>NZ_JAABNN010000056.1 GCF_009928415.1 Bacillus sp. USDA818B3_A
GGGGGAGGAGTACAATTTACCGCAAGGTAGAAAGGCTCCCTTCTACTCGACTAGTTGAAGTAGAAACACTGAAAATATGGTAAAATTTTAAAAAACTTAGATATGCGATTTATAGGGGAGAGTATATATGGATATAGAAATTCATAGTGATTTCGCCAATGCAAATCTCGATCAAATGAAGGAAGTTTATGCTTCTGTTGGGTGGACTAAACATACAAACGAGATAATTAGACAAGTATTCGAAGCAAGTAATGTCGTAGCCTTAGTTAAGGTCAATGGAAGAATTATTGGGATTGGTAGAGGGATTACAGATGGCGTTTTTAATGCAGCAATTTATGATGTAGTGGTTCATCGAGATTTTCAAAGGCAAGGAATAGCTAAAAAAATTATGGAGTTTTTACTTGATAAGCTAAGTAATGTTTCTTGTATACATTTAATATCAACAACTGGTAATGAAGGATTTTATAGAAAACTTGGATTTAAAAAACTGAAAACTGGAATGGCAAGGTATTTAAATCCAAGTCTAAGTGATGAGTATTTAGAGTAATTTTCAACGGGAGCTTTACTTTTACAATAAAGGGACAGTTTTTCGGCAGTCTCTTTTTCCTTACCGTTATTGAACAAACGGGCAGCTTAGTTTAACAAAATATATGTGTACATTAAACACAATTTCTGAATCCTCTCCCTATTGAAAAAGGGAGGTTCTAATAGATTAGACCTTCTTTAAATGAAGGGTGCATGTACTTTCCCTTTCCTTACTA
>NZ_JAABNN010000073.1 GCF_009928415.1 Bacillus sp. USDA818B3_A
ACTCCCGACCTTTTGATTCGTAGTCAAACACTCTATCCAGCTGAGCTAAGGGCGCTTATTTTTAAAGCAACTTTTAAATTATATCAAAGCAATTTCAATTTGTCAACAACTTTTTTGGTGCGGCCGAGAGGACTTGAACCTCCACGGGGTTGCCCCCACTAGGCCCTCAACCTAGCGCGTCTGCCATTCCGCCACGACCGCATATGAATTAGCGACAAAATCAATAATAACATTATACTCTAATTAATTCAAGAGGTAATTAATGGTGCGGGTGAAGGGAGTCGAACCCCCACGCCTTGCGGCGCCAGATCCTAAG
>NZ_JAABNN010000010.1:0-14785 GCF_009928415.1 Bacillus sp. USDA818B3_A
TCAGCGCCGATGGTAGTTGGGGCTTTGCCCCTGTGAGAGTAGGACGTTGCCAGGCAAGTAAAAAGACAATCCGTAAGGGTTGTCTTTTTTTTTTGCAATAAGTAAAAGCAAATTGCTCTAAGTAACCGTTTGTATTTGCTCTTTAACAAGTTATACAAATTAGTAGGCAACTACATCTAAAAGTAGCGGCACTTTAATATTACCGGCCTCTGTAGAGGCTAAACACCTCATCCCAATTCCATCGTTACGTTTTTTATCCACTTTACTTCTGTCTCACCTCTTGATATCTGATGTCTGGCTCAAGATTTAGGGTATATAAACTTTTATTTACTAGAAAACTAATTTTAATCTCAGTTGTTCGTAACCGCTTGTTCGGTATGGCCAACTTTTATCCAAAGATCATAGTTTCTTATGAATGCCGCTTTAAGGATATCATACTGATGACTTCAAATGCTGCGGTTGTAGAATGTAAGGGATATATGAGAAGAAAGGAGAATCGAGATAATTTTTTTAAACATTAATAACACCCTTTTACCTATATTCGTTTTTTGTTATTCTGTACAAATAAATAAGAATAATCATGAAATCTAAAATAAATCTGTGGTAAAGTGTTTGAAGTGTCAGAATAAGGAGGATTCAAATTGTTAGAAAATAGTATTATGATGGTAGTCATTATCCTAATTATTAATATTGTTTATGTCTCTTTTTTTACGATAAGGATGATTTTAACCTTAAAAGGACAGAGGTATTTAGCTGCCTTTTTAAGTATGATTGAAGTGGTTATATATGTGCTGGGCCTTGGACTCGTATTGAATAACTTAAATGAAATCCAGAATCTGATTGCGTACGCAGTAGGATATGGAATTGGTGTTATCGTTGGGATGAAGATTGAAGAGAAGCTTGCACTAGGTTATATTACGGTTAATGTAATCACAGCGGAATACGATAAGGATCTCCCTAAGCTTTTAAGGGAAGAAGGTTTTGGTGTAACGGATTGGGCTGCACATGGACTGGAAGGGAATCGAATGGCGATGCAGATCCTTACTCCACGAAAATTTGAATTAACGTTATATGATAGGATTAAAAGTATAGATCCCAAGGCCTTTATTATTTCTTATGAACCAAAATCAATTCATGGCGGCTTTTGGGTGAAATCAGTGAAAAGAGGGAAGTTGTTTTCATGAGCAAAAAGAAGCTTCAATTTGAGGTACAAGAGAATGAAAGTATTGAGGAGTGCCTGAATAGGATGAAACAGCAGGGATATGCTCCAGTACGCCGTACAGAGAAGCCAATTTTTCAAGAGGTAAAAAAGGCAGGCGAAACTATTTATGAGCCCGTTGGACGTCAAATTGTCTTTGAGGCAAGGTTAATTGAGTAAAACACGAACATTATAGTGACTTTTAAAAATAATGTTCGACAAATTTGTTGACAGCCTAAGGTGAAGGTTGGTAATATAGAGCTATCGGATTAAACAATAAATTTTTACCCTCGTATATCCATGGGAATATGGCCCATAAGTTTCTACCCAATAACCGTAAATTATTGGACTATGAGGGAAAGTCAATATGTTCGGTAAAGAGGGCTTGTCCCTTACTTTACTATGAGTAATCATGCCCGGACAAATGGCTTTCTCTTAAACCAGAGAAGCTATTTGTTACGGGCATTTTATTTGCCTTAAAAAGGGGGATCTTAGATGACTGCTGTTGTTGGTGTCATTATGGGGAGTAAATCGGATTGGGAAACCATGAAAAATACATGTGAAGTATTAGACCAGTTAGAGGTCGCTTATGAGAAAAAGGTCGTTTCCGCACATCGTACACCAGATTTAATGTTCACATATGCAGAAGAAGCCAGGAACAGAGGATTAAAGGTTATTATCGCCGGAGCCGGCGGTGCAGCCCATCTGCCTGGGATGGTGGCAGCTAAGACGACTTTGCCTGTTATCGGTGTTCCTGTTCAAACTCAGGCATTAAAGGGGATTGATTCCCTGCTGTCGATCGTCCAAATGCCAGGCGGCGTACCAGTTGCCACAGTGGCCATTGGAAAAGCTGGAGCCGTTAATGCCGGATTATTAGCTGCACAAATCCTTGCAACAGAGGATCAGGAGCTGGCCGGAAGATTAGAAGCAAGAAGAGAAGCCACTAAACAAGAGGTGCTGGAAAGTAGTGATCAACTTGGATAAACACACAATTTTACCAGGCGCAACGATTGGAATCATCGGCGGGGGACAGCTTGGGAGAATGATGGCTTTGGCAGCAAGGGCTCAGGGCTTCAGGATTGCGGTTTTAGAACCGACATCTGACTCACCGTGCGGGCAGGTGGCGGATGTAGAAGTAATCGGCGCCTACGATGACCGTAAGGCGATTAGCCGTTTGGCAGAAGTCAGTGATGTAATTACGTATGAATTTGAAAATATAGATGCAGAAACGTTACGCTGGATTTGTGATCAAGCCTATGTGCCGCAAGGACCAAAGTTACTAACAATCACGCAGGATCGGATTAAGGAGAAAGCGGCCATCCAGCAAGCGGGTGTGGAAGTAGCTCCATATGCGGTGATTACCACCTATCAGGATTTACTTTTAAAAATAACTGAAATTGGGTACCCCGCAGTGTTAAAAACTTCAAGGGGCGGTTATGATGGAAAGGGCCAGCTGGTGATTAGAGAAGAGCAGGACCTAGAGAAAGCAGAGCCGCTTTTAAGTCACGGAGATTGTGTGTTAGAGAAATGGATTCCATTTGAAAAAGAAATCTCGGTGATTGTGACACGCAGGCTTGATGGGGAAACAGCGATTTTTCCAGTAGCTGAAAATATTCATAAGGAAAATATCTTACACAAAACGATTGTTCCAGCGCGTATTTCAAAGGCTACTGAGTTAGATGCGATTCAAAAAGCAAAGAAGATTGCTGATTCACTAGAGTTGGTCGGAACGCTGGCGGTCGAGATGTTTGTTAATGAGGACGGATCGATTTTTATTAATGAGCTGGCACCGCGTCCGCATAATTCTGGGCATTATACAATTGAGGCCTGTGAGACATCACAGTTTGAGCAGCATATCAGGGCGATCTGCGGCTGGCCGTTAGGAAGTACGGAGTTGTTAAAACCGGCCGTAATGGTCAACCTATTAGGGGAGCATCTAGAAAACCTGTATGAAGAAATTCCCGAATTGAACGGTTGGAAAGTTCATTTGTACGGTAAGAAGGAAGCGAAGATTAAACGCAAGATGGGGCATGTGACCATTCTACGAGAAAATGTAGAAACAGCTCTTAATGAAATTGATGAAAGCAGCATCTGGGAAGCTGTCAAAGAAAAGATCGGGGGATAAATCAATGATTGATCGTTATACTAGACCAGAAATGGGAGCTATTTGGACGGAGGAAAATCGCTTTAATGCTTGGCTGGAAGTAGAAATTCTAGCGTGTGAAGCATGGGCAGAGTTAGGGGAAATCCCAAAAGAAGATGTGAAGAAGTTACGTGAGAATGCTTCCTTCAATATCGACAGAATCCAGGAAATCGAAGAGGAAACAAGACATGATGTGGTTGCCTTTACTCGTGCCGTTTCAGAAACACTGGGTGAAGAACGTAAGTGGGTACATTATGGCTTAACTTCAACAGACGTAGTGGATACAGCATTATCCTATCTCTTAAAGCAAGCTAATGCGATTTTATTAAAAGACATTGAAAACTTCATTGAGATTTTAAAAAATAAAGCCATTGAACATAAGTTAACAGTTATGATGGGCCGGACCCATGGAGTTCATGCCGAACCGACCACTTTTGGTTTGAAAATGGCTTTATGGTATGAAGAAATGAAACGCAACCTTGAGCGTTTTAAGCAGGCAGCTGCAGGTGTTGAGTTTGGTAAAATCTCTGGTGCGGTCGGAACCTATGCAAACATTAATCCATTTGTTGAGCAATATGTTTGTGAAAAATTAGGAACCAGCCCAGCGCCAATTTCAACACAGACCCTACAGCGTGACCGTCATGCTCACTATATGTCTACACTTGCGTTGATTGCGACATCAATTGAAAAGTTTGCGGTTGAGGTTCGCGGCTTGCAAAAGAGTGAGACACGTGAAGTAGAAGAGTTCTTTGCTAAAGGTCAAAAGGGTTCTTCCGCTATGCCGCATAAACGGAATCCAATTGGTTCAGAAAACATGACAGGATTAGCACGTGTGATTCGCGGCCATATGTTGACTGCTTATGAAAATGTGCCGTTATGGCATGAGCGTGATATTTCCCATTCATCTGCAGAGCGGATTATCCTTCCGGATGCGACAATTGCCTTGAACTATATGCTTAACCGCTTTGGTAACATCGTGAAAAACTTAACGGTGTTCCCAGAAAATATGAAGCGCAATATGGACCGTACTTTAGGATTGATTTACTCGCAGCGTGTCTTACTAGCTTTGATTGATAAGGGCTTATCTCGTGAAGAGGCTTATGATACGGTACAGCCTAAAGCGATGGAGGCATGGGAAAAGCAAGTTCCATTCCGCAGCTTAATTGAAGCTGAAAATAAGATTACCACATTGCTTTCTCCAGAAGAGATTGCGGATTGCTTTGACTATAATTACCATCTCCAGCATGTTGATACGATTTTTGACCGATTAGGGTTAAATGGATAATTAAATAAATGATGAAGGGCGAGGTCTGCCCTTCTTATGTCAGAAAAGTTCCCAATATTAAGAATAGAGGTGCAATAAAATGAGCGAAATGCTTTACGAGGGCAAAGCCAAACGGATTTTCACAACAGATGATGATCAAATTGTACGTGTTCAATATAAAGATTCAGCCACTGCTTTTAACGGTCAAAAGAAAGAGACTATTACGGGAAAAGGCCGTTTGAATAACGAGATTACTAGTTTGTTATTTTTAAAGCTTAAAGAAGAGGCAATCGATTCCCATTTTATCAAGAGAATTTCAGAAACTGAGCAGCTGGTAAAGAAAGTCACGATTATTCCTCTTGAAGTGGTTGTTCGTAATGTTGCAGCAGGGACACTTTCGAAGCGTTTGGGAATGGAAGAAGGTAAGGAGCTGTCAGCACCAATTGTTGAATTTTATCTAAAAGATGATGAGCTTGGAGATCCGCTTGTAACGGTTGATCACATTCTTGAATTAAAAGCAGCTACCGTCAAAGAACTTGAAATCTTAAAGAAAAATGCGCTTCAAATCAATACAGTTTTATCAAGCTTTTTCAATGAACTAGGGATTCGCTTAATCGACTTTAAACTCGAGTTTGGCAAAGACAGTGAAGGAATTATTCTTCTTGCAGATGAAATCTCTCCAGATACCTGCAGATTATGGGATAAAGAAACCAATGAAAAGCTCGATAAGGATGTATTCCGCCGGGATTTAGGAAGTTTAACAGAAGCCTATGAAACTATTTTAGCGAGATTGGGAGGACATCAACATGTATAAAGTTAAGGTGTATGTAACATTAAGAGAAAGTGTTTTAGATCCACAGGGGAAAGCCGTTACGCATTCCTTACATTCTTTAAACTACAAACAGGTAACAGATGTCCGCATCGGGAAATTCATGGAGTTGACGATTGAAAAGTCAGACCGTGATATCAATGAAGTAATCAATGAAATCTGTACGAACCTTTTAGCTAATCCGGTTATTGAAGATTACCGTTATGAGGTAGAGGAGTGTGTGACACAGTGAAGTTTGCGGTGATCGTATTCCCAGGATCGAATTGTGATGTTGATATGTTTCATGCGGTTAAGGATGAACTTGGCGAAGAAGTGGAATATGTTTGGCACGATACTGATAATTTAGATGAATTTGACGCGATTTTGCTGCCAGGAGGGTTCTCTTATGGGGACTACCTGCGCACAGGTGCAATTGCCCGTTTTAGCAGGGTAATGAAAGAGGTAATAAAGGCAGCAGAAGCCGGGAAGCCAGTTCTTGGTGTATGTAATGGATTCCAGATTCTACTTGAAGCAGGTTTGCTTCCAGGCGGAATGAGAAGAAATGAAAGTCTATCGTTCATTTGTAAGCCTGTTGAGTTAAAGGTCGAAAACAATCAGACGATGTTTACAAATGCATATGGCGAAGGGGAAAGCATCATGATCCCTGTCGCGCACGGAGAAGGAAATTATTATTGCGATGAAGAAACACTAGCGAAATTGAAAGCAAATAATCAAATTGCTTTTACTTATAATCAAAATCCGAATGGAAGTCTTGCGGATATCGCAGGAATCACCAATGAAAAAGGCAATGTCCTAGGCATGATGCCGCACCCGGAAAGAGCGGTTGATGAGCTTTTAGGCGGTGCCGATGGTTTAAAAATGTTTCAATCGATTGTAAAAGCTTGGAGGGAAGCACATGTTGTCAACGCTTGAACCAAATCCTACTCAGATTAAAGCAGAAAAAGTATATCAGCAAATGGGTTTGACCGACGAAGAATTTGCACTGATTGAAAACATTCTTGGCCGCACACCTAACTATACCGAAACAGGTCTTTTCTCTGTTATGTGGTCAGAACACTGCAGCTACAAAAATTCAAAACCTGTCTTGAAAAAGTTCCCAGTTACAGGTGAACGCGTTCTTCAAGGTCCTGGAGAAGGCGCTGGTATTGTTGATATCGGTGACGAACAGGCGGTTGTTTTTAAAATCGAAAGCCATAACCACCCATCTGCCATTGAACCTTATCAAGGAGCAGCAACTGGTGTAGGCGGGATTATCCGTGATGTTTTCTCAATGGGAGCTCGTCCGATTGCGATGTTGAACTCACTACGTTTTGGTGAATTAGATTCTGACCGCGTACGTTACTTGTTCAAAGAGGTTGTAGCAGGGATTGCCGGCTATGGAAACTGCATCGGGATTCCAACGGTTGGCGGCGAAATTGGGTTCGATCCATGTTATGAAGGAAACCCACTAGTTAACGCAATGTGTGTTGGACTCATTGACCATAAAGATATCAAAAAAGGGCAGGCACATGGTGAAGGAAATACGGTTATGTATGTGGGTGCAAAAACAGGACGTGACGGGATCCATGGTGCAACATTCGCCTCTGAAGAATTAACAGAAGCATCAAGTGAAGATCGTCCAGCGGTTCAGGTTGGCGATCCGTTTATGGAAAAACTTTTGTTAGAAGCATGCTTAGAATTGATTCATTCTGATGCCCTTGTTGGTATTCAAGATATGGGTGCAGCTGGACTGATTAGTTCGTCTGCTGAGATGGCTAGTAAAGCTGGAATGGGACTTGAGATGAATTTAGATCTAGTTCCACAGCGGGAAACTGGCATGACAGCTTACGAAATGATGCTGTCTGAATCTCAAGAGCGTATGCTGATTGTTGTTAAAAAGGGCAGAGAGCAGGAAATTGTTGATCTTTTTGAAAAGTACGGCTTAGAGGCAGTAGGCATCGGAAAAGTTACTAGCGATAAACAGGTTCGCCTTTTCCATAAAGGAGAAATCGTTGCCGATGTTCCAGCTGATGCACTAGCGGAAGATGCACCGGTTTACCACAAGCCGTCTAAAGAACCAAGCTACTATGCAGAATTCCAAGCGATGGAAAACGAAGTTCCTCAAGTGGAAGACTTAAAAGAAACATTAGTAGGTCTTTTAAGCCAGCCAACAGTGGCTAGCAAAGAATGGGTTTATGAACAGTATGACTATATGGTACGTACAAGTACAGTTGTTGCACCGGGATCAGATGCAGCGGTTGTAAGAATCCGTGGTACTCGTAAAGCCCTGGCGATGACAACCGATTGTAATTCCCGCTATGTTTATCTGGATCCGGAAGTGGGCGGTAAAATCGCGGTAGCGGAAGCAGCGCGTAATATTATTTGTTCTGGTGCAGAGCCTTTAGCGATTACGGATAACCTGAACTTCGGTAACCCAGAAAAACCAGAAGTGTTCTGGCAGATTGAAAAAGCAGCAGATGGCATGAGTGAAGCCTGCCGCGTGTTGGAAACACCGGTTATTGGCGGAAACGTGTCTTTATATAACGAAACAAGCGGTACAGCGATTTATCCAACCCCAGTTGTTGGCATGGTTGGTTTAGTAACGGATCTTGATCATATTACAACACAAGACTTTAAGGAAAACGGCGACCTTATTTATCTAGTAGGAGAAACAAAGGACGAATTCGGCGGCAGTGAACTGCAAAAGCTTCTGAACGGACGTGTATTTGGTAAGGCTCCTGAATTAGATGTAAATGTTGAAAAAGAAAGACAGAATCAAGTACTTGCGGCGATTCGTGCAGGTGTTGTGCAATCTGCTCATGACCTATCTGAAGGCGGTCTAGGTGTGGCAGTTGCTGAAAGTCTATTCGCAAATGAAAAGCTTGGTGCAGAAGTAACTATTACAGGAAATTCTGTCTCTGCCTTATTCAGTGAGACTCAATCACGTTTCCTATTAACCGTAAAACCAGAACATAAGAATGAGTTTGAAAGCTTAGTAGATGCAGTACAGATTGGTACTGTCACTGAAACCTCAACATTGGAAATCAAAAACGATGATGCATCTGTGCTCGTTGCTTCAGTAGAAGAACTGAAAGCTGCTTGGAAAGGAGCTATCCCATGCTGCCTGAAATAAAGGGATTAAATGAAGAGTGCGGTATCTTTGGTGTCTTTGGACACCAGGATGCTGCACAGTTAACCTATTATGGACTTCATAGCCTGCAGCACCGCGGCCAGGAAGGAACGGGTATTGTTGTTTCCGATGGACAAAAGCTTACAGGCGTAAAAGGCGAAGGATTAGTGTCTGAAATTTTTACAGCCGATGCCATGAAGGAATTAGAAGGCAGTGCTGCGATTGGTCATGTTCGTTATGCAACAGCTGGAGGCGGCGGTTATGAGAATGTTCAGCCGTTATTGTTCCATTCACAAACGGGCAGCCTTGCGCTTGCCCATAATGGCAATCTAGTTAACGCTAATTCTCTAAAGTATCAGCTTGAATCGCAGGGAAGCATTTTTCAAACGAGCTCTGATACAGAGGTTTTGGCTCATCTTGTTAGAAGAAGCGGTTATCCTCAATTAAAGGACCGGGTGAAAAATGCCTTATCGATGTTAAAGGGCGCTTATGCATATCTAATCATGACAGAAACCGAGCTGATGGTCGCTCTTGATCCGCATGGTTTACGGCCATTATCCCTCGGCTGTCTAGGGGATGCATATGTGGTTGCGTCAGAAACATGTGCCTTTGATGTAATAGGCGCTGAATATATCCGCGATATTATGCCGGGCGAACTATTAATTATTAATGAAAATGGTTTAACATCTGAGCGGTTTTCGATTAGTACGACAAAGGCCATTTGTACGATGGAATATATCTATTTTTCAAGACCTGATAGTAATATTCAAGGAATCAATGTTCATACGGCCCGCAAAAATATGGGGAAACAATTAGCGGTGGAAGCACCATTTGAAGCAGATGTCGTGACGGGGGTTCCTGATTCTAGTATCTCAGCAGCTATTGGTTATGCAGAAGCTACCGGGATTCCATATGAAATGGGTTTAATTAAGAACAGGTATGTAGGCAGGACGTTTATCCAGCCATCACAATCGCTTCGGGAGCAAGGAGTTAAGATGAAACTTTCAGCAGTTCGCGGCGTTGTGGAAGGCAAACGTGTCGTCATGGTCGATGATTCGATCGTTCGCGGAACGACCAGCAGAAGAATTGTGAATTTGTTGAAGGAAGCGGGAGCAACAGAGGTTCATGTGGTCATTAGCTCACCGCCAATAAAAAATCCATGCTTCTATGGAATTGATACCTCGACAAAAGAGGAATTAATTGCTTCTGATAAAAGCGTGGAGCAAATTAGAGAACTGATTGGTGCTGATTCCTTAACCTTCATTAGTGTTGAAGGAATGATGAAGGCACTAGGTCAAGAAGGAACAAATGGCTACTGCCTAGGTTGCTTCACCGGGAATTATCCAACAGAGATTTACCCAGATACACTACAATACTATTATCAAAAATAAGGTGGAGGAACAACCATGGCTAAAGCATATAAAGAGGCTGGCGTAAACATTGAAGCGGGCTATGAGGCTGTTTCACGAATGAAAAAGCATGTCCAAAGAACAGCACGGGCTGGAGTAATTGGCGGTCTTGGCGGTTTCGGCGGTATGTTTGATCTGTCATCACTTCAATTAAAGGAACCTGTTTTGGTGTCAGGCACTGATGGGGTCGGCACGAAGTTGATGATTGCTTTTTGGATGGATAAACATGATACGATTGGTATTGATGCAGTGGCAATGTGTGTGAACGATATCGTTGTTCAAGGGGCAGAGCCATTATTCTTTTTAGATTATATTGCCTGCGGCAGCCAAGAGCCTGAAAAAATTGAGGCTATTGTCAAAGGGATTGCGGATGGCTGTAAACAGGCTGGGTGTGCACTGATTGGCGGAGAAACAGCGGAAATGCCGGGATTATACAGCCAAAATGAATACGACCTTGCTGGATTTACGGTCGGCGCTTGTGAAAAATCACAGTTAATTACAGGTGAATCTATTAAAGCTGGTGATGTACTAATCGGGTTAGCATCAAGCGGTATCCACAGCAATGGTTATTCCCTTGTACGTAAAGTTTTTAACAATTGGTCATTGCTAGATTTTGTGGATGAACTCGGCTGTACATTAGGAGAAGAGTTACTGAAGCCTACTAAAATTTATGTCAAACCGATTCTGTCCGCATTGAAAAAGTTCCCTTTAAAAGGAATGGCTCATATTACCGGTGGCGGATTTATCGAAAACATCCCACGGATGCTTCCTGAGGGTCTTGGGGCAACGATAGAAGAAAAAAGCTGGCCGATTCCACCTGTGTTTCAATTGATTTCTTCTCATGGGCAAATTGACTATGAAGAGATGTATAATATTTTTAACATGGGAGTCGGTATGGTCGTTGCAGTGGATCGTGAAATTGCTGCCGATGTACTTCAACATTTTGAACAATGCGGTGAAAAGGCATATCAAATTGGAGTAGTGACTGACCAGGACGGGATTGAAATTAAAGGCCAAGGTGGACGGCTATGAAGAAAATAGCCGTGTTTGCTTCCGGAAGCGGCACTAATTTTCAAGCGATCATCGACGTAGTAGAGTCAGGCGCATTGTCGGCGGATATTTCCCTTTTAATCTGCGACAAACCGAATGCCTATGCCGTTGAAAGAGCCAATAATGCTAAAATTCCGAGCTTTGTTTTTCAAGCAAAAGAATACGCTAGTAAGAAAGAATATGAGCAAGCCATTTTAGCAGAATTACAGAGATATGGTGTGGAGTTCATTGTCCTAGCCGGATACATGCGTTTGCTAGGTCCAACCCTGCTTGGCGCTTATCAGGGAAGGATTGTGAATATTCATCCATCCTTGCTGCCTGCTTTTCCAGGAAAGGATGCCATCGGTCAGGCCCTTGCTGCCAAGGCGAAATGGAGCGGGGTGACCATCCATTATGTGGATGAGGGGATGGATACTGGTCCCATTATTATTCAAGAACGTGTAAGATTGGAAGAAAATGAAACAAGAGAAACTCTTCAAAATAAGATTCAGCAAATCGAACACAAACTATATCCAGAGATACTTCAAATGCTATTGACACAAGGAGATGTAATCAATGACACAAAAGCGCGCGCTTATTAGTGTATCGGATAAAAATGGAATTACCGATTTTGCGAGAGAACTAGTCAGCCTAGGGTTCGAACTAATCTCGACAGGCGGTACAAAAAAGGCCCTTCAAGATCAGGGCATCCCTGTCATGAGTGTAAGTGACGTAACAGGTTTCCCAGAAATTTTAGAGGGACGTGTAAAAACGTTAAATCCATTTATCCATGGGGGATTACTTTCTAAGCATGATAATCCTGACCATTTAAAACAGCTGGAAGAGCATGGAATTCAGCCGATTCAACTCGTTTGCGTTAATCTTTATCCTTTCCAGCAAACGATTGAAAAGCCAGATGTAACGGTGGCAGATGCCATTGAAAATATTGATATTGGCGGCCCGTCTATGCTTCGCGCTTCAGCTAAAAACCACGACTATTTAACGGTGGTTGTTGACCCAGCCGATTATACGACTGTCATTGAAGAGCTAAAATCACAGGGTACAACAACTTTTGAAACAAGAAGAAGGCTGGCGGCTAAGGTATTCCGTCATACAGCAGCATACGATGCTTTAATTGCCGAATACATGACAAACCTCGCACAAGAAGAAACACCTGAAAGCTTAACGGTTACTTATGAGTTAAAGCAGACTCTTCGTTACGGTGAAAATCCTCATCAAAAAGCTGCTTTTTACAAAAAGCCGCTAGGTTCAACATTCTCTATTGCAAATGCTGTTCAGCTTCATGGAAAAGAATTATCTTATAATAACATCAACGATGCGGATGCTGCTCTGCAAATCGTTAAAGAGTTTACGGAGCCAGCAGCTGTAGCTGTTAAGCATATGAATCCATGTGGTGTTGGAACAGGTGTAAACGTGTTTGATGCTTTCACAAAAGCATTTGAAGCAGATCCTGTATCTATTTTTGGCGGTATTATTGCGCTGAACCGCGAAGTTGACGCAGAAACTGCAGGAAAACTTCATGAAATTTTCTTAGAAATTATCATTGCGCCATCCTTCTCAGCGGAAGCATTAGCGATTTTAACAGGCAAAAAGAATCTTCGTCTGTTAACGATTCCGTTTAATGATGCGAAAAAGCCTGAGTTGAAAATGACGACAATCGAAGGCGGATTGCTTGTTCAAGAGCAGGACCGTTATACATTAGAAGATGCAACTATCACTGTTCCAACGAAGAGACAGCCTACTGAAGAGGAGTGGGAAGCTCTTAAACTTGGCTGGAAAGTGGTTAAGCATGTTAAGTCCAACGCAATCGTTGTTACTAGCAAAGATATGACGCTTGGGGTTGGCGCAGGACAAATGAACCGCGTCGGTTCAGCCGAGATCGCACTTAAGCAAGCAGGAGAAAAAGCAGAAGGAGCGGCTCTTGCATCGGATGCTTTCTTCCCAATGGATGATACCGTTGAAGCAGCAGCGAAAGCAGGGATTACAGCGATTATTCAGCCTGGTGGATCGATTAAGGATGCTGATTCGATTAAAAAAGCAGACGAATACGGAATTGCCATGGTGTTTACAGGCGTTAGACACTTTAAACATTAAGCTTTGTTGATTGTAACTATGTTGATTGGAGCGGAAGGCGCTCGACTCCTGCGGGAGTACGGGGCAGGGGAGACCCCACAGGCGCTATGGCGCCGAGGAGGCTTCCCGGCAAGCCCGCGGAAAGCGAGAGCCTGGAGCGGAAATCAACATCCAAGTTTAACACAGTCAAACATTAAAATGAGGTGTAATGGATGAAGGTACTAATTATTGGCCGCGGCGGACGAGAACATGCAATCTGCCGGAAGGTCAGCGAAAGCACATTGGTAGAAAAAGTATTTGTCGCTCCAGGAAACGCTGGAATGGTAGATGTAGCGGACTTAGTAGCGATTGATGAATCTAATCATGAAGAGCTTATTGCTTTTGCGAAAGAGCAAGAAGTAGGCTTAACGATCATCGGACCGGAAGTCCCTCTTCTTGCAGGACTGTCTGATAAATTTGAAGCTGAAGGCTTGGCTGTGTTTGGTCCGAGGAAGGCAGCAGCAGAGATTGAAGGCAGTAAGGCGTTTGCGAAGGACTTAATGGAAAAATATCAAATTCCTACGGCTGATTATGCTGTTTTTACTTCAATTGAAGAAGCACGTAACTATATCCTTGAAAAAGGGGCGCCGATCGTTATTAAAGCGGATGGGTTAGCTGCCGGAAAAGGTGTTACGGTTGCGATGACTTTAGAAGAGGCTCTTGCAAGTGTGGAAGAGATGCTCGTAGGTGCCAAATTTGGAGAAGCATCTTCAAGTGTAGTGATTGAAGAGTTTCTAAGCGGTGAGGAATTTTCGTTAATGGCTTTCGTTAATGGAGAAGTAGTGATCCCGCTTGAGATCGCCCAGGATCATAAGCGGGCGTTTGATGGGGATCAAGGTCCGAATACGGGCGGAATGGGTGCGTATTCTCCGGTGCCGCAAATCGGTGAAGACACTGTGGCGACTGCTGTTGAGACTGTTTTACTTCCAGCTGCAAGTGCAATGGTTCAAGAGGGCCGTAGTTTTTGTGGAATTTTGTATGCCGGGTTGATTAAAACGACAGCAGGACCAAAGGTTATTGAGTTTAATGCCCGTTTGGGAGATCCTGAAACTCAGGTTATTTTACCAAGATTGAAATCTGACTTGGTTCAGGTGATCTTGAGTTTATTAAATGGTGAAAGTCCAGAGCTTGAGTGGGATGAGCAGGCAATGGTCGGTGTTGTGGTTGCGGCGAAAGGGTATCCTGAGGTTTATGAAAAGGGTGCCGTGCTTAAGGGATTGTCTGATTTTAATGACGAAGTTTATACTTTCCATGCTGGTACCGTTCAAGGTGAAGCTGGTGAGTTTCTGACAGCTGGCGGCCGCGTGCTTCTTGTCGGTGGTAAGGCAGAGACTCTTGCTGGAGCACAGGAGAAGGTTTATGCGCAGTTAGCTAAGCTTGATTGTGATGGCGTGTTTTATCGAAAAGATATTGGCGCGAAGGCGATTGTACCAGTGGTTCGTTAATATTGATAAATTAGTGGAATGTCCGCATGACAGAGTTGTGCGGACATTTTCAATTCTGATCAGTTTATTAACCAAGCTTATTGAATGCTACTGACCCTTATTGCTCCGTCGACAAAAGAGCCTATTGTCTACCGACGATGCTCTTATTTGGCAAGTTCAGTCGACAATAAAGCCTATTGTCTACCGACGATGCTCTTATTTGGCAAGTTCAGTCGACAAAAGAGCC
>NZ_JAABNN010000010.1:14883-150996 GCF_009928415.1 Bacillus sp. USDA818B3_A
CCGAGGGTGCTCTTATTTGGCAAGTTCAGTCGACAAAAGAGCCTATTGTCTACCGAAGATGCTCTTATTTGACAAGTTGAGTCGACAAAAGAGCCTATTGTCTACCGGCAATGCTTTTATTTGGCAAGTTCAGTCGACAAAAGAGCCTATTGTCTACCGACGATGCTCTTATTTGACAAGTTGAGTCGACAAAAGAGCCTATTGTCTACCGACGATGCTTTTAATTAGCAAGCTCAGTCGTCAAACACATCTAATTTCCTAAAAGAGAAAAAGAAAGAGCTCTGCGAGGTAAATGAACCAACCCCAAGAGCTCTTCCTAAAGTTCAAGTCGGATTATAAGCCCCATCCAAATCCGCCAGCTCTTCCGTTTCATCCGACGGAGCAGTCGCATGCTGATGATCCTTCACCATATCCGACCACCGTTCACATAAAGCCGTCAAAGGACAATAACGGACAATTCCCTCAGCAACCTTCATCGCACCACAAAAAGCAATAAACAAATAAGAATCTCTCCAAGGGCGCTTAATCATCTTAGAAGTACTCCAAGCGACAATCGTTAACCCAAACGTAATCCGAATTAACGCATTCAAAATCCCTATATTAGGTGCAATTTTCACCTTGATCACTCCTTCACAACTTTTATACAAATTTTTGAAATACTTTACTGCTTTAAAAAGTAAAATATGATAAGATAAGTATCTAAAGTCATTTTGTAAGGGCTTTCTTTATTATTAAATCAACATATTATTATATAGATAGTTTTTATAGGGAGGGACATGGTATGCTGGAACAACGCTACCGCTGGAAAAACAAACAATTACGCATGCATGTATCCGTTTTAGAAGGAAAAACATCACCAACAATATTATTGAAAAATGCACTATATTTAAATCAGACCTTTCGCAAATGGATGAGAGCGAACATCTGGATTTATGAAGACCGCATTGTCTATGTTGGCGATAACATGCCTTCTTTGATCGAGGACTGTGAGATCATTGACTGCACTAATGAATTCATTGTGCCAGGATACATCGAGCCGCATGCACATCCGTTTCAATTATATAATCCCCTGACATTAGCCGCCTATGCATCCCAATTTGGCACAACAACGCTAATTAACGACAATATGGCGCTAATTTTACATTTAGAAAAAAAGGAAGCGTTTTCACTATTAAGAGACCTCCGCTCTATCCCATCAAGCATGTATTGGTGGAGCCGTTTTGACTCACAAACAGAATTAATGAATGAAGAAGAGAAGTTTTCACATAGTAATGTAAAAGCGTGGCTCGAACATGATGCTGTGCTGCAAGGCGGGGAATTAACAGGCTGGCCTAAATTACTCGATGGCGATGACATGATGCTTCATTGGATTCAAGAGGCCAAACGAATGCGCAAACAAATCGAGGGTCATTTTCCGGGCGCTTCTGAACAAACATTAGCAAAAATGATGCTGTTAGGAGCGGATAGCGACCATGAGGCTATGACCGGAGAAGATGTATACAATCGGCTTATGCAGGGCTACATGGTCTCCTTACGGTACTCATCCATCCGTCCTGACCTTCCGCAAATTTTGGATGATATGAAACGGCTTGGGATTGAAGCTTATGACCGGCTAATGTTTAATACCGACGGTTCATCCTCTACTTTTTATGAACAAGGGATGAATGACCAAATGATCAGAATCGCGATCGAAAAAGGTGTACCAATGGTGGATGCCTATAACATGGCAACCATCAATATTGCCCGGTATTATAATATTGAACATCTCCATGGCACGATTGCCACAGGCCGTATTGCCAACATTAATTTCTTATCAAGTATGGAAGATCCAACGCCAGTTTCCGTTTTAGCCAAAGGTAAATGGGTAAAGAGGAACGGTGTAAAAGTGGAAGGCATGTATGGAGAACTTAACTGGAATGAATATGGATTTAAGCCATTGGAAATGGATTGGCACCTGTCGGTTGACGACATGCAATTTTCTATGCCGTTTGGAATTAAGATGGAGAACTCCGTCATTACAAAACCATATTCCATTTCCATTGATGCATCAGTAGAACAACTTCCAAAAGATTCGGATGAATGCTATTTCATGCTGCTGGACCGTAATGGAGTATGGAGAATAAACACATTGGTAAAGGGTTTTGCAAGAAACCTATCGGCTTTAGCCAGCTCTTATTCGAATACGGGTGACATTATCCTGATTGGTAAAAATAGAAGTGATTTAGTAAGCGCCTTCAATAGAATGAAAGAGTTAGGCGGCGGAATAGTCATGATGGAAGACTCCAAGGTTGTTTGTGAAATTCCTCTAAATTTAAGCGGAATCATGTCAGATGTTCCAATTGAAAAATTAATAGAACAAGAGACAAGATTATTAACAGAATTGAGAGACCGGGGATATCAATTTTCAGACCCTATTTACAGCCTTGCTTTTTTCTCAGCTACACACTTACCTTACATTCGGGTTACACAGCAAGGAATCTATGATGTAATGAACAAATCAGTATTCTTTCCGTCGATAATGCGATAAACTGTAGGTAAGTAAAGAGTTAAAGCGTGAAAGTGTCAATAAAAATGGATAAAATAGAGGTGTTCACTTCATGAAAAAATGGGCTGTTGCCATGGCAGCTACTCTTTTGCTTTTTACTGGGTGTACTGTTAAGGAAACCGTAAAAAAACCTGTTAATAATGACAAAACAGATGCGGGACAAGAGAATAAACCAGAAGATGCAGCGAAAGATAACCTCTATTTTTATCCATTAACAGGTATAGGAACAGACACTAAACCAGACCAGCGAGCCGTAGCTGTCATGGTTAATAATCATCCAAAAGCAAGACCGCAATCAGGTCTGATCAAAGCTGATATTGTTTATGAGATTCTTGCTGAAGGGGATATTACACGCTTCCTTGCTGTCTTTCAGAGCCAGAGACCCACAAACATAGGGCCGGTAAGAAGCGCAAGGGATTATTATATTGAGCTGGCAAAAGGTTTAAACGCACTCTATATTGCCCATGGTTATAGTCCAAAAGCCAAACAGCTGCTCGAAAGCAATTATGTAGATAATTTAAATGGTATGGTTTATGATGGTACATTATTTAAACGCTCCCGTTCCCGAAAACCACCTCATAACTCTTATATTACCTATAAAAACATTTTGAAAGGTGCCGGGCAAAAAGGGTATACGATGAAGAACAGTCCCCCTTCTTTTACTTTCTACTCTATGGAGGAAAGCAAAACACTATCGGGACAAGAGGCTAAGTCGGTCAGCATCACTTATTCAAAAAGCGGAACATTTAATTCAACATACGAATTTGATGAAACGGCCGGCAAGTATAAGCGTTTTTCTGCAGGAGAGCAAACCGTAGACCTAGAAACCGGTGATCCGATTCTGCTTGATAATATTTTTATTATTGAAGCGGTGCATCGAACAATTGATACCTATGGGCTTAGAGACATTGACTTAAAGTCTGGTGGAAAAGCATATTTGCTGCAGATGGGGAAGTTGAACGAGATCGAGTGGGCTAATAAAAATGGCAGGATTATTCCTGTGAAAAATGGTGAAGAAATACCATTGGTACAAGGGCATACTTGGGTCAATGTGATCCCAGCCGAGCCTGGACTCGAGGAAAGTGTTACAATTAATTAACTAACTATAATAAATAAAGGGGTAAAATACATGCAAATCAACAAATTGCGGGGAAAAGAACTCGACCAATTATTCCAGGCGGTTCTTTCATTACAAGATCTAGAAGAATGCTATCGCTTTTTTGATGATTTATGTACGATTAATGAAATCCAATCGTTAGCACAGCGTTTGGATGTAGCAAGAATGCTCCGTGAAGGTAATACGTATCATAAAATTGAAACGGAAACAGGAGCAAGTACAGCGACCATTTCCAGAGTCAAGCGCTGTTTGAACTTTGGAAACGATACGTATGAAATGGTTTTAGAACGGATTAAGGAAGAAAAGCAGACGGAAGAGGAATAACACAAACCGGAGACAGTTATCTTCGGTTTTTTTTTGTGGAAGTTAGGGCTTCTTGAGCTTTGCGTATCTGTTTAGGGCGCTTACACTTTTGATTGGATATGATTTCTATATATAGATTTATTGTTTTCTTTTTTAATACAAAAAAGCTAATGCTATAATGGTGTAATGGAAAGTTGATAGGAGGATTCCTTGAATGTATGATATTCGCGAGTGGCGGCATGTCTTTAAACTCGATCCTAATAAAGAAATAACCGATGTCGAACTTGAACAGATCTGTGAATCAGGTACAGATGCCGTGATGGTAGGCGGATCGGACGGAGTGACACTCGAAAATGTCCTTGATTTGATGGCAAGAATTCGCCGCTACACCGTTCCATGTGTTCTGGAAGTGTCTAGCATAGAAAGTGTTACACCGGGATTTGATCTTTATTTTATCCCAACCATCTTAAATAGCCGAGATCCTAAATGGATTACAGGGCTGCATCATCAGGCGGTTAAAGAATTTGGAGAAGTCATTGACTGGAATGAATTCTTTATGGAAGGTTATTGTATTCTTAACGAAGATTGTAAAGCAGCAAAACTAACCCAGGCAAACGCCCATTTAACCACTGAAGATGTTAAGGCATACGCGATGATGGCTGAAAAAATGTTTCAGCTCCCAATCTTTTATTTAGAATATAGCGGTAAATATGGAGACCCGGCAGTAGCAGCGGAAGTGAAAAAGACACTGGAAAACACAACCCTTTTCTATGGCGGAGGCATTTGCTCTTTTGAGCAGGCAGCTGAAATGGCTAAACATGCTGATGTAATTGTGGTCGGGAACGTCATTTATGAAGATTTTCAAAAGGCTCTTGAAACGGTAAAGGCCGTTCGATAGAAATTTGCTTTACAAGGATATAAACAGTATGATAAAAACGAGAACAAATGTTTGTAATGGTGGTGGAATAAGTGCAATTTTTAACAGATAAGCTTTTAAACGGTCTTAATCCGGAGCAGCAAAGTGCTGTTAAGGCAACGGATGGTCCACTTCTTCTAATGGCAGGTGCCGGAAGTGGTAAAACAAGAGTATTAACGCATCGAATTGCGTATTTAATTGTGGAAAAGCGTGTGAATCCCTACAACATTCTTGCAATTACGTTTACAAATAAAGCCGCAAGAGAAATGAAGGAACGTATCGGTAAAATGATGGGCGGGGCGGCTGAAGAAATTTGGATTTCCACGTTTCACTCCATGTGTGTAAGGATCTTGCGCCGCGACATTGATCGGATGGGTTTTAACAGGAACTTTACGATTCTCGATACTACCGACCAGCAATCGGTCATTAAGGCCATCCTAAAGGATAAGAATCTTGACCCTAAGAAAAATGACCCGCGTGCCATCTTGGGGTCGATTAGTTCGGCCAAAAACGAACTAATCGATCCGGAAGAATACGAAAAGACTGCTGGTGGGTATTTTGAACAAACGGTTAGTGATGTTTACAAGGAATACCAAAAGCGGCTTAGAAAGAATCAAGCCCTCGATTTTGATGACTTAATCATGATGACGATTCAGTTATTCAAGCGGGTGCCTGAGGTACTAGAGTATTATCAGCGAAAATTTCAATATATTCACGTCGATGAGTATCAGGATACAAACCGGGCTCAGTATATGCTTGTACAAATGCTCGCGAGCAGGTTCCGTAATCTTTGTGTTGTCGGTGACTCTGATCAGTCGATCTACAGATGGCGCGGTGCCGATATTGCCAATATCCTTTCGTTTGAAAAAGACTACCCGAATGCCACAGTGATTCTGTTGGAGCAGAACTATCGCTCCACCAAAAGAATTCTCCTGGCTGCAAATAAGGTGATTGAAAATAACCTCAACCGGAAGAAGAAAGATCTTTGGACAGAAAATCCGGAAGGAAACAAGCTAGTGTATTACCGGGCGGATAGCGAGCAGGGGGAAGCCCAGTTTGTTGCTGGGAAAATTAAAGAATTAACGCGTGATAATAATCGTCAGCTTTCCGATATTGCGATCCTTTACCGGACCAACGCTCAGTCGCGTGTAATGGAGGAAGTGCTCTTAAAATCAAATATCGATTACTCCATTGTCGGCGGCATCAAGTTCTATGACAGAAAAGAAATTAAGGACATGCTTGCCTACCTGCGTTTGATATCTAACCCGGATGACGATATCAGTTTACAGCGTGTGATCAATGTACCGAAACGCGGAATTGGTTCAAGTTCATTAGATAAAATTGCGGACTTTGCTGCACAGCATGATATCTCTATGTATCAGGCTTTAGAATCGGTTGAACTCCTTGGCTTAAGTCCAAAAATTACAAAAGCAGCTGCCCAGTTTAGGGATTTAATTGGAAACTATACAAATATGCAGGAATTCCTCTCAGTTACAGAATTGGTAGAAGAAGTGCTCGATAAGACGGGATACAGGGAAATGCTTAAGGCCGAAAAGTCTCTTGAGGCCCAAAGCCGACTTGAGAACCTGGAGGAATTATTATCCGTAACCAAAAACTTTGAGAATGCAAGTGAAGATAAGAGCCTTGTTGCTTTCTTAACAGATTTGGCTTTAGTTGCTGATATAGACTCATTGGATGAAGATGGGGAAAAGGCGGATTCCATTACCCTTATGACACTGCACTCCGCCAAAGGACTGGAATTCCCAGTCGTCTTCTTGATTGGTATGGAAGAAGGCGTATTCCCGCATAGCCGTTCCTTAATGGAAGAAGCGGAGATGGAGGAGGAGCGCCGGCTTGCATATGTAGGTATTACAAGGGCTGAGCAGACCTTATTTTTAACAAATGCACAAATGAGAACCTTGTTTGGCAGAACAAATATGAACCCGGCTTCAAGGTTTATATCAGAAATCCCAGAGGATTTAATTGAAGGGGTGGAATCAGAGAAACCGGCAGCAGGCCGTACCTTTGGAGCTGGCGGAAGATCTTTTGGGTCACAAGGGACCGCATTTGGCTCGCAGCGCGCGACGTTTACAACACCGGCTGCCCCAAGAAAGCCTGTCATGCGCCCTGTTTCTGCTGGAGCTTCTGGTGGAGAGGAGCTCGGCTGGAAGGTCGGCGATAAAGCTGAACATGGCAAGTGGGGAATTGGAACGGTTGTAAGTGTAAAAGGACAAGGTGAAGGAACTGAGCTTGATATTGCTTTCCCAAGCCCTGTAGGAATTAAACGCCTATTAGCAAAATTTGCGCCTATTAATAAGGCATAATAGCTGTCTTGACAGTTTGGATTACCTTTATGAAAGGGCTGGATATATGGATCTTCAAACCGCTGAAAGAAATATTGAGGAAATAAGAAGCCTTTTAAATCAATATGGCTATGAATATTATGTGCTCGACAACCCTTCGGTACCCGATGCCGAATACGATAGGCTGATGCAGGAGCTGCTGGAACTGGAGGATCAATTCCCTGAACTAAAAACGCCAGATTCACCGTCAGTGCGTGTCGGAGGTTCTGTGCTTGCTGTTTTTGAAAAGGTAGAACACCGTACACCCATGTTAAGTTTAGGAAATGCCTTTAATGAGGAAGATTTAAGGGATTTTGACCGCAGGGTCCGGCAGGCGGCAGGCGGGAATGTTTCGTATGTCGCTGAGTTGAAAATTGATGGACTTGCCGTATCGCTCCGCTATGAAAATGGACTTTTTCTTCAGGGAGCAACCCGTGGGGACGGTACAATCGGCGAAGATATTACGGCCAATTTAAAAACGATTAATGCCATTCCGCTTCGGCTCCGTGAAAATGTTTCTATTGAAGTGCGCGGGGAGGCATACATGCCTAAGCGCTCATTTGAAGCCTTGAATCAGCAGCGGGCGGAACGGGGCGAAGAGCTGTTTGCTAACCCGAGGAATGCAGCAGCCGGTTCATTAAGGCAGCTTGACCCGAAAATTGCAGCATCAAGAAAACTCTCGGTGTTTTTATATGGAATCGGAAATACAGATGAAACAGGTGTCGTAACGCATAGTGAAGGCTTGGATTATTTAGACCAGCTTGGCTTTAAAACCAATAAAGAGCGTAAAAAATGTGCATCAATCGAGGATGTCATTGAATATGTCAACAGCTGGATCGATAAACGTCCGCATCTTCCATATGAGATTGACGGAATAGTAATCAAAGTGGATTCGCTTGCCCTTCAGGCAGCGCTTGGTACAACCGCAAAGAGTCCGCGCTGGGCCATTGCCTACAAGTTTCCGGCTGAAGAAGTCGTGACGACTCTTTTAGAGATTGAATTAAGTGTAGGGAGAACGGGTGTGATTACCCCGACAGCGATTCTTGAACCTGTTAAGGTAGCAGGCACAACCGTCCAGCGGGCTTCCTTGCATAACGAGGATTTAATCCGCGAAAAAGATATCAAAATCGGTGATAAAGTGGTTGTTAAAAAAGCGGGCGATATCATCCCTGAAGTGGTTAATGTTTTGGCTGATCAACGAACAGGGGAAGAAGTGGATTTTCATATGCCGGCACATTGTCCGGAATGTGAAAGTGACCTCGTCCGTCTTGAAGGTGAAGTGGCATTAAGATGCATTAATCCTAAATGTCCTGCACAAATTCGTGAGGGACTGATCCATTTTGTTTCCCGTGACGCCATGAATATTGATGGTCTGGGGGAAAAGGTGATCAGCCAGTTATTTGCTGAACAGTTAATCAGCGATGTGGCGGATATTTATAAACTGACCAGGGAGCAGCTTCTTGCCCTAGAAAGAATGGGGGAGAAGTCTGTCACAAACCTGTTAAACGCGATTCAAGCTTCCAAAGCTAATTCGCTTGAAAAACTGTTATTCGGCCTTGGCATTCGTCTTGTGGGGGCAAAAGCGGCAAAAACACTTGCGCAGCAATTTCTATCCATGGATAAATTAGCCCAAGCAACTAAAGATGAGTTAGTCAGCATCAATGAAATTGGTGATAAGATGGCTGATTCGATTGTCTCGTTTTTTGAGCAGGAAGAGGCTCGGGAGCTTATGAATGAATTGGCAGCGGCGGGCGTGAATATGGAATACAAAGGAGCAAGACCTGTTTCAGTCGAAGAATCTGACAGTATTTTTGCTGGCAAAACCGTAGTCCTAACAGGAAAACTGGAACAGCTATCACGAAATGAAGCGAAGGAAAAAATCGAAGCGCTTGGCGGTAATGTCTCCGGAAGTGTGAGTAAGAAAACACATCTCGTCATCGCAGGTGAGGATGCTGGTTCTAAGTTAACCAAAGCTCAGGATCTAGGTATCGAAGTGTGGGACGAAGAGAGGCTTTTAGTGGAATTAAATAAATAAGAGGTGGAACGAACGTGAGGAAAATCTCATTGCTCGCTCTCTCCCTGGTCTTTTTGCTAAGTGCTTGTGCACCTAACTTTCAAAAGCAAAATGAAACAGTTCAAACGGATGAGGAGTCATCAGATAAGGCGATTATTCCTAAGTACAATATCTCGAATAATTATTACAGGACCATCCTGCCATTTGAACAGGGGGAAGCGCGCGGATTAGTCGTTAACAATATTAATACCAGGTATGACTTGAATGAGTTTGAAATGGGTTTAATGAGAATTGCACAGAATAGCTTTGATACAGATAAATATTATTTCCAAGAAGGCCAGCAGCTGAAAGCGGAAACCATAAAAAAATGGTTAAATCGTCAATATACGGCTGCCCAGCTTAAGAAAAATGAAATGAAAGCAGCTGATAATATCGGCTTAAATCCAGTCAATACCAGTTCAGATGGCACTACTCCATCGAGCCCTATCTATCTAGCTCACATTCTGGAACATGACTACCTGACAAAAGATGATGAGGGAAATGTATCTCTTGCAGGAATTACGATAGGTCTGGCCTTAAATTCGATTTACTATTATAAATTACAATCGGATGGAGATACCTTAGAGAAAAAGATCTCGTTCTCTCAAATGGAAAGTGAAGGTAAGAAAATGGCGGCAGAAGTGGTTAAACGTCTCCGCGCCACGAAGGGTTTAAGCAACATACCAATCACGATAGCTTTATTTGAACAGCAAAGTAAAACATCGGTTGTACCTGGAAACTTTTTTACCTATACAACGGTTGATCAAGGAAGTTCTGAGCTAAATGGCTGGGAAAAGGTCGATGAAAAATACTATCTATTTCCTTCAACTGATGCAGAAAATGACCATCGTGACGATACCATTGCCTTCTTGAACTTTAAACAGGATGTAGAAGAATATTTTCCTAACTACAATGGGGTAATTGGAAAGGCATTTTATGTTGGTGATCAACTTCAGGATTTAAGTATTACGATTCCCATTCAGTTTTACGGAAAGACAGAAGGGATTGGGTTTACTCAATATGTAACAGGGCTTGTAATGGAACATTTCCCTAAATATCTATCTGTTTCTGTTAGTGTAACATCCGTAGATGGTCCCGAAGCATTAATTGTCAAAGAGGCTAACTCTACAGAACCATTTGTTCATATTTATCAATAAGACCCGGCGCTTGCTGGGTCTTTTTGTGCTGAAAGCATGGGTTTAGGCCTTTATTCAGGTATTTCCTAATCATTCTTAATCATGATAGAATGAACATGATGTAACCGTTTTATACATAAAGTGGGAGGGGATAAGAATGATACAACCTTACAAGCATGAACCATTCACTGATTTTTCACTGGAAGAAAACCGCCAGGCCTATCTTGAGGCGTTACAAACTGTTGAGGGATATTTAGGGCAAGATTATCCACTTGTCATTGGCGGTGAGAAAATCACAACAGAAGAGAAAATCATATCCTATAATCCAGCTAATAAAGAAGAAATAATCGGCCGTGTGTCAAAGGCGAACAAAGAGCTAGCTGAAAAAGCAATGCAAGCGGCTGTTGAGACATTTCATACTTGGAAAAAGACGAAAGCAGAAGTACGTGCAGATGTATTATTTAAGGCAGCGACAATTATTCGCCGCCGGAAACACGAGTTTTCTGCACTGCTTACAAAAGAGTCAGGCAAACCTTGGAGAGAAGCGGATGCAGATACAGCAGAAGCCATTGATTTCCTTGAATATTATGGACGCCAAATGCTTGCACTGAAAGATGGTGCCCCAGTCCAAAGCCGTCCAAATGAATTTAATCGGTATCATTATATCCCGCTTGGTGTCGGTATTATTATTTCACCATGGAATTTTCCTCTTGCGATTATGGCGGGTACAACGGTAGCTGCCATTGTATCTGGTAATACGGTTCTATTAAAACCAGCTTCAACCACACCAATTGTGGCAGCTAAATTTGTGGAAGTAATGGAGGAAGCAGGTCTTCCAAAGGGTGTATTAAACTTTGTACCAGGAAGCGGTGCGGAGGTAGGCGATTATCTAGTAGACCATAAAGATACTCGCTTCATTAGTTTCACAGGTTCACGTGATGTTGGTCTTCGGATATTTGAACGTTCATCTAAACTTAGTCCAGGTCAAATTTGGATGAAGCGATTAATTGCGGAGATGGGCGGTAAAGATACTATTGTTGTAGATTCAGAGGCAGACCTAGAGCTTGCTGCACAATCCATTGTTGCAGGAGCATTCGGGTTCTCTGGACAGAAATGTTCCGCCTGTTCACGTGCGGTTATTGTGGAAGATGTATATGACCAAGTATTAAACCGTGTTGTCGAACTAACAAACCAGTTAACTGTAGGTAATCCAGCAGAGCACGAGAACTACATGGGGCCAGTAATTGATAACAGTGCGTATAATAAAATTCTTGAATATATAGAGATTGGAAAGCAAGAGGGTACGTTAATGACTGGCGGCCATGGTGATGACTCGAAAGGTTATTTCATCCAGCCAACGGTTTTTGCAGACCTTTCACCAACATCCCGGATGATGCAGGATGAAATCTTTGGTCCAGTGGTTGGTTTTACAAAAGCAAAAGATTTTACAGAGGCAATTGAGATTGCAAACAACACGGAATATGGTTTAACGGGTGCAGTTATTACAAATAATCGCGCACACTTGGAGCAGGCGCGTGAAGATTTCCATGTTGGCAACCTTTATTTCAACCGCTCTTGCACAGGAGCAATCGTCGGCTACCAGCCATTCGGCGGATTTAACATGTCAGGTACTGATTCCAAAGCAGGCGGTCCAGATTACTTACTTCTGCATCTGCAGGCAAAAACAACCTCAGAAATGTACTAAAATACTTCAACACAAAGACCCCTTCTCCGGTGAGAAGGGGTCTTTGTGTTGAGGTGCTATAGCAGGACAGTGAAGGGATGCATGAATCTTTTTAAGTGGTCATTAATCAAATTCTAATTAAACCTTTACATGAAATTAATACAAAAGTATGAAGCAGATGATAATATTCGAGAGTACAAGATGAAAAGAAAATTTCTTAATAAGAATATCGTCATTAATGAAGAAACCATTCTATGCATATAGTAACCAAAGACCTATTAATAATTTGTTACCTTGGAGGTAATTATGCCTTTGATTCCAATCTATTTGTTCCATGTCACAGCTGCCGTACACAGTGAAAGTCTGCTCTGGACCTTTCTAATCTGTAATGCTTTTGTTGTCACTTCTGGAATGATCTTTATTTATAGGCTGTTTAAGCAAAAAAAAGTACGGAATGCCGGACTGCTGTTCGGAGCGGCATTAGCTATTAATTATATCCTTATAGCAATATTCGGAGACCCCTTTGACTTGTTGGGATAATAAGACAAATAAAAGCGGAGGTCACTTGGTAATGGGACAAATGAGCGTTATTGAAGAGAGGGGCTGATTGGATTGAAATATTACCGTTTATGGGTAATTGCATTTTTATTAAAATTCATTGGGTCTGCTTGGGATGCATCCTATCATTTTAAGTATTTATTTGAGGAATATTCCATTCCCCATATTGTAAATACACTCGGATTTGCCTTAGGTGGAATCTTGTTAGTTAAGGAATGGAGAAGTTCTACTTATATGGATGGGTTCTCAAGGAATTTAGTTACTATTGGGTACGCGCTGTTTCTGATTGGAATTCCTTTGGATTTTACCTACCATATCGCCTATGGGATTGATTTAACGACATGGAGCCCAACCCATTTTATTTATTATATTGCAACAGATATTATGATACTCGGTGTATGGCGAGGCTATCATCTGCATACACAGCATAACTTACCATCGTGGAAGTCCATGCATACTTGGTTTGCTATGTTTTTGCTAGAATGTTTATTGTTTCCAAACATGCAGCAGGAAAATGGGGCAATCTCTTTCGATCAGTACATTCATGGTAAATCGATTGCTTCACAGGAAATCCTTGAGTTGATCAGAGACCCGGCCTCACAGATATTTGGGGGTATCCCTGAATTTGTGTATCCGATCTATTCCATCTTAATGGTGGCACTATTAACCGTCCTAATGATTCGGATTTTTCGTGATTTCACCATGCCGATTACAGCGGCAGCACTTTATATTGTCTTAAGATTAATCGGAAAAACGGTCTTCTTCGCAGTCGGATATCCCACCTCCTATATACCGATTACAATCATCCTTATACCGCTGGCCTATTCATTGTTTAGAAGAACCAATTGGCTTGCTGGCCTCATTGGCAGCCTAACCTACTTTCTAAGCCTATACGCTATCCACAAGTTCGGAATACTCATCACACCTCCGATTCGTTTATGGGAGCTTGTCCCTGTGGTCCTAATTGGCACCCTCATTCCCGTCATCGCGGGCCTCCTCCCCTCCCAAGACGCACTAAAAAAAAGTAAACAACTCGTATAAGGTAAAAAGGGTGCCTGTCACCCTTTTTCTCATTGGAGCAGGGTTTTGTGTTCAAATGTTCACAATTAGCCGTTTAGATGTGACGAACGTCACAATTTTTCGGGGGAAGTCGATTTACAATCTAACTATAGAGAAAACTTACTACTTAAAATATAAAACTACTATTAAATATAAAGGAGCCAAACTGATATGAAGAAATTAGTAATGATTGGTAACGGAATGGCTGGAGTGAGAACAATTGAGGAAATTCTTAAGTTAAATACGGAGCCATTTGAGATTACCATTTTTGGCGAAGAGCCTCACCCAAACTATAATCGAATTAAACTTTCAAATATCCTTCAAGGTGATACAAGTTTTGACGACATTATCATTAATCCGCTTGATTGGTATAAAGAAAATAATATCCAGCTATATACAGGTGAAGCTGTTGTAAAGATCGATACGGAGGCAAAGTGTGTAATCAGTGATCAGGGCCGTAAGGTTGAATATGATGACCTGATTATCGCAACTGGTTCTAAATCTTTTATTCTTCCTATTCCCGGTGCTGACAAACAAGGTGTGACGGGTTTTCGTGATATAAAAGATTGTGAAATGATGATCAAATCAGCAAAAGAATATAAGAAGGCTGTAGTAATCGGCGGCGGACTATTAGGTCTCGAAGCTGCAAGAGGACTGCTAAACCTTGGCATGAAGGTGGATGTGGTACACTTAATGCCTCATCTTATGGAGCGGCAGTTAGATCCAATCGCATCTTCTCTATTAAAAACAGAACTAGAATCACAAGGTATGAACTTCTTAATGGAGAAACAGACAGTTGAAATAGTAGGTGAGACCCAAGTAACAGGTCTTCGTTTCAAAGACGGGTCTGAAGTTGAAGCAGATCTAGTGGTTATGGCTATTGGGATTAAGTCTAATATCCAAGTAGCTAAAGACAGCGGCATCTATGTGAACCGAGGCATTGTGGTTAATGACTACATGGAAACAAGCGTCCCGCATGTTTATGCTGTTGGTGAATGTGCAGAGCACAGAGAGATTGTCTATGGTTTGGTTGCACCATTATACGAGCAGGGTAAAATCCTCGCCAGCCGCATCTGCGGAACTGAATCAAGCCCATATGAAGGCTCTGTTACTGGTACCCAGCTAAAAGTTGCTGGTGTGGATTTATTCTCTGCAGGCGAAATTTTTGAAGATGGCACTACTAAATCAATTATGATTTACAATGAGTACGAAGGTCTTTATAAGCGAGTATTAACTAGAAACAATGTAATCGTAGGAATTGTCCTTTATGGCGATACAAAAGACAGCACACGATTATACCGTATGTTGACTAAAAAAGAAGACATCAGCGGGGTTTCTATTTTCCATACAGAATGTACCGGTGAAGCTGGCGTTGACGATATTGCTTCCATGCCAAACGACGAACTAGTCTGCGGCTGTAATGGTGTCACAAAAGGTGCGATTGTGGAAGCCATTCAAACACAAGGTCTAACAACACTTGACCAAGTCAGCCATTGCACAAATGCCGGCCGCTCTTGTGGCCGCTGTAAGCCAATGGTCGGCCAGATTCTTGCCCACACACTAGGTGATCAGTTTGATGCTGCTGCAGCTCAGAAAACAAGCATTTGTGGATGTACGACAATAAGCCGTGAAGAACTAGTAGCTGAAATTAAGGAAAAGGGCTTAACAAGCGTTAAAGAAGTTATGAACGTACTTGATTGGAACAACACCGAGGGCTGTACAAAATGCCGCCCTGCGATTAACTACTATCTTGGTATGATTCATATGGATGAATATAAGGATGATCGTGATTCTCGACTAGTGAACGAAAAAATGCATGCCAATATTCAAAAGGATGGCACGTATTCAGTCGTTCCAAGAATGTATGGAGGTGTAACAACAGCAGCAGATTTGAAAAAAATTGCGGAAGTTGCTGAAAAGTATGACGTACCTTTAGTAAAATTAACTGGTGGACAACGGATTGGATTGTTCGGAGTGAAAAAAGAAGACCTTCCAGCAATGTGGGAAGAGCTCGATATGCCATCAGGATATGCGTACGGAAAAACATTGAGAACCGTTAAGACTTGTGTTGGAGCACAATTCTGCCGTTACGGTACACAAGACTCCATGGCACTGGGAATCGAATTAGAGAAAAAATTTGAACGTCTGGATACACCGCACAAAGTTAAAATGGGGGTATCTGCTTGTCCAAGAAACTGTTCAGAAGCAGGCATCAAGGATATCGGCTTCGTTGGTATTGACGGCGGCTGGGAAATCTATGTTGCTGGTAACGGCGGTGTTGACCTTCGGGCCGGAGACTTGCTATGTACAGTGAAAAACGAAGAAGACGTAATGGAAATGACAGGTGCCTACCTTCAATACTACCGTGAAACAGCCGCTTACTTGGAGCGTACTTCTAAGTGGGTTGAACGGGTGGGACTTGATCATATCAAAGAAGTACTCGCAAACGAAGAAACTAGAAAAGCCTTAAACGAAAGAATGGATCAAACATTGAAAAAATATATCGAGCCATGGGATGAAGCCATTCAAAGTGAAGAAATCAAAGATAAGTATTATACAAGCCATAACATTACTGTTGGGAGTGAATCAAAATGATCGAAACCATTACCCGTATTCCAGTAGCACATTATGCTAATGTTAAAGCAAGGGCAGGCTATTCTATTAAGGTTGATTCAACAGAAGTGGCCTTATTTAAAACAACAGCTGGTGAAATTTATGCATTAGAGAACCGCAGTCCACATCCAAAGGGCGGAGTTTTATCTGAAGGTCTTGTCAGCGGTGATTTCGTGTATTGCCCGGTCTATGATTGGAAAATCTCATTGGCAGATGGAAAGGTTCAGGCGCCTGACGAAGGTCAGGTCCGGACCTTTAAGGTAGAAGTGAAGGAAGATATTATCTTTATCGTTTTATAAAAGGGGAAGGAAGGCTGCAAGATGAAAACAGGAAAAGTATTTCTAGTAGGAGCAGGACCTGGCGATGCAGGCTTAATTACAGTAAAAGGGCTGGATGCGATTAGACAGGCTGAAGTCATTCTCTATGACCGGCTTGCCAATCCTAAACTGTTAGATTATGCAGACAGTAATTGTGAGCTTATCTATTGCGGAAAATTGCCCGACCGCCATACATTGCGTCAGGAGAACATTAATGAACTCCTTGTGCAAAAGGCTTTGGCAGGGAGTGTTGTGGTCCGCTTAAAAGGGGGCGATCCTGGCGTATTCGGCAGGGTTGGTGAGGAAGCAGCTGCCCTTAGTGAATACCAAATTCCTTTTGAAATCGTTCCGGGCATTTCATCGGGGATTGCAGCCCCCCTTTATGCAGGAATTCCCGTCACACACCGGGAGCATGCGGAATCTTTTGCGGTGGTAACAGCTCATGATAAATCACAGGACGGCAAACCCCTCCTTGATTGGGAGGGACTTGCCAGAGGTGTGGATACCATTGCTTTTTACATGGGAGTCGGGAATCTGCCGTTTATATGTAAGAATCTAATCCAGCATGGGAAGCCTGAGTCTACGCCCGTGATATTAATCCATTGGGGGACCTTCGGCCGGCAAAAGACCTTGCAAGGAACGTTAGCAGATATTTCTGAGAAGGTGTCAGCGGCCAAGTTCAGCAATCCGTCGATCATCTTAGTCGGCGATGTCATCTCTCTCCGTGAAAAAATCAGCTGGTTTGAGAAAAAGCCATTGTATGGCAGGCAAATACTGCTGGCGAGGACAAGTGCAGGCCCAAGTGAACTAGCAAAAGAACTTCTTTCACAGGGGGCAGACGTCATTGAGTTTCCAAAGTGGAAAGTAACAAAGATTCCACTTGATCTCGCAGGGATCACAAACTATGAAAAAATATTATTTACATCACCGGAAAGCGCTGCTGAATTTTTCTCGGCCGTTATAGAACAAGAAATCGATATTCGCCGCATACATGCTGAAGTTTTTGGTATGTCTAGTAAAACAATAAAGAGGTTGCGTGAGCGCGGCTTTATCGGTAAACCTGCCTCTGAGATTCAGGATTCTGAAAATATGCTGATTGTCGGCGATCATCACTTGTTGCATAAGGACTTTCCAAAAGCAAAAGTAATGATGACAAGTTCTAAGGAACTGGACCGGCAATTCCTGCCGATTTTTCAAAGGATGCTTGACGAAGCAGAGGTCAATACAATGATATTTCCAAACAGTGCCTCAGTCGAACCGTTTATGGCGGCTTTGGCAGAATGTAATATAAGTGCAGTCGAGTTCTTGAATAGTAAACAGGTACTTACGTTGGGCGAAACAACCAAATCCGCTGCCATACAAGCTGGACTTGTTTCAGCTGAAATGACGTTGAACCCATCGAAGGAAGCCTTAGTTAACCATTTGGTGGAGCATCCATTACAGGGAGTGCAAGAATGAGTACAAACTATCCGATTATGTTACAACTTGATGGGAAAATGGCAGTAGTAATTGGCGGCGGCAAGGTGGCTGAGCGAAAGGTTCGTGGACTGCTTGGCACGGGCGCCAATGTGAAGGTGATTAGCCCGGAAGCAACTGCTGCACTTCAGACCCTATTTCACGATGGTAAACTAATTTGGGAAAAAAGATCTTTTTTAAAAGAAGACCTTCAGGATGCTTCGCTAATCTTTGCCGCTACTGATAATAAGGATACTAATCAAATGGTTAAATCCTTGGCAGAAAAACATCAGCTGGTCACCATTGCGGATGACCCGGGACAATCGGATTTTCACCTTCCGGCCCATGTGCAACGAGGAAGGCTGAGTATTGCTATTTCTACAGGAGGCGCGAGCCCTACACTCGCCAAGAAGTTATGTGTTGAGTTAGAACAGCGATTTGATGAACGGTATGAGGATTATCTTGAATTTCTGTTTTCTGCAAGGCAATGGATCCTGAGAGAGGTGAAGGATCCTTCTCTAAAAAGAAAGCTGCTAACGGCGATTGTAAGTGAAGATTTTTTAAATAGTCAAAATCGTACGGAGGATTTCCGGCGTTTATATAAAGAATGGAAGTAAGAACGGGTGCCTTAATAGCGGGTACCCGTTTTTTGATATCTGTGTGGGGAAATTCAACGATTTTCCTGGATTGGAAGGTCCTTTCGATATAGACAAGGGAGATACACATTTTTAAAAATTTTTAAAAAAGTGGTTCCATTTTCCAAATTACTGTTATATAATACAAAACGAAGGTATAAACTGTATTATAACAAAGAGGTGATAGAGTTCATGTCGACACAAACTACAGGTATTGAAGTGGTTGGAGCTTTAAAAGCCCAGTATGATGAGATTTTGACCCTAGAGGCACTAAACTTAATTGAAGAATTAGAGCGTAAATTTGGAAGACGCAGAATCGAACTGTTGCAGTACAGAGAGAAACGGCAAGCAGAGATTAATAATGGCAAACTCCCTGAATTCCTTCCTGAAACGAAACATATCAGGAACGGTGATTGGACAGTCGCTCCATTGCCCAAAGATCTTCAAGACCGCCGTGTAGAAATTACCGGACCAACAGATCGGAAAATGGTCATTAATGCATTAAATTCTGGTGCTAAATTATTTATGGCTGATTTTGAAGATGCCACCTCCCCGACATGGGATAGTATTATTGAAGGACAAATCAACCTGAGAGATGCGATCAAAAGGACGATATCCTTTGAAAATCCAAATGGGAAACGATATGAGCTGAATAAAGAAACAGCTGTGCTCATTGTTAGACCGCGTGGACTTCATCTTGAAGAAAAACATGTGCTATTAGATGGCAAGCCCATTTCAGGAAGCTTCTTCGATTTTGGGATGTACTTTTTCCATAATGTAAACACACTGATCTCAAATGGAACGGGACCATACTTTTATCTGCCAAAGCTTGAGAGTCATTTAGAAGCAAGGCTTTGGAATGATGTCTTTGTCTATACACAAGAGAGACTGGGAATTCCTCAAGGAACCATTAAAGCAACCGTACTGATAGAGACAATTTTGGCGGCATTTGAAATGGATGAAATTCTTTATGAATTAAAGGAACACTCAGCCGGATTAAACTGCGGCCGGTGGGATTATATTTTCAGCTATATTAAAAAACTGCGTAATCACGCAGATGTTATACTGCCGGATCGTGCACAAGTAACGATGACTTCACCTTTCATGCGTTCTTATTCATTGTTAACCATCAAAACCTGTCATCGCCGTAAGGCACCGGCAATGGGCGGAATGGCTGCGCAAATCCCTGTTAAAAATAACCCAGAGGCAAATGAGGCAGCGTTTGCTAGTGTTCGAGCGGATAAAGAGCGTGAGGCACGGGATGGCCATGATGGAACATGGGTTGCACATCCTGGACTCGTACCGGTTGCCATGGAAGTATTCAATCGCGAGATGCCGACACCCAACCAAATCCATACCGTCAAACAGCAGAACATCACCATTACTGCTGCTGACTTGCTCGAGGTTCCAAATGGGAAGATTACTGAAAGAGGTGTCCGCACAAACATCAATGTAGGTATTCAGTATATTGCCTCATGGTTAAATGGGAGAGGTGCCGCACCCATCCACCATTTGATGGAGGATGCAGCCACGGCGGAAATTTCACGGGCTCAAGTCTGGCAGTGGATCCGCCACCCAAAAGGCATTTTGGACGATGGCCGTAAAGTGACTGCTGAAATGTATGAGCAATTAAAGTTGGAAGAATTAGAGAAAATCAAATTGGAGACAGGGGCAGAAAGCTTCGAGAACGGGCGCTTTGCTGAAGCTGTTCAATTGTTTGACCGGTTAATCTTGAATGATGACTTTATTGATTTCTTAACATTGCCCGGATATGAGCAGTTATAAGTTTCTTATTTTAATAGATTAATAGGAGGAATTTTAAAATGACAGATCAAAGAGCTGCGCAATTACAAGAAAGCTGGGAATTGGATAGCCGCTGGAACGGGATTACCAGACCCTACACTGCTGGAGATGTAATTAAGCTTCGTGGTTCGGTGGATATTGAACATACATTGGCTCGTAAGGGTGCTGAAAAGCTGTGGAAACTACTAAATGAAGAAGATTACGTTAATGCTCTTGGAGCGTTAACCGGCAATCAGGCTGTTCAGCAGGTAAAAGCAGGACTAAAAGCGATCTACTTAAGCGGCTGGCAGGTTGCCGCTGACGCGAATCTTTCAGGACATATGTATCCCGACCAAAGCTTATACCCAGCAAACAGTGTACCAAGTGTGGTCAAGCGGATTAATCAGGCACTGCAGCGCGCAGACCAAATCCATCATTCAGAAGGCGACCATTCGACTGACTGGTTTGCTCCGATTGTTGCTGATGCTGAAGCTGGTTTTGGCGGGCAGTTAAACTGCTTTGAATTGATGAAAGGAATGATTGAAGCCGGTGCATCAGGTGTTCATTTTGAAGATCAGTTGTCTTCTGAGAAAAAATGCGGTCATTTAGGCGGGAAGGTGCTGCTCCCAACTCAAACAGCGGTGCGCAATTTGATTGCTGCACGCTTGGCTGCGGATGTGATGGGGGTTCCAACCGTTCTCGTTGCCCGGACAGATGCCAATGCGGCTGATTTGATTACAAGTGATATTGATAGTAATGATGCTCCGTTTATTACGGGGGAACGGACACCAGAGGGCTTCTTCCTTACAAGGGCAGGAATTGATCAGGCAATCGCCAGAGGTCTAGCCTATGCTCCATATGCAGACTTAATTTGGTGTGAAACTTCTGAGCCGAATATTGAGGAAGCCAGGAAGTTTGCGGAAGCCATTCATGAGAAATTCCCTGGTAAACTATTAGCCTACAATTGCTCACCATCCTTTAATTGGAAGAAAAAACTGGATCAGGAGACGATTGCGAAGTTCCAAGAGGAGCTTGGGAAAATGGGTTACAAGTTCCAGTTTGTAACGCTTGCCGGCTTCCATGCCTTGAACCACAGTATGTTTGAGTTAGCGCGCGGATACAAGGAGCGGGGTATGGCGGCTTACTCTGAGCTGCAGCAGGCTGAGTTTGATAGTGAGCAGTACGGCTATACAGCGACACGCCACCAGCGTGAAGTAGGTACAGGTTACTTTGATCAGGTGTCTATGGTGATATCTGGTGGAACGTCTTCGACTACGGCGTTGAAGGGGTCGACAGAAGTAGAACAGTTTAGCAGTCCTAGTAAAAAGTAATCGTGAGGGTGGCGGAGCCTTTTCTCCTGTTTGGAGGGAAGGCTCTTTTGTTGGAATTGGAGGTGGAGGTGGTGTTACTCTCGGATAAGCTGATTTACTCTTGGATAAGACAGGTTTATTCTCGCATAAGATGTAATACTCTCGGATAAGATGAATTTACTCTTGGATAAGATTTGATTACTCTCGTAGAGGCGCTGTTGTGATCCAGTGTACAAAACCAATTTTGGATTGTAACGTTTATTAGGGTATTATCATACATAATAATAGCTTTTTACATGGAGATGATAGGCTTGGAAAGAAAAACAGTTGAAGATGTCCTGCAGCAAGGCATCTATGGGCCTTTAGAAACAAAACCAGAAGAGCGGCGAAAATACCTAGGAACCCTGCGCGAACGAATTATTATCGCATTAACACAAAGCCAGGTTGCTGAAGAAAAAACGTACCCCCAAGTAGAGCAATCGATGAAAGAATATCCGAAAGCGCAGCTATTGCTGAATGGAAACATGGCCTATGAAGAGTTATCCAAATACGTAAAATTAGCAGCTAAGAATAAGATTGGCCATAAGATTGTAACAAACAAAGAGCATGAGACCGACATCGGTTTAGTATTAGCGATGAGCTCTGCCATTGACAAGGAAGAAATCTATATCAGCAAACAAGTGCCGATCCTTGAAAAGGTTCCAGAGAAGAAAAGTCTATTTGCCAAACTATTTAAACGATAAAATGGAGTGTGTGATTAAAAAAAATCACACACTTTTATTTTTCAAATGTCTATAATCGCATATCCTTATGATTCAGCTGCTATCTCAACCGTTGCTTGCAGTTCCAACTCCACATTCCCTTGAATGGCCCGGCTGATCATGCATGAGGTTTCCGCTTTTCGCGCAAGTTTCTCAGCTAAGTCCGCCTCTTTTTCAAGCGCATTGCTCTTCAACACAATTAGCGGGCGATGAATAATTTTTTTATACGTGAATACACCGTTTGTTACATCGACGATGGCCTCAGAGTCCATCGTTAATGATTCCTTATCCAGCCCGGAGCGCTCCATCATTGCGGCAAGAGTAATAATATAACACGTTGCAGCCGCCCCAAGCAGCATTTCATCCGGATTCGTGCCGACACCCGGACCGTCCATCTCCGGCGGGATGGAAATCTTCGTTTTTAAATTCCCTGCTTCAATCTCGCCAATATCATTCCGTAAACCCGGCCAGTTTGCCTTTAAGTGAAAATGATGTTCTGCCATACAAATTCCTCCAATCACTCATTTTATCCACACAACGTTTGCCATCTATGGTATGGTATTGTTTGATACTTTAAAAATGGAGCAGTGATAATGAAGCTGATTTTTAAATTCATCCTGTTAATAATCCTACTTGTCTATATAGCCATATTGTCAAAATTAATCTTGTTTAAATATATCCCTCTTTCTCAAATTGTTGAACACTTTAACTTTACATACGATGAATACCATTGGCGTGACAATAACTTTGTCCCTTTTAAAACCATTTATTTTTATATGTATCTTGCTGATATTAATCTAAGTATCCGCATTGCGAATTTGGCAGGGAATATCATCGGTTTTTCTCCATTTGGTTTTATCTTACCATTGCTTTCAAGACGATTTCAAAAGCTTAGACGGGTCATCTTGTCTACTTTTTGCTTAAGTTTAGCGTTTGAAATGATTCAATTAGTATTCGAATTTGGCAGTTTTGATGTCGATGACCTGATCCTCAATACATTAGGAGGTATTCTGGGATATATACCTGCTAAAATTTTTCTGATGACTGCCGTAAATCGCTCTCAAAATAAAAACGCCTAATGAATCCTAAAAGGATCCACTAGGTGTTTTTTCGTCTGTTGTCACTGGAATAGTATCGGCTAGCAACTGAATGTTTTTGGTTACCTTCGTACTGTAGGTGAAGTCTCCATAGCAATAGGGATAGCGGAAATTACTTTTATCACCGCTGCAATTATAAAGGGTTGGTTTTTTCTCAACCTGAATCAGGGAAAATTCCTTTGCCAGTTCCTCGCTATGTTTTCCACCGTGCTGTGCTACGTAGTCAATATAGCCGATGCCCATATTATATGACTGGATAATCGTTGAGAAATCCACCTTCTTTTGGGTTCCGTAAGTAAGGACCCGTTGAAAATGCTTTACCCCAGCCTGTATGCTCTGTTTAGGGTCATTAATTGTATCCTTTGCCAATCCAGCCGATTCTGAGGCCTGCATCGGGTCTCCGCCAAGACCATGACTTTCCTGCTGCATCAAGGCAATAACGACGGCTGTATGCTCCTCAAGGCCATATTTGGCTAACTCATCGTGGATATGAGGCTGATATTTTTTTACCTCAGCAAAGGGGTCAACATTTTTTACAAGCAGAGGGGAGTTTTGTTTATCAAAGTGATTTTGAAACCATGCCAATGCGCAAAAAAGCAAGAACAGAACGAAAAACGTTCTCCATTTCTTCCGTTTTCGTTTCTTTTTCATCCACTTACTCTCCCAAAATAGCAGCTTTTTTGATTATTATAAATGACGGGGCTTAGTGCTGTCAGGTTTTATAATTTATTAAATTTAATCTAAAACTCTCTCTATTTGTTAATACTGAGAAAGGAATCATTGCGGTAACGCAGAAAAGTTTGGTATTATCAATTATAAAATAATAAAGGGAAAAGGGGGTCAAACAGATGTCACGAATTTCAACGGATCAAGTAAAACATGTGGCAAACTTGGCACGATTAGCCATTACGGAAGAAGAAGTCGAAAAATTTACAAAACAACTGGATAAGATTATTACTTTTGCTGAACAGTTAAATGAATTGGATACAGAAAATGTAAAGCCTACATACCATGTCCTTGATATGAAAAATGTATTGCGCGAAGATATTCCACAAAAAGGACTGCCGCGTGAAGAGGTACTAAAAAATGCACCTGAGCATAAGGACGGTCAAATTAAGGTACCATCGATTTTGGGAGAGTAAGGAGTGAAAGAATTGAGTCTATTTGATTATAAAGTTTCGGACCTTCATGAATTAATACATAAGAAGGAAGTAACAGTATCTGATCTTGTAGAAGAATCATATAAGCGGATTGGCCAAGTTGAGGATAAGGTACAAGCCTTTTTAACCTTGGATGAGGACCGTGCCCGGGCAGCCGCAAAGTCACTTGATGAAAAGCTGAACACTAACGATTCAAAAGGGCTTTTATTTGGCATGCCGATTGGTGTAAAAGATAATATTGTCACCAAGGGACTAAGAACAACTTGTGCAAGTAAGATACTAGAAAATTTTGACCCGATATATGATGCAACGGTTGTTCAAAAACTGCAGCAAGCAGAAACCGTTACAATTGGTAAGTTAAATATGGACGAGTTTGCGATGGGTTCATCAAATGAGAACTCCCATTACCAAAAAACACGCAATCCTTGGAATCTTGAAAGAGTGCCTGGCGGTTCTTCCGGCGGCTCTGCAGCATCTGTTGCCTCTGGAGAAGTGTTGTTCTCCCTAGGATCTGATACTGGCGGTTCGATTCGGCAGCCGGCATCTTTTTGCGGCGTCGTTGGGATGAAGCCAACTTACGGACGTGTGTCTCGTTTTGGTCTTGTTGCCTTTGCTTCATCACTTGACCAAATTGGTCCAATTACAAGAACAGTTGAAGACAATGCATTTTTATTACAAGCAATCTCCGGTCTAGACCCAATGGATTCAACTTCTGCGAATGTGGATGTTCCAAACTTTGCATCAGCCTTAACAGGCGATATTAAGGGGTTAAGAATTGCCGTTCCTAAAGAATATTTAGGTGAAGGTGTGACGGAAGCAGTCCGCCAATCTGTCATGGATTCTTTAAAGGTTCTTGAGAGCCTTGGCGCTGTCTGGGAAGAAGTTTCTCTGCCGCATTCCAAATATGCCTTAGCAACTTACTATTTGCTGTCCTCATCAGAGGCTTCAGCAAACCTTGCCCGTTTTGATGGTGTACGTTACGGTTATCGTACTCCAGATGCTGAAAGCTTAATTGAATTATATAAAAAGACACGAGCAGAAGGCTTCGGTGATGAAGTAAAACGCCGGATTATGCTTGGAACATTTGCACTTAGCTCGGGTTACTATGATGCTTATTATAAAAAAGCACAGCAGGCCCGGACGTTGATTAAAAAGGATTTTGAAGATGTCTTTGCTAATTATGATGTCATTGTTGGACCGACAACTCCAACACCTGCATTTAAAATTGGTGAAAATATCGATGATCCATTGACCATGTATATCAATGATATTTTAACAATCCCAGTGAACCTTGCCGGCGTACCAGGAATCTCGATACCATGCGGTTTCGATGCAGGCCTTCCGCTTGGATTGCAGATCATTGGCAAACATTTTGATGAAGCAACGATTTATCGTGTGGCCCATGCGTTTGAGCAGGCGACAGACTTTCATAAGCAGAAGCCGGAATTGTAGGGGGTGGAGAAAACGATGGAATTTGAAACAGTGATTGGACTTGAGGTCCATGTTGAGTTAAAAACCGATTCAAAAATCTTTTCAGCCAGTCCAAACCACTTTGGTGCTGAGCCGAATACGAATACAAGTGTAATTGATCTTGGTTATCCAGGTGTGCTGCCTGTCCTCAATAAGAAGGTGGTTGAGTTTGGGATGAAGGCAGCAATGGCCATAAATTGCGAGGTTGCCACACATACAAAATTTGACCGAAAGAATTATTTTTACCCGGACAACCCGAAGGCCTATCAAATCTCCCAATTTGACCAGCCAATTGGTGAGCATGGCTGGATTGAAATTGAAGTAAATGGCTATACGAAAAGGATTGGGATTACAAGAATTCATCTTGAAGAAGATGCCGGCAAGCTGAACCATGAAAAAGGCTATTCTTTGTGCGATTACAACCGTCAAGGAACACCGCTCGTTGAGATCGTTTCTGAGCCGGATATCCGTACGCCTGATGAAGCTTACGCTTATCTTGAAAAGTTAAAATCAATTATTCAATATACAGGCGTATCTGATTGTAAGATGGAAGAAGGGTCGCTGCGCTGTGATGCCAATATTTCTATTCGTCCTGTCGGACAGGAGGAGTTCGGGACAAAAACTGAGTTAAAGAACTTGAACTCATTCAACTTTGTCCGTAAAGGTCTTGAGTATGAAGAAAAACGTCAGCGGGAGGTCGTTTCTTCAGGAGGAACGATTGATCAGGAAACACGCCGTTTTGATGAAGCGACAGGCTCCACTATTTTAATGAGGGTAAAAGAAGGTTCTGACGACTATCGTTACTTCCCAGAACCAGATTTACTTGATTTATATATTGATGAGGATTGGAAAGCTCGAATTCGTGCGGAAATCCCTGAGCTTCCGGACCAGCGCCAAAAGCGTTATATTGAAGAACTCGGCTTACCTGTTTATGATGCCAAAGTATTGACTGTAACGAAAGAAATGGCTGATTTCTTTGAAGCAACTGTCAGCGGCGGCGCGGATGCGAAGCTTGCTTCGAACTGGGTGATGGGTGATGTGTCTGCATACCTGAATGCCGAGGGTAAGGAACTTGATCAGGTGGCGTTAACTCCGGAGGGGTTAGCAGGCATGATTAAGTTGATTGAAAATGGAACGATTTCTTCTAAGATTGCCAAGACCGTTTTTAAAGAGTTAATTGAAAATGGCGGCGATGCGGAGCAAATCGTGAAAGAGAAAGGGCTTGTGCAAATTTCTGATGAAGGCACACTTCTTAAGATTATCGCAGAGGTACTTGATGCCAATCCGAAATCGGTTGAAGATTTCAAGGACGGTAAGAATAAGGCGGTTGGGTTCCTTGTTGGACAGCTGATGAAGGCTACTAAAGGACAGGCTAACCCGCAGATGGTGAATAAATTATTGCAGCAGGAATTGCAAAAACGATAATAGAAAGCTTGGCTGGCAGATATAGTTTCTGCCAGTTTTTTTTATAGTCCGATTGGCATACGCCTGTCACCAATGCGTTTTTGCTTTTTTCTTGGAATTGTCGAAACAATACTCGACAAATTCTTAGCATTCCTTAGAAATAAGTTGTACGTTAACAAGGTTTTTTCAACTTTTAATCAAACGTTTGATTAAAAGTTGAAAAAGGAGATTTCGTCAAAATAAGTAAAGATAGTCAAAGTTTCGACTCTAGGGTATAGAACTTTTAATAATTTGAGTATAAAAGAGAACTGGGAAATCTCTATCAGTATAAAGGTCTGAATTTTTATTATTTTTAAAAACATAATTGACAACGCTTTCATTAAAAAATAAACTGATGGTGTAATTGGAATGTCGTTCCACGATAAGGAACATTTGGTATAAATTTGAAATGGCGGTGAGGAAAATAGCGATATCCAAAAGCAACTCCTCTATTCAATCTGTTGAAAGGGCTTTGAAAATACTAGATTCATTAAAGGAAAATCCCAATGGGTTAGGAATTACTGAAATTGCCAATAGGTTAGAGATCGCTAAAAGTTCTGCTCATCGCTTAACCACTACATTATTGACATTTGGCTATGTTCATAAAGACAAAATCACAGATAAATATTTATTGGGATTAAAGCTTGTTGAGCTCGGGGAACAAGTATTAGAAACCCTTGATTTACGAAAGGTAGCCTCTCCCTTTCTGCAAGATTTGGTAAATGAATTGGGAGAAACCGTTCATCTAGTAGTAATGGAAAATAATGAAATTGTTTACATTGATAAGATTGAAGGCCCTCAGACGATAAGAATGTATTCAAGAATCGGCAAGAGGGCACCTGTCCATTGTACCGGTGTTGGCAAAGCAATTATGGCTTTTTTACCCGAAGAAGAGGTCAATCAAATCCTAATTCACAAAGGGTTAAAAAGGTATACGGAATTTACCCATACCACTAAAGAAACATTAATAGCCAATCTAGAGGAAATCCGGCAACTGGGCTATTCGATCGACGAACAAGAACATGAATTAGGTATTCGCTGTGTTGCTGCTCCGATCTTCAATCACCATAAACAGGCGATAGCAGGACTAAGTGTAGCAGCCCCCATTTATCGCCTTCAGGAAACAATGATTAAGGAGTATGCTAGGAAAATTACTGATTGCTCAGGCAAAATATCAAAAGGGCTGGGATATAGAATAGGATAAATAGTTTCCGGTTCCGATCTTGTTTAACCGGAGCCAGCTTCAACTCCATTCTGGTTTAATAAAATGAATCTCTTAAACATTTTGAGGAGGTGGTCAACATTTAAAGTTTTGTTTTCACTATCTAATATGATCACGATTAAACAACTGAGATTATTACTAGCGGTGTTGACTATTCATTTTCGAGGGGGTATTTAGATGAAGAAAAGGTATTTTTCGATATTCATAGCTGTTATCATGCTTATTTCTTTGTTAAGTGCATGTTCTGGAGGAAAAACAACTGCAGGTGAAGAAGGTCTTGAAAAAACAGCTCCAAAAGGAGAAGTTTCAGGTGAAATAACAGTAGCTAGCTGGAATCTGGCTGCAGACTCATTAAAAGAAGAAGCAGCTAATTTCATGAAAAAGTATCCAAAAGCAAAAGTAAAAATAGAGTATGTTACTAGTGATTATAAAAGTATTACACCTCCATTAACGTCTGGAAAAGGAGCACCGGATGTCATGCAAATTCAACAGCGTGACTTTGCTAACTTCTTAGATGTATTTGAAGGACAGTTCGTTGATTTAACGGCAAGATTAGATGGAAAAGAACAGGAATTTGCTGAAGTTGCTCTTAATCAGGTAAAAGACAAAGATGGCAAGGTCATGGGACTTCCATGGGACCTCGGGCCAGTGGGAATTTATTACCGCAAAGATATGTTTGAAAAAGCGGGAGTGGATCCAGCTTCCATCAAAACTTGGGATCAATATATTGAAGCAGGTAAAAAAATTCAAGCTGCAAACAATGTAAAAATGCTTGCTTTAGGAATGAGTTCTAAAGATATTGCGGAAATGTACCGCATGTTAATGAACCAATTGGGCGCCCAATATTATGACCAGGATGGCAATATTCAATTTGCCACAGAAAAAAATATTGAAGCCATTAATATGTTCAAGAAATTTGTTGATGCGGGACTAGTAGTAGATGCTCCAACATGGGACGACCGAATCCGTGCATTTGCTAATAACAAAATTGCGACGGCCGTATATCCAGTTTGGTATGCCGGAACCATTAAGACACAAGCAGAGGATCAAAAGGGAAAATGGGGCATTATGCCGATGCCTGGATTTACTGATGGTGGTCCAAATCAATCTCATTCAGGCGGATCTACTTTGGCTATTTCTACTCAATCAAAAAATAAAGAATTAGCTTGGAAGTTTATTGAGTACACGCTAATGACGAATGAAGGTCAAGATGTTCAAATGAAATATGGCTTGTTCCCATCTTGGCAGCCTTATTATGAAACAGAAAAGTTTAAAGAAGTAGATGAGTATTTCGGCGTAGCATTATCGGAATTCTTTGGTAAGGTTTCTACTAATATTCCAACCATTGATTACGGGGCTCATTTCCTAGACGTCAATGATGCGATTGTTGGTGCTCTTGGGGACGTGATGGAAGGAAAAGATGTAAAAGAGTCCTTGAAAAAAGCGGAAGAAAAAGCTGCAAAAGCTACAGGACTAAAGATTAGTAAATAAAGTTAGAAGTACCCCTGACTTTTCAGGGGTACGATAATGGAGGTGGATTAGGTGTCATCAATCGAACGAGAAAGGCAAACGAATGCTGCCTATACGGAAATTCCGGCTAAAAGGGGAAAAAGATTTAAACTCCTTAATTTGAGTCCATACATTTTTATCACACCTTTTTTTCTTCTCTTTTCCGTCTTCATGTTATATCCGCTTATCTACTCCTTTGTATTAAGCTTTAGTAAATGGCGGGCAGGGGTAACGACATTTGTCGGGTTAGAAAACTATAAAATGTTATTAACGGACCCATCATTTTGGCATTCTCTTGGCAATACAGGGTTAATTTTGGGACTTCAAGTACCAATTATGCTGATTTTAGCAACATTCATTGCAACGGTGATTAACTCTGAACAAATAAAAGGTAAATGGCTCATCAGGCTAGGTTTTTTTCTTCCCTGTTTAATTGATTTAGTTACATATGCCTTGGTATTTTCCCTGCTCTTTAATGAACAGTATGGAATGGTGAATCAAGGACTTAATGCGATCGGACTGGGAGATGTAAAATGGACCTCCGATGGCACCTGGGCAAAAGTATTAATTATTATTGCTGTCACTTGGCGTTGGACAGGATACAACGCAATCATCATTCTTTCAGGCCTCCAGGCTGTTCCGAAAGATTTATATGAATCTGCCAGTATTGATGGGGCAAGCAAGCTGACAAGCTTTTTTAAAATTACCTTACCAATGTTAAAACCCGTCCTTCTTTTTGTCGGGATTATTTCTACTATTGGAACATTGCAGCTATTTGCTGAGCCTTACGTATTAACAGGCGGAGGGCCAAGAGAACAGACACAGACTGTCATCCTCTATTTATATGATAAAGCGTTTGGTTCGTTTGATTTTGGTCTGGCATCAGCGGGCGCTTATATCGTCACAGCCATTATCGCCATTTTATCTTATTTCCAAATCAAGATATCTAAAGGAGGGGAAATCTAGTGCATGTTAAACGTGAATTTAACAAGTTATTATTATATATCTTTGCACTCATGGGTGTGACCATTTCTATATTTCCTTTCTATTGGATATTTACGGCAACTACTTTAACAGAATCACAAATTTTTAAAGTTCCGCCAACGTTTGCCCCGGGCGGGAATTTTATCAACAATCTAACTAAATTAACGGACCAATGGGAAATTTGGAGAGCATTAATCAATAGCTTACTAGTTTCTGGTATTACCACAGTTACTACCATCTTTTTCTCAGCATTGGCTGGATATGCGTTCGCGAAATATCGTTTTAAAGGACGCGACCCGTTATTTTATACCGTACTATTAATGATGATGGTTCCAACCCAGGTCATGTTAGTACCAATGTTTATTATCATGATGAATTTTAATTGGATTGATTCCTACTATGCCTTAACTATTCCTTATTTAGTTACTCCAATGGGTGTGTTCCTCATGAGACAGCAAATGTTGGCATTTCCGGATGACCTTATTGAAGCGGCAAGAATAGATGGCTGCCGTGATTTCGGTATTTTTTTCAGAATAGTCCTTCCGGTTATGAAGCCTGCTTGTGCTGCACTGGGAATCATTACTTTTATGCATCAATGGGGAAACTTTATCTGGCCCTTGGTAGTTGTATCCTCCAAAGAAATGTATACGCTGCCATTGATGCTTTCCATGATGGTTCAGCCAGGGCAGGTAGTTCATTACGGTCAAGTCATGGTTGCTGCATCAATTGGGCTGCTGCCAATGCTAATCTTGTTCTTATTTTTCCAAAAGCACTTTGTCTCCGGGGTGTTTAGCGGTTCAGTGAAGGGATAAGAGCCGCCACGGTATGAACCCTAGTTATCAATTTAATAAATTTATAGATGGGAGAAACATGATGACAAAAGAATTAAGAGCTTGGGAAAACTTATCTGTCCTGCAAAAAAATCGTTTAGATGAACGGGCATATTTCCTTTCATATGAAAATGAACATCAAGCATTAACCTGTGACAGAGGCAGGGCCCAAGGGTTTAAGCTCCTAAACGGAGAATGGAAATTCAACTACGCTCTGAATCCAGAATTAGCACCTAAGCAATTTTTTGAAGAAACATTTGATACCAGTGAATGGGATGATCTTTATGTTCCTTCGAACTGGCAGATGCATGGCTATGGCAGGCCGCATTATACCAATGTCCAATTTCCATTTCCTATTGATCCTCCCCGTGTACCGACTGAAAACCCGACGGGCTCTTACAGACGGGAATTTGTCATCCCGGCTGAGTGGTTAAATGAGGCTGTTTTCCTGCGGTTTGAAGGGGTCGACAGTGCTTTTCATTTGTGGGTTAATGGCCAGGAAGCCGGCTATAGTCAAGGAAGCCGCCTCCCAAGTGAATTTGATATTTCTTCGTTTATTCGTGAAGGGAAAAATGTGCTGGCTGTTCAAGTTTATCAATGGTCTGAAGCAAGTTATATCGAAGACCAGGATATGTGGTGGCTGAGCGGTATTTTTAGAGATGTGTATTTACATGCGAGGCCTAAGGTTCACGTATGGGATTATTTTGTCAAAACAAATCTTGATAAAAACTATGAGAATGCAGAATTGGAAATTGAAACCATTCTATCAAATCAACAAATTCAAGAGGTTTCTAACTTACAGCTGGAAATCAAGTTATTAAATCATTTATATAAAGAAGTCACTGTAAAAGATTTGAAGAATATTAACATTGGCCGAATAAATGATACTAAGTTATCAGTCAGGATTCCGATAAATAATCCCGAAAAATGGACTGCAGAAAGCCCCTATTTATATCATTTGCTTCTTACATTAAAGGATGAAAAAGGGAACGTTATCGAAGTGGTTCCAACTAAAGTCGGATTCCGCTCTGTTGAAATTAAGGAAGGTGTGCTGCAGGTAAATGGGACAGCGATTATGATCAAAGGCGTCAACCGGCATGATCATCATCCTGATCTTGGAAGAGCGGTTCCTTTAGATTCGATGCTAGAAGATATTCGCTTGATGAAGCTGCATAATATTAATGCGGTTCGGACGTCACATTATCCAAATGATCCGCGATTCTATGATTTGTGTGATGTATATGGTTTATATGTAATTGATGAAGCTGATTTAGAATGTCATGGCTTCCATGTGATTGATGATATTAATCAAATCAGTGATGACCCCACTTGGGAAGAAGCTTATGTCGACCGGATGAAACGAATGGTCGAGCGCGATAAGAATCATGCCTCTATCATTATGTGGTCGCTTGGGAATGAATCCGGGTATGGCAGAAATCATGATGCTATGGCAGAGTGGGCCAGATTTAAGGATCCAACACGCCCAATCCATTATGAGGGTGAATCCCGTTTTATCATGACAGAGGATCAAAACAATCCAACCAGAGATCCAGTTGCCTCCGATGTTCATACAACCATGTACACGGCTGTTGAAATTATGGAGGAATTAGGGAAAAGAGAGGACCTAACAAAGCCGCATATTCTTTGTGAGTACGCGCATGCAATGGGGAACGGTGCGGGCGGATTTAAGGAGTATTGGGATACCTTCTATAAGTATCGCAGGCTGCAAGGCGGGTTTGTTTGGGAGTGGATTGACCATGGTATCAGACAAGTAACGGAAAACGGTGAGGAGTATTTCGCTTATGGCGGAGATTTCGGTGAAACACCGCATGATTCAAACTTTGTCATTGATGGTCTGATTATGCCAGACCGAACACCATCTCCAGCATTGGTTGAATATAAAAAGGTAATTGAACCAGTTAAAGCAGAAATCGTTGATTTAAAGAAAGGGATCGTAGAACTAACGAATCGTTATGATTTCATTTCTTTAGACCACTTGCAATTGTCTTGGTCTGTTGTCTGTGATGACCAAATCATCGATCAAGGTTTGCTTCCTATCAACGGTATCCATGCAGGCCAATCAAAGCAAATAATGATTCCGTTTGTACTGCCAGCTAACATAAAGGTCAGAACTGACTACTGGCTAAATTTAAACTTCCTGACAATAATGGATACATTCTGGGCAAAAGCAGGGCATGAAATAGCATGGGCGCAATTTAAGCTTCCTGTTTCTGCTATCCAGGCCGAAGAAGTAAAGCCACTGCAATTTCCGGTTGAAGTGAATGAAACAGCTCGTTTGATTACCGTATCCGGAAACGGCTTTGAGTTAGCTTTTGATAAGATATTTGGTGTGATTGATTCATGGGCCGTTGAAGGAATTCAAGTTTTGGAGGAAGGGCCAAAGCTTAACTTTTGGAGAGCACCGACAGACAATGACAAGCTAGCCAGCGGTAAATGGAAAAACATAAGCTCGAAGCAAGAATGGCAAAATCATGGCCTGCATTGGATGCAGCACCGAATCGACGATGTTTCGTATTCTATTTCGGCTGATAAGAAAAAAGTGGATATTCAAGTGATGGTACGAATTGCCCCTCCAAGACTTTCATGGGGAATAAACACTCTATACACCTATACTGTTTTTGGCAGCGGGGACGTCGTCCTTAAAGTAAAAGGTGAACCTCAAGGAGATTTGCCGGAGACCATGCCGAGAATCGGTTTAACAATGAAGCTTCCTAAGCGGTTTGAGAATGTCAGCTGGTACGGACTTGGACCTGGTGAAGCGTACGTGGACAGCAGGATGGCGAACCGAATGGGTGTATGGTCCAGAAAAGTGGATGACTTGTACACTCCATATGTCTGGCCGCAAGAAAATGGAAATCGTCATCAGGTGAAATGGGTTTCCTTAACTGAAGCTAATGGTTTTGGGGTATTAGCGATCGGGAATCCTGAAATAGATTTCAGTGCTCACTATTATACGCTTGAAAACTTTGACAAGGCAAATCATACCTATAATTTGAAAAAGCAGGACTTCATCACCTTTAATCTGGATCATAAGCAGCATGGTCTTGGTTCTTCTAGCTGCGGTCCGGATGTATTAGAAAAGTATCGATTAAGACCAGAAGCTTTTGAATTCGAAGTCCGTTTTAAACCATATTCCATTAACGAATCCTCTCCTATTGAACTTAGTAAAGTTCAGTTAGAGGATGTGGCTGAAAAACTATTTATATAGACTGGGTGAATCCTATTGTGCGTTCACTGACAATAGGATTCATTATTGATTAAAGGAAGTGATTCCGATGCACGAAATTTTACGAAAAATGGAAAACGAAAAGATCGTTTCGATCATAAGGTGTAAATCAACAAATGATATAGAATCGGTGGTTTCCGCATTGTATGATGGAGGAATTCGTTTCGTTGAAATGACGATGAATACTCCTAATGCTCTTCAAGCGATAGAAATAGCCGTGCGGAAGTTTCCAGACATGCAGGTAGGGGCTGGAACCGTCCTCGATGCGGAAACGGCAAGGCTGGCCATCCTTTCTGGAGCATCCTTCTTACTGGCACCAGTGTTACACGAAGAATCGATGACAATGGCCAATCGTTACAATATTCCCTTGATTCCAGGTGTTTTAACGCCAACTGAAATTTTAAAAGCTTATGAGTTAGGAGCACAAGTGGTGAAGGTGTTTCCGATTCGGGCATTTGGACCAAAGTATATTAAAGACATAAAAGGACCAATGCCATACGTCAATATCATGCCTGTGGGCGGGGTGGATGTAGAAAATGCCAAGGAATATTTGGATCATGGAAGTTTTGCCCTGGGGATTGGATCGACGTTGGTAAATGACAATTTGATAGAGCAGAAAAACTTTACCGAGATTTATAATCGGGCTAAAAAACTGGTAGAGGCTGTTCGATAAGTTGTGACTAAAAATGAAAATGAGATACGAGTGGTGATGTGAATGTATATGATTGCTATTGATTCTGGCACAACTAATTCTCGTATTCGGCTTGTTAATGACAAGCAAAACAAAGTCATAGATGTTATTAAGCTAAACGTAGGTGTAAGAAATACGGCAATAGACGGGAATGCGGATGTACTCAAAAGAAAAATAGCGGAAGGACTGCAAGAGATTATTCTGCGGAACAACCTCCGAAGCACCGACATTCAGTATATTGTGGCAGCAGGGATGATTACTTCTAACTTAGGGTTATTTGAGGTAAAGCATATAGAAGCACCGGCGAAGTTAGAAGACTTTGCAAAAGCCTCTTCGGTACGAACAGAAGATTATTTCTGTCATATCCCATGCATTTTTGTACCGGGAATGAAAAATAAAATCGAGTACTACGAAGGGGAATTAGCCGATCAGCTTGACCGCCATGACGTAATGAGAGGAGAAGAAGTGGAATCATTTGGACTTGTAAACCAAATAGGTTTACAAGGAAAGGGGATGATCGTTCTTCCGGGTTCTCATACGAAATTTGTTTTTATGGAGGACAGGCAAATTGAATCTTGCTATTCCACCTTATGTGGTGAGCTTTTATTCGCTGTCAGCAGGGAAACGATCCTTTCAAGTTCTCTGGATAAAGAGTTGATTACTAGTGTTGAACCGGAATATCTGATTGAAGGCTATAAAGCTAGCGAGAAGTTCGGTTTGACACGGGCCCTTTATCATGTTCGTTTAGCAGATGTATTTAACCAAATGAATAAAAATCAACGTGCAAACTATTTGGTTGGTGCGGTGATGTCTTGTGATATTCGAACAATCCTAAAGAGTAAGCGGCTTGAAGAGCTTGATTATGTGGTAATTGGCGGTGGTAATCCATTGCGAAGGGCATTTGGAGAAATTTTTTCCTATTTGGACTTAAAAAACGTGACTGTATCGAGTGATGAGCAAGTAGACTTTTCCACAGTCATCGGATCGAAAGTGATTGGCGATATTGTTTTTTTAACTACTATTACTTCCAAAAGAGGTGGATGATTCAATGAAAATAACTAATCTTGAATGCTTTGTCGTTCCTCCACGCTGGTTATTTTTAAAAGTTGAAACGGATGCGGGGATTGTTGGCTGGGGGGAACCAATTGTTGAAGGAAAAGCCCATACAGTTAAAGCCGCAGTCGAAGAAATGGGAGAATATTTGATTGGTAAGGATCCTATGAGAATTGAGGACCATTGGCAGGCACTGTATCGTTCTGGTTTCTATCGGGGCGGACCTATTTTAATGAGTGCGATCGCCGGGATTGATCAGGCATTGTGGGATATCAAGGGTAAATATTATAACGCTCCGATTTATGATTTGCTTGGAGGGGCTTGCCGAGAGTCAGTTCGCGTATACTCTTGGATTGGCGGCGACAGGCCAAGTGAAGTGGGGATGGAAGCGAAGGAAAAGGCTGAAGCCGGATTTACGGCAATTAAAATGAATGCAACGGAAGAACTTCAGTACATTGATTCCTTCAATAAAATTGATAGGGTTCTTGAACGTGTAGCGGCTATTCGGGAATATTGTGGGAATGATCTGGAAATTGGAATTGACTTCCACGGAAGGGTTCATAAACCAATGGCAAAGATCTTAGCCAAGGAACTTGAGCAATTCCGCCCGATGTTTATTGAAGAGCCTGTTCTTCCGGAGAACAATGAAGCATTGCGGGAAATTGCCCGAGCAACTAGCATACCGATTGCAACTGGGGAAAGAATGTTTTCTCGTTGGGACTTTAAACAGTTGTTATCCGATGGATATGTAGACATTATTCAACCCGACCTGTCACATGCTGGAGGAATTACAGAGTGCAGGAAGATTGCTGCAATGGCAGAAGCCTATGATATTGCCGTTGCCCCGCACTGCCCGCTCGGCCCGATTGCGCTCTCAGCCTGTTTGCAGGTTGATGCTGTTTCCCATAATGTCTTTATTCAGGAACAAAGCCTCGGTATTCATTATAACAAGGGCAATGATTTGCTTGATTATATTGCCGATCCCACTGTTTTTGACTATAAAGATGGTTTGGTACTGCTGCCAAAAGGGCCAGGATTAGGAATTACGGTCAATGAGGAATTCTTGAGAAGACAGGCAGATGTAGGGCACAACTGGAAGAATCCTGTATGGAGACATAAGGATGGTACGATTGCGGAATGGTAGCAGTTTAATAGAATAAAAAGCTGGCAGATTAGATTCTGCCAGTTTTTTTAAGGATAAAAGAGAACAAAAATTTGATTTAATAATTGGTCGGCTTCAGCTACTAGAAGCTATGAACTAACTCTTGGTTAACAGGCTTATGCTTTACCTAATGTCGAAACATGTCTCGACAATCTTTTCCACATTTCCCGGGAAAAAGTCCCCTGTTTATAAGGTATATAGGAAAACTAAACAAACGTTTAGTTAACATCGGATAGTGTTAGAGGATGTCGAATCTTAAACTTGTTTAGTAGAAATAGATACAGACAAAGAAAACGAAGATGTCATGCATCCTCGTTTTCTAGAACGAAATCATCGCACCGCGTTCATCAAAGACAGCACTCGGATTCCAAGCCACTTCCCAGAGGTTCTTTTCAGGGTCAGCAAAGTAGGCTGTACGGCCGCCCCAAAAAGCGTCACTAGGTTCTCTTAAAATAATCCCGCCAGCTTCTCGAATTATATCAATCGTTGAATCTACCGTGTCTGGCTTTTCTACGTTTATAGCAAAAGTGACAGGACGAAAAGTTTCGAGGGATTGGGACAGCTCTACACCGGCATCTTTTGCCAGCTCTGCAACTGGAAAAAGGGAAAGCAGGACGCCGGCAGTTTTAAAGACAGCATAGTGATCGGAGCTAGTCTCCGTTTCCTCCCACCCTAAAGATTGATAAAACGCACGAAGTACAGGCAAATCGTATGCACCGAGAGTAAGTAAACTAACTCTTTGTGGGACCATGTTTTATTACCTCCATTTATTTCTATGCTAATTAACAATTCTTCATATAATTACTTGTTTCCTTCTAATTAATGAAATGAAAGCTTATTCCCTGGTTTAACAACCCCACAAAATGGTAAGATTTAGGCAGTTAGATATTTCTAAGGAGCGAGGCTGTGGAATGACCATTTATATTGCGCTGTTACGGGGAATTAATGTGGGCGGCCATCATAAAATGAAAATGGCCGATTTAAAAAGCCTATTAGAGTCAATGGGATTGCAAAAAGTCAAAACGTATATTCAAAGTGGAAATGTCTTGTTTGAATCGGAAGACGGTGCTGAACAACTTAGCAAACGGATGGAGAACGAACTTAACCGTATATTTGGTTTCCCTGTTCCGGTTGTTTTAAGAACCGCTGAGGAGCTCAAACAGTTGATTCTTGATTGTCCCTACTCAACTGATTCATTGAATGAGGGCGAAAGTGTACAAATTGCTTTTTTAGGAAGAGAACCTGCTAGAGAAGGCATCGACCATATGTACGCTTACAATAATGAATTTGAAGAGTGTAAGATTAAGGGGAAGGAAGTATATTTCTATTTCCGCAAGAGTATTAGGGATTCGAAGCTGGCGCCGCAGCTCCCGAAGCTCGGCGTGCCGGCAACCGTGCGTAATTGGAAAACAGTTAGTAAACTTGAGGATTTGTCAAAGTCATTATAAGAGAGGTGTGTTTAAAGATGAATTTAAATGAATGGTTTCAAAGAGGAATGACGGTTGATGAGTACATTAACTCAATGAAGCAAAATAAAGAAGAGATGCTGGCTATTTATGAGAAGTTTAACCTCACAGAAGAGGACCAAAACAAGTTGGCTGGTCTAAGAGAACTGCACTTGAGGGTAATTGCGTTAACTGAAGATTGGTGCGGGGATGCGCTGCTCAATAACCCGATTTTGATGAAGATATCAGAGGCAGCGGGTATCGAACTACGCTTTGTCCTCCGTGATCAAAATCTCGAGTTGATGGATCAATACTTGACCAATGGCACGTCACGAGCGATTCCTATTTATATTTTTATAAATCAAGAAGGGAACGAGACCGCAGTATGGGGACCGAGAGCATCTGAGATGCAGGCGCTTGTGACTGAACGGCGTGCAGCACTTCCGGATAAGGAAGCACCGGATTTCGAGGAGAAGCAAATGGCGATGTATAAGGAGCTTAGAGCCTCGTATGTAAGCGATGCCGGCATTTGGCAGACGGTTGCTGATAGTATCCTTTCTAAATTAAAATAAACTATTTATTGCATTAAAAAACGCTCGGATGAAAAAGTTCCGAGCGTTTTCTATTATCTAACCCTTATTTACTAATCGAACACTTTCTGAAAATTCCTTTTCTATTTCTTCATTTTTCTTATAGGTCAATAAGCTGACAATGACGGCCACTAGCAAGTTAAGTAGAAAACCAGGGACAATTTCATAAAGTGATTCACCGAAAAGAATTTTACCAAGGTCATAATTTTTCCAGACAATAACGGTCACTGCCCCGACAATCATCCCTGACAAAGCTCCCCATTGGTTCATTTTTTTCCAGAAAAGACTTAATAAAATAATTGGTCCAAAAGATGCTCCGAAGCCTGCCCATGCATATGCAACAAGATTTAAGATGGTATTATCTTGGTTGAAGGCAAGCACAGAAGCAACGACCGCAACAAGTAGCACGGCCATTCTTCCTAAAAAAACTAGTTGTTTATCCTTCGCATTTTTGTTTACAACCATTTTATACAAGTCTTCAACAAGTGCACTAGAAGTCACAATCAATTGTGAAGAGATTGTGCTCATGATCGCCGCTAGAATGGCGGCTAAAACAAAGCCGGCGATGATAGGATGGAATAAAATTTGCCCAAGTTGAATAAATACTGCTTCAGGATCATCGAGGGTAAATTGTGGATTTTGTTTAAAGAACGCAATACCAATAAGTGCAGTAAAGATCGTCCCTAATAAAGAAAAAATCATCCAGCCCATCCCAATCAAGCGGGCGCTTTTTGTTTCTTTTATTGTTTTAATGGCCATAAAGCGGACGATGATATGCGGCTGTCCAAAGTATCCGAGCCCCCATGCACATGCTGAGATGATTCCAATAAGGGTAGTTCCTTTTAACAGATCCAGATGCGTCGCATCTATGGCACGAATGGTATCAAACGTTTCTGCCGGGCCTCCGGTATGGAAGATGCCAATCGCCGGTACAAGAAGCAGGGCAATTAACATCATTAACCCTTGAATAAAATCGGTATAGCTCACTGCTAAGAACCCGCCAAATAAGGTATACGCTACGACAACCCCGCCAACAATATAAAGACCGGTATGGTAGCTCGTCCCAAAGGAGCTTTCAAAGAAGACCGCTCCAGAAACCATCCCCGATGAAACATAAAAAGTGAAGAAAAGGAGAATGACGATACCTGATACGATCCTGAGCAGTTTGGTTTTGTCTTTAAAACGGTTTTCTAGATAGCTTGGTATGGTAATAGAATCATTTGCGACTTGTGTGTATGAACGAAGACGCGGTGCGACCAAGAGCCAGTTCAGATAGGCACCTAAAGTTAGACCGATGGCAATCCACGCGTCGGCTAATCCATTTACGTATATGCCTCCTGGTAATCCCATTAAAAGCCAGCCGCTCATATCGGCGGCACCAGCACTTAGGGCAGTAACGGCTGGTCCTAATGATCTTCCCCCAAGCATGTAATCAGTCAGATTGTTCGTTTTTCGATACGAGTACCAGCCAATGAATAACATCATGGCTATGTAAATCCCTATCGAAACTAGTTGCAGCGTTTCATTGGACATATTATTCCCCCTATTATTTTGTGAAAATAAATAACATATAAAATTGCATATATAAAAAATATTCTATCAATTATATAAACCTATTTCTAGTATAATTAGATGTTTTTTTAAAATAAGGGAAAATGCTCGTAGAATAATAATAGAGGGGGTGCCGTACTTTCGGAGATAGTAAGGGCTCTTCAAAATGAAGGCCCCATGTTACATTTTAAACCCGCCGCCATTCTTAGGAGGGATGCGGTCTTTAGGAAGGTTCTTATCGGTAATTTTTGGTTCGATGCCAAGGATGAAGTTACGTATGTTGGAGCGGTGCAGAAACAGTAAAAAAAGAGAGAAAAACAGGAAGAGCAGTTCTAATTCTAGTTTAGGTGAGATTAGGGCATAGACGAGCATGCTAAGGCCAACGGAGATAGAGCCAAAGAATACATACTTAGTTATAAAAATCACTAAGAAGAAGCAAACATAGGCTATGATGAGTAAAGGAAGGTTGGCGACCAACAGGGTGCCAGCGGTGGTAGCGATGGCCTTCCCGCCTCGAAAGCCTGCAAAGATGGGAAAGCAATGGCCAACAACTGCTAATAGACCAAAGAAGAGCGGTTCCGCTTCCAGGTGAAAGTAGATTGGCAGGTAGGAAGCTAAGGCCCCTTTTGCAAGGTCGATAAGAAGAACAATTATGGCCCACTTTTTACCAAGAACTCTTAGGGTGTTAGTTGCGCCGGGATTCTTGCTTCCCAGTTCACGTATATCTACGTCATAGAAAAGTTTGCCCACAATTAAAGCGGTAGGAATGCTACCAATTAAATAGGAAGCCACGAGTAACGTCCAAAACATTTTCATCATTCCCTTTTTAAATATTTCTAATAGCATTCTAACATATAGAAATGGTAATATTTTGTTGAAATATAATATGAAGGAAAAAACGGGGACTTTATTTATGAATCAGAAAGGTAGACCTCTCTGCCATTTCCTATCCAACTAATATAATATCAGACGTGTAGTAGTGAAGTCAGTTGGATATGATATAACAGTTAAAGTAACTAAAAGCTTGTATCTAGGAATGCGAGGCAGTGTCTCAATCCGTTAAGGGTTAATACACCATTAAGCAATGCTTATGACCTAAAGCTGTAGACAAATCAATTACAATATATTTGTAAGCGAGAATAATAATTGGTAGAATATTCAACAGACAACGTCAATTGTTATATAAAAAATAGGATGATGATAATGAAAAGAGCAAGACTGATATACAATCCTACTTCAGGCCGAGAAATTCTGAAGAGAAATCTGCCGGAAATCCTTGAAAAACTAGAGATCGCAGGATATGAAGCATCTTGCCATGCGACTACAAGCGCTGGGGATGCCACCAAAGCTGCTCGCTTAGCCGTAGAGCGTCAGTACGATGTGGTCATTGCTGCTGGCGGCGATGGAACCATCCATGAGGTCGTGAACGGACTCGCCGAACAGGAGTTTCGTCCGAAATTGGGCATTATTCCTGCGGGAACAACCAATGACTTTGCCCGTGCTCTCCAAATTCCGCGGGATATTGGTACGGCAGTGGATATCATCACAAGGGGAGAACTAATTCCTGTTGACATCGGGCGGATTAATGATCGTTATTTTATCAATATTGCAGGCGGCGGCCGAATTACTGAGATTACATATGAAGTGCCAAGCAAACTAAAAACCATGCTCGGGCAGCTTGCTTACTATTTAAAAGGGATGGAAATGCTTCCGTCCATTAAAGCGTCAGACCTCCGAATAGAGTATGATGGAAAATTGTTTGAGGGCGAAGCCATGATGTTCCTCGTTGGCCTGACGAATTCCATCGGTGGATTCGAAAAACTGGCACCGGATGCATCGATTAATGATGGATTATTTTCGTTATTAATTTTGAAAAAGGTAAACCTCGCAGAGTTTATTCGAATTTCAACCTTAGCCGTCCGCGGTGAGCATGTGAATGATCCGAACGTTATTTATACACAGGCTAATCGTATTAAGGTTTATTCGAGTGAAAAAGTCCAGCTCAATCTAGATGGAGAATTTGGCGGATTGCTACCGTCGGAGTTTGAAAATCTTTACCGGCATCTAGAAGTGTTTGTACCTCTAGATGATATCCGTCCGAACGACCGGCCGACTGATTGGGTTTCAGGGCAGCGATATAGTTAAGAAAAGCGTAAGCGCCTGTCATCCTAGACCAGTCGACCCTGGCTATTTTTATACATGCTTGAAGTCCGATCCATCTGGAGCGGACTTTTTTCCATATCCTGTGTATAATGGTTAAAGGATGATGTGAAGGAGGAATCTGGGTATGAGGGCTTTGATAAATATTGATTACACATACGATTTCGTCGCAGATGCCGGGGCATTAACATGTGGAGTGCCTGGTCAAATCATTGAAAGTAAAATTGTTGAGCTGACAAAGGAATTTATTCAAAATGGTGATTATGTCGTTTTTGCGATTGATGTTCACGACAAGGGCGACGAGTATCACCCTGAGACGAGATTATTCCCTTCTCATAATCTAAGAGGAACATCTGGCCGTGATTTATTTGGTTCTCTTCAGGGTGTCTATGATGAAAATAAACAGCTTGAAAATGTTGTATATATGGACAAAACACGCTATTCAGCCTTTGCCGGAACAGATCTCGAAATCAAATTGCGGGAACGGGGGATTACTGAGGTCCACCTTGTTGGCGTTTGTACGGATATCTGTGTGCTTCATACGGCCGTCGATGCCTACAACAGGGGATTTAAAATCATTGTCTATAAGGAGGCCGTTGCTTCTTTCAATCAGGCTGGCCATGAATGGGCACTCGGCCACTTTGAACAAACCCTCGGTGCTCTGGTGAAATAGGGTTTTAAATGGTATGATGAATTATAATGTTAATAAGCTGTAATAGTATTCCGGAGGTTTAATTATGAAACACTTTTATCATGATGATAGTTTATCTCTGCATACCGATCTCTACCAAATTAATATGGCGGAGACGTATTGGAGAGATGGCATACATAATAAACGGGCGGTATTTGAGCTTTTTTTCCGTAAGCTGCCATTTGGTAATGGCTATGCTGTGTTCGCTGGGCTAGAAAAGGTGATTCAATTTATCCAGGGGTTCCGTTTTAGTGAGGAAGATCTTGAATATTTGAAAAATGAAGTGGGTTACAAGGACGATTTCCTCGATTACTTAAAAAATATGCGCTTTACTGGGACGATTCGTGCGATGCAAGAAGGCGAACTTGTCTTTGGAAATGAGCCGATTTTAAGAGTGGATGCACCGCTGGGAGAGGCACAGATTATTGAAACAGCGTTACTTAATATTGTGAACTATCAAACATTAATTGCGACCAAAGCATCAAGAATCAAGCAGGTTGTTGGCGATGCGGTGGCGATGGAGTTTGGGACAAGACGGGCACAAGAAATGGATGCAGCCATTTGGGGAACAAGAGCTGCTTATTTAGCAGGTTTTGATTCAACCAGTAACGTGAGGGCAGGAAAACTGTTTGGAGTTCCTGTATCTGGTACGCATGCTCATGCGATGGTCCAAGCTTATAAGGATGAATACACGGCTTTCCACAAATATGCGGGAACACATAAGGATTGCGTCTTTTTAGTTGATACATATGATACCCTTCGTCTGGGTGTGCCTAATGCCATTAAGGTGGCAAAGGAGCTGGGCGATAAAATTAATTTCATCGGTATCCGCCTTGATAGCGGTGACCTTGCCTATCTTTCCAAAGAGGCTCGTAAAATGCTGGATGAAGCTGGATTTACAGATGCCAAGATTGTAGCCTCCAGTGACCTTGATGAATATACGATCATGAATTTAAAAGGGCAAGGAGCGAGGATTGACAGCTGGGGAATTGGAACCAAGCTGATTACTGCCTATGACCAGGCAGCCCTTGGTGCGGTATATAAACTTGTCGCAATTGAGGATAAAAAAGGCGAGTTAGAGGATACAATCAAAATTTCCTCCAATCCGGCTAAGGTGACCACTCCGGGGATGAAGAAAATTTACCGAATTATTAATAATATCAATCACCATGCTGAAGGTGACTATATTGCGATGGAGGATGAAGTACTGCCGGAAAAACGGTTGCGTATGTTCCACCCAACCCATACGTTTATTAATAAGATCGTTACAAATTATACAGCCAAAGAACTGCACGCAGATATATTCACTAACGGAGAGCTTGTCTATGAAGTCCCATGTTTGGAAGAGTCGCGAGATTACTTAAAGCAAAATCTTGATGCCCTTTGGGATGAATATAAACGTACGATGAATCCGGAAGAGTATCCAGTTGACTTAAGTCAAAAGTGCTGGGATAACAAGATGAGAAATATTGAAGAAGTAAAAGAAAAAGTGGCTGCGATGAAAGCGGAAGAGGAATAAAAATAGGGACGTCCTGATTATTAAGGGACGTTTTTGTTTTGGTTATTTTTTGCACTGCATGGCAAAATTGTACCCTCTATGAGCCCCATTTCGTGTTCTACTGCATTATGTGTTACAATCTTTCTAGTCAATTTCGGAGCAAAGGAAGAATTGAATGAACAAAACCATACCAGTAACTAAAAACGATTATATAGATGTTGTGTTTGAAGATTTAACCCATGACGGAGCAGGGGTTGCAAAGGTAGAAGGATATCCGTTATTTGTCCCAAACGGACTGCCGGGAGAGAAGGCAAAAGTAAAGGTAATCAAGACGGGTAAAAGCTATGGTTTCGGAAGGTTAATCGAGCTTTATGAAAAAAGCCCTTTTCGAGTGGAAATCCCTAACAGTGACCGGAATAAATACGGTGGCTGTCAGCTAGAACATATCAGTTATGAAGGGCAGCTGAAATACAAAGAAAATCAGGTTCGGGAGGTATTAGCTCGAATCGGAAAACTAGAGGATGTTGTCGTGCATCCAATTCTAGGGATGGAACATCCATGGCACTATCGAAATAAAGCACAGGTGCCTGTTGGTGAAAAAGATGGCAAACTGATTGCCGGTTTTTTTAAACAAAGAACACATGAAATTGTCGATACGGATGAAAGCCTCATTCAATTGCCAGAAATAAATGAGGCAGTACAGACAATTAAAGAGATTTGCAGCGAGTTAAAGATTCCTGCCTATCAGGAGGAGACCCACAAAGGGGTGCTCCGTCATATTATGGCCCGTTACGGAAAACAGACGGGAGAACTTATGGTTGTAATGATTACGAGAACAGCTGAACTTCCAAATAAAGAGAAGCTGGTTGAAGCAATCGTTGCCCGGCTGCCAAAGGTCAAATCCATTGTTCATAATGTTAACTCGAAACGGACCAATGTAATCCTCGGTGAAAAAACCAAGGTGCTATGGGGAAGCGACATCATTTATGACTATATTGGAGATGTGAAGTTCGCCATCTCAGCTTTATCGTTTTACCAGGTTAACCCAGTTCAGACAAAGGTCCTTTATGAAAAGGCACTTGAGTATGCGAACCTGAGCGGTGAAGAAACGGTGATTGACGCCTATTGCGGAATCGGGACGATTTCGTTATTTTTAGCCCAAAAGGCTAAGAAGGTCTTTGGTGTAGAAGTGGTGCCGGAAGCGATTGAAGATGCGAAGCGAAATGCACAGTTGAACGGAATTACCAATGCGGAGTTTGCTGCCGGCGAGTCGGAGGTTGTGATTCCGAAGTGGTACAAGGAGGGTAATGCTGCGGATGTGCTCGTCGTTGACCCGCCCCGAAAAGGTTGTGATGAGGCATTGCTGCAGACGATTATTGATATGAAGCCCAAGAAAGTGGTCTATGTATCCTGTAATCCAGCGACACTCGCCCGGGATTTGAGGATCCTCGAAGATGGCGGCTATAAAACGGTTGAGGTACAGCCGGTTGATATGTTCCCGATGACCACTCACGTTGAGGCAGTGGCAAAGATAGAATTAAAATAAATAGGAGGTCCATTGATGGACAATAACGATATATTAATTCGCTTGAGATATGCGCTAGAAATAAAAAACAAAGAAATGGCCGAGATTTTTAAACTTGGCGGTGTGGACGTAACCGTCCCAGAAGTGATACAAATCCTGACAAAATCAGATGATGATATGGAGGATCATGAACAAATCAACTGTAATAACAGCATGTTCGACTCATTTTTAAATGGTCTGATTATTTTTAAAAGAGGGAGACAAGAGCCTAAACCAGAACAGTCTAATCAACCAGAACCGGTTACACCTAAGACTGCAAACGTAAATAATCTCTTGTTAAAGAAAGTAAAAATTGCGCTGGCATTAACTACTGAAGACATGCTGGATATATTCGAAAATGCAGGAATCCGAGTATCAAAGGGAGAACTCGGTGCCCTGTTAAGAAAAGAAGGACATAAGAATTATAAAGAATGCGGAGATAAATTTGCCAGGAACTTTTTGAAGGGGCTGGCTGTTAAATACCGGGGATAATGGACGTTTGGTGATAAGATGATACATACCTACTTGGGTGAGACGATACGTTTTGAAATAAAATACAAAAATCGAACTTCGATTGGAATGACGATTGATAGCTATGGAAATCTGGAGTTCCAAGCTCCAAAAGGGACACCTGATGAAAGAGTCATTCAGTTAATAGAGCAGAATTGGGATGTTATTCAACAGAAATTAAAGGAAATGAAAGATAGGCTGGATGGCCCGCAGAAAAAGGTTTATGAGCAGGGCGAGGGCTTTCTTTATTTAGGAAGAACTTATCCGATTGAAATGATTCTAAACAATAATATCGACCAAGACTATGTGGAGTTTGAAGGAGATAAGTTACAAATCCATGTGCAGCAGCTTGAGGATGAAAAAGTACAACAAGCCCTTAGGCGTTTTTATTATCAGCAATGTAAAGCGTTAGTAGAGAAGAGTATTGCCGCCTATCAACAGTACTTTAAAACCAAACCGCGTTCCATACAGATTACGGATAGTAAAAAAACATGGGGAACCTGTGATTCAAGGCAGCAGTTAACTTTTAATTGGAGGCTGGCAATGGCTCCTCGTGAAGTAATCGAGTATGTGGTCGTTCATGAAATGTGTCATATGGTTCACATGAATCATGATCGCTCATTCTGGCGCCTGGTTGGAAAAATCATGCCTGATTATAAGGAAAAAGAAAACTGGCTGGCTTTATCCAATTGGAAAATGACGGTCTAGTCGGTGCCTGTCACCAAAAGTAACACCTGCAACTTATTAATATTAAGAAAAGAACCTACTAAAATGGAAGGTTCTTTTTTCTATGCTTATTAAAAGGGAGTCTAAATTTTAAAAATATGAGTATGATTTTAGAAGAAAGGGAGGGGATAAGGGAATATGGCGAAATCAGTTGGGATTTTAGGTGTCGGTCAGGCCGGCGGAAATATAGCTGAAATTGCAGCTACCATGGGCTTCCAGGCCGCTCTTATTAATACAAATCAACGTGATGGGACAGTGAATACAAGGGTGGAAAAGAAGTACTTTGTTCCGGGTTACAGCGGGGCAGGCCAAAATAGGTCAATTGGGTTAAAAGCAGTAAATGAGCATTACAGGGAACTAATCGACTTTGTTAAAAAGTCTTTTAAGAATATTAACCTGTTATTAGTAGCCTTCTCAACAGACGGAGGAACAGGGTCAGGGATGAGCCCACTCTTAATGGATTTATTATTAGATCATCTTCCAGGGATCAATATAGGTGCAATTGCAGTGGTTCCAGATCGTAATGTACTGGCAGGAAACCGGATTAATGCCGCTGCCTGTATCGAGGAGATTTCTAGAATTGATGCGCTGTCCTCTGTCTTCCTAGTCGATAATGATCAGCTGCGTAAATTCACTCCCCAATCCAGTAAACATCAGATTTACTTATCTTCCAATCATCAAGTGATGGAGGCAATTAATAATGTTCTGCAAGTGACAAAAAAGAGTTCCTTTTTTGGAAACTTCGATGAAACCGACTTAATGAATATATTGAGCACAAGAGGGGTTACTCTTATCTCATCAACCGCCATCACAGATGCGAAGACAACGGCTGATGTTTCAAGTAAAATACAGCAATCCTGGGTAAGCTCCATTTTCTGCCCGGTTGAAACAACAGGGGTGATTCGAGCTGGATTAATTTATGAAGGCCCAGAAAGTATGGCAAAACTCATTAATGTTCCATCCATTTTTGAGGCGGTTGGCGAACCGCTAGAATTATTCGAAGGAACATATATTTCGGAATCAGATCCAACGATAACGACGGTACTGGCGGGACTTGCGTTTCCTACTCGCCGCTTAAAGGCTCTTGAAGAACTTCTTGAGAAAAATAAAGACCGATTGCAGCAACTGGTAAATAAGGAGCATTCCCAGCATTATCAATCGCAAGTTTCCTGGGCGTCCAACTTAAAAGCGCGGCCGCAGGAGAGAAAGTCGGGAAACACCACGTCTAAATTATCTAAATATCATAAATAACGAAGGGTCAGCCTACTATCATAGGCTGGCTTTTTTTATTGGACAGAGTTTCCCTACTTGGATTAAACATCCAAGTAGAGGAATATGGATGTACGAAAAGCGGAAAACTAGTAGTACCTGTGAAAATTACGTTAAAATAAAAGGAAGGCATGAAATGTTTTTTTAAAAAAAGGAGATTTGAACATGTGGGAAGAAGTAGTCTCAAACTTTGCCGCTATGCTTGATTGGCAGATGTGGGCAGATGTGTTGTCCTCGCCCAAAGCGTGGGGATTAATTGTATCTTTAGCGGTGCTCGAATGCATCTTATCAGCTGATAATGCGTTGGTCTTATCAGCATTTGTAAAACCTCTCCCGAAAGAGCTGCAAAAAAAGGCCTTGATCTATGGTCTTTGGGGCGCCTATATATTCCGATTTATTTTTATTGGGCTAGGGACTTTTTTAATCAAATTATGGTTTATTAAATTAATCGGTGCCCTATATTTACTTTGGCTCTCCGTCAAGTTCTTTATGGACAAGTTGAAAAGTAAAGATGATGGGGAAGAAGAAGATGTGCGTGAGCCAAAGGGCTGGTTAATGAAAACATTCGGTTTATTCTGGGCAACGGTAATCAGTGTGGAGTTAATGGATTTGGCCTTTTCTGTAGACAGTATTCTTACCGCCCTTGCAGTTTCCGATGAAGTTTGGGTTGTCTTGCTTGGCGGTATGATTGGGATTCTGTTGATGCGGGGCGTAGCAACATTCTTTATCAGTTTGATGAACAGGGTACCAGAACTCGAAACGACAGCCTATTTTTTAATTCTGTTTATTGCCATAAAAATGGGACTTACCCTTGTCGATATCGAGATTCCGAATGAAGCGTTTATTATCGTTTTGGTTGTAGCCTTCGTTATTACATTTATCGTTCATGGCATCCGCAAAAACAGAGCGGAAAAATATTCACATGAATAACACACAGCTGCTATTGACATAACAGGCAGGAAAATCCAATATGAATATAAAAGCAGAAGAATATAAATAGGTTCTTCTGCTTTTTTCAATACAATAAAAAAGTTTGTTACATAGGGGATAATAAAATGTTCAGTTTATTTCATTTAAGTGGATCAGAGTGGATTTGGATTATAGTGGCAGCTGTATTGATCGGTTTTTCAAAAACGGGAATTAGTGCTTTTTCGATGCCAGTTATCCCGATTATTGCCTTAATCTTCGGAGGGAAAGAGTCAACAGGAATGATATTGCCATTATTAATAATTGGAGATATCTTTGCCATTTATTATTATAATCGTCATGCCGATTGGAAAGACATAAAAGCTTTATTGCCTTGGGTAGCAGCTGGTTTGATAGTAGGTCTGGCAGTGGGTGAATATACAAATGACGGCCAATTCAAAATGATTATCTCTGTTTGTGTAATTTTATGCTTAATCATTTTGCTGTATATGGAGAGAAGGGGAAACGAAGCTAAAGTTCCCAATGGAGTATGGTTTTATGGATTGACGGGAGTATTATGCGGGTTTGCCTCGATGATCGGCAATGCTGCAGGACCAATTTTCAGTGTGTTTCTATTAGCTAAGGGGTTTAAAAAGGATAATTTTCTAGGTACAACTGCTTGGTTTTTCTTTATTGTCAATGTGGCAAAGGTTCCTATGCAAATGGCGGTCTGGCATAATATCCATTTAAAAACGCTTTTGATGGCATTAATTATGATACCGGCGATTGCAGTTGGTGCTATTTTAGGGGCATTTTTGATTAAAAAGATTAACGAAAAGCCTTTTCGGATCATTATTTTAGTTGTTACGGCTTTATCTGCTATCAGATTACTAATCTAAAAAAAGGACTAAGGGTCGACCCTTAGTCTTTTTTTAATAGATAAAAAACTTAGCCCTTATAAACATATAAAGTTTCTGCACGTCCAGGTCCAAATGTTTGGTTCTGAGAACTAGAATCGGATTGCCAATCACTGCTAGGGACTTCTTCACAATTGTCCTTTATCCACTGTGTCACAGATTGACTTTGAGTACCGCCTATGCCGCCGCGTCCAGAGATTAAGAAAAACTTAATATATCCAGCTTTTGCCATTTTTTCTAGTTTAGCAGGCGTTAGGACGGGGTCGCTTCCTGAAAAACCGCCCATTGCCATAACGGAATAATTAGTATTGAGGATATATGGTGCTGCAGTCTGTGTGCTGTCGGTCGCTAAAAAGTATTTTTCACCGTCATAATTTTTTTCCAAATAAGAAAGCAACTCGGTGTTTAATTGATCTCTATTATCCATCCCTTTGTCAGAATTGCTAGGTAAAGCATTAGCCGGAATGCTTGCAGAATCTTGATTGGCAGGCGGTGTCATGCTGCCATCTTGATTTTGGGATGCTCCGGGGACAGAATTACCACCCATATTTGGTGCTCCCCCTGGGAAGCCCATATTACCTGCCATTCGAGCCCCGCCGCCCATTCCTCCCATACCAGAACCAGGTCCTGCAATCGGAGTGCTTGCATTATTCGTTTTATTAATCGTTATATCCGTCCAGTATAACGGTAAAATCAATAAAGCCAGCAGAGCCGTCATTGGTAAGGCTGGGGAAAAGGTATCTTTCTTCATGCGTTGAACCATGAGAATAAAGAGGACAACGCCGACAAGAACCGTCCCAATTACCAAAAATTTAGATTGTGAATTCTGGTGAAGAATTAACGCTTCAAACAGGAATGTAGCTAGGATGGCGAAAGGAAGAAGCCCAGACTTCCATCCGTCATTGTTTGTAAAGTAATTCCAGAGTACTGTCCATCCTATTCCCACTAATGCCGCAATGGCCGGTCCCATCATGCTTAAATAATATTGATGGAAGAACTCAGCCATGCTGAAGAAAACCATCATGGGAATCAACCAGGCAAGCCAAAAGACTGCAAATTTAACACGCATATCGAATTGTTTTGTTTTCTTGTATTCCGCCGCTAAACCAATTACGGCGAAAAGGATAAATGGTAATAACCAGCTAATTTGGCCGGAAAGCTCCGATGAGAATAGACGGAATGGACCCGGAGTGCCAGTGCCGAACATCCCGCTCGTACCGCCATTCATTTTACCGCCTGAGCCATCTTGGAAGTTTGGCGGAGCCCCGTTAGCCGCTTGCTCTTGAGAGTTAGTTCCTGCGGATGGCTGGGTTCCTTGTCCGGAAGCCGTACCTGATTGATTTGAAAAACTCGCAGTTGTTGATGTGCTAGTATCTTGTTTTTGTGTCTCAGCAGCCCCGCTATCAGAACTAGAAGCGCTACGATCTTGCCCCAATAACCGCTGAATCCCGTTATAGCCAAAAGCCAGCTCCAAGACGGAGTTAGTCTGACTGCTTCCGATATATGGCCGCTCGCTAGCCGAAACAGAATCAACAGCAAGAGCCCAAGATAAAGAAACTCCGGCCATGACCACTGTCGCAGCGATTAAATGCAGCAACCGCTTCTTCCAGCTTAATTTAACAGCGAACCAATAAAACAAATAAATCGCTGGTACAACCATATAGGCTTGGAGCATTTTAATATTAAAGCCAACCCCTATTAAGAAAACACTCAGAAGTAACCAGCTTAGCTTTTTCTTATCGACCGCTTTCATCAATGCCCAAGCAGCAATTAATAGAGTAAGTATTAAAATACTGTCTACATTGTTTGTTCTTACAACAGCCACAAAAATGGGCGAACATGCAAGAACTAAACTGGATAATAATCCTGCTGCACGATTGAATTTTGGTTTAACAAGAATGTACATAAAATAAACTGAAATTACACCGGCTAGCGCTTCCGGCAGTAATACACTAAAATCACTAAGGCCAAAGATCTTGGCGCTTAGTGTTTGAATCCACAGAGCCACAGGCGGCTTATCAACGGTGATGAAACCCTCAGGGTCAAACGATGCATAGAAGAAAGCATGAAAATTCTGCATCATACTTTTTACTGCTGCTGTATAATACGTATTCGATCCAGCATTATTTATATTATAAAAATTTAAACCTATCGATAATAGGAGAATCCCAACTAAGAGAGTATCAACTCTTTTCATTACTGTTTTCATATAATTACCTTCCGCCTGTTTATTTTTTGATTGTTAACAGTTCTTCTCTTCTCCTCTTCAAATATGTTTTTTCGATACCATACGAGTCCCGGACAATATACAAGGGCCGATCTTTGGTTTCATCATAAATCCGTCCGATATATTCCCCTATAATCCCTAATAAAATCAATACAATGGAACTAAAGAACAGTTGGATGATGATTAGTGATGACCAGCCGGGGACCGTTGCTTCGGTGAAAATTTTTAAATAGAAGACATAAAACATATAAATGAAACCAGCAATAGCGAGAAATCCGCCTGCATAGCTTGCTAATTTTAAAGGTTTATAGGAAAAGGATGTAATCCCGTCCATTGAAAGCTTAAACATTCTTTTTAAAGGATACTTAGTCTCGCCTGCAGCCCGTTCATCCCGTTCGTATTCGATTGCGGTCTGTTGAAACCCTACCCAGCTGGCAAGTCCCCGGACAAATCGATTTTTTTCCTGGAGCCCTTTCATTTGATCGACGACCTTTCGATCCATTAAGCGGAAATCTCCCGTATCGATTGGTATATCAATATCTGTTAAAGAGCGGAGTGTTCGATAGAAAAGAGAGGCAGACTTCTTTTTAAAAAAGCTCTCACCTTTCCGGGACAGCCGCTTAGCATAGACGACATCATAGCCTGCGATCCATTTTTCAATCATTTCTAATATCAGTTCCGGAGGGTCCTGTAAATCTGCGTCAATAATGACAACAGCTTCACCTTGTGCATAATCCATTCCGGCAGAAATGGCGATTTGATGTCCAAAATTACGTGAAAAGTTAATTAGTTTGACTTTTTCATCGATGAGCCCCAATTCAACAAGTAGTTCCTCCGTTTTGTCTTTGCTGCCATCATTGATAAAAAGCAATTCATAGGGGGCGTTTGTAGAGTCCATGACAGTGGTTAACCGATGATAGGTTTGCTGAATTACTTCCTCTTCATTAAATACAGGTACAACAATTGAATATTTTATTTTTTCCACCGTTAAATTCTCCTTTCAAAAGAAATGATGAGAATGGAATCCGTGGTATCTGCCTCTACTTTAACGAAATAAACTTAATTATTTCTTAAAGGAACTTTTTAAAATTGGGTTTTTAACCAGGGGAATTGATATACTTTATGTACATATTAACTTTTTAGGAGAGAGGCACAGTGGGTAAATTTGGTGTAATTGGCATTGGAGATATTGCGCAAAAGGCGTATCTGCCAGTCTATAGCAGTATGAAGGATCAAGAATTTCACTTTTTTACACGTAATCAAGAAAATCTAAGCTCCATTGGCCGCCAATATCGGTTTGAACATCTGCACCCTACATTAGAATCCTTGTTGAACAGTGGGATTACTGGGGCTTTTGTTCATTCCTCGACGGCCTCACACGAGCGAATCATTGAGCAATTGCTGCGAAACAATATCCATGTATTTGTTGATAAACCCATTACAGATGATTATGAACGTACAAAAAGGCTGGTGGATCTAGCTGAACAAAAGGGCTTAATCTTAATGACTGGTTTTAATCGCAGGTATGCCCCCCTATATCAAGAATTAAAAGAAACCGTTGATCCCAATATGGTCATTGTTCAGAAACATCGGAAAGCACTTCCTGGTGAACCAAGGACGTTCATCTATGACGATTTCATTCATGTAGTGGATACAATGCGATATTTATTTCCCTGCCCAATTGAGGATTTGATTGTTAATGGGAGAATGGTTGACGATAGGTTATACCATGTCGTGGTGCAGTTTATTTCGAGTGGGGCAACGGCTATTGGAATAATGAATCGGGACAATGGGACAAATGAAGAAATCGCCGAGGTGCTGGGATCTATAGAAAAACGCAGCGTTTTTAACGTCTCGAAAATGGCCGTTTCTAGAGGAATGGAAACCATTGAGGTAAGGGGCAGTGACTGGGAGTCCACTTTAAAAAAACGCGGCTTTGAACAAATGGTAGCGGATTTCGTTCAAGCAGTCATTACGAATTCAGGAACGCGGATTCCGGCCTCGGAGGCATTGGTAACCCATGAGATCTGCGAAGCAATCCTTTCAAAACTAACTAGATAATAATAGGTGTATTTGGCACGTAGGTAAAGAAATACCTGCGTGCTTTTTTATTTTCATGAATGTCCAAATATCAGTAATAGGAACTAATACCTGCCAGTAAAATGATAATAGACAGGTCCCGAAAGGAGGTGACTGTTAAATAAAATCAGCAGCTATCTTTGTCGTTTTCTAGTTATTATTTATTCGTTTTTTGTTTAGATAGCTGCAAGCATGAATGACAAACAACTAGGGGGGAATCAAAATGAAGAAATACCTGCAAAGATTAGGTAGTTCATTGATGTTACCGGTAGCCGTCTTGCCGGCAGCAGCGATTCTTATGGGGATTGGATATTGGATCGACCCAACCGGCTGGGGGGCAGATAGTCCATTGGCTGCTTTCTTAATTAAAGCTGGAAGTTCGATAATTGATAATATCCCAATCCTATTTGCCGTCGGCGTTGCCTTAGGAATGTCAAAAGAGAGAGATGGTTCCGCAGCACTAAGCGGTTTGGTTGCTTTTCTAGTTGTGACCACATTGCTTTCAACCGGTTCAGTGGCGTTGCTAGAAGGGGTGGACCCCGCAAAAGTCGATCCTTCTTTTGAAAAAATAAAAAATGCTTTTGTCGGAATCATTTCCGGAATTGTCGCTTCAGTTATGTACAATCGTTACAGTCAGGTTAAGTTACCTGATGCCTTGGCATTCTTCAGCGGTAAACGTTTAGTGCCAATCATGACGGCCATTTCCATGTTAGTGGTTTCCGGGGTATTGTTCTTTATTTGGCCAGTCATTTACACGGCTTTGGTTACGTTTGGAGAAGCAATCAGTGATTTGGGGGCTATTGGTGCGGGTCTTTACGGATTCTTCAACCGTCTGTTAATTCCAACCGGGTTACACCATGCCTTAAACTCGGTATTCTGGTTTGATGTGGCTGGAATCAGTGATATAACCAATTTCTGGGCGAGTAAGGGTGAAAAGGGCGTAACGGGGATGTACCAGGCGGGATTTTTCCCAATCATGATGTTCGGGCTGCCTGCTGCCGCTTTAGCCATGGTGCATACGGCTAAAACAAAGAAGAGGAAGCAGGTCGCTTCATTAATGTTAGCCGCAGGCTTTGCCGCCTTCTTTACAGGTGTGACCGAACCAATCGAATTTGCCTTTATGTTTTTAGCTCCAATGCTTTATTTGGTCCATGCAATCTTAACAGGTCTTTCATTGGCGATAGCTGCCGCGTTTCATTGGACCGCCGGATTTGGATTTAGCGCCGGGCTTGTTGACTATGTGCTAAGTTTTAAAATCCCAATCGCCAATCAGCCATATATGTTAATCGTTCAAGGGTTAGTCTTTGCTGTTATCTATTACTTCTTATTCCGGTATATTATCGTTAAGTTTAATTTAATGACTCCAGGCCGCGAAGAGGACGAAGATGAGGCTGCAGTTGAGGCTGGAGCGGGCGAAGGCAAGTTTGCGTCTATGGCCGCCGTGATTTATGAGGGGTTGGGCGGAGATGACAATGTAGTTTCGGTTGATAACTGCGTGACCCGCTTACGATTAGAAGTGAAAGATATAAGTAAGGTGGATCAAAAGAAAATCAAATCAGCCGGTGTATCGGGAGTTAACATTGTTGGTCCTCAAAGTATCCAAGTGATTATTGGCACGAATGTTCAATTTGTGGCTGATGAGGTCCATAAGTTGAGGAAAAACGAATAATGAGTGAAACCGCTAAGATTGGATTATCGAATCTTAGCGGCTTTTTTTTGTTAAAATAAATGGAAAAGAAGTGTATAGGAGCCACCCATGAAAGAATATTACTTTGATAAATTACTTAATATTAAGACCCGCGGTGATCAGCAGGGGTTTCATAAGTCGCTCCATTATCATCGCTATGAGCCGACGCCCTACAGCGCCCTGGAAGAATTGTTTCGTCATTACCAGATAAATCACGACGACTATATTATTGATTTTGGTTCGGGGAAAGGACGCCTGAATTTTTATCTTCATTATTTTTATGATGTAAATGTTGTCGGGGTTGAAATGGATGAAGATCTTTATCATGAGGCGCTGTTAAACCTAAAGCGTTATATAAAAAAGAATGGGAAGGGTAAAATTCAATTTGTTCGCTGTTTTGCTGAAGAATATGAAATCAGCCCTTTAGATAACCGCTTTTATTTTTTTAATCCGTTCTCGATTCAGGTGTTTCGAAAAGTGGTTAACAATATTTTACGCTCTTTGGAGGATACCCCAAGGGATGTGGAGCTGGTTTTGTATTATCCGTCAGAGGATTATATTTATTTCTTAGAGCACGAGACGGCCTTTGAACTGAAGCAGGAAGTGGTTTTGCCATATGTTTATGAAAATAATCCCAATGAACGTTTTTTGATTTACCGGTTAGTACCGTAAAATAAAAACGCCCCTTCCTCTAGGAAGGGGGCTATTCGTCTATTCGTTTATTACCGCACTGGCTTTTTTTGTCTTGATTTTTACGGCAGGGTTAACATACTTTTCGGTAAAAATCGTGTAGCCCATGAGGACATAGGTAAAGCCCCAGAAGAAAGCGAAATAGTCACCTAGGAAAGGAATTCCTAGTGATAAAAGCATAAGTGCAAAGATGGCAATATACCAGCGTGGAAAAAGATTTGCACGGTAGGTGACAATCATCAGGAGTAAGGTCCCTAATAGCAGGCCAGGATAGGCAAGAGATTCAATAATATTCACGAAGGTGCCTGGCTTCGGTAATTCCCCGAAGGCAAAAAATCCATAAAAGCCGCCCGCTAAAATGATATTACCCATGGCAAGAAGTAAGGTCGCAATAAATCCAAAGATTCCTGCCTTTTTTGCTTGAGCTAAGAAGAGGTTGATTGAGCTAATTCCCATTAAGATACTGGCCGCCAAGGCGAAGGCAAGTTCCTGTTTACTATCTGCTCCAAATAATAAACCCGCAGGAGTCATCCCTATTCTAGCAATCCCCGCTAATATACAAATTAATCCAAGCCACTTAATTGTTCTTTCAACAGTCATTCGATCCATCTCCCTAAAAATTGTTGTTTGTTGTTTACAAACTAATCGTAACAAACCAATATTCCTATTTACGAGAGCACCCCATACCTAAAGAATTCGGGAACTTTCATAGGAATATTCGGGATGAATTTGACTGTATACATAGGGAGATGGTCGTTGTTATAATTTTCCTATATATAGGGGGATGGGGAGGATGAGGCCAATGAAAAAAATCGCCACTCGAAGCGGTTTGATTGCCCAGGTAACAGCGGCAGCACTTTGTGCCCTAATGATCGTTTTTTATATGAATAATATTCCTAGTTATTATGAAACACTTCGAATGGACTGTACACTCAAGCCTTGCAGTGCACTGGCCCCTGCCCCGCCAACATCTTTAGAGGCATTGAGTGTTTATCATTTAACCCCTGATACCTACTCGTTATGGTTCGTCATCATTGAATGTACATTTTCATTTCTCTTTTATCTGGCAGCGTTTCTTATTTTTCTAAAAAGTAAACGGGATTTACTGGGGCTGTTGGCGATGATTGCTCTTGTTGCTTACGGGACGACGTTTACTTCGTTAGTCTATATCGGATCGGAAGACAGTCCATTTTTAGAAAAGGTTCCTGAGGCTGTAGCTGGTATTGGACGGATGACGTTCTTTCTGTTTTTGCTTCTTTTTCCAAAAGGCCGCTTTGTACCGCGCTGGACGGTGCTTGTTTTTATCCCTTTTTGCATCGTTCAGATCATCAGCTTCCTGTCCGCGGGGACAGCATTTGATTTGTTAAATTGGTCCAATACAGGCAGGCTTCTCTACTACTTAACCATGATGGGTGTAACCATTTTTTCGCAGGTTTTTCGTTATCGGAAGGTATCGAGTTCCATTGAAAAACAGCAAACGAAGTGGGTGGTCTATGGAGCGGTGATTTCCCTCCTCGGGTCAGTGATCATAAGTGGTTTTTTTGTGTATCCTGTGTTTGCTGATAATCCGATTTCTTATATCTATTTAAGTGCCTTGCTGTACATGGTGGTGGCAATCATTCCTTTAACATTGGTGCTGGCGATTTTAAGGCACCGGTTATGGGAGATTGATCCGCTCGTAAACCGTACCATTCTTTATGGGGCTTTAACGTTAACGATTATTTTAATTTACGCTGGTAGTGTCATGTATCTAGGCGGTTTATTCAAGACTAAGGATAATTTTGTGATTTCAATGATTTCAACGGGAGTGGTGGCGGTTCTTTTTTCACCGTTAAAAGAAAGGCTTCAACGAATTGTAAACCGGCTGATGAAGGGGCGGCATGATGATCCCTATACAGTCTTAAAGGAATTGGGGGATCATTTGGTCCAGCCATTATCTCAGGAAGAGGTATTGAAGGAGGTAGCAGGCACGATAAAAGGGGCATTGCGGCTTCCGTTTGTCGGGATATTCGTAAGGGTAAAAGATGAAGAAAAAATGGCTGTTGCTGCAGGAAATACTGAGGCTATTTTTGATGTTCATTCCTTTCCCATCATTCATGGCGGAGAGGAGCTCGGGACGTTGATGGTTTCGAGCCGCTCACAAGATGAAACTTTTTCCCAAGAGGATTTACGCCTGATGGATGTATTACTCAGACAGTCCGGTGTGATTTTGCAAAATGTAAAAATGACCTGGGGGATGCAGCTTTTAGCCAATGATTTGCAAGAGTCCAGGGAGAAGCTGGTGCTGGCCCGTGAAGAAGAGCGGCTGCAAATTCGGAGAAACCTCCATGATGACCTCGCTCCAAGGCTGTTATCATTATCCTTTAATGTGGCGGCAGCGGAGCAATATGTGAAAAAACAGCCAGATAAAGCTGTTGAGCTGTTGGGGGAACTGCGCAGCGTTATCCGAACGACTGTAAATGAAATCCGCACGATGGTCCATGATTTACGGCCGCCAACATTGGATGAATTCGGGCTGATTGGGTCGATTGAAACGAGGATCAATGAGATTCGAAAAACGATGGGGACAAACAAAACGCAAGAGAATGAGGAAGCAGCCGTGTTAAAGATAGCCTTGGAAGCACCTGAGCAGCTGCCTGTTTTGCCGGCAGCCGTTGAGGTTGCGGCCTACCGGATTATTACAGAGGCACTTGTGAATGTGGTCAAACATGCGCAGGCCACTGAGTGTGTGGTGAGGATATCGGTTCATTCTGAATCCGAACTTCAGATTGAAGTAAGTGACAATGGGCTCGGCTTGCCAATATTGTTAAAGCCGTCAATCAGCGGCGGCATAGGTTTAAAGTCGATACGGGAACGAACAGCAGAGCTTGGCGGGCAATGTTTTTTTGAAAAGTTAGAGAGAGGCAGCGGAACAAGGGTAAGAGCTATAGTACCTTTTTTGCAAAGGGAGGAGAAGGTTAATGAAGGTAGTCTTAATAGATGATCATCCATTATTTCGGAGCGGGGTTCGTAATCTTATACAGACGACAGACGATTTAAAAGTGATTGGCGAGGGAGCTTCGGGGGAAGAGGCAGTGGAACTGGCGCTAAGGCTTCAGCCTGATGTGATGGTGATGGATATTCGCATGCCGGGGATTAATGGGATTGAAGCGACCCGGGTGATACGTGAGAAGCAGCCTGAAATGAAGATATTAATAGTTACGATGTTAAAGAATGATAAATCAGTCTTCACCGCCATGCAAATGGGAGCACGCGGGTATGTTTTAAAGGATGCGGGGGAAATGGAGCTGCTTCATTCGATTCGCATGGTCGGTAACGGAGGAGCCGTATTTAGTTCAGATATTGCTGCCCGGATGATGAACTACTTTACCATGCCGCAAAAGCAGAGCCATGTGAACACTGCTCTTAGCGAGCTGACTAGCCGGGAGCTGGAAGTGTTAGAACTGATTGCTGAAGGATACACGAATGTGCAAATTGGGAACAAGCTGCAGCTAAGTTCAAAAACGGTCGCCAACCATATTTCCAATATACTTAATAAATTGCAAGTCGCAGACAGATACCAAGCAAAAAAACTCTACAAAGAATCACAAAATCCGCTTAGTGGAGAGGATGAAGAATAAGAACAGACCAATCAATAAAGAATCAATGCTAAAAAATTAATTATAGTGAAAAACTTAGTAAGGGTGACAGGCACCGGATGGACATTTGTCCATCCGTGGTGCCTGTCACCCTTTTTAATATCTAGATTACTGTGGATTTATCCTTGATTAGGGTACAAACCTAGAGCCTGTCTTAGTTGTGTTACATATAAATGAAGTACAGTCATACAGAGAGATAAATGGAAGGGAGGGACAAGTGCGGACAAACCTGAGGGGGGGAGGGGGGCGACCCCTGAAACATCATGTCTTACTAACTAGAATGAAAGGGGATAGATATGTTTTTACAACCAATGGTATGGATGACCATCCTATCTTTCGTGTTTACATTAATCTTTATTCTTTGGAGGCCTAAGGGGGTTAATGAAGCAGTTCCAGCAACGGTCGGAGCCATTTTTGTTTTATTAAGCGGCAGTGTTTCGCTGACCGACCTCGGAATGATCACAGAGACGATAAGCGGTGCCGCAATCACGATTATCGCCACAATTGTTATGGCCATCGTTTTAGAAAGCTTTGGATTTTTTAACTGGGTTGCGGAAAAATTGGCAGCCAAGGCCAGGGGGTCTGGTATTCGGTTATTTTGGTATGTGAATCTCTTATGCTTTTTGATGACCCTATTTTTTAATAATGATGGGAGTATCTTAATTACCACACCGATTTTAGTCATGCTTCTTAATAATATGGGGCTGAAAAACCACCAGAAGATTCCATATTTATTATCAGGCGGATTGGTTGCGACAGCATCGAGTGCACCGATTGGGGTAAGTAATATTGTTAACTTAATCGCGCTTAAAATTGTTCATATGAGCCTTTATTTACACACTGCGATGATGTTTGTACCGGCAACGCTGGGCTTGCTGTTCCTTGTCTTTTTGCTGTACCTGCGCTTTAAAAGGATACTGCCGAAAACCGTTCCTGCCACGGTAAGCGGCTTAACGCGCAAATCTTATCATCCACTTAAGCTTGGTCCGGAATATGCTAATGAAAAAGAACGATCAAAATTCATGCGCAATGTATTGCTGTTTGTATTTGGTGTACGAATCAGTCTTTTTGCCGCCTCCTATATTGGCATTCCTGTTTCTTTAATGGCTGTAATAGGATCGCTGATCCTGCTGGGCTGGAGATGGGCCTATCTAAAAATCCCGCCAATCGATATGATTAAAAAGACTCCGTGGTATATTCTTATCTTCGCATTTAGTATGTACGTCATCATCTATGGATTGAACAATATTGGTCTGACGGATTGGCTAATCGGTTTCATGCGGCCAATGGTGTCGGGAAGTTTGCTGAATGCCAGTGTGATGATGGGGACACTTTTAACCGTACTTTCCAATATTTTTAACAATCATCCCGCCCTGATGGTTGGAACGCTTACGTTAACACATATGGGGCTAGACACGCTTACCTTGAAAATTGCTTATCTGGCAAATGTAATTGGAAGTGATATGGGCTCACTCCTGCTGCCGATGGGGACTCTTGCTACACTGATGTGGATGCATATTATTCGGAAAGGGAAGGTTAAGTTTTCTTGGTGGGAATATGTGAAGGTTACAGTGGTTGTCATACCGCCTGCCACTTTGTTCACGCTAGTAATCTTGTATTATTGGGTATCCGGATTGTTTGGAGGAGCACTCCAGTAAGTTCAGTTAGAAAAAGGAAGAGAATCGATGACCCCTATGATCAGAAATAAACAAAAAAAAATAATCCAAACTTGTTTGGCCGACAAAGATTGGATTCACTCGCTCACATTTATACACATAAGCCGTAGTACTAAAAGACTACGGTTCTTTTTCGTTTTTTAGTAATATCGATATATAAATAAAATATGAATCCTTGTATAACTATGTTCATCACCTTAAAAAAAATATCAAGGTTACTATTGGTGACAGGCACCATATGTTAGACTCGAGAAGGGGTGTGTTATGAGTTCGATCGGGGAGAATGAGCGGATTGATCTGTTGGATTTTTTGCGGGGATTTGCTTTAGCTGGGATTATTTTGGTTAATATCGGCCCATTGCTGTCTGTGGATCCCCCGGCAGCAGGGACAGCCGCTTCGGCTTATTGGCGGTTTTTGTATTTATTCATTGAAGGCCGCTTTTATACGATTTTTACCTTTTTATTTGGTGTCGGATTTTACTTGTTTATATCCCGTGCCAATTCGAGAGGGAGAAATGGAACCGTACTTTTTATAAGGCGAATAACGATATTACTCCTGTTTGGTTTAGTCCACGTTCAGTTTCATCCTGGGGAGGCATTAACCGTCTATGCGGTCTCCGGACTGCTTCTTCTGCCATTTTACAAGGTAAAGAGAGACATCAATCTCGTGTTTGCCATCGTCATGCTCGTGGTATTAGCTTTTTTTGCTGCCAAAATTTTTATGGTTATCCCATTAATGCTATTGGGAATTGCTGCAGGCCAATATCATGTATTTGAAAGAATAACACAGCTAAAAAAGGCAACCGCTATTTTTACAGTAATTATGTTTCTTTCCGGTGCCGCTGGGCTTATTTTTCAATATCAATCGGCACCGCCTTTACCTATAAGTGCCAATGATGCGCACCCCGTCCAAATGCAGCAATTTATCAGCAGAGGCATTACCATAGGTCCGCTTGTGTCCGCATTCTATGCTGGATGCATGGTGCTCTTATTGCAAAATCACTTTTTCCGTAAACTATTGGCACCGCTAAAACGCTATGGAAGGATGGCCTTTACTAATTATATATTGCAAACAGTCCTTATCTTGCTGGCGGGGAAAGTGCTTGGTCAGGTGAATCCTCTTACCTGCCTTCAATCCTTATTAATCTGCATTATTATTATAATGATTCAATTACTGTTTAGTACGTTTTGGCTGCGCTATTTCAAGTTTGGCCCTTTGGAGTGGGTGTGGAGGGCGTTGACCTATTTAGAATTTCCGCCCATGCGAAAAAGAACCTAGCATAAATACTTTCATGCAGGTCCGAGCCGTCCACCCCAAAAAACACAGAGCAAGGCTTCGATGGCTCTGTGTTTTCTGCTGAAAAAACTTAAAGTTTAGCTGCTCTTTATTTTCACATTATGTTCTTTTGCCAGTTTGTTCAATTTACTTTTATAATCTTGGATCCGCTCTCTGGCATCTGCCAGCATATCGTTAGCCTCTTGAATGAGGGCAGGATCCTGCTCTTCTATCGCCTGTTTGATGGTGACAAACGCTTTATATTGTATATCGGCACCCTCTATATAAATCTCGTGAATCTCCCTTAGTTCATCGGTTTCTATCTTGACTGAATCCAATTCCTGAATAAATTCATTATAGTTTGGAATTACCTCTTTCGTGAGGGCATCGTACATCGTTTGATCATCCTTATAATTGGCACCGGCAACCCCTTCATAGGCAGATACCGCCGCCGCTTCTAATTTCCCCGCTTGTTTAATTTCCTTATTAACATAATTCATCAAATCATCTTGGACAGGATCGTTAAAGCAGCCTGACAATAACAGCAAAAATGGAAGAACAATGACCCATAGACCTTTTTTCACTTGGCTCACCCCCTAATCCTCAATTTATGAGGTGCTGGAAGTCCAATATGTTAGGGTGTGAAAAAAATGTTAAGCCATCCAACCGCCGCCCGAGAAGTTACCAATGAAATCCAATGAAATTGATAGAAATTCTCATTTACGTATTGACACCATTTTTACCCATTGTTTATACTACATATAAGTGATAATGATTTTCAATCTCACTTGTTTAAAAATAAACCTTTGGAGACAGCGATGAAAAAACGATATCTATTATTGGTGTTATTACTATTGTCAGGGGTCTCATTGTTTGTAGGGGTTACAAGCATCTCACCCAGCGATCTCACAAACTTACAATCTGAGGAAACACAAATATTTTTAATCAGCAGGATACCGCGGCTTGTGGCCATCATCCTTGCCGGAGCAGGAATGAGCATTGCTGGATTAATCATGCAGCAGCTTAGCCGAAACAAATTTGTCTCACCGACAACAGCTGGTACACTAGATGCGACCCGCTTAGGAATATTGGTGTCGATGCTTTTGTTTGCCAATGCCTCGATGATTGAAAAAATGCTGGTTGCCTTTGGTTTTGCACTGGCGGGAACGTTTTTATTTATGCAAATACTCGAGAGAATTAAATTCAAGGATGCCATTTTCATCCCGCTTGTGGGTTTAATGTTTGGAAACATCTTATCATCAGTAACGACTTTCTTTGCTTACCGGGCAGATGTCATTCAAAATATGTCGGCGTGGCTCCAAGGCGATTTTTCGATGATCATGAAAGGTCGTTATGAACTCCTATACATAAGTATTCCGATTTTAATTATTTCCTATTTTTATGCCAACCGTTTCACCGTGGCAGGAATGGGGGAAGATTTTTCAAAAAATCTAGGCCTTGCCTATCGCAGAATTGTCAATATCGGGCTGGTTCTTGTTGCGTTAATCACGGTAACGGTTGTTCTGACAGTCGGAATGATTCCGTTTCTCGGTCTAATTGTTCCAAATATCATCTCGATTTTTAAAGGTGACCATTTGCAAAAGACGCTCCCGCATACAGCCTTACTTGGAGCGAGCTTTTTGCTAGTTTGCGATATTTTAGGAAGAATCATCATTTACCCTTATGAAATTTCGATAAGCCTTATGGTCGGTGTCATAGGCAGCGGAATCTTCCTTTATCTGCTTTTTAGGAGGAGAGCCTATGCGTAACCATTGGACGAAAATGGGGGGGCTTATCTTAGTTGCCTTGTTATGCTGTGGAATCTATTTATTCCATGATTTAAATGGGAGTTTTGATTATGCCCTGCCTAGAAGGGTTGTAAAGGTAATCGCAATGGTCATTACTGGGTTTACGATTGCGTATGCAACAGTTGTTTTTCAAACGATTACCCATAATCGTATTCTAACCCCAAGCATCATGGGGCTTGATGCCCTTTATTTGCTGCTGCAGACCGTCATCATTTTCTTTCTCGGCTCAGACCATCTAGCAGTTGTGAATAAACAGGTAAACTTCTTGATTTCTATAGTAATCATGATTTTGTTTGCCCTTGGTCTGTATCGGTTTCTTTTTAAAAAGGGCGGTCAGTCCATTTACTTTCTGCTTCTAATTGGTATTATCGTCGGAACCTTTTTCTCGAGTATCTCCACCTTCTTTCAGGTGCTGATTGATCCGAATGAATTTCAGATTGTTCAAGACCGAATGTTTGCTAGTTTCAATAATGTTAATGCCGATTTGGTCTGGCTTGCGCTGCTGCTGGTGGGCGTCGTGATTATTTATGCCTGGCGCTATATGAAATACCTCGATGTCTTATCACTGGGGAGGGAGTGGGCGATTAATCTCGGCGTTCCTTATGATTCGATTGTGAAGAAAATGCTGATTATCGTAGCCATATTTATTTCCATCTCCACGGCTCTGGTGGGGCCGATTACCTTCTTTGGCTTAATTGTGGCGAATCTTTCTTATCAGTTTTTTAAAACGTATACACATAAGGTTCTCATTAGTGGTGCGGTTGTCATGAGTGTGATTGCACTTGTCGGCGGGCAGTGGGTAGTCGAGCGGCTCTTTACCTTTTCAACCACCCTAAGCGTCATTATTAACTTTTTCGGCGGAATCTACTTTATCTATCTACTATTAAAGGAGAGGAAAGCAGTATGATCCAAGTAAAGTCATTATCGAAGTTCTACGGTAAGAAGCCGGTGGTCGAGGATGTAACGGTTGATATACTGCCAGGTAAAATTACTTCGTTCATTGGACCGAATGGCGCTGGAAAATCAACGCTTCTTTCGATGGTGAGCAGGCTGCTTGATGCAGATACAGGGGAGGTGCTGCTTAATACCTCCAATGTCCGCAAGATGAAGTCCAATGACTTTGCGAAATCGGTTTCGATTCTAAAACAATCCAATTATATGAATGTTCGTCTCACCATTCGTGAACTGGTTTCGTTTGGACGGTTTCCCTATTCCAGGGGGCGGCTTACCGAAGAGGATGAGCGGGTGGTGGACCAATCCTTAGAGTACATGCATCTCACTGAATTACAGGATAGTTTTTTAGACGAATTATCCGGAGGACAGCGTCAGCGCGCGTTTATCGCGATGGTCATTGCTCAAGATACGCAATATATTTTGCTCGATGAACCTCTAAATAATCTGGATATGAAGCATTCGGTCCAGATTATGAAAATACTGCGCCGGCTGGTCGATGAACTTGGTAAAACGGTAGTTATTGTGCTTCATGATATTAATTTTGCCTCGGTCTATTCTGATTGGATTGTCGCGATGAAAGACGGAAAAGTGGTCAAAAATGGACCGACTGAGGAGATTATACAATCGGATGCCTTAAGTGAGATTTACGACATGGATATTCCGATTCAGGAAATGAACAATTGCCGAATCTGCGTTTATTTTAATTCATAAAAAGGAGAGTGGAACAGATGAAGAAATGGAGTTTAATAGGATTTGTTTTTACGATGATTTTGGTGTTGGCAGCTTGTGGAACAAAGGAGCAGGAGACCTCCAATACAGCCGCTTCAAGTGAGCAGTCAGAAGAGAAGGTGACAATAAAGCATGAGTATGGTGAAGCGGTAGTTGAAAAAAATCCGAAGAAGGTTGTTGTCTTTGATTTTGGTGTGTTAGATACCCTAGATGAGTTAGGTATAGACGTCACAGGTGTTCCTCAAACAGCAATTCCTTCTTACTTAAAGAAATACGCGGATAAAAAGTATACGAATGTCGGCAGCTTAAAAGAGCCTGATTTCGAAGCCATCCATGCATTGAAGCCGGACGTTATTTTTATCTCGGGGCGCCAGGCAGAATTATACGATCAATTTGCTGAGATTGCACCAACCGTGTATGTTGGAATGGATTATGTTCACTACATGGATTCATTTACTCAAAATATGAATACAATTGGTGAGATCTTTGGAAAAGAGGATCAGGTAGCAAGTGAATTGAAGGACATTCAGGCAAGTGTGGATGAATTAAATAAAAAGGCGTCTGCAGAGGATAAAAAAGGTCTTATTATCTTAGCGAATGAAGGGAAAGTAAGTGCCTACGGCCCAAGTTCCCGGTTTGGCATCATTCATGACGTTTTTGGCTTCGGTGCAGCGGATGAAAAAATCGAGGTCTCTACCCACGGACAAAGCATAACATTTGAATATATCAAAGAAAAAAATCCTGACGTTTTATTTGTCATTGACCGCTCTACGGCTGTTGGAGGAGAAATTGGTGCCAAAGAAATCGTTGAAAATGAGTTAGTTAAGAAAACGACTGCGTATCAGGATAAAAAGGTTATTTACCTAAATGCTGATTCTTGGTACCTAAGCGGCGGTGGTTTGCAATCAATGAAGAGTATGGCAAAAGAAATAGAATCAGCCCTATAAAATAAATGAAATGGTTGGAACAAAACGCTTGGCTTACCGAAGAGGCCAAGCGTTTTATCTATATGTCCATCCCAGAAGGACAAAGAAGAGCGAATGTCTTTTTTTGGTGCCTGTCACCAATTACCTCTTTCTTTTATTCCAAAGTTTTGTAAAAATGGAGTAAGAGAGCTTATGTTTGGAGAGATATATATGGCTAAGAGTTTTCCTTTATTTGGCGGATTGAGTGAATCAGATGCTATTAATCTTGATGAATTAATTGACTTGTTTTTAAATGGGACGGCCGATGGTATATGCATGGTGGATATGGAAGATCGTTTTATCCGCGTCAATATGATGTATACGAAAATTTTTGGTTATACGGAAAAAGAGCTGTTAGGGCGCAAATTTGAGGATGTTATTCACTCTTATTTAACGGATGATGTTATTAAGGCAGTTAAACAAGGGGAGTTTATCCATGATCTTGTGACACAATTCTATCACAGAGATGGAAGCCTTCTAGATATTGCCGTATCATTTTCTCCTCTGCGAAACTCAAGCGGAGAAATTATCGCCATCATCGGCAGTTATCGTGATATTACCAAACATTTAACAATTGAACGGGAATTAAAGACAACGCGAAAGTTATATCAGTTGATTACAGAAAATACCACCGATATGATTAAGCTTTATTCCAAAGATAAAAGGGTCCTGTATGCTTCTCCTTCACATACACAAGGGGTAGGAATTCCTCCCGAGGAATTAGTAGGGCAGGACGTATACAATATCATCCTGCCGGAAGAGAAAGAGAACTTTGACAAAGTATATGAGGAACTCAAAAAGACGGGAGAACCGCAGCTGTACCAGGTGAAAATGAGAACGATTGATAATGGATTTATTTATTCGGAGACAAACATGTCCCCTATTTATAATGAAAATAGAGAATTAGAAGCATTTGTAACGGTCGGAAGGGATATTAGCGACCGGGTCAAAAATGATGATGCTCTGCGTAATCTTGATCGTTTATCGATCATTGGACAATTGGCTGCAGGGGTGGCTCATGAAATCCGCAACCCGTTGACCTCATTAAAAGGTTTTTCCAAGCTTTTAAAAAGTACAATCGATAAACAAAAGCAAGAAGATTATCTATCGATTATCATGAATGAACTTGACCGAATCGATATGATTGTTAATGAATTTATGTCGCTGGCCAAACCGCAGGCCATTCAATTTGAAAGAGAGAGTTTAAGTACTATTTTAGAGAGCACTGTTAACATTTTACACCCGCAAGCACTCTTACATAATGTGCAGATCATTAACCGTTTCACCACAGAGGATATTGAGTTGCTTTGCAGCCCTCATCAGTTGAAACAAGTCTTTGTTAACTTTTTAAAAAATGCAATAGAGTCGATGCCGTCTGGGGGCAAGGTCTATATTGATGTTCAAAAAGTAAATGAGAAAGAAGTATTGATCCAGTTTACCGATGAAGGGATTGGAATTGACAGTCAGCTCTTGGAGTACCTCGGTACGCCGTTCTATACGACAAAGGACAAGGGGATTGGGCTGGGTTTAACAGTCAGCAACAAAATTATCCAAGAGCATAACGGCACAATGAAGATTGGAAGTAAACTTGGTAAAGGTACAACTGTTGCAGTGACATTAGAATATGTATAAAAAAAGCGTCAGATACCAGAAGATTTGGGTGTCTGACGCTTATTTGGTATAACGGTTAGCATAACTGGAGGCCACAAAGGCATCTGGCTTTATTTTTGGAGCTACCCCCATCGATTCCATTCGGGAAACCATTTCTTTCACAAATTCTCTTGTTTTATTACGTTTGCCTGCCCCAATGTCGATATGCCCTTCCATGGTGAAGGTGGCCCCTTCATATATATACGGCAGGACAATGGAGATAAGCTGGTTTTTCCGTTCCTCAGTAAACATGGCAACAATTTCTTCTGTTAATGATAGTTCCAATGAAATCCTTTCGTGGAGCTGGGTCATCTTCCTTGGGACCACGTATTTTCTAATGCAGGCCCATACTCCATTTCCCTCATTTTGAATGACAATACCTGTAATAAAAACAGTTTGCGATTTATGAACCTGTGAATCTGTGCCGACCATTAAACGATAGTGGCCTTTCGGATCTAAGTTCATGAATGTAACAATCCGTTCAAACACCTGTTCAAACGAGAGCCCGTTTTCCTGCAGATTTTTAAATGAATGGTTATACACTGAAACATTCTCCATATATAAACATCACATCTTTCCTTTCATAAGAAATAATAAAACTGCTTCTTATTCCTATCTTATGGTGAAAGAACAAATCTCGTGCGGACAGCTATGGGAATTCAATCTAATTAATATGTATGTAGGATTGTGAAAAAATAGACAGGTGGCAGGCAGACTGTCCAGGCTTCATCTTTTGGAGATACAGCAATCTGGCAGGAAAAATTTTATTCCTAAAACAATTATTTGCCTAACAATCTTTATGCCAGTCCATCATTAGATAAAGAAACAAGATTAATAGGAAGAGGATGATGAGAATGGCAAAAAGAAACAGAGGAAAGACGATCAGCAGCTTGCCTTCAAATGGACGGGGGACATGCCCATTATGCGCAAAAACCGGGATTAAATTGCTATATTCGCATAAAACAGAAACAGGAGAGACGATCCAAGTTTGTAAAAACTGCCGTAATAAATAAGCTAATGATCCTTTGCTTTCAATATTCATATTGTTAACTAATATTAATATTTAGTTGACAATAGCTATCCTTACCATTTATCTTAAAAATAAGATAAAAAATAGGGGTGGGGATTAAATGAGAAGGTTAAGAGCTTTAGATTTAACACTTGCAGCTATGTTTGTGGCACTGATGGCTATTGGGGCCAATATTTCGACGATTGCTCCGTTTTTACATGTGGGCGGAGTGCCGATTACGCTGCAAACCTTTTTTGCTATATTAGCAGGAGCGATCTTAGGAAGCCGTTTAGGTTCGGTTGCCATGACCGTTTATATGTTAGTGGGCTTAGTCGGAGTTCCTGTCTTTGCTGACTTTACTGGCGGGCTTTCCATCATCATAAGACCTACATTTGGCTTTGTTCTTTCTTATATATTAGTTGCATTTATGATTGGGAAAATGGTGGAACGGAATAAAAGCCTGCCTGCGTTTATCACTGCTTCGTTAATCGGAATGGCGGTCAACTATCTGTTTGGAACCAACTGGATGTATTTTGCTTACAAACTTTGGGCCTCAGCACCAGAAGGCTTCACATACAAGATGGCATGGCTATGGATGGCAGCCCCGCTGCCAAAGGATATCATCTTATCCGTCCTAGCCGGAATAATGGCCCACCGCCTCGAAAAAACCGTCCTATCCAAGGGCCAATTCAAACAAATCAAACGTGGTGCCTGACACCATTACTCACATTGCCACATTGCAAAAGCGGATCAACCGATAGGTTGATCCGCTTTTGTATGCATTGTTGGAAGGTTCTTTCTAGAGAGTTTTACTCACGTACTTGGTTTCTTCTTAACTTAAGAAAATAGACCCATGACAAAGGAGAAGTTTATCATGTAAAATTTAGGTGAAATTGTTAAAAAGTTCTTAAAAATACGTATCTAGGTGATAATGAAACTTATTTTTGAAATCGGTTTCAAAAATAACCAGTTTCATTAAGGGACCAAATAATATAAGAGCGGCATATATATTGAAACTTTACCTATTTTTCTTTAGAAACCACAAATGGTTGCAATTAAGGAGGTGATGAAAAAGGGTTTGCGTTTCAATAAAATTGTAAGCGTTTCATTTTTATGATTTTATGAAACCGATTTCAAAGTAATTTGAAATCATCCATCAAAGCTTTACAACTGTGAAAATACCTACTATTTAGGATGAAGAATGATTGTAAACGGGAGGTTGGCAAATGAATCGAAAATGGACTAGTTTTGGGATTGGAGTTTTTCTTCTAGGTTCCACGCTTTTTGCTGGGCTGCCTAATGCCAAAGCAGAGACAAACGGAAATACGGCAGCTGCTTCTGAACATGAACCGATGAATACAAAGGTAAAATCAATTGATGGAACGAATGTGCTGTATCAATATGGGGAACCAGTTCCTTCCTTTGATACATGGACGTTAAAAGAGCAAAGCAGAAGTTATTTAAGCCTTGATGGGAAGTGGAAATTTGCCATGGACCCCAATAATCAAGGGATGGATGAAAAATGGTTTGCACAAGGATACGATGATAAAAATTGGCAGCAAGAAAAGGTTCCAGGCAGCTGGGATCTGTATGATACCCCTGAATTTGGTACATACGATGGATCCAACTTTGGAAAAGGAAGTGCTTTTTACGATGGTTACGCGTGGTTCCGCACGCATTTTTCACCAGATGCAAATTGGAAAGACCAATTTGTTAAGCTTAATTTTCTCGGGGTTAACTATCGTGCATGGGTTTATGTAAATGGACATTTGGCGGGGGAACATGAAGGGGGATATACACCTTTTGCCCTTGATGTAGGTAAATTTCTACAACCAGGAAAAGAAAATGTAGTTGCAGTCCGCGTTTACCGAAAACCGACCTTTGATTCCTATACAAGCTCGAATCCAAAACCTGTTACAGCTGACACAGAGCTTCCGTATAAACCGGTAGATTTTTGGCCGTATGCCGGGATTACACGCAGTGTCTATTTGGAGGCAGCCTCCGATGTAAATGTTAGTAAAATATTAACTGCAACAGGCGATCATAGCTTAACCACAAAAGTGGTCGTATACAACCATGGTGACAAAGAAGTACATCGTCAATTAGTGGTCGATCCAGGGGAACAAACAGGTGGAGCTCCCAAGTCACAGGATGTGGAATTAAAACCTGGGGAAGTAAAAGTGGTTTCAATGGATTTCGAGATTCCAAATGCAGCCTATTGGTCTCCGGATACCCCGACGCTTTATCAAGTAACCGCAGAACTTTATAAAGGTAAAGGGGAAGGTCAGGTTCAACAAAAAGGGAACGGCTCTATCGATGACAGTCTTTCTACCAATTATGGAATGAGAACCATTGCTGTAGAAAATGGAAAATTAACGCTAAATGGGAAACAGGTGTTTTTGAAGGGTCTTAACTGGCATGAAGAAACAGCCGCAAGCGGCCGCTCTATGACCATTGAAGAGTATGATACGGAGTTAAATCATGTTCTAAATGTCAATGCAAACTTCCTGCGTAATAGCCACTACAATCGTCATCCATATGTGTACGATTTTGCGGATCAGCATGGATTAATGGTAATGGATGAAGTAGAGAATATGTGGCTTGATACAAAGCAGGAAGCACTGCAAACCAACTCTTACGGTCTTTCAAGAGCATTAGCTCTAAGCATGGCTTGGAATCAAATCAATCACCCTTCCACGATTATGTGGTCATTACAGAACGAGTCGGGAATTTGGGATGATCAAACCGTTTATCGTAATTGGCTGGCAGATATGAAGGAAGCGGTCAAAAGCGTTGATATCCAAAAGCGCCCCGTCACATGGGCATCTGGCAGCAGCTGGGACCCAGCCTATGACTTGGCGGATGTGATCGGTTTAAATGAATACTTTGGGTATTTTTATATGGAGGATTCAGACCTAGGGCGGACAGTGGATATTGTTCATAATACCTATCCAAATAAACCGATTCTCATTACGGAAAATGGAACATGGGCCTATGCAGATGAAATCAATAATCACGGACCAGAAACACAGTCCGGAACAGAAGAATGGCAAGCGTATAAGTTCTTAAATCACTGGAACCAGGTAACAGACCCTAGCCGTCTATCCTATATGGCAGGTTATACATTCTGGGTGTTAAAAGATTATAAAGAAAGAAATAACTACAACCAACAAATTAACGGAATTTCCACAATGGGCTTAATGTCTTTCGACAAAGAAAAACCACGTATCGTATATGACACCTTTAAAAACGCAGCGAACCCGATCCGCTAATGGTACAGTCAAAGGGGTCATCTACATGAAATGACCTCTTTGACTGCAGAAAAAAAGAAACATGATTCAAGTAAGGAGGAACCTTGTTGCTTAAAATTAAAAAGGTTGTATCATCCATTTTAACCGCTTCACTCATTACAATTCCAGTCTTACCCTCAACCGGACATGTTTCTGCTGAAGGGACAACCGTGGACAATAACGTGCTCTATTTTGTAAATGCAGGTGACCCGACCCCTGATACGGTCGAGGGAACCGATCAATTTGGACTGTATTCTAGTACAACAGAACAAAAATACGGTGTAGACAGCCTTACAGGGAAAAAATGGGGACTAGTAACCACCACCAGCAGTACTAGTGTCTCAAATGGCGCTGATAAATTAGGCTCACTTCGATATTATAACGGGACGCAAGTTAGGGATAAGGCATTAGAGTATAAGTTCGAGCTGCCGAATGGTCAATATGATCTTACATTAGGATTCAAAAACCCGTGGAGCGGCCGAAGTGTCAATATCATCAGTGAGGGGCAGAATCTATCCAATGGAGATTTGGATATTGGAAGCTATAATGCTGAAAAAGAAGTCACGTATCAACAGGTTTCGGTAACGGATGGAGAATTAGATGTAAGAATCCAAGGACCTGCCACAGCTTCCCTATCAAACTATAATGACCCATTAGTAAACTATATTATTATTAAAAATTATGTAGTGATTCCTCTTTCAGATTTGGAGGCAAAAGTAGAATCAGCAAAGAAGGAGGCGGAAAAAACAGATACCTATACCCAATTCAGCCTGGAGTCACTAAATAAAGCCATTACACAAGCAGATGCCCTGGTTAAAACGATCAAAGAAAATGGGTTAGATGCACAGAATAAAACCAATCAGGAGAAAATTCGAACAGCCATAAAAAATCTAGACACTGCGCTGACAGGGCTTACTATCTACGCTCCGAATACTTCCTATAAACCCGGGCAAGTATGGAACGATACAAATGGTGCTCCAATCCAGGCACACGGCGGCGGGATTATGTATGATGAGCAATCCAAGAAATATTATTGGTACGGGGAAGATAAAACCAATGGATATCTTCCTGCCAGAGGGGTAAGAGTCTATTCTTCTACTGATCTATATAACTGGAAAGATGAAGGCTTAGCCCTTACCGCAATTGAGTCCATCGGCCAGTTCGAAACCGACCCGTTAATCTCTAAGCTTTATGAAGGCAGACAGGACAAGGCCGATATTCTAAATGATATTGGTACCGACAGGGTAATTGAAAGACCTAAAGTCATCTACAATGAAAAGACGAAAAAATATGTCATGTGGATGCATACCGATGGACCTTCGACAACATCGACGGCAATGTATGCAAAAGCTGAAGCGGGTTATGCATTAAGTGACTCTCCTACAGGACCGTTCGTTTACCAAGAAAGTAATCGTATGGACAGAGCACCAAAAGATGCTGCTTATAATGGACAGCCAAACCAGCCAGGAATGGCACGTGATATGAATTTATTTAAGGATGACGACGGTACAGCTTACTTGATTTATTCCAGCGAAGAAAATATGACCATTTATATTTCAAAGCTGAACGATTCCTATACAGATGTGGTTGGCTGGCATAAGGATGGAAAGGTAGAACGCGATACTGAGTACAAAGCCGTATATGGTGAGGATTATGTGAGGGTATTCCCTGGGGCGCAGCGTGAAGCACCGGCCATGTTTAAATATCAAGGAAAATACTATTTAATTACATCTGGCGCTACCGGCTGGGACCCTAATCCGGCAAGGTATACAGTGGCGGATACTATTTTTGGAGATTGGAAGCCATTGCGCGATCCTTCGATAGGAGCCAAAGCTTCTACCACATTTGATTCACAAAGTACCAATGTCATTCCCGTCGATGCGAAAAAGGGAAAATTCATCTTCATGGCCGACAGATGGAAGGCCAGCGATCTTAAGGACTCAAGATATATCTGGCTGCCAATCGAGTTTGGCCAGGGTGATGAAATAAGTTTGCAATGGTATGACGAGTGGAAACTGGATACATTAGACAGAATGGGGAAAGTCACTATCAATACAGAACTGCCTGAGAAGGTGTCTGTTGGTCAAGTGCCCGCTTTACCGGATAAGATCAACGTAACGAATTCAGAGGGAGGCAAGCTTGATACGCCGGTAACATGGGCGATTCATCCTGAAAATTTCTCTAAACCAGGTACGGTTGTCGTTGAAGGTACGCTTTCTGAGTTGGCAAATAAAGTGATTAGAACCAAAATCTTAGTGATTCCGGATCATGTAAGATATTTTGTCCATGCCAGCGGAGTGAAAACAAGTGATTACATGACATGGTCTTCTTATATGGAGAATACACTAGTAAACAAAGATGTTATTGATCAGAAATATGACCCGGCTAATGGCCAAACATGGGGCTATGTGGGGAATCAAACAAGACCTGCCGGCGGAGAAGGTGATGATTTATTTTCTTCTTTACGCTACTTATTAGCGAATTCCGGTGATGACCTTTCCTATAAGTTTGATTTAAAGAATGGTAAATACACCGTATATACCGGTCTATATGATCGCTGGTATACATCGACAAAGGGAAGCCGTAAAGCGGATATTCTGATTAATGGTGAAACCAAAACCAAGGGATATGTATTCACAAGTTCTTATGATGTCCTAAGCTATCAACATGTGAACGTTACAGACGGGAAACTGGATGTGACGGTCCGCAGGGTACCTGGTTCACCAGATCCGCAAATCAGCTGGATTATGATTGTGGAAGAAGATACAACAGCCCCAGTCATTACTGTTAAGGGGAATGAGGAAAGCTATTCTGTTGATGAGAACATTTCTATCTCCTGCAGCGCGAGTGATGATTTATCTGGAATTGCCTCTGTTGATTGCCCGTCCATTGAAGGACCAGCATATGAGTATAGTTTAGGTGAAAATACATTCACCGCAAAAGCAACAGATCGTACAGGGAATACATCGGAAGCTGACATCCAATTTACAGTAACGGTTGATTTTGATAGTCTAAGCCGCTTGACTGAGTCATTTATTAAAGACGATGCTATAAAGAATTCACTTACAGCCAAACTTGCATCAGCAAAAGAAGCATCTGCTAGAGGAAATAAAGAGGCAGTGGCAGGCAAACTTACAGCATATGTGAATGAGCTGTCTGCCCAAGGTGGTAAAGCTCTTACGGAAAAGCAAGCAAAAATATTAACCTCTTTATCTAGTAACCTTTTATTAAAATAATAGAGAAAAGAATAATAAACCGGACACGTCCTAGTTAAGTTAAAAACCTAACTAGAGCGTGTCCTCATTGTTTTTTATTTCTAGTTTATGATTAGGCACTTTCCCGACATATTGTTTTCGAAACTGATGGGGAGATAGATGTTCCAGTTTTTTAAAGATCCTGCTGAAATAGGCGGATTGTGTGAAACCGCTGCTTTCTGAAATCCTATCGATGCTCCAATCCGTTGAAACCAATAATATCTTAGCCTGATCAATACGAATCTTATTTACATATTCAATAGGAGTACAGCCAAAGGATTGGATCATACATCTTGCAATATGATTCGGATGAAATCTAAGAGCCCTCCCTAAATCTTCATAGGTCACTTTTTGAGCATAATTTTTCCGTAAATAAACCGCTGCCTTTTCTGCTACCGCAAATGCAGGCATAGAATTGGCTAAATGCATGTGATTCGAAAGTTCCTGCAGTAATTGCTGGAAGAGTATTTGCCGCTGCCATTCTCCCGAATAAAGGGACTCATTCTCAGAAGAAATAATTTTTGAACAGAGGAGTTCAACCGCCTCGGGATTGGATAGTTTGCAATATTTGGGCAGGGTGATCCCAAATGGGCTCTCTGATAAACAGTTTCCGCCATCTATACCTGCTCTCTCTTCATGATGAATTGGTTTCGATATGGTCAGGTCCTTCCATCCTTTTGCGGCTATGAAATGAAACCAAAAAAATTCAGTCAACTGTTCACAATTGGAAGTGGAATAATGGTACCGATCTGGGTAGAGTATCAATGCATTACCGCTGAAGACCTTATATTTACGATAATCCTCACCCATGAACAATTGTCCTTTTGTGACAACTAATAAATCAAAAACACCAATATTGTTCCGATTTAAATGTGCTTGGCCAATATCAAAAATATTCTTACCGGCCGCAAGAAGAGTTGGTAAAGGCGGGGCAAACAATTGAAGCATTTGATCTCTCCTCTAATGTTAGGATTGTGCAATTTTATGTTATGATTTTATATTTTATTCTTTAATAATAACACTATAATAGGTTCATAAATGTTTTTATTTTAATGTATTTATAGTAAGGGGTTGTAGGAAGGGGGAAGTGAATCATGCAAAGCATACGTTGGGTGTGGGGGTATATTAGGAACTTTCGGATAAGAATGTTTAGCGGTCTTTTTCTGGCATTAGTGGTTTCCATGTTAAACATGTTAAATCCATATTTTGCAGGAAAAATTGTCGATAAAGTGATTTATGGCCACCAGAGCGGCCTATTATGGCCCTTTTTAGGAGCGATGATAGGGGTAACTGTTGTAAAGACGGTCATTCGCTATAATTATCAATTAATGTTTGAACTAGTTTCACAAAATGTAATTTTCAAAATTAGAGAACAGTTGTATGACAGACTTCAGCAATTGGATTTCAGTTTTTTCGATCGAACGAAGACAGGGGATATTATGGCTCGAATGACAGGCGATCTTGAAGCTGTACGACATTTCACCGCATGGGCCATCTATATGATCTTCGAAAATTTAACCATCTTAATTATTGCAATCGGGTTTATGTTCTATATTAACCCATTGTTGGCCCTCGCAATGATAGCGGTAACACCGATTATTGGCTTTTTTGCCACCAGGTTATCCTTTACAGTTAAACCTACCTTTTCAGAAATTAGGGGACAGTTTGCTCGATTAAACTCTGTGGTACAGGAAAACATTAGCGGAAATCGGGTTGTAAAGGCATTCGCAAAAGAAGACTACGAGATTAATAAGTTTTCAGTCGAAAATGAGGCATTTAAGGAAAAGAGTCTTAACTCGGCAAAAGTGTGGGAAAAGTATTTGCCAGTTCTCGATTCACTTGCAGGCGTATTAACGGTTGTGATGATTTTAGTGGGCGGAATAATGGTTATTAATGGATCGCTTACTTTTGGTGAACTAGTAACCTTTAACTCTTTGATTTGGGCGTTAAATAATCCAATGCGGATGGCTGGCTGGCTGCTCAACGATGTGCAGAGGTTTATAGCTTCAGCTGAAAAAGTGGAAGACTTGTTAAATACTGAGCCTGAGATTATCAACGAAGTAACTAAAACGAATATCAGACACATGAATGGCGTAGTCGAGTTTAGCCATGTGTCCTTTAGTTACGGAGACGAACAGGTCTTAAATGATATCAGTTTTAAAGTAATGCCAGGCCAAACCGTAGGGATTATCGGGCCAACAGGTTCGGGTAAATCAACAATGGTCAATCTCTTAAGCCGCTTCTATGACACAACGGGCGGGGAAGTTAAAGTAGATGGCCTTAATGTGAAAGATTGGGATATGGCCAAATTAAGAGATAGTATGGCCATGGTCATGCAGGATATTTTCCTCTTTTCCGATACAATTGAAGGCAATATTGCGTATGGGAATCCAGATGCCTCCTTGGAGGATGTACAATCAGCTGCAAAAATGGCAGAGGCTCATGACTTCATAACGAATCTTCAAGAAGGATACGACACCATTATCGGAGAACGGGGAGTCGGTCTGTCAGGAGGGCAAAGACAAAGGATTGCTTTAGCACGTGCCATTCTAAAAGATCCATCCGTCTTAATTCTCGATGACACGACATCTGCAGTTGATATGGAAACAGAGCTCCGTATCCAGCGGACTTTAAAGACATTACTTAAAGAAAAAACTTGTTTTATCATTGCTCACCGAATTTCATCCGTAAAAGAGGCCGATATAATCTTGGTCATGGAACATGGAACCATCATTGAAAGAGGAAAACATAAAGAGCTGCTTGCGAAAAAAGGATATTACTATAAAGTGTTTATGAATCAAAATGGGAATTTTGATGGTCAGCACAATGGCGAGGAAGTGATCTATCTCAATGGCGCGCAATAAATTTGATGTGGATGAAGAGTTAGATTCACCATTTAGCTTTGTTCATCTGAAACGATTGTTTACCTATTTAAAACCTTATAGAAAAAAGATTCTCTTGACCGTTTTAATTATGCTTATTGCCAGCGGAGCCAATTTAATTGGACCCTATCTGATTAAAAGGGCAATTGATGAAAGTATTCCGAATAAAGATGTGGGCAATTTACTTTTTCTATCCTGTATTTACCTTGGGGCCCTCGTTATAACCGGGATTTGTATGAAATACCGAATTAGAATGATGTCCCAGATTGGGCAAAGTGTCATCCTTAATATTAGGAAAGATTTGTTTACCCATTTGCAAAAATTATCCTTTTCTTTTTATGACAGCAGGCCGCATGGTAAAATTTTAGTGAGGGTGGTTAACTATGTTAACTCCTTAAGTGATTTGTTATCGAATGGTTTAATTAATTTGATTACGGACCTGTTCAGCCTGTTTGTCATTATCGGTTTTATGTTAGCGATTGATGTAAAACTGACACTTATGGCTATGCTCGGATTCCCTGTCCTCGCAGCGGTAATCCTCCTTATAAAAAATGCACAGCGCAAAGCATGGCAGATATTGAGTAATAAGCAGTCCAATATGAATGCTTATATTCACGAAAGTATCAATGGGATTAAAGTGACCCAAGCTTTTACAAGGGAAGAAGAAAATAAACGCATTTTTAGTGATGTATCTGAGAGTTATCGAAGCTCGTGGATGAAAGCTGTACGAATTCAGTTCCTATTATGGCCTTCAATCGAAAATATTTCTATTCTCACAACTTCACTCATTTATGTTGTCGGTATCTCTCAGATTGGGGAAGGCGTTACAGTCGGTGCTTTGGTAGCCTTTGTTGGTTATATAAGTATGTTTTGGGCGCCAATCGCTAATATCGGGAACTTCTATAATGCAATTATTAATGCCACCGCCTACTTAGAGAGAATTTTTGAAATGATTGATGAACGCCCGACGGTGGAGGATCGTCCGAATGCTGCCGAGCTTCCGATGATCAAAGGAAAAGTGGAGTTTAAAGAAGTGGTGTTTGAATATGAAGAAGGGGATAGAATCCTTAAAAATGTAAGCTTCTCCGTCAATCCTGGTGAAACAATCGCACTCGTAGGGGCTACAGGATCAGGAAAGACGACGATTGTTAGTTTGCTTAGCCGCTTTTACGATGTCAGCAGCGGGAAAATTGAAATCGATGGTGTGGATATCAGCGCCGTCACGATTCCATCGTTAAGGAAGCAAATGGGGGTCATGCTCCAAGATCCCTTTATTTTTTCCGGAACCATTATGGATAATATCCGCTATGGCCGGCTGGATGCAACGGATGAAGAAGTTATTGCAGCGGCCAAGGCAGTTCAGGCTCACCAGTTTATCAGCGGACTTGCAGATGGGTATTATACCGAGGTAAACGAAAGAGGCACAAGACTTTCTACCGGTCAAAGACAGTTGATTTCCTTTGCCCGTGCACTATTAGCTGATCCTAAGATTTTAATCCTGGATGAGGCGACATCATCAATTGATACAGAAACTGAGCTGGCGCTGCAGAAGGGCCTTGAGACGTTACTTGCGGGAAGAACCTCTTTTATTATTGCCCACCGCCTATCGACGATTCAAAATGCAAACCGCATCCTTGTCATTGATAAGGGCAGAATCATCGAGGAAGGTTCTCATCATGAGTTATTGAGCCACAAAAGTTACTATTGGAAGCTGCATCAGTCACAGCATCAATCTTTAGAGGTAGGATGAGAAAATAAAAGTTAGGAACTTTGTTGTTCCTCGAGAGAGAGTAACAAAGTTCCATTTTTTCTTTATCCGGTAATCATCAAGAGTTACGAGGCACTATTTTTCTTATTTTATTATGAAACCCATTTCAAAGGCAGGAGGTTGGATAATTGATTACATCAGATTTTCAGAGTCTAATAAGTTCGGAGACTGCTCTTCTTTTTTCAAGTAAGAATGCAAAAGACAGCTGGTGGAAAAACACGGCTCAAAATCCTGTTTTACAGCAGTGCTTTAAGGAAATCCGAATAGACGCTAAAAGGCTTCTTCAGGAAAAGGACCAAGTATTAACCTATTCAGTATTTAGGATTTTTACTGAGTCGGGTTCCCGTCTCGAATATGAAAAACTATATTTCGAAAAAAGGAGGCGTCTGAATACCTTTGCAATCATGCTGCTTCTTGAACCGGAAAATATAGAGTATTTAAATGCGTTAGAAAATACAATCTGGTCTATTTGCAATGAGTATTCATGGTGCCTGCCAGCCCATTTGATGAACAGTCCTGAAACATCAACTCAAGTAAATTACTTCTTGGATAAACCAATTGTTCAAGGCTATACCATTGACTTGTTTGCTGCAGAAACTGCATTTTCATTGGCAGAAATATTAAAGCTGACGGAAGAGTATTTGAGTCCACTAATTTGTAAGCGCATTTATGAGGAAGTATACAAGCGGATCTTCCACCCCTTCTATGAAAAACAATTTGGCTGGGAGACCCAAACCCATAACTGGGCAGCTGTCTGTGCGGGCTCGGTTGGTGCTGCCGCTCTGCATTTAATGGAGGATACCCGGGAACTCGCGATGATACTAGAACGGGTGCTTCCGGCCATGGACTCTTATTTAAAGGGCTTCAATCAGGATGGCATTTGCCTTGAAGGATACGGGTACTGGCAATATGGCTTTGGTTATTATGTCTATTTTGCAGATTTATTAAAAAAACGTACAAGGGGCCAAGTGGATTTATTTGATTCAGAAAAGGTTCATCAGATCGCTCTCTTTCAACAAAGATGTTTTCTGAACCGGAATTTGGTTGTGAACTTTTCCGATGCCTCACCTGAAGCGAAAATTTTTCTAGGGTTAAGCCATTATTTAAGCAGAATTTATGGTGACTTTGAAGTTCCCGAAGAGGATCTCCGTGCCAAATATTCGGATGACCATTGCAGCAGGTGGGCCCCGGCGATCCGCAACCTGCTGTGGTTCGATGAAACCGTTTTACCGGAAGCGTGGAAAAGCGGGACCTTTTACTCGGAAGAGTCAGCCTGGTTTATTTCAAGGCATCAATCGGAATATGGAAGTTTTTCCTTTGCAGCCAAAGGCGGCCATAATGATGAACCGCATAATCATAATGATATCGGCCATTTTATACTGCAAGGAAACAATGAAGTGTTTTTAAAAGATTTGGGCTCTGGTTTATATACGAAGGATTACTTTAGTGAAAAACGCTACTCGTATTTATGTAACGGGTCGCAGGGGCATTCTGTTCCGATTATTAATAATCGATTTCAAAAAGAGGGCTCAAAGAGGCGGGCGGCGATTCAAAATGTTTCGTTTGGAGAAGAGATTGACACCTTTGAATTTGATTTTGAAAAGGCATACGAAGTAGAGAGCCTTCAAAAATTATCTCGAAAATTTACTTGGGTCAAATTAAATCAGCCGAAACTTATTTTGGAAGATATCTATTCTTTTACAAAACAGCCTGAATCAATTATCGAAAGGCTGATCATCCCTGCACTTTCTGTATCGAAGGATGAAAAAGGAATCCTTCTTGAAGGAAAGGGAAAATTGAGAATTACCTATGATAAAACAAAACTTAGTCTAGTTGTGAGAATACTTGAATTTCAGAACCATTTTGGAGAAACAGAGAATCATATGGCACTAGATTTTACGGTAGTAAATCCAGAACCGGACTGTAGTGTCCAGCTTGTTTTTCAATTTGAATCGTAGGGGTGGAGAAGATGACAGAGCGAATGAAGTGGGTAGAAGAAGCATGGCAGCAAGTGACTAGAAAAATTGACAGAACCAGCAAAAAGATAGGTGCCAATTTTCCTCATGCAAGTGATAACGGGGCCTATATCCTTGCGGAGCCGCACTGGTGGACAGCAGGTTTTTGGCCGGGATTGTTGTGGCTGGTCTATCAGGATACAAAAGATGCTGGGTTAAAGCAGCTGGCAGAGGAATGCGAGCTGAAGCTTGACACTGTCCAAAATGAGTATTATCGGTTGGATCATGATATGGGATTTATGTGGACACTAACGAGTGTTGCCCAATATAAGCTCTTGGGAAATGAGGATTCCAAACGCCGTGCACTCCTGGCAGCCAATCTTCTAATGGGGAGATTTAATGTAAATGGAAACTTCATCAGAGCTTGGAATCCATGGACGGAGGGCGAAGACAATAGCGGAGTTGCCATTATTGATTGCATGATGAATTTGCCGCTTTTATATTGGGCTAGTGAAGAAACAGGTGACCCAAGGTTTAAAAGTATGGCCCAAAAGCATGCTGATACAGTTTTAGAGCATTTTATCCGGAATGATGGCAGTGTTCATCATATTGTCCGCTTCGATCCTGAAAGCGGGGAAAAGCTGGAGGCAATCGGCGGACAAGGCTACGGTCCGGATTCAGCTTGGTCAAGGGGAACAGCTTGGGCAATCTATGGTCTGACAGTATGCTTCCATTATACAGGGGATACAAAATACTTAGAAACCGCCAAACGGGTGGCTCATTTCTTTATCGCCCATCTTCCGGAAGATCATGTTCCAGCCTGGGATTTCCGCCTTCCTGCGGGAATCGATTCTCCAAAAGATTCCTCTGCAGGGGCGATTGCCGCATCAGGCCTCTTGTTATTGGCAAATAAGGTAACAGCGGCAGAATCGGCTGTTTACCAGCGGGCAGGGGAAAAGATCCTCGAATCCCTTTACCGAAATTATGGGGACTGGGATGGTACGGAGGAAGGATTGATCCTGCATGGTACAAGTCATTTTCCTGAAGGGAAGTATACGGATAACCCGCTGATTTATGGGGATTACTTTTTTGTTGAAGGTCTTGCGAGATTAAAAGGTTTTAAGGAATTATTTTGGTAGAATAATCGGCCGGTAATCGGACCACTCGCAGTTAAAAGGAGCGTTCGTGTAATGTTAAAACTCAATTTACCTATACAAACAAATCCTCTCCAATCACGAGAAGATTTTATCAAAGCCATCAATCAACTAATTAATCCATTGAAGCCCTATTACAGTAAGGGGAAGGCCCTTCTTGAAATAGGCAGTACAGGTGCAGGCTACTCAGACTCCATCGCAGGAATGGAGGGGTTCTCTCGAGTCCTATGGGGTCTTATCCCACTGTTGGCCGGGGGAGAAGAATCTGAAATATGGGAAGAGTGTCTAGAAGGCATTAAGAATGGTACGAACCCAACCCATGAGGAATACTGGGGAGAGGTTTCCGACTTTCATCAAAAAGCAGTCGAAATGGCTGCATTCGGATATGCACTTGCCTTAATTCCCGAAAAGATTTGGGAACCGTTATCTAACCAAGATAAAGAAAATCTATATAACTGGCTTAACCAGATTAATCAAATCAAAGTATATGATTGCAACTGGCTGTTTTTTCCTGTCCTTGTTAACCTTGGTTTTAAAAAAGCAGGCTTGCCATATGATGAGGGAAAAGTAAGGGAGAACCTTGACCGGATTGATCAATTTTATCTAGGAGAAGGATGGTATGCCGATGGTATAGATGCCCATTGTGATTATTACGGGCCATTCGCGATTCATTTTTACAGTCTTCTATATGCAGCACTGATGGGTAAGGAAGACCCAATCAGGGCGCAGCGCTACATAAGCAGAGCAGAGGCCTTTGCGAAAGATTTTATCTATTGGTTTGCCGGCGATGGTTCTGCCCTCCCATATGGCAGAAGCTTAACCTATCGATTTGCCCAATCTGCTTTTTGGAGTGCACTCGTTTATGCTGGGGCGGGGCCGTTTCCACTAGGGGTTATGAAAGGACTTATTTTTAGAAACCTCCGCTGGTGGTTCAGTCAGCCTATTTTTGATTCCAATGGTTTGTTAACCATTGGGTATCGTTATCCCAATTTAATTATGGCGGAGAATTATAATGCACCCGGTTCACCTTATTGGGCACTGAAAACCTTTTTACCGCTGGCACTGCCGGATAGTCACCCATTTTGGCAGGCTGAAGAAATGCCGCTGCCGGATTTGAAAACAAAAGTTGCTCAACCGGCACCGCGCTTTATATTGTGCAGGCAGGAAGATAAAAACCATATTGCTGCGTTTAACGCGGGCTATCTGCACACAAATGACCACTCCCATACTGCGGCAAAATATGAGAAATTTGTTTACTCCAATGTTTTTGGCTTTAGTGTTCCGAAAGCAGAGTGGGGGCTTGGGCAGGGGGCATTTGATTCGATGCTTGCTGTAGCTGAGGGAGATCATATTTTTAGAGGTAAAAGAAAGTGTGAAGAAATAAACGTGAGTGAGAATGTTATTTACACAAAGTGGAAGCCGTGGAATGATGTCGTGATACGAACTTGGATTGTGGCCGGGGCGCCATGGCATACCCGAATCCATTGTATTGAGACAAAGAGAAGCCTGGATGTTGCAGATGGCGGCTTTGCACTAGGATTGGAACATAACCAATATAAGGACCAAAAAATAGAACACGCAGTAAATCAGCAAGAAAGCTTAGCCATGTTCCCTTGGGGAGCAAGCGGCATCAAAAGTATGTATGGAAGCGGGCAGGCAGATTTGGTGTATCCAAATGCAAATACCAATCTTATGTATACTCGAACCGTTATACCCGCAATTAAGGCAAGCCTTAAGCCTGGTACACACTGGTTAGTAAATGCAGTATTTGGGGAACCAGGCAGCGGGAATGTCAATAAGCTTTGGGATGCTGTACCGGATGTGGTTGTTACGGGTGAGGAAATTAGTATTGGTAAAGGACCCGGGAAAGTTATTATTTCTAAAGATGTTGTAACTCTTTAAACTCGGAGAGTTTGGATATCAGTCTCTTTTTCTGTAAAAAACCTTTTGTAATTAAAGGAGATTAATATGAAAGAATATGAAAAAACCTATACGACGAAAGCAAAGTTCATGCTGCACGGAGGAGACTATAACCCAGATCAATGGTTAGACCGTCCTGATATATTAGCTGATGATATTGAACTAATGAAGCTCGCCCATACGAATACATTTTCCATCGGGATTTTTGCTTGGTCTGCTTTGGAGCCGGAAGAGGGAATCTACCGTTTTGAATGGTTAGATGAGATTTTTAACAACATTCAGGGAATAGGAGGAAGGGTTATTCTGGCTACGCCAAGCGGGGCACGCCCTGCCTGGATGTCTCAAAAATATCCAGAAGTATTGCGTGTCAATGCTTCAAGGGTAAAGCAGCTGCATGGCGGCAGACATAATCACTGTTTTACTTCAGGAGTTTACCGTGAAAAAACCCAAGTGATGAACCGATTATTAGCAGAGCGATATGGAGAGCATCCATCCCTTTTAATGTGGCATATTTCCAACGAGTACGGAGGGGAATGTCATTGTGAAAAATGCCAGGCTGCTTTTAGAGACTGGCTTAAGGAAAAATACAATCATGATTTAAAATCCTTGAATGACGCCTGGTGGGGGCCATTTTGGAGTCATACTTACAGTGATTGGTCACAGATTGAATCTCCATCTCCATTAGGTGAAAACATGGTTCATGGATTGAACCTTGATTGGCGCCGGTTTGTCACGGACCAAACCATTTCTTTTTTTGAAAATGAAATAGTCCCGATCAGAGAATTGACGCCGAATATTCCAATTACAACAAACTTTATGGCAGATACACATGAACTGATTCCATTTCAGGCCCTCGACTATAGCAAGTTTGCTAAACATCTTGATGTACTCAGCTGGGATGCGTACCCTGCATGGCATAATGATTGGGAAAGTACGGCTGATTTGGCGATGAGGGTTGGGTTTATTAACGACCTATACCGAAGTCTGAAACAACAGCCATTCTTATTAATGGAGTCTACCCCAAGCCTTGTCAACTGGCATAAAGTCAATAAAGCAAAGCGTCCAGGTATGCACCTGCTTTCATCAATGCAAATGGTTGCTCATGGATCTGACAGTGTTATGTACTTCCAATGGCGGAAATCCCGCGGATCATCGGAAAAATTTCATGGTGCCGTGGTCGATCATGATAATAGTTCAGAGAATCGTGTCTTCCAAGATGTTGCAGGAGTGGGGCAAACTTTAGAGAAGTTGTCCGACATCGTTGGCACGAATCGACCGGCAGATGTGGCCATTCTTTATGATTGGGAAAGTAATTGGGCTTTAAATGATGCACAAGGGTTTGGCAAAGAGACTAAGCGCTATCCCCAAACATTAGTGGCTCATTACCGGACTTTCTGGGAACAGGATATCCCGGTGGATGTGATTACAAAAGAACAAGAATTCTCTGGTTATAAACTATTAATTGTCCCCATGCTTTATCTTGTAAGTGAAGAAATGATTGCAGGTTTGAAGTCGTTTGTTGCTAATGGCGGAACATTAGTGATGACTTATATTAGCGGACTAGTCAATGAACATGATTTAACTTATCTTGGCGGATGGCATAAGGATTTGCAGGCAATCTTTGGAATGAGGCCGGTTGAAACCGATACGCTTTATCCGAGTGATAAAAACTATGTAATCTACCGAAATCAATCGTATGAATTGAAAGATTATGCGACTGTTATTGAACTAAATACGGCTAAGCCAGAAGGGCAATACAAGGAAGACTTTTATGCCAATACCCCTGCGGTAACCAGTCATCAGTATAAAGGCGGCAAAACCTATTATCTTGGCGGCCGGTTAGAGGATGAGTTTCATCGGAATTTTTACCAGGAATTAATCAGTGAATTAGCGCTTCATCCAGCTGTTTTTATAAAACATGAAAAGGGCGTATCGGTACAGGTTAGACAGTCTCCAGAACATGACTATATTTTTGTTATGAATTTTACCGAAGAAAAGCAGCCGATTGTCATTGAAGACCAAGTAAAGGATTTAGTTACCGGTGAGGAGCTCAAGGGTGAATTAACATTGGAAAAATATGAGGTTCGCATTCTTGAAAAAGCAAGGGGAAGGGCCTCATCCTTCGAAGGAGGAATGCGGTCATAGCTTCGACAGATGAATGGTGGTCTCATCCCCCGAAGGAGGATTCCAGTCCTATCTTCGGCAGATGAAAAGGGATCTCAACCCCCGAAGGAGGAATCTAGTCCTAGCTTCGACAGATGAAAGGGGGTCTCAACCCCCGAAGGAGGAATCTAGTCCTAGCTTCGGCAGATGAAAGGGGATCTCAACCCCCGAAGGAGGAATCTAGTCCTAGCTTCGGCAGATGAAAGAGGATCTCATCCCCCGAAGGAGAGAGTCAGTCCTTGCTACGACAGATGAAGAAGTCAATCTTTCATATTAATCAAGAAAAAATAGACAAAAGCAGGCGCATGAATCATTGGTTCATACGTCTGTTTTTTGTAGATAAAATTTTAGTAATATTTTAGTAAAAAATCGTTGAATTATTTTACTGAGGTGATAAAATGATATTAGATAAATGAAAAGGATTACATGATCGGAGGAACGAAAAAATGACCGTTACAAAACTTAATACAATATTTGAGGGAATTTTTAAAGCAACACCTGAAAAATCTTTCTTTGCTCCTGGACGGATTAATTTAATTGGGGAACATACAGACTATAACGGCGGACATGTCTTTCCATGTGCCATCACCTACGGAACGTATGCAGTTGCTAAGAAACGTGAAGATCAGCTTATTCGTTTATATTCAGCTAACTTTCCGGACAAAGGGATTATTGAGTTCACCCTTGATCAACTAGACTACAACAAAGACCACAACTGGGCTAACTATCCAAAAGGAATGATACGTTACATCATAGAGACCGGTTACCAAATTCCATCTGGATTTGAATGTGCCATTGAAGGGAATATCCCAAATGGAGCCGGTTTATCCTCATCTGCTTCTATTGAACTATTAACAGGAGTTCTTGTCGCAGGATTGTTTGGGTTAGATATTCCGCGGCTTGACCTCATAAAAATCGGAAAGCAGGTTGAAAATCAGTTCATTGGTGTGAACAGTGGAATCATGGATCAATTTGCAATTGGAATGGGTAAAAAAGATGCAGGTATTTTACTGGATTGCCAGACATTGAAATATGAATACGCACCGATTCAGCTGGAAAACCACAAAATTATCATTATGAATACAAACAAGCGCCGTGAGTTAGCAGATTCAAAATACAATGAGCGCAGGGGTGAATGTGAAGAAGCTTTATCACAGCTGCAGCAGAAGCTTCCAATTGAGGCGCTGGGGCAGTTATCAGAGGCTGATTTTGATGAAAATCAGTACCTGATTACAAATGAGATCGTACGCAAACGTGCAAAGCATGCCGTATATGAAAATACTAGAACCATAAGAGCCCTTGAGGAACTAAAAGCTGGGAACTTAGATGCATTCGGTCAATTAATCAATCAATCACACATCTCCCTGAGAGATGATTATGAAGTAACCGGAATTGAGCTTGACAGTTTAGTAGAAGCTGCCTGGAAACAGCCTGGGGTCCTGGGAGCACGGATGACAGGGGCGGGCTTTGGCGGCTGCGCGATTGCGATTGTTGAAAATGATCAAGTTGAAAGCTTTATCGCAAACGTAGGTGCTGCATATGCAGAAAAGATCGGATATGAAGCTGATTTTTATGCAGCCAGCATTGGTGATGGGGCGAAAGAATTATAATATTGGTTCGGTAGTTTTATCACATCCAAAAGTTTTTAAAAATAGGTGGCGATCATAGATGATTTTTCAATTGATACAACAATTAATTGAGCAGGCACTTGCTGCTCAGTTGATTGAACCGGATGATGAATTATATGCAAGAAATCAATTGCTTGCACTGTTGCAATTGGATGAGTATCAGAAGGAAGAAATAGAAGAGCCGATCCCGGAAATCCCTGATCTCCTTGAACAAATCGTTGATTATGCAGTCGAGCAAAGTATCATCGAAGATATTTTTGATGTAAAAGATATTTTCTCTAGTAAAATCATGAATTGTTTTATTGCCAGACCATCAAGTGTGAACGAGCATTTTTATAAAAAATACCAGCAAAGTCCAAAACTTGCGACTGAGTACTTTTATGAGTTAAGTAAAAACAGCAATTATATCCAAATGAAACGGATCCGCCAAAATATTGAGTACAAAGCTGCAACCGAATACGGGGAGTTAGACATTACCATCAATCTATCGAAACCGGAAAAGGATCCAAAGAGTATCGAACTTGAGAAGCTGGCTAGAAAATCAAGTTATCCGAAATGTTTGCTTTGTATTGAAAATGAAGGGTATGCCGGCCGTATCGGCCACCCAGCCCGTTCAAATCACCGAATGATCAGAATGAATGTTACAGATGAGAATTGGTACCTCCAATATTCTCCTTATGTTTATTATAATGAGCACTGCATTGTGTTATCAGAAACGCATAAGGATATGAAAATCAGCCCGTTGACGTTTAAAAGGCTTTTATCTTTTGTGGAGCAATTTCCGCACTATTTCTTAGGTTCCAATGCCGATATTCCGATTGTCGGCGGTTCGATTCTTTCTCATGAACATTATCAAGGCGGAAATTATCAATTCGCGATGGCAAAGGCCGAAACCGAGTGGACTTTTAATATGGAAGGTTTTTCGAATGTCGAATGTGCAGTTGTTAAATGGCCAATGTCAGTCATCCGCTTACGTTCAGCTGAAACAAATGCCTTGGTAGAAGCCGGAACTCATATTTTGGAAAAATGGAAAAACTTTAGTGATGAAGCACTTGATATTCGGGCGTGGACGGATGAGACACCCCATAACACGGTTACCCCGATTGCCCGTAAAAATGGCGATAGGTTCGAATTAGATTTGGTTCTTCGCAACAACCGAACGAGCGACGAGCATCCGCTGGGCATTTTCCATCCGCATGCAGATGTCCATCATATTAAGAAGGAAAATATCGGTCTGATCGAGGTAATGGGATTGGCTGTGCTGCCTGCCCGTCTTAAGAGGGAACTGGAAGAGGTGGAAAACTTCATTCTTGGTGAGTCGGATACGGTCGCAGACTATCATAAGGACTGGGCAAATGGGTTAAAGGACTGCTATGGAAAAATAGCTGATAAAGCTAATGTGGAAGAACTGGTAAGAGAAGAAGTCGGCAGAAAGTTTTTGAGAGTATTAGAAGACGCCGGTGTGTATAAGCGGAATGAAGAAGGACAGGCAGGTTTCTCTAGATTTATTGATGAGTTATAAGAGGAATCATTAAAGGATGTGATCGTCTTGAAGATAGTAAATAGAGTGGTTGGAAATTATCAGGGAGAACCAGTAAGAGAATATACCCTTAGCAACGAGACGGGGATGACCGTCTCCTGCCTTGATTACGGTTGTGTGATTACGAAAATCCTTGTTCCTGACCGTCATGGAAATGTTGAAAACGTGGTTCTCGGCTTTGATGAGTTCGAAGATTACCTGGACCTTTCTCCATACTTCGGGGCAGTAGTAGGAAGAGTGGCAGGAAGAATAAAAGATGCCCGGTTTGAATTGAACGGAAAAGAATATCAGCTCGCTAAAAATAACGATCCTAACCACTTACATGGAGGTAATAAGGGCTTTGATTCTGTGGTTTGGAAAGCTGATGTAATAGAGGAAGATGAGGCCGTTGGTGTGAAATTTCATTACCTTAGTCCAGATGGTGAAGAGGGCTACCCGGGTAATTTGAACACTAATGTTACCTATCTATTAAACAATAAAAATGAATTAACGATTACTTATAAGGGAAAAACCGATCAACAAACCATTATCAATTTGACCAATCACTCCTATTTTAATCTAAGTGGAAATTTAAAATCAGACTGTTCCAATCATATTCTTCAAGTAAATAGTGATCGCTTTTTAGAATTGGGGCAGGATTTGATTCCGACAGGTAAAATCTTATATGCTAAGAATACGCCATTTGATTTTCAGCATGGACGAAGACTATTATCGGGAATAAATTCAGAACATCCACAAAATGTATTGGTGGGTAATGGCTATGACCACCCGCTTATTTTTACTGCGAAAGACGGGCAAAGAATTGTTTTAAGTGATGAGGAAAGCGGGCGGACGTTAATTGTAACAACGGACCAACCATGCGTGGTACTCTATACATCTAATAATTTAGAAGGGCCGTTTACCATATCAGGTGTTAAGGCGAAGAATTATTTAGGTGTCTGTCTTGAAACGCAAGGGTTCCCTGATGCTGTCAATCATTCGGACTTCCCATCGGTTGTTTTACATCCGGAGGAAGAATATTATTCGAAGACCACGTATCGTTTTTTTTCAAAGATTATAGGGGATTGATGTATGGCTACCATTAAAGATATTGCACAATTAGCGGGAGTTTCGATTGCGACGGTTTCACGGGTGTTGAATTATGATACAACGCTTTCTGTCAGTGATGAGACGAAGAAAAAGATTTTTGAGGCGGCTGAGGAGCTTTCTTATAAGAAGAAACCTGCCCGTAAGCAGGATTCCGGCAGGATTGCCGTCCTTCAGTGGTATACGGAAAAAGAAGAACTTGAAGATTTATACTATATGTCGATACGGCTGGGTGTCGAAAACCGCTGCCGTCATCATGGTCTTCAACTTGTTAAGTATTTCCAGGATAACTATAATGAGTTAATGGAAGATGATCAGCTTCAAGGGCTGATTGCGATTGGGAAGTTTAGCCGAAAGCAAGTGAAAGAGCTGCGGGCGCTTACCCAAAATATTGTGTTTGTCGATACTTCTCCGGATGATGAGCGATTTGACGCTATTGTCGTGGATTTTGAGAAGGCGACGAATAAGGTTTTGGATCATTTCATGGAAAAGGGCCATAAGGAGATTGGCTATATCGGCGGTAAAGAGGAATTTAAAGATAAGACCTCCGCCATTGAAGATGCAAGGGAAGAAACCTTTAAACGTTATTTAACCGATAAAGGAGTTTTTAATCAAAGCTATATGTATAATGGAAAATTTTCTGCCGATGATGGCCACGCTTTGATGAAACAGGCAATTGCTGACCATGGTGACAAGCTGCCGACTGCGTTTTTTGCAGGTAATGATTCGATTGCAGTGGGGGCCTTGCGGGCACTGCTAGAAGAAGGGATTGCGGTACCGGAGCGGGTCAACCTTATTGGTGTCAATGATATTAGCATCTCAAAATACGTTTTCCCCGCCTTAAGTACGGTTAAAGTCTATACCGAGTTAATGGGAGAAACAGCGGTAGATACCCTATTGGAGAGAATCGAAGGCAGAAAAACCGCCAAAAAAATCTTTATTGCCACCAAACTAATCATTCGAAACAGCAGTTTCTAAGCAAGAATAAGATAGGAGGGATTGTCCATCTGTGATGGACAATCCCTCCTATTTGTCTTTTGATGGTGCCTGTCACCATTAGGAGCTATTTTCAGTCTTTCATTCCCTTTTTTGGAGATACTAACGAAAAGCAAAATAGTGAAGACTTTCGCAATAAAATCCAGAAGGTAATGAAAACAATAAAGGGGGCATTAACATGCTAAAAAAGCTAAGGAAGAAAAAATCAAAAATACAAGCCTTTACTCTTACGTCTTCCTTACTTCTCTCCGGACTCACCTATGACATTGCATCCGCTCAAAGTCCAGATTCTTCAACTGTACAACAAAATCAAACATCTATTGTACAAACATCCACACCTTATCTAACAGACGCAGCATCTATTGATCGTGTCATTCAAGCTATGACTGTAGACGAAAAGGCAAAATTTGTCGTAGGGGTGGGAATGCCTGGGTTTGGGGGGAACCCTCCATTTGAGGTAACCGGTGCTGTCGGCGGGACCTATGGAATCCAACGGTTAGGTATACCTGAATTACGGCTGGCTGATGGACCTGCAGGATTAAGGATTCGCCCGACAAGACCTGGACAAACTCAAACCTATTATGCGACCGCTTTTCCAATTGCGACGTCTCTTGCTTCTACTTGGGATACGGAAACCGCTAAAGCAGTGGGGGAGGCTCAGGGAAATGAAGTAAAAGAATATGGGGTCGATCTACTGTTAGCACCAACATTAAATATTCATAGAAATCCATTAAACGGAAGGAACTTTGAATATTATTCTGAAGATCCTTTAATATCTGGGAAAATAACTGCTTCCCTTGTGAATGGAATTCAATCCAACGGTGTAGGGGCAACCATTAAGCACTTTGCAGCCAACAATCAGGAAACCAATCGAATGGCAATAGATACGATTGTTTCTGAAAGGGCCTTGAGAGAAATCTACTTAAAAGGCTTTGAAATTGCCGTAAAAGAATCGAATCCATGGTCAGTAATGAGCTCTTACAACAAAATTAACGGCACTTATACTTCTCAAAGTGCTGATTTATTAACAACTGTTTTAAGAGAAGATTGGGGCTTTAAAGGTTTTGTTATGACCGACTGGTTTGCTGGTAATGATCCAGTGGCAATGATGAAAGCTGGCAATGATATGATTATGCCAGGGGTGTCAACGCAATCTGATCTAATAAAAGCTGCCGTGTTAGACGGTAGATTAGACGAGAAACTGCTTGATCGTAACATTAAGAAGATCTTGCAAATCGTCATTCAAACACCTGAATTTAAAAAATATCAGAATTCCGATCAGCCTGACTTAAAGGCACATGCAGCCGTAGCAAGAAAAGCCGCTGCAGAGGGGATGGTTCTATTAAAAAATACAGGCCAAGCCCTTCCTATCAATAATAGTAAAAAAATTGCATTATTTGGTAATACACAAATTGAGACCGTAAAAGGCGGTACCGGAAGCGGTGACGTGAACGCTGCTTACACTGTATCTATAGCAGATGGTCTAAAGAGTGCAGGGTATCAAATCAATCAAGAGTTATTAACTAACTATAAAACGTATATTGATACATTACGTCAGCAGGAACAGTATAAAATTAAGCCTAGCCCATGGGGTGAAGATTTTGGTAAATCTATTCCAGTCATTCCTGAAAAGCCTTTGGAAGATCAAGAAATCGCTTCTGCTTCAAAAGGATCGGACATGGGGGTCATTGTTATTGGCCGTAACTCAGGGGAAGGTGAGGATCGTAAAGTTGTAAAAGGGGATTACCTCTTAACTGATGCTGAACAAGATATGATCTCAAGGGTATCTGCAGACTACCATAAGCAAGGTAAAAAAGTCGCTGTTATTTTGAACATTGGAGGACCAATCGATGTAACCAGCTGGCGAGATAAAGTAGATTCTATTCTCCTCGCTTGGCAGCCGGGTCAGGAAGCAGGTAATGCCGTTAGTGATGTCATCTCTGGTAAAGTGAATCCATCTGGAAAACTCACTACTACTTTCCCTGTAAAGTATAGTGACGTATCATCAGCATCGAACTTCCCTGGAACACCTGCCGATAAGCCAACTCAAGTGGTTTATCAGGAAGACATTTATGTAGGTTACCGCTATTATACAACTTTTGGAGTGAAGCCTGCCTATGAATTTGGCTATGGCCTATCCTACACAGATTTTGAAATCAGCCATGTAAATATTAGTGAGGGCAAAAAGTTTAAAGATAATCTGAAAGTCACTGCTATGGTTGAAAATACCGGCACTCTCCCAGGAAGAGAAGTTGTACAGGTGTACGTCTCTGCATCTGATGGAAAGCTTGAGAAACCAGCTGTTGAATTAAAAGCCTTTGACAAAACGAAAGAATTAAAACCACAACAGCGTCAAGCTTTGCAATTCAATCTGAATGCTAAGGACCTTGCTTCCTTTGATGAAGAAAAATCAGCCTGGATTCTTGAAAAAGGGACGTATACAGTTAAAGTCGGTGCCTCTTCGGAAGATATTAAAGGGACTGCAACATTTACTGTTGATCAGGATTTGATCCTAGATAAAGTGCATGATGTCCTCTCACCGAAAGTGGAATTTAAACGGCTTTCTAAGAAATAATATAAGCAGCCAGCCCGCATGAAAGTGATGCAGGCTGGTTTTTTCGTAAAATAAATTTGTAACATACTGTATTTAGGGGAGATTGTCGATTTTTGGAATCTTCCTTATAATAGATTTAACAATGCTGAAAAATGGGGTTATTATATGAGCAGGTTATCCAGCACCGTGTATACAGTCGGAAGTTTGTTTTTCCTAATCAGTTGCTCATTTGCCATTTATTATGGCTATATGGTAATTACTGATGACTTACCCAAAGAACAAAAAACAGCAGTAAAGTATAACTATCATTTAGTGCTTGTTCCAGAAGAGCTGGACAATGAGTATTGGAAGCTAGTAGAAAAAGGAGCAAAAGATGCGGCAAAAGAATATGGAGTTCTCCTTGAATACGCGGGTCCAAAGCAGGCAAACATTGCTGATCATGTAAAGACAATTGAAATGTCGGCTGCATCTAAAGTTGATGGAATCATAACCCAAGGTTTGAGCGACGAGCAATTCATTCCATTAATCGATCGGGTCGTTGCAAGCGGCATACCTGTCGTTACAGTGGATACCGATGCGGTGGACAGCAGGAGAATGGCCTATATAGGAACCGATAATTATTACGCAGGGTATTTGGCTGGGAAAGCTTTGATAGCGGATACATTCGGAAATGTGAATGTCGCGATTATCACAGGCAGTTTTTATGCAAACCATATGCAGCAACGGGTCAAGGGGTTTGAGGATGCTGTAAAAGAAGAAGAAAGAATCCACATCATCACAGTGGAAGAATCCGAGATTAGCAGGGTAAAGGCGGCTGATAGGGCAAATCAGATTTTACAAGAACATCCGGAGGTTACAGCCTTTTTTGGCACGAGTGCACTCGATGGAATTGAAATAGCCCATGTTGTCAAAAAATATCACAAACAGAAACAAATTTATATTATTGGTTTTGATACACTTCCAGAAACACTTGATTTTATCCGAGAAGGAACGATCCATGCAACGGTTGTTCAGGAACCATATCAGATGGGATATGGTGCTGTTAAAATGATGATTGATCTTATCAAAGGCAACAAGGTCCCTGCAATTGTACATACAGACACAAAAATTATTCGAGCAGCGGATTTACCTGCAAGTGACCACATCCGAAAGGCGGTCAACGAATGATGCTATTTCGGATTAGATCTAAATTGCTGCTCTATTTTATTGTCCTTGTTGTCCTATTAACCTCTGTTGGATTGTTTTTTTATGATAGAAGCGAGAAGTTAGTTTCAGAATATGACGAAAGCTTTGAACGTTTTCTTTTACTTAATGATATATCGCAAAGAAGTAATCTATTAACTGAAAAACTGCATGGCTATATCTTAGATAAGGAAAAATCGTATTTAAATGATTACCGAAGTGAAAAATTGAAGTTAATTCAAGACCAAAAAAAGCTGAATAAAGTGATGGGCTCCAAAGATGTGACACTCACAAATTATAAGAATATGATTGATAGTTTTTTAGATGAAGCGGATGCTACGATCGGTGCATTTCGGCAGGATCAAATTAATCAATACTCGAACCACTTTAATGAAGTACTGAAAATTAACTCATTCCTTCAAGAGAGTACACTTGCTTTATTAAATAATAAACTAACAGATTATCAAAAATTCTATGATCAAATGGAGAAGCAAAACCACTATTATAAGCTTCTATCGATTTCCTTATTTGCTGCAGCCTCTATTTTAAGCGCTTTATTGGCAGTATGGATATCCGGAGGAATTACCCGTCCGATTAGTATGCTTTCAAGTGCAGCCCAAGAGATTTCGAAAGGAAATCTATCCGGTGACGATATTAAAATAACCACAAATGACGAACTTAAGCTGTTAACAGAAACCTTTAATCAAATGCGTACGAATATAAAAGTACTTGTCACGGAAATCAAGCAGCAGGGTGAACTGGATAAGCTTTTAAAAGAGTTGGAGTTAAGAAGCCTGCAAAATCAAATCAATCCGCATTTCTTATTCAATACACTAAATACAGTTTCAAAGATGGCTTATCTTGAAGAAGCAGAGGAGACATCGAGACTGATTGAAGCAGTTGCTGCTCTACTCCGTTATAACCTTAGTGATTTCGATAAAGTTTCCACTTTGCGGGATGAAGTCAATATTGTGAAGGAATACTTTTTTATTCAAAAAACAAGATTTGGCGACCGCATCCAATTTATCACAGATATTCAGGAAGATTGTTTAGACATGGAAATCCCTAGTTTAATTCTCCAGCCACTGATTGAGAACGCCTTCATTCACGGCGTGGAAGAATATGAGGAGAATGGTGTGATACAGCTTCATATCTATCAGTTAAGTGACCATATTCATGTGGAGATCATTGATAACGGAGCTGGCATGGATGAACGGACGAAGCGGAAGCTGATTAATTATGTGAATCAGCTGGAGGCTGAAGAAACAATCGAACAAGATAAACAGAAGGGACAATCTAATGGTATTGCAGTAAAAAATGTCATTAGAAGGCTTCAGCTTTTTTACCAGCGAAAAGATATTGTTGAAATAGAATCCGAATTAAACACTGGAACCAATTTTCGACTGACGATACCTGTTATCGCGGCCAAAGGGGGAAGTGAACTTGTTGAAAGTTCTTATAGCAGATGATGAGATTCTCGAGCGTAAAGTAGTAGCTAAGATAATAAAAGGGTCTCAAGAGGAAGTAAAGGTTATTGGGGAAGCGCAAAACGGGAGAATTGCAATTGAAATGGCTAAGGAATATAGGCCTGATATTATTTTTATGGATATTAAAATGCCTGGGACCGACGGAGTTCAAGCGGTGAAAGAGATTAGAAAGTTCGACAAGGGCATTCGCTTTATCATGGTATCGGCCTTCAATACATTTGAGTATGCAAAGGAAGTCATGCAGCAAGGAGTCAAGGAATACATACTAAAGCCAAGCAGTAAAAAGGACCTTCTTGAAAGTTTACAGCGTGTTACTGAGGAAATCAAAGTAGAACGAAGACAAAAGGAAGAACATCAAAGTTTAAGAGAAAACCTCGATCGCGCGGTGTCCATCGCACAAAAAGAGTGGGTCACGTCCTTACTTATGAATCAGGTACAAGATATGACCTTTGATGAATGGAGCCAGCTGCTGGGGGTTGAAATTACGTCCGGATATACGATGTTATTTACTTTAAGACAATCTTCCAAGATGGAAGCATCACCAGCCGAAAAAGAAAAATGGTATAAATGGCTAAAAACCAACCTCAAAACGATCGCCGCAAAGTATGAAATTATGGTGGGGGCAATGACGGATTGTCAGGTGCCTGTATTATTTCTTTGCAAAAAGTTTGGGGAGAAGAACCATTTCAGGACCAATGCAGAAACAATGATTGACAACCTCAATCGTCTATACCAGCAGGAAGACTTTTTGGCAGAAATGAGAATTGGGATTGGCCATCCTTATAACCATGCTCATGAGCTTAATTATTCTTATCACGAAGCAATCGTGGCACTTGAGGAGCTATTGGCCACACCTAATCGAAAATATTTATTTTTCAATAAGCAGGGACCCGCCTTTGAAGTACCGACTGACTCTGAGATTATAAAAGTGGAGAAAAAGCTGCTTGATAGTATCAGACAAGGGGATGTCAATCAGGTTATGCTGCTCTTTGATTCTTTTGTATCAAAGCTTGGTACCAATAATACAAGGGCCTCTATTGTAAAAAAATCATTTGAGGAGCTATTTATCCTTATTTCCCGCATGCTTCATGATTTAGGAATTACATATGAGCGGATTCCTAATTTCGATGAATCTGATGAAATACGTATCCTTCTTGAAAAGGGAAAGACACATTTACTTGCAGTGGTACAGCATGTACAGGTGTGGCGGAATAATCACGCGAAGGGGATGCTGCAAAAGGCGAAGGATTATATTGAAACGCATTATGCAGAAGCCATTACATTGGAGTCTGCTGCTGAATATGTGGAACTTAGTCCATTCTATTTTAGTAAGTTATTTAAAGATCGATTTGGAATGACTTTTATCGACTATCTGACTGAAATTAGAATCAAGAGAGCCAAAGCGGAGATGCTCGACCTAGGGAAAAGTATGAAAGAAATCTGTTATTCTGTAGGCTATAGAGATCCTAACTATTTCAGCAGGGTATTTAAAAAGTTGACGGGATTGTCACCGAGTGAATTCCGGAAGGCAGCTGTTAAGTAGAATGTTCAGTGAGGGGCAATTTCAGTTGAAATTGCTCCTTTCTATTTTAAAATCAAATTTATTACATTCATATTTCAAAGATTGCAAGATAATCTAGATAATCGCAAATATGTGCTATAGGTCGCCCTATTGTAACCGATATCACCATGCTACTATATTTGTAAAGGCTTACAAGGAGGCTTAATTAAGTTAAGTTCTTAAAACAGCTTAATTGATCCTTTATAAAAAAGTAGGGGAGAATGATGAATTTGAAGAAAAAGGGTTTAATTCTATCATTAACGGTTGCATCCAGTATTCTATTAGCAGCAGGCTGCAGCAGCAGTTCCACAAGCGGTTCGGGGGATTCTTCCAGCAAAGACACCAAGCTGCCAGCTGTTGGGGCAACGATTTACAAGTTTGATGACAACTTTATGTCCTATGTACGCCGTGCAATGGAAACTTCAGCAAAAGGGAATGTGAACTTAATGCTGAATGACTCACAGAACGACCAAGCCAAACAAATTGAACAAGTGGATACTTTAATCGCTAAAGGCGCAAAATCACTTGCTATCAATCTGGTAGATCCAAAGGCAGCACAAACAATCGTTGATAAAGCAAAGGCTAAAGATATTCCTGTTATCTTCTTTAATAAAGAGCCAGATGAGAGCGTACTTAGTGGCTACGATAAGGCTTATTATGTTGGAACAACTTCTTCAGAATCTGGAGTCCTGCAAGGTGAATTGATTGCAAAGGCTTGGGAGGCAAACAAAGACAAGTATGATAAAAATGGTGACGGCAAGCTGCAATATGTATTACTAAAAGGTGAGCCGGGACACCCAGATGCTGAAGCTCGTACAAAATTCGCTGTGGATACTGTAAAGTCTAAAGGCATTCAAGTGGAAGAATTAGCAATGGATACGGCTATGTGGGATGCAACAAAAGCTACTGAAAAAATGGATGCTTGGGTTTCTAAGTACAGCGACAAGATTGAGTTTGTAATCGCTAACAACGATGGTATGGCATTAGGTGCTATTGCATCACTTGAAAAAGCAGGCTACTTCACTGGCGACAAGTTTATTCCAGTAGTAGGTGTTGACGCGATTCCAGAAGCACTTGAAATGATTGAAAAAGGCAAAATGGTTGGTACGATCTTGAATGATGCAAAGAACCAAGGTAAAGCAACAATTGACCTTGCGGCAAATGCAGCAAAAGGCAAAGACGTGCTAGATGGCACAGAGTGGAAGCTTGATGACAAGAAAGCAGTTCGTGTTCCTTACATTGAAATCACAAAAGACAATATTCAAGTTGGTAGGGACGCTTATAAATAAGAGTTTGGGCTCGGAGCGCCTTTCGTGAGGGCATTAGCCCCTTGGCGCTCTTCGAACGAAGGGAAGGATCATGCTTTTCCTTCGTTCGGAGAACAAAGCTGGTAAAGCTGGATACCGTAAAAAATTAAAACTAGTTCCTTTATCAAGCAGGCAGGAACTGGTTAGTTATAGTCAGCCATATTTTTAAATGGTAAGTTAGGAGGTTCACTTATGACAGGATCAAGTACTGCCTATCTATTAGAAATGCAAAATATCACCAAAAGATTCCCCGGGGTGCTTGCTTTAGACAATGTTACCTTGAAAGTAAGACCGGGTTCGGTCCATGCCTTAATGGGTGAAAACGGTGCAGGAAAATCAACCTTAATGAAATGCTTATTCGGAATTTATTCTATGGATGAAGGCAAAATCACCTTTAATGGAAATGAGGTATCCTTTGCTAACTCCAAGCAGGCCTTAGAAAATGGTGTTTCCATGGTGCATCAGGAATTAAACCAGGTCCGGCAGCAAAATGTTATGGATAATATTTGGCTTGGCCGTTATCCGAAAAAAGGTATCTTCATTGATGAAAAGAGAATGTACGAAGATACAGCGGCTATATTTAAAAGTCTAGATATTAATCTAGACCCGCGCAGCAAGGTTAGTTCATTATCCGTTTCTGAGATGCAAATGGTTGAAATAGCAAAAGCCGTTTCTTATCATTCAAAAATTATTGTAATGGATGAGCCGACATCATCATTAACCGAGACTGAAGTAAATCATTTATTTAAAATCATCAAGAGGCTGCAGAGTGAGAATGTAGCGATTATCTATATCTCTCACAAAATGGAGGAAATCTTAAAGATTTCAGACGAAGTAACCATCATGCGTGACGGCCAGTACATCGCGACGAGAAGTGCAAAGGACCTAACAACAGATGAAATTATTAAGTTAATGGTAGGCCGTGACTTATCACAGCGCTTTCCTGCAAAGGAAAATAATCCTGGAGAAATGATCTTAAAGGTTTCTGATTTAACGGCAGAAACACAGCCATCTTTTTCAGATGTAAGTTTTGAGCTGAGAAAGGGGGAAATCCTCGGAATTGCTGGTTTAGTTGGCTCAAAAAGAACGGAAGTTGTTGAAGCGATCTTCGGAATTCGTGCATTAAAATCTGGAACCATCGAGCTGAATGGTAAGGTCGTTAAAAACGCTTCCCCACAGCACGCCATTAAAAATGGTTTCGCTCTTGTAACAGAGGAAAGACGATCAACCGGTATTTTTGCAGACTTAAGCATTAGCTTTAACTCGATTATTTCTAACATGAAGCAGTATAAAACAAAAAGCGGATTTTTATCTGATAAAAAAGTTGCGGGTGATACGCAATGGGTCATTGATTCAATGAAGGTAAAAACACCTTCGCAGAAAACATCGATTGGCAGCTTATCCGGTGGTAACCAGCAAAAGGTGATCATTGGGCGCTGGCTATTAACAAAGCCCGATATTTTGCTGTTGGATGAGCCGACTCGCGGGATTGATGTAGGAGCTAAATTCGAGATTTACCAGTTAATCAACCAATTGGCGGCTGAGGGAAAGGGCATAATCATGATTTCCTCCGAAATGCCGGAGCTATTAGGTACAACTGATCGGATTTTAGTGATGAGTAATGGAAAAGCTGCTGGGATTGTGGATACGAAGACAACTTCTCAAGAAGAAATTATGCGTTTAGCCGCATTGTATTAGGAGGCGACAAATATGAGTACACAAGCTTTAAAAAAATCAGATTCTAATGATATAAACAAATCTGGTTCTAATAATAAAAAATCAGATTTCAATAATGGAAAGAAATCCAAGCCAAATCTTTCAAAGTGGATGGTAGATAATGTTATCTATGTAGTATTAATTCTACTAGTTGTTGGTATTGTGGCAGCATCCCCAGACTTCTTATCGATAACGAACTTAATTAATATTCTGAGTCAGTCATCTTCCCGTATTATTATTGCTCTAGGGGTTGCTGGTATCTTAATCACAGCAGGGACCGATCTATCAGCAGGGCGTATGGTTGGTCTTGCTGCGGTTATTTCAGCATCAATGCTGCAGGCTGGCGATTACGCCTATAAAATGTATCCTAACTTGCCTGAATTACCGCTTTTTGTTCCAATTTTACTAGCTATGGCTGCAACAGGTCTTATCTCTGCTTTAAATGGTGTGATTGTTTCTAAACTCCACGTTCCCCCGTTCATCGCCACATTAGGGATGATGATCGGTGTTTATGGTTTGACTTCCATTTACTTTGACCGCCCTCCATACGGCGCACAGCCAATCGGTGGGTTAAGTGAAAAGTTTACGACATTTGCTCAACGCGGGATCAAATTAGGCCAATATGAATTCCCGTATCTTATCCTTTACGCTATCATCGTTTCCTTAATTATTTGGGTTGTCTGGAATAAAACTCAGCTCGGTAAAAATATGTACGCCATTGGTGGAAATCCAGAGGCAGCAAAGGTTTCTGGAGTAAACGTTGCAAAGAATCTAATTATTATTTATACAATTGCAGGACTTCTCTATGGCTTAACAGGTACTTTAGAGGCGGGACGTGTAGGCAGTGCAACAAATAATACAGGAAACATGTACGAACTCGACGCGATCGCGGCATGCGTAGTCGGCGGTGTATCCCTTTCAGGTGGGATCGGAACTGTACCAGGGGTAGTCACTGGGGTGTTAATTTTCCAAGTTATTAACTACGGTCTCGCGTTTCTTGGTGTAAGTCCATATATCCAATTCATCGTAAAAGGCTTAATCATTATTGTGGCAGTAGCCTTTGATATGCGCAAACACGCAAAGAAAAGATAATTCCCCTTGTAAAAGGCAGCCTCCTCTAGGAGAGCTGCCTTTTTTGTTATGTTCTTTTTGAAAACGCACCCATCTAAGTTATTCATTCATGAAACACTTCAGTATTATAGAATACCTTTAGAGAAAGGAGAGAGAAGTTCGATAGATGGATAAACACTATATAAAAAGAGTTAAGTAGGATTTAATTGATTTGAATAATAATATATTTCAGAAATATTAAAATTAATAAATAATATACTAGACGAATGAAATTAATTGTATTACAATACTAAATATCATTAATTATTCGACAAAACATACCTTTCTTCGAGACTATTAATTTACGGTTGTTTATGTCAGAAAAATCAGATAAATAGAAAAGGGGAGCGTCATGATGAAGAAGAATTTTGCAAAGATGTTTATGGCTTCAACATTATTGGCTGGTGTATTGGCCGGATGTTCAGGAGCAAAAGATAGCGCGGGCAGCGCAGGAGATTCAATTAAAATCGGTGTGAACTTAGAACTTTCCGGTGGAGTAGCATCTTACGGGGAGTCCCTAGCTTCAGGGATTGATCTAGCAGTTAAAGAGATCAATAAAGAAGGCGGCGTTGACGGCAAGAAAATAGAATTGGTTAAAGTGGATAACAAATCAGAAGCGGCTGAAGCTACGAACGGTGCAATTAAGTTAACAAGCCAAGACAAGGTTGCAGCAATCATTGGTGCTGCTACGAGCGGTGACACGGTTGCACAAGCTGAAATTGCAAATAGTAATAAAACCATCCTTTTATCTCCATCAGGAACAGCACCAAATGTAACTGTAACGGATAAAGGAAAATTAAATGAATATGTCTTCCGTACCTCTTTCATTGATCCATTCCAAGGAACAGTGGCAGCAAACTTTGCAGCTAATAACTTAAAAGTTAAGAATGTAGCAATTTTTGCGGACAGTGCAAGTGACTACGCGAAAGGTTTGGCAGCTTCTTTTAAAGAAACGTTCGAAAAGGCAGGCGGCAAAGTTGTTGCTGAGGAAGCATATGTAGCAAAGGATACAGATTTCCGTGCAACTTTAACACGTATCAAAGCTAAAAATCCAGAATTCATCTTTATCCCTGGTTATTATGAAGAAGTAGGTTTAATTGTTAAGCAAGCCCGTGAATTAGGAATCACTGCTCCATTAATGGGTGCTGATGGCTGGGATTCACCGAAGTTAGTTGAATTAGCAGGTGCAGATGCATTAAACAACACATACATTACAAACCACTACTCTTCTGAAGACAAAGACCAAAAAGTTCAAACATTTGTATCTGCGTTTAAAGAAGCAAACGATGGCAACTCACCTAACGCATTTAATGCCCTTGGTTATGATTCTGTTTATCTGTTAGCAGATGCAATCAAGAGCGCAGGCAGCACAGATTCTGCTAAGATTAAAGAAGCTTTAGAAAAGACGAAAGATCTATCTCTTGTTACAGGTACTGTGACGATCGACAAAAACCACAATCCTATTAAATCAGCTACTGTTTTAGAATATAAAGATGGTAAGCAGGTATTTAATACAAAGGTAGACCCAGAATAAACGACGATTTTATCAAAAAGACTTATTCGCTTGTTTGGCGGATAAGTCTTTTTTTTAGGTTTTCAGGTACAACCCGAAAAGGGCAGTGCGATGGACTTCCGTAAAAACGGAAAATTCCATTTTTGCGGAAAAGTAAAGGTTCGATTTTCCGGAATAACGGAATCATCCTAACCAGGAAGAGTGGCTAGGTGAGATGATTTTTAAAAAAAAGTTGGCACATTTTTTGCATAATTTTAATGCAGGGATCTGAATTATTTATGAGAGATTACTAGACTAAGAGGAGGCAGGCATAATGAGTAAATTATTAGAAGGAAAGACAGCCTTTATTACTGGTTCAGCGAGCGGCATTGGCTTAGAAATTGCAAAAACCTTTGCCCAGGAGGGGGCTAATGTTGTTATTTCCGATTTACACGCAGAAAAAAGTGAACAGGTGGCAGCGGAATTAAGAGCGCAAGGATATGAAGCCTTGGCCGCTCCATGTGATGTGACAAATGAGGATGCTTTTAAAAATAGCATTCAACAGGCATATAAAACATTTGGCCGCCTGGATATCTTAGTGAATAACGCCGGTATGCAGTATGTATCGCCAATCGAAGAATTCCCAACTGAAAAGTTCGAACTTTTAGTAAAGATCATGTTAACCGCTCCGTTCGTCGGCATTAAAAATGTATTTCCAATTATGAAGGAACAGGGTTTTGGAAGAATAATAAATATGGCGTCGATTAATGGGGTCATTGGATTTGCCGGAAAGGCTGCCTATAATAGTGCGAAACATGGGGTGATCGGATTAACAAAGGTGGCGGCACTAGAAGGGGCAGCGAGCGGAATCACTGTTAATGCCCTTTGTCCGGGATATGTCGACACACCGCTGGTTAGAAATCAGTTAGCTGATCTCGCAGCGACCAGAAATGTCAGCTTAGAAAGTGTAATGGACGAGGTCCTCTTACCGCTTGTTCCCCAAAAACGGCTTTTGGCCGTAACAGAAATAGCGGATTATGCCGTCTTTTTAGCAAGTGATAAAGGAAGAGGTATCACCGGCCAAGCCGTTATTTTGGATGGCGGATATACAGCCCAATAACGACAAATAGAGTCCTATTCCGTACTGGATAGGATTCTATTTTTTTTAGAAAAATAAACTTATCTATTTAACAATAGGTTCGTTTGATATAATAATTTATATCCAAGATTGAAAGGTTGTGGATCAATGAACAGTGGAATGGAAGCGATTCCGGTTGATTGGTATGAACAAATTATCAATCTATTAGCGGAAAGAATCGTAGTAACCGACCGTGAGGGTACGATTATTTATATAAATGAAGCCTATTGTGAGTTCTTGGGAACGACAGTGGAAGAGGCGCTCAGCCGGCCAGTACAGGATGTGATTGAGAATTCACGGATGCATATTGTCGCTAAAACAGGCCATAAAGAACTGGACTCCCTTCATCCAATCAATGGAAGTGAAATGATTGCAAACCGCTATCCACTCGTCGTGGATGGGAAGCTTGTAGGCGCCCTTGGGACGGTTATGTTCCGCAGTCCTGAGGAATGGCGGATGTATAAAACAAAGATTCAGCACTTAGTGGAAGAATTAAAATACTATAAGACAAAAGTAGAAAGAGAGTTAACAGGTAAATACTATTTTCATGATTTGATTGGCAAAAGCCAGCCCTTTCTTGAGGCTAAACAGTTGGCGGAGCGGATTTCTGACAGTAATTCCTCCGTTCTTTTAATAGGGGAGTCGGGCACAGGCAAGGAATTGTTTGCCCATGCCATCCATAACCACAGCATCCGTTCCTCTTTGCCATTAGTAGCCATTAACTGTGCCTCCATCCCTGAACATCTCTTTGAATCAGAACTATTTGGTTATGATGATGGGGCGTTTACAGGCGCAAAAAAAGGAGGGAAGAAAGGCCAATTTGAAATAGCTCATAATGGTACTCTTTTTCTAGACGAAGTCGGCGAAATGCCGCTTTCCATGCAAAGTAAACTGCTCCGAGTGCTGCAGGAAAAGGAAGTCCAGAGAGTTGGCGGGCAGAGGTCCATTCCGGTCGATGTCCGTGTCATTGCCGCAACGAATCGTAATCTTGAAAAAATGGTCAATGAAGGAAAGTTCCGGCAGGACTTATACTACCGCTTAAATGTCATTAAAATAGAAATTCCTCCTTTGAAAAAAAGAAAAGAGGATCTAAAGTTAATCTCGCTGCGTCTGCTGCAGAAAATGGAAAGGAAGTTTTTTCGAGCTGGAATTGAACTTTCTGAAGAAGTGCAGCAAAGATTAATTGAACATTCATGGCCAGGGAATATTCGTGAACTTGAAAATGTGCTTGAGCGGGCAATTAATGTCCTTGATGGACAAACGATTGAATTATCCCATCTTCCGTTATATTTACGTGATAAAGAGAGGCAAATTTCTAGCGAGGTTGATCGTATCGCAAGTCAGGAAGACACTGGTAATAAAATACCTTCCTCTATTATTCCATTAAAGGAAAAGCTGGCTCAAGTTGAAAAGGAAGCGATATTGAATGCTTTAGCTGCGGCAAACGGGAATAAACAAAAAGCTGCACAGCTGCTGGAAATAGGGAAAACGAGGTTTTATGAGAAGTGTAAACTCTATAATATAAAATAACCATACTCCAGGATGATAAAGAACAAAAGATGGAGATTATGCCAGGAAATCAATATTTATATAGAAATAGAATGCACTCTAGTTTAAGATAAGAAATATATCCTAATTTGACAAAGTTTGGGTGGGAGTCCGTTGGTTCTTTTAGACTATATTATCAATCTCTCAATTTTCTCACTTTTGGTTTGTGTTCCACTGATAATCGGTTCCTTCCTTCACCATAAGCCGCTAAAAAATTGGCAATATTGGGCAGGGGTTTATGGAGGGATTGTATCTATTATTTTGGTAAGGCTATCCTTTCAACAAGCGGGCTATTCTTACGATATCCGCTATGCTCCTCTCATTTTGATATTTGTCTATTTCGGTCCTCTATCCGGCTGGATAACAGGGTTAATGGCCTTAGGGATGAGATTGCTTGAAAGCGGGCACTGGACACCTGCTATTATTGGATGGATCGTCATTATGGTTTCCTTTTCTGTGATTCATCTCGCCGCGAAACAGCTTACCCATGTGAAAAAAGAGCGTTATTTATTACATAACCTATACTCTGATTTATATCATCTTAGTGCCTATTATTTTTCAAGTATTTACAGATAAAACATTATTTCACTTACAATATCTCATCTTCGTCATGCTGGGAGTGGTGATCGGTGTTCTATTGATTGAGTCCTATGAAAAACTGCACCGGTTAAATCGAAGGTTGTCCGAGATGTACGAGCTCGTGGAAGCAAGTGAAGCGAAATACCGGTTGATTGCAGAGAACACATCTGATTTAATTCTGTTGATGGATAATGAGCATGCTATTAGTTATCTTTCTCCGTCTCATGAAGATGTATTAGGCTATCCATGTGCTGAGTTACAGAAACATAGATGTTTCCAGTTAATTCATCCAGATGATGTATCGATGTTTCAAGATTCCATTCGTAAGATGTTTACATATATGGAGTCCCAATCGATGGAATTACGATTAAAGCATAAGGAAGGATATTGGATTGAATTTGAGTCGAAGTGTATGCCTGTAAAGGGCAGTGAGGATACGGTTGAAAATATTGTCATTATCAGCCGGGATATATCCGAGCGGAAAAAGTCCGAAGAAATTCTATTGCAGTCAGAAAAGCTCTCTATTGTTGGTGAGCTGGCTGCGGGTGTGGCACATGAGATCCGAAATCCACTGACAACGATTAAAGGTTTTGTTCAATTGTATAAGGCAGAAAATCGTTCAAATCACTATAATGATATACTCCTAAGTGAATTAGAGAGAATTGAGGCCATTACAAGTGAGCTTCTTTCACTTGGCAAACCGCAAGCAGTCCAGTTAAACCAAGTGAGTTTGGGGGAGTTATTAGAAAATACGGTCGAACTGCTGCATCCGCAAGCAAATATGAACAATATTCAGTTTGACTTAATGGTCGACGGAGGTCCATTCATTGTTAATGGAGAAAAGAACCAATTAAAACAAGTTTTCTTAAATGTCTTAAAGAATGCCATTGAGGCGATGCCAAATGGCGGGGATATTCAAATTAGACTAAGAGAAGATGGTGAAAATAGTTGTGTGATCTCAGTCCAAGACCATGGCTTGGGGATTCCCGAAGAACTCCTTCCTCGTCTCGGAGAGCCGTTCTACAGTTTGAAAGAAAAAGGAACAGGCCTTGGAGTCATGATCTGCCACAAAATTTTGAAACAGCATCATGGCACTATTACCTACACAAGCAGACTGAAAGAAGGAACCAAGGTCGAAATCAAACTTCCGCTAGCAAGTTGATAACGGTAAAAAGGGTGACAGGCACCGGCCGTGGACTTTGTCCACGACCGGTGCCTGTCACCCTTTTTTCTGGTTACCACAATAAAAACTTTTGCTATATACCCCAGTTTTGGGTGTGGTATATAATGGTGAACTTGGCATATTTATTTATTATCAAACGTTTGATAAACGGTATAGGTAAATGCTGCAGGTTCAGATTGTGTATTTCTAAGTTTACTGATAGGAATGTTGATTTTCTATAAGGAAACAGGGGAGGAATACGATGAATACAGTTCTGATTATTATTAATATCGCTGTCTTACTATTGCTCATGTTTGGTTTATTTGTCATGCAGAAAAAGCATGTGTCGTTTTCAAAACGTGTTTTTAGTGCTTTAGGGTTAGGTATTATTTTTGGTTATATTCTTCATTTGATTTACGGAACGACCCATGAAGTAACCACAAAATCGATTGATTGGTTCAATGTTGTTGGTGTGGGTTATATAAAATTGCTCCAGATGGTTGTGATGCCGCTTGTCTTCATTTCTATTGTTGGGGCATTTACAAAGCTCAAATTAACTAAAAATATTGGTAAAGTTAGTTTTCTTGTAATTGCCATCTTACTTGGGACGACGGCGGTCTCAGCTGCAATTGGAATAGGCTCAGCACTGGGATTTGGTCTTGATGGCATCCATCTGAACGAGGGGGAGGCTGAAAAGGTACGAAATGAGCAATTAACGGAAAGGGCTGCGAGTGTTGATAATATGACCCTTCCACAGCAAATTCTTGAATTAGTGCCTAGTAATCCTTTTCAAGATTTAACTGGGGCGCGGGCAACTTCTACGATTGGTGTGGTTATTTTTGCTGCCTTTATCGGGATTGCCTATCTTGGGGTGAAACGGAAAGATCCTGGGCATGCTGAGTTTTTCGCTAAAATCATTGATACTATTTATTCAATCATTATGAGGGTCGTCACACTCATTCTCCGCCTTACCCCGTATGGAATACTAGCGATTATTACTAAAGTAACCGCCACAAGTGATTATGAAGCGATTGCGAAACTAGGGAAGTTTGTGATTGCCTCTTATGTGGCACTTGTCATTATGTTTGTTGTGCATTTGCTTCTTTTAGCTTTTGCCAAATTAAATCCTTACAGATATGTAAAGAAGGCACTTCCTACCTTGACCTTTGCTTTCACTTCACGTACCAGTGCGGGAACGCTGCCAATGACGATTAAAACACAAAATAAAGATCTGGGTGTCTCGGAAGGAATAGCGAATTTTGCCGGTTCCTTCGGTTTAACAATCGGCCAAAATGGGTGTGCAGGAATCTATCCAGCTATGTTAGCGGTGATGGTTGCTCCGAGTGCAGGGGTTGACCCAACAAGCCTTTCTTTTATTGTGATGTTGATTCTTGTTGTCGCCATAAGTTCATTTGGTGTTGCGGGTGTAGGGGGCGGAGCAACGTTTGCAGCCTTAATTGTTTTATCGGTCATGAACCTTCCGATAGCAATCGTCGGCTTGCTCATATCTGTTGAGCCTCTAATAGATATGGGCCGGACCGCTTTAAATGTAAGCGGGGCAATGACAGCAGGTGTCCTCACAAGCAAAGCAACAGGAGAATTTGACGAAACTGCCTACAAGCAGCCTGATATAATAGAAGCATAAAAATGGTGACAGGCACCATGCGTTATCCTTTTTTGGTGCCTGTCACCATTCTTTTATTTCAATTATCTCGAAATAAAAATAATTGAATTCAAGACAATCCTGTGTTACACTGTGGAGGTGGAAATATAAGCAGCAGAATAATAATTTAGGTCTTTTTAAATGATATTAATAAGCAATTATAAGCAGATTGAATGGAAAGGAAGGGATGAAATGGATAAATTCCACCAAAGCCCGAATACTTATGTAGGTCTGGTTAATATAAAAGTGAAAAATTTAGATTACTCCGTTACGTTTTATCAACAAATAATTGGCCTTAGAGTACTGGACCGAAACGAACGGAGAGCTGTTTTAACTGCTGATGGGAAATCCCCTTTAGTCATTCTTGAAGAACCTGTTGGAGTAATTCCTAAGCCGGAACGGACTTCAGGATTATATCATTTTGCGATTTTACTGCCTTCCCGTGCGGACTTAGGAGCCTTTCTGCGGCACATCATCGAAACTGGCTATCCACTTGGAGCAGGGGACCATTATGTTAGTGAGGCATTGTATCTGAATGATCCAGACGGTAACGGAATCGAAGTTTACCAGGATCGTCCCTCAAGTGAATGGACGTGGAAAAACGGATTAGTTGATATGGCCACTGAAGAAGTGGATGCAGAAGGAATTCTAGCAGCAAGCAGTTCAGAATGGACGGGACTTCCATCTGGCACGGTTATGGGGCATATCCATCTCCATGTTGGCGATCTAGAGAAAGCGAAAGATTTCTATACAAAAGGTCTTGGTTTTGATGTCGTGAGTTACTATCCACAAGCTGTCTTTCTGTCTACTGGCGGTTATCATCATCATGTGGCTATTAATACTTGGCAGGGAGCAGGTGCGCAGGCACCACCCCAAAATAGTATCGGTTTGAATTGGTTTACCCTTGTCTTTCCTGCTGATTCAGCAAGAGAAAAAGTCATCGAGCAGCTTAAGCAGATTGGTGCACCTTTAAAAAAGGAAGAAAACGACTATCTTACAAATGATCCTGCAGGAAATCAAATCCGCTTAACAGTAGGATAAAGGAGAATATCCCCGCTCTTAGGATACAGAGCGGGGATATTTTATTTTGAATCTAATTAATCTCTTATGAGAAAAAGCCCAAAGCGTATTTTATGCCTTCTTCGATCTGGTTGGTTTCATATCCCTGTAAATCTTCATGAGTAATTTCCAACTTTGTTCTAGCTAAGGCATAGCCGCTGTCTAAATTCACATCCAGCAAGACTTCATAACCATTTTCATTTTGGGTAATTTGGATAATATCATAATCGCGAATCGCAGTGCCCGTCTCATACTCAATTGGCTCTAACTCTGACATAATAAAACAGCCCCCCTATTCATCCTTTAAACATCATTATTTTCTTCCCAAACCTATAAAATCATTCGGTGCCTGTCACCATTATTACTACGCGGAGCTTAATTTTGGTGCCTGTCACTGGTTGAAGAGGTTTTTACTAAGAAGGGGCAGAATAATAATATAGTGCTGGTTACTCTCTATGTGTATCCATTTTTTTTATTGCAAAGGTAGTGAGGGTCATGTGTTTGATTTTATTTGCTTATCATGTTCATGAGAAATATAAGCTTATTGTTGCTGCTAATCGTGATGAGTTTTATCAGCGGCCGACTGCACCTGCCCATTTTTGGGAGGATTGCCCCGAAATTCTCGCTGGACGGGATTTAGAGAAGATGGGAACTTGGATGGGTGTTACTTCCAGCGGCCGTTTTGCCGCATTGACGAATTACCGCGATCCAAAAGAGCTAACCGACGGAAAACGTTCACGGGGCGAGTTAGTCGCAGATGCACTGAAATATAAAGGAAACATAGAAGATTATATGAATAATTTAGAGACCCATAAGCATTTATATCCTGGCTATAACTTAGTGTCAGGGGATTTGCATGCATTATATTATTACTCAAATGTTGGCCAAAGGCTGGAAAAGTTAGAGCCAGGGATATATGGTGTCAGCAACCATTTATTAAATAGCAGCTGGCCGAAGGTAGAAAAGGGAAAGAGCGGGATATCGGATATTATTGACGGCAAAAAGGAAGGGCTGGCAGAAGAACTGTTTCTACTCCTGCAAAACACCGATCCTGTCCCAGACGAGAAGCTTCCAAGTACGGGGGTCTCTTTAGACTGGGAACGGATGCTTTCCCCCTTGTTTATTACTAGTAAGGATTATGGAACGAGGAGCTCAACAGTTATGTTAATGTCAGAGAGCCAAATTCAATATATTGAACGCATTTTTACCAAGGAAGGTGTGGACGAAAAGAGACATACTATTGAACTATAAGTTATTTCAACTGATTGAACGATTAATAAATGAAAAAACCAAGTGAGGACAATCTCGACATGAGTCCTCACTTGGTTCTTTATCATTATACCCCAATGACATTCAATGATTGCCGTAACCCTTCTAAAGCAAATCCTGATAGATATCTAAAAACGAATAAAGCAACAATTGGTGAAACATCAATAGGCCCTAGCGGGGGGATGAACCGCCTAAAGAAGCCAAGATAAGGTTCAACGACCTTCGAAATCCATAATCCAATCTTTGAAGACTGGAATTGAGGGAACCATGAGCCAAAAATTGAAATTAGGATTAACCAATAATAGGCATCAAAAGCATATTGTCCAATTAGTAAAATATAAGATCCCAATATAAATCTTCCTTCTTTTTAAGTTTATTTAAGTATATATACGGTAATGTCCACTAAAGGTTTCAAAAAATACCTAGGTTCTACTATTTAAACACAGCTAGCCCTATAATTAAAAACTAATCAAACGATTAGTTAGTTGAACAACAAAACTAATCAATCGTTTAATTAAATGGCTTAAGCGCTGTTAATTCAACAATTATTGGGTCAAAATAATAAACTAAACAAACGTATGATTAATAAATGTAAGGTAAGTTTTATTCTATTTTAAAAAGGGAATTTATTCACAAAGTGCTAGATATACTTTAGGTGAGAAAGGACGTGATTAGATTGAAAAAAAGTTGGCTGGGAATAGGAATCGTAGTTGGGATCATTGTCATTTTAGGACTAATGTTCATGTCCAGCTATAACAGCTTTGTCAATTTAGAAGAAGACGTAAATCAATCTCATGCTCAAATCGAAAATCAACTCCAACGAAGGCTCGATTTAATTCCAAACTTAGTGAGTACGGTAAAAGGCTATGCTGCTCATGAAAAAGAAGTTATTGCCTCTATCTCGGATGCACGTGCACAGCTTGCCGGAGCAAATACCCCCGAAGAAGAAGCTGCAGCTAACGATCAATTATCAGGAGCACTTAGCCGTTTGCTAGTTGTCGTTGAGAATTACCCCAATCTGAAGGCTGACCAGCAATTTACCCAGCTAATGGACGAATTGGCTGGAACAGAAAACAGAATTGCTGTCGCCCGCAAAGATTATAATGAACAAGTAGCAATATTTAATAAAAAAGTGAAAAGATTTCCGGGCTCAATTATTGCAGGAATCGGCGGGTTTGATCAAAAGGAATATTTTAAAGCAGCCCCTAATGCACAAGAAGCACCAAAAGTTGACTTTGGAGGCAACGGGTAATGAGAGCCAAAAATATCTTCAGCTTTCTGTTAGTGTTTACCACTGTACTACTGTGTACAGCCCATGCACTTGCTGAGGATGTCCAAATACCTGCTCCAGCCGGTGATATCTATGTACAAGATACGGCCCATGTCCTAAATGAAACAGAAAAAACAGAACTAATTAATATAGGCAGGAACCTTGAAGACCGAACAACCGCTCAAGTGGCTGTGTTGACCGTCCAAACTATTGGCGACCGACCCATAGAAGAATATGCAAATGAGGCATTCCGCCAATATGGGATTGGCAGTAAGAAAGAGGACAATGGGGTCCTCCTAGTTTTAGCAATGAAGGAACACAAAATCAGGATTGAGGTAGGTTACGGTCTCGAGGGAAGAATTCCAGATGCTAAAGCCGGCCGAATCTTAGATCAATATGCTATTCCTTATTTGAAAAATAACCAGCCGAACCAGGCCGTTATGGGAACATATAAAGCACTGGCCAATGAGGTCCTTGCCGAATATAACGGTGGTGACGGCCAAAAGACAGTACCGCAGGATGAAGGGATAGGAATTCCTTCGTGGCTTCTCATCATCATTGTTCTTGTTGTGGTAGTTTTAGACTTTAAATTTTTCGGAGGCACCTTGACTTATTTCCTTCTATCCATTCTGTCACGAGGCGGCGGCAGAGGCGGAGGAGGTGGGTCCCGCGGCGGTGGGGGCGGCTCCTCTGGCGGCGGCGGTGCAAGCAGAGGCTGGTAGCAAAAAAGATGCTCTTTAGGTTAAGAGCATCTTTTTCAATCATAAGATGTATTTTGCAGAACTTTTCTTTTTCTTTTATAAGTATAGAAAATAAGGATACCTGCCAGGAAGAGGACAATAAGGTAAATGCTATACCTGGAAATATAGGTTGCAACAATGGTCCAGTTGCCGCCAAGGATTCTTCCTATAGTGATAAAGGTAAAACACCACAGGATGGAACCTAGATAAGCGAACAAGGCAAATTTTTTATAAGAGTAATTATTTATGCCTGCGAGATAGGCGGTAATATGCCGAACTCCAGGAATAAAAAAGCCGAAGACTAAAAGGAATGGTCCAAATTTATTGAATAGTTTTTTCGTCCGTTTGATTTTTACTTCGCTGATATGCAGTTTGGGTCCAAACTTATGTAAAAATGGCGCTCCAAGCGTGATGCCTAATATAAAGCTCAGTGTGATTCCGCAGCTTGCCCCCAAGTAGGCGCATAAGAGTGACGGCAGGTACGCTAATTTACCTGCAAAAACATTATAGCCTACATAAGTAAGAAGAACCTCATCAGGGATTGGCAAGCCAATGATTCCCCCAATTAAAGCACAAATGATCCCTAGATAGCCGAAATGGTCGAGAAGTTGATTTAAATACTCCATCCACTGCACATCCTATAATCATTTATAAAAAATCCGCTGCCACATAGTATCTACTAAATAGTATCTACAAAAATTTCAATTTTTATGTGGTGCCTGTCACCATTTTCCACTTAAGCCCTGAATATAGATTAATAAATGTCTTATTGGAGGGTGTGGATATGCCAATTGAATGGAATGAAGAAGATCGAGTGTTTCATTTATATAATGGGAAAATCAGTTATATGATTCAACTGGTTCATGGGAAGTATTTAGCTCATTTGCATTGGGGCAGTCAGGTTCAGGTGCTTCAGCCTTCAGAAATATTATCATTTAAAGGTAGAGCGTTTTCGCCGGCTAACGAACCAACAGACCCTCGATTTTCACTGGATACACTTCCGCAGGAATATCCGGCTTTTGGAAATGGGGATTTCCGAACGCCAGCTTATCAGTTTCAGTGTCCTGACGGAACGACGGTCACGGAATTTGTCTATGATTCCTATCAAATTTTAAAAGGAAAGCCGTCTTTAAAAGGCTTGCCGATGGCCTATGTTGAAGATGACGAGGAAGCAGATACCCTATTAATAACTTTGGTAGATTCATTTCTCGGAGTTGGGCTGAACTTATATTACACGATTTATCGGGATTTTGATGTCATCACTAGGTCAGTCTTCTTTGAAAACTTAGGAAGCGGAGCGGTGGATATACAAAAATGTATGAGCATGTCGCTCGATTTTCATGACTCAAATTGGGACTGGCTGCATCTGCAAGGAACATGGGCACGGGAGCGGCATATCGAACGAAGACCCCTGACCCATGGTGTTCAATCCATTTCTTCTTCACGGGGGGCAAGCAGTCACCAGCATAATCCCTTTTTAGCCTTATTATCAAAAGATGCAACCGAAGAGTATGGAGATGTTTACGGGATCAGTTTGGTTTACAGCGGGAATTTCTTGGCGTCCATTGAGACAGACCCATTTGAGACGACCCGAATCAGCATGGGGATTAATCCGTTTAATTTTTCCTGGCGGTTGGAACCGGGGGAGACTTTTCAAACACCTGAAGTGCTGATGGTTTATTCGTCAGAGGGGCTAGGAGGGATGTCGAGAGTTTTCCATAAAGTCATTCGAAGCCGGGTGTCCCGCGGAGTGTATCGGGATCAAACACGGCCGATTCTCATCAATGATTGGGAAGCTACCTATTTTCGGTTTACTGAAAACAAATTAAAAGAAATTGCTAATGCGGCAAAGGGACTTGGAATCGAACTGTTTGTACTGGATGATGGCTGGTTTGGCCATCGAGACGATGATAAGAGCTCGCTTGGGGATTGGATCGTCAACAGAAAAAAACTGCCGCATGGATTACACGGATTAGGGGGTTATTTGAATGATAGGGGGATGAAATTTGGATTGTGGGTGGAACCGGAAATGGTTTCGCCTGATAGCGATTTGTACCGAAAGCATCCTGATTGGTGTCTGCATGTAGCGGGGAGAAATCGGACACTTTCGAGGAATCAGCTTGTCTTAGATTTAAGCAGGGAAGATGTGTGTGAATGGCTGATTGATACGCTCACCAATCTTTTTCAAAGTGCCCCGATTTCTTATGTGAAATGGGATATGAACCGGAATATGACAGAGGTGGGTTCCGCGGCATTGCCTGCCAAAAGACAGAAGGAGACAGCGCATCGTTATATGCTGGGGTTGTACCGTGTTTTGGAAGTCTTAACAAAACGCTTTCCGGAGATATTGTTTGAAAGCTGCTCAGGCGGGGGCGGCCGATTTGACCTAGGGATGCTTTTTTATATGCCGCAAACTTGGACGAGCGATAATACGGATGCCGCAGAAAGATTGAAAATCCAATTTGGAACAAGTCTGGTTTATCCGGCCATCAGCATGGGGGCCCATGTATCGGATGTTCCGAATCATCAGGTGGGAAGGTCGACATCGTTACAGATGAGGTGTCATGTTGCCATGGCGGCCAATCTGGGCTTTGAATCAAATATCGATAAATTAAGCAGGGAGGAGAAGGAATTAATCAAACAGGAGATTCAGTTTTACCATCAGATAAAGGAGATTGTTCTGTTTGGTGATTTGTTTCGGCTGTTAAGTCCCTTTGAAGGTGAGGATACGGCTTTGATGTATGTGAATCACAATCAGGAGCAGGCTGTTGTTTTTTATTATAAGACGCTGGCTAAACCGAATCCGCCATTTTTACGGTTAAAATTAAGGGGTCTGAATCCAAAGCTGAATTACAAATTAAAGTATGATGATCGGGTCTTTTATGGGGATGAGCTGATGAAAATTGGACTGACTCTGCCTTTAATTAAGAAAGACTTTTTTTCAAGAATCTATTATTTTGAGAGTTGTTGATTTATTGAAGATGAGTGAAATTTTAATATCTTCTGTAAATTAACTCCCTTAAGGATTAAAATGATTAATAAGATAGATTACCAGCGACATGGTTTTGGAGGGAGTTTTTAGGATGAATCTTTATGAGGAATTGTTAGCTATTATCGGGGATCACGAGCGGGTTTCAATTAATGAAACTATTTTAGAACAGCACGGTAAAGGGGAGGCCTATCATAAACCGTCAAGTCCGGATGCGGTCGTGTTTCCTAGAACAAAAGAAGAAATAAGCAAACTTGCCCAATTCGCTAGTGAGCATGGTATTCCCCTCGTACCGTATGGGGCGGGAACCAGCTTAGAAGGGCATATCATACCGGCCGAAGGCGGAATTAGTCTAAACTTTCAATTGATGAATCAAATTTTGTCCATACGGCCTGAAGACCTTCAAGTGACGGTGCAGCCAGGAGTAACAAGAAATCAACTGAATCAGGCTCTGAAAAAATATGGCTTATTTTTCCCAACGGATCCTGGGGCTGATGCCTCGATAGGGGGGATGGCTGCCACGAACGCCAGTGGTACAAACAGCGTAAAATACGGAGTGATGAGGGATCAGGTCCTTGGATTAGAGGTAGTTTTAGCAGATGGGTCGATCATTCATCCAGGAGGGAAATCGTTTAAATCTTCAGCGGGCTACAATCTAACAGGTTTGTTTGTAGGCTCCGAAGGGACACTCGGGATATTTACAGAAATAACGTTAAAGCTGCGGGGGATTCCGGAGGTAACGTCTGCTGTGAAAGCTGTGTTTCCTTCTATTGAGGCTGCCGGAATTGCCGCAGCAATTCTCTTAAATGCGGGTCTTGCCATCGGGAAAATAGAGCTGGTGGATGAGAAAACGATTCAAGCAGTTAATAAGTTTAAGAGTACCGACTATAGAGAGGAACCAACTCTTTTCCTAGAGTTTAGCGGAAATGAACCGGAAGTTACATATAGTGTTGAGATGATGCAGGAAATCTTAAAGGAGGAGGAATGTATTTCTTTTGAATTTGAGAATGACTCGTTAAAGAGGGCGCAGTTATGGGAGGCAAGGCACCATGCCGCATTTGCGATTCAGGCTGCCAATCCTGGGAAGCTCTTAATGTTTACTGATGTATGCGTTCCGTTATCGGAACTGGCTGGGGCTTTAAGGCAGACAAGGGAAGTGATTGAGAAATATAGCTTAGAGGGAGCTGTTTTAGGTCATGTTGGCGATGGCAATTACCATGCTTGTTTACCGATCGATCCAAACAGTGAAGAAGAGTTAGAAGTGGTTGAAGAAGTTCATCACCAAATTGTTTCCTATGCTCTATCAAAAGGGGGAACATGCACCGGGGAACATGGAATAGGCATTGGTAAGAAGGCCTTCCTCCAGGAAGAACACGGAGACCTGATCCCAATCATGGAAATGATCAAAAACAACCTCGATCCCAAAAACATCCTAAACCCGGGGAAAATATTCTAAAGGCGAGGCATTTTCTTCAAACAACAGATTGGTTATAAAGTTTAACATAATGAAAGGGTTGGAAATGGTGACAGGCACCATTTCCAACCCTGCTATGTTGTTTAGGGTTTAGAAATCGAAGTTATCTGGGTCGGGGCCGACGCGCAGGTTCTGGTTTAGTTTGTTTAGTTGGTCCATTTCTGCTTTGGTTAATTCAAAGTCAAACAGGTCCGCGTTTTCAATGATGCGATGTTCTTTTGTTGATTTGGGTATTGTAACGACACCGTTTTGCAGGTCCCATCGCAGAATAACTTGTGCGGTTGACTTGTTATACTTATTAGCAATGTCTTGAATAATGGGCTGGTCTAATAGTTGCCCTTGCATTAATGGCGACCAAGCTTCCAACTGGATTCCATGCTCCTTGCAAAAGGTGCGAACTTCTTCCTGGGTTAACCGAGGATGGTATTCTACCTGATTGATCATTGGCTTGATCTCGGCATTTGTCATTAGATTCTCTAGATGATGGACTTGGAAGTTGCTTACTCCGATTGCCTTTACTCTGCCTTCTTTATAGAGGGTTTCCAGCGCACGCCATGCCTCTTTATATTTTCCTTCAACAGGCCAATGAATAAGGTATAAATCTATATAATCCAAACCTAGCTTCTGCAAGCTAATTTCATATGCTTTAAGTGTTTCTTCGTATCCTAAGTCACTGTTCCAAACCTTAGAGGTGACAAAAAGATCTTCCCTAGTAATGCCGGCTTCTCGAATCCCTTCTATGATGGCTCTCCCTACACCTTCTTCATTTCCATAGATTGCTGCTGTATCAATACTCCGGTAACCATGCTTAATGGCGAATTTAACTGCATTAACGAGTTCAGGCCCTTCTTCTACTTTAAATACCCCAAGCCCAAGCCAAGGCATTTTTACTCCATTATAAAGTGTTGTTGTATCTTGTAAGTGGTTGTTAACCATTAATAATCATCCTCCAAATTTATTTTTTCATGAAGAGGAGGGAGAATTCTATTTTCCCCCGCTCCCTAACAAATAGAATACTAACTAACTTTTAAATCTTTATTTTCAGCTTCCGCATGATCCTTGCTCTCAAGTTTCCAGCTCCAGCCCGTAAGCAGGACAGCTGCTAGGACCATTAATGCTCCAATCCAAGTAGTATGGATTAATCCGATGGAATCGGTAATGACTCCGCCCAAATAGGAACCAATTGCAATGCCGGCATTAAAGGCGGCAATATTAATAGCCGAGGCGACATCAACCGCAGCAGGCACAAACCGTTCTGCTAGCATAACCACGTATACTTGTAATCCAGGAACATTCATAAAAGCCAATAATCCCATGAAGAAAATGGTTATTAATCCGGCAGCCTTAAACGGAGCTGTAAATTGCAGAATAAATAAAATAACCGCTTGAACAATAAACATATAAAATAGTGCCTTAATAGGGTTTTTATTAGACAGCTTTCCTCCAATGGTATTCCCAATGGCAATCGCAATCCCATAAACAAGTAAAATGACAGCAACGGTGCCTTCCTTAAATCCTGTTATATCCTGCAAAATGGGGGATAGGTATGTAAAGACCACAAACGTACCTCCGTATCCGAGTGCAGTAATAATAAATAACAGCAATAACCGGCCGTTGGTTATCAATTTTATCTGATCGCTAAATTTTGCCGGTACCCCTTTACGTAAATTAGCTGGAACAAGGATACTGTTTGCGAGAAAGGCGATTATTCCAACCACGATAATGATAATAAATGCCATCCGCCAGCCGAATTGCTGGCCAATGAAAGTACCAAACGGTACCCCTGTAACGGTTGCAATCGTCAAGCCAGAAAACATGATTGCTATGGCGCTAGCCCTTCGGTTCTCTGGTACTAAATCTGCAGCAATCGTTGACCCGATCGACATAAACACTCCATGGGAAAAGGCTGAGATCACACGAGCGGCAAGTAATACCCCTATGCTATTGCTGCTTGCTGCTAACCCATTCCCGATAATAAAAATTACCATGATCCAAAGTAACAAGGCTTTTCTTGACATCCTTGAGGTTAGTGAGGTTAGGATGGGCGCTCCAAATGTTACACCTAACGCATATAAAGAGACAGTTAATCCGGCTGTTGTAACGGGTATTTGCAAATCTTGTGAAATGAGAGGCAGAAGCCCTACACTGATAAATTCAGTGGTTCCGATCGCAAACGCACTTACTGCTAATGCCAAAAGAGCGTAAGTAACTCTTTTTTTCTCTATAGTCATTTGTTTATCTCCTCCTAAAAATGGTTTCTATTGAATGAAAGGCTTGCTTAAAGCAAAACTAAAAATGATCTGAAATGGGATATTTCAACCGGCAAATGTTATTATGGGATATATGAGTAAAAAGGAAAAGAACGCACTTTAAAGTAATATAGACACCAAAAAGTGTGATAGGTACCTTTTAGTACCTATAAAAACGGAGGATAAGAAATATGAAAAGAAGGAAATACAATATATCGGTTGAAGCGACATTAGAGGTGATCGGGGGAAAGTGGAAATGTGTGATTCTCTGTCATTTAACACATGGCAAGAAACGAACGAGTGAGCTAAAAAGGCTGATGCCTGATATTACCCAAAAGATGTTAACTCAACAGTTAAGAGAATTAGAAGAAGATGGCGTGATTAACAGGATTGTATATAATCAAGTACCTCCCAAGGTAGAGTATGAGCTAAGTGAATATGGCCAGAGCTTGCAAGGTATATTAGATTCCCTATGTACATGGGGAGCAAACCATATTACCAGAGTATACGGGGATCTTTCAGTCTTAGATGAGAATGTATTAAATGAGCCGTTAAAGTAGGCAAAAACCATTGGGGAACAAGATTTTCCTTGTGTGAATTATATTTTTGCCTAAATTTTCTGTTTGACGTTTTCGAGCTCTTTCACTATTATTAAGAAGTTGAGAATACCCGTACTTAAAACGGGAGAGGTTCATAGCTGATACCCTCTATAAAAAACTATGGATACATGACTTTAATGCCATGTCCATACAGGACGTGGCTTTTTGTTTTTTATCCCTAGGTTTTCATAGGAACTCCAGGATGCTCAGCTGTAACTATCTTAAAAAAAGTGTGGGAACACATTTTTACAGGGGGTTTTTTTATGTCTGGCCGCAGCCATGAAGAAGGTTTGAAGGATTTAACTTTATTAGGTAATCAAGGAACTACCTATTCATTTGAATATGCACCTGAAGTTTTGGAGGCAGTTGATAATCTTCATCCAGAACGAGATTATTTTGTGAAGTTTAATTGTCCGGAGTTTACTAGTCTGTGCCCGCTGACACGTCAGCCGGATTTTGCAACTATGTACATTTCTTATGTTCCAGATAAAAAAATAGTAGAGAGTAAATCATTAAAATTATATTTGTTCAGTTTTAGAAATCATGGCGATTTCCATGAGGACTGCGTGAATATTATCATGAACGATCTAATCAAATTACTAGACCCGCGCTACATTGAAGTATGGGGCAAATTCACGCCACGCGGCGGAATCTCCATTGACCCATGGTGCAACTATGGAAAACCTGGCACAAAATATGAGGAAATGGCAAACTACCGCTTAATGAATCATGACCTCTACCCAGAAAAAATAGATAATCGTTAATATCGCATGGAATATACCGAAAGCAGCCATTGAAGAATGGCTGCTTTTTGGTACCTGTCACCATTGATAACATTAACACTTCAATTAAAGTGATCCATGGATCACTTTTTTGTAATAGAGAACGGAGAGGATTCCGAAGATGGAGTAGAGGCCGGTATAGAGGACCATGACCAGGATCATCGGGGTCCATACTTCGGTTCCGAATAGAAACCAGCCGGACTGGACGGCGAAATAGCTGTGAAGCAGCCCCACCACTAACGGAATTCCAAAGTTAAACAATTGTTTCGTTTGAATCCCCTTTAGTAAATCTCCCTCAGTAAAACCGAGTTTCCGTAAAATGGTATAGTTCGGCTTTTCCTCCTCACTCTCTCCCATTTGTTTAAAATACAGAATGCAGCCTGAGGTAATTAAAAAGGTAAGACCCAGAAAGCCAACAATAAACATAATAAGTCCCATCGTTTTTTTCTGTTTATTACTTATTTCCAAACGAGATGAATTCAAGTCATTGTTATCAAAGGACAAATCTTTATAGACCTGATTGGCCTTCTTAATTTGATTCTCATCCTTCAATGTAAAACCAACAAAAAGAGAGGTCTTCTTTTGAATAGCAGGATTTATATCCTGCTTTAAGCGTTTAAATACGGATTCGTCCACAATCGCAATCGGCTGTCCGCCGTTCGTAAAATAACCAGAAACCACAAAATCCTTTCTTAACTCTAAATAACGGAGCGAAATCGTTTCGGTTTGTCCTTTTAATTCAACCAGACCGGTATCCTTTAAATTCATAAGCTTTTGAAGGATATCATTATAGCCTGTAAAAATAGTTTCGTCCGCTCCCACATCGATATTTTCCACGTTCTCTTCACTGATCATCGGAAGAGGGAGAGCGCTAGGGTCGACCATTGCACCTTCAAGGTTTGTATCCATAATGTTCTTTAGATTAGCAGAAACCTGGAGAACCTCGATTCTCTTTTCTGCAAAACCAATATCCTCCCTGCCCAACGCATCTTCGAATCTAGCAGCATCGTTTGCATTAGTGATTGCAAAATCTCCTGCAGTTTGACTTTTAGCCATTTTTTCAGCGGAATAATAGGAGATATAGCTCAACGACAGCAATCCAATCGCCAAGGCGGACAACGTGGTAATAACCGTCAGTAATAGGGCATTCGATTTCATCCGAAACATAATCGATGACAAGGATAACACCTGATTAATGGTTAAATAGCCATCTTTCTTCCTGCGAATCATATTAAAAATAAAACTAACGGATCCTTTATAAAACAAGTAGGTACCTATAATTACAGATCCTAAAATATAAATCATCGCCAAAAACAGTTCCGTCATCGTGATAAAATCACCGCTGAATAACTTTGAAGATATATAGTAACCGGAAATAATCGCTAGCAATCCTAAGATCCCCATCACGATTTCCAGAACAGACATCTTTTTAATTTTCTCTTCCGTCGATGAAACTACCCTAAAAAGGGAAAGGATGCTTTGCCTTTTAATAAATAGATAATTCATCAGCATTATCAAAACATAGATGGCACCAAAAACAATCAAAGTCTGCGCCAGCGCCTGCGATGAAAAATGTAATCGGGCAATCGCATTTATCCCGGTAACTTTAAATAAAACCATGATAATGAATCTTGAGACAGAAAAACCGATAAAGATTCCTGCCGCCAAAGAACCAAAGTAGAGAATAAAATTTTCAGCACTGAGAATGTTGAAAATCCGATGTTTTGTCATCCCGATTAATTGAAATAAACCGATTTCTTTGCTTCGCCGTTTAATAAAGATGGAATTGGCATACAGCAAAAATATCGAAACAATTGCTACAAGGAGAATACTTGCGGCTCGAAGTGCGGCTGCTCCTTTAATTGAATCTTTTGTGTCATTCATCGCCGGGTCATATTGCAGCGTGACAAAGGCAAAATAAAGGGCAACACTAAAAATAAGCGCAAACACATAGAGATAATAGTTTTTTAAATTCTTTCTTAAGTTACGAAGGATAAGCTGATTAACGCTCATAAGGTACACCGCCTAGTACACCTTGAGTTCTCATTATATCCTTAAAAAATTCCTGCCGGGATTGTTCCCCTTTATTTAACTGGGTATAAATCTGTCCATCTTTTATAAAAATGACTCTGCCGCTGAAGCTGGCCGCTACTGGATCATGTGTGACCATCACTATCGTTGCAGTCCTGATTTGATTTAAATTACTCAGTTTATTTAAAAGGTCTGAAGCTGATTTAGAATCGAGTGCACCAGTTGGCTCATCCGCAAAAATGATACTTGGTTCATGAATGAACGCACGTGCAGCAGAAGTACGCTGTTTTTGCCCGCCGGAAATTTCATTCGGATATTTATCCTTAATCTCGAATATCCCTAGTTCGGCTGCGACTTGCTTAAACCTTTCATCGGCCTCTCTTTTTGAAACCTTAGTTATTGAGAGTGGAAGCAAAATATTTTCCTTCACTGTTAAGGTATCAAGGAGGTTATAATCCTGGAAAATAAACCCCAGGTGCCGCTTGCGAAACTCAGCAAGCTGCTTTTCTTTCATCGCGGTCATCTTGTTTCCTTCAATCGTAATTGTTCCGCCGCTGACTTTATCGATTGAAGAAAGTACATTGAGAAGCGTGGTTTTTCCGGATCCAGAGGCCCCCATAATACTCACGAACTCTCCTTTTTCAACCTTAATATCAATCCCTTTTAAGACTTCCTGTTTATTAAACTTATTCCCGTAGCTCTTATGAATTTTAGTAGCAGTTAATATAGTCATATAAACACCCTCCTTCATTCGATACCTTAATTATAAAAGCATCCGATTGATCAATCCTTCGATTAAACGAACAAAACAGCAAAGCATGTGACATTTTCGTCACATGCCTGAAATTGCACCGAATTCATTTTTTCGAGGAAAGGTTAACAAAAATCTGCTCCCGACACCGAGTTCTGACATGACATCAACGTGGATCAATAAGGACTTGGCGATTCTTTCAGTTAAGTATAACCCCATGCCTGTAGAGGTGTTGTCGTGGTGTACAGTTGTTGAAGTAAAGCCTTTATCAAAAATCCTTGGCAGATCTTTGGGGTCAATACCTCGCCCAAAATCCTCTATCATCAGTTTCGTTCTGCCATCCTCCATGAAACTCCTGATAATAATATCACCGGCCTCGCTATATTTCACAGCATTCGTTAACAACTGACGGATGATAAATGCCAGCCACTTGGCATCTGTTAAGACAGAATGTGCCTCTAATTCTACTTCAAAGCCTATCCCTTTTTGCATACACCAGGTTTGCAGCGTTTTAATTTCTTTAAAAAGTAAGGTTTTTAAAGAAATCTCTTCAATGAATAAATCATTTTCCATGAAGGGCAGGCGTTTTTGATGAAGCTGTGAATCCAGCAGCAAGTGAATTCGCAGCCATTCATGGGCTAACTGCGACTTTAAGCTTCCTTCTTCTAAACGGTCAATCATTAAATGCATCGCAGTCATGGGTGTTTTGACTTCATGAATCCAGGATAAAAGTTCATCTTTTTCCTGCTCGACAGTGAGTAAATTATTCGAGATTGTCCGCTTTAGCAGTTCTGTCTGGTTCACAATACTTTGCTCAACAATTTTTTCAAAAGGACTCACTGCCTCGGTCATATTAGTTAGATCTAGATTATTCTCCCAGCCTGTTAATTCAGCGTAGAATTTTGTTTCTGTATGGAAGCGAAAGCATAAAAAGATGACAAAAATAATCGCAGATAAAAAAACAATATAGAGCAATGATGTTAAGGGGATGGCAGAATCGATATAGCCAGTTAGAAGAACAAGGAGCTGTAAAACGATGAAAAGTACAATCCAGCTTCTTCTCTCTTTTAGGAAAATTTTAATCATTTTGTCTGAACCTCTTCAATAGCCAAGTATCCTTGTCCAACCTTTGTTTCGATAAATTGCCCTAAGTTGAGCTCGTCCAGCTTCCTTCTCAGCCGATTGACATTGACCGTTAGTGTATTATCGCTGACAAAACGCTCATCTTCCCAAAGGCTTTTTATCAATTTTTCTCTGCTCACGATTTTGTTCTTTTGTTGAAGAAGCTTTGTTAATATAAACATTTCATTTTTTGTGAGTTCCACCGTACCGTCAGTAGTGCTGACAATGCTTTTCTCACTATCAATCGTTGCATCCATCCAGGTTTTAAGGGTAATCTGCTCATGATTATAATTATAGACGCGCCGAAGAATCGCTTGGATTTTGGCAATCAGCACCTCAAAATGAAAGGGCTTTTGGATGAAGTCATCTGCCCCCAGCTGCATCGACATGACCACATCTGTCGGGTGGTCCCTAGAAGACAGAAATAAAATCGGAACATTGGAATGGGAACGAATCATACGGCACCAGTGAAAGCCGTCAAATTTAGGAAGCTGAATATCAATAATCACCAAATCCGGTCTAATATCCGTAAATTCCTGCATCACATAGCTGAAATCACTAATCCCATAAACATCATAAGACCACCCTGTCAGCCGCTCCTTTATTTCATTAAAAAGAATTTCATCATCCTCAATCAATAAAATCTTAAACACAAGACCCACCACCCAATCAATTACATATCTAACACCAATTGTATAATATATCCTTTTTCCGTGCTATAAATGGTGCCTGTCACCATTAACAACATTCACACCTTCCAAACTCACTTTTTGGTGCCTGTCACTTTTTTAAATTTTTTAAGGATAAGTTAAGGGAGGGACATGATAATAGGCTCATGAATTAAAAAAATACTTGGAGCTGGTCCGGACTGCTCCATGATAGAAGGAGTCTAGATAAATGAAAAAGTGGATTTGGATAGTGATCAGTGTACTAGTTGTCGGGTATGTCGGCTATCAATGGTTTCACACAAAAAATAGTGAAGCAAGCACAACTGATACGACACAGGTTCGAACGGCTGCGGTACAAAAAGGGAAATTAGAAGTAACGATTAGCGGCTCGGGAACCGTTGAACCGGTAGTAACACAGGATGTTAAAGCAACAGAGGATAATAACGAGATTGATGAGGTTTTAGTTTCTGCAGGGGACGAAGTGAGTGAAGGAGATGAGTTAGTCACCTTTACAGATGACAGCGACCCTATTACAGCGACAACTGCTGGAACCATTACTTCTGTTTCGGTTGCTTCAGGCGATCGGATTAATAAGGGAAGTGTCGTTGCCCATATTACCAATTACAGTAATTTACAAACTGTTGTAGCGGTAGACGAATTAGACATCCCTAAAGTAAAAGTGAATCAAACGGTAACATTAACAGTTAGTGCCTATCCTGACGCAACCTATACAGGAAAAGTAACGGCTGTCGCAGAAGAGGGCTCATCAGAAAGTGGATCATCCACCTTTAATGTCACCATTCATATTGAAAAACCAACCAACTTAAAAGTAGGCATGAGTACATCAGCCACTATTTTAACAGCTAGTAAGACAGATGCGTTATATGTTCCTGTAGATGGTATTTATACAAACAATGATGAAAAATATGTGATTATAACTGATAGTTCTGGAACTACTAGTCAACAAACAGTGACAACAGGTATAGAAACAGATGAATATGTTGAAATCACCAAGGGAGTAACCGAAGGTCAAACCGTTCAGCTGCCAGAGGTATCCTCAAATAGTTCATCCACAAGTCAGCAAGGCGGGATGATGGGAGGCATGGGTGGAATGCAAGGCGGAGGAATGCCGCCGAGCGGAGGACAAGGAGCACCAAGCGGAAAAACAGGTAATTAAAATTAATTATTAAAGGAGACTAAAACATGAAAAAAACAAGACAAGCACACTTATGGATTGGATTAATTTGTTCAATATTTATTCTAATGGAATCAATTACAGGCTTGATTATGAACGAACCATGGCTGATCGGCCAGGCACAGACCGAAGGAGGCGGCAATTTTAAGCAAGGCATGATGCCGCCGCAACAGAGCCAAAGTACAACAACTACCGATTCAAATCAATCAACTGGTCAAACATCTCAATCAGGTACAGCTTCCCAATCTGGTACAATGGCTCAATCTGGTACAACATCGCAATCTAATAGCACTACTTCAAATGGCCAAGCACCTGCTTTTGGAGGAAGAGGCAGCATTGGCGGTGAAGGTTCACAATCAGGCTCATTTATGGGTATTGTTAGAGGGCTGCACGAAGGGAAAATTGGCTCCACTGATATCACTTGGTTAATAGACCTAACAGCAATTGCAATGATTTTCTTAACTGGATCAGGTATCTTTCTATCCATAAAGGTTCTTAAAGCAGATAGAAAAAGAAAGAAGTTAAAAAAGGAAAGAGCAATTGCATAAACTGATAACAAGAGCGCCGTCCAAAAATGGACGGCGTTTTTCGTTAAGACAAACTTAAGACTAGCTCCTTAAAATATAAATAAATGTAAAAATAAAGGAGCATATGAAAGATGAATGTTCTATTAGCAGAAGATGATCTTCGCCTTGGCGAATTAATAGTTTATATGTTAAAAAAGAAAGGCAATTGTAACGTAGAATGGGTCAAAGAAGGAGAAGATGCCTTCTATTATGCAACATCTGCCCACTATGATGTGATCATCATGGATTGGATGATGCCAAATAGTGATGGAGTGGATATCTGCAAGAGATTGAGAAAGCAAGGCTATTCAGGGGCAATCTTAATGCTGACGGCTAAGGACGCGGTCCAAGACAGAATACAAGGACTTGATTCCGGAGCAGATGATTATCTTGTGAAACCATTTGAGTTTGATGAACTATTCGCCAGATTGCGTGCCCTGTCACGCCGCAATTTTGCACCAATTGTAGAAGAGGAGACGAAGATCGACGAATTGGTCTTAAATCGTGCAAGCCATATGGTCCGATTGGAAGAGACAGAAATCCAGTTCAGTCCCCGTGAATTTCAATTATTTGATTTTCTAGTGCAAAATAAAGGACAAGTCCTGCCGCGTGAACTGATTTACGAGCGCGTCTGGGGTCTTGACACGGATGTGACAATGAAAACAATTGATGCAACGGTAAAATTAATTCGAAAAAAATTATCGTTAATTAATAAGCAAGACAAACTTCAAAGCATCAGAGGGGTGGGATATAAATTTGAAACATAATTTCTCTTCATTTTTAGGCATTCTTTTCAACGACAGGGATGTTTTTAAAAATACACAGAATCGGCTGACCCGAAACTTTAGCGGACTTCTGATGCTCTTTCTTATCCTATTTATCCTAATTGTTTATTTGGTTCTATATTTTGTCATCCTGAATACACAGGAAAAGGAACTGAAAACTTTAGTCTCACAAGAAGCAGGATACATTGAAAAGCTATTGGAGAAAAATAGTAAAAGTGATCTTAGAGGTATCCAAGATCAAGAGGTAATCTTTGCCGGTGTTGATCAATCCTTTTATTATGTTATCAATACGAACGGGGAAGTGGTCATTGGCAGTGAGGCGAATCCTCGCCTGCGTCCGGAATTACTTTCCCTTTTGAACAAAAATATGTCTAATCACGAGGAAATTCAAAAAGAGATTATCCGAACGGGCCAAAATATAAGAAAAGGAAGGGAAGAATTCCAGGCGCCAGATGAAAACCAAGATATTCATATGATGATTGCCAGCGATGAAGTTTATTATAAGGGTCAATATATAGGCCAATTATATATAGGAAAAGACATCTCATTTGCTTACAAGTTATTTCACTGGGTATTAGTTATTCTAATTGGGCTTGGAATCGTTTTTGTTGGAGTAGCCATCTATATAAGCTTGCGGATGTCTAAACGAGCCATGGTTCCGATTAGAGCGGCATTTACAAGGCAGCGGGAATTTGTTGGAGATGCATCCCATGAATTAAGAACACCTCTAAGTGTATTACTATCTTCTGTTGATGCAATGGATATGACAATCGAAAAAGATGAAATGGCAGGGAAGCTGTTGTCCAACATGAGAGAGGAAGTTAAACGGATGACGAACCTAGTAAGTGATCTTTTAACCCTGGCCCGATCTGATTCGAATACAATTGAGCTGAAAACAGAAGTTTTTGATCTAAGTCTGCTGGCTGCAAAAGCAATTGAGTCTTTAAATCCAATTGCATTTTCGAAACAAATTCAGCTTGAATTAGCTGCACCTGCTTCTATAACAGTACTGGGAGATCCTCAGAGGATATCCCAGTTGATTTATATCCTATTAGATAATGCCATAAAATATACACCTAATGCTGGCGAAGTAAAACTTAATCTTTTTAAAGATAATCGCGAAGTTAGGATCGTAGTCGAAGATACTGGGATTGGGATAAAGAAAGAGGATTATCACAAAATCTTTGAGCGCTTTTATCGTGCTGATAAATCCCGCTCCCGTCAAATAGGAGGCCATGGATTAGGTCTTTCTATTGCGAAATGGATTGTAGACACGCATAAAGGAACAATTCAAGTAACAAGTGAATTAGGAAAAGGAAGTACATTTATCGTTAAGCTGCCTGATTACATCTCGTAAATCAGGCTTTTTTAAAAAAATTCTTATTAGAGGTTGACTTCATTGGATTAAGATAGTAATATAGTAATCCTGATGAGGGAGATGTTTAAAAGATAATCTTACTTATTAGAAAAAGTAATAATTTGATGTTGACGGAATCGAGTGATTCTGATAATATTAAATCTCGTTGAGCGGTTGCGAAAAATTATTTTAAAATAATAATTGACATCCTAATCAACAAGGTGATATAATAATTTCTTGTCAGCAGTAAATTGCTCTTTGAAAACTAAACAAACAAAAACGTCAACAAAACAATAATTGATCGTGTTTCTTCTATTATATAAAGAAAAACATGAGCCAACGTAAATTTATGAGCTAATCAACTTTCTTGGAGAGTTTGATCCTGGCTCAGGACGAACGCTGGC
>NZ_JAABNN010000057.1 GCF_009928415.1 Bacillus sp. USDA818B3_A
AGTCGTTGATTTCAAGAATGATGATTTTGATTTTCTTGGTTTCACCTTCCATCATTGGAGAGAAGGAAAGAAAGACAAAAAGTCCGTCTTCCATGTAACTCCGAAGGAAGAATCCATAAAAGATTTTCGTTTTAAGATAAAGGAAAAGACCCGCAAAATACTTACACTAAGTAAGGAAGAGTGGATAGACCGTGTAAACCCTATAATTAGGGGGAAAGTCAATTACTACCTAGCAATTGTTAACGCAATAAAAGAAAACATAAAGTTAGGGAGTTCAAACCACTGTATTACAAGGTGGGTTCGAAGAACCCTTACATCTCTAGATGGCTATATAAGAAGAAGATTAAGGGTAGCTTTTATTCATAAACATCCTTCTCAAAGAAAAGAGAAAAAGATGCGTAGTCTTTGGAATAAAGCCTTCTTTCTCAAAATAAATCTGATTCCTACATATTGGCTCTACTTAAATAAAGCATATGGATACACAAAGGAACAGTACCTAAACGAGATGACTAGTAATGCAAAAAGAGACCTAAAGAACAGAATCAAACAAGCAAAAGCAAAAGGTGAGGAATACTATACTCCCCACCGACTCCAAAAGATGCAAAATGCCTGGAATGCATCCTCTTGATAAAACATTGTAACATATTGGTAAGCCGTATGCCTTAATAGGGCACGTACGGTTTGATAAGGGGGAAGCCTTGAAAAAGGTTTCCCTACTTTATT
>NZ_JAABNN010000058.1 GCF_009928415.1 Bacillus sp. USDA818B3_A
CGACGGGAATCCCACCCGTTATATGATACGACCTAGGCTCGGCCGCACACCTGCCAGTTAGCTCAACAAGAAAAAAGACCACCGCAGCGATCATCGTCTTTAACTCTTGCTACCCGATAGTTTAAGTGCATTTCTTCACAATCTTTTTCACTAATAACAAAAAAGCGATGCTTTATTAAGCATCGTCTCAATAGCAACTATCTATTTTTTGCTTAATAATAGGGTTTCAGTATTACCATCCCATTCTAACTTCACTTTTACATCAGAATCTTCAATGACTTTGGCGTTGGTTGGATTAGCTTCATCTTTATCTGTACTAAACCGTCCTTATTCAATTTCGCATCGCTCACTCCAAAACCACCTGCATTAGTCTCGATATTATAAGTTATTTCACCAACAGAGTTAATATCTTTGCCTTTAAATTGAAGTTTGAATTCCTGTGTTTCATTACCATCATTGGTTTGTATAACCTTTAATTCAGCAGACCAATTATCTGTCGCTCCTGAAAAGGTAAAAGTGTTTGAACTACAAGCTGAAAGCAATAACACTAAGACAACCAATAACGATGAAATCTTTAGAATTATAATCCCCCCATTTATTTCTTTTAATTTTACCATTTATCCAAATAGTACCATTTTTCTATTATAAATTATTAAACTTTTTAATCTAGTCGAGTAGAAGGGAGCCTTTCTACCTTGCGGTAAATTGTACTCCTCCCCCC
>NZ_JAABNN010000011.1 GCF_009928415.1 Bacillus sp. USDA818B3_A
GTAGTTAGCCGTGGCTTTCTGGTTAGGTACCGTCAAGGTACCGGCAGTTACTCCGATACTTGTTCTTCCCTAACAACAGAGCTTTACGACCCGAAGGCCTTCATCGCTCACGCGGCGTTGCTCCATCAGACTTTCGTCCATTGTGGAAGATTCCCTACTGCTGCCTCCCGTAGGAGTCTGGGCCGTGTCTCAGTCCCAGTGTGGCCGATCACCCTCTCAGGTCGGCTACGCATCGTCGCCTTGGTGAGCCGTTACCTCACCAACTAGCTAATGCGCCGCGGGCCCATCTGTAAGTGTCAGCCGAAACCGACTTTCAGCTTCTCCTCATGAGAGGAAAAGAATTATCCGGTATTAGCACCGGTTTCCCGGTGTTATCCCAGTCTTACAGGCAGGTTGCCCACGTGTTACTCACCCGTCCGCCGCTAACCACCGGGAGCAAGCTCCCAGTGATTCGCTCGACTTGCATGTATTAGGCACGCCGCCAGCGTTCGTCCTGAGCCAGGATCAAACTCTCCAAGAAAGTTGATTAGCTCAAAATGTTACGTTGGCTTCATTTCATAAGAAATGAATAATTATTGTTTGTTGACGTTTTTGTTTGTTTAGTTTTCAAGGAGCACTTTTTTAATATCGCTCAAAAGCGACTTCTCTAATTTAGCACACTCACTAACTTAGTGTCAACAACTTTCTAAAAACTTTTTTTCGTTGTTCGACCAGCTCGTGAGGACGAGATTTAATATATCATGATAATTTATTGTTTGCAATATCTTTTTAAATTTTTTCTAGAAGCTCTAAAAAACAAATGAATTGATTTTCAATGAGGACTTTCTGTTCTTTCTATTTTTCCTTTATATAGTTTAAAATAAAATTACAACTTAAGAATTGGAAGTGAATGCTGATGAGTTCCTCTGATGTCGATATATTGATCAAACTTGGTATTTCTGCTGTTTTCGGTCTAATAATAGGACTAGAACGGGAACTTAAAAGGAAACCAGTTGGCTTGAAAACAAGTTTGGTAATCTCAGTTGTTAGCTGCTTACTTACAATTGTTTCGATTCAATCTGCTTATATGTTTCCTAATACAAATGATGTAAGAATTACGATGGATCCTCTGAGATTAGCAGCACAAATTGTTTCTGGCATAGGTTTTTTAGGTGCTGGAGTCATTTTAAGAAGGGGCAATGATAGTATCTCAGGCTTAACCACAGCGGCAATGATCTGGGGAGCAGCTGGTATTGGTATTGCAGTTGGAGCAGGATTTTATATCGAAGCTTTTGCTGGTGTAGCATTATTGATAATAAGCGTTGAATTAGTCCCATTTCTCATGAAACTGTTTGGTCCAAAACAATTACGAGAAAAAGAAATCTCTCTTCAATTATTTATCAGAGATAAAACACAGATTGAGTCAGCAATCTCTTTTTTAATGGGTAAGAAATATATTATCCGCCGATTAAGAATTAAAGATTTAGATAATGGTGACCATCTAGTACAAATCTTAGTTGCCGTGGATTATCGGAATAGTACTACAGAGGTTTATGCGGCTGTTTCTGAATTAGATGGAGTTAAAAAAGTGGAAATTGAGAGTATTAGTTAGATTTTTTTAATTTCCACTTGCAAGTTTTTTATAATACAGATATAATTTATCTTGTATTAAGGAATTACGGGGGCTTAGCTCAGCTGGGAGAGCGCTTGCATGGCATGCAAGAGGTCGTCGGTTCGATCCCGATAGTCTCCATATTAAAACACCTTTGCGTTTGCAGAGGTGTTTTTTCGCGTTATTCTTCCTGAACTGTCATAAAAATGGTAAAAATATACTATTTTTTTATATTACTATTGCTATTTTAGTTCCATTTTTACTATAATAAAAGCGGAGTTCTAAGTTTTTAGAAAAGTATGAATTTTTATTGAAAGGGGGACAGTTATTTACTTAGTTTTTGCAATTCCTGCTATCTTTCATCCTAAGTATTTGCAAATGTTTATATGAAAGGGGGGCTTCCATATGGAGGCACGGAAAACAATAACTAATAGTGAAATCGATTACAATTCTATTGTTCATTCAACTGCATTTCGAAAATTACTCTCCGAAAAGAAAAGATTTATCATTCCAATCACGATCTTCTTCTTCTGCTTTTATTTTGCACTGCCTATTCTTACTTCCTATACTACTATCTTAAATCACAAGTTTTTCGGCAGCATCACTTGGGCGTGGGTTTTTGCCTTTTTACAATTTGTGATGACTTGGGGATTATGTATGCTTTATTCCAAAAAGGCAGCTAAATTTGACGAACTGGCAAGTGCAGTCGTCCAAGAAGGAGGTAAGAATGCGTGAATACTCCTGCATTTATTATGTTCCAAGGGATTGTTTTTGTAACATTGATTGTTACGTACTATGCTTCTAAAAAAACAAAAAATGCAAGTGAATTCTACACGGCTGGCGGAGGGCTGACAGGGTGGCAAAATGGTATGGCCATTGCTGGGGACTATATGTCAGCAGCCTCATTCCTCGGAATTGCAGGGGCTGTGGCATTGACAGGCTTTGATGGCTTCTTTTATAGCATTGGCTTCCTTGTTGCTTATTTAGTGGTACTTTATCTGGTGGCAGAGCCACTTAGGAATCTCGGCAAATATACATTTGCTGATATGATTGCAGCCCGTTTTGATGCCAAGAAAGTACGCGGCTTTGCCGCTATGAATACGGTCGCCATTTCTATCTTTTATATGATTGCCCAGCTTGTCGGAGCAGGTGCACTTATTAAATTATTATTAGGTATTAACTACACGACCTCCGTTTTAATCGTTGGTGTCTTAATGACTGTCTATGTTATTTTTGGCGGGATGCATGCAACGAGCTGGGTTCAGATCATTAAGGCCATTCTATTAATGGGCGGAACCTTCTTAATTTCAATTATTGTCTTCGCAAAGTTTAATTGGAGTATCCCTGCTATGTTTGATCAAATGAAAACAGCTACTCCCTTAGGAGAATCCTTTTTAAATCCGGGGGTTAAGTACAAAATTGGTCTGGATACTATCTCATTAAATATGGGGTTAGTACTAGGAACTGCCGGACTTCCTCATATTCTTGTTCGTTTCTTCACTGTAAAAGATGCAAAAACAGCCCGCTCCTCAGTAGTTTACGCTACTTGGATTATAGGAATCTTCTATGTCATGACGATTTTCCTCGGTTTTGGGGCTGCCGCCTTTGTTGGGAATTCGGAAATTGTCGCAGCAAACCCTGCAGGCAATATGGCCGCACCACTTTTAGCCAAAGCGGTTGGCGGAAATATGATGTTTGCTTTTATTTCAGCTGTTGCGTTCGCAACAATTCTTGCTGTTGTAGCAGGGCTTGTTTTAACAGCAGCTTCTGCTTTTGCCCATGATTTTTATAATGAAATCCTACGGAAAGGAAAGGCATCAGAAAAGCAGCAGGTCAGTATGGCCCGGTGGGCAGCAATTGGCGTTTCTGTCATTTCCATAATTCTCGCTTTAGGTGCTCAAACTCTTAATGTCGCCTTCCTTGTATCTCTAGCCTTTGCCGTAGCTGCGAGCGCGAACTTACCGGTTATTATATACACCATTTATTGGAAACGATTTAATACCACCGGTGCTGTCTGGGCCATGCTCGTTGGTTTAATTTCTGCGATAGGGTTAGTACTTATTAGTCCGAATGTTTTTAGTCCTGAGGCAGGAAAAGCGATCTTTGTTGGGAACCCTATTTTCCCTTATACTACTCCAGGGATCGTGTCCATACCACTTGGATTCATTGCAGGATATTTAGGAACCATCTTCTCTAGACAAAAAGCAGATGTTAAAAAGTTTGAAGAAGTTCTAGTAAAGTCCAATACCGGAATTGGAATTCGCGGATAACAAAAGGGGACTGATGTGTGCATCAGTCCCCTTCTGTTTCTACCTGTTTCTGTTACTTCTAACTCTGCCTGTTTTACCACTACTTCTATTTGAATTACTCGAAACAGCTTCGTTAGTCCGTTGCCGGCTGCGATTCTTCGGGCCACTGCCACTAGATAGCTTGGCCGTTTCCTTCTTAGCTCCTCTCGCTGTCCCCTTATCCCGCCTATTATTATCGTTCTTATTTTTCGAACGGTCATTCTTCTGTCTATTCTCTCTATCTCTTCCTTCATCACGAGTTTTTCCTTGAGAATCACGCCGACTTGCCCGATTATCCCCTTTAGAACTCTCTTTTTCCCTTTTGGCATTTCCGTCATCTTGTTTATGGATAGTAATGGATAGTTCTTTTTCAATTTCCTCTAGTGCTTGCTGGTCTGCTGATGAAAATAACGTAACCGCCAGTCCAGTCATTCCAGCTCTTCCTGTCCGTCCAATCCGGTGGACGTAACTTTCAGCATCTTGAGGGATGTCATAATTAAAGACATGGGTAATTCCTTCGATATCCAGACCTCTAGCCGCAACATCAGTAGCGACTAACAATTGAATTTCGGCCTCCCTAAATCGTTTCATGACTTGTTCCCGTTTGGCTTGTGACAAGTCGCCATGCAGCTCATCACACGAAAATCCATATGCTTTTAAAGCATCAAATAATTTACTTACCCTTCGTTTCGTCCGGCAAAAAATAACAGCGAGGAACGGACGATAGGTTTCAATTAAGTGAATGAGTGCGGCTTGTTTTGCCCTGTCTGTTGTGTGAATCGCTAATTGCTTCACAGTTACTGCAGGGCCTTGCGTTTTTTCAATCTGAATGAATTCAGGGCTCTGCATATGTTGTGCTGCCAATTTTCTTACTTCCGGTGGAATCGTAGCTGAAAATAACAATGTTTGCCTAGTTGCAGGAGTTTCCTTTATTATTTCTTCTACCTCACCAAGAAAGCCAATGTGGAGCATTTGGTCAGCTTCATCTAACACAAGAAACTGAATTTCCCCCAAATGAATTGTTTCTCTTCGAATATGGTCTAATAATCTCCCTGGAGTTCCCACTACAATTTGGGGATTTCTCCTTAATTTTTTCAGCTGTTTAGCAACGTCTTGACCTCCGTACACGGCTAGAACAGCTAACCCTTCGATATGGACAATTAATTTTTCAATTTCCTCTGTAATTTGTAAAGCCAATTCCCTTGTAGGGGCAACGATGAGAGCCTGTACATGGGAAGCGTTTCGATCTATTTTTTCTAAAATGGGCAAGATAAAAGCAAACGTTTTTCCCGTCCCCGTCTGCGCCTGGGCAATTACGTCTCTTCTTTTTAACACCAATGGGATTGCTTGTTTTTGAATCGGTGTTGGAACAGCTACACCAGAAGCCCGCAATGGGTCCACTATTACTTTTGAAATGCCTAACGAAAAGAAATCTTGCAAAACTACCCCTACTTTCTTATTTTCTTATTCGTTAATATTGATGGTTTACCGCATGAATTGCAAATATGCACGCTCATTTACAGTAAAATCAGCAAAACATCTGTTGCCATTTCAACTTAAAAGCATTATAATTCTAAATAATACCAACTTATTCAATCGGAATAATGTATTTTATTTTTTAAAGGAGGGATATGATGAATCAACAACATTTTCTCATTATCCATGGATTAAACGGGAGCGGACATGATCATTGGCAAACATGGCTGGCCGACACCCTAATACAAAATAACTACCGAGTAAGCTATCCAACCTTCTCAGCTTTTCACGAACCAGATCTCAACGTCTGGGTACAGGAACTGCATAGGGCCATTCAAGCGATACCTGCCAATTCCGAACTGACCGTCATCACTCATAGTCTCGGCTGTCTGCTCTGGCTTCATTATACATCGACTCAGAATAAAAAATTAGCTAAGCGTGTAATCCTCGTTGCTCCGCCATCTCCAGCCATTAGGCTTAAAGAAGCAGAAACTTTTTTTCCTGTACCTTTAAATAGCCGACACTTGTCCAGAACTGCCGAGGAAATTTTGTTTATCCACTCTAATAATGATCCATATTGCAATATGGACGATGCGGGTAACTATTTAAACATGGATCACCCTTCCATTGTTTTACCTAATGCAGGTCACATCAATCCGGAATCCGGGCATGGAAAGTGGCCGTCCATCCTTGATTTAACCCTATCAAATAAATTAGCGCTAGTAAGTAACTAAGGAGTGATATTCATCATCACTCCTTTTTTATATGCTTTTATAAGTGCTGATCTTTATGCTAAGCTATTATCTAGATTATCTATTATTAACTATCGATTATTTCAATTAGGGAGAAAAAAGAATGGATTTACATCAACTCTATGTTTTTACGAAAGTTGTTGAACATAAAAGTTTTTCTAAAGCAGCGGAAGATATCTTTTTGAGCCAATCAACGGTTAGTTCACATATTCAAGGACTTGAAAAAACATTAGGTGTGAAATTATTTGATCGCGTGGGCAGGGAAAGTTTTCTCACCCCACATGGCGAACGCCTTTATCATTGGGCCTTGAAGCTTTTACTGCTTAAAGACCAGGCATTACTTGATTTGAAAGAGGGGATGACCTCGCTCAGAGGAATCATTCGAATAGCAGCCAGTTCTGTTCCTGGGCAGTTTATGGTTCCACGAATGATTAAACAATTTAGAGAACGATATCCTGAGGTAATCTTTCATATAAACCAGTCTTCCTCCAAGCATGTGGCCGAAAGGGTCTTAAATGGCTCGGTAGATTTAGGAATATTAGGCCAAAAATATGAGGACGATAAACTTTGCTATATCCCTTTATTAAAGGAAAAACTTGTCCTTGTTACTTCCAATGAATTTAGTATAAAGGAACCTGTAAGCATAAGTGATATCCTGCAATATCCGTTTATCATGAGAAATTCCGATTCAGGAACCAATGCCTTACTAGAAAGGTTCTTGAAAAATAGCGATATTACTAAGGACCAGTTAAAAGTGGTTTCGTATATCGAGGACGGACAGAGCTTAATCCAAATGGTAATTGAAAAGGTCGGGATCTCGATTATTTCAGAAACGGCCGCACAGGAATACTCCCGCCATAAAATGCTAAAGTGGTATAACATTCAAGACTTTAACGATGAACGTTTTTTTTACCTTGTCTACAATATTAATAAGACGCAATCAATTGTTTCAAAATTGTTTATCGACAGTGCAGCTGAGTTACTAGAGCCGCTAAAAATGAATTAAAAGTCAGGAAATAGAGAGGCAGAACGTTTTGTTCTCCCTCTTTATTTGTTGTTCCCTATTTGTTGCAGTTTCTTTTTATCAATTTTTCCAACATGAGTTTTCGGGAGTTCCTCTAATCGGATAAACTTTTTGGGTATCTTATAACGGCCTAATTTAGATTCACAAAAGGTTAATAATTCTTGGTCTTCTAATGCAGCAAATGGTTTTAGTGCAATAAAAGCAGCTACAATCTCCCCCCATTTTTCATCAGGAAGTCCAATGACTGCAGCTTCACTAACCGCTGAATGAGCAGCGAGCCACTGCTCTATTTCAAGTGGATAAACATTTTCTCCCCCAGTAATAATCATATCCTTCGTTCGGCCGACAATATAAAAATAACCATCTTCATCCTGTTTCGCTAAATCACCTGTATGAATCCACCCCTCTTTTACGGTTTCCGCCGTCGCTTGTTCCTGGTTCCAATAAAACGAAAATGAATGTTTTCCTTTTATTAAAATTTCTCCTACTTCATTTGTCTTTGGTTCACAGCCATCCGATTTCAGTAATTTAACCGAATTAAACAACATCGGCTTCCCAACAGAACCGCGTCTGACATTTGCCTCCTCTGGACTGATATAAAAATTGTTCGGACCAGCTTCCGTCAGACCATACCCTTCCTTAAAAGCTAATTTTTTTTTATAAAAAGCCTCATAAATTTGGAGCGGGCAAGGAGCGGCTCCAGACAGGAATACTTTCATATGAGGAAAGCTGTTCTTTTGAAACTCATCGGTTTGAATCATTGTATGATACATGGTCGGGACGAGGAGAACAATTGTACAGCGATATTTCTCAAGTGAATCCACAGCTTTTGATCCATCAAAGGCGCCCCCTATTACTACGGTCCCGCCACTCAATAAAATTGGGATACTTAAAGCATTGAGTCCCCCGGTATGAAACATGGGCAAATAGTTAATCGTGGTATCATCCTTTGAAAGCCCCCAGCTGACGATGGTGTTGATGGAATTCCACAAGATGGATTGATGGCTCAAGACCACGCCCTTTGGTCTTCCAGTGGTACCGCCGGTATAAATGATTGCTAATGGATCTGAATCAAGTATCTGTTCTTTAAACACAGGACGAATTGGATAGGAAGCCATTTCCTCATAGTTTTCCTCTCCAACTAAAAAGGAACTTAAGTTATCACTCGTTAAGCCCGATGTCAGATGTTCAAATTCTTGATGGATTCCGATTAAGACTGGGGTACAATCCGCTAAGATGTCTTTTAATTCATACTCTGATAAACGCCAATTCAACGGCACAAAGATGGCCCCTAATTTTCCACAGGCAAATAATAAATCTAAATAGCTAATATGATTAGGCGATACTAGGGCAATTCGATCGCCCTTTCTAATCCCCCGGTCAAAAAGCCAGGCCGCTATAGCACATGCGCGATGATTTAACTCTGCGTAGGTCCATGCATTGTCTTGATCCTCTTCAATAATGGCGTTCTTATTAGGAGTCAGTCTTGCTCTGTGCTCTAGCCAATCCAATTCCCACCTCACCGGACAATCTCTCCTTTTTAAGTAAATTCGCTAGCTCCATTTTACACTCTTTCAGTTACAGCGGAGTTACAGCAAGGATTATTAACGGAAACATAAAAAAACGACCCTGTAAGGCCGTCCTTGCTCATTCAAGAAAATCAGTTATTGCAGATAACAATTGCGGCAAATCATCCACCAGCGGGGAATGCCCGCAATTCTTTAATTCAATAAACTTCGCTTTTTCTCCTAAATCCGCTACGAGTTCCTTCGTCATTTCCGCTGTTACCACATAATCACGCTCTCCGCGCAAAACAAGGACTGGAACATGAATGTCATCCACCTTCCCATTGCCTTCTACAAGCCCGTTATGGTGATGGCTGATATTAAAGGTGTTATTGGAATGATGTACTTCCGCTAAGTTTCGCTGCGTTCTCATATCTTGTAAATATTCCTCATAAAGATCTGGTGACGGCTGCTTATGAGTATAAATGACCGAGTTCCAAATCAACCTCAACAATTCGGTATTATTGGTGTGATAGGCTGTCTGCACTGGAATCGTTTTGGTTACATCTTTTTTAATGTCTGCATGTGTGGTAAAGCGTCTCGGCTCATCGGTCTCATTTATTTTTCCTTCAAAAGGATAACCTCTCGTTGATTCGGATGCTAGTAAAATAAGCTTATTGCAGCAGCCAGGATAATCCGCTGCAAATTGCATCGACACCGCACCGCCTGTAGACCATCCTACGATGGCAAAATCCCTGATTCCGATAGCATCCACGAATAGCTTTACATCATCAGAAAAGTCCTTGATGGACATGACTGGGTTGTTATAAGTTGACTGGCCAAAGCCGCGTAAATCTACCGCATACACCTTATATTTGGAATCGATATTTTCATAGACTAAATCCCAGTGCTTCGAAGAGGTCATGTTTCCATGAATCAACAAAACCTTCTGTTCACCGCCCTCTCTTTCTCGATAGGACAGTGTCTCCCCATTTGATAAATGTACCTCTTTCATTGATATGTTCACCACGTCCATCACCCTTTCCCCCATTTGATTGCAGTTGCTCCCCAGGCATAACCAATGCCTGCACTTACCAGCACGACTAGGTCTCCATCCTTTACTTTTCCTTCATTAAGGGCAAGTTCTAAGGACAATATCTGATCAATCTGTCCGATATGGCCATAATCCTCCAGATAAATCGATTGTTCCTCGGACAATCCCAGCTCCCTTAAAACATATTCATGAGCCGATCTTTTCATGTGAAGGATGGCTAAATACGAGATATCTTTTTCTTTGAAACCACTTTTACGTACGGCTTCCCTAATCACTCTCAAAAAGTTAGCCATCGATTTTTGTTCTAGACGAGCCTTCATTCCTTCCGGGTCGAGAACATCGAGCCTATTTTTCCGCTGCTCAATCGCCTCCTTCGTAATCGGATTTTTCGTCCCTCCAGCAACCACGACCACATCCTCTGAAAAAGAACCATCCGTAATTAGTTTGGTATCTAACACAATATTTTCACTGTGATTTTTTTTCAAAAGAACCGCTCCGCCGCCAGCACCAAGGTTATACATAAAACGGGTCCTAGGATTCTGATAATCAATAAAATCAACGTTGCGATACCCCCCGGCAAGCAGTACCGTTTCAATATCAGGGTCAGCTATCATAAGACTTTTGGCGACTTTTAATGCCATAACAGTTGTCCCGCAACGTAAAGCCACATCAAAAGCCCAGGCATTTCTTGCACCAATCTCTTCCTGGAGCTTAATTCCTGCAGTCCAGAGGGGATATTCCTTATGTTCTTCTCCTATATAAATAACAAGATCAATCTCCAGCGGATCAATCCCAGCTTTATCTAAAGCTCGTTTGGCTGCAAAAATCCCCATTTCACAGGTATGGTCATTCCTTCCAGGGACATACTTTTTCTTTATACCCATTTTTTCTTCCACAACAGGAACAGGGAGATCCGCCAATAGGGCAATCTGTTCACCCGTTATATAGTCCTCTGGCAGATAAATTCCCGTACTAACTATTCCAATCTTCACCCCTTACACCTCCTTACCTTACACTTGATCAACCATATCCTTCATGTATTCAAGCGCATCCTCGATTTTTTCAAATAAGGTTTCTCTTTCCTCTTGAACATAGGTAATCTTAATCCTCCATTGCTTTTTACCGCTATCTTCTTCGACTCCTTCTAATTGAAACCGGACAACGAAGGATGCAATCTGTTTCATCGTAGTGATCTCCTCCTTATCCAGCTGCTTTTTCTTTACTTTTAACCGCAGACTGTTTTTTCCGTTTCCATGTGAAGGTACTTAACGTGCCGACAATCCCTTTTGGGAAGAACATGACAACTAAAATATAAATAATGCCGAAGAAAATAATCCAGCGTTCAAAGAACACATGCTCCTTGGCAAGTTCCGTCAGCCAGTCATGGGCAAACTCAATGACCCCTGCCCCAATGATGGCCCCTACTAAAGTGCCGACCCCGCCGATGATTGTCATTAATAAGGCATCTAAGGTAATATCCATGGAAAATACACTTGTATTTACATATCTTAGTGATATGGCATATAAAATTCCTGCTATGCCCGCCAATACTCCGGAAACGACACTTGCCGCAATTTTATAGTGCAGCACTTGATATCCTAAAGATTCGGTTCGCTGTTCATTTTCTCTGATTGCTTGCAGAACCCGGCCAAGAGGGGAATTGGTAAATTGTTTCAATAATAAAAATACAACAACCATGAGAACCAAGCAAAGCCAATAGAAATGAGTCCGGTCGATAAACACTTCAGGAACACGAAAGGTAAATCCGTCATTGCCATACGTCATCCCCCGCCATTTTTCTGCTAGGACTAAAAAAAGCCCAGATAGCGATAAAGTTAACATTGCATAGAAATGACTTTTGAGGCGAAGCGTCAACAAGCCGACCATAAAGCTTACCAGTGCAGTCAGGGCAATTGTTGACAATATGGCTATGAAAAAGTATGGCATAGTTGGTTCAAATTTTTTCATAAAGATTCCTATTGAGTACGCGCCAATCCCAAAAAACATCGCATGGCCAAATGAAACAATTCCCGTAAAACCCAATAACAGATCATAACTCATCGCAAAGATGGAGAAAACAAATATCTGGGTTAATAAAATAAATAGGTTTCTAGAGTCATAAACAAATGGCAGAAGGAGCAGAAAAGCTATAATGACTAGAATGATTGCAGTCATTTTATTGCCTTTAGTGAACACCTTTGCTCACCCCTCCCGCACTGAATAGTCCTTGAGGCCGAATGATTAGTACAATCGCCATTAAAAGCATATTGACTGCGAGTGATAGATCTGGAACATAATAGGCCATGAACGAACCGGATAGCCCTACTAACATAGCAGCTAAAACAGAGCCCTTAAAATTACCCATTCCCCCGATCACCACGACAATAAAGGCTAAGATGGCAAATTCCATTCCCATCCCGGCATGGATGACACCAGAATAAGGCCCAAGCAATACACCGCCGAGAGCTGCCATACCGGAACCAATCATAAACACAAACATAAAAACTTTTTGTATATTAATCCCAAGGGCTTGAACCATTTCCCTATTCATTACCCCTGCCCTAACAACAAGACCGATTTTTGTTTTCTTAAGAATATATTGAATCGCTGCAAAAATAAACAATCCTACTAAAATAATAAAAACACGGTACTTGATTACAATAACGCCGCCCATTTCCCAGCTTCCCTTTAAATACTCTGGAGGCGAGGCTGTCATTTGATTGGGACCCCAAATGACCTTTAGCATTTCGGATAGCACAAGCATAAGGCCAAGGGTGATTAATATTTGCTGTACATGATTTCCATACACTGGTTTAATAATCCACTTTTCGGTAAGCACACCGAGGACAAAGCCTGTAATAATTGCCCCGGCAATGCCAATGATAAAACTGCCGGTCTGCTGGTAAATCCATATCCCACTGTATGCCCCCCATGCGAACAATCCCCCATGGGCAAAATTTAACACGTCCATTAAGCCAAAAATAAGCGTTAACCCGGCTGCCAATAAAAATATCAACATCCCTGTTGCAAGACCATTTAACGTTAGATTTATGAATAAGTCCATCTAGACGGTCCCCCTATCCTACGCAATGCCTAGATATTTTCGTTTCATTTCTTCATCTTCTTTTAACTGTCTCATGGTACCATGATTCACGGTCCGGCCATCATCAATAATGTAATAACCATCACCGATGGTGCTGGCCATCATAAAATTTTGTTCCACTAAGACGATGGTGGTTTGATTTTTTATTTGTAAAATAGATTCCATTACCTTTTCCACCACAATCGGTGCCAATCCCTTACTAGGCTCATCAATTAATAACAATTCGTTCTGATTTACATAGGCTCTAGCAATTGATAACATTTGCTTTTGTCCGCCGCTCAAATATCCCCCGGGTCTTTTCCAGAACCTTTTTAAGTCCGGGAACAAATCTAGAATCCAGTCCATTCGTTTCGCGGTTTCCTCATTTTCCTTTTGAATGGCCACTTTCATGTTTTCTTCAACTGTCAGTCCTGCAAAAATCCCTTGGTCCTCCGGCACATACCCAATCCCTTTTGTTGCAATGGTATAGGTTGGAAGTCCTTGAATGGGTTCTCCCTTAAAAGTAATGCTTCCTTTAGAAGCAGGATTTAACCCCATAATCGTCCGTAAAGTGGTTGTCTTTCCAACCCCATTCCTGCCAAGCAGCACGGTAACCTCACCTTTTTTTACTTGAAGAGAAATCCCTTGAAGAATATGATATTGACCAATATATGTCTCTAATTGATCAAGCTTCAACAGGTCGTTCATCCACATGACCTCCTAAATAGGCAGACTGAACGGTTTCATTTTTCATGATTTCTTCGGGAGTACCATCAGCAAGCAGCCTGCCGTTAAATAAAACCATCACTGAATCTGATAAGTCTAAAATCATATCCATTTTGTGTTCAATGAGGAGGATCGTCCGGCTGCTTTGTTCTTTTACTTTTTTAATTACTTCTAAAATAGCCGGAACTTCTTCTAGTGACATTCCAGCGGTGGGCTCATCCAGTAATAGAACTTCTGTTTCCAGTGCCAGCAGCATAGCAATTTCAAGCTTTCTCTTTTCTCCGTGAGAAAGGTTGACTGCAAGAGAATGCTTTTTTTCATTTAGCAGGACAAGCTTAAGCCACTCACATGCTTTTTCTTCAAACTCTCTGTATTTTTTATAAGAAATCAGCATCTGATAGCGTACACCTGCCTGAGATTGGACCGCCAATCTTACATTTTCTAACACAGTTAGATTGGGAAAAACGTTGGTAATTTGAAAGGAGCGGCCGATTCCTGCACGAGTCCTTAATGTCGGGGAGTATCTAGTAATGTCTTTCCCGCGATAATAGATTTCCCCCTGCGATGGTGCCAGCTGTCCGCTAAGCAGATTAAAGAAGGTGGTTTTCCCTGCACCGTTCGGGCCGATAATACTTTTAAAATGCCTTTCTGGGACCTTAACACTGACAGCATCGACTGCTGTATGGCCCCCAAAGGTAACCGATAAATCTCTCGTTTCCAAAAGAGTCGACATCTCTTCCCACCTCATTTTTTAATAAAACAAGATAAGAGGGTGACCGCCTTTCATCGGCCGAACCCTCATTAAGTCTGAATACTTACTTGTTACGGATTGGCGGTGCCGTTTCTTCAGGGGGTAATTCTCTAATCAAAACCGGCACAGGGTACGGAACTCCATCCTTTTTCTCTAATTTAATTGCATATAACGACTGCAAAGCTTGGTGATCCTCTTTACGGTAGGTCATTTTCCCTTTCGGAGTCTCAAAGCTCATCCCTTCCATCGTACTGATTAACTTATCAGCATCGGTATCTCCATTGGTCTTCTTGATCGCCTCGACAATCGATATCGCTGCACTCATTCCACCAGGTGTAAACAAATCAGGTACATCCCCGTTGAATCTCTTTTTATGCTCGGCCACTAACCAGTCATTAATTTTGTTACTCGGCAGGTCATGGTAATAAACCGTAAAACCTTCCATCCCAATCAGAGGCTCCATGGTTGACAGGGCAGCAATATCCGGTGCACCCGTTGAAATCTTAATGCCCTTTTCCTGGACCTTCATGTCGGACAGCTGCTTCCATGGAGAGTTCGCCCCAGCCCAGACAACAAACAGATAATCAGGCTTAGCATCGATGATTTTCTGAATATTAGAGGTAAAATCAGTTGCCGCTGGGTCAGCATATTCTTCCTTGACGATTTCAGCCCCCAGCTTCTTTGCCGCTTCCTTAAAGGCTGCTACTCCATCCCGTCCAAAGGAATAATCTGGTGCAAGCGTGGCAATTTTCACTCCCTTCTTGGCAATCGCAGCGGCACCCGCAACTGCATCCTGTGAGGAGTTACGTGCCGAATGGAAAATGTACTTATTAAACTCTGAACCTGTAATACTATCAGCAGCAGCAGGTTCGACAACCATTACCTTTTGGTATTCCTCAGCAAGCGGCAGAACCGCTAACGTATCGGCAGAACTTGAAGATCCGACTAAAAAGTCGACTTGATCTTCCTCTAGGAGTTTGGTGGCCTTTTGAACAGCCACTTCAGGTTTTGTTTCTGTATCTTCCACGATAAATTCAATCTTTCTGCCTGCAGCTTCCATCTTTCCATCCGTTGCATAATCCAGTCCCAGCTCAAACCCTCTTAATGTTTGCTTCCCATATGCTTCAAGTGCACCTGTCTTTGAAGCAAGTACGCCAATTTTAATAGGATCTTTCTTTGAATCACCCGTAGGTTTTGATGATGATTTTTCCGAACTGCAGGCGCTTGCGAAAACCATCATAAAAATTAGGAAGCTTAGTAATAACCATCTGCCTTTATACCCCTTCAATTTTCTTCCCCCTTAAGACCTCATTTGTAAAACTTGCTTTTATGATAAGGAATGGAAGTTACATTGGAGTTACAAGCTTTAGAAACAAAAGTCCTGAATGCATGATTAGATAGAAAAAAACAGCCTCATTCTAGGGCTGCTCTAACGATTTCAGTATACTTTCTGATTCAATGATCATTTGAAACATGTGCTTTGTGGGTTCTAATGGGGTTACACCCAATTCTTTTTCTAGTACTTCTGTACACTTTTTATACCATTTTATCGCTTGCGGGCGGTTATTTTTTCGATAAAAGCAGTACATTAGTAAGCGGTAGGCCTCTTCCCAGGTTCGATCACGCGCTAAAATCCTTTCACACCAATTAATGGCGCTGTCATATTTTTCACTTCGAACCATTAATTGGGCCATTTTCTCGGCACCTCTTAAAAAATAAACAGCCATACTCTCTCGTTTACTCATACACCAATCATCATATCGGCGGTCTGGTAGATAATCACCTTGATAGAACGCTAATCCTCTTTCTAGGTAAGGGATTACCTTCTCTGGCTGGATTTCATTTAAGCCTGCTTCAATCCATTCTTTAAATAAAGTAGTGTCCATTTCTAGTACAGCATGTGGATTCCATCCATAAAACATGCCTTCTCTAATGATAAAATAAGGAGCCGCACGCGGTTTACGGTGAGGTTCGAGGACATGGTGAAGGCAATTAAGGGCCACTTTAAAATCACGATCAGCACTTTTTTTCTCCTGATTAGGCCAAAGGATCGCTAGGATCTCATCCTTTGCGATTAACTCCTTTATTGTAAGAAATAATTGAAACAGCTCCTTTGCCTTTTCTCTTTGCCACTCTTTTTCACCTACCTCTTTTTCACCCAGCCATAATTTAAACTGCCCTAGAGTCTGCACGCGAATCGAATAGCCGGGATGTGAATCAAAAGATGTGATTCCCATATCCTGCAGGATTTTCCTAACATAGGCGGTTTGGATCTCTGCCTTCATACATTCAATTAACAATGGTACATAGAGTTGTAAATCTCTTGGACTAAATACAGACCTATGATGGAACAAGAACTCATACTCATGGATCTGTACCAGATTAAGAAAGCTATTGATTTCTTTTTTAAACAACTCGTTCTGTTTATCTAAATGAAAAAAATAAGCCAGCCAAAACTTTGTTAACGTCTGTCCATAGCAGTCCTCACATTGCTCAAACAGCTGATCGGCTGTTTTTAAAAAATCTGAAGCCTTATCAAGCCTTTCATTATAGATGCTTGTGATCCCCATACAGAGGGTGATAAAGGCAGACAGCCACACATCATGGACCTTTTCAGTCTCTTGAATCGCCTTTCTTCCAGACTCTAAGGCCCTTTCAAATTCTCCTCTTGTTCCATATAAAATACACAATCCCATGAGAGGCTCGGCTTTTCCACGGTCAACTTGGAGCTCTTCCATGATTTCTAACGCAGTTTGATAACAACTTTCTGCCAAACTAGAATCATATTTATTTACTATTTGCACGGCATGCCCCATGCGGATCCAGCCGCATGCCTCCATAAAAGGGGCTTTATACTTGATTCCCAGCTGAATTCCGGACTGGGCCAGCTCCTTTGCTTTTAATCCTTCCCCCTTAAAGGCCTCAATCAGCGAGAGTAATAAATCGGTTTCGCGATGGGATTGCGGCAGGGTATTGCCGTTTGGACCGATTAATTCTTCCTTTTTTAAAAGAAGAGCCTTCTTAGCAGCTTCAAACCGGCCTGTTCTTAAGTACAACCTGGCTTCTAAGCTTCCATCCGTAGATGATCCTTTTACATCCTTTGCTTTCTGAATCCATTTTTCTGCCTCTGACGCTTTACCAGCATTTAAAAGATTCTCAGAAAGCAATTGATATAGTTTTCCGTTGTCAGCCGTTAATCCTGTACTTTTTTCCCGGTAGAGTATCGCGTCATATAGTAGTCGTTCAGCACGATGCGGCTGAATGGTATCGAGAAAGATTTTAGCTTTACCCTCTAGCACCATGCTGACGCCCAAATCGTCCCGGTTTTTTTCCGCACCCAAATAAGCCTTATCATAACAGGTCTCCGCCTCTTGATAATGGGAGCGATAACGAAGAATTTCTGCTTTTAGATACCATATAAGATAATAGGGCTCTAGTTCTTCTTCTGAAAGATAGGATAATTGATCGTCCAAGCTTTCGAGCTTCCCGTGTTCAAGCATTTTCAAGCCATTTTCTTGTAAAATGGAACAAATCGCTGACTGGTGATTGATTTTTTTATAATGGTACAGCGCCTTTTCCCATAATTGTTTTCTTTCATAATAACGGGCGCAGCGCTCATGCAGGGACATATAGATAGCGGGATTATTTTTTAGAAGTATAGCTTCTAGAAATTCTTTAAATAATGCATGATAGCGGTAGTGGGTTCGTCCCACCTTTTGAATAAATAGATTGCGGTCTTTAATCTGTTCTAGTAAACTCGAGGCTCCTTGCCATCCAATCACTTCATCACATATTTCTTCCTCTATATCTTCAAAAATCGAAGTTTGTTCAAGGAACTGTTGAATGAGCGGCGGCTGTTTCGAAAAGACTTCCATAACTAGATACTGAAAAAATTCTTGGAGAGATGGAGAGGAATGTTGAAAGATCTCGTTAATATCCTTTTGTAACGGTATTTGCGCGGCAATCATGCAAAGGGCGATAATCCAGCCTTCGGTTTTTTCATAAATAGCTTGTAAATAATCTGGTTCCATCTCCAAGCCATAAAGGTCGGTTAACAAAACTTCGATTTCTTCCATTGTGAGGACTAAATCTTCCTTCGTTATTTCCAATAATTGTCCACACACTTTCATTTTCGTTAAGAGTTTCCAGTTCGGACGGCTCCGGCTTGAAATAACCAAATGTAAATTAGAAGGAATATGCGCTAGGAGTTTTTCCATCCAACTATTAATGGTATAAGAATGTTCAATTTGATGGAAATCATCCAAGATAATTGTCATTTCGGCCTTACACTCGAGAATCTCGTTAATAAAGAGAGAACATAAAATATTTACTTCCTCTTCGCGGATATAACGGTCCAGGTTATCGATATAAACGGATAACTCTGTTCCAAATAAAGGGTTCCTCACTTGAATAGTATGAACCATATAGGAAAGGAAGGTCAGAAGATCATCATCCAAAGACGAGATCGAGTACCAGCATCCAGGCAGTTTCTCGTCGTTTATAAATAAAGCAAGTGCCGTACTCTTTCCAAAACCGGCGCCCGAATGCAGGATGGTCAAAGGATACTCAGGAATCGCTTTCAACTTTCTTGTAAGACCGGCTCTTCTAATAAAATTATCCTTTACCGCAGGAGTCCGAAGTTTTGATTGAATAATTGGCTGCTTCAACGTTCCGCCCTCCTTCCCTTTTTTTCTAATATTTACACTATTTTACCATATTTAGAACAAGCAAAGTAAACTTCTTTTATATAGGGGAAAAGCTGTTATTCCTCTATATAAATCATTTTTCTCGTCATCCCGCCATCAACCACTAAATTGATCCCCGTCACAAAATCATTTTCTGGGCTCGTTAAATAGAGACAGGCCCGCGTGATGTCGCTGGGTTTGCCTACTCGTTTAGATAAATGCTGTTCATGGTCGGCTTTTGAAAGGTCCGCTGTATCTCCATTATGGATCCAGCCGGGTGAAATTGCATTAACTGTGATCCGATCTTGACTAAATGAAGCAGCCAGCGCATGGGTGATGGCAACAATTCCTCCTTTTGACGCTCCATATGCTTCGGAGTTAGGCTCCGACATTAAGGCACGGGTGGAGGCAATGTTCACGATCGCACCGCCGGATGAATTTTTCCGCATAGATCGTGCCGCTTCCCGGGAACACAGAAACACACTGCGCAAATTGGTATTTAGGATATCATCCCACTCCTTCACACTTAACTCATAGGGAGATTTAAATACACTCTTTCCGGCATTATTGATGAGGATATCGACTGTCCCAAAGGTTTGTTTGGCTGTTTTAAAAAGACGGATAATGTCCTGCTCACTCCGGACATCTGTCTGAACGTAAAGGACCTCTCCGCCCTCCCGCTTAATTTCTTCTGCTGTTTGTGCACCTAATTCGCTATCTACATCTGCTAAAACTACCTTTGCACCTTTTTCTGCATAACCCGCTGCCACTCCACGGCCAATTCCTTGCGCAGCACCAGTCACAATGACGACTTTATTTTTAAATTTCAACCTTTTTACCCCCCATTTTTAAGCTCCTGCCTTTTCTTTATAGCATATTTCTGGAAAAGGTAACAAAGCTTTACGATCCGTGGGTAGTTTTTCCAAGTAATAAAACAAGCAATCCAGAAAAAACTAACAAAAATTAATGTTTTAATAGGAGGGTCAAAATGGAAGAAATATGCTTTTATTGTACTGATGAGATTGAGGAAAGGCAACTGCACTATGTTCCATTTGTCAGCTCAAACGAGGAAAGAGAAGAAACACTATGTCATGAATGCTACCAGGAATGGCTGCAGGGGATAAAAGGGTAGTAAGCATGAGCAAAGAAATTCCACCTTATCTAGGCAGTTATTGGAGTGTAGACATTGTCCATAAAGAAGAAGATACCCCTGATTTTTTTCCTCCTGGTTTTATTTATTTTATTGGCAAATAATGCCCTTCACTATTTATGGTCGAAAAATCAGCTATTGGACTATAACGAACGAGAAATCGGTGTGATTACGCGTGAAGTATCCTACCAAGTGGAAAAAACAAGAGAGGGTTCCTTATATGTAGAAAATATACTGGGAAGAGAATTACGAACGGCATCGTTAGCAATCAAGAAAGCTCTTCCTCCAACCTATCAGGAAATCACAGATGATCAATTAAAAAAATTGGCGAAAGAGGTCAATGTTTCCCACATTACCTTATTAGCCAAAGCCAAAAATGACATCATTGGGGTCCGTTCTTCAGACCCAGAAGAGATTAATATGTCAACAAAGGGCTGGGGTTATTGGTATGACGCCTTCGTACAATTATTTGGTTTAAAGCCGGTTACCGTCGGAAAAGGGATGGCCTTGCCAAACTATTGGTCTGGCCCGGTTGAAATCGCCTCTTCTGATCCCGACCATATTGATAAATGGGGCTACTATTATGATGGCACAACGAATTATATTATTAATCCCTATTTCCGCGATAAGGAAGTATTAGAGTTCGAGGAACGATTTGGTCCGGGGAAAACCATTGAGGGTTATACCAAGGAGCGAGGCGTTCTAGAGATTTCCGTTTTCAATCCAAAGAACTTTGGAAAAAAGAGCGAAGTGGTCCATTTAAACGGTAATAGTTATATCCGAATTTCAGCCAGACCGATCTGGTACGGTACCTATAAATATCGCAACATCAGCACGGATGCCAATTATATTAAAAAGGCCGTCAATACAAAAAATGTATTATCTTATAATGATGTACTGAACAAGACAAATGTGTTAAAAACCTTTGTCCCTGTTTTTCCTAAATCAGGACAACCATTTGTCATCGGGTTAGTTTATAACTATAGCCTTATCCAGAATGAGCTGAGACATGAATTAATCGTGCACATCCTTCTTTCACTCGCCATTATGGTCATCGTATTAATCGTAAGTATATTATTTTCCCGTTCCATCACACGGCCGATCGGCTATATTGTTGAACAAGTCAATGAGATTGCTCAAGGGAATTTCGGAAAACACTTACACCTAAATCGAAAAGATGAATTAGGTCTTCTTACTGACAATGTAAATGCCATGTCTACCGATTTAGAGCGCTATGTGGAGGATCTGCATCAGAGCAAAGAACTGATTGAATATCAAGCAAACCATGACCCATTAACCGGATTATTAAACAGAAGATATTTACAGGAAAAATTAAGAAGTATTATTTCTGAGGCAGATGAAAATGGCGAGTCCTTATCCGTTTTATTCATTGACATGGATCGTTTTAAACAAGTAAATGATTCTTATGGTCACAATAAAGGGGACGAACTTTTAAAAGTAATTGCAGCCCGTATCAAAATTTGTCTTGAAAACGACGATAGCATTTTGATCAGGCAGGGCGGCGATGAATTCATTATTTTACTCTTCCGTCAAAGCATAGAAGAAACGAAAGCCTCTTCAGAACGATTAATTGATGCCCTAAAAAGCCCCTATTTGATTGAAGGCAATGAGTTTTATCTCGGGGTCAGCATTGGGATCAGCCGCTATCCAGAGCACACGAAAAACATGGACACATTGATTAGTTATGCGGATATGGCTATGTACACGGCCAAGAACAACGGCGGCAATAAAGCCATATTCTATTCTGAAAAATCCATGCATCCAGACATTGACAGACCTAGGCTTGAAGCACATTTAAGAAGGGCAATTGAAAATAAGCAAATTGATGTGTTTTATCAGCCTAAAATTACGGTGGATACTGGGACGGTTTTTGGTGCAGAAGCATTGGTGAGATGGACGGATGAGGAATTTGGCAGTGTATCACCTGAACTTTTTATCCCCATAGCAGAGGATACAGGGTTTATTCAGCCCTTGTGGGAGCTTGTGATGAGAAAAGCATGCGAACAAGTAAGTGAATGGAATGATTCTCGATCTAATCCCTTATCCATCTCAGTCAATTTTTCAGCCCGCCAATTTCAGGAACCTGAACAGATGTTAAAGACTGTTAAAGATATTCTTACAGAGACCAAACTTCAGCCAGGGAATTTTGAAATAGAGATCACGGAAAGCATCCTATTAAATAATTCATCAGAAATTGTTCAATCGCTTCGTACGTTACAAGATCATGGTATATCGATTTCTATCGATGATTTTGGTACAGGCTACTCATCACTGAGCTATTTGAAGGATCTCCCAATAAATACTTTAAAAATTGATAAATCCTTTATCCAGGGTATTAATGAGCGCCTAGAAAATACAGAAATACCGGAGGCCATTATTAATCTTGCCCGCGGTCTTCATTTGGATGTCATTGCAGAAGGTGTGGAAAAGGTGCACCAAAAGGAATTTTTACAATCTAAGAATTGCGTACTGATGCAGGGGTATTTATTTAGCAAACCCTTAAGTGCAGAGGGTTTTGAGCAATTCCTTAAAGAATTTGAAAAGGAATGAGTAAAAGGGCAGCAATCTGCTGCCCTTTTTATTTTGGCTGTGTTAATCATGAATGTTGATTTCCGCTCCAATCAACATGCTTAAAATCAACAATTCCCTTTAACACAGCCTTTATTTTACTAATTCTATTACACTGCTTCCGACATAATCAATCAAGAGCTTCACAGCCCTCATCGCAGGAAATTCTGCTTCTAAAGCCTTGACTAGATTTGCTGCTTTCCCTTTTTCGGTAAAGCAAATCATCGTCGGTCCTGCCCCGCTAAGTGCAACTCCAAATGCTCCATTGGCTTTGGCCGTCTTCTCGATTTCATCGTAGCCATTAATCAATGATTTCCGGTATGGCTGATGGAAACGATCATTACTCATCATCTTTCCTGCCAGCTCCCAGTTCTGTGATAAAAGAGCAGCAATCAACAGGTTAGCTGTTGAGGAAGCCTCAATCGCCTGCTGACGCGTATAGGCCTCAGGCAATACATTCCGGGATGCCTTGGTTAACAGGATTTCCTGTGGAATGAGGACAACTACTTCAATCGGCAGGTTTGTGTAAGATAGCATATCTACGTCATTCTGTTGGTAACAGCCAATCACAAGCCCGCCGTAGATGGATGCTCCTACATTATCCGGATGCCCTTCCCATTCTGTCGCGTGAAGAAGTTTTTCATGTTTAGTCAAGTTTAGTTTGCCGATTGTGTCTGCAAGCTCTATCCCTGCTACAATGGCCGACGCACTCGAGCCCAGCCCTCTAGCTAAAGGAATATCACTGTCCACTTTGATTTTACAAGGAGTCAGTTCCACACCGTAGTGCGCTGCAGTTTTTAATGCAACCTGCACCATAAAGTTGTCTTCACCAGTTGGAAAGTCCTTAAGCTCTTCACATAAAGAATGCACAAGCCACTCTTTACTTCTCTCAATTTCCAAAGTCAAATATAAATCTAGTGCAAGTCCCATTGAATCAAAGCCAGGGCCGAGATTCGCTGTACTCGCAGGGACCTTAATCATTATGCGGTCGTTGAATGCCATCCGTGTACAACTCCCCAAATATGTTCTTTAATAACTTCCTTAAATCCTAGCCGTCTTATATTGACTTCCCTACTACACGATAAGCACTCTTTATTTCTTTTACAGCCTGCAAATCATATAACTCAAGGATAATCTTATCGTAATTAGTTAACGACGCCTTGTGGGTAACAAGGACAATTTCCGATGTTTCATTTTTCTTGATTGGAAGCTGCAGGATTTTTTCAAAACTAACACCATATTTAGCAAAGATTGAAGTAATATCAGCAAAGACTCCTACCTCATCCCGCACATGGATCCGTAAAAAGTATTTAGAAAACTTCTCTTCATTTTCTTTTAACTTTTTCGGATATTGCGGGGTAACCGCACTCCTGCCGTTGACACCGAGCCTTAAATTCTTAATCACTCCCACTAAGTCTGACACAATGGAAGTGGCTGTCGGCAAGCTTCCTGCACCAGGACCGTAGAACATCGTTTCACCCACAGCTTCCCCATATACATAAACAGCGTTATATTCATTCTGCACAGAAGCCAGCGGGTGGTTATTGGATAAAAACGTTGGTGCCACACTTACCTCTACCTTTTCGCCTTCCCTGTGGGCAAAACCGATTAATTTCATCGTGTAGCCCAGCTGCTTTCCGTAGCGTAGGTCTTCTTCCGTCACAGTGGAAATACCGGTGACTTTGACATCTTCTAAATCAATATGCATAGAGAAACCAAGGGTCGCTAGGATCGTCATTTTTCTTGCAGCATCCAGACCTTCTACATCGGATGTGGGGTCAGCTTCTGCAAAGCCTAGTTCTTGTGCTTCTTTGAGTACTTCTTCATAGGAACGTCCCTCATCGCTCATTTTGGTTAAAATATAATTGGTTGTCCCATTGACAATTCCCATCATTTGCGTAATCCGATCGGAAGCTAGTCCATCGACTAACCCGCGTAAAATTGGAATGCCTCCGGCAACACTCGCCTCATAATATAAATCGCAGCCATATTCAGAAGCGACGGTCAACAGTTCTGACCCGTGTAATGCCATGAGATCTTTATTAGCGGTAACAACATGCTTTCCTTTCTGGAGTGCTGTTAGCAGATAATCTTTTGTATTCCCGATTCCACCCATAACCTCAATTACTACGTCAATATCTTGATCATAAAGAATGTCATCCGGATCTGAAGTCAACAGATTGGTATCCACATGTACTGGTCTTTGCTTATGTACATCTTGAACAAGAATTTTCTTAATGACCACCGGACACCCTACTTGGTGGATTAACTTATCTTGATGATTTTTTATTATCTGGACTACACCTGAACCAACAGTTCCCAAACCTAATAGTCCAATTGAAATTGCCTCCATGCCTTTCCCCTCCTATACCGTCTACCTGAAGCGTACATTTGTTTATATATAGTAGACATTATATGACTCTCTTTATTTTTTTACAATAGGTTTATTTCCTCTTTCTATTACTCTAACCGCTTAAAGCCTTGATGTAAATGGGTTATGTTAAAATGTTAAATTTTTCTGAATTAAAGGAGAATTCTCTGACTTATAAAAAAAGATGGCTCGATGCCACCCTTTTTGTTTATAAAATTGTTTTGATATCGAGGACAGAATCCAAAATATAATCTGCCTTATGCTGTTCAAAATCGTAGCGTGCATCTTTTCCGGACAGGCCTGTTAAGACAGCCGCAAATTGGCAGCCCAGCTGTCTTGCAGCAAGAAGGTCGGCTAATGAATCACCAACAACCAATACTTCTTCCCCATTTGCGAGTGGAAGTGGGGTATTTAAGCATTCTTTAACAGCTGCCCCTTTTCCTTTAAGCCCCATGATGTAAGTAAAAGGATGCGGCTTGGATAACGATTTTGCTTCTGGGACTTCTTGTTCTGCTTTTGCGACCTCATCAGCGGTGACGATTCTTGTTTCATCAAAAAATGGCAGCCAATCCAAATGTTTGAAGGGCTGAATGGTTTCTAAATCCGGGCGCCCGGTACCAATTCCAATCGTGATTCCCGAGGATGTCAGGTATTGAAAAAGGGCCGCAATCTCATTTGAGGGTGCAAGGGTTGTTTCATTGGCCAGGAACCCCTTTTTTCCTGTTTGGACAGACGGCCTTCCGGTCGAGGCAAGAACATTTTCGTCGCCAACATACCATTCCTGTGAAACATGTTCACAAATCGACCAAAGCTTCCCCTTTTGGAAAACGGTTGTTTCTACCCCAAGCTTTTCTTTAGCAAGAACATTTAAGTAATTTAGCAGTTCCTGTTTTGTTGCATCTGATTGGGAGAATTCCTCAACGAATAGGCTAAAATTATATTCGACCTGGTAGTCATTTAACACCCTGCCGATTTCTCGCAGTGTGTCATAATTAATCGGGCTTGTGAGCCACTTAGCAATTTTCATTGCCTCATCCTCTTTAATTTGCGACAACAGATGGATGAGCTGATGACTGAAGGAAAGGTAAATCATATCCCAGTTTGCGTTCAGGCCGCGGGATTTCATAAATTTCAGGACCCGGTCCTCTAGGAAGACGTCTTCCCTGATACGCTTAATTTCTTCTGGATTATATTCGGTTTTGAATTGTTCCGGAGCTAATGCTAAGTAATTGCTGCTGATCAACATCTCCCAAACAGTCAGGGCCGATGCATCAAAATAGTGCTCTTCACTTAAAAGCACTCCATCTACATCAAATAATACGGTTTTAATCAACTTGCCAACCCCCTCGGTTTGTGCTTTTATACGTTATCGTAACACAGCAGAGATAGTATTTTGAAGGTATTTATCCTTTTTAATATAAAAAATACCGTGCGCACTGTCGCGCACGGCATTATATACACTTCTTAAAGGCCGATATTAGATATCCAATCCAATCGAAATATACTTCACTTCTAAGAACTCCTCAATCCCGTAATGTCCGCCTTCACGGCCAAGCCCGCTTTCTTTGTAGCCGCCAAACGGAGCTTGAACGACTGAAGGCAGGGCATCATTTAATCCGATAATTCCATACTCAAGCTGTTCTGTGATTCTAAAGGAACGGCTTAAGTTTTCCGTATAGACATAGGCTGCGAGCCCGTAACAGGAATCGTTGGCCCGCTCAATCACCTCTTCTTCGGTATTAAACGTGGAGATTGGAGCGAGCGGCCCAAAGATTTCATCCCTCATGCATTCCATCTCATCATTAATGTTTGTCAGGATGGTCGGAGCATAGAAATATCCGTTTTCCTCTGCCGGTTTAAGGCCGCTATAGGTCACCTTACCGCCTTTTTTAACCGCATCATGGACCAAAGACTCCACTTTTTTATAAGCTGATTTATCAATTAATGGACCGATGTCTGTGCCCTCTTCTAATCCATTACCGACTTTAAGCTTTTCTAATTCCGCTTGAAAAAGCTTTATGAATTCGTCCGCCACGCTTTCCTGTACATAGACCCGATTGGTACAAATACAGGTTTGCCCGGCATTGCGGAATTTTGATTGAACAAGGCCGGCGGCAGCCTTTTGAAGATTCGCATCATCCATCACGATGAACGGCGCATTCCCGCCAAGTTCAAGCGATACCTTTTTGACATTTTCAGCCGCCCCGCGCATTAACGTTTTTCCTACCTCGGTAGATCCAGTAAAGGTTATTTTCGTTACACGTGAATCTTTTAACCAAACCTCACCGATCTCTGACGAACGCCCGGTAATGACATTGATTACCCCAGCCGGAATCCCCGCCTCGTGTGCCAGTTCTGCCATCTTTAATGCCGTTAGCGGGGTCTGGTTAGCGGGTTTTATGACCGCTGTACACCCTGCAGCAAGGGCAGGGGCCACTTTCCTGGTAATCATAGCTGCAGGGAAATTCCATGGGGTAATGGCTGCAATGACACCAACCGGTTCTTTTCTGACGATAATTCTCTTATTTGGATGGGAAGCAGGGATCGTCTCCCCATAAATCCGTTTTCCTTCCTCTGCATACCAAGAGATAAATCCGTTCGCATAGGAAACCTCTCCCAGTGCTTCCTTTAACGGCTTCCCTTGCTCGATGGTCATGATACGGGCAATCTCTTCTTTATTCTGTTCGATTAAATAGAACCATTTCATTAACAGCTGATAGCGTTCTTCAGCGGTCTTTTTCGACCAATTTTTAAAGGCAGTATACGCAGCATTCACAGCCTGTTCCGCTTCGTATGCTCCTCCTGTTGGAACTGCACCAATGATTTCCTTCGTGGCAGGGTTAATCACTTCTGTAAAAACCTCGTAATCCTTACCCACCCATTCACCGTTTAGGTACATAGGATAAATTTGATCATTTTGCTTTAGTACATCCATGTAATTCTCCTCCAATAGATAGGGCCGAATGATTTGTATATACTGCTTCGATTGCTTCTTCTAGTATTTCTAGACCTTCTTCGAGCTGTTCATCAGTAATCGTTAATGGCATTAGGAGCCGAATAACATTGCTGTAGATGCCTGCACTTAACAGCATGAGGCCGCGCTCGGATGCCGCCTTGACAATTTTTGGGGCGGCTTCTTTATCAGGAGTTTTCGACTTTCGGTCTTTAACGATTTCCATCGCACACATCGCACCTAAGCCGCGGACATCACCTATCCCTTCAAATCGGCCGGCAAGAAGCTGCATTTTTTCAATGACACGATCACCTAAGAATCTCGCGCGATCATTTAATTGTTCACTTTCAATAATGTCTAACACAGTCAATGCTGCCTGGCATCCGAGCGGACTTCCTGCATAGGTACCGCCGATTTCGCCAATTTCGGGGGTATCCATTATTTCAGCACTTCCGATGACCCCGCTGATTGGGACACCGGCCCCCATGGATTTAGAAATGGTAATTAGGTCAGGAACCACATCAAAATGTTCAATCGCAAAGTACTTTCCGGTTCTTGCGAAACCAGTCTGGATTTCGTCGGCAATAAACAAGATTCCATGCTCGGTGCAGATCTCTCTAACCCGGTTAACAAAAGCTTTATCAGGAACAATGAAGCCACCCTCCCCTTGCACTGGCTCCATCACTACTGCAGCAATGGTTTCTGGCGCAACTTCCGCTAATAAAAATTGTTCAAACTGCTCGATAATCAATGCACTATATTGCTGTTCCGTCATACCAGCAGGTCGGTGATATACATAGGGATAGGGAGCTTTATATACTTCCGGGGCAAACGGTCCAAACCCGTATTTATATGGCTTAACTTTACTTGTCATGGTCATCGCCATTAAGGTTCTGCCATGAAATCCCCGTGTAAACGAAACAATTCCCTGACGTTTCGTGTATTTTCGGGCAAATTTAACCGCATTTTCAACCGCTTCAGCACCACTGTTAAAAAAAGCAGCCTGCTTGTCAAAATTGCCGGGGGCGAGTTGACAGAGCCTCTCTGCCAAGTTGATATATGATTCATACATCATCACATTAAAACCAGTATGGATAAATTGGCTTGCTTGTTCCTGGAGCGCTTTAACCACTCTCGGGTGGGAGTGACCAACATTAATCGTTCCAATCGCACCGGCAAAATCAATATAATGATTACCATCAACATCTTCTACCAGTGCCCCTTGTGCTTTTTTCACAAAGGAATGACAGTTATTACTGATTCCTTTTGGGACATATTTATTTCTTCGCTCCAAGATTTCTCTTGACTTTGGTCCGGGTATTTCTGTTTGGAGCTTGACAAATTTCTTTTCCAATTCGTACTACCCCCTATTATAAAAATAATCCGCGGGGGGATAAATGCTCCCCCTTTTACTCTTCTATATAAAATACGATTATCCTTTTCCTGATGCTAAAACTTCATTAAAATTTCTGATAACTTTACCCAGACATCCCATTCACTCAGTTAAAAGTCTCCTAAATAGAAAAAAGCAGCGAAATGTCATCGACTGAATTTCGCTGCTTTTTGTGTATAGATGATATTTAATTAAGGATACTAATTAACGTGCGAACCTGTGATTTCCAATGGTAACTGTCACTGGGCGCGAATAGATCCAAGAGCTTGTAGAAGTTTTGGGATTGTAGAAGAATAAAGAGCCGTTTCCTTTTCCTGTTAAAGCAATTGCTTCATTTACTGCTCTTTTAGAAGCCGCATCCGCAGGCTGATTAATTGTCCCGTTTTCAACCGGTGTAAAAGCATAGTGCCCGTTTGCAATTTGATAGATAACGCCTCTTACAGTGTTCGGGAAATCCGCACTTCTTACTCTATTAATAAGAACGGTAGCAACCGCTACTTTTCCTGCATATGGTTCACCAACAGCCTCTGCGCGAACAAGACGTGCCATTAAGTCTTTCTCTGCTGCCGTGTATGGAGAGTTTGGTAATGTCATATATTGACCGGAAATAAGTGCCTTGCTATTATTTGCGTTCATTACACTATTTACAGGAATTCCAAATCCCTTTGCAATTTTCCAATATGTCTCACCAGATTGAATTTTATGAGTAGTTGCTGCTTCTGTTTGATTGGTTAAAGTAAAAGCTGAAATAGATAACATTAATCCAGCGGCTACTATTAGTTTCTTTAACTTTTTCATGTGTGTGTTCCTCCTAGTAGTCGTTTTTGGTCTACTATTAGGCTATCAGATGTAATATTTCTAATCATCGCCCAAAACTTGGAAGTCAATAATTAATGCTTCAAGCCCTTGCTATCAAACAATTTATCTATCAATAGTTAAAATTATCCACTTAGCTAAAATACCCTCATCGTGCCCATTTGAGGGAAAATAAGGTTTGTTTTTTACAAAAGGTTTCTGTCCTGTAACATACCTTTTGTAAAAGCCGGGCTCTGTTAGAAGGTGATTTAAATAAAATCGTCACTAAATTGCCAATAAATTGCTTAAATTTAACAGGATTTCCTTCTTGATCTTTGGTAATAATAGTATTGAAAAGCCAATTTCAAAGGAGGATTTTTAAACATGGAAAATCAGTTAGTCAGTGTACTTAATAAGCAAATCGCCAATTGGTCTGTCCTGTATATGAAATTACATAACTATCATTGGTACGTAAAAGGCGGGCAATTTTTTACCCTGCATGCTAAATTTGAAGAGTTCTATAATGAAGCAGGACTTCATGTTGATGAACTAGCTGAGCGATTATTATCCATTGGAGGCAACCCGGTTGCAACCATGAAAGAATGCCTTGAGCTTTCTTCGGTTCGTGAAGCATCTGGCAGTGAACCTGCTGAAGAAATGGTTCAATCGATTATTAATGACTTCTCAATCATCATTGGAGAATTAAAGGAAGGCATGAGCCTGGCAGGAGAATTAGACGACGAAACAACTGGAGATATGCTCCTAGCGATTCATTCCGGGTTAGAAAAACATGTTTGGATGCTTACTGCATTCCTTGGAAAATCTATTTAAAGTTTAAAGTCCAACAACAAGGTTGTTGGACTTTTTTGCCTCCTATAAATAGAATAAGTATAAATGGTTATTATAGTTTGTTAGGAGGTGCCTGATGTGCCAGAGTTTGAAGTAATTGTTTACAGCAGTACTTGCTGCTCCTACTGTGAAGCGGTTAAATCATTTCTAATAGAAAATGGGATTGACTTTGAAGAGCGAAATGCCTCCATCCATAAAGAATATTTTGATGAACTAAAGAAAAAGAAGGTTTATGCAACACCAGCCACCTATATTAACGGAAAACTTGTACTAGGCTTTCAGGAGAAAAAATTAAGGGCACTCCTTGAGTTAGATGAATAAGGCAACTTGAAGCTGACAAAAAAAGGCCATCCGCAAATAATAGTCGGGCTAGCCTTTATTATTAAAAGAAATTCTAGTTCTTTTCTTCCATAAATGGCGGTCGTGGATGTGCCCCCCTCCGCTTGGGAGCTGCTTTTTTACCCGCCTGCAAAATCGTTAATACCCCGCCTCCAACCATCATAATCATGCCTGCTTTTTCATACTGGGCTAAAATCTGCGCACCGGAGATTAATACTCCTGTTCCAAATAGAGCAAATATGATTTTCTTTGTTTGAACTGCCTGTTGATTCATAAGACGTCTTTCAAAGGTTTTTGATGGCTGAATCCGAATATCGCCTGATTCGAATTGATCCACCACAGTAAATAATTTACGGGCAGTAGGAATAACTTGAAAGAGTGTATTCTTGACTTGTTCCATTGCGGTATCTTTAGCGGGATTGGTACGATTGCTTTCCAATATATCTTCCACATAGGGTTTGGTATTTGCAACGATATCAAACTTTTGATCCAATCCGTTACAAATACTAAAAACAGTCATGATCGCCTTTCCTAAAAACGTCATTCTTGAAGGAATCTGAAACGGCTGCTCGTATAGAAATTCGCGTAAATCCTCAAGAAACTTCTCGTTATTAACTTTGCCAAAATTAAAATTACCATCAGAAAAACTAGATAGAATGATTTTCACATTCTTAGCCATTGCATTTTTGTCAGCATTTTTTCTTAAAAACCCAAGATCATTAAATGCTTCAACAATCCCGAAAGCGTCCTTTAAATAAATCGACATGGCCAGTTTCACCATATTCTCCCTCATCAAACTCGAAATGGTTCCGACCATCCCAAAATCAATATAGGCAAGGGTGCCGTCCTGTTTTACTAACAAGTTACCAGGATGCGGATCGGCGTGAAATACACCATCCTCTAACAATTGCTTTAAATAAGAAAGATACAAAATGGACGCTAATTTCTTTTTATTAATAGATGCATCTTCAAGTGCACCCATCTCATTAATTTTTACCCCGTCAATGAATTCCATAATAAGTACTTTACTGGTTGTCATTTCGGAGTAAACTTTTGGTGTGGTCACCCCTGGAAATTCACAAAAGGATGCTTGAAAGTTCTCTAGGTTTCTAGCTTCTTTTAAATAATCCAGTTCCTCCGTAATGACCTCTTCAAACTCTTGATAAACATCCTTTACATCTACAATTTTGCCAATCCTCGTGAATCTGCCTGCAAGGGTGGTCAATACCTTCAATGTTGCCAAATCAAGAGCAACAATCGCTTCAATTCCTGGACGCATCACTTTTACGGCAACGTCCTCGCCAGTTTTTAAGACGGCCCGATGAACCTGTCCTAATGATGCGGCCGCAACAGGCTCCTGGTTAAAATCAGCAAACAAATCGGTTACAGTTCCAGACAATTCCTCTTCAATCCGGCTGACAGCTAGTTGGGAAGGCACTGGTGCTACAGAATCTTGAAGCTGCGAAAGAATATCTGTATATTCCTTAGGTAAAATATCCACCCTTGAGCTTACAAACTGCCCTAGTTTAATGATTAATCCGCCCATGTCAACGGCTTCTTTTGCAAATTTGTTAGCCTGTGAGGTATAGACGGCTTTGTACTTTTTAGCTGCTGTTTGTTTATGTAAAAATCTCTTTGTTTTCCCGAGCCACCAAAATTGCAGAAAGAACCCGATAAACATAATAAAGGTGGTGCGAAATCTCTTGTTGAACAATAAGCGCATCATCTCACGCATTCTTGTCCTCTCCTCTCCTTTCCTCTCTAGCTGCCAATGGGAAAAGCCTGGGTGTTAGGCTTACATCCCTTTACACTATTCCTCCTTTTCTTCTTCTTCCACTTCTGTTTCGGTCTTTTCAAAGATCTCTTTGGCAATTTTTTCAAATCTTTTAGACTTGTTAAAAAAGAAATTAGCAAATTTATTCATAATTTCTGATTTAACCAGAATCACTGTTCCTTTTCTTGCATCTCCAAATACAACAAATTTCTCTCCTGATTTAATATCCAGTTCCTCTCTTGCTTCTGATGGAATAACCACCTGGCCTCTTTCTCCCATACTTGTTGTGCCAAAAATTTTTCCGTGATGCATTCTTATCACTCTCCTCTCTTTTGTAGGATATATCATACTTTTCATACCAGCCATACAGTTCACAGATTATACATATGGCGGTTTATTGACGAGCCCAGTTATGCTAACAAAGAACGAAAAAAGAAAACGAAGAATTGTATCATATTTTTTTTGACCTATGCACTTGTCCATTTCAACCAGCTTGGCTTTTTCATACATTATATTAGTTCGACAAAGGAGGTGGAGTAATATGTCAGACGGAAGACACAATAACGGCTTTGCGTTAATCGTTGTATTGTTTATTCTTTTAATCATTGTTGGTGCATCTTGGATGTATTAATAATGAATTAAAACCATCTCTGAAATACAAAAAGGAGCGAAAAAACAATGTTTTTTCGCTCCTTTTTTATTACTATTTATGATCTTTGGCTCCGGGCAATAAGGATTAAGCTGACTGTAATCACAGTAAATGCAATAAATGCTAGCAGCGGTATGGTAATAAAGCCGAGCCAGTTGATGTAATCCTTAGAACAGGGTACACCAGTTGTACACATTTCAAACTGCTGTAAATAGGGAAGCTTTTGCAATAAGGTATGATACCCCGATATAAGCATTCCGATGATAGAAATGGGGAGAACATACCTGTAAATCCCCTGATCATTTCGGTAGAAGGCTATCCCCAAAATAACCGTTAATGGGTACATAAAGATTCGCTGATACCAACAGAGGGTACACGGAATAAAATGCATGACTTCACTAAAATATAGACTGCCAAGTGTAGCAATAATTGCAGCCACCCAGGCTAGCAGCAAAGGTTTATTCATTCTTGTTCTCCTGCGCGGCTTCATCTACCATTTTTTTCAAATCATCGAGGGTTTGTCCCTTAAACATTTCTCCATTGACAAACATGGTTGGTGTTCCGGTAACACCTAATTTTTTAACATAATCCATATCTTTGTTCCAATCATCCTCCGAATCCTTTGATTCGAAGTTTTTGACGACCTTATCTACATCTTTGTCACTCGCGACTTCCTTCAACGTATCTATTAGGAAATCCTCCGTAAAAACATCGACTTTCTCATATTTAGTATCCTCTGGTTGTTTTTTATAGAGGAGTTCGTGGAACTTCCAGAACGTCTCATTCCCTAATTCCTTAAAAACCGATTCAGCAAATTTAGCTGAACGAATGGAGTCAGTGTTAATGAAGGAATAATTCATAAAATAAAGCTTTGCTTTTCCTGTATCAACAAACTCTTTTTCAATAATAGGTATTGTATTGGCTGCAAAGTCTTTACAGATCGGACACTTATAATCCCCAAACTCAATAATCGACACAGGGGCATCCTTATCACCAAGATAGGGCTGGTTTGAATAATCGATGTCACTAGCCTGGTTTGTTTCCTTGTCCTTATTATGGTTACCAAAAAATATAAATGCTGCCAAACAAACGACCACTAAACCAATTACCCAAAAGGTAAACTTTGCCGATGAATTACCTGCTGCTTTACCATTTTTCTTTTTATTTGCCATATTTAAACTCCTTTATCGTTCCTAAGCTATTCTATCCCACCATTCCTTTATTTTTAAATTTTACTAAACTGTACTGATAATGCAAATAAAAAGAACATTTAGGCTAATTTTTGAAAAACCCGGTTACAGAGGGAAAAATTAATATATGCCCCAATACTAAATAAAATTAATGTAAATGCAGGAAGGTATATCAGTACGGCTGCAAGTACGGCAAACACCCCTAGAATAGCTAGAGTGATTGGAAAATTTGCAATCGCCATCAGAAATGAACTTTTTATGGCATGGATCCAGGTAACTTTGTAATGGGATAGGACCGCAAACAAATAAGCAGTTGTTCCCGTAAATAATAAGCTTACTAATATTAAAGGCAACAACATAATGTACTTCGCCCCAGATTGGTCTTGATTCAAGTAAAAAAGGTTAAAATACAATAATACTGAAATAACTGTCCAGATTATCCCTATGATAAAGCTTTGTTTAAAGTTTTCTTTAAAGTATAGGAAGTAATTTCTAACTACACTCGTATCCTGATGGAGCTGCCATTGCCTGACAACACTGAACATGGCCGTTGTTGCAGGTACAATGGTAACAATGGGAAGGCAAGAAAGAATCCAGAAGATATTTAGTATAAAAAGATTGGAAAGTCGATCAACCACCGCGTAAAATCTAGTATCTAATATATTCAAGTCTACCACCCAATTCTATTAAAGTTTCTCAGTGATTATATTGATTCTCCTGCGACAATCTAAAAAGAAGTGTAGTTCTTACTTACTGCATCCACTTAAGACAAAGATGTATTTACGATCCTAATACCATAGATCCCGCCTGCAGCCTTTCCTTCGCCAGATTGAAACTTAACTTCAACCTTTTGTTTTCCTTCTGTTAGTATGAGTGGAATTTCATAACACACATCAATAAGATCATCAGGGTTGGTCCCTTCCAGTTTTTGAGTGGCAATCATTTGCCCATCAACTAGAATTTGAAAATCGCGGTCATATCTTTTTCCATCCGCAAACAGTGTCTTATCGCCACCAAAATAAGTTACCAGCAGATACATTTGTTTTTCAGGATACACTTGCATTTGATAACTAAAAAATCCTTCTCCCCGGCTGTCACGCCATGATCTTTCTACAACGTTAAAGTATCCGGTGTTAGAGTTACTGCTTTGTACACTATGCTCAATTTCCGGCTGCTGTTCACCTGGTTGGACAACGTCAACCGTAATCGCCCTTAGTCTTTCAAGTTCCTCTTTCTCTTTATCTACAAACGTTTTATAGGCTTCTTCATTCATTAGATTCCAATATAAGGTGTAACGCTGGTGATGCAGATTGTAAAACGGAATAAGGCTAACTTTTCGATTCCCAGGCTGGCCGATTTCTTTAGTTTCAAACGTTAAAGGCTCGCCCTCCACAGGTTTGATCCAGTCAGTCAAATTTTCTTTGTCTGCCACAAGGCTTGGCACATCAATTAATGGATAGTTATTTAATTTTAGGTGGTCTTCCAAGATATCGGTTTCCGGGAAGTTTTCTCTGCCCAGTGCTCCGGCTAATACTACCGGTCCGTACATAATTCCAACTTTCGCTGGATTATCTTTAGCAGTATAAGTATGAAGGCCAATAGGAAGTGTAAATTCAATCGTATCCCCTGCACTCCAATTTCTTCCGATCACAAGGTAACCATTATTAGCAAATGTCTCTACTTTAACACCATTCACCAAGACGGTGATGTCGCCATTCACCCAATATGGAACTCGGACATGGACATTTAGGAATGTTTCTTTTGCTTCTTCAAAAGATACCCGCACATGATTCGATCTTGGAAAATCCGTTTCTTGTTTAAGTTTTATTTTCCTATCTTTGATTTCGATTTCTGAAGCAATAAATAAATTAACAAATAATTCGTCCTGGTCATTATAGAAAATATTTCTTGTATAACGGGCAGGATTTTCCATTCCTGTCCCTGTGCAGCACCAGAAAGAGTTATCATGTGAACAATAGATTTTAAAATGGCCTGGCTGGGTAGACACAAAATACGTCTTCATACCTGAATCCGGGTCCTGGGATGCCAAGATATGATTGTAAAGCGCCTTTTCATAGTAATCCATATATTCACTGTTAGGACTCCATTGGAATAAGTGCTCCGTTAATTTCAACATATTGTAGGTATTACACGTCTCTGCTGTAGTAATCCCTAGTGTTTCCTTATTAATTGGCCCAAAATGCTCGCCAATACTATTGCCGCCGATAATATAGGAACGATTTTTAGTTACTTCATTCCAGAAGAAAGCCGCCGTATTTTTGTAATCTTCATTTCCCGTAATCTCGTATAGCTTTGCAGCACCAATTACCTTTGGAATTTGTGTATTGGCATGTTTCCCCTCTAATTCGTCCACATCTTTTGAAAGAGGCTCCAAGATCGCTTGGTGGCAAAATCTAATCGCAAGTTTTAAATAATCCTCATTTTTAGTAATCGTATAGAGGTCCGCCATTGCTTCGTTCATACCGCCATGTTCACAAATCAGCATTTTTTGAAACTGCTCATCATTGAGGTTATCTGTCCCTTTCTTTGCCCAGTCTGCGAGCTTGGTAACAACCTCCAATGCCTTCTCATTCCCCGTTAAGTTATAAACATCAATCAGTCCCGCATAGATTTTATGAATGCTGTACCAAGGCACCCAGCCGCCAGCCAGACTGAAATTCTCTACTTCAAATTCCCCTGTAAAAACTTTATCAAAATAAGTGCGGGTAAAACCGCTCACATATCCACTGTCATCAAGGCTCTGTACATAGGCCAATTCGTTGACGGCATAATCAATCTTTTGTTTTAATTCCTCATCTTTTGTGACAGTATACATAGTTGCAGCAGCTGACAGCCAATGGCCAATGGAATGTCCAGCAATCGGGGTAGATTCCCAGCCGCCGTATCGAGGCTTTTTAGGTGTTTGTGAAGCGGCTTCATAACAAGGTGCCACTAGCCGATCAACGTCTAAGTAAATCAAGTACTCCTTGCCTTTTTCTTGTGAGTCTTTAAATATACCTTCTAATAGTCTAACGTTTTCCATTATGTATTCTCCTTTTGTAGATTGGGTAGAAGTTAAGTAGTTTTATTAAAATGAGAGACCTCTAATTTTTCAGTTCATTATATTTTTATAGCTACCGATATCATCGATAGCTATACTTACGACCAACAGTTAGCACTGTCAGTTAATTTTATACAGTTGCTTGAAAGGATCATCCTTTTACAGAACCAATCATGACACCCTTTTCAAAGTATTTCTGGATGAATGGATAAACTAGTAAGATAGGCAATGTTGACACAATGATAACTCCATATTTAATTTGGTCGGCATATTTTTGTGCATATCCGCCTGCAGCTCCACCTGAACCGGCTCCTTGTGCAAATACTTGGTTCGAGATAAGGATATCTCTTAAAACGATTTGCAATGGCTGCAAACTATAGTCACGAATATAAATGAGTCCTGTAAAGAAGTCATTCCAGTGCCCTACTAAGTAATAAAGCCCTACAACAGAGATAACCGCTTTGGATAAAGGAAGGGCTACTTTACCGAAAAATTGAAAATGGGTACAGCCATCCATTTGAGCGGCTTCAAACAATTCTTTTGGCAGCGAACTTTCAAAGAATGTCCGTGTAATAATTAGATTGAACACATTCACGGAGAACGGGATAATAAACACCCACATACTATTAGTTAAGTTTAAGTCTTTCATTAATAGATAAGTAGGAATTAATCCACCGTTAAAGAACATCGTAAAGACAAACACAAACATTAAAAGTCGTCTAGCCTTAAATTCTTGTCTTGATAACACATAGGCTGCAGGTAAGGTAAACAACAAATTTACAAAGGTACCTAAAAGTGTGTAAATAATCGTATTTTTATAGCCTACCCAAATTCTTGTATCTTTAAAAATCTCTGTGTATCCGAATAGACTAAAACCTTTAGGGTAAAGAAGAACTTTACCTGTTGATACAAGAGTAGAGTCACTAACCGAGGCAATTACGACAAAGTACAATGGATAAGCGACGATTAAAAAGATAAACACACAAAATACAAAAATCATACAATCGAAAATGATATCGGATGTTGATTTTCCCTTTTTATTAAAAAGCGCCATGACTTTCCCTCCTTACATAAAAAGCTCCATTACCACAAACTAATATTTGAAAATCTCTTTGCGATTGTATTCATAGCCAGTAAGAATACAAAATTAATCAGTGTATTAAATAAACCAATGGCAGCAGAGTAGCTGAATTGACTAGAAATAATACCGATCTTATAGACATATGTGGCAATAACTTCAGATACTGGAAGATTCAACGGGTTTTGCATTAAGAAGATTTTTTCAAATCCAGTATTTAAGATACCACCCATACTAAGAATGAAGAGGATAATCATCGTAGGAACAATCGCCGGTAAATCTACATACCTGATCGTTTGCCATCTGCTCGCCCCATCTATTTTCGCTGAATCATACAGCTGCGGATCGACACTTGCAAGTGCGGCTAAATAAATGATGCTATTCCATCCGGCATGCTGCCAGATATCTGATAGTACATATACGGGAACAAAGGTATTCTCTGAAGCTAGTAAGTTGATATCTCCTAATCCTATTGCCTTCATTAAGTGACCAACAACCCCTGTTTCCGGTGACAATAAGACGTTCAATAAACCTACCATTACTACCATAGAGATGAAGTGCGGCAAATAAACGGTGGTCTGCAGAGTTTTCTTCCACCGCTTCCCGAACACCTGATTAATAACCAGTGCCATAATAATTGGGGCCGGAAATCCTAAAATAATCGTTGCTAAACTAATGGTCACTGTATTTACCATTAAGTCTTTAAACATATAGTTGTGAATAAATTGATCAAAATACTTGAGACCTACCCATTCTCCTCCCGCAAGCCCTTTCGTAAAATCAAATTCCCGGAAGGCAAGCTGAATGCCATACATTGGTATGTAATTAAAAATAACAATAACGATAACAGCAGGTAAAATCATGAGCCACAACTGGTAGTCACGTTTAAATGTGTTAAAGATGGTTGATTTCTTTGTTTTTACACTAGGGATACCTGATAAATTATCATTTATTTTTTTCGTTTCAGCGTTTATAAAGGCCACAAAACATTCCCTCCTTTATTTTAAGGAAGATGCTATACCATTTTCATATGGTATAGCATCCTTCTGGCAGTTATTATTTCTGGTTTTTCTTGTAATCGTCATAATATTTTTGCATAATCTTAATGTTTTCAGGTAAGCCTGTTTTCTCCACATTTTTCACATAGGCATTCCATTCTTTATCGATTCCACCTTTTGTGATCCACTGTGAGAATTTAGGCATAGCCAAATTCATAAGATTCGTATTGTTTAAGGCTAGTTTCGAGTTATCCTCTTTACTGTATTTAATAAACATGCCAGGGAAAATATCATTTTCTTTATCAATCGCATCGATTGCACCCATCAGCGGTTCAGTTTGTTTGTCGACTGATTGCATATCTGTACCAAGCTCAAGCTTTAAATCATCCGCAATATACATAGGACCATTATCTGCCCATGTTGAGGTCCATTTCCATGTACCTGGGTCCATCTTCGAGTCGGTTGGAGGTAACACTTTGTAGCTGCCGTCTCCGTTATCCGCAATATTTTCTCCGATTGAACCAAACAGGATTTGCATACTTACTTTTGGATCATACAATTCATTGATAAATTTCATCGCAGCTTCTTTATTTTGACTCTGCGCGGAAAGTGATACTGTATTTACATTATAGTTTAGAACGTTATAATCATAGGTCCAGGATTGCTTTGCAGTTGAGTCAGCAGACTGCTTTAATGGAGCCAATGTTGTATATTGTGGAGCCAGCTGGTTTCCGAATCTATCAGTTAATTCCCAGCCATAGGTATAACCAACTTTTGCTAGATCGCCACTGCCGCGGGCAACTGATTGGTATTTAGTATAATCCTGAGTAAATACTTCTTTACTGATTAACCCAGCTTTATAAGACTTATTTAAGAACTTAACAAAATCTTTATAACGTTCGTCGGTGAAGAAATTTTTGACTTTACCATCTTCAACATAATAGCCCTGGCCGCTGCCTTCACCTAAAGTAATTCCGGTGCTTCCCAAAAGAACGGTCGGCTGGAAGAATCCAAATCCACCTGTTCCAGTTGGAGAAAAGTCCATTGGGATTTCGTCATTAGGATCTCCGTTGCCATTTGCATCCTTTTCTTTAAAAGCTACTAAAACATCATATAATTCATCCCAATTTGTTGGCTGTTTTAGGCCTAAATTATCTAACCATTTTTGATTGATGAATTGTCTTGTGGCTGTTGCAGGCCAGAATCTTTGGTATTTAGGCAATCCATAAATTTTCCCGTCAAGCTGTGTGGCAATTGCCTGGGTTTCTGGTTTGGCTTCAAACATCTTTTTTACATTTGGCAAACTCTTATCAAGATCATCTGACAGGTCCTCAAATAAACCGTTGTATTGTACATAATCCGCATCCGTAATCGCGTTTGGTCCAATAATCAAGTCTGGAACATCACCGCTTGCAAGCAGTGCACCCTTTTTCTGATCCCAGTCGGCGGTAACCTCTTGCCATTTAATTTCAACACCTGCTTTTTTCTCCACTTCTTCTAACCATTTCATTTTTTTAAGATCTTGAGTTAAAGGATGTTTTGTAATAAGTGCTGTTAATTGAACTTTGCCATCTTTTGTTGTTCCGCCGCTGTTCTTTCCGTCACTAGATGCTGAATCGTTAGAACAAGCTGCTAGTACCGAAGCAGATAAAGATAATGCTAGAAAACTACTTAAAACCTTTTTCTTTTTCATACTGATTTCTCCTATTCAATGATTTATAGAAACAATCTTTATGTTTTTGTGTAGAATTCACCATAAAACTATTACTGCCTGAACAAAGATCTCTACATTTACTGGTAACCCTTTCAAAACGAGCGTCCCGGAGTAATGCTCTTCAAAAGAAGATCAAAAGAAATGGACTTTCCTGACTAAAGTGAATCAAGAAAAAATATCAATTAAATGATAAAATGGCGCTTTTTGAAAATCAGCCCCTGCTTCATTGCATATTTTAGAAACACCTAGCAATGGATTAGAGGCATCAAATTATACTCCCTCCCTATTATTCTCTTTGTCTTTTATTCCTTCCGTTCCCATCTGTGTTGTAAACACTTACATTTATTGATTTAAGAATACCATTGGCTCTTGATACTGTCAGTAACCAACAAGGTATATTTGGTGGACAATATTGACTATATAATAATTAATAATTATGTTATTGTAATAAGTAAAGATAAAATATAATAGTATTCTTCGGATTTAGAGGCGATATCTATGAGAGAATATTTGAGAATGAATGTAAGCTCCCCTATTGATTTTGTTCTAGGTGGTAAATTAATTTCAACTGAACCTTTTACTCATATGAAACGAACGATGCCGCTTTGTGAAATTATTATAGGTATAGATCAAATACTATATATAGAGTGTAACGGTATAGAATATGAGGTTAAACCAGGTGATGTTTTATTTGTGCTGCCAAATCAGCTTCACTTAGGCTATAAGGAATGCGAGGCAGGACTTTCCTTCTATTGGTTTCATGTCCTTTTGCCGGACGATATAACCAAAATGGATGAGATTACCATGGGTAACCAAGCTAGACTTCTTCAATCTAATCCGTATACCAAGGAATCAAATCATTCTATTTTATTACCTATCTATTCAACTCCCAAGCGAATTGATCGAATCAATATATTATGTAATCAAATACTTGATGTAGCACACGCAAACTACTTTAATCGTTATGCAGCCAGTTATCTCACCACCTCTTTACTTATTGAATTATCCGAACAAACCATTACAAACTTTCAAGACCCGTTAAAAAGCTCGTATTCAGATAGAAAACTTGTAAAAATATTAGAATGGATTCGTGTTAATGCATTGGATCATACTATTTCAACTAGCTCTATTGCAAAAACTTTTAATTATAATAGGGATTATTTATCTCGTTTTTTTAAAACTAGTACCGGCATGAACGTACAAGAATATATCCATATTCTTAAACTATCAAAAGCTAAAGAATTGCTCATTAGTACAAATATGAGTATCGGAAGAATATCCCATTTAATCGGGATTAATGACGAAAGATATTTTATGCGGCTCTTTAAAAAGTACGAAAAAGTTACTCCAACAGAATATCGCCAAGCCTATCATCGTATACCGTTGAATAGGGAATAAACGTATACGCGATTAAATTTATTTCTGATTAGGATTTCTAAACGGCTTAATAGAGCAAAAAAACTCACCAAAATTTTGGTGAGTTTTTTTAGATATCAAAGATGGTAAAAAAAATTAAAATGGGTTGATTGTTTCAACATGCCACATTTGATTTACTTTCTTTATTTCTTCCAAATCACATTTTGGTTTTCGATCATAAGTAAGAAGACCATTAATCTCCTGTTCAACATCCGTTAATTGAGTATAACAGAAGCCATGTAAAGCATTGGAGGAAAAAACAGCCTCCATTACACGCTTATAATCATTAATAAGTTCATTTTCATTAGAAACTGATGTATACCCCCAGCCAGATTCTGTCCCCGCCTTATACCCAATACCGCCAAACTCAGTTAATAGTATCGGTTCTCCTTGATGTGAGAAACCTTCTGTATATATTTTTCTTCCCGCAGGAAGCGAATGTAGAAGTTCCTCTTTTGTTGAAAGTGACTTTTTAAAGTGGTTGTATTTTTCAACTTCCTTTTCATGTCCATGGTTATAATTATGGATACCGCAAATGTCGGTTACAGTTAATTCCCATCCATCATTTGATATAACCAACCGTGTGGTATCTAACGAATGGATTAGGTGGTACATAGCTGCAGAGTGATGCTTTTGCTGAACATTATTGCAGATATGCGGGACACCCCAGCTTTCATTTATTGGAACCCACGTTACGATAGATGGATGGTTAAAGTCCCGTTCAATGATTTCCATCCATTCTCTTGTTAATCGCCCCACTGCATCTTCACTAAATGAAGGAGCTGATGCACACTCTCCCCAGACAAGAAAGCCTAATTGATCGGCCCAATATAGAAAACGTGGATCTTCCACCTTTTGATGTTTTCTACATCCATTGAATCCCATTTTCTTAGCAAGCTCAATATCCTTTTTATAGTCGAGGTCTGAAGGTGCGGTCAATAATCCCTGTGGCCAATAACCTTGATCCAATACTAGTTTTTGATAATAGGGTTTATTATTTAAGTAGACCATCCCATTTTCAGTATGAATTTTCCTCATTCCAAAATAGGAAGTCACTTCATCTTCTACTTTTTCATTTTCTTTTAGCCGAATGACCACATCAAAAAGATTAGGAGCCTCCGGTGACCAATTCCATCCTCTATCATGAAAATCCGTTCTAAATATCTTTCGATTATATAAATTTAGACAACATCTAGAATAGGAATCTTGGATGGTCATTAATTGTCTTGCGACAACCTCTCCATGATAAGTAATTTCTAATTCGAGCGTTTTATTTGAAAAGTCACCGGCAATTTCATATTCAATCTGAATATCACCACGGTCAATATCTGGTGTAAACTTTAACTTTTTTACAAAAGTACTGTTTACTGCTTCCAACCAAATGGTTTGCCATATGCCTGTTGAACGTGTATACCAGATTCCGGCAGAATCTTCTAACCAATACTGCTTACCTCTAGGTATGGTTTCATCTGTACTAGGGTCTTCAACCCTCACCACAAGCAGTTCTTTTCCACCTTGTAAATAGTCGGTTATATCAAATGAAAATGAGACATGTCCCCCTTCATGGGAACCAACAAAATGCTCGTTTACATAAATCGAGGCTCTGTAATCTACTGCACCAAAATGCAGGATAATTTGTTTACCTTCCATATCTTTTGGTACTTCGAATTCACGCCTATACCAAACCCAATCATGAAAGGTGTTTTCATTAATTCCACTCATTTCAGATTGATAGACGAAAGGGACAGTAATACTTAATGCAAACTCTTTGTCTCTCTTATACCATTTTTCTCTAAGGCCGACATTTTCGTCATCATAATGAAAATCCCATTCACCATTTAAATTTAGCCAATCTTTTCTAATAAGTTGGGGTCGTGGATACTCTTGCCGATACATAATTATCACAAACTCCTTTTTTAATAATAAAGTGTGGTAGCAATAAAGTTATTTTTATAATTGAAGACTCTATACTAAATAGAAAGACCTTGAAGGAAAAGCCCTTCAAAGGTCTAGCTCCTAGAATGTTTATTTTTCATTAACCCATACTTGCATTTCCCCTAATCCACGATTGGCCCAAGCAAAATAAGGAATAAACTTAACGGGAAGTGATTGCGTTTCCATTTTCACGTTAGGTCTATACAAAGCATCACCCCAGTTTTCTGTTTTCCGTTTTAATGCCTCTCCAGTAATCACCCTCACCCCGCCAAGCAGGTTTTCATCCTCTTCCACTTCAAGCCTTCCATCTGAAGATAGTAAAAGTTGATGCAGATTTGAACCATTGTCTGCTTCTTCTAAGCAATAGACTAGCGGCCCTCTTTGGATGGCGACTTTTCCAGCAGTATGGCGGACAAGCGGATGTCCTTTCATTCGTATCACCGGCATAGAAAGAACTAAATTGATCCGATCACCTGCTTTCCAGGATCCTTTTACCATTGCATATCCGTCGACAATGAGTCCGGATAGTGAGCGAAGTTCACCATTTATGGAGATTTCTGCGTTCTCACACCAATCCGGGATACGTAATGCAAGAGTAAAATCAGATTCTAGTTCCGATTTAATGGTAAATTGAATATTGCCGCTCCACGGATAGTTGGTTTTTTGTTCCAAAATTAGACTTTGATTACCGTCCAGCTCAATTTCTGCTTGACCACTAATATATAAATGGGTGTAAACTCTATTTTCACGAACGGTATAAACATACTGCCCCAGGGAAGCAAGCAGCCTAGCAACGTTCGGCGGGCAGCAGGCACAGCCAAACCATCTTTGACGGGTAGGTTTTACATGGTGGTAAATATGATTTGATTCGCAGGCATGAGGATTAACTTCAAGCGGATTCACATAGAAAAAGCTTTTCCCGTCGTGGCCCATTCCAGCTAATACTGTATTATACAGAGCTCTTTCCATTACATCGGCATACTGACTATTTGGTTCTACCTGCAACATTCTTTGTGCAAAGAAGATTAACCCGATAGAAGCGCAAGTCTCCGCATATACCGTATCATTTGGAAGATCATAATCAGTTGAAAAGGCTTCTCCATGACTTTGCGAACCAATTCCACCAGTGATATACATGTTCTTTGAAACCATATTATTCCAAAGTCTTTTACTAGCCTCATACATTTCCCGATTACCAGTTTCTGCAGCCAAATGGGCCATTCCCGTACACATATAAACAAAACGGACGGCATGGCCAACAGCCTTTTCTTGTTCACTAACCGGCTGATGGGCCTGGCTGTACTCTTTATTTTTGATCATCCAAGAATCTGGCCAATGATGGGTGCCGCCTCTTTTCTCGAACTCTTCATCATAAAAATGCGGCTTTCTCCCTCTCTCCTCTAGGAAATATTGGCTTAAACGCAAATATTTTTCGTTTGAGGTGACTTCGTATAGTTTGATCAGTGCTAATTCAATTTCTTGATGGCCGTCATAACCTCGAAGTTTCCCGGGTTCAGTACCAAAGACATCATTTATATGGTCAGCAAATTTAATGACCACATCCAGTATTTTTCTTTTTCCTGTTGCTCGGTAATAAGCGACTGCTGCCTCAATCATATGGCCAGCACAATATAACTCATGACATTCACTAAGATCCGTCCACCGTTTTCCTGGCTCTTTTAATGTATAGTACGTGTTTAAGTATCCATCCTCTAATTGGGCTTTTGCAATAATATCAATTATTCCATCGGCGATTTTTTCAAGCTCTTCGTCTCTTTCCATCGAAAGCAGGTATCCAACAGCTTCAAGCCATTTAGCCACATCACTATCCTGGAAGACCATCCCATGGAATTCTCCCTTTTCTTCTCCTGCAGCAATTTTGAAATTTTTTATCGCGCTGCTTGGTTCTGCATCCGAAATTCGGTCATTAAGGGCATCCCATTGATAAGGAACAACTACATCCCTAACTAAGTTAATGTAATAAGACCAGAATGGATCATTAATTTTAACCTTGTTTAGTGGCAAAGTTTTTGTTTTCAAAATTGTTTTTTCCATTATGTTCCTCCTAGTACTAAGAATCCCACTCGATTAATTTTTTCCTTTAATATATTAAGAGATTATTGGAATCTCAAAATCATTTAAGCTTGGTAAAAATTACGAACCCATCTATGGGATTTTAATTTTTCAACTGTTACTAAAGAAAGCCCCTTTCCGTCTCCAACCTTACAATTTCTTTCCACATTTCTTATGGAACGCATTCCAGGTATAACAGTCGATACAGCAGGATGGCTGAGAATATATCTTAATGCGGTTTCAGCCATATCATCCACCGAAATATTCAAATCCGTGACTATATTTTCAACACGGTTGTAAACCTCCAGTTTCCTTTCATTCTTAAAATAATTATTTCTAAAATCCCCCTCTTCAAATTGGCTTTCCGGGGTAATTCTCCCCGTGAGACCGCCTTCATCTAAAGGTACACGAACGATCACTCCAACATTATGTTTCTCACAAGCTGGCAACAGGGCATCCTCTGGGCTTTGGTCAAAAATGTTATAGATAACTTGAACAGTATCAACAAGGCCTGTCTCAATGAGCTTGATCGCATTTTCAGGCTGATGATCATTAATAGAAACTCCAAAATATTTGATCTTCCCTTGGTTCTTTAGTTGTTCTATTGCTTCAAGCCAATCTCCTTGATTGACCCATTCATCTGACCAAACATGAAACTGTTGAACATCGATTGTTTCTAGACCAAGATTCCGTAAACTTTCCTCTGTACAAGAAATAATATATTCTTTAGGGAATGCTTCTGCTGAAATAACACCGGGCTGAGCAGGCCAAATTCTATTTTTAGGTGGTATTTTGGTAGATACATAGATGGTTTCTTGACGTTCTCTGATTACTTGTCCCACTAAACGCTCACTGTGCCCGTTTCCATAACCTAATGCGGTATCAATAAAATTCAGACCTAGGTCAATCGATTTGTGCAATGCCTTTAAAGATTCATCATCTTTGGCACCAAGCCATCCAGTGTTCCCAATCCCCCAAGCTCCATATCCTATCTCAGAAACTTTCAATCCTGTTTTTCCTAGAACTCGATAATTCACTGCTATCCCTCCATCAACGTTATAAAAAATAGAATGAAACTAATCCAATAGATCGTAGATGTCACCTGCACGGTAGGATTTTGTGGGAATAAGTATTTCATTTTTTCCATTATACCAATTAAAAAATAAGGAATAAAACTAAATGTAAGCGTTTTAAAATTTTCCTACTTTTACATTATGCATTTAAGAATACTGGTTTAATAAAATAGAGGGGCTGACAAACAGTCAGTCAGTTCCCTATCCCTTTAGACAGCCCCTTTTCAACAGTTTATTTATTTATCAATATGCGGCCATCCATCTTCACCCCAGTATAGAGGTCTAATTTGTAAGGTTGGCTTGCCCTTTTTCAAAGCATCGTAAGCATGATTTACAAGCAGACTGGATTCCCCAGAAAAATAAACGGCGCAATGACCAGGACCAATCCAGCGGTCATCACCTGCGTCAATCAGCGTTCCGCCTCCCTCCATCATTGAAACCCCAACTTTGTCATAATAAGGCCCGGTAATATCTTTTGCCCTTCCGACAACGATTTTATAGGTACTTTCAATACCGCGGCAGCAAAAATCAAATGAGACAAACTGATAATAATAACCTTCTTTGTAGACAATAAACGGAGCCTCGATGGTATTTGGCTGTTCCGTTCTACTAGAAATAGACAGTAACTCGGCATTTTCTGCCGGCTTCATTGTAATTGGATCCAGTTTAATCAGTTTAATGCCTGACCAAAAGGATCCAAAATTCAACCATGGCCGGCCTTCTTCATCAAATATTAAATTGGCATCAATTGCATTAAAGTTATCAGATTCGGTAGAATGGATAACATGTCCTCTATCCTTCCACTCATACTCTGGATGTTGCGGATTAAGGGTGGTATTAGTTACCAAACCGATTGCTGAAGTATTTTTTCCAAAGGTAGAGACAGAGTAATAAATATAGTAAACACCATTATGGAAATAAATGTCCGGTGCCCAGATACTATCTTCGTCTTTTTCTGGTACATACTCTTTTGTCCACTCTGGTAAAGAGGTAAATATAGGACCCTCCTGTTTCCATTTCACACCGTCCTCAGAGGATTTAATTTGTATACCGCTCCCAGTATGAAATATATACCAACGAGAATCTTCCCTGGCAATGACCGGATCATGAGCCCATAAATCGCCTTGTAATTTCCAATCTATTTCATAAAAGTTAATTCCACCGAATTGTTCCGTCCTAGTCATCGTATTTCCACCCTTACTAATAATGTTTTAGTTAATTACTTAATAATAATATTAGCAAATTAACTTTATAAATAGAAGGGCCTCCTTATTTGTTTTACTGTAAATTTACTATCTACTACTTAATATTTTATATTTTAATAAATTCAAAAAATAAGAGAATATACCCATGAGTATTTTATTAATTTATATTAATATTAATTCGTTAATATTTTCACTAATATTGACGAAAAATGTAAGCGGTTATTTAGGATAAATAGGAAGGGAGAAAATTTAATGAGTAAACGTATGTTTAAAAGGTTTTCATTTTTGTTCTTGATGCTCCTATTGTTAATACCCAGTGCGGTCTTTGGAGAGGCTCAGAATCCATCTGACCCGCAGCCTAGTGATAACAGTAATAAGCCCAACCTTGATTACCCAGGTGTAGATCCCAATTTTCAAAATGTCTCAGTCCATGACCCATCGATTGTAAAAGATGGTGATACGTTTTATGTGTTTGGCTCTCATATTGAGGCTGCCAAATCTACTGATTTGATTCATTGGCAAACATTTACGAATGGATATACAACTCCTAATAATGCAATATATGGAGATCTATCAAAGAATCTTGCTGGTTCTTTTAAATGGGCAGGGGAAAATGATTCTGATAGTAAAGGCGGCTTTGCGGTTTGGGCCCCGGATGTTTTCTACAACAAAAATTATGTAAATGAGGACGGTTCAAAGGGCGCTTACATGATTTATTATAGTGCTTCCTCTACGTATATCCGTTCTGCGATTGGTTTTGCCGTATCACAAAATATTGAAGGTCCATATAAATATGGGGACACTATCGTTTACTCTGGTTTTACAGAAAATGATGCAACGGATGCAAATAGTACCGTTAATAAAAAATGGACCAATACCAACATTGGTGAACTTGTTGATAATGGAACGTTAGAAGGACCAAGAGCTGGCTGGTTTAATTCTAATGGCTCTTTCAATAACAGCAATTTCCCAAATGCAATCGACTCGACAGTATTCTATGATAAAGACGGAAAACTATGGATGACTTATGGTTCCTGGTCAGGTGGAATTTTTCTCCTCGAGATTGATGAAAAAACAGGTAAAGCCATTTATCCAGGTAAAGACGGAAAGACAGCTGACGGCCGTCTAATTGACCGTTATTTTGGTACAAAAATAGCAGGTGGATATACTAAATCCGGTGAAGGTCCTTATATCGTCTATGATAAGAACACGGACTACTATTATTTATACGTAACGTACGGCTGGTTAGGAGCTGACGGCGGCTATAATATGAGACAGTTCCGTTCTAAAAGTGCGGATGGTCCTTATTTAGATGCATCAGGACAAAATGCAGTCTTACCAGGTAATGTGGCAAATACCCCTTATGGAAATAAAATCATGGGGAACTTCTTGTTTGAACGAAAAGTTGGCGATCCTGGTTCAGGAATTGGTGTCGGTTACCTTTCTCCAGGACACAACTCTGTGTACTTAGATCCGAAAACAGGGCAGCAATTCTTGGTATTCCACAGCCGCTTCCCGCAATCAGGTGAATATCATGAGGTTCGTGTTCACCAGATGTTTATGAATAAAGATGGCTGGCCGGTGGTTGCACCATACCGTTATACTGGTGAAACGTTAGATAAGGTTAATAGACAAGACCTCATTGGTGATTATAAGTTTATTAATCAAGGAAAAGAGTATTCAGCAGCGATTCATAAATCTGTTTTCATCCGTTTAAATGAAGATGGAACCATTACCGGCGAAGTAACTGGTACATGGAAGAAAACAAGCCATAACATCGCGGAACTGACCATTGATGGTCATATCTATAACGGTGTATTTGTCAGAGAATATGATCCTGTTTCAAAGACGAATGTGATGACATTTACAGCCCTATCAAATGAAGGAATTTCGGTTTGGGGCAGTAAACTAGAAAATAAAACAGACCAAGAAGTAGTAACAGCTATTGTGAATGACTTAAATCTTGGTGACACTGAAAAGGTTATTTCGAATTTGACACTTCCAACAGAAGGTACGCAAAGTGCGACAATTACTTGGGATACTTCAAATGCAAGTGTTGTGACAAATACAGGTGTAATTACCCGGCCAGAGGCAGGTTCTTCTCCTGTTACAGCAACCCTTACAGCAACCATCACTAAAGGTGATATAACTGCGACTAAAGTATTTAACGTTAAGGTTATACCTTACGAAGTAGCAAGTTTAGCGGCTCAATACTCGTTTGAAAATAACTTAAATGATACAACAGGTGCTTTTGGTGCAGGAAGTGTTACGGGAAATAGAATTGATAATACTGGTGGAGCTATTTCTTATTCTGACGGTAAAAGCGGAAAGGCAGCTGTCTTTAATGGAGCTTCTGGAGTTCGTTTACCAAATGGGTTAATTTCCAGCAATAAATATTCTGTTTCATTATGGGTAAAACCTGAACAATTAACCATGTATACCACCACCTTCTTTGGAGCAGCAAACCCTAACAGCTGGGTCAGCCTTGTTCCAAATGGTCCAGCAGGTGGAAATACAATGATCTGGTCAGGCAGTGCCAGATGGTATGATGCTCCTGCAGGGTTAACCGTTCCAACCGGCCAATGGTCACATTTGGCTTTTAGTGTTGATAACGGGGCCATTAAAGTTTACGTTAATGGCATTGAAAAGTTCACAGGTTCAAACTTCTCAGATATCTTCACTACTAAAGATGCCAGCTTTAGTTTAGGTGTCAACTGGTGGGATACTCCATTCAAAGGAGCAATGGACGAATTAAAAATCTTTAATGGCGCCCTTACTCCAGCGCAAGTGACGCAATTATCTCAAGCAGGACAATAATTTCAATAAAAAATCGTACGGATATCCAATATCCGTACGATTTTTTATTCGCTTGTCATTTTCACCAGGTCTTCTTTAGTCGTTTCGCTATCATTATAATAGAGGCGGAAAACGAGATCTTGATTATAATTTCCAAATCCTGTTCCAAAGAGGGTGACTCCACCAACATTCTGACTCTCTTCTAGGACAGCAATTCGAAAGGTCCATTGCTTCTCGCGTATACTAACGTCATCAAGACTAACATCTGATATCTTTAGCCCATCAATAAAGGTACCGTCTGATGTTATCCGAAGCCGTTTAAGCAAGCCATATTGGTTGACTTCACTCGGCCACCAATCAGGTGTAAATTTTCCTCGGCTGTCTCCAAAATCTCCCGGACTAGTCCACTTTCCTAATACCACATCATTGAGGAAAAAATGAATATCGGAAGGCCAATTACTGTTCGTAAAGGGAGCCTCGGATGAAAGTTCTAACGATATTTCAAGCTCGCGTGGTTCCTGATTCCCAAGCAAAAAGTTGGGCAGCTTATATTCAACGTATCCTTTTCCAAACCACAAAATCTTCGCACTCATCCGATCCGAATGGAGAAAATATCTTGGATCATCAAATTCTCCGATAATCGTTTCAGTCGTTGCAATTCCACAAGTAGGTTCGATTGTAAAATCAGTATAATGACCGACTGATACCTCTGTTTCGTGGAATTTCTTTACTTCTCTTTTCTTTGAAGGAAATAATACTTCCATTTTTTCAGTTACAAGGTAACACTTTTTTTGTAGCCCGCCTTTACCAGAGATTAATTCAGTCTGAATAATTCCCGCTTTTTCTAATTTTTTTACATGCATGGTCATGATCGCACTGGTAAGCTCTAAGCTTTGGGCGAGTTCTTTGACATTCCGAGGCTGTTCCGCCAGAAGGTGAATAATTCTCATTCTTACCTTACTGGCCAGCGCCTCAAAAACAGGCAGTGATTGTTCAGATATATCTAGATTCATGTGAGTACTCCACCTTAATAGTAATCATTAATATATTTATTAATAATTATTACATTACTATTAAATACCTATTTTTACAATATCGAACCCTAAATATTTCTGTTAACGAAAGAAAAAAGCATGCCAAATTCAGCATGCCCTTTTCCTTCGTCCGATATTCTATCGCCAACTGCCTTTGTGCACGAAATACCCATACAAAGGGCCGCCCATAAGTTATTTATGGTATATGAATCTCTCACCTTGTACCATCATATGAAATTTCTGGTTTGGATATCTGTGAAATAAGTAATCGACAAAATAAGCAGGGTTCTCTCGGTTATTAGGAAACATATCATAATGAATCGGGACAATTAGGTCCGCCCCAACAGTTACAGAAAAGTCAGCGGCTTCTCTAAAGCTCATGTTTCCGACAATTTCACGTGAAGTGCGGAAATAGTCTGCTCCATTTATCGGCAAGAAAGCAACATGTGGTCTAAACTCTCTTACTCTTTCAATTAGTTCAGGAGTAACGATTGTATCGCCGCTGTGGAAAAGACGGATTCCGTTCACCTCAAGAAAATAGCCTAATAACTCATGATTTCCAAGCGAATCTTTTTTATATTCTGTATGGGCAGCAGGGATTGGCGTCATCTTAAACCCCTTAATAGTAAAGGATTCACTATCTTTAGCAGGATGTATATATTTACGATCCAGTTGTCCTTGTACGGATGAGATTAGCGGCGCCGGGATGGCAAACATTGAATCAGATACTCTGCCAATTTCTTTGAGTGTTGATAGATCCAGATGATCATCATGTCCGTGTGTAATTAACACACCATCCAAATCTTTTAGCATGACTGAATCTATTACAGGCGGGAATGCTCTCTTAAATTCTGTCTCAGGATTATTTTCTTCAATGCTGCTTGTTAAATAAGGATCAATACAAAGGAGCCCGTCCTCTTCTGTTCCCTTTATGAGGATTCCTGCTTGTCCCAAATTCCAAAAGGCAACTGACTCTTCATAAATTTTGGTTTTCCTTACTTCATCAATTAAAGTTTCTCCACTTTTATAAATAGCTGACATCGAAATCACCTAGTTTCATATTTTAGTGTGATAGTAATTCTGTATCAAAGATTCTTCTATCTTAACGGAGCAAAATCTTTTACCTTTTCAAGTATCGCTTCAATTTCGCCCAATACATCATGAGCTAGAACTAAATCAACCGCTTTTACATTTTCCTCGACTTGCTGTGGACGGCTGGCTCCTATAATGGCTGAACTAATACTAGGATGGCGCAGGATCCAGGCTAGTGCCAGCTGGCTCAAAGTAACTCCCAGCTCTTCAGCAACATTGTTTAATTTCTGAACACATTCAAGGAGATCATTCCTGAAATAGCTATTAATAACAAAGTTAGTTGAATCATTTGCCGCCCGACTGTCTGTTGGCTTCGCCGTATTTGGTTTATATTTTCCTGTTAAGACCCCTTGGGCCAATGGAGAAAAGACAATTTGTCCGATCCCTCTTTCTGTGGAAACCGGTAAGACTTCTTTTTCTATATATCTTTCAAACATGTTATAAATCGGCTGATTAGAGATGAGCGGTCTCAAATGATTTGCCTTTCCTATCCCCACTGCTTTTTCAATTTGTGCGGCACTCCATTCACTGACCCCAGCATAAAGAATCTTTCCTTGTTTGATTAAATCATCTAGGGCATAGAGTGTTTCCTCGACAGGGACCTCTGGGTCAAATCGGTGGCATTGATATAAATCAATATAATCCAGCCCCAAGCGTTTCAGACTGGCCTCACATTGTTCGACTATATGTTTTCTGGAAAGGCCGCGCTGGTTAGGCTTATCTCCCATTGGGAAAAATAGTTTAGTAGCAACTACATAACTGCTGCGCGGATACACTTTAAGTGCTTCGCCAAGGACTTCTTCTGCCTTACCGCCCTCATAGGCATTCGCAGTATCAAAGAAATTAATTCCTAATTCATAGGCCTTATGAATACAATCATATGCCGTATTGTTCTCAACGGCCTTCCCATAGGTTAGCCAGCTCCCTAAACCAATTTCACTAATTTTCAATCCACTATTTCCAATTCTCCGGTATTTCACTTCATTTTCCTCCCATTTTACATACTATTATTAAGAACCTACAGCATTAGCCTTTTGATCTGCCACCAATACCTTCTTCTCCCATTTCCTGCTCTTCCATCTAAAAAACATTACAATCCCTCTAAACCATTCATCTACAATAAAGGCCGTCCATACTCCAGCTAAACCCAGCCCATAATGAATTCCTAAAATATAGGATATAGGGACAGCTAGCCCCCACATGGAGAGAACGCCCATTTTAACAGTAAAGGCAGCGTCCCCAGTCGCCCGAAGTGAATTCACACAAATTAAATTGAAGGTTCTTCCCGGTTCAAGGATTAAACATAATAATAATAAGGTACTGCCTGTTTTAATAATTTCTTGATTACTCGTAAACAAACTCATTAAATCCTGTCTGAAGAAAGATATTAAAATGGAAACCAAAATAGAGATGATGAAGCTTGGTTTGAGACTTTTATATAATTGACGATAGGCATCTTCATATTTCCCTGCACCAACACGGTACCCTATTAGGATTTGTGTACCCTGCCCCAGTGCCAAGCCAAACAACATAATAAAGGACATAATATTCCAAGTATAAACACGAGTAGATAAGGCGGCAGCTCCAAGAAGAGCCGTAATCGCGGTCATAGCCATTTGGCTGGTATTATAGCTAATTTGTTCCCCGGCAGCAGGTAGACCAACTTTTAAAATCTTCCTTATAATCGTTAAGTCGAAATGAAGATAGTCTTCGAGTTTAATGGTGATCGGCAGCCGCTTGTACATAAGAATGAATCCAATGATAAGAGCCGAGGCCCTGCTAAAGGCGGTTGAGAAGGCTACCCCTTTTACCCCCAATTCAGGGAATCCAAATAAACCAAAAATAACTATACTGTTACCAATTAGATGGATTACATTCATACTGACCGATACAAACATAGCCTCTCTTGTAAATCCATTCGCCCTAAGAATAGAAGAAACGGTCACTAAAATAGCTTGTAAAAATAAAGTACCACCAACAATGGAAAGATACTCATATCCTATTGAGGCGAGATTTGCTTTTAGATGGAATAATTCTAATAACGGACCTTTAAAGATCAGCATTAAACAACTTACGATTACACCAATCATCAAATTGATTGTTAAAGAGATGGCAGCTGCTTTTTTAGCTCCTTCCCTTAGTCCGGCCCCTAGATATTGTGAAATAAGGACAGCTGTCCCAGTCGCAGTAAAACTAAATATCAAAATGCAAAAAAAGACAAGTTGATTGGCGACTCCGACAGCGGCGACAATATCATCGGAAATATGAGACAGCATGATGGTATCGGTGCTCCCCATAATCATTTGCAGCAGAAGCTCAATAAAAATGGGCCAAGTAATCGCAAGTAAAGTTATGTTTCTATGATTTGGTTCCATTGTATTTCTCATCGTTTTCTTCACTTTCTACAGAAAAAGATTCATATCAACGAAAAGATATGAACCTTTTTAACTGTACCTATTTATTCTGCGCATCATTATGGCAGTTTAGCTAGGGCATCCAAAGTTTGGAGTACCGTCAGGGTTCCAGGTAAACTCTTTCGCACAGGTATGACGGTTTGGATCATAAAGTGGATCGCCAACGATTTCTGTATAGTTCCTTACATGATAAACGAGAATATCCTTGCTTCCATCTTCAGAAACTGTAAAACTGTTATGTCCTGGTCCATATTGACCGGATTCATAACATGTTTTAAATACAGGTGCTTCTGATTTTGTCCAAGAATTTGGATCCAGTACATCACTTGATTCATCTGCCATAAGAAGACCCATACTATAATTTTCATCGGTTGCACTTCCAGAGAAGGAAATGAATATCTTCCCATTCTTCTTCAGTACAGCCGGCCCTTCATTTACCCAGAATCCAATGGTTTCCCAATCATATTCTGGTTTAGCTATCATTACTTGCGGCCCTTTAATGGTCCAAGGGTTTTCTAACGGAGCAATATAAAGATTAGAATTGCCGCGGATGTTAGGATCCTTTTGCGCCCAGACAAGATATTGCTGTCCGTTATGCTCAAAAGAAGTCGCATCCAACGCAAATGACTCCCAATCTGTTTTAATTTGTCCTTTTTCTTCCCATGTTCCTTCTAATGGGTTAGCCGATTTATTTTCAATCACGAACATCCGGTGTTGAAAAAGTCCATCAACGATTTCCTGCGATGGGGCCGCAGCGTAATAAATGTACCAGCTGTCATTAATGTAATGGATCTCTGGCGCCCAAATCAGTGCACTCATCGGGCCTGTTTCATGCTTCCTCCAAGCCACTGCAGTTTCAGCATCTGCAATGCCTTGAATTGTTTTTGAACGTCTAACCTCGATTTGGTCATATTCAGGAACCGATGCAGTAAAGTAATAGTATCCGTCTGCATGTTTATAGACCCAAGGATCCGCTCTTTGCTCGATCACAAGATCTTTTGCTGTTTTTGCTTCTTCGATTGTTACTTTTACCATCTTAATCTTCCTTCCAAAACAAGTTGTCAGCTATAGTAAATTATTTTGCATCGGCTGCTGGGATACCAAAATTAGGTGTGCCATCCTCGTTCCAAGTAAACACTTGAGCCCGTGTGTGGCGGTTAGGATCCCATAACGGGTCGCCCTCGATTTCCTTATAGTTACGGGCGTGATAGATCAGAATATCTTGGCTGCCATCTTCAGAGACGGTGAAACTGTTATGTCCTGGCCCATACTGGCTTGTTTCTTCGTTTGTCTGGAAAACTGGTGCCTCTGATTTTTTCCATGAGGCTGGGTCTAATAGATCGCTGCTTTCATCAGCCGAAAGAAGGCCCATGCAATAATTGTAATCGGTAGCACTCGCTGAATAAGAGATAAAGATTTTTCCGTTTCTCTTTATGACAGCGGCCCCTTCGTTAACTAAAAAGCCGATGGTCTCCCAATCATATTCAGGTTTCGTAATCATGACTTGCGGCCCTTCGATGGTCCATGGATTAACCATTTTTGCAATATAAAGATTGGAGTTTCCGACAATTTTCAGATCTCTTTGTGCCCAAACATAATATCGTTGGCCCTTATGCTCAAAAGTAGTCGCATCAAGAGAGAAGGACTCCCAATCAGTCTTTACTTGTCCCTTTTCTACCCAAGTTCCTTCAAGAGGATTTTCTGAATCATTTTCAATCACATACATCCGATGATCAAAAATTTCATCTACTCTGGCAGCCGCATAGTAGATATACCATTTTCCGTCAATGTAATGAATTTCCGGGGCCCAAATATTGGCGCTCATTGGACCTTCTTCATGTTTTCTCCAAACAACAACTGGTTCGGCCTCATCTAACCCCTGAATAGTTGCAGACCTTCTAACCTCAATGAGGTCATATTCTGGCACAGAAGCAGTAAAGTAATAATAACCGTCAGTATGTTTATATACCCAAGGATCAGCACGCTGCTCGACAATTGGATTTTTTAATGTATCAACCTTTGGCATAATAAATCACCTTTCTTTTTTTATACTGTCTTAATCCTGAAGATTAACTTTGACTACCTCATTTTTCCTAAATCCTCATATTAACTATTAGTTATTACTCCAAATTTATACTTCGTTACAGTTGTATACTCTTGGCCTTTTTCTAAGATCCAAGAAGGAAAATTAGGGTGGTGAATTGCATCCGGCAGCCCTTGGGTTTCTAGACAAATACCAAGGTATTTACGGGACGGAACACCGTAGATTTCACCGTCTGTTTTCATTTGGTTCCCGGAGTAAACGACCACACCTGGCTCATCGGTTTCAACTGTCAATGTTCGGCCGCTCTCTGAATCTTTAAGGATTATTTCTTCGTCATGGTTGGCTGATAATAAAAACGGATGATCATACCCATTTCCAGCTAAAATGTTCTGCGGATGAGTGGAGTCGACTCCCGTTTGAATGTACCTTCCGCTAGTAAAGTCAAATGGTGTTCCTTTCACATCCAGCAGTTCTCCAGTTGGAAGCAATTCTTCATTTAGTTCTAGGAATTTATCACTCTTAATTGATAGAGTATGATTAAGAATATCCCGTTTGATATTTCCGCTCAAATTAAAATACGAATGATTGGTCATATTTAATAATGTATCTTCATCTGAAAAACCTGAATAGCGAATGGTTAGTTCATTTTGATTATTAAGTGTATATGTTACCTTAATCGTTACATTTCCAGGGTATCCTTCCTCCCCATCAGGACTTAGGTATGAAAATTGAACACCAATTTCTTGTTCATTTTCGATCACATCAGCATCCCAAATCACTTTATCAAACCCTTGATTTCCGCCATGGAGGTGATTATTATTTTCATTTTTTGCCAGAGTGTAGGTTTTTCCGTTTAGTTCAAAGGCTCCACTTTCTATACGGCCCGCTACCCTTCCTACAATCGTTCCGAAAAAACAACTGCCCTTTACATATTCATCTAATGTGTCATACCCGAGGACAATATTTTCAAAGTTCCCATTTTTATCAGGAACATTCATTTTTGTAATGATACAACCGTAATTAATACATGTAAGTTCCATACCGTTATCGTTTACTAGTGTAAATGAATCGACAATTTGGTTATTTAATTGACCGAATTTTTCTTGGATTACCTTCATTTGAATCCTGCCTTTCCTCCATGTCTAATCTTTCACAGTCTATTAATGATATAAAAGGCTGTGTTAAACCTGTCTGTTAATTTGCAATCCAACCTCTGCGTGAGGATAGTAAATCACCAATAACCTTAACACAGCCTTTATAAAAAATAGTCCATATCCTCTTAATCAAAAGAATGAAGAGGATATGGAATACACAATTTACTTACGTTTCGCTAAACGGATCACATTCCAAGATAATTTTGGAAGGATAGCTGTTACTCCGCCATTCTCAGTCTTTGCATTTCCCTTAGAATGTGGTGCAACTGGAGTTCCCTCAGCGGAATTTGCTTGCTTAATATCGTCATTTTCAAGGACAATGTGCTCAACTACTTCGTAGCCTTCGAAGTTTCTAATATCCACTTCAAGGTCTAGTCCTTCCTGAAGGTGACGGTTCACCGCGAAGATGGTTAGTGTTTCTTGTTCTTCGTTGTAAACAGCTGTTGATTCTAAATAAGGAACATCGGTGAAGTCCTTACTATCATACTTAGGACTTGAGATGATCGGATTCAATGATACTCCGCGGCCGAATACAGATGTATGCATATATGGATAGAAAATCGTTTGCTTCCAAGCAGGACCGTTATTTTCTGTCATGATTGGCGCAATAACATTGACTAATTGCGCTAGGCAGGCGATTTTCACACGATCCGCATGTTTTAACAAAGTAATGAGCATACAGCCTACTAATAAGGCATCTTCGAAGTTATAGATATCTTCTAATTGCGCAGGTGCTACGCTCCAAGGTTTAATTTGTTTATCCTGCTCATTGCTGTGATACCAAACATTCCACTCATCAAAAGATAGATTAATATTCTTTTTGCCTCGTTTTTTCGCTTTGATATAATCGGCAATTGAAATAACAGATTTAATAAAATCATCCATTTCCAAGGATAGAGCTAAATAGTTGGAAATATCATTGTCACGATTGCCATAATATTGGTGAAGCGAAATAAATTCTACATGATCATACGTATGATCCAGAACGGTTGCTTCCCAATCAGCAAATGTCGGCATACTTCTGTTTGAGCTTCCGCAGGCAACTAACTCGATGGATGGATCTACCCACTTCATTACCTTAGCCGTTTCCTGAGCAAGACGGCCGTATTCAGCAGCCGTTTTGTGGCCGATTTGCCATGGGCCGTCCATTTCGTTTCCTAAGCACCATGTTTTAATGTTATAAGGTTCTTTTACTCCGTGGGAGATTCGCAGGTCACTATAGTAAGAACCGCCAGGATGGTTACAGTACTCAACTAAATTACGAGCTGCATCAATGCCGCGTGTTCCAAGGTTAACGGCCATGTTAACATCTGCGTTTACAAGCTGAGCCCACTTCATGAACTCATTGGTCCCCATTGCGTTTGTTTCGGTTGTGCGCCATGCTAATTCCAGACGATGCGGGCGGCTTTCGACAGGACCTACTCCATCTTCCCAATTGTATCCGGATACAAAATTTCCGCCTGGATAACGGACAAGCGGCACCTGAAGTTCTTTTACCATTTCAATCACGTCTTGGCGGAAGCCATTTTCATCTGCTTGAGGATGTCCTGGCTCATAAATCCCGCCATATACAGCACGTCCTAAGTGTTCAATAAAAGAACCATAGATACGATTATCAATCTCAGATACTTTGAAATCTTTTTCTAGAATCATTTTTGCTTTATTATTGGCCATAATTCACTTTTCCTCCCAGTCATTATCAAATTGTTTACGGAAAAATCACTATTTTCATTAACGGTTAGCTGACCTTTTCCCATTTGGGTTTACCTGCAAACGGGCAGCTTTTGTTTTTAAACTTGGCCCGGTAGCGGACGATGCATCCGCTATGGGCACAAGTGGTACCATATTGCAGGGAAGGACAGCCTTCGCAAGTCTTTAGTCTTGCTAGGTAGACCTCATCAGAAACAATGACAGATGGATTCTCTTCAGCTTCTTTTACTAACTCCTGAATGACCTCTTCTGTTACCATGACACTTTCTACGCAGCCCTTACATAGACTTTTTTGATTCACTGTCATTCCCCGCCTTCTTATTTATTCAATGTCTTTGTTAAATTGGTTTGTTGATTTGCGCTCCAGGCGGCTTCGCTTTCCGCGGGCGTGCCGGGGAGCCTCCTCGGCGCGTTTCGCGCCTGCGGGGTCTCCCCTGCCCCGTACTCCCGCAGGAGTCTTCGCCGCCTTCCGCTCCAATCATAAGCTTATTCAATAACTAATGTCACAACAGACATAGCTGGAAGTTTGATTGCTAATTTGTTATCTTCAACTGTCACACCAGTAAATTCTACTGGTTTCACAACATCCGGCTGTTCAAATGTATTATGAGCATTCATCGTGTCCGCAGTGATAATGGTGCCTGTCACCTTTGTATTTGCTGCCTTAATGCCGCGTAGGTCTAAATCTAATTCAGCTCCGTTTTGATGGTCGATATTACATAAGCTTACGTGAATCTTGCCTTCTGCATTTTTGGATGCAGATACGGTTACTTGCGGTAAGGTTTCACCGTTTAACTCGTATGTGCCAAATGAAGAATCAACCGCTAACACTTCAGCATCCTGGTGAACTTTGTACATATCAAATACATGATACGTTGGAGTAAGGATCATCTTTTCGCCTTCAGTCAGGATCATTGCTTGTAATACGTTAACGGTCTGAGCAATATTTGTCATTTGAACACGGTCTGCATGATTGTGGAAGATGTTAAAGTGTAATCCGGCCACTAATGCATCACGGATCGTATTTTGCTGATATAAGAAGCCTGGGTTTGTACCTGGCTCAACATCAAACCATGTACCCCATTCATCAATGATCATGCCGATGCGTTTTTGTGGATCATATTTATCCATAATGGTGCTGTGCTTGGTAATCAACTCATCCATATGAAGCGCTTTTTTCATGGTGATGAACCATTCATCTTCAGGGAAATCGATCGCAGATCCTTTTCCTGTCCAGAATTCACCTGGGATCGTGTAATAGTGAAGGCTTAAGCCATCCATTAACCAGTGAGCGTTTTTCATTAATACTTCTGTCCAGTTATAGTCATCGACATTAGCGCCGCCGGCAATCTTATAGATTTTGTTATCTCCGTAATTTCTTACATACGTTTGATAACGGCGATATAGATCTGCATAGTATTCAGGACGCATGTTTCCGCCGCAGCCCCAGTTTTCGTTACCTACACCGAAATACTTTAATTTCCAAGGCTCCGCGTGTCCATTTTCACTGCGCAAGTTGGCCATTGGTGATTCGCCTTCAAAAGTCATATATTCAACCCACTCAGACATTTCTTGAACCGTTCCGCTTCCAACGTTGCCGCAAATATATGGTTCACATTCTAACAATTCACAAAGAAGCATAAATTCGTGAGTACCAAAGTGGTTGTTTTCAACGACACCGCCCCAGTGGGTATTAACCATACGTTTACGGTTTTCCTTAGGACCAATGCCATCTTTCCAGTGGTATTCATCGGCAAAACATCCGCCCGGCCAGCGAAGTACTGGAACTTTAATGTTCTTCAATGCGGCTAAAACGTCATTACGAATACCTTTTGTATTTGGGATGGAAGAATCCTCTCCAATCCAAATCCCTTCATATATACATCTTCCAAGGTGTTCGGCAAAATGACCATAGATGTTTTTATTTATTTTTCCTTTTTGAATATCAGCGTTGATAATTACATTGTTTCCCATCAAAAAACGCCTCCAATTTTATTAAGATAGTTACAAAACGGCTTTTCTTATTTTGAGAATGAAAAGGATTATATACGTTCTTTAATCTTTGTAATGATGGACTCAGGAGTGAATCCATATTCTTTCGCAATTCTGTCCCCAGGTGCAGAAGCTCCAAATGTGCTGATTCCAATGACAAGCCCTTCTCTGCCAACATATTGTGCCCAGCCTTGTGGTGAAGCTAATTCAATCGCCACGTTAAGCTTAATATCGTTTCTAAGGATGGATGCTTGGTATTCAAGAGATTGTTGATCAAATAGTTCCCATGATGGCATGCTGATGACACGGGTACTGATTCCTTCTTTTTCTAAGCCCTCTTTAACATCTAGTGCTAGATTTAATTCAGAACCAGTAGCAATCAATTGAACAACAGGTGTTTCAGCTGCACAGTCTGCTGCAATATACGCACCTTTATTTACTTGTTCATCGGCCGTAGCAGCATCCGTGTTAACAGTTAGATTTTGTCTAGTTAAAACTAGCGCAACAGGACCATTTTGATTGGTTACTGCATATTTCCAGGCTGCAGCAGTTTCATTGGCATCCGCTGGACGTAGCACAGTTACATTTGGAATGCCGCGGAGAGCTGATAATTGTTCTATTGGCTCATGTGTTGGTCCATCTTCACCGACAAAAATACTGTCGTGAGTAAAGACATAAACAACAGGTAAGTTCATTAGTGCCGATAACCGGATAGCTGGACGAAGATAGTCAGAGAACACAAAGAACGTAGAACCGAATGGCTTCACACCGCCGTGAAGGGCCATACCATTTACAACGCCCCCCATTGCAAACTCGCGCACTCCATAATAAACGTTACGTCCTTCATAAGAGCCAGGAGCGAATCTGCCTAAGTCTTTCATATGTGTCATCGTTGATGATTCAAGGTCTGCCGAACCGCCAATTAGATTAGGAATTTTCCTTGCTAGTCCATTTAATACTTGTCCGGAAGCGACACGAGTAGAAAGAGAGGTGCCTTTCTCATATACAGGTGCTTCCTGATCCCAATCTTCTGGAAGCTCGCCTTTAAGCTCTCTCTCAAGACGTTCACCTAGTTCTGGGAACGCTTGCTTATATTGACTTAATAATTGGTCCCATTGCTGATTAGCTTCGATTCCTTTTGTTTTCACTTCGCTCCAGTATTCTTTAACTTCTTCTGGAATATAGAAGTCTTCTTGCGGCCAGCCGTAAAATTCTTTTGTCAATTTTACTTCCCCTGCACCAAGCGGTGAACCATGTGTACCTTGGTGGCCGCCTTTTCCGCCTTTATTAGGGCTTCCGTAGCCAAGAGTCGTTTTTACCTCGATTAAGGTAGGTTTATTCAACTCTTTTCTAGCCTCTAAAAGAGCTTCTTCAATGGCAGCTAAGTTATTTTCCTCTTCGACACGAAGAACTTGCCAGCCATAAGCCTCAAAGCGCTGTGCCACATTTTCAGAGAATGAAAGATTTGCTTCCCCATCTAGTGTGATATTGTTAGAATCATAGATTACAACTAATTTTCCTAATTGCAGGTGACCGGCCAATGATGCCGCCTCAGCAGAAACACCTTCCATTAAGTCGCCATCCCCGCAAATTGCATATGTATAATGGTCAACAAGCGGGAAGTTTTCACGATTATAAACCGAAGATAAATGTGCTTCAGCCATCGCCATTCCTACACCCATGGCCACACCTTGACCTAATGGACCAGTGGTTGCATCTACACCTGCAGTGTGCCCAAATTCAGGATGCCCTGGGGTTTTGCTTCCCCATTGTCTGAACTGTTTTAAATCCTCAAGTGATACTTCATATCCACTCAAATGTAATAAACTATACAAAAGCATGGATCCATGACCTGCAGAAAGAACGAAGCGATCACGGTTAAACCATGTTGGGTTTGCCGGGTTATGATTCATGACTTTTGACCATAAAACATGACCAGCAGGCGCCATTCCCATTGGCATCCCCGGATGACCGGATTTTGCTTTTTCGATTGCATCAATTGCTAGGGTTCTAATGGTATTGACTGCAAGCTGTTCTACTTGCAATTTATCAACTGTTTGACTCAAAAGGTATCTCCCCTTTATTACAATAGAAATTAGTCTCAACTTAACATCAGGGCTATTATTTTCTAATAGCCCTGTTTTTTTATTTAGTAGATTTAAAACTTTTTAATTAACGAAAGATAACGTCGTTCCAACGGATTTCGTTATTAAATGCATGTGTGTTTGTGTCATTGTTAATTAATAGGAATTCAATTCCAGCTAGTTCAGCAAAGTCTCTAAGCTGTTCAACCGTTACTTTATAGGAGAAACCTGTATGGTGTGCACCGCCAGCTTGGATCCAGTTTTCAACCGCTTGACTTAAAGATGGCTGGGTCTTCCATAATACACGGGCAACAGGAAGCTTTGGCATATCTTTTTCTAGCTCGATTGCATCTACTTCATTTACAAGCAGACGGAAACGATGTCCAAGGTCAACGATGGTTGCATTCAATGCTGACAAGCCGCCTTTTCCATCAAATACAATTCGTGCAGGGTCTTCTTTACCGCCGATTCCAAGTGGATGAACTTCGATTTTCGGACGAGTAGCAGAGATAGTTGGGCAAACTTCAAGCATGTGAGAACCAAGAACCATTTCATTTCCAGGCTCAAAATGATACGTATAATCTTCCATGAAGGAAGTCCCTTCGTTACCTGCAATAATTTTCATCAATCTTACAAGAGCAGCTGTTTTCCAGTCCCCTTCACCAGCAAAGCCATAGCCTTGTTCCATTAAACGCTGACACGCTAAACCAGGAAGCTGACGGATTCCATGTAAATCTTCAAAGGTAGTAGTGAATGCAGTGTAACCGCCTTCTGTTAAGAATGCTTTCATACCAAGCTCGATTCTTGCTTGATAACGGATGGCATCGCGAACTGGACCATCAGTCAATCCTTCTGGAGTGATATCATATTTCTCTTCATATTCAGCCATTAACTGATCAATTTCCTGCTCTGTCACATCATTCATACGTTGAACAAGGTCGCCTACACCATAACCATTTACTGTCCAGCCAAACTTGATTTGTGCCTCTACCTTATCCCCTTCAGTTACTGCGACTTCGCGCATGTTATCGCCAAATCTGGCAACTTTAAGGTTTTTGCTCTCCTGGAATGCAGCGGCTGTTCTCATCCAGCTGCCAATGCGCTCTCTTACTTCTTGGTTTTCCCAATGTCCTACTACTACCTTACGCTTTACTTTCATGCGTGCAGCAATGAAACCATGTTCACGGTCACCATGAGCTGCTTGGTTTAAGTTCATGAAATCCATATCAATTGAATCCCATGGAATATCACGATTAAATTGTGTAGCTAAATGCAGATAAGGCTTTTGTAAAGAAGAAAGTCCGGCAATCCACATTTTAGAAGGTGAGAAAGTGTGCATCCAAGTAATGATACCCGCACAATTTTCATCCGCATTCGCTTCTAGGATCAATTTGCGGATGGAATCTGAATCTTTTACGACTGATTTAAAAACTAATTTATAAGAAACAGCAGGATCCTTATCCAATGCATTTACAATTGTTTTTGAGTTTTCTTCTACTTGGCGAAGTACATCTTCTCCGTATAATAATTGACTTCCTGTTACAAACCAGAATTCATATGCTTTTGTAGTTAACATTGTAATTCCTCCTAAGTAATAATGGATTGAAGATATTTATACTTTTTATTGTTAATTGGTTTTCTAAAATAGGACATCCGTACAAGTCATTTCAAAGGCAGCCCTTGTCAATCGTCTTAAACTACTTTTGGCCGTAATAGGCATTTGCTCCATGCTTGCGAAGATAATGTTTATCAAGCAAGTATTGGTCGATAGGCTGTATTTGTGGGTTTAAGATAAAAGTATTTAGTGCCATTTTGGCTACTTCTTCTAGAACAACCGCATTGTGAACAGCTTGGTCGGCATTTTTCCCCCAGGAAAATGGAGCATGACCAGATAGTAAGATTCCAGGCATGGCTACAGGATCTAGTCCTTGTTTTTCAAAGGTTTCAATGATTACATTTCCTGTTTCAAGCTCATAACCTCGTTCAATTTCCTCTTGAGTCAAGGTGCGGGTACATGGGATCTCTCCGTAAAAATAATCCGCATGTGTTGTCCCAAGTGCAGGAATTGGACGTCCTGCTTGTGCCCAGCTTGTAGCCCCTGGTGAGTGAGTATGCACAATTCCGCCAATTTGCGGGAATGCCCGATATAAAGCTAAGTGTGTTGGTGTATCTGAAGAAGGTCTTAATGTACCTTCCACGATGTTTCCATCCAAATCTAAAACAACAAGATCATCGATTTTCAACTCATCATATGGAACACCACTTGGTTTAATCACGACAAGACCTGATTCACGGTCAATTCCGCTCACATTTCCCCAAGTAAATGTAACCAAACCATGTTTAGGGAGAGCTAGGTTTGCTTCCAAAACTTCTCTTTTCAAATTTTCTAACATACTGTTTCCTCCTCCTTCACCAATGGTATACTTCGTGATGAAAGTGATCTGTCTTTCATAAGAATACGTTTACAAATCATATAAAAAATTTTAATGCATCATGAAAGATTAATAGCTTTTCCAATGATTCTATAAGTATATTTTGCTATACGTACAAGGTGAGGCAGCATGGATGAACTGCTTACCATTAATCCTTACAAGTTATCCGAACAACTTCAACTTGTACGTATAACCTTGATTAAATTTTACCATCTATCTATTTTTTTTCAATGGTATTTTTAAAATTAATTCAAGTTTTCTATTATTTTTTTTATTTATCATTATTGTAAAGATAATATCTGGAGATTTAGATATTATCTTTACGTTTTCTTTATACCAACTATTCTTTTATTATCTTCTACTTTGCTATGATTTTCTTCCCCCAGATAACCGTACCTTCTTGATTCATCCCGGTGAATGCCAAGGTGCCTTTCCAGTTCTCCCAATCCCATGTTGGAAGGACTTTGACAGTAATATCCCAATAGTCTTCAGGAGCATTACCCGGATCATAGACAGACAACTTTAATGTATTTTTACCGGTTAATTCCCACTGACTTTTTCCTTTACCATCTTTGATTTTTCCGTTAGCCAATAACTGAAGCTTAGTGGACCTTTGGACTCCATCATCAAAACGATTTAAACTAATTTGCTGCCATTCTCCAATTAAATTGGACTCTGACACTTTTTGCTCTGTCTCCCCTGCATATCGTTCTGGTGAAACGACCGGCCAGCCATCATCCGTCCAGACCATTTTCCTTACATGCAAATGCGACCAATATTTATCCTCTCCAGCTCTGGCATTGTGAATGAGATAATAGTTTTCTCCATCCTGCAGCAAACCATTATGTCCTGTACCAAGCCAGCCAGGGTCGTTACCGAACGAATACGGTCCGACAATCTTATTCCCTGTATTAAAAGATTCATCGCTTGGGTCAATCATGTCCCTACCGTTGTAGTCTACAAACGGTCCTGTGATATTCTTAGAGCGGCCCACTCTCACATTATAGGTATCTTCCAGCCAGTCATAGGAAACAGTTAAATAATAGTAACCTGTTTTTTTGTTATAGATTATTTCCGGGCCTTCAATCCCGAAGTTCATATCTTTCCTTTGTGCTAGAAGTGTTCCTTGATTGTTTGGATTGACTAATTTCCCTGTGTTTTTATCCACTTTGCTAATAAAAATGCCGCCAAAATAGGAGCCATAGACCATCCATGGCTGGCCATTTTTATCCAAAGTGACAGCAGGGTCAATTGCGTTTACCGTATTCCCGTCACCTTCTTTTGTTTTAAAAACAGCCCCTTCATCTTTCCATGGACCTGCAATTTTGTCGCTAGTTGCTAAACCAATATAAGAGTTTCTTTTCCCTACTTCAGAAACGGAATAATATAAATAGTATTTTCCATTTATTTTAATAGCATTTGGTGCCCAAAAGGTCGTACCATGTGTCCAATCCCACGCTTCTTGGGATACTTGTTCAAACACACGTCCGACAAATTGCCAATGTATCAAATCTTTGGATTTCCTAATTTGAATCCCTGGAGTCGGCGGTGCTCCCACCATATAATCTGTGGAGAACACATAATACCAGCCATCGGCCCTTATAATGGTTCCATCATGAGTGAAATTAGTAGTCCATTCCTTCTCATTGTATAAAACATCCGTATTAACATTTTTAAACGGAGCGGCTGCAGGAGCTTTTGGCAGCTTAATTCCTGTAAAATCATCTTCCTTAGGGTGGTAGTGTCGATAAGTTAATAGTGCAGCTGGAATGATAATAGCTATTAATAAACCCAGCAGTACAAATTTTGTATTTTTCATCTTTTAGTCTCCAATATTGGCACGATATAACAAAAGGCACTTATCAAATACAACTGATAATAAGTGCCCTTTCGTTTTCCTTCTATTAAACTATGAAATCTACTTAAATAATCTGGATCAACCTTTTACACCAGAAATCGCAATGGACTCGATAATCTGTTTTTGGAAGATAATGAATACGATTAACATTGGCAGTAACGCTACCATAGAAGCCGCCATGATCAGCGGGTAGTCACTTTGAATCGCATATGATGCGTTAAAGTTTGCGATAACTAACTGTAATGTTTGTTTTTCTGGTGAGTTCAAGTAAAGAATTGGACCTAAGTAATCATTCCAGATTCCCATGAACCATAGAATCAACTGAGCAGCTACCGCTGGTTTGATTAACGGGAAGATAATCTTATAAAAAATTTGGAAATAAGAGCATCCATCAATTTTCGCCGCTTCAATAATTGAATTTGGAATGCTGGTTAAGAATTGGCGTAAAAAGAAAATCATGAATATGTTACCAAACAACCCAGGGATGATTAATGGCAGTAAACTATCGATCCAGCCAATATTTGAGAACATAATGAATTGTGGAATCATAACTACAGGGTACGGAATCATTACTGATGCAAATAACAGCATGAAGATTTTATTTTTCCCAGCAAAGTGTAATTTCGAAAAAGCAAACGCCGCTAAGCTGGATGTAAATGTTCCAATCACTGTTACAGTTACGGCTACGATTAAACTATTGCTGATACCGGTTAAAAGCGGCCCCATACTCCAAATTTCAGTGTATTTACTAAATGAGATTGTTTCAGGAATCCAAACCGGCGGCAAGGCAAAGACATCTTCCTTTGATTTAAGCGAAGTGGAAAACATCCATAGTAACGGAGCTACCATGAAGATGGCTCCAATACTCAATAAGATAAAGACAAGTGTATTGGTAATTCTATTTTTTTTCTTTTCAGACATTGGCTCAGCTTTAACCGACTTTTTCGCCATTGCAACTTCCATTTTTCTAGCCCCTTTCTATTACTTTTTTAAAATCACCGTTCTTAATCCAAATCAAAAGAGTTTTTCTCGTTCATCTTAAACTGGACTAAGGTTACGATAAAGATGAAAAGTCCCAGTACCAAGGCCATTGCAGATGCATATCCTAATTGGAAGTTACCAAATGCTTTTTGCCAAATATAGAATACTACAGATGCGGAGGCATACTCTGGACCGCCTGTTGGGGTCATAACGTTAATTTCAGTAAAGATTTGAGCACCGCCAATAATATTCGTAACGATAATAAAGAAGGTTACTGGTTTTACCATTGGCAAGGTGATGTACCAAAAAGATTTGAGCGCGTTCGCTCCATCTAACTTTGCCGCTTCATAAAATGATTTTGGAACGCTTTGTAGTGCTGCTAAATACAATAGCATCGTATAGCCTAGGCCCTTCCAAACAGCCATAATAATTAAGGCCGGTTTTACAGTAGATGTATTTTGCAGCCAGTTTGGACCTTTAATGCCAAACAGATCTAAAAACTGGTTCACTAACCCATAATCACCGTTATAAGCCCATTGCCATAAGATGGAGATCGCTGCAAGGGATGAAATAACCGGGATATAATAAAGTACTCGGAAAGTATTTGTTCCAGGAATCCCTCTATTTAATGCTAAAGCCAGTAATAACGCTAATACGATTCCGATTGGAATTCCCAGCATCATAAAAATCGTATTATACATTGACTTATAGAAATATTCATCTTGAAATAGGTTTTTAAAGTTTTCAAGGCCGATAAAATTCATTTGTCCTAAACCGTTCCAATCAGTAAATGCTCCATAGATTGAATACAATAAAGGAACCATAGCGAATATGAGGAATCCTAAAACTGGTGCTGCGATAAAAAGATAGGCATATCTTTGTTCCGTACGATACAGCTTTGATTTTGTATTCATCTTTCCCCCACCCTTTCAATGGCGTTGTCTTAGCACATTTCCCTTTCTCTAAATTTCTTATTACTAAAAAAGTTAGATAAAAGGAATAAATGGTGCCAGTAAAACTTAATCAACCAGCACCATTTATACACTATGTCAAAAACAGATTATTTCTTTGCAGATTGTTTTTCTTGTTGAATAGCTGCATCTAATAACTTTTGCATTTTTGGCTGTTCTTCTTTTACATATTGTGCAGCTGTTTTCTTACCATCAAGCACAGGCTGAATGTTTTTGAAGAATTCATCATACCATTCACTCGTATAAGTGAACTCACCTGGGAAGCTGCGGCCATAATCATTGATAATATCTAAGAATTCTTGCTTGTTTGCTGGCTTAATAGAAGTATTAGCAGCCCATTCTTCAGCAACTTTCACGCTGTTCGGAAGCTGGATTTGTGCATCAACTAATGCTTGTTGTCCTTCTTGGTCAGCAGATAGATAAGTAGCTAATTCAGCTGCTGCTTTTGCATTCTTAGTTGTAGCGCCTACACCAATACCAAGTGAACCAATCCATGCTGCAGATTTACCAGTAGAGCCAACAGGCCATGGAATTAAATCATATTCGAAAGGAAGTGTTGCATATGTTGCCATATCCCAAGGACCAACAGGGAAGAATGCTAATTGACCCTTCATCCATCTTTGGTATGTGTCAAGTGACTGTGCTTCAGCGATAGAAGGAGTAACTTTGAATTTAGTTTGCTGATCTGCAAACCATTGTAATGCTTCGATGAATTTAGGATCATCGATTGTTACTTTTGTATGTGTTTCATCAATAAAGTCCGCACCATTACTCCATACGATTGGTTGTAATGACCATTGTACGTTGAATCCTGTACCGTATTGATCGACCTTACCATCTTTATTTGTATCTTTTGTTAATTGTTTTGCTACATCGATAAATTGATCTAAAGTATATGGCTTGTCTTTGTCAGGAAGTGGAATACCTGCTTTTTCAAACATAGTTTTGTTGTAACCTAGTGCAAATCCACTAATATCTTTTGGTAAACCGTAAATTGCACCTTGACCTAGTTCCTTACCATCATAGCGATATTTATTAACACCTTTTTCCCACATATCGCTTAACTTAACATCTTTTGAGCCTTCTACATATTTTGTGATATCAAGTAGGATTCCAGAGTTTACATATGCTTTTACTTGAGCTGGGTTATAGAAGAATACATCTGGAATTTTGTGTCCTGCGATTGCTGCTTTTAGTTTAGTATCATATTGATCAGGAGCTACAGAAACAACTGTAACCTTTACATTCTTATGAGACTCTTCATATTTCTTTACTGTAGCTTTATATGCTTCTAATTCTTTAGGCTGGCCGCGGAACATAAAAGTAAGTTCTGTTTTGCCGTTTGAGCCTTCACTAGTACTTTTGTTTCCACATCCTGCTAAAACGGAGCTAACTACCATAATGGCAAGCAAGACGAGTATACTGATTTTTTTAGATGCTTTAAACAAGTAAATCCCTCCAATAATATTTATTATGAATAATAGTCAAAAAATTAAAACCCTTGGAAGCGTAACCACTTTTCAATAAAAATAAAGTGTTAATCTTATGAAACTAGTTAACTCTTTAATTTAAATGTACGGACATGTAAAAGTGATTAGATAATGATCCCTCCTAAAAAGCCTCATATACTTATAGGTTTATCCGTCTTTAGTAGGATGATTTAGAAGCTTTTTTTATCGAATTTTGTAAAACTGTGAAAGCGTATTCCTTATATCCCAAATATTAATATACCTGTTCGTACATGTCAATCTTTTTTCAATAAATTTTATTTTTTGTACGGACGTATTTTTTTCTATTAAAATCAAACATTTTAACAACTGATTTTCTATGAATATCAATAGAGATTCTACGAAAAATGATACATAAGGAGTAATTTCAGCAAAAAATCCCATAGAATTCGACGGACAACTTAATGCCTTTCAAAAAAATTATTATACTTGAAGGCGAATAAGTTGAAATTTTTCATAGTTTTTTTTATTTATTTTTGTTACGATAATAACATAAAACTGTTGTACGTATAAGTTGAGTATTTTTCATACAAGTTGAAAGAAGGTGACAACAATGGCCCATAAAACCAAATACAATATGGTAAAAGAAGAAATTACGGAATGGATCACAAGCGGCAAAGTTCAACCAGGCGAAAAGATTTATTCTGAAAATGAACTGGTTAAAATGTTTGGGGTAAGCAGGCATACGATTCGTCAAGCAGTTGGGGATCTAGTACATGAAGGATGGCTTTACCGCGAACAAGGGGCGGGTACCTTCTGTTCAAATAAAATGTTACAAACAAACTCTAAATCAGAAACTGCTCCACCTGTTCAGTTAAATACCAATGGAAAAAATATTGGGGTGATTACTACCTATATCTCTGATTATATTTTTCCATCCATTATTAAAGGGGTGGAATCGTACTTAACAGCTCAAGGTTATTCGCTGACATTCGCTTGTACGGATAACGATGTGGAGAAGGAAAAACAATGCCTGCAAACCATGCTGAGCAGGAATATCGATGGTCTCATTGTGGAACCTACGAGAAGCAGTAATTATAATCCAAATATACAATATTACTTAGAATTAGAACGAAACAATATTCCCTATTTAATGATTAACCAATTTTACTCTCAACTGATGCCACCGCATATCATCATGAACGATGAACATGGCGGCTTTATTGCAACAGAACATTTAATTAAGCTTGGCCACGAGAAAATTGTCGGCCTTTTCAAAACAGACGACCTTCAAGGTGTGAACCGGATGCAGGGGTTTATTCGAGCTTTTAGAGAGCACAACCTGGCATTTTTTCCTGAGATGGTTATTACTTTCACTACTGAAGATAAAGACAGCACATTAATAGAGAAATTACAGAAGTTTTTTACAAATGATGACAAGCCTACTGCCATTGTTTGTTATAATGACCAGCTGGCACTGCAGGTTCTATTTATGTTAAGAGGGCTAGGTTTACGAGTCCCAGAAGATGTTTCCATTGTCGGCTATGACGATTCTTCTTTAGCAGAAGCAACAGATGTCAAATTAACCTCTATTACACATCCAAAAATGGATATGGGGATTGAAGCAGCAAAATGGATTGTTTCTGCTGTTGAGAAGAAAGGTAACAATACTCATTCAACCGTTTATGAACCTGAACTTGTCGTTAGGAACTCTACGGCAGCATTAGATAAGAACAACAACATGAAAATTTCATCATAAAGACAAGCAGGGAGTCCCAAATATTTTTGGGACTCCCTCTTTATTCTTAATATAATTTGACAAGAACAGCTCCGTGAGATGGAACGATCTGCTTTATTTCATCATTCAATTCTCCAAGCTCTTCCTGCTTCCATAAATCCCTGGCTTTTTTATGGTTAGAAATGCCAAGCTCCTCAAATGTGACACCAACTTCGGCCGGTTCATCTGTTGCATTAAACAATGCTGCATAAGTATGGGTATCCTTATCTTTTGCCATCCAGACGATTTTGTCATCCTTACGATAGACAAGCTGATTACTGTGGCTGTTTTGATTTAAATCAAGGACCTCTTTATTTGTTAGTAAAGAAAGTGTCCATTCATCATTATCGCGAAGCTCTCCGCCAAACATGAGCGGTGAACGGAAGATGGACCATAATGTCATCATCGTGATCTGTTCATCCTTTGTAAATCGGGTCCAGCGGTCGGCACCGCCCCCATCAACGGAACGAATTCCAATATGTCCTAAAGGAAGCATATCACAATCCGGCCAGCAGCCTGCTTGCCTATATTCATTCCATTTTTCACAGCGCTCAAACATACCATATAGCAAATTCCAAAGATCCCAAAAGTCATCCGTCATTCTCCACATGTTTGCATTTGCAATAAAATCTTCAGTGTATTCTAACGGAGCCGGACCTGGAGAAAGGCTAAGCACCATATCTCTCCCACAATTTTCAATTGCGTTACGAATTAATTTAATTTCATCCAGATGCGTATCATACAGCCTTGATGCGGCAATATCGTCAACCTTGACAAAATCTACGCCCCAATTAGCATACATTTGAAACAAGGAGTTGTAATATTCCTGTGCTCCCTCTTTGGAGGCATCGATCCCGTACATGTCTGTATTCCAAGGACAAATCGAATTAGGATGAGCGATATCCCTTGCTCTTGCCTGTGTTCCTAAAATCGGTGTGTTCGCATGAACGGCTTGACGCGGGATTCCTCGCATAATGTGGATTCCAAATTTTAAGCCAAGATTATGTACATATTCGGCTAAGGATTTGAATCCGCTTCCATCAGATGCGGAAGGAAATCGATTAACAGCAGGTATTAACCTTGAATATTCATCCATTTCAAGTGGGACAAATGGACGGTAGACAGAGGAATGTGCACCTGGTTCATACCATTGGATATCTACAACGACGTACTCCCAGCCATATGCTTTTAAATGTTCCGCCATATAATCGGCATTTCCTCTTATTTCTTCTTCTCTTACCGCTGCTCCATAGCAATCCCAGCTATTCCAGCCAAGTGGTGGAGTTTTTGCAAATGTATGGTGTTTCATTATACAAGTCCCCTTTTTTAGTAGATTTTTTAAAAAAGTTGTACGGTCCACTTCCACAATAACACGTTTTCATTTAAAATTAAATAATAGAAAAGAAGAAAAATAGAAATCGATTGGAGACCCGTTTGGTCTGACATTTGCCATTTTTATACGACTTCTTTTCCAGAAAAGTTTATGCTATTTTTATGGTACTAAAAATAATATGGAAATTGGTGAATCTGATGTTTAGATATGATGGTAAATTCTTTCGTGTACTTGAAGTAGTTACAGCATTTTTTCAATTAAATATTATATGGTTGATACTTTGTATCCCTGTAGTAACCATTTTTCCTGCAACCGTAGCCATGTACTGTGTTTCCCGGCAATGGGTTTTGCATAATGACTTTAGTGTATTCCGGCCTTTCTTTAAATATTTCAAGGAAAACTTCAAACAAAGCTTTGGACTAGGGCTGATTTGGTTAGTATTTAGCGGTTTAGGAGTGATTGATTTTCTCTTATTAAGGAGCTTTGGATCTTTCCAATATTTTTTACTCCCAATTCTGACCTTAATGGGAATCTTATTGCTTCTTATTTCGATATTTATTTTCCCTACGATTGCTAATTTCAATTTAAACTGGTTAAATGCAATAAAAAACTCTTTATTTTTCTCAATAAGATATCTGCCGACTACCATTGCAGCGATCCTCTATATCGGACTAATGGGGCTGATTCTCTTTACATGGCCGATCACCATTTTATTTGTATTCAGTCTCGGTTCCTATAGTATTTATTTACTTTGCAACAGGATATTTAAAAAGATTCAACAAGTGAATCCATCTTAACGACTTGTATGTACAAGTAAACAGAAGAAAAACCTCCAACCCTTGGCTGGAGGTTTTTTATCATCCTTTTACAGATCCAGCAGCAATGCCTTCTACAATTCGATCACTTAGTACAAAGAAAGCGATAAGTACTGGAATAATACTAATCATTAAAGTTGCTCCAATCGCACCCCAATCTGTTAAATACTGGCCAACAAAGTTATTAACCCCAACCGTAATCGTCTTCCATTTATCAGAACTTAAGAAGGTATTTACAAACACGAATTCGTTCCAGTTATAAATCATGTTAATAATTACTGTTGTTGAAAGTACAGGTACGGTCATTGGGAGTGTAATTTGGAAAAAGATGCGGTGAATCGAACACCCGTCAATTACCGCTGCTTCCTCTACCTCTCGTGGAAGCGATTTGTAAAATCCACTTAATATCATGATTGTTATCGGTAAATTGAATGCTACATAAGATAGGATGACAGAAACAGGATTATCAATTAGATTTACTGATTTAAAAGTATTAAATAACGGGATTAACGTAGAATGTAGCGGAATCATGTAGCCCGCCATAAACAAACCAAGAACTAATCCGCTAAGTTTCCATTGCATTCTCGTGATTGCAAAGGTTACAAAGCTGGCAAGTATAACCGTTAGGACTACAGCTACAACAGTGTAAATTACACTATTAAGGAAGTATGCATCAATGTGTCCCGAGGACCAAGCCTTTAGATAGTTACCCCATTGTGGATCTTGAGGCAATGAGAATGGAGACATCCCAAAGACCTCTTGATTGGTTTTTAAGGAAAAAAGGAATAACCATATCAATGGGTAAACTTGAACGATGGCAATAATCCCCAGTATCAAATAGAGAATACCAAAACCAATTTTTTTCCCAAGCGTATTACTAGTTTTATATGAAGCTGATAGGGTCGAATTTGTTTGTCTTTCAACTGCCACTTTGCTCATCTTATTCACTCCCCTTTTTAATAATCAACATCTTTAGTAGATAAAAGTTTTTGAATTAACCAAGTCATCAACATACAGATTACAAGCAGGCCAAACCCGATTGCACTGCCATAACCGAAGTTATATTTTGTGAAAGCTTCTGTATACATATAGGATGCCATAACCTCACTCGCATGGTTAGGTCCGCCGCCAGTCAAGACGAAAATTAAATCAAAATACTTTAATGAACCAACGATGGCTAATATGACCATTACTTTTATTACTCCCGCGATGAGAGGGACTTTTATTTTATAAGCAATTTGAATAGCTGTAGCCCCATCAATTTTCGCCGCTTCAATCAGTTCTTCCGGAACATTTTTTAAGGCAGCATAGAAAATAATGATGTAAAAACCAGCATATTGCCAAACGATTGGAATAAAGAGGGCATATAAAACGATGTTCGAATCCGCTAACCAAAGAGGTGGATTCTCGACACCAAAATTGATTAACAATCTATTGATCATTCCATTAGATGGGTCAAAAATCTTCGCCCATAACTGTGCAATCGCAACTGACGATAATAACATTGGAATAAGGTAAATTTTTCTTAAAAAGTTTGCACCCTTTATCTTACTTGCTAGGATTAGTGATAAAATTAAGTAGCCAACAAGGCTTAGTGTAGAGAAAATACCAAGCAATAAGGAATGCCATGTACTCTGCCAAAACATCTTGTCCTGGATCAGATGTTTATAGTTCTCCAAACCTATATACTTCATCTTGCCAATTCCGTTCCAGTCCATTAAACCATAATAGCCCGTCTGAACGATTGGGATATAAATCAAGAACATAATGAGAAGTAACGCAGGAAGTACGTAAAGGGTGATGGCTAACTTGTTTGACATTACGTTTTTCATTTTCTATACTCCCTTCAAATAAAAGCGTAAGCGCCTAGCACAGGTGCTGTAGCTGGATCGTCTAAATTTATAGAGGGCATATGGTGTATGCCCTCTATTCCTTACAAGATTGAATGATGCTTAATTACTTTTCTTCAGCAAGAGCATCTGCTTGTTGTTTTGCAAAATCTTTCGCCGTAACTTGTTTTCCAAATAGAGCTGTCATTAAATCATGGTGTAATTCGGATACAGCAGGGCTTGCTTGAGTGTCAAAATAAGTAGTAACGTTTGATGCTTCACTCAAATCCTTCAAGATATCAATGTACATTGGAGAAAGTTTCAAACTAGATGTGTCTACTTTCGTTGCAGGTATAACACCAGCATCCGTAACTGATTTTTTACCCCATTCTTTTACTAAGAAGGCAGTAAAATCTTTGGCTTCTTTCTTGACATTGGAATCTTTCGCTACGAACAGACCAACACCAGGGCCGCCAACATAGCTATTGATATCTGTGCCTTTCCCGCCTTCATAAGTTGGGAATTTAAAGTAACCAATCTTGTCTTTAAATTCTTGTGCTACATCAGGGCTTGTTGTATAGTTTGGTAATTCCCAAGTAGCAGTTAAGAACATAGCTGCTTTTTCATTCATAAAGTAACCTTTTGCATCATCATTAGATAAAGCACTTGAACCTTTAACAAATCCACCCATGTCTACTAGGTTTTGAACTTCTTTTGCTGCTTTAACAATAGCAGGGTCTGTCATTTTTGCTTTTCCATGAACAACATCTGTTAGGATTGTAGGTCCGCCGATACGGTCAGCTAGATACATAAACCAGAAGGATGCTGGCCAGCCATCTTTCGCTCCTACAGTAGCTGGGATTACCCCATTTTTCGCTAATGTTTTTACAACATTTTTATATTCTTCGAATGTCTTAGGAACTTCAAGGTTATACTTTTTGAAAATTTCTTTGTTGTAGAAAACGTAGGAAATGTTCAATTCTAATGGTAAACCATATGTCTTTCCATCAACTGCATAAGATTCCTTTACACCAGGGATAAAAGCATCTTTAAGATCGGCATCTCCATTAACAACATCGTCTAATGGCTCTAACATGTCACCTTCTACGTAAGGCTTAATGAATCCATCTGACCAAGTCATACCGATATCGGGTAATTCATTCGATGAAGCTAAAACTTTTAGCTTGTCTCTGTATTGATCAGGATTTAAAATTTCTGTTTCAATTTTTACATCTGGATGTTGCTTTTCATAATCAGTAATAATATTTTTTACGATTGAGAACTGGGCATTTGAACTTCCTTCTGGCCATAAATGCATAAATTTAATTACTTTTTTACCGTCCTTTGAAGCGCTTTCTTCTCCACTGGAGCTTGATGAGCCACAGCCAGCCAGAGCTAATGCTACAAGCATTATCAAGGACATTAAGATTGAAATCGTTTTCTTATTAAACAATGGTTATTCCCCCTATGACCTTTTATTGTGTTTGTTTACATTTATAGATTAACATTCTGATAGTTTTGAAAATAGGTCACTATGATTAGGAAAAATACCACTATTTTTAGAAAGCCCTTACACAAAAAAACTTCCAGTTATAAATAACTGGAAGCCCTTAGACTTATTTACCTTTGTTCTTCGGCAAGTGCATCCGCTTGTTGTTTAACAAAATCCCCCGGCGTCACTTGTTTTCCGAATAGAGCCGTAAGTAATTCATGGTGTAATTCGGAGACAGCCGGACTGGATTGAGTATCAAAATACGTAGTTACGTTGGATGCTTCGTTTATATCCTTTAAGATATCCATGTACATAGGGGAAAGTTTTAGTTTGGATGTGTCGACTTTTGTTGCAGGTATGACACCTGCTTCTGTCACAGATTTTTGTCCCCATTCCTTTACTAGAAATCCTACAAAATCTTTTGCTTCTTTCTTAACTTTTGAATCCTTTGCTACAAATAACCCTACACCTGGTCCTCCTACATAGCTGTTGATGTCAGTCCCTTTACCGCCTTCATACAGCGGGAATTTGAAGTAGCCAACTTTATCTTTAAATTCTTGCGGTACATCAGGGCTTGTTGTAAAGGCCGGTAATTGCCAAAGCCCCGTAAGGAACATGGCCGCCTTTTCATACATGAAATACGCTGCTGCATCATCATATGATAATGTACTGGCCCCTTTTACAAAACCTCCCAGATCGACTAAGTTTTGAACCTCTTGTGCTGCTTTTAAAATGGCTGGATCATCCATTTTTGCTTTTCCATTAATCACATCCGTTAAGATAGTAGGTCCGCCAATACGGTCTGCCAGATACATAAACCAGAAGGATGCTGGCCAGCCATCCTTTACTCCTACAGTCGCAGGGGTCTCTCCATTTTTCGCTAATGTTTTCACGACCGTTTTATACTCTTCAAATGTTTTAGGTACGTCAAGATTATACTTTTTGAAAATTTCCTTATTGTAAAAAACGTATGAAGTGTTCAATTCTAATGGCAGACCATACGTTTTTCCATTAACTGCATACGACTTCTTAACACCGGGGATGAACGCATGTGCAAGCGCTGGATCGTTAGTAACCACATCGTCCAACGGCTCTAACAGGCCGCCTTTTACATATGGCTTAATAAATCCATCTGACCACGTCATCCCAATGTCCGGTAATTCATTCGCTGCAGCTAATACTTTAAGTTTGTCTCTATATTGATCGGAATCTAAAATTTCAGTTTCAATTTTTACATTCGGGTGTTGTTTTTCGTAATCAGAAATAATATTCTTCACGATCGAAAACTGAGCATTTGATCCGCCTTCCGGCCATATATGCATAAATTTTATCACTGTCTTGTCAGTGCTTAAGGCATGTTCAATACCGGACGAACTTGATGAAGAACAGCCAGCAAGCAGTAACGAAGCAAGCAATATCAAGGAAATCAAAGTTAATGTCATTTTTCTTGCAAACAAAAGTTATTCCCCCTATGACCCTTCATTTGATTTTAGGTTAGTATTCTGATAGTTGTGAAGTAAGGTCACTAATACTAGGAAGATTCCACTGTTTTAAAATACCTTTTCATAATTGTTTTTACGATAGGCGCTTGGGGTTTCTCCTTCCATTTCCTTAAAAATCTTAATGAAATATTTAGCCGTTTTGTACCCTGATTCCTCAGCAATATCAGCAATTGGAAGGCTAGTCGACATTAATAATTCCTTAGCCCGCTGGATCCTCCGTCTTGTCACATATTCACTGAATGTCAGCTTTACATGATCTTTAAATAACACACTTAAGTAACTTGGATTTAAATGAACATGGTCCGCTACTTCCTTTTGGGTTAGTTCATTTTTTAAGTTATTGTTTATATAGTCGAGCGCTTCACGGATAGGTGACCGATTAGATGGGTTTTGAGCGCTCACATCAACGAGTTTTGTATCAACCACTTTTTCCATCATACCTGCCCGCTCTTGTTTGTCTACAACCTTTATAGCATCCTCGACCGCTTCAATAAGAAGATTTTTTCTAATAGGTTTCAGTAAATAGTTAATGACCCCTAACCGAAGAGCCTCATGGGCATACTCGAACTCAGAATAAGCAGAAATAACGATAATAACAGGAGACATATTTTGAGCCTTGATCACTTTTAGCAGCTCTAAGCCTGTCATTTCCGGCATGCGAATGTCTGTTAATAAGATGTCAACTTTTGAGTGGCGCATGATTTCAATCGTTTGTTCCCCGTTAGCGGCCGTGATTATTTGATACTCCCCGTTTGCCCATGTATCTAGTGTCTTCTTGAGTCCTTGCCGAGTTCTGGGTTCATCATCAACAATTAAAATGGTTCGTTTATACAACTTGCTTCGCCTCCATATTCACGGGTATTTCAAAAGAAATCGTTGTACCATGATTTACTTTACTAGTGATCGTCAACCCTCTTTTTATCTCTGCATGATAGTATAATTCCAGGCGCTTAAATACATTGGAAATAGCCATCCCATTTCCTTTCATTGAAGCGCCCCCGCCTTCCTGCATAGAGCGTTTTACAAAATCCAACTTGTCCTCATCCATTCCAGGACCATCATCATGTATCATTATTCCGAGGTACTGTTCATCGGTTGAAGGTTGAATCGATACAGTAACGGTACATGGTTTCACGGTATTCCCAGCGCCATGAAGCACCGCATTCTCGACCAAAGGCTGGATTAGTAATTTAGGTATTTTTACAGATTCCCACTCCGAAGCTATATTAAATTGCCAGTTTAATTGGTCTCCAAAGCGCATTTTCATAATTTCAAGATAATCTTCAATATGTTTGATTTCTTCTTTAATTGTTACCCAATCGCTATCGGTTTGTTTAGTGATGGTATAACGAAATAAGTTGGACATGGCAATGACTAAATCGGCTAGTTCTTCTTCCTCCTTATCATCAAGCGACCACCTGAGCGCATCTAAAGTATTAAAAAGAAAATGTGGGTTAATTTGTGCTTGAAGTGCCTTCAGTTCACTTTGACTGCGAATAATCTCTTTTTGGTAGACCATTTTTATCAAATGATTGGTTTCCTTTACCAACTGATTATAGGTACTGTTCAATTCGTTAATCTCGTTAACGGTTGGAACGTATGGATTCATAGATAAAGATCCTTCGCCGGCTTTTTGCATGGTCTTTGTCAGCTTAATGATCGGTTTTGTAATTATGGTTGAGAGAAAATAAGAACTGATAAAAAAGATAATAAATCCGATAATTCCCGAAAAGATAATACCCATTCTCAGGACACCAACCCCATCGGTAAGCGCTTTAACAGGCGTTAAAATAAATAGAGTCCATCCGGTATCTTTTGAAGACTGCTTTGTCACCATATAATCTTTCTGGTTTAAAGAAATAATCGACTGCTTAGAGTTAATAATCGGTTTAATAGACCCATCATAATTCGAGAGAATGGGCTTTAGATCTTTGTCTAGTAAAATAGAATATTGCTTGATATTGTTATTGTCTTGGTTAACCAATTGAAAATAGTTATGATAGATCCTAACAAGGAGATAACCGCCATTTGCGTAGTCATGACTCATAAGATTCACGCGTCTTACTGCTAAAATGTAATCTGAATTGCGCGGGTCTTCCCCAATCCAGACCAAACGTCCATTTGCTTCTTCTGCCTGCTGAATCCACTTGGTCCCAATTCTAGTAGTCAACCTAGTGTCATCATTCGGCAGCAAACGCCCCAGTTTTGTCGAATAAAACTCAAAAGAAAAGATTCCTTCCGTATTAGCTTGAAGGGTATTCACATTTGATCTGGCTTGCTGGAGTTCTGCGAAAGTAACCTTTTTCCCTAAGTAGGTGTTTGATAAAATGTCTTGAATTTTATCATTAGTCATAACCAGTTTTGAAGCAGTATTCACTTGTTCATATAGTGATTCAAGTCTTCCATTTGCTTCAATGGCTGTTTGCTGAATTTGTTTCTCCCCATTATTTTTCAGCATATTGGAAACCTGTTTAAAAGTTAAACTGCCTACAATTAATAAAACAATGGCCATGACGATTAAAAAGACTACTAAAATTTGATTTCTCATTGTATTCCATTTTTGTAATTTCGAAAGCAATTGGCCACCTTCTATCTAGGATGTTTTTTAGATAATAATAATAACTTATTTGAGTATAAAAATTAACTTTTTTTTATTGGTAAAACTAAAAAGGACTGCAAAATTTTCAGTGAATTTGCAATCCTTCTTTTACTAGTTTCATTTTAAGTTTAATAGCTCACTCACAGTTAGAAGCTGATATCCTTCGGATTTAAGCTCAGAGACAAGCGCCTGAACGGCTTGTATAGTTTGAGAACGATCACCATATCCATCATGAAAAATTAAGATACTTCCATTTTTCACAGAGTTTCTTGAGGCTGATAGAATATGTTCCATTCCTGGCTGGTCCCAGTCTTGTGCCTCTAAATTAACCGCACCAATCATAGAATAGCCCTTCGTCTCGACGACTGATATGGTGCCATCATTGTAATCAAAATAAGGAGGGCGGAAGGTAACTGGTTCTTTTCCAGTCAATTCCCTAATTAATTTCTCAGTTCTTTCAATTTCAGATAGACTTTCAGCAGGAGTTAACTCCGATAATTTGGGATGGGTATACGTATGATTGCCGATTTCATGTCCCTGTTCAGCCGCTTCTTTTACAAGTTTTTGATTTTTTTCCATTTGTTCACCAATCATAAAAAACGTTGCTTTTCCTTCTGCTTTTGCAAAGATCTCTAATACTTGTGGTGTATATGTAGGGTTCGGCCCGTCATCAAACGTTATGGCGACAGCTTTTTGAGATGTGGAAACTTCTGTAATCATGCTATGTATTCACTCCTAATAGACAGATATTATTTAAGCAAGCCCCTAGTAAAACTTACAACTAGGGGCTTAAATGATTAATAAGGCCCTCTAATAAAATCCCTGACCTTTTCCTGGTAAAAATTTTGAAGCTTATTCTTTTCTTCTTCCGTAAATGGTTTTGTATCCAATGCCAAAAAATTTTCCTCAACTTGTTTCACGTTCTTAAATCCAGGGATGATGCAAGTAATCTCTTTCTGGTCCAAAATCCAGCGCAGTGCCGCACTCGCCATGGATTGTCTATCTTCTGCAATCCATTTGAGCTGGTCCGCTAATTCCACACCTTTTTTGAAACCAAGTCCAGCAAACGTTTCGCCTACATTAAAAGCCTCCCCGTTTTCATTAAAGCGGCGGTGGTCATCTGCTTCAAACTCATGTGTTCTTGTGAATTTCCCTGTAAGCAGACCGCTGGCAAGCGGTAATCTCACAAGCAGACCCACACCTTTTTTATTCGCTTCAGGAATTAACTCTTCTAATGGCTTTTGACGGAAGATATTGAAAATGATCTGAAGGCTTTTGACATTAGGATGTTCCAAACAAATCAGGCCTTCTTCCACCGTTTCAACACTCACTCCATATTGCTTAATTTTCCCTTCCTGCTTTAGGCGGTCAAGTACTTGAAATACACTGCCATCGCGCAATATGTCTGTTGCCGGGCAATGAATTTGATACAAATCAATGGCTTCCCGGTTCAGGCGGCGGAGACTATCTTCACAATACGCACTTACTTTTTCATAACTGTAGGTATGCGGGTCAAAAATGTCTCCTTGTCTGCAGAACTTAGTGGCAATATGGATTTGATCTTCACGGCCCTTTGTTGCTTTGGCCAAAAGCTCTTCACTATGTCCGTCCCCGTATACATCGGCTGTATCAAAGAAATTAACACCTTGACCGATCGCATAATCAAGGGATTTTAAGGCCTCCTCGTCACTTGTCTTCCCCCAAGAGCCGCCAATTGCCCAAGTTCCAAAGCTTACCTCACTGATCTTAATCCCTGTATTTCCTAATTCACGATAGTTCATTTTCTTCATCTCCAATTAAAATTTTTAGTTTAGAAATGGTTAAGAGCGGTTCCACTCAAATCCGATTTCCTTTAAAAATGCCCTGGCCAATACCATGTGTCCTGCCGCGGATGGATGAACCCTGTCCCAGGCAATAGTTGCAGGATAGAGCTCTTTTAGTACTTCATTAAAAGCAGCCTGTGTGTCGACAAACAAGCTGCCGGTTTCCTCGGCAATTTTCTGAACGACTTTTCCATATTCGTCCATTGTTTGCCGCATCCGATCCTGTTCATTGCTTTCTATGTAAAACGGAGTCATGAGGACAAGCCCTTTTGTCAGCGGCTTGGTTTCATTCACTAACTTCCTGAGCGTTTCCTCATATTCATCCATATATACATGCCATTCTTTAATAAATGGCGTATCAAACTGTCTCCAAACATCGTTGATGCCAATCATAATGGATAACCAGTCGGGTTCTTGCTGAATGACATCTTCCTGCCATCTGTTCTTTAAATCTCGAACCGTGTTTCCACCGATTCCCTTATTGACCACTCGTATTCCCAATTCAGGATAAACAGCCTGCAGCAGTGCATCTACGTAGGAAACATAGCCTTTTCCTAACGCAGCGAATAGTCCCTCCCCTTCCGGCCTAGACCGTTCGCAATCAGTAACAGAGTCACCTATAAATAATAGTTTTTGAGCTGCTTCAAGCTTCACCTTTTTTTCCCTCCAAATCTATTAATCTTGTTAGTTACTATTATGCAGTAATCCAACTTACACAGTTTCCTAAAAGGCATAAAAACTCTGGATTCAGTAATCCCTCTTTGTTGTGGGCAGGAGTTAAACAGCATACCCTTCCCTCTCCAAAGTGATGGGACCACCCGGCAGGTGCATGGCCGTCAATAGAATCCGATATAAGAAATACTCCCGTACTCTCCTCCTCACAGTGAACAAAATAATGTTCATCCATGAATTCGAATGCGATTGGGTTAGTATTTATTTCATTACCCGGAACGGACGTATACTGAACCATTTGATGTTTTTCAGGATGATGAAGGAAATATCCTTTTAACATTTGTGTATAGGCACTTTCAGGAGAATAGGATGCTAGTCCGGAATGCCAAGCGAGCCATCCTCCTCCATTTGAAACGTATCTATTAATCTGTAAGGCAAGTTCCTCAGTCATCCAGTGGGTCGCTTTTTCCTCGGTTGGATTTAACCGATCCTCTTTAAATAGGATGACTGCATCTGGCTGCGTGGAAAGTTCATCCTCCAATTGTTCATAGGTACAAAATTTCAGTTGTAAGTCTTTGATTGTCTGCAATGCATTTTCCAACGATTCCTTAATCGATTCTGCTGGGTGATAATAATCCCCAAGCACGGCTGTTATTCTGACCATTTTAGACATCACACCTTCCGTTATTTAAAGAGGCATTGGATTTCCTTTTTGATTAATAAAAACATATTTACTGTCGATCGGATGTTTTTTTTCAATGATGTCAAAGATTCCATTGGCTGTATCGATTGGATTCCCGGGTGCATTTGCACCACCCATATCAGTTTTAATCCAGCCTGGATGCACGGAATAAACATCGATATTTTTCTCTTTTACATACTTGCTTAGTTGCTCCGAGAACATATTTAATGCTGTCTTTGATGAAGCATATGCATAGTCGCCGCCATAAGCGTTTTCAAAACTTCCTGCTTCTGAAGAAATATTGATGATGGATGAACTGTCCCCCATCATTAGGAGAGGAAGGAAATGTTTTACCACCCTGATAGGTCCAAAAAGATTCACATCAAAAGTCCTTTGTACTTGATCAATGTCTAATTCTTCAATCGTTTTATCGCGTTCTAACAATATCCCTGCATTGTTGATAATGGCATCTATCGTGCCAAATTGGTCTTTGACGGAATTTGCGGCCTGGACAATAGACTCCTCATTCACAACATCTAAGGGTAAAACCGTAATCGACTTTGAATAATCGAAGTTTGTTAAACGTTCCTCGCTATGATGTATATCCCTTACGCCTGCGAGAATATGATGGCCTCTTTCCGCCCCTATTTGAGATAAAGCTAACCCTAATCCTCTATTCGCACCAGTTATCAAAATTCGCATTACTTTTCCTCCCAGCAAATTAAATAGATTCTCCGCAGTAAGGAGAAAGGAAAGAGAAGAAATCTTTCCCCTCCTCTTTTTAGCAATCGAACTTAGTTATCATTTTCTAACAGTTCTAAAAAAATTTTTAAATCTTTGAAGGTATCCATATAGGCGTACCTGCCTCCGGTATACTCACCCTTTTGCATCAAAGGCATTTGATTTCTTTCCATCAATGTAATTTTTTCCTTCATCCCTTTTATGATAAAAGCAATATGGTGCGGACCTTCGCCATGCTGGTCGAGATATTCTCTCCAGGTGCTTGGATGCTCGTCGGGTTCAATTAATTCTAATTGAAGGGAACCCATATCAAAGAAGGCAAGTTTTGCACGTGCTTCAGTTGAATTCCCTTTAAATTCAGTCTCTGCCCTATCAACTGTATCGGTAAGACTCCAGCCTGGATTTTCTACACCAAAGAAATCCGCATATGCCTGGCTGGTTTTTTCAATATCATGGACAAGGATTCCGATTTGGGCAATGACGTTTGTTCCAAGTACATTTTTTTCAATCAATTGATTTTGCTGATCCATTAGTACATCCCCTTTTTCATTTCATCTAATAATGTTATAAACTATTAATTTAATGCGTGTCTCCTTTGGTGTCCTTGCCATCTCAGCAGTATTTTTAATTTTGGTAAGCGCATACTTTCAATCTTATATTTGATTATATCATCTCTCACTTTGTTTACGTAATCAACAAACTAAGTTTTTGTGAAAAAATTCTTTGGATAAGACCTAGGTTCGGACTCGCATCCTTCTGGATTCTTCAATACTGTCCGAACTGGACTCAGGTTCGGACACACAAGACTGCGAGAAAGCTATGTCAAGCCCTTCACTCCTAATTTTCTCGTCGATGTTCTATTCCTCCTTAGTGTGTGAACCCTATTATTAATTGACTAAAACCCGCTTTTTATCTCTGGCAGATGCTAGACAAGCATCGATTACTTTCATATTTCGAATAGAATCTTCCAATGGAAAGCTCCAAACCGCGGCTGGCAATGGCTAACACTTCACTAGTTTTAGAGCCTTTAATCGCAGGAATGACTGAATGGATGGCAATATTTGCACACCCTAACACACCCCATCGAAGTTTCTTTGTCATCTCAATATCCTCCTGTTTCTATTATCTTTTATGAAATCACTAGCACATCAAACGGCTTCATGGTAACTTTGTCTTTTAATTTGACCCCGGTTAGATGCTCTGTCGCCTCTTTTGCCAATTGTATTTCCTGGGGAGTATCGGCATAATTCAAGAGAAATACATAGGTTTCCCCATTCTGGTGTTCACGGATCGCTAACTCCACTTTTTCTGGCAGCTTCAGCCAGTCGACCGGCTGTGTCAGACCCGCTGCTTTGATAAGCTCTTCAGCCAATTGCAGGCTGAATACTCCGCCATAATAATAAGCAAATCCATTGCCGAAAGCATGTTTCACAAGTGCTGGTTTTTCAGCCATATAGCTATTTTTATATACAGCCAACACCTCCGCCCGAGCACTTTCTACCTTTAGTACTTCATTAAAACTTACAGTTGAAAATACTTTGGATTCTCCACCAGTCAATTCTATTTCGGGTGCCGTTTGATGAGGCCCAACTAACGTAAAGTCTTCAACCGTTACCCCGCACAGTTCACTCACATGGCCCGGAAACGGCATCATATAGCAGTGGCCATCTTCATTTTTATAGCCGGTACGGGCACCAAAGATCAGTTGTCCGCCTTGATGAACGTATTCTTTCAATAAAATGGCTGTTTCCTGTGTTAATATCGTTGGATGCGGATAAATCAACACCCTATAATGCAGCAATTCCTCCACATTTGTAGTCGATTTTATATAAAGAGCGTCGACTGGGATATGGTTATATTGAAGCGCTTTCACCCATGACGAAATACTATCCTGTTCCAATGCTCCATGCCAATGATCCAATTCTCCATCCCACTCATTATCATAATCCTTAAGAATGGCCGCCTCAGCCTTATAGTTTGCCCCCGCTAGTTTCTCTCCGATTTTATTGATCTCACCACCTATTACTCTAGCTTCTTCCACACGCCGGTTTGGACGGTTGTGATAATCGTTAATGCCATGCCAATAGATTTCCGTTCCAAATGCAGCGGTTCTCCAGCGGAAATAAAGTACCATATCGGCACCATGCGCGATCGATTGATAGGTCCACAATCTCATTTGACCTGGCTTAGGAGAAGGCTGCTCCATTCTGTTGACCCATCCACCCGGACCAGACTGCTGTTCAAACACAGCAAAGGTTGGGGAAATGCTTCTTACCGTACTTAAATTCCAGCTCCACTTTCTGTCCAAAAGAGGTTTTTCCCCTTTATCTGGATAAATGGTACTGAAGTTCGGATAGGAATCATAGGCGATAAAATCTAATAGCTCTTCGGTCATTTTATGATTATCTAAATGCCCAAAAAGGCCGTTAGTTGTTACCCACTGATTTGGCGCCGTATTTCTTAAGATTTCCGCTTGTAAAGCAGCAAATGAAATCGCACTATCCGAGATAAAGCGTTTTTCATCTAAATCCTGGTGAGGGTTCGGTGAATCACTCACAGTCGGCCTGGTTAAGTAAACTTGTTCCCAGTCCGTGTAGGTCTGGTTCCAAAAGACCGTTCCCCACGCTTGATTGAGCTTCTCTAACGTTCCATATTTACCTTGCAGCCAAATGCGAAATGCTTTATGGTCCGCTTCCGAATAAAATACATTGATTTCACAGTTTAATTCATTATCAATTTGCCAGCCGATGACTGCTTGATTATCTTTATAATGCTCCGCCATTTTCTGTACAATTTTTGTTGAGAGTTCCCGATAAATGGGCGAATTGTAGTTATAATGCCTTCTTTGACCATGCTGGTATTGAATTCCGTCCTGTGCTACGTTCAAAACTTCAGGGTACTTGTGTGTCAGCCAGGCTGGCGGAGTCGCTGTTGGTGTCCCCAATACGACCTTTAAGCCATGTTGACCAGCGAGTTCAATGGCACGGTCGAAGAAATCAAATGAATAGGTTCCTTCCTCCGGTTCAAAAATGGACCAGGCAAATTCAGCCATTCGTATAATCGAAAAACCCAATTCTCGCATTCTTTTATAATCATCTTCCCAAAGATTCTCTGGCCAATGTTCTGGATAATAACATACACCTAATTTAATATTGGATGCTTGCAGCGCTTTTGCCATGATTTGATTCCCCCTCATCAAGTTTTCTTAAAACATTGTTTGTTCGATAGCCAAATCAAGTATCTAACTAGCCGCCTATTGAAAAAAAAGATACAGCTTATATATTCTTTTATCATTAGACTTGTTCCTTCTAAATAGTAGTCTATTCTCTTAATTTTTTAATTACTGTGCTATAAAACATAGTCCTGGCTTTATTGCCACCTCCTTAAATACTTACTTTTTTCTTCAAATTCTCGTTTCTAGCCATTAATTTCGTTCTGAAACTTAATAAAATAATGCTTATAAGCATGGCAGCCAACGTCAATAAAAATGGGATTCGCGGATCGACTCTATAGGTGATCCCTCCAATAATGCCAGCAGGTGAGATAAATAGAAGTAAGATCACCTGAAGAATGGACGATACATTTGCCCGGCTATCGTCCTCCATAACGTTAGCAACGGCTGCTTCTAAGTATGGGGTGGACAACAGTAGACCTGTCGATGAAAGGATGGTACTGAAAATTATTTGAGTGATGTTTCCTGATTTCGCTGTTAGCACTAGTACAGAGGAAACCATCATAAAGGAAAAACCAATTCCCATGTAAAAGAAATTGAATTCTTCTCGAAATCGTGGGATCACAAATACTAGTAAAATAAGCATGCATACGGATGAAATAGCCGGAAAAACTCCTAGAAATGACTTCTCAAGAGCAAGCTCCTCAACTAAATAAATAGATAAATAAGTATTCTGTATGGTTAATTGAAATTGAAATAAAACATAAATCGAAAAAATTAATAACAGTGGATAATTATATAAGAGATTTCTTCCGGTTTTAACATAGTCGAACAAAGTTGATTTTAGTTTCATTTGTGAGGATTCCCGGCGCTTCTTCATACCAACAGATGTTTCGTGGGTTGTGAGATGGCGGATGATGAACATAGCAGTCATACTAAGACAAGCAACAAGGTACATCACGCGGACGCCCGAAATAAGCCCCATTTCACTTACCATTAGACCTCCTAGAGGAGCAAACAATCCTCCAACTACTGAAATGAATTGCAGTACGGTGTAAACCAACGACCGCTGGTTGGGAAGTGTATCTTCCACTATTAAACAAGTCCAGGCAATATGTGGAACTTTTTGAAAACCGTTTATGATGGCTGCAATCACAAAAAACCAAAAGTTTTGAGATACTGCCCAGATCAGGGTAGCGATTGACCAACTGAACAAATCAAAAATCAAAAGCGCGTTCTTCCTTCCCATTCTATCTGTCAGAAAACCGCTGATAAAGGAGGAAAAAATTTGGACGACAAGTCCTAAACTTGTAATCATGCCGATTTGCTTTTCATTAACCCCCAGCTCCAACATATAAAGTGAGGCATAAGTCACATATAAGCTATATGGGATAATAAACATTGGTTCAACTGCCATGCATGCTCTTGAATTCCCGCTAATTCGCTTAAACAAGCTCATTCCTCCCTCTAGTATGCGATAATTTAATTCACGTAACTTCTCTTCCATTTATGTATATTCTATGGTAATTTTAGAATTATAGGAATATTCTAAAATAAGGGTGGTATTTTGTTATGAAACTAGTTAAGAATAACTTCTACATAGCACTTGAAATCTTTTCAAACTTTCTACTCTTAAACCTGATCTGGTTCATGATGTGCCTGCCCATCGTTACTATTTTTCCTGCCACCGCAGCACTGTTTGGTGTTGTACGCCAATGGGTATTAAAAGAGGACTCTAGTGTCTTTCGTTCTTTTTTCAAATACTTTAAAGACAACTTTAAACAAAGTTTTCTATTAGGATTGTTATGGACGATTTTTGCTGGTTTGTTATATATGAACTTCACTATTATTAGTCAACTTGGCTCCATTGAAAAAATGTTCCTGATTCCATTCCTTTTCTTAGGAGGAGTATTACTTATTCTCTTATCGGTTTTCCTTTTCCCTGTCATGGTTCATTATCAATTGAATTGGATTCATATTTTAAAAAATTCTCTTATTCTAGCAATGAGTTACTTGCCTTTCACCCTTATGGGCATTGTGGCCTTACTATTAATGGGAGCTGCTTTTATCTGGCAGCCAATAACCTTTTTATTCATTTTCAGTATCGGTGCCTATTTTATTTTCTTTATTTCCAATATGATATTCAAAAAAGCAGAACAGATACGGTTTTCCATTAAAAGGGCGGGATCTAATTAAAAGATCCCGCTTTTATTTCATCAGGATGAAGCAACACAATTTTATCTTTTTCCAATTGAATCTGTATCTTATTCACATCTTTTAAGCCAATTGCTTCTAAATATTCCCGCGGAATTTGAACTCTTCCCGTTCTATCGAGTACCGCTAATTCTATATGTGTATCTTTTTGCTCCATATCCATGATTGGAGAATCCTTCCCATGAAATGATTCCTTTGAAAGTGTTCTTCGAATAATTTCACTGGACGTTCGCCCGTCACGAATAGCAACAACCCGATCCATCTTTTTCATCAACTGGGTATCATGCGTCACAATCACGATGGTGACACCAAGGGATTGATTGATTTCTCGAAAAACATCAAGAATGAGATCGGCTGTTTTTAAATCAACACTGCCGGTTGGTTCATCGGCAAGCAGTAAGCTCGGGTTGTTAGCCAGAGCAATGGCGATTGCCACTCTTTGCTGCTCTCCGCCTGACAGCTGGTCAAGCCGATGCTTTAAACGGTGGCTCATTCCCACTCCTTCTAAAAGTTCTTTTGCCCGTTCCCGCTTACGCCTTCCTCCTTTTAAGAGCATGGGTAGTTCCACATTTTCAATGACAGATAAATAGGGAATTAAGTTTCTAGCGTTGTTTTGCCATACAAAGCCAACCGTTTCCAATTTATATTTTACTATTTCTTGGTCGGACAATCGGAGCAGATCTTTGCCATCCACGATCAGTTGCCCCGCTGTGGGACGGTCTAAACCGCCAAGTAAGTTCAACAAAGTTGATTTCCCGCTTCCGCTGTTTCCGATTATCCCCATTACTTCTCCTTTTTCTACCTCTAGATCAAGGCCTTGCAAGGCGATTACCTCTTGTTCGTTTTCTAATTTATATATTTTTACTAAATCCTGACATCTAATCATCTTTAGTCCTCACCTAACTTAATGGCTTGATGTATACGAATTTGTTTTAAAAAGATGGCCAATAGGGTCAATCCAGCCGCTAACATAAAGAAAACAAAAAAGTAGATCTTGGTTCCGTCACTTGCTTGAAACAAGACCCGAAATGGCGGAACAATTTCTTTCGGATCAAATGACAGCTGAAAGAGAGGGACAAATAATGTACTTGTCAGTTTACCTAGGATCACTCCCAAGAAACATGCTGCACCTGATGTAAAAATTTGTTCCCACAGTAAAATACTGATTAATTGATGATTTGGCATTCCCATCGCAAGATAAACACCATATTGCAAGGTTCTCGATTTAATCGTTAATACCCAGTAAAGAATAAATCCAATAAAGGTGACTAAAAGAGAGACAATAAACCCTAAGGTCAAGGTTCCATTTAAGCCCAATAAAAATGCGCCATTTTTGAGCTCAATAATCTTCGGATTGATATCGCTTATTCCCGTAACTGGCAGCTTCTTATTGCTGATTTCCGCATACAAAGAAGCCCTTGAGACATTTTTCTTTACTTTCAACCAAATTTCATAAGGTTCTAAGCCCATCGTATTCTGGATATAAGGGAGATTTGCCACAATTAGCGATGCCCCGTCGCCAGTATTTTCTCCTTTTTCTAGAGGGTTAAAGGAAGGCCAGTACTCTACTATTCCAAACACCACAAATTCAACAGGAATAGAATTTTCTGATTCGATTGTAAAATAATCTCCTACCTTGATTCCCAATTCACCCGCAATAGATTTTGAGATTAGCACGCTGCTAGGTTCACTTGATAATAAATTAAGATAGTTATACCAATGATGCGGTAATAACGACGGTTCAAACCAGGCTGTCTTGCCAAATTCCTTCGGTTCAATCCCCATTAGGCTGGCCGAGTAAATTTTTTTTCCGTTTCCTTCTACTTTCATACTTTCCTTTCGATACACCTTTGCCGCATGTTCCGCACTTTTTAATTTTAAAAAGGGGTCAAATGGCGGTTCCGAATATACAACCTCCTGGACAGAGGCGGTTTCATTCTCGGTTCCTTTCCCATTTGCAGCTGTTGGGGCCACAGGACTTGGTTCGTTACTATCCCATTTTATTTGAAGGGAAATATCGGCCCCATTCTTATAACGAATTTGCTGTTCAAGATTAGTATTGATCGTTCTTGCCGAACTGGCACTGAACACACCTAATCCAATCGTCATGATCAGGAACAGCATTAAAAACTGATATTGTTTTGATGAACGGCTTACTTGAATAAAGGTGCTGTAAAGAGGCAGTGACCAAAATCGGCCGCCCATTTTTCCTAATGCTTTCAAAATAAATGGGTAAATTCTTAATATCAACAAACCCATTCCGATAATGAATAAGGCTGGGATAAAGAATAACAGTGGGTCGACCAATAATTCACCATCTGCATTTGATAGAGTCATTAATTCTTTTTGTCTCTGCTTAAATGTAAATAACCCATATATCGATATAACTACTAGCAATACATCAATAATCATTAAAAGCCAGTTCTTGCTGCTTTCAAAACGGGCTAAATGTTGTTTATGATGGACAATACTTTTTTTAGAGGCCTGGTAGACAGGAATCATTACCATCAGAATAGATATGGCTACAGCACAAAAAGCATAAAGATACGCTTCCTTACTAATCTCTAACTGTAAGCTGGATCTCTGAATAAACTCCAAAAATCCATTGGAGGCTCCCAGGATGTTGCATAACCATAAACCTAAAAAGGGTCCGATTATCAAAGCAGCCAGCCCAAGTAAGCTGATTTCCAGAAAATAAATCCACACGATTTGCTGCCTTGTTGCTCCCCTGCTTGCCATAACGGCAATTTCATTTAACTGGCGGTTAATGATCAGCCGTACCACCATAAATAAGTAAATGGCCATCATGATTAGGATAGGAATGTTTAACGACCAAAGCATGGTTGTTAATTGACGTTCTTTGTCTAAGTATCTTGCAAGGATATATTGAATAGGAAAATCCACTAAAATCATAGATTTGTTAACCTTACTGACCTTCTCCTTCACGCTGTCTTCCAGTCTTAATAAGTTAGGAATATGACTCGTATTAATGGACTGATAATCAAAAGCGGAATAAAACCGGCTGTTTCCTAGTAAATTCTGCTTTTCTGTTAGGAATAGTTTTCGGAATTGCTCCTCCGGCAATATAAAGTCATCAGTGTATCGATCAGGTGAGGTTTCCCAGTATGGATCCCGCTCACTTTTGGCTTTGAACGTCCCCACCGGCCGAACGAGTATCTCTTGTTTACCTTCGATGGCTTTTAAGACTTTGTTTAAAACAATCTTCCTTTTATGTAAGCTCCTTTCCGGAATTAAAACTTCATAAATTCCGTCTTTAACATTTTCGGAAGGCAATTTTCCGTCGGTGATGATTATATGTTTTTCTACATCCGACAATGTGACAATTCTGCCGAAATCTTGTTCATCTTGTGAAGCTTCATCCGATAAGGATATTTTTAAAGGAATGGTACTAATTGAGTTCGCCTTTGCAACAACCGGCAGGCCTGCCTCTTCAATTAGTTCTTCATTAATATGTTCCGCCTTTATCAAAGATTTTGCTGGGCTTGACTCTGTTTCAGTTGAAATTCCAATGGAAAAGGAAAAACCTCCGGGAAATTGATTGTTTTTTGCTTGATACTGCACCAATTCTTTTGTAAGTAATTTATGTAATACTCCTGATGTGTAGGTAGGGATGCTCGAAACGAGAGCAACCGTCAGTAAGAGGCCGAGGAATAAGCTGCCTGTGAGCCATGGATTATTCAGCATCTTTCTAAAGATAATTTTTACTATTGCCATTCGCTCATTCCCCCCTACTTCAGGATGACTTGATCCCCTTCGTTTAGGCCCTTGATTACTTCCACTTCCGTAGCAGAAACAAGACCAGGCTCAATGTCAATTTCTCTTTTTGTATTCCCTTGGAGTACTTGGACATAATTTCTTCCTATTCCCGTTCGCAGTCCGCTTTTCGGAATCATCAGAACTTTATCCTTTTGTTGTGTAATAATTTCAAAATCTAGGGAATCCCCAACTTTCGATTGTGCCGGTAAATCTTCAATCCGTACAAAAATACTGCGTTGCTGAACGTCATCATTTTGTTTAAGTGCATCTGCAGGCACTTCATTAGGGGTCTGAACAACTTTCCCCTTTAATTCTTTGCCGTTCACTAAAACATGTACAGGCATTCCCAATTTGACATCTGATAGTTCATTTACACCCGATGCCGTATACATTAGCTGTAAATTTGATGTTTCTGCAACTTGTACAATCGATTGATAGGCCTGAACCTGGTCCCCTGCCTTTAATTCACCCACAAAGGAAACAATTCCATTGATCGGAGAAAGCAGTTTGGAACTCTCCTGTACTTGCTGCAGTTTTTGCAAACGGACTTTTGTAATTTCCACATCCAGTTTTGCTTTCTCAATTGAATATTTGTCTGCCCCCTGTGCCTCAAGCTGTTGTAATTCTATATTTACCTTTTCCAACTCCAATTCCGCCTGTTCGATATCAAAAACAAGGTTTCCATTCTCCAAATCTACTAGAGTTTGCCCCTTTTTCACCAAATCTCCTTCAGCCACATAGACCTTTTGAATTCGCCCTCCCGACTCGCGATAATACAAATTTTGGCTGCCAACCGGAACCAAACTCCCCATTCCTTTAACTCGCTTTACGATTGTTCCTTTTCTTACTTCAGCCGTCTTATAGTCGATTTTTGCCGGCTCAATCAGCGGCGGGGCAAGAGTGCTTTCTTCCTTTGGGAAAACGGAACAGGATGTTAACCATACAAGCGGGACAATCAGTAAACTATTTCTCCATAATGACTTCTTTTTGATCATATGTAATTTGACCGTTTTCCAATGAATAAACATGGTCTATCACCTCTAATATCCCGGTATCATGTGTGGTCATCACAATGGTTGCCTGGTTTGTTTTCACTAGTTCCTTAAAAACTTCAATCATTTGAAAGGCCATTCTGCTATCAAGTTCGGCAGTCGGCTCATCCGCTAAAATCAGAGCGGGGCCAGGGGCAATGGCTCTTGCAATGGCGCATCTCTGCTGCTCCCCTCCAGAGAGCTGATACGGGAGATGCTTTGCTCTTTTGGTCAATCCTACTAATTCAATTGCATCCCTGATTTTTTTAGGACGCTCAATGGACGGAACCTCTGCAATGCGAAGAGCGAATTCGATATTTTCTTCTACTGTCATAAGCGGAATTAATCCAAACGATTGAAAAATAAATCCAATACTTGTTCTTCTTAGCTTTTCTTTTTCCTTTTTGGAAAGTCCGTTTATCAGCTTCCTATTAAAATATATTTCTCCGCTTTCAGGTTCATCCAAGGCACCTAATAAATTAAGGAGGGTTGTTTTCCCCGAACCTGATCTGCCTTTTAATGCAATTAAACTATTAGGTTCAATTGAAAGACTGATCCCTTTTAAAACCTCAACCTTTTGATGGCTTTTTCCAAAGGAGTAATGAACATTGCTAACACTGATTACCGGCTCCATACTCTCTCCCCACAACTTGATTATTCTAAAACGTTTTACTTGCATTAAAGAACGAAACATGGGCATCGGTGCCCATGTTTCATTCCTATGCGCAAGTTATCTAAAGATATCATGCTGCCTATGTATTTAAGATAATATTCTAGGGGGATTTTATGTCCCCCTGTGTTGAAAAACCTTACTTTGACCTTATTTAATAGATCCTTCTGTTAATCCGGCAATAAATTGCTTACTAAACAGTAAGAATACAATGAGTATTGGCAAAGTGGCCAAAAATGTTCCATTAAGGATCATTGCAAAATCTTGGAAATAGGCACCGTTAAGGGTCCTTAAGGCAATTTGGATGGTTTGAACACTACGGTCTTTCAGGACAACCAGAGGCCATAGGAAGTCATTCCATACACCCATAAAGGTAAGCAATCCTAATGTAGCTAATGCTGGACGAACGGATGGGAGTGTAATATTCCAATACAAACGGAAATTAGAACAGCCGTCTATTCTGCCTGCGTCCATTAATTCGTCAGGAATCGTCGCCGAGATATACTGCCTCATCCAGAAAACCCCAAAAGCATTTACCATCCCAGGAACAATAATCGCATTTAGGTTATTAATCCATCCTAATTTACTCATAATCATATAGGAAGGAATTAATCCTAGTTGAGAAGGTACCATCATTGTGGCAAGGACAAAGAGAAACCAAAACTTTTTCCCCTTAAATTGTAACTTAGCGAAAGCAAAGCCTGCTAAAGAACAAAAGAAGAGAACCGTAATCATAACAGTTGTAGAGGAAATGACAGAGTTCCCAATCGCTGCAAAGAAATCAATATTGCTGAACACCTTCTGAACATTCACCATAAAGTTTGCACCCGGCAGCATCGCTGGCGGAAATTTGTTTACAGCTGAAGTGTCATGTGAGCCAATGACCAGCATCCAATAAAATGGAAAGATCGATAAAAATGTGGTGAAAATCAAAACTGCATAGACAATAATTCTTCCTGGGCTATACCACTTTATTCCTACCTCTTTCATGCTCTCACTTCCTTAATCGGCAGATTTAATTCGATTTGTAACTAATTGGTTAACAATCGAGAAAATGACAATGATGATAAATAACACCCATGCAATCGCAGAAGCATATCCAAATGAGTTGCGGACAAAGGCCTCTTCATATAAGTACAATGTCAATGTGAGACCTTGCTTTACCGGCCCGCCCCCAGCACCTGAAAACATTAATGGTTCGGTAAAAACCTGCATTCCACCAATGGTTGAGAGAATAACCGTAAAGATAATCATTGGACGAATCATCGGAATCGTAATTTTAAAGAATTGCTGTGCTTTGCTTGCACCGTCAATGGTAGCGGCTTCATATAAATCCTTAGGAATACTTTGAAGTGCAGCTAGATAAATGATGGCATTATAACCTGTCCATCTCCACATAACCATGATCGATATAGCTACATGAGTACCAAAATAAGAAGCTTTCCAGTTAATTGGGTCAATCCCAAAGAATGAAAGAAAATAGTTCAGAATGCCGTAATTCTGGCCAAAGATAGCACCAAATATGATTGATACCGCCACAAGAGATGTGATATTGGGTAAGAATACGGCGAGACGAAAAAACTGTCTTCCCTTTAAAAATGCCTGATTTAAAATAAATGCAAGTACCAGCGCCATAAACAATTGAGGAAGAGTGGAGATAATCCAGATACTGAATGTGTTTCCTAGGGCTTTCCAAAACACTGGATCCGTGAAAAGCAATGTATAGTTTTTTAAGCCAATGAATTCTTTTGTACCTAATATGTTCCATTTAAAAAAGGAGATATAGGCTGTATAGATAATCGGGAAAAGTCCGAAAATACCAAACAAAATAAAAAACGGAGAAATATATAAATAACCGGAAACATTGTCCCTGATACTTTGTTTTATATACCTTTTTTCCTTTTTAATCACAGACGAATTTTCTGTATTCACATCTGCATTTACTGCCATTCATTCTCCTCCTCTCATTCTAAAAATTAGAGACTGATATAATCTATCAGTCTCTAATTTTTTCATAGGCCCCTATTATCGGCTCAACTCACGCTCAAGTTGATCCATTGCCTCTTTCCAGCTCTTCTCAGGAGTAGATTTTTTATCACGTACACGTTTGATTGAATCTCCGATAATTTTTTCAATCTGAATCGATTGAGGTCCTTCGATAATTGGTTTTACTTGCTTAGCTGCTTCTGCGTAAATCTTTCCTACAGGGGCATTATTAAAATAATCACTTGTTAGATTTTGTAATTCATCGGATTCATAGACTTTTGGTGTTGAAGGGAAGTTACCTGCTTCTTTAAATGTCACTAACTGCTGTTCTGGAGATAACAGCCACTTAATTAATTTATAAGCTTCTTCCGCATGTTTGGATTCTTTTGGAATTGTTAAGAATGAACCTCCCCAGTTCCCAGAGCCTTCAGGAAGCTGAGTAATATCCCATTTACCAGCGGCATCAGGAGCATTTTCTTTCATGAATGTCATCATCCAGGCAGGCGCCAATAATGTAGCGAAATCGCCCTTTGTCATGCCTGTCCCCCACTCAGGTGCAAATTGATCTAGATTTGTGGCGAGACCTTTATCAATAACTTCTGTTGCATATTTATAGGCTTTTTGAATTTGCGGATTGTCTTTTACAATTACTTTGCCATCTTTATCAAAATACTTTTCATTGCCCTGGCCTTCGATTACAGAGTACATTCCATTCGCTGTATCAATCATAGCCTTGCCAGTTTTTGCTTTAATTTGTTCACCCACTTTTATGTAATCATCCCATGTTGTCATTAATTTACCCACTTCATCACGGTTCGTTGGAAGACCAGCCTGCTCAAAAATATCAATCCGGTAGGCCATGGCCTGAGGCCCAATGTCCGTAGGGATACCTAATAAATATTTCCCGTCTGCGGTTTGTGCTTGCTTCCATTTCCAATCAAAGTAATCCCCTTTAATATCCTCTGCTCCTAAATCATACAGATTATAGAAGTGCTCTGGATTCGCTTTCATTTTATCAATCCCTTTAACCTCTACAGCAGAGATATCAGGTGCGCCGCTGCCGGCTGCTAAAGCTGTCGTTAAATTATTATGAACATCATCAAAACTTGAAGATTGGATATCTACTTCAATATTATTTTCTTTTGCATACTGTTTAATCTGGTCTTCAATTCCCATACCAGGCCATAGCCAAATAGTTAGTTTCGTCTTACCGCCGCTTCCGCCGCCGTCTGCTGTTCCACCTGAAGTGTCCTTTGCTTGACAGCCTGCCATTGCTATTAGCAGCAGCAAACTCAAGGCTAATACTAGAATCTTTCTAAAACGAAACTTCTTAAACATCCTAATACCTTCCCCCTTTTTTATAGTTCTCTTAACATAGTTTTTCCACCAAACTATGTGTTTTCATTATATTCTGACAACTAAACCTCTGTCAATAAATTCCTTGCAAGCGTTTTCATTTTATTTCGACATATTCGCCTATCGTTTATTACTTTATTCTACAATTGCTATTACTATTAATTTTTCTCATAGTCTTTTTCTATTAACTTTTCTAATACGTTTCCATAAAAAAACCCCACCTTTTTACTTTTTAAGGCGGGGGTATAATTTAGTAGTATACAATTTAAACGGTTGATGATACCTGACTTTGAACCAATCCTTTTTTCTCCCATACTCTGCTCTTTCATCTAAAGTACATGGTGATCCCTCTAAACCACTCATCGACAATAAAGGCAATCCAAATACCAGGCAGTCCGAATCCGAGATGGATCCCCAAAAAGTAAGCCAGTGGGACCATAACTCCCCACATAGAGATAACGGCCATTTTAACAGAGATCGTTGTATCACCAGCTGCCCTTAGTGAACTAATCACGACTAAGTTAAACGTTCGGCCTGGTTCAAGAATCAAACAAAGTAATAATAGTTTGCTTCCCATTGAAATAATCTCTTTATCCTCTGTAAAAATCCCGAGCAGGGACTCCCGGAAGAAGGAAATAAGTATGGCTACCGCAATGGTGATGGAAAAGCTGTACTTTAAGCTTTTTAATAATTGGTGATAGGCACCATCAAAATCACGGGCACCCACCTTATAACCTATTAAAATCTGTGTCCCCTGACCCATGGCCAAGCCAAATAAAAGAATATAAGAATTGACATTTTGTGTATAAACACGGGTGGTTAATGCGGCTGCACCAAGGATCGCTATGATGGACGTGACGACCAACTGACTGGCGTTAAAGCAGAGTTGTTCACTAGCAGCCGGTATTCCAATTTTTAAGATTTTTTTCACCTGTGTTCCATCAATTGTTAGAAAATCCTTAAATTTTATATTCATCGGGATCCTTCTATACATGATCCCAATGATGACCAAAAGGGCTGCCGTTCTACTAATTCCCGTTGATATTGCCGTTCCTTTGACACCCATTTCAGGGAATCCCAATAACCCATAAATTAATAGACTATTAATGGCTAAATGAACAACATTCATGAACATGGATACGAACATCGCATCCTTTGTATAGCCATTTGCCCTTAAAATAGAGGATACCGTTTGCAGTAAAGCCTGAATAAACAGAGTTCCCCCAACAATTGAGAGATATTGTTTTCCTAAGCCGGCAAGATGTTCCGGGAGATGAAAGAAGGCCAAAAACTGACTTTTAAAAATAACCATGATTAAGCTTATCACTAAACCAATGGCGAAATTTAGCATGATTGAAACGGTCGTTACTGTTTTTGCCTCGTCACGCAAACCTGCCCCTAGATATTGGGAGAGAACGACAGCAGTCCCCATTGAAACAAAATTGAAAATGAGGATTGTAAAAAATATGAGTTGATTCGCAACCCCAACTGCTGCTACGGCATCATCCGAGATATGGGAAAGCATGATCGTATCGGTGCTGCCCATAATAATTTGAAGAAATAGCTCAATAAAAATCGGCCAAGTGATCGAAAGTAAACTCATATTAGGAGACATTCCCTGATTTTTTGCTATACTCATTTTTTATCCCCTTTTACATGAAGGTACATAACATTAACACATTGCCTTAATATATTTTTCTGTTTTGCTCATCTGTAATTCCTGATTTTCTATAGAAATAAGTGTTAATGATATCCCGCCACTCTTTTGAATGTGATACTTGCTCTTCTAATCGACTTAACACATCTTCATAACGTTCAGTATCGATACGTCCCTGTAAAGCTGTCCATTTTTCTCTTAATTCCTCTGCTTCTTGAACACCTTCAAAGTGAGTATTGTAAATATGTTGAATAACTGTCACACCGGATTTCAACCTATGTGTGTATGGTACATGATGGAAGAACAACAGCAATTCATCCGGACAGGTTTCTAGTGATTCGTACATTTCCGTATTTTCTTTAAAATACTGAGCCGTATAACCCGTGCCGGTTTTCGTGGTTCGATCGACCCCAATTCCTTGGCAGTCAGCAAAATGATACGTACCCCAAACCGAGTATTCATACCCATCGACATTCGGCCCGTAATGATGATGCGGATTGACCATCCAGCCTACTCCAAGCGGGGAGGTATAATGTTCGTAAATTTCCCATGATTTTAAGAGCATGTGGCAGATATATTCATTCACCTGCTCATCTTGACCAAACGTTTGCCCAATCCATTCAGTCGTAATCGTCTCTGCTTCAAGGTCTGGATTCCAAGTTAAACGGCCAAACCCATAAAGGTTTGCTTGTGCCAGCGTATGGCCAGTCCAATTATAATCATTACCGATGTTTGAAACGGCTGTTATACCTGAATATCGGTAATGGAACATGGATCCGTCGACAACATGTTTAACAGGTGAGCCTTCTCCATTTGCAAAGGTGTCAAAATCTAAGATTTCCTTCCACTGGGGAACTAAATAGAAAAGATGTCTTTGCTGTCCTGTATATTCTTGTGTCACTTGGAACTCCATCATTTGGTTCGTTTGCGGCATGGCTCCCAATAATGGGGAAACGGCCTCCCGTACTTGGAAATCCATTGGCCCATTTTTTATCTGCAAGATGACATTTTTATGAAACTGACCATCAAGAGGTTTAAAGTGATCATAAGCTGCCCTTGCACGGTCTGTTGAACGGTCACGCCAGTCCTGCAGACAGTTATAGACGAAACATCTCCAAATGACTAGACCGCCAAATGGCTCTAACGCCTCGGCGAGCATATTAGCGCCGTCCGCATGATTCCGGTTATATGTAAATGGTCCAGGACGGTGTTCTGAGTCTGCTTTGACAAGGAAGCCCCCAAAATCAGGGATATAGCGGTAGATTTCCTCCGCTTTATTTTCCCACCATTGTTTCACCTCTGGGTCCAATGGGTCGGCCGTGTCCAAATCACCCAGTTGAATCGTACTTGCATAATTGATGCTAAGGAATGTTTTAATTCCGTAAGCTCTAAAAATACTCGCTACTTCGGCTACTTGTGGAAGTAAGCTGCTAGTTATTAAATTAGTCTCTACTTGATGGACATTTACATTATTAATCGAGATTCCGTTAATCCCTACTGAAGATAGCAATCTAGCATAATCCTGAACACGATTCAGTTCCTCAGTAAATACGTTATCTTTGAAGAAAATGGATTGACCTGCATAACCGCGCTCAATACTGCCATCCATGTTGTCCCATTGATTAATCATTCTTAATTGATTTTTGGGACATTCGATTAAATTTATCTCTTTTAATTCTTGTCTATTTTGCATCAGCCGTAATAAATGAAAAGCGGCATATAATACCCCGACATCTCTTTTACCGATCAAAAACATCGTACTATTATCGGTTGTCGTAACCAATTTGATGCAGTAACCATCATCGTTGATTTCTGCAAAATCCACATCAATACTTTCGTCTAGAAGGGGTAAGTCCTTTTTCGTTATTAATACAATCCTGCCTTTATGCTTGGATTCCGATGAGATTTGTGGTTGAATATCAAGCATGGACGAAATGGCTGAACAAAGCTCTTTTTGGGCAGATTGGATTACAATTGAATCTGACAGGCTTTCAATACTTGATCCCCATTTTTGGTACTCTTTTGCCAGTATGACATCATCTATTTTCTTATATTGCAGCCATGCCGCATAGCTCTCTTTATGATTGGCTTTATATTGTTCGCTGATATTTAACTTTTTAGCGGGGATTGTATTCTTCATATGTCATCCTCCATTCAGCAATATGGTTTGTTTGTCGTACAAACTATGTTAATGTTTTTTTAGAATCATAGATTTACTAACGCAATGGAATATGCTTTTTCTTACTTATCTTTTTCATCTCATTGAACTTGGAATAGAGCCTTTTCAGGAATGAAATGTACTGGTATGGATGGATAGATAGCTTGGAGCCTTCCAGCCAAATATTTCATACCAGGCACTTCACTTTCGGCATGACCCAGAACCATTAACGCTTTTTGTCTGCCTTGAGATATTGCATCTCTAACATACTCCGGGGTCTCCCATTCAGGGCCTTCTCCTGTAATGATTAAATCCAGATTTTCCTTCTCATAGAGCGGGATTGATAGTGTGCCTCCGCCTCTGTATCCAGCTAACAAACCGATACGAGTGCAAATTCCAGAAATGTCTCCCACAGTTCGTACGAAACCGATTCCGAGCTTCCCTTTTACATATTCAGCAATCTCCTTAACAGACATTGCTGGTATTTTGACGATGGTCGCTGCCGGTTGATTCTCTTCCACAAACGAATCCCATCCCAATGCCTCCAGTAAACCAACCATAATTCCATCGGGGTGATAACGGTGAAAGTAATCATGAAAACGATAAATGGCTATCCCCGACTCCTCAATAAGCTGGCGTTTTTCTATATAGACCTGGTTATTTTTCAATATTTCCAAATGATCATTGTGACTATAAAATAAACCTTCATGGGTAATGAGCAAATTTGCGCCTAAACTTATTGCCTGCTGGATCACCTCATGTGTGGCCATAAATGTGATCGCAATCCCTTTAACTTCCATGTTCGGATTACCCGTTTTAAGAGTGTCGACGGTATTTGGTATTTCCTTAACCGGCTCCATTAATTTATCGAGGATATTTTGTACGGTAATCGTCATAAGTTCACATCCTTTTCGAAGAAAAAACATTATAGAAAGAGCTGCCAGTCATGAGGCAGCTCTTTCTATATTTAATTAAAGTTAATAACCTTCCAAAAAGCGTCTTTTGGCTGATGATTTTCATCAAACAAAAATGGCCAATTTTTTCGGCCTCTTACCGGAAAATCATTTAACCATGTGTAGTCATCGGCAGCACCCCAGAACGTTACGGCTGTAATTACCTCTTTATATTCTCTAAGTAATTCGAATACCTGCCGATATCTTTGGGTCTGTAGTTCAATCATTTCAGCAGTTGGTGCTGTAAGGTCTGTCCGCTTATCTTCATGGTTGAAAACGGATATATCCAATTCTGTTAGCTGCAGCTTTAATCCAAGGGATGCATATCGCTCAATGGCCGCACGAATGTCTTCCAAGCTTGGGTTTGTTAAGCTCCAGTGTGCCTGAAGACCCACACCATGAATAGGAACCCCTTTTTCAACTAACGATTTAACAAGCTGATAAATCTTCTCCCGCTTTCCTGGGTTGGATTCATTATAATCATTGTAAAAAAGCAATGCATCCGGGTCGGCGGCATGTGCATATTCAAAGGCCTTTTCAATGTAATCTTCGCCGATAATGTCGAGCCATTGCGTTCTTCTGTACAATTCAGGCCCTTCGTCCGTTACTGCTTCATTTACTACATCCCAGCAGTAAATTTGACCTTTATATCTTTGCATGACCGTATTCATATGGTCTTTCATCCGTTGTAACAATTCATCCCTAGTAACCTTTTCTCCTTGAGTATTGTGAAAAACCCATTCAGGAGTTTGATTGTGCCACACCAACGTATGCCCACGCATTTTCATTCCATGGGTTTGTGCAAATGCTGCCAATTGATCGGCTCTTTCAAATGTGAATTTTCCTTCTTCCGGTTGTAATAACTCGAATTTCATATCATTTTCTGCTGTAATACTATTAAAATGTTTCACTAATAAATTCTGCTGTGTTTCAATTGTTCGAAGGTTTACCGCTGCACCAATGTCAAATTTGCTTTCATAGACTTTCTGTAAAGAAGGAACCTCAACACTTGTCTTTGCCATAAAGAATCCATCTCCTATTAACATATTTTTATATGTTGTTATACAATCAACAAAATTTTATTTATGCCTGATAAAAATTACGAATCCACCTGTGAGCTTTCAGCTTCGTAACCGCTTCTTGAGAAAGCCCTTTTCCGTCTCCAACCTTACAATTCCTTTCGACATTTTTGATCGTACGCATTCCCGGTATAACGGTAGAAACTGCAGGGTGGCTTAAAATATATCTTAATGAAGTTTCAGCCATATCCTCGATAGAAATGTTAAGATCTGTTACGATTTCTTGTACCCGGTTGTAGACTTCAAGTTTCCTATAATCCTTAAAATAATGATTTCTGAAATCTCCCTCATCAAATCGACTTTCCGGGGTGATCCTGCCGGTAAGTCCCCCTTCATCCAGAGGTACACGGGCAATAACTCCGACATTATGTTTTTCACATGCAGCAAACAGCTTATCTTCCGGGCTTTGTTCAAAAATATTGTAGATAACTTGAACAGTATCAACCAGGCCTGTCTCAATCAGCTTGATAGCATTTTCAGGCTGGTGGTCATTAATAGAGACACCAAAATATTTAATTTTTCCCTGCTTTTTCAGCTTTTCAATTCCTTCCAGCCAGTCCCCCTGATTTACCCATTCGTCAGACCAAACGTGAAACTGTTGGACATCGATTCTTTCGACACCAAGATTGCGCAAGCTCTCTTCCGTGCAGGAAATAATATAATCTGCCGGGAAGGCCGCTTCTGCAGGAATACCAGCCGGAGCAGGCCATTTTAAATTTTTAGGAGGAATCTTGGTTGATACATAAATCGTTTCCTGACGTTCTCTTATTACTTGTCCAACTAAGCGCTCACTGTGTCCGTCCCCATACCCTAGGGCGGTATCTATAAAATTCAGGCCAAGGTCAATGGCCTTGTTAAGTGCCTTTATGGATTCTTCATCGTTTGCTCCCTGCCATCCGGTATTCCCAATACCCCAGGCGCCATAACCAATCTCGGAAACTTTTAAACCTGTTTTTCCAAGTAATCTGTAATTCATGTGAATTCCTCCAGTTTTTTACTATCATTTACATCTCAATAACTCTATTTTCCAATGAGCTAATACATTATTAAAAGATATGGAAATGATTAAAAACTATTTACGTTTAGCCAGCCTGATCACATTCCAGGATAATTTCGGCAAGACAGCTGAAATCAAACCATTTTCAATCACGGCATTCCCATTTGAATGTGGCGCTACTGGTGTGCCCTTAGCGGAATTGGTTTGTTTTAGGTCATCGTTTTCAAGCACGATGTGCTCCACAACCTCATATTCATCAAAATTACGAATATCGCACTCTAGCTCCAAACCTTCGTTTAAATGACGGTTTACTGCAAAAATGGTTAACTGTTCATTTTCTTCATTATATACAGCTGTTGATTCTAAATAAGGTACATCTGTAAAATCTTTGCTATCGTATTTTGGACTTGAAATAATGGGGTTCAAGGAAACGCCGCGTCCAAATACAGAGGTGTGCATATATGGATAGAAAATAGTCTGTTTCCAGGCAGGTCCATTTTCTTCGGTCATAATAGGTGCAATTACATTGATCAACTGGGCAAGACAAGCAATTTTTATGCGGTCAGCATGCTTTAATAACGTAATCAGCATACATCCAACTAATAAAGCATCCTCAAAATTATAATGATCTTCCAGTTGCGGAGGTGCAATGCTCCAAGGTTCAATTTTCCTATCCGCATCATTACTGTGGTACCAAACATTCCATTCATCAAAAGAAAGATTGATATTCTTCTTGCCTCGTTTTTTCGCTTTTATGTAGTCGGCTATGGAAATGACTGAACGGATAAAGTCATCCATTTCGAGGGTCATTGCCAAATAATTAGAGATGTCATTATCACGATTACCGTAGTATTGATGAAGCGAAATAAATTCAACATGATCATAGGTATGATCCAAAACAGTTGCTTCCCAATCTGCAAACGTTGGCATCCCTCGGCCGGAGCTTCCGCAAGCAACAAGTTCAATGGTTGGGTCAACCCACTTCATCACCTTGGCTGCTTCGGCAGCAATTCTCCCGTATTCTTCAGCCGTTTTACTGCCAATTTGCCAAGGACCATCCATTTCATTACCCAGGCACCAAGTTTTAATTTTATGCGGCTCTTTAACCCCATGTGAAATCCGCAAATCACTATAATAAGAACCGCCCGGATGGTTGCAATATTCTACTAGATTTCTTGCAGCATCAATTCCGCGTGTTCCTAAGTTAACGGCCATGTTTACTTCTGCATTTACCAACTTTGCCCATTTCATTAACTCATTTGTACCAATTTCATTGGTTTCAGTCGTGCGCCAAGCTAAATCAAGCCTGCGTGGGCGCTGATCAACCGGCCCTACTCCATCCTCCCAGTTGTAACCGGAAACAAAATTCCCTCCTGGATAACGGATGATAGGAACCTGAAGCTCTTTTACCATTTCCATCACATCTTGACGGAAACCATTTTCATCTGCCTGCGGATGACCGGGCTGATAAATCCCGCCATAGACGGCACGTCCCAGATGTTCGATAAAAGAACCGTAGATACGATTATCAATCTCAGAAATTTTAAAATCCTTTTCAAGAATCATTTTTGCTCTTTGGCCCATATTGTCCATCCTCTCATTAGTAAGTTCATTTAGTTCATTTAGTTCATTTAGTTTTTTCAGTTTATACTTTATAGAATTCCAAAGTATTAAATTCAATAAAAAAGGGACAAATTGTCCCATTTTTTAAATCAACCCTTAACTCCACCTAATGTTAAGCCTTTAACAAAATATTTTTGCAGGAACGGATAAACCATGATAATCGGTAAGCTCGCTATGATAGTCATAGTTGCCCTTATGGAAGTAGGAGTTACTGAGTTTGCATTTGCGCCACTGCTCGCAAATGCATCTGCCGCAGTCTTACCTGACATAGAAGCATTTGAATTTTGTAAAATTTTCATAAGCTCATATTGCAAGGTACTTAGTTCAGGAGAAGAAGAATTGTACAAGAAAACATCAAACCAAGAATTCCATTGGCCAACAGCAACAAACAATGAAACCGTTGCTAACACAGGAAGAGATAATGGTAAGACAATTTTTATAAATATAGTAAAATCTCCTGCTCCATCGATTTTTGCTGATTCGAATAAACTCTCCGGGATGCCTTCAATGAAGGAACGAATAACAATAAGGTTAAATACGCCGATAATCCCAGGGATAATATATACCCAAAAACTATCTAATAAATTAAGTTCTTTGATAAGCAAGTAATTTGGAATTAAACCGCCACTAAAATACATTGTTAGAACAAAAGCAATGGTTACAAATTTTTTAAAGACAAAATCCTTTCGACTAATGGTATAAGCTACCATTGCTGTGCCAAGTACTGATGTCAATGTTCCGATTAGTGTTCTTAAAACTGAAATCATAAACGAATGAAAAATACTTGATTCCCCAAATACATATTTATAATTGGACCAGGTAAATTCCCTCGGCCAAAGATAAATTCCTCCCTTTATGGAATCATTAGCATCATTCAGGGAAACAGCCATCTGATTAATAAAAGGATATAACATCACTACACATAGGAAAAACATAAAGGTATAGTTAAAAATATCAAAAATATAGTCTCCTGCACCTGTATGGTTCTTGGTTGCTTTGAAAAATCGTTTCTTTTCCATAAAATCCCCTCCTAGAAAAGCCTTGGCTGGTCAAACTTTTTGGCAATACTGTTTGCTGCAAATAAGAAGATGAAACTTACGACTGTCTTAAAGATCCCCGCAGCAGTGGCAAGTGAAAAGTTACCTAGAGAAATACCGTACTTTAAAACATAAATATCAAGGTTTTCCGAATAGTCGAGGTTTAATGGATTACCTAGTAAATATTGGGCTTCAAAACCAGATTCTAAAATATATCCCAAATTCATAATAAGCAAAATAATAATCGTTGGTTTTAAAGATGGCAGCGTTATATGTTTGATCCGCTGCAATCTAGTGGCACCGTCAATATCAGCTGCCTCATATTGCTCTGGGTCAATCATCGTAATAGCAGCCAAATAGATAATGGTGTTCCAGCCTACGTTTTTCCATACATCAGAAGCACCAAGGATTCCCCAAAACCATTTCTCTTTGCCTAGCCATAGAATGGGCTCATCTACAATTCCTAATTTCATTAATACAATATTTACAATCCCATTATCGAGTGAAAGTGCATAAGAAACGATACTTGCAGCAACAACCCATGAAATAAAATGTGGCATATAGCTAATGGTTTGGACAACTTTTTTAAACTTTAAAGCTTTTATTTCGTTCAATAATAGTGCTAGTCCAATAGCTGTGACAAACCCCAATACCAGGTTAATGGTGCTCATCCCTAAAGTATTACGAAGTACCCGGTAAAAGTTCGGGTCATCAAATAAAAATTTAAAATGTTCGAATCCTATCCACTCTTGATCAAACAAACTTCTTGCGGGTTTAAAGTCCTGAAAAGCAATGGACCAGCCCCATAATGGAATATATTTAAAAACAAACAGCCAAATTAAAAAGGGAAAACTCATTGCAATTAGTGCTTTTTGGGACATTACCTTTTTCAAAAATGTTCCTTTAGTTTTTTTCGATTGAACCGGTATGGAAGAATCCACTACATTCTTTGTTTCAGTCTGAATCTGCATTTTTACCCCTCCTCTTAAAAAACAAATACATACAAAACTCAATCATCATAAGCCACACCTTAGATACTCCTTCTCTCTCCAACCAAGATGAGGCTTATAATCTCGATGATAAAACATTTTAAAAAAACAGGAAGCCGATCAGCCCATTTGGCAAGATCGGCCTCCGTTACGCAAGTTAGTTAGTTTAAATTACTTAGAGTTAGACTTAGACATTTCAATCAGCTTTTTAACTTCCGTCGTCATTTTCTTCTCATAAGCTTTTACATCGAGAGCATTGTACTGTTTTACATACTCATTCCAAACAGAATCAAATTTCGAAGGAGAGGCTAAAACTAACTTAGGGAAATATTTCTTTTCTAAATCAGTTTGTCGTTGAGTGAAGATATGCTCCTTAGAACCTTCTTCCAACTGAATACCCCATGCTGGATACCAAGGGCGCTCATCTGGCTTAGCAAATAAATCTGAGAAAACCTTAATTCCATATGCATCAAGCAATTTCTTGTCGCCTTCATCATAGGACAATTGCGCTACTTCGACTTGTCTTCTAGGTTCATATGCATTTCCGTCAGATAATAGTCCATTTCCGCGAGGCCAGCCCCATTCATAAATCTTAGAACCAAAATCTTCTCTAAACTTATCGTCAGCTGTTTGGGCGATTTGTTCTGGTGTACGAACGAAACGGCCTTTATCATTCACATCATATGTTTGCCCTTTAATTCCCCACAAAATTAGCTTTTGGTTTTCTTCTTTAACCATATTGTCCAAATATTTTATAATTCTTACTGGATCTTTTGCACTTACTGTGATACCTATACCGCGGTTACTTACAAAGTTAGGCGGATCTAAATATTGATCTTTTGTATCTTTATCAAATACAATTGGTAAAGCCATATAACGCTTATCATCTACACCAGCATTTTTAAGATTCGTTTCTGCCTGTCCAATTTGCCAGCCGTAATCAAAGAATCCAAGTACACGGCCTGAAGTTAATTTAGCAAGATATTCATCATAGTTGCCAACAAACGATTCTTTATCATATAAACCTTTGTTGTTAATTTCATTCAATTTCTTTAAATAACGCTTAGTATCTTCATTATTACCGTAAACTTTTGCTTCATGTGTCTTCATATCAACCTGAACGCCGCCATCGTTTGGATACCCGGCCAAGTGATTTGGCGCATTTGAAATTGCAAAGAATCTCCAATCATAAGTTAAAGATGTAAATCCAATTGTTGATTTGCCATCTACTTTCGGATGTTTCTTTTGATACTGTTCAATTAAGTCGAAATATTCATCAAGAGTTTTTATTTTCGGATAGCCTGCCTCTTTTAAGACCGCACGCTGAACCCAAAATGCACCTTGGTCAATATTAGGATTTGGTAGATATCCTTGATAGGCTTCCATAGGAAGGAAATAAATCTTTCCATCTTTATCTTTCATTTTATTCATATATGGGCCATATACCCTTTTAATATTCGGAGCGTGCTTATCGATTAAATCAGCAAGATCAATAAATGCACCTGCATCTAGGATTTTAGGTAATGCTGCATCTGGAACTAAAAGATCAGGATATTTACCACTTGCAATCATGGTCCCGATTTTTGTGTTAATATCACCGACAGCGTATTCTACCTTAAAGTTAACACCAGTTTGTTTTTCAAGTTCTTTCCCGATAACAGTTTCGTTCGTATTTCTGTCTTTACCTGCCTGAGCAGCGTTATAATACGAGAATGTGACCTTTTCCTTACTTCCGGAATCACTTGGCTTTCCGCTGGCACCTTGATCTTTTGAGCAGCCGACTGCCGCAAGTATCAGCATTACCAAGGTGAGTACAGCTACAATTTTTTTCCTTACCATTTTCTAGCCCCCCTATTTATTTGGTACATCCTTATTATAGTTTGTAAGGGTTTACATCTACCATTAAAAAACTAAAGGTGTTACTTAGGAAAGTATAGATGGTTTTTATGAAACTTTAGTTTTTTGAACTTTTCTAGTTTGATTGGGAATCTTTATGATAATAGTCGTTCCTTCCCCTTCTTTGCTATCCAGCTGGAAGTGAAATTGATCCTGATAATAAAGCTTCAATCGATAATACACATTCTTGATTCCAATGCTTTTTCCCATATCACTCTCATTTTTAAGTTCATTAATCAATTGATGCTTATTGGATTCCGACATCCCTACACCATTATCGCTGACTTTACAGATTAACAGATTATCATGAGATGAAATATGAACCTCGATTTTACCATTATCCTTCAACGGCTCAATTCCATGTATACTTGCATTCTCGATAAATGGCTGCAGTGCCATGTTTGGTATGATACATCCTTCCGAACCTGGTTCGATATGAATCTCATAATCTAGCTTATCCCCAAAGCGGTATTTTTGTATTTCCAAAAAACTGATAATTAGGTTTATTTCTTCTCGGACCGTTACCATATCTTTCCCCCATGTCAAGGAGTTCCGAAACATTTTCGCCATATTATGAATAATCTTGGCTGTCTCTTTCTCCTCCTTCATTAAACTTCTCATGCGAATGGTTTCTAGAGCATTAAATAGGAAATGAGGGTTTATTTGGCTCTGAAGGGCACTAAGCTGAGCACGATTTCGTTTTATCTCCATCTCTTGTTTTTGGATATTGGCCATAAATACATCCTGGATCAATTCCTTTATTTTTCCTGTCATCCGATTAAATTCGCTCGTTAAGATTCCAATTTCATCCTTATATCCCGGGTCCGGAATCATTTCAAAGTTTTGATCGCCCATCTTTTTTACATGCCTCAATATACGCCGAAGTCGTCTTAAAAAGGATCTGTTGATTAAGATAATGATGATAGTAGGTAATAAGATATTGATACAGGCTAAATAAATAATGAAGAGCCCTGACTTATACAACGTTTTAATCATCATTTTTTCAGAGATTGTTCCAACCACTTTCCAGTTTTGGGGATACGTATTGTCCAAGTAAGCAGTGGTTAGGATAACGGTTTCCTTTTTCTTTGAAACATCATTGATATAAATCTTTTTCTTGTCAAAGTCTATACCTTTTTTTGTTGTATACTCAATCTGCCCCTTATCATTTAATAGATAGACATCCCCTTTAAAGGTAATATTATTAAAAATGTTTTGAATCACGGATGGTTTGATATCTATTTTTACTATTTTTTGTTTGTAGTTAAAATTAAAATAATCAAGCTTCCTAATCACACTAAACGTTTTCGTCTGCTCTTCCAGTGTTGATTGCAATACAATTGGTGTGGCATTTTTCTCCTCCATGATTTGCTTATACCACTCCAAATGTTTAATGTCACTTATGGGATAAACTCCCCCTGAATAGATCATTGTGGGGTTATCGGTATAAAAACGAATGGAATTTATGGACGGATTAATCGGACTTGACTGATATAATGTTCTTAAATAAATCTCATAGTTTTCAACGTAATCAACATCCGATGGATAATTTTTCTCTAGAAAGTGATTAATATTTGCACTCGTGTAGAAGGAGGATGATATCCCCACGGCGATGTCGATAATATTCCCCAAATCTTGGCTAATCTGTTTAAGTGCCAACTCCGAGTCATGCATTTGCTGCTGTTTTACATTATTAATTGTAACGGTGTAAAAAATAATATTGGTTAAAACGATCGGAAAAAATACAGAACAAATATACATGATTAATAATTTTTTACTTAATCGTACATTATGAAAACTAAATTTTGTTCTTTTCATGGTGACTATAACTTTCTTTTCTCTAGGAGTTTATTGCGATATTCGGACGGAGTTATTTTTTCAAATTTCCCAAATATCGTCACAAAATAGTCAGTATTATTAAAACCTACTCTCTCTGCAATTTCATATATCTTCAGTTCCGATTGTCTCAGCAATTTTTTCGCCTCATTAATTCTTACTTGCAATAAATAATCTTTAAAATAAATCCCATATGTTTTCTTAAATAGTTGCCCTAAATAGACAGGATTCATATAAAACTTTGCTGCGATGGATTTTAAGCTAATATTCTCCCGATAGTGTGAGTCTACAAATTGTTTAATTTTATGCGCCTCACCATCCGAAGATTGTTTACGAAGGATGGTGATCATCTCTTTACTCTCTAGCACAAATTCTAAAAATTGTTTCCTAAGCTGTTGTAGTGTTAAATTATAGTTTTGCAGTTGAAGCATCGTCTGGAAGTTTGTTAAATTTGATACTTCCCCATCCATATTCTTAATAATCTTTAAAATCGCATGTACAAATCGGTTGATGGATGCTTTCACTGCTACTCGAGCCATTCTTTTCGAGGCAAACTGAAGGAAAATTTTATCTATTGTTTCCATAATGGCTATGGTTGTATTTTCTTCTATTTGCTCGATTAATAGATGATAATAAGAATCCTCGAGTTCTGTATAGGTAATGGATTTATTGTTTTCTATTTCCTTTGAAAGAATAATATTTTTATCTTCGTAAACATACTTATACTCGCGTGCATTTTTGGCTGCTTCAAAAGAATCTTTTAACAAATGTAATTTAGGAACAACAGGTCCAATATAAAAGGTGATCGCTTGAGACATTGTGCTGATAAGTTGTCCATTTATCCATTTCACAAAATGACAGATTTGCATTTGGAAACGATCTAGATAGCTGGAAGGAATTAATAATCCATAACTTCCTTGTTCTAACTCTTGAAAAAATAACCTCACATGAGGATCACAAATATCGCGGATAATTTTAGTGATTTTTTCCTTCACTTGATTATCAGGGGCCGCTTCACTTGAAGATTCGGGAATTCCGTTTACCTCCAAGATAAGATAATAATATTCGTCTGCATTGTTCAACGACAGTTCTCTTGAGAAAACGCACGCATCTTCCTCATTCACTTTTCCAAAAATCAGATTTTCAAGTAAGACAGCTTTTTTTATTTCAATGTTCTGTTCAAGTACGAGCTTTTGTTCCGTTATTGTATTAGCTAGTGATCGCAAGGTTTCTTCTATTTCTTCCTGGTCAATCGGCTTTAGGATAAAATCATGTACTCCATAACGTACCGCTTGTTGGGCGTATTTAAAATCACTATGACCGCTTATTATAATAAATTTAGGATGATATCTCTCTTCTTTTTGCATTACTTGTTTAATTAACTCTAATCCATCCAAAACAGGCATACGGATATCAGTTATGACTAGTTCAGGATTTACTTCATCAATCATTACTAATGCATCTTCACCGTTTGCTGCCTCTCCTGCAACCTCAAATCCACATGCTTTCCAATCTATTAAACTTCTTAATCCTTTACGGAAATAATTTTCATCATCAACTAAAATCACTTTGTGCATGTCGAATCAACTCCAATTAGCTGAAATTAGTGAATAGGTGCGATCAGACTTATTAAACGCTTACATTACTAAGCACCCAGCATACCTGATTTTTTTACGATACGATTTTCCGAGTGTTGCAAAATTCAGAATTTTTCATAGAAAAACAGGTTATTTTGTCAAAAAAACTTGTTTAATATCATTTTATCACGAAAGAAAGTATAATAGATTCTATATATTACAAATTTTTGAAACTATAAAAGAAACCCCTCGTACCGTTAGTTTGAGGGGTTTCTTCATTGGCATCTTTATTTGAATTACGGTTTGAAAGGCATCCAAATTTTATAGTTTCCGCTTAATGCCAGCAAACTGAAAAAATACAAACAGTTATCGTAATACCGTCGTACCCCAGTCCGAACCGGTGTATTCCAGAACAACTCCACCCATTTTAAGCGGTCAGGGCCATCTGCTGCAAGAGATGCCATCGCATTGGTCGCAAGTAAACCGACTGGATGCAAGGATTTTTCCTCGAATGGTTCACCCGCAATCGTATAACGGCGGTAATCAGCTGGATCCTTATCTGCAAAGAAGGCTTGAAGCTTATTTGCCTCTTCTGTTTCCCATGAATCCCCTCTAAACCACTCATAGTCAAGGCCAATATTCGCAGCAACCCGATAGGCATCGCTAAAGAAATGACCATAACCTCTTTCATTATTAGGGGTGCCATCATAGTAGGCATACTCTGGTGCTAAGCCTGTTTCAGGATGACAGGAGATTTTTAGATACTCCCGGCTCGCCTTGCTTGCTTCCATCCAGAACGGACAGTCCTCTTCATAAGCCCACAAAGCAAATAATTCATAGAAATGTGGTAAATGATAGGAAGGATCTGAGAACTCACAATTAGGGATAAATTTGATTAATTTATTTTCCGTGTTCCACATCGGGAAGCCAACACCATCTTCGCCCTTATGCAGGCAGGTCCGGAGAATGTCTTTTGCCTGAACACTGTAATTGAACGGCTCTGGGCCATCTCCCCAGCGGTGGGAGGCAAAGAATAGGGCCATGGCGAAGAACTCTTCCCCATCGGGTGCCGGGCCGTACGCGTTTTTCTTTCCATCAGGCTGACAAGACCAGGCAAAGTAACCTGCGTTTTCTCCTTCCGTCATATACATGTTTTGATATGTCCACTTCCAAAGCTTGTCAAATACATCTCTATGATCCATTTGTACTGCCATCATCATCCCATAAGACATACCCTCTGTCCGGACATCGAGGTTACCGGTATCGAGCATGTAGCCTAGATCATCTCCGACAGGATGATAGATTCTTGTATCTTCATCCCCATTAAAAAGCTGTTCCCAATTATCTTTGATTCTTTGATGGATTTCTTCGTCAGTTTTGCCGATTTCTTTGAAGAGATTACGATATTCCCCAGTGTAAAAAGACCCTTCTAGCTTTCTAACTACATTTGTCATAGTTCCCCTCCGGCATTAGATAAAATTACTAATCCATTCCTTATCTTCTAAACTCTTTTAATTGGTCATTAAGCGATTTGGTTTGTGTATAGACTTGTTGATAAATAGCAAATAATTTTTTATATGACTCTACATTTTCTTCAATAGGATAATAAGTTTTAGAAGTTTGGATAAAACTTTGAGCGCACTCTTTCAGTGATGTAAACCAGCCGCAGCCATAGGCTGCTAACATCGCTGCGCCCATTCCCGGACCTTGTTCACTCGTCAGCTTTTCAATTTTTGCATTGAAAATATCTGCCTGCATCTGCAGCCATGTTTCGTTTTTAGCACCGCCACCGATGGAAATAATCGAATCAATCGTTTTTCCGCTGTTTCTAAAGATTTCAATCGACTCGTTTAAAGAGAACGTAATTCCCTCCAGAACAGCACGTGCAAAATGTTTTCGTTCATGGCTTGCATCAATGCCAATAAAGCTGCCGCGGATATTCGAATCGGCATGAGGTGTCCTTTCTCCAACAATATATGGAGTGAATAATAGTCCTTCACTGCCTGCAGGCACTCCATCGACACCTTCTAAAAACTGATCAAATGCTTCTTCTTTCGCAAACGTATCTTTAAACCAGCTCAAGCTATAACCTGCAGCGAGAGTAACCCCCATCGTGTAATAGGCATTTTCCTCACTGTGGTTAAAATAATGAACTTTCCCTTCAAAGTCTAAGTCATTTCTTTCTTCATAGGAAAGGACAACACCTGATGTACCAATACTGCATAGTGTTTTACCTTCTGATAAAATTCCTGAACCAATCGCACCACAGGCATTATCTGCCCCGCCTGCAAACACTTGAGTCGCCTCAGACAATCCGGTTTCCTGCGCAAATTCAGCCGTTACAGTACCAACGCATGCATGGGATTCTACCAGCGGCGGACAAAGTTCAGCGGAGATTCCGAATAGATCTAATATTTCTGGACTCCATTCCCGTTTACTTACATTAAGCATCAACGTTCCTGCTGCATCTGAATACTCCATATGGACATTACCTGTCATCCGGAAACGTAAATAATCTTTCGGAAGCATGAATACACTTGCAGACTTAAAAATCTCAGGCTCTGCTTCTTTTACCCAAAGGATCTTTGGTAAAGTAAATCCTTCCAACGCTGGATTTTTGGTGATTTCAAGCAGCTTTTCTTGACCGACAACATCATAAATTTCCTGACATTGCTTCGTTGTTCTTGTGTCATTCCAAAGGATGGCATTACGCAGTACGTTATTATCTTCATCTAATAAAACTAAGCCATGCATCTGCCCTGAAAAGCTAATCCCTTCAATGTCCTTGACATCTCCTGGGAATGCCTGGATTAGTTCAGCAAGACCTTCCGTTGTTTTTGCCACCCATTCTTCTGGGTTTTGTTCACTGTATCCTGATTTCTCGATAATTAATGGATAGGATTTGGATACTTCTTGGCATACTTCACCGTTTTGATTAACGAGAAGAATTTTGACAGCACTTGTCCCAAGGTCAACTCCGATTACATATTTCATCTTAAAATTCAGCCCTTTCTGCTAAAAATGTGCTGGATTTTACTTCCAGCACATTTTTATTTTTATTTTATTTTTTCCTAGCCGGTATTTATCTAGCAACTACACCTGATAGAGTTTCTAATAAGTATTGGTTAAGTGTAGCTCTTAATAATTCTGTTCTGCCTGATTGGTTTTTGATTTCAGTTAGACCAAGGGCATACTGTTCTAACTCACGGAAATTCGTTCTGCCTTCAACGATGTCTAAACCAATGCCTTTTGTATAGCTGCTGTAACGGTCATCAATGAAGTTTTCGAATACACGGTCTTCAAGTAACTTGTTCGCAACTTTTAAGCCGATTGCAAAAGCATCCATTCCAGCGATGTGAGCGTGGAATAAATCTTCTGGATCGAAAGAACCTCTGCGTACTTTTGCATCGAAGTTCGTACCGCCTTTTCCTAGGCCGCCATTTAGAAGAATTTCGTACATTGCTAGTGTTGTGGAATACAAGTCAGTTGGGAATTCATCCGTATCCCAGCCAAGTAATGTATCACCTTGGTTAGCATCGATTGATCCAAGCATGCCATTGATACGAGCCGTACGAAGTTCATGTTCGAATGTATGACCAGCTAATGTTGCATGGTTTGCTTCAAGATTGAACTTGAAGTGATCAGTTAAGTCATATTTTTGTAAGAATGCTAGTCCAGTAGCCACATCAAAGTCATATTGGTGTTTGGTTGGCTCTTTTGGTTTTGGCTCAATTAAGAATGGAACATTTAAGCCGATTTCTTTCGCATAGTCTACAGCCATATGGAAGAAACGTGCTAAGTTATCCTGCTCAAGTTTCATATCTGTATTTAATAAAGTTTCATAACCTTCACGACCGCCCCAGAATACATAGTTTTCTGCGCCAAGTTCTTTCGCTACTTCTAAGCCCTTCTTCACTTTTGCAGCAGAGTAAGCAAATACATCTGCATTTGGAGAAGTTGCTGCACCATGTGTGTAACGAGGGTTTGTAAACATGTTAGCAGTGTTCCAAAGTAATTTCGTTTTGCTTGTTTTCATATATTCTTTAATCATTGATACGATAATGTCTTGGTTTTTGTTGCTTTCAGCTAATGTGCTTCCTTCTGGAGCGATATCAACATCATGGAAGGCAAAGAATGGAACATTTAATTTTTCAAAAAGTTCAAATGCAGCTTCCACGCGTGCTTTTGCTAAATCAAGTCCTGTTAAGTGGTTCCAAGGACGGATTGCTGTACCTACACCAAATGGATCTGTGCCGTCAGCAGTGAATGTATGCCAATATGTTACTGAGAAACGTAGTAATTCCTCCATTGTTTTACCGTTGATTACTTCTTGTGGGTTATAGTACTTAAATGCTAGAGGATTAGTAGAATTTGCGCCTTCAAATTGAATGTTTTTTACATTTTCGAAATAAGCCATGTTGGAATTCCTCCTATTATTTCGGTTTTAGACTAGACATGTAAATGCTTTCATTCAATCTCCTAGTCTGTAACCTTTGTATAATCAGATTATAGCACCCTATACTTCGTTTGTCTATTGAATAAACAAAGATTTTTATAAAAAAATCATATTATTTATTTTTTAACTTCTAATCTAGTTTTTAGACTGTCTAGTAGGTACCAGACAGTCTGCAATCCTAATTTGCAGCTAGTGAAGAAGCAACTACTGGTGCCGCCTTTTTACTTTCCTCCAGCCACAAAATACTTGTCACTCCACGAGGGTAATATTTACTGCCGGCAATTTCACCAGAGATGATTTGATCACTCCAGCTCCATACGGATAAGGTTGGATGCGTGAGCCAAGCGACGTGAGCAGCATCTGCCTTCGCCCCTTTATCATCCCATTCCAATCCAAGAATTTCACGGGCAATAAACTGGCTTAAGTAAATCTTACTTAACCAAGAATTATTACTTGTAGATGAAATCTTCCACCCGCCATCTTCAAACAAGCAGACACCTTCTGTTAAGACGGTGGTTAAATGCTGTTTCAATACTTGGATGTAATCAGCAAACCGGCCATTCGGATCAAGTGCTTCCTGGTTGTTTGTAAAGTAAGGGAAAATCAGTCCTTCAATAGCAGGAATAATTTTTGAATTGTTCCCTTCCTTGATAACGGCAGGAATATATCCGCCTGGTGTTACATGACTAGCAATGGTGGAGGCACACTTTTCAGCTAACTCTCCAGCCTGTTTAGACAAGTCGGCTAGTCCATTCTCATTAAAGATTTTCTCTAACGCTACATAAGACGCCCATGTCTTGCCGGCTAAATAAATATTATTTCTTGCTTGGCCCAGTGAAACATCTAAACTGTCATAAGTGGTAATCTCTGCCCCGCCCATAACACGTGTAGAGTCCAGACCCATGATGCCATCGCGCTTATCTGCTTCCGGATGATCACGGTTTAACATGCTTTCAAAACAGCGGACAACCACTTCCAAATTAGCCTTTAGCCACTCGGCATCCCCGGTTTGTTCCACGTAAACGGATGCACACAATACCCAGTTCACCAGTTGCTCGTAAGTCATATGGGAGAAACAACCGTCTAAACCATATAATTCATACGAAGAATAATGCGGCCGCGAAATGGTGTTTGCCACCCCCATGTCATGTGTAAAGCTAATTCCGCCTGGATATTCAGTTTCATCACCTGGGAAGCGTACTTTGTCTTCATAGCTGAATCTGCTGACAAACATGTCCAACTCATTCTTTACAGTCCATGGGTTCATTTTTAGCTCAAAGAAAATTTGGTCAACCGTTAAGTCAAAGGTGTTCATCATCCGATATTCACCTTCGTTCACAACCCAGAACGGCACTCCATCTGCTTCAAGCAATTGGGTGCTGCCATAATAACTGCGAATCGAATGAATCAGCATAAACTCTTGATCATCTGATAAATCCGCTTCATTTACTAAGCTATTTGACTCTTTAGCGCTTTCAGCAAATTGGTCAAAATTTTCTAATGCATAGGCTGCGACAGATTCAATATTTGAAAAATATCTTGTATATAAATAGGAAGCATCTAATCCTGCAGTCACTAGGCCGCCGCGGTAGAAGCACACAGCAAATTTGTAGCTCCGCTTTTGCCCCGCCGGAACATCCATTACCAGTGCCCCTACAGGTCCTAACCCAAAAGTCCAGTTTTCTTCAAACGGTGTGGTTAAAATATTTTCTAAACTAAAGTGCAATGCTGATTTGACGTCTGGATCATTTGTTGCAATTCCCGTTAAACGCCCTTGACCAATACCGGCAATTCCATCGCAAGTATCATCTAAACGGCGCATGGAGCTGTAAGGGTCACTGCCTTGGTAACCGAAAAAGGCCCGGCGGCTTTTCGCGCCTTGCGTGTTATCAATGGTAAGCTCTGCCCAAACCGCAGGGATTAATGTATTTTTCAGTTCCTCATCTGTTGCGGAGGCCGGATCTGGAACAGGCTTGATTTGAGAATAGATGGTGAACGTTAAATCCCCCGCCTTCCATATATCCGTTCCTAACTCGAAGTTACGCTCGATTTTTTCCTTTTGGAACGGTAAAATGATCCGCGGTTTGTCCGGATTTGGATCCATATTTTCTATATCATAGCGCTTACTTTCATCATCTTCTACTTCATAGAATGGCAATGCTTCATAGATGCCTTCACGGTCTAATGATTCCACACCGACATAGACATTTTTTCGTGGAGAACGGCCTAGCTCTAAATCGAGTCCCCCGCCATTTCCGTAAAAGCCAAGGGTAAAACTTGAAAATGCTCCAATTGGTGAATGGTGCGCGTTGAAAAACATGTTTTTAGTCAACTTGTTTCCTGCTTTCTTCAAGTGATAGTTTGTTAGTTTACTAATCAGACAGCCTTTAAATTGAATTGACTGTTGTTTAAGTTTAGCATCCCAGCTTCCCTAATCCATTCTTATGTATGTGATTAAGGAGTGAAATGTAAACGGCATCACTTCTCTTGCAAAGTGATTATATCATTCTTTCATTTGTTTGTATATCCAATAAACAAAGTTTATGTTAAGATAAATATACTATTTAATGCGGGGAGATTTTTTCATTGACTACAATGACATGGAACCAACAAGTGGTGAAAAAAAATAATAAATCACTGGTACTCCAAATGATTATCGATAAAGAACCTATCTCACGTGCGGACATTGCTCAAGTAACCGGTTTGAATAAAGGTACCGTTTCATCAATGGTGAATGAATTATTAGAGGAGGATCTGATTTATGAATCTGGCCCAGGTGAATCAAGCGGCGGCCGTCGTCCTGTTCTTCTTCACTTTAACAAAACTGCAGGATATGCGATTGGAATTGATATTGGGGTTAATTATATTTTGAGTGTGTTAACAGATTTAAAAGGAAATATTTTCTTCGAAAAAAATGAAGCCATCCAAGATTCCCGTTTTTCAGTTGTTAAGGAGCTGGTTAAAGAAAGTATCCATTCCTTCCTTAATGAAATGCCTCCTAGCAGATATGGCGTAGTTGGTGTGGGATTGGGTGTTGCAGGCATTGTTGATAAAGAAGGTATGGTTCTACTCGCGCCCAATTTAGGGTGGAAGAATGTCACACTAAAGGCGGAAATTCAGGAAGTATTTGATCTTCCCGTAATCATCGAAAACGAGGCAAATGCAGGAGCCTATGGAGAAAAACAATTTGGTGCAGGACAGAATCATGAAAATATCATCTATATTAGTGCCGGAATTGGGATTGGGGTTGGAATCATCCTCAATGGTGAATTGTATCAAGGGAATAATGGCTATTCCGGGGAATTCGGCCATATGATCATCGAGGTAAATGGCAGGTCCTGCAGCTGCGGGAGTAGAGGTTGCTGGGAAATGTACGCCTCCGAACACACCCTTTTACAAATGACCAACTATAGTGGTGCAACACTTGATTCATTAATCGATCTAGCCGGCAAAGATGATAAAGATACGCTTGAACTTTTTGAGGAAATTGGCTCCTACCTCGGCTACGGTATTAATAACATCATTAATACCTTTAACCCACAGCAGGTAATTATCGGGAATCGGTTAGCGAAAGCAAAGAAGTGGCTTGAAGCGCCGATTAGAAGAACGATTGATAAACATACGTTGTCCTTTCATCAGAATGAAATGGAAGTACATTTTTCATCGCTTTCGATTTATTCTTCAGCTTTAGGTGTGGCGGCCTTTGCTGTAGAAAATTTTATAAAAGAAGGCGAAAAAACAAACGAAATGATGTAATAATGAAAGAAGAGATTACCCACGGATAATCTCTTCTTTATTTTTCATATCAAATGATGAACTCAATCGTATACAATAAATCCCTTCATTTACGGAATAAGAATGAAATCAGGACCCCAAAAATTGATCAAGTTACATCAGAATTCACAATTACTTTAGGAACCCCCAATCCCTTAGCTCCTTTTTTTGAAGTGACAAGATGTGGTTCAGGCCATTTCTTCAAGTTCCTCATCGGTTAAAAGCATTATACCGCTTCCCTGAGAAATTCGGTGGATGTCCACATCATATTCCTGGCACGCCTTCAATACCTCTTTGAACGAATTGGGTCCCTCAACACTTGGAATTTCAACACGATATTGAGCTCCGTCGGGGAACCTTTTTGTGGATGTAGGTAAATCGTAGCAGTCACCCTCCGGTAACCCTAATTGTTTGAGAAAGTTCCAACCTCATCCCTCCTACACTTGTGACAATAGATTTTTTTTATAAGGTATATCGGCATCCATTTTTACCGCGAGCGGAACGACTCCATCCGCTGCATCCGTACAACCTGTCAGACGGTTAGAAGCAGCAATCGTTCTTTGTCGTCTTTTTAACGTATTTTTTCTTTCTTGACCAAGTGTCTCTCGTTCTATCTTAAGATCACCTTGATAGAGTTCTAGTTTTCCTTCACTAAATTCGTTTGGGTCTAGTAATTCAATCCGTCGGGAACGGAAACGTAAAAATAATAGGTCACCCTGCTTAAGGTAGAGGATTCCCCCATCATTATAGGCTTCCGGAGTCATATGCCCGATGGCAGCACCATAGGACACTCCTGAATAGCGTCCATCACTGATAAGCGTAGCCAATCGCTTTAATTGGCGGTTAGCATTAATATGCTGCATCGGGGTGAACATTTCTGGCATACCAAAGGCCTCTGGTCCTTGACCGGAAATGATGATCGCTAGTTTTAAGATTTCGTCTTTGATCATGCGCCTAAATAATTCGTCATAATTCAGTGTGACTGCCTCTTGAAAACTCTCTGGTTTATTTATTTTCCACATTTGCAATAAGTGATCGAGTGGAAATGCTTTTTTGTCTTGAAGCTCCTCAAGAAGTGTTTCATTGAGAAGCTGCTTGTTTGCATCTTCTTCATTTTCAAAATAGAGGACGAATGAAATCTTCTCATCAAACTGATTTAGTTGATGAGTGGACATACCGCTGATTTTAACAACCGCACTTTCAAAAAAGTTTCCTTGTAACACATCGACTCCGCTATAACTCCTGCGAGGTCTACTTAGAATAATCGGATTATCCTTCACTCCATCGGCACTCAAGCCTTCTGTATTACTGAGTCTTTCCTTCCAGGTTTGTCCGGTCACCGTATAGGCGTCAACATCCATAGGGACGCCATTTCTGACTAATTCATAAAAGAGTGTCTCCATCCCTCTAATCGCACCAGAACAGCATTGCTGTGCTAAGGCAAAAATATCCCTGCCTTCTGTAAGACTGTAATCAAATAAATCCGGGATCGGATGGGATTGATGAATTTTCTCCAACTCCCATAGATTAAATTCATAACCGGCATAAATCATCGCCCCTACCACGTGCATCATTAAGTTGGTTGACCCACCGCCAGAACTATGAATTCGAATGGCATTAGCAATATTTGCTCCTACCAACTCAGCCACACTGCATTCCGGCCGATTTACGATGGAGAAAAGGGCCTCAATGGCTGGTTTCAACTGGTCTGTAGTAGGCGGTTCTGTTAACAGTTCGAGTGTTGGATGGACGAAACCAAGTCCCGCCATAATATCTCTTGAACTATTGCCAGTACCGTGGAATGCACAAATTCCTCCAGCCGCATCACATGTATTAACTGCAAGCCATTTTTCAAAATATTTTTGTTCTTCAGGAGCAATGATCCCTTGTTCAACTGCACGAACTAACACGCCTTGGAATTGCGTATTGGATGAGCATTGGAGAATATAAGTTAAGGCGTCGAAAATATCATCAGCGATATTGTGTTCCCCCATTTGTATGGCCCGCTCTGCGACATCGGTTAATTCCTTTTTTAGGCCTTCTGGAATTTCTCCTCCCTTTAAAACATGGGAAGGGGCAAAGGAAGCAAAAACAGGCGCTTCACCACGCAAACGGCGAACACGATCCAATAGAGCCAATCCGCTCAAAACTCCCAGCGGCTGCTTATCACAACCTTGAATGACAAACGCACCGTGGTAGGAATGCGCTTCCATTTGATTTACAACGATTTCAGCAATTGCATTTCTACTTTGCAATGAATAAGACATCCCCATATTGCTTTGTGCCGTACCGTCACATAACACAGGGGTGCTAAAATAAAATGGGACTCCGCCTTCCTCCCATATTTTTAGTGCTGCCCGCGACACCGTTTCGATATCTAGGATATGGGCAGGATGATCGGCTGAACCGCCTATAATCGCAATCCGCGGTGCATTTTCTTCCAAACGATTATAGATTTCTTCCAATGTCCAATCAGACACTAGTCCGTGATAAGCATGACCAACCATTCTTTTTGCCTGATCTAATAAGCCGGCAACTGTAATCGGTTCATTCGCTTTTCCTTGAACATTATCACGATAAGGATTTATAGGATTATTAATTCTTGGTCTTTTCTTTGTATCTTTATTCGACATATCCCAAGCCCCCCAATTGCTAAAAATATTAATTATGGCTTTACATAAACAGTTTTAATGGATGTATAAAACTCAATGGCAGCTGTTCCTTGTTCACGTCCCCCGAAACTCGATGATTTCATGCCGCCAAATGGAGCATGTAATTCTACACCCGCGGTTTCATAATTGACACGAACTAAACCTGCATCAATTCCATCAATAAAGTCAAAGGCATTCCCAATGTTTTTAGTAAAAATAGAGGCGCTTAAACCATAATGAACGTCATTAGCCAGTTCAATTGCTTCTTCAGGTGTTTCAACCTTGATTAATGCTAAGACCGGTCCAAAAATTTCTTCTTGCCCAATAGTCATTCTTGAATGTACACCTTCAAAAATAGTAGGTTCTACAAAATATCCGTTTTTCAAATCAGTGTCCTCTGATTTGCGTCCCCCAAGGAGAAGGACAGCTCCTTCTTCTTTCCCTTTTACAATATAGGAAAGCACCGTGTTTAGCTGTGACTCGTTAACGCATGGACCCATCCAGGTACCTTCTTTCAGACCATCACCAAGCTTTAACTCTTTTGTTCTTTCAACTAACTTTTTCTTAAATTCTTCATAAATGCCGTTCTGAACAATTACTCTGCTTGTTGCCGTACATTTTTGTCCTGTGGAACGAAGGCCGCCGCTAATCGTCGCCTCAACAGCTTCATCAATATCAGCATCATTAGCGACAATAATTGGATTCTTTCCACCCATTTCTAATTGATATTTCACTCCTCGATTGATTGCACCAATCGCTACCTTTTTACCTGTGTCATTAGATCCTGTAAAGGAAATACCATTTATGCCCGGATGATCAATGATTCTCTGTCCCACTATGGAACCTTTGCCAGTAACGAGGTTTACAACTCCCGCAGGCAGGCCAGCCTGTTCTATACATTCTATTATTTTGGCACATGTTACGGCGGCTTCCTGTGCCGGCTTGACCACAACGGTATTCCCATATATTAACGCAGGAGCGATTTTCCAGATGGGAATAGCGACTGGAAAATTCCATGGTGTAATGATTCCAACAACTCCAAGAGGAACACGTGTCGTATACATCAATGCTTTGCTATCCGTTGCCGGAATAACGTCTCCAGTTTTACGCATGCCTTCTCCGGCATAATAACGTAAAATGGCAATCCCTCTTAACGTTTCCCCTCTTGCTTCAGGAAGGGTTTTTCCCATTTCTCTTGTTAAGGTTTCAGCAATATCATCAAGCCGGCTCTCTAAACAATTGGCGATCTTATATAGAAAGTCTCCACGCTCTGATCCACTTAATTTGCGCCATTTTTCTTTAGCGTTGTGAGCAGCAGTTACCGCTTTATCCACATCTTCCTCTGTTGAACTCTGGACATAGCCAACGATTTCATCACGATGGGCAGGATTAAAACTTGCCCCGACTTTTTTCGATGCAGCGGAGATCCATTTACCATCAATAAAGTTTCCATAGGTTTTAACTTCGGTTTGAACAGTCATTTCATCCATTCCCTTCCATTTCACTGTTTAGTAGTTTACATTGTTTCTAGAGGCTGCGCTGTTTGCTGTTTAATGGAATTATGAAGAACCCCTATTCCAGGTATTTCAATCTCCACATGATCACCATCATGAAGCGTAAAATCCTGCGGAGGCACAATACACGTACCAGTTAATAGAACTGTTCCATTAAAAATCACGTTTTCTCTAACTAAATAGGCGCACAATTCCTCATAGGTTCTGTGGAGCTGACTAGTACTTGCTGTTTCTTCAAATACCTTTTCTTGATTGCGATAAATACGACAAATTAGTTGAAAACTGTAGGGATCATCCACCGTTTCTGCTAAAAGCACCGCAGGACCGATCGAACATGAATTTCTCCAAATTTTCGCTTGGGGTAAATACAGTGGATTCTCCCCTTCTATATCACGGCAGCTCATATCATTTCCTATCGTATATCCAAAAATTTTACCCTTTTCATCTAAGACAAGCCCTAGTTCTGGTTCAGGAACCTGCCAGTTTGAGTCGCTTCGTAAACATAGCGTACCAGTCGGACCAACAGTTCTAAGTTTGGTAGATTTCAAGAAAATTTCAGGCCTTTTCGCTGCATAAACCTTATCGTAAATGGTTGGCTCCGTATGATTTCCACCGGTAGCTTCATAGTTTCTTTCTTCTTTACTTTTGCGGTAGGTTACTCCTGCCGCCCAAACCTCCGGTGCTTCAATTGGGACAAGTAATTCCAGCTCCTCCACTTTTTGGGGCAGCGGAATTGAATCCGCAATAATGGTTTGAAGGACCGCTGCAGTGGTCTTCTCTTTTTCAATTGCATAAGTTTGTAGCTCAAGTATGTTTTCAAATGGTAAGGGATAAATGAGGTTCTCTTTGGTAACAGCGGCTAATTGTGGTAAACGATTTTCCCCATGGAAACGAATGATTCTCATATTTTCCTCCTCAAATCTCATGGAATAAATGATTAATAAATTAATTGGAATTTCACTGATCCAGCTGCCGGACAGTAGAGTAAGAAACTGATTTCGAAGGGATAGCTTACGCTATCTCTTTTACTTTC
>NZ_JAABNN010000012.1 GCF_009928415.1 Bacillus sp. USDA818B3_A
AACCTACGCATTTACGAGTAGGAGCTAGTTTCGTTCATGATAACTCGGCGCTTTGCGCCTGCGGGGTCTCCCCAGCCCCTCACTCCCGCAGGAGTAGAGCGCCTTCCGCTCCAATCAACAATAAACTTTACCAGCCATTACTTTAATAAATCGCCAACAAATTTAGGCAAAACAAACGCTGCCTTATGTAATTCTTTTGTGTAGTATTTTGTTTCAATTTCGTGGAAGCGATCTTCACTAACCTCGAGTGGATCATATTTCTTAGAACCGATTGTAAACGCCCATAATCCGCTTGGATAGGTGGGAATATTGGCAACGTACAAACGAGTAATCGGAAAAATTTCTCTCACATCCCGCTGCACATTCCGAATTAAGTCGGCCTTAAACCACGGATTATCCGACTGGGCAACGAAGATGCCGTCTTCCTTTAACGCCTTAGAAATTCCAGCGTAGAAACCTCGTGTAAACAAATTGACCGCTGGGCCTACAGGTTCAGTTGAATCCACCATTATAACATCATATTCATTGTCACTGTTTGCGATATGCATAAAGCCGTCATCGACACGGACATCGACTCGTGGATCGTCGAGCTTGCCGGCAATCTCGGGAAGGAATTTCTTTGAGTACTCGATTACTTTCCCATCAATATCAACTAAGGTGGCTTTTTTAACACTTGGGTGCTTAAGTACTTCACGAATCACTCCGCCATCGCCTCCGCCGACAACTAATACATTCTGAGGCTTGGGATGGGTGAATAATGGCACATGGGCAACCATTTCATGGTAAACAAATTCATCACGGACAGATGTCATCACCATGTCATCTAACAGCAGCATGTTGCCCCATTCTTCGGTTTCAATCATATCAAGCTTTTGAAATTCAGTTTGCTCTGTATGTAAGGTTTTGTTGACTTTCATGGTAATTCCAAAGTTTTCAGTCTGCTTTTCTGTAAACCAAATTGTCATGACCAACTTCCTCCATATGCATAAAGTCCAGCGGCCGCTTCCGCTTTTCCTTGGCCAGCTCCAGCGCCTAGGGGCTCGGGGGCATAAGCCAAACCGTCAAGAAGGCTAAAGAACAGCCTTCTCGCCGGCTCGTCTTATGCCTGTCGCCCCTGGTCAAGCCGCTTCCGCTTTTCTAATATGCTACCCAAACTATTGAATTACAAACACAAGAAAAAGTCTAGCAAAATTTAAAGAATTTTTCCATGAATGTTTAAAATGACTCTATTTTTTCAATACTATTACTATCTAATTTTTAAAAGTGTAAATCTGAAGAATATCTAGCTGCAGCGCTAAGCTCCGAAGCGCTTCCGCTTTTAAGGTGGGTGAACTTATGGAAATCATGACTGATCAAGGGTTTCGAAAGACAATTAAATATCTCCGGGCGTTTATTATCATCAGTTTGATAGGCATGATTTGTATGCTCATTCTCTTTGCCGGCATTCTCGGTTATGCAAAAATACTAGGGGCACCGCCCTTGGCTGTCCCACAATCAACCCTGTTTTTTGCAGATGACGGAAGCTTAATCGGTGAGAGCAACAGCGGCCAAAAACGTTATTGGGTCAATATGAAGGAAATCTCACCCGAATTAGTCAATGCGACGATCTCCGTTGAGGACAAAAATTTTTACGAGCATCATGGCTTTGATTTCAAACGAATTGCCGGCGCTGTGGTCGCTGATATTCAGGCCTTTGCCAAAGTGCAGGGTGCAAGTACAATCACCCAGCAATATGCCCGTAACCTGTTTCTTGAGCACGATAAAACCTGGAAGCGTAAGCTGAATGAAGCTTTTTATACCATCCGGCTTGAAATGAACTATTCCAAAAAAGAGATTCTTGAAGGCTATTTAAATACCATTTATTACGGCAACGGCGCCTACGGGGTCGAGGCTGCCAGCAAATATTATTTTGGAAAAAAGGCTTCTCACTTAACCCTTGCTGAGGCAAGCTTGTTAGCTGGAATCCCAAAAGGGCCGGGAATCTATTCACCGTTTGCCAATCTGGAAAAAGCCAAAGACCGCCAAAAGATTATTCTACAAACGATGGTAGACAACGGCTATATTACTAAAAAAGAAGCTCAAACCGCTGCAGCCGCACCGCTTAGATTAGCAGGTATTCATACCAGCCAAAAAGTAAAAGTAGCACCATATTTTCAGGATGCGGTTCGGAATGCCCTAAAAAACCAGCTTCATTTAGATGAACGCACCATCGCACTTGGCGGGTTAAAAGTCTATACAACCCTTAACTTAAAACAGCAGAAAGCTGCAGAAAGCCAAATCGAAAAAAATGTGGCCAGTTCATCTGAAATTCAAATCGGTCTTGTCGCAATGGATCCAAAAAACGGTAATGTAAAGGCAATGGTCGGCGGACGGGATTATGAAAAAAGTCCATTTAATCGCGCCGTCCAAGCTATAAGGCAGCCGGGCTCAACCATTAAGCCGTTATTATATTATGCGGCCCTGGAACATGGCTTTACCCCATCATCCACCATGCGGAGCGAATATACCACCTTTCATTTTGACGATGGCCAGGCTGATTACACACCGCATAACTTCAATAACAAATATGCCAATGGTGAAATCACACTCGCCCAGGCGCTTGCGGTATCCGACAATATTTTTGCTGTTAAAACACATTTGTTTTTAGGAGAAGACACTTTAATTGAGACAGCTAAGAAATTTGGCCTGTCAACCAAAATGGAAGAGGTCCCATCCCTTGCTTTAGGTACATCAGGAGTCCGCGTGATTGAAATGGCCAATGCCTACAGTATGTTTGCAAATGGCGGAAAACAGGTCCATCCTGTGTTAATTACAAAAGTAGAAGATTATAATGGAAACGTCATTTTTGAAAAGGAAGATTATCACGATAGAGTATTAAACGCTGCTAGAGCTTACGTCATGACACAAATGTTAACAGGTGTGTTTGATTCAAAGTTAAACGGCTATGCCAAGGTAACCGGAAGCACGGTGGCTAAGACGATCACCAGGCCTTATGCCGGGAAGTCCGGCTCAACTGAAACAGACAGCTGGATGATCGGCTATTCGCCGCAGCTGGTTACAGCTGTATGGGCAGGCTATGATGTGGGCAAACCAATTGAAGTGGTAGCCGAGAAAACCTATGCGAAAAAGGTTTGGGCCAGCTTTATGGAAGAAGCCTTAAAAGGGAAACCGGTGAAGGCGTTTAAACAGCCTAAAGACGGAGTTATCGGGTTGTATGTTAACCCGCAAAATGGCAAACTGGCAACAAAGGATTGTCCTGTCCGCCGTTTTACTTACTTTGTCAAAGGAACCGAGCCCACTGAATATTGCACAGATCACTTAAAGAACGCAAACCATGAAGCCAAGAAAAAAGATAATCAGGAAAAGGTACCTTGGTATAAGAAAATCATGCCTTGGGATTAGAATCGAAAGTATAAATAGAAAAGCTCCGGATTGCTCCGGAGCTTTTCTTGTCCTAGTTTTACCAGTGTTATTAACACTGACTATATATTACCTTATTTTTAGAAAAAACTTCAACAAATTAACTTTCATATTTTTCTAAAAAAGTTATTCTCCTAACAGTCCTTGTTTCAGTTCATCAAGAGAGTTCTCCCATAATACCTCATTATGTGCCCGTAAAAAATCAGCCAAAATCTTTTTCGAACGATCATCCATGACATCTACAATAATATGTCGTTTGAGTGATTTGTCCATCCGATTCACATGCTCAGGCAAAGATTTGTATCCGCGGCGGATTTCACGGTCCACGGTCATATAGCAAGCAGTCACACCTGCATAATAAGGACCTTCCTCATTACGGTCAATCGTCACCCAGACAAGCCAATATGGCTTACCGTTTGGCACCTCTTCTTGACTTTTCAGGAATTTAATCCCTTTTTCCACGGCACTGCGGGCATGCATAGCACCGACATCAATCTCAGCTTCCCCCGCTTCCACATCGATGATGACCGGGGAAACATTATCAAGACTCAATGCTCCTTTTCCAAACCCTTTATGGCCAGCCATTGGGTCTGTTTTTTTAATAATATTAAATCCCAACTTTTTCTTATTTTCTTCCATTAAAACAAAGACCTCCTAGAAAAATAGTGAGTAGAAGAAATTACTTAATCCGTCCCTTAACCCTGGGACAACGAAATTAAAAATAGGCTGTATGGTATAACGGTCTAGCGGGGTAATGACCAAAATTAAAAAGATTAACATCCCATACTGTTCGAATTGTGTCATTTTAGCACGTACATGGTTTGGCGCAAGGTCCTCTATTACCCGATAGCCATCGAGCGGAGGCAGCGGCAGCAGATTGAAGATGAACAAGACGATATTTAAATTAATAAAAATCATTAAGAATTCATCAAAATGGACAGAAGATGCTACACCGAAACGCATAAGGCCATAACCAACGATAAAACCAACCGAGGCAAGGATAAGATTGGAGAGCGGTCCTGCTATAGAAACAAGGATACCTGCCAGGCGGGGCTTTTTAAAATAAAAGCGGTTGACAGGCACCGGACGTGCCCAGCCAAATCCGGCAATAAAAATAAGGATCGTTCCGATTGGGTCTAAATGCTGAAGCGGATTTAGTGTTAGGCGGCCTTGATTTTTGGCGGTTTGATCGCCGAATTTATGGGCCACATAAGCGTGGGCAAACTCATGAAATGTAAAGGCAAAGATCAGGGTAATCGCCACATATGGGATTAACCGCAGTGGGTAGGCCAGGAATCCTTCCATTTGATTTCTCCTTCCTTATTATAAACCAATAGGTTTATGAGCTAAACCGTGCTATCTTTCGTTCTTTATTTCTTTTAGTATAACTGATACAGCTTGTAAAAAGAAAATCAAATGTTCTCTTCATATTGCACTTTTCATGGGATTGTGGAACACTACTAGTAGTTAAACTTTAAGGAGGAATCATAGATGCCATACGTAACAGTAAAAATGCTTGAAGGACGCAATGAAGACCAAAAACGTGCGTTAGTGGAAAAAGTAACTGAAGCCGTCAGCGAAACAACTGGCGCACCAAAAGAAAAAGTCGTCGTTTTCATTGAAGAAATGAGCAAAAACCACTACGGGGTAGCCGGCGTCCGCGAAAGCGACAAATAATATAACGGTGACAGGCACCATTTTCCATCTAAAAATAGTAGAAACGGTGCCTGTCACCAACAAAAAAACGCCTTGATTGGGTTTTCAACTCCCTGGCGTTTTTTTTGAACAACGATATTATTGTATTTTACCTTTTAAGGTTTCAATGTATTGATAGGCTTCATCGATTTCCTCAAGAGTATAACGCTGGCTGCTTTTTAGGGTAAAGACCTTATCTGTAACTTCTTCTTTTGAGAGATTATCAAAATACAAAACCGTTGAAACTAGTTCGAGAAATCTAGCATTTTGCTCATTCATATCAATAAAGCAATCCTCTAAACATGGCATCTCCACTTCATTTAAGCTTAAAAACTCTTTCCCCGGCTCCGTCAGTGTATAGTGATATTGGTAGTAACCGCCCTTCTTTTCCTTCACCTCATTTAAGAATCCCATATTACAAAGTTCTTCTACTCTAGTCGTTAGTTCCTCTGAATAGGGTCCATAAAAATGAAACTGAAACCGCTCATGAAAAGGGAAATCTACCTTTTTCGCAATATATATCATCTTCTGCAGCTTTTTCCTTCCAGTTATCTCACCAGAAACCAAAATCGCCTGCATCAGCTTGGCATGATCTTTTAACAACATTCGTCATCTCCTACTCCATCTAAACAGATCTTTTTGGTCACAGGCACCAAATTTCATATTTTCACTATGTTAAGATCTATAACGGTGACAGGCACCAATTCTAATCCAAAAGGGCACGTATTTGCTTTTTTAAGTCACTATGGCTGGAGTTGTCTTCAAGGAAGTCAGCTGGGTAATAGAGTTTGTGGTCCGTTCTTCTCTTTCCTGAAATCGCATCAACAATCTCAGATTCCCGGGATAATTCCCGTAGTTCTCCATTTTTCATTAGCAAGTGAATCGGCAGCCTCTCTTCTTCCTCACCGGGCCTGTAAAAGTCATATGGTAAATCTGAAGAGGAATCTACTACCAAATAATACTCAGGATCAATCCCTGCCTTTTCGAACAGGGTTGTTAATTGTGCAAGCTTCTTATATTCCTTTGCAGGATCAAATTCTGCGTACTTGAATAGATTGCGATTTACAAATCGCCGGCAAAGGTCACTTATAATAGGATCGCTCTCTTCCTGCCATAGTTGAAAATAATACAAAATGACTGACTCATCCAATTTTAAATAGTCTTCTAGTGTCACTTTTTCTTGGAAAAGGGACGTGAAGTGGATTGGTTCCAGTTTAAAAGAATAATTGTTCTCATATAAATATTTGGCACGATGCAAGATTTTTCTTAATATCACTTCCGCACTGCGTGAGACAGGATGAAAATATACTTGCCAGTACATTTGATAACGACTCATGATATAATCCTCAACCGCATGCATGCCGCTTTTCTTGATGACAACTTGCTCTTCCTTAGGCCGCATCACTCGTAAAATTCGTTCCATATCAAATTGACCGTAGCTGACACCAGTAAAATAAGCATCCCGCTGTAAGTAATCCATCCGATCGGCATCGATTTGACTGGAAATCATGCTGACAACCAGCTTTTTCGCCGATGTTTTAGCGATGACCTCAGCAACTTGCGTGGGGAAATCAGGACTTACTTTCAGAAGCACTCTATTGACTTCTGTGTTCCCTAAAATAATTGCTCTTGTTAAGTCTTCGTGGTCAAAATCAAATACCTTTTCAAAAGAGTGGGAAAACGGACCATGACCTAGATCGTGGAGAAGCGCTGCACATAGTGTGAGGAGCCGTTCATCATCATTCCACTCCGGCCTGCCAGCAAAAACATCATCAATGATTCTGCGAACAATCTCATAAACACCGAGTGAATGATTAAATCTGCTGTGTTCTGCCCCATGGAAGGTTAAAAAGGTCGTTCCAAGCTGCTTGATCCGGCGCAGCCGCTGGAACTCTTTTGTTCCAATCAAATCCCATATCACCCGGTCTTGAACATGAACATAGCGATGGACCGGATCTTTAAACACTTTTTCTTCTGCTAACTTTTCAGCCGAATACTGCATGGAATCCCTCTTCCTCTTAACATACCTATCTTCCTACTGCCAATCGGCCAGTAAAATCATTACTCCTATTATATACCAAAATCCACCAAAATTCCGCACGATTTTTCGACACCAGCGGTGTTATTAATGGTGCCTGTCACCATAAACAACACAAACGAATTGCTAACGGTGACAGGCACCGAAAAGGCACCAAGCTACAAAAAGAAAAACCACCTATGTTTAGGAGAACTCAGGTGATTTTCTTTTTTATTATCTATTTTAAAGCCCACGCTTTACTTGATTTTCTTATTAACCTTTTCCATTAATTCCTCTTCCGTTAAGGCAGCAACAGGGCGGTTGTTAACAAAGGCAAAGGTCTTTTTTCTGCCAGGGCCGCAATAAGATTGGCAGCCAATTTTAATTTCGGCATCCGGATCCATTTCTTTCAAACGAGGGATCAATGTCTTCAAATTCACGGCTTGGCAATCATCGCAAACACGAAATTCATTGGACATTTACATCCACCCCTTTCTATCGTCAATCTATTATCTCATCACTATTTTATCCAATTTACACAAATAGTAATTTGGCAAAAATAATTATCTTTCAAACCGTTTAACTCCATAGGTATTTTACAGGTTCTTTTTTTTCAATGCAAGCTGCAATCATTAGCAACTCCTGTCAGTCTCCCTTGAATCTTATAGTTAAAAAATCTACTATCCTTGTATTAATTTTGGTATAAACCTTGAAAAACTTGTCCATCCTAAGATTAGAAATTAAAAAAACGTCAGTCAATGGAACTGACAAATTGGTAAATTTAATCAGGGAGTTGAAAGATATGAAAGTTCGTCAAGATGCATGGACAGATGAAAATGACTTACTATTAGCTGAAACCGTTCTTCGTCATGTTAGAGAAGGAAGCACCCAGCTAAACGCGTTTGAAGAGGTAGGAGATAAACTTAACCGCACCTCCGCAGCCTGTGGCTTTAGATGGAATGCCGTCGTCCGCCACCGCTATGAAAAAGCGCTGCAACTAGCGAAGAAACAAAGAAAACAAAGACAAAGAGTATTAGGGAAAGATCAAGGCGGCAAGAAAAAGCTGCTTTACAATCCGCCGATTCCAGTTGCAGAGGAAATAGACACACTAGCACCACTTAATGTAGAGACGCCAATGGAATCAACCATTAACATTCCTGATATGTCAGAAATACCAGAAATGCCAGAAATGCAGACGGAAATGGCCGTCGAAACCTATGTCAAGCCTGTTGCAGCTGCGGTACAAAACTACCGAAACGCTGCACCTGCAGGTGGATTATCGCTTGATTCCGTTATCTCTTATTTACAAAACTTTCATCATGCCAATCTGCAAAATGAAGCACTAAAAAGTGAGAATGAAAGATTGAAAAGAGAAATTGCCGAGCTAAGAAGGCAAAATGAGGAAATGACTGCAAAAATTGAAGGGCTTGAGCAAAATACCGAGACTATTCAAGAAGACTATGAGACACTCATGAAAATCATGAATCGTGCCCGCAAACTTGTTTTATTTGAAGAAGAGGAAAGACCCGCTACTAAATTCAAAATGGATCGAAACGGAAATCTTGAAAAAGTAGCAGAGTAGGCATCTTTCCAAAGGGAGAAGAGGCAAAGCGTTGCAGCAACTTCATATAGAAAGCCGTAAATCAATCGAAGGATTTACGGCTTTTTTATTATTAACTATGTTGTTAACTTGGGTGTTGATCTCCGCTCCAGGCACACGCTTTCCGCGGGCGTGCCGGGGAGCCTCCTCGGCGCTTTGCACCTGCGGGGTCTCCCCAGCCCCGTACTCCCGCAGGAGTCGAGTGCCCTCCGCTCCAATCACCACATTGCTTAAAAGCAATACTCCGTTAACAATTTGAATTCACCATCTCAGCAATTTTTTCGTTCCGGTCTACCACACGCTGATAATATCCCGGAAACAAGCAGAGCTCATACTCATTCAACTGCCCCGCATACAACAAATCACTATTTGCTTTTAACTGCTTCAATAACCGCAGCATGACATCGGCAATCGAGAGCTCAACCCCGAGTAACTCTGACAGCGAAGCCATGACCTCTGGCACTACGTCTGGATAAACAAATTTCGTTTGGGTATCTTTTTTAGCAAGCCGGTAAAACTCCCGGACTAACTCAGCCCGCTTCCCGCCGCTTCCATTGACACAAAGATAAATCTGCACCGCCACACCGCGTTTTAAACGACGCTGTGAAATCCCGGCAAACTTCCTTCCGCCTATACTCAAATCATAACTTCCCGGGCAATAAGAGCCAACAATTTCCCGTGCCTCAATCAACATAGGAAAATCCGCAAACATCTGCTGAATCAACTGCCACATCACATCATAGCCCCGGTTGATATCAATCCCTTTTTCCACCTCGGGAAAAATCAATGAAATATTGAGCACCCCTTCATCGAGTACAACCGCTAACCCGCCGGAATTCCGTACAATCGGCTGATAACCCTGAGAAGCCAAATATTGAACGCCTTCCTGTAAAAATGGCAATCTCGTATCCTGTATTCCTAACACGATGGTATTATGATGAACCCACGTCCGTGCTGTGGCCGGTGCCTTGCCCGCTCCAACAGACGCACATAAGGTATCATCCGTACCAAATGATTGTAATGCTTGAAAATGAATCCCAACCGCCGACTGATCAATGATCCGCCACTCGGGCTGGCGCAGTAAACCTTCCATTTAAATTACTCCTTAATGGTTAATAGGCTTATTTTATCAAAAAGAAAGCTTGCGTATCCACACAAAAAGAGCCAGCCCTCTTGGACCAGCCTATCTCTCCATTATAAACCTTGTGCTGCCGTAATTAATGCAAGCTTGTACACGTCTTCTTCATTACAGCCGCGTGACAGGTCATTTACCGGTGCATTTAATCCTTGTAAAATCGGGCCAACCGCCTCAAATCCGCCTAAACGCTGCGCAATTTTATAGCCGATGTTTCCTGCTTCAAGGCTAGGGAAAATAAATACATTTGCATCCCCTTGAATGACAGAACCTGGTGCCTTACTCTTTGCCACAGAAGGAACAAACGCTGCATCAAACTGGAATTCACCATCCAAAACTAAAGAAGCATCACGGCGTTTTGCTTCAGCAACTGCCTCTGCTACACGCTCTGTTTCCGGTGATTTAGCTGAACCTTTTGTAGAAAAGCTTAACATCGCAATGCGAGGCTCGATATCAAACATTTCTGCTGTCTTCGCACTTTCGATGGCGATCTCCGCTAAGTCACTGCTGTCCGGTGCAATATTAATTGCACAATCCGCAAACACATATTTCTCATCTTCACGAACCATAATGAATACACCAGATGTCTTCTTCACACCAGCTTTTGTTTTAATAATCTGCAAGGCAGGGCGAACCGTATCCGCTGTAGAATGAGCCGCACCACTTACAAGGCCGTGTGCTTTATTTAAATAAACAAGCATTGTTCCAAAATAGTTTTCATCTAATAAAATTTTACGGGCATCCTCTTCTGTTACTTTCCCTTTGCGGCGGTCAACAAATGCAGCCACCAACTCTTCCATACCTGCATAATTGGCCGGGTCATAGATTTCTGTATTCTCAACAGAAACACCAAGCTCTTGTGCCTTTGCTTGGACTTGTTCAATGTTACCCACCAAAATAGGTGTAACTAATTTTTCCTCAGCCAAACGGCTGGTTGCACGAATAATCCGCTCATCTAATCCTTCTGGAAAAACAATTCGCAGGTCACGTCCAGAGATCTTCTGTTTTAATCCTTCAAATAAATCACTCACGTTTAATATCCTCCTTAATAAATCTACCCCTTCTAGCTTACTTTACCATAGTAAAATTTCAAGCAATGTAAGTCACAGACAGCGGTTACACTAAAAAGTTTTTGTTTTCAAAAAATTCAACACTCTCTTTTACTATTTACCCTTTTTCATAAAAATATCCACTTGATGTGTTATAAAAGTGCAGATTGGTCAAACTATGATATAGTTAAGATTGGTAATAAGAAGACTGATGATTTAGGAGTGATTACAATGAGTGAAGCAGCACAAACGCTTGATGGCTGGTATTGCCTTCATGATTTCCGTACCGTTGATTGGACCACATGGAAGATGCTCCCGAACGATGAACGCGAGGCCGCGATTCACGAGTTTCTAAGTATGGTTGAAAAATGGAACGAAACGCAGGAACGCAAAGAAGGCAGCCATGCTTTATATACAATCGTCGGCCAAAAAGCCGATTTTATGATGATGATCCTTCGTCCTACGATGGAGGAACTAAACGAAATCGAGACCGAATTCAATAAAACAAAATTGGCGGAATTTACGGTCCCTGCTCATTCTTATGTATCAGTGGTAGAGCTGAGCAACTATCTTCCAGCGGGTGAGGACCCTTACCAAAATCCACAAATCCTTGCACGACTTTACCCAACATTGCCAAAAGCGAAGCACGTCTGCTTCTATCCAATGGACAAGCGCCGCCAAGGTGATGATAACTGGTATATGCTGCCGATGGAAGACCGCCGCAGCTTAATGCGCAGCCATGGTATGATCGGCCGTACATACGCTGGTAAAGTGAAACAAATTATCACCGGCTCCGTCGGTTTCGACGACTACGAATGGGGCGTAACCCTGTTCGCCGATGATGTTCTTCAATTCAAGAAACTCATCTATGAAATGCGCTTTGATGAAGTCAGCGCCCGCTACGGTGAATTTGGTGCCTTCTTTGTTGGGAATTTGCTAGAAGAAGAACGCGTACCCGGCTTTTTACATGTTTAAATTCTTTTTTATAAAAAGGTACTCAGGCTTTAGCCTGAGACCTTTTTTTTGTCCCCAATCCTCGTTCTCCAAGTCATATTTCATTCCTTTACCTCATACTATTTAAACAGCGAGTCTAAAGAAAAAGCTCCAAAAGTCTCATCAAAAAGAGGTGAGAAAAGAGCTGAAAAAACTGTCACCATTTTGGCTTTACAGGAGTATGAATAGAATTGTTAGGTCATTCGTCTAGCTGCTTTCATAATGATTTTAGTTTTTTACAGGAGGGAAATAAAATGAGCCAATATTACAATCCTCAAGGTTTTCAGCCTTACACAGGCGCTGCGGGCCAGCAAGGCGCGGGCGTACCATCATTTCCAGGCCAACAAGGGTTCCCAGGAGGCCAGCCAGGCTTTCAACAGCAATTTCCACCAGCAGGTGGTGGTGGAGGAATGCCAACAGCTCCGTCACAAGGGGGGGCATCTGTTCCTGGCATGCTGCCAATTGAACAATCATACATCGAAAACATTCTTCGCTTAAACAAAGGTAAATTAGTAAGCGTATTTGCTACTTTCGAAGGAAACAATCAATGGAATGCCAAAGAATTTAGAGGAATTATTGAAGCGGCCGGCCGCGACCACGTCATCTTAAGCGACCCGCAAGTCGGCACACGCTTCCTCATTCCAATGGTTGCCGTCGATTATATTACGTTCTCTGAAGAGATTGAGTATGAATATCCTTTTGGTGCAGGGCCTCAATTAGGAACCTTCCCGCCAAGATAAGAAGAACGCAACTTAAAAATAAAGAGGCATTGGGGAATATCCCCAATGCCTTTTTCACATTAAAAATTCTTGACTGCTCCAACAATGATTAACACCCAGGCTGCCAAAAAGCACACTCCCCCAATTGGTGTAATCGCCCCTAAAACCCCAACTTTCGTTAAACTCAAAAGATACAAGCTGCCACTAAAGAAAATAATTCCGACCAGCATTAACCATCCTGACCATGTAAAAAGAGAGCTCATTGGCACTTTTCCAAGAAGCAGGCCGATTATCAATATCCCAGTGGCATGAAACATTTGATAGGTTACCCCTGTTTTCCAAATGTCCAGATAGTAAGCATCAAGCCTGTCTTTAAGTCCGTGTGCACCAAACGCTCCCAGTGCTACTGCTATAAATGCGTTGATCGCACCTACAATAATAAATGCTTTCATATAAATTTTCCCCCATCTTAAAAATCGAGTAGTGAATCCCCATTTGCTTCATCGTCCATCTCTACCTTTTTAGGCTGTTGTAATGACGGACCTTGTTGAAATACTGGTTGATTTATTAAAGGCTGCTGATAGACTTGCTGTGTTACGCTTGGCTGTACAGGTGCGGCCTTTTTCACGCCCGTCTGGCCCTCGTCTAGGACGAGTTCGCATAATATTTTAATAGAGTAAATCTTTTCCCGCAAGTTTTCTTCCTTTGTACTATTTTTTGCTAACCTTAATTCCTCTTCTATTTTTAAAAGTAATTTATCAACGGATATATTCATTGTGGCACCTCTACATTCAATCTCGTTATTATTCTACATGATTATAGACAAATTTACGATCATATACACCTTATCCGATTTTCGACATGTTTCACGTGGAACATGTCGATTTAGGTTCAGGCCATTCAACTGATAAAGAAAAAAACCCGCACCATTCTCTGGTACGGGTTCCTTCTTAACCTAATATCCGTTGATAGATCGTCTTGGCATGGGTTAAATCCTTCGTTCCATGGATCAACGCACGGCCATCTTGAAAAATAACCATCCGTTCCCCGCCCATTTCTACTGATATCAAGTATGGGTTCCCTTTCACTTCGTAACCTAACGAACTAAGCTGAGCTGCTAATTTTTCAAGAGAAATCTCTCCTTGCTTGGATGGACGGATTTGCACCGTATCGCGGCCGCACAGCACAGTTGTTTTCGTCGTATTTTCATGATCTAAATAAGGATACGTTCGTTCCTCACCACAGGACAAGCACCCAGCAAACTTGGCTTTGGACATTTTTAAGCTTGTGTACTGATTGCGCCATAAATCAAAGCTGACAAAGGTGGTCCTTACCGCCTCCCAATCCTCAACCAGCATCTTTAAGGCCTCAGCCGTTTGGTGGGCAATCACCATTTGGACCGCCGGCGAGATGATTCCACCCGTATCACAGGTCATTCCCTGGAGCGGGATCGTCCGCAACAAGCAATTTAAACACGGCGTTCTCCCGGGAATAATTGAAAAACTCATCCCATAGCTGCCGACGCAGGCACCATAAATCCAGGGGAGATTGTGTTTCTGTGAAATGTCATTCATCACCATCCGGGTTTCAAAATTATCGGTCGCATCCATCATAAGATCGACATCAACTGCCAGTTCTTCCAGCAGCTCTGCGTTCGCATCCCCAATGATTGCCTGTATCTCAATATCGGAATTTATTGCCCGCAGGCGTTTTTCTGCTGCTGCAGCTTTAGGGAGTTTCTCCGCAACATCTTCTTCTGTATATAGCTGCTGGCGCTGCAGGTTGCTGGCCTCCACATAATCCCTGTCGACAATCGTAACTTTACCGACACCAGCCCTTGTCAGTACCTCGGCACTCCCAGAGCCCAGGGCACCGGCTCCGATGATGAGGACATGTTTTTTGGAGATCTTTTCTTGCCCTTCCTTGCCGATTCCTTGAAAAAGGACTTGTCTTGAATAACGTTCGTTCATTCTATCCCCCCTAATCGATAAAAACCCGCCAAATAGGCGAGTTTTTTTCATCATCGAGTCCTTTACCTGGCATAATTAGTTGTTATTGGCACTTTTCTCGAATTTATCGGCACTTTTGCCGTTGTTATCGGCACTTTTTTGACCTTTATCGGCACTTTCCACCTATTTATCGGCCCTTCTTAAAGGTATCCATAAAAAGCACCGTTTCACCCACCACTAACAGGAGGAATGAACGCAATCTCATCGCCTTCACCGATTACCTCTTCATTAGAGGCAAACTCCTCATTAATCGCAGTCATCACAGTGTCCATCCGCGGCAGATCATATGTTGCCGCCAGTTCCGTCTTCAATTCTAGCACCGTTTTACCGGCTGCTTCTAATGACAAAAACTCTTCGCCTACAGAATCGCGTAAATGAGCAAAAAACAAGACCTTATTCATCTAAATCACCTGCCTCCGGCTTACCTGATGGATAAGCAACCGTTTCAAGCTGGTTCCCCATCCATTCCTCTCCATCTTCCCAATGCTCTTTCTTCCAGATAGGGACAATTTCCTTAATTCGTTCAATTGCATAACGGTTTGCTTCATAGGCGTCGGCACGGTGCGGCGTTGACACGGCAATCACGACTGCCACATCGGTAATATCCAAACGGCCGACACGGTGCGTGATGGCAGTCATCGAACCTTCCCAGCGTTCTTCAATTTCGCGGCCAATCTGTTCGAGCTTTTTCACTGCCATCGCTTCATAGGCATCATAAATTAAAAATAAGGTCTTCTTTCCCTTTGTTAATTCCCGGACCGTTCCAATAAACGTGGTAATTGCCCCCGCATTCCGTTGAACGACTTTATCGATCACCGCTTGGATATCAATCGGCTCCTTGGAGATTTCATACATGTTCATTCTGTCACCTCTTCTGTCAGACGCTTTGGTACGGCATTATCTACCACTTGGTAGCCGCCAATTTTCTCGACCTGCTCTTTAAAAGCAGGAGATTGGATGATTTCAATCAGCTGCCGCCCGCTGTCACTATCATAAAACTGGCGTGTCATGACTAAATCATATTCTTCATCAGCAATCGGAATAAAATCTAATCCCATGGCCTTTGCTGCCGGGTAAATTCCAAGAGCTGCACTATGGTTATCACCTTTCACTTCCGCTGCTACGGCTAAATGGGAGAACATCTCACGGTCGTAGCCATTTATTTCTTCAGCCGTAAGCCCCGCTTCATCGAGCAATAAATCAAACAAGATGCGGGTGCCGGCTCCCTTTTGGCGGTTAACAAAGTCTGCGCCCGAGCGGACTAAGTCCGTGACATCCCTAATTCCAAGGGGATTTCCCTGTGGCAGGATCCAGCCCTGCTTCCTTTTTAAAAAAGGATAGAGGATCACGTCTTGACCGGCCAAAAGTTTATTAACATAGGATATATTGTACTGTTTTGTACTTGGGTCTAGCAAATGAATCCCCGCTACATGGGCCTCGCCTTTTCTAATCGCCATAATGCCAGCCATACTGCCGACATGGGAGGAGACAATCTTCATCTCGGTCCGTGCTTGCTTCAGCTGTGATGATAACAAGTCTATCGTCATATCGTGGCTGCCGCTGAACACGATTGCATTCTTGATCTCCTCAAGAGGCCGTAATAGCTCCACTTCAGCTGTATCGCCCTGCTCATACCCACTGATATGAGGCGGTATAATCAACAGGCCGTCTGCCCGGACATAGGACATGGTTACCCCTGCTGCCCGGGTGAGCGGATTGGCGACAAATTGACCATTCACATAGCCGATATTCATTCGGATAAAATCCTCTGCCCCCATAGAGGAAACGATGCGGCGGCCAAGTTTGACCGAAATCGTTTGCCGCTTGGGAACAGGAATCCCCAAATACTTGCAGATTAATGGCTGGACAAACCATTCGAGTGCTAAGTACGCTGACACAGGATAGCCCGGAACACCGACAACAATTTTACCGTTTATTTTCCCTAAGATAACCGGTTTGCCTGGCCGTGCGGCGACCCCATGGGTAAATACCTCGCCAATCTCAGCGATGATGTGGACGGTAAAATCCTTTCGCCCGGCTGATGATCCGGCGTTAATCACGATGATATCGGAGGTTTCCGCTGCCGCAAGCAAAACTTCTTTAATCTTCTCAGGCTCGTCCTTAACTATTGTTTGTAGGCGCGGCTCACCGCCCCATTCCCTCACAAATCCAGAAAAGACTGTCCCATTAAATTCAATAATTTTTCCTGGAGATAAATCAGTATGTGCCTCAACTAGTTCATTTCCAGTTGGAATAATGGCGACAACTGGTTTCTTCACCACAGGTACCACCAGTTGCTGTGCGGCCAATAACACGCCTAAATCAGCCGGTCTAAGCGCATGGCCCTGCGGAAACAGCATTTCCTCTTGCACAATATCCTCACCGATTGGGCGGATGTGCTGCCAAGGGGTAGCCGGTTCAATAATTTCAATTGTTTCATCATCAACCATATGAACATGCTCAATCATTATCACCGCATTAAAAGGAGAAGGGATGGCATTTCCCGTATCGACAAAACAAAACTGTTCACCCAGCTTAAGGTAGAGTGGATTTTGTTCGTGAGCTTGGTATGTCCTCTCAGCGACGACCGCAATTCCATCCATGGCAGAGGCGTGATAGTGCGGCATTGAAACAGCAGCAAAAATCGGCTGAGCCGTCACACGGCCTAAGGCATCCACCACTGGAATTCTTTCTATTTCAGAGGCCTCCGTAAAGGCCGCAAGAATTTCTTCCTTTGCTTCGGCCCGGGGTTTATCTTCTAAATAAATTTTCCGTTTATACTGTTTCTGTTCCATACTCTAGACCCCTTACCTTGATGGAATCACAGGTACAAATTCGCCCTGTGAAACTCCTTCTTTTTCTGAACTAATCTCAACAATACCATCACTTTTAACCAATGTAGTGATTAAGCCCGATTTTCCAATGATCGGCTCAGCCCACCACTCACCTTCCTGTTCAAACAGACGAACGCGGATATAATCGGCCCGGCCCATGGAGGATGGGATGTTCTTCGTGATTTTTGCAAAAATCCGCTCAGGTTTCCGGTTCCTTTGTTCACCTTTTAAGTTACGAAGAACCCGCTCACCGAACAGTTGAAAGATGATCATTGCACTGGCAGGATGTCCCGGAAGACCAATGACCGGTTTTCCATTTGCTAGTGCCAAAATTGTAGGTTTTCCCGGCTTGATGCTAATCCCGTGGACGAATACCCCCGGTTCTCCTAAAGATTGGATCACCTCTGTGGTATAGTCCTTTGCCCCTACTGAGCTGCCGCCGGAAAGTATTAAACAATCTACTTGGTCATAGAGGACCTTTGCCTTGCTGCGGAACTCTTCTAAGTCATCACGGACAATCCCTCCGTACGTGACATCCACATTCCATCCTTGGGCTAGTCCTGCGATTGTTAGGTAATTAATATCGCGGATTTCCCCTTCTTTTAGTGTTTCAGTTTGGTAGGGGACAATTTCATCGCCTGATGATAAATAGCCGACCTTTAATTTTCGATAGACCGTCACATGGGTAACGCCCAACGCGGCAAGGGCACCTAATTCTTGCGGCCTAAGCTTTGTCCCATGCTCGAGCAGGATTTCCCCTTCTCTAATATCCTCACCCGCACGAATGACATTCTCTCCGGGTGCGATCTGCCTGTAGGTATTGAGGAGAGTATCAACATCCTCACAGTGCTCAATCATAATCACACTGTCACTGCCCTTAGGCAGCATCCCGCCCGTTGGGACATAGACAGCGGTCCCTTGGATGACCTCAGCAGAGGGGACCTCGCCCATTTTCACTTCTCCGGCAATTGTTAAAAAGCCTGGCATGGATTCAGAGGAACCATACGTATCTTTCGCCCGAACGGCATATCCATCCACAGTTGATCGATCAAAACCCGGTACATTTTCTTTAGCAACAATGGGGCCTGCTAAAATATAATAGAGCGCTTCTCGGAGCTCCTTAACCTCTGTTTGCTCGATGGGACAGATATTTTTATCTATTAAAGCAAATGTTTCTTCTACCGTTTTTACTTTGAAAAATTGCATGGTCCCCTTACTCCCCCTTGAATATTCCTATAGGTTTGGAAATTTTGATTCAGCCCAGCTTTTGGCCTCTTCATATTCCTCTGGATAATTCATATTATAAAAGACCTTTTCTAGCTCGATTGGAGTATAGGCCCCTAGTTCTCTTTCGGTTAGATACAGTACGTTTAATTCATCAAGCAGCTGTTTCATTCTCAGCTGGCCTGCTTGAATGGACTGTTCCACTTTAGCAGCTGTTTGCTTTTGAAACATAGCGAATAATGGATGCTGTTTCCCATTGATTACAGGTACAACTGCATCATAATGCAAGGCATTTGAGATTAGGACTTCGGCCAGCTCCCCGGACACGAATGGCATATCACAGGCTACAACGAAATTGACATCGTATTCAGAAGCGGTCAGACCTGCGTGCACCCCGGCAAGCGGTCCCATTCCAGGATATTGATCCGGCACTATTCGTACACCTAAAGATTCATATTGTTCAGAATCATTTGTAACTAGAATTATATCATCAAATAGAAGTTTTAACTTATCTATTGTTCTTTCGATATTCGGCTTTTCATTTATTTTCAGCAGTGCTTTGTTTGTGCCCATCCGGCTTGATTTTCCGCCTGCTAATATAATTGCCGCAGCTTTCATTTATCAAAGCACCCTCTTAATTGGTCTCATTCTTATTTCCGCCGCAGGTATACCCATGTTCCTGGGCAACCATGTCGAGATGGATCGAGTTAAGATCTAGTAATGTGACCTGCGGTTTTGTAATATATTGCCTGATATCTATTATTTTAATATAGCCATTACATTCCTCGCAAACTTGAATTTTGGAGGTGACATCGCCCTCGATTTCTAAGAAATAAATGGTTTGATGATCCTCATTCCCACAGTGCGAGCATTCTAATCTTCGTGCAGACCAATGGACAAGACAGCGTGGACAATGGATCATCTTTTTCCCATCCTCTTCCACGGCAGCTAATCTTGCCGGCTCGCCGCAAACTGGACACCCTGCTCCTGGTACCGCTCGATGGATTTCAGGCTGGACTTTTTCTGCTATTTGTCTTAAGTAAGGGCGAAGAGCCGTTTCAGCCAGGAATTGCGGAATCCATTCTTCTAGACCATGTTCCTCTGCAAATGCAATAAAGTACAGTTGATTGAATGCAAAGGCTTCTTCCATCCAAAGAATAGCTGTTTCTTTGTTTAACAGGCTTCCAATCTCTGAGAGCTTTGGCTTTAATGGAGGATTATTTTTTATAAGAAGATCAATCACTTCATCTACCCACTGTAAGAATAGGAGAATTTCAAAATCAATTGCCGTTAATGCAGCTATAGGAACTCCAGCTTCCATTGCTGACTTTTCATGGTTCAGTCTGATCCTTTCAGGATCGAGCTGAAGCATCCACTTTTCCTGTAGTTCGGCAATCTCCCTTTGCAGTTCCTGATATTCTTTTGAAACAACGGATTTTATCATCACAGGCACTCCTCTTAAATTACATAGTTTTTATGATAAGAAATGGCTGTCATTTTTCGACAGCCATTCCTTTTTTATTTTGCACTTAGCTGCATGTCCAACTAAAGCACTTTGAGGTTTGGGATCAACGGCCTTATGTTCTGATTAAGGCACTTTCGATGCTCAAATCAAGCACCCTTTTTATGCTTTGGATCATCCAGGTCAGGAAAATTGCCTTTTTTCGCTTCTTCATCATACCAGTCCTCATAATGGCCTTTTGCCCACCAAGCAGGCACTTTACCTGTTATTACACCAGAATAACCAGGTCTTGAGTGCCTATGAACAACTGAGAGATAGACGTGACCGACAATTACGGCAATACCTAAACCGAAACCAACATTATGCAGGAAGTAGCCCCATTGCACAATCGCTCTTGGGAAAAATTCCGGGAACCACATCGTGAAACCTGAAGCAATAACTAAGATTGTACAGAAAATCTGGATGACCGAGTTGATTTTTTCCCCTGCATTAAAGAAGGTTTGTCTTACATGACCAAACTTGAGGCCAAATAATTCTTTAACGAATTCTCCAAAAAAGGCAAGATCTCGCTTTTTCCAAGTCACTAATTCCTTCATCCATTTGAAGAAAAACTTCGGGCTAAAAATTAATAAGATAAAGGTCGGCAGGATGAAAATAACAGCGAAAATCCGGTGCAGCAACCGTGCCATTTCCGGGCCGCCAAGAACCGGATACAGCCAGTCAAAAAATTCCGTATACATCGGGAGGGCCGTGATGTAAAGAGCAAAGAAGGCGATCCCATTGATGGAATGAGCCCAAACAAATGCTTTTGGGAAACGTCGTACTTTTACATTCGCATTTGGATGCTTCTGATAATTACTCATGACTCTCACCACCATCTTCATGTTCTTTTGATCTTCTACTGATAATATTATTGGTAATAAATGCTCCCACTACCGCCATTGTCGTCGCACCAATCATCATTTTGCCGATTGGCTGCGCATAATCCTTCCATAGTACAGCAGAGGTTGGAAGCTTTGGATTTTCTGGCAGACCGTACACACTAGGTTTTTCAGCTAACAGGTAAATGGTATGTGTTCCGCCAACACTTTTTGGATTATAAATGTTGGCATTAGGAAAGCGGTCTTTAATTTCACTTAAACGCTTCTCTGCTTTTGCAATCATTTCATCCTTTTTACCAAATTGCATCGCATCTGTATGGCAGGTTGTTACACAGGCAGGCTGCAGGCCCTCTTCTAGACGGTCGGTACACATCGTGCACTTTTGAGATTTTTTGTATTCTTTACCGTTCTTATCTTTGTAAGTCTTTAATGAAATCACTTCAAATGGACAGTTTTGTACACAATAGCCGCAGCCCACACACTTTTCATGGTCAATCACAACTGACCCAAATTTAGAATAGCTGATGGCATTTTCAGGGCAGACCTTTTCACAGGCAGCCGTATCACAATGGAAACAGGAAGAATGGCGGAATAGGTATTCTAAGTCGCCCTTTCCATTTTCGTGCTCGACATATTGAAGCACATTCCATGTGTCCGCACTTGTTTTCGGATGTGATTGTGCACTTCCTTGAAATGAGGTTACCTCTGCCGGAAGATCATTCCAGTTCTTACAAGCAACCATACAGGCTTTACATCCATCACATCTGGTAACGTCCACGTATTTTACGTATTCAGCCATCCTTAAGCCCTCCTTATGTCACAAAGGAATGCTTTATATTCCGGAATCATCGTGTTCGCATCCCCGATATGTGGTGTAAGGCGATTAGCAGTAGCACCTGTTGCATATCCTTTGTATCCAAAATTCCATGGCATTCCGATTTGATGCACTTTTTTGCCCTTTACCGTAAACGGTTTGTAGCGTTTGGTTACCAATGCATAGGCTTCAATTTGACCGCGGGCAGAAGTAACAATCACTTTGTCTTTATTATTAATGCCTTTTTCCTTAGCCAGTTCTTCACTTATTTCTACATACATATATCTAGCAATCTCTGCAAGCCACTCCTGGTTACGGGTCATCGATCCTGATTGCCAATGGGCTTCAACCCTGTAGGTTGTTGCTACAATCGGGTAGTCCACCTTGAATCCCCGCTTGTTAAAGTCTCCGTCATTAATAACGATTGCAGGGTTATACTCTACGGATGAAAAAGCATTAGGCACAGGGCTCTCATATGGTTCGTAGTGTTCAGGGAATGGCCCGTCATTCATGGTTGGAGCAAACAATAAAGCAACTCCATCTTTATTCATCATGAATGCACCTGTTCCCCCTGGATCAGTAGGAGCCGTCACAGGTTTGAAGTCTGGGACATCATTTCCAACCCACTTCTTCTGTCCTGCATCCCACCAGATCACTGCTTTTTCCTTACTCCATGGCTTGCCGCTTGGATCGGCTGAAGCACGGTTGTAAAGAATCCTGCGGTTAGCAGGCCACGCGAAGGACCAGTTTAGGAAATTTCCTCCGCCTGTATCTTTATTATCACGGTTCTTTGATCTATTTTTTCCTTCTTCAGGGTAGAAGCCGGAATAAATCCAGTTACCGCTTGAGGTTGAACCATCATCTTTTAAATCACCAAAGGTTGCCAGCAGCTTACCTGTTTTAAGATCGTAGCCATTAATTTCCCTTGCCACAAGGTCAATATCCGGTATTTCACCTGTTCCATAATTCCACTCCAACGCAAGGAATGGCTGATCAGCAGACTTTAGGCTGTTTGTGTATAAGTTTTTGAGTTTTAAGGCTAACTCATGAACGATATCAAGATCTGGCCGTGCTTCTCCTCTTGAATCAATCGCCTTCCAACGGTATTGCATCCAGCGGGAACTGTTTGAAATACTTCCTTCTTTTTCAAAAGAAGCAGATGCAGGAAGCAGGAATACCTCTGTTTTAATGGACGCAGGATCGCTGCCGGCCTCTTTTTGCCAGAATGCAGATGTCTCTGTTTCCCAAAGGTCAACCGCTACCATCCATTTTAAATTGCCAAGGGCTTCTTTTTCTTTACCGGCATTTGGCCCGCCGACAACCGGGTTTGTCCCCCAAAGGAAGGCACCTTCAATTTCATTGTTGTACATGGCTTTGAACAAGTTGATGTGTGAATAATTTTTATTTCCTTTTGGCAGGAAATGATAACCGAATTCATTATCTTTTGTGGCATTTTTTCCATACCAGGATTTAAGAAGGCTGACAACAAACTTCGGTTTGTTGCTCCAATAACCGGTTTTTGGTGTCTCTTTGTCTAAATATCCCTTCAATGTGGCATGCTCGGGCACGGTTGCTTTCGGCACACCAAGATATCCGGTTAAGTTATCCCATAATAAACCAAAGTCAGTCGACCCTTGAACGTTGGATTCCCCGCGCATTGCGTTGATTCCACCGCCAGGAAGGCCGATATTACCTAATAGCAGCTGAAGGATCGCAAAGGCACGGACGTTTTGTGAGCCGACTGTATGCTGAGTGGTTCCCATGGCATACAGAATCGTTCCTGATTTTCCTACTTTACTTGTTTCGCAGAAAGTCTTACAAACGTTTAAGTAATCTTCTTTAGGTGTCCCTGTTACAGCAGTTACGGTATCGACATCATAACGGGAATAATGCTTTTTCATTAATTGGAACACGGTACGAGGATTCGTTAATGTTTCATCCTTGACAGGTTTTCCATCTGGGGTCGTTTCGATTGCCCATTTTGTTTTATCGTATGTCCGGGTTGTTTCGTCATATCCGGAGAAAAGGCCGTCCTTAAAGTCATAGCCTTCCTTTACGATAAAGGAAGCATTTGTATATTTAACTACATACTCTTTGTGAATGAGGTTGTTATCAATTGCATATTTAATCATTCCACCCAGAAACGGAATGTCTGTACCAGAACGAAGCGGGGCATATAGATCAGAAACCGCTGAAGTCCGTGTGTAACGCGGATCTACGCTGATAATTTTCCCGCCCTTTTCCTTCGCCTTTGTCAGCCATCTAAAACTGATTGGGTGGTTTTCTGCAGGGTTTGCCCCCATAATGAGAGCACAATCGGTCCACTGAAGGTCATTCCAATGGTTCGTCATTGCTCCTCGGCCAAATGTAGGTGCCAGACCGGCAACCGTAGAACTGTGTCATATTCGTGCCTGGTGCTCTAAATAGGTCACACCAAGCCCTCTCATTAATTTCGATACTAGGTAGGTTTCTTCATTATCAAGTGCCGCACCGCCTAGGCTGGCAATCTTTTCTGTTTTATTTACAGTGATCCCATTTTCCTTTTCAACAAATGATTGATCACGAGTTTCCTTAGTCCGCTTGGCAATGGTTTCAATCATCCATTCCCAATCCTTTTCCTCCCACTTATTTGAGCCAGGTGCCCGATAAAGTGGTTTGGTTAAACGCTTTTCAGAAGTATATAACTGTCTTAATGTTGTTCCCTTACTACAAAGTTTACCTTCATTAATCGGGTTATCCGGATCCCCTTCCGTATAAACCACGGTATTGTTTTTGGTGTGGACAAGAATTCCGCAGCCAACACCACAATAACAGCAAATGGTTGGTGTTACAGAAGATTCGGCAATCTTGAAATCTTTTGTTTTTGCATAGGCACGTTTTTCATTAAAGCCCAGTTCTACAACTGCCAGCGTAGCTGCAGTCGCTCCCGATAGCTTTAAAAACTGCCGGCGATTTAAGTTCATTTCAACCATCACTATTCTCCTTCCCATAAATGATTAGAACATCCCTCTTTAGGTGTAGTGCCCGCCAAAAGTTCTAAAAGCTAAACACTAACTTCTCTCTCTATTTTCAATCCGTTTCTTCTGTGGTTCATTCCCCCCTTCAATGTTTCTCAAAAACTAGTTCTTGGCTCATATCATTATTGACTCTGCCTGCTGAAGTATAGATCATCGCCATCTTCCCTCTTAAGTAGCCGATTACCTCGATATTCAAGAATTTTGCCAGTTGAACAGCCTGTTTAGTGGCTGCCGTCCGTGAACCAATGACAGGAAAGCCAAATTTGGCTGCCTTTGAGAGCATTTCATATGAGACCCTTCCAGTTGTCAGTAAAATCAACCGTTCAGGAGGTAACCCTCTGCGCAGCGCATGTCCGATAATTTTATCAACGGCATTATGGCGCCCAATATCTTCGCGAATCGTCATGGTGCCATCTTCCTCCACAATGCAGGCACCATGCATTCCGCCTGTTTCCAGGTATAATAAAGATTCTTTAGCAAATTCACTTCTTTTCTTTAGCAGATAGCTTAGTTGATAGGTTCTGCTTGAAGTAACTTTTGCAAAGTTTTTCACATCCGTCATGGAGAAGAAGGTAACCCCTCTGCCGCAGCCAGCCGTGTAATGTTTCTTTTTAGAGAAAAACTGATCTTCTTCAAACTCTGAGTGAAGTAAGACGTGGATTTCTCCCATTTCTTCATCTATGGTTATTTGCTCAATGCCTTTAGCATCGTGAATAAATCCTTCGGAAAACAAATACCCATATGCCCAATCTTCCAGATCGTATTTGGTCAATTGAAAAACAGCTATTTCGCTGCCATTTATAATTAAGGTAATTGGATATTCATCGGGACAGCTTTTTCTGTTCATACCAATTCCTCCTTTGATCATCAAGAAAACGATTACATGAATAATAGACACATTCATCGTACTTCCATGCAAATATTTTGAAAGTAATTTTTATCACTATGAATGGGTCTTCAATGGTACTATTGGTCTATTTGTCATTTTTTTGTAACTATTATTTGTCCCTGTCTGCAAATGTCGATATCTGTTATATTTTTTATTTTGTTTTATAATAAGAAAGGAGTTATTTATCTAAAGGAGGTATGCATAATGGCAATTAAAAAAGTACTAACAATCGCAGGATCCGATTCAAGCGGCGGAGCGGGACTTCAGGCTGATTTAAAAACCTTTCAAGAGCTTGGTGTATATGGGATGACCGGAATCACCTGCATCGTTACTATGGACCCGAAAGGCTGGCACCATAACGTGTTCCCAATTGATGTTACGATCCTGGAAAAGCAGCTGGATACGATTCTTTCTGTTGGAATTGACGGCATGAAAACAGGAATGCTAGGAACAGTTGAAATTATTGAGCTAGTAGCAAGAAAAATTGACGAACATCAATTAAAGAATGTGGTCATTGACCCTGTCATGGTTTGTAAGGGAGAAGATGAGGTTTTAAATCCGGAAACGACTGATGCAATGAGGGAATTGCTTCTTCCACGTGCCCATGTGATCACGCCAAACCTGTTTGAAGCTGGTCAGCTGGCAGGAATGAAGACACCAAAAACAATGGAAGAAATGAAAGAAGCCGCTGTAAAAATTCACGACCAAGGTGCAAAGTTCGTGTTAATTAAAGGCGGCAGCAAGCTTCAAACGGAAGAAAAGTCACTCGATCTTCTTTATGATGGGAAGGAATTCCACATTTACGAATCTGAGAAGATTGAAACAAACTTTACCCATGGTGCAGGCTGCACGAACTCTGCTGCAGTCGCTGCCGAAGTCGCTAAAGGAAATTCCGTTTATGATGCAGTCGATGTTGCGAAGAGATTTGTCTCTGCAGGAATTCAGCAAGGTTTCCCGTTAAACCAGTATGTGGGTCCTACTTGGCATGGCGCCTACCGCAGCACAAAAGCAGTGACCGAGTACTGTGAAGATTGCGAGGAATAATTAACCCTTTACAAGGCCGAACAAAACGTTCGGCCTTTTTTATTTATGAAAAATATCCGGCACCAGCACTAAAGTGTATAGTGTCCTTTGCGCTTCCGCTTTTCTAATAAGCATGGATTTCGCATTTTTTAAATGATTTTAGTATGATAAATACATTATTAACAACAATACTGATTAGTTATAATTCTTTACTTTTAAAAGGGAAAGGAGGCAGTAATTTGGAAGCCATTGATGTTAAAAAAGTACAAGAAGCTATTAATCGTTTTGCCCATAAGGATGTTTATATCCACCTTGAAACGACCAACGGTGCGTACGCAACCCATAATGACCAATCCTTCTTTTCTGCCGGAGCATATATTCGCAATGCCCTTGTTCGTTATGAATTAGGAAAGATTACAGGAAACGGCCCCTTCCGGGTAGGTCTTAAAATAAACCTCGGCTGGATTTATGCAGAAGGTATTACTCACTTTGAAATTGATGAAGAAAACCATCTATTATTAGCCGGGCATGACTTTGACGGAAAGCTTGCAGTAGCATTGGAAATCGGTCTCACACCATTTGAATAAATTTGTCCTGAAAGACCCGAAAGGAGAATCATCTTATGAAAAAAGAGCGCCATCTATTAGTCGTTTTTCCTCACCCGGATGACGAGGCGTTTGGGGTATCTGGCACGATCGCCACACATATAGAAAACGGTACAACTGTCACTTATGCCTGTTTGACCTTAGGGGAAATGGGACGCAATATGGGGAACCCTCCGTTTACGAATCGAGAAGAACTTCCTAAGATAAGAAAAGAAGAATTAAAGGCAGCTGCCAAAGCGATTGGGATTCAGGATTTGCGTATGCTTGGTTACCGCGACAAAACGATTGAATTCGAAGATGATGAGAAATTGACCAATCATATGGCTGAAATCATTGATGAAGTAAATCCTTCCTTAATCATCACTTTCTATCCTGGTTATTCGGTTCATCCAGACCATGACGCCACCGGTGCAGCGGTCGTAAGGGCTGTTGAAAGAATGCCTGCAGCCGCACGGCCAACCTTACACTGTGTCGCTTTCTCCAAAAATTGTATCGAGGAGATTGGCGAGGCTGATATCATCAATAATATTACGCCTGTTGCCGATAAAAAACTGGATGCAATCAAGGCGCACCGCTCGCAAACAGAGCATTCGTTCAAAGATACAATGGAAAAGCTTAAAAATCAGGACCCACAGCTAATGGTTTGGCTCAACAACGAACGGTTCTGGACATATAAATTCTAAGAAAAAAAGCCCTTCAAATGCGAAGGGCTTTTTTTCTTTAGAATGATGGTCTTTATAAAACTTCAAGAATCGCCTCTGCTACACCATGTTGGTCATTCGTTTCAGTTAAACAATCACATAGTGCTTTAATTTCATAGCTGGCATTTCCCATTGCTACTGAACGGCCCGCTCTCTCAAACATGGAAACATCATTGAAATTATCGCCTATGGCCATTGTTTCAGCCATATCAATTCCCTTAGCTGACACAAATGCCTCTAGCGCTAAGCCTTTTTGTGCTTGTTTATTGGTAATTTCAAGATTTTCGTGGCCGGAAGAAGTCACATCCAAGTCCGAAAAATCGTGAAGGTCTTCACCAGCAGCTTTGAGTTGATCCTTATCAAAACAAAATGCTAATACTTTATAAATGAGATAATTATCATCTGAGAAAAGAAGTTCATAATCATCAATTTGATGAATTAAGCCATCACGGATTCTTGCCCCGGCTGCATGTCTAATCTCCTCAGGATCAACCTCTGGATTTGCGCTCACCACAATGTCTATCAAGATCGACACAGCTTTATCAGGGTCAATCGTATACGCACCCTTATCTGTGTAAACCTCATAATAGACTTCATGCTCCTTTAATTTAGCTGCAACTTCCCTTGCACGAGATTTATCGATAGGGGTAGAAGAAAGCACTTCTCCTTCCTTAGAACGAACCTCTGCTCCATTTACACAAATGACAGGGCACTTTAATCCAGCCTCTGATAATACATAAACAGCCTCTTGATATGACCGGCCTGTAGCCACCACAAATTCTACGCCCTCTGACTGTGCCTTTAAAATAGCTTGTTTATTTTCCTCACTAATCTGTTGCATGGAATTTAATAATGTTCCATCCATGTCTGATGCGATACATTTAATCATGATGTCCACCTTTTCCATTTTTTTCTGCAGGATCCAGCCTCAGCGTCAAGACGCTTCTGCCTTTCTTTTTATTGCCATTCTAACATGAACCCTCTCAACATTAACACAGTTTGCTCACCCTAAATACTTGCCGCCTTCCCGGACACTTAGCGGGGCTAACTTATTGTTCTCGATAAATCCCTTCACCGAGGCTGGATTCGTTTTGGAATACTCCCTTAATGCCCAGCCAATAGCCTTTTGTAAAAAAAACTCCTTACTATCTGCATTTTTCAGTATGTATCGATAAAGAAGGTCCTCATTCGTTTTTTCCTTATATTTAAGTTGAAAAAGAATCGAAGCCCTCCGCAGCCACATATCTGGATGAACCGACCAATCCTCAATGGTTTCCTCGATTACTTCCGGAAAAGCTGAAGCAATTTTTCCGACTGGTTTTGGGGCGATGGCGTCAACTGTATCCCACCAGGATTTGGTCGTAATCAGCTGTTCCATTAACTGTAAATCCTGTTTTTGAAGTTTTTTAAGTGATTTTTCTATGTAAGAAAGGCCGGTATACTGATATTCCCTTTCGTCCTTATTCCAAAGCTCTTTGACGAATTCTTTGTTAAAAGGCTCATTTAATACTCCTGTTTCTTGAAAAAATTGCTTCTCTAGCACTCTTCGTAACGGAGTTTTTATTCCCAGGAAAGGAAAATGGCCTTTCATATATTTTTGCATTGGCCGTGCATTGTCCTCATTCTGATTTTCCACAAATAGCTTGGTTAATAAATCAATCCTCGAAAGCATCCGATCATCCCTCCCTAATCCTTAATAGTTCTCCTATTACCCAATTTTTCCTTTATTTTATGAGATTAAACCATTCAAACGATGGCACACTATTACAGAAAAGGGGGGATACTTAGATGACAAAGAAGTTTAATAAAGGCAGCCGTAATCAAAATTCACCACAGGCAGGTCACGCTGAAGCTGAGTTTGCCTCAGAATTTGTCAGCGGCGATAACAGCAAGGGGAATAAACGCAATAAAGGACAGCAAAGCAAGACAAATCCTCATAAATAAAGTGCCGGGGGACTCCCAGGCACTTTTTTCTATTCATTGAACTTTACTGGCTGCCAGGTCATTTATTTCCTGCGCAATTCTTTCATGAATTTTTTCAACAACTGAGAAATCCATTGCTGCGACATAAATTTCTTCCAGCTCATCATGCAGAGATTTGGCTTTAGCCAAATAACTAGTGGCCTCCGTCATTTTGTTTTTATAGCGTTCAGCGATATTTTTAATAAAATCGGCAAAGAGCTCGTCGGTCCCTGGCTCAATCAAAATCTCATACATATCAATGATCTCATCGCCGTCTCTGCTTGGGAAATATTCGTGTGGAGCAGTACTGTCAAAGATGGCAATCCCCAGCTCTCTGCAGATGACCATATCAAGGCTGTGCGGGTCAAAGCCGCAATGATAAATCTCAACATCAATCCCGCGTTCTTCTGCTGCGGCAGCAATCTTTTTCAGCATGGTAGATTTCCCTGAACCTGGCCGCCCCTTGATAAAGTAGCGTTTCTGTATATCCTCTGTTAAATTCGGAACAAAATCCACCGCTCCATTCGGCGTGGCCGCCCCTAAGTAGCGATGACGAACATCCGGGGTCTTATTTAACTTTATTTTCCCGAAAAAGGAATCAACTAATTTGATTGTTAATTGGTCTGCTTTAATAAAATCCATACTGTTAATATAAATTTTTTCCCAATCATCATGAATTTCCAATGCTTCCTTAAACGTTGCATAGGCCTTCTGAAAAGATTGGCTTATTTGGTTTGTCAGTTTCTGTATAACCGCTTTTTGAATATTAAGGGTTTTGGAGTTCCAAGCCTCGCCAAGGTTAATATACTCCTCAACTGCACCCGGTGCTTTAGGTTCAATCACGTGCGGGGCGGTACCATCGACTAGACCAACCTTTAACGCCGGAATGATGACTCCATCAATCGATTGATTGTCAGATGAACAATGTAAGAGCTCTATATCATAGCCCTTTTCAAGCCACTCCTGGCCAATTTTCTTCATCAAAGAGGATTTTCCCGTTCCTGGACCGCCTTTTAAAATAAACAATCTCTCTAAACCTTGTAAATTAGAGTCATAAAGGCTATGGAAGCCTCTTGCAGTATTACCGCCGGCATAATAATTTTTAATTTTCCCTGCCACTTCTAAACACTCCCTTTTTAACAAAATCCACTTCGTATAAACTAAATGGAAGAGATATTAAAATAGTCACCATATCTTATGCCTTATTGTTGATTAGGTGAGTGCCTATAAAAATTATCTTACATGAATTCACTGGCAGGATTGTTAGTCCGTTCATTTTTTGTCACAGGAATAAACTCTGCCTTTGTTACCTCTTGTAATTTCCCTGGGGCAATAACCATTTGGATGCCAATTTTTCCTGCACTTACGACCATTGTTTCCAAGTTTCTGCTGCTTTCATCGAGGAATGTTTTATATTCCTTTTTCATGCCGACCGGTGAGCAGCCGCCGCGGATATAACCTGTCCATTTTTGAATGTCCTTCATTGGAAGCATCTCAATCGCTTTTTCTCCAGCCGCTTTTGCTGCCTTTTTTAAATCCAATTCCGCCTCGACAGGAATGACAAATACAAAAATACTTTTGCTTGTTCCTTGAGCCACAAGGGTCTTATAAACTTCCTTTGGATCTTTTCCAACTTTTTCAGCCACCGATACACCGTCTATTTTTCCATCCTTATTGTCATATGTAAGCATTTCATACTCGATTTTTCTGGCATCCAGGATCCTCATTGCATTTGTTTTTATCTGTGCCATTTCCATCATCCTTTAAATTTTGTTTAAGCCATTATAACATCAATAAATTCTATCGAACAAAAGCAGATTTTTTATAAGAGAAGGCCAAAAGACCCAGAACATACACAAAATCACCCAAAATCTGTCACCCGTTTGTCACTCTATTGATCCATTATTATAGTAAACTAAATCTAACAAACTGGTATTACTATGATGAGAAAGGGCAGATGCCCCGTTATCATTGGATAAACTTTTGTGAAAACCCTCACATTTTAGTTTTGATATCATGTTCATTTTTTATATGAAAATAGAAAAACTCCTTATATTATCCTTGAGGTGAACTCAAATGAAATACGATTTAGTCTTACTGCACGCTCCAAGTGTATATGATTTCCGGAAAAATTCTTTACTAGCCGGTCCCATAAGTGATGTGGTTCCATCCTCACCTGTCTTTGAAATGTACCCGATTGGCTTGACAAGTATTGCCGACTATTTAGAGAGGTATGGCCTTAGGGTAAAAATTATCAATATAGCAAACAGGATGCTGATGAGTGAAAAATTTGATGTAGAAGCCAAACTTCGAAAAATTAACACAAAGGCATTCGGAATTGACTTGCACTGGCTTCCGCATGCACACGGCAGTATTGAACTCGCTAAGGTAGTTAAACATCTTCATCCTGAGACGCCGATCATCTTTGGCGGATTATCCGCTACCTATTATCATAAAGAACTAATTGAATATCCATTTATCGATTTTGTGATGCGGGGTGACTCGACCGAAAAGCTTATGCTTTTACTAATGAACAAGATTGAGTCAGGTAATACCCACTATGCTGACATACCAAACCTTACTTGGAAAAAGAGAACTAACTATGGATATAATCCAATTACCTATGTTCCTAAGGATTTAGATGATATTGACGTCCCAGGCTACCGCTACACGATCCGTTCCGTATTTAAATATCGGAATTTCCTTGATCCGCTGCCATACAACGGCTGGCTGCAATATCCCAACACGGCCCTTTTGACCGCTAGAGGATGTACGCAGAACTGTTTAATTTGCGGAGGCTCAAGGGAAGCCTATGACCAAAACTGTAATCGGAATTCTCTCGCCTTACGTTCGCCAAAAAAGCTTGTCGAGGACATTCAATTTATCTCACGCTTCAGCCGGGCACCCATCTTTATTTTGCACGACTTACGCCAAGGCGGGCGGGAATATGTAAAAGAGTTTTTCAGCCGGTTAAAAGAATTGAATTTAAAAAATGAAATTGTCTTTGAATTATTCCAATATGCGGATGAAGAATTCTTTCAAATGATGAACGAAAGTGTTCCAAAATATAGTATTGAAATTACCTTGGAAGCGCATGATGAGAAAATCAGACGCTATAATGGCAAATTTAGCTGCACCAATGAGAAGGTGATCGAGACCCTTAATTTTGCCTTGAAAAATGGCTGTAAAAAGATTGATCTGTTCTTTATGGTAGGAATTCCCGGTCAAACCTACTTAAGCGCAGTAGAAAATATTGACTTCTGTGAAACGATTCATTTAGCCTGCCATAAGGATCCAAGAATCTTTTATTTTGTGGCACCATTGGCACCATTCCTTGATCCAGCCAGTCCGGCCTTTGAACATCCGGAAATTCATGGCTATAAAAAACACTGCCACACTCTTGAGGATCATCGGAAAGCCATCACACAGCCATCCTGGAAGCATATGCTCAGTTATGAAACCAAGGATATGACAAGGGATGATATTGTCAATTCGACTTATGAAGCAGCTGAACGGCTTAATGACTTTAAATTAGAATACGATTTAATCAGTAAAGAAGATTACTTTGACATCAAAGAGAAAATTGAAAAGTCAAAGGAATATATCACCAAGATCGATCATGTGCTTTCCCTTCCATTAGAAGAGCAGGCAGTCGAATTAGCAAAAATCCAAGAAGAAATTGAGGAGTTGAATAAGTATAGTATCTGCGGCAAAAATGAATTGAAGTGGGAAGTACAAAAGAATTATGCCAACTTCTTTTCTCTGGCCTTAGTTGGAATGGAGCAGTTATATGAGGATTATGCAAACAAGATCAGACATTTCTTCAGTCCTGAGCGCCGCCATCAATTTAAAATCGATACAGAATATCGAAAAATAAAGGGATAATGCCGTTGGATAAAAGGCTGCTGATTCACGCATCTAGAATCAAGAGGGTACGCAATTTATCTGTTGGGGAATAAGGGTAAGCACCCGATCTGATTAATAGACGGAGGAATTCCGCTTAACTAGTAATTTTTATTAAAAAAGGCTTAAATAGACGGAGAAATTCCGCCTATTGACTAGATAAATCCGAAAATGGGGGAATTTTGCTTGCATAACCGGAAAATCGACCCTTAAATACCCCAAAATGAGCTCCATTCTTCATATAGTCGGAAGTTCTCCGCTTATTTTACTTTGCTGGTTGCTCGATATGAATAAGGTTTTTGTATTCCTAATAAAGAAACTCGTCAATTATGACGAGTTTCACTTTTAATATACCAATAACGATGCCAACAATGCTATCATTTCGGCACGCAGACTCTTTTTAAATTAATGCCCGCCAAGGTAAGCCGCTCTAATCTGGTCGCTTTGGCTCAGTTCATCTGCGGATCCTGAAGCAACAATTTTTCCTGTTTCAATCACATACGCACGATCCGCAATCGATAATGCCATGTTAGCATTTTGTTCAACAAGCAGAATCGTAGTTCCCGTTTTGTTGATTTCCTCAATAATATTGAAGATCGTTTTTACTAATAGCGGCGCAAGACCCATGGAAGGCTCGTCCAACAATAATAAACGAGGTCTTGCCATTAAAGCACGGCCCATGGCAAGCATTTGCTGCTCTCCGCCAGATAAAGTACCAGATAACTGCTTACGGCGTTCCTCGAGGCGAGGGAAGAGCTGATAGACCTTTTCAAAGTCTTCCTTGATTCCCTTTTTATCCTTTCGCAGGTAAGCACCCAATTCAAGATTTTCTTCTACTGACATATTAGCGAAGACACGACGGCCTTCTGGAACATGTGAGATCCCTCGTTTTACGATCGATTGAGCCACTTTTCCTGCTACATGTTCATTCTCAAAGATGATCTCACCTTTTTTTGGTTTCAATAATCCAGAGATCGTCTGTAACAGCGTACTTTTTCCCGCACCATTTGCCCCAATCAAAGTAACGATTTCCCCTTGATTAATCTCAAGAGAAACTCCCTTCAAGGCGTGGATATTCCCATAATAAACATTGATGTCATTAATTTTAAGCATTTTAAGAGACCTCCTCGCCAAGATACGCTTCGATGACTTTTGGATTACTTCTGATTTGTTCTGGTGTACCATTGGCGATCAATTGACCATGGTCTAGGACATAAATTCGTTCACAAACGCCCATAACAAGGAGCATATCGTGTTCAATCAGCAGAATCGTAAGATCAAATTTTTCACGGATTAACGCGATTAAGTTCATCAATTCTTCTGTTTCCTGCGGATTCATCCCGGCTGCCGGCTCGTCAAGCAGCAAAAGCTTTGGATTCGCCGCTAAGGCACGGGCAATTTCTAAACGGCGCTGCTGGCCGTATGGTAAGTTCTTTGCCTTTTCATGTAATACATTATCAAGTTTAAAGATTTTCAAAAATTCAATTGCCTTTTCTTCCATTTCCTTTTCTCCTGAAAAATGGGAAGGAAGACGTAAAATTGAACTAAAAATGGAGTGCTTAGCATGTGAATGGTAAGCTACTTTAACATTATCCAAAACAGATAACTCGTTGAATAAGCGAATGTTTTGGAATGTCCGGCTGATTCCCTTTTTTGTTATTTTATAAGGAGCTTGTCCATTTAGTTTTTCTCCATCAAGAGAGATACTCCCCTCTGTTGGTACATAAACCCCTGTCAGCAGGTTGAAAAATGTGGTTTTCCCCGCGCCGTTCGGTCCAATTAAACCGACAAGCTCTCCTTTTTTCAATTCCAAATTGACATCTGAAACAGCCTTTAAACCGCCAAATCGGATACCGGCATTTTCTACTTTAAGCAACTGGTTTTTTTCTGTCATGCTGGATTCCTCCTTTATCCGATTTACCCAATTTAAAGAATGAGGTAATTTCTTTAGTGCCCAGTAACCCTTGTGGACGATAAAGCATCATAACAATTAATACTAAACTATAAATAACCATTCTGATTTCTGGATAGCTTTGCAGATAAGTTGAAATAATCGTTAACAGAATTGCAGCGATTACCGCACCTGACAAACTTCCCAAGCCGCCAAGAACAACAAAGATTAAGATATCAAATGATTTCAAGAACCCGAAGTTGGTTGGCTGGATAATATAAAAGTTGTGCGCATATAAGGCACCAGCGATACCTGCAAAAAAGGCACCAAGCGCAAAAGCTGTTACTTTGTAATAAGTCGTATTGATTCCCATCGCATCAGCCGCAATCTCATTCTCTCTAATTGAAATACATGCTCTTCCATGTGAAGAGTTAGTAAAGTTAACTATGACTAGGATTGTTACAATCACACAGCCAATCAGCCATGGCCATGTGGTTAAATGAGACACGGTCATACCGCTTGCTCCGCCGACATAATCCATATTTAAAAAGACAATCCGAACAATCTCCCCGAAACCTAGTGTAGCAATAGCAAGATAATCGCCTCGTAATCTTAAACTTGGAATCCCAATAATAAGACCTGCCAATGCCGCAACTACTCCGCCAGTTACAAGCGCTACCGGGAATGGCATGCTTAATTTCATTGTCATAATTGCAGATGCATAAGCACCAACTGCCAGGAATCCGGCATGTCCAATCGAGAACTGCCCTGTAATACCGATAATCAAATGTAAACTAACTGCAAGAATGATATTAATACCGATGAAAAATAATGTATTCACATAAAATTGGTTGATCGAACCACCGACAATTAAAAATTGCATAACCACTGCAAAAACAACGGCTAAAACGATGGAGGTCCAGAAAAACTTTGCTTGTCTTAAAATGTTCATCGCTCTCGAGCCTCCCCCTAAACCTTTTCCCTGACATTTTTACCAAATAAACCTGCCGGGCGGAAAATTAAGATTAAAATTAATACAACAAACGCGACACCATCACGCCATAAGGAGTAACCTGCCGCACTTACAAGTGCTTCAATAACGCCTAAAAGTAATCCGCCAGTCATCGCGCCAGGGATAATTCCAATTCCGCCTAAAACGGCAGCAACGAAGGCTTTCAGACCTGGGATAATTCCCATCAACGGCTCAATTTTTGTATAATACATTCCAAAAATAACACCGGCAGCACCAGCAAGGGCAGAGCCGATAGCAAAGGTAGCTGAAATTGTATTATTTACATTAATCCCCATTAGTCTAGCTGCATCCATATCATGTGACACGGCACGCATAGCCTTCCCAATCTTGGTTTTATGAACAATGAATTGAAGAAGAATCATCAGGACGATCGATGTTCCTAGAATCAGGATTGACTGTCCACTAATTTTGACACCTAAGATCTCAATGCTCTTTAAAGGTACTAATCCGCTTGGATAGGCTTCAGGCTGTGCCCCGCGGACATATATGGTTCCATATTCGATAAACAGTGATACGCCAATCGCTGTAATAAGGGCAGCGATTCTCGTTGCATTCCTAAGCGGCTTGTACGCAATCCGCTCAATTAATACACCAAAGATGGCACATACCACCATAGATATTAGTAAAGCCGGGAAAAATCCTACATGTAGAACAGTAATAGAATAAAATCCAATAAATGCACCGACCATGAAGACATCTCCATGGGCAAAATTAATTAATTTAACAATACCGTAGACCATTGTGTATCCTAAAGCAATCAATGCATAAATACTGCCTAAGGATATTCCATTCACAAGCTGCTGTATTAACTCCATTGTTTACACTCCTTCTGATGAACTCCTATGTTTCTTTTTCTAAGAGCTGTGTTTAAATTGCTGTTGATTTCCACTCCAGGCGCTTCGCTTTCCGCGGGCGGTCCGGGAAGCCTCCTCGGCGCTTTGCGCCTGCGGGGTCTTCCCTGCTCCGTACTCCCGCAGGAGTCTCGCGCCTTCCGTTCCAATCAACTTCATTAGAATTCAAATATTCTATTTTATACAGCCTCTGTGATTAACTTATAATCCTCTAATAAATTGGAATAGGGAACGTCAACGCTCCCTATCCCTTGGCAAACTATGATTTGTCCAAATTTGTCCAGCTTCAGCGCCTAGGCGCCTCCGCTTTTCTTGTTACGGGTTAACCTTTGTTTTATATTGTTGTTGGCCATTTACATATTCCAAAATAACGGCCGCTTTAATTGGATCGTGATTCTTATCAAGCTTCACTTTCCCTGATACAAGCTCGAGGCCATCTGTTTCTTCTAGCGCCTTTTGAATTTTCTTAGGGTCGCTGCTTCCCGCACGCTTTATCGCATCTGCAAGGAAGTAGACTGTATCATATCCCAGGGCACTGAAGGCATCCGGTGATTTATCATCATACTTTGCTTTGAATGCTGAGACAAAATCTTGAACCTTTTTGTCACTATCACCTGAAGAATAGTGGTTAGTTATAAAGGTATTCTTCAGCGGGTCAGTTCCGGCAATTTCTACTAGTTTAGGAGAGTCCCAGCCGTCGCCGCCCATAAATGGTGCAGTTATACCAAGCTCACGAGCCTGTTTAACAATCAAACCAACCTCTTCATAGAATCCAGGCAGGAATACGTAATCAGGATTTGCCGCTTTAATGCGTGTCAGGGTAGCATGGAAGTCTGTATCTTTTGCCACATACGCCTCTTCAGCGACAATTTTTCCGCCATTATCCTTAAATGCCTTTTTAAAAGCAGACGCAAGACCTTTCGAGTAGTCACTTGAACTGTCAATAAGAACAGCAGCCGTTTTTACCTTTAAATCATTCGTCGCAAAGTTTGCTGCAACCGTTCCTTGGAATGGATCTATAAAACATGTACGGAAGACAAAGTCATTTAATTTCCCATCTTTAAACGTGATTGTAGCATTGGTCGCCGTTGGTGTAATTAAAGGAATGTTATTATCTTGGGCAATTTGTACTTGTGCAAGGGTGTTTGTACTTGTTGCAGCGCCAATCATAGCCACTACTTTATCCTGTGTAGCCAATTTTAGGGCACCGCTTGTTGCTTCGGCTGCATCAGATTTGTTGTCGACTGTCACTAATTCTAGTTTTTTGCCATCGATGCCTTCTTTGTTTATTTCCTCAATCGCGAGTTCAATACCTTCTTTTGCTGACTGGCCATATGAGGCAACTCCACCAGAGAGTTCCAAGTTAGCACCGATTTTAATGGTGCCTTCTTTTTCATCGCTTCCGCTAGTACTTGAATTACAACCTGCCAACACACCTGCTGCTACCATAAAGGACATAAAGATTCCGGCTAACTTCTTTTTCCTCATTCAACTACCCCCTAGTTTAAAATGCCCAAGACCCTTTGCCTATACGTCTAAAATTCTATAATATTCTGAAAACATTGTACATAATATTTAGGGGTTCGTCTAGTCCTATTATACAGTTATTTTAAAATAATTTAAAGAGTAAGAAAATTAAAACGCTTTTTTATCCAAAAACGCTTTATTACAATACAGTGATGATGTCTATCTTTTCTTTCTCGAAAGTAAACTGTTATTAATATTTTCGTTAAATACATTTATTTGTTCGTTAAGGCGAAAAAAGGATTCCTTATTTTGGAACCCCTTGTCGAAGATTATTATACTAATTCCTTATTTTTCGTCTCTTTTCCTAAAATAAAGACGGCAAACGCACCAATTAAGATCGAAATACAGAAAATCATGAATATGGTTGAAATCGGTACGTTCCTGGCTACTAGACTACCAACTAACAACGGTCCAAGCACCCCGCCGATCCGGCCAAAGGAAGCCGCCATGCCTGTACCTGTTCCACGGATTATGGTTGGGTACTGCTCTGGAGAGTATGCATATAAACCGCCCCAAGCACCAAGATTAAAGAATGATAGCAAAATGCCAGCAATCATTAAGGTTGCCGTCGTGTCTGCTGAGCCAAAGAGATAAGCACTGATTGCCGTTCCTACTAAATAAATGACTAACACAAATTTCCGGCCTAATTTTTCAATAAACCATGCAGCTGTGAAATAACCTGGCAGCTGCGCTAAGGTCATGATCAATACATACTGAAAACTCTTAATTAAGCTGAATCCCTTCATAACCATCACACTTGGCAGCCATAAAAACATGCCATAATAGGAGAAGACCACACAAAACCAGACAATCCAAAGCATGGCCGTTTGGCGTCCGTATTCCTTCGAAAATAATTTCTTCAAACTTTCAAACGCAGAGACCTTTTGCTTTTCCTTAACTGCAGTAAAGCGAGGTGAATCGGGGAGTCCCATACGTAGATATAAAGCATAGAACGCCGGAATAGCACTGATGATTAAAGCGATTTGCCAGCCAAATTTCGGAATAATAAAGTAGGATATGACCGCAGCGATCAACCAGCCTCCAGCCCAAAAACTTTCTAGTAAGACGACGATCCTGCCGCGCTTATCAGCTGAAACGCTCTCTGAAACCAGGGTTGAAGCAACCGGAAGCTCCCCGCCTAAACCAGCTCCAATAAAGAATCTAAAGATTAAAAAGGCCGTTAGTGACGTAGTAAACGCCGATGCACCGCTCCCTATAGAAAATAACAGCAGGGTAATTATAAAAATATTTTTCCGGCCGATCCGGTCTGCCATTATACCAAAGATAAGTGCACCAACAGCCATCCCGATCGAATTAACACTGCCGATCCAGCCCATTTCTCCCGGAGTCAGATTCCATTCTACTTTTAACGCCGCGATAATAAAACTGAGCATCCCCACATCCATGGCGTCAAACATCCAGCCCATTCCGGCAATTCCCAGAAGTTTCCCTGTGGACATTTCTTTCTGATTTTTCATGTAGAACCCCCTATATGCAACAAGTATTTACATTATTCCCCAACCACCGCTGATTTAGGTATTGGTTTTTATATAACTAAACATAGGTATTCTATCAGTTGTCATGACACTTGTCATTAGTTATATAAAAAAAAGAGAATGCTTATGTCCTGCATTCTCAAGTCTCCTGCCAACTGGCACTCTACAAATGAAGAGCACCTTCGACATTTTTAAATTGATTAAAAAACATCTGATAGTATCGGCCCTCGGCGTTTATTAACTCTTCATGGCTTCCTTTTTCAATGATATGTCCATTGTCAATCACCATAATTGTATCAGCATCACGAATCGTATTTAAGCGGTGGGCAATGATAAAGCTCGTTCGCTGCTCCATCAATTTAAGTAATGCCTCCTGAATATGAAGCTCTGTTCTCGTATCAATGCTGCTCGTTGCCTCATCTAGGATCAGCAGTGCCGGTCTTGCTAAAATGACCCTGGCAATGGCTAACAACTGACGCTGTCCCTGACTAAGGTTTCCGCCGTTTTCCGATAACACGGTTTCATATTTGTCTGGCAGGCGATTAATAAATACATCAGCATTCGCCATCTTCGCTGCCTGTACTACTTCCTTATCTGAAGCTCCAGGATTTCCATATTTAATATTCTCCTTGATCGTCCCGGAAAATAAATACGTATCTTGAAGGACAAAGCCAAAGCATCTCCTGAGACTATCTCTTGTGTAGTCACGGATATCCCGGCCGTCGAGCAGGATCCGCCCCTCAGTTACATCGTAAAATCTAGTCAGCAGATTGACTACTGTTGTTTTACCGGCACCTGTCGGACCAACCAGGGCAATACTTGTACCGACCCTTGCTTCAAAGCTGACATTTTTTATAATTGAAACATCCGGCCGATAGCCGAAGCTGACATTCTCAAAGACCACATGTCCTTTTGGATTCTTAAGTTCAACCGATCCGGGGCTGTCGGCTGGTTCTTCTTTTTCATCAATAATTTCAAAGACCCGCTCAGCTCCTGCTACACCGGACTGTAAGACATTAAATATATTGGCAATGTCATTCATCGGTCTGACAAACTGCCTTGAATATGTAATGAAACTAGCAATCGCTCCAACCGTAACCAGCCCTTTTACCGCGAGGATCCCGCCAATAACTGCCACGATCGCAAAGCCAAGATTATTAATGACATTCATAATCGGCATTAAAAAACCGGACCATATTTGTGCCTTAAGGCCGACATCACGAAGCTTGGTATTGACTGTTTCGAACTCTTCAATCACTTGTCTTTCATGATTGAAGGCCTTTACGACCTCAATCCCGGAGATGGTTTCTTCAATATGCCCATTTAATTGGCCAAGCTGAACCTGCTGATTTTTAAATAATACACTCGTCCGCTTAGCAATGGTCTTGGTTAATAAAAAAACAAGCGGTACAGTTATAAGACTTGCTGCCGTTAACAAAGGACTTAAGTAAACCATCATAATCAAAGACCCGACTAAGACAATCAATCCGGACATTAATTGCGTCGTCGACTGGGAGATGGAATTACTGACGTTATCTACATCGTTTGAAAGCCGGCTCATCAGTTCCCCATGTGTTCTAGAGTCAAAAAAGGCAACGGGCAGCTTTTGCAGTTTTTGAAAAATAGCCCCGCGCAGACGTTTTACCACACGCTGCGCCACACCAGCCATCAGCCAGCCCTGTAAAAAGGTAAGTCCTGCATCAGCCACATAAGCAAAAGACAAGACCAGAATCATGATTTCTAGCAGATTGAAATCAACCTTCCCTGATTGAAGACTCATAGCATCCACAGCCTTACCAATCAAAAATGGGGCAATCAGCATAAGGACTGCATCAACGATAATAAAGGCAAAAATAACACTCAGCATTTTCCGCTCATTACCGAAGTACTGCCATAAACGTTTTAATGTACCCTTAAAGTTTTTGGGTTTAACCTTAGGACCGCGGAGATGATGAGCTCCACCAGGCCTTAGGGGAGGAGGAGTATTTTGAGTTTGTTCATTTCCCTTTGCCATTTACAAAACCTCCTTGCCCATCTGTGATTGATAAATTTCCTGATAGACTTGGCATTGCTCCAAGAGTTCACGATGCGTTCCCACACCGGCAAGTTCGCCGTGGTCTAAGACTACAATTTTATCTGCATCAATAATTGAGGTAATCCGCTGAGCAATCAATAAACATGTAAGACCCTGGGCGTATTTTTTCAGGGCGGCTTTAATCTTGGCTTCCGTGGCGACGTCGACTGCACTCGTACTATCATCTAAGATTAATATACTAGGTTTTTTTACTAAGGCCCGGGCAATTGAAATCCTCTGTTTTTGTCCTCCTGAAAAATTAACCCCGCCTTGCCCGATTTTTGTTTCATAGCCTTCTGGCGATGCGGCAATAAAGTCATCGGCACCGGCAATCGCTGCGGCCGACCTTACTTCTTCGTCCGTTGCATCTTCTTTTCCCCAGCGGATATTCTCTCCAACCGTACCGGTAAAGAGAATATTTTTTTGCGGAACAATCGCAATTTTATCCCTAAGCTTCTCTGGATCCTGAAGAGCGATATCTTGGCCATCCACTTTTATCGTTCCGCTCGTCACATCATAAAAACGGGGAATTAACCCGACAAGTGTACTCTTTCCTGATCCGGTCGAACCAATAATCCCAACCGTTTCCCCTGGAAGAATCGTTAAATTTATATGTTTTAAGATTGGTTCTCCTTGTGTTCCTTCATAGGAAAAGGTGACATCTTCAAAGTCAATTCTCCCTGTCTCTTGGCCGTGCGGCGGCAGTACAGCACCCGACTTTTCTATAGAACCATCCTCTTGTAAAAAAACTTCATTAATGCGGACCGCAGATGCCTTTGCCCTGACAAACATATTAAAAACCATCGAAATCATCATAAGAGAAAATAAAATTTGCGTCATATAATTAATAAAGGCGATTATATGGCCTACTTGAATCTGGCCTGATTCCACCCCTAAGCCGCCAATCCAAAGGACGGCCACAATTCCCAGATTCACCGTCAGCATGATCAGCGGACTGAATGTAGCCATCAGGCGCCCTGCGGCGATCGATTGCTCTTTAAAATGGTCATTGGCACTATTAAACTTATTCATTTCAACATCAAAACGGTTAAAGGCCTTAACGACACGGACACCTGATAAATATTCCCTCAATGAGGAGTTCACCCGGTCTAAAGCCTGCTGCACTTTAGAAAAGAGGGGAAAGCCGAAACGCAAGTTAAGCACAATTAATAGTGCGACTATGGGCACAACCACAGCTAGGACAACTGATAAGTGCAGATTTAGACGTACGGCCATCACAAGGCCGCCAATTGCTACAAGCGGGGCCTTAACGAAGATCCGCATTAATCCATTTACAAACACTTGCACTTGTGTCACATCGTTGGTTAAACGTGTGATCAACGAAGCACGGTTAAACTTATCAAGATTTTTAAAGGAAAGCGTTTGAATTTTTTTAAACAGATCACTTCTAAGTTCTGTTCCAAAGTTCTGTGACACAATGCTGGCCATTATACTGCGTGTTGAGGCACTAATCGCACCAAAGAAGGTGATCAAGAGCATCAAACCGCCCATTTTCAACACATAATGAATATCTCGGTTTGCCACACCTTCATCGATGATTTTTGCCATGATCGTCGGCTGCATCAAATCACTTATTGCTTCGAAGGTGAGGAATAGGACAGCAATGCTAAAAGACTTCCAATATTTTTTTGCGTATTTTGATAAAAACTTCATTGCTATCACCTAATCCTTAGCAGCATTATTAAACCTATTATAATTTCGATTACCGGATTAAAACAATTAATAAGGTGTGCTGCATAAAAAAATGGTCCATTTCTAAGAAAATGGACCAAATTACTATTAATCTAAAGGGCGGAATTCATGGGCCCAGACACGCATCTGCGGCAGCCATGGCATCCCTGGATGGTAGGCAAGAATGGATTGTTTATATTCTTCCACCGTGTTAAAGCCCTCGCGGCGGGCATCATCATCTGTTAACTCGCCAAGGCTCTGTGAATATACTTTATCCACTACAAACTGACGGCCTTCAAGGGTCATGATTTCACCTGGATCGGCATAGCGTCCGTTCCGTCTTGTTGCTGTCTTTTCACCAGCCAATACCTTTTTTACATCTTCTTCCATGGTTACTAACCGTTCAATTGAACAGGTTTTCGGCGGTAATGCAGCGTTTTCATTTTGGTTTGTCATTTCAATTTCTCTCCCTTTGTTTTATTTTCCATATTAACACTTTCTTTAAAGTTAAATCCACTAAGAGCACTGTTAAACTACTTGTCCGCCTTTATCTCGATATTTCAAGATTCCTTCGGCCGCACGGTAGGCTAAGGCTCCGACAGTATCTGTTGGATTATAGCCGGAATTATGCGGGAATGCAGAGGCACCAATGACAAATAGGTTATCAACATCCCACATTTGCAAGTAGTTATTTACTGCCGATGTCGCTGGGTCCGCTCCCATGATTACACCGCCCGTATTATGGGTGGATTGATAAGTAGTTATATCATAAGGACCTAAATCCTTCATTGAATCAATATGATCTGCACCCATTTCCTTTAAGATATCAGCACATTTATCTGCAAGAAATTTAGACATTTGCCGGTCTTGTTCCTCAAAATCAAACGTGATGCGGATGAGCGGATCGCCAAAGGCATCTTTATAGGTTGGGTCCAAATCAAGAAAATGACGCTTAAACGGCATCGAAGAACCTTGAGAAGCAACAGATAAAAAGCGGTTCGCATATTTAACGGAATTGGCCTTGAATTCTTTGCCCCAAGTCGGCTTACCACTTGGAACAGGATTGTTTTGAATCGGCCTTAAACCAGTCTGCGCTAATGAAATCATCCCGCCATGGATGAAATTCACATTACTATGGTCAAAATTATCGCCATTGTAATCGTCACAAACCATTCCCAGTGATCCAGCACCTGCAAAGGTACTAAATTCTTTATCATCAAAAAAGCCAATCGCATTCCCTTTAATAACTTGATAGGCATAGTTTTTCCCAATCACACCCGTTCCTGTATTCGGGTCATACGGCTTGCCGATTCCAGACATTAATAGAAGGCGAATATTATTAAATACATAGCTAGTCATCACCACAATATCTGCAGGCTGCTCAATTTCCTCACCAGTCGTCACATCTGTGTACAGGACCCCTGTTACTTTGTTACCTGTTTTTAAGATCCTTCTTACATTGGAATGGGTTCTGATTTCAAAGTTTCCTGTTTTGTTAGCAACAGGGATGACCGTCACAACCGGATCTGCCTTTGCACCGTACTCACAGCCAAACCGTTCACAATAACCGCAATATTGACAGGCTGCCCTCTGAATACCATCGGGATTTTTATAAGACTCCGACAGGTTCGCTGATGGCATCATATAGGGATGGAGCTTCATATTTTTCGCGGCCTTCTCAAACATCTGAATCGCAGGTGTCTTTTTCATTGGCGGGGTCGGATATTTATCCGAGCGTTTTCCAGCGAGTGGATTTTCCTCCCCCGAAATGCCTGCCGTTTTTTCAAATCGGTCGTAATATGGCTCCAATTGATCGTATGTAATACCCCAATCTTGAAGATTCATATCGGCAGGAATTTTCTTTTTCCCATACCGTTCAACGGTTTTACTGTAGATTTCAAAGTCGTAAGGCAAAAAGCGGAACGTTTGCCCGTTCCAGTGGACCCCAGACCCGCCCAAGCCATCGCCAAGCAAAAACGAACCATATTGCCGCATCGGCAGGGCACGAATTTTTTCATTGCCTCTAAACGTTATCGTTTCTCTAGACAGGTCCTGCATAAGCTCATAGCGAAGGGCATAGCGTAATTCATCATGGATCATAAAGTAATCTTCTGTTTTCCGTTCTTTTCCTCTTTCTAATCCGACAACCTTTAATCCCTTTTTTGTCAATTCTTTGGCAATGATTCCTCCTGCCCAACCAACACCCACGATTACAACATCAACTTTTGGCAGCTTTCTGGCCATATTTCCACCTTCTTTTTTAAAAATAAATGCATTCCTCTATTAGATGCCACCCCTGGGCAAGGCGCTTCCGCTTTTCTAGTGTCTGGCTGCAGCGCCTAGGGGCTCGGGTCATAAGCCAATCCGTCAAGAAGACTAAAGAACAGCCTTCTCACCGGCTCGTCTTATGCCGGTCGCCCCTGGGCAAGGCGCTTCCGCCTTTCTAGTGATTCATATGGCTTTTTAGGCTTTGCGGGGCAATTTTTTTAAAATCCTTATCAATTATGTCTGTATATGCCATCTGACTGCCTGGGTAATTCTTCATCTTCCAGCCATCCATGTTCAAATTTCCTCCGTATAACGGATCACTATATGCACCTTCTAAAGTGGCACTTCGAAGCATTTGGAAAAAACCGCTCGGAGAAATAGTGGTTACATTCACTTTATCCTCTTCAAAGTCTTTTAAGATTGCATCTTGTTCTTCATCCTTAAGCTCCGTGAAGTTTTTCTTGTAGACAGTGTTACTATGATTTTGGATTTCACGAATCGCTATATCAAATATTTCCCTTCGCTTTAACCTGCCTTGATATCCCTGGACTTTTTCACCTGGATAAAACGGGGCCTGCATGTATTCGCGGCCATTAAACCCCCAATATCCTGCTAATTGGTGATCAATAAAATAGGCAACCCCAAGGGACTTTGCACCAGGCCCTTGATCATCTTCTGGAAAAATTCGTTCTGTTGCAGCTTCAATAACAAGGAATTGCTCTTTTGTAAAATACATAAGCGCTTGATTCAAATCTTCGCTTTTCGTCTCTGTAACCTTTGTCGTTTCATTTTTATCCCGGGGGAATAGACTGCCAATACTTCCCCCCACAACGAGTCCGCCAACTGTTAAACCCGCGTTTCGAAGAAAGGATCTTCTAGATACTGAATCTGGATTTTCTTTATTTTTTTCAACCAAGATGTACACCTCCAGAGTATTGTTTGTACGTCAACCCAAAAATTACAGCAATATCCTTGCTTTGCCATTATTATGTTCCAAAATAAACCATTCATACTTATAAAAGGAAAGGAGAAAATGATAAAAAAAGGAGGGCAAAAAAAATGAAAAGAATTTGGACTGTTTGCTGCGGAACCATGTGTTTGACTTTCCTCATACTCACTGGATGCTCCGCAACTCAAGGGGAAAATCAGGTGGATGCCGCAAACCTGCATAGTCAGTCATTAAACACGAAAGGTAATGGTCATGTCCATGGTTCAACTGACAATCCAGACGTGATTCCAAGTGTTGACCGGGATAAAAAAGTAACGACCAACGCAAATGGCAAAACGACCGCCGGGCTTGGGACAAATGTTTATAGTTTGATTGGCAGCTCCAGCCTGCATGATGGAGGAATTTCTTCACATTTAGAATCAAGGCTATCTGCGGCAGGAATACCAGGGATTAAAGTATTTGTCCTAGACGACACCGTTATCCTGGCGAGAGCCTCGGCACAAACGACTTCCACACGCTACGATGAAATGCAGCAAAAAGTGTTAACCAACACTTCAGGTTCATCTGGAAAAGGAAACCTTGATGGAGTAGACATGTCGAAACTAAATACTGATGACAACTTGGACCGTGCCAAAGACTTAATGAACAAAGCATTTGATGGCCAGGTCCAAACATTAACGATCACCAATGCAAAAGCCATGCCGCTCATTGATGGAATAAAAGCCAATATTAAAGCAGACCAGACGAACTATACAAAACTTTCAAGTGACATTAATACACTTATTAAAATGGCAAGGGAAAAGTAGGAAAAGCGCAAGCGCCTTGGTAAGCCCCGACTAGCGCAAGCCAAGCCGGCCGGAAGGTTGCCTTTTAACCTTTTGGACGGCTTGGCTTGTGACCTCGAGGGGCTAGGCGCTGGAGCTGGACAATTCTCAAAGACGATTTTTACTTCTTAATTCATAGCAAAAGACCGGAGGAAATCCCCCGGTCTTTAAACATTTAAATCTCTTTTTTTATAAAAAATATAGGTCATACTTGTAAAAGCGGCGATAAACAAGCAAGAGATTATGACAAAGACTGGCTCGAATCCGCCGCCATACATCACATTTTTTGCTTCAAAATATTTAAACGGGCTTAAATACTTAAACCCTTTCATGTAATGATTTAAATCGATTGCCACTGACAAAATGAAAGTTAGCAGCAGAACACCTGCCGACAAAGCAGCCGACTTCTTCGATTTCTTCTTCACAGCCGAAATCGCACTGCCCATTACGAGAAACAACAGCTGCAAAATAAACATCGCCGCCATCAAGATGGCAATATCACTATTTACATCTTCACCCTTGCTGTATTGGGCCAAAAGAACAATGGATGAGACAAGCGTTACAAGATTGAATACAATTATGTTGAATAAAGCCGCCAGTAATTTGGCCGTAATCACTTTAACTCTCGAAACCGGCTTCACGAATAAAAACTCTGAGGTTTTATCCTGTTCCTCCTTCGCGATAATCCCCGCCCCGAGCATCGCCGCATGAATGGTTGCCATTAATAATAAATACACAAACAGCATGCCATAATAGCCGCTTGCCTTTGACAAGTCTAAGCTGCCGACTCCCATAATCACCTGCATTGATTTGGGCATATCGGCCATCAAATCATTCATGGATTGCTCAGAAGAATACAAGTTCGAGTACTTATTCATTCCGGATAACACCATCAAGAACACACCAATACTCCAAAAAATGAGCGATTTACGATAAGACTTTAATTCTTTTAAAAATATATTCATTAGCGAATCCCTCCAGCTAAACGGCATGAATATCCCTTTTGGCATAGATCAAATAACTACCTGCAATAGCGGCTATTACAATAACCAATCCTGCAATGAGAAACGGCCCCTCATAGCCGGAGTGCTTTATAATGTATGTGTTATCAAAGTACTTAAATGGAGAGATATACCGTTTTACATCATCACTTGCTGAATCACTGATCACACCCAAAAAGTAAAATGCGAAGACCGTTGCTAATGATACCGTCAGGACAGACTTAATTTTTGGAATAATACAAGAGAAAATAAACCCGATTGCCAGAAAAATGAATTGGATAAAAAGGATGGTCAGGGAGAGCAGCAGGAACGTTTTCACACTATAGTCCTCAGTTTTGACCTGCAAGGCAATAGAATTTACTGCAATGAGATAAACTGCATTGGTAATTAAGAGTGACGTAAAGGCAGCCAACAGTTTACCTGTAAGGACTTGCTTCCGCGTGACCGGCTTTGTTAATAGAAAATCAGCCGTTTTTTCCCGCACTTCTTTACTGACAATTCCTGTCCCGAGATTCATTGCCTGTATAGCCGCGCACAGGGTAATGAAGGTCAAAGCATAACTATAGAAGCCTAATAGGGTAAAAAGAGTCTCCAAATTAAGTCCAATTGCCTTCCTCATTGCCAGCGGGTAGCCTGCTAATAAATTCTTAAACTCTTCTGCATCTTTTGCAAACGAAGGAAACATCGATAAGAACAACCATGCCACCATAATTAACGAAAAGGTCCAAATGATCGTTGATTTCCGATAGGCCTTTAACTCATGAAAAAATACATTCATCGTCTACCTACTCCTTTTCGTAATAGTGCATAAAGATCTCCTCAAGATCGGGCTCCTCAATCCATAGATTAACAATTTCAATTTCTGCTATTTTTTTGAGCACAGTGTTGATGTTTCCTCTGAAGAGAAAACTTACTTGATTTCCCTTGGCCTTTAGATTATTGACACCTCTGATGTTAAAATGCTGCGGATCCAGATCAGATGGGGCCTCGACCTTAAATTTTTTGTAATTATTTTCTTGCAAGGTACTTATCTTTTCTACTGTAACAATCCTGCCCTCTTTGATAATCGCTACTCGATTGCATAGCCTTTGTACTTCGCTCAAAATGTGTGATGAAAAAAGGATCGTGGCACCCTTACGATTTTCTTCCTCCAGCAATTCAAAAAACTTCTGCTGCATTAAGGGATCGAGACCGCTTGTTGGTTCATCAAGAATGATTAGTTTTGGTTCATGAAGCAGGCCTTGCACGATGCCAACTTTCTTTTTATTTCCCAGGGAGAGATCGTCAATTCTTTTATTAAGATCCAAATCCATGATTTCTGCTAATTCTTTCATTCTCTTACTGCAGTCTTTTTTATAAAAGCTAGCTGAATATTTTAAGAGATCTTTGACTTTCATATTGTCATAGTAAAAGACCTCGGAAGGGAGGTAGCCAATTTCCTTTTTAATTTCCGGGGCAAACTTTATGCAGTCTTTACCAAAAATAGCCGCACTGCCGCTTGTTGGGTAAATTAAGGAAAGCAGCGTACGGATGGTTGTCGATTTACCAGCCCCGTTTGGCCCGATGAGCCCGAAAATTTCTCCTTGTTCCACATGAAAGCTGATATCCGTAATCCCTCTTGACTTGCCATAAGTCTTAGTTAGATTGTTAATTTCAATCACATTCATGGTTTTTGCCCCCTGTTTATTTATAAAAGACTTTGGTTAAGAGTTGGAAGTATTCTTCTGCTTCCAGCTGAATGGCTGAGTAGTCGACTTCATGGTTCGGTAACAGCTTTGCTTTGTTAAGCTCTTCTTCACTTAATTTTTCAAAGGTCCAGGTGATAATTTTCAAGATTTTTTGAATGTCAATATCGTCTCTGAATTTTGAAAGATCAATACCTTCATACACTTTTCCGAAGTTAATCTCATTTAGTTCTTTCACCTTTTGGGCTATCTCCCCTTTGATATTTGCGGAATCATCCATATAGGCCCCTTCAATGAACTTAAAGATGTCGGGATATTTGGTGAGGAGATCCATTTTGATGATGATAGCAGCACGAATTCTTTTAAAAAAATCCGTCTCAGATAGGTCAACTTTTTTGTAAAAGTCTTCAGTTATGACTTGGATACAATAGTCAAACAGGAATAAGAACAACTGCTTTTTGTTTTTAAAATAATGGAAAAGGATCCCTTTTGAGATTTCGGCTTCTTTCACGATTTCGTTGGTTGAGGCCTTATCATATCCTTTCTGGGCAAATTCTTTTATGGATGCATTTATGATTCTGTCTTGTTTGTCTGTATCTAAGTTGAAAAATTTCGTGAACACGGGCTCAGCCCTCCTTGATTTTGCATTGACCATATCAGTCAATGGAGTCATTATATTCCTGTTGACTACTTTGGTCAATGGGTGACAATCTATATTTTTTACAAAAATGTGAAAATGATGTAAGGGGAGAGGAGGGTATGCTACGATGCAAGTGATTGTAACTTTTGGGAGGTGCTTACTATTTGTATCAAGAGCCGTGATCCATCCTTGAAGCTAGAAGGTTTACTAGCTGCTCAAAGCCGGCTTCCTGCCGGGCATTCTGCTTTACCGTTTCTGGCTGCTAAACAGGCTTCGATTGAGGCTGGTATTGGCGGGGAGGAACGGGTTGCTGAGGTTCTCCGCAAGGTCTCCTTTTCATTTGACCACCATATCCTTCATGATTTGTCTCCTGCTTCTAATGACTATTTTCAAATGGATACGTTTACGTTGAGCCCCTGGTTTGGGGTTGTTTTGGAGGTGAAAAATATTGGCGGTACGCTGGAGTTTAGGGATAATCCACCACAGTTGGTTAGGACGAGGGAGGATGGGCATAAAGATGGGTTTGAGAGTCCGGTAGTTCAGTTGAGGCGTAATTGTGATTTACTTCTTAATTGGCTGAAGGCCCGCGGACTGCAGCTGCCTGTTTATGGGGCAGTTGTTTTGGCTTATCCGAAGCAAATTGTGGCTGTTCCCCCGGTAAAAACCAAGCTATTGTTCCCCAGCATGATTTCCTCGTTTATTAAGAACATCCCACGACAAGAACGAAAGTTAAATTCCTCTGCATTTCAGCACCTGACTGATGAGTTGCTGATTAGTCACCAGCCTTTTATTCCAAAACCAGTTTGTGAGTCTTTTAAGCTTCCTTTTAGTGATTTTCAAAATGGAGTGAGGTGTATGTTTTGCGGCAGGATTGGAATGATTAAGCTGCCACGCACCTGGGTTTGTCCTTGTTGCGATGCCAAGGATCATGTAGCCCATGAGCGGGCATTACGGGAGTGGTTTTTGATTTATAAGAGGAGTATTACTAATAGGGAGTGTCGGGAGTTTTTGGGGGTGGATGATATTCATACAGCTACTAGGATATTAAAGAGTATGGATATGAGGTCGGAGGGGTTATTCAAGGACCGGAAGTATTATATGTTTGAGTAGTTTTTTTATTAAAGGGTAATTTTACTTTTTATCTAAAATGAAAGCAGGCTCTTTAATTTGGGTAATTATGTTCCCCCATGAATCAAGAGTTAGTCAGCTATATCAGAGAGTTTTGCTCTTTTATCCGAGAGTAAACTCTCTTCATCCAAGAGTTATTTCTCTTCTCGAGAGTATTCTCTCTTATGCGAGAGTTTTGCTCTTTTATCCGAGAGTATGCTTACCTCATCCGAGAGTTATTTCTCCTCTCGAGAGTATTTCTCCCTTATGCGAGAGTTTTGTTCCTTTATCCGAGAGTATGCTTACCTCATCCGAGAGTTATTTCTCTTCTCGAAAGTATTTCTCCCTTATGCGAGAGTTTTGCCCCTTTATCCGAGAGTATGCTTACCTCATCCGAGAGTTATTTCTCTTCTCGAGAGTATTTCTCCCTTATGCGAGAGTTTTGCCCCTTTATCCGAGAGTATGCTTACCTCATCCAAGAGTATGCAACTCTTATCCAAGAGTTATCTTTTCAAACCCAAAGTGATATGATATTCATGATATACATACACAAAAAAAGGGAGTGCAGCCCAATTGAAAAACGAACTAATCGAAAGATTTACTTCCTATGTAAAAGTAGACACACAATCCAATGAAAACAGCGAAACATGCCCATCCACAGAAGGGCAGTGGACCTTGCTCCACATGCTCGAGGCAGAACTAAAACAGATTGGCATGGAAGAAGTCACACTTGACGAAAACGGCTACCTCATGGCCACCCTGCCTGCCAACACCGACAAAGAAGCCCCAGTCATCGGTTTCCTTGCCCACGTTGACACCGCAACCGACTTCACCGGCAAAAACGTCAACCCGCAAATCACTGAAAACTATGACGGCGGTGAAATCATCTTAAACGAGTCCCTTAAAGTGATCTTGTCACCAAAAGACTTCCCAAGCCTGCCAGAATACACAGGGCACACCTTAATCACAACAGACGGCACCACACTGCTTGGCGCTGACAACAAAGCAGGCGTCACCGAGATCATGACCGCAATGGCCTACCTGATTCAGCACCCAGAAATCAAACACGGTAAGGTCCGCATTGCGTTCACGCCAGATGAAGAAATCGGCAGAGGCCCGCATAAGTTTGACGTTGCGGCCTTCCATGCGAAATATGCCTACACCGTTGATGGCGGCCCACTTGGAGAATTAGAATTCGAAAGCTTTAACGCCGCAGCGGCCAAAATCACCATCAAAGGCAGCAACATTCATCCGGGTTCAGCCAAAGACAAAATGATCAACTCAATCAAAATCGGTATGGAACTCCAAAGCAAACTTCCGGCCCAAGAAGCACCGGAACACACGGAAGGATACGAAGGCTTTTATCATCTGCTGTCCTTCAATGGTGATGTCGAGCAAACCAATCTCCACTATATCATCCGGGACCATGACCGGGAAAAATTCAATGACCGCAAGGCGGCCGTACAAGCAATTGTCAGCGAACTGCAAGCCAAATATGGCAGCGACAAAATCCTGCTAGAATTGAATGATCAATACTATAACATGCGAGAAAAAATTGAACCAGTCATGGAAATCGTCGACATTGCTCACGAAGCCATGGTTAGCTTGGGAATTAAGCCGATCACCAAGCCAATCCGTGGCGGTACAGACGGCTCACAACTGTCATACATGGGTCTTCCGACACCAAACATTTTTACCGGTGGAGAAAATTTCCATGGAAAATTTGAATTTATCTCCGTTGAAAATATGGTTAAAGCAACCGAAACCATCATTGAAATTATTAAACTAACCGAGCAAAAGGCATAAAAATAGAAAAAGCTAACCCCCGTGGTTAGCTTTTTTTACCTTAACAAAGTGCCTCTGCACATTCCTTCAGACTTAAAATTGTTTCCTTCAGCTGCCTCTCCAGTTGTTCCTCCGGCCATCTCCGGTCACTTGCTCTAAGGTCCTTCTTAATCAGCCCAATCATCCAAATAGAAAAGACAGCTGAAAATAAATGATACTCCCTTAAAAACAAGCCCCTGTCTATTTCGAATGCCACTTGTTCCACATAGGCCTTCAGCATTTGCTGCCGAAGCCTTACTGTTACCTTTTTAGGAAAAAGAGGATGGGACATATCAATCAAATGGTACAAATCCCAATATGGCACATTGTAATGGGTATGTTCCCAGTCCAAAATCTTCAACTTATTGCCAACGAGAGCAAAGTTACCTACATGTAAATCTCCGTGCGACAATACCAAGCGGTTAGAAAATTGGTGATCCTTTAGAAATCCATACACCCGTTCAACGGTTTCCCTTTCTATATCCAAACAGGGCAACTTTTCGAAAAATTCATCCCTCAAACTGTTGACTTCAGCGACAATCTCACTGATTTGCGGCTTTAATCCTGTTGTCGGTACACCTCGATATTCTTCAATCGGCAGCGAATGCCACCAGGACATCATTTTAATCACTTCTAAAGCACTAGCTTCATTAAACCCATGGGTCAGTGGTCCAAGGTCCTCTACTATCATCCAATTCAATTCAGGATTTTCACTTATTTTGCAGGAAATAATCTTGGGGTATATTGCAGGGAACTGCGGGAGAATATGTTCGTTGACCCATACTTCTTTACCTAATTGTTCATTGTTGGTTAATGGTTTAAAAATAAAGCTTTTTGAGGGTGAAAGAAAAAAACGTTCAACATATCGTCCATTCATGCCTTTATACAAAATTTCTCTCTTTTGAATTAATGCATCATTAAGGATACCGCTATCAAGAACAATATTAGCAGGCAGCTCCATCAGCCCACCACCTATCCATATTAATCAGCCTACTACTTTCCTAGTCAAAAAGACCTTATCTAATATGTATGAGATGTTCACGAGTTTATATCTAATCCATTTACATATTTATCTACATTTTGCAAAGAATAACTATGGTTCATTTTTTAAAGGAGGTTAGCTTAAGTGGAAGAGAATACTACACACGAATTTGTTGAAAAACTCCATGAAAGACAAGAAAAAGATAAGGACAATAAGGAACGCCAAAGCAAGGGTCACCAAAGTCAAGTATTACCGAATAAACAGCATTAAACAGAAGGAGCCCCACAAGCGCTATATGTTTGGGGCTCCACTTTTTATTTATTCATATTAGCTAAAAACCCGCCAAGCAGGTCATCCGCATCAAGTTCTTCTTCCTTCACTTCTTCTTCAGGCAGATCTTTTTTCTTGGCCGTTTCCCAATTAAATGAATCTAAATCATCATCCAAGTCATCTAAACCTGCCGCTAGCTCCTCCAAAGAATCAGTTTGAATCGGTAAATCCGTGCGGCTATCAGGTACCTGCAGAGGAACAGACGACAGTTCTTCCTGAAGGTATAATGCCTCGTCAATATCCAATGAATTGCTATTTAACGAAGCAAGTAAAGAAGTGGCTCTAACAGGATTCGAAATCAACTGATGAAGAATACTTCCCAGCATGGCCTCTGAGTGTTCATGCTTTAACCAATCGCGCTGTGCCTTTGTTAACTTCTTAGGGAGGGGAATGGTAATCGTTTCTTTTTCACGGGAAAACGATTGACTTACCCCTTGGATGACAAATTCAGCAATGGTGCTGGAGAAATTTCTCCGCTCTGTCTCTTTTAACCTTTGCAGATGTTTCACAATATGGTCAGGCGTATCAGAAGGGATGCGAAAAGAGATCGCTTGGCCTCGCTTGATATCATTTGAAGAAGATTTTTTCATACGATCACCTAGTTCGCTTTAATTGGTTCTTTAGGCTTCTCCGTTTTTCTCACAAAATCCATGATGAGTTTATAGTAAGCATTGGCCATCATCCAGATGCTTTCTTTTTCATCCTCAAAGAATTCAATGTTATAACCATCTAAATTATTATTTAAAGTTTTTAGATAATCTTTTAAAACATGGGATCCGCCGCCAACAAAATAGCAGATTTCAGTTTGTGAGTTCTTTTGCCAAACATTGCGCAGCAAACGATATTGCTTTTTAGCTAAATCAAGCAAAATACGGTCTGTAATATCATGGACGCTTGTCCGGCTTCCCTTAACCATAATATGGTTGCGGTCATTTTTTCTAGTGATTATTTCAACCACATCACGGCGGCTGTCTAATTCCACACCGTGCTTTTTGCGAATTTCTTCACGAATGGCTTCTAATGATTCTGAAACCCCAAGGTTAAAGCCTTGCGCTTTATCATCATCAACATTGCGGTTTTTAATCACAGCGATATCGGTTGATAAACCGCCAATATCCTGAATGAGGATTCGCTTATCAATTAAATCCTTATTAATGATTTTTAGACTATTGTCCATGACTAAGTTAATAAAAGCGGCAAAGCCTTCCGGATAAACTTTTACTTCATTAAATTTCAAATTAATCTTTAAACCTTGGTATTTTGGCGTTACTAAAAATTCAACCTGATGGACATTGCCGATTAATCTTGAACGATAGCCCGCATCCTTACCTTCCTTCACTTCACGAAGAGGAAGTCCAGTTCCTAATGTGTAAGTAGCTTCAATTACATTCTTAGCTTTTGGAAAACCATCTTGTTTTACTGCATCCAATGCTAATGTTGCAAAAAGCATGATTAGTGTTTGGTCTTCTTCAGACTTGCTGCTTCCTGGGTCCAATTCAGTAGCATTATCCGTCTTTGTTGCTAGATTACCTACACGGTAAATGGCATTGTTATCTTTTAGGGCAGGGGAGTGAACTTTGATATGAATACCATCCAGCGGGTTTTTATTATCAAGCTCTTCAATCCCAATGACAGGGCGATCCTCTGTATCACGGGCGATTATATTAGGTATATTCAATTGGTACTCTAATTCTCCGAAAATAGCCTTAATTGAATCATTTCCAACATCAATTGCTGCAACTCTAGACTTAGTCATTTATATCATTCCCTTTCATATTTAAGAGTTTTATGTATTAAATCTCTGTAACTATAAGGCTATATCAAATTGATAGATTCTTCAATGGGACATTTAGAATAGAAATAAAAGTGTAAAAAAGTAAACACTTTGTAAACTTTTCCAATGTTGTACACAGTTGAGTAAACATGAATACACAAATTGTATACATCCTTTGGTTTCAACGTGTATACCCTTTTGTTTTCATGTAAACAGATACGTAAACAAATTGCAAACAAAATGTATACATGTATACGCTAGAAGTCTACTAATTCGTATACACGTAAACAACTTTGTCTACTTGATTGTGTTCTTGTAAAAAATATTAGATCCGTTCAACACATAGTTACCTTTGTACCACTTGCATTCACTTCAAGCCACGATGTCCAGATTGCTTATTCTGGCACTTCACTGAATATTTTTTATAACAATGCTGATTCTTCATCAATTGACAAATATTTAAACGGACGTGATCTAGGTACTCACACCTGCCGTTGCTTCTCTTAATTCCCAACTACTAGTACTACATAAAAGGCAAGGGATTTATATAGGTAGAATCCTGCGCTGTTGATAAGATTGTTCCTTGAACCCAGCGAACTGAACAAGTTGACATGTAACTAGCAACCATTTTGTAATCATGTACACAATAATGTATACATGATTACAAATCCGTTTGCACCCCGTCATATTAACATGTATACAGTGTTGTTTACAAGAAAACAAATATGTATACATGTAAACATATTATTTTTTAATGGAAAATCCCCAATGAAATAACCCTCCCTTACTAAGGATTAGGCATGATACTTCTGTCATAAAATGGAGAGAAAATTGTCGTAACAGCAGAATCATGCTTTAAAATGGTAAGGTATGATTATAATAGTGCAAATAGGAGTTATGGTGACAGGCACCTAAACCCCTTGAAAAGGGCTGGGAATTTAGGTTATTCTTTTATCAGACAATTCCACTGAAGGTTGTGGTTAACATTAGGATTAATAAGTTTATTAGTGAATCAGGTAAGAGCTCCAGAAGAGGAGCAGATAAGTTAATTAGTGAGGGCAGGGTCACGATTAATGGGAAAACTGCTGAGATGGGCAGCCAGGTAGAGTCGGGTGATGAGGTTCGGGTTGATGGAAGTCTCATTAAGGTAAAGAAAGACTATGTCTATATTGCCTTAAATAAGCCTGTGGGCATTACTTGCACCACGGAAAAACATATAAAAGGGAATATTGTTGATTTTGTTAATCATCCTCAAAGGATTTTCCATATTGGCCGGCTAGATAAAGACTCAGATGGGCTGATCCTCCTTACAAATGACGGGGATATTGTAAATGAAATCCTCCGGGCAGAAAATAAACACGAAAAAGAATATATTGTCACTGTGAACAAGCCAATTACAGCTGAATTCGTTAAGAAAATGGCTGCTGGAGTGGAAATTCTAGATACCAAGACCCTCCCCTGCAAAGTTACACAGGTGTCGAAATATGTCTTCAAAATTATTTTAACCCAAGGTCTCAACCGGCAAATCCGCCGCATGTGTGCAGCCTTAGGCTATGAGGTGGCCAAGCTGCAGCGGACAAGGATTATGAATATCCATCTTGGCAATATGCCCATTGGCCAGTGGCGGGATTTAACCAAGAAGGAAAAAGAGCAATTATTTGAAGATCTTAACTACCAGCCAAGGGAATGGTAACACAACACGAAATAAGGGATGAACCGATAATCATAATTGCGGTTCCTCCCTTATTTCAGTCAACTCCTTGAAGAACACTCTCCATCTTCTTCAACTTCCGATAAATAACCGACCGGTCGATACCTAATTTCTTCGCCGCTTCCGTCGCATTTCCATTAAACTTTTCAAGAACATGCTTAATATACCTGCCCTCAACAATAGAGGTAAAATCTTTTAAAGTAGATTGTTTGTCCATATTGCTTTTTATAAAATGATCAATCGCAAACCAATCTGTCACCATATCCTCAGAAGAATGCTTGATGTTTTGCTGCTCGGTAACCACCAGCCGCTCAACATAGTTCCTTAATTCCCTGGCATTTCCGGGCCAATCCGATTTTAGCATCTTTTGAAACTCATCCGCTCCCAGCACCAGCTTTTCCCGGTACTTTTCATTAAACTCTGCCAGGAAAAAGGAGATTAACCCCACAACGTCCAATTTGCGGTTCCTTAGTGGAGGAATATGAATGGGTATGACATTTATTCGATAATATAGATCCTCACGGAACAATCCCTTCTTTACCATCTTCCATATGTCCCGGTTAGTAGCAGCAATAATCCGGCAATTAATCTGTACATTCCGTACACCGCCGACTCGTCTCACTTCATTATTATCAATAACCCTCAACAATTTTGCTTGCATTTCCAAAGGCATTTCAGCAATTTCATCTAAAAACAGAATCCCGTCATTGGCCATCTCAATAATGCCTTGCTTTTCTTCTGAGGCACCTGCGAAGGCCCCTTTCTCATAGCCAAATAACTCTTGTTCAAATAATGCCGGCGGAATGGCCGCACAATTAATCGTCACAAAAGGTCCCAGCACGCGGTCACTTTTACGGTGTAGATAGCGGGCAATGACCTCCTTACCCGTTCCTGACTCTCCGTAGATTAATACCTTGCTATCATAAGAGGCAATTTGATTGCAGACCTTTACAATTTGTTTCATGGCCAAGCTCTCAGCCACAAAATCAATCTCGGATCCTTTGTCAATTTTATCTTCTTTACTTTTATTCTTTATATTTACTATATTAGGGTCGACATTGAACATAGGGAATTTTCCATTATATTCGTTGGATGTAGTTACAACCAGCTGCACCTCTCCGTCCTTTTGTAAGATTGGGATAGAGGTGGATTTGATATGAAACCCTCGGTTCGTATCAACCGTTCGCGATACCCTTTGTTTGGTTTCAATGGCTTCCATTGTAATTGATCGTTTATAGTAACCTGCTTTTACTAAATCTTGAACATTCATTTTTAATAGTTCATCCAGCGAAATTCCAAGAGTCAGTGCAGTAAACTCATTTGATATAAGAATATTTCCCTTTCCATCCGTAACAAATAAAGTCGAAGGTAAATCGTTGATATCTTGAACCTTCAGATTACTCTTTGATTTATCAATTGCTCTTTTCTTCATTTCTATCAACGCCTCCTACTCACTTATCGCCTACATTATAACGAAAAAGCACTACCAAGACAGTGGATATATTATGACATTTCTAGAAACCAAAAAACAGCGCCTACTAAGGCACTGTTATTAGCAGCTTCTATTAAACTAGGACTAACTCTTTTTCTTCTTCCGCAACGGTTATTTTACCAAGTCTGTTTAATACTTCTTGAGCTTCTGCAAACATGCTGGTAATCATTTCTTCTACTGTTGTAATTTCATTCACTAAGCCGCAAATTTGTCCAGCCATTACAGAACCGCGGTCTGTGTCCCCTTCGAACACAGCTTTACGTAAAGAGCCTAAAGAAATCTTTTCTAATTCATCACGAGAAGCATTTTGTTTTTCAAGCTCGAGAAATTCTGCAATCATGCTGTTTTTAATGCTGCGTACGGGACCGCCAAGGCTGCGGCCTGTAACAGTTGTACTTGTATCATCGGCATTTACAACGGCAAGTTTAAAGTTTTCATGTGTTGGACACTCCACTGTTGCTAAGAAACGAGTTCCTACCTGAACACCTTGAGCACCTAATGCAAAGGCTGCAGCAATTCCCCGTCCATCAGCGATACCACCCGCACCCACAACAGGGATTGAAACCGCACTAACTACTTGTGGCAATAAAGCCATCGTTGTTGTTTCACCAACATGTCCGCCTGCTTCTGTACCCTCAGCAACAATGGCATCTACACCTAATGCTTCCATCTTCTTGGCTATTTTTACAGAAGGAACGACTGGAATGACTTTAATTCCATGTTCTTTAAAAATTGTCATGTAAGGAGCCGGAGTGCCTGCACCAGTCGTAACAATTCCTACACCTTCGTCAATGACTACCTCAATTAATTCCGGGATATTTTTCATCATCAGCATTAAATTAACGGCAAATGGCTTGTTAGTGATTTCTTTCGTTTTTCTAATTTCCTCACGAAGACGGTCCGCTGTAAGTCCGCCAGAACCGATAACGCCCAATCCACCGGCATTGGATACAGCACCAGCAAGTGGAGCCATTGCTATTTGTGCCATACCTCCTTGAAAAATTGGATACTTAATACCTAATAATTTTGTAATACTCATGTTCATCTTCCTCCAATATGATAAAAGTTAAGCCACTTTAGATGTAGTTGGGCTAGTTTGATTTTTATTTTCCAAAGCTTTAAATACAAATGTTAATGCGAAACCAACAAGTGCAATTACTAAGGCAATATAGAAAGCATTTGTGAATTGTCCATTATTTGCTGCAGCAACCGAATTGGCAATTCGCGGACCAAAGAAGGCTGCCCCTGAATAGCCGATAAAGGTTACACCATAGTTGACTCCGTAAAATTTCATTCCGAATTTCTCGCCAACAATGGAAGGGAAAATTCCCATCGTACCGCCGAAGCATAAACCGATTCCGACAATGGCAACCGCAAAGCCTGCCACCGAAGTGGATAATGCGATGGTTAACATCATGGCAGCAATAACGATATAGATAACCATTAAACAATTCGTCCGGCCGATTTTATCAGAAATAGCTCCCCAGAAAACACGTCCAGAACAGTTACTTAATGAATATAAACTTACAAATAGTGCAGCAGTTGCAGGAGTTAATCCAAACATGGTCTGTCCGATCACGGAAGCATTGGAAGTAACCATCATCCCAGAAAGGGCGCCGATTAGGAAAAGACTCGCAATAACATAAAAGATCGGTTTTTTAATCATTTCATTCCAAGGGATGTTTACGCCGCCTTTATTAGAACCGCCAGTTACCGCAGGTGGTGTCCATCCTTCTGGTACAAACCCAACTGGGCAAGCTTTTACTAATAAGCCGCAGCTTAAAATAGCCACTAAAAATGTGATACCTAGTGTAATAAGTGCAGATTGAACACCATTTGCTGTAATTAACGCATTGGCTATTGGAGCAATGACGATCGTTCCGCCGCCATAACCGGCCGTAACAATCCCGGCAGCAAGACCTCTTTTATCAGGGAACAATTTAACTGAGTTTCCGATGGTTGCTGAGTAAACAATTCCTTGACCAATACCAGTAATCACACCGTAGGTAATGTATAGCATCCACGGAGCAGTGGCTAAGCCTGATAAAATAAATCCTATCCCAAACATCGAACCGCCCAGCATAATGGCCGTTTTGGCACCGCCTTTATCGACCAGTTTTCCTCCCAAAATCATTGGGATTGGAGAGATGGCTGCATTAATGGTAAAAGCCATCATAATTTCCGGCATTGTCACATGAAATACGTTCGTTAATGGCATGGCAAAAATACTAAAAGCATAGATGGCTCCAACACAAATGTTAATTAATACTGACGCTATAAGAATCCTCCACCGATTAAGCTTCATTTTAATTGATTCCTTTCTATTTTGAATTTGCCGGCAAAGAGTTATAGCCCCATGCCAACTTATTAATTTTTTTATCCAATTTGAACCAACTCACGTTCTTTATTCACAGCCTTTTTGCCTTCAATAGCGGTCTTCAATTTACCCCAGTTTTCTTGGAACATCGCTGCATCCATCTCTTTTAGTTCTTCTGAAACAACTGGTGCAAATTCCATTTGATCAAGGATATCCTTTTGTAAATCCACACCTGGCGCGATTTCTGTTAAGGTAACTCTTCCATCAATCAATTCAAACACTGCACGCTCTGTCACGTACACCACTGGCTGATTGATTGTCGAAGCATACGCACCACTAAAAGTAATTTGCTGTACTTTTTTTATAAATTTCTTTGCTTTTCCTTCTTGTAAAATATGCAATTTGCCGTCTTCCACCTTTACCTGCAGACCACCTGCTGTAAAGGTTCCAGCAAAGACTAGTTTTTTAGCTGATTGCGAGATATTAATAAATCCGCCGCAGCCTGCGACACGGGTACCAAATTTACTTACATTTACGTTGCCATATTCATCGGTCTGAGCTAATCCAAGAACCGACAAATCAATACCGCCGCCATCATAAAAATCAAATTGAGAGTCATGGTCGACAATCGCCTCAGAGTTATACGCATGGCCGAAATCTTTCAAACCAGCTGGAACACCGCCAATCGATCCCGCCTCAGTTGTTAACATCAATTGATCGCTTACCCCTTCTTCCGCTGCCACGGTACCCACACACACAGGTATTCCAACACCTAAATTTAAGATGGTATTAGGCTTTAATTCTGCAGCCGAACGGCGGGCGATCACTTTCCGCTCATCAAGCGGCAAAGCTTCAATTCCTTCAACAGGGACTTTTACTTGACCAGAAAAAGCAGGATTATAATAGGTATTTTCTGTTTGGTAATGATTTTCCGGTTTCGCTACGACAATATAATCAACTAAAATTCCTGGTACTTTAATATCCTTTGGATTCAATGTTCCGTTTTTAGCGACTGTTTCAACCTGAGCGATAACAATTCCGCCAGAGTTGTGTACCGCTTGTGCCACTGGCAGAACCTCCATGTGCAAGCCTTCTTTTTCAAGTGTCAAATTGCCATTCTCATCTGCGACTGTCCCACGGATTAAGCCGACTTGGATTGGAAATGATTTATAGAATAGCCATTCGTCTCCCTCTATCTCAATGACCTTAACGATGTCCTCTTTAGTAGAAGGGGACATCTTTCCTCCTTCAACACGCGGGTCTACAAACGTCCCCATCCCTACTTTTGTAATGACCCCTGGGCGCTTTGCTGCAATTTCTCGGTATAACTGGGTGATTACACCTTGTGGAAGGTTATAAGCTTCACATTTATCTTCTTCAATTAATCTCGCCATGCCTGGAGAGGCAATCGCAATTCCGCCAATCCAGCGTTTGACTAGACCTTCATAACCTAAGTGGCTCATCCCTTTATCACGGCGATTACCTACCGCACTTGAGTGCATCACTGTTAAATTCTTAGGGTGTCCCGATTGCAAGAACCGCTCTTCAATTGAAATTCCCATTTCTTCAGCCCAGCAGGATAATCCAAACCCTGTTGCAGCAACTGTATCTCCATCCTTGATCAACTCGGCTGCTTTAGCCGCTGAAATCACTTTTGACATTTCCAATCACTCCTTAGATAGAATGTGAAATCATTCACATGTTCATCGAAAATAAATACCATCTATGATGGAATCTATATTCAGTTGTGAATCATTTCACAAATAACTTATAAATAAAATCCATATTAATCATGGAAGTGTTTGACTTGTGAATAAATTCACAATGGTGGTTAAAAAAATAATCTGTTATGTTTCTCGGTGTACTTTTTTTGTTTGTGAATCATTTCACTAACATCCTATGATAAAAAAATACTGCCGTCAACCGTACATAAAGCGATGAAAAACCATTCAAAAACTGTGGATATTTTGCAACTTAAAAGCTGTAAAATAATGTTTTAGAAACCAGTTAAAAGAAAAAAGGAGATAACATCAATCGTCAAACAAGTTTGTTACTAAGTTTGTTACTAATCCTAGAAGGGAATGTCTTACTATAGGCAAAAAAGCAACATAATGTTTAGATGTTCTATACATGAAATAATGATTTGGACAGATACTAATTAAAATATCAGGGGGAGAGATTAAAAAAATTTTTACTCCGCCACCAAATATGTAAAAGTTGCATTTTTGCCACTCTTATTTTTGATAAAGGAAAAGGGGAACAGCTCGGATCGTATATATAGAAGATAGTAACTATTTAAATAATGATCGTATGACACAAAATAATTGCTAAAAAAAATTCATTTTTTCGCTTGCTATTCTTTAAAGTTACTGCTAATATGAAGTAGCATGATTTTTGGAAAGCTAATATTCAATATATCTGGATCTTTCCAAGCAGATAACCTTGACCACTTCTTATGGAAGTTAAGGCCATACGGACAGCCGGGTCAACTGCCGATTGGCAACTTTGGTTGCCTTATTGATTGAGTTAGAAGCTCAAATTTTATAAGTTGGTTACTTTACAACCAGTGCACATTGCACACAACTTGTGAAACGGTCAATAAGAGTGGTAAAAGTGATTATTTGCTATATAGACTCTGATCCTAAAACGATATATTTTGAATATTAAAAAGCTTACTGCCAAAATGTCTATTTGACTGGTAGAGTATCGCCATGACTTGTCATGGATGTACTTTTTAATATTGAATATATCAAAGCAAGTGTTGTGCGCAGTCTTATGATTGCGTCTTTGCACTTGCTTTTTTTATTGTTACGGGTTCCGTTTTGCTTTTTTAAAAATCTAAAAGGTTAGGTGATAAGAAATGGGTAAAGCGCTTATTATCGGTGCAGGCGGAGTGGCATCAGTTGCCGTTCACAAATGTGTTCAAAACAGCGACGTTTTTGAAGAAATTTGTATCGCAAGCCGCACAAAATCAAAATGTGATGAATTAAAAGCTAAACTTGATGGCGGGAAAACAAAAATTACAACTGCACAAGTGGATGCAGATAATGTTGATGAACTAATCACATTAATCAATGAAGTAAAACCAGATATCGTCATGAACTTAGCATTGCCATACCAAGATTTAACGATCATGGATGCTTGTCTTGCAACAAAGACACACTATATGGATACAGCTAACTATGAGCCAGAAGATACGGCTAAATTTGAATATAAATGGCAATGGGAATATAAAGAGCGCTTTGAAAAAGCTGGCATTACTGCTCTTTTAGGCAGCGGTTTTGACCCAGGTGTAACTGGTGTATTCTCTGCTTACGCATTAAAACATTACTTTGATGAAATCGAATATATCGATATTCTTGACTGTAACGGCGGCGACCATGGCTATCCGTTCGCAACAAACTTCAACCCTGAGATCAATATCCGCGAAGTTTCTGCTAACGGACGTTACTGGGAAAATGGCGAATGGATTGAAACTGATCCAATGGAAATCAAGCGTGTCTATAACTTTGCTGAAGTTGGCGAAAAAGATATGTACTTGTTATACCATGAAGAACTTGAGTCTCTTGCGAAGAACATGCCTGGACTTAAGCGTATCCGTTTCTTCATGACATTTGGCCAAAGCTACCTAATGCACCTAAAAGCACTTGAAAACGTTGGAATGACTTCGATTGAGCCAATTGAATATGAAGGTAAACAAATCATTCCGCTTCAGTTCTTGAAGGCTGTATTACCAGATCCAGCTTCCCTTGGACCTCGTACAGTTGGTAAAACAAACATCGGCTGTATCTTCAGAGGGAAAAAGGACGGAAAAGACAAAACGTATTATGTTTACAACGTTTGTGACCACCAAGAGTGCTACAAAGAAGTAGGCTCTCAAGCCATCTCCTATACAACTGGTGTTCCTGCCATGATCGGTGCAGCAATGATCTTAACTGGCAAATGGAATAAACCAGGCGTATTCAATATCGAAGAATTTAATCCAGATCCATTCATGGAAGAGTTAAACAAATGGGGACTTCCATGGGTAGAGGATTTCAATCCGGTTCTAGTTGATGATGAACCTGCTAAGAAAAAAGCATCGGAGCTAGTTCGCTAAAAATGCGGTTTGAAGAACTACCAACACCGTGCTATGTAGTCGATGAAGCGCTAATCGAAAAAAATCTAAAGATCCTAGGCGGCGTTATGCAGCGTACAGGAGCTAAGATTGTTTTGGCACAAAAAGCCTTCTCGATGACAACAATGTATCCCCTCATTGGAAAGTATTTAAGCGGTACAACAGCAAGTGGATTATTTGAAGCACGTTTAGGCTTTGAGGAAATGGGCAAAGAGAATCATGTCTTTGCCCCTGCCTATCGTGATGATGAAATAGATGAAATTATCTCCATCTGTGATCACATTATTTTTAATTCTTTTTCACAGTTGGAAAGATTTAAAGAGAAAGCTTTAAAGGCTGGAAAAAAAGTAGGCTTACGGATCAACCCTGAATGTTCTACACAAATCGGACATGCTATTTATGATCCTTGTTCACCTGGATCTCGATTCGGGGTGATCATCGAGCATTTCCGTCCTGAGTTATTGGATGGCGTTTCCGGGCTGCATTTCCACACTCTTTGCCAGCAAAACTCTGACGATTTAGAAACCACTCTAAATGCTGTGGAAGAAAAGTTCGGAGAGTGGCTGCCGCAAATGGAATGGATTAACTTTGGCGGCGGTCATCATATTACTAGAGAAGATTATGATATTCCTAGATTAGAAGCTTGTATTAAGAGAATGCAGGAGAAATACGGTTTAGAAGTATATCTAGAACCTGGTGAAGCTGTTGCCCTTAATGCAGGATACCTAATCACAACTGTACTTGATACCCATCAAAATAAAATGGATTTAGCCATTTTAGATACCTCTGCATCCTGCCATATGCCGGATGTATTAGAAATGCCTTATCGTCCTCCATTGTTTGGCTCAGGCGAAGCAGGTGAAAAACCACATACGTATCGTCTTGGCGGCCAAACCTGCCTGACAGGCGATATTATCGGGGACTACTCTTTTGATCAGCCGTTAAAGAGCGGTGACCGTTTAGTATTTGGCGATATGGCCATCTATACAATGGTTAAAAACACGACATTCAACGGGATGCCATTACCAGCCATCGCTGTTAAAAAAACGGATGGCGATTGTGAAGTTGTTCGCGAATTTGGCTATCAAGATTTCAAAATGAGATTAGCATAAGAAAAGCGCAAGCGCCCTGGTTAGCGGCGTATGGCCTGGAGCGCTCCAACTGAGATAAAGGAAACACGAAGAGCGTAAGCGATTCGATGTTGACTTATCGTAGGGCGGAGCGCGAAGGACACTAGCCGCTAGGGCGCTGGAGCTAGACAATAAATATATAAAGAAAGAGGACGGTACTTTTGATTCACATCCGAATCAAGAGTACCGTCCTCTTTGCTTTTCTAATGGAAAGGGCTGACCTTCACCGCACTTAATTTGAATCCAGGCATCCGACAAACCGGATCTAATTCTGCTCCGACAAGGACATTGACGTTTTGCGAGTCCGCCCAATGAAACGGGACAAATATGGTATCAGGCCGAATCGATTCAGAATATTTGCTTCTCACAATAATGCTTCCTCTTCGTGATTCAATTTTGACTAAAGATTGATCTGGGATTTGGTAATTTGCCGCTGCAGCTGGATGAATTTCCATAAAGGATTCAAAGTTTCTTGCTGCTAACGCCGGGCTTTTTCTTGTCTGCACTCCGGTCAAGTAATGGGACATCACTCTGCCTGTTGTCAAATACAAGGGAAACTCCTTGCACACGTCCTCTTTTGGAACAACTGATTTGTTTGGAACGGTCACCATCACTGCTTTGCCATCATGATGGGCAAACTTCTCTTCGAACAGTCTAACTGTTCCTTTATAATCCGTTTCAGGACACGGCCACAATATTCCGCCTTCTTTACGGAGACGGTCATAGGTGATTCCATAATAGTCAGCAATTCCACCGCGGCTTGCCAAGCGCAATTCATTAAATATTTCTTCCGCTGATGAAAAGGAAAAATACTTCTCTTTCCCCAAGACATGGGCAATATCAACAATGATTTGCCAGTCATGTTTGACCTCTCCTGGACATGGATAGCTTGCTTCCCGTAACGTTACTCGTCCCTCGACATTTGTCATCGTTCCTTCATCTTCCAAGTAAGAGGATGTAGGCAAAATCAAATCCGCTAATTGGGCTGTTTCGGACATAAATAGGTCGACCGCAACAAGGAACTTTAATTTTTGCAAAGCTGTCTTTACGAAAGCCGCATTTGGGTTGGAGACAATGGGATTAGAGCACATTAAGAACATGCCCGTAATTTCTCCCTCATTAATTTTCTCAAATATTTCATAGGCAGAAACCCCTTTACGGGGCAGCTCCTCTGGATCAACTCCCCAAACATCTGCCACATAACTCCGGTGTCCATCATTCTCAATCGATCGGTAGCCCGGAAGCTGATCGGCCTTTTGGCCATGCTCCCTTGCCCCCTGACCATTTCCTTGCCCGGTAATCGCTCCAAAGCCGCAATACGGCTTGCCTATTTTACCTGTTGTTATGAGGATATTAAGGAAATTTCGGACAGCGGCATTACCATCTGTCTGCTGTTCGACACCTCTCGCTGTAAAAATCATCCCTGTTGCTTCTTTGCCAAACATGGTGGCTGCTTTACGAATTTGATCAATGGGGACTCCAGTTATTTCCTCTATATTTTCTAACTTTAAGGACAGAACATAATCTTTGACCTCATTAAATCCATGGGCACGTTCCTGAATAAAAGCTTCATCACAGTAATTTTCTTCGATGATCACCTTTAATAGACCATTTGCCAATGCTGCATCCGTTCCCGGCTTTAACTTTAGATGCAGGTCCGCCAATTTTGTTGTGGCTGTCTCACGCGGATCGATTGCGATAATAAAGGCACCATTTTCCTTTGCCTTCTCAAAATACGGCATAATCGTCGGCTGGCATTCGGCGATATTGGTGCCGGCTAAAATGATACAGCGCGTCAATGATACTTCGCTTAAACTATTTGTGAACCCTCTATCCATTCCAAAGGTTTGACTGGCGGCAGATGCTGCTGCTGACATACATAATCGGCCATTATAATCGATATATTTCGTTTTTAAGGCGACTCGGGCAAATTTTCCAAGTAAATAGGCTTCTTCATTCGTAATAGACGCACTCCCATAAACCGCTAAGGCATTTTGCCCGTCTTCTTCTTGAATTTTAGTGAATTGGTGTTTAATCTGTTCTAGCGCTTGGTCCCACGAGATCCGGATAAATTCTCCATTTACCTTTAACAGAGGATATTTTAATCGTTCCCTATTAAAGGCGTGCTGGTAGGCGTTCATTCCTTTAATACATAGGCGGCCTTGGGTAGTCGGGTTTTCCTTGCCAACCGTTTTATATTGTTTTCTTGAAACTACTGACTGTTCAATTAATTGCAGCTTACATTGCATACTGCAAAACGGACATTGGGTATTATATAATTTTTCCTTTTGTACTTCCTTTTGCTTTGTACGGAAATACTTTAACATTAGTTCCGTCAAGATTCCTCACCTTTTCTCCTTCAAACTTATCGTTCACCCGCATACATACCTTAGATGTCATTACTGTGAGTCACTCTCCACTAAGATCTTTTTTCTCATTGCCAGGTCCTCCTCCAGACGTTTTAACAATTCCTGCCGAAGCTCTGGATCAAATAAAACCTCTCTTATATGGATTAAGCCTAATCGCTCCGTCCATTGCCATGTACGCTCAAGGTAATTCGCCGATTCCCGGTAATACTGAACCAGCCCCATAATGATTTCAAATGCTTCTTCATCCGTCGGGGCAACCGTCAATAATTCTCCAGACCGGGCAATTCTCCCGCTTGAACCGCCTAGATAAATCTCCCAACCCCTGTCCATGCCAATGACGCCAATATCTTTTGTTGTAGAGCCTGCGCCATTATGCATACAAGCCGAAACACCCAATTTTAAACGATAAGGGGTCTTTAAAAATTCCAAGTTTTGCTCAAGCTCAACTGCTAACCTTAAAGAAGGCTGTTTATCGCACTGACAAACATGCTCCCCGATGCACGTTTTTACATTTTGCACCATATTGCCGTATGTGGAGCTTAAAGGCATATTTAAGTCGGCACAAACGGCTGATAATAGTTCTTTTTTAACATCCAATAAGTGAATTCTTTGTTCACTCGTAATCGCGATATTTTCAATCTCATACTTCATCGCAATATCTGCAATTTTACGTAACTGTTCCGCTGAAGTGACCCCGCCGTACATTTGCGGAATCAGTGTATAGGTCCCATTTGTTTGACTAATTGCATTCACTCGTTCATTTTCCAGATGAATTTCTTGTTTGTTTTCAAATTCAGGAAAGATCATGCCTAAGTAATACTCGACCGCAGGGCGGCAAATATCGCAGCCACTTGAGTTATACCAATTCAATTTTCCCATGACTTCCTGAACAGTCGTTAAGCCGAGCAGCTGCATCTCTTTTACCACTTCATCCTCTGTCAGTGAAGTACAAGGGCACATGGATTTCTGTGATATATTTTCATTACACTCATCACTGTTGATATAAGTTAGCAGTTCGGTGACCAGAGGCTTACATCCGCCGCAAGACCCCGATGCCTTCGTACACTTCCTAACTTCTTCAACGGTGGCCAATCCTTCCTTTTGAACAGCTTCAATAATCGCACCCTTAGTCACATTATTACAGTTACAGATCACTTCACTTAGAGGCATGGCCGCCACGGAATATCCATTCTCGTTAGGGGGGTGCAGCAGTGCCATTTTTTCGAAGTCTGATATATCTTTTTGTTTTAGAATCATATCTAGCAATCTCGTGCGATCTCTTGTATCCCCAATGAGAACCGCACCGATCATCTTATGATCTTGAAAAATTAACTTTTTATAGACTCGATTTACCTCATCGTATAGTTTTATGGCCTTCGATGCTGCATCCTCATGAAACTGCCCTACAGAAAAAACTTCTACGCCTGAAATTTTTAGTTGAGTTGACAGAACAGAGCCCTCGTAGCCTTGATCCTCTATTCCGCAAATATGTCCAGCTAACACCTTCCCTTGTTCATACAGAGGCTTTACCAGTCCATAAACCGTACCGCGGTGTTCCACACATTCCCCAACGGCGTAAATCTTAGGGTCACTCGTTTGTAAATAATCGTTCACAAGGATGGCGCGATTTACTTCAATTCCGCTTTGCCGCGCTAATTGGACATTCGGCCGAACCCCCACCGCCATCACCACTAAATCGGCATCAATCTTAGTTCCGTCTTTAAAAAGAAGCCCTTCAACGCGGCTAGTTCCGGTGATATTCTCTGTTTGTTTTTCAAAAAGGAACTTCATTCCCTGACTTTCCAGCTCTTCTTGAAGCATCTTACCCGCTGTTTGATCTAGCTGCCTTTCTAATAAATAACTCCCCTTATGAACAACACTTACGTCCATTCCAAGGTTGATTAGTCCCCTTGCTGCTTCAAGCCCTAATAATCCGCCGCCAATAACCGCTGCCTTTTCACCAGGCTTGGCGTGCTCCATGATGGTTTTACAATCTTCGATGGTTCGGAATGCTGTCACACCTTCTTTATCAGCCCCAGGGATTGGAAGGATAAATGGGGTGGAACCAGTCGCCATGATCAGATGGTCATAAGGAACTTCCCGGTTCTTATCGGTCATTACCACCTGTTTTTCTTTATCGATCGCTGCTACTGTTTCCCCTGTATATAGTTGAATTCGATGCTTTTCATACCAGTTGCGGTCATTAATCGTTATAGCGTCCATCGTTGTGCCGCCTTGCAGTACTGTCGACAAAAGAATCCGATTATAGTTGACATGCGGTTCACTGCCAAAAATCGTAATATCAAAAGCGTCAGGATTGATCGTCAGTATTTCTTCAATGCAACGGACACCTGCCATCCCGTTGCCGACTAATACTAGTTTCTGCTTCTTCATAACAAACCTCCAGCATTGTTAGAGTACCTGTCATAGCCATGAATAACGTTAATTATTTCATAAGTTGCGTACTAAGATATCATTCATGTTATATTTCCTCACACAAAAAATTCCATGTTAGAAGACCTTACAGCATGCATGACAAAAAAGTTTTGGCAGACTATTCTAACAACATGAAAAAAATTAGATGGGTGGAGGAATTTAAAATGAATAATCAAGTGAACTTTTTCGTCTTCATATTGCTGCTAGTGAAAGTAGTTTTTTCAAAAAAGCAAAATATCGGCTGGTAATTACAGTACTTATAGCAAACACCATTGGTATTAAAAATTACAATCACGTCCAGGAGGGGAAGTAATAGATATGAAGTTAGCAGAGCTGAAGAAAAGTGGTCATACACCATCATTAGTTGCGTCATTTTTATATTTTGATATTAGTTTTATGATTTGGGTTATATTAGGAGCACTTGGGGTCTTTATTACGAAGGATTTCGGTTTATCTCCTGCCCAAAAAGGCTTCATTGTTGCCGTTCCGATCTTGAGCGGTTCGTTTTTCCGGATCATCCTAGGCATTTTAACCGATAAAATCGGGCCGCGGAAAACAGCCATTATGGGGATGCTTGTCACCATGGTTCCACTCCTTTGGGGATGGTTGTTTGGCAAGTCCTTAACAGAGCTTTATTTAATCGGAATCCTCCTTGGCGTGGCTGGGGCAAGCTTTGCTGCAGCCATCCCGATGGCAAGCCGCTGGTATCCTCCTCATTTACAGGGATTAGCAATGGGGATTGCCGGTGCCGGTAACAGCGGGACACTATTTGCTACATTATTCGGCCCTCGTCTTGCAGAAAATATTGGCTGGCATAATGTAATTGGATTAGCACTCATTCCTCTTTCGATTGTTTTTATTCTTTATATCCTTATGGCGAAGGACGCACCTGTAAAGCCATCAGCCAAAACAACTTCGGAGTATTTCACTATTTTTAAACAAAAGGATACTTGGTTTTTCTGCCTCCTTTACAGCGTTACCTTCGGTGGTTTTGTCGGGTTATCCAGCTTTTTGAGTATCTTTTTTGTCGATCAATATCAATTATCAATGGTAAGTGCCGGCGATTTCGTGACCCTTTGTGTAGCAGCAGGCAGTTTCTTCCGTCCTGTAGGCGGGGCCATTGCTGATAAAATCGGCGGAGCACGCCTTTTGACCTTTTTGTTTATTGCCATAGCTCTATGTATGTTGGGCGTTAGTCTTCTGCCGCCGCTTGCACTTGTAACAGCTTTGTTGTTCTTCGGAATGCTGTTTCTTGGCATGGGCAATGGGGCCGTCTTTCAATTAATTCCACAGCGGTTCAGTGAAGAAATAGGAATGATTACCGGCATCGTTGGGGCTGCAGGAGGGATTGGCGGATTCTTTGTACCGAATGTCCTAGGAACGCTCAAACAAATAACAGGATCGTATGCACCGGGATTTATGGTTTATGCAGGGATTGGTTTAGCTGGCTTGATCATATTAACGATAGCCAGGTTAGCATGGCAAAAATCATGGACAGCAAGCGGGGCATCTAGACAGCTTTAATTTTTAAGAGTATCTACTAAAAAGGGACATCCCAACTTGGAATGTCCCTTTTCCCTGAATCCCTAACTTCTCAACAAATCAAAATATAAAATTACGCTGTGCATAATAGCTGACAATAAACAATAGTCCTTCAGTGAAAATTTTACTAAAAAAGAGGGGAATGTCACTTGTTTGGGTAAATAATTCAATCATTAGATAATTCCCGACTAGAATCATGACAGCTAAACAATAGTACTTAACCATTGTCATTGTAAGGTACTTCTTTGCTTTAAAAACTAGTTTCTGATTTACCAGGTAATTACTAATAGAGCTGATAATTCGTGCCCCCACAACAGAAATAACTAAGTTTCCTGTCAGCCAATTTAGGATAAAAAAGAGAAGCAGATCAATGATTCCACATGAAACAGAAGATAAGCTAAATTTCATGATGGGGAGATATATTCTTATCGAATCATATAAAGGGTGGAAGTGGCTGCCCTTATTATTATTTTCATAAATGGTTTTTATCGATATGCTATGAATCTTGTAACCAGAAGATTTGGCCTCTAATAGCTGATTCATTTCATATTCATACCGTTTCCCTTTGATTTGGAGCAGCCAGGGGAGCATATCTATCGAAAAGCCCCTAAGCCCTGTCTGCGTATCGTTGATTTTATGACCGGATACAAAAGAAAATATACCTCTTGTTATCGTGTTACCGATTAGACTTTTTAACGGCACCTTTCCTGTAAATTCCCTACTGCCTAAAACAAGCGTATTCTGATAAGAGGGCAGGGCCGCAGCCACTTGCTGAATATCCTTCCAACTGTGCTGCCCATCACAATCAGCACAAACCACACCATCGTTATCTGAAAGATGCCTAATTATATAGGAAAAGGCTGTTTTTAGCGCAGCTCCCTTCCCTTGATTGCTATCATGTGACAAGATGATACAGCCTTTGTTTGCCGCTTGCTCAAAGATTGGGAGGCAATTTTCCGTACTGCCATCATTAACAATGAGAATACTATAATTGGAGTTTTGATTAATTTCATCAATAAGCAGAAGTATTTTTTCGGTTGGTTCATAGGCTGGTATCAAGATAATCATTACGTCTCACCTCTTTTAATTAATGGCTGTGTTAAACATGGCTGTTGATTTCCACTCCAGGCACTTCGCTTTCCGTGGGCGTTTCGGTGAGCCTCCTCGGCGCTTACGCCTGCGGGGTCTCACCTGAAGCGTACTCCCACAGGAGTCTTCGTGCCTTCCGCTCCAATCAACAGTAGGTTTAAAAATCAACAATTTTCTTTAACTCAGCCTAATTAATAAATAAAATATCGCTGACCCCCCGCTCTTGACCTTTTCCTAGAGGGTTATTGACCACTCTTCCCATAAAATACATGGTGGATGATCCGCCGCCATCAAGGTTATATGCCTCTGTGCAGCCTAGGTCTTCAAATGTTTTAGCAAAATCGGTTAATGTCATTCCTTGACTTTCTTCACTTCTGCCATCTACTATAATAAAAACATAGTGGTTGGGTGATATGATGCCAATTCCGGTTCTTGGATTGGCGTCTTGGATGGAGCGGTTTCCAAAATTGGTGTCAATGCTTACCTGCCCGAAATCAGTAATCGCCGAGGAGTTTTCAACTAACGCAGGACCAAATGATAACGTTTGAGTAACTCCTTGTTCTACTAATTCTTCTGCGGTGGTTTCTGTTTCTTCATATATTTTCATCGAGCCGTCTTTATAGAGAGCGAGTCCCGTCCTTGCTGGTATGTCTCTAAAAATCTGTCCGTTCCGAATCGTGATACCTTCCTGACGAAAACCATAGTAATCGCCGTTTATGGCAAAGATTGCATTATTTTCCTTCGCAATTACTGATGTATTTTGAGTGATGTTATTACCAAATTCATTATTGGCAAATGCTGATTTTAGCGTGCTGCCAGATTTTAATGTTACGTCTGCCACATAGTAAACAATTGGATTACTAGAGGATCCTGCTGTCACTTTTTTTATGGTAATGGACTTGGTATCACTGGTATAACTCCAATCATCTGCACTGTAATCTTCCTCAATGGTGTTAGTCGTGTTACTTTCCGCAGTCTGTTCAGCACTTACCGTATTATTTAGTGCATTACTTACTTCAACATGCTCAATTAAGTATCGATCTGCCAATTGATAGATAATAATCCCAATCGTAATGACGATTATGGCCACAATAGAAATAACAATCTTCTTACGTGTACGTTTCTTTTGAACTTCCAATCGTCTGGTTCCCTCCTTCATGTAAATCTAAAGGGCAGAACACTAAAATTGCTGCTGCCCTTAGAACTTACTAGCCAAATCTCTAGAATCTATCAGGGACGGTTTCCTCCACCGCCGCCAGGGCCTCCTCCTGGACCACCGCCAAAGTTATTAGTAGAAGGAGTGGTAACTCCGGATTCATTCAGCCATGTCACGGTATCAGAAATTTTAAAGTCGACTACTTTTGTACCTCCTGTATAGTCACCATCGGTATAATATCCATTTGCTTCGCTTCCAGTCGACGAGCCACTGGAGTAAAGAGTATAAGAACCGCCCTTTTCTAGTTTTGGAGAACTAATGGTTACTGTTTGATAATCTTTCTCAGGTGCAAAAGTTGCAATTGTATTTCCTTCACTGTCTTCCAAATGGACAATGGTTCCTGCCGCCTGTGTTGCAGGATATGTCATCATGATTGAATATTGCTTGGAATCATCTGATACGGCCTGCGCCATTCCCGCACTTCCTGCCGCAATAAGCGTACCGCCGCTCATTGCAAAGGCTTGATCATAATCAAGTGCACCATTACCAGCATTGGTTGGTCCGCTGACAATTGCCGTGCCGCCAGACATTGAAATAGCACCATTGGAATCCAAGCCATCTCCTTCTGAATTCACATAAACATTACCGCCTTCAATGGAAAGCAAATTGCTGCTTGAAGAGGTGGATTGCATATCTGTGTTGGAGCCGTCTACTCCGCCGCCAACATTAATGCCATCATCCGTTGCATTCACTTCGATATTACCATCTGCAATGGTTATGACCGTACTTTCAATTCCTTCATAGCTTTTGCTGATGGTGATATCCCCGCCTTTAGTAAGTACGGCTGAATCCCCGTGGATTCCATCATCACCGGTAGCAATGGTTAATTTTCCGCCTGTAACGGTGACACTGTTATTACTATGAATGGCATCGTCTGAGGCATTAATATCAAGCGTTCCGCCTCCGATTCCAATCTCGGTTCCTGCCTTCAAACCCTTTGCACTTTCAGTATCTTCTTCTGTAGTTGTTGTAGTTGTTGTAGTCGTGTCCTGTTGCCCCGGCATTCCTCTATTTTCTTCCTTCTGAGCAATCGTTTCTGGGCTTCCGCCGCCTGTGGTAATGGAAAAATCCCCATCAGCAATTAATAATGATGTTACAGCCTGAATTCCATCGTTTGCAGCTGTAAGGTTGAACGTACCACCTTCAATGGCGATATTTCCCTTTGATTTATCTGTATCATTCGTTGATTTGATAGAATCTCCGCCAGATTGAACCGTAATATTTCCATTCTTTACAGCCACTAAATCCCGGCCTAATAAACCATCATCAGCAGACTTTACTTCAATTGTGCCGCCTGTAATTTTTAATTCGTCTTTACTTGTTATACCGTCATTGTAATTGCCCTCGACCACTAGCTTTCCGGTGCCGTTTATGGTTAGGTCACTTTTACTGAAGATGGCTGCATTCGGTTCATCCTCCGAACCTTCCAGGTCGTATTTTTCACCATCAGAGACATAGTTTTCTGTTCCCTTCTCTAAGGAAATGACCGTTTTTTCGGCTTTCTTTACATAAATAGGTGAATTAGTGGATGAATGGATCTCTGCCCCATTCAGTACGATCCTAACCGTTGCATCGTCCGCAGCATCGACAACAATCTGTCCATCATTCAGCTTTCCGCTTATCACGTAAGTCCCCGAAGTTTTAATGGTAACGATATTCCCATCTGCGATTGCTCCGCTAGAGCCTTCAATAGCAGCTCCTGTTCCTGTTAATTTAATAGATGTTGCATTACCACTGTTCCAATCACTGTATTGATCATCACTTTCATACGTCACCGTCCCGCTGATGACGTCAGCAATCTTTTTATTGCCAATCGTGCTCAAACTGTCAGCGTCGACCTCAGTAATAGTAGATGAGGAGGTGGTTGAGCCGCTGCTGCTGGTATTGTCACTGCTATTACTGCAGCCAAATAATAACGCCGTACATAATAGTGGGACTGCTAATTTTGAATATCTTGATTTTCTTTTTGACATAGTTATCTCCTTTATCAATCGCATATTTTTCATCTTGGAAATGTTAGGATTTCCTTTTGCTATGCTCCCATTATTAGATACCAACCTTAAAGAATCCTTAATAAGCAAATTTTTTTAAAAAGTTTAGTTAAGGTTTCTTTAAGGTTCGTTATGAATAATGTCAACTATGGAATAACGAATAGAGGAGAATGATGCACTTGAAAGCACTAAGTTTGAATGGAGTTAGAGGCAGGTATGAATTAAAGCATGAAATATCGAAAATGGATTGTTTCTTATTGAGAAATCGGTTAAAACATGTCATGCAGCCCGATCCCCATGCAAAAAATGACGGAAAGTATTTAATCCGAAGTGTCTACTTCGATAACTTCGATAATAAAGTCCTTAATCAGAAAAAAGAGGGATATATTGAAAGGGATAAGTTTCGGGTCAGGCTTTACGATAATAATACAAATTTGATTAACCTTGAAAAGAAGAGCAAGCGCAACAACATGACATATAAGCAAAAGTGTAAGATTACCGCTGAGGAATATGAACAAATCAGGCATGGAGACATTTCTTGGATGGAAAACGATCCAAGAACGCTGATACAGGATTTATTTGTTCAGATGAGCTTGTTTCAATTAAAACCGGTCACCATCGTTGATTACGAAAGGGAAGTATTTATTTATGAATATGGAAACGTCCGAGTCACTTTTGATAGTTCGATTAAGACAAGTTTCCGGAACAATGAGGTCCTAAATCCCAATATCCCGATGGTGGAAACCACCCCGGAAATTGTCGTCCTTGAAGTCAAATATGACGAGTTTCTTCCCGATATCATCAAATATCTGCTTCAGCTGGGGGATAGAAGCAGGGGGACTTATTCAAAATATCAGATCAGCAGGATGTTTGGTTAAGAACCGGATAAAAATAAATAACTATTTTTGGAGGATTAGTAAATGGAAAGTACAACTTTTAAAGACGTATTTAAATCTAGTATTTTGGAGAAAACGAGCAGCATCTCCATTGTGGATGCCCTTATTGGTTTGTTAGTAGCTTTCGCATTGGGATTGTTCATTTTCATGATATATAAGAAAACTTTTACCGGAGTCATCTATTCCCAAACCTTTAATATCTCGTTAATCATTATGACAATGACAACCTCTTTAATTATCGTTGGTATTTCATCCAATGTCCTCTTGTCACTCGGTATGGTAGGGGCATTATCGATTGTTCGTTTTAGAACGCCTATTAAAGACCCAATGGATATCGTTTATATTTTCTGGACAATCGTTACCGGTATTTTATGCGGGGCAGGATTCATAGGACTTGCAGTCACAGGTTCGCTTCTAATTGGTTTAGTTCTGTTTGTGTTTGTAAATAAAATCAAAATCGAGAACCCTTATCTGCTGGTGATTAGATATAATGAAAATTCAATTGAAAATTCATTGGAAAATGTCATTTCAGGGAATGCAAAGAAATATTCGCTTAAATCTAAATCTGTCATGCCAGGCAATGATTTCGAAGTTACCTATGAAATTCGGGTGAACGAAAATGATATGAACTTTATCAACAAAGTTTCTGCCATAGAAGGAGTAAAATCAGCAATCATGTTGAGCTATGACGGTAATTTTACTGCTTAATAAAGAAACAAAAAAGAGGGTGTCCCTTAAAACAAGGACACCCTCTTTTCCTTTCCTACCAATCTTCCAAATCACTGCTATTCCATAATTCATTAAATGTGTCGTTCATTGAGGAGGCTAAACTCGAATTCTCAACCGTTAGAAGGACCTCTTGATTATCTTCTGCAGAATCTTTCGTGTAGTTAAAGGAACCTGTTACTACTGTTTGATTATCAGCTATGGTTAATTTAATATGCATTTTTTCATTCGTATCGATTTTGATTGGGATATTAAGTTTTGCTAATTCGTTGAAAATCTCTTTACTATCTTCATTTTCCGTATTCTCCCCATCAGCGATCACTCGAACAGTAACTCCTCTTTCTGCTACTTCAGAAATGGCATCTACAATATCCTCATTATCAAGGTTATAGATAGCGATATTAATTTCCCTTTTTGTGTTATTAATGACGTTAATTAAATCCTCTTCCGGGTTCCCCTTATAGCCGGTTATTGCGTAGGATAACTTAGTATCACCTGCACCCTCCTTAATTGAACCCTTTACGATCACCCCTGCTAATAGAATGTTTAGGATGAGAGATATTATAAAAAAAACTGTAACTATTTTTTTGCGCAAAATCATACCTCCTGTTTTGTAATCTATAAACCTATTTTTTCGAATTTGTCTTAAATTAACCTTAATTTTTCTTTTAGAATAACAAGAGGACGGTTCCAAAGAAACCGTCCCTCCTTTTTATAAGACCCTAAAATTAGCTTTTGGCCTTCATTTTATTAACCTCTTCGATTGCTTCCTTCATGCCAAGTGTTTCAATTTTACAGAGATACTTTGTCACTGTTTCTGTTAACATTGGCACTTCATTTAGATCGAACTCCCATAACCTTTCATAGGAAAGTACAGAAGTAACTATTCGTTCTAAACCGTTCTCTGTTCCATCATAGTTTTGCCATAGAGTTTTAAATAGATCGAGAATATCTTGATCATCCTGCAATTGGATTTCTTCTTCGCCTCGTTTTCCTTTGTAGTAACTAATTAATGCACTCAGTGCGAATGTTAATCTTTGAGGCAGTTCCTTCTTTTGATCCACATACTCTAGTAGAGATGGCAGATCTCTTGTTTTAAATTTAGACAGGGAGTTTAAGGCAATGCTGCTTAAATAGTGACTTACAAAGGGATTCCTAAACCGATCGAGTACAGCTTCTGCAAAGGGTTTCAACTCTTCTTCTGGCAAATCTAAAACAGGAATAATCTCTTCATACACTAACTCTTCTGTAAACTTTTTGGTTGCTTCATTTGTAACAGCCTCCCCAACCGTATCCAGACCATATAAATAGGCGACAGGAGTCATGGCAGAATGAGCACCATTTAAGATTCTCACCTTTCTAGTTCGATAAGGTGTCATATCATCAACAAATGTAACATCAAGCCCTGCTTTCTCTGCCGGGAACTCCTCTTTAATCCAATCAGGACCTTCAATGATCCATGAATAGTATTGTTCCCCAACGACAACAAGGTCATCTTTATAACCTAACTCTTCTGTTATTTCATCAATGGTATCCCTTGGATAACCCGTTACGATCCGATCGACCAGGCTGCAGCAAAATGTATTTGCCTCCATAATCCAGTTTACAAATTCCTCTTCTAACTCCCAAGTGTCCGCAAATTGAAGGACAATTTCCTTCAGCTTTTCACCGTTTCGGTCAATCAATTCACAAGGGATGATGATAAAGCCCTTGGTTGAATCGCCCTCAAATGCTTTAAATCGGTGGTATAAAAGAGCGGTTAATCTCCCTGGATAACTTCTCTGTGGAGCATCTTCCAATCTATCATTTTCCTCAAAATAAATTCCGGCCTCGGTTGTGTTGGAAATGATAAATCTTAATTCAGGATTTTTTGCCAGCTCGACATACTCGGAGTAACTTGTATAAGTGTTAATTCCTCTGCTGATACAATTAATCACGCTATGCTCTCTAACAGCCTGCTTGTTCTTGATCCCCTGCAGGTAAAGAGTGAATAACCCGTCTTGTTCATTTAATTTATTTATCGTCGTTCCATGTTCTCTTGGCTGCACGACAACCACACTGCCGTTGAAATTTGCTTCTTTATTCATTTTGTCAATGATCCAATCAGCGAAGGCCCTTAAAAAATTCCCCTCTCCAAACTGAATGACCTTTTCTGGATATACCTTATAATCTTTCCATGATTCTTTCGTTAATTTTTTCATGATAATAAAACCTCCTTTAAATTACAATTGAAAACGTTAACATTATATAGACCTATTGTATCATCAATAATGGCAATAAAAATGACGGTTATTGTGATGTTTATACCATATTTTGATACCATACTTATTATTGTCTTACACTCGTATAAGAAGTAAAAAACCACAGGAACCTGTGGCTTTTGTTTCGCTCGCTATTAAAACTTTCGGGTCTTTTTATTCTCTTTCCGATATTGGGCTGGAGTTATATCCATATGTTTTTTAAAAATTCGATGGAAATGGGTCATGCTTTCAAAACCGCAATTTTCAGCAATAAAAGAAACGGATTCATTCGTCTCCAATAAAAGTTCTTTTGCTTTTATGACTCTTTTATTATTTAGATACACGGTCAATCCCAACCCGATCGTCTGCTTAAAAACTCTGCTGAAATGGGAGGGACTGACAAGGGCCTCTTTGGCAAGTTCTTTTAAGGTTAATGGATGACTTAAATTTTGATTTATATAGACTAAAATTTCTTTAACCCAATCAGGTCCATAGGCATTCGTTTCCATTAGCTGAGGTTTATGATCCACTTGAATACGAATTAAATCAAGGATGATTTGATGGACCGTCAGCAATGAAGCATGTCTAGATCCCAGCTCTTTTTTAAGTGTCTCTTGATTAATCGTTGAGAGTTGTTCTTCCAGCTTGTTTTGATTCTCTGGTTTCAGTGAAATCCTATAATTTCTTACCTTCTTAGCTATTTCAAACAAACTTAAATAAGAGAAAGAATCATCAAGTAATACATTATAAATGATTGTCGGGCTGAAAAAGATAATCGTCGATGTTACCGGGTCGTCCTTATCAGGTATGGCACGATGAATGATATTATTAGGAATAATAAATACATCCCCTTGATTCATGTCATAAAAAATATCATCGATAAAAAAAGTTCCTTTTCCACGGTAAACATAAACGACCTCATAATAATCATGTACATGTTCAGAAAGTTCTCTCTGAGGACTTTTGGTATCTTGAAAAATAAAGGAAAAAGGGAACAGTAAATGATTGTTTGAAATTCTTTGAACTGCCTTCATATTGAATCACCCATTTTATTTTATATCAAAAAAGAGTATAAACGAAGCAAAAAATGTCATTTATATTTCAAATTTTGATGATAAACTGAGGAGGACTTGAAAAATGAAAGGGCTTTCCACTAAGCGTAGATAAAAAAGTTAGTTAAGTGTTTTGGGTTTGACTAATAACCATTAAACAGGCTGGAGGGAAATAAATGAGTAAAGTAGTTCAATTGAATTCAAAAGATGATGTTGTTATTTCCTTACAAGTAATCCGAAAAGGAGAAACCATTCAGATTCACACGGATGAAAAAGATGTAATAAATATTACGATTCAAGAAGATATTCCAAAAGGACACAAAATTTTAGTCCACCCTGTAAAAGAAGGGGAAGATATTCTCAAATTTGGCTATTCAATTGGCAAAGCAAAGAGAGATATTTCCGTTGGGGAATGGGTTCACACCCACAATCTGGGGACGGGTTTAAAGGGAATACTGGATTATACCTATCAACCTATCAATCAGGTGGATATGCTTAAAGAATCTGAGCATACGTTCCAAGGTTATGTTCGTGAAAACGGTGAAGCTGGTATCCGAAATGAAATCTGGATTATTAATACAGTAGGCTGCATTAATAAAACATGTGAATTACTTGCAAAAATGGGCAATGAAAGCTTTAAGGATCGTGGAATTGATGGAATTTACCATTTCCCTCATCCATTCGGCTGCTCCCAGCTAGGCGATGATTTGTCCAATACACAGAAGCTGTTAGCTTCACTCGTTCACCATCCTAATGCAGCAGGTGTTTTAGTTGTTGGATTAGGTTGTGAAAACAACCAAATAGAACTTTTTAAAGAAGTTATTGGTGAATATTCTCCTAATCGAATCAAGTTTATGAAGTCTCAGGAAGTTGAAGATGAATTAGAAAGCGGTTTAAATTTAATTGAAGAATTAGTTGAATATGCCGAACAATTCAAACGCCAGCCGGTACCTGTCTCAAAGCTAAAAGTAGGCTTGAAATGCGGCGGCTCTGATGGGTTTTCCGGGATTACAGCCAATCCATTAGTTGGAGCGGTATCTGACTTAATTGTGGCAGATGGCGGAACAACGATTTTGACCGAGGTTCCGGAGATGTTTGGAGCAGAAACCATCTTAATGAATCGGGCAGAAAATGATGAAGTCTTTGAAAGTATCGTTCACTTAGTGAATGATTTTAAACAATATTTTATTCGTCATAATCAGGAAATCTATGAAAACCCTTCACCTGGAAATAAAGCAGGCGGGATTAGTACACTGGAAGAAAAATCGCTCGGATGTACCCAAAAAGGCGGACATGCGGTTGTGGTGGATGTCAGTTCCTATGGGGAACGAGTTGTAAAACCTGGCTTAAATTTAATAAACGCACCTGGGAATGACCTTGTCTCCGTTACCGCATTAGCAGCAGCTGGGGCACATATCGTCTTATTTACGACGGGAAGAGGAACACCATTTGGCGGACCAGTGCCAACAGTGAAAATAGCAACAAATTCCGATTTAGCCTCTCGTAAAAAGAATTGGATCGACTATAATGCAGGACAGTTAATTGAAGGAAAAACCATGGATGAACTAAAGGATGACTTATTCCAATATATCCTTGATCTTGCATCAGGTGAAAAGAAAACCAATAATGAAAAGTTTGGTTTTAAGGAGATTAGTATTTTCAAAGACGGAGTTATTCTATAACACCAGGAAACATCACAAAAGCGAGTCCATGATTTAAATGAAAATAAAGTAGAAGGAGTGTTATTCCAAATGAAAAGTATTGTTTGTGAACAGCCTAATCATTTTAAAATGGTTGATGTTGAACGGCCTATCGTTAAAGAAGGAGAAGCTTTAGTTCGCATTCGACGTATTGGTATATGTGGAACGGATTATCATGCATACAGAGGAAATCAACCTTTTTTCAGCTATCCTCGTACACTTGGTCATGAACTTTCTGGTGAAATCGAGTCGATTGGTGCGAATCCTGCTGGGTTAAAGGAAGGGGATTTTGTATCGGTCATTCCTTACATGGAATGCGGCGTGTGCATCGCATGCAGAAATGGAAAAACGAATTGCTGTACGGATATGAAAGTACTTGGTGTTCACATTGAAGGTGGAATGAGTGAGTGGATTTCCGTACCCTATAACCATTTAGTAAAAACAAATGGGCTGACACTGGACCAATCTGCTATTATCGAACCATTAAGTATAGGTGCACATGCGATTAGACGTTCGGAACTAAAAGAAGAGGAGTACGTTCTGGTCATTGGCGCAGGTCCAATTGGTTTAGGGGTCATGGCTTTTGCTAAGCATGAAGGCGCAAAGGTAATAGCAATGGATGTAAATGATGAACGGCTGGCGTTTTGCCGCGAATGGGCACGTGTGGACTATACTGTGAACGCACTGGATAACCCGCTGGAGAGTTTAAAGGAAATTACAAACGGAGAAATGCCAACCGTTGTATTCGACGCAACAGGTAATGTGAACTCTATGAACGATTCGTTTAACTATCCAGCACATGGAGGAAAGTTAATCTATGTTGGATTAACGAAAGGCAATGTTACATTTGATGACCCTACTTTTCATAGTAAGGAACTTACACTAATGGGAAGCCGCAATGCTACCCGCGAAGACTTTGTATATGTAGTGAATGCTGTAAAAACTGGCACAGTCGATACTGATTCCTATATTACCCATCGATCAAACTTTGATGAGATGATCAACCAATTTGAAGAATGGTTAACCCCAGAAGCCAAGGTCATTAAGGCTGTTGTAGAAGTATAATTGTTTAAGAAGATTTTATTTTTATGATTGAAAGAGGGGTTCCTCTTTCAATCAATATAAGTCAAAAGGAATAAATTGAACTTATCATCTATTTTTAGAAAGCGCTAACAGCACGGAGGGATATGAATGATATCGAAAATGTTCACAAAAGATAGACTACCTGTACTCATCTTATTATTCTTAGCAGGCGTAATTAACTATTTAGACCGTTCAGCATTATCCATTGGTGCTCCATTTATAAAAGAAGACCTTTCATTATCAGCCACACAAATGGGAATTATATTTAGTAGTTTTTCTGTAGGATATGCTATTTTTAATTTTATCGGCGGAATGGCGTCTGATAAATACGGTGCAAAACTTACCCTATTCGTTGCCATGATTGTATGGTCATTATTTAGCGGTGCCATTGCATTAGCCGTTGGATTTGCTAGTTTAATTGTTATTCGTGTTTTATTCGGGATGGGTGAAGGCCCGCTTTCAGCCACCATCAGTAAAATGGTAAATAACTGGTTTCCTTCGGATCAACGTGCCTCTGCTGTTGGATTAACCAATAGTGGAACACCTCTTGGCGGTGCCATTTCAGGTCCAGTTGTAGGATTTATTGCGATTTCTTTCAGCTGGAAGATCTCCTTTCTTCTAATTATGGTTATTGGTCTGGTTTGGGCAGTTTTATGGTGGAAATTTGTTAAAGAAAAACCGGCAGCATCCGCAGAAAAGTTAACAGTCGTAAAAGACAAACAGGTTCCCCAAGAAAAACGTCCATTAACCTTTTACTTAAAACAAAAAACAGTTTTATTTACAGCCTTTGCGTTCTTTGCCTATAACTATATTTTGTTCTTTTTCTTAACTTGGTTTCCTAGTTATTTGGTAGATGCCCGTCACATGGATGTTAAAGAAATGAGTGTCATTACCATGATACCTTGGATTGTAGGATTCATCGGACTTGCATCCGGCGGATTTGTTTCAGACTTTGTTTTCAAAAAATTCACACACAAAGGTGTGTTATTCTCCCGGAAAGTGGTTCTAGTAACTTGTCTATTTATTTCAGCTGTTTGTATCGGAGGCGCTGGTCTTGTCACAACAACAGTAAGTGCGGTCACTTTGGTTGCCTTTTCAGTGTTTTTCCTATACTTAACAGGAGCCATTTACTGGGCAATCGTGCAGGATGTAGTGGAGCAAAGCAGTGTTGGGTCCGTAGGAGGGTTTATGCACTTTTTGGCGAATACTGCTGGTATTATTGGACCAGCTTTAACAGGATTCCTTGTTGATCGATCCGGTTCATTCACATCTGCATTTTTATTGGCAGGAGGATTAGCCATCTTTGCTTCCTTATCGGTCATCCGTTTTGTTCGTCCTATTAAATATCCAAACACTAAAAATGATACTTTAAAAATGCCAGTATAAGACCTATCAATTCAACATGCACCAAAAAATCGACATGCTTTCTGCTTGTCGATTTTTCCTTTTAGGTCCCCGCTCAAGTGGTTAAGCAGTAAAATAATCGGGAAACATTTTAATTACTTTCGGGAGGCCTTCTTTTTTATAAAAATGTCTTCGCAATAGTTCCTCTGTTTTCTCCTCATCATTAGAGGTGATGCTATTAAAAATACCTTGATGTTCACTTACCACATTCTCCATATGGTTAGGTGTATTAAACTCTAGATAACGCACCCTGTTCAAATGGGCTTTCATTTGTGAAACAACCGTAACTAATGTTTCATTTTCCACTAGTTTCAAAAAAACAGAATGAAATAACTCGTCGTATTGTAGAAATTCAACATGATCACCCTTTAAAGCGGCTGTTTGTTGTTTTTCAAGTAATTCCACTGCCTTTTGTTCACTTTCTTTATGTCGGAAATCATCAGAATTCCAGTTTTTAGCTACCAGTTTGAGCGCACTTATTTCCAAGCTTTCTCTCACAAACATGTTTTCTGCGTATCTCTTTTCTGATATCAAAGCAACCCGTGCACCTCGCTGGGGAAGGATTTCAAGTAACCCTTCTTGCACAAGCATAAGAAAAGCTTCACGAATAGGAGTACGGCTTACCCCTAATACAGAACCGAGTTCACTTTCTGACAACATTTGCCCTGGTTTAAAGTTTAGCGTGATAATTTCTTCACGGATTTTTGAATAGGCTACTTTTCCAAGCGTTTTCCTCGCAGGAGAGGAGATACTTTCAAGGCTCAACATGACACGACCTTCACATTTTATTATTAATATACTAGTATACTTTACTTCCGTAAGCTGGTAAAAGTCAACAGAACTCCAACCTAATGAAAGAATTATAAAAAATCGCCCATTTCACTAAAACAGTGGAATAGGCGTAATGGTACTCTAACATTCATTTAAACTTCTAGCGGACTATTTTCCCTGGCCCGTTATTTGCAAAAGTGACTACTTCATCGACTGAAAATACATTGCAATCACCATGTACGGTGTGTTTTAAAGCAGATGCTGCTGTTGCAAATGTAATAAGTTCCTCAGGCTGTGTACGATTAAGAATTCCATGTAAAACACCTGCTGCAAAAGCATCACCGCCGCCTACCCGGTCAACTATGTGATCAATTTGGAAAATCTCCGACTGATATAGCTCCCCTTGATTGAAGAAGTTTCCTTGAAGCGTATTGGTTGAAGCAGAGATAATATTCCGGAATGTTGAGCTTAGATATTTAATATTCGGATACATTTCAGAAATTTTTGTGTAGTAATATCTTAAATTGTCCTCTTTTGAAATGTAATCAGCAGGTTCAATGCCAAGGATATAGACAGCATCTAACTCTCCGCAGGAACAAATATCAACATAAGGAAGTAATTCTTTAATTGTATCTGCTGCTTCTTGCTGGCTCCATAGTTTTGCCCGGTAATTAAAGTCAAAGCTTGTAAGAACCCCTTGTTCCTTTGCCTTTTTCAGCGCCAGCAATGTAAGATCCTTTAAGTTTTGGGATAGGGCAGGGGTTATTCCAGTAACATGGAAGAGCTCCACTCCTGAAAAAACTTCATCAAAATCGATCTCATCCTGCTTAAGGTTAGAAAAACTAGAGTATTTTCTATCATAGGTAACTTGGGAATTTCTTTGTCCTACCCCAGTTTCCAAGTAGTATGCACCTAACCGTTCTCCACCTTTAATTAAATAGTCAGTATGAACGCCATAAGATTTCAGCTGTCTCTCCACGGCAATACCTAGTGGATTCTCCGGGATTTTGCTGACATAATAAACATCATGTCCAAAGTTAGAAAGTGAAACGGCTACGTTTGCTTCTGCACCGCCATAATGCATGGTAAGCTGATCCGCTTGAAACAACCGTTCACCGCTATTCACAGAAAGACGGAGCATGATTTCTCCAAGTGTAACGATTTTTTTCATGGTTAATTCCCTCGAGCTTCTTTTACTTTTTGGGTATATTGCTTTGCATATTCAGTTATTTTGTTATAATCCCCAGTCTTAGCAGGAGCCACTAGATTGCCGCCTACACCGACAGCGACACAGCCATTTTTGATCCATTGATCGATATTATCCAAGCTGACTCCGCCTGTTGGCATAATGTTCACTTGTGGAAGAGGAGCCTTTACAGCCTTTACAAACTCTGGGCCAAAGGCGTTACCAGGGAATAGTTTAACAATGTCCACCCCAGCTTCTAACGCATGTTTCATTTCAGTAATCGTCATGCAGCCTGGCATATAAGGAATTTGATAGAGGTTGCAAAGTTTAGCCGTTTCTCCATCAAATGCTGGACTAACGACAAACTGTGCACCAGCAAGGATGGCAATTCTTGCTGTCGTTGCATCAAGAACGGTCCCTGCTCCAATAACAACCTCAGGATTCTCACTATAAACAGAAGCCAGCTCTTTGATTACTTCATCAGCTCCCTGGACTGTAAATGTAACCTCAATCCCAAGAATACCGCCTTCTACACATGCTTCAGAAATCTTAACCGCTTCTTCCTTAGAATCCGCCCTTACCACGGCTACTACGCCACATTCAGATAACCTCGTCAATACATCAAGTTTTTTCATTATTTCATCGCCATTCCCTTCGTTCAATTTTTAAAAGTTAGAATATAAAATTAATTTTACAACGTGATATGGAAAAGGGCCATGACATTTCTCATGGCCCGCCTATTCTTAGTTAACTCCCGCGGTTTTCTTATCCAATACGATATACTTTTCCAAAGTACGTCTGACTGCACCCGTACCAGCAAGCATTTCATAGAAGATAGACTCAATCTTTTCGCCTAATCCTATTTCGTACAAATTGACACCAAAGATGGTTTCATTTGATAGGATCGATTGGATGTTAGACGATTGAGCACCCAGGGAAACTCCTTCAAGAGCCGATTGAAGAGTCTCTAATAACGGATCAGGGCTAAGAGTAAATGGCCTTCCTTCATCATCCATCCCGAGGAGATATCGGCACCAAGCTGCGATAGCAAGCGGAATCGCCACAAGGTCTGCCGGATTTAATTCTTCTCTTTCCACATAGGATTTGAGTGTTTCACCGAAACGGATTCCTACTTTTTGAGATGTGTCGGTTGCAATCCTTTGTGGCGTATCCGGAATATATGGATTAGAGAACCTCTCATTCAATACTTCGTCGAGGAAGGCCTTAGGGCTGATTATCCCAGGATCAACAACGACCTTAAGTCCTTCTTCATAACCGATCATTTCTACAAATTTTCTTAAGGTTTCATCTTTCATTTCATCCGCGATCAGGGTATAGCCTAATAAGCAGCCGGAAACAGCCAATGCTGTATGGAGCGGATTTAGACATGTTGTCACTTTCATCGTTTCCACCTTATTAACTGTTTCTCTGTCTGTAAAGATTACTCCTGCTTGTTCCAGGCACGGCCGTCCATTAGTAAATTTGTCTTCAATGACAAGATATTCACTGGCCTCTGCATTAACGAATGGCGCCGTATACGTATGCTTGGGCGTGACAATGATGTCCATGCCGCTAATCCCTTGCTCCGTAAGAGCCTCTTTTACCTTTTCAGATGGCCTTGGCGTAATTTTATCAATCATGCTGTGAGGGAAGGTGATTTTTCCTTCATCCTCGAGATAAGCAATGAAGCCTTCCTCCACAAATCCCCTCTTCTGCCACTCCTTTGCGATTGTTAAGATGGATGCTTTGAGCTTATCGCCATTATGTGAACAGTTATCCATGCTGACGAAAGTCATTGGATATTGGCCTTTTAAATATCTGCGATAGACTAGTGCTGTTACAATGCTCATCGCATGGACCGGGCTTTCCAATCCATTTTCAAAATCCTTCTCAACAATGCCGCTGAATTGCCCTGATGAGTTGGTCAAGGCATAGCCTTTTTCCGTAATTGTAAAGCTAGCCATTTGCAAACTTGGATTTTCGAATATGCCGACAAGTCGATTGAACTCGTCTTTTCGGTTATAATCAGCTGCAATTGTATCGATAATGCTGTTAATGACAGTCTTTTCAAACGACCCGTTCGCTTTCATTGTCACAAGCAGGGTCAAATTATCATATGGCTTATTTAACCGGTCAATCATGTCAAAATCAAATGTTCTCACTGCGATAATTCCGGTTTCTGCTTGTCCTTGGTTTAACAGTTTTTGATGTGCATTGGCAACAAAGCCTCTAAAGATATTTCCGGCACCAAAATGCACCCACTGCGGCTTTTCGCTTGTATTTTGGGCAACCTGATCAAAGTCAAATTGCGGAAGTTCGACTCCTATTTCACGCCAGGCTTCAGCATCATTTATTATACTGCTTCTCGTTAACTGTAGCACTCAGCTCTCTTCCTTTCTCTTTTTCCAGGCTGTCCCACACACCCAGCATATACATAATTCCAAGTGCTCTGTCATACAGTCCATAACCAGGACGGCAGTGTTTCTCTTCGCCCCAAAGGTGACGGCCGTGATCAGGGCGGACATAACCCGTAAATCCACTCTCATGGTAAGCTTTGACGACTTCAGCTACATCGACGCTTCCATCTTGGCCGCGGTGAGATACTTCAATGAAATCACCATTTTCAAATACTTTCACATTTCTAATGTGCGCAAAGTGAATCCGATCATGGAATTCACGAATCATAGCCGGCAAGTCATTTTCTGGATTGGTTCCTAATGAACCTGTACAGAAAGTTAACCCGTTATAAGGGCTGTCTACAAGATTAAGGAATCTTCTAATATATTCTCTGTTTCGAATAATACGAGGCAGTCCGAAAATAGGCCAAGCCGGATCATCAGGATGGATAGCCATTTTCACATCATATTCTTCACATACAGGGATCACTCGTTCAAGGAAGTATTTCAAGTTGTCGAATAAAATATCCTCGGTCACACCTTCATAGGCTTTAAATAAATCGTCCAATTTAGCTAAACGTTCCGGTTCCCAGCCAGGCATTGTGAAATCTCCGGCACCCTCAAGAATTTTATTAACCATGTCCATAGGATCATTGGTAATCGCTGCTTTTTCATAAAATAAAGCATTTGAACCGTCAGGTAATTCCTTATATAGATCCGTCCTTGTCCAGTCAAAAACCGGCATGAAATTATAACAAATGACCTTCACTCCAACTTTAGAAAGCTTCTTAATCGTATCAATATAAATATCGATATATTTATCCCTTGTAGGCAGTCCGATTTTGATATCATCATGAATGTTTACGCTCTCCACAACTGCTGGGCTGAACCCTTTGCTGCGAATTTGGTCCGCAACTTCCTGAATTCTTTCCATTTCCCATTCTTCCCCTGCAACCTTATCATGCAGGGACCACACAGCTCCCATTACACCTGGAATTTGTCGTATATGGTCAAGTGTAATTGAATCGTTTCCTTCTCCATACCATCTCCATGTCATCTTCATTACTATCCACTCCTTTTAGTTATTGGCTTTATGAAAGCTATATGATTCTAGCAAGCCCTCTTTTCTTACCCTAGAAAAATCTAAGAGGACCTTCCGCGCTGCATCTGGATTGGTTTCAATTAAATGGATCGCTTCTTTCACTTGTTCAAACGGGAACGTATGAGTGACGAAGCTATCTGTGTCAATTTTTCTATTATTAAAAAGATCAATTACCTCTGGGAATTGGTTTGTCTGTAATCGTGACCCGCTAACAGTCAATTCCTTTTTGGTGATTTCTAATTGAGGGATTCCTGACCTTTCTTCAGAAAATCCCATGACCACAATTCTTCCGGCTACCGAAGCAAGTTGGACAGCTTGTTCAAATGTCTTCGTCGTACAAACTGCATCGATGACAACATTAGCTCCCATTCCCTCAGTCCATTCATTTATTTTTTGGAATGTATCCTCTTTCAGAGGGTTTAGTGTAAAATCGGCGCCAAGGCTTTTGGCATAAGATAATTTTTCTTCACTTAAATCTGAGATGATACAGGTTGCACCTCTATGCTTGGCAACTTGCAATGCACAAATCCCAATAGGGCCGGCTCCCATGATAAACACAACATCTCCTGGCCTAACATCCCCGCGCCAATTTGCCTGTGCGCCAATTGTGAAGGGTTCAACTAAAACAGATTCTTTCCAATCTAATGCAGGGTCGACTTTATGAGCCATTTTTTCTGGGACAACCACATACTCTTGGTAACCGCCATCCATATGAACCCCAAAAACCGTTAAGTTCTGACAGACATTTTGTCTTCCATTTCGACATGCATAACATTCTCCGCAGGTCAAAATTGGTTCGATCACAACATGATCATCTGCCTTAAGAGAAGTAACTCCTTCACCCGTTTTTATTACTTGGCCAGTCACTTCATGCCCGATTACACGCGGGTAGGTAGCAACAGGAGAGGTCCCGTGATAGATATGGATATCTGAACCACAGATACCAGCCATCTTCACCTGAATTAGTACCTCATTATCATGTTGAATTTGAGGCATCTCTTTTTCAATTATTTCAAGCTGCCCTGGTTTAACCACTTGAATCGCTTTCATTTTTCATACTCCCTCTTTTTTAAATACTAGTATACCAGTAGAGGTATAACAAGAAATTCCAATTAAATGTATACCCTTATTGTACTGGTATACTTGTATACTAGTCAATTATTACCGATCATTAAGAGAACTTTATGATTTTTTGCTACGTTAGAGACTTTTTTCCATAAACTAAACGAACAGCCCTGATTGACAGAGATAGTTAATGCTCAAAACGGCTAAATTAGATTACCTTCTCCGTCAAATCAGCGTTATATTTCTTAGTAATAGGCTTAACAAACTTAATGACTGACAATGAAGCAAAGACGGCTAATCCGCCTGCCAATAAAAATGCTGCTGTGTAGGTACCAGATACTTGGACAAGGTAACCTGTTAATGTTGGCCCAATGATTCCTGCAGTATTAGCTAAAAAGTGCATAAACCCTCCGACAGAACCTACATTCTTCTGGTCAACAACATCATTAACGATAGCCCAGTAAATTGCTCCTGTTAAATATAGGAAGAATACAGATAGCGCTACCAAAGTTACAGCAGCTACCGTGGTCGTAACAAGTCCGGCAACCCCAATGCAAATGGCGGATGTAAACAGACAAGACACAAGCACCACTTTTCGTGCAAACAAGGCTTTTCCTACTTTTCTATATACAAAATCAGAGACAAGTCCGCCTGAAGCAAGACCGATAAAGCCCAACACCCATGGAATGACAGTAACAACGCTCATTTCTTTAATACTTAAGCCGCGGGCATTGGTTAAGTAACTTGGAAACCATGTTAAGAAGAAAAACAAAATATAATTATAGGCAAAGAATGCAAAAGCGGTAAATAATACAGTTCTTTGTTTTAAATAATATGACAACGGTATTTTTTCACCTGATTGGTTTTGATTTGACTTGGCCGAACCATTATTTTGCTTGCGCTCACCAGCGGGTTTATCTTTAACAAACATCCACCAGCCTGCTGCCCAAAGAATTCCAATTACCATAATAATAATGAAAGAGATTTTCCAGCCATAATTCAAGGCGATAATTCCAACGATAGGGCCGGCAATTGCTCCACCTAGTGGTGTACCGCTATTAGCAAGTCCAATTGCAGTTGCGCGTTTATCAGATGGGAACCAGTTATTAATCATTTTATTGATTGTAGCCGATAACGGTCCTTCACCCATTCCAAAAAGAACCCTAATAACAATCAAGCTGACAAGGCTGAATGCTAATGCAACAGCACCGCTGAATAAAGACCATACAACCATGGCCACAAAAAGAGTCAACTTTGCACCATAGCGGTCAGAAGCCATGCCGCCTATGAAATTAAAAACCGCATATCCTACAGAAAAGCTACTAAATACGATTCCTAGTTGAGTAGGAGACAAATGTAAATCTTCAGTAATAAATGGTGCCGCAATCGAAAGTGCCGATCGGTCCAGATAGTTCACAACACCTGCTAAGAAAAGAAAAATTAAAACAGTAGTTCTACCTTTAGAAAACATAATTTTCCTCCTAAGTATATTTTGGTTTGGTTTTGAAACCGTTTACCTAAAGTTATAAAAAAATATTACTATAGTAAAAACCCTTAATTACTTGTCTATCACTCCTTTAGTTTATATCCTGTAAGCCGTTTCATTAAATAATATTAGACGTCTACACAGAGATAGTAACATATTTACATACTAGTATACTAGTGTTTTTTTAAAATTTTATGTTTTCTTTTTTAATTAAGAATCTATCCAAACAGATAGACGTGGGCTTACGACTGTTGATACTTAATGGAAATTACATTATTTTTTTACGATTCGATTTTATTAATAGAGGCATTTTGATAAAATTAATAAAAGTACGATTTTGAAATTTCTTGGGTGATGGTATGAAAATTTCAGTAGAAGAAATTAACAAAGAATTAGAAGAGGAAATCCTCATTAGATGTCATGAAGTTGATGACGAAATTTACGAAATCGTCAACAAGCTGAAAACTGAAGATCAATTTGTACTGGGATATCAACATGATAAAGTTCATCGTATTAAGCTTAGCGATATCTATTATTTCGAGGCGGTGGATGGCAAGGTATTTAGTTACTGCAAGGATCACGTTTTTGAGGTCAAACAAAAGCTTTATGAATTAGAGGAATTAAGCAAAAATAACAACTGCTTTCGTGCATCCAAATCTACCATTTTGAACATCAAAAAGATTTCATCTATTTATCCGTCCATCAGCGGCCGATTTGAGGCGGTGCTTGACAACGGTGAACGTGCTGTTGTCTCAAGACAGTATGTGCCAGTCCTAAAGAAAATGCTGGGATTGTAAAAGGAGGGATAAATATGAAGATGTCCAAATTTCTACAAAAGATTTTGAAGGATTTCTTGATGATCTTCGCATCCATCGTCATAATCATGACTATATTGCGGCAGCTATATGATCCTTCTCTGGCCTTTGATTTGAATGATATGTATATCATTATGGCTTTTTCACTTTTAAGTGCATTCATTGGATTTATATTGTATTCCCCTATTGAGCTGGATGAAAAGAAAATACGAATAAGAATGGCGATTCACTTTTTCACTTTGGAGATTGTATTGATTGCACTTGCCAGTGTCTTTGGTATTGTGAATAGTGCATCAGACGGAATCATTCTTGCACTGCAAATTGCTTTCATCTATATCCTGGTTCGTCTGCTTTCATGGCGAAATGATAAAAAAGAAGCTCAAAAAATCAACGAAAAACTCAAGGCATTAAAAAAAGACACTAATGAATCATCAATAAAATTATAAGGTATCAGTTGTCATTAACTGATTATTAGGCGGTACGCTTCATTGCTTACTGCCTTTTTTGCAACTTATTTGCCCGTGGATACAACTTACTGTTTTTCTATATACTTCCTTTTCGTAATTTTTTATGATGAGTCCATAATAAACTTTTCAAAAAAAGGGGTAATTACAATGGGAATTTTACTATTACTGATTGCTTTAACCTTCGAGATTTCTTTTGCCATCTACTGTATGGCAACGAAGCATAATCATAAAAAGATAAAGAATTGGATCAGGCTTTCAATATTTATTGCTTTTGTCATCCTCTCACTTTCATCGGTGATTGTCTGGAGTTTCCGCTGGGCACTGCTTGCAGCGCTGCTTTTTCTATTAGCGGTTAAGGGGACAGTCTCCCTTATCCGTAATAAAGAAAATAGTAAAAAATACAAAACTTCAACCAGTGTATGGAAATTATTCGTTATGATAGTTGCAATAGTCTTTGCTCTTGCACCTGCAATTGTATTCCCACAGCATAAATCACCAAAAGTGACAGGGGAATATACAGTCGCGACTGCTGCTTACACATATGTTGACAAAAACCGTATAGAGGAATTCACCCACAAGGGAGACAACAGATTGGTGAATGTAGAATTTTGGTATCCCAAAAATGCAAAAGGAACATTCCCATTATTGGTGTTTTCACATGGGGCATACGGTATTAAAGCAAGCAATACTTCAACCTATAATGAACTTGCAAGCCACGGTTATATCGTCGTTTCAATCGATCATCCCTATCACTCCTTTTATACTCGCTCTGAGGATGGAACAGTAGCTACAATTAATACTGATTATAATCGTGAAGTCAGCAATCTCAATAAGGATGGGATCTACACGAACGAACAACTCTATGGACTCATCCAAAATTGGATGAAACTGCGGACGGACGATATGAACTTTGTCATTGATACGATTCTTAAAAAAGCTAAAAATGACGATAATCCCATTTATCAACATATTAATACAGAGAAAATTGGCGTATTCGGGCATTCAATGGGCGGCGCAGCAAGTGTTTGGTTGGGAAGAGAGCGCAGTGATATAAGTGCGGTTGTAAATATTGATGCCCCGTTCTTCAGTGAGCTTGTTTATAAGAAAGATATTGAAGATTTTACGGCAAGCAGCAAATCCTACACGACGCCGCTTCTTAATATTTATTCCGATGATGTTTGGGGACAGCTCGAAAACAACTCCCTTTATGTGGCGAATAAACCTAATAATGAGCACTTTAAAGGCGCATACACAACTCACTTTAAAGGGGCCAAACATTTAAGCTTGACCGATTTGCCGCTATTCTCTCCAATACTTGCAAATATTCTTCAAGGAGGAAAAGCAGACATTGATAAATATTACTCTATTGAAAAGGAAAATGAGCTCATTCTTAAATTTTTCGATTATAAATTAAAGGATATAGGCACTTTCACTTTAGAAGAAACCTATTGATATAATTATGAAGGTTACACAAATAAATGGCTAGGAGTACCCCCCTGGCCATTTAACCTACACAGAATATCATGCATTTTTTAATCTAATTCCCGGAATATTGCTCCAGGTACTTTTTCTAACCATTGTTCCATAACATGAAACTTAAAAAAACAATAATCCATAACATCGGAAGTAAGTTTATTAAAACTGCAAATCGTTTCCTTTTCACTCGAAACACCCAAGATAAAATGGAAGCAACGATTACTGCAATTGGATATAAAGAAATAACTAAGACAAATGAAACATTAGCTGCATTCATGCCATTGTCGAAGCTCATAAACGACAATCCCCAAATAACAAACCACGGAATAAAGGATAGCACATATAAGATTTGGCTAATAAGTAGATACGATTTCATAAGTAACTCCTTTCTAAAAGTCTAAACCATTCCCATACTATCTATATAACTAAATAATGAGGACAGTACAATAATTTAAATTTGGGTTGAGAAAATAAAAACTTTATTAGTTCCACGTGAAACATATTTTTATGATATCTAATTTAGAGAACATACATAAAAAATAAGCCAGATAAGGATTCAATTACTGAATTGTCTTGTCTGGCTCACTACTTCCTATTTTATATTCCGATATTAATTCACATTTATCTCATTGAAATTTATAACTCTTCACCATTCGTTTGAATCACTTTTTTGTACCAATGAAATGAATCTTTCTTAGATCTTTCCATTGAGCCATTTCCTTCATTATCTCGATCCACATAAATCATACCATAACGTTTTTTCATTTCACCTGTTGTAAATGACACGATATCGATGATTCCCCAAGGAGTATAACCAATTAAATCCACGCCATCGTAGTTTACTGCTTTTTCTAATGCTTCAATATGCGATTTTAAATATTGAATGCGTTCTGGGTCATGGATAGAGCCATCTTCTTCTACCGTATCAATCGCACCAAAACCATTCTCAACGATGAATAATGGAATTTGGTATCTGTCATAAAAACGGTTTAATGTATAACGAAGACCAGTTGGGTCGATGGACCAGCCCCAATCACTTGCTTTAATGTATGGATTTTCAACACCATTAGGTAATCCGCCATTTAAGATACTGCCTAGATTTCCCCTTACAACATCACTCTTAACAGTTGTGGACATGTAATAGCTGAATCCAAGATAATCAACCGTACCATTTCTTAGAATTTCATCGTCTCCATCTTCAAACTTGATATTATACCCGGCACGTTCGAATTCTTTTAATGCGTATTTCGGATAAATTCCGCGCACCTGAACATCAGGGAAGAAGTAACGCTGTCTCATTTCTTCTTCAGCTAACATGATATCCTCTGGATTACAAGAATAAGGATAGATCGGCACGTGTGACACCATAGCGCCAATTTGGAACTCTGGATTAATTTCTTTCCCCTTTGCGACTGCCAAGGCACTGGCAACTAGTTCATGGTGGGCTACTTGATACATAACCTCTTTCGCATCTTCGTTTTCTTCCACCATAACACCTGAATTTGTCCATAAGAAGATTGGATTATTGACGTCCATTTGGTTGTTGATCTCATTGAAAGTCATCCAGTATTTCACTTTGTCTTTGTAACGTTTGAAGCACACTTCAGCGAATTTCGCGAAGAACTCCACTACCTTACGATTTCGGAAGCCGCCGTACTCCCTTGCTAGATGTAATGGCATTTCAAAGTGAGATAACGTAATAACTGGTTCAATTCCATATTTCAACAATTCATCAAAGACATCATCATAGAATTGCAATCCTTCTTGGTTTGGTTCCGCTTCATCCCCATTTGGAAAAATTCTGCTCCAGCCAATCGATGTCCTTAAGCATTTTAATCCCATTTCAGCAAACAAAGCGATATCTTCTTTATACTTATGATAGAAATCAATGGCGACCTGGTTCGGGTAGAATTCGCCCTCTTCAATTGTTTGTGTGATTTTCCTTGGTACGCCATGGGCACCTGCAGTCATGACATCCACAACGCTTGGCCCTTTGCCGCCTAGATTCCAGCCACCTTCAAATTGATGAGCAGCCAAAGCACCGCCCCATAAAAAATCCTTTGGAAGTTTTGTCATTTTATTTCCTCCTCTTCTAATAATGTAACTATTAAACTATATGGATACATTATAATTGTACCGGTATAATTTTTCAATAACGGTACAAAATATTTAATAACAAATAATATTATTTGAAGGTTTATGTTATACTGCAAATATAAAACAAAGTAAATAAATTAGTGGGGAAATGATATGTTAAAGTATCAGCAAATCGCAGCAGAAATTGAAAAATATGTTGAAGAAAACGCTCTTCAACAAGGAGATAAGCTGCCAGTATTAGAGGCATTAATGGCTCAATTCGAAGTGAGCAAGAGTACGATTACTAAAGCTTTAGATCTGTTGGAGAAAAAAGGGGTAGTCTTTCAAGTAAGAGGCAGTGGAATTTTTGTTAGAAGGCATAAGAGGACAGGTTATATTAGTCTGCTTTCAAATCAAGGGTTTAAAAAGGATCTTGAAGAATTTAATTTAACCTCTAAAGTCATTGAATTAGATGTGAGAAAACCAACACAAGAAGTCGCTGATAATTTAAACATGGGACTCGATGAAGATGTCTATTATGTAAAAAGAGTAAGGTATATTAACGGCCAAACGTTGTGCTTTGAGGAGTCCTATTATAATAAATCGATTATTACGTATTTGAATAAAGAAATAGTTTCCGAATCGATATTCCATTATATTAGAGAAGCTCTAGGATTACGGGTCGGCTTTTCCGATATGTTCCTTCATGTGGAAAAACTGAATGAAACTGAAGCGAATTATTTAGGTTTGAAGACTGGTGAGCCTAAACTCTACGTTGAGACTATTTTCCATTTAACGAATGGACAGCCATTTGACTTTTCAAAGCTAACCTATAACTACAAACAATCGCAGTTCTTTATTCAGGCGAATAATGAATTGTTATAGCAGGGCGGGAGCTATTTCCCGCCCGCAATTTATTTGCTCAATTTATTTTTGTACTTCCTTCATCTCATAATTTACTTTTATTCGCGGGAAACTATCTGTGGAATTGCCTCCCCATAGTTTCTCATATTTATAACCGGTAAGGGATTCAACCACTTCTTTTGTTCTAGGATCTACATCTTCTTTGCGTCCGTTGTATTTCAGACGGCTAATTTCATTAACTAGAATAGCATGCGTTTCTTTATTTAGTTTAAAGGTGAATGCTGCTATCAATGCGACCAGAAGCAGTCCAGTCACCCCAAAAACCATAATCCCTACAATTGTATGAACGGCACTGACTGGCTGTGTGGCAGCCTTTTGAACAAAACCACCCGCACTTAGGACCACACCAACAAGGAACGTTGCGAGAGCGACAGAGGATTTTCTAAAGAATGTCATGACTGATGCAAAAATACCTTCACGTCTTTGTTTCGTAATCATTTCATCTACATCCGGAATAAATGGAAATACATTCCACGGGATAAATTCCAGCATACTTCTGCCAATTTGATAGACGAACGAGATGATTCCAATAGTAAGGATTAAATTGCTCGGTTGTATTAAATAAGCAGCTCCAAATGCTAATAAACAAACAATCATTGTAGAATAAGATATTTTAAATAGATTAACCGGCCCAATCTTAATTAATAGGTACCCATAGACAATCGCGCCTGGTATTCCAATGATACTAAGAGAAAGTAAATTGGCTGCAACGGCAGATGTAGTATTCAAAGCATAGACACAGAAGAAAACGAATACTGCGTTAAAGATATCTTTACCTGTCATCGAACAAATATAGATAAGTAAATGTTTGCGGAAACTTTTCACTTTAAAAGTGGATGCAAGGTCATTTAATGTTTGACCAATTGCCTTTAGAGATTTACCAAAGCCTTCAGGATGTTTCTGTTTATTGATAATCTGTTCCATCTCTTCAGGTGTAACTTCTCTTTCCCATGTAGTACGGTAGGAAATAAATACACAAACCGCATAAACAACTGCGAAAAAAGCACCATTGATAAAGAACGCCATTGAGTTGTCTTGACCTAATACACTAAATAATTGACCTGGAACAAAGGTTGCTAAGAAAGTACCAGTTGCTGAGATGAACATTCTTGCTGAGGATAATTTTGTTCTTTTATTAAAATCTGTTGTCATCTCTGATGGGAGCGTTTCCCAAGGAATCAATACCATTGCTGCAATTAATTCAAAAAGCAAGTAAGTGAGCAGATAGTATAAATAACCCATGTCTGTCACCCATAGCAGAATGTAACAAAGCATTAAAGGTGAACCAGCCAGTAAGAAAAAACGGCGTCTGCCAAATTTTCGACCTGCTCTAAATTTTAAGAGGTTATCAGATAAACTGCCCATAAATAAACTGAAGACAGCATCAACTATACGGGCAATTGCAATAATTGAACCAGCTTCCACAGGCGATAAACCGGCATACTTAGTATAGAAAAAAATTAGCCATGCACCTATAATTGTAAAGGCACCTCCGCCCATCAGATCGGTTAATCCGAAGCCAATGCTTGTCCGAAGGGTGATTTCTTTATCTTTTCTAGACATATGTAACTCCTCCTATATGAATTAATTAAACACGCATTAATATTCTAAGCGCTTTCAATTTTAACCTAAAAGAAAAGGAGCAAGAACGATTTAATCCTTTTCTTGTTTGCTTTAGATTACTAAACTAACAAATTTTGCTGAGATTCATATAGGGAATAAAAAGTTAAACCCCTTCATTGATATTACATGTCTAATATTTTTTGCCAGATGGCTTCATTAACAGGAATTCCTTTTTCTAAATTCTCTTTTCTCGTTTTTACTGTCCTTTCCCCAGGATAGGAAACCCTTTCATTTTCTTCTGCAGGCTCAGTTAGATGTAAATAGTCAATTGCATCATTTACTGCATTTTCAATAAAGGCCTGCCCTGAGATTTTAATCGGATCAAAGGCAATAAACACTTGTGAGGCCTTATAACATGATATCCCGGGTGCTGGTTTTTCCCCATCAATTTTATTAGTAGATAGCCCGCCCGATAGAAGGGTTACAATCATATCTAAAAGGATAGATAGACCCGAACCTTTCCAATAACCTGTGGGCAATATGCGCATGGATTTTTCAATTTCCGCCGGGTCTCTTGTCAAATTCCCCTCGCTATCGAATCCTCCATCAATAGGAAGCAGTTCATTTTTCAATCTAGTTACTTCCAATTTTCCATAAGAGAACTGGGACATGGCCATGTCCAATACAATATTTCCTGCTTTTCTTGGAACTGCCATAACCAATGGGTTATTCCCGATTCTCATGTCCTTCGAACCCCATGGCGGCATACATGATTCTGTATTTGTCCAACAGATTCCAATAAATCCGGCATTCGCTGCCTGCCAGCCATAATTTCCTCCACGCATCCAATGGTGGGTATTTTTAATTGTAACCAGTCCCATACCATTTTCACGTGCAATCTCCATCGCCCGATTCATACAAAACTTTGCATTTAAATCTCCAGGTCCGAGGTTACCATCATATCTTTCAATTAACCCGATATTATCCAATTTCGTTGGCTCAGCGTGAATATCCACTAATCCTCTTTCAATATAATCAACAAAACGCGGAACTCGATTCAGACCATGTGAATATACGCCATCCAAGCTTGCCTCCGTAAATAATAACGCACTTTCTTGTGCACGGTGGAGTGAAAAGCCCTTTTTTACTAATACACGTGTAATCTCTTCCTTCATTTTTTCAAATGATACCCTTTTCATTTTGTTGTCCTCCTTTTATTGATATCATCTTTATTTATTTATCTATCTTTCTGGATTCTCATTTGTCTTTTTCAATTATTTATTTCTACTTAAATACAGACAAATGGTGGAAAATTCCCTTGCAAATAAATTTATATAAGGTTTTACTTGAAATAAATGTATTACATTTTGATAAGAAATCAAATATACAATTTAATTATATTTGTACTATTTCACTATGAAAAAGAGAGTGATACAAATGGAACAACTTTCTGAATTAGATATATTGGAGAATATGTTTGTACACTTCACGTATGTTGCTAACCGTGAATGCACTCCAAATTGGAAGTTTAAAGGGAATGAAATATTCGATAAACACAATCTTATATTGGTTTACGATGGAGAGGCTGAAATAACTTGTAATAACCGAAAATATAGGATTTCCAAAGGGGACTTGATCTACTTTAAACCTCATGATTTTCGATTAGGGTCCACTTTCCAGGATAAATTAATGAAATGCTTTACAGTAGATTTTCTATATACATGTCCGGTCCTTAAAAATAACGAATGGCAGTATTTAGATATAAATCTTCCCTTTGCATCTGTTGAGAATATCCATGATGATTTTCTCTTTTCAAGACTAATAGATTTATTTTCTAATTTCGCAAAGACTTGGCTGTCCGGAAATCATAATAAAATGACTAGGGGAAGGGCTATGTTTATGGAAATACTTACATTGCTTTTCCAGTGGAAGTTTAACGATCATTTCAATTACGATAAAATACGCAAAATTGATCATGCTATTAATTATATGACTGAACATTATTCCTCCCAGATAAAGCTGCAGGAAATTGCCGATAGTTTAGGCATTAGCCTATCCTACTTTGGAAATATATTTAAAGAGATAACAGGAAAACCTCCAATCGCCTACCTCATTGCTATTCGAATAAATAAGGCAAAAGATTTATTAATGGATGGTTTTTCAGTTTCAGATACAGCACAAATGGTTGGTTTTAATGATATTTTTTATTTCAGCAAATGCTTTAAAAAACACGAGGGGATAAATCCCTCACAATTTGTTAAGATTGATATTTAAACTAAGAATAATTAAGGGCATGGATTTAGAGCAATAATTTAAGTCGTTAATGCACGCTCAAGCCAAGAGAGAGTGCTTCGCTGAAGCTTATAACTTCCAGGTAAAAGAATTGGAAACAATAATTCATACAACTGTTAACATGCACTCTAAATTTCAACACTAAAAGGCTGACTCAAAATTTAATTTTGGATCAGCCTTGTTGTTTATAAAGGTATGGCTGTCCACGAATGAACAAATGAGAATTAACATATTTATTAAAAAACTGGCCGATTGGAGTTGGTTGCTTGAGCAATTTTAATCCAGAAAAACTATTTGTGGCATACAGCAGTGGCGTTACTGCTACGGAACCTGTTATCCCAAGATGTTACACACTCACTCACTCTGATTTTACTGGGAATTTATTTTTAACAATTGGAAGTCGTTATGCCTGGGAAAATATCAATCCTAATAGAGATGATGTATTAGGGGTATGGAAACAAAATGAAAATTCTCTGTACTTTTATGTTTTCTTATATATAGACCAAGGTGAATATAATATAAATGTATCTGCAAAACGCAATGAAATATTTAAACGGGAACTACCACTTGCATTAACAGCTATTCAATACGGGGATAGGTTCTTATTCGACGTGCACCCTAGTCTGGAACAATCTTTAATAATAGTTAACTTTATATCGGCCTATCCTCAGTTTGCTAGACAAGAAAGTTGGGGGCCCTTCCGCCATTTTTCATACAGATAATTATCTAAGATGTAAAGCCCAGGTTTAACCGTATTAATTATGGACAGTATAGGAATAATCTCTCTTGTAAAACTTCTAAGACTTCCTTTGGTACTTCCCTGACCTTAATATCCCCACCTAAGAAAGAAAGCCAATTTGTCATTTCGGTTAATTCTTCTGAAATATTAACATTGATAAAAGTCTTTAAAATGGCTGTTGTTTGGTAAGGATTCGTATAGGAAATGGAAACATTCAATGGATGGTATTTTCTGAACTGGCTAATCGCCTTTGGACCCAGTTCAAGGACAAGGTTGATTTCTCCTTCTTGGCTGCTTAATTTTTCTAAAATTTTTTTCTTATTTAATCTTTTCTTCATTGGAAAAGGTTCAACATTGATGAGATGGTCAACTTGATAAATCTCCCTCTTTTCTTCCTTTATGTCTAAGCCATCAATTAGCCAAAGGCTTTTTTGGTTATAAAGATTCAAGAGGTAAATAGGAAAAGACTTTATCATCTTCTCTTCTTCGATGGTAATCAACAAATGGCGATCCAAAAGAAGGAGTTGGATAAGCTTTTCTAACATGGGGTGCGGTAGATCTGACAGTTCAAGCAAATCGGGATTATTGGGGTTAGTCCCTTCAAAAAACAAGATTTGATTTAAAAGAACAAGGTCATCTTGCTGGTTTTCTGAGATGAGGCCCAGTAATTTTTCAGCTAAAGACTGACGACTCTTTAGATAGGGAAGTTGTTGATTTCGCGTGGCCATGAACGCGATAAAAAGAGCCTTGACCTCATTATCGGTAAAGCGGACTGTAGGCAGGACAGAGTTGTTCATGACAAAATAACCGCCATCCCTTCCAACTTCAGCGACAAGCGGCATCCCCATTGCTTCAATTTCTCGAATATCTCGAATAGCTGTCGAACGAGAGATGTTAAATTCCTGCATAATCTCAGAAATGGTAAAGTGGGACCGGTTATTGATATACCGCATGATAATATTGATCCGTTCAACTTTTTTCATCGGGATCTCCTAAACAGTATCATTTTTTGACATAGTTAAAGATTATTATAAACCTATCAAATGAAGAGATAAAACCATTTGACAAAATTTTAATAAAGGGATGATTTGAATATGACAAATTATACTCTAGAAGAAAAAGATAGCTTTACCGTTTTAGGTATTGGAACTGAGCTTAAGAGCCACTACACAGACTATGCTGGAATCACAAAGGAAAAGACAGACTTTTGGTCAGCTCTCAAACAAGATGGAAGACTTGAGATGTTAAAAGCCGTGTCCACAAATGATTACATTTTTGCTGTAAATGAAGCAGTAAATAACAAGATGATGCATTATGCCGGTGTCATGACAAAGGAATCATTACCTGAAGCATCCAGAATAATTCAATTTCCTAAAGGAGAATACTTGGTTGTTAAAGGAGAAGCAGAAACAGCTGAGGTGTTGAGTAATATGCTCACTGGTATTGCCTTTGGTCAAGTCTTGCCAGAGGCAAAGAATTTTGTCTATGTCGGCGGTCCAAATACATCCGTTGAGATGGGACAGAGAAACGGCTTAGTCTATGGTGAAATGTGGATTCCTGTGGTTAAAAAATAAAAGGAGGAAAGGAAATGTCCTATACCGTTGATTTTAAAAATGTGTCTACGGTTGGCTTAGAGTCTTCACCAACAGCAGAAACACTTGCTGGTTTACGTGCAAATGAAGCACGTTACTTTATGAACAAATACAAGCATGAATTTTCGGTTGTTCCAGCTAGTGAGTCCTCTGAGACCCTTGATTATGTTAATCGCATTTTAAAGGAAGAACGTGATATTGAATTTGCAGCTAAACCTTTAGAAACATCCCGTTTTCAAGTGGAAAATATCAATTGGGCCTTCGTTTTTTATGAGGATGGTCTTGAGGTCAACGTCCTGTATACGGTTGATGGGCCTAAACCTAAACGAGCTGTTGGTTTTAAGCTTTCTGAGGGGATGGAGGTCCCAAAAGAGTTAGAAGGGAAGTTCAAATTTGCCAGGCAAAAGTCTAAATTGGCTGGAACCATTCGTGGCTCGTTTTTTGTAATTAAAGGAGAATATTAATAACCAAGCAGCACCCCTTCATCAAATTAGAGGGTGCTGTTGATTTTATGCAGACATCCTATAACTTAGGTAAGGTTCTTCTCACCTGTTTAGGCGGCAGCTTTTAAACATGCGTCATTACTCTCTCAATAACTAGTCTTTGCTTCTTCACCTGAATGTAGTTTGGTTAAAAGAAGGACTTTCTCAATCTTTAAAGAACTTTTTAAAATAGCTGTTTTAAAGGTGGGTGTTTTTTATAGGAACGAAGCTTCTTATTGATGGCCAAATTAAAAAAAGTATAATCAAAAAGCTCCAGACTGCTGGGTGTGTTTTCGCTGAAGAAGAGGCCGAGCTTCTTATATCTGAGGCGCGGACATTGGATAACCTCACCGCTATGATCAATAATCGAATAGCTGGTTCTCCACTTGAATATATCCTTGGTTGGGCGAAGTTCTGTGGACACAATATAGCAGTAGAACCTGGAGTCTTCGTCCCACGCCGTCGTACCGAGTTTCTCGTCCATCAAGCGGTTAGTTTGTCTCTGCCTGGGGTTAAAGTTGTTGACGTTTGCTGCGGTTCTGGCGCAATTGGTGTAGCGATTGCCAAAGCTCTTGGTTGGATTGAGTTGTATTCAACCGATATTGACCCTACTGCAGTGCGCTGTGCTATCCGAAATGTTACTAGCCTGGGTGGTCAAGTATATGAAGGTGACCTTTATAAGCCTCTTCCCTCTTTTCTTCGTGGGAAGGTAGACATCCTAATAGCGAATACACCATATGTGCCTACCGACCAAATAAAGCTGCTTCCCCAAGAAGCTCGTCTACATGAACCGAAGGTGGCACTTGATGGAGGGGTTGACGGACTTGATATTCAGCGAAGAGTAGCAAAAGAGGCAACTCTTTGGCTGACCGCAGGAGGACACTTATTGATTGAAACGAGCAAAATGCAGGCACCCCAGACCGTTGAAATTTTCTCTCAATATGGACTAATGCCACGGTTAGTGCACTGCGATGTGTTTGACTCTACTATCGTAATTGGGACCAATCCGCTTTAGAAATTACACGAGAAACAAATCCTTTTACAATACTTTAGATTCTTTGGTTACTTATGGATAGGTTGCCTTCATCGTTCATACTTTCCCACACCAGTCCTATTATGGACCGGTGTTTTTCTGTTTCCCTAAAAAACATCATTTACTTATGATACGGTTCACCACCCCTATTTAACCAGCTGTTTTTTACAACAAATTTAAAACTATAATTTACTTCCTTAAACAAGCTGGATTCTGAAAAACCTCATTGTACTCCGATATCCAAATGATAAAGTTGGCCGTATTAAGCTTAGTGATATCTATTATTTCGAAGCGGTGACGGAAAACGAATAGTATTTAAAATCGAAATAAACTGTATACAAAAAACAAAAAGTTGTATACAATATTCTCAACTTAAATCTATCAAATAAGGAGAATACAATAATGTTAGTGAATACAAAAGAAATTTTAACACAGGCACAACAAGGACAATATGCTGTGGCAGCTTTTAATGTATATAACTTAGAAACAGCCCAAGCTGCTATCCAAGTAAGCGAGCGGGAATGTACACCCGTGATTATTGCTCTAGGAGAACGTTATTTTCCTACAGTAGATGTTGAAGGTTTTTCTGCCATGATCAAAGCAATGGCGGAAAAAGTAAAAGTTCCCGTTTCACTGCATCTTGATCATGCTTATGAAAAAGAATCCATCATTCGGGCAATTCGAGCTGGTTTTACCTCTGTGATGTACGATGGTTCGAAATATGATCTTGAACAAAATATCCATTTTACCAAAGAGATTGTAGAAATTGCCCATATGGCAGGTGTCTCTGTTGAAGCAGAAATCGGCTCTGTGGCAAGGGGAGCATTCTCAGATGAAGAAGAAGGCGATGGGACTTTAACGGATCCACAATCTGCTAAGGCATTCGTAGCTGAAACAAACGTTGACTTTTTAGCTGCTGCGATTGGAACAGTTCATGGAATGTATAAGGGCGAACCAAAAATCGACTTGTCTCTGCTAGAAAAGATTCGTGATGCGGTTGGCATCCCGCTTGTTCTGCATGGCGGTTCAGGAACACCTGATGATGTTCTAACAAGAGCAATCGAATTAGGAATCTGTAAAGTAAATGTCAATACAGAGGTTTCCATGGCAGCGGTCTCTTACCTTGAAAAATATGCTAAAAACAAACAAATGGCCCATCTATCTACCATCATGGCAGAAATGCAGCGAGCAATGGAGCCAGTCATGACGAAATTTATCCGTTTGTTAACGAAAAAATAACAGAACAAAAATTGCCCTCAGAATTTACCGAGGGCAATTTTTTTTATCCATTCAATGGTTTCAATTACTCATAACATGCAGATAAAAATTCAAGTCCGTTTCCAAATGTTTTTTCATCAGAATTTCAGCCTTTTCACCATCTCTTGCCTTGATTGCCTCATAAATTTCTTCATGCTCATCAATAAGATGTGGACGATTATAGATAACAACCGTTTTTCTAAACAAATAAATAATCGCCTGCATCCGATCAATGATATCAATCATGACAGGATTATTGCTCGCCTTCACAATATCATTGTGGAAACTTTCATTGGCAGACATGATTTCTTCTTTCGTGCCCTTTCTGCCAATCTCCACATACTCGTATAGTTTTTTAATTTCATTTTCTTTTAAAAAGTTAGCCGCACATCTTGCTGAGTACCCTTCTAACAGGATCCGTACATTAAACATATTTCGTAAATCCTTCTCCGTTGGATTTACCACTCTCTTGTTAACGACTAGTCCTTCATATTCTAATTTCCGTATCGAATCTCTTATCGGTGTTCTGCTGACGCCAAGCTCAGCAGCAATTTTTTCTTCGCCGATCTTAGTACCGCCAGGAAGCTCACCATTTAAAATTTTATCGCGGAGAATTTCATAACAATGATGATACGCCGGTCGTGAGCTGTTACTTTCAAGCACAAATTTCACCCCAGTTTTACAATTCTAATTACATCCATAGTATCAAATTATTTTATAAAAATCATTATAGAGGAACAAGTAAAAGCTCACCAAGTATACGAAAATTAAATAAATGTACACAAATTCGACAAAAAATGTATACAAAAAAATTTTTTTAGTATACAATGAAACCGTAAACATAAGAGTAAGCGATTGCTTACAATCTTTCAATTCCAAAGCGGATGGTTCTATCATTTGGGAAAAACATTTTTCAAGGGGTTATCGGCTTTTCATAACATAATGCATTGGGAGGAACACAATATGACAAAAAAAATTGGCTTTATCGGACTAGGAATCATGGGAAAACCTATGGCTTTAAACCTTATTAAAGCAGGACATACATTAACAGTTAATGATCTTAACCAAGAAGCAGTACAAACATTATTGGAAGCGGGTGCAGCGGAAGCACGTTCACCAAGAGAAGTAGCAGAAAATAGTGAAATTATTATTACTATGCTTCCGGCATCTAAGCATGTACAATCTGTTATTTTAGGCGACAATGGAATTTTAGCAGGAGCAAAAGAAGGCTCCATCATTATTGATATGAGCTCCATTACCCCTGCTGTTTCGATTGAACTTGCCGAAGAAGCGGCAAAAAAAGGCGTTGGCTTCTTGGATGCACCTGTCAGCGGCGGTGAACCTAAAGCAATTGATGGTACTTTAGCTATCATGGTTGGCGGTAAGGAAGACGTATTCGAAGCAGCAAAAACAGTTTTATTCGATATGGGAAGTGCGGTTACATTAGTTGGGGATAGCGGTTGCGGAGTTACTGCCAAATTAGCTAACCAAATCATTGTAAACCTTAACATTGCGGCAATTTCAGAAGCGCTTGTATTAGCAGCCAAAGCTGGAATTAATATCGAGAAAATGTATCAAGCAATTCGAGGCGGATTAGCAGGAAGTGCAGTGCTTGATGCAAAAGTTCCATTAATTCTTGAAAGAAACTTTGCACCAGGCGGAACGATTGCGATCAATATGAAAGATATTACAAACGTAATGGATACGGCTCATGAAATTGGCGTACCGCTTCCATTATCAAGCCATCTATTAGAAATCTTCCATGCATTAAAAGTTGATGGAAAATTAATGGATGACCACGGCGGTATCGTTCAATACTATGAAAAACTAGCAAATGTTGAAGTAAAGGGGTTCTAATCAATGAGTTCAAATAAAAGATTAGTAGAAGAAGTTTTTAGCAAGATCCCTTCTGTTGATACAAGTCTTGTAAATGAAATGATTGAGAAAGAACTTAAGAATTTAAATAAAAAAATCATCGTACTCGATGATGATCCAACCGGTGTTCAAACCGTCCATGGAATTTCAGTTTATACAGATTGGTCTTTAGACAGTATCGAAAAAGGGTTCCAAGAGGATAACTCGATGTTCTTTATCTTAACAAATTCACGTGGATTTACAGCTGAAGAAACTACAAAAGCGCATCAAGAAATTGCTGCTAATATTGTGGAAGCTGCGAAAAGAAACAATCGTGAATTTACGATTATCAGCCGTGGTGATTCAACATTAAGAGGCCATTATCCGCTAGAAACCCAAGTGTTAAAAGAAACGGTTGAAGCAAGCTCCGATAACAGATTTGATGGTGAAGTAATCCTTCCCTTCTTTAAAGAAGGCGGACGCTTCACAATTGATAATATACACTATGTTCAATATGATGAGTATCTAGTTCCTGCAGGGGAAACAGAATTTGCGAAAGACCGTACCTTTGGCTATACCAAATCACATTTAGGCGAGTGGGCCGAAGAAAAATCTAACGGTGAATATAAAGCTGAAAATATGACGTATATTTCGCTTGAAAGCCTGCGTGCACTAGATATCGAAACAATTGAACAACAGCTTCTCAATGTTGGAGATTTTAATAAAGTCATTGTAAATGCCGTGGATTATGCGGATGTGAAAATCTTTACCATTGCTTTAATTAGAGCTATGAATAAAGGAAAGAACTTTATGTTCAGAAGCGCAGCTGCTCTTACGAAAGTGATCGGAGGAGTAAGCGATAAAAACCTGCTCACCCGCGAGGAAATTATGAGTGAAGACACCAACCATGGCGGGTTAGTCATTATTGGTTCACATGTAAAAAAGACAACAGAACAGTTTGAAGAGCTTAAAAAATTGGATACCGTTGAATTTATTGAATTCAATGTTCATCTTGTACTAGAACCCGAGAAGTTCGAGAAAGAACTTGCTAGAGTTGTAGAAACGACCAATAAGCTTATTATTCAAGGAAAAAATGTTGCGGTTTATACAAGAAGAGAAAGATTGGATCTCGGAGAAGACAAAAAAGAAGAAGAATTAATGCTTTCTGTAAAAATTTCCGATGCTGTTACAAGTATCGTAAAACGGTTAGAAGTAAGACCTTCCTTTATTATCGCAAAAGGCGGTATTACATCTAGTGATGTGGGAACAAACGGTCTTGAAGTGAAAAGAGCTACTGTAGCTGGCCAAATTCGACCAGGAATTCCAGTCTGGACAACAGGCAGCGAAAGCAAGTTCCCGGGAATATCCTATGTTATCTTCCCAGGGAATGTAGGGACAAAAACAGATTTAAGAGAAGTTGTAGAAATGTTAAGTAAGAAGTAATCAAAGGTTTGGCCTCTCCGTATGGAGTAAACACTATCTAAGTAACTCCTTACGGAGGCTGGCCGTTTTTTATGAAGGGGAGAGGGAGAAAAAATGCCAATAATTTCGGTTATTATAGGGGTTGCTCTGTTATTAGTATTAATGATGGGCACAAAATTAAATGCTTTCGTATCATTAATTATTTCTGCACTAGTGGTAGGTGTCCTAGAAGGAATGACACCTCTTAAGGCAATCGAATCCATCGAAGCTGGTTTAGGTGGAACACTTGGACATCTTACCATGATTATTATCTTTGGTGCTGTCCTTGGTAAGTTGATGACCGATTCTGGCGGTGCGCAGCGAATTGCCACAACATTAATTAAGGCTTTTGGTCAAAAGAGAGTTCAGTTGGCTGCTGTTGTTACCGCTGCCATTGTTGGAATTGCTTTATTCTTTGAAACTGGGGTTGTTGTTTTAATCCCATTAGTATTTACCATTGCAACAGCTGCTAGAGTCCCAGTTCTATATCTTGGTATGCCAGTCATTGCGGCTTTGATTACCATGCATGGATTTGTACCTCCTCACCCTGGCCCTACGGCAGTTGCAGATGTTTTTGGTGCAAATATCGGTATCACCATGATTTACGGAATCATCATAGCAATACCTGCATTTGTTCTTGCAGGTCCCGTTTATACAAAATTATTTAAAAAAGAATCGTTAGAAATTGAAATTCCAAAAGGACTATTTAATCCTAAGGAATTCAAAGAAGCAGAACTTCCTAAATTTGGAGTTAGTCTTTTCACAGCTCTTTTACCAGTTATTTTAATTGGATTACAAGCAATCGTAGAAATTTTTGCTCCTAAATCAGCAATTGCTCCGGTTACTGATTTTATCGGTAATGCGAATATAGCCCTATTAATTTCAGTCATTGTCGCTATCTTTACTTTCGGTTTAAATCTCGGTAAAAAGATGCCGGAAATTATGAAATCCCTTAGTGATGCTGTAAGCGGTATCGGGATGATTCTCTTAATCATTGCTGCCGGTGGTGCGTTCAAACAAGTCCTTGTTGATAGCCACATTGATAAATATATTTCTGATCTTATGGCTGGTTCGAACCTTTCACCGCTGTTTTTAACTTGGCTGATTGCAGCGATTCTACGAGTTGCAGTAGGATCTGCAACTGTAGCAAGTATGACAGCAGCAGGTATCGCTGCACCGCTTGTCGCTTCCGCAGGTGCAAGCCCAGAATTGATGGTATTAGCTGCTGGTGCGGGAAGCGTTACCTTCTCACACGTAAATGACGCAGGTTTCTGGATTTACAAAGAATACTTTAACCTAACAATCGGAAAAACTATTAAAACATGGTCTATCATGGTAACCATTATTTCCTTAGTTGGACTTGCTGGCGTCCTAATCCTGGATATGTTTATATAATCTAAAAAGGCAATGTTCTTCGGAACAATGCCTTTTTTTCATAAAGAATATCATTGTATTCAAAATTTTGTCAGTTACTTGTTAGTGTTACATTATTTTAATTCAAGAAACCTCATTTTACTTTTGATAAGGTTCCCCATGACATATCTAAAATATTTTACAAATTAATAGAATAAACACCAATAACAAATAGTATCATCTAAATAATTGTTTTTGGCATTGATTGTTGCTCTGTTTTATTTGAAAAAACCACATGGTTATAACTCAATCGTTTTTTCAAAAATAAATACAGATACAGCAATATCCTCTTCAATCTTTGCATCCGAAAATAAATGAAGCAGTTTTGAACCTACGATTTCCTCCATTCCCTCAGGTATTTTCTGCTTATATATATCCCGAATCATTTCGGTTCGGGCACTATGAATTACTTTTTTACCCTCTTGAGATTGTGCAATAAATTTTTCTGTCGGAGTTAGAATACCATACATGGTTGTGATAGCCATATTATCCACAAAGTGAGTAAAAATTCGCTCCGGTCCCTTTCCAAAAATCTCTTTCCGCATTTTCCGTACAATATCATTAAACGCTGTTTCCTTTTTCCCCACGTCTCTCCTCCTAACAACTCGATACTATACAACAAAGTCTACAAAAAATTCAACCTGTCCTAAATTTGTCTTGTTTTTCTGGTTGAGAGGAGTATAATCAATGCCGTTGGACAAAATTTAGACAAATTTTATTGATGGAGCCCTAATAAAACTTTTTGTTAGAACTCTATTTATTATTTCCAATGGAATGATTTATTAGTAGGCAATGCTAATTGATTACTCCACCACAAACTGTCGTCTGATGAGACGATTTCTTGTGGTGGAGTTTTTTGTTTAAAAATGGAAAATAATGTTTTTCTCTATTGCAAAGTATTTTCCAGTGTTCGTATTTGCGTCTGAAGAGATTAGGAAAATAAATTATTCATATCAGGAGGTTTTTAAAGGAATGTCTTGGATCGTCCTTCATTTTATCGGAATTATTTCATATGCAGCAAGCGGGGCTTTTGTAGCCCTTGAAGCAGAATATTCCTTTGTTGGGGTCTACGCATTGGGTTTAACCACAGCCTTTGGGGGAGGGATCGTACGAAATTTGATTATCGGTGTCCCTGTTTCAGAGCTTTGGGACCATTCCATCATTTTAACAGTTTTAATAACGCTGACATTCATCGTACTATTGCCGCTAAAGTGGATTAATCATTGGAAGCGGTGGAGTTTATTTTTTGATTCCATTGGTCTTGCTTCCTTCGCTCTTCAAGGAGCAATGTCAGCCCAAGAGGTTTTTTCTAATGATTTGGGCGTAATGGTCTTGGCGTCGATGTTTACCGGCGTTGGAGGGGGGATGATTCGTGACATCATCGCGGCCCGAAAACCCCTTGCTTTAAAGGAAGAAATCCATGCAATTTTAACGATTTTATGTGCCATATGTATTTGGCTGGGTTGGTACACCCCCATTCAGTTAACGCTGATTGTCCTTATTGTTATAGCATTACGCATGTCTGCTATTCGCTATCAGTGGCGGCTCCACCTGCCCTGCAATCATAAAAAGGGTAGGAAAACACAGATACGTATTTTTCTAGGTAGGAAATCCATAGAAAAGCCAATCTATGAAAAAAGCAAATAAAGATTTACCTGTCCAAATCTTATCAATATTACTTTACTATTTAAGCTTTAAAAACCATAAAAAGATTTAGGCCCAGTAGTCAACCTACTGGGCTATAACAACGTGCTAAAGAAAAATTTATCCAGTGACACTTAGCTCGGACTTTCGAAATTATACTTCGTCAATGGTTGAGAGCAGCAAAAAACATCTTTTTAATTCTATAAGAGTAATTTTCTACTTAAGAACCTCACTTACTTATGATACGGTTCATTCCGGTTAATCCGAAACGCCCGATAAATCTGTTCTACTAAAATCAGCCTCATCAATTGATGCGGAAAAGTCATCCGTGAAAATGACAGCTGTTCATTTGACCGCTTGATGACTTCATTACTCAAACCAAGTGATCCGCCAATCACAAAGGCAATTTTACTTTTCCCATATGTAGCCAACTTATCTAATGAATCCGCCAGTTCCTCGGATGACTGCAGCTTTCCTTGAATCGCCAACGCATAAACATATGTATCCTGGCTGATCTTAGCCAAAATCCGTTCGCCTTCTTTTTGCTTTACCTGCTGCATTTCCAGCTCACTTAATTCCTCAGGAGCCTTTTCATCGGCAACCTCGACAATCTCTATCTTTGCATAAGCAGATAATCTTTTTAAATACTCATCAATTCCCTGCCTTAAATATTTCTCCTTTAGCTTACCAACCGTTATGATCGAGATATTCACAATCCACAACCCTTTACAACTTAATTACAAACAGTTTACAAACAAGATATCCACAATAGTTATCCACATATACACAATTTTTATCCACATCTAGTATGGAATCATTTGTTCGCCACCATATATACAGCTTGATTTTCGCAGTATTCACAGGTCTCCGCTTGTTTATCCACAGCTATTTGTGATAAAACTGGATAAGTTTGATATTTATCCACAATATCATCTAATGCAATATCAATATGCTCCTCACAACTATAAATCATTTTTTCTCCCCACTTTCAAACATATCATTTACTATTATTTTGACCTTTCTAACTGTTATCATACTTTTGACCTCATCTATTCTATCACAAAAAGAAAAAGGGAAAGTGAATGATTCACTTTCCCTAACCATGTTTACTCCAGCTTTTCTAAAGACAAAGTCAATGTTGTTTCTTTCAGTTTACCCTCACGATAATACTTGACCTTCATCTTATCGCCGACTTCCTTTTTCTGATACAGATGCTTCCTGAGGTCAATCACATTCTTTATTTTTTCCCCATCCATTTCAACGATTACATCAAGTTCTTGTAATCCTGCTCGGGATGCAGGAGAATTCGGTACTACTTGACGTAAAGCCACTCCATAATTCACATCATCAGGTAGTTTCAAAGCTTCCTCCTGATAATACGCAGGAATTTCCTCTACTGATTTTAAATCAACGCCCATATATGGACGTTTAACGATCCCAAACTGCTCCAGGTTTTCAATAATAGGAATCGCTGAATTAATTGGAATCGATAGGCCTATTCCCTCAACGGTCTCCTGGGAGATTTTCATTGAATTGATCCCGATGACTTGTCCCGCCATATTAATTAGAGCACCACCGCTATTACCAGGATTAATCGCGGCATCCGTCTGCAGGACCTCTGATTGCCAGTCAACCACACCATCCTGATTGATATCGACTGGAATCGTCCGCTTCACACCCGAGATGATTCCTTGAGTAACAGAGCCTGAAAAAGTGGCACCCAGCGGATTTCCGATTGCAATTACTGGTTCGCCCATCTTTAGACTGTCAGAATTACCGAATGAAGCGATTCTTTTAATTTTACTTGCATCAATTTCAAGCACAGCCAGGTCTGTCCAAACATCACTGCCAAGCAGTTTAGCAGCAATCTTGGTTCCATCATCCATACTTACCTCGAGCCTTGTTGCTCCCTCTACCACATGATGGTTCGTGACAACATAGGCTTTATTGCCTTCCTTTTTATAAATAACCCCTGAGCCGGTTCCAGTAGCCTCTTCAGATGAACCACTATTATCCGACCAGAAGTTTGTCGATTGGATATTATTAATACCAACCACTGCATCGCCTGTTTTTTCAACCGCTTTAGTCGTATCGGTCTCCATATCATAGGATACCTTTTCAACCACATTTTTCACATTATTAGTATCCGTTTCAACTGCCTGGTTTTGATCTTCTGCTAGTTTATAGGGCAATATTCCTTGCTTTGATAGAGTTGGAACGGCAAGGATCACTAGTATGGCACCTATGATTGCCCCAGTCAGGCTTGCAAGAAATACACTGCCTCGTTTACTTCTCTGCTCACGGTAACGTCCCTGTGTATGATCATCATAATAACCCATATACACCATTCCTTTCTTCTAAAATTGCTATTTACTATTTTAGCTATCACTTACAATTATAATCATTCTTCCTTAAATTTCTAACCATTTGCCGGCATGGTTTAAAAACTTACGATTTTGTTCAAAATTAAAAATGGAGGCCCTAATAGGCCTCCATTCGGTTAGATTACACAGCAGTTAAAATGGTTGGAGTTTTTGGATCTGTATCATATAGGTCAAATTGTTCGCCTACAATTAATCCTTGGCCCTCTAATGTTTGTGTTACAGCCATTTTCGCTAAATCCTTCATATTATTATCAAGACTTAAATGGGCAAGATAAATCCGTTTTGTTTTATCTCCTATGACATCACTCATGGCAAGGGCAGCATCTTCATTTGAAACATGCCCCAAATCACTTAAAATCCGGCGTTTTGTATTCCAAGGATATCTCCCCATCCGGAGCATTTGCACATCATGATTAGATTCAAAGATATACACATCTGCATCTGAGATCGTGCCCTTCATCCGGTCACTCACATAGCCAGTATCGGTGATAAGCACCAGTTTTTTATCTGCATGATGAAAAACATAAAACATTGGTTCTGCTGCATCATGGGATACCCCAAATGATTCAATATCAATGGAACCGAAACTCTTTACTGTTTCCATATTAAAAACAAACTTTTGTTCAGTAGGGATTGCACCTACTGAACTTTCCATGGCACGCCATGTTTTTTCATTTGCATACACAGGCAAATGGTATTTACGGGCGAGAACTCCAATTCCCTTTATATGGTCACTGTGTTCATGTGTGACGAAGATACCGGAAAGCTTGCTGATATCGCGGTCAATCTGTGAAAAAAGAGATTCCATTTGTTTTCCGCTAAAGCCGGCATCCACTAAAAAGGAATGTTCATCAGACTCTACATACAAGGCGTTCCCTGTACTTCCGCTTGCCAAGATGCTATATCGTAACGACATACTTCTTCACTCCACTTTACTATTTTCCTCGCTATTAAAGTCAATAATCTGTCCTTCAAACGCATTAACAAACAAGCTTTCCTTATCATTTACCACCAAGCGCCATGTTGGTGCTAATACTTGGGATGCAGCCAATTGAATAAGCGTTGAATAGCCAAGCTCGATCTTTGTAATTTTACTCTTAGGCTGTAATACACCTTTCTGATGCAGGGTTTCAATCGCCTTTAATGGAGGCAGAATTTCCTCCTTTTCTGTCAGCTTGTCCATTTCTTCTAAATAGGTTTGCTGATAGGAAGTAATCTGGTTATCCTCATTTATATAAAAAATAATCATACCATTAATATTTTCGTATAAGGGGACATTTTCATATTGCTGAAAATAGGTGATCGTACCTTTTTTATCATTTTTCTCCCAATATTGATATTGATCACCGAAAAGAATGTTTTCTTTCATAAAAGGAGCAAGATCAGCAGGTTCAAATTTAGAATTCAGCTGAATGGGTTCATCCAGCGTAATGGCTAGGATAGAACTGGGCTCATCTGAAGTAGCACTTTGTCCTTTTAATTTAACAATATCGCCTTTGGTAAATGTCCTAGGCTTTGCACTAAGATATTGGCCTTTTATCGGTTCCTTAGGAAGCTCGACATATTTAATCTCATCGGCTTTTAATTTATCTTCAAAAGTAGTCGGGGTTATGACCTCGTAATTATTCGCATCACGTATCTTCATGAATTGAAAGAGTAAATACACGTCTAAAATCAAAAAGGTAATAATAAATATAGTTTTTATTTTACTCCAATCCATTCACAGGTCCACCTCCTAAGCCTTCCTGTGTCAACTGACTCCAAGACTTATCATAGCGATAATACCATGCTGGTTCCAGGGAAATCAGTTTATTCTCCTCAGCATCTCTTTCCATTCGATAACCGAGAACCAGATCTTCGAGAAGTTCCGGCTTAAAGTTCTTATCACTTTTTAGAATGGCCAGCACTTCATGCCCAGATAGAGGTGAGACCTTTTGTGTCTCTGTGATTAATGGAAGGTCTAAGGCAATATTGGGACGGACATATTTATTGATCTGATCACGTCCCCAAACCTCGGTAATCTCAGATAATCCCCGATTATTGAAGATAGGATATCCATCCATACTATATAAACGAAAGGTCACCGAGCGCTGTGATTCATTTTTAGACACATAACGAAAGGAATCTGTCCATCCGCCGTGTTCATTGACAAAATCAATACTTCGTTTGACCAAGTTATAAGAACTTTCAACAAAGCTATTATCTGTTGTCGGATTCACATATTGCAGAATATTACTATCATAGTTCACCGTCAATTTACTTGAATCATTTGTATACTCCTCCCCATATGGGACAGAGCTTTTCTGTACAAAACTTGGATCATCAAAAAGGGCATTTCTAAAATCATCAGAATTAAGAGTTCTAGGCAAAAACTTATAGGTGGTCATTTCCATATTGGCATCTGGAAGAAAGAATGTCTTTTTTTCTGATGCCTTATAGGCGAAATACTTTGGATATTTAGCCGCATTTCTATAATACTGACGGGTAAACTCATTTAAGTTATTTGAAGAAATGTGACTAATATAGACCTGCTGTGTTTCCGTGGAAACAAAATAAACCGTTCCATCACCTTTTTCCAAATCCTCTTCATGAATAATAATCCGATTAAAATTGAAAGGAGGAAGCTTTCTCCCTTCAATATTTAATACACTACTGTATAACTCAATCGGGACATCACCAGGAAAGACAATCTCCGTATTGCCGCTGCCATGGGTTAAGTTAGCCAAATTCTCCACCTTATCAGAGTAGTTTTTCACATCATAAAAGGTCCAGCTGCTCAGTACCTTAGTTATTTTCTCTAACTCAGTAGGATTATTAATCCCGTAGTGCTGCCCTTTTACATGAAATAATACTTGATCAGGTCTCACAATTTTTGTTACTTCCTGCTTCTCACTTACGGTAACCTCTTCCAACGTTTTGCTTTTTTCCAACGTGCCATAGTTGGGCTGATATGTCCAAAGACTCCAGGTTAACAGGATACTAACCAAGACTAAGATGGTTAAAATTCCAGATTTAATATTTTCATATCTCATAACCATTCATCCTCTTCAGAACGCTCGTATGGGAGTGAAAAGGAGATCTTTGTTCCTTTTCCTTCCTCACTTGTTGCCCATATCGCCCCGCCATGAGCCCTTACCATTTCTTTCGCAATCGCAAGTCCAAGACCTGTACCGCCCAATTTACGGGTCCTAGCTTTATCAACACGGTAAAAGCGATCAAAGATTTTTCCAATATTCTCTTTCGGAATTCCTACTCCCTGGTCGGACACACTTACGATGATTTTGTCCTCTTTTTCTTTAATTGAAAAAGTAACCTGTCCTCCTTCAGGAGAGTATTTCAAAGCATTAGAAATGATGTTGTATAACACTTGGGTCATTTTGTCCTCATCTACCTCTACAAAAATCACCTGTTTCGGAAGCTTTCGTTTAAATGTTACATTCTGTTCCTTGGCCATTTCAAACCGGTCAATGATACGGTCATAGAAATCAACGAAATTTACCCATTCCTTTGACAGCTTATAATCGGTGCTGTCCATTTTCGATAATTGAAGCAGATCATTGACAAGACGAATCATTCTTTCCGTTTCCGTCCTGGTTACCTCTAAAAAGTTAGGGGCAATTTCAGGGTCTGCCCAAGCGCCATCTGCAAGAGCCTCAAGGTAGCTGCGCATCGTGGTAAGCGGTGTTCTTAACTCATGTGAAACATTGGCAACAAATTCTTTTCTTTCTGCATCAATCTTTTCTTGATCCGTAATATCATGAAGGACACAAATTAAACCATTTACAAATCCGGTTTCCTTTTGGATGACTGAGAAGTTGGCTCTTAAAATATACCGCTCCGCTTTTGTACTATAATCCAAAATCAATGAGTCATTTTCCTCAAGTAGGTCTTCAAATGTATTGGTATCATCCAAATCCAATAGCTCAACAATCGGCTGAGACAAGACTGTTTCACGTGAAACATTCAACATTTCTGCCGCAGGGTCATTAATTAATATAACCCTGCCTTTTCGATCCGTCGCAATAACCCCATCAGTCATATAAGACAGAACGGACGAAAGCTTTCTTCGTTCTCCTTCTGTCATGGCTTGGGCTTCCTGCAATTTTTTTGTTAAATGGTTAAAAGTAACCGCCAATGTCCCTATTTCATCATGGCCGTATACTTTTACCTTTCTTGAGAAGTTTCCCTTGGCCATTGCCATGGCCTGCTTTTTCATATCGGCAATTGGCCGGGTGATCGTTTGAGCAAGCAAAATCCCTAAAAGTGCAGTAATGGATAAAGCAATGGCCGTACCAGTAGCAAAAATCCCATTAATTGTCTTCATCTGTTCAAAGACATTTTCAATTTTTGCTACTAAATAAATGGCACCAATTACTCTTTTTCCTGATTTAATGGGCGTCGAGAGGACCCAAATTCGATGCCCCGTCTTCTTATCAATCTTGATGGAACTTTGATCTTCTTCTAGTACCATGGATTGTTTTACCTGAAGCACGGTCGTCCTTTGACCAACAACACCCTGATTACTGGATTGAGAGGTGCCTAGTATCTTTAAAGAACGATTCTCAATCACTTGAACCTCTGATATATCATTATCACCAGCATCAAAATCTTTAAGAATTCCCTTTAAATCTTCCTCAAGTGTGGTATCCTCTGGCTTTCTTTCTTTTTTCATTTCTTCTACCACATTATAAGCAAGCAAATCTACCCGCTGCTTAATGGAAGTTTGAAAGTTTGTCCGCAATGTTTCCTCAAGCTGTCTGACAAAGTAAACACCAATGATTTGCATTGCTACCAAAATGAGCAGAACATAGATGAGGACAAACTTGACATGTATAGAACGAAAGAAACCAACCTTTTTCATCAATAACTTACTCCTGTTCAGGATTGCGCAAATAGTAGCCAACGCCGCGGCGGGTCACAATCCATGTCGGATGGCTTGGGCTATCCTCGATTTTTTCACGTAAACGTCTGACGGTTACATCGACGGTCCGGACGTCTCCATAATAATCGTAGCCCCATACCGTTTGCAGTAAATGCTCTCTAGTCATTACTTGACCGATATGCTGAGCCAAATAATAAAGCAGTTCAAACTCACGATGTGTCAATTCAATCGTTTCACCCCGTTTGGAGACTACATAGGCATCAGGGTGAATTATTAATGATCCAATCTCAATTTCATTCGTGTCATTTTCTGCATCAGGCTGAGCTAGAATTTGGTTATGGCGGCGAAGATTTGCTTTCACACGGGCAATTAATTCCCTCGTACTGAAGGGTTTTGTTACATAATCATCTGCACCTAATTCAAGACCCAGCACTTTATCAATTTCTGAGTCCTTAGCAGTCAACATAATAATGGGCATTTCATATTTCTTCCGGACTTCCCGGCAAACTTCCATTCCGTCTCGCATCGGAAGCATAATATCCAAAAGAATCAGGTCGGGCTGGATATCTTCCACCAATTGAAGTGCCTCATTGCCATCATAAGCGCAATAAACGGCATAGCCCTCCTTTTTTAAGTTAAACTGCAAAATATCTGCGATTGGTTTTTCATCATCAACAACAAGAATTTTCTTTTCCATACCATTACTCCTTTTGGTCAATTGATCTATACGAAATTAAATTATTTAAAAGTCATACCTATTCTATTTTACTTTACCATTGTTTAAGTATAAATTCATCTATCAGCAGCAATTGGCAAGTTTGGTATTAGATTTTTTTGGGTATACATAGAAAAGCCTCTAGAATGACCTAGAGACTCTAATGATTACTGTAAATATGTCAGTGGGTTAACCAGATTTCCATCTTTATAAACTTCAAAGTGAAGATGGACTCCAGTTGAATGACCTGTTGAACCCATAATTCCAATGGCAGTACCCTTTGATACAATTTGTCCTTCTGTAACACTTAGAGAAGACATATGTCCATATAGGGTGCGGAACCCATTATTATGATCAATAATTATTTTATTTCCATAACTGCTGCTCCAGCCGGCAAATACGACCACGCCATTATCAGCGGCTTTTATTGTCTTATTACTTGTTCCTGCTAAATCAATACCTTTATGCATTTTGCCCCAGCGCATACCCTGTTTGCTTGTTATCTGGCCCCCAACAGTCGGCCAGGCAAAACTGCCATCACCACGAGAAGGAATTACTTTCGTTCCCTTTATGACGACATGATTAACAGGTTGCGTAAGAATTTGTTCACTTGCCTGATCCTTTTTAACTGGTACACCATCTTGTTCAGCAATTTGATAGGTAACTATACGAGCACCGTTCTTACCCGCCTGTTTTTCTTTGCTTTCCCCTTTAGGAAGGGACGAGTCCTCAATAATCTGATCGATAAAAGGGATATCTTCCTTTTGCTTGACCTCTTTTTCAACTATTACGTCAACAAAAGGTTTAAGTTCTGTTATATTGATTTCCTGCCCTACTTTTAATAGGCTTTTCTCTGTTAAACCAGGATTCAGGGCTAAGAGGTCTCCCACTTTCATGCCGTGGTTTTGAGCAATGATTTCTAAAACATCACCAGGTGCCACCGTATATTTCTTTTCCTCTAATGTCCCTTTTTGTAAAAATGTCACCGCATTATCAGCAGTCAAAATTTTCTCCGGTACAATATTTTTTGCTTCAATAGTAATTTCCTTTGATAAGCGTACATCTAATAGACGTGTTTCGTTTTCTTTTAAAGGCGGAAGTTCGGCATCCTTTTGAGACTTTCTCGCTTCAAGCTCCTTTAATTGATCTTCAGTTACATATTGCAGTTTCAGCTTCTTAATGACCTTTTCAGCTGAATCCTTATTATCAAGGTAAACAACAGGTGTTCCATCGATTACAATAGCCACAGCTTCTGTTTCTATCTGGAAGATATTATTAAAGTTTCTAACGGTCTCTGTGTCATTTACCTGCGATTGGATTACTTGCTCCGGTATATATTGAACTTGAGGTTCAATATTCAGCTCGATATCTGAAAAAGACTTCTTCGCATGATCTACCTTTTCAGCAATAAGCTTATTTAACACATTCCTATCTGTTATATTTCCTATATAAGTGCCATTTAAATACACATGGTAGATCTCTGTAGAATTCGATGTTAAGGCCAGTGCCCCAGAGCCATGGCTGAAGGCAATAACTGATGCAGCTATTGCGGTGATGATAGATGTTTTAAGCACTAATGATCTATTTGTATTAGAGATTTTATTCAAAAGTGACATATTTCCCTCCCAAAACTGATAAAACGTTATCAAACCTATATGTATTCGAAAAAATTTTATCCTTTTTTTGACCAATATTACTGTAACATAGTTTTAATAGAATAGATTAATAGTCTCAGTAATGTAACATAATTGTATAGCAGCTGACATTTTTCATAATTAGACAACATTAGTAGTCAAATAATCACAGTTTTTTTTCGCTCGTAATCAATAAGATAGGATAAAAATACTTATAATGGTTGATATTGGAGTGGTAGATCTAGTTTTACTAAAAAAGGGAAAATTAAGGAAAATACTATTGTAAAAAAATAGAGGGGATTTATTTAACACCATAAAGCAGGGGATGCTTGTGCATAAAAAAAAGAAGCTGCATAGGCAAGCTTCTTCTTTTTATGGCTCAGGACGGAATCGAACCGCCGACACAAGGATTTTCAGTCCTTTGCTCTAC
>NZ_JAABNN010000013.1 GCF_009928415.1 Bacillus sp. USDA818B3_A
CTCAGAAACAGGAAAAAGGAACGCTTCCGAAAAATGGTGTGGTCTTAAAAACGATCGTTACCTCTGAATTAGGACGAAAGATTGCTTCAGCTTTCCAATTAGAAACGGTTGATGTATTAACTGGATTTAAATTTATTGCTGAAAAGATCAAGGAATATGAGACAACTGGCGAGCATTCTTATCTTTTCGGCTATGAAGAATCTTATGGGTACTTAATTGGGGACTTTGCACGTGATAAGGATGCGGTTCAAGCTGCCTTACTAGCAACGGAGGTCTGTGCTTTTTATAAAAAACAGGGCTTAACTCTATATGAAGGAATGCTCCGCGTATTTAATAAATACGGATTCTATCAAGAAGGGCTTCGTTCATTGACATTAAAAGGAAAAGAAGGGGCAGAAATGATTCAACGCCTTTTAGCCTCGTTCCGCAGTGAGCCATTAAAAAATCTCGGTTCCCTGAATACCCATGCCAGTGAGGATTATTTGACTAGTATCCGGGTTACAAAAGATGGCGAACAAGTGATTCAACTGCCTAAGTCCAATGTTTTAAAATATACTTTTGAAGATGGTTCATGGGTATGTTTACGTCCATCTGGAACAGAACCAAAAGTAAAGTTCTATTTTGGTGTGAACAGTTCAAGTTTGGCAGAGAGTAAACAAAAACTGCAAACCATTGAAAAGGATTTTATGGAATTGGTTGATAAAAAAGTCAAAATCGTTCAAATGAAATAATAATAAGGGAAAGCGGCCTCCATTTTTGGAGGCCGTTTTTTGGTGGAATTCCTTTTTCCGGTAAATTATTTTCTCAGGCAAATTAGTATCCACTTCATTTTTCAGGAAAGACTATACATCGGTAAGCCATTTGCATCAGGATCCAGTGATTCATTAGCATGGTCAATGTAACGGAGAAGACTATATAATTTTGTTTCAATCACGGTGTAATCGCGTTCAAAGTTATAAGCATGCAGGAATTGTTCGATTTTCTTTGATAAGAATTGGTCTTTTGTACGAACCATTAGAATAAGCAAATTGTCCCACTCTGATCGGTGCGTATAATAAAGCGCTCGGTCATAATCCAATTTATTCATTTGCGTTTGCCTCCTCCTTATTAGGAGTTGACTTTATTTTATGACATTCTCCAAATAACTTTCACAGAAAATGTTGGACACCTTATAACTACGCTGTTTTCAACTTTTACCTGAATAAAAATCAGATTTTTAAGAAATGTGGTGTTTTAAGTTGTTCCGTTTGCTTTGTGTCCTTTTTTCTTTATTTACTATCATATCAACAGGAATCGAAGCTAAGGTTATTAAAAGTAATAAACCATACTCCTATCAAAGCCTTGAACAGGATATAAAAAAATTAAACCAAAAATATAAACAGCATATTGAAGTCAAATCGATCGGTAAGACTCATTTTGGGAAAGAGATTTGGGCAATAAAACTGGGGGAGGGAGAAAAGAATATTACTTTAATTGGTTCTCATCATGGACGTGAATGGCTGACAAGCATGCTTTTAATGAACATGCTGGAGACCTATGCAGAAGCCTGCCAGAACGGTAATAGAGTTGGATTTAGGTCTACGGATATCCTTAATGAGGTTTCCATTTGGTTTATACCTATGTTAAATCCTGACGGTGTCGAGATTCAGCAAAATAATTTAGAATCATTTCCTATCGAACACAAACAGCGCTTGATCCAGATGAATGAAGGCGCCAGGTCGTTTAAAAGGTGGAAGGCAAATGGGCTGGGAGTAGATTTAAACAGACAATACCCAGCAGGCTGGGAAAGGCTTAATCCAGAACCATCAAAGCCAAGCTATGCATTTTATCGAGGGATAAAACCTCTTGAGTCCAAAGAGGTAATAGCTTTAACTCAATTTATTGATGAAATTAATCCTTCTATTGCTGTGGCCTATCATACAGCGGGTAGAGAAATTTTTTGGAATTATAAAAACGGAAAACATTTAAAGCGCGATTATCGGGTGGCCAAAAAGGTGTCTAGAGCGACGGGCTATAAATTAGCAGAGCCAGACCCTGATGCTGTCGGGGGCGGATTCACGGATTGGTTTATTACAACCTATCATAAACCAGCAATGACAATTGAAATCAGCTACTTGGTGGGGGAGACAAACCCGCCGCTGTCAGTCTTTAGGAAAGAGTGGAAACGTAACAAAAGTGTGGGACTGTTACTCTGTAGACTGGCAAAAGACTGAAAAAATAAGAACTTGCCATTGTTTTTTTGCATCTTTCTCATCAATCCTATCTTTTCTTCATACATTGTGTTAAGAGGAAAAGGGGGAGTGAGGAATGAAAGTAGAAGATCGTAAGCAGCTAGAATATGCAATTCAAGAAATTACTGAAATAGCCAACGGCTTTGGCCTTGATTTTTATCCCATGCGTTATGAAATTTGTCCAGCAGAAATCATTTATACCTTTGGTGCTTATGGTATGCCAACCCGCTTCTCACATTGGAGCTTTGGGAAGCAATTTCACAAAATGAAACTGCATTATGATTTGGGGCTTAGTAAAATTTATGAGCTGGTAATCAACTCTAATCCTTGTTATGCCTTTTTGCTGGATTCAAATACCCTTATACAGAACAAGTTAATTGTTGCTCACGTCTTGGCGCATTGTGATTTCTTCAAAAACAATGTCCGCTTCCAAAATACGAAGCGGGATATGGTTGAAAGTATGGCAGCAACGGCTGAACGCATCCATAAATACGAGATTCAATATGGAAAAAGAGAAGTAGAAACCTTTTTAGATGCTGTGTTGGCCATCGATGAGCATATTGATCCTTCTCTGATGAGACCGAAACTTTCATGGTCGATCACGGATGATGATCAAGAGGAAGACGAGCAGCGTAGTGTAACACCCTATGATGATTTATGGGGACTTGACGATAAGGATAAATCGGTAACTAAGCCGCCGAAGAAAAAGAAGTTCCCGCCAAGACCTGAAAAGGACATCTTATTATTTATTGAGACCTTTAGCCGAGAGCTAGAGGATTGGCAGCGTGATATTTTAACCATGATGCGTGAGGAAATGCTTTATTTCTGGCCGCAGCTTGAAACAAAGATAATGAACGAAGGCTGGGCTTCCTATTGGCACCAGCGGATATTAAGGGAAATGGAATTAACAAGCGGTGAAGCAATCGAATTTGCAAAACTAAATGCAGGAGTGGTTCAGCCATCCAAAACAGGTATCAACCCTTACTACCTGGGCATTAAGATTTTTGAGGATATAGAAGAACGGTATAATAATCCAACAGAAGAGATGAGAAGGAGGGGCGTTCAGCCGGGATCGGGCCGAGAAAAGATGTTTGAGGTTCGCGAAGTTGAATCCGATATTTCATTTCTTCGTAATTACTTAAACAAAGACCTTGTGATGAGGGAGGATATGTATCTTTTCCAAAAGCAGGGAAGAGATTACAAAATCGTTGATAAAGAATGGGAACACATTCGCGATCAATTGGTAAATATGAGGGTAAATGGGGGATTCCCGTATATAACGGTAAATGATGGTGATTTTCTAAAGAATGGAGAACTGTACTTAAAGCATTGGTATGAGGGAGTAGAATTAGATGTGAAGTATCTTGAAAAGGTACTTCCATATATTCACCAGCTTTGGGGAAGGCCCGTTCATATGGAAAGTGTCATCGAGGATAGAAGAATGCTGTTCTCCTATGATGGTAAAGGGGTCCATCGAAAATATTTATAGATATTTCAGGCAGCTATCATTTGATAGCTGCCTGAAATTTTATTTAAAGGGATGCAAGCTCTTTTCCCAGTGCTTCTTCTACTGTTACATACTGATACCCAAGATCCTTTGCCACCGCTTCATAGGTAATTTCTCCATTCGCTGCATTTAAGCCAAGTTTTAAAGCAGAATTTTCAGAAATGGCTTTTAGAACCCCTTTATTTGCAATTTCTAATGCGTATGGTACAGTAACGTTTGTCAGTGCGATCGTTGATGTTCGCGGAACAGCTCCTGGCATATTGGCAACAGAATAGTGAACAACTCCGTGTTTTATGAAAGTAGGATTATCGTGAGTGGTCACATGATCGCTTGTTTCCACAATTCCCCCTTGGTCAATTGCTACATCGACAATTACAGAACCAGGCTTCATTGACTTTACCATTTCTTCTGTTACAAGTTTCGGAGCCTTGGCACCAGGAATTAATACAGCACCTATTAAAAGGTCAGCTTCCGCTGCGGCTTCTGCAATGTTATATGGATTAGACATTAATGTTTTCACTTGATTTCCAAAGATATCATCCAGCTGGCGTAAACGGTCCGCGCTTAGATCAATAATCGTCACATCGGCACCAAGACCAATAGCCATTTTGGCTGCGTTTGTACCAACAATACCCCCGCCAATAATCGTTACCTTTCCGCGGTTTACTCCTGGTACGCCGGCAAGAAGAATTCCTTGACCGCCGTTATTCTTTTGTAAAAATTGTGCACCAATTTGTGCTGCCATACGGCCTGCCACTTCACTCATGGGAGTTAGCAGTGGAAGTGTTCTGTTAATAGACACTGTTTCATAGGCAATGGCAGTAACCCCTTTGTCCTTTAGAGCTTGAGCTAATAAAGGCTCTGCTGCAAGGTGCAAATAAGTAAATAAGATTAATCCTGGGCGGAAATATTGATATTCACTTTCTAAAGGTTCTTTTACCTTCATAATCATTTCTGCTTGTGACCAAACATTTTTCACGTCTTCAACGATTTCTGCCCCTGCTTTTGAATAATCACCATCATTGAAACCGCTTCCAATACCAGCGCCCTTTTCGATTAGTACAGTATGACCAGCTTTTACTAAAGTAACAACTCCAGCTGGAGTAAGTGCAACACGATTTTCGTTATTTTTAATCTCCTTAGGTACACCAATATACATTTAGAATTCCTCCTCTAAACTTTAACTATTTCTAAGCTATGGCTAAAGTATAGAAGGTTTCTTGCTGAAATTCTTTGTTAAGATAGAAGAAAAGTTTTTTACCTTTTTGGAGATTTTCACAAAATGTTCAAATTCTATTTGTATTTTTCGAGCTTCAAGTCAAGATATAGAAGCATTTTCTGATTAGGATCCTTGAAGTTAACATCGCCAATTTCTGAAATTCGTTTTAAACGATAATTCAGGGTGTTGGCATGGACATTTAGTTCCTTCGCGGCATCGTTAATATTGTTATCATTATTTAAAAAGACTTCTAATGTTTCAACTAAATTACTGCTATGTTTTTGGTCATAATCTTGAAGTTTTTTTAAAGAATGGTTTTCATATGGATCTGATTTTCTTTTTTCTAAAATCACATCAAAAAGTTGGAAAATTCCCAGCTTATGATAATTAAAGATATCTTGTGTCTCGTTAGGAAATTTCTCCTTAATTGATAAAACAGCCATTGTTTCTTTGTATGCTTGGCTCATTTTTTGATAATCCTCATAAATACTGCTGTATACAGGAGTAATGCCCTTCATACTGTACCGCTCATCCATAGTTCTTACAAAGGTTTGGACAAAGTGATTTAAATTGTTGGAAGTCTCTCTAATATTTGCTGCAGAGATTAGGACAATCAGCTGATTACAGTCTATTGTATAGAGCATAATTTTCATCAGTTGACTTGTTTTTAAAAGGTAATAAATGTTTTGCTCTATTTTGTTTGTTATGTTGACTGGAAATTGAAAAACCGCAATCGCAAAGGAAGGAGAGGGCGATATTTTTAACGACTGAAACCGCTCATAGATGTCTTTTTCACCCTGCAAATGACCTGTGAGTAGTTTCCAAAAGAATTCCTGTGAATGCTCTTCTTTTTTATTTTTCCGCGTTTGCAGCTGTAATAGCTTATTTTTCGCAGAATCTGCAGCCTTTTTGAGCAGATCAAAATCCTCTTCAGTTAAGGTTTTATCAATTTCAATGGCCCATATAAATCCTAATACTTCGTCTTGTTTCCAGATAGAAATAGCGACTCTATTATTAAGCCCAATATCATCAATATTTTTTACGCGTATGGGCTCACGAGTTTGCAGCAATGCTGGGATTGTGCCCTCTTTCCATAATTGATTGATGACCTTCTCAGGTACTCTTCTTCCGATAATGGTATATATTCTAGCCGGGTCAGTTCGTTCATCATGGGTGCTATAGGCAAGAAGGCGATGATTCGCATCCTCAATAGTAATCGGGCAATTTAAAACTTGGCTGATTAGATCTGCAAGCTCTTCTAAGCTATCAAAAGCGGCTTTAAACGGATCCGGTTGTCTAGTATTCAAAATAAAAACCTCCGCAATTCTATTAAGAAATGATTAATTGTCCAGCTTCAGCGACTAGTCAAATTGCTTCCACTTTTCTCTTTAGTTCAATTCTACAAAAAGATAAGATAATTTTCTCGTTATTCTACAAAAAAGATTGTTCACAAAAATGTTAAAATAATGTCAAAGAAAGTTCACATTAATTTTAACTAGATTTGTAAGCGCTGACAATAGAAAAAAGGGAGGGAAGACCGTCGCAATAATTGTTTGGAAGTAGTATTATATTATTTTGTAATATGAATTGTTAATTTCCTTATTATGAACAAATGAATGGGTAAGAAGTTTTTTTATCAGGGGGAGATCATGGATGAGTAAAAACACTCAGAACAAAGAACTTCATCGCGGATTAGAGGAAAGACATATAACACTAATGTCCCTTGGTGCAGCTATTGGAGTAGGGTTATTTCTAGGTTCAGCGACTGCAATAAAAATGGCCGGACCCGGGATTCTGGCTGGTTATGCATTTAGCGGGTTAATTATGTTTTTCATTATGAGAGCTTTAGGAGAAATGGCGATCCAAAAACCGGTAGCAGGATCATTCAGTAAATATGCAAGGGATTATCTGGGACCACTTGCGGGATACATAACAGGTTGGAATTATTGGTTTTTATGGGTTGTTACTTGCATGGCCGAGATTACTGCTATTGGAATTTATATGGAGTACTGGTTTCCTTCTGTCCCAAGATGGATTTGGGCATTGGCTGCGCTTGTGATGATGGCGGCAATCAACTTCCTTGCAGTAAAAGCCTACGGAGAGTTAGAATTCTGGTTTGCTTTAATTAAAATTATTACGATTATTGCGATGATTGCCATTGGTGCCGGGATGATTATCTTTGGAATTGGCAATGGCGGCTTTGCTACAGGTATTAAAAATTTATGGGAGCATGGCGGATTTTTTCCGAACGGTATAAAGGGTGTCTTACTATCATTGCAAATGGTTATGTTTGCCTATTTGGGAATTGAGATGATTGGTATTACCGCAGGAGAGGTTAAGAATCCGGAAAAGTCTCTTTCAAAAGCAATTGATACAGTCTTTTGGCGAATTCTTCTATTTTACGTTGGGGCATTATTCGTTATTATGTCGATCTATCCTTGGGAAGAAATTGGAACGAAAGGAAGTCCTTTTGTTCTAACCTTTGAAAAGATTGGAATTCCAGGTGCTGCAGGTATAATTAATTTTGTTGTTCTAACTGCAGCTCTTTCATCTTGTAATAGCGGTATTTTCAGTACGGCTAGAATGTTATTTAACCTTGCTGAACACGGAGAGGCTCCGAAAAACTTTGGCAGAGTGACGAAAAGCGGTGTACCTGGAATAGCTGTACTTGCATCAGCTGGAGCTTTATTAATTGGGGTAATCTTAAATTATATTGTACCGGCAAAAGTATTCACATGGGTTACGAGTATTGCTACGTTTGGTGCTATTTGGACCTGGGGTGTCATTTTATTATCGCAGATAAGATATCGTAAGACCCTGCAGACAGGGGAAGTAAAGGCACTTAAATATAAAATGCCCTTATTTCCGTATACATCCTATTTGTCTCTAGCATTTTTAGCATTTGTCATCGGTTTAATGGCCTATAGCCCAGATACGCGAATAGCTTTAGTAATTGGGCCGTTATTCCTTGTCTTCTTAGTAGTTGTTTATTATTTAAAAGGGTTTCATAAACGGGATATGAAAGAATCAAATGTAAAAAAGAGGATCATTTAAAGAAAAATTGGCAGTAAGTCTTGTAATGGACTTGCTGCTTTTTTAAATGGAAAATATGATTCGAAAATAATTATAAAATACATTCCTTCACATACTAATAATATTAAAAAAGTATAGTGGGAGGTATTTAATTGAAGAAAAAAATTAGCATGTTTTTATCCGTATTTATTGTGCTCTCTTTTTCATCCTTTACAGTAAAGGCTGAGACGGAGAGCCGTCCTTCAATAAACTTATATAAGCAAAATACCATGTCTGTCCTTTGGTTTCAAAATTCAGCCGAGGCAAAAGCCTTATATTATCAAAGCTATAATATTGGGAGAATGAGATTAGATGAGATGTTAAAAGAACGTGTTCATGCACTTGGTTTGAAACCTGCAATAGTCCTAGATATTGATGAGACTATACTAGATAACAGTGCTTATCAGGCCTGGTTTGTCCTTCATGGCCAAGGAGTTCCCTTTAGCTGGAATGAATGGTTTAATCGTGGGATAGCAAAGGCCCTACCAGGGGCAATTGAATTTTTGCACTATGCGAATGCAAGAGGGGTGGATATCTTCTATATCTCTAACCGAAATGAAGCACAAAAAGCACCGACTATGAAAAATTTAATAGCTGTAGGTGCTCCGCAGGTGAGAATTGACCATGTATTATTACAACAGCCTGGAGAAAAAGGAAAAGAAATGCGCCGGGTTCAAGTGTCAAAGACTCATGATATTCTTCTATATTTTGGTGATAACTTAGGAGATTTTAGCGGGTTTGAGGGGTTAACGGTTTCAGAGAGAGCACAAGAGGCCGCCAAACGAAAGGATGAGTTTGGCCGAAAGCTAATTGTATTCCCAAATCCTATGTATGGTGATTGGGAAGGTGCCATCTATCATTATGATTATAGAAAAACAAACAAGGAAAAGGACAAGCTTAGAAAGGAATTTTTAGAAATTTATAAACGATAAATCCTTAATTTACCTTTATCAATAAAAGGACTTTGAAAATCCAAATCATCTGTAAAATGATTTGGATTTTTGTTTTGCGTTATCTTTAAATGTTGAAGTTAAAGCTAGTATTAAGTGTATTCATACTCAATGGTTTATCAACTGTTTTTAAGACAAACTTTTACTTTAAAATGTAAGCAGGTTAAATTGATTCATCAATTGGTCCATATAATTGTTCATTCCAATGTAACTTTAGGTCCTCTTTCAAGGAATCATTATGTTGTTGCAATGCATCAATCAAGGAGGAGAGGTCACGATTTTTTAATGCTTCGTACATATTTTGATGATCTTTGTGTCTTTTTAAGCTATTTTCAAAAACTTCACTGTACCCAACTCGTGCTAGTGATATGAGAGGATTAATAGAAGAATAAATATGTTGAACCTTTTGATTCCTAGCCCATTGCACTAATAATTGATGAAACTCCATATCCAGTTTACTGTATGATTCGTAGGAAAAGGGCTGTACGATCAATAGTGAATCCATTTTATCCATTATCTGTTTCCAAATGTCTATTTCATGAACGGTTACATGCTTAATAGCTTGTGCTGCAGACCATGTTTCAACCATGAATCGAGCATCAAGAGCCTCTATACAATCCTTGAATCGCAATTGGGTAATGTAAGTTCCTTTCCTTGGTAATATTTCAATTAACCCTTCATGAACCAGTTGATTTACCGCTTCTTTTACGGGTGAACGACTGACTCCATATTTATTTGCTAATTTAATAATATCTAATTTATCTCCAGGTGCAAAAGTTCCGCTAATAATATCATTTCGAAGTACTTTATATATTTGTGTTGCAAGAGCAGAGGTTTCAATCATTGCAGCCAAAGTAACCCTCCTAATTTTATCTAACATCTAAAATCTAACATGTAATATGTTACTTAGTTAATGAAATTATAGGGTAACTAGATAAATGAAGTCAATTTCTTGTGCAACTGTTTCACAATAAAAACCTTTTTATTTAAATTGTTTTTATTTATTGACTGATTATTAATATTGATTTAGCATCTAACATGTAATATGTGAAATGTTACATGTTAGATAAATGAGAAGTAAGCGTTTTATGTAAAATGCTCAGTTTATAAAAATGTTTGTTTTTTGTACATTATAAAAAACAGGAGGAATAGAAATGACAAATGTAATTGTAAATCACGAAAAATTAAAAGATCTTGTTATCAATAAGCTCGTTAAAGGTGGATTAGTAGAAGAGCACGCGAAAATTGTTGCCGACGTACTTGTTCATGCTGATTTGAGAGGTGTAAGTTCACATGGTGTATTACGAACAGAGCATTATGTAAAACGTCTTTTTGAAGGTGGATTGAATCCAAATCCTGAGTTCTCAATTAAAAATACAGGTCCTTCCTCAGCTATTTTTGATGGAGATGATGGGTTTGGGCATGTGATCGCTAAAGAAGCAATGGATTACGCTATCAAGCTTGCTAAAAAGAATGGTATTGGCACAGTTGCTGTAATAAACAGCAGTCATTGCGGGGCACTGTCTTACTTTGTTAAACTAGCAGCAGAGCAAGGTTTGGTTGGTATGGCAGTGACACATACGGACAAAGTCGTAGTCCCATTTGGGGGTGCAAAACCTTACTTTGGTACAAATCCAATCGCATTTGGTTTCCCGGCTAAGAAAAATAAGCCAGTTATATTAGATATGGCAACAAGTAACGTAGCGTTCGGTAAAGTTCTTCATGCAAGAGAGGCAGAAACATCAATACCAAGTGATTGGGGCGTTGATGTAAACGGTTCACCAACGACTGACCCAAATGAGGTAAATGCTTTATTGCCTTTCGCGGGCCCTAAAGGATATGGTCTGGCAATGGTAGTGGATGTACTATCAGGCCTTTTAACGGGATCTGCTTTTGGACCACATATTACTGCAATGTATGGTGATTACAATAAAAAGCGCAAGCTAGGTCATTTCTTGATTGTGTTAAACCCAGCTGTTTTTACAGACAGTAATGCCTTCTTAGAAAATATGGACAATATGATAGATGAAATTCATCAAACACCGCCAGCTAAAGGGTTCAGTAAGGTTATGGTACCGGGAGAACCTGAGCAGATTCGAGAAGAGGAAAGGCTTGTTAATGGTGTTCCTGTTACCCAAACAGTATACGACTACTTAATTCAAATCAAAGAAATGGTGTGATATTCCAATATCCCCATATCCTGTCAAAATATATGCAAACGCTTAAGTTGAGCGTTTGCATATATGAGGGGTATTGAAATCTATTTAGCCATAAAATTCACCCCAAAAGATAGATTTCAGTCTTCGGAGTGGAGTACAAATAAGTCTATATTAAGATAGTCATTTTTCTTTTACATTTTTTAAGATATTTATCGCAAATACAATGATCCCTATTACCATTAAGGTCCCGCCCACAGCAACTGCAGGCCCTGCACTGTCCACGCCGGAAACTAAAAGGGCAAGCCCAATCATCATAATAGGGAGGGAGATATTATGCAGCCAAAAATGAATCTTTGCAAGTGTTGTTTCTGCTGCTTTTGGAAATCCAACATAAATCAAGCCTGCCAGCGCCATTGACATCCAGCCTAATAAATTAATATGCACATGAACTGGTGTGAAGTCAAAGGCTTCTGTCATCGACATATACATACCAATAAGTACCCCAATAACAAAATAGACCACAGAAATCTTAATAAGCTTAACAGCCATTTTTTCTGCCCCCTTATCAATTTAAAAATAATGACTATAGTACTAGATATGAATAGGGATAAGAAAAAAGAACTAGGTTGCAGCTAAAAAAAATTAATGTACGCAAATAAAAAAGCCTTAAAAAACTTAAGGCCTTTTTAAAAGAAAGTTCTAATACCTACCAAGATTAACCCTATCAAAAATCCACAAACAGCTCCATTTACTCTTATCCATTGAAGGTCTTTTCCTACATTAGTTTCAACCATATTAATCAATGTTTTATCATCTAATCTATCTAAATTTTCTTTGACAAGTTTTCCTATTTTAGAATGATTTTCATCAACAAAAGCTGAGAGTTTTGATTTAATCCATGAATCAACGGCATCTACTTTTTCCGGGTTGTTGACTAATTCATTTAAATTATCTTGGATAAATGGAAGTAAGTACTCCGTTAAAAAGGCATCATCTCCCACAAAATCAATTGCTTTTTGCTGAAACTGTCCTAAAAAATGATTAATTTGATCTTGAGGCTCCCATTTAGTAATCGCATAAGTTTTTAAACTAGAAAGCTCCTCATAAATTTTTTCATCCGTCTTAATGGAAGTAAGCTTGTTACGGATATGAATAAGTAAGGTTTGACGATTAGGATTATTGGAATCGCGGTAACTCGATACTCCTTTTTGGATCAAACTTTGAATGATATTACCCAATTTTTCTTCGTTAACCAAGTTACTAAATGATTTTAACGCAAACTGCATAAAGCCATCTGCTTTAATATTTTCCACGGCATTTACAGCCATTCCGCCCAGCTTATACTTAGTGGAATCCTTCGCTGCCCATTCATCTATTTCCTTAAGGACATAATCAAGGGTCTTCTCATCATATTTGCGTTCAGTTACTTGATCAAGTAATAAAGGCAGGTATTTTTTTACGTCCCAGTCACTTAATTGAGCCTTTAATTCTTTTTCAATTATAGGTGTTAACTTTGTTAACTCAATTTTTTTAATCAAGTGTTGAATAAACGTAACAATGTTGGTTTGGACCGCCTTAGTATTAATTTCTAACCCGATAATTTCTACTAACTTTTTTGTGAAACCAATGGTATTGATCTTTTTTCGAATACTTTCTTTTGTTAGCCAATCATTTTCAAGCATGGAGATAATTCCTTCAGTAATTCTTTGCCGGTTCTTTGGCAGCAGTGCTGTATGTGGTATGGGAATACCGAGCGGATGCCGAAATAAAGCTGTTACAGCAAACCAATCAGCTAACCCCCCAACAAGCCCCGCTTCAAAACCACCCTGGAGGATGCTTCCCCAAAATGAGTGCTGTAACGGAATGGTAGCAATAAACCCTACTCCCATGATAGCTAGAGAAATAGTCGCTAAGTGCTGCGATTTATTTTTCTGTTTTACCATTTTTGTACCCCTTTTTAAATATAATTTTCTGTATTAGTGCTATTATCTCAATAAGCTTGAAAAAAAAGCAAAAAAAAACCTCTCAAAAGCAAAAATTCCTCTCAGAATTGAGAGGAGTTTTTATGCTCAGTCTTAATATGTGTAATTAAACCATCAAGATCGGTAATATAAAATTGTATGGCAGGTGCTTTTTTTAAATAATGTTCCTGCAGGAGCAAATAATAATTTACCCGGTGCTCTGGGTCAAAAGGCAGCATCGGGAATTCCTTTTTATCTCTTACATATTGGTCTACGGCTTTTTGGACGATATCCATTTCACTTGGTATATGTTTTTCACTTTCTTCAAATAAATCGTATGTTTCTTTGGACATATAAAAACTTTTATTAGGAATACCGCCAAGATGGGGAGCAAGTTGTTCAAAATCAATGCTATTATCCTCTTGCACTAAGATGGTTCGAAACACTCCTTTAGGCAGATTATCTGAAAATTCTCTGACCGCCTTTCGAACATGGTCGAGGGTAACATCAATCGTTGGGTAATCAATAATTAAATCACTGTCAGTAAATTCGGTGATTTCTCCTTTGAATGGGGTTTTTAAGTATTTACGAACAATTAAATATACCGTTGGTACAACAACCCCAATGAAAAGAATGGCTGCTAAAATAAAGGAGAAAGTAACTTGAAACGTTTGAAATAGTAGGATGGCTTCCATGATATCCAACCCCTTTCTTTATTAGTTTTGAAACGGACGGACTCTTGAAAGTTTGGAAGTTTATGTCATCTTTATTATACTAAAAATAATATTTTGTTAATAGAATAACCTCTTTTATTCTTTATATGATAAGCAAAAAAATTAATTTTGACCCCTTTTTTATCTTTTTTCGTCAGAGAATTTAGTGTAAAATATTCAAGGCATTATAAAGAGAAAATGGGGGTTTACAAATGAAGAAGTTTTTATTATCATTAACAGCCATTATTATGGCTATTGGGTTAGCTGCCTGCTCAGCAAATGACGAGTCAACTAATGAAAAGAAGGAAACGGCAAAAGAAACAGCAGCACCTAAAGTGGATGTTAAAAAGGAATTAGTAAAATTCTATATGGAAATTGGCAATAAGATCAATGCAAAAGATGCTGACTTAAATTCATATATGGCAAAGGCAACTAAGGAAGATGCTGCACCTGAAGAATTGCCAACGGCTGAGGAAAAAGCAAAAGCGAGTGAATCGGCTGCAGCTGTTGCTGCTGAATTAAACAGCGTTCAAGTGCCTGGAACACTTAAAGATCAAAAAAGTGATCTTGATGCTGCTTTAAAAGACTATGCTGCATCCTACCAGGCAAAAGCTGATGAACTGAAAAAAGATACACCTTCACTTACTGCTGGGGATGATTTATTTGCACAAGGAGAAGAAAAACTTGGAAAAGTTTTTGAAAGTGCTAAATTATTTCCACCAACTCTAGGCAAGCAAGTAAACTAAACAATAACCAAAAAGACCAGCTCATTCAAAAGCTGGTCTTTTATTGTTCCTTTAGGAAAATTATAAAATTTCCGCTTGTGGATAACTGTTAATAAAAGGACTGTCGACGTCCAGCTCCAGCGCCTAGCCCCTCGAGGTCACAAGCTTATCCAGTTACGGCTCCTTGGGACTGAAGCCTAAGCCACCCCCTGAAGAAGGCAAAAAGCGCCTTCTTGCAGGGTGCGTCTTAGTCTGTCGTCCCAGGGCATTCGCCTCCACATTTAGGTCAATCCGTCCAAAAGGTTAAAAAGCAAACCTTTCGGCCGGCTCGTCTTATGCTTGCCTTAGGCTGTTCAAGGCGCTTACGCTTTTGTTCCTTTTGTTGACAACTTTATGAATAAGTGCAGGAAAAGCACTTTTCTAATACGGATGTGCTGATTTTGTAACATAATTATAGTGTTAACGATGTTAAGATAGAGGTAACAAATGAAGGGAGGTTTGTTCAATGGAAGTGAAATTTGAAAAGTTACCAGAGAACGAACTGGATTTAATAAGCTTAATCCAAACTTTTAATGCTACATTGGAAACCATTGAAAAAAGACTCTCGAGGTTAGAAAAAATGGATAGTATTGAACATAGGGTTGAGGTAAACCAAATCGACTTGTCTGATATAAAAGATTCCCTAGAGCGAATTGAAGATAAACACAACAATGGAATTCAGCATATAAATCGTCGTCTTGACTCCCATTTAGTAAAGATAGCGAAGTTAGAAGAAGAGATGATGATTTCAAAAAACAAGTAATGGTTGAATGGAGACTGTGTATCCTATACAGTCTTTTTATTTTAATTATTTATTCCAAGGCTGTGTTAAACTTGGCTGTTGATTTCCACTCCAGGCACTTCGCTTTCCGTGGGCGTTTCGGTGAGTCTCCTCGGCGCTTGCGCCTCCGGGGTCTCCCCTGAACCGTACTCCCACAGGAGTCTTCGTGCCTTCCGCTCCAATCAACAGTTGGTTTAAAGATCAACAATTTTCTTTAACACAGCCTATTCAATAAAAATAGACCGAATTCATCGGTCTATTTTTAGATCTTTATGAAAGGACTTCTGATTTTGCTACTGAAACTTGAGGAAGAGTCGATTCTTCATTATGAGCTTTTTTTATTACTTCAATATACTTAATATGGTGATCCTCCATATCTAGAATCTTGAATGTATAGGACTCATGAAGGATGATATCGCCTTCTTTAGCCTCATAATTTTCGGTTAGAATCCAGCCGCCTATCGTATCTATATCTTCATCATCAATCTCAACACCTAGTAAATCATTAATCTCACTTACTAAGACCTTTGAATCAATAATATAATGGTTTTCCTTAATCTTACGAATTTCTGGAATCTCATCCATATCAAATTCATCCCGAATTTCACCGACAATTTCCTCTAGGATATCTTCAACTGTAACCAGTCCTGATGTCCCGCCGTATTCATCCATTAAAACTGCCATATGAACACGATCTTTTTGCATCTTAACCAATAAATCATGAATAGGAATCGTTTCTATTACTCTAATAATTGGTCGAGTAAAGTTTTCTAGAGTTTGTGATGAGAGATTTTCATTGCCTATTAAATCAGTCATGATTTCCTTGATATTGATTAAACCAATAATATGGTCTTTATCGCCATCAATGACAGGATATCTGGTGAATTTTTCTTCCCGTAAGACCTGAAGAAATGTTTCTAATGAATCGTCCTTTGATAACGAAACCATCTCTGTTCGAGGTACCATGATTTCCTTGGCAATCCGATTATCAAATTCAAAAATTTTATTTACATACTTAAACTCTGATTGGTTAATTTCGCCACTTTTATAGCTTTCAGACAGGATAATTCGAAGTTCTTCCTCCGTATGGGCAATTTCATTTTCCGATACCGGCTTTAACCCGAAAAGACTAGAAACAATCCGTGCAGACCCATTTAGTACCCAAATAAAAGGGTACATAATCTTATAAAATAAGATTAAGGGACGTGACATGACTAAGGTAATCAATTCTGCCTTTTGAATAGCAAGAGTTTTAGGTGCTAGCTCCCCAACCACAACATGAAGGAAAGTAATGGTCGCAAATGCAATCCCAACTGAAAATATTTGCGTTGCGCTCTCAGGCAAGTTCAATTTTAGGAAAAGTGGGCTAAGCAAATGCTCGATTGTCGATTCCCCAATCCAACCTAATCCCAAGGCAGTTATGGTTATACCCAGTTGACAAGCAGATAGATATTCATCTAAGTTTGATATCACTTTTTTTGCGGAAACAGCCCTCGAATTTCCTTCTTCAATTAACTGATCAATTCTTGAACTTCTAATTTTGACAATGGCAAATTCGGAAGTTACAAAAAAGGCAGTTAAGGCAATTAAAATGGCTATAATAACCAAGTTAAATATGTCCAAATAAGTTCCCTTATCCCGCTAATAGACGGGTAAGGAGTCACCTCCCAGTTTAATAAAAAAATTAAGTCGTTACACTTAAAAGTGATTTCATAAGAGCTGTCCGGAGCAGACTAAGATTGCTGGTCAGCTTTTCTTTCTGTTCCTCATCCAATTTTTCTAAGATGGGGATGAGGTCAAACAAGTCGCTATTCAACTGTTTCATTTGCTGCGTTACAGCACTAACATGCTTTTCAACCTCTGATTGACGTAAGTGCTTTGCTTTGCGCATTTCTAGTTTTCTTCTAATCTCGTCTAAAGGAAAATGCAGGTTTTTACATTCCTCTATAAATTTCAAGTCATCCAATGCTTCATCCGAATAAATGCGGTAATTTGACTTTGAGCGTTCTGCCTTTAATAAGCCAATAGACGTATAGTAATCAATAGTTCGTTTTGACACATGCGCTATTTCTGCTATTTCACCAATTCGATAGACAGCCCCATCATATCACCTCTTAAATTTTAAAATTAATAATAATTATAAATAATTTAAACCATACAGTCAAACGTTCTAGTTTAGATAGTTAATGATACTTATATTTTATGGAGAAATCCAATAAGTATGAGTAAAAAATACTTAATATTACAAAAATATCGACATAAAAAACGCTTCCATCATTCAGAAGCGCTGCTTTCGACCTTGTTTACCTCAATATATAAAATATGGTGGCCTTCATTTTCTAATATTTGAAAGGTGAAACCTTCCTTATTAATTGTGTCGCCTTTTTTGATATCAAACTTTTGTGTTAAAAACCATCCGCCAATGGTATCAACTTCCTCTTCTTCAAGTGTAGTGCCAAGAAGATCATTTACCTCACTGATCAAGACCTTCCCATCTAAGATAAAATGATTTTCCCCTTTTTTCTGAATAAGCGGAAGCTCATCCAAATCAAATTCATCACGGATTTCACCCACAATTTCCTCGAGGATATCTTCTACAGTGACTATCCCGGCCGTACCGCCATATTCATCAGATAGAATGGCCATATGAGAGCGGTTTTTTTGTAACTTTACTAATAATTCCTGAATAGGTATACTTTCAATCACATGAATCACAGGTTTAATGTAAGGAAGCAGTGGTTGTTCTCCTGCGCATTTTTGCTGGATACAATCGGTTAGAACTTCTTTAATATTCACTACTCCTAGAATATTATCTTTATCACCATCAATAAGAGGATAGCGTGTATATTTTTCCTCACGGACAATTTCGATAATCTCATCCATAGTTGCATCCCTTGAAAGTGTAACTACTTCCGTTCTTGGTACCATAATTTCCTTTGCAATTCGATCGTCAAATTCAAAAATATTATTCACATAACTGTATTCTGATTGATTGATTTCGCCGCTTTCGTAGCTCTGCGAAAGAATCATCCGCAGTTCTTCCTCTGATAATACAATCTCTTGCTCAGAAGTAGGTTTAATACCGAAAAGTCCTGTGACCAACCGGGCCGACCGGTTTAATACCCAAATAAAGGGATACATCAGTCGATAAAACACAATCATAGGTTTTGCGAAAAGCATAATAATTTGTTCTGACTTTTGAATCGCAAACGTTTTTGGCGCTAATTCCCCAATAACAACGTTAAAAAAGGTTATAATCGCAAAAGCGAGAATAAATGAGATAACTTGTTTTAATGATAGCGGTAATTCGATCCAATCGAAGATAGGTTCTAATACTTTACGTATGGTTGGCTCTCCCAGCCAGCCCAAGATTAAGGATGTAATTGTAATGCCAACTTGAGTGGCAGATAAGTATCCATCTAGATTAGAAATCACTTTTTTGGCCGCTTCAGCCTTTTTGTTTCCTTCTGAAATTAGCTGATCTATTCTGGTTGTCCGTACTTTTACCATGGCAAATTCTGATGCAACAAAAAATGCGGTAAAGGTAATCAAGATTGCAATAATAATAACGTTCATCCAAATCATTTATCACCTTACAAAAAGGTAAGGCATGCCACCTCACTTACTTTACTCTATCTAAACATTATTCCCTGTAAATAAACTTCTAACTTTATGAATCCAAAAAGTTTTCTTTATTATTTCAAAAATGGACATTATTATCAAATGAGGACTGAAAAAAGGCAGCCTGGGCTGCCCATGGTTCTATATTCTTGAATTCCACTCACGCGCTAGCATGCTGTATATGAATAAATCATGGAAATGCCCATTTAAATGTTCACCATCCCGTACAATGCCTTCTTTAACAAATCCAAGCCTCTCTGGAATGGCGCGGCTTTTATTGTTTTTTACACCGCAGCGAATTTCTATTCTGTTCAATCCTAATTGAAAAAAGCAATAATTTAGTAAGGCTTTAACTGATCTGGTGATAATACCATGCCCTTCTGCATTTTTTGCCAAATAATACCCTATACTTGCCATACTGTTATACCAGTCAATTTGGTGCAATCCTAAGGAGCCTGCCAGCTCCCCCCGGTAAAGAATCCCAACATTCATCCCACTGTTCTCAGCAAATTGGTTTAGCCATACAGGAATGATTGTTTCTATTTGATAGGGGGAAGCCATACTATCTACCCATGGCATCCATTCCCGCAAATGTTCTCGATTTTCTTCAATAAGCTTATACAGACTTAAAGCGTGGTGACGCTGAAACAATTGAAGTTCGATTTCATGATCCACTTTTAAAGTAAACATAGGCCATTCTCCTGATGATCATTTTGGTACATCATATGCGGAGGAAGGGCGGAACGGGAGATGAATGAATAGAAAAAAATCCCTGCTTATCAAAAGTGGGATTCAGGTTTGCTTTATGGATTTAGTTCTTTCTCTTCATCAGACTTTAAAGCAACGGGCAGGTAAATGGAAAAGGTGGTTTTATCTTGAGAAGAGTCACAGGTTAACTCACCTTTATGTTTTTCAATAATTTCCTTACATACAAACAAGCCAAGGCCTGTCCCCAGTTTTTTTGTGGTGAAAAAAGGTTCAAAAATGGTTTTATGCATTTCGGCTGGAATAACAGGCCCATTGTTTGAAATGCTGATTTTTATCGTTTTATTTTCTTTCAGCCCGCTTTTTATTTCTATGGTTGGATTGGGTACCCCATGATGATTCAAGGCATCAATGGCATTAAAAATGATATTAATAAATACCTGTCTGATCTCATCCGCATAGCCATTTAAAGAAAAATCACCGCTGATATGATTTTGGACTTTCACTTTACCGTCCAAAATACTAGGGTAGAGGAAATTCAATACTTCATCGATCAAATTATTTAATTTAAAATATACTTTTTCTTTACCAATGAGCTCTTTCTTCGAAAGCAGCAGAAACTGCGAGATGCGAAAGTTTAGCTGATCTAATTCACTTGAGATAATATCCAAATACCTCATATTTGGATAATCAGCTTTGAGCAGCTGTATAAATCCTTGCACAGATGTAAGCGGGTTTCTAAATTCATGAATGAAACTTGACGTCATTTGACCAAGAAGTGTTAAGCGATCTTGGTGTGTGGAGTCAATGAACATTGTCTTTTCTTCAATAATTTTATTTTTTGCTTCAGAATAATGCGATACAGCAAAAAATAAAAATTTATCAAAGCAAAAATTAATGTCATTTATGGACTTTTGTAATTCTGGCCATGTGAGCCCTGTTTTACTTAAATAGCTATATAGAATGGTTCTGCCAATATTGACATTATAGACGAAATCACCGATGTTAATGTCTGCCATTACCCTTTCCTCAGATATATCTATAGCGATTTTTTCGATTACCTTCAATAATTCTTCCTTTGATACATTATGCATAGAAAGAATGATATTTAAAAGGGCTTCGCCATTTTCGCGAATTTTCCCTTTAAATGGATCCTTATGATCAATCATGATGGCTTTTTCCCATTCTTGAACTATTTGCTCTTTGTTACGTACAAAAAAAGTAATTAAATCTGTCTGTTCTCCCGTAAACATGGTTTTTCCTCCTATGATTTTAACCGAACTGATTATCATGATTAATTCGCTGATGAGTTTAAAAATCCTTTTTAAAACAAAAGAAAATAAATTTTTATCAATGAATGTATCCATTTCTTACGTTTATTCTCTATAATAGTAAGACTTTTCAATTTATAATTCGAACTTTTGTCAAATTTATTAAGCTATTTTACTCAAAATAGTGTTAAAATACATTTAGAAAGATAATCATTCTCAATTAACCTAGATAGGGTGATATACATGTTTGGTACTTTAAAAGCAGGGGATAAAGGAAAAATTATTGATTTATCTCATGTCGGTCACCTCGTTCAACGACGCTTGCTTGATTTAGGGATTACAGAGGGATCTGAAGTTTGTGTCAAGTGCATTATGCCCTTTGGCGGACCGGTCATGATCGAATCATGCGGACAATGTGTTGGGATCCGCAGAAAAGAAGCAGTTCAGATTGAAGTGGAGAGACTATAATGGAAATTGCTTTAATCGGTAATCCGAATACAGGGAAAACTTCATTATTTAATAATTTAACAGGTTCCTATGAGTATGTTGGCAACTGGAGCGGTGTGACTGTTGAAAAGAAGGTTGGAGTCTTTAAGAATAATATTGGACAATTAATAGATTTACCCGGAGTTTATACTCTTAACCCTTTGTCAAAGGACGAAGGGGTCGTTACCTCGTTTTTTTTAAACGAATCCTTTGACAGGTTGTTAAATATCCTTGATGCATCACAATTGGAACGTAATTTACATTTGACGCTTCAACTGCTTGAATATGAGAAACCAGCTTTAATTGGCCTAAATATGATCGATGTGGCGAATAAACGCGGGATTCACATTCATGTAGAGAAGCTTTCGAAAGTCTTGGGTGTTCCAGTTGTCCCAGTCGTTGCCCGAAGTGGAAAGGGCTGTGACAAGCTTGCAGAAATGATTTCTACAAAATCAATCCAGCCTGCCAATAAGAAACACCTTGTCTACTATGGCAAGGAGGCTGAAGAGACGATTTCGGCGATAACCGGGGAAATTTCTAGTAAGACCCATCATTCTCCAAGGTTTCTTGCCATTCAGTATCTAGAAGGGAACCAATACGTTCAAAACTATGTTCATAGTATTACAAATCCTCAAAGAATGAAGGATGTTGTAATTAACTTGGAAAACAAGCTTCAAGCACGATTGAACGGTAAATCACTGTCGAATTACATTTATTTAAAAAGAAAAGAAGTAATAGACAAGATCGTCGCTGAAGTTTCAAGCAAAAGTGAATCGGGTTTACCGCTGTCTGAAAAAATTGATAGCATGGTAACCAACCGGTTCCTAGGAATGCCCATCTTTCTTTTGCTCATGTATTTGATGTTTATGCTGACATTTGATTGGTTGGGAACGCCTTTATCGGACCTGCTTGATGCCTTTTTAACAGGACCAGTCACGACCGGATTTGAATCTGTCTTGAGCGCAGTTCATGCTTCAGATTTTATCCATGCTTTAATTATTGAAGGACTTGTAGCAGGGGTTGGCGGTGTGCTTGTGTTTGTACCGCAGATATTTATTCTTTTCTTCTTTATTTCCTTGTTAGAAGACTCTGGCTACATGGCACGTGTTGCACTCGTAATGGATCGTATTATGGAATCTGTAGGGTTAAATGGTAAAGCATTTATCCCAATGATGATTGGCTTTGGCTGTAATGTACCTGGGATCATGGCGGCAAGGACGATTGAAACTCCAAGGGAGAGACTCTTAACCATCCTATTGACACCATTAATGTCCTGCTCGGCACGTTTACCAGTATATGCCTTATTTGTAGGAGCTTTTTTCGTCGGACAGAAGGCGTTTGTTGTCCTCAGCCTTTATGTGCTGGGAATTGTAGTTGCATTAACACTTGCAAAAATATTCTCAAAAACCATAGTGAAATCAGAAACATCTTTATTTGTTATTGAACTTCCTCCCTATAGACTTCCACAATTTCAATCTTTATGGAGAAGTACATGGGATAAAGGGAAAGGGTTCATCAGAAAGGCTGGAACATTTATCTTTGCCGGTTCTGTCTTTATCTGGCTGCTATCCTATGCAGGACCTCATGGTTTAAAGGTTAATATGGATGATAGTTTTTTAGCGGCCATTGGAAATGTTATCGCACCGATCTTTGATCCGATTGGTTTCGGAACATGGCAGGCAACCGCTTCGTTAATAACTGGTTTTTTAGCAAAAGAAGCAATTATTTCGACCATGAATATTATTTATTTTGTTCCAAATGATGCAAGCCTTCAAGGGCTGTTGGCTAATTACTATACTCCGTTATCAGCTTATAGCTTTATGGTATTTATCTTATTGTATATACCTTGTTTGGCTACAACAGCAACGATTTATAAGGAAACTGGTTCAAAAAAATGGACTGCTTTTTCAATGATTTATGCCTTCGCAATTGCCTACGTGCTATCGTTGATTATTTATCAAGGCGGTAAATTGTTTGGCTTGGTTTAACTTTTAAGAGGGGTGGAACAAATGATTGCGAGTATATTAATCGGTGTGGCTATATTTGGATATGCGGCTTGGGCATTAGTTAAATTCATTAATCGTTCCAAAAAGGGAAAATGCGCCGCCTGTGATTTAAAAAAATCATGTTCCAGTCAATGCAGTATACCACCACGAAATGCGTAGCCGCTAGGGCGCTGGAGCTAGACAATGTCAAAGATAAAGTACAAAGAACTGCTATGTGATTATAGCAGTTCTTTTATTTTTGAAATTTGAATCATTCTAAGAAATTGTGTAAAATTACACTAGAAGCTATTGAAGGAAGGGCTGACTGTGACCAGGGATGAAATTATAATGCAAGTATCTGAAAAGCTCCGTCTAATCCGGACAGAAGCAGGTTATACACAGGATAAGATGGCAGATATTATTGGTGTTTCAAAGAAAACATTAGTACAAATTGAGAAAGGGAGAGTGTTAGCCGGCTGGTCAACCGTTGTATCTATTTGTGCCCTTTTTCGTGAGACAGAAACAGTCCAATTTTTATTTGGTAATGAACCCCTCGAGGTTTTAGAAACAGTTGCCCTAAACGGAATCGACCTTCGCAAAACAAAAACACTTGGCGGAAGAATTTGGTGGAGGGTTCTTTTTCAAAAGAATGGATATATCTTGCAGCAAAATATTTTAAGTAAACATTTTCGAATTCTGGATGAACAGAATTACCGTATTTTTTCAAGCTTTGATGAGAAACAATCAAGACATCGCTTTAAGGAACTCACAAAAGGTGAATAAATATATTCAAAAAAATTCAACGTAAAGTCACAAAAGTGTAATTTTTATCACTTGCAGTACCTGCTCTTTGTGATATTTTAAAATCAAAATCAAAGGGTGGGATCTTTATGTCAGAATACTCAATTGTATTAGCCATAGGCAGTTTTTTGATTCTTACTTATTTCATCGGCTATACAATCATTAAATCCTAGGCTGTAGACAAATGTCTGCAGTTTTTTTATTTTTTGTTAATCAGCAAAAAGGATATAAATTTGTCCGCAATGGATATATATATGGAAGTAGTTGAAATAGTGAGGTGATAACCGATGGAAAAATTTAGAGTGGAAAAGGATACGCTTGGAGAGGTGCGTGTTCCTTCAGATAAATATTGGGGAGCTCAAACACAGCGAAGCAGGGAAAATTTCAAAATTGGCGAAGAAAAAATGCCGCTCGAGGTCATCCATGGCTTGGTCCTTATCAAACAAGCTGCGGCAGCAGTTAATTTTCGGTTGGGGAAGCTTACTGAAGACAAGATGAACGTCATCGTAAATGTATGTAAGCAAATACATAATGGTGACTATGATCAGCATTTTCCGTTAGCAGTCTGGCAAACAGGGAGCGGCACGCAATCAAATATGAATGTGAATGAAGTTATTGCAAATAGGGCCAATCAAATATTTACTGATACGGGAAAGGCAGAAAAAGTCCATCCCAATGATGACGTAAACATGTCCCAAAGCTCGAATGATACGTTTCCTACTGCCATGCATATTGCAGCTTACATTAAGATTATTAAAGACTTGCTGCCGGCGATTGAAGGATTGAAAAATACCTTTAGAGAAAAGGAAGAAGCTTTTGCTGGCATTGTTAAAATCGGCCGAACACACCTGCAGGATGCAACGCCGCTCACATTGGGGCAGGAAATTAGCGGCTGGAGGGCAATGCTTGAAAAAGATGAGGAGATCATTAAAGAGGCGAGCCGGCACTTATTAAATTTGGCGATTGGCGGGACAGCTGTCGGGACTGGAATAAATGCTCATCCGCTATTTGGACAAATGATGGCGCTTGAACTAGGAGAAATTACTGGTTATGCCTTTAAATCTTCAACTAATAAATTCCATGCCTTAACAAGCCATGATGAAATTGTGTATGTCCATGGAGCACTAAAAGCGTTAGCGGCCGACTTAATGAAAGTGGCTAATGATGTCCGCTGGCTTGCGAGTGGTCCCCGCAGCGGGATAGGAGAAATTAGTATTCCCGCAAATGAACCAGGTAGTTCCATTATGCCGGGAAAAGTAAATCCAACACAAAGTGAAGCCCTAACGATGGTGGCTTGTCAGGTTTTTGGGAATGACGCTTCGATTGGTTTTGCAGCGAGTCAGGGTAATTTTGAGTTGAATGTCTTTAAACCAGTGATTATTTATAATCTTATCCAATCAATAAGACTGCTTGCAGATGGCATTGGTTCATTTAAAGAAAATTGCGCTGCTGGCATAGAGGCAATTCTAGATAAGATTAAAGATAACGTAGAACGGTCTTTAATGTTAGTAACCGCACTTAATCCCCATATCGGCTATGAAAAGGCAGCAGAAATTGCCAAACTCGCTTTTAAGGAGAACAGTACCTTGAAAGAAGCAGCCCTTAAAACAGGTTATGTTACAGCGGAGCAATTTGATGAATGGATTCAGCCTGAAAAAATGGTATAAATGAAAGCCCCCTCCATAAAAGGAGGGGGCTTAAGCCATATTATTAATTTGTCCAATAAAATTTGTTGAAAATTAGCGTTGGAAGCCGCCGCCAAGTTGAGATTCTGCCATAGCTACAAGACGCTTTGTAATTTCTCCTCCAACAGAACCATTTGCACGTGAAGTAGTATCTGCGCCAAGATTTACGCCAAATTCTTGAGCGATTTCATACTTCATTTGGTTAAGAGCTTGTTCTACGCCTGGTACTAAAAGTTGATTAGAGTTGTTGTTACTTGCCATAGTTGAATAACACTCCTCTTATTAATTTTGGGGTCAGTATGGAATTGAACCATAATATTGCCACCTGGCCTAACCCATATAATCAATGCCTCTGACAAAGAATATTAGTAATTGGAGATGATTCATTTGGTTGGATGATCCGGAGTTGCACCGGATACTACCCTGTTTGGCTTCATCCATCGGTGTAATTGTTGCTTTGTAATCTTTATTATGATTAATTTTCAAAGTTCTATTCGAAATTCTTTACTGGGAAGTTATTCCATTACATATGAAGCTTAAATTAACGCAAACTAAATTTATCTTATAATAAAAGGGTGAACAATATTGGCGATATGCCCTGTTTGTAATGGACTTAGGGAAGTTTATCTAATGTGTACGAATTGTGGGGAACCTATGTTGGAAGCGGGGAGACTGATTGACTTTTTTGATGATTACAGTCCTTATATGGAAATAGATTTAATGAAACTTGAGGATGGTTACCCAGATACGCAATCTGGGCAGAAATGTCCACACCTTTACAGATGTCCAGCCTGCCATAGTGACGAAGTTATTTTTATAAAAGAATAACGCCCCGCTATCATGATAACGGGGCATTTCTCACTATTTATCTGTCACTTAATTTCTAATACGTGACTCAGTATCTACATCAAAGAAATGAGCTTTATTTAAGTCGAATGCAAGATCTACAGCATCTCCAGGATGAACATCTGCACGAGAATCTAAACGGGCAACGAAATCTTGTCCACCAAGGCTGGAATATACCATTAATTCAGCACCTGTTAATTCTGCAACATCGATATTGGCTTTAATCTTTGTGCCAGCAGATGCTTCGATAAATACAGGCTCATCATGGATATCTTCAGGGCGTACGCCAAGAATGATTTCTTTTCCAACATAACCTTGTTCACGAAGGGTCTTCATTTTTCCTTCAGGAACAGTAATGGAAGTAGTGCCAATTACGAATTTTCCATCTTGTAGTTTACCATTAAAGAAGTTCATTGCAGGTGAGCCGATAAAGCCGCCAACAAAGACGTTCTCTGGTCTTTCATAAACTTCTTTTGGAGAACCGACCTGTTGAATTATTCCATCCTTCATAACAACTAAACGAGTCGCCATTGTCATCGCTTCTGTTTGGTCGTGGGTAACGTAGATAGTAGTTGTATCAAGACGACGGTGAAGCTTTGCAATTTCAGCACGCATCGCCACACGAAGTTTTGCATCAAGGTTTGATAATGGCTCGTCCATTAAGAATACTTTTGCGTCACGGACAATCGCACGTCCTAATGCAACACGCTGGCGCTGACCACCTGAAAGTGCTTTAGGTTTACGAGTTAAGTAAGCTTCTAAGCCAAGAATTTTAGCTGCTTCTTTCACGCGGCGGTCGATTTCATCTTTAGGGAACTTACGTAATTTTAATCCGAATGCCATGTTATCATATACAGTCATGTGCGGATAAAGAGCGTAGTTTTGGAATACCATTGCGATATCACGATCTTTTGGAGCTACATCGTTCACTCTTTTTCCATCGATATAAAAATCACCTTTTGAAATATCTTCTAGTCCAGCAATCATACGTAGGGTGGTAGATTTACCGCAGCCTGATGGTCCAACGAACACGATAAATTCCTTATCTTCGATATGCAAGTTGAAGTCCTCTACTGCAGTTACTTTATTATCGTAAACTTTATAGATATGATCTAATTTTAATTCAGCCATTTTTTTCTTCCTCCCTGAATAAGTTGTACCTTTAGTTTACAGGGAGTGAAAACATTTACATATAGACAGGTTGCACAAAAAATGAAAACGCTTTTTTGGGCATGTTGTCACATCTGTTGTTCAAATAAAAGACAAGCCATGAAAACCGTGAACGCCCCATAAAAATCCTTAAGGCCAATCCCCGTCTTTTCGCTGAATTTATCAATCCGATATTGCAGCGTATTTCGATGTATATATAATTTTTTAGCTGTCATACTTGCATTTAAATTGTTTTCCAAAAATACCTTAATGGTTGAAAACATGTCAGGGTCTTCCTGAAAGAGCTCGATGATATCCTGGCTGATTTTTGCAATTAGTTCTTGTGGTAAAGAAAATGCTAAATAAGCAGGGAACACTCGTTCAAAAGAAAATATTTTAGAATGAATCAAACGAGAAGCCGCAAATGTGAAAAATTCCTTTTCTTGAAGAAACTTAATCGGTAATTCTTTTGCGAATGCACTTGGTTTACCAATATAAAATGAAACTTTCACATAGAAATCACTTTCTAATGTTTCAGACATGGAAACAATCTCTTCTTCTGAAAGGGCCATCGTATTTTTCTCTTCAATCACAATCCCTCGGTTTCCACTTTCCCAAATAATGATCACATCTTCAGTGAAAAAACCTTTTAAGGCTGATTCTATTTCAGGTTGATTTACTTCCACTCCATTAATGTTGAATTGAATGATTCTTAATGTATTTGCGGTGAAATGACTTGGTATAGGACCATTTGATAATAAAAAGTCATGCCATGCTTTAATTGTTGGATGCAGGTTGGAACTAGGAAATTCCACTAACGTATATAGTGATTTTAGAAGGGATATTTCCCGCTCATTGAGTTCGGTTTTAGGAATACCTACCCATTCAGTTTCTGATTCATTACAGAAGTATAAAAAACGATCAGAAGGACTTTCAGGCTTGCTGGAAAGAAAGAAGGAATTTTGGTAGAGCGGTAATAGTTTTTTTATCATGTTGATTCCCCATTATAAAAATTTTCAGGCTTTAGTCCTTATTATACCAATTGTAAGGCACAGCATAAAAGATTAATGGCTGTACCTTATTTTTATCGGTACAGCCATTATGCATTATTCTGTTTCAGCAGGCGGTTGTTCTTTAGGAAGATCATGCGCTTCCTCAATGTTGGCGGTATCATAGCGGGAATGAACCGACCCGCCGGACAATCCTTCATTAATCATACGGTCGACATCCACATAGGCTTTATCTCTGCCTTCAAATGCGGATTCTTGATTGGTTAAATGATCTTTATTCAACCCATTCACCTTTCCTCTCTGAAAAAAGTTATCCTTAGTTTGCGGGAAAAAATGGGTTTTCATGCATTTTGTGAAAGGTTAAGGAATAAGCGGCACAGATGCTCAATTTTCTTTTCGTCGATTGCTGCTTCATCAAAACTCATTGGTTTCGAATTCACTTCGTATATATAATACCGGCCATTTTTGCTTAAGCCTGCATCAATGGTAAACTCACCAAAGAAGCCATAATGGCTGGAAAGCACTTTGCCGGCATTAGAAACGATTGTTTGGAATAATTCATCTTGCTCTTTAGATTGGAATAATTCATAAGGAAGAATTTTTCCTCCCGATGGGATATGCGTGGTGACATCCTGCTGTTCGGAAAGTCTAATTCCTACCCCGGTAAGTAAATATTCTTCATGATGGGAATGAGCTAAAATTCGGAAATCAAAACGGCTCCCGTCATATTCCGAGGAGTCTATTTCCTCCTGGGCTAAATAGGATTTTCTGAGTAAATCCCTATTCCATTCCATCCAAAACTGTTCGAAGGATTGGTAGTATTCTTGGCGTTTGATGCCTTCAAGTTTCAGTTTTGAAGGCCCGGCAAGTCTTAAGCGAAATATTCCTTTTCCTTTTGAGGATTGGGCAGGTTTTAGATAAATGCTGCGAAACTTCATTAGAAAACCGAATAGATCCTCTGGTTCAGACACTAAGATGGTTTCCGGTATATAATTTTTAAGGATAGTGTCGTTTTTAAATAGTTGATAAAGTTCATATTTGTTGATAAAACAAGGGTTAAAAAAAGGGATTTTTTTTTCCTTTAACAATGAAAAGAACCTTTGACTTATTTCATCCTTTTCTGAAGATCGAAATGGGATCCGATTATAAACAAGATCAGGGAAAGGGAAGCAGTCCTTTTTCCAGCAATTATGCTCCGGAGAATAGACATAACCATAGATTACTTCATCTTCCACGTCTTCTGGTATAAAGACAAAGCTTATTCCATTGAGAGAAATAAGCTTTTTTTGTATTGCTATGAAGAGGGGGCCATTTCCGGCGATGGTTCCATCTGATTTTCTCGAGGTTACGATTCCGACCAGGGGTTTAACTTTGGTACTCATTTAAATAATTCCTCTGGGTGTAATAGAGACTGCTCTGTTAAAAAAACGGCAAACGCAATCGATAATTTCCTTGTTAATAAATCAAATTCTTTTAGTTCAGGATGACTAAAGATAGACCTGCCGGGTTTTGAGTTAGCTTCAAACAGCCAAACATCTCCGTTGCGATCAATGCCTAAATCAAATCCGATCTCCCCGATAATCCCTTCAATCGTCTGATCAAGTGCTTTACTTAACAATAGTGCAGCAGTGCTAAGTTTTTCTGTATAAATTGCCGCTTCTTCTTCTGGAAAAATCTCGTTAATGGTTTTGATCACTCCACCGCTTCGTGCATGGGTAGTTACACTGCCTTGGCCGGCAATTTTTCCAGCAATGGCGGTTACACGCCACTCACCGCAATCGTCTTTATTGGTATGGACACGGAAATCCACCGAGCGCTGGTCTTTTCGCAGTAAATGAATCCCTTGCTGAACAAGCATTCTTTCAAGTGATTGATCGCTGAATACAGATTGGAATAATTGTTCCAGGCTCGAGTATTTTCGTAAGCGGTTTTGACCTGTTTCATCCTGGTAGCGGCAATAATAATGTTCTGTATGTTTATCATAGATGACTTGATGAACTCCATGCCCAAGGCTTCCATTTCTTGGTTTGATATATACATGACCATACTTGGAGAGCATCGTTTCGATGGCGGAAAAGGATATAAAGGGAAAAGTTTCCGGCAAGTATGGGGTAACAGTTGTCTCCTGCTGAAGTTTTTCATAAATATCTAGTTTATTAAAAAATCCGGGATTGTACCATGGAATTAAATATTCTTTTTGAAGGCGATTTTTAACCTTAATTAATTTGGGATTTTCCTCACTTTTTCTATTCGGAAGGCGATCATAGATGACATTAGGAAAAGGGACTTCTACCGTTCTCCAGTTCTCATCGTGAAAAAAATATCCTTCAATCGTTCCTTGCTCCCAGTCAATATGCTGCTCACCGAATACAAATGACAGTGTGCCGACTGAACGATTGACAGATAACAGTTTTGAAAAAAATGAGGTTCGTTCTCCGATTGGCTGATCAGGGTACGAAGTGAACCCCGCTGTAAAGATACCAACTAATGGCCCAATTGAAAGAACCTCCTCTTCCACAAACGCGTGTAAAGGGACATTGAAGTTAATAAATTGGATTTCTTCTTGAATTTTCTTGCTGATTGCAATGCGGTCATTTTTGTCTGGATGAGGTAAGAATTCAGCTTCCATCGATTTTGATCCAAAAGCAATTCTCTTTATCTTCTTATTATCAATTAATTTGGGCGGGCAAAAAACAATTAATTGATCATTTTGAGCTACCTCAATGAAATAATGTTTTCTCATAATAGACCTTCCTTTCCGTCGGTCCTGTTATTGATAGAAATTTGCCGTACTGCAGTGGCTTGGCAGAAAGAGTTTCTTGTAATTCAGGATTCGTGGATAATACAACTTTCCTTCCTGGTTTGGAGTTGATATCGAGAATCCAGATGGAACCGTCTTTGGCGATGCCGATATCAACCCCAATTTCAAATAGCGGCATGAAAGCTGATTCTAAAATGGAAGGGAGGCGGGAGATAATATAATCTAACTCCTGTTTTAAAAATTCACCTTTTACAGGCTGAAGAGCGGTGAGCCATTCTTTAAAGGAAATAACGGATCCTCCCGCAGCTAAGTTAGATAAAATTCCGCCCGTATTTCCAATTCTAATTCCCCGGCCCTGTTCCTCCCATTGTCCTAACTCATTTTTTTGTAGGAGAAACCGTATATCAAAGGGCTGATGTTCTTTATTAGACAGCTCAAGATAGGGCTGGAGTAAATAGTTTCGATGCTTTAATAGCTGGTTTAACCATTGGGTGAGCTTGGCTTCATTGGGGAAAATCCGTGAAATAATTCGTTTTTGTTTTTCCGTTTTCACATGGAAAGTTTTTTCATTTTGCTTTAAGTAGTAAATTCCATAGCCTTGAGATCCATTTATCGGCTTAAGAATAATCTTTTTCTTTGCCGCCAACTCTTCTAAGACCTCTTCAACATCGGTAACTGCCTGTGTTGCAGGTAAGTAGGATGATAGTGAGGTGTTTTTTAATGCATGATACAATTCCAGTTTATTAGGCAATCCATAGCCTAAAAAGGTTATATCACTTCGGCTCTTAAGCCAGGTTACAATTGGCAGGCATTGTTTGGAATGTTCATCCTCTCCATAAAAACATCGATCGTAAATGATGGCTGGGATAGGAGCTTCACAATCAACCCAGGTTTTTGTTTGTGGAACAAACTTCCGCCCTCTAGCAAAAAGTGTGTGTGGATTAATTTCTGACGGAATAAACCTAAATACTTCCATACCAGAGGCTTCAGCATGAGAAGCTATCTCATTTATATATGAATTTTCACTTTCTAGAGATAATGACAAAATGCCGAATGTTAACACGTTTATAAATCCTCCTTCATATCTGCTGAATCAAATGTAAGAATAGTACATAACTGAATAATGGCTTTTGCAGAAGGTCTAATTTTTGTTAAACCATCCTCAAAGTTTTTGGATGGCTTAGAATTCACCTCAATAAGCCATGGTTTTCCTTCCTGGTCTACACCGATGTCGATGCCTAATTCTCCAAAAAGACCTTGTGAGTTTTGGCTGATAATTCCTGCAGTTTCCAGGGCTAGCTCCTTCATGAGTGCTAGTGCCTCAATAGCCTTTTCCTCGTTAAACGTTGTTCTTAGGGCATTTAATGGTCTTGTAAGGGTTCCGCCTCTTGCCAAATTAGAGACAAACTCTTGTTTTGCTGCAATCCTTGCCACTGTCGAGGTCACTTTCCAATGGTTATAGGCATTCTGGTGGCAAAGGACACGGAAATCCATCGCAGCTGATTGATGTGACATTAACGGGATCCCTTGTTGGATTATATAAATTCGATTATGGATTAGCGGCTTGACCAGCTGATAGAGTTCATCAAAGGAGAATTTTTCTCCATTTCCAGAAGGCAGGGATTTTAACGAGGTTTCAAGGGAGTAGTAGAGAGTGGACTCCCGTTTCACTTTGATAATATTTCTTCCTTGACTTCCATGGATTGGTTTCAAAAATAGGGTTTCATATTTTTCTGTCATTTGATAAAAATGGTCCTGTGAAAATAGCTTGGTTTCCGGTATATAGAAATCTAGCTGCGTTTCTTTTAGGCAGTTATAAACTTCCCATTTTGACAGGAAGCGGTCATTAAAAAAGGGAATGGATAATTGTTTGATATTTTGCCGAAATTGTTTATATTCATTTTTAAACTCTAGCACTCTAGAATGAATTCGATTATAAATGACATCGGGTGCTGGGAGATGTGCCTTGACCCACTTTTCGTTTTCTAAGAAGTATCCCTGCTTTAAAAACTGGTCAAAAGAGAATATATAGAAAAGACCACCTTTCTCCCTGACTCCTTGATTGATTTCCTCACAAAACAAATGAATAGAACGAAATATTGCTTCATTGTCGTTTCTTGCTTCAATAGAATCCGTTAACAGAGCTATGACAGGTCCCAGTTTTAACGTTAGAAGGCCTGGAAGAAACATTGCCTGCATTTTTAGATGCTGTATGGGTAAGTAAAGGGATTCCATTAATTCTTCGGACACATGGATTGTATTCTCAGGTAAGTCAGCGGATTGGACTATCACTGGTATAGATATTCGGCCGATGGAAATTTTTATCTCCCGTTTATTTATTTGAAGCTGTTTAAATAGATGATCAGGCATTTGAATCACATTTATTTCATTTTGTGTCCTTTTTTTCGGTTCGATTAAAATAGGGATTAACGATAGTGACATAATCACTCCTCATTTTTTTTCTAGAATGATGGGCATTAGTTGATATAAGTAACTTATGTAACTCCATAAGGAATGGTGATTTGAACATTCTCGCAATTAAATGAATAGTTTGTTATAGTTGTTAAGATGTTTATTATAAAGGAGTGACTTAGGATGGCAGTTAATTTATTCGATTCGGCTTATGCATTAGAAACGGCAATTCGCCAAAGTGAAGAGTATATACAATTAAAGCAGGCATATAACGAAGTAAACGCAGACCCACAAGCAAAACAAATGTTTGAGCAATTCCGTCAGATGCAAATGAATTTACAACAAAAGCAAATGATGGGCCAAAATATCTCTGAGCAGGAAGTTCAGCAGGCACAATCGACTGTCGCTCTTGTCCAGCAGAATCAAAAAATCGCGCGGATGATGGAAGCAGAACAGCGAATGAGCATGATTATCGGGGAACTAAATAAAATTATTATGAAACCGTTGGAAGACCTATACGGAAACTTATAGTTAATGAAGCCTTCAGTCCTTTAAAGCTGAAGGCTTTTTGCTTTTTTGTTCTATAAAAGCGTGAAAAGTCATAAAAGTGATATAAAGGGCAATTCACCAAGAACAGGAGGCAACATAATGATTTATCGCTTACTTGCGCTAAATATTGATGGAACGCTTCTACAATCAAATGGGAAGATTCATAAATCAACAAGAGAAGCAATTGACTATGTACAGCAAAAAGGAATCTATGTAACCTTGGTTACCTCACGAAGCTTTCCTTCAGCTAAGAAGGTGGCTAAGGCGTTAAAAATAACAGCACCACTCATCACTCACCAAGGAGCCTTTATTGCTAGTAAGCTGGAAAAACCCGTTTATGTCAAAAGGATTAATGAGGATATTACGTATGATACGATTCGTTTTTTAGAGGGGTTGCCATGTCAGATTCGCCTTGTGCATGAACAGTATTCGTTAGCTAATAAATTAAAGCTGAATAATCAGCTGCTGGCGAAGACCGTATTTACCTCAGGAGATCCCGTTTTCTATTCTCAGCAATTTGTGTCTTCACTTAGTGAATACTTGCACGACCAGCCGGTAACGCCTCCTAAAGTAGAGGTTTACTTTGAAGATGAGCGAGACCTGAACGATGCAGCCCTGGCCTTACGAAAGATGTTTACGGAGATTGATGTGATTCAATTGGATTCACTCCGGCTCGATATCGTACCAGCAGGTGTTTCTAAACTTACGGGATTATCTTATTTAGGAAATCAGCTGGGTATTAAAAAGGATGAAATGGTATATATCGGTGACGGACTAGATGACATTCCGTTAATTGAAGCGGCTGGGCTAGGGGTTTCCATGTGGAATGCCGACTTTGAGGTAAAAAGGGCATCCGATTGGGTAACTCGATCAAATAATGAACAAGGTGTCGCATATATGGTAAAAGAGCATTTCCGTAAGCAGCAGCCAATTGAGTTTTTAAGGAAAATGAAAATTATCAAAAACTGATCATGAAGAGATATCATGACCTGGCTGTGGAGCATAAGTAAATTTATTGATTCCGTAACAGGAAAGATCACTCACTTTGCAATTCCTAAAGACCCTAAATCTTATAATGATAATTTTGAGGCATACACCCAGGATAAACTAAATATTTTAGATGAATTATTCTCAGAAAAAGATTCTCCAGCTTAACACAGCTGGGGAATTTTTTTCGCTTGTGGATAACTGTTAATAAATGGACTGTCGACGTCCAGCTCCAGCGCCTAGCCCCTCGATGGTCTACAGCCAATCCGTCCAAAAGGTTAAAAGGCAAACCTTTCGGCCGGCTCGTCTTATGCTTGTCGGGGCTGTTCAAGGCGCTTGCGCTTTTGTTTTTTGACAAAATTTCTAATATTTTGAAATCTTGTTTTTATTATCCTTCATTCCCTATATAATGAAAGTGAATGAGTAAAAAAGGGGGGATTCCCATGTCAATAAATTATGTTACAGATAAGGTGAATTTACGGATGAATGGCCGAGTTGCCACAATTGAATTAAACCGGCCGGAGGCTTTGAATGCATTGGACACAGATGTCATAAAGGGGTTAGTCAGCAAACTGAAAGAGATAAGTTTGTCGGAAGAAGTCGACATTGTGGTGTTAACAGGAAAAGGAAGGGCCTTTTCATCAGGAGGGGATATTAAAACTATGGTCTCCAATAGGAATGAGAGTGATTTCTTTTCTGTGATGGATTGGATTAGTGAATTGATTATTACTCTGTACAGCCTCCCAAAACTGACTATTAGTGCGGTATCAGGAGCAGCAGCTGGTCTTGGATTCTGCTTAGCGCTCGCAACGGATTATATTATAGCTGACAAAACTAGTAAGCTTGCGATGAATTTCATTGGAATCGGCCTGATTCCAGATGGCGGAGCCCACTTCTTTTTAGAAAAAAGATTAGGGGAAACGAAGGCCAAGCAGGTTATCTGGGATGGAAAAAAATTAACTGCTGAAGAGGCATTAAATTTGGGCTTGATTCAAGAGGTGGCGGAAGGTGAACTGCAGGAAACTCTTGAAGCAAGGGTTCAAGATTGGCTGAGCCGTCCAGTTCAGGCTATGATTAAAACCAAAAAAATAATGGCAGAAAAGAATCGGCCGCAGCTCCTAAAAGTATTGGAATTAGAGAAATACGGCCAGCAAAAAATGCGTGAGACATTAGACCACAGAGAAGGTATACGTGCGTTTATCGAAAAAAGACAACCAAATTTCATAGGAAAATAGTGCAATAAAGAAGCCCTCGGGCTTCTTAGATTATATAAATCTACATTGAAAATTGTCCAGCTCCAGCGCCTAGCCCCTCGAGGTCACAAGCCAAGCCGTCCAAAAGGTTAAAAAGCAACCTTTCGGCCGGCTTGTCTTGTGCTTGTCGGGGCTGACCAAGGCGCTTCCGCTTTTAAATCTAAGAATGAAACAGCAAGAGCTTTCCGGCAGGTGAGGTTAATCGGTGAGTCTTTTCTAGCAGCTGTTTCTCTAACAATAGTTGTTCCCCTTGTTTCTTTGCCGCCTCATCATTTTCAGCTTGAAGACTTTCATCTAAAATTTTTTCTCCATTTGCTTCGAAGGCAGTTAATTTATAAGTTTTCATTGATAATCCTCCTTGAGTAATCAAATGAATGAAAGATGTTATATAATCTATTTTCACACAATTCAGTCAAGTTTACAAAAAAATAGATTGAAACCAAAATTTGGTATAATCGTATTAGTTTAAGGAAAGGAGTGTGTGATATGGGGCTTAAACTTGAGCACGTAACCAAACGGTTTGGACAATTTACCGCTGTTAACGATTTGTCATTAACGATTCCGGAAAAAGAAATGTTTGGTTTCTTAGGGGCAAATGGGGCAGGAAAAACTACAACATTTCGAATGATATTGGGGCTCTTGGATAGTACGGAAGGCACCATTACATGGGACGGTAAACCAATCAATTATTCCACTAGCCATCTGGTTGGCTATCTTCCAGAGGAACGGGGCTTATATCCAAAGTTAAAAGTCCGTGATCAGATTATCTATTTAGCTAGATTGAGAGGAATGCCAAAAAACGAGGCCTTAGCAGAATTAAGATTGTGGCTCGAGAGATTTAAAATTCAAGAATATGAGAACAAAAGGGTGGAAGAACTATCTAAAGGAAATCAACAAAAGATCCAATTTATCGCAGCGGTCGTTCATAAACCAAAATTATTAATCTTGGATGAGCCGTTCAGCGGGCTGGACCCGGTCAATGTCGAGATGTTAAAGGAAGCAGTTCTCTCTTTGAAAGAAAATGGAGCAACCATTGTATTTTCAAGTCATCGGATGGAACATGTGGAAGAAATGTGTGAACATCTCTGTATTATGCAGAAAGGAATCCCGGTTGTCAGCGGATCTTTAAAGGAGATTAAGCGTGACTTCGGCAAAAAAAATCTCGTCATACATGCAGATTTTTCTCTTGACTCATTAAAGGCTTTTCCTGGAGTAGTAAAATCCAAGCTTACAATGGAGGGAATTCAGTTGCAGGTTGAAGGGGAGGAAATTGCCGAGAAGATTCTTAAAGAGATTGTTAATAGCGGGTTTATCCGCAGGTTTGCTCTTGAAGAGCCATCCTTAAATGACATTTTTATTGAGAAAGTAGGTAATTCATATGAATAGTTTTTGGATTATCTTATTTCATACATATGTTAACAAACTTAAAACAAAATCGTTTCTTATCACTACATTATTAACTGTAATGATTGTATTAGTTATTACTAATATTAATAGTATTATTGATTTATTTGATAAGGATAGCGGCAGGGAAAAAGTTGCCGTAATCGATCAATCAGGGCAATTATTTGATCCATTAAAACAGCAGGTAAAACTTGTAAACAAAGAGATTGATTTAATTATTTACGAGGGCAGTGAAGCACAAGCGGAAAAATTAATCGAAAAAGGTGAAATTGCAGGGGTCATTCAGCTTCGCCTCAACGATCAAAAATTGCCGGAAGCAGTCTTTAAAGCAATGAGTATCGCAGATTCTTCTTTATATACCGATCTCCAAACGAGTTTACAGCAAGTTAAAACCATGCTGGCTGCCTCACAGATTCATTTAGAGTCCGCTCAGCTTCAAAAACTATATGAACCGGTTTCCTTTAAAAAACTTGCTCTTGAGAAAAATGCAAAAACGGAGGAAGAACTAAATCAGGCAAGAGGATTAGTTTATGTCCTGTTATTTGTTATCTATTTCGCTGTGATTATGTATGCAAACATGATTGCGATGGAGGTGGCAACAGAGAAATCTTCACGGGTGATGGAGATTTTAATTTCAAGTGTGTCTCCAATTAAACAGATGTTTGCGAAAATTGTAGGCATAGGATTATTAAGCTTAACACAATTGGCCGTGTTCTTGGTGGTTGGTTATCAATCATTTACGAGAAATATGGACGCATTAAAGGATGGATTCTTTGGTGTTTACGGGTTTGGTGATATTCCCTTCGCAACCATAACTTATGCAGTCATTTTCTTTATCCTTGGTTATTTTCTATATGCTACATTAGCAGCCTTTTTGGGGTCACTTGTCAGCCGGATTGAAGATGTTCAGCAAATGATTACACCAATGACTTTATTAGTTGTGGCAGGCTTTATGATAGCGATGTTTGGGCTCGGTAAGCCGGATGCTCCATTTATTACTGTAACCTCCTATATCCCATTTTTCACACCGATGATTATGTTCTTGCGTGTAGGTATGCTGACAATTCCTGCTTGGGAGGCGATCACAGGAATTGTGATCTTAATTGTGACAATCACCATACTGGCTATTTTTGGTGCCCGTGTATATCGCGGCGGTGTTTTAATGTATGGAAAGTCTAACTCCTTTAAAGATATTAAAAAGGCATTACAATTAACTAAAAACCGTTAATTTATGGAGCTTTATCAATTATTTGATAAAGCTCTTTTATTTTTAGGAACATGCATTCGCGTTTGGTGAATAAAGGTGCTACAATGAAGAAAAAGACGGCGAAAGGAATATTTTATGAAAAAGATATCGTTTATACATGCGGCTGATTTGCATTTGGACAGCCCAATGGTAGGTTTAAGACACTTACCGGCAAATATCTTTACTAGAGTAAAAGAGAGTACATTTACAGCGTTAAAAAAGGTAACAGCTGCCGCGATAGAGAGACAAGTTGAGTTTGTTATCATTGCTGGAGACATATACGACGGCGAGGATCGCAGTTTACGTGCTCAAGCCCGCTTTCGGCAGGAAATGGAGAAATTGAACAAAGAGAAGATTCCTGTATATATGATTCACGGCAATCATGATCATTTAAATGGCTCTTGGGTTCACCTTGATATGCCAGAAAATGTTCATATTTTTAGCAGCAAAACGGAAACAAAGGTGCTGCAGACAAAGAGCGGAGCTGTCGTCCATTTTTATGGTTTTAGTTATGGAACAAGACATGTGTTTGAGCGGAAAATTGATGAATATCGGAAATTGGATGGTGCGGATTACCATATTGGCATTCTGCACGGAAATGAAAGTTCAGGGAAAGAACATGATAATTACGCACCTTTTACAGTAAAAGATTTGATTGAGAAAGACTTTAATTACTGGGCATTAGGACATATTCATAAGCGTGCTGAGTTATCTTATGCTCCGCCAATCATTTATCCTGGTAATATTCAGGGTAGAAATAAGAAAGAGACTGGGGAAAAAGGGTTCTATTATGTTACCTATACAGATTCGGATCCTATTCTTGAGTTTATCGAGGCTTCCGATATCATTTGGGAGGAAGTAACAGTCAATGCTGAAACTGTAGATAGTTTTGACGCACTTTTTCGATTATGTCAGTCGGCCATTCAAAGTGTGAGAAAAGAGCATAAAGGAACGATCCTATGCCTTAGATTAAAACATACTCGGCTCACAGATGTTCGTGAACAGAGAAGCATCAGCGGGGAACTGCTAGAACTTCTATTAGAGGATGAACGGGATGAGGAGTCATTTGTTTGGACCACAGATTTGAAATTAGAAGAAGTAGTAACAATCGATAAAGAAAAATTGAAGACGGAAGCAAATTTTTATGGAGAACTATTTGAGACGATTCAACAGTATGATCAGACGGAACAAGCATTAGCCTCTTTATATGAGCATCACTTAGGGAGAAAATATCTGCCGCACTTACTTGAGGCAGAAAAAGATGAGATAGTTGAAAAGGCAGAAAAGCTATTAATTGAATTACTTTATCAGGCCTAATTAAAGGAGCAGAGGCATGAAAATTATTGAAATTCACATATATGGGTATGGTCAATTAGAAAATGTAGTCATTAAATCACTATCAGATTTTCAAGTTTTCTATGGCGAGAATGAAGCGGGAAAATCAACTTTAATGGCATTTATACATGCCATTTTGTTTGGGTTTCCGACTAAACAATCCACCGAGTTGCGTTATGAACCAAAACAAAGTAACAAGTATGGCGGAAAATTAAGAATATATCATGAGGAACAGGGCTTTGCAGTCATTGAACGTGTAAAGGGAAAAGCTGCTGGTGATGTAACGGTCATGATGGATAGCGGGGCTTCCGGCGGTGAGGAGCTATTAAAAGCTTTAGTTGGAAACTTTGATAAGAACTTGTTCCAAGCAGTCTTTTCTTTTAACTTACAGGGGCTGCAGAACATACATCAGATGAGAGGAGAAGAAATTGGCAGGTTTTTGTTTTCAGCAGGAACACTTGGAACAGAACAGCTTGCTAAAGCGGAGAGTTTTTTACAAAAAGAATTAGACACTCGCTTTAAGCCGTCTGGGAAAAAACCGATCCTAAATGAAAAATTACAGGGACTTAACGAATTAAAAAAAGAGTTAAAAAAGGCGGCAGGAAGAAATAACGAGTACGAACAGCTTCAAAGAAAAAAGGATAACCTGTATATAGAAAGAATCCAAATAAATGATGTACTTCAGGAAACTAGCGAAAAGATCAATAAATTGAAAGAATGGAAGAGAATCGAGTCAGCAGTTAAAGAAGAAATCTTGATTAAAAGAGAATTGACTGAATTAGGAGATATCGGCTTTCCAACCCGTGGGATAGAAAGAATAGAAAAGCTAAATCAGCTTATTCACCCTTATAAAGCGGAGATTACGAGCCTAACCAGCCGAGTTGAGAGTTTACAAAAGGAATTGGAGGAGATCCATCCTGATTCTAAATTACTCGATAAGGAGCCAGTTATTTTAACATTATTGGATAAAGTGCCAATTATTGAACAATCAAGAATAGAGATACAGCAAAACGAACGAAAACTCTCAGAATATGATGAGCAGCTTTCCATAACAAGTGAAAAACTTCATTTGCCCTTATCGGAAGAAGAAATTCTTAAGATTAACACCAATATATATATGAAAAACCAAGTTGAAATGGTGACGCGCAAAAAACGAAAATTGGATGAAATGAAGGAAGATTTAGAAAGTCAATATCAAGAGGAAAAAAGATCACTAGAAGAAATGGAGAAAGAAGTACGTGCAGCTGAAAATTTGCTGATGTCACAAAGCGAGAGAATCAAACTGGAGGAACGGCTAAATCACAGAAATAATAGAAATGACATCGAGTGGGAATTAAAATCGGTAAGAGAGAAACTTGAGTTCTATCAAAAAGAAAATGGACGAGATCAAGCTGATAAAGACAGAATGAAGAACGAAAAAAAGATTCAGATGTCTCTTTTTGAATTAATTCTGTTCGGTGTATTCTTATACGGGCTTTTCACAAAACAGTGGTTCCTTTTGGCTGTTGGTTTATTAGGCTGTATCGGTCTGGCAATTTTCATCATAAAGGGAACGAAGCTGACTAAAGAAGATCATTTAGAGCCAACGATAAATAGCTTAAAAGAAAAAGAAAAAACATTGCAGGAAAAGCTCCGCACTGCTGAGGGCTTAGATTATCAAACACTCAAAAATCAGTTAACAGATGATAATCTAAGACGTGAGGAATGGCAGCTGCTAAAACTGAAGTTAAAGCAGCAGCAATCCCAATTTGAAAAAGTTATTTCTAAGTTTGAAGATTGGGAGTTCGCGGTATCACAAAATAAAGAAAACATCTTATCAATAAGTAATGAGTTAAACATTCCTGAGTATATTGGAACGAGTTTTTTATTCGAGGCATTTGAATACATTGAACAATATAAATCCATTTTGAGAGAGAAAAAACAGCTTGTACAAAGAATCGAGCAAATCACTTATCAACAATCAGTTGTAGAGGAAGGGCTAAGATCATTTGAAAATCTCTTTTTAGAAGAACAAGGGCATGATCTCAACAAAACTGCCTATCTCTTAAGAAAGAAACTAAAAGAAGAACACGAAAAATTAATCAAGAGCCAAGAGAGAGCAAAGAAACTTGAAGAACTAAAAGAAAATCTATCTCAAAAAGTTCAGGAACTGGAGCTTATACAAGTAGAACATAATAAACTGTTACTTGCAGCAAATGTTTCTTCAGAGCAGCAATTCTATGAAATGGGCGATAAGGCAATAAAACAAGAAGCTCTGTTTGAGAGACTACACCATCTGCAAAACCAGCTTCACTATTCCTCTCTTACAGTAAAAGAAAGGGAAGAATTTTTATCTATTCACGAGAGTGATGACTTAATAAAGCAATGGGAGCTTGAAATACAAGATTTACAAGATAAATTAAAAAATAATCAAAATGAAAATGCTGCCATCAACTATGAGATTCAAGTCTTAGAGGAGGGAGGGATGTACTCCAACCTGCTTCATCAATTTAAACAGAAAAATGATGAATTAGCGGAGGCAGCCAAAGAATGGTCAGTTTATCGCCTGGCACAAGAGATCTTGTCACAGACCATTGATAAATATAAGAATGTTCATTTACCTAGAATGCTGTCTAAAGCAGAGGAATACATGTCCTTTTTAACTGATGGCAGTTATAAAAGGATTCACTTACAGAAGACAGGGACCGGTTTTTTAGTTGAGCGGAAGGACCATACCTTGTTTGAAGCTAATGAACTTAGCCAGGCAACAACGGAGCAGTTATATGTTTCCATACGATTGGCATTGGCTGTAACTCTATATGAGAATTATCTGTTTCCTATTATCATTGATGATAGCTTTGTTAATTTTGATGCTAAAAGAACACAAAAGGTCATTGAGCTTCTTAGAAGCTTGAAAGCAAATCAAATCCTATTCTTTACCTGTCACAACCATTTACTATCCTATTTCCAAACGGAAGATGTACTTTACCTGGAAAAAGGTACTGTTCAGTTTACTTAATAGAGTAAAAGTTTAGATATGATATACTCAAACTATCGGGAGGGAGAGTGAAGAGAATGAGCAAAGGTATTTTACAGTATGATGTTGGGGAACAGGTGGAATTATTCCTCCTCATTAAAAGCTCGACAAAAGGGATGGCAAGTAACGGCAAGCCGTTTTTGACATTAATTCTTCAAGACCAAAGCGGGGAAATTGAGGCAAAGCTCTGGGATGCAGGGGCTGAGGACGAAAAGAATTATGCACCGCAAACAATAGTAAAAATAATTGGGGATGTCCACAACTATCGTGGGAAAAGTCAGTTGAAAATCAGGCAAATCCGCAAAACCGGACCTTCAGATGGAGTAAAGCTCGAGGACTTTCTTGAGACTGCACCACTCAGCCAGGAGGAAATGGTAGGGAAAATAACCCAATATATGTTTGAAATGAAAAATCCAAATATCCAGAGGATTACACGTCATTTAATAAAAAAACATCAAAAGGCCTTCCTGGAATATCCTGCTGCTACAAAAAATCACCATGAATTTGTTTCGGGACTAGCCTATCACGTTGTTAGTATGCTGGATCTGGCCAAAGCAATTGCTTCGTTATATCCTAGTCTCGATAAAGATTTACTCTATGCAGGAGTAATTTTGCATGATATGGGAAAGGTTGTTGAGTTATCGGGACCGATTTCAACAGTTTACACCATTGAAGGAAATTTACTTGGGCATATTACGATTATGATCAATGAAATTGGTAAAGCTGCGGAGGAATTGGGCATTACAGGGGAAGAGGTAATAATCCTTCAGCACTTAGTCTTAAGCCATCATGGTAAAGCAGAGTGGGGCAGCCCTAAACCCCCATTAATAAAAGAAGCAGAAATTCTTCATTATATCGATAATCTTGATGCAAAGATGAATATGCTTGATAGGGCACTAGAACGTGTAAAACCAGGAGAGTATACGGAGCGTGTATTTGCACTAGATAACCGTTCATTCTATAAACCGGTATTTCATAAGTGAATAAAAAATAACCCGAAAAGGGTTATTTTTTTTATGAACAAAAGAATATTTTAACCATCTAGGAATATGTTGTAGTAAAAGAACCCATTAAATGGACAAACCTTAACGAGGGGAGCAGGAGACATTGACTATACCTATTTGGATTTATGCAGTTGTAGCGGGAATCGTAATTAGTGCACTAATGGCAATTAAAACAGGCCGGGAAGAACGGCAAGTGGAGATGGAAAGCATCGAGCGTGAAGGAGAAGTTTATATTAAACGACTCGAGGAAGAGAAGGAAAAACGGGATGAATTGAGAGCAACAGGTGAATAAAATAAATTAGTAAAGCGGAAGCCTTTGGAGGCTTCCGCTTTTGTTCTTATTGTTGTGTAGCAGTTGTGGTATCTAGAGCATTCTTTAAGTCTTCGTCGTTAATTTTTACGTTTGCAGATTTTAGCTCAGTCTGCATAGCTTTATTGATATCATCACTTGTTAACTTAGATGATTTCACTTGATACTCGATATCACTCTTCATATCATTATAAGATTTTTTCTCTTTTTTCTCAGTAACCTGAATGATGTGATAACCGAATTGTGATTTTACTGGTGCACTAATTTCATTAACTTTAAGAGCATAAGCAGCCTTGATGAAATCTGCATCGTATTGATCTTTATTTGTGTTGGTAATGGTACCTAGATCGCCGCCGTTTGCTGCAGAAGCCGTATCAGTTGAAGATTTTTTGGCAACATCAGCAAATTTCGCACCGCCATCAAGTTGTTTCTTAATATCTAGTGCTGTTTTCTCATCTTTAACAAGGATATGGCGAACCTTAATATCAGGCTGATAAGAAGCGTAATAATCCTTTAATTCTTTGTCTGTTACCTTAACATTCTTCATTGCTGCTTTTTCTTGTAACATTCCAAGTTTCATGGTCTTCTTTAGGTCTGACTCATCTTTGTAACCATACTGCGCAAGGGTTGCATCAAAATTTGTGCCAAGCTGTTCTTTTAGATCAGCCACTTTTGCATCCAACTCTTTATCGGTAACTTTGTACTTTTTGGAAAGTACCTTTTCGTATACAAGCTGCTGAAGGGCTTGTTCACCATATCTGTCCTTCATTGTGTTGTACAGATCTTCTTGAGTTACATCCCCAGCTTTACTTTCTGCCACTGTATCTGAACTGCTTTGATTACATGCACCTAATGCAAGAACCGCGCCAGCCATTGTAAGGGCTAAAATCCATTTTTTCATGCTGAATCTCTCCTAATTAGTAATTGGTTTGTCCACAATGTTTACTATATCATAAATGGTTACAGGTGCAAAAATAAAAGATGTAAGTGTTTTTATAAAATTTCAAAAAAAGACTCACGGACTTTTCCATAAAAAAATAAGTTAAGCGCCTAAACGCAATGACCACTTGTTGAATAGTATATCTTAGCAAATGAAAAAGGAGGTTTTAAGATGAGTGGTGGATATGGTGGAGGCTTCGCTCTAATTGTAGTCCTTTTCATCCTGTTGATTATTGTTGGGGCTTCTTGGGTTTATTAATTTAAGGAAATGACAGCGAGAGGAGGTAACTAAATGTCCGGTGCAGCAGGAGGTTACGGTGGAGGATTTGCATTAGTTGTAGTCCTTTTCATCTTATTAATTATCATTGGAGCTTCATGGATTTATTAAGAATCTAAAAGCAAACAAAAGCGATGAGAATTAACTCATCGCTTCGCTTTTTATTTATAATAGTAATATTGCAACCCTAACATAAATCTTAATGATTATGTATAAAGGATTTCCAAATAAGATGAAATTAATAAAATCGTTATGAGTACATTAATGGTCCGGAATACCTTATGCTGGTTTTCCTCGGGTATTTCCTTTTGGATACAAAGGGAATTGGTCATTTTATTTACATAGAATAAAATAAAAATAGCAAAAACAATAAAAATGGAGATCATCGATGATTCCCTCCTAGATGGATTACTAAGATTTTTATCAGCGATTGATTAAAGAATATCACTGATCAAATGATAAATAAGCTTTCCGCTATTTTATAGAATAGCAAAAAACTTAAAAAAAAGATAGTAAAAAAGGATGGAAGTTTTATAGTATGGCATTTTATCTTTGAATTTTTAAGAAAAAGGGTTTACCTGCCTCTTTAAAAAGTGAATAATGAACATAGTAAAGCGGAATGAAAAGAGGCGCAAATATATGAATGAACTTGAAGTGCTATTGCAAAGAATCAATCTTCTTGAATTTCATCAGAAACTCATGGTAAAGGTTCTAACCAATCCTAATAATGATTTTTATAGGTTAATTATTGAAAACGGGATTACAGAGAAGGAAACGAATGCTTTTTACCAGTTATGCGAAAAAATAAGCATAAAATGGGCAGAACAAAAAGCGGAAGGCTACGTTAATTTCCATCCGCTTCTGAAGGAATTATCAGCTTTGTTACCAGCTAATTTAAGCATCGAAGAGGTCATTAAGGCCTGCTTGAAGCAGGGATTATACGAGCCTCTTTTTCGTGAGTTGCAAAAGTACCTATAAAGTTTAGGCTAAACTAATTCTTGTTCTGTTTTTTTAGCCTTTTTTAAAGTGCCATTTTCCTCAACAAACTCACTTTCAATATTATGAAACGAACGCTCAAAGATTTCCATAAAATCTTCGCCATAAATATTACGGACAATGGCCATCATCTCAATAATATCCGGAAACTTGCCATATAATTCACGAAGCGGTAGGGCCCCTGAAAAAGCAGCATTTCCATTTGGCTCATAAGATTCCATTGATTTAAGAAGGATCTCTTCTCCCTGTTCTGTGAGTTGAATATAGGTATTACGCTTGTCATTTTCTTTTTTTGAAAATTTCAGCAATCCCCGTTCTTCTAACTTTTTTGAAAAATTAAAAGCTGTTGAGACATGCATGACCCCAAATTTTGCAACGTCTGAGATGGAAGCTCCATTTAAATGATAAGCAATCCAGAGAATATGGTGTTCATTAATATTCAAGTCATAGGGTTTAATCCATTGCTGCCAATCTTTCTCAATTGATTTCCATAGCGCTTTGCTTAATTGTGTAATTCGTTGACTAAAAATCATCGCTTCCTTTAACGAATATTGTTTCTCGGTCATCCCCATTTTCACCTACTTTTAATTTCTCTATTTTCATTATGCCAATAAAATAAAAATTAATAAAGTATAAATTCACAAAATTTTTAGAAATCACGCAATTTTTACCTTGATTTTTAAAAATTTTGAGAATTATTGCTAATTGAGCGGTTTTATTTACCTGAATTTGAAATTTCCTCTTCCAATTCGTGAATGGTTTCCTTCATTTCAACTATCTCTTTTTGAAGATCTTGCTGGTGAGGACGAATTTCTTTTTCCCAATTGGCTAGCACGATTTTAACTTCAGATAAAAAGGTTGAAATTTGTGCACGTCCTTCTTTTGTTGCATCGACTAAAGCATCTTTAAGGTCTAATAGGTTCTTTTTAATATTCTGTAGTTGATCCGTTACAAGTTGGGAATTTTTTCTTAATTGGGTCCTGGTTACCTTGCCTGAATTTGGCGCAGTTAGTAAAAAACTGATACCAGCAGCAAGTCCTCCTGTCATTAATCCGAATAGAAATGGTTTTAGTTTCATTTTTCCTACTTCCTCCAATTAGACAAATCTCCTTTAGCTCCCCTTAATAAGTCTTTCATATGAATGGGGGCTAAATCATATAAATAGTTACAACCATTGTGGTACGAAATATTTAACAAAGCAGGGGGTTTAGCCATGAAAACTGCAGCTGTCACATTTTTTATCTTAACTGTACTGATGCTTTTAGGTACGTTTAAAAATTTATTCGCCTTAACGAGGCCTGGTGTTTATCCACCAAAACAAATATTAAAAAAAAGAGCTGCAGGGCTTGCCGGCTTTGCAATCATTTGTTTGTTAATTGCAATTTTACTGTCTTATTTATCATAGAAGTAATTTAAGAAAAGAACCCATAGGGTTCTTTTCTTAAAGCGATCACGTAATTACTTTTGAATCACGGTAGCTGATGTTGTTAATTTAGTTCTTTTCACAATCGATTGAGCTATTGGATACAAAATAACCATTACGATAGTATTTAGTACAGTTGCGGGTAATACAGCTGCTACGAATAATGCTGTGAATGGGGCAGGTAACCCTGCGATAAAGGATGCTGCACCTAAAAATACACTTCCTGAGACTAATGTGCCGATAGCTGTTAAGGCTCCCACACTAATAATCGAATTTTGGTATTTCCTTAGTACTAAAAATAGACCAAAAAAGACTAATGCAGTGATCGGCTTATCAATCATATTAGGGAATGTTCCCCCAGGAAAACTTGTTGTAATGCCAGATAATACACCAGTTACAATCGCGAGCAGCATGACGCTTTTAATCTCCGGAATGAGTATAATTCCTAAAAACATCATTGCAAGCATCATATCCGGTTTAATACTAAGGAACGCTGGCATTACGGTATGCAAGACGACACCCATTCCCGCCAAAAGTGCTAATACCACAAGATTCTTTGTATTCATTTCTCATCTCTCCTCTGCTATCCTAAGCTAATGTTTGGTCCTTCCTGCAGTGCACTCATTGCCTGCAGCGAAAAACTTAAACTCATTATAACATACTAATATAATTTTGATAAAGAAATAATTTTCAGAAAACTTGCGTTTAAACAGCAAATATAGGCTAAATTTGTTCTTTTATTTTTGCAGCCATGTCTTGTAATACTTGTGGGGTATAATCACTTTGATTGTTTTTCCAAACGGCACCAAAGCCATCACCTTTACCATAACGCGGGATTAAATGCAGATGGAAGTGAAAGACGGATTGCCCGGCATGTTCCCCGTTATTATTAACTGAGTTTAAACCTATCGGTTCAAATTCTTTCTTTAAAGCATTTGCAATAGAAGGCACCACTTCATAAAGGTTTCTGGCGATTTCTGGTGTGAGTTCATAAAGGTTTTCCTTATGTACTTTCGGAATAACAAGGGTATGGCCCTTTGTCACTTGGCTGATATCTAAAAATGCTAAAACATGTTCATTTTCAAATACCTTTGCAGCAGGGATTTCTCCATTGACAATTTTGCAAAAAATACAATCACTCATACATACAGCCCCTTTTTCAAAAAAATGTTTGTATTATTTTACCATGATTACGAGTAAAAGAAAAAGACAGGATCCGCGTGGAATCCTGCCTTCCCGAAGGGGAATGCTTCAAACTGGGTTCATTCAGGAATGTTCTTTGATAAACACCTCATTTTTCGTAGAGTGTTTTTTTATAAAGATACATCATTGTTCAAGCTGACCATCCCCTATATGTTTTTATTGGTTACCTAACCTTTAAAAACAGGACGTAGTCTGCGGTAAACACCTCATTTGTTGTTTATTTTTTTAAGATAAACAGTTGGTGTTACTTGAACTCTAAATGGTTACCATGCACATTGTACAAAACAACCATCCCCTTTTTCTGAATCGTTTAGAAGCTCACTTGTTTGAAAGGAAATTGTCTTTGACAGACACCTCATCTCAATTTTTGATGAATCACTTCATCGGAATAAGTTATTTCCCCTTCGAATATTATGATATCCACTTAATAAAGTTTTATACAAAACATGTGAAGAAAAGTTGAAAACTATTTTTATCGGTGGTTATTTGATAAAATTAGAAAAAATGGAATTCATGATAGTTAATTTCTAGTACAAGCGATAAACTTCAACGGAAGGACGTTTTGACATGGCTTTATTAACGATTGATCATCTTGTGGGAGGGTATACAAGAAATCCTGTCTTAAAAGATGTTTCTTTTGATGTAAACGAAAAAGAAATAGTTGGTCTCATTGGTTTAAATGGGGCGGGGAAAAGTACCACCATTAAACATATTATCGGGTTAATGGAACCACATAAAGGTACGATTAAAATTAACGGTCAGTCCTTTATAGAAAATAAAGAAACCTATCGCCGCTTATTGACTTATGTTCCAGAGACTCCGGTTTTATATGAGGAGCTGACATTGGATGAGCACCTAAGACTGACCGCGATGGCATATGGATTAGATGAGTCTGCATATAAAGAAAGGATTGCTCCATTGCTCTCGGAATTTCGGATGGAAAAACGTTTAAAATGGTTTCCGGCCCATTTTTCGAAGGGGATGAAACAAAAGGTCATGATTATGTGTGCCTTTTTGGTTCAGCCGTCTCTGTATATTGTAGACGAACCATTTGTGGGATTGGATCCCCTTGGGATCCAATCACTTCTTGACTTAATGAAAAAAATGAAGGAAAACGGTGCCGGCATACTCATGTCTACACATATACTTGCCACAGCAGAAAAATACTGTGACCGTTTTGTCATTTTACATGAAGGGAAAATCCGCGCCAAAGGTACACTTAGTGAACTGAGGGAACAATTCTCGATGCCAGCAGCTTCTTTAGATGATTTGTATATTCAATTAACAAAGGAAGAAAATTATGTTTGACGAAAATAAGCTTTGGAGAGACCGGGCCGGCGGCCGCATGAAGGATTTAAGCAGATATTTACGCTATATTTTCAATGGTCATCTGGTCATTGTTCTGCTATTTTTGATTGGAACCGCGGCATTTTATTACCAGGAATGGATTAAGAATTTATCAACAAGTTTCCCAGCCGAGCTAGTTTTAGCTGTGATACTCGGTTTATTTGTTACATATAGTCCTGTTTATAATTTTCTGCTTGAAGCAGATAAGGTGTTCTTACTACCGCTAGAGGAGAAATTAAAAGGGTATTTCCTGCGTTCCGGGTTTGCAAGCATCGTCCTGCAAGGGTATATCTTATTAATGGTTTTTGCTGTTTTAATGCCTATGTATGCGCATGTCAACGGGAACGGATTTGGTTCCTTTATCCCTTTTTTCTTGATATTGCTTCTGGTGAAGGCTTGGAATTTAGCATCCGCATGGAAAATCCTTTTTTTTGTGGAGCTCTCCGTTCAACGCTGGGATTTTATCGTTCGCTATTTAATAAATACCATATTCGCGTATCTATTGTTTAAAGAGGCAAATCTTTTTATCCTCTTGGCAATTGGATTAATTATGGTCTTTTATTATTACTCCTTTCATGTTCGAACGTTCAAAATGGGGTTAAAATGGGATCAATTGATTGAGGCAGAAGAAAAGAGGATGGCATCTTTTTATCGGTTAGCCAATTTATTTACAGATGTACCAAAATTAAAAGATACCGTTAAGAGAAGAAAATACCTTGATTTTTTCATCAGTAAAATTCCATTTCTTCAAGAGAAAACATATTTGTATTTGTTTTCAAGAACGTTTTTGCGCTCCTCCGACTATCTAGGACTTTTTGTACGCTTAACGGTTATAGGGGCAATTGGGATCTATTTTATTTCATTCGGAATTGGACAACTATTACTTACCATCTTATTTCTATACTTAACGGGATTTCAGCTGCTGCCTCTATGGAATCACCATCAAAATAAACTGTGGGTCGACTTATATCCAGTTCCACAGCAAGAGAAGACTGCTTCTTTCCATTTTTTATTAATGATAATATTAGTGATTCAAACCTTCATTTTCGCGATATTCATTATGATAAAGGGAGAATGGTTCTATTCTCTGCTTGCTTTAGGCTTAGGTGTGGTGTTTAGCTATGTATTTGTTTATTCGTATAGTAAAAGCCGCTTAAGAAAATAATCGAATGACTTCCCCCTTTATGGGGGATTTTTTTTTTGAAACTATTGGACGGTTCCCACGTATTGAAACATAAATATTAAGTGAAAGGAGAGGGTCCTCTTGAACGAATATGAATTAAAAATTTATGACGAAGTGCAAGAATGGAAACGAAGACTGATCAGGCGGTCAGGAATGATGAATCGGTTATCCAAAAAAGCTCAAGTGAAAATAAATGAGTGGATACCTGAAAAAGTTCATGAAATGATGACAGAAAGCATTAAGGCAATGGTAAAGACCACTCTTTTTGGGTCGCAGCTGACTACTAGTAAGGACCATGCTGCCGGACTAACGCTGGAAGAAAAAGATGAATTAGTCCGGAAAAAGATGGCTGTTTATCAAAAAACGGCCATTGTTGAAGGAGCTGGGACAGGAGCAGGAGGGATATTACTGGGGCTGGCTGATTTTCCATTACTCTTAACCATTAAAATGAAATTTCTCTTCGAAGCAGCCTCTATTTATGGATTTGATACAAGAAGCTATGAAGAGAGATTATTTATTCTCCATGTATTTCAATTAGCTTTTTCAAGCGATGACATTCGAAAAAACACTTTATTGGAAATTGAACAATGGGAAAATAGAAAGGAAGAGCTCTCAGAAATGGACTGGCGGAAGTTTCAGCAGGAATACAGGGATTATATTGACCTCGCAAAACTCTTTCAGCTTGTACCAGGAATCGGAGCGTTTGTCGGTGCCTATGCCAACAATAATCTCTTAAAAACGTTAGGGGAAACAGCAATGAATGCCTATCGCTTAAGACTGCTGCAAAAAGCCCCTGAATTATAATCAGGGGCAATGGATGTTTATTCGTTATGGACTTTTAAGCTTAAGGAACCCAATGTTTTTGCGGCAATTAACATTGCTTTTTCATCAATATCAAATTTAGGATGGTGATGCGGGTATCCATCTTCTTCTCGTACGGGCTTTGCACCGGTGAAAAAGAAGGTGCCAGGCACTTTTTCTAAGTAATAAGCAAAGTCTTCCCCACCCATTTGTGGTTCAGTTTCTTCAATATTTTGAACCTCTGGCACATGCCCGGCACATCCGATGAGAAAATTGGTTTCTTTTTCATGGTTCACGACAGCAGGATAACCTCTAATAAAGTCAAACTGATAAGAACTTCCTGCAGTGTAACAAGTACCTTGGATAATTCTTTCCATTTCAACTTCAATAAACTGCCTCAGCTCTTCATTAAAGGTCCGAACGGTGCCTGTCAGCTTGGCTTTATCAGCAATCACATTAAAAGCATTATCAGCAATAAACGATGCTACTGTAACTACCGCTGCATCAACAGGATTCATTTTGCGGCTGACAATTTGCTGGAGATTTACAACAAGCTGGGAGGCTGTCAATATGGCGTCCCTAGTTTTATGCGGCTGGGCGCCGTGCCCGCCCTTCCCTTGAATCTCTATTTCAAAACGATCGGCAGCCGCCATAATTGGACCTGTTCGGTATTGAATTGTTCCGGTTGGTTCACTTGCCCATAGGTGGGTACCGAAAATGACATCCACGCCTTCTAAACAGCCTGCTTCAATCATGCTTGCCGCCCCGCCTGGTGCATATTCCTCGGCGTGTTGATGAATAAAAACATAAGTACCTTCTAATTCATCCCTGAGTTCATGTAAGGTTTTTGCCAGAACAAGCAGGGTAGCTGTATGTCCGTCATGTCCACAGGCATGCATGACACCGGGAACTAAGGATTTATATGGAACGTCCTTTTCATCTTGAATCGGCAGGGCATCAAAATCTGCCCGTAATGCGACCGTCTTACCGGGTTTTTTACCATAAACTTTTGCAACAACCCCATTACCGCCAACCTGCCCTTTTACTTCAATATTTAAATTCTCATAATAGGCTTGAATATATTCAGCGGTGTTATATTCTTGAAAGGACAACTCGGGATGCTGATGGAGATAGCGCCGGATGGCGACCATGTCATCATAATAACCTTCTAATTTAGAAAACAGGTTGTTCAACATATGTAATCCTCCCTTTTGGTAGAATAGTAAGAATCTATTTTCAAACAATTTTAACACTTTTAACATGATAATATAGATTTTTACATTTATTTTTTTTATACTTTTAAAAGTATGCAAAAAACAGTTTCAAAGGGATGGGGAGATTTTTTTGAGAAAGAAATCGTTTATTTTTCTAATACTTGCCGTTTTCATTGCATTATTTACATCTATTAAGGTCGCTTTACACGGCTCTTTCTGGATCGATTCATATGTTGCCGGCCTTTTTTCACATGTACCCGATGCACTCATTCCATTTTTTATTCAAGTCACCGAATTGGGAGATAAGCTTGGAATCGGGATTGTCGCTTTGATTATGCTAGTCTGGTTATTGCTCTTAAAACGCAATTATCCTGGGGCAGCAATGTTGGCATTATCGGTAGCCTTAGGGAATGAAGCTAGTAAACTAATAAAAGATTGGCTGGTTCGTCCGAGACCTGATTTAGAACACCTTGTTCATGTGAAAAGCTACAGCTATCCAAGCGGTCATGCCATGGTGGGGATGATCCTTTACTTTACGTGCGCCTATTTACTGATCGAGGCCATTCAGTCGAAATCAGCAAAATGGCTGATTGCACTTTTGGCTGCCGTTTTACTACTCCTCATTGGTGCAAGCCGGATTATTTTACAAGTCCATTATCCTTCTGATGTATTTGGTGGGTATGCACTAGGTTTTATTTGGACTTCTATCTGGATATTTTTCTATAAATACTTTAAAAATCGATATGAGAAGAAGAGGCCGAGTTAACCCCGGCCTCTTCTTTATATTAGAAACATCGCAACAATGGTTGTAACCAACAGGCCGATACAGACTGGAACAAGATTTCGTCTGGCCAATTCAAACGGATCTACATTACAAATGGCAGCTGCAGGTATTAAAGCCCAAGGGACAAGAGTTCCGCCGCCTACCCAAATAGCTGCAATTTGCCCTAGAGCTGTCAGTGTCGCGGCACCCTTGCCGATGGCAGCAGCAAACAACCCGGCAATCGATCCAGCAAGCGAAATTCCTGAGAAGCCTGAACCGTCTAAGCCGGTAATCGCTCCAACGGCAGTGAGTGTGATTGCTCCTACTTGTTTACTTAACGGTACAATATTTGCAAGGGCTATACCCAAATCATTAACAATGCCGTGGGAGGCTTTTGGTAAATATTCTCCGATGATTGTTGTAAAACCGCTGTCCCCTAAATAGAAGAAGGCGGCAATCGGAATCACAGGACCAAACACCTTAAATCCAAACTGAAATCCTTCAATTAAATATTGCGTTGTTTTTTCAAGGCCTTTGTTTTTATGGCTAGTGAGGGTAATGAGAAGCAGGATGAGTATGGAAGTTCCGCCCACTAAGGCTGTAGCATCTCCGCCGGTTAAATTGAGAACGGTCATAGCAGCTACGTCCGCCACAAATAATATCGGCACCAAAATAGCGAAGAAACGTCTTTGGGCAAGAGTTAAGAGGCTGGGTTTTTCATTGTCAGACGAGTCGGGCAAAACGGTTGAAGTGGATTGAAGGGTTCCGCGTTTTAAATCCCTTCTTAAAAAATAGAAGGCAGTAACCGTGGTGACAATCCCCATGACAAAAACGAGTGGGATACTGGCGTCTAAAACTTCTTGGACCGGGAGTCCGGCGGCATCTGCCGTTAGTTTAGGCGCCGCTTGGATAACAAAGTCTCCTGATAGAGCGATTCCGTGTCCGAACAGGTTCATGGCCATGGCAACTCCCAGGGCAGGCAGACCAGCTCTGATCGCCACTGGAAGTAAAACTGCACCTAGCAGAGCAACAGCAGGGGATGGCCAAAAGAACCAAGAAATCACCATCATTAAGATACCAATCGTCCAGTAAGCAAGACCTGGATTACGGATCAACTTTCGAAAAGGTGAAATCATAACATCATTTATTCCGGTTGACGTTAGCGTATGGCTCATTGCAACAATGATAGAAATAACAAGAATGGTTGATAACAATTCTGTAATAGCATAGCTAAAGCTATTAAAAATACTGCTGATGGAGTGACTTAAACTTCCTGTTGCTGTCAGAGCAATCAAGAAGATCCCGAGAATACAAACAATGCTGGTGTCCCTTCTCATAACCATAAAGCCAATGATTAAAAGAATAAAAGCAACATAGATCCAATGAAGGGCTGTAAGTTCAATAAGCATATTTATCCTCCTTTCTGATCATAAAAGGGCTATAGCCCTTTTTATGGTGTAATACAGAATATGTAATCACCGCTAAGTGGTGAGGTGGAGAAATAAAAAAAATGGAGTCAGAGAACTCCATTTTGCCTTAACGTATTTAATTTTTTCCCGCCATTGTATATTTGCTTAGATAGGGTGTGCCTGTTAAAATCTTTTGCGTCGCGTCGAAGCCAGCTTTTAGCTGATCAAAAATGGAATTAGAACTCTGCCATTTTTGATACAAGACTTTGCTTTCCCATAAAGTTAAGATGATATAAGGAGAAGAGGTTAAAGGCCGAAGTAATCGCAGTGCTGTCAGACCTTGGGCGGTTACGACCGATCCTGTGAGTTGTTTGAACTGATGTTCAAATAATGGCCGTCCTTCATCTGAAACGGATATGTTATTCATTACAACAAATCCTTCATTTTTCAATTCTCCATAGGATTCCAAAACTTCGTATTTGCGCGGTTCGTTAAAGACGGCGGGGACCTTGGTTTCATGGAGCAGGACCGCACCATTTTCATTCATCATTGCGTACATGTGTTCATTGGGATATTTGTCCTCAATTTTTCTTAAATAATCCAGTGTACCAGCAGTAATATAAATATTCATATGTTTCTCACCCCTAAAATGAATTCTCTATACAATATACTTCCCTATTTTCAGTATGCACCTATATGTTTAGACAAAATTGGTAAGTTAAAAACGACTTTTTTTTGACAGATACTATTGAAACCTATACAGCAGACAGGTTTAATCGATATATTGAAGTCAGCTCATGTATCAATGGTTTTTAATTTTTACTTCAATATATTAAAATGGAAAACAGACAGTCTTTGAAAGGTGGACATTCTTCATGACAAGAACCATTAATGAAACATTTTTAAAAGCCGCTAGAGGTGAAAAAACAGATCATGTACCTGTATGGTATATGCGGCAGGCTGGCCGCTCGCAGCCAGAGTATAGAGAGATAAAAGAAAAATATTCCTTATTTGAAATTACTCATCAGCCTGAGCTTTGTGCCTATGTTACACGCCTGCCTGTGGAACAATATAACGTTGATGCCGCCATTTTATATAAAGATATTATGACACCGCTCCCAGCGATTGGGGTGGATGTAGAAATTAAGGGCGGTGTTGGCCCCGTCATTGATCAACCGATTCGTTCTTTGGCCGATGTAGAAAAATTGGGCGAAATACATCCGGAAGAAGACGTTCCATATGTATTGGAAACAATCAAATTACTAACACAAGAACAGTTAAATGTACCATTAATCGGTTTCTCTGGTGCGCCATTTACGCTTGCCAGCTATATGATAGAGGGCGGCCCATCCAAAAACTATAATAAAACAAAAGCATTTATGTATTCGGAGCCTAAGGCTTGGTTTGCGTTAATGGACAAACTTGGCGTTATGATTATTACATATGTTAAGTCACAAATTAATGCCGGTGCAAAAGCCATTCAAATCTTTGATTCCTGGGTAGGTGCCTTGAATGTAGAAGATTACCGTTATTTTATCAAACCGATTATGAATCGAATCTTCACTTCCTTAAAAGAAGAAAATGTTCCGTTAATTATGTTTGGCGTAGGGGCAAGCCATCTTGCCTTAGAATGGAATGATCTGCCGCTCGATGTGGTCGGTTTAGATTGGCGGTTACCTATTCGAGAAGCAAGAGAATTGGGTATCCATAAAACTGTCCAAGGCAACCTTGATCCAGCGATTCTTTTGGCTCCATGGGAAGTCATTGAAGAGAGAGCTAAAGAAATCTTAGACCAAGGCATGGCACAAGACGGGTATATCTTTAATTTAGGTCATGGTGTGTTTCCTTCAGTAAATCCGGACACATTGAAAAGGCTGACTTCTTTTATTCATGAATATTCAGCAGCCAAATTGAGCCGCTGATTTTAAAAAAATAAGTCATTAAATTGGTAAGCAGTCCGATTTTTTGGCACAATATAATCAGTTGTTTATAAAAAAAGGCATTAAAGGATCCAAAGCCTATAATGCCTTTTTACATAATTTCCTAAAGCAGAGCTAAAACGAGGTGCACGTAAATGACAAAGAAACGAATGGGTCTGTTAGTCATGGCATATGGTACCCCATATTCATTTGATGACTTAGTGCCTTACTATACCCATATCCGGCATGGCCGAAAACCTACCCCTGAGATGATTGACGATCTTAGGAATCGATATGAGGCAATTGGCGGAATCTCTCCGCTGGCTAGAATTACGATAGACCAAGCTGAAAAGCTTGAAAAACATCTTAATCAAATTCAAGATGAAATTGAATTTAAAATGTATTTAGGACTAAAACATATTGAACCTTTCATTGAAGATGCCGTAAAAAAAATGCATGAGGATGGAATCGAAGAGGCGGTAAGTCTCGTCCTTGCCCCGCATTTTTCAACTTTCAGCGTTAAATCTTATAATGGAAGAGCGGTAGAGGAAGCTGAAAAATTAGGCGGTTTAAAAATAAGCACAATTGAGAGCTGGTACCAGGAACCTAAATTTATCGACTACTGGGCTGATCAAGTAAAAAATATTTTTAACCAAATGACCGAAGCGGAAATAGAACAGGCAGTATTGATCGTTTCTGCTCACAGTCTGCCTGAGAAAATTCTTCAACTGGGGGACCCATACCCTAGCCAGCTCCAAGAAACAGCAGAATTAATTGCCAATCAAGCGGGCATTAAAAACGTTGAAATTGGCTGGCAAAGTGCCGGCAATACACCAGAACCATGGATTGGTCCGGATGTTCAGGACTTAACGCGGGATTTATATAATCAAAAACAATATAAATCTTTCGTCTATGCACCTGTTGGTTTCGTTTGTGACCATCTTGAGGTGTTATACGATAATGATATTGAATGTAAAACGGTAACGGATCAATTAGGCGCAAAATATTACCGTCCGGACATGCCAAACGCTAAAGATGTATTCATTGATTGTTTAGCAGACGTTGTCTTAAAAAGGATAGCGAAATAGTACTCTTATAGAAGCTGTAGAATGGGGGGACCAATTAGTCCCCAATTCTTTTAGGCAAATCATATCAATGGAAAAAAAGAGCCTTTATAAGGGCAATTAAACCAGAAGCTGTTCCATAAGATCAGCTTCTTTTTGCGATGTTGTGAATAATTCCAGGTTTTTGAGAATATTAAAGTTAGACTATAGAACTGGAGGAGATTAGATGAAATTGACAGTGATTGGATATTGGGGTGGTTATCCTAAAAAAAATGCTGCAAGTTCGGGTTATCTATTGGAACATGAAGGTTTCCAATTACTAATTGATTGTGGCAGCGGTGTCCTATCAAAACTGCAAAATATCATACAACCTGAAGAATTGGATGCCGTCATCCTTTCACATTACCACCCAGATCATATTGCAGATATTGGGGTTTTGCAGCATGCCAGGTTAATACAAGGATTCCTTGGGAATACACTCCCTAATCTGCCTGTCTACGGGCATTCTTTTGATGAACCGGAGTTTAGCAAACTAACCTATAAAACCATTACAAAAGGGATGGCCTATAACCCTGATACAATTCTTTCAGCTGGTCCCTTTAAAATAGCATTTTTAAAAACGAATCACCCTGTTTCCTGTTATGCAATGAGAATAGAGGCGGGCGGGAAGACCCTTGTTTATACTGGTGACAGTTCCTTTAAAGAAGAGTTTGTTGAATTCAGTGACAATGCTGATGTTCTTCTATGTGAATGTAACTTTTATGGAAATCAAAACGGTCAGTCGGCCGGTCATATGAATAGTCTGGAGGCAGGAAAGCTTGCCGAGAAAGCTAAGGTAAAACAGCTGATTCTTACTCACCTGCCGCATTACGGGAATCTGGATGAGCTGGTTTCGGAAGCGTCTGGGGAATTTAGCGGTACAATAAAACTCGCAGAGGAATTCCTATCTATTTCACTATAAGGAAGGTATAATGACCATGTTATTTATTGATAATAAAGGAATTACAGATCCGCGTATTAATCTGGCAATTGAAGAATATGCGTTGAAAAATCTAGATATAAACGAAACGTATTTATTGTTTTACATAAATGAACCATCGATTATTATTGGTAAAAATCAAAATACGATCGAAGAAATCAATACGGACTATGTTGAACAGAATGGTATCCATGTCGTTCGCAGATTATCTGGAGGCGGCGCGGTGTACCATGACCTTGGAAATCTAAACTTTAGTTTCATTACGAAGGATGACGGGGAGAGCTTCCATAATTTCCGTAAATTCACCGAGCCGGTCGTTGAAGCATTGCAAAAGTTAGGGGTAAACGCAATGTTGAGCGGGAGAAATGATTTAGAAGTTGAGGGCAGGAAAATCTCAGGGAATGCGCAATTTTCCACAAGGGGGAGAATGTTTAGTCATGGGACCCTTATGTTAAATTCGGAAATAGAGAATGTGGTATCAGCCTTAAAAGTAAAAAAAGATAAAATAGAATCAAAGGGAATTAAATCTGTTCGCAGCCGGGTGGCAAATATTTCGGAGTTTTTAACGGAAAAGATTAGTATAGAAGAATTCCGTTCCTTACTATTAAGGAATATTTTCGGTGGTCAAGATGATATACCTGAATACATTTTAACAGAAGAAGACTGGGAAAAAATTCATCAGCTTTCCAAAGAGCGTTACCAAAACTGGGACTGGAATTATGGAAAGTCACCAAAGTTTAATCTTCAGCACTCGCATCGTTTCCCGGTCGGTTCCATTGATGTCCGCTTAGAGGTAAATAAGGGATTAATCGAAAACTGTAAAATATATGGTGACTTCTTTGGGGTTGGAGAAGTAAGCGAGATTGAGAAAAAATTTACCGGAATCCGCTATGAGAAAAGCGAAATTGAGCGGGTCCTTTCCGAGGTAGATACTAAGCATTATTTCGGGAATATATCAAAAGGGGAATTTATTGATTTAATCTATTAATTATATTGTCTGGACGCTTTAAAAAAGTCCATTCCTTGAACAGATAATAAATAGATAAAATTTTTAGTTAAGGCAGGCATTTTGTCTGCCTTTTTTGAATTCTTTAATAAAGTGGAGGAGGAGGAAGAATGGAGCATATTTTACTTGAAGTAAAAGACTATGTTGCTGTTATTACTATTAATCGTGTAGAATCTTTAAATGCTTTTAATTACGATACGTTAATCGCATTAAAGGAAAAAATAGAAACGATCCGAAGTAATCAACAGGTTAGGGCAGTGATTTTTACCGGTGCAGGGGAAAAAGCTTTTAGTGCAGGTGCGGATTTAAAAGAACGGAAGCATTTAACAGATAGCCAAGTGAAACGTAATTTGTTTAAAATTAATGAGGTGTTTAATGAGATCGATGCACTGCCGCAGCCCACGATTGCAGCCATTAATGGTTTTGCATTCGGCGGCGGGATGGAACTGGCGTTGGCCTGTGATTTTCGAATTGCAGCCGATCATGCGGTGATGGGCTTAACAGAAACAAGTCTGGCCATCATTCCTGGAGCAGGCGGCACCCAGCGGCTCCCAAGATTAATTGGTCAGGCAAAAGCCTTGGAACTTATCTTAACTGCGCGCAGGCTGTCAGCAAATGAAGCCTATGATTACGGATTATTAACAAAGGTGGTTAATCGAGGTGATTTGTTGAGTGAATCGATTGCTTTTTGCTCAACGCTTTTGGCAAATGGTCCGATCGCTGTCCAGCAAGCTAAATTTGCGATAAAAAATGGAATGAATACAGATCTACATACAGGCCTGCAGCTAGAACGAAAAGCCTATGAGGTGACCCTTCAAACGGAAGATCGAATCGAGGCCCTGCAAGCTTTCTCTGAAAAAAGAAAACCAGAGTTTAAAGGGAAATAACACGGTGCCTGGCACCGTGTTTATTTCTTGTCCGTTTATTTTTTAAAAAGATACTGGTAAAGTACGGTTTTCGAGTAACTATGGTTCTAAATCCAACTTTTTAAACTAAACTAGGTATAGAGAGGTTGTACAAAAAGGGGGACAAAATCATGGTGAGAAAAATGGGGGTCTATGCGGTTTTGGCCTTTTGTTTATATGGATTGTTGATTTACTGGTATTTATTTCACTTTGCTGATACTTCATTACCATTTGAATATCAAGGATCAAAGGCTGATCCAACAACCTTTCTTAATGGAAGGGAACTTCAATTAAGTGAAGAGTACTCAAGAATAAGAAATTTATTGTATTTTTTATCCACTCCTTTTGAATGGCTATTTTATTTCCTTATCCTGTTATTCGGGTTTTCAAGAGCCTTTAAGCGCTGGGCCGATCAATCAGCAAAATATAAACTGCTGCGAATGCCAATTTATTTAATCTGGCTTTCCTTTTTTTCCTTTTTAGCTACCTTTCCTTTAAATTATGTCAGTTATTCCTTATCTCGAACCTACCACATTTCAACTCAGAGTTTTCCTTCTTGGATGAAGGACGAGTTAATCGATTTTTGGATTAATTATGGTACATGGCTGATTATTGTACCTGTCCTTTACTGGTTGATGAAGAAAAGCCAAAAGCGCTGGTGGCTCTATGGGTGGCTCTTATCTGTTCCCTTTACGTTGTTCATGATGTTCTTGCAGCCTGTGGTTATTGACCCGTTATACAACGATTTCTATCCATTAAAAAACAAGGAATTGGAAACAAAGATTTTAACACTTGCACAAAAAGCCGAAATTCCTGCGCAACATGTGTTTGAGGTCAACATGGCTGATAAAACAAATGCTTTAAATGCCTACGTTACAGGGATTGGTTCGAATGCGAGAATTGTTCTATGGGATACGACACTCAACCGGTTAAATGATAACCAAATTTTATTTATAATGGCACATGAAATGTGTCATTATGTTGAAAAGCATATTTATTTCGGTATAGCCGGTTACTTACTCCTCTCACTGTTAGGACTTTATCTTACCTACCGAATAATGAACTGGGCAGTAAGGAAGTGGGGGAGGGAGCTAAAAATAAGTGATGTGAAGGATGTACGTTCCTTACCATTATTTTTTATGATTTTATCCATTCTTTTGTTTGCGGCTAGTCCGTTATCGAATCTTGCTTCACGCTATCAGGAAACACGGGCTGATAAGTATGCGATTGAAATGACTAAAAATCCTGAAGCCGCGATAAATTCTTTCCAAGAATTAACCCGCTCCGGATTGAGTGAAGTCAACCCGCCTTTTTTGGTAAAAATATTCCGATATACCCACCCATCTATGCTGGACAGAATTTCCATGCTGGAAGAATATGAAATTAAACATCGAAATCAATAAGTAAGTATGAAGGCTTGAGATTTTTTATCTTTAGCCTTTTTCTATTAAGAAAAATTGCCTAGGTGCCTTGGTCAGCCCGACAAGCATAAAAAAACCGCCGTTTATAGGCGGTTCATGTTAAGATCCGAATCGTCTGTTTATTTTAATTAGCTCATGCGAGAGATGCTGAAAACTCTTTTTATCACCCGAATCAATGGCATTATCAATTTTTCGCAGCAGTTTTTCCTTTTCCACATTCAGCTGGATTTCCGATAACAGCATATCAATGTACAAATCCTGGACAAAATTTTCCTTCATACGAGCTCGTTTCATTGCACCAATTTTCATCAATTCTGAGTATGACTTATCGTTCATGAAAATCACCTCTGAGCTTTTTTAAAGTATATGGTTTTTTTTACATATTATCATTACTTTTTATAATTTTCTGATAGTTTTCTTCTTGACAAATATTTATGAATATTTTAAGAACAATTCAAAAAAATAAGGGTGTACAAATAAAAAGATGGTAAGATATGGTGAATAGCTGTAACTAAAGGGGTTGGGGATATTGACACAAGAACGAACTGGAGATTATATTGTGAATTCTTGCACTATGTATATTAGACCAGAAGAATATGGAAGTAAAATATTTTCACTGATTGGTGAGGTCGAAGAAAAGATCCTTAGTCCAGCTAAACCATTCAGTATTATTCAAAAGGGCTGTGCCTATTATGGTGTCGATTATGAAGGAAGGAGGAAAGGGACAAGGCTGCTTATTGACTATTCGCGTAAACTCCCAATTGTAATTGAACCCATCACCAACATCTATGCATTCTGTACTGCCTCCCCAGAAAACCCTAAATGTATCTGGTTCTTTGCTGAGCATATCAAAGATTATCGTCGTGTTTCAGCACGAGAAACCATGGTCATTTTCCGGAATCATCAATCTCAGATTTTCCCTGTTTCCTATAGTACGTTTAATACCCAAATGTTAAGGACTTCTTATTTACAAATGAAACTGATGCAAAGAGTTGAAATTAATAAGGAAAAATTAGTTTTTTTAATGCATAGTCCCAAACATTCAAAGGCATCAGAAAGCCATGAACTTTATTTAGACAAAAGAAAATAATGACCTATCGGGATAGGTGTTTTTTTGATAAGTATGTTTCTAATATTTCTTGGACTTTGTTTCGGATTCGAGGATTAAAATAATTATGATTTTCTTCGTAGCCCTTATAAATAAACATGTACATTGTAAAGGCATCATCCCGTTTTGTTTCAATTACTTGCAGTTTATTCTTCTTCATGTATTGTTTAACCCCTGCTAACTCACGTTGGATGTCCTTCATCGTTTCTTCAATTAAATTCAAATAGGGCTTTTTTAATTTAAAAGGACTGTTTTCGATAACAGCTATATCCCGGTTAAGGACGATTAAAACCATTGGTAAATAAATAGCCTTTTCCATGATATCCCGCTCATCGTCCGGTATCCTGGTCATTATTTTCATCCTTTCTACCTAAAAATCGAACAAATGTTCTTTATTTATTTTAACAAAAAATCATTAATAAATGCAATAGGAGATGATTGAAAGAAAGCTTGTCATTTGGCAGGCTTTCTTTGTTGCTAAAATAAGGAAGGATGTGAGAAAGTTTTTATTAATAGAAGGATATTGATTAGGAGAAAATGAATTAAAATGAGGACACAATAAAAGTAAACACGATCAGATAAAGTGGTTGAAATTGTGGATGAATGGGTGATAAACAAATGAGAGCAGATAGACATGAGAAAAGAAGCAGGAAAAAATGGCCAGCTATTTTATTGGTGTTCCTGCTGTTAATTGGTGGAATAACAGGGTATGCATATTATCAATACAAACAAGGCGTTAATCAATCTTTAAAAGATATCAATAATGGCAATACCGAAGATACAAACGTTGTGTATGACTTCGAAGGGCAAAAGGATCAGTATGGGGACACAAATGTCCTGCTGCTTGGAAGTGATGCAAGGGGAAGTGAAACGTCCCGCGCTGATACGATTATGATTTTGCATTATAATGAAGACAAAGACACCTTCAAACTAACATCGATAATGCGGGACAGCTATGTTGCCATCCCCGGTCATAACAAACATAAAATTAATTCAGCTTTCGCACGCGGAGGTCCTGAGTTAATGAGACAAACCATTAAACAGAATTTCGATATTGATTTACAGTATTACGCTATTGTTAATTTTCAGGGATTTGTCAAGCTGATTGATGAGGTTTTTCCAAATGGTGTAGAGATGAATGTGGAAAAAGAGATGTCTGAATATGTTGAAACACCATTACAGCCAGGGCTGCAAAGACTGAATGGCGATCAAATGCTGAGCTATGTCCGCTTTCGCCATGATGCTGTCGGTGACTTTGGCCGTGTAGAAAGACAGCAGAAAGCCATTAAGGCTATAAGAGAACAATTAAGTGGTCTCAGCACTATTGCGAAACTCCCAAAATTAGTTGGGGTCGTTACACCGTATGTAAATACCAATATGGCAACCACGGATGGATTATCTATGGCTAAAGATTTCCTTTCAGGTGATCAAAATATTGATACTCTCCGGATTCCCATTGATAATAGCTTTACAGAGCCGCGGATAAGTGGGGAAGGAGCGGTACTTGAAATTGATGTGGAGAAAAATAAAGAAGCACTCCATCAATTTATAACGCAATAAGATAAATGGAATAAAGGAGAAACCCGGGATGGACTTTGAAACACTAAAAGCTTGGCTGACGTTAGAACATATAATGAGCCTCCTGCAAGAGTATCGGGCGCTTGGACCGATACCAGGAATACTGTTAATCGTTGTGGAAGCATTTTTGCCGTTTCTCCCCTTAGTTGTATTCGTCATGGCAAATGCCAGTGCTTTTGGTCTTTGGTTTGGTTTTTTGTATTCTTGGCTGGGGGCTTGTTCTGGAGCGGTACTCGTTTTCTTTCTAATCCGAAAATATGGGCAAAAACGATTATTATCTTTTTTGCCTAAACACCCTAAAGTCCGCAAACTTATGGATTGGGTGGAACGTCATGGGTTTGGCCCTCTTTTTTTACTATTATGTTTTCCCTTTACCCCATCAGCCGTTGTGAATATTGTTGCTGGTCTTTCACGAATTAGTTTTGCACAGTACATACTAGCCGTCTGTATTGGGAAAATGGTCATGATTTTTACAATCAGCTTTATTGGCTATGATCTTCATTCATTGATAACTAAGCCCCTTCGTACGGTCATTGTCTTGCTTGTTATTTTTATCCTTTGGTTAATCGGGAAAAGAATCGAAGTTAGAATGAATAAGCGGATGGAAATTGACCATAATGAAGAAATAGATAGAGAGAAAGATAAGGAGAAACGGAGGAGTGTCAATGAACATTGAATGGAAAAAAGAAGGTTTAGAATGGGTTAAGGCTTTTGCGATCGGAATTATTATTTTTGCTTTTATTCGTACCTTTTTCTTTTCAAACTATATTGTAGAGGGCGAATCCATGATGCCGACTCTTCAGGATGGAAACAAACTAGTGGTTAACAAGTTAGGGTATCAGGTAGGAGAGTTAAATCGATTTGATGTGATTGTTTTTCATGCTAATGCTAAAGAAGACTTTGTAAAGCGTATTATTGGCCTCCCAGGTGATAAAATTGAGTATATTGATGATACTCTATATATTAATGGCCGCAAATATAAAGAGCCATTCTTAGATGTGTATAAAAAGAAATCCCCAGGATTAAAGTTGACAGGGGATTTCAATTTAAAAGAAATAACCGGTGAAGAAATTGTTCCTGAAGGAAAATTATTCGTTCTCGGGGATAATCGGTTAGGAAGCTGGGACAGCCGTCAGTTTGGCTTTATTAATGCTAGTCAGGTAGTCGGTAAAGTTGACTTACGATATTGGCCCTTGAACGAAATAAATGTACACTTTTAAAATTGATTTGAGAGGACACGATGGTTCATCGTGTTTTTTTCTTTGTTTGGGAATTATAAAATTTTCGCTTGTGGATTACTGTTAAACAAAAGACTGTCGACGTCCAGCTCCAGCGCCTAGCCCCTCGAGGTCATAAGCCAATCCGTCCAAAAGGTTAAAAAGAAACCTTTCGGCCGGCTCGTCTTATGCTTGTCGGGGCTGTTCAAGGCGCTTGCGCTTTTGTTCTTGTACTGCAATAATCATTACCAATTTTGGTTAGAATCTAGTCGGTCAAAATACAAACATTTGTGCTGTTTTGTGATAGAATAAAAGATGCAGAGTTCTTTTAAAAGGGGAGGTTTCCTTATGTCCTTAAGAATGATTACAGGGCGGTCCGGAAGTGGAAAAACGGCTATGCTGCTTAATGAAATACGTGAGCATCTATTAAAAAGTCCGGAAGGCCGCCCAATTATTTATATAGTTCCAGAACAAATGACATTTTTAACAGAATATCGTTTGGCAACAGACTCACTTATTGGGGGGATGATTCGGGCACAGGTATTCAGCTTCTCACGTTTGGCCTGGCGGATACTGCAAGAAACTGGCGGGATTACCCGTTATCATTTAAGCAGTGTCGGCATGAATATGTTAATTCGGAAGATCATTGATGAGCAGAAAGAACATTTATCTATTTTCCAGCGGACAGCAGATAAAAACGGATTTGTTCAGCAGCTAGAACAAATGATTACAGAATTTAAGCGGTATTGCATCCGCCCGGAAGAATTAATTGAAAAATCAGCTCAGATTCGTTCAGAAAACTCTTCTTCAAAAGCCTTACATGACAAATTAACAGATTTAGAGAAAATTTATTCAAAATTTGAAGATGAAATCTTTGGTAAATATATTGATTCAGAAGACTACTTCCGCCTTTTGGCAGAAAAAATTTCCGTATCAGCCTATCTTAAAGATGCGGAGATTTATATTGATGGGTTTTACAGTTTTACGCCACAAGAATATCAAGTGATTGGAGAATTAATGAAACATTGTCAACGTGTTTCAATTGCGATGACAACAGACCGTACAGCTGTTGATTCAGCTCCGGATGAACTTGATTTGTTTCGTGCCTCATCAGATGCTTGTTATAACCTGTATGATGTCGCAAAGTCAAATGGAATTGAGATAGAACAGCTGGTCACGCTGTCTGAGCAAAAAAAGTGGACAGCCCCTTCCTTAGTTCATTTGGAGAAACAATTTGATACCCGTCCTGCTTTGCCGTTTGTGGGGGAAACTAAGATTCAAATGATCCAGGCTGTGAATAGGAGGGCGGAAATTGAAGGAATCGCCCGAGAAATTCGTCAGGCCGTACAAATTAAAGGGTACCGTTACCGTGATATCGCACTATTAATTAGAAATGGCGGGGACTATCATGAAATTATCGAACCGGTTTTTGACGATTATCAAGTTCCTTATTTTATTGATCAAAAAAGGACGATGCTTAATCACCCTCTAATCGAATTAATTCGTTCCACCATTGAAATCATTAATTCGTTCTGGCGGTATGAACCAATTTTTAGGGCAGTTAAAACAGAATTACTGTACCCGCTCAGGGAAAATCCTGCAAAAATGCGTGAAAAGATGGACAGGCTTGAGAATTATTGTTTGGCATATGGAATCAATGGCAGTAAATGGACGAAAAAGGATCGATGGGTTTATCGGCGGATAAGAGGATTGGAATTAACGGGGAGTGCCCAAACGGATGCGGAAAAAGAGATGGAAAATGAACTAAATGAATTAAAACTCCTCATCACAGCGCCCGTATTACGTCTATCCAGGCGCCTGAAAAAAGCTGATACCGGACGTAAGCTGTGTGAAGCCATTTATTTATATTTAGAAGAATTAGATATCCCTGAAAAACTAGAGCATTGGAAACAGGCTGCCGAAGAATCTGGCAACCTTGTAAGGATGCGTGAACACGAACAAGTTTGGAATGCTGTGATTGATCTCTTAGACCAATACGTGGAAATACTAGGGGATGAGCAAGTCAGCTTAAAATCCTTTGCAGCTATTTTAGAAGCAGGTTTCGATTCCTTACATTTTTCACTTATCCCGCCTGCCCTTGATCAGGTCTTAATTGGTGATTTGGAAAAATCACGGCTGAATGATAGTAAAATTGTTTTTGTTGTTGGTGTAAACGAAGGGGTATTACCTGTAAAAATTTCAGATGAGGGAATTCTCGCCGATGAGGACCGGGAAAATTTATTAGCAGCTGGGATGAATCTAGCAGCAAGCAGCCGTACACGCCTGCTGGATGAAAACTTCCTTGCTTATAAAGCTTTTACTGCACCTGCAGAGTTTTTGTATGTTAGTTATCCGCTTGCCAATGATGAAGGAAAGGCGTTAATTCCTTCGTCCTATATTAAACGTCTTAAGGATATGTTTCCGGGTCTCGAGGAAACGATTTATGTTGCGGATCCTTCCGAATTAGATCAGGAAAAGCAACTAGGGTTTGTATCTAATTTTACAACAACTTTGTCCTATTTAAATTCCATGCTGCAATTGAAAAAGAGAAATTATCCAATCGCAGATCTGTGGTGGGATGTATATAATTACTATCTGACAAGCCCTTGGAAAAATAAAGCGCAAAAAGTATTCTCCAGCCTTTTTTATACCAATGAGACGGTCCAATTATCACCAGAAGTTGCGGATGCGTTATATGGCGATGTCATTCAAGCGAGTGTTTCAAGAATGGAACTTTATAATGGATGTGCTTTTTCACACTTTGCCCAGCACGGCCTAAAGCTTCGTGAACGCCAGATTTTCCGTTTAGAGGCTCCGGATATTGGAGAACTATTTCATGCTGCCTTAAAACAGATTTCCGAAACGGTGAATGAACAGAACTTGTCCTGGGCTGACTTAACGCGCAAGCAATGCGAACAGCTATCAAAAGATGCCGTCAGCAGCTTGGCACCAAAGCTGCAAAATGAAATATTATTAAGCTCCGAAAGGCACCATTATATTCAGCGCAAGTTAGAACAGATTATTACCCGTGCATCCATTGTACTCAGCGAGCATGCGAAGATAAGCGGCTTCTCGCCAATCAGTTTGGAATTAGCTTTTGGACCAAAAGGGGAACTGCCGCCGCTGAGCTTTTCTTTGAAAAATGGGAAGAGAATGGAATTGGCAGGGCGGATTGACAGGATTGATAAAGCAAAAGCCGAGGATGATAGTGTCTTTTTACGGGTCATCGATTACAAATCCAGTGAAAAAGACGTGAACTTAACAGAAGTATACTATGGATTAGCCCTGCAAATGCTGACATATCTTGATATTGTCATGACACATTCGAAGGAATTGGTAGAAATGAAAGCAAGCCCGGCTGGTGTTCTCTATTTTCATGTTCATAATCCATTCATTCATAGCAAGAAAATGCTGACGATTGATCAAATTGAAAATGAAATCATGAAAAAGTTTAAAATGAATGGGCTCATGCTCAGCGATCAGCGGGTTATTCAATTAATGGACCAATCATTAGAGTCAGGAGACTCACAAATTGTTGCCGCTGGAATTAAGAAGGACGGCAACTTATCCAAAAAATCAAAAGTTGCGAGTTTGGAAGAATTTGACCGGCTTAGAAATCATGTTCGGACAATCTATCAAAAAACAGGTAATGACATTATTAACGGTCAAATAGATATTTCACCATTTAAATTAAAAGACAAAACACCTTGCACTTTTTGCTCCTATAAATCAGTTTGTCAATTTGATGAATCAATTGAAAGCAATCATTACCGGATTCTAACACCACATTCAAAGGATGAAGTATTGGAATTGCTCAAAGGGGAGGGTTCAGAAAATGAATAGTATGGTGATTCCGCCAAAGCCAGAAGGGGTTACTTGGACGGACGATCAGTGGAAGGCCATTGCAGCAAGGGACAAGGACATCCTAGTTGCCGCAGCGGCAGGTTCTGGGAAAACAGCCGTTCTTGTCGAAAGAATTATCCAGAAAATCCTTTCGAAAGAAGAACCGATCGATGTCGATCAATTGTTAGTCGTAACGTTTACGAGTGCGTCGGCAGCAGAGATGCGCCACCGAATTGGTGAGGCACTTGAAAAAGCAATCGATCAAGATCCTGAGTCAAGAAATCTACGGAAACAGCTCAGTTTATTAAATAAGGCGACCATTTCCACGCTCCACTCTTTTTGCATGGAGGTCATTCGAAAGTATTATTATTTAATCGATATTGATCCGGGCTTCCGGATTGCTGATGAAACTGAGGCCCAGTTAATCAGGGATGAAGTAATGGATGAATTATTTGAAGAGGAATATGGGAAAAAGGATAATGAAGCCTTTTTTAATCTAGTAGATTCATTCACGAGTGACCGAAGTGATGCTGCTTTAATGGATATCGTACGCTCCATCTACGACTTTGCTCAGTCCAATCCTCTTCCAAATCGTTATTTAAAGACAATGCTCTCTATGTATGAAGTGGAAAATATCTCATCAATAGAGGAGCTGCCCTTTATCGAAGCACTCCTTTTTGATATTAAGCTTCAATTAGAAGCTGCCAAAGAAATGATTGAGCAAGGTCTGGAGCTGACAAAAATACCAAATGGTCCTGCCCCGCGTGCGGAAAATTTTTTAGATGATATACAGGTTATTAACACGTTGATGGCAGCTCGGGAGGATTCATGGAACACCCTTTACAATGCCATGCAAACCTGGTCTTTTTCTAGAGCAAAACAGGTAAAAGGTGATCATTATGATAAGGAATTAACAGAAAAAGCACAGAAATTGAGGGACAAGGCCAAGAAAAAAATTCAAGGAATAAAGGATGAACTCTTTTCTCGCCGGCCTGAAAGCTTCCTGCGGGATATGGAAGAAATGCATCCGTTAATTGATACATTGATTTTTCTAGTAAAAGAGTTCTCTATCCGGTTTGCGAAGGCAAAACGGGAAAAGGGCTTGGTTGATTATAACGATCTCGAGCATTTTTGTCTTGCTATTTTAACTGAGGGTATTTCTGAAAAAGGGCAATTTCTTCCCTCTGAAGCGGCACTAGCTTTCCGCCGGCATTTTAAGGAGGTCTATTGCGACGAATACCAAGATACAAATATGGTCCAGGAAACCATCTTAAAACTCGTAGCACAGGCTGATGAAGAGAACGGGAATCTGTTTATGGTTGGGGACGTCAAGCAGGTGCGCCCATAAGGGCAGATAAGAATTCGAACATTAGCAAGTTCGCAGAGGAAACTCGCAAGCAATACTCTGTCACCGATCACTAACTTAGACTGGAAAACTGGTTTGAGGACAGTAGCATGTGATTAAAGGTATAATCCGCCGAAGCTACTTAGGCGAAGACGAATATCGAGGTGAAAAGTGTAGACAAGGATGAAAGCTATACTGCCTGAATGATAGTCCAAGGGGTTCTAACGTCAGCCATGTTGTAGAGTAGTTGAAACGACATGCGGTCAATGGATTAAGGTCTGACTGTTTGGCTTTAATCGTAAAAGATTACATCTTCTCGTGGACAAGATGTAATAAGCGAGTCTTGACCGACCAATCTCAATAAGAGTTAAAGGACGAAAGTCACATCCGACACTACACAAGCTATGTTCTTATCTGTACTAAATGGGGATTACCTAAACAGGAACGCTATAAAATATAGCTATTGAGGATGATTTCAAGCGAAAGCAAGAAATGTGGCTCATGAAAATCCTGCATGGTAACAGATCTCCCGTAGTAGTCCGAGCTAGGGAAAGCCTAGTACATGGCGAAGGGGAGTAGTTCATCTGGTATAATACAAAATTGGGAAGGAGCGTGAGGCTCTATGAGAAATCCGAAAGTAGTATTAGCCAATCTAGCTGGAAAATCGAGTGAAGAAACTTACAAGTATACAAGGCTATATCGTAATTTATATAATCCAGAATTTTTCTACTTAGCATATCAAAATATATATGCAAAGCCTGGAAATATGACGGAAGGAATAAATAACGATACTGTCGATGGAATGAGTCTTGAAAAGTTAAACAACTTAATCGAACGTCTAAAAGACCAAACTTATCAACCTAACCCAATAAGAAGAGTATATATACCGAAAAGGAATGGAAAGAAAAGACCTTTAGGTATTCCATCTTTTGAAGATAAATTAGTCCAAGAAGTCTTAAGGATGGTTCTTGAAAATATTTATGAGGGAAAGTTTGAAGATACATCCCATGGTTTCAGACCTGAAAGAAGCTGTCATACAGCTATTATGCAAATTCAGAAACGATTCAGTGGAGTTCGTTGGTTCGTTGAAGGGGATATAGAAGGTTTCTTTGACAATATTGACCATCATATAATAATAAACCTGTTAAGAAAGAACATTGAAGATGAAAAATTTATTAATCTGATATGGAAATTTCTTAAAGCAGGATATATAAAGGATTGGAAATGGCATAAAAGCTACAGTGGTACGCCACAGGGGGGCATAATAAGTCCAATATTGTCGAATATATATCTTCATGAATTGGATAAATACATGAAGGAATATAAAGAGAAATTTGATAAAGGTTTAAAACGAACTCATAGCAAAGAATACATGAACGTGGCTGGATTAAGAACGCATTACAAAAAGCGGATAAACATTGTTGGGCTGGAAACAAATCAAGGGTTGGAATACCTCAGAAAATATAAAGAATTGGATACCAAACTTAAAAGCATACCGTCAAAAGATGAAATGGATAAGAACTTCAGAAGATTACTCTACACAAGATATGCGGATGACTTCATTGTAGGTGTTATCGGAGCAAAAGAAGATGCGGAAAAAATAAAAGAAGACTTAACAGTGTTTCTAAAAACAAAGTTAAATCTTCAATTATCACAAGAAAAAACTATCATAACAAATTCTGCGAAAAAAGCAAGATTTCTTGGCTACGATATAACTACTGAACGAAGTGAAAATTTCGTGGTAGACCGAGGCGATGGAAGAAAATCAAGGCAAAATATGCATATCAAGCTTTATGTACCATATGAAAAATGGGAAGGGAAACTAAGAGAACTAGACGTTCTCGAAGTTATAAAAGATGGTAAATGGAAAGGCAAAGCTAGAACCCAATTAATGCAAAATGATGATTTGGAAATCCTAATGCAATATAATTCTGAAATTAGAGGACTATATAATTATTTCCGACTGGCCAATAACGCAAGCGTACTTCACAAATTTTATTACATCATTAAAGAAAGTATGTTAAAAACATTTGCGGGCAAATACCGGACGTCTGCCTCGAAAATATGGAAAAAATATTCGATGGATGGAAAATTCAGAGTAAAATATAGAACAAAAAAAGGGGAAAAGTTTGCTTATCTAATTGACAATATCTTTGTAAAAGATAGAACGATTAAGAAAAAAGACTCAAAAATCGACGAATTGCCAAATACAATACAGTTTGTAACTCGTACAAGCCTTGTAGATAGGTTAAAAGCTGAAAAATGTGAAATGTGTGGAAAAACGGATAAATTGGAAATGCATCACATAAGAAAGCTTAAAGACCTTAAGGGCAAAAAGTTATGGGAAAAACACATGATAGCGAGACAAAGAAAGACGATAGCATTATGTCTGGACTGTCATGTTAAACTCCATAATGGAAAGCTAGATTGATGAATGCGGAGCCGTATACATCGAGAGGTGTACGTACGGTTCTAGGAGGAGCGTTTGGAGACCTACTGTAGCAATACAGCAAGGCGCTGGGCGCTTACTCGATTCGATCTACCGTTTTCGATTAGCTGAGCCGCAGCTTTTTCTATCGAAGTATAATCGGTTCACACCGGATGGCTCCTCCTCGGGACTGCGGATTGACCTCGCTCAAAATTTTCGGAGCAGAAAAGAGGTACTTGATGCTACTAATTATTTGTTTAAACAAATGATGGGAGTCAAAGTAGGTGAGATTCAATATGATGAGGCCGCTGAACTCCGAAACGGCGCCCCCTATCCGACTGAAAAGGACTATCCGGTAGAGTTAATCCTGATTGACCAAAATGCTGAGAGTCAACCGTCTGAAGAGTCCGAAACAGAAAATGAAGCAGAATTGATTCTTTTAGATGCAGCGGACCTTGAACAATCTCAGCTCGAAGCAAGGGGAATTGCTGCAAAAATAAAAGAATTAATCTCAAATAGTGCACCTGTTTATAACACCAAATCAAAGACAGAAAGACCGTTAATGTACCGGGATGTGGTTATCCTCCTCCGGTCAATGACCTGGGCACCGCAGTTTATGGAGGAATTCAAACAGCAGGGAATTCCTATTTATGCCAACCTTTCAAGCGGTTATTTTGAAGCAACAGAAGTATCGATCATGCTGTCACTTTTACGGGTGATCGATAATCCGTACCAGGATATTCCGCTTGCCTCTGTTCTGCGTTCACCTATCGTTGGTTTAAATGAGGAAGAACTATCTAAAATACGTTTAGAGAGAAAGCGTGGATCGTTCTGGGAGGCTGTTACTGCTTTTTGTTTGAGTAAAACGGCTGAAAACAATGTCCCTTTTTATGATAAGGTAAGAACCTTTTTTGATTTATTAATCGAGTGGCGTTCACTGGCAAGACTTGGTTCACTCTCAGAATTAATCTGGCAGCTATATCGGGATACGCAATTTTATGACTTTGTTGGCGGACTTCCTGGCGGCAAGCAGCGGCAGGCAAATTTACGGGCTTTATATGACCGGGCACGCCAATACGAAAAAACTTCTTTCCGTGGATTGTTTCGATTCTTGCGTTTTATTGAGCGGATGATGGAAAGAGGGGACGATCTTGGGGCAGCGAGAGCACTTGGGGAGCAAGAGGATGTTGTCAGAATTATGACCATTCATAGCAGTAAGGGATTAGAATTCCCGGTAGTATTTATGGCGGGAATGGCTCGTAACTTCAATATGACTGATCTTCGTAAACCCTATATGCTTGATAAAGAATTTGGATTTGCGTCTAAATATGTGAATGCTGCAAAGCGCATCTCCTATCCTTCGTTACCGCAAATTGCCTTTAAGCAAAAGAAAAAGATGGAGATGCTTGCTGAGGAAATGCGCGTGCTCTATGTAGCAATGACAAGGGCAAAGGAAAGGTTGTATGTCACTGCAACATTAAAAGATGCAGAAAAGCAAATGGACAAATGGAGAGACGCTGCTTCCAATCAAGAATGGCTATTAAAAGATTATGAGCGTGCATCTGCGATGAGCTACATGGACTGGATTGGCCCTGCCTTGATACGTCATCAGCATTCCAGTGAACTATGGAAGGAAGGCGAGAGCAATGAGAATGTCCCTTTGGATATTGCAAACCATTCCTCCGTTTGGAAAATAACATTACAGCATGCCGAAGAAATAAAAAGAATGGAGATTACAACAGAAAATGAAATGGATGACTTGCTTAATAAGGTTGAACTTCTTGAGCAAGTACCATCTGAATCTAATCTAACTGACCAAATACATGCCAGGTTATCATGGGAGTATCCTTTCATAGGAGCTTCTAGCCACCGTTCAAAGCAATCTGTATCAGAAATTAAACGTGTCAGGGAGTTTACCGATGATTATAGCAGTACAGAACTGGTTACACGTTTTAAAAAGACGATTCTGAAACGGCCAAAATTTATGCAGGAAAAACAATTAAGCCCTGCTGAGCGGGGAACAGCTATGCATATGGTCATGCAGCATGTAGATTTGTCTAAAGAGGTGAATGAACAAGCCATTATGGAACAGTTAACATGGATGGTTGAAAATGAATTGTTAACTGCCGAACAAAGCGAAGTCATTAATGCAAAATTGATTGCTCAATTTTTTGCGTCATCACTGGGACAAAGATTTTTTAATGCAAAAGCTGTCCATAGGGAGGTACCTTTTACTGTTTCCTTACCTGCTAGTGAGGTCTATCCTGATTGGAAGGAAGAAGAGGAATCTGTCTTTGTCCAAGGGATTATCGACTGTATTCTCGAGGATGAGAATGGACTCGTTTTAATCGACTATAAATCAGATGGGATCACAGACAGATATAAGGGCGGATTCGAGCAGGCCAAAGCAATTCTTTTGGATCGTTATAAATTGCAAATCAACTTATATACAAAAGCAATTGAACAAATTTGGAAACGGAATGTGTCAGAAAGATATCTATTTTTCTTTGATGGTGCCCACGTATTGAAAGTGGAATAGGACGCCTTGTTCAGCCCTTATACAATAAAAATGACATAGACCAATAATGGTTTATGTCATTTTTTTAATTATTACCAACAATAGGCTGATCAATTAAATTGGTATCTAGCACGTTAGTGCCGCTTAGGCCTGAAGCTGTGAAAATGATTCCTCCAGTGTTAAAACCGCCGGCACCGGCATAGGTTTTTGAACTGCTTTTCGGTGAAATATAAACCGTATCACCAAAATGAACAATTCCTCCGCCTACATTGACAATTTGGACTGGACCAAGGATTGCGGGCATATATAAACATCCTTTTCAATTTTACTTACTCTATTATACCTTATGCGTTATCTTGTTTCTTGTTCATTCCCCCGCGGGAGAAGCTGCCTTATATGCTTGATTCTTGTTTCCATCGAAACATGTTTCGTGCTGCCGATATGCACACTCGACGAGTTCGAGACAGCCGTAATATGAATGTGATTCGTCTTTATGACAGGGATTGGATTATAGCGAAAAAAGGTAAATGATTCATCAATTGGGGGCAGTGGCAGGGGCCTTCTAAATATACCGTAGGAAGGAAAGTTTCCTTCGTTTCCATAAAAAAATTCTGTTTCCCTTTGTACGGCAAGTGCCCGTGAGAATCCATTCAGGTAGCATGAATCCCCGAGTTGAATAACGGAAGAGAATGCCACTTGATTAATAAACAAATGGTCGACACTAGAGGTTCGGGTTAGCATATCCTGGCGTCACATCCTGTGCCAACGGAACAAATGGACCGATAATCAGGGATTCCGCAGGGGTATCAAAGGCAGATGCCAATTGGATGGTTTCCGCATCTCCGACTAAAAACAATGAAGAACTTGCAACACCTATAACCTTTATATTTTCAACATGAAGGATGTGGTTGTGAACGACGAAGTTCATTCGGGCTTCCTTCCTTTCACATTTTCAGGTAAATTATTCAAAAAAGTCCATACACCATTTTGGATTTCCTGCTTAATTGAATTTATCACCAATTCATTAATTGATTGATCTTTATCATCCGTTCGTACTTTAGAGGCATTAGCCTTTAAGTGGAAATCAATCCTATTAGGCAGCTGTCTAATGATATCCTCCTTAATAAAGGAAAAATAGGAGTCGTTAGGCTGGATTGATAATTGATTTTGGGCATCATTAATGATTAGTGGTAAATCAGTTTCTAAATATTCGTAAATTGCCTTTTCAATTTCCGTTGATCGCTGTATTTCTTCCTTAGGGGATAAAGGGGTGCTCAATGTCTGGTTCTGTACCGCAAAGTCTTCAATATCAGATAAATCATTCGGATTCAACCCGATATTTAAAGTGCCTTCGAGGGTCTCAACCTTCAATTGATCAAATTTATATTCAATCCTATCAACGTGGACCGTTGGCTTTTCTTGTACCTGTTTCAGTTGCTGCTGTAATTTATTGATTGTTTGTTCTAAGGCAGCAATTCGCTGCTCTTGAGCTTGAATACACATTTGCATCCATTGAAGATACTGGTAAAAGTCCTGATACATGAGAATCACCCCGTCCGCATTTTGCCTCTTTTTAAACTATATGCATGTATCCCATCCAATTTGCTTATATTTGCTAAGTTGATAGGCAGACAAGGTTCGTTTGTAATCAAGTAGTTCGGACCGCAGCTTGCAATGGCACTGAAGGTGCTAAAATTTGGCCCCCTGGTATAACTGGCTGCTGCCCTCCAGGCTTTATTCCAGCGGGTGCGGGTTTTGTAAAGCCTCCAGTATTATATAAATTGGCCTGAGGTTTGATAATACCTGCACTGCCAATTTGTAAAACGGATGAATTCGTAATCCCGCCAATTTTTATAAAATTAATATGAATGGTTTGCTGGATATAATAATTGCTCATTATTAAAAGCCCCCATTCATTACATATTAAGGAAATTATTTTGATCAATTACATCTGGATCACTTGTATTGGTTGAACTTAATTGATTATGAACACTTAATTGTTCACCGGTATTAAAGGAACCAGCTCCGGAAAATGTTTTAGCAGTAGCAAACGGCATGATTTTATAGACGTCCCCAATGTGGAAAACAGAACTGCTCCCAAGCGTGATAACCTGTGCAACTCCAACAATCGCTGGCATATACAACAACATCCTTTTTTAAAGACTTTATGTGTTTAAAACGGTTTATATGTCGAATCTTTAGTATCATATGTTTGGGCTGTTGTAATGTGATTCATTTGCCTAAATAATTGTTGGACTGCTGCAGATAATTTATTATATAAGTAGTGAAGAAAATTTGGGGAGGATTGTAAATGAAATTCGTAACGGTTAAACACATGGATGAAGTGTTAGTTGGTTTAGTTAACCCTGATGAGACCAGAGTGCTTTTATTAAATCGAGCAGAGGAAATCAGGAGTGGTAATAGGATTTTTCCAAAATCATTGACGGAATGCATTTCTTTAGGTGATGAATTTATTAGTAAAGTGAATGATTTGCTTATCTGGGCGGAAAGCCAAGGACAAACGGAAGAGTTGTACATATCATTAGAGGAAGTAAATTTATTAGCTCCGATTCCCAGACCGCAGAAAAATATCTTCTGTGTTGGTAAAAATTACACTGAACATGCAATTGAAATGGGGAGTGCTGATGATATCCCTGAACATATAATGGTTTTTACAAAGGCACCAACAACTGTAATTGGGCCGGATGAACCGGTTTTAAGCCACCGGGACGTTACGGATCAGCTGGATTATGAAGGTGAATTAGCCGTTATTATTGGGAAAAAAGGAAGAGCCATCAAACAGGAAGAAGCACTTGATTACGTTTTTGGCTATAGCATTATCAATGATGTGACGGCTAGAGATTTACAATCGCGGCATAAACAGTTTTTTATTGGTAAAAGTTTAGATACTACCTGCCCATTTGGTCCATGGATTGTTCATAAAAGTGTGATTCCTAATCCGAATGCTTTGGATATAGAAACAAGGATTAATGGGGAAGTGAGACAAAGTTCGAGTACAAAAAACCTTATTTTTTCGATTGAAGAAATCATCTCTGTTTTATCAAGAGGGATGACACTCGAACCTGGGGATATTATTGCAACAGGCACCCCGGCTGGTGTTGGAAAAGGCTATAAACCTCCTAAATTCTTAAAGCCTGGAGATGAAATGGAAATTAGAATTGAAAAGATTGGTACGTTAGAAAATCTAGTTGAAAAGTAAAAGACTATATTTCAAAGTTAATTACGATATTTGCCTTCCTTTTTTTCGTATTCTCCCATCTCCTGTGGTATGATAGTTTCGAGTATTTGGTACATAAGGAGGAAATATTGTGATTCATGGACATATTACGGCATGGGTTTTAGCTCTGATTTTATTCTTTGTGGCTCTTTCATTGGTTAAAAGCGGTAAAGCAAAGGGTGCTAAAATTGTTCAAATGATTTTAAGAGTGTTATACCTGCTGATTATTGCTACGGGTGTAGGTCTTCTTTTTTCCGTTTACAAAATCGATGTATGGTATATCTTAAAAGCGGTTGTCGGAATTTGGGTAATTGGTTTATTTGAAATGATTCTTAGCCGTACGATTAATAAGCGAAGAACTTCTACTTTTTGGATTCAATTTGCTGTTGCATGGTTATTAGTATTATATTTAGGATTTGTAAAATTACCAATGTCATTTTTACATCCGTAATTAATTTAGCTGCCGGAGATACTTTTCGGCAGCTTTTTTATTTTTTCCGAGTTTGTGATAACTGTTGATAAACGGTATTGTCTTAGAGCAGAGCTCTTGGGGACAAAACTATAGTTAGGAAGTATGAGAGTGTCTTCAAGAGGTATCCTTGAGGACAAAATGACAGAAAGGAAGCAGGAGAGTGTCTTCAAGAGGTATCCTTGAGGACAAAATGACAGAAAGGAAGCAGGAAAGTGTCTTCAAGAGGTATCCTTAAGGACAAAATGACAGAAAGGAAGCAGGAAAGTGTCTTCAAGAGGTATCCTTGAGGACAAAACGGCAGAGAGGAAGTAGGAAAATATCTTTAAAAATGACCTTACAATAGTGCTATTATAGACAAAATCTCAAAAAATAGTAACATTCCATTTATCTAGTGACAACATCAATCTTTGGTAATAATATTTATAATAGGGGGAGTGATCATACATATGCTAGTAAAGGTGTTTGCGAATCTCCGGCAAATTTGCGGAGGAGTAACCGTAGAGGTAAAGCCGGACGGTGATCGAGTAATCGATGTTTTAGATAAAATGGTAGAAATGTTTCCTGATTTACAGACTGAAATTTTCACATCAGAAAAAACTTTGCTTCCGTTTGTTCATGTGTATGTAAATGGCAGAAATATCATCCATCTGGAAGATCTTAAAACAAAAGTTAAGGAAGAAGACCAGTTTGCTCTCTTTCCGCCAGTTGCCGGTGGTTAAATGGTAAACAGAGAATTAGAGTTTCGTGGAATAAATATCAGCCATCTTGGAATGTATTTCGAAGAACTCGGAGCGAAGCAAGTCACCACAACTTTTCCGTTAACCTATAAGGCAGCTGACTGGACCGGGCAGATCCTATCCGAAGAGGAAATTTCCTTTACCGCTGTCTTTAAAGTCAATGCCGTTAAAGTGCGGTTTATTACAGAAGATGAAGAGAAGCTGAACGAAGTCATCACTCAATATCGTTATAAAACAACCCGTATTGGCGGATAAACAAAAGCATCTGCACTAACTTTGTGCAGATGCTTTTGTTCCTATTAAACTAGCTGGCTTTCGGAATCAATGATGCCTAATTCCCGAAGCTTTTGCTCAGGCACCAGTCCATCTTTCCAGCCGCGGACCTGATAGTACTCTTCAAGCATGATATCCATCCGGCTTACATGTCCTGCACTGTTTCCTGATGCAGGTTCCTCCGTAAAGCGTTTTGGAAGGAAATCATCTTCACGTTTATTGAAACCAGCAAGATTATTATAATACCGCTCAAGATTATAAATTCTTTCTCCGGCTTTCATAACCTCATCCGCAGTCATTGGGATTCCAGTCATCGCACTGTATTGCTCGGCATAGTGCTCTGCATTTTCCGAGAAAGAAGAGAATTTACAAATATTCATAGAATCAGAAAAGGCCAGCATGTCTTGGAATACTTTTAACAGCTCTCCTTTACCTTCTGGTTTAAGGCGATCAGTGGGTTCAGGAATACCGGCAATTTCACTTGCTACAGTGTAGCCGCGTAAGTGACAGGCACCACGGTTGCTTGTCGCATAACCAAGACCAATGCCTTGGATTCCACGAGGATCGTAGGCAGGAATGGATTGTCCTTTAACAGACATGGATAGCTCTGGTGTACCCCAGGCAGCTGCAGCGCGGGCAGGACCTTCGGCAAGAATGCCGCCAAAACCTTCACGAAGAGCGATCTTTCTTGTTAAGTCAATCATGGAATCCGCATCGCCCCAGATTAATTCCTCAGTAATAATTCCTTTTTCGAACGCTTCCATCGTTACAGAGAAGCAGTGGCCAAGCTCGATGGTATCGAGGCCATATTCATTACAACGATCAATCATATAAGAAATAGCCTCGGCATCACTTAGAAGACAGTTGGAGCCCAGTGACCAGGCAGATTCAAACTCAATACTTTCCACGCGTGTTTTATACTTGCCATCTTTTACCTCTACTTCGATTTTACAGCCTACTGGGCAGGCATGACAGGTGTTATTAGCCACACGAAGATGTGTGTTTACATATTCACCACTATGTTTTTCTGCCTCATCCCAATGAGTGAGTTGGGAGTTTTTCGTAGGAAGGGCACCAACTTCATTAATTAAGTTGGTTAACACGTTCGTACCATAAACGGATAAGCCGCCTTTATTCGGTGCTGTTAAGCCGCCATCTAAAATCGCTTTAACCGCTTTCTTATTTGCTTCTTTGTATTCTGCATCTAATTTAGGTACTGGCATATTTCCCTTTTGAGCGGCCTTGATAACAATTGCTTTTAACTTTTTATAACCAGCAACTGCTGCTGTACCTCCACGGCCGGCTGCACGATCGTGCTCATTAATAAAGGAGGCAAACCGAACGGTATTTTCTCCAGCTTGACCGATTGTCATAACACTTAGGTCTTGTTCACCATATTGATCTTTCATCACTTGAATGAACGCACGAGTGCTAGTTCCCCATAGATTAGAAGCATCGCGGAGTTCTGCCTTCCCGTCTTCAATGTAAAGATATACAGGCCTGTCGCTCTTCCCTTTAAAAATCAGATTATCAATGCCTGCCCATTTTAACCGGGCAGCTGTCCAACCGCCGATGTGAGAATCTGTAACTGTGCCTGTCAATGGAGATTTGGTTACGACACAAAGACGGCCGCTCATGGATGAGCGTGATCCTGTAACAGGTCCTGTCATAAAACATAAGAGGTTGTCAGCAGATAATGGCTCGACTTCCGGGCCGTTATCTAATACATATTTGACACCGAGACCACGGCCGCCTATGTATTTTTTTGCATCCTCTTCATTGAGGGTTCTGTAATCCACTGTTCCACTCGTTAAATCAACAAGAACCTCCTTGTTTTTGAAACCGCCAATACTCATAAATTCCCCTCTTTTCTAATTTCACTTTTTATATGAATCACTTAACCTATGAATGAAAACGGTTAAATAATTTCTCCAAAATTTAGCTAATCATCCAATATCTATTATACATGGTTTCAAATTCTATTAAAATTAAAAAATTTAGTTAAATCAAATAATTATTTGATAAGATAAAGGTACTTAATGTGAAAAAGAAAAGAGGTAGCTCATGAGTGATTTAGAACGGTATTCTAGGCAAATTCTTTTTCAAGCGGTTGGAGAAGAAGGGCAAAGGAAACTGCTTGGCAGCCGGGCAGCCATTGTTGGGATAGGTGCCCTTGGTACAGTTATCGCTAATCATCTCGTCCGCTCTGGAGTCGGATACATAAGGCTGATCGACCGGGACCTGGTGGAATGTTCCAACCTTCAGCGGCAGATTCTTTTTACCGAGGAAGATGCCCGCAAACAGCATCCAAAGGTGATTGCCGCTCAAAATAGACTGAGGGAGATCAATTCTACTGTTACTGTTGATGCAGTTATTGCCGATTTAAACTTGGATAATGCCGAAGAACTATTAACCGAAATGGACGTAATCGTCGACGGAACTGATAATTTTATGACCCGTTTTTTAATTAACGATGTGGCAGTAAAGTATAAAGTTCCATGGGTGCACGGAGCCGCAGTAAGTTCGCGGGGAATGTTTGCCGTTATCAAACCGGGGGTTACTCCTTGTTACCGCTGTCTTTTCCCGCATGCTCCAAGCGGCAATGGAGAGACTTGTGATACGGTGGGCGTGTTGTCACCATTAACGGATATTATCGGTTCTTATCAGGCGATGGAAACCATTAAACTATTAGTAGGAGCAGAAACTACACCTAATCTTGAACAAATCGATATTTGGGATCATTCAAACCTGCAAATGGATATTTCACAAGGAAGAAATCCTGATTGTCCAGCTTGCGGGCAGGGCCGATTTGATTATTTGGACCGTTCTTCCGGACATCAGATTGCATACACAACCCTATGTGGACGGGATACCGTTCAAATAAACCCGAAACATAAAAGAGAGTTAGATCTTAGGAAGACAGCCGAGAATCTGCTAAAAAGTGGAAAAGTATCTTCTAATGAGTTTTTACTCCGGTTTTCTCCGGTCGAAGAAGTAACCATAGTGGTTTTTAAAGACGCCCGGGTTCTTATCCACGGTACAAATGACATTGTAAAAGCAAAGCAGCTTTATGCGAAGTATATAGGCGCTTAAAAAAGAAAAGGCTGGGAATCCAGCCTTTCATGATATCATTTTTTCAATCACTAGTCGTTTTCCAGTGTTTAATGTGAACTCAAAGCGATCATTGACTTTCTCAAAATAGCAAAAATGATGCTGGACATTACAAATTTGCTCTTGATTGTCAAAAACCATAAAATTCACCCCGTCTTTGCGATTTTCATCGGATAAGAAGGATAAGTGGTTGTAACAATAGATGCAATCGTAAATGGAAAAGTTTAAGGAATTTAATGTGGTTACAAACTGAAAAAAGGCATCATCATTGACTCCATCTAGAAGTCTCTCGAGAGAATAAATTAAATGTTTTCTCATTCTAATTGTATCATGGTCACGCAGCATCACTGCTTCTTTCCCGCAATAAAGTTTCCCGGGTTCCCCGAGGATCCCTTTCTTCCAACGGTTCAAGCGAAAGACCTCAATTTCTTGGTGTGTGAAATCATCTAACATGGTTGCTTCTTCTGTCTCTTCGTCGAAAAAAATCCATTGATCATTTATCTGTTCCACTGTTCCTACATTGTATGCCCTAGCTTGAAAATCATATAGTTTTAATCGTTGTTGTCGATTCATCACTAACCTCCGTACACAGTTGCTTTCATTTTTCTTTTTAGACATCTTGCTGTCTTTTTATAACCTGTTTATTTCTAAAAACTTAAGTATAAAAATGAGACTCCTAAGAATACCTGTTTGGAAATGGTATTTGTACCATTCTGTCTGGGACAATTAACCATTTAATCTGGGCTGAATAGTATAGAGCATGTAATACCTGTTCAGTTATTTATTTGTAAGGGAGTGAGATGCGAATGTGCGGAATCTCAGGATGGGTTGATTTTGATAAAGCAATAAAGAACGAATCAGAAACCCTTGTAAAAATGGCGAATACATTGGCAAAAAGAGGTCCAGACGAAACAAATATCTGGCAGGACACTCATGCAGGTTTTGGGCATAAAAGGCTGATCGTGGTTGACCCTGAAGGGGGAAGACAGCCAATGACCAAACACAAAGAGGGTTATGATTACACCATTTGCTACAATGGAGAATTATATAACACTGAAGATCTTCGCAAAATCCTTCTTACTAAAGGATATTCTTTTAAGGGTCATTCTGATACAGAAGTACTGTTAACAGCCTATATAGAATGGGCGGAAGAGTGCGTAAATCATTTGAACGGAATCTTCGCCTTTGCCATTTGGGATCCAAAAAGAGAACAGCTCTTTATTGGCCGGGACCGTCTAGGGGTTAAACCTCTATTTTTCACAGAACATCAAAAGGGAATCATCTTTGCTTCGGAAATCAAAGCAATCTTAGCCCATCCGGATATGAAAACCGAGATCACTCGTGAGGGGCTTTCAGAGATTCTTGGAGTAGGACCGTCAAGGACACCGGGATCAGGTGTTTTTAAAGGATTGAAAGAACTCCGGCCTGCCCATGCCTTAACATTCTCACGCAATGGCTTAAAGATTTGGCGCTATTGGAATGTAAAGAGTGAACAACATAAAGAAAATGTGGAGGAAACAGCTGAGAAAGTCCGTTATTTAGTGACGGATGCAGTCACAAGACAGCTGGTTTCCGATGTGCCGCTATGTACCTTCTTATCAGGTGGTCTCGATTCCAGTATCATTACGGCAATCGCCGCAAAGGGATTTGAAGATCAAGGGAAGGGGCAGCTTCATACTTATTCGATCGATTACGAAGGAAATGATCAGTATTTCACATCGAATGAATTCCAGCCTGATGCTGATGGAACATTCATTCAAATGATGACAGATAGATTCGCGACTAAGCATCATAACAAGACCATTTCACAGGCACAATTAGTTCATGATTTAATCGAAGCGACAACGGTGCGGGATTTTCCAGGAATGGCCGATGTAGACTCTTCGTTACTTTGGTTTTGTAAAGAGATAAAGAAAGATTTTGTTGTTAGTTTATCTGGGGAATGTGCGGATGAAATTTTCGGTGGATATCCATGGTTTCATCGCAAACAAGATTTAGAACGGCTTGGTTTTCCTTGGATGCGTTCGGTGAATGAACGTGAGAACCTGTTGAAACCATATTGGCAGGGAAAATTAAAATTAAGTGAATTTTCTATGGAGCAATATCAACAAGCTGTTAAAGAAACACCAAAACTTGAAGGGGAAAGCCCTGAAGAAGCAAAGCGAAGAGAACTATTTTATATCAATATGACCTGGTTTATGACCACCTTACTCGATCGTAAGGACAGGATGAGTATGGGGGCCAGTCTAGAGGTCCGGGTGCCATTTGCCGACCATCGCTTGGTTGAATATTTGTGGAATATCCCGTGGGATATGAAGATGTATCGCGGAAGAGAAAAAGGCCTGCTCCGCAAAGCCTTTGAGGGAATCCTTCCAGAGGAAGTTCTTTATCGGAAAAAAAGTCCGTATCCAAAAACGCATAATCCTGCATATACAGCAGCCATTCAAAAGCGTTTGGAAATCATCTTACAGGATAAAACTTCGGTCTTGCATGAGTTCTTCCAAAAAGAACAATTACAAAATATTGTGGAATCGGGCGGGGACTCTTTCAAAGAACCATGGTTCGGCCAACTTATGACAGGGCCTCAATTATTGGCCTATCTTGTTCAGTTCCACACTTGGTTTAAAGAGTATAATATAAATATCGTTAATTGATTAGATAAAAAGTTGGAATAAACGCGCTATTCGATTAAAATTAGTAAAGGGAAGAGGGAAATTGCCTCTTCCCTTTTTAGAGGAGGATAAAACGATGAAAAAAATCACGCTCTTACTACTAACCTTTTTACTCTGTTCATCTTTACCTGCCCATGCAGCGGTGAAAAAGGAAAATCGTTTGTGGCAGGATGAATCCATATACTCCATTATGGTGGACCGCTTCAATGATGGGGATATAAAAAATGATTTGGATGTAAACTCAAGAGATCCGCTTAAGTATAATGGCGGTGATTTTCAAGGGATTATTAACAAATTAGATTACATAAAAGATATGGGCTTCACAGCCATTCGATTAACTCCTATCTTTGATAATACAAAGAATGGCTATCACGGTTACTGGGTAAAAGACTTTTATAAAACAGATGAGCATTTTGGAACAATCGAGACCTTTCAAAAGCTTGTAAAAGAGGCCCATAAACGGAAGTTAAGGGTTATTGTTGACTTTGTAGCTAATAATACCGCTGCCGACCATCCATGGATAAATGATTCTAACAAAAAAAACTGGTACCATTCAAAGCAAACGGCAGCTGATGTAACTAATCGCTGGGTGGATGGCTTACCAGATTTGAATCAGGACAACCCTGAAGTGAAAAAATATTTAATTGATGCGGCAGACTGGTGGATTAATCAAACCAATATCGATGGATATAGTCTTCCGGCAGTTGATCAAGTTCCATTAAGCTTCTGGTCTGACTTTTCAAAAGCCGTAAAGAAAGAGAAGAAGGACTTTTTCTTAATGGGGATTCCGGCTGAAAATGCCTCAATAGATGCATCGAAGTATCAAAATGCAGGCATTGATAGCTTGTTTGATTATTCTCAAAGTAAGAACCTAAGAAAGGCGTTTGCTACTACAAATCAGTCCTTTTCCAATAGCTCTGACACTGCTGCTTTAGGAAAACCAGAATTAATGGCTAATTTTCTCGATAATGAATATACCGTAAGATTCACTACCGACATCGTCAATAAACGGCAATTTCCGGGATCTAGATGGAAAACCGCTTTGACGTACCTATATACAACCCCAGGTATTCCTGTTTATTATTATGGGACGGACATTGCTTTAATAGGTGGGGACATTCCTGATAACCGCAGACAAATGAATTTTCGAGCCGAAAAGGACCTGATAGACTATACCACCAAGATTGCTGAACTGAGGAATACGCTGCCTTCTTTAACCAGAGGAACAATGGAAATGCTTTATGACAAAGGTGGAATGGTTGTATATAAGCGTGTCTATAAAGAGGAAACCTCGATTATTGCCATCAATAATTCAACAAAATCTCAGAAAGTGATTTTAACGGACAAGCAATTAGCTCCAAATAAGGAATTACGCGGTCTGCTTGAAGGTGATTTAGTGCGAGATCATAAAGATGAATACATCTTAATTGCAGACCGTGATACTTCTGAAATATATGTACTCACAGAAAAAAGCGGGATAAATGTTTCCTTTATTGCGGCTATGGCAGGTGTAGTTATTCTTGCTATAATCTTTGTATTTCTAATTTTTAAACGCGGGAAAAAAGTGAAAGAGGAATAGACTAAATAGGCGGAACGGGGTTCCGCCTATATTTTTATCCATTTACAATGGTACCGCCATTCACATGTATCATCTGACCACTTACATATGAAGAGTCATCGGAGGCTAGGTAAACATAGCTTGGTGCAAGTTCATGCGGCTGTCCAGCCCTGCCTAATGGTGTATTGCCTCCAAAGGCAGCTACTTGGTTTTCAGGAAAGGTAGACGGGATGAGCGGAGTCCAAATCGGACCTGGTGCGACACCGTTCACTCGTATTCCTTGTTTTGCCAGTGACATCGCTAATGATCGTGTAAAGGAGACAATAGCTCCTTTAGTCGCGGAATAATCTAATAATTGTTCGTTTCCTTGATAGGCTGTTATGGAAGCAGTATTAATGATGGATGCTCCCTTCTTTAAATGAGGGAGAACCATTTTTGTCATATGAAAAAAGGAAAATATATTCGTTCTAAATGTCTTTTCCAACTGTTGGGACGTAATATCTAACAGGCTTTTCTGTGGATGCTGCTCGGCCGCATTGTTAACAAGAATATCAACTTTTTGAAACTCGTTAATTGTTTGGTTCACAATATCCTTACATATATCCTCTGAACCAATATCACCTGAAAATAGCAGGCATTTACGCCCTTCTGCCTCTACCAGCTGCTTTGTTTCCTGGGCATCTTGATGTTCTTCAAGATAAACAATGGCGACATCAGCGCCTTCTTTTGCAAAATAAATCGCAACGGATTTACCAATGCCGCTGTCTCCTCCGGTAATAATAGCGGTCTTACCTGCTAATTTTCCACCTGGCTTATAATTGGGATCTACTGAAACCGGACGAGGATTCATTTCACTTTCTACTCCAGGCTGGTGATTCTGATGCTGTGGCGGGAATGTGTTTTTTTGTTGGTTTTGATTATTACTCATATTCTTAACCTCCCAATGTTCGTTCACTGTTAGTGTGAGAAAAAAGAGCCAAATTCATGACCAAAATAAAAAAGGCGAAGGATCATTTTCCTATCGCCTTTTTTATTACCCGCCGCAGGGAGCTGTCAAACGCTGCAGTGCAGGTGGATTTTATCGATAATTTATAAATTGGACATCAACACTAAGATCCGCATCACGTACTAAAGAAATTATTTTTTGCAAATCATCTCTGCTTTTACCGCTGACACGTACTTGGTCATCCTGTACCTGGCTCTTTACTTTTACGCCGCTATTTTTAATGATGGTATTAATCTTTTTAGCGTTTTCCTTATCAATGCCTTGGGCAAGTTTAGCGCGTTGGCGGACGGTCCCACCCGAGGCTTTTTCAATTTTACCGTAGTCCAGGTTTTTTACTGGCACGCCCCGCTTGATTAATTTACTAAATAAGACATCCTTTAATTGATCCATTTTATATTCGTCATCTGAAACGAGAACAAGTTCTTCTTTATCGAGTGATACTTCACTTTTACTGCCTTTAAAATCATAACGCGTGCTGATTTCTTTCATGGTTTGAGTAATTGCATTTGTGACTTCAGAAAAGTCCACTTTGGATACAATATCAAATGAGCTGTCTTTAGACATGGCCATACCTCCATATAATTAATCGTCTGCTAAAGTTTCCCTTTACGGGTACATTATAGTAAAATAAATCAGTTCAAACAAGCAAGAAAAGAGGAAGCGTCTTGAACAGGGCTTTAGCCGGACAATAAGAAAAGCGGAAACGCCTTAATATAGAAAAGAGGAGTTAAAAATATGTCTTTAACTGAACTAATTGGTCAAACCACCACATTAACTGTTGCACGAATTGCGGATTTCGGTTATTTCTTAACAGATGGTAATGAGGATGTTTTATTGCATAAAAACCAGGCACAGCAGGAATTAACGGAAGGAGATGAAGTTGAGATCTTTTTATTTACCGATTCACAAGGAAGAATCTCCGCTTCCATGACAATACCGGATCTTTCGGTTGGTACGTATGCCTGGGTCAAAGTAACAGATACGAATCCGAAAATTGGTGTATTTTTAAACATCGGTCTCCCAAAGGATATTTTGTTAGGTGCAGACGATCTCCCTGCACACCAGTCAGTATGGCCCAAGGTAGGAGATATGGTTTATATTACTTTAAGGGTAAATCGCAGTAACCTGCTTTATGCACGGCTGGCAAGCGACCAAGTAATCCAATCCATCTCGACTAATGCCGAGAGGAAGGATTTTAATAAGAATGTACAAGGATATATTTATCGGACCGCCAAGGTCGGCAGCTGGGTTTATACGATTGAGGGTTTTAAAGGTTTTATCCATGAATCCCAGAGACAGGTCGAGCCCCGTTTAGGTCAGAAGGTTGAGGGGCGGATTATTGATGTTAAGGAAGACGGGACAATCAATGTATCATTACTGGGGAGAAAGGAAGAATCTCAAGATTTAGATGCAGAAAAAATCTACGAATATTTGATGAGCCGTAATGGTGCGATGCCATATAACGATAAAAGTGCGCCTGAAGATATCCAAGACCGTTTTAGCCTAAGTAAAGGGGCTTTTAAGCGGGCATTAGGAAAGTTATTGAAAGAAGGAAGAGTCTATCAGGAAGGCAGCTGGACCTACGTAAAAAAAGATTAACGTTTGCTTACATACTCTCTTTCTAAATGACAGACAATAAGTCCTGCAGTAAATTTAGAAAGGAGTAAGGATATGCCGCACACTTCTGATAACGATAAAAAAGCACAGGACAATAACGCCTTACGACATGAAAAAAATATGCAGCGAGAAAAAAATCGCCAGGCAGGAAAAAATCAATATTCTAAAAAGACAGATCATAAATAAAGAGAGAGCGGGCAATCCCCGCTCTTTCGCATTATATTTTATTTAAGAAAAAAATTGAAATAGTGCCCGGACCTGTATGTGATCCAATGGCTGACCCGATCTCTGTGATATACACTTCCTTCGGATGGAATTCTTGGATAATCATTTCTTTTACTTCGAGGGCAGTTGCTTCGGTATCTGCATGACTAATACCGATGATTTGCTCATCAAGACGAGAGCCCCGCTCCTTCATGATTTCAATAATCCGGCGAAACACTTTCTTTTGCCCTCTTATTTTTTCAATCGGAACAAGTTTCCCATCTTCCATATTTAAGATTGGCTTAATATTAAGCAATCCTCCTAAAAAGGCAGAAGCTTTGGAAACCCTGCCGCCTTTTGCTAAGTAATCTAAATCCTCGACCGTAAAAATATGTTCCATATGTTCACTTCTAAATTTAACATCAGCGAGTATTTCCTTTTTTGATACTTCGTTTTGAGCAAGTCTTGCTGCTTCCATTACAATTAGACCAAATCCAAGTGATGCACACCTAGTATCGACAATCGTTAATTGGAAGTTTGGATATTTTTCCTTTACTTGGTCAAGAATCATAACAGCGGTTGAATATGTACCCGATAATCCAGAAGAAAAGGCGATATAGATGCCGTCTTCATTTTTTTCAGCCATTTCTGTAAACACTTCTTCAAATAACAGCGGAGAAACCTGAGAGGTTTTTGGGACAACTCCACTCCTAATCGCATCATAAACAGTTTTAGGATCAATTGTTTTGACATCTTCATAACTTTGATCATTAATTTGTACTTTTAATGGGAATAATACTACATTATTTTCTTCGTAAAAACTTAACGGTAAATCACATGCACTGTCAGCAAGTATTTTTACTGTCATAACTTACACCTGCTTTCCAATCATATTTAATTTCAGTTTATCGGTTTCAATAAAAAAAAACAATTTCAATTTCGAGAAATGAAACACTCAAAAAAAAGGAGGGATTCATTTGTTTTGGCTCCAAGTTAAAAAAGTGGTGATTGTTGCCGCAGGTGCATTATTAAATGCACTCGCGATGAATTTATTCTTAATACCGGCCAATGTGTATTCAAGTGGTTTCGCTGGAATTGCTCAATTACTCTCGAAAGTACTAAGTGATTATACACCAATAAATATTTCGATGGGATTATTACTGCTTCTCTTAAATATTCCAGTTGCTATACTTGGCTGGAAAAAGGTCGGAAGGTCATTCACGATTTACAGTTTTGTTAGTGTTGTTCTTTCTTCCCTATTTCTTTCAATCATTCCAATTAAACAAGTATCACATGATATTTTACTCAATGCAGTTTTTGGCGGGGTAATTTTGGCAATTGGGGTGGGAATTACACTAAAATGGGGTGCATCAACGGGCGGGGTGGATATTATTGCTATGGTTCTTTCTCGTGTGAAAGACAAGCCGGTTGGACCATATATGTTTATTCTAAACGGTATTATCATCTTAACTGCAGGTTTTCTATATGGCTGGGAAAAAGCACTCTATACACTAGTAACGTTATATGCCGCGACAAGAGTGATTGATGCCATTCATACTAGACATGCCAAGCTTACCGCCATGATTATCACCAAAAAAGCGGATGACATGAAAAAGGCCATTCATGCCAAATTAGTAAGAGGAATAACGATGATCCCCGCTAAAGGTGCTTTTTCAAATGAAACCAGAGACATGCTGATGATCGTGATTACAAGGTATGAACTTTTTGACCTAGAACGAATTATTAAGGAAGTAGATCCCAATGCTTTTACAAACATCGTACAAACGGCAGAGGTGTATGGATTCTTTCGGAAAGAGTAAGGCATTTAAACAGAAATTAGCAAGCGCCCGATTAGCCGATAGAGGTCGGCCAATACGAGCGCTTTGCTTTTTTATTTAATCTGATCTAGCTCTTCTTGCATTTGTCGGAGCTGGCCTTGTTCAGCTGTTGTCGAATTAGCATAGGCCGAACTAAGAGCATTCTTTGCTTTTGCGACGGCAGAATCAAGGTCAGCAGGGCTGGCGGATCTCGCCATTTCAACAAATCGTCTGGCTTCCTGGAACAGTTGGTTTCCCATGTTATATTCCTCCAAGCGAGGATTCGTTCACATTGGACATCTTCTGGGCTTCTGCTTCAGCGTAGGTCATGTGATATGGAATCCGTTCATCATGTTTGCTGACCGTATCCACTCCTCGTTGGACAAAGCGTCTTGATTTGTTTCGTTTACCCATTCGAATCCCTCCATATGCTCAAAGCTAAGATTGAAACAGCTTTGCTGCCTCAAAACTAGTATGCACATCTGTATGACAGTTCATTTAGGTAAACAATGGCGAAATTAGTACTTTTGACTGTAGTTAGAGATTTAGCAAGTCAGCTAAATATTCACCGACACCGTCTTCCTCATTGCTCAAGGTAACACCTTTTGAAATATTCTTAACTTGGTCAATCGCATTTCCCATTGCTATTCCGTGGCCTGCATACTCAAGCATCTCTAAATCATTGTCCTCATCACCAAAGGCCACAATTCGCTGAGCAGGAATCCCATAATAATCAGCTGCTTTTTTCAAACCAACGGCTTTATTCAACCCGCTTTTAATAATTTCAATCACATGCCATGGTGCTGCCCAGCTGCGCTGTTCAATGACTTCCGCATGAACCTCTGATAAATGGTCGCGGATTATTCTTAACTGATCCTCTTCCGTATGAATAAGCAAACTGGTTGGAGAGTCCGTCAAAAAGTTTGCTAAGTCTCCCGTTGTAATCCTCGGTTTCCCAAAGCTAAAAAGCTCTAAAAGTTTTTCATCATGATAATGGAAATACACATCGTCCATTACCTCTGCGATAATATTGTGAAAATGAAAGCTTCTGCATGCATCTACAATATCTTTTGCCACTTTTACATCAAGTGGTTCATGATAAAAACCCCAGTTCTGATCAAGAGGGTGATGGGTAAACGCACCATTAAAATTGACAATCGGGGTATCCAATTCTAACTCACGATAATACATTTCACTGGAACGAAAAGGTCTTCCTGTTGCAATCATTACAATATGACCTTCTGCTTTTGCTTTTTCAATAACTTCCTTATTTCTGGGCGAGATTGTTTTATCATCTTTTAATAATGTCCCATCTAAGTCTAATGCTATCAAATGTTTCTCCGCCATCTGGACACCTACTTTTTAAAATTTAACGATAAAGCTTTCATTTAGAAAAAATTATGGTTACATGATACACTTATTTCATTGGAAGATAGGAAATATAATTCCTATACTTACTATGTTAACAATTTTATAGCTAGACTGTAAAAAAATTCACACCTTCAAGCGGGATAAAAAGATATAATTCACTTAACCGCTATAGCTTAAAGTTTACCATAAGTGAATAGACCGGCCAAAAGCGGTGCAAGGTAGCTTTAAGAGTAATAAAAATAGGTTCAATAAGGAGTGTTGCCAGATGAATGAAGATTTAAAAGATAATATTATGGGCGCGTTAGAGCTTGTTATCGACCCAGAGCTGGGAGTAGATATTGTTAATTTAGGATTAGTTTATGATGTTGATATGAATGAAGAGGGCTTAGCTACTGTTACAATGACGTTAACCGCGATGGGGTGTCCGCTTGCAGGTACCATTGTGGACCAAGTAAAACGGGCTTTAGCAGATATACCTGAAATTAATGATGTTGATGTTAATATTGTTTGGAATCCGCCTTGGAACAAAGAGATGATGTCACGCTATGCTAAAATCGCTTTAGGCATTCGGTAAAGCAAAATTAATAATGATAAAAAAGCAGCAGATGCACTTATCTGCTGCTTTTTTTCGTCACAAAAGTTACATATATATTTTGTAACTTGTGAGCTAGTTCACTTTTTTAAAATATAAACAACATTATAATACAGTTAATCGAGACGTTGAAATATAAAGGGGCAGATTGAATTGTCTTTTAATCGTGACTTTAATAAAGATCCGTTTATTGTCATCTGGGAACTAACCCGTGCTTGTCAGTTAAAATGCTTGCACTGCCGAGCAGATGCACAGTACACGCGTGATCCAAGAGAACTTACATTTGAAGAAGGTAAAAATTTAATTAATCAAATATATGATATGAACAATCCTATCCTGGTTTTTACAGGCGGAGACCCGTTAATGCGGCAGGATATCTTTGAGATTGCTAAATATGCAGTAGAAAAAGGGGTCAGGGTGTCAATGACTCCAAGTGCCACTCCAAATGTAACAAAGGAAGCAATTGAAAAAGCAAAAGAAGTAGGGCTTTCCCGCTGGGCGTTTAGTATTGACGGACCGACAGCAGAGATTCATGATCATTTTCGCGGAACAGCTGGTTCCTTTGATTTGACAATGGAGCGGATTAAATACCTGCATGAACTTGAAATCCCGATTCAGATTAATACTGTTATTTCTAGATATAATGCTGCCTATTTAGAAGAAATGGCTAAAATGGTAGAGAATTTAAATTGTGTACTTTGGAGCGTCTTTTTCCTAGTTCCTACGGGCCGAGGACAAGTAGACGACATGATTTCACCTGCGGAACATGAAAAGGTGTTAAGATGGCTTTATTCTTTAAGCAAACGCGTTTCTTTCGATATTAAAACAACAGAAGCGATGCATTACCGCCGGGTTGTTATTCAGCAAAAAATGCGTGAGGCAAAGGAAAAGACAAATGAAATTGATTATTTAAGTGCCTTGACTGAAAAAGGATTAACAGGGTCAATCGATGGACTTGGACGTGCACCTAAAGGTGTATATGATGGAAATGGCTTTGTGTTTATTTCCCATATTGGTGATGTATATCCAAGCGGCCTTTTGCCAGTGAAAGCCGGAAATGTCAGGGAAACACCATTAGCAGAAATTTATCGGGAATCCCCTATTTTCAAGTCATTGAGAAATCCAGATGAATTTAAAGGGAAATGCGGTGTGTGTGAATTTCGTTATGTATGCGGAGGGTCAAGGTCAAGAGCCTATGCTATGACGGGAGATTACCTTGAAAGTGAACCGTTCTGTGTCTATATACCAAAAGCATATAGGGAAGAGCAGTCGCAAAATTAGGGTGAAAGAGGCTGCCTCGCTAGCGGGACAGCCTCGTAGAAAAATTATTCAATATTACAATAAACAGCTGAACAGTTCTCACAGCCAATTTCGTCCTTTAAATATTGTAAATTCAAGATGGATATTTTGCCCTTTTTAACAGAAATAATTTTATCTCGTTTTAACTCACTTAGTATCCGATTTGTACTCTCGCGGGATGTGCCACAGAAATTAGCGAGTTCCTGATTGGTTAGTGGAAGGTCAATTACTATTTCCTGATCCTTTTGGATGCCATAGCTATTAGACATACGGATTAACGTCGAGAATAGGGCACCGCGTTTGCCATTTAATACGAGGTCACGAAACTTGGTCTGAGTTTTACGGAAATGATCACTCATCCATTTCATGAATTCAAACGCAAGCTTACTGTTTTGAAAAATTTCGCTTTCGATAATATCTTTTTTTATGGCAACAACTTCTCCTTCTTCAAGAACTTTTGCACTTAATAAGTATCGAGGATTATCAGTGAATAAAGTTAGTTCTCCACAGATGTCGTTTGCTCCGCAAATTCTTAAGGAAAGTTCACGGCCATCTGAGGTAATTTTACTGATTTGGATTTTGCCAGAAAGAATAATATATAACTCCTCCGCTGCCATCCCTTCTTGAAAAAGAAAGGTTCCCCTTTCACTTCTAAACTTCCGATCCGCAAATTCAAGTAATTCTTTTATCTCAATAGATTGAGTTGGTTTTATAGTCAGTGCCATTTTTTCACCTCAAATTTATTTATAAATGAGTCAAGTTCCGTATATTAGTTTGTTAATTTTATTCTAACTGAAGACAAGCTCATAAAACGGGGTAAACAATGACAATATAGTGAAAACCTAAAAGATTAATTTCCTTGATAGTATAAAATGGATGGCAGTAAAGAAATAGTGGATAATCATTTCCAAAAGAAACGTTTATTCCATTCCAATCATCTGTTAAGATTAGAATAAATAAATGTATTTTAATAGTGAATAAAGTAACAGTCTTTTGCTTATTTTCCTGTTACACTCATGGTATAGCTTCCTTTATTATAATGGAGTTGATTTTATTGGAAAAAACAATGATTAAGGATAAATTAAATAGACCTTTGCATGACTTGAGAATTTCCGTCATTGACCGGTGCAATTTCCGCTGTCAGTATTGCATGCCTGCTGAGAAATTTGGTCCTGATTTTGAATTTCTTCCTAGAAGTGCCTTATTAACCTATGAAGAAATTGAACGCCTAGGAAAAATATTTGTCCGTTTAGGTGTGGAGAAAATCCGCCTTACTGGCGGTGAACCTCTGCTGCGTAAAGATCTACCTCTTTTAGTTGAAAAACTTTCAAAAATTGAAGGGCTAAGTGATCTTGGGTTAACAACAAATGGTATACTGCTGCCGAAATTGGCGCCTGAGTTGAAGGCTGCAGGTCTCAGACGTGTCAATGTCAGCCTTGATACCTTAAACGATGAATTGTTCGGTCAAATTAATGGCAGGGGTGTAGGAACGGCCCCGGTATTAGAAGGAATTGCCGCAGCCAAACAAGCAGGTCTTGGAGTCAAGGTCAATATGGTTGTGAAAAAGGGGTTAAACGATACAGAAATTATTCCTATGGCCGAATATTGTAAAGAGCATGGATTAGAGTTACGCTATATTGAATATATGGATGTAGGCTCAACCAACGGCTGGAAAATGGATGATGTGATAACAAAAAAACAAATATACCATTTATTAAATTTGCATTTTGAACTTGAACCAGTTGGTCCTGCTTATTATGGTGAAGTGGCTAAGCTATACAAATATAAAGACAAGGACGTTAATGTCGGCTTTATAACGTCTGTTTCCGAGTCTTTCTGTTCAAGTTGTACGAGGTCCAGACTATCAGCAAATGGTCAGATTTTCACTTGTTTGTTTAATGGCAATGGCCATGATATCAGAAATTTTATGAGAAATGGAGCAACTGACGAGCAAATAGTGGAGAGGATTACGGCGATTTGGAATGGACGTGATGACAGATATTCGGATGAAAGAACAGCAGAAACTAATAAAAATCGCAAAAAAATTGAAATGTCCTATATTGGCGGATAACTCTCTTTTCTAAAGAGGGTTATTTTTTTTTATCAAAATAAACATCCCGCTGCTTTTGCAAACGGGATGTCCATTTTAGCTAAGATACCTTGGGAATAAGATATTGTTTTCAAGATGTACATGCATAAATGTTAAGCTTTCTAATTCTTCCAGCCGGGCATAAACTAAACGATAAGTACCGCAGGCATCGAGCGGAAGCGCAAAATCAGAAGTAACGGAACGGATTTGCCGTAATAATTCTCCAGCATGATCATGTTCTTTTTCGAGTTCGTTGATTAATTGAATGGCCTCTTCACGATTAGGCACGGTACCATCTGCAAGCTGCTTAATAAGCGGGAACACAATTTCTTCTTCTTTTGCCATATGTTCAAGCAGTTCCTTTTTGAATTCATAAAAAAGTTCATTCATTTTAATTAGCTCCGGATGGTGATCACCATGGACTCGTGAAACCTTTGTTACATAGGGATTTAATAAGGCTAATTCTTCCTCAGATACCCGATGGTAATTTTCAATAACATGATTGATGATCGTATTGGAATCCGAGTTGGTCCACACTTCTACATCTTTCTCCGCATTTTCATATTTTTCAAATACGTCCTTTAATTCTTCAAGAAGATCCTCTAGATTTAGTCCATTTTGGGCTGCTGCTTGTGTGAGAGGAATATTCCCGCCGCAGCAAAAATCAATCCGGTTCTTTTTAAATAGGTCACTTGCCTTTGGAAGTTCGTTTACTATATCTCTAACCAATGAATTGGATGTTATGGTGAAAGTCATTTATAATTCCTCCTATAGGTTTATGAGATAAGCATAATAGAAATGGTTTATATTTATGGTGACCTGTATCACACTTTGACAATGTTTTTTTTATTTTTTCTTTTTATTTGTGATATTTGATACGTTGGCAAGCCTTCTCTAGACTTATAATGGATAGTAGCTGTTATAATCCATTACATATAAACGAAATTACTCGTTCAAGGCAGGAGCTGATTTATTTGCTAGAAAAAAGAAACCCGATTCCTATTGCTGAAGCAGTTAAACAAATTATGAATCATCAATTAACTGGCGAAACAGAGTATGTTTCTATAAATAAAAGCTATGGGCGTTATTTATCAGAGGATTTAATTGCAACAAGTGATGTTCCTCATTTTGACAGGGCTCCCTATGATGGGTTTGCCGTCCGTTCGGTAGATACAGCGGATGCATCACTATCCAATCCAGTCGAATTTGAAGTTATTGACCACTTAGGGGCTGGTATGGTCTCTAAAAAGGTGGTTGGTGAAAAACAAGCCATTCGCATTATGACTGGTGCGATGATGCCAAGTGGAACAGATGCTGTGGTCATGTTTGAAGTAACAAATGACTACGAAAAAAATGGAATTCCGTATATGTCTATTAAGCGAAAAGTTAATAAGGGTACGAATGTATCTTTTATGGGGGAAGATGCTAGACAAGGCGATTGTTTGGTTGAAAAAGGAACATTAATTAATCCAGGGATTCAAGCAATGCTTGCTACTTTTGGTTATAGGGAAGTTCCCGTTGCCAAAAAACCGCGAATTGGCTTGTTTGCGACGGGAACGGAACTGTTAGAAGTAGACGAGAAGTTAGTACCCGGAAAAATACGTAACAGCAATTCGTATATGATCGCTGCCCAAATTGAGCGAGCAGGGGGGAGTGCTCACTATTTTGGAAAACTGCCCGATGATTTTGATACTTGTTTTGAGGCGGTAAAGAAAGCTTTAAAAGAAGTAGATTTATTAATTACAACCGGGGGAGTTTCAGTGGGGGACTTTGACTATCTGCCTGCGATATATGAAAAACTCGGTGCGGAGGTTTTATTTAATAAAGTTGCCATGCGCCCTGGAAGTGTAACCACTGTTGCCGTTCATAATGGGAAAATCCTATTTGGGCTCTCGGGTAATCCTTCCGCTTGTTATGTTGGCTTTGAACTATTTGTCCGGCCAATTATCAGGACACAACTATATTCTAAGAAGCCTCATCTACGAAAAGAAAAGGCTTTGCTTGAAGTCGATTTTCCTAAGGCGAATCCGTTTACAAGATTTGTTAGAAGTAGCGTATTTGTGGACGAAGGAAGGTTAAAGGCTGCTCCTAGCGGTTTGGACAAATCCAATATTATTATGAGCCTGGCCGGTGCGAATTCACTCATGATTCTTCCGGGAGGAACACGAGGCTTTATGGCAGGGACTGAAGTCGAGGTATTAATGCTTGAAGATCAAGTTGGAAGTGTGTGGCCTTGGTAGAACCCTTTGTTTTTCAAGTGGCAGGATATCAAAATAGCGGGAAGACGACACTTATTAATCAACTAATAGAATCCCTCAGCAACCGAGGAATTAAAACCGTTACGATCAAACATCATGGCCATGGCGGGAAACCGGACGTAACGGAGCAGAAGGACTCTGCAAGCCATATTCGTTCAGGGGCGATTGCCTCCCTTGTTGAAGGGAGTGGAAGAGTAGTCTTGCAGGCAGACAATCAGGAATTAACTTTAGAAGGCCAAATAGGACTGCTAAAATTCTTTCAACCTGATGTCATTATAGTGGAAGGTTATAAAAAGGAAAATTACCCAAAACTCGTGATCGTAAAGGGAAAAGACGACTTGCAACTAATAAAATCATTAACCCAGATTTGCACTATGGTATATTGGGATAAAGAAGTAATTCGAGATCATTTGTATCCATCATTTTCGATTAAGGATAAAGAAGGAATAATAAATTGGACAACAGAATTCATCATGAAGAAGATTGTTCATAAAAAAGATGAAAAAAGTTAATAAAATTGTCAAATATGTTACTTTTATCACAGCCATTCCCCGTGGCACACATTATACTACTTAGTAGGGGTTATATGGTTTGTTCATATAAGATGTAAGATATGGAATGGGAATGCAGTTAATGATCAGTGGATAACTTCGCTAGAGATGATTAATGTTACCATGACTGATTGACAAACATCCATTTCCATTCATATCTCGGTAGGATTGAAGAAGGCAAATTGAATTGCCTTCTTTTTTTCATATTTATAGTGACACTCTTCACTTATTTTTTGAGCCGACTCTTTTATAGTTAGGCTATAAAGAAAAGGAGTGAGAAAGGATGAAGTTATTCTTACCAAAACAACATGGCGCTTGGGCAATGCTTATCATTCCCTTTTGGCTGGGAGTGATAGATGGAGGGTTTATATGGCAGGACATACCATTTTTTATTGGCTGGATCTTGCTATATCTAGCTACCTATCCGATGCTCTTATTATTTAAGAAGAAAAAAATTAGCTTTTACACAAAGTGGACGATTATTTATATCGTACCCGCATTATTATTGATGTTGTTTCCGCTTATTCATAGGCCATCCATTGTATTTTTTGGATTCATGATGCTGCCGTTTTTCGCAATAAACGCCTACTTTACTTCAAAAAATAAAGACAGAGCATTTATGAATGATTTGAGTGCCGTATTTGCCTTTTCTATTGCAGGCCTTGCGAGCAGTTATTTAGGTCAGGGGACTCTTACCCTTCACACATTGATTTTTCCATTTTTAACATCTATTTTATTTTTTATAGGTTGTACCTTCTATGTCAAAACCATGATTAGGGAAAAGAAAAATACTATTTTCAAATGGATTTCATGGACCTATCATTTTCTTGTCGTGGCGGTATGGTTCATTTGCGGATTTTGGATTGTAGCGGTCGCTTATATCCCCAGCCTTCTTCGTGCTTATTTCTTTTATGGAAAAAAATTATCACCACTTCAAATTGGCATATATGAAATCATTAATTCAGCAATTATTTTTATTATTCTTGGTATTCAATTGCATATATTACATTAAAAAAATCGGTCTGATTGACCGATTTTTTTAATGTAATAGCTGAGATAGATCTTTTCACCAGTCTATAAATGTCTGATTTCGCTTGGTACTAATCTACTTTACAGATTTCAATTGGGCAATCTTCACAATCGATTTCCCTTTTTAGATAATCTATATCATGGATGGTAATCCAGCCTTTATCGATAGAAATGATATCTGACTTTCTTAATTCGCTTAAGAGCCGATTGACTACCTCGCGTGATGTGCCGCAAAAATTCGCCAGTTCTTGATTGGTAAAAGGTAATTCCACCAGAATTCCTCGATTGGTTTTTACTCCATAACTGTTGCTAATCCGGATAAGAGTAGAATACAAAGCCCCTTTTTTGCCATGAAGGACTAAATCCCGAAATTTTGTTTGTGTTTTTCTGAACTGGAGGCTCATCCATTGGATAAATTCAAATGATAGGGCCAGGTTTTGGGACAGTCTATCTTCTAACACATCCTTCATAATAACAGCAACTTCTCCACTCTCTACGACCCGTGCACTTAATAAATACTTCGAAGTTGGTGAAAATAAATTTAATTCACCAACAAAATCTCCCTTAGAACACATTCGAATGGTTAACTCTCGGCCATCCGGGATGATTTTGCTGATTTGAAGAATTCCACTTTGGACTATATACATTTCATCTGCTTGAGAACCTTCCCGAAACAAAAACGTACCTTTTTCAATTTTCTTTATATGGTGAACGGTCTCAAAAAGATGTGACAACGTAACAGGCATTTCTTTTACTGACTGCATACTATAACCACCTTTAAAGGTACAAATAAATTTTTAAAAAATGCAAGTCAAGGTTAATGAGATTCCCCTAGATAATACTATAATTATATTGTTAATAAAGAATGATTCGCAATAAAAGTGGAATAAGTTCATATAATCGTCAATAAATGGATGGGAACCTAGCATATTTCTCGGGAAATAGTGTCGACTCGTGCCGAATTTGAAAGAATTTCCCTATAATGCTCATACAATAAACGGAGATAATAAAGATGTATTAATAAAGGGGGGATGAAGAATGGGACAAAATCATCAATTTAGACCTGGGAAAAAGGCACCGAACAATGGTTATTATATCGAAATGGGTGATGCCGGAAGTAATGTAACAAACCCCAAAAAGATTAAATTGAAAGCAGGGGACTCATTTCCAGAGACATCAAATGATGACCGTGTTTGGACCTACGTACGTAAACCTTAATCATTTTTAGAAAAAGTCATCTATTTGGATGGCTTTTCTTGTGTCTTTATTTTACTTATACAATAGAATTTTTTATAATATAACTAAAAGGTCAAAAAAGGTCAAAAGGAGTGAGGCATGTGGATCTTAATCGGATGACGGAGCGGCTGCAGAAAGGGATCATGGATGCGCAAGGCTTAGCTATAAAAGAAAGTCACCAAGAAATTGATGAACTTCATCTATTTTTGTCTCTTATGAATCAAGAGGATAGCCTAATTTCAGCAATCCTCGAAAAGTCGGGCTTGCAGGTGGATCAGGTAAAGCTATCTATATCACGAGAACTAGCAAAGAAACCACAAGTAAGCGGCAGTGGAGTGGAACAAGGTAAACTTTATATTACCGCGAAATTGCAAAGGCTATTGGTCAATGCGGAGGAGTTCGCCTCTAAATTTTTAGATGAGTACATCTCGGTGGAACATATTTTGTTAGCCTCCGTTCATGCAAATGATTCTGATATGAAAAAAATCATTCAAAAATTTGGAATCACTCCCGAGATGATTTTAAAAATTATTAAAGAAATAAGGGGGAATCAGAGAGTGACTTCACAAAATCCAGAAGCAGGATATGATGCGCTAAAAAAATATGGGCGAGATCTTGTGGCCGAAGCAGCAGCTGGTAAAATTGATCCAGTAATCGGCAGGGATACGGAGATCCGTAATGTCATTCGAATCTTATCACGAAAAACAAAAAATAATCCTGTGCTGATTGGTGAACCAGGGGTAGGGAAAACGGCCATTGTCGAGGGACTTGCCCAAAGAATCGTCAGAAAAGATGTTCCGGAAGGACTTAAAGACAAAACCATCTTTTCATTAGATATGAGTTCGCTTATTGCCGGGGCTAAATTTCGAGGTGAGTTTGAAGAACGGCTAAAGGCAGTTTTAAATGAAATCAAGAAAAGCGAAGGGCGCATTTTGCTCTTTATAGATGAAATTCATACCATTGTTGGAGCGGGTAAAACCGAAGGGGCAATGGATGCCGGGAACATGTTAAAGCCGATGCTTGCTAGAGGAGAATTGCATTGTATTGGGGCAACTACACTTGATGAGCACCGTAAATATATTGAGAAAGATCCAGCACTGGAACGTCGTTTTCAACAAGTACTTGTCCAGGAACCAAATGTCGAGGACTCTATCTCTATTTTAAGAGGACTAAAAGAACGGTTTGAGGTCCATCATGGGGTAAAGATTCATGACCATGCTTTAGTGGCAGCAGCTACTTTATCGGATCGTTATATTACGGACCGGTTCCTGCCTGATAAGGCCATTGACCTTGTCGATGAAGCCTGTGCAATGATCCGTACGGAAATTGACTCCATGCCTACTGAACTAGACGAAGTGACACGCAGAGTGATGCAGCTAGAAATAGAAGAAGCGGCACTTCGAAAAGAAAGTGATGAGGGAAGTAAAGTAAGACTTGAAGCACTTCTAAAAGAACTTGCGGATTTAAAGGATCAGGCAAATGCGATGAAGGCGAAATGGATGCAGGAGAAGCAGTCTATTCAAAAATTGCAGGATAAACGTGAACAGCTTGAAAGACTCCGCCGAGAGCTGCAGCAATCGGAAGACCGATATGATTTAAATCGTGCCGCTGAATTAAGACATGGACAGATTCCTTTAGCAGAGAAAGAATTGAAAGAGTTAGAGGAAAATGCAGCAAAAGATGAGAGGCTGCTTCGTGAAGAGGTAACAGGTGAAGAAATTTCTGCGATTGTTTCCAGATGGACAGGCATCCCACTTTCTAAATTAGTCGAAGGTGAACGAGAGAAGCTGCTTAGATTAGAATCGATCTTACATGAACGAGTAATTGGCCAAAATGAGGCAGTTAATTTGGTATCGGATGCAGTTTTAAGAGCAAGAGCAGGGATTAAAGACCCCAACCGTCCAATAGGATCATTTTTATTTCTAGGCCCAACAGGCGTAGGGAAAACAGAACTCGCCAAGGCACTTGCTGAGTCGTTATTTGATAGTGAAGAGCATATTATAAGAATAGATATGTCTGAATATATGGAAAAGCATGCGGTTTCTCGATTAATTGGGGCACCTCCGGGGTATGTAGGATATGAAGAAGGGGGGCAGCTAACAGAGGCAGTAAGAAGAAGGTCCTATTCTGTTATCTTAATGGATGAAATTGAAAAGGCGCATCCGGAAGTATTTAATATTCTACTTCAGGCATTAGATGATGGAAGGATTACAGATTCTCAAGGACGCGTAGTTGACTTTAAAAACTCTGTTATTATTATGACGTCTAACATAGGCTCTCACTTCCTGCTAGAAAGAAGTGACAATGAGGTTGAAATTTCAGATGAAACTAGAAATAAGGTGATGGGACAGTTAAGGACACATTTCCGCCCAGAATTCTTAAATCGAATTGATGAGACCATCCTCTTTAAGCCATTGTCTTTAGGTGAGATAAAGAATATTGTTGTTAAGATGCTTCATGACCTGCAAAATCGATTGAAACAGCAGCAAATCGACATCATCATCAGCGAAGATGCCAAGGAATTTATAGCTGTTAATGGTTTTGACCCGATATACGGGGCCAGACCATTAAAACGATATATACAAAGAAATATAGAAACAAAGCTTGCCCGGGAGATAATCGCTGGAAGGGTTCATGATCAGTCAACCGTTGAAATTACGATTGATCAAGCTGAAATATTTATAGACGTGAAACAAAAGCAGTGAAAAAACAGAAAAAAGGTCCTCCAAACAGATTGGAAGACCTTTTCTTATTAATGTTTTTGTACAGGTTCGTTAGGAATGATGGTTGTCAAAATAAGAATTAAAACGGTAACAACAACAGCCGAAATAGAACCTTGTGCAAAATTATAACTTGCACCTTCTGTCATTGAACTAACAACATATGTAAGCATGTGTACTAAAAGGAAAGACCATAAAAAAGTCCAAAAAATACGCACTCGTTTTCACCTCTTACTTATTATACATTACTTTAAATACTACCATACAATGGTGAAAAAATATATATAAAAACAATTTTCAGACTAATGTTTCTAAGTTTTGGGCCATAATAATGTCCATTGTTTTTAAAAATATGGGCAAACTCCCTTTCATCTCTTGTGAAACGGCATACAATACCTTGAGGAAATAGGTTAAAGGAGATTTAGCGATGGAGAATCGTAATTTTCAGATGGATACCCAATGGAATATCATTCATTACCCCGAAAAGCCTACAGGATTTGGGATTCTAATTATTGGAGATGAAAGACATTTTGTTGATGAAAGTAAATGCTTTTGGACACAAAATGAAGGAAAGCTGGCTATTATCAATGAATTAAAGGATGCCGGGTACACCATTTTTTCCTCAAATCTATATGGGCGAAACTGGGGGAGCGAAAAGGCTGTCGAGCTTGCTCAAAGGTTATATCAACATGTAATCAGAAGTGAAATCCTGAATAATAAAATTCATGTGCTTGCCGAAGGAATGGGAGCGTTAGTTGCGGTAAAGTTACTCGAAAAGATGAATGGGTGTATTCGGTCAGTAGTCCTTCTAAATCCAATTCTATCTTTGAAACATCAACTTGAATTAGAGAAAGAACATAAATTTTTTTATAAAAAGTTAATGAAGGAATTAACTTTTGCCCATCAAATCGACCATGCAGCCATAGAAAAAGAAATACTAACCATGGATGAAATGGTTAATCTTGATTTTGACTGTCCTGTTACCATTATCCAAGTATTAGCAGGCGGAAAATCATATACTCAATCACAAATTTATCAAAAGATCATAAAATCCCCTAAAATAAATCCAACCTTTATTCTTCCAGAAAAAAAACCGCAGCTTGGAAAAATGTTGATTAAGTCTTTTCATAGCCATGAAACCGTACTTTAATGTGACCTCCCCAAAAGAAATATTTCCTTAGGAAGCCGCATAGGATTTCAATAAGGTGATTTTTGGGGAGGAAGATGTAATGGACAAGGCCATTATATTTGGCATTTATGATTTTGTTAGTTTTCATATTGGGAGTACACTTTTAAATAAGGGCTTAGAGGTTATTGGCATTCATATAGACAATCTTGAGGAAACAGGAAATCTTGAAGAGAAAAGACTAGAAATCGGCAGAAATGCTAACTTTAACGAAATTTCCCTTTCCAAGTTAGATGGGTATAAATTAGAAGACACGGTCAAAACCACTCTTTTTGTATCTTTATATGATTTATATATGTTAAATAGGGAAACCATTTTACAAACGGAGTCAGGAAAATCGCTTCAGCAATTTATAGATAATAATCATGTGACAGAGATTGTTAGTATACTGCCAATTCAACATCTAAATACGGAACCTGATGCTGTATTACAATGGTTAAGAAGTGCGCCAATTGAATGGCAATTTGTATATTTGCCCGCCGTTTACGGTCCTTGGCAGCCTCCAACGTTTTCATTCCAGCAAGCACTCTTAGCAAGATTTGAGGAAACAGAAATTACGGCAAATAAACGGGAATGGACTGGAGATATTCTATTTATAGATGATGCAGTGGAAGCAATTCTAGAAATCATAGATGAGTCAGGGCTCCGTTCTAACTGTATTTTGATCGAAAGCGGCATAGAGGACTATTGGATTCAATGTGCTGCACAATTAAAACTGAAGGGGAGTTTAACCGAGTCGGTAAGGCCGGAACCAGTACTAATCGATCAAACAATAAAAAGAGTTACGGTAAAGCACGTTACACCGTTCCAAGAATCTATAAAAAGGCAATTGGATTTATTGGGCCGCATAAATCTAAACAACGCTGAACAATGATAGGGTGTACTTTTCAATCTAGAAATCAACGGTTAAAATAAAAAGGTATAGGGCCGTTCTTATCTCTAATTAACGTTTATAATAAAATAGGTTAATTAATGTTACAGGGGATCGGCCTAATTAAAATGATAAAGGGGTACATATTGTGGAAAATCAGGAACAGACACTACAATTTATGCAGATTGCGATGAAATACTTACCAGAAGCAAAAGAACAGCTGGACCAAGCAGGGGTGGAACTATCCATGGAGCTCATTCAACCCTTTATGAACCTATTCACTAAAGTAATGCAGGAAGCATATGAGCTAGGGAAAGCGGATGCTCTTAAGGAAACCGAACGTTAAATAAGCTGCCAGGTTGGCAGCTTATTTTTTTTTCCAAAATTGTTGGACATAAGGCATCACTTTACTAAATAAGGGTTTAAGTCCGCGGAAAGATTCAACCAAGTTATCAATGTTGATCATCAGTTCCTCATAATCAATGGTGGAACTGCTGTGTTTTGGTTCCTCTCGGTGATGGGATCTTTTTTCGTCCTGATCTCTTCGAGGTCCAAACATTAAACTTGTAAACCGATCTTCTTTTATTTGTTTTTCCCATTCCTCGTGCTTTTCGGACTCTTGCCCCTCATCAAAATCTGTCATTCTTTTCCTTCCTCCCCAATAAAAAATATCTCTTGTTGTAGAATATGATTAAACACATAAAAGGTATGTACATTAGCGGATGATAAGTAAGAAGAAACAGTTGCTTAAATTAGGGCTTATTTGATAAAATTAGTACCAAGTCATAATAATTGATATTAATCCTAAATATAGATAGGGTCTGACCAAAATTAAAGGAGATGGAATGATGAGAGCTGGTATTGTTGGAATGGGCAGATATTTACCGGAAAAAGTAGTCACCAATCATGATTTAGAAAAAATAGTGGATACTTCTGATGAATGGATAAGAACTAGGACTGGTATTGAAGAAAGAAGGATTGCTGCTGATGATGTGGATACATCTGATATGGCATTTTTTGCCGCTCAAAAAGCAATCAGCGATGCCGGGATCAGCGCAGAGGATATCGATTTAATATTAGTAGCGACTGTGACTCCAGATTCTCCGTTTCCATCGGTTTCCTGCCGGATTCAGGAAAGATTAGGTGCTAAGAAAGCGGCCGCAATGGATGTTAGCGCAGCTTGTGCTGGATTTATGTATGGCATTATAACAGCTAAACAATTTATTGAGTCACAAGAATATAAGTATGTACTAGTGGTAGGCGTTGAAAAGCTGTCTAAGATTACAGATTGGAATGATCGAAATACCGCTGTATTATTTGGCGATGGGGCTGGTGCAGCTGTTATTGGGTCTGTTTCTGAAAATCGCGGAATTTTATCTTTTGAGTTAGGTGCAGATGGTACTGGCGCAAAACACCTATATCAAGACGAATACATTATCATGAATGGCCGTGAAGTTTTTAAATTTGCCGTTAGACAAATGGGTGAGAGCTGTATCAATGTACTTGAAAAAGCGGGCTTAACAAAAGAAGATGTTGATTTCTTAATTCCGCATCAGGCAAATATTCGAATTATGGAAGCATCCAGACAGAGATTGGAATTGCCGGTTGAAAAGATGTCGAAGACAGTAAATAAATATGGTAATACTTCAGCTGCATCGATTCCAATTTCGATGATCGAAGATGTTGAAGCAGGAAGAATTAAAGATGATGACATAGTTGTGATGGTTGGCTTTGGAGGCGGCTTAACATGGGGCGCTATTGCCATGCGCTGGGGTAAATAAAACAATTTGAATTTTAGTTAAATAGATAAGATAAAGGAGATGTCTAAATGGAAAAGCGAAGGGTTGTTGTTACAGGTGTCGGTGCTGTTACACCGCTTGGGAATGATGTTCAGACAACATGGAAAGGGATTGTAGAAGGAAAATCAGGCGTTGGGCCATTGACAAGAGTGAATGCCGATGAATATCCAGCAAAGGTTGCTGCAGAAGTAAAAGATTTCAATCCTGAAGCTTTTATGGATAAAAAAGACGCGCGAAAAATGGACCGTTTTACTCAATTTGCCGTTGCTGCTGCCCTTATGGCAGTACAGGATGCCGATTTAACCATTAATGAGGAAAACTCACACAGAGTAGGTGTATGGATTGGTTCAGGTATAGGCGGGATGGAAACGTTCGAACAACAATTTGAGATCTTCCAAAAAAGAGGTTATAAGCGAGTAAGTCCTTTCTTTGTTCCTATGCTGATTCCGGATATGGCTACAGGCCAAGTTTCGATTACGCTCGGGGCAAGAGGATTCAACTCTTGTACAGTAACCGCTTGTGCAACAGGAACGAACTCCATTGGCGACGCTTTTAAAGTGATTCAGCGCGGTGACGCAGATGCGATGGTAACTGGTGGAGCAGAAGCACCTATTACAAGAATGTCTGTAGCTGGTTTTTGTGCAAATACTGCGCTGTCTACTAACCCAGACCCGCAAACAGCCAGCAGACCATTTGATAGTAACCGTGATGGGTTTGTTATTGGTGAGGGTGCAGGGATTGTCGTATTAGAAGAATTAGAGCATGCGTTGGCACGAGGTGCAAAAATCTATGCAGAGATTGTCGGATATGGTGCAACAGGTGATGCCTACCATATTACTGCACCTGCACCAGGTGGTGAAGGCGGGGCTCGTGCCATGAAGATGGCGATTAATGATAGTGGGTTAGCACCGGAGAATATTGATTACCTAAATGCTCATGGTACTAGTACGGAATATAATGATAAGTACGAAACACTAGCTGTGAAAGAAGTATTTGGTGAACATGCTTATAAATTAGCCATGAGTTCGACAAAGTCTATGACAGGTCACCTTCTCGGCGCTGCAGGTGGAGTCGAAGCGATCTTTTCGGTATTGGCGATTAGGGATAGCATCCTTCCGCCAACAATTAATTATGAAACACCAGATCCGGAGTGTGATTTGGATTATGTAGTTAACAAAGCCCGCTCGAAGGAAATTAAGACAGCAATGAGTAACTCGCTTGGTTTTGGCGGTCATAACGCTACGATTGTATTTAAAAAATACGAATAGGAAGCTAAACGGTCAGACAGTATGTTTGGCCGTTTTTTTTTTGCCCTGATCGGAAAGTTTAGATACTTGCAATTCCCTCTTGTTTTTTGAACTTCTATAGACATTTTTCATAAACTGACGAGAAGAAGACTTCGTCATGGGGTGAACAAATGGGTATTATTAGGACTGATGAATGGCTTGAGGCTGATTTTGATAATCCTTTAAATATTTGTGAAAAGCTGATTCCTTATTTTAAGGGACAAACAAAAAGGGAAATATATAGCGAGTTGATAAACTTTGGCATGTATCAGCCGTCCCGATCTTCCAGAGCGTACCAAACGGAGCTGATTAAACAGCAGGCATGGGAAAAAGTAGAACAAACACTTTCTAAATATAGAGATAGGTGGAATGGTCCGGATATCCCTATTTTTATTTTTCCAATCGCACAGACAGGAGGACTTTTTAGAAGAGCAGAAAAAGGAAAAGCGGGGGTGTCCTTCCCAGATAAACTTTTTTTATTCCTCTCGAATTACGATGATCCTAAGGAGATTGAAGCTCTCATTGTTCATGAATATCATCATGTATGCAGGATGAATCGCTTAAATAAGAAAATAGAAGAGTACACTTTACTTGATTCTTTAATAATTGAAGGACTAGCAGAATATACTGTTTTAAAAAACTGTGGACCTGAATACTTAGCCTCCTGGTGCACTGCTTATTCAGAAAAAGAGTTATCAACATTTTGGGAGAGGTACTTAAAAAATCAGCTGGGAAAGAAGAAAGTTGAAAGAGGGCACGATGACCTGTTATATGGTGGCGGCAGGTACCCAAAACTAATGGGATATGCAATGGGATATTATATTATCAAAAATTATTATAAAATGAATAATTATTCTATAAAGCTTTCATTTACTACACAAGCGGATAGATATATTGAAGATTAACGGAAAGTTTGTCCCCATTTGGAGCAAAATATATATAAAGGAATAATTTAACTGAGGTCTGCCCATACTGATTGACAAACAGTTTCTTGAAGTGAGGGGTTGTATAATGTTGTATCTTCATGATGTTTGGGTAAATTGGTTTGAAGGCGAGGAAAATGGATATAATGTTTGCCACTTTCATGAATGGCGAAAAGATGACGGTGTAGAGCTGTTAGACCAAGTGCCGCTGATAAAAATCGAGCCGCTTCTATTTGATTACATCGAGAATGATTTATCTGAGCTGCCTCAACAGCTTCTCGATGATATTTTTCAAAAAGCCTACTTAAGAAAAAACCACGAAAGAATCCAGCTTGATTATTGTTTTGTCGTTACGGACGGCACAGGAATATTAGCAGTAGATACGATTGGATATAATATTCCAATCCGAAAAAGCAGATTAATACCGAGACAAGAACAGCTTGTTTACGAAATGATCAGCCAGCATGAAGCAAAACCATATCATTTTTACGCCCAGCCTAAAACGAAGGACTTTCATATCTTATCACCTGAACCTGATTTGATGAGAGGCCTAACCAGAAAAGAAAGACAGTTAAAGCAATTACTTTTTATGGCACTCGATCAATTACTGACAGCCAATAACGAAGCGGAGGTCCGCTATTGGTACACTGAATGGTGTCCTGAGCAATATTCAACCATTCAAGAAATGAATTTTGAGGATGCTTGGGAACAGCTTTTTGAAGAAACAAAATATGGCTGGTCCAAACGCCATGAAACCTTCTGTGAAAATTTAATAAAAGGACAGCCCTTCTTTGAAAAACTCTGGGAGATGGAACATGGTCCAAAAGTAAATTAAAAGCCTGACAGCAAAGGCAGGTCCCGCCTGCCTTTGCCTATCAGGCTTTTTTTTCTTTACCTTCTTTTACGTCCAAGACCCATAGCATTTTCCATCTTCTTAAGAGTTCTGCTCGCTACTTGGTTTGCTTTTTCAGCACCACGGTCTAAGATATCGTCAAGCTCACTTGATTCTACCAAGTTGTAATATCTTTCTTGAATTGGTTTAAGGAAGTCTACTACAACCTCCGCCAGGTCACCTTTGAAATCTCCGTACCCTTTCCCATCATAAATTTCTTCAAGCTCTCCAATGGATTTTCCTCCAAGGATCGAATAAATGGATAAAAGGTTCGACACTCCAGGTTTATTTACCGTATCAAATTTAACGATTCCATCTGAATCGGTCACAGCACTTTTAATTTTCTTCACAATTTGATTTGGCTCATCTAACGGAGTAATAAAGGCTTTCTTATTTGGATCGGACTTACTCATCTTTTTTGTTGGTTCCTGGAGTGACATAACACGAGCACCGACTTTAGGCAGACTGATTTCAGGTATAGTAAGAACATTATTGTATTTCTTATTAAATCTTTCTGCTAAATCTCTTGTTAACTCCAAATGCTGTTTTTGGTCCTCACCAACAGGTACGAGGTCTGTATTGTATAGTAAAATATCTGCTGCCATTAAAGGCGGATAAGTTAACAGACTTGCGGAAACCGCCTCCTTGCCTGTAGATTTATCTTTAAATTGTGTCATCCGCTCTAGCTCTCCAATATAGGATATACATTGCATAATCCATCCAGCCTGTGCATGTGCAGGTACTTCCGATTGAATAAACAAGGTTGCTTTCTCTGGGTCAATACCAACAGCCAGATATAACGCTGCTAAACTGCGGATATTTTTCCTAAGAGTCTGTGGATCCTGGGGAACCGTAATCGCATGCTGGTCCACGATACAAAAAAAGCAGTTGTACTCGTGCTGTAATTCCACAAATTGCTTCATTGCTCCGATATAGTTCCCTAGTGTAATCGTTCCACTTGGCTGAATTCCTGAAAAAATTGTTTTCATCTGGTTTTTCCTCCTAAATATATATATAAAAAACCATTCGTCCCTAAAAACTATAGGGACGAATGGTTCGCGGTACCACCCTAAATTACTCAAACATGAGTCACTCAGTCTCAAACCATCTTTTAAGGGATGACTTGATGACCCTTTAACGCAAGGTAAAACGTCTGCTCCTACTGACTTATACAATGATAAATGGTTCGGGCAGAGGCTCAAAAGTCCATTCCGTATTTTCTCGTGTTTGTTTTCACCAGCCACAAACTCTCTGAAACGAAGAGAAATACGTACTACTCTTTATCGCTGCTTTTAAAAAATTATTGGCATTTTAGAACATTATATCCGATTACAAAGAGTAATTTCAAGCTAGTTACAAATAATAGGCAATAAGAGCGGCCGCCATTAAAAGACCATTAATCAGCCCATGGAGAAGAAAAGGTTTTTCATCTATGCTGATTAATTCAGATAATCCAGGGACTTCCTCAAATCTCCTTTTATCTCTTCCGCGGGAGAAGGCAAGATTAAAGGATTTTGAGATGACATCGTAAAATCCGCTATGAATGGTATAAAGCAGTAAGGATAGTAAAATTAACCCTGCAGCAATATAAAAAGATATATCGATATAGTGAATGAGTGAAATATTATGGTGGAAAAATAATGAAGCTATTACAATTATTGTCTGAGTAATAGAGAGAATTATTAGATTTTTCTTGAAGTTAAATCTCATGCTATACCTCCTGTGAAGCCTGATTTATCAAGTGAAACAGACCTATAGTATACAAAAAAATATGGTATAAGTCTAAATTATATCATAGCCATGTGTAACGCTTACGTAACAATTGTTTCGAAAATGAAAATTAATTTTCAAAAAGTAATGTACAATTAGTTGAAAATATGTATAATAGGGAATGTAGTAATTTTTCAGAATAATAGAAAAGGGAGGTCTACTAGTGAAGAAATCAAAACTTTCACTACTTTTAGTACTATCACTAGTACTTAGCATGTTCTTAGCAGCATGTTCAGGCGGTGATAAAAAAGACACAAGCTCGTCTGATGGCAAAAACACTAGTGATACAGAACAATTAGCAGATAAACAAGAACTAAATATTCTGGAATCTGCTGAAATTCCAACAATGGATAGTGTAATGGCTCAAGACACTTTGGCTTTCACAACTATTAACGCAACAAACGAAGGTCTATATCGCTTAGACCCAGATCAAAAAGTAATTAATGGTGTTGCTGATGGCATGCCAACTTATAATGATGACAAAACTGTCCTCACTATCAAATTAAAAAAAGATGTTAAATGGTCTAACGGTGACCCTGTTACTGCTAATGACTTCGTGTATGCATGGAGACGTGCAATTGATCCTAAAGTAGCTGCTCCATATGGTGCCTACTTCATGGAAGGCAAAATCAAAAATGCTTCTGAAATCGTTGCAGGAAAAGCAAAACTAGAAGATTTAGGTATTAAAGCAATTGACGATAATACTTTAGAAATAACTCTTGTAAGAGCTCTTCCATATATTGAATCATACTTAACATTCCCATTGTTCTATCCACAAAACGAAAAGTATGTGACAGAACAAGGCAAAGACTACGCGAAAGACGCTGCCCACATTCTTTACAATGGTCCATTTAAAATGACTAAGTGGGATGGCCCAACTGGAACTGAATGGGTATTAGAAAAGAACGCGGATTACTGGAACGCAAAAGAAGTTACTCTTGAAAAGATTAACTTCAACGTTTCTAAAGATCCACAAGCTTCTGCAAACGCATATACTGCTGGCGAAGCTGATATTACACCAAAGTTAGCACAAGCTGCGATCCTTTCACAATTTGAAGGAGCGGATGACTTACTTCGTTACCAAGAACCATCCATCTGGTGGTTGAAAATGAACGAGAAGAACCCAGCGTTGAAAAATGTTAACATCCGTAAAGCAATCGCACTTTCTGTTGATAAAAAAGCTTTAGTTGATGATGTATTAGCAAACGGTTCAATTGCTGCAGACTTCTTAGTTCCAAAAGGTTTCTCTTTCTTAGATAATAAAGATTTCCGTGATACAGCAGGAACTTACCTAAAAACTGACAAAGAAAAAGCAGCAGAACTTTGGAAAAAAGGACTTGAAGAAACTGGTCTGAAAGAAGTAAACTTTACTTATGTTGGTCAAGATACAGAAACATCAAAAGTGACTGATGCATTCATCAAAGACCAATTAGAAAAGAACTTACCAGGATTAAAGATTACAATTGAGGCTGTACCATTCAAAATTCGTATCGCTCGTGAAGATGCTGAAGATTACGATCTATTAATGGGCGGTTGGGGACCAGACTATGCTGACCCAATGACTTATATGGATTTATGGGTTACTGGCGGCGGCCAAAACCACATGAGCTATGGCAACCCTGAATTTGATAAGTTAATCAAAGCAGCAAACGAAGATTTAGTTGCTAAGCCAGAAGAACGCTGGAAGGCACTTCAAGATGCAGAAAAAATCTTGTTAGAGGATGATGCAGCAATTGCACCACTTTATCAACGTTCTGTTAACATCTTGATCAATCCAAAAGTTAAAGGCTTTGCACATCACGCATTTGGACCTGACTATAGTTACCAGTGGATTAAAATCACAAATGAGTAACTATAATTAATCAAATAGAAAGAGAGTATATTTTAAAGAATATACTCTCTTTTTACCTGTATGAGAATTGTCGTAAAATGTCGAAAATTTAATTAATTAGGAGGTGTAGGCATGGTCAAATATATATTAAAACGTGTTGGCTATATGATCATTACACTTTTTGTCGTTGCATCACTTACTTTTTTCCTCATGAAGCTAATTCCTGGCAGTCCGTTTAATAACTTCGAAAAACTTACTGAAGTTCAGCGTAATATTCTTTTGGAAAAATATGGATTGAACGACCCTGTGCCTGTTCAATATCTAAACTATATGGCGAATTTGGTAAAAGGGGATTTAGGTGTTTCCTTCCAATTTGATAATACCCCTGTAACTGAACTTATTGCAAACCGTCTTGGACCATCTGCACAATTAGGTCTGCAAGCTATGATCGTTGGTTCGATTCTAGGTATTTTATTAGGTGTTATTGCTGCCTTAAAACAAAACACTTGGGTAGATTACGGTTCAACCTTTATTGCCGTGGTTGGTAAATCTATACCTTCATTTATTTTTGCTGGTTTGATGCAATATTATATTTCAGTTAAACTAGGCTGGCTTCCAGTAATGTTATGGAAAGGCCCTGAATATACGATTCTGCCTACCATTGCACTTGCTATGTTCCCAATCTCTATTGCTGCCCGCTTTATGCGTACAGAAATGGTTGAGGTTTTAGGTTCTGATTACATCACCTTGGCACGAGCTAAAGGTGCAAGCCGCTGGCAGATTAGTTTTAAACATGCCTTAAGAAATGCTTTAATTCCAGTTGTAACTGTCTTAGGACCACTAGCTGTCAGCTTAATGACCGGTTCACTTGTTATTGAGCAAATTTTTGGTATCCCAGGAATCGGGGAGCAATTCGTTAAATCAATTAATATGAATGATTACCCTGTTATTATGGGGACAAATATCCTATTCGCAGTATTATTTATCGTGGTTATATTGATAGTTGATATTCTATATGGAATTATTGACCCACGTATTCGTGTAACGGGGGGGAAAGCTAAATGAGCAAAGACTTAAATCTCACAAAAGATATGTTTGCTCCTGCCCATATTGATCCATCGAAAAGTGAAAAAATTGCTAAACCAAGTTTGAATTTTTGGCAGGATTCATGGCTAAGGGTCCGAAAAAATAAGGGTGCCGTAGTCAGCATGATTATTCTGGTTATCATGATTATTATGGCCTTTGTCGGTCCAATGATTACACCGTATGATTATGACACGCAAAATACCAAACATAACAACCTTCCACCACGGATTCAAGGGTTAGAAAATGTGCACTGGCTTCCATTTGACGGTACCTTAACTAGAAGAGATGGCAACGAATATAACGCTTATGAAATTCGTAAAGTGGACGCGTATTATTGGTTTGGTACTGATAATTTAGGCCGTGATCAATTTGCGCGTGTTTGGAAAGGTACACAAGTATCATTATTTATCGCGTTTATGGCTGCGTTAATTGACATGGTTATTGGGGTGGCATATGGTGCAATTTCCGGTTATATAGGTGGTCGTACAGATAGTATCATGCAGAGGATTATCGAAATCATCGTCGGTATACCGAACTTGATTGTAGTTGTATTGATGATTCTCGTTCTAAAACCAGGGATTATTCCTATTATTATCGCTTTAACCATTACGGGATGGACAAGTATGGCCCGTGTGGTTCGTGCACAAGTATTAAAATTTAAAGGACAAGAATTTGTACTGGCGGCTAAAACATTAGGTGCCTCAGATTCGTCGATTATTTTTAAGCACATGATTCCGAATATGTTTGGTGTCATTATTATTAATACAATGTTTTCTATCCCAAATGCGATTTTCTTTGAAGCATTCTTAAGTTTTATCGGGTTAGGATTACAAGAACCTCATGCATCGTTAGGTACATTAGTCAATTCGGGATTTAAATCAATGATTGCCTTTCCATATCAAATGATTATTCCTTCCATTATGATTGCGGTAATCATGGTATGTTTCAATCTTGTTGCAGACGGATTGCGTGATGCATTGGATCCAAAAATGCGTGATTAGAAGGCAGGTGGATATAAATGGAGAAAGTTTTAGAAGTAAAAGATTTAAATATTTCGTTTCATACATTCTCGGGTGAAGTGAAGGCGATCCGTGGCGTAAGTTTTGATTTATATAATGGGGAAACGCTAGCTATTGTAGGTGAATCAGGTTCCGGAAAATCTGTAACCACTAAATCAATTATGCGCCTATTGCCCGAACATAATTCAGAAATTAAAAGCGGGCAGATCCTTTTTAATGGGAAAGATTTAACCAAGTTAAAGGATAAAGAGATGCAAAAAATCCGCGGAAAAGACATTTCTATGATTTTCCAGGACCCAATGACCTCTTTAAATCCGACTATGAAAATTGGCAACCAAATCATGGAGCCGCTAATTAAACACCAAAACATGAGCAGGCACGCTGCAAGAGAAAGAGCGGTAGACCTTTTAAAGCTTGTAGGGATTCCAAAACCTGAGATTCGTGTAGACCAATATCCACACCAATTCTCAGGCGGGATGAGACAAAGGGTGGTTATTGCGATTGCTTTAGCATGTAATCCTAAAATTCTAATTGCGGACGAACCTACAACAGCACTCGACGTTACAATTCAAGCGCAGATCTTAGAATTGATGAAAGATTTGCAGAAGAAAATTGATACCTCGATTATCTTTATTACACACGATCTTGGGGTAGTTGCTAACGTAGCAGACCGTGTGGCTGTCATGTATGGTGGTAAAATTGTTGAAATTGGAACGGCGGATGAGATTTTCTACAATCCTCAGCATCCTTACACATGGGGATTAATTAGTTCGATGCCGGATATGGAAACAGACGATGAGGAATTATTCTCAATTCCTGGTACGCCGCCAGATCTATTAGATCCTCCAAAAGGGGATGCATTTGCACCACGTAATCCTTATGTAATGAAAATTGATTTGGAGCAGGAGCCTCCATTCTTTAAAGTATCCGATACACACTATGCTGCTACATGGTTATTACATCCAGATGCACCAAAGGTTGAACCGCCTGAGGCTGTAAAGAGACGTCAAAGCCAATATGTTGGTACAGCTGGTACAGGTAAATACCCTGGAACAAAGGGGGGGAAGTAAATGGCACAAAAAGAAAAATTACTTGAGATTAAGAACTTACAGCAATATTTCAACCCGGGAAAACCGAATGAAGTAAGGGCTGTTGATAATGTCAGCTTTGATATCTACAAAGGTGAGGTTATGGGCCTTGTAGGTGAATCCGGCTGCGGTAAATCCACAACTGGCAGAACGATTATTCGTTTATACGATGCGACGGGTGGAGAGGTATTATATGATGGGATTAATGTCCACGGGAAAAAGTCTAAGAAGCAGTTAAAAGAATTTAACCGTAAAATGCAAATGATCTTCCAAGACCCATATGCCTCTTTGAATCCAAGACTGAAAATTGCCGATGTAATTGCCGAGGGAATCGACATTCATGGTTTGGCCAAAACAAAGGAAGAGCGTATGAACCGTGTTTACGATTTACTGGAAACAGTAGGTTTGAATAAAGAACACGCTAATCGCTATCCTCATGAATTCAGCGGCGGGCAGCGCCAGCGGATTGGTATTGCTAGAGCACTTGCAGTTGAGCCTGAATTTATTATCGCGGATGAACCAATTTCTGCCTTGGACGTATCAATTCAAGCACAGGTAGTTAACTTAATGAAAAAGCTTCAAAAAGAAAAAGGCTTAACATATCTGTTTATTGCGCATGATTTATCCATGGTTAAATATATTAGTGACCGTATCGGTGTTATGTATTTCGGTAAAATGGTGGAGCTTGCTCCAGCTGATGAGCTATATAAAAATCCACTTCATCCCTATACACAATCATTATTATCTGCTATTCCTGCTCCAGATCCAATCACTGAGCGGGCGAGAAAGCGGAAAACCTATAATCCTGCTAGTCATAATTATACTGATAATGAGTCAATCGAATTTAGGGAAGTAACACCTGGCCACTTTGTTCTTTGTTCAGAAAAGGAACTTAAACAATATCAGGCTAATATTAAGTAATAAAAAAACGATCTCGATTTTTTATTGAGATCGTTTTTTTTATATTTCGGCATTTATCCAGCATTAACGAATAGTGCCTATCTGTAAATTAATTTTTCTTTCCGCCAACGGTTTTCCAGCCAGTTTGATATTTGGCACTTTCATTTGTAAACTCAGTTCTGCGTTTTCCACCAAATACTTTCTCTCCGATTCCATTAGTTATAACTCCCATAAAAGCAGTAATGCCAATGATTAACACAGTAACAATCATTAAATCTGTTATGTATGCTCCCATTTTTGTACCCCTCCAGTGTGTATATTAAAAAAACATGACCGGTATTTTTATCTCTTAATTTCATTGTAAAAGAACTTATCATGTAAAGAAAGTAAAAAAGACAAAAATTAAATTCTAATTGAATGCGTTTTCAATAGGGCGCGTTTAATTGAGAATGGAAGTTAAGTTAAATTTAAGAAAAGGTCAATAAAATAAAAGACAGGTAAAACAGAAGAATATTGAGCCGCAAAATACCTGTTTAATTAATAAATTATTTACGAACATTTTATTTATGAAATTAATATTTAATTTAATTTGCAATCAATAAGTTTTAAAAAGTTTGAAACTTTTTCGAAGAATATTCGTCTAATAATATATAGATAGGAAGAGCTCAATCGTTATTATTTTTTAAAAAGGGATACCCTTTTTTGAAACAGTGGTGTATAATTTATGATAGAAATTACTTATTTATAATTATTTTAATTACGAAGAGGTTTCTTCCACAATAGAAATGGGTACATGACTATATAAGATGAATGTAAATTAAAGAGGAGTGTGAAGAACGGATGGTAACCCTATACACTTCACCAAGTTGTACATCATGTAGAAAAGCAAAATCATGGTTAGAAGAGCATGAAATTCCATACACCGAAAGAAATATTTTCTCTGAGCCCTTATCAATGGATGAAATTAAAGAAATACTGCGTATGACAGAAGATGGTACGGACGAAATCATTTCAACTAGATCGAAAACATTCCAAAAATTAGACGTTAATCTGGACGCAATGCCCCTGCAAGACTTATTTAAACTAATCAAAGAAAATCCGGGCTTATTACGCCGCCCAATTATTATTGATGAGAAACGTTTACAGGTTGGCTATAATGAAGACGAAATCAGACGGTTCTTACCAAGAAGAGTCAGAACCTTTCAATTACGTGAAGCACAAAAAATGGTTAATTAATAGTAACTGAAAAAAGACGACTTAAAAATTCACAAAAATGAATTTTGAGTCGTCTTTTCTAATCTGGCGGGATTTTCAAAAGCACTGAAAAAGTCAATTTTATTAAAATTTAGCCTATGTAAAAGAACACTGTTGATTGGAGTGGAAGGCGGCGAAGACTCCTGCGGGAGTA
>NZ_JAABNN010000014.1:0-37282 GCF_009928415.1 Bacillus sp. USDA818B3_A
CTCGGATTGGACTTTCACCAACTAGCAATTAACGGCTTGCTGGGCACGCAATAAACAAAAGCTAATCGAAAAGTTCGATTAGCTTTTTAATATAAAGTGATTACTGATTTGCTTTCTTAACCCATTCTGCTACTGTTACTGTTCGTTTCGCCTGGTGTTTCACTGCCGCCTGTACATCTTCAATCATTTTACCGTCTTGATCAACGGTAACACTTGTACCGTATGGATTGCCTCCAGCACCAAATGTTACTGGATCTGTGTAACCAGGAGCAGCAACGATGGCACCCCAATGATACATAGACGTATAAAGGGATAAAATAGTAGCTTCCTGGCCTCCATGAGAATTTTGCGCGGAACTCATTGCACTAACCACTTTATTCACTAACTTTCCATTAAACCAAAGACCGCCAGTCGTATCTAAAAATTGTTTCATTTGTGATGGCATATTACCGAAGCGAGTTGGAACACTGAAAATAATGGCATCTGCCCATTCCAGATCCTCCAATTTTACTTCTGGAACATCTTTTGTTTTTTCTACTGTTGCTTTCCAAACAGGATTCCCTTCGATTGCGGATTGTGGAGCAAGTTCAGGTACTTTTAAAACTTTTACTTCTGCACTAACTTCTTTAGCGCCTTCCTCTGCCCATCTAGCTAGCTGATAGTTTGTTCCACCCATGCTGTAATAAATTACTGCCAATTTAACATTTGCCATTTTATCTGCCTCCTTATTTGTTGAATTCCCAAAAAGTCTGGATAGGAAACCCACTTAAACTCACCGCCTATTATTACTTTCTTTTAATGTCTGCATTCATATACTAAGCATCTCTGTATACTCGCAAAGTTATCCGGAAAATAAGTGCTCCGATTTTTTTAATTTTTTCCAGATTTCGAGTACTCCATTTGGAACAACATTAGAAGTGACTCCATTCCCGGAGAAACAAAAAACCCGAATAAGGGACTTTTTTTTAAGTGTCCATTTTTCGGGTTATAGTTCAACTTTGGTATATCTCTTTTCTGGATCTAATATACTAACTACGATACTCTCTCCTGGGACTGATAAGCCTCATTTAATTAGGCGGAATTTTGAAATTCCCTTCATTATTCTTTTGGTTTTAGTGGTCCGTAAAAATAGGAAGCCGTCGCTCCACCGTCAATAAGGAAATCAGATCCTGTGATGAAAGCTCCCTGTGGCATCATCAGCAGCTCAGCAACATTTGCAACCTCATCAGCTGTTCCTGGTCGACGGGCAGGGCACTTGGCAAACATATTCTTATAGAACTCTCCTCTTGGACCATTGAACTCGTCTAAAGCCAATGGAGTTACGATAATTCCTGGAGAAATGGAATTGATACGAGCGTCTTTTTCTCCCCAGCGTATAGATTCAAACATAACACGCTTTACATTGCACCGTTTCGCCATTTGATAAGCATGCAACGTATCCTTGATATTTTCTGGCCGAAGGACTTCCAAACTAAGGAGTTCTTCAGTTGGTGTCGTTGCTAGTTGTTCATCAATTTCAACTCCCAATTGAGGCATTCTGTGTCCAGACTGACTTGATATTGTCACACCAACGCCTCCAGGAGCTATAACTTTTCCGACTTCCTCCAGCAGCACTGCCGTTCCGTACAAATCCACTTTCAAAATGGTTTCAATAGGTGCCTGACTAGGTGATACCCCAGATGCATTGATAAGAGCAGTGATTTCACCATACTTCTGACCTTCTGCTATTAAATTTAAAAGAGATTCTCTGGAAGAAATGTCCGTTTCGACTGGTATTACATCAAATCCCGCTTCATTCATAATTTTTGTAATAGCTTTGGCATTATCAAGGTTCTTATCACCAACAATAATTTTCTTACCAAAACCGATTCTTCTAGCTATCGCCATGCCAATCTGTCCAGCACCTGTCCAAAGTACAACTTCTTTCATTTTATTTCCTCCTTATTTTTCTTCTAGAATCAAGTTACTTTATAATGGTCTTACATTCAAACTGGGGCGATGATAAGTTTAAGACGCTTAATTTCACAAGTTTTAGTGCTACCTTATTTAATAAAACGCTGGTTTATCGCCTTCCGTATTTGGTTTGCTAACACCCCAACTGCGACGAACACCCCATTCTGGAGATTCGGCTATTTTGACAACCAAGGCCGCAATACTTTTACGGGAAATCTCTGTTCCCAAAAGTGGTTCACCCTTTTCCGTTATTTCATAGTCCACTTCGTTTTTGTTAGTGAACCATGTACATCTTAAAATAGTATAATCAATATCTGAGGCTTCAAGAATATTAGCAGCTTTTCGCCAATTATCCATGCCACTGCCAACCATATACTTATTCCATTCCCCAAACTTGCCAGGTACTTCGTCATTAATCCCTAAAATATTAATAAAAATTCCCCTTTTAACACTTGTGGCATTCATTGAATCGATTATGTTTTGAGTTTTTTGAACAATATCTGAGCCACCAATATTAGCATAAACAACATCTTGCCCTGCCATCGCTTCTTTCAACTTAGAAACATCGTTCACGTCACCTTCTATGACACGCTCCCGACCTAGATCAACGATTTTTAGTCTTTTTGAGTTACGCAGATAAAGTGTCAACTGAGCATCCGTTTCCTTTAGAAATAAATTAATAGCCATACGTGCAACTTGGCCATTTGCACTAAGGATTAATACATTAGTCAGCAACTTCAGCACCCCAATTCCCACAATATAAACACTAATACTTTAATGCACATCTGTTTATTATTATAAATAGATTCATCGTGCTTACAATGGTTAAATCAATGCATGTTGTTAATTAATGAACAATTCAATTAAAATTGTTTATGGACTTTTAAGAAATTTTACTAAACCAGGTCGTCTTTATTGCCTATTTCCTTATTTCTAGTTGTTTTAAAATTAAATATTGATTCATTATTGAACAACTGTATATAATTATAAACAGATATAGGATGCTGCTTACAATTGTTAATTCAACGCAATATGTATACTAATGAACAAATCATTTAATATTATTAATTATCCTTTAAGAAAGTTTGGTGAAGCTTAAAATGCCTAAAATAGATAGAAGAATTGCCAAAAGCCAAGAAGCCATAAAAAAAGCCTTGATTGATCTGATGTCTGAAAAAAGTTTTGATGACATCACGATACAGGATATTTCCGATCGAGCAAATGTTAGCCGAGGAACTATTTATCTCCACTACGTGGATAAGTTTGATTTACTGGATAAACTTATTGAGGAACATATTAACGAAATGGGAGAAATCTGTGAGGCAACTTCCGCAGAAGAATATAAAGATGCGAATCTTCCTTGGTTCGAATACCTTGAAAGTCACTTTTTATTCTTTTCAACGATGTTAAAGAGTAAGGGAGCTCCTTCTTTTCGTAGTCAGTTCCATGAGTTTCTTATCGAAGAGTTTAAGGATGAGGTTGATACATCACAAGGAAAGAACGATGAATTAAATGAAGATGTTCTACTGCAATTTATTGTCACTTCATATGTTGGGATTGTGGAATGGTGGATCACCAATGGAATGCCTTATCCACCCCAAGTCATGGCAGAACAGGTGGGGATTTTGTTAGAGAGGAATCTATAATTTTCTTCCCATTTGATTCCAATAAAGTAATAGGTACTTAATGCTTAATAAAGATACACCGTATGCGGTTGTATCCGCCTACGGTGTATCTTTATTAACCTTATTTTAATTAGAAGTGTGTTTCATTAATATCAATTTTGGATAAAGCTTCATTTAGGCTATTTAATTCTTCTTTTGTTAATTCTATATCCGCTCCACCTAAGTTTTCTTCTAATCTGTGTAATTTTGTAGTACCTGGGATTGGAATAATAAATGGCTTTTGAGCTAATTCCCATGCTAGTACAACTTGAGCAGATGTTGCTTTTTTGCTTTCAGCAACTTCAGCAATTAATTCTAATAAAGCTTGATTATGGTCAATTACTTCAGGTTTGAATCTTCCCATGAAGCTTCTAAAGTCGCCCTCTTCATATTTTGTTTCTTTTGTATATTTTCCGCTTAAGAAACCATTTCCTAATGGACTGTAAGCAACAAAAGAAATCCCTAACTCTTCACATATATCAAATAATTCTTTTTCTGGTTCACGCCACATCATGGAGTATTGATTTTCTATGGCTGCAATCGGACAAACAGCGTGTGCACGTTTCATATAATCAATTGGTGCATTCGATAATCCCCATGCTTTAATTTTCCCTTCAGCCATTAGCTCTTTCATCGTTGCTGCAACAGTTTCTGGTTCTACATTAGGGTCAATACGATGTTGATAATACAAATCAATGCAATCTACTTTCAATCTTTTTAAAGAACCCTTTACTTGTTCTCTAATGGATTCTGGTGTGCTATTTAAAATATGTTGAAGATGGTCGTTTACAATTTCTGTTCCAGTTATTCCAAATTTAGTCGCAATTACAACTTGTTCTCTTACTGGTGCAAGTGATTCGCCCAATAATTCTTCATTGGATTCTCCATAAACAACAGCTGTATCAAAGAAATTACAGCCTAGTTCAACAGCTCTACGAATCAATTTGACCATTTCATCACGATCAGCTGGCTTTCCATAAGCATGATCCATTCCCATACAGCCTAAACCAATCGAAGAGACTCTTATGCCGCTGTTTCCTAATTCTCTCATTTTCATTTTACTCATCCCCTAAAGAAGCTTACTCTTCCATGTGTTTAAATCATATAACTGCAAAAGCATATTTTAAATGTCGATAATCAAAAAGGAAGTCCTACTAGCTTCCTTTTTGTCAATAAATCTATTACTATAAGTAACTTTTTCGGTATCATCATCCATTATTGATTGCTGCCTTGGCATTCGTTGAGACTGAATGAGCTGTTCAGACTAAGGACAATTCCAGATGCTCCTGGAGCTAGCGATACTAGATTATAGTTCTGAACCGCCCCAAACGTCCAACAAGCTATCTCCCATAGCATTAATAGGATGACAGTGGATACTACCCATCCAGAACCACCAAGGGACAACAATACCATAGCAAAAACTTGTATGAACATAGATCCTATAAGTGTGCGGAATGCACTAATAATTTTGTATTTCAACTCCTAATTAATCATAATTATTATGTGTTTCAATATCACTTCATAATTATGACCCAAATTGAAATCACTAGGGTATCACAATCGTGTCAAATGATTGCCAAATCCTCTCACAGTCATTTACCTAAAAAGTGAATTAGCATTATAAAAGGACCATCACAGTAATAAAATTTTACTTTCTAATTACTTGTTGCTATTGCATATACTGGACACCAATCTTCTCCACGTTTCTCAAGATGCATTTCCATTTTCATACTCCAAGTAGTTCTAAAGCTATAAATTCTAGCGTCAATTTTGGTATCACAAATAAGAGTAGCTGTATTACCATCTATTATGATTGTTATTTTTTGAGGCATGGTTATAAAGTATTTCATTTGCTCATTTTCTATTTGTTCAAGCCATTCTTGCTTAGGTTGATGATAACCAGTCATGTGTACTAATACATAATTGTCATCAAGGATTGTTTTCAAGCTTTTAGTGTCTTTATTCACCATTGCATCATCAATCTGTTGATAAACTGCTAGGATTTTTTGTTTATCTTCCATATTGTACTTGTGACCTCCCCATAAGAAACAGCGGCAAATCATGTATTTACCGCTGTTTTTTTATTATATATTAATTATGCTCACCCTACTTATAAGGGTTTATTTACACCCAAGCTGCTACGAACTTCCAATCCTGCTGTAACAGCTAATTTAACAATCAAATCTGCAATACTCTTTCGTGATACATCATGCCCTTTAAATGGTTCACCTTTTTGGGTTGTTTCATATTCAATTTCATCTTTATTGGTAAACCATCCTGGTCTCAAAATCGTATAGTCAAGGTTTGAGGTTTCAATAATCGCAGCTGACTTTCGATATGGATTTAAGATACTACCATGTCTTTCTCCTGGGACTTCATCATAAATCCCCATTGAGCTGATCCAAATTAAGCGTTTAACACCTGTAGCGTCCATTGCCTCCACAACTGTTTTTGCCATTTGTTCCAGATTACCTGCAAGATTGGCATAGACAACATCCTTTCCAATCATCGCCTCTTTTAGTTTTTCAAGGTCCATAACGTCCCCTTCGATTACTCGAACACGATTTGAATCGATATTTCTAATTCTTCGTGAATTACGCAAATAAAGCGTTAACTGCGCATCGGTTTCTTTGAGGAACCTATCAATAGCTACACGGGCAAGTGACCCGTTTGCTCCAATGATTAAAACATTAGTCATATTTAAACATCCTTTCATTTATTGTTAGGGAACCCCTAAGCAAATCGGTACGGCCTCCTTTAGGGATCCCTCTATGAACCAGTTTTTGTTTAAGCTAAAATTCCAAATGTAAACAAATTAGCTTTGTAATGTTCGTTTGTCATTAATCGAAAAGTGAGAAATACGAGTTTTGATTAACCATTTTCCGTTATGATGCACATACTCATCATCATATCGAATACTACTATCGGTAATAACTTCTTTCCCATCTTCTTCACTCACTAATTTAACTTGACAGTAGGCAATACCTGTTGCAGTATCTCCATCAATTTTGACAACTTGTTGTCCGTTCATATGAAATGAACGTTTAACATTAGCTGTGAAACTTGTGAATACCTCTTCCAATTGTTTTGTGCCTGAAATATCAAACAATAATTCGTCCCCCATGTAGACCTGAACCTTAGTATCAGGGGTGAATAAAGGCATTTGTTCTGGAATCTTTTTTTCATCTGCCAAATTTGAGAAAGTATCAACCACCTCTTTTAATTCTGCTTTTGCTTGTAAAATTTCTAATGACATGGAATTTCCTCCTTATTTTTAATTTCTGTTCCTGTGATTTCTAGTGAGTTAAGAACAGAAAAATTGTTTTCTTATTCCTCTATCTTGTTGTCATTGATAATTCACATTGATGAATTATGTGACATCTGTATATAATTATAAACAGAAACAAAATGTCTACAATTGTCAATTAACCTTGATTCGTGAATTAGTGCACAAATAGATCAAAATTGTTAATTATCTTTTAGAAAGTATGGTGACCCTCACAATGTCTAAGGTGGATAGAAGAATACTCAAATCTCAAGAAGCCATAAAAAAAGCTGTTATTGAACTTATGTCTGAAAAAAATTTTGATCAAATTACGTTACAAGAAATTTCCGACAGAGCAAATGTTAGCCGACGAACCATCTACCTTCATTACCTGGATAAATTTGATTTGCTGGATAAGCTTATTGAAGAACATATTAACGAACTAAGAGAATTGGCGGTATCGGCAACTGGTCTGGATTTTATAGATGGAAACCTGATTTGGTTCCAATACTTTGAAAGTCATTTTTTATTCTTTTCCACCATGTTAGCCAGTAAAGGAGCCCCTTCTTTCCGTAAGCAGTTCCTTGAGTTTGTTATCGAAGGGTTAAAGGGTGAAGTGAATATAACAGAAGGGATCAATAACGGAATACATGAAGAAGTTATTCTTCGATTTATTGCAGGGGCTTATGTAGAGATTGTGGAATGGTGGTTTACGAATGGAATGCCTTTTACGCCTCAAACTATGGCGGAACAGGTTGGTATTTTGATTGAGAGGATTGCATAGTTTAAAAAATATCATAAAAAACCCTGATCTCCTTCTTTATTTAAGGAAATCAGGGTTATCTATATTAAAGGGCTATTGCCGAAATAACATTACTTTGAACATACTACAGGATGTGGAACATAAAGTTCTTCCAAATAGCCACTTCTACAGTTATTAACTTAATCGATCGCAAATAGCTGTTGTTGTATCTTCAGGATAAGACACTTTCATTGCAGAACTATTTCTATTTAAAACCAACTATTGAATTTGGGACATACGCCTCTTCCAGAAAAGCAATTTCGTAAGATGTTAACGTAGTTATGACTTTTAAAAATCTAATTTCAAACACTTTTACACCAGAATTAATTATGACCAACTATTGAATGAGGCACATATGGCTCTTCTAGAAAAGCAACTTCTTCAGGTGTTAACTTGAGAGATAGAGCACCTACCGCATCATCAAGCTGAGAAATTTTCGTAGCTCCAATAATAGGAGCTGTTATAGGTTCCTTCTGAAGCAACCATGCGAGTGCGACATGAATACGAGGAACACTATGTTTCTCTGCGATTAAAGCAACTCGTTCTACGACTAGTCTATCTAAATCCGCAGATGGTTCATATTTAGATTTTAGAATCTTGTCTGTTTCTGACCGATGAGTCTTTTCCGACCAATCACGTGTCAATCTGCCTGATGCGAGCGGACTATATGGGGTCACCCCTATTTTTTCTTCCTTACAAAGAGGCAACATCTCCCTTTCCTCTTCACGGTATATAAGATTGAGATGATTTTGCATGGAGACAAATCGAGTCCACCCATTTTTTTCTGCTACATGTAAAGCCTTTTGGAACTGCCATGTGTACATAGCAGAAGCACCTATGTATCTTGCCTTTCCAGACTTCACCACATCATGTAATGCTTCCATTGTTTCTTCAATTAGGGTATTGTAATCCCAGCGGTGGATGATATAAAGATCTACATAATCTGTTCCCAGTCTCTTAAGACTTTTATCAATTTCACTCAGGATGGCCTTTCGGGAAAGCCCAGAACCATTCGGGCCATGATGCATACGCCCCCAAACCTTCGTAGCGAGCACAATTTCATCCCGATTGGCATAACCCTTTAATGCCCGTCCAACAATCTCTTCACTGGTTCCACCTGCATAAATATTTGCTGTATCAAAAAAGTTAATACCATGATCCAGGGCTTTTTTAATAATAGGACGGCTGTTCTCCTCATTAAGTACCCATTGATGGCCTCCTGGCTGAACCTCACCAAAGCTCATACAGCCAAGGCAGAGTCTAGAAACATCTAATCCCGTATTTCCGAGTTTTGTATATTCCATTTTCTATTCACTCACTTTCAAAATATTTTTAATCTTCAATTTCAAGTATAAAAATAAATGTGAGACTTACAATTGTTAAATGATTAAAATTTGTTAATTAATGAACAACTCTATTAAAATTGTTCATTATTTTTATAAAAGGACAATTTATAAGAATGTATGATCGAATATTGTGTAAGGGGATTTTTTCCTATGTCTGCACTGCAAAAAAAAGAGTGACTTTTATAGTCACTCTTTCATTAACTAATTCCATTCAACAAAAAAAGGTATTATTTATAGTTGATAACTTTCATTCAGTCATGGGACCGTTTATTTATTTGATAGGTCTATTCGAAAGATCAGTCTAGTTTTCTTACTTCAAATGGTAATAACTCTCGTTCAATTTGTGCTCTATGTGGTTCATACTGTGAGGGCAGCATTAGTTTTTCACCCATTGTTTCATGTGATTCATCATGCGCGAATCCTGGAGGATCCGTCGCAATTTCAAATAGAATTTCCCCATGCTCTCTAAAATAGATGGCATTAAAATAATTTCTGTCCCGTACGGCAGTGACACCATACCCATTGGCGGCAACATATTTTTGCCAATCCAGCTGATCTTTATCATCAATTGCGCGCCAGGCAATGTGGTGAACCGTTCCCACGCCCATTTGTCCACGTCCAATTGGAGTTAATTTAAGGTCGATCATATTGCCAATATCAGCAGTGGATCTGAAACGTGTAAAATCTCCTTCCTTCCCCACCAATTCAAGCCCCATAACATCTTCTAACAATTGAGCCGTTTTGTTAGGCTGAGTGGATAAAAGAGTCGCTCCTCCAAATCCTTTAATAGCAACTTCTGGTGTTACTTCTCCAAAGGTCCAAGTATTAACTTCCCCTGCTTCTCTTTCTACTATTTCAAGATGAAGACCATGAGGATCATCAAATTCCAAATTCTGCTCCCCAAAACGTTCCATGATTGTAAAAGGAATATTGAATTTTTCTAATCTGTTTTTCCAGAATTCGAATGCTCCCTTTGGAACGACATAAGAGGTAACTCCTACTTGACCGTCTCCAATGATTCCTTGACGAGCCCCTGCCCATGGAAAGAATGTAATAATCGTTCCTGGTTTTCCGCCTTCATTACCAAAATACAGGTGATACGTGCCAGGATCATCAAAATTGACCGTTTGCTTAACTAACCGTAACCCTAAAACCCCTGCATAGAAGTCGACATTCTCTTGTGGATGCCCTACGATTGCTGTGATATGGTGAATACCCATTGTTTTCTTACTCATTGCTAACACCCCTTTTTAAGGAAATAGTTAATAGACCTTAATAACCTAGTTTGTTCCTAATTCAAAAATCAATTAATTTAAAAATCTTTAATTCGAGATAGTTTAAAATAAAAATGCATCTAAAGCATATTGTCCTGGACCAATTAATGCGATCCCAATCACAACAGCAATCAATGTCAGATTATATTCATATCCATTTGATGTGGCCCATAATCCGTTTTGTCCGTGCACCTTAATAATTGCCATAATCATTGTTCCTGCAATCATAATTGCTGCAAGTGGGGTTAATAGCCCTATAGCAAATAAAATACCACCAATAAGTTCTGCTAATCCTGCAAAAAGAGCAATGGTTACTCCCGGCTTCATGCCAATCGATTCAAACCAGCCTCCTGTACCTTTTAAGCCATAACCTCCGAATGAGCCAAACAACTTTTGAGCTCCATGACCTACAAATAATAACCCTACTACTAAACGAATGATTAATAAACCAATATTTATCATCATAAAAATCCTCCTAAATTTAATTTTATCTCGAATTCGAGATATATAATCAAAAAAAATTAGTCCTAGCTTCTTTATAATCATTGCACGAATGTTTCTATCCCCCCAAAAAACTTTTAATTAATTTATCTTGAATCTGAGATAATCTTAATACGTCTCATCTTTTTTGTCAATCATCTTTTTTATTTTATTCAAAAGTCAGTTTAAGCTTGTCATAAAAATGAATAGCTTTTTGGTAATCCTCCTGCGTATCAACATCCATAATGACTCCAGGGTCATCCACATTGATGTATTCCTTTTCGTAACCATTAAGGACGACTCGTAAATTACTTTCTGGATGGGTTTCGAGAATTTTCTGTTTCACTTGCTCTGATAATTTGATGGGGTGACCACCTTTAAATTGAAAGCTGGGAATCACTACGCTTCCTTTGTGTTTGGCTAGTAGCTGAACCGTCTCTTTTTTTACAAGCGGACAATCTCCTGGAGTTATAAAGAAGGTTTCTGCTTTTACTTCGTTGCAGCCCTTTTGAATGGAAGTAAACATCCCTTGATGAAAGTTTTCATTATAAACAAACTTTAGCTGAAATGAATAGGTATTTTTATTGGCCATTTTTGCGATTTCCTCTTGGATAAGTTCTGCTCTAAACCCACCTAAGACGATGACTCTGCTGCATAAGCCTTCAAATATAGAAATCGTATGCTCTAACACAGACATGTGCCCTAGCGGCAAAGTCATTTTAAATGCATTTGCTCGATTGGAATATCCAGCGGCTAAGACGATCACTTCCATTATTTCACCCTCTATGTTTCCTTTTATCAATCTACTAGTCTTTAGTTTATTCCCATGCAGCCTTGAATATGAACTAATGATTCTCCATACAAAAAACACTCACAAATATTGATAAAACAAAATCTGTGAGTGCTCCTCGGATTGCCTTTCTAAAACACCTTTGATTCCCATCATCCTTTAAAAATCATCAAACAATAGGTGCATCGAATTAATTGGTTCGATGCGTTCAATATTATAATTTATTATACGTTTCATCATCGACAGGTTCTAACCATTCCGGCTTTCCTGCAGTGATGGCAATGTGTACAAACCAGCTATCTTTTGTAGCGCCATGCCAGTGCTTTACACCATTGTGAGTGACTATAACATCGCCAGCTTTTAATAATTGAGCTGGTTTTCCTTCTTCCTGGTACCAGCCTTCGCCACCAGTTACCAATAAAATTTGAAATCCATCACGATGGATATGCCAGTTGTTTCGGCATCCTGGTTCAAAAGTCACATTCCCAACACCAACGTTGACTTCAGGGTCAGACACTAATCCTTTAAGATAACTTTGTCCCACAAAAAATTGTGAAAAAGGATTTTTTTCACCCGCTGGGAAAATAACGCCATTTTTTACTTCTTCATGTTTTGCCATTTTTAATTCCTCCATTTCACCTTATCTTAATTTTCCGCCAAATACCGGGAAGAAGCTATGCTCACCATAATTCTTTATGTGCTCTACATTCTTCAACGTCTCCATATCTTCATCGCTAATAGTAAAATCAAGTTCGGCATTGTTCCTCATGTGATCCGGATTTGCCGTCTTAGGAATGACTACTAGACCAAGCTGGATATCATAACGCAGGCAAAGTTGAGCAACTGATACTCCATACTTATCAGCAATTACTTTCACTTCGGCATGATCGAGAACTGCACCGTGTGCAATTGGTGAATAGGCCTCTACTAGGATGTCATTCTTCTGGCAGAATTCAATTAGTTCCAGAGGAGTATTGCTGACATGTGCCAAAATTTGATTGACCATTGGCTTGATTTCACAGTTTGCAAGAATATTCTCTACATCATCCTGAAGGAAGTTAGAAAGACCGATTGCCTTTACCTTGCCTTTCTTATAAGCATCCTCCATCGCTTGCCATACTTCCTTGTTTTCCTGGAAATAACGGTTCTCCTCACGGAACTCCGTCCAAGGCTGCGGGCTGTGGATAATCAGTAGGTCAATGTAATCCATTCCCAACTTTGTTAAAGACTCATCAATGGACTGCGCTGCTGCCTCGTAAGTTTTTGCTTCTGCAGCAACCTTTGTCGTGATGAAAAGTTCTTCTCTCTCCACTCCGCAGGAACGGATTCCTTCGCCAACACCCCTTTCATTCATATAAGCCTGAGCCGTATCAATATGACGATATCCGATCGATACCGCTTCTACCACTGCTTGTGCTGCCTGTGCCTCGTCAAGCAGCCAGGTGCCAAGACCTAATTTTGGGATTTCTACACCATTTGATAATTTGTAGGTTTCGTTAAACATGCTCTTGTCTCCTTTATATTAATCAACATCTGTTTATTATTATAAAAAAGCCCTTCATACTTTCAATGGTTAAATTAGCGCAAATCGTTGATTACTCAACAAATCAAGTAACATTGTTGATTATCTTTTAGAATAGAAGCGGTTTTGTCGACAAGGAAACTGCTTTTCTTATTATTCATCCAAGAAAAAGAAAAAAAACCGACTTTCCTAATTGGAAAATCGGTTTTTTTGATTAAACTTATTTTGTTACCAACAACCATTGATGCTGCTGCTGTAAGTGTGAAGGTTCTTTTACTTCCCAATTAGTTGAACTTTCTTCATCTTAAGGTCGAAGCGGTCTGCATTCATTACCTTGACCCATGCAGTTATAAAGTCACGTACAAATTTTTCTTTGTTATCATCTTGGGCATAAAGTTCTGCAATCGCACGCAGTTCTGAGTTTGAGCCAAATATTAGGTCAGCTCTGGTCGCTGTATACGCGACTTGACCTGTCTTGCGGTCACGTACTTCATATACACCGCCGTCCGCAGGCTTCCACTCATATTTCATATCTACCAGGTTAACAAAGAAGTCGTTCGTAAGTGTACCGACACGATCTGTGAACACACCGTGCTTTGAGCCATCATAGTTTGCCCCTAGAACACGCATGCCGCCGACAAGTACGGTCATTTCTGGTGAGGTTAGGTTTAGTAGTTGTGCCTTGTCGACTAGAAGTTCTTCTGCACTTACACTGTACTGTCCCTTCTGATAGTTACGGAATCCATCAGCGATTGGCTCAAGCACCGCAAAGCTGTCTACATCTGTTTGTTCCTGTGTGGCATCGCCACGTCCAGTGGCAAACGGAACAATTACGTCAAAGCCCGCATCTTTTGCAGCTTTTTCTACTGCTGCGCAGCCGCCAAGGACAATCAAATCAGCCATGCTCACCTTCTTTTCTAGATGAGTTTGAATGCTCTCGAGTACAGTGAGAACTTTTCCGAGTTGTTCAGGCTGATTGACTTCCCAATCCTTCTGCGGAGCAAGTCGGATCCGGGCACCATTTGCACCGCCGCGATTATCCGAACCACGGAAAGTACTTGCTGAAGCCCAAGCCGTTCTGACTAATTCGCTAATGGTCAGACCTGAATCCAAGATCAACGTTTTAATCTTTTCTACTTCTGCACCTGTTAATTCATAATCAACCGCAGGTACAGGATCTTGCCAAATAAGCTCTTCTTCTGGCACCTCGGGACCAAGATATCTTGAAACAGGACCCATGTCACGGTGGGTTAGTTTGAACCATGCACGAGCAAATGCCTCTTTAAACTCTTCTGGATTCTCATGGAAACGGCGCGAAATTTTTTCGTAAATTGGATCATAACGCAAGGCCAAATCCGATGTGAACATGACGGTCGGAACACGCTTTGATGCATCCTCTGCATCCGGAGCAAGATGTTCTTCAGCAGGATCTACAGCAAGCCACTGATAGGCACCTGCAGGGCTCTTTGTAAGCCACCATTGATAGCCAAACAATAAATCAAAGTAACCGTTATCCCACTGTGTTGGATTAGCAGTCCAAGAACCTTCAAGACCGCTGGTGATGGTGTCACGGCCTTTACCGCTGCCGTATGTACTTGCCCATCCTAATCCTTGTGCTTCAATAGGAGCGGCTTCTGGTTCCGGTCCAACATGAGAAGCATCTCCCGCACCGTGAGCCTTACCAAAAGTATGCCCTCCAGCTATTAGTGCAACTGTTTCTTCATCGTTCATTCCCATACGTCCAAAGGTTTCGCGAATGTCCCTAGCACTTGCAACCGGATCTGGTTTACCGTTTGGACCTTCCGGATTAACATAGATAAGACCCATCTGAACGGCAGCAAGCGGATTCTCAAGCTCACGATCACCTGTGTAACGGTTATCACCCAGCATTTCCGTTTCTGCACCCCAATAGATGTCCTCTTCTGGATGCCAAATGTCTGCGCGTCCGCCCCCAAAACCAAATGTTTTGCCGCCCATTGATTCAATCGCAACATTACCTGATAAAATCATCAAGTCGGCCCAAGAGATCTTGTTGCCATACTTCTGCTTAACAGGCCAGAGCAGTCGTCGTGCCTTATCAAGGCTAGTGTTGTCAGCCCAGCTGTTTAATGGAGCAAAACGCTGGTTGCCCGTTCCGCCTCCCCCGCGGCCGTCTCCTGTACGATAAGAACCTGCGGAGTGCCACGCCATACGGATGAAGAATGGACCATAATGTCCATAGTCAGCAGGCCACCAATCTTGGCTGTTCGTCATTAGTTCTTTTAGATCCTCTTTAAGAGCATGGTAGTCTAATTTTTGAAATTCCTCTGTATAATCAAAGTCTTCCCCCATTGGATTAGACTTTCTGTCATGTTGCCGAAGTATATTCAAGTTTAACTGGTTTGGCCACCAATCTCTATTGGTTGTGCCCTTGGAATTGTTACTAGAAGCACCGCCGTGAAACGGGCACTTGCTAACATTAGCATTTTCTTTATTCTCCATTTTGCTATCTCCTCTCCTTGTAGCAGACAATTTGTCCCTATGATACTAATCTTACTAAGTGAATGAAATAATTATTCTTATTTAATACTATTAAACTATCAAGGACCGTTCCCAATAAAAATGCTTTCCGTTTTATCTTTAAAAAAACCACTTTCATACCGGAAATTCGGTTGAAAGTGGTTTTTAGCTTATTTCACTGCAGCGTTTAGCTTATTTATTTCAATTAGTTGACTAAAAAGACAACTATTGAAGTAGGCTTTTCCTCATTATTAATTTTGCATCCGGATTATGACCAGCATTGAATGAAGCAAACTCCGTTCTTCTAGATCAGATAGAGCACCAATAGCTCTTTAAGATGAGAAATTTTGTAGCCCGAGCTGATACTATTCCTATAGGCAGCACCTTAAAACTGTTCATTTGTTACATGGACATCCACCTTATTGTTTTTCATTCGTTTCACAAAATACGTAAACATCAGCAAGGAACACACCACGGACACAGCATTCACCAAGAACAAAACTTGATAGCTGGTGTACTCTGAAACCCAGCCTAGTATTATCGCTCCAAGACCTATGCCAAGATCAGTGGATGTAGAAAAAGAGGCATTGGCAACTCCTGCTCGATCTGGTGGGACAAGACGAATGATTGCCGCCTGTAGAGGCGACTGTGCGGAACCGAAACCAATCCCATATAGAACGGCTGAAAAGAGCACTCCGAACAATCCAGTCGAGAAGCTTAAGACAATCAAAGCCAAAATCGTAATAATGAGAGAGGGTATTATGACAAACCTCTCACTATATCTGTCGGAAAGTTTCCCTGCAATCGGACGTATCAATACAAGAGTGGCAGCATAGACCATAAAAAAGGCACCGGAATTAATTTTTATCAAGTCAGCGAACAACGGAACAAAAGTAGTAATACCACCATAAGCGATAAATAAAAAAAAGACCGATACCGCAACAGGCAAAATGGATTTATCTAATAATTCGATTTTCGATTCGTCAGTCTTCGGCTCATAAGGCAACTTTGCACCAATCGCCATCAGCAATGCCGCAAAAGTAAGGCCGAGTGCAATTAGAAAAAGAGCATGGTACGACAGGTTCTGAGTAATCCAGAGACCACACATCGGACCCACTGCCATAGCAAGCGTCATAGCTATACCTGACCAACCCATGCCTTCTCCACGCCTTCTGGTAGGAATCATATCAGTAATCGCCGTAAGAAAAGAGGTTGTGGTAACGGCCCAGCTTACACCGTGCAATATTCTGAGCCCCATCAATAAGACGATACCGTCTACCCAATTGTACATATACATGATCAAGGCAAATAGAATTAATCCCCAGATGATAAATGGACGCCTGCCGAAACGGTCCAATAGCCCACCAATAAATGGGCGAAAAATGACGGCTGAAAGCATGAATGCTCCCATCGCAAGCCCGACCTGCGATTCGTTTCCACCCATCTGTTTGATAAAAATCGGCATAGTTGGATAAAGCATATAAAACGCAGAAAATAAAAAAAACATCCCTGCGGTCATGAGGATAAATGACTTTGTCCATAGTCGTTCCATATTGCACTCCTCCTAAATTAAAAGTTTTAATGTATTTTCTTTATTCCATTCAATTTGTGATTAAAAATACCAATCCCCTAACTAATTATTTTCCAAAAACTAACAATAAGTTAGGTGCCGACTCTTATCAGATTCATTTCCCTTAGTAAGAAATGATAAAAAAGAAGGATGTACACATATACATCCTTCTTAATCCTCTTTATCAAGCTTTTGTATCCTTATTTCCATTTACCAGTTAATACCTCTGTTCGATCGGTTGCAGTCGAAGGTGTCCTTGATAAATTTGAAATCTCCGTGTACATTTCTTCTGTGATTTTAAAACCGGCAGCTGCTTACGAATCCTCCAACTGGTCTAAATTACGTGCACCAATGATAGGAGCAGTAACAGCAGGATTAGCCATAAGCCAAGCAACTGCTAAAGTTGCTGGTTTCACATCTTGTTCTTGTGAAAATTTGGTGAACTGTTCAGCAGTAACAAAATCTTCCTCGGCAGTAACGGTCTATAATTATGGTAAGATAGGATACTTTCTATTGAATTTAACACAATTTATTGATTTTTAAACTTTTCCTACTGTAGTGTTAATTATTCTTCCGAATTTTTCACACTCAAAATATCCCCTAATTAAACCACTTTCTCGTACTTAGCCACCTTACTATTAAGGTTAAATGAAACCAACGTAATAATCGCTGCAATAGCGACTGATACTGCCCCGATCCAACTAACTGCATGAACGGATGTATTTTTTACTGCTATCCCCCCTATTCCTGCGGCCGCAGCTATGCCTAACTGCATGAAGGAGCCATACAGGCTAAGCATAATTCCTGAAGCTTCTGGAGCAAGCCAGACCAGATTATATTGCATTCCTGGACCAGACGACCACGCCGAAAAGGACCATAGCATGAGCAAGGGAATTGCGGTAATAGTAGAACTTGAAATAGTAGATAGCAACACTAAAGCTATTACATGAACAACCAAGCCCCCGACAAGCGTTCTAGGGTTACCAATCCGATCCGTCATGAATCCACCAAACTTAGATCCTATTAAGGTCGCGATACCAAAGGCAAACAAGGCACCACTCACTTCTCGCTCACTCATATATGTAACGGTTAACAGAAATGGGGCAATATAGGAATACATCACCCCATATCCTAACTGCCAAAAAAACGTAGCGCCAAGGCCCATTAAGATTTTTGGGTTCTTTAAATAAGATAGTTGCCTTGCAAGAGGTACGGCAGGCCCGTTACTTTGTGCAGGAATTATTCGCATGATCACGAAGATTGCTAGTATACTAAGAACACCGATCCCCGCAAAAATCAGCTTCCAATCGTATTCGGTGGCTACAAGACGACCAATCGGTACACCGATGATGATGGCGGCACTAAATCCAAGAATAACTGTACCAATAGCCCCTGCTTGTTTTTCGGGTGGTGCTAATTTTGCCGCGGCAGTTTTGGCAGCAATAGCAAACACCCCACTTCCAAGGGCAAGTATAATTCGTGAAAGGATTAGAAAACCAAACCCTGGAAGGGTAAATGTCATTACACTGCCGATTACCATTAAAACAAGAGAAAGTATCAATAACTTACGTTGATTTATTTTTGTCGTCGCCATCACGACAAGTGGAGAACCGAACGCATTAGCCATCGCAAATACAGTGATTAACTGTCCTGCAGCCGATACCGAAACATGATTCAAGGCAGCGATTTTATCCAAAATACCTGCGATGACGTACTCAGATGTACTAACCATGAAGGTAATAACTGCCAATAGGTAAATTTTCCAAGTATTTTTTATGTTATTCTCACCCCTTCAGAAATTCCCACATATATCTACTTCATGCTGGGAAAGGCCTTTTTGTTGCCTACAAAAGGGCTGCTGTTGGGCGAAATATCACTTTATTTTATAGCAATTTGTGGCAACCTTTATTCTCGCCTCATCATTAAATGTTCATTCACTTTCAGGAATGACTTCATTTACACAACTTAATGCGTTTAGTGTTCTTGGAAAGCCCATATATGGAAGGCAGTGGGTGATGGCGCTGATCAATGTTTCCTTGTCATTGCCCACATTTTTGTTACCCAGTACATGGGACTTTACTTGGCTTTCACAACCCCCAAGCGTACTAATAATACAGAGTGTCAACAACTCCCTTGTTTTCAAATCAAGACCGGTACGAGTGTAGAAATCTCCGAAGCAAAAAGCTGAAAGATAATCCTGTATATGCTTTTGATTGGCTGGAGCAGCCTCACGCATTTTTGAAATAATATCACCGAAAATCTCTACTTGAACAGCAAGTCCTTTTTCCAAACGGCTGCCTTCATCTACCGTCTTTTGGCTTTCAATTGGTAAAGCGATATCCTTTGCCTTGAAAACCTCATTGACTTCATTGATGGCATTTAATGTTTTCGGGAATCCGATGTATGGAGCACACTGGTAAACCGCCTCTTTGATTTCTACAGGTGTCAACCCAACATTTAATGCCGCATCGACATGTGCCTTTAGTTGAGGTAAGGTCTGGTTGGTAGTAAGGACTACCAAAGTGATCAACTCACGTTGCTTGTCATCCAGATTACCTTGATAGAAAACTTCACCAAATATGAAGCGACTGAGATTGTCCTGAAGATCAGGATCGGTTGCATATGCCGCTGGTACTCCATTTCCAAATAGTTGTCTGTATTTTTCTTCACTTTTTTCAACACGGTTCATAAATAAGCCTCCTGGTTAAAGTAAAATTTCTATTATTATTTCAAAAAACAGATAAACATAATGCTTTACTAATTAATATTGATTGATTAATCAACATCTGTTTATAATTATAAAAAAGCCATTCATGCTTTCAATGGTTAAAATATCGTAATTCGTTGATTACTCAACAAATCAATTAAAATTGTTGATTATCTTTAGAAAGACTGGTGAAAGAATTGTCTAAAGTTGATAGAAGAATAGCCAAAAGCCAATTAGCTATTAAAAATGCTGTTATTGAACTTATGTCTGAAAATAGTTTTGACGATATTACTATTCAGGATATTGCTGACAGAGCGGATGTGAATCGTGGAACCATCTATCTTCATTACACGGATAAATATGATCTACTGGATAAGATGATAGAAGAACATATAAATAATCTCAGAGAACTATGCCAATCAGCATCTGAAATGACGTTTCAAGAAGGAAATTATGTATGGTTCGACTACTTTGAGCATAATTACTTATTCTTTTCTACCATGTTAGCAAGTAAAGGTGCTCCTTATTTCCGAAGTCGCTTTCTTGATTTAGTCATCGAAGAGTATAAGGATGAAGTGGATATAACAGGAGGAATAAATAACGGTTTAAATGAAGAAGTTATTCTTCAATTCTTTGGCTCAGCGATCGTCGGGGCAGTGGAATGGTGGTTCAAAAATGACATGCCTTTGCCAGCTCGTGTCATGGCCGAACAAACGGGGGCATTGTTGGATAGGAATCTAGAATAGTAAAGTAAAAGAGTAACTACATGAAGTTACTCTTTTTTATGTATTTGAATGCTTATTTTAACGATCACTTATCCTCTGAACAAACTCACTTTCTTCCGATTCGACGTTTGAGACGACCCCTCATCCCCTGAACGGCCTCACTTTCTTCCGATTCGACGTTTGAGACGACCCCTCATCCCTCGAAAGACCTCGCTTTCTTCCGCTTCGACGCTTGAGACGATCCCTCATCCCCTGAACGGCCTCGCTTTCTTCCGCTTCGACGTTTGAGACATCCCCTCATCCCCTGAACGATCTCACTTTCTTCCTCTTCGACGCTTGAGACATTCCCTCATCCCCCGAACGGCCTCGCTTTCTTCCCCTTCGATGTTTGAGATGGATGTAGAAGGCTCATCTTAACGTTATTCACTAACGGAAAATGTAACCTTTACACTATCTGAACCTAGGGCTTCAGTTAGACCTGACGTGTTTTCTATTCGTCCGAGCTTTATATAGCTGTAGGAGGTATTGAATGTCTTGTAGAAAAGAACAAGACAGTTGTTCCCATAGAGCATTAAATCGCCTGCATTAATCCTGCCTGGACTGGCTGGCGTATCTGCACGCAGATTACCGGATAAATAATTATATTTTTCATTGCCATTAAGTTCAGACATATCTACTGTTAGCGGCAGCTGTTTAACAAGCGCTTTTGCTGTGTCGTTATCCTCAAGAGCTGCGGTGAATGTTTTATTTCCAACTATGATATTTATGGTTTTCATTGTTTTCGTCTCCTTCGCGCTATCTGTTTGGCTTTTATTATGTTCATAGGATGAGTTGTTAGTAGAAACGCTAGATGGTTCGGATGATGTATCCCTTTCTTTATCTGTATGATTACTGCATCCTGTAAAAGCAAAAATAAAAGAAATCATAAAAAGGATGGAAAGGATTTTCTTCATTCTATCTGCTCCTCTTATTGCTAAGCTTTATACCAATTTGCTCAGGTATTGTTACCAATCTATACTTTTTCCATCTCTGAAGAATTCCCCATTTGGGCCCTCAGGCCCAATGGTCGCTAACCACAGGATAGACTCAGCCGCTTGCTTAGGAGTTCTTGGAGCAGATGGTCCTCCCATATCTGAGCTCACCCATCCCGGATCAACTGCATTTATTTTGATATCACCATTGACCTCTGAAGCTACCAATCGTGTTAATCCATTTAAGGCAAATTTAGACAACTTATAAGCGCCTTCTCCTGGATATGACATATCGCTCATCGCCCCATATTCCGAGGAAACATTAATAATTCTCCCATATCCTTGTTTTTCCATGAGAGGAATAAAGGAACGTACACAATGGTATGGGCCGAAGAAATTGGTTGTCATTGTTCTCTCCAGAATGGAAGGGTCCATTGCCACTAACTTTTTATTTTCCTCCAGATACACGCCAGCATTATTAATCAATACGTCTAATCTTCCATACCGCTCATTTACTGTAATGGCAGCTTGATGGATACTATCTTGATTATTTACATCCACCTCTACAAACGAGACATCCAATTTGGATTCCTTCAGTTTTTGTACAGCTTCATGCCCCTTCTCTGGATCCCGGCATGCCAAAATCACCTTAAACCCTTTCAGCGCCAATTGCTTGACCAGCTCAAATCCAATTCCTCGATTCCCGCCGGTGACAAGTGCAACTTTTATATCTTTTAACATTTTAAATCCTCCTTTCAGATTGAGTGGTAAATAACATCCTATAAGATATACATCTTATTTTGAAAGTTGTTGTGCAGGGGTAAACATATAGTTTCTTAATAAAATAGTTACTAAACTTAGTATTAAAGATAGGAATCCCACCAATACAACGTATTCAGTGCCCATATCCGAGATAATTAACCCGCCTACAGCTGCGCCAAATGTTGTACCTAAATTAGCGGATGTTAAAAATAAGCCATTAGCGAAATCAGGAGCTTCGGGAGCGGATGACGTAATCCAATATTGGTTAATATTGCCCCCTATTCCAGCTAAAATCCCCCAAATTAAAGTAATGATAGCCATTGGTACGGTAAATTGTCCAAAAAAGAATAATAGGATGTATACAACTCCCAATGCAAAAGGATATGTCATTACAGATTTGATCGCATTTTTAGTAAGTAACTTCCCTGCGAGAATGGTTCCAATAATATTGGCTCCACCGAATACAAATAATATTAGACTAATGGTATTGGAAGACATATTCGTAACAGTTTTCAGATAATCCGCAAGATAACTATAAACTCCAAATACAGCTGAGTTTAATAAAATGACAGCCATAATCGAAAGCCAAGTAAGAGGCTTTTTTAAAACAGAAACTTGTGCTCCGTAAGAAAGTCTTTCCTTAACAGGCAGAGAAGGTATAAATAGTAAGGTAGCCACGAATGCCATAATATTTACAACAGCAAAGAAACCAAGTGCCATCTGTAAAGAAGCTGCACTAGCAATAAAACTTGCAATTGGTACCCCGACTACCATACCAGCCGACACTCCTATAAATACCTTGGCAACAGCTTTTGGCGCTTCTTCTTTACTTACTGAGGCAGCCGCTACTGTAAAGGCCAAAGAACAATAGATGGGATGAAAAAAGGCTGGAATGATTCGAGCAAGTAATAGAATGGTAAAGTTTGATGTAAATATGGATACAATGTTTCCCAAAACGAAAACACCTAGTACAAGTAACATGACCTTCTTCCGGTTGATCCCTGAAAATAATAAAGGCATCGTTGGACCAGATACGGCAACAACAAGGGCAAAAAAACTTACCAGCCATCCTGCTTTTGTTACACTGACATGAAAGTGATCAGCAATGGAAGGCAATATCCCAATAACCCCCATTTCGGTATTTAAGATGCCAAAGACTCCAATCGTTAATATAAAAATGAGTAAATTTTTTTGTTTTTGCAAAGAGGTTCCTCCAAACTCTTCCTTTAATTGACTTTTTCAATGTGAACGGTGAAATACCCATTAATATTTTCAAAATTTTCTTTTCCAGAATCCCCATAACCTTTATAAAAAGATGGCTAATTTCCCTATAAGAAAAATTAGCAACGATTAGATTGTCTGTTCTGCTCTTGTTTCCTGCTTTTGGATAAATTTTAAAGTATAATGTGTCCCACAAATATAGATTCCCATAATAGATAAGTGATCAATTAAAAAAACTAGAGTAGAATTATCATTGAACCAATTACCAAAAGGATTATAAATGAATAGCTTTGAACCCATTTCTCTCTTACAAGGAAGCATGCACCCCATAGGCAACAATTAACACCGCCAAAATACGCACCCCAATGGTACGGATACGGCTCGTACCGCTAATTCCCGTCATCCTCCGCACTGAATTGATAATCATAATCCAGGAAAATCCTACATGTACTGCCATGATAATAAATCCCCAATAAGCAGTCTTGATATGTAATTGCCGAAGCATCATGTCGTTTTTTATAGAAATATGGGGAAATAAATCATTTGAAATTAGTACAGCACTTATCATCATCACTGCCATCGTTACAAGAAAAAGTAGATTGATCACTATTTGTAGTTTGCCCCGTAAATGATGACTCCCCTTTAAGATCATTTTATACCAACGTCTATTCAATAAATTATGAACGATAAATAATAGAAGCACGACAACTCCAACGAGCTCATGTATTTTATTTCCGGTAATATAGTAAGCCATTGTTATCACCATGAGAACTGTCATAACAACGTCATTTACTAGCTTGAATAACATCTTTCGATTCACAGAATTCACCTCTTTCCCTAGACTAATAGATTGTGTTTCCATTGTGTGCATTAAAAATATCTTTTAATGGCAACATAACCATTAGCTTTCATATTGCTGTAAATACATCTTCAACAAAACATCCTGAATCCTTTTCGCTTTTTCCTCATCATCTATTAATTTACTTTCTTCAATATTTACATCCTTAGAAATCTTCATATGAGCAGTTACCTTCCAGTGATCTGAAGGGATGGATGCAATTAGGGATTCTGAGCTGCTGTTCTTCGAAACTTTTCCTAAATCAAACTCTTTCATTTGATCTAATGAATTTAAATATTCATCCCTTTCCTCATTTGCGTGGCAAGTAAAGCAACGGCCAATATTATCTTCAGCCACTTCCCTATCAGGAGTAAAATGCTGGTATTCCCATTCCCCATTTCGTTCTTCCGGCGAATATTGGGAACCCCAGCCTTTACGCTTTTCCATCACTAAATAGTGTTCAATCTCTCCATCCTTATATCCTACAAGAGTAATAATGGTGCCGCTCGGAAGCTCCTTTCCGTTCTGCACTGCTTCAATCGCTTCCTTCTTATTTACGTAGATATCTTCATGAATATCTCCTCGATCGTAAGTGGCAAACACGGTTCCCTTTTCAAGGTCTTTAGGAAATTTAACAAGGTTAGCCCCTGATCCAATCTCAGCGTATTCCCCAGACTCCGCCCCAGAGGAACTCTCTTTTTCTTGAGAAATGACCTTTATTTCAGTATCATTGTCGTTGCAAGCAGTAAGGGTGAGGGCTAGCAGTAAGGCAAATAGAAGAATTATTCGTTTTTTCATCTCCTTTTCCTCCTCCAAGTTTTGTTTTTGTTGTTTCGCAACCGATGCTACTCAAATTTCACTTGATGCACACATAATTACAATAACTTTATTTTTAATAGTAGAAATACTAATGCCATTCTTTCTACTGTTGTTATTACTATTTATTCTAGCTACCGACCTTTGATATAGCTAATGCTTATATCTTATATCATGATATGCTTGATGAGCATTTCAAAAACATACATACTAAAACATCATAACGGAGGGCGTTTTTTGGAACTAAGAGTTTTGCGCTATTTTCATACTGTTGTAAGAGAAGGAAGCATTACGGATGCCGCTGTTTTTTGCACAGCCAAACTTATCAAGATAATTAAACCGTGCTTCCATCAAGTAAAGAGGCACACCAGTGTAGGCGTGCCCTCTAATTTTTTATTACTAGGAATACTCGTTATTCATTCCCCTTTGTGCTGATGTCGATCACAAATCGATACAGGTCATCTGATTCTGGTTCATGCTCCAAGGCTTCATCAGGGATGAAAAATCAATAATTACTAGAATACTTTTATAAATTGTTGAGTTCATTATTTAGAAAGTTGCTTTGTAGGAGTATACATGTAGTTTCTTAACATAATAAATGCCAAACTTAATACCAACGATAATAATCCCACTAATACGACGTATGGCGTACCTAAATCTGAAATAAATAATCCACCTACAGCTGTACCAATTGTTGTTCCTAAGTTAACGGCTGATAAAAATAATCCATTAGCGAAATCAGGAGCATCTGGAGCTGCAGACGTAATCCAATATTGATTAATATTAGTTCCTATACCAGCCAATATTCCCCAAATTAAAGTAATGATTGCCATAGGTAAAGTAAATTGTCCAAATAAGAATAAAAGGATGTAAACGGCTCCCAGTGCAAAAGGAAAAGATACTACAGATTTGATGGCATCTTTAGTAAGTAACTTCCCTGCCACAATGTTTCCAATAATATTTGCCCCCCCGAATATGACTAACATTAAACTAATTGATTTCCCAGAGATATTCGTAACGGTTTTAAGATACTCAGCAAGATAACTATACACCCCAAATACTGCTGAATTTAGTAGAATTACAGCAACAATGGAAAGCCAAGTAATTGGTTTCTTTAATACCGATAATTGATCTCCGTAAGAAAGTCTTTCTTTAACAGGCATAGAAGGAAAAGATAATAATGTAGCAATAAATACTATAGCGTTCACGATGGCAAAAAATGCCATTGATATTTGAAACGAAATTGTGCTAGCAAGAAAACTTGCGATTGGTACACCAAGTACCATACCCGCAGATACTCCAATAAAAACTTTTGAAACAGCTTTTGGAGCTTCTTCCTTACGAACTGAATTAGCGGCCATTGTAAAAGCTGCTGAAAAATAGATTGGATGAAAAATGGCTGGAATCACACGCGCAATTATTGCAATGGCAAAGTTAGATGTAAATATAGCTACAATGTTACCTAGAACGAAAATACCAAGTACAAATAACATTGCCTTCTTGCGATTTATCCCCGAAAATAATAACGGCATAGTTGGACCAGATATTGAAACAGTAAGTGCGAAGAGACTTACCAGCCACCCGGCCTTAGATACACTGATATGAAAATAATCGGCAATGTAGGGTAATATCCCTATAACCCCCATTTCAGTATTTATGATGCCGAAAGCCCCTATGGTTAATATAAATATGAGTAAATTATTTTGTTTTTTCATAAAATTCCTCCAATCCTCTTCCTTTAATCGACTCTTTCAATCCCTACATAATCTTATAGTGTTCCCGTTAACGGCTATTAAGATAAAAAACTCTACTTGTTGGAATATAATACATATTTTCTTGAATATTAGACATAATTAATAACTCCCTTTCTTATTAGTACTTAAAACCAATTCTTGTTGTATATGGCCAACATTGACTTCACTTAAATAAAGTTTGGAAGTCTATTCAGACAAAAAAGTGTGAATCCCGACAAGATTAGCGGGATTCACATTGGGTTTCACTCAGAGTACCATTGGCATGCAAAGCTCTCTACTGTCTTCTAATACAAGTCTTATTTTTTCTTCAGATTTTCTTTGAAGAAGGACTCGAGCTTGTCAAAAGGGATTAAATTCACCCGGTCGTACAGATCCACATGACCTGCGCCAGGAACAATGTAAAGTTCCTTCGGTTCCGCCGCCAGTTTGTAGGCGTCTTCGCTGAATTCTCTGGAATGCGCGTTTTCACCCGTTATGAAAAGCATGGGACGAGGAGAAATCGTCTCTATGTCTGCGAACGGGTAAAAATTCATGAATTTGACGTTACTAGTAAGCGTCGGGTGGGTCGTAACTTCAGGTGACGAGCCCTTGGTAGTGAATTCACCTCTTGGAGTGCGGTAGAAGTCATAAAACTCACGCTGGATGGGGTCAGTGTTTTCATTCAGTTCATGTACTGTCCCACCGGTGTATTTAGTTTTACCTCCTGTGAACTCCACATAGCGTTGCTCCGCTGCCTCTTCGAGAATTTTCTTTCTCTGCTCGAGAGTCTGTGAGTGTTTAAGTCCGTTACGGTTGGCGGCACCCATGTCGTACATACTGACTGTCGCAATGGCTTTCATGCGCGGGTCGATTTTGGCTGCGCTGATGGCAAAGCTCCCGCTGCCACAAATCCCGAGAACACCAATCTGATCCCTGTCAACAAACGGCCGGGTGCCTAGGAAATCCACCCCAGCACTGAAATCCTCGGCATAGATATCCGGCGAAACAGCGTTGCGAGGCTGACCCTCACTCTCTCCCCAGAAAGACAAATCAAAGGACAAAGTAACGAATCCCTGTTCAGCCATTTTCTGGGCATACAAATTCGCACTTTGTTCTTTTACTGCGCCCATAGGATGCCCGACAATTATCGCGGGATTTTTGGTGTTCTTCTTCAAACCTTTGGGAATAAAAAGATTCCCTACAACATTCATGTTGTATTGATTTTTAAACTCAACCTTCTTCATGGTTACCTTATTGCTCTTGTAAAAGTTGTCTGCTCCATTGGACATGTCCGGCGTGTATGCAGCGTCAACGCCTGTCTTAGATGCAACAATGGTCGCAGATAAAAGCAAGACTAGTACTACCACTGTGAGTACACGCGCCATAATAGATTTTTTTTGCATTTTAGAGTAACACCCTTTCACATTCGGATAATTAAAGGATTTTCTACTGTGGTATAAGCCATCATAGTAACTCCTTTGTATTTATTCTAGCGCACCCCCTTCATATAGCAATTACTTATATCTTATATCAAGATATGCTTGATGGGCATATCTGAAACGTATATACTAAACCATTATAAAGGAGGAGTGTTATATGGAACTTAGAGTTTTGCGATATTTTCTTACTGTTGCAAGAGAAGGAAGTATGACAGCTGCCGCTGAATTTTTGCATGTTACCCAGCCAACCTTATCAAGGCAATTAAAAGACCTGGAACAAGAGTTAGGAAAAAAATTATTTATTCGCAGCAGTCATAGTATCATTCTTACAGATGAAGGAATGCTCCTTCGAAAAAGAGCAGAAGAAATCATCGATATGGTTGATAAGTTAGAGACAGAGTTTGGTTCCATGGAAGAAACAATAAGTGGGGATATCTTCATAGGCGGCGGGGAAACAGACGCTATGCGTCAAATTGCAAGGGTAGTAAAAAATTTACAGTATCGTTATCCAAATATCAAGTATCACCTCTACAGCGGAAACGAAGACGATGTGACGGAACGGCTTGATAAAGGATTGCTTGACTTTGGTATCTTGATTCAACCAGCTGATTTATCAAAATACAATTATCTCAATCTCCCCGGTAAAGATGTTTGGGGCGTCGTTATGAGGAAAGACAGTCCTCTAGCTTTCAAAGATGCCATTCAGGCAGTGGATTTGTTAAATGTTCCGCTGATCTGTTCACGACAAGCTATGAAACAGACATTTTCTAAAAATGAATTTGCGGATTGGTTTGGTGAAGATTTTGATAAATTAAACGTCGTGACTACCTACAATCTCGCCTATAATGCTGCCATTATGGTTGATGAGGGCATTGGTTATGCCGTAACTCTTGATAAAATAGTGAATACGTCTAGTGATAGTAACCTTGTGTTTAGACCGCTAGAGCCAAACCTTGAATCCGGCTTAAATATTGTTTGGAAAAAGCATCAGGTTTTTTCAGCAGCTGCAGAGATGTTTCTAAAAGAAATTCAGGAGAAATTCTCAAACTCTTTGAATTGACGAAAGACTCCGGGGGATACCACGTTACAACAAAGATATGAAATGTTTTTAGACCGAAAAGCTCAAGTAGAAGCATAGATGGAAGTCATTGTATTTGGCAATTAATAAATGCTATAAATGGCAGTATCTTTTATGAATGCAAAAAAGAGCTAAAAATTCGCAGGTAGTGCATAAAAACTTGCATATTTTAGGCTCTTTATTTTTATACCTTATTGATGCAGATAGTGGTTTCGTCAGGCAATAAAAAAGGAAAACTCGCCAGTCTACGAATTTTCCTTTTTTATAGTTATCCCATTCCTAATTCAACTAAACCCTTTTACTTGAATAACGATAATGAAAAAGGACTGCCGAAACAGCTGTCTGATTTTTCTTTTACTAAACCACCCAGTTCGAAAAAGAATTTTTCTATATTGGAGTAAGTTTTTTTATTATAAAATAAACTATTTGCGAGAGTACAAAAAAACCAATAAATGAGTAAGTATGTGTCCAGTTATGTAAAGCAAACATCTCCATTTTTATAAATAAAGGCTCTATAATATAAGAGAAACATCCAGATAGTAAAAAGGAAAAAACCAAGTAGGTTTTATAAGTTTTTGTGTACTGATACATAAACATAAAAGAAATTGGAATTACTGTAATATCAGCAGGCAATAAAGGTGGTACCGTCGGTAATAACTTATCTGGATACCCCCATAGGATCATGTCTCCGCCAATTACATCGGTTATCGAAGCGAAAGTTGACAAAATTAAGCCATAACTGAGGATTTCAAAAGTTCTTTCCTTATCACGAAACTTAATCCATATAAGCCATGGTATTGTAGCTGAGACCAGCAGTAACCACCACTGCCAAGTAAATAGGTCATCATGGAACCAGTGATTAATCGAAACATCCCTCAGAGTTTCTCTTACTTTTTTGACATCTTCAAAAGTTGGATATTTCAACCGTTTACACTCCATATATCATAATTTATACTTTCATAATTTATCCATCAATTCTCCATTTATTCTTAAAGAGTCTGCATATAGAAGAACAGAGCTTAATTTATAAATATTCTTATTGAGCAAAACCGCCAAATTAGCTTAAGTGACTTTCCTTTACAAATTGTAAAGAAAAAGCCGATTATCCAATTAGGAAAATCGGCTTCGTTAGATTTAAATTCGACCTTCGTTTATAATTATGATGCTTCTTCAAACTGACTGTTGTACAGCTCTGCATAGAACCCATTTTGATTCAAGAGTTCTTCATGGGTTCCTGTTTCAATGATGTCGCCATCCTTCATGACCAGGATCATGTCAGCATTTTTGATGGTAGATAGCCTGTGGGCGATGACAAAGGATGTTTTTCCAACTGTCAATTTATCCATTGCTTGTTGGATAAGCATTTCCGTCCGTGTATCGACTGAACTTGTGGCCTCATCCAAAATAAGTAATGGCGCAGTCTTCACCATCGCACGGGCAATGGTAATCAGCTGTTTCTGGCCTGCAGACAAACTTGCTTTATCATCAAGGATGGTATCGTATCCATTAGGCAAAGTTTTAATAAAGTGGTGCAGCCCGACAGCTTTACTGACTGACTCCAGCTCTTCCTCACTAACTCCCTTGCTGGAATAAACGATATTTTCACGGATGGTGCCTTCAAACAGCCAGGTATCCTGAAGGACCATACAGAACAAATCATGAAGGTCTTCCCTGGTAAGCTTGCTGATTGGCATACCATCAATCAGGATTTCCCCGTCATTCACTTCATAGAAACGCATCAGCAGATTGACAAGAGTTGTCTTGCCTGCACCAGTAGGACCGACAATTGCCACTTTTTGGCCTGCCTTGACGTTAACCGAGAAGTTTTTGATGACTGGCTTATTTTCGTCATAGCCAAAGCGTACATTTCTGAACTCTACATCACCTGTAACCGTTTCGAGTTTGTCTTTCTTTTCACTTTCATCTGCCAGTTCTTTTTCATTCAGAAATTCAAAGACACGCCCACTGGCCGCGGCTGTTGACTGCAACTGTGTGGCTCCCTGGGCAATCTGGGTGAGAGGCTGAGTGAAAAGGCGAATGTACAACATAAATGAGACAATAACACCGAATGAGATATGGCCATTGACTGCAAGGGCCGCGCCGACAATACATACCACGACATAACCAAGGTTTCCGACAAACATCATGAATGGCATCATCAGACCAGACAGGAATTGTGATTTCCAGGCGCTGTCATATAATCCTGTGTTGATCTCCTGGAAAGTTGCTTTTGCCAACTTTTCTCCATTATAAGCTTTGACCACATTGTGGCCTGAATAGGTCTCTTCGATATACCCGTTCAATTTACCCAGCTGTTTTTGCTGCCTTCCAAAGAAGACTTGTGACTTGGAAATCAATAAGGACATCAATGCAAATCCAATAAATGTGGATAAGACCGCAGCAATCGCCATAATCCAATTCGTCCAAAACATCATAACCAACGAACCAAGGAATAAGGTGATGGCTGATGTCAACCCGCTTAAACTCTGGTTCAGCGTTTGACCGACCATATCCACATCATTAGTAACACGGCTAAGAACATCACCTGTACTTGTTGAGTCAAAGTATTTTAACGGCAAACGGTTCATTTTTCTTGAGAGATCTTTTCTCAAAGACTTGGAAATCCGCTGCGTGGCTGTCGCCATGATAAATCCTTGGATATATTGAAACACGAACATTAATGCATAAAGGATGACAAGGATCGTTGCCACGTGGACAACGGAATCCATATCAATTTTTGTCATCATTCCTTCGGTTATGGTATCGGTTATATCCCCAAGCATATCAGGGCCAATGATATTAAAGATAGACCCAGTCATCGATAGGACCAGGGCAATTATAATTGCCGGTACATACGCACGGGAGTAAGTGAATAACTGTTTAAAGCTTTTAGAAATGTTAGGGCCGTCCCCCTTTTTGGAGCCCCTTTGGCGTCCTTTCTTACGAGGCCCGTGAGACCCTTTGGTACGTTCTGCTTCTTGGTGATCCTGATTAGCAAACTCTTTATCAGCCAACTTCAAGCTCCTCCTTTGACAATTGCGAGTAAGCAATCTCTTGATAAACACTACATGTTTTCATGAGCTCCTGGTGTGTACCGATACCTGCCACTTCGCCCTCATCAAGGACAACGATTCGGTCCGCATCAATAATGGTTCCAATCCGCTGGGCAACAATTATAGAGGTAGCATCTTTAATCTCTTTTTTAAGACGTGAACGTAAGGTCCGGTCGGTCTTATAATCCAAAGCCGAAAAAGAATCATCGAACAGATAAATTTCAGGGTTTCTATAGATGGCACGGGCAATGGATAATCTCTGTTTCTGCCCGCCGGAAATATTCGTTCCGCCCTGGGCTATTTCAGCCTCATACTGTCCCTCCATCTTTTCCACAAACTCTTTACCTTGTGCGATTTCAACTGCTCTTTCCATTTCACTTACTGGTTTATCCTCTTCTACACCGAAAGCTACATTCGAGGCAACGCTGCCGCAAAACATAATCGCTTTTTGAGACACATATCCCAGCTTTTTTCTTAATGCTTCCAAAGAGGATTCCCTCACATCGACCCCGTCAATGAGCACTTTGCCTTCTGATGCATCCATAAACCTTGGTATCAGGTTGAGGAGTGTGCTTTTACCGCTGCCTGTAGAACCGATGATGGCAACTGTTTCACCATGATGGGCTTTAAAGCTTACATTTTTTAAGACATAGTCCTCTGCATCAGGATATTTAAAGCTTACGTTACAGAATTCAACTTCGCCTGTGACAAGGGCTTTATCCGTTTTGGTTTCTTTTCCATCACCAATTTTGACTTTGGTATCGAGCACCTCATTAATCCTTTTTGCAGAAACGGCTGCACGCGGCATCATGATAAACACCATCGACAGCATCATGAAGGACATAATGATTTGCATGGCGTAGGAGGAAAAGACCACCATGTCGGAAAAACGGGATAATCGGTCCACCATCGGGGCATTGTTAATTATGACGGCCCCAATCCAATAGATGGCAAGGTTCATCCCAGACATCATCAGTCCGATGGCTGGGAACATGATTGCCATTGTCCGTCCGGTGAAAAGATTTGTTTTAGTCAATTCATTATTCGCCTGTTCAAATTTTTCTTCCTGATACCCTTCCGCATTGTAGGCACGGACGACCCGGGTGCCTGACAAGTTTTCTCTGGTTACACGGTTTAATTGATCAGTCAAGGTTTGAATGACTCTGAACTTTGGTAATGCCACCAAGACCACGATGGCAATCAACACGCATAGGAAGGCAACCGCGATTCCTGTCGCAGCCGTCCACTCCCATGCCTTCCCTGTTATTTTCAAAATGGCCCACACGGCCATAATCGGAGCACGGATTACAACCTGCAAGCCCATAATAATTAACGTCTGGACTTGCATAATATCATTTGTGGAACGTGTAATCAGGCTGGCAGTGGAAAAACGGCTGATTTCCTCCATTGAGAAGGACAAGGTCTTATCAAACACCATGCCGCGTAACCGGACCGAAAAGCCAGCCGCCACTCTCGCTGCCAGGAATACAGTTACCATCGACGCAAGCATACTGCCAACAGCACATACTAGCATATAGCCGCCCTGGACGAGGACGTCACTAATCTTGCTTCCCTCTGTCTGCACAAGCTTGGTGATTTCCTCCATAAAATCGGGAATCTTTAAATCAAGCCATACTTGTGTCACGATGGAAACCAGGCTGCATAAAACCAACAGCCAATCCATCTTTTGAAAATATTTAAAGATTTTCAGCATGAATGAATCCCTCCTCGGATTGTAAAAGTCTGGGTACTTACCTATTTCACTATCTTATCTGAAGGGCACATCGAGAGATTCCAGCTGCCCAATACCATCTTTCTCCATTTTTTCTGTCACTGCCTTAATTAGCAAACTCATGCCCTGCTCAACGGTCTCCTGTTCATCTGTACTTAACAGACTTAATGCATCTCTCACTGCCCGTTTCACTGGTTCATTTGTGTTTTCTTTTATCTTGTTGAGAACTTCCTCACTCACGGAGATAATCACTGACCGTTTATCTTTTGGATTTGGTGTTTTCAATAAAATTCCTCTTGCAGACAATCGTTCAACAATATCTGAAACAGTACTTTGGGTCATTTTAAGATTAGAAGTCAGTTCTTTTATAGTAATCTTCTTATTAACCAATACCTGTGCAATGACCCTTAATTGGGGAACAGTTAAACCGTGTTCCTCTGCATGTTTTTGAATACTTTTTACTAAAAAGCGATGTAAAAAATCGATTGATTCTCGAATAAAATCGGCGCGATCTTCCAATGTATACTCTCCTTCCAGAAAACATCCTGTACGATAAATCGTGTTCGATATATCCTATACGATATATCTTACGATTCGATGCTGCTTATGTCAATGGATTCCATCATATAAAGAAATTAAAATTTGATTAATTATTTTCCTTTTTAAAAAGAAAAAGATGACTCACATTAGTTAGAGCCATCTTGCAAAAAAAGTTTATTTTTTTATCGCATGCTTTTCTTCATTTCATTCTTCAAACCCTTTTAAAAAAGTTAAGAGCTTTTCCATCCAATAAATATTATGTTCAGATTGACTAAATGCGTGTTCACTAATAAATTGTACCGCCCTCTGCTGTTTTTCATCAAGTGATTCCATTCGTTCTTTGAATTCTTCTTTATCTTTAGCTCGTTTATATTCATCCCATTGTTTCTTTTCTTTTTTTATCGTTTCCTCAAGAAAAAAAGCTGCCTTGGCAGGGTCTATGAATTTTAACAGATAGATGGATATGTATAGATCTTCTATCTTTGAGACTTTTTTAAAGCTGTTATAAATCTCTTGCTCAAGAAATTGTCTTCCTTCCTGGGTGATTCCGTAAAGAGTTTTGTTGGGACGATTGACTATCTGAATGGTTTCAACTGGTTCAATGAACCCTTTTTTCTGTAGTGCCTCAAAGTTATAGTAAAATTTCCCTTCACTTATTGTTATGGGAATGACATCTAGCAATGCTTTCTTTAGTTGATAGGGGCTGCTATTTTCATTAGCCAAACTCCCTAGTATAAATAGAGAAAGAGACATAAAAAATTCTCCTTTCTTAATTAATTCTTAACCCCTTTTATCTTATCATAATAGCCAATATCACCCTACTTACATTCGTCTTCCCTCTCACCAATGATCTATAGCTTTGGTCTAATACAAGAGCAATAAAGCCCATTTATATAGTTTTACAACTGATCTAAGATATAATTTTTTAGTCCAATTTACTCTATAAAAATTACTCCGATTAGAGTAATTTAAAATACGAGACACAATAAGAAATACATTATTATCCATTATTACTTGTGTAAATTCTTTTAAAAGAGGTGGAAGATTATGAGTCAAGAAGTCATTCCGATGAATGAAATCACAAATTTCCAATCACGTTCAGAAGAGTTTTTTCCTATTAATTGGTACAAAGAAATGCTATACAATCACCCTGTTTACTATCATGAAAAAACAAATACATATAATGTATTTAAATATGAACATGTTAAACAGGTGTTAAGTAACTATGAATATTTTTCAAGTGAAGGCCCTAGAACGACCATCTTTGTTGGAGCTAAAGACAAACAAGAAAAAACTTCACCTATTATGAATATAACAATGATAGACCCACCTCAGCACCGGAAAGCACGCTCCTTGTTAGCAGCTGCATTCACTCCGCGCAGTTTAAAGAACTGGGAGCCGCGTATTCAACAGATTGCTGCCGAACTTGTGGATGCTATAGAAGAAAACTCGACTGTTAACATTGTTGAAGCCTTGGCTGCGCCGCTGCCTAGTATAGTCATAACCGATTTATTCGGGGTGCCGGTACAAGATCAGCATCAATTCAAAAAATGGGTTGATATTCTTTTTCAACCTTATGACAAAGAAAAGCTGGAAGATATTGAACTGGCAAAACAAAAGGCTGCACAAGAATATTTCCAATACCTTTATCCGATTGTCGTTCAAAAACGTATGAACCTTTCTGATGATATTATCTCCGATTTAATCCGAGCCGAAGTTGATGGCGAAAGGTTTACGGATGAGCAGATTGTACAAACCACCATGCTGCTTTTAGGTGCGGGAGTGGAAACCACCAGTCATGCGATTGCCAATTCCTTCTATTCCCTGCTTTATGATAACCAGTCATTATACGGAGAACTAAGAGATCATATTGAATTAGTGCCAAACGCAGTCGAGGAAATGCTCCGTTATCGTTTTCATATGTCAAGAAGGGATCGTACGGTTAAACAAGACAATAATTTATTAGGTACTGAATTGAAAAAAGGTGATGTCGTTATTGCGTGGATGAGTGCATGCAATATGGATGAAGATATGTTCGAAGACCCATTTTCTTTAAACATTCATCGTTCCAATAATAAAAGGCATTTGACTTTCGGAAATGGACCACATATCTGTTTAGGGGCCCCTCTTGCACGATTAGAAATGAAAATTGCTTTAGAGGCATTTTTACAAAAGTTTGCTCGGATTGCACCTGTAGAAGGGTTTCAATTAGAAGAAAATTTAACGGCTTCTGCTACGGGACAGTCCTTAACTTATTTACCGATGAGGGTTTATAGGTAAAGATTTTAGTTCGGGAACACCCGATCACTCCGGTTGTTCCCTTTTTTTATTTGCTTTCTTGTTTTATTGGATGTTCCTTTAGGGAACTAATGAACAGAATTCTCTTTGATTTCTTAAAATTGGCTTATATAGAAACTCTTTAAATGACAGTTTAATAATGAGATCCCATGATTTTGTCCAATAGAAAGCTTCTAAACGACAGTTTAACAAAGTGATCCGATG
>NZ_JAABNN010000014.1:37381-123356 GCF_009928415.1 Bacillus sp. USDA818B3_A
TCTAAACGACAGTTTAACAAAGTGATCCGATGATTTTGTCCAATAGAAAGCTTCTATTAGACAGAAATCTTTATTGCTACTTTATATTGTCTTTAAGAAAACCTTAAAAACTCCTACCTACTTTCTACTGGAAGGATCAAACGAGATCTACAATTACCGCCGAGGTGTAAACTGGAAGAGGCGAAGGATTTGCTAGCTTTTTCTGATAAAAGCATCAGTGAAATCAGCAATTATCTTTGTTTCTCAAGTCAGAGCCATTTTCAAAAAGTATTTAAGGATTATTATGCGATAACTCCGCAAGCCTATCGGAAATCGGTATAAAATTTTGAGAATGTAAATTTAACATATGGCTATCTTCAAATGTCCGAAATCTTAAAAAGCCAGAATGTCCTCTCAAGGTGGACATTCTGGCTTTTTAGGTAACTGACAACACTAAATATTGTTATACGTTCATTTGTCTTCATGTTTGCCTTTATGCTCTTTCTTTCTACCGTTCTTATTTTGTGAGTCCTTTTCTTTACCACTTTTTGCAGAACCGGACTCTTTCATTTCTAATGCTTGTGAAACTGTTTCATTAGAAACCTCGCTGACTGCTTTTTCAATCGTTTCCTGCAATACGATTCCATCCTTTGCTTCAAAACCCTTATCTCCTATTTGTAGAGGCAATGACTTTTTCTCAATCAGTTGTTCCAAACGATCTATTCTCTCGAGCAGTAAGGTATTTTCTTTTTCTACAATTTTACGTTTGGATGAATAGTATGGGTCACTTTCCCACCAGTCCATCCCAATCTCTTTTGCCTTATCAACGGAAGCCACGAGCAGCCTGATTTTTATCGTAAGTAAGTCAACGTCTGCCAACATAATTTTAATATCCCCTGCTATGACAACTCCATTTTCTAAGATTCTTTCTAAAACCTCCAACAAGTTCGTTGATCGTGTGGTAGGTTGAATGGGCATAAATATCTCTCCAATCAGAGTTATTACATTAGATTTCCAAGAGGTCCTAAATCGATATTGAGATCTTCATTTTCTAAGCCAAAAATTATTTTTAGTTCCTCCATTTTTTCCTCAAGCCTCATTAGGGTTAAACCCAGCTCCTCTATTTGTTCATCCGTTAAAGAATCACTTTCAACCCGTCGCATTGCTTGACGTTCCATTAACTGTCGGAGCAGTTCAATAATCGTTAAGACTAATTTCGCTAATCCTTGTTCAACCTTCGAGGAGTCTAGAGGTAATCGTTCCATCTCCAACTTCCCTCCTGTTCTTCGGAGTCGTTCCGAATGCACTTTCGATTGAAGAAATGAGGAGTTTTAAATCAATCACAATAAGGTCAATGTTGGCAATCGATATAAGTATTTCTCCTCTAACTACTACACCGGTATCAATGATCCCATCCAACAAATCCAATAGAGTCATTTCTTTATTTTCAAGGAGACCCATCTACTTCACCTTATCCATCTTTGAAAAATGATAGGGAGGCCACGGTCCAGTTACTTGTATGGAACAGCCTAATGGTTTTACTGATTTTTCTATGTCATCAATTATTTTTAAAAATGTTTCTGTCTTACTTTTTTCTACCAAAAAATCACAGTTAACAATCATCTCATCTTTTCTTTCCGTAACCTCTTTGCCCCAATTTCCCCTTAGATGGCTGTCGTTAATAGCGGGATTAAGTTTTTCAGTCATTTCCTCCCACCATTTGCCCTGCTCGACTTCCATTTCTGATGTAATTAAGTGTTCAAGTTTCTTCTTCATTAAAAATTGTTTTCCTTTTGGCATCGCTGCTAAGTTTTCCCTTAAATTTATAACAGCCGCATTATGATCAACTACATATGCTAATGCCTTATCCTTATCGCAATACAATTTTAGATTCCATTCTTGATTGCCCTTTAAAGTAAGCAATTTTTGCAAAAGAACCTCATATTGTTCCGTAAGTAACGTTTCTAAATTTTCCTCTGATTGAAAAATGGTACAAAATGACATGGGGAGGATCGTGAACCTATGTTGAAGTGTGGTAATGACTTCATGATGCGCAAAGGCATGTTCCTTTAACCATTCTGGATGTTTTAATTGGAAATCTATTTGTTGCTGATTAAATTTTACGGCTTGAACAAGAGTAACAATGGCGGTTAGGTCATTGTGAGCCTTTATTGTAACCACTTTTTGATCCATTCCCACTATAGCAGGAACTGCCATATTTTGAAGTTCCTCTGTCAGAATGACCCCGTATAAGTAGATAAAGTTGGTCTCGAGCTTTGTTTGAGTCATACTGTTCCTCCTTTGATTGCTTTAGCCATCAGATGATTCATCTTTTTCCCGTTCTTTTGCAATCCTATATCTATCGAGCAATTCCTGTTCCCTTTCGATAAAGGTCTCCTCATCAATTTCCTCCATTTCATACTCCATGTGTAACTCAAGTAGCTGCTGCTGAATTTTGGGGATATTGTATAATTCCTTATCAACCTCATCTTGAATGATTTCTCCAAGCTTAATAATGGAACGAATGATTCTAAACATCATGATTTTTCCTCTATCTTTAAACGGATATTGACAAAATTATAGGCTGGCCACGGACCGGAATATTTGAAATCTGCTCTTTCCTTCCATACTTCATATAATTCATTCACCCGTTTATCAAATAGTTCTTCTTTCTCAGAATCTATCAAATAGGCAGCATTCAATAGCATTTTTCCCGGTACCATATCATTTTGCTTTCCCGCTTCTGCCATCTCCAATAATGGAGAATAAATTTCTTTTTCCACTTCCCTCTCAAGCTGTAAAACAAAGTCCTTGGCACGTTCCCCTATCTCAATTTTTTTATAATAATTTGCAGGTTTAGAGATGTCTTTAGGAGAGTCCTTCAAGTGTTCTAAGATGGAATCCTTTTTCAATTCTTCATCAATCCATTGTTTTTTGGGTATGACCTTTAAACCCACCTCAATTTTGTTTTCTAATTGTGACATTAATTTTTCTAATTCCTCATACAGATGTTCCATTATGAGGAGGACATTCTTCTCAGAATGAAGCACATTTCCGAAACTCATCGGAATCACTGTATATTTTTTTTTCATCAAATCCATGACTGTTTGCTTATGGGCAGTTAAATTGTTTCTTTGAGGCAATACTTCCCCATTAACCCTTGCTACTACTGCAGTTAACTGTTTGTAATGAAGGGGGTATATCTTTCTATCTAATCCGTTTAATTTGGCCTTACCGAATTGTTCCTCTTGTGTTTCTTGAATGATTCCAAAAACATACACCCCACCTTTTGCATTCATAAAAAATCTCCTTTTCTCCGCATTTCCTCGAACATAAGCATTCCTCATAACAAAGGATTAAAATATAAAGTCAACATTTTTAACATTTGATGATTGTCAATTTACATTAGATACTTCTTAGTGGTATTTCTCCTATAAATGCCTAGAAACATATTATTCTTCTCCGGGAAAGAACGTGAAAACTCATTATTTATATCCCTGTCCATTCTGTTTTCCTTTTTGAATAGGAGGTAATATGACTTTTTTAATGAAAAAGCCAAGGCATCTTTACAGCCCTGGCAATGTTTTAAAAGCTATTTACAATGCGGCATCAATTCCGGCAGATGTATTATTCTCAGATACAATCCCTATTGCTTTTGCATAGTCTAACCATGTTGCTACACTGGCAATGACAATCCGTGCTTCGATTTTAATTAGTTCGATCCCTACCAAATAAACTTTAGCCCACACATCAATTACTATGCCCTTATCAAGAATAATTTCAATAACTTCAGCCAAGGAGCCATCTCTCTTTTTTACTTCAGCCATAAAATCCCTCCTATCGTTAGTTGCAGCTATTTTGAACACTTAACAGTTTATTCCTCCCATTAAGAACCAGTGAAGAAGTGATCAAGTACATGAAACAAAGAAATCACTAATAAGGTTCATAATATTATATGTTTTAAAATTTAAATCGCATGGACAAGTGTTCAATTTTTTGGACTAAAAAAACCTGCTCAATTGCAGGTTTCTTAACAATATTTCCCCTTTTTTATCTTAAAATTAATGCAGCACTGTTTCCTCGCCAAACACGAATTTAGGAGCTGCCTTAAGATGTAAGTCTATTAGTTTATTATCATGGTTATGTTTTACTTCACAGTTTTCGTCGAAAATCATGGTAGCTTCCTCTCCTGGCTTGCACGCAGGCCACTCTGGGAGTCCCTGATGGTTGGGATTACCGGTTTTGGCAAAATTAATCCATGCCTCGAAAATCTGATCCTCAAGCTTGTCTGAAACATCCGGTACATTGCAAATCGGAACTTTATCCGTATTGTGGAATACAAAAGGTATCTCAGAGCAATGCCACGCAGGTTTTCCATCATCATAAGGGAACTCAAAGGCAAACATGTAGGAGAAAGTAGGTGCTTCTGCATGAACTGCTTTCTTCTCAATAAAATCCTTGGTTGGAGAACGGAACATAGAATCTAGTGCAAGCAGATCAGTAAGGTTCTTGTTAGGATAAGCCGCCTTAAACAAATGGATAAATTCTTCAGAAGCCTCTCCATATTTCTCAGCAATCATTGGTTTAATATCGTCATCAAAGAGGTCGTATTTATGTGGTACACCGGGTCCAAACGCAAATTCGCCAAAAACGGTTCCAATTAAAACCGGAATGGTCTTGGCATGCTCAGTAAAGCCAACAACCCTTGGATCTCCAAGATAAAATTCATTTGCAACAGGATTACCGCCCACATAGAGTCCCTGTCTCGCAATTTCTGGACAAACCTTATTGTAAGCTGAAGCCATAAGGTCATAAGGTACAATTTCTAGCTTTTCTACCTCACCTTCGGCAAAGCCAAGTTCCTTCAGCATGTCATTTACGATATGTGTCCCATCAGTTTTTGGTGAGTTCAAAAAGCCGTCAAGCAGTCCACTCTGGATGATCCCTTTATGGAATAATCCTTCTGCACTTGGGGTCTGCATTAAAGACCAAACCTTCATACCTCCGCCGGACTGGCCAAACAGGGTGACATTCTCCGGATCCCCTCCGAAGTTTGCAATATTGTCTTGTACCCATTTAAGTGCTGCTACCATATCAGCACTTCCCACATTGGCTGAATTGGCATATTTCTCTCCAAAAGGGGATAAATCCATGTAACCAAGAATATTGAGACGGTGGTTGATGGAAACAACAACTACATCGCCGTATTTGCTCATGTTTTCGCCATCATAGGCTACCTGCTCAATAGACGAACCGGCCGCGAAACCACCTCCGTGAAGCCAAACCATTACAGGCTTTTTTGCATCAGGACTTATAGTCTGTGTCCATACATTCAGATACTGACAGTTTTCATCCTTCGGCCAATAACGGTGTGGAACCATAATTTCACCTAATGGAACTTCCTGTGAAAGCATGGGACATACGTAACCATAGGAAAGTGCATCCTTCACTCCCTCCCAGGGCTCAACCTCTACGGGCATCTGGAATCTCATTGCATCTGCATATTTGATTCCATGAAAGGTGTAGGTATCGTCTAAAATAAACCCTCGCAGCTTTCCAGCTTTGGTCTGAACGATTGGTTCAGTAGTTGAACAAACAAACTTTTTGGCCATATTATTTCCTCCTAAAAATAGAAAATTATTAATTTCACAATAAATTACTTATGTAACACTATAACCATTTGGGGTAAACATTCATCGCTCCTTACCTGTCTTTTTTTCCTTTGAATTCACAACTAATCCACACTTGTAAACGCTGTCATTTTATTTTCTTATATCTTCATATATTAGTATAAATGGAAAATAAAAAAGTCACTAACTGAAATACGACCTTTTATTATCACTATTACGACTTTTTATAAACTTTAAAACTTGGCGCAGTGTGGTGGCCGGATAATGGATGCCCCCGTTTTGTGGTAATCCCTTTAATTGGAATCATAATCGTCGCCATTCTATTAACAAAAGGCCCCTTACTGCAAACCGTTTTCCTAACCAGTCATCCATATTTAAATAAACTCCCGAAAGACCGCAATGATACTTAATGCAAGCCCGACTAACATGAGAAAAGAGAATACAATTATTTCTCTAAATTCTTTTTTTCTAAACAACATTGAAGTTTCCCAAACAAAAATAACAAGAAATAGTAAGATAATAATCAGAATCTTAAGCATACGTATTCTGTTCCTTTTTAATAAAATTATTTGGTCAGGCCGATTCTTCTGATTGAAGCTTTTGAATGGATTTTGACATCTAATTGTGGAAATTCCTGATCCCAGTTCTTTTTATAAATGGTTGCCCACTCTTTTGGATATTTTTGGTACACTGCGTACCCGAATCCTAATATGTCAGATTGGTATTTCTTTTGAGCCGTATCCACTGTAGCTTGTAACCGGCCCTCTATTCGTTTATTTACTTTGGTTTGTAGATCCTCGAGTACCTTGGAATTAAAAAGATCCAAATGGGAGTCGTTTTCTATTAAATTCAAGTTCGGGGTTACATTTATGTTTATTTTCAAATGACCATTTACTAATTTTGGTTCGACTTTTGTATTCGATTTAGCAATTTCCATACTGATATTTCCGCCGCCTTGCTCTTCTGGTATCTTAACGGTTACGATCCCTGATTCTATTTCATTCCGGAGCCATAAAAGTCCCCGGGTTTCTATTTTATTCATCCAGCCGATCAGCTTATCTCCTTTAAACACGGCAGTTCCATTGATACTCTGAACCCGGTCGGATTTATGTTTGGTGTTTACCTCTAACTCCTCTAATGTAAATAGTGGGGCGTAAGGTTCCAGCCCATCTGTTAGAATCATATTAAAAAAATCCATAATGTAAACTTTTAGGCCGATGTTCAACTTGCCAAGTTCCTTGATTTCATCTGCAGAAACATTTTCAAATTTCGGCAGGCTATTGATAACTGTTGATGCTTCACCTTTTGTAAACATAATAAAACTGTTAATACGAGTTTTGCTGTACCTTGTATGAAAATTAACAATAGGGGTGACCCCTTTTTTCGCCAAATCCTCACCAATTAGGAGAACCCGGCTTTGTGAAAAGAATATTCGCCTTGGAAGCTTGCCTTGTATATTTCGAAACGCTTCAGAAATGGTCACACCAGTATCTGAGATAATCAGTGAACCTTTTTCACTTTCCCCGCCGCTGCCGCTTGTGGCTCCTAGCTTGGATGGAATGGCGACTTGAAGGGAGAGAAGAATCATGTCGTCCTCAACAAGGTCTAATCCAATCGCCGTCACGATAGCGATATCATTGATCTCTATCCGATTCCAACAGCCTGTAAGGAAAAATGTTAATATCCATATGAGAACCAGTCTAATTTCTTTCATTCGTACACAGTCCTTTTTAAAAAACGATCTAATATTTACGATTTTTAAAACTTACTCTCTTTAAATTACTTTTCCCCGTTTCATGCGGCCGCTCATTCATTTTCCACCATGGAACTCGAATGAAAATATCTTTGATATCTTTAAAATGAAACGGTGCCACCGGTGAAAAATAGGGCACACCGAAAGAACGAAGCTTTACAAGATGAACCAGGATAAAGAAAACGCCCAGAAGGATGCCATAGAATCCAAGCGTTCCGGCCATAAAAATCATAAAGAACCGGAGAAGCCTGATGGCGCCTGTCAGAGGATAACTAGGAAACATGAAGGACGCAATTCCTGTAGTTGCGACCACAATGACCAATGGAGCGGATACAATTCCCGCTTCAACCGCAGCCTGGCCAACGACCAACGCGCCGACGATACTGACCGTTGACCCGATCGGTCTTGGCAGCCTGAGCCCGGCTTCACGCAGCGCTTCAAACGTGATTTCCATCAATAAAGCTTCCACCACCGCAGGAAATGGCACCTTCTCCCTGGAGGCAGCGACAGTGTACAAAAGATTGGTCGGCATCAATTCCTGATGGAAGGTTGTCACCGCAATATAAATAGAGGGAAACAACAAAGCGATTAATAAAAACAGATACCGCAAGAGTCTGATAAATGTTGTCATGATAAACCTTCCATAATAGTCTTCAGGTGAGTTCATCATCTGAAAAAACGTGACCGGAACGATGAGGGCGAACGGGCTGTTATCGACCATCACGCCGACATTTCCCTCCAACAAGCAGCCTGCCAGCCGATCGGGGCGCTCCGTTTGCAAAACCTGAGGAAAGACGGAAAAAGGTTCATCCTCAATTAACTCCAAAATATAGCTGCTGTCCTCAATCGCATCAATTTCAATACTGTTTAACCGTCTCCGAACTTCCTCTATTATGGATGGCTGGGCTAAACCTTCAAGATAGGTAATGACCACTTCCGTTTTTGAAAGGTTACCGATCTTCATATATTCAAATTTTAGTTTTGTTGTTTTTAAACGCCTGCGAATCATGCTGCCGTTCGTTCTGATATTTTCGGTGAAACCTTCGCGTGGGCCCAAGACAACAGCCTCAGACGGAGGTTCATCAACTGAGCGCTGCTCCCATTTCTGTTCGCTGATAATAAAGGCTTTATGAAAATGATTGATTAATAAAATGGTGGCTCCTGATAATAGCTGGTCAATTACTGCCTGGAACGTTTCTTCCTGAAGCACCTGTGCCGAATGAAGAATCGCCTTGAATTGGTCAAGAGTTGGACGAGGAGATTGAAGCAGCTCCTCGTTGCGGCGTAACAATGGATGGATGACATGCAATTCCATTCTTTCCAAATTAATTAATCCATTCAGGTATAAAATGATAGCAGAATATTTGGAGCTTATTTTCAGCTCTCTATACCCGAAATCAGCGGCCCCTTCAAAAAGCTGCTTAATCCTGTTAAAGTCCTCATCGAGATTGCCTGATAATGAATCTTGTTCACCTTGATCTTTAGTGTTGTCCTGATGTTGTGCTGAAATTTTCGAGATAAACTTTTTACGCTTGAAAAGTCTCAATTGCTGCACCACCTATATAGACCCTATTTTTTTGCGAATGAAAGCAATACATAAAAAAAGAATTGGCAGGACAATTTGCAAAAGAGTATGTACATATGGAACATAATACTTAAAACCAATTTCTAAGTGTTCTACATAATTGGTCGCGCTTATTAACGACAATGGGACAATAATAACCCCGAGTCCAAGCACGGCAGAACGGGTTTGTTTTAACTTAAATAAATATGATATGGCAATAGCGGCTGCTAAAATGAAGCCTCCCACTTTAAAAAACACTCCCGACACCATCATCAATATGACAAGGGCATCAAATCGCTCGAGAAAATCAGCGACGGAAACCATTTGTGTTGCAGCAAGCAGCGAAAACAGGTCGACTTTGTATATTTCCGGCCCTAAGATAGCAAGCATCATGATGGAATTGATGGTTAAAAGGATCCCTCCAACGAGAAGGAAGGACATGCCAATCTTTCTAACCGGCTGATTGTTGGTCAGAAAAGGAAAAAACCACAGGACGACCAGCGTTTCGCTGAATGGAAAGTTCACAGCGGAAGGGACTGCTTTTTTCAATACAGGCATTACGCCATTGCCTAGTATGGGCGTCAGATTTTTTAAGCTAAATTGGTCGACACTAAATAAAAGAATCCAAATCAAAATAAGAGAAAATACGTAAGTCGGGAACACAATTTCCACCATCCGGCCAAATGTTTCCACTCCGCCCCGCAGGCAATAAATCATTAGCGCCATAAAGCTTCCGATGATCACAATGAGAGGCGTTTCAGTCAAAATAGTCGTGTCAATCAAATCGCCCAATTCTCTGCATCCTCTGGCAGCAGAATAAGTGAAATTCAAAATATAAAGCAGGGTGACCGGATAAGAAAGAAACTTTCCAATCATTTTTGGAAGCATCTGTGTCAGCGTCTCACCTGGAAAATACACAGCCAATTGGGTGTAAACAGCCATTAATATGAAACTGGAGGACATTCCGATAAGGATAAAAATCCATGCGTCCTGTTTCACTTCATTGCCCAGTCCTAAAATAATCGCCGTCCCTAGAACATATCCCGTCATTAAATAAAAAAGCTGGAGTCCGCTGATTTTTTGCGTCTGCATGCCTATTCTCCCTTAAACTGGATTGGCGTTTGGAAATAAATTCATATGGGTTTACTATTTTCCATTATGTTGTTCCTTATGCATCAAAGGACGGTTTCCCCGGTTATAGAATCTAAGTGTTATGATTTATGTTTTTCTTTTTCTTCCCTTTTTGGCGGGTTTTACTAGTTAATTTATTTATATCAACAATCACCTGGGTGATCCTTGCATGTGTTAAAATAATCCTATCAATTATGATTTGGTGAGTGAACACGTATGAACCTAAAAGAAAAAGTAAAGTCTCTGCCATTAACCCCTGGTGTTTATCTGATGAAAGACTCATATGGCCATGTCATTTATGTTGGAAAAGCAAAAAGTCTAAAGAAACGAGTCCAGTCCTACTTTCAACATTCCAAAGCCCATCCGCAAAAGGTTAAAAAGATGGTTTCAAATCTTACCGATTTTGACTATCTTCTCACGGACACGGAATTTGAAGCCTTTCTACTGGAGTGTAAATTAATAAAGGAAATAAAGCCTCATTTTAATAAAAAGATGAAGAATCCGCAAAGATACACCTATCTCGTTGTAAAAAAAGTTGAAGGCAAGCGGATCTTGGAAATGTCGCACTCGATTGTGGAGAATGACGGGAATCTTTATTTCGGGCCATTTATTAATAAGAACACTGTTGAAAATGCCATCAATGGAATCAAAGAAGCTTTTAAAATAAGCTGCAGCAACCCCTCCCTGAAAAATGGTCCGTGTTTAAATTATTCTCTAGGATTGTGCATCGGAATGTGTCAGGGCGGTCCCGCAGTGGACGATTACAATCGAATCTTGGACAAGATTATAGCGTTGCTGAATGGGGCGGACACAGAAATACTTGAGGAAATCCAGCAGAAGATGAAGGCTGCAGCCGAACAATTTCAGTTTGAAGCAGCCGCAAAATATCGGAACATCCTTGATGCAATAAACGCCCTCCTTTATAAAGAGCAGGTCATCGAATTTACCGAGGAAAATCAACATATTGTGGTCGTTGAATCCATTAGTGAATCTGCTTTTAAACTTTTTCTCATAAAGGGGAACAAAGTTTTATATAGTGAAAAAATAAATAACCACCAAAATCCAGGAGATATAAAGCAGAACCTATCAACTTATTTAAAAGAAAGCCCCATCAACTCTCCTATGGTTGTTAGTAAAGAAGAACTTGATGAGGCGCAAATTATCTATAGTTATTTAAAAAGCGGCAATTGCCGTTATCGTATTATTCCAGATGATTGGCTTGAGTCTAGAAATACATCAATTATTGACAGTGTACTTGAAGAGTTGCTAATAGGTAAGAGTTGAGATGATTCAGACCTTCTAGAAATCGACCGTGTTCGGACAAGCCCCCTATTTTTTCGTCTTTCATTGTCCGAACGCGACCAAGGTTTGGACAGCAAGGATTTTCGATGTTCCTCCTTACCTAGGCCATTATTGTCTCCATTTAATTGTTATTTCAACGAAATCTTCACAACATCTTCCAAATATTTCGTTGTGTAATATCCATAAATCTCCAGCCTTTTAGGAATCACCTTTTCTTTAGGGTTTTCCTTAGACAATTTCATGGTTTGAACAGTAAAGAAATAACGGGGCTGCTCAATTTCTTCGTAAGGAACAGACGAATACTGATCGTATTCCACTCCATTTTTATCAACCGTTACATCTTCAGAACTCATTTCCATTGAAAATCCCTCCATTTCACCCTCTCCCACAATGCCTAATTGAAGCGACTCATAGGCTCGATTCTCAATTTCATGATTGCTTATAACCACAATGGCTGGTTTTCCTGCTTCCACCTTGTCGATCGAGATGGTACTGCCTGCATATTCAAAGGTTTGAGGATACTTTTTAGATGCATCCAGTTCGATGGTTTTTTGGTCGTCAAAAGTTAAATAAATAGCATTAAGTTTAATGTTAACCTCTTTTGGCTTTTCTCCTAAATAAGCATCAAAGTTAGTTTGAAAAGTAGTCCAATTGATGTCTTGTTGTAAATCAGAAAAAGAGCCGAGACTATAATCAGGTTTCACTTTCTTATTATTAACTTCTATATAGTCAATACTGAGCGTTTCTAACCGTTTTTTTAACTGATTATTATTGATACTAAATTGCAAAAGGGTAGCGGTTGGAGCAATGATAAGTTTATCAAATCGAACCTGGATTCCCTCGACTTTTATTGTTTTATCCAATGCATAATCGACGGAAGGTTGTTTTGTTACAGGAATCTCTAAGTCCCACTTACCAGTTTCATATTCAATATCCTCATCGGCTATAAAACCATTCGGATCCACGGCTTGACGGTCCAACTTCTGAATCTTTGTGATCCATAGCTTAATGGTCCCGTGTTCCTTGGTGAGTCGTGGCAGACTAATCTGCCCTCGATAAACATTCTTTTCTTTTTTATTTACGTCTGATTCAAGATTAGGCAGATCATACCTTGGATCTGCTTCGCTGCTCATGATTTCATGTTCGTTCTCCACATAAACCCCATCACGATAATGCATCATATATTGGCTGTCTTCTTTTGTATCTTCTATTTCATAAAAAACAATGGTCTTAACATCATCAGCTATCACACCCTTGATCTTAATTTTCACCCCATTGCTTTCTGCCTCCAGGTTCAGCCTTTCACCCAGGCCCTGTTGAAGAAACGCACGTAATTGCTGATCTTCTTCTGTCCATGAATAGTAGACCTTGGAAAACACCCCTGTATAAAAAACAAAACCCATTAATAATGCGAATAAGCTTGCAGAAACAAGTCCCATCCTTATCCGTTTCTTTTTCCTAAGTTGTCTGTTTTCTTCCTCTTCTCTCAGCCTGGATTTGATTGGTTCAATGAAACCAACAGGGACCTGCAAATCTTGAAACGCTTCTGTAAGATTTAATAGGCTTAACATGACATCCTGAAAACCAGCCAAATCCTCCTGACATCTTGGACAATGATAAATATGTATTTCAAAATCAACCTTTTTCGGCCGCTCTAGGGTTCTTTCTAAGTAATCGATATAATCCTTATGATACTCCTTACAGCCGTTAAAAGCTGATTGGTCCCCCATTTCTTTTCTAAGTGACTGAATACCGGAAAACAAAGACTCTTTCATCTCATCGACTGAAGACTGGAGAAGCTGGGCCGCTTCCTCCTTCGTGATCCCTTTTACATAGGTAAGGAGGATCGCTTCTTTTTCATCATCTCTCAATTGATCAAGTGCTTTAAATACATCCTGACGCGGTTCACTTTCCTCTGATGCTTGCAAACTTTTATTCTTAGAAAGCTCACGGCAGATTTGTATAAAAATAGAAGTTATCCATGTTTCAAGTGAGATTTCTTTTTTAAATCGGGGCAGCTCCTTGTAGACCTTTTTTATAGAACGATAAAAAACCTCCTCCATTTGCTGCTGATTCTTAAGATAAGACCAACCGAGTGTATAGAACGATTGTTTATGCTGATCGAACCAATCGATGATGGAATCCAAGCTTTTACCTTTTATGGAAGTGATTGAAGTGGAATCTACTTGTGCAGGGATCATACATTCAGTCCCCCTTTCTATTTTCAATACCTTTGGCTGTACCTATTCTTGAATTATTTTGTTACATCCAAATTTTTATACATTTGTTAAATAATACATTTATTTTCTAATAATAACATAGTGTACCTTTTGTTTTCACACCAATTCTTTACGCCATTTGACAATCAAAGAAGGAAAAAAGTAGGAAAGAGAAGAATTGAATAGAAGGATGATGAACAGAGGTGATTCTATGTTAACAAAGGAAGAAATGGCTGCTATTAAAGCACTTCAAGAAGTTTGCGAGAAAGACGGCGGCTTCCAGCTGAAGTTGAATTTTGACATGCTTGAAAATAGAGACGGGAAAGAAAAGGAAGACTTTTTCCATTTTGAAGATAATCAGCTTGTCGGTTTTCTTGGTATCTATGGGTTTGGCAATAAAGTAGAACTATGCGGGATGGTCCACCCGGAATACCGCCGAAGAGGCATATTTACTAAATTGCTAACGATGGGACTTGAGGAATTAAAGAAACGAAAAATCGAAACAATTCTATTAAATGCACCAACGGACTCCCAATCAGCTAAGGAATTTCTAAAAAACATTCCTTGTACTTTTGCCGTCGCAGAATATCAAATGAAATGGCAAAAAACAGAATTATCCATCGATCCTTTTGTCACTCTCAGGCCTTCAGCCACTACGGAAGATTTTGAAGTGGAAGTCCAGCTTGAAGTATTGGCGTTTGGGTTTGAGGAGGAGGAATCTCGGGAGTTTAATCGAAAGCTTAGAGAAAACTATGCTGATGAAAATTTTATTATTGAAGCAGACGGGAAATCTGCCGGAAAAATGCGCGTGGCTGAATCAAATGGTGAAGCGTGGATCTATGGGTTTGCTGTTTTTCCTGAACTACAGGGAAAAGGAATTGGCAGAAAGGCGCTATCAAGAGTTACCATGATGGAAAATCAAAAAGGATTGTCTGTTTTCCTTGAGGTAGAGGCGAAAAATGCGCACGCCCTTAAGCTATATGAGTCATGTGGATTTAGAAGCTACCATTCTCAAGATTACTATGAATACCAGAATGGTTAATTAAACAAAGGTCCTATTGTTTAGAGGGCCGACAGGATCTCTCTGGTATATCCCAGAATAAATAAAAGGACGATTATGTATTCCATATCGTCCTTACTGGATATTTATTTTAGGGCCTTACTAACTTTTAGCTTTTTCCCTTTTATGGTTGCATTTTCCATAGCTTGTAAAACGAGCGAGCCTTTGCCATTCAGAATATCAACATAAGACATTTGATCTTGGATTGTATTCATCCCAATATCATCTGCTGTTACTCTTGGAATTTTCGCAATCGTTCCTACAAAATCTACTGCTCGCAGCTTTTTTTTTCCACCGCTAAAATAGAGTTTCATGATATCTTGGTTAATTCTTGCCGTTTTATTATTTCTTACAACCCGGCGGCCCTGATTTTTTCTTCGAAAGCAGCTTCCTATCAGCAACTTCCTGAGGCTTTGGTGCATCCATTTTTGGAATTTCAAAGCCAATATACCGTTCAATATTTTTAACAAACTTGCCCTCATAAGGTGTCGCAAACGTAATTGCTTTTCCTTCATTTCCTGTACGTCCGGTTAGGCCTGTCCGGTGGGCATAGCTCTCTTTTTCCATTGGAACATCATAGTTGATCACAAGTGTGCATTATCAATATCAATTCCTCTTGCTGCTACGTCGGTGGCAACTAAATAACGGAAATTCCCCATTTTGAAACCATCCATTACAGCAAACCGATCTTGTTGTTCTAATCCGCCATGGAGTCTTTCGCAAGAGAATGTTGCGGTTAAAGGCTCGTTTCCATTACTTGACTCTTCTTCAAAATATAAATGGTGAACAGTATTTAACACATTTACAGGAGAATCTAAAAGCTCGCCAACTACTTGACGAAAGTCGGAACCTCACTCTTGAAATGACTCATTTAATAACCGTTCTTCGTAAACCCTTTCGATGCGAAATGCTTGATTCAAGCTTTGCATGTTTAATTCCACCTGTATTTATTTTCATTTAGTTAAGATTTTATAATAATAGTATCTTTGCTAGAGTAGTTATTAGTGACTTTCATATATAATGAGTCCCTTCTCTTTTCGGCTGCTCTAACGTTTTTAGGTCAATAAATTCTAAATACGACCCATTGTTTTGTAAAATATTTATGAGAAATAGAGACTTGTTCCTCCTTCCGTTAGAAGAACTAACGATTTCATGGCACGACTTAACGCAACATAAAATAATCTTTTTTCCTCTGATATCACCTTTTCCATTGACTTTCTATGCATTTTATATTAGTAGATACGCTTGATTCCGGTGGCAGGATTTGAACCGACTTGTTTCAATATAGAAAGGGGTGCCAACGGCTGTCCTTATTACAATTTACATAATAAGACATACTAATCGTTTGAGTCTCTTTCTAGAATAATAAAACGATTATTAAAAAGGAAACCAATATGAATACTGGTTCCCCTTTTTATTATTTGTTTATGAGATTATTAATGTGAACAAGGCTGTTTAAATCTGTAACCATACGGCGACACTTTATAAAATCCTTTTCTCGGCGTTTTTCGACTCTCATTCTTACTGAATGATGTCTTTTGTAATCTTCATAACCTACACCATGTGCTCTCCACATCGCTTTTTCCATTTCGCTCGTGTACCTTAATGGTAAATGATTGATAACAAATCATCCCTTTCGGTTTTTTTTCACATTGGCAAGTTTTTCTTTAAGATGGTTTTCATCTTATCATTAAACCCAAAATCACACAAAGTTGAAAAAATGGTATATTCGGCTATATCAAGTAATGTCATCCAGCCTCATGAAAATAACACTTATATACGTGTTATTTTTTCCTTATCCTCCCATATAGTGCATTTCCTACTTATATGACTACAATTAATGGTGTAAGCAGTATCATAAAGACGGGATTTTATGTTAAGTGTTAAGGAAGCTAATAATTCTTTTATATTCTTCGTCATTTAAGTTTAAAAGGTCCATTGATTTTTTGGTTAGTCCTTGCCTAATAAGGTAAGCTACTTTTTTCCGATCATTATCAAAAGCAAAGCTTTACATTCAAAATGGAGTTTCTAACTCCATTAAATATTAAGTTTGATATTTTAAGATAATAAACATGTATAATTTAATGCAAAAAGCAGCCGATGTTCCTATGCCCATTTTTTGCGTTCTTTCATATAATAATTCAGGATGAATCCTGGGATGGATTAGTCAGAAAAAAAGAAGGTCACGTGTCCTAAACCTTCTTTTTTATTTCCATAAGAAAAACAATGAAGATTTAAATAGAAAAAGCCGAATCCTCCCATTTTACCGAGGAATTAGGTTTTTGGCTTTCCGCAATCGCGCCAGACAGTGGACTATCCTCTTCTATTGCATAGTATTTTTGTACTGTGCATTAAAATATGTTAGGTGTAGACTATGTTCCCAGATACCATATGTGCGGAGTGTATGTGGCAACTCATGGGGTGCTGGTGAAGGATACCTTTGCAAACTCAGCAATTGAAACTGGATACGCAGCAACTAGTTCAATAATTTTTTCTTTCATCTTGGGGCGGAAATACCCGCCTACTTCTCTGTTAGCAAGATTCAGATAGCTTAGAGATCTTATTGCGATTCCGGACATAAATTCAATGCTAAGTTGGTCATTAATCATCGTTACTCTATTTTCAAAAAGTCATTTGCATTTTAACATCTTGAAATATGTTCAGTTAATAATTTCGCCCTTGTTTTTAGCTAAATTTTCGTGCCATTCGCGTCGCTCCATAGTTGTCAATTTCGCCCATTCTGTTACTTCACCAATAATTCTTAAAGGTTCTTTTGAACGATAAGAACGTGTTAAGTTACCAGGGAATTTTTTGTCAGTAACATTTGGGTCGTTTTCAAATTCACCTGTTGGTTCTATTTTATAAACTCGTTCTCCTCCTTCTCCTTTTGCTAAAGCTGCTGCAAGTCCTGCGCCATTGACATTAGCAGTGAAATAAATGTGGTTCATTTTAAGCCCAAGTTTGTAATTTGAATTTCCACCTGCTGTTAGTAAATCACCAACCTTCAAATCTGCCTTTGTCCCATGATAAAATGGTCCTACATCAGAAGATGACCCCTTAAATGAATTTGACAATTCATAATTTCTTTTTGCATTCTCAGTATCACACAACTCCTCATAACATATGGCAATGTTTAAATATAACGTTGAGTATGCACTCTTCACATTATCATCATTTATTTTTAGTGCACACTGTAGAGATGTTTCCATCCATTTTAATTTGTCTGTAATACTCTTTTGTTGACGAGCTAAATGATAAGCTGCAATAAATCTTTCATAGTCGTCTGTTGCTTCGTGCCATGCTTTATGAAACACCTTGACTGCATCTTCAATATTTCCACTATCCTCTAATCCCATCCCACTCATACAGAGTTTAATAACGACGTTATTTGGATCAAATTTTATATTCATCTAATTACCTCCAAATTAAATAATACCAATTGCATCTTAAGAGCTAAACCATAATAAAAGAAAACGGAAAGCTAGTCTTTACATATAGTGCTGTATATTATGTTTTATCATATATGTTTACATGTAGTTTAATGTTATTTTTAACGTATAATTCAAATTGAAGTTAATCTAAACCCATTATTCAATTCATTTTGAGTAATAACTATTATAAAAGAAATTCAAACACAAAATAGGAGTCTCGAAAATTGTTTTTTGAGTTTTTCAGTTACCTATATTTACAGATTATCTTTCTAGAGCGGACACTATGCTTCTATGCGTTCTAAAACCACTCCATAACCATCGCTACCATAAATGATCTAATAGTTTATTCACTCTAGTACTCTTAGGCAACCACCCGAATCAATGGTTTTACCTTATAAGGTATAAAGATATCAGCTAGCAAAGATTTATAGGGATTCGCCTAACTCTGGTGAACCAAATGACATGATTTCGACCATATACATAAATATTATTTATACATTGTAAAAAAGAACAGCGAAAATCCGCTGTTCTACTTAAACAAATTAAATGCTATTTTTGTGTTGATTCAAATAAATCCGTAAATACTTTTTGTGCAGTTTTAAATTGATTTAAAGCCTCAACACGAAACTTTTTTTGCTGTTCGATTTGATATTTATATGATTGTTGATACTGTTCTTGTGACTGAATTAATAAATTTAAACTTTCTTTGTATGGAGTAGAGGTTAACTGTTGAACACGGTTATGTATTTCATCTAGTTGTGCATTCCACTTTTCGAAAGTTTGGCTTGCTTGTTCACCGAAAACTTTTCCAACATTGTTCTGTACATTGTCGCGAACTTCTTCAAATAATTTTTTCTGTTGTTCCTGTATTAAGTCCATGCCGCCAGCAATTTTCTCCAATGAATCTATTTGTGTTGTAAATGCTTGAAACAAAAGATTTTCTATCTCTTCTTGAGATGCGGTCACCTTGTCCAAACTGTTGGTCCAAATGTTTAATAGGGATTCACCAAAATTAGTAACGTATTTATTGTTTAATTCCATTATAAAAACCTCCTAATTAATATATAAGCATATATGTAAATTACACCTATGTGAGAGGATTGTCAAATGAATATTATTAAAAGTACGAAAATAAAAATAATTTGGTCAATGTAAGAAGACCTTTTTCGAGGCAGTAGAAATAATTCAAAAATTGTCGATGAGATATAAACTATTACTATGGAAAAAAATGCTAAAATAAAGTTGATGCGGAATATTTGCTAGGATAACAGATTAGAAATTTGGAGGGATTCAATATGCAGAAAAAACGGTTTAGTCTTTTTGCCATGGCCTCTCTTCTGGTGCTTAGTTTTGGTATGGTTGTGCCCCCTGAGTCCGCGTCTGCAGTATCCAGAGGATCTGGATCATCTGTTTCTGTTAGTACAAGTGGATCGATTCTTAAAAGAGGTAGTCGCGGACCTTCTGTAACAGAGCTACAGAGAAAACTCACATCGCTCGGATATAACACAAAAGGAATTGATGGGATCTTTGGTGTAAACACCGAAAATGCTGTTAGGCAATTCCAAAAAGCTCGTCATATACAAGTAGATGGAATTGTGGGTCCGGTTACGCTAAAAGCGATGGGGACAAAAATTCCAAACAGCAGCATTGTATTAAATGTTCCATTGCTTAATCAAATGGCTGCACCTCGTTTAAAAAATGGATGTGAGATGACTAGTTTAGCTATGGTTTTAAACTATCACGGTGTTAAAGTGACGAAAAATACATTAGCAAACCAGGTGAATAAAGTTCCTTGGACGTATAGTAATGGCTTAAGGGGAAACCCAAATATAGGGTTTGTAGGTGATATGGCAACTGGACCAGGGTTAGCGGTATACAATGGTCCGGTTTTATCACTTGCAAAAAAATATGTAGGAAATAAAGCTGTTAACCTAACGAAGAAGCCTTTTTCTGAAGTATTAGGCTATGTCGGACAAGGGCTTCCAGTTTGGATTGTAACTACCACCACTTTTGCACCGGTATCAAATTTCCATTCGTGGAATACACCACAGGGACCGATTCGAATTACGTTTAGCGAACATAGTGTTGTGATTACTGGTTATGATCAAAACTATATTTATATTAATAACCCTTATGGTAATAAAAATCAAAAATTAAACAAGACTAACTTTATTAATGCTTGGGAACAGATGGGGAGCCAGGCGATCGTCATTTTAAAATAATGTCACATTAAGAAAAGCTGGAGTTATTTTTTGTCACGTTCATTTATTCAAAGCCCAATACCATCAGCTGATTATCCTCAAACAGACTTGATCTTTTACAAAGCTGCAATGAATATGACCTTTTATGCCAGGTACGGCGAGAACCGTTGGCCATATGTAACCAAACCCATAATGCCCATCCACTATCTACTGTTGGCCAAGTTTCTTTTGCCAAAGGGAATGTAACCCGTCATTAACCATTGTACTTTTGCAGCAGTGATTTTATACACCACCATTAAATCAGGAGTTGCAACACTCATAAGTATCTGATTTAAGTTGGCAATGATAGCAACTTAATTAATATTGAACATAATAGATCCCTTATTAACGAAATAATGTGATAGTTTTGGCATGATGATTCAATTCTCCCCTTCAATGTGTTCAATAACTGACTACGCCAAAAGAAATAGCTGAACATGTCAGCACTTAGTTCTCCCATTTTTCTCCAAGTGGTTGTCTCAAATATTTAGGTAAAAATGTAGGACTCAGGCTCAACAAATATAAAAGAACAATAAATGGAAAATGGCACAACGAAAAATTGTTGTGCCATTTTCCATTTATACCCGGCATATCTGCCATATTCGAATAAAAAGGATATTTATAAAGTTTGTTCAAACCATTCCACGATGGTGTTGTAAATAGGGTTTGTACCCTGTTTTATTAATCTCATTAGGTTGAATTGGGATGCCATAAACAGCATTTTAAATTGCCAAATACAGCTGGGGAACAACATCCTAAGTTCGATAATATACATCCCTAATCCCAGTCCAAATAGAGTAAGGTATCAAGTCTCTAATTTTAAATTTGAGTTAGCAGAAAAATAAAAACTAGCCTGTTACAATAATTCTTCGTTGCTAGAGCGAGACTATCCAACCAAACTCAACCATTGGGTGACAACTCTATTCGTGGTACCTGGACTTTCTTTTCCATGTCCGTACTTTGAACCCTGAAATATGGAATGTTTGGTACATTCCTGTATAACTTAAAGGACGATATGTGGCATATCGTCCTTGCTTGAGTTCATTATTTAAGTGCTTTACTAACTTTTAACTTCTTTCCTTTTATGGTTGCATTTTCCATAGCTTGCAAAACGAGCGAACCTTTTCCATTCAGAATATCAACATAGGACATTTGATCTTGGATTGTAATAATCCCAATATCATCTGCCGTTACCCCTGGAATTTTTGCAATCGTTCCAACAAAATCGACTGCTCGAAGCTTCTTCTTTTTACCTCCACCAAAATATAGTTTCATTATATCTTGATTAATTCTTGCGGTTTTATTATTTCTTACGACCCGACGGCCGCTGATCTTCTCATCGAAAGCAGCCTTCTTACTAGCAACTTCATGTGGCTTTGGTGCATCCATTTTTGGAATTTCAAAGCCTATATACCGTTCAATACCTTTAACGAATTTCCCTTCATAAGGCGTCGCAAACGTAATCGCTTTTCCTTCATTTCCTGCCCGGCCGGTTCGGCCTGTCCGGTGGACATAGCTCTCTTTTTCCATCGGAACATCATAGTTAATAACAAGTGTGACATTATCAATATCAATTCCTCTTGCTGCTACATCGGTAGCAACTAAATAACGGAAATTCCCCATTTTGAAACCATCCATTACAGCAAACCGATCTTGTTGTTCTAAGCCGCCATGGAGTCTTTCACAAGAATAATTGGCTTCATCCAATTCGGTATAGACCCTATCAACGTGTTCTTTTGTGCGGCAAAAAATAAGGCAGCTGTCTGGGTTTTCAACCACAGTAACGTCTTTCAGAAGTGAGATTTTTTCATCTTCCTTCACTTCAATTAGACGATGTTCAATTGTATCCGTTGTAATCCCGCTAGCCTCAATCTCGACATGAATAGGATTTTCCATATACTTATGGCAGAGATTTTCAACATCTTTCGGTAAGGTTGCCGAAAATACCATAGTTACTCTGTTCAAAGGAAGTTGATTTATAATGGATTCCACTTCATCGATAAAACCCATATTAAGCATTTCATCCGCTTCATCTATAATGAGATACTTTATTTTATCTAAAACGAGAGTTTCTCTTTCAATATGATCCATCACTCGTCCCGGGGTACCGACAACGACATGAGTTTTTTGTTTCAATTCTTCTTTTTGTTTATTAAAAGGTTCTTTCCCGTAAACGGCCATTGCTTTGATCCGTTTAAACCTTCCAATATTCGTCATGTCTTCACGAACTTGAACAGCGAGCTCTCTGGTTGGTGTAAGAATTAAGGCCTGCGGCAATTTTTCTTCCCATTCCATCATTTCGCAAATGGGAATTCCAAAGGACGCAGTCTTACCGCTGCCCGTTTGAGATTTTACGACAAGATCTTGCTCTGCCAACGCTAATGGGATTACTTTACTCTGAACCTCTGTCGGAGCTTCGTATTTTAATATCCTCAAGGATCTTATGATTTCATCGCTTAAATTATAATCTTCAAATCTGGTTTCACTCATGTATTAACCTCGTTCTTTTGTATTTATCCGGTTTATCTATAGGATTTCTCATTAAGAAATATCATATGCATAATCTGAATATGGTCTTTATACTAGAAACTCTCGTGCGCATGAATTTAGTTATATGATGTAATGATTCATATCGAGATAATATGGAAGCAGGGTATTTGGCCCATGCCTCCCTGCTTCCTACAAACTATTTTAATGCCCCTGCCAAGGAATTTATATTAACACATTCCTTACAAACTTACCACGTCTATACAAACAATCTCTCTTTTGGCAATAATAATATTATTAAACAAGCATGCCTTTTTAACTTTAATTTATGTTATAATGAAAGAGTTTACATAGTCATTTATTACCTATTTATCTATCAACTTGAAAAGACTGGAGATGAAAAGATGAACAGTGTGTTAGAACGTTTAAATCCCTTTTTTGAGTGGATTACAAAGATTGCCGGGACAAATCTATTATGGGTTTTGTTTAATTTCCCTATTGCATATTTAGCTTTATCTTTATTTACGGTTAAAGAGATGTCGCAAATTACCCAGTTACTCATTACTATTGCCATACTGGCACCCTTTATTTTTTTCCCAGCCACTACGGCCATGTTTGGAGTTGTAAGAAAGTGGGTTATGAAAGAGGAAGTTCCTACTCTTCGATTCTTTTGGAAATACTATAAGGAAAATTATAAGCGCAGTCTTGTCGGGGGATTGGTTCTAACTGTTCTTTGGGCTATTGTCGGCGTAGACTATTTCTATTTCCATTCTCGCATTTACCTAGGCAGTTATTTATTTTTATTCCTTGCGGTTTGGCTATTCACTATTACTCTTTTCTTTTTTTCTCATACCGTTCATACAGAAACAAAATTTGGACAAGCATTAAAAAATGTGTTCATCTTGTCGATTGTAAACCCAATTCTCTCATTTGGAATTGCTATTATTAATTTGGTTATTTTGTATATTAGTGTGATGAAACTTACCTTTCTACTGCCATTTTTCAGCGGCGCGATTATCTCTTTTCTCGGTTTCTTTGCTTACTATAAGGTATTTACCAAGCTTGTTCTATTTGAACAAAATGTTTCCGAGCAAAAATCTGTGGTAGAAAGTTAGTTACTTGCGGTTGGTGAGTACCAACTTGCGGATATCAGGCTTCAACTTGCGAATAACAGCTTCAACTTGCGGATAGCGGCTTTCAACTTGCAGATAGCGTGCACCATGAAAAAATTCCTCTCAAACCGAGAGGAATTTTTTTATGCCGTGTTTTTTATTAACCATGTAAATCAACTCTAGCTCTAATAACCTTAAAACTATCCTCCGTTTCCTCCACCTCATAAATCTTTGCCCGCGATTCAGGTGTACTGAAAGGATGATGAAGAATTAGCATCCAAGCACCGTCAAATGTTTTGAACAGCATGCCATGACCGCTATCACCAACAACTAACGGATCCAGCTGCTCCCAAGGCCCTTCTAGCTTACCAGACTTCGATCTAGCAATCGTTTGGACATAGCCCTCATTATTATAGCTGGACCATAGCATCACAAGGTGACCACCCTTTGTCCGGTACAATTGACACCCATCCGATACATAATCGGCAGGCTTTACATTAGGTACTCGTTCCGCATTAATCCACGGGGCATCTGAAGATTTAAATAGATGCAGCGGTTCCCCATTTGCTTCCGATAAATCATCCTTTAGCGGAATCGCCTCAAACGTACCGTCGATGACCTGAATCCATTCATGGCAATACACCATCCATGGCTTTTTATCCTCATCCACATACAAAGTACCGTCTAATGTCATGAAATTTCTAGGCGGCACCGGCCCATCCGTTTTGAGCAATTCAAAAGGACCCTCTGGCGAATCAGAAACAGCAATACTCGTCCCGCGAAGATGATTGGTGTAGTAAACTTCCGGTGGTTCTGCCAGGATCGTATCTCGATTGTGAAGAGTAACGAATAAATAATATTTACCACGGTATTCGTGAACCTCTGGTGCCCATGTGCCGTGTCTTGGATGTGCCCACGTTCCGTCAGGGACCTCGAAGACAACATAAGGTCCCTCCCAATCTTGTAAATCTTTACTTTTATATGCTAGTACTCCGTTTCTTTCTAAGCCGGTTAATTCAGGAATTCCTGTTGTATACATATAGTAAGTATTTGTTTCTTTATGTGCCACGACAAACGGATCGTGTGCAGGAATATCAATTAGTCTGTGCCCCTTCCTGGGATTCGAGGTGTCAGAGGCAATGTTATACGGCATTTCAACATCTCCTAACTCATTATTTAAAAAACCAAATCTGTTGTGGCTATTATTGGACCTTTATTTCTACAGAAAAACCTTCCAAGCCAGCAGAAGAGGTTTTTAATCTAATCGTACCGGGTTGATCAGTGGACCTTACATAAATTAATAATTTACCATGATAGGCATTTCGGAAAGTCGCTTTATAGTCCTGATGGCTCGCGGGGTTGCTGCATTCCAGCCCGATTATTTCACCCGGACCCTCAATCTCACAATCTATTTGATTCTCTGCGCCATACACGAGGGTTTCATCTTGATCAAGGATATTTACTTCTACATGGGCGACATCCTGTTTGTCAGCTTTAAGAATCATTGTTTCCGATTGTAACTGTAACTTAGCGGGCTCGCCAGCTGTCTTTAATTCATGTGTACAACAAATGTTGCCGTTTCTTATTCCTACAGCCTTTATCGTACCTTGCTCATATGGAATGTCCCAGTAAATCGTTCCACCTGGGAAGTCTTCCCGTTTTTTTACACCAACAGATACACCATTTAATAATAAATCCACCTCAGGACAATTGGTACAGCAGGCCACCCTGACTGTTTCGCCTGCATTCCCTTTCCACTCACAGGCTACTTGATGGTCCCAATAAATTTGACCTGGATTTTCTTCCTTTATCGAGGTCAGGCCTAAATGAACCATATCCTTTTCGGACCATTCACTCTGTTTGAAAAAGAATAAAGGTTTCTTGAATCCAGCCAAATCGAGCAGCCCAGGAGTAGCGTGACGGAGCGGCCAGCCTCGGGCTTCTCCTAAATAGTCAATCCCTGTCCAGATAAATTGTCCTGAAATATAGTCATTTTTATCAACAGCCAGCCATGCTTCATGATTCCGACCGTTTTCACTTCCATAGATCACCCGCTTAGGGTATTTATTATGGTCTTCCGGATATAGAAACTCTTGATAGTTATAACCAACGACGTCAAGTGCATCCGGGAATTCCGTTTCATTCGACATAATCACACTTGCTAAGGCCGCAGTCACAGGACGTGTCGGATCGTATTGCTTTACAACCTTTGCCAGCCTTTTTGCAATCTCGCCCATTCCCTTCGCTTCCGGTTTATCCGGATTGTAACGATCTCCGAGGACTGGATGTGAATAGGGATCATTGGGATAATCGATTTCATTTCCGATACTCCAGAAAACAATCGACGGATGATTCCGGTCTCTTAACACCATATCCCTCAAATCGATTTCTGCCCACTCCGTAAAGTCGGACGCATATCCGTCTAGTGATGGTTCGCCCTTATTCCAGCCCTCTACCCACTTGTTTTTAGGATATTCCCACTCATCAAATGCTTCATCCTGGACTAAAAACCCATAAGAATCACACATATCCAACAACTCTGGGGCAGGCGGATTATGGCTCATTCTAATCGCATTTACCCCTGCTTCTTTTAATAGCTGCAACCGTCGATGCCAGACCTTTTCAGGGACAGCCGCCCCAAGGCAGCCTGCGTCATGATGGAGACAAACACCCTTCATTTTCATGTTCTGCCCATTCAAGTAAAATCCAGTATTCGCATCGAAGTGAAAATAGCGAACACCAAGTGGAGACGTCTCAAAATCAATCACATCACCATCTTTTATCACCTTGGTTTCCACACGGTAGAGATACGGATTTTCCGGTGACCAGAGATTTGGCTGTTCTAGTAAAAGAGAATGAGTAAATTCTTGTTCGCCATTTGCAGCTAAGGTCTCTACAGATGAACTGGAAATGATTTCTTTGCCGGCAGCATCTTTAATTTGATGTTCAATTTGGAAATTCGCTTCGTTTTGATATTCATTTTTCACCGTTGTTTGAATTCTGATTTCGGCTCCTGATGATGAAATGTTTGGAGTGGTGACAAAAATACCATAGGGCTTGATATACAGCTGATCCGTTAAATGTACCAATACATTCCGGTAAATTCCGGAACCTGGATACCAACGGGAATCAGCAAAATCTGTGTGATCGACTTTCACTGCAAGCACATTTTCTTGTCCTTCGAAGTTTACGTAGGGGGTTAAATCATAATGAAAGGAGCTGTATCCATACGGCCGCTTCCCTAGAAATTGTCCATTAATCCATACTTCACTATTTTTATAAATTCCATCGAATTGAATCGAGATTCTCTTTCCCTTTAAATTGTCAGGTACCATAAACGTTTTCCGATACCAGCCTATTCCCCCAGGCAGATACCCAGTCGAACTTGCGTAATCCTTCTTAAAAGGCCCTTCAATACTCCAATCATGCGGCAAGTCTAATGTACGCCAATCTGAATCATCAAACAGAATGTTCCATGCATCAGAATGATTACCTTTTAAGAATTTCCAATCAAAATTAAACTTGCTGCTTTTTACAGACAGATTCCACTCTTGAGATACTGCATTTGCCATATAAAGCTTACACCCCTTACCTAATTTACTATTTTTTTTAAAAATGGCAGACTGATAGATAAAGGGCTATCAAACATGGATGATAGCCCTTTATCCTTTACATTCAATCTCTCATTAATTACCTTCTACTTGTTTTTTAAAGGCATCCATTTGCTTTTGGATTTCTTTTTGTACCTTATCATAACCTGCATCTTTTAATCTCTTGCGGAAATCTTTTACAGCTTTTTCTGGATCACCAGCTTTACCAAAGGCAATGGCTGGTACCATTTGGGCTGTCACTTGTGAAAGAGCAGAAATTTCAGCTTGTACAGGTGTGCTGTCAAACACAAATCTGCCATATGGGTAAGGCTTCTTGATTTTATCGTACTTCGCGTAAATCTCAGAGATTCCTTCATATGAGTCGGCACTTGGGATTTCGTACTTGTCCATACGGCCGCCCCAGAAGTTGGTAGAGAATGAATCTTTTGTTTCATCGTAACCTTCAGGTTGGACCCGTTTTCCGTCTTTTATTTCGTATTGTACACCCTCAATGCCGTAGCTCCATAATTTATAGATTTCCTCATCATTACGAATTAGATCGTAAACCATTAGCGCACGCTCAGGATTTTTACTATGAGCTCCAACAGCCGTCGCACCATGTGTAATGGACGTTGAAATTAAGTTGTTCCTTGTATCAGACCAAGCAAACATATCGATCGCTGAACCTGGCTGCTTCACGTCCATTTGCGGGCGAAGACCTGAGAATGTTTGTGTATGATGCTGATCTGCACCTGTTTTTCCTGCTTGGAATTCGGCTCTCGTGTCACCTTTGTAGTTCAATACGTCTTTACGCCAGTAGCCGGCATCTCCCCACTGTTTCATCATTTTTGCATAGTCTACAAATGTATCTGTGAAAATAGGGCTCATGACATCATACTTTTTATCATAGGATTCAGCCCAATAAATCGGGAACACGCCTGTAGTAATTGGCAATTCAATCGCATCCGAATAAGAAGTGGTATATCCCCATGCAGTGGTCACGTTTGTTCCTTGTGCATCCCAAGGAATGACACCTGGTTTATTGTCTTTGATACCTTGGAAGTATTTACCTAGTGTTTCAAAATCGCTAATATGTTCATTGATTCCGAATTCTTTTGCCCAATCTGTGCGATAGAAGAATCCATGGTTCACCCATTGAGTATATTGGTCCTCAGGAATCATCACGATTTTGCCCTTATACTTTGCTTCCTCCCAATTAGCTTTGGTAACCTCTGCCCATGTCTTAGGTGCATAGGTTGGGAGAAGTTTAGAAATATCCATGAATGCCCCTTTTTGTGCATTACCCCACGCGTCTAACCAGTCAGTTGCTGTGATAACTAAATCAACAGGTTCTCCAGAAGCTAGAGTTAGATTATATTTTGTCATATAATCAGCCCATTCGATCCATTTTAATTGAATCGTAGCGTTAACCTTGTCTTTTAATTTTGCATTCACTTGTTCTAATACTTTTTCCACTTGTCCATTGGTTGGTTTATCCCCCAACACCATCATTGTAACGGTTACTGGTTTGGAAGTATCAATTTTTCCATCTTTGTCTACTTTTGTTCCAGCGTTTCCTGAGCTGGTTTTGCTTGAGCCATTGCAGGCTGCAAGGCTGAAAGTCAACATCATGATGATGACCAGTGCCAGGATTTTTTTCATCTTAGACATTCTATTTCCCCCTTAAAAGTTTAAAATGATTACTCTCTATGATACGAGGAAGGTTCCTCAAGTCATATTCGATTACCCTTTTACTGCACCAACTGTAATTCCTGTAATAAAGTACTTCTGTACAAACGGATAAAATAGAATAACCGGTCCAGTCGCGACAACGGCTGTTGCCATCTTCATCGATTCCAACGGTACGTCTTGCGGCGGCACATTGGAGGATGCGGCTGAATTCCTGATAAAGTCAGCACTCGTGATCACGTTATAAAGGAACAGTTGGAGCGGCCGATATTCCATATTAGGTGAAAGGAAAAGCATGGAATTATACCATTCATTCCAATACCCAAGGGCAATAAATAGTCCGATTGTCGCCAAAGCTGGTGTGGACATCGGAAGAATGATCCTTAAAAAGATGGTGAAATCACCGGCACCGTCAATTTTCGCAGATTCCGTAATCTCGTGCGGAATCGACTTTGTAAATGACTTCATCATAATAATGAGAAATGGACTCAGCAATCCTGGTAACAATACTGCCAAGTAATTATCTTTGAGATGAAGTACCTGCGTAATTAATAGATAAAACGGAACAAGACCGCCTGAAAATAGAGTGGTAAAGTAGATATAAAAGGAAATCTTATTACGATACAAGAAATCTTGACGCTGCAAGGCATAGCCTGTCATTGCTACAATAAACAAACCGATCGCAGTCCCGACAACCGTAATGCCCAGCGTTACGATATAGGATCCAATCACAAGTCTTGGATTCTGAAAAACGATCTCATAGGCAAATGTAGTGAACCCTTTAGGCCATAAAGAAAATCCATGGTCCATAATTGCCTTCTCAGATGAGAAAGATGACGAAATAATTAAGATAAAGGGCAAAAGACAGGATAGAGCAAAAACACCGATAAAACCATAACCAATGATACGAACCATGATCGTAGACATATCTATATTTCGCCTGGCCGTATTTTCCATAAATACATCCCTCCTTTAGAATAATGAGTTATCTGGTGAAACCTTTTTAATGATCCAGTTAGCCACAAGGACAATAACAAGGCCAAAGAAAGATTGATATAAACTTACCGCACTTCCCAATGAGAAGTTGAAATTCGTCATCAATGTCCGGAAGACATAGGTTTCAATAATATCGGTGGTTGGGTAGAGCATGGTATTATTTGCCCCAACCAAGTTATAAAACAAACCGAAATTCCCTTTTAATACTCCGCCTAGAGAGAACAATAAAAGAATGATGAAAGTTGGCTTAAGCCAAGGAATAATGATATATCGAATACGCTGGAAAGCATTCGCGCCATCGATTTCTGCCGCTTCTAAAATCGATTTATCCAGACCCATAATGGCTGCAAAATAGACGATGGATCCATAGCCTGTGGATTGCCATAGGAAGGTAAGGACAATAATATAAGGCCAAATATGCGGGTTAGAATAAGTCTGTACCGGATCCAAGCCAATCGTTTTTAAAAATGAATTTAATAAACCGTAATCGTAACTAAGGATGTTATAAGCTAAAAGTCCGACTAGAACAGCGGAAATGAAATGTGGCAGGAACATGATCGTTTGAGATATTTTTTTGAACCATTTATTTCTCAGTTCGTTCAGCATGATGGCTACTGCTATTTGCAGGAAATTACCCAGTACGATGAAAGCTATATTATAGGCAATTGTGTTAAAGGTTAACTTCCATAAATCACCGGTCATGACCAAAAATTTAAAATTATCAAATCCCACGAAAGCGCTTTTAAAAATTCCAAGTGAATAATCATAGTTTACAAAAGCCAGATATAGTCCTGGCATTGGAAGGTAAGCAAAGACAGCAAAGAAAATAATGGCAGGCAAACACATAATAAGCAGGGTTCGGTTTTTCCACATTCTTTTAAATGCTGAGTCTTTCGTTTTTGTTTTTGTTTCAACAATAGGCGTCTGTGATTCTACAGTAACTGTTTTCAAATAAATCCCCCCTAAACAACATAATTTTTGACCTTAAAAAAACAATAACCTGAATACGAAACAAACAACTGATCTAGCAGATTATTAATCTTGTACCTATTAAAGACTTTCTATTAAGAAACTAAAGGATTTGTATAGGATATATGGCATATGCCACTATCAATAAACTAGTAAATTTGAAATGGGTTTCAAAAACAAACCCACTGGACTTTCACATTCTAGTTAGTCTAATAAATTATGTATGGATTTCACTTCGAGTATGAAACGGGTTTCATTTAATTGGCTATACAATTACTTGTTTGAAATATGACAGAAATCTCTAAAACTCTACAATGTAAGCGATTACTATACTTACATTATATATCTATTTTCTACAAATTGTAAATACTGATATTTGATAATTTTAAAAATTTTATAAAATTTCCATCATTTTAATAGTATTTACGGTACCTACTTCAAGAAATTTTTCTAGAAACTTTATTTGGGCACGCAACTATTAGAAACGGGTTTCAAGATCTTTTACTAACCGGTTTAGATCATGTTCCCTCGGCTTAAAGATAGCAGCCCAAGGGAACATGCAAATGCCAAACCGGTTAGTACATATCATTTCTTAAAATGGCAGACAAGGGCTATACATCCCTTACACTAATCCCCTTAATTTTAAAGGAATAAGCGTAGCATCGATTGGAAAAAAGTGTGAATTCAGGGTGCGTTTTTTGCCCCCAGCTGTCGTCTCCACCTACGCCCATTTGCTTATAGTTAATCCGTACGACAGTCTTCGAGCTTTGTGGTAATTTATAGCCATGATCATGATCTTCAAGCTCAAATGGAGTATATGGCAAGGCATTCACTTCAACTGTCGGGCTTCCGGATATTTTTAAGCCTGCCCCCTGTTGATTGGAAAGCAACGCCCATCTTACCCCTGTTTTATTGCCGCACTCCTGAGGTCGTAAGTATGGTACATATTGATCGATTACTCTGCCAGAATATATTCCAATTTTTGCGCCCTTCTCTTTATCCCAATAATTTTCATAAGGGCCTTTTCCATACCAAGTGATGGTGTCAAACGAGCCATCTAATGTGGTCATCATTCCAACCTCTGGCATCTCAGGAAGGTCGGTCCCTGGCTGCAGCTGATAGTCTACAGTTATTTCTCCATCACCCATGATGGTGTATGCAATCTTACAAAGAGACAATGTTGCTGGCAAGCTGTATTCAGTGGTAACAACCGTAGTCGAAGGATTTTTCACATCAACGAAAAACGATGTAAGCAGTTTTTCCGTCCCCGCCTCTCTCCAGACAGAGCTGCGCTCATTCAATTTATTCCCGCGGTCATTATCTGTCATCGCACGCCAAAAATTCAGACCTAATTCGTTTTCAAGTAATGGGACACCATTGAATTGATACGACTCTAGCATTCCATTGCTTCTATTAAAAATCACCTGAAAACTCTCACCATTGATCGTAACAAAGTTTTCTTCTTGAAGTACTTCCGTTTGAGGTAAACTTTCAGTCATACTTGCTGCTGATTCTTTCAATGCAGGAATCACAAACTGTTCAAAAGCAACTTCATGGCCTTCTTGAGCCCAAAGGGTGCTATTTTTTAAATGTAAGCTGACGGTTAAAATGTATTCATCTGAATGTTTACAGACTTCTGGAAGAGAGTATGCCAGTTGAATCGTTTGAGTCGATCCTGGTTCTGCCTCTATTTCTTGTGTCCCCTTTTGGATTAACACACCATTTTCAGCTAACTGCCATGCGAATTCGTATTTCTCTAGATCGGTAAATAGATAGTTATTTACCACCTCAATAAGGCCCTTATCTAGATCTTTGGCTGAAAAACGAACATTCTGATAGCACTTTTTCACCTCGATAATCTTTGGTGAAATGGTACCATCGGCAAAAATCAAACCATTCCCCGAGAAATTCCCATCATGCGGTGTTTCTCCAAAGTCACCGCCATATGCTAAGTAAGGGACACCGTCATTGGTTTTGGTAAGTAACGCCTGATCCTTCCAGTCCCAAATAAACCCGCCTTGAATAATCGGATATTTTTCAAAGAGGTCCGTATACTTATAAAGGTTTCCACAAGAATTCCCCATTGCATGGCTATACTCACATAAAATATATGGTTTCGGATTTTCCCTGTGGACCGCATATTCAGCATATCTTTGCACACCTTCAGGACTTACATACATGGTGCTTTCAATATCTGAAGCGGCTTCTGATTTACGGTAATGGAAAATCCCCTCATAATGAACAATTCTTGTTGGATCATTTTCCCTTAAAAAATCATGCATTTCAATGAAATTATCCCCGCCAAATGATTCATTTCCAAGCGACCAAATAACAATTGAAGGGTGATTTTTATCTCTTTGAAACATGGAATTACATCGGTCTAGAACGTTCTCCCGCCATTCTGGCTTGCTTCCTGGCACCGTATCTCCTTCATCTTGCTGCCCATACTTCCAGGTCCCGTGAGTTTCAAGGTTTGTTTCATCAATGACATACAAACCATATTGATCGCATAACTCGTACCATAACGTATGATTGGGATAATGAGATGTTCGGACAGCATTGATATTATGCTGCTTCATCAGTTTAATATCGTTGACCATATCTTCATAACCAATGGCCCGCCCTTTATCAGATGCGAACTCGTGGCGGTTTACACCTTTAAAGACAATTCGTCTGCCGTTGATTTTCATGAGGCCGTCTTTTATTTCAAAGGTCCGGAACCCAACCTTACAGCTTTCCGTTTCTCGGATGATTCCGCTTTCATCTCTTAAAATTAAAACAAAGGTATAAAGGTAAGGACTTTCAGCACTCCATTTAAAAGGATTACTTACATTGGCGGAAGCATTAATAGAAAGTAAGGATTGATTATTCATGTCCACCTTTATTTGAAGAGGGTCCTCAAGTACCGGATTATTTTCTTTATCATAAAGCATCGCTTCGACCGTATAACCTATTAAGGCCTGTTCAAACACGTTCTGAATTTTTGCCTCAATTTTCAACTCAGCATCCTTATAATCCTGATCCAGCTCCGTGGTTACAAAGAAATCATTTATGTGAACTTCTGGAGTTGAATACAAATAGACATCACGGAAGATCCCACTCATCCTCCAAAAATCCTGGTCCTCCAGCCAACTCGCATCACACCAGCGATAGACCTCAACGGCTAACTTATTTTCGCCGTTAACCAAGTAAGGGGTTACATCAAACTCTGCCGGTGTAAAGGTATCCTCACTATATCCCACAAGTTCTCCATTTACCCACACATAAAAGGCTGATTCTACTCCTTGAAAGCTGATATAAACTGGCTGGCCATCCCAATTCTCCGGGATTGAAAATGTACGGATATACTGCCCGACAGGATTATATTTCGTTGGAGCAAAAGGCGGCTTTATATCTTCTTTTCCTTCCCATGGATATCGAAGGTTCGTGTATTGCGGGTAATCATACCCTTGTAACTGCCAGTGTGCCGGCACCTTGATTTCATCCCACTCACTTGCATCATAATCTTCTTTAAAAAATGTTTGATTTCTTCTGTCAGGATTCTCATAAAAGGCAAATTTCCAGTTTCCATTTAATGACTGATAATATTCAGATGAAGTTCGGTCCCCTTTTAAGGCTTCCTCAATGGTTTTGTACGGCATTAATGTGGCATGAGCATCTAATCGATTTAACTGAAAGATCTCAGGATTGTTATTCCACTCTGGATAACCATTTTTAGGTGGGGTATAGCTAAATTTATTCAACTGTTTGAGCATACAATTACCTCTCTTCCATAAATTAAGGTAGTACATTTGCAAATAAGGTTTTTCTCATATGAAACCCATTTCAAAAATATTTAAAACTAAAGGAATATAACTGATCCATTCTAGTAGAATGGGATAATATCAATTAATATTCCTATCATTACGAAACCCTTTTCATTTTTATCGTACTCTAAAATCTGGTAAAGAGCAATGTTTTATTTTATTATTCTGAACATAATTTACAAGAATCCCTTAATACGAGAGAGGTAGGAACAACTGTTTCCATTTCAGCCTCTTTCTCATTAATTAAATCAACCAGTACATTGATAGCTGTTTGTCCCAATCTATCATAATTCTGGCTGACAGTCGTAATTCCGGGAGGGAAATGTTGCGCCAAATAAATATCATCAAAACCTACAATGGAAACATCCTCTGGAACCTTTAGTCCAAATTTAGTAAGCACCTTTATGACCCCGATTGCTACCAAATCATTGGCACAGATAACCGCTGTCGGCCTTTCTTTTAAATAGAGCAATTGCGCAGCCACTTCTTCACCAGATTCAATAGTAAAACCTGTACCAAAAACCCACTTTTCGTTTACAGGTAATCCATTATTTTTCATAGCTTGAACAAACGTATTTTTTTTCACATCAGTTGAACTAATGCCTTCCATCCCACCAAGAAAACCAATCTTTTTATGTTTTAAATTGATTAATAATTCCACAAGCTTTTCAACGCCAGACTCTTCATCTGCTCTGACGATATGGGCATCCACCCCAGCCATTTGGCCATTAACAAACACAACAGGAATTCTTTCCATCACTTTCTTCATTTCTTCTGCGTATTCCTGATCAGTAGCTGTATCATTAATTCTTCCACCTAGATAGATAATTCCATCCACCTGTTTTTCAACTAAACTTTGCAAGTATTTAGATTCATTTGCTGAGTTGTTCATCGTACTGCACAAAAAAGTGGTATACCCTAATTCCAATGCATGTGCTTCACTTTTTTGAACAAGTGTGGAAAAGAATGGATGATTGATGTCCGGTAAGATAAAACCTATGGTTTTCGATTGCTTATGTAATAAGCTTCTTGCTAGACTATTAGGTCTAAAATTATATTTTTCAATCACATCAACTATTTTTCGCATGGTCTGCGGACGTACTTTTGCATTTCCGGTTAAGACTCTCGAAACTGTAGCTGGAGAAACATTTGCTTCTTTAGCAATGTCATATATTGTTATATTTTCTTTTTTCATAACTTTTCCCCCATCGCTAATGACCTCATTGCAACGTTTAATGAAACCGATTTCATGTAATTATAATGCTAATAATAACCCTAAGTCAACTCAAATTAGCTATACTAGCATTTTCCTACATGATATTGATGCTGATTGAAGTGTAAATCTGTGTTTAATTGTGTTTAGAGAGCCTTTGCTTATTATCAAAAGGGCTCCCTGCTATTTTGTAATTTCCTGCTCACTTCTTCTGCCGCGTCCTGCAATTGTTTGGTTAACTTTGGAATAGAACGATCATTTATTCTGCTGGAAGGGCCAGCAATACTAACAGCAGCGATACACTCTCTTTTTCTATTCAAAACAGGAACGGATACGGAAACTACTCCTTCATGAAGTTCTTCCTTACTAACGGCCATTCCTTTCGTTTTGATTGATAGCAGTAAATTCTTGAGCTTATTAGCATCCGTTATCGTTTTTGATGTAAATGGAGTAAGTTCACTCATAAGCACCCGTTCGATCACGGACTCTTCTTGAAAAGCTAACAATATTTGTCCCGTACTCGTACAGTGAAGCGAATTTCTGCTGCCTGCATGTGACAATAGATGCACAGGATGAGCACTGTCCATCTTAAGAAGATACAAAACCTTACAATCGTTAAAAATACCAAGATGCGCCGTTTCCCCTGTCTTTTCTGCTAATTTTTCGATAATATCTATCGACAAGTGACATAAAGTTTCCTTTCTTAAGAGGGTATGGCCAAAAGACAATAGAGACGCTGCAAGCCGGTAAGATTTAGCAGATGAATCCCTGACAATGAAGCCTTCTGCCATCAATGAATGGGTTAACCGAAAAGCGGTACTTTGCCCAATCTCTAATCTATTAGCAATATTCTCTAATTGTAATTCAGGCTCTTCGATGGAAAATAAATTGAGTATTCGAAGGGCATTTCTAAACGATGAATAATGATAGTCATTAATCGCCGCATACCTCATTGTACCGTCCACTCCTTGTCAGGAATATAACCTAATCTCAGCGATACTTCATTTGCCGCTTCTTTCGTACGATCTATAAACCTATTAAAATTATCATTTTGGATGCGATCCCGTGTCCCGACAACGCTGACCGCTGCAACCACTTCCCCCGTATAGTCCCTAACTGGAGCAGCGATACTCACAGCATTCTCATGCATTTCATCGATACAAATGGAATATCCCTGTTTTTTGATATCGATTAATTGATTTATAAATACCCATGGGTCTGTCTGGCTGTTTGGACCCATTTGTGGAAGTCCGTCACTGATCATGGAGTCAATTACATTCTTTTTTTGAAAAGCTAATAAAACCTTGCCAGAACTTGTACAGGATACCGGATTCTTTTTACCGATGGAAGATAAAAGCGGAACTGGATTGGCACATTCTACTTTATGGACGTAGGTAATTTCTTTTCCTTCTAAAATAGCAACATGGGCGGATTCCCCTAAATCGGATACTAATTTTTTTAACACATCTTTCGATTCTCGGTGGATTTCTAAATGGGATGTGATAACACCGCTAATAGATAGTAACGAAAATCCAAGGCTGTATTTATTCCCCTCTTTTTGCAGGAATCCCTCTACGACTAAATCAGAAACCAATCGGCTCACGCTGCTTTTTTTCATTCCGAGTAGATTGGCTATTTCTGTAATCCCCCAGACTGGTTTTTCAATCGTAAAAAGCTGTAAAATCTGCAGCCCGGATTGGACTGATTGCAAAACTGACGTTTTTTTATGAGTCTGAACGATAATAATCACCTCAAAAGATTTCATTTGTTCCGTATATAAGAAGTTGACACTATATTTCAGAATATTTTAATTATATTATAAACCTATCAAAATATAAAACGCTTTCAATCAAAGGAGCTGAAAAATTTGAAAACACAGGTTGGAATTATTGGTGCTGGCCCAGCAGGCCTTATCCTTGCACAACTTCTTCATCTACAAGGAATTGATTCCGTCATTTTAGAGCGGAAATCAAGAGACAATATTGAGGGAACCGTAAAGGCTGGTATTTTAGAACAAACGACGATTGATATTTTAAGAGAAATGGGTGTTGGCGATCGAATGGATCGCGAGGGCCATTTTCATAATGGCAACTATTTTCAGTTTAATGGGCAAAGGAGCCATATTGATTTAAAAAAATATTCCGGCGGCAAGCAGGTCGTCGTCTATCCACAGCATGAAGTGATTATCGACCTGGTCAACGCCCGCTATGAAAATGGCAAAGATATTATTTTTGACGTGCAAGATGTCACTTTACATGATCTCAATACCAAGCAGCCAAAAATCCGCTACCGTAAAAATGGCTTGGATGAAGAACTGGTCTGTGATTTTATCGCCGGCTGTGATGGCTATCATGGACCAAGCCGCCACGCAATTCCTGACAAGTTAAGAAAGGAACATGTTCATTTTTATCAGTTTGGCTGGTTAGGAATTCTTTCCGATTCTAAACCTGCGGCAGATGAATTAATTTATGCGAACCATGACCAAGGATTTGCCTTACTGAGCACACGTACACCGATCCTGCAGCGTCACTATCTCCAAGTCGATCCATTCGATGATATTGCCAATTGGTCAGATGATCGGATTTGGACGGAATTAACCGAAAGAACGAAAACAAATGATGGCTGGCAGGTTCCAGATGGACCGATTAACACAAAAGGAATTTTTCAAATGCGCAGTTTCGTCTGTGAGACGATGCAATTTGGACGCCTCTTTATTGCCGGTGATGCCGCCCATACAGTCCCGCCTACCGGTGCCAAAGGGCTTAACCTTGCTGCTACGGATGTAAAGGTTATGGCTCGTGGAATTTCCGAGTTTTATCAAAACGGAAGTACCGATATCCTTGATCGTTATTCGGACATTTGTCTTCGTCGTGTTTGGGGCGCAGAACGCTTCTCCTATTTCATGACAAGACTGCTTCATACGAATCCAAACTATGATAGTTTTGAACGCGGGGTTCAGCTGTCAGAACTAGATTACTATACTTCCTCTGAGGCAGGCTTAACAATGATAGCTGAAAATTATGTAGGCCTACCGATTCAATGGGAACAGGCTGGGAACGTTAAGAACTTAATCAAATAAATAGGCAGTATTAGTGTGTGGAAATTTTTCGCTGATAAAATGAAATTTCCGCTGATATCTGTCCAATTTTCGCTGATAAAATAAAAAAATCGCTGATAACTATCCCAATTCCGCTGATAAGCTGTTTTTCGTTGGATTTTTAGAGTTGAATCTTAGTTAAAACCACAAAAAAAGGAATTTGACTCTCTGGTCGAATTCCTTTTTCTTTATGTTACCTCAATTTTTATTTCAACTATTCAATAAAACCCACTTTTAACTTCATAGAATGGATTTCTAGAAAAAACAGTCGGCATACCTCTTAATAATTAGTAGATTATTATTCCAGAGCACTATCCAAAAATGCTTTTAACCTCTTTTGATATTCCTGTTCCGCAACTGTATACGCCTCGGTATGACCGGCACCAGGCACAATCCATAATTCTTTTTTACTCTTGGCAGCATCATAGATTTCATAGGCCATTTCAGTCGGAACTAAATCATCTTGATCTCCATGAATAATGAAGAGAGGTAATCTATTTTTCTTGACGCTCTCCAATGCAGAGGCTTCATCAAATGTATAGCCTGCTCGCACGTTTGTAATCACGCTAGTCACGTCCATGATCGGAAAGGCCGGAAGGTGATAGAGGTACTTTAATTGATGTGATAATTCGGCTTTGACCGTTGTATAACCACTATCCTCGATAATTCCTTTTACTTCGGTAGGCAATTTTTCTCCTGATGTCATTAAGACGGTTGCTGCCCCCATTGAGAAACCATGAAGGAATATGGCGCTTTCGCTCTTCTTGTCTATTAAAAAATCAACCCATTTCACATAATCCTTTCGGTCATGCCAGCCATAACCGATGTAATCCCCTTCACTCATGCCATGGCCTCTGGCATCGGGCTTTAGAACATCATATCCCAGGTCGTAATAGTATTTTGTAATCCCTGGCATTTGTTCACTGCTGCCTTTATAGCCATGGGCTAAAATTACCGCTTTTCCGTTTGAGTTTGGGTTCTTCAAATAGCGCCCTTTTAATGTTAACCCATCATAGGATTTAATTTGAACGATTTCAAATTGCTGCTCTTCGGTCCATTTCATAATCTCAGCTAATTTTTCTTGCTGCTCTTTTGTTCCTTTTATACTAGCAGCAACTGCACTGCTCCCGCCTCCGTGGAGAGCCGGCCCGTCTTGGCTTCTTTTTATTCCGACATTATAAAAATAGTTCCCCCCGATTCCGAGACCTATTACAATTATAAGGACAACAGTAATGGTTATTCTTAACAATCTTTTTTTCAATTTTATTCCCCCGACTCTCTCTCCAGCTTTCTTATCTATATATTAGAATTTCATCTGTGATTTGCTTTTAAGCTGTTCTACAACCCAAGAACACCATTTAGCATACTCCTCTTCATATCCAATTCCGCGTTTAATTGCGAGGTAACTGCCGAAGAACTGTGAATCTGGCCTGCTATCCTCTCTATTCCACATCTCTTCAATCCATATTAAAATTTGCTTATAGTGTTCAAGTCGTTCTAAATGCTTTTTCTCATGATCACGGAATAATGCAATTGCTTCCTCCTCTTCTTTTGCCGCCCACAAACTATAAGCTTTCAGGACCAGCTCGTCACGAATGGAAGGAACCTCCATGGGTTCTGTAATCCACTGAAGAAGATATTCTTTTCCTTCTTTTGTAATGGTATATATCTTTTTTGTAGGTTTCTCCTCTTGTTGGACGGTTTGGTATGTTAAGAATCCTTTTTCCTCCAACTTAGATAATTCAGTATAAATCTGGCTATGGCGTGCTTCCCAAAAAAAGCCGACCTGCTTTTTCATGCACTGAGCAAGGTCATATCCAGACATAGAATCTCGTGCAAGCAAGCCTAATAATGCGTAACCAAGTGTTGACATCATGCCCACCTCCCTATATTCATGATAGTTGATAGTTTTTCTATGTCAAATTTTATTTATGACAAAAGTTACATGTTAACTTTTATATATGTCAACATTGACATATAATATAAATTTACTTAATATTATGATAATAAATAAGATTTATTGGAGGGATTGGGATGTTTATTTCAGTAACCCGAATGCATTTAAAGAGCCCTACTAAACTACCTATTTTCTTTTGGCACGCATTTAAATCAATAGTACAATCCAAAAAATCGGAAGGATTACTGTACTCATCTACCAATAAGGAAGATTTTCTAACTTATTGGACACTTACTGCGTGGGAAAGTGAAGCAAATATGAGGAATTACCGCAATAAAAGTAATCATTTAAAGGCTATGAAGAAGGGAAAGCACATGGCTGATCAACTTGACTATATTCATTGGGAAGGAGAAAAGGTTCCAACCTGGCCTGATGCTATGCAGAAACTTCAAGCAGTAAACGGCAGGTTATACTAATTTTATTTCTTTTTCTTAAATCTCTGATGGCAACCACAAAAAAGCATTCACGAGAATGCTTTTTCTTTTTATATAGGAATAACCTCAGCCTCGCTTTGGTTTAAATGTTTTACAACAGGTTTCGGCTGAATGGACAGCTGTATCTTTATGATTTTTTTCACCTAACTCGGCAGACATTTCTGTATCGTATCTAGCGTGGTTATCTAGTTCAACCATAATTTTTTCGGCTGTACATACATTTCCTTCACCATAATAGGAACAGTTGGCAATTGCACAAGAAACTTCTACTTTGGGCATATTCGTACCTCCCTTTTTGTAACCTTTGAATTACTATTTTCTTCAAACAACAACTTTTCATGCAATTTTTAATATCATAATTTGCAGCAGCAACTTTTTTATTTCTTCCATGTGTTATGAACTTCTCTTATCCCGAATTATTTTTTAAATAACCTATATCAAAACTCAATATCATTTCTATATAATGGTATTAATGAGAACAATTTATCAGGATAAAAGGAGGAGTGTACTTGACGAAGGAATCTATAATGGTCATTGAGGATGATGAAAAGATCGCTCGACTTTTGGAAATAGAACTTCAATTCGAAGGCTATTCGGTATCAAAGTTCCTTGATAGTCCTCAGGCTTTTGAGGCGTACCTGTCAGGTAAGTGGGATTTAATCCTGCTGGATGTCATGCTTCCAGGGCAAAGCGGCATCGAGTTCCTGCGGCGAATTCGCTTAAACGATCCGAATACACCGGTTATCTTATTAACTGCAAAAAGCTCTGTGGAGGATAAAGTCACAGGCCTTGATTTTGGCGCCAATGATTATATTACAAAGCCGTTTCAAATAGAAGAACTCTTAGCAAGAATCCGTGCCGCACTCCGAACAAAAAAAGTGGATGAAACCACAATTGAAGCTGGTTGGATTAACTATTCAGATTTAGCCATCAATCAAAAAACCAGAGAAGTCATTCGGGGAACAGCCGCGATTGACCTTACACCCAGAGAATATGATTTGCTTCTCTATTTAGCGGCCAATAAACGGCAGGTTTTGAGCAGGGAGCAAATATTAGAAGCGGTTTGGGGATATGATTTTGCAGGTGATACAAACATCGTTGATGTTTACATCCGCTATATAAGGAAAAAGATTGACCTTCCTGATAAACAGGCCCTAATACATACTATCCGAGGTGTTGGATATGTGTTGAAGGAAGTAAAATGAAGCTTCGGAATAAAATTAATCTCTTTACTGCTTTCTTATTCACCGCCTTGCTCATCATCATGAATCTAACTATTTATTTTTTCTTTCATAAATTAATCCTTGATAGTGAACTGACTACAGCAAAAAAAGAAATGGAAAAGGTTACCCAAGATATTAGCCGATCTTTAAACACCCTTCCATTGGATGCGCTTTTAAGGACATATGTCCCTATTAATGGGATGATCCAGATTATCCCCCAAAATAATAGTGTAGAATCGACTGTAACAAGTCCCACGGAAAAAGCTTTAAGTCAGAAAAAGACCGATTTTTATCAGCGGGAAATGAATAAAATCATCTATTCGGGCCAGAAATCCTATACCTTCGAATCCATGCCGATTATCCTTCCTGATGGATCTGTAGCCAATCTTCAAATCACCAAGAGCATTGAAACAGCCGCAAAAAATTTAGTTATTCTTCGCAATGTATTATTGACGGTCACCCTAATTGCCTTCCTTACAGTCATTACTTCAAGCAGGATTCTTAGTAACCTCATTACCCAGCCAGTTATTTCAATGATTAACACCATGACAGAGATTAAAGATAAGGGTCGGTTTAAGAGAATTCCTTTAAAAAATCATTCAAAGGATGAGCTTTCTCAGATGGGAGAAACCTTTAACCATATGATTGATTTATTAGAGGAAAACTTTCAAAAACAAACGGAATTTGTTTCTAATGCCTCCCATGAACTGAAGACACCCTTAACCATTATTGAAAGCTATGCAAGTTTAATTAAAAGAAGAGGGTTGACCGATCAAGCAATCCTTTTGGAATCTATTGAAGCCATCCATTCGGAAGCGATTCGAATGAAGGAAATGACTGAACATTTATTATTGCTGGCTAAACAGCCTGAGCAGTGGAATATTCAAAAAGACAAGATTATTCTTAATACACTAGTGGAAAATACTGTGAATTTATTCCAGAAAGCCTATCATCATCCCATTGCTTTTGTTTCAGATACGTCCTTGGTGATCGAGAATGATGAAAAAAAATTAAAACAGTTACTTTTTATCTTTCTTGATAATGCCAGAAAATATAGTAGTCAGAGTATCAAAGTTACAACAGGCATCCAGAATAACAAGGCTGCGATTAAAATTATTGATCAGGGAATTGGCATTCCAAAGGAAGAGCTCCCAAAAGTTTTTGACAGGTTCTATCGAGTAGATAAAGCACGCAGCCGAAATCAAGGCGGAACAGGCCTAGGCTTATCCCTTGCAAAAGAAATTGCTGAGGCAATCCATATTAACATTCTGATTGAGAGTGAAGAAGGAATGGGTACCACGATAACTCTCTTGGTCTAAGGTGGGCTTGCCCCCCTTTTTTATTCTCAGCATTTTCTAATTTATTTAATGGATAATGGTGGGAAAACGGAAAAGTAAGGTGAAAAGAATGAAAAAAAAATATTGGTTATGGATAATCCTCGGTGCTCTTTTGTGTATCACAATCCTTGTTTGTGTGCAGCAATTGACTAGCTCCCTCTCAACACCAGGTCCTCTCACTTCTAAAGCAGCAAAGGAACTTGTCCAAAACAGATACCAAGGCACAGTTACCCAAATTCAATTATCAAATGATCGATATATCATCAAAATGAAAAAAGATAACAGCATGTATAATATAAAGCTGGATGCCAACACAGGTGAAATCCTATCCATGTCAAACTCAGAAAACTCGGGTCAAACATCAGCCCAAGAAGTCACTGAATCTGAAGTTAAAAGAATCATCAGCGAAAAAACAAAAGGAACCATCTTATCCATCGCCAAAGTGACCGAAAACGGAAAACAAATCTACAAAGTCATCGTCAAAGAATCCAACATACAAACACTGTATACAGTAGATGCGGTGACAGGCACCATTCTTACTATTTCGACTAATGAAAGGGTGGAAACTGCTAAGAAATTGACGGAAGCGGAAGCCTCGCAGCTTGCATTAAAGCAGGTGAGTGGCTTGGTGGATGAGGTTCTCTTTGAAACTGGAGATGGTCAAAGCTATTATCTGGTTAAGATAAAGACAAAAGATGAAACAGAAGCTACGGTTCAGGTTCATGCGATTTCGGGTAAGATTATGTCCATTTCCTGGGACAAGGATTCCAATCATGATTCTAATGATGATTAAAGTCAATAAAACAGTCATTCTCAGCATTTTTTAATGTCTCTCTTCAGTTTGTTCTCATTTTTTGTGGATATTCTGTAAATGTAGAACAACAACAAAGGGAGGATAAAGAAATGAAAAAGAAACTTTTAATTGGATCCTTATCGGCTTTTCTAGTTTTAGGCGGTGCAGTTGCTGCAACAGCGGCGAGAGATGGAGGTATTAAATCTGAACATGGAACCAGCAGCTCTCAATGGAAGATCCTCAATCACGACAAACAAGATGACAGTAACACTAGTAATAACAGCTATAGTGATGATGGCGTGAAACATGATCAATTTGATGACAGCAATAACCGGATCAATGACTCAAAACATAGTGGATTGGACGATGGTCCCAACCATGATATAAACGATGACAGCAATAACCGAACTGACGACGGAAAAAGTAAAGGAAGCGACGATGGCCCGAACCACGATATAAACGATGACAGTAAAAACTAATAAACAACACTACTATATCTTAAGCAATTAGAGGAACATGCCTCACATGGGTATCATGTGAGGCATGTTCCTATTATGAAAAAACAAGCAATTTTGGATGTTAAATATTAACATTCTATTTATATATTTATAGACAATTGGTATACTATCTTTATAGTTTCGAGTGAAAGAGTGGTTTATTTGATTTTAGACATTAATTCCAAACCGATAGATTTTCACCAATTGATTGAACACTCCTTTAATTCCATTCTGATTGTTGAGACATCTGGTCAAATCGTCTATTGTAATAAAGCTTGTTTTGACTTACTAAAATTAACAAAATCAGCAGATATCATTCATCAGGATATTCGCCAATTCCTTCCTCCTGATTTTCAGAAAATCTGTATGGAACTTTTAACAAATATCCATGATAATCAAAAAACAATTAAAGCGGAAGTAAAGATGCTGGGGAACGATGGAGAAATCATTGATATTGACTCCTTGGTTGCACCTTTTCATTTGGAAAACCAAATATATGTTCAAATTATTATGCAAAACATAACCGATCGTAAAAAAACTGAGAAAGAATTAAATGATCGAGAAAAATTGGCTTCCCTTGGCCAAATAGCGGCAGGTATCGCTCATGAAGTTAAAAACCCCCTAACCGCAGTTAAAGGTTTCTTACAACTAATCAAAGAATCTGATACAAATCCTTATCTAGATATAATGGAAGATGAGTTAAACAAAGCCTTATCTACTTTAGAGAATTTACTGCATGTTTCTAAACCAGATTTATTAAATGAACCATTAGTGACCATTGACTTATGCAAAGAATTGTCCTCATTAATAAATCTATTTCAAGATAAACTATATAACATTGAACTCAAAGTGCATTTAATTTATTCGGAGCATAAGATGATCGGCAAAAGGAACTTACTCCAGAAAGCATTTTTTAATCTGATTAAGAATGCGATTGAGGCTCTTGAAGAAGGTAAAGGAACCATTACGATCGAACATTACTATGAAGATGAATCGATTCATATCGTCATCAGTGATTCAGGCGTAGGTATACCGCAAGAAAAAATTAAAATGTTAGGAACGCCTTTCTTTACGAGTAAACCGGAAGGAACTGGCCTTGGACTAACACAAGTAGTTACAACCATTCATGAACATGATGGAAAAATATCTTTTCAAAGTGAAGTTGACAAAGGAACGACCATTTCTATCCAACTTCCAGTCAGAAGAAATATATAACTAGTAGAAAAAAGACAACAAAAGCAGAGGCAAAAACCCCTGCTTTTGTTGTCTTTTTGTGTTATTTTAACGACTTATTTTTTTAAAAGAGAAAAACCTTCACCAATGGCTGGATTCACGCTGGTTATCAGCTTGTTAACTGCACTAAACAAAGCTTTTACCGAAGAGGTCATAATATCCGCATCAATTCCACAGCCCCAATAAACCGAACCATCTACCGCTGCAAAACCTACATAAGAAACAGCATTTGCTTCCGAACCTATTTCTAAGGCATGTTCCTTATAAACTAAATTTTTAAAATGAATACCCAAGATCGCCTGAAGTCCGTTGCTAATCGCATCAAGTCTTCCATTCCCTGCACCAGTAAACTCGTGAACCTCGTTATTAATTTTAATGGCTACATTCGTTTCATACCGGTTATTTTGAGTATATTGGTAATTGATAAATTCAACAGGGCTGGAAATATTCACATATTCTTGGATGAATATGTCATAGATTTCACTTGGCATAAGCTCCTTGTGCATCCGGTCGGAAACATCTTTCACACTGTATCCAAAGCTCTCACGCATCTCGATAGGCAGATCAAGTCCATAATTCTGCATAAGCACATATCCGATGCCGCCCTTTCCAGACTGGCTATTAATCCGGATAATATCTCCTTCATACTGTCTCCCGATATCTTTTGGATCGATCAATAGATATGGTACACTCCAATACTCATTCTCTCTTTCCTCGCGCCACTTCATTCCCTTGGCAATGGCATCCTGATGGGATCCTGAGAAGGCAGTGAAGACCAGTTCGCCGCCATACGGGTGTCTTTCATGAACCTTCATTCTTGTCAATTTCTCATACTTGGCAAGGATATGATAGATATTTTCAAAATTAAGATTTGGATTCACTCCGTGTGAGTACATATTTAAGGCTAGGGTGACGATGTCTACGTTTCCTGTCCGCTCACCATTTCCAAACAGTGTTCCTTCGACCCTCTGCGCTCCTGCAAGCATACCCAGCTCCGCATCGGCTACCCCTGTTCCCCTGTCATTGTGCGGATGGAGGGAAAGAATCACATGGTCCCGGTAGTTTAGATGATCACTCATATATTCAATCTGACTCGCATAAACATGCGGCATGGACATGGAAACTGTTGCTGGAAGATTGATAATTACCTTGCTGTCAGCATCAGGCTGCCATACATCCAATACCCGGTTACAGATTTCAAGCGCAAACTCCATTTCTGTCCCAGTGAAGCTTTCTGGCGAGTACTGAAACCGGAAATTCCCCTCCGTTTCAGCAGCGTATTTTTTAACCAATTCCGCACCCGTTACAGCGATATCAATAATCTCTTCCTCCGTCTTTTTGAAAACCTGCTCACGCTGAGGAACCGATGTTGAATTGTAAAGGTGTACCACAGCTTTCTTTGCGCCTTGAAGCGATTCAAACGTTTTTTTGATGATATGTTCTCTTGACTGAGTCAACACTTGAATCGTCACATCATCGGGGATTAAATCTTGTTCAATCAACGTACGAAGGAAAGTATACTCGGTTTCAGAGGCAGCAGGAAAACCAACCTCTATTTCTTTGAATCCAACTTCTAAAAGCAGTTGAAAATATTCCAGCTTCTCCTCTAGACTCATAGGCACAATCAAGGCCTGATTTCCATCTCGAAGATCCACACTGCACCATGTTGGGGCTTCTTCGATGTATTCCTTTTCTGTCCATTTTAAGCTTTTGACTGGAGGCATAAAATAACCTCTGGAATATTTTTCAACGTTTCTCATTTTTATAGACCACCTTTTATAAATTGTCATTCGATTTAAAATTAAAAATAAAAAAGCCTATCATCTCATAAGAGACGACAGGCTTTGCCTACGTGGTACCACTCTTCTTGATTCGTATCACAACCAAACGAATCCGCTTTATGATCTGATTACGAGATCAACCGTTAAGACCTACCTATCGGCCTTACCACTCCTGGGTGAGTTGGGGGAGTTATTGACTGTCTTTCACCAACCGACAGCTCTCTAAAACAATAAGGGTCCCTTAATACTCCCAATCATTGTGTTTATTTTTAAAATTTTCTTTATTTTAATATTCTTTTGATTATCAGTCAACCCGTTTCATCAAATTGAATAAGCAATATTCAAATTTTTTTGTATAATAGTGATAGTACTACCTTTTCTTTTACATTAGGAGGTGTTTTTTTGAAAAAGAAGAAACTAAAGAGCGGAAAGAAAACCTCATTAGGATTATTAGGTACAATAGCTGCCATTTTATTAGGAAAATTAAAATACCTCTTAGTCATTTTTAAGGTACTTAAACTGCAAACCTTATTGAGTTTGTTTATTTCCCTTGGATCCTATGCTTTGTTTTTTGGCTGGAAGTTTGCTTTAGCTCTAGTCTATTTATTATTTGTTCACGAAATGGGCCATGCCTATGCAGCTAAACGGATTAAACTTCCAGTCAGCCCGGCTATTTTTATCCCTTTTATGGGTGCCGTTATTGGAATGAAGGAAATGCCGAAAAGTGCCAAGGAAGAGGGATATGTGGCGTATATGGGCCCTTTATTTGGGTTGTTATCCTTTTTACCTGCCATTCCATTGTATTGGTATACTCATGAACCATTTTGGGCTCTCTTAATAATATTGGGCGGGATGATCAATCTATTTAATTTAGTGCCGATCACACCGTTAGATGGCGGGAGGATTGCAGCTGGGATAAGCACTAAACTTTGGGGCTTAGGGATTATCTTATTGTTGGCTTATTCAGTCATAAATCTTAGTTTACTAGGGTTCCTAATTGTTATTTTGGGTTCAAGAGAATGGTATAAATTATATAAAAAACAGAAAAGTTTACATAATGATAAGCTGGAAATCCAAGAACTCGAACAGGCTCTACTACGATTAAAACAAGAATCTCATGATTTGGACCTGATTGATCAAACGACAAGAAACGTAAAATCGAAAATATCCAACCAAGAGATCATTAACCTATTGAATCGATTAAGTACGGTCATTGGAAAAATGAAAAAGGATCTCTATCTCCAACAATTATCAGGCACCTATTCAATTAGCGAAGAAGATAGCTATGATCATCAACATTTAATTAAACCGATTCTTGATGATTTTGAAAATAAATTAGCAGAATATAAATTAGAGGTTAAGACGACGGAAACCTATTATAAAACTGATAAAAAAACGAAAGTACAATTATTCTTAATTTATATTGGATTAGTCCTTGCACTCTCATTTAGTTATTATTATGGAAATGAAATACTGTTGAACCATCCAGAAATACAGAAAGCAATGAGTAGATAATCATCTATCAAAAAAGATTAAAGCCAATGGTTGGACACCATTGGCTTTAATAATTACCTTATTATAATTAAAGTGTTTCCGATTCTTCTAACCGGAAACCTTCCACGACTACATCTTCATCGATTTCGAGCAGCAGGCACCGTTTCCCTTGGAATGTAATGTATTTTACGTATTTAAGATCTTTCGGGTCAATCGTAACATTGGCTACCTTCGTTTCAATCTTAATCGTTTTCGGGACTAAACTGCTGGCCTTGAATTCGTGTTTTTCATCATCTACGATGGCCTTAAGAGCATGTTCCACTTTGGCCGTCTCCACATTTTCCACACCGCTTACCGTTAAGATTCGTTCGATATCCTTTGAGTCCAATGTAGGGATTTCACTTTCTTCATTCTCGAGATTTTCTTGAACCAGCTTATCGATTTCCTCATACACGTTGGAGATCACCCGGGAATCCACTTGATCCCCTATCACTTCTTTTAAGATAAAGTCGAAGCAGTCCTTATCTTCTTGCGCAGTGATAATCTCTTCACAGTTGAGTACTTCCTCCATAAATTTAAAATCGGGTTGATTTGCTTTCCCTGTATAGTAAAGGATACGGTTTACATCTGCTGCATTGTCATTTAAAGCAGGGAAAAGGAATCCTGTTAATGGAGAATCTAAATTAATAATCGGATCAAAGACGTTGTAGGATTTATACTCCTTCTCAATATAATCAAACATCAAGGCTTTTTTTGGCACATCCGTTTTATTGAGACTGCAAAGAATAAACGCGTTAGAATAGACCTGATCATCCCCTCCTTCTTCAGATTCCGCATTACGTTTTCTGGTTGGTTTGCGATATTCTCCCCGGATAAACGTCACCACGGTATCAAATTCATAAACCGTGGCAGCAAACATTTTCACAACGATTTCAAGCATGTATTCTTTCCAATCTTCCGTTGTCTCTTGTTGTAATCCTTCGAAAAGGAACATTTGGGTACTGTCTTCTACATCCCGGATAAATTTCAGCTCAAACAGTTTAGCATCAAGTTGACCTGTCAGCACTTTTTTAAAGTTGGCTAAAAACAATTCTTGTGCTTCTTGTTCCAGCATTTGAAACGGCTGACTGACTTGATGATAAATCTCACCTGACTCTTTTTGTACATAAACGTTAAATATCTCTAGGATTTGCAGGTTGTAGTTATCTAGCTTAAATTGTTTTCGAATATTAGCGATATCTTTTTTATTCATTCATTTCAACTCCCATCCCTGATTATACCTTTCAGACAAAAAAATAGTAATACTAGACAGCCCAGATTTTTTTCAGCATGATTAAAACTAATGGGTACATTTTATAGCAGGGTCCCAGCAATAAAAAACCCCCCTTCTCGAAACAAGAGTGGGGGCTTGGATAATTTTTAATTTTCTGATTAGGCCATCAATAGTAGCTATATCTCTTCATTTTCTCAATCAAGTACTGAAATCCATATAATAAATAGGCTTTATAGTGTAAATAAATAAAAAATTGTATATGATTGATCCGGCCTAGACCGATAATTTTTAATTTATTAAGGACATCAATGAACAGAAAAGCAAAAAGTCCATCAAAAATCACATTAAGCAAGGCGAACTTTTTAAAGTTTCCAAATGAAAACTTAAGAAACCACATTGAAAGCGGCATATAGGGACCCACACTAAAAGGAAGTTCATCCCTCATAAAGGATCTTCGCTTATCGTAAAACTTCCACCACTTTCTCTTATGTCCATATAAATGATTAATGATTTCAAAAATAACAATAAAAACGCCCGCCAAGGAATACCGTTTAAAACTGCGCTTTCCGATAAATAACAAGGTTAGCCATGGAAGGATTATGATTGAAAGATTGAAAACAAAGTGCCTTTTTGTCACTCCTTTTGCCGCCATAAACGATTTCACCTCAGCCAATTTTTCTATGCCTTTTTAAGGTGTCCCAAATTTGTAAAAATAAACCACCAATAATAAGTGGTTCACTTCCCTTCATTCCCAGTACTGGCTGCCTGGATTTGATCTGATTCGTATACATGGCTGCCCTGCATACCATTTTGTGCTGCTTGAAGCATTGACTTTGCCACAGTTCTCGCATGAACAGGTTTATACTTCCGCAATGGTCCAGTAAATAGTGGAGAAACCAAACCAGAAACAACTGTTGAAACCCGCTCCCCCAATCGAAACTCCTCTCGGTTCCCAAGCAAAAGAGATGGACGAAAAAAGTGCAGGGCCGGAAGTTTTAATTCCAAGAGCCCCTCTTCTACTTCTCCCTTTACACGGATGTAAAACGTGCGTGATTTTGGATTTGCCCCCATCGAAGTGACAATTAAGAATTGCTTTGCTCCCTGTGCTTTTGCCAATCGGCCTAGTGCCAGCGGATAAGAATAGTCTACCTTGCGAAAAGCCTCCTGGCTTCCTGCTTTTTTAATGGTTGTGCCAAGGGTGCAATACACATCTGCCCCACTCAGGTCCACATGAGACTGCTCCAATTGATCAAACTCTATGATCTCCTCATGAAACTTTGGATGAGAAATACCTGTTGAACGCCGTACAAGAAGTGTGACAGAAGTATATCGCGGCTCTGTCAGCAGCAGCTGTACGAGCTCCTTACCTATCAATCCGGTTGCCCCTGCAACAACCGCTTTTTGATTTACCATTCCAAAAACCTCCTGTACATTTAGATACCTCAATCAGGTTCCAGGAATCCATCCTGCAATTTCTAAAATAGTAATGACAATTTCAATCACAATGAGAATAACCACAATCCACTCGACAAACAGACCTCGTATCGAGTGGCTGATGGTAGAAAAACCATCGATGATGTTATATAAAATTTCCGTTTTACTTTTTAAAATCTTATGACGGTCGCTCAATTCAAAGAAATCCATCATTTTGTCGTAAAATTCGCTGGCATTACTGCTTGTCCACGTGATATCAGGCTTATCCAGTATCATAATATAGGCTAGCGTATTATAGTCATGTCGCAATATTTTTGCGGTTGTTCTAGCCAGTTCTTTATTGCCGATTCTCAGTTTCCCTCGTTCCAGACGATCAATCATCGTTTCCAGCCGATCGTGAATAACCCCTAATTGTTCTTCCGTTTTCTCAAGGGCTACAGATTTTGCGAGAACGGTGGAAATTAACTCAGGATAGAAGGACTCATACTCAGGTACAATGACATATTCGTCAGTCAACTCAAGGCTCTCAGTCGTCTCACTTATGTGAAGGCTATAGTCATCCGTATATCGGAAAATGTTTCTGAGATCCATGTCAGGTTCGAAGGTCCGCAGGTAATTTAAAAATATCTTTATTTCTTCTTCATTCGAATGATTAATAAAGACAACACTTCCAAACGAAAACACCAGCACACTTTTGGAGTCATCCACTTTTTTACCAAGAATGGATTGAAGGATCGTGCCTTTCAGCCTCAAAGGCTCTTCCCATGTGAATTTTTTAGGTATTCCACATTGTAAAGCGATTTTGTTTAAATCAATTTCATTCGTGATAGCAATTGCTTTAAATGAAATATCCACCATTTTTATATCACTCTTTCCCAAATTGGTCATTCTTACATTTAATTCTATTTTTATTAACAAATCAATACAAGTTATTAAATCTTGCAAAGCACAAAAAAAAGAGATGCATCAACATCCCTTCCTCCTATTTTGCCAAGTTAAATTAATTGATTTTTCCTTTTCAGAATGACATATAAGACAATACTGCATATTGAACATATAAGAGCTAGAACACCAATAAATCCGTACCCAGCCTGTAATCCCAAGGCCTCGTTTACTTTTTCACTATCATTCTTGAATAAACTGCTAATAAAATCGATAATATAGCCAATCAATAGGTTCCCTATGACACTAGCAATTCCCATAAGTGTAACTGTAAAAGTTATCGCTGTTCCTGTACCTTTTGGGTAACGTTTAGCCAAAAGTGCCATAACGGTAGGATAAATTAATGCAATACCCACTCCCGAAATCGCAAATAGAATCGCTCCTTTTTCGCCTGATATAATCGCTGCTATACTGCATATACCTGAAAAAGCGGAAGCAATAATAATCGATAAAGTAAAGCCAATCTTGTCTGTAACTGTACCTAATAATAGCCTTGCGAGCATAAAGAATAGAAAAAACATCGACAGCATTCTAGAGGCATCGCTGATACTCCAACTATAAGTTTTTACCAAAAACTGTACAAGCCAGCTTCCAACTGCCATTTCAGAAACCACACCGAAAGAAAGAATAGCAACGATGAGCCACGCAATGGGATCACGGAGAAGAGACTGATAGGAAGTCGTTTCTACATGTTCTTCATGAGTTTCCTTTGAAAATTTGCCCAATAGAGAAGGAATGATAGGCAGGATTGACAGCAGTAAAACAAAAAAATACATACCACGCCAACCGAGTTCCCCTCCAAACATGTTCCAGCCCATTAAAGAAGCACTTATCGTTGGGGCTACGGTGGAACTAAGCCCATAAAAAAAGTGAGATAAATTCATCATCATGCCGGTATTTTTAGTGAAAATTTGGGCTGCCATGATACCCAGACCAATTTCAAGCATACCATTTCCAATATAAAGTAAAAAGAATGAAGCTGAGAGAGATGGGAAAGTGGATGATAAATAAATCACACCCCCCGCTATTGCCATGGATAAAAAGGCCGTAACTCCGGTCCCCTTGATGCCTATTTTATTAGTTAATGCCGAGGTAAATGAACAAGCAAGAAGATAGCCCAAAGAATTTAAGGCTAATAGGATCCCAATTTGTGACTGACTTAAATGAAGTTCCGTTTGGATGATCGGAATTGCAGGGCCTTTTATATTTTCTGATAATCCAAAGATCAGAAAACCGCCAAATACGATACTTATTAGTACATAATAATTGTATTTCGGGTTCATCCGAGAGAGTGAGCCCATTTTTTCAGTACGAACAGTTGGTTGTTGTGAAGTCATAAAATGTCCTTTCTTTTTTAAGAAATATATTATTCTCTAGAAATAAGTGTTCCCTATAAATCTATCCTTCTTTAAGTTCATGTACCCGCATATAGTGTGATAAGTATTGAATCGAAGTCGAGATGAACATCCGGTTTTAGTAATGGGTGATCACGCAGGCAGTAAAAAAGCAACATTTCTGTAAAGGATGTGTGGGCAGTGGATTTAAATACTTTTATCAAATTATACCAAGAATTTTTAAAAGATTGTGAACAAAAAGGCTGGATGGTTGAGGTATTAATAGAAGAATTCGGAAATTATCTCGCCGCCATCACAAATTTCGAAGGAATTGAAGTGCAGTTTTATATTGAGCTGGACCAAGAAAATTGTGTACAACTTAGCAATACTACTAATCAAAGCCGGCTCGATTATGGCGTAATAAGAGACCAAGGAGAAGCAGACTTATTTGCCAAAGAAGTATTGGATCAATTCCACCAGTATTGGGTAAATCATTTACCTAAGAGGTATTCAAGCTTTATTCTCTATAAAAGATAATTCATAATAAATCTGTGAAGATATAATTGGGAATTATATCTTCTTTTATTTTTCTGCTAAAAAAAAGAGGATTAGGAAACCTAAAACTAAAATGGAAACTTTTATAGCTGGAGGGTTCACAATTGAAATTAAGTGTACTGGATCAATCTGTCATATGCAAAGGTGATTCGGCAAGCACTACCTTACAAAAAACGGTCAAACTTGCTCAATTAACTGAGGAATTAGGATACACTCGCTTTTGGGTGGCCGAACATCATAATACCAATGGAATCGCTGGCTCCTCTCCTGAAGTGCTCATTTCGCATATAGCTTCCAATACTAAAAAGATCCGTGTCGGCTCAGGAGGAGTATTACTTCCCCAGTATAGTCCTTATAAGATTGCCGAAAACTTCAAGGTATTAGAAGCCTTATTTCCGAATCGAATTGATGCAGGGATCGGCCGTTCCCCTGGCGGTTCCACGGCAACACGGCTGGCGCTCACAGATGGTTTAAGAAAAAGCTTGAATGAATTCCCTCGACAAGTTCAGGACTTGCAAAGTTTTTTACAAAACTCTATTCCAGAAAGCCACCCTTTCCATGATGTAAATGCCTACCCGGTTACACCAAATGTACCGGAACTATGGTTATTGGGTATTACGCACAGGGGGGCAAGACTGGCTGCAGAAAATGGAACAGCTTTTACTTATGGGCATTTTATCACACCAGTAAATGGACAGAGGGCTATGGAATATTATTTTAAGCATTTTCGTCCCTCGCCCTTTTTGGCACAGCCTAAGGCAAATGCATGCATCTTTGTTGTTTGTGCCACTACACAGGATCAAGCGGAAGAATTGGCGTTAAGTCAGGACTTATGGCTATTAGCCGTTGAAAAAGGTCTTGATACGAGAATCCCGTCCATTGAAGAAGCAAAGAAGATCCCTTTAACATCTGATGAACGATTGAAGATACAGGAAAATCGAAAACGGATGATTATTGGTACCCCGGAAAAAGTTAAAACAGAAATTCTTCAGTTGTCTGAAAGGTACATGACTGAAGAATTCATGATCATATGTAATATACATAATTTTGAGGATAAAATTAGAAGCTACCAATTGTTAGCTGAGACCATTCTATAAAAATTAAACATATAATTCCCGTTCAATCAGGGAAGTAGTTAAACCAACGGCAGCAATTGCCACACAAGAATAAAGGATTCTGTCTGAGGGAAGGACAGTAAAACCTGCCAGAACAATGAGTCCATCAATTAATATGATGATCACTGCAATATTTATGGAAAAATTGGAGGAGATCATTTTAGCAAGTAAATCCGTTCCTCCAGTACTTGTCTTATATCGAAGCATAAGACCAACACCCGTTCCTATCACTACTCCTCCGATTAATGCACCTGAAAGTGTTGAAACGTCAATCTGATAACGAAGGGGAGAAAGGAAATCAATAAATAGAGAAGAGAACAACAGCCCTTGTACATTACTAAAAAAAGATCTTTTTTCATTTTTTGAAGCAATTAAACAGATGGGGAGACTCAAAGCTGCCATTATCATTCCAGTCTGAAAGTCAAAGAAGTAATGCAGGATTAATGCAACTCCAAGGATCCCGCCGTCAATTAAATGATTAGGCACAAGAAACCCGTTTACGCCTATTGCTAAGAGAAAGCTGCCAATAATAGTAGCCATAAATTGCTGGATAATAAGGATCACCTTGTTCTGTCTTTTTAATCTATAAATATGTAGATAAAGGAAGATTAAGAATAAGATACCTGTAAGAATAAAAAAGTATGAATTACTAAATAGAACTTAGCCGATTTTAATAAAAAACAATTACATTTCTGAAATATTTATTTTGTTATTAAGTCATATTATATATGTGTGAAATCAGAAAAGCCTTCGGCAGATATCCCCAATGGATTTCTTCTGGTTATTCCACAAAAAAAGGGCTGCTGAGTATATTAGCAGCCCCTTTTTCGGTAAGTATCAGTCCTCAAATTTAAATTTTGGTAATCTTTCTAATGTTTCCACTTCCGGTAGGTCTTCCTGCTTTACTTTGGATTTTTTTATCCTGAAGGAAATTAATATTCCGACCAAAAGAACCGCAAGTAACAGCAAAAGAAAAACCATTAGTAATCGCTCCCTTCCATTAAAAATTTCATCCGCCTTAGAATATATGCTGAGACAGCTTGTCATTTTAATTTCAATAATGTAAAAATTATTTTACAGTTAGTTAACTTTCATGATTATTGCTGCCAAAAAAATAAGCCATAACCATACAGTATCTTAATGAAATACTGCATACTTATGACTTATTTGTTCGAATTTTATTTTACGCGTATTTTATGCCTGCCACTTTAATATTATTTTTATCAGCGGAGCAACAAGGTGTTACTGCATAGGTCATTTCACATTTTGGACAGTTCATTACGATTGTTTGTAATGTAAAAGTCTCTCCGCACTCACACGTAATCTCGTGAGCCACTGTCGGTGCAAAATTTTCCTTTCCCTTACTCTTCACATGATCAACAACAGCTTTTCCATCAACTAATTTCGAAGTACAACCGCAGCTCATTTTTAACCCTCCAACTAGACTAAGTAATGTATGTTCAGAATATCACATAATTATCAAAAGCTCTGTGTCAAAAAAGCAACAGATTGTACCAAACTGCTCCTTTTCTCCCCCCGCTTAACTTCTTCCATCCCCCTTTATAAATGGACCATTTATAAAATTAACAGGTGCGCAAATCAATTGTTAATTACAATTTTTTCAAAATGAATTAAAGAATAAAGAATTTTCTTCTGTACATTCTATTAAATGCTTGACCAACATCAACATACAAGGGGGATATTTATGAGCGACTTCTTAGGATTATTCAGTGATGACAATACACAAAATGCAGCAAATCAAAATAGCCAGACTGATTCAAGTAACCAAGGGAACGATACCACTTCATCTACCCAGAGTAATCAAAATGACGGTACACTACAACTTCATAAAGAAGAGTTAGACATTTCAAAAAATAATGTAGATGCTGGAGAAGTAGTGATTTCAAAGGATGTAGTTGAAGATCAAAAAACGGTGGATGTTCCTGTCATGCATGAAGAAGTTGTTATAAAGAGAACCCCATTGAATAATGAACGAAGCGATTCATCGTCTATCTCGCAGGAAACCATCACCATTCCTGTTTCTCAGGAAGAAGTGGAAGTAAATAAGTATGCGGTAACGACTGAAGAAATCTCCGCTTCTAAGCGTCAAGTCGAGGAAACACAACAAATCCAAGAGACGCTTAAACGCGAAGAAGCTCATGTTGATACAACTGGAAGTGTGAATATCGTTTCCGATTCGTCAAGCTTTAGCGATATAAATAACAGCTAAGAACAAAAGCGCCTATTCATTGCATGGCAATGATTAGGCGCCCAGTTTTTCAATGGAGGGAAATTTAGTTGACTGAACAGCAGAATTCACCAATTAACCAACAAGATGATGTAACACTCCAACTGCATAAGGAAGAAATAGAGATAAAAAAGAAGTGGGTTGAAACAGCCGATGTAACGGTCTATAAGAAAAAATATACCGAGGAAAAGCAAATCCTGGTTCCAATCATCCGCGAAGACCTAATTATTGAGAAAAAGGTAGTAAGTCCAGAAAATCCTGCGGATACAAAATTAGAAACGATTCGTATTCCTTTATCTGAGGAACGGATTGAAGTTACATTGACACCAGCCTTACTGAATGATGTTGAAGTTTATAAGAATCAATTTGAAGAGCTTATCCAGATTCAGGAAACTCTAAAACATGAAAAAGTCCACATTGATACGGTAGGAAATGTGAAAGAAGTTGACCAAGATCAAATATAATCAAGCCTTTCTTGTATCCATCGTTTCCAGGTAATCTTTCTTGGTCATCTTCCTAGGTAGGGATAATTTTCTAGCTGCTCTCGAATAATAAAGAAAAACAGCTAAAGGAGTATTCCCGTGAAGCAACTATTCATAAATATCCTATTACTTCTCCTCGTTATTTCTCTCGTCACTTTTTTTGATATCATTCAAGGCCTAGGAGTTGCCGAAACACTTCATTGCTTTTTAATAATTAAGCAAATGTTTACTGGTGAGGAGTGGTTTCTTACCTTTTTGTTAATTTTTCCGCTGATTTGCACTAAGCTCAACAAAATTTCACAAAAAAGGTACTCCTCGAAATCTATGATTGAGAAATAAACTTTTGTTTCATTATAGCAATAAGCAACAGGGTGACAGGTATGATTATTTGAAACGGAAGATGCAGGTAATACGGGACATATTTGATCCCCTCATTTAAATGGTCAATATAATTGGAAGCAATGACACGCGCGGTAATTAAAACTATGATCCCTAAAGGGTAGATCAACTTTTGCGGATGTTCTATCTTAAACACATCTACCGCCCCAATAATGGCACAAAAGAAAAAGACTGTTATTTTTACAAATCCTAAAATTACCATACTAATGATAACAACGATATCTAATCGCTGGACAAAATCAGCAATGTTAATGTAACCAACAGCGGTAAGAATGGGAAATGCTGAACGAGAAGTAATATCTGCACCAGCTATTAAAATGTTTAAGAGAGAAAAAATCAACAAAACAATCCCACTCAAGCTAACCCCTAAAATCCCTATTTTGCGAGCACTTTCATGTTTGTTTAAGAAAGGTAATAACATGGTAAAGGTAATCATTTCACCGAACGGGAACGTAATAGTAGCAGGAAAAAATGTTTTAAAAATTGGCTGCCAACCGTTTTCTAATACTGGTTGGAGATGTTTAAAGTTTATAACCCCACTAGCCACTTCAAAAATTATAAGAAGCAGAAGAATCGATATAATGACAAAGAGACAGAGTTCTGAAATCCGAAAAAACACTTCGATCCCTTTATATGCAGCGTACATCACACACATAACCATGATAATACCAATCGAAATTAGTGAACTTCTTGGGTAGGCCGTTATAACTAAGAGTTCTTCGAAATCACGTAAAATCCTCGAAGCGATGTAAATAAAGTAGACTACATATAAAAGAGCCAATATTTTCCCTACATACCGCCCGACTATTTTTTCAAGGTAACTGGTTAACGGCAAAGATGGAAACATATGATTTAACTTTAAAAATACAAAATAAAGTCCACAGCCAAAGACAATTCCCATTGATATGGTAATCCATGCATCCTGCTTAGCTTCACCAGCCATTCCTAATAGGATGGCACTCCCTAATTCAAATAAAAAAATCACACTAAACAACTGAAACCCATTAATTTTTGCCTGTCCCAATTGGTTTGCCACCCCTTAATTTAGAATGGATAAGGCTTGATTCGCATTCCTGTTCCATCAATATTTACCTTCACTTCGACATTAATCTTAGCCTCAGAAAAGAACTTTTTCCATTTTCGCTTATGATCTTTCCATATTTTCGGATGTGTTATATGTAACATTTCTCCAAATCCGAATACATCACTTTGCAACTTTTGAGCAGTAAAAATCCCATCTTTGATTTCTTTTTCTAATTCCTTTTCCGCTTTTTGCTCATATTGTTTTAACACTTCCCGTTTGCTTATATCTTTGTTACATAGTAATTCCACAATATGACCAGATGCTTTTACCTCTGTTGTAATGAACGCTTGGTTATTTTTCACATTAACGTTTGTATCACTCTTCAGTCGGTCCACAATTATATTGTTATAATGCTCTTTATCACACTGAAATCTTACGTTTGTATCCTTTATTTTATTTTTAATAATTAGTAAAGACTTTGTCTTACTGCCATCCAGCCAGCCGACTAGTTTCCCTCCTTTGAACATGGCGACTCCATTCAGTTTTGTAAATGTTTTATTCATCGTTTCTAAGTTCTCATTACGACCGCCAATTTTTTTACTGCCAACAATGCTTACTCCACTGATTGCTGGTTCTGAACCATCATTTGTTAAGTCCTCAATCACTTCATAAATTTTCGTTTGATCATGTTCCCCTATATTTTTTGAGGAGTTCTTTATTTTTCCGACAAGCGCTTGAACAGGAATTTTATCTATGGTAGAGAGCATATCCATTGTGGTTTTTACCCCGGCGCCGCGTGCAATTAAAACGGGAACATTGGCTCGAGCCCCTGCATCCCGCTCAAACACATCAAAAATAAAATTCAAACTTTCTTTTTTTGCCAATTGTTCTCCAATGACTACTAATTGTATGTGAGAATAGATATTTTGCCGAGAAAAAAAATTAGCTGTATTCCCTGCTGCTTCATATATCGTTTTGCCGGTAGCTTGATAGTTAATAATAGGTGTGGAACCAGAACCTGTCCCTTTCGCAGCATTTTCACTCGGTTTAACCGTTTGGTATGTCACTTCGTAAAGCCCTTCTTTAGGTAAATAATCAATTCCAATTCCGAGGACGATGGATAATTGATTCAATTCTTTGTAATTTGAACATCCAGAGAGGATCGTTAGTATGAATAGAATGATAATTAATAACACCTTTCCCATCATTACCCCTCAATCCTAATTTCGTATTTTCACTTTTCCTTTATTCTTTCCTTTTGTCGGTTTATTTACTATATTTTGTAAAGAAAAGCGGATGAGCGCGTCTTTTTGTTCATTAACTTTAAAAGGTGAAATTGGATATAGGTATGGAACGCCAAACGAACGTAAGCTGCACATATGCATTCCTATAATTAATGAAGCAGCCAGCATACCAAATAATCCTGCATATGAAGCAACAATTAATAGCAGGAACCGAAGAGTACGAGCTGCGATAGCAAGATTGTAGTTTGGCAGGGCAAAACTGGCGATGGCTGTAACGGATACGATTATAACCATTGAAGCAGATACAAAACCGGCCTCGACCGCTGCCTGCCCCAGGATAAGGGCTCCGACGATTGAAAGTGCTGAACCTACTGCCCTCGGCATTCGAATCCCAGCTTCCCTCAATACTTCAAAGGTAATTTCCATTATGAATGCTTCAATAACGGCTGGAAAGGGAATGGGCTCCCTTTGGGCTGCAATACTGACAAGTAAAGTAGTTGGAACCAATGCCTGATGATGTGTAATCATGGCAATATAAACCCCTGGTGCATATAGAGACAAAAAGTATGCCGCTAATCGCAGCAATCTTAAAAAGCTGCCGATATATTGATTTTGGTAATAATCTTCAGGGGATTGAAAGAGCTGCATAAAGGTAACTGGGACAATTAATACGTAAGGGGTGCCGCTGATAAAAATAGCAACTTTCCCTTCAAGTAAATTACCAGCAACCACATCCGGTCGTTCCGTATTTTGCACAGTTGGAAAAGGTGTGTGCTTACCATCATGGATAAAGTCCTCCACGTAGGAAGATTCTAAGACACCATCTATCTTTATCTTTTTAAGCCGATTTTTAACTTCTAAAACGATTGATTCTTCCGCAATCCCTTTGATGTACATGATTTCAACAGCGGTATTTGTGACATCACCAATCTTCATTGGTTCAAGGCGTAAATTAGGACTTTGAATCCGCCCGCGGACTAAGGCCGTATTTGTTCTGAGGTTTTCTGTAAAACTATCCTTTGGTCCTCGGATGACGGTTTGTGTGGTTGGCTCTGCGATACTCCGTGATTCAATTTGCTTGGTGTCAAGGACAAGTGCAGTCGAGTCACCATCTATGAAAATCACGGTGCTGCCAGATGCAATCTCCAATAATACGTCTTCTTGGCATCCTTTTTCTTTAATATTAGTAATGGAGATTGATTGTTCTAGATCGTCTTTCAGTGACAAGGCATTCAGGTTCGAATTGCAGGTTAGAAGCGGTTCTAATACATGTTCTTCAATACTTCTCTTATTGGTAATTCCATCTATATAAATAACCGCAAAAGCAAATTTATTGTCGTTTTGCTTGATAAACCGAGTAATTAAATCTGAGCTTCCTCCCAGATTTTTTTTCACTCGTTCAACGTTTTCCTTTGCCGACTTTTCTAAGGGAGTGTTGGAGGATCCGATTTCCTCCTTGCTTTTATCTTGCTTCAGGCGGGAATTTTTCCACATAGATCCTCATGTCGCCTCCTTACCATATTTTTTTATATTTTCCATGTTTTTATCTTTTATGTAATTCCATCCGCATAAAAAAACCATCATTCTCAATGAATGATGGCTTGATATAAATAACTAAAATCTCTTCTACCGTTAGCATGTGATCAACGGTTTGCTTTATTAGCTGCTTTTTAATTGATCCATTTTAAATTGGCGTTCATTCAATAACCTTAATTTTTTGATATCCACTCTTATTAAAAGAGAAATGGCTAATGCGACAATGAACATTCCCGAAAATACAAGTAAAGTCCCTTGGTAGCTGCCTGTTGTTTCACGAACCCATGAAACAAAGATAGGACCTACTAAACCAGCTACTGCCCAGGCTGTTAAAATGTAACCATGAATCGCTCCCAGTTGTTTTGTTCCAAATAAATCGCCAATATAGGCAGGGATCGAAGAGAATCCTCCGCCATAACAAGTCATAATCATATAAACGATGACTGAAAACAGAATTCCTATTGTAAGGTTCGGTAAAACAAAGAACGCCACGATTTGAAACGCAAAGAATAATGAGTATACATTCGGTCTGCCGATGTAGTCCGAAATGGTTGCCCATGCAATTCGTCCCGACCCATTAAATAAGCCCATGATGCCTACCATGGTCGCAGCGGATGCTGCCGACATTCCAACAAGCTCCTGGGCCATTGGAGAAGCAACGGATAAAATCGCAATCCCACAAGTAATGTTGATAAATAACATGAACCACAGTGCCCAAAATTGTCTTGTCTTAACTGCTTCATTCGCAGTTAATTGTCTTAAGTCTTGTCTAATCTTTTTCCCCGAAGTCTTTGCTGCATCAAATCCTTTTGGCATCCAGCCTTTTTGTGGCGGAGCTAGATATTGAGCGGAACAAAAGATTACTAGAAAATACGTTGCCCCAAGAATATAAAACGTGTTTGAGATTCCATATAAACTAATTAAATGATTCATAATTGGACTGCTGATCATCGCAGCAAACCCAAATCCCATAATGGCTAGCCCTGTTGCTAGTCCCCTTCTGTCCGGAAACCACTTTACCAAAGTGGAAACGGGTGTAATATAGCCAACCCCTAAGCCGATTCCTGCGATCACACCATAGAATAAATAGAGTAATAGTAACGATTCAAGTTGCACCGCTAGTCCTGCTCCGGCAACACCGACACCAAAGAAAATAGAGCTAAGTGTTCCGGATGCTCTTGGTCCGAACTTTTCTACAAAGTGTCCTAAAAAAGCCGCAGATAAGCCTAGGAAAAGAATGGCTAAACTGAATGTAAAAGAAATCTGTTTTAGTCCCCATCCAAGTTGCTGTTGCAACGGATTTGTAAAAACACTCCACGCATAAACCGAGCCAATTGAAATATGGATTCCCACTGCTGAAAGGGCTATAAGCCACCGATTTTTCATCTACTACTTCATCCCCATTTCACATAATTTTCTAATCTAGATGACGAGCATATTTTTAGATTTTAAAACATTTCCACTCCTTGTATATTGTTTGTTATTTGATTATATTAACCTACAATTACATGGATTTCAAGAGTAATTATTACATTAAACACGAACGTTTAAGTTATATTTAAATTTATTATTCGTATTTTAACGAATGATATTTATTTAGGTCATTTGCCTCTTTTTCTATTTCCAAAAAACACTTTAATAAGAAAACGCATACAATGTTGGTGAACAACCGGTGGCAGGAGGTGAATTTAAATGAGTAATAATCATTCTTGCTGGGGACTTTTTCACGGATTTTTAGCAGCAGTCTTTTGGGTCCTATTTTTACATTTAGGCTGGCTTCACACATTGCTTGCAGCTCTTGGTCTAGGCGGTGCTGTTATTCTAATTGCTGTTATTAAGTTTATCATTGCTTTAATTGCTATCCTTGCATTCCTAATCTTCGGATTATGCCTATTCAAAAAAGCATGGCATCACTGTAAGTGAATAAGCAATGGATAATAATAGGCAATCTTTAAATTTATGAAATACAGTCATCTTTTTTAGGCTCTATATTAAAACAAATAAAAAAAGCGGGCAATATGGGCTGAAAACACCCGTGTCCCGCTTTTTCTTATTAGAATTTAGAATGATAGTTATCAATTTCCCATGAATGTACTGCAGTACGGTAGCTATTCCATTCTGCTTTTTTCATTGATACATATTCATTGTAAACATGCTCGCCAAGTGTGTTAAAAGCAATTTCTCCTGCTTCTAATTCTTTAACAGCTTCAGCTAAGCTGCCTGGTAAGTTATCAATTCCCCTGAATGCTCTTTCTTCCTCACCCATGTGGAAGATGTCGTCGTTAATTGGTGCTGGTGCTTCCAAACCTTTTTCAATTCCATCTAAACCTGCAGATGCAATCACAGCAAATGTTAAGTAAGGGTTAGAAGATGGATCTGGACAACGTAACTCAACACGAGTCGCAAGGCCACGTTTTGCAGGTATACGAATTAGTGCTGAACGGTTTGAAGCAGACCAAGCAAGATAACAAGGTGCTTCATATCCAGGTACCAAACGCTTATAAGAGTTTACTAGTGGGTTAGTTACCGCCGTAAAGCTCTTCACATTTTCTAATAAACCTGCAATAAATTTGTAAGCTTTATCAGATAATTGTAAGTCATCAGATGGATCAAAGAATGCATTTTCGCTTCCTTCGAAGAATGACATGTTTACGTGCATACCTGAACCGTTAATACCAAAAACTGGTTTTGGCATGAAAGTTGCATGCATACCGAATTTCTTCGCAATTGTTTTTACAACCCACTTATAAGTAGTTGAAAGATCTGCAGCAGTTAATGCATCAGAATACTTGAAGTTAATTTCGTGTTGACCTTCTGCTACTTCGTGGTGAGAAGCTTCAATTGTAAAGCCCATTGCTTTTAATGCACGATAGATTTCTAAACGAACACGCTCGCCAAGATCATGTGGAGATGGCTCAAAATAGCCTGCTTTATCCGTTAACTCCGTAGTTGCATATCCATTGTCATCGTTTTTAAATAAGAAGAATTCTAACTCAGGACCTACTGAAATGGTATAGCCTTGATCAGCCGCACGTTCTACTGTTTTTTTCAATACGTTTCTAGTATCTCCTTCAAAAGGAGAACCGTCTGGATTTGCTGCTGAGCATAGGAAACGAGCTTCTGAATATCCTTCTTCTACTGTCCAAGGAAGAACAGCAAATGTATTTAAATCTGGTTGAAGATAAAGGTCTGATTTATTAATTGGAGAAAAACCTTTAATAGAAGAACCGTCAAACATCATTTTTCCTTCTACAACGTCTTCCAATTGAGCACTTGTCACAGTGACGTGTTTTAAGATTCCTTCAATATCAACAAATTGCAAGTGTAATAGTTCAACACTTTTTTCTTTGATCGTTTCTCTGATTTGCTCTAAAGTTGCTTCTGCAGATGCGTTTGAAATTAGTGTTCCAGTCACGTCACATTACCTCTCATTTTCATGTTATATTTTGTTACATCCTTTTATATAACTAGATTATATTTTAAAATTCATAGTTTGACAATCCTTTTTTGCATATTTTTTTGAATATTTATGCCATTCTTTTAGTAAGCGTTTTCAATGTTCGTTAGGAATATTAAGGAAATGCAATAGCAAAACCAATACCTTATTTTATAAATATGCATTTTTATGCATTAAAGGAGTTCTTCAAATGAGCAAGCCTTTTTTAATCAAAAATTAATCTAATACCAGCTTTTTTGGTTGGACGATAATTAGGAATGGGAGTATAGTAGTTTCCATGAGTTTTTTCGGTAGACTATCAGGCTTATTGACGACTGAGTTTTTAATAATCCAAGTTTTTCGGTAGACTAGACTATCAGAGAGGAGGGCTATCATGTTTGGTATATCCTTACCGCAATCTTTCTTACAGATGAATACCATCTTTATTTCCATTCTAATCGAGGCCCTGCCCTTCGTAACTTTAGGTGTACTCATCTCTGGGATCATTCAAATTTTTGTAACCGAAGAAATGATTGCAAAAATAATGCCAAAAAATAAAATACTAGCCGTTATTTTTGCTAGCTTCCTAGGGATCCTATTCCCTTCTTGTGAATGCGGGATTGTTCCCATCGTTAGCAGACTCGTCTCCAAAGGTGTGCCGATTTCTGCGGGCATTGCCTTTATGTTAACCGCACCGATCATTAATCCTGTCGTATTATTTGCTACATTCATTGCATTCGGCAGTGATTGGAAGATGCCATTATTCCGTGCCATCGGGGCGGTCGTTGTTTCTATCATTGTAGGCAGTTTAATTGCTTTTCGCTTTAAAGGGAGCCCTTTTAAAGAACATATTCACCACCATCATCACCACTCTCATGATACCACCATTTGGAAAAAGATTTGGCAGACGCTTGAACATGCCGTTGAAGAATTTTTCTCCATGGGAAAATACTTGGTGATTGGTTCATTAATTGCCGCAGCCGTTCAGACATATATTAAAACATCGACCCTTGTTTCCATTGGTCAGGGACAAGCCTCATCCTCTATTGTGATGATGACTTTGTCGTTTATTCTATCGCTTTGCTCCGAAGCCGATGCTTTTATAGCTTCTTCTTTTAGGACAACTTTTTCAACCGGTTCCCTTTTAGCCTTTCTAGTGTTCGGTCCAATGGTAGATATTAAAAATCTAATGATGATGCTGGCGACTTTTAAAAAGAAACTCGTTTTTATGATTGTTTCTTCTGTTTTTGTTGTTGTCCTCGCTTACTCTTTGTTGTTTTAGGGAGTTGAACTTATGATAAGAAGCTTAATTTTAATAGGTTTTACTTATTTAATTTTTCACATGCATATTACGGGTGATATCAATAAATATATCAACATGAAATATTCCTATCTTTCTGCCTCAGCAGGCTATGCATTACTCGTATTAACAATCGTCCAGATTTTAAAGCTTTACAAAGAGGATGGATCCCATGATGAACACTGTGAAGACGACCATTGCGGACATCATCATTCTAAAGAAGATAAGTGGTACAAAAAGCTATTGATCTATCCTATTTTCGCCTTTCCGATTATCTCGGGATTATTTTTTCCGATTGCTACCTTGGATTCCAATATCGTCAAAGCAAAGGGATTTCATTTTCCGATTTATGATGAAAGTAATGGCGACTCTTTTATGCAGCAGCAATTCTTGCGTCCTGATACGAGCGTCTATTATGGAAAAGAAGACTATGATACGTTAATGAATAAGGAAAAGAAAAAATATGTTAACCAAAATACGATTGTTTTAAATGACCAGAATTATTTAAAAGGAATGGAAACGATCTATAACTTCCCTGGCGATTTTCTTGGAAAAGAGGTCGAGTTTAAAGGTTTTGTGTTCAATGATTCCGAGTCGATCAATAAGAACCAGCTGTTTGTTTTTCGATTTGGCGTCATTCATTGTATTGCCGATTCCGGGGTATTTGGAATGATGGTTGAAATGCCTGATGGAACGAAAAAGTTAAAAAACGATCAATGGATAACCGTTAAAGGGAAAATATCCACGATTTATTATCAGCCGTTTAAAACAAATATTCCTTATTTAAAGGTTGAGGATTGGGAATCGACTACTGCTCCAAAAGAACAGTATGTTTTTAGAGGCTATTAAAAGACCTATTCAACGATGAATAGGTCTTTTCATTGTAACTTTTATTTTCCGCAGCATTTTTTATACTTCTTACCGCTCCCGCATGGACACGGATCATTCCGGCCTACTTTAACTTCAGGCACTGCAGCTTGCATACTTGCCTGGTTAAATTCCAGCTCTCTTTCTAACGCTGCTTGCTTCCAAAATTTTAGCTCTGGGTGGTATTCCCCTATTATAGAATAATAACCATAGCCAATCTGTTCGATATCAACTAGGGTTGTTGTATACTCTTTCTTCATATGCTCAGAGATTTCCGGCAGTGCCTCTTTTGAAAAATGATGGCAAAGTGCTTCGATTAACAAATCTTGATCTTCCAATTCTGAAGCTGTTCGATATGCCTCCCTTAAAACCTGTACAGCATAATCGGTTTTAGTGTTTTCTACTATGGAACTGGCAAAAATAAGGGAGTCTGTTTTTTGTAAGAAAGGCGCCACTTCTCTTACAACCTCATCGGATTGAAAACTAATCAACGCATATGCAACCTCTTCAAGTAAGGTGTCATCATCACGAGTTAATAGACTTGCCAAGGTTGGGATATATTTTTCTAATTTAAGTAACCCAATCATATAAACATTTAAAAAACCCTCAAACGAAAACCATTCTTCCTTTAATTGCTGTCGTAATACGAAGTCAATCCAATCTGCTGAAACCCAGCCATTTCGAACCTTGCAGGCAGCAACTTTTTTCGCTTTAGAAAACAGATTATAATCGAAAGATTCTGCGTGGTCTAAATCAAATATAATCTCATCAAATTTTGAGTCGACTTTTTGTTGAGGCCCGTTTAGGATTAATTCATATAATAACCACGTTTCCTGATCAATATATTTATCTAATGATTCTCGATATTCTAAGGCAATTTTCGGTTCAACCTGGTTTAACAAGCTAATTGCTAAATGCACCCTATCTTGATCCATTTGAGGGATATTTTCTATTAATACCTTTACAGCTTCCTCATTAAAAGTTTGGTTTTGTATATGAATTAAGATGTAGGATTGTTTTTCTTTATTTCGGAATGCTTCCTTTAACAACTCATTTGTCCAATCTTCCGGGAGGAATGGATAATCGTTTATGGCATGAAGGATCGTTTCTTGAATTAAGATATCCTCACTAATTAAATGAGGTTTAATTTTTTCTAAAAATGTCATGGGTTAATTCCTTTCACTTGAAACTCATTTTGATTATATAAAATTTTATTCAGCAATACCAACTTGATTAGATCCTAAAGCATAGAAGCCCAGTCGAATGACTGAGCTTTCCTATTAAACCTTCAATTTTCCCATATCAATAATTCTCTTCAGATAATCATATTCTTTTTGCTCAAGAATATCAATTTCATGATTGGTTGCCAAAAGGATTTGGTCTCTGCATTTTGCTATTCTTTGAATCATCGGATGAATGGTGAGACTGGAGAGATTGACAAAGTCATATAAGTCATTTAGGCAGACTGGCAATTTGTAACCTTTATTGCTGCTCGCAATCAGTAACCCGCTATCCCGCAGCTTTGAAACAATGTTGGAACGGAAATTATGCGGATTTAATTTCACATCGCGGATCGCATTCAAATTATCTAAGATTTCCTCCGTATACACATATTCATCCGGATTTTCTTTTAGATTGAACAACAGGAACTTCAGGAAATCAAGTCGAAGCTTCTCATCCTCCTCTTCACTATTCCGGTGCTTTTCAATATATTTATAGGTCAGATTCACCGCTTGTTTAATAATAATCTCGTCATATCTGGACTGATGGTGCTCTGATGGATAGTCGAATAGAAAGTGTTTGTAGTCTAGGGGCAAGAGGTTTATCGCAGCAATCTTACTTTTAAAGATTTTAGAAAAAGAACGGTATTGTTCCGTATAAATCGTTCTTTCATATCCTGTTGCAAGAATCCTGGTGATAAATTTCGTTAACTGAAGAAGGATATCTGATTGAGTGTTGTTGAACCCGAAAGTGGAATAATTAAATAAATCGGGAATGCTTCTTGTTTTAATATATGTCTTAAATTCCCGGATAAATAGTTTGGACTCTTCAACATTGGCGGCTAAATCCAGCTGTTCGAATGTCCGATTTAAGTCCTCATAAATCTTTCTGTTTAAATACTTAAGAAAAGGCGTTTTATATAGTATTCCATGGTCTTCCCTTATTTTTCTTTTATCAATGACATACGCATACACACTAAATGGTAAATCCTTTAGATCATTTATCAGCTGCAGCGTCAGGTTTGGGTCATGGTAAATGATGCCGGCATCTATTGACCCGGTTTTAAAGTACTTGTGGCATAACTGCACTAGTTCTTTTTCTAGCCACTCTTTATTTGACTCTTTTAAAAGAATGGAAACAATTATAAAATTGGCGGAGCCATTTCCCTTTTCAAAATCAAAACGATCATCCCCATATTCATCAATAAACGCATATTGGATTTCCTCCATCTTCCCCACCACCCTGATATGAAATTTTGTCGTTATATACAAGTTCAACAAAATTTCATTGACACCTCCTAATAGAGGCCCTTTTGCAAAAAAATAAGAGCACAAATGTGCCCTCCATTTTAGACTTATTTTTCTTTTTCACCGATTGCCGTATCACCGATTTTCGGTTCGGTTTTTGAATTGGTTTCGTTCGGAACCCAATCAAAACTTGGCTCAGTGGTACCTGTTGACATCAAAGGCTGATTGACGCCGTCCGTTTTTGAAGCTTCCTTCGTATTTCTGGAGTTAGAGTTGTCATGTGCCAAACTTTTGCCTCCTTTGATTTGAAAAATGAAAAACCTCCTTATTATTATTTTGAAACATTGAAAACTTATTCTAGGTAAGTTCTTCCTTTAATTCTTCAATTTGTGCCAAGTGTCTTTTTTCATGCAAACCAATCAGTGGGATCCATTGTTTTAAGCTTAATTCGCCAAATAGAGGATGCGGAAAAGCCCTTTGATCAAAAAGTAGTGGATCAGCGGAACTTACCACTTTTGTTAATGCTTCTCTTGATTGGGATAGCTTATTTGTGATTTCTTCTAAGGTAATAAATTCGTTTGAGGGTTCCAGAAATGATGGTGCTGTCACTTTTGTTGTTCGATTTACCGCCAAATAAATCGGTTTTTCCTCTGCCATCTTTGGCTCTCCATTTGCTAACTGACTAGACATAGCATGTGTGATGGACCTCTCAATTAAATAGAGATGATGGAGTACCTGCATAATGGACCAGCGTCCTTCGTGGATTTGTTTATTCAGCTGTTCATCAGACAAATGCTTGACAGACTGTAAAACTTCCTCTCTAATCCTTTTATTCTCTTCCATAACAGTCACCCCATATAGAATTTTTTTGGCAATTACCAGTTCTTTTTATTACTAACGGAGGTGATATGGGCAAGATGGTGCTGGCCATGCCAGGCATACAGGCCAATATTTCTCCCTATAGAAACTTCACCGGATTTAGGATGGATAAACGTTTTTTTCAAATCATTAGGACTTAAATGATTCAAGAGGCTGGCCAATCGTTTATGTAAGGCATCAAGAAGATCTAACGAAACATTGATCGGCAATTTACTATCTGGAAGCTCCGCCCATTTTCCTTCTTCATAAGGCTTAATCGTTGGATTTTCTTCTGTAAGAGCTAACTTAAACCGAATGTAGGCATTCATATGACTATCGGCAAGATGATGAACAACCTGCCTGACGGTCCATCCTCCAGGCCGGTATGGCGTATCAAGCTGTTCAATGTTCATATTTTTCACTTCCGCTCTTAAAAGTCTTGGTAAATCCTCAATTTCTTTTACCCAAGACTTGATTACAGCAGTTGTAATTTCACCATCAAAAGTAAATTTTCCAATTGGATATCTTTCGTCCATCATGATTCCTCCTTAGAAAATAGTTGAATTTCTCTCCTATTAAATTCTTTATTTTTCCATCAAATCCTTTATTCCTGGATTTAATAAACTTATTAAAATTAGATTGGAAAAGATTTACTTTGGAGCAATTAAAGAATATAATGATGATATAAAAGTGATATCACTTTTATATCACTTTACCTTTTTGGGGGGTTTTAAAATGAGGGAAAAATCGATCTTTAAAATGAATGGTTTTGCCGCACTGATTATTGCTTTAGTGTGTATTGGAATTGGGATCTACCTAATTGTTATTGGTGCCGCCATTCCCGAAAAAATAAGCGGTGGATTGGTTTTACTTTTAGGATTGATCATTGCAACAAGTCTAACGATCGTTCAGCCAAATGAAGCAAAAGTGTTAACATTCTTTGGTACCTATTTAGGTGTCATCCGGGACCAAGGCTTATGGGCTACCATCCCCTTTACGTTCAAACGAAGCGTATCCTTACGTGTAACTAACTTCAACAGTGAAAAATTAAAAGTGAATGATCTCGAAGGTAATCCAATTGAAATCGCTGCTGTTGTCGTCTATAAAGTTAGAGATGCAGCAAAAGCATTGTATGACGTGGAAAACTATGAAAAATTCATTCAAATTCAAAGCGAAACGGGCATTCGTCATATTGCCAGCAGGTATGCCTATGATTCATTCGAGAGTAGCGGTAATACGTTTACCCTTCGCCAAAACAGTGATGAAGTGGCTGATGTCCTCGTTCAGGATCTTCAAAAAAGACTCGATGTGGCAGGCGTCGATGTCATTGAGGCCCGGATTATGCACCTTGCCTACTCTTCGGAAATTGCTTCTGCCATGCTGCAGCGTCAACAGGCGCAAGCGGTATTATCTGCCCGTAAAGTTATCGTAGATGGTGCGGTCGGACTTGTAAAAGCAGCGATTGATCAGCTGACAGAACAAGATATTGTCGAGCTCGATGAAGAGAAAAAAGCGCAGATGGTCAATAATCTGATGGTCGCCATTGTTTCTGAGAAGGGTACGCAGCCTATCATTAATACCGGAAGTATCTATTAAGGTTGTGTTGTAGATGAGTAAACGAAAAGCATTTCCGCTGCGGATCGACCCCAAATTATACGAGGTCTTGGAAAAATGGGCAGATGATGAGCTCCGAAGTGTGAATGCACAAATAGAAGTCCTATTAAAAGAGGCTGCAAAAAAAGCAGGACGGTTGAAACCTGATAAATAAATGTTTAATGCTTCCACCTTGGATCAAGGTGGATTTTCTTTTGCCATCATCATAATGTTTTCATCCTTGGCTATAATAAACAAATAGTTTAAAGACTAATTGCCGGAGGAAGAAAATTTGGAACATACTTGGCTTTCTCTGTTACCATTTGTAATTGTCATCTCTATGTCCATCTGGTTGAAAAACATCCTGCCCGGTCTTGTAGTCGGTTTGCTGGTTGGAGCATTTATCGTGCAGCCTGACTTGCTAAACGGACCCTATCAAGCGGTTACCTATCTTGTTACCACCCTTTCCAATGGAAACAATATAAAAATTATCGGATTTCTCTATTTATTTGGCGGGCTGGTAGGCATGATGAATATCTCGGGAGGCATAAAAGGTTTTTCAGAATGGATCGGAACGAAGATTAAGACGGAACGAGGATTATTGGGACTCATTTGGCTGACTCTCCCGTTCACCTTCATGATGCCGATGTTTCGCATTATGATGATCGGTCCAGTCGTTAAATCACTTATTAAAAAATTAAATGTGCCGAAACCAAGAGTTGGGCTGATGATGGATATTTCAACAGAGTCTGTGATTGTTCTTTTACCTGTTGCAACAGCGTTTGTTGGATTCATGGTGTCATTAGTCGAGGGAAGTATTCAGAAGCTTCAATTGGACATTTCTTCTTATCATGTTTTTTTACAAAGTATCTTATATGACTTTTTCGCCATTGTCATGTTATTGATTGGAATCCTATTAACCTTCTGGAACCCTTCCAAGAGAAAGGGCAACAAAACACGTGATCACGAATTGTTAGATGCAGAGGGAAATGAATTCCATCGCGCTGGAATTCAAAAAGAATTGTCCTTAGTAAAAGCACAGCCTTGGAATCTAATTTTCCCAGTCTTTTTGCTATTGGGGTTATCCTTATTTCTTTTGTGGAAGGATGGCATAGAAAAAGGGGCCCACACGGTATTCGAGGCCTTTTCAACAGCTGATGCCACCTTTGTTATGCTATTGGCTGTATTTATCACTCTCATCCTGTCCTTTGTGTTCTACATGATAAGGAAACAGCCTTTGCATGAAATCTTATACCATTTTTATGATGGCGGGAATCAAATGATGGAGGCCATTAGTCTCCTTGTGCTCATCTGGTCTTTGACCCTATCAGCGGAGGACCTCGGGTTCTCTAAGTTTATCAGCTCGACTTTGGGATCATTTCTGCCTGCCTTTTTGACACCCGTCACCATCTTTGTGCTCGGTTCGTTGATCGGCTACTTTATTGGTTCTTCGTGGGGAACTTGGGGGTTGTTTATGCCTTTAGGCATGTCGCTGGCCGTTTCTACAGGGGCCTCGATCCCATTAACGGTCGGGGCCGTGTTTGCGAGCGGAGCCTTTGGGGCGTTAACCTCTCCACTTGGCGATACCACTATTACAACGGCATCCATCCTTGATATGCCGCTAGTTGAATATGCACGTTTCAAGTTGAAGATTTCAGTGATTGGCGCTGCGATTGCGATTGGTTTGTATTTAGTTAGCGGCTTGTTTTTTATTTAAATTGGACGGGTCAATGAAGTCCCTTTCATTGACCGTCACCATTTTAGATCTTAGTTTTCATTAAATCTCCCCATTAAAATAGTATTATAATAATGGCCATCAGACAGAAGTTTGTCTTTTTTTAACACTCCTTCCACTTCAAAGCCATACTTTTCATAAAGAATGCGGGCTTTCTCATTGGTTTCAAGGACGTTTAACGCAACCTTCTTTATACCATTGGCATCTGCCCAAAGTAACGATTCTTCTAATAGTTTCGTTCCTATGCTGTGACCCCAATAATCTTTTAGGACACACACACCAAATTCAACTTTATGCGAACTCCTCCTCAATTGACTTCCCTCACATCTTGAAAAGCCGACTACCTTTCCGTCAACATCGGCTACTAAGAAGAGATGATTCCAGTTTTCAGTGTCTTGTTTAATGATTTGTCTAAATCCTTTTTCATCTATGTAACCCTCGCCTTTTTCCCGATCCATATTTTCTGTCTCACCATCTATTTGAACCCGTACTTCTGACAAGCTTTTCGCATCTTTTTCCGAGGCGGATCTGATACAAAAACTTAAATTATTACTATAGAATTCTTTTGGAGTAATCATCATTTGTAGTCCCCCTTTTACATGTTCAGCAGAGTATAAATTTTAACACAATATTCCAAAATTTTTATTAATTATTTACTCTAATTTCCCACTTGACCTTCTTTCACAATCATTCAAAATAGATTATACTGTACTAACAATCCATATTTGTAAAAGGAGAATTTCCCATGACTGAAAACAATCAAAATGAATCAACCCCAAAAAAGGTCAGCCTGCAAGACCTGATGAAACAGCAGCTTGCTAACAAAAAGAACCAATCTTCTTCAGGTAAAGGTACGGCGAACGGCAACCAAGCCACCCAAAAAATGAAAAGCCAGCAAACTAAAAAGCCTAGTAATACACGCAGAAAAATGGGTGTCTAATGAACGGACGAAATCTGAAAGACATACAACCTGGATTAACGGTTGATATTGTTTTAAAGGCAGACCAAAGAACGGGAAAACTTACCCGAGGAATTGTAAAGGATATACTTACAAAATCTCCGACTCATCCTCATGGAATAAAAGTGAGACTTACAGATGGACAAGTCGGACGTGTGCAAGTGATACACGGCTCATAAAATGAAGCAACGCGCCTGCGTTGCTTTTCTTTTAGACTCTATCTATCCCAAAATGCTGTTTTGCAAGTTCTCTGAATTTTTTATCCCCGATTTTCTCTTTTGATACTGCACCATCCTTCCACTCCGTCCATGTAGAGTTGGTTAAAGTTATATTTCCATTCGTAGTAAGACGTGTCAGTAAAGGCACTTTATTAAACGGGGACTCTGGATGTTCGGCAATAATGGATTGAATTTCGTTAAGTTCGGATAGATCATAAATGGGTTTTTGTAAATCAAACGCATATCCGATTTTCCAATCTGTATCTTTATGGTTTAATTTCATTTCCAATACATAATCTCCAAAATTGGTATCCATCTTGCGGACTCGAAACTCTCCGTTACTTGAACTAACCGTCTCCCCTGATATAGGTACCGGTTTTAAGGGGAGATTCCCTCCAAAGCCAGTATCAACAACGAAAGCGGCTCCATCGTATTTGACTAAAACGGTAACATGCGTCCTTCCCAAATCATGAAAATCCTTCTTCTCATGATTGAAGACTACCCCTCTTGCCGGGAAGGCGTCAAACTGGTTTTCAGTTAAATATAAATAGAGAAGGGAATTCAATTCATAACAGATTCCTCCCTCTTTTTTATGCAGTATCTTGTCCACTACGTTTTCTTTTGTAAGATCACTTGTTGTTTTATCTATGATGCATAAATTTTCAAATGGTATCGATTGAGCGGTTTTCTCTAAAACACGATCTAGTGAATCAAAAGTTACATTATACCCCAGGGGTAAGCCAATTCTCTCATGAAATCCTTTACTTATTTCCTTCATTTGTATCTCCTTATCCTATTTTGTAATATAATCAATTGATTATCGAGATGGATTTTTCCTATCTCCATCTTTTATGATTTTGCATACGACATCAGCATGTTTATGATACTTACCAGCCCATTTTTAACATATATCTGCCAAAATAACCAGCCCCCATCTTCATCAAGATGGGGGCTGGTTATTCCGCGCATTTATCTGATACAGCTCAGCTAATTAGCATAATTTCTGCCATAATCTCGTGCTATCCAATACGGAATGCCGGTCCACAATCTCGTAGGCTGCGTTGGTAATGGCTTGTGCCAATGTATCCCCGGTCGCACAAATATCATTAAAACACACTTTCGATAGCCCTTTGATTTGATACGTAAAACCTAGTTCCTCTAACCTTTTAACGATCAGCATCGCATGATCGATATTTTGCTCAGGCTGGAACTCGGTCTCATGAATGAATTTCCCCTTTTCATAATCATACCAGCGATCCCATCGATTTAACTTCCAGCCTAGAATTCTCCGTGCAATCGCATCAATTTTCATCATACTCCATTCCCCTTTTCTTCTTAATTTTAGTTATATAACAGTTTATTTTATTAATAGTTATTATATAACACATTGTATTCTCTTTCCATAATTTAAGTGAAAATTTTTTAAAATGAGATATTGAGAAAGTAACCTTTTTTAGAAATGAAAGTTAAAAAACTTATTTACAATCAAAAATGCATATTTTCTGCAAACTTTTATTGTAAACTCTTCTTTGAAAAAGAATGAAGGAGGATTTCGATGAAGAAAAATAAATGGTTGATTGGTTTGTTGATTACTTTTGCCTTCATATTCCTGTTATCTGCATGTTCAAGCAGCAGCAATGATCATGGCAATCACAGCAAGTCCGACAATGAAACGAAAATGGACCATGAGCATATGAATATGAACGGTTCTGGCGAGGTTCCTGAGGGGTTAAAAGAAGCTGAGAATCCAACCTATAAAGTTGGAAGCCAAGCAATAATTAATGCGGATCATATGGAAGGGATGAAGGGTGCCGAGGCAACCATTGTTGGCGCTTATGATACTTGGGTGTATTCCATCTCCTATGAACCAACAACTGGCGAAGAAAAAGTATCTAACCATAAGTGGGTTATTCATGAAGAGATTAAAAACGCGGGTACAGAGTCCTTCAAAGTTGGCGACAAAGTTACGGTAGAGGCAGATCATATGGAGGGTATGGACGGTGCTGAAGCAACCATAGATTCCGTCCAACGCACGACGGTTTACATGGTAAATTACACCCCTGCTGATGGTGGTGAAAAAGTAACCAATCATAAATGGGTAATAGAAAGTGAACTTTCAACAAAATAAGCGTTAATGAAATAGTTCTACTCAAAGGTCCAGTTCCATGAATCTGGATCCTTAAAAATATGTTTCAAGAACAATCTAGTGCTATAAGCGGGAATGATTTTTTTCCATAAAAATAAGCCAATAAATACAAACCTTTAATAAAATTTGTATTATTGGCTTATTCATATTCTTAATTAAACACAAGTAAATGATTGGATTTGTCTAAGGCTAATTCCGAAATTAACCCATCTCCGTCCAGTCCAACGATAACCTGAGACAGAGTTTCGGCCAATAAAGGTTGGATAAAACCAAAATTGCTCAAAACCTCTTAGCCATACATACGTGTATCTGTGTAAACACCTTATCATACTTCCAGGGTCTACAGCATAGGCTCCTGCTTGGTGCATCTGTTGAGGAACACCAGATGGCGGAGGTGAAGTTGGTGGACCAGCTTCATGATCATGATGACCAGGAGGTGGAAATGGAGGCTGCCCCCCATGACCTCCATGACCTCCGCCAAATTGTCTGTCATCAATAGTTAAATACTGATAATAATTTTCTCCAGATAATGCTTCCTGACTATATGGATTGTAAAAATGCTGATAAAAATGTCCAGGATACATAGACACATCCCCTTTTCTATTTAACTTCACCACATCATATTCTTTAGTTATTAACCTATAAACTTGTTCTCCCCAAAATGTGCATTTACCTATATACGAAAAAGACTAATTGACCCAGATCTTTTCTTTCTTAGATTCCTTATGAAGAGATTGCTATAATATAAAAGGATCAGTATAAACCCTGGGAAGGTGGTAGACAAATGAACGAGACACAAAGAATCAGTGAAATAAGAAGTGCTCTTCAGAAACGAAAGGTTGCCTTACCTGATGGTACGCTTGTACCTGTATTGGGTCAGGGAACTTGGTATATGGGAGAAACAAAGCGCAAAAAAGAACAAGAAGTAGAGGCCCTAAAATTAGGAATTGAATTAGGGATGAACCTAATTGATACGGCAGAAATGTATGCGGATGGCGGTGCCGAGTTGATTGTCGGAGAAGCCATTGAAGGTGTCAGGGACGAAGTATTTCTTGTTTCCAAAGTCTATCCGCATAATGCGGGTCGAGAAAGAATTGCAAAGGCTTGTGAAAACAGTCTAAAAAGGTTGAAAACAGACCATTTAGATTTGTATCTTCTGCATTGGAGAGGCCAAGTTCCACTAGAGGAAACGATTGAAGGCATGGAAAGACTAAAAAAAGAAGGCAAAATTTTACGCTGGGGTGTCTCAAATTTTGATACAGATGATATGGACGAGCTTGTGTGTGCTGAAAATGGGACCAATTGTATGACCAATCAAGTTTTATATCACCTAGGTTCCAGGGGGATTGAATATGACCTCCTGCCTTGGCATGAGGAGCAACGAAGGCCAATCATGGCTTATAGCCCGATTGCGCAAGGCGGTTCTTTACGATCACAATTATTAAGTGATTCTACAATTCTAGATATTGCAAAAAAGCATAATGTGCAGCCTTTACAAGTTGTTTTAGCCTGGTGTATCCGCTCCAATCAGGTCATCGCAATTCCAAAGGCGGTCCAAAAGGAACATATAATAGAAAATGCTGAGTCAGCTAGTATGGAGTTAACTAGAGATGACTTAGCAAGACTTGATAAAGTTTTTCCACCACCAACTAGAAAACTTCCGTTGGATATGATTTGATTTGAACTACCTTTTAATCACCGAAAAAGACTTGTTTAAACTAATGTTGGAGCAAGTCTTTTTTTTATTCCCCTTAAGCTTCAAACAGTTTCCTTACACCCATACATAATTATCGTACTTGAAATTCCGGTGCATTTTTTACGACTTTGCATCATACATAAGAGAAGGTGAACAAAACATACCCGCACAAGGTAATCAAGGAGGATTATTATGATACAAGAAACATTGAAAATTAAAAATAAAGCAGGATTATACGCCCAGCCGGTCAATCAGATTGTAAAGGCAGCTTCTCAATTTAACTCCGATATCTTTCTTACCCACAACGGGCGGACTGTAAATGTAAAATCAGTTCTTGGAATTTTATCGTTAGCTATTCCAAAGCAGGCAGAAATTACTTTAGAGGTTTCAGGTGAGGACGAGATTGAGGCATTTAAGGAGCTTATTGATACGTTTAAGCAGTTTGAAGGTTAATGATACTGCTAGGAAAAGGCAGGCTCCTAGGAAGCCTGCCTTTTCCTTCGGTTCAAACTAAAACTTCAAATATTTCTTTTGTTTTTGAATTCAAATATAATCTTTATTTTATTAGCCATGATACCAACCTGTTTTTACATTAACTACAACAATGTATCGGAATTCTCCATCCCAGTTTGCATACACTTCATAAAAACCTTCATTGTTAGCAACTTGGAGTTTTTTATATACAATCGTATCTATCGAATCAGCATATCCATTTTCCAACATTGCGTTTTCGAATTTTTCTTTAACCCCAGAAGCCCATGTATAAGGATCATTGGCTTTAGCCTTAGTTTCAGCAGCTGCTTTAGCTTGCGCCTCCTTTTTGGCTTGTTCGGCCGCCGCAGCCCTTGCTTTTGCCTCTGCCTCTTTTTTGGCTTGGGCAATCTCCGCTTCCTTAATAGCGGCATCGTTCGATTCTTTTAACTTTGTTGCCTCATCCTTCATTTCTAAAAACTCCGTTAAATCTTCGTTTAGCAAAGTTTGTACTTTCTGATTGGATGTTTGATAATCCCCTGATTCGTTTAGTTTTTTAGCATTAGCTAACATTGCACTAAAGGTCTTCTGCTTTTCAACCTTTGCATTTAATTCCTCTATTTTCTCTTTGGACTTAGAAGCAATCACCTTTGACCCTTTTTTGACTTTAATTGATTGTTCTAGTAATGGGATTTCATCTTCCCAGTTGCTTTTCTTCTCTAAATCCTCCGCTTTTAAAATTAGTTGCACTTGATGTAGATAGGCCTTTGCAGTTTCGTCGCCTTTTTTGGCGTCCAGAGCTGTTTCAAAAAATCCCTCCGCCTTACTGTAATTCTCTTCTGCTACGGCATCTAGTCCCTTTTGGATGGAGTTTTGATATATTTCGTCTGTCTTAGAGGTACAACCTCCAAGAACCACTAGAGCAAAAATTAAAGTAGCCATTGCCATTTTCCTCATCTGTCTTTTCATGATCTCTCGTTTCTCCTGTATTTAATTAACATTATTGTGGTTAATTCACCATTTAAACCTAGCTAATCTCTTTTTTAACCAGCTATTCCAAACCCTTTATAGAAATTTTGCCCACACAAATTTTCTAATAGTTATGAGTTGTCTATCCCTTATCGTTTATCCAAATTAGCTTTCTCAAATATTAACGCCTTATTCCCGCAAAACCTTGTGTTAAGGGCGAACAAGGCCAAAATAGATAAGAAGAACGAAACCATTAAAATAGTGTGTTGGATCCCTAAGAACTTAATGATTCCACCCAAGAACAACAATCCAGGCAGTGGCATTGAACTTAAGACCATTCCTTGCAAACTAAATATTCTGGTATAAAACTTCTCTTCATTATTATCTTGTAAGTAGCTGGTAAAACAAACTTCAAATATCCCTAAACTTACGCCTCCTGCCAAGAAAAATGGAAGTGTGTATATCCAATTATGAAATAAAAACATCGTAAACACTGTGACTGTATACACCAAGAGAGGCAGACCAAATATAAGTCGCACATTCATTCTTTGATATACAATGGGTGCAAAATAAGCTCCGATCATCATACCGATAAAAACCATGATCGCAATAATGCCAAAATTTTCTGATGGTACATGGGATAATTTCGTTAAGTATTCAATAATAATTAGATCTATTGAAGAAGCAACTAGCCACGCAGATGCAAATAAAAGAAAAAGTCTTTTCATATCCCTTTTACGATTAAGGTATTGAAACAGCTCCAAAATATCCCCTTTTATCTGTGGAGATTTTGTTTTTACATGCACTGTATATTGAACCTTAGAGATTAATAAAGCGGAAATGCCCAGGGCGATAATAGAGAAAAGCAGCATCTGATAAATGGATATATGAAGTTTAATAGTTATGGTGGCAATCCCATACCCTATCATTTGCATTAATACAAACGACACTTTTACCCACGCATTTGCCTCAGTTAGCTCGCGTTTTTTCACCACTTTTGTCACTAAAGTATCTGTAGAAGGAAGGATAAAAGCAGCCATTAAACTTTCTATAAAAATAAAAATATATAGAAAAATCATATTTGAAAGTCCTGCGACAATTAGAAACAAAGAGATTACTAGGATTCTTATTATCAGTGAACCCCTTATAACTTTGACAATGTGTCTAGAATTGATCCAAGCTCCAATAGGGATTGAAAAAAGCGCAGCTGGGAGAAAGTGAAATAAATATAAACCCGTATAGCCATAATTTTGTGGTGAAAGGAACTCCACTTGTTTCACTAGTTCCATAAACATAATAGCATCTATTAATACTGATAACATATAAGCTGTTAATAAAGAAACGTATTTTTTATTTCGAAATAAAGCCCCCATTTAATGTCCTTTCCTTATATTCCTTTGCCAATTTTTCTATAAATTCAATATTAAGATCAAACGGATTGTTAGTTTTTAATTGATTTACAAATTCTTTTATGTTGACCATCATTGGTTGCAAATAGAAATCATTATATCGTTGCCGCTTACCATACCCAATAAGCGGGACATGATAGTAATTCCTAAGTGCTCGATAAAACTTCCACTCTATGGCAGCCACATAATAAGATGAGTCTGTAATGAAGTGATGAAACAGCATGACGTAAAATGCATTCAATAACAATCCTTTTCCTCTGTTTTCAGAAGTAAGACAAACTTTATCGACCTCGTATGTATTTTCCATGTCCTTTGCAATTTCTTCTATTTGTGAAAAATCGAAATAAAACTGAACAGTTGATGTTTCATTCTTTATGTATCTTCCTATTTCGGCAGTCCCAGCAAACTCACCATTTTCATCTTTGATCAAAACGTGCATTCCTGTTTCTTTTGTATGAAAATCTTCACTTTCATAAGTTTGCTCAACGCATACATCTAACCAGATTGATTTAAAAGTCTCCATCAATTGCTTTGAGTCTACCACTTTTAAATACGGATTGTACGACATTGTGTTATTCCCCCTTTGTATACATTAAATGGTAATGATGTGATTTCTTTTCAACCAGACCCGTTCATTCGCATCAGTATACCGATAACTCCATATTTGGTTGTACCAGCAAATATCTTTTTTTTCTACATTTGCACCGATAATGATGGGGTTAAAACCTATACCCATCTGGATGTTTTCATATGGGGATCTATGTACCCATTCTTTTAATAAATGCAAAATATGTAAAGGTGATCGATTTTCAGCCAACTCAATATTATCAAGGACCAATGTTTTTTCATCTGATGAAAGCCACACCCACGATTGGCCTAACAGCTTTTCTCCACGTTCAAAAACTAAAAATCCGCTATACGGATTGAGTAAGCCTTCCATCATAGAGGCCTCTGCATCTCCATCTAACCTTTGGCAGCAAACCGAGAGTATTCCCAGAAGTACTTGTTTTTTGTCATTTGGTTCAAGGATATAAGCCTTTTCTTCTCCTATCTCGATTCTTAAGTATTTTAACCGACAAGAAAAGGGTTGTTGAAAAGCATTAGGATATTTTTTCACGCATCGTTCCCATTCAATTTCTTTTCTGTTCAATCCAAAATATAACTTTTGCTCTTCTAAAGTTGAATGCTTCGGGAATTGAGGATCATTCCAAAAAGTCATGACTTCATGAATTGTTTCATTTTTGGTCTTCCCAGCGTGTGATATAACCCAATTTTCCAATTCTTTATCTACGATAGGGTATTTACCAGGCATCCCTGCTACAAAACTATTTAAATCTCGGACTGAGTTTTTTAAATGAAAAATCACTTCGTAGATTCGTTTCTCAAACATAATCCCGTATTTGATCCGATGATAAATGGAAGGTATTTCTTCTTTTAATGATAAAGCAAACCTCATACTCTTAACGTGGAATCTTTGTATTAAAAGCTCAATATTAAATTCATCTATCATTTCCACTATGTAGGGAAAAATCATGGGTAAACGCTTGAATTTCTGCTTTAAACCAACATATAAGTCTTTAACTCTTTGAGCTGTTTCTTTTTCATTGATCCGTATTAAATAATAACTATTTTGCTCTGCTATTTGTTCAAGACATTTTAATAACTCATTTGGTATGTTCGCACTGAACAAATGAGACAACTCTCTATATTTTTTATTATAATTCTCGTTGTTAAAGACTAATATGTTCGGTGCCTCTTCTTGAGCAAAGGTGCGTTCTGTTACCGACATCATTAGTCCTATTTCCTCTTTTGGGGTAATTTCATAAACCAAACTATTTTCTCCCTCCTTTTTACCTATTATACTATTTTTTATATTCACAATGTTATATTTTGGTATTAAAGTGGTATTATTTACTATGAATTCGCAAAATAATCGCTAAAAATTGGGCCTATTTTCTTTCGTGCTGCAATAATTGGAAGAAATGTTCGCCACATACAAAGAGATTTGCACAAATGGATAAATAGGGAGATTAATAATCAATATTGGCAAAGAGCCCATATAGATGAAGATGGTATTGAGGTTTTATGGAGTCTTTTTATTTCTGTATTAGATTAATAATGTAAATTTTTATAAAGGTAACTGGTTGCAAGTTTAGTAGAATTTTGAAATAAACCATCTAAAGAGACTGGCAGGTGTAACCGTCAAGTTGTTTTGAACACTTTTTGCTAATTAATTTTGAACACTTTC
>NZ_JAABNN010000059.1 GCF_009928415.1 Bacillus sp. USDA818B3_A
CCGGAGCGCCAGCTTCGGTGGAGGCGTCGGTGGGATACTACCCTGGCTGTATTGAAATTCTAACCCGCACCCCTTTATCGGGGTGGGAGACAGTGTCAGGTGGGCAGTTTGACTGGGGCGGTCGCCTCCTAAAGAGTAACGGAGGCGCCCAAAGGTTCCCTCAGAATGGTTGGAAATCATTCGTAGAGTGTAAAGGCACAAGGGAGCTTGACTGCGAGACCTACAAGTCGAGCAGGGACGAAAGTCGGGCTTAGTGATCCGGTGGTTCCGCATGGAAGGGCCATCGCTCAACGGATAAAAGCTACCCCGGGGATAACAGGCTTATCTCCCCCAAGAGTCCACATCGACGGGGAGGTTTGGCACCTCGATGTCGGCTCATCGCATCCTGGGGCTGTAGTCGGTCCCAAGGGTTGGGCTGTTCGCCCATTAAAGCGGTACGCGAGCTGGGTTCAGAACGTCGTGAGACAGTTCGGTCCCTATCCGTCGTGGGCGCAGGAAATTTGAGAGGAGCTGTCCTTAGTACGAGAGGACCGGGATGGACGCACCGCTGGTGTACCAGTTGTCTTGCCAAAGGCATCGCTGGGTAGCTATGT
>NZ_JAABNN010000015.1 GCF_009928415.1 Bacillus sp. USDA818B3_A
GAAACTAATATTATTGTTTGTTGACGTTTTTGTTTGTTTAGTTTTCAAAGAACAATGTTTCTTGCGCTTCGTCAGAAGCAACTCTATTAATATATCACATCGTTGTTTTTAAGTCAACAACTTTTTTCTTAAAAAATGTTATTAACTATCGCTCAACGACTGCTTTAATATAATACCACCATGATCATATTAGGTCAACACTTAATTTTAATTTTATTATTTAAACTCGAAGCACCAATCAAGACGCCCTCATACTGGGACTAATTAAGACTCCATTCGATTTATATACAAATACACAAATATAATAGAAAGAAGCCGACCAAACGGCCGGCTTCATCTTTCTTATTTCGTTATTTTTATAATACCTTCTTGTTTCATATTAACTTGACCAGACTTCTCGATTACCACTTTTTCACCTTCAGTTAAATTCGTGAAAACTACAGGAGTAATTGTCGATGTTGCATGTTCTTTAATATAGTTAATATCAAACTTTAAGAGCGGCTGCCCCTGCTCAATAATATCATTCTCGGCTACCAATGTTTCAAAACCTTGTCCTTTTAGGTTAACCGTATCAATACCCACATGAATCAAAATTTCACGGCCAGTATCTGAAAGAATACCAAGAGCATGCTTTGTTGGGAACAAGTTAACAATCTTACCGTTAACCGGTGATACCACCATACCTTCTGAAGGTACAATTGCAAACCCATCGCCCATCATTTTACCAGCGAATACCTGGTCAGGAACTTCTGTAATAGGCTTGATTTCACCTTTAAGCGGTGCTGCAAACACTTCATTCTGACGAGCGTTCTGCATAGCATCAGTAGTTGTTGGTTGGGTCTGCTGTTGTTCCGGCGCCGCTGCACGAGGGCGTTTCCCTGACATGATATCTTTCATTTGACCTTTAATCGTTTCAGAACGCGGTCCAAAGATTGCTTGAATGTTGTTACCTACTTCAAGAACACCCGCGGCTCCAAGTCTCTTTAATTCATCTTTGTTAACATTTTTAATATCGTTTACTGAAACACGAAGACGAGTGATACAAGCATCCAGATGTGCAATATTTCCTTGACCGCCCATTGCATCCAGGATGTTAGAAGCTAAATCTCCACCTGCAGCTTTTCCTGTTGTTCCTTGATCTTCCTCTTCAATTTCACGACCAGGAGTTTTTAAATCAAATTTACGGATTGCAAAGCGGAAACCAAAATAATAAATTACGGCAAATGCTAAACCTACAGGAATAACAATCCAAGCGTTTGTTTGCGGGTTAATTAACCCAAATAGAACATAATCGATTAAACCACCTGAGAATGTCATACCAATTTTAACATTTAACAGTTGCATAGTCATGAAAGATAACCCTGCAAATACTGCGTGAATACCGAATAAAACAGGTGCTACGAATAAGAACGAGAATTCAAGTGGTTCTGTAATACCTGTTAAGAAAGCTGTTAAAGCCCCTGATAGCATTAATCCGCCAACAACAGCTTTCCTTTCAGGACGCGCTTCATGATACATCGCCAATGCTGCTGCAGGTAATCCAAACATCATGAATGGGAATTTACCTGTCATGAATGTACCAGCAGTAAGATTTTGAACGTTATCAGAGATTTGTGCCATAAAGATCCGCTGATCCCCACGAACAACATCCCCAGATTTTGTAACGTATTCCCCAAATTCATACCAGAATGGAGAGTAGAAGATATGGTGTAAACCAAATGGTATTAAGGAGCGTTCAATAATACCGAAAATTAAAGCTGATACCGTCAAATTCGCATGTACCATGTTCTGTGAGAAAGAATTCAAACCAGCTTGGATCGGCGGCCAAATAACAAGCATGATTAAACCTAAAATAATTGCAGACGCTGCTGTAATAATCGGAACAAAACGCTTTCCTGCAAAGAACCCTAAATAGGATGGCAGCTCAATTTCAAAGAACTTATTGTACATCGATGCAGCCAAAATACCAACAATAATCCCGCCAAACACTCCTGTTTGGAGAGTTGGAACCCCAAGGACGCTGGCATAGTTCAGTCCATTTACATCCTTAGCTTCAATACCAAGGACAGTACCCATCGTCACGTTCATGATTAAGTAACCAATAATCGCCGCTAAGCCGGCAACACCTTCACCACCAGCTAAACCTACAGCAACACCCACCGCAAATAAAAGTGGAAGATTACCAAAAACAATATCTCCGGCTTTTTGCATAACCGCCGCAACTAAATCTACAGTACTGTTATCTAAAAACGGAGCTAAATCTAATAAAGCCGGGTTCCGAAGGGCAGCTCCCAAAGCAAGTAATATACCTGCAGCCGGTAAAAGAGCAACCGGCAGCATTAAAGCTTTACCGACTTTTTGCAAGACACCAAAGGCCTTTTTAAACATAATAAAACCTCCTGAAATATTTATTTAGCTCATGAAGCGTTTACAGCTTGTTCAAAACAACAAAAAAGGCATGAGAAAAAGTACAATTGAAAAGAAGTTTAGGTATAGAATACCCCAAAAACTACTTTTTAATTTATACTTTTTACTCATGCCTGATCGAATCAGTAACACGTAAAAAATATGAATGCTATTTAAATTTGTTTTGAAGTCTTTGCAAATGCATCGTTAGATAAACCGCTTCTGCATCAAAGACTTTCATTTTTAACGTTTGCTGCATCACCTTAATGAGCTTCCATGAGAGATTATAGCACACAGGATATTCAACTTTCAATAGGTTTGCAATTTTTTCTGGCTCATCTACTTTTTCTGCTTTTACCACACGTTCAATCGCAAAACGGAGATGGCGGACAAGCCTCATATAATCTATACTTTCTTTATCAATTTCAATATCAAATTGTTCCTCAACCATATTAACCAATCGGCTGACAAGCTGAGAATGCTGATTAACATCCGATAAATTCTTATTAGTCATGGCGCTATGGATGTGTAAAGCAATAAAGCCAATTTCACCTACTGGAAGATGGATTCCTGTCTTTTGGCCAATATGCTCTACCACAGTTGAAGCGATTTCATATTCGTTCCGATAAAGTGCCTTTGTCTCAACTAAAAACGGATTTCTCATTTCCATTCCTTTAGTGGCTCTAGTAAGCGCAAACATGAGATGGTCTGTCAAGGCCACATGAATATGTTCATTTAAGTCAGTATGTGTTCGTTGTTTAATCAGTCCAATTGCAGAGATTATGACATCTAAATATTCCAAATCAATAAACGGAAGCAATTTAATATAATTCTCTTGTTCCTTTTCATCTTTCAAAACAAAAAGTTTTTCAACTGTATCGGTTTCTATATAGTCACCATGTTTACGATTGAAACCTATGCCTTTCCCAATTAGAACAACTTCTTTAAAGGATGGGTGTTCAGCAATTAGCACATTGTTATTTAGCACTTTATCAATTAATAAGTTTGCCAACCTTTCACCCCCCTTTCCCCTAAAAGTACACTTGTTATTCTCATGTTATAAGAGGATAAACGGGAAGTCAACGACAATGTTCGACAATCCCTTAAGAAAACGAAAGGAAATTTATCCATATAAAAAAAGGAACTGCGAAAATACAGTTCCTCTCGGTAAATCATCATTATAAGAAGATAAAATATAAGACGAAGATCACAAAGAATAAATACATAATTGGGTGAATTTCTTTAATGCGTCCTTTTACAATCATCGTAATTGGATAGAAAATGAAGCCAATGGCAATCCCTGTTGCAATACTATAAGAAAGTGGCATAGCAATCATTGTTAAGAAGGCAGGAACGGCAATTTCAAATCGTTTCCAGTCTATTTTTCCTAAAGATGATACCATTAATACTCCGACAATAATTAAAGCAGGTGCTGTTACAGGTGCCGTTACTACTGACAATAACGGGAAAAAGAAAAGAGATAAAATAAAAAGTCCAGCTGTTACTAGAGAAGCAAACCCCGTTCTCGCACCAGCGGCTACACCTGCTGATGATTCAATAAATGATGTCGTTGTGGATGTACCTAAAACGGCTCCAACTGTTGATGCGATAGAATCGGAAATGAGTGCGCGGCCCGCTCTCGGCAGCTTATTGTCTTTCATAATGCCCGCTTGGTTTGCTACCGCTACAAGTGTTCCTGCATTATCAAAGAAGTCAACGAATAAGAAGGTTAAGATGATTCCTAGCATTGCTGTGCTATAAAAAGAACTGTCCCCGAATGATTGGAATGCGGCACCAAAAGTCGGTGCTAAACTTGGAACAGTATCAACCACTTTATCCGGCATCTTGATTTCTCCAAAAATCATTCCCACAATGACGGTAATTACCATCCCGTAAAATACAGCGCCATTAATCCCTCTTGTCATCATAATAACTGTAACAATAATACCAAAGATAGCTAATAGTGTAGATGGGGATGATAAATCTCCCAAACCAACTAAGGTTGCATCATTATTGACAATAATTTTAGCATTTTGTAATCCAACAAAAGTAATGAATAATCCAATACCCGCTCCAACTGCATGCTTTAACTCAATTGGAATAGCATTAATAATTTTCTCACGAAGGCCTGTAAGTGTTAATAAGAGAAAAAATACTCCTGAAATAAGAACAGCACCAAGTGCATGCTGCCAAGGGATTCCGCTTCCTAGGACAACCGTATAGGCAAAGAAAGCATTCAAGCCCATTCCTGGAGCTAATGCGAGCGGGTACTTGCCAAGCAGACCCATGATAATGGAACCAAGTGCAGAAGCTAATGCTGTCGCAACGAACACTGCTCCATAGTCCATTCTTAATGCATCTGGATAGTCCTTTATAGAAGCTAGTGATAAAGTTAATGGATTTACCACCAGAATATATGCCATTGCTAAGAAGGTCGTTAAGCCCCCAATAAATTCACGGCGATAAGTTGTGCCGTACTTTTCAAACTCAAAATACTTATGCATTTCTTTTCCCCCTATAATTCTTTTCTTTATTATGCAAAAAAATGCTCCGGCATATTCTACCGGAGCATGACTATAGGCGCGTGCAATATAAGAGGAAAAGAAGCCTCTTTATTAAACACTGCCTCGTAGTCAAGCCATTTACGGTGGCTCGGTAGAAACTTTTGGGCCATATCCCCAACATTATACGATGCAATTCAAATTTCCCTTATTTACTTTTTTTATTTTATCAGGTCGTAAACAGCTTGTAAATAAAAAATACGAACAATGGTATAAAAAAAAATTTCATCGTTCGTATTTTTGTAAAAACTTTTCAAACTTCCCCATCATTCACCAAAAATCGACATGTTTAGAATCCCCTATTCACGCCTGCAGAGCCAAAGCCTAATAAAAAAAATAAAACGAGCCGCTATCCGGCTCGTTTTATACTTTTGCCCTTAATAAAGGCTATATTTATTCCCATTCAATGGTTGCCGGCGGCTTGCTCGTAATATCATAAACAACCCTGTTGACGTGAGACACTTCATTAACAATTCGAGTGGAGATCACTTCTAATACATCCCAAGGGATCCTTGCCCAGTCTGATGTCATTCCATCAATCGATGTAACGGCGCGGATTCCGATGGTATAATCATAGGTCCGCGCATCTCCCATAACACCAACACTGCGGATATCCGGAAGGACGGTGAAGTATTGCCAAATTTCACGGTCAAGCCCCGCCTTTTTAATCTCTTCACGTAAAATCCAATCAGATTCACGAACGATTTCAAGTTTATCCTCTGAAATGGCTCCTAACACACGAATCCCTAATCCAGGACCTGGGAATGGCTGACGCCAAACGATATCATCAGGAATGCCGAGTTCAGTACCTAAAGCTCGAACTTCATCCTTAAATAAGGTATTAAGGGGTTCGATTAAAGTGAATTGCATGTCCTCTGGCAGTCCGCCCACATTATGGTGCGACTTAATGGTTTGTGCAGTGGCTGTTCCACTTTCAATAATATCTGTATATAGAGTACCTTGAGCTAAAAACTCAATCCCCTCAAGCTTAGCTGCCTCATCATCAAACACATAAATAAATTCATTACCAATAATCTTCCGCTTTTTCTCCGGGTCGGAAACACCTTCTAATTTAGAGAAGAAGCGATCCTTTGCATCCACTTTAATAACATTCATATGGAAACCTTCTGTGAAAGTCTTCATGACACTCTCAGCTTCATTTTTGCGAAGTAATCCATGATCGACAAATATACAGGTTAACTGATCACCAATTGCTTTATGGATCAATACCGCGACAACCGAAGAATCTACACCGCCGCTTAACGCACATAGTACTTTCTTATCGCCAACAATCTCGCGAATCTTTGCTATTTCCATTTCAACATAGTTTTCCATGGACCAATTATCATTGCATTCACAAACGTTAAAAACGAAATTCTTAAGCAGTTCATTTCCATAGACAGAATGTCGTACTTCCGGATGAAATTGAACGGCATAAAGTTTACGATTCTCATCACTCATCGCCGAAATTGGGCAAGACGGACTTGTTGCATTAACGGTGAACCCTTCAGGTGCTTCCACAACAAGGTCTCCATGGCTCATCCAAACCGTCTGCTCATTAGGCATGTCAGCAAAAACTTTAGATGGTTGTTCAAGTACCAGTGTTGCCTTCCCATATTCGCGCTGTTGGGCCTTTTCAACCTTACCATTAAAGTGGACAGTCATAAGCTGCATACCGTAACAGATCCCTAAAATCGGCAGACCCATTTCAAAAATTTCTTCATCACATCGGAACGAATTTTCATCATAGACACTGTTCGGACCGCCGGAAAAAATAATCCCCTTTGGATTCATTTTACGGATTTCTTCCGCTGTAATCGTATGTGGATGCAGTTCACTATATACACCAAACTCACGAATTCGGCGAGTAATCAGCTGATTATATTGGCTTCCAAAGTCTAAAACTACAATCAAATCTTGCTTTTCTGTCAAAACAGCCACCCCTCAATTTTCTAATAATGTTATTAGCTTATACCAATAAGTAAAAAATTAAAAAAAACTAGAATTCCCTCCCCTATTAAGAACAGGAAGGCAGAATTCTAGTTATCTTTCAAAAAATATCGCTTATACATAGATTCCGCCTTCATAGTCAGGCCATTTACGGCAGCCCGGTAGAAACTCTCGAACCTTATTTTCGAGGATATATGAAGGTATTTTATACCCTATTGAATTAAAACTTATTGTAACAATAGGTCGTTTTTCCGGTCAAGCGATTGTCCTTTTAATTAAATTTTCCCATAATTCATACGTTTCTTCCCAGGTTCCTTTTGGAAGACTTTGATGATAGAGATATTGTTCGTATCGAACGGTTAAACGTGTCATTTCCCTTGTTGAAAAAAACGTATCTACATAATGCGCATAACTACGGAGAGTCTGATTTTCTTTTCGTTTTAATCCATATCTTTCTAATTGGTTTAATAAAATCAGATAGGCCGGGCCAATTGTAGCATCCTTTTTCTTAATTTTGAAAAGGAACAATATCCCATAGGGAACCCAGCGCCCGCGATAACGGTATAGAATAAACGCCGCTCCTGTTACCAGCAGAATCGTAAATAAAATCTGCCCCCAATAAAGCTTGAGATTAGTCCAAATCGTTTGTATCCAGCCAAGTTTGTTAGCGTTTTGTTTTGTCCCAGCCGTATCCTTTTCGATCTGCTGTGGTTTTTCGACTTTCTGCGGAGTAACCGGCTGACTGCTTGTCTCCGTTCCCCCATCTATATCATAGGTAATATTAATTTCATTAGAGAAACTGACCGTCGGTTCAAATGGGACCCAGCCTAAATTCGGAAAGAAAACCTCCACCCATGAATGGGCATTATTATTGGTCACTTCATAAAACAGTTTAGATGAGCCCTCATCATTGTACGCCTGAAATTCACCACCAGTGTACCCCTTTACCCAGCGTGTGGGTATACCCAGTGTTCTAAGCATAACAGCCATAGAAGTGGAAAAATTATCACAATAGCCTCGTTTAGTGTCAAACAGGAATTGATCGACATAATCATCCCTCTCACCTGGGACCGCTACGTTCTTCTGATCATAGATATATCCATTATTCCCAAAGTACTCTTCCACTGCTTTTGCCTTGTCGTACCAATTAGTCTTTCCTTTTGTAATCTCTTCAGCAAGTTCCTTGACCCTTGGCGGCAATTGGAGCGGCAGCATGGTGTATTTTTCATAATAAGCCCTGTTCATCTCAGCCGGGAAAGCAATCGTCTTGGTTAATTCAGATGCTTTATATTTAGGAACTTCAAATTCGACGGTGAATGACTTCGGAACAACCGGCTTTTGGCTGCTATTAACCAAGGTAACTTTTTCATTATTTCCATCAGCCATCAGCATATTAGTATTTTGATTAGACGGTTCTATATTTAAAACTTTAGTCACACCTGCTGGATACATAACCTGATTAAACTTATAACTTCCATTTAAAATAACCCGGGACGTCTCCTTGTTTTTTTCCACTTCACTAGGAATGGAATAAATCGGGATCAAATCCCTCGTTTTAAAAGTCTGGAAGGTGGACCCAGAGGCAATCCATCCCTTCCCGGTATACATATCCTTTGTTTCCATTTTCCAATAGTTCTCACCATTGCTTTCGTAGACAAAGACCGCTTGATCATCCCCAACAAATGGACCGCCTAATGCTCTATCATCCGTACTATATCCAATTCGGTGCGGTCCGGCCGTCTGACTGGAGGTGCCTGCCTTGTCATTTTTTGCAGTTAGGTATGGAACGGGATCCGGCCAGATGGGTGCAGCCTTTGGAGCTGCCATTCCTGCTAAAACACTAAGCACAATCATTACAGCCAAGGGTATCATCCATTTACGAATATAGTCAGCATTATAATAGACTCCTTCTCTTTGGATGATCCTGTAAAAGGTCAGCATCCCCATTACCGCAAACCCAGCAACTACTGTGCGGACTATGGCTGTGTCAGCACTATAGGCGGTAAATGTATCTAGCACGGTTATATATACCAATGTCATAAAAAAGAAAATAAATATCCGCTGCTTTCTAAATATCCAGTAATTAACCAGGTACACCATTAGCCCTAACAGGATAAAGAACAGAAAAGTACGAAATTCACCTGATAGGCTATTCCACTTCTGTCCAATGAGCAAACCAATATTATTCATACAATTATTGATAAAGGAAGACAGCCAACTGAGGTTAAAAAGACTCCCTTTATAGTGCAAATAATGGATAGAGGATAGGATATATATAAGCATCAGCAACAGTTGCCAAATGACCTTGATTCTTAAAAAGGAAGCCGCTAAGGAGATAAGTAAAAAGATAATAAAGATTCTAATATTACTCGTATCGGTTAAATCTTTGAGCGGACGGAGCCATTCCCATATCAAGAAAAAACTGAACATATATAAGAGGAACGCTGGAATACTTCTTCTCATATCCGTAAACCCACCTCCGAGAAAGCCGACCTTTGATTCCCTTCATTGATCATAACAACTCGGACTCCCCGGGCATGGGCAATAGAAATTAAAGAGCGTTCATTTTCAGTTGGTGTTTCTTTTTGCCCCTTAATCAGAAAAACGGTGATTCCCCCTTTTCTCTGCACCAAAAAACTTGCCTTTTCAATCAATGGTTTTGTCAGCTGGGCTGTGACCAGCAAAAAAGATACGGTCTGCTGTATAAACAAACCCTCTGCCTCGATTACCTTATCAAACGGTCTAGAGCTTTTCCCCTCAATTTTTGCAAGATGATAAAAAATCCTCCTCAGGTTCGGTTCCCCGCCGCTAATAGGAAAGGAGACTCTTTCTTTACTATGGGTTAATAATCCGGTTTGTGCTCCCTTCTTTAAAACGGCCCGAACGAGCGAAGCGGTAAAGGATACAACTGCTTCAAATTGCTGATCAGGGACACAGTCCATAAAAACAAATACATCGTGAGATTGTCGCTGTTCAAACTCCTTTGTCATGATTTCATTACGTCTTGCTGACGCTTTCCAGTTGATCCAGGAAAACCGATCGCCCGGCTGGTAATCTCTTACTCCAACCGCCATAGAGGTATCACGCTGAACTCGTTCTCTCGATGCCGTTAAACCTTGATCGTATTGATTTTCAAACGGCTGATAAAACATTTCGGAATATGCGGGATAGACAATAATTTTACCTTCTTCGGCAACTGTCTTTTCTTTTTCAAATAATCCTAAAGGATCACCTATTCTAAGTGTAAAGGAATGAAAGAAATGTTCCCCACGAGGTAAATCATCGATCGTATATTCAAACGAAAACTCTTTTTTTAAACCTGGCAGAATGAGTTCCTTTGATTGATTACGTTTTTGGGACAATTTTAATGGTGCCTCAAAATGATCTTCAATCAGCAGAAAAAATAAAGGAAAGGCGCTCGTCCGTTTCACGTTTACCTTCACCTTTAAGGTTTCACCGGCATTAAAATCATTTTTTGACAAGGTTCTTGTCACTTCTAATTCATTTAAGGAATAAAAGGATAAGGCCATGCAATAAACAGCGAACGGCAAGAAACTATAGAATAGAAACCAGCTGACAAATCCCCCTTGAAACATGGCATAGGAAAAAGCGAGGAAAATAAGAATGAGCAAAAGAATGAATTTCCCTATCTTTTTCAACAAACTCCTTGGTTTTCTCATCATTACTTCACAAGCCTTTGAACGGGTACGGGTACTCTGGCAATCACCTGGCAGACAATCTCTTCTGCCGAGATTCCCTCAAATTTTGCCTCTGATTTTAAAATAATCCGATGAGATAAAACGAATGGTGCCAAATATTGAATATCATCCGGTAAGACATAATCACGGCCGTACATAAATGCATAAGCCTGGGCTGCTTTCATGAGAGCAATCGAGCCTCTTGGACTTGCTCCCAGGTAGACTCTGCTATGCCCTCTTGTTCGGTTAACAATATCGACTATGTAACGTTTGATTGTATCATCGACAAAAACATCTTTTATTTCGTTTTGAAGAGTAAGCAGTCCTTCGATATCAACCACTGCTGTAAGCTCTTCAATAGGCGGTATCTTTTGAGCCCGATTAAGGACCTCTATTTCCTCGTGCAAATCCGGGTAGCCCATTTTCATTTTCAACAGAAAACGGTCAAGCTGTGCCTCTGGAAGCGGATAGGTTCCCTCATATTCAATCGGATTTTGAGTGGCCATAACAAAGAACGGCCTGTTCAATTTATGGGTTACGCCATCGATTGTTACACTTGCTTCTTCCATCCCTTCTAACAGGGCGGATTGAGTTTTCGGTGAGGTTCGGTTAATTTCATCAGCGAGGATGATGTTTCCCATTAGAGGTCCTGGCCGGAATTGAAATTCCATTTCTTTTGGATTATAAATGGAAACCCCGGTTACATCAGACGGCAGAAGGTCTGGCGTAAACTGAATTCTTCGGAAGTTAGCACTCACCGACTTGGCAAGGGCACGAACCATCATCGTCTTCCCAACACCAGGGACATCTTCCAGCAGCACATGTCCTCCGGCAAGCAGCGCGACAAGACTTAACTCGGCGACATTTCGTTTCCCTATCATTACTTTTTCAATATTATTTATTATTCGTTCGATTGTAGGATTCATTTGTTCTTGTAACAAAAAAGCCCCTCCTTTCACAATAAAAGAGCGATATTTGGCATCATCTATATGTATTCTAGCTATTGTAAAAAAAATCCTGTTAGGAGTGGGTGCGAAATTTGATAAGTGCTGCCTAATAAAAAAAGAAGATGAATCCATGGAACAGGCGTGCATTCCGGATTCATCTTTATTTTTTATATATCATTAGAGGTTTGGCGCATTAAAAGTATCTCCACCTTCAATGGTGCCGTTGTTGAAACCTTTATTAAACCAGCGCTTTCTCTGCGCAGAAGTTCCATGCGTAAAACTTTCTGGAACCACATAGCCCTGTGCTTTCTTCTGAATATTATCGTCCCCGACAGCATTAGCTGCATTTAATGCCTCTTCCAAGTCACCCTTTTCGAGATATCCCTTTCCTTGTGCGTAGTGAGCCCAAACTCCTGCCAAATAATCTGCCTGTAATTCGTACCGTACAGAGTACTCATTTGTCCGTTTCTCGGCTGCGGAAACATGATCTCCTGCATCCAGAAGAGTCTGAACGTGGTGGCCCACCTCATGGGCAATGACGTACGCCATCGCAAAATCACCTGGTGCTTGGAAATTGTTTTTCAGCTCCTGATAAAAACTTAAATCAATATACAACTTGTGATCACCTGGACAATAAAATGGTCCTACTGCCGCACTTTGCGATCCACAAGCCGATTGGACATTGCCGGTGTATAAAACGAGCTTAGGATTTTCGTATGTGAGCCCTCTTTTTTTGAATTCTTCCGACCAAACATCCTCCGTATCCGCCAGAACAACAGAGACAAAATCCGCTTGTTCCTTTTCCGCTGCTGTCTCTTGATAAGGCGTGCTGGTGTCTGAACCAGTGTTGGTTGTCATGTTATTCATTATATCCCCTGGATTACCTCCAAGGAGTGTAAAGAGGAGGACAATGATTATACTTCCTATACCTCCCCCAATCATCGTTTTGCCGCCGATTCCCCGGCGGTCTTCAACGTTAGAGCTTTCCCTTCTTCCCTTCCAGTTCATAAATTCTACCTCCTTAAAAAAGATGATGAATTACACATTTCTTTTTTCTACAGTGTTATACCCATCTGAACGACTTAATTATGTATCTATTTCAAAAACCATTATGTTAATATTTGGTACTTATTGCCCTGCATCAATTATTTAGGGTCACTAAATTCAGGAAAATAGTAGGTTGTTATTTTTATAGAGTCAATAATAAAATAGATAAAGATTCACCTTTACTTATAAATATACATAACTAGGGGGTATTCGTGTGAAAAAGAACAGAAAGAAAAAAGCAGCAGCAGGTCTGCTAGCTGTTAGTTTAGTTACAACTATTCCTTGGACTTCCGGTTTTGCCGAGGGCCAAAAGTGGACAAACGTTAATGCATACGAAGAACAAGCTGGAAGTTTATTTAATAGCGAAAACTATGATTTTGTAAAGTTCTCACAAATTGGTACGACCCTCAAAAATATTGAAAAGCAATCCAACCGTGTGAAAGTTGAGGTTCGCGGAACATCTGCAGATGGGAACCCTCTTTATGTGGTAACCATCGCTGACCCAACCACACAAGGTAAGTTCGGTAAAATACAAGCTTTGAGAAAGCAAATGTTTAAAAATCCAGGCAAGGCACAGGATTGGATTGCCGCTAACCCTGATTTTAAAGTTCCGATTATGATTAATGGTTCCATTCACGGAACAGAGTTTGTGGGCAGTGATGCGGTACTACAATTAATTCAGCGCTTTGCTACTCAGAATGACCAAGAAACAAAAAATATTTTAGCTAACAACATCCTTATTTTTAATGTCGTCCAAAACCCTGATGGCCGTGTGAATGCAACACGTTTTAACGGTGAGGGAATCGACTTAAACCGTGATTTTATCACTCAATCACAGCCAGAAACACAAGAAACGGTTGAGCTCATTAAAGAATGGAATCCGATGGTATTCCTTGATACACATGGTTATGTAAAGAATTATGCTCCGAACCGTCAGGGATTAATCGAACCTTGTACACCGCCGCATAATCCAAACTATGAGTACGACCTTTATAATAAGTGGGCTTATAAACAAGCTGAAGCAATGGAAGCAAACATTATGGGAGATAAAGCTTCATTTACAGGCAATTTGTATCAGAGCATGGAGGGTGTTTATATTCCACAGCGTAATGATGCTGAAGGCTGGGATGACTATCCGCCAATCTTCACCCCAATGTATGCAATGTATCATGGTGCCTATGGTCATACACTAGAAGCCCCAACTAATGATTTGGATGGTGTGCGCTGGCAGTATGATGCGATTATGGGTGCACTGAAATTTGCCACCGAAAATAAACAAGGAATGATTACCGATCAAATTGAAATGTTCAAACGCGGAATCAATTTTGATCACCCTTTCCACCAGGATGGCTTCTTCCCGAAGGCTTATATTCTTCCGGTTGACGAAAAGGATCCATCTGTAACGGATAAAGCTGTTAATCATTTAATGAAAAATGACATTGAAGTGGTCCAAGCTGCAAAGGCATTTACTGTTGATGGAAAAACCTTTCCAAAGGGAAGTTATATTGTCAAGATGGACCAAGCCAAAGCTGGTTTAGCTAACACGATGCTTTGGGATGGCGAGGACATCACGAACGATACTTCAGCAATGTATGATATTTCAGCATGGAGCCTGCCTGAACTTTGGGGATTTGAAGCGATTCCTACACAAACATCTGTTGATGTTACTTCAATTAAGGTTACACAGGTTACTGAACAAGGATCTGTTACTGGTAAAGGACCATTCATCATTCCTAACAGCTCCGTGAAGGCTGTGAGTCTAGCAAATACATTGTTACAGCAAGGTGTAGCTGTAAAGCGTGATACAGAGGGTAACTTCTATACTGAAGCAGCGTCAAATGAGATTTCTGCTGCCGTAAAAGCCTCCGGATTAAAGATTGAATCAACAGCAAAGGTACCTGCAGATGCGGTTGTTTTATCAAGTTTAAAAGTAGCCATTTTTAAGGATGGCGGCATGGGCAAACAACAATCTCACAGCGGGACAAAACTGGCTCTTAAGCGTCTTGGCTTTGATGTGACAGAGGTAACACCAGTAGAGGCAGCAGAGAAAGGCCTTAGCGGATTTGATGTGTTTGTTTACAGCGGGACAGAAAGCCTTATTTCTACAAATCTATCTACTGCAAACAAAGAATTTGGCTTCCAAAATGCCGGCGAGCTTGATCTATTCAAAGCAAAAGTGAATGATTTTATGAGCAAAGGTGGAAAATATATCGCCATTGGTGCTGGAGCTTCTAGAGCATCGAAAACGCTAGGACTGACAGACGATACCATTAATACTGGCGGTTCAAACAGTAATGGTATTGTAAACGTAAACTATGAGGGAACTGGGTTAACAGCTGGTTATGACCAAGACGACTTAGGGTTCGTGTACCGCCCAGTTTGGTATACGGGGACTGACAATGATAAAGTTGTCGCTAAGCTTGGAGATAAAGATAATTTCTTTATGGCAGGACATTGGGCAAATAATAATTTAGCTAAAGGACAGGCTGTCATAGTTAAAGAGAAGAATAAAGACGTAACTCTAATCGGATTAGAGGCAGGTTTCCGTGATCATACCGATTACTTGTTCCGACTCCTATCCAATGCTATTTTTGAAAAATAAGAATAAATTTTAGGCCTGGTTCAATAATGACCAGGCTTTTTCAATCTATTTTCATACTACTTCAGTTCTTAATCTTTTAATAAAATTGTCGAGCGCATCACTTTCATTATCAAATGCTGTTATAGAACCTTGTACAATATTAGCTCTCTCATCAGTTACATATACTTCCCACTGGTTATTATTACTCTTCCTTATTCCAACTTCATTCTCCTTTAATGAATGTTCATTATACAGATTAAAACGTTTTAGCCCTTCATCTTTAATGATTTTATTTACTTCCTCATTTATCATCTATAGCAACTCTCCCTTTTTTTAAAAGATTTTTGTAGGTAAACTTCATCTTCAAACATTGGCCAATCTATCTTTTTTATCTGTCTAGGGTTAATCCTATAATAAGGATGTTTTCATTCTACTAACCGTAATATTATATATAACATCAAAAATTTCATCTTCCGTTCCTTCTTGAACAATATCGAAATCTTGGCGTTCACCTACCAAATATAACTTCCAAATACCATTTTCTTCAAAACAGCCTGTAATATAAGGGACGACTCTCCTAGCCCCAATTACTATATTTAATTTTGAAATATCAATATTATTTTGATTAATATATTCTACATATTCTAGTCGAGTCATAATCAGCCACCTTGGATTGTCATGTGTTCCAAATTTACTCCAATGATTTTTTCCTGGATTGTCATCCTATTTTCCACCATTATTTAAACTTCTCGTTATTTAATATGTAAAACTCCTCTAATGTGACCTCTTTTCTTGTTGTTATTTTACTCAAATAATCTTCTTTGACATAAATAAGTTGATAATCATCACGTGGATTCAACCTTTTTGTAAAAAAGTCACGGTCTAGGGGATTAAAATGACATTCCCTTCCGATATTTGAATCAATTGTCACGACTTCAATTTCATTACTGTCTCTATAATTACCGTGAACAAAAAATTCATAATGTTTATATTTAGCCATAAAAAATTCACGGTATAGCTCTGAAACCTCTTCTATTTTTACTTCCTTTTCATATAAATCTTCATCATATGCGGACATTGCAGGAATAAAACCATCTTCTGCCCAGTGCAGAAATAATTTGACGTTTGAAACTTCTCCTTTAATTCGTGTGGAAAAGGCTTTATATTTTTTATTTTTATAAACAGCGACACATCTATCCATAATTCCCTCCATATAAAGGTGGGTGTCCTTTTTATTTTTGCTAACCGACAAGAGTTCAATAGACTTTATCAGTCCTAATTAGTCATGATATTTATTTGCTAGGCCAAGTTAATAGTTTTGCTTTATAGCTTAAAAAGGTTATTATTTTATCTAGTTATTTGCCTTTTCATATTCTTTCATTCTCTCTATCAATTCCAAGTCATGCCCGTTCTTATCTTGACTTATATATTTATACTCGAAGTATTTAATTCTTGCAGAAGGACCGAAATCACTGTTAGTCCAGTTGGTATAATCAAACATTACGCTTAGCTTACCAGACTCATTTACTATCATTGTGACTGAAAACCAAGGCTTTTGGTTATTATCAATAAATACCTTTTGAAGTTCATGAGTTAGTTTAAATAATTCATGAAGCTCTCTATTATAAAGTCTTTTGTCTACACCATATACCTTGGGAATAAAATGAGAAAAAACAGCCTTTTCAAGTTCTGCCTTTGGTGTGAAAAAGAAAAAAACCCCTCCTTCCTTCCCCATTACTTCTCCATTAAAGTAAAATTCACACCAATCAACCGGAATCATATCAACAATGTATTGAGCTATTTGTTGATATAATTTATTTAACTTTTGTTCAAAGCTCATCTTTTAACCTCCTGATTTATTCGCAAGTTCACGAATCACGGGAAAATTCTGTTCAATTTTGTATTTAACTAAAAATGAATCTGGAGGCATTGATCACTTGATATAAAATTGGCTCGAGATTTCCCCTCTGAGGACCTTTCATTAATAAAAATCACAGCAAAATTTGCACAACTCCCCTATATATAGAGTCATATCGTTCGGCCATCTGATCATCAAGAAGTAATTTAAAAACCTCGGTTAAGCCCTAATGAACTCAATCGCGGTTTCTTTTTATCTTTGTCTTCTAATCCCTTAATTAGCATAATTATTCCATTCTTCGTGGCAGCAATTTTTATTTATGGCTAATTGATCTGAGTTCGTTTCTTTTCCAAAGTACATTAGTTCAAATTTTTATAATAAGAAATGTGAATTTCCGACTGGCCACTCCTCGTATCTACCCATGGTTTAATTGTTCCCCAGTCGAGATCTATTTGATTTTTTATTCCTAACTGTTCACTCAATAATCCTATTAACCAACGCCTATGTCTCTTAGCAGTGATCATTCCATCTTCTTCGTTTTCCGAATAAGCCTTTAAAATAATTTTACTAAGCTTCTCGTCGCTAAACATTAAATGTAAAAGGAACAAATCTGAATAGATTTTTTGTGGAGATAAAAAATAAACAAAGCTATTTGGCTTTCCTTCTCTTACCTTAATATCTGTATTTTGGCTTTTAATGCCGATCAAGGTAGTATCACTATCAATAGTGATACTACCTACCTGTAATACTCCTGATATTAATTTCCCCATTATTTAATATCCTCCAGCCTATTCTACTTATTTACGCTTCATCCAACTACTGTAATACTAAGTGACTAAAATTGTAGTATCTGTCTTTTCTGATTATAATTCTTTAATATCTTCCAAAATTTCTACATCCTCAAGAGGTACCCATTTCTCATAAAAATATTTATCAGTTCTTTCAAAGCTTAGCTCCTTTGCAAATTCATTATTTGTAGTACCAATACTTACCTTTCCGTCCCTTATTTGTAAACTAACATCAAATGTTCTCCCTTTATACTTTGCATATGGGGTAACTTCGTATATTGTTGAAACCTCACTTTTATCAACAATTTTTACGTACGTTGATGAATACTCTTCCTTAAATTCATATTTAACATCTTCCGGGCAGTCAGAGATTAATTCGTAGGTAAGACTATCATTTTCATATACTTTATATTCTCTACCATTTAACAACGTATATCGACCTTTTCTTATTTTTTTCATTTTGTCCACCTCCATTTATCGATTGGTCTAAAAGCACCTTTATCAAATAAAGCAACCAGCTTTTCAATTCCATTAGTACTCCTTTTAATTTTTCTATCTTGTGCTCATCTAATTGGTAATTATCTAATGGTTTTTTATTCATATTCTTCATTTTTATCTACTTTTGTAGTGAAATAGGATTGTTTTCAAAAAAATCCTTAGCAGTTTTCAAACCGCTAAGGATTCTTTTAATAGGATAAATTTCCCTTTTCGAGCTTTGCATTACTTAAATCAATAAAAAAGTTGACTCTCCCTCTTCCAAAACTATCGACATGGTTTTCGTCTCCTTCACACACCACGACAGGAGAATGATTAATATCTGTTAAATATTCCATACTATATCCTGCAGGACTCTTTATTTCAAACACTTCGTCCCCATGGATATCAAAACCAATTATTATATCTTCATGATTTCTATTGATGAGAACTAATATCCTCTTTTCATTTGGATAATAGGATGCTTGCTTAATATTTTCAACTGCCTTCTTTAGAACTTTCCCATTATGATTCCATTCAATATTCCCCAATGTCTTATCATAACTAAAAAGCAAATCACCGTTATATAAAAAGCTAAACACCTTTTCAGTAATAAAGTTAGTTCCTGCTTCAACATAAACAATTTCTTCATCTTTCTTTACCATGGCCAAAATAATATTATTAATTGATTTATTAATCTCATGTTCAAAATACCAGCTTATCTTATTCTGGTCCCAAGTTAATTTATCAACCACTTTAAATGGATACCACCCTTCATTATTCTATCGTTCGTACGGACACTATTTCTAAATAATCCATCATATTTACACTTCTATCTAATTTAATAAATATCTGACTGGCACCACCTGACAAATATTTATCTGCATTCACATCTATCTGTGGTCCGACTGGACCGGTCTGAACCGGCAATTCCTTACCAGCTTTCACCCTATATTCAACAACCACGCTGCAATCTGCTTTCCAATCGGACTTTACAGCTAACTGATTCCTCACAAATTCAACACTTGTAATATGATCCTTTGTGGAGAATCTTCCCGGAGTAGTTAAAGGCTGCCCGGATGCCAAAGCCATTTGAAAAGTCTCGCCTTCTTTAAGTATTGAATCTTTTGGAACATACCCATCCGGCCATGGCGATTGTTCTTTCACCAATCTAATATAGGCTTCGCTCGCCTCAGAAGTTGTTAAATTAGGATTTTTTATTAAAAATTCATCCCAGGTATTTTTAGTACCATTTTCTATTGCGTCAGCAATTAATTTTAATTCTTCCTCGCTAACTGCTGCTCCACCCTTACTGCCATTCAAATTTACTCCATCAATCTTACTAAGCACATCTTTCAGTTTATTCTCCACCGCATGGGTATTCTCTATATGATCATGTACCTTCCCAACATCACCGATTTCATCCATTACTAAACCTATTTTCCGAGATGAAGTGATATTTTTCGCTTGTGTAATAGCGTTGTCTACTAATCTAGCTGCCTCAAGAGTATCCTTCGCCAGCTTATTTTTCACAACATTTGATGCATCTTTTACAACAGCCGAAGCATTCTTCAGCCGTGTCACGGATTGTCGGCCAGCTGTTGTAATCATATTATCAATGTGAGTGACTCCCTGATGGAAACCCGCCTTACCACCAGTCTTCAAGCCTATTTGACCGATTGAATCACCCGCATGTGCAAGACGTACGGTACTGCTAAATTTACTTAAGCCGCTCACACCAGGAACGATGTCCAACGGAGCCAATAACCCGCGGAACCAGCGTTCCCCCGTTCCAAGCTCCCGGCCAGAGACCCAATCCTTCCCGGAAACTGCCGAGCTCAGTTCCATTGCCCCATAAGCAGCCCCTAAGGCCATTCCTGCCGGTGGACAGATGAGGGTTGCACCAACAATTACTACTAAAGCGCCCAGCTGCACCCAGAACTCCTTACTTTCCTGTTGATCACCGATTGCTTCATATTGGAACGCACGGTTATTTAGAGCTGCTTGCTGATATTCTTCCTGGGAAAAATTCTGATCAGAATTCAGCTCTTTCCACGCATCATACTCCAGCTTCATTTGTTCTCCAAAGAAGTTATCACCGCTGAATAAATCATCCATATTAACTTCTGTTTTGGGAACGGTAAAGGATTGTGCCGGACCGTAAGCGGTATAGACAAATTGTGTATCGGTGGCTCCAATCCGGTTTTTCGCCGTGTAGTTGGCAATGGTTAAATCCCGCATCGCTTCAACAAACGCATCCATGTCTTGGAAGAATGGCTCATCAATAGTGCGATCAACAATGTCTCCGACCCTGCCGGTGAAACTATGTAAAACCTCGAAATCCTCAAACAACCCTTGATATTTACTATTTTGACTTGTGTGCTGAAAGGAAATGACACCATCACTGTCATATTTTGCGATATCACCTTCCGCATCTTCCAAGTTATCATTTAAATCTTTTAGTGTATCAATCATGCCTTTACCCCAGCGGCCTAGTCCAATTAAATCCCCGATGCCAGCCTTCATCTTTTCCCAATCCGCAGGAATATATTTTACATCCATGCAATTACCCCTTTTTCAGTTCTTTCGGTGAATCTTAATCACATGCCATTTCATAACAAAAGAGTTGCTTCAGCAACTCACTCCACATGTAATCAAAATCATCAAACCAATATTCAATGATTAGGAGATACTTTCCTATAAATACCATAACATAGTTATCTTCATCCATTTAAGGTGAATTATTACTATGTTTTATAGGCATATTAACCTATCACTTTTTAGATTCTGTTAAATTTTCTCCCTTATGGCTCGTATTTGAGGAAGGTAATTCTGGATGATAATGGTATGGACAAAAAAACAAAAAGCACCCGTTGCCTAAAAGACATACAAATGCTTATGCTAGCTATAGTACAACCATCATGAAGTACGGATTTTCAATCAGCTTATATCATTTTTGTTATTAATATATTCTCTAATTAATTTCACATCACTTTCTCTTTCTTCATTAGGCAAAATCCCCATATTCTTATACTTCCATATAATTAATCTCTCATAATGATTATAATTATTTTCTTCCTCTAATTTAGTATAATCAAAATCAATGTCAACCTTACCAGTCGCATATAACTCAAATGTTAAATTAGTCCAAGGTTCCTGCTTATTTCTTTTAAATTCTTCCCATAACTCTCTTAAGATGCTGTCAAGATGATTTAATTGATGATCAATTTCTTCTTCATCAATTCCATCCATATCTTCAATATCTAAACTGTATATTGGTTCCTGCTTATTCTTTGGATAGTAGAAAAATACTGTTGAATCACTATATTCATCAACTTCTGAATATACCATTACTTTATCCCACGGTTCTGGAATAATTTTGTTTAACTGTATAGCTATCTTTTGATAAATATTTTCCAATTTCATATTTTTCATTTACTTTCCTCCATATATATTTTTCAAACTTGCTTTAAATTTTTCCCCATCTATCTTATATTTTATGTTAAAGCTAATAGGCCTTACAGAATCCCCTTCATATACAGGTTTAATATCAACTGTAACTTTCCGCTTATCTCTTAAAGCTTTTGCCCAGGCTGATTCCAATTTTTTATAAGCACTTACATTAACATTTCCATTCATTGCAATTATGTTATCAATAAGCGGAGATCCATTAAATTGTGTGCCAATTAAATGTCCACCATGATCTCCTTGAGTACTAGGAGCTTTGACTCTATCTTCTCCTCCAGCAGCTAACTGATGCTTACTATTACGTTCTCCCATATCTAATATTAATTCTCCGGATGCCTTCTCAATTCTTCCTAGGTCATCCGTTTGATACAGATATCCATTCGTTTCATATTTCACATTAGGTTTCAATTTGAATTCATCTATAAAGTGACTACCATCTTTAATTACATCATCAACAGCCTTACCAGTGTTACCTGTTGTACCCTTAGCTCCCTCAATATTTATACCCTCGATTTTACTAATCAAGTCCCTTATCGTATTTTCAACCACGCGGCTGTTGTCTACAGGCATATACACCTTTTCACCCATTGAAGTGACTGCAAGTCTTTCTGGAGAAGGGATCGTGTTTTTAGCACCTGTAATGACTGTGTCGGCTAATCTACCTGCTTCAATTATATCCTTTGCGAGCTTGTTTTTCACAACATTAGCCGCATCTTTTATGGCCACTGAGGCATTATTCAAACGGGTCGCTGATTGCTGACCGGCGTTTTTGATCATATTATCTATATGATTGGCTCCCTGACGGAAATGAGCGAGGCGCACCGTGCTGCTAAATTTGCTTAAGCCACTCACACCAGGAACGATGTCAAGCGGAGCCAATAACCCGCGGAACCAGCGTTCACCAGTCCCTAGTTCCCGTCCAGAGACCCAATCCTTCCCGGAAACCGCCGAGCTCAGTTCCATTGCCCCATAAGCAGCCCCTAAGGCCATTCCTGCCGGTGGACAGATGAGGGTTGCGCCAACAATTATTACTAAGGCGCCCAGCTGCACCCAGAACTCCTTACTTTCCTGTTGATCACGGATTGCTTCATATTGAAAGGCACGGTTATTTAGAGCTGCTTGCTGATATTCTTCCTGGGAAAAGTCCTGGTCCGAATTCAGCTCTTTCCACGCATCGTACTCCATTTTCATATGCCCAGCATAAAAATTATCGCCACTAAACAAATCATCGATACTTATTTCAGTCTTAGGAACCTCTAAGGATTGGGAGGCACCGTATCCCCCATAGACAAACTGTGTTTCAGTAGCGCCAATTCGGTTTTTGGTAGTATAGTTGGAAATCGTTAAGTCCCGCATCACTTCCACAAATGCATCCATGTCTTCATAAAATGGCTGATCAATCGTACGGTCGACAATCTCCCCCACCTTGCCGGAGAAACCATGTAAAATCTCAAACTCCTCAAACAAACCCTGGTATTTGCTTTTTTGACTTGTGTGATGAAAGGAAACGACACCGTCACGATCATATTCTGCGATGTCGCTTTCCACATCTTCAAAGTTATCGCTCAAATCTTTTAGAGTATCAATCATTCCTTTGCCCCAACGGCCAAGACCGATTAAATCGCCAATCCCATCCTTCATCTTTTCCCAGTCAGACGGGATATATTTTACATCCATCCCATCATACCCCCAGTTTAGCAATGATTTGTTCGGCAATTGCTTCATCTGCTTGGATCATTGTATTAAGGATATCAATTACCAATGTTGCAGCACGTGTGTAATTGTCGTGTAAATCCATTACCTTCTGGTTCGCTTCTGCATAGACCTCCATTGCCTTTTTTGCCTTGCCTTCTTGGTAATAGTCAAGGTTCCCTAACTTTTCAATATTAGGTGCAGCATTGGTCTCTAATTCTATAATAATGCCTTGTAATAATTGAAAGATGGTGGTAATTTCATCCGGATTAATATTAATAAGGCTAGAACCGCCCCCATCAGCCTTAAGCATAGACTCTCTCCCCCTTGTAAGGAAACTCCAGTTCATCAAATAGGACTTTCAAGAACCAATATTGACTAGCATGGTAATATTTCTTATTCACAGCATCGACCATGATTAGCTTCTCGTCTTTCGTAAAAATCAGCCACTGCTGATAATAGTGCCAATTAAATCGATCTTTCTGTTCCTCCTTAAGATGGAAGAATTCTAGATTCATAAACATCTGCTCAGGCTCAAAGCCTTCGGTCTCACGTCTTTCCTGGTTCGATAATTCTATTTTTAAGAATGTTTTTTCCTTTTCCGCCGGCTCTCTGACAATCAAAGGAAATTGTTCACACAACATTTTCAGCATGATAGCCTTAGAAGTAACCCGTAACTGGTACTCTCCCTGCTTTGCCGTTTCTACCAGCACAATCAGCTCGTCGCTTTCCTTCTCTCTAAAAGCGAACATGAGGTTATTAATCCGTACATATTTCTCGCTTTGATGGTAATACTCCACGGTTTGAATGATAATTGCCCCGTTTTTCGTAATTTTACCGTCCGTCGTAATGATTCCCTTATCTATCAGCCGAACATGTGCCTCTTTAAACACCTCTTCGCCCTGCAGCTGAAAAATTTCTTTTTCCGGCAGGCCAAATAGGACATTTCCCCCAAAGGCAGCTGCTAACAGATAAAGCTCTGGGGCCGTGAATACGTCTGTAGATGGACTCATCCTAGATTCCTCACTTCTCTTACCGAAGCATCCTGTAGGAAATCATCGAAATAACCTTCAAGGCTATTTAAAGCTTTTGTCTGTTTTGACACTGCGGATTTCATATCATGGTGATACTTCTGAATGATTTCAAGATAAGTTAAAAAGGCATCCCTTGATTTCCCGCTCCATTCTGCGGCATTCAGGTAGGAAATCAATTGTTCACATTGGTCATATGTTTTCTCAACTGATTGTTCCAATGCCTTGGCTGCGGCCCTCGCTTCATTTACCTTATCTCCGTCAATTCTAACGCTCCCCACTGATCAATCCCTCCAGTTTCTCTTTTAGCTCTTTTAGTTCCCTTTCCCTTCTGGCTCTTTCAGCCTCTTCCTCTCTAATGGCTTGGTTTTTATAATGCACATATCTTTCATAAGCTTTATCTTTAGCAGCAACAAGGGAATACCGATGTTCTTGATCCAGTTGAAAATACTGCAGCAATTTCGCATTTAATTGTTTACGGCTGCTTTCAAAATCATTCGAAGGTATATCAGAGTTAGATAGATTTGGAACTGTGCCTATATAGGAACTATATGCCGAATTGGCCTCGGAAACTTTTTTGTCATGCTCAGAAATGGCACTTATAAGTTTTTCGTACAGCTCATGATAATCATCACGCTTTTTCTCGGTTGCTGTTTTAAACCAATCAAACACTAGCCTTCACTTCCTCTCTTTTTTTGTAAGGTGCTGCAATTTTGATTTTTTCTGCACGGCCATGCTGAATGTAATACGCTTCGTACGGAAGTAAGTTCTGCTCTTTATATGGCCGGTTCAAGACTTCGATAATATTTTGGTCGGTAATTCTGCCCACCAAGATCCCCGCCTTTTGTCTTTTCATAGCGGTAGCTATATCATCATATTGTCTTTCAATTGCCCCATGTACAGCGCCAATTACAAAATAAATCCCAACTCTAGCCCCTGTTTCAAGCAATTTTGTTACCGTTGTTTGAGATGTAAAGGATAGAGATTGGGTCAAGAAGGCAACATCTGTTATCAGAACCACCATTGGACGTATCTCTTTCAAAAATTCCTTCATCGTCACGCGGCCGTCTGTTGCCATTTGTATTTGACGGAAAGCATCTTCCCTTGTTTCCAATAATTGCTGCAAACGTTCAATAAAGTCATCCATTTCAACCGCTGACCCTGCAAAAATATTGACGCTTTCCTTGTATCCTCTGAATCTCGAAGAAGCATTGTCAATTAGACCGACATCAATTTGCTCGTTTATAGAAATACTAGAAACAATGGTTAAGTAGGTTTGCTCGATTAAATCGGTTCGATCGCTCAAAACCAGTGTGTTCTGATCTTCTAAAATGTTTAACGCGACCGGCTCTACTTTTTCAAAGTCGACGGCAAATGGAATAGCTCCTTTATTGATCATCGATTTTGTTTCTGGTTTGTTAATGAAATCAGTGAATTCCACTGTTTCTGGAACCATCGGAATTGGCAGCGGCCGACTGCCTTTCCAGTCGCTCCTCATTTCTTTACATTCCTCTTGAATGTTCTTAATGATTGATAGCGTATCCTGCCCTCTGACAGGAAGCGCTGTTTGGAAGGAGGTCGGCTGCTCTATTTTGATTAAGCCTCTGCCAGGCAGATCCTCAATGATTAAATCCGTTCTGCCAACAATATTTCTCGCTTCTGTCCCATCAATCATATACAAAGCTACTTGATTCTTAATGTTGGAAAGCAGCGGAGCTCTCAGCGCACTTTGGCGCCCGGCGCTTATCACCAGGTGAATTCCAACGCTAACACCCTCCCTGGCAATCTGTGCGGCTGTTTTCTCAAATTCTTCTCGGTACGCGGCATCCGTAATCGAGTCGAATGTATCGATTAATAAAAGAATCGAAGGAACTTCTTTGCCGCTTGCCTGTTCATACATTTCAATGGCGGCCACACCATATTTACTCAATTTTTGCTTCCGTTCCTTTAATTCATTCTGCAGCCTGCGAAGAAGCTTTCCGAGCTTAATTTCCTCATCCACCATAATCGTGTCTGCTGCATGCGGCAGATCTCGGAGCGGCAGCAAGCCATTCGTTCCAAGGTCAATCAGATAAATATGGACTCTTTCCGGATTATGCCGTCTTGCAATATCCATTGCCACTGTTTGTAAAAAGGTCGACTTTCCATATCCAGGGCTCGAAAAGACGGCGATATGCCCATCCTTGCTTAGGTTCAAAGTCAATGGCTTTTGCTCTTGCATTTCCGGAATATCAAGAAAACCAAAGGTCACTTCTAGTGGTTTCTTCTCTTCTTTCCATGCTGATTTATAATCCGCAATGTCCAAATCAGGAAGATAGATTCGTTCCTCAAGAGGCGGCAGCCATGGTCGAGGAAGTTCGACAATTCCTCTTATCTTTGCGAAGTTATCAATATATTCCACGACAGCGTCCAGTTCAGTTGGAACTTTTGAAATTTCTTTCCTGCTGGATAGGCCGCTTAGATCGCTTGAAAGGATCTCGTACTGACCAAGGTCATTAATTGCATAAATGGTGGTATCCATTAAGTCTTGTTCATTTTTATCCGGAAGGTAATCCGCCCCGCTCCAGGCACTTTGGAACAATTCATAGATTTCATTGTTGCCAACCTGCAGGTATGCCCTTCCCGGCAGGGTGATTTCAGCCGCATCCGGTGTTTTTAAGATTTCAGTAGAATCACTGGCATTCTGAACTTTTAGTGCCAGCTTAAACTTTGAGTTGGACCAAATCTGATCATCGACAACACCGCTTGGCTTTTGGGTTGCTAAAATTAAGTGGATCCCTAAAGAACGGCCGATACGGGCTGTAGAAACAAGCTCCTTCATAAAGTCAGGCTGTTCGGATTTCAGTTCCGCAAATTCATCGGAGATTAAGAATAAATGCGGCATCGGCTCACTGGCTTCACCTAATTTATAAAGCTTTTGGTATTGATTGATATGATTGACGTCATGTTCAGCAAACAAGCGCTGGCGTTTTTGCAGCTCCGCTTTAATGGAAGCAAGCGCACGCATGGACTGAGCACCGTCCAGGTTCGTAATCGTTCCTAATAAATGCGGAAGTTGTTTGAATAAATTCGCCATCCCGCCGCCCTTATAGTCGATTAGTAGAAAAGCGACTTCATGTGGGTGGAAGTTTACAGCAAGCGAGATAATATATGACTGAATAATTTCCGACTTACCAGAACCAGTTGTCCCTGCAACCAATCCATGCGGTCCATGGGCTTTTTCATGCAGGTTTAGGTAGACAATATCTTCCTTTCCCCTTAAGCCCAGCGGTACAGCAAGGCTTTTATACGTTTCATTTGCAGTCCAGCGCTCATGAATACGAAGCTCCTCAACTTTCTCCACACCATACATTTCTAAGAAGGTAACACTCTCAGGAATGGAATTCCTTAAGTTTTGTAGATGATTGAGAGGAGCCAATGCTCTGGATAGATCCTCTTTATTAAACTCACCACGAAGATGATCAGGTTTGAACCTTCGATTAACCAGTTCTCCCTCTTCGAGCAGGATATTTCCAGTTTGGGCATCCCGGATATCAATCACGGTTTTTACATGCTCTGGGAGCGACTGCATGACATCCTGCACAAACACCAGCGACACTCCCAATTCGCTAGTATCCTCATTAAAATACTCCATGACCGAATGATCCAAGATCATTTTTTCATCAGTAATCAGGACAACAAACTGGGGTGAAAAATAGATTTTCTCACTTTTATTCGTCTTTTCATCGATTGCTTGTTTTCGTTCTTTTAACATTTGATAAAGTGAATTCAGCACCTGGTCACGTGAGCGCTCATGATAAACAAACCCGCGGACATTGATATCCCTTAGGCTTGCATGAGGAAGCCAGCGCATCCAATCCCATTTCGGTTTCTCCTCTTCCGGGAAAATCGTGATAAATTGCAGGTCATGATAACTATGGAAAAGAGCGGTCTGCATCACAAGCAGCTGCAGTTGTTCAATAACAAGGCGGCGCTGCCCGATGTAACCGACCGGTCCTTTCATTAAAGAAGTGACTACGGGTACCTCATCCAATGTGAGATACTGCCCCCTTAGGCTGCTGGCGGCTTCGACAAGTTCATCCTTTTCAAGGGTGAATTCCTCTAAATTGAACTCAATTTCAAAGCTCGAATCAACCCGCCCTAATCCGACTCGGAAATTTAGAAAATCATGATGAAACCTCGTCTTTTCATATATGCGTGAGTGAACAATTCTTGCCATGTCACGGATTTCGCTGGCATCTGGATGATGGTAGTTCAGAGCATGCCGCTGTTCTTCACTTGCTTGATAGAATTCATGGGCCTTCTGTTTCAAGTAATCTTGATAGCCCATGTCCCGTTCCTTCAGATCCAAACGATATTGTTTCAGGCTTTTTAAATAGGATGTAACCGAAAAAATAACCGTCGTAATCGTCATAGCCAGCATCGCAATGATATAAAAACCATTCGTCTGAAATATAGAGACAACCACCATGGCGGCAATCATGACAAGCGGCGGAACAATAACACGTGCCAGCTGTTCACTTGGCTTTACCGGTTTAGGGGAAGGTTTGGCGATTTTCCGTTTATCCTCCGGTTCGCGGTAAATAATCCGAGGAGAACGGTGAAAATCAGGATAATCACTGTCATAGCCTCGATTCATTTCAAACAATTGAGCTAGTTTTACAGCTTTGATCCCTTGTGTTCCCAGCACACGAAGATCATCATTGCCAATTTTCACAATCAAGCCCGCAAAGCACAACTCGTCCCCAGGTTCCAAAACTACATCCTCGCCTGCCAGAGAGAAGTTATGATAAACATGCCCCTTATAGACTTCCAGTTTAAAAGGTTCTCCCAGCCCCTCGCGGATGAGTGCTAAATCGACCGTTGGGTGCACCAGGGAGACATCATCGTAATTATTGCAGCCTATTGTAATACTGTGACGCTGTGTGGTGTCGTACACTGACCACTGGTTTTCTTCTCTTAAATAGACGGTTATTAGACCATTCTGGTGTTTTATCTCAAGGCGTTCATTAACCCTCAGCTGGTTTTCGGCCATCTTGCATACTTCACCATCCCATTCCACAACAATGGAAGGGATTAATTCCGGAAAGGTAATCGTGTTGGACCAATCATTCCCAATCGTTATACTCTTTTTCTCGTTTGTATGTAAATGGCATTTATGCAATTGACTCTTAAACTCAAGCAGCAATAATCGTTGTGCCATCTTCTCTCCCTCTCAATCTATGAATCGACATGACTCTACTTTTTAGTCTCAGCTGAATTTGTCTTTTCTGCCTTTTCTGTACTTGAAGGAGAAGGTTTATCAGCTTTCTCTTGGGTGGTTATTTCTTCACCTTGTTTATCCTTTTCTTGGGTTTCTGCGGCCGCGGCCGGTTCAGCGCTTTCCTCGTTTAATAAAGAGTCCAGCCCATATTTTTCAGCATACTCCTCATATTGTTTCTGATATTGTTGAACCTTTTTATCCCTTTGGGTACCACTTAGTTCGGGGTCATTTTTTGCCTTTTCCATTTGCTTAATAAGGCCATACATAATCAGCTGCGGGTCATCAATATATTTGGCAAGGTCAATTGTCCGTTCAAAATCCCCCTGGCCGTTGTAAATCCAATACAATAAATAATTGGGATCACTTTTTATACTTATATTTTTTAATATCGCTTCTTTTTGCTCATCAGAGAGGGGCTCTGATTCAATATAAGAATAGGCAAGTACATACTTACTTGTATCCGGCAGCTTATCAGGCTCTTGGCCCTCTAGATCATCAATAACGTTAGCGTAATCTAAAGCAAGAAAGTCGCGATGTGCCTCTAGAAGATGTCCCTGAAAAGGAATTTTTACAAAACCGAGATACGCTAATGGTATAGCCAATAAAACAGAGAGCGCGATCATCGTGAAGGTTAATTGTTTAAAAAGACGAAACTTTTTTTTTGGTACGACTTGCAGACTTTTTTCTGCTGTCTTTTTTTCTTCTATATATTTGTCATTTACTAGTTTAATTAAAGAGTCAAGGTCCTCAGTTTCGCCTGCAAGGCGTTCAAATTCAGTATCCTTTGCTTGGTTTAGCGACCCGGCATAAAGTTCATCAAAGCTATATTTATTTGAAAACAACGCGATTACCAAGCATTTATATTGGAGAGTGAAAATATTTTCATCAAGTTGATATGGGGGCACTATATCCCGAATACCTCGAAACACGATAAATGGAATTAAATTATCATCAACAATCAGATTATTCGGATGCAGGAAGAAGGTTATACGTGTGGTTAGGCAATTCTTGAAACGAGCGACATTACACAGAAAGCGCAACTTATCTTTCCGATCAAGTTTTTGTATATCCTCCCAAGTTTTTGTTTGTGAACTGACAGCAAAAGAGAATAAGAACAAATCAGCCTCTTCTGTGACAAATGAAGGGACAAATAGGGCAGTATCATTATTCATCAAGGCCAATTGACGAATATCTTTCACTCGGGTTTGCGATTTTGGCAGTTTTAATTGCCAACTGTCATCACTAATATGAAACTGAAGCTTTAGCGAATCCATTTGGACTGTTTTTTCTTTCATGTTTTCCTTCTCCTTTAGCCTTTCAAAACTAGTAATATATCGCCATTTGTCACTGGATGGTCCACTAGACGATCATCATCCGCTAGCAGCAATTCCTTTTCTACAACCTTTAAAGCAAAAAGAACGTTCTTATCGATATCAAGGTGCAGCGATCCAATTAAGTTTCCAAGCAATTGTTTAATAGGCTGATGTAAAGGGACTCTAACGTCATATTTCCCTTTACACCACCTACTAAAGTCAACTGTCACATTTACATGTGTACCTCTAGACAGGACAATCTCCCCCTATTCAAGCATTTTCCGCATCATGATATACACTCCTCCGCAACAGACTGCGACAAATCCAATTAAAGCCGGAACCATTCTTTTGCTGATTTGTCCCCCTTCTTCATTCGCATCTCTGCCTGCGGATTGAGCATATTGAACAGAATAATTACTAGAAAATAATGAATTTTTAGTATCTGATAATGCGGTATTTTGTTCACTCGGCTGAACAAAAAGATTCTTTTCTAAGTTCTTTGCAGCTTTTTCAGCTTCTAATTGTTTGGTTTCAATAGACGCCCGAGTTTGTTCCTCGAACAATTCAGGCGCCATTTTTTCTAATTCTGTTTCTTTGTGAAATTCATTTTCTATCGCAGAGTCCTGACCAATACGGTCTGTTTTCAACTCCATTTTCCCACTATTATTAGAAGGTTCTTCAGCGAAGGTATGGACCGATGCAATTGAAAACCAGCCCAGGAAAGCAATGAGCATACTAAAGGTTTTCACTAATGCCTTCATGGACGACCTCCTCGTTTTTGGACAAGCGATGGATCACGAATAAATGACCTGCAAGACTGATGACTGTTATGGCGATTAAACTAAATAGGATGGTATTATTTTCACCAGCCCCACTGCCAAACTTAATTAACAATGTTTCAATGTATTGTAGAGGTGAGTAATCTCGTAACTTCGCTGCTAGTGATGATGGATTAAGTTGAAGTCCAATTGACTCGGTTAAGAATAAATACAAACTGAGTATCACCAATAGAACGAACATTCCAGCCATTTTTAATTGACGTAATAAATAGGTAGCTGCTAAAACCATCGTTACGATGATTAACACCATCATTCCGACCCAAAGTATGAACTTTTCTTCATTAATTTTTAGTAGATATCCAGACAGCAATCCAATGACAAGTCCTTCAATAAGACCAACGCATGCCGTGATAATGGTAATCGGTGTATTTTGCTTCACTAATGTTTGCTCTTCAGCGAACGAGTCGTGATTAAGCCTTTTTCTCTCATTATTGGATAAGACATAGGCGGTGAATAATCCGACGATAAAGCAAATCAGGACCATAAAATAAGGGCTGAAGGTGTCCTCGGCAGCCATAATAACACCAGCACTTTTCGTCTGTACCGGATTGGATAAGAAACTTAGTAGATTTTCATTCTGACGTTCACCAATCCTGCTATTGGCAAGCACTCCCGCAAAATTAGCAGCAAAATTCTGGTCTTGAAGAACTTTATCCGTAAGGTTATCGGATAGGTCATCTGCCTCTTTCACTAACGTAGTCCCGCTTGCTTGAATCTCCTTTGCCTGCTGGTCAATTGCATCGAAGGTTTGGTAAACATGATCCGCCGAATTTAAATTATTTTTTGATTGGTCTGCCAGTAATTGACTTTCTGCCAATAAGGTTTTCAGTTGTCCGTCCAATGTTAGAACAGCACTTTGCTCTTCATCCCCATCCACTAAGATGTTGGACTGTTCCTCGTTTAAATTGGAGCTTTCCTCGCGCCATAAAGCTAGATCTTCTAAGGTTTTTCCAAGACTAGTATTTTGGCTCTCGGCCTGGGCACTTGTTTGATTAATCATCTCTGCCATTCGCATAGAATGATTGTCAGCATCATTGACGAGCGTTAAATAGGTGTCCATTTCGCTCTTCAATTGTTCTGTTTGCTGTTTGATTTCCTCCGTCGTTTGCCCAGCCACATAGTTAGCTAAAATATCTACAATATCTTGCTTATTGAATAAGTAGTAAAGAGAACCCTCGGATGCCATATCGGTTAAACTGCTTTGATTCAGCTGGTCAATAAAATCGGAACGATTAAACTGATCCAGCCCGATTCCAAAATATAGATTGTACATTGACAGCATTTTTTGGTAATCACTCACTGTATCGCTTGCCGCATTGACTAAAACATTCGTAGAGTCCTGTAGCAGCGGTGACATCACTTGATGGGTAACAAGATTATTGACGATGTTTAATGTTTTTTTCGGATTCTTATTGGTGTTACTATCATCTTGGCTATCGGTGCTGCCTTGATTTTCCGGTTCCTTTTTATCTGAGCCTGGGTTATTGGCCGTATTCGATTGATCGCTTTGTGGAATGGAGTTTTCTGATGCGGTGGCAGCTAAGGCATTCATCGTCTCCACCTTAACTGCTGGCTGTTCCGCTGCATCAAGGTTATGATCCAAAGTTTTTGGTGTTTCTGTTGTTTCTGGTGTTTTCGGTGTTTCAGTTGTTTCTGTTGTTTTCGGTGTTTCAGTCGTTTCAGTTGGTTCTGGTGTTTCCGGTGTTTCAGTCGTTTCAGTTGGTTCTGGTATTTCCGGTGTTTCAGTCGTTTCAGTTGGTTCTGGTATTTCCGGTGTTTCTGGGATATCGACAGCTGTAACATCCTTCTGATCCAATGTCCACTTCCAAGTAATTGGTTGGAATACATCCACCTTCGTACCAGCTTTCAGTTTCACCTGTAACTTTACTGTGAAGACTCCTGCATCTGTTTTAGGAAGATCGATCTTTTGTTTTTGAACAAAAGGATGGGTATAGTCCATCTCACCCCCGTTAGGGAGTGTCAATAACACTTGGGAAACAGAGAACTCCTCTGGTATCGATAAGGTAAACTCCTGTCCTCCCTTTTTATTCTCCGGAAGTGATACGGTGTCAGACAGCGTTACACCATTATTCATTAAGCTGTTTTGAACTTGCTCCACCTGGGTTGTTAATGGAATATCCCCTGTTTTAGATGCAGGGCTATAATTAAATTCCCGATTATATTTATTGGTGAATTCCATCACATTCTTAAGCTGGGTAATGGTTTGATCCTTTAAAGCCAGCCCATTTAAGTCTTCTGGGTTAAGAGACGGAAGCTGATCAATTTGCTTTTGGATGGCGCTCTTGGCATTTTCATCCGGTTGGGCAAAAAATTGGTTTAAATAGACATTCTGCTCACCATCAGAAGAATTTTTGATTTCATTCTTCAGCTGTTCACGGACCTGATCCTGCATATCTGAAGCAAGTTTCTCAGCGAGCTCTGTCTCAACATTCTCGATTTTTTCCTTCGTACTCGTAAGATAGGTTTGAAGGGCTGCTGATTCTGACAAAATATTCGCTGATTGATCCTCTGTTAGGTGAAACTGTTCATTGATTGCTTTGTTTGCCTCCACTAGACTCTCTAACTGTTGAAGGACATTGCCATCGTTCATCTTGCTATCTAAATTTATTAACTGATCAGAGAAGCCCTTGGAAGCAAGAAGGTTGGCTGCTTGCAAACTTGTGAAATCTGTAAATACATCCTTGTATGTATTTCCTGTTTGTACGCCTTGACCTAAGGTGCCTTCAAAGTCTTTCAGAATACCCTGCAGCCCTTGAAAACTATCTCTGGAAAGTTTTGTATTTGTTTGAACCGCCCCAAATTGAGAGGTGTAACCGGCTAACGGACGGTGAATAGAATTATTATAAACATTGGAATACCATTGTTCTTTGTTTACGAGGGTACCAATATTGTCTTGTGCCTCATGTAAATTTCCAAGTACACTAGCGAAATATACATCTATGATTCGACGGTTAAACTCCCCTAAGATCGAGCTTGCCGTTTTTTCCGCCTTTGCTTTTAAATTACTATTATCAGTTGCATTAATTTTGTAGTTCACAACTACCTGCTCTGGTGCCTGTGAATCAATGGACAATGCCTTTTTTGTAAAGTCATTTGGAATGACAATCATCATATTGTAGACATTCCGCTCTAGCCCATTTTCTGCGACACCTCTACTGACAACATACCAGTCATGCTGGTTATCTTTTTCGATGGCTTTTATAAATTCATTACCGAATTGATAATCATCGCCATTAAATTCTGCCCCCTGGTCTTCATTGACCAAGGCAACCGTCAATTTTTGGTCATCCTTGTTATCCTTGCTTTTAGACGTTTGATTCAACGCTAAATAAGTGCTGCCTGTTGCGAGTACAAGCACAAAGACTAGAAATAACAAGACACTCCTCTCAACCTTTTTCATTCCATCAACCCCTGAAATTCTCTCATAATATATAGAATATAATTGCTTTTAAAAAGGGAGCCAGCCCATTAACAAAGAACAAAAGCCACACAACGATTGTCGCGTGGCAATTGGCCATTCGTATTTTCTTTATTAATATAGACCAAAATTTTGTGACAATTGCTCATCCTGCTGCGCCACAGCTTCTGCTGTTTTGTTCAATTGTGTATTGATCTCTTGCATTAATTGAGCAAAGTTTTGAACCTTTGGCTTCAATTGGTTAAATTGATCGTCAAATCGTTGGAAAGCGCGACCTTCCCATTCACCGCGGAGTTCATTTTGCAGGTTCGTAAGGTCTCTTAGAATCTGCTCAATTTGTTGTGCACTTTGGCCATAACGAGTGGCCTTTGCTTTTAGCTCCTCTGGGGTCATCCGAATTTGTCCAGCCATTTATCTCCCTCTCCTCTACCTATAATTGTGCCTAATGAAAATAGGCACTTTTATCATAAAAATAATGATAAACACAATCAGATAATTATGTACTTCTCTTCCAGCGCAAACTTAACCTTTTGGAAGTTATTTACTTATATGTTTATAACACAGAGAATTTATTCCTTCAAACTGCCTATCAATCTTCCAAGAAGGATTTGTAGGCCTTTATTTCTAGGATATTTTGAAAATAGGACTTTTTTTAATAGACCTTAGGAAGAAGACGTCCCAACTTCCCGGGAAAATAGATATAGCTCACAGGGTGGTTTCGATGGATTTTTTAAAACTTTAGGCATTCTATACTGTTTTTACAAAAAAATTATATGATCCGTACCAAACAAAAAAGGACTAATCCTTATAGAATAGTCCTTTTCTGTTTAATAAGATTTACAATTTCGATTACTTATTGATTTATTACTCCATAGCTTTTAATGCCTTTGTTTTAAATCCGCATTGTTCCATGGCTTCAGCAAGATCTCTTCTTAATTGTGCTTCATCAAAATCAACTAATTTCTTACCTTTAACCACTTGGTTTCCAGCGATAAATACATCTCTTACGTTTCCAGCATTAGCCGAGTACACTAAAGCCGAATACGAATCAAAAATGGGAAACATATTGATTGAATCTGTTTCAACTAAGATAAAGTCAGCCTGTTTTCCTGCCTCAATTGAGCCAATTTGCTTGTCCATTCCTAAAACCTTCGCTCCTCCAGTGGTGGCTAACTTTACAATTTCTTGTGCTGGAAAGGCACTGCGGTCCTGTAAAATGGTTTTATGAAAATTGGCAAACAATCGCATTTGGCTGAATAAATCCAGGGTATTGCCGCTGCTTGGACCGTCGGTTCCCAGTCCTACTGTTACACCAGCAGACAATAAATCCCTAATGCGGGCCACACCTTTAGCAGATTTTGTATTCGCACCAATACAATGAGCTACCTTTACATCATATTTCTTCAATAGCTGAATATCATGATCTGACAAATGAATACAATGTGCTGCTACGAGCCTTGAACTCAATACGCCAATCTCCTCTAAAAATTCAATTGGTGTTTGATTACGTTCTTCACGGTATTTTTTCATTTCAAAATCCATCTCACTTAGATGCATCATCCATGGCACATTGTACTTCTTGGATAAGAGATCCGCCTGCTTCAGGACTTCGATTGTATTCGAATAGGGCGCATGCGGTGCAATAGATGCATTAATTCTTTTATTCCCCTGCCATTTAGGCAGAAAGCTTTCGGCGTATTGTAAGCCGCCCATTGGCTCCTCGACATCCACCGTTACGGAATCGATGACGGTTTCTGCTAACAGGCCGCGGCTGTTCATTTCCTCCGCCGCTTCGGCCAGTTGCTGTTCAAAATAGTACATATCAAAAAACGTCGTCACACCGGCAAGCTGCATTTCCGCAATGGCATATTTAGCACTAGCGTAGGCAAGCCTTTCATTCATACATTCATTTTCTAATGGAAATAAGAAGCGGCGCAGCCGGTCGGGGTAATCATCCCCTAAGGAACGAAATGGAATCATCCCAATATGTGTGTGCGTATTGACCATACCGGGCAATAAAATAGCCCCTCTAGCATCGATGACTTTTTCATACGTCATATCCCTTGGCAGCATATCCATTGCTCCCGTTTCGATAATTTTCTCCCCGTCTACCATTAAATATCCATCTTGAAACTGCTCCATCTGCTCATTCATCGTTAAAATCCATGCATTTTTAATGAGTAATCTCAAATTCCTCATCCTCCACCAAGGGGATCATGATTTGGGAGCGAACATTCATCATCCCTTTGTCTGTTATTTTGATAATAGGTGATACCGGCAAGGATAAAGTCGAGAAAGACATAATCTCATTGCTGTTACGGTAGCCTAACTTAATCATCGCTTGACGCACTTCTTTCAATTGTGCACCTAGTTCTTGTATCGGTGCATCACTGATAATACCGCCAACCGGCAAAGGACATACCGCTTGTACCTTTCCAGCTTTGGTGACGATATAACCCCCTTGCATGTCCAATAATTGCTTTTGCGCGGCTAAGATATCCTCAGAACTTGTTCCCATAACCATCAAGTTATGATGATCATGGGCCCACGTAGTGGCGACAGCTCCTTTTTCATATAAAGCTTTATCAACAAATCCATAGGCGATGTTACCTGTTTTCCCATAACGCTCCATCACAACAATCAGGGCTAACCCGCTATTCTCCCAATCCAAAAATCCATCTGCGACGCTAACTTCCCTCTTTACATGTTCGGTAAAGGTACCCGTTTCTGAAATTTGAATCACATTGACGGTCGCCTTTTCCGTTGCTTTGACCTTGAACTGTAAATCCTCTGGTGTTAATACACGGCAATGGACCGACTGATAGAAATGCTCTGGAAAGGCAGGTTTATCCGTAGGAAACTGGATATCTGCCCCTCGTTTGTGCACCAATTTTCCATCTTTATAAACTGACTCAATATTAAATCTTTCGATATCATCGATTAATAAAAAGTCTGCCTTGTATCCAGGGACAATGGCACCCCGATCCTGAAATCCCATTCGTCTGGCAGGTGTATAGGTAGCGCAATAGATAGCCTGTTCTACTGGCATCCCGCAAGAAAAAGCCAATCGCACGTTTGCATCTAAATGTCCTTCCAACAAGTCGTCCGCCATCACATCATCGGTAATGAGGGCCATATATTCATAGAACTGATTGTCAACAATGACTCTTATATTTTCTGGAGTAATCGATTTTTTTTGGAACTCTAAAAACATCCCATTCGTGATTTTCTCATAAATCGATTCCGGCGATTGATGAGTATGATCAGCTGTTAAGCCTGCATATAAAAATTCAGCTAATTCCAATCCTGAAACGCGCGGAATATGACCTTCTAAAGGCATGAACGGTCGTTCTGTTTGAACTTCACGTAAAATTTGCCGAATCAAAGATTCTGGTTCATTGACAATCCCATTAAAGTTCATGGCTTCGCCTAGAGCAATGACTCTCGGATGCTGTAGGAGCTGCTTCACTTCTTCCACACCAATATAGCCGCCTGTCGTTTCTAATTCCGGTGTGGTCGAAGGGACCGAAGATGGAATCGCAAAGAAAGTATCGATGACACTCGGCTGAGAAAAGAACGCCTCGAGCCCTTCCATACCAAACACGTTCGCAATCTCATGGGCATCGGCGACAACCGTTGTTACCCCATGAGTTAACACGGCTTCTGAAAAAATAGTTGGAGAAGTCATTGAGCTTTCAATATGCATATGAATATCAATTAATCCTGGGACTAGATACCGATTTTCTGCATCTAATACCTCACTAACCTGACAATGATCGATGTCTTCTGCGGTAATATAATAAAATTTATCTTTCATAATCAACACATTTTTCTTTTCAAACCTTTTGGTAAAAGTGTTATAAACCTGTGCATTTACGATTGCTAAATCGACTTTCATCAAATCTCTCCCCCTCCAAGTATGTATAAAGAGAAAAAAGGCCAAGAATTATCCTCAGCCTTCTCCCTAACACCTTTTTATTTATTCAAAATCCGATTCCATTGATTAATCCAAGACGCAAGGTTTTTATTTACAAGGTTTGAATCCACCTTATTTGTGCGCTTTGCAACATCACCATAAGTTTTATTTTTAGCTGTTTCCTCGTTAAGTACTACGTTTTTATTGGTTGGAGCCTCATTTAAAGATACTGCCGTTTTTTCTTGAACCTCTTGGCTTAATCTCCAGTTAATATATTTATAAGCTAGGTCTTTATTTTTAGAGTTTTTGTTAATGTTGATTGTATTAAAGTTTGCATATGTTCCGGATGCTGGAACTACATAGGCAACATCTGGATTGGACTCCGTAATAATCGGAACCGCAAAGTCGCCGACAACAGCAGCAGCTATTTCTCCTGATTGGAACATATTCGCTAAATCAGAAGATTTGCTATATGTCTTTACCACGTTTGGAGCTAAATCAGTGATTCCTTCAAAAGCCGTTTTCCCATTAACCGTTTTGGCTTCCGCATTCTTGTGACTGTTTGCTACATAAAGCATCGCTGGTCCGAATGTGGTCGCAATATCAGGAATGGAGACTTTCCCTTTTAATGAAGGACTCCACAGATCATCCCATTCCTTGATTTCTTTGCCTGCTGTCTTTTTATTATAGACAATCCCGATACTATTTAACGTGTATGCTGGGCCAGATCCATCTGCAGCTAATTCTTTTGCGCTATCGATTAAGTTTTCCATGTTAGGAACTTTTGATGTGTCAACTTTTTCAAACAAACCTGCTGATACACCGTCAGCCGCATTTGATTGAGATAATTCGATAACATCCACAGTTGAGTTTGGATTACTTTTTAATTTTGTTAATCGCTCAGAGCTTGTACCTGTTTCTAACACAATATCGACATTGTATTTTTTTTCAAACGGTTTGAAGACATCCTCTTGCATTTTATCTTCTTCCAAACCGAAAGTGGAAATGACCAAAGTTTTTGGTTTTTCCTTACTTGCCGTTTTGTCACCGCCGCCTCCGCATGCAGCCAATACACTAGCAGTTACTAAAGTTAGACTCACTAATCCTAATTTCTTTTTCATTTTTTCTATCCCCTTTTCATAGTTGTCTCGTACTTATTTATGATGATTTGCTATTAAACTATAATTAATTTGTGAGCTGGAATAGATAACGAAACCGTGTCACCTACTTGGTAAATTACATCATCTGCTTTATTTGCTAGTAATGTTCCAATCTGGGTTTCCACTTCGTACTGGTAGGACTTCCCGAGAAAGGTTCGGACTTTGACCTTACCAGACACCTTATTATTCGAATTGGATACATGGCTTGCTGCAATCTCTATATCATCCGGACGAATCGTGCCTGTCCGTTTCCCTTGATCATATTTTCCGGTACTTTCAAAAATTGTTCCATCGACCGCTCTATACTTCCTATCTTCTGTCAGCGTTAACTCAAAAAAGTTCTCGAATCCGATAAAGCGAGCAACAAATTCTGTTTTAGGATTTTTATAAATTTCCTCAGGTGTATCGAATTGTTCAATTACACCTTTATTCATTACAGCTACCCTGTCCGAAATGGAGAAACATTCCTCTTGATCGTGAGTAACAAACACGGATGTAATTCCTAATTGGCTTTGAATCCGTTTAATCTCAATCCTCATCGCCAAGCGCAATTTAGCATCCAGGTTACTCAATGGTTCATCTAATAATAATAATTTCGGTTCGATGACTAAGGCACGTGCTAGAGCTACACGCTGCCGCTGTCCGCCGGAAAGCTGTTTAGGATAGCGGTCCCCAAGGTCCTCTAAGCCGGTAATCGCTAAGATATCTTCTACTCGTTTATTAATAGAGGCCTTTTTTTCCTTACGTAGTTTCAAACCGAATGCAACATTTTCCTTAATCGTTAGATGGGGAAACAGCGCATAGCTTTGGAATACCATTCCAAATTCACGTTTATGAACAGGCACCTTTATTAAATTTTGATTGTCGACAAGGAACTCACCATCATTTGGCTCAATTAGGCCAGCAATGACACGCAAAGTCGTGGTTTTTCCACAGCCTGATGGTCCTAACAAGGAAACCAATTCTCCCTTTTCTATTGATAAATTTAAATCTTTTAAGATATTGGTTTTGTTATCATAACTGACACGAATATCTTTTAATTCAACATAGGACATTGTGCGGTTCTACCTCCTTCGATGTAAACATCTTTTAAGTTCCTATGAAATACTTGCTAAGCCCAATGTCTTCTCAATAATAAACATCAGAATAATCGTACCAAGCATTAAAATGACCGATAAAGCTGAAACAGATGGATCGTAGTTGTATTCGATATAATTCATTAAGCTCGTTGGCAGCATCGTTATACCAGGCCCTGATAAAAACTGCGATACTGGTATATTGTTAAAGGAATTAATAAATGCCAGCATGAAGGAAGCAAAAATTCCCGAAGTAATGTTTGGCAATACCACTTTGATAAATGATTGGAGCTTTGTGCAGCCTAACGTCCATGAAACTTCTTCTATTGAAAAATCTAACTGTTCAATCGTAGAACCTACGACACGAATGACATAAGGGAGGCAAATTAGGAAATGACCTAATAGCAATCCTTGAATGATTGGGAATTGAAACTTAATTACAATAAATTGATACATCGCATAGCCCACGACCAATCCAGGTACGATCGTTGGTGAAAGGAAAAAGCTCTTTATCCAATTTCGTCCGAACACCTCGTGACGTGCCAAGGAATAAGCGGCTGGAACACCAATGACTAATGCCAAGAGAGTCGCAATAAAGGCTACTTTTAAACTAAGTGAAAAGCTGTCCATAAAGGATTCATTCGTAAATACCTTGCTGTACCATTCTAAGGTAAAACCTTTGATTGGAAATTGAATGGTAGGATTGGTTCCAAAAGAGGTCACGATGATAATAAGCAAAGGGACTAATAGAAATGCAAACACTAGGATTGCAAAGATTTTCAAACCGATATTTTTACGCACTCACTTCACCTCTTTTATCCAAGCGGCCGGCAACCACATTGAATAATTTCATCACGATTAATGTGGCCACAATCATAATCAGGGCAATGACACTTGCACCCTGCCAGTTTCCTAACGCCGTTGCATTTTGATATAAGAAGGTGGCTAGCATGATGTTTCTGTTCCCGCCTAATAATTGCGGGGTTGTATAGGCTGTCATGCTCCCTGTGAAAACCAAAATGCTGCCCACAATAATTCCAGGCACACTTAAGGGCAATATAACCTTCACAAACGCAATCAACCGATTGGCCCCTAACGTTTCTGCAGCTTCCATAATTTCAGAATCAATGTTTTCTAGTATTCCCACTAACGTAATGACCATTAAAGGAAGGAATAGATACACAGAGCCAATAATAATGGCGAATTCTGTATAAAGTAAGGTAAGCGGTTTTGAAATTAGGCCAATAGCTAGTAAGGCATGATTAACAATACCGTCTTGTCCCAAAATGGTGATCCAGGCGAAACTCCGTACCACTGAATTCGTTAGTAACGGAAACAATGTAATCGACATTAACAAGCCTCGCCACTTTTTGGGACTTTGCGAAATATAGTAGGCAGTCGGAACTCCAACGACTACACAAATTAGTGTGGCAATCAGTGAAACCTTGATCGTCCGCCAAAAGATACCAAAGTTATACTCATCCAAGAAGAACGCAGTATAGTTTGAAAAAGTGATTCCTCCGTTAAAGAACGTTGGAAAAATAATGGAGATAAGGGGTAACACCAAGAATAAAATCAAAAGTATTAATCCTGGAGCCAATATGAGATAAGGGATTCTTCGCTGCGTCATATCTGGCCTCACTTTCCAAGTCAAAAAAATAGGTTGAAATGATGTTGAACATCATTTAATGTCCGCTTCTTTCTCTTACATTTAAGATTATACGTAATAAAATTTCATTTGGCAATACAAAAACCGAATATTAATACAAAACATCAATTTAATGTTCGTGAAAAAGCTCAATTACCTATCTTATTAGTTTATTAATGTTTATGGAACGAAGATAACACGAACGTTAGGATACCGAAGTAATTTATTTTTGTAAAATATGCCCTATAAAGGTATTTTTCGGTTTTGTTCAGAAGAAGTAAATGATTCCATCTTAATAAAGGAATGAATCCAAGAATTGATGCAAGTCAATTTAAAAGTGAACAATAAAAAACCACTCCATTAATGAAAGTGGTTTAATGCGGATAAATGACAAAGTAGTGGATCCTGCCGACAAATTAAGATGGAATATTTGTCGATATCATCTCAAAATTTGTAGATATTTCCCGGGAATTTGCAGAAAATAAGAAATTAAGATCTTCGAATATGGAGGAGTCAGGAAACCGTGGTTTTAGGAGAGGATCCTTTCATATGTCAGTAATTTTCTTTCTTCATGCAGCTGCAGATCACTGGTCAATCATATTAAAGTCTCTCATTCCAATTTAGGTGGTCTTAGTCTTTCCATATTGGCGATATATGCAGGCATAACCATCCTACTTTCGAAATAACGAGAAAAACCATTCCCATTTCCCTTTAGGAATTTGTATCTTTTCCTCTAAACGTTTATTAAATTCATTTTGTGAAAGCCACTCTTTTTGCTGTTCATCGCGCAAATTATGTAATTCCTGTTGTAAGAATTCAGTTATCTCTCTTTCTTGATCCAGCATGGTTTCATAATATGCTTTTTGTTGTTCTGTTAATTTTTCAATTTTAGAATGCGTTTTTTGCGCTGAATTTCCAATACTGGAACTAATCACATGATGATCTTGCTGGAGTCGGGAAACCGTTACCTTAAGCTCCGACATATCGTTTTTCAGTTGGACATTCATCTCTCGCGAGGCTGCCAGTTCATTGACCACAAACATTAAAATTTCTTTTAATTGATTGGGATCTTGTGGCAGCCTTTCATATGTATCGGGTATGGCAATCTCTTGTTCATTAGATGTTTCTAACCTTTCCTTTTGTTGATACGCAAGGTCTTTAGCAGTATCGTCCAAGGGTTTCTCTGTATCGCGCAGCGCTATAAGCGATTCGATGTCAGATTGTACAAAAATACGCCGATCGCCATCTTTTAAAAACTCATATCCATTCCGCTCTAAGATTTGACCATACTTACGAACAGTCGGTGTTGCGATCCCCACTTCTTCTGCTACTTCCTTTGAAGAAAAAGCTCGTTCATTCGGTTGTATATCACGTCGCATATCGCACCTCCTTTTCTTTTAAATATGAGGGTTTTTGGCTTAATTTACAAGAGCTATATCGACCACCGATACAAAAAAAAATGGGTCAATTATCCCCTTCTGTTGTAGTGGGTAACAGAAAAACTCCCCTCTGATTTGTTCTTTACTTCTTAATAATCGGAAAAAGTTTGTTTCCGCTGTTGCTTTGCCGGGTAAGTATAGTTTGTAAGCTTATAAGCTAACAAAAGGGAAATGGAGGCAATAACTATGAGTAAAACAGTATTAGGAGTTTATAATTCCAGTGATGAAGTGGTTCAGGCCATAGAGGAATTCCAGAACCAAGGATATTCTGTGAAAGACTTGTCGATTATTGCTAATACAACAGATGTCCCTTCCTCTATCGAAGAGGAAACAGGCGTGGCTTCTCGGGAGATAAGCGCTACAAGGGAGCCCGAAACAGAAGAGCGCCCTGGGTTCTTGGCAAGCCTGTTTACCCCATTTGAGGATCGTATGTATCAAAATGATGGCGGCGGCGGATCTACCTACTATGATCATTTGATGGCCCAGGGTATCAGTGAAGCAGATGCGTTAAAATACGAAGAGGATATCAATTCCGGAATGATTCTTCTTCTTGGTGAAAGAGGATTCGAGAACGCAAACGGTGCAGACGGTTTCTCCACTGGGACGATTGCTCGCGGCCAAACAGGGCTTGAGGATACTCTCGACACAGATACAGAGCGCTCACTAAAGCTTCGCGGAGAACAGCTCGATGTTAATAAACACCGTGTTCAGACAGGCGAGGTAGAGGTTACAAAGGATGTCGTTGAAGAACAGGAAACAATAAATGTTCCTGTAGAACATGAAGAAGTTTATGTAGAGAGACGTACAGTCGACAATAATGATGCAGATACAACCACACCAATAGGTGATGATGAAACCATTCATGTGCCAATTGTCGAGGAAAAAGTAGAAGTGACGAAGAAACCGGTCGTTACGGAGGAACTAGTGATTGGCAAAAAGAAAGTTACGGAAACCCAACAGGTTACGGATAATGTGAAACGCGAGGAAGCAAGAGTGAAAAAAGAAGGCGATGCTTCGGTTAATGAAACTAATATCGATAGTAATCGTGTCGACCGTGATAGATTCTAAATAGTAAATATTTGAGTGACCTTGTAACAAAAATGCTCATCCCTTTGCTAAGTAGAGCAAAGGATGAGCATTTTTCTATTTGTTGCACATTAGAACCCAGACTTTATATGTTAATTACCCATGCCGTCCATGTCTGCATGCATCCTTGCTCTCTTATGAACCTTTATTATTTATTAAGGAGCAATAAATTTCTTGCCATCGTAATATAGATAGTCCGTATAGATACCAATCCCTTTTTCCAGATAAGCTGCAGCGTCTTTAGGCTTATTAATTGTATGCGTATAAATAATAATATTGTTTTCATGCAGAGTTTCCTGCAGTTCCACTGTTAATCGAAAAGGAAGTCCATTCACAGCTGTAACATGGTGACTTACACAGAATTCCGCAAGCTCCTTTGGGGTCGGAATGTTATCGTTCGTATGTTTATATAATGTATAGATAATATATTTAAAGCGATGATAAGAGTTAATATAACTTAGCATGGGCTGACTATAAATTTGCGGAATAATACGATCTAGTAATTTGGGGTCCACTTTTTTTGTCTCACGTACTAGATACGAAAAGGTCTTACGAATAGCCTCTTCATCAGTTTCTTTTGTGTCTGTTACAAAGTAAATGTCTGGATATTTCCTCATTAGTTTCAGGAGTTGTTTCCATGAAACTGGATGGTATTGTCCGTGAATCTTTAGTGACATTACTTGGTCAAAGGTTAGGGGATCCTCATCCATCGTGCCGGCAGGGACATTTTGGCCTAACCAGCCATAATGAACAAGTGTCCAGTCATGACGTGCGACTAAATAATTGTCAGAAGTCATATTCAAGTCTACTTCAAATACGCGAAATCCACGTTTATAATTATATTTAAAGGCTTCAAAGGAATTTGTCACATAATATCCATCTATCCAACCAAGACCGTGAATAACTGGAGGTAAATCAGCTAGTACAGATTTTTCTGCAGTTTTTTCTCCATTTTCTTTCGCTCCTGCATTTTTGTTCAATGTTTCTTTTCCAAAACCAGTCATCGTTAAAATAATAGACATAATAAGTGCAGTTTTTATGATATTTTTCATAAAAATAATTTTCCCTATATATCTATAGTTCATTAATATTTATGGGTTTTATTTTTGGTATTTTTTATAAATAATTCACTTTTTATTGATAGAGCTACTGTACCCACTTATCTCTTTTCACTGTATAGAGTGGATGATTTTTATCCTAAAAAATAGAGTGTGATTGGAATGGACACTAGACTAATTAAAGTGGTTACTAAAGTAATATACGAAACTAAATTCGGCTTCGTATTAAATTGAACCGCCAGAAGTGTCGTATTAGCGGCAATTGGCATGGCAGCTAACAGAATAAAAACATTTTTAACTAGATGACTTACAGGCATAAAGCTGACCAATGCAGCAATCAAAAGAGGAGAAACGATCAATCGAACGAATGTAATGGTGTTCACATATTTAAATTCGAATTTCTGTGTTTTAATTTCAGCTAATTGCATCCCCAACAGCAGCGTAACCGTTGGAATCGAGGCTGATCCAATTAAACGGACGCCATCAATAATTGTTGGCGGTAAATTTACATGTGAAAGCTGAAATAATAGACCGAGGATTACACCATATAGAACTGGCATTTTCACTACATTTAGGAGCGCACCTTTAACAGTAGTCGACTTTTCACTGCCATAAGAGGCGATAAAAATTCCAATTGTGTTAATTAATAAAGATTGTATTACCATCGTAACTATCGCATAATCAAATGCTTGAGTTCCGAATGCAAACAAGGCAACTGGAGCACCATAGTTTCCCATATTGGGAAATGCGGTTCCCAGTAGCATGGCAGACAGACTTGTTCGATCAGCCTTTAATACTTTCCCTAGAACAAAGGTAATAACCACTAATACAATAATGAGTAAAATATTAAACAAAAACATATAAACATAATCTTTATTTAATTTGTTCGTATAGAAGGTATTGAATGTTAAAAAAGGCATCATAAGATAAAGTGCCATCGTTGAGATCGATTTAACATTCAGTTTAAGTAACTTTTGTCCGAGAAAGCCTGTTCCAAAGATAAGGAATACAGGTAATACGATTAAAATAAACTGCACAGCTATTGCCCCTTCCAAAAAATTGTTGCTATCAATCTTTGAAACACCTTTAAATAAAAAATGATATTTATATAGTAACACCTTCAGACTATTAAGTTAATTGAAAAAGAACAGATCCATAATCAATGGTATTAATATAAATGGATGGGCTCCATTAAATCTAATTAAACACAAAATGCCTGTCACTGCCTGGTATACCGAAACTTTGATCCATTACCAGGAGGACAGGCATTCTATTCAATTATTTATCATGCATAGGAATGAATGTTTGTCCAAATTCCTACGCTCTTTATTTCCTTATACTCAGGCATCCACATAGCCTCTTCAATAGCCGTCTCAACATCTTGGATATCCGCTCTTGCAATTCCTTCGTGGATTGCAGCATTGACTACTTCAATAGCTACGTATTTTGAGACTTCATGAAGTTTTTCAATGGATGGCAGCAGAGATGCCCCTGTTGTGCTGAGGTCACACATACTTGCAACTGCATATGCAGCAGCTGCAAACATTCCTTTTGAGATTACTTCAGCTTTTGCAACAATCGTTCCTAGACCCAGTCCTGGGAATATAAATGCGTTATTTGACTGCCCAATTTCATAGGAAACACCTTGGTATTCCACATTGGGAAACGGGCTGCCAGTTGCAATAAGAGCCTTGCCATCTGTCCATTTCATCAGATTTTCCGGCACCGCTTCAGTCAATGCAGTCGGGTTGGACAAAGGTAAGATGATCGGGCGCTCAACATGCTTGGCCATTTCTTTCACAATTTCCTCCGTGAAAGCACCGGCTTGTCCGGAAGTACCGATCAGGATGGTCGGCTTCACCTTCTGAACGACTTCCATTAATGAAATGATTCCATCCTCATTCATATCCCAGTCCTTTACTTCTTCCGCCTTTCTTACATATGGTTTCTGGAAGTTAAAGACACCTGGTGTTTCATCCGTTAGCAGCCCCCGATAGTCAATCGCCCAGAAACGGTCATAGGCTTCTTCCCTGGTCAGCCCCTCAAGAACCATAGCATCTGTGATTTGGTCGGCTATACCGAGACCGCCAGCCCCTGGTCCGAAGACAACAATACGCTGCTCCTTCAGATTAGCTCCTGTTATTTTCATCCCAGACATCACAGCAGCAAGGGTAACTGCCCCTGTTCCCTGGATGTCATCATTGAAGGTAAGCATTTTGTCACCGTACTTATCCAAGATTTTACGCGCATTTACGTTGCCAAGGTCCTCCCAGTGAATAAGCACCTCTGGAAAGAACTTTTTTGCAGCAGAAACAAATAAATCAATGAACTGGTCATATCTCTCACCGCGGACACGGGCGAATTTGTTGCCAATATAGAGAGGATCGGCAACCAATGCCTGATTGTTCGTACCAACATCCAACACGATTGGCAGAACACGGCTTGGATCAATACCAGCTGCCGCTGTGTATACGGCAAGTTTACCAATCGCAATATTAATACCGCCTACCCCTTGGTCCCCAATACCCAAAATGCTTTCAGAATCGGTAACGACGATTAAATCAATGCCATTAGGCTGTCCAAGATTATTGAATGCTTTTTCAATGCCCTCAGGGTCATCAATGGAAAGATATAATCCTCCGGGGCGGTGATAGGTATGGGAGTAAGTCTGGATCGCATCACCGACAGTAGGAGTATAGATGATTGGGAGCATTTCTGCTAAGTGGTCCTTTAAAAGACGGTAAAACAAAACGACATTGCGGTTATACAAATCATTAAGCAGCCCATTTTTAAATAGATTCGTAGTTCGCATCAGATATTGCTCATAGGTCCTATTTGCTTGTTCATCAAGGGTGAGCACACGAGGAGGCAGCAGACCGTCAAGTCCAAGGTCTTCCCTTTCCTCTTTCGTAAAGGCTGTTCCTTTATTTAAAAAAGGATTTGAGAGAACTTCTTTTCCTTTTAATGTTGTAATAATCACATTCTCAAGTTCATTCACGGTGTTTCCTTCTTTCTATATTAAAATAGCTATTTCGTACAATACTAGAACAACATAGATTTCTACCTATCTATGTTAATAACATTTTCCTTATCACAATAGGTTTTTTAATTTAATGACCCTTTTTTGTAATTAAACAAAGCAGACAGGAAAAACCTCTGACTACTTTGTTTAATCTTCTACTTATTCAGTGTTTATAAAATTTACGTTGCTCTTTGTCAGGCTGCCCTTGCCATTGATTGTTTGGCTTTTTTCTTTTGGGACCTTTTAAATACATAGCTCACAATAATCGGACAGACGATAGCAGATATGACACATGCAGCTGCAACTTGAGCAGTAGCTGAAGATGCTACTGCAGCTAACGTTGGATCTGCTGCCGCCACAACAGCTGGTGTAGCTACCGCATTACCAGCAGTAGACCCTGTTGCTAAACCAACGATAGGGTTTTCTTTAAATAACTTTAATAGGAAGTAAGCTCCAATTCCAGTGAAGGCAGCGATTAATCCAAGTAATATCCCAGGACCCCCGGCTTTTACAATCGTTGAAAGATTCATTCCGGCACCTAATGGGAAGGAGAAGAATGGGATTAATAGTAATTTACTGCTTCCAAGGAACTTTCTCATGTCGGAATCAATATTTCCTAAAATCATTCCGATTACAATTGGAATTAATACTCCTAGAAGTGTTTGAAAAGGAATGGTGGCAAGACCCGATGCACCTAATGCCACTAATGTGAAAAATGGACCATCTTTTAAAGAAAATAACGCATATGCGCCTACATCTGTTTCGTCACCATACGATGAAGCAAGGGATGCATATAACCCGCCATTCGCATTTAACAGCGCTGCGAGGATGGCTAATGGTGTTAATCCTAGTATTCCAGCAGGCCCAAAAATCGCTGCTACAGCTAAACCAATACCGGCACCTACAATAAATTTTCCTGTTAATAGAATGGCACCTTTTTTTAATGCCTTTGGTGCTAATTTGAAATTAATTTGTGAACCAATCAAAAACATAAAACAGGCCAAAATGGTTGATGAGGCTTCTTTACTGAATAAGGCTGTTGTAAAACTGCCAATTTGTAATACTTGCGGAAAAAATGTATTCGTTAGTACTCCTAAAAAAAGTGGAACAACCATAAGACCACCTGGAATTTTATCAAGCGTTTTCTTAATTGGAATTTGCATTTTTTTATCCTCCTCTGTCTTACTATGTGTCTATCATATTCCCAGATAAACCGTTTTCATAGATTATGTAAGTTTAATCATTCTTTTTGTAAATAAAAAAAGTAAGCAGTTTCAAAAACTGCTTACAGAAAGTTTTTTATTAAGTGCTCTTTAAATTTGTTATATTCATGCTGATACACAGGCCTTCCGACCGTCCCGTAGATCACCTTGACTTCAAGGATTCCTATGTCCTTTAGAAAATTAAGATACTTTCTTGCTGAAACCCTTGATATTCCTACCACATTTGCTACTTCATCTGTAGAAAAAGGCCCGTCCTTCAATTCCTGAATCGCATCCCATATCTGCTTTAAGGTATCCTTCGTTAACCCCTTTGGCAGTTCTTCTGTGATAACCGCTTCGTCTCTATGCAAAAGTAAGTGATCGAGCTCCTGCTGACTGACCGAATCCTGTTTATCAATGAACCGAGTCTGCTCAAGGTAAGCAGCAAGTGCCGCGTTAAACCGTTCAAACTCGAAAGGCTTAATTAAATAGTCGACCACCCCATACCTTAATGCCTTCTTTATTCGTTCAAGATCTGAAGCTGCTGAAATGATGATGACATCAATTTCAAGGTCATTTTCCCGAAGGTATGCTAACAGCTCCAGCCCCTGCTTTCCCGGCATAAAAATATCCAGAAGAATGAGCTGAATATCACTCTTCGCCAAATATCGGATGGCTTCAGCTACTGAATTAGCTGTTGCAGCCAGCCGGAACCCATCAATTCTAGCTAGATATTGTTTATTGATTTCTGCGACCATCGGGTCATCTTCGACAATCATTACATTAATCATTCCATTCATCCTCTGCTTTATAAGGTATATACACGGCAAAGTTTGTTCCCTTCCCAAGCTTGGAAGAAATAATCAGGTCCCCTTCGAGCCTTTCAATTGCCTGTGTCAAAAGATATAACCCGAACCCTCGGTTTTCTCCTTTTGTAGAGAAACCTTTATCCAATATTTTACTTTGGAGTGAATTCGTCATTCCCATCCCTGTGTCTTTGACCTCGATAGTTAAAATATCTTCTGCAAAATCAAGTTTAAGTTCAACTTTTTTGTTTGGACTGTCCGCAATGGCCTCCATTGCATTATCAAAGAGATTCCCAATGATGGTGATCAGCTCATGGGTGATTTCCGAGTTTGCAGGCTTGGGAAGCATGCTTACACAATCAAATGATAAAGAAGCACCTGATTCTCTGGCAAAGCTTAGTTTGCCTATTAAGAACCCGGCAAGGACAGGGTCTTTAATTTTCTTCGTTACAAAGCCCATTTCGGTTTCCCGCATGTGTACCGTTTCACTCACATAGTTAGCAAGTGTATCATATTGTTCCGTTCGAACCAAGCCTAGTATGACATGAAGTTTGTTCATGAATTCATGTGCCTGGGCACGAAGAGCATCCGCATAGTTACGCACACCTGTGAGCTGTTCGGCCAGCAAACGGACTTCGGTCTTATCACGGAATGTAGCGATGGCTCCCACCGACTCATTTTCCACAACTACCGGAACTCTGTTTACTAAAATGGTCACCCCATTCAGGTTTTGCTCTTGGTCCAATTCGGTTTCACCCGTTTTTATGATGTGAGTTAATCGAGTCTCCGGCAAATAATCTTCAATGTTCCGCCCCATAGGATTCTCTTCCAGACCGGCTCTCTCAAAAAGCTTACCCGCTGCCCTGTTTACAAGTGTGATTTTCCCTTCTTGGTCGATGGCTATTATTCCTTCACGCACAGAATGAAGCATGGAACTGCGTTCTTCAAGCAGTTTAGCAATAGCGAATGGCTCGAGCCCTAAAAGGATTTTTTTGATGTATCTTGCCAGGCCCACTGCACCGATTACACCGATTAGGATTCCGATTAACGTCCCCATAAAGATCCCCATCCGTCCTTTATGTACCGCCTTTGTAACATTTTCTAAAGAAATTCCAACAGCAACCGCACCGACTTGTTTTCCATCTGAATTCTTTATTGGCGTAAATGCCCGCATAGATCGACCCAGTGTCCCTTTTGAAATGGAAACATATTCCTTCCCTTTAAGAACAGGTCCTTCATCCCCTCCCCTGAAGTGCTTCCCCACTTCACTAGGGTCCGGGTGGGAAAGCCGGATTCCTTTCATATCCATAACGACAACGAAGTTAACATGGGTTTTTTCTCTTATTTGATTGGTTAATATTTGTACTTCTTTCTTGTTAACTTTCCCTTCAAAAGCTCCTATCACCTGCGGGCTGATGGCAATCATTTTGGCAACATTTAAGGCCTTATCTTTCTGCGTTTCTTCCACACTGGCGGTAATTCGTTTGCTTATAATTAAATCAGTTATTCCAAGTGATAAAGCGACGACAACGCATACAAATATAATAATAATCGCTTGTAAACTAAGTTTGCCTTTCTTCATACTCTCCTCCAGGTTTTATCATAATCATAGTATGCATAAGACTTATGCATAAAATGACAAAAGGCCGCTAAGCTCATAAAAGAACTTCAAGCAGCCTTTTTCATCAATCATCAAGTTAGCGAAAGAGCACCAAAAATGGTGCCTGTCACCTAAAGTCACTTTTACACGGTTGCAAAGTATTTCCTTGCTACACCTGTTTCTACAGCGGCAGCTGCAACAGCTTTTGCTACCTCAGATGCCACTCGGTCATCAAAAGGATTAGGGATCACATAGTCTTCTGAGAGTTGTTCTTCTGAAATGAGTGAAGAAATAGCGTAGACTGCAGCCTTTTTCATTTCTTCATTTATTTCTGTTGCTTGAACATCTAGAGCGCCCCGGAAAATCCCTGGAAAGGCCAGCACATTATTGACCTGATTTGGAAAATCAGAACGGCCTGTTCCGATTACTTTTGCTCCTGCAGCTTTTGCCTCATCTGGCATAATTTCCGGAACAGGGTTTGCCATTGCAAAAATAATCGCATCTCTTCTCATCGTTAAAATCATTTCCTTTGTTATTGCACCTGCAACAGATACACCAACAAAAACATCTGCACCAACAATGACTTCCTCTAGACTTCCCTCTGCATGGTTACGATTCGTCTGTCTAGCAATCTTTTCTTTTATTGGATTCATTCCATATTCACGATTTTCAAAAATGGCACCTTTTGTATCGCATAGAATGACATCATATACACCAAAACGATTGAGCAGTTGGGCAATGGCTACACCCGCAGCTCCCGCTCCATTTATGACTACTTTGATTTCATCCATTTTCTTATCTACTAGTTTAAGAGCATTTACTAATCCGGCAACAGTGACAATGGCTGTCCCATGTTGGTCATCGTGAAAAATAGGGATATTGGTTTCTTTTTTCAACCGTTCTTCTATTTCAAAGCATCTTGGAGCTGAAATATCTTCTAAATTTACCCCGCCAAATGTTGGTTCAAGACGCTTTACTGTTTCAATTATTTCTTCAACATCCTGCGTATTTAAACAAATAGGGAATGCATCTACGTTAGCAAAACTCTTAAATAAAGCTGCTTTGCCTTCCATGACTGGCATCGCTGCTTCCGGTCCAATATTCCCAAGCCCTAATACCGCCGAACCATCTGAAACGACAGCAATGGTGTTGCCTTTCATCGTGTATTCATATACTCTTTTTGGATCTTCATAGATTTCCATACAAGGCTCTGCGACACCAGGTGAATACGCTAAACTCAAATCATGTGCATTCTTAATCTCTACTTTAGCTTTCACTTCTAATTTCCCTTGTTTATCCCTGTGCATTTGTAACGCTTGATCACGCAATGTTTCCATGATTACCTCTCCCTTTTCAAATAATATTATTTTCGTCTAGAAGAAAAACTAGTTATTACTTTGAAAACGCTTCACCCTAAAAGCACAATAGATATAAGCCAATCATATAAAGTAACAGACTACTTTAATAGAATATTTAATTAATTAAAGCCTTTTTGTAATTAAAAAAATTAGAGATTTTTTCTGGTATGGAAGACCCCCATTACATAAAAAAAGGTATCAGTCACCATGTAAATACATGATATCTGACACCCTTCTTGTTTGCGCTTTCAATATAAAAAACAATATTAGGCCACTTCTATTCCAATATTTTTGGAATCGAGGTAATCACGAACTTCTTCGGATACTTCCCGATCGGTTATCAGGTGATCAATTTGATCCGTACGAGCAAAAGTTGCAATAGAACTTTTATTGATTTTACTATGGTCAAGTAAGGCAATTACTTTATTGGCTTCTGAAACCATAATTCTCTTTAACTCCACTTCATAAAGACTAAAATCCGAGAGCCCGTCCCGTGTATTAAAGGCATAAGCCGAAGTGAACAACACATCAATGTTAATTTTTCTTAAAAGTTCTTCTCCTAAGAGCCCTTCCACAGAATTTGAAGAGTTACGGACAATACCGCCAATAATGATTACCGTTAAATAAGGATTCTCCTTCAACATCGCGGCTGTCGCAATGCCGCTGGTAACTACAGTAAGTCTCATTTTTGAATCACGGATAAATTTAGCAAGTTCAAAACAGGTCGTACTTGCATCTAACAGAATACACTGGCCCTCTTGAACATGTTGAAAGGCAGCATAACCAATTTGGTGTTTTTCCTCTCTGAATTTCTTTTCACGAATCTCATATTTTTTATCAACGGAATCCGGTTCTTCCCCTTTGACCATAGCACCGCCATGAGTCCGGATCAGCATACCCTGCTTTTCCATTTGATTCAAATCAGAGCGAATGGTAGCTGCAGAAATATTGAGTAAACTAGTTAATTCATTAACGGTGACCGTTCCTTTTTCTGTTAGTATCTCGAGAATTATATTTCTGCGTTGGTCAGCAAACATATTTTCACCCTTTCAATTACTTTCGATTATTGTATTAATAATTCTCTCATATTAAATAAAAAAATCAATCATTTTATATAGGAAAATAGTTGAAAAGTCTTGATTTTTAAGATTTTTTTGCATATTTCTCTTCATTCTCTATTTAATCGTGTTTTCGTTTATTTTTCTTTACTTAACTTTAACACAACAATTGACAGATATCGATAATAAAAGATAAAATTAAAGTAATCTTTTAGATTTTTTATAAAGATCATTCCTTAATAAGAAGGTGCTCAAATATGAATAAAGTTTATATCGGTACAAATTGGAAAATGCATAAATCAATTAAAGAAGGCAGGGAGTATTGCCGTAAGCTTCAAGAAATTGCCCAAGGGAAAGATAGCCGGATGCAGCTTTTCTTCATTCCGCCTTATACTGCATTAACCACTCTAAGAGCAGAACTAGATTCTAACATTCTATTAGGCGCACAAAATATGCATTGGGAAGAGGAAGGTCCTTTTACAGGTGAGATTTCGCCAACAATGCTAAAGGAAATTGGCATCGACTTGGTTGAACTGGGCCACTCAGAAAGACGGCAGTACTATAATGAAAATGATATTGATTTAAATAAGAAAGTTCATGCAGCCATAGATAAGGAGATCATTCCCCTTCTCTGTATTGGTGAAAAGCTCGAGGACAAGGAAAACGGAGTAAGTGGGGAATCGCTTTCCATCCAGTTAAAAATCTGTTTAAAAGATCTTACACCTGCTCAAGCAAAGAATGTCTTAGTAGCTTATGAACCCGTTTGGGCGATCGGTGCAGGTGGTACAGAGGCACCAGCTGACTATGTCCATCAAATGCATGATCATATTCGAAAGGTGCTGGTTGAACTATTCGGAGACATCGGTGGTGAAATGCCAATTTTGTTTGGCGGAAGTGTAAACCGCGGGAATGCAATTGGTTACCTAAGAGGACAAAATGTAAATGGCCTGTTCATCGGCCGCTCTGCTTGGGATCTATCATTATTTGAACCAATCATAAATGATGTTGAGGAATTTCTTTCAAAATCGTAGTCTTATCTGTCAGGTCACGTGGATGCTCTCTGCGTGGCCCTTCTTTATCTTTTCTACCGGTTGCTGCCACAAAGACACCCTCTGCCTGCCACCGCTTCTCTTTTTCAGCTCCGCTCGTTCATGGAGATACTCTCTAAAACAAAAAGCAGCACGATTTTAAGATCGCACTGCTTTACGAAACCTATACAGTTCTGCAACAAAGAATATTAAGCGTGCACTGCTTCTTGCTGATACCCCTTTGATGCTTCCTTGCAGATCCTCTTTACGATATCAATCGCTGTGCCGTTAGCACCCGTCAATCCGCCTTTTCCAACCACTACCAGCCCGTCATATTTACCGCCGATTATCCGGCCGAGGTCTGCTTGAGGAATAACATAATCAAGCAGCTCAATTCCCTTAGCACCTAATACGTTTAAAACATTAACCATCGTATCACCGCCGGTCATGTAAATACCTTTGACGTCCTCAAGACCGTGGCTTAATACTCCTGCAACAATTTCTCCTAAACCCCGGTTAATATTATTCGCTGCCTGGCCTGGCTGAAGACCGAGTTCTTTTTCCCGCGCCGCAAGATTAAGAACATTTCCTGTTAAAGCGGTTTCAAGCATAATGACGTTTGACTTCATACTTCCGACCTTCCTTAACGTCTCCGTTGCAGCACGATTAATTTCAACTGGCGCCGTGCCAGTTTGGTCGATGAGGGCCTCCGCAGAAATTGGCACCTGGCAGGTAAATTCTTTTTCCGACAACGCTTTCAACTGAACTTTAGTAACAGGAGTAGCACTTCCAGCAACGGCTAGAATGGTTCCGCTAATCACATCCTCGGAAATCTCGCCGCAGTCGGTTTCATTATCTTCTGCCACAAACCCCCTTGCAACCGCCAGTTTCTCTGAAAACGGACCAGGGTCAACGGCTAGTACATTCCATTCTAATTCAGTAACCGCTTGCGCAATCGCTTCCACATCTTCGATTGAAATAGCATCGGCAATGATGAATCTCGCACCATGGTCACGCTCACTTTGTAACTTATTCTTTAACGCTTCTTTTCCTGCCAACAAGGCACTGAGTGGCACAAAACCAATTTGATGTGCGGTTTGCTCGGACATTAAGGTTGGGACATGCGATTCGGTAACTGGTGTTCTGACATCGTTGGCAACCGGCGTTTTTGACAGGGCTACCCCATCAATCACGGAATATCCACCGACGACAATCCGTCTTGATTGCGGCATCGATGGCACCATGACAGCAATCGTATCCGAGCTCAATTCCTCAAGCATGGCATCTACTTCAAAGCCAATTCCGCCTCTTAAAGTTGTATCAATTCTTTTTGAAAAATAAACCGCGCCTTTTTCTTTCAAGGCGGCAACGGCTGATTTTACTTTTTGCTGTGCGGCCTCCTTTGGCAGCGCCCGGCTGTCGCTGCTTAGGACCATCGCTATATGCCCTTTGTCTGAATCAAGGGATTGCTCATTAAAAAATGCAGCAGTTGAAATCCCGGCTCGTGCTAACAGGACGCCAACTGTAGTTGCTCCGGTTAAATCATCTGCAACTATACCGATTTTACACATAACTTCCCCTCCCCTTTTTATTTAAAAAGAACCTCAAACAAGGGGAAATATCCCTTCCTGTTTGAGGATAACATTCATTTATCCTTGAGCAACAAGTGCTTCCTGCTTCTTTTTCCAGTAATCAATAGCAACTAATGTAGCCTCGTGCATACTGATCGTTCCAGCAATCCCCTTACCTGCAATGTCATATGCAGTTCCATGGTCAACGGAGCTTCTCATGAATGGCAAGCCCCATGTAATTGTAATTGACTTCTCAAAATCGTAAGTCTTACAAGCAATGTGGCCTTGGTCATGGTAAAGAGAAAGAATCGCATCATAATTTCCTCTTAATCCAAGCATGAATACTGAATCGGCCGGTACCGGACCTACAGCATTGATACCAAGTTCTTGTGCAGCTTTAACCGCTGGAATGAGATGCTCCGCTTCTTCTGTTCCGAAAAGACCGCCATCGGAAGCATGTGGATTAAGTGCAGCTACAGCGATTTTCGCATTTGTTAGACCAATTCCGACCATTTCATTTTGAATTTGCTGTACGCAATCTAAGACCCTTTCTTTATTTGCATAATCACAAGCTTCTTTAAGCGCTTTGTGGCGGCTTACAAAGAATACTTTTAGGTTGTGGCAGTTAAACATTGTTAACGCATATGGTGAATTTGTTAATTCGCCGTAAATTTCAGTGTGGCCAGGTTGTTTAACTCCGCATAGCTTAATCGCTTCTTTATGGATAGGAGCTGTTGCAACAACGTCAACTTCTTTATTCATACCTAATTCGATCGATTTTACAACATAATCATAAGACATCTGGCCAGCCAATTTTTGAACTTTTCCGTATTCGATGCTGGCACAATCATAATCACCCGTTTCAAGAACATCGATCGTTCCAAATTCAAACTTACCTTCAGATGGCTTTTCAATTTTATTAATGGCAAAGTTGCAGTTTTTTACTTCCATAGCACGTTTAACAATATCGACTGATCCAATAAGGAAAGGATTTGATTCTTCGTACACTTTTTGATTCATCATGGTATCGACAGTAATTTCAGGGCCGATTCCAGCTGGGTCTCCGATAGTGATTGCAACGATTGGTTTTTTTATGTTTGTCATAATTATCGCTCCTTAAAGGTAGTATTCTAAATCTTCATGTTTATCAGTTTTAATAACGTTTTCAATTATTCTATAAACATATCTTATTGTTATTTTCGTTATTTGTCAATTACTATTTTAAATTTATAAAAACAACAAAAAATGAAAGAACTTTAATTAATAATGAAAGAACTAAATGAAAACACAAGCCCCTAAAATATAGGTTTCTTCCTTATTATATATATTGAGGCTCCCTCAGCTATACCTTCCTGATTTCTTCAACCATTACACATGATCCACTCTATAAACCGGTTAAAATTATTATGTTTTTTCATCATTTCACCTTTAATACTTTCATTTATTTTCATTATTTATCATTTATCGAAAAAATTATTGACAAAATCGAAAGAAAATGAAAAAATACAGTTAGATAAAACAAAAAGGGAGTTGGAGTTAAATGAAAATCGGAATTGGTTCAGATCACAATGCATTTCAATTGAAAGAAGAAGTCAAAGCATATATCGAAGGCTTAGGCCACACTGTTGAAGATTATGGCTGCCATTCTGAAGAAGAGGTAGATTATCCGGGCCTTGCTTTTAATGTAGCAACTGATATTACAAAGGGGAGTTTAGAACGCGGCATCCTATTATGTGGAACAGGCATCGGCATGTCGATTGCCGCCAATAAAGTACCTGGTATCCGTTCTGCTCAATGTCATGATGTTTACTCTGCAGAGCGTGCACAACTTAGCAATAATGCCCAAATCATTACCATGGGGTCAAAAATCGTCGGGCCTGAGCTGGCAAAGAAAATTGTCGAAGCGTACCTTTCTGTTTCTTTCCAAGGCGGAAACTCAGCACGGAAAATTGATCAAATCATGGATAAAGAGAAAGAGTACTTGCTTCAGGGTTCTTGCTGCTAACTTTACTTATCTATCAAACAATTAAATTGTAAAAGGAAGCGATTAGCCATGAAATTAGATAATCAAGTAGTTCAATCATTACGTGTCCTTTCTATTGATATGATTGAAAAATCAAAGTCCGGTCACCCTGGGCTGCCCATGGGAGCTGCCCCTGCTGTCACAGCTTTATGGAAAAATCATCTTAAATTCAGCCCAACGAATCCAGAGTGGTTTGATCGCGACCGCTTTATCCTTTCTGCCGGGCATGGTTCCGCCCTTCTTTACAGTTTACTCCATGTATTTGGTTATGACTTGCCGATGTCTGAACTGCAGCAATTCCGCCAAATGGGCAGCTTAACCCCTGGTCATCCGGAATATAAGCATACAGCTGGGGTTGATGCTACAACAGGCCCGCTTGGCCAAGGTATTGCGATGGGAGTCGGAATGGCGATGACCGAAGCCCATTTAGCTGCTTTATATAACCGCCCGAATTATCCGATTGTAGATCATTATACCTACCTCTTGTGCGGTGACGGCTGTTTAATGGAGGGAATTTCTTATGAAGCTGCTTCTCTTGCCGGTCATCTGCAATTAGGAAAGCTGATCTTACTCTATGATTCCAATAATATCTCCCTCGACGGCGACTTGGATAAAGCGTTTTCAGAGGATGTTCAGGCACGATTCCGTTCCTGTGGCTGGCAAACGCTTGTTGTAGAAGACGGAAATGATCTCGAAGCACTCAATAATGCGATTGTGGAAGCGAAGCTTGAGAAAAATAAACCCACTCTTATTGAAGTGAAAACCGTTATTGGCTATGGCAGTCCAAATAAAGCAGGTTCTTCTGCGGTACATGGTTCCCCGCTAGGCGCTGCCGAAGCTGCATTAGTTAAGCAAAACTACAATTGGGACCTTCCTCCTTTTACTCTTCCAGAAGAAGTAGAAGAACTTAAAGAAGTTTACCGTAAGCAGGGTGCCCAGTTAGAAAATGAATGGTTTGAAACCCTACAACGTTACTATCAGGAATATCCCGAATTACAAGAAGAAGTGGAAGCTGTTGTGTACAACAGTTTACCTGCAAACTGGGACCACGCATTAGAGCTTTACAACGAAGACCATAAGGCAGCGGCTACACGTGATGCATCGGGTACGGCTCTTAATCAAATTTCTAAGAATCTCCCTACTCTTTTTGGCGGTTCTGCTGACTTGGCTTCTTCTAATAAAACAATGCTAAAAAATGAAGGGGATTTTACAGCTTCCAATTACGCAGGGAAAAATATTTGGTTCGGTGTCCGTGAGTTCGCGATGGGCGGCATTTTGAATGGAATGGCCTTGCACGGCGGAGTCCAGCCGTTTGGTGGAACATTCTTCGTCTTTTCTGATTATCTGCGCTCTGCGGTTCGTTCGGCTGCCTTAATGGGTATTCCGGTAACCTATGTGATGACGCATGATTCCATTGCAGTTGGTGAAGATGGTCCGACCCATGAACCTGTCGAACAAATATCCTCTTTCCGTGCCATGCCTGGCGTGACCGTCATTCGACCTGCTGATGCTAACGAAACGGCAGAGTCATACCGCTACGCTTTAAGCCAAAAGGATAACCCGGTTATGCTTGTTTTAAGCCGTCAGAACCTACCGATTTTACCGGGAAGCCAAGAGAAGGCCCGCGTGGGAGTCAAGAGAGGCGGTTATGTTTTAGTTGAATCCGAAGGAAAAAGAGCTGATGTAATCTTAATCGGTACTGGTTCAGAGGTTTCTCTTCTGGTTGAGGCCCGCAAAGAGCTCGCGCAAATTGGAATTGATGCTTCTGTAGTCAGTATGCCAAGCTGGGAGTTATTTGAACAACAATCAGAGGATTATCGGTATTCCGTTCTTCCATGGTCAAATCCGCGCCGTTTAGCCTGTGAAATGGGTTCAACGTTCGGATGGCAGAGATATGTTGGACCGGATGGAAAAATCATTGGTATCAATACCTTCGGCGCCTCTGCCCCGGGCGAAGAGCTCATGAAGCATTTTGGATTTACGGTGGAAAACATCGTCAACCAAGCTAAGAAAATTGTTGTAAATGCAGGAGTAAAGCTTGTGTAGTCCATCTTTTCCATTCGCTGATAAAAGTGAAGATCCGCTGATAGAGATTTACAAGGCCATTTTTCAAACAAAAACAAGGTCGATTTTCATCTAATAGCAGGCTGTTGAACTAAAAATCGATAGTTTAACAGCCTTTTTTTCTAAAATTTCGAGGAGGTATTGATATGCTGCTAAAAAACAAAGTGGATAATACCGTTTGTAACCGCGCACTTGTTACGGAGTTTCTTGAGGCCTCACAGCAAGCCGTTATCGCTTCCTATTACTGGATTGGCAGAGGGAATAAGAATGAGGCAGATGGGGCAGGAACTGAAGCCATGCGAAATCGGATGAATCAAATTGATATGACTGGTGTGATCGTCATTGGCGAGGGCGAGATGGACGAAGCCCCTATGCTTTATATTAATGAACAATTAGGGACCGGGAATGGACCAGAAGTGGATATTGCTGTGGATCCAATTGAAGGGACCACCTTAATGGCAAAAGGCCAAGCCAATTCACTCGCTGTTATCGCAGCGGCTAAACGCGGCACATTATTACACGCACCCGATATGTATATGAAGAAGCTGGCTGTAGGCCCAAAAGCGAAAGGCTGTATTGATATTACTCGCTCTTTAACAGAAAATATGCACAACGTCGCTGATGCACTAGGAAAAAAAGTGGAGGACCTCACTGTCATGATTCAGGACCGCCCTCGCCATGAAGGATTAATTAATGAGGTCTTTGCAGCCGGAGCCCGTGTAAGTCTATTTTCAGACGTCGATATCACTGGAGCTGTGGCAACAGCATTAGATGTTTATGACGTTGACCTATTGGTTGGGACTGGCGGGGCTCCTGAGGGAGTAATCGCGGCCGCAGCGTTAAAATGCTTAGGGGGAGACTTCCAAGCCATCCTTCAGCCTCAAGATGAGGAAGAATATAACCGATGTATCAAGATGGGAATTTCTAACCCAAGCAAAGTGTTTACAATCGATGATATTGTCCAATCTGATGATTGCTTTTTTGTAGCAACCGGTATAACTGACGGAATGCTACTCAAAGGTGCCCAACAAAAACCAAACGGACAAATGCTTACCCACTCCCTCGTCATCATCGGCGGCAGCATCCAAACCGCTCAATTTGTAGATGCCGCTTTTTATTAATTGCATTTAGTAAGAATCACTACTAGATTTTCCATTATCTCCTTAATGATGGACCGTTTACCACAGTGTATTTCGTACCCCTTGAAAAAAAGCCGATTCACTCCAGAGACATGGGTAAATCGGCTTTTTCAATCTCTCAAATTATTTATTCAGTTCATTTATGGACTCCGGGTTCTCTTGTACTCACCCCCTTTTAAATAAGGTGTCTTGTCCTTAATCGAGTAACCAGCAAAGGGAAATAAACGGAGATTTTTCCGTTAGATGCAGAATGGAGCTCGTTTCGGGGCATATAAGGGAAGGTTTTCCGATTATGCAAAGCAAAATCTCTTATTTCTGAGCTTTCCGAGTCATTAGGCGGAATCTCTCCGTCTATTTAAGACTCTTTTTAAAATAATTACTAGTTAAGCGAAATTTTTCCGTCTATTTATCAGACCTGGTGCTTAACCTGATTCCCTAACCGATAGTGCGGACCCTCTTGATCCTAGCCCACCCTATTTCAATACTTTACCGTTATATAATGTTAGACAAACTAATAGAAAAAAGAGCTTAGAAAGAATTCTAAGCCCTGCCGAATTATTCATTTTTTTTCAAACAGTATTTATCAATCTAATTATTTTTGAACAGGTTCTTTTAACGTTGAGATAACAATAAATCCTAATACTAGCAACACTCCAAAGAATCCGAAGGCAAGGTTGTAGTTGCCAGTCGCATCAAGGATGGCACCAACGATCATTGGAGAGAAGAATCCACCCAAGTTACCTCCGCTGTTTATAGTAGCAATGGCAACTGGATAAGTATCTCTCGTAGTTAATCCCATTGGATATGCTGTGAATGCCGGCCAGCCGATATTTAAGAAGAAACCTGATAAACCTAAACACGGAGCAACGAGTACAGAGCTGTTGGGAATGTTCATTACAACAAGCATCATAATGGCAGTAAGCAATGCTGTAAGTAACATAGTAGGCTTACGTCTCTTTAAGAATACTCGGTCTGAAATAATTCCGCCTAAAATTGCACCCACTAAACCACCGATTGCAGGGGTGGATGCCAAGAAGCCCATTTTCATAATGGAATAGCCTTTTGCATTAACAAGATACATAGGAACCCAGGTTAACATTCCGTATAAAACACTATTCATGAAAAAGTAAGAAAGTGTATTACCCCAAATATTCCAAGACTTATAGATACTTTTATTAGTTGTCAGCGGTTCTACTTTTTGATAACGGATCAATTTATCAATCCAGCCAAGAGATGTACGTCCGCCTTCCTTAACTTCTTCAACCGTTTCACTTTGACGGATATAATTCAATTCAGCCTCAGAAACTTGCGGGCTGTCTTCTGGTTTTGAACGAACGAATAGGTACCAAACAAGCGCCATTACAATACCAGGAATCGCGAACCAGAAGAACACTGAACGCCAGCCATGTTCAACAGCAATCCATGCTGCAATAATCGGGACAAGGATTGGAGCCAGCTGTGTAGAAGCAATGTAAACACCTGTTGCAGTGGCCTTTTCTTTTGCCGGGAACCACTGGTTAATGGTTGAAGTCAAACTAACTGGAGCAGGACCTTCTGCAACCCCTAATCCTAAGCGAAGTAAAACAAGTGCTGTTGCATTTTTAACTGTACCTAGGAAGAAGGTAACCACCGAAAACGCTAGAATGGCAATAGCCGCAACCCCGCGTGTCCCCTTCTTTCCAAGAAGGAATCCTGCTGGTATTTGGGTAAGTGCATACCCAAGGAAGAAGAAACTCGCGATTGCACCAGCTTGGAAGTTATTAAGTGTAAATTCTTCTTTAATAAATGGCAGAACGACACCGATATTGGTACGGTCAGCCATACAAACTAAATATACCCCGAAAATAATTAATAGGACTACCCAACGATAACTGGACTTTTTCTTTAACGCAGGACGTGCGCTAAGTTTGGATTCAGGTAAAGCCATTTTATCTTCCCCCATTACGTTTTCAAGATCGAGTGTAAAGCTCCCCCTCACTCTATCCTGAAAAAATTGTTAGTTTGTTATTATAATAAAAATAAAATTATTTCAACCATAAAACTAAAGCGGTTTCATATCTGATTAAAGTTTACTCTATGAAACTATTATAAAGCTTACAATAGGCCATAGAGTTTATTTTTTATTTCCAATCAATTACGAACAAGTTTGAGTTTCTGTGATTACAGCTCCTGCTGCAATCAATTCTTGTTCTTTATCAATAATCTTCTGAACTTTTTTTCCAGATCTAGCTTCTTCAAATTCGGAATTCAGATATGCTTCAGCAAGTTTTTTTGCAAGCTCTGGTCCGATAATTTGAGCACCCATGGTAATAATCTGAGCATTATTGCTTTTGCGAGCTCGTTCTGCCGAATAGATATCGTGAGTCGTTGCGGCTCTTATTCCTGGATATTTACATGCAGCAATCGCCACTCCAAGTCCAGTTCCGCAAATTAAGATTCCACGATCAACAGACCCTTCGCTGATGTCCTTTGCCACTTCAAATGCAACATCCGGATAATCAACTGAATCACATGTGCGGCATCCATAGTCTACCATTTCGAACCCTTTTTCTTGTAAGAATTCTTTTAAAGTGTCTTTTAACACTACCCCATTGTTATCGCTGCCAATCGCAACTTTCATATCCAATCCCTCTCTTTCGATTACTTTCATTTGTTGTTAAATCAATTATATGATTCCGCTTTCACTTAGTCAATATTTTTTTCATTTTTAATCATAATGTAATTTTTCGATAAAATAATAATGAACATCAACAATAATCGGATGAACTCGTTTATTTATAACGATTTTTTAATAGAATCTTCTATTTTCTATAAAAACATTTGCAAAGATAAAATTAATAACACTTATTACTTTTAACGTTTTTTCCTTTAATTACTTTCGATTACTTTCAAATCATAAAAAAACCGCATGGTGCCCCATGCGGTCAAATTTGTGAACCTATTTCTTAACGTACTTATAAACACCGGTTTTTAGCTTAATTTTAATGAAGTCTTCAAGTCTAGCCGCCCAAGAGTCAGCCATGTTCTCTGGATTAAAAACTGCTGCACCATTTCGAACCTTAATCCATTTCTTCGTATCTTCATCTTGAAAATAGCCGGTAATAGTTGTCGACAATGGATGAAATGGGTCGCGAGAAGAATAAATCGTCCCATGAAAAATATAGCTTTCACCGTACTGGTCATGAATCCAATCATCATGGACATTTAGCAGCCAGAGACTTCCTTTATCCAATCTCCCCACCAATTTCGCTCTTTTTTCCATAACATATTGCATAGAAACTCCCCCCTTTATAGCGGACTAGAAACTTTACTAAACCAATACCTCATTTAGAATCGGAATGGCATTAACAACATGTCTTTGAATGGCGAGCTCTTCTGGAGAGAATCCTAATGCCAGCCCGATCAGCTGCGGCAAGTGGAGTATAGGCATCGTAATATCTTCACCAAACCCTTTCTGTGCATCCGGCTGATACGCATCAAGCTGCATTTGGCACAATGGACATGGGGTCACAATACAGTCAGCACCTTGCGCCTTTGGCGATAAGCAATTCTTTCCTGTAAGATCCATTACTTCTCGTTCTGCTGGAAAAACAGCATGGAAGCCGCAGCAGGCAAGACGCTGATCAAAATCAACACTCTCCGCGCCTAATACACTTGCAACCATTTCCATCGACTGCGGGTTCATGTGGTTCTCAAACCCCATGATATTTGGCGGCATCAGGATGTGACAGCCATAAAAGTTGGCTACCTTTAAGCCCGTCAACGGACGTTTCACCTTTGCCCTTAGATTTTCTAAACCATAGTCCTGGATTAATGCCCAAAGTAAATGAGTGACTTCAACGGTACCTTTATACTCCATTCCCGCTCGGTTAAGGCCTTCATTCACCTTAGTACGCATCTTTTCATTTTTATCCATTTTGAGCTTAGCCGTACGAAGCATTAAGGTACACGTATTACATACGGTGATAAGCTTATCTACCTTTAGCTCCTCTGCCAAAGCGATATTCCGGGCATTGATAGATGTGGCCAAAAGGTCATCGACATCTTGAATATGACTGGCGCCGCAACAGGTCCAGCCGTTCAGTTCAATTAGTTCGATTCCTAGAGCCGCGGCCACTTTTTTCGTAGAAATCATCAACTCTTCTGCTGCAGATTCCAATGTACAGCCTGGGAAAAATGCATATCTCATGATTCGCTTACCTCCTGTGCAAACTTATAAAGTTCTCTAACACCCTTAATCCCTTCTACTTCTTTCGGGATATGGAATGGGTTGATTTTTCCTTTTCGAATCATCCTTAGGGCAAATGGTACTTTTGTCATCGCAGTTGTGATTAGACCATCTGTTTTGACCGGGAGCATGACTTCATTTAAACGGCCTTTTTTCTTAACGTCATCATGAAATGCATAGGCATGCTTTGCTCCTTGGTTTCGTACCTCTCCCATCTTAATCGTTTCCTGGCGCAGATAGGAGATTTGCTCGGTTAATGGAATTCCTTTTGGACACTTGGTGACACACTGCATGCAGTGCAGGCACTTCCATAATTCATTTTCAAAAGCCGGCATGATATGTTCTTCAGGTGCAGCGTCCCTTGAATCAACGGCAAAGCGGTAGGCCCGGTTTAGGATAAATGGATCTAAATACGTTCCATCGTTGACTGCGAGCTGATTACATTCAGAAGCACAAATCCCGCACAGGATACAATCCGTTGGGGCTGCAATCTGATGAAAGTCTTCTTCACTCTGAATAAATCCATCTTCTTTGCTGCCTTCCTCAGAAGGGATAAGCCACGGCTTAACTTTCTCCATCTTTTCCATTTTGGGTTCCCAAGCAACAGCTAAGTCCTTGATAACCTCAAAGTTATTTAAAGGTTCAAATACAAGCCTGTTCGTCTGAAACGTCTCGAGCACTTCATCTAATGAAGTTTTACAAACTAGAAAGGCATTGTCATTAATTCTAACCGCACAGCTTCCACAAATGGCATGACGGCAAGCGGATGTAAATACTAGCGTCGGGTCGAGCTGTTTCCGAATTGTCGTTAACACCCAAAGAATCGTTTTGCCCTTTTCATATGGCAATTCATAATCCTGATACCATTCGCTTTCGCCATCAAATCTCTTAATTTTAAAATATAGGTTTGTATACATTAGTATTTCCGCTCCTCCGGCTGGTATTTTGTAATCTTCACCGGGCTATATTCCAAACGATATTGGTCTCCATCTTGATAAATCAATGTATGTTTAAGGAAATTGGCATCATCACGTGTTGGATAGTCGGCACGAGAATGAGAACCACGACTCTCCTTGCGGTTCAGCGCCCCCATGGAAATCGCTTTGGCCAACTTCAAAATATTTCCGATCTCAACGTAATTAATAAAGGCCATATTATACTTTTCAGAGGAATCTCCAATCATAGCATCTTTATATTCTTCCAAAAGCTCGGACACTTTCTGATAGGCCTTTTCCATATCACTTTCGTTTCTAAAAATTCCTACATTATTCCACATTGTTTCGGCTAGTTCATCGCGAATCTTGAACATATTAATGCCAGTTTTCTTCTCGCGTATGCTGTTGAACTTCTCCACCCATTCGTCTGTATCACGCAGTAACTTTTCTGTAGAAGTAAACGAACGACGCTTCGCACTTTCCTTTGCACCCAATCCAGCGTACTTTCCAAAAAGTACAACGTCAGCCACCGAATTGCCGCCAAGCCGGTTGGCGCCATGAATCGAGACGCTGCAGCATTCACCTGCGGCATGAATGCCTTCAATCGGAGTACTGCAAGTACTAAAGTCACTGATGTGAATACCGCCCATCGTATAATGGCAGCTCGGACGAATCGGCACCGGCTCTTTAACCAGATCGACACCTTCAAAATCCAACGCCAGCTCCCTTACCTGCGGAAGGCGCTCCATAATTTTCTTTTCGCCTAAATGGCGAAGGTCCATTAGTACATAGGAGCCCATTCCTTCCCCAAAACCGCGGCCTTCTTTAATTTCGGTCTCAATCGATCTTGAAACCAAATCACGCGGACCAAGCTCCATTTTTTCTGGAGCATAGCGGGCCATAAACCGCTCGCCGTCCTTATTGATTAAATAGCCGCCTTCTCCGCGGCAGGCTTCTGATAAAAGAACACCTGTGGAAGCTAGACCAGTTGGGTGGAATTGCACAAATTCCGGGTCCTTCAATGGAATCCCCGCATTAAAGCAGGCTGCAGTTCCGTCACCTGTCATATTAATCGCATTCGTGGTTCGGCTCCAATACACACGGCCAAAGCCGCCGGTGGCAATCACAACAGATTTTGCTTGAATCGAATGGATTTCACCGCTGCGAATATCCATTGCAACAATCCCTTCAAAATTGCCGTTGTTCACAGAAAGGGACAACAGGTACCAACCATTGTGGAAATTGACGCCATTTTTCAAGCATTGTTCATATAGGGCATGCAGGATAACGTGTCCAGTTTTATCGGCTGAATAGCAAGTTCTTGGGCTCGAAGCGCCACCAAATGGCCTTTGGGCAATCCGGCCATTCTCATCTCTTGAAAAAGGAACCCCGAAATAATCGAGTTCAGAAATGACCTTTGGCATATTTGTGGTAAAAAATTCAACGGCATCCTGGTCGGCTAAAAAGTCACTGCCCTTGACCGTATCGCGAAAATGGCTTTCAGGAGAATCATTGGCATCCCGATAGCCCATTGCCGCGTTAATGCCACCTTGTGCAGCTCCCGTATGCGAACGTGTCGGGAAAATTTTTGAAAGGCAAGCGACGCGAAGGCTCTTGTCCTCACTAGCAGAGAGGGCTGCCATCATACCAGCCCCACCCGCTCCTATAATTACGACATCATAGCTTAGCATGGTTGTTTCTCCTCGATTCATGTTTTAATCTACTACTCTATATTTTTCTACTCCAAATTTGTATAAGTCGTTTCCTTCACTGTCCACTGCGACAATGCAAGGGTAATCGGTCACTTCCATCCGGCGGATCGCTTCTGGTCCCAGTTCTTCATAGGCGACAATATCTACTTTTTTAATCGTATCGGCAATCAGGGCTGCCGCACCGCCGATGGCCGCAAAGTAAACCGCCCCGTTTTTCTTCATAGATTCAATCACCGCTTGGCTTCTCGGTCCTTTTCCAATCATGCCCTTTAAGCCCTGGTCAAGCATCTGCGGCGAAAAAGCATCCATCCGTCCGCTTGTCGTCGGGCCGCAGGAGCCAATGACCTTTCCCGGTTTAGCAGGAGTCGGTCCTGCGTAATAAATCACTTGGCCATCAACATCAATGGGAAGTGGTTGATTGTCTTTTAAGGCATCGACCATATTTTTATGGGCGGCATCCCTTGCTGAGTAGATGACGCCGGAAATGCTGACTTGGTCGCCAGCCCGTAAATCTTTGATCTGTTCATATGTTAATGGTGTGGTCAATTTTTTAATGGTTGTCATCTTGTACACCCCTTATAAAATGGCTTCTTTATGGCGTGCTGCGTGGCAATTTAATGTCACACAGACAGGCATCATCGCGATATGGGTTGGATATGTTTCAATGTGAACGGCAAGAGCTGTCACCTTTCCACCAAAGCCTTGAGGCCCGATGCCAAGCTTGTTAATCCGTTCGAGCAGTTCTGCTTCCATCTCGGCGTAAGCTGGATTCGGGTTCGGTTCACCGGCTTTTCTTGCTAATGCTTTTTTCGCGAGTAACGTACATTTGTCCATGGTGCCGCCGATGCCTACTCCGACAATCACTGGAGGACATGGATTTCCGCCTGCCTGGGTGATGGAATTGACAATAAAGTCTTTTACACCTTCCGCTCCCTCTGCCGGCTTGCACATTTTAACAGCCCCCATATTCTCACTGCCGGCGCCTTTCGGAAGTACTTCAAGCTTTACTTTGTCGCCTGGGACAATTTCCATATGGATGACAGCCGGGGTATTATCTCCTGTGTTTTTGCGGTCCAATACCGGGTCTTTGACAACGGACTTACGTAAGTAGCCTTCCTCATAGCCCTGACGGACACCTTCGTTGATTGCTTCCGTTAAATCACCGTCAACGATGCGGGCGTCTTGGCCCACCTCTACAAATACCACGGTCATTCCGGTATCCTGACACATTGGCGCGTGTTCAGCACGCGCTAACTTTACATTTTTTAAAATCTTTTCGAGACTATATTTACCGAACTCGGATTCTTCTTTTTCCAGACCTGCTGCAATCAGAGCTTCTACATCCTCTGGAAGGTCACAAGCCGCTTGCATGCAAAGTTCTTTTACAGTCTGGGTAATTAATTTAGTTGATATTTCGCGCATTGTATTTCTCTCCTTTAAAATGATTTACCATAGACCTAATACTTTCCACCACATGCCGCCGACGCCTAGCCAGACGACAATATGAATGATGGAAATGATAAAGCCAAGCGACCACCATTTATTCTGGGACACATATCCGCTTCCGAAAAATACCGGTGCCGGTCCGCAGCTATAATGAGTGATACAGCCAAAAAGGTTACTAAATACACCTAACACTAAAGCCGATACAACCGGCGGTGCTCCAGCTGCAACCAATACCGCAAGGAAAGCGGAGTACATTGCACTAACGTGGGCGGTGTTGCTGGCAAAGAAATAATGAGAGTAAAAATAGACCACAGACAGAATTACTAATGTCCACATCCATGGCATACCGTGTACGGCACCTTGCATGGTTTTACTGAACCATGGAATTAACCCTAATTCGTTCAGGAAGCTTGCCATCATAACCAGGACGGAGAACCAAATTAACGTATCCCAAGCTCCTTCTTCTTTTTTAATATCTGACCAAGAAAGGACTTGTGTGACAAGCAGTGCTCCTAAACCAATAAAGGCTGTTGTCGTTGCACTGATATTTAAGTTCGTTCCAAAAATCCAAAGTGCTAAGATCAAGAGGAATACACCGATCATGTAGTATTCTTCTTTTTTCAATGGACCCATTTCTTTTAATTTCTTTTCCGCCATTTGCGTTGCTTGCGGTGTTTCTTTAATTTCTGGCGGATATAATTTATAGATCACAAGTGGGATTAAGATTAAGCTAAGCAGACCCGGGACGATGGCTGCTGTTGCCCAGCCCATCCAGCTGATATGTTTTCCGGTAATGTCACCAGCGATCTGAACCGCCAAAGGGTTAGCCGCCATCGCCGTTAGGAACATCGCTGACGTAATCATGTCGCCTTGGAAGGCTACTTTTGTTAAAAATGCCCCGACTTTTCGCTCCGTTCCGTCTCCGACTTTCGAGCCGTAAGCTTCTGACAGAGAGCGGATGATTGGGAGCAGGATACCGCCTGCACGAGCAGTGTTTGAAGGCATCGCCGGAGATAAAATCAAGTCGCTGGCAATCAGCGAATACGATAATCCAAGTGTTCTTTTCCCAAACTTTTTCACAAACATATAGGCAACCCTTGTGCCTAAGCCCGTTTTAATAAATCCTCTTGAAATGAAAAACGCAATAACAATTAACCAAATCGTTGTATTTTGAAATCCGCTAAGCGACTGCTCAATGGTAAGTGTTTGAGTCAGGACGGTAGCCATTAAGGCTAAAATCGAAACACTTCCCATTGGAAGCGGCTTGATGATTAAGCCGACAATTGTCGCTACGAAAATTGCCAGCAAGTGCCATGCTTGAGTGGACAAGCCATGCGGCGGATGAATGAACCAAATAATCGCTCCAATTGCAACGGTAATCAACAATGGTACTAATTTTACTTCTGCAGGATGTTTTACCTTGACTTGCGGGTTTTTGGGATGCTGCGTTACTTTCGAAACAGGAATAGCCATTTTTTCATCTCCTTTTAGATTTGAATTACTTTGTTCACAAAATGTTCAATCTTGTGAAGTATTTCACAAACATTTTTAATAAAATAACTGCTAATCCAAGATTAGTAGTTTCCTAATGAAGCGGCTGATCTGTACGGATATAAATTTTTAACCATCGATCCCCCCGTCGCCAATCTATTTCTTAAATCTGTAATTAAAGAATAATAGATTCGGCAGTCCGTTTATAGTTTACGGAAGTTATTAAAAACTTTTGTAACTAAAGTTACTAATAACAAAAGCGGAAGCGCCTTGATCAGCCCCGACAAGCATAAGACAAGCCGGCCGAAAGGTTGCTTTTTAACCTTTTGGACGGATTGGCTTATGACCTCGAGGGGCTAGGCGCTGGAGCTGGACAATTCTCAAAGTTAAGAACTTTTATTCTTTCTCATAAAAAAAGCAGTGCTTCCCTTTTGAAAAGGAGACACTGCTTTAAAATTCTTATTCAAATGCTGCACACTTTTCATTGCACTTTAAACATTTATCACTAATCGGCCGGGCTGTCATTATTTTTCCGGCATCATTTGTCATCCTGTGCATATACACTGGTCGACCAATCGCACCATATTCGATTTCCGTTTCCAGAACCTGAATGTCCGCTAGAAAGTGAACATATTTTCTCATTGAAACCCTGGATATGCCCGTTTTACAAGCAAGCTCCTCTGTTGAACAAGCATCCCTGCCCATCTTGATGACCTGCTTCCATACTTTACAAAGCGTATCCTTTGTCAGCCCCTTTGGTAACTCATATGCCTCTGAAACCATTTGTTCTTTATGAAGTAATAAGTGGTCTAGATCTGTTTGATTAAGCTGATCCTGGTCATCGATCACCCTTTGTTCCTTTTGATAGGTAATGAGTGCAGATTGGAATCTCTCAAACTCAAACGGTTTAATTAAATAGTCTACTGCGCCAAATCGGAGCCCTTTCTTAATGCTCTCCTTGTCGCACGATGCAGTAATAACGATAACATCCATTTCACTTCCCAATCCGCGGATTTTAGACATTAAGTCCCAGCCATTTTCTCCCGGCATATGAATATCCAGCAGAAGCAGGTCCACTTTTTTCTTTTCCAGGATTAAAAGAGCAGTTTCAATCGTTCCAGCCATTCCAACAATTTCAAATCCCTCGATTTGCTCTAAATAACGGCGATTGATTTCGGCTACCATCGGATCATCTTCTATTATAACCGTTCTAATCATAACTCCTGCTCCTCTCCCTCTAATGAAATCGATACATGAATGGTGGTTCCCTGTTGGTGTTTGGATGAAATCGTCATTTTTCCATTTAACTTCTTAATTGTCTCAAAGACTAAATAAAGTCCTATTCCTCGGTTATCTCCCTTTGTGGAAAAACCTTTTTCAAGTACCTGCTCTTGAATTTCTCTATTCATTCCGGTTCCAGTGTCAGAAACTGTGATGGATAGTTGATGGTTTTCAACCGGACACACCTCTACCTCCACTATCTTCTCTTTGCAGCCCTGTAAGGAATCGATTGCATTATCAATTAAGTTTCCTAGGATGGTGACCAAATCCTGTATCCTATCATTATTATTTGATTTTGGAACATAACTTTTTTCTGTGACCATAAGCTTGGCCCCATTTTCTCTGGCATAACTAGCCTTACCAATGATAAATCCTGCAATTACAGGGTCTTTAATTCGTTTCGATAAATATCCAACCTCGGTTTGAAAAGAGTGAGAGATTTGTTTTACGTAGTCAGTCAGCTTATCATAAATTTTCATTGTGACCAATCCTTGAATGACATGAAGCTTATTCATGAATTCATGCGTTTGTGCCCTTAATGCCTCCGCATATGCCCTTGCCCCTGTAAGCTGTTCAGCCATTTGTTTAATTTCTGTTTTGTCACGAAAAGTGGCTACAGCTCCAGTGATTTGCTGATTTACATAAATGGGAACAATGTTGGCAACAATGACAAGCCCCCGAAACGAGTATTCTTTATCAAGTATCTTTGCTCCGCCGCTTATTAATGAGGACAACTGAAACTGAGGCATCACCTGTCCAATATCCATTCCAATTGGATCGTTATAAATTCCCATTAACTTTATTAATCTGGAAGCTTCCTTGTTGAGGAGCGTGATTCTTGAGAATTGATCCACTGCGATTATCCCTTCACGAGCATACTCCAGGATGGCACTCCTTTGTTCAAGTTGATGGGCTATTTCGACTGGTTCCATTCCAAATAATATTTTCTTCACCTTATTGGCTAAAAGAATCGCACTAATTAAACCAACGATAATTCCTAATAGCATACTGAAAAGGATGACTCTTGTACTCTTTGCGACTTGCCGCTCCACATCGTCTATTAAAACACCTACCAAGATGGCTCCGATTTGCTTGCCGTCTTGGCTGTATACGGGGGTAAAATATCGTAACGATTTTCCTAATGTCCCCTTGGCAATTGACATATGTTCATGGCCTTTAAAAACTTCCCCTGCATCACCGCCAGCATATTTCTTGCCAATTTTACTTGGCAGGGGATGGGACTTTCTGATTCCATTCATATCTAGGACAACAAGGAAGGAAACATTAGCTGCCTTCCGCATTTTCTCTGCATATTGCTGGATTGTTTTGTCACTATCCTTCCCGCTTAGTCCATTTACAAAAACAGGAGAAAGTGCGGCTGTTTTAGAAATATCCTTTGCTTTCTCTTCTATATTCGCGATGATCGTTTGCTCAAAATTTCTCTGTATGAAATAATTCGTTACTAATAAACATAGAATACTTACCCCGCATACTAGAAACGTGATTTTATAACGGAGGGGGAGGTTAAATTTTAACTTCATTAGAAATGGCCCCTTTAACGTGAATGACTTTCTTTTATTGTAATGGTGTAAAAGAAGAAAAGGTGTTTCAATATTGTGAAGGCGAAAACTTCTTAGAACATCCAAAAGCAAAAATGCGTAAAAAGAAAAGGCCTCCCAACAGTTTTATAAACTGATGGAAGACCTTTTCTAGATTCCCCTTTTGTTTAAATACAATAAGCATAAGAACCAAGTCTCCTGCTTATTCTTTTGCCAGCGATCTTATGGCCAATAATTAGTTACTGTTTTTGCAAATTGCATGCCTAATATGATCATAATTGTTTTTTAAATGACAGGAACAGGTTTCAAATTAACCATTCTCTTTGTCTCATTTGACTCAAGAGCAGCTAAAATCACATCAAGAGACCTCATACCTTCTTCCCCAGTAATAAGAGGGTCTCTGTTATTTAAAATGGCATCCACAAAATGGTCAATGACATGACTATTTGTTTGCCCGCCTTCATCATTTGTTTGAATCTTATCTAGTTCATACTTAACTACTTCTCCATTCTTGTATTGAACGATAAGTGAATAGTCAGGGTCATCTTCTAATCTTAAAATCGCATTTTCTCCATAAATAATTGTAGCGTTATTATCTCCTCTTGCTACATAGGACCAGCTTGCTGCTAACGTCCCAATAACACCAGATTCCATTTTTAATATGGCAACTGCATTGTCATCGACATCGGTATTATCTTTCGCACTTGTTTCAACAAATGCACCAACCTCTGCAACTTCCCCTAATAAATAGCGGATCAAATCAGATTTATGTACACCGAGATCTCCAAGCGCTCCTATAAATGCCTGCTCTTTATCGAAAAACCAGCTTGTTCTGCCATCAATGCTCCATGCTTCTGGCCCTGGATGGCCAAAAGCTGTACGGAAGCTATAGATCTTGCCAATTTCTCCACTCTCTATTATTTGTTTCGCCTTTTGATGTGAAGAAACAAATCGTTGATTGTGTCCGATCATTAATGTTTTTTGGTTACGATTTGCAGCTTCGATCATCTCTTCTGCTTCTTCTTTTGAGGTTGCCATTGGCTTTTCACAAAGGACATGTTTACCTGTATTTAAAGCAGCAATCGAAACAGGTGCATGAAGATTATTAGGAAGACAGACACTAATGATATCAATCTCTTCTAATTCCAGTACATCTTGATATTTAGTAAAAGCTCTTGCTCCATATTCTTTAGCCATCTCATTTGCACGGTCTTCAACAATATCACAAACAGCAACAATTTCAATCTCCGGATTAGCTGCATATTCAACTAGATGACGTCTTCTAGCAATACTTCCACAACCAATGACTCCTACTTTTAATTTCCCCATATTAAAAACCATCCCTTTCTAATATTTTTATTGTTTCGAAGCATCTCCTACTCCTTAACTGCACCACCAGCAAGACCTTTTACCACTTTTTCTTGTGAGAAAAGATACACAATTAAGATTGGAAGACTAGCAAGTGTCAAGGCTGCCATCAATCCAGGAATATTTACAGAAAATTCCCCTTTAAAATCTTGTAATCCTAGAGGCAATGTCATATTTTCCGGACTAGAAATCAGGACAAGAGCAAAGATAAATTCATTCCACAAATGAATGAAATTATAAATTAACACGGTCATTAAGGCAGGAGTCAGCATCGGAAGAATTACTCGCCAGAAGATCTGGAAATGATTGCATCCATCCATTTTAGCCGCTTCCTCAAGAGATTTCGGAATATCCTGCATAAATTGCGTTAAAATAAAGATCGAAATCGGCAAACTAAATGCAATATACGGTCCTAATAATGCCCACAGCGTATCAAAGATCCCCATGCTTTGTGAAAGCTTAAAAATTGGAATAAGCGTTGCATGAATTGGCAGCATCATTCCTGAAATAAACAATAAAAACAAAAGTTTGTTAATCTTAAATTTCATTCTGCTTAATGGGTAGCTTGCTAAAGCAGCGATAATCATAACCCCAAAAACTGCTACAATTGAAACTAAAATACTGTTAAAAAAATAACGAGTAAGCCCCATTTCGAAAACAGTCTGGAAGTTTTCGAGATTAAAAGAAGAAAACAACGCAAATGGCTCTTCAAAAAATTGACTCTGCGTCTTCAGAGATGTTGAGATCATATATAAAAAGGGAAATCCAGTGAAGACTAGCAACAAAACTGCAACGACATAAAGAGGTATCTTTTTAAATCCAATCGTCATACTTAGGCTCCTCTCTTTTTGCGATAATTGTCCATCACTTGAATAATTATTGTGACAACAAGTGCAGCAAAGAACATCACAAAGGCAATGGCACTAGCATACCCCATGTTAAAGTTAATAAAAGCCTGCTTAAACATGTATGTACCTAATAACTCCGTCCCATGGTTAGGACCTCCGCCAGTCATAATATAGAAAATATCAAACGCCTTTAATGACCCGACAATCGCTAAAATGGAAGAGCTGACAATTGTTGGCATTAGCAAAGGAAGAGTAATGTGGAAAAACTTAGTTAACGGATTAGCACCGTCAATTTCTGCCGCTTCATATAAATCTTCTGGAATACCGACAATTGCGGCTTTAAAAAGGATCATGTAAAATGGGGAAAATTGCCAAACAATAACAACTAATACAGCAAAAAGGGCAGTGTTGGACTGACTTAACCATGCAACATTTTCAAAGCCAAATACATTAATTAGCTGATTAATGATTCCGTTAATTGGGTCAAACATCAATACCCATAATAAACCGACCGCTACTGTTGACATAAGAAACGGGAAAAAATAAACGCTGCTGAAAAACCTAATTCCCTTTATTGGCGCAAACAGCATAAGAGCCATGATTAAACCTAAAGGAATTTGAACAAAAACGGATGTAAAAACAACCCAGGTATTGTTTGTAAGTGCCTTCCAGAAAATCGCGTCTTTGAATAGGTCTATGTAGTTTTGTAATCCAACAAAGACTCCAACTCCCATTCCGTCCCAATTATAGAAGCTGTACATTAATGTCGTTAAGACCGGGTACAAAACATAGACAGAATAGACAATTAACGCTGGTGCTACAAACAGTCCAATGGTTATTGCACCTTTCAACTTTTTGCTCCTTATTCGAGCAGCAGGGTTCACTAATGCCATAGATTCAGCTGCTTTAACCTGTGTTTCCATATCATTCTCCTCCCTTTTTATGTATGTGACATAAGGGGGAAAACTCCCCCCATTATGTGTTACTTTAAAACCTCTTTCGCTTTTGCTTCCATCTTCTTAGCGGCTTCTTCTGGTGTCATATCCAATCCAAAAATGGCTTGGGTTGTATCTTTATGCAATTCAGCTAATTCCGGAGGAAGTGTTTGATCATACGGCATTTGCAGATGAGTTGCACTTTTGACAACTTCATTAAAACGTTTTGTAAATTCATCCGACGGTTTAACATCTTTTATAGCTGATAGTGAACCTGTACGATCCATATAGTTTTGTGCGGTTTCTGCACTTGTAAGTTCCTTGACTAATTCAGCTGCCAAATCAGGATATTTGCTATTTTTCGCTACTGACCAAACGGGGGCTGTTACTGCTCCGACATTTGTCTGATCACCTTTACCACCTTTAACAGTTGGGAATAAGAAGAAATCCAGCTTTTTTTCAAACTCTGGTGCTTCTTGTCTTACGTTATTTACGAATGAAGTCGACATATCCATCATTGCGGCTTTTCCAGAATAAAGTAATTGGCGTCCTTGTCCTTCATCGTATGGAACTCCATTAAATCCTGGATTAAATGCATCTTTTTTTACCAATTCTTGAAGATACGCTCCTGCTTGAACATATGCCGGGTCATCAAAACCTCTACCTTCTCTATGGAAAGCACTGTTAAATAATTCAGGACCTGCAATGCGACTTGCAAAGTTCATAAACAAATATGCTCCAGGCCATTTCGTTTGATTTGCTAAAGCAATTGGGATAATACCATTTTCTTTTAAAGTATCGTTCACAGTAAGCCACTCATCATATGTCTTTGGTGCTGTTAACCCGTACTTTTTAAACATCTCTTTATTGTAAAACACGACATCAAGTGATAATCCTAGAGGCAAACCATACACTTTATCATCAAAGGTTGAATTAGCAAGAGAAAGTTCATTAAAATGAGCCTTATCCGTTGCATCCGTAATATCTAACACCTTATCTTGGTCGACAAAGTTTTTCAGCCAACCTCCGCCCCAACTATGAAACACATCAGGTGCATCATTACCTGACATAGCAACAGAAAGCTTTTGTTTATAAGCGTCATTTGGAATTTGGAGAACCTTTACATCAACATCAGGATGTTTTTTCTCGAACCTTGCAACGGCTTCCTCATATACCTTTTCTTTTTCACCTGGATCAATATGCCAGAACTCCAACACTTTCTTACCATTGTTTCCTTTGCTGCCCTCAGCCCCAGCCGATGATTTGCTTGATGAACCGCTGCCATTAAGACCACAAGCAGATAATAATAAAACCATTAAAACTGTTACTATAGAAATTAACTTTTTCAACTCTTTCCCCCCTGATTATCGTTAATTTATATGGAAGGTAAGGGGACTAACCCACTACCGTTCTCCCAAACTTAAACTTAATTGGATTACCTGTCATTTTGCGTTCTCTTATCACCCGTATGTAATCGATTACAAAAAATCCAGACTAAAAAACCTACTATCCCTTCTCTAACCACCTCCCTAAAATGTAATCCATTACATTTTTGAACAAAACCTATGTTTATTTCATTGGATCTCTATATTTTTGCTTGCCCCACACGATTCTCGAATGACTAACTCACTATCTAAAATATATTGCATTTTAGAAAGCGGCTTGCCTTGAATTTGTTGTAACAACAACTCCATTGAAGTCTGTCCCATTTTAAAAAACGGCTGTGAAATAGTTGTAAGTGCTGGCTCAAAAAGTGAGGAAAATTTGATATTATCAAATCCAATAACCGCTAAATCTTTTGGAACATGAATTCCATGCTCTTTAGCCGCTTTTATAGCCCCCATAGCCATCTTATCACTTGCAGCAAAAACAGCAGTCGGCGGCTTTTCCATTGCCATAAACTTTAACATTTGGTTATAGCCTGATTCATACTTAAAATCCCCCTCTTGAACTAGCATACTATCGATCTCTAAGTCGTTATGGATCATCGCTTGCTGGAAGCCTTTATATCGATCCCTCGCAATGGTATATTCTTCTAAAGGACCTGAGATATGGGCAATTCTAGTATGTCCTAGCCTAATAAGGTGTTCAACCGCTCTACGGCTGCTGCTAATATTATCAATCGAAACGGTAGGTACTTTCAAACCATCGAGATAAGCAGATGTAAGCACAATCGGGTAGTCCTTACTTAATTGCAGCAACGTTTTTCTTTCCATTTTCGCGGAAAACAAAATCATTCCATCTGTCTGTTTTTGTTTTAAAAGGTCAATAAGACCGTATTCATTCTCAACTTTCATATTTGTATTACCTAGGAGAACTCGATAGCCATTCTTTGCAGCTTCAGATTCGATCCCTGCTATTATTTCTGTAAAAACTGTGTTTAAAATATTAGGAACTAAAACAAGAATTGTATTAGTCTCGTTTCTTCGTAAATGACGAGCGAGAATATTTGGTTGATAATTCAGCTGCTCAATGACTGCATGAACTCTTTTCCTCGTATGTTCTTTTACTGTCTCAGGATTACGAAGAACCCTTGAAACTGTTGCTGTTGATACATTCGCTAATCTTGCAACATCACTCATTTTGGCCATAAGCGCTATTCTCCCTATTGATGACATTTTTTCAAAATGTAATCGGTTACATTTTTCAGTATAAAAAACAATATTTGGAATTGCAACAAAATTCAGTTAAGGAAATCAAATATCCTCCTTTTTTACCAACAACTTCATTTCTCCTTAGACGAAAGACCTAAAGGGAATTTATCTGCCTGTTCAATAGTTTTAATTCTTTAGGGTTTCTGGATATTAAAATCCTCTCTATTGAGATTCAAAGCTTAATTAGAATTGCTAAAGCAACTTTTAACAACAAAAAAAACCACTCCTTTATTTTTTAGGAAGTGGTTTTGCTATTGAAAAAAATTATTTACATGACACTGTTGAAATTTTAATCCCTACTAAATAAATCCCTTGTATACACTTTATCCTCAACATCAAGTAATTCATCCGATAATCGATTAGCAACAATCACGTCACTTAATCTTTTAAACTCTGCAGTTTCATTAATTACCCTAGAATTATAGAATTTCTCTTCATGTAAAGCTGGTTCGTGAACAACTACTTCAATGCCCTTTGCCCTAATGCGCTTCATGACCCCTTGAATAGCTGATTGTCTGAAGTTGTCCGAGTCCATTTTCATCGTTAATCTATAAATACCAACTATTTGAGGATTTCTCTTGATAATCATGTCGGCAATATGATCTTTCCTCGTTCTATTGGCATCCACAATAGCCGTCATGATGTTATTAGGTACATCAGCATAGTTGGCTAATAACTGCTTTGTATCTTTCGGAAGACAATAGCCGCCATATCCAAAGGAAGGATTATTGTAATGGTTCCCTATACGCGAGTCAAGGCCAACACCATCGATAATCTGTTTGGTATCTAATCCTCTGACCTCTGCATAGGAATCCAGTTCATTGAAAAAAGCAACCCTCATTGCCAGATAAGTGTTAGCAAATAATTTAATAGCTTCCGCTTCAGTTGAATTCGTAAACAGAACAGGAATATCCTCTTTTATAGCACCTTCCGCTAATAAATCAGCAAATATTTTCGCTCTTTCTGATTGTTCACCTACTACAATTCTGGAAGGATACAAATTATCGTAAAAAGCTTTTCCTTCTCTTAAAAACTCCGGTGAAAAAATAATATTGTCTGTTTCAAACTTCTCTTTTACTTTCTCCGTGTAACCTACCGGAACGGTAGATTTAATCACCATGACAGCATCTGGGTTTATGGAAAGAACATTGGCAATCACCGCTTCAACGGTTCTTGTGTTAAAATAATTCTTCTCAGGGTCATAATTTGTCGGGGTTGAAATAATAACATATTCCGCATCTTTAAAGGCTTTATAGTTATCTGTTGTTGCGGATAAATTAAGTTCTTTTGTTGCTAAGAATTCTTCAATCTCATGATCAATAAAAGGAGATCTTTTATTATTAATCATATCTACTTTCTCTTGAATAATATCAAGAGCTATGACCTCATTGTGTTGGGCTAAAAGTATCGCATTCGATAATCCTACATAGCCGGTTCCTGCAATGGTAATTTTCATTTTAACTACATCTCCGCTACTCCTAATATAATGTAAATAATCTCTATAGTACTTATGCCGCCCATTCATGATGCACATGTTTTGAATGTCAATTCTGCGCCTTATCATATTTTAAGAACATCCTATTGTAAAAACCTCTAACAGTCTTAAACAGAAGAGGATCCCTTACAATCAATAATCCAAACAAATAGACGAATACACCTGCGAGCAACTGGATCACCGTTAACAGCATTGGAGGAACCGATAAAACCTTCCCTAAATAGACTGCCACTATGAAAACAAACACACTTAGAATCAAATACTTAATAAATAACAGTAAAAAGTTTTTAAAATGAAAGTATTTCCTTGCATAATACATTTGAAAGACCGCTCCAACTCCCTCGGCGACCAATAACGCAATTGTTGTCCCGATGCTTCCATGTGAATGGACCAATAACAAATTAATAAGTAAACTCAAAAAAGCGCCAACCGTGATTGATATTGTGTATTTATTTTGCTGTTGTGTCGCAACCAATATTTGAATACCAAAAACATTGGCCAATCCTACAAAAATGATATCAGGACACATCAGAATCAAAATGTTTGAAACACTTGTGAATTCTGTCCCTAAAAACCATTTTACAAAGTTAGGGGAAATTGCCATTAGACCCAATGTCATCGGTAACGTAATCATCAATACAAACCGCAGTGTATAGTCAGTGTACCTTCTCAACTGTTCTTTGTTTCCCTTGGAAAACTCTGAAGCCATTCTCGGCAGTAAGACAGTTCCCATTGAACTGAATAAGCCAATTGCTATTCTCTCCACTTTATATGCCTGATTGTAATACCCCACCTGTATCTCACCAGAAACATTTCCCAGTACAATCCGGTTAATCAATGCATAGACTTGGATCATTAATTGCGGAATAAACAAGAGAAAAATAGGACGAATATGTTCTTTCATGTCCTTTATCGGAAGCTTTACAAATTTGATTTCCTTAAATAATGGCCTCCACATAATTAATTGTCCGATTAACAGCGTGCCACCATTAATTGCAACGTATAATGGAAGGTCCTGTGAATGCTTCACGAAGGTAAAAATCAAAAAAATGCCTGCTATCTTAGTGATCATATTTCGAATTGCAATCCTTTTAATCTGCTCTTTGCCGATAAAATACCAGGATACATCCAGGCTATAGGCTAATAGAGTTGAAATATGAATATAATACAGTTCTTTATGGGACGAAAGCGTCTGAATAAAAATCAAGTAAACGATTAGGTTTAAAATAGAGACAATGAGTTGAAAGGTAAATATAGACCAAAATTCAACGGATGCTTCTTCCTGATTTTTTTTTATGGCGATTTGCCTGCTTCCGTACATCGGCAAATTTAAAACAATAAATACAATGAAAATCTGTACGATCGATAAAACATAGGCATCCGTCCCGACTCCTTCAGCCTTCAAAATTCGAGCAACATATGGAGTTGTAATAAAGGGGGTTAACATTAATAACAACTGATGCAGGACGGTGAAAAAATAATTCGAAATAAGTTTACCCACTACATTTATAAACTCCTTTTTAATTGACTAGATGCGGTTTGAAACAAAATGTTTGATCATTTTTATTTTTAGCCTGCCCCCTGCTTTCTTTCGAAAAAATGGCAGGCTTCTCATCATGTCCCTTCTCATCGCTTTAAAGTGGGTCTCTTTTACAAACTGTTCTAATTCAGCATCAATTTGCGGATAACGCTGCAGTAGAATTTCCTTCGACCTTTTTTGCAGCAGTTCTTTTTCCGCTCCAAATGAACTGCCGCCAATGTGATGAACATAGGCAGCCTTTGCCACCGCTAGTTTATACCCCTTTTGTCTGGCCCTCATGCACCAGTCCGTTTCTTCTCCATATCCGCGTTTAAACGCCTCAGCATCAAAGACCCCAACCGATTTTAATGCCGTTCTTTTCATGTACATACAAAAACCGATTAACAGAGGTGATTCGATATATCCAGATTCTTTACTATTTCGGAAGGCCGTTATAAGCTCTTCAAACGAAAATAATTCATTTACAGTACTATTCGGAGTGGGAAGTCCTGATATAATGCCGTAGTTACTCATCGGAATAATTGAGGCGATTGATTCATCGCTGTATGCTACGTCAGTCAGGATTTCCAGCCAATTTTCAGTAACCAATGTATCACTATTCAGGATGATCACATCATTTTCAGTCATCGCAAACCCATTATTAACGTTCCCTGGAAAGCCGAGATTCTCCTTATTTCGAATCGCAAAGATATTTTTCGGATGTTTTTCCGAATAGTACTTTGTCAAGTATTCGATCTGAACACATGGACTTTTATCATCCAATAAATATAAATTAAATTTATCTTGTGGTGTATTCTCCAAAATGCTTTCGATGCAGTTTTGGGTTTCAATTACTGAATTGTAAATCGGCAACAATATATCGACTTTTTCCATTTTACATCCTTCCTAACGATTTTAAGGAATCGGTTAAAACTTTGTTGTTAACTACCAATTCTTTTACCAACTCCACAAATTCCTATAATTTCACCCTCTGATTGATCACCTTATCAAAATACCTATAGAAGTTATATTTCAATAAACTTAAGATGGACTTACCAGCTTGTTCCTGAATTATATAATCATGAACAAGGATTTTGTAATAAAGGGATTTATTGACCAGGTGTGTTTTGGTCAGATATGGATATTTGGTAAAGAATTTCTTTAATGCTTCTACTTCATTAATAGTTTTACTAATACTATCTTCTTGAACCTCTACCTCTACAAGAATTTCATTTAAATGGTGAATATTATATTCTCTTACTACTCTCAAAACAAAATCCCAATCTTGAAATCGTTTCAGGTCTTCGTCGAATAGAATGCTTTTTGCCACATTATTTTTTGTGAAAATGGTTTGGGTACTTATAAAATTACCTTTCTCAAGCTGCGTGGCCATTTCTTTAGGTGTCACTTGCCGCTTGGGCACAATTCCACGTTTACTCCCTATCAGATCCATGCTGCAGAAACACAGATCAACACTTGGATGTTCCATCATGTAATGGTATTGTTTTGCTATTTTTTCAGGTAACCATCTATCATCACTGTCTTGAAAGGCGATATATTGCCCCTTAGCCATCATAATTCCCGTATTTCTTGCACCATTTGCCCCTTTTTTAAATGAGTTAACAACATATTTTATTTTTTCATTATTAAACGACCGAACTACTTGTTCTGTGTGATCCGTTGAAAAGTCATCAACAATGATGATTTCATCGACGGGATAAGTTTGTTCCATAACACTTTCAATAGATTTATTAATCTTATTTGCTCGGTTATAAGTAGGTATAACAACAGTAATACTCAACTGATCACATCCCTTTCATTCTTTACCCGGGCCTATCAAGCTTCATAAAGAATATTACTCACGCTCAACTTTAAAAGAATCATGGTCATTCCTTTTTAACTTTCTAAATTCCATCGGTTCGTCTGTATCCAATCCTCTCAATTGCTCCAAGGAAATTTCTGTTTTATCCACTTCAAAAACCAAGTCATCTACCATGAGATAAATTTTTTGACGAATCACTTTTTTACCCTCCTCTTTCATCCAATTATCAATATAAGATAAAAACGTTGAATTTCTTTTAAGGGAGTGTAAATTTTCTGAAAAGTTCTCTATAATTTTTGTAAAAAACCTCTAGTCCAGATAAAGCGAAAAAAAGAAAAAGGAATTTAATTATAAAACTGGTTGGATGGATTTACTGAAAATAAAAAACCTAGAGGTGTTACCTCTAGGTTTTTCCTTACTTATAAAAGCACGCTAATTTAATTTGGAATGTGTAATAAAGAAATGTTCCAGCGGCTTGGACTTACATATATTGTATGAAAGTAAATATCTAATCTCATATGACCGCCAATATGGAAGAAAAGGCCTCCCAACAGTTTAGCAAACTGATGAAAGACCTTCTCTATAGTTAGCTTTTTGTTATAGGTTGCCATGTTTTTTCAAATTACCAAGTTTACTTTTTTATATTTATCTGATTATGCTTTATTTCTGAGAGATGCACTAATAAAATTTGATTATATTGTTCTCCTACTTTAACAATTTCACAATAACCAGATTCGTATTGATAAAGAAGAATGTAATCTTTACCTTGAAAAGTAATTGGGGTTCTTTCCATGTTTATCACCTTCTGGCTCTGTTCAATAATCTTAAATGATTATTATTCCCAAGTCTGTGGATATTTCATTTAAGGCCTATGAATTTACTAGATTGGATTTCTCAACCCCATACATGTTCTGCCATTCATTTTTAAAAGCACTCACATCTTGAAGAGTCGCTGGAAATGCTAAAAATTTCTCAATAAGATCTGTTCCAACTGTGACACTTTGTGCACCAGCAAGACAAACATCATGAACCTGTTGAACATTTTTAAAACTGGCAGCAATTATTTCCGTTGTCATTAGATACGATGAAAAGAATTGACTAATTTCAGAAACGACTTTGACTCCGTTACCCGTTAAATTATCAATCCGGTTCACATAGGGAGCTACATATTTTGCCCCAGCCATTCCGGCAATTAAAGCTTGAAAAGAGGTATAAATGGTTGTTGCCAGTGTAGGTATTTTTTCTGGAGCAAGTAATTTGATGGCTTTAATTCCTTCTTCGGTAACCGGAATCTTGACAACCACGTTACCTGTTATCTGGCGCTGGATAAATTTTGCCTCTTCCACTATTTCCTCTGCTGAACCACCTATTGCTTGAACAAATAATTCCTTTTCGTCGCCAATTACTGCCCTTATTTCCTTGAGAAGATCCAGATATGGGCGATTTTCTTTTACAATAATAGAGGGATTGGTAGTAACACCGGCAATCGGATAATATTCATTTATGTACTCAATTTTTTTTACATTAGCTGAATCAATATACAGTTTCATTGGATTTCCTCCTTAAAAAGTAAAGGCTTAATCTATAAAAGATTAAGCCTTTTTATTGGGATTTTGTTTAACAAAGGCTATTCACTTACAATCTTTAGTTCTGTGCCTAAGTCCATTGATGGAACGTCTTTATTTTCTAAATATAACGTTCCAGGTAATTCAGGTGATGTTGAACCATCAAAGCGCAGCGTAATATGTCCTAATGTTGTAAGGTTTCTTTGAACAACGTCCCCAACAGATGTGATTTCAAATGCATCATTATTAATATAAAGTTTTTGTCCTGCTTTAATTTCTTCAGCGGCATCCACAACCTCAATGTTGTAGCAAAAATCCTTTAGTTCTTGAGGAGCTCCATCTCCAAACAAAATAAACATTTTATCTTCTAAAAAGGAATTTGCTGCAATTCCAATGCTTTTTATTGTATTCTCGTAAATTGTTTTCATATTTCTTGCGCATCATCTATTCATTTTCGATGCGCCAACCCTCCAATACTTTATTTTTTGATAGCATTTTATCGTTACTTGATTATTCATAAAGTCCAAAACTTGCAAGCCATGCCACAAAGACCCTCGGTACACCTATTAAGAACCTCGAGTAGAGGACGGACGGAACCCCAACTTCAACTGTTTCTGCCTCTGCTTCTGCAAGACCTAATCCTACAGGAATGAAGTCACAAGCATTTTGGGTATTGATTGCGAACAAAGCAGGCAGCGCTAACTGTGGAGGGATATTCCCCTTACCAATTTCAACCCCAATCAGTGTTCCGATTACTTGTGCAATAACACCGCCAGGGCCAAGCAGCGGAGACAGGAATGGCAATGAACAAATAAATCCAATCAAGATCAAGCCCCAGATATTCCCTGCAAGTGGTGACATGACCTTTGCAAAAAGATTACCAATTCCAGATCCTTGGATAATCCCAATCAATAGCGAAACAAACGCCATGAATGGAATAATTGTGTTAATCATTGTTTGGACAGCATCCCGGCCGGCCTGGTAGAAGGTATTTATAACTTTTCCAGCACCCAGTCCAAATTTGGTGACGATGCTATTATTTTTATTTGCAGCCAAAGTTTGTGAAACCTTTTTATCTGCACTATACTTAAATTCTCTTTCAGGCTCTTGAATTTTTTCAGCCGCCGCCGCTGCCTCAACCTCACCACTTTCGGCAATCTGGATTTGATTCAAACCAACAGCAGATACATAAATATCTTCAGTAATGAATTTTGCCAATGGGCCGCTTTTTCCTGTCGGCATAATATTAACGGTTGGAATCCTTTTTTGCGGATAGATACCACAGCGTAATGTCCCGCCGCAATCAATAATCGCTAATGCAATGGTTTCTTCAGGAACAGATGTTTGGAATCCATTCACAGCCTCTGCACCTGTAAGTTCTACAATTCGATCAACAATGTCCGGCTTCGCTCCGCCGCCTGTGATGTAAACGATTTTATTTTTAGCTGCAGTTGGAGTAACTGTCAATGGACCCCCAAAACCGCCGCTGCCTTTGACTATTTTAATTGAACGATATTCACTCATCTTTAACCCACCCTATCTCCTAGTGTAATTTCACTTCGGATTTCAATTTAATGCCTTGCTGTTTCTCAACCATTTTGGTTGTAAAGTCTGTAATCCAGCCGGCGAAGAAGTTCATAACAAGACCTACGAGCATATAACGGACAGCTAATTCTGCTGAGTTTAAACCAAGTTTTTGAATCCCTGTTGCGATCCCTAAGTAAATAAACAATTCACCTGCATTGATATGCGGAAATAATCCATTGCTTGTATGGCAGAAATAAGCCCCAGAAGCATAGTAGCTTGGTTTGTACTTTTCTGGTAAAAATCGTCCTAATGACAGCGCCATTGGATTACCAAGCATAAATGAACCGATAAATGGAAGGACCATATATCTTAAGAGCGGGTTTTTGGCTGAAGCTTTTGCCAGCTTGTTAATCCGTTTTTCCCCAATCAATTGAATCAATGTATTCATGGCAACCATTAAAAGTAATACAACTGGAACAATGCCTTTCATCCATGAAAGAAATGTATCAGCACCAGTTTGAAACAGTTTCATAAATCCTTGTGCTAAATGTACGATAATATCCATTAGGTCTCACCCCGTAATTTATTTTCTTGCAAACGTAACGCGTTCAGCCTGCAGCATCACACGCTTAAAGAGACTATTCTTTTCGGGAATTTCTCCGCCGCTCATGATTGTTTTGTAATTATGGACTGCATCTAAAATCGCTAATTTCAAAAGTTTATTGCAATGCTTCATGTCGTTTTCAGTAAGCGTTTTAATGTTTTTACCTTCAAAGCCATTTAAATCCTTGACCTTCGCCATGACCGTGACCCCTTGCATTTTCTTTGCTTTGAGGATCTTGCCGCTATTTGAGATGGCAAACATGACAATGGTTCCAGCCCGGACCTTTCCTGGCCTTTTACCAATTGCGACTTTTCCGATTCGTCTTAACTCTGTATATGCTTTTGAGAAATGCTTGATTTGTAAAAAACCTAATCCCGCTTGTACGATAAATGCACCAGCGATAAGAATAATGATGAGCATAATTTGCATGAGTCCACTTCCTAAAAGATTGATTGTTTATGACCTGATTGCTTGTTCAAGGTACTTCGATAACTCTTCGTAGCTGGATGCATCAGCCAATTGGCCAATTATTTTTCTATTGGCTGCGATGCGAATGATCTCGTCGTAAATTTTGACTAAAAGACTTGCATCGTAATCGGTTTCTTCCGGTATGCCTAAAAGGAACACCAATTTAATTTCTTTTCCGTCTGTTTTTACTTTTTCCGGAAAGACACCCAGGGCCAGCTCGATTTTTGTGGACTGGTGGTTAATGGTATGCGGCAGCGCGATATATTGGTCAAATACCATTGACCCTTTTTTCGCCCTTTCCTCCAACCGCTCTCTAAAGCCCTCATCAAGGTACTCTTTCTTTGTTAACTCGTCAACCATCTCTTCCACATTTTCTTGATAACTCCGATTACTGTCTAAAATGAAGAATTTATCTTCATTTATTAATAGCTTTATGATGGAATGATAATTTCCTGTATCTTTTAGCTTGAACTTTTGCAGATAGGTCACTCTTTCAATTTGCCGTGAAACACTACTTTCATCAAAAATTTCATTAATCAGGATTAAAGGTGAATCTGGTTCAAATGCTAGTTTTACAGTTGAAAAAACGAGATTATAATCGGCTAAAAATTCCTTCGTGATCTCTGATTCTGAAAATAAATCGATTTGAGTATTTTGATTCAACACTCGCTGAAGTTGAATGCTGACCAACTTGGCTGTTCCCCTGCCCGTTCCGCAAATGACGGCTACCCGTTGTAATTGTTTAACATTTACTTCATTCTGAGCTATAAACACTCCAAAATAGAAAGCGATATAACCGAGCTCATCTTCTGATACCTTTAAGCCATATTCTCTTTCAATCACTTCTCCAGCAATTTCAGCCATTTTGTAGGCAACGGGATATTTCCCCTTCACATCGGAGAGTAAAGGGTTGTTAATTTTCACCCCAAACATCAAGCGAGTAAGCATAAAAGTTAAATGATATTGTAAATCCTCAAAAAAGTCTTTATTTTCAAGAATAATGTCCTGTTCAAACCCGACTTGTTCAAAAATCAAACTCAAAAGATGCTTTACATCATCTGTTATGGTGATATCAGCCAGAGATCGATTGTTAGTTGGCGTTCTTCTGCCAGCAATCGGTAAAGTAATAAATAAAATCTCTGACTGTGGTATAGTGATCGGCAAATGCTCTTCAATTGTCTTGACGATTTCTAAGGCAAGATGATAGTCTTTTGTATCTAGTAGCTTTTCAAGTTTTATATTCATCTCTGTAAGGGGATGATTTTTTAAAAAACGGTCCAACATAACGACTACAAACTTCATTAATCGATTGAAAGTGGTCGATTCTAAATCATTTTGATTGGCCACTTTGATTATCGCATCTTTTATATCTTCATCCAGAGGATAATCTCTATACAAATAATCATAGACATTATCCAGGATAAAGAAGCGCAGGTCTAGTTCCTTCCCGCTTAAATACATCCCCTTGTTTTGTTTTCCTCGAATAGATAAATGATAAGTTTCTAAAGCTACTGCTGCCTTTTTCAATTCATTAACAAGGGTTGTCCTGCCAATATTCATTTCAAAAGCCAATTCATCCAGTGTACTAACCTTATCCGTATTTACTAATTGATCTATGATAAATGCAATCCGGCTCTGTGGTGAATCAAACAGATGTTTATCTGAATTAATTTTTTCTACCAAGTTCTCAAATAATGGCTCATCCTTAACGAATAGGCGGTAGCCTTTTCCTTTTTCGTTCTCTAATGATGCAATTCCATTCAAATCGCTGTTCAGCTGCTTAATATCATTTCGGATGGTTCTTGTACTGACTCCAAGTTCTTCTGAAAGATATTCCAAAGAACAGTGGGTCTTTTTTCGTGTTAGCTCAATTATTTGAATGACTCGAGCATCCAACACTAAATCAGACATCTGATCACCACCTTCCGTTTATAAATAACTGTTGATTTTTTCTTTGGTACACAGAAAGAAATTTTACCTAATTTCGTTAATGTTGTCATTAACCACGAGATTTACCACCAGAGATATTTACTGTCGTACCGGTAATGTAACTTGAACGGTCAGAAGCAAGGTAAGATACAAGCTCAGCTACTTCAGATAATTTACCTTCCCTTGCCAATGGAATAGATTTGCTATAATCTGTGTTTAATCCATCCACAGTTACGCCTCGAGTATAAGCCAATGCCTCATTGTAAGCATCCGTCCTTAATCCAGTTGCTTCCATGATTCCTGGAGCGATTGCTACCACTCTAATGTTATATTTTCCTAATTCTTTTGCCCAAGCACGGGTAAAGGAAATAACTGCGCCCTTTGTTGCGGAATAAACGCTTTGACCTGCTGAACCTTCTTGACCTGCTTCAGAAGCAACGTTGATGATAACACCCTTATTTTGCTTTAACATTTGTTTCGAAGCAGCCTGTGAACAAAGGAATGGGCCCTTTTGGTTGACAGCCACCATAAAGTCAAAATCCTTTTCACTGATCTCATATTCTGGTCTTTCACCTTTTACATCCACTAAGAGTCTAGGAAGGTTTACACCCGCGTTATTAACAAGGATATCCACACTGCCAAACAATTCAACGGTTCGAGCAATCATTTGGTCAACGCTTTCTTTTTTGGAGACATTACATTTCAAAAAATAAAACCCGTCTGCTTGCTGTCCCTCTTCTACATTTAAATCTGAAATAACTACTTTGGCTCCGTTCTTCAATAATTCATTTGCTATATTTAAACCAATGCCTGATGCACCGCCTGTTACAATTGCCACTTTCCCGTCTAAGCCTAACCAAGATTCTTGCATTATGTTTTCCTCCCTATCTTTATCTCACCAATATTGAATACGCTTTTATTATAAGAAGGATTGTTTCTTGGATTAATACACACTTTTTCAAGCCATGTTGAAAAGGATTGCATTAATACCTTTTCCATAGTGGTAATAAAGCAATTTAAAAGATATTGCCGGACATGGCTATACGTAACGTCTTCATCGTAAATACTTGGTCCTCAATATTGAAATTCGAAGCTTCCCAAAAAAGCGACATGTTACACGTGAAACATGTCGAAGACCGTCGGTTACATCATGCCGCCGCCAATAGATTTTCGAATATAATAGTGGGAAATGAAGCAAATACCATGATAAATCATCATTGTCCAAACGTTAATTAAAATACTTTGAAATACTTATCCCTTGTAACTTAACGTTTATGTAAAAAAAGCCCTTCTCAACATGAGAGGGCTTTACTTAGCTTAATTTAGAGCCTTTTCTATAAAAAAGCAGGCTCTAAATTCATATATTATTAGAATTACAACACTAAAAGAAGGGATCGCATCCAGCATGTCCTGTATCCAATCATCCAAGTCTTCTACTGGGATGTGCTCTCCGGCCTTCCTTGACAGGTAAGCCCACAGTTTACGATTCAACTCCACATAAGCATTTCCTTACTCACAAAGAAGTGGTACAGGGCACCATATAGGTTTGCATCATTTTGAAATTTACAGGCAACGACTCTAGGATTTCCTATATGCAGCGGATTGGCCTTTTTGACTTCTTCTATCGCCCATTTAATCCGTTCCAGCAAGATGGACTGAGCACTAATTCCTCCACCAATTGCAAAGACTTCAGGATCTAAAATATATTGCAGATTTAATATCTGAGTTGCCAAGTAAATGCAAAATTCATCAAAGACAGCTATTGCTTCTTTATCATTTTGCTTAATAAATTCAAAAACTGTTTCTCCATCTGTTGGATCTTCTAACTTTTTAATTTCTGCGATGCGGCGTACCATTTCAACAGCTGAACAATCCAATCCAAAATATTGTCCGGTTTTTGTTACTGGATTAATTTGATGCATCACATAACTTACTTCACCTGCGGACAGATGAACACCACGATGAAGCTTTCCGTTGATGATAATTCCGCCTCCTACCCCGCTTCCAAGAACGAGTACGACCGAATCCTTTGCGTCCTTCACGCTGCCAAGCCATAATTCAGCCAAAGCAGCACATTTCCCATCATTTTCAATAAACACATCTTTTCCATACTTTTCTTCAATTCTCTTTTTCAAGTTCACTTCGTGCAAAAATGGAAATGATCCTCCATAATAAATCATTCCGGTATCCACATCAATTGTCCCTGGACAGCTGATCGCAATTCCCTTCACATCAGTAGAATCTTGATCATCTATAATTGAAAAAATGACATCTTCTAATTCTTCCAAATTTGTTCTTGGTGTTGGACGTTTACCTTTTGTTATGATATTTCCAGCCGAATCCATCTGTGCATATTTAGCAAAAGTACCTCCTATATCAATAACTAAATACATGCTCATTCTCCTAATCTATGTGTTTTCTCCGCTGTCAAAAAGGATTTTTATGATTACGATTCAATAATGACTAAATCCCATGGTTTTATCTGGAGGGTATCCCCTGTTTGCACATCTCTGTTCGTAAGTAACTCCTTACCTGATGCATATGGATAAAGAATTGTTTCGGGATTGTCGGAGTAGTTGAAGTAATAACGAATCTCCTTGCCAAATTGGTTTTCCCCTGATTTCGTAATGACCGGGAACGATACATTTGCTTTATCTAGGGATGGAATTTGACCTAGGATAAAATTAAACACTCCTTTTACAACCTCTTCACTTGGGAAAAAACCAATATAGGTTGCAGTTCCGCTGCCGAAACGATTGTGGGTAATCGCTGCATATTGACCCCAATGCTGGTGATCGTAATAGGCTAAAACCTCAGCCGTTGTCGGTGTTAGTAACTCCATCCAGTCCTGGACAGGTTGCTCTGATGAATCAATGTCAAAGAAAGATCCTTTTAATCCTGTTTGTCCAGGTTCTACAAACATACTGTATTCTACACCGCAAGCTTCCGAAATAATTCCTGGTTGTGTGACTGTCCGAACCTGGACATTTTCATTGGTGAAACCACTCTTAAATGTATAAACAACGTGGCCACCATCTCTGACATATTCGTTTAATTGTTGTAAAAACAAATCATTTACTGTATATAGAGACGGGATAATGATCAGATCGTAATCTTTTAAGTTGGTAAAACTAGTATTGATGACATCGCATCCAATATTCATCTTGTACAATTCATCATATAATCGTCTGAATACATCATTGTAGTTTTTGTTTTCTGAGAATGGGAACCAAGTCGTGCTTGTAAAGCTTTCATTACTAATAACAAAAGCGGCCTTATTTCTTTTTTTCAAATGGACAAGGTGTGGAGATAATTCTTCAAATTCCTTTCCAATTGTTTTGGCCTCATTATAAACAGGATTTGGTTTAAAATCATGGCTGAGCAGGCCTTTCCAATACGTTTCAGCCGAATTGTGAATGGAATGCCAATGCCAATATGCAACCATATCCGCCCCCGATGCTAAATGGCTATATGCCTGAAGACGAAGCTGGCCGGGATAAGGCGTCCAATTTTTAAAGGCCTGTGCTTCTGTTTCAAGAACGAAATAGTTTGTATTTTTTGTAGAACGCGCGATGTCACCACAATAAGAAATTTCTACACCTGTTAAATGGCTTTGTGATGGATGGTAAACATCGATACCTGTTATATCCATTGCTTTTGATGCCTCAAAATGGTCTACATCCGGTTGGATTCCATAAGAATATCCACGCCACTCAAAATCAAAGTTATGGGTAACAAATTGGTGCGGCAGACTGTACTCCTTCACAATATTTACCTGCCATGCCAAGAAGTCTGTAACTAATTTCCTTTGAAACTTTGAAAACTCTGACCCAAGACTTCCATTTATGGTACCGACCATGGAAGGACAATCTTCCCAGCTATTGATCCGATTGCTCCAATAAGATAAGCCGTAAGCTTTATTCAGCTCTTCCACTGTTGAGAATTTCTCTTTTAAGTACTTTACAAACTGGAATTGCACATTATCTCCAGCTGTTCCATAGTGCTTCGTTTCATTATCGACTTGGTAGCCAATGACCGCAGGATGATCTTTTACATGATCGATTAACTTGCGAATAATTCTCTCTGCATGGAATAGATAAACAGGATTGGTAATATCCATGATTTGTCTTGCGCCATATTTTCCAGGACCATTTTTCGTTGTTGCAAGTACATCTGGATGCTGTTTGACAAGCCATGTGGGAACAGCGTACGTTGGTGTTCCCACAATTACTTTTATATTTGCTTTATGCATGGCATCTAATACTCGGTCCACGGAAGTGAAATCGAATACACCATTTTGCGGTTCATGGGTACTCCAAGTGGATTCCGCAATACGAACAAAGTTAATACCTGCTTCTTTCATCATTCTGATGTCTTCTTCTAATCTTTCGTATGGCATGTATTCATCATAGTAAGCTACACCAAATAATAATTTATCCATCATCGTTTTTTCTCCTCACCACTATAAATTTCTAATAAGAAAACGTTTTATTAGATTATATTATAGATTGATAGTCTTAAATTTTATGGTATTTTTTAAAGGAAAATAGTAATTTTATTCATTTGCAATATCTTTACTATTTGTATTTGAATAGAAGTTTAAAAAATACCCTTAAAAAGGAAGGAGCTATTTCCTTATTAGGAACAGCTCCATTTTCCGGTTTAATTATTGCTATGCTACTTCGTAGAGCGAATAAGCTGAATAAAGATACAAGCAATTAAAGCAAATACAACTGCAGTTGGGAAGACCGAAGTATAGCCGCCAATCCCAACAACTATACTAGTAACGATTGGACCAACCATCTGACCAAGCGTAGTGGCAATGTTCAAAATTCCAAGGTCTTTACCAGCCTCCTCTTTATTAGGCAGGACGTCTATGTTCAGCGCCTGGTCTACCGCGCCATACACGGCATAACCCAGACCGGCAAAACCAGCGAACAATATCATTGAAAATGGAGTCTGCATAACCCACGGAAGGATGTACCCAACCACAAGCAAGATTGAAGCAAGGATGACAGGAAGCTTACGCCGACCGATGAAATCAGAAATTGCACCAGAGGCAAGAGAACCTATAAGACCAACAACCATTGTAATCACGGACATTGCAGAAATCGTAGCCGCAGCCCCAGCTTTGCTTTGACCAATGTAATCTTGCAAAATGTACAGCTGAAAGTTAACAATCATGTAGTAACTAAAGATTAAGAGAGTTCGTCCGGCGAACGCTAGCCAGAAGTCACGAGCACCTTTAACTGGTGGACGGAAAGATGCCAAAATATCAGCAAAGCCACTTTTTGCAGCCGGCATATCCTTAGATGACCTCTCTTTTGGCCAGACAATAACGGTGCAGATACCCGCAATCCCCATCAAAATACCGGCGATAGCAAAACCAGGTAATTGATTAGTGATGAAATAAGCACCAATCAGGATGCCAAGTGAAGAACCAACAGTCGTACCAGCAGACATGAATGCTGACATCGTCCCACGCATGTCATCGGGTACACGGTCAGACAACGTGGCGATGGCTGGAGCAATCATCATGTTCAGACCGAACATGCAGATACAGTAGAAGACGCCGATTGCCCATACATTACTCAGAATACCAATCAGAAATAAAGAAACGCCACCAACAACACCACCCATAACAATCCATGGGGTACGACGGCCGAAAACGGAACGGGTACGGTCAGAAAAGTTCCCAAACAAAAGGTTAGCTACAAGAGACGCCGCAGCGGTTGCAGCGTTAAGAACACCAAAAATTGAAGTGGAGGCGCTTGCTCCCACAAGATCCTTTAAATGTTGTGGAAGGAGCACAGCCGCAACAATCCCAAGGCCACCCATCCACAGTAGTGCGAAAATGAAGAAACTAATTGAGAAACGAATACGAGTTGTTTTACTAATTTTGATATCTGGTTCAACAAGATATTCTTTTTGTAATAATTCCATATTGACTTCCTCCTTGATGATTTGTGCTAAGAGGTGTCCATCCACCTCTTTTAATGTTTACCTGTTGCATTTTTCTGGGTACAACTCTACCAACTACAAGCGCTTCCAGAAACGTTTGTATAATAATAGATTAAAAATAATATGATGGCAGAATAAATAATATTTCCGGCAAAGTTAAATGAAGACGATTACATTGGTTTTTACATTCCTCCCATAACCCATAAGTTCATCTGAGTTAAGTTTTAGTTGGTTTCCAGACATCCAACACCCCATAAGTGATTTCGCTTTCATTTTCTGGTTTATTCCTCCTATGAAAGTTTGGATCGTTATTGATCTTCGCCAATGAAGGACCTTGAATGGGTTTTCATTTTACACTAAGAGTGCTTCTCTATACTGCCAATTACTAGAAAGCGAAGGCTTTGTGTATTTAGGATTGGAAAGCGTTTTACTTAATTACATTATAAAAAATGCTGCATAATATTTATGGTATATTTTAAAGAATAATAGTATTTTTATTAAGAAAATAATTCCACTAAAAAGGCAAAAAAGGCAGGTACTATACCCGCCTTTTTTTGTTTTAGTTCTAATTTTATTTTAAAAATTGTTCATACTAAAACCTTCTATTAATTTAAAATTGATAGTTTCCGTTTCAAGGCCGCCGAGTCCGAAGTATAGCTTTAAGTAAGCATGCTTATTGAAGAAAAATACTTTTGCTGACTTTGATACCCATTCGCCATTGGTTCCGTTAAAAGAGAAAGTCGCTGCCGGAGCATTGTTCTGAAATAATGTCACTGGCATCTGCGCCAATTCATTCGCAGAAGAACGTATGGTCATTGTTACTTCATATGTCCCAGGATGTTCAAGAGCAACCGCAAAGACATATTGACTGCCTGTAGAGGTATCAATGTTTTGAAGGCTAATGCTTCCACCGTCACTTACAGGTTGATAGTCAACATCAAAATCAAACTCTTTTTTGGTAGATTCCTCTAAACCAATAACCTCAATAGAAAAGTCATTTAATCCAAGGGTACGTTCCATAACAGGAGAACGCATGATAAATTGGCAGATATTCGCTGCACATCTTAATAGTTCTCCCCTTGTTAGTGAATCATTAGCAAGAGAAGACACTGTATTATCTTCAAAAGGATTGGTATCAGATTGACCAACAACCATATAAAGATCATTTTGTGCACGAGCCATTGCTGCAGTATTATTTTTGGCAGCAGGACCGCTTTCAATATTCATTTTTGCCCACCAGTCCGTCATGACAATCCCTTGAAATCCCCATTCATCACGAAGAATCCTTGTATTTTGATCATAGAGACCTGCAGTCCATAAGCCATTTATTGCCCCATAAGTAGTCATAATCGAGTATGCCCCTGCTTCTTTAACAGCCATTTCAAAACCTTTTAAGTAAATTTCCCTCAAAGCACGTTCAGAAACAATAGAATTGAGATCATGCCTGTGATATTCCTGATTATTGGCACTAAAATGTTTAAGCGTGCCAGTCACACCCACACGATGCATACCCTTTAACTGTGCTGCGGCCATTTTCCCTGTAACATAAGGGTCTTCAGAGAAGTATTCGAAGTTACGTCCATTTAATGGATTGCGGTGTATATTAATCCCCGGGCCTAGAAGAGTATCAATACGGTTCTTACGTAATTCCAGACCTTCCATTTCGTAAAGATCCTCAATTAACTCCAAATTAAAAGTGCATGCCAACAAGGTACCATTGGGAAGTGAAAATGCTTCTGTTCCGCAATCCATGCGTATACCAGAAGGCCCATCTGAACAGCATGCTGCCGGAATCCCAAACGCTTGAAGTCTGTCTGATACCCCGCCAAAGGCTGCGGCAGTACCCGGAGTTACTCTTGGCGAACACATTCCTTCTCCGCGGATCATACAAGCGAGATCTTCATCCGTCAGCTGATCAAGGAAAGTTTCAAGAGAAACCCTATGGTTATAGACATCAGTCAGCTTGTACCCAAGATCACCCTTGTACTCACGGTTTTCTGGAAGTTCAGCCAGACATCGTTGATGGGTGTCCACAGTACGTAATGGCACGTCTTCATAGGTTATTGTATAGCCCGAATCACTTACAACAGGCTTCATCCTGGTGAATGCTGTGACAGGAGCGATATTTTCACTTAAACGTAAAACAACTTGGAGTGTGTCTGCGTAATATTCAAAGCATGGTGTTGCAGTTCGCACATCTGTTCCAACAAACATACGATATGTACCTGCCTCTAACACATAGCAGGATTTATTACCGGTAACACCACCATCATCATAACAGGCAAAATCAGTAACAGGGATTAAAAATTCCAAAGTCTCACTGCAGCCAGGTTTGATTTGTTTTGTTTTAGCAAAAGAGACGAGACTACGGGTTGGATTACCCAACTGCCCCTGTGGTTTTTCTACATAAAACTGGACTACTTCCTTACCGGAAAAAGCACCAGTATTTGTTACTTTAACTGATATTTTAATAATACCATCTGATTCCGACGCTTTATCCGCTTCTGTTGTAAAGGTTGTATAGGAAAGACCGAAGCCAAAAGGATAAAGTACCTGATCCTTTGCAAAAGTTTCGAAGTAGCGATAACCAACATAGATATCTTCCTGATAAATCGCTTTGTCTTCATGGCCAAAGTTGATGGTTGATGGATGGTCATTGATTGATTTGGCTATTGTATCGGTTAATTTTCCAGAGGGTGCAACCTTACCCGTGAGTACATCTAAAAGACCATTACCGCCTTCCATCCCGCCCTGCCATGCATAGAGGATGGCACTTGGTTGAAAATCCACTGCCCACTGCATATCAATTATATTTCCGACATTCAAGACGACAGCCGTCTTTGCGAACTTTTTGCAAACTTTAGAAATCATGTCTTTTTCTATATCTGTCAGCAAAAAGCTTCCAGGATCTGCCGTATTATCCCGGTCTTCACCGGCAGTTCTTCCGATCATGATTAAAGCCATGTCAGAATTCGCTGCTGCATCGGCAATAAGAGTTTCGTTTACAGGCATTTCTTTTTGTGACCATGGTTCTCCTGCCCAGCCTTCCCCTTTATTAAAGGGATTTTCTTCAAGCCATGCTTCGTAAGTTTGAAGCAGTGACTCATTTAACTGAATATCGTCACAACCTTTTAAAGCATCCAACGGCGTTGTCACATAAGCAACATTTACCATTCCACCAGAACCTGTACCACTTTTATAATAAGAAAACTGATTACGGCCAAAAACGGAAATGGTTGTTCCTGATTTTATGGGCAGCGTTCCATTTTCATTTTTTAATAGAACAGCACCTTCTGCAATTGCAGTACGGGCCAATTGTGTATATTTATTCCAGTCTAATGTATATTTTGACATATGCAGCCCCCTTATAATTAAAAATACCATTCCTATTCCGTCTATGAGTCTGAAAACGGTTTATTTACAATATAAATAAAGACATCTATAATATATGGTATATTTTAAAGAAAAATAGTATTTTTTATCATTTATTTGAAAGGATAGAATTCAATGAAACTAACACACAACGACATTGAAACCGCTTGTAAATTAGTATATAACACAACGAATATCCCTATATTTTTTCTAAAAAAAAACCAGGAATACGCTTGGACATTTACTAATAAATATTCTTCCATTATTGATATAAAAAGTTTGCCAAAAGGACTAATAAATGAATTTTTTTCAATTAACTCAACTAAAAAAATACAGTTGGTTTATATAAAAAACTCAAATGATAAGGTTGCGATTTTACCCTATCCCGAAGATAACGATGCACTTCTCGTCCTTTGGCCCGAAGCTGAAAAACTTTTTTCGCCTAATGTAAATAAAGTGTTAGAATCATCCGGTCAAATTCCTTATGACACAAATCAATTGATGAACACAGCTATTTTACTGCACTATATTTTTTATAAAGAACAATTATCTTTGAGCCACGTTATTCAGGACAATCAAGATATCAATACTTCCCAGATGCCAGGCATTATTGAATTTCAGATTATGGAGCAGCGTGAAAACAGTAATTACCATAGCTCGTTTCTGGCAGAAAAGAAAATTTTCCAAAATGTTCAATTGGGGAATAAAGAAAAAATGCTCTATTACATGAAGCTGCATTCAGAGGAAGGGATTTACGGCACTTTGTCCAAAAGAGATACTTTAAGGAGTCATAAGAACCTAGTTATCACCGCCATCACTCTTGCAACCAGGGCTGCCATCGAAGGAGGGCTCTACCCTGAGATCGCCTATAATTTAAGTGATGCTTATATCCAACAAATCGAGGAAATTAATAAAATTAATTCAGTTAATGGATTACTTGAAGATATATTGGTAGATTTTACAGAACGGGTAGCAAAAGCAAACCGCTCTCATTATACAAAAACGATATTATTATGCCAGGAATACATTTTTAATCATCTATACGAGGATTTAACACTAGAATCACTTGCTGAACAATTGCATTTAAGCCCCTCCTATCTCTCTAATAAATTTAAAGATGAGACAGGAGAGACCCTAAAAGCCTTTATTCAACGAAATAAAATTGAGGAAGCTAAAAACCTTCTTGTTTATTCTAATTTAAACATAAGTGAAATTTATTCTGTTTTAAACTTTTACGATCAGAGCTACTTTATTAAAGTCTTTAAGAAGTTTACTGGCTGTACGCCAAAACAATATAAGAATAACTTTATCCTTAAGTCTTCTTGAAAGGGTTTACTTCAGTACCATTGTGTTAAAGGATTCTGCCTTTAACTCACATTGAAAGGATTTACCTTGAAATTCAAATACCAATTCCCGTTGTTTTTTTAGCGGATTGTTGACAATTAATACGGTTGACCCGTCCGGATTTTGAAATGCCAGTGAATGAGCGGTAAGATGTCCCTTTGTCTCGATTCTTACTGCTCCATTTTTAACAAAATGGGAGTGATGTTTAACGACATAGAATTCAGGATTGTAGGTGAACTTTTTTGTTACCGGGTCCACTGTAATCATGGAATTCTGTTTCCAAGCCCCAAGTGCTGCGTCCTTTCGCTTCCAATACTGCATTCCAGTAAACATACCCATTTGCTCCATTGACGAAATAATGCATTCCCAGTTCATTGAAACAGCTACCAAACCCTTCAACCACACGGCCTTTATTATTTGTAATTATCAAGGTATTTTGTTTATCAGTAGTTTCTACTGGTTTGCTCGTCTGCCAAAAGTTTTCTCTTGTTGATTCTATCCATTGAATTTTTTCAGACAAAGTACCCATTCCTTTCCTTTTTGAATTCCACTTTAGAGAACGCTTTATTCTGTAATAATAAATATTTATAGTCAAAGTTTATAGTATTTTTTCATGATAAATAGTATTTCCTCTATGTCTTCAACAGGCAATCGTCATCCTCGTTGGAACTCTAATACAACTAGCAAATATTCAAGGACAGACAGGGAGATATACTCCCTACCTATCTATCTTCTTCCCCTGCAGTTAAATCGAGTACAAAAGTTTTAGGGATATAACGTCTCCCCTGTGAATTGTGGACCAAATCACTAATCTTTGGTGGATGCGGAAATTCTCCCACAAATTTCAATAGATTCTTCTGCACATTATCATACGAATATTTTTGCAGGACCATGTACCAGGCATCCAGCTTATGTTGATCAAACTGAAACTTTTCATAATAGACTTGTATAAGGTTCATTAACTTATAACACTCTTTCTTATTCATCAAGGTTAAAATCCCCCTCAGTTAGCCTCTTCTTCCCTTCCTGCTGATTGAGATACGATTCAAATTTTGTCCCAAACAATGTCTCCGGCCGCAGGAACTTATTCCAAGCTGGATCGGACCGCCAATCAGCTGTCTTCAAATCGATGACTCTATTAAAATCCTCGAGCGTAAAACCTTCTTTATATCTGGCATGAATCAGTTCCCTTGTTTTAATAGAACTAAGTTTAAAGCTCTTTCCCGTCTTCTCATTCAAATAGCCAATAATTTCATCATAGGGAATCACCTTTTTCACGGATGAATTGTCTGCCGATTCCCACGCCTTCTCCGAATCTTCCTCAGGAGCTGCTTCCTCTATGGAGGTAGCTTCACTCTCGGGCGGGCTATCTTCAAACTCCTGCAATTTTTTATAGTCAATGCTGTACCATTTTGTCTTATCCATTTTCATCCGATTCCAGTTCTCAGATAGAAGTAATCCTAGCATCTCTAACGAGCGAATCGTCCGCTTAATCGTACTCACTGACCAAAATGGCAGCTGCTTCTGCCACTCTTCATATGTATTATAAACCCAGGTTCTACCCTCAATATGATGCTTGCTCATTCCAAGCCAATAATGAATTTGCTGCAATACCACTGCCTCATTTAAACCGATTTTAGCTGCCAAACTAGGAATAATCATGACCGGACTTTCATTGACTAATAGCCTGCTCAACTGAACCTCTCCTTTAATGAATTTTATAAAGGAACCTAGGCTCTGTCGTAAGACACGAGTAGCCCACCGATTGGTTCAAGTCCCTTCACTGGTTATATAAAAATAAAATCGTAAAAAGGACAGGTTCTTTAAAAAATATTTTTGCTTGATGGAAAAATTAAAATGGGAGAGGACCTATTATATTTTTCTTTGTAGTAATCTTTGAAGTACTTTAATGAAGAAATCTATGGTATTGGTTGGGTCAACAAGAGTATTTCTATGTGTCATTCTGAATCAATCCAAACGTCAGGATGATCGAATAAGCTTGGTCATTTTGGGCTGATGAAGGATTCAAAAACCTGGTGTAAAGATAGGCATAAGAAAGAGGTTTCCGACCAGAAGATACAGTTGGAAACCAAGAATTTAAAGAACTTGCATTATAAATGAGGGAAAAGGCCTTTTATACCTTCTGCAATCATCTGGATAGAAATAACAGCAAGAATCAACCCCATTAATCTTGTTACAACATTTAAACCACCTTGGCCAAGTTTGTTAATAACAGGAGTTGAATAGTAAAACAGCACATAAGAAAGTGCTAATACTAGCGCAAATCCAATAAACACAAGGATTAGATTATAGATGTCAAAGGAACCGGAACCTGTGTGTGACATAACCGTTGCAATAGTACCAGGGCCAGCCATAATAGGCAGCGCAAGAGGCGTAATTGATATATCCTCCTTTTCTTCCGCTTCCTGTTTTTCTGCAGAATGTGGTGTCTGAGCGTTTGAAGTCTTTGCATGTAAAAGATTAAAAGCAATTCCGAAAATAAGAATTCCTCCAGCAACTCGAAACGCATGAATAGTAATACCAAATATAGAAAATATAAAGTTGCCAAGCACCAGAAATACAGTAAGAATACACAAGGAAACGATTGCCGCTTTCCTTGCCGTATGTTTCTTTTGCTGTTGAGAATATCCGTTGGTAAGGGAAATAAAAATTGGAATATTCCCTATCGGATTCATGACAGCGAAAAACGATACCGTCATTTTAAGAAGTAGACTAACCAAAAAGTTTCCTCCTAACTCACTTTAACCATTTTTGAATTCATCCTTATATATTACCCACATTGAGAAAACCAAACAAAAACAAGGAAAACACTAAACAATTCACTCCAAATAAGAAGAGCGCAAGGTGCCAGTTTACAGTCTGAATAAAAAAGATCTCTCAGGAAAAACTCTGAGAGATCTTTTTTTATATGTGGCCAAATTGTTTTAAACAGCTTTGCCTCTAAGGACAGGCCTTGTATAAAAGGTTTTTAACCTCTTATTACATCATGCCGCCCATATAGTTTTATGCTGTAACATTTTTAACCGCATTAGAAGAAAGCCGCATAGAATCCGCATTCTGCAGGTGGTGCGGTAACATCTTTAACCTAGAAGTACTGTGATTTATTGTACTTCGTTAGCAAAATGTTAGCATGTTGTTACCGGTCAATGATGTAATCGACTTGATGATACTTATAACAAAAGCGATGCAGATTTTATATGCATCGCTTTTATTTGCTTTTTTTATTATTAAATAGAATTAAAAGGGCTCCAACAACCACGATAGCACCCAACAAAATATATGTGCCTGTCCCCAGGTGGCCGCCCCAACTGATTGTAATATCATCACTCTTTTGATATGCTGACGCCATTAATATCGAATCGGATATAGAGTTCATACCATGTAGGATCAGACCTGTAAGGATGGCTTGCACTGCTATGAAAATACCTACTAATTCTCTCATTCTTTTTGTACCCCTCGCTGTTCTTTTTCTTTATTCTAATTTACCATTGCTATGTAAATCTACATAAATTTTCATATAAGAAAAAGCAAAGTTTTACAACCCTGCTTTATCTTCGTGTAACCAAAGAAATGAAAAAAGAGGCTTCCCACAAGTTTGCGCAACTCATGAGAAACCTCGAATTTTAGGAGAGAAATGTTAGCAAGATGTTAGCATTCCGCTCCCCTCTTACATAAAACCCTCATATATCAAGGGGTTTGGGCGATGATTACATCATGCCGCCCATTCCACCCATGCCGCCCATGTCAGGCATTCCAGCAGCACCAGCTGGTTCTGGCTTATCAGCCACAACTGCTTCAGTAGTTAAGAACATAGCCGCAACAGATGCTGCGTTTTGAAGTGCAGAACGAGTAACCTTAGTTGGGTCAACGATACCAGCTTCAATCATGTTTACCCACTCGCCATTAGCAGCGTTGAAACCTGTGCCAACTTCTTCACGCTTTAAGCGGTCAACGATAACAGATCCTTCAAGACCTGCGTTCTCAGCAATTGTGCGAACTGGTGATTCGATGGCACGAAGAACGATATTAATACCAGTTTGAACATCGCCTTCTTCTTGTAATTGAGCTACTTTGTTGTATACGTTTAGAAGGGCAACACCACCACCGGATACAATCCCTTCTTCAACAGCCGCACGAGTTGAGTTCAATGCGTCTTCGATACGAAGCTTGCGCTCTTTTAATTCAGTTTCAGTAGCCGCACCAACTTTGATGACTGCTACACCGCCAGCTAATTTAGCTAGACGCTCTTGTAATTTTTCACGGTCAAATTCAGAAGTAGTTTCTTCTAATTGAGAACGGATTTGGTTAACACGAGCTTGGATTTCTTCAGTAGCGCCAGCACCTTCAACAATTGTTGTATTTTCTTTTGTTACAACAACTTTAGCGGCACGTCCTAAAGAAGAGATGGTTGCAGATTTAAGGTCACGGCCAAGCTCTTCAGTAATTACTTCACCGCCAGTTAATGCAGCGATATCTTCAAGCATTGCTTTACGACGGTCACCAAAGCCAGGAGCTTTAACAGCAACAGCATTGAATGTTCCGCGAAGCTTGTTCACTACTAATGTAGATAATGCTTCACCTTCGATATCTTCAGCAACAAGTAATAGTGGCTTGCCTTGTTGGACAACTTGCTCTAATACTGGAAGGATTTCTTGAATGCTAGAAATCTTCTTGTCAGTGATTAAGATATATGGATTGTCTAAAACAGCTTCCATTTTGTCAGTATTTGTAACCATGTATGCAGAAACATATCCACGGTCAAATTGCATACCTTCAACAACATCTAACTCAGTTGTGAAGCCTTTAGACTCTTCGATCGTGATAACGCCGTCGTTACCAACACGCTCCATTGCTTCAGCGATTAATTGACCTACTTCTTCATCAGCAGAAGAGATGGCAGCAACTTGCGCGATAGAAGCTTTGTTTTCGATTGGTTTAGAGATTGATTTTAATTCTTCAACAGCAGAAATAACAGCTTTCTCGATCCCTTTACGGATACCCATTGGGTTCGCACCAGCTGTAACATTCTTTAAGCCTTCGCGAATCATCGCTTGAGCAAGAACTGTTGCAGTTGTTGTACCGTCACCGGCCACATCGTTTGTTTTGCTTGCTACTTCAGCAACAAGCTTAGCACCCATGTTTTCGAATGCATCTTCTAATTCGATTTCTTTTGCGATGGTTACACCGTCGTTAGTGATAAGAGGTGAACCAAATTTTTTCTCAAGAACCACGTTGCGTCCTTTAGGTCCAAGAGTCACTTTTACTGCATTTGCTAGAGCATCAACACCACGAAGCATTGCGCGGCGTGCATCTTCACTAAACATAATTTCTTTAGCCATTGTAAAAAAACCTCCTCGTATTTTTTACTCTGAATCTATTATAGAATTTTCGCGCCGAAACGCTTTTCTTTACTCGCCTACTACAGCAAGAATATCGCTTTCACGAAGGATTAAGTATTCAACACCCTGGTATTTCACTTCAGTACCAGCGTATTTTGAGAAGATAATGCGATCGCCTACAGCCACATCAAGTGCTACGCGCTCACCGTTTTCAAGGACACGGCCATTACCTGCGGCAACAACTTTCCCTTCCTGAGGCTTTTCTTTCGCTGAATCCGGTAAAACGATTCCGCTTGCAGTTTTTTCTTCAGACTCGACAAGCTCAATAATAATACGATCACCTAATGGTCTTAACAATTCAAACAACCTCCTCAAATATATGTAATTTCGTCTTTATTAGCACTCTCTTCTAATGAGTGCTAACACAATTATTATAATAATGAATCTGCCATTCTTTTGCAAGTATGATGAATAAATTTTTAAAAAGAAATTTTGTTTCATACAACCTTATAAAGTATGTGAATATGTACGCATTCTATACCTCTTTTTTTAAAGGTGCGGACAAATTTTTAAGGCTAGTTTTTTAAGCCAGGCTGGTTAATTTTTTCATAACAAATCATCAAAATTGAAACAATTCCAGCTTTAAGAGTAAAATAAATATTAGTGCTTTTCTTTGACCAAATCTTAAACGTTGGTACTCTTTGCATAATTTAAATGTGATTAAAGGAGATTATCATTTGAAAAAGGAATATTGGTGGGTCATTATTGTTTATATTGTTATGCAGTTTTCAAGTCTTGTGGGGCTCCCCATCTTACTCTTTGGCTTCAAACATTTCAATATCAATCAGAGCCTTGCGGTTCCCGTTTATCTCATTGCCAGTTTCTCGATTGCTTTAATCATCATCCTGTTCCTGTTACGAAAAGAAAGGGATACCAGCAGGCTGGATGAAAGAGGAACTTCGTTCGGCTACTCGGCTATGTGGGCGGTTTTGGGTGTCTTTTTAGCCTTATTTTCTCAGTACGTGGCTGCCATCATTGAGAGCCTGTTAGGAATCAATATGGGGTCCGAGAATACTCAGGATATCCTAAAAATTATCGAAACACTCCCGCTCGCTATTTTAGTAACCAGTGTGATTGGTCCGATCTTAGAGGAAATTGTCTTTCGTAAAATTATCTTTGGTTCTTTATTTAAAAGATATAACTTTTTCATTTCAGCATTAATCAGTTCCGTTATCTTCGCATTAGCTCATATGGAACCAGTACATATTATTCTTTACTCTGCCATGGGCTTTACGTTTGCCTTTCTTTATGTCAAAACCAATCGTATCATTGTTCCCATTTTTGCTCATGTGGCAATGAACACCATGGTGGTTTTAGTTCAATCCGTTTATAAAGATGATATTGAACGATTAAGGAGAGAAGCAGAAGCGATTCAAAACTTTATCGGAGGCTTTCTATGAGACGTTCACCCTTGTTTTCCGGCTTTATCTACCTTTTGCTAGGCTCATTATTTACCTACTTTGCCATCGACCATGTCCAAACACACGGCTGGGGCTTCTTCAGCTATTTACTCGTTCTGCTTGCGACATTCGACTTTGGCTCTGGTGTCAAAATGATTCTATTTCATATAAAGTATAAGAAAACGTTGAATAAGTAAGAAAAGGTGACAGGCACCATGTGAAACATGGTGCCTGTCACCTTTTTTATTATTTCGAAGTTGCTTGCCTGGTTATTCTTAACCGGTCTTTTCCGAGGATGAAGATAAGGAGAAAGGCTATTCCAGAGGGGACGAGTGCCCATGTGAAGGTGTGGACGATGCTGCTTGATAGGACTTCTGTGATTTTGTCTAAGATTTGTGGCGGGATGTGACTTCTTGCTCCTTCTGATAACAGAGCCTGTGAATCCCCAAACGCTTGCCCCTTCATTGCGCCCATACCGGAAAAGGCGTCTTCTAGTCCTTCCTTAAGATTACTTCTTTGAATGGTTCCGAATATAGTGATCCCAATGGTCATTCCAAGTGTACGAATGAAATTACTTGTAGAAGTAGCAGATCCTCTCTGTTCTATGCCAAATGGATGAATCGCCGCCATGCTTAAGACTGAGAAGGAAAACCCAACGCCGAGACCAATGACAATCATATACACCGTGAGCAATGCCCTGCTCGTGTCGGGTGAAATGCTGCTTAACAGCAAAAAACCTATAATTAAAATGGCACCTGACAGAAACATAATGTTTCGATAACTCATCTTGGTCGTCAGGAACCCTCCAGTTTGAGCAGTAACTACCGAACCAAGCATCATCGGCAGCAAGATTAAGCCAGAATTCGTAGCCGTTCCCCCGTACACTCCTTGCACAAAAATCGGGATATACACAGTGGCTGCCATAAACGCCGCCCCATAAAACAAGCTGACAAGCGTACTCCCAGCAAACAGACGGTTCTTAAACATAGAAAAAGAAATGATGGGATCCTTCGCCTTCGTTTCGGCGTATAGAAAGAGTATAAAAAGAGTCGCAAAGCAGGCAAATAAGCTCAATATCACTCTAGAATCCCAATCATATTTCTGGCCGCCGAGTTCGAGAGCAAACATTAAACAAACAACCGCTCCGATTAAAGTAAAAGCCCCCCACCAATCAATGATTTGTTTTTGATGAATGGGTGATTCCTTATAAGCAACAGAAACGAAAACCAAGGACAAAATCCCGAGCGGTAAATTGATATAAAAGATCCAATGCCAGCTGATATGGTCCGTAATATAGGCTCCTAATAGGGGACCAAAGATACTGGATAGCCCAAAAACAGCGCCAAATAATCCGCCCATTTTTCCGCGTTTCTCAGGAGGAAATAAGTCAAACATAATTGTAAAAGCAATCGGGACTAAGGCTCCTCCGCCAATGCCCTGGATCGCCCGATAGATGCTTAGCTGTGTAATGGTTTCCGCAGTACCGCACAGTACTGAGCCTATCATAAATAAAATCAACCCAAAGATAAAGAAACGTTTACGTCCATACATATCGGATAACTTTCCGAAGATGGGCATTCCTGCCATTTCTGCCACCATGTAGGCCGAAACCACCCAAACAAAGCTTTCCAGCCCTCCAAGATCGCCAACTATGGTTCCCATTGCTGTAACAACAATGGTATTATCCATGGAGGCCATCAGTATCCCCAATAACAATCCCGCTACAACCAACCCTAACTTACTTTCTCTTGTATTCATCTCATTCCCCTTCTACACTTTAGTTTTGGTTTTGATAGCCGAAGATGAGTCGATTTTCATTTCCGTTGTGTATTCAACAAGGCCTATTTGACAGCCCGGGCCAATTTTAACCGTATGACCGCGGACCACTTCAGCCGTTGTATTTTCTAAGTAAATATCATCACCCTCAATTACTTTGGCCGTAAGAGTTCCTTCCTCTCTTCCAAACGGGAGTAGAGAGCTTTTCTTCCGTTTTACGATAATTTTGCTGCCTCCTATTTCCTCAGCTGTGCTTTCCCCAAATCGCAGCGCGATCTTAATCTTTTCTGCTGTAAGTAATCCTTTTATTTCAAACCCGCCGCTGGAGTCAAACGTTTCATATTCCACATCCCCCTTTACGGAGATACTCCCTTTAATAGTGGCTTGATCCCCGCTTAACTTTTCACCAACCTCCAACAAACCAAATACCTTCATCTTTTTTAAGTGGGCGTTCCTTCCGACCATCATTGTACCCATAATCAGGGTTTCTCCTGCCGCCATATCCCCTTTAACATTTGCCTCGCCCATTATTTTAACTGAGCCCGTTTTCATATTTTCACTCGCCTCACTTGTGCCATACACATGAAAGGCAAGACATTCAACGTCCGTTATAATGGCTCCTTCTCCACGGATACTGACCTTATCATATATGCCGCCTGGATAGCTTCCTGAACCATTAATAATTAAATTTTGACTACTGCCCATTCTTTCATCCCTCCTTCTAAACCTTCTTGATATCTTCCACAACCGAATTTTTATGCTGAGAGAATTCATCCGAATATTCAACTACACCAATATGGCAATTAGGGCCAATCTTAACATTGTGGCCTCGAACAATCTTTGCCGCCGTATTTTCCAATACAATTTGGTCACCCTCGATTAGATCGGTTTCTAATTGTGTTTTATAAAACGGTTTAAATAGGTTTCCGATAAATGAACCTTTATGTGGTTTAACTGTAATAGTTTCTCCGCCTATTTCTTTTGCTTTACAATCACCATAGATCTCCACATCGATTTGTTCTGCATTCAAGAGTCCCCCAATGCTAAATCGGTATTTTCCTTTAAAACTCTCCGCTTCACAGTCTTCACCCACTGTGAAAACACCATGAAGGTTTACCTCATCAGCTTTCACTCTTCCCTCAACATTGGCTTTGCCGGAAATCTTTAAGGATTTCACCGATAGATTTTGATTAATTTTAATCGTCCCATCAACTGTCAGTTTCTCGCACTCTATATTTCCATGAAAGCGGAAAACTCCACTTACCTTTGTACTAGCAGCAGCCACGTTTCCCTTTAAGGTCCCTGTGCCGTTACATTCTAGCTCTTCACATTCAATGTCACTGTTGACCGTCCCGCTTCCATTTAACGTCACTCGAGAAAAAACGCCCCCGTTTGATGAACCTAATCCATTGATGACCAGATCTCCCCTGCGATTCGTTTCCATAGTCATTCTCCTTATAATAATTTCGCTTTAATTTCTTCCATACAAGTCATCATCGATATAACGGTGATCACTTTAGTTCCCTGTTCAAAATAAAAGCCCTCTGAATTTATAAGCAGCAAGCAGGAAGAAACACCTAGCTTTCTAGTTATTACTAGTTCACATTTTTTCTGTTTAATCAGCTGTGCATTTTCCTTTAGTACCTGAAGGAGCATCCTGCCCTCATCTAAATTTATTTCCCCGGACTGTAAAAGTATCTCTAATACATAAACTTCAACCATTCTAGAAAAAGTAAACTGATGGCTGCCCTGATCCAACTCTAAATAAATTTTCAATACAGCTGACGTAACAATGTTTCGTTTTATTAGTTCATCCTTCTCCAGCTTTAAATCACTGATATTGGGTGAAAACATATCTGCCAGCTCATCTAAGGATAAATTTTCTTTCATCGTTTGAATTTTATTAATCCGCTCTAAGATTTTTTCTTTAGGAAAAAAGGTTTCCTGACCAGTGAAGGTGGATTTTCGTATAAACCATTCTTCAGGAATGAGATCCTTCCGTTTCCATCGGTACAGCTGTCCATAAGAGATTTCCGCAAGTTCTAGCAGCTCTTTTTTCGATATTAACTCCTCGCTCATATTGAAAACTCCTTTCTGGTAACAGTGTAACATAACACTGTTACGTTGGTAAAGCGATAAAAAAAGTGTTTCACTATATTTTGGAAGTGAAACACTTTTTGATATTATTCTTCGATTTCTTCGGTCGGATAATGTTTTAGGAAATAAACCAAGGACTGAAGTTCGACGGCTAAGTCGATATGGTGAACCCTGATAGAAGACGGAACATTTAATCGTGCCGGTGTAAAATTTAAAATCCCTTTTACCTCCGCTTTTACAAGTCTGTCGGTTATGACCTGTGCAACAGGGGCTGGAACAGTAAGAATAACAACAGAGACTTTTTCTTCTAAAAGGACCTTTTCTATCTCATCCATATGGTAAACAGGAACTTCACGAATCTTCGTACCTACTTTTTCCGTATCAACGTCAAAGGCAACCTCAATTTTTGTGTTATTGTTTTTTAAAAAGTTATAATTTAAAAAGGCCGTACCCAGATTACCAACACCAATTAATGCAACCTTGGTCAATTCATCCTGATCGAGCGTTTTTCGGAAAAACGATAACAAATAGTTGACGTTGTAGCCATAACCCTTTTTCCCCAGGGCACCGAAATAAGAAAAATCCCTGCGAATCGTTGCACTGTCTACCTTTACTGCCTCACTTAGTTCCGCAGATGAAACTCTTTGTTTCCCGGAAGTATGCAGATTTTTTAAAAATCGATAATAAAGGGGCAGCCGTTTTGCTGTCGCCTGTGGTATCTTCATTGTTTCGTTACTCATAATCTCCCACACCCCAATAATAAAATTTAATCATTATCTCACTTGTTCAGTTCGTTGGAAGTCTCCATTTTTGCCGCCGGTTTTCTCGACTAAGTAGGTCGGCCCAATAATCATTCCTTTATCTACTGCTTTGCACATATCGTAAATGGTTAAGGCACAAACGGATGCGGCTGTGAGCGCTTCCATTTCCACACCTGTATTCCCTTTTGTTTTTACTGCTACACCAATATGTAATTGATAAGTTTGATTCGGGCCTTTCTCCCATGAGAAAGATATATTTACCCCTGTTAATGGAATCGGGTGACACATTGGAATGAGATCCCATGTCTTTTTCGCAGCCATTACCCCAGCTACCTGCGCAACAGCTAAAACATCACCTTTTTTCATTTCATGGTTCGTTATTTTTTCATATATTTCTTCACTGACTGTAATACTAGACTGAGCAAGAGCGGTTCGGGCTGTTTCAGGTTTATCACTAACATCCACCATTTTCGCTCTGCCTTCTTCATTAAAATGCGTGAAATCTGCCATAAGAAAATCCTCCTACAAAAAAATAATACACTATTTTTACCACTATGTGTGAAACTTTGAACGAAATTTATATTTTTCCTTGAAAAAAGTCCCATCAAACCTTACTTTATTGCTGTGATTACGCTTATACGGTACACTTATTATATAGGAAAGCCTTCTTATCGCTTAATCTTTAGTGAAACTTTTCACGTTAAGAATGAACTTGAATTCAGTTATTGTCTAATTTCAAGTTGTAACGCTTTGTCTTTAATAGAGGTGAATATAAATGATCTTGCTTCAAGTAAATCAACTGCAAAAATATTATGGTGCTGACCTTATTTTATCGAATATAAAGCTAGAATTACAAACCCGTGACCGTGTCGCACTTGTCGGCCGAAACGGTGCCGGTAAATCAACATTATTAAAAATTATTGCCGGGCATCTGTCTCATGATGGCGGTGAAATTATTAAACCGAAAGATGTAACGATCGGTTATTTAGCACAAAATACCGGACTTGAATCGAATTTATCAATTTGGGATGAAATGTTAACGGTTTTTGAGCCCCTTCAACAGATGGAAAAAACGCTCAGGCGTTTGGAGCAACAAATGGCCGACCCTGCTATTTTTGAAGACAATAATAAATACGAGCGTATTTTAAAAGAATATGACCAGCTTCAGGTAAAATTTAAAGAACAGGGCGGCTACCAATTTGAAGCAGATATTCGCTCAGTCCTCTCTGGTTTAAACTTCCGTGACCACACCTTGATGATTGCGTCATTAAGCGGAGGACAAAAAACCAGGCTGGCCTTAGGTAAGCTATTATTAACAAAACCTGATATTTTAATATTGGACGAGCCTACTAACCATCTCGATATCGATACCCTTTCCTGGCTGGAGCAATATTTGCAAGGATATGATGGTGCGATATTAATCGTTTCCCATGACCGTTATTTCTTAGATAAAGTCGTGACACAGGTCTATGAAGTGTCACGGAAACAAATCCAACGTTTTACAGGAAACTATAGTGCGTACCTTGATCAAAAGGCTGCTAATTATGAGCGCGATATGAAGCTTTACGAAAAACAGCAGCAGGAGGTAGCAGATCTGCAAGATTTTATCCAACGAAATCTCGCTAGAGCCTCCACAACCAAACGTGCCCAAAGCCGCCGGAAAAAGCTTGAGAAAATGGAGTTGATGGACCGCCCGCTTGGGGATGAAAAATCAGCCGCGTTTTCCTTTGAAATTGAAAAACAAAGCGGAAACGATGTCTTAACAGTAGAATCACTGGCCGTTGGCTACGAAGGCAGAAAGGTCTCAGAGGATATTTTGTTTCGTGCCTATCGCGGGGAAAGCATTGCTCTGGTCGGACCAAATGGGATTGGAAAATCCACTCTCCTGAAAACGATCATTAAGAGGCTTCCTGCGTTAGCAGGCACAATTCGCTATGGTACGAACCTAGCAATTGGTTATTATGACCAAGAACAAGCGGAATTAACTTCTAATAAACGTGTGTTAAATGAATTATGGGATGAATATCCGCTTAAAAGTGAAAAGGAAATTCGTACAGTTTTAGGTAATTTCCTATTTTCCGGTGACGATGTCTTAAAAATTGTCTCTACGCTAAGCGGCGGGGAAAAAGCTCGTCTTGCCCTTGCCAAGCTCATGCTGCAAAAAGCCAATCTGCTGATTTTGGACGAACCGACAAACCATCTTGACCTCGACAGCAAGGAAGTACTCGAGAATGCATTAATTGATTATCCTGGCACCATTCTTTTCGTCTCACATGATCGATATTTCATTAATCGAATTGCTACGAAGGTGTTAGAACTCAGTCCTAACGGAAGCTTAGAGTATTTGGGGGATTATGACTATTATGTGGATAAGAAACTAGAGCAGGAAGAACTGGCAGCCCTTGCCCAAGCAGCTTCTATTAAGAAAAGTAATGATAAGGAAACCGTTGATAAAAATAGTTATCAACAGGACAAGGAAAGCAAAAAAATTGAACGGCAGCGAAAAAGAAGATTAGAAGAAGTCGAACAGCGCATTGAGGAACTTGAAGAGCAAATTCAAGAGTTTGAGCAGCAATTATGTGATCCAGACGTATTTCAGGATCATGAAAAAGTAATAACAATTAATGTACAAAATGAAAAAGCAAAAGCGGAACTTGAGCAATTAATGGACGAATGGGCTGCTCTTGCCGAATAATGACGAAACCGGGCGAAATCTCCCGGTTTTTCTTTTAAAATAAATTAAGTTTTCCACAAGGTTACTCACATTTCAGATGGTATTGTTATGTACATTTATTGCACTTTTCCACAATATCCACAGTTATCCCCACTTTTATCCACATTATCAACAGATTGTTGATATCTATCCACAAATTGTGGGTATCCTTACTTATTATTCTGAAATTTTGTCCACATGTGTATAAATTTTTTCGACAAAAATTAAAAAGCCCTTCTTTACAGAAGGACTATTCATTATATAATTCAATATCCAAACCAGGATTGGCATTTAGATTTAATCCAGCCCTGACCCCTTTTTCGAACATCACACTACCCGCAGCAGCAATCATGGCTGCATTATCCGTACACAAAGATAGCGGCGGGATAACCAGTTCAACCTCAGGATGTGATGAAAAAGTCTTTTCAAGTGCCGCTCTTAGTCCTTTATTCGCTGCTACTCCACCAGCCACTAATAGCTGGTTCACTTTATATTCTTCAACTGCTCTCTCCGTCTTTTTCACCAGTACTTCAATGACACTTTCCTGAAAGCTCGCAGCCAGGTCTTCAGGAGCAATGATCTCACCACGCTGTTCAGCATTGTGGACCGTGTTGATAACCGCTGATTTTAAGCCACTAAAGCTAAAATCGTACGATCCTTCCTCAAGCCAAGCCCGCGGTAAGTTAATAGTCGGTTTTCCCTCATGGGCCAGGCGGTCAATATGCGGTCCGCCAGGATAAGGCATATTTAAAGTTCTTGCGACCTTATCGTATGCTTCACCAGCAGCATCGTCCCGTGTTTCTCCAATGACCTCGAAGTGTCCATGCTCTTTCATATAAACAAGTTCCGTATGCCCTCCAGAAACGACAAGGGCTAATAACGGGAATTTTAACTCTGACACTAATCTGTTGGCATAAATATGCCCTGCAATATGATGTACAGGCACTAGAGGTTTATTATGAGCAAAGGCAAGGGCTTTGGCCGCATTTACTCCAATTAGCAGTGCTCCCACTAAACCTGGACCCTCGGTTACCGCTACCGCGTCTATTTCTGAAAAAGTAAGATTCGCTTGGTGCAATGCTTCTTCAATGACTATTGTTATTTGTTCAACATGGTGCCTGGAAGCAATTTCAGGCACTACTCCGCCAAATCTTTTATGACTCTCAATTTGTGAGGCCACCACATTGGCTGCCATTTCACGGCCATTTTTAATGATAGCCACAGCCGTTTCATCACAGCTTGTTTCAATTCCTAATATAAATAAATCTTTTTTCATAAGTTCACCCACATAATTAATGCATCTTCCTGATTATCTGAATAATATCTTTTTCGAATCCCGCCATTTTGAAAACCAAATTTCCGGTAAAGTGATTGGGCTACGTGGTTAGTCACCCGGACTTCAAGGGTCATACTCTTTGCCCCCATTTCACGAGCCGTTGTCATCAGTTTAGCCAGCAGGGCCCCGCCTAGTTTCTTCCCTCTAAATTCCGGTAATATGGCTATATTTGTTACATGGGCCTCGTCAATAACAATCCATGAACCACAATAGCCGATTATTTTATGATCTTCCTCCAGGACGATATAGACGGCAAATTTATTATTGTGTATTTCATTATAAAAAGCCTCCCGACTCCAAGGAGTGGTAAAGGAGGCATGTTCAACCTCTAGTACTTTATCAATATCCTCATCCCTCATATAACGAAAAACAAAAGAATCTACCATTTGTCTCTAATCCTATCCATTTTGAATTTTTCCATTTGCCTCCAGCCATTTCGCTTCTGCTTCTGCCAAGCGAATATAATTTGGAACAAAGGTATGTAAATCTTCCCCTGGTTTATCTTTTCCTAGATAAGCAAGCTCCGCCGGGCGGGGATTGTGCTCGGTTACGTTCGCAAAGATAGCTTTTTGATTTAGGACCTCTTCTATTTTAGCCTGATGAATGGGTAAGTCATTTCCTACAAAGAGAACAGGTTTGTCCAGTGCTTGCAGTTCGACAACCCAATCTGCCAGCATGGTAAGTTGATCCTTTTTTATGGCAGTTAACTTGCCGTTTTGATATTGATAAAGGGAAGTATATACTTGTCCTCTTCTCGCATCAAATATTGGGGCGATATAACCATCAAAGTATCTTCCCATTGCTGCTAGGATTTCGAGGCTTGATACCCCAACAAGAGGTATATTTAATGTCCATGCTAACGTTTTTGCAATGGTTACACCAATCCTAACACCCGTATACGACCCTGGTCCTTTTGCCACAACAATTTTTGTTAAGTCAGCGGGCACCTTCCCACAATCCTTCATTAAGGTTTCGATCGCAGGCATAATCCGAACGGAGTGGTTCTTTTTTAAGTTTGTAATGTATTCACCGAGTACTTGATTTTCTTCTAACAGCGCTACTCCTAATACATAATTAGAAGTATCTATCGCTAATGTGGTCATCTAAAATATCTCCTTACATAGTTGCTCATATCTTTGCCCCTTGGGTGTTAAGACGATTTTTCGCTGATCCTGTCCCTGATGATATAAATAGATGGTCAACCGTTCAGCGGGCAGTTGTTCTTCAATTAAGTGAGCCCATTCCACTACTGTAATGCCATCGCCTTCAAAGTATTCATCAAAGCCCAGGTCTTCATAAGCATCCGCTACTCGGTATACGTCCATGTGGTACAGGGGGAGGTTTCCCTTATATTCTTTTATTATTGTAAATGTGGGGCTGTTAACGTTTTTCTTTACGCCTAATCCCTTGGCAAGACCTTTTGTAAAAGTCGTTTTCCCGGCGCCCAGATCTCCTTCTAATGCGATCACGTCCCCTGGCTGAAGATGTCCTGCGAGTCTTTCAGCAAACTGAGATGTTTCCTCATTATTTGATGTAGTTAATTCATATTCTTTCATCCAATCACCTAACTTTACCATAACAATTCTTTATTTTCATTTTACCCTTATTTGGGTATAAAAAAAACCTTAGGAACTCCTAAAGGTGGATACTTATCTAGTTTATAAGAATTTTTATACTCGGGTGTGGTTTTCTTTGAGTAATTCGTGGGATGAAGGACGGATGAAGGACTTTTTGAGTGATTTATCTTTCATATTTGTCCTTCATAGGTAGGATGAAGGACAGTTAAGACAGATTTTCTTTGATGTTGTCCTTCATAAGCAGGATGAAGGACACTTTTTAGGTTTTGTCTTTGATGGTTGTCCCTCATAAAAAAGATGAAAGACATTTGAAATTGCTTTTCTTAGAATTCCGTCTTCATATGTATTTTTAGGCAAAAAAAAAGACGAAACACTGTTTCGACTAGTTCTAAATAATATGGCGGTCTGGACGGGACTCGAACCCGCGACCTCCTGCGTGACAGGCAGGCATTC
>NZ_JAABNN010000060.1 GCF_009928415.1 Bacillus sp. USDA818B3_A
TAGAGTAAAACCTTTTAGGTTAAGTTAGAAAGGGCGCACGGTGAATGCCTTGGCACTAGGAGCCGATGAAGGACGGGACTAACACCGATATGCTTCGGGGAGCTGTAAGTAAGCTTTGATCCGGAGATTTCCGAATGGGGAAACCCACTGCTCGTAATGGAGCAGTATCTTTACCTGAATACATAGGGTACTGAAGGCAGACCCGGGGAACTGAAACATCTAAGTACCCGGAGGAAGAGAAAGCAAACGCGATTCCCTAAGTAGCGGCGAGCGAAACGGGATTAGCCCAAACCAAGAGGCTTGCCTCTTGGGGTTGTAGGACACTCATTGTGGAGTTACAAAGGAACGGGGTAGATGAAGCGGCCTGGAAAGGCCAGCCGTAGAAGGTAAAAGCCCTGTAGTTGAAACTTCGTTCCCTCCCGAGTGGATCCTGAGTACGGCCGGACACGTGAAATCCGGTCGGAAGCAGGGAGGACCATCTCCCAAGGCTAAATACTCCCTAGTGACCGATAGTGAACCAGTACCGTGAGGGAAAGGTGAAAAGCACCCCGGAAGGGGAGTGAAATAG
>NZ_JAABNN010000061.1 GCF_009928415.1 Bacillus sp. USDA818B3_A
ATGATGGAAGGTGAAACCAAGAAAATCAAAATCATCATTCTTGAAATCAACGACTTTTGTCTTTTCCTTAGAAACTTCTAGTCCAAGTTCCTTCAATTTATCCCTAGTGATAGAAGCAGCTTTCTTGATGTCTTCCTTCGTTTTGGCAAAAAGCAGAAAATCATCCGCATAGCGAACAAAACGAATATTATTCAAGTCCCATTCCCAATCCATTTCATTTAAGTATACATTTGCTAAAAGTGGTGAAATCACACCTCCCTGAGGTGTTCCATAATCCGAGTGAATAAGTTCTCCTTCTTCCATGTGTCCAGCTTTTAGCCATTGTTCAATTAGGTCTAGGACCGTACGATCCGATACATACTTCTTAAGAACTCTAATAAGTTTCTTATGAGGTATATTATCAAAGAATCCTTTTATGTCACAGTCGTAGATATGATTGTACCCCTGTTCAATATTCCAAAGGATTATTTGTAAGGCTCTTTGTACTCCACGATTTGGTCTATAACCTACTGACCAGTTATGAAACAGGTTATCTTCGAATTTTGGCTGAAGCACATTCACAACACTT
>NZ_JAABNN010000074.1 GCF_009928415.1 Bacillus sp. USDA818B3_A
GGCTGGATCACCTCCTTTCTAAGGATATATGCTGGACATATGAGCCAGACAAAATCGTTTGTTGCACGTACTTTGTTTGTTTAGTTTTGAGAGTACAATCTCTCGCCAAGTTTGCTCCTGCGCCAGAGCATATTCGAAGAAGAGTATGTTCAGCTCGTCGCAAGGCAACTTGAAGTAAAACTAAGTAGGTAATTCATGAAGCTTATTCGTGGAAGTTGCCTTGTTTAGTTTTGAGGGAGCAATTCTCTCAAAGCTTTTTTAAATCGTTCTTTGAA
>NZ_JAABNN010000016.1 GCF_009928415.1 Bacillus sp. USDA818B3_A
GGGCACGTACGGTTTGATAAGGGGGAAGCCTTGAAAAAGGTTTCCCTACTTTATTATTTACGAATTCTTAACATTCTAAAGCTTGAAGATAACACGATTTTGGTTTATCTTATATAAGGAAATAATTATATGTTAATAATAGGGGGTTAACCGAATGGAATTGGATCGCACAGCCTTGCTCTTAAAGCTTTTAGGGGATAAAACACGTTTAACCATGGTATCCATTATGAAGCATCGAGAGTGCTGCGTATGTGAATTTCAAGAAGTATTTGACATGAGCCAGCCTTCTATAAGCCAGCATCTTAGAAAATTAAAAGATGCAGGAATCGTAAATGAGGCTAGAAAAGGACAGTGGGTCTATTATTCTTTGAACGAACAGAGCGACCTGTTCGGACTTATGGTTGATATCTTGAAGCACGCTCCGGATCAGACAGAAAAAATTAACCAGATAGAAAAAAGCAATGCAACGCTTCGTTGCGGTTGCTAAAGGAGTGGAAAAATGAGTGCAAATAAAGAAAAGAAACGCCTATCGTTCCTAGACCGATATCTAACGGTTTGGATCTTTTTAGCGATGGCGGTGGGGGTTGGATTAGGCTTTGCCTTCCCAAAATTGGTGAACGGATTGAACAAACTTCAGGTCGGAACGACATCCATCCCGATTGCTATTGGTTTGATTTTAATGATGTATCCACCACTTGCGAAGGTCCGTTATGAGGAAATCGGCAGGGTCTTCAAGGATGTCAAAGTTCTTGTTTTATCATTGGTCCAGAACTGGATTATCGGACCGATTTTAATGTTCCTGCTTGCCATCATTTTTCTTCCAGACAAACCGGAATATATGGTAGGGCTGATTTTGATTGGTTTGGCACGATGCATTGCCATGGTCATCGTATGGAACGATTTAGCAAAAGGGGACACCGAATATTCAGCAGGGTTAGTCGCATTCAACTCGATTTTCCAAGTGCTGTTTTTCTCAGTTTATGCTTATGTGTTCGTTACGGTTATACCGGGATGGCTTGGAATCCATGGCGCCATTGTTAATATTACCATCCTTGAAGTGGCAAAGTCCGTGTTCATTTACCTTGGTATCCCGTTTATTGCAGGGATGCTCACTCGCTTTACGATGGTCAGGGCGAAGGGCAGACAATGGTATGAGAAAGTATTCATTCCTAAAATTAGCCCGATTACACTAATTGCTCTGCTGTTCACGATCATTGTCATGTTTTCTCTAAAAGGAGATATGATTGTGAGCTTGCCGTTTGATGTGGTTCGGGTCGCAATCCCGTTATTGATTTACTTTATCTTGATGTTTTTCGTCTCTTTCTTCTTAGGAAAGAAGATTGGTGCAAACTATGCGGTGACGACAACTCTTTCCTTTACAGCAGGAAGCAATAATTTTGAGCTTGCAATTGCCGTTGCGGTCGGGGTATTCGGAATCCATTCCGGCGCAGCATTTGCAGCCGTTATCGGACCGCTTGTGGAGGTACCGGTCATGATTGCACTGGTTAATGTGGCATTATGGTTTAGACGAAAATACTTTAACGAACAATCCGTTTAATAATGGAGGAAAACTATATGGAAAACAAAAAAACAATCTATTTTTTATGTACAGGAAACTCTTGCCGCAGCCAAATGGCAGAAGGTTGGGCTAAGAAGCATCTAGGTAGTGAGTGGGAAGTAAAAAGTGCCGGGCTTGAAGCTCATGGATTAAATCCTAATGCGGTAAAAGCAATGAAAGAAGCAGGCATTGATATTTCAAACCAAACATCTGACGTTATCGATCCTGATATTTTAAATCATGCGGCATTAGTGGTTACTTTATGTGGGCATGCAGCAGAACATTGTCCTGTAACTCCTCCTCATGTTAAACGAGTTCACTGGGGATTTGATGATCCGGCTAAAGCTGAAGGGACAGACGAGGAAAAATGGGCTTTCTTCCAACGTGTCCGTGATGAAATTGGGAATCGTATTAAACGTTTTGCAGAAACGAGAGAATAATCACTAGGAGGGGAACGAACATGAAAATTACTGACGAAGCTCGAGATGAATTTAAGAAAATGTTCGAAGAAGAGAATGCTAAGAACATTCGAATCTTCTTTGATGGCTTTGGCTGAGGAACGCCAAGAATTGGACTGGCTCTGGATGAGCCGGAAGCAGACGATATCATCGTCACCATTAATGAAATAACAGTAGCAATCGATCCCATTATTGAACCGAGTACGGAAGACCTGATTCTAGACCGAAGTGGCAATGGATCAGGGATCTCGATGATCGGCAATACGGGAAGATGTTGTTAATAAAAGGGTCTCACAAGGAGTGAGACCCTTTTATATGGTTTAAATCATGAACAGCAGTTGATTTGAGGAATAGTCGAACAACACTCCGCCTTTTCAACCTTCGGCTCATTTACGCAACAAGATGATGTATCCGAGGTTTTTTGTTCGATATCACCCTTTGTGTAGAAAAACTCCCATTCATTTCCATCGGGGTCATGAATCCAGAATTTGTCCTGGAGTGCATAGCAGCAGGTTGTGTTTATTTCGTCGTATTGGGAAAGAATACCGCTACCAGAAAGCCTATTCTTATGAGCAATGACCTCTTCTGTACTTTCCACTTGAAACCCGAAATGACCTACTTGATTTCCACTTACTTCATCCCGAAGATTGAGGGTGAAATTTAAACCTGGTCTTTCAAGCAGAAACTTTGCATAATCAGGCTTTACCTTCACAGGTTCAGCCCCGAACAATTTTCTGTAAAACTCCAAAGATTTTTCCAGATTTGTTACATTAAGGCCAACATGCGCATATTTCATTTCGATTCCCTCCGAGTTTTATGTTATTTTTTGTTAGGTTCCTTTAGCAATGGCAAGCGCAGCAATTTTGTTGTGGTATGCTGAAGGATTTATTGCGGTTATTCCATTTCCTCACTACTTTTTCAAGGATGGATTCTTTTTCCACTACCTCATTTTTCCAAGCGTTCAAAGCATTCCTTTCTGTTTCCTCTTGGCGCAATTTCATCATTTGATACACTTCGTTTTCGTTAAAAAACATGGTGAACTCCTCCTTAATCAACTATTATTGATATATTAATCAAAAAAAATTGATATTAAATATAAAAAAAATTAGTCGCAAGTCGGTTTGAAAAGGCAGCAAAGTTCAGATGACAAAAGATGGTTTAGCTCTTCTTGGTTTAAATCGTAATAACTCCATGTCCCTTTTGTTTCTTTCTTGATCAGGTTGGCATCCAAAAGGATCTTTAAGTGATAGGACAGTTTTGATTGTGCCATATCGATCAGGGGGGACAAGTCGCATACGCACATGCTGCCATTTTTGGTCAATAGATTCATGATTTGTAACCTTTTCTTATCGGCGAGTGCTTTAAACTTTTGTTCATATTGTTCAAATATCCGGTCCATCGAAACATCCTGAATTTCAATGTTTAGCTTCATTTCTTCGGACATATTTCCCACCTTCTTTTTTACATCAAATTTTCTTGATGTATTCATAATATATCCATTTTTTTCTTGTGTCAATTGGTTTATCAAAATTTTTTGATTTATTTTATAATGGTATACTTTTGCCATATTATATTGATTTGAATAGAAGACCTAATATATAAGATTTTATTAAGCCTTCTTTTCCATCCACAAAAATATACTGCCATTTGCGACCTTTTTGGTTTGCTAAATACAGGGAGGAGGGGGATCAGAGGTTTATCGTTTGGTCAGTGTTATCTCTCACTCGCTTTACATCTTCCTTAGGCGGTAAACCAAACATCCGGGAATATTCACGACTAAATTGCGATGGACTTTCGTAGCCAACCCGAAATGCAACATCCGCTGCATCTGCTGATTCAGATAATAACAGGCTTCGGGCTTCCTGAAGTCTCAGTTGTTTTTGGAATTGAATCGGGCTCATTGCGGTTATCTCTTTAAAGTGCCGATGAAGAGAAGAAACACTCATATTTGCTATCTCCGCCAGTTCCTCTATCTTAAGTGACTTTTCATAGTTATTCATGATATGTCCGATCACATCACTGATTTGATGGGTCGAACTTCCGGCTATCGCTATCTGTTTTAATATCCCCCCATGATCTCCTTGCAGAACCCTATAAATGATTTCTTTCACGATTAGAGGAGCAAGTACTTTAATGTCGTTCGGAGTATCCAATAACCGAGCTAATCGTGTTACCGCATCTAGCAATGATGGTTCTATATTGCTGACATACATGCCTCGTTTAGCATTTTCCTTCTTCTCCGCGTCCATTTGGAATTCACGTAATACCTCCAATATTTCACTCGGAGTAAATTCAAGTTTAAGAGCCAGATATGGAACATCGGCTGAGGCTTCCGTGACTTGTCCGGTAATTGGCAGATTAACGGATGCCACAAGATAATCGGCAGGACCGTACCTAAAGAGCTCCTGTGACAGCAAAACTTCCTTCATCCCTTGAACCACAATGCATAAGGCTGGCTTATAAACACCATAAACTGGACCGGACTCATCAGAGTAACGGGAGAAGAACAGGGATGGAATGGCGGTTCTTTGAGTTCCATCCTTTCCAGTATGGCCCTCTATGATTTTCGCAAGTTCAACTCTTTGTCTATATAATTGTTCAAACATAAGCTACTCCTTTGTTCTTTCCTTTGTGATGATTCTATTATAAGGTTAATTCATTTTTTTAGTAAATGGATGTGAGAGGATTAGGCAATCATTTGATACGATTGTGATATCAGCCTGAATTCCTTTTGTTGCATAATATATGTATCCTCTAATGGTAATCACAGTGGTGGATATTCTTAGATAAAAGTAAATTAGATATTAATTGAATCACAGGAGGAATTTTTAATGCAAAAAGTTATTTTAAACAATGGTGTTGAAATGCCAATCCTTGGTTTTGGCGTTTTTCAAATTCAAGATGAAATAGAATGTGAACAAGCTGTTTATGAGGCGATTATGGCAGGCTATCGTCTGATTGATACCGCTGCTTCTTATTTAAACGAAGAAGCGGTGGGCAGAGCCATCAAGCGCAGTGGTGTAGCAAGAGATGAATTATTTATCACTACGAAATTATGGGTTCAGGATACCGGATATGAAAAGACAAAGAAGGCATTTGAAAGATCGCTGGAAAGACTGCAGCTGGATTATTTAGATTTGTACTTAATTCACCAGCCATATGGCGATGTTTACGGTTCATGGCGTGAGATGGAGGAATTGTATCGTGAGGGTAAGATCAGAGCAATTGGAGTTAGCAACTTCTATCCAGATCGTCTGACTGATTTTATACTTCATAATGAAGTGGTCCCAGCTGTAAATCAGGTTGAAACACATCCTTTCCACCAACAAATAGAAAGTGCTAACTTGATGAAAGAGAACAATGTACAAATTGAGTCTTGGGGACCGTTTGCAGAAGGGAAAAATAACCTGTTCCAAAACGAAATTTTATTATCAATTGCTGAAAAGCATAATAAATCCGTTGCCCAGGTGGTTTTACGTTGGTTAACGCAAAGAGGCGTCGTTGCGATTCCAAAGTCTGTTCGTAAGGAAAGAATTATCGAAAACTTCAATATCTTTGACTTTGAATTGAGTCAAGAGGATTTGGAAAATATTGCTGCCTTAGATACGAAACAAAGCTTGTTCTTCTCACACCAAGATCCTGAAATGGTAAAATGGATCGGGACTCGCCAACTTGATATTTAATGGTCTTTCTTATCACACATTACTCACCATGTTAAGGTGTTAAGTCCATAAAAAAGCGTGTGAATTCTACACACGCTTTTTCTGTGGATTTAGGAGGGGAAAATAATGAAATGGCTCGTGGGAGCCGTTAACTTAGATAAGTAAGTAAATGTTTTTTTAAAATTCATCGATGGGGGTACGTATGAAAAAGACTTTATATCTAATGAGACATGGACAAACGATATTTAATATACGAAGGAAAATTCAGGGGTGGTGTGATTCACCACTTACCGAACTAGGAATCCAACAAGCAGAGACTGCTGCTAAGTATTTTAAAGAGCACAATATTGTTTTCGACCATGCTTATAGCTCAACATCCGAAAGAGCTTGTGACACTTTAGAAATTGTGGCTGATATGCCTTATATAAGACTAAAAGGGCTAAAGGAATGGAATTTTGGAACTTTTGAAGGGGAAAGTGAAGATTTAAATCCATCCCTGCCTTACGGTGATTTTTTTGCCAATTATGGTGGAGAAAAAGAAAAGGAATTTCAAAAAAGAGTGGTTGAGACTTGTCAAAAAATAATGGAAGAAGATAATGAAGTGGTTTTAGCCGTATCTCACGGAGCCGCTTGCAGAAAATTTATGCAGTATTGGGAGCATACAAGTTCGATTACTCAAAAAGAAAGAATTGGCAATTGCTGCATATTGAAATTTGAATATGAGAAACAAGAATTTAAATTGATTGAAATAATCAACCATAATTTTAATTGTTAAGTGTAAATATTGTAGAAGAGTAGGCTTGAAGGAAGGGAGGGCTACATGTGTTTGCACGGTTGAAGAACTTGTTTGCGATTAAAGGTTATAGTTTATTTGTCATTTGTATGCTGCTTGTCGGTATTGGCATTTCCATTACTCAGCCCTACTTATCCTTGTATTTTACTGAAGATTTAAGAATGAGTGCAGGAGCTTTTGGCGTTTTTATGGCGATCAGTTCCTTAAGCGGAGTGGTGGTAAACTCGCTTATTGCGAAAAATTCCGATAACGGTCTAGATCGAAAAGGGTTAATTATTTTAGCCATGCTTTCCTCTGCACTGGGATATGGTTCGTATTTAGTGTTTCACAACTTCTATATTTTACTGTTTGTCGTCACTCTGTTTAATGGCTTAGGAGCGGCTGCCATGCCGCAAATATATGCCTCCGCCCAGGAGTCCGCTAATGAGAGCAAATCCGATGACAAGACATTCGCAATGTCTACCTTGCGTTCTCTTGTATCTCTTGGTTTCCTCATTGGGCCATTAGGCGGTACCTTCATTTTGGGTGCGCTCGGCTATAAGGGACTTTTTTTAGGGACATCTGCCATTTATCTGATCATTGCCTCTCTTGTCATTCTGTTTCTTAAAAAAAGAAAAACGGTTCAAAATGGTAAGAAGAGAGCAGGTGCTGGGTCACCATCTGTAAAAAACAAGCAGATTATGGTGCCGCTTATTGCCTTTATTTTTTTATTTGCAGTCAATGCGATTAACAGTATTAATACGCCGCTTTTTATTGTGAATGAGCTTCATGGGACTCATTCAGAAGTGGGATTGGTGGTTAGTTTGTCAGCTGGTTTGGAAATTCCGATTATGATTGTTCTTGGTGCCTTGAGCAAAAAGATATCGAACCATTCTCTGATGATTCTTGGCTGCTTGGTTTCGGTTATGTATTATCTTATCTTAAGTGTATCAACTGCTTCTTGGCAGTTGGTTGCAGCGCAGCTTCTGCAGGCAACTGCTGTGGCGATACTTATGGGAAATGGGTTGAGCTATTTCACAGATATACTGCCTCATTCACCGGGATTATCAACAACCATTTATTCCAATGGCTCGACCATTGGCAGATTAATAGGGAACCTAGGCGGGGGTGTCATCGCCCAGTTTGCAGGGTATCGAAATGTATACTTTGTTTGTCTGTTTTTTGTGATTTTCTCGTTATTTATATTTTGGAAGACAAGAACCAATAAGGAAAAGGGAGTTCCTTTAAGACACGTTCCATCCGTGAAAGAAGGTAGTTAAGCTACCTTTTTTAATTGGAGTAAAGATAGAATAGAGGAAGTATTATCGGTGAATAATAGAGTATAAAGCTCATTGACGACCGGCCAACTCAAAAAACTTCTGGTTCGGTAGACAAGAGAGCTCATTGACGACCGACCACTTCAAGAAATCTCCGTCTCGGTAGACAATAGACCTCATTGACGACCGGCCAACTCAAAAAACTTCTATCTCGGTAGACAATAGAGCTTATTGGCGACCGGCTAACTCAAAAAACTTCTATCTCGGTAGACAAGAGAGCTCATTGACGACCGAGCACCTCAAAAAATTTTTATCTCGGTAGACAATTGGGTTACCCATATAAATAATAAGTTGCTCATTCAAGCCCCTAACACAAAACTACAATCCGATAAGGGGTGGTTTGGGCAGGAATACTTTTCGTGGAAGGTCCATAAATAACAATGAGGTCTCGGTTTGCAAGGCTTCTTGTAAATGATTGACCATTTGTTAAAACCGTTTGGGTATAGGGAGATACATTTAATCGTAATAACCCATCACTACTCACCAACTGATTATTAAAATAGTCTACTTTGACATTCTGATAGGGGCTTTTCTTTACCATAACAAGTGTTTGATATTGTGGTGGGTAAATTAAAATAGCAGGTGCATTCTCGTCATAATATCCAGTCACTCGATCACCAACGGCTACCATTGCATGGTCAACAAAGTAAGTTGTAGGTGTGATTACGAAATTTACAATTCCTCCCATTCCGTTTTCTACAGTAATTAATTTATTGCAGCCATCTCCTTCAAAATCAGTAATCATCGTAATGGTTCCATGAAAGGAATTAAATTTTGTCATATGTTATACCTCCATTGATATAAGGCAGGTGTGGACTGGTTTTCTACTAAAGGGAAGCCCTCAATCCTAGAAAAGTTGCGGAATAAACCTCTAAATTAATCTATGTGAAATTATTAAATGGGGTGAATATCATCCATTTTTGGATGACTCCCAAATCCTATATATAAACGAATAAAATCCAGGGAAAGCCACTGACTCTCCCTGGATTTTATCTTTTAACCTATTAAACTAATGCACTGCCTTGAATATCAATAGAGGTGTTCATGAACATTTCCAAGTCGGCTTTAGTATTGGAAATGCCGCCTACACCAAAATTCTCAACCAAGAAGTTCGTTACATTTGGTGATAAGAAGGCTGGTAAGGTTGGTCCAACGTGAATATTTTTCACACCTAAGTAAAGTAAAGATAAGAAAACGATCACCGCTTTTTGCTCATACCATGCGATATTGTAAGATAACGGTAATTCATTTACACTTTCTAATCCGAATGCTTCTTTCAGCTTCAATGCAGTCATGACTAGAGAGTAGGAATCGTTACATTGACCGGCATCAAGGACTCTTGGAATACCGTTGATATCACCTAAATCCAGTTTATTGTATCGATATTTTGCACAACCGGCTGTTAAAATGATCGTATCTTTTGGAAGCTCTTCGGCAAACTCTTTATAATAAGTTCTGCTCTTATGGCGGCCATCACAGCCAGCCATGACAAAGAATCGTTTAATATCACCGTTTTTCACTGCTTCTACCACTTGATCAGCTACTTGAGCCACTTGATTATGAGCAAATCCTCCAATAATTTCACCTGTTTCAATTTCTACTGGCGACTGGCATTGCTTTGCATGCTCAATTAAACGCGAGAAATCCTTTGTACCATCTTCATTCTTAGGAATATAAGTCACACCCTCAACAGCCGTTGCCCCAGTTGTATACATTCTTCCTTTATAAGATGCTTTTGGTGGTACAATACAGTTGGTTGTCATTAAAATCGGACCGTTAAAGCTCTCGAATTCACGAGTTTGTTCCCACCATGCATTTCCGTAGTTACCGACAAAGTGGTCATATTTTTTGAAGGCTGGATAATAGTGGGCCGGAAGCATTTCGCTATGTGTATACACATCTACACCCGTGCCTTCTGTTTGTTTTAATAACTGTTCCATATCTTTCAAGTCATGACCGCTAACTAAAATTCCCGGATTTTGGCGTACACCAATGTTTACTTTTGTCATTTCAGGATGACCATATGTTGATGTATTGGCTGTGTCTAAAAGCTCCATGGCATGAACGCCGTACTTTCCACATTCCATTGAAAGATCAATCAATTGTTCCATACTTATGGAATCATCAGTGATCATTGCAAGTGCTTTTTGCATAAACGCATTTAGCTCTTCATTTTCATAGTAAAGGTTTGCCGCATGCTCTAAATAGGCAGCCATTCCTTTCAAACCGTAAGTCACTAACTCTCTTAATGAACGAATATCTTCATCTCTTGTTGCAAGAACACTAACTTCTTGAGAAGCAGATTTCACTTCAAGTTCATAATTAGTTTCACCATTCCATGTGACAAAATCGCTGTTGTTGTCTAACGTGTATCCTGCATTTAAGATTGCTTCTTTAATCTCTTCCCGGAGCTTTAATCCTTCTCTTACTGTATTAAAAAATTCATTTTTATCCCAATTTGCATTTGTAATTGTCATGAAAAGACCATTGATGACGAACTCATCTGTTTTCTTTTGATTTATACCGATTTCACGAGCGATTGTATTCACAATCGATACGCCCTTAATCGTGTAAATCAATAAATCTTGCATATTGGCTAAATCATCTTTTTTTCCACATACTCCAACAACAGTACAACCTGTACCTTTTGCAGTTTCTTGACATTGAAAACAAAACATACTCATTTTTAATTTCCTCCAATGAATGATTTTCGGTTTTTAATTTTTCTACATGAAGAGCTTTAAATAATTTCCAGTTTTTTGAAATAAACATTTTCTCTAATTTAGTGGGTTGATTGAATAAGGATCATAAGTGATTAACATTACATTCAACTTATTTATGTTGTTATTATAGATTGATTAATTTTGAATTGGAGTTCTTTATGAATCTGTTCACAAACAAGTCAAAAAGATTTGAACACTTCGTGACATCAAGGGCAAGTGAATGCAGTTTGGAACAGCTAGTTAAACACAATATAATTAGGTTAAATTGAGATTAAAAGGAATGCAGACCAAATAAAATTTGTATTTGCACGAGAATTATGCGGAGAGTTATATGAAGTGGAATTTGAGCAGCAATTTGTTTTCTTTTTAAAAAAAATGCCAGTAATCTTTCAAATAGAAAGGTTACTGGCATCTTTATTATAGTCTGGTAAATTTGTATTTTCTCAGCGAAATAAATAGGAAACTTCCAAGAGAAACAACAGTCCACACGAGGGAGATCGCCGGGTCAATATTTGTGACAATAAATAAGGATGGAAGGTCACCAAAGGCAGAGTCATCCATCGTGATGAACCATCCCAACAGCATATTATTGGCTGCGTGCGCTCCAATTGACAATTCCGTACTGTTCGTCTTTGCGGTGATATAACACCAGATGAATCCGGTTAGCAAATAATCCATTCCAACCAATAAGGGGGAATATCCCATTTCAGGATTGGTAAAATGAAGTGCACCAAAAATCGAACCTGTGATAAGAGCTAAAAGAAAAGGCAGGCGAATCCATTTTCCGAAAAATTGCATGAGATATCCTCTGAAAAATAATTCCTCACAGGTCGTTTGAATTGGAGTTAAAACCAACACGAGCACAAATAAAATCAAAAAGTCCGAAACTTTAATATGGTTGAATGAGTAATCCCCAGGGTTTAAGAGGTAATCGATGATGGTAGTCAGACCCAGAATGACAAAGTAGGTCATAAATCCAAAGCCGATTCGCTTCCAATTTATTTTTCTATTGGGCGTAATGAGCGATATAAATCTCCGTTTATGAATGAAACGTATCGCGACAAAAAGGCCCAGAAGCCAAAACAAAAATTGAGAGTTCATCAAGGTAAAATTAAGTAACGGGTTAATTCCTACATACTCCCCTTTATCTAAATCCAAATAGGTATGGGGGTTTCCATCCGAATTAACAATCCAGTCACTAATGATGACATAGGGCAGCGCCCCGACAGTGATAAACAACATAATCACAATAAATGAGGATAAATACCTTTTCCAGCTATTCTTACCTTTATTTACTCTAATAAAATCCAATTATTTTAACACCTACTATCTAGTAGTATTGAAAAATACCTACAAAATGATTAAATTAGTCAATCGCTTGAATAATATGAGGGTAGGAGGCACCTTGAAAACAAAAGTATACACTGTAAAATATGTTGTAATAGGAAATATTATACACTTAAAACAGAAAATAATAGAAGAGAAAATATGAAGATCGTATACTCTTAAAAAATATAATCAAAAAAGGAAAAAATTATCTGCATTTCTTGTTTAACTATTAAGAGTCCGGGTAAATACTTAACAGCTACTTTTCCCCCATATCTCTTCTTGAAAAACTTTGACCATCTTTGGATGGTCCTTTTTTTTTGAAGATAAGCAAAATTTCAAAGAAATGCACCTAAAGTAAAAGTTAGTTTAATTGAATAAAGCCCCCGACCTCTGAATAATACAATATAAAAGAAATCCAATAGTACGGGAGTGTGTACCTTGAGGATACTAGTTACTGGTTCAACGGGGCAGCTTGGTTCAGCTTTGCTTAAGCAATTAAAGGGATCTGATTATAAAGTTAAAATAACTTCCAGAAGAAAACCTGAAGGAATAGGAGATTTCGAGTGGGTCTATAGTGATTTATTGTATGGTGAAGGATTAGAGGAAGCAATAAAAGATGTAGATATAATTATACACGCAGCAACAAGTCCGATTAAACATTCAAAAATGGTCGAGGTTTCAGGTTTTAAAGAGTTTTTAAGCAAAATGGAACATATAAAACATTTTATTTATCCATCAATAGTGGGGATAGAAGAAATACCCTTTAAATATTATAAAGAAAAATTTGAAGCAGAAGATTTATTGAAAAATAGTTCCGTCCCTCATACAATTGTCCGTGCAACTCAGTTCCACCATTTTGTCGAGAATATATTTTTATCAAAATCCCTCTTTAAAAGGTATATTGTCCCTGGGAACTTTAAATTCCAAAGTGTTGATGTAAGTGAATATGCCAATCATCTCACCGGGTTAGTGGAAAAAGGTCCACAAGGAAGAGCGGAGGATTTTGGTGGACCAGATATCATGACATTAAGAGAAATGGCTGAAATGAAAATCAACATAAATAATGAAACCAATAAAGTATTAAGCTTTTCTCTACCAGGAAGACTATCCAAATCTTTTTCCGATGGGAAAAATACCAATCCTAGTCGAAAAATGGGGAAGATTACATTCGAGAAATATCTAAGTAATAGGATTCATTGAAAGTATTGTATGGATAGGTTGATGAGACAATCTGCTTATTTCCTAAAGAATTGTATTAAAGTATCGGGCAATTGTTTGTTTCTGGCAATTAACTGATGTATGTTTTGGTAGTATGTTTATTAATTTTTCTGAATAATTATTTAACAGTGAACTTGTATACGCACTAATATTTATTATTATTTGTGAAGGGATGATTACTGCACTAACGGGTTTAGTTGAAAAAAGTACAGTATAAGAAGTAGTATGCAATTTAGCGATTGCTGGCTCATTCTTTGCAAGGGGACGTATCAGGTAACTAACACATAAAATAGGTAATTTATGGGGAAAGTATTTTTTAGTATAACTTTTTTGGAGGGTTACTTATGGATGAAAAAGAAAAACAGATTAGGCTAACAGCGGGTGAGATTGGTCAACTTTGGCTTCAATACTTAAATGATAGCTCAAGCCTATGTGTTCTTACATATTTTCTAGAAAAAGCTGAGGATGTTGAAATAAAGCCTATAATTGAATTTGCTTTAGAATTATCAAAGTCACATATTCAAAAGATTACTGCAATACTAACAGAGGAAAAAAATGTAGTTCCATATGGTTTTAGTATAGAAGAGGATGTTGATTTAACTGCTCCTAGACTTTATTCCGACAGTTTTGTACTAAATTTTATACACCAAATGTCTAAGGTTGGGCTTACAACTTATGCTGGTAGTGTTGGAACATCTGTAAGAATTGATATTAAATCCTATTACATGGAATGTCTTACAGAAACAATGCAATTATATGATAAGTCAACTGATTTATTATTGTCTAAAGGATTGTTTATCAGGTCTCCTAGCCTTCCTAATTTAGAGGAGGTTGAATTTGTAAAAAAGCAATGGTTTATGTTAGATGTGTTCGGAGAAAAAAGACCATTAATTGCTGCCGAAGTCGATAATTTATTTGCGAATCTACAAAGAAATGCCTTGGGAGTAGCTGCACTTACTGGCTTTAGTCAGGTTGCAAAGGATAAGGATGTAAAACAATTCTTTTTAAAGGGTTTAGAAGTTGGGAATAAACATATTAGATTATTTAGAAGTAAGCTAGAGGAAAGTAAACTTCCAGCACCTATGGGTTGGGATTCAGAAATAACAAATAGTACATCCCATACTTTTTCTGATAAACTGATGATGTTCTTCACAAGTGGTTTGATTACTTTGAGCGTTGGCTATTATGGTACAGCTGTTAGTCAAAGTCCTAGAGGAGATATTAGTGCAATGTACAACAGGCTATCCATGGAAGTTCAGATGTATTCTGAAGATGGAGCAAATATCATGATTAAAAATAGATGGTTGGAACAGCCTCCAATGGCATCCGATAGAGATGAATTAATAAGAAAAAAGAATCAATTCTGAATCCTCTCCCTATTGAAATGTGGAGCATTCCTGTATTGAAGAAATATGAGGTTTGTTTATAAAAAAACAGCTGTGCAGCATACATATTGGGAAGTTAACTCTTCTGAAGAACACAGTAAATTCTTTGATAAGTATACAAAAAAATGGGAAATGTACAGTGAATATGTAGGATCCAATTAATTGTATGTTCAAAACAGCCTTGAGCTGTTTTTTTTTTTTGCGTTTAAGAATAAAAGGAGGAATAGTAATTTATTCCCGTTTTTATACATTTATACTATATATGATTGATATATATATTCCACTCCTATATAGTAAGGATATGGAAAATAATGAAAAATGGATTATACAGTTGCGTAAGGGTATTTTTGAGGTAGCGATTCTTTCTCTGATAAGCAAAAAGGCTAAGTATGGATATAAAATTACAAGTGAATTAAATAAATTCCGAGCTTTTCAGATTCCAAACGGAACCATCTATCCAATTTTAAATCGATTAACCAAAAACGGATGGGCTACTTCTTATTGGGAGGATCCAATGGAAGGTCCAAAGAGAAAATATTATCAAATCACTTCGGCAGGTAGTGAAATATTAAAAGAAAGGTTGGACGGTTATAACGATATTTATCATTCGTTGATGACTATAAGTAGGGGAGATGAATAAAGATTGGAAAAACAGTACTTCTTTTCAAACAATGTGATTGACTCATATATAAATGATTTAAGTCGAAACCTGATTGACTTACCCAAAAGTATCAAAGAACAACATATAGCCGAGATAAAATCGGATTTGTTTGAAAGTGCAGTAGAAAAGGAAAGAGAGGGTGTTCCGGAAAAGGAGTTACCTCATATAGTATTAAAAGATTTCTTGCCACCAAGACAGCTTGCAAATGAAATATTAGATGAATATTCAGATATAAATATTAACGAATCGAAAAAATCATTAAACTTTTTAAAGTACTATACAGTGTTATCAATAGGCTGTTTAGGTGCTTTGGCAGTTCCAATCGCAATGGGGGGAATTAATATTTCTTCAAACTTGCCATTTGCACTTGCTTTTGTACTATCGAATCTTTGGCTTATTTTTGGAAAACTACCTTGGAACATTACTACGTTAAATTTTCTAAAAAAATTAATGAAGGTAAGTAATTTAATATTTGCAATTGGTTTTGCTTGCTTTGCAATCAGGCTGATGGTAATCAAAACTATCGAAAGTTTTACGTTAAGTTATTTTATTGGCTATTTAATATTAACAATATGGTACGTATTGTTTTTAAAAATATTCTATAGAAGAAAACAGGCTTAGGGTACATCCCCTAAGCTTGTTTTTGTTTTAATTTTGATTTATCAACTGAAGGAACAACCAACGTTAAAGGCAATTGCACAACCTAAACTAGCTACGGCACCAACCATTGGAACAAACACAGTCAAACCACCAAAGGCAGCTGTACAAGCAATAATACCGGCCATACTACAAGCAAAGCTTACACCGCTAAATTTAAAGCCTTTTGCACTATATGTACCAGATTGAGATTCTGCTTTTTCTTGGTTCTTATCATATTGAGCGATTTGAGTAGCATCGCCATCAGCATTAAACTTAAATACATCGTATCTTACTACTTCATTTGTATCTAGATTCAACCAGACTTGTTTTCTAGCAACTTCTTGATCAGCTTCCTTGACGAAAAAGCTAGTATAGACACCAACCTTTTTGTATGTAATACCTTCGTCTGTTAAGTTTTCGAAAGTAATGTAGCTGTCTGCTTTCCTTTCTTCTTTAAAATTGTCTTTATTGAGTTGTTTTAACTCTTGGGGGGATCGAGCCGCCATTTTACTTTTGCTATGGAACGAACATCGAATTTGGCGGGGGTAATTATATTAATTTTAACTGTAATTTTATTGAAGATACGAAAATCACCATCGGAAAAGATGTTTTGTTTGGTCCGGCTGTAACCATCGCTACTGTTGGTCATCCAATCAATCCTAATTCCCGAGGATATATGTATGCGGATCCGGTGAAAATTGGGGATAATTGCTGGATCGGAGCAGGCAGCATCATTTGTCCCGGGGTAACCATTGGCGATAACAGTGTCATCGGTGCTGGAAGTGTAGTGACGAAAGATATTCCTGCTAATTCGGTTGCTGTTGGCAATCCTTGCACGCACCATCAATGAACACGATATGAAATATTACTATAAGGACAGAGAAAAAACCCAAGAAGATTTGGACGAGGAAGCTAACTTAAGATAATTCATCATAAGAGGAGTAGATCAGATGATTAAATTAGTGTTAACCGATATGGATGGAACATTCTTGAATAATAGCGTTGATTTTAATAGAGAACTGTACATGGACGTTAAGTCCGTAATGCTGTTGATCAATTAAAAGATGCTACGAATTTTATTATACGTTCTAATGAAGAAGATGCGGTCATGAGAACAATCATTCAAATGTTATCGCTGCAGGAAGCTAGGTAAAAAAACCGATATCAAATGAAACAATTAAACTGGTAAGAGAGTATTGCCTCCAATTGTCAAAAACGCCCTCAAATGATTTGAAGGCGTTTTTGACGTTCCGCAGTACAAATGTCCTCAAAAACAATAATATACGGTTGCTTTCCTTTACAATTCTCGGGTATGGTAGAAGTGTTAAAGAAAAATTTGGTATTATTTATAAAGGATAAAATATTTGAGCATTAATAAAGAGATTTTATTGGAGGAATAACTATGCCTAATAGTAAGCAAAAAATCGTCCCGCATTTATGGTATGACAAAGAGGCAAAAGAAGCAGCAGAGTTTTATACTTCCATTTTTCCAGACTCCAAAATTACTAGTAAAACGCAAATCAACGACACGCCCTCAGGAGAATCAAATATCGTCTCTTTTGAGCTATGTGGACAGAAGTTCATGGCAATCAGCGCAGGACCATATTTCAAAATCAACCCGTCAATCTCTTTCATCGTGAATTTTGACCCATCGAAAGATAAAAATGCGAGCGAAAAGTTAAATGAGGTTTGGAAAAAATTGACCGATGGCGGCATAGCGTTAATGCCTCTTGATCAGTATCCGTTCAGTGAGAAGTTTGGCTGGATCCAAGACAAGTTTGGCTTGTCCTGGCAGTTAATCCTAACCAATCCAGAAAGTGAGGAGCGGCCTGCCATCGTGCCATCATTTTTGTTTGTAGGTGATCAATGCGGTAGGGCGGAAGAGGCGATTAATTTCTACTTATCAGTTTTTAATAACGCAAAGCAGGGACTTCTCACCCGTTACCCAAAAGGTATGGAACCTGACAAAGAAGGAACCATCTTGAACGCTGATTTTATGGTTGAAAATCAGTGGTTTTCCGCCATGGATAGCGCACACAATCATAAATTCAGCTTCAACGAGGCCATCTCATTTATGGTGTACTGCGACACTCAAGAAGAGATTGATCATTACTGGGAAAAGCTCTCTGCTGTTCCTGAAGCCGAGCGATGCGGCTGGCTGAAAGATCCGTTTGGTATATCCTGGCAGATTGTGCCAAGTGAGATGAACGTGATGATGTCAAAGGGCACACCTGAGCAGCTTGCGCGTGTTACGAAAGCATTTCTTAAAATGAAGAAATTTGATATTGCGGAATTACAGAAAGCATACAAGGGATAAGTATCTCGGGAGGCACTGTCATGATGATAGTGCCTTTTTTATTTTGTTTTAATTCTTACTTTACAGGTAGGAATTATAGGTTTATAATGAAATTAACCTAATAAACAGATATATAAGTTGTTGTATTCAGGAATGTTTTGTATAACTAAAGGGAGTGTGTTTCTGATGAGAAAGAATGATGAAAAGAAGCGGCAAAAACTTATCAATAAATTAATTTTCTTTAACGTATACAACAAAGAAGATCAACAGCTTTATAAGTTGCCACTATCAAGATTAGAATATGAGTATAGAAGATTTAAAGTACAAAACCACCCGCATGGTGAGTTTGGCTCTATCCAGATTGTATAAATTAAATATGTCTACGATAAAAAAGACTGCAGGTGTTCCACACCTGCGGTCTTTTTTTGCACGAAAATATCTTTAAAAGTTCCCTTTAATTCCTAAACTTAGTCTTTATCACACACCTGCAATGGGTAGCTCGTCATATGATACATTAGCATGTGATTTCAAAGTGAAACGTTCACTATAAGAATATGGAATTGTTTTATGAGGGGAGATGCTTTTTTTAAAAAGGAACTTTGGAGGGATATTTTGAAGACTTTATTATTAGAAAACATATTAACGGCAATGAACATTCAGCCTAATGAAAAGCAAAAAGGTATACGGATTAAGACAGTCACTGATGCCAGACCTGAAATTAGGAGTCATACCTTATATTTTCGTTTGAGCAACCTGGAGGTGCCGGTTGAAAGGATCAAGAAGTACAAGAATGTGTTTATTGTTACAGATACACCATTTTCTCAAATGGAAAGTTTAAAGCCTGAGCAAATCATTATGGTAGAGGACCTCAAAGAGAGTTTCTTTCAATTCACGTCCTATTACAGGCATCTGTTTAACATTCCTGTCGTTGCCATTACTGGTACATGCGGTAAGTCTACTACGAAGGAAATGCTAAAACATATCCTAGAAGAAAAACACAATGTTCAAGCAACCATCTCCAGCAAAAACGCCGATTATTACAACCTTTCATATTTATTGGGAATTGAGGAAGACACGGATGTGGCCGTGTTTGAAACAGCCGTATCTAAAAGAGGGGATATGACGGAATCCTGTAAGTATTTTTACCCGACGATTGGAATTATGACCATGATAGATGTAGATCATACGGATAAAATCCGCTCGTTTGATCGTTATCTTGCCGAAAAGGCAAAAATCATGGAAGGTATGAATAATGAGGGAATTCTTATCCTAAATTCGGACGACCCACATCTTGCCTCCATTGATACGTCTAAATTTAAGGGAGAAATTATCACATTCGGAAAAAACAAGAATGCTATGTTTAGGATTGAGAAGTATCAATATGAAGCGTCCGGCATGACTTTTTGGATGGAATATAAGAATAATGAATATAAAGGATATATTCCGGGTCTTGGTGATCATAGCGTCTATAATGCAGTAGCATCATTGGCCGCCGCCGCAGTGTTAGGAGTGGATATTCATTATGCGTTAAAAAGATTATCCTCTTATCATCACATGAGATCCCATTTTGAAATCATGGAAGGACGTAATCAAGTCACGCTCGTGGACGATACATGGAAGTCAAATCCGGCTTCCCTGAAAAAAGGGTTAGAAACGCTAAGCAAGATTGCATTGCCAAATCAAAGAAAAATTGCTGTTCTGGGAAGAATGTGCGCGCTTGGTAAATATGCAGATGAAGAATACGAAAAGGCAGGACATTTAGTCGCTGCTTTGGGGATCGATATTCTTATCACTAAAGGGTTTATAGCAAAAGATTTTCAGAAGCCAGCGATAGAGGCAGGGGTAAATCCAGACCATGTTTACCATTTTTCAGATGCAGATGAGATGAAAAGGTTTTTTGATGCATTTTTAATCCCAAATGACATTGTCTATTTCAAAACGAACGCGAATGACTCAGACATGGATGATGTCATTGAATATTTAAGAAATTAATATGGTTGAAACTTTTCAAAGCATAAGGCAGCTTTTGAACTCCAATTTTCCAAGGGGGGAGATGGTGAACAGAAAGCTGCCCTATTTTATGAAAAGAATAGGCGGTTAGTAGCGTTGCTAAGGTTGTTTTCAATTTTCGACAATTTTATTCAAAAAAATTTTATGAAACCGTTGACAGGAAACTCGGAATGATAGTATAGTAAAAACATGAAAGCGATAACAGAATACTCACTAGGATTGTTACTGGTCAGGCAGGCAAAACCTAAATCACATGATCGTCCCGAGCGCATTGCTCGAACGGTCCGTGCTTTTGGTTTTGCCTGTCTTTTTGTTATTCTTTCCGCGCGCGAAATCTATTATTCTTCTATTTTAAATTTATGGAGGTTACTAACATGAAATATGAGAAGTTATCGAAAGACATTCTCGAGTTAGTTGGCGGAAAAGAAAATATTAATAGTGTTTTCCACTGTGTAACAAGACTTCGTTTCAAATTGAAAGACGAAAACAAGGCAAAGACAGAGGAAATTAAAAACTTAGATGGTGTTGTTACGGTCATGAAAAGTGGCGGACAATATCAAGTCGTTATCGGCAACCACGTGCCAGATGTGTATGCGGCAGTATTAGAAGTGGGCGGTCTTAGCGGCGCTAGTGAAAACGCTTCAAATGATGATGATGGTAAAAAAGTCGGTCTTGGTGCCAAATTTATCGACATGATTTCTGGAGTTTTCACTCCAATCTTAGGTGTACTTGCAGCAACAGGTATGTTAAAAGGTTTGGCCGCTTTATTCTTAGCTTTACATTGGGTAGAAGCAACTTCTGGAACGTATAACCTATTAAATATCGCTGGAGATGGCTTGTTCAATTTCCTACCGATCTTCCTAGGTTACACAGCAATGAAAAAATTTGGCGGTACACCGTTTGTCGGTATGGCCATCGCTGCAGCTCTTGTTCATCCAGGTTTGACAGCGCTGTCAGCAGGAAAGCCACTTTACACTTTATTTAAAGGAACGTTATTCCAATCTGATATTCATATCACATTCTTAGGAATTCCCGTTATCTTAATGAGCTATGCGTCAAGCGTTATTCCTATTGTATTAGCAGCATTTTTTGCAGTAAAGGTAGAAAAAGGATTCAAGAAAATCATTCCTGATGTAGTAAAAACATTCGTAGTTCCATTCTTAACCATAATGGTGATGGTTCCATTAACCTTCCTAGTGATCGGACCAATTGCAACATGGGCTGGAAGCTTACTAGGTGCCGCAACTATTTGGATTTATAATTTAAGCCCAATCGTGGCTGGTTTAATCCTTGGTGGTTTCTGGCAAGTATTCGTTATGTTTGGTCTTCACTGGGGACTTGTTCCAATTGCAATGAACAACATTACATCAATGCATTTTGACCCAATTTTAGCTACAGTCACTTTTGTATCATTTGCACAAACTGGTGCTGTTCTAGCTGTTTTGTTAAAGACTAAAAACAAGAAGTTGAAATCTCTAAGTATCCCAGCATTCATTTCAGGTATCTTCGGTGTAACAGAACCAGCGATTTACGGTATTACTTTACCGCTTAAAAAGCCTTTCATCATGAGCTGTATTGCTGGTGGAATCGGCGGCGGATTGATGGGTGCGTTTGGAAGTAAATTATGGATGTTCGGCGGCATGGGAATCTTCGCTATTCCAAGTTATATCAAACCAGGTGCAGGACTTGATATGCCATTCTGGGGTGCGATGATCGCGATTGTAGTATCATTCGTACTAGGATTTATCTTAACTTATGTTTTTGGATTCAAAGACACAGCAAGCAAAGAAGAAACAAAAGTAGAAGCAACAAAAGTAGAAGTGAAAAAACAAGATGGGCCAGTAGCTGTAGCTAGCCCAATCAAAGGTGAAATCGTTCCTTTATCTGAAGTAAAAGATCAAGTATTTTCAAGTGAAGCAATGGGTAAAGGTGTAGCGATTAACCCATCTGAAGGAAAAGTTTTCTCTCCTGTTAATGGAGAAGTAACCCTGATGTTTAAAACAAAACATTCGATTGGTTTAACATCTGAAGATGGTGCACAAATCCTCATTCATGTGGGGATGGATACAGTTGAATTAGAAGGTAAACATTTCACTGCTCATGTAAATCAAGGTGATATGGTTAAAGCAGGGGATTTATTAGTTGAATTTGATGTAGAAGCGATTAAAGCAGCAGGCTATCAAGTCGTAACACCGATTGTTGTTACAAACACGCCAGATTATCAAGAAGTTAAAGTATTACAGGCAGGAAAAGTTGATAAAAATGAAAAGCTATTAGTTCTTGTGTAATTTCAGGTTCAAACTTTTAATGGATATGGTTCCGGCCTCAAAGCCGGAACCATCAATCCTACATATCATTGGAGGTAAGAAATCATGACTAATTTTAAATTTCCTAAAGACTTTTTATGGGGCGGCGCAACCGCAGCAAACCAATTAGAAGGTGCATATAATGAAGGCGGCAAAGGTTTATCCATTTTCGATATGGTTAAATTTGTGCCAAAAGAGGAACGCGGAAATGATCCTGAAATGGATGTTAAAAGCGAGAAGGAATTAGAAGAATTATTATCGTTAGGGGATGGAGAAAACTTTCCAAAGCGACGCGGAATTGATTTTTACAACCGTTATCAGGAAGATATCGCATTGTTTGCGGAAATGGGCTTTAAAGTCTTCCGTATGTCTATCTCTTGGCCGCGTATTTTTCCAAATGGAGATGAGCTGACTCCTAATGAAGAAGGTCTAGCTTTTTATGACAAGGTGTTTGCTGAATTACAAAAATATGGGATCGAGCCATTAGTGACTCTATCACACTATGAAATTCCTCTTAACTTAGTTCAAAAATACAACGGCTGGGCTGACCGCCGCGTGGTTGAGTTCTTTGTTAATTATGCAGAAACCGTTTTTAACCGTTACAAAGATAAAGTAAAGTATTGGTTAACTTTTAATGAAATCAATATCTCTCAATTTTCACCATATATCGGTTCTGGACTTCTGATCGACCGCGTGGAGCATAAGGAACAAGCCGTTTATCAAGCGCTTCACCATCAATTTGTGGCTAGTGCAAGAGCGGTTAAGGCCTGCCATGAGATCATTCCTGGTTCACAAATCGGCTGTATGTTAGCTCGTATGGAAGTATATCCAGAAACTTGTAATCCACAAGATGTCCTAGTTGCATTGGAAGAAGACCAAAAGAATCTTTTCTTCACAGATGTTCAGGTTCGCGGCTATTATCCAAGCCATATGTTAAGCTATTTTGCAAAAAATAATATCCAAATCGAAATGTTACCTGGTGATGAAGAAATCTTGCTCCAGCACCCTGTTGATTTCCTATCATTTAGTTACTACATGACGATGGTGGCGAGCGGTGATCCGGAAAAGTTAAAACAAAAAGGAAACTTCTCGAGCGGAATTTTGAACCCTTATCTTGAAACATCTGATTGGGGCTGGCAAATTGACCCAACTGGATTAAGAATCACCTTGAAAAAATTGTATGACCGTTATGAAGTGCCTTTATTCATCGTAGAAAATGGCTTAGGTGCATATGACAAGGTGGAAGAAGATGGTACGATTCAAGATGATTATCGAATTGATTATCTGCGTGAGCATATCAAAGCAATGGGAGATGCCATTCAAGATGGAGTAGACTTAATTGGCTACACGACTTGGGGATGTATTGATTTAATCAGTGCGGGTACTTCTGAAATGTCGAAACGCTACGGCTTCATCTATGTTGACCAAGATGATTATGGTAATGGAACATTAAAGCGGACTCCGAAAAAATCTTTCCATTGGTACAAAGATGTGATTGCAACGGATGGAGAGAAGCTTTAACAATTAACTTAATAGTGATATCAAGAAATTATCTGGATATGGATTTTCTTATTAATTTAAAACTTTAGATTGTTGAAATCCCAGTAAAAGTAGGTTCAGTTATAGGTGATTTTACAAGACAGAGGGGCGTTCAAGACCTGTAAAGTATAAAAAAAGGGACATCTAGGTGAACGGGTTCCGTTTCCTATCACAAACATTAAAAATGCAAGTTAAAATGAGTGCCAATTTGTATATGAAATTGGCACTCATTTTTTATTGGTTTAAAGCCATTTGTGATGAAATTACTTAAAAATTTGTATAGTAAAATGTATCCCTGCAATTTTACCCGCCATTTGATCATGGATAAATTTGATTTATTGGATAAGCTCATTGAAGAACATGTTAATGAACTAAGGAAACTCTGCGAATCGGCATCTGAAATGGATTTTGTTGAAGGGAATCTGATTTGGTTTGAATACTTTGAAGGTAATTATTCTTTTTTTTCGACTATGTTAGCAAGTAGTGGAGCCCCTTCTTTCCGTAATCGTTTCCTAGAGTTTGTCATCGAAGAATTAAAAGATGAAGTAGATATATCCGAAGGAAAAAATCAAGGATTAAGTAAAGATGTTATCCTTAAATTTTTTGGAACAGCTATCGTTGGTATAGTGGAATCGTATTTCACGAATGGAATACCTGAACCGGCTCAAGTCGTGGCAGAACAAGTGGGGATATTGTTAGAGAGGAATCTATAGCACTTTAATAAGAATAGTTGTGATTGTGCATATAGTTGTCATTCAGAACGACTTGACTTTAATCGAACGTTCATTTAACATATGCCATATGAGACATAAAGATGAAAATAAAAACGAAAGCATTTTTAATGCAACAATTGAGTTAATAAATGAACAGGGTCTTGCTGAAGTTTCTATGTCGAAGATCGCTAAAAAAGCCAATGTATCTGCTTCGACTATTTACGTTTATTTTGAAAATAAGGAGGATTTGCTTAATAAATTATTTTTGAATGTCAAAAAGAAGATGAGTCTAGAAATATTCACCAATTTCGATGATTCAACTCCATTACAAATAGCATTTGAAACTTCTTTAAGAAAATTTATTCATTTTATCTTAACCAATAAAGATTACTTTTTGTTTATAGAGCAGTTTCAAAATTCACCCCTACTTCACAAAATCTCTCTTGAAGAAAGTTTTGAATTGTTTGAACCGCTCTATAAGAGTTTATTTGAAAAAGGGAAACAGCAACATGTTTTTAAACAAGTTGATACGAATCTGCTGGTTATCTTTACTTTTAGACCGGTCATTGAATTGGCTAAAGAACATTTTAATGGAAATTCAGAACTGAATGAGGAAAATATAAAGGAAATTATTCGTATGAGTTGGGACGCTGTAAAAGCTTGAAAATCGATTCCATTGAAACTTTTCATTCAGAGGGAGCAAATGGTTAAATCTGTATTAGTTAACTCCATTGTATAAAAAACATGCTCTCTCTGATAAAAATATATATTGACTATAATTGAATGTTCGTTTAATATACAACGAGTGGAAGTTAATATTTTTTTAGAGTTAAAATGAACGAACGTTCGATTAATGTTTAAGTTCTAAGTATCTAACTCCTTCCAGTCTTTCCTTTAAGGTGTAAAGAATGAACATAAAGAAAGAGGTTAAAATATCTAATTATTATTTTGATTATAAATAAACGAACGTTCGTTTATTTATTGAAAGGTGGTGATGTTATAAGTATCCACAATGGTACAAATCCAGATCTTCCGTTCATGAAACAGCTGACGTATCTGTTCAGCTATTAATAGAAATGCATTACCAAAAAGTTAAGATTTATAATTAATGAAAATAGGAGAGGGTATAATGTCTAACCGCAATAATTTGTTTATTTTTATATTAACTTTAGGAGTTTTCGGCATCTTAAATACAGAAATGGGAGTCGTTGGAATATTACCTTTACTTGCTGAACACTTTCATGTCAGTGTATCTACAGCAGGGTTACTAGTGAGTTTCTTCGCACTTGCTGTTGCTGTATCTGGACCAATTTTGCCTTTATTATTCTCTGGTATAAATCGAAAGAAGGTCTTGTTACTTGTACTTGGCGTTTTCGTTCTGGGTAACATTGTCTCCATATTTGCACCAAACTTTACAATTGCATTAATTGCTCGTGTGATTCCAGCCTTTTTACATCCAGTTTATATCTCAATAGCTTTAACAGCAGCAGCTAGCTCAGTTTCCCAGGAACAAGTTCCAAAAGCTGTTTCTAAAGTGATTTTGGGCGTATCTGCAGGTATGGTAATAGGTGTACCAATCACTACCTTTATTGCTAATGCAACTTCAGTTGAAAATGCGTTGATATTCTTTGCTGTCGTGAATGCTATAGCATTCATTGGTATATTACTGTTTGTACCATCTATGCCTGTTAAGGAGAGAAATTCTTACGGAGCACAATTAAGCGTATTAAAAAAACCAATTTTATGGCTATCCATTTTTGCTGTCATATTTATAAACGCTGCTATATTTGGTGTTTACACTTACCTAGCTGAGTATCTTGAAACCATTACTAAAATATCAGGGGAAACAATCAGTTTAATGTTAGTTATATTTGGAGTGGCTAGTTTAATAGGAAACCTCGTGGGAGGGACGATCCTTACTAAAAATGCCATCAAATCTGTAGTGTCTTATCCATTCGCATTAGGAGCTGTTTACATCTTAGTATTCCTAATGGGGGCGTTAACTGCACCTATGTTTATCATTATATTGCTATGGGGAATCTTATTTGCTGTTGGTAATAATATTAGTCAATATTGGATTGCGTCTGCAGTTCCAGAAGCTCCTGAATTTGCAAATGGATTGTTTCTAGCATTTGGTAGTTTAGGAATAACCATTGGTTCGGCAGTAGGCGGAATGTTTCTATCGGGCATGGGTATCCAAAGCGTATTATTAGCAGGGGCGCTATTCTTGATATTGAGCATAGTATTCATTTTAATGAGAAACACCATGTATAGTTCCAAAAAACAACTTTCTCAATAAGGATTAGCAAAGATTATTATGAGGAGAGAAAAGGAGGAGCAAGATGTCACAGAATAAACAAGTTGCTTTTGTCACCGGCGGGAATCGAGGAATCGGATATGAGTTGGTTAAACAATTGGCTTTGAATGGTTTTAAGGTTATTTTGGCTAGTCGTGACCCAAAGAGGGGTCATGAGTCTGCCCAAAAACTTAAGGAGTCAGATCTGGATGTTTCGTTTGTGGTGATGGATGTCGAAGATCAAGAAAGCATCCGTCAAGCTGCGATTACAGTAAATGAAAGGTATGGAAGATTAGACGTTTTGATTAATAATGCTGGCGTGTATTTGGATGAGTATGAAAAGTTATTGACTATGGACCCTTCCATGTTAGAGAAAACGATGAGAACTAATTTCTTCGGCGTTTACCATGTCATCCATTCCTTTATTCCTCTCATGAAAAAGCAAGGTTATGGGAGAATTATTAATGTATCTTCAGAACTTGGGGCGATGAGAGACATGTCCGTTCAAGGAACAGGTGCCTATAAGTTGTCTAAACTTGCCTTGAATGGATTGACGCAATTGGTAGCTGCGGAAATCAAAGGAGATATCAAAATAAACGCAGTCTGTCCGGGATGGGTAAGTTCAGATATGGGTGGACCATCTGCTCCAAGAACTCCAAAGCAAGCAGCTGAGTCTATCCTTTGGTTAGCGACTATTGGACCTGAAGGACCTAATGGGGGATTTTTCAGAGATGGAAAACCCATCGGTTGGTAGGTAGTTTTAAATTTTAATAACAAAAGAAATAGGAGGATTACAATATGCAAAAAGTAATTTTGAACAATGGTGTGGAGATGCCTATTCTCGGTTTTGGTGTTTATCTGATTGAAGATGCAAATGAATGTGAACAAAGTGTTTATGATGCCCTTATGGCAGGCTATCGTCTGATTGATACGGCTGCTGCTTATCTAAATGAAGAAGCGGTTGGCAGAGCAATCAAACGGAGTGGTGTGCCAAGAGAGGAAATATTCATTACAACGAAACTTTGGATTCAGGATGCCGGTTATGAAAGTACAAAAAAAGCATTTGCAAAATCACTAGAAAAATTGCAAGTGGATTATTTAGATTTGTATTTAATTCATCAGCCTTTTGGCGATATATATGGTTCTTGGCGTGCTATGGAAGAATTGTATCGTGAGGGAAAGATCAGGGCTATCGGAGTTAGTAACTTCAAGATGGACCGTCTAATAGATTTAATGGATCATAATGAAGTGATTCCTGCCGTAAACCAGATTGAAACGCATCCTTTCACTCAGCAAATTGAAAGTGCAAAATTGATGAAAGAGAACAATGTTCAGATCGAGTCCTGGGGTCCTTTTGCTCAAGGGAAAAATAACATCTTCCAGAATGAAGTTTTAGTATCAATAGCAGAAAAATATAATAAATCCGTTAGTCAGGTGGTTTTACGTTGGTTAACACAAAGAGAAGTCGTTGTGATTCCAAAGACTGTTCGTAAAGAAAGAATCATCGAAAACTCCAATATCTTTGACTTTGAATTAAGCCAAGAGGATATGGAGACGATTGCTACCTTAGATACGAAAAAGAACCTTATCTTTGATCATTACGATCCAGCAAGCGTGAGATTTCTCGGTAACGTTAAATTTGATATATAAAGCTGTAATAAAAGGAAATACCGAGAATCATATCACAAGTGAGCGTAAACTTTAAAAGCAAGCTGACAATTTCTATCGATACATGTTTTTTATTAAATTATAGACCAAGCTTTATATGATTCATTATATCTATTAGAAAGAGGGATAAAAAAATGCAATATGTAAAACTTGGAAATACTGGTTTAGATGTATCACGAATTTGCCTGGGTACCATGGGTTTTGGTGTAGCAGAGCGTTGGGTTCATAAATGGGTACTTGATGAGGAAAAAAGCCGTCCGATTATTAAAAAGGCACTAGAATTAGGGATCAATTTCTTTGATACAGCAAATATGTATTCAGACGGAACGAGTGAGGAAATTGTGGGACGTGCTTTAAAGGATTTTGCAAATCGGGATGAAATCGTCCTTGCAACAAAAGTTCATTTCCCTATGCATAAAGGTCCGAATAGTGCCGGGCTTTCCCGAAAGGCAATTATGAGTGAAATTGATAAGAGTCTTAAGCGCTTAGAAACGGATTATGTGGATCTCTATCAGATTCACCGTTGGGATTACAACACCCCGATTGAAGAAACGATGGAAGCACTGCATGATGTTGTAAAAGCTGGGAAAGCAAGATATATTGGCGCTTCTGCGATGCATGCGTGGCAGTTCCTAAAGGCGAATCATATTGCTGAGAAAAACGGCTGGACAAAGTTTGTATCCATGCAGAATCACCTGAACCTCATTTACCGTGAGGAAGAAAGGGAGATGCTTCCGCTTTGTAAGGAAGAAAAAATCGGTGTGATTCCATTTAGCCCACTCGCATCAGGAAGATTGACACGAGATTGGTCGGAAGCTACGTATCGTTCGGAAACCGACCAAGTTCAGAAAGCTAAATACGATGCAACTGCAGATGCCGATCGGTTGGTAGTGGAGCGTGTTGCTGAACTCGCGGAAAAACATGATGTTCCACGCGCTCACATTGCACTTGCTTGGCTGCTGCAGAAAGAACCGGTAACAGCTCCTATTGTCGGTGCTACAAAAATTTCCCATCTCGAAGATGCAGTAGCTGCTCTTTCTGTTTCTTTATCAACGGAAGAAGTTGCGTACTTGGAAGAGCCATATGTACCACACTCCATAGTTGGTCATAATTAATTATGGTGTTACGACAAGGTAATGCTTGCTATATTATGTCTATGAAAGAAAATGGAGGATTAGCAATATGCAAAAGGTAATTTTGAACAATGGAGTTGAGATGCCCATAATCGGCTTTGGGGTTTTTCAAATTCAAGATGAAAAAGAATGTGAACAAGCTGTTTGTGATGCTCTTATGGCAGGATATCGATTAATTGATACGGCTGCAGCTTACCAAAATGAGGAAGCAGTTGGGAGAGGGATTAAACGTAGTGGTATATCAAGAGAAGAAATATTTGTCACTACAAAACTGTGGATTCAAGATGCTGGTTATGATAGTGCAAAAAAAGCATTCGAAAATGCATTAAACAGATTGCAGTTAGAATATTTAGATTTATATTTGATTCATCAACCTTATGGTGACATCTATGGCTCTTGGCGAGCAATGGAGGAATTATATCATAAAGGAAAAATTAAAGCTATTGGAGTTAGTAACTTTAAAAATGATCGCCTATTAGATTTAATAAAGCATCATGAAGTTAAACCTGCTGTCAATCAAGTTGAGACACACCCGTTTTTCCAACAAATAGAAAATGCTCAATTTATGAAAGAACAAAATGTACAAATTGAGTCTTGGGGACCTTTTGCTGAAGGGAAAAATAATATATTTAAAAATGAAGTATTAATAGCAATAGCAGATAAATATAATAAATCTGTTGCTCAGGTAATATTACGTTGGTTAACAAAAAGGGGCATCGTAGTCATTCCAAAATCGGTACGTAAAGAACGAATGATCGAAAATCTTAATATCTTTGACTTTGAATTAAATCCAGAGGATATGGAACTAATTAAAACTTTGGATACAAAAGAGAGTTTGTTTAATCGTTCTAACGACATGGAAAGAGTGAAATCGTTAATTAACATGAAATTTAACATTTAATGATTAACAAATAAGATGTTGACTATGTGAAAAAATGTCTTAAACATACTGGGCAAGAGTTGAACAAGGAGTTGCTGCGGTAGCTCTTTTTCTTTGTGCTAACGGCTCAGGATAGAAGTATAAAGGTTAAGATTATGAAATAGTATTGGCAATATTTCAACACTTGCAAATTTTTACTTGGTGTAATTAGTAGCAAGTAGGATAAGGAGAAAATACAATGACTGAAAAAAATGTAGGAAAGGATAATTTCCTGAGTGAATCAATCAATGACTCTATTACCGAATCTATTCAAGAAACAAACGAATCTGCTGTAGTTGTCGGTGCTTCGCTTTCAGGACTAATGGCAGGGATTGCTCTAGCGCGAGCAGGATTAAATGTTACAATTTTAGAAAGAGCTGGAGCGAAACCACGTAGTGGCGCTGTTCTGCAAGTTGACAGTGGAGATATTGATCGAACTATAACAGCGAAAGTCTTAAGAAAACTTGCTTCTGGTGGAATTAAGTCTGTTGAGGCATGGTCATCTGTACAGTCTCGATTGCGTGCAGAAGCCGAAGCTGATCCTAGAATAGATTTACGTTATGATACTCGCGTTCAAACTGTTAATCAGGACGACGACTCTGCTTGGATTGTGACGGATAAGGGAGAGACATTCCGCGGAGATATTTTGATTGGTGCTGATGGTCACCGCAGCACGGTGCGACGTCATGTTGCACCGCATAAACCGGACGCAACTTTTGCGGGATACTTGATATGGGTAGCTATTGTAGATGAGAATGATATCCCTGAAGAACATCGACCTAGCCGTAATGCCCCGATGACTACTATGCCAGAAGGTATTGGTGACTTTTTACTCGGTTCTATTGTTGCTGGAACAGACGGTTCTCGTGCTCTAGGACATAGAAGACTAGGATGGGCTTGGTACGATAACACTCGAAATGATTTGTTACGTCGTCTTGGATGTGTGGAAGGAAACGTTGTGCGACATTCGCTTAATGCTCCTGACATACCAGAACAGACACTGGTTGAGCTAGCTGAACAAGCTTCTGTTAGATGGACCCAACCATGGTTAGACGCGACTCTTCATAGCATTCAAACACGTAACCTTACAGGAACACCAATTGCCGAATACATTCCTGACAAACTTGTGAAAGGACGTATAGCAATTGTTGGAGATGCTACCCATCTACCTACACCACTAACTGCATCGGGATTTAATGCTTCATTACAAGATGCTGCTACCTTGGCAGACTGTGTTGCAAAGGGAATACAAGGTACTGCAGCAGTTGAGGCTCTTTTGGAATATGAGTCTCGCCGTTTAAAGAATGTACGTCAGATTGTGCAATCTGGACAATCTTTCAGTCGCTCTTTTGGACGGTAAATGTAGAAATTTTAATTAAACTTCCTATATTCAGAAAATAAATATGAGGATCTATTGATACAGAGTTAACAGAAGGAATTTCAGGATCAGAATTAAAATCTGCAATTGATGAAGATATGAAAATTGTAATCGAGCCTGCTAGCATTGCTCGTGCCATTGCATTTGCAATTTAACAACCATCAGATGTAGCGATTAATGAGATGATTGTTCGTCCACTTACGATTAGGTTTTTTTGAATCAGAATATTGAAAATAAGGCAGGGATAATAATGCTCGATAAAACAAATAAATTCTTTGAGAAAAATAAGTGTAATTATAGCCGTTTAAACTAGAAGAATTGTACTTAAAGCGACGGGGGTTTGATTAAAGATGGAGTTGCAGCTGCAGCTCTTTTTTATTGTTGTTCGGGCAGCATTCCGATCACTAGAGCGCCTTTTCTATACATTAATAAAATAAGACAACAGATGATGGTATCCCAGGATGTAATGCTACTTTACGACATTTTCTTCTTTAACTTACTAGATGTCCAGGTCAACAAGGAGCTACATTTACCATCCCACTACTAATTTCATAAGAAGATGGTTTCGATCCGCTTTATTTAGACAACAAGTATTAAAAAAACAGCCAAGAATACACCGATTTTCAATAAAATGGTATGTTCTTGACTGTTACTCATTATTGGGTAATTAATTGATAATACTAGGGGAGGTGATGAAGGACTAAGATATTGTCAGATGTAAGGAAGTATTTTAGTTTAACAGAACCAAAATCCTATGGCATGATTAAATTTCATTAGTTTTCGATATTGAGAGATTCCTCAATAAAACGATTAGAACAAAATATAGTTGGATATTCCATCGCTTCTTTTCTGAACTAAATTGGAAGGAGGAATCTAGAAAATGCTCGAGCCGGATGTATGCATTAACTGTAGTGAACAACTCTCAATATGGGAAAGTACCAGACATTATTCTTGGAACTGCAATGAGTTAACATCCGAAACTGATGATTTTGGCTTTACTATAAAACGAAAAAGCTCAGTTGGCAACAACCGAGCTTTTTTGATAGTACGTGCTGATTAAAACTTTAAATGTATCGAGGAAGATCTTGTTGGATTAATATTACTCTTCAACTAAGCCCTCTTCTGAACGAGTTAATGTAATCATAATAATATCAGACTATCAGTAAACCCTCGTAAAAAAGGGCTGTGATTTTACCCACACTCACTTATAAAATACATTTAAAAAAACCGACGAATAATATTGATGAAAGCCAGCGATTAGATCCGAAGCTAAAAGGAGTCGCGATAGGACTCATTTAATATTAAAAAAGCGTATTGGAATGATTTATACTTCTAATTCCATCTCTTCGTGTTTCATTTGCTTACTATCCTCGATTTTCGCCGAAATAAGACCAAGCACAATGCCAAGCAACGCACCAGCTCCTACTTCCACCGGCTGATGACCGAGAATTTCCTTCAGTTCTTTCTCTCGCTCCACATACTCAAAGCTAGGAAATTCACCCGAAAATTTCACTAGATTATCTTCAAGATCGTTCACGAGCTGCGCAATTTCTCCTGTATGGCGACGAATTCCCTGAGCATCATACATCACAATCACGCCAAACACTGTTGCAAGCGATGTCTCAGTATGTCGCCATCCTTTATTCGCCGCCACATAGGAAGCTAGAGCTGCTACACCTGCGGAGTGGGAACTAGGCATACCTCCCGTTGTGAAAGCCTGCTTCAAGTCCCAATCTCCCGTTAACTTCTTGTGAGTTATAATTTTAAGTCCTTGCGCTATGCCGATCGCCGACAGCGCCGTCAAAATCCCTCGATTCATCTTTTCCATGTGCATCTCCTCCATTCCACAGATCAGTCAACCCCAATCCGGCATATATCTTTTTGATACCCAATTTTGATTTTTATATGCTTAAAGTAACGGGCAGCATTCCTATAATGAAGAAATATGAGGTTTGAATATAAAAAAGCCCCTTGGTAAGATATGAGTGTCCAAAGCTTGGCGGCAAAAAGGACACAAACAAATTACCAGGAGGCTATTTAAATGAATTATAACCAAAATGAAAAGATTGCTCAAATTACTTCTCAAACATTAATTATAGGTGTTGATATTGCTAAATACAAGCATGTGGCAAGAGCCCAAGACTTTAGAGGTTTAGAATTCTCGGCACCCTTATACTTTGAAAGTACAAATTCTAGCTTTAACTGTTTCATAGAGTGGATTAAACATTTAATGGATCAAAACAAAATGAAAAAAGTGATCGTAGGAATGGAGCCAACAGGTCATTATTGGCTTAATTTAGCTCATTTCCTAAAAGAACAAAATATCAAATTTGTAGTCGTAAATCCTATGCATGTAAAGAAAAGCAAAGAGTTAGATGATAACTCTCCAACTAAAAATGATGTAAAGGATGCAAGAGTCATTGCACAGTTGGTCAAAGACGGGAGATATGCTGAACCGAACATTCCGCAAGGAGTTTATGCAGAACTCCGAGTGGCTCGAAAAATACGTGATCTCTTAGCTGTTGATCTTCAAGCAGTTCAGGGACAGATCCATAATTGGATTGACCGCTACTTTCCAGAATTCCTTACGGTATTTAAAGATTGGGAAGGTAAGTCGGCGATTCAATTATTAAAACTAAATTTATTACCACATGAGTTAGTCAACCTTTCGGAACAAGATATATTACTACATCTTCGGAAAGTTGTTAAACGTGCAGTAGGACTCAGTAAAATAAACGAACTAAAGCAGGTGGCAATGGTTTCAATTGGCATTCGTGAAGGTTTTGATATGGCTAAATTAGAGCTGCGTACGTTAATAGATAAATATGAACTTATAATTGAAAAGTTCGAAGAACTGGAATCAAACATAGACCAACTTCTTGAACATATTCCAGGCGTTGAACAAATGTTAGCAATAAAGGGAATAGGAAAAGACACCGTTGCGGGATTCTTTTCAGAGGTAGGAGATCTAAGTCACTACTCCCACCCCCCAGGCAGATTATCAAATTAGCTGGGCTTAGTCTTAAGGAAAATACATCTGGAAAGCACAAAGGACAAACCAAAATTACCAAGAGAGGAAGGAAGACTTTAAGGGCACTCCTCTTTCGGGTGGCAATGCCTTTGGTCGCTAAAAATAAAGCTTTTAAAGCATTACATGAGTATTTTACAAAACGCCCAAATAATCCATTAAAAAAGATACAATCGCTGATTGCAATATGTAATAAGCTCATACGTATTCTGTTTACCATCGGTAAAAAGCAGTGTGAATTTAGTGAAGAACGTATGTTAAGGGACATTCCTCATATGGCGAAATTTCAGATAGCAGCTTAAATTTCTTTTAGTGAAATTCATTAGGTAGTAGTTTTATTGTTTAGACATTTGAAGCACAGATTAGTCAGTTAATCAACTATAATACTGGCAAGGACCCTGTCGGGCAGCATGACTGAAATCCACCTTATGGAAAGGTTGGACGAAGGAATTTTGGAGAAAAGACTCTGTGAGATATGGGAGGGTTGACCTCCATGAGAAATGTGGAGATCTACCAGTGCGACCATACTTTAGCTTTTTATCCAACTTTTGGATAAGGTTGGTTTGGTTAACTATAAGTTTCTTTTTCACTTTGCCCCCAAAATTATCCTTTAGAACACTATAATTCCAATCCTCAAATGGATTTTAAAACAAACTACTACGAAATTTGGAGAAAACAAGAGAAATCGTAAGATTTTCCTTTCTATATAGAGGGAGTTTAGTGCAAGAAGAGTTACTTAGCCTCCCTCTTTTATCTGACCCATATAAAAAATAAACAACTGGCACTTAAAAATAGGTCAGTTTGATTTTATAATTCTACCAAAGAAGAAAAAGGAGAGAAGAATTATGGAGATAACACCAGTAGTATTAATTGGGGAGACAGTAAAGATACAACCTATGGAAGATTATCACGTACAGGAATTATTTGATGTGGGAAACAATCCAGATATATGGTCATACATGCCAATGAAGGTTCAATCGATTGAAGATATGAAGTACCTTGTGAATGGAGCACTCCAAGCGAGAGAGAAAGGAAGCGAATTTCCGTTTGTTATCTATGATAAGGATTCGGGGAAAATTGTAGGAAGCACTCGTTTTCTTAATATATCCATATCGAACCGTAACTTGGAAATTGGTTGGACATGGCTATCTCCAACTGTTTGGCGAACTAGAATAAATACAGAATGTAAGTATCTTCTTTTGAAACACTGCTTTGAGACACTTGGGACAATCCGTGTTCAGTTGAAAACAGATAGTCGAAATGTGCGGTCCCAACAGGCAATTGAACGGCTGGGTGCGCTAAAAGAAGGAGTGCTTCGGAATCATATGGTTATGCCTGACGGTTATCTAAGAGACTCCTTTTTTTATAGTGTAATTGACCAAGAATGGGTGCTAGTAAAGGACAAATTGGAGAGTATGCTAGGATAAACCAGTATTTTCGACGTGTTGCTTATTAAACTAAAGGGTGCTTATATGTAGTATGATTTTCCACCGTAATCAACGTAAGTAAAGATATGAAAAATGCCAAAGTTGTATCTTTGTAGAAGCATTATATATAGTAAATAATTATAGTTTTCAACGTAAACAACGATAGGACTTTACTTGGAGAGGTGGGTATGATAGGCTCGTTTGCCTGATGAAACCCAGCTTCAGCCTTTCAAGACAAATCGTACCCACAGAGGCTCCAAATCAAGTCCTTAAACGCCTATTCTATGGATACATATAAACAATGATAAAGGGTGCACCATATCAATGTTTTATTGTTGATACTATATATAACTGCCATTTAGTGGAGTAAGAAAATTAATAGTGGACTGATCGGTTTTTATTGATAAGTCTTTCCTTTTCTTTTTTCCTATAAGGTACATATATATGAAACGTGTTAATCACTTGGGAAAATACATTTTTGTCCCAATAACACCGTTCGAAAAAATATACACTCATTATGAAAAGATAGAATATTATAATCCAAAAGTATCCTTTTAAGTCACTAATTACTGAATATAAAAGAAACGAATTGACAGCGCATATATTTCAACTTACTATAAATTTGAATAGTTTATTGATTATACCAACTAAGGAGTGAGTATAATCGAAACAGGTATTTATAGTATATCATGGCGCTGGGGTTATGCTTTTCCCTAGTACTTGGCTGTTTCGCTTCGGACGACAAGTCCGCTGTTCAAAGTAAGGAGGACCTGCCAGCCAACGAAGTGACAGAGTATTTTTTAAAAAGTTTTATAGATTACTCTGAAGCGTACGAATGATGATGATTGCGAATAGTGTTAAAATACGGTGATTTGGAGGATAACCGATGATTAAAGGCATTGGCCATCTAGCATTTGTAGTAGAAAATATGGAGAAGTCTTTAAGCTTTTACTGTAATGTTCTTGGCTTTAAAAAAGCGTTTGAATTAAATAAAGATAACGGTGAACCTTGGATTGTTTATTTAAAGGTTCGGGAAGGGCAATTCATTGAGCTGTTCTACGGCGGAAGCAAAGAAGTAACTACTGACTTCTCTACTATTGGTTATTCACACTTATGTCTAGAGGTAGAGGATATAAATGAAATCGCTAACCATATAAAGAGCCACGGTTTAACCCTTGATGATGAACTGAAGCAGGGTGCCGATCTTAATTATCAATGCTGGGTAAGAGATCCGGATGGCAATCGAATTGAATTTATGCAGTTGCACCCGGAATCGCCCCAAAATAATGCTTAGAGAGTATTAAAAAAGGAAAAATGCTAAAACAATCAAAATTGTATTTAGCGAAATCTACTGTTACGTGCTAAAGATCTACTAGTTAGCAATATTGGTGGTATGCAGGAGCAATAGAAGGACCATTGAAGGATGAATAAACTAATTCATCGCTTAATGGTCTTTTTTTCTTCCTAATAGTAATCAGTAACAATCTGTTCAAGTCAAATTTCAATAGTAATCTAGATAAACATTTTACATATAAGCTGAGTGTTTCCTAAAAAGTAATGGAAATGTTACCAAATTGTCCCTGTCCATTAACTAAACTGTAAACAAGCAATGTTATATTTATTACGGTCCTAGATCTACCAATCTCTAACGAATGACATAGTTGTAAACCCAAGCAGAAAGCCCGGTTTTCCTATTCCTAGATACCGGGATTTTTGACGTTTGCTCTCACAGTATGTAAACCTGAAGGCAATAAAATAACACCTTAAGTCTATAATTAATAAATGCTTTGGCTCTACCCCATGAAACAAATTGTCTAATAATTTAAGAGGATGTAATTTTATTACTTTAGAGTGTCCTAAAAGGTTGTTCCAAAACTTAAGCGGAAATGATACAACTTTGTTGTATGAGAGATTACATAAAAGGAATGAAACATCAATGAAGAAAAAGAAGAAAAGAATTATAACATTATTATGCATAGGGCTCACCATAGGGGCTATTGTATGGGTGGCTAGTGTGGCCCATGAAATTAAAAGTATGGTTACAGATTTGGATATTGATTATTATGGTGATCACTATAAAACTAAATAAGAAATAAGGAAAGGCAGCATGAACAAGGTAGAGTAAGTGAACCATGGGGGGAAGAAAATGATTTACGGATATGCTAGGGTTAGTTCCAAGGATTAGAATTTGGACACTCGGTTTGCAGCCTTTTCTAAATTCGGAGTCGATGAAATAGTACACGAAAGAATTAGACAAGCTATTAGACAAGTTAGGATCTGGAGACACGATTGTAGTAATCCGGATGGACCAAAGAGATGTGAAGAAATGCACTTAAAGTAACTGGCAGAATAGTTCAATAAAAAGACAAATTTATTTAAAAAAGGCTATGTTAAATCCTGATGTTGATCTTTACGATAAGAAAACCGCCTTGTTGAAGAGGCGGCTTATTGAGCTATCGTATCCGTCGTAATCTGCTTTAGAAGACAAGGTCATCTAACCGTCTGATAAACGAGGGCTATGGCTCCAGAATCAAATGTCTTGTTTTCAATAAGTTTAAGATTGACCCTCTCCATGAGACCTTGGAATAACGGCAATCCGCTGCCGATCAGGACGGGAGAAACCGTAATTTTATACTCATCTATTAAATCAAGCTGCATAAGGTAGTGTGCTAACCCAGGACTGCCGAGGATGACCATATCCTTGCCTGGCTGCTGTTTGAGGTTCTTGATCTCTTCCTCGACATTTTCTTTCACCAGTCTGGAATTGTTCCATTCGACTTTCTCCAGCGTCGTGGAAAAAACGATTTTCTCTGTCTTTTCGATCCACTCGGCATGATTCCGTTCATGCTGCGAAGCTGAAGGGTCCGAAGGCACAGATGTCCAGTAACTGTGCATCATCTGATAAGTCCCACGTCCCCATATGACAGTGTCGGCAGTACTCAGAATATTTTTCGAGTGTTTCTCAAAGTCAGCATCGTAGGAAACCCAGCCAATGTCCATTTCACCGTTCGGACCTTCTACAAAACCGTCAAGCGATGCGTGCAGAAATAGAACAAGTTTTCTCATTTTTAGTTCTCCTTTGTTCAAGAGGGATTTGGATTGCTAATCTATTAACAATTTAAGCAGAAAGCCGAAGTTTGTCATTCGTGTCGGTCACAGAAAACAGGCATGATTTCACCTACATATTTTCTTATTCGATGCGGTATTCTATTTTTCCTGTCTAAGTAACGAAACCAAACCAAAATTCACTTTGGAGTTTCACTTAACACAGCCTTAGAAGTAGGGAAGGCTAGTAAAGTAAGTAAAGATACCTTTGAATAGAGGCTTCCAAACACCCCTCGGTATTCGGGAAAAACCTGATTGATTAAAGAATGTAGCTGTATCTTTGTTTTCGCTGAAATTTTCGCAATACTCTCTTGTTGTCTTGTTAGATTACGAAGGTTTAAGAGTTGAACCCCACGCTTCTTATAAGGCTCTAATTCCTCTTTATAAAACAGTGCACACAGATGATAAGCATCAATCGCATCTGTTTTTGCCTTTCGTAGGCTTGAGCTCTTGGCTCTATATGAGATAAGGGGATTAACGATAATATAAACATATTTTTCTTCCTCTAAGAATTGAATAACGGGAAAATGGTAGTGTCCAGTTGATTTTAAAACAACCGAATGTTGATAACCGACAGCTGCTCTTTCAACTTCTTTTAGGAACTCTATTAAATTCCCCAAACCATCAAGATTATGTTAAATACTAAAGTTCTTACGATATGGTTTACCTTTATCTAAAGATTTGTGGTACCAAATACTTTTAATCGTGAACAAGAGAAACAACAGGTTTCCTATTCTTTTATGAACTTTTCAAAAGGAACGGAAAGTACAAACGGCAGATGGGCCCAGAGTGAAAGCATGGATGGAAATGCTGAATTTGAGTATATCGAAAACCACGTTGCAATGGGACAGGTTCCAGTATTGGCACCCCCGCCATTACACATCCATGGCAATCCTCCTGATTCTCAAATACCTCCAACACCTTAATAACTGTAAGTAATATAATAACTTGGTCAAATTTTTAGGATACTTAAAAGGTTGAATTCTACAAGTAATAGAAAGGCAGCTTACCTTAATGAATTTCAACCCAACGAAGGTGAGATTCATCAGCGGCAAGCTGACTTTTTTGATGTTAACGTTTATTTTGCTCTGCTAGATATTTAGCATACTGTATCGTATTTTTTGCTACATCTAATTCAAGACTATAGATGTTAGGCGGACCTGGTCTCCAGTTCACTTCAAACAGCCATAGTTTATGGCTTGCATCCATTCCGACGTCAATTCCTAATTCATCCAATTCATTGTCATATAAGGAATCAAAATGATTGGAAAAATTGATTGCAAACTGTTCGAGATACTTTTTAGTATCAAACCAAGAGTCATCAAACTCTTGTTGTAAAAAAATATCCAGGTAAGTACTATAGCCGCCGCTGCCCATATTAGAAGTAATCGTCCCTAAACGTCCGATCCGTGGATAGATAGAAGTCACCACCCATTTTCCTTGTCCATTTTTTTGGACATGGAGCCGGAAATCAAACACATGACCCGATTTGGTTTGACTGGTGATAAACTGTTGAATGACATAGTTTTGTTCTTGGACTTTATGAGACAGCCAAGCTGACATTTGTTTTTCATTCATAGATGATTCTAATCCTGCATCATTCATTTTGTACCGATTGGTTCCATCTCTTTCAATAAAAACAATGCCGCCGCCTTGATGCCCGGATAATGGTTTGATGATTACTTTTTGATAACGTTTGATCATGTCAAAAAAGATCTGAACGTTCGTTAATTCATAAAAAGGAATAAGATAATCCTTATATTTCTTTGCCTTTTTAATTCTGGTATATACCGATAATTTGTCCCCAATTGAATGGCTGGTAAACGGAATCCTATCATATAAGTAATCATAGATAGGTCTAGTTTTCTCACTTGGAAGATAACTTGCATTATAAATGACATCAGGGAAAGGAAATTCCTTTTGAATCCACTGCCCATTTTCAAGAGCTTTTCCTAAAATTTTATGCTGTTTGATATTCACTTTCCCTGGGGTAAAGTAAAAAAAGTCTACACCTTCTGCTTTGGCTACAGATGCATAAGCATAGGCTTTCTTTACCTTATTTGGATCTTTACGATGATGAAGCATGCCAATTAGCGTCATTTACTTCTTTTTCACCTCTCGATAGACTTTTTATTAGATGGCTCTGTTATTATTCATTGTTGATTTTCGGTTAGATATAAGAATTCATAGGCGGAGAATTTTCGGCTAATGTATATAGGGGAAGCTTAAGAAGCAGATATAAGAGGAGATTTTCCGATTAACTGCTCTAAATAAGACAAAATCTAAAGATTTGGATAATATAATCGGAAAAACTTCCTTTAATTTTAAGGAAATATGGGTATTTCCCGATTTAAACGGAATTTTCCCGTTTATTTTTCAAACATAATGAAATCAACATTCATATAACAGAGATATTATAAAAAGACTAGAAATTTTGCTTCATTATTAAAAATTAAAGACTCACTGGTTATCACTTTGGATTTTAAAGTGGATCAAGGAAGAATTCTATATTGCTAGCTGCTTGCACGGCAATTCTTTCCGCTTCGCTTTTATTTTTATCTGATGAGGCCAAAATGTATCCACAACGATCTCCCATTGATATAGGCGGACGTACGATCTGTCCTTTTCGTGGTTTTATATACACCTCTTCTACACCGGGATACTCTGAGGTGACTTCTTTCCCCGTAATCCTATTTACTTTCCCTTTAGAATCAACCGTCAAATAATGTGCATACACATACTTACTGTGTTTTCTAGTAAGGTTAGGCACATTTCCTAACATTAATTGAATCGTTTCCTCCACTAAATTAATCCCATATCCCACTTCAATAATACGATTCATCGCACCGCCTGAAATTCTCGGATTAATTTCAATCAACTTCCATACACCGTTTACTAAACGCATCTCAAGGTGACAGGCACCATTTCTCATCTGGAAGGCTTGTAAAATGGAACTGACGGCTTTATATATACTTTGATTCATTCTTTGATTGAGCTTTGGCAGAAGGCTATATCCGGTTATGATAAAGCGTTGGAAATGGGTGATTTCTTGTTCGATGACTGCTACAATATGGACTTTTCCATTGTGGACTAAAACTTCAATTAGATATTGAGGGCCTTTTAAATACTCTTCCAGTAAGACCTGTTCATTTTTTTTAAGTAAGTCTTGCATGGCCAGTTTTAACTGTTCCTCGTTATTTGCCAACATAACATCTTTTGAACCGGCAGATGTGGGATTCTTAACAATAAGAGGTAAATAGTCCTTGCCTACATTAATAAAGTAGTCTAATGAAAATCTATTTGGGTTATAAAGTTCATAATAGGGGGAATTTGGGTGTCCTTTGAGAAGTTCACGGGTTAAAACTTTATTTTCCATCTTGGCAATGGCATCCGTAGAAATTACGGTTGAGCAATATTCTTCTGAAATCGTTGCTGCTAAATGAACGTAAGAATGTACAAAACTCATTATGCCTATTATTTGTTTCCCTTGTTTTAGTAGTTGATTGAGGTTTTTTCTTATTTCCTCCTTACTGGATAAATCCACTAGAATCATTTGATGGACGTCGGGGAATTCTGTTCTTTGCTGTATGAATCTTTGTTTATTGGTGAATAACACCGTAAAATAGCCAAGTCTTTCTGCCGCTTTGATTGCTTCTCTACTGGAGCCATGTTTACTGGTTTCAATAAATACAATGGTTCGCATTCGCCTTGTCACCGTATCCTTTCTGTTTTATTATGAAGGATTTAGCTTCACCAGTTTTATTTTGGTTTACATGATAAGTACAGTTTATTATATTGTCTTAAGACAACCATGGTTTGGACAAACGTCATCATTCTTTAGACATTTAAATGAAAGATTTTGAAACAGGGGAATGTATTAGATTTAGAGACAATTAAAAGGCAATCCTCTTAACATGAGGATTGCCTATTTGCTTCATTTAGGATATAGAGTCGAGAAATAAAAAGAACCCTGGCTCAAGGGTTCTTTTTAAATGGACAAAACGATAATAGATATAAGAAATAACATCATATGAATAACGGAGTATCTAAACATCCTTTTCGCCCAATGTTCTTCGTTTTGTGCAGCAAATCCGCTTATAGATAAAGCTATCCATCCGATAGTTAGAAGTGTCATAAATCCGATGAAAGACAAACCAAGAGATTTCATAAAGAATGGCATCGGAATCAAACAGATTAGATAAAATAAAATGTGGATCTTCGTTTTCTTGATGCCTGATACAACAGGTAACATGGCGAAGCCTGCCCGTTTGTAGTCATCAAATCTTCGTATGGCGATGGAATAAGTATGGGGCATTTGCCAAATGAAGACGATGAGGGCCATCATCATAGGAATAAGTTGAAAACTGCTAGATAACACAGACCATCCGATTAACGGTGTTACGCATCCTGATATGGCACCAAGAATCGTGTTCCATGAGTATTTTTGTTTGCTCCAAAATGTGTACAAGACCACATAAAAAAGCCAGCCAATGAATGAAAATAAAAACACTTCGGCATTAGTAAAAAACAATATTAAAAAGCCTATTATGCTTGTTGTAATCCCTAAAGTTAAAACAAACTTCTTACTGAACTCTCCAGTAGCACTCGGTCTATTTTTAGTCCGCTCCATAAGTTTATCTAAATCGGCTTCATACCAATTATTCAACATTAAAGCACCAGCAATGACCAAGGCACTTCCTATTAATGTCACAAAGAAAGAGCCAATATGTTCAGCAAGTGGAACATGATTAATATGCGAAGATAAAAAATATCCTGCCAGCACAGGAAGTACATTGATCACAAAGACTTTCCCTTTAATGAGGCTGATTAGGTTTTTAAATAAATTCTGAGGTGTTTTAGTTTGCATATGAATTAATATCTCTTCCTCTCTCTTTCTATCTAAAGGACTATTTATTTTAACATAATTATGCATTGAATGCTCATGGTTTATTTTTGAAATTCTAATACCACTTCAAGTTCTGTTGCAAGATACAAAAATATCTCATTAAAAAATGCTGCAAGCTCTTTTAGGTTTGCAGCGTTTATAACTATTAGAATGGTTGCGATTTGGTTTCCTCGTTCGAGCGTTTATTTCCTTTGTAGATGAAATAAATAGCAATAACCATAAATAGCAGGGCCACAGAACGTTTCCAATCTAGGGATATTACTAAACTATTAAACCAGCCGAAATGATCAATAAGCATACCAACTACAAGCTGACCAATAATACCAGCAATATTGGTGGCTATGACTCCGATTCTTGGAACAGCTATGACAGTGAGAAGCAGGTACATAGTGCCTAGAAATGCGGCACTTAACTGCCATTTAGGTGCTTCTAGTATCCCTAGTACATTGCCTTGTCCAAAAAAAAGAATAATAATGGTAAGAAACATTAAACCAGTTAAAAAAGTTAAAAGGGTAGTTTCAATTGTTCCAGCTTTTCGGCTAAATGTTCCATTGATAGATGATTGTGCACTTAATGTAATACCACCTATTAAGGTGAAGAGAATCATTAATATATTCATTGGTTAGACCTCCTAGTATATCAAAATAAGTGCAATCATCATTGAAATAACTGCAAATACTTTTTCTTTATTAATTCTTGTTTGCTTACTGCCAAGCCAACCATAATGTTCTATAACCATACTCATGACCAATTGACCAATTATTACAGCAACCATTGATATTCCAACACCAACAAAAGGAACGCTAATCACAATAGCCGTTAAGTATACAACCCCTAAGACTCCACCAAGCAGAGACCATTTAGGTGCTTCAACCGCATAGGAAAGTTTACCTTTTCCAAAAAATATCCATAATAACCCCATGATGATCGAACCCATAAAGAAGTTATAAAAACTAGTTTCTAACTGTCCTATTGTTTTTCCTAGTTCACCGTAGATTGCTCCTTCAAAACTAAGCGCTGACCCTGCTAATAATGCTAGGATGTATGATAAGTAACGCATTAGATTAAAAACCTCCTTAAATCCATTTAATTATATATCTAGAATATTCGATATAATGCGTTAAAAAAACAGAAATAACCATCCTAGATTTCTGTTTTAAAGTATTCAGCTAACTGAAGAATGACTTCTTCGTTCCGCCTATAATAAGTCCATTGCCCATAACGAACAGATTCAAGCAGACCCGCTTTTTGCAAGATATTTAAGTAGTGTGAAACCGTAGATTGAGAAACTTTAGCCTTTTCTTGAATATCCCCTACACATACTCCCCCTTTTAAACTTACCTCCTTTGGCAGGTGAGCGCCTTGTTTTGGGAAATGCTTCTCTGGTTCCTTCAGCCACTGTAAAATGTTAAGTCGAGTTTCGTTGGATAACGCCTTAAATACATCGATTGGTTCCATGTTTTAAAGTATATCGAATTTTTTCGATATGTCAATTTTGAGAATTATAGTATCAAAAGGGGTTGAAAAGCCTTAATTTAATCATCATCCCAAAATCGATATTGATGAAGATGCCCTTTTAGTGGCAGCGAAAGCAGTCGGACAGGTTGTTTGTGGGTATTACAAAAAATTAATATGCAGGTTAAAAAAGTCTAAAAATATAAAAAAACAAGTCGGATTTGTAGTAGTGGAACCCCTTTCATTCATTTATTCTTTAATAAGAAGAGGGAGTTCATGGACATGTGCATCTCAATCGGGGACACTTTAACCTACAAAGGCGGGCATACATGAATCCAATACGAGAGTTCGATGGCTGTAGAAAATTTTTCCTCTTCTTCCAAGCATTATGACGGGGTGATGAGAATGAATTATTTGAAAACCGAGTTTCTATCCACTTCATTGGGACATCAGGTGTGTGTCGATATTCTTGTGCCTGAAGGTCCGCCACCCGAAGGCGGCTGGCCGATTTTATACTTGCTTCACGGATACAGCGAAGGTAATAGTTTGTTAATGAGATACACCCAGATAGAGCACATGGTGAAATGGGATGTAAACGTCCCTTTGGTAGTCGTGATGCCGGGAGCAAGTAACAGCTTTTACACCGATTCACCTTACGGGAACTATTGGACTTACATTTCCAAGGAATTGCCGGAGAGAGTAGAAGCGCTTCTTCACATCTCATCAAGAAGGGAAAATCAGTTCGTAGCCGGATTTTCAATGGGGGGCTTCGGTGCGTTGAAAACAGCCTTCCATTTTCCAGATCGATTCGGGGGCGTATTTTCCATTTCTGGAGCGGTAGGCGACTTTTTTGACACACCTGAGGTAAACGGCGTGGACGCACTAGCAGGGAGAAGAGAGCTCTTTTTCGGTAAGAGAGAGGATTTTGATGGTTCGGCTAACGATTTGAAATCTCTGGCGCTGCGAATGAACGCAGCCGAAGGACCAAATCCGGAATTGGTCCTGTATTGTGGTAAGAACGATTTCCTGATCGAGGCGAACCGCTCATTCCATGCGTACCTCGAAGAGAATGACATCAAGCATCGGTATGTTGAAAATGAAGGAACACATTCGCACACGTACGCTAACCAACAATTGTTGGATATATTACAAACAATCAAATCCAGAATTGAAAGCGAAAAATTGCCTAACCAAAAATCAGGTATTTTCATTTAGATAGTATTTGTATTTTCTAAAATGTAAGAATACTGAATCCGAGCTTAATCATTGCTTCTTTAGAATGTAGAGTGAAAATATAAAATGAACCCTGAGGGGTTCTTTTTAAATTGGCATCACGATAAAACGGAAAGGTATATTCAATGTGATTAAATTTTGTAGTCATGCCAATGTACGATTTACTCAGTATATCAACCTCTTAACAAAGAATGAGCCTTTTGTGTGTCATTCTTCAATGCCATCCTGTATTCCAACATCAACTTAAGAGTACTAAGCATTTGATCATATTCATCCCACTTACGTTCAATCTCGCTAATCTTTTGGGAAATCCATTCAATCACTTGTTCATTAGTACGAGTATTTGCATCATGATCCAGCAAGATTTCCTTCAGTTCAGAAAGAGAACAACCCACGCCCTGAAACTTCTTTATAAGTTTCAGGCGTTCTATAATCTCGTCTGAATAATTACGATAGTTATTTTCGTCCCGACGGACATGCCGACTGTCAAACAATCCTTCCTTTTCATAATAACGAATGGTGTGGGCGAATAACGCGGTGTTAGCTTTATCAAAGCGTGGGGTGCGGTCATCAATCGTTTCGCTTGCTCCATCCGTTCATGGCAAGGGTGACAAGGGCTTTGTGCCAAATTTGATCAACATTGCACGTGACAAGGGTGTTTCTGACTACATCGGCGATGGGTCTAACCGCTGGCCGGCAGTACACCGACTTGATGCTGCAAATCTTTATCGCCTCGCAGTGGAAAGGCACTCTTAACTTGGAAGTCTATCATTTAAATGAGAAAGTAGCGGAAGGAAAGAAAAATATTCAGGTTAAAAAAGATGTAAAGGGATTGGAAATCGTCTGGACACCACCTACTGATGACTTCCGCGGTTATCTGGTAAAAGCATCAGTCGAGGGATCCAATCAAACGCTAACCGCTGCGATTGATGTTTCCAGTGATTGGACTCAATATCCACGTTACGGATATACGACGGAGTTTCCTAAGGAGACAGCAGCTGAAAGCGATAAAAAGATGAAGCAGCTTACACAGGAATATTATTTAAACGGATTCCAATTTTATGATTGGATGTGGCGCCACGATGTATCGGTGTATTCCAAAACAGACAGTGATGGGAAACCAATTTTAGACAAAGACGGAAACTTTATAACAGAGGAAATCGGTCCGAGTACAGCTTACAATGATTTATTAGGGCGTAAGTTGTTTCCGCTGACCATAAAGCAACAGGTTCAAGCAGCTCAAAAATATAATGCTGCCGCAATGGCTTATCAAATGAACTACGCAGGAAGGGAAAATTATCAGGATTTTGGTGTGAAAAAAGAATGGGGATTGTATCGGAAGAATGCCCAGTTTCCCAATCCTTCTCAACAGGATCAGGAAGGTTTTATCTTTGACTGGGCTAATACAGGCCTTTATCTTCAGGACCCAGGCAATCCATCTTGGCAAAATTATATTAACAAGCAGTTTACCAGAAGCGTAAACGAATTTGGCTTTGACGGAATGCATCTTGATCAATGGGGTGCAAATGATAATGATTATTTATATGACTACAAAGGTGAAAAACGTTATTTTTCCAAGGACTATGATTCTCTAATTAATTCGGTTAAAGACTCTCTTGTGAAAAATAATAGTAAGAAGGATTTTGTTACCTTTAACATGGTTGGAGGAAATGAAGGCTACAAGGATGTCCCTAAGCCAACGACTAACACGGATTTTGATTATAGTGAAATTTGGCAGGACAAGGACAACTATCGTGATCTAGTTAAAGTAGTAGAAGATACTCGTAAGACAAATGGAGGTAAAGCTGTAGTTATTGCAGGATATATGAATTATAAACAGGCAACGGGAATTCACTATGAGGCTGCAAATCTGAAAGGCATTCCGAAAGCGGAGCAATTTTCCTCTAGTATTCAAAAAGTCCCGGGCTGGGTAGGGGACTTCGGCAGACAAGACGAGGATCAAATTATTTGGACAGTGGATGTTCCGGAAGCAGGAACCTACAATGTGGATCTCAAATATGGACATGATAATGACGCAAGTCCAGAAGGGAAGTTATCTGTTAATAACCAACTTGTAGAGAATGCCATTACTTTCAATGAAAAAACAGGTTGGGGAAATCCAGTTGCCAATAAGAATTTATCACTGCACTTAGAAAAAGGAACCAATAAAATTAAGCTTCAGCTTAACACCAACAATCTGTGGCTAAACGTAGATAGTATGGTTGTTAAGAACGATTCGTTTCAAAAAGAATATGAAGCTGAAGATGCAGAATTAATCAGTTGTAAAGTTGATAAAATTGGACATGTGGAAAACTTTGAGATAGATGGAGATTATATCGAGTTTACAGTCAAGGCGGCCCAGGCTGGAACTTATCCCATTCAATTTGGCTATAGTGTAGGATCAACTGCGGTCAATCGTCATCTGTATGTGAATAATGAGCTAATATCTAATTCTATAAAATTAGAACCAACTGGAAGCTGGGAGACATTTGATGATTCCGAAGCCATTCAAGTGCCGTTAAAAGCAGGAGAAAATAAAGTAGTATTAAAGGTAGAAAAGGTAAATGATACAGGCGCTAACGTAGATTATCTTAAGATAGGGGATTCTCGCTATCAAGCGGAAAAATCAATGGTTGGCTGGGAACCTGCTCAGAAGCCAATAATAGAAACAGCAAGTAATCAAATTAGTAACTTTAAACAGCAGGGAGATTATCTGTCTTTCAAAGTGGATTCAGATGAGTCTAAAGAGTTACCAATCTCCATTACTTATAAAAATGCTGGAGCGGAAACAGAACGCAGTCTTCTAGTAAATGCAAAAAAAGCGGGAATCGTTCACTTTGATCAAACAAATGATGGCTGGAACAAGGTTGAGGTACCCATCTATCTTTATAAAGGAACGAATGAGATTCAATTGAAGATGGAAGATCAAACCACTGAAAAAGGAATTGAAGTGGATCAGTTGGAAGTTAACAATCTAGTAATTGATGCAGAAAAAACCGATCTAGGATGGAGTCCTGTTGAGGCTAGAACGAACAGTATTTATATAACTCCTGGAAAAACCGATAATTTTGGTCAGGCAGGTCAACGGGCCATCTTTACCGTTCATAACGAAAAAGAAACCGATACTCTCCGGTTTAAATATCGTACCGGTAATAATCCAAGGGTAAATATTTATGTCGATGGAAAATTAATACCAGAAAATAACTCATATGTGGATGGGAAAACCGTTTCTGAGAATATTTTTGCCAGCACACCGGGCGGCTGGGATGGTGCGATGGTGGAAAAGTCCATCAAAGCAACGGTACCTGCCGGTGAGCACAAGGTGGTATTTGAACTGGCTTCAAATGGCGAGTATATCAATTTAGATAGTTTGCTGGTTGGAGATGAGGAATATCAAGTCGAAGAAGCAGCTTTTGCTCCAGAAGGTCATGGAATCACCACATCAGTGGGTTATGTAGATGACTTTAACGGAGACGGGGACTTTCTGACCTTTGATGTAAATGTACCAGCTGCAGGGAAGCATGATTTTGTATGGAGATATAACAATGACTCTGCATCAAAAAGAACAGCCAAGCGTTCTGTTTACGTAAATAATGAGAAAATGGATAACATTGATTTTGCTTACAGTAATAATTGGAAAAATCAAGCCATGACGGAAGTTCCTTTAAAAGAAGGAAAAAATAAAATCACCATTAAAGTTGAAAACCTTGATGATGATGGAGTGAAGCTGGATTATTTACAAATCGGAAGTAAAAAGTATCATGCGGAATCTACCGATTCTCTGCCGCCGATGCAAATCTATAAAGACACGTTAGTAAATTTCGGACATGCAGGGGATGAAGTTACTTTTGACGTAGATTTAAAGGAAAAAGGAGAAACTAGTTTTATTTTTACTTATTCTAATGCAGGAGCTGACACTGTAAGAACAATCTATGTAGATGGAAAACCAGTGTTAGATGACAAAGGGAATCCGTATACGGTCGCATTTAATAGTACAAAAAATATAGATACCTATAGTGAAGACGGATATGTGGTATTACCAGGTTTAGATTCAGGGAAACATAAGATCACTTTGAAACAGGATGATAATCAAAAGGGTTCTATTAATTTACGTCTTATGACCGTCGGACTATTTGATGAACCATCGGTACGTTTAATGGATGCGGGACTTGCGGCAATGGGTGCGACCCATATTGAAATGGGTACAGCTGAGAAATATGATGAAGGACCTAATATGCTGGCACATGAATATTATCCGAATCGCAGTAAAAAAATGAGTCAATCTCTAAAGGAATCTATGAAGGATTATTATAAGTTTTTTGCTGCCTACGAAAATCTTCTTTTTGATAGTAAAGAGACGGATCGGATGATAAAGGTCGAAGAGAAAGGCCAGCCACTAAAAGTCAGCAGAGATGGAGAAAAAAATACAATTTGGTCAATTGTTAGGGAAAACAAGAATAATGGTTTTGAGGACTATGACGTAGTTCATCTCATTAATCTATTAAATAATGATTCCAACTGGAGAAATGCAGCATCAAAGCCAATTAAGCAACAAGAATTAACGGTACGATACCCAATAGGAATGAGCCAAGAAGAACTGCCTGACTTAAAGGTTTATTCGGATAGTCCGGATGCCAACCAGGGACAGTTAAAGGAAATTCAGTATAAATGGGAGAAAGATGAGTTAGTTATCACTCTTCCAAGTTTGGAATACTGGGAGATGATTGTCATCGACCGCGACGGGCTTGAAAATAAAAAAACAGACAAAATAAAATAGGTTGTTATTTTTAGAGTGAGATTATTTGGAATGTATAAATCTCACTCTATTCTTTCCTATAGCAGTCCTCGGTTTCCAAATAGCAAATCTCTTAATAAAAATAATATAGATTTTCATAAAACTTTCTATCCCCCGAAAATTTACTATATTTCTTACCCTCTTTAACAACTTCTTGGACCATTTCCCTAAAATTAACAGGAATAATTTGGTATAAATGTATCAAAAATCAAAAATAGCGAAACCCTTCTTCCCATAAAGCGTATCTCTACATGGAAAGAGATAACTTGGATTTTATAGAACAACACGAAACTCTTTTCTATTTTGATTCCTGGTGGTAAGAAAAAATTCTTTGAAGGAGGTTTTTTACAAATATGATTTTTCGTTTTAAAGGCTTATAAACGAACAGTAAAGGTTTAAAACATTTTTGCGCTGAAAATTAGCTTTATCTTTGTGAAGAACTATACAATATTCAAATGGAAGGATGTAATAAATGGTTTCAGCTAATAGGTTTTCTGGATACAGTTTACGTTCTCTGCAAAAAGATTTGATTGCCGGGTTAGTGGTTGGGATTGTTGCGATTCCTTTAGCAATGGCTTTCGCGATTGCTTCAGGAGTAAGGCCAGAGTATGGACTCTATACATCAGCCATTGCTGGTATTCTTGTTTCTCTTTTTGGAGGTTCTAGATTTCAAATTGCTGGCCCGACTGGAGCCTTTGTTCCGGTTTTATTAGGTGTTGTGATCCAATTTGGATATGAAAAGCTGTTAGTTGCAGGCTTCATGGCAGGGATTTTAATTCTTCTTATGGGCGTGTTTAAATTAGGAAGGTATATAAAATTCATCCCTCGCCCTGTAGTAATCGGCTTTACAGCTGGAATTGCGGTGATTATCTTTTCTGGTCAGATTGCCAATTTCCTTGGGCTAGAAAACTTAAAAAAAGAAGAAGCCTTTCATTTGAATATGAAAGAAATTTTTATGAATTTAAATACAATCAATCTATACAGTATTTTAACAGCAAGTATATGTTTAGCAATTGTTATATTAGCACCAAAATATTTGCCAAAAATTCCAGGTGCTTTGTTAGGTTTAATGGTTTCCACTGTTGTGGCTACAATGTTCTTTCCCAATCAGGTAGCAACCATCGGTTCAACTTATGGAGCCATTCCAAATGAATTGCCAAAATTTCAGTTCCCTGAATTAACGATCAATGTAGTGATTGAACTGCTTCCTGCTGCCTTGGTCATTGCTATGCTTGGTGGGATAGAATCTTTATTATCTGCATTAGTAGCAGACAACCTATCCGGCAGTAAGCATAACAGTAACAAAGAGTTGATTGGACAGGGACTTGCCAATATTATAACCCCATTATTTGGAGGAATTCCTGCCACTGGAGCGATTGCACGAACGGCAACGAATATTAAAAACGGGGCCTTCTCACCTGTTTCGGGTGTCATACATGGGGTAGTCGTAGTATTGGTGATAGTGATATTAGCACCATATGCCTCTGCTATTCCGTTGGCCAGTATGGCTCCCATCCTTATGTTTGTCGCTTGGAATATGAGTGAGCGCAAGGAATTTGCCCATGTCTTACAATTAAAAACAATGGATTCTCTTGTGTTAGTCTCTACTTTTATACTAACCGTATTAATAGATTTAACTACAGGCGTTGGAACTGGTCTGATTTTAGCTCTCCTCGTTTTTGTCATCCGAATAAGCAGTACGTTAAAAGTATCAAAAGTTTTACCGGATCCAAACGATAAACTGGTAAAACCTGAAATGGTGAAGCACGGTTCAAACTGCCCGCAAATAAATATTTACACAGTGGAAGGTCCATTATTCTTTGGCACCACCGAGCAGTTTGAGGAGGAAATGGATGAAATTCTGCGTTTAGAACCAAGAGTGCTTCTGTTAAGGATGAGTAAAGTTTCCATCGTGGATTCCTCCGGGGAGGCGCTACTAGTGAATCTTGTGAAAAAATCCAAAGAAAATCATCAGCAAGTAATATTTTCTGGTATTCAGCCACAGTTGGAAGATTTATTTAAGAAAACAAGTTTTTATCAATTGGCAGGTGAGGAAAATTTCTTTGCCCATACAGGTGCTGCTATCAATCATGCTCTCTCAAAACTGGATGTAAAGCAATGTAAAGGATGTAAGCATTTTTCTTTTGCAGAGTGTTCAACCCTCTCAAAAGAAGAATCAAATCCTAAAGTGAAAAGAAAAACCAAACGTGATCTAGGGTTAATTTAAGTCGAATATCTTTCGATACAGATAAAGTAACCATGGTTAAAAACTAGAGCGCAAAATACTACCTTTATAGGATTATTTTGCGCTCTTTTATAGTTTATTAATATTTCATCAAGGGAAAGCGGTAGCTATAACGAATATGTTTCAATTAATCTCCCTTTTTCTAGATCTCTCTTGAGCGGCGCTCACGATATCAATCGGACGCCAGCTGGTGCAGCCTAAATACTAGTTACCAAGACTCATGACTGTTCCTTATTTTATTCGTATGATTTAAATTAATGAGAATAAAAATAACGGAGGAACGGTAATGGAATACAGCTATGAGTTAATCAAACTCCATGAAGAATTGCCTATTAAAATGATCATACATACGTCAGATCATCAGACATTTATCCCAAGGCATTGGCATGAGAGTGTTGAAATTTCCTATGTTCTTTCAGGGAAGATCGACAATATCTATATTGATGGGAAGGAGTATGAATCAAGCGAAGGAGATATTGTTGTTATCAACTCCAATGCCATCCATTCCTTTTCGGTCAACCGGGGACAGAACAGAAAGGCTATCTCGCTCTTTATTCCCATCGAATTTATTAAGGCCGTTTATCCTGATATGGACCAGGTGGAGTTTGACTGTATTTCAATTAATAGGCAAAACAGTTCGGAAAATAAAGAGTTTACTATGCTGCGAGAGAATTTGAATGCTCTCATTAATGCCTATCTTGACTCTGAAAACAACCCTTTAGCTTCAATAAAAGTAACAAGCTTAACCTATGAGCTAATCTATCTCCTGTTAAAGCATTTTAAAATACATAAAAAGAGCAGCAGCAGGATCACAACCCGTAAATATCTCGAACGGCTGACCATGATTACAAATTTTATCAAAGAAAACTATCAGCAAAATTTATCCCTGGATCTGCTATCAAATCAATTTAATTTATCACCAGAGTATCTGTCGCGCTTTTTTATGAAGCATACGGGGATGACGCTACTGAACTACATAAATGCAATCCGTCTGGAAAAATCGTTTCCTGAATTGATGAATACCGATCATCCAATCATGCAGATTGCCTTAAACCATGGGTTTCCGAGTGAAAAGTCGTATAATCGAGTCTTCAAGAGCATCTATCAGTTTACGCCCTCTCAATATCGAAAAGAACAAAAATACAACCGAAATTGAAAGCACTTGAATTCTTGCGATCTTGATTTTTTTAATGGTCAAGATTTGACCATAAATAGGCTAACAATCGACGGGATTTGAGCGAAGGCATTCTTTTAAAATAGATGTAAGTGCTTTCGTGAAAAGCATGCAATCTATAAACATCAGGAGGTAAGGAAACATGTTAAAGGGATTCAAGAAACACGCGAAAATAGCATTGCTATGTACTTTAGCGGCGGGTACCACCCTTTCGTTCAGTGCAGGAGTGCAAGCCAAGGAGGTCAAAACTCAGCCAGCATCCTATCAGACGGTTACTGAAATAGAAGACTGGGGACCAGCCATTACGAAGGTGATTGTCGATTTAGGGAGACCAGTACCTGTAAATTCTGTAACTACTGATACATTCAATGTTCATGTGCAAAGAAGTGACAGCAGGCAGGCCAATCCTTTTTTGGGGGAAGGAAATCGTAAAGTCATCAAAGCTTATGTAGCGGACAAACAAGGGAACCCTGCGGTGAAAACCGGAAAATATGCCGTGCTGGAAATGGAAATTGGCCCGGCTGATACCTTGGGGTCACCAATGAACTTCGATTTGGGTACATTTTTAAATGACTGGGTTGACAGTGATTATACGATTACCCAGCAAAAAGACATTCTTACACCAGCAGGAAAGATTTCGGGATTGGTTGCTGACACTTTTACTGGCGGAGTAAGAGAACTGGTAGATGATTTCGGAACCGGAAAAGAAACCTACGATGATGTGACGTTAACCTATGCAGATTATACACCGGCAAAGGACAATCATAAGAATCCGTTAATCATTTGGCTTCACGGCATGGGTGAAGGCGGTACAAATCCGACGGTTCCGATTTCCGGTAATAAGGCAGCTAACTTTGCGTCCGAAGAAATTCAATCCTATTTTGACGGAGCGTATGTGCTGGCTCCGCAGACTCCGACCCTCTGGATGGACGGATTCACCGGATTCGGCGACGGAACGTCAAAATATGAAGATGCGCTCATGTCACTGATAAAAGACTATGTGAAAAACAATAAAGACATTGACCCTAATCGGATTCTTATTGGTGGAGATTCAAATGGGGGCTATATGACGATGTTGATGATCCGTGATAATCCGGAGTACTTTGCGGCCGCATTCCCGACTTGCGAGGCGTTAAAGGATTCTCTTATTACGGACGAACAAATTCAGAGTATGAAGGACCTTCCCATCTGGTTTGTTGCAGCTAAAACAGATACAACAGTGCCTGTTAATAAGTATGTTGTTCCAACCTACAGCCGACTGATTGAGGCTGGAGCGAAAGATGTCCATATGTCCCTGTTCGATAAAGTGGTCGATACTACAGGGCTATACAAAAAAGCAGACGGTACACCATATGAATATGATGGACACTGGTCCTGGATCTATGTGTACAATAATGAGGTCTCAAAGAGTATTGATGGTAAAACCACCACGCTGATGGAATGGCTGGCGGGTCAATCATTGGATAAGTAAGATATTTAATGCCCTAGCTTATAATGCCGGGGCATTTTTAATTTTTATCCGTATTCATTATTCACCGTGTAATTAATTAATTACATGGTAAATAAATTCGAAAAATAAGGGAAAATAACTTGGATGCTTCTAGTGTATTGACAAAATCCAAACATGTAATTAAAATGATTACAGGTAATCGAAATTGTTACATCAAAAAGAAATGAGGACTATAAATGAATATTGGTATTATCGGCGCCACTGGTAAGGCAGGAAAGCTTATCTTAAAAGAAGCTGTAGAAAGAGCTCATGACGTTACTGCGATTGTAAGAGATGCATCAAAGGTGCAAAATGAACATGTTGCCGTTCTCGAAAAGAACATTTTTGACTTAAAATCCGAGGATATAAAAAATTTTGATGTAGTAGTAAATGCATTTAATGCACGAGGACATGAACATCAACATGTAGAGGCTGGCAAAGTATTAATTTCAGCTCTTAAAGGTGCTCCACAGACAAGGTTAGTCGTTGTTGGAGGTGCAGGAAGTTTATTTGTAGATGAAGCAAAAACAGTGAGACTACTAGAAACTCCAGATTTTCCTGAAGCCTACTTGCCGACTGCATCTAACATGATGAAAAACCTTAAGGAGCTACAAGACACAGAAGGTATTCAATGGACTTATATTAGTCCAGCAGCATTCTTTAATCCAGAAGGTAAACGAACAGGTTCTTACCGAAAGGGGAAAGACCAATTAATCCTTAATTCAAAAGGTGAGAGCTATATCAGTTATTCCGATTACGCTATCGCTGTTTTAGATGAAATCGAAAATCCTCAACATAATAATGAACGTTTTTCTGTCGTTGGCGAAGCAGAATAATTTAAAAGGATCGTACCTATAAAGTATTCGAATAGCTTTATAAAAGCGTTGTACACTATTAAAAGTTGAAATAATTAAAACTAATCTATGGAGGTAGTTCTAAATGAAACATCTTATTATATATGCACACTCACACCCAGAAAGTCTAAATCACGCTATTTTGGAAACAACAGTAAATGCATTGAAGAATAATGGTCACGAAGTCGTTGTGCGTGATTTGTATGCACTTAATTTTCAACCCGTACTTAAACCAGAAGATACGTCGGCAATGAAAGCTGGAGAGACTCCTAAAGATATTAAAACGGAACAAGAACATATCACTCAAGCAGATGTCATTACCTTTATATATCCAATTTGGTGGGCTGGATTACCGGCTATCCTTAAAGGATATGTTGACCGAGTTTTTTCATATGGCTTCGCTTATGCATATGGTGAAGAAGGTATCATAAGGATGTTGTCAGGGAAGAAAGGTCTTATCATAAATACACATGGCAATCCGAAAGATTATTATGATGAGATCGGAATGACAACTGGTTTGAAGATCACATCCGATACTGGAATTTTTGAATTTGTTGGGATTGAACCGGTAGACCATATATTATTTGGAAGTGTCGGTTCACTCGACGAAGAAGCATATAAAGGTATGTTAAAGGAAGTTGAAGACAAGATTCATTCTTTATTCTCGCAGCAAGCTATTACTAAATAATTACTTGAGGCTCCCTACCTAATTAGGGGGCCTGTTTAATTTCTATAAGTAACATATTAGATAACTTGCTTATTTATGAGCAACTCATGTTTGGAATATATTTGTCATTGGCGTTGCTGGTAAAAATGAAGCCTCACCAAGTATTAATACCAAGGATATCGTATCATATGACCGACAAGTTAAGAAGGATGCATTCTATTTCTATAAAACTCAATGGAATAGAGATGACCAATTTGTATATATAACAAGCAGAAGATTACCGATAGAACAGAAAGTACTACACTGATAAAGGTATATTCAAACCTAAAGGAAGTTACATTAACGGTAAATGGAAAGGATTACTGTAAGGGGAGAATCCAGCAGCCAGGTGGATTTGTTTGGGGTGGTGTCATCTAAATGAAAGTGGTAATGTAATAATTGCCTCAGCTAAAAAGGTCGATGGAACAAATGTCGCTGATTCTGTTACAACTTGGAAGGTTGTTAAATAATCTTCTAGGAATTAATTAAGATAAAAAGAATATGAAGGTACAAACTGCCAGCGATAGAATAAAAGTAAATATATAATAGTAGATAAATTAATAATGAAAACTCTCCAATAAGTAGCTAAAATTATAAAAAAATCTGTACGTATTGGAGAGATATCAAAGAGACAGGGAGTCATCCTAAACATAAACTAGGAAGAGCAACCCAGTGACTTGTTCCATTAAAAGATTATTTATTAGAAGGATTAATAATTTGAAGATTTTCATATATGCTGCCAGGCTGGAACATATCCCCGTCGTTTATGTTTACGTTTTCTAGCGTAATATTCTTTACATATTGGAAATACAAAGCTTTATCAGCATGCACTGTAACGTTTTTCATGACTAAACCATCAACAGGGCTTTCTTCTAATCCTTGGAAGAAGGATGCTTCTTTGGCACCGTCACAGGTGATATTTTCAATCGTAATATTTTTAATTGAAGGTGTTGTTTCATCAATGATTCCAGTGTATGGAAGCGGAACTCCATTAGATGTATAGTTAGAGTTAATATTAAATGCATCGCCTTCAATATTCTTCATGATGATATTGTCAAATGTAAGATTTTCAATAGTACCACCACGTCCGCGAAGGGTTTTCATCCGAATACCGATGTCAGTTCCGTCAAAGATGTCGTCTCTAGCGACAACGTTTCGAACGTCACCGGACATTTCACTGCCGATGGTTACACCGCCATGTCCATGTTTCATAATATTGTTTCTGATTTCAATGTTTTGGCTTGGTCTTCCAATTTGACGACCTTCCGCATCTTTACCGGATTTAATTGCGATTGCATCATCGCCAACATTAAATGTCGAACCAAAGATCTTTAACCCATCAACAGAATCTGGATCGACACCATCTGTGTTTGGTGCATCAACTGGGACAGCTGGGTTTTCAACATATACACTATCTATAACCACATTATTGCTGTATAAAGGCTGGATGGTCCAAGATGGTGAATTCGTAATTTTTAGTCCTTGAAGAAGTACATTTTCGGAATCCTTAAATTGAACCAATCTTGGTCGGGCAGTTTGAGTTGCTGGATTGGTAGCTTTTGGATTATCCCACCATAATCCCATATTAAAGTATACCGTTGTTTTAGCATCTGTGTTCGGGTCATATTTTCCATTGTTATAGTCATATGTTCCAGCAAGGTTTACTTTTTTATAAGGATAACCGAATTCATCGACTCCGTTCGAAGGCATTGCTTTAATTGGGCCTGCATTTCCATCGACTGTTCCTTCACCGATGACTTTAAGATTTTTAGCACCTTGGGAGGCAATCAAGCTTTGATAAGAGTGGAATGTAGTACCTTCCCAACGGTCTTCAATAACGGGATAGTCAGAAACGTCACGACTTCCAAGGAGGGTTGCATCCTTTTGAATCTCAAATGTCATATTGCTTTTTAAATTTAGAGGAGCAGAATAATATGTACCTGCTGGAAGAACGACAAGGCTGTTTGGACTTGGACTAGCAGAAGCGGCATCAATGGCCGCTTGAATGGCCGCTGTATCTTTTGTAACACCGTCAGCTTTTGCTCCAAAATCTTTAACATTGAATACTTTACCTAATACATCAGTTCTCACATTAACATGCGCGCTTTTGTTGGAATGATTACCTGCAGCATCTCTCGCCACAACTTTAAAACTATACATGGTATTTGGTTTTAAGTCCTTTACAATAAAGTTGGTCATGGCGATACCATATTCATTTGGTATTGAGCTTCCAACTAACTTACCATCTGCATAGATATCATAGGCTGATATGCCAGTGTTATCAGTGGATCTATCCCAGATAAGGCTTACAGATTTATATGTTGTTGCATAGGCATTCAGATTAATAGGAGCTGTTGGTGCCTCTTTGTCAACCGAGATTTGTTGTGCAGAAGCTTGTGTAGCGAATGTGGTTCCATATGGGAAAAACGTAGAGCAACCTAGAGCAAGACATAGTGCTACAGTTGAATAAGCTTTTTTCTTTAATTTCATAATACACCCTCCAAATTTTGATTTACTTAATTTAAGTCAATATCAGAGTAAGATATTTCTCATAGTTTCTTCCTTTTCCCACACCGTCCTTTCAAAATGTTAACGTGTGCATTTTGAAAAATAATATTGTAAACGTTAACATTTTTTATTCCTTCACATTCTACTAACTTTTTATTCTATTTTCAACATTTTTCTGAATAATACAATAAAATATGCAAATTTACCTACTCATGCATTTATAGTCAAAACCAGCTGAAAAATGTTTCCACAAATTTAGGGCGGAAAGGTTTAGTTGGCGAGGGCTATACCCCACAAGTTCTTGCGTTTTACCCTTGTTAGATAGTTATTATTAAGAACATACTAAATATAATCAACCACAAAAAAATGTCTAAGTGTACCCACAATAAAAAATAAAGCATTGTAAGACATTAACAAAAAAGGAGAAATTAAAATGGTTCACTTACTCTATTATGCTACACCATTCCTAACAGCATTTATCTTATTTGGCGGCTTTTTTCGATATAAAAAACCCACCATTTTGAAAAATAAATCCAAATATTATCACGCTTTAGCGGAATTGGAAAAAGACCCTAAAAATGAGGAATTAAGATTAATAGCCAGAGAATTTGGCCGCAAATTTTATGGATCAGCAAGAATCACAGGTATTGCGACAACTTTTGATGTGGCACTCATCAATTGCGAAATTATCGCATCATGCGAAACCGATGATAAAGATGCAAAGTAAAATCTGATAATCCACGTTTTTTAAAATTATGAAGATTTTTGGTGATTTAATAGACCAACCTAAAAAAATCATAAAAAAATCTAAAATTAGCATGGTTTTCTATAGGGATGAAAGCATTTACAATTAAAAAAGAAAGCACTTACATGATTAAAAGGACTTAAAAAAATCAAAAAAGGAGGAGGAATTGGTAGTGAAAGCTTTAAAACGATTTTGTCTGTTAATAGATAGTCTTTTTGAAAAAGTGGCGATAGGCTCACTGATAGCCATGATTATCATCGTAACGCTGCAAGTTTTCACACGAAAATTGTTTAATTTTGTATTGTTTTGGTCGGAGGAAGTTACTCTTTTATTATTGTGTTGGTTTTCGTTTATGGGAATTGCCATTGGTGTTCGCGAAAAATTGCATTTAGCCATTGAATCCTTTACAGCAAACCTACCACCAGCAGTAATTAATGTCATCGATAAAGTGGTATCACTTGCTACCATGGCTTTCGGTTGGTATTTGTTGAAATATGGCTGGGATTTCACTGTTTTAATGGGTGATTCAACTTTACCGGCAACTAAATTATCAAATGCATGGGAATATGCTGTTATGCCAATTACAGGATTTATGATGATCACTTACGCTTTCTTGCAATTAGTTGGTGTAGACACAAGACGACATAATATGGAAGGTGGTGGCCATTAACGATGGATCAAACAACGATTGCCATAATCATTCTTTTAGCAAGTTTTGTTATCATGCTGCTGCTGCGTTTTCCAGTGGCGCTGACATTGGCAGGGTCCACTGTCATTACAATGATTTATTTGAACATGCCGCTTGAGGTTGTTGGACAACGGATGATTCAGGGAGTAAATTCATTTGCATTATTAACCATTCCGTTCTTTATTCTGGCTGGGCAATTAATGAATGAGGGTGGTTTGGCGGCTCGTCTAATTAACTTTGCCATGCTTGCTGTCGGCCGTGTCCGCGGTGGTTTAGCAATGGTTAACGTTCTTGCCTGTTTATTATTCGGCAATATTTCAGGTTCTGCTGCCGCGGACGTTTCGTCAATCGGTTCAGTGATGATTCCGATGATGAAGAAAAAGGGATACAGTAAAGAATTTGCAACTGGCTTAACTTCTGCCGCTGCTATTCAGGGTGTAGTTGTTCCGCCAAGCCATAACTTAATTTTGTACTCTCTTGCTTCCGGCGGTGTATCCATTGCAACCTTATTTATGGCTGGTGTAGTGCCAGGAATCCTGCTTTGTGCAGTGCTTATGTTTGTCAGCCGCATTTTGGCTATCCGCCAAGGCTTCACTCAAACTACTGTCATTGAGAAAAAAGATGTTCCTAAAGTCGTTAAAGATGGAATCATTTCGGTTATGCCGATTGTCATTATCCTGGGCGGAATATTCTCAGGCTGGTTCACCGCTTCAGAATCAGGTGCAATTGCTGTTTTGTATGCAATTATTGTTACCTTCTTCGTCTTCAAGGAAATTCCGTTCAGCCGGATGTGGACCATCCTGCTCAGAACCTTCAGGACGGTCTCCATGGTATTGTTCCTAATTGCAGCATCCAATGCTTTAGGTTATGTCCTGGCGTTCCTGCAAGTACCTAACATGGTTACAAATGGATTATTAAGTATCTCTGATAATCCGGTTATTATCCTATTGATAATCAACGTATTGCTGCTCCTGCTCGGATGTGGCATGGATATGGCACCGCTTATTCTGATTATGACACCAATCCTCCTACCTGTAGTTACTGCAATGGGGATGGATCCGGTCCATTTCGGTATCATTCTAATGTTGAACTTAGGGATTGGGCTTTTAACACCTCCAGTTGGAACGGTTTTATTCATAGGCTCCGCAATCGGCGAAGTCCCTATTATGAAAGCGGCCAAGGCAATGGCTCCGTTTGGATTGGTGCTCGTGGCAGCATTAATAGTTTTGACCTATGTACCAAATATTTCATTATGGCTGCCTAAGGTGCTAGGACATTAATAAAGGATTCAACAATTAATCTATAAAACTATTAATTAATTTGAAAGGGGATTTATTATGAAGAAGTCACCAAAACGATTATCCGTTATGCTAACTGCAGTGCTTGGGGCAAGTTTAGTTCTTTCCGCCTGTTCAGGAGCGGGAAATTCAGCAAAAACCAGTGGAGATTCCGGCTCAAAATCTGAAGGTAAAACATACACTTTCCGTTTGGCTGATACCCATCCGGATAATTACCCAACTGTATTGGGAGATAAGAAATTTGCCGAGCTTGTTAACAAGAAATCTAATGGCCGCATTAAAATTAGCGTTTTCCCTAATGGACAGTTAGGCGACGAGAAATCAGTCATTGAACAGGTTCAATTGGGAGCGGTTGAGTTCACACGTGTTAGTGCCGGACCGTTGGGTGAATTCAGTAAGCCTCTGGGTGTATTCAGTCTTCCATATATCTTTGACAACTCTGAACACGAGTGGAAATTCTTAAACGGTGAAAAAGGACAGGAAATGTTAAAGAGCTTAGAAGCGTCTAAAATGGAAGGCCTTGCTTACTATGATTCTGGTGCACGCAGCTTCTATTCTACTAAACCTATTAAGGACGTTAATGATTTGAAAGGCCAAAAAATCCGTGTACAACAAAACCAGATTAACATAGACTTAATTGCCGCACTTGGCGGCAGTGCCACTCCAATGCCTTATGGAGAAGTATTCAGCTCACTGCAAACAGGTGTTATCGATGCAGCTGAAAATAATGCACCAAGCTATGTTTCTGCTAACCATTACCAAGTAGCGAAGAATTTGATTCTTGACGGTCACCAGCGTGTGCCTGAAATTCTATTAGCTAGCAAAACTATTTGGGATAAGTTAAGCGATGCAGATAAAAAGATTATCCAAGAAGCCGCAAAAGAATCTGTGGAAACAGAACGTACGGAGTGGGAAAAAATGGAGGAAGATTCCCAGAAGAAAATTGAAGATGCTGGCGTCAAAATTGTTGAGGTAAATGATCTTAAGCCTTGGCAGAAGAAAGTTGCACCTGTAATCGATAAGTATCGTGCTGAATATGGTGATGTTCTTGATGCAATCGATCAGGCAAGACAATAAACTATTACCTTTTGAGAACTATATGGAAAAATAATAGGAACAGCTATGCTAGGAATGTTATTATTATAGCATGGCTTTCCTTTTTATTTTACATAGGAACAAGGTGAAATATGCAACGGTTTGGAAGACATGCTTTTGCCCGGTTAACGAGCATACTACTAATAAAAGATCAGTCACTGGTTCGCAAGTTATTTGTTTTTGCAACATTGCTTGTTGTTATTCCAATTGGTTTTATCGGATTTTTTTCCTATAAGAAATCGGTTGAAGTGCTTGAAAATGAAGCACGATCAAATAGCTGGCAAATTATAAGGCAGGTAAACACACATATCGAGTATTATGTAGGCGATTTTGAGATTGATATATTAAAAATTTTAAACAACCAGACGCTCAGCCGATTTCTCCAAATGAATACACAAGAGGAATTTGATTCAAGTGAAATGGCATCTAATGTCAAGCGGATGCTGCAAAATGCAGCTTACTCCAGGTCGGATATAACCAATATTACTGTATCAGTCAATAATGTAGCCACGGTCGATGCAAGCGATATCCGTTACAATCGATTTCATCCTAAAGAGTCTTTTCATCCGGAATTTTTTCAAAAAATCCTGCCGGACACCGCTGAACCTGTTATTTTCACACGGATGCTTACAGATGGTGAGGACAACGAGTATGTGATTTCCATTGCCAGAAGGTTGTTTAGCCCGAAAACTCTGAAGCCAATTGGTTATATTGTGATGGATGTAAACTTTAAGCGTTTTAAGGAAATTGCCAGCCAGGTAAATATTGGCCACTCGGGATTTATGTATATCGTTGATTCACAGGGGAATTATGTCTATAATCCAGACTTCTCCCATCTCGGAAAAAAAGCTTCTCTTCAACATATGGAAAAAATCCTTCATGGGGAAAGCGGATCATTTGTGACAAACGGAGAGGACAAAGATTTGCTCACGTATACCCATTCTGGGTTTCTTGGCTGGACGGTCATTACATCTATTCCTTATGACGAACTTATTAAAAGTTCAATTTATATAAGAAACACTATTTTTATTACGATTCTCTTTACATTGTTGATTGCAGCTATTCTTGGAGTAGGTTTATCTAGAAGTATCATTAAACCGATAAGAGGACTGCAAGGGATGATGAAGCGAGTGGAGAAAGGGGATTTTAGCGGACAAGTAAAAGTCTTATCCAAAGATGAGATTGGTGAGTTGACACAGGGATTCAATAAAATGCTAATCCGTTTAGATGAACTTGTCAATGAAGTTTATCTTTCTAGAATTCGGGAAACGGAAATGCTGTTCCGTCAAAAAGAAATTGAACTAAAAGCACTTCAGGCACAAATCAATCCGCATTTTTTGTTTAATTCCCTCGAAACAGTTCGTGGAATGGCATTGGAGTACGGAGTAGACAACATATCTGATATATCCGCATCATTGGCAAAGTTATTACGTTATAATATAAATAATAACTCTCAAACCGTTTTGCTGGAGGAAGAAATTCATCATACGAATGTATACCTTCGAATTCAGAAATATCGTTTTGATGAAAAATTGGAGTATGAATTCTTAATACCGGACTGGGCGAAAAAACAAACGATTGCAAAATTCTCCATTCAGCCCATTGTTGAGAACTCGTTTAAGCATGGTATTGAACCTTGCGGCGGAATTTCTAAAATCAGTATAACGGCGATGCAGATATCAGTTGATGCTTATATAATTAAAATTCAGGATAATGGAATTGGAATTTCTCAGGAGAAGTTGGAAGAAATTCGACGAAATTTAAGTCAGAAGGATGTAATGGAAGGGGGCCCAGGGATCGGTATGGTGAATGTTCACCGAAGAATTGTACATCTTTTTGGGGAAGAGTATGGCATTAGTGTACAAAGCAGTCAAGGAAGTGGAGCCATTATAATTATCCGCCTGCCGTTAATCGGGCACATCAAGGAAGCTGATTCATAACAAAAGATAATAGTCGCGTTTTTTCTAAAAATTATTGCTTTATTGGGAAGGGATAGCATGTTCACGATTCTTTTGGTAGATGACGAGAAATGGGTCCGAACTGCACTACGACACACGATAATTAAGACAGGGCTCAACTTTAAGGTAATTGGTGAATGCTCCAATGGATTGGAAGCTTTGGATTTTTTAAAGGAACAAGCTGTTGATTTGATAATGACAGATGTACGGATGTCCGTGATGGACGGGTTATCCTTTGTGAAAACGCACTCAAACGGTGCACATCAGTCGGATTGTATTATGATCAGCGGTTACGATGATTTTAAGTATGTACAGCATGGCCTTCGTTCAGGAATATATGATTACCTGCTTAAGCCTGTAGAGTTAGAAGAACTTAAGGAATGTCTGGAAAACTGGGTGAACCATCGCCGGAAAAAAAATGATCGCTCATCAAATAGTTTGGTAAAAGAGGCAGATCCATTAGAATTATCCACTGTCGAGAGAGTTATCAACTACGTCAAAAGCAAAGTTCCGGGTGAAGTCACTTTAACAGAAGCTGCAAACTACGTCAATTTGAATCCAAGTTATCTAAGTAAACTATTTAAAGACAAAACAGAACAAAACTTTGTAGACTTTGTACTTGAAATCCGTATGAATGAAGCAAGGCATCTGCTTGTTTCGACCTCCTTAAGAGTTAGCGAAATAGCTGACAGGCTGGGGTATTCCGATATCACCTATTTTAGTAACATGTTTAAGCGTAAAAATGGAGTAACTCCATCTGAATACCGGAAGGGGGTAAGCGTGAATTAATAAATGAAGAGAAAAGAAAATTGTTTGTGCTTATAACTATCTTAAGATAAAAACTCTGTGGATTTAGTAATTTGATAAATTAACTGAAAAGGGGTAGATGACTTGATTTTCTTTGGTAAGAATGAGCAAATCGTTGATGCAGGAGAAGGTGTAAAAAGGAAACTTTTGGGAAGAGGCGGCACCCTGATGATGGCAGAAGTAAGTTTTCAAAAGGAAGCAATTGGTGCCATTCACTCTCACCCTCATGAGCAGGTTAGTTATATTGTTCAGGGAAGTTTTGAGTTTCATTTGGATGGAAAGGTCCAACGAGTGGTAAAAGGTGACAGCGTTTACGTACCCTCAAATACATTGCATGGAGTAAAAGCCCTGGAAGACAACTCTATTATATTGGACGTTTTTACACCTCAGCGGGAAGATTTTGTTTGAGTGTGAATGAGATATACTTGATAGAACAATTAAATTGAAATCGCTTTTATTTTTTCGTCTGATTAGGAGTACATTTTTATGAGACTTCAAGGTTATAAGAATTTGTTGGAGGTAATTAATAAAAGAACTGTCATAGAGGAATATTTAATCAGTAATCAAGACAAGGATCCTAAAAATCCTAAACAACTACCTTTTATTTCTAAAAATAAGTTAGAGGATAAAGAATGGAAAATTATTATGGATAAAGATGAGGAAGGAATTATAACATCTTATCCTAATAAAGAGCTAAAAACAAATAAGTTTGTAATAAGGAGAAAAACAAAAAATATACCTATTTTAAAACACAAACATGAATATATTGAAATTGTATATGTTTTAGAAGGAAGATATATTCAAGAAATAAAAGGTAGTCAGTTCGAGATGAATAAAGGGGATTTATGTATTTTAGATAGAAATGTCGTACATAGCTCCTTGCCTTTAAGTGAATCAGATGTCGTTGTCAATATTATTTTAACACCTGAATTTTTTGATGGCATTTTCATGTATTTATTGTCGGATGATAACTATATATCCAATTTTATCATCAATAGTCTTTACTCTAAGAGTAAGGAACAAAATTTCTTAAAACACCATGTAAAAGACGATTCTTTCATAAAAATCATTTTAGAGAACCTCCTGATAGAATATTATTCAAAAGAAATGAAATCTTCAGCTGCTATTAACGGGTACCTGCTAATTCTTTTTACAGAACTATCAAGAGAAATTACTTATAGCACAGGAGCACTTATAAAGGATGAACAGCATAAGGTAAAGGATAGAATTTTAACTTATATTAGAAATAGATATAAGGATACAAATCTTAATGAAATGGCTGAGTATTTTCATTTTCATCCAAGTTATCTAAGCAGTCTTGTTAAAAAAGAATTTGGCAAAAATTTAAAGGATCTACTGACTGATGTTCGAATGTCAGAGGCTAGCAAATTACTTAAAAACACAGATATGACAATTGAAAATATTGTATATGAATTAGGATATACAAACTTAAGTTACTTTTATAAAGTTTTTAAGAAAACGTACGGTATGACTCCGAATCAATACAAAATAAAATTAACAAATCAAAGAAAAACAAAGACAGAATAAAAAAGTTCTGTCTTTTTTGTTTTTTGTATATCAAAAGAGAAATCTTAAAAAAAATATAATTAGCCTAATTTAGAATGCAGAAAAACCTCTCGCAGAAAATGTATATTAAATATACAATATATTCAAGGAAGGTAAAGATATTAAAGTAATGCAACGGTAAAGCAATAGATAGTGTGGAAATAACGACTAGTAAAAATTTAAATTTGGAGAGGATAAGGCTGATCGAAACCGGTGGTAAATAATTATTAATATCACAATTTGAACAAGTTATTGTAAACCTTTACACTTGTCTTAGTTATAAATAGAAAAATAGAATTACTGTTTAACTTTTTTCTCAAAAAAAAAAGGGGGTAATATCTGTGACTATAAAAAATTCAGGTGAAAAATTGTGGCGCGTTATTATGACACCATTAGGTTCAGCTTCATCCAATGTTCATTTTTTCTTATTTATTTCATTCTTTATGGTATTTGCTACAGAAGCCCTAAAAATGAATCCTGTGATAACCGGAATCATTTTAACAGTATCTAGGCTTTTTAATGCTTTTATAGATCCAATTGTAGGTACCTTCATTGATAAGACTGAAACAAAATTTGGGAAGTTTAGACCGTTTTTAGTTAGCGGATCAATCATCATGAATATTAGTTTAATCATGTTATTCCAAATGTCTTTTATTATTCCGGAAAACTTTCAAATTTTTTGGATTATATTTTTTTATGGACTATGGGATATAGGTTATTCTATGATGTCAACCGTTAATAAGTCAGTGCTTGCAGTCATAACAAGGAATCCTAAACAAAGACCTGTTTCTGGTATAGCTGGAGGAGTATACAGCACGTTATTGAGTATGGCTTTTTTGGTGAGTGTAGTTCCAGTGATTAATATGAATGGTGGATTTGGAACCGAATCGGGCTGGAAGTGGGTTTCTACATTTGCTGTCATTTTAAATTTAGTTTTACTTGGTTTAGCATTGTTTGCGATATCTGCAAAAGATAAACCTGAGATTTTTAGAATAGGAGATCAAAGAAAAGAAAAAGTAAAGGTAATAGATTACTGGAATATTATCAAAAGTAACAAACCTCTACAAATGTTAATGATTTCAGCATCTTCGAACAAATTAGCGGATACCGTTGATAGTGCAGCATTGATTTATTTCTATATGTATGCGGTTCAAAATGTGAGCCTGCAGCCAATGGTAAGCGGCTATTCTACGATAGTGGCATTTGTTGGTGCCTTTTTCGCTGGAGGAATTGCCATTAGATTTGGACTAAGGAAGGCTTTTGTCTTAGGAGCTTGGATAAATTTAATCTTTTCTGTCTCATTACTGCTTTTCCGCCCTTTCGATGTAGTTCCTGTTTTTATACTTCTAATGTCTTTAAACACGCTTTGTAGAAGATTGACAGCACAAAATGTTGATCCAATGATAGCAGATGTCGTGGACTATCATACATATAAAACTGGAAAATTTATTCCTGGAATGGTTGCATCTTCATTTTCCTTCATTGATAAAGTTATTAGTTCCTTTGCAGGTTCTATTGTAGGGCTACTAATGGGACTTGCAGGGTATCATGCAAATGCTCAGCCAACTACTGAACTTTTTTGGACATCCTTGTTGATTTATTTAGGTTTTCCTATATTAGGAGATATTATAAGTATTATAGCAATGAAATTTTATAATATTGATAAGACTATGTATAAACAAATATATGCTTCAGATGAAAATTGTGGTAACTCACTTGAATTGGAAGTAAATTAATTTATCTTTGCGTTGCTCCATGGTAGTAATAGTAGACTCCCTTTGAAAAAGTTTTAATATTCCTAAGCGATAGAATGAAATTCTATAACCCATGAAAATCCTACCGGAAATAAAGGTGGGATTTCTTTATGTTATAGGTTCATTGTTGTTCACAGTTAATTAGGAGTAATTAAACAATCTAACCTAAAAAAACATATAATCTCCTTAAAAAATGACATTACTGAATATTCTATTAAGCTATAAAATCAGAATAAGTAAGCGCTTTATAAATAGAGATAAGGAGGTAACTCAATTAATATAAAAAACTTAAACGTACTGTAAGTGTTTTAACAATGAGTAATAGAATGGGGGAGAAAGATGTTCTGGATTAATTTAAAAAAATCGTCACTAGTTATGTTGGGGATCTTACTGTTATTTTCACTTGCTATACCAAGTGCGAATGCGGAGCAAGGGAATAAAGCTGCAGCATACAATATTGGTAGATTTGTGATGAATATTAATCAAGATTGGACATTCCATAAGGGTGCACAAGGTACAGATGAAAACTATAGTGCCATTAATTTTAATGATAGCAGCTGGCAGAAGATAAGCCTTCCTCATACCTGGAACGCAGAGGATGGCAGTGGGATTGAAGAGAACTACAAAGGTGATGGATGGTACAGAAAGGAATTGGATATTCCGGCCTCCTACGAAGGTAAAAAGGTATACTTGCAATTTGAAGCTGCAAACAAAGAAGCAGAAGTATTTGTAAATGGTAAGTCTGTACATACCCATATTGGTGGGTATTCCGCATTTATTGTCGATATTACAGACTATGTAAACTATGGACAAAAAAATACTGTCGCTGTAAGAGTAAACAATGAAGTTAAAGATTCTGCACCATTACGAGGAGACTTTACTTTCTGGGGCGGAATCTACAGAAGTGTCAATCTATTAGTTACAGATAAAACTCATATTGATGTTGACGATTATGGTTCAAATGGTGTATATGTAACCATTCCAAATGATAAATCCATTGAGAAAAACGCTGAAGTTACACTTAGTGTACCAGTTAAAGTAAATAATGATGATCTTAAAAGTATTTTCAACTCTATAGAAGTTAGAGCTGAAATAAAAGATGCAGAGGGCAAAGTCAGAGCTAGAACAGAATTAAAAACGGATGGGAAAAAGTTAAAATCTGCTAATGTATCAGGAGATATCGCTCAATATACTGGTAAAATGATCGTAAATAATCCACATCTTTGGAATGGTACAAAGGATCCTTATCAATATACTGTTGAAGTTGCGGTAGCAAGAAAAGGAGAGGTAATTGACCAGGTAAACGAAAAAGTAGGATTCCGTTATTACTCAATTGATCCAAATAAGGGGTTTTTCCTGAATGGTAAAAGTTATCCGCTCCATGGTGTTGACCTTCACCAGGATAGAAAGGGTTACGGTAATGCTGTACCATATTCAGTCAGAGCAGAGGATTTTGACCTTATTAAGGAAATTGGAGCAAATACATTGAGATTAGCTCACTATGAACACTCACAGTATGATTACGATAAAGCTGATGAAATGGGATTGGTGGTATGGGCTGAAATGCCATTGGTTAATGCAATGACATCAACAAAAGAATTTTCAGACAACGCTGAAACACAATTGACTGAGTTGATTAAGCAAAACTATAACCATCCTTCAATCGTAACATGGGGTCTCGAGAACGAATTTGGAGGAAGCGGCTCTTATATGAGTAACACCAGTCTAACTCCAGATGAGCAATATGCAAAGGCAACTGAATTGATTAACCGTTTAGCAACGAAGGCAAAAGAATTAGATCCGAACAGACTGACTACTCACGCTATTCAGGGGAATAATTCCCGTGATCCTGAAGGTTATAAGGAAGTTTTGGATAGACATTTGGCTTGGAATGAAAGTGGAAGCATAGATGTCGCCTCTTTTAATACCTATTTTGGTTGGTATTATAATAAAGCTGGAGATTTAGCTAACTATCTTGACACATTACATGAAAAGCATCCAAATGTTCCACTAGGTATTTCAGAGTATGGTGGCGGAGCAAACCCTTATCAGCATGACGTAATTGATGAAGACTTTATCAATAACTGGAATAGCGCAGCTTCTCGTGGTCCATGGCAGCCAGAGGAATATCAAAATTATCTTCATGAAAGTGCATGGAGTATCATAAGTGAACGTCCTTGGTTATGGGCAACTCATGTCTGGAATATGTTTGACTTTGGCGTTGCTGGTAAAAATGAAGCCTCGACTCCAGGTATTAATACTAAGGGGCTCGTATCATATGACCGACAAGTTAAGAAGGATGCATTCTATTTCTATAAAGCTCAATGGAATAAGGATGACCAATTTGTATATGTCACAAGCAGAAGATATACCGATAGAGATGAAACTATTACACCGGTAAAGGTTTATTCAAACTTGAAGGAAGTTACTTTAACTGTAAATGGAAAGGATTATGGTAAGGGAAGATTGCAGCAGCCAGGTGTATTTGTTTGGGATGGTGTAGAACTAAAAGATAGTGGCAATTTAGTAATTGCATCAGCTAAAAAAGCAGATGGAACAAATGTAACAGATTCTGTTACTACTTGGAAGGTTGTTAAATAATCTTCTAGGAACTCATTAGCGAAAAAGTTGGCATGATGAATTTCATCATGCCAGCTTTTACTTAAATTAGCATTATAAAAAGAACATGGAGATGCAAACTGCACATTGATTGATTAATAATCTAGTCTATGAAACTAGCTCAATCCTGGAATGTACATATTCAATTACAGTGTAAGAAAAGGAAGGGGAGGAATATGAAAACAATCTTATTAGTTGACGATGAAAAATGGGTTCGAACTGCCCTAAAATGGACAATCAATAAGTTGGGTCTTCCCTTACAAATTATCCATGAATGCGTAAATGGATTAGATGCATCAGACTGGATCAAACGAAATGAGGTTGACCTTATTATTACAGATGTTCGTATGCCTATAATGTGCGGGCTATCACTTGCAAAAGAATTGAATCAATTGAATAGAAGACAGGACCTCATCGTTATTAGTGGTCACAATGAATTTCATCTGGTTCAACAGGCATTAAGAAACGGTGTGATAGATTACCTCCTTAAACCGATTGAAGAAACTGAACTAAGAGAATGTCTTGAGAATTGGTTAACTAAACGTACGATTGAGGAATCAAAAAGAAATAATCAACATGAAAAGGATGATACTTTCCCAGCCTCCCCAATAGAGCAGGTATTGTATTATATTGAAAAGACACCATTAGATCAAATAACATTAAAAGATGCTGCAAAGTGCGTGCATATGAATCCAAGTTACCTGAGTCACTTGTTCAAACAGCAGCTAAATATTAAGTTTGTTGAATATATTACTGAGCTCCGAATAGAAGAAAGCAAAAAACTGTTACAACATACTGCCTTAAGGATCTCAGAGATTGCGGAGAGGGCAGGATACTCCGATATAGCCTATTTCAGTAATAACTTTAAACGGATTACCGGCTGCTCCCCATCAGAATATCGAAAATCTGTTATTTGAGCCAATTAAATGGCTCAAATTTTTTTGATAGAAATTTAGATTAGGGAAATGGTTGCATTTTTCTAAAAAAAACACAAATATACCCAAAGAAAAACTATACATCTTTCATATAATATCCTCTTAAAATTAAAGTGAAAGCGCTTGCTAAAACTAATCGATAGGAGGAAGAAAATGGCGTCCATAACAAAGCAAATAAGGAAAACGTCAAGACTGAGAAAAACACTTCTAACCGGAGCTCTAGCTTTATCTCTATTAGCTCCAATCATGGTTCCGCAGGTAAGTGCAGCGAGTAATGAAGACTTGGGATATGTCGACCCAGCCTCTCAAAATGCCGGAAATGGAGGGGCAGATACCGTAACTTATCGCATCCCCGCAAATCAAGTTACTGGCCAGCCTGAAATCGAGGCAGCAAAGAAAGGCGTTCTCACAGTGGCTGGTAAGCAATTTCGGGATTTAGATGGTGACAGAAATTTGGATTCTTACGAGGACTGGAGAATACCAGTTACTCAGCGCGCAGCCGATCTGGTATCAAAGATGACCCTGGCTGAAAAAGCAGGCATGATGTTGATTAACACTCACACTCCGATTGCAAACCCGGCCGATGGAAAATACGTAAGTACAAATGACTCAATGATAGTTGCAAAAAATATGCGCCATGTCATCTTCCGGCAAACTCCGACTGTCGATGTGATTGCTAAATACACGAATCAACTGCAGGAGATAGCTGAATCTTCGAGATTGGGCATTCCGGTTGTAGTGACTTCTAACCCCCGCAACCATGCTTCCACAGATTACACCAATAATAGTGATGGTGCAGGCATGCATACCTTCTGGCCTGGACCGCTGGGACTTGCTGCTGCACGTGATCCGGAAGCAGTTAAGAAATTTGGACAAATAGCAGCCAAGGAATGGAGAACTGCCGGTATAAGAAAGGTTTACGGATATACAGCAGATATTGCCACAGACCCATTATGGGCAAGGATTGAAGATACCTTCGGAGAGGACCCTAAGCTGGCTTCAGAGATGGTTTATAACGTGATAACCGGCTTCCAGGGCGAGAAACTTGGAAGCGACAGTGTTTCTATCACAGTCAAGCATTTTCCTGGTGGAGGGGCACGTGACAATGGATTAGACCCTCACTTTGAGAATGGTAAATTCAATCCATATCCGACCGAAGGCAGCTTGTTAAAGTATCACATTCCTACCTTCCAGGCAGCGATTAAAGCTAATGTTACGTCTGTTATGCCATATTACGCTTATCCAAGCAATGCGAGTGCGGACCAAGGACTGCCATGGTACACTCCTACTCAGCAATTTGAGGAAGTGGGCTTTGCACTAAATAAAGGGATTTTGGACTTCTTGCGCAATGACCTCGGATTCAAAGGCTATGTTAACTCCGATACAGGTGCTGTTGGAGGGAACGCTTGGGGTGCCGAAAGCTTAACTGCAGTAGAAAAAGCAGCTAAGGCTATAAAGGCGGGGACCGATCTTATTTCAGGCTCATCCGACCCGCAGCTTATAGTAGATGCAGTAAATTCAGGTTTGTTATCAGAAGCGGAAGTGGACGAATCTGTTTCATTGCTACTGACAGAAATGATGAATTTAGGTCTATTTGAAGACCCATATGTGAATCCTCAAAATGCCTTAGACGTGGTGGCAGACCCCCAAGCACAGAAATTAGCAGATGAAGCACACCTTAAGTCTGTTGTTTTATTACGCAATGATAAAAATATCTTGCCGTTAAAAGATGCTAAGATGCAAAAAGTAAAGCTTTATGTTGAAATGTTCACTGGCGGAGACGCAGCTGCAGCAACAGCCAATTTAAAACAGACCTTTAAAAAACACGATGCTTCTATCACCATCGTGGACAAGCTGGAAGACGCAACACATGCATTTGTCTGGGTGAAGCCAGCACAATCGAACTGGGATAATAATCCACGAATAACCGTAGGTCCTGAAACAGGAATTGCCAATGTTGATAAAATTGTTGATATCCAAAAAACAGTTCCAACGATTACTGCGATTAACTTTATCAGCCCATGGTTAATTAATCAGATTGAACCAAATGCGGCTGCTGTACTGGCTACATACGGAACGAAGTCAGAAGCAGTAATCGATGTCATTCGTGGGGAATTTAACCCGATAGGCAAGCTGCCGATGGCCATCCCTGCTAGTGCTGATGCAGTAGACAAAGAAGTTGGCGATGTCCCTAGCTTCGCACCTGAGGAATATTCTGATTATTCCTATGTAAATAAAGCTGGTAACAAATACGAGTACGGATTTGGCCTTTCTTATAATCAAGGGAAGGCTGTTGGAAAACCTGATCATGCTGGGGAAATTGGAACACCGGATCATGTACAAAAGAAATAAAATAGTAAATTGGAGGAGCTGTCCCACGAGATGGGGCGGCTCCTTTTACCTTTTCAATAAATAGTTACGCTGTAAATTAGCTTTGTCCTTGTGAAGAACTATACAATATTCAAATGGAAGGATGTAATAAATGGTTTCTTGGTGTACCGTCTTCTTTTTTGTAAAGGCCTGTAGTATCGACCACTTTATCGAACAGGGACAGCTGGACATCTTTTGCACCAGCCTCAACCAGGAGACTGTAAGTCGGTACGACATACTCATTAACAGGCACCGTTGTATCTGTTTTAGAAATGATTGAAAATCATATCAACCATCCATCTATCTATGGGGTATTTTAAATGAATGTGTGAGCAACACGGAGTTTGGACGTTCCTGCTATGCGAAGCAGTTTGAACTTATTAAGAGCTTGGATTCCAGCCGCCCTGTATCCTTTGCCAGTCTTGAAGCTTTTATAGGTTCAGATTTGTGCCTGGATCTGGTTGATATTGTCTCTTTTAATATCTATCCGCGCTGGTATCATAATACAACAGTAAAAGATTCTTTAAGCAATCTTAAAAATTTCGTTAATAGTACGGGTGGAGCAGGCAAACCATTATTGATTAGTGAAATAGGAGCGGGCGCAATCTATGGTTTTAGGAGTAATAACCAGGAAAAGTGGACGGAAGAATACCAGCAGTATGCTTTAACTGAACAAATAACTTCTATTTTATATGATGAGGATCTAAGTGGTGTGATTATCTGGCAGTATTCAGATTGCAGGGTAGACAGTGGATGGTTTCATGGAAGGCCTAAATCCCAGAATAATAAGGGATTAGTAGATATCTATCGAAGAGAAAAGCTTGCCTTTAATAAAGTAAAGGAAATATTCCATTCTTATCATGAATAGTGGCTGTTAATTCTTTTAATAGCAATAGGAAGATCCAGTATTGTCATTGAATCAAAGTTTATTTGATTAAAAATGACAATACTGGATTTTGGGATAAAGGTTGAAAATATATGAGATTAGAACAGTAGGGATAAACCAAGAGGAGTTTCTCGATAAAATTTATGGTTTCAACCTTTCAAACTATGGGAACTATGATTTTCCTGCTTATGTATGGTTTTCTAATGAAACTTCGTACTATTGGGGAAGATTAAAGTCCCATTTTGCCATAAAGTTAAAGAGCCATTTGTAATAGAAAACATCACAAATGGCTCAAATATTTAGAACAGGCCTGCTTCTTTTGCAGCTGCAAAACTCTTTTTAGCAAACTCAGTCGGACTCATCCCAACATTCTCCCAGTGCATATACATTAAGCGCGGCTCTTCAAACAGCCAATGGTTATGAAATGCTGTTACAATAAGCCCTCTTTTTCGTAGTGCATCAAGCATTGGATTAACTTCTCTTTGAAGGAGTACACTTTCTCCAAGATTAAGACCATTGTTCTCGAAGGATAACATAAATGGAAGAGCTAGTGGAGACTGAGTACGACGACCTAGAATCGTTGCCCGAATGTCACGAAGACGCATGATGACACACACTGGAGAAGGCGTCACAACCTCACCGCCAATAATATCAGCCAGTTGTTGACAAGATGAACGATTGCCACCTCGGTTCATCCCATGTTCTGAACTTGATTCCATCTCGCTGCTCTCATCGCCTCCCCTATTACTATAGAAGTTTTGATTTCCCAGATTATCAAATTCTCTTCTGCTCACTTTAACCACCTCCTTGTCCTTATTACTAGTTAGTTTATTCGACAAGGGTGGACAAGCATGGACATATTAATCACAGCAAAAACCTATTTTTAGCGATTCTCGCTTATTAAATGTGTTGCAATGGTATATCCAATCAAGTAAGCTGCTGCTGAGGTGTTGCCACCAACGGTAAACGGGATTGTTTGTGCATCCGCAACGATTATATACTTCGTAACAAATCAATAAAATGGGATTGAATAATAGTGTATCTTACACTACAATTTGTAATGGAAGGGTGGTAGTGCAAGTGTCCATTAATAATTTTCGTTTTGACCAAGAAGGACTAAATCGCTTTTTTGGCCCGCTTGAAGCCAAAATCATGAACATTCTCTGGAACGGCCATGAGATGAGTATTAAGGAAGTCCAGCTTGAATTAGAAAAGGAGAAACCAATAAACTTTAATACGGTAATGACGGTAATGAATCGTCTCGTTGATAAAAACATCCTTACCAAGAGATTGGCAGGTAGAACTTCAATCTTTAAACCCGTAAAATCCAAAGCTGATTTTATCCATCACCAATCAAAGAAACTAACCGAAAACCTCTTAGATGAATTTGGGGGACTCGTAGTAAATCATATGTTGGACTCCTTAACGGATGTAGATGATTCTTTACTGCAAAAACTGGAACAAAAGCTAGAACAATTAAAAAAGGACAGAAATTAAATGGATATGAAACAAAAATCAACTGCCTTTTTAGGATTGGCCTTCTTGATTGCGATTATATTGTTTGCCCAAATGGCAATGTATCTATTAAATATCTTTTTAGGGCCAATAGATTTATTTAATGTATTTAATTTCTGTGTCAGTTTATTTGAAAAAGGCACTTTTGCGTATTACACAGTTTTGGCTCTCATCAATTCGTATATTCTTTATTCAGCTTTTCTTATATGTAAAAGGGTATTCGATCAATTCGTCCTTTCTAGTTCTTTTCGAAGCAAAATTCACGCAATGATGAACAAGGAGAAATCAATAGAGTTAAATCAAACCTTTTGCAGAAAAAAAGATGACATTGTGGTTATTGAGAGTGAAGAGCTATTGGCGTTCACATTCGGGTTTTGGAAACCGATAATGGTGTTTTCTACTGCGCTAATGCAGATGTTAGATTCTGGGGAATTAGAAGCCGTCATTTATCACGAGACTTCCCATCAAAAATATTTTCATGGACTTAAGGTCTTTATTTTGCAAATCATATCAGAAGTGCTATGGTATATCCCGCTTACGAAATGGTCTTATCAAAATTATCGAATTCTAGTAGAACTGATTGCCGATGAATTTGCGATCCATCGCATGGGCTCTGAAATCGGTTTGGGCAGTGCTTTGCTAAAGCTAATTAAGAGGAAATTGAATCCCCATACAAATCTTACGCCTGCAGTTGTTTATTTTGCGGATGGAACAGTCGATTACAGGTTGAAGCAGTTAATTAATCCGCAGCAAACCATTCCGGTTAAAGCCGAAATGGAATCCATCATTATTTCGTTAAATGTGCTAATGTTCATTTTACTTCTTTTAGTAATAGCATAATTTACTTCAAAAAAGGATTGGAGGCCAAATCCAACCCTTTTTTGAATGTATCGGTTAAAAAATATGGAATAGGTCTTATGAATTATTGACCATTATCTGAACATTACACTACAATAAGTAGTGTAATGTTAGTGCGTTAGTTAAACGTAATTTGGGATACTAACATTTTATACACTACAATTTGTAGTGTATTGTAAATGGAAGGAGAATGTAAATTGACAAAAACAGAAATTGGATCATTAGTTGTACGAATATTCTTAGGGCTATCTTTCTTTATCCACGGTGTTACAAAGTTTCAAAATGGCATTGGCAATACGGCAGGCTGGTTTGAAAGTCTAGGAATGCCAGGTTTTGGGGCTTACATAGTAGCCATCATTGAATTAGTTGGGGGACTGTTGTTGGTTGTTGGATTTGGCACACGGTACATTGCAGCCCTTTTTATTCTTATTATGTTGGGTGCAATCGTAAAGGTAAAATTAGCAGCAGGTTTTATGGGGAACGGACAAGGTGCTGGTTATGAATTAGATCTTGCTTTTGCTGTAATGGCAGTATTTTTAGTTCTAAATTCAAATACAACACTCTCACTTGATTCGAAATTGTTCTCTAAAAACCATAATTAAGTATTTAACCAGAAGGGTGAAAAGATGTCTTCAGCAAATAGTAAAACAAAAAAGCCAAGGAACCAATCTCCTAAATTCCTATTCTGGGTGATTGGTTTGGCAGCAATCTGTCTTGTCGGTTTAATTTTTCTATCCAATAATGCTAAAAAACAAGCGATGAATTATGAAGGTCAGCCGTTTTTAGGGGAAGATTCCGCACCGGTTAAAATAGTCGAATTCGGTGATTACAAATGTCCATATTGTAAAAACTTCAATGATACCCTTTTTCCTAGTATTGAAAAGGATTTTATCAAAACAGGAAAAGTATCCTTTTACTTTATGAATTATTCCTTTATCAATATAGATTCGACACGTTCAGCCAAGTTTGCGGAAGCCGTATATAAAGAGCTGGGCAATGAGAAGTTCTGGAAGTTCCATCATCTCTTGTATGACAAGCAGCCGGACGATACGAAAGCGGAGCATATGGATATCTTCACTGAGCCTTTTCTCAAGGAAACCTTAGGAGAAATTGCCTCTGAGGCGGAAGTGAATAGAGTGGCTGATGCTTATAACAATGAACAAACAAAAGCAGCCTGGGAAAAAGATATGAATGCCGCCAAAAAGTTAAGTGTGACAAGTACCCCAATGATTTTTATCAACGGGGTAAAATTTGAAGGAAATACGTATGACGACTTCAAGAAAAGAGTCGAAGAAGCGGCTAAGGAATAATATTTATAGTTTGAGCTTTCCACTATTGGAAGGCTCTTTTGATAGCCTGGGGCAAATTGAAAAATAGGAATTATTGCGCATATGGTACTTTTATGCTATTCAAGCTGATGTAAAGCACCAGCCATAACAAATCTAATAAATTACTTTTAAGTGTTGTACCCATGAAAAAAAGGAGTAATACCAAGGTTACTCCTTTTTTGAACACCTATAGTCTTTAATTTTAAAATCCCCTAATTAGTAGGCGATACCTACACGCGATTTTATATAATCGCTTGCTTCTATCTGCCTAAAAGTAAATTCTGCTGTATCCGGTACGGATATTTTAGCACCACCCTCAGGCAAAAAATTTCGCTCTATTCGATAGTTGCCTACCCTTTCTCCATCCGGCAAGTACGTGGGACAGACAATCGTCCATTCGAGAGTTGATTGTTTGAGCATATCGAAAACTTTATGATGTTCTTTCGCTGCACGGGTTGACTTCTGCTTTGATTCATTTGATTGATATCGCAGAGATTTTGAGGTAGTTCTACTTTGCAGAATTCCCGCAGTTCCTAAAGTGATTATTCGTTTTATACCTTCATTTTCCATTGCCTCGATAATAAGTGGCATACTTTCTGATAGAGTCGTGGAGCCATCAGTATTTAGTGCACTAATAACTACATCAATCCCATGCATTGCACGTACTATATCATCTTTATTTAAAACATTCCCTTGAATAATGGTTAAATTTTCATTATTTATTTGGATCTTCCCTGGCGTGCGAACTAATACAGTAACATGATGTCTGTCATGAAGGGTATAGGTAACTATTTGGCTTCCAACTCGTCCAGTTGCACCTAGTACTAAAATATTCATAAGAATGGGGCTCCTTTTGTAAATATTAATATCTTACTATAAAAGTATTTTATTGTCTTGTTCAACTCCCTCAGCTTAATATGGTTTTCTCCCGAATGCTCGCTAATTGGCAGGATTTCATAACCCTAGGATTTGTAGTTAACGGTAAATGAAGGAGTTCAAACGATTATGGCATCGTGAAGGAATAGTTAAATAGAGAGTGAATGCCTGTTCCGTATTTTACCATATGATGTACATTCTCCACGCCGCCCCTTAAGGATTTTTTCCCTCCTATGTCTCAACCAATATCGTTAAGAGCTCTATTGGCTGTCACTGAAATTATTAAAAGAATAATATAATTGTTTGACTATAAAAAGAAAATACCTTTCGATCAATTATAAAAACGTTTATGTAATTAGTTACAACACTTTTCTAATATTTACAATTGACTGAAAAATAAAATTATATTATTATTCTAATAAATAAAACTATTTCGTACATCGAAAAGTAATCTATCATCATAGAGGGGGAAGGGATAGTTATGTCACAAATGCTAGCATTAGTCATTGTCATTCTTATTTTATTTATTGGGGATTTTGTAGCGGTTCGTACGAAAGCATGGGTGCCTTCAATTTTTATCTGTGCCGTTTTGTTTCTAATTGGTTATTGGACATTTTTTCCTAAAGAAATCGTATCAATCGCAGGGATACCACCAGTTGTAGCTGTCATGTTTATGTACCTTTTAATCACAAATATGGGAACATTATTATCGCTTCAAGAGTTAAAGAACCAATGGAAGACCGTTGTCATTGCTCTATCAGGAATACTTGGGATCATTGCCCTTTTACTTGGAGTTGGCAGTTTTATCTTTGGCTTTAAAACCATTATTGTCGCGATCCCTCCTTTAGTTGGCGGTGTAGTATCTGCCTTAATTATGTCAGAGGGGGCAAAGGAAGCAGGTCTCGCATCACTGTCTGTTTTCGCGATTGTCATCTATGTTATGCAGGGATTTGCAGGATATCCACTGACATCCGTCATGTTGAAAAAAGAGGGGAAAAGACTTCTTACCCAATATCGTAATGGGCAATTAGTGGTAAATCAATCACAAGCAGCAAAGGAAGTTGCCGCAGCGTCTGAAGCAGGAACAGTAGAATTAAAGCTATTTAAAAAGATGCCTGAAAGGTATAACACTGAATTTTTTAAATTTTTCAGACTTGCGTTTGTAGGGTTTCTGGCCTATGAAGTTTCTACTCTATTAGCTCCAATCGTTTCGATTAGTCCATTTGTTCTCTGTTTATTATTTGGGGTTATCGCAAAAAGTATCGGCTTCTTAGAAAAGCAGGTTTTACAAAAAGCAAATGGATTCGGCTTAGCGATCATGGCACTCATGCTGTTCATCTTCGATGGTTTAAAACAAGCGACACCAAGCATGATGCTTGAAATTCTTTTTCCACTTATTGGGACCATTGTAATCGGTGTAGTCGGAATGTATATCTTCTCTTTTGTAATCGGGAAAGTTTTAAAAGTAAGCAAAGAAATGGCATTTGCCGTATCCTTAACGGCATTATACGGATTCCCAGCTGATTACATCATTACAAATGAAGTGATCAAGTCCTTAACAAACGATGAAAAAGAAAGAGAAGTACTAACAAGCCACATGCTTCCTCCAATGCTAGTGGGCGGGTTTATCACCGTTACGATTGTTTCGGTCATTTTAGCAGGTATCTTTGTGAAATTCTTGTAAAAAAGTCGGAGGGGTTATAAATGGAAGAACTTCAAAGAAGAATTGAAGAGCATATTGACACATTAAGTAAATTTACAGCCACACCCGGGAATGGGACAACCAGGCTTACCTATAGTGAGGAAGACAGGCTTGCACGGGACTATATAAAAAATAAAATGAAGGAATACGGCTTACAGGTGCGGGAAGATGGTTTCGGCAACATCTTCGGGAAGCTTGAGGGAACTCTTAAAGATGCCCCCAGCGTGCTAGTTGGTTCCCATTTTGATTCAGTACCTAATGGCGGTTCTTATGACGGTCCTGCAGGTGTAGTCGCTGGACTAGAAGTGGCAGGTCTTTTTGCGAAAAACAAACTTACGCCTAAATATCCTTTAGAAGTCATTGCGCTTATTGAAGAAGAAGGTGCAAGGTTTGGCGGGGGATTAATGGGGTCAAGAGGAATCACCGGATTACTCAGTGACGAGGAGTTCAAACAGTTAAGAGATCAAGATGGGATCTCTACAGAGGAAGCGATGGTAAAAATCGGTTTAGACCCATCTCTTCCTAAAAAGAGAGATCCCAAGACCATGAAAGCATTCTTAGAATTGCATATCGAACAAGGGCCTATTCTAGAGGAAAAGAAGATCCCGATTGGGGTCGTTGAAGCCATTGTTGGCTTGACTCAATTTGAAATCACCGTTGAGGGACAGGCCGGTCATGCCGGGAACACGCCAATGAATCACCGTTCGGATGCGTTAGTGGCTGCTGCGAATATAATTGCTCAATTTCCGAACCTTGCCATTATGGAAGGAGAGGGCACGGTGATGACCACGGGGAAATTGCAGGTATATCCAAACGGTGCGAATGTCATTCCAAATAAAGTCGTCTTTACGGTAGATCTTCGTTCCAGCAAAGAAGAGCATATCGAGAATGTAATCGAGAAAATGAATAAATTGATAGATAGCTATAGAGAAAACGGGATTCATATTTCAGCGGAGCAGCGTTTATATATGAAGCCAAAGGAAATGAATCGGGAAATCATCGAACACCTGAAACAATCAAGCAGTGGTTTACACATCCCGTATTGTTCCATTAACAGCGGTGCAGGACATGATGCCATGGTATTTTCGGATTATACAGACGTAGGCATGATTTTTATTCCAAGTAAAAAGGGACTTAGCCACTGCCCTGAAGAATGGTCAGACTCTCGGGATATCGCCAAGGCGGTAGAAATATTCTACGAAACAGCCAAGAAATTAACGGAGGCTGAAGAGAAATGATCAATCAAAAAATAAAAGAAGCGATCCAAAACTACAGTGAAGAATTGACTGCCTTACGCAGAAAGCTTCATAGTGAGCCAGAACTTTCCTGGGAGGAAGAAAACACAACCGCTTTTGTGTGCGGGTATCTAGAAGAGCTGGGTATTCCTTACCGAAGAACCGTGCCGACCGGTGTCATTGCCACTATTCAAGGGGGAAAGCCTGGAAAAACAGTCGCTTTAAGAGGGGACATGGATGCATTATCGGTCGAAGAATTAAATAAAGATTTACCTTATGCCTCAAAAGAGGAGGGTAAAATGCATGCTTGCGGCCACGATGCACATACGGCCATGCTATTAATCGCTGCCAAAGCATTAGTTAAACAAAAAGAGGATCTGCCTGGGAATGTCCGTTTATTATTTCAGCCTGCTGAAGAAGTAGCAGAAGGGGCAAAAGCACTTGTGGAACAAGGCGCTGTGGAGGGAGTAGACAACGTGTTTGGCATCCATATCTGGTCACAAATGCCAACGGGTAAGGTATCTTGTCCGGCAGGGCCTTCGTTTGCATCGGCAGATTTTTTTAAAGTGACCTTCAAAGGGAGGGGCGGTCATGGTGCCATGCCGCATGATTGTATTGATGCAGCGATTGTGGCTTCTTCCTTTGTCATGAATATCCAGACAATTGTTTCCAGAACGATTGATGCCCAAAAGCCAGCTGTCGTGACAGTAGGAAAAATGGTGGTCGGGACACGTTTTAATGTTATCGCTGAAAATGCTGTGATTGAAGGAACGGTCCGCTGTTTCGATCCAAACTCAAGGGACCAAATTGAAAAACAAATTCAGCAGTATGCTGAACATGTTGCAGCGATGTATGGTGCGACAGCTAATGTCGACTATACAAGAGGAACTCAAGCAGTCATTAATGATGAGTACAGTGCAAATTTGGTTCAAAGCGTGGTAAAAGAGGCATTTGGAGAGAATGCCCTCTATTTTGAAAAGCCAACCATGGGCGGAGAGGATTTCAGTAAATATCTTGAAAAGGTTCCCGGCAGCTTTGCTTTGGTAGGAAGCGGTAATCCGGATAAAGATACAGAATGGGCCCATCATCATGGTAAATTCAATATTGATGAGGATGCATTAACGACTGGAGCTGAACTTTACGCTCAATATGCTTGGTATTATCTAAATCAATAAACATAATGAGGTCTGATATGCTCCGTTACAGTCGACAGATTAAATCTGTTTACCTTGAATTGTGACCCATAAAGTCGACAGTTTAAAAAAGACCTTTTTATGCAGTTAGTAATGACTCCGGGTTTGGGCCGGAGTCATTTTATTTAAACCTGATTGATAACTATTTTATTTGGGCTTTTTTCGAGCAATATAAGCCACTCGTCGCTAACCAATTACATACATTTTGGGAATTTAAACAGCAAAAGAACCATATAAAAATATGAAAGGAGGAGAGTGTAAATGCAGAAAACAAACAACTATTTTCGTGCACGTACGAGTATGGTTTACATGATGACAAATAACGAAATAATGAATCAAATCATTGCCTTTCACAGAGACATGAATGGAATGCTTACCTTTATGGGTGCCTACCCGACTCAAGGCAAAGGTACTGGTACAAAAGAAGTCTCTAGTGCAACAGCTAACGATGGCGTCGATCCCCTTACATCACAAGGCTCACTTACTTTATCACGAGATGGACGTTTTCTGCTTGCAGTCAACACAGGGAGCAATAGTATCAGTAGCTTTATTATAGCCGACAGCGGAGTGCCTGTTTTGGCGGATATGAAACCATCAGGAGGTATTCAGCCCAATAGTATAGGGGTGTTTGGTAACCTTCTCTATGTATCCAATGTAGGGAATGCTGCAAATAATTTTGCTTCCAATATCACTGGTTTTCACATAGATGCTTATGGTCACCTTACTCCAATTCCCGGCTCCACCCATTCTCTCAGTACCTTCAATGCACAGCCTGCGCAGGTCCTCTTCACTCCAGATGGTAGTAAAATCCTTGTCACCGAGCTGACTTCGAACCATCTTAGTATTTTCCATGTAAATAATAAAGATGGTACGGTTACAGGACCAATCGTTAATAATTCTTATGGTCAAGGACCATTGGGCGCTTATTTTCTATCCTCTGGAATCCTCTTAGTTACAGAAGCAATGACAAACGCATTATCATCCTATTCATTGAGCAACAACGGGATCCTTCATGTGATTAGTGGATCTGTACAAAACGGTTATATGACTGCCTGTTGGGTTGTAACAACGAAGGATGAACGATTTGCATACACTACCAACACCTTAAGCGGCACTATTTCAACCTACCGAATCGATCCAAATGGAGCTTTGTCGGTGATAAGACATATTACTAGTACACCGCCTGGTACAGCACCAGGTTTGCCGATAGATGTTGGAGTGAGTAAAGATGGACGTCATTTTTACACGCTTAACGGAAATCAGGGTACAGTATCAGTATTTAATATCCAAGATGATGGTAGTCTGTTAAGATTGCAGGTTGCTGCCTGGACTAACGTTCCATACTTTGGGTCCCAAGGTTTAGCCGTTCTTTGAGTCGAAAGTAATAAAATAGTGGAAGGAGGCAGAAAATTAAGACATCTCTCTTCCTCGAATAAGATGTAAACAATGGGATTGCAAAGTTAATCCCATTGTTTATGAATATGTTTAGTGTAAATAATAGGAAGGATAACGTTTTATTATGGAGGATACAATGTTACATACAATCATTTCATATCTAAGACTATTTCTTCCTGTTTTGTATATATTTGCGGCTTGGAAAGTTGGGGATTGGAGACATTGGAAGAAGTATTATCCAACCATGCTTTTTATAATTAGTGTTGACTTTTTTATTTCCATTATTATGTATCGATTCCCATTATGGACTTTTAATAAATCATTTTTTAATCCGAATCATACAATATTTGACTTTATAGTTGCCTTTACAGTTTTTATCCCATTAGTCTTAATCTTTCTATCCAGATACCCATATAAATCAATGTGGTACAAGCAGATGCTTTATATATCAGCCTGGGTCATATTTGAGGTAGTTTTAGAATCAATATTTTTTTCTGCAAAGTTAATCACTTACCACAATGGATGGAACTTTTGGTGGTCATGTGTCGTATGGTTTTTCTTGTTTATTGGTGTACGCCTTCATCATACCAAACCACTTTGGGCATGGTTTCTTTGTTTTACGTGTACAGTTTTTTTAATAATATATTTTCATATTCCGATTACAAAATTCAGGTAATAAAGAACGTTCAAAGGCAATACCAAAGTGGGTGTCAGGGATGGAGTTAATGAATGTAGACGAGGCTGGTTTTTGGGAAGAGCTGGGCTATTCGATGACAGCAAATCCATTTAAAGAAGATCGGTACCGTTAACACAGATTAATTTACGAAAAAAAAGATGGTGAGAAGTACTTAAACTTAAGATGCTTTGTTTCTATTTAGGAACAAGGAATTTTTTGTAACGGGGAGGTAAGTTTGATATCAAGTTCAACTTCTATGAGAATAATTTTGCCATATCTGAAAAAAAGGTTGAGTAAGGAAGATTTTGCAAATTATAAGAAGAAGGAGGTTTTGAGATGAAATTTACTATTCGTATTTACTTCAGGGAAAACTTTAATCATTCAATATTTGAAAGAGAACTAAAAAAATCCTTAGAGGAAATTAGTGTATCTGTTTCAAGTATTAAGTTTAATCTAATTGAAGAAAAATACATACATAATAAAAGGAATATTATTGAGGTGAATGTTGAAGTAACAGGGGAATACATCGATTACAGAACTGTTTTCGGTTGTGTATTTTTAGTAATAGATGAACTTTCATTAGATTTATCTGGATTAGATATAAATGAATAATAGGTGCGAGAAATGTTGGAATTAAGAGCGGGTAAGAATGGGGATCACAAAACAAAGTGGCGGAAAAGTGGACTATGAAAACCCAAATATTAAAATGCTTATGGATTCTGCTTCCGATTATCCGATGAAATCAATGCCTCTTTTTAGTCCAGATATAATGTCTATTAACCGTGGTGCTTTTTTCGTTGATTGGGCAAATGGGCACCGATACAAGGCACTGAAAAAACTTATAGCGCAAAAATAGAAAGTTCATATTTAACGAGACAGGAGATGCATTTCTCCTGTCTCGTTTTTTTGTAAATGAAGTAAGGAGGTACAGGTAAACTTCAATCGCAATGACCATAATAATCCAAACAAGCATGTAATACAACCAAAATAAATGGATTGCTCAAATTAAGGTATTGATATTGCTAATTACAAGAATGTCGCAAAGCAGGTTAATTTATAATTATGGAGGTGTTCCCTATAGTGATTTTTATCATGCTTCCTTGATTTTACGCATGTTTATCGAAGCTCTGGTGTATGAGCGCTCGCTTAAGATAAAGAAAAAGATGGAGGATGATAATAAATAACCTGGGAAAGAATTTTGCAGCCTTGAATTCTTTCATAATTTTCTTTGGCTTCCTTTTCCGTCTCAAATTCAAACATTATAATTTTATTTCCCTTGGAGTGGTCGTTGTATACAGTAATGATCCACATGGAATTAACCCCCGATTAAAAAATGAATTTTTCTACATTTTTGTTATAAAGAAATAACGCCTAAAACTAGTGCTGCTATTACCATTACTGTAGTGGTTCCTAGCGCCCATTTAATTAAGAAACGCTGTAAATCACTAAATTCAATTCCTACCATACCTATTAATAAATGTGCTGCTGCCACTAATGGGCTTAGTACGTGTACAGGCTGTCCTAGTATGGAGGCACGGCCTATTTCGGCAGCGCTAATGCCATAAGACTCGGCAGCTTGGGCAATAATGGGAAGTACACCAAAATAAAATGCATTATTGGACATAAAAAAAGTAAAGGGCGCGCTCAAAAAAGCGACAATCACTGGTAAATGCTGCCCAAAAGCTTCAGGAATCAATGACACTAAGGTAGTAGCCATCGCATCAATCATTTTTGTTCCTGACATAATACCTGTAAAAATACCAGCTGCAATAACAATGGAGACGACTGCTACTGCGTTACTTGCGTGTGAAGAGATTCGTTCTTGTTGCTCTTTTATTTTTGGATAATTAACTAATAAAGCAATAGCAAACGCAACCATAAATAAAATCATGAGCGGAATAACATCCATAATTAACAAAACTATGAGAATGAGGGTTAAAGCAAAGTTAAACCATACCAGTTTTGGACGGCGATAGTTAAACTCCATTTTTGCACCCATTTCAGCCGCACTGGCCACCTCCCGAAATGCATCAATATCTATAACTCCAAGTCTCCTGCGTTCCATTTTTCCGAAAATAAAGGATATAACAAGAACCCATAAAAGCCCAAAACCCATGACAGGAATGAGTGGCAGAAACAGCTCAGATGAGTCAAGCTTCAATGAAGTCATCGCCATTGCAGAAGCTCCTCCCCAAGGAGTCATATTCATTACTCCCATTGAGGACATGGCTACTCCTGCAAGAATTAGAGGATTCATTCTTAGACGTTTATAAAGCGGAAGCAAAGACGAAACAGTAATCATATAGGTTGTGGTTCCATCACCATCTAAAGCAACCATCATCGACAGGACAGCTGTACCTACAACAATTTTTAAAGGATCACCTTTGACGACTTTTAAAATTTTGGCAATAAGCGGTTCGAATAAACCAGTATCAATCATAAGTCCAAAGTACAAAATGGCGAAAAAGATCATAATGGCGGTAGGGGCAATAGCTTTGACACCCTCAAACATCATCGTACCCAAATCATTCACATAACCCCCGATTAGGCCAAATAGGATGGGAATGAGCATGAGAGCGACAAGGGGTGTTAATCGTTTTGACATAATTAAATACATAAAAACTGCAACCATAGAAAAACCCAAAAAAGATAGCATACATTATATCCTCCTTCGTTGTAAAAAGCGGGCCACAAAAAATCTTATTTTTCTTGGAGTAAAGTAAATCCATAAAAAAATACAAGAGTGTGACCTACTGATTGTTAGCGCTTTCTCAAAAAGGATAACACTGGTACAGTCAAAGGAATATATATATTAAATATTTTTAATATTGTTAATAAATATAATTATTTTCATTTTTTTCACAGACAATTCTATAATTCATCAATGTTACTAAATAGCCAGTAACATTGATGAAAGTTGAACTGAAAAAATTAGAATATTACTATAATTGTTATATAATAAAAGCAGTTACATTATGAAGGAATATAAGCGAGGGGAAATGATTGGGCAAAAGAATTAAAAAAACACGGCTGCTAACACAAATGATTGTATTTATTTCTATTATTATTCTTCTTACGATTGTATCGGTAAGCGCCCTCTTTTCCTCTATGATTGATGATATGATTAAAACTTCATTGGGAAACCAGGCTATGACAGTTGCGAAGATGACGTCTCAAAAGGAACAAATTATCAATGCTTTTAAGGATCCAAATCCGTCTCTAACCATACAGCCCATTGCAGAAGAAATACGCAAAGCTACAGGTGCCGGCTATGTCGTAATTGGCAATAAAGAAAATATTCGTTACTCTCACCATATAACAAAATATATTGGAAAGCCTATGGGTTCCAGCAACAAACCGGTATTTGAAAATAACGCCTCGATCATATACGAAGGAACTGGTATTTCGGGAAAAGCTATTAAAGCAAAGACCCCTATATATAATGAGGACGGAGAAATAATCGGTGTATCGTCCGTTGGTTTCTTAACCTCTGAAGTGGAGGGTAAGGTTCATAGCTATCGCATTAAGTTAATTCATTTTACTGTTTTCATTTTGTTAATTGGGATTGGGGGGGCTATCATTATATCAAAGAGGGTAAAAAAATTGATTTTTAATCTCGAGCCCGAAGAAATATCTTTTTTGTTTAAAGAAAAAGAAGCGACCTTAGAATCGATTAGAGATGCCACCGTTGCAGTCAATAAAGATGGCAAAGTAACCTCCATCAATAAACGGGCAAGAGAGTTGTTGAAACACGATCACATTGAGAAAGGCATGAGAATGGAGCATGGGCGTTTAAACACGCTGATTAAATTCGTAATGGAAAATCAACAAAATATCATTAATCAAAAAGTAATCTTTGGCGAACTGCTCTATTTGGTTGATGGATCTCCCATACTAGAGAATCATAGAACAAGAGGAGCCGTATTAACTATACGGCCTGTCTCTGAAATAGAGGAGATTATAGATGAAGTTTCTAAAGTTCAAAACGTTTCTGAGCATATCCGCGCCCAAAATCATGAGTATTTAAATAAATTAAATACTATTTATGGATTGATTACCCTGGAACAATATGACGAGGCAAGGGAACTGATTTCAGAAGAAGTCAAAGAACGTCAGGATATTGTGGTTTTCTTAACTTCTTCAGTGAAAGACCCTTTTATTGCCGCTTGTCTTCTTGGGAAAATAAATCGATCAAAGGAATTAAAAGTAGACCTGGAAATCGATAAAGACAGTAACCTTGAGAGTATCCCCTCCACATTAAATACGAAACTATTTGTTTCAATACTTGGTAATCTAATAGATAATGCCATGGAGGCAGCGGTTCGGGCTAATTCTGACGGGGCCTATGTGAAAGTTTCTTTCACAGATATTGGAAGTGATATCATCTTTGATATAGAAGACAACGGCAACGGTATTCCCCAAGAATGGCAGGATAAGATTTTTATTCAAGGATTTACGACAAAAGAAGGAGAAAATCATGGCTTGGGACTAGCCATTGTTAAAAATGCGTTAAAAAGAATGGAAGGCGAGATTTTTATTTCAACCAGTGATTCAGGCGGAGCTCAATTTACCATTGTTTTACCAAAAGGCAAATAAGAGAGGGTTACGATAGATGAGCAAAAGTTTAATCAAAGTAATGATTGTAGAAGATGATGAAACAGCGGCTAAAATTTATGAGAAATTTACAGATAAAACAGAAGGATTCCAAGTAGTGGCCATTGCAAATACGGGGAAACAGGCACTAGACATGCTTAATGTGTTTACTCCCGATCTCATTTTACTTGATGTCTTTCTTCCTGATATGAATGGGATCGATTTATTATGGGAGATTAGGAAAAAACTGAGAAGCTTGGACGTTATTATGATTACAGCAGCTAATGATGTTGGCACGGTAAGTGAAGCGATCAGGGGAGGTGCATTCAGTTATATCCTTAAACCCGTTATGATAAACAAGTTCTTTGAGGTACTGGAACAATTCAAAGAAACTAGAGAAAAATTAGTCAAATTAACCATTGTCGAACAGGAAGATGTTAATGATTTTTTCACGGTGAAAAAACCACGGGAAGATCCTTTAACACGGGAGGAGTTACCTGGAATACTGCCAAAGGGAATTGACAAACATACATTAAAAAAAGTGAGACAGCAAATAAAGGATATAAATGAAAACATAAATGCAGATGAATTTTCAAAAATGATCGGAGCCAGTCATTCTACTGGCAGGAGATATCTTGAGTATTTAGTTTCAATCAATGAGATGGAAGTAGAAGTTATTTACGGGACCATAGGACGCCCTGAAAGGAGATATCGGAAGAAGTAATCTGGTCATTTTTTCTTTGCCAAAACAGTTTATAATTCTAAAAAGAAAATACCCGACTAAGGCTGTTCCCACACCTTAATCGGGTATTTCTATTTCATCAATACAAAGAAGTTTAAAGTGTTTCCTAAAAAAATGTAGATTTCTGGGTATTTTCTAATTTAACAAACAGTAATGAAGTTCCAATTTTAGGGCTGGAGTCATCAAAACTACTTGAGAGGGGCGTATTTCTGCTAGGTTCAATTCCTAGGCAGTTCAGCCAAAAAGCTTATTCTAGTATTTTATATGTCTTTCCAATCCAAATCTTTTATAAATTGTACGAATGCTCTTACCACATTCAACTCCAGAGACCTCTCATGATAATAAATCCACGTTCGTCGCAATATAGGATTTCCTTTATTATCAATTAAATCAATCTTATATAAATCCTCTATCCCGTTAAGTGTCCTGCTAGAGAGAATACCATAGCCTAATCCATTTTTAACCATTTCCTTACAAGTATCCACTTGGTCGACTTCTATACTGACAAAAGCCGGTTGTGTGAAGTTTTCGGCCCACCAATTATCAACTACTGATTTTAATAAGTAGTCCCCTCTGTAATCGATCCTTGGAAGATGAGGAAGATCAGCGATGACAATTTCTTCTTTGGAGGTGACGCAAATTGTTTCTTCAAATAATTGATGTTTCAATAATCCCCGACAACTGTAATCTCCCCGAACAAAACCAATATGAACCTCATTGTTATGCACAAGTTGAGAAACATCTTTGCTCCACCCTGTAATCACCTTAAATTCCACATGAGGATACTGTTGTTTGAATAATTTCAAAATATGAGCAAGTTTATAATTCGCGAAAAAATTGGATACTCCCAATTTAAGTATCCCTGCCACTTCATTATCTTTTGTACTGCCCATATGGAGCAGATTCTCTTTTATTTTTTGATAATGGGCAAGGGCTTCCTCCGCACAATGGGCAAGGTACTCTCCTTGCGGGGTAAAATGAATCCCCCGACTTTCACGAGTTACGATTGTGGTCCCTAATTCCTCTTGCATATGCTTTAAACGATTGGTTAATGCAGGTTGTGTTATAAACAAAAGCTTAGCAGCTTTTGTTAAATTTTTTTCTCTATGAAGAACTTTCAGTATTTCCCAATCACGGTATTCCATTGTTCACACCCTGTTTATGCGATATAAAAATTTCTTATAAGTAAATATAATTATTTGCTATTTTATTTATTTCTATTATTGCACTATCCTTAATTGTAAGCAATCTATAATTCTATAGATGAAACATTCTATGTTTGATCATTAACAGAAATAATACTTATAAACATAAAAAAGGTGAAAAAGTGAGGAATTTTTCAATGTGGAATATCACTGTGTTTAATAATGGAAAAGATTTAAGAATGTATGAGTTTAACACCGAAAAAGAAGCAAAAAAATTTCTCGAAAGTATTCAAGGTAATAAGATTCTTACACAGATTGTTTACTTTAATGATCCATGTTTCGATTTAGTAACTAATTGAATTCCTCTAAGTCCCGGGTAAATGACATTTAAATTTGTTGATGGAGTTGGTTGGTTTGGTAATGCAGTTATTACAAAAAACACAGACACTAATTCGTTATCAGAATCATAGTGGTAAAATATATTATGGAATTGTTGAGGATGATGAAATTTTACAATTGTCCAGTAATTTTACTGAAATTGTAAACAATGAATTAAATTATGATGGAATAAGAGTTAAATTTAGTGATGTGAAAATTTTGGAGCCTGTAGCACCCTCAAAAGTGATTAATTTCGGCTGGACGTATGCGGAACACGCAAAGGAGACTGGGGGAAAGGCAAATCTAAAAGAGCCATTTTTGTTTTTAAAGCCGACAACTTCATTGATTCCAAATGGCGGGGATATTATTCTTCCGTCAAGTGATTTAACAAATCAGGTGGAGATGGAAGGGGAAGTAGCACTCATTATCGGCAAGCGAGGCAAAAATATAAATGAAGAAGATGCATTGGATTATGTTTTTGGCTGTACGATATTTAATGACGTAACTGCAAGGGATCTTACAAAAAAGGATCCCCAGTTTACACGCGGTAAAGGTTTTGACACTTTTGGCCCATTGGGTCCGGGGATTGTGACAGGTATAGATCCCACCAATTTACGTATTGTTACCAAGTTAAACGGCAAAGTCGTTCAAGAGGGTAATACCAATCAGATGTCACTTTCCATACCTTTTCTAATTAGTTGGATTTCAAAAATTATGACACTTGAACCAGGTGATGTTTTGGCAACTGGTTCCCCTTCTGGCAGTTGTCCAATGAAATCAGGCGACTTCGTAACTGTGGAAGTAGAAAATATAGGTAAGCTAAGTAATTATGTAAAATAGTAAAAAAGTGATGAATGGGTGACTAATTTATATTTCATCAAGGAAAGGGAAATTTAAATTCACTGAAAGTAAATGTACATTACCTACAGTTTTTTAATTCTATAAGTATCCACTAAAATCTTAGCAGTTTTTGTCATTCTTAAATGATTATTTTTTTGGAAGTATTCTCAGTAAATTGATCATTATTAAAAAAACTATAAAATCAGACCTAAATTTTAAAAAACGCCTTCAAAATTTCTAATTTGAAGGCGTTTTTTGACGTTTTGACCCCCAAAAATGCCCTCAAATTAGAAAAATTGAAACTCGCTTTACCTTTCAAATCTCGATATTGTAAAGGTGCTGAAGATATAGGCTTTTTCATAAAGCCTCCCAATAGCACATGGTAATGAAAAGGTATCATAAGTATTTACATCCTTAAGAGCATTTTCTTCACATTTTATATCCAGAAGCAATTTTATTAAAAGAAAGGCAGTGGTTGATGATGGCCAGGTTTAGAATGGTGCGTACAGATTTTTGGAAGAATCCTCTTGTTTCGGAAGAGATGAGCGCTGAGGACAAATATTTTTATCTATATCTTCTGACGAATCCTGAGACAACTCAAATTGGAATCTATAAGATTACGAAAAAACAAATGGCCTTTGATTTGGGCTATTCGATTGAAAGTGTACATTCGTTAATGGAACGATTTATCACGCATCACAAGTTAATTCGTTACAATCCCGAAACAAGAGAACTCGCGATTAAATACTGGGGGAAAGATAATCTGCAAAAAGGCGGAAAACCGGTAATGGATTGTATTTTTTCAGAATTAAAGGATGTAGAAGATCGCTCACTGATTCAATATGTTTTGGAGCCGATTCAAAAACAGGAAATTCGCAGCCTATTTGAATCTTTTTGTGAACAAGAAGAGATCACTTTCGGCAGTGAAGCTAGCGTCCAAAATGAAAATGAAACAGATCTAGCTCTTACATATGGAGACGGAGACGATACGTTGACGACTCGTTATACGACAAGGGGGCAAAAAGAAAAAGAAGAAGAAGAAATAGAAAAAGAAAAACAACAACAAGAAGATCTTCCTCCATACATAGAGAAACATCCAAACCTAGTGAATCAGCAAAAAACAGAAGATGTGAAAGAAATCGTAGAGTTTTGGGACTGCAATGGTTTTGGCTTTTCAAATATCAATGCGAAACAGCAGCTATTAGCCTGGTTGGATGATTCCAGCTTCATGCAGCCGAAAGAAGTGATTTTAAAAGCGATGAATATTGCTTGTGCCAATAATAAGCGGAGGCTGAATTATGTGGTTGGGATTCTAAAAAACTGGGAAAATGAATCGTTACTGACGTTAGAGGAAATTGATTCGTTTCATGATAACAAAAAGTCGTTACCTAAACAGAAGCAGCCTATTCATTCTTTTCCGATCGGAAGACAAATTCCACGTGGATTTGAACTGGATCTAACAGCGGGTGAAGAGTGATGAGTGTAGTGGAGAAAGCATTCTTAGGGAGTTTGATGAAGGCAGAGTATTTACTCAAGGATACCGTGGTCCTGCCTGAACATCTTGAAAGTACACGGCATAAAGAATTAATGCGAAGAATGTTGGAATTAAACTGTGCGGGTAAGAATGTTGATTTGATCTCTTTGACCACCTTACCCGAGCTTGATTCATTCGGCGGCATGTCTTACCTGTCGGAACTGTTATCGTTTGCGGAACCTGAAAAATTTGAAGGAATGGAGAAGCTGATTCTTGACCAATGGAAGGAGCGGGAGAAGAAAAATATCTTGACGCTTGCTGCCTTAAATGATTGGGAGATTACTAGAGTAATTACCGAATTGGATAAAATCAACCAAATGAAGATGTCGGACCACACGTCATTACAACTAGCTTTGTCCCAAGTCTATGAGGCGCCATGGGAAGATCAAGCAACGCTCCATAGTGCCACCACGGGAATCAAAAAGCTCGACGAAGTGACGGGGGGCTTTCAGGATGGGGAAGTAACAATCCTTGCAGCCAGACCATCGATGGGGAAAACCGATGTGATGCTTCATTTTGCCAAAATGGCTGGTTGGGCAGGATACTTGCCGCTCGTATTTTCCCTGGAAATGCCGGAAAGGCTGATTACCACCCGATTAATCGCCTCAACAGGGGGCATTAACCGAGCAAAAATGCGGGATCCGAAAAGAATGCTCAGTCAAAGTCAAAAGGATCAATGGTCGGATGTCATTGGTGCTCTCAATGAAACCCATATTCAAATTTTCGATGGGGCAGGACAATCGGTTGCTGAAATAAGAGCGAAAACGCGGAAAATGATCAATCAATTTCCATCTAGGAAACCGATTATTTTTATCGATTATTTAACATTGATCCAATCAGGTCAAAGTTACGGAGGAAATTCCCACTTACAAGTCACTGAAATCTCTAAATCCCTGAAAACAATGGCGAAGGATTTTAATTGTCCGGTCATTTGTTTGGCGCAGCTTAATCGCTCCGTGGAATCAAGAGCCGATAAACGACCAATGATGTCTGACATTCGGGAATCGGGCAGTGTGGAACAAGATGCCGATGTCATTTTATTTTTATATCGGGAGTCCTATTATGACAAGGAAACGGACAATCATTCCCTTGAAATGATTATCTCGAAAAACCGAAATGGTCCAGTTGGAAGCATCATGATGAATTATAACGAGCATACAGGAAGAATTGAGGACCAAATGGAAACGAGTCCTACTTTTGCATAACTTTAAACTAATCTTTTATTACTATAACCGCTTTAGCTAAAATATCTAATCTAGAGGTGTTATTTCATGTTGGTGAAAGATCTTTACCTATATAGTTTACAATATGAAGAATCATCATTGGCCCATTACATATACCATTTATTAGCAGAGAAGAAGATTTCGTTAGATGACGACGAATCCCAATTAGACTTAGGTCAAGCCAATCATCAAAAGGTAGCAGAAATGATTGAAAAAAATGTTTTAGGTTTTCATAAGATTCGTGTTTACTCATTAAAGATGAGACCGAAGGAATTCGTGTTTATTTTTGCTATAAACGAGCAAGAGGCTATCCAGTTCTATATTAAAATCTTTCAGCAAAAACCCATGAATTGTCATGAATCTTTGTTAGATTTCGATTTTACCAGAGGAAATGGTTCGGTTTCATTTCGGGAGATGAGGAAGGAATTTGAGAGTTTTCCGGCTGTAGCGGGGTATTTTAGGAGATGAGGTAATTGGGGGTGGATTCTTGAGCAAAAAATACCTTGAAATAAAAGGTAGAATAGATCAATTAGTATATGATAATGGGGATTGTCAGTAAAAAGTCGTATAATTTAAACAAAAAGTCGTAAAAGTGAAAATCGAAAGTCGTAATTATGGTATTTTATATGAATCTATTTCTTTTATACTAGAGATACAGATGTTTGAAAATTCTAAAAACGAAACAAGTTCAGGCGTTTGTACATATCTGTTAATAATAAAAGGGGGAAAATGAATGAAAAAGAAAGCGTTAACATTATTTCTGATGGTGATCATGGCAGTTTCAGTAGTTTTATCAGGCTGTTCCTCGAAGGAAAGCAGCGGCTCGGCTAGTGGAGGAGATTCTAAGGACAAGCCATATGAAATCACAATGGCCTATATGTATTTTACCAAAATTGATGACCTTCCTGCAGTACAGGCCGAAATTAACAAAATCACCAAGAAGAAAATTAACGCAACTGTAAAACTTATGCCAATTGAAGCTGCAGCTTGGCAGCAGCAATCAACCCTACTATTAACAGGTAATGAAAAAGTGGATCTTATGTTGGCAATGGGAACTAGCGGCTACTCTTTGCCAGCGACAAAAGGACAGTTTCTTCCTCTAGATGATTTACTAAAGAAATATGGAAAGGGCATTACAGATGCTGTTCCAGAGCATGTACTTGAAGGGGCTAAGATCGATGGCAAAATTTACGGAGTTCCAAGTATAAGAGACTTCGCAGCCAATTATGGATTTGTTATGCGAAAGGATATTGTAGACAAATACCATATCGATCTATCCCAAATAAAATCTTTTGAAGATTTAACCAATGTCTTCAAAACTGTAAAAGAAAACGAACCTGGCATGGCACCAATTGCTAACACCGGAACATTTAACCAACCTGCAATGGTTATCGACGGTGGAAACTTTGATTATCTTGGTGACTCTTTAGGTGCAGTATCCTTTAAAGAAAAAAAGGTTGTCAATTTATTTGAACAGCCAGAGTATGTTAAAGCTGTGGACCTTGCAAGGCAATGGTATCAAGCAGGATATACCTTGAAAAATGCAGCAAACATTACCGATGCGACCGTATCTATGGTTAAATCAGGTAAAGGCTTTGGTTACTTCTCGCATATGAAGCCAGGCTTTGCTCTACAAGAATCTGCAATGACGGGGCATGAAATGGTAGCGGTTACCTTTACAAAACCATATTCTTACACGGATGCTGCAATCGGACTTAACTTGGCAATCACAAGAAATAGCCAAAATCCGGAAAAAGCAATGCAATTTTTGAACCTACTGTATACTGACAAAGATATTGTGAACCTGTTAACGAATGGTATTGAGGGTAAGCACTACCAAGTTACCTCCGATGGAACGGTAAAATTACCAGATGGAGTAAAAGAATCAAAATATGTATTCAATCAGTGGGAACTTGGAAACAACACTTTGTCTCATGTTTGGCAAGGCAATCTGGTGAATTATTGGGATGAATTGGTTAAATTTAATGATTCAGCAGTCATTTCTCCGGCATTTGGTTTCCAGTTTAATCCTGATCCGGTGAAAACAGAAATTGCAGCAACTACAAACGTTATCAATCAGTACAAAGCGGCACTAGAAGCTGGCGCCTTAGATCCTGATAAGACTTTCCAAGTATTTAATAAAAAACTAAAAGCAGCGGGCCTTGATAAAATCATTGCTGAAAAGCAAAAGCAATTTGATGAGTGGAAAAAGAATAATTAACTAGAAAGAGAAGAGAGCTAGTGAGAATCTAGTTCTCTTTTTTTCGGCTACATATTTTTCTCAAAAGTCGAAAAACAAAAAAATGAAACGCAATCAGAACTCGAAAAAATCCAAATAGAATACTTTTCACAAAAAAAGAGTGGGGGTCAGGCCCCCACTTTTAGCATAACCAGCATATAAACTGAAGATAGAATGGTTATTATGGCAATCATTATTTTTAACCGATGAATAGGAACCCTTGTGGAAAGGCGAGCACCCGTAATAATTCCTATAATCGTACCTAGTAAACTAGCAGTAATTAACATGGAGGTGGTACTCATATCGGCATGAGCGAAATATCCGAAAATCGACGGAATGGCAATGACGACTGAATTTAAAAGACTGACCCCCACCGAAGTCCGAATATTGATTCCAAGACTAGCTAGTAATGGGACTAATAAAATCGGACCGCCTGCTCCTGTTAATGCGCAAATGACTGCTGTTATAAACCCAAGTAGCATAACTATAACAGAATGATTCAATAGAGGTGATCGATTTATTTTTGTATTTTCATTGTTTTTCTTAAGTAGAATGGATATTCCAGCCAGCAGAACAAAGATATAGAGAAGAAGCCTTGCTAGAAAATCAGAAATTAACACATTGATTTGAACGCCCAAAAACGCACCTGGAAGGCTGCCGATACTCAAAAAAATGGCAAGTTTCAAATCCATGTTTTTTGATTTCCAATAGGAATAGGCTCCAATCAGACCTGAGACTGCAAAGGATAAGAAACTCAGTGCAAGGGAATCATGCACGGGCATTGCTAAAAAACCTACGTATATTAACGGTAAAAGAAACCCGGAAATTCCGGACATACCTAATAAAACACCAATAATCAAATTGGAACACAAGACAATACTAAATGTGAACATGTATAGACCTCAATTATTCCTAACCCATAAGCTGAAGCAGGGTTATATATTTGCTCGAATAGAAAGCTCCTTCATGGCAAGCTTACTTTCATAGATGATCTTTTCTTCATCCAGTGTAAGTACTTCTCTGTTTTTCATTACGATTTTTCCATCGACAATACTATCGGTTATGTCATTACTGTTCACCGATTCAATCAGCGTGTTGATGAAGTTATGTGTCGGCTGAATATGAGGCTGATCGATGTTAACCAAGATCATATCGGCTTTTTTCCCAATCTCCAGTGTCCCTAATTGATCCTCTCGGAGCATTGCTTTGGCTCCGCCCATTGTGGCCATCTCTAAGATGCTCTTAGAAGGCATGACAACAGGGTCAAAAATAGGCACTCCCAAAAAGGCTCTCATTAAAGATTTAAACACTTTCATCTGATCAAATAAACTTAATCCTGAGTGGCCGGCTCCATCCGTCCCTAGACCAACACTGATCCCTTTTTGCAGCAAGCTAGGTGTTTTCGGAATGCCTTTCCCTGAATTACTAATCGGACAGTGAACTACTTTACTATTATATTCCTTAATGATATCCATTTCATTTTCAGAAAGCAGAATACTATGGGCCCCCAAGAAATTTTGATCCAAGACACCGATGGATTCGAGATATTCATAGGGGCGCATTTGGAAATTCTCCAAGCAATAACTAATTTCATTTGGATATTCGTTCATATGAGTTTGTACACCCGTGGAACATTCTTTTGCTGTTTCAAAAACTTTCTGAATTAAATCAGGTGTACACGTAATAATCGATCGGAGGGAAAACCAAACATCTAATCTTCCATTCCCAGCGCGATGAAAATCATTATACAATTGGAGATTTTGCTTAATATTTTCCTCTGTACTTGATTTCATCGTGTCAGGTATATCCTTACCGCTATCCATTGTGGAACAAGTAATCACCCCGCGCAGACCGGATTCCAAAACGGACTTTGCAACCCGATGCATGTGTCTTCCACCGGCATCGATGAAGCTGGTTGTTCCAGATTTAATCATCTCCAGACAGCTTAACTGTGAGCTTATATAGACATCTTTTTCCTGGAGGTTGCTTTCAAATGGTACCATGATCCGTGTCCAGATCATCGGGTATTCATCCGCGATTCTTCCGCGAAGTAGCTGCTGGCAAGTATGGGTATGTGCATCAATCAAGCCGGGCATTACTAGCTTGCCCTTCCCATCTAATGTTTCTTGTGTTGTATAAATAGTAGAAAGGAAGGCAGCATTGCCTATATCGATGATGTTTTGGTTCTTTATCACAATCGATTGCTCATCGATTACACTGAAATCAGAGGTTAAGATCGAACAGTTTTTAATCATTAAATCTGCGTGACACTTTCGATTTTCCATGGTGTTCCTCCTTAGATGACTAACATAGAAACAGGGGGGCAGCCGCCTCCCTTTATCCTGTAGATTTTTAGAACGAATCTGCCGCATTGGTTAAGTTCAGAAATATCTCTGCAAAAATGGCTTGCACAAGGAATGTACCTGTAAAAACCAACAGGGCAACGATGACCATTTTCCAGCTTTGGCTGATAAAGGTTTTAAAATTAAGGCCAATTCCAGCAAGGGTCCCTACGATGGTGATGGGAGCCATAAAGGAGATTTTCGCTGTGTAATCAATGATCGGCTGGGATACGGGTGAAATCGGACTTGCCACCAGTACTCCTGTCAGAACCACATAAACAATGGCAGGGATTTTTAAGGGAATGATTTTTCCTAAAAAGATACCGACAAAAGCGATTGCGGATAAAATCAATACCCCAGGAATGGATTCTGCAATGGACATATGATTTCCAACCAGGTTTGCCAAAAGGGTTGTCACAACGGACGTTAGTAAAAGGGAAACGGTCCAATCACGCATATTCATTGTCATATTAATTGCCCACCTTCATCGTTGTTGTTTGTTTAATTGCTCGTGTTTGTTTTGGGCTGATTCTAGGTTCTAACCAGTAATACAGTTTCTTTGTTATAGGCAGTGAAATAAATAAAGTAAAGTAAATCCCAATAATGGCGGACAACATATCACTTGCACCTGCTAGCATGACAATCTGGTCAGCGTAATGAGGATAGATGGCTGCGAGTGTGCTAGAAGCTGCTGCCATCATGACACCACTGCCGACGCCGCTGGCCATTGCGAGTGCTAATGGATGAAAAATATTCGTTGCGGCAACGATACTTGCCAAAAATCCGATATAAATGGTACCGATAATAAATCCGATGATGTAAATGGATAGGGCTCCTCTTGCTTCTGGTGAATTGGCCCCGTATAGATGACAAATCAATCCGTAATCCTTATCGCGGCATGTGGAACTTGTTGCACCAATCGCTTCTTTTTTGATCCCAAGCAGTAAGGCAACTGGTAAGGCAAGCAAAATCGTTCCGACATGGCCAAGTTCTTGAAAGGCTAAGGCTGGGCCAACATCGACTAGCTTTGGAAGGTTCGAACCAGCCAGCACGCCAACTTTTGCCATGAATGGGGTAATGGCAACGAGAACAAGCGATGAGGCTTTTTTCGTTTCCTTTTCTTTGAAAAATTTGAAAAGATCAGGTCCCAGTAAGACACTTATGACAATCGCGAAGAGCATTGGATAGACAATAATTAAAGCAGAACCTGCTTGAAGCTTTTTCATTCCTATCAGTTCAGCAATGAGGACGATGACGAAAGCAGCTAAATATAAGCGATAATTCTCTTTTATTTTTCCTACAATCGACTGACGTTGATCTGTGTTGTTATTCATTCTCTTTTTCCTCTCCTTGTGAATTTTTCTTTTAAATTTTTTCGTATAAATAGGTAGAACTCTAGTTATTTTAACTAGAGTTTGACATTCGGAAAAAACAAAAAACGAGGAATAGACTGAATAAAGCAAGTGATTCGTTCAGTGCTAAAACTTATCGTTTTCTGTCATTCCCCATAGTCAAACTATTTACGGTAGTTTGGTAGAGACTTTTGGACCGTATTTCCAAATTTATACGAAGAATTATAAAAGACGAATATTAAATTTATATTTTTAAAAAACGTTCGTGTATTTATAATTTATATCAATTTTTTTAGAAAGTCAAAGCGTTTTTAATAATTATTTACGAAATATAAGAGTGGGATTGGTTGAATGGATAGAAGGGGAAGGCAAATCAACATCCCAAACAAAAAAGCTATAAAATCAACTAACATTGCAATCAACGCCTTATAAATTCAAATTTGAAGGCGTTGATTGATGTCGAAAAATCTTAACGATCTAATGTCGGTAGTAGAAGAACGTAGTGATCAAAATATTTGGAGAGAGTGTTCCGGGTGTTTAAAAAATAAACGGATTAGCGTAATAAAATATGGTTTTGTTTCTAAAACCCTTAAAGAATTAGTTGAGACTCCCTTTAGAAAGACGGGAGTTTTTTTAGTGACAGATATAAGGAAGCATGAAAAAATAGTACTATTTTTAAAATTTGAAACTTTTCTATTTTTTAGCCGTATTATTTGTCAGTATGAGATAAAAAGAGGGGGAGAAACATGGGTGTATTTCTTGTATTAATTGGTTTTTTAGGTATTATTGTTTTTATTATTATGGCTATAGTAAGTGCATTTAGGAGAACAGGAAAAGGTAAGAAGAGACTTTCACTTGCAGCAGGATGTTTTGTTGTGATGCTTATTGGAGGGTTTTTAATCCCAGATAATGCAAAAACAACTGCCTCGGAAACTAAAGTAGAAGAGAAAAAAGAAAAGTCTGATGAAAAAGCTTCTGAGGCTAAAAAGGAAGCAGAAGCTAAGGCAAAGGCAGAGGCAGAAGCAAAAGCAGAAGCTAAAGCAAAGGCAGAAGCAGAAGCTAAAGTAAAGGCAGAAGCAGAAGCTAAAGCAAAGGCAGAGGCGGAAGCTAAAGCAAAGGCAGAGGCGGAAGCTAAAGCAAAGGCAGAAGCAGAAGCTAAAGCAAAGGCAGAAGCAGAAGCTAAAGCAAAGGCAGAGGCGGAAGCTAAAGCAGAGGCAGAAGCAAAAGCACAAGCACAAGCGGAGGTTGAAGCTAAGGCGGAGGCATCAACTACTTCAAGTGGAGGGGCAGAGATCTTTGCCAATTGCACTGAGTTAAGAACAAAATATCCAAATGGCGTACCTTCAAATCATCCAGCTTATCAATCTAAAATGGATAGAGATAATGATAATTATGCTTGTGAGAGGTAATGCTTTATCTTTTTAGTATACTTATCAGGTATTTAATTTAAGGAATAAAATTAGCCCCTCTCAAATAATGAGAAGGGCTAATTTATTTGAAAAGGCATCCTACAGAAAATGTTTGCAAAAGTTAAAAGTCCCGGCTTAAAATATAGAGCTTTATATCAGTTGCTATTTGCTATTTTTATTTGCAAACAATCCTCCAATCTTTTGACAACTATATAATGTAGCAGCTCTTTTTTTAAATAGAAAAAAAGATATCTTTCTATTTAAAACTTAACAGTGATTTTGTGGTTTGTGATTTAATGGAAATGAAAAAAACTCCGACAAAGATATTATGAACTAGCTAACGAATAGTTTTGAAGGTAAGAACTACCAAGCTACCTCCGATGGAATGATTAAATTACCGTATTGTAGAAAAGAATCGAATATGTATTTAATCAGAGGGAACTTGGAAACAATGGTTTGACACATATTTGGCAAGGAAATTTAATGATTCAGCGGTTATTTCTCCGACATTTGGTTTCCAGTTTAATCCTGATCCGGTGAAAACAGAAATTGCTGCAAGTACAAACGTTATCAATCAGTACAAAGCTCCACTTGAAGCCGGCACCTTAGATCTTGATAAGGCTTTACCAGAATTTAATAAAAAACTAAAACCAGCGGGCACTGACAAAATCATCGCTAAAAAGCAAAAGCAATTTGATGAGTGGAAAAAGAATAAATAACTAAAGTGAGAAGAGAGCTAGCGAGAATTTTTCTAGTTCTCTTTTTTATGGCAGCATATTTTAATTAAGTGTTTAATTAAAACTGAAGTGTTAAAATAAGGTAATAAAAGTATCGCGGTATTATTTTAAATGGAACAAGGAGAGTAAATTAAATGAAAGAGATTCAAAAAAAGATTCTATCTTTCCGGGATGAAAGAGATTGGAAAAAGTATCACAGTGAAAAAGACTTGGCGATTTCTATCTCTCTTGAAGCAAGTGAGCTGCTCGAGAACTTTCAATGGAAGACCTCTGAAGAGGCACTAGCTGAATCAAGAGAGAATATTAAAGATGAAATAGCTGATATCTTCATTTATCTAATCCAGTTGGCAGATAAAATGGAAATTAATCTTGAAGAAGAAGTCGCAAGAAAGTTGATTAAAAACGCAGAGAAATACCCAGTTAAAAAACAGGAGGAAACGGTCAAGTGATTATTTATAATGAGACATCGTCCGCCTTTTTAAATCATATTTACGAAAATAAAATTGGTTATGTATTGAAGGAAAAAGTATTAAGTAAAATGAATAAAGTCGTTTCAAGTAGTGAATTACAATCTTGGGAGCGATCTCTTCCGCAAATGGCAAAGGTGCTGCGTGATGCTGACTTAAAAGAGGACACACATGTTTTATTAGAATATAAACTGCCTTCAACAGAGAAAAGGATCGACTTTCTGATTACCGGACAGGATGACAAAGGTACAAAAAATGCGGTCATCATTGAATTAAAGCAGTGGCAAAAGGCAAAGGCTGCAGATGGGGACGGAATTGTTCGAACTTTCTTGGGGGGAAGAGAAAGAGAAACCGTTCATCCTGCATACCAAGCATCTTCGTATAAACGATACCTTCAAAATTTTAACGAGTCTTTGTATACTGATACTTCAATAAAACTTCACTCATGCGCCTATTTACATAATTATATTATGGCTAGTATTGGAGAGCCGCTGCTTGACAAACGATATAACAAATACGTTGAAGAATCTCCCTTGTATTTTCAATTCAATGATCGAGATCTAGCTAAGAATATCCGGCATTTAGTGTCAAAAGGAAATGGTAAAGAAATAGCCGATACGATTGAGAACGGTAAAATCCGTCCTTCAAAAAAATTAGTAGAGACTGTTGGATCACTAATTGCTGGTAATGAAGAATTTGTGTTGCTAGATGAACAAAAGGTTGCTTATGAAAAAGTGGTAAGCCTTTATAACCAAATAAAAACACAGACAGACCAAAAGCATGTGATTATTATTAAAGGTGGTCCAGGTACTGGTAAATCGGTTATTGGATTAAATTTAATGAGCCATATGTTAAATTCGAGGGCGAATGTAGAGTATATAACTCCAAATCAGGCATTTCGTGAAGTGCTTCGCAAGAAGTTAATAGGTAGATCTGGACATGTTGAAGTTAGGGATTTGTTTAAAGGTTCTGCTTCCTACGTACAAACACCTGAAAACTATTTTGATGTCCTTATTTGTGACGAAGCACATCGGTTAAAAGAACATGGTCATATGAAGAAGAAAATTGAGGGAGAGAATCAAATCACACAGATAATTCGATCCTCTCGTATAAGCGTGTTTTTTATTGATGATTTTCAAAAAATCTCCAAAAAAGATATCGGCAGCGTAAATGCAGTTGAAAAGGAAGCCTCAAGGTTTGGTTCGAACGTTCACACAGTTGAGCTAGAGTCTCAATACCGATGCTCAGGTTCAGGGAATTACATTTCATGGTTAGATAACCTATTACATAATGAAGAAGAAATTTTTCCACTGGAAGGGGATTTTGATTTTAGAGTTGTTTCAAGTCCCCATGAATTAAAGGAGGAAATCGTCGATAAACGCGGCGGCAGACTATTAGCCGGGTACGCGTGGGATTGGACAAAAGATCTTGTTGATGGAAAGCTTGCGAACGATGTTGTAATCGAGAAACATAACTTTGCCTTGCCGTGGAATGATCCGAATCGAATTGACTGGGCTATACATCCGGAATGTGCAAATCAAATAGGCTGCATTCATACAGTTCAGGGACTTGAGATGGATTATGTTGGTGTGATTATAGGAAATGACCTTGGTTTTGACGATGAAACCCAAAAGATCATTGTAAGAAGAGAGGAGTTTAAAGATAAAGGGGCAAGACCTGCGAAGCCTAAGAAAGGCCAAGTGGATCCTTTAGATGAACTAGTAAGAAACACGTATAAAACGTTGATGACTAGGGGGATGAAGGGGTGTTATGTTTATTGTTGTGATAAAGGATTATCAGAATATATGCATGAATATCTTTAATTAAGATAATTAATTGTTCCCAGACTCCACACATGTGGAGTCTGGGAGTAAAAGTAGCTTGTGAGTAGATATACTGCTTTACAGGTCAAATCATTTACATATCCATTTAGAGTAGATTATACGTATTAAACTAAAAAAATGCTATTCAATTGAAATAATTAATTAAAGTATGATACAAATTGGATATGACATTTGATACAGGTATAATTTCTTAGACTAAAATGGTATATATTGTATGAAATTAAAATGGGGTGTTTTCATGTCACAAAATACAATAAAACAAGAGTTAAAAAACTTAAAAAAAAAAGCTGAACAAAATCGGCAAATGCATTTCAGTATTAGCAAAACAACAAATATGCTACACAAATCCCTCCATACCGTAGCTTTAATTGGTTCTTCAATCACAGCTATCCTTACTTTTGCAGAATTCAGTACTTTTATCCCTTGGTTCCCGTGGTTAACTGATGAAAATTATAAATTAATTATTGGTCTTTTTGCTGGTTTAATTTTTACAATCACCATCTTAGAGGAGTATCTTGGATTAGGACAAAAATCTGCAATTCACGAAAGTATTGGAAAACAACTAACAACATTTATTCGAACAGCTAGTAACCTTGAAACTTATAATACTCTTTCGCAAACTGATTTAGATCAGGCAGTAGGTGAATATAGCTCAATAAATGAAAGTGCACCTATAATTCCGGAAAGAGTGTTCCTCAGAGAAAAACAACGTCTATATATAAAAATTGATATCAGTAAAAAACTTGAACAAACTCCCCATATGTCAATACGCCTATACCTTATTAAAATGAAATTAAAACAACTTTTTTCATCAGACGATACTCAAAATCGAAATAGGGAGAATCAAAATGACTAAAGAAAACTCTGATTGTTCAGTATTAATATTACTGAGTGGAGGAATCGATTCTACAGCATTAGTACAATATCACATTTCTCAAGGAGAAAAAGTTGAAGCTGTCTTTTTTGATTACGGACAAAAAAGCTGTAAACAAGAGTTTTTATCTGCCAAAAACATAAGTGATTATTACGATATAAAGCTACATCATAAAGAACTAGGGTTTAAACTTTGTGATAACAATGGTGAATATTATTGTCGTAACGGTCTTCTCGTTTTAGCTGGATGTAGTTTTTTAAAAAAACCTACATCACTAATTTCAATTGGTATACATTCAGGTTCCCCTTTCTATGATTCTTCTCCGTCTTTTATTAGAAACACCCAGACTATTCTTGATGGTTATTTTGGGGGAATAACAAGATTAATAGCTCCATTTCTTGATTATTCTAAAAGTCAGGTTTATGAGTATGCTATTCAAAATCAAGTTCCTTTTCAGTTAACTTATAGCTGCGAATCAGGACAAGTCTACCCCTGTGGACGATGTCCTTCATGTATTGATAGGAGGTTATTATGTGAATCAAAGTTATGCGAAAATTCGAATCATAAAAAAAATAGATTATAATACACCTATTCTCGTACCATCATTTTCAAGTAAAGGATTCCCCCAAGTTAAACAGTTACATAGTTACCTAAAAGGAAAACTAACTGAGGCATCCCTTATAAGTACATATGACATGTATTATGGTTACTTAGACCCCGACCAAATTTATGAATCTGATATTTTAATTGTAGACAGTGGGGGGTATGAGAGAAATCAAGATCATGACATTTCTGATATTTACAATTCTTTATATTTAGCAAAGGAATGGAATGTAAATTTGTATGATAATCAGGTTAGTACGGTACACCCTGTTACAGATATATTATTGGTTAATTATGATTATCAAGAAGCATATCCACTTAAAGAGCAGGTTCAATTGGCACAAATACATTTTGAGAAATATCCTGATTTTGCATCTGATTTTTTGTGCAAACCTACTTCAAATAATGAATTCTTTATAAATGTAGATAATTTAATCCTAAATATTAATCTTCTTTCTTATTTTGATGTTATTGGGTTTACAGAAAAGGAACTTGGAAATTCGATATATGAACGTGCGTCAAGTATTTATAGAATCCGCAAGGCTTTAACGGAAGCAGGGTTAGATACACCTATACATATTTTTGGATGTATTGATCCTTTGTCAATCGTATTATATTTTTTATGTGGTGCTGATATTTTTGATGGCTTATCTTGGTTACGGTTCTCTTTTAAGGAAGGTAGTCCAACATATCTAAATCACCATGCAATAAATTATGGGCTCTGGGATAGGCCAGATAATGAGGTAAAGATAATTGGATATTTAGAAAATCTAGAAGTGCTATCTCAGTTAAAAAAACAATTAATTGCATTTGCTCAATCCTCTGATTGGGAAGTTCTACATTTAGAATCAAGAGGAATTAAAGAGATTAAACGTATTCTTGCAAGGATTACATATATCTATGAATAAAGGAGGCAATTAAATGGGAGGTAGTGGTGGTGGTTATACTATTCCATCTAAAACACTTAGTCAATTAGAAAAAGAAAAACAAGAAAGGATAAACCAAGAAAAACTTGAATCAGATATAAATCAGCTTATTAAAGGGTTATTTCAAGAGATAAATGATCGTGATGTTGAAGTAATCAATCGCCATTTGGAAACAATTAAAAGTGCTCTCGAAAAAGATATGGAGGGTTTTGTTGACCTGAAATTTGGGGGTTCAATAACTAAAAATACCTATTCAACAGGAATAAGTGATGTTGATATGTTGGTCCAAATTAATAATAGTGATTTAGCAACAGCAAATCCAATTGAGGCTTTACAGCGATTTAAAGAACAGTTACATAGGAGATTACCTAAAACAGATGTAAAAATTGGAAAACTAGCTGTAACTGTTAAGTTCGCATCTGGCCATGAAATTCAATTGCTTCCAAGCATCAAAACTGAAACAGGCTATAGGATACCACTACCTGGAGAGAACAAATGGAGTAATGTAATAAAACCAAGTAAATTTGCCGAGAAATTAACAAATGTTAATAAATCTAATGGAAATAAGGTAGTGCCAATTATCAAGTTAATAAAAAATATTAATGCTACTTTACCTAAACAAAGACAATTATCCGGATATCACTTGGAGTCTCTTGCAATAGATGCTTTTAATAATCCAGCTAATTCTCCAAGAACATTTAAAGGAATGATTGAGCATTTTTGTCGTCATGCTGAAAGTGCCGTCTTAAAACCAATTACTGATAGCACCGGTCAATCTGTACATGTAGATACATACCTAGGTAAAGCAAACAGCACTGAACGTCAACGTGCAAGTAATACATTTAAACAATTACTAAAAAAAATGAATCAAGCAAACTCTTTGGATACATGGAAAGAAATTCTTGGCAGAAAGTGAATAAGAAGAAATAATATTTTATATAACAAAAATTATAAAGTATTGTCATATTGTCAATAAGCCTTAGTTTCTGATTGATAGAGGGTTTTTCTGTTAACAATGCCATTGCTACATACTTAAAGTTCCGTCCTTTCTTGGTTACTCTAGTGGTCGTAAGATACCTTATGTTTGTTTAATTATACCTAGTTTTGAGCCAATCTCAAGAGGATAAATTAGAAATAATGTTGCTCATAGATTTACAAAAAGTTACTTTTATTCTAAAGATAGATCGTGATTCATGCTCTTGTTCAAGTATGTGCAAGATATAAAGAAATATTCAATAAAAGGAACTATTATACCGTTTTTGTATGACTGTTCGTTTGAATAGGTATTTTTATTGTTTGGATTTTAAAGGTTAAGTGTATTTTGCTATAGTAATTGTAACTTTAATAAATTAGTACTTAAGAATAATAATATAAATACGATTAAAAAATTCCTACGGTTGTTTTAATGAAACCTCCATTAAAACGCTAGTAGTTATGTAAACAATATTTTATCATTAGAATAAGTATTTGATTACTAAAGATATTATATGTTAATGGAGAAGGAGACATGAAATTGAATTTTGAGTGTGAAAAGGTTACAAGTATCGAAACATATCTACATCAGCTACCAGAGTTGAATGAAAAGCTAAAAGGCAATATCTTCTATAGGGGGCAAAGTAGGGTTTCCTATAATTTAACCCCTTCTGTATTTAGAGATGGTTTATGGCAGGAGGAGCAAAATATATATACACAGATTATGACGGAATGTGCACATGAATTTGAAGATTGTATTCTTCATAATGAAAAATTATCTAAGATGCAACATTATGGTGTGCCGACACGATTACTTGATGTAACAACGAATGCTTTAGTGGCTTTATATTTTGCCTGTGAGAGAAATGAGGATGAAGATGGTGCTGTATTTGTAATTAAAACGGATAATTCAAAAATAAAACAGTATGATAGCGATGCGATATCTATAATATCTTCTCTCCCAAGATTTAAATATGAGGAAAAGGAAGCAATATTGGATTTGGCAATAAGTGCACAATTAGAAAGTCAAATGAATTCAGCTGATGAAACCATTAAAAAGTTTAATGAGAATAAAATTATAAAAAGGCTTTTGCATGAAATAAAAAAAGAAAAGCCTGCCTTTGAAAATATTATTAATCCGGAGGACATATTGACTAATTATTTTTTTCTTCCGCGCAAAGTTAATGCACGTATTATTAGGCAAAGCGGAGCTTTTATAATATTCGGGTTAAAAGATAGAGAAATAGAAATCAAAGACCCGTTTTCTCCGCAGCATAATCATAAATCTTACAAAATAATTGTTGGAAAAGAATATAAGAAATCAATAATTAATCAACTGTCGATTTTTGGAATAACTAAAGCAACATTACATCCTGAGTTATATAAAGTTGCAGAATTTATAAAAGATAAATATCATTTGAGTAATTGATTAAAATATTTTTTAGGTATTATACTTCTTAAATAAAGCCAAATATTTATGCAATTCTTTCAAAATGTAATAAGAGAAAGGTACTAAAGTTGGTTAAAAAGTAGTAACCCATCATATTCCTTACACATGACCGCAGGTGGATTGCTTAGAATGGCTCGACATGGAGTATGAGAAGAGAAGAGATGTATATTTTAAACGTTTTGAATTGCATCATCACATTATCAGAAAGGGAAGGATAATAAAAGGATTCACTGAAAGCCCTCTTTTCTGAGGGTTTTTTAGTTCGTAAAAGTTGGTTGCCACAAATGATTTTTTAAATTTCTAGATATAAATTACTATAAACATGTACATAAAAATGCTAATATATTTAATATATAGAAAATTTTTAAAAATACTTACTGAGGGGAGACTTTAGTAACAAATATTTTCAATACAGAACTATATAGACCCATTTATTTCATAATACTATACCAAAAACAGTAAGTTTTTTGTCTGTATTTTCTGGAATGGTTCTTTAAAGAATTCTGAATAAGAATTTAGATTTAAAAAATTGTGAAAAGGAGTTATATATGGGGAGATTCAAGTATCAAATCGACATAAATTTAATTGATTCAAAACAACCAGAAAAAATATTATATGAAGGAACATCTTTCAACGAAAACGGGAAATCCGATGACATATCAATTACTAATAAGAAAATTCAATTAATATGTGAACGGAGTAGTGAAAAAGAATTATCTAAAATACTTACAGACTATAACAGTACAATAAATATTCAATTGTCTAAAGCAATATCGTTTCTATCTGCGATAAATGAAGAGATAACTACCATTGAAAGTATAGTAATAAAAAAATATGATAGGGGGATATTTAAAGATTCTTATGAGCACGTAAGCATTAACCAACCAGTTCCAAAACAGATTCAAAAAGAATTGTTATTTAATAAAGATACCTTAGACGTTCTTTTTGATGGTAGTAAGAAATCATTTACTATTCTTATAGCAATTTCCTATTGGATAAAGGCTGTTACAGCTCAACAACCTGGAGAGTGTTATGATAGACTATGGACAGGGTTCAATAGTTTATATTCTTATTTAAGTCCTACAAAAAATAGGGAAATTGATAAACTTGCTGAAGTAAGAAACTTTATATTAAATAATGAAAGCTTCTTTCAAACTTCCACAAATATATTTGACACTTTTGATGATAAAAAAATAAGAGAACTTCAGTGGAGAAACTTGATATTAAACGATCATGAAAATTATAATAATACAGAGTCTTTCTATTTTTTTATTAAAAGATATACTGACTTTCGAATTAATCAAGTATTTAAGCAGACACTTGTTTATAGAAAGGACTTTTTAGCTTCACATAATTTATTGAATGACACAGTAAATCATATAGAGAACAATATTAAAATGGGAAATAAAAAAAACAGTGAACTTCTTGCATTTTATACCCTAAAATATGCCTACTTTATTAGAAATAAATATTTTCATGGGGAAAAGATAGATCCCACCTTTCATTTAGTGAAAAATGATGACATTAATGAGTTGGATCTTATTAATAACATTTTAACAATTTTTTTAAAAGAACTAATCTCGTGTAATAAATATTACTAAAATTATTTTTGAAAGATGTGGGAAACTGTCTCTCGACCAATTGAAACTCTCAAAAGATTTACCTTTGAAGAACATTAATCAGTTTGTATTTGCTAAAGGTTCAATGGGAAAAATATATCCACCATACCTTTCTATAAGAATAGAAAAATTGATTATCGATAATAAAAAAAGTATTTCTGACTTTTTATCTACACTCTCACAAAGAAATTGCTCAGGAGGAAATTTGGATGGCAGACACAAAATATTAAAACCATCCAAACAATTGCCGTACTTTGAGAATCTGCAAAAGGATGGAAGAAAGAACTCAATCCACTTAGCTGAATGGTCGGCTGAACACAAATATGGCAACCGTGACTGGTCCGAGAATATGAGAAAACGGATTACGTTTTCTAAAGGTAAATTAAGCTAATGTATTTGTCAATATTAATTTGAGCCAGAGTGATCACTTCATTCTGTGTTATTTCTATATTTGGTAGAGAATTGGGAGTTTAGGGTATCTTGCCCCGAGGGGCAAGATACCCTAAACTTTTCGTGCTCCAGCTTACTGGTCGCCTTCTTCTCTTTGTTTCATACTTTGTCTAAATCTTTATGATTCTCCATTAAGGAGGAGGATATGGGCCCTGTGGGTTAGTCGATCTAGAAGAGCAGCGGTCATCTTTTCATCTCCGAATATTGAGGCCCATTCAGTAAATTCTAGATTCGTAGTTATCATTGTATTTGGCAAGCTAAAAATGCATGTAACGGCAGCTAAAAATGTAACCACTCGCCAACTTTTTTTAGTTTTGTAATAATGATTCTTTATAGCGATGACTGTCGCCGTTAAATACAACCAGATGAGAATGGTGGATCAGTCGGTCAATGACTGCCTCTGTCAAGATTGGATCACCGAAAACGTGGTTCCATTGACCGAACTGCAGGTTGGTGGTAATAATGATGCTTTTTGCCTCATAACACATCGAAATGACTTGGAATAATAGCTCTCCACCTTGTTTATGCAATGGGATATATCCCAGTTCATCTAGGATCAGTAAATCCAGCTTTTCAATTTGCTTAAATAATTTGGGTAAACTTCCTTTTTCGTTCGCCTCAAGAAGCTTATTTACTAATCCTGCAACTGTAAAGAACTTAACGGACTTGCCAAACTTATGTATGGCATTTAAACCAATCAAAGTGGCTAAGTAGGTCTTTCCTGCACCTACTCCTCCATAGAAAATGTTATTCTCCTGCTTTTCTATGAATTCTCCATTCAACAGATACTCCTTTGTCATTCCTGCCGGAATTTGAACCTCGCTCCAGTCAAACGGCTTTCCTTTCACTTTCGGAAGCGTAGCCTGGTTTAAC
>NZ_JAABNN010000017.1:0-35415 GCF_009928415.1 Bacillus sp. USDA818B3_A
GTATTTTGGAATGTTGACAAGTGGTTTTTTTATTTGTTTAGCCCCTAGAAGCCAAACAAATTAGGTGCCATATCCTACATTTTTATGATGCCATAAACAATAAAGATGCTGTTCAATCTGCTATTTTTGCGGCAGAAGTAGCGGGAATTGAAGTGGAAGCAGTGGAGGACTATGCGGCTTCTCTTAGGAAATCAAGTGGAGTGTTGAAAGTAAGATTCATTTGCCTTCATCTAATGTTCTGAAATATTATTTAGCCGATGGCTCATGGTTCTGTCTGCGTCCGTCTGGAACTGAGCCTAAGGCAAAATTTACTTTGGGGTTAAAGGAAATTCCGTGGAACAAAGCCAAGAGAAATTAGCTTCTATCCAAAGAGCTGTCATGAATATGGTAAATGATAGATTAGCTGCTAAGGCATAACACCTTTATTCCTTTTTAATAAGAAAACATTACTAAACTGCACCCCTGTTCTTTTTGAACAGGGGTGTAGTTTAATTTGCAAAAATAAGGAGGCAGTTTAGGGATTTTTAATGAAACGATTTAATAAAATCCAAATCGACGGAGCCACCTTTAAGTATTACATAAAAGGTAGCTCAAAAAAGAAAGATGATTTAACGGGGAAATATGACATTATTTATGAAACACTAGTGATTTGAAAATAATTATTTCCAAGTTAATCTTTATAAATAAACCCTAAAAGTTTTTCTAATGTATTTCAATAAGAAAAAACAAAGTGACTAGATGATTGTATTTCTCCATATAAAGTCCATGCAACACAAATTGCATGGACTACCTCTCCACTCTTTTTATTATTGTAAACCTGAAAATTTTTCCTTATTCCTCTCACCGAAACGTATTAGGATTTCTTCGATATCTTTATCAATATCAATTTGCTTAAATGCCTGATTTTCCCCATCTAATATTATCATAGAGACTTCATTTTTGTTATTATCTTTAATTATTAGCATTTGTGATTTTGCATAGCCTATAACAGTCTCTAATACATCATATTCGGTATAGACATCTTTACTTTGCCTGATAGAAAATTTCCTTTTCTTACTCACTCCTGGCCCTAGTACGATTAGGTCCTCCCCAAACTCAAGCACTTTACTATCATTCCCTCTTTTAAGGACTATTTCCCAAACAGTAACAGTTCTATCAGCACTGTTGTGCAATACTAATTCGAGATCTAAATGGTCACTTAATAAGGTCCTCATTGTAGTAAGTTCAAAGCTTTGTTTATAATTCGTAATTGAAACATCCAACGTTGATTCATTTTTTACCTCTGCCAAACTACTAACCTCATTCTCACAAACATTTAATACATGATCCCTGAATTCTATATAAGCAGCAGATTCATATTGTTCATTGATATTTAGGATACCACCATGGGTACCAGGCAATGGAACACCTTGTGTCCATTTTTTACCAGAAACAAAAGGTATGGCACTATTCTGTGTAACAACCTCGTCTTTAATACCATAACAAAACTTAAAATCTACATTCTTAAGTTTATCGCTATCCAAATTTGATTGCCAAAGTCTAATCGTTTCATCCAGAAAATCGTTATTTGGGCTTAATTGTTGTATTTGCTCATGACTCTGTATTCCTTTAAAAAGTTTATGAAATTCCGCTAATGCAGAACCATTAAAAGGTGTTGCCATGCTAAGATAGCCGAATACTTTTGTTTGGTTTCCGTTTTCAATCTCCTGAAGTAAATAATGTATTCCTATTAGCCCTCCCATACTGTGACCTACTAAAATAATTTTCTCATATTTCTTAACAGATCTACGATCAAGTTCACGTTTTAATTCACGGGCCAGAACACCTATCCCAGTAACCTTATCTTTACTAATACTTATCTCACGTTTACCCAGTTTTAATGTACCAGAAATCCTAAGTATCCCACTAATTACGAGGGCGGTATCATAAGTAACAATACCGAGATCTATATTTTCTAGTTCAGGATCGTTCAATATTAATTTTTGCCAATTTCCGTTATCTTCATTACTCCAAGTTTCGGGGGCACCTAGGCCGTGAATTAAGACAACTAGTACTTTATTATCTTGCTCATTCTCTCTCTTTTTAATGTCCATTTTTAGTGACATAGCTTTTCTCTCCACTCTTATAAAATGTTCAATTAGTTGGTAATAATAAATCCATTAAGTTGATAATATCAAATATTTTGAAAATATAATATCTAGTTTTTCTTAAAAAATAAGGCATTTTCCGTTCTTTCTTTTATAATTTCAACTAATCTATTAAAATTTAGGTTTGATTACAACCGGCTATTTTTTTACAATTAGCTTTTCTTGAGGCCCTTCACTTAATTCGTGTAATTCTTGGGTCAGACCCCCAACTCATTTATTTACCTTCAAACGTTTATTAAAAGCATCAGAAGTGATATTAAGACTGTTTATTATGCAATAACATTACCTTGATTTAACGGAATTACGGGAGGGAACCATTAATAGGTTACAAAATATCAAAAGAATGATGTTTGGGCTTGCAGGAATAACGGTGTTGTTAAAACGATTACGTTTCAATCCTAAAAGAATTTTAATATAAAATTTTTTACTGTAGATGATACTATAACTCAGGGTTGATAGGATTCACCAAAATGATGTATGAACCATCCTTATTTGAGGAAAACTGTTGATTCTATTTATTGTTTCCTTAGGAACTAGCTGGGTCCTTAGCCTACTTTTATTATGCAATTAGTTGTAAAGGTTAAAGGATGGGTGACCTTATAACCAAGAAGTTGCGTCACCCTTGAAATTACAGGAATATTGATGAAGAATTTCTTGAAGTTATGAGGAGGTGGAAAAGTCAAATAATGAAGCTTAAAACTAGGTAAAAGGAATTATAAAAATTTTGTAAACATATGTAAAAGGTGCGATAATATAGTATGTTTCTATTTTTAAAGCATTTCAAATTTATTTATATATATTGACTCGTTATCTCGGAGGTTCAATCATGGGTTTTTTTAAGTCAATCTTTCCAACAGAGCAAAATAAGAGTTCGCAGAATAATATTTTATTAAACAACAGCTCCTATGATAAAAGTGGCTTTAATGAGAAGGGCTATCATAAGAATGGAACACTCTTTAATTATGAAGGCTATAATAAAGATGGTTACAATATAGCTGGCTACGATCGAAGTGGCTATAATAGGCAAGGCTATGATAGGCAGGGGAACCATAGAAATGGTTCCAATAAGTACGGTTTTTATCAAAATAGTACTAATCATTCAAAAGCGGATTATAGCAAAGGCAATAGTACTAAGGTTACAGAAAATAGAAATTCAAACAATCAGAATGGTAATAATAGAAGTGGAAGTTACTATGATCATGAGGGCTATAATAAGGATGGTTACAACATAGCTGGCTACGATCGAAGTGGTTATAATAAGCAGGGAAACCTTAGAATCAGCTCCAATAACTATAGTCTAAATCCGAATAGTAACAAAAGCAGCAATAGTAGAGTTGTGAAAATTGGAAACGAAAACAATAGAGATGGAGCTAATAGAACTCACTATGATCTAGAGGGATATAATTCTGATGGCTATAATCGAAATGGTTTTAATAGGCAGGGTTTTGACAGACAGGGATATGATAGTGACGGTTTTAATAAAGATGGTTTTAATAAATTTGGTTTTCATGTGACGGGATTGCTTTACGATCGCAATGGTCTTAATAAAAATGGGTATGATAAAAATGGGTGCGATAAATTTGGTTTCAATCAAAATGGCTATGACAGATTTGGTTATAATCGAAGCGGTTTTGATAGAAAAGGATTAGATAAGGATGGCTATGATAGAGATGGTTTCAATCAGTTAGGGCTCTCAAGGGATGGTTTTAATAGAAAGGGTTTCAATCAAGAAGGCTACGACAGATTTGGTTACGATCAAAATGGCTACGACAGATTTGGTTATAATCGAAGTGGTTTTGATAGAAAAGGATTAGATAAGGATGGTTATGATAGTGACGGCTTTAATCAATTAGGGCTTTCAAAGGATGGTTTTAATAGAAAGGGTTTCAATCAAGAGGGGATACACAAAAACGGCACTATTTTGGATGATGAAGGTTATGCAATTGACGGTTTCAATCGTTATGGCCTTGACCGGGAAGGCTATAATCGTGGAGGGTTTAATGAAGAAGGCTATAACCGGGAAGGGTTTAACAAAGAGGGATTTGATCGGAATGGGTATAACTCAGAAGGTTTTGATCTAAATGGTTATGACAGAGATGGGTATGATTGTGAAGGGTTTGATATAAACGGATATAATTCAAACGGATATGATCGAAGTGGATTTGATTCATTTGGTTACAATTGTAAGGGATATGATGCAAATGGATTTGATAAGGAAGGATATGACCATTTAGGCTTTAATGTTGAAGGTTTGGACCGGGATGGGTTCATGATATCTGGTTTTAATAAAGCAGGTTTTGATCGGAATGGGTTTAACCGAGACGGCTATGATGAAGAAGGATATAATTTACGAGGTTTTAATAAAGAGGGCTATGACCGACAAGGTTATAATATCGATGGAGACTATAAGCCCTTCGTCCATAGCTATTTACTGAAGAATGAAGTGGTCGCTAAGAATGAGGCAGTTGTTTATAGTGCTCGTGTGAAGAATATTTTGTGGGAATTGAATGAGGTGGAAAAGCTATTAGGTTATAAGATGTTTGACTCTGCTACTCGTGCTTTGAGAACAGGTTCGGAGTTGTATGCAAGGGAATTATGTGAACAAACAGTTATTCGTAGAGGATTTCCAGATCAATACCAACGTCTTCTGTTTCTAAGAGATCATAATATAATTGATAGTTTTACATATGAGCTATTAAATAAAGCTAGGTTGCTAGGGAATATATCTAGCCATATAGAAAAAAGCGAGAGAAGGATTGAAGAGGATAGTTTAAAGGAACTTTATTCAAGGATTAAAACAATGGTACATTCTTGGATAAGTGGAATGATTTAGCTGTTATATTGAACCCTGTGGTCCCTTTTTTTATTAGAAATGTTGGTAAAGAATGTGATTGTAGATACGACTCAGAATTGATATTTAACTTCGCTTGTACTGCGATGGTGGCGATAGATTCTTGTTGCCTTGTAAGATTACGAAAGTTTAAAAGGTGTATTCCTCTCTTTTTATAAGCTCCAATTCCTTAGGGTATAGCCCCTTTATACCACTACTAATTTGCACCCCTGCTCTTTTGGACAGGGGTGTAGTTTTATTTGCGAAATTACGGAGACTGCTTAATGATCAAAAGGGGCCATTACGATGCTAGTGATCTTTACTTTTATCTAGTTTCCATATTTCGAGGATAAAAATACATCGGAGCTAAGCAAAATTACGCATTATATGGTATTTCCTTCAATCAACTTGTAATCTACCATATTTTGTACGGGTACCGTCTCTCCTTGAATTTGTTTGAGAAGTAATTCTACCGCTTTTGTTCCGATTACATCTTCATCTTGTTTGATGTGAGTGAAAATCATATCATTGTATAACCAACCGGGATGGTCGAAACAAGCAATGGCGTAATCATCAGGAATTGATTTTCCAAGTGATTTCAATACTTGTGCAAGTACACTTGCGATTTCATACTCACAAGCAATAAAGGCAGTTACATCAGAATTATCCTGAATGAAATTCCGTAGCTTTATCTGATCCTCAAAAAACTCAGCTGATTTATCAAAAGTCGGCAAGGTACTGAACATATCTGCAAAGATATAGTTTGGACTAACTGCAACTCCCTTTTGCAAATAAGCGCTTTTAAACCCTTGCATTCGCTCTTCAATGGAGGAAGTATATTCCTCTGGAGGTGAAACAAAAGCTATATGCTCATGTCCCTTGGCAAACAGAAATTCTGTTAGATTTTGAGCCGCCGAATGATTATCCGTATAAACGGCACAAGCCGGGATTCCTTTTAAATATCTGTCGAGTAAGACAAGAGGAAATCCCTCCAACACCAATCGCAACAAGCTTGTTGTGTAATGCTGCCCATGGACTGGAAAAATAATGATCCCTTTAACCTGCTGCTGGACCATCGTATTGATGGCTTCTTCCTCCTCTTCCTGGCTTCCATATGTCACCTTCACTAATAAGTTAAACTTCAATTCCGAGCAGCGTTTCTCAATGACACTTAATAGTTGCCTGCCAAAGCAATCCCTAAAGAATTCGGGAATGATTAATCCTATTAACTGATTCCTTTCTTGATTTAGATGATCCCTTTGGTCCAAATTAGTCTTTGGACTGATCGATCCAAAATCGGGAAGTATTTCAGATACATAGGAACCTCTGCCACGGATACGTTCAATAGCCCCGATTTGCACTAATTTCTCAAGCGCTTTTTTAGAGGTGATTCTACTGACCTGATAGTGGTCGGCCAGTTCTTTCTCAGTCGGTACCTGATCCCTTGGTTTTAATTGACCAGTCTCAATCTGATTTAATAATGTAAGATAAATTTTTTCATATAATGGAGTTTCCATAACCTCATCCCCAATAATTTGATATATTTAATATATCATATAGTACAAATGGTTACAATTCAGTTCCATATTTTTAATATTAGCCACCTGTTTTTATGAAAAAACAGACAAATAAGGGACATTGGCATTTACGAGAGTGCAATCTATTTTACAATTTTTAGTGCTTTTTTACTGTTTTTTGCGAATATAAAGAAAAATAAAAATGATATATTGACTTGTAATTGATATATCAATTAAGCTATTGGTATATTAAATTAGTTAATTAAGTAAAAGGAGGAGTGAAGTACCGGGCAGAGGTATTATCCTATTTTTTAAATCATCTTTGTAACCGCTTTCTATCGTGAAAATTAGTTTAAAGGGGAGAGAGTTATGAAAAAGAAGATGTTGAAGAAAATGGCGGCTGTTTCCATCATCACTGGCAGTATTTTAATAAGCTCAGCGTGTTCAAACGAAGGTGCATCCTTCAACAGCAATGATAAACAAGTAGTCAAGATTACTTACCGCTCAGGGGGAGGAACGAATAAGGGGCTGACGGATTGGCTCAATAAAGAAATCATTCCGCAATTTGAAAAGGATCACCCAAAGGTAGATGTTCAACTGGCACCGCTTAATGTTTCAGAGGGTGATTATTTTGCCAAGATTGCTTTAATGCTGAAATCCCCTAATACGGCACCTGATATCGTCACAGAGGATACCTTCATGGTCAATTCAGATGCAAGTGCAGGCTATTTAGAGCCACTTGATGATCGAATCAAGGGCTGGAGTGATTGGAGCAACTATAATGACAGTGTGAAAAAAGGGGTAATGGCACAGGATGGAAAAATTTATGGGGTGCCTTATAACACGGACTCCCGAGGGCTTTGGTATAACAAGGATCTATTCCAAAAAGCGGGTCTTCCCGTTCCATGGGAGCCTAAAGACTGGGATGATATCCTGCAAGCAGCTAGAACGATAAAAGATAAGGTGCCTGGTGTGACACCGTTATGGATGAACTCAGGAAAAGCAACAGGGGAAGCCACATCGATGCAAACATTTGAAATGCTTCTTTATGGTACGGAAACACCTCTATATGATAATGATTCGAAAAAGTGGATTGTAAAAAGCCAGGGGCTTACAGATACATTCAATTTTATTCATACCGTATATAAGGAGAAGCTTGGACCTAATCTTTCTCAAGTATTAAGTGGACAGGGAGGTTCTGTAGCTTATCAGCAACTAATGCCTAAAGGAAAGCTTGCCATCGGACTAGATGGATTCTGGCAGGCAGGCACATGGGGTGAGACGGGTGCTGCACCTTGGCCAGAAGCCTTTAAAACGTTAGGGTTTGCACCAATGCCAACTCAACATGGTCAAGCTCCTGGAACCACATCCATGTCTGGTGGATGGGCTCTAGCAATTCCAAAAAATTCACATGATAAAGATGTAGCATGGGAGTTTATTAAATTTGCTTCAAGCAAAGAAAACAATCTCTCGCTCCTATCGAAAGAAAGGAACTTGACTCCGCGTAATGATGTAGCGCAGGAGAAAACATATCAGGAAATCCCAATGTTTAAAGAAGCCACTGACTTTTTGAAATTTACTCATTTCCGTCCGGCAGTTGATAAATATCCAACTGTATCGACTCAAATTCAATCACTTGTCGAGGATGTTGTAACAGACAGACTAACACCAAATCAGGCTGCAAAGCAGTATCAGGCCAATGTAACAAAAATTGTCGGTTCAGATAACGTGATTGAGAAATAAACGAAAAAGAAATAAATGGGTTACCTTTTTGAACGCCAAAAAGGTAACCTAATTCTAAAAATAATAGGACGGGGTGTGAAATGGATACAAATACAGTTGTCTCACCAACAGTCACGATCGGGCAGAAAACGAAAAAGGATCATACGCTATTGAAATCGATTCTCTTTCTGTTGCCTGCTTGGATTCTATTACTTATCTTTTTTGTCGGCCCTATATTACTCACCTTTTATTTTGCTTTTACGAATCTATCATTAACAGGTACAGAGGCAAAAAGTGTTCAATTTATAGGTTTCCAAAACTTTGTCACGATGTTTCAAGATCCGAATTTCCGGATTAGTGTGGTAAAAACAATCGTGTTCTTACTTTTGTCAGCCGTCATTGGCCAGCAGGTTTTAGGGTTTATTCTGGCTGTCCTGATGAAAGAGAAAAACAGAACCTTTCGCCGCATCATAGGCATTATTGTGATTGCTGGCTGGGTAACCCCTGAAATTGTGGTCGCTTTTTGTTGGGTGGCATTCTTAGGTGATAATGGAACCTTAAATATGCTCCTTGAGCATATGGGTTTAAAACCGGTTACATGGCTGTATACGTTCCCGATGGTCAGTGTGGTAGTCGCTAATATCTGGCACGGAACTGCTTTTTCGATGCTGGTTTTCCAAGCAGCCTTGGATGATGTTCCGAAAAGTGTACAAGAAGCAGCAGTGGTAGATGGAGCTTCCCGTTTTCAAATATTATTCCGTATCGTCTTGCCAATGGTGAAAGGATCCATTGTTACCAATATGATCCTCGTCACCTTGCAAACTTTAGGTGTGTTTACACTGATTTTTGCGATGACAGGCGGTGGACCTGGCACATCCACACAAACTCTTCCTATTTTTATGTATAACCAAGCGTTTGTAAATTACCAACTTGGCTATGGAACGGCCATATCATTAATCCTGCTTCTCATTGGAATTTGTGCAAGCTTGTTTTATATCCGGTCCATGAAGGTCAATGTTTAAGGGAGGAGTTAGAAGTGAACCGATACAAGATTGAGAAAGTCGTACCATACATCATTTTAACGATTATTGGTATTTTGTTTATCATACCGCTTTTGTGGGTACTGTTTGCATCCTTTGACCCTAATGCCCAGCAAGCTTTAAAAATGCCGAGTTCTTTTACGGTTGAGAACTTTACGTCCATCTTGACTGATCCGGCCAATCTTCGTTCCTTTGGAATTGGGTTATTTTTATCATTTGGACAATCCGTGCTGGTGGTCGTTGTGGCCATTATGGCAGCTTATCCACTTTCACGGTATGCATTGAAATTTAAAAAGTCATTTATGTATACCATTTTGTTTATGACAGCTTTACCGATTACTGCGGTCATGGTGCCTGTCTATCAGCTCTTTCTTTACCTCCGATTGCAGGATTCTCTTATTGGGACGATTTTCTTTTTAACGGCATCAGGGTTGCCGTATGCGATTTGGATGATGAAAAACTTCATGGATTCTGTGCCATTAGAATTGGAAGAATCAGCGTGGATTGATGGTGCATCTGTTTGGGGAGGGCTAAGGAAAATTGTTGCTCCATTGATGATTCCTGGAATTTGCACGGTCGCCATCTTTACCTTCTCTGGAAGTTGGGGGAACTTTTTCGTCCCGTACATTTTAATCCAATCACCGGATAAATTCCCTGCCTCTGTGACAATTTTTCAGTTTTTCGGCAATTTTGGAATGATTGAATACGGGAAGCTTGCTGCTTTCTCGATGGTTTATACGATGCCTGCTGTCATTTTATATATGTTTTCCCAGCGATTTATGTCCCAAGGCTTCAGCCTGGGCGGAGCTTCCAAAGGATAATCCATAGTTAAAGGAGTGTTTGATATGTTTTGGACTATTGAAAAGCTAGAGAGAAGGATACAAGAACTAGATTCCTATCGTTATAGAAATATTCTGCCGGTGGCCTCTTTCCAAGCCCAAGAAGATGAGGAAGGGAAGATTGCCCAAAGACCTGTCGAGGATGGTTTATGGAAGACGATGAGTGTAGGAGAGCGATGGGAAGGAAGAGATCGATACCTTTGGCTAAAAACGCTCATATCGATTCCTGAACAATGGGAAAAGCAAAACATTGTTGGAGTCTTTGATTTTGGGAAAACAGGCGGTGGGAATAATTCAGGGTTTGAGTCCCTGCTCTACGTAAATGGAGAGCCGTATCAAGGAGTCGACCTGAACCATCAGGAGGTATTTTTGGATGGGAGTTATTCAGGCACTACCATTGAGATGTGCTTCCGGCTTTGGTCGGGACTAGAAGGCGGAGGGAAGCCGACCTTGCAGGAGCATCAGTTGAAAACGGCTTTTATCGCCTGCCTGGATGAAAAGGTCGATGATCTCTATTACACCGCAAGAGCAGCACTCGCAACTGTAGAGTATATGGAGGAAAATCAGCCGGAACGGCAAGCCTTATTAAAGGCCATAGACAGGGCGTTTTTGTTAATCGATTGGTCTGTCTCCGGCTCAGAAGGTTTCTATGATTCCCTTTACCAAGCACAAGCGCTCTTAAATGAAGAAATTGAGCAAATTCCGAATAACTATCCCGTAACCGTCACGGCCATTGGACATACCCACATCGATGTGGCTTGGCTATGGAGGCTGAAACATACAAGGGAAAAAGCGGCACGCTCGTTTTCAACCGTTCTTCGGTTGATGGAGAAATACCCGGATTATGTTTTTTTACAAACACAGCCTCAATTATATGATTATATTAAAAATGATTATCCGGAGATTTTTAAGCAAATTGAAAAACGGGTTCAGGAAGGACGCTGGGAAACAGAAGGTGGCATGTGGCTGGAAGCGGACTGCAATTTAACGTCAGGTGAATCGCTTGTTCGTCAACTACTGTTGGGCACTAAATTCTTCCGCGAAAACTTTGGGAAGGAGTGCGAGTATTTGTGGCTTCCTGATGTCTTCGGATACAGCTGGGCACTTCCGCAGATTTTAGTGAAATCCGGCATTAAGACGTTTATGACTACGAAAATTAGCTGGAGTCAGTACAATCGAATGCCGCATGATACGTTTAAATGGAGGGGGATCGATGGAACGGAGATCTTAACTCATTTTATCACCACTCCTGAGGATGACCGCTGGTTCTATACATACAACGGACAAATTACTCCTCGTTCTGTAAAAGGAGTTTGGGAGGCATATCGTGATAAAGCGGTGAACCAGGAGCTGCTGATTTCCTACGGCTATGGTGATGGTGGAGGCGGCGTTAATCGTGAAATGCTGGAAATGAGGAGAAAATTAGATAAGATGCCTGGCCTGCCGGCTGTTAAAACAGGAAGAGCCGATGAGTATTTTAGAAGACTTCATGAGACGATTGATAATACAGATCAATATGTTCATACCTGGGATGGAGAGCTCTATCTTGAGTATCACCGTGGAACCTATACCTCTCAAGCTTATAATAAACGGATGAACCGTAAAATGGAGCTGCTTCTTCGTGAAACAGAATGGCTCCATACCTTGAACAGTATCCTTTCAGGTTCATGGTCCACTTATCCTGTACAAGATCTGGAGGAAGCTTGGAAAATCGTCCTGCGGAATCAATTCCATGATATCATTCCAGGTTCGTCCATTCACGAGGTGTACGAAGACAGTAGACTGGAATATGCACAAGCCTATGAGCTTGCAGCTAATGCCTGGAAGGAAGCTTCCCAGTCTTTAGGGGTAAATGACGGGCAACAATCGTTCTCTATTTATAATTCCTCTTCGTGGAAGCGAAATGATACCGTTAAAATTAACACGAATACGACTGGAGATTTATTGTGGAAAAACGAGACAGGTGAAGTGCTCGATGCTCAGCAAACCTCTGATGGAGCATGGCTTGTCAAAGTAAATGATATTCCATCTCTCGGAAAAAGCTCTATTGTTTATGAAAAGGGAAAGAAAGCTGCCACTTCGTCATTTCATGTATCGGGAAATAGCATTTCTTCTAATTATTATGAGATTTCATGGAATGAAAATGGTCAGCTAGTAAAAATCTATGACAAGAATAATCAAAGAAATATCTTAGCACCTCATGCGCGTGGTAATGTGTTCCAAGTTTTTGAAGATAAGCCAATGCGATATGATGCCTGGGATATCGAACTTTATTATCAAGAAAAGATGAAAGAGATTACGAGTTTACAAGAAGCTAAAGTGATTGAAAATGGTCCGGTCCGTTGTGTGGTTGAGTTTAAATGGACATACTCAAACTCAAGGGTCAACCAGAAAATGGTCATATATGCAAACAATCCGCGAATCGATTTTGAAACAAAGATTGATTGGCATGAACAAGACCAATTGTTGAAGGTAGCCTTCCCTGTTGACATACGGGCAACCGAGGCAACTTACGATATTCAGTATGGAAATGTAAAACGTCCAACTCACTGGAACACAAGCTGGGATTACGCACGATTTGAATCTGTTGGCCATCAGTGGGCAGACCTATCTGAAAGAGATTACGGCGTCAGCTTACTCAACGATTGCAAATACGGACATGATATCAAAGATAATGTCATCCGCCTTACCCTGTTAAAGTCGGCGACTTACCCTGATGTAGAGGCTGACCAAGGTGAACATTTGTTTACTTATTCCATCCTTCCTCATGCTGGAAGCTGGTATGAAGGAAATACGGTGCGGCAGGCTTGGGAGCTTAATAATCCATTGACCTTTGCAGAAGGCCAGACACAAAGTGTTTCCCTGTTTAATGTTGCCGCTCAGAATGTGATGGTGGATGCCGTTAAGAAAGGGGAAGATAACGATCATCTCATTATTCGCTTGCATGAATTTGCTGGTGCAAGAGGAACAGTGGAAGTATCAAGTGATTTCCAAATTGAATCATGGCAGGAATGCGATTTGATGGAAAGAGGTATTTCAGAGGTTAGGGAAAATCAGGCCTTTACGTTTGAAATCAAACCTTACGAGATTAAGACTTTTATAGTAAAGTTAAAATAAATATTTTGCAAAGGGGGGAGATTTTTCCCCCCTTTTTAGAATGACTCGACTTATATAAGCGTGGGAGGGAATCATGATGTTAGGTGTAATAGAAGCAGGTTAGGGATATCCCATAAATAACGTAGAGCTTGGTAATGAATATATGTGTTTCTCGTTCAATGCGATTTCCAAAATAGTATCTTTTCTTCTTTGAGTTTATTGATTCAACCAATCCCACTCGATTCTTCGCCATTATTACTTCGATTTTGTGTAGGTATGAGAAATAATAGTCGGAGAATTTCCGCCTAATGTATATAAGGGAAGCTTCAGATATAGAAATAAGAGGAGATTTTCCGGTTAACTGTCCTAAAGAAGACAAAATTTAAAGATTTGGATAAGATAAGAGGAAAATCTACCCTTATTATTATGGGAATAAGGATAATTCCCGATTTTGCCGGAATTTCTCCTTTTATTTTCAAACACAGTAAAATCAACATTCATCAGCAAACAAAAACAATTGTTACTGAATCTATCTTTATAGCATGGGCTTAGTGATCGTTTGCAAATTAAGTTGATTCGCCTAGCGAGAACCATAGCTGACCTAAAGGGTAATCCATCAATATCTGCTGAAGCTCTTATTAAAGCTGTACAATTATGTGGCAGGGTGCCAATAAGCGGGAATTCTTTCACGATTAGGGGGACTGCCAAAGGCTACTAGAAAACTTACAGAAATATAAGCTGATAACTAAGATGGAGATTTACAAGATGGTGTTGGATGAATAATCATTTTACGTGCTGATCCCCCGAAGGAAATTAGGAACTTGCGACTACGATGAAGCGTATAGGTAATTCTCAAGAAATCCAAAGGAATCAAAGGCCTTTCTCAGCCAAATAGTAAGGATTTTAGGTTTGCGGACACTAATTAACCAAGCTTAAAAAAGGACCAGAAAATCACAGGGATGGTTCTTGTGGTCAAAACCATCAGAACCGTCCCTATTTCTGCTACTTATCACCGTTACCATCACCAAAAAGATCATATGGTGCAATACTTTCTTTGATTTCCTTTACTAGCTCCTCCGGTTCCATTCCTAATCCCCACGCAATTCTAAAAGTAGTGTCAAGGGAGGGGGTCTTCTCGTTTCTTTCAATTTCCCCATAAAAGGAACGATCTAACCCACTATCTAGTGCTAGCTTTTCTTGTGACATACCTTTAGCTTTACGCAAACGTTTCGTAACATTCCCTATGTACATGGTCTTTTCTTTATCTTTGCCCAAGGAAAAATCTCCTTTTTAAGACCATTACATAATTAGAATGAAATCCACTCTACAGGCTATAGACAGCAAAACGGATTAATGGTGAAAAACTTTTGAATTACAATAATCCCGTGTTCCCCACTAGCTACCCCAGTACATCAATCGTGATCTTCTAATGCTTTGAACAGTTCTGATGCTTTGATTCCAAGTCCTCTGCAAAGAACGGAGATGGTCTTTAGGCCGGGCTTTTTAATATTCCTTTCCAAGACACTGATATAGGACCTTTCTAGGCAGCAGTTTAGAGCTAATTCCTCCTGTGAGAGATTCTGCCTATCCCTGAATTTTTTTAATATCGGACCAAAGTTTTTGAGATTAATATGGATCTTCCTTTCTGATTTCTGTTTAGATGATTAATTTGATTGCGATTACAATTTGTGCTGTTAAATCATCGATCGTTTTTCAAAACCCTATTAGTCATCAATCTCTATTAAATAGTGGGTAGGTTTTTTGGGCTACGGACTGGAGCAAGTTGAATCTAGCTTTGTTGTGACAGTCAAATGACATTTGAGGCAGTTGGGCTTGCTTTGTTATTCCTTTTTTTGAAGACTATTCAGCTAATGAATCAAAGTTGTATTTACCGGTTGCTGCATTGGTCTTCAGTTCTATGTGATTCTGCGAAGGAAGTTCGGAAACAGAGAATGCTTGAGTCCCTCTTTCACAGACGATCCGCTTTAATTGAATCGCTGTCTGCATTTTGCTATTAAAAGTATGCAGTTTTAAATCAACAATCATGGAAAGGCCATTGCTGAGATTCACGACTGTCTTACTGCCTTTGGCTTTGGTTTTCACAATATGGTCGGGATTAAACCAGATACAATCCTCCTTTTTAGGGGATCTGATAGGAAATAAACAAATACCTTGAAACGGATTAACGATGATGGGGCACATATATTGATTACCGAGTATGTTTTTTGCACCGGCAAGGGCTCCTTTTAAAGTGAAGCTTATGTATTTTAATGTGGAATCTAAAAGTTGAAGTGGTGACTGGTTTACTAGGATGGTTTTTCTGCCGATCATGACTCTTGCGCAAAGTTTTCCATATGGATCATATTCTCCGGTTATCAAGACCACGTTTGGATCGACTAAATAAAAAGGGTTGTTCATGAATTTTACATCTCCTTATACGGCTATTCGCCGAATGAATTTTAATCTTAATAAAGCAAGCTCAAGTTGTTCAAAAGTATTATCGTTACCTGTTTTTGCATGCAGTTCACCTCAACTTTTTTTAAGAGCCACCGGCATAGAAGGGAGTATAGTTGGAGAGCATGGGAGTGATTTCATCTAATAATTATTTAAATATAGTTCATCTGTTTTTGCTATGTACTAAAGGATACAAAATTCGTCAAAATTTGACATAATTGTTAACAATGTGAGAAACGTACATCTTGTGGTGCCAAGCTGTTTATTATGGCTTAGGGTAGTTTTTATCTACTTGAAGATTTACTGCATCTGAACGGTTCTCTATGTGTTTATGGAAAACTTCTTGTTCTTGTTGTTGTTTTTCTTTTTCTTATTTTTCTTCTTCTTCTTCTTTTTGTCCCCTCATCGTATTACGAATCGTGGACCTATCGTTTTGTGAATTCGGGGGTCAGACCCCCACTCAGCTCTGATTTCGAAATAGTATTTTTTTCTGCTTTGAATTTATTGATTCAACCAATCCCACTCGATTCTTTCTCCATTAAATTCGTAACTAACCGGTTTATATTGAATCTGTTTTATTTCGTGCATTTCATTCAGCATGTCTTCATAATACTGAAAAAATTTCTCTTTTAAGATCCCGCAGTAGTAAGCAATCGGGTTTTTTACAGCCTTTGTTAATTTTAGTTTTCGAATTAATTGCTTAAAAGATTGGATGGCAAGGTCAACAATTAGATCTGTTTCATGATCAAGTTCGTATCCATAGGCAATGATATGGGACATACGCCAATATTCTTCGATCAGCTTTGCATCTGAAAAGAAACATTTAATGAATTCAACAAAAGGCTTTGGAACACGGTTGCTCACATAAGTGTGATCCAAATGAATCGGATCCTCTTTACGTTTTTTTATCTTTTGATCTTTTTCAGTTTTTAAAAGATTAGTAGTTTCTTTAGGGGGGTTCATGCTTTCTTGTTTGGGTGGTTCACTTATGGGAAAACGATTAAATACATAAAGATTGCTAGATTGAGACCCGTTTTTTCTTTCAGTTTCATAGACAGTGAAAATCCCGATTTGTTTGCCTTTAAGAATCATCCGTTTAAAAGTCGAACGTGAAAGGATGTTTTCTTTGCTTTGTTGATTAATCGCTTTTAAAATAGTTCCAATTTTGGCATTACAAACACCAGGAATTTTGGCAGAGAACCGCACTAATCTTTTTAATCCCACTAATTCACCTTTTGTGAAATCCTTCTTGTGATCGAGCAGCCACATTTCCATATGGTGGTTAAATTCCTTTAAACTTTCGAATTGCGAAAACTGTTCAAATCCCTCAATATTTCCAGATTTTAGATTCATCCTATGAGCCACCTCGTCACAATAATCTTGGCCAGCTATCGTGGCAATCCCACCTTTCTGGCATTTCTAAGATATCGGTTTTGGCGAAGGAATTCGAATCTCCAAATCTTGAATTTGAGGCCGCTTTTTGCATCAAAAACCCGTTTTTGCCCACCAAATTGGTAATTTGGTTCCGTTTTTTGCAATTTTGGCTTATTTTTATATCAATTTAATAGTATCCAACGGTTGGTAGTTTGATTGTGAGGTAATTCACAAATGAGGGATCAAGGAAACGAAGGCCAAAATTATATTGTACCTTAGCTCGATAATTTTTTGAGGGAAAATCTTGGCAATAGTAGTGCTAAATGCAATATTTGTTACTAGAGATAAAGAATGCTTTAATTAACTAAAAATAAGTCGAAATAAAAAATAGGCAATGATCCATAAAGGGGTGGATAAAATAATACCCCATAAACATCCTAAACCAAAATTTCTTCCATCGTCATTCTCTTTCAAATGGTTCACTCCATGTAAGCTAGCTAAGTATACTATTAATTAGATGAACTGAAGGATTAATTTTATCCAGCCAAAGAATGCAAGCCACAAGGGAATACTTAATGATGCTCCCCACATTAAACCTACTAACAGACTCCCTTGCTTTTCCATTAAGTTCACCTCAAAAGATATATGTTTACATTCCTGTTGTTTAAAGTATATGAACAAAAGGTCTCCAGTATTTTTCTAAAACAAGAAAGTGTTAACTTTAACCTCAGACATAATATTTATCATTCCCTATGTAGAGGTAAAGTAATCTTATTTTGTAATAATTTATTGTACGTACAGAAGAAATGCCAAAGGGGAAACCATTATCATTTCATTATCCGCGCCTGATAGAAGAAGCTCCTCTTGTTATTATGCAGGATTGCATTCTAAAACAAATTAGCTCTCCACTTCTTTATTGAAATATAGTATCCTAATATCTGGAGATAGATATCGATGATTTTAAGATATAATTTATGACTGATTAATATCTAGGAGGAGACTGCTTTTGGAACCTTTATTTTTACAACCTGTCTTTAAAGAAAGAATTTGGGGCGGTACCGCTTTACAGAAAGAATTCGGATATGAAATCCCTAGTGAAAACACAGGGGAGTGCTGGGCTATTTCTGCGCATCCCAATGGACCTTCGGTGATTGAAAATGGTCTCTATAAGGGGATGACGTTAGACAAACTATGGAATGAGCATCCCGAGCTTTTTGGCCATCCACAGGAAAAGGTATTTCCTTTATTAACAAAAATCTTGGATGCCAACATGGATTTATCCGTCCAAGTGCATCCCGATGACTCTTATGCAAAGGTTCACGAGAATGGAGAACTCGGCAAGACAGAATGCTGGTATATCATCGATTGTAAAGAAGATGCCGACATGATTTTTGGGCATAATGCGAAAACAAAGGAAGAGCTGATCGAGCAGATTCAAGAAGGCAAGTGGAATGATTTACTGCGCCGAGTTAAAATCAAGCCAGGGGATTTCTTCTATGTACCTAGCGGGACCATTCATGCTTTATGCGAAGGAACTCTTGTATTAGAAACACAGCAGAGCTCTGACACGACCTACCGAGTGTATGACTATGACCGTCGTGATGCGGAAGGGAACTTGAGAGATCTTCATTTGGAAAAGGCCATTGAAGTAACGACTGTACCTCATCATGATGCCGTCAGCACGAAATCTTTCGAAGAGCAAGGGAATACTAGAATGACTACGTATGTGGAATCAGAGTTTTTCTCCGTCTACAAATGGGAGGTTCATGGTACGTCCAAGTTCGCATTTAACAACCAATACAGACTCTTCAGTGTGATTAATGGGGAAGGGACACTTTCACATAATGGGGTAGAATATGAATTAAAGAAGGGCACCCATTTTATTATTCCAATCGGATTTGGCGAATTTCAAGTAGATGGGAATTGTGAAATGATTGTGTCGCATACTTAATTTTAAAAATGAAAGAGTAAGGATATCAGGATCCTTACTCTTTAAACAATTACTATCTATTTACACAACAAATTGAATGAGTAGTTTGATCCAACCGAAAAATGCCATCCATAGTGGAACACTTAAAGACGTACCCCACAATAATCCAATTAATAGATTTCCTTGCTCGTCCATGTTTATCCACTCCTATGCACGGTTGTAGATCCCTATTATTTCTTACTGGTTTGTTTCATTAACTATAATTGAAACCGTTTACATAGTCAATAGGAGAAAATGACTGAGTCTTTTTAAAAAAAAATGACGGGATAAAAGGACTAGATTGCCGCTATTTATCCATTTGAATACAAGCAAAAATAACGATAAACTCTTATATATGTTTTATTTTTAAGCAGGTGTAATGAATGAATAATAGACAAAAGGAATTACTTAGAATTTTACTCGTTCACAAGGAAGATGTATGGCATATTAAAGATCTTTCGGAACAACTGAATTGCGCGGAAAAAACAGTACGGAATGATTTGGACAGGCTGGAAGAATACTTGCAGGATTTTCCTAGTGCAAAGCTAATTCGTAAGCCGGGTTTTGGTATATCCATTGAAAGTGAGGAAGAAGATCGTTCGAAAATCATGCAGGGTTTACTTTCTAGCGAACCCAAAACAAATGAGGAGCGGCTGTTTGAAATCGCTTATATGCTGTTAACCAGCAGCCATGCTATCACCTTACAATCTTTGGCTGATCGATACTATGTGCCTAAAGGGATCATTAAAAAGGATATCGAGATGATTGATCATTGGCTTAAGCGTTATGGAATTGAGCTTATATCAAAGCCACGGGTTGGTAATATAGCCAAGGGATCAGAGTTACAGAAGCGAAATGCCTTAGCTCATTTGTCCGAGCTTATTTCTACTCTTGCCCAAGGGAAAAACGTGGTGTTGGATTTATTTTTACCCTATGAGATATCTATTGTCAGGAAATCACTTAGGGATATGACAGAAACGTTTTCGTTTCCTATTACGGATAGTTCTCTGGATAGTTTACTGGTGCATGCCCTTATTATGATCAAACGGACCCGGCAGCGATCACCTGTATATGTTGAGGAATCTGAAAAGGCAACCGCCTATGAACGAAAAGAATATCAATATACCAAATGGTTATTTGATATTCTAGAAGCTAGTTTCGGATTAACCTTCCCCCAGGAGGAACGGGTTTATTTTACTTGGCACCTGATTAGCAGCAAACGGACCGAAGAGGGAATGGACCAGCTCCTGCAGATCGATGAAGATATCCATAGGATTGTAAAGAAGCTTATGATCAAAATGGGGAACCTGACGAACGTCCCATTTGAAGCAGATCAAATCTTAATCAATGGACTATCTGTTCATATGCATTCCGTCATCCATCGCCTTCAATTTGGCTTTCCCATCACCAACCCATTGCTCTCTAATATAAAAAAAATGTATCCCTATATGTTTCATATGGTGATGATCACGCTCGAGGATGTTACGAAAAATGAGCAAATCGACATTCCTGAAGATGAGGCAGCCTATATTGTTCTTCACTTTCAAGCCTCAGTGGAAAGGCTAGGGCTGCAGAGTGACCGAAGGAAGAAGGCTCTCATCGTCTGCCATATGGGAATTGGTATGTCCCATTTGTTAGAGGCAAAGATTGAACAGCAGTATCAAGATATTGAAATTATCGCGTGCATTGGCAAAGCGGATGTTAGGGAGTACTTACACCATCATCAGATAGAATTTATTATTTCAACTGTACCACTTGAAAAGGTAGAGACAGTACATATTGTGATTTCGCCGCTTTTTGGTCAAGAGGACAAGAAAAAGTTAAGTCAGTTTGTTGAGGAGTTAAAGCAGAAACAAGACCAATACTTAGAGCCAAGTGTTTTCTCGAAACTCCTTGATGAAGAGCTTGTGCTTTTCAATGTAAATAAAGTACATCGATATGAATTGGTTGAAATGCTTGCCGATGCTCTCTATCAAAAGGGCTTGGTCAGTAAGGAGTATATCCATAGTGCAGTGAATCGAGAGAGGAACTCAGCTACAGCGATCGGCGGGGGAATCGCTATCCCACACGGAGATCCGTCATTCGTCCATCAGTCTGCCATTGCGGTTGCTACTCTGAAAGAACGGTTGGAGTGGGGGAATGAACGAGTATCCCTTGTCTTTATGCTGGCAATCGCTAAAGAAAATCAGAGTAAGATCCGTGGGATTATTGGAAAGCTTGCCTCGCTTAGTGAAAAGCCATTGATTGTCCATGCGTTAACGGCTGTGAGTAATTATGGAGAATTCATTACTATTATCGAGAAAAATGAATAAGACGAAAAGGGTGGACGGATTTGTTCACCCTTTAATTAATTAAAATTTACCGCAGCCTATGGTAAAAAGTTAAAAAATTAACTGGACAAGAAGGGTTTACTATATAAGTAAGCGATTACTTATTATTTAAATACTGGAGGAATCAAAATGGGGAAAATATTAGCTGTTACAGCTTGTCCAGTTGGTATAGCTCATACGTATATGGCCGCCGAGAATCTTCAAAAAGCGGGTGAAGCGTTGGGCGTCGAAATAAAGGTAGAAACACAAGGCTCCATTGGGGTAGAAAATGCTTTAACCGATCAGGAAATTGCGGAAGCGGATGGAATTATTATTGCAGCAGACAAAGAAGTTCCCAAGGACCGTTTTGCCGGTAAAAGAGTGATTGTAACCGGTGTCCAAGAAGGTATTCGTAAACCTGAAGAATTAATTAAGCGGATTCAAATTGGGGATGTACCGGTTTATAAGCCAGAGGCTGCTGCAGCTGCTGGCGCTAAAAAGGGCAGCTCAAAGGAAAATCCGATTTATAAGCACTTAATGAATGGGGTTTCGTACATGGTTCCATTCATTGTCGTTGGCGGATTATTGATTGCCATCGCGTTAACCCTTGGCGGTGAACAAACACCAGGTGGGATTAAGATTCCAGATGGTTCATTTTGGAAGCATATTGAAAGCTTAGGTGCTACGTCCTTTATGTTCATGATACCTATCCTAGCAGGCTTCATTGCGGTAAGTATTGCCGACCGTCCAGGATTAGTACCAGGTATGATTGGCGGTTATATTGCGGCTAATGGCAGTTTTTATGGAAGTACAGCAGGTGCAGGATTTATCGGTGGAATCATCGCTGGTTTCTTAGCGGGTTATGTAGCTCTTGCTATTAAGAAGATTAAGGTTCCGAAAGCTGTTCAGCCGGTTATGCCGATTATTTTTATTCCGATTCTCTCAAGTGTGATTGTAGGATTATTATTCATTTTTGTTATTGGCCATCCGGTAGCAAGTGTGTTTGCTGCTTTAACAAGCTGGCTTGCAGGTATGCAAGGTGGAAGCTCGATTCTTTTAGCCATGATCCTTGGTGCCATGATTGCGATTGATATGGGTGGACCTTTCAATAAGGTAGCATTTTTGTTCGGTTCAGCGATGATTGGTGAAGGAAACTATGAAATTATGGGACCGATTGCGGCAGCGATTTGTATTCCGCCAATTGGGTTAGGTCTAGCAACGTTTATTAATAAGCGTAAATTTAGTCAAACCGAAAGAGATGCCGGTAAAGCATCGTTTACGATGGGATTATTCGGGATTACTGAAGGTGCCATTCCATTCGCTGCTCAGGATCCACTTCGCGTCATTCCAAGTATTATCGTTGGTTCGATGGTCGGTGCTGTGGTTGCCATGCTTTCCGGTGTGGGTGACAGAGTCGCGCATGGTGGTCCGATTGTGGCCGTTTTAGGTGCGGTAGATCATGTGGTTATGTTTTTCGTTGCAGTGATTCTTGGAGTGATTGTTACAGCATTTATGGTTATTGCTTTGAAGAAGAATGTAGAAGGTCCTGTTCCTGTTGCAGCCGGCGCTGACCCAGTTGCTAAAGTGAGCGCGCCTGTTAGACAAGAAAAGGTAGAAACGACGATTCATACGGAAATTCATAAATTAACAGATATTACAGATATAGAACTAATTGATATCTGCTTATCTGGATCTACTCGTGACGATGTGATTGATGAACTAATTACTAAATTTGATCAAGCCGGAATTTTAAGCTCTAAAGAGGCATTTAAACAAGCTATTTTAAATCGTGAAGGTGAAAGTTCAACCGGTTTAGGTATGAATATCGCTATTCCTCATGGTAAATCAAATGCCGTTAGCCGCCCAGCGGTTGCCTTCGGGATCAAGCGTGATGGTGTGGACTGGAAGAGTTTAGACGGCACTGCTGCAAAATTGATCTTTATGATTGCTGTACCAGAGAAAGCAGCAGGAGATGCACATCTAAAGATTTTACAAATGCTTTCACGTAAGTTAATGGATGAAGGTTTTAGAGAACAATTATTGAAGGTTGCAACAAGAGAAGAAGCATACAAGCTGCTAAGTATCATTCAATAGAGCTACTGTTTAATAGGGAAACGAAAAAGCCGCTATATCTTTGACTTTTTTAGTCAAAGATATAGCGGCTTCTTTCTTTCAAGTTGGGACTTTATTACGAAAACCTTACTTAAGATTTAATACTATTTTACTTTATTTACCAAAAATAGTCCATAGACCTATTCTAAAACTATTACTTTCGAACGAACTTTGTAAATATTTGGCTCTTTCTGTTTCGAATTATTTACTCTTTTGATAGACTTGTTGGTAAATTGAACCTATCGGAGGATTCAGCGATGAAGTTAAAAGCCATCATTTGTTTTTTCCAAAAAAGACATAAGTATAACTATTACTCTGGTATCTGCATTAGGTGTGGAAAGAAAAGCAGAAGAGGATAATGGTTTATTCTATTTTCAAACCGAACTTAAGCTTAGGAGTTGCAGTGGGCAACAGATAAAGTTGGGGTAAAAGTAGATTGAAAGAGAAGTGGGGCGTTTGCTTACTTCTCTTTATTTTGGATCAGGGTGAATCCAGGGGATGATTCACCTGTTTTTAGATTTAAGCATTTTTTAATATTGTCAATCTGCAAATATGGTAAGATAGTAGTAAAAATTTTCCGGGAGTTATAAATGATCATTCAGAAAAGGCTCGTTCATGTTTTATTTTTATTGGCCATTGTCTTCATTATCAGTTTAACCCTTATTGCTGACCCTACTGGAACAAGGGAGCATAGATACAACTTCATTCCATTTAAAATCATCACAAGAATTCTCTTTCATAAATCGTTATATGATATCATCCTAAACATTGCAGGTAATATTATTCTCTTTCTGCCATTTGGTTTTCTATTACCACTAAGTTGGAGAAAGGTGAACACGATTTACAAAGCCATACTAATCGGAGCACTCTTATCAATAACGGTTGAGTGTGCTCAAATTATCTATCCTGATCGTCTGACAGATATTGATGATGTCATTTTAAATACATTGGGAGCTGCCCTGGGATACAGGCTGTTCGTGTTTACCGTTGATTTAGTTACGATTGATGAAGATCAGATGAACGTTTCATGACATGTCATTCATAAAACATAATAGTGGCAGCATCGTATGGATGAATCCGCATGTTTTGACCGGGTTCTTTTGCATTTTCCATTACTTTCTTCTTTCATCGATAAATTGTATTATAGTAAGACACAATAATGTGAAGGGGTGAGATTATGCCGACAGCTGATAAAGCAGAGAAAATTTATCAACTTTTTAATGCCATGGAAAAACAAGACAAGAACGAAATGATGGACTTAATTCAGCATTTACAAGCGAGTGATTTGATTACGTTATCAAAGGTTGCGCCGCTTTTACGCAGTCGTTTAAGGGCGATTACCGCAGTGGAAATCGAACTCGTTGAAAGTGCAGATGCAGAGGAAAATGAAGTAACCGAGGAAGAACAAATTGAACTGAACAAGCTGTATGGAAATCGAGCACAGACTCCTCCTCAAGAATTTATTAAATACAAAGGTCCTGACCAATTGTTAGATATGATTATGAAAAACAAAGAACAAAAAGGATGGAAATTCAAAGATGAGCAGTAGATTCCGCATTAATGATGTGTATTTCCATCCTGATCTTGTTAATATTGATCTGTTTGGATAAAAGAGTAGGAGATTACTATAATGAAAATTTATGTAAGAACGGAGGGATTATGCAATCCATTCCACAAACGAAGGGGTTCTTAGGAGTCCCTTTTTTGTGTGCACATAGTTCATTAAGGATAGATAGAAGGTAAGAACAAATGGAGTATTTAGAAACTTGAAACTCTCCCTGTGATCTAGTCAAAAAGCAGCATATTAATAGCTGTGATAATTTGGTAATATATAAAGGTTGCAAAGTTATAAGGATGATGGGGGTTCAGCGTATAGCTGAATCCCTTTTCCAATCCAGCTTTGGATAAAAACGGAAAAATCCTCCGCGTGCTCTTAGCCCTTTAACAGATCCATTTGGCCAGACAGAAGGCAGAGCAGGCAGCAGCTGGATTTTATCGGTATGTGACTGCATGAGCATTTCGGCTAGTCCTGCTGTAAATCCAAAATTCCCATCAATTTGAAAAGGAGGATGCGCATCAAAAAGATTAGAATACACGCCGCCCTTTTGACTCTGGCTGTTCTCCTCATTCACGAGCTGAAGAAGATTAGAAATTAATGTATGAGCTCGATCTCCATCTTTAAATCGTGCCCACAAACAAATTTTCCAGGCAAGACTCCAACCTGTATCATAATCACCTCTTCTTTCCGGACTTCTTCGGGCAGCATGGAACAGTTCCCTTCCTTCAGAATCTCTTTTGCCTTTGGACTATTCGTATCTTTTGGTGCCCCTGACCATAAGGTATCCTCATTCAATTGCAAATGTTCCTTTTCTATTCCGCCATAAACCATGGAACCGAGGCGTCCATTACCAATCGGAAGTGCTTCGTTTCATGATTTAGCCGGCCGATTATATCGTAACTTCATATTTGTCTCTCCTTTTTACATTGAATAGGAGCGAGGGGACGGTTCTCATGCTTCCCAATTACTCATGCAAACTTTTTTGTGATTAAGTTAAGCGATTACCCCTATTCAGATATCCAAATTTATGCGGTACCAGATTACAAGTCACATAAACAAACTTAATTAGGATCTTTTCCTTTCATTTTTTTTAATAGAAGGGCTTTTGTAATGCTTTTACCATTAGTCTATATGTTTAGAGGATTACTATAAATAGTAATATTAAAAGATTAAAAAGTTATTAGAATTTTAAAAATGTATTGAAAACGGTATGGGCATGGAATATAATAGACACAAGGTAAGCGCTTTCCCGTAATAAAATGGTATTTGTGGGAATTTCAGCAATTTTCTATTTGTTTATGTATAAAGCGCTTACTCTACATAATTTTAAAGAGGTGGATGGAGTGAAAAAAATCAAATTAGGTTTGGCTTTATTGTTATCCTGCTTGCTTCTAGTTGTGTCAGCATGTTCGAATTCCAGTTCAGGTTCAGAAAAGGCCTCATCAGGGTCTAAGAAAATCCAGTTTTTTGTATCAGGGGATACGGTTGAAGGTGGCGCTTTAACAGAAATGGCCAAGGAATATAAAAAAGAAACTGGAGTAAATGTTCAAGTTGTTGATGTGCCGTACAGTGACTTTGTTACAAGGATGACAAACATGGTCAAATCTGGTAATCCGCCTGCATTAGCACGGGTGACAGGCTTCAGCCCAATTTGGAGAGATAAATTGGCGGACTTGAGCTCCACAATGGACAGTAAAGGGGTAGACAAAAATTTAGCCATCACCATCGATGATAAGGCTGTAGCTATTCCAATCGATTTAACTGCTGTCGGCTTATATATTAATAAGGATTTATTTGATAAAGCCGGTGTAAAAGTTCCGACAAGTGAACAAGATATTTGGACTTGGGACGAGTTTATCAGTGATTTAAAGATTGTCCTTGATAAAACAGATGCAAAATACGGCTTAGTTATGGATCCATCTTCACACCGCTTAAGTTCATTCTTATACCAATTTGGAAGTAAAGGATTTGTGAATGAAAACGGAAAGTATACCACAAATGCTGAAACCAAAAAAGGTTTGGAAACCTTCGTTAAGTTAAATGACAACAAAATCATGCCAACCTCTGTTTGGTTATCTGGACAGGATGCATCCGCTATGTTTAAGAGCGGACAGGTTGCGGCCTATTATTCTGGTAACTGGCAGTTAAAAGATTTTGACAAAAATATTAAAAACTTCAAATGGCAATCTGTTTATATGCCATACGAAAAGGTTCGTTCTACTAACCTAGGCGGTAACTATGTTATCCAATTCAAAGGATCTGGGGTAGAGAAGGAAACAAAGAAATTTATTGATTGGTTATATACAAAAGAAAATTATGCAAAAATGGCAGGTTTAGGCGGCTATCTTCCAGTAGTGGAGGGAGCGGAGGTTGATTACAATTCAAGCGAGATAGCTACAAGTGCGTATGATGTTTACCGCAATGAAATCAGCTCTTCTGATCCAGTTGCAGCAGTAGCAAGATCTGTCAATGATAAATTACAGCTAACTTCTGATAAACAAGCTGTAGATGCCCTAAAACAAGAAGTCATAAAAGTTTTAAATAAAGAAGAGTCTGTTGACCAAGCGATTAGTAATGTTGAAAAGACTTTTACAGAGCAATACGCAAAATAATAAATCATGAGAGGGAATACTGGTTTTTCCATATTCCCTCCCTATTAAGTGAGGTATCATAATGGAACGCTATACATATCAAGTTCAACCCAACCAAGCGATGAATCGCTGGATATATACTGATTTAAACATCGAACCCTATGAATCTGAAAAAGATACGTTTGAGCAGCCTGTTAATTTGACAGAGGAATATGTACAAATTGTCTATCCTGGCAGAAAACAATTTTTAGAAGAGCGTCTAAATAAAGAGATCCAAATGACCGATTCAGCGTTCCAGCATATTTATTTCCCTTTTGAAAACACACGCTTTGAGTTTTCTTCTTTTATTCCAACTCCACACATGTTAAGTGTTTACGGTAAAACCTATGTCGTTACAGAAAAGGAAGAAACTCTCCCTTTTACGCTCAGTACATGCGGCAGTGTAGAGATTTGGGTCAACAATAGTAAACAGATTAGCTATACTCCTTATACAAGAAATCTAGCCTCCTATACACAAATTCAATTGAACCTGCAAAAGGGAACGAATGAGATCGTTATTTATATGGATGATCTGGCAGAGAGAGATGTCAATTATTTCATGGAACTGCGCTATACGGGCGAGCGGACGTTAGAGGCCTACATTCCTGTCAAAGCATCTCCTGAAAAAATAAAGAAAGCAGAAGAATTGTTAACCTCTTTTTATTTTTCAAAAGATCTCTATGATTCTGGCAGCCTGGAAATCTATCTTGATTCAGAGCATATCGATCTGTTTCCCCAGCTGTTTGTGAATGTCAATCGCAATCATTTATTAAATCCGGTCTTAGTAAAAGAATCTGATCAGGATACAGAATCACCTTATGATTATTTCTTTCAGGTGAATAACCTGGATGAAAACAAGATTACGCTGATGCCAATCAGTGAACTTTCCTCCAATGGGCTCGCTTATTTTGATATTGGCGTCGTGGTGGATGGTGAAGTGGAGATTAGCAGAAGAATGGTTTCATCCATTCTGGCCAATGATTATTCCTCCAAATCCTTTTCAAATAATCTGCCCGAAAGAAAGAAGGAGATATTGGAGTTCTTTACGGAAAGGGATTCGCTTGACTTAAATGTGGGGATTGCCTTGGCACACCTCAATGGTACCGTCGATTCCCGTGCGATCAAACATATTAAAAGCTGTTTTAACGAGATTGAGAAAAAGGGCGACTGTGCCGATTTCAGGCTCGCTCCATTGCTTGGGTTTACGATTAAGTATCAAGACATCATCCCAGCCGATTTTCATCGTGAAATCGAGGAGCTTGCCGTTCATTTCAGATATTGGATCGATGAGCCTGGAAACGATGTGATGTGGTATTTCAGTGAAAATCATGCCTTGCTTTTCCATATTTCACAATACCTTTCCGGCCATATGTATCCAGAAAGACGGTTTTCCGTAAGCAACAGAACCGGAATGGAACAATATGAAATTGGTAAAAAGCGCTTGGAGGAGTGGTTTGACGTCTTTTTCGACTATGGTTTCTCCGAATGGAACTCAACCACCTACCTGCCGATTGATCTAATCGGATTCTTCAGTCTCTATGAATCGGCACCGGACGCCTCTATTAGGGATCTGGCTAAAAAAGCTTTAGATATCACCTTTGAAATTATTGCGATTAATCTTCAGGGGAAAACGATGTCCACGACCTACGGGCGAGTATATGAACATGATTTAAAGGCGATGGAGCTGGGAGAGGTAGCGAACCTTTCCTTTATCGCCTGGAAGAAAGGGAATTTAAATCATGCATTGAGATCGACCACCTTATTCTGTATCTCAGACTATACACCGCCTGGGTTAGAGCAAAATTTTATCGAAGACGAATCAAAGGCGCTTGTTTCACAGTATTTACAAGGAATTAAGAAGGTCTATACCTATAATTACAAAACGAAGAATTATGTTATGAGCTCAGCAATCAATTTCAACGCCTTTAAAAGAGGGCACCAGCAGCATGCCATGAATATCGCTTTAGGACAGGATAATACCCAGATCTGGATTAATCATCCGGGAGAATCGGTATATAGCGGAGAAAACCGTCCTAGCTTTTGGGCAGGAAATGGAATCAGCCCGAATATCCGCCAATATAAGCAATACATGCTAATGGAATATCGGTTACAGGAACCTTTCCTTCCATTCGTTCATGCGTATCTGCCTTTCTGGAAGCTGGATGAGATCATCGAAAACGGAAATTGGCTGTTTGTAAGGAAGGATCAAACCTACCTGGGAATCTACTTCAGCCAGGGCTTTGAAAGAATAAAAGAAGGAGCAGTCGCTTATCGGGAAGCCCGGGCCTACGGGACTTCGCACAAAATCGTGTGTATCTGTTCTTCAGAATATGAGCATAAGACCTTTAATGATTTCATTCAGGAACAGTTGGAATCTGAAATTAACATTACGGACGAAGAGTGGTCATACCGGAATCAGCAGGTTGGCACATTGACCATGAAGGAGGAGGAATTGTATGTCAATCATCAAAAAGTCGAGTATAACGCCGGATACCGATTTGACAGTGAATTACTCGAGTGTCAAACAAGTAAATGTTAAGAAAGTAGCACCACGGAAAAAGGATCGAAATCAAAAATGGGCTCTGGCCTTTGTCATCGTGAACATGGTTTTATTTACTCTGTTCTTTGCTTGGCCGGCCATCCTGGGTATCTATTATTCTTTTACAGATTATGCTGGGGTAGAGGCTCATTTTATTGGTTTACAAAATTACATTAATCTTTTCCACGATTCTAGTTTTTACAAAGCACTTGGGCGGACGTTTACGTATACGATTATCGGTGTCCCAACATTGTACGTAAGTTCTTTATGCATCTCGCTGCTATTGGTCAGCAAATATACAAAAGGGAAGTCAGTGGCAAAGGTCATTTTCTTCCTTCCCTGGCTGATTTCACCAATTGTCGTAGGGGTCATTTTTCGCTGGATGTTTGGAGAAGATTTCGGGTTTATCAACTATATCATTCAACTAATGGGATTTGATCCTGTTCATTGGTCTACAGATGGTAATTTAGCGCTATTAACCGTTTTGATTGCGTCAGCATGGGGAGGAACGGCTTTCAATATGCTGATCTTCATTTCCGCCCTGCTTAACATCTCTAAATCCTATTACGAGGCAGCAGAAATTGATGGAGCGAATGGCTGGCATAAGTTCTTCCATATCACTTTGCCGTCCCTTAGGCCAACGTCGTTTATGGTCATCATGCTATCGTCGATTGGTTTTATGAAAGAATTTGCGCTAGTCCAGTCACTGACGAATGGCGGACCAGGAAATGATAATACGTTTATCGTTCAATATATTTATCAGACAGGATTTAACAATCAGAATATCGGTTATGCCAGTGCCGTATCGATGATATTATTTATCATCCTGCTGATCTTTGCCGTCATTAATCTAAAGGTTGAAGAGAGGGGTAAACAATGACTTATCGAAATAGGCTCACAACCGTTCTCCTTACTACCATTATGGGGTTATTAGCACTTGTGTTCTTGGTTCCTGTTTTATGGTTCTTATTAAGTTCCTTTAAACCGGGAAGTGAATTATTTGCTTATCCGCTTCATATTTTTCCTAAAAAGTTTTCATTTGAGAACTATGAATATGCTTGGCAAACCATGGAATTTATGAAATATGTATGGAATACGCTGATCGTCACTGTGGTAACAACAGCCTTGACCATCCTTGCCAGTGCATCCTGCGGGTTTGCCTTGGCGAAATACAGATACAAATGGTTGACGGTGTTCTTCCTATGCATCCTGACAACGACGATGTTACCGACGGAAGTAATCATGAATCCAACCTTCATGGTGATTCAAAAGCTCCACCTTTATGATAGTTTATGGGGATTAATTATTCCTTCCATCAACACAGCTACCGGGATCTTCATGTTTAGACAGTATTTCATGACAGTACCAGATGATTTGATAGAAGCTGCCAGAATTGACGGAGCCAGTGAAGGCAGAATCTTTTTTAGACTGATGTTACCGATCGCGAAGCCGATTGTCATTACCTTAGCCATTTTATCTTTCCAGTGGCGCTGGAATGACTACATTTGGCCATTAATCGTTATTAGTGATCCAAACAAGTATACGATTCAGGTCGCGTTAAGAAGTATCGTCGGGGCAAACAATATTGATTGGGTCTTGCTGCTATCTGCTTCTGTTATATCGATCCTTCCGATGGCGATTTTATATGCCATCTTCCAACGGTACATTATGGATACAGGCGCTAGCTCCGGATTGAAAGATTAAGTGAGGTGAAGAATCGTGACAAAAGTACTAGCGGATGTTCGTGAATCTGTGTTAAAAATAACTAACCAGCTGCTGCATTTAAAACGACCTTCTAATGAAGATTCTTTAAAAGAAGTGGGCGATGCTGAAAAAATCGGCTACTTCCCAAGGGACTTCGGAATGGAAGAGTGGGATTGGCCTCAAGGAGTTGGATTACTGGGTTTGAAAAACCTAGGCGGAGACCCAAAATTCCCCGATTATCACGGGTTTATGAAAAAATGGGCCGAAGATCAAATCGAGCGCGGTTTACCCTTGAAAAATATTAATACGACGGCACCGATGCTAACCCTAATGGACTTTGATGACATGGAGCCGCTCGCGCTGGAATGGGTGGACTGGGTCTACAACCAGGCCCCAAGAACAAAAGAAAACGGGCTTCAACATGTAACTTCCGGTGATACCAAACGTGAGTTGAAGCTGAATGAAGGGCAAATCTGGATTGACACCTTGTTTATGGTGGTATTGTTCTTAAGTAAAATGGGGGTTAAATATAATAACCAAGCTTGGATCGAAGAAGCTGCTTATCAAACTAATCTTCATATAAACCATTTGTTCAATCAGGAGGATTCCCTCTTCTATCATGGCTATGATTTTGAGAATGACCATCATTTTAGTGAGGCGTATTGGTGCCGTGGGAACAGCTGGTACACTTTAGCTGCCCCGGAATTAATCGAGACACTGAAAGGTAAAATATCCCCTAAGGCTTATGAGAAGATGGCGGGCACCTTTAAAGCCCAGGTGGACCGGTTAGTCGGATTGCAGTCAGAAAATGGTTTGTGGCATACGCTTCTGGATGATCCTGATAGCTATACCGAAGTTTCCGGGTCGAGCGCCATTGCCGCAGGGATGTTAAAAGGAATTCGGTTAGGATTATTGGACTCAAGCTTACTAGGAGTTTGCCGAAAGGCAGTCGAAGCAATTTTGACCAATATCGCTGAGGATGGAACGGTCTTAAATGTTTCCGCCGGTACAGCGATCGGGAAGGAAAAGGAAGATTATAAGCGAATTATTATTGCACCTACTGCCTATGGTCAGGCATTGGCCATTGTTCTCCTATCCGAGGTCCTGCAGCATAAGGGTTTGTTAAGCAACTAAACAAAATAGTATAATGATTTAATGACTTCATGTAGTGGGAGAAGGGGAGAAGGCCATGAAACCTACTATTTATGACGTAGCAAAAGAGGCCAATGTGTCGATTGCTACCGTATCCAAAGTGTTGAATAATACAGGTCGGATTAGTGAAAAAACCAAAAATAAAGTTCTGGCAATTATGAAGGACCTAAAGTACCAACCAAGCAGTGTCGCTACCGCTTTAACGGGAAAAAAAACCTTCACGATAGGCGTGCTCGTTCCCGATATCGCTAACCCATTCTTTGCGGAAGTAGCCCGGGCACTGGAGAATAATGCACGGGAGATGGGTTACTCGATTATTTTGTGCAGCACTGATTATCAGCTGGAACGTGAGCATGATTATCTGGATCTGCTGATTAAAAAACAAGTCGACGGAATTATCATCGCAACTGAGCCAAAGGATGTAAAAAAATTAAAAAATCTTAATGATCAAAATGTCCCTTGCGTCCTGTTCTCGATTGATCATCTTGCGCTCGATTCCCACGTTGTCACAACCGATGATATCAGGGGCGGGTATCTAGCAGGACGTTACCTTTGTCAAAAGGGACACCGATCGTTTGCCATCATTTCCGAACCGCGACGAGCGAGCAGCCGGCTCCGTGTAGAAGGGTTTACAAAAGCTCTTGCTGATGAAGGCGTAAACCCTGCGAACGTTCGGGTGATTGAAGCTAAATCCAAGATTGATGAAGCGAAATGGGCTGCGAGTCAAATTTTTCATTTGGAAAATAGGCCAACAGCAGTTTTTGCTACCACGGATTTAATTGCTGCCGTTTTTATTAATGAGGCACGGAAAGCAGGCGTATCGGTACCGGATGATATTTCGATTATTGGCTTTGATAATACCATCCACGCGGAAATATCTGATCCAGGCTTAACCACGATCGCTCAGCCGATTGCCAAGCTGGCCAGCTATACCATTGAGCAATTGCTGGATTCGATTGAGAATCCTGGAATGCCTGCAAATCGAATCATGCTTGCTCCTACACTCATTGAGCGGGAGTCGGTGAAAAATATACATTCATAATAAGGAAAGCTGACCGACAAATGTTTCGTCAGCTTTCATTTTAAGGGTGGGGTTAAGCGCTTAACTTCATTTGTGAAGGATGATACAAAAACAATCATAGAAAGAGGTTGCAGAAAGATGGTTTTTGACCGTTGGGGTTAAGCGCTTAACTCCTGCAATCTATAAAAGGGAGGATGTTGAATATGGCATTGGCTGTTGGAATCATTGGAGCAGGACGAATTGGAAAGATCCATGCTGATAATTTAAGAAGGATTTCAGGTGTAAGATTGAAAAGTGTTTCTGATGTGGCCATTGGCCATCTGGAGGAATGGGCAAAGGAAAAGCAAATTGAAGTACTGACGGCGAATTACCAAGATATTTTGAATGATCCTGAAATCAATGCTGTCTTCATTTGTTCACCTACCACGACTCATGCTAATTTGATTATGGAAGCGGCTGCAGCCGGAAAGCATATTTTCTGCGAAAAGCCGGTTAGTTTTTCAGTCGAAGAAACGGAAGAGGCCCTCGCAGCGGTTGAAGCAGCCGGTGTGAAGCTGCAGGTAGGTTTTAACCGCCGCTTTGATCCTAACTTCCGCAGGATTCGTGAGCTTGTCCAAACGGGTGATATTGGCGTTCCACATATTTTAAAAATTACCTCACGTGATCCAGAACCTCCAGGAATTGATTACATAAAAACATCAGGCGGGCTCTTTATGGACATGGCGATTCATGATTTTGATATGGCACGCTATATTATGGACAGTGAAGTCGTTGAAGTGTTTGCTAATGGAGCGGTGCTGGTGGATCCGGCGATTGGCGAAGCCGGTGATATTGATACAGCTATTATTACTTTGAAATTTGCTAATGGCGCCCTTGGTGTGATTGATAACAGCCGCCAGGCTGCTTATGGATATGATCAGCGTCTTGAGGTGTTTGGGGATCAAGGTGCCGCACAAGCTGATAATAATCGTGCGAATACGGTGGAGGTTTCGACTGCTCAGCATGTGTCAAAGGAAAAACCGTTGTACTTTTTCCTAGAACGTTATACGCAGGCTTATATTGATGAAGTGAATGAGTTTGTTGCGGCGATTTTGGAAAATAAAGAGGTTATTTGTAGTGGGAGAGATGGATTGCAGGCGGAGCGTATTGCGAAGGCGGCTAAGAGGTCGCTGGAGACTGGTGCACCGGTGCAGCTGCAAGGTGTGGATGTATCTGCTGTGATTTTGTAGTCTTTGGATGGCTAGTCTGGCGGAATTAAGGGAGAAGTAGGCGGAATTGCGACGGAAGTAGGCGGAATTAAAGTTGGATTCGGCGGAAAAAGCAGGAAAACCGGCGGGATTATTCAAAAAACCGGCGGAATTAATAGAGTCGTCAGGCCCGATGATTCTACTAAAAAGGGAAA
>NZ_JAABNN010000017.1:35511-114252 GCF_009928415.1 Bacillus sp. USDA818B3_A
GAAAAATTGCGGTGGAATCATGGGGTTGGCGGAAATAATAGAGAAATCGGCGGAAATACGACGGAAGTAGGCGGAATTACCGTTAGATTCGGCGGAAAAAGCAGGAAAACCGGCGGGATTATTCAGAAAATCGGCGGAATTACGAGAAACCCCAGGATCAATGATTCTACTAAAAGGGAAAAATTGCGGTGGAATCATGGGGTTGGCGGAAATAATAGAGAAATCGGCGGAATTACGATAGAAGTAGGCGGAATTAACGTTAGATTCGGCGGGAAAAGCGGGAAAACAGGCGGGATTATTCAGAAAACCGGCGGAATTACGAGAAACCCCAGGATCAATGATTCTACTAAAAAGTACGGAGGGGGAAGTGAGATGTTTCAAGATGTGAAACTGGCAATTGCACCAATCGGTTGGACCAACGACGACATGCCAGAGTTAGGCGGGGAAATTACCTTCGAGCAATGTGTGAGTGAAATGGCACTTGCAGGATTTTCCGGCAGTGAGGTAGGGAATAAATACCCCCGGGACACGGAAGTTCTAAAAAAGGCCTTAGGATTGCGGGGGCTTGAAATTGCCAGTGCCTGGTTTAGTGCCTTTTTAACCTCGAAGCCATTTGAAGAGAACACCAAAGCATTTATCGAACATCGAGACTTTTTACATGAAATGGGTGCGAAGGTCATAGTGGTTTCTGAACAAGGCAACAGCATTCAAGGCCAGATGGAGACCCCACTATTTGATCAGAAACCTGTTTTTACTGAAGACGAGTGGAAGCGTTTAGTCGAAGGTCTGCACCTTCTTGGCGGCATTGCAGCCGAAAAAGGGATGAAAATTGTCTATCATCATCATATGGGAACAGGCATCCAAACCGCTGCGGAAATAGACCGGTTGATGGCAGAAACGGACCCAGATAAGGTCTCACTGCTTTATGATACAGGCCATCTTGTTTTTTCAGGAGAAAATCATTTGCAGGTACTGACGAAACATATGGACCGTATTGAACATGTGCATTTAAAGGACGTCCGTATAGATGTAGCTAACAAGGTCCGTGAAGGGAAGTGGAGTTTCCTCCAAGCAGTAAAACAAGGAGTGTTTACTGTTCCTGGCGATGGAGTGATTGACTTTAAGCCAGTTTTCGAAGCATTAGCTGCGGCTGGCTATAAAGGCTGGTTTGTGGTTGAAGCCGAACAGGATCCAGCCATCGCCAATCCTTTGGAGTATGCTTTAAAAGCGCGCAACTATATCCGTGAGCAAAGCGGGCTATAAAGGAGAACTAACATGCCATTGGTAGGTGTGAACATGGAATTGGGGCATACGATTGGAATTGATTTAGGCGGGACAAATGTTAGAGTGGCGCTAGTGGACTCGATTAATCTAGTGATTAACATGGCCATTTGATTTAAGAGATACTAACTGACAGATGATAAAAGGATGAGTAAATATGACCAATAATAAAGCAAAAATGATTTTGGAAAAAGATTTTAAAGTTTCTGAGATTGATAACCGTATTTATGGTTCTTTCATTGAGCATTTAGGCAGAGCTGTTTATGGCGGTATTTATGAGCCAGGACATCCTCAGGCTGATGAAAATGGCTTCCGCCAGGATGTTATGGAAATGGTTAAAGAACTTCAAGTCCCGTTAGTCCGTTATCCTGGTGGAAACTTTGTTTCCGGTTATAACTGGGAGGATGGGGTAGGCCCGGTGGAAAACCGTCCGCGCCGATTAGAATTGGCATGGCGTACAGTTGAAACCAATGAAATTGGAACGAATGAGTTTATGAAATGGGCTAATCTAGTAAATGCAGAGGTGAACATGGCTGTAAACCTTGGAACCCGCGGCATTGATGCGGCTAGAAATCTAGTCGAGTATTGTAATCATCCAGGCGGTTCATACTATAGTGATTTACGTATCTCTCATGGCGTAAAGGATCCTTATGGGATAAAAACTTGGTGTCTAGGCAACGAAATGGACGGCCCATGGCAAATTGGCCACAAGACCGCTGCTGAATATGGCCGGATTGCCCAAGAAGCGGCAAAAGTAATGAAATGGGTCGACCCAACGATTGAGCTAGTTGCCTGTGGAAGCTCAAGCCGCACGATGCCTACTTTTGCAGATTGGGAGGCCACTGTACTTGATCATACGTATGACCATGTTGAATATATCTCCCTTCATCAATATTATGGGAATCGCGACAATGATCTCTCTAACTATTTAGCTCTTTCCCTTGAAATGGATGATTTTATTCGTTCTGTCATTTCAATCGCTGACTATATTAAAGCGAAAAAGCGCGGCAAAAAGAATATTAATCTTGCATTTGATGAATGGAATGTTTGGTACCACAGTAATGAAGCAGATCAGAAGATTCAACCATGGAGTATTGCTCCTCCGCAGCTTGAAGATATTTATACTTTTGAAGATGCTTTATTAGTTGGTTGTATGCTGATTACCATGTTAAAGCATGCAGACCGATTAAAGATCGCTTGCCTTGCTCAATTAGTGAACGTCATTGCTCCGATTATGACTGATAATGGGGGGAAGGCGTGGAAACAAACCATTTTCTATCCATATATGCATGCTTCTGTTTATGGTAGAGGTGTGGCATTAAATCCTATTATTTCAAGCCCTAAATATGATAGCAAAGATTTCACCGATGTTCCGTACCTAGAATCCACTGCTGTTTATAACGAGGAGAATGAACAGTTGACGATCTTTGCCGTAAACCGCCATTTACAGGAAGGCTTGGAATTAGAAGTGGATATTCGTAACTTCGAAGGCTATGAAGTAATGGAACATATCGTTCTTGAAAATGATGACATAAAGCTTACCAACTCAGCAAATGGGACTCCTGTCGCGCCACATTCCAATGGGGATGCGAGGTCAGAAAATGGCCGAGTTTCAACCGTGCTTCCAAAGTTATCGTGGAATGTAATCCGACTGGCGAAGCGCAAGTAAAAAGTTGTCTCCCTATCCTTTCAAGCATTAGATTGGAATAGGGAGATATATTTTCTTCAATCTAGTTCAATAAAGGAGATTATGAAAATGGAAACACGTTATGCAAACCATCCTGAGGAAATTAAAAGATATACAACAGACGAATTGAGATCACACTTTTTGGTGGAAACACTTTTTGAAGCTGATCAAGTGCATTTAACTTATACACATGTTGACCGAATGATCTTTGGCGGGGTCACTCCTGCTAAACAAGAATTAACGATTAAACTGGATAAAGAGTTAGGGGTTAATTATTTCTTGGAACGGCGTGAGATGGGGATTATTAACATCGGCGGAGAAGGGGTTGTCACCCTTGACGGTGTGGATTATGATATGGTCCGCTATGACGGCCTATATGTGGGGAAAGGAACGGAGGAAGTGTTATTCCGTTCAAAGGACGCTGCTAATCCAGCAAAATTTTATATTAACTCAACTCCTGCCCATCATAAATATCCAACGGTGAAAATTGATATAAACGAAATTAAACCGCTTGAAGCAGGGGCAAATGGGACATTAAATGAACGTAAAATCCATCAATATATCCATCCGAATGTCTGTGAAAGCTGCCAGCTCCAAATGGGTTTGACGATGCTGTCTCCTGGCAGTGTTTGGAATACCATGCCTTGCCATACTCATGAACGCAGGATGGAAGTATATTTATATTTTGATATGGAACCAGACACACGTGTTTTCCACTTTATGGGCAAACCTGAGGAAACAAGACATTTAGTGCTTAAAAATGAACAAGCTGCCATTTCGCCGAGCTGGTCGATTCATACGGGTACCGCAACAAGTAACTACACGTTTATTTGGGGGATGTGCGGTGAAAACATCACGTATGACGACATGGATCATGTGAAGATGGAAGATTTAAAATAATAGATTTCTTAATTGGAAAGAGGTGATAGACATAATGAATCTAGGTGTAAGAGGCCATGACTTTGAGAAACGCCCGTTAAATGAGTTAACAAGAGTAATGGCTGATAAAGGGTTAAACTGTGTTCAGCTAGTCTTAAAAAAATCTCTTGATGTAAATTCAGATTTGGGAAGTTTAAGTCCAGGCTATGCCCAGCATATCCGAAAGGCATTTTCTTCAGAAAATATCGAAATTGCCGTGCTTGGCTGCTATTTTAATATGATTCATCCCGATCCAATGGAAAGAAGATATGGAATCGAGCGATTCAAGGAGCATATAAGGTATGCCAGAGATTTTGGCTGCAGTATTGTTGCTAGCGAAACGGGCAATGTAAATGCTGAGATTATTTATACAGAAGAAAATTTCAGAGAAGAACCATTCCAAGAGGTAGTAACAACTGTACGCGAATTAGTTGAAGAGGCTGAAAAATTTGGAGTTATTGTAGGAGTAGAGGCCGGGGTGAACCATCCAATCTATTCCCCAAAGACATTGAGAAGGCTGTTAGACAGTGTTCCTTCCAATAATCTTCAAGTCGTTTTGGATCCAGTCAATTTTTTAACAATCGATAACTATCAAGATCAAGAAAATGTTTTTCTAGAGGCACTGGAGCTATTGGGGGACAGAATTGCTGTCTTGCATGCAAAGGATTTTATCGTAGAGGGCGGCAGGCTGGTAACGACAGCTGTTGGTAAAGGTCTATTAAACTATGATTTCATATTCCCTTTAATTAAAGCTAAGAAGCCATTTATTCAAATTATAATGGAAGAGACAGAAGAGCCGTTTATTGAAGATAGTTTAATGTATTTACGAAAAAAATATGAACAGGCATGAATAGGATAGGAGTTGGGGCAAATATGCAATCATTATTTACATTGAAAGGAAAAGTAGCGCTTGTTACGGGAGCCAGCCGGGGCTTGGGGCAGGGAATTGCCGTTGGGCTTGCGGAGGCAGGCGCATCTGTTATTGGGGCAGGAATGAGTGATATGACGGAAACCCGTAATCAAATAGAGGCTGTTGGTGGAGTTTTTCATGAAATAAAGGCCGATTTGTCTAAGCAAGGTGCTGCTTCCCAACTCACAGTGGATGCCCTTTCCGTTTTGGGGCAAATTGATATTTTAGTAAACAATGCTGGAATTATCCGCCGTGCTGAAGCGGTAAATACTCAGGATGAAGACTGGTATGATGTCATCAATGTCAACCAGCATGCAGTTTTTCAACTATGCCGGGAAATCGGGAAGCATATGATTGAAAAAGGTTCTGGGAAAATCATCAATATTGCCTCGATGCTATCGTTCCAAGGTGGATTGCGTGTTCCTGCCTATACGGCAAGTAAACATGCTGTTGCTGGTTTAACGAAATCATTTGCCAATGAGTGGGCAGGTAAAGGGGTAAATGTAAATGCAATCGCACCTGGTTATTTTGAAACCGATAATACCGCGCCAATTCGGGGAAATGCTGATCGCCATGCTTCCATTACCGCTAGGATCCCTCAAGGGCGCTGGGGCAGACCGGAGGATTTAAAAGGCGCTGTGGTGTTTCTTGCTTCGGAAGCGTCAAACTATGTAAATGGCCATATTTTATGCGTGGATGGCGGATGGATGAGCTCCTGACACTAAAAAAGGGAGTTGGTCCCTTTTTTTAGCTATTCTTAGATTGAAAATTCCGTTAAATAGATTCATTTGTTAGGTAAGCCTTTTTTTAAAGTAATAAAAAAACTAGTTTAATAGGGGAGAGGACCAAAGTGAAAAAAATAACGAAACATCTTTCCATTGCCGCATTGTCTCTGCCGTTACTTCTAACTTCCTTTAATGGAAGCAAAGTGAGTGCGTCTGCAAATCTTCCAACGAACGTAAATCCTGCGGAACAGCCAGCTTGGGGGTATTTTGTAGATACATACAAAAATAACAATACCGCCAATATGACGGTGAATTCAAACCCGACCATTGGGGTGCTTTCTGAATTTAATAAGTTATGGGCTCCCGGTCCTACTTGGGATACTGGGACCAAACTTAACAGCGCTGTACTGGATGCCAACATTCAAAAGGTACTGGACATTACAAGCAGCCGTACTTCCAACCAAGAGGAAGCCGCCTATTTCGATGAGCGCAGGGGCCAAAGCTACAGCGTCATCGATGGGCTTGGTTCGCTAACTGATGTTTATCGTGAAAACGCCGGGGCGACAACCACCATCAGCAGTGTACCGACAGATGCTGAGACTGTAAAATATAATGATGGCGGGACCGATGCAGGACTAACTGATTCTAATCTTGGCAACATCGTAAATTTGGTTAAGACTTTGCGAGGCAACTTTTCATCCACAACACCGGCTAAGAATTACTATAGTTATATGCGCCCGTTTCGCTGGGCCAGCCCTGACATTGTCGTTCCGTCCATTCGTTCTTCTATAGACCCGGATCCAAGCAAAAATGGCGGCTTCCCGAGCGGCCATACTAACGCGGCTTATCTTGCTTCTCTTGCGATGGCCTATGCCGTTCCGGAACGCTATCAGGAAATGCTTACTCGTGCTTCGGAGCTTGGTAACAACCGGATTGTTGCCGGTATGCACTCTACCCTTGACGTCATTGGCGGACGTGTGATGGCGACCGCACTGGCAGCGTCGATTCTGTCCGATCCGGCCAATGAGGGCCTGAAAAAGGCGGCTTATGACGAAGCTCAAACAAAATTGTTAACCCAAACGGGTACAGCGGTAGATCGCTTTGCAGATTACGACAAGAACAAAAAAGATTTTACACAACGATTAACCTATGGATTTGACCAGATTAACTCAACTGCCAAACCAATGGTTGTTCCTAAGGGAGCAGAAGTCTTGCTGGAAACACGCCTTCCGTATCTTGACAGCACTCAGCGCCGCTGGGTTTTAGCCACGACTGGCCTTCCTTCCGGCTATCCTGTACTTGACGATCCTGAGGGATGGGGACGGTTAAATCTATTCGCAGCAGCAGATGGCTATGGTGCTTTCGCCCAAGACGTAACGGTGGCGATGGATGCTTCGAAAGGTGGTTACAATGCATTTGACCGCTGGCGCAACGATATCTCCGGTACAGGAAAGCTGAATAAAGAGGGGACAGGTACGTTAGTACTGCAAGGCCAGAATACTTACACTGGTGGTACAGTGATCGACCAAGGTACACTAGAAGGTGATTCTGAGACGGCTTTTGGCAGCGGGGATGTTGTGAATAACGGAGGCACACTCGAAGAAAATGTTTCCGGAAAATTAGTCATAGGCGGAAATTACACACAATCTAGCGAGGGAACGCTTAAGCTTACTCTTGATCATCCAAATAATGTGGTTGATATTGAAGGAAAAGCCAGCATTAACGGCACATTACTCTTGGATTTTTCAGATAACATTGTACTTGATAAAGAAATAACGCTCATAAGCTATAATAAGAATCAACATAGAGGAAAATTTACTTCCGTTGAGACAGTAGGTTTACCAAGCCAGTATAAAGTCAAAGTTATCTATAAATCAGATGAAATCCTGTTAAAAGTCATTAAAAAATAGTTAGTTCAAAAAACCCCATTCCAGTCACCTTGACCGGAATGGGGTTTTTGCGTGTAATGCGATATGAAGTTACCATAATGACAAACGGTAACCAATTATTTTTTAATAGTGACTATTAAAATCCCCCATAGAATAGCTGAAAACAATGTCCCCCAAAAGCATCCTTCGGCAAAGGAACCTTTTTTATCATTTGGCTGCATTAATTTCATCGTTCCCTATCTTTGCCTGTAATCTTTTGCTCTCGTACCATTCCACAATCTTTCGTTCTTTAGCGGTTAAATAACAGGATTTAATACTAAGTGCATTTTTTCTCATGTTACTTTTATTCATTTTTTCCTCCTAAGTGATCGTACGGAGGTCAATTGTTTCGGTAACTGGCTAGCATAGTCAATGACCTTAGCCCCTATAGTTTTGCGTAACCATCTTTCAATGGTGCTGCCCTTTCGTACGATTGATGATATGAATAGTATAAAATAGTCCAATTAGGATGGGAAGGAATCTGTCTCTATTTATCGATTTCTGTCGAATAGTCCTAGAAGTAATTAGTAAAGGGTAAGAATCCATAGTAGATTGGAACTTACCCTTAGATTTTTTTATACATACATAGCCCTATATAACAAAGTGAATCCATAGTTTCAGCCAACCGTAAAACGCAATCCATAAATGGAACACTAAGAGATCTCCCCCAAAATAATACTACTGCTTGTCCATAACCAGCCACTCCTATTCCAGTTATAGATTGCCTTTATGTTTTTTATTGTTTAATTAACTATATTGAGATCGCTTTTAAAATTATAGGTCAGTTGACTAAATTATTAAATGCTTTACGTCAGTACTTAAGGCTTTATATCTAATTGATATCATTCTAAAAAACAAAAAAAGGAATGTTTTGGGGGTGTTTTAAATATAAGGAAATTTTAGTAAAATGTTTGAGTACTAGGAGGTAGTTAATAGATGAACTAGAAAATCTGTTTCTAAAATGGCAAAAGAGAACGGAATTTACCTTTATCGGACACGCATGTATAAATTTATATGGGGGGATAACATGTTAAAACAGATTAATGAAAGCCTTACGCTAGAAGGGATAAATGGAAATCTAATATTCACTCAAAATTTTAAAAATATAGAGAAGGTATTATCTACTTTTAAGGATTCTAACAAAATCTATATTTTTACATATAGTATGACAGATGAGATGTTAAGTTATCTTAAACAGATACCTTCAACGGCCGAGGTTCATTTAGTTGTTAATAATTTAACCTTGAATCTAGAATTATTGAAGAAAATTTTACCTGAAGAATTTAAATTCCAAATGACCTTATATCTTTGTCCAATAAACCATTCTAAAATAATAGCAACAGATAAGCTTTGCTATATTGGATCTGCAAACTTTGGATCATATTTTAAATTTGAAGCAGGGATAGTATTAGAAACAAATTCACTATTGTCTGAAAAATTATATAGTTATCTAGACAACTTAATGAAGTATTCCACATATATTAAGGGACCTAAACTAGTTTTAGAATATGAAACTGTTATGAAACCAATTATTAATGATGAAATGTTAGAAGAAGAGGTTACGAAGAGAGTCTGGGGCAATATTGAAAATTCCATACACGAGATTAAAGAGAGTATTGATGAATTAGAGAATTTACTGGATAAAGAAAATTCACTATTATATTTTATTAATTATATTAGGGATGTAGTTGCAAATATCGTAGAATATGATGAAAGAACATGGGAAATTGATTCTGATATTTCTAGTGGTTTAGAAAGATTACTTGAACTGGAGATTAATAGAAGAGATTTACTTATCGATGATGTGGAAGAACTTGAGGATCGTATATCAGATAAGGAAGAGCAAATCAAAGTACTTGAAGGTTACGACTTGGATGAGGAGGATCCTAACTACATTTTTTCTAAAAATGAAGAAGAAGTTGCTAAATTTGATTTGAAAATTTTAGAGGCAAAACTAGACATTATTCAAGAAGAACTCAGTGAAAAATTTGCGGGGCTAAATGAAGAGTCAGTAAGTCTTCTTGAAAAACTTGTACAATTGTTGGAGGATTTTAATGATCAGGATAGAGAACGTATTCGCAGTTCATTAAACAACGCAGTAGTAGAAGATGATGTTGAAGTATGGTTAATGGTTCAAGAATATAATTTACTTGAATTGGGGAAATTTGTCTCAGAAACAGAAATGAATCTATTTAGGGAACGTTTAAGTAAACAAAGTGGGTTCTTAAAAAGTAAATATAAATAATTATATAAATAGACTGTTTTAAGGTATAGCTGAAGGGCAAAAAGTTATTAGTACATCCTGTTTAAAAGATGATATGGAGAGTGCCATTGGCTGTTTGTTATGATTAAGCGGTTATAACAGTTGAACAATTGGTTGAAAGTACGGGGACGTTCATGTACCTCTTTTTATTTGCGATCTTCTGATGGGTCAAATTTTAAGAGTCATATCCCCATAAATATCTAAAGGGGAAATGACTCTTAAAATTAGGTTAATTAGAGCTGACTTCTTTTGCAAGGAGTAGACATCCCGTTATACCAGCATTATCTTCAAGTTCTGGCGGGACAATATACTCATCAAGATTTGGAGTCTGTACATAGTCGTTTAAAAGGCGCTTGAATTCAGCACGGATAAGTGGGAACAATTGTCTTTGTTTCATTACACCCCCGCCTAAAATGATTTTCTCAGGGCGAAGAATAAGCGTATAACTTATTAGTGCCTGAGCGATATAATAGGCCTCTAATTTCCAAACATGGTCATCGTGTTCTAACTCATGTCCTTTCTTGCTATATCGCCCCTCAATCGCTGGTCCAGCGGCTAACCCTTCTAAACAAGTCTTGTGGAACGGACAATTTCCCTCGTATGAATCTTCTTGGTGTTTCCTTATTAAGACATGCCCCATCTCAGGATGGGAAAATCCTTCTAAAATCTTTCCATTTATGACGGCTCCGCCACCGATACCTGTTCCAATTGTCAGGTATAGGCAGCTGTTCGCACCTTTGGCGCTTCCTTTTTTATATTCTCCATACGCTGCTGCATTGACATCGGTTGTAAAGGCTACTGGTTTTTGGTATTTTTCCTCCAGTGCGCCAACCAAATTAAAATGTCCCCAGCCCATCTTTGGGGTGGTGGTGATGTAACCATAGGTGCCGGATTCCTTGTTGACATCAATAGGCCCAAATGAACCAATCCCAATGGAGATTAAGTTGTATTTATTAAAAAATTGATATACGTGTTGCATCGTTTCATTTGGTAAAGTGGTTGGAATACTGATACGGTCAACAATGTCAAAGTTTTCATCACTTACCGCACAAACAAATTTTGTTCCTCCTGCTTCTATAGCTCCGTAGTACATTTCGTTCCTCCTCTATTAAAATTAACACCACAAGCGGTCATTTCTATCACATCTTGATGCCCGTAATCTGACTCCCTAATTATTGTGCTCTGTGTCCACTACTAATTCTATTATAAAGCCTTTACACTTAGTCGGGTCAACAGTCAGTTGAAAATAACCTGTTCTGTTTCCATCTATCTCGATTTTCCTGCCATCTAGTTGAATGTTTTCATGCAGCACTATTGGTTGAAATAGCGATTCTACGTCGATCGCAGTTTGTTGAACTAAATCTTCATTTTAATTCTTAGTTCCATAGGGATACTCATGATTCCATTAAAACCATATTTTTGGGCGGAAAGGTATGATGCCCAGTCAGGGAAAAACAGAATATCCCCCGTGTATTGAAACTAATTGTTTTGAAATCCGTATTTATAAGAATTAAAATAGTTATAAGTATAAAAAGGGCGGTTGGGTTATGGAGAAATTCTTAAAAGGACTTTTGATTGGTCTTTCGGGGGTTGCTGTGTTGGGGGCCATTATTGTCGGTGTCCTAATCTATCAAGTGACAAACAATGAGAGTGAAAAAACAGTAGCCGGTGCGGAGTCTTCGCTCGGTACAAAAGCAGAAAACGATGCCAAATTAGAAAAAACTATCACTGAAGGAAGTTATATTCCTACCGAACGTGAATTCCAATGGATTGTTCATCGTATGACACACCAAAAAGTTGCTGCAGATGAAAAGGACGGAGCGACGGAAATGACTCCCGAAAGAATTGACCAATTACTTAAAACATTAGTTGAAACTGATTATGTCTACAAGGACGTTTATCTAGGAATCTTGAATGAGTGGGATAAAGGATATTTTGAAAACGCGGTCGACGCACACAATGAAATTCTTTCCCTTCAAGACGGTACCATCGGAGTTGCGACACGGCTGTTGACACCCGAGGAAGAACAAGAATTCATCGATCAAAACTTTCGATAAGAATCGGGCGGAAAGGTTTGGTGAAATGTAAAAGAGTAAGGACCCTACTTAGTGGGTCCTTACTCTTTTATTTGTAGTAAACAATCGAAGATGAACAAATAGACCGGCAGGAAAAAGGTGCTGGAAATATGACTATGTCATTGGTTCGTTATTAAAAGATTGTTTGATAATATTAATCATGAATTATTAATGCGAGCTGTTCAAAAGCACACAAAAGAGTCATGGATAAGGATGTATAACGAAAGATGGCTCAAAGCACTTGCGAAAAGAGAACCCAGCATGTTTCCACACTGGGTTCTTGGAATGGTTCCTTAATGGCTGGATATATTCTGATTGTTTTTTTATAATAGATTCATATTTCAAATTATTGAGAGGGGTTTCAAGTGAAAAAGCTTTTATCTGTATACGCTTTATTAATCATTGCCTTTCTAATATATTTAATAGATTTTCAAACCCGTGAGGCAACCGCAAGTATTGATGGTAAATCAAAAGGTCTGCAGGGGGACATGGATGAGAAATATGTCATGGTTACTTTCCAAGCAGGGGCCGATTATTGGAAAAATATTTTAAAAGGATTTGAGGATGCGTCACAGGCATATAATGTCTCCGTGGAATATCGTGGTGCAGCCCAATATGATGTGAAAGAGCAAATCACGGTTCTTGAGCAGGTCATTGCGAGAAAGCCATCAGGAATAGCGATTTCCGCCATTCATCCGGATGCACTCGATGTAACCATCTATAAAGCCATAGATGCAGGTATTCCTGTTGTACTATTTGATTCGGATGCTCCCAAAAGTAATGCTTATTCCTATATAGGGACCGATAATTATAATGCGGGCGTTAAAGCGGCCCATGAAATGGCGGATATGCTTGATTATACAGGAAAGGTAGCTGTCATCACGTTATCTAATCAGCAAAATCAAATCGACCGATTGTCGGGGTTCCAAGAGACACTTGAAAAGCAATATCCTGATATTAAAATGGTGGCTGTTAAAGATGGAAAAGGGAATCAGCTGGTTTCTAAGCGTGTTGCAATTGATATTTTAAAACAGCATCCGGATTTAAAAGGGATTTTTGTAACGGAGGCAAATGGCGGCGTTGGGGTAGGAGAAGCTGCTATTCTCCAAAGAAAAGTTGGCCAAGTAAAAATTATTGGTTTTGATACAGATAAACAAATGCTTGACATGGTGAAAGACGGTACGATATCGGCTACCCTAGCACAGGGAACTTGGAACATGGGCTATTGGTCTCTGCAATATTTGTTCCATGTCAGACATGACCTGATTGAACTTCCAAATGATCCGTATACGAACGATATTCTACCGAAAATGGATACGGGCATAACAGTCGTGACCAAAAAAAATGTAGACAACTATTATGCAAAATAGGCAGCATTGGAATTGAGTGATGATGTTGAAAAAAATGACCTCATTAGAAATAAATGATTTACCCATTCGTTATAAAATCATAGCTTTATTGCTCATCATCAGCATCCTGCCCTCCATCGGTTTTAGCTCGATGATCAGTATGGCTGTAGATAAAATTATTGAAAAGCAGGCAACCAAACATACACTGCAACTAATCGGCCAGGCGAACCAATCATTGGAATCGTACGTGGAAAATATGCAGGATACCTCCTATCTTGTCTCATTCAATGCGGATATCATCCGATTTCTCCAGGATGGAAAAGCGGCAAATGAAAATGATCAGTACGAAATGCAGCAATTTTTGCAAGGGTTTACAACAGTTAATCCTGAAATCGCGGGAATCCTTGTGATAAATGATAAAGGTAAATATCTCAGTAATGAGATGTATACTCGTAATATTAAATCTCTAATAAAGGAAAATTGGTATCGGGAAGCGATTGAGAATAATGGTATTTTTAAGATTATCGGCCATCCGGCAGATAGAAGTGTCAGAACCCATGTAAATTATAAGAATAGTGAAATTGTATCGGGGGCTAGGGCAATCCTGGATCCCGAATCGCAGACGGTGGTTGGAGTCATCTTAATAGATTTAAAATCGCGGGTGATATCAAAAGTCATCGAAGATGTAAAATTAGGGAAAACAGGTTATCTAATGGTCATCGATGATGAGGGGGAAGTCATTTATTCCCCACAAGGCTCTTTGGTCGACAAAATACAGCTTAGCTGGTTAAAAAAGGGATCGTCAGGCACATTTTCGAAAAAGATAAACGGGAAAAACATGCAATTCATCTATAGAAAGTCTCCATTTTCGAATTGGACGACCATCGGGGTATTCCCGACAAATGAGTCGGTAATGGAAGTACATAAGATTAACTTTTACGTGATTAGCTTTTTATTTATCGTTTTTGCATTTGGAATTGGTGCATCTTATTACATATCTTTTTCAATGTCAAAGCCGATTAATCAATTAAATGCTTTTATGAATCAAGTTGAGTCAGGTGATTTATCCATTCGCTATAAAGGCGATCGGGCAGATGAAATTGGGAAGCTGGGGCGCAGTTTTAACACGATGTTGGAGCAGATCAACAAGCTGATTTCACTCATCGAAATTCAGGGGAGGCAAAAGCAGGAAGCAGAATTACGGGCATTGCAATCCCATATCAAGCCGCACTTTTTATACAATACGCTTGACACCATTAATTGGATGGCCCGGAGAAAAGGGGCGTTGGATGTGGCCGAAGTCGTGGACTCCCTATCACAGCTTTTCCGGATTGGTCTAAGTAAAGGCAACGACTTGATCCCATTGGCGAATGAAATAGAGCATATTGAAAGTTATTTGAAAATCCAAAAGGCCAGATATAAAGAAAAGTTAAATTATAGTATTTCCATAGACCCGAAACTTGCCAATATATCAGTTATAAAAATTGTATTGCAGCCAATCGTTGAAAATGCCATCTATCATGGAATTAAAGAGAGGAGGGGGCCGGGGCATATTTCCATTAGCGGGGAAGAACATGAGGGGAATTTAGCCCTTTCTGTAATGGATGATGGAGTGGGAATCGAAGGGGAAAGATTAGCTGCATTACGTGAAAGTCTGGCCTTTAACTTTGATAGTTTGGAAGAAACGAAGAAGATGACTACGATTGGCTATGGTGTTATGAATGTTCAAGCCAGGATAAAGCTGACGCATGGGGATCCATATGGTTTATACATTGATAGTGTAAAAGGAAAAGGAACAACCGTGAAAATTCTTCTTCCATTGAATTGATATATATATAAATCCTATACGTAATGGGGGGTTATGCTTGAAGCAGCTATTAAAGGTATTAATTGCAGATGACGAGCCAAATATTCGAGAAGGGATCCGGTATTCCATCGACTGGAATTATATTGGGATGGAAGTGGCAGCTGAAGCGGAAGATGGTGAAGAAGCATTAGAATTGGCGCTGAAATATGAAGTAGATATTCTTTTGGCGGACTTAAACATGCCAATTATGAATGGACTGACGTTGATTAAAAATATCCGGGACAGCCTTCCTAAATGTAAGGTTGTGGTCATTTCAGGCTATGATGAGTTCAGTTATGCCCAGGAAGCTCTACGGTTACAGGTGGAGGATTATATTTTAAAGCCAATCAAACCGGATAGTTTAACGGAGGTCCTTAAAAAAGTGGCGAGTAATCTACAGACGATGAGGGCCCAAAGGAAGTATTTAGAAATAGCCTCGAGCCACATTTCGGAGAATACATCGTTCATTCAAGAACAATTTTGTCGGAATTGGGTGGACGGAAATCTGGCAGCCGATGAAATTAAGGAGCAGCTTCAGTTTTGGGGGCTCCCGGTGGAAGTGCCTGATTTAATGGCCGTCGTTCGCAGTAAGGAATTGGAGATGAATCAACCCTTTATACAAGGGGCGGATAAGGAATTGTTTTTATTCGGGATGAAAAACGTTATTTTAGAAGTGTTGGAAAAACAGCAAAAGCTGGTTTTTACTGACCCATCCGATCTGCTTTTCATCCTATTGTGGGGACAAGTTCAAGAAGAATCATTTTCAGAGATAGAAACGAGTATCGAGTCCTATTTACAGGTGTCCCCGACTCTTTATTCAGAATCCATCTCAGGAGATTTTGCTGTGGTTCCTTCCGTTTACGAGAATTGTAAAACGAAGGTTCATGAGGGGTCACACATTTCTCCTATGGTAAGACGGGCAAAAAATTATATATGCCAGCAATATACGAATCCTGAGCTGACCCTGGAATCCATTGCCCAGCAATTACAAGTTTCATCTGTCTATTTAAGCCGGATGATTAAACAAGGATTGGGAACTTCCTTTACAGGTTTGGTTACCGAAATGAGAATAAAAAAAGCGATCAAGCTGCTGAATTCTACCAATTTGCAGGTATATGAAATAGCTGAACAAGTCGGGTATGAATCTCAGCATTATTTTAGCACTGCTTTTAAGAAGGTTGTTGGTGTTTCTCCCAATCAATATCGAAAAGGTGCTGCACTGCCGTCAATGCTGAATACTAACAGCTAAAAAAGTTGTCAGTTCCAGAAGCGGAAATAAACAGCCCCATTTAACAGAGCCAAAACAATGAATAAAAAGTGTACTGCAAAAGTTCGATAAACATAAAAAGGGTGAGCACCTGCCAGCAGCAGTGTGCCGCCCTTTTTATGTTTATATTTTTATAAAGAAAACGTAAGCGCTTAATAAAAGTTAAATTTTTATAAAAATTGTTAATTAATCGAAAAGACGTGTTCGGCTGCCCTTGTTATGATGTTTTTAAGAGAAAGGGCTTACATCCTGTCTCAGAAAAATTTATTTACATAGTAAAGAGGGGGCATACCAATGAAAAAATTAGTTTCCATTTTCTTAGTTGCATTGCTGGCTTTTGGGTTAGTTGCATGTAACAAAAGCGATCAATCTAGTGGATCTGCTGGAAAGTCTAAAGAACATTACGTTTTTGGTTACACATCTATGACACAGAACAATCCGTTCTTCCAAGTGCTTGAAAAGTCCATCCGCGAAAAGGTAGAGGCGAATGGCGACAAGCTAATTACCACCAATCCAGCAATGAACGTGGAACTTCAAATTAATCAAATTGAAGACATGATTGCTCAGGGAATTGATGGGATCTTCTTAAATCCTGTGGATTGGGAAGGTATTAGACCTGCATTAGTGATGCTCGAAGAAGCCAATATTCCGATTATCAACTATGATACAGAAGTTAAGGACTTTAAATATGTTACCGCTTACGTTGGTTCTGATAACAAAAATGCAGGTAGAGTAGACGGAGAAGATCTTGTAAAAAGGTTTCCAAATGGCGGAAAGATTGCGGTCCTTGACAGTCCTACAATGAATTCTATCAATGATAGAATTGCAGGGTTTATGGAAGCCATTAAAGGGAAAAATTTTGAAATTGTAGCACAGCAAGATGCTAAAGGAGATTTACAAACAGCTCTAGGTATCACCGAAGATATCCTACAAGCTCATCCTGATATTGTTGCAATCATGGGCGGAAATGATCCAACCGCGTTAGGTGCTTTAGCAGCAGCAAAAGCCGCGAATAAATCCGATATTGCCATTTATGGGGTAGATGGTTCTCCTGATGCCAAAGCAGCAATTAAAGAAGGCGGACCACTTGTTGGAACAGGTGCACAATCACCAATTTCAATCGGAAAAGAATCAGTTGATGTAGCATACAAAGTGCTAAAAGGTAAAAAGTTTGAGAAGAGAAATCCAGTAGAAACATTCTTAATCAACAAAGATAATGTCGATAAATACGGTATAGATGGATGGCAGTAAGCAGCAGTAAATAATGATTTAGATGAATGGGTGACTAAGAAAACTTAAGTGCCGGCCTTCTTCATACAAGTATATTGAATACAAGCTGAAATAGCTTTATTTTGTACTAGTTTGACTAGGATTGAGCGTATGGGTCACCCCTTCTAATTTAACGAGGTGGAAAATATGGGCGCTAAACTGTTGGAAATGAAAGGTGTAACAAAGCGGTTTCCTGGGGTTTATGCTTTAAAGGGCGCAAACTTCGACCTGGAATTGGGCGAAGTTCATGCACTTCTTGGGGAAAATGGTGCAGGTAAATCAACGCTAATGAAAATATTGAATGGCATCTATAGCATTGACGAAGGCCAAATCTTTATAAATGGGGATGAAGTTCAGATTAGTGGTGTAAAAGATGCCCAAAAATATGGCATAAGCATTATTCACCAAGAAATCAGCTTAGTCCCTTATTTATCGATAGCTGAAAATATCTACTTAGGTCGTGAACCGCTAACAAAAACGGGGTTTATCGATCAGAAGACCATGTATGAGAATGCTCAAAAATTTTTAGACGATTTTGACTTGGGATTATCTGCAGATACAGCGGTGAATAAATTAAATGTGGCTCAACAGCAAATGATTGAAATCATAAAAGCGGTATCCTTTAATTCAAAAATCATTGTAATGGATGAACCAACCTCATCATTGACGGAAAAAGAGGTGGAATTCTTATTTAAAACGATTAGAAATTTAAAAGAGCAAGGCGTTGGAATGGTCTATATTTCTCATAGAATGAATGAATTATTTGAGATCACTGATAGAATCACTGTCATGCGTGATGGTACTTATATAGGCACAGTTATAACAAAAGATACAACAAATGATAAATTAATCGCTATGATGGTAGGCCGGGAACTGACCAATTACTACGTCAGGGACTTTTCAGCATCAAGTGAATGTGTCTTAAAAGTTAATAACTTAACGAAAAAGGGCGTTGTAGAAAATGCCAGTTTTGAACTCAGGAAAGGTGAAATCCTAGGTTTTTCCGGATTAGTAGGCGCCGGCAGATCAGAACTTATGAAATGCATATTCGGCTTGGATCCTTTCGAACAGGGCGAAATATTTGTAAAAGGAAATAAAGTAACAATTAAAAATCCAAATGATGCCATAAAGAACAGAATTGCGTATGTAACGGAAAACCGTAAAGAAGAAGGGTTATTCCTAACGCAGTCAGTTCAATACAATTTAACCATCAAGATACTGGATGAATTCATGAAATTCTTCAAGGTTAATTCTAATTATGAAAGCAATGAAACAAATAACTATATAAGGGACTTAAAGATTAAGACGCCAAGCCCGGACCAGGAAGTAAAGAATCTAAGCGGTGGAAATCAGCAAAAGGTTTTAATTTCGAGATGGCTGGCCACTAAACCGCAAGTTTTAATTCTGGACGAACCTACTAGAGGTGTCGATGTAGGGGCAAAAGCGGAGATCTATTCTATCATGAACCAGTTAGTCAAAGAGGGCGTTTCTATTATCATGATTTCCTCTGAACTGCCTGAAGTGATTAATATGAGTGATCGAGTTGCCGTCATGTGCAAAGGCAAAATCCAAACGATATTGAATAAAGATCGTTTTAACCAAGAAACCATTATGCATTACGCGACTGGGGGTAATTGACATGTCTCAAGTGTCTATCAATGTTAATAAGAAAGCCCACTCCGCTCCAAATGTCGGGGGTGGGATCATAAACTTTTTTCGAAATAATATGGGAATCATCATAGGTTTACTAGTCTTATGCATCGTCATATCGATGGTCAATCCCAACTTTCTAAATTCTAATAACCTCCTTAATGTATTAAGACAAACATCTACTAATCTATATTTGGCTTTAGCCATGACCATGATCATTATCATAGGCGGTATTGACCTTTCGGTAGGATCCATCATGGCGGTAGTAGGAGTGGTAACAACTGGACTGATTGCCTTATTAGGAGCACCGGTTATTGTCGCAGTGGCTGTGGGTCTATTAGTGGGAATGTTAATTGGTGCTGTGAATGGTTATGTTTCAGCTACCACTGTCATCCCTCCGTTCATTGTCACCCTTGCAACCATGAATATCGCGAGGGGAGCCGCATATGTAATCACTGATGGAAAACCAATCAGGGTCATGTCAGAATCGTTTAACTCCATTGGTTCCGGTTATATTGGCGGAGTATTACCTATGCCGGTATTATATTTAATTATTCTATTAGTCGTATGTTATCTAATCATGAATAAAACCAAGCTTGGCCGCTATATGTATGCAGTCGGCGGAAATGCAGAAGCGGCTAAATTTGCCGGTATTAATATCAAAAAAGTAAAGTTCTTTGCGTATACATTCAGTGGTTTAATGGCTGCTGTAGCGGGGATTGTTCTGGCTTCCCGTATGTTCTCAGGGCAGCCTACATCAGGAACTGGAGCAGAACTTGACGCGATTGCCGCAGTTGTTCTAGGTGGAACGAGTATGACAGGCGGCTACGGCAGGATTGGCGGCACTGTAATCGGTGCTCTCATTATTGGTGTACTAAGCAATGGATTAAACCTGATGGGAGTAAGTTCGTTTTGGCAATATATTGTTAAAGGGATTGTCATATTAGTGGCTGTTTATGCGGATGTCATTAAAAAAAGAAGAGCATAGTCTATCATTCTATAGCCTATGGATGAAACGAAGTTATCAATGGGCAAATGATTTTAGGGCTATGATCACTAAGAGGGTGATCAATTGAATGAGGGAATTGCATTTGCAGGAACAATTGCTGTAGATGAAATTAAGAAAATTGAAAGTTATCCCAATAAATCTGAATTGACAACGATCAGAAGCATTTCAAGGTCAAATGGAGGGGCAGTCTCCAACTGTGCGATTACGTTGGCAAAAATGGATCACAGCCTGCCGATTGAGATCATCGCACTTCTTGGAGACGATGATAAGGGTCATTTTCTAAAAGACAAACTAGGAAACTATAAAAACATCGATATGAGCCATGTGAAGGTGATTGGAGATACTCCCTTTACAGATGTGATTCAAGATGAGAATGACCATACCAGGACCTTTTTTACCTACCGAGGGAATTCAAGTTTATTTGATGAGAAGATGATCGAGTTGGAAATGCTGAACTCGAAGATTCTCCATATAGCCTACATTCTTTTATTAGAATCATTAGATCAAGAGGATCTTGAGTTTGGGACAAAGATGGCAAAGGTCTTGAAACAAGCACAAGATCTGGGCATTAAAACGTCGATTGATATTGTCAGTGAAAATAGTAACCGGTATGAAACACTTGTCCCGCCAGCTTTAAAGTATACAAATTACTGTGTAATCAATGAACTCGAAGCAGGCAAAAGTGTGGGTATCAGTTTACGAGATTCATCGGGTGCATTAATCATTAAAAATATAAAAAAGACTCTTTTTAAATTGATGGAACTAGGAGTCAAAGACTGGGTTGTCATTCATACTCCGGAAGGCAGCTTTGGATATGACGGGTCCATTACCTATAGTATCCCTTCCCTGTTGCTGGACCGGCACTGGATCAAAGGAACAGTGGGTGCAGGGGATGCTTATGTGACTGGAGTATTATACGGAGCATTAAAAGGGTTGGACCTCCCTGATTCTATGAAATTAGGCACCGCGGCTGCAGCCTCTTCCTTATCTGAGGAGGACAGTACGTCCGGAGTTAGAAGCTACGAACAGCTTGTCAACATGTATAAGGAATTTCCGAAAAGAGAACTTAGAGAACTTTAAGGAGGGATTTTAATTATGCTCGTTACATTAAAAGAAGTTCTAGCAAATGCGGAAGAAGGTAATTATGCGGTTGGTGCGTTTAACTGCCCGACGTTGGAATCTGCAAGGGCTGTCATTGAAGCGGCAGAAGAATTACAGGTTCCGATTATCATGTCACATGCTGAGGTGCATTTTGAAATTACCCCGCTCGAAATCATGGGTCCGATTCTCGTGGAATTTGCCAAAAAAGCAAGTGTTCCGGTAGTCGTACACCTTGATCATGGCTCAAATTTCGAAAATGTCAAAAAAGCGATCGACATCGGTTTTAGCTCCGTGATGATTGATGCTTCACATATGAGTTATGAGGAGAATATCAGAACGGTGGACGAAGTCGTTAAATATGCACATGAACATAACGTCTCAGTCGAAGCGGAGCTTGGAATGATGACTTCATCCGGTATTGGCGGTGAAGAAACCCAAGGGGAAGAGCATCTTAGTGAAGGTGACTCAGTGGATTATTATACAGACCCGCAAGTGGCAAAAGATTTTGTTGAGAGAACAGAAATTGATGCATTGGCTGCCTCCTTTGGAACCGTTCATGGAATGTATATCAAGGAGCCAAATCTTGATGTAGAACGACTAAAATTGATTTCAGAGAATATTAAAAGACCAGTTGTGATGCATGGCGGTTCCGGATTAAGCGAAGAAGACTATACAGCCGTCATTCATTCCGGTGTAAGAAAGATTAACTACTATAGTTATGCTGCAAACGCAGGTGCACTAGCTGTAAAAGACTATATCGATCATCACAAAAATCTTTTCTATCATGACTTTACGGTCGCTGCCAAAGAGGCTATCAAAAAAGATGTAAAAAGAGCTATGGGGATATTTTCAAATAGGAGTCAGTTTGTAGGAAATTAGAGTGTTATCAGTTTTGATAATGATCATCCGTCCAAGGAGGAATGAAGCATGAATCTACAAGAACTTGAAAGAGTAAAAGACAAGTCTTTAGAATTGTTCGACAAAGCCAATATCATTTTGACAGAAGAAGAGAAGAATGGCTTAGAGGTAGCTGACTTTGGATTAAATAAAATTGAGGATACAGGATTACAGTTGATTACATATGTTAATACCGATCTGGTTTGCGCGAAAGAACTGGCCTTGCTGCCATATCAAACTTGTCCTGAACACAAGCATCCTAAAAGGGATTTTGATGAAGGAAAAGAAGAGACGTTTAGATGTCGATATGGAACAGTATATCTATATGTAGAAGGGGAAGAAGCAAAAAATCGTACAATGAATCCTCCGCAAGGGGATGAGGAGTACTATACCGTATTCAATGAAATCATTTTACAGCCAGGAGAGCAATATACGATTTATCCTAATACACTTCATTGGTTTAAAGCAGGAAGCGAAGGGGCGGTAGTGTCTGAATTCTCGACAAGAAGTACAGATGAAAGTGATGTATTTACAGACCCGAGAATAAAAAGAATACCAGAATGATAAAACAGCAAACTAAAAGCCGCTTCCAATTAGCGGCTTTTGTACGTCTTCTATTTAGCTCCATATTTTAATAATGAAGTAACGATTTTATCTCTGACCAAGTATTTGCAATATCCAGAGTGGAATTGCCTTCACTATTACTATTCACTATTCACTATAAAGCTCAGCACCGGCCTTTAACATATAGGTAACAAAAAGTGGCATTTGAAATCGTTACATACATCAACGCATTTTGCCCGGAGCTATCCTTCAAGTCAGGATTTGCATTATATTTAAAAATAACACCTTAACACTCTTTCCAATTTCTTAAAAACCCACTCTTTTCTGTTTCTTTTTTGTTTACTATGTAAACTATTTAGATTTATCCCGGGAAAAAGTCTTGGTTCCTTCAAAAATACTCCAATTATCGCCTAAGGATTCTGTAATGGTAATGGATACAATGACTAAATTATTGGCTAGTTTAATGGTTCCTCTACCTTTAGAGAACCAGCCATCATCATCAAAAGTAAAAGTTGCTGTACCATCTTTTGAGAACTTTGCTGTAAACTCAATGTCGGCTATTCTATTTGCAGGTGGGGAAGAAACGGACTGGATTGCAACGGCAGCTGTATATGAGTTCTTAAACGTTATGGATAAACCGTTACCACCCTCTGAATAAAAGTTCGCATCTCCCCAATTGCCACCGTATGCTTTTAATCTATTTTCTTCAGCTAACTTCCTTGCAGCTTCAGCAGCCTTTTTTTCCTCTTCAAGCTTTTGTTGGGCAATGGCAAGCTCCTTTGCTTTTTCTGCCTCCGCTTGTAGAAGTTTTATCTCATTTTCTAAATTTGTTATGGCCCCATTTGTGGAATTAGTTAACTTCGCATTTTGAAGGATGACAAGGGCATCATCATACTTCTTTTGTTCTATTAGTGCTTTTCCATTAGTAATGATATCTTTTAAACCAATTGTTTGTTGAATGGTATCCTCTAAATCTGTTTGAATCTTATTCACATGGACAGTAACCTTCTTACTAATTTGACTATGATCTAATACTTTTTTTACTAGGAACAATGCTGCTTCCGATTCACCTTTGGCTACTGCATCGTTTATATCTATCATATTTTTAGAGATTTCTAGGAGCTCCTTTGTTTCTATATCTTGCGGCTCCAGTTCATTTGCTTTACTTAAATCAGCTAGTGCAACTTCATATTTTTGGTTCTCTAATGCTGTTTTACCGGATTCCAGTTTTCCGGTAAATTCCTTAGACGTACAGGATACTAGGATTAGAATACTTAAACATAGAATCGGTAATAGTTTTTTATTCAATTTATATACCCCCTTAGAGTTTATACCTTATTCCTTTATACCTGATTTTGCTAAATATGGATAGGGAGTAGTAGGCAAAACAACCTATTTAAATGATAATTATTGGATACAAAGTAATCTTACAAGGTAACAAAATAAAATTAGGAAGGGGTATATTATGCGAATGGAATTGAATTGATATATTTAGAGGTTCGGAGAGGGCCATGCACGGGGTATGGTTCTCATGCTTCCGAAGCATGAGAGCCTTCCCTGTGCTTACTGTGTATCCTTACATAAGATCGATTACTTTTTACTGGTACATAAATTCTTTTAACAAATGAATAAATTTCATATCCTAATTTTAGGGTTCTATCGTAGACAGCTAATGACATTCTTTTTAGAGCTTTGGAAGTCAAAAATCAGGATTATAGCGTGGTGAATCCATTTTTAATCAAACATTTGTGTAATGTGGAAAATGGGGGAAGTGTGTAGATACGTGTAAGTTCAAGAGAAATCAGTCTAATATTGTGGAAGGAGAGGTTTTTAGGTAGGAAAAACCCTTTTGAGTTTCTACAATTTTTTTCATCCTTGGCAGGCTGATGATGAATAGGGCAGTGCTTACAGAGATTTCAATCAAACGATTGAATAGTATAGCACATAGGGAATCTAGTCGTAGGGGTGTCGTTTTTGTGGATATAGAGGTAAACATTCAATACCTGAATGGAACCTAACTCTTAAGCATATAGTTATAAGAGGTGATGGAAATGGATAAATATCTACAACAAACATTTGATATCCGTTTTTTAAAGATCGGTGCGATGGTCAATGCGGGAGTTTTGCAAATTGGTAGTGGAGCAGGGAAAGTGCCACGAAAAACTCCAATTGCTTATACTACAGTAGGATCTTCATTAGTGGGTATATCAGGTCCTTTACAATTTTCTGTCCCATTACAAGCAGCCATTCGGCAGAAATGAGGACCAAAGGGAAGGTTCTGGTGGTTTTTGGATAAACCTTGAGAACCGTCCTTTTGGCATTTCAAAAGTACTATTGCAAGCGTTTTTATATCATGGTAGGATTAATTAAATTTATGAAATAGGAATGTTACCTAACGGGCATAACCTAGACAAATGCATGTATTTGCATTTGTCTAGGTTATTTTTTTTCCTATTTTACATAATAAATAAAATAGAAGGATGGGAAGCATGAAAAAGAGGTCTTTGTTGTTTAGTATTTTGTTGTTATGTAGTGTGTTTTTTGCAACTGGTTTTTCGAATCAAAATCAAGGAGGGGCCAGTCAGGGAAAGAGTAACACCAACAGTACTGAAGCCAAACAAAAGAAGCAATCTTCTAAAGCGAGAACAGTCATTACAACTGACGGTGAAGTCGATGATATGAACTCGATGCTTCGGGCCCTTTTGTATTCCAATGAGATGGATATCAAGGGGATTGTCCTGACGAGCTCTGTGTATCATTATGCGGGTGATGAAGAAAGCGGTATTAAACCGTATAGATGGACAGGGACTGACTGGTTAACGAATATGTTGAATGCCTATGGTGAAGCTTATCCGAATTTAACCAAGCAGGCGAAAGGATTTCCAACACCTGATTATCTTAGCAGTGTGACGAAGGTCGGGAATATTTCTGCTGCTGGTGAGATGGAAAAAGTAACGGAAGGATCCGAATTTTTAAAGAACCTATTTTTAGATAATGATGATTCTGATTTATATGTCCAGACATGGGGCGGCACAAACACGACTGCCAGGGCATTAAAATCAATCCAAGAAGAATATGAAAATACCCCGCAATGGGCGGATATCAAGAAAAGAGTCAGCGATAAATTGGTTCTTTATATCATTCTAGATCAGGATGACAGCTACACCTCGTATATTGCGAAGAACTGGCCGGATATCCGAATTATCAATGACCAGTCAAATTTCTGGCATTTCGCCTATGCGTGGAAGTACCATACGGACGAAGTTAACAGTAAGTTGCAGGGTGCATGGAATTATGAAAATATCCAACATGGGCATGGTACTTTGATGGATTTATATGCTTTAATGGGCGACGGTAAGATGATTCCGGGTGAATTACCGGAGGAACAACGCGGTAGTGAAGAATATTTGAAGAACAATCCACAATACAAACGATATGACTTTATATCGGAAGGCGATTCGCCATCGTTCTTTTATCTAATCGACAATGGATTAAGAAGCTTGGAAGATCCATCTTATGGTGGATGGGGCGGCCGGTTTGGCGCGGTAAATAATAAATTGTACCAAAATACCGTCCTTGATTATGATGTGTATACAAACCGATATGAAGCAGAATATTCCTTACTGCGCTTTTTTGACGATATCCAAGATGATTTTGCCGCTCGGGCAGATTGGGTGACAGCAACCAAGTACAAAGATGCAAACCATAATCCTACCCTTACAGTTAAAGAGGGGTTAGATCTAAATGTTAAAAAGGGACAAACCATAACCCTTCATGCGAAAGGGAAAGATTCGGATGGAGATAAGTTGACTTATCGTTGGTGGAGATACTTTGAAGCCGATACTTACCAGGATTGGAAGGGATCACAGGAAGAGACAACGAAAGATATGGCCGGAACCTTGCAGCTTGGAATTCACCGCGATTTGGCAGAGGGGGAAATTACCGACAGCATCTCGTTGAAAGGTAGTAACACAGACACTGTGACATTTACCGTACCAAAAGATGCAAAATCAGGAGATACGATTCACATTGTTGCGGAAGTACAAGATGACGGAGCACACAATCTAAAACATTATCAACGGGTTATTTTAACTGTGAAATAATTGAGAGTCATGGGGGACGGTTCTTATGCTTCCTTTGGAAGCAGGAGAACCGTCACTGTAGTCATTCGAAGAAAACTTAATAAAAACTTACACAAGGAAGTGTCTAATCGATGCTTCTTTTTTTCTTTCGTCCTTGCCAAATGCTCTTTAATAAAGGAAAAGCGATCCCTCGGTAATGAAGAATCGCATGTGTCCGTAAGAAACTACAAATTAGATGAAGGATTAACTTTCTCATTTGTGGTTGTTCGTAATTTTCTCATCACTTATTTTATCTCATGATAATCCTATTTAATGTACCCCATTAAATTTAAAGCTATTTAATATTTTTGCAGCAGTGGTTTTCTTTGAATCAGGCAGCATGATTTCAACAAAAGCATAGCCTTTCAAACGCTTCATCCTAACAACCCCATTTCCTGTATAGGGCTTCCCGTTTACTTTATAGGAGTATCCAGCTGCCAGGCCATTATTAAAGACAAAAGAGTCAAGAGGTGTTTCAGGAATTAAACTAACTGGGTCTGGTTTTTGAGACGAATCCGCTTTAGGGTACCCACATCCAGCACAAGCCGAATAAACAACCAACATTTGCTGATTTTTATCTTTAGGATTCATAAACTGGAAACCTCCAAAGTCACCGCCTTCATGAGGACTTTTAATCCAGCCATCAGGGACTAATACCTGTATGGGTCCAATGGATTGAGAATGCAAGGTAATTTCGGTGTTAGGTTTTTTCTGCGGACTTTTCGTCGTTGTACTGTTCGGTTTAGATGAAGTCGGACGGGTGCTCACGCTTCTTTTAATATTAATGGTTCCTAATGGGTAGAATTGCTGAGGTTCGGAGGATCCTATAGCTTGAAATCCTAACTTAATCGGAACCGTCCCTTCCATATTTTTCACATCAAAAATTAATTTAAACTCAACTTCGGTCTGAGCCGGTATTTGTTTAGGTATATCAGATGTCTCTTTCGGGGAAAGGACAGTCGTGTTGCTAATCAGGGAAAATAATTCAGGCTTAAGAACCTGGGCAGATTCGTTTTTATTTTTGATTTTGAGATCTATTGAGATCATCTGCTCCTCTTGGGTAGCAGTGGCAGTTTCAATTATTAAACTAGATTCTTTTATCTCAGGATTTGTAGATGTGGTTTTCTTTTCAATAGAGGCATTCACTGTTTTCGAAGATTGATCTTCAAACATTTTTGAATACGCAAATATAGTAATAGATAAAACTACAATAAGAAACAGAGAAAACTCAAAATACTTTCTATGTATTTTCATAACAAACCCCCCTTTTCTATATCTAACTTACTGTGATTTATTTTACCACAATTTTTAATATTAAATATATTATTAGTAAAGCATACAAGGTATAACGTGACGTTTGCTGCTTTTGGCTTATTGTCAACTGTCGGAAGGAGCAAATATAATTTTACTAACTGGGAAAGTGGTTTGAAAGCCAATTACCGAAGTGATGTTGAGATCTCAGATATTCAAAAAATAAATGCCACCAGTGCTGTATTTTTCATTTTAACGAACCTGTTATGACGAAAAGGAAAATCGAGAAACATTGGTACAGGTGTAGGAAGGAAAATGAATCTAATTTTTGAAGGCAGACATAAAAAATTAGATTCATATACTAAAATGATGACTAGAATGAATAGAAGAAAGAAAAACAAAAGATATGTTTTTTGGCTGATTGTTGTATTGCTTTTTTTGGCTGGTTTCGGTACGGCGCAGTTTTTAAAAAGGGGCCAAGAGACAAAGGTAGTAGTGCCTAATGATATAAGGGAAGTCTCTAGTCAGGATTCTGGGAAGAAAGATTCTAATTCATCCAAAGGGAACGGTACGGTATCTAACACGAAACCGACTGAGAGGAAAGATCAGCAAACTACAGAGGATAAAGTGAATGCGTTGATTGAAAAGATGACTCTATCTGAAAAAGTCGGGCAGATGTTGATGGTCGGTTTTTATGGAAAACAAGAGGATGATCATATTATCAATCTAATACGTGAGCAAAAGGTTGGCGGCGTGATTCTGTTTGACCGAAATATGCAATCGCCAAGACAAGTGGCCGAGCTAACGAATAAGCTGAAGCAGGATGCAGAGAGTAATGAAAATTCGATTCCGATGATGATAGGGCTTGACCAGGAAGGTGGACCCGTTCTCAGAATGAGAGATCAAGTTTCACCCATCCCGTCCGAGCAAAAGCTGGGTCAAAATGCGTCGCTTGAAGATGTGTATGATATTGCCAAGCTCAACGGTGAGGAACTGGCTGCTATGGGAATTCAAGTTGACTTTGCTCCGGTTCTTGATTTATCCGACCAGGATGAACGGTCATTCGGCAGCAGCCCTGATAAAGCCGCGCGTTATGGATTAGAGGAAGTTAAAGGATTGAATGATTCTCAGGTAACGGCAACAGTTAAGCACTTTCCTGGAAACGGCCGGGTGGTTGTTGATCCACATCTGGACGAATCTATCGTAAAGGTGGATAAAAGCACGCTCGAAAACGTGGATATGGTTCCGTTCAAGCAATTGATTGCCCAGCAAAAGGAAAATCAGTTTTTTGTCATGGTGACTCATGTAAAGTATCCAGCTTTTGATACGGAATATCCGGCGAGCATATCAAAGATAATTATTGAAGATTTGCTGCGGAAAAGTCTAGGATTTCAAGGGATCGTGGTTACTGATGATTTGGATATGGGGGCTGTCAGCAAGTATTATTCCTATGAGCAATTAGGATATATGGCAGTCAATGCAGGAGCAGATCTTCTGTTAGTCTGCCATGAATATGACCATCAGGTGGAATTATATAACGGCATTATCAAAGCGGTCCAAACGGGGAAACTTAGTGAAGAACGAATCAATCAATCGGTTAAGCGAATTCTCACATATAAATTGGAGCATCTAACAAACAAGCCTGTCTCCATCACAAAGGCAGACCAGGTAGTTAGGAGTCCCGAACATTTGGAGAAAATTGAAAAGCTAAAATAATACAAGGGGTAGATTCCCCCAACGGGTTTACTTGTGAGGTGCAAAGGGGTTAAGCACGCAACCTAATCTAAAGCATAAATTTTCTCAACACAATTCACAGTATAATGCACATTAAAAAAGGCGTAGAGATGAAATATCCCACGCCTTTTTAAAATTTTCTTTTTTTCACAAAACAACACGTAAGTTGTACAAGTTCATTAGAAGCTAAAGCAGAATTTTATAAATAAGGGGAGAAATTCCTCTTATTTATAAGATAGGACTGAAATAGCTTAAATAGACGGAAGAATTCCGACTATTGACTCGAAAAACGTGAAAATGGTTAATTTTGCTTTGCTTAATCGGAAAACTTCCGCTTATATACCTCCAATCGAGCTCAATTCTGTAGACTAACCGAATTATCTCCGCTTATTTTTTACAATGTTTGCACCTTTAAGTAAACCCATTAAGATTTCCCGAGCTTTGTTTGGTTTTATAGAAGACCGGCTATTTCCTAAGAACAATTGATAACTATGAGGACTCTATTAGATAAAAAAATCAGGATGAATGTCACCATGCTGCTTCCTTTGCTTGGAAAAAATCAATTAGTCCTAGATAGATTCCTTGAGCAACGCTATTACGGTAATTAGAGCTTTCAACTGTCGAATCATCATGTTGATTCGAGAGGAAGCCGAGCTCATGGAACTTTGCTAAATATTGGTTTGCGCTTTTGTTAGTCTAGCCATATGTGAGAGAATTATGATGATCATGGCTAATTCCAACACCAGTATTAAAGCAGATTGCCGCTGCAGCAAAAAATCAACAAATATATATATGTTCTAACCGTCTACCTAAAGGGGATTTAACTGTTAATTTCACTTTACTTTTTGCAATATTTTGATAAGATAGCAAAAAGGCGGTGATATGTATGTCTAATAATGTAATTGAACTCCTTGGGGCACCATATGAAAGCTTGGTAGATGCACAGGTTGATAAGAGCCCTAGTGAAGTGGTGGTAACCGAAAACGGTGAGACGTTCTATATCGTGGAACGTGAGGTTTATGATGCCCAGTTAGTGTCACACAGATATAAAATCGTAGTAGAAGAAGGAGAGTAAACCTCTCCTTTTTGTATGCGTGCCCAGCATGCCGTTAATGAAAGCTTTGAAGATGATAGAAGTTATGTGGTCTTTTTCATTCCCTTAAAGGAATACATATATTTTATTCTGCCTAAAGGGGACTTTTTTAGAAACATTGCGATTGAAAAAATGGCCAGGAAAAGCTTGACCTTTAGAGGTCAGTTTTAATTGTAGAAATTATTTATCTCTTTTATATATACTTCTAAAGTTCAAGTTTACCAGAATGTAAAAAGTTTATGCTATTTTCGTAATCACTTTAACGTTTCAAAAATTCTATTTGCTAAAAGTTCATATCCTTTAGGACTCAGGTGAAAATCTTCTGGATTTGGCAGACAATCATCGTCCTTAAGCAATTTAAAAATGAGAATTTGAAGAAAAAGGCTGCCTAGGCAGCCTTAAAAAAATTATTCTCTTTCCTGTTCACTCCCTGCCACTCACCGAGAAATGAAGCTTTTATACTATGCCCAGTATGAACCCCAGTATTTCATTTCTTTTATGATGGTATGTAAGGATTGTCCCTTTTCAGTAAGTGTATATTCGACTGTGACTGGTACTGTCGCGTGAACAGTGCGAATTAAAACACCGTTGGATTCTAGATGTCTTAGCGTATCAGTTAAGGCCTTTGGACTGATCTTTGAAATAGCTTTTTGTAATTCCCCGAACCGTTTTTTTCCTTCGAATAACTCTTTTAATACGAGAAAGGACCACTTTCCGCCAATGACACTAAGTGCTTTTTCAATGGAACATTCAATCTCTAAGGATGCCGTTTCTTTTACTTCACTCATAGACTACCTCTTTCTCATTTATAGTAACTATAAATTTAATAGTAATTAACATTAAGGATAGTATATCAAAAATATTTCAGTGGTTGTTGTTCAAAAAAAGAAAACGTATACTTTTTTTGTAAACGTTTTTTTATACATATGGAAAGAGAGGGAGATGAACCAAATGAAATACCGTAAGCTTGGGAAAACAGATTTAAACGTTTCTGTTGTAGGAATCGGTACTTGGCAATATGGCGGCGAATGGGGAAAAGATTTCACACAAAAAGAAGTAGATGAAATCTTAGACAAGGCCAAGGAAATGGGAATTAATTTGATTGATACAGCCGAATGTTACGGTGATCACCTTTCTGAAAAATTTATCGGCAGTTACTTAAAAAATCAAAAAAGGGAGGATTGGATCGTCGCAACAAAATTCGGCCACCATTTCCATGAATCCTTTACCCGTACCAATCATTGGTCTGCTAGTGAAGTAGTGAAGCAGTTAGATGATTCGTTAAAAGCTCTTCAAACAGACTATGTAGACATCTATCAATTTCATTCCGGCAGTGATGACGTCTTTCAAAATGAAGAATTATGGACTATTTTGGACAAGCAGATGAAGGCAGGAAAAATCCGTCATCTAGGAATTTCCATCGGTTCGAACGAAAATATCTATCAAACGGACTTGGCAACGGAAGTCAATGCCAGTGTGATTCAGGTTGTATATAACCGGTTAGACCGTAAACCAGAGGAACAAGTTTTTCCTTCCTGTGAACGGCAAAATCTTGGGGTCCTGGCACGGGTTCCATTAGCAAGCGGTTATTTAAGCAGAAAGTATAAGCCGGGTGCAGTGTTTGATCAAAAAGATGTTCGGAATAACCATGAACAAAGTGAAGTGTTCAAACAGCTTAAACTAGTTGAAGAAATTGGGCGGAATGAAGTCCCAGAAGGAGTCAATATGGCTCAATGGGCACTTGCCTGGTGCCTACAGCATTCAGCTGTTACTAGTGTAATCCCAGGCTGTAAAAATGTAGAACAAGTTGAATTAAATGCACTGGCTGCAGACTTGGAATTGGTATCCGATCAGCATCCACAAGCGGTGGAAGTTTAAATAGAGTAATAGAATTTAGGTGCAGAAAATAATCATTTTTTATAAATGTGAGGAGAATGGAATTATGACAAACAATTTACTAAGTACTACTACGTTAAATAATGGTGTAAAAATGCCTTGGCTGGGGTTTGGTGTTTTCAAAGTACAAGAAGGAGAGGAAGTCGTTAATTCCGTCAAGACTGCCCTTGAGGTCGGGTATAGAAGCATTGATACTGCAGCAATTTATCGAAATGAAGAGGGAGTAGGTAAAGCTATAGCTGAATCGAACGTACCTCGTGAAGAGTTATTTGTGACAACGAAGGTCTGGAACGGCGATCAAGGCTATGAATCTTCCTTGGCAGCTTTTGAAACTAGCTTGAACAAATTAGGTTTAGACTATTTAGACCTTTATTTAATTCACTGGCCAGTACCTTCTAAAGGATTATATCTTGAAACATGGAAGGCACTTGAGAAACTTTATAAAGATGGGCGCGTCCGTGCCATTGGAGTAAGTAATTTTAATGTTAACCATCTCGAAGACCTTCTTGCAAACTGTGAAATTAAACCGATGGTCAACCAAGTGGAGTACCATCCAGTCTTTAATCAACAGGAATTACATGATTTTTGTAAAAAGAATGAAATCCAGCTTGAAGCATGGTCCCCTCTTATGCAAGGCGGTCTTCTTAACGACCCAGTCTTAGTTGAGATTGCAAACAAGTACAATAAGTCTACTGCCCAAGTGATCCTGCGCTGGGATATCCAAACAGGTGTCGTGACGATTCCAAAATCAATCAAACCGCATCGTATTACTGAAAATGCGGATATCTTTGATTTTGAACTTACTCAAGAAGATTTAGAGCAAATCAGCACGCTTAACCAGAATAAGCGTCAGTTCGGTGACCCTGAAGTGGTTGGCAGAGATTAATAGGAGGGAAACTCAAAGTGGAAAAGAAAGTAGTCGTTATAACAGGTGCAACAAGAGGAATCGGTCGTAATACCGCTTTATTTTTTGCAGAAAAAGGATTTTTCGTGGTTGGAATGGGCAGAGATTCCGAAAAATTAAAAGAAGTTCAAACAGAGCTCGAGAAATTTTCTTCCGATCATTCGATGTTCTCTATGGATGTCACAAAGCCTGCGGAGATCCAACAAGTAGTTGAAAATGTTATCGATAAATATGGTCGAATTGATGTTTGGATTAATAATGCCGGTGCTTTCATGGCCATTGGTCCTACTTGGGAAGTGAAACAAGAAGATTGGATTAATGATGTCTCTACGAATCTATTTGGAACGTTTCACTGTGTCCAAGCGGTGGTTCCTGTTTTGTTAAATCAAGGATTTGGAAGGATGATTAATCTAGTTGGCGGCGGAACGATTGGTGCATTTAAATATGGTAATGGCTATGGAACCTCCAAAACAGCAATTGCCAGATTAACTGAAAACCTAGTGGAAGAATTAGCAGAAACTCCGGTCAAAGTATTTGCATTAGATCCAGGTTTAAACGATACAGACATGACACGTTACCAGCGATATACAGGAGTAGGACAAACGTATTTAACTGGAATCGAGTCATTATTCGAGCAAAACATAGATGTACCGCCGCATCAAGCACCCCAGTTTGCTTATTATATGGCGGCAGGGGAACTAGATGAGTATGTCGGTCGCGTCGTGTCTGTTTATGATGATTTAGAGCAATTAAAAACAGTTGCTGCTAACGCAAGTGATTCCGACTTCTATAAACTGCGGTTAAAGAAATAAGTTCAAGTAATAAAAAAACATATTAGCTATTAGGTCGATAGAGTGGGGAGAGAGATTAATTAAAGAAGGCAGTGATAAAAAAAATAAATGCATCCGCTCTTTGTAAGCGGATGCATTTATTTTGATTATTCTACCTTTTTTGTTGAACTTCTTACGATAAGTTTAGGTTCAAATATAATGGGCTCCATACACTTTTTTCTTTTTTCTATTAAATCAATTAAGTTTTGAGCTGCCACACTCCCCATTTCTTCTTTTGGGTGATCGATGGAGGTTAATTTTACTTCAGAAAGCAGAGCTAAGTCTGAGTTATCAAAACTAACTAGAGAAATATCGACAGGAACTTTTAGCCCGAGTTCTCTCATCACGTTTAATACAAAAAGGGCGATTTCATCATTATAGCAAACAATTCCTGATGGACGTCCTAATTTATTTTCTAACAGACTTTTTATTTTTTCTCCTAGTAAATCCCTGCTGTTCTCGGAAGTATAGGTGACTAACATACTTGGCTCAGGAAAAAGTCCTTTTTCACGATGGGCATGTATAAAACCATTCAGCCTGCTGACTCCCTGATTATCATCTGTTTTAAAAACCCCTAAAATTCTTTTATGTTCTAATTCAATCAAATGGTTTGCCGCCAAACATCCCCCTTTGAAATCATCCAGTTTCATTGTAGGTGCATGAATGCCTTCATAGGAAGCATTAATCATAATAAAGGGGATTTTATTTTTTTCTAAATTTAAGTAATACCCAATATTGGGGTTATGGAAGGCACTTTTAGTAGGCTCAATAATTAAGCCATCAATGTGATTGGATAGGAAGTTTTCAAGTCCGATCCGTTCCTTTTGTACGTCATTATTGGTACTTGTTAACAATAATGAATAACCTGCATTAGAGAGTGTGTTTTCAATGCCTGAAATAATGGCCGGGAATATATAACTTGAAATATAGGTAGTCATGACTGCAATGGTTTTAAGTGGTCTCCTATTTGGCCGCTCGGTGGGCTCAGCTACAAAGGTACCTCCGCCTTGTCTACTATAAAGTAATCCTTCTGAAACCAGTTCTCCAATGGCTTTTCTTACTGTATGGCGGCTTACTTCGAATTCCTTCATGAGTTCTGATTCTGTGGGTAATTTTTCGTTTGATTTTACCCGTCCCTCCAGAATCCAAGAATGGATTCCTTTTTTAATTTGTATATATTTAGGTATCAACCGTTTTCATCTGCCTTTTATAAACATAGATTTGTTAAAATTATATCCTTAAATAAATCAATAGGTTCGTACCAAATTAGTCATTTAGAAATAAAGCCTTTTCATATTATTCTGCCTCAAAGTTAATTATAAATCAATATCTATCATAGTGTGGTATGTACAAGTTGTTTTGAAAAATGGATTTTCTAATAAGTTGTACGTATAAATTAATAAGATTACCTATCCTTTCGATTAATATTCTAGTAAAAAATATATTTGCAAACTTTATCAGCTGTTAATTAATAATAAGATGATGCCATGGAAGCAAAGACAGGGCTAATCAGATAAAAAATAGGCAGTAGTCCCTTTAAAATGACGGGTTATTCGTTCATTAAAATGTATGAATTTTATGGGAGAAATAGTAACGTGCTATAATCTTTTAATCCTTATACGTACAAATTATGTTTATTGACTATTTTGTTGACACTTGTACGTTCAACTGATACTATCTATCTGTAAGGAAACGTTTCCCATTATCTAAATATTAAAAAATAAACCAGGCGCCATATTTCTTTGAAAAGGGTTAATTTTCAATAATCTTAATGAGAGAAGACTTTGGAAGTCTATCAGTCTAGTAAATGAAAATATGCAAACGCCTTCCTTGAAAATAATTGAAGGGATGTATGAAAATGACACGAGAAATCATGAATCCAATTGTTTTACAACGGGCAGATCCTTTTGTTTATAAACATTCAGATGGGTACTACTATTTTACAGGTTCCTATCCGCTATACGATCGCATTGTGTTAAGAAGAGCAAAACATCTAAATGATCTGCAGGAAGCGGAAGAATTTGTTGTTTGGCGAAAACACGATAGCGGGGCACTGAGCCAATTAATCTGGGCACCAGAAATTCATCGCGCAAATGGAAAGTGGTATATCTATTTTGCGGCTGCTCCTGACACCAATATTGATGATGATACCTTTAACCACAGAATGTACGTTCTTGAAAACGCATCCGATAACCCATTGGAAGGAACTTGGGAAGAAAAGGGTGAAGTGAAGACTGGAATGTCAACGTTCTCACTAGACGCCACAACTTTTTTCCATAAAGGAGAACAGTACTACGTTTGGGCACAGCAGGATGTGGAGATTATGGGTCACTCCAATCTCTATATCGCAAAGATGGAAAACCCATGGACACTGGCTACTGAGCCAGTTATGCTCACTAAACCTGAACTGGATTGGGAAATTCAAGGGTTTTGGGTAAATGAAGGTCCGGCAGTTTTAATTAAAAATGGAAAAGTATTTATTACCTATTCGGGCAGTGCCACTGGTGTAGATTACTGCATGGGAATATTAACTGCCAATGAAGAGGATGATCTATTAAACCCGGCAGCCTGGACAAAATGTCAGGAACCAGTCTTCCAAAGCTGTCCGCAAAATGGCCAATACGGGCCAGGGCATAATAGCTTTACTGAATCAGAGGATGGGAAAGAGACTATTTTGGTCTATCATGCGCGCAATTACACGGAGCTTGTCGGAGATCCGCTTTATGAACCAAATCGTCATGCCAGAGCTCAAAAAATTGATTGGGATGAAGAGGGAAATCCTGTTTTCGGCGTTCCGGTTTCAGATACTAGGTGGACACCAAAAACAACAGAAGTCTTAAAATAAAAGGGAGTGAAAGAAATGAACAACTTAAAACAGTTAAAGTTTTGGAACTTTGGAGGAATGTACTTCTTCTACTTTATGATATGGGCATTAATTTTCGGCTTCTTGCCCTTTTGGCTGCATAAAACAGCCCATTTGGATACCAGTATTTCCGGGCTTGTATTCTCAGCTATGGCGGTAACCGCTTTAGTTCTGGAGCCAATCTATGGTGTGGTTCAAGATAAACTGGGATTGAAAAAGTACTTATTTGGTTTTGTTGTATTATGTCTATTGTTTGTAGGACCATTTGTCCAATTTGCCTTTATTCCACTTCTTCAGATGAATGCTATATTTGGTGCCATTGTTGGCGGTGCTTACTTAAGCCTGTGTCTAAATGGAGGCGTAGGGGTGGTTGAGGCCTATATTGAGCGTTCCACTCGTGTGAACAACTATGAATATGGACATGTTCGCTTATTCGGATCCATTGCAGGCGGTACAGCGGCATTTATCGGCGGAATCATGTTTGTTCAAAACCCATTCAGTATTTTCTGGGCTTCTACGTGCTCCGCGATTTTACTTGGTGTATTATTATGGGCGCTTCGCGTGAACAAAGAGGATGATGGCGGAGTAAAATCAGCTGCTGCAAAAGTAGAAGAACCCCCTGTAACTAAGAAAAGTATGATGAATGTCTTTAAAAATAAAAGTTTCTGGGGACTTTGTTTAATTATCATCGGTTCTGCAACGATGTTTGATGTATTCGATCAGCAATTCCCGAACTATTTTGCAAGCTTTTTCGGTGATCAATCAGAAGGAGAACTTGTCTTCAGCCGGATTACCTCTGTTCAGATTTTTATGGAAGCAGGCTTTATGGTTATCACACCATGGTTCATCAATAAAATTGGTGCAAAAAATGGGTTAATCATCGCAGGTATCATTTTATTTGTCCGTGTACTAGGCTCTGCCTTCCTTACTGAGGTTTGGATGCTCTCATTCTGGAGATTATTAGCAGCGATTGAAATGCCATTAATGCTCATCTCTATTATGAAATATATTACAAGCGTCTTTGATGTTCGTTTGTCAGCAACCGTATATATGCTTGCTTTTAACTTTGCAAAACAGATTGGTATTACGATTTTCTCCTCTTTAATGGGAGTCTTATATGGTGCCATCGGATTCCAAAGTTCCTATGTGGTGATGTCCATCATCATTCTAGCATTTGTCATCGCAGGCGGATTGATTATGGCAAGTGAAAAAACTCACAGCCAAAAAGCGAAACAACTAGGACAGGAATTAGCAAGTTAAGCAATGATCATATGCTGTCTCATCGGGTGCCTGTCACCTTAAATGAGACAGCCTTATTTATAAAATTTTTTAACTTGGTAATCTATTTTTTCTTAAGAAAAGGGAAGTGTCTAATGGATGCTTCTTTTTTTCTGTTGTCCTTGCCGAATAATCTTTAATCAGGAAATAGCGATCCTTCGTTAATGAAGAATCGCAAACTTTAGTTATAGATATTTAGTTTATGCTTCTTAGTTTGATTGGAAAAAATTAATTAGTCCTAGATAGATTCCTTGAGCAACGCTATTACGGTAATTAGAGCTCTCAACGGTCGAATCATCTTGTTGATTGGAGAGGAAGCCGAGTTCAATTAAAGTAGCTGGTTGTTTATTGTTACGCAGAACATCTAAGTTGTTGAATCTTGTTCCAAGGTTCGTTAATTTTGTTTCTTTGGCAACTTGGTTCAAAATAGCTGTGGCTAATGGGTTACTAGATTTTTGATAGTAAAAATTAGTTATGCCGCTTACCGATGGGTTATTGGACCAATTGTAATGAAAACTGATAAAAGCATCCGCGTGGTTTTGATTGGACACATTGGCACGCTGCTCTAGGGAAATAAAGGTATCGTTGGTTCGTGTCAATATCACTTGGGCCCCTGCATTTTCAAGCTTTTGTTTCACCGCTTCAACTGTTGGTAAATTTAATGATTTTTCAGGTGTCCCAGTGATACTGGTTGTGCCTCTATCCTTCCCGCCATGTCCCGGGTCAAGTACAATGGTTTTTCCCTTCAACGGTTTTTGGCTATTTGGCGTAAGCGCGGTGGGGACATCTGAAGCCTTAGCTGTTTTCAATTCTGTTGTAGTACCAGACTTCTTCTTTGCTGTGGGTGCAGGTTGTGTGAGCTGACTGCTAGATGTATCTTTAGAGATATATTTTTCGTTCACCCACCCGCTCACACCGGATGAGGAAACAATGTTGGCCCATCCAGCTTGTTCCGCATGGATGGTTATTTTTGATCCCAATTTCAAATAACCCACGACTTTACTAGATACACTTGGATGTTCCCGGACGTTTAAAGAATAGGTGTCTATGGTTCCAACGGTCGTTTTAGCCGGCGTTATGTAAGCATCGTATACCCAGCCAGTTTGATTGTTTGCTAGTTTAATTTGATCCCAATCATTCCGCTTCTGTATGATTTCCAACGTATCTCCTTGATGAACACGGCTAATGACCTTACTTGACATATCAGCAGATTCCCTGACATTTAGCGTAGGTACAGTAACGGTAACCTCAGAAGAAGCTTTATCCGCATTAGCCGGCTCCTGATTATTCAAAAAAGGGACTGTAATAGCACTAAGGATTGTCAGAATTTTAATTAGTCCGTTGTTCCGAATTTTAGGTGTTAGCATGTTAGCAACCTCCCTGTTTTTAAGACTCTAAAACTAGCATGGACAGATTTTTGTTAAATAATAATCAAATCTTTAAAAGTTTTCTTAACGAAAATAGAAATGGTAAGTAAGTAGTATGGTATTGACAGAAATATCAAGATAATAGATTGACAAATGTAGGAATTCTATTAAACTGAAAATAGCTCTAGCCTCAAATTCTTCTCTAGATATTCAATTTATATTAGCTGCCCCGCAAGTCCTTATTTGCCTTTTACTTTCTCTAAAAACTGAAACCACTACACTAACCTCTTTTTTTCATGCGCATTGAAAATCAGTGATTTTAAAAATCTATCCGAATTTCAAATAAATAAATAATTGAATAATAAGTACTGTAATAGATATGAACATTAGATAACAGGAGAGGGATTCTATGGGATTTGAAGAAGAATATCAGGCCTTTTTGAATGCTCACTTACAGGCAAGAACCGGTGAACGGTTGCGACGCTTACAAGAGGGTCACACCCAGGCTGAAAGGTTGTTTTTGGAGAAAGTGTGGTGGCCTTTATTTTACCATTTCCGATATCTTCATCCAGAATATGAAGTCAATGATTTCAAGGATGGCAAAAGGTATTTGGATTTTGCTTATATTCGTCCCGGCATCCGGATTTGCCTTGAGGTCGACGGGTATGGCCCTCACCTAAAGAACATAAGCAGATGGCAATTTTCCGACAACCTTGAACGTCAAAACCAGCTGGTGATTGACGGATGGACCGTAATCCGCTTTTGTTATGACCAAGTTAAAGAAAAGCCTCGTCGATGTCAACAGATTGTTCAGCAAGTGATTGGCCAATGGCTGGGAGATGAATTGGACCAGACATCTCTGTCCTTTGTCGAAAAGGAAGTGGTTCGGCTGGCGATTCGAAAAGGAGAAGCCATATCCCCTAAAGAAGTCGAGGAATATTTGAAGCTAAGTGACAAGACGGTAAAAAAAGTACTTTCTCAACTAGTCGACAAAAAGATGTTGATTACCGCATCTGGGATCAAGCGGATTCGCTCTTACCGGGTGGGGGATCATGTTAAGCACCCGATCAGATAAATAAACGTAAGAATTCCGCTTATTAAGTAATTATCATTAAAAATAGCTGAAATAGACGGAGAGATTCCGCCTATTGACTCGAAAAACGCGAAAATGTCGGATTTTTCTTTGCATAGTCGGAAAACCTCCCCTTATTTACCCCGAAATGGGCTCCATTCTCCATATAACGGAAAAATCTACGCTTATTTTACTTCCGCTGGCTGCTTAAAAGGAAGTGAGATGAAAAAGCAGCGCTAACCAGTGTATCCCTCTAAAAATCTCCTAAACCAACGAACGCCTCCTAATTATTACTAGTTTGTGTTATAATATTCTTAATATTTTAGATATTTCGGGAGGCATTTTATGATACCGACACTTACAAATGATAAAGTTGGATCCATGGAATTTAACCTTTCTATTAATAAAATTTGGAAGCAATATCTAGAAATGGGACAATATACGGGCGAAGAGATTCGTATGGACATCATCAATTCATGGGAAAATTCAAAGAAGCTTGGTATTAGTCCTTTTCAAAAAAAAATTAATGAAATTATTACTCAAACTGATTTAGAGAACCGGCTGGAGAAAAATAAGGAATTGATTACGGTTGCTACTCCGCAGATTAAAAATTTATCTGGTATATTAGATGAATCTAGAACGATGTTTTCCATTGCAGATAATCATGGTACAGTCTTGTATTCTGAGGGTGAAAAGAATATCTTGAAGAAAGCGGAGAAAATTAATATACTCACTGGGGGAACTTGGACTGAGAAATCAGCAGGAACAAACGCAGTGGGGCTTGCTCTGAAAACCAAACAGTCCTCGCAAGTTTTGTTTTCGGAACATTATTGCGAAAAGAACCATGAATGGTTTTGTGCAGCTTTCCCTATTTTGTATCCGTTTACAAATGACCTGCTAGGCGTGATTAATATTGCAGGATGCAATAAACAGTTGAATCAGCAAAACATTAAGTTTATCTTTTCGGAAGCTAATCAGATCTCCAAGTCTATCAATCAATATTTTTTCAAATATGCTTTACGTAATCATTTATTTTTAAATACGGCATTGGAAGGTGTGGAAGATGCTGTTTTTATAGTGGATGGTGGAAAGAGTATTGTCGAAAAAAATGCTGCTGCCAAATCACACTCCCTTCTAAATGAAGTAAAAACGTTAAATAGCATACCTAAGTTAAATAGTTTCGTAGAGTTTGTTTTACATAATGGACAACAGATTTTAAGAGAAGAGGTAAGTGTTAATCATAAAAACAAGCAAAAATTTATATGCTCCATCTATCCTGTCACTTTCCAAGACGAGATTTTCGGAGCCGTTATCTTTTTTAGGAAAAACACAGAAAATCCTATCTCAAAACCGCAAAAACCTAACTTAATCCCTTCTAGAATTTCTCGATCAACACGATATAGCTTTGATGACATGATCGGTTCTTCAAAGGAGTTTACAGATATCGTAAAAAAGGCGCGGAAAGCGACGATGATTGATTCCACTGTCTTTCTGTCAGGTGAGACGGGGACAGGAAAAGAGCTTTTTGCCCAATCCATCCATCAGGCCAGTAAGCGGACTGATAAACCCTTTGTAGCCATTAACTGTGGGGCTGTTCCACATGGATTGTTAGAAAGTGAATTATTTGGTTATGAATCAGGTGCCTTTACGGGAGCGAAATCGAAAGGAAGTCCTGGAAAGTTTGAATTGGCTCAGGGAGGTACGATCTTCCTTGATGAAATTGGAGATATGCCGTTAGATTTACAAGTCCACCTGCTTCGGTTATTGGAAGAAAGGGTGGTCACTAGACTGGGCGGGGACAAACCGATTCCGCTGGATGTACGTGTCATTGCGGCTACTCATAAAAATTTAAAGGAAGCTGTCCAAAAAGGTGAATTTCGAGAGGATCTATTGTATCGTCTTAACGTGATAAGCTTGAGAATTCCTGCTTTACGTGAAAGAAGCGGAGATATCCCTGCATTGGTCCATCACTTCCTAAAAAAAATGAGTGGGGAATTTGGGAAACGTGATATTGTCGTACAAGCAGATACCATGCATTACCTGACACACTATCATTGGCCAGGGAATATCAGGGAATTAAAAAATGTGATTCAACAATCTCTTTTTAATATGGAAGGAAATAGTCTCTTGCCATTCTACCTTCCTCCGGAATTGCTTGAAGGCCCGGTAAAACTAGACGAAAAGGAAAGACTTATTGAAGCGATGATTAAGGAGGATGGAAATGTTACGAGCGCTGCAAAAGTCCTTGATATCTCTCGCGCCACCATGTACCGAAAAATCAAACAGTATCAGCTGACCGCGGAAGATTGGAAAGCGAAAATATAAAATAAAAAACCTCCATTTATACCTCTCTCAGATGGGAAGGATCAAATGGAGTTTTTTTGTGTCTCAAGAAAATGAGACAATGAGACACCTGAGACACAATCCGTCTCATTGATACAATACTTTTAGATGAAGGAAAGTACAAAGGCAGAGGAACGGCGTTGTTATGACAACATTTTCAACACTTTTTAAAAGTTGGCACGGTACTTGCATTATATATGAGTGTAAAGAAAACATTCCATTTAAAACGAATGAAGGTGATGAACAGGAATGAAAGAGTTTGATCTAGTTGTCATTGGTGCAGGACCTGGGGGATATGTTTCCGCCATCCGGGCTGCTCAATTAGGCAAAAAGGTAGCGATCGTCGAAAGAAAGAAAATAGGTGGAACCTGTCTGAATGTCGGTTGCATACCATCAAAAGCCCTTTTGAAACATAGTGAAATGGTTGAAGAAATTCAAAAGGCAAATAGCTGGGGCATTAAAACCGGCGAAATATCGATTGATTTTCCAAAATTGATGAAACGTAAAGATCAAGTCGTACAGACGTTAACCGGTGGTGTTCATCATCTGTTAAAGAAAAACGACATTACCCTTTTTCAAGGAGAAGCGTCAATTTCGGATGCTTTAGTTGTTTCCATTGGAGACGTCAAAATCAGAGGTAAAGATATTTTATTAGCAACAGGAAGCACACCGTTTATCCCTCCTATTAATGGTTTGGATAAAATAAACTATCACACTACCGATACATTCTTTGACTTGAAGGAACTGCCAAAGTCCATGGCGATCATTGGGGGCGGGGTCATTTCCATAGAGTTAGCTTTCGCCATGGCTCCACTAGGAACAAAGGTGACCATTATCGAAGTAGCTCCTGACATTCTATTAACCGAAGACCTTGACGCACGAAAAATCATTAAAAAGCACTTGCAAAAGAAAAATATACAAACCATTATAAAGGCCAAAATCCAGGAAGTACAAAAAGGGAAGATCATATTAGCGGATCAAGAAATTCCATTTGACACTCTTTTGGTGGCAACTGGAAGAAAACCAAATATTGAAGTAGCACAAGGACTTAACCTACAAATGGATGCATCGAACAAGTTTGTGGCAGTTAATGGTGATTATGAAACTAGCAAAAAACACGTTTATGCAGTGGGGGATTTGGTAGGAGGCTATCAATTGGCACATGCAGCAAGTGCCGAAGGTCTGATTGCGGTTCAGGCCATGAATGGCGATTATCCTCAACCCCTAGATCAAACGGAAATTCCTAGATGTGTCTATACCCATCCTGAAATCGCCTCATTCGGGCTCAATGAAGAACAAGCCAGGAATGCCGGATATGATGTGAAAATAACCACATCTAACCTTTCCGGAAACGCGAAAGCCATTGCGATGGGAGAAACGGAAGGATTTATCAAAATTATCTCGGATCATCAATATGAGGAAATACTAGGTGCCGTTATTGTGGGGGCGAATGCAACAGAGTTAATTGGAGAAATTTTGGCCATGAAGCACTCAGAAGGCACGATGAATGAACTAGCAAGCATGGTGCATGCCCATCCTGCCATTTCTGAAGCGATCGGAGAAAATGCAAACGCTTTACTCAAACAAGCAATTCATATGTAAACAAATAAAGGGAGGAATAATTAATGGAAAAGAAAGAAGTCCTTTGGATTTATCAAAAGATGAATGAGATTAGGTTTTTTGAAGAGGATGTGCATCGTACTTTCGGAAAAGGTTTAATTCCAGGATTTGTCCATTTGTATGCAGGGGAAGAGGCTGTTGCAACAGGAGTCATGGCACTATTAGATGATGAAGATTATATTACCAGTACCCATCGTGGACATGGACATGCGATTGCAAAGGGTTGCGATATCAAAGGCATGATGGCAGAGATTATGGGTAAAAAAGATGGCTTAGGTGGAGGAAAAGGTGGATCCATGCATGTTGCTGACGTTGGTAAAGGAATGCTGGGTGCCAATGGAATTGTCGGGGGTGGTTTCGGCTTAGCAGCTGGTGCCGCTCTTAGCATTAAGACTTTAGGAAAAGACAATGTCGCGGTCTGCTTCTTTGGTGATGGAGCGTCAAATGAAGGGACATTCCATGAAGGTCTAAATCTAGCTTCTATTTTAAGCTTACCGGTCATCTTTGTCTGTGAAAATAACCAATTTGGTGAGGGTACGCCATTTAGATATGCAAGTGCATCTGAAACCGTTTATGAACGAGCATCCTCTTATAATATGCCAGGTGTACGTGTGGATGGCATGGATGTTGAGGCTGTTTACAATGCTACAAAAGAAGCCATCGAAAGGGCAAAGTCAGGTAACGGCCCTACCCTAATTGAATGTGATACATACCGGAAATATGGTCACTTTGAAGGGGATGAACAAAAATATAAAACGGATAATGATCCAAATAAAGACCGCGATCCCATTCTCGAATTCAGAGAAAAGGCGCTTCAGAATGGTTGGATGACTGCAGAAGAAGCGGATGGTATTGAAGTACAAGCTAAAGAAACGATCAAAGAGGCAGTAGCTTTTGCTGAAGCAAGCCCACTGCCAGATTTAGAAACTTTATATACGGATATTTTTGCATAAGAAGAGGGGGAATGAAAAATGACAAAAAGACAAGTAACTTTTATGACTGCTATTACTGAAGCGATGACACAGGCAATGCGAGAAGACGAAACTGTTATCTTAATTGGTACGGATGTTGCTGGCGGTGCTGAAGTCGACCATTTAGTCAAAGACGATGGACGTCATGATGATGCATTCGGCGGGGTTTTCGGATTATCGAAGGGGATGGTAACAGAGTTCGGTAGAGGACGTGTCATCGACACACCCATCGCAGAGCATGGATATTTTGGTGCGGCAGTCGGAGCTGCTGCCACAGGTTTACGCCCAATTGCTGAATTAATGTTTAATGATTTTGTTGGATTCGCTTTGGACCCAATTTTAAATCAAGCAGCCAAGATGCGCTATATGTTTGGTGGAAAAGCAAAAATCCCTCTTACAGTTCGGACGGTCCATGGTGCGGGCGCTGGTGCAGCTGCGCAGCACTCTCAAACTTTGTATGGGATGTTTGGTGCGATTCCAGGTGTTAAAGTGGTTGTTCCTTCTAATCCATATGATGCAAAAGGATTGATGTTAGCAGCTATTGAGGAAGATAACGTAGTTGTTTTTTCAGAAGACAAGACCCTTTATGGCATGAAAGGGGAGGTACCTGAAGAATATTATACCATTGAAATTGGTAAGGCCAATGTGACAAGAGAAGGAACGGACCTTACAATTGTGGCGATTGGTAAAATGGTTCGGGTAGCCCATGAAGTGGCAGATACACTAGATAAAGATGGAATCTCAGTGGAAGTCATTGATTTAAGGACGGTTGCCCCTTGGGATCAAGAAACTGTGTTGGAATCGGTGAAGAAAACGGGAAGATTAATCGTTATGGATGAGTCCAATCCACATAACAACACAGCTACAGATATTGCCTCAGTAGTCGCGGATAAAGCCTTTGATTATTTAGATGGTCCGATTAAAACGGTCTGTGCACCAAATACGCCGGTACCGTTTGCATATAATTTGGAGCAGGCCTATATTCCGGATGCAAACAAGGTATTGACTGTTGCAGAAGAATTAATTTCTGACTTGAAAAAACAACTTGTAATGAAATAGGAGGTGAAGCGGAATGAGTGAAACAATCGTAATGCCTAAATTAGGAATGACGATGACTGAAGGTACCATTGTTGAATGGTATAAAGAAGTGGGAGATCCTGTTAACGAAGGCGAAGCGGTTTTAATGATCAGTTCAGAAAAATTAAACCAAGAAGTTGAATCTCCAATATCGGGTACTTTACTTGTTAAAAATGCGGAGGTCGAAGAACAGCTAGAAGTCGGCGCTCCAATAGCTGTGATTGGAGAAGAGGGCGAAGTGGCTGTAACGAATGAATTACAAGTAGAGCAATTAGCAACAGCCACTTTAGAGGTTGATCCACCTGCTAAAGTGAAGGCAGCCGAAGGAAAGAAAGTAAAAGGTAACCGGATATTCATTACTCCATTAGCGAGAAAAATGATTAAAGAAAATAATCTGGATATTGATTTCATTAAGGGTACTGGTGGAAACGCTAGGATTACTAAACAAGATATCCAACGTGTTTTAGCGGGCGGTTACGATTATCAAGCAGAGTCACAAGTTGCCGCAGCCCTAGCTGCACCTGCTGTCAATTATGAAACCGCTTATGAATCCGCAGGTGAAGGTCTTCGTCCGATGCGAAAAGCGATTGCTCGCAATATGCGTAGAAGTTTGGGACAAACCGCTCAATTGACTTTACATCGAAAGGCAAATGCTGATCGATTAATTGATTTCCAACAAGTTTTAAGGAAAGAAATTGCGTCTGCTGATTTAGATGTCAAACTTACTTTGACTGTATTGGTTGCTAGAGCAACGATTCTAGCTTTACAAGATTTGAAGAAAATGAATTCCCACTACCAGGATGGCAAATTGACAGAGTTTGATGAGGTTCATCTAGGTATTGCCACTTCTTTAGACGATGGCTTGTTAGTCCCTGTCGTTAAGAATGCCCATCAGAAAACAATCGGCACGCTGGCAAAAGAAATAAAAGAACTATCGGGGAAAGCAAGAAATGGTCAGGCAGGAGGAGACTTACTAACTGGCTCAACATTCACGATTACCAACCTTGGGGCCAGTGGAATTGAGTACTTTACACCTATATTGAATACACCAGAAACAGGTATTTTAGGAGTAGGGGCCTTCCAGGATGAATTAGTCTTAGATGAAGAGGGCAAAGTGAAATCGGTTAAGAAAATTCCATTTAGTCTCACCTTCGATCATCAAATAGCTGATGGGGCTCTAGCAGCAGAATTCCTAAATGCCCTAGTTAAATATATTGAGACACCTTATTTACTGGTTCTCTAGTAAAAGTATTAAAAGAGATTAACAGTTAATGAATAGCCATCTACTGTTAATCTCTCTTTACATAGGATCATTTTAAGCTAAAAAGGGTAGCGCAATGGCAAGAGAAAAATCTTATATCAATAGGGTTTAATCTATTGAGATTTAATAGATTTTTTTATGAAATCATAAGAACATTTTTGGAGGGAATCATAATGACTAAACAAAAAGTTGCAGTAATTACTGGTGCAGGTCAAGGAATTGGTAAAGGGTTAGCAGAACGCCTGGCAAAAGATGGCTTTTCGATTGTACTTAGCGATATTAATGAAGCAATCTTAAGTGAAGCGGTTAAAGAATTTGAAGAAAAAGGTGTTAATGTAACTTCATTTATAGGAAACGTTTCTAAATTAGAAGATCAAGTAGCGCTAGTTCAAAAAGCAGTAGATACATTTGGCAGTGTTGATGTGTTTATTAATAATGCTGGTATTGAAGGACAGGTGGCCCCACTTTCTCAAGCAGATCCAAATGCTGTAGATCGTGTTCTTGATATAAATGTTAAAGGTGTCATATACGGCATTCAAGCAGCCGCGAATCAAATGAAAAAGCAAGGAACTGGCGGCAAAATTATTAATGCCTGCAGCATAGCTGGTCAGGAAGGTTTTGAAATGTTAGGTGTATACTCGGCATCGAAATTTGCTGTTAAAGGCTTAACACAAGCTGCTGCTAAGGAACTCGCAAAAGATAAAATCACCGTTAATTCTTATTGTCCTGGAATTGTAGGGACATCTATGTGGGAACGTCTCGATGAGAAAATGATGGAGCATATGGGTACAAAAAAAGGTGAGGCATTCCAAAAATTTGCAGAGGGAATTGCAATTGGGCGTACTCAAACTCCTGATGATGTGGCGAATTTAGTTTCCTTCTTGGCATCATCCGATTCTAATTATATTACGGGGCAAAATATTTTAACTGATGGTGGCATGGTTTTCAATTAATTCTTACAGTAATCGAAGAAGGTTTCGAGGCTTTACTAAAAGAAAGAAAGACGAAATCAAATAGCAAATCACATAAACTTCACAGTTAAAAAGGCTTAAAGTTGCAAATATCTTTAAGCCCTTTTTTGAAATTCTTTATTTTACTAAACCAGCACCCGTAAGATGTACAAGTTTATTTGACGCTAATGCGAGCTTGATAATAAGCGGAGAAATTTCTCTTAATTTTGAAATATCGCTGAAAATAGCCTAAATAGACGGAGAGATTCCGACTATTGACTCGAAAAACATGAAAATGGTTCATATTCCTTTGTTTAATCGGAAAACTTCCGCTTATATACCCCGAATTGAGCCCTATTCTACAGTATAACCGGAAAACCTCCGCTTATTTTAACTACCGCTGGTCACTCAATTAAGGATAAGACTTCTTATTAAATCACAAATAATTCGAAGGAAATAGATCCAATATTGGATGCAAGGATACTGTTAAAAAGCTGCCTAAACCACTAAAATTGGTTGGTATTTTTATATCCATCCTATTAATTATTATTTTAAGTTTAATACAGTAACTGAACTTAGGATTAATCATGTTGAACCTTACTATGAACATTCTACCCCTTCACCTAATCTTCTATAAAATTCAAAGTATGAAAGGTCCCATCCATTGACTATTTTAATAATGTTTAAATATTAAAAATGCCGTTAAGAACACTTTGTGAAGGTCTTCTTCATGATATTGAAACTACCATTATCTTTGTTAACTTTCTAAGTCCAAGCTAAACAGAAAGTTGGCCCTTTTCTTGTGAATTTGAAAAAATATTTGAAGATATCGGTTAGAGCAGAAGGGGCCTAGTTTGGTCTCTTTTTATTTTATTAAAAAAAGCCCATTATCTCTGTAGTATCAGAAATAATGAGCTTATTCTTTTAAGGTATATATTGTTCCGTAATTTTTGTTACAACCCCATTTTTTATCTCTAGATGGAAAGGAATTTGATGTTGCTTATCCCTCTGTTTCAAAAAGGTAATAAACTGACTTTTAGTTACTTTTTCATTCCATTTAATTTCGTATAAACTACGTGTCTGTAAGATATATTGGGCATTATTTGAAATGGTAAAGGTACGTATCTTTGGATTAACGTTTCGAATCCAGTACCCATCTGGGGCACCATCCATTTCTTTCTGGCATTTACAATCCTTGAAAAATTCCTTATTAGCAGACTTACCGAAATACCATTGTATGTAATCAAATTTTCCCACCCATTTCCCATTAACCTGCTTGAAGGAAGTAATATAGGTGGTTGCCTTTTCCGTTTTGGGAGGGTTTGTAATGTTTGTTTTTGCAGTTGCCTGTGAAAACTGTGAGGGCAGTAGCAGTAATGTAAAAATCATTAATACAGAAAAGAATACCTTCATTAATCCTTGTAATTTCATGCAAAATTCCCCCTCTTATCACTTTGTCTTCTAGTTAAAATATATTGCAATTAAATTAAAAAGAGTGTCGATATAGGGGTACCCAGAGAATATTTTTTTGAAACCATTTTCAAAGTAAATGTACATATTTAGTTTCTATTTGATTAAGCGGAGGCATGGGAAGGAGAAGGCACGGTTCTGGTGGTGTTTGGAAAACCATGGGAACCCTTCGTTGGGCATTTCCAAAGTACTTTTATTTGAAAAACAATCCTCAATACAACCGATATGACTTTATATCGGGAGGCGATTTGCCATCGTTCTTTTATCAGCTCTCGACATTTCTTTCATACAGCTAGAGAGAGGAATTCAGAGTTAGCGGTGATTATTTCATTTTTAAACAAATGTTTGATTAATGGCGAATTATTGGAGAAATTCAAGTATAAAGTTAGTTCAATCGAAAACAATAGAATTTTCCGGGAAATTAAGTTTTTTTCTGTGAAATACGCCAACTTTTATCGACAATCTTTTTTCTGGTTTCTAAGAGAAAACCATACACTACAAACCTTTCGGCTGTTTTAATTAAACGTTTGAGTAGTTTAGTAAATAGGGGGGATTGGTCGAAACATTGTCGTTCGTGAAAAGCAGGAGGGGTTATTTGTTGTAAGTATTTGACTGCAACCTAAGTTTTTTTCTAAAAATTATTTGAAAATTCATATTAGTATGATAGAATGACTTTAGTAGTTTAATATTTAAAACCTGGTTTACTATAATAAACCTTTCGAAGTGAAGTGATAGTTTATGAAGGAAAAGTATTGGGTTCCAGCGATTGAGCGTGCTGATAAGGTGTTAAGGCTTATTGGAGAGTTTCCCAATCAGCTGCGGTTGATTGAGTTGTCCAAAAGACTGGAAATGAATAAAAGCTCTCTATTTTCCCTGCTGAATACGTTGGAAACATTAAAGTGGGTCACCAAGGGGGAAGGTGATACTTACTCTTTAGGTCCTGCCTTGGCGGGGATTGGTTCAGCTTATTTTCAACAGTTTAATATTGTTCAGTCCTTCTATAAAGAGGCTGCTCGTTCGGTTCATATAATAAATGAACATATCCAATTAGGGATTTTAGAGGAAGGCGATGTCATTTATTTGGGAAAAATGGAAGGGGATTCACGCGTCCGTTTGGTTACAGACCCTGGTATGCGTTTTCCTGCCCATGCCTCCGCCATTGGAAAAATGCAATTAACGGGATTTTCTAAAGCAGATCTGAAAGAAATTCTTCAAGAACCGTTGAAGAAAAAAACGGAGTTCACGATTTCAGACATCGATACGCTTTATGAGAACCTGCAAGAGGCGAAGAAAAATGGTTATGCCATCGAGAATCAGGAGGCTTCTTTAGGATTTCATTGTGTAGCAGCGCCGGTCTATAACTTTGAGAATAAAATGATCGCTAGTGTTAGTTTTACGATGATGACCAATAGCTGGGAACAGAAGAGAGAGGCGGCAAAAGAGGAAATCCTCCAGCTAGCCAGCCGCTTATCACAGCTTGCCGGCTATGCCGCCTCCCAAAGTAAAGAACCGAATAAATAGTTCTAATTAGGCTATGTCCAAGTCCAGGCCGCAAAAAAACGAATACATTTAAAACCGGCTTAGGCCGGCATATATAAAGCAAAAGATCCAAATACATTATTGCCAAAGGGAGTGGGATTTTAATGCTAATTGACACAAATTTGAAAGCGTTTAAAAATTTTATTAACAATGAATGGCAGGAATCAGCATCTGAGAAAGTCATCCCCAGTATTAATCCGGCAAACAAAGAAGAAATCGTAGGCTTTGTGCAAAATTCTACCATTGCAGACCTTGAAAAAGCTGTCCTTGCCGCCCATCAGGCGAAAAAAAACTGGCGCAAACTGGGGCAGGCTGCCCGCGGCCAGCTTTTATTTAAGGCTGCAAATATTTTAGAAGAGAACTTGGATGAGATTGCTGAAACATTAACAAGAGAAATGGGTAAAACCCTTCCGGAGGCTAAAGGCGAAACCGCCCGTGGCGTGGCCATACTTCGTTATTATGCTGGGGAAGGTATGAGGAAGGAGGGGGATGTGATTCCATCTTCTGATTCGGAGGCATTAATGTTCACGAAGAGAGCTCCACTTGGAGTTGTTGGCGTCATCACTCCATGGAATTTCCCTGTTGCCATTCCAATCTGGAAAATTGCACCCGCTCTTGTATATGGAAATACCGTCGTTTTCAAACCGGCAACAGAGGCGGCTGTAACGGCCGCAAAGGTAGTTGAATGCTTTGTAAAAGCAGGCTTTCCAGCTGGTGTGTTAAATTTTATCACCGGTTCCGGGGCCATCATCGGCCAGGGCTTGATTGATCATCCACTGCTAAATGCTATTACCTTCACCGGATCGGAAACGGTTGGTGCAGGAGTGGCAAAATCAGCGGCTGCAAGGGGGATTAAATTCCAGTTGGAGATGGGCGGCAAAAATCCTGTGATTGTGACAAAGGATGCCGATTTAGATGCCGCGGTTGAAGCTGTCATCAGCGGGGGATTCCGTTCCACCGGTCAAAAATGTACCGCTTCTAGTCGGGTCATTGTGGAAAGTGCCGTTTACGAAGACTTTAAAGAGAAATTAATAGAAGCCACGAAAAAAATAACCGTCGGCAATGGTTTGCTAGAAGGAATATGGATGGGGCCATGTGCCAGTGAAAGTCAGTTCCATACAGTGCGAAGCTATATTGAAAAGGGAAAGGCAGAGGGCGCTTCACTTATTTACGGTGGAGAAACGTTGACCGGCGGGGAGTATAGTCAAGGATTTTATGTTACACCTGCCATTTTTGAACATGTGAAACCTGAAATGGCCATCGCCCAAGAGGAAATTTTTGGTCCGGTTGCGGCTCTTATCAAAGCAGCTGATTTACAAGAAGCGATTGAATTTGCCAATGATACGAAATATGGATTGAGTGCATCTATTTTTACAACTAATATTGCAACGCTACTGGAATTTATTGATGAAATCGAAGCGGGTCTTGTCCGAATCAATGCGGAGAGCGCAGGGGTCGAGCTGCAGGCGCCGTTTGGCGGGATGAAAGCATCCAGCACAGGCTCCCGCGAACAAGGAGAGGCGGCAAAAGAATTTTTCACGGCAATTAAAACTGTCTTTATTAAAGGGTAAGAAAAGCAAGAAAGTTAGCGGTTCCAGTGTAGCCGTGCAGACATAATCTTTTTTTCGGGAGTCTTTGGCTAAGGGGTTTCTACTATATTCAGTTGACCAGATCTGGGGCAAAGGAATATAGAAATCTCTTAGTATTTAATAGAACAATAAAGAAAGCGCTTCACTATTAAACTATCGCGAAAGAAGGTAAAGAAATGAGAGAATCCAGAGAACTTTTAGAAAAACTTGGTTATCCATCAACTGATTTAAGAGACCTGCCCACTTCCACCAAAACATTTCCAGATGGGGCGCAATACCGGATTGAACTTCCTAGTGTAGAAGGACCAATCGCATTAACAGAGATGTTAGATGAAATCGACCACTATGGTTTAACGATTCACCGGGTATCGCAGGGAAGCGGAATTATGCTCCAAACAGACGAAGAAATTTTAGAGATGTGCCGTCTGACAGCCGAAAGAGGAATGGAACTTAGTTTGTTTGTGGGACCAAGGGGCACTTGGGATATTAGTGCCCAGCCGCTGACGGATGGTGGAAAATCAATTGCCTTGCGTCACGAGGGGGCCGATCAGCTGGTTTATGCGATGGAGGATTTAAAAAGAGGTGCCAGACTCGGACTGCGGGGAGCACTTGTGGCGGATGAAGGCCTCTTGCTGCTGACAAAGGAAATGAAAAAACAGGGCCAGCTTCCGGAGGACTTTGTGGTAAAGGTATCGGTACAAATGGGCGCCGCCAATCCAGTGTCAGTCAAGTTAATGCAGGACCTCGGGGCAGGCACTTACAATGTTCCTACTGCCTTAACGCTACATAAGCTTGCGGCTATCCGCCAGTCGATCGATATCCCAATCGATTTATATGTAGAAGTGCCGGACAATTTAGGCGGTTTCCTCCGCTATTATGAAATTCCGGAAATTATTCGTGTATTAGCACCGGTGTACATCAAATTCGGTCTGCGGAATCATCCAGATGTGTACCCATCCGGAAAACAATGGGAGAGTACCAACATTTCACTGGTGAAAGAACGTGTCCGCCGTGCGGCGCTAGGCGTCCAAATGATTGAACGATATTATCCTGAGGCCAAAACATCCAAACTAGGTGCCGAAGGACTAGGGATTCCAAAGATTGTATCTGCAACGGCTAGTGTATAACTGCATTTCTTGAAAAATTACTAGGAGGAATGGAAGATGAAATTCGTAACTTACCGTAGTGAATCGGGTTCACAGCTTGGCGTCGTAATAGCAGGAGATCAAGTGTTATCTGTAGTGGAATTGAATGAACGTTACAAGGGGCAGATCACACAAGGCTGTACGATTCCCAATGATATGAAGCAGTTTATTGAACAAAGTGAAACCATGCTTCCTTATATAGAAGCCCTTCTTACAAGTTATGTGAATGATTCAGAAAAGGTGGACCTTTCTATCGGATCTTTGGCTGATGTCGAAGTTTTGCCTCCGATCTCGCAGCCGGAAAAAATCATTTGTGTCGGCCTAAACTACATAGACCACTGCAAAGAAACCAATATGGAGCCGCCGACCTCACCGGTTATTTTTTCAAAGTATGCCAATACCATTGTTGGCGAAAAGGACGCCATTATCCTGCCTGTTAATTCCCAGCAAGTCGATTATGAAGCAGAATTGGCGATTGTAATCGGAAAAGAAGCAAAGTGTGTGTCAGAAGCGGAAGCGGAGGACTATGTGTTTGGTTACACGATTATGAATGACGTCAGTGCTAGAGATCTTCAATTTGCAGACGGCCAATGGTCTCGTGGAAAGTCTGCGGATACCTTTGCACCGATAGGACCAGTGATTGTCACAAAAGAAGAGGTCGGAGATCCGCATCAGCTGGATATTTCGCTCACACTGAATGATGAAATCATGCAGCAATCCAACACCTTGAATTTAATTTTTAAGATACCTACTATCATTTCCTATTTATCTCAGAGCATGACATTAAAACCGGGTGATCTGATTGCAACTGGAACACCCCCTGGAGTAGGAATGGGCAGAAATCCGCAAGTGTGGTTGAAGGAAGGGGACAGAGTATCGATTTCCATTGAAAAAATTGGCACACTGACTAATCATGTAAAAAATGATTCAAAAAACATCCAACATTCATCAGACAAGACCCTTTTAACCTCTAAGTGAATTTCTTCTAGATTTTTTTAAACCGGCTGGCTCAGAATAAGCATTTAGACCCCATACGATGGAGTTGTGAGGTGAACCTGCTTACGAGTCAGCCTCCACTCTCTTCTAAGAATGAACAGAAATCCTATAGATTATTTGCAAACGGTTACATTGCTGTTTTTTCAAATCTATAAATATAAACAGGAGAGTGAAAGAATGAAAATCAAGCAAATAATTGATAGAGTCCCTGGCGGCCTCATGGTTGTCCCTTTACTAGCAGGAGCCTTGTTTAATACGGTTGATCAACTGCATCTTCCCTTTATAATGGATCTTCTCAAATCACTGGGAGTTGCCCCTAATGAGGATGGAAACTATGAGTTTATGAAAATTGGAGGTTTTACACAGGCGTTATTTAAGGATGGTGCTTCCACCCTGTGTGCCTTATTTTTGTTTTGCGCTGGGAGCCAAATGAATCTCCGTGTCGGCGGAAAAGCACTTAAGAAGGGTGTGTTATTGACGACCTCCAAGTATTTAGCTGGGTTTGCCATCGGGATGATTTGGGGAATACTGTCCGACCCCGTTCATGGCTTCCTTGGTCTATCGACGATGGCGATTATTGCCGCAATGACAAATGGAAATGGGGGAATGTTTGCGGCGTTGACGGGACAATACGGAAATCGTTCGGATGTCGGAGCAACGGCTATTCTCTCCCTGAATGACGGGCCGTTCTTTACCTTGATGGCGCTTGGTATGATGGGTGCCAACTTCCCGCTTATTGCTTTTATCGCTGTCTTATTGCCGATTTTAATCGGAATGTTGTTAGGAAATTTAGATAACGAAATCCGCAGCTTTCTAGCGGCTGGAGAAACGTTGGTTATTCCATTTTTTGCTTTTGCATTAGGGGCCGGTATGAATTTGGCAAGCTTCTTTAACCCTGAGGTAGTTGGAGCTGGGGTGGTTCTTGCACTGATGACTGTTCTATTTTCTGGTGGTACGATGGCTCTTACCTTCAAGTTGTTCCGTGAAAAAAGTATTATTGCCCCTTGGGCGGAAGCTTCTACGGCCGGAAATGCCGTGGCCACACCTGCAGCGATTGCAGCGGCTGCAACGGTTGCCAGCGGTTCAGGATTAATGTCTGCTGCTGATGCTGAAGTATATCATGGTCTTGTGGCAGTAGCATCGGCACAAATCTCCATTTCGACGATTACGACGGCCTTTCTAGTTCCGATTGCGGTTATCTTGGCTGATAAGTATCAAAGGAGACGCGGCATCGATGGGAAAGTAGAGTTCCACGATGAGGTGCAAACAACCGGAATGAAAACTAGTATCGAAGAAAATCTGGGTTGATTTTTTGCAGTATTTCTACTATCTATTTGATGAAAATGAAGGGAGCGATATCGTTGGACTATTCTTTTAATGGGTACAAGCGAAATGATGGGAAGGCAGGAATCAGGAATCATATTGGAGTGATCTGTTCTGTGGTCTGTTCTAGTGTGGTGGCACGGGAAATTGCCGAAAAGGTTCCGGGAGCGGTTCCTTTTGTTCATGGCAATGGCTGTGCGCAGCTAGGTGATGACTTTAAATTAACGAAAAATATGGTAGCCGGAGTAGCGGACAATCCCAATCTATATGCCTCACTGCTGGTCGGATTAGGTTGTGAAACGAACCAAGTCAGCGGCTTGCTTGAGAGCATTCCAAAAAACAAGCCGATAAAAGGTATCGGGATTCAACAGCTGGCAGGCGGCGGAAACACGATTAATAGAGGTGTCGAAATAGCTGAACAATGGTCACGGGAAGCAGCAAGTCAACAGCGGAAGCGTCTGCCAATTTCCTCCCTGTCGGTTGGCATTTTACCGGTTGATTTAGATGAAGATTCCCTAGAAAAAGCTGCTCCTGTTATAGGCGGGGTGGTGGACCGTTTAGTGGAGCACGGAGCAAATGTCCTGTTTGGCCTTTCACAATCATTAGAACCGGCAGGTCTTTTATTATCACAACGTTCTGATGATGAAGAGGTGAGCAATCGTTTGAAGCGTGCCGGTGAGGGATTGCAGCGGCGACGATGGAAGGAAGTCAGCAATGGATCGCTCTCTCTTGATAATTTTTCAGAACCAGAACAAACACTGGCCAGGCTTGAAGCGGAGATGACGGGTATCCAAACAATCAAAAGTGTGCTCGGATATAGCGAAATACCCGCTGACAAAGGGCTTCATTTGATAACAGTTCCTACCAATATCGTAGAGGCCTTATCGAATATGGCTTCGAGCGGTTGTAACCTTGTACTAATTGTCAGCAATAGAGGGGTGTTGACGGGATCGCTGGCATTGCCTTGTATGACCATTGCACCACAGCATCAAAACGAAGCGTTTGATGAGTTAATTGATTACACTGTTACATCCGAACCTGTTTCTCTTCAAGTGGAAGCGGTAATATCGGAATTCCTCGAGATTTGTTCCGGTAAGCAAACCTGTCTGGAACAACTGGAACTCGGTGAGTTTTCTATACCTCATGTAGGTACGACTTTTTAAACAAAGGATGGTGGGAACGAAATGAGCCAAAAATACAATGCACTGAAGCTAAATGAGAATGATAACGTAGCCGTGGCCCTTAGAAACATAAGTGAGGGTGAATGGCTTTCTATACAAGGGAGCGATGAAACCGTAGAAGTTAGGAAGACAATTCCTTATGGACATAAAATTGCGACGGTAGTGATTCCTAAGGATGGAAAAATCCTTAAGTATGGGGAATGTATGGGGATTGCTACAGAGGATATTCAGCCTGGTTCCCATGTCCATGTCTTTAATGTCCGCGGATTGAAGGAAGAGGAACGATTAAGCACGCGAAAGGAGGTTCACTTGCCATGAAGACCTTTCAAGGATACCGGCGGGCGAATGGAAGTATAGGAGTTCGGAATCATGTCATTGTGATGAATACGGTTGGAGAATTAGCTAGTTTCGCGAAAAAAATAGCTCAGTTGGTTCCGGGGGTTATTCCTGTTGCTCATCAGGCAGGAAAGGCCCAATATCCGGAGGATTTAGAACAGACGATTCGAACGCTGAAGGGTACGGCTGGCCATCCGAATGTGAGTGCGGCCCTTCTTTTAGGAATGGGCGATGATGACCCCGCCGAGGAAATTGTTGAAAGCTTAAAGGAAGAGGGCTGTTATGTCCATTCGATTTCTTTTCAAAAGGATAAAAGCATTTCGGACATTTTGAAGGAAGGGAAGCAGTGGCTCGAAACGGCAGTCGAACGAAGCCATGTCCAAGAAAAGGTAACGGCCGATATAACCGAATTGACTATTGGTCTGGAATGCGGCGGATCGGATGCATGGTCTGGAATCACCGCTAATCCCGCGATTGGGGCCTGCTCGGATGCGGTTGTACGAGATGGCGGGACCAGTATTTTAGCGGAGACGACCGAAGCGATCGGGGCGGAGCATATTTTGGCCAAACGAGCTGTTAGTCCGGCAGTCGGGGAAGCCTTTTTAAAAATTGTTCAAGAATACGAAGTACGAATCCGCGACACGGGTGAAGATATTCGCTCGGCCAATCCAACGCCGGGTAATATGGCAGGAGGGTTAACGACTCTTGAGGAAAAATCGTTAGGCTGTATTAAAAAGGGTGGAAATTCGACGTTAATGGAAGTAATCGCCTATGCCCAAAAGCCGGCGGAAAAAGGGTTTGTCTTTATGGACACACCGGGTTATGACGTGGAATCGGTTGCCGGCTTGGCTGCAGGAGGTTCGCAAATTGTCTTGTTTTCGACCGGGAAGGGCTCGCCGACAGGTTCTCCTATTGTCCCAGTGATTAAAGTGGGAACCAACCCAAGACTCTATGAAATCATGTCTGAGCATATTGATGTGAATGCCGGAAAAATCATTCAAGGGCTCAATACGATAGAGGAAATTGGCCAAGAAATCTATGACCTGATCATGGAAACGGCAGGCGGTGCCTTGACGGCGGCCGAAAGACATAAAAATCAAGAATTTGCGATTTGGCGATTGGCAGAAACTAGATAGAGAAGGGGAAGCGGGAGGAAGCATGGGGACAGTTCTCATGCTTCCTTTTTCAGGATAAATCAGTATATTATAGACTTGTAGTATAATCCTAGTAAAATCTTAACACTTTGGAAAACTCTCTTATATTGTTAATTTGAATCATTCACCGTTCTTTTCTCTTCTTTTCTTTCTCTTTTTCGAGGAGTTCATCTACTTCTTTCCCATCCTTCTCTAGTTTGAATCAAGCTTGAATAAAGACCAATTGTTCGTAGGGTTCTTGTGTCAACATCTAGATAACCGTTCCTGTGACTCGTGGGAGGACTCTTATGATAGTGAATGATAATATTCAATTAGATTATTAATTTCCTTAAGCTTTTCTCTACTATGAAATTTTTATAATTAAGAGTTTTTTAAGTTGTTTTTAATAGTATTAAGATAACCGTTTTTTTGAATAAATCTTGGAGGGACAGAAAATGAGATTACACCTTAAGCGATTGGCAGCAGGAGCTGTTATCCTAACCATTTTTTTAGAAGCATTATGGTTTGGAGTTAATAATGTTCAGTTGTTGAATATGATCTTGTTCGTGGTATCTTTCTGTATCATTTCATACCTTGTTGGCTTCTTTCTTTTGAAGATCCGGATTAAAAAGTGGATGGACCGATTGAAACCGATGATGAAGATGAACTTCATCAAAAAAGTGAGGTTTCAAAAAGTTGGATCTAATGATAGCAGAAGGGCTCATTATAGGAAGAATAGTAGATCTCGAAGTAATAGGAAGGATAATTAAAAACTACCACCAATCTTAGATTCAACTAACCTGCTATGATAAAATTTAACTAATTCATGAAGGTTCAAATTTTTATAAAAGATAGACCGGAATAAAGGAGTAGGTTATGGGTTATTATTGGTTTTGTATTCTATTTTTCTGTTTTATCATTAGCATAGGCTTATTCGTATTTCCATGGATTTGGGTAGTATTCGTAAAAGATTCTATCGAGACCCGGTCAAATAGGTCAAAAAAGAAAAAAAGACCAAAGGAAAAAGGTTCGTTCAAAGCAGTTACTCAATTTGTTGGTGTTTTGATTATTTTAGGGTTGATAGTAGTTTTTACTTTTAATCAAAGTATTCCTTATTTTAAGGAACTGCCAAATGTTATAAATGGAAATTATAAAATCAAAGAAGGAATAATTGAATCAGTTGGTTCAGCGGGGAAGGATGGGCAAAGGGATATTGTTGTAAACGGAGATACGTTTATTTCATCTAAAATAAAACCAGAGGATACAGGTAAGTACTTCCGTATTGAATATTTGCCGAATACGAGGATTATTGTGCAATATAAAATTCATTGAAAGCTCTGTTGAGTCATCCTCGACATTTGTCGAAGATAGATAGGTTTTTGGGTGGATAGAAAATGATAGAATGAAGGAGCAACTGATAATTGTTAGGGTGGCTGGGTTTTTGTAGCTTCTTTCCTGAAAAAAAAGGGAAGGAGGTGATAAACTGGAAACTTTTCTTGAAATGATACAGGAAGTTCTGAAGGGAATTATACGCGAAGTTAGCGCCTATGTCTTTCGGAAAAACGTATTAGAAAACAAGAAAACCACCCTACGCCGTCGGAAGCTTAAGGGTGGTTCTCATAAATAAAATCACATGAACAACCCCCACCCTGACGGTAGTGGTTGCAATGAGAAGTGTTAGCAGCACTTCTCTTTTTTTATTATATATCCATTATACATAAAAATATTCCTGCTGAGAAGGAGTCCCCTTGCTTCATTAAACCTCATACCCATATTTCATTTGTTCCGATAGTTCCTGACACGATCCTTTAAGAAGCTCAATAAACATAAGTAGTTCTGGATCACTCACACGCGAAACCAGAGTGGAAATACTAAGAGCGGCCAGCACCTGCCCTTTACCGTTGAAAATAGGCACTGCCGCACAACGAACCCCTTGCTCATTTTCTTGGTCATCCACTGCATACCCCTGCTGCTTGACTTTTTCGAGTTCCTTTAGAAACATCTCTTCATTTAGTATCGTATTAGTGGTTTGAAACTGATAGTGATAATCCTTTAATAGTAACTGCATCTCATTTGGATCTTGCCAGGCTAACAGGACTTTTCCAATCGAAGTAGAGTGGAGGGGAAGTCTGCGCCCAATCCGGGAATAGCGAATGATGGATTGCTCACCTTCTACCTTATCGATATATACCCCTTCCTTACCTTCCAATATGCCTAAGTGCACGGTTTGCCCCGTTTTAGTGGAAAGATCGAGAAGGTATTTCCTCGCTATTTTCCTTATATCCATATTGCTAACGACAAAGTTCCCTCTTTCCGCCAGTTTCATTCCCAATCTATATTTTCCATCTTCCGGATTTTGAGCGATGTAGGAATGTTCTTGGAGCGTTTTTAATAGGGAATGAACCGTACTTTTATGCAGCCCCATTTTTTCACTGATTTCGGTGATTTTTAGTTCCGGCGTATACTCATCAAATAAATCTAGAATCTTAAGAGCTCGTTCAACAGATTGAATAATTGGCATAAATGACCCCTTCAGTTTTATATTATAAAATTATATCCTATTATAACAAACAGCTTCTATAAATTTGCAAATGAAAAATATTTATACTTTCACATGATTAGGCATAATATCCCTTTATCTTCAAAAATGGGTATGCTATAATCGGTTTGTAAATCAAATAGTAAAACCTAGTTTTATATTATAAAACTATTGAGCTTCATGAAAGACTATCTTAGATTTAATAGTAGGAGGTTACTATGACACTTGAATCCATTTTTGGAGAAGTAAACCAAGCCGTCTATCAAATCAGGACTCATGGTGCCGGGCCCCAAGGTTCCCTTCCATTGACTCCCGAAATGTTAAGGGAACTGCCAAGCGGCGACATTTTTGGTTTGACAATGAATGCCGGCATGGGCTGGGAGCCATCCAAGCTTCTTGGCAAGCAGGTGCTGATTATAGGAACTTTGGCAGGCATTCGTGATGCGGATGGCACGCCAATCGCATTGGGATACCATACCGGAAACTATGAACTTGGATTGCAAATGAGAGCTGCTGCTGAAGAGGTTACTAGACTTGGAGGGATTCCATTTGCAAGTTTTGTAAGTGACCCGTGCGATGGACGCTCCCAAGGAACAGAAGGTATGTTTGATTCCCTTCCATATCGGAATGATGCGGCAATGGTGATGAGACGTCTCATCCGCTCGATTCCAACAAGAAGGGCGGTTGTAGGAGTAGCTACCTGTGATAAAGGCCTGCCGGCTGTAATGATAGCGCTCGCATCCATGCATAATCTTCCAACTGTCCTTGTTCCAGGCGGTTCGACCTTACCTCCAACAGACGGGGAAGATTTGGGCAAGGTTCAAACGATTGGTGCAAGATTTGCCAATGATGAGCTGACATTGGAGGAAGCCGCAAGACTTGGCTGCGTAGCCTGTGGCTCTAGCGGGGGAGGATGTCAATTCTTAGGAACGGCAGGAACCTCACAAGTTGTCGTCGAAGCACTTGGATTAGCGTTGCCTCATTCTGCTTTGGCCCCATCCGGTCAGCTGGTTTGGGAAGAGATGGCAAGGCATTCGGCACGCGCTGCGTTGGAATTAGAGAAGAGGAAGATTACCACCAAGGATATCATCACGGATAAAGCGATTGAAAATGCGATGGTCCTACATGCGGCATTCGGCGGTTCAACCAACCTGTTACTGCATCTTCCAGCTGTTGCCCATGCTGCCGGTTGTAGAATACCTACAGTCGATGATTGGGAAAGAATTAATAAAGTCGTACCTCGTTTAGTAAGTGTTCTGCCTAATGGTCCAGATAACCATCCAACAGTAAGGGCTTACTTAGCGGGAGGAGTACCTGAAGTAATGCTTCACCTTCGAAAATTAGGACTGCTGCATGAAGATGTTCTTACCGTAACAGGGGAAACACTTGGGGCGAACCTGGACTGGTGGGAAGCCTCAGAACGGCGTGCGAAGTTTAGACAAATTTTGGTAGAGCGTGATGGCGTTCATCCGGATGAAGTTATCATGAGCCCAAGTCAATCCAAACAACGCGGGTTAACCTCAACGGTTACTTTCCCGAAAGGAAACCTTGCACCTGAGGGTTCTGTCATTAAATCAACAAGTATTGATCCTTCTGTGGTTGGAGAAGATGGTGTTTATCGTCATACCGGTACAGCAAAGATCTATACATCGGAAAAGGCAGCGATCCTAGCGATTAAAACAGGGGGAATCGAAGCTGGCGACATCATGGTTGTCATGGGCGGAGGACCTTTGGGGACAGGCATGGAAGAAACCTATCAATTAACTTCTGCCTTAAAGCACTTATCGTATGGGAAACATGTTTCCTTAATTACAGATGCACGTTTTTCAGGGGTATCCACTGGGGCTTGTATCGGCCATGTTGGACCAGAAGCATTGGCTGGGGGCCCAATTGGTAAATTGCGCGATGGGGATCTCATTGAAATCATCGTCGATCGAAATCAATTAATTGGTTCCGTTAACTTTATCGGTACAAACGAACATCGGTTGTCTATTGAAGAGGCAGCTAAAGTATTAGAAGAACGGGAGACACATCCAGATGTGAAGCCGAATCCTGGTTTACCTGAGGATACGCGATTATGGGCGGCACTTCAATCCGTCAGTGGAGGAACTTGGCGCGGAAGTGTCTATGACACCGATCGAATCATTGAGGTTTTAAATGCCGGAATGAAAGCGCTGGCGAATGAAAAGAAGGACAAATTAACCGCTAAGTAGTTTCGTTGAGAAAACTGATTTTAGAAATATGTAGAATCAGAGTCCGCTAGGATTTTAAGGAGGAGTGAGGTTCATTGAAGAAGGCACAATTTTTAACACCTGTTGTTACCGCTTTTGATTCTGAAGGGAATTTGGACCATCAGGCTAACAAAAATATTTATGATTTTTTAATTAATGGCGGCATAGATGGTTTAGTCATTATGGGCAGTACGGGGGAGTTTTTCTCCATGAAGGATGCACAGAAAAGAGAATTAATCGACCTGGTAGTCAGCTATGTCAATCATCGGACGAAGGTATATATCGGGACTGCGTGCATGACAGTAGAGGATACGATTGATTTGTCTAATTATGCCATCCATGCCGGTGCTGATGGCGTGATGGTTATCAGTCCGTACTATTTTTCGCTTTCCGATGAAAGTGTGGAATACTATTATGATCAAGTGGCAGAAGGGATAAAAGGGGATATTTATTTGTATAATTTCCCTGCAAGAACCGGCCACGACTTGTCTCCGGAAGTCACGCTCAATCTCTTGAGGAAGCATAAGAATATCAAGGGATATAAAGATACGGTCACGGAAATGGGACTTACACGCAAATTAATTCAAACGGTACAAGATGAATTCCCTGACTTTATTGTCCTCTCCGGATTTGAAGAGAATTTTGCCCATAATGTACTTAGCGGAGGAGATGGCTGTATTGGGGGACTTTCTAACATCTATCCAGAAGTCTTTTCCGAGTGGGTACAGGCAATCAACGAGAAAAATCTAGATAAAGTGGCTGAGATTCAGAATATCGTAGATAAAATAGCGGGTCTATATGATATTGGCTCTCCGTTTATCCCTATTATTAAGAAAGCAATGGTAATCAGGGGGATTGAGTTAGAGGGATATTGCCAAAAGCCGTTTATCGAGCCGAATAACCAACAATCAGAGTCAATAAAAGAGCTTTTACATGAATTGGATGCCATGATTGCTCGGGTTGTTCCCCGTTATCAAGGTTTCTTGGTTAGACAGGCCTAATGGAATAAATGTGGATTTGGTGAAAAAGAAAGTAGAATGATAGTCACTTAGTTTATATAGTAAACAAACTAAGTTGATACTTTTCAAGTTTAAGAGTGATCCAGCTGCAGGGCGCCACCGACCCCGAGGGACACAAGCCGGAAGGCGGGCGCCTCACGCTTTTTTTAGTCATTCAATCTATTAAGAGGTGAATTAGAATGAGTACAAGTGTTGCTAGGAAACTAACTGTGATTCAACCCGAAAAAATCAGTATGAAAGAAAAAGTTGGCTATGCCACAGGTGATTTGGCTTGTAACTTCATTTATCAAACCGTAAGTAGTTATCTATTATTCTTTTATACGGATGTTTTTGGGATAACGGCTGCAGCTGCTGGCCTTATGTTCTTAATTGTTCGTCTGATTGATGCCGTTGCCGATCCTCTAATCGGAACATTTGTTGATAAAACCAATACCAAATACGGAAGATTCCGTCCCTACCTATTATACGGAGCATTTCCATTTGCCGGTGTAGCCATTCTTTGTTTCACTACTCCTGCATTCTCTGATCCTATGAAATTGGTTTATGCGTATGTTACCTATATTTTACTATCTATCACTTATTCATTTATTAACATTCCTTATGCAGCACTTACTTCAGCGATTACTCAAGATAACAAAGAGGTAGTCAGCCTGACTTCCATCAGGATGCTATTTTCAAACACTGGTGGTTTAATCGTTTCATTCGGTGTACCACTTTTAGCTGGAATCTTTACCAATATGACTGGAAAGACAAGCAGCGGCTGGCAAATCACAATGTCCCTCATGGGAATTCTGGGTGCCCTTCTATTAATTTACAGCTTCAGGAATACAACTGAACGTGTTCAAATTAATCATGCCGAAGAGGCACAGGTAAATTTTAAAGATATCTTTGTTCAATTAAAAGCAAATCGTCCGCTAATCATCATCTGTTTCTTCTTTATTCTTAACTTTGGGGTCAACTCCATCGTGAACTCTGTTGGTATTTATTATGTAACTTATAACGTTGCAAGACCGGAATTAGTCAAGTGGTACGGTTTAATGGGAACGCTTCCTGCACTCATCCTTATGCCGTTAATGCCAATGATGTATAGAGTGATGGGTAAGAAAAAATTATTATTTACCGCTTTAGCTCTTAAGGCAATTGGCTTATTGGCCTTATTCTTAATTCCTGCCACCATGGTTCCGCTGGTATTTGCAGGACGTTTAATCGCAGCATTAGGTACCATTACTGCTGGTGCATTTACATGGGCATTAATTCCTGAAACCATTGATTATGGTGAATATAAGACAGGCAAACGTGCAAGCGGTGTCATCTATGCTTTAGTTGGTTTCTTCTTCAAGTTTGGTATGGCCATCGGAGGAATTGTTCCAGGGTTGATCTTGGCCAATTTCGGATATGTGGCCAATCACACTCAAACTCCCGAAGCGTTACATGGTATTTTGATCACGATGACGGCTATTCCAGTCGTATTCGTTATCATCGAGCTTGTTGCAATCTTCTTCTACAACTTAGATGAGAAAGAACATAAAAGAGTGCTTGCTGAATTAAATATGAGGAGATAATGAAAATGGCAAAAATACAGAATCCAGTATTAAAAGGCTTTAATCCCGACCCGAGCATTTGCCGGGTCGGAGACGATTATTATCTGGCAACTTCGACATTTGAATGGTTTCCTGGCGTTCAAATCCATCATTCGAAGGATTTAGTTAATTGGCATTTAGTATCACGTCCGTTAAACCGGGTTTCACTGATCGATATGAAAGGTAATCCTAATTCCGGCGGCGTTTGGGCACCTTGCTTAACTTATGAGGATGGGAAATTCTGGCTTATTTATTCGGATGTAAAAATGCATTCGGGTGCCTGGAAGGATACACATAACTACTTAACTACCTGCGAAACCATTGACGGGGAGTGGAGCGACCCTATTTATTTGAATAGTTCAGGCTTTGACCCTTCCCTTTTCCATGATGTGGACGGAAGAAAATACATCATTAATATGCTATGGGATCAAAGAACCTATAAGCATTCCTTTGGCGGGATTGTCATGCAGGAATACTCCCATGAGGAAAAACGATTAATTGGCAAGCCCAAGGTGATTTTTGAAGGAACGGACATTCGACTGACGGAGGGGCCGCATTTATATCATATTAACGATTACTACTATCTTCTGACAGCGGAAGGCGGCACTAGATATGCTCATACGGGCACTTTAGCAAGATCCAAAAATATAGAAGGGCCCTATGAGCTGCATCCGGACCATCCTTTCCTGTCTTCTTGGCACGATCCTAGAAATCCATTGCAAAAATGCGGACATGCTTCAATTGTTCAAACACATACAGATGAATGGTATTTAGCCCATCTGACGGGCAGACCGCTTTCTCACGAAGATAAACCTGTTTTGGATTATCGCGGATATTGTCCGCGTGGAAGGGAAACCGCCATTCAAAAACTGGAATGGAGAGACGGCTGGCCGTATGTTGTGGGTGGAAAACAGGGCTCTGTTGAAGTTGAGGCACCTAAAATGGAAGAGGTAAAATGGGAGCAAGATTATGATGTAGTGGATCACTTTGATCGGCCGACTTTAAACCATCACTTCCAGTCCTTACGAATTCCATTAACGGAAAATATCATGTCCTTGACAGACAGACCGGGACATCTGCGCCTTTATGGAAAAGAGTCGTTAACCTCATGCTTTACTCAAGCACTGGTTGCACGGCGCTGGCAGTCATTCCATTTTGACGCAAGCACGGCGGTTTCATTTAAGCCGGATACCTACCAGCAGGCAGCTGGATTGGTTTGCTATTACAATACCGAGAACTGGACATCTGTTCAAATTACCTGGAATGAAGAAAAAGGCCGGATGATTGACATCGTAAACTGCGATAACTTTGCTTTTTCCCAACCTCTTCAAGGTTCAGAAATTCAAATCCCGGAATCGGTTGAGTATGTTCACTTAAAAGTAAAAGTTAGGGAACATACCTATCAATTCGCTTATTCTTTTGACAATGTAACGTGGACGGATCTTCCTGCCACCTTTGAATCTTACAAACTGTCAGATGAGTATGTCCGGCTAAATGGATTTACCGGGGCGTTTGTAGGCATGCATTGCCAGGATACTAGCGGAGCAAGTAAACCAGCTGATTTTGACCAGTTTACCTATCTAGAGCTCTAATACGCTTCAGTGAAAGGAAGGGAATCAAAATGGAAATGCTTCAGGTAAAAGGTAATAGAATTACAGATTCAGAGGGAAATCCCATCCAACTTAGAGGTACCTGCATTGGCGGCTGGATGAACATGGAGGACTTCATTAACGGGTATACCGGGACAGAGCATGCCCTTCGCCATACGGTTGCTGAAGTGATTGGAAAAGAAAAAGCGGAATTTTTATTTGACCGGATGCTGCATTACTTTTTCAATGAAGATGATATTCAATTTATTAAAAGCTGGGGAGCAACCACCATCCGCATTCCGTTAAATTATCGTCACTTTGAGGATGATGAAGCTCCGTTTACTTATAAAGAGTCAGGCTTTGAGCGCTTAGACAAGATCATTGATCTCTGTGAAAAGCATGGTCTTTACGTCATTCTTGATCTTCATGCCGTGCAGGGTTTCCAGAACACTCACTGGCATTCTGATAATGATGTGCGGCATAGCTTTTTCTGGCATGACAAAACGTATCAGGACCGATTTATTGCCCTATGGGAAGAATTTGCACAGCGTTACAAAGGAAGAGCGGTGATTGCCGGTTATAATGTGATGAACGAACCATGTGTGAATACGCCGCACGGTGATTTTCCACACACCTTCTTTGGCAACTATCAACCGGATTGGGAAAGAATGAATCGGGTTTACAGACAGGTAGTGGAAGCCATCCGTAAGATTGATCCAGATCACATCATTTTCCTTGAAGGGGATAACTATTCGAAGCTGTTTGATGGGTTAGAAGCTCCGTTTGCTAAAAACCTTGTTTATAGCAGTCATAACTATACGGCGGCCGGATTTGGACCAGGGGCATACCCGGGTGTTGCCGATGCCAAAACAGCTCGTGTAGAAAGCGGAAAGTATTGGGATAAAGCCGTCCAAGAGGAAGTATTTTATAACCATGAAGGTACAAAATTTGCACAGAAGCATGATGTTCCACTTTGGGTAGGGGAATTTGGCTCTGTCTATAATGGACCAGAGAATGAGAACGCCGATCGTTTAGGTGCTATGGATGATCAAATTGGCCTTTTTGAAGAATTTGGGGCCCATTGGACGACATGGACCTATAAAGATGTGGGTGTCATGGGCTTAGTTACCCTCGACCCGGAATCAGAGTATATGCAGAAGGTTGCTTCGATTTTTAAAATGAAACATGCCTTAAACACAGACGATTGGATGATTTGGCTGCCAGGCTTTCAGGCAAGACAATCGGTGGAGGAGTTAGCCAGTCATTTGGAAGAGGTGATCAGTCCAGACATGTCTCATGCCTATAACCTTTCCAGCCTTTCACAGGCCATTCTGACCATTTATGTGGGAGCGCTCATTCAGCCTGAGTATGCAAAGGTTTTTAAAGATCTTTCTGAAGAAGAAATTGATCTCATCATGCAGTCGTTTGCTTTTAAAAACTGCAAGATTAACGAAGGTTTGCTCCAGGTATTGAAGAAATATACAAATGAAGAAGTGATGGTGGAAAATCACTAGGTTTATCAAGCCATGAGCCATCCTAAATAGAAAGCTGATTTCAAAAAGGTGACCATTAAGGGCCTATTGAAATCAGCTTTCTTTTTTTAATGAGAAAAGCACCCCATATAGGATGCTTCCCATCTGAATCCTCTTTACTTTTGGAACAAACTTTTTACTCCCTTATAAATTAGGACGAGTGAGAAGATAAGAATGGTTAGAATGCCAAGAATATCTGTTACAGGTGAAACGCTTTCAAGAAATGAACCAGCTAAAGGAACTTTAATAAGTGCAAAACCCGATAAAATTGTAGCAAGATACAAGAAAATCCGATTATCCATTAGTTCTTCCTCCTTCCTAGGTGATTGATAAAATATATGACGCGTTTATTACAAATATGTCAAGTTTGTAACAAGCAAAAGGTTTTAAAATAGGGCTACAAGAGTAGAGATAGTAAAGACCTCAATAAAATTATTGTAAAATTAAAAAATAAATTTATATTCTTACTATTATTTTCTTTTGAAAGCTTGATTAGTAGGTGTTTTTCTGGAAAGTACAATTGTCTTTTTTATATAGTAGTATTATAATTGAATAATAATTTAGTTAAGTGAATTAGCAGCAAGAGGAGGGCGTCAAAGTGGAAGCGAAAGAATTAAAGAGAGGCTTAAAATCACGTCATATTCAGATGATTGCGTTAGGCGGTACAATTGGTGTCGGATTATTTATGGGTTCTGCTAGTACCATCCAATGGACGGGTCCGTCTGTGCTGCTTGCCTATATTATTGCAGGAATTTTTATCTTTTTTATTATGCGGGCAATGGGAGAAATGTTATATTTGGAGCCGAGTACGGGCTCTTTCGCAACATTCGGCTATAAGTATATACATCCATTAGCAGGGTATTTAACAGCCTGGAGCAACTGGTTTCAATGGGTGATTGTCGGAATGTCAGAAATTATTGCCGTTGGGGCATACATGAAGTATTGGTTTCCGGATCTCCCCGCTTGGATTCCGGGTTTAGTTGCCTTTGCGATTCTCGGGGCAGCCAACTTAATTTCGGTTAAATCATTTGGAGAATTTGAATTTTGGTTTTCGTTGATAAAAGTTGTGACTATTTTAATCATGATCGTTGCAGGGTTTGGTCTTATTTTCTTCGGAGTTGGCAATGGAGGAATTCCAACCGGGCTTTCAAACCTTTGGGAACATGGCGGCTTCTTTACGGGTGGCTGGTCAGGATTCTTTTTTGCTTTGTCACTTGTTATTGGGGCCTATCAAGGGGTCGAATTGATCGGGATTACAGCCGGAGAAGCAGAAGATCCGCAAAAAACGTTAACAAAAGCAACTCAAAGTATTATTTGGCGGATTTTGATTTTTTACATTGGGGCCATCTTTGTGATTGTGACCGTTTATCCATGGGACCAGCTGCATTCCATTGGCAGTCCGTTTGTTGCGACATTTGCAAAATTTGGAGTTACAGCGGCCGCCGGAATTATTAACTTTGTTGTCATCACTTCAGCCATGTCCGGGTGTAACAGCGGGATTTATAGTGCGGGCCGTATGCTTTACACATTAGGCATCAATGGACAAGCACCAAAAATCTTTACGAAACTCTCTTCTAATGGGGTACCCCTTTTAAGTACGATTGGTGTACTGATTGGTTTGGCAGTGGGTATTATTTTAAGTTATATTGCACCTAAAAATTTATTCGTCTATGTCTATAGTGCTAGTGTACTTCCGGGGATGATTCCGTGGTTCGTTATTCTGATTAGCCAGATTCAATTCAGGAAGGTGAAGGGGGACAAAATAGACAATCATCCATTCAAAATGCCTTTTGCCCCTGTTTCGAACTACCTGACAATCGTTTTTCTAATTCTTATCTTAATAGGAATGTGGTTTAATCAAGATACCCGTGTATCACTTGTTGTAGGGATTGTTTTTCTGGCGCTTGTTTCCATCAGCTATTATGCGTTTGGAATCGGAAAGCGTGTAGATGGGGCTCAAATGAAACGTGTTTCTTAATACTTTTTAAAAATAAAAAGGTACTTGACCCCAATGGCCTTTACGCATAGGGGGCAGGTACCTTTCAAATTATATACAAGTTTTATATTCACTCATAATATTGTTGATGATTGTTCTAACAGGTAGAATTTCTTTAATTTCATGTACTCTTGCACCCGCAAAAACAAGGCCATTCTCGCAATCTCCATTCATAGATGTGATTAAAGAATCAAGCGTACAAAAACGATAGGAACAATTTTTTAGGCAATCTTGGCACTTTTTAATTTTTACTTTTTTATCATCAGAAATAAGGTCAATAAACTGATTGTTAATGGCACGGCCATGGAGACCAACGGTTGTTTTTACCAAACGAAGATCTTCCTGCTTGGCATGGACATATTTTTCTTTAAATGATAATGGTGCATCGCACTCATCACTAGCAACAAACCTAGTTCCCATCTGTACCCCGGAAGCGCCCATGCGTAAAGCTCTTGCAACATCTTCTCCAGTCATAATTCCTCCAGCAGCAATAACGGGAATCGTAACAGCCTCAACCACTTCTGGTAAAATATCAAACAAGGGTCTATCCGTACCAAGGTGTCCGCCTGCCTCAAAACCTTCTACAACAACAGCTGAAGCCCCAAGACGTTCTGACAATCTGGCTAGCTTCGCGGAAGACACAATCGACAGGACGGGTATGCCGGATTCTTTGCCCCAAGCATACATATCTCTTGAAATGCCTGCACCTGAGATGATGAAATCTACTTTCTCCTCAATGGCTGCTTTCATTTTTTCAGCAAAGTCATTCATAGCAAAAAGAACGTTTACTCCTATATAACCAGAATCCTTTATACTTGCTTTCGCCTTCCTTATATGTGATCTCATTTCATCGACTGTAATCCCAGTTCCTGATATGATCCCAATTCCACCAGCATTTGCAACGGCAGAAGCAAGTCCACTTAAAGAAATGCCTACACCCATACCACCTTGTAAAATTGGAAACTTTGGTATCATATGACCTATTTTCAATTGTGGAATATTCAAAAAAATAACCCCATTTCAATTAGTTTAGTGAGTGACGCTTAATATTGACTAATTGTAACAAGAGGGTTTTTTTAGAATAGTGACGTATGTAATGGTTCATCCTAAGAGTCAAAAATCGTTCACTTTATTGACACGGAATGTTCAAATTCATCATTTTCTAGTAGAAATGAAATATCCACTGGTTGAACTTTATATGTAACATGGATGTCATTTTCGATGAGGTTAACAAAAAAAGCGAACACCCCTTTAAAGGTGCCCGCTTAAAACTTATCCCCAAATCTCTTTAGAAATATCTACAATATACTTCAGCTTCGCCCATTGCTCTTCCTCAGTTAAAATATTACCGTGATGAGTAGAAGCAAAGCCGCATTGAGGGCTGATACATAATTGCTGTAATGGAACATATTTTGTGGCCTCTTCGACACGTGCTTTAATATTTTCCTTATCTTCTAATTGCCCATGTTTGGATGTGAATACACCTAGCACGACTTGCGGGCCGCCGTTTGGTATGAATTCCAATGGTCCGAAATCGCCTGAACGGTCATCATCATATTCTAAGAAAAAGCCATTTACTTTTTCTTTTGCAAATAAGGTTGGCGCAATTTTTGCGTAGCTGCCTTCAAATGCCCATTTCGAACGGTAGTTTCCGCGACAGAGGTGAGTCGTTACAATGAGATCTTCCGGTTTATCTTCTAATACACCGTTAATGACTCTTAGTGCAAGGTCAATTAGTTCTGCGCGTGAATAGCCGCTGTCGTTAAATGGGATTTCCGGTGCATTAAGGCCGGCAATGTAGACATCATCTAACTGCAAGTAGCGGCATCCTGCCTCATAAAAAGCTTTGATCGCATCACGGTAGGTTTGAATAATATCCTTTGTGTATTCTTCAATGTCCGGATAGATTTCCAAGTTGCGGATTCCTGCATTAAATAATTGGTTTGGACTTGGGATGGTTTGTTTTGCCACCGCACGATCCCCAACGATATCCTTAAATTCGATAAAGTCTTTGATATGCGGGTGATTTGGGTTAAACGAGATCTTTCCGATTACACGCACATCGTATCTTTCCGTTTCCTCACCTTTAAAGGCAAAGCCGTGGTTGGGAACGTAGCCCTCTACACCATTTAAATGTTCAAGAAAATCGGTATGCCAAAATCTACGGCGGAATTCTCCATCGGTAACAGCCTGCAGTCCGACTTCTATTTGCTTATCAACGATTTTTTTTATTTCTTCAGTTTCAATGGCGTGCAGTTCTTGTGCTGTAAGATTGCTTGCTTGGAAATCCTTTCTTGCCTTATGAATTCTCTCTGGGCGTAGTAAACTTCCTACATGGTCCGCTCTAAATGGAGCTTTTACGAGTGTTTGTGTCATCAATGATCTCCCTCTTTCCTTGTTCTTTTATTGTAAGGTAAGTGTAGCATAGGAAAATCATTATAATGTAACACAATAAATCTATCCCTTGTTATAGTTTTAAGCTATAACTGACGCAGCTCTTCTGCAATGGATTCTTTTAAATATTGAATATAAATGGTGGCCAACTTGCTGTTTGTTACGTTTTTATGAGTAATGTATCCAACATTCATCCGTTCATCGACTTTCAAAGGAACGGACACAATGTCTTTACTATTTAATTTATGACTAATCACTCCCGTTGAAATGGTATAGCCATTTAATCCAATCAGCAGGTTAAATAAAGTGGCCCGGTCCGATACCCGAATATTTTTCGGCCTGGAAAGGGTACTAAGAATCTCCTCTGAAAAATAAAAGGAGTTAAAGTCGCCTTGTTCAAAAGACAGATACGGATAAGGAAGCAAATCAGTCAGGGTCACATATTCCTGTTGGACAAGCGGGTTTTGCGAGCTGATAAATACATGGGGCTTGGCTTCAAATAGTTCATGAAACTGCAGATTTCCTTCTCTTAAAAACTTATGGATTACGTTTTTATTAAAATCATTCACATATAAAATACCAATTTCACTGCGCAGGTTTTTCACATCATCAATGATTTCATAGGTCTTTGTTTCTCGTAACGTGAACTCGTATTCTTCCCTGTCATATTCTTTTAACAGCCGGACAAAGGCACTTACCGCAAAGGCGTAGTGTTGGGCGGAGACAGAGAAATGCTGCTGTGGTGAACGTGTATGGGTGTAACGATTTTCAAGCAATTCTGCCTGTTCGACTACCTGTCTTGCGTAACCTAGAAATTCCTCTCCTTCGGAAGTGAGCAAAATACCCTTATTGGTTCTTGAAAAAATCGTAATCCCGATTTCTTCCTCCAGTTCTTTTAGTGCGTTTGAGAGGCTGGGCTGGCTAATAAATAGCTTCTGCGCCGCTTTATTGATTGATCGGCTTCTGGCTACTTCAATCACATATTTTAGTTGTTGTAACGTCATGTTCCATCTCCCTCTTTCAAACTATTAATATTCTTTTAATAAACTCACATTCATACATGTTGTTGAAAAATCATTAATTCTTTTAATAAACTCACATTCATACATGTTGTTGAAAAATCATTATTAAGCAGCTTAATGACCTAAGAAGCAACTTATAAAAAGAGGCTAATTCCCGATAGAAACAGCCTCTGACTTGTTCAAGTGATCTTCAATTTTATGGATTGCTCATTTCCTAATCTTTCTTAAGCTGATTGCGTTTTATTTCTACTTTGTTCATCCTTTTTATTTGATTTAGATTTATGCACTCTAAAAAATAGGATCAACCCTGCGTTGAACATTAGAGCCCAAACAAGTGCAAATGTATTACCACTAAAATAGATTCCTACAATAGGTATCAACATTAAAACGATACTTTTGAAATAATAATTTACTTTAGGGTTAATGAACATCAACAGCGATAGAGCAACAAGAACCGAAGGTATGATGTTATTCCCCAAAAAGGATTGATTCGTATAATTGACATAGGCGTAATACGCAATTGATCCCAAAATAGCAAATAAGGAAAGATAAAATCTCACATGTGAATTTTTATAAAACAGAATCCAAACGGCAATAAAATTAATACCTCCACACATTCCAAATACTATTAATGTATGCTTAAAATCACTAATAGGATCATTCATATAGTTCAACAAGTATCTGAAGTTATAAAAAACGGCTCCTATTACTAAAATTTTAAAGACAAGCTTTACCCAAAACATCTCTACTTTCTTTTTCGTTTTAGACGATCCGAGCTTAAATGGTAACGATACTCCCAATCCGCCCTTTTTACCTTTTGTTTTTCTTTTGTTTTCCTTAAACCTTTGTCTAGATCCTCTTTCATCTAATTCCTTTTCTGCTTCAGGTCTAGGGTAATTTCTATCTATTTCTTCTTGATCATTGACGTCTTCCATATTTTTTTCTGACTCAGAATAATAATCCAATTCCTATTCACCTCAATTTTTTTATCATTATATCTTATTTCGAAGGATAAGAGAATGAAGAGGGATATTTAAGTTGAACGATTATTAGTGTGGAAAAGGTGACATTAAAATGAAACTTTTTTACCTATTACTACCATTTCTATTGAAATAGAATGATAGCGTAGTTATATAATAAAGAATAGACAAATTCATTATGACTAGAATGGAGAAGTAAGTAGATGTTGAAAAAGGGATTTGCAATCTTCGTTGCCATGTTTGTTTTATTTTCAGGATTACTTGTCGTTAAACCGGTTCAAGCTGCTTCAAGCGTAACAAAATACGTAACAGCGACTGCATTGAATATCAGAACGGGTCCGGGAACGACCTACAAAATTGTCACAACCGTTAAGCAAAACCAAGCTGTAACAGTTTCCCAAACGAACGGCTCTTGGGATAAAGTAACGGTTGCTGGTAAAACAGGTTGGGCATCCAACCAATACCTAACCACTAAGAATTTGGCGGAACGATTAAAGACAGTTGGAAGCAACAAACAGTTAATTCTTGTCACTTCTAATGGCTACAATACCTCATATGCTGAAATTCGAACATTTGAGAGAAATCCCCTAGGGAAATGGGTTCCTGTTTTAACGACAACAGGTCATATTGGTAAATATGGATTTGCCTCTGCTGCAAATATGCGTGAGGGCGGTAAAAAGTCTCCAACTGGGAAGTATTCAATTGGAACGGCATTTGGACGTAATATAAATCCAGGAACCAAAATGCCTTACAGAAAAATCACCAGCGATGATGTTTGGGTAGATGATCCAACTTCAAAACTTTACAACACATGGCAGTCTAGAAGTAGAACACAAGGTCAATGGAAGAGTGCTGAAAACATGAATATCGCAGCTTATACTTACGGTTTCGTTATCAACTACAATACACAACGAACTCCGTATAAAGGCAGTGCGATCTTCTTCCATATCGGAAGTGGCTATACGCTGGGTTGTACCGCAACTTCTCAAACGAATGTTGTCAAGATCTTGAAATGGTTAGATTCTAAAAAGAATCCAGTCATTATTCAAACTCCGATTCAGGAACTAAACAAATACTAATTCTCCACGGAGAAACCAAAAGCCAACAGAGTATTTTTCTGTTGGTTTTTTTGAATAAAGGCTAATCAGGAGGGGGAATCAAAAATCAATTAATAGAGAATACTCATGGGAAGATTCGAATGGCATTTTGTTGAGAATGATCAGATAGCTAACAACCGTCCTAGGTCCCCAGCTTGATGGTTGTGGATTGAGAGAGAAGTGTTAGCGCACTTCTCTCAATCTAATATTTTCTATTATATATTTCCTGCGGATTCATATTCTTACATGTTTTTATATAAGGCTTGCGAACATCGTACTCATTTAGTTGACTTCAAAAAACATACTACAAAAAAACTCAAAAAATATTGACGTGTTTTAAATAATCTAGTATTATATATTTTGTCGCTTGGAGATAGTGATTAAAAAACTATTATTTCTTAAAAAAGGTTGACATTTCAAATTGTTTTTTGTTAATATTATTTCCTGTCGCAACTTCAGTTTTTATTTTTTTAAAAAAGTAATTGACTGATATAAAAAGAGATGATATATTATTATTCTGTCTCGAAAATTGTTCTTTGAAAACTAAACAAACAAAAACGTCAACAAACAATAAAATTCATGTTTCTTCTATATAATAGAGAACATGAGCCAACGTAACTTTTCGGAGCTAATCAACTTTCATGGAGAGTTTGATCCTGGCTCAGGACGAACGCTGGCGG
>NZ_JAABNN010000018.1 GCF_009928415.1 Bacillus sp. USDA818B3_A
CGGCCAACCCTAATAAATTCAATGAAAATGGGACGATAAAAAAGGGAAACAAAGATCAATGGATACGTTCTAAGCGTTATTGGAAACTATTATTTGACTTAAAGGAAATCTGCCGAAAGATCGCTGCTGTTCGCAAAATCATGCATAACAAACTAGCGAATACCATCCTTAAAATGGGGAACAAAATCTTTTGCGAAAAGATGAATTACAAGGGATTTCAGAAAATGAAATTCGGCAAGAGGATTGGATATAAAGCTCCGAGTATGTTCTTAAGGGTCGTTAATACGAAATTATCTTATCAAGGAAAAGAAATTGAATATATCAATACCTGGACGGTAAAAGCCAGTCAATATTGCCATGTCTTAAATGATTATCAAAAGAAGAAGTTATCCCAACGGTTTCATGTCTTCCCAGACGGGACAAAAATACAGAGAGATTGTTATTCTGCTTGGTTAATTAAAAACGTAAATAAAGCAAAGGATCAAGTAAACAGTGAGAAATGTTTAACTGATTATTTATCGTTTCTAGAAAACTATAAAAAAACCGAAGAAACTCTTCGGTCATTAAATAAAAAGTTTATATCTAGTATCGGTTTTTAATATTGTATCATGCAAACCTTTGCCGTGTTGAATCCCACGGAAGAACAGGAAATCTACGACGTGAGTTTTAGACCTTTCTTGTTTGGCAGGTTAAAGTCGGATGCGAATACTAAACGGCGACTGGAAACCCCCTGGTTTCCGCCATGTCTAAGACTGTATTTCTTTTGCATGGAAAAGCTGTTCGTTCGCGAATGTTGCATGGAAAACTCATGAGTCTGAACGACAAGAACCATCTTCTTGTCTAGTAAGGAAAGGGAAAGTACATGCACCCTTCATTTAAAGAAGGTCTAATCTATTTAGAACCTCCCTATTTCAATAGGGAGAGGATTCAGAATTTGACTTTCTGTAACCGCAAAGCATTAAGAACAACGGATACTGAACTAAAGGCCATTGCTGCCCCTGCCAGCCAAGGTGCAAGGAGTCCGATAGCAGCTACAGGAATACCCAGAGTATTATAGGCAAGTGCCCAGAACAAATTCTGCTTAATATTACGAATCGTCTTCTTACTCATAAAGATGGCATCTGCAATACTATTTAAATCCCCGCGGATCAGTGTGATATCGGCTGCTTCCATGGCCACATCTGTGCCAGTTCCAATCGCCATTCCGATATCTGCAATAGCAAGGGCTGGAGCATCATTGATTCCATCACCAACCATGGCAACCTTCTTCCCTGCTGCCTGCAATTTCTTTATTTCATCGGCCTTTCCTTCAGGAAGAACTTCAGCAATAACCTTTTCAATACCAGCTTGTGCGGCTATAGCTCGTGCAGTCTGCTTATTATCACCAGTGATCATAATTACTTCTATTCCCATACTTTCAAGGCGGCTTATCGCTGATTTGGACGTCTCTTTAATCGTATCTGCTACAGCTGTCATCCCGGCGTATTGGGAGTCGATAGCGACGAGCATAGCTGTTTTACCAACCTTTTCTAACTCATCCATTTGACCATAAGCCTCTTCGGCAGCTACCTTGTACTTATTCATTAATTTCCGAGTTCCCACTAATAGCTCTTTGCCATCGACTGTTGCTTTAATACCGTAACCAGGGATTGCTTCGAACTCCGATACATCCTTTAAAGGAATTCCTTTATCCTTAATCCCTTGAACAATCGCTTGTGCCAGTGGATGTTCTGATTGTTTTTCAGCAGAGCCCACTAAAGATAAAAATTCATCTTCTAATTGAGGCTGGACTGAAATTACATCTGTTAACACTGGTGTTCCGTTTGTTACGGTTCCTGTTTTATCTAATACAACCGTAGAAATTTTATGGGTCATTTCCAAATGTTCGCCGCCCTTAAACAGGATGCCATATTCCGCCGCACGGCCAGAGCCGGCCATGATGGATGTTGGTGTTGCGAGCCCTAAGGCGCAAGGGCAGGCAATTACTAATACGGCAATCAATTTTTCAAGCGCTTCTGCAAAATCGCCAGGTGCCGCCCAAACATACCAAACGATAAAGGCTACTACTGCCAGAGCAACCACGATAGGTACGAACACTCCGGAAATCTTATCAGCTAGACGCTGAATGGGTGCTTTAGAACCCTGTGCTGCTTCCACTACTTTTATAATTTGGGCCAACGCCGTATCCCGGCCCACTTTTGTTGCCTGTATCAATAGAAACCCATTTTTATTAATCGTCGCTCCGATGACCTCATCACCAACAGTCTTATCAACCGGAACACTTTCACCTGTCAGCATCGATTCATCAATCGCAGAACGGCCCTCCAAGATCATTCCGTCAACTGGTATCTTATCACCAGGTTTAATATGAACAATATCCCCAACCATAACCTCTTCAATTGGGATTTCTTGTTCTGCTCCATCTCTTTCAACAATAGCTGTCTTCGCTTGAAGACCCATCAACTTTTTAATCGCTTCTGATGAGCGTCCCTTTGCCTTAGCTTCAAAAAGTTTTCCGAGGATAATTAACGTAATAAGAATGGAACTAGTCTCATAGTAAAGTTCTACAGAATGAGCCATGCTTCCGATTGACATCAGTGATAAATATAAACTGTAAAAATAAGCAGCTGATGTACCTAAAGCAACGAGGACATCCATATTTGCGCTTTTATTTTTTAATGCTTTATAGGCTCCAACATAGAACTGTCTGCCAATAAAAAATTGTACTGGTGTAGCTAAAGCTAATTGCACCCAGGGATTCATAAATATTTCCGGAACCCAAATAAAAGAAGTGAACGAAAAATGCCCCACCATGGCCCATAAAAGCGGGAAGGAAAGGATGGCCGCAAAGATAAACTTTCCTTTTTGTTTTTCAATTTCTTTTTGTCGATGGTCAGTGGTGTCTGTTGCCTCATCCCTTAGCTGCGCCCCATAGCCGAGGCTTTCCACTTTTTTGATAATTTCCCCAGACGTCAGGACCGCACCGTTGTACTCCACGGTCGCTTTTTCAAGTGCCAAATTAACGTTGGCTTTTACGACACCAGTTAACTTATTTAACCCTTTTTCGATTCGGGTGGCACAGGCTGCACAGGTCATACCGGTTATGTCAAATTCGTTTTTTTCATTGACGACATCGTAACCTAAATCTTTAATCTTTCTTTCAATGTCTTCCACATTTATTTTTTCCGCATCATATTTCACATGTGATCTTTCTAAAGCTAGGTTAACATGGGCTGTTTCCACGCCTTCTAACTTGTTAAGACCCTTTTCGATTCTTATCGCACAGGCTGCACAGGTCATACCTGAAATTTGCAAATTGGTATCTTTTACATTTTGACTCATGAAAAGCCAGCTCCTTATACCCCATAGAGGTATATTTTTCTGTGAAAAGAACGTGCTAGCTGCTAGCACGTCGTTTTCACTATTTATTTCACGTCGTATCCTTGGTCATCAATGGTTTCTTTAATCTCATCTAATGAAACCTCTTGGCTATTAAACTCAACATCGACCTTAGCTGATTTCAAATCGACTTTTACGGAGTTAACGCCGTTTAATGCGCCAACACTTCCTTCTACCGCTTTTACACAATGACCGCAAGACATTCCTTGAACATTTAAAGTTACCTTTTCCATTTTAAAACGCCTCTCTTTTATCCATTATTTTATTATTAGTATTTGATAAGGGATCACAATGTTCACAGAATGGTTCAGAGTCACAGGGTCGTGATGATTCATTACCATCCCTCCTTGATTTAAATTTACAATACCCCCCTACCCTATGTAAATAGGCATGATTGAAATTTTTTTATCTTTCCATTTAACTTTCACAATTTGTCCACAACTTCTTGTGATGTTTAAAAGAAAAACAAGGATTCAGCCCTTGTTTCTTTTGATTTTTTTATAAAGACCAATAGGTGATTGTATCAAAAATACCTAAAATCAGCATTAGTGCACCTGCAACCCTTTGCACAAACATACCAAACTTTCTCCCTCTTTTTATTACCACACCGCTTCCACCAAGAAACCAAATGATAAAAATAATTATTAGTAATGGGATTGCTGTTCCAATTGCGAATATGGGCGGAAGAATAAACCCGTAAGAGCTAGATAACACGACAGGCATCAATGTTACGAAAAATAAGATAAACATAGTAGGACAGAATGCGAGCGAAAAACTAAGACCTAACATAAACGAAGCAAATGGATTTTCATGCTTGTACTCTTTTGATAGGTTTAATAAATTAAAGGTTCCTTTTAATTTAATGAACCCCATCATAAATAAACCAACGAAGATTAATAAAGGCCCCATCATCTTTCTAAGCCATGGAAAAAACAACGGCAGATTTTGTTCAAACCCTTTTCCAAGCAGCCAAACCAAGATTCCTAATAAAGAAAAAGCTGCTATTTTACCAAGGATGAAATACGTTACATCCTTCCATGCTATTTTCTTTTGGATGGAACGATTTCCATATAGTGTCACGGCACTAATATTTCCTGTAAGCTGACAAGGTGCAAGTGCTCCTACCAGCCCCAAAATTAAGGCAAAGACAATCGGCCAGGATTCTAAGCTATTGGCGATAATAAAAAACGGCCTGCTTAATATCGAACTTATTTGACTTAATAAACTGTACATATGATCACCGCAGCATCTTATTTTAATAGAATTAGAGTACCACAAAAAATGCAGAAAGTATGGAGATAAGTACTTGTCCATAGTCTCTGGATACATTTTTTAAAAAGAAAAAGAAATGACGTGTGACACAAGTCATTTCTTGATTAATCGAGGTATTTACGATTAGATAGTTCAGTTTCCAATTGGTCTCTTAAGAGTTAAAGTTTTTTAGTGATTTGTTTCCAGGTGCAAACCATCCGATCAGAGCAATACTAACTAATATTCCATAGAAAATCAGAGTCCAAGTGGTACTATGGGGAAAATGATTTTCTATGACACCGATATCCTCATGGGCGAAAGTAATGACCGCAAGCTTGACACCGACCCAGGCAACAATAGCATAGGCTGTCGTCTCCAAAGCCGGACGTTTTTTAAGAAGCTGGACAAACCAAGTGGCTGCAAACTTAATCAAGACAAGACCTGCAATACCTCCTAATAGTACAACAATGAATTGCCCGCCATCCATCCCTCCGAAATCGCCAAGCGGTGAATCTTTAAGACCAAGGGCAAGAGCAACTGCAGCTAGAATGGAATCGACGGCAAAAGCCAGGTCCGCTAAGGCGATCTTCCCTACAGTAGGCCAGAATCCTTTTCCGGCAGATTCCTTTTCATCTTCCTTATGAATTCTTTCCTTTTCTTTTCCAATCCTCGCCTGGATGACATGCTTTAAGCCAAGGTAAAGAAGATAAGCCGCTCCTACCGCCTGTATCTGCCAGACATTCGCAATAAAAGAAATGACAAAAAGGGCAGCAAATCGAAAGATGAAAGCCATAATGATCCCGTAATTTATGGCTCTTTTTTTCTGATCTTCAGGCAAATGCTTAGCTATAACGGCCAGTACAAGCGCGTTGTCGGCCGATAATAATCCTTCTAATCCGATTAGTATTAATAAGGCCCATGCATACTCCAACCATAGTGCATCCATCCACTTCACTCCTTTGTTTGAAAATGGCACTAACGAAAGAATTTGTTATTAATTATTAGTTAATCGAAAAGCTTTCTTACCATTACTAGTTTATTCCCACTCTTTTCCATAAATCCGTTTTTTATTTTACAAAGGTCTTCGGAAAAAAATTCTAAATAAATAAAAGGAATTATTGTATTATGCTGCAAGAGGTTTTGGAATTTCCCTTGGTAAATTGCCTATTGATTTCAAATTGTACTTCAATTAACATCTAATTAGATAATCGTGAAAGTAGGTGTGATTAACATGCAATTAAACAAAATTGTTGAATTTCATAAAGCATTAGGAGATCTTACTCGGATTCGCATTATTGCCCTTCTCCAACAAGGTCCATTACACGGTCAAGCGATTGCCGAAAAACTCGGCTTGAAACCCCCAACGATTACCCATCATATGGCAAAGCTGCGTGAGGTCGGGCTTATTAAAGAAAAGCGGGATAAAAACACGATTTATTTTTCACTTAACAACAAAGTATTAGAATTCAGCGCAAAAGCCATTATGACGGTTGGCACGGGAGGAGCAGCTAGTATGGAAATGTCAGTAACAGCCGAAGAACGGTCTGCAATTATCAATAACTTCTTTACAAAGGATGGAAGGCTGAAGAATTTTCCTGCCCAGCGGAAGAAAAAACTTGTGGTGCTTGAGCATATGGCCAAGGGACTAAAGTTTGGCAGAGTGTATCAAGAAAAAGAAATCAATGAGTATCTAAAGCAATTCCATGAAGATTATGCCACCTTACGCCGCGAGCTGATTATGTGTCAGTATATGTATCGAGAAAATAATCAATATGAGCTTAATCCAGTTGAGTTATGGTGGTTAAGTTGATGGCGTCACCCGGCGCCTTTTTTTACAGCTTGCTAATTAGATAGAAATAAAACTAGTTTCGTAAAAAAGAAGGTGTTAGTCTTGGTAATAAGGAAAGAAACGCAATATCGAAAATTATTTCTAGCCGGTGTTGTCAATGGAATCGGGGACCGTTTTAGTTCTGTTGCTGTATTAACTATGCTGCTGCGGCTAACAGGATCAGGCCAAGCAGTGGGAATGACTCTAGCTATCCGGTTAATCCCATTTGTGTTTTTTGGACCCTTAGGGGGCTGGTTGGCAGATCGATTCTCAAGAAAGACAATATTAGTCACAACAGATTTAATTCGGGTCGTATTTGCCTTATCCTTTTTACTTGTTCACAGTAAAGAAGATCTTTGGATTATTTATCTTAATACATTTCTAATGGCCGCTGGCGAAGCGGTATATAGCCCAGCAAGAAAGTCGGCCATCCCACGTCTCGTCAAGAAAGAGAACCTCATAAAAGTAAATAGCTTGGAACAAGTATTGATAGGAATTGTATTAATAGGCGGTGCTTTTTCTGGAGGGATTGTGGCCTATATTTTTGGGCCCATGTAACATTTTGGTTTAATGCCGCTTCGTTTTTAGGAGCAGCAGCCATAATCTCAACCATCAAGTTCCCAGAAAAGGAACCGTTCAATTCGGAAAGAAAACCTGAAGAAGAGTCATTATTTATATTTATTAAACCTCACTTACTTATGATACGGTTCACCGAACAAAACAAAATAACATGGATAATTTTAAACACAAAGTATTCATATCTATATAGCATTTTCCCACAATCTTGTTGTGGATTATTTTTTTCCTCAAAATTGACTTCATTCAAAAAGCTTATTTTGGATAGCTAATGATAATTACATATCTCCTGCTTCAGTAAAATAAAATAAATTTATTGTAAAATTATTAAAATTTAGACAAAATTATTAATTTTCGTTCTATTAAGCTCCTATATTATGGAATCTAGGTGTTATGTCCAAGCTCACTTATTCCTTTTCCATATAGTAATAAAAAAAGGAGGTGAGAAAGTGAGCAAAAAAAAGGAAAGCTCTTCACGCAAGGATAAAGAGAAAGTGAGTAATAATGAGCAAAGCTCTTTACGTAAAGATATAGCAAAAATAGAATCGGCACACCAAGAGTGTATTGACCGTGCTTATCGTATTCCCATATTTTTAAGTACGACAACTCATTTAAATGACAACCAACAACGGTTTCTAAACCGTCTAATTTTAGAGATTGAAAATGCTTTGCTTTTTCCGCGTACATTACCTTTAAGCGAAAGTTATCCCGAATCCATTTTAACTGATATCCGTCGGTTAGTTTCATCAAGCTATGGAATGTTGGCTGTAAACCTTCGTCGTTTTAAAATTGAAACAGTTGATGTCAATGCAGGACCCCTTCCACCGTCCACTCCAGTCTGGGTTGGATCAGTTTATTCGCAAGTAGAACCTTCTATGGCTTTTCAATTTGGTCTACCCTTATTATTAGTAAGGGAAGAAGATACTGACGCAAATAATGGAATTTGGGCAGGCGGAATTGCCCCACTCAACCTCTTTATAGTTTGGCATTCTGAAACTCAAACTGTTGATCAATTCTTTAGCACTGCTGAATGGAGATCAGCCTTTGAAAATTGGAGTGCACAAGTAAGAAATGCTTTTTATATTCAGACAGAGCCTAAGTTCAAGTACAGATGTGAATGATAAACTGGTATTTTAGCATCAGGTCGAAAATATACAAAGCTTTGTTCACCTTATATATTTTCGACTTATTTACATAAAATCAAATATTTCCATTTGGTTACAAAAATAAAAAGATTTACTTCATTAAAAAACAGCCTTTAATGAAAGCTATTCACCAGGTTGAAAGAAGTGTCAAGAACAGTGAATAGTTCTTTAAAACTTTTACTTAAAGTAAATTTGTGCTTACTTATGATACGGTTCACCATAACGCATCAAAATGAGATTCATCTTATTAAGAACAAGTCTATGTAACTTTTATTTTTCCATTACGAAACAAATCGTGCGATGCTATATGTTCGCACGATTTGTCATTTGTTTTTTATGATCATTGAGGATTTCATCTGGTTACGATCAACCATCCTTTTATGACTACTTTTTCCCCGTATTTTCCTTCTATTCTGATTTTAGGCTCCATTTGTTTGATAGTCAGAGTTATTTGATCTCCCAAATAAACTGGTATAAATAGAGAGTTTGTTTAATAAAAGTAAGATTTTGACGTTGAAATGGATTTGTGACTTCAACTATCGCTCTATAGTTCTTATCCATATACATTCTTTGATGTTGGATACATTTCTGTTTTCGGTGAATAATAGGCTGTTGAAGCTCCAAAGGAGTTTCAAGCCATTTATAAGCCATCATTGGCATGGTTGGAGGAAGAGGAATCGTTTCGGAACCATCGTCTTTTTCCCCACCAGGACTCTGATAGATAGAAATTTGCTCACCAATTAATTGGACAAATGGTTGTACATCTTCTTGAGTAAAAATAATTTCATACTCCTTCGTTTTCATATTGCCACCTCGAATAGGACTGCTGAGCCGATCCCTCCACCGCTGCCTATTGCTGCTAGTACATATTTGACATTCTCTCGTCTTTGAACTTCGTAGAAAAGCCTCGTGATCAAGATACTTCCCGAAGCTCCATAAGGATGTCCTAACGTTAAAGCTCCTCCGCGAACATTTATTTTGTCACAAGGAATAGAAAGTTCCTTCATACAGGCGACTATCTTCGAAGAGAAAGCTTCGTTTATTTCAATTAAGTCAATATCCGCAATAGTTAACCGGTTTCTTTTTAATAAGGCTTGAATAGCCGGAATAGGGGCTGCCCCGGGATAATTGGGATGGACACCTGAGATTTCACTATCCAAAAATCGCAGGATAGGCCGGAAACCATTATTTAATGCTATACTTTCTTCCATGACAAGAACAGCTGAAGCTCCGTCATGAATACCGCAACTGTTCGCTGCTGTAACCGTACCGTTCCTTTTAAATATGGGCTTCGCTCTTTTTAATAGTACTTCCAGCTTTCTTTTCCTAAGTAGTTCTTCATCCTGATGGTAATCCCCAATCGGAATAATCTCCTGAGTAAAATACCCTTTTTCATACGCCTCCCAGCTACGCTTGTAACTTAATAGTGCATATTCATCCTGCATTTCTTTTGAAATAGCATATTTTTCTGCCACATATTCTGCGGCAACGCCCATATCGGGGTCGCCAATTTTTTCAGGAGAAAATTTCGCTCTTGATGGAAACGGAGAGGTGCTCGTGCTTTCTACACCACCAGCTATGTAACAACGACCAGCTCCACCTTGAATATAGTAACATGCCATTCGAATCGCTTCTAACCCTGCACTGCATTGACGGTCAATTGTAAGTCCCGTTACAGAGAGAGGTAATCCTGCTTCTAATGCAGCAAACCGGGCTACGTTTCCACCTGGTCCAACAACATTCCCCAAAATGATATCATCAATCTTTTCTTCTAATCCATTCGCTAAATGCTGGAGAAGAGGAACTGCAAGCTCATGTGGCTGAATATCCCGTAAAATCCCACTCATTTTTCCAATTGGTGTACGTTTTGCATGGACAATTACTGCTCTTTTAATCACTGGTCACCTTGCTTTCCATTTGTTTTATTAGCTCAGCACGAGCAATCTTTCCGCTCGTTGTATATGGCATTTCAGATAGAAAAAACCATTTGCGAGGAATTTTATAAGAAGACAAATACTTCTTACAAAGTCTTTTTAACTCTACTGGGCTGCCCTTTCCTTTCACTGCCGCAGCCACAACCTGACCCCAATACGAATCTGGCAGACCAATTACAGCAACTTCCTCGACATCCGGATGCAAGGAAATCACTTTCTCTATTTCTTCAGGAAAAATATTGATTCCTCCATATAAAATCATATTTTGCTCACGGCCTGTAATATATAAATAGCCCTCTTCGTCAAAATAGCCCATATCATGGACCGTAGCCCATCCCTCTTCATCCTGAATCGATTGAACGGTGCTTCCATCGTGATCCATGTATCCATTTATTATCAGTCCACTTCTTACATATATCTTTCCAATCTCATTAGGCTTTGCTAAGACCTGATCTTGCAGCCGTATTTGTACCTCTACGCCGTAACAAGGCTTCCCGACGGTTGCTGCCTTTTGCATACCATCTCGATCAGAAAGTACAGAAATGAAACTCAATTCACTGGCCCCATAAAACTCATACATGGTTATATTTGAAAATATATGATAGATTTTTAATTTCGTTCTTTCAGACCACTTTGCACCCGATGAAAGGAGTTTTATAGACCTACTGATTTGAATTCCTTGTTTCAGAAATGCTTCTACCATTGTTGGAACGACATACATCGTTGTAATGGGATAAGATTGTATCCATGAATGCCCTTCAATAGGAGAAAATTTGTCTAATAGATAAACGGTTCCCCCTAAATACAAAGTGCTAATAGCTCCATATAGAAAGTGAGAATGTATTAAGGCTCCAGGAATTAAAACATGATCATATTCATTTATTTCGAAATCGAAACGGTTACAATCAAAGCTCGCCATCCATGAATCCTGGGAACGAACAAATGCTTTTGGATTTCCGGTTGTGCCAGAAGTGAAGCCAATATAAAAAGGCAAATTTTCTTGAGAGTACCTAATTATGTTCACTTCAAACCGGGAAATTTCCCGTAAACTGTCATCCAAACTCATTACATTTGGAATAATATGTTTAATCTGATAGTGAATTTCTCTTGTTGTGACAATGATCGAAGGATTGAAAAGTTTTATTCTCTTTTCTAATTCAGTTGTTTTCCATTTCAAATCATAGGGAACCGCAATCCAACCAGCCTTGGATGCACCTGCAAAGAGTTGCAAGAAAGGGAGTCCATTAGGCAGAAGGATTCCTATTGTTTTGTTTTCTGAATGTAGTGAGTAAAGCCAATTTGCCGTTTGATTGACCAATTCACTCCATTTTTGATAATTGATTTGTTGATGATTAGTATGGATGGCTAATTTGTTGGGGAAAATTTTAGCGGAAGTTTCATATGATTCAGTTATATTGCCCATCATTATCACCTCTATAAAAAAAGACACATCAAGGTGTCTCTTTAGATTTAAATATTTTTAGTTACATTATTAGAGTAGCTAGCTGCTAGTGATCTTGAAAAAACGGGGTGCTTTCTTAGTCTGTAAACTAAAATCGAAGCTAGTACAGCTTTTAACACATCCCCAGGAAGGTATACTAAACTTACTTTTACAGCACTTAATACCGAAATGTGCATGATCAATGCTTGAACAGGGATACCAATTAAATAGATAAGCAGGATTCCAACTGTCAGATTAATAAATAAAACATGGTGTAGTTTTAAATTTTCTATACGTGATAATAGATATCCAATAACGAATGCTGTAATGGGCCAAGAAATTAAATAACCAACACTCGGTCCAACAAATACACTTAATCCGCCTCGACCTCCCGATAAAAGAGGTACTCCAACAGCAACTAGTAGTAAAAAGACAGTTTGGCTCATTGCTCCTAATCTTGCCCCTAATACTCCCCCTGCAAGAAGAACACCTAGTGTTTGCAATGTAATAGGTACGGGTGTAAACGAAAGAGTAATAGGCGGAGCGATACCTAGAGCACCCATGACCGCAGCAAACACCGCTACAAAGGTAATTTCTTTAAGTTTCATTTTTACATTCTCCTCAAAATAAATATGTAATTAATTTAATTATGATAATATTCAATTTCATATTAATTGTCAACCAAATATTAACTATGGTTGACAATTGCGTTTGTTTTGAAAAATAAATTAAATTTTGCTCATTTGTCAAAGAATACAAAAAGGGCTTGGCAGGCCAAACCCTTTTGTTCATATAAGCAAATCAGCACCTTCTACACTATGATGGAATGGAGCTGTATCTGTTTTCAGAAAAAACCTTATTTACTTATGATACGGTTCACCGTATCATAAATAGTTACATTACAATTGCAATTAATCCAAAACTATAATTATTGATGCCATTTCAATCCACAAAAATAACATTTACTTTCCTCTTCAAATCCCTCCTCAATCCCACTTGATAAAATAACAAAAACTCCTCCACCGGATGCTGAATATGAGAATCATTTTGGTTAAAGGTAATCCCACTAGCCTTCATAACACTTAATAGCTCCTTCATAGAAACAATTAAACTTCCATCCTTTTGGTGGGTATTAATCCATTTCAATATAAATCCACGCCAATTTGATGGCGGGCCATCAATAAATTGATCTCCCTTGATAGGATGTGTTAATAACTTCTCTTTAAATTTCTCTCTTTGATGTTTTACGTACTTGTCTTCAATTTGAGTAAGTGTTGAATTCGACTGACGCTGAACCACACCTTTTTCTCTTGATACGTAATTTCTTCCCGTTTTTTTATACCATTCCCATTGTTCGGGAGACATATCAATCGGCCGGCTTTTTGCTTCTTCTGCTCGTTGAGCCATTTCCTGCTCTATTTGTTTGTCATCTTTTGATTTTATTTCATTACCGAATTTAACACGTTCCTGTGCTTCTAATCTTAATATGTTTAAGACAGCGATTCTTTCCTCTTCTTCCTGCTCTATTTTTTCTAAGGCCTCTAGTTGAGCCCTTTCCTCAAGTTCTGCTTGTTCCTTCTTGTCTAGAGCAATATGGATAAATGCCATTCGTAGTTCTTCTTCATTATCATAATGCAGGAGAAAGTCGTCCTGCCTCTTATTAATGGTTAAGGCTCTTTCCAATGCGATTATCGGTTCTGATAGTCTAAGAAAGGTTACATTGCGGTTATGTCTTTGTGTTACGACAAATCTAATTATTTTACAAAAACGACTGTCAATATTGACGTAGGCAATACTTCTTGTATCTGCAGGAAATGGAAGGTCAATTACCTCAGATACAATATCCTGAAACTCTGAAGGCAGATCATCATTTAAAAACTGATCCCAAGCTTTATCTTCTTGACTCTTTCTTGTTACTAGCATCTCGGGCGAAAGCAGTGTCCCTTTGTTCGTTTCATGGTCAATTGCTATCCAGAAAGCATCTATAAAAGAAAAAGCTTTAAAACCTTCTCTATCATAGGCTTTTATCCGCTTTTCAATGTTTTGGGCATAACTGCCTTCTGCAATGGAGGTGTAATAATCAAGAGCCCATTGTTCCTTTGAATTTGGGAAACGTACAATAAAGTCCGGAATAAATGAAAGCTTCTTTTTATAAAAATATCCCCGTTCAATTACTGCCCCAAAGGGCTTTAGCTGCCCTTCCAGTATCTCCTTAAAAACTGTTAATCCAATGTCTTTCCTCTTTTTATCTTGGTGTAAAGCTACCTGTTTTTCATATATTTTAGTATTTTCAGAGTAAGAACATTCTTTTCCGTCAAAGTGTTTAAAATAAAAGGGTCTGCCCTCTTCCTTTGTTAAATTCATATTGACAGGTTCATCACAACATCGGCAGGAAAACGCTCTTTTCTTTGAGAGTACCCGATATTTATCATTAAGCTGTCTTCTAATGTCGTCTCTACTAATATTTTCCGATTCAAGCTCTAGTCTCTTTTCTTCTATATTTATGATATCCCCATGTAATAGTGCCTCTTCCAAAATCCTCACACCTTATCAAGAAAATTCCAGACAATACTTTTATTATAATATATCAATCTTATAATTGGGTCATTTTTCCTATTGAAGAGGCAAGTTACTCTAAGATCGGCATAGATTAAAGGCACATTGAATATAAATAAATTAAAAATTTAATCATGCACAAAATACGACAATGTTCGTTTAAGACATTATGTAGAATAGTAGTATAATTTACTACTATTTGAAAATATAGGAAGCTCATGACAAAAAATCAAATAGTTATGGGGCTTAAGATGTTCACAGCTGGATGATCAGGTATGGGGGGAGTTTTTATTGGAAAGCACAGTAAATGTTCAAGAAATTGAAAAACAACGCGTAAAACCAGCTAAGTGGTATGCAAACTGGATGTTTATTACAGCAGGTATTCTTCTTATTATCGCACTCATCATTGCAGTTGGCAGCTACTACCAAGCAAACCACTTCAATTCAGAAATTAGGATTAATGATACCAAAGTCGGTGGAATGACAGCTGATCAGGCACTTAAAAAATTAAAATCAACCGAATTTACAAATGTTGTCTATGTCGGAGATCAACAGATTTTAGATGGAACAGATACAAAGATGGGATTTACGGAAAAGGATCTGCCCGCTATCAAAAAATTATTAAAAAGTCAGTGGACTTTTTTACCTACTTCAAAAGCTAAAGATTATTCATTATTGCCCAGCAATCAAGATTTATATCGAAACCAGACGTTGAAAAAACAGGTGGAGGATAAGCTCTTAGCGTTGAATAAGAGTTTAAAAGCCCCTCAAGATGCGGTGGTTCGTTTGGAACAAGGCAAAATCGTTGTTTCCCCCAGCGTTAGTGGAGAGCAGTATGATGTCGCCACTTTATTGAAGGACTACGAAAAGCACGAATATATTAGTGACATCCGGCTAAATCCTGTATACATACAGCCAATAAAAGAAGACAGCGAGTTTGTAAAAAACCAACAGAAAAAGCTGGAAGAGTTTCTTGCTCAGACCGTCGATTATAAGGTGCAGGATAAAGTTTTTTCGTTAAAAGGGAGCGATGTAATTAAGAATGCATCTATCTCAAAAGATTTGCAGATTAAGATGGATGATTCGGGTGATATTAAGAAAAGAATAGCTGAAGTTAACAATTCCCAATCCACATTAAATAAGAATTTCACATTCAAGACCCATTCTGGTTCCGTGATAACTATTAAAGGTAAAGGCTATGGCTGGGCCATAGATGTCGATAAAGAAGTACCTCGTATTAAGGAAGCTTTTGAAAAGGGAGAAAAATCGGTTTCCGCCTCCAATATTTACGGAAATGGCTGGAATGGTGAAGGCTACGGATATGAAGCGATTTCAAACAATGGGATTGGAGATACGTATGCTGAGGTATCCATAGCAGAGCAGCGAATTTGGATTTACAAAAACGGGAAATTAATAGTCACAACGAATGTTGTTACTGGGACACATAGTACCAATCATGATACATCACCTGGAGTCTGGTATATTCTCTATAAGCAAACACCTGCCGTCCTAACGGGCAGAGAAAATGGAAAAATCACTTATCAGGTCGATGTTGATTATTGGGCTCCTTTTACAAATGATGGCCAAGGGTTCCACGATGCCAGCTGGCGAGGCAATTGGGGAAGTAAAGCTTATCTTACATCCGGATCGCATGGCTGCGTAAACACACCGCCAAGCATTATGAGAACTGTGTATAACAATCTCAGCACCCATGAGCCGGTTGTTGTTTATTAAAGGATAAACTAATAGAAATTGTTAGATAATCAAACTAATTTTATAATTTATAGTTTTCAACTTAAAAGGCGAAAAGTGCTAGTCACTTTTCGCCTTTTATCTGCCAATCACGAAATTTATCGATTGGGGATTAAAATATTTTTAATGCTATTTCCTTTTATACAAAGGCCTGTTTTAGTTGTTTTCTAGCCCGATATAGCCGCGTCTTGACCGTTGCTGACTTCAAACCGAGCAGGCGTGCGATTTCATTTTCCTTTAGACCATATTTCACTTTAAGGGTCAGCACCTCTTGGAATTCCTTTGATAAGCTTTTCATTGACCTGTCTACGTCCTCTTGAAAAAAACGTATGCCTGCCACTTCCTCGGTGTCCATCCCGTTTTTCTTATGACTCATCATAGGTTCCATTTGGACAGAGTCAACCGTCATCCATCTATTTCTTTTTTCTGATCGCAAAAAGTCAATCGCAGTCCTAGCTGTGATGATAGACAGCCAGGCACCCACTTTTTTCGTATCTTCGATTGTATCTATTTTTTTAAATGCCTTTATGAAAGTTTCCTGAACAATGTCCTCTGCCCAACGCCTGTCATGTGTGTACCTGAGGGCAATATAGAGCAGACGGTTTGCGTACTCAGAATAGACTTGGTTAAAATCAATCGTACTCAATTCTCCACCATCCTATTTGAAATGATCCTTAATGAAATCCGGGGCATGCTTTTCATCAAAAAACATGACTTCAAAATAATGGCCTGAACGGAAATAAAAGACAGCCGCGTATTCGTTGTCCGAGTTCGCGCTCGCGTTATTTAACATTTGATCAATCTGATCCTTATTGGTTACATCCAAGGCCTCTCTGTTTTCTTCTATGACACCTTTAATTTTTTCTATATCTACAGGATTTTCTGTGCCGCCTTTGGCTACAAGTACATGTGTAATATCATCTGAGCTTGGCATTGCATCTTTCAGCATTTCCTTTTGCTTAAGCCATTGGGTGAAATTTTGATAGTTTTGCTTAAACTCAAATCCAATAAAGCGGTCGTTCCCTAAATAGACTTCAATCGATGAACCCTTGAGGTAACGGCTTTCCTCATATGATTCTGCAAGTACATCTTTCCTTAATGCTGCAATCGCCTCTTTTATATCATTGGAATTAGACAGGGTCACTCCGTTGGAAACCGGTCCAGCTCCAATGGTCATGGATTCAATTTTATTTTCTGTTAATTTAAAAATCCCATCTGTGGATTGCTTATATTCCTTTGATTCATAGACGGGTTTGAATAAGTCCTCATACAAACGTTCATTTACACTATATTCCCTTGTCACTTTGCTTCCATTTTTCAATTCATATTGGATATAGAAATTCACAGATTGGTTGTCTTCCTTTTTCTGATTGATTTTTTTATCAGAAAGGAGCTGCTGGTGAATCTTGCGAACGGCCTCAATATTTGCCTTTTCCTTCATCGGCAATGGCGTATAGTATTCTCTATAAGTATCATCATTTGAATAAAAACCCAATTGATCAGAGAACAGAACGGTTTTAATTTGTGCTTGCTCAGGAACTTTATTTTCATAGATTCCTAGAATTTGAACGCCTATCCCAAGGATAGCGATGATAGCTAAATAAACAATTAAGCCTTTTATTTGTCCGAAAACCCGCCACGTTTTTCTTAGAATCATTTCAGCTCCTAAATAGCCAATCAAAGCGCCGATTACATAACCGAAGATGGTCCAGCTAAAGCTTTGATAGGAAACCTCTTGGAAATACGATCCACCAAGCAGCATCACACAGAATGTAACCCCATATTTAAAAACAGAACGTATTTTGGGAAAGGCAATCGCCTCTGAAGCTGCTTCGAGGTTTCTTTTTTTATAGAAAAATAGTGAAAGCCCGTAGAGTACAATCGTTAAGATCATGTAGACAATCCCATCATTCCATTGAAATTTCCTGCCATCGAGAACAGCTGCAAAGGTGATAGGTGACAATTTTTCAAGCTGTCGATTTAGAAAATAATCCCCTGGAAAACCATAGAGTACTATTTTTAAATTAAAAAATACCAACATCGTGATCCCGATTGGGAAGAAGAGAAAAACATAAGCTAGAACCGCCTGAACAATTGACATTCCTGTCATCATGGCAATAAACAAAGCGGCTGAGTATAACAGCAACGTGATTACCGCAGTCGACCCCGCCCAGTAGAAAATATCCTTTATACTATACAAATCACTGATGGCTAGATTGTTATGCATAAAAAGGATAATGAGTGTAATGACGGCAATAGGCAGGATTAAAAATATCATCCCGGTAAGCGCATATTGATGAAAAATCCGATCCCTTTTAAGAGGAATACTATGCATCAGGTCGGCTGCTTGTTTCACATGAAGAAAACGAAACAAGAATACCGCCAAGATGACAGGGACAATAACCATTAGCCCAATTTGAAAGGTAAAATTAACAAGAAACAGATTATTAGGTTGAGGATAATAACTTTTGGTTTCGTCAGAGACTATCATTAATAATTGAATCGGCAGAATAAATAGCATGGCTAGAAAGTAAACAATCGATACCCAGCCCGTACTCCGTCCAATTTGAAGCAGTAATTCTTTATTAAACAAAGACATTCTTGATGGCATAGCCGATATCCCCCATTTCATATATAAAGATTTCCTCAAGCGTAAGAGGCAGCAAATCGAAAATGACAGGGCTTGTTTGCAGGATTCGTCTCTCTAGTTCATCTTCATCTCCTCTGACAATGAAAAGGTACACGCTTCCCCGCTTTTCTGTATGAAGCGGATTAAGATTTAATAGCAGCTTTTCTGGAGGAGTACCATTTTTATAAGCAACCTGTATCTTATGGATATCAGCTTTCAGATCATCCAATTCTTTTTCGATTAAGAGTGTGCCTTTATGGATAATCCCGATATGATCACAAATATCTTCAATCTCACGAAGATTATGTGAGGAGATCAGAATGGTCATTTCTCTTTCGGCCACATCATGAATCAACAGGTTTTTCACCTTTTTCCTGACAACTGGATCAAGGCCATCCAATGGCTCATCTAAAATGAGGATCTCCGGATTGGAGGAAAGAGCGAGAATGAAAGCAATCTGTCTTTGCCATCCCTTTGAAAAGGTTTGGATTTTTTTATTCACATTCAACTCAAATAGCTCGGCCAAGCTTCGGAACCGTTCCTCCTCCCAAGTTGGGTAACAGCTTTTATAAAAACGGGCCATTTGCTTTGCAGTATATTGCGAGAAAAAGTAGGGTTGGTCTGGTATGTAAAAAACTTTTTGCTTTAGACTGATATTTTCAAATACACTTTCCTCATTAATTGTTACTTCTCCCTGATCCTGGCGGTAGATTCCAGCCAACAGTTTAATTAAAGTGGTTTTCCCTGCACCATTTGATCCAATCAGACCGTAAATGGAGCCTTTGTTAATGGATAAGTTGACTTTTTCCAGTGCAGTAAAACGGTCAAATTTTTTGCTGACACCTTTTATTTCAATCATTGCTTTCGCCTCCCCCTTTTGCCTTGTCTAGGTCCTGAATTAACTCGATGATGTCACTCGCCGGGATTCCCAGATACAAAGCTTCCAAGACTAGTTTTTCAAGTTCCTTTCGTACAGCCACTATTTTCTCTACATCCTTTATTTGATTGTTCGGATTGACGAAGCTGCCTTTCCCTTTAATGGAATAGATAAAGCCTTGGATTTCCAATTCACGATAAGCCTTTTGAATTGTATTTGGATTGACGGTGAGTTCTGTAGCTAATGTTCTTACTGATGGAAGCTGCTCATCCGGTCCTAATAATTCATTCATGATAAGTTCCTTCATTTTATCCACCAACTGTTCATATATCGGCTTTCGGCTCCTTATGTCTAACTCAAACATAACGGGTGCCTCCAATCTGTATTAAGTGTACTATTATTCATAATACAGTTTGTATTATATTCCAATACCTACCAAAAGGGAAGTGTTTTTTTTACATTTTATAAAACAATTTTTTGCAGGTATTTTTTAGATTTTTAACCTTCTTGTTCAGCCATTCACATAAATCCTATAAAAGTGAATACGTTAGTGAGTATCATTTGGGAGATATCGGTGTGGGTCTTTTTTATGGAGCGTTGGGGATTGGGTTATTATTAAGCAAAAACCATTTAGTGGTATTTGCGTTTCTGCTATTTTGGTGCCGCGTTTGATGCTTATAAAAAAAAGGATGCTGAGTTAATAAGAAACCAAACTTATTAACTCAGCATCCCTCCTTAGTATTCTATTTTCTTTTCGGAGCAAGTTCTACACCCTGGCGGATTGCCTCCATTAAGCTTTTTTCTTCAACAATTCCCTTACCGGCAATGTCAAATGCGGTTCCGTGGTCAACACTTGTTCGAATAATCGGTAAGCCGACTGTAATGTTTACACCGGCATCTAAGCCTAATACTTTGACTGGACCGTGTCCTTGATCATGGTACATAGCAACAACAATGTCAAAATCGCCGCGAACGGTTCGGAAAAATAAGGTATCTGCTGGTAATGGACCAACCACGTTAATTCCTTCTTCTTTTGCCTTATTGACACCAGGAATGACCTTCTCTTCTTCCTCACCGTAACCAAATAAGCCATTTTCACCTGCATGCGGGTTGATTCCACAAACGGCAATTCTTGGGTTTTCAGTTCCGGATTTAGTAAGTGTTTCATGAGCTAACTTGATTACACGGTAGACACGTTCTGGATTAATCATTTTAACAGCATCAATAATACCAACGTGTGTTGTCACATGAATAACCTTTAAGTTCGGTGCAGAAAGCATCATCGAAAATTCACTTGTATTGGTTAAATCAGCGAGAATTTCTGTATGTCCAGGATATCGATGTCCTCCTTTGTGCAAAGCTTCTTTGTTTAAAGGAGCCGTACAAATGGCATCGATTTTCTGATTGTTAGCTAAATCAATCGCTTTTGCTAAATATTCAAATGCTGCATGCCCTGCTTCAGCGGACACTTGTCCAACAGGTAAGTCTTCGCTAAGTAAATTAAGATCTAAACAATAGACGATTCCTCGTTTAAACGTAAGATCATTAATTTGATCATCCGTGATTGATTCAACTGTTAAATCACTATTAACAAATCCCTTTGCGCGATTCAGTATTTTGGTATCGCCAATGACAATTGGATTACATATATCATATATTTCTTGATTTTGAAGGCTTTTCAAAATGATTTCAGGACCTACACCTGCACCGTCCCCCATGGTAATTCCAATAATCGGTTTGATTTCAATCATTTCAAACATCCTCTCTTGTCATAAATTTTAACGTATTTAGTAATGAGTGTTCATTTCCAAAACCGCCGGCCTTTGTAACCGTCCAGTATCGTCGAGCGTTTGTTGCACTACCTAATTTCCCTAAAGGTAATCCCGCTTCTATTTCTGTATACAATTGCATTTGATTCATATTTAGGTGGTTACAGACCGCTTTGGCTGTGTCCCCGCCTGTTAGGATTAATCCATTAATGGTGGGCAATGAATGAACAATGGCTTTAGCAATAACGCCGAGTTCCATGGAAATAGCTTCGCTAATTTGTGTATTGCCTAGAGAAAGTTCCGTTCCAAGCTGTTTGGTTGCTTCTCTATTATCAACTGACGAATCCACGAATAGCACAAAATGCTTCTTGTGGGATTCCTTCGTAAACTCATCGATGATATCAGATAATCTATAGGTTTTTTTAATTAAATGAACAGGATCTAGTTCTACAAAATGAGTATCGGGCATCTTCTTTACCATCTCAAGCTGCTGTTTTGTAACCAATGATAGACTAGCAGATACCGTTAACGTTTTTTCGATTCCTAGTGCCTCTTGCTGATTTACTTCCGCTTTTTTTAATTGTAATGCACTCGGCAAATATTCAATTAACCCTGCAGATCCAGCCCAAACGGTTTTTTTATTAAACTGTCCAAATGTCTCTGCAATTATCTTTAAGTCTTCATCCGTTGATGCATCACAAATAAACCAAGTAGTGCCCTGCCCTGTATTTTCTACAATTTTATTTGTTAAATTCTCATTTGAGGAGTTTAATAATGATTGATCGATTAGACAAATTCGATCGTCTACATATTTTTTTAATAAGTTCGGAATAAAGCTTTCTTTCACCGGTGTTTTGGGATCCCGGCCAAATTCTGTTTCTGAGACACGTTCACCGTTCACATATTGATAGCCATTAATTGTTTGACGATTCATTTTTGGAAAAGCTGGAGCAAGAACAATAATTTCAGGTTGATAAACAGAAACAAGAGCCGCCAATTCAGCGGCCACATTTCCTCGTAATGTTGAGTCTATTTTTTTATATACTTGTTCATATCCTTGTTTTCGAAAAATAGAGCTTGCGTTATAAATCGTTTCATAAGCAACTTCTTCACTCATCGCACGACTATCGGTATCAATTATTGCAACATCCTCTGTTGATTGTAAAGAGGAATCTTTATAATCCAGGAACACGGTAGAGGAGATCCCAATCTTCGATAACTGCACACCTGCATCATTTGCCCCTGTTAGATCATCCGCAATAATGTAAAAACGTTGCATAATTTACGACTCCTTTACTACTACATTCTTTTTACATAAGTTAAACTGTTGCTTTTCGTTGCTCCACCCTCTTGGCATACCAGGTCGTAATCAACGGAGTGAAAATGGCAGTGACAATAACTGCTGCTGTAACTTGAAGTGTTGCTGTAGCAGCAATCTCACTATAGCCAGTATAAACGGCCGCAACGGCCATTGGTACAGCTGCAGCATTACCAGCAGTTGATGAAGCGGCAATACCTGCTACACCGTTTCCACCTGTGATGCGATCAATGATAAATAAGACTAAACCTGTAACTACAACAACTGCTACACCTAAGATAACACCAGAAATTCCAGCTTTCACAACATTGGTTAAGTTAATTCCAGCACCTATGGCTAAAGAAAACAGTGGAATAATAACGTCTTGTCCCTTGCTTAAGAATTCCCTCATTTTTTCATCAAGGTTTCCGAGAATCATTCCTAGTAATAAAGGAAGGATTGCAAACACGAACGCTAAGAGTGGGAAACTTGCTAATCCAGCAACACCAAGAATTAACATTGTAAAGAATGGACCAGATTCAAGAGACATAATGGAATAGGCAGCAACATCTTCTGCTTTCTTTCCTAACTGCCCCATAAGTGCCATATAAAGTCCACCGTTTGTATCTGAAAATGCAGCTATGATTGCTAAAGCAGATAACCCTAAGAATAAGTGGTTTTGATCTGGAAAAATGGCTTTAATAAGTAAGGCGATAAGAAATGTAGTACCAATTTTACCAGCCCATAAGCTTACCCCTTTTTTCAAGATGTAACCGGTTGCCTGGAATCGTATAGTTGAACCTAAACAAATATAAAATGCTGCTAGTAGAGCTGAAGTTCCTGTTAATAGTCCCCCTGTAAAAGAACTTTTAAATTCAGGTAATTCAAAGATCCCCGGTAAAAATGTACGAATTAACGCTCCAATAAGTAAGGGTATTAACATCATACCGCCTGGAACTTTATCAATTGCTGCTTTAATTCTCATCTCAACTTCATCCCCTTGTGTTGTATTTTTAAACAGTTAAAACTTTTGGAATCGATTACATTTTTTATTCTAATCCCAATCGACAAAAAATGCAACGATTTTATTTTAAAAAAAATGATATAAAATAAAGTCGTTGCATTTTTAAACAGCTATTAAATTATCCTTTTAACTTACGCCAAAGTGTTGAGCGATTAATATTTAAACGTTTTGCTGCTTTGGTTTGGTTATATTCCTCTTCTTCTAATACTTTTTCAATAATTTTCTTCTCAATATCTTCTAATGTCCCCATCAAAAAATCAGAAGAAATTCCTACATCAACTGGTCTTTTCTGATTCAACAGACTTTCTATTAATTCTTTTTCAATTACATAACCCTTTTCCGTGAGGACCGCATCTTTTAATAATGCTTTTAATTCCTCTACATTGCCTGGCCAATCATATTTCGCCAATAAAGCTAACCCTTCTTCTTTTATCTTAATGGCAGATGTCCCTAACGTTTGGTTAAAATGAAGAATAAACGATGTCACAAGTTCCCTTAAATCCTCTTTCCGTTCGGCCAAAGAAGGGATATAAATCCGACTGATATCATCACTATATACTTCCCATGAGGGCTGTGGTTCAATCATGCCCATAATAGTTGTTATTCCGATACCTTTTATAGACACAATTTTTCTCCAAAGCTCATCACTTAATCCTTCATCTAAAAAGTCAATAGAATGAATATAAATGGTTTTGATATCCTTATCTATCTTTTCAAGACTGATATCTAGTAAATCCAATGCTTTTATCGAAGCATATAAGCCGTTCCCATGTGTTTTATGGTAATGAATATACTGAGCAATCAATTCCTTTTCAGTACCCCTTTTTCCATTTAAGATAAAACCAGTGTGTGAAAGACATCGATCGATCATGGTTAGACATGCATTCATTGCTTCACTTTGATGAATAATTAGTGGGGGAGATAACACATTGACCTTCATATTTTCTTCTGATGAAGGATTAATTTTCAACTGAGAAAATTGACAAATATAATAGGAGGATTCTGTTGTCGATAATTTCGATTTGATTAGTTTTAATGTTTCTCCATTATTATCTTTGATATAGACGGTTTCCTTCCCGCTAGCATCATTCTGATTTGCATTCAATATCAATTGAATTTCTTTTATCGGTCTTGAAGGAAAAGTAGTCCATTGTTCATAGACAATATCCCCATTGGGGGAAAGAAGCATAAAGTCTTTTGCAGTCACATGTAATACAGCCTTTAATCGTTCGATTTCCAGCTTATTATTCAACATCCATCGGGCCACCATTTTCGCTTCCTTAAATGAATCAAAAATGGCTTCCCTTCCCGATTGAAGCAATATTCCTAAAAGCCCCAATCTTGAAGCTGTTTCAAACGTTACGACATCCCCTATGATGAGTTGATACCCCTCGAGTTTTAACCTTGATAGTAATGGCTCTGTTTCATTTTCATCATCAATCGTAAAAATATCTATCGGAATATCCAAAAGGTCTATAATCGCCTTTGCTCCGAGAGTAATAGTTGGGAATCCAACGATCGCCTTCTTCCTTGGAAGATCATTTGCAAGTGTGAAGACTCGAAGCATATCGTAACCAGATACATGGACATCGATAACCGGAATGCCGACGGCTTCACCAATCAACTTGGCAGTTCCACCACGACTGATTATGACATCAAATCCTTGTGCTTCCGCCTTTTTTGCTAAAACAACGCCTTCCTGAAGATTCCCAACTTTAATATGGATATCTATTTCGGTCTCTTCACGTCGACACTCTTCTATTAAATTCTCCATAGCGGCATACGGAGCCACAAACAACGCTTTAATCTTCATTCGTACCACACCTATATCCTTTAAATTCTAGTCTAGTCATAGCATAAGTCGAAGGGGATTGCAATGTACAAGGTATTTTTCATTCCATAAATAATGATATTGATGCATATTTTGGTTTGTTTTTCATGCAGTAGTTTATTATTAGGATGCAAGTTATTCTGCAAGGAAGAAGGACTATTTTATGCTATTTTATGTAATTGCACTCCTCGTTATTGTGATGGACCAGCTTTCTAAATATCTAATTCGCGCCTACATTGATATCAATGAAACATTTACATTGTGGGGAATACAACTCACACATATCGAAAATAGCGGGATGGCAGGAGGTTTATTTCAAGGCAATGCAAAGCTTTTCGGAGTTGTGGCTGTGTCGTTCGTGATAGGTGTTTTATATTTTCGTAGAACCGGAGAAATGAAGGGTGCTCTCATCGATTGTAGTTTTGGACTCCTAGTCGGAGGAGCAATTGGAAATGGTATCGATAGACTTTTGTTTGGGCAGGTGACAGATTTTATCATTCGATCTGGCGGAATTCTTAACTTGGCTGACCATGCTATCGAGATAGGGGTGTTCCTGCTTATTATTTATGGGGTCGTTAGATGGTTGAAAAATAAGCACTAGATCCGTTCGGTAGACACTGACCTCTATTGAATAAACTCCATATTCTCTTCTCTAAAATTTAGAGTTGTTAAAGGTACTCCTATCTCTAGTGAGCATTCAATATTAATATGGTTGAAAAGAGAGAATTTAGATTCCCTTAAATGGGTACAAGCGGATGTTCCAGTGGTAAAACTATTACTAGGGGAAAAATAAGGATTACATCATTAAACTCTTTGACCATGTAAGTCCTTGCAATGATTTGATATTCCAAAACATACACTTTTTAATTTGAGATTGTTACAGCGTTTATTTTTCTTACTTGTGGGTAGAAATAAATATATTTAATAATTTCAGGAAGTGACTTTTAATGGCTGATAACTTAACAAAAGAGCAAAGAACCAAAAATATGAAAGCAATAAAATCACAATCAGCACTTGAGAATCGAGTTACAAAAGCCCTTTGGAAGATGGGCTTTCGATTTCGAAAGAATGTCAACTTACTTGGGAAGCCTGATATAGCTTTAAAGAAGTATAAAATTGTCATCTTTATCGACTCGTGTTTTTGGCATTGCTGCCCTATTCACGGTAATATGCCAAAGTCGAATAAGGAATATTGGGAGAAAAAACTTGAAAGAAATAAAATCAGAGATTTGGAAGTAAATAAATTTTATAAAGAAAAAGGATGGAATATCCTAAGAGTATGGGAACACGAGTTAAAAGATAACTTTATACAATCAACGAACCTGATTGCAAATTTTATTCGTGAACACCAAAAGGACAAGTTTTCTAAACCGATATAATACTTTTAACTACAACCTAAAAATCCCCATTTCTACTAATAGATTAGGGGATACTTTATCTTCCGTTTATATGTGAATTAATTTTATTTCTTTAAATTAAAACTTCCCATCCTTCTTTAAGCGCTTTTTGATATAAAGAATATAGCACCTTTGCCTGTTTTTCTGATGGTAAGGAAAGTTTGCCATCAATATATCTTTTTAAAATGTCCCTCTGAGTTATGGTTAGCGTTTTATAGATATTATTGCTTGTATAATATCCGAAAAGCTGAACCCAAAGCTCAAAACTAGATTGAATTACAAACGCTTGAATTTCAATACCATTGTCTAATTCTTTTTGTTTTTTTCCAGACTTTTGTTCATATTTCGCTTCTTCGGTAGTAATTACCAATTTCTTAAGCGGTGATAAATCAATTTCCATACCGCGAATATCGTTCCAGCATTGCTCTTTTTTACACCATTGGGCGATATTAGCAGAGCCTGGAGGCGGATTGGTTATTCTATCGTAAACTTTCTTTGTTAAGACTTTCATTAGTTCTACCAATTCAATTGGCAATTTCTGTTCATCCCATACTCTACCAAAATCTAAGAATAGTTTTCTTTTTTGAAGAGATTGAGAAAGTAACGCAATTGAATAAGCCACGGTTTGCGCTCTGAATGCATTTTCATACCAAGAAGCCTTAGAAACAATTTTTTCTGTTGCACGGAATAGAATGACTCTTGACACAGCATCCTTAAAATAATTTTCTGTGATCGCCATCGCATTTTTCTCTAATATATTTGTTACTGAATTAGCAAATTCTTCAAAGCTGTATTGGGCACCCTTAGAAACAATATAAGGTTTTTGGTCCCAAGAATTTTCGCTTTTAGCCAAGAACGTCTTATCTATCAGTTTATCCTTTGGATTTTCAATTTGGAACTGTTTTTTCTTAGCCTGCGTTAAATATGCCTGCTCATTTAAATATTCCCCTCGCACTCTTTCATAAAACCAATGAGTGCGTTTCTGAGAACCCCCACTAGTTGCCACCCAAATACGTTTAGAGTAGTCCTTCATTTCTTTGTGGAATGGACTATTTGAGAAGAAGTCCGATTTGTTCACTTTGTTTTGAGTATTGGCATACTGCGATACACTCGATACAAACTCGCTTTTTTTCTCAATATTATTTACAACAGATAATTTCATTTGCACCGAAACATTTGAGATATCGAGCTTTGAGTTCTTTTTCGCTGCATATATGGCAGAAGTAGTTTGGCCGCCGTTTACGATTTGGAAATCAGTAATTTTGGTGATATATCCATTACTTGTTTCCACATTAGTTGCTGTTGCCGTTATGCCGTTATTATAGGCAAAAAACATATCTGGTTTAAACTGAATGGTATTTTTTATCCCTTTATTTACTCCACCTCTAAACTGCAAAAAGGTACGGACGTTTTGCTCGAGAAGCTTTTGCCCATATTCATCGTAAATTTCAAATAATTGATCCCCGTCCATAATCCCCAAATAGGACTGATATTCATCCGATGTATTATGCACCTCTAGAAAAGGAATTTTCAATTCAATATCATATGAACCAGAGCTGTTTTCAGACTTATAGATACTGTATAAATAGTCTATATCAATAATTTTATGCTCGCATACGATACCTTCAATAAATTCGTTTTGTATATGCGATATGTTTTTTGACATTTTGCCATCAGTTAAGACAACTAAACGAAATTTATCAATTAGGTTGTTATGCACATGCCGGTTAATATTAAATGCTAGAGTATAAGCATCTGAAGTCTCTTCTAAATCATAATGAAGACCATTAATGCTTAATTCAGCAAATTTTTTTAAGCGGTTAAATTTAGTTGTTACCATTTGTTTGGTTAATGTTTCAATAGCGTTATCCTGAAAGAATTGAAAATTAATTAATGTGAATATTTTTCGATCTTCATCAAAATCACATCCATAAACTTCACAGCCAGTTTTAATAAATTCTGCCATTTCGTAATTATTTGTTAAGTCCCCCACTTGCATGAGATCTTCACAGAATAATTCGAAAAAGGATTGAGATTTCATTAATCCACGGCTTTCTGAATCAGAAAGGATAGATTGTATGAAGTCTTGATGGAACTCTTCTAAAGTTATCATTACTTACATCCCCATTTTATTTTAAAATTCTATTTATATTCACCTTAAACTGTGAACAGCCCGATAACTCAATGCTGTATTTTATGCTTGTTATCAATGGTGAAACATGTTCCAAACTAATTTTAGGAAATCCATCTTTCACTTCATAACCGGAAACCTGCTCCAAAACAAACTTTGACAGAGATTCCTGCGGTATTTCTGGAAAGTAACCATACTCTTCAACCTTCTCAATAAATTCACTAAATAGAATTTCATCTTCAATTTTCCCCTTAATCGATTTAACCAAGTCAGCAATGGTTTCCCCGCTGCCTGCTTCATTTAGTGCACATGCAAATAGGTACAATGGATTTTTTTCTGAATTCATTTGTTCTTTAGAAGAAATCCAAACTCTATTTCCAGAAGTCAATCGAAAGGATTTCACCTCAATAGCAAATTTCTCCAAAAGGAAATCTTGTTTATCTCCAAGTGCACCAACCCAGCCGTGTATACTGGCACTATTTCCATATGCAGGAATAATGTAATCTCGCAATAATTTCAATTCACTGAATAAACCCATTTGCTCTTCTTTTGACATTATTTTAAAGGTTGATTTTCGGAGTAACTTCTGCCACCGTTCTAACCGTTTCATGACATTTACTATGATTTCTTCATCATATTCCCTCATTACATTAATTAAATCATTACAAAGGATTAAGAAAATCTCCCAATCTTTTGTTTCTTTAATAGTAATATAAGCTTGTTAGGCGTTGAGGATTGATCAAGCTGAATCTGAATACCATTCAGCTTGATCTCGCGGATTGGTTGCTTAAAATCTTCATCACATTGGATCATCAGACCATATTGATTTAGTGCATCCACTATCCAAAACGCATTATATTCGATCGATTCTTTCACTCTTATGCGATTGAGACGATCTAATTGTATCCAGGGATTATTCATCTTCGTAGACACCGTCTTCACCGTCTTCACCAACTTCATCTTTATACGCCTCTTCAAGCTGCTTTTTATACACACTATTTATTCGAACTTTTACATTGTTAACAAAAAGATCTTTTGAAATTGGGAAGCTGATACTAAACCCAACAGCGTCTATTTTATTATTATTACTATCCCCAAGTTCCAAAGCATGGACGAATAATACGGGTTTCACCAATTTTTCGCGCATATCAGGTGATTTTAATTTTTTGAATTCAGTCGGCATGATAATACTTTCTGGGTTTGCTCGCGATAGCTGTCTATTGGCAACTTCGTAATAACCGTGTTTTTCTTTTACAGAACGGTATTGTCGCTGAACTTGTATGGAATCAGCATTGAATAAAGTATCGCTATTACCATTGTATAAGACAACATCCCAGTCTATATTAACTCTTTCAATATAATCTTTAATAAATTCAATCGGCATTCTCGATTTTAATCCCAAAGGGTCATTTTTATACAATCGGTAATTCTCCACGAATCTTTGAACATTAGTTTTATCAACATCTTTCCAAACATGACTATCGGTTGCTAAATGCTCGTAATCGCCCTTTTGTAAGGCTTGGATCGTTTCTTTTAAAAGTGTTTCATTTGCATCAAGATCTGCTGGTATATTACTGATCCATCTAGTTTCTTTAATCTGACCATCCAAGTTCATCTCTAAATACATATCTTCTGTATATTTTGACTTATTGCGGGCTGTAACCTGAAGCAGGCTATCTGGATGCAATTGTACGGCCAATCCAAAGTCTTCCGGTGTTAAATTTTCTTCTCGCATAACATTTAAACGGCTAACTAATTCATTTGTAGCATCAATAATAAATCCAAATTTCTTATTCATGTCATCTGTTAAATACACTCTGCAAATATCTTCATAACCGATTCGATAACCAAACCATCGGCCCATTTGCATTAATGTATCATAGTAGATAGTTGTTCTTAGGAAATAACTAACGCTTAATCCCTCTAGTGTAAAACCGCGGGATAAACTTAACCCGCCAATTACGATAACATTTGATTGAATATCCTTTCGATACTCTAAAGGAATTTTGGCTTTTTGATGTACGTCTACAACTTGAATAGAATCTATTAATAAGCAGACTTCTTTTAAAATCGTACTAAAATCGAATTCGATATTTTTCAATCTAGCAGAAAATGTATCTTTCATCGCTTTCAAATGTGTAAAATTGGAATGATTCGCCAGGTTTCCATACGCTTTAATTTCGGATTTAAGATCTTCAAAGTAACTTGCTACTAGTTTTTTCACCTTAACATGAACGCCGGTGAATCTAGAAATATGAATTAACATACTATTATGCTTCTTTTGATTCCGTAAATTACGGATTGCAATATTGATAACAAATAAACGAACTGCATCCTTTAAGCTTTCAGGCATCTTTTTTAATTCACCATCATAGTCCTTCTTGTGCTTAATGACAAAAGGGATTTCATTTGGAGGATAGAGAATGTTATCATCTAGCTCATAAACAACTTCATCATTAGGTATTTCGACTACATACTTCTCATTGTCTTTATTAAAAATCTTTTCTGCGCCGAAATAATTTGAAGGTGCTTCTAACGCGTAAATAAAATCGCTTGGGAATAAATCTCTGCCTGCACCTTCATTTTTTGCATTATGATCGATGAAAATGTTAGCATATGGTGTTGCTGTATAGGCTACATAGGCACTCTTTTTGAATTTCTGTAAGAGAAGCCGTATCTTTGCATTGATTACGGTTGGATCTTCTTCTTTTTTTGTATTTATCGATGCATAATCGGATTCATCGTCGATCACTAGCATTGGTTTATCCACCTGATTCTTATAATGGATATCTAACCATTTTAAAAGATGATCTAAAGTTTTCGTATGTTTTTTTATCACGACTAGAATTGGTTGCTGCATATTATCAAAGTTTGTCGTTCCCTGTGCTCTTGCAGTTTCAATTTTGAAATCATTTTTCGCATTGGTTAAACTTGCAGGCATTTTTTCTCTTTTAAATCCAGATAATTGCCCGACTCCGCTGTAATTTGCTCCGACAAACACTTCATCTAGCCGCGCTTGTGTCTGGTCACGTAAGTTATTTTGTCCACCGGCAATAACAACGATAAAACGATAACCGGCATCAGCAGCCTTACAAATTAACGAAGCATAGTTGGAAGTTTTTCCTGATTGGACATGGCCCACAACCATGCCATATCTTGAAAAGGACTCTAAATCAGGGTCTGCTAAGTTATTCATAATAGCATCCGTATCATCATTAATAGTTTCGAGTACTTTTTGCGGTAAATCACGTTTCATGTACGTCATATAATTAGTCAAATAATAATTATCAGATTGGAGCTTTTTTTTACCTGTCCACCAAGTTAAGTCTCTTTCCTTCTGTTCTTCTCCTGTAACTAGAATCCCTGTGGTGATGCGGACATTAAATGATTGTTCCAATTCATTTTGGAGATATTTCCATTCCTCTTCAGTTAATGAGCGTATATTATTGGTATCTGCTATCCCTAAGACGGTCTTTAGGAACTGCGGCGGCGTATTCTCGATTAGTGCTTTCCATTCATTAATGAATGTCATTATGGTGTCTTCTTGCAAACCGCTTTGTTCCTGCAGTGTTCCAGAAATCTTTTCTTTTACATGTTTATACATTGCATGATGGTTAGTCTCAGTGTTGGTTTGCATTTTCAAAATACCCCTCCTTATTTTTGTATACTTCCGTCTTCAGTAATTCCTTTATAAATGCTTCACTTATACCCTTTGAACGCCAATTTTCCACTAGCATTTTTATCTCATCTTCATTAATAAGTGTTTCTTGGTTTACTTTTAACGGATCCGTATTCAGTTGGGCTACAATCGCATCTAGTGGTAGATAGCTTTCTAACCCCATTAGAATGACATTTAATAAATGATGTTGGTCTTCCCTTAGTGTTTCCTCTAAACTTTTGATGATGGGGTGTTCTCGATTGATAGCAAAGTGAATTTGATTATTATCCGCAACCAATTCCCAGAACCGTGTTGTGGTCTTATCTTCAATCTTTTTCCCCCTGCCTGTATACGGTCTTGATCCTTTTACTGTCACTTGCGAGATGATGCGTTTCAAGTCTTGCTTGATTTCACTTACCGGATTTGCAGTCGATTTCTTTATATCAATGCCCCAAGCGGAATCTTGGTTATTCGGAATATCTACTTTAATTCGGACAAGCTTATGCGCATCATTTGCTCTATGCATGCCCCACCATGTGCCGTGAATAAGCAGGCGATTTGCCCGATATAAATAAAACCCCTGTGATTTCGTATATCCATCTTTGGTGGCGAATTTTTCAAATTCCTGCTGGGACAATTTTGAATGGTGTGGCAATATATACGGCTGCACAATTATTTCTGAATCTAAGTACTTTATTTTTTCAGGCGCCAACTGCTGTGTTGCGAGATGTTTCGGGTTAAACGGATTAAATGGTTCTAAATGCAGGCCGTTTACTAAAATTTTCAAGGCTTTTTTTCCAGGAACGATTCCTTCTAAAAAACAATGAAACACTAAAGATAAATGGTTTCTTAAAATATCGACCTTATTAGGAATGTCGGTTTCAACAAACGTATCGATTCCGCGCCATACAACTAATGTCCCGCTTTCTTGATTCATAAACTCGTCAAATAATGGTATATTTTCGTAATCGTCTATGTCGGGCGTAATTAACAACCATTCATTTTCTTTCGAAATATATTCAAGGTCCCATTGTTTAATGGAAACTACACCATTTTTCTTTGATAAAACCGTTAAGTCTGTGCATTGGGAAAAGGATGCGGTTTTCAATCCTAAACCAAACCTTCCCAAATCAATAGCTTCTCTTTCAGCGTCCGGATCATTAGTAGATAAACGCATTGCATCAACAAGCTCGTTATTTGTCATCCCGGTTCCATCATCTAATAAGGTAAACACTGTTTTAGGACTTGGAATACATGCAATTTGTACATTATTCGCTTTTGCTGTAATACAATTATCCAGCACATCCGCAACAGCTACTTCAAAGGTATACCCTATATCTCTCAAAGACTTAATAAAATTTGAAACAATAGGTTGAACTACTTCTGTAATCAATTCTTCACCATCCTACCTACATATGAAATATATCCTCTTACTAATTTGCTAGTAACAACTTATCCTGAAAGCGCTTTATACCAATGGACTAATAATTACTATATAATTTTCATATAACTTTAACTTATTAAAGTTGCTTATAACATGTGACCTTGAACAAAATCACTTTTACTATAAAAAAACCTTACAGTTTCAGATGAAATATAACCTCATCTATTCTATATTCTCCATAATTTTAACATATTTATAGGATAATAGTTTTAATTACTCCCAGATTTCCCCTAACAATTTTTGTAGTAAAATGTAAGAATATTTAAGTGAATTATACATTAAAAGGGAGCCAATAAATGGCTCCCTTCAATTTACATTAATTACATTCTTGGGCTTGATAATATCTTTAATTTTTTCATTTAATTCTATTCCAAGTGATTCTAGTAAGCTTTCAGCAACAAACCTGGCCATTAACGGAGGTACTGCATTCCCAACTTGCTGATACTGGGAATCTTTTGATCCAAAAAATCTATATGAATCCGGGAATGATTGTAATCTTGCTGCCTCTCTAATACTAATTGCTCTATCTATTTTAGGATGAATCCACATTGACTTTCTTACATTAACAACCGTATCAGAAGCTTGATTATAGTCCAACCTCTTATAAATTGTATTTTGTGTCCTACTGTGATCGCTATAAGTCGACTTTAATTTATCATCTAAATCGTGGAAATTTTGACCTGCCTTTAATGATTCGAAACGTTTTAAAGCGACTTCTCTTGAGTCTGTCCTTACATGATTAAATAGAGGTTCTTCCGGTTGATCATTCAGATACTTATTTAGGAGATTATCGTTTATTACACCTGCTTCTCCTCTATTAATTTCATCATCTTTAACATTTATTTTGGGAGGAAATTTTTCAAGATCCTTAATAGCATCCTTTATTTTATAAAAGTTTCTTTTATTATGAAATATCGGTTCTGGTAGTTTAAGTTGGATTCCGTTTAAAGCATTCTCATGAACTCCAAATAATATGAGCCTCTTTCTCTCCTGCGGAACCCCAAATTGCGCTGCATTAAAGATATGATTGCCGGCATTAATAACATACTTTAAATCCAAAAGCCTTGCCTTTATATACTCAAATACATTGTATGATTTAATATGAATTTCAGAGTTGTCACTGATAAGCTCATTTCCATAAAGTTTTATATTATGGTGAATTATTTCAGAAAATTTATTTATTAATCTTTGAGCTTCAATAATTTGTTCAAGTAAATTAGAAAATTCAATAATAGAAAAAGTATCATTTTCTAGGATTCTATTAAAGTTTCCCCCCAAAGTACTCCAAGCTTCTTTATACTTAATATCCCAGTATTCTTCATGAACTTCATTCCATTTATCATTTACAATCCTCAAAAAATATTTGTAATTATTTTCCTTATTAACAAAATCAATAAAGCTATTCTCTGACTGTTTCTGTGCATACCTCAACAATAGATTTAATTTTGAAAATATATCCTTATTTATTATATAAGGGGATAAATCAATTTCGTTATTATAAGCATTAATTAAAAATGATTTTAGACTATCGGGATTAACTGTGAGAGTCCCTATTTTAATAATTTCATCTTGTTCTTCTAATTTTAATTTAGCTATCTTCTCTTCGTCATCTTTACGAATAAAAAATTTATGTTTCTCTGATTCTAATGTCTTAACATTTTCCATAACAAACGCTATTGGCTTAATTTCCTCTATAGCCCTTAAATATTCTTTCACAAGCTGGTTATTTGAAGAAATAAGAGTGTTCTTCTGTCTATTTGCATTTGAAAATCCCTGGCATGGCGGCCCGCCAATAATAACTTTAATTTCTTTAAATTCCTCTTTTATGTTACCCTTTTCATCTTTATACCTTAATTTTGTAATGTCTCTATGGAAGTTTTTCTCTTCAATAAAAGGATGGTTTTCTAAATAAGTTTTCCTAGCATTTTCATTAATTTCAACAGCAACTTTTACTTCAAATTTCCCCGTCTGCTCAAATCCATTGCTGAGACCACCGGCACCTGCAAAAAGATCCATTACTTGTAGTTTTTTATCTTCCATTAGCCTCACTCCTACAAGAAGAATTCTTCTTGATATTTTTATAAATACCTTTCAGGAATCAGAAAGGATTCTTCAATTCCTATTTTAATACAAACATATGTTCTAATCAATTGTTAAGATAATAACTTATCAATTATATCATCAAAAATTCATAGACGTAATAATAGATTTCCAGCTTAAAATTGGTAACAATCTCCTTTACCCTCTAGTAATCTTAAGCTCCGAAAAATTATTAATAATTTGGTAAAAGCAAAACACCCTTCGTCTTAATGAACAAGACAAAGGGTGAAAGGTTTTTAGATAAGATTACTCAATTCCTTCGAACAACTTTCCTTAAACTGTACCCAGCAAGCCTCTTGTTTTGCCCACTGAGTAACGTTCCGATCCCCGGCTGAATCTTTGAGGAAAGCTAGAGCCTTGTCCGCCATTATCCGGATTACATCATCCCATTTATCGGATAGAGACTGTGCATTCCAAACCTCTACCAGGTCTATCTTGTCACAGTACAAATGGTTAAGCATTGCGACAGTATAATAAAGGACATTAGCCTTATAACCCCGCAGCTTCATCTCTTCCACAATTTCTTGAACACGTTTATTAATAATGCCTCTGCCTATTAACTTTTGGTAAACAGATAATGTCATTTTGGATTGGGAGCTTCCTTCAGTTTTCCAGAAACTCTTGTTTAAATCCATAAACTTATTAAATGCTTCCTCCCCGCCCTTACTTGAAGTATGAGGATAGCCTTCCCATGACATAAAGTACTTGGCTATATCTACCTTGGTCAGCACTTTATCTTTAGGATACTGCTTTTTAAATTCTGTTTGTTCCTTTCCACGTTTCCTGCGATTAATATCTACCATGTACTGGCCTCTTGCCCGCTCAAAATACCATTTGCTCTCAGGCTTACGTCCATCAAATACAGGAATCCAAATATTTCGGGAAAACTTCTCCAAGTCGGACATAAACCTTGTATTCGCAAGAAGGTCAGATTTATTAATTTTATTTTGAGTATTCGCATACTGAGAAATCCGTGAGACCATTTCATCTTCTAGCAAATGCCGGTCCTGCGTAGTAAACTCATTCACTAGTAGAATCGTTAACTTTGCTTGGACAAAGACATCCTTCAGATTAATGCCATCTTTGTAAGCCTGATGAATTGAGGCAGTTGTTTGCCCTCCATTTACAATCTGCCAGCCTCTTAATCCTTTGATTTTAAATAAATTTTCTCCAGTATCAATTTTCTCAATTTCGGCAGAACGAGCTACGGTTGAAATACCGTTATTATAAGCAACGAACATTTTTCGCTGAAAAGGGTCCTTTAAAGTATCGCGAATTCCTTTATTGGTTCCTCCTCTTGCTTGAAGGAAGGATCTTACGTTTCTTTCCACTAGTTTCTGGCCCCATTCGTCATAAGCTTTTGCCAAAAGCTCAGCTGAAATGTAGCCAACATAACAATCAAAGTTTTTCACACCGCTGACTGGGTCTGGTACAAGTACCATTGTTAATGGTTCCCCATAATCCCGCTCAAAATCAATATAATCTGTTTCGATGCCCTGCTCTGCGGTGATCAGCTGCTGAACCCGGTCAATATCCCAGACTTGGACATTTACAGTCTCAATCCCCGGAATGGAAATTTCAACAGGTTTATTTGAGGTATAGTATAAATTTGTGACCACAAAGATATTTATTTCATTAATAGTATCAAAATTATCCGATATTAACTTAGCTAGATCATAAGACTGCAATGATTGATCAATGGTCTCCATCAGGGATTGTGCATTTGTAATAAACCTTTTTGTCTTGTTTGCAATTTCCGATATTGTCGTCATACTGATTTTGAGCAAATCATCCTCGTTTTGCTCAAAATTATAATCAACAACATATAAATCTAACGTATTGTTCTCATCATCATATGCATAAGCATTAACTGCAATATTTTTCGATGTATCTAAATACGGAGGAAACAAAATTTCGGGTTCATCCGGGCGGTCCATAAAGGTCAGCATCTTATCAAGAAATGGAATTTGATAACTTCCTGCCTTTATTGCCTTTTCTTCCAATTCCTCCATAAAATCTATAAGAAATTCTTTTCTCTGTCTTAATTCAATCATTTTTCCCCATCCACTCTAAAGTATTGAAATATTGTCTCCTTATCCCTTTCAAATTCCGAACAATGAGTTAAGTCTATATTATATGTTACATGAGAAATTCCTCTTGGAAGATCCTTTTTAAGCAGCCTTGGAAACCCTTCCTCCGCCTCGTAAACCTCAATATCTTCGACAAAGTAAAGGGGTTCGGCATATTCCTCTTCCCTAAATCCCAAATCCATTAAGAAGTCGTTATAGATAAGGGCAATTCTTTCTGAACGCTCCGCAATTTTCTTTTTGACTTGGACTGCTAAATCCTGAAGAGACATTCCGTGAGTTTTGCTTTGCTCTAAGAAACATACATACAGATAGATTACAGGGAAGGCTTCACTCAGTTTTAATTGGTCCTCATTCGAGATTTTAATTGATTTTGATAATTTCTCTGAGACAGTCTTTATTTCCAATCCGAATTTATTACTTTTAAAATCGATTCTTCCTTTTGTCGGCCCATACCACTGCTCAATGATAAGAGGTGGCTGCCCGGGGAACTTATCCAGCCATTCATTAATAAACCATAGTTCCCCGAATAAACCTCTTTGCTGCTCATCTGAAAGCTTTCTAAAGCCGCCTCTTTGAAAAAATGTTCTCCATCTATCCAAGACAGTATATATATTGGAAAAAAGAGAATCCTCTTTATTGTTCATTAAATAATCCACTAAGTTTTGAAGAACCGAATCAAAAATCTCAGTGTTCTGTTCATCTTCCTGCCGTATGATTAGTACATGCCGATTTTTCAAAGAAAAGATCTTCTCAAAATACTCCATTTTTATCGATAAACCGCGCCATTTTGGAAGGGCATTTAGTTGTTCATCCTCCCAGGGGGATTGTCCTAAATCAATATACAGCATTCTGTTTAGAGTACCTGCATCAATCCCTGCAAAAACAAATGGAGCTTCATCGGTTAGTACATTTAATTTATAATATTCATCATTTGATTGGTCGCTAAGTTCCCCAATCATCTGATTAAATTCCGTTTTAACGTCTACCATAGCCATTCTCCTTTTAATAAGTTATTCGACAGTCTTATTTACTTGGTAAACATCAGTTTCGTCTAAATCGGAATAAGGGAAAGAAATGGCTATACCGATTGGTACAAGTCTTTCTGAAAATAGGACATTCAAGTTCTTAAAAACAGGGACATTTGGATTCAATGGATAGATTAGCAGCATGCCATTTTCTTTTGGCCGCAATTTACGTTTATCTTTCTTATCCTTTTTATACTTAATTTTGTCTGGGTCAATATCAATAAACTCCTGGTTGGGAGCTACGATGGCCTTTATATCGACATCCTGTTCCTTATGACCTGGGGGGTCCATCTCAATTCCCCGTCCGACTGCGGATTCTAATAATAAGCCTCCCAAATTTACTGGGTATGGACCCGCACCTTTCGGATCCCCTTCAACAACAGCAACAGTCCAATTTGTTAATTCCCCTTTATCATTGGCAAATTGAATATAATTTTTCATCAAACCTGAATCGGCCTTATTCCCTCTAGTCACATAATTGCCTAGATACTCTTTAACAATGTCAGCCTTAACATTCGAAGCTACATAATAACCGGTTTTTCCTTTGCCGATGTTGGTTTTTACAAAATCAAGATTGTTAACCAGCTTTTCTGTAGCTTCCATATTAGTTTTATAAAACTGCTCGCTGTGTCCGAATATCCTAGTCTGCTGCAAGGTCCCTTCATAAATAATAGTTGATGAAATTGCATTCTTCATTTTTAGCGGGCTTGTTAATGTCATGGTTGGATGACTTAACATTTTAACTGCGTACTCCATAGGCGTTTTGCCCATTTGTGCAAGCCGGTCGAATTCCTCTCTCAGCTCGACCATAGCAATAGCCAAATGCTCAAAGTTCGAAGCTATTTCTTCTGAAGTATAAATTCTGCATAAATCCATATAGCCTTTTCTATATCCAAACCAGCGGCCCATCTGCATAAGAGTGTCATACATGAGAGTATTTCTGAAGTAATAAGTGATACTCAACCCTTCAAGTGTCAGCCCGCGGGATAATTTATCACCGCCGACCGCAATGACATTCAGGCCATCCTCTTTATATTGATGGTAATCCAAGGCATCCTTGCTGTTCCCGTTAATTTCAAAAACCTGTATAATGCCAGCTGCTACTTTAAGTTCCTCATAAACCTCTTCCCAGCTGTATATTTTAATATCTTCCGGCCAATTATTAGTCGTAGGCATGAAATCTTGTTCGTAAAGAGCTTTTATTTCTTCAAGAACGTTACTCTTTGGATTATATTGAATTTGATGCGAGATTGCCTCAAAAGTCCTTGTTACTTCATCCTTTACATTGGACTGTACATCTTTAAATCGTGAAGTGTGTATGAGCATAGAATTATGGTTTTTTCTCTGGCCCCTAAGATTCCTAATGGCTATGGTAAGCAAAAATGCTAATATGGCCTCACGCATTTGAGGAGGAACCTCTTCAAATTTATCCGCATCTGTTTTTTTCTTAATTGTAGTAAATATATCAATATCTTCTTGTCTTAGATGGCGGATTAAACTTGGCCTCTTATCTTCCGGGTCTTCATAGACGTTAAAAAACTCCTCTGGACCACAATAATCCTTTGGTTTTGGGAGCCCCACCAAGAAGTCTTTCGGATAAAGGTCCAGTCCCTCTTCAGCTGTTCTAGCTTCAGTATTTATTAGGAGATTGGCGAACGGGGTTGCAGTATAACCCGCATAAGCTTTTCGCTTGAAAACCTCTAGTATTTGTCTTATAAGACTGTTGATTGTTTTAGGATCCTCATTCTTGACTGGGTCTGAAGTGTCAACTGAGGCTTGGTCAGCTTCATCATCCACGATTAAAACAGGGATATCCAAATTATATAAATCACGATGGTATATCAGCTGATCGCGTAAAGATTCTAAAACAGTTTTATTTTTCTTTACCACCATTAAAGTAGGGGAATTTAAATTACTGGTACCCCCATGCTGCGAACTAATATCATTTTCTACTGTAGTCCAAGAAGAGATAATATGATCTGGAGTATTTGGATAAACACGGGCAACCCCTAGCGGCTTGCCTTCCTTATCCAACATGTTTCCAATAACCTCTTGATTTAATCTGATCTGTGTCTGGGCTCTTAAGTCATTGTGAATGCCAGATAGTACAATCACTAATTTATACCCGACATCGTATGCTTTATTAATTAATCCTGTAAAGTTGGCGGTTTTACCGGACTGAACAAACCCCAGGACTAATCCGCGCTTGTCAAATGGCTCCATAGACTTAGGATTGCCAAGGGATTTCATGATTTCATTTGTTGTATAATCAATAGTTTCAACTGATTCCATTGGCCATCCCTTAATTTGGGTTAAAAATTGGCGGTATCTTGTCCAATAAAAGCCGTTAGATATCATTTGAGGGGTAAACCAACTTTTACCTTTATTTTCTACCATAATAGGGGGCTTAGGAATATCCACACCTATTTTATATTTTTTGTACATTTGTAAAGACCAAATTGCCAATGTTTCTTCGTCGATGTCACTGATACTTTGAACAGTCATCTTTGCCATATTAAAAGCTTTGTCAGCTGCTTCTTGAGAACTAAAAAATGATTTAAACGAGTAGTAATTAGTAGAAAATGTTTGCTCGAAAAGGATTTTCTTATCAAGTTCAATCAAGTAAACCCGCCTCCATTACAATATTCTTAAGGGTTGCTCTATTAATGCCGTCAAATGCAGGCTGTGTAATCAACATATTCAAAAGCTGTTCCTCATCACCGGCAACATTTATTTTTAATAAAGTCGAGGCAAACTGGATGACAAGCTCTTTTTGAGCGTCAGATACCTCTTGAATAATCTCTTCAGGTACTTTTGGTGAATCTATAATGTTGCTCGGTGAACCTAATTGGACAAACTTAAGATATAAATTAAGGAGCTTTGCCGTTTCATCATCCACTTTTTTAAATAGCTCAGCAAGTATTGGATGATTTCGATTTAAGATAAATTGCGGTCCATCCTCTCTTCCAGACTGTTCCCACGTGTTCAAACTGCCTTTAAATGTTTGTCCTGGCCTTGTGCTTTGCGTACGGAAATAGAATATCTCCTTTGATACCTTCCGAGCAATTGCTGAGATAGCCTCAAGTCGTCTTTTCGCCTCTTCAGGAAGGTTAATCCCTGACTTTTTTATATCTACCTGCCAATCAGAATCAGCTGCATTCGGCAAATCAATTCGTACCCTTGCAAGCTGTGCAGAGGCATCCTTAGGGAATAGTCCCATCCAATCACCAAAATACAATAGGCGGTTCTCCCGGTAGATGTAAAATCCTTGATGATCTCTCCAGCCCTTATAACCGCCTGCCTTTTTATACTCAGGTTCAGCTAAATGGGAAGCATGGGGCAGAATAAAATATTGAACTTTTATTCTGTTTTCGTTAATTCTCAGAACCTGCATTTCGCCCTCAATTGTATGCTCATGGTACCTCATAAAAGGGTCCCATGGGATTATTTCTTTTCCATTAATAAACATTTGAACATTGCTTTTTTCTAAAATGGAATGAAAAACAAATTCTAAATGCTTATTTATCCGTGAAACCTTATTAAAAAAGCTTGTTTCCTTTAGTGTACGCTTTCCTCCGAATCCCATAAAACGATCCAATTTGTCAATGCAGACAATCGTGCCGCTATTCCCCTCAATTGTTCCCATTTTCTGCTTAACCTCTTCGGGAATAGAAGTAAATAGCTGCCATTCGTTACATTCCGAAACATGATCTAAATCCCAGCATCGTCCATGATAAACTCCTTCAAATTTTGTTAGAACGCTCAACCTTTTACCCAGCGAGAAGGACGCTGTTTTTAATCCCATTCCGAATCTTCCTAACTCATTAGCCCCTCTTTTAGCACGGGGATCCTTTGACCCAATGTTCATGGCTGTTTGCAGCATCTCATCGTTCATGCCGGTTCCGTTGTCGGTAATGGTTATCATGCCGTCTGATTCATTGTAGTCAAAGTTTATATTGATCACAGATGCCTTTGCATCCAGACTGTTATCAACTAGGTCTGCTACGGCAGTGCTTGGGTTGTAGCCGATAGATCTTAGTGCATATATTACTGGTGCCGCTGATGGTTCTGTTTTTATTACATCCATTATTAATACTCCATTCCTTACAATCGTCCTATATTAATTATAACAAATTACGAAATATGAGGAAGAAATGGATATCTATTACCAAACTTTTTTAGATTGATATGGGTTAAAGGAGTAAATAATTATTTGAGAATCACTTTCCGTTGTTTCTTAGCCACCAATATGGATTTTACTAAAGTTTCTAGATTCTATTAAACGAATGCCTATTCACCCTATTGTGCATACTTGTACATGAAATCTTATGTGGAGATGTAAATTGAGATGTAACAATATTTTATCCTATATTATTTTTGGTATAATATTTGATAGATGAGAGAATTAATTTAAGGAGGGGTGAAAATGGCTTATACCGTTGATTTTAAGAATGTATCCACGGTTGGTTTAGAGTCTTCACCTGTAGCCGAAGCGCTTGCTGGTTTACGTGCTAATGAAGCCCGATACTTTATGAACAAGTACAAACATGAATTTACGGTCGTACCAGCTAGTGAAAGCCAGGAGACCCTAGATTATGTGAAACAAATTTTGAAAGAAGAACGTGATATTGAGTTTGCTGCCAAACCTTTAGAAACGTCGCGTTTTCGAGTGGAAAATATCAATTGGACCTACGTCTTTTATGAGGATGGACTTGAGGTCAACGTCCTGTATACGGTTGATGGCCCTAAGCCGAAGCGAGCTGTTGGCTTTAAGCTTTCTGAGGGGATGGAGGTACCAAAGGAGCTAGAAGGGAAGTTTAAGTTTGCTAGGCAAAAGTCCAAACTAGCTGGAACTATCCGGGGCTCGTTTTTTGTTATTAAAGGAGAGTATTAGGTAATACGGTACTTCTACCTATTTGAGCAGAATGACGATTTACCTCGCTAACGAATATTTATATGTCCCATATGAAAGAAGAGAATGTGTACCATGAATTATTGGTAACACATTCTTTTTTTCATTAAAAACTGCCTCTATTTATGGATACAGTTCACTATTTGAGCTTTCATACCCCTAGCGAGTCTTCTAGAAAAGTTGTTAAATATTCGACATTGGTTATTTTTTTATTACATTCGCTGCTGTCGGCGCAAATAAGATTGCCGATGGCTTTGTAATAATCCGGATTTTTGGGCTTTTTCGCTTTTGTTACGGTGGAGAAATAGGAAACCTCTCCAAAACAATTACAGAAGGAACAAAGATTTTTTTTACTAGTCGGTGTAAATTCACATTCAATACCGACCAGTTTTCCTTCAAGCTCATAAACGATAAATTTTTTATTCGATCTTAGGTCGTTCCAGCTTAAATAGGTTAACTGGCTGCAATCTATATTTGCTAAATCAGGCAGCTTTAGTTTTTTTTGTTTAGGAAACATCTTTTTGAGTTGCTGCTCAGTGATTTGGGGAAAAGGCAGCAAAAAGTCCGAAAGACGCCGGATATATTGATCATATTCCTTATCTGTTTTAAGTATGGAAAGATCCAGCATTTCTTGTTGTTCCAATGCTGCATTTGGAAAGAGGTCCAAGATTTTGGCCTGGGCTAAGTCAATCACTGCTGTTAAAACATGTGGGGGCACATTCTTTTTTTGGCTGTCCTTAATTAAAGCTATTTGTTTTTTTATAAAATTAAGCTGTTCATTTTTTATGAATTTTTCAGTCATCATCTCTATCTCCAATCATGTTGCTGCCTGCTCTTTACACTTATTTTAATAAAGACGGCAAGCTTCTAAAATGGATAAAATGAGTTAGAAACGTTTTTTACATAAAAAAGCACTGATGATGGATTTCACCAGTGCTTTTCCCCTACTTTTTATGTGAATAGACTATCTTCTTAATCGTTTCAGTTGAAAGGTAATATTCTTCAGCCAGTTGATGGATACTGCTCCCACTGATAAAGGAATTTCTAATGGCGGCATTACGGCGGTCAAGCAGCTGTCTTCCTCCACTTGAAGTTCCCCATTTCCGACGCTCTTTTTCCGGCTTAGGAATATATAAGGTTTCTCCCTGGATATACTTTTGGATTTCCACGATCAGGTTTTCAGGTAAAATTTCATTTGCATTAATATACTTCAACTTTGCCAGCTCCTTATTTAATTTTGAAAAAAATAAGGTGCAAAGCCAAAATATTAGAAAAGCTTATTCAGCGACAAAATTATAGGTTTCGCCCCATGCAAAGTATCGCCTTTCCAATAATAGGCTTTGCATGAGTTGAAGAAGTACCAGACAATCGATTGTGATTCTCCATCTGTAAGCACCCGCTCTCCCTTTTTTACTTAAATCTGCTCAAAGTTGCAGTTTTAACTATATTCAGGGTTAGATCTTCACGACCTTGTTTTCATTCATCTGTGTGGTAGATTGTTGAATTAGCTTTGATTGTCGAAACCGCCACAACACAGTATACATGGGTTCTTTCAAATCCATATAGCCCGAGCCAGGCAACGATTTATTTCCTTTTTTCGCTATATTAACAGAACTGTTGATATCGCGGTTTATCGTGTTTCCACATTGCTTGCATGTAAAAATTCGGATATCTGGTTTTTTCTTTTCTAAATGGCCGCAAATACAACAAGCCTTTGTTGTATTTATTTCCTCTACTTCTTGATAGTACTTCCCTGATTTCTGTTGTACCTCTAAGGTGTGCCTTAACTTTCCCACCGGTGTCTGATTCAACATGGAACGGTGCATCGTTTGATAGATAGACAAATCTGGAGTCGGCACATAATCGCCAATGATCACTTCATCATACCGCTTCGCAGTCCAATGGGCGATGGCATATAACACTTGCTTAATCTGTTCTCGCCTTTTGTGATATGCCCTTTCCAGTGCCTTATTATAGCGGTCCCATTTTCGGCTAGGCTTCCAATACGCTGAATGGTCTGTTTTCATGTATCGTGATTTCTTTTCACAACGATCCCGTTTCGATTTTAGATGATCAATGACTAGATCCCAAAACCTTAATTGAGACAGATTCCTAAATTCAAAGGTTCGCCCATCTTGGTCAATACCCATCATTAAGTTTTTATGATTAGGATCAAAGGCAATCCATGTCTTTTGTTGTTTCTTAGGAGCTACAAATAGTCGTTCCAATGTGAAAACTGCGTAATACTGTTGATGGTCTTTGGTAATCCGTAATGTTTTCACTTTTTCATTGTTTAACTGAAATGGCTCCTTCATTTTAACTTCGTGCTTGATCTGTCTATTATCTTCATTTTTACCGAACGACACTCGAAGGGTAATGGAATCAATCAGTTTAAACCCTTTATTCGGTTCGTCATAATAAAGAGAAAACCACTTCTTTTTCCAGGAACGAAATTTCGGAAAACCTCGATGGTGGTTAAAAAAACCATTATAGGCGTCTTTTAATCGAAGAGCTGTATTTTTTAAGGGGGATGAATGAACAGTCTTTAAGAAGGGATGATCCTCTTTGATAATGGGAACTTGATCTCGCAGATTCCTGCCCTTTATCAATTGTTTTTGATTACCAGACTGGTAGTCTTTTTGACATAGATCAAGGAGATGATTGTATAACCAATTGCATTTTTTGCTTTGACCATCGAACGCCCATTTTTGTTCCTCTGTCAGATGAAGAGTGATTTTGCGATTGTAAATCATTCGGTTCACCTTCTTTGAAAATAGGATTCTTGTATCATTTCTCTGTAAGCAGCCCTTTGATTTCCTTTTCAATATTCTTTGGTCGATGACATCGACTTCCATAAAGCCGACTGCTGAATGCTGTTATAATTGATAAAATATCCTCCACTAACTCTTGTTCATAGGTTTTGTCTTCCGTATAATTAATAATTTCAATCTTTACATTATGGAAATGACATATTTGTTCTAATAACTCATATCCAAAACGAAGGAGGCGATCTTTGTAGTTGATGACTATACGTTCAACTTGATTGGTTTGAATTAACTGAATGAGTTCACATACCCTTTTTTCTTATAGTTAAGACCGCTGCCTAGATCTTCAATGATTCGAAAGGAATATCCCTTTGCGATACAATACTGGCTCACATTTCCCACTTGTCGTTTCAAATCTTCCTTTTGATCGGAAGCTGAAACACGACAATAGCCAATAGTCATTTTTTGATCCATTGATAAATCAGGTTTTACTTGGTATAAATCCTCGATTCGGTTCTTCTATGTCCGCCTTTTGTTTTATAAGATTTGATTCTTTCTTCCTTTTCCCATCTCCGTAAGGTAGATTGTGCGACACCCAGTATTTCAGAAGCTTCTTTTATAGTATACATATAAACCCTCCTATTACATATTATACCATAATAGATAGTTTTAGTAGTTGCATTTAAATAGTTTTGAATAAACTTAATTAAACTGTTAAATTGCCCCTTTATATAATTTTATTATAATGGAAATTCTGTTTGTTTGAATCGCTTTTGCCTTTTCTTGTAGGGTTCGACAAAATGCAGGTAGTGACAGTCGCTATTGTTATACTTGTCCTATAAAAACCAGCGATATGCTTGCGAACGTAAGAACCCGTTGGTTCCAAGGATGACTACTTAGCTTCCTTAAGATATTCGCTTTTGTTCTTTCCTTTGCCACGGTTCTTGATTTTATAGGCCAAAATTAGAATACCTAACCAAACTGGAGCAAGGTAAAGGGATATACGGACGATACTTAATGGTATAAGTGAGGGGGGCGTTGCTGTAGGTGAAAATGGCCCGGTATTTTGATAGCCATTCCCTGATCGGGAGTGACCTCCATGCTGATCTTATCAATCCCATTTTTCTCACAAACTTCGAATATCTCATATCCTAATCCCGCTCTATCCTCAAAATCTATATTGATAATTATCTCATCTAGATTCATACGGTTCTCCCATTTTAGCTAAATTTGATACTTTCATTATACAAAGACTGAAAGCTGATTTCATTTTGTTTGAAAAAATAAACGGCAAAATTCCGTTTAAATTGGGAAATAACCGTATTTCCTTAACAATAAAGGATTTTCCGTTTATATGAACCAAATCTTTGGATTTTATCTTTTTTAGAGTAGTTAAACGGAATATCTCCGCTTATATCTGCTTCTTATGCTTCCTCTCTATACATTAGCCGGAAATTCTCCGCCTATAATTTCTCATACCTACACGAAAATAACAATGAACAGTAACATTTACTTATGGTAGGGTTCACCGTATTAAAAAAATCACATTAAAAGAAAATAGACCTCCACGAAAGGAAGGTCTATTTGATCATTTCAAAATTGAGTTTAATATCACAATTTTATATAGATGCCGTTTACTTCTCTAAATGCTACCTATATCATAATAGTCATTTTTATCCTTTTCTCTAGCAGAAGATCCTAAACTGCTTTATAACTTTTATTTTCCTTCTTCGCTTTACTTTTTATAAGATTTGTATACCCCACATTGTTATTACCCCAAGATTTTTCATATTCCCATCCAGTTAATTGTTCAAAGACCTGGCGTGCTTCTTTTGAGGCATTCATTTTTGAGCCGCCGTTTTTCAAACGTTGGATTTCATTTATTAATACAACGTGGTTTTCCTTCGTTAACTTATAACGGTAGGAAACAATTAAGCCGCCGATTAAGAAGATCAGTGTTCCAAACAAGAGAATGGAAATAATGGCTGTAAGTGCTGATTCCGGCTGCTCTGTACTTCCGGAAACAAAGCCGGCTTCCTGTAATGCTACACCAACTAAAAATACGGCAAGAGCTTGTGTTCCTTTTCGGATTAAACTCATAACCCCAGCAAAGACACCTTCACGTCTTTGGCTTGTCAAAGCTTCATCAACATCTGGAATGAATGCATAGTTGTTCCAAGGGATGTAGTTCAATCCGCCTCTTCCTAAACCACAAATACCGATCATCACGAATAACAATAATGTGCTGCCCGTTGAACCTGTATATTGGAGTAAGATGAATCCAACAATTCCAGCAATAAAGAACGAAATAGCTGTTCGGAAGGCTGGTGCAGGATTCAATTTGATTGTTATGGTCATAGCAATCCAAACACCAATAATCTGCATGACATACATAAAGGCTAACATGTTTGAAGCAAATACCGCACTTTTCATTAGAGCAAAGACGACAAAGTAAGTAAAGACTGCATTGAAAACATCCTGGCTTAAATAGCCGCCTAAATACATACCAAGATGATGGCGGAAGGTTTTAACTCTAAGTGTTGAAAACAAATCAGCATAAATTTTATGAACGTTTTGTAAAAAGGTTCTCTTATTGATTACTTCTTCAACAGGTATTTCTTCAAGTGGCCGTTCCCAAGTATTTTTATAGATTAACGCTAGCACAATCATAAATATTGCTGTAAAAATCATACCTGAATACAAGAATGATAGGGGATTATCCTTACCCAACGCTTCGACAAGCCGGCCAGGAATAAATGCTGCAAAGACTGCTGATGTTTGGGCTACAAACATCCTTGCCCCTGTAAATTTCGAGCGGATTTTATAATCGTTACTCATTTCAGCAGCTAATGTATCATAAGGGATTAAAATCATTGAGTAAACTAATTCAAATAGGATATAGGTTAATAAATAATACCAATAACCAAATCCATTAACCCAAATCGCCGTATAAACTAATACAAGAGGAATGGCAGCTAAGATAAAGAATTTTCTCCTGCCAAACCGGCGTCCTAATTTTGTCTTATGGAAATTATCTGTGATATAGCCCATTGTTGGTGCAGCAATGGCATCAACAACACGTGCGATGGCAAAAATGGATCCTGCTTCTACAGCCGTTAGGCCGCAAAAGGTGGTCAAGAAATAGAGTAACCATGCGGCTGTAAGAGCAAAAGCACCCGCTCCTACAAAGTCGCCTAGACCGTATGACAAATAATTAATAAACTTTGGTTGTCTGCCCATTTTATTTTCCTCCAATTTAATAATCGTCAGCATCTGCTATTCGAAACTATCTAACTTAAATTTTTTTAGATATAAGAATGAAGAAATTCGGACAAGCAAAGGACAGCAAGCGATTGCCCATACGGCATGGTTGTGATTCTAATTTCCTTATAGAAATCATGTGTATCTCCCATTCCTGTTCCTACGGATACCTTTTGCAGGGCTCCAGTTTCATCTATTTCTTCGATAAGCCCGCGGATGGCCTTGTGGGCTGTTTCTTTATAGTCCTGGCTGACATATCTCTTATGAACTGATTTTAAAATTCCATAAGCGAATCCAGCTGTAGCTGATGCTTCTAAATAAGAGGACGGGTCGTTAATTAAGGTATGCCATAATCCGCTTTCATCTTGGTATTTGGCAAGCGCTTCGATTTGCCTGTTTAATGCATCAATAAGAAATTCCCGAAGAAAATCTCCTTTTTTCAGATCTAATATCTCGATAATTTCAGGAATCGCAATGGTAATCCAGCAATTTCCTCTTGCCCAAAGTGCTTCGGCATAATTGTGATTCTCTTCGAATGTCCAGCCATGGAACCACAAGCCAGTCTTTTTGTCAGTTAAATATTTTATGTGGATGAGAAACTGCTTTTTGGCTTCTTCCAAGTATTCTGGCTTATTTAATAGTTTCCCAATTTTCGCTAACGGCAGCACGGTCATCATTAAGGTGTCATCCCATAGCTGGTTTTTGTTTTCTGGCCCATAGGTCATATGCTGCAGGCCATCTTCTTTTGTGCGAGGCATGTCATACATAACCCATTCAGCCCAATCCTCTAAATAAGGAAGGTAAGTCTGGTTTTTGGTTTCCTCGTAAAGAAAAGCCAACGTTAACATTGGTGCCATCGTATTGACATTTTTAGGCGGCACGCCTTCTTCAAATCTTGCATCGAACCATTGAGTGATTATATCCATTGCTTTTTGGTCATTGGTCAATTTCCAATATTTATAGATTCCATATAGCCCGACACCTTGAGGCCAGTTCCAAACATGCCAGCTCTTATCGTCAACGATTAACCCATCAAAATTGAGTAGAAATTCACCAGATTGATCTTTGATTTCTGTGAGGTTATTCATTAATAAATTAATAAAATGAGTGATTTCTTTTTTCTCGATAACATGATCCTTTATCACAGGTATCCCTCCGAATAATCTTTGTTTTTATATTTGTCAGCGCTATCAAATCTTATAGGTTTATTTTAATGAATACGGTTTCTTGGGACAATTCAAAAAACAGAGGTCTAGGTTCAAAAAACATTGAAGTTTTTGAACAGTCGGTGAAGAAGGCATTAAATCAAAACAAAAACCAGCACTATGGCTGGTTTAGTTATGGATAATAGTTTATGCCTCTTGGAATTTCCTTGTTATATAAGTGATGCTCTCGTCAATATACGGTTCCCTTGTGTCTTCAAATAAGATATTTAAATATGGTTTCTTTTCTTTTATTAATTTAAATAAAGCATCGTAGTTTAATAGCCCTTTCCCGACAGGCACAAACTTTATCCAATTATCTTCAATAATAAAATCCTTTGCATGCATAATGACGATTCTGTCGCCAAAGAGCTCCATTGATTCCTGTATTACACTTTCTTGTTTTTTATAATTATCGATAGATAAATAATTTACCGGATCAAAGATAACTTGGAGGTTGTTTGAATGGATACTATCGAGAAGCCTTTTCATTCGTTTGGGTGTATTGATTGGATGATTGATTCCACCTTCAATCCCTACAATGACACCAAATTTTTCAGCCTCTTCGACAAGCTCCTTCACACTTTCAACCACTTGAAGAAACGGTTCTTCTCCGAAGTTCTCTTCCGTATAGATAATCTCTGCGTTGACATTCCCTGTTTCCGTCCCAACAATACTGCAGCCAAAATCCCGGGCAAACAGGATATGCTCCTTGAACCGGTCCAATTCTCTTCTCCTTTGGTCCAGGTCAGGATGAATCATATTTATATAACAGCCTAGGACTGCAATTTGCAGCTCCTTCTTAAGGAAAGTACTTCCAATATGGTGCGCTAACCCCGGGCTTAAATTGCCTAATTTCACATTTACATTTTTTAACGATTGGCTTGTGGCGAATTGAACGGATGTAAATCCTTTTTCGGATACAACATTCACGGCCTCACTCAATGGAAGCTGTTCAATATCATGGAAGCGAATTCCTAAATTTATATTTATACTCATGACAAATCCTCCTAGTTTCATGTTAAAAAAGCCGAATCACATTTTTTATGTGATCCGGCTATTAAATTATAATTACCGTGCAAGCCATCCGCCGTCAACAGCTAGGATATGGCCATTCATATAGTCAGATGCGCTGCTGGCTAAGAAAACAACGATGCCCATTAAATCGGCTGGTGTTGCCCAACGGCCTGCAGGAATACGTGCTGTAATTTCTTCTTTGCGCCCTTCATCCGCCCGGATTGGTGCTGTATTCGCTGTTTCCACATATCCTGGAGCAATCGCATTGATTTGTACTCCGTATTGCGCTAATTCATTGGCAAATGCTTTTGTTACTCCGGCAACAGCATGTTTGCTCGCTGTGTAAGGCGGTACGAATTTGCCGCCTTGGAAAGAAAGCATGGAAGCAATATTAATAATCTTTCCACTCTTTTGTTCGACCATGACCTTTGCTACCTCTTGGCTCAAGAAGTAGACAGAGTTTAGGTTAATATCCATAACAGCATCCCAATCCTCTGGCTTATACTCAAGAAGTGGCGCACGACGGATGGTTCCGGCATTGTTCACCAAAATATCAATTTTTCCGTATGCATTTTGGCAGGCAGCCACAACATCTTTTAGCACTTCACGATTGGTTAAATCTGCTTGAAAAAATTCTACACGGCGTCCTTCTTTTTCAATTAATTCCCTAGTCTCATCCCAATCGTTATTATGCGTTACGATAAAAAGGTCTGCCCCTGCTTTAGCAAAGGCTGCGGCATAAGCTTGTCCTAATCCGGTATTTCCCCCTGTAACGATGGCAACCTTTCCTGCTAATGAAAATACATCTAATGAGAAATCACTTAATTGAGCTGTCATTTGATAACCTCCTATACATCAGTTCTATTAATAAATAATCTTGCTGACTTCGATACTAAAGTTCTATTATCTTAATTCATCCATTTTGACATGGTCCATGTCATCATACGTAATGTTTTCGCCGCACATTCCCCAAATAAAGGTATAGTTGCTTGTGGCTGTACCCGTATGAATCGACCAGCTAGGAGAAATGGCAGCCTGTTCATTTTTCATCACTAAATGTCTTGTTTCATTCGGCTGTCCCATAAAATGGAACACACGGGTATCTGGTTCCATATCGAAGTATAGATAAACTTCCATTCTTCGTTCATGAGTATGGCATGGCATGGTGTTCCACACACTGCCAGGGGATAACATCGTTAATCCCATTTGAAGCTGGCAGGACTCGCAAACATTCGGATGCACATATTGATAGATTTTTCTCTCATTTAGAGTACCTGGTTCTCCGGCTTCCAGCGGTTTTATCTTGTTAATATCAATTTTTACCGTTGGATATGTATGATGGGCTGGAGTTGAATTGATATAAAATTTAGCCGGATCTTTTGGGTCCTTTGAACGGAACAATACTTGCTCTGTCCCCTTGCCTACATATAAGCCATCACGACGCTCCATGTCATATTCAACGCCATCAAGGACGACAGCACCTGAACCGCCTATATTAATGATTCCTAGTTCACGGCGTTCAAGGAAATAATTAACACCTAATTCTTTATCCAATTTGATTGTTAAATCTTCATCCGCTGGAGTAACTCCTCCAAAAATCATGCGGTCCACATGTGTATATGTAAGATGAACCTTTCCTGGTTCGAAAAGGGTTTCTACCAAAAAGTGCTTTCTGAGTTCTTCAGTATTATATCGTTTGATTTCTTCTGGATGATTGGCATAACGAGTTTCCATAGTGAGTCTTCCTCTCTTTCATGTCTATATCTAGTTAGTAAACTTTTTTTCCTGGCCCTGGGGTAAATCGTTTTGACAAGTGCTTCCGAATCAATGGTCAACGAACAATTTTACCTGGCGTCGAATCAGCAAACTGCTTGACTTCTTCCGCTGAAAAAAGGTTGCAATCCCCAGCTACCGTATGCTTTAGTACAGACGCTGCGGTGGCAAAAGAAATGGCTTCTTCAGGTGTTGAGCTTTCAAGTACTCCATACAATATCCCTGCTGCGAAGGCATCACCGCCGCCTACACGGTCGACAATATGGTCCACTCGATAAACCTTGGACTGATAAAGTGTTCCGTCTTTATAAAAGTTTCCTTGCAACGTGTTAGTTGATGCTGAAATCACATTTCTAAAAGTTGAACTAAAGTATTGGATATTCGGGTATTTCTGGTTGATTTTTTCGTAATAATATTTAAGTTTAGTAGTTTCATCCAATTCATCTTTTGCCTTCTCAATCCCAAGCAAATGAATGGCGTCAAGTTCTCCACAGAAGCAGATGTCAGCATACGGCAGAAGTAATTGAAAGGTTTCAGCTGCCTCACTCTGACTCCAAAGCTTCGTACGATAGTTAAAATCAAAGCTGGTTTTGACACCTTTTTTCTTAGCTATTTGCAAGGCTGTCAAGGTAACCTCTTTGAGACTTGGTGATAATGCCGGTGTAATCCCCGAGACGTGGAAAAGTTCAGCATCTTGGAAAACTTCATCGAAATCGATCTCATCAATCCTCATCTGAGAAAAACTAGAATTTTTCCTGTCATAGGTTACTTGGGGACTTCTACCCCCTACGCCTGACTCGACATAATAGGTTCCTAGCCGTTCTCCCCCATGGTGTAAAAGTTCAGTATGGACACCATTAGTTTTCAAGTGTCGTTCAGCTGCTATTCCGAGTGGATTTGGCGGAACCTTGCTGACAAAGTAGACGTTATAGCCAAAATGAGATAAGGACACACTAACGTTTGCCTCAGCACCACCATAGTTCATATGTATCTGATCTGATTGGAGAAGTCTCTCCCCTGCTTTGGTAGAAAATCGAAGCAAGATTTCTCCTAGAGTAATAACCTTTTTCATAGCTTAAACCTCTCTTGCGGCTTTGACTCTTTGTACATATTCTCTTGCATACTCGGTAATTTTTCCGTAATCACCTGTTTTTGACGGAGCGGTTAAGTTGCCTCCAATCCCTACAGCCACACATCCATTCCGAATCCATTGATCAACATTGTCCAGATCTACACCGCCAGTCGGCATGATATTGATTTGTGGAAGTGGTCCTTTAACTGCCTTCACGTAATCTGGGCCAAACGCATTACCTGGGAAGAGTTTCACAATATCAACGCCAAACTCCAGTGCACGTTTCATTTCTGTCAAGGTTATGCAGCCCGGCATATAAGGAATTTGATAAAGATTACATAATTTCGCCGTTTCCTCGTCAAAACATGGACTGACAATAAATTCAGCTCCTGCTAAAATAGCTATTCTCGCCGTTGTTACATCAAGAACCGTTCCAGCTCCAATCACAACATCCTTATGGTTTTGATAATTGGACACTAACTCTTTAATAACCTGATCGGCGTCCTGGATGGTAAAGGTTACTTCAATTCCAGTAATCCCTCCTTCAATACAGGCTTCAGAAATTTTCTTTGCTTCTTCTATCGAATCTGCTCTGACAACAGCAACAACCCCGGAATCACTGACTTTATTTATCACATTCAACTTTTTCATTATGTCCTCCTTACAAAAGCACACTTTTAATTGCCAACGCTTACAATTCTTATACGTTAATTGTAAAATCCCAAGCTATTTTGAACAATGAAAAAAACAGAGTTTATCGTTCAAAAAACATAGTTATTTATATATTACTGATTCTTTTGTAAAATCGTTTGTGCCTTTTCCCTAAACATCTTAGCCCCAGCTTCCGGTGTAATTTTCTTAAACAAAATCTGTTCGGAGATATCTTTTAATAACTCCATAATTTCTGCATTTCCCAATGGAACACGAGAATCCTCTTTACTTACGTAATTAGATGCCTTTTCAACGTAATTAAAGATTTTGGTTTCTTCCTCGGTCAATTCAGGTTTAATTTGTTTAAGAACCTTTGAAGAAACCGGAACACCACGATCCCCTTTTATCAGCTTATTAGCCTCCACATTGTTTACAAAAAAGTTGATGAACTTGGCAGCTTCCAGTTTTTGCTTTGAATTCTTAGAGATGGAAAAAAACATACTTGGTCTTAGGAATAAAGCCTTTTCATTTTCGTGTTCAGGAGGAAGCTTGATGGATAGGGCACTCTTTGCCGATTGAGCAAGCCCCAAATATTGATTGGACCAGTTCCAAGTCATTGCCGCATTACCTTTGCCAATAAATTCTGCTTCATTTCCTTTTATTTGTGATTGGACATCCGGAGCAGGAAAGGCGTTTTTGTCTACTAATCTTAGCTCCCTATCAAAGTAATCTATAAATAACCGATCATCGGAATAGCCAAGACCTGTACCATCTTTATTATAAAACCGCTCGCCTTTTGTCCTTAAATAGTAGGGGAAAAATACATCCGCAGGATACATTCCATTTGTGCCGTATTTTCCGGTTGCCTGATGAATATCAATGGCTATCTTTTCAAAATCATCCCAAGTCCAAGTTTCATCGTTTAAAACAACCCCAGCTTCCTTGATCATTTTGTCATTTGTAATCACAGAAAGAACATTTGAGCCAAGAGTGAAGCCATATAATTTATTACCAATCATTCCGCCGGAAACCGCATTTTTATCAATCGACTGCGTATCAATCGTACCGTCATCCATAAAATGGGTTAAATCCTCCAATTGGCCTTTTTCACCATATTGAAATAAGTATGACGCATCCATTTGTATCACGTCTGGAAGTCTGCTGGCAGCAGCCATGGGGGCAAGCTTCTTCCAATAATCATCCCAATTGCCAAATTCAGCTTCAATTCTCACATTTGGATGTTTTTTTTCATACAATTCAATAACCTTCATCGTATCATCATGCCTTTGCTGCTCTCCCCACCAGGATACACGAAGGGTCACTTTTTTATTTCCATTTTGTCCGTTACTTAAAGAAGGATCTTCACTGCTTGATCCGCAGCCGGCGGCTAAAAGGAACAAGATAAAACATAAAAATGGTAAGCCAAACTTTCTCAACTTTTATCCCCCTTTAGGGAATGAACCTATCTCCATTCATTCTCTATTATCGAAAAAATATATGATTTCATGTCACTTTACGGTATTCGGATGGTTTATAGCCTGTATACTTTTTAAAAACTTGACTAAAATATTGCGGGTTGTTGCCAAATCCGATCATATCTGCTAAAGTTCCTACTTTGATATCGTCCATTGTCAAGATGTACTCTAAGGCCTTCTCGATTCTAATTTTCGTAAGATAAACCGAGAATCTTTGGCCAGTTTCCTCTTTAAACAACTTTCCCAGATAATCTGGATTCATAAATAGATACTCATTGGCCACCATTTTAAGAGACAAATCGGGATTACGAAGATTCGATTTTACAACCTCTATCACTTTACTAATAACAGAAGATTGTTTGGACTTAAAATGGTTATAGTATTCATTCGTCATTTTTTTGGCGGTGGTTTCGATATATTCCTTCATATGTTGAACCGTTTCCATTTTTAGCAAGGCAGAGGTTCCCATTAGATAGTCTTGCATATGCTCTGTATCGACAGTCTGTATAATAGCCATATAGAGCTGTATGCAATAGGATTTGGTCAGATGAATTCCCATTCGCAATTCAGCCATTTTTTCAAAGGCTCTAGAAATTTCTTTACATACATCTTGAACATGTCCCGACTTGATTTTCAGTACAATTTGCTGTTCATCGATAATAAAATCACCTTTTGGACAATCTTTATTACTGGGTAAAATATCATTTTTTGTGATAATGCTTCCTTCTCCCAAATAGAAACGATGTTCCAAACACTCCATAGCCTCACGGTACAGGTTTCGAGCTTTACGGATAGGGCCCCCTTCACTAATGGCAACAGTGGTATCTCTTTTGTAATACTCGTTAATGAGTTCTCTTATCTGTTCGATTTGGTCATGCAGTTTTTCTGAGTGCCCCTGATCCTCAATAAGAAATAGTGCATTTTCACCAATATTGCTATTTAACAGGATAGAATCAAATATCTCTTCCCCAATATTTTTAATGGCAAATAGATGCTCATAGGAAAAATCACCTTCTAATTTAAAAAGGATAAGCCTTACTTCTTGATCCTTTATCTCGATATCAAAAAGCTGCTGATAGTAAGATAAATCTTTGTTTGAATAACTCTTACTAGTTAAGAATTCAGTTAACAGACGTGTTTTAATATAGGGTTGGGCTTTTTTATATTTTTCCCGGAGCTCGCTGATAAAGGTATCCTGAGCCTTTTGATCCTTTAATTCACTAATAATATCGTTTAGGGCAGCGGCAATCTTATCCTCATTACAAGGCTTTAATAAATAATTTTTTACCCCATAATGCATGGCGGTCTGTGCATATTCAAACTCACTGAATCCGGATAATAGGATAAATTTTATAGTTGGAAACTCTTCATTAATCTTTGAAACAAGAGTTAGTCCATCCATACCAGGCATTTTAATATCACTGATCACAATATCAGGTTTTAGTGCCCTGATTTTTTCGTATGCCTCAATCCCGTTTCTTGCAGTTGCGACAAGTTCTGTATCTAATGACTTCCAATCAACTAAACTAGAAATCCCTTCGACAATTATTTTTTCGTCATCTACTAGTAAGACTTTATAAGACAATCTCATCACCCCGTTGAGCAGGTAAAACCACTGTGATTGCGGTTCCATTTCCTGAAAGATTTTCAATCTTCAAGCCATACTGTTCTCCAGCATAAAGCTTGATTCTATTATCAATATTATTCAGACCTATACCTGTACCTTTTGGTTTAACTTTACCTTCTTGTACCTTTTGTATGATATCGGGATCTATTCCTGGCCCATTATCTTCTATTCGGATAAAAAGTCTGTCCTCCACCTGAAACGCGCGCAGTTCAATTTTTGACACATCGATAGAAGACTCAACTACATGCTTGAATGTATTTTCTAGGAGCGGCTGCAATATTAATTTTGGAATCTTATATTTTGTAACACCGGAAGAAATGTCCATTTGAAAATGAAACTTGTCATCGAATCGGTACTTTTGAATGGTTAAATAGCTATTAACAATGTAAAGTTCTTCCTGGAATGTGATGATATCGTTTTTAAAACTTAAGGAATTTCTCAAGAGATGACTGAGGGCCTGAACCATATTTGAAATTTGCTCCTGTTTATTTGTCCTTGCCAGCCAATTGATCGATTCCATCGTATTGTACAGAAAATGCGGATTGATTTGAGCCTGCAATGCTTTAAACTCAGTTTCTTTTATTAATAACTGTTTCGAGTAGTTCTCCTTTATTAACTCATCAATTTGTTCAATCATCGTTTTAAAATTCCGATAAAGAATTCCGATTTCGTCCTCATTACTCATAGAAGGGTCTAATGAATGAACCACGGTAAAGTCCCCTTTTTGAACCTCCTGCATGGTCGTCGCCAAGTCCAGAATAGGATTCGTAATCTTCCTTAAAAAATTAAAGCCAAGGGTTATAAGAAATACGAACATCAACATAAAAACCAACACCAAAGTATATTTTGCAGCAGTAATTTTTGCGAACATGACGTTAAATGGGATGATGCTCCAGTAAGTCCAGCCCTGAAAATCGGTTTTAATATGGTTGACAAAGGTCCGATTCCCATTGATATTTACAATCCCATAACCTTGATTTTTTTTAGCCTGTAATTGATAGTCTTTTGGAAGATTCATTCCTTTTTCAGAATAGAAAACGTGGTCTTTCTTAGTCATCACCATATTTCCAGCAATTTCTCCCTGGGGCTTTGGTAAATCTCCTACAATTTTATCTAGATTAACCCGAACCAGCAGGTGGCCGATTTTTTCAAAATTCAGGTTTTCATAAGAACGGATTTGGCGCACAGAAATTAAATCTCCATTATTTCCTTCTAACTCCCGCCAATAATTTTCACCCGCATACTTATCTGCCTGTAATAAAGCTAGGTTCCTATCTGTCTTTTTAATAGGGTTACTGCTGGAGCCAGCAAGAAATTCCCTTCCTTCCAAATCATAAAGATAAATAGATTGAATATATTTTTCCGAACTGACATATTTGGCTAATTCATCTTCTATTTCCTGTTCTAGACGATAGAGATCATACCTGTTTACATTTTTATGAAGCTCTATTAAATTTTTTTGAATCTGAGGATCGACAGCAATATTATAGTTGAGCTCTTCTACTCTCTCTAACTCCTTTTCTATACTGTTAGACGACATCATCAATACTTGTGAGGATTTAGTATAAAGCTGCTCATCATATAGAGAGAATGCATATTGCAGACCACCCAATACCAATACAAGCGTAGTCAGCATAATTAATGTAATCGTTATAAAAAGCTTTGCGTTTAACTTTAAATTTTTATAGATATTTGCAAATTTTGACCATTTCTTTTTCATGTCATTCAATAAGCTCCCCTATCTAAAGTTCGGAAAGCGTTTTCCTTTTTATGTTTAGTAAATATTATTATTAACTTATTAATTATTAGTTTAATAGAAAAATGTTACCCATACCTACAAAAAACCGACAATTTTGTATAATAATCAGAGATTATTGTTACCATTTTAGGAAAACAACTGAAAAAGTCCTCTCAAACATAAAAAAGGTATAATCACCCATTTATGAGTTGATTACACCTTTTTACTTTATTTTCATTAAAAATGAATTAGATAGTGAAGTAAAAAAACTGACTCTGCCATCAAAAAATAGTTTTACCTGTATTTTAGAACGATTTATGTTATACCCTTAGTGAGCCGCGGAAACCCCTGGCAGCATAGTAGGATTCTGCTCCATTGTGGTACACAAAGACCGTGTCGTAACGTCGGTCACAAAAGATGGCCCCGCCGAGTTTTCTAATATTATCAGGAGTTCTCACCCAACTCGATGTTTTCATATCAAAACTGCCAAGTTGCTGCAGCTCCCGGTATTGTTCCTCCGTTAATATCTCAATACCCATGTCAGCAGCCATTTCAATAGCACTGTTCTGCGGTTTGTGCTGTTTCCTTGACTCCAGCGCTTCCCGATCGTAACAAACACTCCTGCGGCCTTTAGGGCTTTCCGCTGAACAATCGTAATAAACGTATTCGTCTGTGTTACGATCATGACCAACTACATCCGGCTCGCCGCCTGTTTCTTCCATTTCGTGGAGCGACCACAGTTTTTCAGGATTTGCTTCAAGCTTCGCTTGTACTTTAGCCCATTCTATACCACTATGACGATTCATGTTTTTTTCAAAACGAGCTTTCAATATATTGAGTAGTCCTTCCTGTTGTTCTGGTGATAACTTCGTTGTTTCAATTTTCATTCTAGTACCTCATCATTTAATTTATTTACTACTAGTATTTTATAACAATTTTTGAAAGGTTTAACCTCATTAATTATTTTATTTCTTACTTTTTCCCAGCAGAGTCAATTGTTTGAAGTGCAGACTATACGAAGCAGCACATGTAACGTTGGCGGGAATCATTTATAAATGGGCCAAATGAATCACTAATAATACAATAGGTGGAATCATTAATGATGGCAGCAGATTTAAAGTATTACATTTTTTAATCCCCAAAATACTTAAGCCAGACGCTAAAATCAATATACCTCCTACAATCGTTACTTCATTCAAAAGATCATTACTTAAGGAATCTTTCATAAAAATAGCAATCAAGTAAATAGAGCCCTGCCAAGTAAACAATACCAGCCCCGCCACAGCGATTCCCAGACCAAAAGTGGATGCTAGGACAATTGAAGTGATCCCATCTAACATCCCATTTGCAAGCAGATAGGTATAATCCTTCTTTAAAGCTGCCTCCACAGGACCCAGGATAGATAATGTACCAATACAAAATAAAAGAATGGCAGTCGATAAGCCTTCGGCTAGATTTCCTTTAGAATATTTATTTACTAAAGTATTAAATCTTGATTCCAGCTTCAGTTTTTGTCCAAGTAATCCCCCTATGGCTAAACTAACAATAAATAGCACAGGATATTTGCTCGAAGGCAAATGCTGCACAAGTGCGTTTATTCCTAACCCCATAGCGACTAACCCCATAGCCTGCATCAGAATTTCATGATACTCATCTTTAATCCCCTTCTTAAAGATGCTTCCGATCAAGCTCCCCGCTATGATCATCAATGTGTTAAAGATGGTTCCAAACATGCATTTATTCTCCTTTTCACAAATATTTATAGTACAAACTAATAATAAAATAAACCCTCTAGTAACTAGAGGGTCAAGTAGTTATTGTTCATTTGTTGGTGTACGGCAATAATAACTCCGTCACATATTTGTCTATGTCATTCGTTATGCCATAATCAATTAGTGTTATTTCAATAGAATCATCTATCAGTTCATAATGACGCTCTTTCATGTGTGCTAATAACTTTTTATAATAGTCGGCTGCATCCATATGTGTACCTTTAAAGCGGATTCTTAAATAGTCTCTTGGTGGTATTGTAACCGTAGAAGGTGTGATCTCGTCTCCTTCTTCAAGAACCATGAACACACTTGAATATTTATCAAAAACGTTGTTATTTAAATTAGGAATTGAGATGGAGATTCCTATTTTCCCTAAAAAAATCTCCCCATTCATTCCAAGACTATTCCTTAATTCTGTAATGGGTAATTCAATGTCGTCACCTAAAACATATTCTCGGCGTAAATAGGCTACACGCATTTCAGGAAGCCTTACTTCTGATATTTTATCTAGAGGAGAATTGATAGCATCTTCAATTTGCGATAGCCGGCTTGATAGTTTTGTTTCAATAACCTCTAATTCTCTCTTTTTTTTAACAACTTCAGCCTGTTGCTTTTTCAACATCTCTACAAGAGTATCAATTTCCCGATAATTAAAAAAATCGATAATCTTGCTTATTGGCAGATCTAGCGCTCTCAGATATTTTATTGAATTTAATCTTTCAAACTGCTGTGTTGAATAATATCGATAATTGGTCTTTTCATCAGTAAACTCTGGACGCAATAGACCAATCTCATCATAATACCTAAGCGTGGCAATTTTGACTTGAAATAGCTTTGATACTTCGCCGATTGTAAAATGCTCTTTCATAGAAAATCTCCTCTACTTATACTGAGTGACAGGCACCATTACTCAGTCGCACATGTTATTATCATGCTGTTTGTCCAGCCAGCCAATTAGATCATCTAAGAACTTCTCTTTTCCCTCCTCGTCAAATGGACGATGCTTACTTAAAGGGTACTCAATTAGCTGTTTATTGGATGAGGCAACTGTGTTAAAGAAGCTGCGAAGCTTTGTTGGAGGAGTTATTTTATCGTCAAGGCCGAATTGTAATAAGAATGGCAAGGAAATCGATGGTGCTTTATTAACCACTCGCGAAACCGCTTGGATTAAGCTTCGACCTAAACCAGGGGTCACGATATTGTGGCGTAACGAATCCGATTCGTATCTAGTCCGTATCGCTGATTTTTTCTTTAGTAATCGAAGCCTGTGAGTTTTTTTGATACTGTAGTCTGGTTTTAAACGTCCCATCAGGCTTATGCCTAACTGCTCAACCGCCGTCACTTCGTAAGAAATGGCCGGTGAAATGGCAATGATCCCTGAAATACCCCCACTATAATCCAAAGCATACTCAAGTGTAATTAAGCCGCCAATACTATGTCCCACAATATAGATCGGCACTCCAGGCTGATCAAGAGAAACGAGCTTTCGGAACTTGTGTAAATCATCCCTGAATTCATCCCATGACCGTATATATCCCCTTTTACCTGAGCTTCTTCCATGTCCACGCAGATCAAAGGCATATACAATATATTCTTTGTTCACTAGTCTTTCACTAAGATTTTGTAGACCGCCGCTGTGGTCACCATGTCCGTGAACTACTATGACGGCGGCTTTTGGAGCTGTTACGGGTTCGATCACTCGAAAAAACAAGTCAGTTCCGTCGCCCCCATTAAATGTCCCTTCTGTCATCATTCCAAGCTGTCCTCCTGGTGCTAACACTCAATAGAAATAGTTTGTTTAAATAGCTTCCTAAACTGCTCCCGATCTTCCGCTGTGAAAGGCTTGGGTCCCTTTGTTCGTTTTCCGCTTTTACGAGCCATAGCGCTTAAATAGCGTGTTTGTAATAATTGATCGATATTCTCATTAGAATACCTAAACCCTTTATGGTGGAGGACAATACATTTTTTTGCTAAACCAAGTGAGGCTAGTCCATAATCTTGTGTAACTATGATATCTCCTGCCACAGCTAATTTCATAATCCGATAATCAGCAGCATCTGCACCTTCATCTACATAAATGATTTCAACACCCAGCGGCTGCTCTGCAGTTGAAAAATGAGAAAAGCTCGTCACAAGTATAACAGGAAGCTTTGCCTCCCTGCTCTCAGATATAATAATATCCTTTACAGGACAAGCATCCGCATCGACATAAATTTTCATCTTTCACTCTCCTAACAATCAAGTTCATGAATGATTCTATTTTTTAGGCTGATCAAGTGCTTGGTAAGCTAGCTGGTACTTTCCCCCGTCAGCAACTTCAGAATGATATAAAGCCTTGAGGGCATTGTTTTTTTCAAGACCGTGCTCGGCCTTCAATTCTTTTAAGCGTGTATGCAGTTCCTTATTGTCCTTGATAAGCTGTTGCATTTGCGATTTAATATATTTCAATTTAATTATCTCCTTTTTAAAAGACGCTATAGTTCTCAAGTATATCACTAATTAAAAATGATTAGATAATGACTCATTTTCATTGTATATTCTGTTCAATTTTTACGATATTAGAAAAATGTATATTAAAATTATCAAGAAGAAAATATCATAATCGTTTTTTGATTTTTAAACGGTTGATTACATATTTCTATTAGCACTGTATAACATAAAAGAGACTTTGTTATTTACCAAAGCTTAATTCTTAACTGGAATAGCAATTTCTCAGTAACCCACCTAAATGAGAATAATAATAGTAAAAACAGAAATACTTTTATTATGGTTTTAACTTTACAAAACAAAGTATTGTTAAATTGATACATATCACTTGACAATGTAATAAGAGGTATATGATAATACTTATTGAATTAGAATTATTATAGTTTGCAAAAAACTATACACTATATTTAGGAGGAATTTGAATATGTCATTAATCGGAAAAGAAGTACAAGCATTCACAGCACAAGCTTACCATAATGGTGATTTCATCACTGTATCTGATCAAAACTTCAAAGGAAAATGGAGTGTCGTTTGCTTCTATCCAGCGGATTTCACTTTCGTATGTCCAACTGAATTAGAAGACCTTCAAAACCAATATGCAACTTTAAAAGATCTTGGTGTAGAAGTTTACTCAGTATCAACAGATACTCATTTTACTCATAAAGCATGGCATGATAACTCACCAGCTATCGGCAAAATTGAATACATCATGGTTGGTGACCCTTCTCAAAAGATTTCTCGTATCTTTGATGTATTAGATGAAGAAGAAGGTCTTGCACAACGCGGTACTTTCATTATCGATCCAGACGGTAAAGTACAAGCAATGGAAATCAATGCAGATGGCATTGGCCGTGACGCAAGCACTCTTGTAAACAAAATTAAAGCAGCACAATATGTTCGTAACAATCCAGGCGAAGTTTGCCCAGCTAAATGGCAAGAAGGCGGCGAAACACTTAAGCCAAGCCTTGACCTTGTAGGTAAAATCTAAGGTGCGTTTGCACGTATAAAAATACTAAGGGAATTGGAAGAATCCAATTCCCTTTTTTAGTACATAGCAAGTCAAATCTACCACATCACTTTTCCTTATTATAGGCCAAAATATAGATACTTTCTGCTTGACAAAATAACGAGTTCTATACGATAATAATTATTGAATTAGAATTATTATTATTTGAAAACACCAACTGACTCGCAGGAAAAATTTAAGGAGTGAGAGATTAATGATACTAGATAAAGATATAAAAGATCAGTTAGAACAATATCTTCAATTATTGGAAGGTGACGTACTGCTTAAAGTAAGCGCAGGAACTGATGATGTTTCCCGTGATACGCTTGCTTTAGTAGACGAATTGGCCAACATGTCTTCCCGCATTAAAGTAGAGAAGACTGAATTAGAAAGAACCCCAAGCTTTAGTGTGAATCGCATTGGCGAAGATACTGGGATTACTTTTGCCGGTGTTCCTCTTGGACACGAATTCACTTCATTAGTTTTAGCTTTACTACAGGTTAGCGGCAGAGCGCCTAAAGTAGATCAAAAGCTTATCGACCAAGTAAAAAATATTAAAGGTGAATATCATTTCGAATCATATATCAGCCTTACTTGCCACAACTGCCCTGACGTAGTACAAGCCCTAAACGTAATGAGCAACCTTAACCCTAATATTACGCATACGATGATCGATGGCGGTGCGTTTAAAGAAGAGGTTGAAAGCAAAGGCATCATGGCTGTACCAACTGTATTCCTAAATGGAGAATCATTCGGCAGCGGCCGTATGTCACTTGAGGAAATCCTTGCTAAGATGGGCAGCGGCTCCGATGCATCTGAACTTTCTGATAAGGAACCATTTGATGTACTCGTTATTGGCGGGGGTCCTGCTGGTGCAAGTGCAGCTGTTTATGCGGCACGTAAAGGAATCCGTACTGGTATTGTGGCAGAACGTTTTGGCGGCCAAATCATGGACACATTAGGTATTGAGAACTTTATCGGAACGAAATATACAGAAGGTCCTAAACTTGCAGCAAGTCTTGAAGAGCACGTAAAAGAATACAATGTGGATATTATGAATTTACAGCGTGCGAAACGTTTAGAGAAAAAGGACTATATTGCAGTCGAATTAGAAAACGGTGCGATTTTAAGAAGTAAAACAGTGATTCTTTCAACAGGTGCCCGCTGGCGCAATGTTGGTGTCCCTGGCGAAGATGAGTTCAAGAACAAAGGGGTTGCCTACTGCCCGCACTGTGATGGTCCATTGTTTGCTGGAAAAGACGTAGCTGTTATTGGCGGCGGTAATTCCGGGATTGAAGCAGCGATTGACCTCGCTGGTATTGTAAATCACGTAACTGTTCTTGAGTTTGCGCCGGAATTAAAAGCGGATTCTGTCCTTCAGGATCGCCTAAACAGCCTTCCAAATGTGACAGTTATCAAGAATGCTCAAACAAAAGAGATCACTGGAACTGACAAAGTAAACGGCATTACTTATATTGACCGTGAAACAGGTTCTGAACATCACATTGAATTGGCAGGTATCTTTGTACAGATTGGTCTTGTACCAAATACAGACTGGTTAGAAGGAACACTTGAGCGTACTCGCATAGGTGAAATTATTGTAGATAAAAATGCTGCAACAAGTATCCCTGGTGTATTTGCTGCAGGAGATTGTACTGACAGCCCATACAAACAGATTATTATTTCCATGGGATCAGGTGCTACAGCAGCATTAGGTGCTTTCGATTACCTCATCCGCAATTAATAAAATTACCCGAATGCCGCTTTGCTATCTTTCCCGATAGTAAAGCGGCTTTCTCTTTTTATATCAAATTAAAAAGAGGCTCATCCGACTGCAAGATGAGCCTCTTTTCGATTCTACTTATTTATACTCTGCTGAATTCATCAGGATCAGCAAACATCCGCTTGTCCTGATTAAGGGCGTTTATTTTATCCATATCTTCTTGTGAAAGCTCGAAATCAAAGACATCGGCATTTTCAGCAATTCGATGTGGCTTAACAGACTTCGGAATGGTCACAACGCCCGTTTGAATATCCCAGCGGATAATCACTTGAGCAACTGATTTATTATATTTATTAGCAATCTCAACTAACGTAGGCTCCTCCAGCAGACCTCCTTGCATTAATGGAGACCATGCTTCAAGCTGTATTCCGTTCTTTTTGCAAAAATCATGAAGTTCCCTTTGATTAAACCGCGGGTGATATTCTACTTGATTGACCATCGGCTTAATTTCACAATCTGCCAAAATATCTTCTAAGTGATGAACTTTAAAATTACTAACCCCAATCGCACGGACCCGTCCATCCTTATAAAGTTTTTCAAGCGCCTGCCAGGTCTTTACGTACTTTCCATGAGATGGAAGAGGCCAGTGAATGAGATAAAGATCTAAATAATCTAGTCCCAGCTTTTCCATACTTACATCAAATGCTTTTAGTGTCTCTTCATATCCTTGATCAGCGTTCCAAAGTTTCGTGGTAATAAATAGCTCCTCACGAGGTACGTTTGATTCCGCAATGGCTTTGCCTACACCTTCCTCGTTTTTATAAATAGCCGCTGTGTCGATGCTCCGGTAACCAACCTCCAGAGCCGTTTTAACTGAATTGACAACTTCCTCGCCGTCTTTTACCAGAAACACACCTAAGCCTACCCAAGGCATTTCGACTCCATTATGTAAAGTCACAGTACTTTTTAAACTAGTAATCATAGATTATCTCTCCTTTATAAAAGATTAATATAGATTGGACATAGAATTAAAGTTCTACGTAATCTCTCCATTTATGGACAGGCTGCCAATTTAACAGTTTTTTTGCCTTTTCATTGTTTAATAATGGGGCGAAGCCTGATAAATCTCGGCGGAAGTCCTTTACAGATGGATAGCAAGTTTCCATTAGCTGCTTGCTCTCCATGTCCATACTTGATTCATCAGCACCGATATTAAGGGCAACTGAACCGAGTCCGTCTGTCTCAACGGCCAGCCGGTAAGCGGTCGCAGCATCTCTCGTATCAATATAACTCCAAAGGATGGTCTTTCGCTGCTCTGGATCATGAATAAATCCAGGGAAATTCTTATACATCTCAGGTGAAATCACATTTCCCAGCCTAAAAGACACCACCTGCATTCCTGTTCTCCGGTTAATCATATCGGCTGTCTTCTCATTCACGATTTTGGATAATCCATAGCTTTCTTCAGGCAGCTGCGGATGGTCTTCATCGATTGGTACATACTGAGGCTGCAGGTTTTGTTTTGAAAAACAAATACCATAAGACGATTCACTTGATGAAATGACTGCCTTCTTGATTCCCAAATTTCCTGCAGCTTCTAAAATGTTATAAGTGGACAAGACATTGTTCTGAAAAGTTACTTCGTTTGGATGTGAATAAGCTACAGGGATGGCTGCAAGATGGACCACGGCATCGGCACCAGCCAATACGCCATACACTTCACCTAAATTGGTCAAGTCTGTAATTACAGTCCGGCAAAGCGCTTCTTTAGGATTTTTCATATCTGCATTTACCACATCATACCCATTATTTAAGAATTCTTTTATGACGTCTCGCCCTAGAAGCCCGCTTCCTCCTGTTACTACTACCTTTTTCATGACTACTCCTCCATCTCTAAATGATAAGGCTTACATTTTCTTATGTTTGTTAGTCTAGTGCATAAACTAAGTATATTACATAATCTCTTATTTTCAAGTGATTTGTTTTATTCTCATTTAATAGGTCCAAAAGTTCAATATAATAATCTTTTAAAGTGGGGACATAAGCACTAGAGTAAGAAACCCCCATTCTCTGGAAGTAAGTGGTATGATAGATATACATATACTAGAAAGGAGCATCAGGATGGACAAAGACATCTTATTTCGCAATAATGTGAAAGTTAAGGGCAAAGGAAAACAGTTCATTATCTTTGCTCCTGGCTTTGGCTGTGATCAATCTGTTTGGAATTCCGTTGCAGCAGCATTCGAAGATGACTACCGAGTTGTTTTATTTGATTATGTGGGTTTGGGACAATCAGACATATCTGCTTATGACTCGAACAGATATAGTAGTCTTATCGGCTACGCCCAAGATGTACTTGATGTTTGTTCCGCTTTAGATGTAAAAGACGCTGTATTCGTTGGACACTCTGTTGGCAGTATGATTGGTATGATTGCGTCATTACGTCATCCTGAGTACTTCTCTCATCTTGTTATGATCGGCCCTTCTCCATGCTACCTCAATGATCCTCCTCAATACTTTGGAGGCTTTGAACAAGAGGAGCTTTTAGGCTTAATTGATATGATGGAGAAAAATTACATAGGCTGGGCAAATGTATTTGCCTCGACCGTAACCAATAACGAAAAAAGGCCCGATGTTAAACTCCAGCTGGAAGAACGTTTTTGTTCGACAGATCCGATTATTGCAAGACAATTCGCGGAAGCTGCTTTTTTTGCAGACAACCGCAGCGACATACCAAAAGTAACGGTACCAACCCTTATTTTACAATGTTCAAATGATATCATTGCTCCACTAACAGTGGGACAGTACATTCATCAGCATCTTCTAGGCAGTATACTGAGAATAATGGAAGCAACGGGACATTGCCCGCATATGAGTCATCCAAAGGAGACGATTCGCCTCATCAAAGAATATCTGAACCAGGCAGCTTTAGAACCCGGCTTAGCGGTTAGAGGAGAAAGAATTTAATGGACGAACAATTGAATTATGCACCTTGTGGATTTCTAACTTTAACTGAAAGCGGTATGATTTTATCCATTAATCAGACATTGCTTCAGATACTTGGTTACACTGAAGATCAATTAACGGGACAGCATGTCAAGAGGATCCTCACTGTCCCGGCCCGTCTGTTTTTTGAGTTTTATTTTTTTCCGCTTGTAAAATTAGATCATCATGTGGAGGAAATGTATGTTTCACTAAAGTCGAATAAAAACGAAGAGATTCCTGTTCTTATTAATGCAGTCGAAAGAAAGGGAAACGCGGGAACAGTGCTTGAGTGTATCCTTATCCCGATGCGCAAAAGAAACGAGTTTGAAAATGAACTTCTTCATGCTAAAAAGGAGATCGAAGCGGCATTAAAAGAAAAGGATCAAATGAATGCAGAATTAGAGACTACACTTAAAGAGATGGAAATACAAAAAGAAGAACTGCTCGAACTGTACAAGCAGAATCATACATATAAAATTGAAACAAAAAAAGAATTGGAGCTTGCCAGAATCATTCAAGAAACATCGCTAACCGATGCAATGAACGATGAAAATATTCAAATGGAGGTATTTTACAACCCCTCTGGTGAATTATCCGGTGATATTTACGGGATTTATCGAATTGATCAGCATCGCTATGGTATTATTTTGCTTGATGTAATGGGCCACGGCATTTCTTCCGCTTTAATTACGATGACGCTGCACTCCTTGTTTCAAAGATTAATTTCCGCAGGAGCGGCTGTTGATATTGTTCTGAAGGAATTGGACAGCCATCTCCACAAGCTGTTTCAAAACAATGAGGAGGCGAGACACTTCTCTGCAGCCATCTACCTTTTAATTGATACAGAAAAACAACAAATAGAGTATATCAATGCAGGTCATCCCCCTGCTTTATGGCAGGACCCTGACGGAAAGCAATATGAATTATACGCTGCAGCCCCGCCGCTTGGAACCTTTGAGGGAATCGAATATAAGACAAAAACCTTTCCCTTGAGAAAAGGAGGCAGACTGCTCCTTTACACAGATGGGATTGATCCCCTTGCTTCCAATCATTTAGCCCCTTTATTAAAAAATACAGTTTCCTTACCTTTAATTAAACTAAAAGAGAAAATATTACAATCCTTAACGAAGGAAAAAGATATCAATCATAAAAGTGATGACGAATGTTTTATTCTTATTGATTTTAAATAAATAAGGCCGTCTCCCAAGAGCTGGCCTTATTTATTATTATAAAAGCGATTCTGCCCCATCAATAAAAATCTCACTGCCAGTAATATGACTGGATTGGTTAGAGGCAAGGAACAGGACCAGGTCGGCGACTTGTTCAGGCTTTCCTGCTCTCTGTTCCAGCGGCTGGCTGCCTTCGGGATATTCAACAGGAATTTGAACCTCTTTTAATTTTTCATTGTCTTTCCAGGTATTCTCATTGATATTGGTATCAATGGCGCCTGGACAAACCACATTGACTCTTATACCGTACTTAGCGAGTTCAAGTGCCGCCATTTTCCCAAAGCCCATCTGGCCTATTTTTGAGGTACTATAGGCAGACATGCCAAAATTTTTATATACTCTGTTTCCATTTATGGAGCTGGTGATAATGATACTTCCTCCGTTTGTTTTTAAATGTGGAATGGCATATTTAACAGTTAAAAAGGTGCTTGTTAAATTGTTTGAAATGGTCAGATTCCAATCTTTCGGATCCATCTCTTCAATTGGTGTGACTTCACCGTTTATTCCGGCATTAGCGAACACTACATCAAGTTTTCCCCATTGATCGATCGTCTTTTTGTAACATTGCTCCATTTCCTCTGGATGAGAAACATTCGCTTCTAAAACTAATGCTTCACTACCCAATTCTTCTATCTGATTTTTAACTTCTTCCACGTTTTCTTTATGCAAATCTACTAGAGCAATCTTCGCTCCACTTTCAGCGAGTTTTATCGCCGCAGCCTTACCTATTCCTGATCCAGCACCTGTAATGAAAGCAACTTGGTTTTGAAGAATTTTCTCCACTTCTTAAAGCCTCCCTTAAATCGTATCGTTATGTATCTTACTATAACCCTCTCAGAGATTTTGAAACGCAAAAGTCCTTTTTTAATAGATTTACACGATACTCTAGGTTAAAGAAAACCATTCATGGCTCCGTTATTCATTTAATTATGTTTTGTTAAAAAGAATTGGATATTCAAAAAAAGGCATTCTAAAAAGTAGGACAAAGCATCGAATGATCATTTTGTTTGAATCCTGCTCAATCAATGATTTAAGGGGGATTAATTGTGAAGCTGTATCAAGTAAGAAAAGGGCAATTTGTATACTACAATAATGAATTACACAAGGTATACGGTGTCAAACCAATGTTTAAACTGTCCATTCATCTTATAAAGCTGAGGGATTTAACACAGCATATAACCAATGCAGCGAGTGTGGAGAAATATATACCAAGGGAAAATGACAGTTTTATTTTTAATCATAAAGTATACACACTCCGGAATCATCAAAGACCTGTCGCAGGAGATTATATTTTAATTAACAATCCTGCCCCGGATTCCCTGGATCATTATTCCTTAAATGAATTTGAAGTGGTTGAAACCGTTGATAACAAAGGGGTCGTTACAAGCGACTTGGATGGGATCAAGCATAGCGAATATTTATTAATGGTTCCTGGCCGTGCTCCAGACAGTCATCCCATCGATTATAAAGACATGATCAATGTGGAGGAAAACTTAGATGACGCTGGCCCGCAAATTGTTCATCCATACAGTGAGCTATCGGCGCAATTGGGAGACATTTTTAAAAAGAAGGACAGTGATGTATTAATCGAGGCTATGGTGGTGGCAATCGAAGGGCACACCATTTATCTTGGAGCCGGAATAGAGGTTCCGCATGAAGAATTGATGGATACGGATAAGTGGGAATTTCAATATAATCCCTTTAATAACTAACAGAGCTACATCCATATATTAAGTATCTTCATATGCCAGGAGGTTCCCATGGATAAAATTAAAGAAAATAGTGTTTTTATCATTTCTTTATTGCTGACCCTTATTTTTATTATCTGGGGCGTTTTCTTTACAAATAATCTCACGAAGGTCACCAATGCCGTTTATAATGGTTCAATTGATTATCTCGGCTGGGTTTATCTCGGTGCCACTCTATTCTTCGTCATTTTTTCGATCTATTTATTTTTCTCAAGATATGGAAATATCCGACTCGGCAGGAAAACTGACACACCTGATTTCTCTACTGCCTCATGGCTGTCCATGCTATTTGGCGCTGGTATGGGTGTTGGTATTGTTTACTGGAGTGTCGCCGAACCAGTAACCCACTACACTGCCCCTCCGTATGGAAAAGGATATACTGTTGACGCAGCGAACACCGCTATGAAATTTACATTTTTTCATTGGGGACTGCACCCATGGGCAATCTACACCGTTATTGGGTTAACCCTTGCCTTTTTTCAATATAATAAAAGGCTTCCTGCAGCGATCAGTTCTGCATTCTATCCTATTTTGGGCGAAAGGATTTACGGTCCGATTGGCAAAACAATCGATATTCTGTCTATCTTTGCAACAGTCTTCGGTATTGCCACTTCATTGGGGCTCGGGGCCATGCAGGTTACTGCAGGCATGCATGACATATTCGGCATTCCCAATACGTTATTAATACAACTGATTGTCATCCTGGTTGCAACAGTCCTTTTTATCATCTCTCTTAATACGGGCTTGGAAAAAGGAATAAAGTTCTTATCTAACGCAGCTATCATCTTTTCAGTGGCCATTCTTGTACTAATTATGCTCGTCGGACCAGCATTAACGGTTATTAAGGTTTTTTTCAATACAATGGGACTATATTTAAGTGATTTTTTACAAATGAGTTTACGAATAAGTCCCTTTGGAGAGGGCGAACAATGGATTGCTTCATGGACCTTGTTTTACTGGGCCTGGTGGATTGCCTGGGCTCCATTCGTCGGCATGTTCATTGCCCGGGTTTCAAGGGGGAGGACCATCAAGGAGTTTGTGATTGGTGTATTGGTTGTTCCCACACTTGGAACATGTCTGTGGATGTCCGTGTTTGGCGGCTCAGCACTTGATCTTGTTCAAAATCCCGAAAATCGCGATTTGGCAAAACATATCGCCGAAAATATAAACTTGTCTATCTTTATATTCTTCGACCATCTTCCATTAAGCACCTTATTAAGCATTTTAGGTTTTGCCGTGGTAGCTATTTATTATATAACTGTTGCCGATACTGCGACTTTTGTATTGGGGATGTTAAGTGAAGGCGGAACGCTTAATCCTTCTAACAAAATAAAAATGACTTGGGGTGTCATCCAATCTGCCTTATCTGCTGTTTTGCTGCTCGCCGGCGGTTTGGATGTATTACAAACCGCTTCTATCGCTGCTGCTCTTCCTTTTGCCATTATCATGCTTGCCATGTGCTATTCCTTACTGGCAGGATTAAAAAAGGAAGCTGAAATGCAAAGAGGCAATAATCGGAGCACGAGGCCTCATTAATAGTAATAAAGACCTTCCTGATCTGTCATTGATTTGGAAGGTTTTTGTATAACAGTCTTCGGTGATAATCTTTTCTCATGTAAAAGGACGTTAGGAGATGATTGACTAATGAAAAAAAGCATGATTGCCTTTCTAACTTGTCTATCTATGACAGCGGCTCCCTATTCAGCTGCAGGACAGTCACTTCAAAGTGTTGAGGTAAAATACAGACAAACCACCTTACGTCCGCTCTCGACAGAAGTAATGGTCATTGCTCATCGAGGGGCTTCTGCCTACGGACCAGAAAATACGCTGGCAGCCTATAAGCAGGCGATTCTGATGAAGGCCGATTATGTGGAACTGGACTTGCAAATGACGAGGGATGGCCAATTGATTGCCATGCATGATGAAACACTGGAGAGAACCACCAATGCAAAAGAACTTTTTCCCAATCGTGCACCTTGGCAGGTAAAGGATTTTACACTCCAAGAAATTCGCCGGCTTGATGCAGGTTCTTGGTTTAATAGCGCTTATCCGGATCAGGCGAATAGCGAATACAACAATCAACATGTCCCAACCCTTGGAGAAGCAATCGACTTAATCAAACAACAAGGGAATGGAAAAACCGGAATTTACATAGAAACAAAAGCACCAGGCCTTTACCCTGGGATGGAAGAGAAAATAATTAATGCCTTAAGAGAAATGAATGTCCTCTCTCAGGAAAAACTTTTCATCGAATCATTCAGTGAGGGAAGCCTTCGTAAATTAAAGTACCTCGCCCCTGACGTCAAGCTGATTCAGCTTTATAAAGGAAGTATGCTGGCAGGCAAGAATCTGTCCCAGGAATTTAAACGAGTCTCTGCCTATGCATCGGGTGTTGGTCCCAGCAAGGAACTTGTAGGGCGAAGACTGATAAAGGCCGCTCACCAGAATTACCTATTGGTCCACCCATGGACGGTCAATTCCGAGGACGATATGGTATTCTTGCTAGCACTGGGTGTGGATGGTCAATTCACCAATCATACAGACCAGCTGGTCCATTTACTGGAGAGGCCGTTTATTTCACATGGAGTCTCTAACGGCGAGGTAACTGACGCCTCCGCGGTCCTATGGGCTCGTACCAATGGAAACACAAGAGTACAATTTGAAATTTCTACTGACAGTAGTTTTAAACAGAACATACATATCAAGACCAGTTCAGCCGATGATAAGCATGATTTTATAGTAAGTGTACAATTTACTGGGTTAAAATCTGATACAAAGTACTATTTCCGGGCCCGGGCCCTCTCTAGTCAATATACTGTGACCGGTTCGTTTCAAACAAAGAAGCACAGTGACGGTTCAAATGCTTCTTAAAGCAGAAGAACCATCCCTGTGCTTCTTTTATTTCAGGCTGATGATTAGATAATTCGTGCTGTAACGATTCCTTCAATTTGGTTGATTTTTTCTGACAAACCAGGAATCACATCACCGTTTACTTTATCTTCAATGTCAATCATTGTATATGCGTAGTCACCGCGGCTTCTGTTCACCATGTCAGCGATGTTTAGATTGTAGCTGGAGATCGCTGATGTGATCTGACCCACCATGTTTGGAATATTGCGGTGGAATGCTGCGACACGTCGTTTTCCTGTGTAAGGAAGTTCAGCATTTGGGAAATTGACTGAGTTTTTGATGTTTCCTGTTTCTAATAGTTCCTTCACTTGACGAGCTGCCATAATGGCACAGTTTTCCTCAGACTCTGCTGTAGAAGCTCCAAGATGAGGAATAGAAATCGTGTTTTTCATTTTTAATACTGTTTCATTCGGGAAGTCTGTAATATACCTGCCAACGCTGCCTTCTTCTAATGCCACAGCCATGTCCACTTCATTTACTAACTCACCACGTGAGAAATTAAGAATTTGAACACCCGGCTTCATAATGCTGAATGCCTTTTGGTTAAACATGCCTTTTGTATCATTGGTTAATGGTACGTGGACAGTAATATAATCTGACTCTGCAAACAATTGTTCAATTGTCATCGCACGCTGTACATTTCGAGACAAGTTCCATGCTGTATCAACTGAAATGAATGGGTCAAACCCGATTACATCCATATCTAAATCAAGGGCATCATTCGCTACAAGTGCACCAATTGCACCTAAACCGATTATACCAAGCGTTTTTCCTTTGATTTCTTTTCCAACAAATTGTTTCTTTCCTGCTTCAACAAGCTTTGGCACCTGTTCGCCTTCACCCACTAGCGTTTTTGTCCAAGCCACACCATCAAAAAGGTTACGAGAAGATGAAATTAAAGAAGTTAAGACCATCTCTTTTACCGCATTCGCATTCGCACCAGGTGTATTAAAGACAACAATCCCTTGCTCTGTGCATTTTTCAACCGGAATGTTATTAACACCGGCCCCAGCACGTGCGATCGCTTTTAAATTAGTGCCGAATTCAAGTGAATGCATATTAAAACTGCGGACAACAATTGCATCGGGATTTTCACTGTCATTATCAATAGTAAAATTTCCTTTATTAAATACCTTTAGGCCGCTTTCTGCGATATTGTTTAATGTTTTAATAGTCTTCACGTTGTCTATAACTAGTGTGCTCATCTTGTCTACCTCACTTTAGATATAATAGTTTTTTATATTCTTAATTAACTCTTGATTCGCCAGTACGATGAATGACCTCTTACAAAATGATGGAAGATCGCCTCCTAATATATAGAAAGAGGTAAGGGATCCTTCTTCCTCCCTTACCTCTGCCCAGGCGAACGGCTCCGACACTATGTGCTCCCCCACGGTTTTCCGTGTTTCGCCAGTCACACATAGCCTTTTAAATTTATTTGTATTTTAACAAATATTCTAATACTTTTCAATTATAAAATAAACGTCAAAAAATGGTATCTTGTTACAACTTTTCAAAATTCGCAGTGGGCTTTTAGTCTTGGACTATTTTTTAATCATATCAAAAACTTGCTCAACATCCTTATCGCCGCGTCCGGATAAATTCACCACCAACACATCATCAGCTTGTAATTCTGCAGCTAGTTTGACAGCATAGGCGACTGCATGTGAACTTTCCAATGCTGGAATAATCCCTTCTGTCTTACTTAGTAAAAGAAAAGCCTCTAAAGCTTCTTGTCCCGTAACCGTTACATACTCGCCTCTTCCACTTGTCTTTAAGTAGCTGTGTTCTGGTCCTACACCAGGATAATCCAGACCGGCTGCAATCGAGTAGGTTGGTTTAGGTTCTCCGTTTTCATCTAATAATGTCAAACATTTAAATCCATGAATGACAGCTGGAACGCCTTCACTTAGGGTTGGGGCTTCCGCTGGTTCTACCCCAATAAGGCGGACATCCTTTTCGTCTATATAGTGGGCAAATGCTCCAATCGCGTTGCTTCCACCGCCTGCACAGGCGATGACGGCAGTCGGCAGCTTGCCTTCTTTTTCAAGGATCTGGCGTTTGGATTCTTCACTAATGATTGCCTGGAAATGTTTGACCATGGTTGGGTACGGATGAGGTCCAACAGCTGAACCCAATAAATAAAAAGTATTTTTATAGTTTTGGACTAAATCCCCTAAAGCTTCATCAACCGCATCCTTTAGGCGTCCTTGCCCTTTTGAAACAGGTATTACCTTTGCGCCAAGTAATTCCATCCGAAAAACGTTCAGTGCTTGTCGTTCGGTGTCAAGCTTACCCATATAGATGACACATTCCATCCCAAACATCGCACACGCCGTAGCCGTCGCCACGCCATGCTGGCCTGCCCCGGTTTCCGCAATAATCCGCTTAACGCCCATTCGTTTGGCTAATAAAATCTGCCCGATGGCATTATTGATTTTGTGGGCTCCAGTATGGTTTAAATCTTCCCGCTTCAAGTAGATTTTCGCTCCTCCTACTCTTGCAGTCAAATTCCCGGCAAATGTGAGAGGGTTTTCCCGGCCAATATATTCTTTTAAATAATAATTATATTCTTCGATAAACTCAGGATCATCCTTATACCGCAAAAATTGTTCTTCCAATACGTTCATGACAGTCTGTAAATCCTCAGGAACAAAACTGCCTCCAAACTCACCAAAATAACCTTTGACCTCAGTATTTACTTTCTCCATGATCTCCTCGTCTCCTTCGAATCTATCTCTTAGCTCAGCAGAATAATAAATTAGAATATTCTAACTTTTATTTTATCACTATACTACTATCATGGGAACTATTTCGATAGTATTTTTAACCATTAACTTTTTATACCTTTTTAAATCCCAATTAAAGGTGTTTTAACTAATGTGTCGTTTCTTGGTATAATGAATAATAAGGTGAAGCAGCAAACTACTCGGGGTGATTATTTTTTTCAGAAAAACTTGAGGTGAAGATGAAATAGAAAATTTAATGTTTGATGTCGCTTTGGGTATTACTCCCCAAAAAGAACCGGCTTATATATATACCTACGCCTATTCAGAAGATGAACGTTCTTTATGTGCGTTGGAAATGCGCTCATTATTTGGTGAGATGTCTCAATCTAACGTCTTGGAAAGCTTTGTAAAAATTGATCCAAATCGCAGCCCTTTTATTAAGGAAAGAATTACAGTAACTTATACGGCGGAAAGCCTTGAGGAACTTTTTTTACAGGTAGAAACTTTACAGCTATGCGGAGCTACGTTTAAAGTCACTTATGTAAAAAATAATGGTCAGACCAAAAGTGAAAAGGCAGGCTTCGAGAAACGGCGTTCAATTGAACGTGAGATTGGATTACACATCCATGGTAAAGCAGATCTTCGTCAACCTGATCGATGGTTTGGTGTCATGAATGTTAACGGACGATGGGTATTTGGGGAGTATCTGAAAAGTGAGTCCGTTTGGTTTCGACATCAAAAAAAGCCAAATGGGTACTCGACTGCACTCAATACGCGTGTTGCTAGAGCAGTAGTAAATATTGCTATCCCAAATCCATCTGGAATTAAGGCCATCGATCCTTGCTGTGGTATTGGTACGGTCCTAGTTGAAGCCCGGTCCATGGGAATTAATATGGTGGGAAGCGATCGAAATCAATTGATTCTCCCTGGGGCACGAGAAAACATGGCATATTTTGGTCTTACTGGTGAAATAACCGAAAGAGATATTCGCGATATCACCAATCATTATGATGTCGCCATTATTGATTTACCCTATAATTTGTGTTCAGTAATAACTGCAGAAGAACAGCTGGAAATACTCCAAAGTGCTCGTAGGTTTGCAACCAGAGTAGTCGTGGTCACTGTTGAACCCATAGATGAAATCCTAATAAATGCAAGATTTTCAATTATTGATCGAGCTGTTGCAAAAAAGGGGTTATTTATTCGAGAAGTGCTTGTATGTAATTGATTGATTGGGCTCAATTAGAGTCTATTCATTTTGCTATAAGTAATCTGAGTGTAATAAGGTAAGTTTTATCGTTAAGAAATGAGGAGAATGTATGAAAAAAGAGTCGATATATGGATTAACTATAGATCAATTGACAGCATGGCTAATGGAACACGGTCATAAAAAGTCAAGGGCTCAACAAGTTTGGGAATATCTTTATCGAAAACGTGTAACAGCTTTCTCGGATATGACAGATGTAAATCAAGCTTGTGTTCAATTACTGTCAGAGAACTTCGCCATTCATACTTTACAGGAGCATATTAAGCAAGAATCTGCCGATGGAACGATTAAATTCTTGTTTAAATTGCAGGATGGCAACTTAATTGAAACAGTTTTAATGCGCCAAAAATATGGTCTTTCGGTTTGTGTAACCACGCAAGTAGGCTGTAATATAGGATGCAGTTTTTGCGCGAGCGGTCTATTAGCGAAAAGCCGCGATTTATCCAGCGGAGAAATTGTCGAGCAGATTATGAATGTCCAACTGCATCTCGACAAAAAAGGTCAAGAAGAAATGGTGAGTCATGTGGTAGTGATGGGTATTGGTGAACCATTTGATAATTTTGAGAACCTATTGGACTTTATTAAGGTGATCAAAGATGATAAAGGGCTTGCCATTGCTGCTAGACGGATTACCGTATCAACCAGTGGTCTTGCCGACAAGATTATTGAATTCACGGATTTACATCTGCAGGTAAACCTGGCCGTCTCCTTACATGCACCAAATAATGAGCTTCGTACTCGTATTATGAAAATAAACCGTGCCATTCCCATTGAAAAACTCATGAAGGCGATGGAGTATTATATCGAAAAAACAAATCGTCGAATTACGATTGAGTATATTCTGTTGAGGGAAGTAAATGATCATAAGCAAGAAGCCGAGCAGCTTGCCTCACTTCTTCATCCTCTAGGACAACAGGTCTATGTGAACTTAATTCCCTATAATCCAGTGGATGAACATAGTCAATATCAAAGAAGTGAACAGGAGTCAGTTCTCTCGTTTTATGATACGTTGAAAAAAGGCGGTATTAATTGCAAAATCCGCCAAGAACATGGAACAGACATCGATGCTGCGTGCGGACAGTTAAGAAGCAAACAAATTAGAAAAGTATAAGCTCAGAAATTTTAAAAGAAGGTACCTAAAGATTTTTAGATACCTTCTTTTTTTACCTTTTCCTAGAGGACCCATCTATTGTTATTCAGTAAATTTTTTAAAAATCAATGTGGCATTATGTCCGCCAAAACCTAATGAATTCGATAAAACTACATCTACGTCCTTCTTCTTAGCTACATTCGGGACATAATCTAAATCAAGTCCTTCATCAGGTGTTTCATAATTAATGGTTGGGGGAATCACGCCTTCTTTGATGGCTAATAGAGAAAAAATCGCCTCAATCGCTCCGGTTGCCCCCAATAGGTGACCCGTCATTGATTTTGTCGAACTGACCGAAAGCCGATAAGCATGTTCTTTAAATACTTCTTTTATCGCTGCTGTTTCGTTCAAATCATTATAATAAGTGGATGTACCATGTGCATTAATGTAGTCCACTTGTTCTGGTGAGATTCTGGCATCCTCTAATGCTAATTTCATTGCCCGCTGGGCGCCTTCCCCTTCTGGTGCTGGTGTTGTAATATGATGAGCATCACCTGTAGCCCCGTAACCCATCAATTCTCCATATATGTGAGCACCACGGGCTAATGCATGCTCTAATTCCTCTAACACGACAATTCCAGCACCTTCACCAATCACAAACCCATCACGATTTTTATCAAAAGGACGGCTTGCTGTGTTCGGATCTGGATTTTTTGAAAGAGCGGTCATATTCGAAAAACCGGCAACCGTCATTGCTGTAACTGTCGCTTCTGTCCCGCCGGCAATCATCATATCCACATCGCCCTTTTGAATCACACGAAAGGCATCACCGATGGAATTGGCTCCGGACGCACATGCGGTCACAGAACAATTGTTAATTCCCTTTGCACCAAGTTCGATGGAAACCTGGCCTGCTGCCATGTCCGGGATAAACATCGGAATGGTAAACGGATTGACCCGTCTTTGGCCTTTTTCAATAAATTTCTGATGCTGTTCCTCGAATTCACCTAAACCGCCAATACCTGATCCGATCCAGACACCAACTCGTTCTGGTTGGATATCGGCACCAATCTCAATGCCGGCATCCTTTACTGCCATTTTACTTGCGGCTACAGCAAACTGACTATAACGCCCCATTCTTCTTGCTTCTTTTCGATCCATATAGGCTTCTGGAGTAAAGTCCTTTACCTCCGCAGCGATTTTGACATCTACTTTATTTATATCAAATAAGGTAGCTGGTCCGATCCCTGAAACTCCCTTTTTTATGTTATCCCATGTAGTCAAAGCGTCATTCCCCAAAGGTGTGACTGCTCCCATACCTGTAACCACTACTCTTTTCATTTAATGTTCTCTCCCACCCTTTTTTTATTATTGTAACTAATTAAGGGTGGCTGGACAAATTGATTGGTTTTGAGTGAGGGATTTGGAATCATTCTAATTTAATCTATTCCAAAAAAAAGCAGCTCCGTCATATGACGGTCGCTGCTTTTTTTAAGGTTTCATTGTCTCCCAGCTGCCAACATGGTGAACAGCAATTCCACTATATCCGGCTGTCCCGGCATAATAGCTTTTTACCTTGTCCAGCTCCTGGTTCATATAAGCTTCCCCTTCTTCATAGAAGGATATATTGTCACCCTCACTTGTTTGTCCTGTTTCTACACCTATTAATAGCTGCTTATTATATTTTCCAGCAAGGGCTATTTCATTTTTCACGAGGTCAATAATCATTGCCGCTGAATCACGATAGGCCATAATTGACACACTGTTTGTGTTAGCTATTACCCATTCAGCTAACGTCCCTTTACCATAGGTGTTTTTATAAGTGGTCTCATCAAACCAGAAAGGAATATCTGCCTCTAGCGGCAGAGCTAAAGCAGCCGCACTGCTTTTAGCTTTCAAAAATAAGGCTTGATAGGATTTTATCGTTCCGGCCTGATTGGTCGACCAGCCGCTGTATAAATAAGGTTCCACGTCTAAATGAATCCCAGCAAACTTTTGAAGAGTGGAAGAACCTTTTTGATAGGTCTGCAGCCAATTTACTAGTTGATCTAGGTTTCGATCGCCTTTTGGAGCCACCCAGTTAGGTCCCCCGTCTAATGCATAAATCTTGATTCCCTTGGCAGAAGCCTTCTCAATAAAACTTTGGTAAACATTAAGCGGGATATCACGGTCAATCTGCAGATATACTTTGTTCACATTCTTCCCCTCAAGAAAAGCGAGAGTACCAGATTCGTTATTCACCAATTCCCAAGGATTCCAAAGCCATGTAGCTAAGGTTTGATTGTCGGAAGCTTTTGCGCATCCAAAGGACCCAGCAAAAATTGAGAAAAAAACAAGGGCTGAGATTACTAGTTTTTTCATGAACTTTACCTCCATTCTGTCACCCAAGGCTCACAGAATGGAACCTGGCAACCTGACGACCATACGCGTTTAAAAGCTGCGTGTAGGCTCATGGCTTTGCGTCCTACCCTTTCGGAGTAGTTTGCCTTTTTCAGAATAATAATTTTCTATATTATAATACATTTTACCTAGTTTTTAAATCCTGGATACAGTTCTTTTGTATTAATAATCAGCATCCACGATTTAATAATTCGTTTATCCTGTCGACATGCATTTCCTTTGGATAGGTCTGATATAAATTACTGGACAATCGTATAGGGTCGCCAAAGAAGTATCTTTCATATTGTGTTTGCCTTGTACCAAATGAGCTCATCGTAAGATCCCATGCTAAGCGGAATATCTTCACTCGGGTCTCGGCAGTCGTCGATTGGGCCTGCAGATATTGGTCTAGTTCTGGTCTTATCTCAGAATCAAAGGATTTTTCAGTTGGTAATGAAACCATCCCACTGGCGCCAATTATTTGGATGATCTCGGTGAAACGTGGATATAGTTTAGGGAAAATGTTACAGGCTGTCTGTAATGGTATCATACTAGGACGCATAAGGCCCCACTCATCTATTTCAGCATCGTTTTCCGCCTTCTCTAAAAGTGCTCTCATCGTTTCAAGACCAATGATAATTTCAGATATTTTTTCCTGTATATGTTGATACTCACTAACATTCAAAGTTTGGACAAGAAGCTCGGCAACACCGAGAATAAATTCTGTTTTTATGATTTGTCTTGTCACTACTTGATGGTAAGCAAAGGTATGAAAGGAGCTCCTAGTCATGAAGTCAGTTGCCGCTTCCACATTATCGTAATAAAATACTCGATTCCATGGAACTAGTACATGATCAAAAACAACGATGGAGTCCATTTCCTCATATCTTGAGCTTAGAGGATAATTAAAACTCGATTCTCCCCCTACAAAAGATTCTCTGCAAATAAACTTTAATCCTTTTGTATTAGAGGGGATGGAAAAGGCGAATGCTTCATCTGCATCTAAAAATAACCTGGGAGCAGTAATGACTAAAACTTCATCCGTCAAGCCGCCTTGAGTAGCGAGCAAGCGGGCTCCTTTTATCACAATGCCTTTCTCGTTTCTATCAACAACTTTAGCAGAAATTGGCTTCTCGGATAATTCGATATAGCCTTGAGATCGGTTGACCTGGGGAGTAATAAAAGTATGTGTAAAGGAGAGGTCTTGTTCCATTGCCCGTTTGTAGAGGGCTTGAATATTTTCAGGAAAACAATTTTCTCTTCCAGCCAATAGGCCCGCAGACGAGGCAAAGCTCATAACTGCTGTGTTCATATAGTCGGGACTTCTGCCCATCATCCCATTACTGAGCCTAGCCCAGTGTTCAATCATCCTTCTTCTTTTCTTAAGATCCTCTTTTGTTTTTGGCTGTAAATAGGAAACTCCCGTTGGTTCTTTTGTATCTGCTGAAAAGAACATCATTTCGTCTATAAAATCAGGATCATTTTGCAGGTCATAAAGGGACGCCTTTGCCTGGACAATCCCTTTAAAGGCAGGGTGCTCGGAGATTTTCCCCGTTATTTTTTCACCATCCAGCCAAAGCTCATTCTCCAACTGATCTAACCGGTCTGTAAACTCTGTTCCATTAATCATTCCCATTTTTCCTTCTCCCTTATTTTACGTACTAGCATAGCTAGTTTCAGTTTATTGGAGAAAATCGGTGCTTGTTCATATTGGAAGAGCCCTGTTTTTAAAATGGACGAAGAATGAAACAAGGGGACGATTTTTTCTGCTTTGGAAGCAGGAAAACCGTCCCCTTAACACACTATTACAATTCTTCACCGTTTGTTTCGATGACGTTTTTGTACCAATCGAATGATTTCTTCTTCTTTCTTTCTAATGTTCCGTTACCATAGTCATCTTGATCGACATAAATGAATCCGTAGCGTTTAGACATTTCTGAGGTGCTTGCGCTAATTAGATCAATACAACCCCAGCTGGTGTAACCCATTACTTCTACTCCATCTTTGATCGCTTCTCCCATTTGATCGATATGGGCGCGCAGATAATCAATCCGGTAATCATCGTTGATGGAGCCATCCTCCTCTACTTTATCGTAGGCACCTAAACCATTTTCCACGATAAATAAAGGTACTTGATAGCGGTCGTACATTTTTTTCAAGGTAATCCGCAAGCCTTTCGGATCGATTTGCCAGCCCCAATCAGAAGCTTGTAAATAAGGGTTTTTAATACCGCTGAAGAAGTTCCCTTTTTCTTTTAAACGATCTGTATCACCACTTGTCACCATTGTCATGTAGTAGCTAAATGATAAGAAGTCTACTGGATGCTGCAGCAAGAGTTCTTCATCACCAGGTAACATCTCAATTTTGATATTATTTTTTTCAAAATAACTTAACATAAAGCTTGGATAATAGCCGCGTACTTGAACATCTGTGAAGAATAGATTCTTCTGATCTTCTTCCAATGCCGCTAACACATCATCTGGACTGCATGTTTCTGGGTAAACTTCCATACGTGCCAGCATACAGCCGATCATCGCTTCCGGAATGATTTCATGACATGCTTTTACTGCACGTGCACTTGCAACAAATTGATGGTGAAGCGCTTGATAAACGGCTTGTTCCTTATGCTCAACACGGTCGACAAGGATCCCGCTGCCAATGTACGGAGAAATGGTTGATACGTTAATCTCATTAAACGTTAACCAGTATTTTACTTTCCCTTTATAACGCTTAAATACAGTTTCAGCATAATGAACAAAGTAATCTACTACACGGCGGTCGGTCCAGCCATTATTATTTTGCACCAAGTGAAGCGGCATTTCATAGTGTGATAAAGTCACCAAAGGCTCGATATCATATTTTAATAATTCATCAAATACTCTGTCATAGAATGCTAATCCTTCCTCATTCGGCACTAACTCATCCCCATTTGGGAAAATGCGCGGCCAAGAAATGGACATACGGAATGTCTTAAAGCCCATTTCGGCAAACAAGGCAATGTCTTCCTTATAGCGGTGATAAAAATCGATTCCACGGCGTTTTGGGAAGTTGTCTCCCTCTTTTCCTGCTAATAATGCTGCTAATTCTTCTTCACTTCTGACATCCATTTCGATATCGTTGGTGCGTTCTTCTTTCGGGATAAAGGATACCATATCAAAAATGGATAAACCTTTGCCGCCTTCATTATACGCACCTTCTAATTGATTGGCTGCGGTTGCTCCGCCCCATAAAAAACCTTCTGGAAAACGATTGTGTTTCATCAGAATACCTCCGATTATGATTAATATTAATTCGCTGATAAGATAAGCATACTATCATTCGACAAAAAAAACTGGTCTTGTTAAGACCAGTTAAAAACTAGATAGATTCACAATAACGTTGATAGCGATCCATTAATACATCAAATACCCGCAAAAGGGTATAGCTGCTTACACTACTATTTTCAATTTTGCCGCATTGCAGAATTTCATGAAACAGCTGTAATTTATCAAGTTCACTAGAAAAAGTTATGAGCAATTTCTTTCCTTTAGCTTTTTTGATTTTTTCACTGATAGGAAAATGATTAGATAGGATATTTCCTTGAATGGAAATGGTTATTATCATGTCTTCCTCTGTTAAATCAGTCAATGTATCAATCTGTTTAAAAAGATTTGTATCACATTCGGAAAGCTTGCCAAGTAGAAATAATCTTTTTTGCAATTCCATCGCTTGAATTTGATATTTTTCAAAACCTAAAATCACAATTCTTTTCGATTGGTGAATCTGGTTTACAATCCGATCAATATCTACCAGAGGGATATGGTCGATCATTTCAATATTCTCATTTAATTGGTTAAAAAACATCTGTGGATTTAAATCTGAATGAGCATGTTCGTACAAAGATGCATTCATGGGACTAGCTGCACTATTTCTTAGATTTGAGAAGTTTTTAAAACCAATCCTTTTGCAAAAACGATTAATGGTCGACGGAGCCACATTACAAGCCTCTGCAATCTCCTCTAAAGAAAAACTCTCTATTCTTTTGATATGTTCCAATAGACTTTTTGCTATGTAATAATTGATATCCTTATTAAGTGAATTGTTTATATAAGCCAAAAGCGTATAAATCAGCTGCTCCAAATTCTCCACCTCATTAAAAGTCTATCATACTTTTACTAACAACAAAAAGTGCCTTAACCCTGATTGGGTAAGGCACTTTTGTGAATCATAAGGATGGTCCTTTTCATTAACCACAAATCGTCAATAATGTTTCCTTCTGTTCAATCGCTTTATTTGCTGTTGGATTAATTTCTGCATAATCCCCGCTATTTGTGATAATAACAGGCGTTGTTACTTCTAAGCCGGCAGCCTTGATTTTAGCAATATCAAATTCTACTAATAAATCACCGACTTTGACTGAATCACCTTGTTGGATATGTGCGGTAAAAGGTTCACCCTCTAATTTAACCGTATCCATCCCAATATGAATCAGAATTTCTACGCCATTATCTGATGTAATCCCAATGGCATGCTTTGTTTTAAACAAAGTCGTTACCACACCGTTGACTGGAGAAACTACTCTTCCTTCCGTTGGTTCAATGGCAATTCCTTTTCCTAATGCTTCACTTGAAAATGCCGCGTCTTCAACTTGATTCAATGGAATAACCTTCCCTTTTAAAGGGCTGGCAACCTCTTGAATACGGTTTTTATCAAAAACTTTTTCTTTCTTTGGTTCATTTGCTGTTTTTTCTTTACTTGCCGGATCTTTAAAACCGAATAGATAAGTTAAAATGAACGCTACAGCAAAGCCTGCAACTAATGCAATGATTGCCCCATAGAAAGACATATCCAGGGATGCACCTGGTTTGATAAAGGCTGGGAAAACGAAGATACCCATTCCCCCAAACATCCATAGTTTCCCTGCAGTAGCAGCAATAATACCACCGCCGACTGCACCACCAATACAGCTCATAATAAATGGTTTCTTAAGTGGCAGTGTAATCCCGTAAATAGCTGGTTCTGTGACACCGAAAATACCTGAGATGAAAGCTGGAACACTTAGTGATTTTAGACCTTTGTTTTTTGTTTTTAACATAACCGCTAATACTGCACCAATTTGTGCGAAACATACCATAACGGTTGTGGCTAGAACTGGGTCGTAATGCAGAGTGGTTAAGTTGTTAATAGCGATCGGAACAAGTCCCCAGTGAAGCCCGAAGATAACAAATATTTGCCAAAATCCTCCGATGATTAATCCAGCTATAACAGGGCTTAACTTATAAACCCATAAAGTCGCTGCACCAAGAAGAGTACCTGCCCATGTAGAAACGGGGCCAATCACTAAGAAAGTTAATGGAACCATAACCATAATCGTTAAAAATGGAACGATGAATGTTTTTACAACATCTGGAATGATTTTTTTGAAACCTTTTTCTACCTTAGCCGCAAAAAACGCTGAAACTAGAATCGGTATAACGGATGAAGCATAACTCATCATAATCACTGGAATACCTAAGAAAGTGATGCGAATATCAGACTGGAATAACGAACCTTTGAATAATGTGTAAAGCGGATCTCCTGTTGTTAGTGTTGTCAATGTCGGATGCACTAACGCTGCTGCGATAGCCATTCCGATAAACGGTGTTCCACCGAATTTTTTCATTGCTGTGTAACCTAGGAAGATTGGTAAGAAATTGAATAAACCGTCTCCAGCAATATTCAGTAAGTTATAGGTCCCTGATGTCGCTGACACCCAGCCTAAAGCAAGGATTAATGCAGCAAAACCTTTAATCATACCAGTTGCCGCCAACACACCAAGGATCGGAGTGAATACTCCTGAAATCATATCGATGAATTTGGCGCCAACTCCAACTTTTTCATTGCTGCTTGAATCGTCGTTTGTTGTGGCACTGATGTTTGCGACTTCTAAGAATGTGGCATAGACATCAGGTACATGGTTTCCGATGACAACCTGATATTGCCCGCCGCTTTGCATAACGGTCACAACACCATCTAAGTTTTTGATTTCTTCCGTTTTAGCAAGTTTCTCGTCCTTTAATTTAAAACGAAGTCTTGTCACACAGTGGAAAACACTGTTGATATTCTCTTTTCCTCCGACTAACTCTAAAATGTTCCTCGTTAGGCCTGTGTAGTCCTTTTTAGCCATTAAGAACACCTCCATAATTTTAAAAACAGTTTTTGTATTCGCTTTCAGTCCGAGAAAAACAAAAAACCTAAATTACTCATAATATAAGAAAATAGCATTCTTATACTTTGAGTAATTTAGGTTTTGCCTGCCGGACCAGTAACAATCCTAAAAGATTTATTTGGTTGTTTGTTTATGCTTTCATTCTATCACGTATTAACTGAATGTCAACGCTTTCATTAAACATTTTAATAATATACTCCTGGTAATAAATACCTAGCTTAATTCCCAAAGGAAAGGGTGGATTAACAAAGTATCTCCCCTCTCCTATATTAGGACAACACAAGTATAAATGGTGATAACCTCTTAATCAGCTATATATTTAAAATATTTATATATCTTCTCAAGCTTCCTTCCATGGTTTCCCTTTGGACTTTCCATATTACCAAACTCAAAAAACTTCACTTTCTTGATTCCCACGAAATTAAATAAAGCACGTTTCATTAGAATTTTATGAGCATTATGCAGCCAGAGTAATGGATAGTGAGCAGGTCCCTTCATCGTTGATATACATACCACAGACCTTCCTTTCAAAAGCCCTTCTGGGAAGAGTCCTTTCTTGTCTTTATAAGCAAAATTGGAAGCAAATAGTTGATCGATATAACCCATTAGCATAGCAGGAGGTCTTCCCCACCATATTGGATAGATAAATACAATCTTGTCAGCCCATTTAATTTGATGTCTATACTTTTCAGTACCCGGATCGATATGCATGTCACGTCTCTTTTTTTGTTCATTAAAGACCAGCAGAGGATTAAAGTTCTCTTCATATAAATCCAAGATTTGTAATTCTTTAATGGCAGGATTTTCTTTACTGCCCTTAATCACTTTTTGCAAAAATTCGTAATTTAAACTTTGATGATTTGGATAGGTATAAATAACTAGCAGATTCATATCGCACCCCTTACTTATCATCTGATAAGTAAATAGTAGCACCATTTTAGTTGTTTATCAATTGATAATTGTATTTTGATAATATTTTTGATATCTTCACAATAAGAGGTGAAAGAAATTGGACAAAAGAGAATTATTCTATAAACTTGTATCATTTACCGCATCTGTTCATCGTGTAACAAATGAATTAACAAAAGACGTGAAATCAGATTCCATTTCTCAAGTTCAATATAATATCCTTGAAAATATCGCGGTTGGTCACCCTGTGACACCAAGTGAAATTAACGATTGTCTTAATATGTCTATGCCAAACACGAGCCGTGAGCTTAGAAAGCTTATTGAAAAAGGTTTAATTGAAAAGATAACTGATACAGAAGATCGACGGAAACAATATATTCGTCTTTCGGATAATGGAAAAAAGATGATGAATGAAGCCTTTGCATCGATAGAATCTCGTTTTTTCGATCGAATACAAAATGCGTCGACAGAAGAGTTAAAGGAAATTGAACATGCCATGGCTATACTTCAGGCAAAGGTATTTTCTCAATAAGGAAGAACGCCTTCCTCATTAGAGGTACTTTATAAGGATAAAGATGACTTCGGCTCCCTATTATTGTCCATATAAGATTTCAAGCTTTGTCCAAAAAAAAATTAGAAATTTCCCCCGTTAATCGGACATATAAATATAAGAGCTTAGAAACCTAGTTATAGGGGTGGAATATATGTATTTAAATACGGGGGCTCTGAACACTGATTCATTTACAAATACCGTATTTAAAGCATTTGCAACTGCAATAATCCCAAATACTCCACAGCATGATCTAAAGCTTGGTACCATACAATACTTTGGTGCATCTGATTTACTTATCCATGAATACATCATCTGGACACTAGACCATTCCATATCCCTTATAAATAATACAAACTACTCATTATCAAGACAAACTGCAGAACTGCTAGAAATATCAGCCCATCAATTAGTTCTAAACAGTGGGAATTTACAACCCCTTAACTTATATAAGATTCCTAATGAAGGAATTTTCTCAAGCCTATCACCCGAAGACCGTTTACGTTCTGTCACTCTTTTAGAACACCTTGCTGTCAAGCCTGCTGATATACCTTATCCTTTTAACCAAAATCCGCGTTTTATACTGCCTGTCATTGATCTCTTGAACAGGCTTGTTATGTTTGGTTTCTATTCCGAATGGTCCGGGTATGGCCGGACACGTTTATACCCGCCTAACTATCGTGAGTTAGAGGGATTTCCCATAAGTTGGATCCAAGTTAAATACCCTGGCCCATCTAAAGGTTATCACGCATTTCGGGGATACCTGGTCGATCAGTGTATAGAATAGGAGGCAGTTGCCATGTGTCTTGATGCTGATGTAATTGTAATTGGTGCCGGCGGCGGCGGAGCGGTCATCGCCAAAGAACTTGGTGAAAAAGGGCTATCTGTATTACTTTTGGAAGCCGGGCCATGGTACGGAAACAATAAATGGCCTGAGCCCAACAAGAACCCTGGGGCTTTGAGCAGCTCAAGCGCAGCAGATTTGGATAAAAAAATTTTGGACGATTGTTTTACTGATTATGAAGAAGACATGAACGATTTGGTGTCAGGAAAATTCCGCTGGGGACCGGCAGATAGAAATCAAAAGCCATGGTTTCGAGGCATTCAGCAGAAAGGATTTATCTGGCAGAATTCCGGAGTCGGCGGTACCACCCTTCAATATCTGGCAAACTCACCACGGGCCTATCCAAGTGCAGTAGACCAAGTTTGGCCCATTTCATATCGGGAAATGATTCCCTACTACGAAAAGGTTGAAGCGACTCTTCCAGTGAAACCTGCACCTATGACAGCAAAAGAAGAATTATTTTTTTATGGAGCAAAAAAAGCAGGCTGGTCCCTGTTAACGACTCAAAATGTGACAACTCCAGGATACCGTCCGCAGCCCAATGCCATTCTCCAGCCTGACCCTGAGATAAATAATCCTGCATTTGATTTCAATGAGCCTCATTTAGGATGTACGCTCAGAGGTCATTGTATCAATGGATGTAAAACAGGCCCTTCCATTGAAACTGTGGCAAAACGATCTACTTTAGTAAGTTATATACCACTTGCACTAAAGACAGGAAATGTCGAGATTCGACCAAACACCTTTGTCTCTAAGATTCTAACTGAGAATGATCCAGCTGGCGGGGTTAGAGCGAGCGGGGTAAAGATTAGGAACACATGGACAGCGGAAACAGCAGACATAAGAGCAAAAGTTATTGTTTCTGCAGCTGGTGTGATTGAAACGCCCCGCCTTTGGCTGAATTCGAAACTGCCAGAAAATCCTTGGGTGGGTAAAGGTTTGACGAACCATTGGTTTGATTGTATTACCGGTGTATTTGATGAGAGGGTTTTAAATAATCTTTTGGGTATTTCTGAGGGATTACCGTACATTGGACAAACTTCCGGGGCGCGATTTGACTACCCTGGGCTTGGGATGCTTTTGGCTTTTGGAACTAGCCCTGGTGCCTATTCAACCTTATTATACGGGTCAAGCCAATCAGGTTATGCCCTTTTTAATCCTGCCGCTCCATCAGTTTTTGAAGGAGTCCTTACGGGTACAGCACTAAAGGAGGTCATGTCCGAGTATTCAAGAACTTTAAGTATTGCCGTAATCATTGGTGATGAGGCGAATCATAGGAATGGAATTTCTTTAGACCCCGTTCGATTGGATGTAAATGGCCATGTTCCCATCCTTACATATAAACCTAGTAAAAAGGATTATCCTAAAAGGGAATACTTGACTAGAATTGCAGCAGAAATTTTGAAAAAGGCCGGTGCCAAACAAATCATTCGCACAAACATGCCGCCAGGTGTATTTATTCATATGCACAGCACCATGCGGATTGGTTATGTGACAGACACAAACTGCGAAGCACATCAGGTTAAAAGACTATTCATCGCGGATAACAGCGTCCTTTTCAATAGCCTTGGCGGACCTAACCCCACTCTTACAACCCAAGCTTTAGCAACAAGGACCGCAGAAAAAATAGAAAATAAGTATTTTAGCAGTTAATAACCTGCGAAATGAAAATATTATGCCCAATGAACATTTATTACAATATCAGCAATGACCTATAGCAAAGCCTAAAAAATAAGGCAGCAAAGTTAAATTGCTGCCCCTTTTTTGCTATCTTCCTATTAACTTACTGATTTAGAACCTGAGCAGAGCGCCATTTTTTTGAAATCTCCTCAATATGCCTAGGAGCAGTTCTGCAACATCCTCCTATGAGTCGTGCCCCTGCTTGATACCATTCTTCGGATAGAGTGTCAAACGCTTTACATTGTTCCTCTCCATGCCATGTTTTTGTTTCTGGATTATAAGTTTCCCCAGAGTTCGGATAAACAAGAATAGGCTTCTTGGTATTCTCCCTAAACTTTTGAATCGCACCTGTAACCACATCAGTTGGTGCACAATTAAGTCCAATCGCGGCAATTTGTTCACTGTGCTCAAAAAAACTAGCACATTCAGCGAGCTTAGTCCCCTCACTAATCTCGTCTTCATTTTTCAAGGAAAAAGATAGCCAAGCATATGCTTCTGGAAATTCACTCAACAATGAATTAAGTACACGCGCTTCCTGCAAGGATGGAATCGTTTCAAATGCTAATAGGTCTGCACCTGCTTCAATCAACGCGGAAATTCTAGGACGGTGAAACGCTGCTAACGTCTCATCAGAAACACCATAATTTCCTACATATTCAGAACCATCAGCAAGATATGCCCCATAAGGTCCAACAGAGGCAACAACCAATGGTTTGGGACGATTTTCTTCCGTATTTTCCTTCCAAAAATCATCTCTTGCTCTTTTTGCTAACAGCACCGTTTTCTTTATTAACTCCAGCGCTTCGTCGTCTTGAATTCCACGGGCAGCAAATCCCTCAATAGTAGCTTGATAGCTTGCCGTTATCGCACAATCGGCTCCAGCACGAAAATAATCCAAATGAACCTGATAAATTAAATCTGGATTTTCTATTAGCACTCTTGCCGACCAAAGTGGGTCGGCCAAGTTACAACCGTGTGCCTCCAATTCTGTAGCTAAGGCCCCGTCAAGAATCATAATAGAATGTTGAGATAAGATTGAATTAATTGGGTTGATTTTGTTGGACATATTCTACACCCCTCTTCTTTACATTTTGTGTTAGATAATAACTAACATAGCAAAATAAAATAAATGGAACCCCGCAATATAGAGCAATTCGTTGTGTGGGATCAAATGCGATTCCAACACATGATGCCAGGCACAGAATGAATGATGCAATTGGTACGAGAGGATATAGTGGTGTACGATACACCAAGTCCTTTTCAGAGTTCCCCTCTTTTAAATATTGTCTTCTAAAAAAGAACTGTGACGCGCTAATGCTCATCCAAACTACAACCACTGCTAATCCAGAAATGGAAACTAACACGATATAAATCGTATCTGGTGCAACAATACTTGAGAGTAAGGCTAAAGCTCCGCCTGCCATACTGAAAATGACCGCATTAATTGGAACTCCTTTTGTTGTCATTTTTCTAAAGATCGGCGATATGGTTTTCTTGTCTGCTAGCGACCAAAGCATTCTAGAGGAGGCGTACAGGCCTGAGTTTGCTGCTGATAGAATAGCAGTCAGAATCACAAAGTTCATAATGTCCGCTGCATAAGGTACCCCTATTCGTTCAAGTACCGCAACAAATGGGCTCTCTAATACCCCAGCATCCGACATAGGTAATAACGTAGATAAAATAACAATCGTTCCGACAAAAAAGATAATCAATCGCCACAAGGTGGTTCGAATCGCTTTCGGTATCGATTTCTCCGGATTCTCTGTTTCTCCTGCAGCAATTCCTATTAGTTCTGTTCCTGAAAACGCAAAATTAACCGCAAGCATAGTCATTAAAATTCCAGTAACACCATGAGGGAATAAGCCTGCATTTGTAAAATTAGAGAATGGAGCTGAATTCGGATGAGACATTGGAAGTATCCCAGCAAGTGCGGCCGCACCTAAAACAATAAATAGTACAATAGCAATGACCTTTATCGAAGAAAACCAAAATTCGGACTCAGCGAAAAACTTGACGGTTAATACATTTAGTACAAAAATCAAAATGGCAAAGAAGGCACTCCAGACCCAGACATTGATAGATGGAAACCATCTCTGCATAAGTAAGCCCGCCGCAGTAAATTCTGAACCTAATGCAACGGTCCAAGTCAGCCAATACAACCAGGCTACAGTATACCCCGTCGCCGGTCCAATATATTTCGCAGCATAGCTATGAAATGCCCCTGTTTCGGGCATATGTACGGAGAGTTCCCCCAAACAAAGCATAACAAGATAAACAACTAACGCTCCAATTAGATAGGATAAAATGGTACCAAACGGACCTGCTTGTTGAATGGTGTAACCTGTACTTAGAAATAATCCAGTGCCTATTACCCCGCCAAGCGATAGCATAATTAAATGACGTGCGTGCATCTTTCTTTGAAATTCTTGCCTGTTTTTATTCTCCATATTACACTCCTTTAGTTCTATCCAGGTAAAACAAAAACGCACTCAAACGAGTGCGCAGCTGACAAATAGAAACGAATGCTCTCATCTATCAGGGTCTTCACCCACAGGAATTAGCACAGTGTCTCTGCAGACCTGTTGCTGAGGTTTCATCGGGCCAGTCCCTCCGCCTCTCTGGATAAGAATATTTTTTTACAACCTTAACAAGCTATGTAAAAATTGTCAATAATTAATTTTTAATAACATTGCTAATGTTTTTAAAGAATTTGGTTGATTTCCTCTATTGTTGGCAGTGAGGATATCGCGCCTTTTCCTGTGGTCGTAAGGGCACCGCTTGCATTGGAGAACGTAAGAATCTCTTGGTGGTGTTTACATAGAACTTCTTCTAAGTTTTTTTGACTGACGTTTTTTTCTAGCAGCTTGTATAAAAAGCCGCCAATGAAAGCATCTCCTGCACCGGTAGTATCCTGCACATTCACAGAGAACCCTGTTGATTGATAATGTTGTCCTCTCACAAATAGTTCTGCGCCTTGAGAACCTTTTGTAAAAATAACAGCATGTACGTCCCCAACGAATAAGGATTCAATCGCTTGTTCTACATCTTGAATCCCCGTAATGAACTCCAGCTCTTCATCAGATATCTTTACCAAGTGTGCCGCTGGGATAAATTCCAGTATGGTTTTTCGGCATTCATCTGGTTTTTCCCAGAGCGGCAGCCGCACATTCGGATCAAAGCTGATCAGACTGCCCTTCGCCTTAGCTGAAGAAATAGCCTTGACATGTGCCTGTTTCATTGGACTTTCCACTAAATCTACAGAACAGAAGTGAAGAATATCGCCCTCACTAAACCACTTCTCCTCTATTTCATTTTCATGTAACAAAAGGTCGGCAGATGGGTTGCGATAGAAAGAAAAATCCCGTTCACCATTCTCCTTTAGCGATACAAAGGCAAGCCCTGTATTTGCCTCACTAGTTCTTGAGATTTTATCTGTGTTCACCCCCGCCTGCTGCAGCTGCTCTAAAAGAAAATCACCAAACGCATCCTTGCCCAGCTTGGTAATCATCGATGCCTTCCCGCCAAATTTCGCCACTGCTGCTGCCACATTTGCAGGAGCGCCTCCCGGGGCGCGCTCAAACCCATTTACATCCTTTAATGCTTTACCCTTTTGGAGAGGGATAAAATCAATTAGAACTTCCCCTATTGAACACAATGATTTCAATTTCTTCACCTCTTGATTTTGTTAAATGTTCCATTTGCTAGCTTTGAATAATGCTTTTCCGCCCTCTGCAAAGAAACGAATCTCCTTGCTGTCCGGCCCTGGAAAAATCCGGCTTGTAAATACCTCTTCCCCATCATTTATAAAGATTTCAACTGAAGAAGTGTCCACAAAAAGGTGAAACTTTATCGCTTGAGTATCCATGACGCATTTTCTCACCGTTCCAAATGTTTCGCCAACAGGCTCTCCTGAGTTAGTACGATCTAAAATGATTTTTTTCTGTTTGGCATCATATTTGATGACTGTTTTTTCTTTTTCCCCGGCCCTGAATTCAACACCAACTACTTCAGCATCAAAATCCTCAAATTCACATACCATTTCAAAGGATGACCCGTTAAAATGTTCATAGACCTTTATCTCACAGTCGATCCTGTCTTTTATATCATACTGCTGTTTGCGAAGTCTTTGAAGCTCTTTTACAGGTTGCTGGATAAGTTTTTCACCACGGATCGATACTTCTCTTGGTAATGTTAAACAGTGAGCCCATCCATTTTTATCGGATGGATAATCTATTTCCGGAAGCCCCATCCAGCCTACTAAGATTCTGCGGCCGTCTGGATCTAACATGGTTTGCGGGGCATAAAAATCAAATCCTCTATCAAGCTCCTGAAATGCCCCATGAGTCAGGGTCTGGTTATTGAAATCAAGCTGACCGCCAATCACATATCCAGATTGATAAATATTTTGATATTGATCCCCACTCGGGGTTAATCCTTGGGGAGAGAAAATCAATACACCTTGTTCCTGCAGTTCAAAATAGTCGGGACATTCCCACATATAGCCAAACGAGGTTAGGTTTGTCTGCACTTCTCCTTTGAATTTCCAATTAATTAGGTCGGCTGATTGATATAACACCACACAGCCGGTTTCGTTTTCCCGCTGTGCTCCGATTACCGCGTAGAAGTCATTGCCTTTTTTCCAAACTTTCGGATCACGAAAATGATCCGTATAACCTTCTGGTACATCCAGTATAACAGGCTGGTCCCATTTGTTTATTTCCCCCGTTTGATCCATAATTGCCAGACACTGATAGGGATGCCGAACCCACTGCTCATCGCGTGTATTCCCTGTATAAAGTAAATACAATTTGCCGTCATGTTCAATAGCACTGCCTGAATAGGCGCCATGGCTGTCATAATCATGATCCGGCTCAATCCCAATCCCAGCATTCTCCCAATGTACCAAATCCTTTGACTTCGTGTGATACCAATATTTCAGACCATGAACAGGTCCTAGCGGGAACCATTGATAAAACAAATGATACTCCCCGTTATAATAAGAAAATCCATTAGGATCATTTAATAAACCTGTTTCCGGCTGTATATGATAGGTTTGACGCCATTGACAATCCCTAACCTGCAATTCTAATTGTAAGAGTTCTTCTTTGTCCGCCTCTTCTATTCGGCGATACCGCCGCTCTTTTGTCCAAATCATGATTGTTTACTCCTTAAGAAAGAAAGGAGAATCTAGTGATTCCCCCCTTTTATTGATTATGCCGCTTGTTTGATCTTATCTGCATGACTTTTTCTAGCATCACGTTTCGCTAGTACAAAGGTAACGATAAAGGCTGTTAAAATGGAGATAGCCATTCCTATTACGTAAGATAAAATCGAGCCCGGCTTAATTGAAATGATTCCTGGCAGGCCGGCAGCACCTAGTGCAACTGCTTTTACCTTAAAGAAGGTGACAAATCCAGATGCAACGCCAGACCCAATAATTGCTCCGATAAATGGATATTTCAGCTTTAAATTGACGCCGAACATGGCAGGCTCTGTAATCCCTAATAGTGCCGAAATACCTGAAGCAGAAGCAAGACTCTTCAGCTTTTGGTCTTTAGTTACTAAGAGTACAGCCAGAGTTGCCGCACCTTGAGCTACGTTGGACATTGCAGCAATTGGGAAAAGGAACGACCCGCCCGTTTTTGCTATGTCAGAAATCAGTTGTGTTTCAACAGCAATAAAGCTTTGATGCATACCAGTTATAACGATTGGGGCATAGAATAATCCTAAGAGAGCGCCGCCAATAAATCCGGTTGTATCATATAACCAAACAAGTCCGTCTGTAAAAAGGTTACCAGCCGTTCTCATGATTGGACCTACGACGGTAAAAGTTAACGCACTCGTTACCAAAATAGATAATAGCGGGGTAAGCAGGTTATCTAACGCAGATGGAATGATCTTCCGTAAACTAATTTCAATTTTTGCTAGTATGAAAGAAGATGCCAAAACGGGTAATACGGTTCCTTGATAGCCTACTTTTTCTATCTCAAAGCCAAATATGTTCCAGACAGGTACTTTATGATCAACTAAAGCAGCCCCGTAATTATAGGCATTTAACAGGTCCGGATGAACCATAATCATCCCTAATGCCGCTCCCAAAAAAGCATTTCCTCCAAAGCGTTTTGTAGCTGAGAATCCGATTAATACGGGTAAAAATACGAAGGCTGCATTTGCAAACGTGTTGATCATCCCGGCTAAATCAGCCATCCCCGGATTCGCATCGATTAACGATTTTCCCTCTAAAAATAAATCCTTTGCCGTTAATACGTTATTTAATCCCATTAACAAACCGCCTGCAACAATCGCAGGGATAATCGGGACAAAAATATCTGAAAGTAATTTTACGAGCTGCAGGAGTGGGTTTTGTTTCTTCGTTCCTTCATTTTTTACCTGAGTTGTGGACATCTCGGAGATTCCTGCTAGTTGAATCAAATGTTTATACACTTCGTTAACAATTCCGGCACCGAGAATGATTTGAAATTGTCCACCTGTTGAAAAGGTTCCTTTAACCGTCTCTATTCCATCTAACCCAGCTTGGTCGACCTTTTCTTCATCATGTAAAACTAAACGTAATCTTGTAGCACAATGTGCTGCAGCTGAAACATTTTCTTTACCGCCAATGGCAGTTAAAATCGCCTGTGCAACTTCTTTGTGGTTCATTTCTCATTCTCCTTTATTATAGCTTTTGGGTGGTACCGGTTCCAGTGAATAAAAAATAAATAATTTTGGGAACCGGTTCCAAAATTATTAAAAAAAATATAAGTTCCATTCTTTAGTTGAACGTGGAACCGGTTCTAATCGAGGACCGATTAAAAGGTTCCTTTATGGAACCGATTCCACTATATTATAATTTATGATTATTTATGTTGTCAACGCTTTCTCTTTCTATAATTTCATATTTTGAATAAATTAACGATGGCAGCTCTTCACTGTTGATTAGTTGGACCATACTTTGGGCGGCCGTTTGGCCCGCCTCTTTATAGAAAAATTTAACCGTTGTTAAACTAGGATGAACAATCTCGGTTACCTCATACCCGCCGAATCCTGTAACAGATAAGTCTCTTGGGACACTTATCCCTTTTAAATGAGCCGCTTTGATCGCTCCCAGTGCAATATTGTCAGTAGCACAAACTAATATAGTTGGGTTAAAATCATCAATAATCTCCGGTACTTTGTCAATAGCTTCAGCCATTTTAAAACTTGTTTCGTAATACTTCACTTCACAGCCATGGCCTTCTTGGATAGCTTGTCTAAACCCTTCCTTTCTTTTTACCCCAACAGCAATATCGTATTCAGGTACACCCAAGAAGGCAATTTTCCGATGTCCTTTAGCTAAGATATATTTTCCTATATCATAGCCGGCTTCATAATCATTATGAATCAAACTGTACACTTCATTATGCTGTTGTCCAACGAGCAGAATTGGAATTTGTACCTGTTGAATGGCTTCCAGATGCGTATTTGTAATTTGTGTTGCTAATAAAATAATTCCTGCCACCTTTTGCCTTGCCATGGTGTAAATATTATCGATTTCACGTTCTAGATCCTGACTAGTGTTTGATATTAACATTTGGTAATTCAGTTGTCTAAGCTGCTCATCGATTCCTATTAAAGTTTGGGAGGTCGCGTAGGAATCCAAGCGAGGCACAATTGTCCCAATAATATTTGGTTTCTTCGCCTTTAAACTTTGAGCAAAAGTATTCGGAATATAACCCGTTTCTTTTATCACCCGCTCAATCTTTTTTTTCGTTAAGTCGCTGACAGACCCGCCATTTAGATACCTAGAAACAGTACTCTTGGCAACACCCGATAATCGGGCAATGTCTGCAATAGTTTTCATAACTTCAACCTCATTTTTCCTCTAACCAATTTGTATTTTTCATTCATCGGCTAATTTAATAGTTTTTCTTTTTAGATCATCTATTTTAGTATAAAATCATTTTTACCATTAAGAAAGTCGTTTAGAATATAATCGTTGAATTTTTTTCTGTAGTTTATTAAAATTAAAATAATTCCATAAATTTTATAATCCGGATTTGGAACCGGTTCCTAAGTCCTATTTTGTAGAATACATAAAGGTGGTTTTTCAAATGTTTAAAGGCTTATTCAAAAAGAAAACGGCTGAAAGTGATCCATTTATCTTACAACCGTTAGAGGGAAAAATAGTACCACTTGAGACCGTCCCAGATCCTGTCTTTTCACAGAAAATGATGGGAGATGGTTTCGCTGTCCAACCTGTAAATGGAACGGTTGTTTCACCAGTCGATGGAAAAGTAGTAAGTGTCTTTCCTACCAAACATGCTGTGAGCCTTATGGATCATAACGGAAAAGAAATCTTAATCCATGTTGGGATGGATACGGTTAGCTTAAAAGGCGAAGGGTTTACTTCTTTTGTCAAGGATGGGCAAACCGTTAAGAAGGGGCAAAAACTGCTCGAGGTTGATTTTGATCTCATTAAAGAGAAAGTGCCGTCGATCATTACACCAGTCGTATTTACCAACCTAAGTGAAAATGAAAAAGTCGTAATTGATGAACAGGGTGTAAGAATTATTTAGAATAATCTCATACAGAGAACTAATTACCAGCCTCTCTTCATTTACAGAGAGGCTTTTATTGCACATGATGTTAGTTTTCTGTTTGTGTTAATTGCTTCTTTTTTCTTAGTAAAATTAAATAGTAGAAAATGTAATAAGCAAACATGATCAGCAATAGTCCCGCTGTCCATGAGTTTCCGAAGGCAGCATTCATATTTTGGTAACTATTTGTTTGCTTTTGTGTGGCTGCAGTGGTTAAAATCCCAGATGTGCTCATCCGGTAAAATCGATAGATCAGTCGAGCTAAAAAGATAAAAGTAACCGTACTGCCAATCCATATATTTGGACGGTAATACCAGAACATTTCTCTCTTCTCAAAGGTTGTCAGGGCTGCTCCATAATAGGCGAGAAGGATACCTAATAAAATCCCGATTCCGTCTGAAATTAAGCTGATTGGATGGGTAAGTCCCCCGAATAAAAAGACCAGCCCAATAATAAAGAAAATAATCGTCCTGATAACTAGTTTCCTAGGATTCAGTTCCTGCCAGCCAATATTCCGGCGAACCCGCCGATAAATGCCGAAGATAACGATGGCGATAATGACAATGATACTATACAAGTGCTGATCCATGTATTTCCCCCCCAAGTTACTCACTTCATTTCATTTTATAACCTCTCCGCTATCTTGATCTTTTCTTTTGAATTTCTTTTTTACTGTTACAAAAAACAACCGTATTCTAGTAGTGCGCTTAACCAAATTGGAATATATTTCTAATAATATTAACATTTATTAATCAAGTTTACATCACTAAATTACGATAAATAATTCAGAAAAAAACGGTATAATCGAAGACAAAGGAGTGAACCTGGATGAGTTTGAGTTTACGTGGACACCATTTGTTGTGCGTTCATGGCTTTCGTGGGATGGGCTATAGCCCTGATTTTGTAAAAAAAATGAGTGAAATTGTCGAGCAAATCAGGGATGATCGTTTGGACTATCCAATCCAAGTAGTAGCAGCGCTAGATGATACCTGCTGTACTTGCCCCCATAAGGGAAAAACCACTTGTGAGGCAAGTATTGGTTCAAATGAACATGTCCTAACAATGGACCTCAATGTCATTCGTCACCTGGGATTGATCGAAGGAGCTGTTTACAATAAGTCCTTTTTAGTTCAATTAACTGCTGAAAAAGTGGAGCCAGATGATTTGGATTATATTTGTAAAGGATGCTCCTGGCTCTCTTATGGGGTTTGTAAAGAGGGGATTGCTGATTTACGGGAGAAATACTTAAAAAAGTGATTACATTGCTAATAAATCCCCCATACTTTTCGTTTGGGGGATTTGTTTTACCACTTGTTTACAAACCACCGCAAGATTGGTTCGACCCTTTGGTTTGTTTATTATGTCCTTCTCGAGTTTCATTTGTAACGGATTCGAGTCCATAACCAGTTGAACTTATTTCTAGATTCTCTTTTTGATTCCCTTTAGATGATGGATCTAGGTTTGGATCAAAGTTGTTAGTTTCCATTTGCCTGCCCTCCTTTTAGTTGTCCTATTTAAATTATCTGCAATTAGCTCCGTTTTAATTATTAAGCTGGATATTATCCTTGTTTTGGTTGCACTAAAGCCTTTCTCGGTCAATGAACTTACTTCATTGACCACCAGCTTCCCTTTTTTCTTCTGAAGGGCAATGAACCCTTTTTTCATTGACCGACAGTTCCCAATTTTTCCTCTGAAGGGTAAAGGAACTCCCACTAACTAAAATTGACAGTAAATTTACATTTAATAGACCTTCAGTTTACAAATACAGCCTATACTGTGGTTATCAAATAATAAACGAAGGAGCTGCCCAATGATCGAATTCCTAGTTCGACTGGTAATTTTGGTCCCACTTTGTACCCTTCTTTGTCCATAGATTATTCTTCCTTCAAACCATCTAAATCAGCCATTACAATCATCCCATCCCCCGATTGACTAACAATAAAAATTATTTTTCCAGCAATAAAATTTTTCAATTAGACAAGGGCAAACGTTTATAAGCTGACATACATTGTAAATACAGTCATATTTGATTATTTGTACTCATATACTTGTAAAACATTTTCACTGGAAAGGGGAATCTTGACCTATGGATATTTGTATTTCTTGTGGAAAAGAATTATCAATTATGGAGAGAAATAGGACTGAATGCTGGGAATGTAGAGATACAACAGTAGAAGCCTATACAGAGGAAGAGTAATTTTTACTAATGTCGATTGCTCCTTTTGGTTAATGAAATAGAAGGCCCAGTCCCTATAACAAGTAGGACTGGGCCTTCTTTGATTTATTTTAAAAAAGGTTTTCTAAGGAATTACACAAAAACATCAGTGATAAACTAAACTGTAGTGCAGGTTAAGAAAGTGTGGTGTCTAGTTTGAATTTCACAGAAGCTCAGGAATCGCTGACTTTGCTTGAATGGAGCCTCCGGGCCATTGTTGCCTTTTTCTTTTTGCTGATTGTCGCAAAAGTATTAGGTCAGCGGGCTATCTCCCAATTAAGATTGCTTGATTTTGTTATCGCCCTAGTGATCGGCAATATTATCGCCCACCCGTTATCCGACCAGCATCTGGAATTTAAAGGTTCAGTTATAACGACGGTTGTTTTAGTTGTCCTGTATCTTTGCGGCATTTGGCTGATACTTAAATGGCCATGGTTTAGGAAGTTAATGAATCATGCCCCGATTACGATTGTTAAAGATGGAGAAATTATTTATAAAGGGTTAAAGAAAGCGAGAATATCAATTGATGTTTTATTAGAGGAATTGCGTGAAGAAAAAGTGGCGGATATTAAAAAAGTAGCCTTAGCCCTCTGGGAAGCGGATGGAAAAATTTCAGTCTTTATAGACCCTAAATACTCACCTATTACACCCGCTGCCGGCAAAATAAATACAGAACCATTTGAGTTACCAAGAACAATTATTAAAGAAGGCAGATTCAATCCAGAAGAGTTAAAACAAATACATAAAGACGAAAGCTGGGTCATATCCTCTTTAGAACGTTTATATCAGACGGAAGTCAAAGACGTCCTGCTTGCCACACTTGATTCAAAGGATAATTTGAAGGTATTTTTATATAATGGACAAAACTGACTCACGTTTTTTGAGTCAGTTTATTTTTTCCAGTTTATTGCATAGGGTTTGAGTAGTTGTTAATTAAAATTTGTACTTCATCTGTTTCGTTGATTGTGCCCGGTCTTTCGACAGCACAAACTACGCCTCTCCGCTTAAAGCCTGCCTTAACAAAACGAGTGGCGAGCTTACTATGAGTTTCATACTGTTTTTGAATTTCTTCTCCTGGCAGGGTACATGGCATATTTTCCCCCATACAAATTAAGCCCGCCCCACTTGGGAATAAAATTCGTGAACCTAGCGGTAATTTTGTTAACTCAGGAAATCCCTTAACTAACAGATTTGCCCCTAACCACTCTGGCAGTACTTTTTCAACCCCAAGTTCGCTAGCGATTTGACTTAGTTCTTCCTCTGAAACAATCGTAATCTGCCGGCGGTTTAGGATTTCTGTACCTCTTGGATACATTGGCTGTCTTGAATCTGCCTTACTTGTCAGCCCAAAATGGCGGTCGCCCCTAATTCCGCCAAATTCAAGTAACGTCTCGGGAATCCTTCTTGTTACAAATGTCTCCGGAAGATCTGCAATTAATATGGCTTGTATATTGGCTGTTGCCTTCTTCATAAAATTTAATCTACCTTACCTTCCATTTGATGTTAGATTTATTTTAGCATGACTACACCTAAAACATGCCAATTGATTTATTCATCCTTTTGCCCCTACAATAAAACTAGTATGAATCTAATGTAAGTGAAGAGGAGTAATTATGTACGTTTACCGCGATTATCCCCAATTTTCTTGGTCCAACTCAAGGCATAAGACTTTTTTAGAATGCGTACGGAAATATTATCACCAATATTATGAATCTCATAATGGCTGGGAGTATGATGCTCCAGAAGAAAACAAATCCGCCTATCGTCTTAAAAACATAAAGAACATTCCCATCCTCTTAGGGGATGAAATCCATAAAGTGATTGACCAGCAGCTGAAAAACTTTTTAAACGGTAAAGGACTTTTATTAGCGGGCGAAATGGTTGATTTGGTAACGAGGAACTTAAATAAGGCCTATTTAGACTCCACTAAATTTCGCAGTTCGTGGTTTCAGAAACCGAAGCGATATCAAATGCTTCACGAAATTTATTATGGTGAGGGGCTCAGTCCTGACGTAATTGCCTCTGCAAAAACGAAACTGCGGCTATGTATTAACCATTTCTTTAGCAGTAAAACCTATCAAGATATTCTCAACAAATTAGAGATGCACGTCCTGCACTCGGAGGACTTTCAAACTTTTGAAGTAAATGGTGTCGATGTGTTTGTTGTCCTCGACTTTGTTTACAAGGATGTTAGTCAGAATAAATGGATTGTGGTCGATTGGAAAACGGGTAAAGAATCAGAAGATGACCGAAAACAGCTCGCCTTCTATGCCCTCTTTCTTTCAAAGCAGCACCATATTCCAATTGAAGACATTGTCCTAAGAAATGAGTATTTGTTAACCGGGACAAGCCAGGAGTATAAATTAACTCCGTTCGAAATAGATTCTGCTCAAACATTAATGAATGATAGCATCTATCACATGCTTGGGCTTCTCGACAACCCGGCGAGAAATAAACCCCTCAGCATAGACCAATTCGAAAAGAAAGCATCGAACAAATGCCAGCGCTGTAACTTTAAAGAAAAATGCCAAGTTTAAGCTACAGATATAGTATTAATGGTGTCAGGCACCGTGGAAAGACAGTGTCCACTGGTGGCTGACACTTCAGATATCGTATTCCCATAATCCAAGGTGCCCTTTTGCTGGGATGGGCTGTTCTAGTTGCTTCATGTCTGTTACTTCCCAGGCGTAGTTTCCCTCGTTGAAGTCTCCTAAGAAGTAGTCATTACCTGATACGATGGCGCCATTTTCGAGGTTGGCCCATGTGGTTTGATTGTCTGCAACCCTTAAACAGTTGATTAGATTACAAACCGCAATAATTTTCCCTGTTGGAAGATGATCCACTGAATGACCATGTTTCCCCAGTAAGGCTTGAATAGCTTTATGAGAGCATGCAGCTTTATCCACTTGTTTACTTGTATGAATGGCTAATGGCCCTCGATAGGCGGTTTTCCATGTTCTTGTTTCATATTTGGCTTCTCTTAAAACAAAAAGGCTTGCCCATGGCTGTTTCATTGATAAAACCTTCATTAGACCTCCCACTAAAAAGGTTATGCCCTAAAAGTATTCTCACAGTATACACCTCCCATGCAAAGAGATGAACATATGAAAAATGACCTACCTTTACGGTAAGCCAAGAAATCTTTCCACTTATTTCTTTAATCTAAGTTTATAAAAGTCAGCATCAATATCTTCTTTACTAAGATTCTTTAATGTCTCAATGTCCTCATAGACGGATACAATGCGTCCGACATAGTCATTTAGTTCCCCTGCTGCCATGTAATAAACAAACTGTGGTGCTTGATGCGGTGGAACGTCAATGTTTTGTTCAAATAGCGATTCGATATCTATTAAATAGGATTGACCAACTTCTGTATATCTTTGGTACCTGGTCATGTCCGTATCATTCAATCCTGGATCAAGGGCAAATACTTGAATAGGAGTTTCCTTCAACTCTTCCGATAAATTTTCAGTAAATCGGGCAATCGCTGTTTTAGAGGTTCCGTATCCACTTCCATATTTAAAGGCTCCTATAGTTCCGCCGCCAACAATATTGATCATACTGCCAAATCCTTGCTTTAGCATAATCGGGATAATTGCTTGGGTACAGTGAAATGTTCCAATCAAGTTGGTAGTTACATCGTTGACCCAATCTTCTTGTTTTACTTCCCAAGTAGGACCAATTGCCATGAAGGCACCGGCATTATTAACCCAAACATCAATGCGCCCGTATTTTTTAAAAACATCTTCTGCTACTTGTTTTACTTCAGCAGGGTTGGTTATATCCATACGAACCATTGTATGTTCCGTTGAATAGTCTTCTAGTTCCTTTTGAACTTCTTTTAGTTTCTCGGAATCCCTTCCTGTCCCAACTACTTGATAACCCTTTTCTGCAAAATATAAGGCAGTATTTCGGCCGATTCCTCTCGTTGCGCCTGTTACAACTATTACTTGATTGTCCACCATAATTTACTTCCCTCCCTGAATGACCATTCTATTTTATTTTACTAAACCTATCCTTACGATTGAAGTTAAATTTCATAAAGTTATTAAGTAGTTAACATTAGACCTAACCATAGTTATGTAGTATAGTTTGAATTGGCAAGACATTGTAAATCACCCCTAAATTCACATGTATTGGAGGATTTTTTAGATGCAATATCGACGTTTAGGCAATACTGGATTAAAGGTCAGTGAAATCAGTTTAGGAAGTTGGCTTACATACGGCGGATATGTTGAAGAACAAAATGCCGTTGCCTCTATCGATCAAGCCTATGAATTAGGGATTAATTTCTTCGATACCGCAAACGTTTACATCAGAGGCGAGGCCGAAAAGGTTGTAGGAAAAGCGTTAAGCAAATATCCAAGAAGTTCTTATGTCTTAGCAACCAAGGTATTTGGCAATATGGGCGAAGGACCGAACGATCATGGCCTATCCCGCAAACATATTATTGAACAATGTAATGCCAGCCTAAAGCGTCTTGGCATGGATTATATTGATATTTACTATTGTCACCGTTTCCATCATGAAACCCCGCTGGAAGAAACACTACGGGCATTGGATGATCTTGTCCGCCAAGGAAAGGTTCTTTATCTGGGAGTAAGTGAATGGACAGCTGAACAAATTTCCGAGGCTGTTCATATTGCCGATAAAAAGTTACTGGATCGTATTGTTGTCAATCAGCCAAATTACAGCATGCTGCACCGCTATATTGAAAAGGAAGTTATTCCGGTAAGCGAAAAACACGGCATTGGTCAGGTGGTCTTCTCTCCATTAGCACAAGGCGTATTAACAGGAAAATACAAAAAAGGCGAACTTCCGCCAGAAGGAAGCCGTGCCGCACAAAAAGATTTAAATCTATCACATGTACTTACCGAGCAAAACTTAGATAAAGTGGAACAGTTAAAGAAAATTGCATCAGATGAAAATCTAACCTTAAGCCAGCTCGCACTTGCCTGGATTTTGAGACAGCCGAATGTGGCAAGTGCCCTCATCGGGGCAAGCCGTCCTGAACAGCTTTTAGAAAATGTAAAGGCTTCTGGTGTGAAGATATCTTGCGATAGTCTTGAACAAATTAATGAAATTTTAAATGCATAGGCCTGTAGAGAAACAGGGAACCCGCTGATTGAAATTCAGCGGGTTCCCTTTGATTTTAAGATGCTCCCAAATAGTTATAATTGCAATTTTAAACACTCAATGCTCTTCTTCATGCGCTTACTTGAGCCTTTCCCTCATTCCATCTCTCCTATATGTAAAAATGCTTCTGCGAGTGTTTTCCAGTAGTATTCATAAAAGTCTTAAAAAGAAACATGCTAATAATGAAACTATCTACTACTAGAGGTGCAGCTATGCGAAAAAGGTTAATTTTTGGGATTTTTTCCTTAGGTTTAGGTATTATCTTGTTTGCTACGCTCCGTCCCTACTTTTTGGATAAAGGGGAACAGCGGAATTACACAATTACCCGGACGGATACCACTGGCAAACCATTGCAGGTACAAAATGTCCAATCACGTAATGGACATATTCAAAGAATTAATATGATTAAGGCCAATCATCAGGTTCTACACAGGCTAAACAACAGTTCCGCTATCAAGGTGATTCATCATAATAAGCAGGACAAAAGCCATTACTATGAAAATGAAATAGTCGTAGGTTTTAAAACCATCCCGTCACAGGAGAGTCTAAATCAGTATCTTAAGGGTATTGATGGAAGTGTGAAAGAAAAACATGAAACAGTATATAATTTTAAGTCCAATAACCAAACAGCCAAAGAACTTGAAAAGTACTTTATTAATAATCCTGCAGTAGAATATGCAGAACCTCATTACATCATTTTACCCAATGATGTAAATGACACCTATTATCAAAGTTATCAATGGAATTTACCAGCGGTTGGAACGGAACGGGGCTGGAATCTTACCCGTGGTTCTAAAAAAGTAAAAATTGCGGTTGTGGATACAGGTGTTGACCTTGATCATCCGGATCTCGCCCGGCGTTTAACTACAGGCTATAATGCTATTGATGACAGCAATAACGCAGATGATGATAATGGACACGGATCCCATGTTGCAGGAATTATTGCGGCAGATACGAACAATGGTGTTGGCATGGCGGGGATTACTTGGTATAACCCGATTATGCCAGTAAAGGTTATGGGCGCTGATGGAACGGGCGGTTCCTTTTATGTTTCAGAAGGAATCCGATGGGCAGTGGACCATGGAGCAGACGTGATTAACTTAAGCCTTGGAAATTATCAGACATGCGATGTCCTTGAAAGTGCAATTGACTATGCCTTGGAGAAAAATGTCGTGGTCATTTCTGCAGCTGGAAATGATAATACCAGCCAGCGAAGCTACCCTGCTGCCTATCCAGGGGTCTTAGGGGTTTCAGCAGTCGACTGGGATGGAAAACGGGCTGAATTCTCTAATTTTGGGGATTATGTGGATGTAGCCGCGCCTGGTGTTGATATTCCAAGCACTTTTTCTAACGGGGAATATGCGTCACTTTCCGGTACTTCCATGGCTGCCCCGCATGTTACGGCCTTGGCGGCTTTAATTCGTTCGATTAATCCTAAGTTGACAAATACGGAAGTAACCAAAATCATTAGCCAGACCGCCCAACGAGTGAATCAACAATCCAAAAGAAGTCCTTATTTTGGAAATGGGATTATTAACAATGTGGAAGCACTTCAACTGGCTGAACAAAAGAAAAAATAACTCGAGGGCACTGAAAAAGTCTCTAAAATTTAGGTGTGTGTCTAAATTGGGCTGTTGATTTCCGTTCCAGGCGGCTTCGCTTTCCGCGGGCGTGCCGGGGAGCC
>NZ_JAABNN010000075.1 GCF_009928415.1 Bacillus sp. USDA818B3_A
CTGACTTGTAATCAGTAGGTTGGGGGTTCAAGTCCTCTCGCCGGCACCATCTTTATTTTTTTTTGTCTTTTTGAGCCATTAGCTCAGTCGGTAGAGCACGTTCGAATAAGCTTCATCGAAACAGCATCAGGGCACACGCCGAGTTGCTGCTTGAATAATCTTACTGAGGCGGGGGCATCCGGCGGAATAGTGGATTAGGAAACTAACTTAGTACGAGCCATTAGCTCAGTTGGTAGAGCATCTGACTTTTAATCAGAGGGTC
>NZ_JAABNN010000076.1 GCF_009928415.1 Bacillus sp. USDA818B3_A
AAAATCCTGCGGTAGGTGACTACCGTACCGGTTCGATTCCGGTCCTCGGCACCACTATTTAATAATGCGCCCGTAGGTCGCAGGTTCGAATCCTGTCTTCCCGACCAGAGTTTGCATTAATAATATGGGGCCTTAGCTCAGCTGGGAGAGCGCCTGCTTTGCACGCAGGAGGTCAGCGGTTCGATCCCGCTAGGCTCCATCAATATCTTTATTATCGCGGGGTGGAGCAGTCTGGTAGCTCGTCGGGCTCATAACCCGAAGG
>NZ_JAABNN010000077.1 GCF_009928415.1 Bacillus sp. USDA818B3_A
AACTGACTTGTAATCAGTAGGTTGGGGGTTCAAGTCCTCTCGCCGGCACCTTTTGATATGATATTAGTACGAGCCATTAGCTCAGTTGGTAGAGCACGATCGAATAAGCTTCTATGAAACAGCATCAGAGCACACGCCGAGCTGCTGCTTGAATAAGCTTTCTGAGGCGTGGGCATCCGACAGAAATCAAAGATTGGCTAACTAAATTAGTACGAGCCATTAGCTCAGTTGGTAGAGCATCTGACTTTTAATCAGAGGGT
>NZ_JAABNN010000063.1 GCF_009928415.1 Bacillus sp. USDA818B3_A
GAGCCAGGATCAAACTCTCCAAGAAAGTTGATTAGCTCATTTTGTTACGTTGGCTCATGTTCATCTATTATATAGAAGGAACATGATAATTATTGTTTGTTGACGTTTTTGTTTGTTTAGTTTTCAAAGAACAATGTCACCAATAGCGACAGGAATACTATCTTATCGCAATTCTCACATTCTATCAATCATCAATTATTTCCAATTCTGATTGACGCTGTTGCTCTTATATGAAGAGCGACTTTCCTATAATAACATCTTAAGTGATGAGTTACAATAGAAAGTTTTTTCCATTTTTGATCCCTTGGCACCTTTTTAAAAGCGACTTTTCTATGTTAACACCGTTGGTGTTTACTTACAACAGAAAGTTTTTTCCAATTCTCAATAAGGGGAATGAAAAAGACAGAAACGTAAATTCCTGTCTTCGCCTGGCAACGTCCTACTCTCACAGGGGCAAAGCCCCAACTACCATCGGCGCTGAGAAGCTTAACTTCCGTGTTCGGTATGGGAACGG
>NZ_JAABNN010000019.1:0-14112 GCF_009928415.1 Bacillus sp. USDA818B3_A
CTTACTCGGATTGGACTTTCACCAACTAGCAATTAACGGCTTGCTGGGCACGCAGCAAAAAAGGCAGCTTAAAATGTAAGCTGCCTTTTTTATAAAGTTATTGAACTTGCACTTGTGGCTGACGTTTAAATTTAACACTAAAGAAAGTCAATGTTGCGGCAAGGAATAAAATAAAGAAGACAGCCATGAATCCAATATTCTCCCACATAAAACCAAAGTCACCTGTTGAAATAACTGCTCTAAATCCATAAATGGAATAAGTCATTGGCAAGTAATGATTAATATGCTGTAAGAAAGTCGGACTGAGTTCAATTGGATACGTCCCTGCACTGCCTGTAAGTTGTAAAATCAATAAAATAACAGCTAAGAAACGTCCTGGATTATCAAGAGCCGTCACCAGGAATTGAATAATCGCCATGAATGTCCAGCTGGTAATGATACTTAACATAATAAAGTAAGGAACACTCTTTACTTCAAGTCCTAGACCCAACATTAATATGGCATCCGCTAAGAGCGCCTGACCCAAGCCTACGGCTAAAACGACCCCGACTTTACCCATGAACCAGCTAAATCCATTTTTCGGTTCTCCTGCTGGCTGTAACAATGGAAAAATAACCGAAAGCATAAGTGCACCAACAAAAAGACTTAGCGATAAGAAATAAGGTGCCAATCCGCTCCCGTAATTTGGAACACTATTCATCTTCGTATCCTCAAGATGGACTGGTTTCGCGAACATATCATACACACTGTCATTGGCTTTGACATCACTGGCATCTTTCGCCCCGTCAGAAAGTTCATCACTCAATTCCTTCGAGCCATCTGCAAGTTTTGCCATACCACTGGTTAAATCCGATGACCCATCAGAAAGCTTATTCATTCCTGAACTTAAATCTTTTTCACCGCTATAAAGCGCTGTAGTACCTGAGGCTAATTGGGCCGCTCCCTGTGCAAGCTGATCCGTTCCATCCTGCAATTGCGTCGAGCCTGCAGCTAATTGCCCTAATCCGGTTGTTAAGCTGCTAGAGCCGCTCACAATTTGACTAAATCCGGTTTCTGCTTCATCGAGCTTAGAACCAAACTGTGCAAGCCCTTGTTTTAACTGTCCTTGACCATCTACTACCTGTTTCGCGCCGCCAGATAATTGGTTCAGTCCATCTCCCAATTTCGCTTGGCCTTGATTTAGCTCTGCAGCTCCTTCTGCTAAGCTATCAGAGCCATTCTTAATTTGGTCCGCACTGCTGGACAAGTTTCCGACACCAGCAGCGACCTGCTGACTGCCTTGCGATAATTGAGACAAACTGTCCTTTAAGGCGGTTAGTTTTGTCTTCTCCGTTGGGTCCGTCGTTTGATCTGCCATACTGCTTACTTGACTGAGTAATTGCTGCAGCCCACTACTTACAGAATCGGCGCCGGTCTTTGTTTGATCCGCTCCAGTCTTCCATTTTTCTAAAGAAGATGAGAGGTTTGAAGCTCCCTCTGCAAGCTTAGTTGAGCCATTTTCTAAAGCTGGTAAATTGGCGGCTGCCGAAGCTAACCCATCTGATACCTGCTTTGTACCTGCTTCAGCTTGGGTAGCACCGTCTAATAATTTAGTATTGGCATCTTTCATTTGCGTAAGTCCAGTGCTGAATTGCTCCAGTCCACTTTGAACTTGCTTGGACCCGGAAGAAGCAGAGATGACTCCATTTGAAAAAGCAACCGACTTTTCTGCCAGAACCTCAAGGTTTTCCTTGATTTTTTTGGCACCGGAGTCTACTGATTTGGAGCCATTTTCCAGTTTTACGGCACCGCTGCCGGCCGTTTTAATTCCATCTGCTAAGCTTTCACTGCCATCTTTGGCTTCGGTGATCCCGTTAGCAAGGTCCCCTGCCCCGTCACTTGCTTTCTTCAAGCCATCAGCGACATCTTTTAAATTGTCGAACATCGATTCCGCATATGTTTTCGTGACCGAACTAGACACTTCTTCTTTTATCTTTTCAATCGCTGAATCACCGATTTTCGATGATAAGTAGTTATTACCTTCATTAACTGTATAGATTAAATTGAGTTTCTCAGGATGATCGCTTTGTAGGGTTGTTGCATTTTTTGAAAAATCCTTTGGAATCTCAATCAATAAATAATAATCTTGGTCCTTTAACCCTTGTTTTGCCTTACTTGAACTAACAAAGTTAAAGTTAAAGCTATCCTTCTCTTTTAAATTCTTAACTAAATCCTTACCTATGGTAAGCTTTTCGCCGTTGTATTCGGCGCCCTGGTCGTTATTGACGATTGCCACAGGCATCCGGTCCAGATGGGCATACGGATCCCAAAAGGCCCATAGATAGGTCCCGCTGTAAAGCACCGGAATCGTCATTACACCAATAATGGCGATTAGTAATTTGCGGGTGCGAATAATTCGCATAAATTCGCTCTTTAAAGATGCGAAAGCTTTCATGTGATCCACCTCTCCAATATTTCTTTTCTACCCACACTGACCAATATCCCCATTTAGTCATTTTTATCTAAAAAAATAAGCTTTTTGAAAGCTTTTTTAACAAAATGACCATTTTAGTGTTTTGGTCATTTTTTACGACTGTTTTACTATAACACAGCTTATTTTTAGATTCAACAATCATTCTTCATAATAATTACGTTGTCTATTATAAAGGCTGCCGCATGCGGTGCCCCAAATTGGAAATAGTAACATTATCCGAGTAAAAAGTAGGAGGAAACAAAATGGACTTACAAACGGGAACTTATTACTGGCCGACCACCTTTACTGCCCCCCCGACATACCCTTCCTTACAAGAAGACCTTACTTGTGACGTATGTATTATAGGTGGTGGAAGTTCTGCTGCACAATGTGCCTATTATCTAGCTGATGCAGGCTTAGATGTCGTCGCCTTCGAAAAAAACACCATTGGCAGCGGCAGTACCAGTGCAAATACTGCATTGATTCAATATTCCGGTGAAAAAATGTTTACCGATCTCATCCATACATTTGGACAAAACTACATCGAACGTCATTTGCAATTATTAAAAGAAGCCATCAACGAAATAGAAAAAGCTTCGCAGGCTGCCGATATCGACAGTGAGTTTTTCCGTAGAGATACCCTTTATTCTGCTAGCAGCAAGGACGATGTTGCCAAACTAAAAAAGGAATATGATTTTTTAAAAGAACAAAACAGCAAGGTAGACTTTTGGAACAAGGAAGATATCGAAAGTAAGTACCCATTTAGCCGTGAGGCTGCCATCTATTCCTATAACGACGGAGAGCTGAACCCGTTCAAGTTTACTCATGCATTAGTTGACTATGCCGCCAAAAAAGGGGTGCGCATCTATGAAAAAACGGAGATGAATGGCCATCATTACGATACAGTGCAAAAACGCATGATTATCTCAACAAAAACAGGACATTCAATTTACGCTCGGCATGTAATTTTCACTGCTGGTTATGAAGGGATCGATATAAAGAGTGAGAAAAAGGCATCCTTTGTGAGTACATACACAGTTACTACAAATCCAGTCAATGATTTTTCAAGCTGGTATAACCGAACACTTCTTTGGGAGACAGCCCGTCCTTATTTATTTATGCGTACTACGGCTGACAACCGTATTATCATTGGTGGTCTCGATGAAAATACGACCTATCCCAACGATCGGGATAGTAAGTTAATAAATAAGAAGGAAAAGCTGATTGAAGAATTTAATAAGCAGTTCCCTGACATCCATGTAGTGCCTGAGTATTATCTGGCTGCCTTTTATGGGGGGACAGTAGACGGCCTGCCGATTATCGGAGTTTATGATGAATATCCTAACAGCTATTTCCTGTTTGCCTTTGGAGACAATGGCACCGTCTATAGTCAGCTGTTAGCCATGATAATAGCAGAAGACATCGTTAAAGGAAGCAGCCCAAATATGGAGTTGTATTTACAGAACCGACCGCTTTTAAAAAAGTAATCGCAGTTGGCAATGGAAGCAGGTTATCTCTCGGTTAATCCGTTTTACTGGCGCATAACTACGATTTACTCTCGGATAACCTTGCTTTACTCGCGCATAAAATTAGTTTACTCTCACATAACCCAAATTTACTGGCAGATAATAGGTTTTCGAGAATAACATAAAACAGGACCTGCTTACATCTTTATCAGGTCCTTTTACATGCTTATAATTTTCGAATGTTATTGCCTTCGGAAAATAATCATTCCAATAACACTAGGCACAATCATTAACAATCCCACGGTTAACGCCGGAAACGGCAGCTTTGAAGCAAACAGTGCTCCAAATTCTCCTAAAAATCCTCCTATTAAAAAAGGAATAGAACTAAGGGTTTTATTAGCGCCTTTCTTTGCATAATACCAAGCATCCCATATCGCATACACATAAAATCCTGGATAGAACAACATCCCATCATAAACAACCGTGTCTAACGCCTGCTGATGAAACCCATTAAGATCGAGTTGAATCGCTTTGTTTATTTTGCCACTTATGTTATCAAAATGCTCAATCGCAACAAAAATAACACCCTTAATAAACTGACGATTATATAGTTGGCCAAACCCTGGCATAAGGATCGAAAATAACGCTGCAATATTTCTCATGTAATGTTCCTTTAACTTCTTTATTCTCTTCCCTCGGGATGGTTATTATTTGTAAACTGCAACTAATTATCCTGCTTATTCCATAACAAAATACGATACAGTCCAGCATTCTTAATCGATATTATCTATTACTGTCCAGTAGTTGTTCAGGGACAAGCCGGCGAGAAGTCCTGTCTATGGGAAACCACAAAAAGGCTCCTAAAATTAGGACACCTTTCATCGTTCTTACATTCTATTTAACCTTTCAAGAATCCTTCTTTTCCGATAGAGCATACTGCCTGTTTCCGCAAGATCGTTGATCATTGACCGATTGGTAAATGCCCCAAAAATCATCCCGGCCACCGGGACCATTTGAAAAAGCTTTTTCCATCCAAACTGATCACGGTATGTATAGACTACTTCGCGCCAGCCTTGCAGCTGGGAAACCATTTCACCTGACCCGCTTCCTTCTGGTCGATCATAATTCGATAGCTCATTCAAAATCGCCTGTTTGCCAACAATATCCGCAGATGAAAACTGCAGGCATTTTACCATAAAAACCCGCTCTCTTTGATCATTCGGATCATAGCCATGAATAATCGCAATTTCCTGTAATGTTTTTAAAGAAATAGCCATTAAAGCCGGAATATCAATCGCCAGTGTAAAAATCCCGCCGATTCCAGTACTTGCCCCTTGAATGGCAGCCATTTTCTTCCTCTGTCCGGCAAGCTCCTCGCTTAATTTTTTCATAACCGAAAGCGGAATTTCCTTTATATCCGCCACATCATTTACCGGCGTTTGAACCTCTCTCTCTACTCTTTCAAAAATAGACTCTTTTTTAATCAAATAACTGCCGCCCGTTTGGATATAGGAACCTATTTCTTCAAGCAGATTCCCCACTTTGTTGTGGATGAATCGAGGTGTTATTTTATCTAAAAGCTTAAAAGGCAAACGTCCGAGACGCTCCCAAATCCATAAATCACTCTGTTCTTTTTCCCAGCTTTCTATGACAGAAAGCTCACCCGCTAATTCTTCTCTTGTTTCCATTTATACAGTTCACCCTCAATCATATCAAGATCCGTTAGTAAACATACGAAAACGAACCGATATGGTTTCAAATTCCCAAGAAAGGAGTTAACCTAATCGGAAAAGCCGCCTGATTATAAAAGGTTATAACCAACATGGTTCTTCAATAAAAGAAGGATCCCTAATTATGTCAAACCCTGGGATCCCTCTCTGGTATTATATAAATTATGATTGTATAACCGCTTGTTTGACTGCCTTTACTTCGTAGGCGCCTACCTCTACATTGAGAATATGTTCAGGTTTCGGTTTTCCCATTTTTGCTTTATGTCCAGCAATATGTGCATCACTTTTTTCCCACTGTTTCCAATATTGCTCCGATTCCCAACGGGTTAAGATGACAACTTCTTCTTCTCCGCGTCTCACCTTTTTTACCATGATGCTTTGGTCAACGAATCCCTCTTGTTCTTGAACGATTCCAGGTTTACTAAATTGATTTACTACAAGTTCTGCACTGCCCTCTGTAACTGAAATTTTTCTTAATTGAACGAACATTTTTATCCTCTCCCTATCAAGAAATTTTAGTTAGACTCATCCTTTTCTTTCTTATCATTAACTACAGGCTCTTCCTCACTTAACGAAGGATTCTGATCATCGTGGCATTTTTTCTTTTTCATTTCCATTACCTCACCCTCGTGAAGTTCAAATACTTGGATAAATTCGTTAATCACCATATCAATCGCTTTAAGTTCACCGACTAGAATTTGCTGGATAGATTGAAACTCTGGTGAATCTAACTGTTCCTTTAAGGTGCTGCGCTTAATGTTCATCATTTCTAAAAAGGCAATGGCCCTGCCCCGGCGGAATGTTTTTGCCCCGCCATGGTGATGGTCTTTTCGTCTATGCCCATGCCCATGTTCTGCGTCTCTCATTAGGATTCCTCCTTCACTTTTGTATACAAACGTATACAACTGTTATGTATTCAATTGTATACACTTAAAACCTTTATGTCAAGGCGGATAATAAGTTTGTCCTTTATATGTTAGCTGACATATCCCTGTGTCAATTGATTATTATATAAATTAGAATAAACTCCATTCTTCCGCAATAACTCCTCGTGCGACCCTTGTTCCACGATTTCCCCATTATTAATAACCAAAATCACGTCTGCCTCTCGAATCGTGCTAAGCCTGTGGGCAATGACAAAACTGGTTCTGCCCTTCATTAATGACTTCATCGCCTCTTGAATATGCAGCTCCGTTCGTGTGTCTACACTGCTGGTGGCTTCATCTAAAATCAGAATCGAAGGATTAGCAAGCACTGCCCTGGCAATGGTTAAAAGCTGCTTTTGTCCTTGGCTTAGATTACTCCCCTCTGCATTTAGTTCCGTATCATAACCCTTGGGCAGTTTTTTAATAAACGAATCGGCATTCGCGAGACGAGCGGCAGCTTCCACTTCTCGATCCGTGGCATGTAAACGTCCATAACGAATGTTTTCTCGGATTGTCCCTGAAAAAACATAGGCATCCTGAAGGACCAGTCCGATTTGTTTTCTTAAAAAGGTTTTTTCAAAATCTCTAATGTCTTCCCCGGCGATTCGAATTGTCCCAGATTGAATATCATAAAATCGCGTCAATAAATTAATAATCGTCGTTTTGCCTGCCCCTGTTGGTCCGACTAAAGCAATCATCTGACCAGGAAAGGCATGGAAGGACAGATTTTTAAGAACAACTGCATCCTCTGTATAACCAAAATGCACCTGATCAAAAAGGACGTCCCCGCTTATTTTCTTATCCGTTTCAGCTTCATTATTGCCTAATGTCTCTGATTCCAGGTCTAATACCTCAAACACACGCTCAGCTCCTGCAATCGCGGATTGCAGCAGATTATACTGATTGGCCAGTTGATTAATCGGCTGGCTGAATTGGTTGGAATAATTCAGGAAACTAACGATAATGCCAATCGTAATTAAGTCATGATAGGTAAATACGCCTCCGATCACAGCAATAAGGACGAAACTTAGATTACGCATCGCATTCATCAGCGGCCCCATCGAGCCGGAAATACTTTGAGCCTTTAACCCGACTATTCGCAGTCTTTCATTCATTTCCCTAAACTCTTCAATCGATTTGGCTTCGCGTCCAAAAACTTTGATCACTCGCAAACCGGAGATACTTTCTTGGACAAACCCATTCACTTCTCCCAAGCTCTTTTGCTGTTCTGAAAAATACTGACGTGTGTATTTTGTTATTTTTTTAGTAATCAACGCAATAAGCGGCACGATTAGGATCGTAATCAGTGTCATCCAAAGACTTAGACTGAGCATCATAACCACGCTGCCAACGAGCATAAACACACTTGAGATCAGTTGGACCACGGTTTGATTCAGTGTATTGGATACATTTTCAAGATCGTTCGTGGTTCGGCTCATCAATTCCCCATGTGTCCGCTGGTCAAAAAACGGAATCGGCAAATGCTGATATTTTTCAAAAAGATCCTGGCGCATCTCCTTAACGGTATTTTGCGCTAAACCCGAGGCAACATATTGCTGCAGCCAGGTGAAAGCAGCACCTAAAAGATAGATCCCTAGTAAACCTGAGCCCATTAACCAAAAACCATTTAATTGATGCGGAATAATATATTTATCGATTGTTTTTCCGATTAGAAAAGGTCCTAAAAGCGCGCAACAAGAGGTTAAAGCGGTACTGATCATGACAATCCATAACCCCTGGCGCTGCCGCTTTAGATAACTCCATATTTTGTAGAGTGTGACTTTGGCATTCTTTGACCTAACTTTCGGAACCTCCCCAGGGCGCGGACCGTGATGAGTCGTCTGAAAGAAGGTTGGATTTTTAGGATTAGCTTGATTGCTGCTGTTCGACATAATACTCCTCCTTCTCACCATACTGGGATTTATAGATATCTTGATAGACGTCACATGTCTCCATTAATTCTTGGTGGGTTCCTCTTCCCACAATCGTTCCGTCCTCCATCACAAGTATTTGATCGGCAGTTAGGACAGAGGAGATTTTCTGAGCAATTAAGATGGTGATGCTTTCGTTCATAATAGTGGTTAAGGAATCACGAAGCCGTTTTTCTGTTCCTAGGTCTAATGCGCTTGTACTGTCGTCCAAGATTAAAATCGGCGGCTTTATAAGCAGCGCCCGGGCGATCGCAAGCCTTTGCTTCTGACCGCCGGACAAATTGGCTCCCTTTTGGCCAACCATTGTTTCATAGCCGTTTGGCAGTTTACTGATAAAGTCATGCGCCTGGGCCATTTGGGCTGCCCGCACGATTTCTTCTTGTGTGGCATCGGCTTTTCCAAAGGCAATATTTGCTTTAATAGAACCAGTGAATAAAAAGGATTCTTGGAGAACCATGCCGATGGACTGTCTAAGCACCGATAGCGGCAGGTCGCGAATATCTTTTCCGTCTATCCTTATCGCTCCGGACGTGACTTCATATAACCTTGGAATTAACTGGACAAGCGTTGTCTTCCCAGAACCGGTGGACCCAATGATTGCTATCGTTTCTCCTTTGCCTGCCTCAAAGCTGACATCCCGAAGGACCAATTCCTCAGGTTTAACTGACCCGCCATATGAAAATCCAACTCTATCAAACCTCACATGTTTAGCAGGGATGATAGATTCACTCACAATTGGATTACTTTCAATCGTAGGTTTTGTTGTCATGACCTGTTGGATCCGTTTGGCTGATACATTGGCCTGTGATATATTCACAAGAACGGTGCTTACCATCATTAAGGAAGATAGGGCTTGTGCCACATAATTAATGAACGCCACTAAATCCCCCACCTGAACAGACTTCATCCAAACCAGGTTTCCACCATACATCAGGATAATAACCAGACATGTATTCATGATCAATGTCACGATCGGTGTATTCATAGCAATCACACGCGCAGCTTTTATGGCGGTTTGCGAGTAATCCCGGTTGGCCTTCCCGAATTGCTTCGTCTCATAATTAGACCTTACGAAGGCTTTTACTACTCGAATCCCTGCCAAATTTTCTTGTAATCGGCTGTTAACTGTATCGAGTTTTGTTTGGACATTGGAAAATAACGGATAAGAGAAACGAATAAGGACAATGAGCACAACAACAGAAACGAACAGTGTCCCCAGCAGGATGAGTCCCAACCGAAGATTAAGTAATAAGGACATAATGACGCTTCCTATTAATAATCCTGGCGTTCGTATGATGGATTGCATGAAGATTCTTAATAGATTTTGGACCTGAACGACATCGTTTGTCATCCGGGTAATTAACGACCCCGTCTTAAATGTATCCAGATTTTCAAAAGAGAAGGTTTGGATCTTAGTAAATAGAGCCTCCCTGAGGTCGGCGCCAAAATTCTGTGATGCACGGCTTGCAAAAATGTTGCACCCAGCCCCGCCTATTAATCCAAGCACCGCGGCCAAGACCATGATGGCACCTGTATGCAAGATGGTCTGCATATCCTGCTCTACGACACCTTCATTAACAATCTTCGCGGCAAGGGTGGGTTGAAGCAGATCAAAAAATACTTCAACCATCATAAAAAGGGGCGCAATGATAACTGATTTCCAATATGGTTTTATATAGTGCCTTAATCCCCACATGTTCTTGCTCCTTCCATTATTTTTTTAAAAAAGGCTACAGATGTCCAACAATCGCATACATTTGTATACATACAGCTTATAAAATTAAAACCAAAGCTGTCAACCTATTTTTAAAGTAATTTCCATTCTGCAAAAAAGCCAAAATAAAAAAGAGCTATACGCTCTTCACTGAAGGACCAATCAAATAATGTTTTTTGTCACCGTTACCTCTCTCCTTAAAAATGCCCAATTTTGAGGGGCAGGCAAACCGAGCTGCCAAAAGCTAGTTCCTACAATGCTGTAACTATCAATCAGCTTATATTTTTCAATATAGCTTCTAATATCCTCAAACCATACAATATGCTCTTTCGTGGCGACCCAATAACGGAACCATGGCGATTTAGCGGCAGGATCAAATTGAATAGGCTCGCCCGATGAGATGGCCTTATTTTGTGCCGCAAGGACGGATAACCCCTGTGTTGCATTGGTAGTGACGGCCTTGTCATAGCCATATAATGCGATGGCCATTAACAGTTTTTGCGGACTCACTTGGGAAATCGCGTACTTAAGCACTTGTTCTACCCATCCAATGGGTGCGATTGGCTGAGGCGGGCCGCCCGGGTAGCCATAATCCATCGTCATGACCGCCATTAGATCAACCGCTTTTCCAATAGCATCATAATCATAAGCCCCAACAATCCGGTTTGTCGGTAAATCCTCCGCTTTTGCGTGAACATTAACATTCAAAAGTAAATCCCCTAATTGCTGCTTTAATGCTTGTAAGAACAAAGTAAAATCATTTCGCCTTGCTGGAGGAATAAACTCAAGGTCAAGACTTACCCCTCCAAAACCTTTGCTGGTGGTGAGATTGACAATGCTTGTTGCTAAATTCTGCCGGTAAGCGGCATTTCCAAGGACACCGCCTGCCAGCTCTGCACTGAACCCGCTTGCTGTATAGTTTCGAATCATTAATAATGGAATAATATTTAATTGCTTGCATCTCGAAATAATTGCACTGTCGTCTATTTGACTAACGACTGTACCGTCAGAGGTAAATGTATAGTTTACGATCCCAACATAGGTCAGCTGTCCCGATAGTGAATTTAAGGCAGCAAGATTTGCTGTCGTCCCTGATGGAACTAAAAAGCCCAGCGTTTGAATGGCGAGCTTATTTGGTGAGGGAATGTTAATAACATGACCGCTTGGAAGTTGATTAATATTGATGCCTGGATTAGCAGAACGAATCGCGGATATTGTCGTGTTGAATAGTTTAGCTATTTCCCAAAGCACATCTCCTGCTTTGATTCGATAGGCACGAATTGGATGAGAATTGTCGGGAATATAAAGTGCCAGGCCTGGAACAAGGGACGTTGCAGATGATAACCCATTCACACTAACAATTGTTTGAATGGAAACATGATACCGGCTGGAAATGGACCACAGATTTTCTCCCGTTTCAACCACATGGACCGTCATAATCCTCACCCCTTCCATACCATCATATTAGCTTGTGGGAAGAATATACTTTGATAGGTAAAAGAAAAACGGACTTATGTCACAAGTCCGTTTTTCTTTGTCTATTATTTTGGAAGTGATTTGTTATTCTTTAGTAAGATTAGTTTCGCTGCTTTCCAGTTCTTTTTCGAGTTGTGCCACTCGTTCGTCTATCGTACTGCTAAAGAAAGAGGAATTCACCCTTTGCTCTAAACGGTCCAGATAGCTTTCAATTTCTTTGAATCTCGAAAAGGACTTCGAAGATGCATCCGCATCTAAAACCTGACTCATTTGCAGATTTGCACGAGTGACGTTTTCCCGGCCCATTAACTCCATTCGGCGGATCTCCATATCCTTAACTCTTCGTTTCATTTCTTCATACTTTCTTTCTAATTCACTTAACTGTCCGGTTGCTTGGGTAAGTGCAGTGTGCAGGTGCTGTGCCCGTTCGTCGTAATGCCTTTGCTCAGCTGCAGCAAATTGATATAACTCTTCTTCCCCTGCTCTTTGTGCCACATCCGCTTGGTGCTTTCTTTTTTCAGCAAGCTTTACGGCCTCACTATATTCCTTCGCAAACTCATCGCGCAATTGCACTTGACGTCCTACTAATTTACCGACCTTCTCGGTTTCCCGCTCACATTCGCGCAGGTATTGGTTAAGCATGGCAATAGGATTTTGATTTTCCTTTTTATTAAGAGCCTCATTTAAATCTGCAACAACGATATCCTTAATTCTAGTTAATAAGTTTGTCATGTTATTTCTCTCCTTTTAGAAAAATTATTTGTTCATTTCATTCCATTGCTTTTCAAAGTTTACAAATGGGTCATTCTTAGGTGCCTTTTTGGTTTTGCTTTTGTTCCATTCTTTATAAACAAGGAATAGTACATAGGCAGCACCTACTCCAATTAAAGCTGGAATGTGATGAAGAGTGGATGTGAGTACGATTAAACCAATGATGATCAACCCAACTTTCCAAGCAATGGAATCTGTTTTAAGAAACTGTTTAAAGATGAAATAAAGTAACACTAGGCTGACCAGTAATCCAACCATTGGACCAATGGAGTGCAGCAAGATCAGAGCCGCCAGCCCGCCGGCTAACAATAAACCAAACTTTTTCATTTTGTTTTCCTCCTTGAAATGTATTTCCTTATCTTGATTTCATCTTACCTTTTTTCTTTGTTTTCCATAATTGCGCTAGAGCTTGATTTTGGTATCAGACTTGAGGCGTAGCTGTTATCAGACTCGATGTATGTAAAGATGACTCCCCTGATGGGCGAGCTCTGGGGCGAAGACAGATAAAAGCATCAAACTTGAATGTATGGGCAGTTTTAGAGTGAAGTGGAAGGGACATTTAATAAAGAAAAGTATGTTATTGAATTCACCAAAATAGTGGAAGCGTCGATAGGATGTGGGATCTCTTGGTAAGGGCCTCTCAGAGTTTTGAGGTCTTTTATCTACTGTAAGCTCGTTTTCGATAGCCCTTCGGGAGTTATGGTGGCTTCTTATCTACTGTAGACTCGATTCGGCTGGCACTTCGGGAGTTATGAAGGCTTCTTATCTACCGTAGTATCGATTCGGCTTGACCTTTGGAAGTTATGAAGGCTTCTTATCTACCGTAGTATCGATTCGACTTGACCTTTGGGAGTTATGAAGGCCTCTTATCTACCGTAGTATCGATTCGACTTGACCTTTGGGAGTTATGAAGGCTTCTTATCTACCGTAGGCCCGATTCTACTCGCCCTTCGAGGGTTATGAATGGCAATCATGAAACTCTTCAAACAACCAAAAGAAGACAGTACAAAACATGTACTGTCTTCCTAAAAAAATATTTTATATATTAATAAGGAGTTTTAGCTCCTAGGTATCTAGTTTTCCAATAGGAAGAAGTCATATCAGAGATAACTACTCCTGTTGAGGCTGCACTGATAAATTTGTTGTTTCCTAAATAGATTCCAACATGGGATGGGCCCACTTTATAGGTTTGGAAGAAAACAAGGTCTCCGACACTTGGTGAGCTTACTGATGTAGTCGCATCCCATTGTGTTGCAGCAGTCCGTGGTAAGCTGATTCCCACTTTTTCAAATACGTATTTGGTATAGCCGCTGCAATCAAATCCCGCTGGTGTGTCTCCTGCCCATTTATAAGGAGTACCAATATATTTTTGTGCTTCAGCGATCACATTTTCAACAAGAGAAGCAGATGCTGCTGCCGGTTTTTGGGCTGCTTCAGTAGTTGCCGCAGGTTTTTGAGCTGCAGTAGAACTAGATGTTGCTGGTGCTGTCACCGGTGCTTTTTCTGTTGTTGTCTCACTTGATGCTGCTGGTGCAGTCGCTGGTGCTTTTGTTGTTTCACTTGATGCTGCAGGTGCAGTCGCTGGTGCTTTTGTTGTCTCACTTGATGCTGCTGGTGCAGTCGCTGGTGCTTTTGTTGTTTCACTT
>NZ_JAABNN010000019.1:14210-61123 GCF_009928415.1 Bacillus sp. USDA818B3_A
ATGCTGCTGGTGCAGTCGCTGGTGCTTTTGTTGTTTCACTTGTTGCTGCTGGTGCAGTTGCCGGTGCTTTTGTTGTTTCACTTGTTGCTGCCGGTGCAGTCACCGGTGCTTTTGTTGTTTCGCTTGATGCTGCCGGTGCAGTCACCGGTGCTTTTGTTGTTTCGCTTGTTGCTGCTGGTGCAGTCGCCGGTGCTTTTGTTGTTTCACTTGTTGCTGCTGGTGCAGTCGCCGGTGTTTTTGCTGTTTCACTTGATGCTGCTGGTGCAGTCGCCGGTGTTTTTGTTGTTTCACTTGATGCTGCTGGTGCAGTCACCGGTGCTTTTGTTGTTGTTTCGCTTGATGTCGATGGTGCAGTCACCGATGCTTTTGTCGTTTCACTTGATGCTGCTGGTGCAGTCACCGGTGCTTTTTCTGTTGTTGCTTCACTTGTTGCTGGTTTTGCTGACTCTGTGGTTGTCCCTGAAGCCGCCTCTGTTGTCGCACTTGAAGCGGCCGGGGTTGTTGTTCCAGAAGTTACTGTCGGATAGCTTTTTGCTGTACCCTTGGTCTCCACAGTGCTTTTAGATGCCGATGGAGTAGTTGTCTGTGTAGAGACAGTAGCAGCGTTACTGCTTACGTTTAACGTTTTTCCAGCATAAATAGTATCAGAGGTTAACTGATTGATAGATTTAAGTTGAGGAACAGTTAGATTATAACGCGCCCCGATTTCAGATAGCGTATCACCTTTTTGAATCGTATAAGAAGAATCACTTACGTCCGATTCTGCTATCTTCAATTGTTGTCCCATCCGAAGGAAACTAGAAGTCATGCCGTTCAAGCGTTTTAATTCGCTTACGGTTGTCCCATTATTTCTAGCAATCTTCCAAAGACTATCTCCTTTTTTAACTGTATAAGTAAGTGAAAGTTTTTGATTCACATAGATTGTATCACTTGTAAGAGCATTCCACTCTTTTAATTGATTTATAGACACATGGTTAGATTGGGCAATTTTCCAAAGGCTGTCACCTGAATGAACCGTATACTGTGGTTCCTGTGCACTCGCTGTCGCTCCAAAAGCAGTAAGGACAAGCCCAGCGGTTGCAGCTGCTGTTACTAGATTTTTCTTCACTTTTTAGTTTTCCTACCCTTCCTTAATTTACTTCAATAGTCATATTAATGCAATTTTCGACAAAAAACATCCTACGAAAGTGGCAGTTTATTGATGCATGCAAAAAAATTGGTAAGATTTTCATCAAAATGTTTTACACTATTAACAGGGACTTTGATAGAAATTGAATTTATACCATTTTTACTATTAATATGTTAAATTCTGTATTATACTTAAACAGCAAGTCATACATAACCTTAACAACAGGGGGATTAAAAGGGAGAAATGGGAAAAACGTTTATTAAAATTGCAGCAGTATATTTTTCAATTGGGGTTTTAGTGGGAATGACAATGGGAATTCTTCACGACTTTAGACTGACTTCCACTCACGCTCATATCAATTTATTAGGCTGGGTATCAACGGCTCTATTTGGAATCATTTATTCAATCTATCCGTTTGCGGCTAATACAAAATTGGCTAAAACTCATTTCTGGTTACATAACATTGGTTTTCCAGTAATGGTGATTGGATTGGTTTTAGAATCTTTTGGTGTCGCAGCGGCATTGCCTATTATGATTGTAGGTTCTTTAGCTGTAGTGGTTGGTACACTATTATTCACAACCAACATCGTTAAGACGCTTAACAAAGGTACTAGCCAGAGAGCAAATAACAATTTAAATGCTTAATGAGAACATAAAAAAGGCTTCCGTGACGGAAGTCTTTTTTGTTTTTAAGAAATAGAGAAGTGCTGCGAACACTTCTTAACCACTCTCTTGGTCCATCTTGGGTAAAAATAATTCCCCCAGATACTCGGCATGCGCCAAATACTGCTCTACAAATTCCGTTAAGGTAATTGGTATCCCGGTATCCTCCAGCCAATAATCAAAACTGATCGCGATATTCTTTTTGATGATATCGTTTTTATACCAGTGCGGTGCGAGCGGATGATTAAGGTCAGCGAGGACATCAGCAATCTCTTGGATGGTTGTTATTTACAACACCCTCTTTTTTAAAAAATGGAGACCTCTTTATTTAATGTATGTAGTTCACAAAATTTAACTCACATAAACAACTTCTTAGATACCTATTTTTTAAAAGTGCCGATAAATGCATGAAAACTGCCGATAAAATCGGAAAAAGTGCCGATAAATTGTTTGAAAGTGCCGATAAATCCCAAAAAAGTGCCGATAAGCCGTCTTTACAAGGACAGGCAAGCTATATAAAACGAAAAAGCCCAGCAAGACTCATCATCTTGCAGGGCAATCCATTAATTTTCTTGCTCTTCTCTTCGATTTTTCTTAAACCACTTCGATAATACCTCATAAACAATCGGTACCACGAACAAAGTTAACAAAGTCGAACTCGTTAGACCGCCGATTACGGTTATACCAAGGCCTTTCGAGATCAAACCGCCGCCGCCTTCACCAAGGGCCAGTGGAATTAACGCTCCGACAGTTGCAATTGCCGTCATCAAGATCGGACGCAGACGTGTCGCACCGGCCTCAAGTACCGCATCACGCATCTTCAAACCATCACGTTCCATATGAATAATCCGGTCCACAAGGACAATCGCATTCGTCACGACGATACCAATCAACATCAATAGACCCATCATAACGGAAACAGAAATCGTTTCGCCGGCAATCAAGAGACCGACAAACGAACCTATGACCGCAAACGGCAGTGAGAACAGGATCGCAAATGGGGCAACCCCTTCACGGAAAGTGACAACAAGGATGAAGTACACGATCGCAATCGCGGCTAACATCGCAGCTCCAAGCTGTGTAAAGGTCTCCGTCATATCTGCCTGAACTCCGGCAGTGCCGACGGTAACTCCTTTCGGTATATCAAGTTTATCCACTTCTTTATCCAAGCGATCCGTTACTTTTTTAACATCCTTACCAACAATAGTTCCAGACACACTCGCATAGTATTCGCCCTTACTGCGTGCCAGCGTATTGAGCGTGGTTCCTTTTTCCACTTTTACAAGCTGTGAAAGCGGAACAGTCGTACCCAATGCAGTTGGAACTGGCGTTTTTAACATGTCATCAATCGAGGCCGGCTGTTTGGATTGTTCCTGCTGGACAATGACATCCAGAGATTCGCCATTTTTCTCGATTGTCGTTAACACATCTTGCGTCTGCATAGGGTTCAGCATCATAACAAGCTGTCCTGCGGTTAACCCATATTTCATCAAGTCATTTTGTACTACTTTGAAGGTGTACTCCACATAAGGGTCCTCTGCACTGGAAGAAACATCTTTTAACCCTTTATCCTTCTGCATCACTTTTTCCACCTGGTCGACAGATTCATAGAGTTTATCTAAATTTTCACTGTAGAAGGTGTAGCTGACCTCATTGGAACCTGCTGACATTGCCCCAAAGTTCTGGCTCTTCCAGGTACCTGATTGATCAAGGTTTTTCACGTATTTTTCAATTTCCTCTTTTACCTTAGGGAAATCTTCTGTATCGGGGTCAAAAATTAAGTACATTAGGCCCCCGCCGCCGCTGCCGCCAAACATGGCAGTGGTTGTGTCCCCTTTATCCGTTACTGAGATCTGAACGATATCAATATCATCACGCTTCAGCATCTTTTCTTCCACGTATTTAACGTTCTCTAACGTTTCAGCTTTTAACTCACCTGCTTTTGGCGTGTAAGTTAAATACACCATTTTTTCTTCTTCACTGCCCATGAAACTGAAGCCGATTAATGGCGTTAGCGCCAAACTTCCGGCTAATAAAACAACCGCCAGGATGGATGTAATCACCTTATGATTAAGCGTCTTTTCGAGCGCCCACTTATACCATTTCGCAAGCTCTCCAACTTCTTTATGTTTTTTGCCTGTTTTTTCACCATACAACTTTTTCTTAAACAGGGTATGGGACAAAGCCGGCACTACCGTAATCGCCACAAGTAATGAAGCTCCAAGGGCGAACGTCATGGTTAACGCAAACGGGGCAAACAACTCTCCGACCATGCCACCGACAAAAATAAGCGGGGCAAACACGGCAACCGTTACTAATGTGGAGGATAGGATTGGTTTAAACATTTCAATCGTCGCTTCACGGACAAGGGCGCGTCCATTTAATTTCTCATCTTTTAAATGTAAGCGGCGATAAATATTTTCCACGACAACAATCGAGTCGTCGATTACCCGGCCGATCGCAACAGTAATCGCACCAAGTGTCATAATATTAAGCGTTATATCGAGCCAGTGGAGAATCATTAAAGCCATGAAAATCGACACTGGAATCGAGATGATGGACGTAATCGTTGATTTTAGACTGCGTAGGAATAGCAGGATAATCACAACAGCAATGAAACCGCCAAAGACTGCTTTTTCCACCATGGTTGTGATTGATTCTTGAATGGGCTTGCCTTGGTCTAATGTCACATCAACATGAAGACCATCGATCTTTTTTTCTTGTTCTTTAACAACGTCCTTCACACTATCGACTACATCAACCGTGTTGGCACGCTGCTCTTTAACAATTTGAATGGCGATTGCATTTTTCCCATTTGTACGGGAAACGGACTGCACTTTACCCACTGTTTTAATAGAAGCAATCTCGCTTAATTTTACAAATGGGGTGGGATGTGTTTTTGTCGGTGTCACAGGAATCATCGTATTCTTCAATTCATCGGCTGTCATGTACTTGCCGTCAATGGCAACCGCCTGCTCACCTTCTTTAAACGTGTAAAGCCCCAATGAAACCGCCATATTGCTTGCTTGGATCATTTCTTTGATTTTATCTTCCGTCAGACCAAATTCCTTCAACCTTGCTTGGTTGTATGTAAGGTCGACCTCTTCTATATGCTGACCGGTAATCGTGGCGGATGCCACACCATCAATCTTTTCAATTTTTGGAAGAAGAACATCTTCTACTGTTGAGGTTAATTCCACAATATCTTCTTTTGAACTGCTCGCACTAAGGGCCACAACTGGCATCATGTTCATGCTGATGGCCGTAACCGTCGGCTCTTGTGCTCCCTCTGGGGACTTTACATTATCTAATGCGGATTGTAATTCACGTTTCGCTTCATCCATGTCGATTCCGTATTCGTATTCCACTTGAATACTTGACATGTTAGAATAAGAATTTGAATAAACGGCTTTCACATGGTCGAGGCCTTCAACGGCTTTCTCGATTGGCATCGAGACATCTTCCATTACCTTTTCAGGAGTAGCCCCCGGATACACATCTGTGACCATTAGGTACGGAATGGAAATGTTCGGGATTGTTTCCATATTCATTCGTGTACCTGAATAGATACCTGCTACTGTTACGATAATCGTCAGTAGCCAGACAGCCAGTTTATTCCCAAGAACAAAATTTGCTATCGCTTTCACTGTTACACCCACCCTTGATTGACTTACTAGACTCAATTATTTATAATAATGACCAGCCAGTCATTTGTCAATAAATGACGTTAGGAGAGGTAACAATGAAAAAACAATTAATCATGGAAAAAGCACTCGAGCTTTTTGCAAAGCAAGGGTTTGAAGCCACTTCTGTTCAACAAATAACCGAACATTGCGGAATTTCAAAAGGGGCCTTTTATTTGTCTTTTAAATCAAAGGACGAATTGATTCTTGCTTTAATCGATCATTTTTTGAATCAAATGATCATAGATATTGACTATACGGTCACAAATAGTAATAAAGATAAACTTCTATACCAATTTTATTACACGGTATTCCATACTTCCTATCAGCACGCTGATTTTGCAAGATTGCTAATGAAGGAACAATCCCATTCCTTTAATAATGAGTTTATGCTAAAAATACATTACTACGATCGGTTACTCTCAAACACAATCTTAGTCATGCTGGACCAATTATATGGCGAAAAAGTAAGTGAGACGAAATATGACTTAATGTACTGTGTGAAAGGATTTATGAATACCTATTCGCAATTATTTTTCTTTTATAATTTGCCGTTGGACTTTGAAATATTAGCTGAATCGCTTGTGGAAAAAACAAACTTGTTAGCGCTGAATACGACTGTCCCGTTTATTTCCGAAGAGCTTACCCAGGTGTTTAATCGTCCGATAAATGAGGAAGTCACCAAGGAACAAATCATTGAAGTCCTTGGACAAAAGATGGAGGAAATGGATGATTCAACGGAAAAGGAATCGCTGCTTTTACTTAAGGAGCAGCTGGTAGAACCCACTTACAGTTCTGTAATTATTAGAGGTCTTGTGGAGAATATCCGAAATCATCCTCATTGCAAGTGGATTTCCTTTTTACTCCGACGGTATTATGGGTTTTAAGCAGGACACATTATGTGTGCTGCTCTTTTTTGGGGAATAAGAACAAAAGTTCAATAATTGTAAGCCAAATTACCGTACGAAAATGTAAAAAGCCCCTGCAATAATTTCATTTTACTAGTATAATATACCTATAATTCCCTTTTTATAGGAGTGATAAAATGTATTGTCAACATTGCGGATCAAAGATATATAATGAGTCCGCCCGATTCTGCCCAAACTGCGGCTCAAAATTAGCTTTAGAATCAGAACAAGAACATCAGTCAGCCGAAGAGGCACAAACACAAGAGTTAGCAGAACCTGAATTGGTTAATAGCCCTGCAGTGAACTCAACCGAAGAACAATCCCGTTATACACAAATTAAACGGAGGCGGGCTGGATTAATTTGGCCTATCGCTGTTCCCGCCTTATCGCTCATTGTCGCTGGCGGATCTTCCTATGCTTATTACAGTCATCAGAAGGAGACCAATAAAAGTGTCATTTCGTTAAAGGAAAAAGCAGAAAGGGAGGCCCTAAACGGCAAATATACGGAGGCATTGTCTTCCTTGAAAAAGGCACAAACATTAAGACCTACATATAAAGTGCTGACAGAAGATAAGGAAATGATAGAAAAAGCAGTCCAAGTGGATAAGTCATTAAAAGAAGTTACTAATTCCCTGAAAACACAAAAACTGGATCAAGCAGATTCACAGATTAATAAATTAGGAATTACATTACAAATACTAAAAGGCCCGCTTTACACTCCTCTTAGTAAACAATTAGAGGAAAAATCAACGACACTGGCAGTGGCAAAAATAAAGATTGAGATAAATAAACTTAACACTGTTGAAGACTTAGCAGGAAAATTAACTGCATTATCCTCGCTCAATTCAGCGGAAACAGAGGAAGTAAAGCGATTGATTACGGCGAAAGTGGTTGAGCTAACTACCAAAAAGGCAGAAGAGCAACTAGGTGATAAGAAATTTACAGAGGCAACCGCAACAGTGGATAAAGGTTTAGAATATGCAGCCAACGACACAAAACTAGTTTCTTTTAAAACCAGAATAGAAAATCAACAAGCAGCTTTTGAAAAGGCAGAGCAGGAGCGGATTCAAAAAGCAATTGAGGTTGCCGCACAGGAGGATTTAAATAATCATACCGCTGCTGTCAGCGTTGACAATCTGGATATTTATACGGATGAATACGGGGATCTCCATATTGCAGGTGACCTTAAAAACAAAGCCACAGTACCTATTTCGTCCATCAAAATCTATTATACAGTCTATGATAAAGATGGAAATAACCTAGGATCGGATTATACATATGGTGACCCTTATTATTTAGACCCTGGTCAGAATGGCAGCTTTGACGATTATCATTATGGAGTATATCAAGACTGTACCGTAAAAATTACTAGACTGACATGGGAACTAAATGAATAGGGGGTATTAATGATGAAATGGCTGATTAGCATTACTAGTTCACTGCTGATTCTTGGAACAAGCGGCGGCTTCATTTTTTATTGGCATCAAGAAATTCCTGCCCAACTTAAAAACACCTCACTATTTGAACCGATCAAAACAAAAACAGCAAGTGCTAAAGTATCAGAAAAAGAACTAAAAGATATCATTCATGATATTCAGAAAGAAGTCGTCATGATTCAACAGGAAGATGGCACTTTAGGGTCGGGATTTCTCTATAATAAAAATGGTGACGTTATAACAAATGCACATGTTGTAAGCGGCGCAAAAACGGTAAAAATCAAAACATCGGATGCCAGAGAGTTCCAAGGAACCGTCATTGGGATTAGCCAAGACGTTGATGTTGCAGTGGTTCGTGTCCCAGGAATTGCAACTGAAAAACCATTACAAATTAGCAAAAAGAAGTCGGATGTGGGTGAAGAGGTATTAGCACTTGGGAGTCCATTAGGTTTACAAAATACCGTAACAACTGGGATAATCAGCGGCGTTGGCAGAGACTTTGATATTGAGCCTTTTCATTATAAAGATGCTTATCAAATCTCAGCACCAATTGCACCAGGTAACTCAGGCGGACCATTGATTAACCGGAAGACTGGTGAAGTTCTTGGTATTAATTCGGCAGCCACTGATCAGGGTTCCATCGGATTTAGCCTTCCTATTGTTAATATTTTGTCACTCGTTGAGGGCTGGTCGAAATCCCCACTGACAGAGTTACCTTCTGTCTCGGTTGAAACAGCCGCTGCAGATACGAGTGAGGATGAAGAGTCGCCAGAAATAACTGCTAGTTATCTAGTAAGCTATTTTTATGAAAGCCTGAATTCCCGCGATTATGTCACGGCTTATTCTCTATTAGGCAGCTCTTGGCAGAGTAAGGTAGGTTTCTCCAAATTTCGTAACGGCTATTTACAGACTCAGTCAACCACTATAGACGATATCCAAACAATGGTGGATGGAGAGAATATTACCGTAACAGGTATTATTACTGCTGTAGATTTGAAGGATGGAACTGAAAGTTATGCCAAATATAAAGTTCAGTATACAATTGGTTATGAAAATGACCAGTTAAAGATTATTAGTGGAACAGCTAAGGAAATCCATTAGAAAAAAAAGCAGGACACTTTAAGTTAATATTGGTACTCTACGGTTAGCCAGATTTCTATTTGGTTAACCTTTTTATTTTATCCTGAAAATATTAGATAGTTTTGATTGAAGGATGTATCCCAATTTTAACCTCAAATAAAAAAAACAGAGTGCAATCTGCATCTCTGTCTTCAATCCAATATTAAGCTGCTACTTTACCTTCATCTTTAATCTTGTGGCCTTCCCACTTCGTGATCACGATCGCAGCAAGAGAGTTACCAACGATATTTACACATGTACGTGCCATATCAAGAAGACGGTCAATACCCGCGATAAACGCAAGACCTTCAACAGGGATGCCGACACTGCCCAGTGTTGCAAGAAGTACAACAAACGATACCCCTGGAACACCAGCAATACCTTTAGACGTTACCATCAACACAAGTACAAGCGTAATCTGATGCGTAATACTCAAATGGATGCCATACATTTGCGCAATAAACAACGCCGCAATCGCCTGATAAAGAGTGGAACCATCAAGGTTGAATGAATATCCAGTCGGAATAACGAAAGAAGTAATCGCCTTTGGACAGCCAAGCTTCTCCATTTTTTCCATGATCTTCGGAAGAACTGCTTCCGAGCTTGCAGTAGAATAACCAAGTAGTAATTCATCCTTCAAATAAGCCAAAAACTTGAAGATATTGACCCCAACAATCTTAGCAGTAAGACCTAGAACAACCAAAATAAAGAAAATCATCGCACCGTATACAACGATAACTAATTTCCCTAATGGAATCAGAGACCCTATACCAAATTTTGAAACAGTCACGCCAATTAACGCAAAAACACCAATCGGAGCGAACTTCATCACTTGGTTAGTTACCCAGAACATCGCATCGGCTGTGCCTCTAAAGAAGTCGAGAATCGGTTTACCCTTTTCTCCAATCGCAGCCACACCAAGACCAAAAATAACAGAAAAGAAAATGATCGCTAACATATCACCATTTGCTAATGACTGCATAATGTTCGAAGGAACGATATTAACAAACGTATCGGCCATAGAATGTGATTGAGTGGTTTCCGCAGTTTCCACATACGAATTAATATCTGTCTTCGCTAAGTGTGACCGATCGACACCAGTCCCAGGATGGAAGACATTAGCAAAAAGTAATCCTAACACAATGGCAATGGTAGTAATGATTTCGAAATATAGAAGGGTTTTTCCGCCGAGTTTACCAAGCGATTTCATATCACCAGTACCAGCAACACCTACAATTAGACTTGAAACAACGATTGGGATAACAATCATTTTAATTAAACGGATAAAGATATTCCCAATTGGCTGTAAGAAATCAGCTACATGAGTATTCCCATAAAAAATCGCACCCACGGTAATCCCTAGGGCTAAACCAATGAAAATCTGCCAAGCAAGACTAATCTTCTTCATAACCTCTCTCCTTTTCTTAATAATTATAGAAGTATATCTAAAGAGCGTAAATTCAGTTTAATTAATATCATATCATGATACTACAATATAATTCTAGTTATTTTTTCTCGCATACACAACACTGAAAATAATGGCAGAGCATTATAATCCTTAATTTTATTACTATTGTAGTAGCTTTTATTTCCTATTCAGACCGTTTTCAACGCTTTTTTCATGATAATAATATAGTTATTTTTCACTAAATTGTCATAATTTCAAATCGAATAAATAATAAAAAATCTGTCCATACTTTTAGCAGAAAGAGAATAATTAGTTGGAGGTAGTTTGGATGGGGAGAGATTTAGAAAGCATTTTTACGGAGTTAAAAATCGTTAAAAACAAAGAATTGGAACAGTGTACTATTGAACTAAATCAACCGGATTATAACGATGTTGTTAGAAAAGCTCTATTCATTTATAAACATCAACTCCTGGAAAGTTTAGAAATGTATGATACATATCTAGAAAACAGACAAACGATGGTAATCTAGTGAAAGGCTCCTTTTATAAGGGGCCTTTTTCGATAATACTTCCCTTCGCTCATGAATAAATATAGGTATGCGAAAGGGGAAATAAAATGGACAATCATGGTTTCCTACAATTTGTACTATATAAACTCGTATCCATTTCAATCCAGCTGATATTACTCTATATCCTTGTCTTATTATGTGAATGGTTCGCAGAGAAAAAGGGATATAGCATCTTTGAGCGGTCATTTCTCATCACTCTCGTTTCCCTTCCTGTCTTAACATTCATTATTTGGACAATCATCATCTACCGGTTTCTTTAATGATTGCATTTTAATATAATAAGAGAAGTGTAATGCATTTAAAATAGGAGTGTAGTCCATGAAAGCCTTCTTTTTCGACCTGGATGATACTTTATATGACCAGCTGCAGCCCTTTCAAGCGGCATATAATAGTATTTTTTCTACAATTACAAATATACCCATCCTACAACTTTTTAAAAAAAGCAGAGAGTATAGTGATAAAGTATTCGCACAAACTGAATCAGGGGAAATGCCATTAGAAAAAATGCATCAATATCGGATGATCCATGCGTTTAAGGATTTCGGATATACGATCACTACTGAAGAAGCAGATGCTTTTCAGAAAGAATATAAAGACCAGCAATATAAGGTTTCCCTGATACCAGAAATGAGAAATATCCTTCAACACTTAAGCGCTATGGGCATACCGGTTTATATCACTACGAATGGCCCCTCTTCCCATCAGCGATTAAAAATAGAATCATTAGCTATTTCAGAGTGGCTGCCATCTAACCATATTTTTATCTCAAGTGAAGTTGGTTATGCTAAGCCGCATAAGGAATTTTTTGATTATGTGATTGAGAAAACAAATGCACCTCACGCACATAGTTTCATGGTTGGAGATTCTTTTGAGAATGACATCACCGGCGCCCATCATGCGGGGTGGAACTCGATTTGGATCAATACCAAAAACCGAACGAAGCCGAATGAAACAATTCATCCAACATATGAGACAAATTCCTACCAGCAGCTTGAAAAACTAATTAAATCCTTCTATTAAGCCAGAGTAAACAAAATCCTCTTCCACAATAGAAGAGGATTTTAACCATCTTGGTAAACATAAATGATTGTTCCAAATGGGGAGGCACTTGTTTAAAGCCATCCGTTCTAAAGAATAATGAAGACCAATCAATTGCCAGTTGATAAGGGTGTTACAAATAAAAAAACCTGAAAATCACGGTGGTGATTGTTCAGGTTTTCATTTATCACTTTACTTCTTATTCTTGTTATCAATTAGCACCGAGAACAGCACCAAAATAAGCAATATCCCTATACATACAAAAATACTCAATCGGTTCTCCTCGCTGAACGCAAAGGCCACACAGCTAATGATTAAAGCAACAGCCGTTAACGAAGTCGCATAAGGAAATCCCCAGACATGAAAATGCGGTAATTTATTATAAGTTTTACGAAGCTTCAACTGAGCTAAACAAATCGCAATCCAAACCACAGAGACCGTAAACCCCGGAATCGCCATCAAATACCCAAACACACGGTCAGGTGAAAAATAAGCCACAAACGTACCGCAAATTAGAACGACCGCACTCAAGATCACACTAAATAATGGCACCCCGTTCTTCGACACATACGAAAACTGCTTCGGTGCTTCCCCTTCCGCCGCTAAAGAATACAACATCCGGGTACAGCCATAAATACCTGAGTTAGCCGCTGACAAAACAGCCGTAATAAGGACGAAGTTCATAATATGAGCGGAACCCGGAAATCCGACTGCGGATAACACTTGGACAAACGGACTTGCCTGATTGCCGATTTCATCCCATGGAATCAATCCGCAGATAATCACGATCGGAACCGTGTAGAATAGGACAATTCTCCAAATGACCCCTTTAATTACTTTTGGCAATACCTTCTCAGCATCCTTTGTCTCCGTAAGCGTTAACCCGATTAATTCAGACCCGCCATAGGAAAAGATAACAATTAATAAAGCTGAGAACACACCTGACCAGCCGTGCGGGAAGAATCCTTTATGCTGGACATAGTTTTGTAGATAGTGCGTTTCACTGCTAGGAATGATACCGAATAAAATACAACCGCCTAGAACAATGAAGAGGACAATCATCGTTATTTTTATTCCAGCAAACCAAAACTCAAACTCTCCATACTTTTTCACGTTCATAAAATTAATAGCTACAATAAAAATGGCGCTTATAAAACTTAACGACCACAAAGACATGGAAGGAAACCAGTATTGCAGGAAGCTTCCGGCTGCGATGACTTCAATCACGCACACGGTGAGCCACATAAAACAGTACAGCCAGCCAATCACAAACGATACCTTTGCTCCAAAAGCCAGCCGGATAAATCCTTTCATATTTATTCCCGGATACGCAATGGCCATCTCGGCAATCGCACTCATGACCACCAGCAGCAATAAGCCTGCGAACAGATAGGAAAAAATAACAGCTGGCCCTGCGATCGATACGGTTTCAGATGTTCCTTTAAATATACCCGTGCCTATGGCTCCCCCGATGGCCATTAGCCGTATATGGCGCGGTAATAATCTTTTTTGTAATTCCAACATAACTCCTCCTCATAATGTAGGCTGTTCATTGAACATAACTAGCATTTTGCAACTTCTCTCAGGCAATAAAAATTTTTCAACAAAAATAAAAAAGTCCCTACTGATCAGAATCAGTAGGGACGACTATATCGCGGTACCACCCTAGTTGCAGACAAAAGTCTGCCTCTCGACTTTGTTAACGATCCATTGACCGTCTTTTCCTCATAAAGCCGTGTTCATTTCGAAAAAGATGCTCCGGGACTGAATTTCATCCTTATCTATGTGCTGATTTGCACCTTCCATCAGCTCTCTAAAACAGTGAGATAAGCACTACTACTATTCCCTTCATTGCTCAGGTTATGTGAATTTTAAAGAAGTAGTTCCAAAATCTAAGTATGTTCTGTATTATAGAATTTGAATTATTATTCTGTCAATAATTTTTCAAAATAATATACCGGCATAGCTAACTGCTAAAAAAGGTGTTAAAATGAATCAAATTCTTCAAGAAGGAGCACATATATGCAACAGAAAATATCATTCTCTACCTATGCAGTCATCGGTACCATGTTGTTTGGTATGTTCTTTGGTGCAGGTAACTTGATTTTTCCTATCCAAATGGGACAACTTGCTGGAACCAATTTTTGGCCTGCTTTAATCGGTTTCTTAGTAACAGCAATCGGCCTCCCATTTATGGGGATATTGGCATTTGGTTTATCCGGAAGTAACGGGCTGCGCGACTTGGCGGGACGTGTCCATCCAGTATTCGGAGTCGTCTTCGCGATGGCCCTTTACCTAACAATTGGACCATTTTTCGCCATCCCACGTACAGCAACTGTACCATTTGTAGTAGGTTTCGAGCCATTTATTAATCCAGAGCACACTGCTTTATATCTAGGACTCTTTAGCTTCCTATTTTTTGCCATCGTTTATTATTTCTCGTTAAATCCAGCTAAAATTATCGACTATATTGGAAAATATCTAACACCGGCATTTTTAGCTTTTTTATTCTTCTTGATTATTGTTGCCCTCGTCAAGCCTATGGGGAGTTTCGATAAGCCGACAGGCGACTATAGCGGATTGGCTTTTATTACTGGCTTTAAAGAGGGATACAACACGATGGATGCTCTCGCATCACTAGCATTCGGAATTGTCGTCATCAATGCCATTAAGGGACAAGGCATTACTGACACAAAGACAATTGCGAAAGCAACGTGGAAGTCTGGTATTTTCGCAATGGCACTAATGATGCTGATCTACGGGCTTATCACTTATATGGGAGCTTCAAGTGTATCTGCCATTGGTACATTTGATAATGGCGGATTAATCTTCGCTAAGGTTGCCCAGCATTATTTCGGATCATTCGGAGCGATTTTACTGGCGATTATTATCGTACTGGCATGTTTAAAAACAAGTATCGGCCTTATTACCTCTTGCAGCGAATTTTTCAATAGTGTTTTTCCAAAAGTAAGCTATAAAATGTTCGTGCTAATCCTATGCCTAGTATCCTTTATCATTGCTAACTTTGGTTTGAACAATATTATTCAATACGCAGTACCGGTATTAATGCTACTTTATCCTTTAGCAATTGTTCTAATCTTATTAGCATTATGCTCACCATTATTCAAACATAAGCAAAGTGTTTATGCTGCATCTATGTTCCTTACTTTTTGCGTTAGTTTCTTCGACGGTTATAGTACATTAGCGGGCAGCTTACCAGGTGCGACAAACTCTTTATTTGAATCCATCAAAGCAGCTTACATGGAGTATTTACCGCTCTATGATATCGGCCTTGGATGGATTTTACCGGCTTTAGCTGGTGCAATGATCGGGTATGTTTGGCCAACAAGTTCTAATAAAGCTGCTATTAATTGATAGTAATTAATTGGTGTCCCATCTAGGGGCACCTTTTTATGTACAAAAAATTCTTCAGATATGACACTTGGCACTTTGTTAATGTTTTTCAAACTATCAAAACGGATTATTCCGCATGAAATAATAGAAAGATCGCATCCGCGCGCTGCGCGGATCTTTATACCCCCCTTTCGCTTGGTGCCCTAGAGCACTAAAGATAATGATTGATGTAAGTATAAGTACTAATCTCTTCAAATTATATAAACTTCCTTTTAATAATATATAGTTTAAAAGTTTACATAAAATCTAGCGGCACTTCAATATGAAAGGGACTATTTATTTATTTTTTCTTAATAATATAAAAATTACACACTAGATTGAAATCGATAAACATAAAATCAAAAAGGAAGCCCGGTTTATTACACAGGCTTCCTTTTTATTGTCTGATTTACAACCTACTTTATTTTTAATACAACTGACTCGCCAGCTTGTACATCCTCACCTAGAGTCCTATCTAGTTGCTTCTCTGGTGATAAATTTGTAATAACAACTGGTGTAATCACTGAAGGAACCTTTTCTCTGATGGCATGTAGATCCACCATCATAATCGGCTGGCCTTTTTTCACTTGATCACCTTCAGAAACCAAGGATTCAAAGCCTTCTCCTTTAAGCTGCACGCTGTCAATACCAATATGAATCAGAATCTCACTGCCTGCCTTACTTTTCATGGTAATCGCATGTTTCGTTGGGAAGATACTTACGATTTCTCCATCAACAGGTGCCACGACCTTACCATCCACTGGCTCGATGGCAAATCCATCACCCATCATTAAACTAGAGAATACTTGGTCCGGAACATCAGATAGCGGAATCACTTTACCTGACATTGGAGCAGCCAGTGTATCCTCACCTGAAAGCTTGTCCGATTTTTGCATTTGAGGGTCGGCTGCTTTACTCTTCTTTGACTTTACCGCATTTCCAGCCATAATCGACTTAATTTCATCCTTAAGAGCATCCGATTTCGTCCCGAAAATAGCTTGGAAGTTATTCCCCATTTCTAAGACACCAACAGCACCCAGCCTTTTAAGCTGATCTTTATCCACATTGGCACCCTTGTCAACGGTTACACGTAAACGAGTGATACAAGCATCTAGATGTACAATATTATTCTTTCCGCCTAAGGCTGCAAGGACATCAACGGCCAAATCTCCCCCGCTTGAAACGGCCGCCTCACCTGCGTTTTCCTCATCAACCTCCCTGCCAGGAGTCTGTAAATTCCATTTTTTAATCGCAAATCGGAAAAGGAAGTAGTAAAGAACCCCAAAAACAATCCCTACAGGAATAGCTACCCAACCATTGGTAGACAATCCGTAGTTTAATACGTAGTCAATTCCTCCCCCAGAGAAGGTATAACCATGACGAACATGGAATAAATCCATAATCACAAACATAACTCCAGCCAACATAGCATTAACCAAGTAAAGCAACGGTGCTACAAAAAGGAAGGCAAACTCAACCGGTTCGGTAATACCAGTCAGCGCTGATGTTAAGGCAGCTGAGATAAGAACACCGGAAACCATCTTGCGTTTTTCGGGTCTAGCGGCATGAATCATTGCTAATGCAGCAGCCGGCAGACAGAAAATCATATAAGGGAAGTCTCCCATCATGAATCGTCCGGCAGTTGGGTCCCCTGCAAAGAAACGAGCCATATCCCCTGTAACGATTTCACCTGTAGCAGGGTCTGTATATTGCCCCATCATAAAATAGAATGGCGTATAAAAAATATGATGCAGTCCAAACGGAATCAATAAACGATAAATCGTTCCATAGAAAAACAAACCAATCGTTGAATCAGAAATCATTCCACTTAGAGCATTAATCCCATTTTGAATGGGCGGCCATAGGAACGAGAATACCACCCCTGTAATTAATGCACCTAGCGATGTAACAATTGGAACAAATCGTTTGCCTGAAAAGAACCCCAGTACTTGAGGCAGTTCGATTTTTGAAAAACGTTTATAAAGGAAGGCGGCTAATAATCCGATAATGACCCCGCCGAATACCCCCATATTTATAAGGTGTTCTGCTCCCTCATAAGGCGGCTTCAGCCCAAGCAAAGTCCCCATATTGTCCAGAGTTTTCGTCAAGATTAAATAACCAATAACTGCGGCTAACCCTGCTACACCTTCGCCTCCGGCCAAACCAATCGCCACACCGACAGCAAAGATTAATGGCAGGTTATCAAAAATAACTCCTCCGGCATCTTTTATAATTGGCATATTTAATAAATCAGTATCACCAAAACGAAGTAATAAACCTGCAGCAGGTAAAACGGCAACCGGTGTCATCAGGGCTCGTCCTAGCTGCTGTAAAATTTGAAAGGCTTTTTTAAACATAGATGTTTTCTCCCTTATAGAATAGTTGTTGTTATTTTCCCTCAATGTTGGTTCAATAAAGGATTTCCCTTTGATAGATTAGCTGGCTTGTGTAACCTTCAACTTTTTCGCAGCCTGTTGATCGACGATAACGGTTACATCAGGGTGCGACTGTAAATAGGAGGCAGGCAGCTCAGGTGTGATCTTCCCCTCGACCATTGCTTGAACGGCATCAGCTTTCTCATGCCCGCTTGCTAAAAGTATAATTTGTTTGGATTGCGTTAAGATGGTCTGGATACCCATGGATATCGCCAGACGTGGAACAAGTTCTTCACTGCCAAAGAAACGTGCATTCGCTTTAATAGTACTATCCGCCAATTGAACAACCCTTGTTCTTTCTTCCGGACTCGAGCCTGGTTCATTGAAACCTATGTGTCCATTGGATCCGATGCCAAGCACCTGAATATCAATTCCGCCCGCCTTTTGTATTTCCTTTTCATATAAATCACATTGTTCATGAATGTCCGGTTGATCTCCCCTTGGGATATGAACATTTTCAGGCGAGATATTAATGTGGTTAAATAACTGCTCAAACATAAACCTGTGGTAGCTTTCCGGATGATCTTGCGAAATCCCGACATATTCATCCAGATTAAAGGTCTTCACTTTGGAAAAATCAAGTCCTGACTTTTTATGAAGATGAATTAGTTCCTTATACAGACCAATCGGAGAACTGCCCGTCGCTAATCCTAAACTGGCATCAGGCTTTCTCTTAATAGCCTCCATAAACTTATTCGCACTAATACGACTTAACTCATCATAGTCTTTAGTGACAATTATTTTCATTTTTCTACCCCCTATTTTAAAATTGGTATCCCTTTCAAAATTGATAATAACAATGCATGGAGTTTGTTTCATTTGTTATTACAAATTTAACATGTTGTATTAATTTATGTCAATTGTATTTTTTCTGTAACATTTGGTAAATTACAAATACAGAGTATTTTTGAAAACCCATTCAAAAGTAGTAACAAATGTTATATGATAGAAATATAAAACTGTTTTAAGGGAGGGCTTCTTGTGACAATTGAACAAAAACATGGGGAAGCTTTATATACAACCATTAAATTAAAAATTATCGAACTAATTAAATCTGGCAAATATAAAAACAATGAACAACTGCCAACTGAGAGTGAGTTTTGTGAGCAATACCATGTTAGTAGAACAACTGTCCGCCTTGCCTTACAGCAGCTGGAATTAGAGGGATATGTCAATAGAATTCAAGGCAAAGGGACCTTTGTGTCAATGGATAAAATTCAAACCCCTTACACCCAGAAGATTCGCAGCTTTGCAGAACAAATGGAAGGACGAAATTCAAAATCTGAAGTGTTAAGTTTAGACGTCATTCCAGCCGATCCAGCGATTGCCTTCATTTTAGAGATTTCGGAAAAAGATCCAGTCATAAAACTAATCAGACTCAGGTACGCTGACTCGGAGCCCATTCAATATCATACCTCCTATATTCCTTGGAAGGTTGCACCAGGTATGAGTGCTGAAGATTGCAAAGAATCCCTATTTGAGATTTTACGTACCAAATTTGACGTAAGTATCTCGCACGGACAGGAATCAATCGAACCAATCTTGTCCGATGAAATGGTTAGCAAATACTTAAACATTCCTGTCGGATCGCCAACCTTCTTAACAGAATCGAAAACCTATGACAACAAAAGCCAAACAATCGAATACGCTCAAATTATCACACGGGGAGACCGAACGAAATTTGTCGTTGAACAAACATATAACTAACAGAGCCAATGGAATTTACAAAAAACCCAACTTTCATATATGAATGCTGGGTTTTTTTATTTAGCTATTTGTTTTTTCAGCCAAATTCGTTGCCATGTTAGCAGCGGTTAAATCAACTTGCAATTGATCACCCAATACATGTGGATGATAAAATCCCTTTGCAATCATATAGTTGGTAATATTCTCATGCGTTTGAATGGCATCTCTTAATTGTTCTCTTAAAGCCGTTCTGAGTTCTGGAGTAGCGGCTTCGGTAAGAGCAACCGTATAATTTCTAACCCCTGCCTTCGCTGCAATTAAAAAGTCGGTGGCAATCACCTGATCGGTCATCCCGCCCATTCCCATCAGGTTTTGAACAAATGAATTCATTACTGCGCCTCCCGGTTGGTTAAAAATTGTTGTAACTTCTCGATATGACGTTGACCTGTCGTCACATCATTGGCAAGAATCGTTTTTAATTCCTCATCCTGTACTAATGCACTCATTGTCGATGATTTGGTCAGACAAAGGTTTTTAAAGGTCAATAATTCATGAACATCGAGAGTCTCGTGTAATCCTAAATACTTAACCATCTATACCACTCCATCGTTATCGGTATTTTTCCCTCTTATATTTTCAATAAATTGTTTATCATATTCATTATTTTCATCTAGTTGGAGAAAATATCTCTGTCAAGAAATGGAGGTGTGAAGTAAATGGACCAAGAACAGTTAGCACTACATGAAACCTTAGAAACACATGAGCTGATTAATTTTAAAACGGTTTGTTTGCTTAGATCCAAATTGATGCAGGGGATTTGTTTCAATAATGAACTCAAACAACTGATGGAAAAAGACGTGAACCAATCGATTCAAGATATCAATGAACTACTGCCTTTTTATAAAAAAAGCCAACTATTTCATTAAGCTGGAGGTGGAAAAATGCAGGATTATCTTGACCCGCGAAATGCGGAAGGCATGCCTAATTTAGCTGATTCTACGTTTGCTATGGATTTCTTAATCTCAGTCAAAAGCGGAATCCGCAATTATGGTTTTGCCATCACTGAAACAACGGACCCTGAATTAAGAAGGGTACTAACCAAACAATTGGAAGCCGCCCTTGATTTACATGGAGAGCTTTCGGAACTCATGATCAAAAACAAATGGCTCCATCCTTATAACTTCAAAGATCAATATCCGATTGATTTAAAAGGCGCCGAGACGGCGGTCCAAATTGCCCAAATGACCCTCTTCCCTAATGACACGGATAGAGGCGGAATGTTTGCTACACCAAATCAATAAAAGGAGGGACATACTTTAATGAAAGCTGTTACTTATCAAGGGATTAAAAATATAGAAGTTAGAGACGTAAAAGACCCCACGATCAAAAACTCAGACGACATCATTATTAAAGTGACTTCATCCGCTATCTGCGGGTCGGACCTCCATTTAATTCATGGCATGATTCCAAGTACGCCAACAGACTTTGTGATCGGTCATGAGCCGATGGGTGTGGTGGAAGAAGTCGGACCAGATGTCAGAAACATAAAAAAAGGCGATCGCGTCATTATCCCTTTTAATGTCAGCTGCGGCTCCTGCTGGTATTGTCAGCATGACCTAACCAGCCAATGCGATAATTCCAATCCTCACGGGGACATCGGCGGATTCTTTGGCTACTCCGAGCTGACCGGCGGCTATGCAGGCGGGCAGGCCGAATATATGCGGGTTCCTTACGGGAATTTCACTCCTTTTAAGATTCCCGAAAACTGCGAAGTGGACGATGAAAAACTAGTCTTACTCGCAGATGCTGCCTCTACAGCCTATTGGTCCGTTGACCATGCGGGCGTAAAGGACGGAGATACGGTCGTCGTATTAGGCTGTGGTCCTGTTGGTTTACTTGCCCAAAAGTTTGCCTGGTACAAAGGGGCAAAAAGGGTGATTGCCGTGGATTATATTGACTACCGATTGCAGCATGCAAAACGGACAAACAATGTAGAAATCATCAATTTTGAGCAGCATGAAAACACAGGCCAGTATTTAAAGGAAATCACTAAGGGCGGAGCCGATATCGTGATTGATGCTGTCGGTATGGATGGTAAGTGGACGCCTATGGAGTTTCTCGCAAGCGGACTTAAGCTGCAAGGCGGAGCAATGGGAGCACTAGTGATTGCCTCACAAGCCGTGCGCAAAGGTGGGACGATTCAAGTTACTGGGGTATACGGCGGGCGCTATAACGCATTCCCTCTAGGTGATTTATTTCAGCGTAATATTGATCTTAAAATGGGACAGGCCCCAGTTATTCCATACATGCCTTTTCTTTATGATTTATTTGCCTCTGGAAAAATTGACCCGAGTGACATAGTCACCCACGTTCTCCCATTAGACCAAGCAAAACATGGTTATGAAGTTTTTGATACACGGACTGAAGATTGCATCAAAGTGATACTAAAACCATAAACACAATGGCCCAGTACCGTTTTTCAGGCTGGGTTTTTGTTTTGGTGTCAAGGCAAAAGGACGGTTCCCATGCTTCTAAAAGCATGAGAACCGTCCCAGTATGCCCCCAATCGAGGTCTAGCTATTAAGCATATGATTCCTTGTTTAAAGCTTTTACAATTTCTAATGATTTAATATGGTAGCCATCAACTGCGAGTACTTTAAACTCATAATTGTCGTGGTAAATTTTTTCACCTTCAGAGACGTCCATTTTTTGTGAGAGGATCCAGCCGCCGATCGTATCTATATCTGTATCATCTAATTCCATACCAAATAGATCATTTATCTCTTCTAAAAGGACCTTTCCATCAACGATCGTTTTAGTATCACTGATCTTATTAATTTCAGGGACTTCATCGGCATCAAATTCATCGCGAATTTCCCCTACAATTTCTTCAAGAATGTCTTCAACCGTCACTAATCCTGCAGTCCCTCCATACTCGTCCATTAAAATCGCCATATGGATTCGTTCTTTCTGCATTTTAAGAAGCAAATCGTGGATGGCAATCGATTCTATCACCTGAATGACAGGGCGCACATAATGTTCGATTGGTGTTTCTAAGTTCTTATTAATAACGTAGTCCGTCAAAACTTCCTTCATATTCACAATACCCACAATATGATCTTTTTCACCATCGATAACTGGGTATCTTGTATAATTCTCATTTTTTAAAATTTCAAGGCATTCTGCTAATGTCTGAGATTTATCAAAGGCAACAATCTCGGTACGTGGTACCATAATTTCTTTAGCAATTCGATCATCGAATTCAAATATATTGTTCACATATTTAAACTCAGATTGATTGATTTCCCCACTCTTATAGCTTTCATTAATAATTAATTGGAGTTCCTCTTCCGAGTGAGCCGCTTCGTGTTCTGAAGCAGGTTTCAATCCAAATATTCCTACGATTAAACGAGCAGAGCCGTTTAATGCTTTAATAAAAGGATACATTACTTTATAAAAAAGGATCATCGGCCGGGCGAAAAGCATTGTGACCGTCTCCGCTTTTTGAATAGCAAACGTTTTTGGTGCGAGTTCACCTACCACCACATGAATAAATGTGACAGATGCAAATGCTATAATAAACGATGCCACACTTGAAACGGTCTCCGGTAAGTTTAAGCTGACAAATAGTGGGTGAAGGATATGCTCCACCGTGGGTTCTCCCAGCCAGCCTAAGCCCAAGGCAGTAACGGTAATACCCAACTGACAGGCCGATAAATATTCGTCAAGATTTGAGATGATTTTTTTTGCTGCTAGTGCATTTTTGTTCCCTTCACCAACCAGCTGATCAATTCGGGTACTGCGAATCTTAACAATAGCAAATTCATAAGCTACGAAAAATGCAGTAAATGCAATAAGGATTGCTATAATTAGCAAATTTATAATGGTCAATAGTCTCCTTACTCTTTTGCGAAAGTAAGGAATACACCTCCTGGTTTATTAAAAAATAAAGTAAAAAGTTATCCGAACAGCAATAACAATGTTTGCGCCAATGTAACTCCCTGAATGGAAAGTTTATTTGTAAGCATGTCCTTTTCATCATGGTTCAATTTCTGAAGCATAGGCTCCATGACTTTTATTTCCTCTTTAAGGTGTTCCATAAGAAGAGCAATCTGTTCACAATGTTTTTCTATTTTCTCTTTGTCGATCGCCTTTTTTGAATCAAGCATACCAATATAAGATTTGATCTCCTCAAGCGGCATATTAAGAGTCTTATAATGTTCAACTAACTCCAAGATGTGAATCGAATCTTCCCCATACATTCGATAATTTGAATCCGTCCTTGCAGGGGTCAGTAAGCCTATTTGGGTATAATAATCAACTGTTCTTTTTGATACGTTCATTAAATTCGCTATTTCACCAATCCGATACAACTTCCCAACTTACTCACCCCTTTCTAGTTATCTCTAATTTTATCACAACCGAAACTATACAGTCAACGTGATGGTTCAAAAGTAGGCGGACGGACACTATAAAATCCCCGGACAAAAATCCAGGGATTCCTTTCATAATATTAAATTTTTGCCTTTTTATCTAACCTTAGGTCGGCTCTGAGATGAGATTTCAAATTCGGCAGTGAAATGATGACCGTTCCAATAATGATTGTGAGTGCCCCTGCACCAGATACCCAAGAAACCGCTTCATGATAAAAAACTACCCCCAGCACCATTGCAAGAATCGGTGACACAAAAAGCCAGGTCGAAGGAAAAACGGGATTCGTCTTCGAAACGAGCCAGTAGTAGAGACTATGCCCCAGCATTGAACCAAATATAATCAAATAAATAGAGGACCCGATGGCGGCCGGACTCACCAATGCGTCCAAATGGACATCCTCCGTCACAAGAGACAAAATCATTAACAAAATACCTCCATGCATCATTTGAACGGCATTCAAAGCAATCGGGGAAACTTGATCAACAAACTGATTGATCACCTTTTTGGAATAAATCGTACCTGAAGCATAAAACACCTCGCCCACAATAATTAAAAGACACCCCGCCAACAAAACTAAGTCCATATGAAATGTAAAACTCGGTAAAATGAGGAGGAACACCCCCACTATTCCAACAAGACAGCCAATAAACGAACTGGTATTAGCTTTTATTTTTAAAATAAAGGTTTGAATAAGCAGAATCATCACCGGCCCCGTCGCCGACAAGACGGCTGCCATTCCTGAAGGGACAAACTGCTCCGCCCAATAAAGCGTGGCAAACGTACCAAAGGTTAACCCAACGCCCGAGAGCAGCATCTCCTTACGAAAAAACAATCCTATAGGTGCCTTTCTTTTTATAACCATAATGGCGAACAGAATAAGACCGGCGATCAAAAAGCGAAGGCCCGCCGAGAAAAATGGAGGCACGCCCGCATCAATCCCTATTTTTATCGCAAGAAACGTGGTGCTAAAGATCAAACACATACACAAATAACCAATCAAAACCATGTCTATTCCTCCCTTGTGCTCCATTATAAGGGAAGGCAAATAGAACAGATGAAAACGACTAGACCAGATGGAAGCTTTGCATGTTAAAATCAAGGGAAATGGGAGGGAAGAAAATGAATGGAGATTACCTCTTTAAACAAGTTTATGATTATGTCATACACCGAATCGAACTCAATGAATGGAAAGAAAATGAAAAGCTGCCCTCGATTAGAAATCTAGCTGCTGACATGAATGTCCATCGCTTAACCGTATTAAAAGCCTATCAGCTCCTCAAACAAGAAAATAGAATCTATTCGAAAGATAAATCTGGCTATTACGTGCAATCTACTGGGGAAAAAAGCTTTGCTAACCCGGAAAACCCGATAGTTTCCGCTTATGTGCAAAAAAATCATTTATCGGAAATTCATAAATTATCAGTTTCCTATCAATTTTCACAGGCATTAATTGATCCAAACCTTTTACCCAACCGCTATATTTCTGATTATGTGAAGAAAGTTTTTGACCTCTATCCGAAAGTACTCTCCACCTACTCCACTGTTCAAGGTGACGAAGAGCTGCGTCAATCACTTTCCGACTATTTTAATCAAAACTATAAAACAATTACACATCCCGATCATCTCTTTATAACAACTGGATCACAGCAAGCCATCCATTTAATAGCCCAGGCATTTGTGAAATCTAGAGACACCGTTTTATTTGAACGGCCGAGCTATAGTTCTGCGATTGATGTTTTTAGAGCCCAAGGAGCTAAAATTGTAACAGTTGATATTCATCCGTATGGATATGATTTGGAACAGATTGAACTATTGATGAAAAGGCACAAACCACGGTTGTTTTATCTGAATCCTACCTTTCATAACCCAACTGGATATACGGTCCCATCGTCTCAGCGGAAGCAACTGGTTCAGCTAGCAGAACAATATCGCTGTCTTTTAATTGAAGACGACGCCTACAGTGACATCTATTTTGATCAGCAGCCTCCACCGCCAATGTATACCTACGATACGTCGGGTATGGTTATCTATATCAAGAGCTTTTGCAAATATATCTCTCCGGGTTTAAGGATTGCTGTAATGATGAACGGAGCAACAACGGTAAGAAACTCGCTTTTCTCCGTTAAAGCCCTAGCAGATAATGGTTCACCTCTATTAAATCAAAAGATTTTCCTTCATTATTTTTCATCGTCAAGGTTGCAGCAGCATGTGGAGAAATTACGAATTGCTTTGCAGATACGAAAGGAAAGAATGGAGGAAGAACTCTCATCAACGGGTTGGCAGTGGACCAGTCCTAATGGCGGTCTCAATTTGTGGGTACAGCTTCCCAGCCATCTTTTAACAGTAGAATTATTAGCCAAGAGCATCGAGCAATCCATCTCCTTCGTTCCCGGACAGATTTGCGACCCTCTAAAAGAGCCGTCTTCCTGGCTCCGGTTAAGTTATTCGTTTGTTAACGAGGAACAAATTACACAAGGAATGAAAAGGTTTATCGATTTGGTGCACTCTTCCCTATGATTATCTCTTTCTTCATGATTCGGAAGCATGAGGTCGTACTTTGCTCCCATGAGGATTGACTTGCTGTCTAACCGGGTAAATAACCTGTAGTCGATGATTCGTTAATCAAGGAGGAAGCAGCATGGAGAGAAACAAAACCATTATGCAATTTTTTGAGTGGCATCTAATGAACGATGGCACCCATTGGAAACGTCTTAAGGAAATGGCACCAAAATTAAAGGAAAAAGGTATCACATCGATTTGGATACCTCCAGTCACAAAAGCGTCTACTCAAGGTAATAATGGTTATGCTACATACGATTTATATGATCTAGGGGAATTTGACCAAAAAGGAACCGTCCGTACAAAGTACGGAACGAAAGAGGAACTATTAGAAGCGATATCTGCCTGCCACAATCTCGGTATAAAAGTTTATGTAGATGTCGTGATGAACCATAAAGCCGGTGCCGATGACACGGAAATTTTTGAAGTAGTTGAGGTCGATCCAGAGGACCGGACAAAAGAAATATCTGAAGCTTTCGAGATTGAGGGCTGGACAAAGTTCACCTTCCCTGGCCGCGATGGAAAATATTCTTCCTTTCAATGGGGCTATGAGCATTTTAACGGTACAGATAAGGATGAAAGGACAGGCAAAGACGGAATCTTTCTCATTCAGGGAGAAAATAAGGGTTGGAGTGACAATGTCGATGATGAATTCGGTAATTATGACTATTTAATGTTAGCCGATATTGACTATGATCATCCTGAAGTCAAAAAGGAAATGATTAAATGGGGCAAATGGATGGCCGATACCCTCGAATGCGCTGGATACCGCCTAGATGCCATCAAGCATATCGATTCTGAATTTATTCGTGAGTTTGTTGAGGAGATGCGAGAGCACCGCGGGGAGGATTTTTATATTGTTGGAGAACTCTGGAAACATGAGTTGGAGGGATATCAGCAATACCTTGACCAAATGGACACTCATATAGATTTATTTGATGTCCCGCTTCACTATAAGCTGTGCCAAGCTTCCAATGAAGGAAACGACTTTGACTTAACCCACATTTTTGAGGATACCCTTGCCGGCTCCTACCCTGAGCATGCCGTTACTTTTGTGGATAATCATGACACCCAGCCACAGGAATCTCTGGAATCATGGGTACAAGATTGGTTTAAGCCGAGTGCCTATGCCCTGATCTTACTTCGACAAGAAGGCTATCCGTGTGTCTTTTATGGGGATTATTATGGAATCCAAGGCCCAGAGCCTAAAACAGGAATTAAGGAAATCCTCGATTCCATGCTCTTTGCCCGCTATGAAAAGGCATACGGGGAGCAGCAAGATTACTTTGACCATCCAAATACAATCGGCTGGGTTCGGCTGGGTGTGGAAGAGATTAAACATTCCGGCTGTGCAGTGGTTGTCTCTAATGGAGATGACGGTGAGAAAAGAATGTATGTCGGTGAAGATAGAGCTGGGGAAACATGGGTGGATTTAACCAACTCAAGAAATGAAGAAATTACGATTGAAGAGGATGGTTATGCTACGTTCCCGGTTAACGGAGGAAGTGTATCGGTTTGGGCTCACGCTCCCGAGGAGCAATAAATAAGAACTGCGATTGTTCAAATGGCATTAGAAAAGGAAGAAGACAACTCTTCTCCCTTTTCTAATGCATTTCTTTTAGTCAGTAATCGGAAACCGAACTTCAACGGTTGTCCCTTGATTCTCAGTACTTTTTATCGTAATAGACCCATTATGCTGTTTGACGATTCGGAAGCACAACATTAAACCTAGACCAGTCCCTTTTTCCTTATTGCTATAAAAAGGCTCTCCAAGTCTTTTAATACGTTCTTCACTAATCCCCATTCCATTATCAATGATTTTTATAAGGACATTTTCCCTTTCCAAGCTTCCAACTATCTGAATGATGCCTGCCTTCACAATAGCCTCCATGCTGTTTCGAATAATATTGATGAAGACCTGTTTGACCTGATTACGATCACACATAATTGGTGGAAAAGCACCGTCATATTCCTGATAGATTTGAACATTTTTCAGATTGGCTTCCGGGCGGAGCAATATTACCACATCCTGAAGAATCGATGCAAGATCATAGCGTTCCAATTTGGATGGCTGCGGTTTCGCCAGGTTTAAAAATTCTTGAAGAATATCCTCAAGTCTTTTAAATTCCTCAAATATAATATTAAAATATTCAGGTTTATGAGTCCCTTGTTGGAACAGCTGAATAAATCCTTTAATCGATGTGATCGGATTTCGTATTTCATGTACCACACCGGCAGCCAATTCCCCGACCATGGCCAATTTCTCTGATTTGGCTAATTGTTCTTCTCTTCTTTTTTGCTCAGTAATATCACGACCAGCAATGATAATATGTTCCATTTCGCCATGACTGCCAAACACCGGTGTAGCAATACCCTCTATTAATACATAATTTCCACTTGAATGTAAAAATCGTGCTTCTATTCGAGAGGAAGGGACCCTTCCTAGGATTTGCCGATATTGTTTCATTACTTTATGTCTGTCTTCGGGGTGAACCAATGGAAACGCACTAGCTCCTTCATAGGATCTTGCGGGAGTACCAAGTGCCCTTCCAAGAGAAGGAGTTGCATATAAAATCTTCCCGTTGTTATCCAGCAGCATAAGGATGTCACTCATATTCTCGGTGATAAGACGATATTTGGACTCGCTTTCCCGTAAAGAATTCTCCACCTGTTTTCGTGCGGTTATATCAATGCAAGAACCGATCACCTCGATGATTTCTCCGCCCTTTTTGATTGGACGCAGACTGGCTAAATAATCAATTCCATTGGCGTGGCCTTCATAATGGACAAGTTCGTCCCCATCCCACGCCTTCTGATAATAGACCGTTTTTCTCAAGGCGATTTCCAAAGGAAAAAACTCATCCAGCCTTTTTCCCACCACTTGCGCTGGGATTAATCCCATTCGATAGAGCAACTCCCCATCACAAAGGGTATGAATAAATTGTCCATTCATTCGTTTAAACTTAAAAATCATCCCTTGTTGCAGACGAACGGTATCTTGTAATTCTTTTTTTGCTTGATTTAATAGCTCCTCATACCAGATCCGGTTCTTGATATTCTCAGGGATACCGTGTTCATTCACCACTTGTTGAATCTCAGGAAGATTATCATCTAACTCCTTTGCAGACATAGGTTTACTGAAAAGATATCCTTGCCCCTGATCACATAAATGCTGTTGGAGAAAGATCAGCTGCTCCTTTGTCTCAATTCCCTCAGCAACCACCTTCAAATTTAAATTATGAGCGATGGAGATAATGGTTTTAACAATCGCTTCGTCATTTGGATTGTTATGAAGCTCCCGTACAAACGACTGGTCTATTTTCAATGTATCAATCGGTAATTCCTTTAAATAGCTTAATGAACTATATCCTGTCCCGAAATCATCAATACTGATAGAAACTCCAAGATTCTTCAATTGTTGCAGGGTTAGTATGGTATGTTCAAGATCAGGTTTTATACTTTCGGTTAATTCAACCTCTAAATAGTGTGGTTCCAGACCTGTTTTTTGCAGGACCTCTTCAATTGTTTTAACGATATTTAAGTTAATAAACTGCTTTTGCGATAAATTAACAGAGACTGCTGTGTAAAAACCTTTCTTTTGCCAGTTTTTAATTTGCCGACAAGCGGTATATAGAACCCATTCCCCGATAGGTATAATCAAACCGGTATCTTCAGCAATTCCTATAAAACTTTCTGGTAACACCAATCCCCAGATTGGGTGATTCCATCTGATTAACGCCTCTACGCCAACTAGTTCACCTGTCCTTAAATCCAGCTTCGGCTGATAGTGCAGTGTAAACTGGTTCTGTTCAATGGCCTTTCGAAGCTCTAATTCTATTTTTATACTTTGATCGTCGGTAGAGTTATTCATATCTTATTCCCCATTACTACTGTTGATATATTGCAAGTTTATCATACTTATAAAATGAAATGAGGGTATTTTTACTAGGCATAAAGGTGGAAAAAATGGAAACTTACCTATAACAACCATGTGTTATCGATTATTTTTGTAAAGCTTTGTATCTATATAAAAAGAGCTGCCGCCGCAGCTCTTTAATATACTATTCAGATTTACATTTTATCCATTTACGATGCAGCGGGAGTAAGAAAGCAAATACAACCAAATATAAAGGGATGGAAATAAAAAAGCTCCAGCCATGTGGCTTCATATAGCCTACACTCCTCATCCCCCATTCAATTAAAACAGACATGATCGTGAAAATAATCGTGAGTTTCCATTTATTAGTCTTCTCTAAGTAATTTAAATAAATCACAGCCATTGAGGACGGAATGAAGCTGTAACTAAAAAATTCACCAATTCCGGTGATTTTTGGATGGCCAAAATCCACAAGATCTAACATTTTTCCTAATATCGAATCAGAAATCCATGCTAAATATCCAACGATTCCAAAGGTAACATAAAATTCTCTCCAGCCTATTTCTTTTTTAGGCATAAAAAGAGCATAAAGTAACAAGAACATCGAGATTAAGATTGGAAACCAAACCCCTTGAGCATGTAAATCCAAATTCTTCATTATGGAATTCAAAATACTCACCTCAACTTTACTATGTCCAAATTCAAGGTAAATATTTCAAGTTTCTCGTTTCTACATAAAAAGAAAAGCACCAACCCTATCTGGCGGTGCTCCTCTTTCTGGAATTACAATGCATTCTTTAATTTTTTAAGTTCCTTATTCAGTTCTTCATCAGTCACATAGCGATCATATGCCGTATCAATCTGGGCTAACGGAGCGGCAAACTGATTACCTGCCTGGACCTCTGCCTCCATCATTAGGACCTTTTCTTCCGCACGTGCTACTCCTCTGGCAACATCATCCGTATTGAAGGAAACCGTTACTTTCTGAATTTGTTTCATCGACTGAGCCACATTGGCACGGGAAGCCAACAAGATTTTCTTTTGCTGCATTTGATTATACGTTTCTTTGAGCTGGTCCAATTTTTCAATAAGAATTTGCGTTTGTCCCTTAAGCGCCTCTAACTGATCGGCATAAACCTGTAACGTCTTTTCCTGGTTAAGCTTTTCTTGCACCGCTAATTTTGCGATTGCCTCCTCGCCCTGTTCAATCGCTAGCCTCGCCTGGCGAGTACGCTTGTCCACTAAAGCTTTGGTTTGTGAAATAAGAGCCGCTTGTTTTTTCTCAACAAAAAGTTGTCTTGCTAGTGCTTGCTGGCCTTTAGTAATTTCCTGTTCCATTTCTCTCGAATACTCATTCAACATGGCAATCGGATCTTCCATACTGTCTAATAATCCGTTGATTTCCGCCATTGTAATTGTCTTTAATCTTCTAAAAATACCCATGTTATTCATTCTCCTTTTTAGTTAAAATATCTTTTTCCCATTGATCTAAAATGTTGGCATTTTGGTTAGTGACTGGAATTTGTCTGCTTGCAAGTGAAGTGTCGATAAACTGTTGCATGGAAGAAGCTTTTGATTTCTTTCTGAGCCATCTGAATACTAGAACAAGAACAGCTAGTCCAATGATTAGGAAAAGCCAAGGGAATCCTCCCTCATGGTGAGCGCCATTCATCATCATTTGGCGCCCGCCTCCAAAGCCGCCACCGCCGTGTCCCATTCCACCCATAGCTTGTCCGCCATGCGGGCCTCTAGCATACGCACTGCTTCCTCCTAATAAAAAGTGAAGGACGTTGAACACCAGTACGGCAGAAGCAACGATCACTCCCCAAAAAATACCTTTTTTTACTTTTGTATTCATCTCTCAATCTCCTTTCGGCTATCTTATGAAATGAATATTACTAGCGAATGGTGAAAACTTGGTGAAAAAGAGAGAAGTTTTTTTAAAATTGAAATTCCCCATGTTAACCATGACTTTTTAAAAATGTAAAGGCTTGCATAGTAAAGTTCATAATTACGTCATATTTATTGTGAAATTATTCACAAACTAGTGATATACTAACGTCATCAACTTGTTAATTAATACATTTCATATATAAGGGAGAGATCATCATGGAAAACAGAAATAAGAAAGTTAATCGCGTAGTTTTAATTGGAACAGGTGCCGTCGGCTGCAGTTATGCCTATTCCATGATTAATCAAGGAGTAGCAGAAGAGTTAGTTCTTATTGATGTCAATGAAGCAAAATCTGAAGGCGAAGCAATGGACCTAAACCACGGAATCCCATTTGCGCCATCACCAATCAATGTATGGAGCGGTTCTTATCAAGATTGTGAAACTGCCGACTTAGTTGTTATTACAGCAGGATTGGCTCAAAAGCCAGGTGAAACTCGATTACAATTAGTAGAAAAGAACACAAAGATTTTTAAAGAGATCGTAAAAAATATCATGGCCAGCGGCTTTGACGGGATCTTCTTGGTGGCAACCAACCCAGTAGACATTTTAACTTATGTGACTTGGAAAGAGTCAGGGCTTCCAAAAGAACGAGTGATTGGTTCTGGCACCGTCTTAGATTCTGCGCGCCTCCGCTTTGCGCTAGGTCAACATTTCAATATGGATACTCGGAATGTTCATGCCTACATCATCGGTGAACACGGAGACACAGAACTTCCTGTTTGGAGCCGCGCTTCAGTAGGGGTGGAAAGATTGGAAGAACTTCCTGCCGAAAAACTAAACAAGGAATGCTTGGAACAAATCTTCGTTAATGTCCGTGATGCGGCCTATCATATCATTGAACGAAAAGGGGCTACATTCTATGGAATTGGCATGTCTCTTGTCCGAATTACAAAAGCAATCTTAAATAATGAAAACAGCATCTTAACCGTTTCTTCTTATCTAGATGGACAATATGGACAGCACGACGTATTTATCGGAGTTCCAGCTGTAATTAACCGTGGCGGAATCCGCGAGGTGATTGAAATTGATTTAAATGAACTAGAAAAGCAGCAATTTAATCACTCTGTTTCAGTCTTAAAAGAAACAATGAAGCCTGTAATCTAGAAATTACCTTTGCCATAGATGAAATCTCTAATGAAAGCAGATGAAATTATGGAAACGTTGAATCAAACAAAAAAGGGTTACTTTATGATGGCTGTCTTATGGCTCGCTTATGTGACCTTTGCGATGAACTGGGTGGCGGGTTCTTCCTTAACTCCGCAAATCACCGAAACGTTTTTCGGAGGACCCGTTGATCCGCTTATTTCTCAATTAGTGAACTATTCCATTACGACCGCCCGTGTATTTGCCAATATTTTAGCAGCTGTGGTGCTGATGAAATTAGGCCCTAAAAAGGCGGCAGGTACAGCCATCGCCCTGTTAATGATGGGCCTTGTCGCCATTTATCTTCCTAACTATTGGGCCTATACTGCTGCCCGGATGGTTATGGCAGTAGGTGGTTCCATGGTCATTGTTTATATGAACCCTGTCGTTGCCCATTATGTAAAAAATTCACACGTTAAACTGCGCATTAATGCGGCTAATACGGTAGCCTATAATGCGGGTGCGTTTATTGTCGCTGTGTTATTTACGGTTTTTGCCAATCAAATGGTGGCCAATTGGCGTTTAACATTAACGGTTTTTGCCTCTTTAACGATACTTTTTTTCATCGGCTGGCTTTGGAAAGCAGAAACTTTTGAGACAAAGGAAGCAGATGGAGAAGCAGAACAGTATGGTTACAAAGACGCACTCAAGGACGGATTCCTTTGGCGCTACGGCTTGGCGTTTGCTTCCTTTTTAACCTTGTATGTCTTATCGCTGGTAAGCTTTAAAGCGATTTTCGACCAATATACATTGTTGAACGGCTCGATCACGAACCTGTTAATATCAGGGCTTGGGATCCTCGGGACATTTGCCGGAATTACCATTGGAAATAAAGGGGTACCGCGTAAGCCAATCCTTCTTTTCTCGGGGATTGTTATGGTAGGTACGTTTGCCCTGGCGATTGTTTTCGCTAATAAAATTCCGCTTCTATCTTACACACTGATTGCGATTTCCGGTTTTGCGATGTATATTCAGTACCCAATCTTTTTGAATCTTCCTCATGAACTTAAAGGGATGACGCCTCAAAGATTGACGATTATGTTCGGATTATTTTGGGCGATTGCTTATGCAGGACAAACGATTGCAACGATTGTTTGGAGTTTCATCTTAGGTTCTGCCGGATATACACCTGCGATGATTTTCTTTATCGCTGCTTCAAGTTTATATATTTTCCTTGTGGCTACTTTCCCGGAAACACGGGAAAAGGTGGCAGCTTTGCGAAAAGCAGCTTAGGAGGCAAAGATAGCATTGGGACAGTTCTAGAGCTTCCTGAAATTAAAATATTTGTTACTAAAAAACCCCTTCGCATCATGCCAAAGGGGTTTTTTACTTGTCTTTAAAGGAAGCCAGAGAACCGTCCACTCGCTTCCTATGACTTACTTTTTTCATATTCTTTTATTTTATTGATACGATTTGCATGCCTGCCACCTTCAAAGGGGGTTGTTAACCATATTTCCGCAATATCACGAGTTAAGCCAGGACCGATGACACGCTCTCCCATCGCAAGGATATTGGAATTGTTATGTTCTCTTGTTGCCTTAGCACTAAACGTATCGTGAACCAGTGCACAACGTATTCCCTTTACTTTGTTTGCCGAAATACTCATTCCAATCCCCGTGCCGCAAATCAAGATACCTCGTTCCACTTCACCACTTGAAACTTTTTCCGCAACAGGAATGGCGTAATCTGGATAATCAACAGAGGTATCACAATCACACCCTAAATCTAAGTACTCAATTTTCATCTCTTCTAGCAGTGAAATAATTTCATTACGAATATTGATACCACCATGATCAGATGCAATAGCCACTCTCATTTTATTACCTCCCAATTGTTAAGTGACGTTAAATTTTTTTCTTCTCCTCGGAACAATCCTGACACATTCCATACCATGTTTTAACGCCTTCTGTACTATCCACAATGTCAATAACTTCTTCACACACTTGACATATAATCGTACCTTGTTTTTCAATTAGTTTCTCGCCCATCATTCGCTTCCCCCTATACATTTCATATGTTAAATAAAAAACTTATAGATCGACGCAACAATAAAAGGGATCTACTTTTTCTAACCCTAAAAGTGTTCCTGCTTATCAGCTATCTCGCAATTTATGCATGACAAATTTTCTTAACTAGATTTTTTCAATTTATATTCGACACGCGTGCTTTGAACCTTTCCTGACTGTTTTACCAAGAAAACAATAATGCAAGAACTGATGATCATACTCACACCTAAGAAAACCATACTAGTATGAAAAGATCCTGTTGTATCCTTAATATAGCCCACAATGTAAGGCCCAAAAAATCCACCAAGATTTCCTATACTATTGATAAGGGCAATAGCGCCTCCGGCTGCAGCCCCTGTTAAGAAAGAAGGCGGAATGGCCCAAAATGGTGCGTATGCTCCAAAGGCTCCACATAATGAAATGGTTAGAAATACAAAGGATAAGATAATGCTTACATCAGAAATATAACTGCTAACAATCATCGCAATCGCACTTATGATTAAACATACAGCAACATGCCAGCGTCTCTCATTCTTTTTATCTGAATGGTTGCCAACTAGAATCATCGCCACCATGGCAATAATATACATAGGGAATAAAATCCAGCCCATACTTTGAGTGCTAAGAGATATTTTTTCAGATAAACCTTTCGAAATGGTTGGTAAAAACATGTTAATCCCGTAATAGCCAATCATCCAGCAAAAATACCCGGCTGATAAAATGAGAACGTCACGATCCTTTAAAGCCTGCAGGAAAGTGTAGTGTTTCACTTGCTGCTTTTCCAGTTTCTCTTTTGTTGTAACGTCAATTAGCCATCTTTTCTCGTCTTTGTTCAACCATTTTACTTCTTCAATTCGATCATCAAGATAGAAATAACATATAATACCCAAGATGACAGATGGAATTGCCTCAGAAATAAACAACCATTGCCATCCTGCCAAACCAAACCAGTTAACGTTTAGCAAGTATGTACATAATAGAGCACCTATAGCATTGGTACTTGGTATGGCAACCATAAATCCAGCAATCGCTTTTGCATGATGTTTGGTTTGATAAAAACCGCTTAAATAAGCAACCATACATGGATAAAAACTTGCCTCAGCAACACCTAATAGAAATCGTACCGTATAAAATTGTATTGGAGTTTGGACAAAAGTTTCTAAAAAAGCAAGGATGCCCCATGTAACCATGATCCTGCTAATCCATTTCCGCGGTCCAATCTTTGCCATCATGGCGCTGCCCGGTACCTCTAAAAGAAAATAACCAAGAAAAAATATTCCGGCTCCAAATCCGAAAATAGCATTCGAAAAACCTAGATCATTGTTTAATGACAGGGCAGCATATCCAATATTCACCCTATCAAGTACGGATATTGAAAAACATAGAAATAGAAATGGAATTAATCTTAACGTAACTTTTTTAGTAGTTGAACTCTCAAGTGCATGTTGATCCAAAGTAGTTCCCCCTCATGATGTTATCCCTTCCTTATGCCGAGCCTTTTATCTCAATTAAGGTTACAGGGAAATAAATTCTCCTTGAAGAAATAGTTCCATCGGAATTTTTAGATTACTAATATTAAAAATATTGCAAACCCATACATCAAACGCTTTCAATTTAAACTTAAAATATAACTTGTTATACAAATAGATAGGAAGTTTCATTTATTCTCTATAAATGGCTCCTAGTATTCCTTTAAAATTCTGGACAGCTACTAACCATTTATTTTGTCTACTTGTATACTAAGATACCTTTTTTGTGTTAAGTATATATTTGCATGTAAGGGTTGTCAATACGATTTAGGGGTGAAAACTTAATAGTCTAATCTTTCCAATACCGATCATATAAGTTTTTCATATGCTTCTTCATGACTTCCACTGCCTCTTTTTCGTTGTGATCCTCAATCGCTTTAATAAGTAATTGATGTTCCTTAAAATTAATATCCCGATAATCCGGTCGAGTGACGGTTCGATCCCGAATAAATTTCCACATTTCTTGTTGTTTCATGGCATTACTAATAGCTGCCATAATATTAATAAATAAATCATTATGAGAGGCTTTTGCAATACTAAAATGTAATTTGTGGTCTGTTTCTGGTACATAAACACCAGCCATTATTTCATTCTCCATCTCTTTGAGGGTCGAGCGGAGTTCCTCTATATCTTCATCTGTTGCTCTTTGGGCTGCAAATTTTATAATAAGCGGCTCAATGTTCATCCTTACCTCAACAATATCTTCTGGGGATATCGATTTAAAGAAAATGGCCGATTCAGAATGATCAGGTGTGATTTGGTTACTTCTCACATAAACTCCTTCACCTTGACGGGAATAGACAAACCCATTTAATTCCAATGCACTTAAGGCCTGTCGAATGGGAACACGGCTTACACCGAATAATTCGCACAACTCTCTTTCGGCAGGAAGTTTATCCCCTTTTTTAAAGGAACCCAATTCGATTTCAGAAAGGATCTGATGATAAATTTGCATATATAATTTCTTACTGGCCACTGGATTAAAATTAATGACAACCACCCCTCTCCGTAAGTGTTCATTGAAATTACACAGGCATTCCTAACTGGAATGCCTGAACAGTAAGGATAAAATTAATCCATATGTGAACCGCCATTAATATCAATTTCTTCTCCTGTAATGTAGGAAGCTTCTTCTGAAACTAGGAAAGCAATAGTCGCAGCAATTTCCTCCGTCTCACCTGGTCTTCCCATTGGAATCCCATCGATTACTTTCTTTGCATCCTCTTCAGGTAGTGACTTCCAAATGTCTGTATTAACAAGACCAGGTGCAACACAGTTCACAGTGATTCCATCAAGAGCAACTTCACGAGCAAGATTCTTAGAGAACCCTAATACGGCAGCCTTTGAAGCGGAATAGTGCGGCCCTCCAAATACACCGCCGCCTCGTTTAGCGGAAACGGATGAAAGACTAACGATTCTACCATACTTTTGTTCTTTCATCGGTTTTAGTACGGCTTGGGAGCATAAGAACAGTCCAAACATGTTTACATTAAATACTCGGTTGATGTCCTCATATGTCATATCTTCAACGGTTACCTTTTGCGAAATTCCAGCATTATTCACAAGGATATCAATTCTGCCAAAGGTTTGCAGAACCTTTTCAATCATGGCGTCATTCGATTCTTTACTGGTCACATTTAGTTCTACTCCTAAAGCTTTTCCGCCAGCTTCCTCAATCGCATTGACGGTATCCTGAATTCCATCCATATTAAGGTCAGCGACAACCACTGCTGCTCCCTGTTTGGCAAGGGTTAAAGCAATGGTACGTCCAATCCCCTTTTTTGATCCACTGCCTGTAACGATCGCAACTCTATTATTTAATTCAAACATGTTTCTTCTCTCCTCGATGATTTATTAGTTTTTTACTAGATCTTTTGCTGTAGATACAATATTTTCAATCGTAATACCATTTAGCTCTAACAACTTCTCATACGGAGCGGATTGTCCAAACTGATCTTGAACTCCAATTCTTCTCACAATCCCCTTGCCTTCCTCTGCTACTACTTCACATACGGCACTTCCTAAACCATTTAAAATATTATGGTCTTCAACAGTAATTATTTTTCCAATATTTAGGCAATCTACGACAGCTTCCCGATCTAGCGGCTTTATCGTATGCATGTCTAATAGTTTTACAGATATTTTTTCTTCTTCTAATCGCTTGGCAGCTTCTAAGGCGAGATAGACGGTGTCACCATTTGCAATAATCGCAATATCTTTTCCGTCCTTGATCTGCTTTGCTTTTCCAATCGTAAATTCTTCATTTTCATCATATAACATCGGTACTGTATCTCTCGTAAAACGAAGGTAAACCGGTCCATACATTTCAGCCGCTTGTTCTACTAATTTTCTAGTAGAATAATAGTCAGCACCCATAATAACCGTCATATTTGGAATGGTTCTTAGTACGCCCATATCTTCAATAGCTTGATGACTTGCCCCATCATTCGCTGGAGTCAGCCCGCCATGGGAACAAGCGATTTTTACATTTAGGTTTGGATAACAAATTTCTTGTCTGATCTGCTCCGCCATTCGTAATGAACCAAATACAGCGTAAGTGCTTACAAACGGGATTTTACCTGTCGTCGCAAGTCCAGCCGCCAATCCAGCCCCATTTTGTTCTGCGATACCAACATTTACATGCTGATCTGATAATTGCTTTGCAAATTCTGTTGTCTTACATGATTTACCGATATCAATATCCACTACATAAATATTTTTATTCTTTTTGCCTAAACGGACAATTTCATCACCGAATGCTTCTCGGGTCGCCTTTTTAAGTAGAATGTCTTTTTCCATAATGCTCATTATTTTAACCCCCCTGCTACTTCTTCGATTGCATTTAAAAACTCAACATCATTTGGAGCAACACCATGCCATCCACATGAATGTTCCATAAAAGATACTCCCTTACCCTTTACCGTGTTAAGAACAATACATTTTGGAACTCCATTTTTTACTTCACGAATACTATCTAATGTTTCCACAATCTCTTCCATCGAATGTCCATTAATTCTTCTTGTTTCAAATCCGAATGCTTCAAATTTCTTTTCTAAATCCAGATTCGGCATAATTTCATCGGTTGTACCATCAATCTGCAATCCGTTATCATCAACGAATACAACTAGATTATCTAACTGATATTTAACAGCACTTTGTGCTGCTTCCCAAATTTGGCCTTCTTGACACTCGCCATCTCCTAACATAGCGAAAACGCGATAGGTCTTTGAATCCCTTTTTCCTGCCAGTGCCATTCCAACTGCGCAAGAAAGTCCCTGCCCTAAAGAGCCTGTAGAAATATCAATACCAGGGCACTTTTTCATATCTGGATGTCCTTGGAATGGAGAACCATACTGTCTTAACGTGTAAATGGTGTCATAAGGCACATATCCTCTTAAAGCTAATGCTGAATATTGGATCGGGCACACATGTCCTTTCGATAATACGAAACGATCACGGTCTTCCCATTGAGGATTTTTTGGATCAATGTTCATTTCCTTAAAATAAAGTGCGGTTACCACATCGGCTGCAGATAAGGAGCCTCCTGGATGCCCGGATTGCGCTTCATGAATCATTGTAAGAGCTGTTTTCCTCATCTCGATTGCTTTTTGCTTTAATTCTTCAATGCCAACCTCTTTCATACTAGTCACCTCATCTAATTTTAATAACCTGTTTGAATTGCTTCGTTGTTTTCTTGTCTACTTGTCTACTAAGTTAACTTATGAACTCAGTATAACACCGTTTTCATAATTGTCAACACGAATTTTATATAAAATTAACCAATGAAAAATTCTATAAAAATTTACGTTTTAAAACAAAAAAACCTTCGGTCAACAAAAGTTGTGATCCGAAGGTTTGAGATTCATATTCTTTTTAACTAGTCTTTTCCAATTTATTTTCAACATCCGGCTTTAAAACCTTGCCTGACTGTTTCACTAAGAAAACAATAATACAAGAACCTATTATCAAACTTGCACCCAAGAAAATCATACTCACATTAAATGATCCTGTTAAATCTTTAATATACCCGACAATATAAGGCCCAAAGAATCCACCAAGATTCCCTATACTGTTAATAAGCGCAATAGCTCCTGCAGCTGCTGCTTCAGTTAAGAAGGAAGGAGGAATCGACCAAAATGGAGAGTATGCGCCAAATGCTCCACAAAGGGCGATAGTTAAAAAGACAAACGATAAAACAATACTCGTATTGGCCACCAAGCTGCTAATAATCATAGCAACCGCACTGGTTGTTAAACATGCAGCAACATGCCAGCGCCGCTCGTTCTTTTTGTCGGAGTGGTTACCAACTAGATACATCGTAACCATCGCACAAACATACATGAGTCCTAAAACCCAACCCATTGTTTGGGTACTAAGGGAAGTTGCTTCTGTTAAACCTTTTGAAATGGTTGGTAAAAACATAACAATTCCATAGTAGCCGATCATCCAGCAAAAATATCCAATCGATAAGATTAACACATCGCGATCCTTTAAAGCCTGCAAGAATGTATAGTGCTTTACTTCCTGTTTTTGAAGCTTCTCTTTTGTTGTGATGTCAATTAGCCATTTTTTCTCATCTTTATTTAACCATTTTACATCTTCAATTTTATCATCAAGATAGAAATAGCAAATGATACCTAAAATCACAGCCGGAATCGCTTCCATAATAAACAACCATTGCCATCCTTCCAGTCCAAACCAGTTAACCCCTAGTAAGAAAGTGGAAAGAGGCGCACCTATTGCATTAGCACCTGGTATAGCAATCATAAATCCAGCAATGGCCTTTGCATGATGTTTCGTTTGATAAAAACCGCTTAAATAAAAGACCATACATGGATAAAAACTAGCTTCTGCAACACCTAAAAGAAATCGTGCTGTATAAAATTGCATCGGAGTTTTTACAAAAGCCATTAAAATAGCAATAATGGCCCATGTAACCATGATTCTACTAATCCATTTTCTTGGTCCAATTTTCGTCATAATCGCACTGCCCGGTACCTCTAAAAGGAAATAACCAAAGAAAAAGATTCCTGCCCCAAATCCAAAAACCGCATTAGAAAAGCCTAAATCTTGGTTCATTTGTAGTGCTGCAAATCCAATATTGACCCGGTCTAGTATTGATATCGTAAAACATAAAAATAAAAACGGAATGAGCCTTAACGTGACCTTTTTAGTTGTTGAACGTTCTAATTGAACGTGATTCATATTAATTCCCCCTATCGTTCTCCCTTAGAATCATTGCAAACCCTTACAAAAAACATTTTTAAAAAAATTTTAAAATCCTTACTTTTTTCTACATAAGATTGAGCGACAAAAAATATCGAACATTTAAAATTTCAATAAAACCTTAACAGCATTCTCTAATTTTTGGTCAACAATATTCATAGCATTCTGGATATCTTCTATTGGTATCACCTTTGTTATAAGCAAAGAGGTATCAACTAAATTAGCAGCAATTGCCGCTGCTGCAATCTCAAAATCCTCTCTCACATACATGTTGGATCCAATTAATTCGATTTCTTTATTTTGAATGTAGGAAATATCGATTTCCGGTTTTTTTCCAAAAAGAGCTACTTCTGAAACTTTTCCGCCTCTTTTGATGATCTTGAAAGAATCATTTAGTACGGATTGAATTCCAACAGCAATAAATACTGTGTCTACTCCTTCACCATCTGTCTCTTCCAATATTCGTTCAACTGAATCCTCATAATTTGTATTTATTGCAGAAGTGGCACCCAGTCTTTTTGCAATCTCTAAATTATAATCTAAAGCATCTGTTATGAAGATCTTGGTTGCACCCGCGTTTTTTGCAGCTACCATTAAACCTAAACCTATAGGTCCGGCTCCGAGAATAGCTACTTTATCGTTGTGCCCTACACCAGCCTGCCTAACAGCATGAACGCCCACTGCAAGGGGTTCGATTAGGGCTCCCTGTTCATACGATACATTATCTGGCAACTTTACAATGGTGTTTTCCGGAACAACGATATATTCCCCAAAAGAACCGATCCATTCTTGTGTACCTAACACCCTTTTTTCCTTACAAATATGATAATTTCCAGCTTGACAAGTTTTGCAAACACCACATCCATAATGAGGCTCCACAGTAACTCGGTCCCCTATTGAAACACCCTTGACTTCTGAACCTGTTTCGACAACCACCCCTGCAAACTCATGTCCTGATATAACTGGTGGGACTCGAAAAGGATGTGTTCCATGGTAAGCATGTATTTCAGATCCACATATCCCAGTTACGACCACTTGAATTTTGACTTCATTCGGATGCTTAATCACCGGTAAACTAACTTCTTGTAATTCAATCGAATATGGTTTATCAATGACTGCTGCTCTCATATTCTCCCCCTTTGTTTAAAGCATTTTATTCTTTTTGCTTGTCTTCTTGTTCACTTGTCTACTAAGATGTTATGTAATTAATATACGTTTCTTGATTTTGTTTGTCAATAAAAAAAATAAGAAGAATCAGACTAATAGATATAGAAAAAAACTCGCCGATTGGCGAGCTCCGTAAGAGGTGAAGACAGAGGCGTATTGGCACAGCCTGTTAGGAAAGTTATACTTTCCTAGTAAATAAAAAATTCCCCATCATTATTTTTGATGGGGAATTTACTTTTGGTTTGAAAGATTGGTTCATCTAATCCTTCCAATACCGGTCATATAAATTTTGCATATGATTCGTCATAATTTTCACTGCTTCTTCTTCGTTGCGCTCCTCAATGGCCTTAATAAGTAATTGATGCTCTCTGAAGTTAACGTCCCGATAATCAGGTCGAGTTACAGTCCGATCCCGAATAAATTTCCACATTTCCTGTTGTTTCATTGCATTGATAATATCCGCCATGATGTTGATAAATAAATCATTATGAGAGGCCTTTGCAATACCACCATGTAATTTTTCGTCCGTTTCGGGTACGTATACTCCAGACTTCGTTTCCTCTTCCATCTGTTTGATCGTTGAACGAAGCTCTTCTATGTCTTCATCCGTTGCTCTTTGAACGGCAAATTTAACAATAAGTGGCTCGATGTTCATTCTTGCCTCAACAATATCTTCAGGAGATATTGATTTAAAGAAGGATTGATCCGTTGCTAGCTGATTGCTTTTCACATAAACTCCTTCTCCTTGTCGGGAGTAAATAATTCCATTCAATTCCAAGGCGCTCAGGGCCTGCCGAATAGGGGCACGACTTACACCAAACATTTCGCATAGTTCTCTTTCAGCTGGCAGTTTATCACCTATTTTGAATGAACCCGATTGGATTTCGGAAAGAATTTGATTATAAATTTGCATATATAATTTCTTGCTGGATACTGGATTAAATTTCATAAAAATCTCCTCTTTTTACACTAGGGTTGTTGTATCCTAAGTAAGTTATTAGACATGTATAATTATAATGATATTTATTCCAAAGGGCAATAAACTTAGTATCCTAAAGGTTGACAATATGTTGTCATTTTATCCAATAATCCTAAGCAAAGTCGTATATCTTGCAATCTTCAATGTAAATACTCCTCCCTTTTTGCAGATAAAAAGAGAAGCACCAGCCTAGACGGCGGTGCTTCTCTCCCTTGTATTATAATGCCGATACTTTTTCGTTTTCGTTTTTCAACTTTTCAATTTCCTTGTTGAGCTCTTCATCGCTTACAAAGTTATCATATGCGGCATCAAACTGAGCTAACGGAGTGGTGAACTGATTGCCAGCCTGAACTTCTGCTTCCATCATCAGGATCTTCTCTTCCGCACGGACCACTCCTCTCGCAATATCGTCCGTATTGAAGGAAACTGTCACTTTTTGAATTTGCTTCATCGATTGAGCCACATTTGCACGTGAAGCTAATAAGATTTTCTTTTGCTGCATTTGATTATACGTTTCTTTCAACTGATCTAATTTTTCAACGAGGATCTGGGTTTGTCCCTTAATCGCCTCTAATTGGTCCACATATATTGGCAACTGATTTTCTTTGTTGAGCTTTTCTTGTACAGCTATTTTTGCCATTGCCTCGTCGCCTTGTTCAATTGCTAGTTTCGCTTGATGAGTACGCTTGTCCACTAATGCTTTCGTTTCCGAAATTAGTGCAGTTTGTTTATTCTCCACAAAAAGTTGTCTGGCTAAGGCTTGCTGGCCTTTTGTGATCTCTTGCTCCATTTCTCTAGAATACTCATTTAACATCGCGATTGGATCTTCGATTCCGTCTAATAGTCCGTTGATTTCCGCCATTGTAATTGTTTTTAGTCGTTTAAAAATACCCATTTTATTCATTCTCCTTTTTAGTTAAAATATTTTTTTCCCATTGATCTAAAACGCTAGCGTTTTTGTTTGTTACTGGTAAATGTGTGCCGATTGTTGATGTGTTAATAAACTGCTGCATGGATGAAGCTTTTGACTTCTTTTTAAGCCATTTTACTAATAAAACTAGAACGACTAGTCCAATAATCAGGGAGAACCACGAGAATTCTCCTCCATGGTGCATCATATGGTGGGACGCGAATCCGTTTCCGCCATGTCCTAGTAACCCGCCAATTCCTCTTAATGGAGAGTGGACGATGTTTATCACCAAAATGATAGAAGCAATGAGTGCTCCCCAGAAAATACCTTTTTTCATTTTTTTATCTCCTTTCGTTGTCGATGTAATGCATATTAATAGAGATTGGTGAAATCTTGGTGAAAAGAATAGTAATTTTTATTTTTTGTGGATTCTGTTTTAGAAGAAACCAGAGTTAACAAAGTGGACAAACAATTATTTTGTAGACTTTTGTAAAATAAAGAGGAGTATTTTTAGAATGGGAAAGGAAGGTTGATATGCACCCCTATAAGCCACGTACAAAATCAAAAGAATTAAGAATCTATAGCTCTTTAAACGCACGCATGGAGTTATCTTCAAAGGACAAACTGCATTATTCTCACCTTGAAAAAGGATACCAAGGTGAGGTGTTTTTTGATCAATTAACCTCAAAGCTGCAGAATGATTTATATATCTTAAATGATTTATGCCTTGAGCAAAATAAATCATCCTTTCAAATGGATACCTTAATCATTTCTCAGCGAACTATCTACCAGTATGAGGTGAAAAACCATGAAGGTGATTATAGGTATGAATCAGGAAATTTCTATCCTAAATTATCTAAGGAAGAAATAAAAAACCCTTTGGATCAATTAAAACGCAGCAAATCTCTTTTCCGCCCTTTACTTAAAAATCTTGGCTCTCAGTTACCTATTGAAGGTTCTGTAACCTTTGTGAACCCAAATTTCACTTTATATCAAGCCCCTTTAAATGAGCCGATTATTCACCCCACTCAACTTAACAATCTTATGAAAGAATTAAACGAAATCCCTTCAAAACTAACTAATCACCATAAAATGCTAGCTGATAAGTTAATATCTATGCACCAAACTGAATCACCCTATACTCGGTATCCACCTTATAGCTATGATCGTATGGAAAAGGGAGTTCTCTGTGCATGGTGTAACTCGGTAATTTCTTCTCCTACGGACGATAGGATGAAGATTGTCTGTAATACATGTGGTCATGTGGAAACGATTGATTCCGCTGTCTTAAGGTCTGTGGAGGAGCTAAAACTTCTTTTCCCTGGTATAAAAATCACTACGAATAATGTTTATGCGTGGTGCAAGGTGATTGAGTCGAAAAAGCAAATTAGTCGAATCCTTAAGGAACACTATACTTTGGTAGGATTTGGTCAGTGGACATATTATGAATAGAAGATGGATATGCTTCTATTAAGTTACTTTGATTGGCTGCCCTGATTTACTGGGTCATTTATTGCGGCTATTGACTACCCAATGGGCTCTTTGGGGCTCTGCTCGGTCGTCTATAGACCTTATTGGCTACCCAACTTCTTCTTCAGAGTTCTGCTCGGTCGTCTATAGACCTTATTGGCTACCCAATTTCCTCTCCGGAGTTCTGCTCGGTC
>NZ_JAABNN010000019.1:61220-97746 GCF_009928415.1 Bacillus sp. USDA818B3_A
GACCTTATTGGCTACCCAATTTCCTCTCCGGAGTTCTGCTCGGTCGTCAATAGACCCTATTGGCTACCCAACTTCCTCTTGCAGCCTCTGCCCGGTCGTCAATATACCCTATTGGCTACCCAACTTCCCCTTGCAGCTTCTGCTCGGTCGTCAATCACATCATCCCACTCTCAAAAACAAAAAAATAAAGCTGTTTTCCTCAGGAAAACAGCCCAACCATCAACAATCTTAATCCAATTGAATTATCCCTTACTACTTAATACTCCACTAACTGTAGACCAGATCACATCCTTTGCATCCAGAAGGTGTGTGGATAGATCGATGTCCAAACTAAATGGAAGACTAATAAAATTCAGAGCAAAAAAGTAACCGGCAAAAACAGTTTGGCCAAACAGAATCAGTCCCAAAAGAGCAGCCGGGATAAATTTCGTTTGAACCAGTGCGGCCTTCCTCTTTGGATTTTTCCTCGACATAAAACCTTGCCTGCACACCTGAACCGCACAAATCACAGATTGCACAAACAAAACCGAAGCTAGAAAAATACTAATATGAACCAGAACCGTATCAAAATTAAAATTCACAGGTAAACTAGTTTGATAGTGAAAATAAACCGGTACCGCCAATAAAGCAATAACCGATAGACTCCATAAGACACCAAATGCATTGCGAATCCACAGCACTAATGCCAGTACACTAAGTCCCAAATAAAGATAAATGACCCATAAATAGTGGCCTTTAGTCGCTAAATAAAACAATCCGATCGCCGCCACTGAAGCAACCGTATAACCTGCATAAGAAATAAGTGCTTTTTTAAACGCTGGCGTATCGCCCGTTGTTTGTCCTGAACCATCCGGGTAAAGGCGGATTTTACCACCCTCCAGGCAAACACTAACCACAAGATGAATCAAATTATGGAAATGGGCGAAAAACACCCTAATAAACGGAATCATGCTCCCCACCAACGCTACACCAAGATAGATAAGAATCAGCGTTGTCGTATTCAATTGAACCCCTCCTCAGGCAAGCCAGATAGAAAGAGAAGCACCAAGCCTATAAGTCGGTGCTCCTCCCTAGTATTATAGTACGGCTGCTTTTTCCTTCTCTTTTTCACTCTTTAACTTTTCAAGCTCTTTAGTTAACTCATCTTCGCTCACATAGTTATCATACGCTGCATCAAACTGTGCTAATGGAGCAGCGAACTGATTTCCTGCCTGTACTTCCGCTTCCATCATTAAAATCTTCTCTTCCGCACGAGCCACACCTCTGGCGATATCGTCCGTATTGAAAGAAACCGTTACTTTTTGAATTTGCTTCATAGACTGAGCCACATTCGCCCGTGAAGCGAGCAAAATTTTCTTTTGCTGCATTTGGTTATACGTTTCTTTCAACTGATCTAATTTTTCAACAAGGATTTGGGTTTGTCCCTTAATCGACTCCAATTGATCCACATATAATTGCAATTGGTTTTCCTTGTTAAGCTTTTCTTGGACAGCCAATTTAGCAATCTGCTCATCACCTTGTTCAAGTGCTAGTTTCGCCTGACGTGTACGCTTGTCCACTAAGGACTTTGTTTCCGAGATAAGAGCTGCTTGCTTCTTCTCTACAAAAAGTTGTCTGGCTAAGGCTTGCTGGCCTTTAGTAATTTCATGTTCCATTTCGCGGGAATACTCATTTAACATCGCAATTGGATCTTCAATTCCGTCTAATAGTCCGTTGATTTCCGCCATAGTGATTGTCTTTAATCGTTTAAAAATACCCATTTTTATTTATTCTCCTTTTTAGTTAAAATATTTTTTTCCCATTGATCAAGAATGTTAGCATTTTGGTTAGTTACTGGTATATGTGAACCCACAAGTGAAGTGTCAATAAACTGTTGCATAGATGAAGCTTTTGATTTTTTTCGAAGCCATCTTACTAGTAGTACTAGAACAGCTAGTCCAATAATAAGGAAAAGCCAAGGGAATCCTCCTCCATGGTGAGCACCATTCATCATCGCTTTGTCCCCAAAGCCGCCGTGTCCCATACCCCCACCTTGGCCGCCATGTGGACCTCTAGCAAATGCGCTCGTGCCTCCTACTAGAAGGTGGAGTACATTGATCACCAAAACCGTTGAAGCAATGATGACTCCCCAGAAAATACCCTTTTTTACTTTTGTATTCATCTTGTTTTTTTCCTCCTTTCGTTACTTGATGTAATGAATATTAATAGACAATGGTGAAAAGTTGGTGAAAAGGAAAACTATTTTTAAAAAAACTAGAGTTTTTTTCGGAGAAAATACAAAAAGAGCTGTTTTCAATATGAAAACAACCCTAGTTTAATTCTCTTAGCAAAATATTAATTCACTGTCACCGTTCTTGTTGCACTTACTTTTCCGTATACATCCTTAGCACTTACATATAGTTTAGTTCCCGCCCGCTGCTTCGGAATAGACACTTTATAATCTCCAGAAGCATTTGCTTTTACTGGGTACGTCTTTGTCCCGATCTTAACCGATACTGTTGCATACTTCTCTGTTTTTCCAGTCACGGAGGTAGAGTAATATCTAACTGTATTCACAGTAGGCATATTCGGCGCAACACGAATCACTGCAATGCTTCTTGCGGCACTTATCCGGCCCGCCCCGTCTTTTGCAGTAATAGATAGTTTGGTTCCTGTGTTTTGCACAGGTATGATTACACTATAGTTACCATTTAAATCAGCTTTTTTGGTGTAGGCCTTTCCCGCGATTACGACGGTAACCGTGGCATATGCTTCTGTTTTCCCCGTCACGGCCGCAGCTTTGTTGTTTACTGCATTCACACTCGGCATATTCGGCGCTGCTTTTACGATGGTAACTGCTCGAGCCGCACCTGGATTTCCTAAACTGTCTTTTGCGACTACGGTAAATTTGGTTCCTGCATTTTGGACTGGAATAGTAACTTTAAAAATTCCGGTTCCGTCCAGCTTTTTACTATAGGCTTTTCCGGCGATGGTCACAATCACGGTTGCATTTGCTTCTGTTTTGCCCGAAACATAAGCTGACTTGTTCGTTACAGAGTTTACTGCCGGGGCGATTGGACCTGTTTTATCGGTAACTGTCTTCGTTACAGATGGACTTTGCGTATTTAGGTTATCCTTATACGATATTGTCAGCTTGGTTCCGGCTTTTTGAACCGGAATTGGAGCCTTAAATGACATGGTTGAATCAGCCTTAGCACTGCCGATTAACTTTGTTCCATTCATGATTTTTACAATGGCATTCGCCGGTGCTTTACCGGATACAACTAGATCATTATCGTCCACAGGATTCACAACTGGTGAATCTAGTTTTCTTGTAATATATGCAGAAGGGATATAACCAACTAGTTTTTGATCCGCTGTTTTGACTGGGTACCAGACAAATTGGTTTAAACTTCCTATATTTTGGTCATATGTAAAATCCCCATTAATGATTAGAGTTGTATTCTTTTCCAAATATTTTAAAATTGGTGAATTCAATGTTGTAGGTTTAGACCTTAAATTAACCCCATTTATTGTGACTACCTTATTTCCCATTTTAAACTGAGACATAGAAGCATGCAGTTGATCAGTCAGAGTATATTTCAGCTCTTTAAATACAATATTTTGGTCACTGTTAGGATCATAAACAAATTGGGTCTTATAGAAAGGATATAACCCTAATTTAATATTTTGAAAGAAACTTTCTTGTTCAATATTGGTAAAGACTTTTTCCTGGTATGCTTCCGCATTTCTACTGCCATCTTTCTGAACTATAGGACTGTTTATAGGCTTGGTTCCGTTATAAGCCATCACCGGGAAGTACCAATTTTCAATCACCTCAGGGCCAGCCCCTTTTATTTCAGGAAGATCTTCACGCTGGTAATTACGCCTTAGAATATCAACGCCTGCTTGGATATTATAGGTTATGTCATCCTTTAATTTCTGCTGATCATAGCTTGATTGATTGGTAATTTGCATAATTCCAATCCCGCCGTCCGAGGTAATTAATGGCTTGCCATTAACAAATTGCCGCCAGCTACTTTCTTGTGCCGCGACAGCTTTCACTACTTCCGGAGGGATATTGGCTGCGATAGCCGCATTCGTCAGCAAGCAATTGATATGCTGAAAAGATGGATTTTGATTTGACTTAATTGCCCCGAATGATTCACATTTAGATGGCCAGGCAATAGTAGCGGCCGAGGCATTCTCCTGAATCCCAAACGGGAGGATTATACAAGTTAAAAGGAACGCTTTTAATAGGATAGATTTCATTCTTTATTCTCCCAACTATTTATTTCCAATAATCACATAGATTCTATTTTATCATATTTTGGTATAATTTAGGGGAAATCTATTAAAAAAGAGAAGTGCAGTTTCACACTTCTCTCGACAGAACTATATTAACTTTATCCCACTAACAAAAATCAACACCGCAACAACCGCCCGCAGTGGTCTTGTCGGAACCTTTGCAGAAACCGTACTGCCTAATAACACCCCTGGAATCGACCCCATTAACAGATTCCCTACAAGCGTATAGTCCACATTACCAAAGCCAACATGCATAATTCCGGCAACGGTAACTAGTAAAAACGCATGAGCAATATCTGTACCGACCATATCAGATGTCTTCATTTTATAAAGATAAATCATGGCTACGGCAAATAAAGAACCGGAACCTAATGAGGTAAGACCGACAATAAATCCAAAGAAAACTCCAATTAAAACCGTTAAAAGCTTTTTTTCACTTAAAGGTTTTTCCTGCCAGCGATTAGGACGCAGCCTTTTTTCCATAAAGGTTTTGAATATAATAGCAATAGAAACAAAGATCAGTACATATCCGAGGGCGTGTCTTATGATTTGTTCTTGATTATGAAATTGCTCTTCAAAAAAATGAAGGCCGCCAATGGCGATAGCCGCGCTTGGGATACTTCCCATTGCTAAATATTTAACCATTTTAAAATTAATCGTCTTTTGTTTTAAATGGCCAGCAACACCGAACAGTTTTGTAATAGAATTATAAACAAGGTCCGTTCCCACGGCGATCGAAGGATTAATCCCTAATAATATTAGGACAGGTGTCAGAAGGGCAGCCCCTCCCACTCCAGTCAAACCGACCAAAAAACCGACCAATAAGCCCATCAACGCAATTCCTATACTCATAACGATACACGCCCATTCTCAATTCCAAGTATTTATATAGGATTATATATAATTATCACAGTCTTGTAAATAACAAACTTTTAAATAGATTCTGAGAATTAGATATAAAATGGCTTTATTCACAAAATCGCAAAAAAGGCATAAGAAATCCGGCGCCAATAAGGGGCCGGATTTCTTATCTTTATGTGCTTCATTATTTTACAACCATTCTTCTTCCATGGCCCAAAGGGCTTTAATTATTAGACCCGGATGGAACAGAGATCTCCTTAAGGGCTTCCCCTGCTTCATCACTCGATTGATTATTTACAGCTAAATCACCGAGCGAAACCATTCCAATCAATGTTTCATTTTCCACGATAGGAAGGCGCCGGATTTGTTCCTGAGACATGATTTTGGCAGCTTCCTCAATGGACATGTCTTTGGTGCCTGTCACTACAATATTGTTTGTTAGTAATTCAGAAACAGCAGTATCACTAGAAAGGTCGCTTGCTACTCCCTTTATGACTAAGTCACGGTCAGTAATGATGCCCACTAGTTTCTCATTTTCACAAATGGGAATCGCACCTACATCAAGTTCTTTCATCTTCATGGCTGCTTCTTTACAAGTGCTTTCAGGAGTACAGCAATCAACTTCGGTTGTCATAACATTAGCAACGTTCATTTTTAATGCCTCCTTTATTCATTTAATAGTTTTATACCCTCCCTTTTTTTTATTAAACATGCTTGAGTTCATGGAAATCAGCTCCCTAACAAAAAAACCTCCCAGCCTAATTAGACTGAGAGGAGTTCAAGATTAACCGACACGTTTAATCGTTTCGTCATTTTGACCTTTTTCCTTAATCCGGCTAAAAATATTCGCCAGAACCGAACCGGATAAATTATGCCATACACTGAAAATCGCACTTGGCACCGCTGCTAAAGGAGAGAAGTGTGCCGTAGCAATCGCGACTCCCAATCCGGAGTTTTGCATACCCACTTCCATCGCCACAGCCTTTTGTTTGGCCAAATCCATTCCGCAGATACGAGCGAAGAAGAATCCAATCAAGAATCCTAATAAATTATGAAGGATGACCACTCCAAATATAAGCAGACCAGTTTCAGCAATTTTGGACGCACTGCCGGCTACAACCGCAGATACAATCAACACAATCGCAAGAACCGAAACAAGCGGCAATGCTTTCGCACCGGCCTGGGCCTGTTTTCCAAAGAATTTTTTAATCAAAAAGCCTACTGCCAATGGAACAATAACCACCTGTACAATTTGAAGGAATAACGATGCCACGCTCACATCCACCCATTTACTTGCAAACAGAAGAATAAGCAATGGAGTCACAATCGGTGCAAGAATCGTCGAAACAGAAGCAATTGCCACAGCCAGTGCGACATTTCCTCTTGCTAAAAACACCATGACATTCGAAGCGGTCCCACTCGGGCAGCATCCTACTAAAATAACCCCTACCGCGACTTCCTTCGGCAAATCAAGTCCAATCGCCAGTAAAAACGCCAACAGCGGCATGATCACAAAGTGCCCGACAACGCCAAGCGCCACCTCTTTCGGTCTTCTAAAAACCTCTTGGAAGTCCGATAACTCCAACGTCAAACCCATTCCAAACATAACAATTCCTAATAAAGGAACAATATAGCCTCCTAACCACACAAAATGATCAGGAAATTGATAAGCAATAACCGCAAAAATCAAAACCCATAACGTAAAGGTCTTTCCGGCAAAGTTGCTAACTTTTTCAATAACACCCATCCCCAATACCCCCATATTCCTTCGTTTTTCTAAATAATCAGTCTTTTAATATAGTAAAATAAATATTCTCAAAAATCAATATTTTCTATCAAATAATTAATAAACTTATCTATATAAAGGGCTTACATCTTGCAGGCAATTTTTAGTAGACGATTTTACTATGCATTTTTCGAAAATTTTATATATAATTAAAATTATATTTTTTAAAAGGAGCAGACAAAATGACAAAAACACTTACTAGAGCACCCTTCAAAGCGGACCACGTCGGAAGCTTCCTTCGTCCAGAACGTCTGAAAAAAGCCCGCCTCCAAAAAGAAAATGGAGAAATCACAGCGGAACAGCTTCGTGCCATCGAAGACGAAGAAATTATTAAATTAGTAGAAAAGCAAAAAGAAGTGGGCCTTTCAGCTGTAACAGACGGAGAACTGCGCCGTGCTTGGTGGCACTTCGACTTCCTAGCTGGACTAGAGGGCGTCGAGCTTTTCGAAGCAGAATCTGGTATTCAATTTAACGGGGTTCAAACAAGAGCACACGGAGTAAAAGTGTCAGGGAAACTAGACTTCGGCCAGCATCCATTTATCGAAGACTATAAATTCTTACACAGCATTGCTGGTGACCACACGGCAAAATTTACGATTCCCAGCCCGAACATGCTTTTCTTTAGAGGTCTGATTGAAGAGTCAGTCTACCCAAACAAAGATGACTTCTTTAATGACTTAATTAAGGCTTACCAAAAAGCCATTCAGGCATTTTATGAGGCAGGATGCCGTTACTTGCAGTTAGATGATACTTCATGGGCAGTCTTCTTCTCAGAAAAGGGCCACCAGCAAATTGCCGATAAAGGCTATACACCAGAAGAGTTAATTAAAATCTTCACTCGTGCTATCAATGAATCGATCGCCAACAAGCCAGAAGACATGGTGATCACCATGCATATCTGCCGCGGAAACTTTAAATCTACTTACACAGCAAGCGGCGGCTACGACAATGCATCAGAATATATCTTCGGCCAATTACAGCTGGACGGTTTATTCTTAGAATTTGATGATGAGCGCTCTGGCGGCTTTGAACCGTTAAAACATGTCAATCGCAAGGATTTACAGATCGTTCTAGGATTGATCACTTCGAAGTTTGGCGAATTAGAAGACCCTGAACGAATCAAGTCACGGATTGCAGAAGCAGCGAAATATGTAGATTTAGACCAGCTTTGCCTAAGCCCTCAGTGCGGCTTCTCTTCAACAGAGGAAGGAAATCTACTTACAGAAGAACAGCAATGGGATAAAGTGAAACATGTTATTTCGATTGCAAATGATGTCTGGAAATAAGCATCAAAACGAAAACAAACCCACTAAACATGTGGGTTTGTTTTTTTAAAAGGCTCTGTTATCATTCATTGTTGATTTTCGTGTAGGTATGAGAATTCATAGGCGGAGAATTTCCGGCTAATGTTTATAGAGGAAGCCCAAGAAGCAGATATAAGCGGAGATACTCCGATTAACTGCTCTAAATAAGGCGAAATTCAAAGATTTGGATAATATAGACGGAAAAACCTCCTTTATTTTTAAAAAATTATAGGTATTTCTTAATTTAAACGGAATTTTACCGTTTATTTTTCAAACACAGTGAAATCAACATTCAGTTTTAACACAGCCTTATTTAAAAAGAATAATGAGACCAAAAAACCTCATTTACTTAATACTTCTAAATGAGGTTCAATCCATATTTTTTTTCCTTATTTTTAAGAGCTGATTTTCAAGGATCAAATCAGAACATAACACATTTAACGATTTCAACTCCTCAATCGATACCCCAAATTGTCTGGAAATCTTGTATAAAGTATCTCCTTTCAGTACTTTATAGATTTCAAATCCATCGTTCGAGCTAAAATAGATCAATTCACCTTTACCTTTAACACCCTTTAAACCGTTTTTTAAAATATCATTGCGGATTAATGTATTAATCATTTGGCTGGCTCGTTGTTTATAGGAGTGTGCTTGTACCGTTTCCCTGCCCTGTTTTTGAATCTTAGCCCTTTTTAAAGGGTGATTGAGGTAGTATTTCACCTTCTGAATGGTTTCTTCCGGAGTCAATGAGACAATTAGATCTTTTCCTGGCTTAAAATTTTTCCTAACCCCAGGTGTATCTACTGTAAGGAGAAAACCGCCAGAACCTAATATTTCATAGGTTCGCTGCGTTACTAAATCAGGATAATTCTGTAATCCTAAAATAATCTGTGAGGAACTATACACTTTATTGGCATCCTTATAATTAAGAAAACCATGGATCCATTCTCTCGGTATGCTGCACCCCAGGTATTCATCCATCTGATCCCAATTGGCTCCCCAAAAATCGATCCGAATATTCTCCTTAACAAGGGGGCTGATTAAGGTATCTAAGGACAGATGACGGAAATGCTCTGGATACTTTTTTAAAATATCTGGATACGCATTGGCAACGATCGCAATCTGTGCCTCAAATTCAGTATGGACATCAACTGGCTGATGGATCGTTTCTTCATATCCAAAATCTAAATACTCCGAGGGAATCCCTAATTGTTTATAGGTATCTACCTTTTTGGGGCATAAGGTAAACACAAAATCGGGTTGAATGGTTTTTACTAATGGTATGGACCAAACTTCCGTATAAGCAGGATCTTCGACCGCCCAATAAACGAGCGGGACCTGATGGGCTGCCATTAGTTCGCGTATTAAATGCTGCTTAACCTTTGTATGCTCCACTCCCCAGCCAACTGTAATCGCAAAATGAGGCTTAAATGTTTCAATCATCTCGGTTAAATTCTCTTTACCAATCGGACCGGAAACGAGAACATCATGCCCGCCTGCTGTAAAGCCTCTGGCTAAACTATTACTCCAAATATCCCCGCTTTCTATTAAGAGAATACGCATTGTTTCACCTCTAATTATAAAAAATATCCGATTTCCTTTTTATTTTTGGCTGTGTTAAACATGGCTGTTGATTTCCACTCCAGGCACTTCGCTTTCCGTGGGCGTTTCGGTGAGCCTCCTCGGCGCTTACGCCTGCGGGGTCTCCCCTGAACCGTACTCCCACAGGAGTCTTCGTGCCTTCCGCTCCAATCAACAGTTGGTGTAAAAAATCAACAATGTTCTTTATCAAAGCCTTATTTTCAAATAGTGATTGACCATAATGAGATCGGTTGTTAAATTATTTAGCTGTTTAAGTTCCTCCACACTTACTCCATATCTCTTTGAAATGCTCCATAAGGTATCATTGGGCTTAATGAAATAAATTTCATAGTTTTCCTTTAAGGTATCTACGTAATGAAGCAATTCGCCTGTACCGGAGCATTCGGCATCTTTTGATAGGATACCTGCACCGATAAGAGTATGAATGATATAGTCAGCCCGCTGTTTATAAGAATATTTCTTTACTGATTCCCTGCCTGATTCTTTCATTCTCATTCGCTCGTCAGGATGATTTAAATAATATGTTACTAGGTCGATCGTTTTTTTAGAGGAATCGCTCACTAAAAGGTCCTCTCCTGGGGAAAATAACCGCCTGATTTGAGTGGTATGATTAGTAAGCAAAAGACCGCCGGACCCAAGCACCTCATACGTACGCTGTGTAACCTGTGTATCATGATTTTGAACACCGAGAATAATATCTGCCGAGCTGTATACCTTATTAGCTTCTGTATAAGGCAGAAACCCATGGATCCATTCACTCGGAATCTTCTTGCCAAGGATAGGCTCCATTTGATCCCAATAACGGCCCCAAAAATCAATTCTCATATTTTCCTCCAGAAAAGGACTGAGAAGTAATCGCAAGGCTTTAAAGCGGTAGTGATCCGGCCTTTTCTCATAAAGCATAGGATAGCCATTGGCGACAATAGCGATTGAAGCCTTATACTTGTCATCCGCCTTGTCAGGAAAATGAATAGTAGAATGATAGCCAAAATCCAGATGTGCGGCTGGTATTTGTTGATTTTTATAAAAATCTACCCTCGAAGGGCAAATCGTAAAGACAAAATCGGGTTCGATCGTCCGAATAAGCGGCAGAGAGAATGTGAACGTATATCCTGGATCTTCTGTAGCCCAATAGATATGAGGAATCTTGGCGGCTTTCACATACTCTTTAATCATCTTCTGCTTTTGGACAGTATGTTCAGCCGTATGACCCATCGTGATAATTAAGTCGGGCCCGAAGGCGGGAATCATCTCGTTCAAGCTTCCCTCTACCAGCGGACCGGATACCATCACCGTATGTCCGGCATCACAAAATCCACTTGGAAGTCCATAAATCCACATCGGGTCACTTTCTAAAAACAAGATACGCATGATTTTCTCTCCTATAAGAACTTAGTCCCATAGCATCTCACTGACTTTTACCAATTGGTATCCTTGTCTTTTGAGCTCTGGTATCACAAGATCCATGGAGTCTGCTGTAGGTTTTCCATTTAAATGGGCCAAAACAATATCATTACCAGTTAGTTTAGAGAAAATCCGGTGATATATCGTATCAACACTCGGTTCCTGCCAATCGATCGTATCAATGCTCCAATAGACGGTATAAGCAATCCCCAGCTGACCAGCAGACTCTAGCAGGTTTTTATTCCAATAACCAAATGGCGGCCGGAACAATGGGCTTCCCTTCTGCCCAATCATTTTTTCAAAAACGGAAGTTGTCTGCTGTAATTCGGAGTGAATTTCATCTTTGGTTAATTTCGTGAAATCCGGATGACTATACGAATGATTGGCAATTTCATGTCCTTCTGCAGCCATTCTTTTAGCGAGTTCTGGAAATTTCTCAACCCAGGCCCCTGTTAAAAACATGGTCGTCCGTACATCATATCTTTTTAACACATCCAAGATGTTAGCGGTATTTTCTGCACTATCCCCAGCATCAAAGGTGAGCGAAATCATTTTGTCATCCTTTAATCCTTTAGAAATAAACACGGAGTCCTTCGGCTTTGATTTTGAAAATTCCCTATCAATCTTTAGGAGTTGACCAGCGTAGATAAAATCTGAGGTTAATTGATTATCCTGCATTAGTTTTTCCAGCGGCATTCCAAACTGTTTGGAAATCTTGCCCAAGGTTTCTCCATGACAAATCGTATAATAATCAAATGGCTTATTCACAAAGATCATTCACCACCATTCTTAATACTTTTTATTTTTAATGGATAGCCCGAATCAATGATATCTGATGTTAAGCCATTTAGTTGCTTTAGCTGTTCAATGGTCACTCCAAATTCTTTTGAAATTTGATACAAGGTATCACCATTCTGCACCTTATAGATTTCAAACCCATCCTTAAGAAAGGTTACCTTTTTCTCCGCTCCTAACACGTACGTACTTTTTCTGTTATTAAACATTCCACTTCTCTCCAAAATCTCCAGTATAAATTGAGCCCTTTCTTTGTAGGAGTGCTTTTGTACCGCCTTCAAGCTATTTTTCTGCAGTCCTTCCCGTTCATTCGGGTATTGAAGGTAGTATCTCACTAGTTCAAGTGTTTCTTCAGGTGTGGAGGAGGTCAGTAAATCTTTCCCGGCTTGAAAGACACGATGGATTTCAGGTGTGTCATTTGTTAATAACACACCTCCCGAACCAATCACTTCATAGGTCCGCTGTGTTAACTGGGTTGGGAGATTTTGTAATCCAATGATAATCTTTGAAGAACTATATACCTTATTGGCTAATGTATAATCAATATAGCCGCGGATCCATTCCTTAGGGATGTCTACCCCTAAATGCTGGCCCATATTTTCCCATCCATTCCCATAAAAGTAGGTTTGAATATTATTTTCAATCAAAGGAACGATTAAATTTTTCATCGATTGGTGCCTGAAATGATTGGGAAAATAGGAAAGCTTACTTGGATATCCATTTGCCACAATAGAAATGGGCGAATAATAATCGGAATCGACCTCAACGGGATGGTGAACTTTAGGGTGGTAGCCGAAATCCAAATGTTCGGATGGGATTCCTAAACTTCGATAGTAACTGACCCTGTCCTGGCAAATGGTAAAGACAAAGTCCGGGTGTGTGCGCCGAATATATGGAATAGTAAAGATCTCTGTTGATGTCGGATCTTCTGTCGCCCAATAGACATGTGGCACATTCACATTGACTGTACTTTCATAAATCTTTTGTTGTTTGGATCTTGATGAGTTTTCAGGTCCCCATCCCATGGTCATAATTAAATCGGGCTGGAATTCCGCTATAAGTGAATCAAGATCCAATTGATCGATGGGACCGGAAATCTTCACTTCATGTCCTGCATCGATAAATCCATTTGGCAATCCATGAATCCACATCGGATGGCTTTCTAAAAATAGAACACGCATAGATTCTCTCCTTGCTTCCCTTTACTTTGCTTAGTAATTAATTTTAGAAAATGATTAATTTATACAAGAACCTGAAAATATAGTATGTATGAATTGGAAAAATGGATAGGAGGATGTCCCACCTTTAAAAGAAATGGGTTCATTTTTAAAAAACGTCTCTAGATTGCCAGGCAAATGGTTTCTTTTATTAGGACAAACCATTTTTTCCTGCATACAATAAATAGCGCTATACCAAATTACCGTTACGTCCACATTGTAAGGAGGAGCATGGTTTGGAGGAAAAAAAACACCAGGTTCTTATAACACATGGAAGTGAATCGGCTCCTATGATTTCCATCATGGTTAATGTAGCTTGGGGAAATGAGTATATAATCGATATTTTGGAATATCTGAAGGAAAGAAATCTAAGTCTTACTTTTTTTCTCGAAGGAAGATGGGTAGAACAGTTCCCTGAATATGCACGCATGATTAGAGATGCCAATCAGGAAATTGGCAACCATTCTTACTCACACCAGGATTTAACAACGTTATCAGCAGCGGAAATTGAAATGGAGATTACCAACACAAATAAAATAATTAATGAGGTATTAGGGATAAGGCCTCAATACTTTACACCGCCATATGGATATCTCGATAAAAAGGTCCTTGAAACTGCCTCCTATCTTAATATGGTTACTGTCTTATGGTCACTGGATACCCTTGATTGGAAAATTGAAGACCCTAGTGAGATTATCGATCGGATCGTCCCTAACATCAAAAATGGCTCCATCATTTTGATGCACCCCACTAAATCATCTCTAATAGCTCTTCCAACAATCATAGAAAAAGCCCAAGAAAAAAATTATCACTTTAAAAGCATCATTCAAATGGTAAATAAATAACTAGTGATTACCTAATGATGAAGAAGGGAGTTTTTTTATTTAAATGAAGAAGCCAGAAAAAGAAAGATTCCAATTATTCTATATTGTGAATCCAGCAGATACACTTTGGTCCATATCAAAAAAATTCGGGGTCAGCATGAAGGAGCTTAAACGATTAAATAACCTCACAACGGAGAAATTAGTTGTCGACCAAGTACTTAAAATTAAAGAAAATCAATCCGATAAACAGACTGGGAACCAAACCCTGGTTTCGAATCTGTTACCAGCTGCCCAAACAAAAAAGTTTCAAACCTATATTGTGAATCCTTCAGATACACTCTGGGGAATCTCCAAAAAATTCGAAGTCAGTATTGCTCAAATCATGAAGTTAAATGGGCTCACCTCGGACCAAATCTATGTGGATCAAGTCCTCAAAATTCAAGAATTACTCGATGATGAACCCATCTTCAACGAAAACTTCAAAGAAATAACACCTGATCAGATCCCAGGTGGGCCTCAAGCAAAACGGTGGATCAAGTACATTATGGAGGCGGCTAAAAAATATGAGGTTCCCAGTAAAATCCTCTACAGTATCATGGTAACCGAAAGTCGGGGAAATCCTAATCTTGTCGCTCCGGATGGCGGAATTGGCTTGATGCAATTTCAAATTGAAACAGCGAATGCCCTTGGAATTAACCCCTGTCTTCCAGATGCTTCCATTGATGGAGCTGCCCGTTATTTAAAACAACTTTTTGGTGAATTTAATGATTGGACATTGGCTATAGCAGCCTACAATTGCGGTCCAACTAAAGTAAAGGCTCATAATGGGATACCACCTATTGAGGTCACGCAAAATTATGTGAAAAATGTTCTTTCTTATTCTAAGGCAATAAATTGGGATAATGACTAATCTAATTTGGGGGTCCAATTCAGGTGAATTGTACTTCCTTTTTATTTAAGCTATTAATCTCAGAAGTTCTAAGGCTTAACCGACATTGTCTTCAGCAGGAATGACAAGTATAATTGTGAAATAAGCGACCAAAGGGGAAAAAGAATGAGCTTTTCAAATCAATCATTTTTACAGCAGCAAAACCACGTTTTTAACAATGATTATATAGCAACAATCGCATTTGACCTTGATGACGTTTGTAATCTATTTAATCAGCGTTATACAGAACTATTAAATGAGACGTTTGGGTTATCTTTGACCATAGATGACATAACAGAATGGGATTTGACAAAAGTGGTCCCTTCTCATATTGGACCGCGTGTCTATGACTTATTCAAAACACCAGGTTTATTTCGATACATAGAGCCAGCCCCTTATGCCGCCGAAGTGATGCAAAGACTGATAGAGCAAGGATTTGATATCATTATCATCAGTGACCCTCCGTCAGGCCACTCCCACAGTGATGTCGTATGTGGGAATGAGAGCTTAGGAGAGATGATTCCTTCCAATCCTTGTGATGACAAAAGAGCATGGGTGGCAGAGCACCTCCCCATGATTCCAGAGAGTAACCTCTTTTTTGCCAAACAAAAATATCGTGTCCGTTTTGATGTGCTGATAGACGACAAACCCGATACCTTTGAACTCTTTCAAAAGTTCGGCCTTCCCATCCTGTTAATGGATAAACCCTATAACCGCCATATTAAAACAGACAAGCGCATTACCAGTCTTTTAGAAGCAGAGCAAAAGATTTATGAACAGTTTCTTTATGCGACTGTCGGAAGTTTCTAATAGTCCTCAAAACTACAAAAAACCTGAAGCACCTATCGGCTTCAGGTTTTTTTACTAGATTAATAGACAGTTACGTATACAGACTTGCTTTGGTTATAAGCACTATCCATTGAAATCACTTCCAGCTTCGTCCCTTTTGGCTGAGCTGCAATAGCCGCATTAAACTTTCCATAGGCATCTACTGTTGCTTTTCCAATTAATGCTGTTCCTTTATAAATATAAATCGTTGAACTCTTTTCACCTGTGCCAGTAACACTTTTTGATAAGTAGGTTACTTTATTGACAGTTGGAGCAACAGGCGGAGTCTTGTCCAAAACCTTTACAGCGGTTCCCACGCTTTGGTTACCTGCCATATCAGTGGCATAGACAGTTAAACTAGTATTCGCTTTCTGTGCGGCTGTCATTTTAACTGTAAAAGAGCCTGTACTGATTGCAGTGCCCTGCCCTAAAACAGTCGTACCTGCTTTGATGACTACTTTCGCATTTGCCTCAGTTTTCCCAATCACAATCGTCTGGTTATCCCCAATGCTATAAACAGTCGGTTTGGCTGGTGCAGTTTTATCAATAACCTTTACAGACACATTTCCGCTCACGTTTCCTGCGGCATCCTTTGCATAAAAAGTCACGATTGTTCCTGCCTTTTGTGGTGAAATGGTAAAACTGTAGCTTCCTGTCGAGCTAGCCTTACCATAGCCAATCGTTGTTGTTCCTACTTTCGCATATACAGTTGAATTTGCCTCTGCCGTTCCTGACACAGTTGTATCCTTATCACTGATCGTGCGAACAGTTGGCTTTGCAGGCGGAGTTGTATCAACTACCGGCGGAACATAGTAAGGATTTTTCACCTTAAAAAGCGTAGTATCTGAATAATATGTATCATATTCCGTTTCAGAAAGACCTACTCTTAAATAAATATACTGCTGATTACTGAAATCTGCTTTAGGAACAGTGGAATGTAAGTAATTCGTATAATATCCATAAGTATCAAACTGGGTATACCCAGCATATGACAGCACGCCGCCATTATTTTTATAATATTCAATAGATACAATTGAATCCTTATAATAGTAGTAATCGCTATCTTCAGTTACTTGAATGTCCATCTTATCACTAGAGTAGTTTGATACACTTCCAAAATAAATATCATGAACAGTGTAGTAACTGTCATACAAATAATCGACATATTGTCCATTAGTTACTAATGGGTAATCTGTCGCGTCCGTATAGGATTGCGTTTTTGCCAATGATTTAATCAGTGGACTTTTTGGCGGAGTTTTAATAATAGTTTTACTGACTGACTGTTTAGGCTGACCGTTTGCTTTACTGACTGACTGTTTAGGCAGATCATTTGTTTGACCAAAGGCCACTGAAGGAACTATGACAAACAACATAAAAGCAACTGCTAAACTGCAAAATAATGTTTTTAATGCTCTCACACTTTTTCATCTCCCTTTTTCCTCTATCTTACTAAAAAATAGGATAAAAGTCTTCAATAATTTTACAAATATATTAAATTTATAGTTCTTTTTCAGTAGAAATAGTTTAAGACGAGGATCATGCAAAAAAAACCCGCATGATTGCGGGTTTCTTAGTATTTTTTAAAAGGGCATGGCTAGGATGTGTATTCACCTCCCAAACGAATAAAGCAATTGATATTTCATGATATACCGATCCAGTTCTTCACTAATTTGAAGGGTCCGTTGACTAGTTAATCCTTCCTCCGTCCCTAATCGAATCATTTCGTTACGGAGTAATTCAATATTCATTTTTAATTGATTCATATTATCCTTCGTTTGTGTTTTTTCCATGATATAATCTCCGCATAAAGTAATAGACAATTTCCATTAAATAGTAACTCCACTTGGAATATTATATACCCTACAAACCTTAAGAAAAACTTAAGAATTTGCTTCAGTCAGCTTTTTCTTATCAGAGGCCATCATTCCAGCAATTAAAATTAACGGGGCTATATTAATTGCAGCCAAAAGTGTACCCGGGAAGTCCGAACCACTCATTAATCCGTGTAAAGTTACAAGAATATAGAGAATCGGATTAAGGGCATGAAGCTGGCGCCATTTTTGATAGCCAATTTTCTTTCGGAATTTTGATGTAATAATCGTTAAGATTAAAAAATACGTAGCAATCGATCCCAATCCCATAGAAATAGTTTCATAGCTGCTGCTAAATGGAATGAATACATCCGACCAATTAAAGGTCATATAGGCATCAATGAGCAAGATTCCTAAGTGGCCGGCAGTCATAATTAAGGACCAATCGGAAAGTACCTCGTGAAAATGAAGGAGATGATTCACTTTCTTTTTTCGTTTTTTCTGGACAGCTGAATATAAGCCTGTCAAAACAGCCAAATACAATAATACATATGCCACGACTCCTGTCGCTCTAATCGCGTACCATTCAAGAGACTCCATTTCATTCGCTTCCTTTCCATATTTCTTTTACTTCATTGATTAGAACGGCGGGATTTTTTTTGACAGCGAGTAAGGCCTTGCCCCGGTCTTCCCCTAGTAAAAGAATCACTTTCGCTAATACGTCCGCTTCTGTTGCCGTTGGGGCCGTTACAGTAGACGAAACAATCGTACTTGCGGATGGTTCGCCGGATACCGCATCAATTAAATGATGTTTAACGTTTCCTTCTACTTTCCATCTTCTCTTCATGGAGGTGGAAGTGGCTACCGCTCCATCAGACACTTGGATGGAGGTAATTATTTTTGACGGATCAAATGGATCTTCAATTCCAATATTTAAATGACGCGGCAGTGTTCCAAAAATCCGGATGTCGCCGCCTACATTGATAAAACCAAAGCCATGGGACGACAATATTTCTGCCGCACGGTCAATCACCCAGCCTTTAGCAATCCCTCCTAAATCAATCCGAGTATGGAGGACAACTGTCTGTTTTTCCTCATTTAGTTGATAGGGCTGGGCGTTGGTTACTTCTGGTGCTAAAAGGGTGGAAGCTGATAATTCCTGCCCTTTTATATATTCGATCGATTGGGTATAGCCGCTGTTTTCCATCGCTGACAAAACACCAGGATTAAATACACCATTTGTTTCTTTATAATATCTTAGGGCCTCTGCTAGAATGCTAAACAACTGATCAGATACTTCTACTTCTTGCCCCATTTGTTTATTTAAGCGTGACAATTCACTCGTTTCTTTAAATCGGCTGCATGTGTCTTCGACAGATGCAAAAAGCTTATATACTGGCATGAGGTCATTGGCAAATAACTCTTTATTGATTGAAATTTGCACCATTGTACTCATTGAATTGAAATTATACTTATACATGATCAGGTTCCTCCTGTAGTGGTATCAAAGCCTCCATGTTGGTTAAATGACTGGTCTTCTGAAAAAGATTGATCATTTGACGATTGAGTTCCGCTAGTGTCAGTAGATTGGTCTGGGACCTCATAGGTGACGGATGAGTCTTGGGCTGTCTCTTCTTGAGTTTGCTGATTGGTACTTTGTGTTGCCGTCTGGGCGGCTGCAGTTGTTTGGTTTGTTGTATCTTTGTTTGTAATTCCCATGTATGACATCATTCCTGCAACGAGAGCCAGGCTGGCAAAGCTCACTCCCCAAGAGGTAAATTTCTTTTTAATCATTTGTAGGACTCCTTTCAGGTTTAGAGTAATTTCTTTAAGTCCATGTCTGTATTATGGAACTCGAACCTTAACTAAACCTTAATGAATTCCAGAAAATGAAAAATACTTGTTCATAGTGAAAAAAGCCAATTCCTATAAGAAAATAGGTAATTGGCTTTTTTTTCTATTTCAGGTCATATTAAAATACGTCAGATTCTCTCGATTGGACGTTGTAAAGAATGCCCTGGATTCTATGTTAGGAAAAGGTATGGCTCTCTGTCTTTGAAACAGTCTATGAAACAGGAATCCCTTCATTGATGCTGCGTTTTCGATAGACGACTTTTGACAGAGTAACACTCAACTCATAAAGAATAAGCAATGGAATCGTAACAAGAAAATCCGAAATAAAGTCCGGAGGCGTGATCAGGATGGAAATGACAATCAGGATAAAATAGGAAATTTTCCTCGCTTTTGTCAGCTTTAAAGGATTTAAGATTCCTAATCTTGTCAAAAAAATAACCACTAACGGCATTTCAAACAGCAATCCAAACGGGAGAGTAAGATTCAACATAAACCGAAAGTATTTTTCCGCTGTAAACAGGGTCTCAAATTGGCCTTCCGATAAGGAAGTTAAAAATCCTAAAACCGTAGGAAACAGCACAAAATAGCCAAATGCAGTCCCGATTAGAAATAACAGAAAGAGGAAGGGGATAAAACACAATGTCACCTTTTGCTCCTCCCTCGTCAAGGCAGGTGCAACAAATCTCCATATCTGATAGGCTGCAACCGGAATGACACCTGCAATCGAAAGTACGGCCGCGATCATCATATAGACCCATAAAATATCACTTGGGCCAAGGACAGCCAGCTGCTGATTCAAGTCTCTAATGAGCCATTGATAGATTTTTTCCACATAGATGAAACAAATAATAAAAAGGAGAATAAAGGCCGACAAAGTTTTAATCAATCTTATCCGCAATTCTTCTAAATGCCCCATAACATGCAATTCTTTCCGATTCACTTTGTATCCCCCTTCGTAATGAAAACAGAAGTGGACGAGTTTCCCCGTCCACTTCTTACTAAACGAAACTCATTTTATCTTTCTTTTTTAACTGCTGTAAGGGCTGGCTTTTTCTCCTCTTCTTTTTCATCGCCTGACACTAATTCCTTTGTCGCCGTTTTAAACTCGGATAGTGTCCTTCCAAAGGCACGGCCGATTTCCGGCAGCTTAGACGGTCCAAAGATTATTAGGGCAATCACTAGGATGAGAATTAAACCTGGTATACCTATATTCGAAAACATGAAACGCTCACTCCTTTCATTTCTGTATTCAAGTTATTTCCGCTTTCGTAAATTGATGACGCCATATTTATTTAAATTTCTCTTATCCGAGAGTAAACTTCCCTCCTCCGAGAGTTATTTCTCTTCTCGAGAGTAAATCTCTCTTATCCGAGAGTTTTCTTCGCTTATCCGAGAGTTTCGCTCCTTTATCCGAGAGTAAACTAATAGTTACGGATTCGGAACTACGGCTCCTTTTTTCTCTAACTGCTTTTGATGAGCACGGCCATGAGCTTTATTGCGGTCCTCTTCCACTTCCGTTGAAAGCTGCACGCCTGATGGGACTTGGGTCGTTGATACCTGTTTCAATCCCTGCTCATCTTTTTCAAAAATAAAAGATGCCCGGGTGGAGACATCAGCTCCAGTTTTTGACACGTAAGGAACAACACGGTAATCTGCCTGCCAGCGCTCCGGGGTTACCCGGCACCGTACATACCCTCGGTAGTCATTAAAGAATTTAATATGTGGATTCAGGCCTAGAATTTTGTCCGTATCGGCGCGCTTATCCGCCCCATTTCCACCTGAAGTGATGGATGTACCAACGAATTCAGCCCCGATGATCCTTGAATCGGCATTGTCGAAATCCTCAATTAGGTTTGACGCCCAACTCGCATGAACATCCCCAGTTAAAACCATCAAGTTGTTTAATTGTTTGTCTTTCGCATAATCCAAGACATGCTGGCGGGCGGCTGGATAACCGTCCCATGAATCCATACTGAATTTTGGTTTAGCCGCTGTTCCGTAATTCCTCTGAGCAAAGAAGATTTGCTGTGCCAGAACATTCCACTCTGTCTTAGAGCGATCGAGTCCATTAAATAACCATTCTTCTTGTTCCTCTCCCATTAAGGTCCGCTTAGGATCAAGGGATTCAGCCGTTTGCGGGGAACTTGAATCCCCATTTGCCTGGTCATCACGGTATTGGCGTGTGTCGAGAACAAAGAAGGAAGCAAGATCCCCGTATTGGAAATCGCGAAAGATTTTCATATCGGCCCCTTGCGGCATTGTCGACTTACGAAGCGGCATATGCTCATAATAAGCCTGGTAGGCGGCCGCTCTACGGACAACAAACTCTTCAACCGACTGCCCCTTTTCCGGAATCAGGTTGGCGTAATTGTTTTCAACCTCATGGTCATCCCAGGTAACAACCCACGGAAAAGCAGCGTGAGCGGCTTTAAGGTGTTCATCGGAGCGATATTGAGCATAGCGGTTTCGGTAATCATTGATGGTTTTAATTTCCGGACCACTATGGGTTCGGACATTTCCTGTTGAGGCAATATATTCATTTGCTCCGTATTCATATATGTAATCTCCCAGGTGGAAGACGAGATCCAAGTCTTCTTTGGCTAAGTGCTGGTATGCAGTGTAAAAACCATGTTCAAATTGCTGGCAGGAGACAAAAGCAAAGTTCAGTTCGGATACACTGGTCGAAGCTGGCGGCAGTGTTTTGGTTTTTCCTACCGGGCTGATTTCATTGCCGCTTTTAAAACGATAATAATAGATTTGGTTCGCTTTCAATCCACTTACTTCCACATGGATAGAATGCGCTAAGTCTGGTCTGGCAAGCTCTGTACCCCTTTGGATGATGTTTCGGAAATTGGGGTCGGCAGCCAGTTCCCATTTAACTGGGACACTATGCGGCGGCATCCCTCCGCCATTTAATGGATCCGGGGCGAGTCTTGTCCAGAGAACAACCCCATCAGACAACGGGTCACCAGAGGCAACGCCGAGTGTAAATGGATAGTCACTGAAGGATGGGTCTGCGTTCACTTCAAATGCCCCCATTGGTCCTAGCATGGCTAATCCGAGTGAAAGTCCTGCAATCTTACTTGCTCCTTGTAAAAAACTCCGCCGGTCGATGTTTTTTTGCAATCTTTCCATTTCTAATTGTTTCATTAACTCGCTCAAAGATTCTCTCCCCAACATGTGTATCCCCCTCAGAGAATTATTTTTATTACGGTCTCCATTATAGAGAGGAAATTTTAAGCGAATGTAAAGAATTGTAAAGGAAGAATCCTGCCATTTTGGGGTAAATAGGAATTATCTAATGGGTACATAAACTGATAAACTCCTAAACTGTGTCTCTGACCATTTTCTTCAGCTAGAACTTCTGCTTCAAAGGACCTATTTTTCTTCATATTTTTTTCACAAGAACTTGAAAAACAAGAAAACGGTTCTCCAAGGGGACGATCGGATGTTTTGCGCGCGAAAAGGCCCGCCTAGCGAATAGGCGAGCCGTTTGATTATTTAGCAGACAGATTAAAAAGAAAGTACCTTTTCGGCACTCCACTTCTAAATAGATCATCACTTAAACCACACTATTTTTGATGGAATTACTATCACTGACATCAGGGTCAAGGATTGCATTGGATGGAAGAATAGCAGGGGATAGGTCGCCGTTCATTTCGCCCAAAGCCTGGTTTCGCTTATAGGAAACAAATTGGTCGATTAATTGAAACGAACCCATATTTGCAACCGCTCCATTGTCGATGGTATTAATTTTAAATCCCAGGACATTGACGACCACTGGAGAGATTAAAAACATATGAACACTCCTCTCCTATATACTAATGTATGAAAACAAAACACAAGATCCGGGCTGACTCGTTGTTATAAGATGCTCGATTTATTGGTCGGCGAATCAATTAAATCCGTGTCTGACACCCAGGAAGCCGTCAACAGAGTAGGAGAAAAATCTCCGTTCTGTTCCCCTATCCCTTGGTTCCGCTTATATGAGACAAACAAATCCACATGCTGGCTTGGACCTAGATTGACAACTGCTCCATGATCAATTGCATTAATTTTAATACCTAAAATGTTGAGTGAAGCAGGCGCAAAAGTCATAGTCACACTCCTTTATAGGTTTGGCAGTCTGGACGTCGAATCGAAGGTAGAGTTAGAATCCAATTGGTCACGGTCATCCACATAACTTCTCGTACCAAGAAAGTTACTTCCATCCCCCATATTTTGACCTAATCCCATATTTTTTTTATCTGAATTATGCCATTCAGCCAAGAGGTTTTGCCCGACATTGATGGCGGAGGCATTCTCGAACGAGTTCACTTTAATGATATTGATATTGATATTGATGTAAGGAACTGGACCTTCCATAAGAACCTCCTCAGCTTTTTATTTCCATATCGTCGTCTTTTGTGTAAAGGAATCTTGTGCATCGTTATCGATTATGGATGTGATTGTAAAGGCCCTGATGGTACCATCTGCCATCTGCTGGCCAAATCCTTGATTTTTTTTTGCAGCCACATTTCTGTTTTGTTTATTCGTCGAATGAAAAGAAACGGCACTTAAATGATCGACATTATTTAATTTCATTCCTTTGATATTCACATTGGTTGGTAAAAAAAACATAGATCAGAGACCTTCCTTTTTTTAAATCCCGGGTACTTAAAGACTATGTTACAACCATGAAAATTATGTTCAGTCATGAATATTCATGGTTAATAAGGCAATTTTTGATTTTCCTCATTTTTCATGAATTGATTCGATCAATCGTAAATACGATGTATATAGAGAGACATAAATTGGACTAGGTATAAATTTCACGAGAACTCACAGGAGGATCCATCATGGATATGAATAAGATCTTACAATGGATGGATTTAGCAAAAAAGTATCAAACGAATGATTTTTGGAATGGAATCTTTGAGCAGCCCTCCTTTGATGAATTTATAAAAAGTAATCTTGATTTTGCCCAGGAAGGTGAATCCAAATCAGCACCCAGGCAAGAAAAAAATTTTCCGCCAACGGATATCTGTCTTACAGATGAGGAGGTTCGTTTGATAGCTGATGTTCCAGGGTTTGTAAAGGAAGATATACAGTTATCTGTCTCAGGAACAAAGCTATTAATAAAGGGAAGCAAAGAAATAATGATGACAGGTGAGGTCATACAACAGGAAAGATTCAGTGGAGATTTCCAACGAATCATCCAGCTACCCGAGCCGCCGATTCCCAATTCTATCCGGGCAAAGGTTAGTAATGGACAGCTGATTGTTTCCTATAAACGGCAATTTCCCAATGTTGAACAGGTGCCAATCGAATAATTGAGCTGCCTTTCGTTTCAACAACAGGGTTATGATTTTTTTAAAAAATAATCGTTTGCGGGGATCCCTTATGATATTCAATCGAAATAATAAAAAGGAACAGCCAATAAGAGACTCAAACGAATTTGACAAGCAAATTTTACGAATCAATACACTTGAGGTCCAAATTAAAAAATTATTGGAATTCGAAAAACAGCTTCGGGTCTCGATGCACGGAACAGCAAAAGGAGAAAAAGCTGAGAGTTTTGGGAAGGAGCAGAAACACCCTACTGCGAATAAGCCCCGACCGGAAATGCCCTCAAGAAATGGGGATGAACGGCAGATAGTTAATGAGCTGTCTCTGAGAATGGAAAAACTCGAGAAAAAAGTACAAGGATTAAGTTCGGCCCAATCTAGTATAAGTACCTACCCCCTATCTTCGGAAAGAAGAGGCATAGAGGAGACACAATTACTAAGATTAGTAGAACAGATGGTTTCGGAAAAATTAGCTGCTGAGCGCAAAAAGATTCAACAGCAAGATGAAAAAATAAGAACTCTTGAAAAGCTAATCTCGCAGGTAATAAATCAAGAAAGTATCCAATTTAGCAGATCCATAGAAAGGAAAATTCACCAACCAGACCAGGACCGGGGAACTTCTATTAATCGTTCCCATGAAGAGAGAGACTCACTAATTAACATGAGAATCCTTGCTCTGGAACAAAATTTTATATTGGTTAATGAGGTACAAGCATCGCTGCTAAAAAGAATGGACGAACTAGCTGAAAAGCAACCTGGGCCGGTAAAAGATTGGGAAGAAACAGAAGGTCCTGCAATCCAAGCGAATCCTTCGAATTATAAAACATTATATATTGATAAACTTTATTTAGAAAAATATGAGCAAAACAACAACTTTGCCCAAATTGGCATCCGTGAACTGAGCGGCGCTCTAAATATCGGAGCAACATATGGAAAAGATGTCATTCCAAAAAAAATAACGGAGCAAGTAAAAGCGGACATGGAAGGATTGAAGGCGGTAAAGGAGGAAATGGAAAAGCAGCAAATGAGTACAGACGAATCGGACAAGCCCCAAACGAATGAGTCATCGTCCGACGATGTAACGTCTATCCCCCTTGAAGAGGAAGAATCCTTTACGGACATCGATATTGAGGATGATTAAAGTGCATGGGGATTAGATAGAAAAATGGCTTAGACAACTCTAAGCCATTTTTATAGTAAATTCAAACCCTTTTATTTTTTTATGGTTGAGATATATTGTTTCACGACTTTATACACATATTCCTGGTTGGCCGCAGCTGTATTAGGATTGTAGGCTCCACCATTTGTTTTATTGTTGGAGAGAATACGAACACCTAAAAACGGAACATCATAGGCATCTGAAATTTGTGCAGCTGCTGCACCTTCCATTTCTTCCACAGAGGTACCATAGTTAGTATGAATCCAATTAATTCGGTCCACTTCATTGTTCCAAAAATCAGCTGATCCAATTGTCCCTTCGACAACCTTACCTTCTGTGTACTGATCTTTTACCGCGTTTGCTGCTGCGAGTAATTGTTTATCTCCTTCATAATAACGAACCTTATTAGCATTGGCATCAGCACCGCTTCCTTCAGACGCCATTAAGTCCATAGGAATCCATTGACTTGGGTCCATTCCTTCGCCTTCCGCTTTGGTTTCCGTTTTTAATGAACCGATGTTGGTCACTCTTTTCCCAAGTACAATATCAAATACGTTTAGGCTCGGATCATGGCCTCCGGATGTTCCTTGATTAATAATCGCGATAGGATCATATTTCTCAATCGCTAAAGCTGTAACAGCTGCTGTGTTTTCCATTCCTTTTCCTGTTTTTGCAACAATAACGGGATAACCATCTAACCTTCCTTTATAGAATACAAAGGTTCCAGACTTTTCTACTTTTACTTTATCTAGTTTCTTGGCAAAATTCTCTGCCTCAATCGGCATAGGACCTTCAATCAGAATAGGCCTCTGAGAACCTTCCACCTTTGTTTCCCTCAGAAATGACGAATTCCAACCTGCAATTATGGCTAATAGCAGGACGGCAACAGCAGCCAATGCCGCAAACTTGTTTAGAAATCTTTTCTCCATTCATAACTCCCCTTTTCTCTAGTTGTTGTTATACTCGTTGATTTTCTATATAGAAAAAGGCCTAGAATAGTAGAACATCGCTACCTTCTAGACCTACGAAGTCAAAGTACCTGTCATTTAGCAAAATGATGCTAAAAACAAAAGCCGTCAGATTCAATCAGCCAATACTTTAACTCGTAGTCTAGTTCTTTATAGGGAACCAGGTAGAGACGCTCAGACCATATTTCCGAGTATATACGAGTGATGTTATTTAAAATTATTACTTTATTAATATAACAAAATTAGAATAGACTTACAACAAAAACATGAACAATCAATACTAAATAACTATAAAATGTTCGTGATTAGAGGGATTCAGAACATAAAACAATAACCACTCAAACAAATTTCACCTTTTTACTAATTTTTTTAAAAATACCGGTGTCAGTTACCCAAGCTTACGTCTTTCAACATTAGAATTCCATTAAAAATGAAATTTTTCTAGAAAATAGGTTTAGTAAATATATAGAGTGGAAGCTACAAAAGGAGGAAAAAAATTCTAAACAAAGGAGGACGCAAATGGCACAAAAGTCAAAGTTGTCTAGACGGAAATTCATCCAAAATTCCAGCTATGCAGCAGGTGGAATCATTGGAGGAGGCCTCCTGGGCAGTCTTGGGGGATTCCTCGGCAAAGAGATTTTTGGACATAAGACTGCTACCACATCCACTACCCAAACAAAAAGTGTTGCCGACGAGTCCTACAACCACGCTTTTATGTATTTCACAAATCCGGCTACATTTGAGGTTCTCAAATCGGCCATCGAACGGATCTATCCTGAAGACGAAAACGGACCAGGTGCAACCGGACTTGGCGTTCATTTCTTCATCGACCATCAGCTCGCAGGCGCCTACGGTCAAAATGCAAGGGAGTACATGCAAGGTCCATTCGCACCAGGCTCTAACTTCCAAGGATATCAGTCGCCACTCAAACGCCACCAAGTATTCGACGTTGGCCTCGACGCCTTACAAACTTACAGTCAAAAGCAATACAAAAAAGACTTCCCAGACATCACAGATGAACAAAAGGACACGACTCTTAAAGCATTCGCAGAAGATAAAGTTCAGCTAAAAGGGGTAACATCCAAAACATTCTTCAGCATGCTCCGGGCACTGACCCTAGAAGGGGTATATTCGGATCCATTATATGGCGGAAATCGAAATATGCAGGGCTGGAAAATGAAGAAGTACCCTGGCAGCCAAATGGCTTATATCCAGCAAATCGAATCGAAAAAGTTCCAATCCATCAAGCCACAAAGCTTAAACAAACATTTTAACCACTCATGATTAATCGGATGACGGAGGATTAGATATGGCGAAACAATTACCGAAAACAGATGTAGTGATAGTCGGTGTCGGCTGGGCCGGTGGAATCATCGCCGCGGAGCTCGGAAAACAAGGACTCAAAGTGATAGGTTTAGAGCGTGGCAGAGAGCGCAGTATCAAAGACTATACCATGATCCATGATGAACTTAGATATGGAATCCGTTACGAATTAATGCAGGATTTATCCAAAGAAACCATCACCTTCCGCAACACGCTTAAAGAACAGGCACTGCCCATGAGGCAGCTGGGTTCCTTCCTTCTTGGCGAAGGCCTTGGGGGTGCCGGTGTCCACTGGAATGGACATACCTACCGCTTCTTGCCTTATGATTTTGAAATTAAAACACAAACGGTCAACAAATACGGTGCAGACAAAGTAAAGGATTTACAGGTTCAAGATTGGGGCATTACCTATGATGAACTCGAACCTTATTATGACAAATATGAAAAAACGGCCGGCATCGGCGGAGAAGAAAATCCATTCGCGGGCAAACGTTCTAATCCTTACCCCAATCCGCCAATGAAGGACACACCCTTAACGGAGCGTTTTAAAAAAGCAGCCAAGAATCTGAAGCTTCATCCATACCAGATGCCATCTGCGAATATGACAAAAGCCTATGAAAATCCATATGGAGCTAAAATGGCGCCATGCCAATACTGCGGTTTTTGTGAGCGGTTTGGCTGTGAGTATGGAGCAAAAGCGGATCCAACGGTTGCGGTGATTCCTTTTGCAAAAAACACGGGAAACTTTGAATACAGAACTTACTCCAACGTAACCCAAATTCTGCATAATGGTAAAAAAGCAACGGGTGTCCGCTACATAGATGTGCAAACAAATGAGGAGTTCGAGCAGCCAGCGGAAATTGTAGTCTTAACCAGTTATGTCATGAACAATGCCCGCCTTCTATTAACCTCGAAACTTGGAAGACCTTATAATCCAAACACAGGAGAAGGCGTCATCGGCAAAAATTATTGTTATCAAATTAACCCCGGGACACAAGGATTCTTTGAGAAGGAAGAGTTTAATACCTTCATGGGCGCAGGAGCACTTGGGGCCTCTGTTGATGATTTTAATGGAGATAACTTTGACCATTCCAACCTTCATTTCATTCACGGCGGATCGATTAGCTTGAATCAATCCGGTTATCGTGCGATTCAGCACAATCCGGTTCCAAGCGATGTACCAAGCTGGGGAAAAGAGTTTAAGCAGGCCTCTCTTAAATATTTTACCCGTTCCATCAATATTGGCGCACAGGGAGCTTCCATGCCGGCCAGAATGAATTATATGGATTTGGATCCAACCTATAAGGATGCCTATGGACAGCCTCTTTTGCGATTGACCTACGACTTTACCGAACAGGATAAGAATCTTTACGACTATATCGGAAAACAAACGGACAAAATTATGAAGGAAATGGGTGCTTCCAAAATCAATGACCGTAAGACACTCGAACATTATGATATTGTCCCCTATCAGACTACCCACAACACAGGCGGCGTGATCATGGGAGCAGACCCCGGATCGTCTGCGGTGAATAACTATTTGCAAATGTGGGATGCTGAAAATGTCTTTGTGGTAGGGGCATCCGCCTTTCCGCACAACAGCGGCTACAATCCGACCGATACCGTAGGCGCCCTTGCATACCGGGCTTCAGAGGGAATTATTAAATACAGCAAGCAAGGCGGAATGTTAGTGTAATTTTTATAAAAAGGAGCTGATAAAATGGGATTTTCAAACATTGGTATACCAGGATTAATCATTATTCTCGTTATTGCATTGGTTGTTTTTGGCCCAAAAAAGCTGCCAGAGATTGGTTCAGCGTTCGGAAAAACATTATCAGAGTTTAAAAGGTCGGCTAAAGATTTAATGGATGACCACGATAAAGACACGGTTTCAAGCGAAGATACTGAAAAGAAAAGCCTGCTAAAAGAGTAAGGAGGAAGGTAAATAGATGCTTTGTAACAACTTCTTCTTGAGCAACTGATTGATTTTCGAAGGTCTTTGCACCGCTCTCTAGTGTTTTCTTCACTTGTCTTGCAGCCTCCCTTCTTTTCAGCAATAAACTGGTCCGATCATCACGATCTCGTGATGATCGGCCTGCTTGATGCTTCCCCTTAGCCGAAAGTGCAAACATAGCTTTTTGGTACGTTATGTTCATTTACTTTGAAATCTTGAATATAGTCTACATAAAACACTTAATTTATGGAGGAATTTAGATGGGATACTATATTCAAGCAGGATCTAACGTATCCATTTATGTAGAAGACATTAATCCTGGCAGCGACAAGGCAATCTTGTTTCTTCATGGCTGGCCTGCGAACCATCAGATGTTCGAATACCAATTTAACTACCTGCCGCAAATGGGTTACCGATGTATCGGCTGGGACCAACGAGGATTCGGAAAATCAGATAAACCATGGGGAGGATATGATTACGACCAAATAGCTGATGATTTGAGGGCAGTTATCGAAGCATTACAGTTACAAAATATCACTCTAGCAGGACACTCTACAGGTGGGGCGATTGCCATCAGATATATGGCCCGCCACAGTGGTTTTGGTGTTACCAAGCTAGTACTAATTTCTGCGGCGGCACCTAGTTTAATACAGCGCCCCTATTTTCCCTATGGCCTTAAAAAGGAAGAGGTAGTAAAAATCATCAACGACACCTATAATGACCGTCCAAACATGCTGAGGGGGTTTGGCGATCTATTTTTCTTTCAACACGTAACTCAAGGTTTCTCTGATTGGTTTTTCCAATTAGGACTTCAGGCCGCAAGTTGGGCAACCGCTGCCGTTGCAAAAGCATGGTTAAATGAAGAAAAACTCTTTTATGATTTAGCACAAATTCAAGTGCCAACACTTATCCTTCACGGGATTCATGATCAGGTTTGCCGCTTCCCCTTAGCAGAGGCACAAAGGCAAGGAATCAAAAATTCTAAACTTATCCCATTGCAAAATAGTGGGCACGGAGCTTTTTGGGAAGAACGGGATAAATTAAATAGAGAATTGGTGCAGTTTATTGGATGAAGTTTTTGTGGGTAGGGGGCATATTTTGAGGTCATTCGACTAAATGATTTTCAATCAAACATTTAATTAAAATCACTAAAATAATAGCTATGAATGGCTTTTTCTTTCAAACTAGTGAAAAAGAAAGTCGAATTGTTCCACTGATTAAATAACAATTTCCCGGAAAATTCTTGGTGTTTTTTAAAAGTTACATTTTTCAACCATTTTCCTAACAATTCTCTTCTAAACAAACGTTTGGTTAAAAATACTCTAACCCTGTGGGAATACTGAATTTGTCACAACTTTCACTTAAGAAAATTGTCGAGAAGTGTCCCCTTTCTTCCAAAAAAAAAACGATTCTCAAGATTATCTTTGAGAGTCGTTTCTAAACAATTCAACTACATATTCCATTTCACGTTTACTGCATGGTTTTAAAGCGAATGCAGAGACAGCCATGTATTTTCCGTAAGTATCAATAAAATTTTGTATTGCTTTTTTCATCTTATTACCCCCTAAAATTTATATCCTTATTATCGTATAAATGGTTTATTTTAACAAAGTAATGGAAAACGGAAACATTCGCCATGAAAACGGAGACATTTCCAATGTAAGCGTGTATTTTATGGTGTTTTCTCATTATTTCGCTGTTTTTCTTCATTTTTTATATTGCAGTCTTTCTTAAGCAAAAATTCAGGTTTCAGGTCCACAATACACTCATGAGGTGAAAGGAATTGACCTTGCCCCTTGATAAATTGTTTACTGCAGTCAATCACAGGGAACACAAAAATTACTCATATTAATGTGCAGAATGTGCACTGTCAAATTCTTATAAAAACATACTAGGAGTGTAATCATATGAAATTTAATATTCGTGGTGAAAATATCGAGGTAACTTCAGCTATTCGTGAATATGTAGAAAAGAAAGTATCAAAGCTAGAACGTCATTTATTTAAGAAACAAGAAGCAAGTGTTTATGTAAACCTAAGGGTAAATTCTGATAAAACTTCAAAAGCAGAAGTGACGATTTCACAGCCGCACCTTGTATTGCGGGCAGAGGAAACCCATATGGATATGTATGCGGCAATCGATCTAATTGTTGATAAGCTGGAACGCCAAATTCGTAAAAATAAAACGAAAGTAAACCGTAAATTTCGTGAAAGAGCTGGAGATGCAGCTATTTTTACTACCGATATAGAAGAGGATGAAATAGAAGATCAGTTAGACATCGTTCGAATGAAGCACTTTGACCTTAAACCGATGGATAGGGAAGAGGCGATTCTGCAAATGGATCTGATTGGCCATAGCTTCTATGTATTCACGGATGCGGATACTAACCAGACAAACGTGGTGTATAAACGTCGAGATGGACGCTATGGTTTAATCGAAGCACGTTAATTATGTCTATAAAATAAGGATTAAAAGAATAATATATGGGTAAACAATAGACAAATAGGAAACTAACTAAGAGGAGAATGGAACATCATGTGTGAGTATACAATCTATGTAACTTATAAAGGTAAACAATATCAAACTAACGTATTAGCTGATAAAAACAAGTCTCAAGAAGAAATTTACCGGATTGGAAAAGAGCAAGTATTGAGACAGTGGGCTATTAACTATTAATCATAGGGAAAAGACTATCAAATGCAGTATTTGATAGTCTTTTTTATTGGGAATTTTTATATAGATTGGTTATTGTCTACCCAATTACACTTTTCCTTCGGCTTTCGGTCGCCAACAAGGCCTCTTGGCTACCCGGTTACTAATTTTCTTAGGCTTTCGGTCGTCAATAAGACCTCTTGTCTACCCGGTTGCTCTCTTGCTTCGGCCTTCGGTCGTCAATAAGGCCTCTTGGCTACCTAGCTGCTCTCTTGCTTCGGCTTTCGGTCGTCAATAAGGCCTCTTGGCTACCTAGCTCCTCTCTTGCTTCGGCTTTCGGTCGTTAATAAGACCTCTTGGCTACCTAGCTGCTCTCTTGCTTCGGCTTTCGGTCGTCAATAAGACCTCTTGGCTACCCAGTTGCTCTTATTCTTCGGCTTACAGTCGTCAATAGGTCTTTTCCCAACAAAACGAATCACGGCTTCATGTTTTTTAACTTTTTCTTCCTAATTATAAGAAACGTGATCAGTTGTACCAGAAACGCACCTATAGAATCAAACAAAAAGACATCCTTAATAGAAGATGTTCTCCCCGGCATAAAGGATTGATGATATTCATCGCTCATGGCATAAATGACCGTTAGGATCCATGCAAGCACATAGGAGAAACGATAAACCTCTAAAGATTTGAATAATAAGAATGAAAGAAAGCCGAAGGTCATAACATGTGCCGATTTTCTTATAATTAGGTTTAACACATCAATCCCTGAAGGGCCCACTGCATTTATGTGTAACGTCACCAATAGATTTTCCAGCGTATTCGAGGTGCTACTCCCTGTTGAAGCGGGCATTTGGGTAAAAATAAATATGACTGCCATCCAAAGAATAGACGCAAGAATCCACCATTTTCTGTTCTTCATTTATGTAACCTTCCTCCATCATCAATAACTTCTATGGTACAACGATTTGACTCAAGAGGACAAGGGAACGGAGCAGATTTGCAGAATGATGACTTTTGCCGGCCCAGCACCAGGGCAGTTTCCGTGCTACAGTTATTAACAAATACAAGTCTTCCGTTTCACACCAATCTTATTGCGTTCCTCGATTTTTTTTATATAAGGAACAGCAAGCGGAACTTTACAGGCGGTATTGCCCATATTGACATGGACCTTTCCGATGGCTTCAGCAGCCCTTATTGCCTCTTTATGTAAACTCATTACATAGGCTCCTACACTAATGACGAAGCCGTTCATTACATAGCGAACCCGATTTTTTTCTTGGTGAATGGTGTTTTCAGCCCTATTGAGCAAGTTGCGGATTTCCTCTATATCCAACTTTTCATCTGGGGTAATTGATAAATAGTTTGCATACGTACTCCAGCCAGAAACGGCAATCATTTCTTCATCAGACTCAATCCATTCACGTGCTAATTCGAGCGCATAGGGGCTTTCTGCAGTCACACTTGCTACCGTATATTCCGCAAGCAAATACCAATTTGCTTTTTCCACCCACTTTTGCAAGAGTTCCTTTGTCATCAATTCGGGATTGACGGAAAGTCCTGCTAAATACATCGCATCCGAATTTCCGGTTTCATATAATGCTAACGCCAACTCTTGATCCTTTTTTACGTGTTTGACGAGCTTTTTTAAATCTCCAACTTTAACTCCAAAAAGGTTCCCGCTGGCCCCATGATTCATATGCGTCTTTTTGGTTTGTACTGAACCCATTTCGGCAAGTTGATCCATGATTTCCTCAACGTTCATAAAACTCCTCCATAACAAATGGTATTTTTATCATTTTACCATTTTATTGAAATGATTTCTTAATTATCAATATAACCATAATAATTAGTTGATAGAATTTTGGAGCTATGGAATAGAGAAAGAATATTATGCTTGGGCCACTTTCCTCTCTCATCTGTCAAAGCGCCGCATGGTTTTCTCCTTCAGGGGTTGAGTCCCTTTCTCATCTGTCGAAACACAGTTCGGTTTCCTCCTTCAGGGGTTGAGCTCCTCTCTCATCTGTCGAAGCTCAGCTCGGATTCCTCCTTCAGGGGTTGAGCTCCTCTCTCATCTGTTGAAGCTCAGCTCGGATTCCTCCTTCGGGGGGTGAGCTCCTTTCTCATCTGTCGAAGCTCAGCTCGAATTCCTCCTTCGGGGGGTGAGCTCCTCTCTCATCTGTCGAAGCTCAGCTTGGATTCCTCCTTCAGGGGTTGAGCTCCTCTCTCATCTATCGAAACACAGATCAGCTTCCTTCTTTGGAGAAAGTGCATCTGACATTATGCACTAAACATAGCAAAAGGACCGTCCGCATGCTGCTGAAGCAAATGAACAGTCCCACTGATTTCTATCCCATTATTTCTTTTCAACCGCACTCAAATCAATAAACGGTGTGGCTCCCCCTGTTACAGTAGGCAGGCGTCCATCCCACTTTTCTAAAGCCTTTTCTTGCACCTCAATTTGTTTCAATTGAATTAACTCTGTAGTGACCTCTTGCTTTTTCAATCTTAATGATTCTGCTTCAGCACCCGCTTGTGTGATTTGCTGTTCTGCTTCAATCTTGATTCTCTCGAGATCCCTCTGGGCCTTCAATGCATTTTGTTCAGCTGTTTGTTTCAATTCAATCGCTTTATTAAACTCCTCACTAAAGGCAAATTCTTTAATATTGATATCTTCAAGAATCATATAATACTTGGTTAACTTCTGCGCCAGCATATCTTTCACTTTCGATGAAACTTCAGGGCGCTTTGAGATCAACTCTTCTGCAGTATATTGAGCTGTTATAGCCTTTAATGACTCAGCTATTGCCGGGTCCACGATACGAGTACGATAATCAAGTCCGATTTCTTGGTACAGCTTGTTAACGGCTCGGGGATCAACCGAATAGTTAACAGCAACATTGGCAGTAACCATTTGTAAGTCCTTTGAGGCAGCGGTCTGCGAACTTTCTTCTTTCTGAACCCGGACCTCCACCTGCTCGACATTTTGAATAAACGGAATTTTAAAATGGAAACCCTCGGTTAAAATGGTCGGCTTGACCGCACCTAATTGCAAAAGAACTCCCCTATGACCGGATGCTACCGAAGTCGCAGAAAAAATGAATAGCACAATCACCACTACAGCAATAACACCGCTTATTATCAATGTTCTATTTTTCATGACGAACCCCCCTTCTTATTAAATATATGAATTAAAGGATGGTACTCATGCTTTGTTTTAAAAAGAGTTAACAAAAGCTTTAAAAACCGAAATTATGGTTCTACGTCAAATGTTGGTCTGAGGAATAGAAGTCAATATATGAAAAAAAAAGAGACTGATTTGATGCTTCTAAAGCATTAAACCCGTCTCTTTGATCATATAAGAGTAATTTAAAAAGGTTAAAATATATGTAAACTGAGCTAGCTAGATCCAAGGCATGACTGAGTCAAAGTCCATTGCCATACTGCTTGGCTATAGCCCCATATTCTTTATAAAATGGGGCGGCTGATGGGAATCGAACCCACGAATGTCGGAACCACAATCCGATGCGTTAACCACTTCGCCACAACCGCCATATGGTGGAGGGGGACGGATTCGAACCGCCGAACCCTGAGGGAGCGGATTTACAGTCCGCCGCGTTTAGCCACTTCGCTACCCCTCCACATT
>NZ_JAABNN010000001.1:0-27895 GCF_009928415.1 Bacillus sp. USDA818B3_A
TGAGAAGCTTAACTTCCGTGTTCGGTATGGGAACGGGTGTGACCTTCTCGCCATTATTGCCAGACTATTTAATTGAAAGAAGTTCAATTATTTCCAATTCTAATTGACTTCTACGCTCTTTTTTCTGAGCGACTTTGTTATCTTAACACGTTGTGTGTTTAAGGACAATAAAAATTTTATTATTTTTGATCACTTGGCCAGGAAACGCCTCATTGACCTTAAACATATGAACCATGTTATGGTTAAGGTTTGACGGGAAAGTAAAGTTTTTTCCTTTTCAGCACTCATTTGGTATAGTGAAAAAAATGGGGGTTAATAGCATGAATTTCTTGAAACTGTTCCAGCAATTTCCCGTAAAAGTTTTAGCGGTCGCACTTCTGATTATTATCACGGTTTATTTGATTCGAAAATCTATCAAGCTCTTCTTTGATAAAACCAGCTTCTTGGATGAAAAGCGGGAAGAGACACTAATGCATTTCACCAAGCAGGTGACAAAGGTCCTGGGATTTGTGTTCTTTTTTATTTATGTGCTTAGCCATTTCTTCAACCTGGCCAAGTTTGTGACTGGTTCAGTTGTCGTGGCAGGTGCCTTGGCAGTGATCTTCCAGCATATCATTCGTGATTACATAATGGGGCTGACCTACTTGTTTGAGCGCCAGATTCATCACGGGGATTATGTGATTATCAATGGAAATCGTCAGGGAAAAATCGAGGAAATCAGTATGCGCCACCTGAAGATCCGCCAGTATGACGGATACCTTTATACGGTCTCCTACAGCAGCATTACGGAACTTCAGAACGGGACCAGGGGAAGGCGCCGGGTGAACGAAAGCCTTGTCCTTAGTTATAAGCAAAATCCGGACGATGTCTTCAAGGTAATGGACGAAGTGGCACAAATATGTAACGAGAAATACGGTGAATTCCTTCTGAAGGATGAGAATGGTGTTCCCATAGAGAGTTTCAAATTCAACCAAATCACCGAACTGAACGTTGATTTCAGAGGGCATCGGTATTCATTATCCGGTCTTGTAAAGGAAGAAGATTTCGTAGAAGCGGGAAAAAAGGTAAGGTATGAATTAGCGATGGCTGCCTACAAATACGACTTGATGATGGCAGAGAGCCTTAACACAAGTATTTAAAAAGCAAGAGTTGCTATATCTCTTGCTTTTTTCTATGGCTACGATTTTTTCACCATTTATTGGAGGATATAGAACGATCTTTGCAAAATCAAAAATTACTGGGCCCGTTTGAATGGTAATTTTCTGGTGGGTATTCTATTATCTTTCCTCTTAACTGTTCTTCTTCGGGTGCAGTCGCTCCTGACTTTTTATTAAAATAAACAGCAATTCCACTCAATAATATGACAGGCAAAAATAGATATAACCACATCAATAATAAACACCTCCATCATTCACAAACGTTTTATTTACTATTATATTGTAGAACCTCAATTTATCCCATTATTTCTATAAAATCCCCTCATTAGTACCCTCCGGCGGAACGTGGAAAGAACATACTTGAAACTCCATTTGGAGATATTAAAAATAGGAGATGATGAATATGAAAATAAAAATATTTATCGTAGTTTTACTTCTTTTTTGTTCTTTTGGTCCCCCGTTATTAATAAATGCTGAAACAAAAAATAACAATGGGGAAATTTTCCGAAAGTTAGCTCGAGCATTATATTACAAAGATGAATCATTGCTAAGATCTTTGACAGAACCTTCCGTTAAAATCCCTGAAATTAGAGAAAACACCACTATCAACAGTCTTCAGACTCTGCCCTCCCCTCATAAAAACATGTATGTCATGATAGGCAGTTTTAAAGATTGCTTGGATGATGGTAAGGGCGGATGTGGGGATCGAATCGCCTTCATTTGGGAAGTGTCCATGAAAAATGACAAAATCACGAAAATAAACGTGATTTCAGATGTTGCAAATCCTTATATGAACGAGCTCATACTGACGAAAGAATACAAAGAAAAATTTAACAAACAAATATTCGGGGCAGGCTACTTCCCTTTTAAAATCACACATGTAAGCGGAAAAATTTCTGGCGAGAAAATCACTATCTATTATAAAAATATAAAAATGACCGGGGTAGTGAAAATACAAGCAAGACCAACGGCTGGCGAAATCATTTTGCCTAAAATGAACATGTATAAACAGGTGGCCCTGCAAAACGGAGGCCATGGTTTTATCGGAAAATTGCCTGTTGGATATGAAATCATCTTTTTAATTGACAACATTCAATATAACGTAAAATTGTATAGTGATGGGAAGCATTACAAGCCATCAAAAAGTGATCTGATTAAAGTCGCAAATTCAATGTTTCCGCCGAAATAACTTAAGCCATTGCTTTTGGAGGGATTGCACACTGTGAAGAAGGTTCTACTGATTACTCTTATTGTGACGCTGCTATTCCCGATCCCTTCGTTTGCTGAGAATAAAGAGGTCAAAGCTGCTTTTATTAGGGATGGGAATCTTTGGACGTTGATCAACAACAAGGAAAAACAAATCACGAGTACTGGAAAAGTCATCGGTCAGCCTAAATGGTCAAAAGACGGACAATGGTTATTGTATCAAAACGAAGCGCCCTCAATGCATATGGATAAAGAACTTCAGCATGAAATCTGGGCTTATCATCTGCAAACAGGTGAAAAAAAGAAAATATTTTATGACGGGTATTCCCCCACTTGGTCACCAAAGAAAAATGTTATCGCCTACAATCAAGAAGGCATATTAGACATATCTGATTTCACCCGATTCTATAATATTGCAACCGGTGTGAACAGTTTTACTTGGCTGCCGGATGGGAGCGGGTTTATGCTTTCATCAGCTGGCACACTTCGACCCGACGGTTGGACGAGCGCCATCCTTTTCACAAAAAAAGTCGGAGATGATTATAAAGATATTGTTCTATTTGGAGGTGTTGATCGTTTATTCAAGCTTCCAAGAGAAATTGGTACAACAAAGGACAACAAAATCATTGCGGTGTATGCAGAGGATTTTAACTATTCTCCTAGTAAAAAATGGATTTCATTCATCGTCTCACCTACGGCTTCCTGGTCAATGGATAGTAACATGCTGTGTGTTATATCCAGCGACGGCAAGAATTTTAGCGTATTAGATGAACTTATTTTTGATATCGGAAAGCCTAAATGGGCACCCTCTACTGACACTATTGCCTATATAGCAGGCGGCGGAAGAATTGTTTTCGGGTTTAAAAATAAAGATTTAAAAATAGAGGTAATGCCTGCATCGACAAAATACACACCAGATAATTACATCGACCTTGATTTTGATTGGATATCTGATACCGCAATTGTTTCGTCAAGAAGCAAAGCAGCCGAATGGACGAATGATTTCACCAAGCATCCTTTACCGTCCCTGTATTTCATTGATCTTAGGTCAAATAGACAACAAAAAATAACAGATCCGCCTAAAGGATATGGTGATTATAACCCTATATACGTTAAGTCGATGGATCAGCTTGTTTGGTATAGAAAAACATCGATTATTGATAACACCAGAAACCTTTGGAAAGCAAATACGAATGGGACAGATGTAAAGCTATGGTTAAAAAACGTGGATACAATTGAATTTTATGAAGGTAGTTTATGAAATCCAGCCTTCAAAACGAAGTTGAATATTTCTTTTATAAAGTAAAATAGCGCCAATTTAGGCGCTTTTTAAATTGGAGATTAACTTTAAGGATGAATTTAAATATCCCCTAGTTTATCTTTTTTTAAACTGATTTCAATTCTAGAATATGAACTTCATAGATAGAAAAACACATAAAACCGAACAAGCAAAAAAGAGTAAAGCTGTCTTAAAATTCTTTCTGAATTTAATACCGTAGGCACAAAAGAAGATAGCCGCTGCTAATTTAGAACAACTTTGCAAATAAGGATGATTTGAAAAAATGGAATTGCTTAAAATAATTGAGGCTAGAAGAGTTATGGCAATTAGTATTTTGAACCACAAAGGTTCATTCAGAAATACTTTAATCATAAATTTTATCCTTTGCATAGGGGATAGCTCCCTTCAGAATTCTATATATTTATTTAAACATATGTTGATATTTCAAAACTATCCAATAAATTAATGGATGCTGCCGTAGCCCCTCGATCAATAAGCACTCTTTCGTTTAAGTCCATTCGTTCCCCAATCCCACTATTAGTTTACTTGCCAATAAACTTTATTTAATCTGTACACTCGGTTTACATGGCATTAACAATCTGATGATATGATTGGTTTACCAACTTATGAGGAGGCAATACAAATGAATGTGCGAGCAGTATTTATTGATATGGATGGTACACTACTAAAAGCCTCAAACACCATTTCCCGCCGAAATATGGAAGCCATTAATAAACTCTTGAATCAGGGAGTCATGGTTTTCTTAGCTACTGGACGGCACTATGAAGTAACTGCTCCCTATCATCAGGAAATTGGATTAAAAACTCCCATGATTTGTTTGAATGGTGCCGCTATTCACAAAGCAGAGACAGGCAGAGCAATGCAAATGAAAACCATCCGCTTAAATGAAGAACGATTCCACCATCTGACTGCTGAATATCCTTGTAATGTTTTGATCCATACAGCAAATGGACTTTATTGTAAGGAAACAAATGAGGAAATCGATTATTGGACGAAAATTGGCCGAATACCGCCCCAGTTTATTGGAGATTTAAGACAGGCAAATTATCAAGATGTTCTTAAATATAGTGTTCGAACAAATACACCGAGTCTTGAATTATCCATTTTGTTTAAAAAAGAAGCAGCAATCATTAACTGGCATGACGGGTTTGAAATGGTTGCTCCTGATGTTTCCAAATGGTCTGCTATCAAAAGCTTACTCCATTCCTATCGACTTAGTCCAAATGAAGTCGTAGCCATTGGAGACGGACCCAATGATGTAGAGATGCTTAGGTCTGCCGGTACGGGTGTGGCTATGGGGAACGCCAGCGAAGAAGTTAAGGCAGCAGCTGATTTTATTACAGGGCACCACGAAGAGGATGGATTAGCTGAGTTTATAGAACGATATCTTCTTAAACCATATTCATCATATGCTATTTAGGGTTATATTAAATAGCATTTATAAACAACGGACAGGTGTGTGATTTTTCTCGTTCATACCTGTCCTTTTCATATTTTAAGTTTAGATAGTGTATCCCTCAATTAATGTTCCGTTACAATAATTACTTTATTATTGAATTTAACCATTCTAGAAAACTCAATCTATAAATCGAATATTGCAACAATATATAAAGTAAAAGCCATGATAAATATATTAGTTAATATTTCTTCTACAACTACGAAATTTCCTTCTTCAACTTCTTGCGACTTAAAAACCTTCGCTATTGTTTGTCCCTCCCTTATTCATCATGTGTGATAGAATGAAATAAAAAATAAGGCAGTTGATATAAGGTGATGAATTCCCCCTTTGTTAGAAGTGTAATTTTAAAGAGAGACGATGTACCTGCATTTACAAAATATCCGTTCAATTTGCCCAGTATTAAGAATTTAGATCAGCTGACCTTTCATCCAAAGGTTACCTACCTTATCGGTGAGAACGGAATGGGAAAATCTACTTTATTGGAGGCCATTGCCGTTTCCTTAGGCTTTAATCCAGAGGGTGGATCATTCAACTTTAACTTTTCGACGTTTGATTCACATTCTGAATTAACAAACTATATTAAACTTATTAAGGGTATCGATAAGCCCAGAGATGGCTTTTTCTTAAGGGGTGAAAGCTTTTATAATGTGGCTTCCAATATTGAGGAATTGGATGAAGGCGGCAGAGGGCCGAAGATCATTGATTCTTTTGGAGGACAATCCCTTCATGAACAATCACATGGGGAAGCATTCTTCTCCACCTTTATTCACCGTTTTGGAGGAAATGGCCTTTATATACTAGATGAACCAGAAGCTGCGCTTTCTCCCTTACGACAAATGTCAATGGTTACCAGAATTCATGACTTAGTCAATCAACATTCCCAACTAATAATTGCTACCCATTCACCGATTATTATGTCTTATCCAAACTCTATCATATATGAGTTAAGCGGAGCAGGACTCCAAGAGAAAAAGCTGGAAGAAACCAATCATTTTCAGATTATGAAACAGTTTTTTAATGACCCTAAAAGAATGCTTCATCATCTTTTGGAGTAAAAAGTAAAGTTTATATGGCATTAAAAACAATTATTAAAAGCCAGGAAAATTATTCTCATTTTGCTTGAGTTTATTTACTCTTCTCTTCAACCTTTTTCAAATAACTTTAAAATCACTACTACAAGGGGGATAAGATGGAACAAAAGAATCATTTAACAAAATTAAAAAAGTACGCAAGAAAACTTAAACAAAATTTATTTGTACTATATTTATCATACAAAGATAATAGAGTACCGTGGTACGCTAAATTGGTTGCTATTTGTGTAGTTGCTTATGCTTTTAGTCCTATCGATTTGATCCCTGACTTCATTCCTGTATTGGGTTATCTCGACGACCTAATTATTGTTCCACTGGGCATATCACTGGCATTAAAGTTAATACCACCTTACGTTATTGAAGAAAATAGAGTAAATGCTGAAGAAATCAGGAAAAATGGTAAACCAAAAAACTGGTTTATTGCCGTACTATTCATTCTGATTTGGATTTTACTTGCGTTTTGGGTTGGTAAATTTTTATACGGAAAATTTCATTTAATACCCATGTAATCAACTACATGGGGGCACTAAATGAAAAATCACCCACAAAACTATGTGAGTGATTGCAAGGAGTAAGGAGCGCAAACAATTACTGGTTATCTCATTCTCCATCTTAGCAATTACCTTTGTCGAATAAGCTGAGGAGGCCTTCTAATACTGCCATCCTTTATCGTTTTTATTTTGTTAAATGATAAGGTACAGTTGAAACTACCACATTTCTTCGATAAAGCAAGAAGGTTCGAATAAGTAAACTTGATTGATTATGAAGAATATTGTGCCAACCTTTTTTAGGTATAAATTGTGGAATGACCACTGTTACCCGAAAATTCCCTTCACTAGCTTTATGCTCAACAATATCCACGAATTTAGCAAGTGGGTTAATGATACTTCTATATTGAGAGTGCAGGGTAACCAATCTTACATCGGGCTGCCATTGCTTCCATTTTTCTTCAAAGTTCTTCTCTTCATCTCTTTCAAATGCAACGTATACAGCAATTATTTGATCAGGAGAAAGAGATTTGGCATAATTTAAGGTATTTTCTACAACATGGGTCATTCCAGCAACAGGCACTATCATCACATTACCCTCTATGGTTACAGGCGGTTTACAGGTTTTAAGGCTAAGCTGATCTCCAACAGCTTCATAATGCTTCCTAATTCGATGGAAGAGGTATACAATGATAGGCAGAAAAATTAAGATGGACCAAACATGTGAGAATTTGGTCACCAAGAACATTAAGGTAACGGTTAAGCTAATAAGGGCGCCCGTTGAATTAATGATAAATTTTGGAACCCACCCCTCGGGCTTCTCTCGCAGCCATTTAACCATCATGCCTGATTGTGACAGAGTAAATGGAAGAAAGACTCCAACTGCATAAAGCGGGATAAGCGACTCTGTGTGTGCTTGAAAAGCAAGGATCAGCAGAATAGAAGCAACTCCAAGGATAATAATGCCATTTGAATATCCTAATCTGTCCCCTCTAATAAGAAACATTCTTGGAATAAACTTATCCTTTGCAAGATTAACCGCCAACAAAGGGAAAGCGGAATATCCTGTGTTTGCAGCCAGGACTAATATCAATGCTGTGGTTCCTTGTATAAAGTAATAGAAGAAATTTCTCCCGAAAGTTTCTTCGGCAATCTGGGAAACTACTGTCACTTCTGCACTTGGAGAAATCCCATAATAATAGGCTAAAAATACAATTCCTGAAAACAGAATGGCAAGTAAGGCTCCCATTGCCATTAATGTTTTCGCTGCATTGTTAGGAGCTGGATCTTTAAAGTTAGGAATGGCATTCGATATGGCCTCAACTCCTGTTAGGGCGGAACTTCCTGAAGCAAACGCTCTTAATAGTATAAACAAACTAATTCCTGCTATAGGTGTTCCAATGGGCGTGTGTAATTGAGGCGAAACCCCTCCTGTAACAATATTATACAAACCCACACCAATTAATATAAACAAAGCCAAAACGAATAGGTAAACGGGGTAGGCCAAAATCGAAGCTGACTCCGTTACCCCTCTTAAATTCAAAATAGTAATAAAAATGACAAATGCAATCGCAATAGCTACATTATGGTTATGTAAGGTGGGGAAAGCAGATGTGATCGCATCGGTCCCTGCAGACACACTTACAGCAACTGTTAATATGTAGTCGACCAGTAGTGACCCTCCAGCTATTAAACCTGCATTGACACCTAAATTGCTTTTTGATACCACATATGCTCCTCCTCCCTGAGGATAAGCAAAGATAATTTGTCTATATGACAATATGAGGGCCGTTAAAAGAATTAACACACCAACTGCAATAGGAATCGAATACCAAAAGGCTGCCGAACTTACTGTAACTAATACGATCAAAATTTGTTCAGGACCATAAGCCACGGAAGATAGAGCATCCGATGAAAGGATGGCTAATGCTTTCGTTTTGTTAAGTTTCTGTTCTCCTAACTCCTGTGATTTTAAGGGTCTACCAATTAACAGCCTTTTTATAGATGAAAACATTAATTATTCACACCGCCTAATAATGTCAATAAGTTTTTTACTCTTAACAAGAGTAAATCTCAAATAAAGAGAAAATATTAAACTCATAAAAAAAGTGCCTACAAGTCAGATTTAAATAGACCTGTAGACACATCAGATTTCTAATGTCACAAGCTCCACCTTCCTTCTCATATAACGCTTACGAGGTTAGCTGTCGGATTCGGACCTTTGAGTAGCCCTACCTTAAAAGGATTCACCCCTGGGTTAAGTAACAACCCGCAAAATGGTTCCCCCGTACCTATGGGTTTCAGCGATTTAGAAATTTGAAACTGTGATTATAGTACTCCTATATTCAGCAATTGTAAATGGATTTTTTTCATAAAGCCAGTAGATAATCAGCGAGGGTTCACCCTCAATATTTTCTTGATTCGATGATAATAGAAGATGGTCTCCGTTTTTCATTTATTAATTCTGGCATTTTTTCTAATCCTGTTGGAATTGACTCTGGCTCAATAATTTTTTCAATTATAAGACCGTTGTCTATAAGAGTATTAATTAATGTTGAAATTGTTCTATGATCCCGTTAACCCAATTATTCATTTCCTTTTGAGCTGTTACTATTGGATGTTCTGTTGAAAAGATAAATTCACCATCATTTTTTAACAGACCTCTTATTTTCTTCATTAGATGTGAGTAATCTTCTATGTAATGCATAACAAAGAACTTATTATTAAGTCGAATTTCTGATCTGGCAAATTTAGTTCTTCTATAGGTACACACATATAATCTATATTTTCGTTTTTGTTATACATTTCAGCTTGTTCATTTTGGTATATCATAATTCGAAATTCTCTTTACTCTATAAAAGATAACCCTTCTTCCTTCAAAGCAGACCTAAGTTTAGGTAAAGAAGCTGGGCCCATACCGTGAAATTTTAAAATCTCTCTTTCACTATATATCGATAACTTCTGTAAAGAAACTATACCATTGTTTTCTAAGGCCCGCCTTGCTGGTGCTGATAGCAATGCAAGAAATCCATTTTCAGGTTTGCGTTCCTGCCCACATCTCGGACAGGTTGGACATTCGCTATTTTTATAATATGTATGCCCTTTGTTACAAGTCTTTAAATTATTGTTAGTAGAAGTCATTTTTAACATGCTCCTTACATTATAAAATTTTTCATATTAATAATTCGAGAACTCAGATGTTAATACCTTCTTGAACATAAGCTACCCCAGTTGAACAAGCATTTCACTTTCTTTAAATGGAAATTTATTAATACCATAGCTCCATTAAAAACAGAATGTGTCCAAGCACCCATCAATATATATTCATCAAAGAACAAAAGTGAATTAAAATACAGGATACTTATTTATGTGAATCGGAGGGAAAAAGAATGTTTAAACCTAATCCCGGTAATACAGCAATTGTCATAACGGACCCACAAAATGACTTTCTGTCCCCTGGAGGTAAAGGATACCATTTAACAAAAAAAAATATTGAGCAGTATAACACACTTGGTAACCTTGAACTTCTATTAAGTACAGCAATGAGTAAAGGATATCAACTTTTTGTTTCCCCCCATTATATTTATCCGCATGATTATCGTTGGCAATTTACAGGAACGGAACAAAAAATGTTATTAAAGCTTCGGGTATATCAAAAACAAAATGAATATACTCTTCCTTCTGTAGGAGCTGACTGGGTTCCATCACTTAAGCCTTACATTTTAGATAACCGAACAATCATTGCGACCCCGCATAAAATTGCTAGTCCACAGACAAATGATTTAGTTTACCAATTACGGCAGCAAAGGAAAGAAAAGGTTATTTTGGCAGGCGTCCTATCAAACGTTTGTGTAGAATCGCATATGAGAGACTTAATCGAAAATGGATTCCAAACAGCTGTTGTATATGATGCCACTGCCACTATAAGTGATAAAGACTTTCAAGCAGCAATTACAAATTATCAGGCATTTAGCAGTGCTACGTGGTCCACTCAACAGGCGATCTCTCAATTATAATTCTTCCTTCACCATCTCTTGAATAATATTAATTAAATTTTATTAAAAAAATTCTCTAATAGAGGTGAGAGGTATTTTAATTAAACTTTACTAAGCCCCCTTCTTTAATTTGATTCTTTTCAAACCATCCAAGATTGACTTCGAGAGCATAATAATAAGAAAGTTCCGGATCATAAGTAGGGCATTCATCCTCATGACAAGGCACCATATCCAGTATTTTTAGAATTTTTCCATCTGAATCAAGAAAAGCAATCGATAAAGGGATTAAGGTATTTTTCATCCAAAAACCGTCATATGTTTTTCCTGAAAACACAAATAGCATCCCCTCGTTTTCAGGTAATTCTTCAACAAACATTAAGCCCTTATCCCTTTTTTTTTGAGTATCTGCAACTTGAACGGTTAATTTAATTGTCATTTCTCCATTTGATACTTTTATGATTTTAGTTTGAAGATTTGTTTCTTTTTCTTGACGAAAAAGAAAACCCATTAATTTTTTAATATTTTTCAATGTATTCACTCACCTTGTCTTTTCCCTTTAAAAAAATAAGGAAGAAAAAGTTGGAGATAAAAACAAGAAGAAATAAACAGGAAGCTCCTTTTACTAAATACTTATGTTTTTGTTTTTACATTGAATACTTTATTTTCCATAATCAAAGCTATGTTAAATAAAAAGATTAAGTCAGTATACTTCAACAAAACTGCTTCGTAAGTGGAACAAGAAAAGCGACTGCCTTTATTGAACAATCGTTACCTGTTTGTTAAATCTGAGGTTAGTGTTTCAACAGCAAAAAAAACCGACTTATATCGGTTTAGCAATTACTTTTTCTTAAGCCTTTTTATAATTAAAGTCCCTGTTTACATTATTCATTTGAATTCCATTCATATCGAATATCAGGTAAATTTTCTTCATTTTCATTTCCTCTACCAATGATTCTAAATCCATTCTTTTCATAAAATTTTTGTGCGTTTTTATTTACTTCAAATGTATATAATGTTAATCTCCCACTTGATTGTTCTTTTACCTTGTCTAGTAATGTTTGACCTATACCTATTCCTTGATAATCAATATGAATATAAAGTTGGCAGATCTCCTTTTCATTATAGTCAATCATTCCAACTACTTTGTTATCAATTAACGTTAAATCTATTTCAAACTGTTCAGGTAATATATGATTTAAAAAATTAATATGATTTTCAAAGCTATGAATTTCTTTCTGACCAATAGCCCGTTCTTTACTATCTCGCCACATTTCGACTGTTTGTTCCGCATACAAAGGATTATAATGAGTTATTTCGAATTTGGGTTTGTTCACAAAAATACCTCCTTAATACAACAGCGTTCCTAAAATCTAAATAATCTTTTGTATTCGATTATTCGAAAATGAAAATAATATTTATACTTCATTGTATTCGGAGGATTTTATGGTTCAGGAATTAATCTCAATATTCAGATTTTCATTACCATTAATGTACATACTAGCCGATTGGAAATACGGTGATTGGAGAAATTGGAAAAGATATTATCCAACAATCTTATTTTATATATGCGTGAATTTAGGGATTTCTTACCTAACTTATGATTTCCCATTATGGAGATATAGCGATAAATTCTTAAACAGCCATAAAATTACTGACTATATTCATACAATTATTTCCTTTCCTGCATTGTTATTTTTATATCTTTCAAATTTGCCATTGAAGTCATCTCGGTTTAAACAAATAGTTTATATTTTATGTTTTGTTATAATACTTTGTATAATAGAAGCCATATTTAGGTTTGCGAAAGAAATCTTATACTTCAATGGTTGGAATTATTGGTGGTCAGTTCTCGTATGGCTTTTCATGTTTATTGGAGTACGTTTACATTATACAAAACCTCTTTGGGCATGGTTATTATGTTTTGTGTGTACTGCCTTTCTTATTTTTTATTTTCACATACCAATGAAAAGTTAATTTTTTTCTAATAGGCCCCAGACATCATCCTATTCCGATTATCAATAACCATAAACTCAAGTTACTTAGAAGGTTTCCAACATACTCTAACTTCCCCTTTAAACAACTGTTCATCCTAACTAACTCCCGAACCAAAAATAGCAGCACTAATATATTTAGCTGAAATTAAAAAAGCAGATATCGCAATAAGTGCAACACCAGTTCCCCTTTACCCATTATACGAAGAGGATATATTACTGTTTTGGAGGTTGAATTATGAAAAATGGTAGTTTGTCTATTCCAATTAATCGAGCGTAAGTAAACAATTGACCTTTATGATGAATCTCATGGTCAATCATTGTACTAAGCCATATTTTTCCTGATGCAATAAATCCATTGAAATCCAGCTGTTGTTCCAAATCAGAATCAGATAATTTTTTAAAAGTGGATCTAGTTTTCTCTGTATACTCACTAACAATATTTTTAATATCTTCAATTGTTTCAAAATCATTTGATGAATGGGAAAAAGTAAATTCACCCTTCTTTATCCCTTGTACAAACCTGTCGGATGATGCTGCAATGTGAATCGCCAAAGCTCCTAGCGATAATGCACCACTCCAAGGTTTATAATGGATGTGCTCATTACCAATTAAATCAAATAAATCGTGAAGTACCTTCCTATGACGCATCCAATGCTCAAAATACTCATTTTCTTTATACATGTAATACCCCCAAAAAATTTTAATACTATTTTCATTCTATTTCTTGAAGCTGAAAACCTTTATTTTAGACATCGATAAAGCACTTATTTTGTAAAATGTAAAGTGTTAAATAGTATACAAAAAGGAAGCAGACCTCCCATCTGCTTCTTTTATTACCATATTTTAATTTTTTAAATCACATGGTCCTGAACTTCATTTTCAACCGATTTAAGCTTTATGGTATCCCAATTGGTTCGGTAAAAGCGAACCATTACGCCGATTCCAAACACCGTGAGATACGAGTATAAGGAGATCCATGCGCCAATACTGCCCCAATCTAGGATAAACGTTAATAGATAACTGAGGGGAACAAAAAAGAACCAGCCTAAGAACAAAGAGATTTTTAATAAAAACGAAGTGTCGCCAATCCCCCTAAGACCACCGGCATAAAAATTTAATAATCCATCAAACAACTGTAAAAATGCCGAAATCATGATTAATTCTGCGGCTATTTTATATACTTGGACATCGTGGGTATAAATCTTTGCAATCGGTTCTGCCAGAAAAAATTCAAAAGCTCCTAAAATCAATAGAAAGATACAACCTAAAATTGAAGTGTTGGTCCCGGCCTTTCTTCCAAGTATTGATTTACCTCTCCCGACTTCTTGACCAACCAGAATGGTAGCTGTGGATCCAAATGCAAAAGCCGGCATAAATCCAAGACTCATCACACTTAAGGCCACTTCATTGGCGGCTAATGCATTTGTCCCTAATCTCGTCACAAAGGCAGTAAAGACAAACATAGCCATTGCCATTGAAAATTCCTGTATCCCCAATTTGGCGCTTTCTCCGAAAATTAATTTAGATTCTGCTAGGTTGAAAGCAATTTTTTTGCGAGTTTCATATTTTGGATGTAACTTTATGAAATAAAAATAAGCACAATATAGAAACGTGACCAATTCACCAGCAAAAAAGGCGATCCCCGCACCAATCAAACCTAATTTAGGAAGTGAAAAATTTCCGTAAGTCAATCCATAAGTTAGAAAAATCATCAAGGCTCCGCCTATAATGGTACTGATCATGGGTGTTTTGGTATCTCCAATTCCGCGGAGAAATCCGTGAATAACAAAGGTGAAAATCGAAAATACCATCGCAAAAAAACGTAATTGTAAATAATTTTTACCATCGCTAATCATCTCAGCTGAACTTCCCAACAACTTAAAAATAGGTTCTGGAAATAGTAACCCAACTATTAAAACCACGGTCGCAGCTGCTATACAAAGATAAAAAGCTATATAGGTGCGTTCCACACCTTTTTTCATAGTGTTCGACCCATAATTTTGAGCCACCAAATAATTGGTTGTGTGCCCTATCCCCGAAAATAAGGCCCAGGCATTATACATAATAATGTTCGAAACACCCACGATTGCAATCGCCAGGGCACCTAATTGGCCAACTAATATAAGATTGATCGTTCCTGTCAGTGTTGATGAAGCGAATGAAGCAATTGAAGGTATGGCAAGCAGCAGTATCTTTTTCCATTCTTTAAACATTTTGTTAATCTCCTATGACCCCATTTTAAGAAACTAAACTTATTAGGGAAAAATAATGCCTCCATCTACTTTCAGGAATATTCCCTATAATATTTATTCTATTAATTAAGAATAATTCCTTCTTAAAGTGACCAAAAGATAGACTGCTGCCCCCCACATGACTAGCGCTGATATTTTATTTAATATCTGCAAAAAGTTTCCAGATTTATCAAGCTTCCCACTCATTCTCCCGACCAGCGAAAGTCCAAAAAACCAAACCCATGAAACCAAAATACATGAGAAAGCAAAGATTACTTTATCTTCCCCTTGGTATCTTAATGAACTTGTACCAATTACTCCTACAGTGTCCATGATGGCATGAGGATTCAGTAAGGAAACAGATGCTGCAAACAGTACTTGTTTCTTTAAAGAAAATTTATTCCCACTTTCTTCTCTTTCATTATGAGGTTTACTATTCCAGGTAGTCCATCCCATATAGATTAAAAAAATACAACCTACCCCAATTAGAATCATTTTAACCCAAAATGAACCTAAAATAAGAAATGACACCCCCAACACAGATACCAAGATTAAAAGGGTATCACACAACGAAGCTGTAATGATGACTGGTAATGCATAAACAAACCTCGGCTGTAATGCCCCTTGATTAAAAACAAAAACATTTTGGACACCAAGAGGAAGAATCAGCCCTAGTGCAAGAATAAACCCATGAAAAAATGGTTCAAACATTTAATTTTCGCCCTTTCTTGTGAATAAATCAACAGGTCTTATTTTAGTGCGAAATTTTACTTTTGTCTCCAACCAATTGGTTGGAATCCGAACCAACCAAGTTATATAATTAATACAAAAAGGAGTACCATCTTTTGTTTAATACCGATTGGAAACCAAATAAATCATCGCCCGTACCATTACATAAACAAATAACGGATTTTATGAAAGAAAAAATATCCAACGGAGTGTGGACGATTGGCTACAAGCTCCCTCCTCAACGAACTTTAGCTAAAGTATTAGAAGTTAACAGAAGTACCATCGTCACTGCGTATGATGAATTGATAGCAGAGGGACTTATTGTAGGAAAAAGCGGCAGTGGAACAAGAGTAGTTAACAATACTTGGAAGCTATTAGCAACTACCCCTCCCCCTGATTGGAATTCATACGTAAAACTTGGAACGCACAAGCCAAACTTGCCAACAATACAAGAAATCAATCAAGCTGAATTTACTCCTAACATCATTCGTTTAGGAACGGGAGAATTATCGCCAGATCTTATTCCTAGTAATTCCATGAAAGAAATTTTTCATTTATTGTCCAATAGAGAAATTTCTTATGGTTATGAAGAACCAAAGGGATTGATGCCCTTAAGAGAACAAATAACAAACTATTTAAAGACGATTGGGATTTCTGCTTCTCCTTCTTCCATTTTAATTGTATCAGGTGCCTTGCAAGCGCTGCAGCTGATTAGTGTGGGTTTATTACATAGGGGTTCCACCGTATTAACGGAAAAGCCGTCGTATCTCCATTCATTAAATGTTTTTCAGTCAGCAGGTATGCGTTTAATGGGCATCCCTATGGATCAAGAAGGGATACAAGTGCGTCTTATTCCACCATTTAAAAAACAACAAAACGCGGCTTTACTCTATACCATTCCTACCTTTCATAATCCTACTGGAGTCCTAATGACGGCGGATAGACGTAAACATTTGCTAGATACTTGTCAAAAAGAACAATTGCCTCTGATTGAAGATGATGTATACAGAGAATTATGGTTGGATGAAAAGCCGCCTCAACCAATGAAGGCTTTTGACAAGCATGGACTTGTGCTCTATCTGGGGAGTTTATCTAAATCGTTAAGTCCTGGTCTCCGGATTGGTTGGATTGTGGGTCCAGAACCGGTAGTAGAGCACTTAGCAGATATTAAAATGCAAACTGATTATGGATCTAGTTCTTTATCACAATGGGCTGCAGCAGAATGGTTTTCCAGTGGACTTTACAACGATCACCTTAATGAAGTAAGAAAACAGCTGAAGATTCGAAGAGATTTTACGTTAGATATCTTGAACAAGTATTTTTCTGACCTTGCCGTATGGGAAAAACCAACTGGAGGATTTTATATTTGGCTGAGATTGTTACCGCCGCTCTCTATGAGAAAATTATTTGAAATGGCACTTAGAGAGGGAATATTACTGAATCCAGGGAATGTTTATGATCAGCAAGCTGAACAGTATCTACGAATTTCGTATTCATTTGCTCCCCTTCCACATATAGAAGATGGTCTTAAACTCTTATCAAAAATTGTAAAAACAATAGCTAAATAAGGGCTCCATTAATGCCCTTATTGCACAAATCCGTGTAAACTTGCAACATTATTTGAACAAAAAAAGAGTTACCTCCGCAACTCTGTCTTCCACTCTAACACCCCTTTAGTTTAATGAAGTTAAAATGATCATTAACAAGATAGTGATTGATAAGAGACCAGCCATAATATATCCAAAATACTTTAATGGTTTAGGCAACTTTTTTAAGGTTTTCTTGCTAACAACATTTGCAGCATTTCCTTCTATCTTGTTAAAATGGTCTATTACATTATTAAAAGGTTTGTTTTCTTCTTTCATAAAACGACCCCCTTACACTAGTTACGTAAACTATTTAGCTGCTTAGAGTGAATTTTATTTAGAGAAATGTATGCAACTATGGAACCAATTAGGGCAAACAACATGTCCCATTGAGTATCCCAAACATCCCCTTGGGTGCCAAGAAAAGCTTCAGCTGCTTCTCCTGTCAGCAGGGCAACCAAAAATTCAACTAATTCATATGAAGCGCTAATTGCCATACACATACAAATGACTGATACCACGAGCCATTTGGACCCCTTTAAAGGGGAAGTTCTAATTAAAAGTTCTCGAATGATGATTGCAGGTATAAAGCCTTGTGCAAAATGACCGAGCCTATCATAATAGTTTCGCTCTAAGTCCCAAATGTCCATAAACCAATTGAATAGTGGCATTTCGGCATAAGTATAGTGTCCGCCGATAAATAATAGGGATGAGTGGATTAAAACCAAAAAATAAACAAGAATTGTGAACCGAAAAAACCGGTAGGTAAAAAGCAAAATGAGGACCCCTATCAAGGCTGGAATTATCTCCAGCCACCAGGTAAAACGATCATACGGATTGGTGGCGGACCATATGAGTACCAAAGAGAAAAAGAGTAAGAACAATATTGGGTAATGATGCTCCTTGAACATTAAATCACCACCTTTATGTTTGGGTTAGACTACATCTCCGTTCAAATATAGTAAAGAAGCAGGTGAAAATGACCTGCTCCTTTACTATACTATACCTTTACAGAATTTCCCTTGATTCTTTTTAATATATCATGTGGCTTTGAAATTTTGCTGACAAACTATTAGCAGGTCAGTTATATAAGAATTAATTTTGACATGCTTTTTAGAAGAAAACGAAAGTGAGTTTAGTTTGGCCCGATCTAAGATGCTGTTTTTATCTTATTAGTTAAATATCCCAAACCAATGACAATAAATGTAATAGTAGTAGGAATCAATAAATGAAAATCGGGTGGAAGAATATACTTGAATTTGGGTTCCCCAACGATCATTTCCCCTGCTGTCCAAGCTAATAATCCAGCACCAGCATAAGAGATGATAGGATACCTTTCCATTAATTTTAATATTAACTGGCTGCCAAAAACAACTAGAGGAACACTGACAATCACTCCAATCATTATACCGGCTATGTTTCCTTCCACCGCACCAGCAATAGCTAGTACATTATCAAGGGACATGATTGCATCCGCAATAATAATTGTTTTCACAGCGGAAATTAAACTTGAACCGCCTTCTCTATGATCGTCTTCACCTTCCCCTAATAGAAGCTTTATGGCGATATACACTAGAAGAAGACCACCAACAAAAGTTACGAAAGGTATACCTAGCAGGTAAACAATTGCTATGGCAAAAATTATACGTAAAATAATAGCTCCAAAGGTTCCCCAAAAGATTGCTTTCTTTTGTTGCTTCTTTGGTACATTGCGTGATGCCATGGCGATGACAACAGCGTTATCCCCACTTAATACAATATTGATTAAAATCACCTTTAAAAGAACCGCAATAGACAGACCAAAAATCTCCAATCTATTCACCTCTGGGATAAACTATCTAAGTCATTATATTAATTTGCAATTTATAAAAGACCGGATTTTTGGTATTTCAATCGTGTAGTTCGGATATTTTCCATTAATATGGAAATAATTTATTTATAATATATGAAGGCGGGATTTCATTGAGCTTAACAAATCCAATTAGTTCGTCCGAAGTCGGAACACTTTGGCTCACCTACCAAGAGAAGACTCTCATTATGAGAATATTGGAATATTTTATGAAGAAAGCTGATGATGATGAGGCTAGGAATATTTTGGGCGGCTTGTGGCAGGAGTTAAATTATTACGTAATAGAAATAGAAAAAGTCTTTAAACAACAAGGAATTGCTATCCCTATTGGATTCAATGCAGAAGACGTGAATTTAGAAGCCCCCAAATTATATGACAATGGATTTGATGTCATGTTTTTGCGGATTTTAAAAGAAGTCAGCATGGGCATGTACACGATTAACATGAATATGGCATATAACGATGAAGTGATAAAAATATATGAGGGACTTACCAATGTAACCCAAAAAATATACAAACTAGCTACGCGCTATTTATTAAATAATGGAATACTATCGCTTCCTCCAAAAGTGACCATGCCAAAGACCGTAGAATTTATTAAAAGTAAGAAATATATGAGTGGCTTTAACCCGTTTAATTCAAAACGGGCCTTAAACAACATTGAACTCGGTTTTCTTCATCATGGGATAGAGACGAATAACATTGGTATGCAGCTGATTTCCGGCTTTGCACAATGTGCTCAGAACAAAGAAGTTAGAAAATATTTTGAAAAAGGAAAAGAGCTTGCGAAGAAACAAATAAAAATATTTCAAGAAATTCTTTTAGATAATGACATACAGTTTTCTGCCACATCCGGGAGTACGGTAACGACTTCAACCGTTGCCCCATTTTCAGACAATCTAATGATGCATTGTATTACCTTCCTCAATGGATTTTGTATTGTTGGAAATAGTTTTGGAACATTTTTTACATTAAGAAATGATATCTCCTTAAAAATAACCTTATTAGCTAAGGATATATATTTTTATGGGCAAGAAGGAATTGAAATTATGATAAAAAATGGGTGGTTTGAAGAACCACCACAAACGGTGGACCGAATTCAACTCATAAACAACAAATGAAGTAGTGTTTTTAAATCTCATGGTCGTCATATACATTTTCAACCGATTTTAACTTAATGGATTTCAATCAGTAGTCAATCCTTACCAAAAAATATCATCCATAGGTGGAATCGGTTGCGTTTCGATTTTTATTACTTCGTCTGTTATGTCTATTGTTCCATTTACAATAACCCCTTCAATTAGCGTTCTACGATACCCAGTTTCAAGTTTTATACTTTGTATGTACTGATGAGCAACGTTTGGAATTTCATGCTTGTTCCGTGCTGTAAACCTTCCTCTAGAAGCCAGCCCTGTACCTTCAATAATTAAATGGACTTCCAAATTAAACTCCATTACCTTTCACCTCTTCCTTATCTATTTTAGAACATTTGTTCTATAATAGTACATAAAAACAGCAAAAATCACATGCATATTTAATCCAAAAAAAAACGCTCAGAGATGATTATTCTGAGCTTTGGCTTTTATTCGCAGTTCTTATTTATTACCTGGAGCTGGATGGTCGACGCCTTTGACATGATGGCGATGCCCATCATTTTCAGTGGTATAAAAATCATAATAATGGACATGCATCCCATTTCCAACTGGTATAGCTGGACCCGAATAGGCTTTATAATGATGGGTATGACCGTCTTCAAACATGACATAGCCTTCTGTATAATGAATATGGTTTCCATCCTGGGTTTGGACTGGAGGAGAAGTCACATCTAAACATTGATGTACATGCCCATCCGCCACCGAAGTATAATCCACTGAACCATGATTATGATGCGGTACAAAACCGTTCACAAAATCATCTTTTCCTACCTTAGCCATAACCACATTCCCCCTTTTTACCATGATATTGGGTTTATTTTTAAATTATGTTATTGGACATGGGTGGAATTTCATATGCCCCGTAATAAGAACACCCTTTCCAAAGACTACTCAAAAAAGTTCATTCTATTATGTTGAGATTTTTTTTATAATTCTGCCGTTTTCCTCAACGCAACTTTTTTTCATCCCTATTACTTAGTTAGAATAACGACAAAAGGTTTCTCTAGACCCACTTGATCTTTTTATATGATAATGATTAAGGATTAAAAATGAAGGTGAAAAAGATGGAAGAACAAGCATATTTAGATTTGAAACGTGGAGAACGGGGAGCCATTATTAGCATTATTGCTTATATTTGTTTGTCGTCTTTAAAATTAATTTTTGGATACATAGCACATTCTGAAGCCCTTAAAGCAGATGGATTAAATAATGCCACTGATATAATAGCCTCAATTGCCGTTCTAATAGGATTAAAAATATCCCAGCGGCCTGCTGATGATGACCATCCTTACGGTCACTGGAAAAGCGAAACCATTGCCTCTTTGATCGCTTCGTTTATTATGTTAGTTGTTGGAATACAAGTAACTTATGAAGCGATTACAAGCATTTTCAATAGAAGCAGTGAATCACCAGATTTACTCTCGGCTTGGACAGGTCTCTTTTGTGCCATAGTTATGTATTTTGTTTATCGGTATAATAAAAAGTTGGCAAAAGATACGAATAGCCAATCTGTTATGGCTGCTGCAAAGGATAATCTGTCTGACGCATGGGTCAGCGCAGGGACATTTATTGGGATTATTGGCACCCAATTCGGTCTTCCTTGGCTGGATCCATTAACAGCAATCATTGTGGGCCTGATTATTTGTAAAACAGGTTGGGAGATTTTCAGGGAGGCTTCCCATAATTTAACTGATGGTTTTGATGAAAAAGTTATAGAATTATATAAAGCAACAATCAACAGTTGCTTTGGTGTCAAAGGTATTAAAGATATAAAAGCCAGGAATTATGGGAATAACGTCGTGGTTGATATTGTTATTTTAGTTAACTCCCATTTAGATATTCGGAAAGCACACGATATTGCCACCGAGGTAGAACAAAAATTAATAGCTGAACATAGCGTTTATGATGTTCATGTCCATGTTGAACCCAATTAAGGATATGGATATTTATATCTTATGGTAATGAACGATTTTAAAAGGTGTGTGCTTAATTGAAAACTATTATTCAATCTTTAATTGTTTCCTTTGTCATTCATTTCCTTTATTTAGCCGTAACGTTAATAACAGGTTATATAAGAACAAAGAATTATAAACCCGATATTGCAAATAGATGGGAAAAAGTAAAACCACTTCAAAGTGAAGTGGCTTTCGGGACAGCAGGTACTCCGCTGTTTTTTCTATTTACCTTCATAGGTGTAGCATTGATTTGCGGATTAATCATCATTTCTTATGGGAAAATTAGAAGGTTAAAACCATAGTTTGTTTATATTTCTAACCAGATGCACACCCATAAAACCCCCATTTTGTTACAAAATCCGTCTTGCTCCAGATGTTTAAATGACTCTTTTTTGCTGAACTTTCATCGGAATTGTATAGTGAGAGGTATTTGTAGGGTGGATTCATAATATACCCCACTCGTGCGTATCCTTCCTTCAGCAGTGTTTCCTGGACGGATTGTCCATCAACATAAATATAGGCTAACAGTCGACCGTAAGAATCCTTGCTGTTCCCCTGCTCGAATTCAATTGTTAAGGTGCCGCTCTTCACCAGCTCGTCATTTCTTCTGGCCGCTTCCAATGCATATGGCTGGACACACATTTTTGGATTTTTTGATTCCGGTGTATCAATCAGCAAATAACGAATCGTTTCGATTTTTCCCTGCAGATATACTTTTATAGTATCGCCATCAATTGTATCCACTAAAGTAACGGGGACTTGTCCGGCAGGGGTTACTACTAATTCTTCGCTATCATGTGAGGTACTCACTGGGAGCTCATCCTGTAGAATATTTGGTTTTATTTCTCCTTTCTGAATAATGGATGGATGTAACGCAAATAGTGTTGCCGCTGACAATAAGGCGACGCCTGTCATTCCTTTTCTCAACTAACCACCTCCACTTTTTCACGGCAAATACTTTCCAGTTTGTTCGGCTCCCGTTCTACATTTCTGATGTCCAATTGCGTCTCTTCAACATTCATATATTGTTAAATGTATATAATGGTCAGTTGCTTTTGCGGAATTATGTAAATTTATTATGACAAGTAAATTCGCATACCCCTCATTTCCCCCTTTTCCCCAACAAAAAAAGGCTTTATTCTATTAATAGAATAAAACCAATAATCGTTCTTATCTTTATCTATTTAACTGTTTCACTCTTAAAGGTTTGTTTTCCTTACTTGCTTTGATGATTTCACCCATAATACTCATAGCAATTTCTTGTGTGGTTTCCGAGCCAATTTCTAATCCAATCGGTGAATGAACCTGCTCCAACTGTTCTGGTGTGACCCCTTCACTTTTTAATTTTTCAAAAATGGTGATAACCTTGCGCTTGCTGGCAACCATCCCTACGTAGGCAACCGGAAATTGCAAAGCTGTTTTCAAGACAATCTCATCACGATCCTTCGTCACGATGACTACATATGATTTTTCGTTTAGGTTGGCGGAAAGTAAGGCCTGGCCTATATCCTCGTTAACAAAAAGGTTTGTTGCATTGGGAAAACGTTCCTTCGTACAATAACCAATGCGGTCATCGACCATGCAATAAGGATATTCAAGGAAATCTGCAAGTTTTGCAAGCGCAGATCCTAAATGACCGGCTCCAGCTAAAACGAGTTCAGGCCTGCTTGTATAGACTTCAATAAAGACCCGCAGCGTGCCGCCACAGCTCATCTGAATTCCATCCTTTGCATGTCTGTTCAATTTATATTCAACGGTTGCCGATTGACCATTTTTAATGGCCTTTACACTTTCTTGAATGATATAGTGTTCAGCCAAGCCCCCTCCAACCGTGCCTTCAATCGTCCCATCACGGTATACAATCATTTTTCCAACATGTCTGGGAGTAGAGCCCTTTGATTCAATAATCATGGCTAGAGCAAAGGTTTCGTTTTGACGGTTCAGCAAGGCCACTTTTTCCATCAGCAGCATGAATAGCTCCCCCCTTTTGTATCGATTAGTCCGATTGATATTGCTTCCTGCTAAGAAAATAACGCAACAGATTTAAGGCGACCATTTTTCTGTAAGCTGCCGTGGACCGTTGATCGTCGATAGGTGTAATGATTTTATCGAAGGCTGCCACCACCTGATTGATGTCTGCCGCTTTTAATGGCAGGGTCTTACCAAGCAGCTTTTTCTCATTCTCAATCGAACGGACCATCGTAGGTCCGACCGCACCGAAGGCAAAGCGGACATCTTCAATACGCGTATCTTTTATCCGGATCAATCCGGCAAACGTTACTTTGGCAATGGCATCTGCGTTACGGTTGCCTACTTTTTCAAAAACAACATAGGCCTCTTTTTCTAAATTGGACGGCAAGATTATTTCAGCGAGGATTTCATTTTGAAACCGCCCGACCCTTCGTGGACCTTGAATAAAATCGCTAATTTCTACGATGCGATCCCCGTTAATGGAGCGGAGCAAAAGTTTTGCGTTGTACACATATAATAATGGCAATGTGTCACCGGCCGGTGAAGCATTGCAAATATTCCCTCCCAATGTGCCTCTGTTTCTAATGGCTGGTGCCGCAATGGTTTGAATTGCGTTCTTTAAGGCTTGAGGAATAAGTGGGTTTTCAAGTAATTCACTATAAGTACAGCAGGCACCAATGTGAAGATCCTGATGATTCTGGTACACCTGTTTTAATTCTGGAAGATGGTCAATAAACACTATTGGTTTAGGAATCTTCGGAGGTACTCCCCTGCGGCTTTTGTGAAAAACCATCACATCGGTGCCACCGGCCATGATGGCACAGTCTTCTTTGTTCAATTGGCTCAGAGTCTCGTCTAACTGATCAAAACGATAGGCGGTTATTTTTTCTGCCATATGCCGTCACCTTTTTTTGCTGCTAGATTAATTGCCTCAACAATCATATTGTAGCCCGTACACCGGCACAGATTTCCGGAAATGCCTTCCCGAATCTCCGCTTCGGAAGGATGATGGTTTTTGGATAACAAAGCGGCACTTGCCATGACCATCCCAGGAATGCAGTAACCGCATTGCACTCCACCGGCTATGGAATAGCTCTCATCTAAAATTTTAAATTGTTCTGTGTCAATGATTCCTTCGATGGTTTGAATATCGGCTCCTTCCATGGCGCCAATCGGGATCAGGCAGCTGTTTTGCAGAAGACCGTTCACAAATACACTGCACGCGCCGCACTCGCCTTCCCCGCAGCCTTCCTTTGTGCCGATTAACTCAAACTCATCTCTTACTAAATCTAATAATCTTGTTGTGGGAGGTGCATCCGTTTCTATGGGTTTTCCATTAAGGGTAAATTTAATCAACCTTCTTCACCTTCTCTCATCCAGAGACTTTCGATTATGACTTCAGGTGTAACCGGAATTTGTTGAAAAGAAGTTTGCAGTGCATCCTCGATTGCCGCTTGAACGGCTGGAGCGCCGCCGATTAACGTCAATTCACCCGCACCCTTCGCCCCATATGGACCATCGGCATAGGGGTTATCAAAGACCTTGCTTTCAATGGCTGCCACATCCAGTGAAGTTGGCGGTCCATAATCCGAGATGCTCTTTTGCTGAATTTTGCCTTGCTTGGACGTCATTTTTTCTAAATAGCCGTAGGCTAATCCTTGCGCCAAACCACCGTCAATTTGGCCTTTCATGATCCGTTCATCGATAACTTTTCCCACTTCATAATTTCCGTACACTTTTTCCAGCTTTACATTACCAGTTAACGTATCCACCTCTACTTCAACGATATTGACACCCCATGAATAAGCCGGGTAGGCGTCTCCGGTAAAGGTTTTTTCGTCCCAAGGAATCATTTCACGGTGAACATAGTTCTCGACCACTTCCTGCTCTTTCCCTGGTTTCCACTGAGCCTTTAGTTTTTTAGCGGCACGTTCTAATAGTTTTCCGACAATCATCGTTGTCCTGGAGGCTACGGTTGGACCGGAGTCGGGAACCTCTTTTGTATCAGGATTCGGGTATAGAACTCTTTCTAATGGGAGGTCGAGTTCTTTGGCGACAATTTTACTAAGCGTTGTATAAATGCCTTGTCCCATATCAGAATTGGAGATTTTTAGTGATACCAGGTCGTCTTTTGTTTTCACCAGTTTCACCGTTGCTTTGATATGATCTCTTTCGCCGCTTCCCGTAAATCCGCAGCCATGGAGAAACAGCGAAGTCCCGATGCCTTTTTTATAACGCGGGTTTTGTTGATTCAAACGATGAAACTCCGCTTTTTTCTGTTTGTATTGTGATGTGTTTAGTAAATCCTCGATCATCTCTTCCACTAAGATAGGGTCGCGGAATATTCCTTTGGTGATGGTGGGGTCGCCTTGTTTGACGAGGTAGTTTCGTTTAAATGCGAGCGGATCGATGTTTGCTAGTTTACTAAGGTGCCCGATATGACTTTCGATTCCGGCAAAGCTTTGCGGAGCACCAAAGCCTCTGAAGGCGCCGTTCGGAACGGTATTGGTTTTTAAAACATACCCTTTTGCATGAAAATGCGGTATTTTATAAACCCCGGCACTGTTGAGTAAGGCGCGCTGCAGGACGACCGAGCTCAAGCCCTCATTCGCTCCCCCATCAAGAAACACATCCACACTCATACTCAAAATATTTCCTTGCTCATCAAGGGCCGTCCTGTATTTAAGTTTGGCCGGATGCCGTTTCGTTGTCACTGCCATATCCTCGGAACGGTCAAATACGAGCATCACCGATTTTTTCACTGCTTTTGCCGCAACAGCTACGTGACACGCCATCATCGAAGGAAATTCTTCTTTGCCGCCAAACCCTCCTCCGGTCGGACTTTGAATCACTCTGACTTCATTGTCACCACAGGCTAAAGCGTTTAGTAAGGCATTTTTTATATAATAAAGACATTGCATCGATCCTTGGACAACAATTTCATCTTTGTTATAAATGGCGAGCATTCCTTGTGGCTCAAGGTAGACATGCTCTTGGTAACCTGTATCATATTCTTCTTCGATGATTTGGCGGGCTTTTTGCTCGATTGCTGAGATGATATCTAAGCTTTCCCCAAATTCATAGCTTGCCATGGTTACACCGAGTGCAGATTTTTGTTGGATGGCTTCTTCTAATGTGTAGATCGCCTGATGTTCTTCAAATTCTATTTTTACTTCTTCCAACAAACTGTATAAGGTATTCAGGTCTTCTCCAACGAGCATGAGAATCGGCTCTCCGATATAGTTGACCCATTCATTAGCAAAAATGGGCTGATCTTCTTTAATGATTTTTACATAGTTTAGCCCGGGGATATCCTCTGCTCCGACCGCTTCATATCCTTCCGGAAGGTTTGGTAATTGGATGGAGGTGATTTTTCCATAAGCAATGGGCGAGCGATACAAAACACCATACACCATATTTTCCACTTTTACGTCGCTAATATAAGGTAACTGGCCCGATACTTTGCCGCTATGGTCTTTTTTGGGCACTGCGGTGCTTATGTCTTTTAGATTCATTGCATCAACACCCTTCGACTCATATTTTAAAGGGGACATATATTCATAGAGACCTCTTCCTATGATTTTATAAATAACAAGGATATTTTATGATTAATTTCCTTTAAGATATTATGCTGCTTCTTTTTTTGAATGGAGGTTCGTATATAAGTTCCTATTGGTGACCCAGTTCTCTCTTTGTTCGCTTGCTCAGTCGTCAATAAGCCCTATTGGCT
>NZ_JAABNN010000001.1:27994-270918 GCF_009928415.1 Bacillus sp. USDA818B3_A
TACCCAGGCCTCTCTTTGTTCACTTGCTCAGTCGTCAATAAGCTCTATTGGCTACCCAGGCCTCTCTTTGTTCACTTGCTCAGTCGTCAATAAGCTCTATTGGCTACCTTATTCCCTCATTTTCCCAATATTCGGTTGTCAATAACTCTATTGAAATATATAAAAACAAAAAAATGCATCTTGATTCAGTCCTGAAGACTGATTAAATCAAGATGCATCGGTGGTCAAATCCTCCAAATTCATTTACCTATAATATATTATTTTTCTGACAGAAAAGTGGATCTACACAAGAGTTTGTTTCTCTTTCTCCACCACTTCCTGATCGATATACTTATCGATTTGTTCCCAGCTCCTATGTTTCGATGACTTCTCAACCGCCTCCATAATCGCTTGCGCAATGTAGCCATCCTCAAAATTTGGAGAAGGCGTTTCTCCTTTTCCAATTCCATTCATCAACGTAGCAATCAAGTTAATAAAGGTATGCTCGTATCCAATGATATGACCGGCAGGCCAATAGGCTCCCGCAAATGGGTGCGGCTCCTCGGTACAATTGATTTTCCGGAAACCTTGTAATCCAGTCTCGTCAGAGGCGAGATAAACTTCTAACTCGTTTAAATTTTCGGCATTCCATTTAACCGAGCCCTTCTCCCCATTGATTTCAAATTTATTTGCATTTTTATTACCTGCTGCAAATCGAGTGGCCTCAAATGTGCCCAAGGCTCCATTCTTGAATCTTGCCACAAAAATACTCGCATCATCCACTTCGACTTTTTTGAATTCATCAGTGGAAGCCACACCACTTAAGCCAGAACTGTCCGCCACAGCCGGACGTTCTTTAATAAAGGTTTCCAGCATACCCGAAACCTCCTCGAACTCTCCCACTAGGAAACGCGCCAGATCGATTAAATGAGCGGCTAAATCACCATGTGACCCGGAACCGCAAACTGATTTATCCAATCTCCAAACCAGTGGGAAGTTAGGATCCATAATCCAATCTTGAAGATAGTTAGCACGTATATGATAAATCTTGCCCAGCTTGCCTTCATCGATCAGTTTCTTCGCATACTGTACTGCCGGCACAAACCGATAATTATAATTCACCATATGAATGACGTTATTTTTCTTTACCGCTTCGAGCATTCTCTTTGATTCGTCGAGCGTCAGCGAAAGCGGTTTTTCGCAAAAGACATGCTTCCCCGCTTCAGCTGCTGCAATCGCAATTTCAGCATGGCTGTTATTTGGAGTGACAATATCAATTAAGTCGATATCGTCCCTGGCAATCAATTCCCTCCAATCGGTTTCATAACTATTCCATCCGAATTGCTCTGCCGCTTCCCGAACTCCCTGTTCATTTCTACCACAAATCGCTTGTTTAACAGGTTTTACCCCTAGTTGAAAGAAGGTGGACAGACCTTGATAGGCATGGGAATGAGCCTTCCCCATAAATTTATAGCCTACAAGTCCGATTCTGACTTCTTTCTTTACGCCCACCATAATTCCTTAGCCCCCTCTTGAATCACCATATCCTTAAGGAATGACACTGCTTTACTAAACCCTTCCTCGACACTCATAAGGCCGTCTTCATGTTCAATGCTAATCGCCCCTTCATACCCGACGACTTGAAGTGCACTAATAATCTCCCTCCATACATCTTCCCCATGGCCGTACCCGACTGTTCTAAATACCCAGGAACGGTTGGCGATATCACGGTAGGATTTGGTATCCAGCACCCCGTTCAACAGACAGTTTTGATTATCGATTTTCGTGTCTTTCGCATGGAAATGGACGATTGCATCCCCTAACGCACGGATGCTCGCAGCCGGGTCCATTCCTTGCCAGAAGTAGTGGCTTGGATCAAAGTTAATGCCGATACGGTCACCGCACTCCTTACGTAACCGCAAGGCAGTTTCCGTATTATAGACAACAAATCCTGGGTGTGGTTCGATAGCCACGCGAACATTACACTCTTCTAAAAGTTCCGCCTGTCTCTTCCAATAAGGAATGACCTTCTTTTCCCACTGCCACTGAACCACTTTGGAAAAGTCATCCGGCCAAGGATTCGTGATCCAAACTGGGTGTTGGGAAAAGTCTGATTCGCCTGGACATCCTGCGAAGGTAACCACATTTTCTACCCCCAAGACAGAAGCAAGCTTCACTGTATCAACAAATACGTCATGGTGTTCAAAGGCGATCTCTGTGTTTGGGTGAAGCGGGTTTCCATGGCAGCTTAATGCACTGATCTTGATGCCTCTTGATTCGAATGCTTGTTTAAATTGAGCCAGTTTGTTTCGGTCTTCCAGTAATTCCTTAGGATTGCAGTGGGCATTACCGACATAGCCTCCTGTGCCAATTTCAACTGTGTCCAACCCGCTATTCTTTACGTGATCCAACATTTCCCCTAAAGACATTTTAGAAAATAAAACTGCAAATACTCCTAGTTTCATCGTTTCTCCACTCCTATAAATTATTTTTCGGAACCTGCTGTAATTCCGCTTACTATATACTTTTGCAGCAGCAAGAATAAGAGAATAATTGGTGCGGCCGCAATGGTAGAAACCGCCATCAAATTATCCCATTGTGTTCCATACTGACCAATAAACTTCGTTAAGCCCATGGTCAGCGGTCTAATTTTTTCATCGGTTGCCAAGGTTAACGCGAAGATAAGGTCGCCCCATGCGAACAAGAAGCTAAATGTTCCTACAGTTAGAACTGAAGGTTTCGTTAAAGGTAAAATAATTCGTAAAAATGCGGTAAATCGGTTGCAACCATCGACAACTGCCGCATCCTCCAACCCCTTTGGAATTGATAAGAAGAAAGGCCTCATGACCACAATCGCAAATGGCAGCGCGGTGGTTGTATTCCCAATAATCAAAGCCATATAACTATTTAATAGACCCAGTTTCGTAAACAAAATAAATAGAGGCATGGCGGTCATGATGCCAGGGATCATTTGCGTAACTAGTAAAACTAATAAAAGAATCGATGCTCCCTTTAAGCGGAAACGAGCAATCGCATAGGCACATGGCAAGCTAAGAAGTAACGTCAATAGCGCTGTACCAATCGCCACAATAAACGAGTTCTTTAGATATGGCAAAAGACTTTGATCTTCGATTAGATTTTTTACATAAGCATCAAATCGAATCGTTTCCGGGATAATCATAGGTGGTGTAGCAAATACATCTTGAATGGGCTTAATCGATGTTGTCACCATCCAGTAAATCGGAAATAGAAAGATGATGGTTATCAGGATTGCCGCAAGAAGCAATAAATACTGCCTAGCCGTATACTTCTTCACGCCGACTCCTCCTTCTTAACCAAATACAAGTAAACGAGTGAAAAACACATCAAGATAACAAGAATAATTGTTGCAACGGCACCGCTTGCACCGAAGTTAAAGTTGATAAACGCCTGCTCATAACCAAAGAATGGCAGCACCTGGGTCGCGTTCACCGGCCCGCCGCCCGTCATGACTAAAATAATATCAAACACTTTAAAAGTATAAATAATGCCTAATACTAGGATGACGAAAAGTGTTGGCTTTAAGAGCGGCAAGGTGATTTTCCGGAACGTCTGGAATTTGTTTGCCCCATCTATTTTTGCAGCTTCATACACATCGAGAGGAAGCGCCTGCAGGGCAGATAAAATCAGGATCATATTAAAAGGGATACCAATCCAAATGTTTGTCACAATAACAGCGGCTAACGCTGTACTTTCTTGTCCCAGCCAATTGACCGGTTGTTTGATGAAATGTAAATTCATGAGAAGTTCATTAATGACACCATAGTCTACATCGAATAACCATTTAAATAAAGTACCAGTGATGACTAAAGGTGTCATCCAAGCTAATAGAAATATAGATCGAAAGAAATTGCGGAAAGGAAATTGCTGATTAAAAAAGACAGCTAATAGGTATCCGAACACAACTTGAAAAACAATACACACACCTGTGTAAATAAACGTATTTTTAAAAGCAATCCCAAACTTTTCAGATTTGAATACTTCGATGTAATTCTCCAATCCTATAAAAGTGCCGCCCGTTTTTAAATTAAGTATGGTCAGTTCCTGAAAACTAACAACAATGTTATAGATGATTGGGTACACCATAAAGCATATGATGAAAATGACGGCAGGGATGATAAAGAGATAAAGCGGCAAGCTTTTCTTCAACAAAGCGAGCCTTACCATGCTTTTGCCGGCCTCAGTCGTTGTGATGGTTTCGGTTTTTGTTGGACTGTACATACTCAACCCCCTTAAACGGGAGAGTCAAACTCTCCCATTTATTACTTCGGTAATAACGGATTAATTTTATCTGCCGTAGATCCCATTATTTTCTTTACATTTTCCCCTGTGATGTTACGTTGAATGGCTTCTTGGATGGAGGTGGAAATCTCAGGATACTTTGTTCCGTAAGCACGCGGTTTGGCGGTTTTTAGTTGTTCCATATAAATCTTCACGTTCTCGTCCTTTGCCCATTCATATTGAGTATCAGATGCGACATCCTCTCTGCTTGGCAATCTGCCGCCTAGTTCATGCATTGGTCCTAAAACTTCCGGCTTCTGTGTCCACTTAAGGAAATCCCATGCTTCTTTTTTATTTGAAGAATTAGCAGTAATGGCCCAGTTTTCTCCTCCAAGGACGGAAGTGGATTGCTTATCGCCTGGCATTAGGAATACACCCCAATTGATGTCTTTAGATTTTTCGTTTAGCATAGGAATCTGCCAAGGTCCATTTTCCATCATTGCCGCTTTTTTTGTTTGGAACTGTACCAATACATCCGACTGATCCCAGTTGATCATATTTTTCGATAATGAACCGTCCTTCACAAGGCTTTGGATATAACCCATTGCTTTTTGGGCTTCTGCACTATCAAAGGAATTGATATCAGCTCCGGCTGACCATAACCAAGGCAAGAACTGGAAGGTCCCTTCTTCGCTTTTCTTCCCAGCCATCGCAAACCCTTTGACATCGCCATTTGTTAACTTCTTAGCGATTTCTGAAAATTGGTCCCAAGTCTTAGGTAATTCCGTGATTCCCGCCTGGCTAAATAGGTCCTTATTGTAATAGATCGCTAAGGCGTTGCTGTTGTTAGGAATCCCATAATACTTGCCATTGAGTTTGGCGGAATCCATCGGTCCTTGAAAATATTTATCCGCCTCTCCCCATGCTTCAACTTCCTTCGTAATATCAGCAAACACGCCAGCTTCTGCAAAAGCCTGATGATCCGGGTTATCAATTACCACAATATCCGGCAATTCATTGCCTGCTACCCCTTGAAGTAACTTCGTCTTCAAATCAGCAAAAGGGATATAGGTTCTTTCAAACTTGATATTTGGATTTTCTTTTTCATATTTTTCAATCAATGCCAGCTGCTCGCGTTCTGATGAGGAGTCAGGTGCCAGGTAATCCCAGATTTTAATGACTACTTTTCCATCTTTCGTGGTGGCTTCAGAGGATGAACTGGATGAATTGCTGCAAGCCGCTATTAAAATAAGCATGAGAATACTAGCGAAAATTAGAATTTTGTTTTTCATCTAGAAATTACACTCCTTATTCCAAGCATTTCTTGAACATCAATTTCTTTCTTTTGTTGGATGGATTGTAAGGCTGACCCTATTATGGCGAAGCTTTGAATATTATCCGAAAGAACCGTTGATGGTTGTCTTCCTTGTTTAATGGCAGATACCATTTCGTAGATGGAATACTCCCGGTCCTCATATTCCATTTGCACTAACTCAAGTGATCTGGTTTCTCCGTTTTCCAGGGTAACCGAAGGACAATTGTCATTTAATTCAATGACGCCCTTTTCCCCTACTAGCTTAAAATCACCATTCCAAGAGGTCTCTTTCCCTCTTGTCACCCAACTTCCAAAGTAATTAATCAGAATATCCTCAAAGCTCATGGTTAAACTTGCGGCACTATTCCCATTGAACCAGCTCCAAGATGGTTTAAGGCTTTTAGCAAAAACGGTGGAAGGATTAGCACTAAGCAGGTACCTCATTAAGTCAAAGTGATGAATGCTCATATCCTCAATTAGAATTTCAGAGTATTGATCTCTCCAGCCTCCGAACTTGGTTGCCCGGCGAAAGTTCCATTCCACGTATTCCACTTTTCCAATGATATCTTCGTCCAGTGCTTTTTTAACGGCTTGTATTTCCGGTCTCCAGCGATAATTTTGGCTAATCATAATAAACTTCTCGTATGTTTTGGACTTTTCTAACAGCTCTTTGGCGTCTTCAAACTTTTGTGCAATCGGTTTTTCCATAAAAACATACAGGTCATATGCCAAGGCATCAAGCGCTAGCTTCTTGTGTGTTTGTGGCGGAGTGACAATCACAGCAATGTCCGCCTTACTATTAGCAAATGCTTCTATATGGTCCGTGTAGTATTGAACGGAATTCTTATGGATAAACTGTTTTGCGTTTTCAAGATTTTCAGGATTAACATCAACTATTGCAACTAATTCGATCTCCTGAAACTTATCCAAAATTTCAAGCCAAGAGGTTCCAAATCCCCCTGTTCCAACTTGTATCGCCTTTAATTTTTCCATTGTCTGTCTCCTTTTATCCGAATTTTCCAATATTTGAGTAACGTACATCATTTCATGCCGAAGTATGAACAAATCTTTTTAATAATGGCTAAATAAATTTCAATTGATATATTGAAATTAGTAAAAAAACGATTGATGTACGTTCATCATTTTATACGAAAATAAATGGGTTCTTGTCTGTTATCTTAGGGAGAATAGTTCATGCATCACTTATGTATTTTCTAGAGAGAGATGTTGGAATGGATCTCCATAATGAAACGCTTTCATTTTAAGGTTATTAAAAGTGCTCTTTCCAATTATGTAAATCTAGATGGGATGGAGAGATTTGTATTAGTTCATTTACAGAAGGATAAACAAATAATTCTTACTTATCGCATTGGTTCCACCTCCCACTGATTTGTTGAAGAGATAGTCTTATAAACCAATAAATTCTGAATATTGGGTTGATTTATAAATCTATCTTAATGGCATAAATGAGGTACGTCAATCATTTTTTTATAAATTAATAGTTAATATAGTACTTTGCATTTGCCTTTGTTACTATTTCTAACTTTATAATCGTATCACTTTGCTCACTTCTATCTTCTAGGACCACATATTCAAATACCTTTTGAACCGTCCACCTTGCTTGACTCGATGGATCCTGACAAATGACCGATTTAATTACATCATTCTGAAGGTAATGATGAACTTTTTTGCTCATATCATGGCCAATAACGATTTTGTTATTTTCGTAGTTTTTATCATCAATATAATCGGCCATTTCACCAAGTACGCCATTCGCCACATAAATGGCATCACAACCATGAAGCATTTTGCTTTTCCATTCCTCTGAAAGCTGGATGTTATCACTCATGATTGGGATGGTCTGGATATTCATTTTCCTCTTACATTTTGCGAAATAATCCCTAAAACCTTTTTCCTTATTCATCATTTGATAGGTATTCTCATCTTCTCTAATAATGACAACATTTCTTAAGTCCTTTGTAAATGATTGAATAAGCTCCGCGGCTAAATATCCAGCAGAATAGTAATCCGTGCCAACAAACGAGATTCTGCTGCTGTTGGGCACATCGTTATTTAAAGTGAATATCGGTATCCCTTTTCGTATCCCTTCATTTATTATCTCAACATAAGGATCAGCGTCATGAGGAGAAATAACAAATGCATCAAAAATATTCTGATCAAGCATATTCTTGATAAAATTGATTTGATTCTCTTTTGGGATCGCATCCACCCGGAAAATTTGTACCTTCAATCCAAAATCTTCATAAAGTCTGGCGGAGCTAATAATCTCCCGTTCTAATTCGTCCCAGAAATAGCAAGGGATGACAGGCAAAACGAAGGCAACATCCATACTTTTTTGTGTGGCTAAGTATTTGGCTGCGGCATTAGGTCTGTAGCCTAATTCGGCTGCTTTTTCTTTTACTCTTCTGATTGTCTTTTCACTCACACCACTTCTGTTATTTAATACCCGATCGACGGTGGCTGTTGATATACCTAATTCTTTCGCGATCATTTTTGCAGTTACTTTCATGCCAGACCACAACCTTAATATTATTGTAATTTAGATATAACATACCAAGAAGCATTTCCGCTATAAAAAATTCGCATTTTTCTTATAATTTAATACAATCCTTTAAAGGTAGTCTGTTTCATTTATCTTCTAACGATATTATTGAGGTATGCCTATTTCTTGTAATGGATAAATTCGAAATTTTACTTCTCCAATAACTGAATCGTAAGAAATATACCCGAAAGATCGGCTATCCTTACTTTTCAAGCGATTATCCCCCATCACAAATAACATCCCTTCAGGTACTTTAGATACCCCCGTTCTTTCTTGCAATGAAAAATCCTCTGTCAGTTTATTAAATATATTTTCTTTTTTGTTTTCTATTAAGTATGGTTCTGGTAACGCCTTTCCATTTATATAAAGGACATCATTTTTCATTTCCATGCGATCACCCGGAAGACCGATTACTCTCTTAATATAATGTTCACCTTTACTATCTGGGGCATCGAACACAATGATATCAAATCGTTGTATTTCAGACATTTTACTCACTATCAGTCCATCATTTTCTTGAAATGCAGGTGACATCGATTCTCCAAAGACGGTTGTTGGTGTGAAAATAAATTGTCTGCAAAGTACAGAAATAATAAATGCAAAGGCAATGGATTTTAACCAAGAATAAACTTCTATTTTTGTACGATCTTTCAAGATTATCCCTCCTCTTTCCCTATTATATTTCTTTTCCTATTAGGTTACGAACCTTTCGTGTTCAACTATCCTAATTTTTAAAAAAATAGTAAAAGACCCAAGGTGGTAAATATTGTTTATTTCAAAGAGCTTCTTTATACTTTAACTATAATCAAAGAACTGAATTTTAAAGAATGAAAGGGTGGATGAAATATGGAACTTGGCGCATTTTCTGTTAGTTTGAATGTGAAAAACATTAATGACTCGAAATCTTTTTATGAAAAATTAGGATTTCAAACCTTTGGTGGAGATCTTACCCAAAAGTGGCTGATTATGAAGAATGAAGGTTGCGTGATCGGATTATTTGAAGGGATGTTTGAAAAGAACATCCTGACTTTTAATCCTGGCTGGGATCAAAATGCGAAAAACCTCGATTCGTTTACCGACATTCGAGACCTTCAAAAGCAACTTAAGGAAAAAGGAATAAATATACTGTCAGAAGCAGATGAATCCAGTGAAGGACCTGCATACGTTACCATTGAAGATCCTGACGGGAATCAGATTCTATTGGATCAACACCGATGATATTCTAACTGTTCGTAATATAACCCAAGTGCCGACTGCAATTGATAGAAAAGATGCCTGACCCAAGATGAAAAACTTTCACCATCTTGGGTCAGGCACTTGGTCATCCAAAAAAGGAAGCCCTAATTATTTACCTTACATAATAACTAGAGTCCGTACTATTTAATAAAAAGTCTGCCGGGTCGTTCCCGTATAAATACAATCGATGCATCGGCCTCGTCATCGATACATACAACAGTTTGATGTCCAGGTCTGCTTTTGAATAGGGTTCTTCAAGACAGACGATCAAAACCGCATCAAACTCCAGCCCTTTTGATAAATAAGAAGGTAATATCACGATGTGCCCCTTCTTCATTTCTTGTTTCTCCTCTAACAATTGAATCGGCAAGTCACTATTTTCAAAGAGTTGATCAATTTTTTGACATTCTCTATCTGTCCGTCCAATTATCGCGATCGAGTGAAGCTCTTCTTTTTTCAAGGAGGAAATGTCTTGTTCCAGCTGATGCCTAACCTGTTCAAGATTAGTAGGATTAATCGTTTTAAACAAGGGTTTCTGACCATGACGAATAACGGGTTCTACCCGCGGCAACTCTTGATCCATTAACTTCAAGATTTCGTTTGCCAGATTCATGATTTCAACGGTTGTTCGGTAACTTTTTTGTAAGGTCTGGTAATTGGCATTCGGAAAGATCTCTTTCATTACAGGCGTCCAGCTATTCAACCCTCGATAAGAATGTATCCCTTGGGCTAAATCACCAACGATCGTAAACAAGTCCGTCTCAAAGCCTTCCTTTAGTGCAGCAAATTGGAAATAGCTGTAGTCCTGTGCTTCATCAATGAAAATACTGCGCATTTTATATTGATCATCGATGCCTTCCAGCTTTGCCTTCATCAAAAAAATAGGAGCTAAGTCCTCCAGTTCGTATGCACCCCGTTCAAAAATCCTCTGACAATATTTACTGAGAAGCTTACATTCTTGATCGGTAAGTGTTGAGGAATACTTTTTAAGTGATTCCGGTGAAGTCATTAGTTCCTTATAAAGGGTAAAAATATCCTTCATGACAAACGAATTCAAATATTTTTTTACCGCCGCCTTTGACTCCTGTTCCACTGTCTTTTTTCTCTCTTCTTTTCGGTCCATGAGGGAAACCACGATTTGCTTCCTTTTTTCTGGATTCATCTTCGTGTTATAAAGGACTTTATCGAGTGCTTCATCATATTTTTTGTTGAGGTTCGATAACATCATTGATTTTTTCTTTTTTAAATCATCTTCCAAAAGGTTTTTTATTTTTTCCATTCTTTTATAGATTGGCAGGTAGGTGTATTCTTTTAAAAAGAGCTTCTTGAGTTTTATCCCCTTCAATAATACGGATTTTTCAACGACAAAATCCTCTTTTGGGGCTAGATTCTTTTCCAATTCATTGATATATCGATGGATGATCTCCTTAAATTCAAGTGAACCCTTGAAGCTGGAAATCCATTGTACCGAATTTTTGGCACCGTTCCCTTCTAGAAGCTTCATCAGCTTGGAATTTGGTGAAAATAGTTTTATCTTACCTAAGCAGCTTTTCATAAAATCAATATAGGTTGTTTGATTAATCTTGTTGACGCCTAATTCCGGTAAGACCGCCGAGATATAATCAATAAACAGTCGGTTTGGTGCGAGAATCATTAATTTTTCTGGAGGAAATCTATACCCAAAGGAATAGAGAAAGTAGGAGATTCTGTGGAGTGCGATCGTTGTTTTCCCGCTTCCGGCGGCCCCTTGGACGATAATCGGGTGTGTGAGAGATGCCCGTATTACTTCATTTTGCTCATTTTGAATGGTCGCGACGATTTCGGTTAAGCGGTTGTCTGCTTTACCTGACAAAGATTTCTGTAATAGTTCATCGTGGGTGGTCAGATCGATGTCTCTAATTTCTTTTAATAATCCACCGGCAATCTCATATTGCCTTTTTAATGATAAGTAACCCGTTTGTGTTTCTCCGTATGCTTCGTAAGACACTTCTCCAAGCCGGCCGTCATAGTAGACATTGGCAATCGGTGACCTCCAATCCACAATAATCGGCTGCTGTGTCACACGGTCAAACAATGATACTTTGCCTATGTATAAAACTTCTTCTGTATTGGTACTATTGCTAGTAAAGTCAATCCTTGAAAAATAAGGTTTGCCGATCACGCTTTCTAACCGTTTCAGTTCACTTTCAGCCAATTCAAGATAATTTGCATTTGCGAGGAGATCCGTGTAACTCGTACTACTATCCCTAGAATTCAGCTCAGCAAATGATTGTTTCATATTTTCAACGACTAGTTCTTTATTCTCCTTCGAAATGTCTAGAACGGTACGAATATATTCTTTGGTAAACTCTAAGCGCTCCACTTCTCTTTGATAGTCTTTATGACCGCGGACAGACACTTGATCATTGGCACTCATCCTCTTCACACCTCACCTCTCTATACATTTCCAAAAAGCATGGGATACTCAGAATAAACTAAAACTTTTATCCTCGTCAAGTTCTATCCCATTGATTTTAACCATACTTTTTTAAAAGCTTTTCAAAAGTCTCATGAAGTTAAATTTATTTTAAAAATTCTACAACAATGTAGGCTCTTTTTCATACTTTATTTTGGAGGTGAAAAAATTGCCAAGAGCAAATTACCGAAGTTCGGACGTTGATTTAATGGCAAGGATGATGAGAGCAGAAGCCGAAGGTGAAGGAAAACAGGGAATGTTATACGTGGGAAATGTCATAGTTAATCGGCTTGTGGCAGATTGTTTAGACTTTAAAGGTTTAAGAAACATTAACCAGGTTATTTATCAGGTACAAGGGGGAAATTATTCCTTTGAAGCGGTTCAAAAAGGAAATGTCTTTTATCAAAGATCGAGAACGGCTGAAAGAAGATTAGCCAAACAGAATTTGGATTATTGGAGACAACACCCAGGGAAATATGCCCTTTGGTATTTTAATCCACATGCTCCATGCCCTCCTACATGGTATGATCAACCACAATCTGGACAATTTAAAGAACATTGTTTTTATGAACCAAAACCTGGAACATGTGATAGTGTTTATAGGGGATAAGGATTTAATTTTTTTCAAATAATTTTATGGAGAAGGTGAAATTACCCTTCTCCATAAAAATTTCTAGGCATCTTTTCAACTGGTCCTTAGTCGTGAGTTACAATAATATGGTCAGCGGCTTCTGCTGCCCGCTCTCTTGCCTCTTCAACAGTTTCTCCGCTGCTCAACACAACAGCCATACGCCGCCCCACTTTTGTTTCCGGTTTTCCAAACACCCTAACCTGTGTATCAGGGATGGATAAGCTTTCAGCTATTCCAGCTATTTGATAAGTCTTGCTTTCTTTGGCTGCTTTAATTGTATGACTTGCGCCAGATCTTAATAACCGAACTGATGGAATCGGGAACCCTAAAATGGCTCTTACATGTAAAGCGAATTCGGATAGGTCCTGCGTTGCCATTGTAACCATTCCGGTATCATGCGGACGTGGCGACACTTCACTAAAGTAAACACCTTGTGGAGAAAGGAATAATTCCACTCCAAAAAGTCCATACCCGCCAAGTGCATCGGTGATTTTTTTGGCGATATCTTGCGATTGAATGATTTGTTCAGTTGACATGTTATGCGGCTGCCAGGATTCAATATAGTCCCCATCTTTTTGGACATGTCCGATTGGTGCACAGTAGGTGGTTCCTGAAACGGAACGGACTGTTAATAGTGTAATCTCCGATTCAAAATGGATAAATTCCTCCACAATCACCCGCGCTTTTTTACCTCTTCCGCCTGAAATAGCCTCGTTCCATGACGACTCTATATCCTCTATGGAACGGCAAACGGTCTGTCCTTTGCCAGATGAACTCATGATGGGTTTAATCACGCATGGTAGCCCGATTTCAGCGACAGCATCCCTTAATTCCTCAAGTGTGTTTGCAAACGCATATTTCGCGGTAGGAATCCCCAGTACTTCAGCCGCCAAACGCCGAATTCCTTCTCTATCCATCGTCAAGTTCACTGCTTTAGCAGTCGGTACAATACGCAATCCTTCATTTTCAAGATCGATTAAGGTTTCCGTTGCAATCGCCTCTATTTCAGGAACGACGAAATCTGGTTTCTCTTGTTCTATTACTTTGCGCAGTTCTTCTCCATCCAGCATATCCACTACATAGAAACGATGGGCTACCTGCATCGCAGGCGCGTTTTCATATCTGTCTACAGCTATCGTCTCGAGCCCTAAACGCTGAGCCTCGAAAATAATTTCTTTACCTAGTTCGCCAGAACCGAGTAACATCACTTTTTTTGTCTGGGTACCAAACATTTTATACAGCCCCTTATTGTTTGTCTTTTAATATATTAACTTATATATTTTCTTCTTACAAGTGATAGTTTTACATTAAACACGAACATTATAAATATATTTTAACATTTCATTCGTAAATAAAAGCATAATGGCATTGAAACGCAGAAGAAATCTCACTGTTTTTTTCTATCTAAAGATGAAAAATATTATAAATTTACTTATTATTGGAACTGAAAAAGAAATCGACCAAACTAAGTTTGTGGTACTTTTAAAGAAAACGAGAGAATTACAAAGGGAAATGCCTAATGGAGATATAGTTGGGTCGGTTCCGGAGAAAAAGTTGAAATATACGCTTTTTGCTATTGATGAAAGAGGAAATGTTGAAAGTGATTCTTTTAATTTTTCGGAACCAGATGCTTTACAAACCGAATTACTGAATGCCGGGGTTGTGGGTCCATACCGAATAGAATATTACACGAACGCTTGGGAAGCGTATCCTACCCTATTTTTCCCATTCATTTTTCCTTTTTTAACTTTAATCATCGGGTTAATTTTATCTATCGCTAATTTGCCCTTTAATAAAGATCTCAACCGGCAGCTGCTATAAAACTGCCGGTTATTTTGTGCTGATAAATACTTCCTTCAACTTATTTGTTATCTCTACTAATTACTCCTCTTTTAAATGCTCAACCAGTCGGCCAAGTAAATCATTTAAAATGATTATTTCCTGATCATTATAAATATGATAGGTCTTGGCATTAAACTCATTTCGCAAGGATTTTAATTGCTCATAAACACGGATCCCCTCGTCTGTTATTTTCACCCGAGTTCGTCTCTTATCTTCAGGGTCTTGAAACAAGGTAACTAAATTTGATTGCTCCAAGCGATTGATCATCCCGGTCATATTTTGTTTCGTCACTAGCATTTCTTCTTTTAGTTCACCAATCGAAATGTCCTCTCTTTCAATAATGGTTCTTAGTATGACCCACTGCTGGATGCTATTCAGACCCACATTTGCAACGATCTTTGCTCCATATCTGCTTAAGAGATTGGACAGCCTAATGATATCTAACGTAATGTTTGTTTTTACCTCTTCCATACAAACCTCCGCGTCAAAGATTATGATTATCTTAATGCAAAGAAAAATAATAGTCAACTTGTTGACTATCTTGCAAGGATAACTTAAACTAATTTAGTCAACCTGTTGACAAATATAAGGATTTTTCCATACTTATTATTCTATTTTAAAAAAGGAGAGTAAACATGCCTCAAACAACTACCAATCGTAAAATGGTTACTGTTGCAATGCTGGTAGCGATTCTCTTAGTCGCGATAGATGTCACAGTCGTCAGTACCGCCATGCCGCAGATTGTCAGTGACCTTAGCGGATTAAAATTAATCAGCTGGGTATTTGCCATCTATACGCTTACCACTTCTGTAACGACACCCATTTACGGAAAATTAGCCGATTTATTCGGCCGAAAGAAAATCTTTATCACAGGGGTTATTTTGTTTGTAGCAGGTTCGATGTTATCAGGTGCTGCACACACAATGACTCAATTAATTTGGTTCCGTGCTTTCCAGGGAATTGGTGCCGGTGCGGTCATGCCGCTCACCTTTACGATTATTGGAGACCTTTATCCTGGTGAACAACGCGCCAAAATGCAAGGGGTATTTAGTGCGGTCTGGGGAATTGCCGGTCTGCTTGGCCCATTAGTTGGCGGATTCTTTGTCGACCAAATCAGCTGGCGCTGGATTTTCTATATTAATTTGCCGGTCGGTTTAGTGTCGCTTGTATTAATCACAGTCTTCTTCCACGAAACCGTTGAATTGAAAAAGGACCGTAAAATCGATTATCTTGGAGCGATTACGTTTACTATTGGTATTTCTACACTATTATATGCTCTTTTAAATGCAGGTCCTGGGCAGAAATATGCATGGGATTCAACAGCCATTTATACCCTATTTGCTGTTGCGGTGATCTTTATCGTGCTGTTCGGCTATATTGAAACCAAAGTGAAGGAGCCGATGCTTCCACCATCATTATTTAAGATCCCAGTGATTCTTGTATCTAATTTTATTGGTTTTCTAGCAAGTTCTGTTTTAATTGGTGTGAATGTTTATTTACCAATGTGGATTCAAACGATTCTTGGACACAGTGCGACGAGCTCAGGACTTACCCTTATGCCGATGTCGATCGCATGGCCTTTAGGTGCTACCTTTGCCGGACGTTATATGTATAAAATTGGTTCTAAATTAACCGCCATCGTTGGTGCGGTGTTGATTGCACTCGGGGGGACATGGCTGCTGGCTGTGGAACTTGATTCACCATATTGGTATTTTGTGGGGATTATGATTGTCATTGGTCTTGGTATGGGTTATGCGACCACTCCAACCACCGTTCTTGTTCAATCGGCTGTTGGCTGGCAAATGCGTGGTGCGGCAACCGCATCCAATTCCTTTACTCGATCCATTGGCCAAACGGTTGGGGTTGCAGTCTTTGGTACGATTTTTAACAACTCATTGATTACCTACGGAAAAGAACATGCTGGAGGCTGGAGTGGAAGTGGTAATATTAGTAATGCCCTAAGCTCGGAAACTATTAATAAGCTGCCGGCAGGTGTGATTAATATGATTCACGAGGGGCTCGCCCATGGTATGCACCTAGTGTTTATTCTTGTATTCTTTCTCGGGGTTGCAAACCTTCTCGCTACTTTCTTCCTTCCTTCACATAAGAGGGTAATGGAGCAACAAAAGCAAGTACAACATTAAACGTAAAGCCGCCATTTTGGCGGCTTTTATTTGCATTGGTGGGAATAAGGAATTAAAAAATATCAAACTTTTAAAATTTTTTATAACTTCTTGTTTATTATCACCTTTTTATTTTTATATCTCTTATTTTACAGCCAATTCATCCTGCTCAATGAATATTTAATAAAGGTTCAATACCCTTATCAGCGGTTTTTAGTGATTTATCGGCGGTTTCCATAAGTTTATCATCACTTTTCAACGACTTATCAGCGAAATTTTAAATTTATCAGCGAAAACCATTTTCCGTGCTAATCAAAATGCCTGTCACCACCCAACGGGTGGTGACAGGCACCATTTTACTTATTAAGAAGTTCGAAAAAGGAACAAATCGTTAAGATCCCTTTATCGAAGTTTTCCAAGTTGAAATGTTCATTAGGTGCATGAAGGTTTTCATCTGGCAGACCGAATCCCATTAAAACAACCGGTGCGTTTAGAGATTGGTTGAAATCCGATACAATCGGAATCGAACCGCCTTCTCGCTTGTAAACAGGTGCTTTCCCATATACGTTTTCATATGCTTCAGCCGCTTTTTGAATCATCGGACTGTCGATTGGTGTTAAAAATGGATTGCCCGTATCTTGCAGTGTAACTTTCACCATGCACCCCTTTGGTGCCTGTTCCTCAAGATGCTTTTTGATCAACCCTTGAATCTTTTCAGGGTTTTGATTGTGGACTAGACGGCAGGTGATTTTGGCATGAGCCTCGTTTGGAATGACCGTTTTAGTCCCTTCCCCTTGGAATCCGCCCCATAAACCGTTGATTTCTAATGTAGGCCGGGAGCTGATTCTCTCAGGGTAAGGATAATCGTTTTCCCCTCCAGTTAATTCCGTTAACCCTAACGATTTTTTTAACTTCTCTTCATTGAAGCCCAGTGCTTTAATTTGGTCCTTCTCAAATTCTGTCAGCAGTTCGACATCATCGTAAAAATGGTCCACATTTACTTTACCATTTGCATCATGAAGACTAGAAAGCAGCTGTACCAATAGATGGTTGGCGTTTTGAACTCCCCCGCCGAACATGCCCGAATGCAAATCAGAATTTGCAGTTTTTAGTGAAACTTCAAGTGCACATAACCCTCTTAATGAATAGGTAATGGCAGGGACACCGCGGTCCCACATATCAGAATCGGAAATTACCACCACATCACAGGCCAATTTATCTTGATTTTCAGCTAAAAATGGCGGAAGGTTTGGACTGCCAATTTCTTCTTCTCCTTCAATGCAAAATTTTACATTTACCGGTAATTTCCCTTCTAATTTCAAAAGGGTTTCGACTGCTTTGATATGTAAGAACGTCTGACCTTTGTCGTCGGTTGCCCCTCTTGCATAGATTTTTTCATCACGAATGGTTGGTTCAAACGGAGGTGTTTCCCATAAATGAACAGGATCGACTGGCTGTACATCATAATGGCCGTATACTAAGACGGTTGGCGCATTCTCCTGATGAAGATAATCCGCATAGATGATCGGATGGCCTTTTGTCTGAATAATTTCTACATGTTCCAGTCCAATACTTTCTAGTTTGTTGGCAATCCATGAAGCTGCTTTTTGAATGTCCTCTTTATGCTCAGATAAGGAACTGATACTTGGAATCCGGAGAAATTCTTTTAATTCTTCGACATTCTCATTGTGATTTTTTGCTAAGACTTCTGATAATTGACTCATATTTTCACCTTTTCTCGTTTATTTTCCATCCTTATTTTATCCAAAATTAGCGAGTACAACAAATATCAACCATCAACCAACTGTCAAATGCACATCCATACTACTAAAAAAAGAATCCAACCAGCAAAGGATGGATTCTTTTATCATTTTTTCCTTTATCTTAACTTCGCTTTAATGGTTTCACTCAAATATCCCTTATCCCGATGATACAAAATAACAGCAACAACTAAAACTCCCCCAGCGATATAAATAGATGAATTCCCAATATAAGTGGTTGAAAAGGTACCTGCCAACGCACCGAATATAAATGAAAGAATAATGACAAAAAATTCTTTAAATTGTTTTCTCGCTTCAGGATTATGTTCCTTTATTGCCAAATAAGCCGCTTGAGTCGCCGTCCGAAGGTTGCCTGTAGTCATTGTGGAATTGTAAGCCCATTTGTCTATTTTATTAAACGTAGAGATTTGTAAGGATGAGACAAAGGCAATACATACGGTAACCACTATGTTAGGAACACTTTTCGGCAACAAACCCACAGTAATTAATACCAAACATTCCAGAATCAGAATGGACCTGCGATAGCTATGTAATACATCTCGCAGATGAGGTATTTTAACCATTTCTGACACCAACACTCCCATAATAAATGCCATAATGGGTGGAATAAAATGCAAAGAGGCACTCCAATCCTTATTTGCTGCTTTTACAGCAAGCAGGACCATATTACCCGTTTGCGCATTCGCAAACACTCCATCTCGGCTGATAAACGTATAAGCATCCAAAAAGCCGCCAACGATTGCCAACAAAACACCTAAATAGATGGAATTGGATGATAACGACGGGATTTTAACTTTCATTTTATCACCTTATTTCTTTTTACCAGCGTACTTTCTCTTATTTTTCCAACATTAAACCTATTATTTTATTAAATAGCTTTTTCTGTGCAAGAAATTACTATTCCTCTAAAAGCAAATTAAATAATCTATCCGTCAATTTCTTAATCCTCCTTCATATCTATCTAAAAAAAAATATTAACATGATTGAATCACAAAAGTGAAATTTTTTAAACAATTAAAATCACACTAGCTAAAAAAGCAGGTACTGCGCTATTTCTAGCCCAATACCTGCTTTAATAAGAATGTTTATTAATTCAGATAACGATATTCCCTCAAAGAATTCAAAACAGCAATCTCTTCCAATAGGTCCTTGCCAATATTCGTTTCTCGTACCGTTTTTCTCACCAATTCTTTATCGACTACTCTTTTAACAGACAATACATCCGTACCATGACATAATACATCTTCTTTTGAATGAAACTGTTTGTGTGCAGCCAATTGCATTCCGTAGGAATTAAATAGCAATGTGTATCCGGCTATACCTGTGACCGATTGATAAGGCTTAGAGAAACCGCCATCGATGACAATCATTTTTCCATTCGCTTTAATCGGATCCTCTCCCTCAATCTCTTTCACTGGAGTATGGCCGTTTATAATATGGCCCTGCTCAGGGTCAAGATCAAACTCAGCAAGGATCTTTTTACACATTTCTTCCTTCTCGCGTAAATAATAGTAAGGGTTCTTTCTCTCCTTATGGGTTTCCTTTTCCTTAATAAAGTACCTTTCAAAAGTGGTCATTTCTCTTTTTCCAAACAGAGATGAATATTGTCCGGTCCATAAATACCAAACCATATCTGTTGCAAGGTCATCTGTCATTTCCGGGTGGTCAAACGCATATCGTAAATAATTTTCAAACTTATCCAGTAATTCACGGCCGGCATACGTTTTATTTTCAATCACCATTTTTTCATAATTTCCTTCTTCATCTAAAGGAATACACCCATGAATCAACAAGTTTCCGTTATATTTCAAATAAAGGCTGCCTTTTTTCATGAGGAAATTCATATGTCTTGCCAGCTTTTCGGAATGCTGTACGGAAAACAATAATTTTTCTATTACTTGTTTTTCTTCCTCTAATAATTGATCGGGCTGCTCTGGATTAACGGTTGCAAAGCAAGTATTGACTAGTGGGTAGGTTTTCCCTTGTATCGTTATTTCGTTCTTCTCATAATCTATTTTCTCTAGTAATAGCCTTTCTGACATATTAAAATTCGGGCGCCTCTTGATGATCGGGATTTCCAGTTTGAACTGAATCATCGCAATGGCTTGATGAATTTTCGTAATTTGCAGCTGTTCATGACTAGACAGTTTTTTATCGGAATGAACCTTAGGTCTGAACGCTGGATTGTCTTTATAGTACTTTTCCGCCAGATTCAGTAAGGGTCTTAGATTGATTCCATAAACGTCTTCAATAATATCGAGATTGTCGTATCTCGCACAAATACGAATGATATTAGCTAAACATACCTTTGATCCAGCAAAGGCACCTAACCAGAGAGCATCGTGATTGCCCCACTGTATATCGACGGAGTGATAATTAATTAGTGTATCCATAATTTTATCAGGCTCGGGTCCACGATCGTAAATATCTCCTACTACATGGAGATGGTCGACTACTAATCTCTGCGTCGTATAGGCAAGACCAATGATCAGCTTATCAGCCTGTCCTAAGGAAATAATCTGTTGGACAATCTTTGAATAATAATCATTCTTATTGGTCGAATCATTTTTTTTGTAAAGCAGCTCTTCAATGATATAGACAAACGGACTCGGTAAGGCTTTCCGTACTTTAGAGCGTGTATATTTAGAGGACGCAAAAGAAATGAGCTGAACCATGCGTTCAATCATTTCTGTGTACCATTTGTTTAATTCTAGTTCACTATAAAAATGATTTTTTATTAACTGCAGTTTTTCTTCTGGATAATAAATTAATGTAGCAAATTCATTCCTCTGGTTTTCCGATAATATATATTGAAATAGGTCATTGATTTTTTCTTTTACTTTCCCTGAACCATTTCTTAATACATGTTGAAAAGCTTGATATTCCCCATGTAAATCACTGACAAAATGTTCAGTCCCCTTTGGTAGATTTAGAATGGCTTCGAGATTAATAATTTCATTTACGATACTTTCTGCACTATCATATTTTCGGGCCAGTAAGTCTAGGTATTTTGTGTTCAAAAATATGTATCTCCTTTCAAGATGCTTGGTCTTTTTCTAAATTATCAAATATCAATAATTCTATTATAAGGGAAAAATAAAATAAATTTACTATTTTCATAGATATTTTTATTGTCCTTATTTGCTATAAAAGAAAACAGCCCTAGTACATCAAGTATGTAGAAAGAATCTCGGGTAATAAAAAGAACCTGTATCATCGATTACAAAGTAATGGACGATACAGGCTCTTAGATTATTTCTATCAAATGATTTAACAGCTCCGATTAATTACGGACGTTTATTTTTACGCTTTTCACAACAGTGACAGAACCATCTTTCCCTGTCTCTCGAACAGTAAGCTGGTGCTGCCCTTTGGAGAGAATTCGAGTATTCAGGGTATATTGGTAGCCTGAATTCGCATTATTATATTTTGGATACTTTTTTAGGACATCCGCACGGTTATATCCATACTTAGCTGTACCTATCCTTTTTCCATCAATGAATACTTCTATTTTGGATACACCGCTGCCATCCAGATACCATCCCTTGATATTCGTATTGCCTTTCAGGGCTGATCCTGCAGCTGGGCTATCCAAAGAACCTTTGCCTGGCAAGTTTTTCACATTTACTTTTCTTGTAAGATCTGTGACCTTGCCATTTTCCCCTGTTTCTCGAACGGTAAGGGTATGTGACCCTTCCGTTAGAACCGTTGTATTAAGAGTGTATTGATAGCCTGAGTTTGCATTTTGATATTGTGGATACGCCTTTTTGACATCGGCACGATAACTACCATATTTTGCGCTGCCTAAGACTTTCCCATCCACCAGTACTTGAACTTTAGCAACACCGCTGCCATCTAAGAACCAGCCCTTAAGCAAGTTATTTCCTTTTATGACACTTCCATTCGCAGGGGCATCGAGATACCCTTTAGCAGGCAGTGACACGACTACTGGATCATTTTTTACAGGTGTTGCAGCAGCCTTACTCACCGAGACATTTTGCAGATAGGAAGAACGGTTGTTACTTGAATCGATCGTAATAATTCCAAAAGAATAGACGCCATTCGGAAGTGCGGAAACATCATAAGTTAAATGAAAATCCCCAGCTTTTTGCGAACTATTTTGTAACAAATTGGAAAGTATTGTTCCTTGTGAATTTTTCACATAAACAGTCATCCTTGAAGCTTCATTTACACGGTAATTAACCGAAATTTGATTCGACTGTTCCGTATAAGCAGAATTCACATTTGAAATGCTTGGTGCAATTGTATCCATAACTGGAGCAGGATTTACTACGGTGGTATTACTTTCGTCTATTGAATTATCTGAAGGACTTGGAGCCGTACTTGCCGGCAGATCGTTATTCGTTAACGAAGTTCCAGGGTAATAAAACGTTAGGATATCTTTGTAACTACGTCCCTGGTCTGCCATTACTTTTGCACCCCATTGACTCATACCCACACCATGACCATTTCCCAAACCATTTACTGTATAGGAAGTATTGTTTGAGCTAAAATTAGAAACTAGATAACTTTTCATGTTGTTGATTCCGACCATTGCTCGAATCTTTGAAGCACTAGTGTTGACATAAGATAAGGTGTTCACTTTGATTTGATCATTTTCAATCACGAATTGACCAGTTGTCTTATCTTTTAAAAAGAATTGTATGCTGATATTCGCGTATTTTACTCGATTTCCGCTGGTTTTATTTGTTGAAAAAGAGAACGCAGGAATGGAAATGATTTTAATATCTTTATTGGAATAACCATTTTGAACCATCCAATTTTTAAAATTAATCATCAGGGAGGAATCATTTTCCTTAACAGAATTCCACCAATTTTGAGGATTTGCTAAATCTAAAGAGGTTGTATCAATTTGGGTTTTCTTAAAAGTAAAACCCCAAGGAACTTTTGTATCGTAAGGATCTTGTTTAATCGGAAACATTGGTAATGGCGTTCCGCCCCAAACATTCGCATTTGATTCGGTTATGCCGCCATTACTGGCAGAGTAGAATGCATCAATCGCTTTCCCGCCATAAGTCAGATATTGGGAATTTGTTTCTTCCACAGCTGCTGTGCTGTTGCTATACCAGGAGTAGCCTCCATACGCTTGGTAGTTAACCGTATCATCCATATTGGTGCTTGATTGATATCGAACCGCATAAGTCCGTGCTGCAACTGCTTGTGCTTTTAATGCTTCTTTATTCCAGGATGCCATCATTTCAAATGGAACGACACCTTTCAAATAATCCTCTAACGGAAGGGTATTAATCGGTCGAACATAGGTATTATTTTCAATTACAAAGTTCATACTACCTAAGTAAGGACGATTGTTAATGATAATATAATTGTTGGTTCCGTAAAGTTTTGGTACCGTAGAAAGTTTCATACTAGTGGATTTTAGTAATCCATTTTCATACAAAGCGATCGCGTTATTTTCCGCTTTTACCGTATATGTTTTCCCCTCAACTAATGAAAAGTTGGCATCGGTAATGGTGTATTCTCCTTTTACCTGGATGGTTAGTTGAGTCTGGCTGCCTAGATAATTTTTCAATTTAACTGATATGAATGGGACTTCGCTTGCATCTGCAATCATTAAGAGATTGTTAGATGAAAATAGTAATAGAGTTCCCAATAGCATGATGAAGACCTTCTTCAAACTCGCATTCTCCCCCTCTTAGTTAACCTAATGTAATTGTTTTGTAACAATCATGTTATAAATATATAAATTTAATAGGATTGTAACAATGGATATTGCTTTCCACATTTGGGGAAAATTTCCCTGCTCTCTCTACATATCAATTGTTTATAAAATGTCTACAGCAAATATTGGAAATAGTTTAAGATTTCGTAGGAGATTGTTATAATAGTGGTTATGAAAAAGATAGGAGGATGCCCTATGACTACTTTTGAAAAGTTAAAACCAATTATTGCAGACCAACTGGGTGTCAATATGGAGACTATTAGACCAGAAGCATCGTTTAAAGATGATTTCGAAGCTGATTCGCTGGATATGGTGAACTTAACGATGGAAATTGAAGATGAATTCGCAATCGAAATTAGTGACAAAGTTGCAGCAACGCTTCAAACTGTCGGAGATGTTGTTAATTTTATTGAAAAACGTTAAAGCTCCCCAATAGAAAAAGGGTATCCATCCATTAAGGAAGGGTACCCTTTTCCTATTAATAATTATAATCTCTTTTGTTGTCCAAGTTCGGTTTAATGAAATCAGAATAAGAATCAAGCCCTTCTTCATTTTCTTTCATTTGATTAATCTTCTCTCGAGTATATCTATTGGTATAAAACAACAATAGAAGCAACAAAGCTAAACAACCGCTAATGACCAACAAGAAATATTGAACCCAAGTCCCAACATCTAAAAATTCCATTTAAACTACCCTCTTTCATATGGACTTTTCCTTGTCACTTTTACTTTTATTAGCCTATTATTTATCATTTATATACCCAAAAAACAGTAGATGAATCATGTCATTTTACATATTTCGAGATCTATTAAGTGTGTTTTATAAAAAAATATATAGGGTATTACTTTAAGAGATTAATTGCCATTATATATGAGGATGTGAATAACAATGCTTACTGCAAACCAGCTTACTAGCTTAAAAAAGAGACTCGAGGAGGAAAAACAGACAATACAGAGTCAAATAGATATGAACCGTGATCAGGATACGAACCTACAGGAAACGGTCGGTGAATTATCGGCTTATGACAATCATCCTGCTGACATGGGGACAGAATTATTTGATCGTGCTCGAGATTTAGCCTTAGAGGAACATCATTATAAAGAACTCAATAATATAAATACCGCACTGGAGGCAATGGAAAAAGGGATCTATGGAAAATGTCAGGTTTGTGAGGATAAAATTCCTTTCGAAAGGCTGGAAGTCCTGCCTTCAACCCTATATTGTGTCGATCACTCCCCAGAAGTATCTGGCGGAAATCATCGCCCGGTGGAGGAAGACATCATAGAGCCGCCAAAGGTTAATTCCTTTAGTCGTGAACCGAAAAATGGTGTGATCGATACACAAGATAGTTTTCAGGAAGTAGCCCAGTTTGGCACCTCCGAAACTCCCTCCGACCTAGTTGGGGATTACACTAGTTATAATGAAATGTATGACCATGGAATAAACGAAGAATCCTATGCAGAGGATTACGAAACTTATACTGCCACAGACATCAATGGCAAGAAAAAAACTGTTTTGCCTTCCAGAAAGATGGATGAATACAAAGAGCTTCTCGATAAAAAAGGGATAGATTCCAAAATTGGAGATATTCCATATAAATACAGTGATAGTTATCTGGATGATAAGAAAACAGAGACTAAATAGTTTTTTATATTGCAGTGTTTTCACCAGGTGCCAGATAACCTCTACTATAAAATACGGCGAGGTTGTTCTCTTCTAAAAGAAGAACAACCTCGCCATTATTGTTCACTGCCAAATGTGGGAGCAGCATAAAACGTTAAGGTGCCGCGTTACTAAACTGTTCCCTTGTTTTTTACCAACATTGGTTTAATTTCAACTTCCATCATAAGAATTGAAAGCAGTATAATCGTTCCGCCAACAACTAACTTAAGGGTAAATGGTTCAAACCCAAAAGTGATTGAAAAAATACTTCCAAAAACGGATTCAAGCATCATAATCAGCCCTGCTGATGTGGCAGAGGTATGCTTTTGTGCGATAACCTGTAACGTTTGTCCGACAAATGAACATATGATTCCCATGTATAACAATGGAACAAGCGCATCAGACCAATGAATATCAGAAAACTGACCTTTTTCAGCTATTAAATAAAAAATGAATCCACCTACTGATTGTACAGCAGCCAGCATAAACGCTACCACACTAAAGTCAGCTGTACTCGCACTATATCCAAGATAAACAATCGAACCGGCATAAAAAAATGCACAGATAAGGGTGCAGATGTCTCCAACATTGATGGAAATCTCTTCGCTCATTATTCCCGTCATAATGACCATTCCGATTAAACATATTCCTATAGAAACCAAGCTCTTGGCCTGAAACTTTTTCCCGTAAATAGTCCAAGCGATAAAAGGAACGATCACCACATAGGTTGCAGAAATAAAGGCATTATTCGATGGAGTCGTATAGATGACACCAATCGTTTGTGTAATAAATCCGCCAAAGTTAAGCAATCCGGCAATAAGGCCAACCTTAAAGTCTTTGAAGGACATTTTAACAATTTTTTTATAAAAAAACAGCAGCACACACACAACAAATAGCAAACCTCTAGCAAAATTTATCAAACCCGCAGACACATTTGCATCTAAAGCTATTTTGGTTACCACAAATCCTGATCCCCAAAATACGGATGTAATCAATAGCAGGATGTTTGCCATTGATTTTGTCATTTTCATAGATTTCTTTCTCCCCTTTTGTCCTCACTCACACAAAAAATCCAACTCTCTCCTTTAAAGAGTTGGATCTTTTGTTACAAATATGAACGGTGTAACGCTAACACCTGACATATTTGCGTTTGAAACCAATCCTTCCTTTATCTATATCCTTTTGGATATTTTCTGAAGCAAGCAAAATACTGCTTTTTTTCTTTTCCCGTCTGATTTCCACAGGTCCTACTGCCTTTGCCGTATCCACAGCCAGATCATGGAGCGGCAAATAGGAAACCCCGACCGTATAGAGAAAATTATTCATCGCGGATTTTGTTCGATCTGGAGATTCATGAATAGTAGTTTCTACCTGCTTCAGCATCCTGGCAATCTTGCTTTCACTAAATTCGCTGTCTTTGCGGTTACCTAAAAGCCAGCAGTAACAGCTCCAGCCTGCCGACATTCTTAGTTCTTCCCCGCTTGCAATCCATTGATCGGCAACAGCTTGGGCAATATCGGTTTCAGATAATGTTACGGCAACTACATAATCAGACAGCATATAAAAATACGCCGCATCGATCCAGCGTTCGAAATCCGCCTCCGTCATGACCTTTGGGTCCGCAATGATTCCTGCAAAATACATGGCATCATAGTTCCCTGTCGCGTAAAGCTGCTCGGCTAATGGCTGATTTTTTTTGATTTTCTTTGCCATCGGCTTCATTGCGCCTGTAGCCACTCCAAAAAGCGGTTCTTGAGCACCATTGCTTAAGTAAATCTTTTTAGTTCGTTCCTTGCCGATCGCTTCAAGTTCCTGCATCACTGTTTCGAAATCCATCGTTTTACACTTCCTTCCATCAACAATCAGATATTGCTGCGGGTTTCATTTCTATGTAAAAAACCGCCAGGAGGCGGCTAATAAAGACATACCATTACTTCGATGTTGTCGCTAAAGTGGCTTCAGGTGTTGTGACCTTATCATAAAAATCAACATAATTATCACGTTCAGCGCTGCTTCGGTAGGCCATGGCCACACGAGGATGTTCGTTAAGTACACCAGAGATCATGTAAGGAATGATATAGCCCCACTCCCACTTTTCTCTCATTTCTACCATATGCTTCTCAATTATACCAAGGACCGGCCTTAGTTCATAGCTAGTTTTTTGGATATAGCTAATGAGAAGTTCTGTGTTACAGTTACCCGCTGCACGGCCCATTCCATAAACCGATGAATCAAGGTAAGTTACGCCATTTTGAAAAGCAGTCAATGTATTGGCAAATGCTAACTGCATATTATTATGTGTATGAATTCCAAGCTGCTTGTTAGGAAGCAGGGACTGGAATTTCTTCACTTGATGGGCAATACCCGCAGGATCTAAGCTTCCAAAGGAGTCAACGATATAGACAACATCAACAGGACTTTCCTTTACCATTTCCATTGCTTCAATCAGCTGATGTTCAGGAACGCTCGACAAAGCCATAATGTTGAGTGAAGTCTCATATCCCAATTCGTGGAACATTTGTACAAGTTCTAAGCCCTTGTCCACTTCGCGGATATAGCAGGCCACCCGAATCATATCCAATACACTTTGCTCGCGGGGCAGGATGTCATTTGGATCCACTCGGCCGATATCAACTAGAGCTGATAGTTTGGTGAATTTTTTCTCAGGAATAATTTCTTTTAGGAATTGATCATCAAGAAATCTCCATGGATTAGGTTCTGTCGCATTAAGGAGTTTAGCAGAATTTTTGTAACCTATTTCCATATATTCCACACCGGCTGCACTTAATCCATTATATAAGTCCTGTACAAATTCGACACTGAAATCCCAATTGTTGACTAATCCTCCATCACGAATCGTACAGTCTACTATTTTATTGTTATGTACCATTTTGCCACTCCCCTTGTCATATGCTCATTCGTCATATTATTTGTTATATGAATGGTTTATATCATGTTTTGATTCAAAGTGTCAAACTTATTTTTCAAAAAATGGCGAAAGTTCAAAACGCAATTAGAAGAATTAAACAAAAAGGTACATCACTTAGATATAGCGTTTTACCTTGTTCAAGATCATGGTTATCCTATAATAATGCGCTCTTTTGGGTAATGATAATTCTTTTTATCCGGTTTCCCGCCTAATAATAATAAAAAGGTAAAGATTCCAATTCTACCGATAAACATTAATATCATAATGATTATCTTACCCATGGTACTTAATTCTTCAGTAATCCCCATTGAAAGACCGACCGTACCAAATGCAGATGAGACTTCAAACATGATTTCCATTAATGAAAAATTCGGCTGCAAAATCGTAAGTAATACTGAACTTACACCACAAAGCAGCATAGCTGTTGCAATCACGATATAGGACTTAATAACGTCTTCCATGACAAGCTCTCTTTTAAAAATCCTTATGGTCATATTTCCATTAGCAAAGTGGTAGATACTTAATAACATAATGGCAAAAGTAGTCGTTCTGATCCCCCCGCCTGCACTGCTTGGAGATGTACCTATAAACATTAGAATGCTTAAAATAAGATGAGTGGGAGTAGAAAATTCCTTTATATCCATTGTATTCAATCCACCATTCCGGGCGGATACAGAATAAAATAGCGAATGAACAAAAGCGGAATGCCACGTTTTGTCGGAATAGAATCGATTAAACTCACATAACCAGATAAGAATTGTCCCTATCACGATTAGTGCAAAAAAGGTTAGCGTCGTGATTTTTGTAAAAAGAGAAAACCTAAAGGGCATTTTCTCTCGATGTTTAAAGAATTGAACCACTTCCATCAGGACAGGAAAACCAATGGCTCCTATTATTAACAGCACCATCGTGATAAATAGCACAAAATAATCGTTAGCAAAAGGGATTAACGATTCCCCTGTAATATCAAATCCAGCATTCGTTGCTGCACTAACAGCTGCAAAGAAACCCTGTAAGTAAGCCTCTTGCCAAGTTGGAAAGTATTTTAAAAAGTAGGTTCCCAAAATAATTGCTCCGATTAATTCGGTAATCATAAATAGGATAAGGATATTTCTAACAAGTTTAACGATTCCAGCAAAAGTCGGAAGGTTTTGGTCGGTCATAATGAGCATGCGATCTCTCATTCCGATGCGTCTCCCAATCAAGAACCAAATCATTGTTCCCAGAAACATAATACCAATGCCGCCAAATTGCAGGATAATCGCAAAGATGAATGTACCTGGAACACTAAGAACCTCATTAATTGCAACAGTAGATAATCCCGTTACACTTACAGCACTCACAGCAGTAAATAAGGCATCTATTAATGTTAATTTAGCATGGGGCTGTTGTGTAATTGGCAGCATTAATAAGATGGTCGAAACCAGGACCGCTATCAAGTAATAGACAACGATGGCTTGGGCGGGTTTTAGTTTGCTCTTTTTTTTCTCTTTTAAAATGTTCATATTTCACCATTTCAATCTAATTTTGACAATATATCTAATATAATACACTCTTCCTTACATTACCCACTTTTTGCTTTTTTAAATTCAAAAAAACAGGACTGAATATTATTCAGCCCCGTTTTTTCCCTTTTTCCCCATCATTGCAAATGCAATTGAACTGAAAAAGTTACCTAAAGCACTCAAGATTTCAAGCATTGCTAATCATCTCCTTTATAATATATACGAGGAGTTTGTCTAAAGGTTTCTTTATTTATGAATGGGATACTTATTCGTAAAATAAAGAACGGAAAGTCCTCCCTCGACATGAAAAGGGAATCTGCTGAGTTTAGCAGATTCCCTTTTTGCTTTCAATCATTAATACTCTCGGTTGCCGTTTAAGTTAGTATTCGTTTGATTTAAGTTAGCCACCGGGGTATTGTATGGATCATTTGTATTGATGGTTCCGGTTGTATCGTTATGATTTACACTTGTATCAGTTGTTCGTCCATCTCTTATAAGGTTTTCTCGTCGTTCCACAACAACTAGGAACTTACCTTCGTTGACATAGCCTTCATAACGGTCAGCCTCTTCTTCAGGAATGCCCAATCCAATTAAAGCTCCTGCTAAGCCGCCTACGCCTGCGCCCGCTGCCGCCCCTGTCAAGGTAGCAGCTATCGGTCCAGCAGCTACAAGAGGTCCTATACCTGGTATAGCGAGAGCACCTACGCCTGCTAAAAGACCTAATAACCCGCCAACGGCACCGCCCGTTGCTGCTCCAGTCAAAGCACCTTTTTCCGTCGTTCCAGTCGCATCATTAATTTCATGTACTTCGTCTTTATTTTTCCCGATAACAGAAATATCTTCAGCTGCATATCCCTGTCGTTTTAAATCTTCGACCGCCTGAATAACTTCATTTTCAGTGTCGTAAACTCCCACCAAGTGTTTTTCATGTTCATTCATTGAAATTCCTCCTTTGATTGGTAGTCTTTAATTTGATACCCGCCATTAGGAGGAATGAAACATTCCTTTTACTGTATAAGATGCTTCACAGTTATTTATGTATTTGAGATTCTGGGTAAAAGTATCGTAAACTCTGTCCCCTTATCCTTTTCACTTTTCACCAGTATTTTACCTTTGAACGAACGGATAATTTGATAAGTTACCATCATACCTAGTCCCGTCCCGCTTTCTTTTAAGGAATAAAAAGGAGATCCAAGCCTATCTAGTTGTTTTTTTGTCATCCCTATTCCTTGGTCTTTAATGGTCATTTTTATATATCCATCATCCGTTGCTGTACAGGCGACCCAAATCGTTCCACCATGGGGCATAGACTCTATCGCATTTTTCAAGATATTAATCAAAGACTGATTCAATTTTTGGGGATTTACATAAATCCAACAGTTATCACGAAAGTCAGTTCTAATCTCAATACTATGGTTAAGGGAATAACCTTGGATGATATTTACAACTTGGTACAACTGATAACTAACGTTGATTCTTTCGTCGTTAGTTGTGGAGGGTTTTCCGAAAGATAAAAAATCATTAATAATTTCATTTGCCCGATCTAATTCTTCAATCGATAACTGAATATACTCCTTCTTCTTCTTCTTAGGCAAATCCGGCTCGTTAAGGAGTTGCAAAAAGCCCCGGGTCACTTGCATGGGATTTCTAATTTCATGAGCGAAAACACTGGTTAACTCACTTATCACTTTTAATTTCTCCGAGTTTTCCATCTCGGATCGTAACTGTTGAATCTCCCTAATCGTTTCATTTAGCATCGTGAAGAACCAAGTAGCTGCCACTCCAAAGATGAGATGTATCATAGGTACTATAAGATTCTCGAAGGAAAAACCTCTTAACACGCCAAAAAAAGCAAGACCAATTAGGCAATAATAAAAGGCAAGGCCAACGGCAATTTTAACTCTTTTTTCTTTTTTCGAGATAGCAAAGGATTTCTGAAAAAACAATATAACAGGTAATGAAAATAATAAGACAAAAAAAGTATTATAGAATCCTATATTGAAACCCAAATAAAGTCGATAAAGAATGATAATGGCCGAAAGGAAGATACCTGTCCCTAATCCGCCGTATAGGGTCCCGAATAACAAAGGAATAATTCTTAACTCCAAGCGGGCATTTTGACCAAAATTCACTGGAAAGGACATGCAAATTAAGATTGATAACCCCCACAGAATAGACATGATTAATTTTCTACTTCTTCCATTCTTTATCCTTTCTGTGATAAACGTAAAGTAAATAAATATGGGTATGATCATAAGCGAAACTTGCAGCAAAAAATCCTTTATGATACTCATCTTCCATTACCTTTCCATCTTCATTTATATATTAAGTACTATTATACTTTATCGGTACCATATTTTGTCGATTACCGTTTAAATAAGTTGTAAATTGGCGTATCTATTAAACCGATTAATATCTATAGAAATAATCGTATAGAAAGCCTTTCAAGTAATTGGTAATATATATTTTATGATTTACTTACTTTTCCAAATGAGGTATCTATATGGGTGAAAAACCGAATCATTTACGTCCATTTGAGCTTCGATCATATATTGAATACTTGAGGGAAGACTTAATCGATATTGGTCAGAAGATGGGATTAACCCATCAACTAACTATTCAAGCCAGCGAGAAATTGGATTACTTTCTTAATGAATATAAGAAGGTATCTGAAAACAACCTATCAATCTATTAGAAGCTCTTAAGGTTAATTTTCAGGTCGTGCTTCGCCAGCCAGGATTTATTATACATAAAAAATGAAAAGACCCTTACGCCCAGTGTAAAGGTCTCTTCATTTTTTATGTATAATAATTGACATAGGATTAGGAATACCTTAGTCTTCTATTAATTATTTATAAAGATATTTCCTGATATGAAAGGATGATTGACATGAATACATACCAGACATCTTCATCAAACCTCACTCACAAGGAAAAAGCGGTATCTTTTCTACAGCTTGTAGCTGAAGGGAACGTCCGCGAGGCTTATCAGAGTTTCATAGGTCCTGACTTTCGTCATCACAACCCCTACTTTCGCGGGGATTCAGAATCACTTATGATTGCGATGGAAGAGAATGCAGTTAAAAACCCAAATAAAATCTTTGAAGTAAAACAAGCCATTCAAGAAGGAGATACTGTTGCTGTTCAATCTCATGTCAAGCAGAATCCAGAGGATCGTGGAGTAGCTGTTGTACATATTTTTCGTTTCCTTGATAACCAAATTGTTGAATTATGGGACATCGGTCAGCCCATTCCAGGGGATACACCTAATGAGAACGGGATGTTCTAAATTGACTTCAGAACTGCATAAAAAAAGGGTCACTTTCCTATAGAAAGTTGACCCTTTCCGTCTTGATTGGAAATAATTTTAGGAAGAAAGGTTGATTTGAATGGAATTTATTATCCGCGAGATGAAGCTGGAGGATATATACCAGGTCCAGCAAGTTGCTAAGGAAAGTTGGAAAAGCACATATCAAGGAATTATTCCTCTAGGGATACAAGAACGTTTCTTAAAAGCCGCATATAACGACGATATGATGCAGAACCGACTAGAAAATTCATTTATATGGGTTTCAGAAGTTAATAGGAAAATAGTCGGCTTTGCCTCATCTGTTGTAGCTCCAACTTTCTTTCTGCTTCAGGGGATGAAACCCCTCCTCATCTGTCGTAGCTCCAACTTTCTTTCTGCTTCAGGGGATGAAACCCCTTCTCATCTGTCGTAGCTCCAACTTTCTTTCTGCTTCAGGGGTTGAGCCCCCTCCTCATCTGTCGTAGCTCCAACTTTCTTTCCGCTTCAGAGGTTGAGACCCTCCCTCGCCTTTCACATTGATATAAACAAAAAAACTTGGATGGACTCCAAGTATTCTACAATTTAGAGATAATCTTTGTTTTGACGCTTTTGATTAATTTGATCTCTGCATTTTTAGGGATGAACTCACTAATGTTTTCATACTTTCCCTCTAGTTGTTCTGGGTGCTCCATTACATATTCCTTAAAAGAATAGGAAAAAAGTTTTCGTGCTACTCTACCTTTTTCGCCAATGAAATTGAACCAGCCCTGCCCCACATAAAAAGGATTCGTAAGGATCTTCTCAACGATGTAATTCATACGGTCTTTTTCTTCCTCTGGCTGAAACTTTGTTTTGGAAGAAAGAGCTAAGATAAAATAATTTTTGTACCTATCCAATTCAAGTAATTGAAGATGATACTTTTCACGCTGCATTTGATTGAACTTCGTAAGGACAGTTTTGATGCTTTTTTCCACATCGATTTCAAATTTACTGGCTTCTTTCCACGTCGATAAGCGAGAATCAAATAGGGTAAGAGTTAGTATATAATAGGCTGCAAAATTTTTGGGATCAAATACTTCATTAACCACTTTCGTTTCATCTTCCGGTACAACAACAAAGTTTTTATAGTCAGCAAAGAAATTTTCCATCATTTCGTATACCTTCTTTCATACCTTGATAGATTCATGAATAAATGGCTTTCATTGATTTATATAATAATATTCATTCTTTATCCTCAAATATCCTGCTTATCCTCTTAAAAATCACAATTTTCACTATTTTTAACTAAATAGACCTATTTTCGAGGGTGATTTTTGTCGTAGACAAGGTCTTTTGTATGAGTTATTCAGAGATTTTTGGAACAGAAAAAAACTCAAAATTCACAAATACGAATTTTGAGCCGTTTTCCTAAATGATTTAAAATAAGTCTTTTATCGTAGGATCATTGTTTTCAAGTTTTTCAAAATTGAGTTTAAAACGGTTGGCTAATTCAAATGCTTGTTGATCATAAGCTGTTTTATTCATCCAGGTGTTTCGTGGTACTAAAACATCATTGGGTACACCAGGGCAAAACTTTGGAATGAGCAGACCAAAAACCGGATCTGGTTCATAGTCAAATTTATCTAATTGTCCTGTAATGGCATTTGTTACCATCGCGCGTGTATACCGTAAGTCCATCCGCTTGCCCACTCCATAGGGGCCGTCGCTCCAACCGGTGTTTACTAAATAAACATTCGTTTGATATTTATCAATTTTTTCACCCAGCAGTTTGGCGTAGACACTAGCCCTGAGCGGCAAAAATGGTGCACCGAAACAAGTGGAGAATGTAGCCTCAGGTTTCGTTATGCCTCTTTCTGTACCGGCAAGCTTACTCGTATAACCTGAAAGGAAGTGATACATCGCCTGCTTTTTTGTTAATTTAGCAATGGGAGGAAGTACTCCAAAGGCATCAGCGGTTAAGAAAATGATGACGTTGGGATGTCCGGCCACTCCGGGGATAACCGCCTTTTGAATATGTTCAATCGGATAAGCCACTCGTGTATTTTCCGTTAAGGTATGATTAGAGTAATCTGCTTCTCTTGTACTCTCATTAATGATTACATTTTCGAGAACAGCACCAAAACGGACAGCTTGATAAATTTGCGGTTCCTTTTCTTCCGAAAGGTCTATGCACTTTGCATAACAGCCACCTTCCATGTTAAATTCCCTGTATCACTCCAGCCGTGTTCATCATCTCCAATTAAATAACGTTCCGGGTCAGCAGAAAGGGTAGTTTTTCCTGTCCCAGACAGGCCGAAGAAAAGGGCTGCATTGTCTTTATGATCAGTATTTGCAGAACAATGCATGGTGAGAACATCTCTTTGAGGCAGCAATGTGTTCATGACACTAAATATGGACTTTTTCATTTCACCTGCATATTCGGTACCGCCAATTAACACAAGCCGTTTTTCATAATTTATAATAATAAAAGTTTCCGATTTTGTCCCATGGATGGCCGGTATCGCATGAAATCCTGGAACACAGATGATTGTGAATGAATCTAGCCAATCATTAGTCATTGCTTGGGTTGGGCGGATAAACAGTTGATGAGCAAATAATTATGCCAGGCATATTCATTGATCACCGTAATTGGCAGAGAATATAAATCCTCTGCACCTGCATAACCGTTGAATAAAAATAATTCTTTGCCGATTAAATAATCAAGTACATCTTGATAAAGATCGTTAAATCTATCTTGATCAAACGGCTGGTTTACATCTCCCCATGCAATTTTTTCAGCAATGGATGGCTCGCAGACAATGTATTTATCTTTGGGGGACCGGCCTGTATACTTTCCTGTCGTTACTCGTAAAGCACCTGTATTGGTTAGGACCCCTTCTCCCCGTTTAATCGCTGCTTCCACCAGTTCTGGAACCGACAAATTTCTATAAACCTGAGTATCAGCCAAAATACTTTGAAGTGATGTTACATTTTTTATCGCCATTTTAAACCCACCTTATTTAAAAAATGGTTTTAACAAAGGAAGATATGAGAATGCTTTATACTTAATAAATATATATTCAGCTAACATTCTATTTGTGAAACATTTCACAAAAGTTCATAAAGTGTTCATTGGTCTAAGTTACATTCTTAGAAAATGGTTATGAAATGACTACTTTTTATTATTTTAACTGAGGAATGAGGGATAAAAAATGAAATGTCTCCGACTGCATTTCTTTTATTATGACAATTTTCTTCTTTTGCTTGGTCATTTAATATTAGAAATTTAATACAACTTTCCTAGTTATGTTGAATGAATGGATTAGAAATATGTAATTTGTGTGAATGTGCAAATTTGTCACTAACTTGTTGAAATTCATTTATTGATCAATAAAATGAATCATCTAACAAAATTTTGATTCTATCTACAACTATCTCCTGCATTAGTAAAAAGCCTACATTACTGTAGGCTTTAATTACTTAAAAGATGTAAAACGGAAATCTGCTATTAGATTACTCCCTGTGCAACCATAGCCTCTGCCACTTTTACATATCCGGCGATATTCGCACCGACAACAAGATTCCCTGGTGCATCATATTCCACTGAGGCTTCCATACTCTTTTGGTAGATATCTTTCATGATCGTTTGTAATTTCAAATCAACTTCTTCAAATGTCCAAGCAACCCGGGCACTATTTTGCGCCATTTCTAAAGCAGAAACTGCCACTCCACCTGCATTTGCTGCTTTGGCAGGTCCGAATAACACTTGATTTTCCATAAAAGTATCGACTGCTTCTTGTGTAGAAGGCATGTTGGCACCTTCGCCCACTGCCTTAACCCCATTCGAAACTAATATTTCTGCTGCTTCCTTACTCAACTCGTTTTGAGTTGCACATGGTAACGCAATATCACAAGGGATGGACCAGATGCCTGCACACCCTTCATGATAAGTCGCCTGTGGATGTTCCGATACATATTCAAAAATTCTTTTATTCTCTACTTCTTTTAACCGTTTTACCGTATCAAGGTTTATTCCATTTGGGTCATACACATATCCGTTTGAATCGCTGCATGCGACTACTTTTGCACCAAACTGCATGGCTTTTTCCATCGCATAGATGGAAACATTTCCTGAACCGGATACAACCACCGTGCTTCCGTTAAAGCTTAATCCCGTACTTTTCAGCATTTCCTCTACAAAGTAGACGGTTCCATATCCAGTTGCTTCTTTGCGTCCTAAGCTTCCTCCAAACCCTGGCCCTTTGCCAGTTAGGACGCCAGCTTCATATGCCCCTTTTAACTTTTTATATTGTCCGAACATATAGCCGATTTCTCTAGCACCTACCCCGATATCACCAGCAGGGACATCGACATCGGGTCCGATGTGTTTGGAAAGCTCACTCATAAAGCTTTGACAGAAGCGCATAATTTCAAAATCAGATTTCCCTTTTGGATCGAAATCCGAACCGCCTTTTCCGCCGCCGATGGGCTGCCCTGTTAATGAGTTTTTGAAGATCTGCTCAAACCCGAGAAATTTAATAATGCTTGCATTAACTGAAGGGTGAAATCTTAGTCCGCCCTTGTAAGGCCCAATCGCATTATTAAATTGAACGCGGAATCCACGGTTAACTTTCACATTTCCTTGATCGTCCACCCATGGAACCCTAAACGTAAATAATCGGTCTGGTTCAATCAGCCGTTCTAAAACTGCTAGTTTCATATATTTTGGATTTTTCACTAAAACAGGTACTAAAGAATCAAGTACTTCCTTCACAGCCTGCTGGAACTCCCATTCATTTGGATTACGCCTTTCAACACTTACCAATAAACGATTTACGTAATCCTTCACGATTTCCTTTTGATTCTCTTCCACTTTGTCCAGCATTTTCATCCCATTCAACCCCTACTGTATTATAAAATTAAGAAAATTCTCTTTTCTAAAAGATGTTTTCATTTTATAATTTTATAATTAATAGTTTCAATATTAATTTTCGATGAAATCAATGCATAAAACGCATCAATAGGAAGTGATCAAAATGGAGACAAGGCAAATTCAATATTTCCTAGAAGTGGCAAAACGAGAGCATGTAACAGACGCAGCTGATGCTTTGCATGTTGCCCAATCATCTGTTAGCAGACAAATTTTTAATTTAGAGGATGAGTTAGGTGTCGAACTCTTTATACGTGAAGGTAGAAATGTAAGGTTAACTCCTCTAGGCCGGATTTTTTATGAACGGATGAAACAAGTGTGGAACATGATGGAGGATGCGAAACGGGAAGTGGAAGAATATCTAAATCCTGAAAAAGGCATTGTTCGGATTGCCTTTCCGATAAGCATGGCGGCTCATACCTTGCCGTCCATCATTTATGCTTTTCGGACACGATACCCAGAAGCAAAATTTCAAATGAGCAATGCCCTTTATTATGATTTAATTGATGGTGTAATCAATGGTGAATTTAATTTAGCCATGATTGCTCCGATGCCGAATCAGGAAAAAGAGAAAAAAATAAAAGGGATGACTCTTTTCACCGAAGACATTGTGGCGCTCATCCCTATTCATCACCCCTTATCTGATCGAAAATCGATTAGGTTAAGAGACCTAAGGGAAGCCCCCTTTTGTGTTCTTCCAGAAGGGTTTGTGTTTCGTGATCAAGTGGTTCGCGCCTGTCATGATGCAGGCTTTTCTCCAAAAATCGCCTTTGAAGGAAAGGATATTGATGCATTAAAGGGATTAGTGTCTGCAGGTTTGGGGGTCGCATTGATGCCAGAAATGACTTTGGTAGATAATACCCCCCGTTCCACCGTCATCATTCCCATCTCAGATACCACTCTGACACGAACAGTTGGTGTGATTTACCCGACCCAGCGTAAACTGCTCCCGACTGAAGCCTTGTTTTATGAGTTCCTGCTTGAAACTTACGAACGACTCAATGAGTTTAGTAAATAAAGAATGGCAGTAAGCAGCTGGGTCTTGTTTGCAAGCGAACCCCTACAAAATCAGGAGTGCCATTTTCCTTTGGCACTCCTCTTTGTTTTTGCTTCGGTAAAGCAAGCAACTTTGTTCCCCTTTACTTTTGTTGTGATAAAACTCTTCTAACAAATTCAAATCCTTGCTTCTCTGCTTGGTCCATAGCTCGCTTAGGCATCTCTTTGTTTTCTCTTTGTTTTTTTAATTGCATGGTCCCATTGATATTTGCTTCTATTTCGTGTTTCATCATGTTGACAATCCAAATGATCACTAAAAATCCTAAAATAGGGGCAAAGACCGTCCAAGGTGCTCTGCTGAAATCATTATAATTCTGCCCGATTAAGCCGGCCCATTCATTCGATAAAGAAGCCGCTTTCGGTGGTTCATCATAGCCGAAAACTCCGCCAATTGTTTCCCCGCCTAGGAAGAAGCCAAAAATCCCAAGATGCATGGTTACCTGTAAGCTGCTTATTAACTGCTGAAAAATAAACAACACTCCGTAGGACCGAAAAAACGGCATTAAATGTGTCCGTATAATATGTATTTTACTAGCCCCCATTAAGAAAGAGCTCTGAATAAACGATTGTTTCAGCCATTCATCTGTGAGCTCTGCTGCCAAAATGGTAACTGACGGAAAACCTAGAAAGACTAGGATTAATAATTGATAAGTTATGACAGCGGAACTTGGACTCTCGAAACTTCCCATGACTGGCATCATTAGCACAATGCCTAAAAATGCTGCAGGTATATATCTAAATATGATAAAAAAGTCTTTAAAATACTTGGTCAAATAGGGAAAATAAACAGATAAGAATACACCCATGATTCCACCCAATAGTACTCTTAGAATTGCAACTGTAATGGCTGTAATCAGGGTGAATTTGGCTCCATACAACAGCAGCAGATGCATCTCCTGCCCATTGCGGTCCGTTCCCAATATATGCTCTAGAGAAGGCCGAAACGGTGCCCTTCCAATATAATTGCCCGCCTCATCGGTGACTAAGATTTTTTTATTAAAATCTACTGGTCCGTACAAAGGATACAAATAACTCAGTAGAAATAGAAGGAGAAGGATGACCGCGCCAAACATTGTTTTTTTATAATTTCTCATAGACTACTACTCTCCTTCCCTTTATAAAACTTGATCACCAGATGGCTCACTGCTTCCATTATCAACAGTGGAAGTGTAAACAAGAATAAACAAATCAATAGTGCCAAAAATTCTCCATTCCCCATTGCCGTTTGAAAGGTTTTCGTAAAGCCGGGAATGTTAAACATGTACTCTAATAGAAAAATATTTGAGAGTATAATCCAAAGACTTGTCCTCAGCTGGATGATTAATAGGGGTACTAGGTTGCGAATCTTATGAACCATGAGAATTCGAAACCGGCTGAGTCCTTTGGCCAAACTATACTGCACATAATCTTTTGCCTCTTCCTCTTCTAGCACTTTCATAAAGAATTGTAGTAAGAAAAATGCCGGGAGAAAAGAAATGGTTACGATGGGGATTACATAGGGCTTATGTCCAAAATTCCCGTATAATTGTAAAAATTTGAGTCCTGTAGATTGATAGAGTGTAATAACAAAAAAATGAAACGAAAAGATGACCAGTAAATCTGGAACACCTTCAAAAAAATCAATAATCCTTTTTAGACTTTTTGCTATCTTTTTAGGAACCGTTTGGACCAAAATTACTCCTGCCAGGCTAATGCATATGACTAGCAATAGGGAAATAAATAGGATGAACATGGTATAGCGATAACTGTCCATCCAATTTAGCTGCTGTAAGAAAATAATGAATTGCCCATCTGTCAGCTCCGTTAATTTTAGAAAACTCATTTTTACATATGTCCAAAACGTTATCACGTTAAAGGTTAGTGACTCCCCTAAACCAATCAGCGATGGGACGGCAAAAACAAATATAATCCCCGAAATCATTAAGAAAAACCTTACAGGTAACTCCAATACCTTTTTCAACTTTTCACCTCTTTCTTAATATCTATCAGTGTTTCGTTCACCTAAATAAATTAGACGAGTCAAATGTTGTTTTATATTCATATTTTTAATAAAAAATTAAGTTTTTTCAAGAATAAAGAAATTTGATTTAGGATGATTAAATTCTTTGACTGTGTGAAAAACCAATCCGCCCTGCCCCAATCCACATATAAATAGTAATAAATTGTTGTTGCAGGTCAATGAGAGGAGTTTCTAAATGACAAAAAAAATAATCGATAGAATCCCGCTGGAGGAAAGAATTAAGGTCATGACGAATGAAGAGAATCAAGGCGGGGACTTATCAGCCCGTGACTATGCTTGGTATGTAACGTTAGGAATCATCTTTCCTGTTATTTTGCTCATTTGGGGATGGTCCTAATGTCTAGACAAGAACAACATGAGACAGAAGACTCATATCCGCTACTACCACATGAACGAATTTGGCGACAACGGGATTTATTAATGGTTTCCATCAGCACCACGATTGCCACTTGGTGTTTTTTAATGGGCGGCTTTGTGGGTACCTATTTAAATGCCAAAATGGGGATGGCCGCACTTACAGCTGGCTCGATGATTGGGATGTTTTTTATTTCACTTGCTGTTATACCAGCTGCCGCTAAATATGGAATTGAAAGCGTTACCTCAACCAAACCGTTTTTCGGAAACCGTGGGTGGATTCTAGCCTTGATCCTTCAATACTTATCGGTCATAGGCTGGAATTCCATTATTCTCATCTTCTTCGCAAAATCCACAGCCCGCTTGTTGCTTGTAACTGGTGTCATCCCCGAGTCATTCAGCTCCATCACTGTTTCTTTACTTACGATTGCGGCCGTTATCGCTATCTTCCTTCTTTTGCGCAAAGGTTCGGAAGCCGTTAAACATTTATCTGCCTTTTTAACCATCCTTATCCTTTTAGTAGGAATCTGGCTCTTTTTTATCATCATAAAAAACTTTGGTTTTGAAACCATTGCAGCTGCCAAACCGGCTGCCTCGTCTGGCCATCCGCTTTGGGATTACACAACAGGAGTTGAGATCGGTTTGGTCAGTTTAATGGCGTGGTGGCCATACTTGGGTGGACTCGTTCGAATGTCTCCAAAAGCAAGTCAGACCACACTGCCTTCGATGCTGGGTTTAGGGCTGCCTGCCGCTGTCATGAGCTATATTGGAATTTTTTCAATACTGATAATCGGTGATCCTGACCCTACTGCCTGGATGGTTGAACTAGGAGGAATTCTCTATGGCAGCATCGCCCTTGGCTTTATTGCAGTTGCGAACTTCGGTTCTGCCGTCGTCGGAGTGTATATCTCCTGTCTGGGATTAAGAAATGTGGAGTTTCTGAAGAAGAAATCCTGGAATTTGACCACCTTGACAGCATTGATTCCAATTGCCTTAGTAGCGGTATTAATACCGGATTTATTTTTCGCAAAATTTGGCAATTTCTTAGCTTTCCTTGGGGTGTTATTTGCTCCAATGGTAGGCATACAAATCGTTGATTACTTTGTTTTTCGAAGAAAGCAGCTGAGCATGAATGACTTGTATGATTCAACCGCCACTTCCGCTTATTCCTTTTGGAAAGGATGGAATCCCGCTGGTCTAATCGCCTTAATGGGCGGTATCGTCACTTACTTTTATCTATTAAACCCTTTAACTTATCAATCCCACCCTCCCTATCAATACTTGACTGCCACCCTGCCAAGCATGATCATTGCAGCGGCCGTATATGGGATAATAACCAGTTTGGTCATTATTCCTGCAGGTTGGGGAGGGTATAGAAAAAACAAAAGACCGAAACGCTGATATAGACAAAACTCTATATGGGAGTGTATTTCACTTTGCACTCCCTGACTGTTTTCTATAAATTTTGCAAAAAATTTGTCTTCTTTTATATATTTTTAAAAGAATTGTAATACAAAGGAGACTGTAAATATGGTACATTGGATATAATTAATTCTGTTATATAATAAAAAAACAGAATTTACCGTCGTATTGCCTTATTAGATAAACGGTTTGCTGGAACGATCTATTTCTTTTTAGAATGAGGGATTCATATGTTAACACGGTACAAAAAAATGTACAATAAAATTGCGACTGGGTTATTATCTTTTATGCCAAATGAAAAGAATCTACAAAAACTGATGACAACCATGACTGAATATGAAACCGAACAAAACCGCCAACTTTTTTTGTGGAAAGAAGAAGAAGGAATTATTGGACTAATTGGTGTCTTATTTGTAGAGAAAGACCTTATGCAAATCATACATATTTCTGTAAATCCGTCGCACCGTGGTCAAGGACTTGGCAAAAAAATGATAAGTGCCTTAAGAGATCTATATCCGGACCCACATTTGATTCCTGATGAGCATACAAAATCGTTTCTGGTTAAGTGTGATATCTCCCCTAAAATATCACAAAGCACAGCCTATGCTCTTTAAACGAAACGCAGAATGTAAATAACTTCCTATCTAAATACAACAAACCCTTCCAAAAATAACGCAAGGAAGGGTTTGTGTACAATATATATTTTTAGAGCAGAATGGAATCCAATATCCCCAAAGTTTTTTTGATATCATATTGCTCTAAAGCAACCAAAAATAACTTTCTTTTCAACAATTCTTCCTCTAACGATTTTATATTTCTGTTATACATATCCAGTATTGCAGCAATATAAGCCTCTATAACATTTTCATCACTTAACTTTTCAAAATCATAAACTAGTGCCTTTTTAATAACAACTGCATTCATCATATAGCCCCCTAAAATATGTCTATTTTAGGCAGCTCAGCCGTCATAGTTATGAACCTTAGACCTGTAGCTTTGCGTCCCAATCTTTCGAGTGGTTTGCCTTTTTCTATTTGCTGCGTTAAACTTCGATGTTGATTTCCACTCCAATCAACATCGTGACAAATTCCATTTCAAATTTAAAATGTAATCAATGTTATAATAAGATATTTTCACCAAACCAGCAATCGAAAAATCATTAAATTTTATCTTAATTTTTCTAGTTAGCGAGTTAGAAATTAATTATTTCCTAAGGTTTGGCGACGTTTTTGGCGATTTCTTTGTAATTCGCTTTGTTTCCATATGTATTTCTGCATATATAACTTTAGTACATCTTTCATTGTCTTTCCGTTTTTTTCCACCGCATCTTGAAATTGCTCCATTACACTTTCTGGGATTTCAACGATTAATTGAACCTTTTCAGGTTTTCCTTCACTTCCTTTCATCTCCTTTTTATACATATGTATCTGGTCCATTATTAAACCTCCTGGTATTCTTTAAAATGATTCTTTTTAAGTAGTCGCAACAAATGAAATATTTGAATTATTTAATATAACACTATGATAACAGTGGAAAACGGATACAATTCTAATAATTTTTCGTCAAATTTCGACAATGATTACTAATTCTTACTTCAACAACTGGTAACATTGGAATTAATCTACTATAGAATGATCCTTCTCATGATGATAAATTATTTATTGTCGCATCTGATCAAATGATTTGATGAAATGGTGAGTAGTCGCGGTTCCTTAATTTAAGGAGCTGAGGAAAGTCCAGGCTCGCACAGTGCTGAGATGCCTGTAGTGTTCGTGCCATCTGTAAGGGTGGGCAGTCGATGACCTATCGACTGACGGCGGTGAAATCATGCTACGTCCTTTGGGATATGCTGAGAATAACCTGAAAGTGCCACAGTGACGAAACTTTTCTGGAAACGGAAAAGGTGGAACGGGTAAACCCCACGAGCGAGCAACCCAAATTTAGGTAGGGGCATCATCCTGCGGGAAATGAACCTAACGGATGAATCGGTCATTGACCGATAGTTATATGACTACAACTTCTAGTACGAGGCTTGCTGCCGTTTGTAGTACGGAAGTACAGAACCTGGCTTACAGCCATTTCATGAGCTGATTATCGTTGATCGAGGCACAATAATAGTGAGGGAGAGTTAATCTCTTTAATGCCCTCTCCTTATTACATATCCTTCCTAAAACAGTATTTATAAACGATCATGGAAGTCGTCTAGCCCGTTTGTTAAAAGATTTGCAAGGATTGCAGAGTTTTCCTGGTCAGCATCATATTGTAATACATCGTCATACTCAAAAAGTTGAAACGAATCAGGAAAGGTTTCCCTCATATAATTAACAAATCCCTCCATATTTTCTTCTCCATTCTGACGAAACTCCATCATAATGGATCGAAATTTATGAGGCGGGATATCACACTTAATGTGATAAGATTTTGTAAATCCAAAGTCTTTTGTGCTGTAGAGATTGTATGTAAATGACATTTGAATCACCCTTTCCTTTCAATGTTCAAATTTATTTTCTCCAATGAAAAATAAATTAATAATTAATTTTTAACTAAATAGGATTTATAAAAAAATTTAGAGAATTCATAAATATCCCCACAAAAAGAATTGCTTTTTGTGGGGTTATTTTTTTATAAAACACTTATTCAAGAATGTTCGTCACTGTTATATCTTCATTATTTAAGTTTATTTTGTTTTTACCAATTCATTTTTTTCCCTTGATAGTCAATGAACATGTGTTGTTCGATTGAAGGGGATTTCAAGATTTCATTTGCAATTCCAGTTGCGGATTCAACCGCATCAATGGTAGCATTCGGGTTAAAATCTCCCATTATATAAGTTCTCACAAATCCTGGATGGAAGGCTAAAACCTTGATTCCATATTCCTTTAAATGGTTTTGCATGATCGTTAATTGCATGTTTAAAGCAGCCTTTGACATGCAGTAGGCGTATTCCTTTTTTCTCCATGAATCTTCTACACTTCCTGCTTCAGAGGATATATTCGCGAGAATTTTGCTTTCGCCCTTCATTAATAATGGAATGACAGATTTAGATACGCGTAACGGTCCCAAAGTATTTGTATTATAGTGTTTCAAAATATCCTCATAATTAATTTCGCCCAGTATATCTTCAGATCGATCTACATAAATGGCTGCATTATTAATCAAGATATCTAATTGTCCAGCCGTTTCCTTAATATAATCTGCAGCCGCATCGACCGATTGCTGATTTGTTACATCTAATGAAACAATATGTAAATTTTCGCTATATTCCTTTTTAAATTTGTCCAGTTCCTGCCAATTATTCATGTATTGTCCAGCAAATACTGTAAAATCAGAGTCAAGGAAAACCTTTGTCAGAGCCAAACCTAACCCTCTGTCCGCCCCAGTAATATAAATTGTCTTTTTCATAAATACCCATCCTCCCTTTAACACGACAATGTAATCACGTAAGCCCTTTCAACTTTAGGTATTCTCCACAGAAAGTACATATCCTCGTTTTTCATAAAAATTATTAACATCAAAAAAAAGTAACCCACTTACCTCTGAAGGAAAGTAGGTTACTTTTTTTGCATATATGTAAATGACATTTATCTCTTCTTTCAATATTTTTCGATAAAAAAAAGAAATCCTACTTGGAGGGATCATGCTACTCTTTTAAATAAAGAAGAAGCGAATAATGATTTCCGTAAAAGTCTTCATAATCAGGGATACGAAGGATTTTTGGTACAGGGTACTGAACTCGCCCATACAATTTGTGATATGTATTGTATTTTTTCAGAAGAGGCAATATTAATTGCTGATATTATACCTGTTGATGATAATCATTGGCTTACCCTCCCTTTTTAGATTGCCCAAATTACTCAAAATCATCTCGCTTTTCCTAAGATAAAAAAAAACTCCTCTTTTGAGCGAGTTTTTTAATTTACATAATATACTTTATGTTAACTTATCCAGCATTACCTTTTATCTGCTTTATATTGCTTTTCTTGACGATTTGGTTATTTCCTATTAAAGTAATTTCACTAAAAGGATTACTATCTCCGATGTTAACATTTGAATAAATGAACGAATCACTTCCAATAATCGATCGATTAATCACTGCATTTTCACCAATAAACGTATTAGGCAATACGACGGAATCCTTAATTACTGTTCCTTTGCTAACAGTTACCCCATGATATAGAACAGAATTTTCCACTTTACCAAACACTTTACAGCCTTCCGAAACTAATGATTGATTAATGGAACCCTTTCCGTCTAAATAAAATGGCTGATGGGAGGCTTCACGCGTATAAATCCCCCACTCTTCATTTTGTAAAATTGGATTGGTGTCATAAGAAAGTAAATCCATATTTGCTTCCCAAAGACTTTGGATTGTGCCAACATCCTTCCAGTAGCCGTTAAAACGATAAGCATAGACCTGAAGGTTATCTTTAATCATAGAGGGAATAATATCCTTGCCAAAATCCTTTGATGAAAATGCTTTTGACTCCTCTTTTTCTAAATATCTTTTTAAAATTTTCGATTTAAAAATATAAATTCCCATAGAAGCAAGGTTAGATTTCGGTTGTTTTGGTTTTTCTTCAAAATCTATTATTCTCTTCGAGTCAGAATTAATGCTCATAATTCCAAACCGGCTTGCGTCTCTCCACGGAACATTGATGACAGAAATGGTAACGTCTGCGTTTGTTTCTTTATGCTGTTTGAGCATTTTACTATAATCCATTTTATAAATATGGTCACCCGATAGCACCAGTACATCCTCTGGATTATAACTTTCAATATAGTTAAGGTTCTGGTAAATCGCATGAGCTGTTCCCTCATACCAGCAATCCCCTGTATCACTTTGATAAGGAGGAAGTATGGTGATACCACTATTTTTCCGATCTAAGTCCCAGTACTTCCCTTCTCCAATATAATTTTGAAGTGTATGTGGTTGATACTGTGTCAACACACCTACTGTATCAATCCCTGAATTGCTGCAATTGCTCAATGTGAAATCTATAATTCGATATTTTCCTCCGAATGGGACGGCTGGCTTTGCCGTGTAAGTGGTTAAGTCTTTTAGTCTAGTACCTCGGCCGCCTGCTAGGAGCATAGCGATACATTGTTTTTTTGACATAATGTCCCTCCTTGTTACGTGTATATTGTGTATTTACCATTTTATTAAATGTTTTAAACTGACAAATTGAGGAATTATAGATAATTTTATACTTTTGAAGGTTTATTTTTGAAGGGAAGTCGATATAAATAACGGGTTATAATTCAATAATAATCTAAAAATTCAGAATAACAACTTTGTGGTGAGTTTTTCTAACCAACATTTTACTAAGATAATAAAGAAAAGGTTTTCAAATTTATTTTGGCACTTTCTCACCTAAGAATGACTACTGTAAAATGAAGCCTATGTATTTTTATTAATATAAGGGGGGTCAGGGACAGGTGTCCTGTCCCTGTTTCTTATTGGTTATGGTTTTGTTGAGATTTTATGGATATTTTTTCAAGACCATTTTCTCTGTCAAACTCTACATCCGCTACTCCGACACCCTTTTTATTTTTGGAAAATCTGCTTTTTTTGTTTTTAGTCATATTTACACCTCATCTTAATTTAAATGTATTAATTTGAATGTATTCATTTGGGATGAAATTCATGTTTACGTAATGCATCCCTTCATTTAGTTTGCTGTTTATTGGTTATGCTATTCGATGTTCTAAGTCAAAAAATTTAGAGATTCCGAAAATCTTCATTTTTCCAGTCGGTCATTGTTATTCAGCGCATTTTTTGCTTTTCTCTACGGACCTTGGACTCACCACTAATTAAATTTCGGTCAAAGAAAAAAGGATGCCCCACACAAAGGGCATCCTCTCATTAATTAATTTTCTGCAAGTTTGTTTACTATCTTTTTATGAGAAGCTTGGGAATCTTCTGGATCCTCCGCTTGTTTCACACGTTTAATAAAGAAGGCAAGAACAAGAGCTACAAGGGCAATTCCAACTGAGACAAGGAACGAATCATTAATTCCTTCTAACATCGCCTTCATGGCAATTTCTTGCTTGATTTGTGCAGCCGCTTCTGCACTCGGTTGAGCGGTTAAATTTTTCATTGCCGAATCGGCAAGTTCAGTCGCATGGGTTTTCGTACGGTTTGACATAATGGTAATCAACAGAGCCGATCCAATCGCGCCAGATACCTGCTGCAGGGTATTGTTCATTGCGGTTCCATGTGGATAGTAACGCGCTGGCAGCTGATTTAATCCATTTGTCATGACTGGCATCATTACCATCGACATACCAAACATACGCACAGAGTATAAAATCATAAGTTCAGTATAGGTTGTATCTAAAGTTAATTTACTGAACATGTAGCTAGTAAAGATTGTAAGCGATAAACCGACAACAGCAAGTACTCTGCCTCCGAATTTATCGAATAATTTTCCGGTGATTGGGCTCATGATTCCCATTAAGATCGAGCCTGGAAGCATTAATAAACCAGATTTGAACGGCGTGATACCACGAATCGTTTGGACATAAATCGGTAAAAGCAGCATCGCTGAAAACATCGCCATGGCAATAACGATAGCAATTACGGATGATAGAGCGAACATCGGATATTTATAGACCCGGAAATTCAGCATCGGTTTATCTAGTTTGTTTTGACGAAGAATAAACCAAACTAAGCTAATTACCCCAATAGCTATTGTTAAATATACCTCTGGACTATCCCAGCCTTTATCACCAGCTGAACTAAATCCATATAACAAGCCTCCGAATCCTACACTTGAAAGTATTATTGATAAAAGATCAAGACGAAGATCCACTTTGCCCTTCTTATCTTTTAATAAGAAAATGGCAATTAATAGAATCACAGCGGCAATTGGCGATACTAGGTGGAACAGAATTCTCCAACTGTGATGTTCGACTAAGTATCCAGATAATGTCGGTCCTACGGCTGGAGCAAAAATGAATACTAATCCAAACATTCCCATCGCTGCTCCCCTTTTTTCAGGCGGGAAGCTAGTAAGCATGACGTTCATTAATAAAGGCATCATGATCGCTGAACCGGCAGCTTGAATCATTCTGGCAGCTAATAATAGCGGGAAGACATGAGAGAATCCAGCGATAATTGTTCCTATCGTAAATAAGCTCATTGCAACAAGGAATAAATTTCTTACAGAGTATTTTTGGATTAAAAACGCTGTTGCGGGAATCAATATTCCATTGACCAGCATATAGGCGGTGGCAAGCCATTGAACAGTCGAAGCATTTACATTTAAATCCTTCATGATGGATGGCAGCGCCACATTTAATAGTGTTTCATTTAACATCGAGATAAACGCGCCAATCATCAAAATGGCGATGATTCCATATGGAGGGCGTTTATTCGCTAATGGTGTTTCCATAGTGGTTCCCCCTTGTGTAAACTGTTGGTACAATTTTTTGTACTGTTATTCTGCATAGACATTATCATATACTGCTGGTTCATTTTTTGCAACTAAAATATCTCGCTGCATCAGCTATATTTGAATAGAACAAAAAAATACGGTACAATGTTTTTTGTACTGTCAGTCTAAACCAGGAATTAAAGGTGATTATTATGAACGATAGAAAGCAGCATGTCATCGAAAAAGCCCATCAGTTATTCATCGAAAAAGGTTTTCAGGCCACTTCGATTATCGATATATTAGAATACAGCGGTATCTCAAAAGGTACATTCTATAATTATTTTTCTTCAAAAAATGAACTGCTGATTGCGATTTTTACTTCTTTGAGTCAAAGGATTGATCAGGAGAGGAATAAGCTCCTAATCGGTCAAGATCCATCGGATATAGAAATATTTATTCAGCAGCTTGAGCTGCAAATGGCTTTTAATAAGAGGAATAAACTGCTCACCCTTTTCGAGGAGGTATTTGTCTCCAATGACCCTTCCTTAAAGCAATTTCTGAAACGGTTTCAACTTATGTACCTTCATTGGATCTATAGCCGGTTTGTCGCTTTATTTGGGGAAAGTAAACAACCTTATTTGCTGGATTGTGCGATTATGTTTCTCGGCATGCTTCATCATAATATTCATCATCATTTTATGGCACATGAAATGGATAGCAGTCTGAAACATATCATTCGCTACTCTGTGGAACGAATTGTAAACATGGTAGAGGAAGTGGAGAGAAGCGGAGATCAGCTTCTGGCCCCTGAAATTTTTTCCAAATGGCTGCCAGAATGCAATAAAACTGGATTGGCTTTTGAGAAGAAATTATTTTATATTATTTCTGCCTTAAAGAAAAATATCAGTGATGGTGAAAACCTGCTTGAGCCGATTGAATTGTTGGACTTTATTCAGGAGGAAGTCATTCATTCCAAAACACCGCGTAAATTTCTTATTAAAAGTGCACTTACGACTCTAAAAGAAATATCGGAAGTTAAATGGCAGAACGAATTAGAAAAACTTGAAGAGATTATTAATGACTTTCTTATCGAATAACAATAGAAAAAGTGCGAATTAGTCTCGCACTTTTTCTATTGCATTTATCTTACATGCAAATCATTTGGATGTGCACCTTTACGTCGATTTTTATTGATTTGGTTTATTTCGTTCATTTCATCGGAAGTAAGTTCAAAATCAAACACATTGAAGTTTTCTTCAATTCTTGACGGTGTCACTGATTTAGGGATCACAATGGTGTTATTTTGTAAATGCCAGCGCAATACGGTTTGTGCAGGGGTTTTGCCATGCGTTTTAGCAATTTTTTGAACCACTTCATCTTGTAACACTTCTCCGCCTTGGTCAAGAGGACTCCAGGCTTCTAGAAAAATATTATGCTTGGAACAGAACTCTTTCAGTTCATTTTGAGCAAGATATGGATGACATTCCACCTGATTTAGTACGGGGACAACATCACATTCTTTTAATAGTCGTTCTAAATGTTCTATTTCAAAATTACACACGCCGATGGCTCTGACACGACCATCATGATAGAGCTTTTCTAAAGCTTTATAGGTTTCTACATATTGATCAAATTTAGGAGTTGGCCAATGAATCAGGTAAAGGTCGACATAGTCTAAACCTAATCGTTCTAAGCTTTCATCGAAGGCACGTAACGTATTTTCATAGCCTTGATCAGCGTTCCAAACTTTTGTTGTAATGAATAACTCCTCGCGGGGAATCGATGATTCATTAATTGCTTTTCCCACGCCTTTTTCATTTTTATAAATCATCGCCGTGTCGATGGAACGGTAACCGACTTCCAGGGCCATTTTCACTGCCGCCGTTGCTTGATTATCCTCCACTTGCCATACACCAAAACCAAGCTGCGGCATTTTTACACCATTATTTAATGTAACAAAGTTCATTTGGTCTGCTCCTTTTCAAGTTAATTTTTTTATAAAAATTTAGCGGCTGGGAAATCCTCTTTCATACTGGGTTGGAATGTCTATTTCTTTGTGAAGCACTGTTGCGGCTTCGAGAGCCCAGTATGGGTTTCTCAACATTGCTCTTCCGACAGCGACTAAGTCAGCATCTTCATTACCGATGACAGAGTCAGCTAATCCCGGTTCGTCTAATCTGCCAACCGCAATCACAGGAATATTAAGAGCTTGTTTGATCGCTCTGGCTAAAGGCACTTGATAGGCTACATGGGTACCTGGTCTTCCTGCAGCGGCAATCGGGCCTTCTCCCCCTGCACTGACATGGAACATATCGACTCCAGCGTTTTGAAATTCTCTTGAAAATTCAATCGCTTCTTCGATTCGATAGCCGCCTTCCACGTACTCGGTTCCAGAAATTCGCATAATTAATGGCATATCATCAGGCATTTCACTTTTTACTGCCTGAATGATTTCTTTTCCAAACTTGGTTAATTCCTTTCCGTACTCGTCTGTTCTTTTATTTGTATAAGAGGAAGTGAATTGGTGAATTAAGTACCCGTGTGCCCCGTGGAGTTCAATCACATCCACTCCTGCCTTTATTGCTCTTTGTGCAGCCAAACGGAATTTCTCGACCATATCTTTTACTTCCTCGGTTGATAGGGCTCTTGGTGTTTTAAAGGTTTCATCAAATGGGATCGCTGAAGCTGCCACTGGTTCTTCGGCATCTTGAGCTTTACGGCCAGCATGAGCGATTTGGATGCCCACTTTCGCACCATATTGATGGCAAGCATCCACGATTCGTTTTAGTGCTGGAATCTGCTCGTCAGACCATAAACCTAAATCGTTGTCGGTAATCCGTCCATCCGGCTCGACATCGGTCATTTCGATTATAATAAGACTAGCACCGCCAATCGCCCGGCTAACATAATGCATGTAATGCCAGTCCGTTGCAATCCCATCCTTATTGTATACGGAGTATTGACACATCGGCGGCATAACCACACGATTTTTTAGCTGCAGTCCTTTAATCTGGTAAGGGCTAAATAAATGATCCATATAAAACACTCCTTTATGTATAAGCATTTTTCATGTAGTAGGAGCTTTGCTGCTACCGTGTTAACAAAGTTAGCGTCTACTTTTTCCGCTTTTTTAACCATGTTTTACATTAAAATGCTATTAAAATTGAGACACATTAAAATAAAATGTATGTGCATGCATACAAATTAGCATGCCTATTTGCTTCTCGTCAAATAAAATGATTACAAGAAAAGAGACCATTTTTACCCTTGATCCGGAATTTAACTGGTCCCATTTTCCTTTAATTGAATCATTAATTGGTGTAATTCATCGAATATTATTTTTTGGGAGAACGTACTTTCAAGCGTTTGTTGAAACGTAACCATTGCCTGTTTGAGTTTCTCTTCTCCTTCCTTTGTTAAAGAAGTAAAGATCGCACGGCGGTCATCAACGCAGATATTCCTTTTTAATACTCCACAGTCCCTTGCCTCAAAACGACTGACCAGTCTAGACATAGCACTTTGGCTTAACCCGACCATGTTTTGCAGTTGCTGCAATTTTAACTTCCTGTCAGGGGCTTCAGATAAAAATAAGAGAACGTAAAACTCGTTCAGTGATAATTGGTGTTTTTCTTGCAGACTGTTTTCTAACGTATTTGTGATTTTGACTTGAAGATTAGAGAAAGATAACCATTTAGTGATCAGATCTTTTTGTTCCATTTATACCACCTATTCTAGGAACTGCTAAGGTTCATTATCCCTATACTAACAAGTAATCAATTTACTAGTCAATTTTACCCTGGGAGTTTCATTATAATCCGGTTTGATTTTTTAACATATCTACGTTTTCAAACTAAATCTTATGGTATACTGTGTAGGTCTTTTTTAGTTTTACGAAAATTTCCATATTCACAACATGAATATACGAAGAAGGATGGTGTGTGGTGTATGATACATAATCCAACGGGTAAGCAGCGGTTAGGATTAGCTTTTCTGCTAAGTATGCTTGGAATGCTTGGTCCTTTTAATATCGATATGTATTTGCCAAGTTTCCCGAGTATTGGACAAGATTTTGGGACTCGTGCTTCGCTTGTACAGTTAAGTTTAACTGCATGTTTAATCGGGCTTGCCATTGGTCAGATCATTGTTGGACCGATTAGTGATGCCAGGGGGAGAAGAAAGCCATTATTCATTTCCATTTCTCTATTTGCCGTTTCGTCGCTCCTCTGTGCACTTGCTCCGAATATTGTCACATTGGTCGCAGCCCGATTCTTACAAGGAATCACAGCCTCAAGCGGAATCGTCCTCTCCCGGGCCGTTGTACGTGATGTGTTTAGCGGCAAAGAGCTGACAAAATTTTTTGCGCTATTAATGGTGATTAATTCAACTGCGCCAATGATTGCTCCAATGACAGGCGGGGCGATTCTTCTGTTGCCCTTTGCGAGCTGGCATACCATTTTTTATTTCTTATTTTTTCTGGGGATCTTTATCGTGTTAGTTGCGGCCTTCCGTTTACCTGAAACTTTACCGGTGGAAAAAAGGATTCCAAGTTCAGTAGGTCATTCATTACGTACAATTGGAAATTTGTTTAAGGACCGTTCGTTTATCGGGTATGCCTTAATTGTCGGCTTTGTCCACGGAGGCAGCTTTGCCTATGTATCAGGTACTCCCTTTGTGTATCAGGGAATCTATGATGTATCGCCTCAAGCTTTTAGTATTTTATTTGGTATTAATGGGCTGGCTATCATTACAGGGAGTTATCTTATCGGTCGCTTTGCGGGGATTATTTCTGAAAGAAATTTGCTTCGGACTGCTGTAATTACGGCTGTTTGTGCAACTTCTTTCCTGCTGGTGATGACAGTCGTCGAAGGGCCGCTAGCTGCCATTGTGATACCGATTTTTATTTACATGACAACGATGGGGATGATTCTAACAAGTTCATTTACGCTTGCGATGGAAAAACAAGGAGCTCGGGCAGGAAGTGCTAGTGCGGTGTTGGGCATGCTTCCATTATTAATTGGTTCGCTAGTTTCCCCTCTGGTTGGGATCAATGAAACAACTGCTGTACCCATGGGAGCGATTCTTTTTTTAACGTCTTCGATTGGTTGTATTTTCTTCTTTACTTTGACAAAAAAGAAATCGTCAAAGGTAAACATTGGACTACATGCGGGTTGATAGTAACACAGCAAAAAGGCGGATGTTCCTTGCCGCCTTTTTTATGGTCTCTATGATTTTTTTGCTAGGTCCTCAGTGGTTGAAACAATTCTTTATCGACCGTTTGGCTTTTTTATTTCGGCCCTTGGGTGTTATGAACCGTTCTTATCTACCGTACGGCTCATTTTGCTTGGTCTTCAGGCGTTATAAACGCTCCTTATCTACCGTTCCATCCTTTTGTTTCGGCCTTCGGGTGTTATGAACCCTCCTTATCTACCATTACACTCTTTTTGTTCAGTATTCTGGCGTTATGAACCCTCTTATTTACGTTCTACTTTTTTGGCTCGGCCACTTCCCCATTCTGAATCCGCCTTTTACTAGACTCTATGAATGTATATGAGAGTGTCTCTATACAAAAAAAAGGATTGCTCTGCAATCCTTACTTCGAAGTTCTGTTTTCTCAATTTTTCGCTAATCAAATCTTAACGTGTCTTATTGATCGTATGGTTAACTAAGTTTTGAGTCGCGTCATCGGTAGATTCTGTCGGATTCTCGATCGCAGACTGCACATAATTTAAAGCAGACTGATTAATATTTTTAAATATTTTCATTTTATTTTCCGGATCGTGTTGATTTCGAAAGCGAACCATTTTCCATTCCTCCCACTATTTTTTTACCTTTTATTTTCTGTTTGTATGTGGAAGAATATACACTTGGTAGTTAAAAACTCCTCCTTCCTTTTCCTCATATTACATTTTTTTAAAAATTTACCTTTCATTTCATAAGCTAGTTTTGTATACTAAAAAAAGTTAAATAAAAATAACTAGGGGAGTCCAATAGTTTGGGCTGAGAGAGAAACACGCTTAAGTTTCTTGACCCTTTGGACCTGATCTGGATCATACCAGCGTGGGGAAGTTGAACATATATCTTTTTGATATTAACTTCTACATATATTAGCCGGGTCCATCCATTTATGGACCCGGCTTTTTTATGTTCTTCATTAATTCCCTTCCATGTTCTAGAACTCGTCCTTTTAAAAAATATTAAGGGAGAGATTGATCAATGGTATCCACCTCATTAAATGAAAAAAACATTTCCATCATGTCAAGTTTTTCAGGCAGCAAAAAAGTTTATGCCCAAGGTTCAAGACCTGATATTAAGGTTCCTATGCGGGAAATTGAGCTAAGTTCGACAATCAACACCTTTGGCGAGGAAGCAAATCCCCCTGTTCGAGTGTATGATACGAGCGGGCCTTACACGGATGTGAATTATTCAGCAGACATTACCAAAGGCCTGCCTCCCCTTCGCAGCAACTGGATCCTGGAACGCTCTGATGTGGAAGAATATGAAGGCCGCGATATTAAGCCAGAAGACAATGGCTATCAAGATATCAATGACCCTCGTGCCAATCATAAAGTATTTCCTGGTTTAAAACGTAATCCATTACGAGCGGTAAATGGGAAAAATGTCACACAACTCCATTATGCGAAAAAGGGAATCATCACTCCTGAAATGGAATTCATTGCGATCAGGGAAAACCTAAAGCCTGAATTTGTTCGAGATGAAGTGGCCAGGGGCCGGGCGATTATCCCTGCAAATATCAATCATCCAGAAACAGAGCCGATGATCATCGGACGCAATTTCCATGTAAAAATTAATGCCAACATCGGGAACTCGGCTGTTTCCTCTTCAATTGAAGAAGAAGTGGAAAAAATGACATGGGCTACACGCTGGGGAGCTGATACGATCATGGATCTATCTACAGGAAAAAACATTCACACAACCCGCGAGTGGATTATTCGGAACTCAGCCGTTCCTGTTGGAACCGTTCCGATTTATCAAGCCCTTGAAAAAGTAAATGGAATTGCAGAAGATCTGACTTGGGAAGTATACCGTGATACGTTGATTGAACAAGCGGAACAAGGAGTCGATTACTTCACGATTCATGCGGGGGTTCTTTTACGATACGTACCGTTAACAGCGAAACGCTTAACCGGGATTGTGTCACGCGGTGGGTCGATTATGGCCCAATGGTGCCTGCATCACCATAAAGAAAACTTCTTATATACTCACTTTGAAGAAATATGTGAAATCATGAAGGCATACGACGTGGCGTTCTCCTTAGGCGACGGGTTACGCCCAGGTTCGATTGCCGATGCAAACGATGAAGCCCAATTTGCGGAATTAGAGACACTCGGTGAATTAACAAAGATTGCGTGGGAACATGATGTTCAGGTAATGGTGGAAGGACCGGGTCATGTCCCTATGCATCTCATTAAGGAAAACATGGATAAACAATTAGAGGTATGTAAGGAAGCGCCCTTCTATACACTGGGACCTCTTACAACGGATATTGCTCCCGGATATGATCATATAACCTCTGCCATTGGAGCCGCGATGATTGGCTGGTTTGGGACAGCGATGCTATGCTATGTTACCCCAAAAGAGCATCTCGGACTACCAAATAGAGACGATGTTCGCGAAGGAGTGATTACTTATAAAATTGCCGCACATGCCGCTGATTTAGCTAAGGGACATCCCGGTGCCCAAATAAGAGATGATGCCTTATCCAAAGCCCGGTTCGAATTCCGCTGGCATGATCAATTCAATCTATCATTGGACCCAGAACGGGCGTTGGAATATCATGATGAAACACTCCCTGCCGAAGGGGCAAAGACCGCCCATTTTTGTTCCATGTGCGGACCTAAATTTTGCAGCATGAGAATCTCTCATGATATCCGTAATTATGCCAAAGAAAATAAACTTGATACCGAAGAAGCAATAGCAAAGGGAATGCGGGAAAAAGCAGAAGAATTTAAACAAACTGGTGGTACTGTTTATCAGTAAATTTTCCCCTTGGTTATTGTTGTTCACAGGAACTAGGCCGAGTGATTAACTAAGTAGGGTAATTGGACCTTTTCTATCAGTATCTAGCTTTGTTACCTATTAAAGAAATCCTTTTACAAAAATAAATCCCTCCAAATGCAAATCCTTGGAGGGATTTATTTTTTTCTAAAATTCTTCGTAAACGGCAGGATCTTGATTGTTTATTCTGCCATCCTGTCGAGTTAAACCGGAAATTAAGTTCATCTCTGTTTCATCTAGTGAAAAGTCAAATATCGATATATTCTCTAGCTGCCGTTCAGCAGAAGCGGATTTAGGAATGGATATGGCCCCCAGCTGGTAATGCCAGCGCAGGATTACTTGAGAAATTGATTTATTATGTTGGTCCGCCATTTGTTGAAGAATATCATTTTGCAGGACTTCATTGGCACGATATAATGGACTCCAGGATTCTGTTACGATATTATTTGCTTCGTGCCATTTTCGTTGCCCGGCTTGATTGAAAAATGGATGTAATTCAATTTGATTCATGCTCGGGATCACGCCTGTTTCTTTTTCCAACCGCTCGATATGTTCTGGTAAGAAATTGCACACACCAATCGAACGAATCAGCCCTGATTTCTTGGCATCTATCAATGCTTGCCACGCTTCCACGTATGTATCCTGGATAGGGTTTGGCCAATGAATGAGATAGATATCATAATAATCTAGATTGGCACGATATAACGATTCTTGAATAGTCGTAACCGCTTTGTCATAGTTATGGTAGCGCCCTGGCAGTTTGGAGGTAATCTTTAATTCTTCTCTAGGAATGGAACTCCGTCTGACCGCTTCCCCTACAGTTCCTTCATTTTCATAATTATAAGCAGAATCTATCAGTCTATATCCGATATCAATCGCACTTAAAATAGATTGGACCCCTTCTTTCCCTTTCAGCTTATAGGTGCCCAAACCAACCACCGGCAATGTAAGTCCATCATTCAATGTAATATCTGGAATTTTCTTAACCATTATTTGTCACTCCTTTCAAGACTATCTTAAAATTATCACAAATATTGATTATTTTCATGGAAATAGATTTAATTAGATATACTTTTTAAGATTTGGGGTATTCTATACAACAAACCATTTATCTTATAAAGAAAGAAGGGATTATCATGCTTTGGACAATCGTTGGTTTATTGATTTTATTCTGGATCCTCGGGCTAGTATTCCATATAGCAGGTGGACTCATTCACCTCCTGCTAGTCGTCGCAGCCGTCGTTCTACTATTCAAATTTATCTCAGGACGGACAAAAAATAGAGCCTAAACCAAATAAATGTCAGGCACTCCCAATTGGTGCCTGACACCATTTACTGTTTTTTGATAGGGGTAACAATGGAAAATAAGCTTTCGGTTGGATCAGTGACGTTAAATTCAATGATTTTATATCCATTCCCTCCTTCTTTTCGCTCCTCTTTCTTCGATGTGACTAATTGATTGTTATTCATTTTTCATACTTCCTTCCCAACATGGTTATCACAGAAATTACTATATGATGGATGGTTAAATTTGTGCCTAGATTTTTCACCACACCATCTTAATTTTTATTACATCTTTATTGATAATCTTCTGTTGGTATTTTTCTATCTCTATCTTCATCAAATTAAAAAACCTATTTCTCTCATTGGAAATAGGTTTTTCTTTGTCTATCATGTTTATTGTGATAAAAGCTTTTGTGCGACTATATAGCCTGACCCGCCATTTACTCCGTGTCCCGGCCATGTCGCAGCGCCAAGCATATAAACATTCGGAATGGCTGTCTGATGACCCGACTGTCCCGGTAACGGTCTAAACAGATAGCTTTGCGCCAAGTCATGTGCACCGCCGTAAGGGTCACCTGGTCCTGAATTTGGGTTAAAACTTTTAATGGTATCAGGAGTGACAACGTACTTTCCGATGACCGCACTTGGAATGTTCGGAATATGCTTGCTCACCACATCGAGTACACGTTCTGTAAATTGCTCTGTTAAATCATAATTCCATGTTCCATCACCGACATCAATTTGATTTGCCGCATCCCCACGGGGGCGAATCGGCACTTCTAACACTTGGATCCGCATAATTGCTTTTCCTTCTGGTGCACGTGTTGGATCCAGATTCGTTGAGCAGTCCACTGTGAAAGTCGGCTTGACAGGGAGCAAATCAGCCATCCCTTGGGCGATGGCCAAGGAAAATCCCTCTAATCCGTCGGTCAGATGCGGCTGACCAACCCGGTTAAATCGTTGATCCGTCCACTTTGGCGGTTCTTTAAGGGCTAAATGAATCTGCACACAGCCACGGCCATAGCGAAACTTTTCTGCTTGTGCACGAAGTGGGGGAGAAATTTCCGTATCCTTTAGGAGTGATAGATATAGCTGATCCGGTGTGGTTGTTGCTACAACTGCGTGTTTAGCCAAATATTTTCTTCCTTTAGCTGTCCGGACACCTACTGCTTTCCCGTTCTCCACAATAATTCGCTCAACATAGGAGTTGGTAACTATCTCTCCGCCTTGATCTTTAATTAATCCTACCAAAGCTTGAACCAGTCTCTCACTGCCGCCTTCTGGGGTAGGCATACCTCCGCCCATCAATGCCATTGTCGTTAGCGGCACCCAAATACCGCTTCCCACTTCATCCGGCGTCCGCCCTAAATGGGTCACCCAAGAGGCCAGCATTGCCCGCATAACTGGTGATTTTAGGGAACTAACTGTATTGCGGGCCGTGGTCATCAGGGATGCCGCAAAGGATGAGTAACCAGCCCCGCCCTCTTCATGAAGCAGGCGCTTAATGACAGGTGCAGCTTCCGGACTGGATAGATCGACGTTAAACAAGCCAAATACATCATTAACATAAGGATTCAATTGCTCAAACATTTCTGCTAAAACTGCACCGTCACCAGGAGCCAACCGTTCAGCTTCCTCCATTAATGCATCAAATGCCGTCGGAAGAACAGCAGTTCGCCCGTCTTCCATTGAAACCCCAGTCGGTAAATCTGTATTCAAATATCGAAGCCCCCGCTTCTCCAGGTCCTCTCTTAGTTCTGCATAGGCAGGCCCGGTCGTAAAAAGCGGATGTGCTGCCGCAAATACATCATGTTTAAATCCAGGAAGTATCAATTCCTCTGTCCGTAAGAAACCGCCAGGGCGATCATTCTTCTCTAACAGTAGTACGCTGCGCCCTGCCCGGGTTAAATAGGCAGCTGCAATCAATGCATTATGGCCGCTGCCAATAATAACTACGTCATAAATTCCCATTCAATCTCTCCTTTTTTCAAAGTAGCCCTATCTACGAAAAAAGATATTCGATTGTCTGGATAGTAAGTACTAAAACTAGCAAAAATTTTTTAAATATTTTTCCTTATATCTTTCTCTTTCGAATAGGAAATATGTCTAGTAGAAACAATTCACGATTGACCAAAAAAAAGAGATGCCTCAGCACCTCGATATTTTACTTGTATTCAAAAGTATACAACATTTCCTAAGAGGTTACTTCAGACCTCATACGTCTCAACTCGTTGTTTATATACTTTCTGTTTTTAAATAAAAATAGTATAAGTTCGTTTCTCTCTAGTTCCTGTTCTCCCTCATCACAATAATCCAAGCCTTTACCATGTATGGTCCATTTCTTTTCTTCTTTGTAATACATTAATGTCCAGTCCCCGTTTCGGGTGTGGTCTTGGAATAAAAAATAATGTTTGTTTCCTTGTTGGTCAAATTCTGCTAAGTCTAAGAAGTTATTTAGAAAATACTCAATATCTTTCTTGTAAACAATCAATTTCATATTTCCTCTCACCACCTTCTACTATGTAGCTATTTTAACATAATCTGCTAAAAATTTGGTAGTGTTTGCTAAGGAACCTAAAAATCGTTATATTTCCCCAAGCTCCTCCCTAATGAAGATAATCGTACGTGTTTTTTGCTATCAGTAAAACGGTGACCACAATAAACAATGCTCTTACATAGCCGCTTCCTTTTGCAATCGCGAACTTCGAGCCGCAGACGGCCCCAAGTATTTGGGCTATCCCCATCGGAATACCATATGCATAATTCACATGACCTAAAAACATGAACATAAGCAGTGCCGCAATATTACTCCCAAAATTTAAAAATTTGGCATTTCCCGCCGCCTTTAAAAAATCAAACCCAACCATTAAAAAGGCAAAGATTAAAAATGAACCGGTTCCTGGGCCGATAAAACCATCATAAAAACCGATAGAAAATATAAGAAACATGAATAATGCTAAATGTCGAAATGATAATTTTTTCTCCGTTGTTACACTGCCCCAATTCTTTTTGAAAATAGTATAGACTGCAACAACGGCGAGCATGACCAGCATTAACGGCTTTAGAATTTCTGGATTAATTAAATCAACCGTCCATGCACCAATCATCGAGCCAATGAACGTAAGGGGAAAGAGCTTATAAACATCCTTAATATTGACTTTTCCTGAGCGATAGAACATTACTGTACTCGTTAACGAGCCGATGGTTCCTGCTAATTTATTGGTGGCCACAGCAGAGGCCGGCGGAAGACCGGTAAATAATAAGGCCGGTAAAGCAATCAGTCCGCCTCCGCCGACAACAGAATCAATAAATGCAGCTAAAAACCCAAATACAACTAAAATAATCAATAACGATGGATCTAAATCAAAATACATTTAAACTACCTTCTCTCTAGTAACTATAGAAATGTTATCTAACATTTTTATTATTGTAAATAGCCATTGCTATATTAAAAAAAGTTGTTCCAAAAAATTTGGAACAACTTTTTTACGAACCGTATAGGCTTGTCATAAAAGGACTTAACGTTTTTGGTTTAGCATCTTCGTTAGCATGTCTGCTAAAGGAGATGATGGCTGTGCAGTATATTTATCTTTTAGAGATTGGAGAGCTTCCTCTTGGCTTTTCTTCAATTCTTCTTTATATTTTTTCTGTTTACGTTTTTTCATCTGATCATTAAGCAATTTACTGAATTGCTGATCGTTTGAATTACGGAGTTGGTCCATCCATTCTTTGTTGTTTGGATCAATCAATTTAATCACTTCTTTCTATTGGTTTTTAATATAATATTTGATAAAGAGTTCTTGTCCAACTTTCCCTTTTATATCACCTCCCTGATTAAAGGCATGCATAACCGGAGGTTCCCTTCATATGCTTGTCTTATCTTTCTATTCATAGCGCCTCAATAATGAACACAAAATAAGGCATAGAATAATGTATGAGGAAGTCATTCAATGGCTTGTATTATTTTCCTAAAATAATTTATTTTTTATAAATCCATGAACATTTTACCGGTACTAGTCTGTAAAGTTATTAGGCCTCTACTTGGAGTTCTTTTTTTTGGTTTTTTTCTGTATGGTGGTCTCTAATTTATTTGAAATCATATATTGAGATGAGGATTTCTTTCCAACATATTTCATATGAAATTGGGTGAGACCAAAATGTTTGCTGTCCATTATTTTGAAAACAAAAACCTATTGTTGAGCCAGCTCCTTCAGCGCGTTCCTTCGGTTGGGGAAGAATTAAAGATAAAGGGACGAAAAGCGAAGATCTCTAGTGTTACCAATGTGGAGGGAATTAAGTTTCATGTCCAGGTAGAGTTGGAAAAAGTGACTAAGGGGAAAACAGCGGTGATTGACAACTCTAAAAAGAGAAAAAGGTAAATTATTAATCAGTCAATAAGGTTGCAGAAGATCTTCGAAAACCCCAAAAAACCATCAAATTTTTTTGATGGTTTTTTGTTATGGATTACACCCACTTCTTCAATTCCTCAATAAACCCCAAAACCTCGTTCTCTTTCGTCGCCCACGATGTCACCAGCCGAATCGCTGAGCGTTCAGCATCTACCTTTTCCCACACATGGAAATCATATTTCTTCTCTAATTCAGCAATTAACACATCAGGGAAAATCGGAAAAATTTGATTGGATGGCGAATGCGTTAAAAACTCAACATTTGCTTTTGTCAATGCATCCCGTAGTATCCCAGCCATTTTATTGGCGTGCTTTGCTAAATCAAAAAACAAATGGTCCCTGAACAATTCATGAAATTGGATCCCCAATAACCTTCCCTTCGCAAGCATCGCCCCTTTTTGCTTCATATGATAGCGGAAATCTTCTTTGAGAGAATCTCGGCAGATAACCAAAGCTTCGCCTAATAACGCCCCGTTCTTTGTGCCGCCAATATAGAAAGCATCGACCAGTTGAGGAAGATCACTTAAATGAAGATCATTTTCCTCAGAACAAAGCGCAGACCCAAGTCTTGCCCCGTCCATATATAAAATGAGGTTATTCTTCCGACAAAACTCACTTAGCCGTCCCAACTCGTCTTTTTTATAAATCGAGCCGATTTCAGTCGAGTTTGATATGTATACCAACTTAGGTTTTACCATATGTTCATCCGGATGGCCTTCAAGCACAGCTTTCACGCCTTCAGGTGTCAGCTTCCCGTCCTTACTCTCAACAGATAGAATCTTATGACCTGTGGCTTCTATGGCTCCTGTTTCATGCCCAAGAATATGTCCTGAACCCACCGAGATAGCAGCCTCATGCGGTCTTAGAAAAGCAGAAATAGCGGTTAAATTGGTTTGCGTGCCTCCTGTTAATAAGTGAACATCCACGTCTATTTGACCTAATTTCTCCTTGATCAGCTTTACCGCATGCAAAGTATACTGATCCTCTCCATATCCAGTCTCTTGGACCAAATTAGACTCCATTAACGCCTGTAAAATCTGAGGATGTGCTCCCTCACTATAGTCATTCTTAAAGCTGTACATGGTCTTACCCCCATAATTAATTTTCCAAAGCAAACCCATTTTCAATCGTACCATAATCCGTTAATTTGCGCGGGAAGAATTTAGTGGTTTTATTTCAATATTTACCTCTGCCGCCCCTCGAATACTTTGCTTTGTATGGGTGACGATATATGTGTAAGACATTATTTTTAGGGAGTGACGTTCTTGAAAAAAGGTTTAGTTACTTTCGTTTTAGCCTCAACCCTAGTCGGATTAACCGGCTGTGCAGATAATAATGATAACGCAACAAACAACAATTTAAGAAACACTAATAACCGCCTAGACGTTCAAAATGTAAGAAACAACAACCGTTTAAATGTCAATAACGTCAATGAACATAATTTACGCTATTCCAACCGGGCTGGCAGGGCCGTTGAAAAATTACAAGAAGTGGATTTAGCCCATGTTATCGTCCGAAATAACGATGCGTATGTGGCGGTTCGTTTAAAAAATGATCGCTTTCAGACTGGAACTGGGACAACAAACAACCGTAACAACATGGGGACAACCGGCACAACCAATAACCTAGGCACCAACAGCCGGGAAAACCATATAACCGCCCGTGGTGCAGGAACAGGCTTTAACGGAAACTATCCAAGTACGACCGGCATCAATGCTACTGATAATACAGGAACAGCATTAAACCCTGGGACAGGCAGAACCGCTCCTGGAACAATCGGAATTCGCGGGACAACTAATGGTACCAACAACGATAACACGTTTACAGGCACAAATGACGGTACGGCTGGCACCAATGATGGTACCACTCGTGCGAACTACAAAAGTGTTTCCTCCCCACTTGATCAAAGAATTGCAGACCAAGTTCGCCGTGCCGACAGTAAAATCCATCGTGTTTATATTTCGTATGACCGTGATTTCTTCAGACAGATGACAAACTATTCAACCGACCTTAACAATGGCCGAAATAAAGGTACCAACCTTTGGAATAACTTTACAAACACTGTAAATAACTTTTTCCGTTAATTTTTTAAAAGAAGCATCGCCTTTCCTTTGGCTATGCTTCTTTCTGTATGTATCTATTTATGATGATCAATTAATTGATCTTTATCATCTGCTTGCGGCGGTTCCTCCATCCATCCATTTTTTATCATGATGTTAGCCCCATCTTCTGCATAGAGGGCAATTTCCGGAATTAACGATGCATATCTTAATCCCAAATCCCTTCGAGGACTTGCCCCCATAGACATTCCATAGTTGCCAACACCTGCTGCTATCATGGCTGATGTGATAAACATCATGATCTTATCGGAAAAGATGGAAGAAGTAGTGTCCATGACGTTGGAATCCCAGTTCATCGGTGCCGGAAGGTCTTCTCTAATGAGAATATCACTAAAGAGATTCATATGTTTTTGGGCAATTTGTTTTCCTCTTTTGAAAAACTGTCTAACCTCTTCACTCTTGGCAATTTGGCCAAACCCTGTAATCAAGGCTTTTCCAATTGCATTCGTTTGGATATTTAAAAACAAATGAGTGATTTCCACTGATGTCAAAGATCTTTTTGTACCCAAAAATCCGGCTAAAAAATGTTGTTTGTCAACAAAGTCAACCCGATCTGGCAATGAAATATACGGTGGTCTTACATATGTGCCCTGTTTTAACATCAAGTCACGGGTAAGATCCTGTAATTTCACTGCTATTTTTAAAACCCTTTTATGAAAATCTACCACTTCTCCACGAGTAACTAGTCCCAAGGCCGCACTGCTTGCTGTCATAGCCAAGATTGACATTTGTCTCAAATACAATAAAACAAAGGTATCTGAAAACAGTTTAGGTGCTTCAGGAAGAACGTCTCTTTCTGTAAATCCTATTGGAACAGGAAATTTTTCCTTTTGAAAGAAATCTCGTAAAAAAGCGATATTACTTTTTGCCGATGTTAATGTAAATTCAATAATCGAGCGAACTTCAGGATTTGCTGATTTCTCTAAAAAGTGGCTGTTTATACAAATGGAACATGTGTCATTTATGTATTGCATCCACAAGACTGACATTTCCGCTGCCGTAAGTCTGTCTTCAGACTGACTCTCCATTGTTCAACACTCTCCCTCGGGCGATTACTTTTTTCTTTAACAACCTGTAAGAATCGCAACCATTCAAAATTGGCATTTTTATGGCCTCAATAGGTTCATCAGGATTATGTTTTCCATTGAGAGGGAATCTTATGAATCAATGTATACGTGTTCCAAAATAAAGAGCGGTAGGATTGCCGCTCTCAATTCCTTCTTTTTTTCAGCTCGTAGATCCTTCGTTTGATTTCTTTTTCGAATCTTTGGAAGAAGTTCTCTATTCCCTTTGATGCCCCTGTATCTAATAGCTTTTTTCCAGCTAATCCAAGTGCCCCTGTTACCTGGCCCTTTGCCTTACAGGTTAAAAGGGTTCCTCCTTGGTGATCTATAAAAATCAGCTTCGCACCGCCTTTTATTTGTCCCATATTGCCATTGCCCTTTAGTTTTAACCGTAATAAGGCTGGCGGCTTTTCTTCATCTAAATGGACTTCCAATTTAAATACGTCTTGAATGGGTCCCAAATTAATTTCTGTTTCTGCGATGTAGTACCCTGCTGATTTTTCTATTAGAGACTTGCAGCCCGGTATCGAATCTTTTAACAGAGTTGCATTTTTTATATACTTCCAGACCAATGTTCTCGGTAACCCGAAGCGATATTGGCATTCGATTTCCATTGTTTCTCCTCCATTCGCCAGCAAATCTGATTATTTATTCATATTCACTGTTGGGCGAAGTGGTTAATGCAATGAAAAAAAGCACTCACATTTTATTGAGTGCCTTCGGCTTGTGAAGAAACTAGCTCTTTTATCTCATTCGCTGATAAATTTAAAAAATCGCTGATAACGTCCAAGAAATCGCTGATAAACTCTAAAATCCGCTGATATCCCGGCAAAAACCGCTGATAAGTTAATATTCTCCCTTTATTACAGCAAGAAAACTTTCAGTGGTGCTTACTTTTCCTCGTTATCTTCTTGATTTGGGGTTAGTTCTTCGGAGAATTCAGTTAAAAAGGCTGGCTTTTGTTGTACGCCTTGTCTTGCAGCCGTCTTGGTTTTTGTTCCAAGTCTTCTATTCGTCACAAAATAAATACCTGTAAAAAGAACAATCATAACAAGACCAGCCACAAGCCCTGTACCTTGTCCTGGGATTAGAGGCATACTCAACAGGACAACAATTAAACTAACCAGGGCTAGATAAGAAGTATAAGGAAATCCCTTGACTTGGCAAATACCTTCCGGAGGACAGCCTGATCGTTTACGAAAACGGATGTGACTTGCCATAATGACTGCATAAGTAAAAATCAATGTGAAACCGCTAGTGCTGATTAATACCAAATAAACTCTAGGAAACAATAGACCAAAACCTAAGCCTAGAAGCATGGCCAGCCCTGAAAAAAGGATACCGCGATAAGGCACATCTTTCTTATCTTTCAAAACAAGCGGTGCATGTCCTTCATCTACTAAGGAACGAATCATTCTTCCCAACCCAAAGATCGCAGCAAGCATGGCTGACAAACTTGCGGAAATCAACACCAGATTAAGGGCCGAACCAGCCCAGCCAATCCCCCACCGATCGAGTGAGGCAACCATCGGACTAATCGTTTCATTTAGGGCTGCTGTTGGAATCAATGGAAGAAGCGCTGCAGCATATAAGATATACAACCCAACTAAAGAAAACACCGTATACCGGATTGCCTTGGGAATCGTATCGCGAGGATTTTTTGCTTCAGACGCTGCAAGACCAATGATTTCGAAACCAGCATAAGCAAAAACCACAAGTAACATACTGCCGAAGATTCCCTTGATCCCCCCAGGCATAAAGGACTCCCTGGCCAACTCCCCTACCCCAACCGCTCTTGCTCCAGGCAGGAACCCTGCAATTAACACAATAGCTGTAAGGATAAAGAAAATGATAGCAAATATTTTCACCCCCGACAGCCCGCTTACGATTTTTCCAAATTTGTCTGCTCCTAATAAATTCACAAGCGTGACCCCTACAATAAGAAAACTGCCGAACACGGCTATTGATAGATGGGGAAACCATTCACGAAGCAGAATGGTGATGGCGGTAGCCTCACTTGACATCGATAAAATCGTTCCCGTCCAATACAGCCATCCTACGACAAATCCGAATCCAGGTCCCAGTTCACGGGCCGCAAAATTACTAAACGAGCCAACGGTTGGATCGGCAACAGTCATTTCCGACAGTGCATAAAGAATCAAATAAACGAGAACACCTGCTAAAATATAGGACAATATTATCGATGGCCCAGCTGCATGGATAGCAACGGATGATCCTAGAAAAAAGGAGCCTCCAATTACACTGCCTAAGGCCATCATCGTTAACTGCCCCGCAGACAGTCCTTTTTGTTTGGTTTCCATTAAACGTTTTCTCCCCATACTTTGAATTTGTTAAAAGATGATAAAGTTATTATTTGCGGACCAAAATCATTTGATTCTAGAAAGAACCATTAGATCCAAATCAGCTGTACATCGTAAAACAAAAAGAAACCGCTCAATACCCATGAGCGGTTTCTCTGGTTTTCTTATGTTTGAATGATTTAACGTTTTACATATAAGTATGTTCGACCGGCTGATTTGCCGAGCCAATGTTTAAATATACTTTTTCCAGCTCACCCAGGGTCATTTCATAAAGATGCTTATTTTTGATTTTGAAGATCCCTGATTCAATTAGTTGATCAATCAAAATTTTTCTTTTCTCCTGGACAGCTTCCTTAAGTAATTCACTCACTCTAGAAACCTCCATTCATAGACTAAAAATTTTTGACCTTCTGTTTATCATTATAAATAGTCCTATTTTAAAATATTGTCGAATCGGCAGATTCGTTTAAATTTTAACGTTATTTTAATGAACGTAATAATATTTCCTTATGGACATCATGTTTTATTACCATACTGTTACACTTGTTATTTTTGAAGGTTGATAAATTAATTGCTATACTTTTTATTAATAAAAACTTCCCAGGAGACCAAGGTGATGATCCGTGAAAAGATATGCAAACTTAGATGGTGTAGAAAATAATAAAACATTCAAAGACATGAGAAAATGGCAAAAAGAACGTAAAGCAAAGGTTAAAGATCTATCGGTCAACATTGAACAGTCGCCGGTAAAAATGGTAAAAGAAATACATGAAAACAAAAGCAAGACTTCTTATACCTGGATTGGCCATTCCACCTTTTTGATTCAGCTTAATGGCGTCAATATTCTAACAGACCCAGTCTGGGCCAAGCGAATGGGCTTTCAGAAACGGTTGACCGCACCTGGAATAGCCTTAGAGGACATACCAGCGATTGATATTGTGGTCATTTCACATGGCCATTACGACCATCTAGACTTTCCTACACTAAAAAAGTTAAAAGGCGATCCTCATTATTATGTACCAGCGGGTTTAAAATCACTCTTCTTAAAGAAAGGTTATCAGAACGTAACCGAATTAAACTGGTGGGAGAGTACTGAACATAATGGCGTCAACATTACATTTGTTCCCGCCCAGCATTGGACAAGACGGACGTTAACGGATATAAATTCATCCCACTGGGGTGGATTTATTTTTCAAACCGAAGGGGAAACCCTTTATTTTGTAGGTGATACTGGCTATTTTAGCGGCTTTAAACAAATCGCTGAACGTTTTTCTATAGATACGGTCTTCATGCCGATTGGCGCCTATGAACCAGAATGGTTTATGGCTGTTTCCCATATTTCACCGGAAGACAGCGTGAAAGCCTTCCTAGAGCTAAAGGCAGAAACATTCGTTCCCATGCATTACGGTGCCTATCGTTTAGCCGATGACACTGGACCTGAAGCATTAGAACGATTATACCGTGCGTGGGAATATCAACAGCTCTCAAAAGATCAATTAAAGGTTCTGTTACTTGGTGAAACGGTCATGTAATTTCTATTAAAAGGATGTTTGTCCAGCCTTGGGCAGGCATCCTTTTTTTGCCGCTTCTTCTATTGACACTAAACTGTAATACCCTCATAACACCTCTGATAAACTCATTTGTTAAAATCAACAACATGAATTTACGAACGAAAACAGCTTATTTTATAGAAAGTAGTGGTGTTATGGTGATCAAAAAGGTTCTCAAACTCTTTGGCTTGTCCATCTTGCTTTCCTCTGGCGAAATGATTTTAACTAATCATCAGGCTCATGCAGAAATATTAAGTAACTCCCCTGTCCCTCCTAGTACCGATTTATCCGATCAAAATAAAAAACTTCTCCAGGTATCAGAGGATCTCCAAGAAAATATGCAAGCCATTCAGAAAGCGGAACAAAACCAAGAGGATCTGCAACTAGAGATACATAAACTCGAAATAAACAAGAAACTCTTAAATGAGAAACTAAGCAAACGAACAAAGGTCTTAAAAGAACGGGCCATTGCCTACCAGCACAGTGATAGACAGATTACTTATCTAGAAGTATTAATGGGTTCGACTAGTTTAAGTGACTTTTTCAATCGGACCGGTGCTCTTGCGGCTATTGCTGAAGCCGATCGAGAACTGATAGAACAACAAGAAAACGAACAGAAGAAATATGTTCTTCAAGAAGAAAACTTACATAATAATTTGACAGCACTAGACAAATTAAAAGATAATCTAGAAAAAAGAAAAACAACTCTTGAAAAGCAGCAGGCTGAATTTAAAGAAATCGCCATTCAGGTTGAACGCCCTTCCATGGATAAGAGTGGCACTCCAGCTGCACCCTCAAACATAATCGGAGAAGTGCAGCCGAAAAACGGCTATATACTTACGGTCATTAATGCCGGCAAGAAATATATCGGCAGGTCAACCTATGTGTTTGGCGGGGGAAGAAGTGCCGATGATATTGCCCATGGGCGGTTTGACTGCTCTGGTTTCGTTCATTGGGCGTTTGCAGAAGCTGGGATCCAAATCGGACAGAATACCGATTCGATCAAACAGGACGGACGACAGGTTTCTCCTGCTAACATGCAGCCGGGTGATCTTGTGTTCTTTGATACGTATAAAAGAGACGGCCATGTTGGGATTTATATCGGGGGCGGCAAATTCATCGGCTCCCAATCCTCCACAGGAGTGGCGATCGCCGATATGACAAGCGGCTATTGGAAGAGTACCTTTAACGGACGGGTGGTCAGAATCTAATCCCCCGCATAAGTCTTTTGGAAATCAACTCCTGCATATTTCTGTTGTTTTCCTTGTTATAATGGAATATCAGGGAGTGATAGATATGAAAATGTTGAAATACTTGATTAGTTTTGTATTAGTTATTGGACTTGGCACTGCCGTATGGATTTATTATCCTCATTATCAGCTTTACCAAATGAAAAAACACACGGTTAAAGCGAGTCAACCTGACAATAAAGTGTCTTATTTTACTTATTTAAAAGACTTAAAAGCTGACACCCTGCATCACTTAGCCTTAGGTGATTCAATTATCCGCGGTGTAGGGGCCGATCAGACAGAAAATATGGTTACGCAGTTTTCTACTTCTTTAAGCGAACAGACTGATAAAAAAATTGATTTCGACAATCAAGGGATTAGCGGGATTACAAGCGGTGAATTGAACGGGCTTGTTCAAAATGGGCAGTTTGATGAATCGATTAAGCAAGCAGATATTATCACGATTAACGTCGGCGGAAATGATGTTCTTAAAGCGGCTGATGGGCTCGATTTTGAATCCGTATTTGATACCTATGATCAACTGCAATCCACCTACACGAAAAATTTAGCGAGCATTACATCTAGAGTCGTCGAGTTAAACCCTAATGCCACAATTGTTTTGTTAGAATTATATAACCCGTTATCGCCTGATAACCAGATGTATTCCCTGGCAGACCAGCTGCTGCCGAAATGGAATGTCCATATTTATGAGGTCGCAGACAAGCTTCCCTCTTCCATTGTCATTGAAACGACAAAAGTGATTAATGGTGAACATTTACAAAATTTATCGGCCGACGGTGTTCATCCGAATGAAGCTGGATACACCGCCATTTCTGAACAAATGATCTATCAATTAAAACATCAGTATCGAAAAACCTCAGCATAAAAAAAACGATGGAGCTTATGTCTCCATCGTTTTATATTGCTACAAACGTTTTCAAGTTAAATAAAATTTTTATTCATTCTCTTGATCCGAATTTCACTCTTGGTCCGTCTTCTTTTAAGGCGATTTATACGTTCTTTTTCATAGAAATAATGAACGATGAAGTATGATACTACACTGAGAATGATCCCAAAAATCGTCATTCCAATCAATGCGTGAAATCCTCCATGAATGAGATAAACTAAACTATGGAAATCACCGTGCATGAGTCGCTCAAATGAAAAGGAACCATGTTGGCCAATATTAACTTTCATTGGGTAAATGAGTTTCCCCAATTTTCTGGCAAAAGGTAATAAAATAACTGGCAGCAAGGTTAATTTACCAATTACGTTACCGATAATGGAAGCCGGTATGGAACCTTTACCTAATCGGACAATCGGAACAAATAATATATATATGAGGGACGCTGATGAAATGACTAACATTTCTAACCCAAAACCAAGCGCGAATCCTAATGATACCTTCCTTGCCCCTTCTGGAGAACGGAGAAGTTTTAAAAAGTTTAACTTAAAAGCACGTCCTAGACGTTGTAAGAAATTATACTTTTTATGTTTTATGCTCATAAGTTAACCTCCTCGTCCCATTACAAAATAAGATTATAACTTAATTATATTCTAAATAAGCCAAATAAACCAGATGAACTACTCAAGAATTGGCTGATTTTTATTATTTTTAAAAAATTCTTTAACCAATCCATTCCGCCTTATTTTGAATGATGAGTTTATTTTTCCTAGTATCTTCACAATTAGCGCATGCTACTTATAGGGAAAGTGATACTATTTTATTGTATGATATATTTAAATCTATTTTTTGTGAGGAGTTAAACCATGTTACAGCCATTTAATGCCCTTATTGCAGATAAGCAGGAGGAGAACTTTTCTGTTGAAATAAAAAAACTTACTTTATCCGATCTTCCTGAGGGAGAAATCCTCATTCAAGTCCACTATTCGAGTGTGAACTATAAAGATAGTTTGGCAAGCATCCCAAACGGTAATATCGTAACCCGTTATCCGTTTGTTCCTGGGATTGATTTAGCAGGCGTTGTCGTGTCATCTAGTGACACGCGTTTCCAAGAAGGAGACGAAGTAATTGCTACCAGTTATGAAATTGGAGTTTCTCATTTTGGCGGATATAGTGAGTATGCCCGAATCCCTGCTAAATGGGTCGTTCCATTGCCAAATGGGTTAACATTAAAGCAAGCGATGGTCATTGGAACAGCTGGATTTACAGCTGCACTATCCGTGCAACGGTTAGAAGAAAATCAAGTATCACCTGATAAAGGGAAAGTGCTTGTTACTGGTGCCACTGGCGGTGTGGGCAGTTTTGCCGTCTCCATTCTCGCTAACTTAGGCTATGAGGTGGAAGCGAGTACTGGTAAAGCATGTGAGCACGATTACTTGAAAAAGCTTGGTGCAGCAACAGTTGTGCCGCGTGAGGAAGTGTTTGATGGAAAAATTAGAGCCCTTGGCAAACAAAAATGGTTTGCTGCAGTCGATCCGGTTGGTGGTGAGCCGCTTGCATCGTTGTTAAGTCAAATTCAATATGGCGGGTCAGTTGCTGCAAGCGGCTTAACTGCAGGGACAAAGCTACCGTCTACTGTGTTTCCTTTCATCCTAAGAGGCATAAATTTGCTTGGGATTGATTCCGTTTATTGTCCGATGGAGGCTCGCTTAAAGATTTGGGACCGTCTTGCCAGCGACTTTAAGCCGGCAAACTTAGATGAACTTATTCAAGACGAAGTCACGTTAGAACAGCTGCCAAGCGTCCTTCCTACCTTATTGAAAGGACAGGCCCGAGGAAGAATCATTGTAAAAATGATTTAAACATTTATAAAGGGTAGAAGTGAATCATGACTTACTGATTATTTCCCTGATTTCAATGAAAGAAGACTGCATTTTAGGGCAGTCTTCTTTAACGTTCTTTAGAAAGGATATTTTCTTCGATAGGCAGATGTAGTTCCTCAATCCCTTTAACCACCAATTGAGCAATTTGCTCAGCCCCATATTTCTGAAAATGAATGGCATCCCTTGCTCCATCCGGAAAATTTGGATACTCCCCGGGCTTCAGCCATAAAAATAATTTCTTTGTTTGTACGGGACCCAGCTGCTGGTATAAGCTTTTACTCATCTCAGATAAATCAATAAGCGGAACATTTTCTTCTCTTGCCAAGGCCTTCATCGCGTCTGGATAACGGCCATGAGTTTCTAGTGCAATTCCCTGGTCGGAGAAACTCATTTTTTGAACCGGTGTAATTAGAACAGGGAAAGCACCTTTCTCGCGCGCCCCTTCAATATACTTTTTTAAGTTCGTTTTGTAAGTCGTATTTGGATTCGTATATAGGCTTTGGTATCTATATTTAGCATCATTGTGGCCAAACTGAATAAAAAGATAATCTCCCTTTTGTATACTGTTGAGGATCCAATTTAATCGTCCCTCCCGAATGAAGCTTTTTGAGCTTCTTCCCGGTTTGGCATAATTCCGAATCTTTACTTGCTCATCGAACATGGCTGGAAGCATCTGTCCCCAGCCAGTACGCGGGAAAATGGTTGTTGGATAGTCGGATACGGTTGAATCTCCGGCAAGATAGATAGTGACTGTCTTCGAATTTTCTTCTGCCTTAGCAGTTATTGGTGTGGATTCCGATTGAATAAAGATCATGTAAGCAGAAAAACCCGCTATCACTACCAGCAGAGAGAGGAAAGCCAATTTCATTTTTAACCCTATTTTCAATACTTTTTTCCCCCTATAAAAAAACAACATTAGTAATATTGTTTCTGTATGTGAACCAATCAATCCATTTTTACACCTTTTTTAGGTTAATGTACAGCAATTTAATTCTTTTTTCATAAATTTTATCGTTCTAAAAGAACAAAAGCGCAAGCGCCTTGAACAGCCCCGACAAGCATAAGACAAGCTGGCCGGAAGGTTGCATTTTAACCTTTTGGACGGATTGGCTGTAGACCATCGAGGGGCTAGGCGCTGGAGCTGGACGTCGACAGTCTTTTGATTAAAAGTTACCTACAAGCGAAAATTCAATAATTTCCTAAATCACAAAAAAAAGAGGCAGAATACCTGCCCCTCTTAGTTTTATTCGTGGAAATTAGTACCATCAGTTGTTGCTTTTACGATTTCAGCACGGATTACGAAGTCACCGAAGTGTTCGCCTTCCTGTCTTTCTTTCGCATATCTCGGAAGAATCACACGTAACTCTTTTAAAATTTCTTCTTCACCGATATTTTCGCGGTACATTTTGCTTAGTCGGGTACCATCATGGGCTGCGCCAAGATACATATTGTACTTGCCGACCGCTTTACCGATAAAGCCGATTTCACCAAGTGCGTGTCTTGCACAACCATTTGGACATCCAGTCATACGGATTGTGATCTCTTCATCTCGCAAGCCTGCTTCATCCACAATCTCATCGATTTTGGTGATAAGAGATGGAAGGTAACGCTCTGCTTCAGCCATTGCTAATCCACATGTTGGCAGAGCCACACAAGCCATGGAGCTGCGGCGAAGGGCAGAGTAATGCAAGCCGTCTGTTAATCCATATTTTTCAATCAATTCATTGATCTTTTTCTTCTTCTGGGTTGATACATTGGCAATAATGACGTTCTGATTACCAGTTAAGTGGAAATCGCCTGTATGTACCTTAGCAATTTCACGTAAACCAGTCTTCAATTGATAATCAGGATAATCCGCCACACGGCCGTTCTCAATAAACAGGGTGAAGTTCCATTTTCCTTGAACACCTTTTACCCAGCCATAGCGGTCGGTATTATTGTCGAACTTAAATGGCTTCGCTTCTTCCAGACTCCAGCCAAGGCGGCTTTCAAGTTCAGCCTTGACGTTTTCGAGGCCAAGTCTGTCAACTGTATACTTAAAGCGGGCATTTTTACGAACGGAACGGTTCCCGTAATCGCGTTGAATCGTAATGGTCTTTTCAGCCACTTCATAAAGTTGGTGCGGTTTAACAAATCCAATTACTTTGGCCAGCTGCGGATAGGTTGCGGTATCACCGTGTGACATACCCATACCTCCGCCAATACCAACGTTAAAGCCGATTAGTTTGCCATCTTCGACAATCGCAATGAATGCAAGGTCTTGTGAAAAGACATCAATATCATTGGATGGCGGAACAGCAATACCAATTTTGAACTTACGAGGCAGGTAAGTTGGGCCATACATTGGTTCTACTTCTTCAAATTCAGGAGTGCCGGCTACTTTTTCTTCATCGAGCCATACTTCATAATAGGCTCTTGTTTTAGGAAGCAGGTCTTCACTTAATTTCTTAGACCATTCATACACTTCCGCATGAAGTTCAGACTGATATGGATTAGAAGAACACATCACGTTACGGTTCACGTCACCGCAAGCTGCGATGGTATCCATCATTGCCTCATTAATTTCTTGAATGGTGTTTTTCATATTCCATTTAAGAATGCCATGCATTTGCCATGTTTCGCGTGTTGTAAGCTTTAATGTACCATTTCCATATTTGTCAGCAAGATCATCCATCACTAACCATTGGTTCGGTGCTGCGACTCCCCCTGGAAGGCGGACACGAAGCATGAATTGATAAGCTGGTTCTAATTTTTGTTTCGCACGCTCATTGCGAAGGTCACGGTCGTCCTGTAAGTAGCTGCCGTGGTGCTTCATTAAACGGTTATCATCATCTGGAATTCCTGCACTCATTCTGTCAAGCATCACTTCTTTAAGAGTACCACGTAAGTATTTACTCTCAACCTTTATTCGCTCAACATCGCTGGGAGGTCCATCCGGTGCTTTGAAAGTCTGGTTTACCATTTTAAAAATAACTCCTTTCCCTCACAAATCAGTATACATCCCGCTGGTAACGTTTTTGTTGCTGCATGTCAGCAAGATAAGCCTCTGCTTCCTCGCGGCTCATGCTGCCTTCTTTTTCAATGATGTCGATGAGTGTTTTGTGAACATCATGTGCCATATGTTTCTCATCGCCACAGATGTATACAGCGGCACCTTCTTGCAGCCATTGGAATAATTCCTTGCTGTTTTCAAGCATACGGTGCTGTACATATACCTTTTGATCAGTGTCCCTTGAAAACGCCACATCCATTTTTGTTAATGTACCGTTTTGCAGCCACTTTTGCCATTCCACTTGGTATAGGAAGTCCGTCACGAAATGTTGATCACCGAAGAACATCCATGCTTTTCCTTCTGCACCCGTTTCTTCACGTTCCTGCATAAAAGAACGGAATGGTGCTACACCCGTACCAGGTCCAACCATAATGATTGGTGTTTCAGGGTTTTGTGGCAGTTTAAAGTTTTCGTTTTCCTGAACATATACATTTAGGATATCCCCAGGGTTTATGCGATCGGCTACTAATGTGGAACAAACACCATTTCGGAGACGCCCATGTACTTCATAGCGGACAGTACCAATGGTTAAATGAACTTCATCAGGGTTTGCTGTTAAGCTTGATGCAATCGAATATAAACGGCCTGGAATTTTTCTTAAAATAGAAACAAATTCCTGTGCTGTTACGTTCCAAGGTGTATAGTCACGAACTATATCGATTAAATCGCGTCCATTTATATAAGCTTTTACCTCTTCTTCTTTGCCAGGAGCAAGAAGTTCTTGCAGCTCTTGGTTTCCAGTCAGCTCTGCTGCTTTTTGAAGAAGTGGTTTAGTTAGAACACTAATTTCATAGTACGACAGAAGTGCATCACTTAAGGTACGAACATCTCCCTGCTTCACTGTCACCTTTTCATCAGGGCTCAAGTTTAATTCCTTGATTAAAAGATCCACTAACTCTGGGTCATTATCTGGATAAATTCCAAGCGCATCACCCGGTTGAAAAGATAGACCTGAACCTTCGAGTGAAATCTCAAGATGATGTGTTTCTTTGTTTGAGCCACGGCCGTTTAAGTTAATATTTTCGAGAACTTCTGCCTTAAATGGATTCGTTCTTGAGTAAACCGATTCGGTTGCTTGGTTTAATGCCGTTTGTGTTGGAGCCTGTGCTGTGCCTGCGGCCTCACCCAAACTAGCAAGAACTCCTACCAGCCATTCTGCAGCTGGTTCATCGAAATCTACATCACAGTCAAAGCGAGGATAAAGTCGAGTTCCTCCGAGTTCTTCAAGACGGGCATCAAAGTCTTTACCTGTCTGACAGAAAAATTCATAGGAGCTGTCTCCAAGAGCTAAAACGGAGAAATGTAAGTTTTCTAGTTTTGGTGCTCTCTTGCTGTTTATGAAGTCATGGAAGCTGATCGCATTATCAGGCGGCTCCCCTTCTCCATGTGTACTTGCGATGATAAGAAGGTTTTGAAGCTTCTTAAGATTGTTAGGTTTGAAATCGCTCATAGCCGTAACGGTTACTTGATATCCGTTTGCTTCAAGGGTTTGAGCTGATTTTTTCGCTAATCCTTTGGCGTTTCCAGTTTGGGAACCGTAAAGGATTGTTACCTCTTTTGATATTTTTTGAGTTTCAGCAGGAACCTGTGTTAATTGGGCTGCTGCGGTTCCTAATTGGGAGCCTGCAAGATAGCCGCTAAGCCAAACTTTTTGTGTTTCAGACAAGGTTGGCAGGAGTCTGTTCAGAAGCTCTACTTGCTCCTGTGTAAACGGGCTGTTCAATACCTGAAGTTGCAACAATACCACCTCACATGGAATAAAAATTTATTATTTTGAAAAAATTAATGAGAAAAGTCTCTCTAAGAATCTAGCATGCCACTTTTTTTGTTTTCCGACAACTATTATTCTAAAAATACACAGAATTTTTTATAATTAACTGATTTTTGTAATTAGAATCTGACCGGGACTAAAAGATGTTTTTACTGGTTTTTCATATTATGTGGATAATAATTATTTTCTTAACCAGCAAACATCAAGTCGCCCTTCCAACCACTACATCCCGAATAACCCGATGGCTGCTCAAGATACCCGTATGATAGATCTCCCGCCCAAGCTTCGACCATTTCCGAATCTCAGACGTTACCTCAGCAGTCAAGAGTCCTGAGAATAATAAATAAGGAATCACAATTACCTTGCCCTCTGCCTTTTCCATAACCGCAGTTAACGACGCTTGGAACCGGGGCTCTGCAGCCGCTAGAAAACATACCGAAACACCGGTAATATCTAGACGCTTCTTCATGCCACTGACAATCAAACTGAAATCAGCTAGGGTATCTGGATCACTGCTTCCCCTTCCGACAATCAAAACCTGATCCTGCTCCGCCATTGTTCCAACGGTTTCCCTTACCAGTTCAGCGACTGCATCCAGAATCTTCCCCTGAACACCGAAAGGATCCTTCACCACTATAGAAATATCCGGGTACCTCTCACTAAGAGACTCAAGGACATTTGGAATATCTTGTTTTATATGCCCGGCAGCTAATAAAAACAAAGGGACAACCGTTATTTCTGTTGCGCCTCTTTTTACACACTGCCTAAAACCATCTTCAATCGATGGATCTGTTAACTCTAAAAAACTAATCTCTTGTATCGGGACATCAACACACTCACTTACACGGGCAATAAAGGACCTTGCCTCATCTGCCCCCTTTTTTGAGCGTGTCCCATGACCGATATATAAAATGGCTTTCATCTTCGCACCCTCCAAACACTACCCATGAACCACCGGGAGTTTAGGAACAATTTCTTCCTGAAACCAGTTTAACCTTTTATGAAGTTTCACAACCTCACCAATGACAATCATGCTAGGATTGGTAATCGCTGCTTCGTTCACAACGTCACAAATGGTTTCAAGCGTTCCCGTCACCGTTTGCTGATCGGTTAATGTCCCCCAATGGACCAGGGCAATTGGAGTGGTTGGTGATTTGCCGGAATCGATTAATTGCCTGCAAATATTGGGCAGATGGGAAACACCCATATAAATACAAAGAGTGTCCACGCCATTTGCTAAGTGGTGCCATTGATGATCGGCCGCCACATCTCCAGCCTGGTGGCCAGTAATGAATGCAAAGCTCTTACTTATCGAACGATGAGTGACAGGGATCCCAGCATAAGCAGAAGCGGCAATCCCGGAAGTAATCCCGGGAACCACTTCAAACGGAACATCGTGTTTCACACATTCTTCCGCTTCTTCGCCGCCGCGTCCAAATACAAACGGATCGCCGCCTTTTAAACGGACCACCTGATAGCCTTTTTTAGCATATTTCACTAAAAAGTGGTTAATCGTTTCCTGTTTCATTGTATGATAATTTGGAAGTTTGCCGCAGTATACCAGCTGCGCCCCTTCTTTTGCATATTTTAATAGTTCAGGATTAACAAGCCGATCATAAAGGATGACATCGGCTTCCTGCAGGCAGCGCAATCCCTTGACCGTAATTAATTCCGGATCCCCAGGACCCGCACCTACTAAATAAACCTTGCCAGCCATGGCTGTTCATCCTTTCCTAAAACTTTAGATAATATTCTTTTCTTGCAAGTACTTGAAAATTTGCTGTACAGATTCTTCCACTGATAATTTGTCTGAGCGAATCGTAATTTCTGGACGCTCTGGTGCTTCATATGGTGAATCAATTCCTGTAAAATCTTTAATTTCGCCGCGGCGTGCTTTTTCGTAAAGCTTCTTTGGATCACGCGCTTCACACTGTTCGATTGGGCAGTCAATGAATACTTCAATAAACTCGCCTTCTTCAAACAAAGCACGAACCTGGTCGCGGTCGGAACGGAATGGAGAAATAAACGCTGTTGTTACAATCGCACCGCTATCGACAAATAGCTTCGCTACTTCTCCAATACGGCGGATATTTTCTGTACGATCGTGTTCAGAAAATCCTAAGTCTTTGTTCAAACCATGACGGATATTATCGCCGTCTAGGACATATTCACTAATCCCCTGGCGGTATAATTCACCAGAAACAGCATTTGCAATCGTTGATTTACCTGAACCGGAAAGACCTGTAAACCAAAGTACACAGCTCGCGTGGCCATTTTGTGTATGACGGTCTGCTTTTGTTACGGTTGCATTATGCCATGTGATATTTGTTGCTTTTGTCATTGTTGTATTTCCTCCTTAGACCGTTGCAGTTTCTTCTTTCATGCCTTCGATTAGTACTTCCACAACTTCTTTACGGCTGAAAGTAGCAGGAGGAAGAACACCAGCACGAAGCATTTCTCTTACCTTTGTACCAGAAAGGATGACGCGGTCTTCTTTGCTGTGCGGGCAAGTTTTATCAGAAGCCATGCCTTCACACTTTGTGCAATAGAAGCTGTGTTCAAAGAACATTGGTTTGATACCAAGCTCACCTTCAGCGAAATTACTGAAAATGTGCTGCGCATCGTAAGTTCCGTAGTAATTACCTACACCAGCATGGTCACGGCCAACGATGAAGTGTGTGCAGCCAAAGTTTTTACGTGCAATCGCATGGAAAATCGCTTCTCTTGGTCCTGCATAACGCATTGCTGCAGGGTATACACCAAGTTGAACGCGTTCAGCCGGATAGTAATTATCTAGCAATACACGGTAGCTTTTTAGACGTACTTCAGCGGAAATATCGTCTGATTTTGTTTGACCTACAAGTGGACTAACGAATAATCCATCAACGGTTTCTAATGCTGCTTTTTGGATGTATTCATGTGCACGGTGGATTGGGTTTCTAGTTTGGAAACCAACAATTGTTTTCCAGCCTTTCTCTTCAAACATCGCACGTGTTTCTTTTGGCTCATACCACACATCAGCGAATACGCCTTTATCTGATTTTTTCACTAGAACAATATCACCTGCTACATATACAGGTCCTCGTTCATAAAGACGTTTCACTCCTGGGTGCGCGACTTCGTCAGTTTTATAAACTTCGATCGCTTCTTTATCTAAATCTGGCTCATACCATTCAGATACTGTGATAACACCATAAACCTCGCCTTGGTGAACTAACTTGATTTCTTCACCTACTGTAAGTGTTGCAGCAGTCTCATTGGAAACAGGCAATGTAACTGGAATCGACCAGATTGTATTGTCCGCTAAACGCATGTTAGAAACCACATTTTCATAGTCTGCTTTTCCAAGGAACCCTGTAAGTGGGCTGAATAGTCCAACACCAATCAACTCTAGATCACTCAAAGCGATTGCATCGATTTCGATTTCTTTCTCGATGTTATTAAAATCATAAGCTGGGTCGAATGCTTGGATTAGTTTTCCTCCGTGAGGTGCTGGTAAAAATGACACTTTTAATCAAGTCCTTTCTTTTTTGAAAAAATTATATATGAATAAATTATGAAACTAGCAAGTTTAATCTTTCGCAATTTCCTGTTGTACCGCCATACTTGGTTTTTGTCTTTTCATTAATGACGAGACACCCAGGACGGAAATAAGGACACCCGCCATTGCGATAACTGGGTAAAAGTTATGTTCAATAATCATTTGAATCATTGTATATGATAATACCATGGATAAAACCGGCGAGACAATCCAAACTGTGAGAAGTTGAACAACAATGCCTTTTTTCAAAACCGATTTACCGCTTTTAGCGAAGCCAATCCCTATAATCGAAGAGGTGGTAATTTGTGTTAATGGTACTGGGATACCGAAAACGGATGCAATGGTGACAATCGTTGCCCCTGTTCCTGAGATCACACAGCCCTCTTCAAGCCGAAGGGTGGTAATTTTCTTCCCATTCGTCTCTAAGACACGATGGCCGAGAAAAAGTGCTCCGCCGGCTACAAATAAACCGCCCCAGAAGATCCCATTTCCAGTGGATAGAATATTGGCTCCAACAAGTGGGCCAACGGCATTTGCCACATTGTTCATACCAGCCGAGAAAGCTTCAAACAATCCCATAAAAACGACTAGAATCGAGAGATATGGTACGGCCTTTGGAGCTTCCATCCATTTCTTTAAATATCTATTTTTTAATAGGTACGTTACGGAAATCGCAATGACAAAGGCAACAAATGGCGTCAGCAGCCAGAATAGCAGGATCCAAACTAGTTTACTGACAAACACAGATTGATAGACAATCCCTGCCCCAATAACAGAACCGACCGCCACTTCACTTGTAGAAAGCGGAATTCCGAATATGTTAGCAAGAAACAACGCCAATGCTGCGGATGTTAAAACAATTAATGCCACCGGGATTGTAAACGTGCTGCTAGGCACGATCCCACTTCCCAATGTTTTAACGACTTCCCCGCCGCCAAGCCAGGCACCAAGAAAGACCGTGATACTGCACAGCAGCAAAGCAAGACGTTTTTTTACAACGCCCGCCCCGTAGGCAATACCCATGGATGCTGCTGCCCCGCTTGCACCTATATTGATGGCAAAAAATAAACCAACCGTAATTGCAATGACTGTGAGCATTTGGAATACCCTCCTTTACACCCGCTTTAACAGCCTAACATCCAAAAAGTTTATTGATAGATTTATAGCCTGTTATGCGGTGGGCACTGCCAAGAATGCCCGACTGGTTTGTTCAGATTAGCGGGTATGTAAACCGCATTCTGTTTTGCCGCTTCCTGACCAGCGTCCTTCACGTGAATCGCCGCCATCAGAAACAGGCTTCGTGCATGGGAAGCATCCGATGCTTGGATAATTATGATCATGCAAGGTATTGTATGGAAGATCCTTCTTCTTGATGTACTCCCATACCTCATCCCAAGTCCAATGAATCAATGGGCAGATTTTGATATTCTCAAATTTGTCGTCCTTATTTAGGAATTCCGTGTTGGCTCTAGTTGGTGACTGTTCCCGGCGCAATCCTGAGATCCACGCTTTTCTAGCAGTCAGGGTCTCCCTTAATGGGATTACCTTACGAATGTTACAGCATTGATTGGCATCCCTCAGCCACAAAGCAGACCCATATTCTGCCGCCTGTTCATCAAGAGTCATTTTTGGAAGTTTCCGTTCAATTCTTAATGTTGGGAAACGAGCTTCCATTTTATCGATGACTTCGTATGTTTCAGGGAAATGAAGCCCAGTATCTAAGAAAACAATATGTGCATCAGGTTTTACCTGATGAATCAGGTCGATTAGCACGATGGCTTCAGCGCCGAAGCTTGATGCATAAACAATCTCTTCGTCAGGATACGAGCTGTATGCCCACTTTAATACGGACAGTGCCCCTTTTGTCTCGTCATCGTACGAGAACGTGTCTGAAATTTGTTGCCAATTTTGATAGGTTATTGCAGCTGTCATGCTACATGCCTCCTTTTTTCATAAAAAAAGCGTCTTCCTGGAGGTTGACGTTTCAATCAGCCTCCAGTGTTCTGGTCAGCGCGGTTTGTTTTGTTTAAGACGAACCTTTTCATTTTTTTCTATTTGTACAATCTTTCCATCCTGAACTACTAGTGTAATAGAGCCATATTGTAAAGAAACAAGCATTTTCTCTAAATGAGTAATCAGTTCTTCCTTTTCAGTAGCGTTCAGATTGATTCGCCTCCTTTTTACAAAAAACGCCTTTCCGATCTGAGGAAAGGCGTTACCATAAGTCCAGGGACACCTTATCTCCCAAAATGTGAAACATTTTGCTGGAATGGGCACCTTGCTTTGCAGGTTGCCGGGCTTCATCGGGCCAGTCCCTACGCCTCTCTCGATAAGAATATTAATTGATGAAATTAATCCTACCATACCAATAGGTTTTATGTAAATAAAAAAATCTAAAAATTAAAAAATTCTTTAGGCCACTTTTTATATGGTAAACAATTTGTGACTGTTTGACAAAAAAATTTTTAAAACGAATGCCCTTTTTCGAATGTTTGCATTTACTGTAATGTGAAGGAGGAGGATGAATGTGTCAGAGTTAGATTTTCATGAAGTTGCACACGAACTTTTGAAAAAGGAAGTAGAAGTGGTCACCCTTCAAGGTAATTTTGTTGGCAGACTGCTAGAGGTCGGCAGAGATGTGATTGTTTTGGAAACGAGAGGCAGGGTCAGTCTGCGGGTTTTGGCGATTCGGATTGAAACCATCGTGGCGATCTTTCGAGTCGAGAACTTAGGGCCAAGGAGACCTTTTGGGTTTGGACCAGGTGAAGGTGAGCACGGACCGGACCAAGATGAAAGCAGCAGCAGCAGCAGTAATGAATAAAGATGAAGAGAAAGCACTTTCTGCTTTCTCTTTTCTTTTGTTCTGCTTTATTTCAACCGAAGAATAACTATTTTACATTGGACTGTGCATTTTTAGGGATTATCAGTTAGACTACTTCAACTTATTAAAAAGTCCTTTCGTCAAACCCTTTACTTCGTTTTCACTCACTACCGTGGTAAAATAACAGATGGATTAAAATTTTAAATACAAGAAGGGCTTTTCTTGAACTATTCAGCAAAGAGTTTGGATAATAAATTCATTCGTTTTTTGGTTACCCTAATTACCGCTGTTATTGGGGGATCTCTCTTTACCATCTTACATACGCCGATTCCCTGGCTGCTCGGACCGATTGCAGCTGTTGTAATTGGTGCTAGGTTTAGCAAAATCCCTTTATATTGGCCTGTTGGAATTCGAGATATAGGTTTAATTGTAGTCGGTTATTCGATTGGTCTATCTTTTACTAAAGAGGCGCTGCTGCAAATCATCTCTAAACTTCCGTCGATGCTGCTCATGACGGTTTTACTTGTCTGTTTCTGTGCGGCTATAGCGTTGGTTGTTTCTAAACTAACCGGGGTGGATTATCCAACCGTTTTGACTGGCAGTATACCCGGGGGACTTTCGCAAATGATTATTTTTGCAGAAGAAATGAAAGGCATCGATATTACCACGGTAACTTTTCTGCAGGTTGCGCGTTTGATGATGATTATTTTCGTCGTTCCTTTCTTAATATTGGGACCATTGTTTAATCACCCAACGCACGGGACTGCAGCAGATGTGGCAGATAATGTTGTTCAATCAACAGTGCCTGTTTTTCCAAATGTCATTTGGTTCACAATCATCTGTGTGGTTTGTGCTTTTCTGGCAAGGAAACTTAAATTGCCCACTCCCAATTTATTAGGACCGATTCTCGGGACAGCAATTGCCGGGATTTCTGGACTTCATGGACCTGCCGTTTCACCGTCGATTTTGGATGTCTCACAGTTTATGATTGGGACTTATATTGGTTTGCTGCTGAAACCGGAGAAACTCGAACATAAGACAAAAATTATTAGCCTGGCCTTATTAAGTGGTCTGTTCATGATTGCAGGTTCTGTAGGTTTAGGGCTGCTGCTGATTTATTTTTATCATATCACGCCATCAACCAGCCTCCTTAGCCTCGCACCTGGGGGAATGGACCAAATGGCCATCCTCGCCCATGAAGTGAATGCCGATTTATCGATGGTCACTGGCTTTCAATTATTCCGGCTATTTTTCATTTATTTTGTGGTTCCGCCGATGCTGCGACTCTTTTTTAAGGTTGGGGCAGGGAAAATCAAGAAGAAGCCTGCATAAATTATTCATAAAAAAACAATGCGGTCCTGCATACGCCGCATTGTTTTTTTATATTCATTTTGGAGAAAGGATGTCATCGATAATTCCGTAGGCTTTTGCTTCCTCTGCACTCATAAAGTAATCACGGTCTGTATCTTTAGCTACTTGTTCAACCGTTTGTCCTGTTCGGTCAGCGATAATCTGATTAATCTGTGCTCGCAGCTTTAAAATTCGGCGAGCTGTGATTTCAATTTCTGTTGCCTGCCCTCTCACACCACCTAATGGCTGATGAATCATAATTTCACTATTCGGCAGCGCGAACCGTTTGCCCTTCGTCCCGGCCAAGAGCAACATAGCGCCAAATGATGCCGCCATACCAGTGCAAATCGTCCGTACATCCGGCTTGATGATTTGCATGGTATCATAAATGGCAAATCCGGCTGTGGTTGAGCCGCCTGGGCTGTTAATATACAGAGAAATCTCTTTTTCCGGGTCGTCTGCAGCTAAAAATAATAACTGGGCCACCACACTATTGGCAGTATGGTCGGTGATTTCCTCTCCAATGATGATGATTCTATCCTTTAACAGACGTGAATAAATATCGTAGGAACGCTCACCGCGATTGGATTGTTCGATTACATATGGAATGGTGCTCATTTTTAACTCCTCCTCGAAGCTTTTTTTGGCTATGCAGCCATACAGAGAGTGCTTGAAGGAGTGTGATGACGAGTATTGGTTGATACGAAATGGGTTACGTTGCTTATGGCCGCAATCGAAGGAATGGCTTCGATAAGCACTGATGGGTCCTGTGCTTTCAAAGACTCATAAAATAGATCGGAGAGCTGCTCTATTTCATCCTCTTCCCAAAAGGAATTAACTGAAAAAGATTCCTCTTCCTCTGTTCCTTTTTCCAGCCGTTTTTTTCCGCGGTGAAGACTTGCCTTTACCGCTATTTCAGTGGTGCCTAAGATCTCTGCTATTTCCTTCAGCTGATATTGAAATGCTTCTTTTAATAAAAAGATGACGGCCTGTTTGGGTGTGAATTTCTGAATAAGTAATTCAACAGCAGTGGTCACTTCATCGAGTTGTTTTGTTATTTCATGACTAGAAAGGTCCAGCTCATCCCCTAGCGTTTCATGTTCTCTTTTACGGAGCTGGTCGATCCAATGATGATAAGCAATTTTGTTTAATAAGGCTGTACTCATCTGGTGCCGATGATATTTTAGTGCCTTCAGATAGGTCTCCTGGGCGATGTCCTCTCCATCCCATTTGTTTTGGGCTAGAAAACGGCAATAGCGCTGAAGTTTGGGATAATACTCAATCCAGTGGTTCTCCTCTTTTTCTGAATTAACAGTCCTGGATGGGTTTTGCTTTGCTGACATGATTTTCACTCCTTTTTGCACTCTCTGCTCTATAAACGTTTAAGAAGGATAATAAGATACGGGTTAGATGATTTTTTTATTATATGAAGATGAATCACATAAATCTATGGATGTTAGGGTATGGCCTAATTTTTTTTGGATTGGATCTATTTAGTTTACATAATATTATTATGAGGTTTATTAAATTTAAAGAATATCAAACTATAAAGAAATAAGGCTTGTATTTGTCGATAAGACATCCTACAATGGTTGTAGCATTGCCTGATAAAAATGCGATGTTTTTTAATGAAAAATAACCATGGATTATTTTTATCAGCCTGATATAATGCAAATTATACAATTCATTTTAAAGGTGGGCATTATGGAGAACACAAGTCGATATGTTGTCAACGCTCTTGGAAAAGGTGGGGAAACATATTATACTCTTTGTAAAGATAAACAAGAATTACAGAATTGGATCCACAAACATCGAGAAAAATTAGTTATGGATGAACTCATAATTAAGGATAAAAAACAAAGTTTATTCTCCAAATGGTTCGGCCTAAAAAAACTATACTAAAAGTAACTATAACTAACTAAAAGTAAGACGCCATTTTCATTCGAATGGCGTCTTATTTTTAGTATTTTCATAGTAGTGACAGGCGCCATTAATAACCATTCCCACATTTTAAAGTTAGAAAGTCAGTAAATGGTGCCTGTCATTACAGATATTTAAAATTTAATCATGTAACAGATAAATATCCGCATATGAATGAATATGGTATAATTGTCCAAGAGGAGGTGTTCTTTTTGAAGAACGATAAACTAGAGGAAAAAGAGCAATTAAAAACGATGAAAAATACGAATAATATCAGGGTGCATAATCGCTTCAGTTTAACCATTAATTTTGGCGATTCGTTGAATTTATTAGCCTTGCTTGCAGGTGTATACATATTAAAAAATGTAGCTAAGAATAGAAAGTTAAAAAAGAGAGCAGAGAAATTATAATGGTGGTCGTTTCGCCCACTGTTTTTTTGTTTCACTTGTCCAAATCCCTTATTCTTTTCCGCAATTCAATCATGACAGCTCTCGGGTTTTCCAGTTCAAATATCACATATTTATATTTTCCTGCACCATCGACCTCTAAGTGTAATAACGGTACATCGTGCTCGAAGGATAAGAAATACCAAGCATCCCCGAATTTAAAGCTTCCTTCATAAATGTGCAGCGGTGCAATGGAAGTACCAGGCATGCGCAGCATCCACATGGGTGGATCAAATTCATCAATATAAACCTTTTTAATGGCTGTATACGGGATCTTTAACTGCCACCTTAATGCAAATACACTTTCAACCCCATTTAATCTAAGTACGAACTCATCTTCACCGAAGTGGACTTTCTTCGTCATAAAGGTCACCTCACTTACAGTATAAATTCAATACCCTTTCGCTTCCATTTTAACACTTACAGAATTAGGAAACTACCTATAAATAAAAAGGGTGACAGGCACCATTAGTAACCTTTTCCTGTTAAGGAACATAAATAGGTATCTAATGGTGCCTCTCACCACTAGAGTGTCACCACTACAGTGTTATCACTACTGCGACACGGCGGCGTTAAACTTTTTCTTTTGGATGTGAATGAGTCTGAGGGATAGGCAGATTCCTGCGGCGAGTAATCCGATTGTTAGTCCGATCCAATAGCCTTTTGCTCCAAGTCCAGTGTAATTAGCCAACAAGTAGCCTGCCGGCAGGCAGATGAACCAGTAGGCCACTAGTGTCATGACGAAGGCAATATTCACGTCCTTATATCCCCTTAATGCTGCTTGAGCCGTTGCCTGAATGGCATCGGATATTTGGAAGAACAGGGCAAAGATTAAGAAATTAGCGGTCATATAAATAACGGCAGTTTCATTCGAATAAAGTCCCGCGACCGGATATCGAAACGCCACAACGATCAAACCGGTTCCGATGGCAATGAGCAGAGCGATCCCTACTCCTAACCAGCTGTATTGTTTCGCATCTTTATACCTCCGCGCCCCTACTTCAAACCCAACGAGAACAGTCAGAGCTGTCGAGATACTGATCGGAATCATATAAATGAAAGAAACAACATTTAAAGCAGACTGATAGGCAGCAATCGTTGTTACATTAAATTTGCTTAATAAAATAGTGACAATCGCAAACACGGTCGTCTCGAAGAAAACGGAAAGCCCCATCGGAACACCAATTTTTAAAATTTCCTTACAATGTTCCCATGAAAACTCCCTTAAATTAGAGAAAACCCGGAAAGATGAAAATGGTTCCTGTTTTGTGATAATGAAGATGGTCATACCTAAAAATACCCAATCAGTGATTGCCGTTGCATAGCCAGCCCCAACACCGCCAAGCTCTGGAAAACCTAACTTTCCAAAAATAAGGACATAATTCAACACTAAATTGATAGGCAGGGATAAAAGCATAATAACCATTATAATCCGCGTTTTTCCTAAAGCATAAATAAAAGACCGCAGCACATTAAAAATAAACAGCGGCAGCATTCCAATACTAAGCCCAACCAAATAACCAAAAGCGATATCTTTCACTTCCGTCGAAAGATTCATCATATCTAAAATTGGATTTAACAAGAAGAAGCCGAGAATAAAAATGATAATCGCAATCATAACGGATAAATACATACCATGTCTAACAACTGCAGCTACCTCGTCAGGCTTTTTTTGACCGAAGCGCTGAGCGGCAATCGGAGAAACGGCCAGAAAAATCCCACTAATCCCGTTGAAAACTGGGCCCCAAATCGAGGAACCAATGGCCACACCTGCTAAATCGGAACTGCTGTACCTGCCAGACATGATCGTATTAAAAACGACCATTGAAAACATCCCAAGCTGGGTAATTAAGATCGGGATTAACAAGACAAAGATCTGCTTCGTCTTTTCCTTAATTGTAAAAGTTTGATTCATACATTTAATACTCCTATAAAAATAAAGTCCGAAATTACATTATAACCTACTTTATATGATTATTCCTCCATTAAATCACAAAAATAAACGCCTAGAACCCCGGATACTTTTTCATAGCAAAAGTAGAAAAGTCAACCAGATTCCCCATTAGCTCTATCTTTTCATTCCTAGAAAAAATAGAACCTCCATTGGGGAAGTCCTATTTCTTAACAATTTTCGATGGGTTATTTATTTTATATGGAACCGGTGTATCGACCATGAATTCCTCTGGGGCATCTTTGCCCTTCCCCATTTTTTTAGCAGCAACTTTTCCATCAAATTCAAGCAAATCGCCTGGAGCTAATTCGAATTTTTTCAATGTCTTACTATGGCTGCACCAGGCTAGTCCTAGTTCGATTGCTTGGTCCTGAACGATTTGTACATTTTCTAAGACTACCACTTCATCATTTTCTTCATTAAATGGATTGTAGACTAGTGCAAATTGTTTAACAGAAGCAGTAAAGTGAACCTTTTCTGAAGGAAGCTCGATTTTAGGTGCCTTCTCCTTTTTCGGCTTCGGTTCCTTAGCAGGTTTGGCGGCCTTCTCCTTTTTAGGAGAAGCGGCTGGTGCGGCCGTTTCTGTTGGAATGGACACTTCTTCTTCTACCTTCGTACTTGCCGTTTGTTCTCCAGTCTCTTCAAGATTAATCAAGCTTTCCTTGCCAAAACTGGACTGCTGCATTTCTTTTAAGAAAGCCGGATGGATACAGGTAAGATTGCCATCTTGAAATTCTATGACAAGGGTGTTGAACTCTTCGGAATTTCCATAGATCTCAAATCCCTTTATAGTCACTTGACGCTGGTAGTTACGCTCTTTATACCAGAACTCTTTTTTTGCAGTTGAGAGTCCCCACTCCTTGAGTTTTTCTTTATAATGATCATCATCACGAAACGTCTCATAGTCCCCTTTGGGTGGGATATATGTAGTGATCTCGGACTGTTCTATTTGTGAACGCAAAATAGCCATTAGAGCCATTCCCTCCATTCTATATGTATGTGTTTTCTTGATTATAACATTTTTATGAGCAAAAAATAATTATAGCTTCTGTGGAGTATAAATCAGCAACAAAAAAAGACTCTCAACAGAGAGTCTTTTCAAATGGCTTTAAAAATTATATTTTACGAACGTTAGAAGCTTGTGGTCCACGTTGACCTTGCTCAACGTCGAAAGAAACTGCTTGACCTTCGTCTAAAGATTTGAAGCCTTCGCCTTGGATTGCAGAGAAGTGAACGAATACATCGTCTCCACCTTCGCGCTCGATGAATCCGAAGCCTTTTTCTGCGTTAAACCATTTTACTTTACCTTGTTCCATGTGTGGTTCCTCCTGCTGTGTGCGTTGCACACAATTTGTTACTATCCTTGCTCAAATCTTCCAGACGAAGTGCAATTTCACTTTAACGTTCTTTCCGACTCACAAAAATAATTCTTCTTTACTATAACAGATAGAAATGTATAAAGCAAACCTAATTCCTTTTTTGATAGAAAAGTCATGCAAGAGTTGAGCTATTTGGGCTACTTCTTTTTCTGTTTATTTTTCATAATCTTTTCATATTTCTCTATTAGATGGTTAGTGTTTCCATGTATAATATCTAAGGAATTAAAAAAGAAATCGGGTGACCCGCCTATGAGGACGTATAACGAGAAGGTAAGTATTTATCATGGTATGGTGTCAACCATTGCTGTGAATCTTGCCAGCAATTATTTCCCAATATTCGCAATCTCTATTCTAGGTGCTAGTAATTATCAAGTGGGGTTAATTAGTTCTCTGCCTCCCTTAGTTGCACTATTAATGACCATACCGGCAGCCGTTCTACTAAATCGGTTGGAACTACAAAAGAAAACAGTTGCCACGTCTGTTCTTTGGGCGAGGATTATGTTTTTATTGCTGGCAGGGGTGATTTTTATTCATTCCTCGTATCAAGCTTGGACATTTTTAATGATTGTCGCACTCATGAATGTCCCTGGCACCATCTCAAACATCGGATGGCAAACCTTGATTAGCGGGATGATAGAAGAAAAACGCCGAGGAGCTTTTTTTAGTGATCGTAATCGTCTGCTGACGATTGTTGGAATGGTTACAACTTTAATCATTGGAGTTGTGATGAAAAGTCAAACGGATCATGCCTGGGCCTATCAAATTTTGTTCCTTATAGCTTTCCTATTTGGATTACTAGAAGTATTTTTTCTCATGAAACATCGAGAAAAACACCAGATAAAACCAGCAGACCGGCAAAAGGCAGCTTCGATGGATTGGTCGATTTTTAAAGACCGAGGGTATAAGTGGTTCTTGATTTCCGCATTATGTTTTAACTTCACCTGGCAAATCGCATGGGCATTATTTAATATTTATAATGTCAGATATGTACATGCTACCATTCTTTGGATTAGTATTTTTTCTGTTGCCAATCAGCTGGTACAAATTTTCTCTTTCCCTTTATGGAAAAAATGGGCGGAACAAAAGTCTAACACTTTGGTACTTGTGTGGGTTGCGGTGGGTATGGCTACTGCTCCGGTGTTAAATATCCTGTCAACCAATGTTTTCTATATCACATTTGTGTCGATGACCTCTGGCTTTTTCGTTTCCGGTACTACCCTGCTGTTGTTCAACCTATTGCTGGAGCAGTCCCCCGAGGCAAAGAGAACCTATTGCATTACTACATATAATGTTCTTTTATCCTTTGTTGCTTTTGTTGCGCCACAAGCCGGCATTTGGCTCCTTGAAATCAGCAATATGCGAATATCGATGGAAATCATCTCTGTATTACGTGGTTTAAGTGCCTTTGTCTTCTTTCTTATGTATGTTAAATTAATGAAAAATAAAAATCTTACGAGTTATAAACCAGTGAAAAAAGCGTCCCCTTCCTCTTAAATAGGTGGGGGCGCTTTTTAATGGCTTCAAATATAGTGCGTAGGATAATAAATGGTTTAAAAGTAAAACATATACCTAAAATCATTCAAATTAGTCATTATGAGGTTGTAATGAAGACTTCCTTTTTAAAACTTAAGCTATTTAACTTTAATAAAGTGATTTTGTATATATTAATGAATCTCCTGTTATTTTGTTTGTTATTCTTTCCTGTTAAGGAAAAGGAATTGATTTATTTATTTTTAGTAATCGTTTTTATCATTTATCTGTTAACGTTCTGGTACCTATTCCTTTTCATTAAACAAGTTCCGAAAACGGACGATTCGCTGATTTCAATTATTTTTTTCATTGGTCTGCTACTATTTAGCATAATCCTTTCGTATGCGAATTTATATCAGCTAATCTTCGAGCTAAGAGGAAAGATTGCCTTTAAGGGGACCTCCCTCAAAGCCAATGATTTCTTATATTATAGCATTACTACCTTTACGACCACTGGTTACGGTGATATTACATCCATCGGTCCCATATCCAACCTGATTGCCGCCAGCGAAATGCTCATTGGATATGCAATCAATACCACCATTTTGGGTATCATTGCAACAAAGATCTACCAAACAGAAATAAGTAAAAAAGGTAAATCTGATTGACTTTCTTATTTAAAGTTTTTCATGATTTCATTGGTGTAAATAGAGACAGTGTTGTTAATAGTGACAGGCACCGTTCGTGGACAGTGTCCTTTTGAGGAGGATACTGTCTTGTTTTAATTACTACCATCAGGTATTTCGTTGTGATTATTCAGAAAATTCTTTTAAAAAAAACCATTTTTTTGATATAATCTATATTAAAATATATTCCTATTGAAAGCGCTTTAGGTGAAATTAAATAATTGTGGGAGGAAAAACATTTAAATGGGTGGATTAAGCGGTTTATTAAAAATTTTTGCTATTGCTCTTAATCTAGCATACTTAAATTTTCTTTGGATTATCTTTTCTTTACTGGGCCTGGTCGTTTTTGGTTTTTTTCCGGCGACATCAGCCATGTTTGGAGTGATTCGTAAATGGTTCTTGGAGGATTGGGATCTACCAATTTTTAAGACATTTTGGAATCTCTACAAAAAGGAGTTTATAAAAAGCAATATACTGGGGTACATCCTATTTCTGGCTGGATTTATTTTATATCTCGATATCAAGCTTGTTCAACAAATGTCTAATATTTATATGACGATGGTTCACTATTTTCTCTTAATGCTTACTTTTGTCTATGTTTTGACAATATTCTACGTTTGGCCTGTTTTCGTTCATTTCGAACTTTCCGTTCTCCAAGTAATAAAAACGGCCTTTTCTTTTATGGTGATTTCACCATACTCAACCATCATGATGGCTGCTGGAGGTGTCATTTTTTATTTCACAGTACAGCAATTTCCAGGTTTGCTTTTAATTTTTGGCGGAAGTGTATCAACACTACTGATTATGTGGTCCACACATATTGCTTTCCGAAGAAGAGACCAGAAAATCCGGCAAAATGGAAAAGAGGCTACTCCTAAATAAAGTGTATATATACCGATATGGCCCGATTGACCATCTCTTTGTCCTGATAAACAAGGAAATTTATAGTAATAGAAATTAATATATAAGTATGATAAAGACATTGACAAACCTGTACATAGGAGGAAAACATCTTGAAGATAATCATGATCTCCCTTGATTCACTCAGAGCAAATCGATTAGGCTGTTACGGCTATAACAAACCTACAAGTCCGTACTTGGATAAAATCGCTTCTGAAGGTGTACTTTTTGAAAATGGATTTGCCTCTGATATTCCGACAGAAGTTGCTCATACCTCTATCTTTACGGGTAAAGTAGGGCTACGGACTGGTGTAGTATCACATGGGTCAGAGTTAACTTCCCTTCCGAAATCCACAGAATGGATGCCTACTATGCTAAGGGAAGCAGGGTTTACAACAGGCGCTGTGGACAACCTATACCAGTTAAAAGAATGGTTCGCAAGAGGATTCCGTTACTATATTAATAGCGCGGGCGGCAACCGGTGGATCGATGGCAAGACCATTAACCAATTGGCGAAGCCTTGGATTAAAGAACATAAAGAAGAAGACTTTTTCTTATTCCTTCATTATTGGGATGCACATACGCCATATCTCCCGCCTGAAGAATATATTCCTACTTTTTATGATAAGGATAAAGATCCTTATGATTCTATGAATACCAGTATGGATAAAGCATATAATCATTTGGCCTATCCTTTTTTTAAACATCATCATTTCGATTTACTTGGTCCTGTGACCGACGCTGAATATATCAATTGTTTATATGATGCTGAAATCAGGTATTTAGATGACCGCTTGAGGGAAATCGATGAATACTTAGAAGACCTAGGCATCAAAGATGATACCTTGCTCATCCTATTTGGAGACCACGGTGAGAGTTTAACAGAACATGATATTTACTGGGATCACTGTGGACTTTATGATACTACCGTACGAGTACCTATAATCATGAGATGGCCTGAAAAGATTCCGGGAGGAAAAAAAGTTAACGGCTTTATACAACAGGTTGATTTGATGCCAACAATTTTGGAAGCGGTCACAAAACAAAGTCCGAACCTACAAGAAAAACTTTCTATTCACGGGAAAATCGATGGCAAAAGCTTATGGCCTGCCATTCTTGGTCATGCTGATGGCACCCAAAAGAAAATTTATTTAAGTGAATGTGCCTGGCAGGCTGCAAGGGGAATACGGACAAAAAAACATAAATTTATTCGCACTCTCGATAGCGGAGTTTTTAACCGCCCACCTAGAGAACTATATGATTTAGCGAATGATCCTGAAGAAACAATTAACCTTGCAGATGTTAATCCTGATCTTGCTGACCAATTCGAAAAGGACTTAGATAATTGGGTTCAAGAAATGTTACAAGGTAAAGAAGATCCAATGATGATTCAGCTCCGCGATGATGGCCTGCCATTCCGTAAGCGCATTGAGAAGATACTTGCCAATTTCAATTTAACATGGGAGGAATGGCATGCAAACCCTTTACGGGAAAGGTTAGATCAGAAGATTCACTCCTGAGCATCACAATAATAACCTATCCGCTCCTCGGATAGGTTATTATTGTCTGGCTTAAAAAAGTAAAATATGAAAAAGAGTGTCAAAATGATTTTGAGCACTCTCTCTACCTGTTCTTCTCTAATATTACTGCTTCTGTATTTCTTTTTCCTTTTCTTGCAGCCCTCTGGCACTTCTTAATGTGCCAAGGTACAATTTTTCATAGGCCTCTTCGGAGGATTTTATTGGACCTCCACCCTTCCCATGGTAATTCACATTCGTATACATTGGATTAACTCTGCCAGTTTGCTGCTCACGACCAGCAATATAATTTTCCATCTTCTCCTGAAGCAGTGCCACTACATCTGGATGCTTGTCTGCTACATTATTGTTCTCTTTTGGGTCCTCTATTAAATTATATAGTTCAATTTCTGGTTTGAAATGGAAATCTGGCTCTAACGCCTGGATCAACTTCCATTCCGGAGTGCGCCAGCCATGTTTTCTCATCCAGGTACACTCGGTGATGTAAAACTCAGTGATCCTTTTAGCCTCTTCTCCCTTAGTGACACTGACAAGACTTTGTCCATTGAATTGAATATCAGTAGGGATCTCTAACAATTCAAGGATTGTAGGTGTAATATCTTGAATCATGGTGACATTTGGGTATCTTTTTCCTTTTGGAACCTTACCAGGGAATTTCAGAATAAGCGGAACGGTTAAAATGTTGTCATATAATCCATGATGATCAAAATAACAATCATGTTCGTATAGTGTCTCACCATGATCAGAAGTGATGACAATCAATGTCTCTTCTTCAATTCCAAGGGCTTCCAGTGAAGCAAAGATATTTTGGATGCACATATCCATATAAGCGATGGCACCTTCATATTGGGCACATACATATTTCTCATCCGTAACTCCATTAGGAATCCAAGATTTCATGAAATCAGCATGTGGTTTAAAATTATATACAGGGTCCATTGACTTATTTTCCGGATCAAATTCATTTTGATCATAGAAAATCCTCTCAAAAGGACGTGGAGGAAGATATGGCGAATGTGGATCCATATGACGAAGAAATAGGAAAAATGGTTTTTCCTCCCCTGCCAAACGCTTTAATTCAGGAATAGCAACTGCATTCAAATTTTCCGCTTTAGGACAACGTCCTGTCTCATCAGGAATCCATGCCTCGTAGTCAAGATAATGATCAAATCCCCTAGACGATGGGTTACCAGTGAAACCAACACATGTTGTATTGTAACCATTTCCCCCCAGTATTTCAGCAAGCGTTTTAACATGGCCACCAAGTGGACCTTCATGGCGCAGCGCAACCACATCAGTCCCAAAACAATCCATGCCAGTCAGCATCGCTGCATAAGCGGGTGTTGTCGGGATACTTGGACTGAAATGATTTTCAAAAAGAACACCTTCACTCGCAATTTTATCAATATGAGGAGTAGTCAAGCGGTGGTAACCATAACTACTCATGAAATCCCTTCTTAAACTATCAATACCGAATAAGATAACATTAGGTTTTTTCATAGTTTCCATTCTCCTCCTTTATTTATAAATTAAATTCGAGATCCCCTAATTCACTAAACTTTCCACAATATTATTGATACTTTCTCCACGATACTTCCCTGGTGAGACACCTACTTTTCGGGAAAACAGCCGGGTGAAAAACGCAGGGTCATCGTATCCAACTTCCATTGCGATGCTAATTACCTTATCATCCGAATCAATCAGCAGGTGCTTCGCCCGTTCTATTCGTATAACATGAAGTGCCTCGATCACTGTTTTTCCAGTTTCTTCTTTAAATATCCGATTTAAATGCCGGGAACTTATATTAAATAAATCTGAAAGAATGGCTAGCGTTAGTTTTTGATGATAGTGTCTTTCCAAATATCCACATATTCTTTGCACGAGTATTCTTCTTTCCTGATGACGCACAAAAGTCGGTTCTTTATAATGTATTTGCTCCTCATAGATTCTTGATAATTGAACAAGTAACTGTATTAACTGCAGTCGAATTAAAGTTGAATAGCCTTTTCGTAAACCTTTGTACTCTTCTGCCATTCTATTTAATAGAGCCAATACATCTGCTGCATCCTGCCCACGTAAATTCAATCCATGATGAAAGCGTTCATTATTATCTAGAAAGGGGTGAACATAAAAGTAGTCCATCGAATCGGAAATTCCCAGTTCCTTAAGTAAGGACTCATCAATAAAGCTAGGCATAAACAAGCAATTGATGATTTCCAATTTATTTCCTGGCTGAATTACATATGTATGTACTTCCCCAGGATTAATAATATAGACATCCCCTGCAGAAATATCATACAGCTCCCCTTCAAAACTATGCTTCGCTTCGCCATCAGCTATATAAACCAATTCTACAAAGTCATGGCTATGAACGGGCGGCATGTTGTCCTCAGTATGAGTAAAGGAGCGGATACAAAACGGAAATTCCTTTTCATTCATATATTGACTGCTTCTAATTCTCAATCCATTGATCCCCTTTCTAGCGAAACAACGTTTTTAGCTTTGTAAAATTCCCTTTTTTACTTTTGGAACTTCGATTACAGCACCATTCTCAAGTTGAGATCGAATGGCAGCTTCAATCACTTCCTGGTTAGCAAGTGCGTCTGCACCGGAAGCTTCGATCTCAGAAGGTGCTACCCCTTCTTTCACTTGTTTAATGAAATGATCAAGTCGGTTCTTAAAGGTTTCATTAAAGCTGCCCACGCCAGTCATGATAGAATTTCGAAGTACAAGGAGTTCATCACTTTGATGTGGATAGAATGTGAAGTTTTCATAGACATTATCGATTACAAATCTTCCTTTATTACCAGCCACTTCACAGTACTCGATTGGATGGCGGCCTGCCATATCATAGCTGCCTGTTAAGTGACCAACTGCTCCTGATTCGAATTGCAGATTAATAGAAGCAGTAGACCAGATGCTGCGTCCTGGAGCTTTGGTCATAAACGCTTGTACACGAGTGATATCGCCTGCAAAATAACGCAACACATCAATTGAGTGAGGATGCAAAGCACGAAGATGGAACCACGGGCTTGTTTCCTTCGGATTTTGAATGGTCAGCTTCATATTTAAAAATAAGAGAGTACCGAGATCGCCTTTTTGAATCAGTTCCTTTCCTTTATAAGCAGCAGGAACGAAGCGGTGATTCAAGTTTGATACTAAACGGACATTTTTCTCAGCAGCTAAACGAACAAGTTCTCTGGCTTCTTCGATATTATTAGAAATCGGTTTTTCTACTAGAACATCCTTGCCAGCTTCAATCGCCATAACAGCTGGTGCAAAATGGTCACCACCATTTTCTTCTCCTGCAGTAGCAACTGAGATAATATCAATCTCTTCATTTTGTAGCATTGTTTTCATGTCCGTATAAGCCTTAACACCGTGCAGTTCCTTCATAGCTAATGCTCTTTCTTCAATTAAGTCACAAACAGCAACCAACTTAACATCTGGGTTTTGACTATAATAACGACAATGAATTTTTCCGATATTTCCTACACCCACAACAGCAACTTTTAGCATACTACATTCCCCCTCTTTTCATTTGCTTCCTGGAACAACCTACTTAAATAACCATGGCTTTCTGCAGCGATTGCAGCCACTTTTGGCAGCTCGTAATTTTTGGCACCGATGATCTCAAGAACGGTTGCTCCTTCATAACCGATTTCAACCATCTTATCAACAACCCCCTTCAACGGAGTAGTTCCTCTGCCGGCAATTTGAAACTCTGGTTCAGCAATTTTTAATTGTTCAATAAACGTATCACGAATATGTACGTGAATGATATAATCTTTAAGTGCCTCAATAGCAGCGATTGGGTTATCACCAACACGGCCAACATGTGTAGCATCAAGGTTTAATCCTAACGCCGGATGTTTTACTTCTTCCATAAGGCGAAGAGCTGTCTTTGTATTGTAAATACTTTGTCCATAATGAAGCTTTAAGGCGAAACGAATGCCGCAATCACCAGCTGCATGAGCCAATTCTTCAATGGCATTAATGCTTTCCACTGTTTTTTCTTCATCGTCAGACACACCTGAGCTTCCAACAGTCACCATTGGAATTCCTAGTTTTGCAGCTCTTTCAAAAACTCTTTTTGTCCGTTCCCGATTTTCTGGAATTAAGATGTTGGTTGCTGCTTCGACACAATAAAGATCTAAGCCAGCTTCTCCTACTAGTTTATAAATCTCTTTTAACTCAGCATCACTCGCTGTATCGCTCAAATGCTCAGCCATACCAACGATAGAGGCAAGCTCAATCCCCTGGTATCCAGTAAATTTAATGTATTCCACTGCTGTTTTTAAATCATATCCTCCGAATAAAACTGAATTTACACCTAATTTCATATCAATCTTCCTCCTATAAATATGATTATATTTTTATTTGGTTGAAAACCACGGTGAGAAATCGCTTACAAATTAAGAATAGAACATTTCAGTTCTTTATTCTTGGTTTATTTCGCCATGCACATGGTCAATGCGGACATTTGTAAGCTTCTTAATGGACTCGGAACCTTACTTTTGAAAGTTCCAGGTTATGCCCAGTCTTTCAGATCGCCTCTTACCCTTTAACCGCGCCTGCAGTCATACCTGCAACTATTTTTTTATTAAAGAAAATAAATAGGATTAGTGGAGGAATTGAAATTAGTAATACATCAGCAAATAGCAGATTCCATTGTGTTCCATACATTCCCTTGAAATTATAAAGGGTCAACTGAACGGTTGCATTTTCTGCACCAGGGAAGAAATATAACATATTTTCAAAATCGTTATAAATTTGAATCGATGATAAAACAATAATCGTTGATGTAACAGGCTTTAAGAGTGGAAGAATGATGTTAAAATACAGTTTGAACGAACTGCACCCGTCCATAAGAGCTGCTTCGTCCAGTTCCCTTGGAATCGTGGACATAAAAGCCTTATAAAGCATGCATGCAAATGCAAAATGAAGTGCCGTTTCAAGTAGGACAATGCCGGGAAAAGTTTTAAATAATCCAGTAGTTTGAAGCACCCAAATCGTTGGAACTATCGCAGGAGGAATCATTAATCCTACCAAGACCATTGAATTAAAAAAACCAGAAAGCTTTCCCTTTCTTCTTTCAAGTACAAACGCGGCCATTGAGCATACAAAAATCATCGTTGTAATAGATAAAACCGTAATGAGAGAACTATTAAAAAATGCCCTTAGCACCATTCCATTATTAGCGGTCAATACCGCCCGATAATTTTCAAGGATATGAAAACTACTTGGCCAGGCAAGACTAAGAGCTGCGGATTCTGAAACATCTTTAAACGAGTTAATAATGACAAAGTAAAACGGAATGCCAAATAGTACAATAGCTGCAAAAACAGCAAATACTTCAATCGATAGCAGTTTGAAATTCTTTTTTTTCATAACTGTAGAATTGGTTTCAATGTTATAGGACTGTCCCAATACTTCTGCACCTTCTTGCTTGATTCCCAGGCTCATAGATCCACCTCTTTCCGATTAAGTAATTTGGAGATAGGAAATGCAATTATACCGACGAATAGGAACAAGAGTACGTTTCCTGCAGTAGCTAGACCATAAAACCCGCCAGCATATTGCTTATATATAATTGAAGAAAGCAAGTCAGTGGAGAATCCTGGTCCGCCGCCAGTCATCGCCCATACTAAGTCAAATGTACGCAGACCACCGATAAGAGCAAGAATGATGACCGTATTCAACGCTGGACGGGATAGCGGTAATGTAATATGTAAGAATTCTTGAAAAGAATTTCCGCCATCAATTTTATGTGCTTCATAATACTCGACAGGAATAGCCATAATTCCTGCAATAAAGATTACAGTTGCAATTCCAACTCCTTTCCACACATCTACTAAGATTACAGAAAATAGTGCAATCGAGGCGTCACCTAGCCAATTGGGTCCAGTAATTCCAATTGCATCAAGCCCCTTATTAATAATTCCGGTCGTAGGATTCATCATTGCACTGAAGACAACCCCAACGGCAATGGTACTTAGAAGGGTCGGAAAAAAAACAACAGACCTGAGGAGATTTTTATTCCTGATTTTCGAACATAGGAATACTGCCAGCAGAAGGCCAAGGACCGCTTTAATGCCACATGTTAAGAAGGCATAAATTAATGTGTTTTTAAACCCGATCATTAAAGATGGCTCAGAGAAAAATTGTTTAAAATTATCAAGGCCGATAAATTCCCAATCTATTAGTGTCCATCTTGTTAAACTAAAGAAAAATGACATGATGGTTGGTGATAAAAAAAGTACAGTATAAATGATCGCTGCTGGTATGATAAAGAAATAAGAATACATATGCTTGTTGATTTTCGTCATTTTCATCACTCCTTATATCCGTAGAAATGAGAACCCTGCGTTTACAGCAGAGTTCTCTTTCTGACTAAGAAAGATCTACATGAGAACCCATTTTATTTCCAACCCGGAAGTCCTAGCTGTACTGCCTGCTTCTCAACGTCTTTATCGTACATTTCTGCACCTTTTTTGGCTTTTGTGATTCCACCGCCAACTTCTGCAGCAATTTGTGGCAAGTTAGCACCTTTTACAGGTGAGACGAATTCAAGGGCTGGAGCAACTTTTCCTTCATCGAAGTATGGCTGCATATCTTTAACCGCTTCGTATGCATCGTCGGCAACTTTTGAACCTTCGATTACGCTTGGACCAACAGCTTTCGATTTAGATGCATAGGCTGCAAGACCCTTTTCAGAAATGTAAAATTCTATCCACTTTTTAGCAGCTTCAATCTTTTCTGACTTGCTGTTAATAAAGATACCACTTGGCATCCACACAGTTAAACCGTTTACATCTGCTTTATCACTTGGCTGGGCAAATATTCCGATATCGTTCACTTTATCAGGAAACTTCTCTTCCATTGTTGCCAGAGCAGATGATAACATTGGCCATTGCGCTCCTTTGCCCTCTACTAACATCTGAATGGCTTGATCATAGGTAAGGGTGTTAAAGTCTTTATTCATAAAGCCCTTTTTATAAACTTCTTCGAGCTTCTCGAATCCTCGTAATGCAGCAGGACTTTTGGCAAATTTTGCTTTGTTGTTCGTAAAGTCTTCAGCGAAATTCGGTTCTAATGCCTGGACATTATAGTAGTCTGCAAGGAGAATTAACTGGGAGTTCCAGCTTGTACCGAAAGATCCTATCACAGGAGTAATGCCGGCTTGTTTAATTTTTTCATTGTTCGCCATCAGATCAGCCCAAGTTTTCGGAACAGATAGACCTAATTTCTCATAAACTTTTTTATTATAGAGCCATGCTCCTGCTGAGGTTGTATTAAATGGTACCCCCCATACTTTATCTTTATCGGAAACTGTCCCTTTAAAGGTATCCATAACTGTATCCATAAAAGGCTCCTTCGATAAATCAACCAAGTTTTGCTCTGGATTGATTGTCTTCAAAAGCGATCCCGAATTGAATACAATCAGATCCGTCATTTCGCCTGTTGCCAGCCTCGTTTTAACAATATTTTCTCCTTCAGGACCGCCGGGGCGAATTTCAACTTCTGTTTTAATATTTAATTCTTTTTCAATTTCCGCTACTACCGCCTTAAAACCTGGAGTATTAGAAGTATCAGAAATCCCAATTGTCAGTGTAACCTGTCCATCTTTTTCGGAGGATGCTTTTTCCCCGCTGCTACAGCCAGCCAAAATGGTTCCAAGTACTACTGTTGTTGCCATAACTTTAGCCAATTTCATTTTAAACGCTTTCATTTTCTTTCCCCCTTAGATTGATCACACCATAATTACTTTCTTCATTCTAAAGCCTTATGTATAGATCCTCTAAGATGCGATCGTTTTCAAAAATCAATATACATCTGAATGTTCTGAATTTTACAAGGACACAACGAATGAACAGATATCTTAATCAGTCCGCTGTTCTTGCAAGCAACGGGAATAATCTGCCTTTAATCGGTTGATTCTCCTGCAATTCAAGTTCATTGGTGACGATATGATTCTTACCGCTAAAAGTGGTATCCTCAGGGTAAAAAATAATGGCTAAAACCCGCCTTGGTCTGTTTGTCTGATTTGCATGCGCATAATGAAAAGTCAAGCCATCATGAAACGTGCAGCTTCCTGCCTTTAATCGACAAATGACTGGCGTCTGTTTATTCACCTCTGTATTTTTTGAAAATTGAAACAAATCTTCAGGCTCTGCCAAATTGATTGGTTGGAACTTTCCTGCCTTATGGGACTCTGGAACAAACATCATGCAGCCGTTTTCTTCGTTTACATCATCAAGTGTAATCCAAATAGACAGTGCACCAGGTTCATTCATTGGCCAATAGGGAAAGTCTTGGTGCCATGGAGTAGGTTTGGAATCACCTGGCATCTTAAAAAGAATATGATCATGGAAGAATCGAATTCCATTTGCTCCGGTCAATTGCAGGGCTATATTAGAGAAACGGGGGTGGAAGCTGTACTTTGACATTCCGGCATGATCCCGCCAACTATTGACCTTTTGATTTAGAACTCGAAAATAAGCGCTCCGATCTGGAGATTCTCGCGCCAATGGATTGTGGTCTTCCATTGATTCGTCCACATACTGTCTCAACTCATCGAGTTCTTCTTTTGTCAAAATGTTATTAATTTGTATAAAGCCATTCTTCCGATAAAACTCAATTTGGTTGGCAGTCATTGTAATATCCATTTAATCTCCCCTTATATTCTTTCATTATTGTAAAGTAAGGACCATTGAAGGTGACGAATGGACTGTTCTTGAATATGGATATAAAATACTGCTGTCCCACCACCTTTCAGGGTGTACCCGAATTAATATTTTTCCGGGCATTTTTTCTATAATTTATTTCACAGCCTCCACCCTTACTCTCGGTACTTCGATGACAGCTCCATTTTCCATCTGAGACCGTATTGCAGCTTCAATTACTTCCTGGCAGGCTAATGCATGAGCTCCAGATGCTTGAATTTTATCTGGCGCCACACCTTCTTTTACCTCTTTAATGAAACAATCAAGACGATTCTTAAAGGTTTGATTAAAACTGCCTACCCCAGTCATGATTGAATTGCGTATGACTAATAGCTCATCACTTTGATGAGGATAGAAAGTCAAGTTCTCATATACATTGTCAATGACAAATCTCCCCTTATTCCCAGCCACCTCACAATATTCAATTGGATGACGTCTAGAAGCATCATAACTTCCTGTTAGATGTCCTACTGCACCTGAAGCAAATTCAAGATTAATCGATGCGGTTGACCAGCTACTACGGCCAGGTGCCTTTGTCATAAAAGCCTGCACACGTCTGATTTCTCCTCCGAAGTATTGCAAGACATCAATCGAATGTGGATGGAGAGCACGCATATGGAACCAAGGAGTTGCTTCTTTCACATTTTGAATCGCCAGCTTCATATTTAAAAATAGTAACTGTCCTAATTCTCCTTTTTCTATTAATTCTTTCCCTTTATAAGCTGCTGGGACTGAGCTATGATTTAAATTGCATGCCAAGCGGACATTTTTTTCCGCAGCCATTCGGACCATTTCTCTGGCATCTTTGATATTATTGGATATAGGCTTTTCGACCAGGATATCCTTTCCTGCTTCAATGGCCATTATCGCGGGCAAATAATGATGGCCTCCATTTTCTTCGCCGGCTGTAGCAATACTTACTACATCTATTTCTTCGTTCTCCAGCATGGTTTTCATATCAGTAAAATATTTTATACCATACTGGCCAGCCATTTGTTCTGCTCGTTCTTGGACAAGATCACATACAGCCACTAGCTTGACATCCGGATTTTCACTGTAGGTCTTACAATGAATTTTTCCAATGTTATTGACTCCTACTACAGCTACCTTCAGCATTTTCAAACTCCCTTCTATTCTTGTAAGGTATCATGATAGTAAACTAAGTTTTTTCGATTACTGGTTTATGTAAGATATAATTAAGCGTTTGGGTTAGAATTCTTAACTGGTCGACCACTTTTCTCTGGATACCTTAGTATCCCATCCTCCAATGCCGAAAATATAAATTTTGCTATATTTGCTATAACGTTTTAGCATTAGCCAAACTCCCCCCCCATTTTCTTGGTTTATGAGGGGGCTTCACAACTTTTCCGAAAGACAATTGGGGATTCAAAAGTTGAATGAATCGGCGCTTTTGCCCGTTTTTCTATCAAATCAAGCAAGGTCCTCATACATTGGGCTGCCATTTCTTCAACTGGTAAATGAACAGTCGACAAAGCTGGAATCGTAAATTTGGTAATTTCATAATCATCATGACTAATCATTTCAATATCCTCAGGAATTCCAATTCCTTCTTCATGGAAAGCAGATAATGCTCCTACTGCCATTTCATCACATAAAGAGAAGATTGCGGTTGGTAATTCTTTTTTGGTAGTTAACCATTCCTTAACAGATTGATAACCTCCCTCTTCGGAAAAGCTTCCTATTAAAATATTATCGGAGGAAAGTTCCAAGGAATGCTCGGTAACACGACTAACAAAGCCTTCTTTTCTCAGAGTAACAGCCTGGTTAGATAATCTTGGAACCATTAACCCTACTTTTCGATGGCCCTTTTTCATAAAAACATCGGCAACATTTTCTCCTGCCCTAAAGCTATCCGCATAAACGGTACTAAATTTGTTCGATTTTCTTTGATAAAAAACAATTGGGACATTTACATCATTAGTCTCTAAATAATCCATGTCCGCTTCCGTAGCACCTACAATGATAGCCCCGTTAAAACGAGTCCCTGTCTTTAAACTGCTTATTTTATTTAAATGGCCATTTTCATATGGCTGGATCAACAGCTCAAACTCCCTATTTTGCTCTCTCGAGGATGATTTATCTTGAATGCCATCCAAGAATCGCTTGATAAGAGTAGAACGAGCATTTTTGGTCCAAAGCATCGCTATAACAGGGAGAACTTTTTCGTCACTGCTACGGAGACGACGTGCAGAAATATTAGGAGTGTAGCCTAATTCCTTTGCTATTTTTAAAACTCTTTCCTGTGTCATCTTGGAAATCCTCATTTGATCTCCTTTTCCGTTTAAAACGAATGAGGCTGTCCCAACGGAAACTTCGGCTATCTTTGCAATCTCTTTAATACTCGTCATGAGAGTCTCCTTTTTAGCTAAAACGTTTAACTATAACGTTTTAGCCTTAAACTTATAGTAAATTATCTGAATAGTCTTTGTCAATCGAAATATTTAAATTAGTTAGAAAATTACAAATGTAAGCGTTACTAAATTAACTGACATTTGCGATTTGTTTAGGCTTTGACACCCTTGCTCCAGGTAAGGCTAATACAAACATACCTACTAAAAATAACAATGATCCGATAACAATATAAATGGTAATTGGTTCTTTAAAAAATAACCATGACCAAAATAGAGTAAATATAATGCTGGCATTACCGAGTATAGATGCGACCATGAATGAAACTTGTTTTAATGCTTTTGCATAAATCAAGAAACTTATGCCTGTAATAAAGCCTAAACCAGTCAAGGATAAAACAGAGATAGCATTAAATTCCCCTTGCAATTGGAACTGAGACGGAACTGGAACCGTAGTAACCAGACTGCACCATAGGAAGATTGATAGATTCATATCAGTGGCATTCATTTTTTCAATTAATATTTTTTGACTGACAAAATGAAAACAAGCACCCAAAGCAGATATTGCAAATATGAGTGTTAAATAAAAATCAAACTCTAATAATTTGCTCATGGTAAGACCGTTCATACTAATCAGAGAGATACCTAATACACAAAATGCTACCGATATCAAAGAGAGGTAAGTTGTTTTTTCTTTGAAATAAAAAACAGAAAAGAGCAACATGAAAATAGTAATAAAAAGGAATGACAAGAATCTGTTCATACGCATGTCCAATTGAAACACCATAATTTTCAAAGAGATAGTTGATGGTTTTTCCAACTACTCCGTACCAAATCCATTTCGACTTCCATGTAATCTTGAATTTAGTCTTACTGATAAAAATAAATAAAAGCAAAAAAACGACTCCCAATGAAAAGCGAAAAAACGTAATCGTATAGCTGTCCAGTGAAAACGAAGCTGCTTTCACAAATATACTAACAAAACTCCACATCAACGTACTTAGTAAAAGTAATTGTATTCCCATATCAGAATATCATCCTTTTCTGTTTTAAATTATAAGGCTATTGACGATACCAAGCCAGATATATTCGTATTATACCTTGTTGGATTAACCACACTCTTGGTCAAAACAGACAATTTTAATGAAAAAATCTCACCTAAAATATAAAAATCCCAAGTAATACTTTTGGGATTCTTTAAACATCATTCTCCAAAAATTCCAATTCATCTTTGGTAAAGTGAACCATATCCGCTAGCAGACACTCATCTAATTGTTCGACCATATAGCAGCCGATAATAGGGATGGTAGAAAACGGCTGTGATAAAAGATAGCCCAACACCACTTGGGTAATTGAGAGTGAATGATCGATCGCCATCTTTCGGACTCGTTCTAGTCTGTTACGATTTTTATCTGAGTAATATAGAGGCATTATTTGACTTTCATTGAAAGTTAGACTGCCTGAATCGAGTTTGGAAAATAAGCCTTGTGCTTGGGATGAATAGGGAACTGCCGATAACCCTGTTGCTAGATGAAATTGCTTCATTTCCTTATCCATAATGACAAGAGTTGGATCTGCCAATTTTAATCGGTCAGCTGCTGCAAGACTCCACATCATTTGGTTTCCCGAAAAGCCTTGTATATCATGCCCGGATGCATACTCCTGGGATTTTACGCTACGTTCTGTTGTCCAATTGGAACAGCCATAATAGCGGATTTTCCCCGCTTTAACCTGTTCATTTAGTGTTTCAAGAATTTCCCCGACACTTTTATTGGGATCATCCCGGTGCAGCCAATATAAATCAATCGTATCAACTTGAAGCCTTCTTAGGCTTTCATCAATATCCTTAATAATTTCCTGCGAATTTAACCGGGGAATATCCATTGACTCCAAATACGGATGAGCCCCTTTAGTTGTCACAATCATTTGATTCCGATTATTTCTTAATTTCATCCATTTGCCAATGGTTATTTCACTAATACTTGATTCAATTGGAAGCCAATTTGCATATACCTGTGCGGAATCGATCATATTGCCTCCGTGCTCAACGTAGTAGTCCATTAATTTGAAAGATTCTTCCTCATTTAACTTACTTCCCAATGCCACACCACCGAGTGAAAGTGATGAACTTAACAAATCAGTCCCTATTATTTTCTTCCGTCTCATCATTACCCAATCCCCCCTCAAAAAATACGAATGGTAACAGTCCACTTATAATACTTTTTTTAAGAGTATGATATATATCTTTATAATTCAACCATATTGCCTTTTTTTACCTAGAACAAGATTGACACCGTTTGTTCATAGCAAAAATTGCACTATGCCACAGTAAATTTCATGATAAACAAATATATTTTATTGAAGTTTCATACTTTAGAAGGAATCGATATTTGTATTTGGGAGGGTTCCAATGATAAAGATCAATCATCAGATTGCCGAACCTGGAGACCTTAAAGGAATTACCAAACCAGAAGAAAAAAAGATTCTTAACTTAATGGCTAAATATTATTCCACATTTGAGTATCAAACGCTCAATCAGCTTAAATTTGAACTTCTATTTCGTACGAATACGATGAAAGCAGCCCGCGAATTGAACAAAAGCGGTATAAAGTTTACGACTTTCACTTATGCATTTTGTAATAAAACCTATTGGGATCGGTTAATGAACGGAGGATTCTTACTAAAGGAAGGAGTGAGTCCGTCTGTAGGTATTTTGGATATCCTCAAAAACGGGAAGCTATATGCAACTGAATGCTCCACTGGCATTGCAATTGTATTATATCTCGCAACCCTTTATTCAATTGGGCGCCAACAGTTTGATGCACTATTTGACAGGCTTTACTTAATGGATTGGCAATTTGATGAAGATCTTCCTATTTATCAATTTTATAGTGATGAGTTTCTGCCTGGAGACGTTTTACATTTTAACAACCCTGACTTTGATCCTAAACAGCCTCATTGGCGTGCTGAAAATGTGATCTACTTTGGCGATGACAGTTACTACGGTCATGGCGTAGGTATTCAAAGTGCCAACACCATCATCAACTTCCTAAACAAAAAAAGAAAGCCGAATCCAAAGAATTCAGCTTACCTAATGAATTTAATAACACGACCACACTACCAAACATTATATCGGTGACAGGCACCACCAAGGGTGGTGCCTGTCACCTTTTTTTATCTATTCACAGTTTAAAAGTTGACGAATGCGTCTTCTGCTTTGACACCCGATTTGATTACTTTGTTGTCAATTAACCATTTGGCGACATGATCCCAGGTTTGCGGGTCTTGGTAGCCGAATGATTGGTCCTTTGCGTCCATGAGCGGCAAGAGAATTTCTAAGCTCTTGGTCTCAATGTCCTTTTCTAAAGGCGATGATTTGTCTTCATGGTTAAGTAAAATTGACAAGCCCTCTTCCGGGTGGTCCTGAACATATTTTTGACCTTTTCCAATTGCTGTCATAAACTTCTTAAACACATCAGGCTTTGCCTTTAGTTCCTTCTCACTGCCGACTAGAACTAATTCATAATAATCAGGTACACCATAATCAGCAGGATTTAAGGTACGCATTGGATGGCCTTCTTTATCAAGCAGCAATTTTTCATGGTTAATATAACCGCCGATAAGGGCATTTGTTTTCTTTGTTGCCATGGCAGGAATTAAATCCCAGCCAACATCGACCATCTTAATTTTTGAAGCATCTCCCCCATCAGACTTTACCATCGTTTGTACAATTGCTTCATCCAAAGGAATCGATGGATAACCAATCGTTTGACCTGCTAAGTCCTTAGGTGATTTGATCGCACTATCAGCCGGCACCATCAATTGATTAAGCGGGTGACGCACAATGGCACCAAACGATTGAACGGGAATATCTTCGCCGCGAGCGACAAGTACCTGTGGCTGATAGCTTAACGCCATATCAATTTGGCCTGCTGCCACTAGTTTTAGCGGATCATTTGTATCTGCCGGCATTTCGATGTTAACATCTAGGCCCTGTTCTTTAAAATAACCCTTCTCCTCGGCTGCATAAAGGAACGAATGGACAGCGTTCGGATACCAGTCTAGCATCAATGTCACTTTTTCAAGCTTCTGATCGCCTTTCTTTTCGGCAGCACTGTCGTCATTTTTCCCGCAAGCACTTAACACTAGCAGCATCAAACCTAGTATGATTATTGAAACCTTTTTCATTTTACTTACTTCCCCTCTTAGATGTGGTATTTATTTTTCAATAATTGTCTTTCAATAAAACTGATTAATAAAAATAAGATAATACCAAGTAAAGATAATAGAAAAATAGCAGCAAACACAGCATCTGCCTGCAAGCTCCCAGACATGCGCCGGCTGAAGTACCCCAGTCCTTGGCTCGCCCCAAGCCATTCGCCAATCGTTGCCCCTGTGACACAATACACAACCGACATTTTCAATCCTGATAAAAATGACGGCAGGGCCATAGGCACCTGAATTTTTTTAAAAATCGTCCAGCGGTTCGCCCCCATCGTTAACAATAATTCACGATACTCTTGACCACCCGATTTCAACCCATCATAGGTACTTACAACAATAGGGAAAAATGCTATTAAAATGGTGACGGCGATCTTACTCCAAATGGAATACCCAAACCACATGATAAAAATCGGAGAAATCGCAATCAGCGGGATCGTTTGAGAAATAACTAGGAACGGATAAAGCACCTTCTCTAACGGACGTGAAAAGTGCATGCCGATTCCTAGAAGTGTGCCGCAAGCAACAGAAATCGCAAACCCAATCAGTACTTCATTCAGTGTGGCTGGCAAATGTTCTTCAAACAGCAGCTCACGGTTTTCTATTAATGATCCCCAAATCGCTGAAGGTGATGGCAAAATAAAGGCTGGAATGAGTCCTCGATTCACCACCCATTGCCAGAGGCTGATCAGGAGGATGATCACAATTAAAAATAAACCGTAATCGCTTGTCCATTTTTTAAATCTAGTTGTTTTCATGTTGAATCAGCCACTCCAGTTCTCTTCTCATCCTGATAAATTCTTCTTGATAAATTAGTTCTGAACTTCTCGGTCTCGGCAAATTAACCTTCCATTCTTGAATTCCATCTACTTTAAGAACGTAAATCCTGTCGCTTAAAAGAATAGCTTCTTCTAGATCATGGGTAATGAACAGGACCGTCTTTTGCAGCTCGCCCCATAATCCTAATAACCAGCTGTGCATGTTCCGTTTCGTCATCGAATCAAGTGCACCAAACGGTTCATCCAATAATAACAGGTCTTTTCCTGTCATCAGCGTTCGTAAAAAGGCGGCACGCTGCCGCATTCCTCCCGACAGTTCATTAGGATACGCATCTTCATAATCAGCCAGCCCAAAACGAGCCAGCCACTCTCTTACTTCCAGTAACTTCGTTTTCTTATTTCCCTTTGTGACTTCCAAGGGAAGCAGCACATTTTCGTTGACCGTTCTCCATGGTAAAAGCAGGTCTTTTTGCGGCATATAGCCGACACTGCCTAACCGCTTGCCAGTTTTTCCGCCGTTAATCAAAATTTGTCCCTGATCCGGTTCAAGCAGCCCATTCACCAATTTAAATAGTGTACTTTTTCCAGAACCACTCGCCCCAATGATGGATACAAATTCTCCTGCTTTTACATCAAGTGAAATCTTTTCAAAAATTGGCTTACCAGGACCGAATGAATACGAAAGATCATTGATTTGTAACATGGACGAATTAGACAGGCCACTCGCCCCCCTGATAAACCATATCCCAGAAAATGTATTCAAAACGGGAAGTAGTTAGGAAATGTTCTTCAAGGACCGCTAACTCCCATTCAGGCTTTCCATCGGTTAACTGATCTAATAGGTTGATCAGCCACTGGGCCAGGGCGCCAAACTCATCAGAAGCGTACATGGTTACCCATTCACCATATAGATAGTGGCTGCTAGCACCTTGATAGTCCTTAGCTAACATTTTGCCGATCTCCCAATAGCTCCACATACATGGTAATAATGCCGAAATCAATTCTTCTAATGAACCATTTTGTGCAACCTTTAACATGTAACTGGTATAAGCTATATTAATCGGAGTTGGTTTCGTTTCTTCCAGCTGTTCATTCGTTATTCCAAATCTTGAGGCATATTGTCGATGCAGATCCATTTCTCCATGCAAGGTTTCATGCAGGAGCTTGGCGAATGCTGCCATTGTCTCGATGTCCCTCGCCTTCACCGCTCCAATAGCGAACAGCTTCGAATAGTCAATTAAGTACACGTAATCTTGTTTCATGTAGCGAATAAAGGACTCAACTGGCAGGTCCCCCATCCCCATACCAACAACAAATGGATGCTGGTGGGTTTTCTCCCATATATCACTTACTTTATCAAAAAGTCGCTCAGAAAATTTCATGCTGTTGGTTTGTCCCCCTTCTCGGTGTTGCACCACTCGGCGATAAAAGTAGCCAGAACCTTTGTAAAATCAAACAGCTGCTGGATTTCCAGCTTTTCATCGACGGCATGGGCGTCCTCTAATTTTCCCGGTCCAAATATCGCGGTTGGAATTCCGGCACGACCGAGCCAGCCTGCGTCGGTTACCGTTGTGGACATTCCGACTGTTGGAACCTCTCGCAACGCTTCTTCATAGGAGTTCGCTAACAGCTTTGTACCAGGATGGTCAGGGTCGATTTCTAATGAAGGAAAAATTTCTCCGCGGTCGACAATCATTGACTTTCCTCCCCAGACAAACTGTGGAGGATTATCTCTAAGCCAAGGATCCGCAGTGGCAACGGCAAGGACATGCTGTTCAATTTCACGGATCACTTCTTCGTAATCTTCATTCGGGTAAAAATGGACCGTTACCCATAAAGCGCAGCGATCAGCTACAAACGCCGCATGTCTGCCTCCCTCAATGACCGCAGGATTAATCGTGTTGGTACCTGGCGGGAATCCTGGATCACTTTTCGTAACAGCCCAGTGACGCTCGAGTTCTTGCAGGCCGGCAATGATCTTCATCATTTTTTCAATCGCACTGGCTCCTTTTACCCCTCCGCCCGCATGAATCATTTTCCGGCGGATTCCATCATGGTAGGTGTCTTTACTTTCAATCGTAATCCAGCCAGTAATGACGCCGCCTTGTCCTTGAATATGTAAATCACTCGTATCAACCACTACCGCATAGTCCGCGCGGTAACCTCGTTCGACACAGTCTTGCGTACCGGCTTCACCCACCTCTTCCCCAATCACAGATTGAAATTGAAGATCGCCTTTAAGGGTAATACCCATTTCTTTTAATAGTTTAATGGCAAAAAGGGATGCAGCAATGCCGCCCTTCATATCGGCAACGCCCCGTCCATAAATATAGCCATCCATTTGTTGGGCTTCGAATGGGGAGGCGCTCCATTCTTTCGTATCTCCAACCTCGGCCACATCGACATGTCCATTGACAATTAAGCTATTATACTTCCCTGGTGATTCACCCGTTAAGATTCCGACCACATTGGGATCACCAGGGTAAACATCCCATTTATCCGTCGTGAAACCTAACTCTTCGAGATACCCTTTAATAAACTCTTGAACATCATTCGTATTACGTGCGGGAGGGCTGACGGTTGGAAAAGCAACAAGATCTGTCAACAGCTCTAGTAGTTCTCCCTTTCTCGCCTCAATCTCCCCCGTTATTCTTCCCATTAATTCTTCGTTCAATTTTCACACACACCCTAGTTTTTTATTGCAGGAGTCTGATTATCATTCATCACTAAAACTTTCTTCCTTAAAAATACGGTTAAAACTACAAATCCCAGCAGTGCGCCTGCAAAAGAGCTGAAAATAAATAGCGGAATAAACCCAAACAGCGTTGCTTTCTGTCCAAGTAACAGGGTAGCAATCGGATAGGAAACAAGCGCTCCAAGAATTCCTGTCCCGATGACTTCACCAACAAACGCAAGATAGATCTTTTTAGTTTTTAAAAATAATAGGGACGCCAGCAGGGCTCCTACCATACTGCCAGGAAAAGCAAAGATGGAACCTGTTCCCATTAAATTGCGGATCAGTGATACCAAAAAGGCCTGAGCAACCGCGTAATAAGGGCCTAAAAGAACAGCTGATAAAACGTTTAAAAAGTGCTGCATTGGGAATACCTTTGTAAACCCGATCGGTATAGCTACGAGATTACTAGTAATTGTGCCAATTGCAACCATCATCGCCGTTAATGTCAGCTTATACGTTTTATTCATGTTTATTAGCCCTCCACACTATTCTTTAATTTTTTTGCCGCTTCATACGGTGAGTCTGCATGACTGATTGCCGTAATGACTGAAACACCATCGGCTCCGGCCTTTACGACAGCGGCTGCGTTTTCATTTGTAATTCCGCCGATTCCAACGATTGGCATCGTGTTACCTTGCTGACGGAGGATTTCGATTAACTCTGTACCCCGTACAGGTTTGGCGTCATCCTTTGTACTTGTGGGATAGATTGGGCCAATGCCAAAATAATCAGCCCCTTCGCTGCGTGCGGTCTCGGCTTCTTCTGGGGTATGGACGGAAACACCTAGGATTTTGCTGCCACCAATTCTTTCACGTACCACTTTTACTGGCTCATCCTCTTGTCCAATATGTACACCATCTGCATCCAGCTCCATTGCGAGTTCAATGTCATCATTGACGATGAATGGAATTTGATAGTTTTTGCAGATGAGCTGCAGTTGTCGAGCCAGTTCATATTTTTTCGCACCGGTAAGGGCCCCTTGCCCTTTTTCACGGAATTGGAAAATAGTCACACCGCCCGCTATTGCTTCTTTTAATACTTCCGCTGGTTCTTTAAGGCAGTTAGGACTGCCCATAATAAAATAAACTTTTAAAGCTTCTCTCAGGTTGTTCATCGATTTCCGAGCTCCCTTCTTTTCCGTAACGCCCCATGGTTTGTCGGTCCATGACCATGACCAACATCAATCCCATCCTCGATTGCCGCCTGAATAAACTCTTTCGCCGTTAAGACCGCATCATAAACCGAAGCACCTTTCGCCAGTTCAGCCGTCACTGCTGCTGAGAAAGTACAACCGGTCCCATGGGTGTTTTTTGTCGGAATCCGTTTATTCGTAAACGTATGAAACTCCGAACCATCATACAATAAATCTGTTGAAGATGTATCATCTTTATCATGTCCGCCTTTGATGACAACCGTATGAACGCCCAGTTCAACCAATTTTAAAGCAGCTTCCTTTTTATCCTCGGCACTCCTAATCGACATCCCTGTTAGAACCTCTGCCTCTGGAATATTAGGAGTAATCACTTTTGCCAAGGGTAATAGATGGGTCTTCATGGCAACAATCGCTTCCTGCAGCAGTAAAGAGGCACCGCCTTTGGCAATCATCACTGGATCGACAACAAGATTCTCCCATCCAAATTTGCGGATTTGCCCGGAAACAGCTTCAATAATCTCCGAACTGAACAGCATCCCTGTTTTAAGGGCATCTGTGCCGAGGTCTTCCCCGATTGCGTTCATTTGTTGAACAATCGCTTCCGGTGTCATCGGATAAACCCCATGAACACCCAAGGTATTTTGCGCAGTCACTGCCGTAATCGCTGACATCCCGAAGACCTCCAATTCTTGAAATGTCTTCAAATCAGCCTGAATACCAGCCCCGCCGCCGCTGTCTGAGCCGGCAATCGTTAATGCTTTATACATCTTAAAAACCTCCGTTAAATCTTTTTGATAGACACACTCGCAGTAATATCTTCTTCATTTATAAGTGCTAATTGATTTAAAAATTCAATTTGGAAACTGCCTGGTCCCGCTTCAGCCGTTTTCTTTGCCGCCTTTTCCGCAGCAGCCCCGTAATAAGCTAAAGCGCAAACCGCTGCCCGGAGCACATCTTTTTCTACTCCAGCAAAAGCCCCGATGACTGAGGTTAATAAGCAGCCAGTTCCTGTTACTTTCGTTAAAAGAGGGTGTCCGCCAGATACGACATAGGTGGTTGCACCGTCCGAAACGATATCCTCTTTTCCGGTGATCACCACTACGCTGCCACTTTTTTGAGCTGCCTTCACAGCAAGTTCGACCTTGTCTCCATTGCCTTCCCCTGCGTCAACACCCTTGATTTCCCACTTTTCACCAATGACATTTGCGATTTCTGCCGCATTCCCGCGAACCACAGCAACCTTCACTTCATTCATTATTTTGTGGGCAGTATCCGTTCGATAAGGAGTAGCACCTGCTCCTACCGGGTCAAAAATGACGGGAACGCCCTGCTCATTCGCTGCTTTCCCTGCGATAATCATGCTATACACATTCTGTGCATTTAAGGTACCGATATTCAAAACCAATGCACTTGCAATCCTTGCCATATCCGCGACTTCTTCACTGGCATAAGCCATAACTGGTGATGCACCTAAGGCAAGCAGTCCATTTGCGGTAAAATTTGTCACAACCACATTGGTAATATTATGTACAAGCGGGCTAACATCTCTGACTCTCTGTAACGTTTCATACACGTAATGTTTTTCCAACCTATTTTCCCCTTTTCTTTTAAAAAATAAAAAAACCAGACCCATAATGGACCTGGTTTGGTTTGATTTGATTGCGTTGCGTAACAAAATATCCCACTTAACTACTTTCCTACGCTGGAATTATCCAGATCAGGTCCAAAGGGTTAAAAACTTAATCGTTTTCTCTCAGCCTGAATACAGGGCACCCCTAGTAGATCTTCGTTATTAAATTACACTCATCTTACCCCTATTTCCTAGCATTGTAAAGAATTTTTATTTGACACCTTTACTTTTAGCTATGTCGATAATTTCCTTTAGCTCATTCGTAAATCCCTTTACTGCTCTGTCATTCAGTACGGTGACCGGGACTCCTAAAAAACCGTATTGCTCGACTTCTTTTTGATAAGTTGGATTTTTGGAGATATCTCTTACCTCAAAGGGAACTCCTTCTTCGGTCAATACCTTTTTAACCATGGTACATTCAATGCAATCGTTGGTTGTATAAACAATCACTGTTTTATTCATTCGTAACTCCTTTATTAGAAAAAAAGATATGGTCTGCCTCTATCGTATCACCTATTTGCAGTATACCAAAGGAATACATCTTCTGACGGCGTTTATCTGTCGGGGAACCAGGGTTAAAAAGCAGGAGCCCATTTTGATATTTTTTCAGAGGAATATGTGAATGACCAAAAATAATACAATCGACTTCATCTTCAGTAAAAGCTAAAATAGCCCGCTTTTCTGTTGTTTTTCCCTTACCATGCCCGTGAGTAACCCCTATTTTAAATCCGTTCAACTCTATGATTCTTTTTTCGGGGAAATGTTTCTTAATCTCTTCATCATCAACATTGCCAAAGACCCCTTCCACTTTCCCATATGTATGAAGTTCATGGAACACGTCGATTGTCTGCCAATCACCAGCATGAATAATTAAATCTGCATCTTTTAATTCCGCCGTTAATCTTGCAGGTAGTCCTTTAGCCCGTTTAGGTAGATGGGTATCGGAAATAATCACAATTTTCACTCTTTTCCACCCCGTTCATCATAGTGTACTCTTCGATTATTATATAACAAATCCTCTTGTATTGTTGAATTCTAAAGGTTCCTGTGTTTTTATTCCTCGGGAAAGCGCATAAACAGACATTTTTCGCCTAATTTTGTCGGAGCGTTTTCTGTTATAGAATAAATTGTCTGTAACAATAAAACCTTGAAAAATATCAAGGTTTTATTACTTCACAAACTATATCGTTCGTTTCGAAGAACCATTTTTATATCCCTTTGCGGGAAATATCATAAAATCATTCATCTGTACTATTTTGATGTAATGGCCGGTAGACCTTTTTAATAAACTTCTTCATTAATTCAGGGAGAATTTTCCTTCGCCTCGTGACCAATGTGGTGACAATGGTCTTTCTTTCCTCTGGCGAAACCAGCCATTCATCCGGAATGACGGAAACAATTTCCTCGATTAGATAAATGGGCATGGTTTGAATGAGTTCGAAAAATTCCTTAAAGATTTGTTCCTCACGAATATTTTGTGCCATAATCTGGTGGGTTGCACTTTTTAGTACCTCTACCGGCAAATCCTCCAAATCGGAGCGAAGCCAGCTGTTTGTACCAAAAATCTCCGCCTGATCAATCATCCACAAGTGAAAGCTGCCATTTTCCTTTTCCCTCAGCAAAATATTTTTCCGCGTCCGGTCCTGATTACACAGCCAATAGTCTAATAGAATGATACCGGCCAGTGGTTGATCATTAATAATGACAGGGTCACTTTCTACTTGATGACCATCTTTGCAGTTCTTCATATATAACGAAGCAAATTGATATTGAGTATGAGAGAGATTAGCCAGTTCAGGTACTTGAGAAGAAAACTTATCAGGAATTTCAACAATCCTGGCAAAGGGAATAGGCAGTCCTAAATAACGGGCCAAACAATAGCCAACCCACTCATTTGGCAAAGTTTTCTCAAACTCAGGCTGAAAAAATTTCACAACATAATCTTTTCCATCATTAAAATGGATTAAGTGCGCATTTGATTTTCCCTCAAGCATTTTTATATATTGTACTGGTGTGATCATGAACCCATCACCCCATTTTTGTTGCCTAAATTTTTAAGTAATTGAATATATTCTTCTGCCACTTTTTCTATCGCAAAATTCTGTTTAACGTGCTCAATTGCCGATAGTGACATTTCCTGATGGTTCATAGGGTCATCTAGAATGTTATTAATTTGGTTGACCGCATCATCTACGTTTTGTCCACGATAAAGCCGGCCCGTTACGCCGTCTATCACCAGCTCGGTAACTGGCATCATTTTCGATGCGACAACCGGAATCCCGCATATCATCGATTCAATAAATGTATTACCAAAGGATTCTGTCTTCGTTGTCGCAAGTGTACAGCCGCCTGATTGCCGGATTTTCGCATATACATGCGGCATTTGTTGATAGGGAATCACAGGAAACCATTTAATCAAGTCTGTTAGCTGCTCCTCTTCCCAGACAGCCTTAAACTCTTCGCGCTGAACACTTTGTGCTCCTCCAATCACCCATATTTCAATATCACTCCGGTAATCTTTCATTCTTTTGGCTATTTCGATTAACATCTGCCAGTTTTTTCGTTTGTCTAATCGTCCAATCCAACCGATAATTTTTTTATTATCAGGTAGGATTGGATCTGAACTTACATCCATTTCTTCGGGAGCTAACGCCCGGAAAAAGGATGTGTCGACTCCGTTGTAAATCACTTGGATTGGGATTTCATCTGTTAGGATAGAGACTAGGCGCTTTTGATAATTAGAGGGCACAACAATCAATTCGGGTTCAATTCCCTTAAAGGATTTTAGGTGCGGTGTGAGCTTGATCAGTTCCGGAGTACGGGCTTCAATAATGACAGGACCTTTAAATTGGGCCTTTCGTATCCATTTATAGGCTGCACTTGTATCCACCACGATGATAGCGTCATAGTTATTTTTCTTAATTAATTTTATTATTTTTTTCTCATCTTTTGTAAGATACACCTTAGCGACATCTTGCATAATGTGAAGTCCACCATGGTCTGTGGTGTAAAGAAACTCTGTTTCAATGCCATGCTTTTTAAAATAAATCGAGCGATTCCTCCATCCAGCGTTAACACCGCCAACGGTTAGAAGCCGCCAGATTACTAGTACTTTCATTTAATACTCTCCTCTTCTTGATATCTATTGAAGTTAATATCTTCTTCTAACACCGCCCTTTGGATTTGCTTCAAATCTTTCCCCTTCAAAACGCTTCCTAGACTGCTGTCTAGTAGAACCTCGGCTGGTCTCTCCAGAGTAACGGCGGCCTGAAGATTCTTGATCCCGGTCCCTTTCACTAACTGATTCAGTCTGGTTTTCAAGATTTTTCCAATATTCATCTATTTTTTTCATGACCTTGTCTGGATCAACACCTCGGGCCAGCATAACCTTAATCCATTCTTCCTTGAATACTTTTTGAACAAGACCTTCAAGCTGTAACATATATTGTTTTTCATCGTTGGTTGTTATCAATTTTTTGCAAAGTTCCTTTAATTTTTGATCATCTCTCTCAGGAAGAAGGTTTTCGAGGATAAATCGAGACATTTCTTCCATTTGGATATAATGCTCCCATTCTTTATATAAATCAGGGGCCATTTCTTGAACATGCGATAAGAATATTTCCTTATTTTTTTCTCCGAGGGATGTTAACAGCTTACGCGGGTATGGATAGACACGGTCACGCCAGACAGTTCTGGCCACATCAATGACCTTTAAGTATCCATCAGGCTGGATGAAAATTTGCCGTTTATGATGGTCAATACGCTGAAAGCCAATTGCTTTAAACGTAATTAGCATCTCTATTAATTTGTAGGATAGTTCATGTGTTAATGGCTGAGATTGAAGATATTCACGCAGGTCGATTCCCTGGACTAATTCCATTGCGATATAGAGGCGGCCTTTGGCATATACTTTGGGGAATAAATTAGTATTTTTTCCGAGCGATAAGGCATAGTACTCCCGTTCACAGTCTTCTACGTTACCGAAAACTTTGACACATGCATCAGCTTCTGATATTTCCTTCGGCACTTGAAAGACGGCCCCTTGACGGCCTTTTCCGATCATTACAAACGGGGAATTGTTCTGTATTACTTCTACATCAGCATTTTCTAAATTCCGCACTTTAATACCTTTAATCCACATCTCTAGTTGTTTGGTATCCACATTTTTCCTCCTAGCATTATTTTCTTACCTATTTTCATGAATCGCCGATCGTTGGTTTCAATCCCCTATAACTAACTATTAGTTATCCGTTTATAGGTGCTTGTCTATTTAAACCATCCGATGAGTTGAGACAAAATCAAGAACAAAGATTGAATCGTTGGTATAGTAAATTCAAGTAGTTATAAATTGGTAAAGGCGTTTGTCCACAAAATCAAAAAAGAATGGCCAGCCTCTTTCCCGTTCAATGAAACCGATCCGGGTTAAGTGGCTGGCCATATTGAAAATATGATTTACTTTACGGTGCCTGTCACCTTTCTTATCATTACCCCTGTTAAAAAGGTTAAAAAGACATGGGTGCCAAGTTTTACGGTGGGCTGGACTTGTGTGTCTCTTAGCGGGTCAAGGCAGACGATGTCAATTGCTTTGACTTTTGGATGCTTGGCAGCAGTGAAAACTGCATCCAGTAGTTCTGCTGTTGTCATTCCGCCTGGCGTAGATGCAGGGACACCAGGGGCATAGGCGATATCAAGGACATCCATGTCAACGGTTAAGTAGATTGTGTCGACCTTTTCATTAAGCTTTTTTAAGCATTGAGAGACCGTTTTTGCGATACCTCTTTTTCGTGCCTGGCGGATGGTCAAATAATTAACACCCTTTTCATCTGCATACACCTTTAAATCCTTGCTATTAAAAAAGCCATGTAATCCAATGTTGTATAGGTTCGGCCCTTCCACTACACCACTATCAATCAAATTCCGCATCGGTGTTCCGTTGGAAGGCCCATCATCAGCAAGGCTTCTTAAATCGAAGTGGGTATCCAATTGCAAAATGCCTATCTTCTCCTGTGGTTTTGCCCAATGTAATCCTTTTATCATCATGGCAGTAATGGAATGATCCCCTCCGACCGCCGTAACTATTGAGGCAGGAAAATTACGATGAATGGTCGCTGATGCCTCGGCGATATTATCATGACAACGGCGGATATCGGTAACGTGCATTGGTACGTCCCCCACATCTAAGGCAAGCATTTTTCCTAAATCCACGTCCTCATCTATGTTATAAGTGGTAAAGCCTTTCCAGGCACGTCTGAAAGCATCCGGAAATTCGGATGCTCCTGAGGGGCTAATCGACGAACGAGAGAGCGGGACCCCTACGACTACCACATCCGCCTTCTTCGTTTGTTCAGGATTAGACTCCTTGGTTAGCGGCTGAATCCACTCATGAACCTTGTTCATTTCATAGTTTCCTTCAGGCCTTACCCAAATAAAACCCGGTGGATTTAATTTAGGATAGAGAAAGCTATTCAAGTAAGCCGACCTCCCTTTACAACGACCCTGCCATTTTTAATTACAGTTTCGATATGATTCATCCCATACAAGTATTGAAGTTTCATATAATTTTCTACCTTAAAAATCGTCACATCACCTTTCTTACCTTCCTCCAAACTGCCAATCTGTTTGCCGCGCCCGATCGCATGTGCGGCATTAATCGTTGCTGCGGTGATGACCTCTGCAGGTGTCATCCCCATTTTTACACATGCTAGATTCATTATAAAAGGGAGGGATACAGTTGGAGAGGAGCCTGGATTGCAATCTGTTGACAAGGCCACGGGTACACCCATATCTATGATTTTTCGTCCATTAGCCGATTCTGCCATTAAAAAATAAGCGGTTCCGGGAAGCAGGACCCCGACTACCCCCTCATCAGCCATAGCCAGCAGTCCTTTTTCAGATGCTTTTAACAGATGATCGGCTGAGATGGCTCCCACCTCTGAAGCAAGTTCTGCCCCGCCATATGGTTCAATTTCATCAGCATGAATTTTCGGTGTTAACCCATAACGCTTTCCGGCCTCGAGAATAATTCGGGCTTGTTCCGGAGTAAACACACCTTTTTCACAGAAGACATCATTAAACTCGGCGAGTCCCAGTTTGGCCACCAAAGGGATCATTTCTTCTACCAAAATATCGACAAATTGATCCGGATTGTCCTTATATTCTTTTGGAACCGCATGTGCCCCCATAAAAGTGGACACTACGTCGATTGGATGCTTTTCGTTTAATTGCTTAGCCACTTCAAGCTGCTTTCGTTCGGTTTCCCAATCCATCCCATAGCCGCTCTTTGCTTCAACCGTTGTCACTCCATGTAACAGGAACTGATTTAATCGCTCGAAGCTTTCCTTAAATAGTTCATCATGGGTGGCCTGTTTTGTCCCTCTAGTCGTAGCATAAATCCCTCCGCCGGCATTCATGATCTCCATGTAGGACGCTCCCTTGAGCCTTAGGTTAAATTCATTTTCTCTGCTTCCAGCAAAAACTAAATGTGTATGTGGGTCAACTAGGCCAGGTGTGACGAGCTTTCCTGCCGCATCAATCACTTCAGCAAGATAAAGGCGGTCGGCGTATTTTTTAACAAGTTCCTCGTCCTTTCCTACAGCTTGAATCACCCCATCTTCAATCCACAAACTGCCGTTTTCGATGATGCCAAGGGTAGACATCGCTTCTTTTACTAGGGTAGCATTGGAACTCCCCCTTAGGGTTACTAGCTGAGCTGCATTCCGAATAAAAATGGCCTTGCCCATCTGTATCACCATCTCGCTTTCGTTAGTCCTCACTCGAGCATGGGCATGTTAATGCCTTTTTCTTTAGCCGTTTTGATTGCTAATTCATAGCCGGCATCCGCATGACGGACGACTCCCATTCCAGGGTCAGTGGTTAGTACCCGCTGCAACCGGACTTCTGCCTCCTTCGTTCCATCTGCAACAATGACCATTCCTGCATGCTGTGAATAGCCCATTCCAACCCCGCCTCCATGATGGATAGATACCCAGCTGGCGCCGCCGATTGCATTGATCAATGCATTTAAAATCGGCCAGTCTGATACGGCGTCACTGCCATCCATCATTCCCTCTGTTTCTCTGTTTGGAGAGGCAACCGAACCTGCGTCTAAATGATCACGACCAATCACGATGGGTGCGGATACCTCACCAGATGCGACCATATCATTGATAAGCTTTCCAAACCGGGCACGATCTCCGTAGCCGAGCCAGCAAATCCGGGCCGGCAGACCTTGAAAGCTGATTTTTTTACGAGCCATTGAAATCCATTTGCATAAATGATCATCCTCTTTAAACTCGCGTAAGAGGACTTCATCTATTTTCCGGATATCTTCTGGATTGCCGGAAAGAGCAGCCCAGCGGAAAGGGCCTTTTCCTTCGCAAAATAAAGGGCGGATGTATGCTGGCACAAATCCTGGAAAATCAAAAGCATTATCGACCCCTTCATCTTTAGCCACTTGCCTGATGTTGTTTCCGTAATCAAATGTGATCGCACCCGTTTCTTGCATTTTCAACATCGCTTTCACATGTAAGGCCATACTTTGTTTGGCAAGCTTCACATAACGGACCGGTTCTTTTACTCTCATTATTGCAGCGGCTTCGAGTGTCATGCCAACAGGAATATAGCCATTTAGCGGGTCATGGGCGGAGGTTTGGTCCGTTAATATGTCCGGCGTAAACCCTTTTTCAATCATTTGTGGAAGGATTTCAGCCGCATTGCCTAGTAAGCCGATCGAAACTGCTTTTCCTAAAGCCTTAGCTTCTCTCGCTAATTTCAAGGCTTCATCAAGGTCCTTTGATTTTATGTCGAGATAAGCGGTTGCTAAACGCCTGTCGATTCTGGATTCATCTGCTTCAATGACGAGACAAACTCCGTCGTTCATTGTGACCGCGAGCGGCTGTGCGCCTCCCATCCCGCCAAGACCAGCCGTTAGTGTAATGGTATGTTTTAAGGAACCGCCAAATGACTGCCGGGCTGCTTCAGCAAAAGTTTCATAGGTTCCTTGGACAATTCCTTGGCTGCCGATATAAATCCAGCTTCCTGCTGTCATCTGGCCATACATCATTAATCCCTTTTTATCAAGCTCGTGAAAATGCTCCCATGTCGCCCATGCGGGAACCAGATTAGAGTTGGCCAATAATACCCGCGGTGCATCTTTATGCGTCTTCCAAACAGCAACAGGCTTACCGGATTGAATAAGCAGGGTTTCATCATTCTCTAATTCTAATAGTGTCTTGATGATGATATCGAACGATTTCCAATTCCGTGCCGCTTTGCCAATCCCACCGTAAACGACCAAATCCTCCGGTCTCTCCGCTACCTCTGGATCAAGATTATTCATCAGCATCCGAAGCGCAGCTTCTTGAATCCAGCCCTTCGCATGTAACTTTGTTCCTGTATAACTCCGAACCACAGGCGGTTTCCCAGACCCCATCTCCCTCACTCCCTCCCTTTTAATACCAATCTATGTTCATCCCAAAAAGAAAATCTTCAAGAAAATAAAAATAACACAGGTAAAGTACAAATGGTGCCTGTCACCAAAAACAACACCAAAAAAGGATAAATGCCCGCAACAGTATGCTGGGGATTTATCCTTTTGGTTTTATTTATTAAATTGAGGTCTCGAGAAGAGAATTCCACTGCCAATTCCAAAGATGATGGCGAGAAGATGAACTGTGCTGGTTGAAATGGAAAGGAATTTAATGATATCCCCATAGCTCTCGCTTGTTATTTTTAATAGACCTTCTTCAAAAGCTGGCTTGTATAAAAGAAAATAAGAGATAAGAACTAGTATCAGGCCGGACCAATTTCTTCCTATGAGTTTTCTGCTTAAGACAAAATAAATGATGGCCATAAAAATTGCCAATCCGAACACAAACGTATTTATGTATCGCAGCGCACGATCAGGCTGATCCAGAAAGGCTAAAATGACTAAATAAATAATCCAACATAAGGTCAATAGTATGGAGACTATCTGTGTTTTAAGTAAATATTGCAAGTATCATTCACCTCTAAACCGAATTCATTAACTTTTATACCATAACACAAAACCAGCGGACAAATTGGTGAAAGAGGCACATTTACACAAAAATATTGGCTTTTTCGTCGCAACATCACTGGTTGTCGGCACGGTTATAGGTTCCGGGATATTTATGAAACCGGGAATTGTTAATGGTGACAGGCACCAAAAAAGGACAAGAGTTTATTCTTGTCCTTTTTTGGTTTCATGTAGCAGGTTCAGCCAACGTCCAGGCCGAAGTCGGTGGCAATTCGGGCGAGACCGCCTTGGTACCCAGAACCAACAGCCGAGAATTTCCATTCGCCATTATGACGGTAAAGTTCTCCCACAATAATAGCCGTTTCGATGGAGAAATCTTCACCTAAGTCATAACGAATAATCTCTTGATTTGTTTCTTCATTCACGACACGGCAGAAAGCATTGGAAACCTGTCCAAAATTTTGCCCTCTTGCTTCTGCATCATGAATCGTAATCACAAACGAAATTCGTTCCACTTGAGCAGGAACAGCTGCTAAATCGACTTTCACCTGCTCATCGTCGCCATCTCCAGCGCCCGTACGATTATCACCTGTATGTACAACGGAACCATTTCCGCCTTCAAGTTGGTTGTAGAAAACAAAATCCTTCTCAGACGCACACTTACCGTTAGCATTTAGAAGAAAGATACTGCAATCCAAGTCGAAATCGCCACCGCCATCATAACGGTTGGTGTCCCAGCCGAGACCTACAATCACTTTGGTTAAACCAGGATTGGTTTTCGTTAAATCGATCTTTTGACCTTTAGACAATGAAATCGCCATACAAACACCCTTTCCAATAGTAAATAGGTTTTCATTCAGGTTTATTGTTAATTGGAACAATAAAGTTCCAATACCTTCCTTTATTCTACAAAAATTAAATCCGTTTTTCTACTTTTAACACATGACAACTGCAATAAATAATGTTTTTAAATAGATCAAAATGGTTAAATTAAGAAAGTCGAACCGATAATGGCAAGATATGCTATAATGGACTCTTGGCTACAGTTAGCCGTTTATATTTAAGCAGGGAGCGAATGCAGTTTATGATAAAAATTGAAATACCAAACCCAGATATCGTGATCACAAAAAGTAGACAGGTGGGCGAAAAAGTCGAAGCCCCTTTAAGCAGCGTCTACGGATTTACTAATTATAACAAAATTCCACGTGACAAAGGTGGCATCATCTTATTTTTCAACGCCAATGATGACTTACTTTTTGTCGGTAAAGCCAGGAAGCTTCGCCCTCGAGTTAAGCGCCATTTCGAAGATTCTGTCTCACCAATTAAAGCGCACCGTGACGAGGTTTATAAAATTGCTGTTTTAGTAGTAGAATCTTCAATGGATAGAGAGATTTATGAAACCTATATCATTAACACACTTCATGCTAAATACAATGTTGAGAAGGTTTTCTATAAATAAGCAAGTAGAGCAGGTATACGCTAAAGTAAGCGAACCTGCTCTTTGTTTTAACTAATATCGTCATATTTTAAAATCATTTCTTTTTCAAGATGACTGGCCCGAATTCCAAACCGCGGCTGTATTGGATGTATTTCCTCACCTAATAAAATTTTAATGGCCATATACGGAAAGTTAATTCCTGACAAACAACTGAAATGCAAGCCCCCGCTCATCCGTGGATTAATTTCAAGCAGCTTTGGCACTCCCTTACTGTATTTGACCTGAATATTAAATACAAATGGCAATTTATAGGACTGATGAAACTTATGCGCCAACTCTATCAGCTCCACACTTTCGACAAGTTCACGGACTCGCCCATCCCCTTTCATACGAGGAATGGCCGCATACAATTGGTCTGACGAAGCCAAACAATCAATGCTATACTCCCTGCCTTCCAGATATTCCAGCAACATTAAATCAGGAAACGTCTCCTGCTGTCCTAATACCTCACAGGCGTGCTTGTAGGAGATGCGATAACCGCCCCCGCTGTGAAAAAGATGATGGATGGACTCCATTTCCTCTTTGATCACTCGAAACCCCATTGCACCTTCGCCAATAGCAGGTTTAAAACATACCGTGTGTCCTTTTCCCTTAAGTGCTGTATAGGCCTCTTTAAAATCATTGATGTTATTGACAATATAATAATCGGGTATTGTAAAAATTGGTGTCTCGCTGTTTAAGGTTTGATAAGCAGCCGCCTTGTTATCCATCGTCTCCATCAGGGACGCATCAGGACAAACAAGTACCTTGACACCCAAATTCTCAAATTCAGCTAATCTCTTGGAGATAAGAACATTTTCTTTGCGCGGGACAAAAATATCAATCCCATGCATACGACAAAAATCGAGACAGAATTCGATATATTCATCTCCAGAGATATCTGGCTCCACAAAGGCATAATCACAATTTTGTAAATATAAAGCGTCTTTATTCGGGCTTGTTCCATAAATCGTAAACTTGCGATGATCCTCATTGTCACGAATCATATCCATATAGTGTGTAACAGTGGTAAACCATCGATTAAACCAAATTTTCATTGTAATCCTCTCTTACTTTAAAATTGACTTTTCCATTATGGACAAAGAGAGAAATTTCTAAACCACTAATATGAAAAAATCGCCCCAGCCAAAAACTAGGACGATTCTGTCTATTGATTTAACAGGTTTTGCTGATTACGCATGTTTTCCTTACACATATATTTTTATATTATTAAACCGGGAGACAAACTCTGTTATCGCTTCCATATCTAACTTAGATTGGTCGGTACTAATTCCATCCACCTTTTTCACTACTTGTCTTTCAAAAAAATTCATTTTGGAAACGAGAAATTCGCCGCCAAACAAGCCAAGTGCAACCGAACTCTTCCGCAAATCCTGTGGATAAGCATGATTAAATTGATCTACTGCCAGTTCACCTTCGCGCATACAAACGAGAAACAATCCTACTTCTTTCTCTAATAACTCATCATGATGGGTTTGAATAAACTTTTTAATCCTCCGCTGAATCATTCCCGCGTGAATTGAACCACCTATAATTACCACATCAAAATCATTTAAGTCAATTAAGCTATGATCCTTTTTTAGATCGACTGAAACCACTTCTCCGGTTAGTTTTTCGCTGAGAATTCCAACCACTTTTTCTGTAGTCCCGTGGGACGAGCAATAAACAATTAAACTTTTCATGCTACTAACCCCTCCTTCAATTAACAAAGCAAACGTCTTGATGACATTCTGGAATCAAGGTGCGAATATACTAATTACATTATAAATCCTTTTAAACCGAAACCTTGTACAAATATTGGCAATATTATTACAATCAATAAACAAAGTGTCTTGGTCCATATTCCATATCACCTTCTAATTTACAACACCGCCGCATTACAAATGGTGCCTGTCACCATTACCACTACTGGTGAGGTGCTGTGTCAATGAGAAAACTTGAGTTACCGTTTATTTTGGCTGGTCCGATTGTCCGAAGAGTGGAATGCGATAGAGTATTTTTGTGGGTGGCTACAAGCAGGAAGACGGAGATTGAGGCAAGTTTGTATTTGATTCAGCCCGAAAGTCAAAGCAATTCATCCTATGAATATCAGATGATAGCTGCTAAAACGGAGACAACCTCCATTCGGGCCGGAAAACGGTTATACATTCATTTAATTAAAATTGTTCCTGTGGACGTCCCTTTTCCAGTCGACAGTTTAATTGGATATAACCTCCATTTTTCTCATAACTTGCAATCCGAGGATCTTGAAAGTCTTCATTACCTCACCTCTACTCACCCTGGCTGTCTTGTATATGGAAACCTGAAATACCCTTCCTTTGTGATAAAAAGTGGAAATACCCAAAGTAATATTATCTATGGTTCTTGCCGAAAGCCCCATGGCGAGGAACAAGATGCACTCGCATTAGCAGATCGGATTTTAGAAAAAGAATATAACAATATAAACAAACGCCCTGATTCCCTTTTCTTAATGGGCGATCAAATTTATGCTGATGATGTAGCAGACCCTATCATTCTTCCTTTATCCACCCTCAGCCGCCGACTTATCGGCAGTAAAGAATCACTATTCACGCTCGATTCCCGCCTTAGTCAGGAGCCCAACTCGGCAGCGTTAACCAAAATCAGCGGAAGGCAATTTATTATTGAGAAGATTGCCCAATTTACCACCTCCCACCCCGAAAATCATTTGATCGAATTGGGAGAATATGCGGCAATGTATCTTTTAGCTTGGAATCCTGAAATATGGGCCGCCCTTCAGACCCAGCACCTGCTCCCATCCTTTGAGGAAGCAGAAAAGGCTAATATGATTCACTATACCTTCCCAAATAACTGCCGCTATAAAAAGGAACATAAAAAAGAACGTGAAAAACTAAAGGAACGTTTCCTAGATCAGCAAGAGGCGCTCATTTCCTTTCAGGACACACTCTGGCGTGTTAGAAGATTACTTGCCAATCTCCCCACCTATATGATCTTTGATGACCATGACATCACTGATGATTGGAATCTTTCCGCTGAATGGAAAATGAATGTAAATAGTGCCCCTTTAGGAAAACATATCATTGCAAATGGGCTGACTGCCTATTGGCTTTTTCAGGGCTGGGGAAATGACCCGGACGCATTTGATGATGTATTTATTAAAAATATGGTCAGCTATTCTAAAAGTTTACGTAAAGGAAATTCCCTCCAACAGCCCTATCAACAATGGTTAGAGACGCTCTGGAATTATAAGTCTTGGCATTACACTGCACCCACTTATCCTATCGCCGTTTTCCTTGATACCCGGACAATGCGTGACTACGATACAAATCCCAAGCCAATAAAATTTGGGTCTATTATCAAAGAAACTGAAGGATGCCCACAGCTAGTAAGCCAAGAAGGCTGGTCGGATATAACCCTCAAGCTTCATGCGAGCGGCTGGAAAAATGGCACCCCCTTAATAGTAGTCTCAGCCACACCCGTTTACGGTATGGGACTAATCGAGTCCTTTTTACATGACTATGTTTACCCATTCCAAGTAATAGGCGTAAAAGTTCAGACATCATTTGATTTTGAAGCATGGAAATATAACGGAAAAGGGTTTACTGAATTTCTCACTCAAACCTCCAATTGGAATCCTTCACATCTGATCATTTTATCTGGTGATGTTCACTATGCCTCGGCTGTTAAAGCAACAGTCACATTTGCAAATAATCAAACCTTATCAATCTGCCAACTTACAAGCAGCCCTTTTAAAAATATGAGTTTTTCAGGAGTCTGGGGTTTATTGATGAAATTGGTCATCGGGGTGAACGCCTACAGCAGAAAAAGGAATGATATCCAAAGGTCCTGCTCCCTCGACTACACCATTACACACCATAAAATAAACTCCCAAACGACGCCTTATATATGGCAGGACCGCCTTCGCTATCAAGTCATCGATCATAAGTCAATCATAGCAACAAGCAACAATCTAGGGCTCGTCTCGATATCAGATGAAACCATTCAAAACCAACTAATAAAATAAGCGTAAAGATAAGAAATCTTTACGCTTTAAATACCTTCCTTATAAATCTGCCAATTTCTCTAGTCGACTTTTTTGCTTCTGGCAGAATATCCCCGCTTATCTGCCAAACATGCCACATTCCGTCCCATACCTGCAATGATACTTTCACACCAGCATCCCTGGCTTTCGCTTCAAGCATCATGGCGTCACTCTGCAGAATTTCGTGTGTTCCCGATTGAATCAAAATAGGCGGCAAGCCAGTTAAATCGGCAAAAACGGGTGAAATTAACGGATGGTCGAGCGGTTCTGCTCCCGCATATAGTCGAGCTGCTTCTTTTACAGCCCGCAAGCTTAAATACGGGTCTACTTCTCCATTTTTCTGATAACTTTCCCCGCTGCTTGTTAAATCTACCCATGGTGACAGACAAACAATCCCAGCAGGCAGCGGCTCATTTTGATCCCTGAGAACGAGTGCTGTGGCTAAACACAAGCCTCCCCCTGCAGAATCCCCTGCAAACATAATATCCTCAGCAGCATAACCCTGACTTAACAGCCAACGGTACACATTGACCGAATCTTCAATCGCTGCAGGAAATGGATGTTCCGGGGCCAGGCGATACTCAGGAAACAGCACCTTCACACCCGCTGCTTTTCCAATCCTTGCAGCTAGAGGCCGATGTGTATTCGCTGAACAAAAAGCATAACCCCCTCCGTGCAGATAAAGAATCACCTTATTTGGTAGAGGCATGCCCGTAGATAACCACTCCGCATACAATCCTTCTAATTGCAAAGGTACCGCCTGGCAATCCTTCGGAAGCTTGCCCATCCGGCTGGCAGCTGCGTCAAGCATTTCCCTCTGTTCCTCTATTTTCTTTTCCCTCACCCCTTTTTTAACTGCCCTTTTTACCGAAAGCTTAATTGCTTTTTCAAAAAAGTAACTTTGGAAACTTGACATGATTTCACTCCACCTTCTCACCCAATATCTGTTAATGTTATTATACTAAAAAATAATACCCCTGATTGAAGCAATTGAAGCTAGTAACAATTCTTCTAAATTTCCGTAAATATTCTGTAACAATTTAAGCGTCTATAGTACAATTAGCTTAACAGGAGGTGTTCAATGGATCGTCTCACTGATCATTTAATTATTCTTTCCTTTGATTGTCTTTCCACTTTAGACCTGCCCATCTTAAAAGAACTGCCACACTTTCAAACCATCCTCGCTAACGGGGCATTGGTTGAACAGGTGGAATCGATCTATCCATCCGTTACCTATCCATGTCATGCTACCATCGTTACCGGAAATTATCCTAAACATCACGGCGTTATAAATAACACACTCCTGCAGCCAGGTATGGCCTCACCAGATTGGAACTGGTACCGCAAATGTATTCGTGGAACAACCCTTTATGACGAAGTTAAAAAAGCAAACATGACCACAGCCGCCCTTCTTTGGCCAGTAACTGCCGGGGCTGACATTGACTTCAACATGCCGGAAATCTTCGCAAATCGGCCATGGAAAAATCAAATCGTTGTTTCATTAATGAATGGTTCCCCTCTTTTTCAATGGGAAATGAACAAACGCTACGGTCATATCCGAAAGGGTCTTAAACAGCCCGAGTTGGACGATTTCGTCCTCGAGTCGGCAGTTGATACCATAAAACATAAGATGCCTAATTTATTAATGGTCCACTTTACCGATCTAGATACCCAGCGCCATGATCACGGCTTTTCTTCACAAGATGCAATTACCGCCCTTCACCGTCATAACAGCCGCCTTGGCAGAATCCTAAAAGCATTAGAGGAAGCAGGTATTCATGAACAATCCACAGTCATCGCTTTAGGCGATCACAGTGCCTTAGATGAACAAAAAGCGATTAGCATCAATGTCCTGCTGCATAAACAACACTTACTCACCACTAACACAAATGGAAAGTTAATAGATTGGAAGGCCTATTGTAAAAGCTGTGATGGCTCCGCATATATTTATCTAAAGGACCCAGGTGATGAACAAACACTTCAAATCGTTCACAAGCTCTTAGATTTAATGCTGGACGAACCAGACTTCGGGATTGAAAAATTTATTACCGGAGTAGAAGCAGCAGCACTTGGAGCAGATCCGGCCTGTGCCTTTATGATCGAAGCAAGACGGGGATTTTATTTTTTAGAAGATTATACGGGGGAAGTGATTAAAACGATTACAAAAGAAGAGACAAGAGCAAATAAAAAATATACTTTAGCCTGCCACGGCTACTCTCCTGAAAAAGAAAACTACGGAACGATTTTGATGGCAGCTGGAAAAGGAATTCAACAAGTCACATTGCCTTCCATCCGCCTCATCGATGAAGGCCCGACCTTTGCCAGACTTTTAGGTGTAAGCTTGGGAACTACCGATGGAAAAGTGATCGAAGAGTTGTTAACGTCAAAGGGGGAAGTTACATGAGTCGAATGTCAAAGCAAGAAAAGAGCTGGGTTTTCTATGACTGGGCAAACTCTGCCTACTCTATCCTGATTACAACCGCTATTTTTCCTTTATATTTTAAAGCAGCAGCGAACTCTTCAGGACTTGCTGCCTCCACTTCAACAGCCTATTGGGGCTATGCCAACTCGTTTGCAACCCTATTAATCTCACTTTGTGCTCCAATTTTAGGAAGCATTGCCGATTTTAAAGGCTTCAAAAAACGATTCTTCACCTTTTTCTTCGCACTTGGAATTATCTTCACTTTATTACTCGCAGTTGTACCAAGTCATCAATGGCTGACTCTCTTAATCTTCTACATGATTACAGTTATTGGCTTTGGCGGGACTAATATTTTCTATGATGCCTTCTTGGTCGATGTGACAACCGAAGAACGGATGAATCAAATTTCCTCCAAAGGCTTTGCAATGGGTTATATCGGCAGTACCATCCCGTTTATCCTGGGAATCACTCTAATATTATTATCCCAGCAGGGAATCCTCCCCCTTTCAGTTACGTCTGCCAGTCAAGCGGCATTTGCTATCACAGCACTTTGGTGGGGATTGTTTACGATTCCTATGCTGAAAAATGTAAGGCAGATATATTATAAGGAACGTGTTCCAAACCCGGTTGCCAATGGGTTTCGTCAGCTTTTTATAACATTTAAAAAAATAAGACTGTATCGTCCGTTATTCTTATTCTTATTAGCCTATTTCTTTTACATTGATGGAGTGAATACCATCATTACGATGTCTACAGCATATGGCAGTGATTTGGGCATCACCTCAACCAACCTATTAATTATCCTGTTTGCGACACAAGTCGTAGCAGCACCGTTTGCGGTTCTGTACGGAAAGCTTGCTGACCGATTTAAGGGAAAAACGATGCTTTTAGTTGGAATATTTGTCTATGTCGTCATTTGTATCTATGCCTATTTTTTACAAAGCACCTTGGATTTTTGGATTCTTGCTATGCTTGTTGCTTCTTCACAAGGAGGGATTCAGGCACTGAGCCGTTCCTACTTTGCTAAACTCGTGCCAAAAGAAAGCGCCAATGAGTTTTTTGGATTTTATAGCATCTTTTATAAATTCGCTGCGATCTTAGGTCCATTTTTAGTCGGATTAACTGCACAATTAACCGGGAATACCAATAGCGGTGTGTTTAGTTTGATCGTGCTATTTATTATTGGCGGGCTGCTCTTATTACGGGTACCAGAAACAGATTCAACCTCTAAATCCAATTCTTTGTCACTATAAGTTCCCAACCACAGTGCAATTCACCTGTTGAAATTGCACTGTGATTTTATTTTGATTGATTGTAGAACCTACGTTCGGTTATACTGTAGATAACAGCTGTGTTTTTACATATCTAATAAAATTAAAGGAGAATATCCATAATGATTACACCTTATTTAATGTTTAACAGAGAATGCGGCGAGGCGTTTAGCATGTACCAAAAAGCCTTTGATGGCGAAATGGTTTCTATTCAGAAGTATGGTGACATGCCTCCGAACCCTGAATTTCCAGTGGCTGAAAGTGATAAGGATCTTGTTTTGCATGCCCAATTAAAATTAACAGACTCAGGTCTTATTTATGGATCGGATGGACATCGGAGCACCGAAGGCAGTCCAAAAGTTTCTATCAGTGTAGAGTTAGACTCCGAGGGGCGTGCTAAAAAAGCATGGGACATCCTTAAAGATGGCGGTTCCGTTTATATGGAATTGCAGCCAACCTTCTTTTCCAAGCTGCATGGCTCCTTACAGGACAAATACGGAGTAACATGGATGTTTACGGTTAATTAACTAAAAACACCCAGGTGTTATATAAACCTGGGTGCACTTTCTTATTTCACATCATATCCTTGGTCATCGATTGTTTCTTTAATTTTATTTAATGATACCAGTGCTGCATCAAACTCAATTTCCACTTGACCCTTGGCCAAGTCCACGGACACCTTTTGAACACCCTGAAGTTCTCCCACACTGCCTTCCACTGCTTTGACACAATGATCACAAGACATTCCACTTACATTTAATGTAGCATGTTCCATGATGTATTCCTCACTTTTTCATTAATTTTTGAATGGTTACTAGAACTTCATCTAAGACTTCTAGATCACCCTCTTGGATTCTTTCCACAACACAGCTTTTCATATGACCTTCAAGCAATAATTTAGCCACGCTATTTAACGCAGATTGTGTGGCAGCTATTTGATTTATAACATCATCACAATACGTATCCTTCTCAATCAATCCCTTGATCCCGCGAATTTGTCCTTCAATCCTGTTTAATCTTGTAACCAGATTACTTTTCACCTTATCTGAATGGTGGCTTTTACGATGACTTCCGTCGGGATTGCAGCACGATTCTTCATCTATCTCCTGATTCAGCTCTTGTTTTTGTTCTTGAGACATTCAAAACGCCTCCTTTTTTGGACTAATTATATCATACCCCCGTATCGTAAAGCGATGGGTAAAGCCTACCCAATTATTTAAATATTCATTAAAATTACCCGTCTACTTTTAATATGGCTGCCTATAAACTTTCAACAATCGTTTGTTGTATATTGCGAATGACATCTCCTCGGCTGATTACACCAACCACACGGCCTGCTCCATTAATTACAGGTAATTTTTTAAAGTGATGTTTAGCTAAAAGACTAATTACTGTTTCCATTTCATCCTCAGGACGGACAGTCACAATTCCATGTGTTTTTGCAATCTTGATAATTTCCATGTTTATGATTTCACTAAGATGGGCATCCCTATCGGCTACTGCTATATAGGTCATGAAACTAAAATAATCGTGAATCCGCCGGTCTAATGGTTTGATGGCCCGTAAAATATCACCATCCGTAATCATGCCAGACAATGACCCATCCTTTTTCAAAATGGGTACACCGCCGATTTTTTTTTCTACAAAAATGGACATGACTTCTTTAACAGTACTTTCTGGGCTGGCAGAAATCACGTCTCTCACCATAAAATCTCTTACTTTCATTATGGTCACCGCTTCCTTCGAATCGATTTTAAAAAAAATTTTATTGATTCCTTTTCTCTGCGTTCTAATTCCTTACCATGAAGAATATAATAAAATCCAACTTTCTTAAAAAGAGAAAATGAATGGGATTCTTATTTTTTTATTCAGATGTTTCTGCATCACTTCCGCACAGTTGATTTAACACGGAAGGCGGAAACACCATCCGGCAAATAAGCTTGGCTAAGTCCTGATACGTACATTTCTTCTCAGCAAGACGGTCAAGGCCGTTTTCCACAATCACCATAATCGCCCAAGAGACGGTATCTAGGTCCAGATCATTCCAAATTAACCCTTTTTCCCTTGCTTGCTTTAAGCCCGAAAGGATTCTAGCATGTATCCTGCCCCTGGCATTTTCAAGTACGTCAGCAAGCTCCAAATCCTTTGATAACAGCTCTGGGAGAACATGCCTGAGCCCGAACTCATGAATTCGGTTATAATGATTCTCCAAAGAAGAAGCCAATGTTGAAACAGGATCGTTAGATATCCAATTAATATCAGGCGGCAGATAGGTCTCAATCTGATTTTTGAGCAGCGACATCAATAGTTGGCGCTTATCAGAAAAATACCGATAAAAAGTTCCGGTAGCTACCCCTGCATGTGCTGCAATATCTTTTGCCGTTGTATTCTCATAACCCTTTGCTTGAAATAACGTATAACCACTTTCAATTAGTGCATTTCTTTTAGCTTGAGCCCGCTCCTGTTTTGGCAAAAATGGAAATTCTCCTACTAGCTTTTCATCATCTGACATGTCTTCACCTCATTATTATCATACCACGATTCAATAATTTGAACCATAGTTCAACTTTAAAATTGACAGATGAAACCAATTATGTGATACTTGAACTATAGTTCACTTTATATTTTTTTAACTTAATATATTTACATGAAAAGTTATTCTAGTAAGCAGGAAAATTACCGTTAATATGCGAATAATTAATGTATCTAAATTTTAGATTTCCATTTTTATATGATCCGTTTCTAATATTCTGGAAGGTGTTGATTAATTTGGCAAACCAATTTGAATCTAAGAAAATATCTATTAATTCCACTATTTCACTAAAGGGAATTGTTAAAGCCATTTTCAACGATACCGTTCACGTTCAAATCGGAGGAAAAATTATACCGATTCCAGCTTCTGATTTTCTATTGGAAAAACCATCAAAATAATTAGTGAAGGCCCGTCACATTTGCGCGGGGCCTTCTCTTTTTATTCCTGCTTGTAACACATACATGTCGTGATATGGTCATTCACCATTCCCACTGCCTGCATAAAAGCATAACAAATAGTGGAACCGACAAACTTAAAACCACGCTTTTTTAAATCTTTGCTTAATTTATCACTTATTTCCGTAGTGGCTGGTACTTCGCTCAATTCCTTAAAATGATTTTGAATCGGCTGGCCATCTACAAAGGACCAAATATATGCCTGAAAGGATCCGAATTCCTCGACTACTTTCAAAAATGCTTTCGCGTTTGTGATCACTGCATTTATTTTTAATTTATTCCTGACGATTCCTTCATTATGTAACAATTCCTGAATCTTATGGTCATCGTAATGAACAATCTTTTCTGCCTCAAAATGATCAAAAGCTTGGCGGTAATTTTCCCGTTTTTTTAATATGGTATACCAGCTTAGTCCCGCCTGTGCTCCTTCGAGATTTAAGTATTCAAACAGCAAGCGGTCATCAAATACAGGTACGCCCCATTCATGGTCATGGTAGTTGATGTAAAGGGGATCTTGATTCACCCAGCCGCATCTTTTTTGGTTATCTGCCATCGCATTTTCTCCTAAAATTTATTTTTTCGGCTGGGTAAATCATGAATGTTGATTTCCGCTCCAGGCGGCTTCGCTTTCCGCGGGCGTGCCGGGGAGCCTCCTCGGCGCTTTTAGCGCCTGCGGGGTCTCCCCTGCCCCGTACTCCCGCAGGAGTCTTCGCCGCCTTCCGCTCCAATCAACATGCTAAAAATCAATAATTACCTTTAACACAGCCATTCTTTTTAAGAACATAATCCATTATTACATAATCCTCCATAAAATTCCCCATACAAAAACCCATTAAAGGATCACTTTAATGGGCTGAGCGAATTCAAGCCTCGTTTATTTTGCGAATTCACTTTCAGGCAAACCCTGATTTGCTAATGAAGCTACCTTACTAAAGGTAATTAACACGTTCCAGCTTCCGGAAGACTGTCCATCCGCATAAAAGACTGGTTTGCATTCTTTGTCCAGCATGCTCAACAACATGGCAAGATGCCGGCCCCCGGACTCGACTCTGGCTAATCTTGCATATTCCGGCAGCATATCGTAAGCGGATTGGTAATCCCTGTTCATCACAAATTCAAGAAATTGTTTATCCATCGCATGTTCGGTCACGGTTGGCTTGTTGTGTCTGCCTCTCACTAAATTATGCGACAAGGCACCACTGGAAATGAAGACTACCTTTTTATCCGTCTCTTGTAATACCTTGGCAATAACTTGCCCCCATTTGTAGGTTTCTTCAATGCTTGCTGCCAATGTAACAGATAAATTGATAACCGGTATATCGGAATCAGGATTCAAATACCTTAGCGGCACTACACTTCCATAATCCCAAAGATAATAAGGATCATTTACTCCTTGGACCTGAAGACCGGCTTTTTCTGCTGCCTTGACCAACTGATTGGCCAGGTTTTCATCACCAGGGAAGTTGTAAGGGACATCCTTAATTAAATCAGGCGCCTCAAAAGCCGTTAAGATCCCCTTATGAACCGGTGTACAATCCACATAATGAAAAAAAGTGGATGGCCAGTGACAGGATACCAAAACCATCACATCCGGCTTCATTTCTTTTATTTGCTCGGCAACGGCTTTCATACCTGATGCCATATCCTGTTGAAATTCAGGGACTTGATCTTGATGACACATACTAGGGACATGGGGAACTATCAAACTAAACTCGATTGTCATATAAACCTCCTCAAAAACTTTTTCTTTTCCAAGTTAACGCTTACAAAAACAACGAAATGGCGGGGAGCATTGATCTTCCCCATGCTCCCTTTAAAAAAAATCTATCGTTCTGAAGCGGGTATTCCTGCAATTCCCCAATGGGTTTTTGGAACTTCCGTCACAATCACTCGGATACTTTCCTTTGGTGCGTTCAATGTTTCCTGAGCAGTATTGGTAAGATTATGGATTAACTCCCTTACTTTTTCAGGTGGTCTTCCTTCCATAATTTGAACATTAATCAGTGGCATTTTGATCATCCTTTTTCTAAAAAAATCTTTTAATCCGTTACGGTAAAGGTAACTTCACCCAAACCGTCAAATTTTCCGCTGACGACATCACCATAAGCAAGCCTAACCGCACTGGTAATTCCTCCGGTTAAAATGACATCTCCCTTGCGGACTTTTTCGCCTTTTCTTGCCAGCATATTGGCGAGCATCGCAATGGAATGGGCAGGGTGTCCTAGTACGGCAGCACCTGCTCCAAGCTCCTTGATTTCACCATTGATTGACAGTGTCGAACCTAGTAAATCCAGTTCAAACTGCTCCGGCTTCTTTAAAGTGGTTCCAAAAACCACTCTCGAGGTGGAAGCATTATCGGCGATGACATCTGGTAACGTGAAATTGAAATTTTCATAACGGCTGTCGATGATTTCTAAAGCAGGAAGCACATAGTCTGTTTTGGCAAGCACCTGCGCCCCGGTCACACCGGGACCTTCGATATCTACACCAATCACAAAAGCAATTTCCGCTTCTACTTTTGGATGAATCATTTGATGTAATGGCAGTTTACCGCCATTTTCAATCAGCATATAATCGAACACATAACCATAGATGGGATCGTCAATACCCATTTGTTTCATTTTGGCAAAACTAGTTAACCCCATCTTTGGACCGATAATTCTTCTGCCTTCCTGCAATTTCATTTGGACGATTTCTTCCTGAACCTGATAGGCCTCCTCAACCGTTAAATTTGGCTTCAAGTTCGCGGTAACCTTCTCAACCTCACGTTTTTCCAGCTCAGCTGAAACTAAATAATTAGCGATTTCCTTTATTTGACTCAAGAGACTTCCCCTCCTTTTTTAAAAATTAAAAGTGCACACTGACTTGTCCAAGATGGGCAAATCTTGCCGTAAACGAATCTCCTTTAATGGCTGTTTCCGCTGCAGACAACGCACCAGAAAGAATGACCTCACCAGCTTTAAGTGAAATATCAAATTCAGATAGTTTATTTGCTAACCAGGCCACACAGGTGGCCGGATTTCCCAGCGCAGCAGCTCCAACACCGGTATTGACAAGTTCACCGTTTTTCGTTAAGACCATGCCGATTAATTCTAGATCGACATCTTCGATTTTAGTAGGTTTCCCACCTAACACATACATACAGGAAGAACCATTATCGGCAACCGTATCCTGCAGTTTAATCTTCCAATCTTGAATTCTGCTATCGACAATTTCAAGTGCTGGAACGACATAATCTGTGGCCTGAAGAACATCAAGGGCGGTAACATTTGGTCCCCGTAAATCCTTTTTTAAAATAAAGGCGATTTCCGCCTCTACCTTAGGCTGCAGGACAGATTCAATCGAAATGTACCCTCCGTTTTCTACGACCATATTGTCTAATAAATGCCCATAATCAGGTTCATCCACACCAAGCAAGTTCTGCATCGCTAATGAGGTTAAACCGATTTTTTTACCAATGATTTTATGCCCTTGAGCGATTTTTCTATTAATATTTTCAAGTTGGATATGGTAGGCTTCTTCTACTGAAAGAAGAGCATCCTCAGATGTCAACGGGCTGATTCCCACCTTTGTTGTCTCTGCTGCAGATAACCGTTCTGCAAATTGTTTAAGCTTACTAGTCAACGTACTTACTCCCCTTTTTATAGTTTAATAGTCACATTGGAAAGCTCAGAATAAAAATCGATACTATGCATGCCGCCTGTTCTGCCGATCCCGCTATGCTTCATACCGCCAAATGGTGTTCTTAAGTCGCGTAAGAACCATGTATTGACCCAAATAATTCCTGCCTCAAGGCTATGTGCAACACGGTGAGCTCTTCTTAAGTCATTCGTCCAAATGGTGGCACTTAATCCATAGTGGGTATCATTGGCCTGCATGATGACTTCCTCTTCCATATCAAACGGCATCACCGTCACCACAGGTCCAAAAATCTCTTCACGAACACAACGAGAATTTCGATCAAGTCCTACTAAAATAGTAGGTTCTAAATAGTAACCTTTTTCATATCCGTCAGGGCGTTTCCCGCCTGTCAGGATCGTGGCACCTTCCTCACGGGCAATATCAATATAGCTATTTACTCTGTCATAATGTTCTTTACTGACAAGTGCACCAACATTCGTATCTGCTTCAAGCGGGTGGCCCACTTTCAAGGTTCGAACACGTTCAGCAAATCGTGTTAAGAATTCTTCGTATACTGGCCGCTCCACATAAATCCTCGAACCGCACAAACAAACTTCTCCTTGGTTCACAAAGCTTGATTTAATGGTCGTATCGATTACTTCATCCAAATCAGAATCAGCGAAGATTATATTTGGATTTTTTCCGCCTAATTCAAAGGAAAGCTTTTTCAAGGTATCGGCTGCTGATTTCATGATTGCCGTACCTGTTCTTGGTTCACCAATAAAGGAAATCGCATCCACATCCGGGTGTTCTGAGATGGCAGCACCAGCGGAATTAGGGCCAAAACCATGTACAAGGTTGACGACGCCATCTGGTACCCCTGCTTCCTTACAAATCTCCATTAATACAGTTGCTGTCATTGGTGTCCATTCTGCCGGTTTAATAACAGCTGTATTCCCCATTGCCAGACATGGAGCTAACTTCCAAGTCAACAATAATAATGGCAAGTTCCAAGGCTTAATAATACCAACCACGCCGACAGGGCGGCGATACGAATAATGAAGGGCGATATCGTCCTGCATATTTGAATCGGTATTGACCGAAATCATATAATCTGCGAAAAAGTGAAAGTTAAACGCGGCACGCGGGACATCGACACTGTTTGCTAAGGAAAATGGTTTTCCTGTATCCATGGATTCTAGATGGGCAAGTTCTTCTTGTCTTTCGAGAATTAAATCGCCGATCCTGCGAAGAATTTTTGAACGCTCTACCACAGGCATATTCTTCCATCTTCCATTTAGCGCTCTTTTCGCAGCAGCGACCGCAAAATTAACCTCTTCTTTTCCTCCTTCCGCTACGGTTCCTAATACTTCCTCTGTTGCTGGGTTGATATTTTCAAATGTCTTTTGATTTTGTGATTCAACAAATTGACCGTTGATAAAGTGTAAACAATTAATGGCTCTTACTCTAGTTTCTACTTGCATGTCGAAATTCCTCCTCGAAAAAAATTGATATTTTGTTAATTTTCATAACTTTATGGTAACGCTTCCGAATTTCACATACAACACGCTTGTTTCTCTATACGCAACAAATCAAAAAATTTTTAAATAATTCATAATATTTTAAAATACTGTTTTCATTTCTTGTTTTTTCTGGTATATTGCCGACTATAGAGCAACTTTGTTTTACATAATGAAACACTTCAAAAGGAGGGATTTCATTTGAGCGTAAATATTGAGAAGGATAGTCACCTTTCTTCGGTAAAAAATGCACTCCGGATTCTGCAGTGCTTTACAATGGATGAACCAGAAAAGAAAGTTACCGAAATATCTACTTCCCTCGGGCTTAATAAAAGTACGGTCAGCCGAACAATGACAACGCTTGCAAGTGAAGGGTTTGTCTTGAAGGATCCTGAGACAAAAAAATACCGGTTGGGTCTCTCCATCCTATCATTAAGTGGAATTGTCAGCAGTCAGATGGATATCTACCGAGAATCGCAGCCCGTCTTAAATCGATTAGTTGAAAATATCGGGGAAACCGCCCATATTTCTGTTTTAGATCATTTAGACGTTATTTATCTTCAAAAGGTCGATTGCAATCATCCAGTCCGTTTCCTTACCCATATTGGGAAGAGGAATCCTCCTTATTGTACGAGTTCTGGCAAGGTACTGCTTGCCCATTCTACAGAGGAAGTTGTTAATCAAGTCATTGATAAAGGCTTAAGGAAGTTCACCAAGAATACAATTACTACCCCGCAAAAGCTAAAAGATCATTTACAGCTAGTAAAAGAGAACGGTTATGCCAGTAGTACCGAAGAGATTTTAGAGGGGGTAACCTCAATAGCTGCACCTGTTTTTGATTACAGAGGCAAGGTTATTGCCGCACTTTCTGTTGTAGGGCCAAACCAACGAATTCAGCATCATAAAGTTCAAGGGCTGGCAAAAAAGGTGATGAGTGCTGCAGGAGAGGTTTCAGCAAGAATGGGCTATCGGGGTTACTAAGCAAGTAACATCATAAATTATTCAAGTAGGAGCTGATTATAGTTGTATGATTTCCATACACATTTTATCCCGGCTGATGTAATAACATGGTTGAGGGATAATCAGAGGACTGTTAATGCAAAATGGATTAAAAAAGAAGAAGGAAAGGACGAATTTCTAGTAGTAAATGAAAAATGGGGATTCGAATTAAAACGGGCTTTTATCGATGAACACAAGTATCTTGCAGACCAAAAAAACGCTGGTGTTACTCATTCCGTGATCTCACCGATACCACAGCTTTTTATGTATGATTTTCCTGAAGAAATAACGCTCGATATATCAACTGTATACAATCAGTCCTTAGCAAAGTGGACCAAGCAGGATTCTGAAAGTATTTCCGCTTTAGGCACGGTTCCACTTACTAACCCTAACAAAGCAGTACAAGTTTTAGAAGAGGCGATGAAGCTTGGTCTAAAAGGGGTAATCATTGGTCCTGGACTGGAAGATCAAATGTTATCAGACGAATTTTTCACCCCCTTCTTTGAAGCGGCCAATCAATTAAACGCAATTGTGTTTATCCATCCATTATTATGTGAAGATCCGAGGCTTAAAAGAAGAATGATGCCGAATTTGATTGGTGTCCCATGGGAAACCACTGTCTGTGCAACCGACTTGTTATTAAGCGGGATCGTGGACCAATTCCCAAATGTAAAAATATTATTCGCCCATGGCGGCGGATTCCTCCCTTATCAGATTGGTAGACTTGATAAAGGATATGAGCAATGGGCGCTGGTTTCCTCAAAGTTAAAAGCCAAGCCATCGGAATATTTGAAACGCTTCTGGTATGACACCGTGTTATGGAATCAAGACAGTTTAGATTTTCTAATCAAATCCGTTGGAGAAGAACGAGTTGTTCCTGGTTCTGATTACCCATTTGATCTCTGTGTCTGGCCGCCAACAGGAAAACAAGAAAAAGCAGTCCGTTCCTTACTGGATTAATATTTTTCTAGGCTCTATTATATCTAAATGTTGTTAAGCTATGTTTGAAAATAAACGGAAAAATTCCGTTTAAATTGGGAAATACCCCTATTTCCTTTAAAATAAAGGAAGTTATTCCGTTTATATGATCCAAATCTTTGGTTTTTGTCATATTTAGAGCAGTTAACCGGAATATTTCCGCTTATATCTGCTTCTTAAGCCGCCTCTATATACATTAGCCGGAATTTCTCCGCCTATGCATTGTCATACCTATACGAAAATCAACGATGAATAATACTGAGCCTTTTTTCAAAGAACTCTAATGGAGTTCTTTTTTATTTGAATTCATTTATGAAATTACAGCTTTCGATAAGCTCTCCTCTCCGCGTATTCCGAACAAGAAATGCAAGCTTTCACTACTTCTCCCTTATCATTCATGAACTTCCTTAAGGGACGCACTTTTCTTTTACATATCGCACACTTACTACTAAAGTGATTAAAAAGAGACACTCTACTCACCTGCATTTTTTTGGATTTGCCATATTGTATTTTCGGAAATTCTAATTGGATTCATTTGTTATAAGATTTTTTTCCAGACTTGTAGTAAGATGGGATAAGAAACTACGTAAAGAAAGGACTCAACTAAATGACCTACAAAATGATCGTACTAGATTTAGATGATACGTTACTGCAAGACGACCACACTATTTCCCCCCGGACTAAACAAGCATTAATGGATGCTCAAAAACTAGGAGTGAAAGTGGTATTAGCATCTGGACGCCCAACGTCTGCGATGTATGATATTGCAGAAGAGCTTGAATTGAAGGAATACGGAAGTTTCATTCTATCTTTTAATGGAGCAAAAATAACCAATTGCCAAACAGGTGAAGAACTTTTTAGCAGCACGCTTACACCCGAAACCGCACACCGATTATATGAAATAAGCCGTCGTGAAAACTTATGGATCCACACTTATATCGGCGACTATATTGTTACCGAAGCAGGGAATCAATACACTACTATTGAATCGGACATCACTGGTTTAGAAGTTTTTGAGGTTGATAGCTTCGTAGAATCAGTGAATGAACCTGTTGTCAAATTGTTAATGATGGATGACCCTGAAAAATTAGCCGAGGCTGAAAAAAAGCTTCAACAAGAACTTAACGATGAACTAAGTGTTATGCGATCTAAGCCTTACTTTTTGGAATTTACCGAAAAGGGAGTTACCAAAGGTACAAGCTTGAATCATTTAATTGGACAACTTGGCATCACCCGTGAAGAAGTAATTGCGATTGGTGACAGCTATAACGACTTAGCGATGATTGAGTTTGCCGGACTTGGAGTAGCCATGGGTAATGCCCCGCAAGATATTAAAGAAAAAGCCAATTATGTAACAGACACGAATATGAAGGATGGCGTAGCAAAGGTTGTCGAAGAATTCATTTTGAAAACACCATCGCTTGTATAATTGAAATGGACTGGGTCTTTACCCGGTCTTTTTTTTTCTTCTTTCCCCTGCCTCTTGTGCGATAGCCCAATCCTGTCCCCTGTTTTGATTTTCTAGCATAAACTATCACAATCAAATATATCAAAGGCGGAGAGAGGTATGGGATTATACATTAATAAAAAGGCACACCCGAACTTATTTAAAACAAACCAACAACTAGCAGATGCAAATCAACTTGAATCACGTCAGGATTTCCTTACAGAACTTATGAAAGAGCAGCAAAATGCAAATATAGCTCTGAATCAGGCATTGAAGGAACTGCAAATGCGGTACCAGCAGCAAACAGATGCACAGAACATCCACTGGAAACAGGTGGATTACCAGCTGAATGATTTAAAAAATAGTAACGTTAGGCAGCATAAATTCGAAAACGAAATGGTTAGCAATTTACATTCCCTTCATGAGAGGAATGTCCAATTAGAGGCGGTAATTGAAAAAGAAACACTGGCAAGGAAATCTCTGTCTGGACAAATCAGTCAAATGAGCAAGACCTGTGACAGCATTGCCAATCGTTTAGAAAAAAATGAAGAAGTCCAGCAGCAGCTTACTATGCAAATGAAAGAACAGCTGGAAATGCAAAAACAAACAGCTGAACAGTTAACGAAACAAGAAGACCTTCACGATGGGATGCTGAAGCGGCTTGATTCTCAAGATGCCTTGTTAGATAAATTAGCGCGTCAGGTCAACCATATCCGTTCGATCCTGTTTGAGAGAACGAACTACTTAGCGAGTAAAATAGAAGACGGCTATAAACTCACCTCTTCCTATGTGTACAAATTAATGACTGGAACTGACCAGCCGCTCACTTTCTTGCTAACGAATCAGAAAAAGGAAGAAAAGCAGGAACATGTCGAATAAAAGACTATATAAGGCTGCAATATAAAAAACCGTTCATGCCAATTCATGAACGGTTTTTTCACATTGATTAGATCCCTTGATTAAAGATGTCTGTTAATACAGGTACGATTTGTTTTTTACGAGAAACAACACCCTTTAATGTTGCTGTGTTATTTTCAAGTTTTACATTGTACGCTTTTTCAACAGCCGCTGTTTTGCTTCCTAGCGCTAGGCCGACAGAATCATTTGTTAAAATATCTGTTACAACAAATAGGAATAAATCTAAGTTCTTGTCTGCAATAATGTTGGAAATAGCAGCTTCTATTTCAGCTTGACGCTCAAGAACATCTGCTGTGTCAACCACGTTTACTTGTGCGATTTCCACTTTGCTTGAACCCATTTCGAAGCCCTTCGCATCAAGGCTTAAAAGTTCAGCAACAGATTTATCACGAACATCCGCGCCTGCTTTTAACATGTCCAATCCATAAGTTTCAGCATCTACACCAGCGATGGCAGCTAATTCTTTTGCCGCTGCTACATCTTCAGGTGTGCAAGTTGGAGATTTGAACAATAAAGAGTCAGAAATGATTGCAGAAAGCATAAGACCAGCGATTTCTTTCTTAATTTCTTTACCATTTTCTTTGTACATTTTATTTAAAATTGTAGCCGTACAGCCAACAGGCTCGCAGCGGTAGTATAAAGGATCGCTTGTTTCAAAGTTTGCGATACGGTGGTGGTCGATAACCTCTAATACACGGACATCGGTAATGTCATTTGCACTTTGCTGGCGCTCGTTGTGGTCAACTAAGATAACAGAGTTCACTTCAGACGCCACAGTTTCTACTAAACGAGGAACCTCAGCTTTGAATGTGTCTAGCGCGAATTGTGTTTCGCCGTTGATTTGACCAAGACGAACTGGTTCAGCGTCTAAGCCTAATTGTTTTTTTAAGTCTGCATAAGCGATTGCAGAACAAATCGTATCGGTGTCTGGATTTTTATGACCGAAAATAAGTACTTTTTCCATTTTCCTACTCCTACTCAATAAAATTTATGTAGATCAAGTCCATTGACTTAAATGACCCTATTGCAAATTATATATCAAGATGTTGATGGATACAAAGTAAAAAATACAAAAAGAGAACGAAGGCAAACTCTCTCGAGATACACCTCCGTTCTCTTTATTCCTTATTTAACAGTGATTGGCACCACTTTTTGTCCAATCGCCACAATTAATTCAGGCAGCATTGGGAAACTGAGGGCTGCAGGGTCTTTCATTACGGCAGGAATTGTGGCAGCTAGTGCCTCTTCACTAATATTGTATTGCTTAAAGTCAGATGGCAAGCCAACTTTATGTTGCATCGATCTTATTTTTTCAATGACTTTGGCCAATGATTCTTCTTGTGTATCATCGTTCACATCGACATCCAATGCTTCTGCAAGTTCTATGACTCTTGGTAAGTAAAGCTGTGGTACAAGCTCCATGACAACAGGTAAAAAGACAGCGTTGGCCAGGCCATGCGGGATACGGAACAAGGCACCATAGGCATGCGCCATATTATGAACCGGGATCGCATTAAGCGCAAAGCTAAATGCTGTAATTCCCATTAAACTTGCCTGGAATAAATCCATACGGGCATTCAGATTTCCTCCATCATCCACAACGATCGGAAGATTTTTTTCAATTAAGCGGATAGCATGCAGGGCATAAGCATCGGTTAGACCTGTTGCCGTTGGGGAAGCGAGGGCCTCAATGGCATGTGTTAATGCATCAAAACCTGTAAAGGCTGTAATCAAAGGCGGCAGGCCAACGGTTAACTCTGGATCCAATATCGCCATATCAGCATTTATAAATGGATTAATAATATTTATCTTCATTTGAATGTCTTCATTAAAGATAACCGCAATCGGTGATACTTCCGAGCCTGTCCCAGCGGTGGTCGGGATCGCTATATGTGGGATAGGGATATGGTTTGCTTTTGGAAATTGCTCATATAATAAGCCGCCTGGAATGGCCTCTTTTATATCCGTTAAGCCTTTATGAAGAGCATATTTAACCCCTTTAACGGTATCTAGTACACTTCCGCCGCCAACAGCTAGTAAACTATCTGCACCTACTTCTCTCGCATAACGGACGGCATCATTAATGCAGCGGCTTTCAGCATCCTGAGCAATATCCAAGTATGTTCCAACAAGCTGCGGTCCGGACCCTTGTTCCGTCAATTCAAATATTGAAGCAACTTTAACGACAATCCCGGCTTTTTCCAAACCGCGGTCACTTAAAAGCAGGACCCGTTTGGCGCCTAAACCAGCAAATAAGCTTGGTACCATCGCCCTGGAATTTGAACCGCTATAAATACCTGTACGTAACATAAACTGTGATAGTGTTGTTTTCATCCTCTTCTCACCTCTTCATTCGTTTTGGCCAAACAAAATCCCATACCAGTTTCGTCTTTCCAATTCTGGCGACACGGAGGTATGAACATGCAAGCAGCCGCAAGTACTCGTTGTTAGGTCAGTTAATTTTGTGCGTTTACTTTCTCTTCCTCCTGAAGGGTGCGCCACAGGATTTTTCCGCTTGTTGTCATCGGAAATTGCTTTCTAAACTCCACCTGCCTTGGATATTTATAAGCCGCCATATGCTGTTTGGCCCATTCAATGATTTCTTCCTCACTAACCTTACCTACAAAGCCTTCATTTAAAATAACAAAGGCTTTAACTGTTTCTCCTCTTCTCGAATCAGGTACTCCCACCACACAGGTCTGCTGGATCGCAGGATGTTTATAGAGGTAAGATTCGACCTCCGTTGGCCAAACTTTAAATCCGGAAGCATTGATCATTCGCTTGACCCGGTCGACCATGAAAAAATAACCTTCTTCATCATAACGACCGATATCACCTGTTCTAAAAAACTTCTTCCCGTCAATCTCAATAAATGAGTTTCGATTTTCATCGTCTCGATTATAATATCCGACCATTACCTGTGGACCGTTTACAATAATTTCACCGATTTCTCCAACTCCCAGTTCACTACCAGTAACGGGGTCGATAATTTTGGCATCCACATCAAAGGACGGAATCCCGAGGCATTGCATTTTCGGACGGTCTGGTGGATTGAAATGGGTTTGGGCAATGGTTTCCGATAGTCCGTATCCTTCTACAAAACGTAAGCCTGATAATTGGAATAATTTTTCGCCAACGGCCTCCGGTAGGGCTGCGCCTCCGCCTGAGATCGAAGTTAACGAAGCAATATCTTCCTTCTTCAAATTAGGGTTAGCGAGGAAATCAACAATCATGGTAGCAATTGTGACCCAATGGGTGCAGCCTAAATTTTTGATCATCTCTACAGCCGCATCGCGGTTCCATCTCGTCATAATCACCAATGTACTCCCACTAAAAATCGGCATGTGCATACTGTGAACCATCCCTGTTACATGGAAGAGGGGCAGTGTCATAAGGTGAACGGAATTTGGCGTGGAGGAAGACCAATGATAGGCCCCTACCGTGTTGGCATTCACTGTCCGGTTAGTATGCATGCAGCCCTTTGGAAGACCTGTTGTTCCAGATGTATAGGGCACGCAGGCAATGGTCTCTCCTTTGGATGTGTGTTCTGAAGGGGTTAGCTCTGCGGCAAGGGCCTGATTCCAGAGATAGTGCCCTGACTGGGTAAAATTGAATCTTGGGGCCTCTACTTCTCTGGGAAGCATTCCTTCGAACCCTGATCCGGCATAATCAGAATAGGCAGCAATAACTAAGTGTTCTAATGAAGTTTTACCAAGGAGCGGACCGATTCGGTCGTATAATTCTTGACCTGCCAGCGCGCTCTTAATCTCGCAATCTCTCACATAAAACTCTAATTCGTCTGCCACCAGCATCGGATTAATCGGAACCACAACCGCATTGGCTCTAAGTATGGCATAATAGCCGATTACAAATTGTGGAGAGTTTTGCATGAAGAGTAAAACCTTCTCTCCCGTTTGGACACCTAGCTTATGCTCTAAGTAGCCCGCAAGCGCATTGACCTCTTTATCCAGCTGCTCATAGGTAATTTTATTACCGTAGTAAAAACACGCATCCTGATCCGGATAACGGTTTGCACTAACTTTGAGGTTGTCATAAAGTGATGTGGAAGGTACTTTTAAAGATTTAGAGATTTTTGGCCAAAATGGATAATGAAGTGTTACCATAAGCATCTCTCCTTTTTAGTTTGTAAACGTTATTATTTAAGAGTGATATTCTGTAATCCGCACTTCACATGGCATTCGTTCCGCCATCAACCACTAACACATCACCAGTCACAAAATCCGAAGCCGGAGATGCTAAAAATACCGCTGCCCCCTTCATATCAGTATCCGAGCCAAACTTTCGCAGTGGTGTACCCTCAAGAATGACCTGCCCGCCCGCTTCCAAGAGCCCTTTCGACATCTTCGTTGGGAAAAACCCTGGCGCAATCGCATTTACGTAGATTCCCCTCGGCCCCCATTTCACCGCCAAATCCTTCGTGAACGTGATTACTGCCCCTTTACTGGCGTTATACCCTATCGCATTCATCACCTCAGGATTACTGCCTTTTAAACCTGCAACCGAAGCAATATTAATGATTTTTCCAGACTGCTGTGCAAGCATTATTTTCCCAACTGCCTGCGTCATCAGGAACGTCCCGGTTACATTGATATTCATGACCTTTTGCCAGGCCTCAAGCGGCATCTCCTCCACCGGTGCTCCCCAGGTGGCACCACTGTTATTGACGAGAATATCAATCCGGCCAAACCTTTCGACCGTTCTTTCAACCACATTCCTGACCTCTTCAGGATTGGAAACATCACATTTCAGAGCAAGGCTGTCCACACCGAGCTTTTTTATCTCTTCACTAACTGCCTCACACGCTTCCAACTTACGTGAACAGACCACGACATGCGCACCCGCTTCTGCGAACCCTTCAGCAATTTGCTGGCCAAGTCCTCTACCGCCGCCCGTAACAATCGCCACCTTGCCGGTTAAGTCGAAAAGTTGTTTTACATTCACCCGTTTTTCCCCCATTATCGATATTTTTTCAGCTCATATCTGGCAATTGCCCGCTTATGCACTTCATCTGGACCATCTGCTAAACGCAGTGTACGAATATTCGCCCAGCTGGCGGCAAGCGGTGTATCTTCACTAACCCCGGCCGCACCAAAGGCTTGAATGGCTCGGTCAATAATTTTCAAAGCCATATTCGGAGCAACCACTTTAATCATCGCAATTTCTGCTTTCGCTTCTTTATTACCGACCGTATCCATCATGTAGGCGGCTTTTAAAGTGAGCAATCGGGCCTGTTCAATGTCAATTCTTGCTTCGGCAATCCATTCCTGGATGACACCTTGTTCAGAGAGTCTTTTTCCAAATGCCACCCGACTTTGCACGCGCTTACATAATTCCTCGAGAGCTCGTTCTGCTGCACCGATTGTTCTCATACAATGATGGATTCTTCCCGGTCCAAGTCTCCCTTGGGCAATCGCAAACCCCTTACCTTCTCCCCATAGAATATTTGAAGCGGGGACACGGACATCGTTATATTCAATTTCGGCATGACCATGCGGGGCATGATCATATCCAAACACGGGTAAAATCCTTTTAATTGTTACACCTGGCGTATCTAATGGAACTAGAATCATAGATTGCTGTTCATGCGTTAGTGCCGACGGGTCATTTTTCCCCATAACGATAGCAATTTTACAGCGAGGATCGCCTGCACCTGAGGACCACCATTTTGTTCCGTTAATAACATACTCATCGCCATCACGCACAATACTCGCTTGAACATTCGTCGCATCCGACGAAGCAACATCTGGTTCAGTCATCGAAAAACAGGAACGGATCTCTCCTGCTAAAAGCGGTCTTAGCCATTGTTCTTTTTGTTCCCCGGTCCCATAACGAACAAGAACCTCCATGTTCCCGGTGTCTGGAGCAGCACAATTAAAGACCTCCGGAGCAATGGCCGAACGCCCCATAATTTCACAAAGCGGCGCGTATTCCAGATTTGACAGCCCGGCACCATATTGACTGTCAGGTAAAAATAAATTCCAGAATCCGTGCTGTTTCGCCTTTTCCTTTAATTCCTCCATGACCTTAGGTATTTTTGAAAAAGGGTCGTTTTTATCCAGTTGCTCGTGGTAAAGCTTTTCATTAGGATAAATATATTCATTCATAAACTCTGTCAGCTTTTTCTGAAGCTCTTGTACCTTTTCAGAATAACTAAAGTTCATCTGTTCCCCTCCTTTACATACCAACTAGTCAGTATGCTGATAATCCTATCTTAATGTAAATGAATCGACTCCTCAACACTCAATCTTCCGACAATTTCCCCTAGAACTCCTTAAAGGATCTCAATCATCATGGCCATTCCTTGGCCTCCGCCCACACATAAAGTCGCAATTCCTCTTTTTTGCTGGCGCCGCATTAATTCATAGAGTAATGTAGTTAATATTTTCGCCCCAGATGCTCCTAATGGATGTCCTAATGCGATTGCCCCTCCATTGACATTTACCTTCTCCTTATCAAGTTTCAAGGAACGAATCACAGCTAACGCTTGCGAGGCAAAGGCTTCATTCAGCTCGATCAAATCAATCTCTTCCAGTGAAAATCCGGTCCGTTCGAGCAGCTGCCGAACCGCTGGAACGGGGCCGATGCCCATGATCTCAGGCGATACCCCTGCAACAGCCCAATCTATGATTCTTGCCAGTGGTTTCAATCCTAGTTTTTCAGCTTGGCTTGCAGACGATAGCACAAGGGCTGCAGCGCCATCATTACGCCCGCAAGAATTGCCAGCAGTAACGGTACCATTTTCTTTAAAAACCGGCCGGAGTTTAGTTAGTGCCTCTATGGTTATTTCCGGACGTGAATGCTCATCGGCCTCAATAGTGATAGAACCCTTTTTACCAATAATTTCAACAGGGACAATCTCATGGGCAAATCTTTTCTCTTGAATGGCCTTTGCGGCTCGGTGCTGGCTCTCAAGGGCGAAAATATCTTGATCCGTTCTGGAAATCGAAAATCTTACGGCTACATTTTCAGCTGTCATTCCCATTCCCAGCTCACTTCCGTATATTTCATGCGGCTGCTGGCCTGCTTCCCGATTAGAATCTACAAGTTTTACGGAATCTCCTCCAAACCGAGAGTTTCTTAGATAAATGGGAGCATTACTCATACTCTCTGTTCCGCCCGCAACAACTATGTTTGCGTATTGGGTGAGAATTTGCTGAGCTCCAGAAACGATTGCCTGCAGACTAGAGGCACAGAGGCGGTTAACTGTGTAAGCGGGGACATTTTCAGGGAGCCCTGCCCTTAAAGACGCAACTCTAGCAATATTCGATGATTCGGTTGTTTGCCGGACTTCACCTAAAATCACTTCATCCACCTGTTGCGGTGTGATTCCTGCTCTTTTGATGGCCTCTTTTATAACGATAGAAGCCAGGCAGCCCGAATTGATCGTTTTTAAAGCTCCCCCATACCTTCCCACCGGTGTACGGACAGCGCTCAAAATGACAATATCCTCCATTATCCTCCTCCTCGCTTTTCATTAAAGGCTAATGTCGAGAGTAAACGCGGCTTATCCGAGAGTAATATCTTTTATTCGAGAGTAAGCTCCTGTTATTCGAGAGTAATACATCTTCATCCGTTTATGTAAGGATAAGGATTTTCCATCCTGCTCACTTTTAATAGTAAGAAACCCAGCATGAAAAAGAACTATCTTTTACATACTGGGTAAAAGCCTGATGATTCTTAATATTGATGATAGACCACCGCACCCTTTAAGACTATTTTTCCCTGCTGGTTCACCGCTTGAACGTCAAACCGAAAATCCTGCCCCTCTTTCTCTTTTAACGTCGCCAGGAGGGTCACCACATCATTTAAAAATACCATCCCTTTAAAGCGAATCGAGTAATCTTGGATAAACCCTTCGTCATAAAAGGAAGTAAACAGTTTTGCCAAATTTCCCATTGTCCACATGCCATGGGCAATAATCCCAGGCAAGCCTGCTTTTTTCGCCTCATCATCAATCGTATGGATCGGGTTAAAATCACCGGATGCTCCCGAATATTTAATAAGGTCCATCCGTGAGACAGGTTCAAGCTGGATTTCCGGCAGTGACTCTCCAACGTGTAATTGTGTCAGTATACTCATTTTACCAACACCTTCCTTAACGCTTCGGAAATGACAATCGTTGAAGTCGATCTAAAAATCTCATTCCCTGCCTTATCTTCCCCAAAGCTTTCCAACACTAAAAATCCCATTTGACCAAAGTTCCCTTTCTTCTCGAAGTAATTCTTAACCTTGGAATAACAATAGACCTCTTCTCCTACCACTAATGGCCGTTTGTAAGTAAAGGTTTGTTCACCATGTATGAGTCCCTTAGCCGGCAGATTCAACCCCTCAATTGTTCCATAGTCAAAAATCCGCGGAAAGGTTGGCGGGGCAATATTGTTTTGGTACCTTGAAAGCCGCCCTGTATCTTCATCAAAATAAATCGGATGAAGGTCGCCAATGGCCTCGGCAAATTTTTTGACTGCCCCTCTTTCCACTGCATTTTTCGCTTTATTTGATTTTTTACCGATTTGCTCGTGGAACATGTCTTTCACCTCACCCTTAGCATTTAGGTCCGCCGGCAACATAGATTACCTGGCCATTAACAAATGAAGATCTTTCGTCCGCAAAAAAGGCAACAGCATTAGCAATATCAGCCGGTTTTCCGCTTCTTCCAACTGGAATTTGGGGGACACTTGCCTGAATTAATTGGTCAAAGGTAATTCCAATACGGGCCGCTGTTTCTTTCGTCATCTCTGTCTCAATAAAACCTGGAGCTACCGAGTTAGCAGTGATTCCGTATTTCCCTAACTCAATCGCCAAGGTCTTGGTAAATCCCTGTAAGCCAGCTTTGGCTGCAGCATAATTCGCCTGCCCGCGATTACCAAGTGCAGACGTTGAAGAAATATTAATAATCCTCCCATATTTTTGTTCGACCATATATTTTTGAGCGGCACGAGCGGCATTAAATGACCCTTTTAAGTGCACATCCATAACCGTTTGCCAATCAGAGTCTGTCATTTTAAATAACAAATTATCGCGTATCACTCCTGCGTTATTAACTAAAATATCAATCGATCCAAACGTTTCATAAACCGTTTTTACCGCATTCTCTACTTGATCTGCTTCCACGACATTAGCAACCTTTGCAAAGACCTTATAACCTTTTTCTCTTAATTCACTAGTGGTTTCATTTAATGCTTCTTCATTTAAATCGATTAAGGCAACACTCGCCCCTTCTTCGGCAAAACGCTCAACAATCGCTTTACCAATTCCCCTGCTTCCGCCTGTGACAAATGCCACTCTTCCAGCAAATCTCCCTGCCATTTCTCTTCCTCCAATTTTAAAATAATAGTGGATAACGCTTACATTTTAACTAAACGTATTGCCCCACCTTAACATGGCCTTTAATTAAGTTGCGGGCGATAATCATACGCTGAATTTCATCTGTTCCATCGTAAATCCGCCATAATCTTGCTTCACGGTACCATCTCTCAATTGGAAGTTCTTTTGTATATCCCATCCCGCCATGAATTTGCAAGACGCGGTCAACGACTCTATTACCCATATTGGAGCCGTATAGTTTTGCCATTGAGGCTAAATGACGGTTATCTTCCCCTTGATCTAATGTAAACGCCGCATTTAAAACAAGCCATCTCGCCGCTTCAATTTCAACCGCCGAATCAGCGATTTGCCATTGGATGGCCTGCCTTTCGGCAATCGGTTTGCCAAAGGTAATCCGTTCCTTCGAATAATCAATTGCCATCTGCAAGAGGCGTTCCGCTGCCCCAACAGCTCTTGCACCCACAATCCATCTAGCAAAGCCAATCCACTCAAGTCCCAGATTATATCCCTTGTGCAATTCACCCAGGATATTCTCTTCAGGAACACGGACATTATCAAATACTAACCCGGCTGGACCCCATTCTCCCATTGTATGTATATACTCTGATTTCCAGCCCATCTCACGGTCGGCAATAAAACAAGTTACACCTTCACGCCCTAATGTCGATTGGTGTATTACTTTATCGGTTATCGCAATAACCATAACAAAGTCGGCTTCATTTCCACCGGTAATAAAAGTTTTTTCCCCATTTAAGACCCAGTCTGAGCCGTCTTTAACAGCTGTCATTTTTATATTCCTTGTATCTGATCCTGCCCCTGGTTCTGTCATCGCAAAGCAGGATTTTTTCCCGCCATTTATCGTTGGAATTAAATATTTTTGTTTTTGTTCTTCATTACCATAATAAAGAATATTATCTGCAGAGCCCCCAAATGAAAAAGGAACGAACGTCTTTGAGACTTCCATTAAAACAATCGCCATCATCATCTGGCCTAGGTCAGCTCCGCCATATTCCTCCGGTGTGTTAATCCCCCAGAAACCAGCTTCCTTTGCCTTTAACTGGAGCTCCATCAATTTACCGGAAGGGATACCTGGCCTGCCTTCACGCTCATTTCTTAATACATCGTTTTCGAGTGGAATGAGTTCTTTCTCAACAAATCTTCTAATTGTTTTTTGCACCATTTTTTGCTCATCAGTTAGGCGTAAATGCATGTTTTCACTCCATTCTAAATCTAGAAATCTAGTTCTTTATTCATAAAAGAGTATGCAAAATAGGTTGATTACATACCAACCGGTAGGTATGTTTAATCTAATTTTATTCCGAAATTTCAGATAACACAAGTAGGATCTTACTTTTTTATAAAAAATGTCCTTAGCTTAAAAAAGCTAAGGGCTTACACCTGGCTTACCGCTTTTCTAGCAGCACGCTGACGTATATTGGAAATGGAAATGGAACTAACAAGCCAAGAAATGAGGCCGATTGTTATACTAAGTAACCAATTGCTTGTTTCTTGTAAAGAGAGAAGGACAGCAATGACACATATAATCCCGCCAATCATTCCATAAACCGAACCCTTTGCAATATTGGTTGCTTTCTTTGTCCCGGAGGCAATCCCGACCATAATTACGGCTGTCAGCATAACTGCTGGAAAGGCAGCAAAGATTCCGGCCAGAATCTTCCATGGGGATACCACTGTGATTAGGTAACTTAGAGAAACGGCGGTCCCGCCTAGAATAAAGCGCATGAATAAATCCGATTTTTTCAACTGGCTCACCCTTTCCATTAATGAGAAGTAATCATGACGACAATTGCTGAAACAGCGAACCAGCAGACGAGTGATTGCAGGATTCCTTTTTTCCAGCCGACTTTAGGTAAAAGATAACCTGCCATTAAGGCAACTAGTATGTTGATTGCCATACAAAAAATGGCACCTCGTGATAACATGATGGAATGGGAGATCAGTTGACCACCGTGAAAGTCCAGACCGATGGTCAGTAACGCAGCCAAGTAGACTGCCGGGAAAGCGGAAAAAATACCGCCAATTTTCTCTCCTGACTTCTTAGCTACGATGGTACATGCGACAACTGCCAATCCTCCTAATAAGAATCGGATCAGCAGTGCACTTAGGGATAAATGAGCCATTGTTTTCGCCTCTTTAATGTTCACTTGTTTGGCTTGTGAGCCGTGTCACAAACTAGATTATGTACTCATTTTACCCCAAATTGAACAATAATCTTGTGAACACTTTTTTACTGTTTTTAAAGCGGTTTCAAACAAGGTATTCTCTCATGTATTAGCTTCGGAATCCTGGATTGTTTTTTAAAAAGTTCTGCCAGGCCCCTTTTATGCCCTGCATAATTTCTTCTCTTGTCGCATGGAGTCTTTCCTTTGTTCCACCATATCCAATTTCAATTTCTCCATTTTCTAATTCAGCAAAAATGGTATCAGCAAAGTCATTTAAAGGAGCACCAAAGGTATGGAGGCCTGCCCCACCTAAATCCGTGTTTACGGCTGGAGGAAGAATTTCGACCACTTCAATGTTTGTTTCCGCTAACTGAGTCCTGAGTGAGGTTGTAAACGAATGAAGTGCCGCCTTTGTCGCACTATAAACTGGCACCCAAACACCTGTCATGACCGCTAAACCTGACGTCACATTCACGATTGCGGCACGTTCTTGCTTTTGAAAATGCGGGGTAAACAACATGCTCAAATGGATGGGACCATCCACATTAATGGAAAGTTCATTACGATAATAGTCCCAATTCTCATTCGCATTTAATAGGTTCACCCGTTGTTGGATCCCTGCATTGTTTACGAGTACATTCAGCTTTGGAAATTCTTTAACCGCCCATTCAAATAAGGCAATCCTTTCCTCTTCTTTTGAAACATCGCAAACCTTCGTATGTATGGCAGGATATTTCTCCTTTACTTCTCGTAATTTTTCTTCCCGTCTTCCAACAACAATGACGTCATTGCCGTGGTTTAGAAATCTTTCTGCAAACGCCAAACCAATCCCTGAAGCTCCGCCTGTAATTAAGATGGTATTTCCTGTCATTTTCATACTGAATTCAACCCTTTTTTATTATTTTGCTGCCTATTTTATTTTTGCGTTTCTAAAGTTTTTGATTCATAAAAGATTATTGACTATTTTCGCGCTGATTTACAAATAATATGAATGATATTCTATTGAATATCCGTTTCAAATCCTATGATGAGGTGATGATTGATGAGCTACAGAGATCAGTTAGATTCACAATCGGAGCGTTTTCACTACACTTTTACAAGACCGAAACATACGAAATCACAGGTGAACGGTCAGACAAGAGTGTCGCAAAACCAGATCATCTTAAGGAGCAATGCTAAGGCCCATCACTGGTAAGATGGCCTTAGCAAAAGAAACGAATGAGGGCGTAAGCAGGCAGCCCAAAAAGGACAGACCCTTTTCGATTTCGAAAAGGGTCTGTTCTTTCATACAATTACTTCTTGAAAACATAGAAATGGAAAGATATCATAAAACCTAAATGACATTTACTTAAAATGGAGTGAACTTTCTTATGTACGAAAATTTTGCAATTAGAGATGCAGAAACAAATGACATGCCTAGTATTATTGATATTTACAACTCCACTATTCCCGGCCGGATGGTTACTGCCGATTTAGAACCTGTTTCCGTCGAGAGCAGGATGAGGTGGTTTAACGAACATTCCCCAGCCTTCCGTCCTCTATGGGTCGTCGAAACGAACGGTGAGATTTGTGCCTGGGTCAGCTTCCAGTCGTTTTACGGCAGACCGGCTTATAATGCAACGGCTGAACTAAGCATTTATATTCATCAGGATTATCGCGGAAAAAAGCTAGGAAAATTCCTTATCCAAAGGGCTATTGAAGAATGCCCGAAAATTGGAGTCAAGACCCTGCTTGGATTCATTTTTGGCCATAATGAACCAAGCCTCAAGCTATTCTTGAGCTTTGGCTTTGAAAAATGGGCTCATCTTCCAAAAGTAGCAGAGCTCGACGGGGTCGAAAGAGACTTACTTATTCTTGGGAAAAGACTGTAATTTCCATATTTGAAAACATAGCTTTTCTTATTCCACAAAACAAGTTTTTCAAGTAAGATATAGTAGATATGTTTTGTATTATTCTAGAATAAATTTACTAGAAAGAAATTGGGGATTATATGGATAAAAAAAAGCTAGTCGTACTATATATCATTAGCAGTATCATTTGGATTTACGGAACCAATTTCCTGATTCACAGCTTTGTTCCTTCTCACTTTATCGGTATAATAGACCGCACAAAGGAGATATTTTATATTATTGTTACAGGTGCATTTATTTATTTTTCATATAGTAAGAATCAAGAATTAACTGATACACAAGAAGATCGGAAACGTCTTTCCACCTTGATAAATTCTATGGTTGACTTTGTAAACTTTAAAGATGGCGAAGGCAGATGGATAGAAGCAAATGAATTTGGCCTGCAATTATTCGGGCTTAAAAATGTGGATTATCGTGGAAAAAAGGATTCAGAGCTGGCTGAATTTTCTAAGACTCATGCCGATGCTCTTAGATATTGCGAGATTTCAGATGAAGAAGCGTGGGAAAATGGTGGAATAACCCGTATTGAAGAAGTTCTTCCAATGCCGGATGGTACAAAGAAAACGTTTGACACCATTAAAGTTCCTCTATTCAACTCTGATCAAAGCAGGCAAGGACTAGTGGTCATTGGCCGTGATATTACGGAAAATAAACGAATGGCAAAACAGCTTGCCGAAAGTCAGCAGCAATACAAATCCTTGTTCGAATTTAGTCCGGATATTGTTTACATGCTGGATTTAGATGGAATCATTACTAATTTAAATCCTCATTTTGATGTAATAACTGGTTTTAAACGGCAAGAAGTGATTGGTCAAAACGTTACTACTCTATTACCTAAAAAGTATAAACGTTATGTGTCCGGCTTTATTCACTCCGTTGTCGATGAGGTAAAACCGGTTGTGTATGAAATTAACATTCCACACCGTAATGGTAGTACTATCACCTTGCAGTGTACATCTCTGCCAATCATTGTCGATGGGAAAATTTCCGGGATTATTGGTTATGGCCGTGACATCACTACACTTAGAAAAACGGAGGAGCAGCTGAGAAGAACAGAAAAACTCTCTGTCGTTGGGGAATTATCTGCAAGTGTGGCCCATGAAATACGTAATCCACTAACATCGTTAAAGGGTTTTGTCCAGCTCTTACAAGTTGAAGATGAAAAACATCAATTTTATTATCGGATCATGCATGATGAATTAGACCGCATCAATCACATCGTTGGTGAACTTTTGCTTTTAGCCAAACCCCAGCATATAAAATTTACCACAGCTTCGATTCAAAAGCTTCTTAGTGATGTGATATCTTTATTAAGCACCGAAGCCATTTACTATAATGTGCAAATGGTATCTACTTTTCCGGAAGATGAGCTTTTCATCGACTGTGAACCTAATCAATTAAAACAAGTATTTATTAATGTCATCAAAAATGCGATCGAAGCTTCTGACAAAGCCAGCAGCGTAGAGATTAATCTTTCCACGGATGGTGAAACAGTCACTATCCATGTAAAAGATTATGGATGCGGCATCACCAAGGAACGGTTAGAAAGAATCGGAGAACCTTTTTATTCTTCAAAAGAAAAAGGGACTGGTTTAGGGTTAACAGTTAGTTATCGAATTATCCAAACCCACAATGGGACCCTTCGTTTTGACAGCCAAAAGAATCAGGGTACTTCCGTACAAATTTCACTTCCTTTTAAACAAATGAAAATAAAAAAGTAGCTAACTACTTCCAATGAAAAGACTGCCTTGATTCTTAGCAAGGCAGTCTTTATTAATTCTGAACTTCTTCCTCTTTTTTTGCTGGCACTTCCTTTTTTTCTGTTGCTTTCTTTCGATTTCGAAAAAAAGCAATAATTAATAGCATTGACGGAAGGATAATCTGAAATGGCCAGTGTAAATAAATAGGAACAATCTCTAATCCTTCCTTTATATGCTCCGCATAATTGGATGCAATCGTAATGGAGGAGAATAAAACCACAGCCCCCATCGGGAAGCTAAGTTTACTTTGTTGCTTATAGCCAAAAATATCAGCTGTCCCTGCAACCGCGGCATAAAAAAACAAGGATATCTTAAAAAATCCTCCAATAACCAGATACAACATAAACAAAACATCCAGTCGTTCAATAAAATTAGCCAACTGAATCTTTGAAATAGTGCTCAGCAATGGGAAATTAGCTCGGACAAATATATCAACCCCTAATGCAGCCACATTAATCACCGCTGTTATCGTAATATTTATTCCACTAAGAATCATTCCGCCTAAACAGACCCATTTTGCCTTTTTTGAATCATTTAAGTATGGCAGCAACATAGTAAAAACTACCATTTCTCCGAATGGGAAATTGATCGTTTCCGTTAAAGATGTTTTTAAAACAGGTTTCCAGCCATTTTCCAGGATCGGACGAAGATTTTCAAGGTGGATTAATCCTGAGAATAGAACTAGCGCAAAGCCGGTGAATGCCATCATATAAACAATAATAAAAAACAGTTCACCCACTCTGGCAATGACTTCAAAACCTTTATGGATACCATAAATAATGGTAAAGATCATTAAAGAATTAATCACAATTAATGGGGTAACTGTATAAATGGTCGAGGTTAATAATTCCCCAAAGTCCCTTAGTACCCTTGCTGCACAGTAGAGAAAATAAATAATATACGCCACTCCGATGATCCGGCCTATCCATTTACCCATTATTTTTTGTACATAGCTTGTAAGGGGGAGATCAGGATAGTATTTGTATAAACGATAATAAATAAGAAATACTCCTAGCCCTCCCATAAGACCTATTAAAACAGTAATCCAGGCATCCTGTTTGGCCTGTGCTCCTAACCCAACCAGAATAGCACTTCCCATTTCAAATAAAACAACCAGAACAAACAGTTGGAATGCCTTTATTTTTGCACTTTCCATTCACTCGCCTCCCCCTGACAAAGGGTTATTCTCCAAGTGAGGACCAAAACGGTACGGTTCGAATGCCCTCGCGGCGAACATAAAAATCTACTTCTACATTAACCTTTAATGAAGCAAACTCATTTTCCCAGTTCTTCTCGAGCTTTTTCCATAACTTTGGGTTGGATAAATGAATTCTATCTCCAAACCCGAAAATGTCACATTTTAATTTCTGTATAGCATTAACGGATTCTATAATTTGACGTCTTATTTCTTGTTCGGTCAGCTTATCAATTTTACTGATAATCTCCGGATTGGTTAAATCAATATCGGTGTTGGCCTCAGTTATCCATCCTTCACTATTAATCATGATATTAATCACAGGTTTGTTATTGATAAATTTAGTAGAAACTTTTGTTTTAGAGCGTATAGGTGATACCACCAGCGCCTTTTCCTTTCCTTTCCAATTAATATTTATATCCGTACTTTTCAATTTATTTCGTATCCAAACGATTCCACGGGCTACATCCTTGTCTACCCAGCCGCGCAATTTTGCTCCATGAAATATGGCTAACCCATCTGAAGAAAGAAAGGCATCGGTGGTAGTTTTTTCTAAGTTTTCAGCCTTTCTTGCTTTTGATTTAATACCGACCAACTTGTAGCCATTGACAAATGGCTGTCTCCCTTTACTAACGACTCCTGTAAGGAAATCATCAATGTTGACCGACGCATTTTCTCCCAGCATGGCTTCTGAAGCTTTAATTTGTTTCGTAATTTTATTGACTGGGAGCCTATCAAGAATAGTAATGGTCGTAACAATTTCCTCAGCAGTACTGCCTCTTGCCACAACTAATTCGGTTGTTGTTCGAAATTCCGGATCCCGGTCGAGTGCATCCAAAATATAAAGCATTTCTTTTTTTGCTATCTCTTCACTTACTACAACAATATTTGTGTGTGCATAATACAGACGCCTGGATACCTTTTTAGTCGCATTTCTAGCTGCTTCAGTTATCGTATCACCCGTACTTCGATACACAGCGATTGGCAGTCCTTTCCCCCCTCCTCCTCCGCCTCCTTGACCAGTTGTTACATTCCCGGGATTAACTAATTGGAAGGAAAGCTTAAACCTTTTATCCTTTCCCTTATCAATCCCCATAGCCATAACAAACGCTAAATCGGTCAATTCTTTTTGATTCCAACAGGCACTGAGTAAGGGCAAAAGCATAAATAGAATCATTAAGATAGTTAAGGCTTTTTTCATGACTCATCACCTTTATGACTTTTCCCTTTATCAGGGCTTGGTGGAGCCGGCTTTTGGTTACTTCCAGTCCTCATCATATTTCCTTTACTGATAAATGGAGGTCGATTTTTAAGTGCCCATAGTGGAAAACGAACAATAGTATCTTGTTGATTTTTGATATTAAATGGTGCGATCGGCATCATATATGGAATTCCGAATGAGCGCAGCGAACACAAATGGATCGCCATAAACATCAATCCAAGCATCATTCCGTAAAAACCCAACATGGTTGCTAAGCCCATCAGAACAAAGCGAAGTAACCTGGCAGCGATAGCCATGGCAAATATAGGTGTTGAAAAGTTTGCAATCGCTGTAATAGATACAACAATAACCATAACAGGTGAAACGAACCCGGCTTGAACTGCAGCCTGCCCTATAACCAACGCACCAACAATGGATACCGCCTGTCCAACCGCACGAGGAAGCCTCAACCCCGCCTCTCTTAGGATTTCAAAAGTGATTTCCATTATTAGGGCCTCAATAAAAGCTGGGAATGGAACATTTTCTCTTTGTGCAGCAATCGCGATGGCCATTGTCGTCGGGATCATTTCTTGATGGAACGTTGTTGCGGCGATATAGGTAGCCGGTCCGATAAGAGCGATTAAGAATGCAATAATCCGTAACAGCCGGATACCTGTTGAGATATCAAACCGGGAATAATAATCATCCGGCGCCTGAAAAAACTGGACGAAAATAGCTGGTGCTGTAAGGACAAATGGTGTTCCATCCACAACAATGGCCACTCTTCCTTCGAGTAGCTGGGAGCAGACTACATCTGGCCTTTCCGTATGGAAAGTGGTTGGAAATGTCGTCCAAGATTGGTCTTCGATAAGTTGTTCGATATATCCTGAAGCAATAATACCGTCGATATCAATTCGTTTTAATCTTTTTTTGATTTCCTCGACAATTTTTTCATTCGCAATTCCCTTGATATACATAATCGCAATATCCGTTTGTGTGACGCTTCCTATTTTCATGGAATCGAGTCGAAGATTAGGGCTTTTTATACGCCTTCGTATTAAAGCCGTATTCGTCCGAAGTGTTTCTGTAAACGAATCCTTTGGTCCTCTGATGGACAGCTGTGTCGTTGGCTCCGTGATCGAGCGCTTTTCCCAGCCCTTTGTTTCACCGCTGATTGCTTTGGTATACCCATCGACGAAAATAATCGTATTCCCGGAAAAAATGGAGTCATATATTTGGTTCCAACTATCGATGGTCTGTATGCTTCCTAAAGCAACAGCCTTATCAATTATGTATTGAAAAAGATCCTGTTGTGGAGGGAGACTCTCTTTTTCCATAAATGGTTCTAAAAGAAAATCACTGATCATTTTGCTGTCTGTTAATCCATCTATATATAGAAATGCCACTTTATGTCCACTGACAGTAATTTCGCGAATAACAACATCTCCACTATTACCGGTTTCCCCTTTAATTCTGTCAATGTTTTCTTTACAATCGCGAAGGATTGGTAATTCTTCAGGCTTTAGTGGATCTTGTTTTTGTCTATAATTATCATTCTGTCTTTTCTTTTGTTTGTTCTTCAACATTTGTGACAGGATTGACACGAGCCTCCACCCCCTATTCAAGAATTGTTAATGGGTATTTTCCCCAAAAGACACACGAATATCCAAAGAGACTAGAACATCTTATTCGCAGTATAAGAATGTTTAAAACCATGGATACTAAATATCAACGCAGATTGTAGGTGAAATTAGATGAAAGCCATACTTGTAGTTTTTACTGTTGCTGGCGGAATGTTAACCTTAATTATTCTCATTGATTTTATTATGGGTACAGATCCGAGCACGCTCCTTTGGAAGGCACTAAACCCATTCCGTGTAATGGAGGCAGCTGAATATATAATCATCTTCCTATTTGCCTTAATGTTTAGCCTTAAACTGCTTCAAGCTTTTCTTAAAAAAAGACGACAGAGAAATTCTGAAGCTAATTGACTTCGGAATCCTTTTCACAAAAAAGAAAGAACTCCAACCTTAGCTGGAGCTCTTTTCTTCATACTCACTATGTTCAATGACAATATGTTCTTTCCGCTTAAAGAAGGAGAAAACAAGCAGCAGCCGTGTTTTCCATTTTTGCCGCCTTCCAAAATCCTTTCCATATAGATAACGATTCCAACTATAATAAATGGCTTCTTCAATTAAGACAAATAGAAAGAATAATCCGATTAACCTATACCAAATTGACATAACTAGCCCCCTCATTCCCTGTGAAGTCTATATTCGTCCCCCATCAAAGAAGACTTCTTATGTTGTCATTTTCTTCCTATTATTCTATTGATTTAATTTTATCAAATTTTTTCCAGGTTGTGGGCATTTTGGTAACGAATATGTTTTTCATACATTTACATTGTGATCCTTACCACGTTTTCTTTATTTAGGCTCCTTATATTTCAAAGCATGTTCGCTGTCACTATACCCTTTGGTTGTTGGATCTTGAATAATCCCTAACATGGATAACAAGATAAATACCGAATTAACGATTGTTAAAATTGAATCTTGAATGGCATCTGTTAAATGAAAAGAAATAAGTCCCATTGTGTTAAGGCCAGCTAAAACCGTTTCTGCAATAATCATCATTTGTGAGATAAAAGCGATTACCCATTTTCGATTTTTAAAACGTACTTTCCAGTTAATCATTCTTCCCCACCCTTTCTCCTTACCATCTATCCAATATCATATGCTTGTAAGATAAAAAGGTTGTCCACTCTTATCATGGTCAATTATCGAAATATTGGTCTTTTTAATGGATAAACTCTATAATAGAGGAATCGAAAATTCCTATTGAAAGTCAGGAGATAGCATGGAGAAATTACAGCCCATTTGGGGAATGATCGTCCGATTCTGGAAGAAAAGACATCTTACACAAATAATCTTATTAATCATGTTAGTTGTCGTATTAGTAACTATTGCATACTTTGGCTGGCTTGCCTCAAGGGCAAACGTGGAATCATTGAAACAAGGTTTAAGCGAGCCGACCGTAATTTACGATAAAGATGGAGAAGTAGCAAGCAACGTGGCTACCAATCGAACAAAAGGGGTAAACATTTCCGAACTGCCTGAATATGTTCCTAACGCGATTGTCGCCATTGAGGATGAACGTTTCTATCAACATGGCGGTTTTGATGTAAAAGGGATTGCACGCGCCTTTTTCGGAAACCTTTTTGCAGGAAGAGTCACGGGCGGGGGCAGTACGTTAACACAACAGCTGGCCAAAAATGCCCTTTTGTCACCTGAACAAACGTATAAACGAAAAGCGGAAGAATTATTTTTAGCGGTAAAAATTGAAAAAGTTTATTCAAAAAATGAAATCCTGCAAATGTATGTGAATCAGGTTTATTTTGGCAGCGGGGCCTGGGGAATTAGCAATGCCTCCAAAAAATATTTTAATAAGGACATAAAGGATGTAACCATCAGTGAGGCAGCCATGTTAGCCGGATTATTGCAGTCTCCGACCTATCTTAGTCCGTATAATAACTATGATCGAGCAATGGATCGGCGTAACGTTGTCTTAGCGAAGATGAAGGAACTTGGTAAGATAACGGCTGCACAGTACAATACCGCGAAGAATGAAAAAATTCAACTGGACGATGGCGGCGGCAGCTTTGTCGAGCGAAATTATCCTTATTATGTTGATGCGGTATTAAATGAAGCCATTTCTAAATATGGGCTAACTCAAGATGAAATCCTTACAAGAGGATATCGGATTTATACGGAACTGGACCAAAACCTGCAGACAGGCCTTGAGAAGATTTATAGCCGCGATTACTTGTTCCCAAGCAGTATGGGAGGAAAATTGGTTCAAAGCGGCTCCGTTTTAATGGATCCAGCCACAGGTGGTGTCCGTGCTCTTGTCGGAGGCCGCGGTGAACATGTTTTCCGTGGTTTTAACAGGGCCACCCAATTACAAGCACAGCCAGGTTCGTCTATTAAGCCTTTGGCAGTCTATACACCTGCGCTAGAAAACGGCTACTCATATAAATCTGAGCTTGAAGATAAACCGACTACCTTTGGAAATTACAAACCAGAGAATTTTTCAAAAACCTTTCAAGGAAAAGTCGAACTGTACAAAGCCCTCGAGGAATCGTTAAATGTTCCTGCTGTTTGGCTGTTAAATGAGATAGGCTTAAATAAAGGCTTAACTTCATTAAAAAAGTTCGGAATACCGGTTGAAAAAGAAGACGAAAACCTTGCGATTGCCCTTGGCGGTATGAGTAAAGGCGTTTCACCAATGCAAATGGCTAATGCCTTCTCAGCTTTTGCGAATGGCGGCGAGCGGAACGACAGCCATTTAATCACCAAAATTGTCGGGCCAACTGGAAATGTGATTGGAGAACATGAGGTAAAAACAACTAAAGTCACTTCCAAAGCTGTGGCTAATGAGATGACTTCTATGCTGTTGAATGTGGTGGAGACAGGAACCGGGAAAAAAGCCCATATCCAAGGGGTCCAACTGGCTGGAAAAACAGGCTCAACACAGCTGCCATTCAGTGGGGTTAATGGAACGAAGGATCAGTGGATGGTCGGGTATACCCCAAATATAGTCGGGGCGATTTGGATTGGCTACGACCAAACCGACAAGCAGCATTATTTACCAAGTGCCAGCTCTTCAAATGTAGTTCCGATTTTTAAAGAGATGATTCGGGAGTCAATCACCCACCTCCCTGATGAAAGCTTTGAAGTCACCTCTATTAATGACCAGCTTGAAGGTAAGTCGGCTGCTAGTAAGAGTATTAATGATCAAGCGAAGGCAATTGGACAGGAATTGAATGAAAATGCAAAGAAAATCGGCTCAACGCTTAAAGAACATGCCCCTGAGTTGAAAAATGGACTTGAAAAAGCTTTATACAATATTGGAGAAGGGATTAATACGTTGATTGATAAAGCAAAGGATCTTCAGGACTAGCACGCATCTTACTTGCGTGCTCTTTTTTTTGTGTTTGGGGGGGTTTAGTTTTAGTTCGTAAAAAAACTGTTCTCATGACACTTATGAGAACAGTTCCATCAATTTAATTTTTTTCTAGTAGTCCATACTTCCTTTTAAATCTTGTTAAGATCTTTATCCATATCCCTCCAAACACAACTAAAAAGAAGATATTAGAAATGGCATGAAAGGTATCAAAAGCAGCACTGCCGATCATATAAACGATAAATGCTTTCCAGGTTTGCTCGCCGCCCGATTGCATTAGTGCTAGAAAGCCCCATAGATTCATAATCCAGCCAAACAGGTATCCCCAAACAATCCCAAACAAGATCTGCCCCCATTTTTTTTTCATCAGCAAAGTGTTTTTAAACAGACCAGCAGTTAAACCGACTAAACCCCAGGCCACCATTTGCCAGGGTGTCCAGGGTCCCTGGCCTAATATCATATTTGAGGCAAGAGCAGCGACTACACCTATCATAAAGCCACTCTCCGCTCCAAACACATATCCTGACATCATAATTACAAATGTGGTTGGCTGAACACTAGGAAGACTTGCAAAGGGAATTCTTCCTACAGCTGCAATCGAAGCTAAAACCGCTAAAAGCACCAATTCGCGCGGTTCAACCAGTCTTGTTTCGAAACGGTACAGGAATAGAATAATAGCGATAAAGATCACTCCAAAACTGAACCATAAATAAGAATCCTCCCATAAGGAATTCAGCCCTAATAATACAAACATCATGATAAGGAAAAAAACGCTGAATAATACCTTACGTTTGCGCATTATTGGGTAACCTCGTCAAATCTCATCGGGATTCCACGTTCTGACAGCCCTCTAAAAACCCTTTGAATCATCGTTGAATAAAAGAAGTTGCCTTTAAAAAAGGTTTCAGGTATATCTTCAGAAGTAATCTTACCTTGGAACATCATCCCGCATTTAGTTGCATACTGAGCGGCAAATTCAATATCATGTGTGGACATCAAAATTGTGATTCCTGCCGAATGGAGGGATAAGAGTAAACTAGCTAATCTCTCTTTTGAAATAGGGTCCAAACCTTTTGTCGGTTCATCTAATAAAAGAATGTCAGGTTTCCTAATTAATATACAAGCCAATGCAGCCTTTTGGAGTTCTCCGCCGCTTAGATCGTAAGGATGATTTGAAATCAAATGGGAGATGTCTAATGTGTTTAATAATTGTTTTACTTCACTGTCATTGGGTATTCCCCACTGATCAAGCGCAGCTTGCAGCTCCTTTTCTACCGTGTCCTCAAGAAAGAAAAGCTTAGGATTTTGCGGCAAATAGCCGATTTTTTTTGCTGCCTCTTGTTGTTTTAATTTTTTCAATGGTACCTGATCGAGAAATACTTTTCCTTTATCAGGTGTTAACAATCCAGCAATTACCTTAAGCAGCGTCGATTTTCCTGAACCATTTCCGCCCATTAAGGCATAAAACTCGCCTTGCTTTATGCTTAAGTCAAGTTCAACCAGAATCAGATCACGATTCTTGCCGTATTGAAAGGATAGATTTTTTATTTTTATTAGTTCGTCCATTTTCGGAGAGACTGTTTTTGTAGCATGAAAACCAGGCTCAAGCTTCTGTTTTTGTACCCAATCCCTGCCCTCTTTTACTGTTAAAGGAACACTGCCTTCCCCGGCATTTCTCAAAAACAAAGAAGGAATTGTCGGTACATAGGCCTTGTAAGGAGTATTCCAAAGCTTAGGTAGCACCTCTTTAGGTTCCCCGGAAATTTCGATCTGACCTTTATCTATCATGATGATTTGATCAGCCATGGTAAACACTTCTTCGAGCCGGTGTTCCGCCATAATAATCGTCATCCCAAATTCTTCATTCAGCCGTTTAAGCATATCCATAAATTCACGTGTACTAACAGGATCAAGCTGTGCAGTTGGTTCATCCAATAATAAAATAGTGGGCTGCATTAATAATACGGATGCCAGATTCATCTGCTGCTTTTTCCCGCCGGATAGCTCCTCTGATTTTTGTTTTAAAATGGATTCTGCACCAAAATAATGAACCATTTCTGCAACTCGGTTTCTCATCTCATTGATATTAAGCCCGATATTCTCCAATCCAAAAACTAGCTCATGTAAACAATCATCCGCAACAATCTGATTGTCCGGATCTTGAAAAACAAAGCCGACATCCTTGTTTAGTTCCTGCATTTCTCGAATAGACTGTCCATTTATCACTATGTTTCCTGTTAAGGTACCGTGCGGCTGAATTTCTTTTTTTAATAAACGTAATAGTGTACTTTTACCAGATCCAGAAGCGCCAAAGAGAACAACAAATTGCCCTTTGCTAATCGATAAGGACATATTACTGATGGCAGGTTCCGCGCAGTCTGGATAGGTAAATGTAACGTTATTTACTTCAATAAGCGCCATCGGAGCATTCCACCTGCTTCAACTAATATTGGAAAACCTAAAAACATGCTGTAACCAATCAAAACGGCTGTATCCAGTATGGATAAATGCCAGGATTCCATAATTGGGTAAATCGTTAGGACGCCAAAACCCGAAATACGTTCGACGACGATAAAACTAAAAAGAAGTAGTAAATAAATCAACGCGGCGATATCACTTTGTTTTATTTTAAAATATTCGTAAGTGGTCCGCGGCCCCTTCCCATATCCCCTTGCTTTCATGGAATCAGCAGTCTGAATCGCTTCTTCTAAAGAAAAGGTTAATAAGGTTTGTACATAAAGCATACCTGTTTTCATTCTCGCTCCCCATCTGCCTTGGCTGACCGATAATCCTTTACTCTTTTGAACGAGGGATATGTCTTCCAGCCTTCTCCGCATTAACGGAATAAATCGTAGTGTCAGCATGAGAAGCACAGCAAATTGCGGTAAAATCTTCGCGAACAAAAATAATAGTTTGTTTGGAGTCATAATGACATTATAGGATACAAATAAGGCGATAATTCCTATGATTGAGAGTGCATTCATTCCACCATAGACAACCGCCTCCAATGTGAAACGATGATCGTTCAACTCGAACAACAAGTGGCGGCCCCTTTCATTAAACAACGGATTCATGATGACCATGAGAAGAAAGGTGGTGAGCATAAAGACAGACCATCGCCGAATACCTTGCAGGCGATCATGAAGTATATTTATCATCAAAACTAACAAAGAGCTGATGAATAAAAAGATAGGATGCAGCATTAGAATCAATAATGCTGCAGCCCCAGCATAAAAAAGAAAGGAAACGAGCGGATGAAAGCGGTCAAACCGTGTTCTCATCGCTTGTTCCCCCAAAGCTTATTTTGTATAGTAACATTCAATCCGATCACCAGCTTTTACTTTTATGGCACCAACACTTTTGTTGATACTGACACCATTCAGCTTAAAGACCCAGCCGCTTTTTGCCCCATAGTCAAATTCATAGATATTGTCGATACCTTCGATATATGCAGTCGCACCACTGCCTGTTGAGTCCACCACAATTCCCTTTTCTTTAGCTCCTTGTTTAACCACGTCAAATATAGTATATCCAGTATTTATTTTTACTTTATAAGACGAAAGTATGGTTCCTTCTGGACCCACAATCGATAAGGTTGCAGTCGACACTGGCTTTGGTGCTGGTGCAGCTGGCTTAGGAGCAGTTGCCGTTGTGTTAGCGGCAGTGCTAGTTGTGGTTTTTTGGGTTGTATTTGTCGTTTTATTTGATGTTGTATTTGTTGTTGTCTTCGCCGGAGTACTAGTAGTTTTACTTGATGGCGTCGCTGCAGGTTTTGTTGCAGACGTTGTTGTTTTATTGTTATTAGTTGTTGTTTGAGAATCTGTTGTTTTAGTCGTAGAAGCCACGCTTTCCTTTGGCGCTGCTGGACTCTCTTCACTTACAGTTTTCTTTTCAGCAGGCTCTTCAGCCGTTTTTTCTGTAGATGCAGAAGTGTTTTTCGATGGTTCTTCTGCAGTCTGTTGTTTTGGAGTTTGCTCCGTTTTATTGTCTGCTTTTGCTGTAACTTCTACCGTCTTTGTTTCTTTATTTGTATCCTGCTTGCTCTCGTCTGTTGAACCGCAGCCGGCTAAACTCAAGATTACTAATAAGATGGAAAGAAGAAATGTATATTTAAATCCCTTATTCATGTCGTTTCCCCCAATCAATCCCCTCTTGGAAACCAAGAGGGGATTAAAAGTTTTTTAAGCATTAGATTTTCTTTGTCTAAAGAAAAAGTATCCGCCTGCGATCATAAGCAATATTCCTAAAGCCAAAAGGTTATACATATTCGTGGCTGTATTTGGAAGTGCATGGCCGGTCTGGTTGTTTGTGTCTTTTTGTACCACAGTCGACGATATCTGTTCCGCCTTAGGAGTGTCGTTTACAGGCGTGTTGTTTACAGGTTTGTCAACGACTGGCTCATTTGCAAGGTTGAAATGGTATAAAGAGCCTTTACCCTCTAAAAGAAGCTTGTAGGCAACCAATGCCTGAAAACCTTGTGCAGTTGAAAAAGTGTCACTTACATCTCCACCTTGCCAGTCAAAACCACCATCTTTATTTTGGAAAGTTAGTAAGAACTGAACAAGACCACTATTTTCTTTTGAAAAATCATCACTGTTCGCATCGATTCCTACAGCGGATAAGGCAATGATTACTTGAGCTGCTGTGGAACTATTGTCAATTTTTGATGCTTGATATTGACTTGATAGGTAGCTGACCGCTGCCTCCACACTTTTTTGTACTGCAGCCTGATCTTTAAATGGTGCCAAAGCTGTTACTATCATACCTGTTGTATCGATATCACTTGTTGAGCTTTCGTCCCAAGCCCAGCCGCCATCACTATTCTGTCTTTCTGTTAGATAGGTAATCAGTTTTTCTTTCGTCCATTGAGCAGAACTTGGAATATTGAAGTTGGCACTTTCAAGAGCAATAAGCGCATAGGCAACTCCATTTAAACCTTGTTTTGTCACTTTTCCATTATAAATAGATTTGATTAAATCATAACCCTCTACATTAGTTGGATTACCACCCGCAGCTAGTATTCCAAGGGCATACCGTTCAGTATCAGTAATTTTTGAAAAATTGCCTTGTTTTTCTTTTATGATTGCTTTGATATCATTAAGATAATTAGATGGAATTTCTTTGCCTGCCTGCTTTAAAGCAATCACTTGCCAATCACCGATTTCGTTCTTAAGTACATAGTCACTTGAGGAATTGACAGCTGCCTTAAGATCTTCTGAAGAGATGGTTTCTACCGTTGGTGTTGTTGGTTCCGTTGGTGTTGTTGGTTGAGCCGGCGTTGTTGGCTCCGTTTCCCCATCGCCCTCTCCAGGAGCTGGTGCATAGGATTCAAGTTGAAAATTGATTTGGTTTCCATTCTTTAGCTGGTAGCTCTCAGCTCCAACTGAAGCCATCGTTCCATCCACATAAAAGGCCCAGTAGTTTGTTCCTTCTGCTTTAATCCCTTTAATAGAGGTAATCATTTTTCCATACTGTGTTTCCTCGAATCCAACTTGATCGGTTCCTAAGGCAGCTTGTAAAAGCTGAAAGGCATTAGGTGTACCAATCACTTCAACGGATGAAAGATCGGCCACTACATTCTTTTTATCATCGATAACTTTTAAAGAAACGGCAGATTGTACTGGTTTTGTATAATCTGTTAATCGGAATGTAAGTTTATCTCCATTTTGAACCACATATGAATCGGGTCCAACCTGTGCTGCAATTCCATTTATAAAAAAGGCCCAAAATTGATTTTCCCCTGGCTTAACCCCATTAATACCGGTAAGCATCGGTCCATAACTAGTATCTGTAAATTCAATCTTGTCTTCACCGACAGCATCCTTTAAAGCCTCGGTTGCTGTTTCTTTCTCCCCATATTGAAGTGTCTTTTCCTGGACTATTGGGGCGGAGTCAAGACCTAGTACCGATAATGTGCCTTGTTTTACCTCAGCAGCTTGTACCGGTGTTTGCAGGCCATTTGTTAACACCATGAAGACCAGCAGTAAAGCCATCCAAGGATTCTTTCTTTTTAACATTCTCTTCGCATTCCTTTCATCTGAAAATTGACATAAAAAAATCCCCCTTTAAAGGAGGAGGAGTGTTATGTACATTAAATTAGAACGGTAGACGTTACTAATTTAACACTCTCCTATCCGCGTAGGCTGTTGTGCTTTAAAACAGGCAGGTTTCCTGGCTCATGATCATTGCTCCCTATGTCTTCCCATCTTTCGACAGTGACGTCTATAGGCTGCTCCCATTTACAGTGGCGGGACCGCGTTGGCTTCTACCAACTTCCCTATTAAGCTTATAGTCTAGTAAAGACTAAAGCACCTGTTTACCGTGCTATTTTTTTATGATAGGTCCATTATATAGATAAGAGGATTACTTTGTATATACCTAATTTAAAATCAATCATATACCAGAATAAAAACAGGCGTTGTAATACAGCCTGTCTTATTCTGATTTAGAATGGTTGAATTCTTAACTAAACTAACTGGCAATTATTGTTCAATATTTCTGCATAAGTTTGCCATTTCAATCGCAGTTGCTGCTGAATCCCAGCCCTTATTCCCCGCTTTTGTACCTGCACGTTCAATTGCCTGCTCGATAGAATCCGTTGTTAATACTCCAAAAATGACTGGAATGCCGCTTGCTAAGGCAGTGGCATTCACTCCTTTAGCCGCTTCGTTACAAACATAATCAAAGTGTGGTGTGGCCCCGCGAATGACAGTTCCTAATGTGATGACCGCATCATATTTTTTACTGAACGCCATCTTTTGAGCAATTAAAGGAAGTTCAAATGCACCTGGCACCCATGCAACATCCACGTCGGTTTCACCTACACCATGTCGTTTTAACGAATCAAGTGCACCGTCTAATAATTTACCAGTAATAAACTCATTAAACCTTCCAACGACAATCCCAATTTTTAAACCAGTACCTACTAAATTTCCTTCAAAAATATTTGTCATGTTGATTCCTCCAGTGTTTTAATCTGCCTTCGTTTTTAAAGGACTTTCTATTTTGTTTATATAATCAATCAAAGCTTTGATTGTAATCAATTTTAGGTTCAATTTATTGGCTATGTCTCGAAGCTGTGGAACACGGGCCATAGTGCCATCTTCATTCATGATTTCACAAATAACCCCAGCTGGTTTCGCTCCGCATAATTTGGCAAGGTCAACGGCAGCTTCTGTGTGACCATTTCTCTGCAATACGCCGCCCTTTTTTGCGATAAGCGGAAACATATGACCAGGGCGTTTAAAATCTTCTGGCTTTGCATCTGGGTCCAGTAAACTTAACACGGTAGCCGACCGTTCAAAAGCAGAGATCCCTGTAGTCGTAAATTTATGGTCAACACTTACGGTAAAAGCCGTACCATGATAATCCGTGTTGTGCTCAACCATTGGCTTTAAATCAAGTTTTTCTGCTAATTCTTCCTCAATCGGAACACAGATAAGCCCTTTTCCATGTGTAGCCATTAAATTAATGACATCGGGTGTAGTTTTTTCAGCCAGCGCGATGAAATCACCTTCATTTTCTCTGTCTTCATCATCACAAGCGATGACAACCTTACCGTTTTTTAAATCTGCAAGAGCTTCTTCAATTGGATCAAACATATAATCACTCCTATTCCATTCGTCTATTTGCCTAATAAAAACCGTTGTCTTCTAAAAAGCTTTGGGTAATCCCTGAATTTTTCTTTTGTTGTGGTTCATTGCCAAGGTTTTTTATAAAATGACTGACATATTTACCAATCATATCGCATTCCAAATTTACAATATCACCTGAGCCCTTTAAGCCAATTACTGTTTCAGATAAAGTGTGAGGAATTAGTGATAATGTAAAGCTAGTCTCGGAAACCTCAAAAACGGTTAAACTTGTCCCGTCTACTGCCACCGAACCCCTTACAATGATATACCTTAATAACTCGGGATCTGCTGCGATTTCATAATAGACAGCATTTTCAAACGCTTGTTTTCTTGTAATTGTCCCTGTTCCATCAATATGACCAGAAACAAAGTGGCCGCCAAATCGTCCCCCTGCTGCCATTGCCCGTTCCAAATTAACCTTTGAACCAGTTTGGACGTTATTTAAACTGGTTGCTTTAACTGTTTCTGGCATCACATCGACTGAAAACTGCTTTCCTGAAAAAGAAGTAACCGTCAGGCAGACCCCATTAACAGCGATACTATCACCAAGTTGTACATCTTGTAGTATTTTTTCGGCCTCAATCGTTAATACATACGAATTAGCAGTCCGCTGTATCTTCGCTACTTTACCTATCTCTTCGATGATTCCGGTAAACATAATCCTTCTTCTCCTTCATTTGGTTAAGGCATTCCTTGTTTCTCTTAGTTTCTTCAATAAAATAAAAAAGACCCTAAAGAAACAGAATTCTTCAGGGTCTTTAAAAATGACAATAGGAAATAGAGGTTAGAAATGGGCATACTTCATCCCTTCTCAAAACCTGCATTTTTTTCCTTCTCCCATCCAGACTTTAACTGTCGGCCCTGGAGTTTCACCAGATCCACCGTTTAACCATTACGGTTAACCGGGTCACGGACTAAGAAGCTAAAGCTTCATCACCGCCGGTTAGGAATTTCACCTGACCCCGAAGGAAATATTTAGATTGTTTATTATGTTATTATACTTAATCCGAATAGTAAAGGGAAATGCTCCAATGTTTCTTCAAAAGTTAACCGCTTCATATATTCATTCAAACAGATAATTTAATAATCGTGCCTGCAAATAGTCTGTTGATTTCCGTTCCAGGCGGCTTCGCTTTCCGCGGGCGTGCCGGAGAGCCTCCTCGGCGTTTAATCGCCTGCGGGGTCTCCCCTGCCCCGTACTCCCGCAGGAGTCTTCGCAGCCTTCCACTCCAATCAACAGGGGGTAAATCACCTAAGTTTTGCTACACACTTATTTGAACTTTGCCAAGCATAAAAAAAGAGGCTGTCGAGGATTTTTCGACAGCCTGATAGGAGTTAAAGCTTCTTCTTGATTACTTTTTATATGACCTAACCGGTACATAAATATCAAAATGCAAATCTCCTGACACATTTTTCTCTTTATGCTCTTCTTTGAAGACTTCTAACCCTAAAGCTTGATGGTCTTGTTCGTAACCGTATTCTTCCATCCATTTAAGCAGCTCAACATATGTATTTTCAACATCCTCTAGCCTGCCCTTATGCGTAGTAAATACATAGTTTTTCTTCGGAATCGTAAAACCTACCATTCCCTCTGGAACATTTTCAATTTTTTGAACAGGTTTTGTCACATAAACAGTCAACTCGGTTTCCCTGCTATGAAATGGGGAAATCACAACGGGTTCATTTGTCACGCAGGCAACCTCCCCGAGCCTTTCTTCCATTTTGTTAAAAAGCCTTGGGATTGTCTTTATTTCGGAATAGGTTCCAGACCACGGCAATCCAACTACTTTGATTTCATCTTTTTCAATGACTTTTATACTCATTTTTAGCCCCCCTTTTAGTTCCATCCTATTCCTATAATTCGTAGAATATCCTAAAATTCCTGCATAAAAAATTCGACGCTATCCAAAAATTAGTGATTAATACTTTATTAATATAACGGTAGTCTTAATTCGTTTCGGCTAAGGTTGTTTGCTCGACTATTTCTCCATTCAGAATGGTCAATCCCCCGTATGATAAACCCTGGAGTTCCTTCCAAATTACACTTTTTTCTTGTTCACTTTGGCTGACAATTTGATCCTGAGAGATTAGAAAGGGAACAAACGTCATCTTAATATGATTCTCATCCAAATCAAGATGAAGAATTCCCGTTTGAGCAGCATTCCCTTTAATATAGTCAGGAAATAAGAAGTTTCCTAACGAATAGGCTATCGGTTTATTTTTGTAGTACTCAAAACCTTGTAAAACATGGGGATGGCTGCCAATTACGCCGTCCGCGCCTGCATCAATGATTCCCCTAGCCCACTCCCTCTGAAATGGCTCAGGGGTACGGTTCTTCTCTACTCCCCAATGGATAAACACAAATAAAAAGTCAGCGTCTGCCTTTTCGATTTGAATTGTTTTTTCAATCAGATTCAGATCATATCCATTGGCCAGGCCGGGTTTTGAATCCGTGGCAACCCAGGAGTAGTCAGGGAGGACCTTGGAGAAAGCTAGTATTTTTACTGTTTTACCATTTAAGGAATAAGTTCCAGCCTTATATGCCTCCTCGCGATTGTGCCCGCCTCCAACATAATCTAATTGATACTGATGTAAATTTGCTAATGTATCCGTAAAACCCGTTTGCCCATAGTCTAACGAATGATTATTTGCAAGGCTGACTAGCTGAAATCCTGCATTCTTCAAACCAGTCAATGCGATTGGATCGGAGCGAAAAGTATATTGTTTTCCTTGTTTCGTTCCGCCTGATGTAATGGAAGTTTCCAAATTCACCACGCTAAGGTCACTTGATTGCAGTTCCTCTTTAATTTGTACAAATGGATAATCTGGCCCCTTTTGTTTAATCGTTTCTTTAACCGACCAATCCATCATGGCATCACCGGCAAAAGATAGACGAATTGGTTTCTCATTCGTTGAAGAACTGGTCTGATTAGGCAGATTAAAGAGAGTTCCTGAAAGCTTTTTTTGGATGGTTACAGCTTGCGAATAAAACGTGGAAATTGGTTTTCTCACAGAGTCCTTAAAAAATCTCCCAAAAATTTTCTTCCCATAAAAGTCAAAATAAAAGGAAGAAGTATCAATAGATGATTGCTCATTCGTCCTATATAAGTTAGTTTGTTGAGTGTATTCTTGCGCTTGAACCGGCAGAGTGATACCTCCAAACAAAACTAAAAATAATATTAATACAAACGTTTTTTTTACCATTTCAGAAATTCCTCCTATCTATTAGATAGTTTAATAAGAGGAACACAAAAACGCTGTCGAAATATGTAGAAAAACATAAAAAATAGGCTGTTCCATAATAGAACAGCCATCAGCCTTTTACTTCACTTCTTGCGGAATGGCCAAACCTAAACCTTTAGCCACTCTTTCACCGTATTCAGGGTCAGCTTTATAAAAATGCTCGATTTGACGTAATTTAATGTCTTCTCTCTCTACCGGTTTCATCGCAACTACAATCGTTTCAACTAGACGTGTACGCTCTTCTTCAGACATTATGCGATAGAGATCCCCGGCTTGTGTGTAATGGTCATTATGATCATAGGCAACTTGTGCTGCTGCACCAGTTACTTCAAATGGTGTCTGCCTATGTTCTGGTACTTCCTTTGGACCGCCATAACTATTAGGTTCATAGTAAACAGAGCCGCCGCCATTATTGTCAAAGCGCATCGCACCATCACGTTGATAGTTATTTACTTCTGCCTTCGGACGATTGATTGGCAATAAGTTATGGTTAGGACCCACACGGTAGCGGTGAGCATCGGAGTAGGCAAAGATCCGGCCTTGCAGCATCTTATCAGGGGATGCTTCTACTCCAGGTACCAAAGTGCCAGGTGAGAAGGTTGCTTGTTCAACCTCTGCAAAATAGTTTTCCGGGTTCCGGTTAAGAACCATTCGACCCACTTCAATTAAAGGATAATCTTTATGAGACCAAATTTTTGTGACATCAAACGGGTCAAAGCGATAGGTATTTGCATCCTCAAAAGGCATAATTTGGACATGCAGTCTCCAAGCCGGGAAATCTCCATTTTCAATCGCATTAAATAAATCCTCTGTATGGTAATCAGGGTTTTCACCAGCTAATTTAGCCGCAACATCAGCAGACATATTTTTTACACCTTGCTCACTGTTAAAGTGATATTTTACCCATACAGCTTCTCCGTCCTCATTTACCCATTTAAAGGTATGACTGCCGTAACCGTTCATATGCCTTAGTGTAGCCGGCAGACCTCGGTCCCCCATTAAATAGGTTACCTGGTGTAAGGATTCAGGGGATAGTGACCAGAAATCCCATACCGCATTTGGATTTTTCAAATGAGTTTTAGGATCTCTTTTTTGTGTATGGATAAAGTCAGGAAACTTAATCGCGTCACGAATAAAGAATATAGGAGTATTGTTCCCTACCAAGTCATAGTTGCCTTCTTCAGTATAAAACTTAACCGCAAAGCCACGCGGGTCACGAACCGTATCGGCTGAACCCAATTCGCCGGCAACAGTTGAAAAACGAATAAACATTGGTGTGCGTTGTCCAACTCCATTAAACAATTTTGCTTTTGTATATTTAGACATATCATTTGTGACTTCAAAAAACCCATGTGCTCCAGCGCCCTTAGCATGAACAACACGCTCAGGAACTCTTTCTCGGTTAAAATGAGTTAATTTATCTAGTAAGTGTACATCCTGTATTAAAGTTGGTCCACGTGAACCCGCCGTCATTGAATTTTGGTTATCACCTACAGGCGCGCCTGTTCCAGTTGTTAAATGTTTGTTGTATGTGTTACTCATTTAAACACCTCTTAATCTATTTTTTCTATAACTAGATTATAATATAAATTTAATAAAAATCAATATTAAATTAAAATTATTATAAATTAATATAAATTACAATAGATACTAATATGGAGGGACAGACAAAAAAAAAACAGACCCTCGAGTCCGAGAGTCTGTTTTATTGGTAGGTTATTGTTTTTGAACGTTAACTGCCTGCGGTCCGCGTTGGCCATTTTCGATTTCAAATGTAACCTCTTGACCTTCATCCAATGTTTTGTAACCTTCGCCTTGAATAGCTGAGAAATGAACAAATACGTCTTCTCCGCCTTCTCGCTCAATGAATCCAAAACCTTTTTCACCATTAAACCATTTTACTTTTCCACGTTCCATGTACTTTGTAGCCTCCTAGCATCTAGCTATAAATAATTTTTGCAATATTTACTTGCAAAATTAGTTTACCCTAATAACAACTTTTTAAACCACCCAATTATTATTTATTGTCCAGCACCCATTTTTGGATTGCTTTAGCAACTCCATCTTCCTCATTTGTTGCTGTGATGCAGTCTGCAGTTTCCTTTACTATGTCTTGAGCATTTCCCATCGCAATACCCAGACCAGCCTCTTGTATCATCATTAAATCGTTCCGGCTGTCGCCAACAGCCATTACATTCTCCATTTCTATTCCCAACTTAGAACAAACAACTGATAATCCTCTGGCCTTATTTATACCAGTTGCATTTACTTCTATGTTTTTCAAGGTAGAATTAGTCAATTCAAATTCTCCCCTTGAAATCAGTTCCTTTAGCACTAATTCTCTAGTCATATCATCATCAATCGTAAAACCAAATTTCAGCCATTCCCATTTATGTAAATCTTCAGGCATTTCATTATGCCAGGTCTTCTCTGAGTTAATGGCCCAGAACCTTGTTTTATGCTGTTTGGACAGATCCCACATCCACTGGATATGTTCAGTATTCACAAGGTTTCGTTCAACCAACTCTCTTTTTTCATTCCAAACCTCACTTCCATTTACTGTAACTAAATAGGAGGTTAACTCCAAGTCATCGGCATGATCACGAACCGTTAATATGGAACGGCCTGTACTTAGGACGACATATATACCTTTGTCTTTAGCAGCCTTAATCGCTTCACGATTCGCCTTGGATACTTGCCCTTGATTATTTAGAAGTGTCCCATCCATATCAAGTGCAACTAACTTGATGTCAACCGTATTTTTAAAGTATTCCATTGTGTAAGAATCCCCCTTCCCATGTTCTTTTATAAGATAACACTATTCAACGTCTCATTTCAAAAAGTACCTATTAGGTTTACATAATATTTTTATTGTTAATAAAAATATCCTGCTTGTCAGCAGGATATAACCCTGTCTTATATTAATGATGATGATGTCCACCTTTAGAAGGATTGGTAATCAGCCATTCCTCTTTTGGCACATGGAAAAATTGAACCCAAACACCGTCTAAGTATTCATCATTTTTGTCAAGGATAAAATCAATATCTTTATCCGTTTTGACCACTTCATCATTCTCCGTCGGTGTATCAAGGGTTAAATCATAATGAGCATGATCACCATGAATATTTGTCACAAAAACGCGGAACAGCTTTCCCTCTGCGGCTGCACCTTCGTCTGCCACTATTTTTTTCAATGCTTTGGCAGCATGACGATTAATTTTAACTTTCATAATATGCTCTCCTCTATTATGTATTTTCAAATTATTATCCCACGAAAGCTTAAAAATAGACAGTTATATGTTTAATATAAATAGGTAATCATCTGAACTTGGAGGGATATAAAAAGTCATTCCAAAAAATTCCTTGAATAGCATTTAAAATCCTTAACAAATTTGTCACAACTTCTTTCAAAAACCTATTTAAACATTATGGCGATATTGTTAATATTGTGTTACAGATCATTGAACTGCTAATGAATATTAGTTAATAATCAATTTAAATTCATTTGCTTGTAATTTTGATACAAATGTATTATTCTAATGAAGTTTGTGAATACATTCACGTTAAAATTGTGAACAAATGAACAAATAGTATGGAGGGAAATTTGAACATGTTTAGAAAGAACTTGATTGTTCCACTGTTGGCTTTATTGCCTGTGCTGCTCCTAAGCGGTTGTGATTCAAAAATGGCTGTTTTTGATCCAAAAGGTCCTGCAGCAAGAGAAATCCTTGGCTTAATTAACTGGTCATTAGTTTTAATGGCACTTGTAGTCGTTGTAGTCTTTGGATTATTCGGCTATATCGTATGGAAATATCGGGCAACACCTGAGAATAAAGATTATGAGCCGCCTGAAGAACATGGCAGTACCAAATTAGAGTTAATTTGGACCTTTATTCCCATTCTGATTGTTATCGCCCTCACGATTCCTACAGTAAAATCTATTTACAAACTGGAAAAAGTTCCAGCTGGCTATGAAAACAAAGAGCCTATTACGATCAATGTAACTTCTGCCGACTGGAAATGGATTTTCAGCTATCCAGAAGAAGGAATTGAAACAGTCAACTATGTGAACATTCCTGTTGACAGGCCTGTTAAGTTTAAATTGACATCTGCAGGAACCATGCAGTCTTTCTGGGTTCCACAGCTAGGCGGTCAGAAATACACCATGAATAAAATGGAAACAGAATTGATTCTCACTGCAGATGAAGTTGGAGAATATCTAGGAAAAAATACGAACTTTAACGGTCAGGGCTATGCAGGAATGGAATTTACCGTGGAAGCAAAATCCGCCCAAGACTTTGAAAAGTGGGTTGGCGAAGTAAAAGATACTGCTCCTAAATTAACGGAGAAAAAGTACATTGAATTGTTGAAACCTACCCATTTAGGCCGTGAAACCTATGTAGGAACTCATTTAGAGTGGGTTGACCATGGTTCCATGAATTCTAAGACCTATACCAACCCTGAATTATATGAAGTTCATGGTGTTAAAGGTAAGATTTTCAAAGATGAACAATCATCTGAAGAGACTTCCGACACTTCGAATAATGAAAAATCAAATGGAGGTGAACAATGATGGGCATTAATTGGCATGATTTCTTTATCGTCGGAAACCCGCTCATCTTAGGTTCCCAGATTGCTATTTTACTAACAATGATTGGTGTAGTAGCTGGTGTTACTTATTTAAAAAAATGGAAGTGGCTTTGGCGCGAATGGCTAACCACTGTTGACCATAAACGAATTGGTATTATGTATATCTTATCTGGTGTCTTAATGTTTTTCCGCGGAGGTGTGGATGGTCTTTTAATGAAGGCCCAAACAGCACAGCCAGATATGAAATTTTTAGATGCACAGCATTACAATGAAATTTTTACCACTCACGGCGTTATCATGATTCTTTTTGCAGCGATGCCATTATTAATTGGGATTATGAACGTAGTTGTTCCATTACAAATTGGGGCTCGTGACGTTGCATTCCCACAATTAAACGCTCTAAGCTTTTGGTTATTCTTTGCCGGTGCGATGCTTTTCAACATCTCATTCGTTATCGGTGGATCTCCGGATGCCGGCTGGACTGCATACTTCCCTCTTGCTGGTAAGGAATTCACTCCAGGTATCGGAAATAACTATTACGCGATTGCCTTACAGATTGCCGGTATTGGTACCCTGATGACCGGGATTAACTTTGTTGTCACAGTTTTAAAAATGAGAACTAAAGGCATGGGCCTTATGAAAATGCCAATGTTTACTTGGACCTCTTTTATTGCGTCTGTTATCATTGTGTCGGCTTTCCCAATTTTCACAGTTGCCCTTGCGTTGATGACTTTTGACCGTATTTTCGGTACTCACTTCTTTACATTAAGCGCAGGCGGTATGGATATGATGTGGGTAAACTTATTCTGGTTATGGGGACACCCTGAGGTTTATATCGTAGTACTTCCAGCATTCGGTATGTTCTCTGAGATTATTTCAACTTTCTCACGTAAATCGCTTTTTGGTTATAAATCAATGGTAGTTTCCATTGTCGGAATTGCAGCTTTAAGTATGTTAGTATGGGTTCACCACTTCTTTACAATGGGTTCAGGCCCTGCAGTTAACTCTGTATTCTCGATCACAACGATGATGATTGCGATCCCGACAGGGGTTAAGATGTTTAACTGGTTATTCACGATGAGAAAAGGCCGTATTCAATTTACAACTGCGATGCTATGGGCACTTGCGTTTGTTCCGTGCTTTGTTATCGGTGGTGTTACAGGGGTTATGCTTGCGATGGGTGCAGCGGATTATCAATATCACAACACCCTATTCCTTGTTGCTCACTTCCACTATGTATTAATTCCTGGTGTTGTATTCGCGGTATTCGGTGCTCTTTATTACTGGTGGCCAAAAATGTTTGGTTTCATGTTAAATGAAAAGCTTGGTAAAATTCATTTCTGGTTATTCACGATTGGTTTTAACGTAACATTTATGCCAATGTTCTTCCTTGGACTAGATGGTGCGGTACGTCGTTCTTACACTTATTCTGCTGAATCCGGATATACTCCATTATTCGTGTTATCAGCGATCGGTGCGGTTATTTTAGCAGCTGGTTTTGCGGTTCTTTGCTATAACATTTACTGGAGTGCTAGATATGCAGACCGTAATATTTCTAACGATCCATGGGATGCTAGAACACTAGAGTGGGCAACTGCTTCACCTGTTCAATTCTATAACTTTGCTAAACAGCCAGAAGTTAAGTCAATCGATGCTTTCTGGTATATGAAAAAGCATAATGAAGGTCTTACTTTGAAAGAAGAAGAAATTGAAGAAATTCATATGCCTAGCAATTCAGGTCTTCCATTCTATATGGGTGTTATCTTCGGAGTTGCCGGTTTCTTCCTTGTCTTTGAATGGAAGATTGCTGCCCTTGTGGCAACTGTCGGTATCCTTGGCGGATTAATCGTACGTTCTTTCGATTATAATGACGGATTCCATGTAAAAGTAGATGAAATTAAACAAATTGAAAAGGCATGGCGCGGTAAAGATAAAGGGGTGAACAACCATGTCAGCTAATGTAAATACAGCTCTACCACTTGAATATCAAACAGAACAAAACCGTATGAACATTCTTGGCTTCTGGATTTTCCTAGGAGCCGAGATCATCCTTTTTGGTACACTTTTCGCAACATTTTCGGTCCTTAATGCAAGATATGCTGGCGGCCCAACGCCTCAGGATCTTTTTGAAATAAAAGATGTCATGATTGAAACCATTTTGCTGTTAACAAGTAGTTTTACAATGGGTCTTGCTATTTATGAAATGCGTCGCAGCAATCGTAATGGCCTATTATTATGGTTTGTTATAACCCTATTGCTTGGTGCAGGGTTCGTATTCATGGAAGTAACTGAATTTATCCATTATGTTCATGAAGGTGCAACATGGACTACAAGTGCCTTCCTATCAAGCTTCTTTGTCTTGCTAGGTACCCACGGTCTTCACGTTAGTATGGGTATTGGCTGGGCAATCATGGTTATTATCCAATTACTGCATAGAGGTTTAACACCTGTCACTGCACGAAAGACGTTTATTATCGGGCTATACTGGCACTTCTTGGATGTTGTTTGGATCTTTATCTTCACATTTGTGTATTTAGCAAGGATGGTGGCATAAGATGGCTAAAAATACAAAAGGATTTCCTTTAACTCACGTCTTGGGCTTTATCGCTTCGTTGGTACTTACCTTCGTAGCCCTTTTCGTAGCATTAAAAACATCCCTTCCCTTCAAAACGATTATTTGGGTGATTGGCAGCTTAGCCGTCATCCAAGCTGCCCTGCAGCTCTTCATGTTCATGCACTTGAACGAAGGTGAAGACGGAAAGTCAAATATCATCAACATCGCTTCCGGAGTATTCATCGCATTCGTAGCGGTAGCCGGATCCATTTGGGTCATGTCTTTTGGAATGTAGTTTTATATTGTATTAATATAAATAAAGGTGACAGGCACCATGCCTGTCACCTTCTTTATTTTTGTGTTTGTTTTCTTTTTTCCCGGATTAGTTGGTAACCTATGAAGGCTATGTATAGCGGAATCGCGACATAGATGAAGTATGGGAAGCGATGCTGTTCTTTTTTAAATACAATGTAAATGGCATAACCTAAGAAAAGGGTAATGATGATGCCGTATTTTGGTAAGGGGATTTCCTTTAAGCTCGGGATTTTAAGGGTACTGACCATTAAAATGCAAAGTAGAAAAAAAGCGACGACAAACATGAATCCAGGCATTTTTAGTTGAAATAAAGTTAACAGGGTTAACAAACCACCAGCTGCAGTAATCGGAACACCGGTAAAATACTTTAACGATGATTTAACCGCATTGATATTAAATCGCGCTAATCGATAGGCACCAAATAACGGGAACAGACCTGCCACTGCCATGCCAATCACGCCAAATGATGAAAAGTATGAATAATAGGCCATCATTGCAGGGGCGACACCAAAGGTCACAATATCAGCCAAGGAGTCCAATTCCTTCCCCAGCTCGCTATCTGCTCGCAGCATTCGAGCAATCCGGCCATCCATACTGTCGAGCATCATGCCAATCAAAATCAAAATCGCTGCATTTTTGTAATCTCCCTCTGCTGAATTCATTACCGATAAAAACCCAAAGAATAAATTAGCTAAAGTAAAAAGATTAGGAATACTGTTCCTGATAATATCTATCACTCCAAAAAATAGTAAAATTAGGCAACTTTCTTATGCCTTTTTCTATTATACCGTTTTTCTTTATAAATTTGGAAAAACAATATCGCAGTTCCTACCCAAAAAGAACTGGCAAAGTAACCGCCAATAATATCACTCGGATAATGAACTCCAAGATAAATCCGGCTAATCCCAATCATCATGATCATTAAGGTACTAATCACTATTAACAAGCCTCTTCCCCAGCGATATCTTATATGACGCCAAAGTAAAAAGGTAATAGTGGCATAGACGGTAAAAGCATTCATGGCATGACCACTAGGAAAACTATAGCCTCCAGCTTCAATTAAACGATGCAATTCAGGCCGTACTCGATGAAAAAACTGTTTTAAAAGCTGATTGAGGATAGCTGAACCAATTACAGCATAGACAAATAAGATGAGTTCCATTCGATGATGAAGGACCTTATATAGGAAGTATAACAAGCACAGGCTTACCACAACGACAAACGGAGCAGAACCAATAAACGTAAACCCCTTCATCATCTGAGTTAAACTTGAGCTTTCCTTTCCTTGAACAAATCCAATCACCGCACGATCAAAACCAACGATTTTTTGATCACTAATCCATAATGACATTAAAGAAAAACCAATGACCGATCCTAAACTTATGACAAACGCCAAAACTAAATGTGATTTTAATTTCATTATTAACCCCCTTTGACAGTCAGGATTCATTATAACTATAATATCTCTTACCCTTTAAATTGTATGTGAATCTCTAATTTTCTCTAAATTACAGAATAAAGGAAAACTCGCCACCTGGCGAGTCCCATTTATCCAACATTTGCTTTTTTTGTTTTCCCTTGCTCTTTTGAAAGGAACCATCCAGCTGCTGCTATTCCAATTAGCACTAAATAAAAACTTACCTTCCATTGTATGGAATGCGCAAAATCCTCATTTAAAACTTCTAATGATGGATGTGATAACGTGTATACGGCAAGTTTTACTCCAACCCAGCCAACAATCGTAAAGGCTGCAATTTCAAGACCTGGCCTTTTCTCTAATAATTTTACAAATTGATTAGCAGCAAAACGCATGATGACTACGCCAATAATTCCACCCGCAAAGATGACAAGGAACTTTCCTCCGTCAAGTCCACCGATATTAGGCAGCGGGGTGTTGGGAAGGACAACGGCCATGGCTACCGCTGCTAAAATCGAATCGACTGCAAACGCAATATCCGCTATCTCCACTTTCAAAACGGTCATCCAAAAACCGCTGCCTTTACGTACCTTTGTTTCCTCCGTTTCATCCTTCTCTTCTGCTTTTCCTTTGATGACCTTTCGGAAAATATGATTAACAGCCATAAATATTAAATATAGGGCTCCAATTGCTTGGACCTGCCAAACATCCACAAGGAACGATATAACAAACAAGGAAGCAAATCGAAATACAAATGCCCCGGCTAATCCATAAAACAAGGCCTTTTTTCGTTCTTCCTCAGGCAGGTGTTTAACCATAATGGCGAGGACGAGGGCGTTATCTGCTGCTAGTACTCCTTCTAAGACAATCAATATTAGTAATACCCAACCATATTCCATCAATAAAGTAAAATCCATACAACATTCCTCCTACATAGTTAAGTTTTTTCCAAATACTCCCCAGCGCCATAAAAATAGGCCTTTACTGTTGACAGTAAAGGCCTAAAAAAACACAGAAAAGACCTTTACAGTAAAGTAAAGGTCTTGCTAACAACGTCATGTTGCCAATAAAGCCGGAGAAATAGATTCTCGAAATGACGACTTTATTGTAGCAGCTACTCCCCTTTAAAAAGGAAATATTTAATTACTTATAATATATAAAACTATAAATAAAATGTCAATCTTTTTATTAACGGATAGATTCGATCATCCTTGAAACATTTTCCTCCATTTAGTTTTAGCCAAGCTTATTATCAGACATACTAACGTAAGGAAAATATCTAGAAAAAGGATGTGTTACCATTTTGGAAAAGCAGAAAAAGAAAAAATCTCATTTTCCTTTTCGCTTAAATATGCTTTTTTTTAGTGTTTTTTTCTTATTTTCCATTTTGATTCTAAGGCTTGGTTTTGTGCAAATTGTTTACGGTGAAAACTTTAAACGGGACTTGGAAAGAAAGGAAGATATTACAGTAAGTAATCCTGTTCCAAGAGGGAAAATATACGACCGTGATTATCGGGTAGTCGTTGATAATGTTCCCAAAAGTGCAATTACTTTTACAAATGTCGGGTTTAGTCAATCGGATATGTTACAAACCGCTAGAAAGTTAGCCCCTTTTATCGAGAAAAAAACGAATATGCTCACCGAAAGAGACAAAAAAGACTTTTGGATGATGATGTATCCTGAGCGGGCTGATTCCAAAATTACCGCACAAGAAAAAGCTCTGTATCGAGCAAAGAAACTATCAGATCAGGATCTCTATCAATTTAAACTGAAACGCATCACAGCAGCGGAATTAAAGCAATTAACAGAATTTGACCTTGAAGTCTTAGCCATTTATCAGGAGTTTAGCAAAGGCGTAAAGTTTATTCCGGTAGTCGTTAAAAATGAAGGCGTCACTGATAAGGAATTTGCTGTTGTAAGTGAGAATCTTCAATCTCTCCCTGGCGTTGAAACCACTACAGATTGGGACCGCTCCTATGCGTTTGAAAACACCTTGAGATCTGTTTTAGGAAACGTAACCAATTCCGGGGAAGGACTTCCTCGAGACCAATTAGACTATTTTCTGGCGAGAGGCTACAGCCGAAACGACCGAGTGGGCAAGAGCCAGCTGGAAATGCAGTATGAGGATGTCCTGCACGGAAATAAATCAAAGGTGAAAAATATTACTGATAAAGTAGGCAATATAATTGAAACCGAAACGGTGCTGCCAGGAAACAAAGGTAAAGACCTTGTTTTATCGATCGATATGGATTTACAGATGGCTGTTGATAAAATTATTGAAGAAGAGCTTTGGAAAGCCAAAAGATGGCCCGGCACCCGCTTAACGGACCGTGCCTATGTCGTCTTAATGGATCCAAACACAGGTGATATTCTAGCCATGTCAGGAAAAAAAATCGTGAAAGATCCAAAAACAGGCAGGGCTGAGATGATTGATGATGCCCTTGGCACCTTTACCACTACTTATAGTGTAGGCTCTACTGTTAAAGGGGCAACTATATTGACTGGGTATAAAACAGGTGCTATATCTCCTAATACTTATTTTGATGATGCTGGAATCAAGATTAAGGACACACCAATAAAAAAATCCTACGCTTATTTAGGCCGGTTAAATGAAATTACTGCCTTAAAAAAATCATCTAACGTCTATATGTTTCGTACTGCCATCCGGATTGGAAAAGGTCACTATGAATACAATAAACCATTAAACTTTTCCAACAAAACGGCCTTTGAGACGGTTCGGAATTCGTTTTCTTCTTTTGGGTTAGGAACAAGGACTGGGATTGATTTACCGAATGAGCAAACCGGTTTTAAGGGGCAAAGCAGGCTGCCTGGATACCTGCTCGATCTCGTGATTGGTCAATATGACACGTATTCAGCCATGCAGCTGGCACAATATGTTTCCACGATTGCGAATGGGGGATACCGGATGCAGCCGCATATCGTTAAACAGATTCGTGAACCTGCACGTGAAGGAGAAACGATTGGACCTGTTCTTAAAGAGATTAACCCTGCCGTTCTAAATACAATTGATGTAAAGAAAGAATGGCTAAGACGTGTTAATTTAGGATTTAAAAAAGTGATGCAGGAGCCTGGTGGAACCGCTTATAAGTTTTTCAAAGGCGCACCCTATTCCCCGGCAGGAAAAACCGGAACAGCTCAGGCCTTTTATGATGGACCATTACGCAGCCGGTTTGGGAAGGAGCCGCCCCCTGTCATGAATTTAAGCCTTGTTAGTTATGCTCCCAGCTACAATCCTGAGGTAGCCATGGCTGTGTTAGTGCCTTGGGCGTATGACGGTAAAGATGATAATCGTGCAAATCTTAAAATCGGCCGAAGAGTTTTGGATACGTATTTTAAAATGAAAAAGAATTAGGGTGCAAAATTTGCACCCTCTTCTACTACTTACGTAGAACGGATTTTACCGCCGTTTCAATCTCCTGATAGCTTGTGCAGCGGCAAATGTTCGATTCGAGCCATTCTTTTATTTTTTCATCATCGGCATCAGGATGCTGCTTGATTAACGAATGACAATTCATAATGAATCCTGGTGTACAATAACCGCATTGAAAGGCAAAATGTGAGATAAAAGCTTGCTGAATGGGTGTGTCTCGCAGTCCTTCAATGGTCGTAATCTTTTTCCCCTCAGCTTCAACCGCCAGCATTAAACATGACTTCATCGGCCACCCTTCTATTTCAATGGTGCATGCCCCGCAATCTCCATTTAAGCAGCCGGGCTTTGCGCCTGTCAGGCCCAGATTATTACGTAAAATGTACAAAAGCGTATCCGCAGAGCGGACAGATAACGTATGACTTTCTCCATTCACATCCAATCTTACCTTATAGGTACTCAAAAATTACCTCGCCTCCCCCTTAGTACTGTACAGAATCTAGGGTATCAATAACATCCAGCAAAAGGTTTCTGAGAACAAACAATCGATATTCACTGGATCCTTCTACATCATCCAAAATAGGTTGTGGTAAAGCCTTTAATGCTCGCTCCACTCTCGCTTCCTTTGATAGATCTGCCGCATTTACCGCATCCTCCACGAAAGAAGAACGGAACGGAAATGGGCATAGCCCGCTAATCGCCACCCGAATATGCCCATCTATTTTTAAAGCAGCGATTGTAATTAATGGATATCCGGTTTCCCACTGCTGCCTTCGTTTGACTGTAAAATATGGGGCATGAATATACCGATTTTCCGTAACGATCTGCACTAAGAATTCACCAGGTGTCAATTGCAAATATTCCCGAAAAACATCAATAATACCAACGAATCGGCTCCCTTTAGGTCCAGCAATCAACAGCTTACTATCCGCTAGTAAAAATGGCAGAACGGCTTCCCGATAAAAAATTCGTGCACAAATATTCCCGCCTAAGGTAATTTTCCCTCTGGCCGTATGATCGGCAACTTCACTGGCCGTCTTCGTTAATAATGGAAAAAGATTCGCTTCTTCTATAGCCGTCAAGGTAAGACAACTGCCAAAACGCACTGAAGCAGATTCGGCCTCCATTACGTTACATTCGGGAATCTTCTTAATATCAATCACCGCATCTGAATAAGCTAAATTAATTCTTCCAAGAGTCAGTAATTCCGTTCCGCCAGAATAATAGAATGGCTGCTTCCCCTGCCCCTTTAAAAATTGGAATAATTCAATCGCCTCTGTTAATGTCTTGGGACGGTAATATTCAAAATCAAAGGGAAGCATGATCCGCTTCCTCCTTTGCCTTCCAAATCAACTCAGGTATGAGCGGGAGATTCCGCAACTCAACACCCGCTGCAATCGATAAAGCATTAGCCAGTGCCCCAGGCATCCCCATTAAACCATGCTCTCCGATGCCTCTTGCCCCGTAAGGACCTTCAAGATCCGGTGTCTCAACAAAGCCAGCCAAATATTCAGGATGTTCTCCGTACCTTAGTGGTCTATAAGTTCGCAGCTGGGGATTCAACACCCTCCCTAGCTCATCAAAGTAAAAGGTTTCTCTGCCAGCAAACGCCAATCCCATACTCATTGCCCCCATTACTTGACCCAAGGCCGCCTTCTCATTCATAACCTTTCCCGCATCAACGACTGAACATGCTTTTAGCACCCGATACGTATAATCCCTTTTATCTAATTCTATTTCTACCGCATAAGCGCCCACACCCCACTCAGGGCCTGGCTTCCCTTCCCCTGTTTCCGGATCTAAATGAGTTTGATGCCGTAAGACAAAATGACCCCGCCCGATAATTTGCCCGCCAATTGTATTTCCATTTGGAAATTGATACCCGTAAGCAACCTCCTTAAAATCTAGGCCGATGGATGGCTCCTCACGAATATATACTCGGCTATTTGCTACTTCCATGTCTTCTGCCGGGGCTCTTAACACACAAGCAGCCACCTCTTTTAACTGTTTAATCACGTCATCCGCCGCCTTTAAGACCGCTCTTCCCGCCATATAGGTTCCTCGGCTTGCAACCGTCTTCCAGTGCTCCGGGGTCGTTTGTGTATCCACTTCCATCCTGACATGGATTTTGTCTACATCCATTTTCAACCGTTCAGCAAGGATCTGCGCAAGGATGGTCTTTGTCCCTGTGCCTATTTCAATGACCCCTGACATTAAATTCAAACTGCCATCCCGATTAAAGGTAATAATCGCCCCTGATGGCGCATTCGGGTCAATGGTGGACGTTTTCCAGCTGCAGCTTACCCCTGTTACTCTTATAAACCGATCATTTATTTCGTTAATGGCTCCTTTATCCCATGCCACTAAACTTCGAAGCTTTTCAATACATTTCGGTAAATTGGCAAGATTGCTGTTGTTTAACTTTACTCGGGTCGGTGTGGTATTACCCGGTCTTATCGCATTCAAATTCCTCAGTTCTAGTGGGTCCATATTCAATCTTTTAGCCAAAATATCCATCGTCCGCTCGATGCAAAAGGTAAGCTCCGAATGGCTGAACCCCCGAAATGGAGCAGCGTACGGATGATTTGTATACATACAGTAAGAGTTACACCAGACATGTTCAATGTTATAAGGCCCCGTGCAATCGACTGCACCCGACCTTGTTACATCAATGGCCTTATCTGAATAGGCACCGCCATCCCATAAATAGTGGATCTCTGCAGCTGTTATTTTTCCATTTCTGTCTGCCCCCAATTTAATCGTCGCATCTAGTCCGATATGGCAGGGGGAGGTAAGAATATCTTGTTCCCGGTCATTTAAAAGTTTGACGGGTCTGCCGCCCACCGCCTTCGAAGCAAGGTATGCAAGCACCTCTAACTGGACAGCTGCTTTCCCGCCATAGGCGCCGCCGACTAGGGGCGTGTGAACGATGATTTTTCCCATGTCTTCGCCAAAATATTTATTGATCAGCTGTTTGACCATAAAGGGGGCTTGTGAGGATGTCATAATCTTAATGGTTCCGTCAGGATTGATTTCGGCGGTTGCACATCTTGTTTCCATGGCCGCATGATCTGACGGTGCAAAGGAAAAACTTTCTTCCACAACAGTCTCACTAGCTGCCCAGCCTGTATCCATTTGGCCTTTTCGGATTTTAATAAGGGTAGCGATATTGGTCCCTGGAATCGGGTGTGAATCCTCATCCTTATCATAAGTTCCAAGCTCCTCATGAACAAGCGGCGCCCCTTGTTGAAAGGCCTCAGTAGGGGAATTCACAACCGGAAGTAACTCATATTGAATAGTTATCAAATCTGCTGCCTTTTTAGCCTGAAAGGGGGTATCTGCCACAACAAGTGCTACTGGTTCACCGTGGTAACGAACTTTATCCACCGCAATCGGCGGACGGTCGCGGATCGCCTCCCCTACTAAGGGAAAGTGCTGACCCGCTAAGATGGCTCGAACACCCGGTACTTTCGATGCCTCTGACGTATCGATATGAACAATTTTTGCATGGCCATATGGACTGATAACCATTTTTATAGACAGCATTGGTTTCGAAAAAAAATCATTCGTATACATGGCTCTGCCTGTTACTTTATCGAGCGCTTCTTTTCGTATCACACTTTTCCCAATAACCTCCATAGTCAGCCCCTCCTAACAATTGGTAGTTAATCTGGAATGGTCCAAAGCAGCTCTACCCTTTCATGTACAGGTTTTCTCCATATTTCAATCATTTGAGCCACTATACTTACAGCAATCTCAACTGGACCCCTTGCCCCAATGGAGACACCTATGGGGGATGCAATTCCATTTGGAATCTCCTGGCCATGCAGCAATTTTCTCGTTCGTTCTTTTGGTCCAAGGACACCTAAGTATCGTATATTTTTATGGATGACTTTTAAAAGTAACTCTCGATCCCTTTTAAATTGATGTGTCATAATAACGACAAAATCATAGGGAGAAAAAGAGATTTGTTTAAGAAGGTCCAACGGAAACCCAATGATATGTTCATCTGCAGTCGGAAAGTATTTTTTCTGGCATAACGCTTCCCGCCAATCACAAACAGTTACCAAAAAGCCAGTCTCAGCTGCTAAGGATGCAAGTGGTCTAGCGTCAGGTCCTGCCCCAAAGACAATTAAACGCGGCTTTGGGTAAATCGTTTGTTGAAAGAAAGCGGTCCCATCCCTTGTGAGAGAGCCGCTTCTTGAGGAAAATTCAATCGTAGGAAGCGGTCCGGACCAGTTTCCAAAAGGCACACCATCCTCCTCAATAAAAACATATTCTCCAAGTTCATCCAATTTTTTTAAAACAATAACAGGCTTATTCTGGCTTAGCAGCTCACTAACCAGCCGATAATCCTCCATTACCTGTTCTGTAACGGGTTCAATTAATATATCAATGGTTCCATTGCAGCCTAAACCCTGCCCCCAGTTGAGGTCATCCTCCATATACAATTCATATTGAATAATCATTGCCTCTTGTTTCCTTAGGACCTCTTTCACTTTGATGGCCAGGTCTTCCTCTAAACAGCCTGCGGATAACATCCCCAATTGCTTGCCGTTTGAAAAAAACAACATGGAAGATCCTTCCCTTTTATAGGCAGAACCCTCTACCCCAACAATGGTTGCAATGACTTTTTCCCCAGGTCCATCAAGAGCATCTAAAATTTGATAAAAATCCTCCACACATTTCCCCCACTTTAATACTCATTATATTCCTACTGTTATTTATATTAGTGTGAATGCTATTCCTAGAATGATTTTAATTATCTAGTGGCTGTATATTTCAATCATTCGAAAACCTTCTTAAACTATTAATTAATCCTTCATAATTTGTTCATATTTTTCTATTAAGATAGTAGATAGGTTCTAGCAAGAACCTTTTAACCTCCGCCCCCCTTTATATAGATTAGGTTTGATTTGCCCGGCATTTGGCCGGGTTATTTTTTTTACCGCGAAAAAGCGCGCCCATTAAGTAGGGCGCGCTTTTTTCATGTTAACGGAATGGATAGGATTGGTTTTGTTGGTATGCTTGGGTTTGGAATGCTGGAGTAACATGTGAAACGGATTGATATCCAATTGTCCCCATTTGTCCCGCTAACTCTCTCTCCAATTGATTACACTGAGCAATCACTTCTTGGCATCGTTGAATGGCCATTTGATGCCCTTGTAAGCTTTGCTGAATCGTTTGCACTGCCATTCTTTCTTTTTGCAGCATTTGTTCCAGCATTCGTACATTTTGCTGCTCGTTCTCCAGCAATTGCTGATATTGCTGGTTACCTAGCTGGGTTTGCTGAATTAGCTGCTGAGAAAGTTGGCGACATTGATTAATATGTGTAATCGAATGTTGAGTGTTCATATAATACCCCCATTTGTTTGGATATCAACTGCCATTCAAACCCGTAAGGACCATGGGTTGATTCCTCAACCCAAGAATAGATTCCGCACTATTGGAGGTTTTCATTCTGAAACCTAACCGCCAAAAAATGTAAGTATAATTCTGCTTATCCCTGTCAATACCATTACCAACTGGTTAAAAGGGTGGTTAGTATGAATACAATTTATTTTATCAATGATCGTATTAGCATAGATGGAAAAACAAAAGAAGAAAGTATTTTATTACAGGAACAATCAATAAAAGATTATCTAACAGAACATAATCTACATGCTGCTGTTCTAAATCCATATCAATTGAAAGAGTACTACACAATTCCCCATGCACTAATGTACGATTTGCGCAGGACAAACAAAGCTTATGACGTGTTTATCTATTACTCCCAGCAAACATTAGAAGATTTCATCTATACCTATCCGGCTAAATGGTTAATTTTAAAAAGCTATTTTAAGGACATCATCACCATAAAAAAACATACGGATATGGGACAGCAACAGGCCATTTAGTTATTTTCGCCTTTTTTTGGCAGCCAGATGGTCACAGTTGTCCCCTTCCCTTCTTCACTGTCAATACTAATTTTACCTTGATGGGCTTCGATAATTCGATAGCACGTGATTAACCCAAGGCCTGTTCCTTTTTCTTTTGTTGAGTAAAATGGCTCCCCAAGCTTTTGTAATCGGTTGCTAGAAATACCGCAGCCATTATCGGAAACTTTAATGATGACCCCACTGATATCAGTCTTTACTGTCGTATGAACCTGTCCCATTTCGGATAATGATTCTAGGGCATTTTTGATAACATTAAGCAATACCTGCTTTAATGAATTGGGATCACCCATGATAGATACATTAGGTTGTTCCACATCAACATACAAGCTTTTCTGTGCCCGTTCTGCATCCCTTTCTACTAACTGAATAACCTGATGAACTAGCTCATCAACATAAACCAATCTCAACTTTTCAGTATGAGGTTTAGCCATGGTTAAAAATTCAGAAATAATTCCTTCCATACGCTGCAATTCATCAAAGACAATCCGTAAATAGACAGGGTTAATTTCTTTTTCCGCATCTAATAGCTGCATAAACCCTTTTATGGGTGTTAATGGATTACGAATCTCATGCGCAACCGCTGCTGCCATTTGTCCTACCACTGCTAATTTTTCAGATTTACGGAGACGGTCCTGCGTATCCATTCGTTGTTCAATATCTCGGGAAACAGAAACAAGTTCCTTTACTTCGCCGGTTATTGGATCACGTAATGCTTTAATCGTAGACTCAATCCAAACATATGAACCGTCTTTTTTTCGACAGCGGAACGAAATCAGCTTAAGTGCTTCTAATGAATCATGAGCAGGAATCTGTTTTAACTTGATTAGATCGTCAGGATGGATAAATTCTCGAGGATTTTTTCCAATCAATTCTTCGGGCTGAAACCCTAGTACGGTTTTAACAGAAGGAGAAAGATATAGGCAGGTGTAATCAACATTATGCAACATGATAATATCTGAAGAATGTTCTGCAAGGAGCCGGTACTTTTTCTCTCGATGTTTTAGTGCGTCCTCCATTTGTTTCTTCTCTGTAATATCAAGGACTTGTCCAAGTAAAAACTCTTCCCCTGTCAACTGCAGTTGAATCCTAGAGACGGTTAAAATGCCGGTTTTAATTTCACCTGACCTATGAATATACCTCTTTTCAAGCTGGTATTTTTCCCTTTTTCTTTTTAATACTTCATCAAATAAAAAGGTATCGTTCACCATATCATCCGGGTAAGAGATCTCCTCCATTGTCATGGTTGTTAATTCATCAACTGAATATCCTATAAACTCACAAAATGCCGGATTATATTGGATATTCAAATTATCTATCGAACTAATTAATTGAGGTATTTTTGATTGATAAAAAACCTCACGAAACAGTGTTAAATTAACCATTCCAGCCTCCAACTATTACATCCTATTTTTATATAAATGAGGTATCTGTCATTAAGAAAAAAAGACACTTTATTAGTATATAGTGAAATGAACAAATCTTAAAGTACTAATTTTCTGAATTTCTGATAAATAAAAAGAAGGATCATTCCAACAGGTCAGGCCTGTAAAATCATCCTCGATAAATCGTAGCATATCCACTTGTTAATTGATGTCTGTAAGGTGTTTTTACTATTAATATGCCGTCCTTGCCCCAAGATATCTTGGTTTCCAATAAGTATTAGTCATATCTGCAATGGCAACTCCATTTGAACCAGCTTGAATAAATTTATTATTGCCCAAATAAATTCCAACATGCGAAGGACCTGGTGCATAAGTTTCAAAGAAAACAAGGTCACCAGGATTTGGGGTAGTCACTGGTTTTAATCCTGACCACTGTGTGGCAGCAGTCCTTGGAATCGTGATGCCTACTTTAGCAAATACGTAGCTTGTGTAGCCGCTGCAATCAAAACCAGCAGGCGTGTTTCCTCCCCACAGGTATGGAGTTCCAATATATTTGTTTGCTTCGTTAATGACCAATTGTGCCTTTGAAACCGTGGTTTCAGGAGCAGATGTACTAGTGGAGGAAATTTTAAGAACTTGTCCAACATAAATAGTATCAGATGTCAGGTTATTAATAGATTTAAGCTGTGTAACCGTAATCCCAAAACGGCTGCTAATTTTCCAAAGTGTGTCCCCGCTTTGAACAGTATACGTGCTGTCATGGCTGTGCGGTGCCAATAGTGATAGTTTTTGATCCACATAGATTGAGTCACTTGAAAGGTTATTCCAAGTTTTTAGATTTGTTACAGATATCTGAGTAGTTTGTGAGATTTTCCAAAGTGTGTCACCAGATTTAACGGTGTAAATACTTTCATGAGCACTAGCTGTTCCGCTGAATGATATAAACAAGAGGCCCGCTGTTGCAGCAGCTGTCAAAAGTTGTTTTTTCATAGATAGAAGTTCTCCTTTGATTGATTGATAGTTCTATCATAATAGAGAGCTCTAATTGGATAAAATACCAAAGATATGGTTTTCAATTAAACTATCACCATTTTTGGGAAAATAAGCATGAATTGTGACAGCCATGAGGAAGATAAAACCCTATAATAATAAGGTTTTCAGAGCACTGAATGAAGAAAATAAAAAAATTCATTCATAGATTTGTAACAATTTTGTAATAATCCAGAAGGAAAAAAGCTAATGTAGAAATATTGTAACAATCCCTTTATCCATGGTCAAAGTGCCTATTTATAATAAAACTATAGAAACACTTTTTATATATAAAAATAATAATGGATTCTGGTGATGAAAATGCAAGGTATTAGTAAAGGACACCCACATTCAATGGGTCACCCACATGGAGCAGGTAAAAAAATAGATTATGATCAAAACCCGTTTATTGTCATTTGGGAGGTAACGAGAGCCTGTCAGCTTAAATGTGTTCACTGCCGTGCTGATGCCCAGTTGACTCCTGACCCAAGGGAGCTGTCCCATGAGGAAGGGATTCATTTAATCGATCAGATTTATGAGATGGATAACCCAATGCTCGTCTTTACTGGCGGGGATTGTATGATGAGAGATGATTTATATGAACTTGCTGATTATGCGATAAAAAAAGGAATGCGTGTCTCGATGACACCAAGTGCCACTGCTAATGTAACCAAAGAGAAAATGAGGTTATTTAAAGACGTGGGACTTTCACGCTGGGGCTTTAGCTTAGACGGGCCAACTCCCGAAATTCATGATCACTTCCGTGGTACTCCAGGGTCATTTGATTTGACTGTCGAAAAAATAAAATATTTAAATGAACTGGATATGCCGTTACAAATTAATACAGTCATCTCGCGTTATAATTATGATTCGCTCGAGGAAATGTCTAAATTAGTTGCTGAGCTTGGGGCAGTTATGTGGTATATTTTCCTGCTTGTTCCAACTGGCCGGGGCCAAATGGATGCTTGCATCTCTCCTAGTGAACACGAAAAAGTGTTCCGTTGGCTCTATGAGCTTAGTAAGACAGCACCGTATGATATTAAAACTACTGCAGCCCAGCACTATCGCCGTGTAGTATTGCAGCAGAAAACACGTGATCACTTAATTGATAAGGGTGAAATTCACTATGAAGATTCGATCACAACTGATTTTGCTTCCTTGCATGACGGATTAAAACGTGCTCCTAAGGGAGTAAACGATGGAAATGGATTTGCGTTTGTTTCTCATATCGGTGATGTCATGCCGAGCGGTTTACTTCCCATTGTCGGCGGGAATATCCGTGAAACCCCACTTGCGGAAATTTATCGTGAAGCAAAAGTATTTAAAGAACTTCGTCAGCCAGATAACTATAAAGGGAAATGCGGGGTTTGCGAATATAACAAAATTTGCGGAGGTTCCCGTTCGAGAACCTATGCTGTGACAGGAGATTATATGGAAAGTGAGCCATTCTGTGTCTATATACCTCAGGCTATGCGAAATAAAGAAGCGGCACCGTCTTTTTAAGATATAAAAGATAAAAGGCATTCCGACTGGAATGCCTTTTATTCGATTAATCCAGTATCTTCTATTTGAACCTTAGAGTTTACCTTAAAAATAATGTTAGGATAGATTTTTTTCCATTCCTCCCAATCATCGTTATTAAAATGCCTTGAACGGTATCTCAACCCAAAGCCAATCGGATCAAGATTGGACTTTTGCATTTTTACGAGTAATTTTTCAAATCTTTTACTGATCTCCTTTTCAGCCGCAGCTTCATATTCCGATAAAGCAGGAACTGGAACTCTTCTTGATGCCTCTTCTAAAGTTCCCTCCATTTCCACATTGAGCTTAATAAAGGGGCGTTTTGCTTTAGGGATATAAAGCTTATATTTTGTCTTTACTCGATTTGTATTGAGGACAACGATTGTATTTCCTTTGGTCACATTAATTGCACTCTTTTCCTCCCGATTACGAAGAAAATTAATGATTTTCGTTTCCTCCGGTGCAAGGGTCATTTTTAAGCTGCTCTTATTAAACAGGCCAACCGTATTAATTTCAAATAAATCTTTTTTAGCAACTATAATCGGTATGAGCGGGTCGATTCCTCTTTCAATTAATCGGTATTTCATATCAAAAAGATACTCTGGGTTTACATATGGAGTCTCAGAGCCCTCTTTCCCCAATGCTAAAAAGAGCGCATTGGAGGGAATCTGTTCAGATTTTGGTTTCACTTTTAATACATCCAATGCAGTGGGCTTTCCAATATTCACCCAAGCAATTTTTTGGATATCTCTTCTTCTCGTAAACCAATAATACATCCCGGCATTTCCTTTTTTTTTCACCACATCTTCGCTGAATACGATCACTTTTGCATGACTGAAGTCAATTTCCTTATCCACCTTTGTTTTAATAATTCGAACGGCCTCTGAAATGGAATTGGCTTCTTCGGAAACGATTTGGAATTGGGTGGGACTATCCTTAGAAGGACTAGGTACGGCAAATTTTAAACTTACTAAATATCTATTTGATTTGGTTTTCGCTTTGTCTACACCAATACTTACGACAAAAAACCGCTTATCAATATCTTTAAATCCACAGCCTCCAATAACCATACAGGAAAGAAGGATTATTAAATATTTAGCCCATCGTTTCACACGATTCTCCTCCTTGCCCATAAAAAGAACATGCCAACTAATAGAACTTCACAGACAAGCCGAATGATGAGCCAATAGGTGGCAAATTTCAAGAGAAGAATGGTATTAAAATAAATAATTCCTAAAATGGATACTCCGGTAAAAACACTTAGAATGAGCCAAACCTTTTTTTTACTGACTTCTTTTTTAAAGGAGCCCTTGATTAATTCAAGAGCAACGTGCCAGTGAATCGCTACACTCATCAGGGAAATGCTCATAAAGAACATTATAAATAAAAAAATGACACGTTCGATTGGACTGTAAACCAATCTTAAAGAATCGGCTGTAGTGACCCATGGGTAAAGATATTCTTGAGTACCGTCTGAACCGTGAAATCCAATCGGAATAAAAAAAGTAGTAAATATATTTATCAATCCTAAGAGCGCAATAATGACAAAATTCCTAGCCTTTAATGTACCTTTAATAACTCGATTAAAGACAATTAAATTTGCATACCCAGAAAAGCAATAGGTAGCAGCGGCAAAAGCTTTTATACTTGGCCATTTTAGAATATGGGTACCTACTTCAAGGACTGAATCCCAATTAAAAAATGGGTTGGTGTATGCCTTAAAAATAATAAACAATATCAATGGAGTATTAAGAAATAGGACGATTTCTAGAAGGTACATTACTCTATCAGTTGGCATTTGAATAATAAGGAAAATAGCTGCTAGATAAATAGCTAAAAGCATAAGTTTTGGCATCTCAGGATTAACAAAACGGGCCAAAATATCAATAAAGCCAATCAAGGTAATAAGACCCGCCGAAAACCAAACTAATTGTATACTGAGAAGATAGAGGCGCTTTACCCCACTATGGCTTTTTATAGGAAGATCAGGCAGTCCTTTTTGTGAAAATTTATTAATCGTTTTAGCATAAATATAACTTAGTCCAACACCTACAGGAATGGCCAGTATGACCCCCATTACGGCACCTTCATACCGATACTTGATTAATATTTTTGGAACAAAAATTATGACATTAATAATCATGTTCAAAAAGACTAAATAGAGAAAATATCGGTTCACATTCCTCCCCTCCTCTTGTTCCTATTCTTTATTTGGTTTACTTTGCACTAAGGTTAGAAATGGGGTCCCAAAGCTATCAAGCTTGACCATATAAGCCACCAGCAACATAAATCCTACAACCACTCCAACTAATCCAAAGAAGGTTGCAAATGCTAAAACAACGTATTTCATGATCCGCAGGGTAAAACTAAAGGCATTGATTGGGACCACAAAATTAGAAATGGCGACAGTTGAAACGATAATGATCATGATGTTACTAACTAACCCTGCCTCTGTCGCCGCCTGCCCTAATATTAATCCGCCGACGGTTGTAGCAGTTGGTCCAATGGCCTTTGGAAGACGGATACTTGCCTCAGTTAACATTTCCATCATGATTAACATGATCGTTACTTCGATAAAGGAGGGGTATGGCACACCTGTCCGGCTCCCCGCAATACTTATCGCCAGCTGGACCCTAAAAAGCTCTGGGTTATAACTGGTAACTGCAACATATAATCCTGGCAGGATCAGGCTAGTAAAAAAACCAATGTACCTTAACAATTGAAGAAATTTTGTTACCCAGAAAGTCTGATAGATATCCTCCATCGATGCCATAAAATCTTTCATAACTGTAGGCAAAACCACTGCAAAGGGTGTTCCACTGATAAGCAGGATAATCTTCCCTGCCGCTAAATTGACCACCACCCTGTCTGGCCGCTCCGTAACTAGCATAACGGGTATCAATGCCCGATTACTTTTTTTAATTAAATCAAGCAGCTGCTCTCCTGTTTGAAACACTTGAATATCCAGCTGTGATAAAAATTCCTTTATCCTATGTAATGTAACGGGGTCTGCCCGCTTGCTATCATGGACAATCATAACCATTGTTTTAGAAAGTGAGCCGACGGTTGTCGATTCAACCTTTAAAGTTGGTTCAGGATAACGCTGGCGAATAAGTCCTATATTTGTAGGAATACTTTCGCTAAATCCTGATTGGGGTCCTTGAATCGTTGTTTCAACCGTTGTATCCAAAACTGAATTATTACGGTCTATCTTAGTATCTAAAAGGAAAACTGAATCAAAGTAGATAAGGATTGTCATGCCCCTCAGTAACTCTTCGATTGCTTTTTCTTTGGTATCCATTGGTTTAATGGCGGGATGCGACTTTAGATAGGCTGAAAATGGAACAGCCTCCTTCATTTCATAAAATGGGATAACTAACTTTTGCTGCAAAATCTTCTCATCCATAATGGTTTTTATATAAAAAATCTCAATTGATTTTTCCTTTGTATGTAATTCTTTTAATACAACATCCTCAGAAGTAGGTAAGCTTTCTTTAATTGACCTGCTCGCTTGCATTATTATACCTCTCCACGCTTATTTCTTTATAAGTTCCCACGCCGTTTGCCATTTTATTCTAAAACGTCATGATGCTGGAATACGGATACGGATTCGATGCCCATTATGAGGCCTGTTTTTTCTTGGTTAAGTTGCTTCCATTTTGGGAAAGTTGTTTTTAGGAATATTTATGAAGGGAAATCCACCGGATGCAGCACATTCATTTAAAGGAAAAACACGTTACTAATGCTTATTTTCAATTTATTTTCCCTTTTTCAATTGTGGCAGGCTCCTCCGAAAAATTGGTCAATTATATACAGGAATTAGGTTTTGATCGTTTTCATTTGAACGATAGTGAGAAGGAAGAGGTCTACTATGGAAACTTCCGTTTGAATCATGAGCAACTTAAGAACTATTTTCTCCCTCTTACAGCCAATATTCTTTTTCCCGTAACACATATTGAAAAAGGATTTCAACGTTTTTCAAAAAATCTCAATCAGGATGGAGAGCTAATCGTTAAAGATACTAGTATTCATTTTAAAATACACTCTATCGATCTAATTACTTGCCCTTTTGATTTAGGTTTTTTAACCATCCGAACGGAAATTGAAAATGGCTCCTTATCTAATTCCATTGAGTTTGCAGACTGTTTTAGAAGACAAAATGCAGAAATTCTTAACTTTGCGATACATGTAGAAGGAAGTACCTATTATAATTTTATTAAGTTCATCATTCATCGATATTGCCCAAAACTTGTCTCATATTTGAACAATGACGAAGTCCTTTTTCTAGAGAACAATTTGTATGTTCAATCATTCCTTTCTGTTGATGGGGTCGAAACCGTTAATCCAGTCGACCTCTACCGCTTTGGTACCTTTTGCAGTTATGACCAAGCCCAAGACATATCTACAGATGCAAGTAACTTGGATTATATTTCAAACGTATTACGGAATTATGCATACGAACCATTTGCACCAGCCACGAATTACCTGTTTCAACAAAACGGTATGGTCGGCATTACGACTCTAAAAAAAACAGATCCACACATGCAGCGGTTTTATGGATTTTATTATTACGCTGTGCTGCTTAACCTTTTTCATAAATTCGTATTGTTAAAAATAGCAAATGGGTATTCTGCCATTCATTTAGAACAGGATCAGCAGAAGCTCAGCGGCCTGCTTTATGAATTAAACACCTTTACCTCTAATTACTTTTATACCGTCTATCCACTAACATCCGAGGGGCAGGATATCTTTACATTATTAAAAAAAAGCCTTGGTATTGATCGATTATATGCCAATTGTCAAGATATTCTCTTTAGCCTGGTAAAGTACGAAGACACCAATGTAGCAAAAAAAGATAGTATGTTATTGTTAGTCTTAACTCTTTATACTGTTATTTGCGGAATTTTTAGTATGAATCTGTTTACCCATGATTTACAGGGGAATATTCCCTGGCACCACTTTAAGACCTATAATCCTTTCGAATACTTTGCTGTTTTTATTGTTTTTAGCGGAATGTCAGTGGTAGCCTTTCTTAGCATCCAGGGATTTCTTCAAAGTTATCAGAACCGTAAAAACCGTAAGAAGTGGGTGCGGAAGACGGTTTGGTCGACGAAGGATAATAGATAAAATAAATCACTTTTCTTTTTCAATTATTGCTTTATAGTAAAGGGTATAGACGAATTAAGGAGAAAAAAAAGAATTTTATGATTAGAACGCTCGCATTAGATTCAAACCATCAACTGATTAAAGATATAGAAATTGAAAAACTAGTCATGGGGGATTATCAGTGGTATTGGATTGATTTTCATCAGCCTACCGAAGAAGAGACCAATTACCTGCGAACTCCCCTCTCTTTCCATCCATTAGCGATTGAAGATTGTATTCATCACCTTCAGCGTCCCAAACTTGATTACTATGAAGGTTATACCTTTTTTGTTACGCAAACCTTTAATCAAACACCTACGCAGAAGGAAGAGGTAGATTTTTTTCTTGGCAAGAACTATTGTATTACTTATCACCATCAACCTTGTTCGGAAATTGAGGAAGTATGGGACAGATTAGTTCAGGCTGATTCGACTGAAAAATGGGATGCATCCCATATATTTTATTTGGTTTTGGATAATATGGTCGATAATTATTTTCCACTTGTATACCAAATTGAAGATATGTTAAATGAAATTGATGATAACTCGAAAAGAAGATCTATGGAGGATTTGCTCGAGGACTTATTTGATACAAGACACGAACTATTATCGTTAAGGCATACCGTTACGCCCATGCGGGACCTTCTTTATCGTATTCTTAACTCACAGCGGGAAACATACATAAAAGGGAAAGCAGAATACTTTTCTGACATCCATGATCATTTATTAAAACTAACCGAAATGATTGAAGCTAACCGCGAATTAACAACGGACATTCGCGACAGTTATATCTCATTAAACTCCCATCAAACCAATCACGTGATGAAGGTTTTGACAGTCATCACCACCATTTTCATGCCAATCACTTTTATAGCTGGTTTGTACGGGATGAATTTCAATCATATGCCTGAATTAACCTGGAAATATGGGTATCCTTTTGCTTTATTCATCATGGCTGTCATTACGATAGGTATGTCTCTTTGGTTTAAAAAGAAAGGTTGGTTCAAATAAGGTATTTTAATATGAGGACAACAGGAAGGGGTAATTAACATGGTTCAAGTCAATACAGAGGAAACGATGAAATTAATAGCTGATTTAGTATCCATTCCAAGCCCATCGGGAAATACAAACGAAGTCATTACTTTTGTCGAAAATTTCTTAAAAGAGTCAGGAATTGATACCTATCGAAATCGAAAAGGTGGTTTAATTGCCACCCTCCCAGGGCAGGATTCCAGCAGACATCGAATGCTGACCGCTCATGTGGACACTCTTGGGGCAATGGTAAAAGAAGTGAAAGCAAACGGAAGATTAAAAATTGACCTAATCGGCGGGTTTAGATTTAATTCCATCGAGGGTGAATACTGTCAAATTGAAACCCAAACCGGAAAAACCTATACAGGGACGATCCTAATGCATCAGACTTCCGTGCATGTGTATAAAGATGCTGGCAAAGCCGAACGGAATCAGGATAATATAGAAGTCCGGATTGATGAGAAAGTACACACAAAGGAAGAAGTACGTGCACTTGGGATTGAAGTCGGTGATTTTATTTCGTTTGATCCTCGTGTAGAAATCACCCCGAGCGGTTATATTAAATCACGTCATTTGGACGACAAAGCAAGTGTCGGGATTCTCCTTCAATTAATGAAGAATATTAAACTAGAAGGAATTATTTTGCCTTATACTACCCATTTCTTAATTTCGAATAATGAAGAAATTGGTTATGGCGGAAATTCAAATATTACGCCGGAAACGGTAGAATATTTAGCCGTGGATATGGGGGCTATGGGTGACGGCCAGTCTACCGATGAATATACAGTTTCTATTTGTGTTAAAGATTCGAGTGGTCCCTACCATTATGAATTACGAAAACATTTAGTCCGTCTTGCTGAAGAAAACAAAATAGGTTATAAACTAGATATTTATCCCTTCTACGGTTCTGACGCCTCAGCAGCTATTCGCTCTGGTCATGATATTATCCATGGCCTAATCGGACCGGGAATCGATTCCTCCCATGCGTTTGAACGGACACATGTTTCATCCATTGAAAATACAGCCAAGCTGTTATATTATTACGTTCAATCTAATTTAGTTATTTAAAATATTGAATCATGTACAGCACCGGCCGGAAATCTATTCCGGCTGTTTGTTTTATTAATGCTAATCTAGTACAATACAGAAAATAACGTTATAATAGACATAGACGAGTATGTTCCAACTCATCAATAGGAGATGAAGGTTATGTTTTCTAATATAGGTGTTCCAGGATTGATTTTAATACTTATCGTAGCTTTAGTAATTTTTGGGCCAAACAAACTTCCGGAAATTGGACGGGCATTTGGAAAATCGATTCGAGAATTCAAAAAAGCAACTGATGGAATTGCTGATGATATTAAAGGAGAAATTAAAGAGGATATTTCAGAGGCAAAAAAAGAATCAATCAGTTTAAAGAAGTAAAACATTCAATGAGGCATCCCTGCAACAGGAATGCCTCTTTTTTTTACCTTTTTTTAGTGAGTGACTGGAATTGATCCATTAATTTCTTCCGTGCATCAGGGTTACGCATTAAATAGGCAGCCCCCAAACCAATGGTTGTCATCATTAATGATTTTCTTTTCATTTTACATCCATCCTCTCGTAATTGCCTTCATCATATATATTCCCTCAGATTATGGAGATTAAAACATAAAACCGAAAAAGCCAATTCCATTTTGGAAGTTGGCTTTTTAAAATACTAATCTCAGGCATGTCATCCACTCTATACTTACTTTGCCAGTTTTTCTTTCAATAATTGATTATGTTGTTTCGTTTGTACCAGTAATTGATTTAAAAGAGCGGCTGCTTGTTTGTTATCTTTTTTATCTACAGCTATACGGAGCTCATGGAACGTCTTCCAATGCCCCATCTCTTTTCCGCCATGTGCCTGTTTAAAGAATTCCTCTTTTGTTATTTTACCTGATTCCAATTGTTTTTTTAGTTCCTCTATTTTAGCTATTCTTTCCTTTTTCCATTGTTCACGTTTAGTAGAATTTTCAGGACTCATCCATTGGGTTCGCAGATTTTTCTTTTCCTCTAGAACCTTCGTCCATTCTGCCTTCTTTTCAGGGGTATACTGTGATACCCACACAAGAAGCTTTTGCTCTCTCTTTGCCATCATGCTCTGCCAATCTTTATGAGTCATATGGTCTCGTTTCCCATCCTTGCAATCACATGGCTTCTCATCATGTGCAGCAGGAATAGTATGATTAGCCAGCACGGCAGAAGGCATTAGAAGTAATGCGGCTGCAAACACAAATCCTTTAAGTTTCATAACAACTCTCCTTCATTTATCTAATCATTTCCTATAACACGAAATTATCATGCCCCATTTGTCAAAAAAAATTTACCAATTAGACAAAATTATAGGTAAAAAGTACTTGAGAAATTCATTTGAATGACGTATCCTAAAATCATCCTATGTGAAATGTTTCACATAGAAAAATAGTCTTTTCTATTTTTTTCGTCTATTTTGTGAATTATTTCACATAAATAATTATATATATATAATGGGTTTGGAGTGGGGAGTTAAATGAATAAGCCAAAAATTGTTATCTTAGGTGCTGGTTATGGTGGAATTATCACAAGCAAAAGCCTCGAAAAATTATTAAAGTCTGGGGAAGCAGATGTAACCCTAATTAACAAGCATGAATATCACTACATAACAACTCAGCTTCATAAGACAGTAATTGGAACAGCAGCCGATCGTCAAATTGCGATGTCTATTCCTGAACTGATTAATCCTAATAAAACTCGTTTCTTACGTGGGACTGTCTCTTCTGTCGACACAAATAAACAAGAAGTCAAACTTGAAGATGGTGATTCCATTCCGTATGATTATCTGGTTATCGCGCTTGGTTTCGAGGTCGAAACATACGGAACACCTGGTATCAAGGAAAATGCCTTTGAAATTAGAAGTTTTAGAAGTTCAAAAGCTATTTATCATCAAATTATTAAACAATTTAATCTATATAAGCAAGATCAGGATCCTTCCCGGTTAACCTTTGTGGTTGCTGGAGGTGGTTTTACAGGTGTCGAATTGCTGGGAGAGTTTGCCGATGGACTTCCAAAGTTATGTGAAGAACACAATATTCCATTTGAGAAGGTCAAAATTGTTGCAATTGAAGCGGCACCATCCGTTATACCTTTCTTCCCTAAACAGTCTATTCAATATACAACTGAAGTATTAGAACAGATGAATATTGAACTGATCACAGGAAGAAAGATTCTTGAATGTACACCTGAAAAGGTGGTGATCGAACCTAATTGCGAAATTCCTACTCGGACCTTGGTTTGGTCTTGTGGTGTAAAAGGAAATACGATTGTTCATAATTGGGGACTGCCCATTGAAAGAGGCAAGATTGCCGTTGATGCCCAACTTCGTGTGAAAAATACGAAAAATGTATTTAGTCTTGGTGACTGCTCCCTGTTTATGAAGGATGATAAGAGTGCGCTGGCACCAACTGCCCAGGTAGCGCTGCAACAGGCACCTGTCCTTGCGAAAAATATCGTTGCTTCTATACGTCGTGAATCGTTGGAAGCTTTTGAATACCATCATAAGGGTTCCGTTGCCTCCATTGGTCTTAAAGTGGGGGTCGGTAAAGTTGGCAATGTCCGTTTATCCGGTATCATTGGAGGCTTTATGAAACTAGTCATTGAGGCCCGTTACCTATTTAACCTTGGCGGTCCATCTTTAATTTTGAAGCAGCATTTTGGGGTTGATCGTAATCCAATTAAAGTTACAGCTAAGAACTAATCTGGTTGCTTTCCTGGCTCAGGTCCCTTCCTGCCTGCCAATGATTATATATCCCTATTTAAAAATGTAAACTTAAACCCCCATCCTGTATATAGGATGGGGCATTTTTTTAATGGTTTCATTTTTTTAATATACATCTTTTTTTGTAAAAACGGCAAAAGAAACAACCAAAGCTGCGGCCCACCATATGAGTAACACCAACATAGAAAAGGAAAGATTCATCCCTTCAATCGGAGGAGCGTTTCCCTTCATATAATCGGTTAACCGTAAATTGACCATAAAAAAGTATTTGGCAGATTCCCAGGAGGAGACCATATTATTTAAGATAGCCCCTGAGATGAGAGAGGCTAGCATAACACCCATTCCAGCAGCTGTACTGCGGATTAATACAGATAACATAAATGACAATGTACCGACAACAATGGCAACAAACCATACTAACCCAAAGTCCATCAGCAAGAACTTCCAAAGACTGAGAAGTTTTACATCTGAGGTATTAAGCCCTTCATCTGTCACATTGAAACCTGTTAAGATCGGTGCGCCCCAGCCCTTATAGCCAAAAACCAATCCTGAAATGACATATGATAGAAAAGCAGAAATGGCAATAATAAGGGAAACTGCTAAGCATAGTGTAATATATTTGCTTAAAAGTACCTTCCACCTCTTTACTGGCCTTGTCAAGAGCAACTTGATCGAGCCAAGACTATGCTCGGAGGATACTAAATCACTAGCAATGACCATCACCATCAACGGGATAAATAAATCGATGGAGTTTTCCAAAAAGATGCGCATGAACGTTGGTGCCCCTGGCTCCGACGGATTGATATCATGATCTAAATAGTATTGCTGCTGCTGAAGGGAAATCTGCAGTTGTTTTTTCCATTCATCTGAGATCCTGCTAGAGCTAAGGCGGTTGGTTGTGTCGACAATCTGCTGCTGCAATATCGTACGCCAATCACTAGTACCTAACTTTTCTCGCTGTGTTTCCACCTGCTTATATTGAGCATAAGTAAACAATATGACGAGAACACCAATTATTAAGGCAATGACAACAAGTCTTTTCTTGGCAATTAGCTTCATCATTTCATTTTGAACCAATTTATTCAATGGTGTCACCCCCCGTTAGTTCGAGGAATAGGTCTTCTAATACCGGCATCTTTCGAGTGATTTCCGCAACAGAAACCCCCGCGGCAACAAGTTGTTTATTCCATTCCGGTGTTTTTTGTTCATTAAATTCAGTGATAATCGTGCCATCCTCATTTACCTCGATCGAAGTTAATTCGCTTAATACTTGCTGTCCTTTTTCAAAAGGTGAAACCCGCCAAACGACTCGTTCTCGATTTGAAAGCAGACGTTCCACCGTGTCCGTCTTTATAATGGTCCCTTTTGAAATAATTGCTACTCGGTCACATAATAATTGGATTTCACTTAATAAGTGGCTCGAGACAAGAACACTCAACCCTTCTTGTTCAGCAAGAAAACGAATGAATTGCCGCATTTCGCGGATTCCTGCAGGGTCTAGACCGTTTGTTGGCTCATCTAAAATTAACACCTTGGGCCGTCCTAATAAAGCTTGGGCAATCCCGAGACGCTGCCTCATACCTAATGAATAGGTCTTGACTTTATCATGAATGCGATCCGTTAAGCCAACCAGCCCGGTCACTTCTTTTATACGCTCCTCGCCGATTCCATCAAGCATACGAGCAAAATGAAGCAGGTTATTGTAGCCTGATAAATATGGATACAGCTCCGGGTTTTCAACAATACAGCCAAGGTTATTCATCGCCTGCTTAAAGTCTTCTGCTACATTGCAGCCGCATATTTGAATGCTCCCGGCAGTCGGTTTTATGAGTCCAACCAGCATCCGGATCGTCGTTGTTTTTCCTGCGCCATTTGGCCCCAAGAACCCGAACACTTCCCCTTCACGCAGATCAAAAGTCAATCCCTTGATAATCTCCCTTTTTCCAATCACTTTTTTTAAATTATTAACGGCTAAGGTTATTTTTTTCTCCATTAGATTCTTCTCCTTACCAGGTAAGCAGTGAGGCTACACGTTCAGCTATTAAACGATACCCTTTTGAGTTTGGATGAAACTTGTCTGAATAAAGATAATCATTTACCTTTAATTCAAATAGATCGAATGTTGGTACGAAAATAATTTTAGGGAAGGCTGCGCTGACCTCGGCACTGTCATAATTCCAATGGCGGACCACTTTTGACATTTCCTTTCCCTGATCCATCTCTATAAACGGATTGTATAAGCCAATAAAAAATACATTGGCGGTTTTGTTGTTCTTGCGGATTTGTTCAAAAATAAACTTCAAATTCGCAAGATATTGTTTTTCAATTTTTGCAATATTGGCCGATGAATAATCAGTTAAGCCTTGTCCTCCTCGGAACAAATCATTTCCGCCAATGGTGACTAACACCATATCTGCTTTTTGGATTTGCCGGGCAACTTCTGTTTGTTGCACTTGTTTACGAAGCTGGTCAGATCTCTGCCCATTAATGCCTAAATTGGTTAATTGAACAGGCTTTTTTGTTTTTTCCTTAATTTCATCTGTTAAATCCCCTACGTATCCTTTTCCAGTCTCGTCACCTGTTCCCCTCGTTAATGAATCACCTAAAGCCACTATTGAAAGACCTTCTTTGTTTTCAACCTTTTTGCTAGTAGTATTTGTATCAGGAACTTCTTCTGGTTTACCTGCATAATATTCCCCTACTGCCCAGCCAAGTCCAACCACCCAGAGGAGACAAAACAAAATCCCAACGGCAGTAATGGTACGGATGGTATTTTTACCCATATGTATCACACCCTTTTTAGAGCCTTTTTCTATAATTTAATCACAGTTGTGGCTTGATTCAAACTTTTTGACATAGCGTATCAAATAAAAAAAATAATTTATTCATTAATTGTTACGTTTTAAAAAAATAAGCCGTTTCCCAAATGGAAAACGGCTTGCCTTTTTATTATTCTAAATTGCCCTTTGGACCAAAAAACTCAAAGTGAATTCTGCTTTCATTGACCCCTAAATCTTTTAATGCACGGTTAATAGCTTTCATAAATGGCACTGGGCCACAGAAATAGAAGTCTGCGTCTCGGGTGGATACATGGTCCTGAAGCCATTCACGTGTAATGAAACCTTCTACATCAAATCGCTTGTTCAAGCGGTCCTCAACTGTCGGAGAATCATAAAAAACAAATGAATTCACTTGCTCAAGAGCGGATAACTCCTCTACCTCGTTTCTTAGAGCATGAACCTTACTATTTGCGGCTGCATGGACAAATGTTACTTTACGTTCCGGCTGGACTTCAACAACTGTTTTCAGCATACTCATCATTGGTGTTAAACCAACCCCGCCGCTTAATAACACGACAGGCGTTTCCTTGTTCGTATCTAAAACAAAATCCCCTGCAGGTGCACTGACTTGAAGAATATCTCCTTCATTCACTTGGTCATGTAAGTAATTAGATACCATCCCATCAGGGTTTGCCGTACCTGCCTCTTTTTTTACACTGATGCGGTAATAATCTTTCCCAGGTGCATCCGATAAACTATATTGACGAATATGAGTATACGTTTCGCTTTCGATTTCTAGTTTTAGACTAATATATTGTCCTGGGGTAAACCCTGCAATCTCACGGTGATCTTCTGGTTTTAGATAAAATGATGTAATAACATCACTTTCTACTATTTTTCGATCAACAATAAAACTTCGGAATCCGCTCCAGCCGCCCTGTTGGTGCGCTGCCTCATCGTACATTTCAGCTTCAACACTGATAAATGCATCCGCAATTACGTTGTAAGCTTCCGCCCAAGCATTAATAATTTCGTCTGTTGCTGCATCACCCAAAACTTCTTTAATGGCCATTAAAAGATGCTTTCCGACGATTGGGTAGTGTTCAGGCTTAATTCCCAGACTTCTATGCTTATGGGCAATTTGTTTGACTACGGGTAGGATCGCTGCCAGATTATCTATGTACATTGCAGCGGCGTACACGGTTCCGGCAAGTGCCTTTTGCTGTCTGCCCTGTTTTTGGTTCGCATGGTTAAAAATATTTAATAGTTCTGGATGATTTCCAAACATCAGCTGATAAAAACGGGTGGTTATGGTTTCTCCATGTTGTTCTAACACAGGTACGGTTGATTTAATAATCTCAATTGTTTTTTGATCTAACATATTTGAACACTCCTTATTTATTTATCACTATATCCATAGTGATTATATGAAATAAATAAGAGCAACTAAGTGATTTAAATCACACATTTTTATTTTTATATATTAATTATTATACAAAATTTTCTTTTTTCACAAAATGTTCAAAGATTAATATGACAAATATAACTAGTGAAATGGTTTTCAATATAGTAATGTTAAGTATAGTTTCCTAAAGACTATTTGTATCTAGCGGAGGAATTGAATCACTATGAGTAAAGCAAAAATTGCGTGGATTACTGATACTACTGCATCTTTAAGCAAACAATTTATTGAGGAACATCATATACATGTCATTCCCTTACACGTTGTTATCAACGATCAATTTTATAAAGAAACGATTGAAATAACGGAACAGGAATTTTATGAACGCATGAAAAATGAGGAAGGAAAATTTCAGTCTTCTCAACCATCCATTAACGATTTTGTTGAGCTCTATAAGAAATTAAAAGAGGACTATGACTTTGGAATTGCCATTCATGCCTCTAGTACTTTAACTGGAACTTATCAGTCGTCTGTCATGGCTGCTGACATGGAAGATTTTAAATTATTTGCGATTGATTCGCGGATCGGTTCCTACCCGCTTTCCTTTTTAATAAAAAAAGGAATTGAACTTGTTGAGCAAGGTCTTGATGTTGAGGAAGTGGTTGAACGTTTAAATGCTCTACGAAGCAATGCCCGTTTATATTTAGTACCTTCGAATTTGGACCAGCTCCATAAAAGCGGACGGGTATCTGGCAGTCAAAAAATCTTGGCTTCTCTTTTTAATATCAAACCGATTTTGGCTATCGAAGAAGGGGCGGCACAAATTAAAGAAAAAGTTCGGACCGAAAAGAAAGCTATTTCCTATCTTGCATCTAAATTAAGAGAAGATCTTGAAACGAAAACGGTAAGTAAAGTAGCCGTGGTTCATGCAAACGAACCTAAAAAGGCGGCTGAAATTGAAAAGTATATTAATGAAAACTTCCCAGGCATTGAAACAGAGATTTTGATGCTGATAACTGTTGCCGGAGTGCACACTGGTGTTGGGACGCTTGGACTTTCGTGGGTGTGCGAGTAAAGGACTGATTTTCATCAGTCCTTTTTCTGTTCTATATAATTCCTTTTGCTTTTGCTTCGGTTAACCAACCTGGAAACTCATTTAATAACTGATTGTACAATTCTTCATCTGTGGTTTTTTCGATATCTTTGATGTGGAAAAAATTAGCGTTATCAACAAATCTTCCTTCCATGGTATCTAATTTTTCAAGAACCTCGAAATTTGAATCCCCGATTCCAACAAATTGCCAGAAAATCGGCTTGTTTGATGATTCAACTACAGGTTTTTTTATCGTTCTCTTACATCCTCCATCATTAATGAAGACAATAAATGCAGGTTCCAATGAAGGTGACTCAATTGTATATTTCTTAATAACATCTTCCATAACGGGTGGTTCATCATTCCTGCCGAATTTATGTATCAGGTCATTGTTTAATATATAATCTTCTACATAATTTACAAAATCCCGCTCCGTAACTGATTTTAAACGGGAATATTCATTATCATACACCCACACATCTAAAGTACCATCATCATCAAATTGGCTGGCAACGGCAAGGATTCTCTCTACTACTTTCTGGACAGTACCATTTCTATATAACCCTCTCATTGATCCAGAAATATCCAAAACTAAACCAACCCTTGCAATCACCTTTGTCAGCTTCTTTTTTTCTAAAACAATTCCTGCTTTTTGTTTCAATAAACTAATGGATGACATTTTATCTTCCTCCGATTTTAATTTGAAGCTATTCTTAGAAATATGTATCTTCTATTATTATACTTCATTTGAAAAATATGTTAGATTATTTGGTATAGTATTTCGATTTAATATTTGAGAATGGATTTGAAATGATGAAGAAAAACAAGCGACTGTTAAGGATGTTACGCTTTTTAGTGGTAATGGGACTAATTTATGTTGCTCTTTTACAGGTTAAGATTAGTCAATATAGTAATGAGAAAGCTCCTAAGAATGCAGATTATCTAATTGTTCTTGGAGCAAGGGTTAAAGGCCAGGTGCCTTCACTGGCGCTTAGGAGCAGGATTGATTCTGCGGTTAAGTACTTAAAGGATAATCCTGACACACTCGTGATTGCTTCGGGCGGCAAAGGATCCGGCGAGGATATCTCTGAAGCAGAAGCCATTAAGCGAGAATTAGTGAAACAAGGGATTAGTGAATCACGGGTCATTTTAGAGAACCGCTCTACGGATACCTATGAAAATATTAAGTTTTCCAAAAAGCTAGTTTCACCGAATGCTCAACATGTGGTTGTAGTAACGAACACTTTTCATCTGTATCGTTCCCTTTCTATTGCCGATTATCAAGGTATAAAGGCAGAGGGGCTTCCTGCTAAAACCCCCTTGTCAGCCGTTATAAAATCGTACGCGCGCGAGTATTTGGCCATTACAAAATTCTATTTAGAAAAATATATAATAGGTTATTAGCAAAGAGAAACTCGACTTTAAGTAGCCGAGTTTTCTTTTTTAGATTTGGATTTTTGCATAAACACACGTATCACGCAGTTCTTTTCGAACTGGAGAAATGCTGTCATTTTTTAAGATACCTTCTAAGCTGAAACCTAATTTTTCAGGGATTGCCCTGCTCTTGCTATTATTTCTATCACAACGGATTTCTACTCGTTTGGCTTGGAGTTCGCGGAAGGCAAATTCGGTTATTGCTTGTGTAGATTCAGTGATATACCCTTTACCGCTTTGTCTGGTATCAATCCATTAACCTACCATCACTAAAAGACAAATTAAAATAAATCTCAAACTTTTTGTCCATTAGACCTCTCCTATTGGACAAATATTCCTGCTTCCTAATTTTTTTGTCTAATACAACCTCTTCTAAAAGACAAATCGGCTTCGCAGTCTTCATTTCTGTCCAATAGCATTTCCCTGTTGCAATTTTTTCAAATTTAAACTATTCCTCATGCACAATTTCCTTCCACGCAGCCTTTTTTGCAAAAAAAACTCTCCCAAAATGGAAGAGCCGTTCAAATATCTTAATATGCTTTTGCCCAATAAACCATTTGCTCAGTGTCTTTTCCACAGCAAACACATTTATCAGCCACTTTTTCTTGCTCAAATGGTATACAGCGGGAAGTTGCCCCTGTTTCTTCTTTGATTTTTTCTTCACAGGCTATATCACCGCACCACATGGCTTTAATAAACCCTGGTTTCGCTTCAAGAGTATCTTTTAACTCCTCTAAAGACGCTGCAACAGAAGTTCTCTCTTCACGATGATTTAATGCTTTATTGTAAAGGTTGGATTGAATATCATCTAACAACTCGACAAGCTTTGTTTCTAATTCGTCTAAAGGAACAATCACTTTCTCTAAGGTATCCCTTCTAACCAATACAACCTGCTTGTTTTCAATATCCTTTGGTCCTACTTCAAGACGAACAGGAATACCTTTCATCTCATACTCATTGAACTTCCAGCCTGGCTTCTTATCGCTGGCATCGATATCCACACGAGCAACAGAACCTAAGGACTTCTTCAAGTCATAGGCAAAATCAAGTACGCCTTCCTTATGCTGTGCAATAGGAACAATCATCACTTGAGTTGGAGCCGCTTTTGGAGGAATCACCAAACCGCGGTCGTCGCCGTGAACCATGATTAACGCACCGATGATTCTTGTCGTAAAGCCCCATGATGTTTGATGAACATACTGAAGCTTACCTTCTTTGTCAGTGTACTGGATGTTAAACGCCTCTGCAAACCCCGTTCCAAAGTGGTGAGAAGTACCGGATTGCAATGCTTTTCCATCGTGCATTAAGCTTTCAATCGTAAATGTAGCTTTCGCACCAGCAAACTTCTCCTTCTCGGTTTTTTGACCCTTCACAACTGGAATTGCAAGAATTTCTTCACAAATCGCAGCGTAGACATTTAACATTTTAATGGTTTCTTCCATTGCTTCTTCATCCGTAGCATGAGCCGTATGGCCTTCCTGCCATAAGAACTCTAAGGTACGTAAGAATGGACGGGTTGTTTTTTCCCAGCGAACGACGTTAGCCCATTGATTATAAAGTTTTGGAAGATCACGATAGGAGTGAATGATATTGCTGTAGTGCTCACAGAAAAGTACCTCTGATGTTGGACGCACCACTAAACGTTCTGTTAATGGCTCAGAACCGCCGTGTGTGACCCAAGCCACCTCTGGAGCAAATCCCTCAACGTGGTCTTTTTCCTTTTGCAGCAAGCTCTCTGGGATGAATAATGGCATATAAACATTTTCATGCCCTGTTTCTTTAATTCGGCGGTCTAACTCGTTTTTAATATTATCCCATAGTGCATATCCATATGGGCGGATGATCATTGATCCGCGAACGCTTGAGTAATCAATTAGATCTGCTTTTGTTACAACATCTGTATACCACTGGGCGAAATCCTCATCCATGCTGGTAACATCTTTTACAAATTCCTTTGCCATGTTGACACCTCATTATTTTTTTAAATACTAAAAGAGGTTTAAGCCTTTTTTGAATGCAAAAAGACCTTGATCCTAAAAAAGGGACCAAGGCCTGGCGGTACCACCCTAAATTCAAAAAGCAAATGCTTTAAACTCTCTCACATGATAACGGATTAGATCCGCATGTATCTTCAAATAATCATCCGATACAGAACTCGTGAGGCAGGTTCAACTGATGGTCTTAAGAAACCTCACACCATTGGTTTCCTCTCTTGGTAAGACTCAAATCAATTTACTAATCCCCGTCATCGTTTCAATAGTATTTTTGAAAAAATTATATATTTCTCTATAATAAAAGTCAAATCATATTTTAGATTATTTTACTGCACGACCCAAGATAAGAACGAAATAGAGGTGCTTTCATGACAAAGGATCAGGATGAAGTTGAATTAACGGAAGAGGAAAAAGAATTTTTACTTGAATACATTAAACAGCAAAATGAAGCCTTAAAAAGAATTTATAAACATACATTGAAAAAAGACAACCAGCCATCCCAAGAGTCATAAAACGTTCAAATAAGTCACTAAAAATCACCATTACAAACCATTCTTTGCATTTATAATACTCTTATGTTGCTTAATTATCGAGTCATAAGAGGAGACGAATCCATGAATCTATTTTCTATTATATCAGCAGCTTTTATAGTTATTGGCACCAGTTATGCCATTTTTCTTGTCTATCGAAATAAAAACCAACTAAATAATACTCCCGGCATTCTAATTAGTATGGTAATAGCGGTTATAACAGGCTTACTAACCGGAAGTATCATTGGGATGGTTTCGGGAGAAGCCTTTCTAACAGTAGGAATCAGCATGATTATTGGCTTTATAATCGGTTTTTTAGCAGGACATCCGGTTGGTATCCTGGCCATCCTGATGGGGTCTATTTTCGGTTTGATTGGAAGTATCAACGGCGCTCTGCTTGGACTCTTCCTACAATATATCAGCCCAACCCTCTTGCTGGGTATCTTATTAGGTTTTTATGTTGTGATCATCGGTTTTGTCATCGTTTATATTAAAGTAACAACGAACAGCAAATTTTCAATCCATACAGAAGAACTTTCACCATTTGCAATCATAGGCGGAGGAATTGTCCTGGTTTCTTTATTCTTATTTATGTACAGCAGTGATTTAGTAAAAATCCCAAATGGAAGTGAATCTGCTCAAAGTACTGCTGCAGTGGAAGAAACAGCCAAGAGAGAAGTAGATGTAACAAAGGAAGCTGCTCCAACAGTTAAAATGCTTGTAACCGACAGCGGATATTCCCCGAACGTGATCCGGGTCAAAAAAGGGGCTGCTGTTGAACTTGAGATTACGAATCCACTAGACAGCAGCAACTGTCTATCGACCTTTATGATTCCAGATTTCGATATCAACAATATAAATCTTAAAACTGGAACCACCAAACTTTCATTTACCCCGGATAAAACAGGTGAATATACATTTAGCTGTGGAATGAAAATGTTTAGCGGGAAAATTATTGTTGAGTAAGTAAAGGGCACACGAGTCAGTCACTCGTGTGCCCTTATCTTTTTAGATTTCGCTAAACATTTCCGTTTTGCGTTTTTTGCGTTTGGCTTCCGCAGCAAGAACTTTTGCTGATAGATAGATTCCTGTACCAGTTAAGATAATCATGGCAATGGCTACTAAATCGATTAACCATTTAATGTTTGTATTTCCTAGTCTTCCTTCGTGGAGACCTCTAATAATACCCATCGCTGAGTTTTGTCCCATCCCTTCTCTATTCATGGTCATTCCAGCTGGAAGGTTCCCATTTCCACCAAAGTTACCTCGTCCTTGAAATTGTCTATCCCCACTAGACCTCTGCATTTGATTACTATTTTGCCCCTGCATTTGACCGGACGTTTGAGCTGATTTTTGAGTCATTCCTTGCCCTGCTTGTACCTGATTAGATTGGCCATTGTTCATTTGGCCTTGGACTTGTCCCGGTTGAAAATTACCTTTTCCGCCCTCTTGCTGCGTTTGACCAATTAACCACGGCTCGTTCATAAGTAGACCGGTAATCGATTCCATAAAAATAAAAATCGACGCAATTAATCCAATCCATAAATGTGCTTTTCTAGTATTCTTCATCTGTCTTTCTCCCTTCAACTATCATGAAGCATTTTTAATTAGATAAACAAATTATGAATAGGTTTCCTTAAGATTTTCTTAAGATTTAAAGAAGCCCCAAAAATTTTATTTTTGGGACTTCGGAAAAGTGATTTCAATTTTGGTTCCTTGGCCAAGTGTACTTTGAACTTTTGTCTTGCCGTGATGTTTTTCAATAATCCATTTTGCAATCGATAGGCCAAGACCTGTTCCTTGGGCTTCTGTTCGTGCCTTATCACTTTGATAAAAACGATCAAATATCTTCGGAATATCCTTTTCAGGGATACCAATCCCAGTATCCGTTATCTTTAGTTGAATCGAAGAATGGCTTTGGGTACAGGAAAGGAAGATTTCTCCGCCCTCTTTTGTGTACTTTATCGCATTGTCTAATAGAATCACAATCAATTGATGAATTCTTTCTTTATCAGCTAGAAACGTAATCGGTTCAACTGCCTCTACCCTTAGCGATTTCTCTTGATAGAGGGCAATGTCTTCAAATTGTTGAGTAATTTCTTTTACTAATTCATCCAATTGGAAAGTGGACTTTTTCATTTCAATTTGATCTGAATCAGACCTTGCCAAGGTTAACAAATTAGTTACAAGTTTGGAAAGACGTCTAGATTCTTTGGAAATGGTCGAAATATCAAGGATTTTTTCCTGTATCGTGGCTTGTGGCGTTCGGAACAGTATATCAGTTTTTGCCTGGATTACCGCGAGCGGCGTCCTTAGCTCATGGGAGGCATCCGATACAAATTCCTGCTGCTTTTGCCAGGATTTTTTGATAGGTACCAAAGCCCTGCCAGCCAAGAAATATCCGGATGCGACAGCGCAAATAATTCCTACCCCGCAGCCAATTAATATGATCAACAAAAGTCTGTCTAAAAGCTCTTTTTCGGAGTCCACATTACGAATGACTTGGACCGTAATTTTCCCAACCTGAGGCAATTCGGTTTTAAAAGCCACATAGCGGAAGGAAAAGTCCTCTACATCTACGTCCTCTAACGTGCCATATTTTTTTGGCCGGATGAGGTCTTCATTCCCCTGGAATATCTCGGAGCCGCGATTTTCCTCTGCTAACAACTGTCCCTTTTCATCCCATACTAACGTTAAGATCCGGGGGTCTCTCCCCATCATTTTCGGTCCCGGTTCTGCATTCTTCCCAGCAGTACCCTCTTCCTTATTCTCTGTTCCTGTTAAATTTTGATAATGATCAACAGAATCCAATAGAGACCGATTAACATCCTTGTATAGTTGACTATCCGTATAAAAATAAATAATGGTTCCTAGGATGCTGATTAACACAATAAAAACAAGGGAGTTAATAAATGTCAGCCTAATATGTGTTTGACGAAACATAAGCTGCCTCTATTCCTCATTCAGCATATAGCCGACACCGCGAATGGTTTTAATATCGGCATGATAGCCAAACGGTTCTAATTTTTTCCGGAGGTGGTGCATGAACACTTCAACAATAGCAACAGTTGTATCAGAGTCAAATCCCCATACGCGGTCATAAATCTGTTCTTTTGTTAAAATGGCTCCTTTGTTCTGAATTAAATATTCGAGCAGTTCATACTGCTTTGCCGTTAATTTAATGGAGTCACCATCAACAGAAATATCGCGTTCTTTGCCTAATAATTCTATTCCTCGATATTTAATCGTTTGGTCTGTCGTTAAACTGCCGCTTCTTCTTAATAATGCTCTGATTCTTGCCTTTAATTCAGCAGCCTGAAACGGTTTGACTAAGTAATCATCTCCGCCATAATCCAGTCCTTTTACCCGGTCCTCCAAAGAATCTTTTGCTGTTAAAAAAAGGACAGGAATCTTTAACCCTTCTTTACGAATGGTCTTTAGCACCTCGAAACCATCTATTTCAGGGATCATGACGTCCAAAACAATGGCATCATGGATATTCTGCATGGCTAAGAATAAGGCATCTTCCCCATTCGAAGCCTGATCAACCTCAAATTCATCAGATAATAGCTGGACAATTGATTCCAATAAGGGCAGATTATCTTCTACTACTAGTAAACGCATATCTCTCTCTCCTCATAAACAAATAGAATTCTTTCATTATATAGGAAACGAAGCGGCCGCAACAGTAGCGAACCGCTTCTTTTTTCCAAATTATTCATACCTTAAAGCTTGGATTGGGTTCAACGTAGATGCTTTATTCGCAGGGAATACGCCAAACACCACTCCAACAACTAACGAGAATAAGAAGGAGAATAGGATAACGGATGAAGAAAAAGAAACACTTAAGCTAAATAGTGATGACACTAATTTTCCTATGCCCAATCCTGATATGATCCCGATAAGTCCGCCTACACCGCTTAGCATAACTGCTTCGATGAGGAATTGGACAAGGACATCCCGCCTTTTTGCTCCTATCGCTTTTCGTATCCCGATTTCTTTTGTCCGTTCTGAAACAGAAACGAGCATAATATTCATAATTCCGATACCGCCGACAAGCAGGGAGATACTTGCAATACCGCCAAGCATCAGCGTCATGGTGTCCGTTACAGAGCTCATTGTGTCCATGACATCCTGCTGATTGGTAACACTATAAGAATCACTTTGACCTGGAAACAGAGAAGCCATCTTCGTTTCAACCAAATTCATGACGGCATCCATCTGGTCTTCGCTTTCCCCTTGTAAATAGACGGTGCTAATTGTTGTACTCCCAATTAATCGCTGCCCCGTGCTAAGCGGGACGATGATCGTATTGTCCCCGCCTTGTCCCATCGAGCTTCCTTTTGAGACTAGAACGCCGACTACTTTATATGATGTTCCATCAATTTGCAAATATTGACCAACAGGATCTTCTGTACCAAAGAAAGTAGTGGCTGTTGAAGAACCGATGACAGCCACTTTTTGCCTGTATTCCACATCGAGGTCAGTGATAAAGCGTCCAGAACTTACTTGGGTATCACGAACTGATGAGTAGGCAGCGTTGGTTCCTGTCACACTTACTTGAGAAGTTGTCCGGTCCTTTTTCACATTTGCCCGTCCAGAGACAACTGGTGCTACTTCTTTCACACCATCTACTTTACTAAGTTCACTAATTTTGTCCTCAGTAAAACTTACACTCGTCGCGTCTAGTGAACTAACTGTTAATAGATTAGTCCCTAAACTATTAATTTGGCTCGTCACACTTTTAGAAGAACCTTGGGCAATAGAGACCAGAACGATTACGGATGAAACCCCAATAATCATGCCCAGCATGGTGAGGACGGATCTTAGTTTATTTCCTTTAATACTTTTGAGAGCCATTTTAATGGATTGCAAGATGCCCAATGAGCTCACCTCCATTTTCCTGTAATTGTCCATCCTGGATGCTGACCATTCGTTTTGCTTGTTTGGCAATGTCTAGATCATGGGTAATCAGGATAATGGTATGGCCCAATTCATTTAATTGTTTCATAATTTGCATGATTTCCTTACTTGTTTTACTGTCAAGTGCTCCGGTTGGTTCATCGGCTAGTAGGATCGAAGGATTAGCGGCAAGTGCTCTGGCAATCGCCACCCGCTGCTGCTGTCCGCCTGAAAGCTGGTTTGGTAAATGGCCTGCCCTTTCCTTTAATCCGACTTTATCTAATGCTTCAATGGCTCTTTCTCTTCGTTCCTTTGAGGATACCCCCGCATATAATAACGGAAGTTCTACATTTTCAATGGCTGTTAATTTCATTAACAGGTTAAAATTTTGAAAAATAAAGCCGATTTTTTGATTTCTGATCGTGGCTAATTCATTATCATCCATTTTAAATATATCCTTGCCATCTAGCAGATATTTTCCTGACTGAGGCTTATCCAGACATCCGATCATATTCATTAATGTTGATTTACCTGAACCTGATGGACCGATGATTGCCAAGAATTCTCCTTTTTTAATCTCAATTGAAACATCATTTAAGGCATGGACAATTTCGCCGCCTAATTTATATGATTTCTTTAGGTTACTAATCTGCATGATTGGTTTTTCCATTAGTTCCCACTCCTTCCGCCACCAGTTCCACGATACATGTTTGCACCAGTTCCTCCCATACCGCTCAGGCTGCTCTGCAGACTATTTGTTTGTGTAGTGGTTGTTGTACTTGCTTTAGCTAATTTAGGCAGGAGCACGGTATCTCCCTTTGAAAGTCCTTCCGTAATTTCTACATAATCTTCATTTGCAATACCGGTTGTTACTGTTTTCTTAGTCGTGTTTGACGTATCATCTGATGAAACGACATTGACATATTTTTTACCATTTGATGAATGCACGGCATCTAATGGGACATAAACTACATTTTGTTTACTTTCCGTTAAAATACTAGCTTCAACACTCATACCCACTTTAAGGTTAGCAATTTTATTGATCGTAATCGTAACCGTAAAGGTAGAAATACCATTTGAAGAAGTACCTTCTTTGGATATATTGGTTACTGTACCTGTGTACTTTTCATCAGGGAATGCACTTACCTTTAAGTTCACGGTTTGGCCTTTTTGAATCTTAGAGATATCAAGCTCATCAATTTGAACAGCTGTTTGCAAGCCGCTATAGTCGGTTACATGGGCAACCACTTGTCCTGATGTAATGCTATCTCCGGCAGCAACTGATACAGTTGTTATTTTCCCATCAGCAGCTGCTTTGATTGGGTCACTTCCATCTGTAAATGAAATGAGTTCGTCTCCTTCATTAACCTGTTCGCCTGCCTCCACCAACACTTCATCAATCTCGTCATTATTAAATGTGGACATGATATCCTGACTGGTTACTGCTTGAACGGTCCCCGAACCACTGATGTTAACATCTAATGTGCCTTCTTTTGCAACAGCGGTCCGGGCCTCTGATGTTGTCTCGGCACTCGTTTTTGCTGCGTACAATTGATAACCAGCAATACTAATGACTACTGCAGCCACCGCTATTAATATCCATTTTTTCATATGTGCTGACTCCTTTTCCCATACGGTTTCATTTGAATAAGCCCATTATCATCTTTGTTTCTTAACTTTTCCTTAAAGGAAGCAATTGACGGTTCATTTCTTTTCATTTATAGTTAAACAAGTGAATAGTTAAACTGTTTAACTAATTTTTAAAAGGTGGAAAAACGTTATGAGTAACCCAACGATAAAGGAGTTAATTGACCACTATATTTCCCTTTCTTTTCAAGTTCACAAAAAAGGTGAGGCTTTAATCAAAGGGCAAATTAGCGATGAACTAACAAATGACCAACACTACATATTAAGGTACATTTCTCAAACAAGAGAATGCACTTCATCTGAATTGGCGGATGCATTTGAAGTAAATAAAAGTGCGATCACCGCTATTGTTAATCGTATGGCTGACAGAGGATTAATTGAAAGAACCCGTGATGAAAATGATCGGAGAGTCGTCTATTTGACTTTAACGGAGGAAGGTAACTCGCTTTATCAATCCTGCCAGGAAAAGATTGAACAGCTGGTCATGTCGATTATTACTCAATTTGATCAAGCTGAGATTCAGAATTTCATTCAAACGTATGAAAAACTTGCCCTTACTTTAGATAAGAAGAAACAGGAAGAAATGGAGGAATAATCTGTGAGAACAATCATAAAGGGAAAGTGGTTTATTCTTGCCGCTTGGGTCGCTGTCATTGCTGCCCTTTTTATTGCGGCCCCAAATATGGAATCACTTGTACGTGAAAAAGGGCAAATTTCTGTGCCTGAAGGATATTCATCCACACTTGCAGCTAAGATTCTTGAGGATGTTCAATCAAGTGAAAATAAAGGTACAGATCTGCAAACCGCCCTTGTCTTCCATAGTAACAAAAAGCTTACGGAAGAAGACCTTAAGAACGCAGAAAAAGCAGTTCAAATTCTTGAAGAGCAAAAAAATAAACTTGGGATTACCGAAATCGTTTCTCATTTCAATCAAGAAGAGTTAAAAGATCAACTAGTTTCTAAAGACGGTAAAACCATCCTTGTCTCTGTTAAAGTAACTGCGGATGGCCGCGAAGCAAAGGATATCTCAAAGGATTTATATGAAGCAATTGATGATACAAAATTAGACCATTATTATACTGGCAACTGGGTCATTAGCGAGGATCTTGTTACCAATTCACAGGAAGGCTTGAAAAAAACAGAAGGAATTACTGTGGTCTTTATCTTGGTAGTCCTTTTGCTGGTGTTTAGATCTATCGTTGCTCCAATCATACCGTTAGTGACGGTAGGTTTCAGTTATCTTACCGCTCAATCGATTGTAGGCCTATTGGTGGATCATGTGAATTTTCCGTTATCAACCTTCACGCAAACCTTTTTGGTTGCTGTCCTTTTCGGAATTGGAACCGACTATTGCATCTTGCTATTAAGCCGTTTTAAAGAAGAAATGGCGAAGAATGAAAGTGTGACAGATGCCATTGTAGAGACGTATCGAACAGCCGGAAAAACGGTTCTTTTTAGCGGAATCGCCGTCATGATCGGGTTTGCATCAATCGGCTTATCCACTTTTCAACTATATAAGTCTGCTGCAGCTGTAGCTGTAGGGGTTGCCATCCTTTTACTTGCCTTAGTAACTGTGGTTCCCTTCTTTATGGCGGTTCTTGGCAAGAAATTATACTGGCCTTCAAAAGGTCAGCTTGAACACAGCGACAGTAAGATTTGGGGTGTCATGGGTAAATTTGCGCTGGCACGTCCGTTTTTAGCATTTATCCTTGTGGTGATTATTTCTGTTCCATTTTTGTTTACTTACCAAGACCAACTATCATTTAACTCACTAGAAGAAATCAGCGATGATTATCCTTCCATTAAAGGCTTCAATCTTATCGCAGACTCCTTTGGTCCTGGTGAATCGATGCCAACTCAAATTGTTATTAAAAATGATGATCAACTAAATACTTCTGAATATATTACGCTTACAGATAAAATTAGCCAAGAACTTCTGAAGGTTCATAATGTAGACACCGTTCGTTCCGCTACCCGCCCGACAGGAACACCAATCGATGATTTTTATATTTCTAAACAAGCAGCCACACTAGAGGATGGACTAAGCAAGGGGAATGACGGAATTAAAAAAATTAGTGACGGTCTTGCCGAAGCCGGAACTCAGATGGCTAGTAACCAGCCAAAAATGAAAGAAGCCACAGATGGAATCAGTCAATTAATTACCGGAACGAACCAGCTTCAAACAGGAATGGGCTCCCTCCAAGCCGGGTTGACAAAAATTCAAGATGGACTCAAAAGTGGTTCGATGGGGGCAGGCGAAGCACGTAAAGGCTTGGAAGAAATAAAATCTCAGTCTGAAAAACTTTTAGCAGGATATAAACAATTATTGGAAGGTTATAAGACGGCAAGTTCCGGTCTTGGTACACTTAAAGCAAATTATGATCAAATTGCCGGCGGATTAACTCTCATCCATCAAAACCTTGTCAAGACCGACCAAGCCTTTGCAAATCTAGAAAAGCAATATGCTGATATTGTTCAAAATCAAAACTACCAGGCTATTAAAATGACAGTTGCTGGTGTTAAAACAGCAACAGATCCGACTGCGGACGATCCAAGGGTATCTCTGGTTACAAGTTTAAACACCCTAAATACGGGATTACAGGGTGCTCAAAACGGCATTAATACAGCCAATCAAAGCCTGGCTAAAATGCTTACAGGCCAGGGGCAGCTGATCGATGGAATGGGCCAGCTGATTGATGGTATTGGGAAGCTTGAAGATGGACTTGATCAAATGGAGAAAGGCCAAGGAACCGCCATCGCTAACCTGCCCAAATTCTCAGGCGGATTAGAGGGACTCGCTGCAGGTCAACAGCAGCTTCTTAATGGCTTCCAAGATATTGGCGGTCAAATTACAAAACTATCAAACGGTTTAACCCAGAGTGCCGATGGTCTAAATCAGGTGTCTGAAGGCTTAGGCTCAGCACAGAACTATTTATCAGATGTAGCTAAACAAAAACAAAACGGGTTCTATATACCTCAAGATGTGTTAAACAGTAAAGATTTTGAAAAAGTATTAGATACCTATATGTCACAGGACCGTAAAGTAATGACCATAGATGTGATTTTTAATAAAAATCCTTATTCTAATGAAGCTATTAATAGTGTATCAGACATTAAACAGGCAGTAACACGGGCTGTAAAGGATACAAAGCTTGAGAATGCAAAAATAGAAGTTGGCGGTGTATCAAGTATGCACCATGACCTTGATAGAATTTCAAAGGCCGATTACTCACGGACAGTCATTTTGATGCTCGCAGGAATAAGTATTATTCTCGTCATCCTGCTTCGTTCGCTGATTATGCCGCTCTATTTAATCGGGTCATTAGTTCTCACCTATTATACTTCTATGGCAATCTCGGAATCTATTTTTGTAAATATCCTTGGGCTTACTGGAATTAGCTGGGCCGTTCCGTTTTTTGCCTTTGTTATCTTAGTTGCCCTTGGGATTGACTACAGCATATTCTTGATGGACCGATTTAACGAGTATCGGGATATGCCGGTCCAACAAGCGATTCTTCTCTCGATGAAAAAGATGGGAAGTGTCATCATCTCAGCTGCTGTCATCTTAGGCGGTACTTTTGCAGCGATGATGCCATCAGGGGTGCTTTCGCTAGTAGAAATAGCGACGATTCTGTTGATTGGTTTGGCCTTGTATTCTCTTGTAGTTCTGCCATTGTTTGTGCCGGTAATGGTAAAAACGTTTGGTCAGGCAAATTGGTGGCCATTTATGAAAAATACTGACAGTCGAATAGACCATTAAATTAAAAGCACACTGTTTTGATACGGACAGTGTGCTTTTCTTTTGCATGATTTGAAACTTTTCCTGCTCTTCGTTCGTACAAACTAAGGCGGAAGTTTAATTCTGCTACAATGGATTTTTCCCCTGCAAGTCATTTACTATTATAATGTACATATGAGATAAAGGAGAAGGAGTGAATAATTATGGGTGTTACCCTAAGTAAGGGGCAAAAGGTAGATTTAACAAAATCTCATCCAGGACTGCAAAATGTTGTTGTCGGACTTGGCTGGAATATAAGTCAACTAGGCTCTAATTTTGATTTGGATGCCTCGGCCTTTTTATTAGGTCCTTCAGGGAAAGTGAATAGTGATCAAGATTTTGTCTTTTATAATAACCCTTCAGGCGGCAATGGTTCAATTGTCTATAGCGGTGATAACCGGATCGGCTCAGGAGTACGTGATGATGAACAAATCAAAATAGATTTAAAGCGAGTTCCTGACCATATCCATCGGATTGCCTTTACGATCACCATCCACGACGCACAAGAAAAACGGCAGAATTTTGGACAAATCTCTGAATCCTATGTCCGTATTTTCAATGAGCTAACGAATGAAGAATTATTGCGTTTTAACCTTGGCAGAGATTTTACCGTTGAAACAGCCATTGTTGCGGCAGAACTCTACCGTCATAATGGCGAATGGAAATTCAACGCGATTGCTAGCGGTTTTCAAGGGGGACTAGCGGCATTATGCGGGAATTTTGGAGTAACTGTGGATGATCCGCCTGCTAATTCTTCAATCCAGCAGCAGCAGAAATATACTACTGCTCAGAGTAACACGAATTACTCTAATTCTTATCAGCAAACTCAAACGAATTATGATCCCTACCAACAAGGCCAAGCAACCCAAAATTCGAACCAGCAGCGTGTCCATCTTCAGCCTGATTCATCTTATCGTCAGCCTGCCTATGGGTATCCACAGTCTGCTCAAGCTGCCCCTCCCAGCCATTCTGCTTACGGCGGCGACGATATTATGTGCCCGCGCTGCCATTCGTCCAATGTGAGAACAGGCAAAAAAGGGTTTGGTTTAGGCAAGGCCGCGATTGGTGGTTTAATTCTTGGACCTGTCGGATTACTGGGTGGATTTATTGGGAAAAATCAATTAAAGTTTTCTTGTAATAGTTGTGGAAATAACTGGTCCCCTTCACAAACAGATTATGTAGAATGGGCAAATAATCAAAAAAGAAAAGCGCAAGAATTATTCCATCGCTATAAAAGCCAGGATCTTCTAGATGCCGTTGTGGCTGCCTGTGCTTTAGTAGCTATGGCCGATGGATATTTAGATCAATCTGAGCGTCAAAAGATGATTGAATTTGTCAATCAAAGTGAGGAATTACGCGTTTTTGATTCAAATAAAGTCATTCAAAAATTCAATCAATTTGTATCAAGGATGGAACAAGATCGAATGATGGGTCGAGCTGAAGCGTTTCGTGCCCTCGGTAAAATCAGAACAAAACCTGAAATCGCTCGATTAGTTGCCCGCTACTGTATTGCAATTGGCTATGCAGACGGTAACTTTGATCAAAATGAACAGCAAATGGTTTCTGACATTTGTCGTGAACTTGGTTTAAATCCAGCTGAATTTCTATCTTAGATATAAATGAAGAAAAGCCTCCCTTTCCAAAAAGAAATGGAGGCTTTTTGATGATTATTTTTTCCATACCCGTTTATTTTCAACGCGTTTAGTAAGACCCAGGCTATCCAATTTCTCTAAAAATGGAATCATGTATTTTCTTGATAGATCAAGTATATCCTTCGCTGCCCCGACTTCAAATTCTGTTTCTGTGCCATTTTTCAGTTTTTCTACAGCTTCTTTAAATACATCTCCATGGTAAGCAAATTGCTCATCTAACTGAACAAGCAGCTCTTGTTCTTCAAGGAATTTTTTCAAGTCGTATTCAATAGTATCGGGAATACCTGCAGCCGAAAAGTAATCCTTTAAGTAACGTACCTTCAGCCCATCGCTCTTCAAGTCCTTTAACAAATTTTCCGTACGTTTGGTCCAGTTTTTTGGTACATGAGGAACAAACGCCGCTAATGATACAAACTGTTCTCTCCTCTTAAACACTCCATTGGTGATTCCATTTTCCACCACAAAATCAAGTAGTGATTTCGGGAACCGCTTCTTGAATATCTGCAGCAATTCCGCTTTATTGATTCCGGTCTTCATCGAATAATTTTGATGATATTCTTGGAGTTGATCAAATATATCTTCTTCGATTGACTCGATTAAGAGCTTCAATGAATACTCCTTAGCATTATATAAAACAAAATCCGGATTAGCTAAATGCTCTGTTAAGGTTGTTTCATCGAGGGCAGTCCGCTTTATCAGTTCAGTTAACGGAAGGCTTTTGGCTTCCAGCAGTGATGCAATAATCCTTTCCTTAGGTGAACCTGCTTTCTTCTTTTCGAGTTCTTCAATTGTCTGGTTTCCAAAACGATATTTATTTCCTCTCGGGTCAATCACCCAGCCGCCGCCAATCGTTTCTTGCGGACTTGGACGTCTTAAAATAAAACGGTCGCCACGCTTTGTAAGAATCTCCTCTTCAAGCCTTAGCTGGCAGAGGATTTCACCGTTTTCTTCTTTCAGCTCATTTCGATCAAAGAAGACAATCCGACCCATTACTTCGGCAGTCCCAATGTGCAGCTTAATTGGCATCCGCTGTTTAACGATATGTTCCAAATCCTCGACCACCCGAATCGCAACATCGACTGTTTTGGTGACAATAAAATGCTCGGAGGAAACTAATACATCTCCCCGATCGATCTCTTCTTTTGAAACGTTTGAGAGGTTGATGGCAGCCCTTTGTCCTGCATATGCTTTACCCGCTGGATGATGGTGGACCTGAATTTGTCTCGCTCTTACTTCCAAGCCTTTTGGCATAATTTTTAATACTTGTCCCTCTTCTACTTTTCCTTCATATACAGTCCCACGAACCACAGTTCCCTGACCTTTTACAGTAAACACCTGATCGATAGGCAGACGAAAAGCCCCTTTGGCATCACGCATCTCTTGATATTTTAACGTTTGAATAATTAAGTCTTTGATCTCGTTTATGCCTTTTTTGGATAAGCTATCAACTAAAACAAATGGGGCATCCTCAAACACAGTCCCAGTAAGTTCCCCAAGGATATCATCTTTTACTAGTTCAATAAATTCTTCATCGACTCGATCTATTTTTGTTATGGCAACGATCCCATTTCTGACTCCTAAAAATTTCAAAATGTCGAGATGTTCCTTCGTTTGCGGCATAACTCCTTCATCGGCTGCAACCACGAGAACCACTAGGTCGATTCCAGCTACTCCGGCGATCATTTGGCGAATAAAACGTTCATGACCTGGAACATCAATAACGGAAATTTGTATTTCTTGGTCTTCATATAGAGGGGCAAAACCCAATTCTATCGAAATTTGTCGTTCCTTCTCTTCTTTTAGTCGATCTGTATCGACATTCGTCAAAGCCTTGGTTAAGGAGGTTTTTCCATGGTCGATATGACCGGCCATCCCAATTGTAAAATAACGTTTTTCCAAGATAAACACCTTCTTAATCGTTCTACCCTTCTACTGTAGCCTTAAATAGATAATTGTTCAAGCGAACATTTTTAGACAAACTGAGCTTTCTTTTCACGATTCCTCCACAATATCAGCGTCCACTTTTATTCGGGATATGCTATGTTGAAGTAAAGAAATATTATAACAACAAGGGACGAAAGAAAATGAAAAAAATAATTATCGTCATGCTTACTGCACTAGCCTTATTAACAGGCTGTCAAAGTAATGACAAGAAAGCAAGCGAAACAAAACATCCCGCTGCTGAACAGGAAAAGGTGGTAAAAACTGTATCTGCAAGTACTTTCCCTTATCCCAATTTACTCGCTCTAGAAGCACAATCCTATTCACTATTAGTAATCAATGCAACCGATGAACAAGCACCCATTGAACAAAATCAACACATCACTGAACACGTGAAAAGTATTTTGAGTTTACCGACTGCAGAAATGGTCCAAAAAGCCTACCCCAAACTTGAATTGAACAATGATACTTCGTACATACTTTTTGACCAAAACGGAATCGTACATCAATCTACAAATATATAGGAACTCACTGTTTTTTTACAAAAGAATCCGCCATCTAATTAAACCAGAACATTCTGGTTTTTTTTTTGTGTTTTTTCAAAAAAATACAAATTTTATTAGGCAAATATATACACAACCTACTTAAATTTTATTATAATAAATATAAAGTTTTTGCACGAGGGCAACATTTGTTGATTAACGAACAAACCTTGCACCTACGAAAGAAAATAAACCGATGAAGGGATGGTCTACTTTGAGCCAGACTAATTCTATCGCAGTTGAAAAGGCTCGCGCCGCAGAACATAAAACGGTTTCTGCTGCAAGGGATGCCATGAATGGAAAAGTAAAGGGAATTCGTGCACTAATACCTTTCCTTGGTCCAGCCTTTATTGCATCCATTGCTTATGTAGATCCAGGGAACTTTGCCACGAATATACAAAGTGGTGCCCGTTTTGGTTATAAAATGCTTTGGGTTATTGTATTGGCAAATTTAATGGCCCTGCTCCTTCAGAATATGTCAGCAAAACTTGGTATTGCCACCGGAAAAAGTTTGCCCGAGATATGCCGGGACCGCATGCCGAAATGGCTTACCATCATCATGTGGATCGTATCGGAGCTTGCCGCGATGGCAACCGATCTTGCTGAATTTTTAGGAGCAACCTTGGCACTAAACTTACTTGCCGGTATCCCTATGCTTTATGCCGTCATTATCACTGGTATCGTTACTTATTTAATATTAATGCTCGAAAAATTTGGCTTTCGGCCGCTTGAAAAATTTATTGCTGCTTTTGCCTTGTTAATCGGATTGTGCTACCTGGTGGAGACGTTCCTGTCACAGCCTGATTTTTCGCAAATTGCCTACCATAGTGTGGTCCCATGGCTCGGGGGCAAGGAAAGTATCATGCTCGCAGTTGGCGTTATTGGTGCAACAGTTATGCCGCATGCGATTTATTTACACTCAAGCTTAACACAAAATCGGATCGTTCCTAGAAATGACAGAGAAAAGCTAAAAATTCAAAAGTTTAGTACCAAGGAAATTATCATTGCCATGACACTGGCTGGTTTCGTTAATTTAGCGATGATGTATATGTCTGCTTCTGTATTCCATGCAACCGGAGAAAGTCATATCGCTGATTTGACGACTGCTTACCATACTCTTACACCACTTCTGGGCTCGGCTGCCGCAAGTGTGTTCTTAATCTCCCTGCTCGCCTCTGGTATTTCAAGTTCGGTGGTAGGGACCATGGCCGGTCAAGTAATTATGCAGGGCTTTGTTGGCTTTACTATTCCATTGTGGGTACGCCGATTAGTAACAATGGCACCAACCGTTATTATTGTCGCTTTAGGTGTTGACCCCACACAAACGCTCATTATTAGTCAAGTGATCTTAAGCGTGGTGCTGCCATTTCCGATTATCGCGTTGATTTATTTTACACAAAAGAAAGAATTAATGGGCGTCCTGACAAATAAACAGATTACCACGATTCTCTCCTGTTTATTTGCCTTAATCATACTTGGACTAAACATTTGGATGGTAGTACAATTCATCATAAGTTGACATAGGAAAACACCATCTTACTCAGGATGGTGTTTTTCCTTTTTAAAATGGCTAATAAATAAACCTGGAATTACCTCATGGTCGGATAGGAATGTAAACCCATTTTTCAAATAAAAATTTTTAGCTGGGGGGTTATCTTTTCCGGTTGAGACATTTAGAACTGAAATGTCGGGATTTTGTTCCTCGACTTTTCTCAAAAGCTTTTGGGCTATTCCTTTTCGGAAATGTTCCGGGAGAACGACCATCCGGCAGATGGTCAATGTATGTTCCCGGGTAGTGTAGGAGATGGCACCCGTTAGTTTTTCATCTACATAATATCCAAAAAATGTTTCACCGCAATTTTTCAGTTCTTCGATCGTTTCTAATAGAGGCGGGATTTCATAAAAATTAATTAATTTTGCTTCTATCAGATAGGATGCTCTTTGCAATTCGAATAGTTGCTTTAAGACGTCCAAACTATGTAATTCTAGTTTTTTTATCATTTTACTAGCTCCTCTCCCCTAACTTAAAAAATCCCCCACATGGTGAGGGATCTTATTTTAGGCTACTTTTATCGCTTTACCAAATGGAACGCGTGGTAAAAAGTCCCCTGGCACAAGCCAGAATAATTCAAAATCAACCTTTTCCATCTCTTCAGAAAAAAAGCCAGTCACGTCGGTTATATAAAATAGTGTATCAATCTTCTCTTCTTTTGCCCACTCTAAAACTAATGTATAGGAAGATTTCCCATGTGTATGATATTTGATGGAATCACTTTGGACCGGGGAAATGCTTCTAATTTTAAAATCTGCTTGAACCAATATGGTATCCGGTTTTAACTGTTCAAACAGTTTGACTATGTTATTAATAAGAATAACGGGCGCCTCATTTGTAGATGTATCTACAGCTAATGCGACCTTTTTTCCCTGCCGCTGCTGAATCATAGAAAGAATCGTTTTATGCCATCTCAACCCCAACAACCCCTTTGTTTTGAATGAGTGAACTATCTTATTGTGGGCGTTAGTGAAAGGGTTTATGATTGGTTAATTGCGGGAGTATTTTTGATAGTTCTCAGCCAAGTACTTAGAATCCTTGATCACATATCAGAGTTAAAAATTCTCAGAGGAATTTTTTATCTTTCGGCTAATAATAACCTTATTGATTAAAATACTCTCTTTTTTCCTTTAAGTAGTCTTTTTCACATTTTAAAAGCTTGTACGGAATGGAATCTCCTTCCTTCTTCTTCTTACTTACAACCTCCCATTTAAGGTCAGTAAGTTTTAAATGTACGGCCACGTTTGTGTTATCCGGCTGTTTATATAGCAAATAGGCTTCTTTTGGTTTTATAAACAGGGCAGGTTTTCCTCGGGAAGCAACGATAAATTGCTCATGTAAAGATTGGTAATTTTCATCGACCTCTTTTCCACCGTAGATAAGATGAGCAGCTTCTAAAGCTTTATCTGAAACCTCTATGTAATTCTGATTATCTATATCTAGATTCAGTGCTGTAATAATATCTTTCATAAGAGACTTATTATATTTTATATCTCGGTATTTGATTTGCTCGAGGCATTCAGTCGATAAACGAGGTAATTCAGCTGCCCGGATATTCATTGGACAGAGTATGACAAACAGACCCCAGATGAGCAATGTTAGTTTTTTCATAATGAAAGATTCCCCCTTAACCTGGTTTGAACATATTATTCGGCATTTACGGTTAATCTATTCTTTTATATGCCATTTATCATATTATCCAAGGAGCATATTCTCCTGTCTTCTGTAGTTGAAGGAGATTGTTTGTTGTTTCTACTAACGAAATCCTACTCATCCCCTGAAGGGCTTATGCTTTCTTTGCTTCGACCGATGAAACCCCTGCTCATCCCCCGAATGCCTTGCTCTTT
>NZ_JAABNN010000001.1:271016-465987 GCF_009928415.1 Bacillus sp. USDA818B3_A
TCTTGGCTTCGACCGATGAAACCCCTGCTCATCCCCCGAATGCCTTGCTCTTTCTTTGCTTCGACCGATGAAAATCCTTCTCATTCCCAAAGTTCTATGAAAGATTACCCTTTATAGCTCAAAATAAATTTCCATGCTATAATTAAAACACAGATTATTCAGAAAAATGGTAACAAAAGGGGGATGGAACTTGAGTTACGACGTAATTGTGGTTGGGGCCGGTCTTGCCGGCTTAACAGCTGTTTCAGAACTGACCAAAGCCGGTAACAAAGTACTCCTTTTAGACCAGGAACCAGAGGCATCCTTAGGGGGCCAAGCTTGGTGGTCTTTTGGCGGCTTATTTTTAGTAGACTCACCTGAACAAAGGCGAATGGGTATTAAAGATTCACGTGAGCTTGCCTGGCAGGATTGGTTAGGTTCGGCCGGCTTTGACCGCGAGGCGGATGAGGATTACTGGGGCATAAAGTGGGCCGAGGCCTATGTGGACTTCGCCGCCGGTGAGAAACGACAATGGCTGTATGATCTGGGTGTCCGCTTTTTCCCGGTGGTTGGCTGGGCAGAGCGAGGCGGCTATACAGCTGAAGGTCATGGAAACTCTGTACCGCGATTCCATATCGTCTGGGGAACAGGCCCGGGAATCGTAAAGCCCTTTGAACAACGGATACGTGACGCCATGGCAAACGGACTGGCAGATTATCGCCCCCGTCATCGTGTGAATGAATTACTTAAGGAAAATGGGGCAATTGTTGGTGTTCGCGGGGATATACTAATTGCTAGTTCTGCCGCCCGAGGGGAAGCGAGTTCCCGTGAAGTGATCGGGGATTTTGAGTTCAGAGCCCAAGCTGTAATCGTTACAAGCGGCGGGATTGGCGGCAACCATGACTTAATTAGGAAAAACTGGCCCCCGCGGCTGGGGCAGGCCCCAAAACATATGATTTCTGGTGTACCAGATCATGTCGACGGCAGAATGCTTACAATTACTGAAAAAGCCGGAGGCCGTATCGTAAACCGCGACCGTATGTGGCATTATACAGAAGGGATTAAAAACTGGAATCCAGTTTGGCCAAACCATGGAATTCGAATTCTCCCTGGTCCCTCCTCCCTTTGGCTCGATGCAAAAGGAAACCGCTTCCCTGCACCAAATTTCCCAGGTTTCGACACGCTAGGTACACTAGAAGCGATAATGAAATCAGGCCACGATTATTCATGGTTTATATTGACTCAAAAGATTATCGAAAAAGAATTTGCTCTTTCTGGTTCAGAGCAGAATCCGGATCTGACTGAAAAAAGCATTAAAAAGGTACTTGCACGTGTTCTCCCAGGACCAACTGCACCAGTAAAAGCATTCATGGATAAAGGAGAGGATTTTGTCATTGCAAAAACTCTCGAAGAGCTCGTTGAAGGAATGAATAGATTAACTGGTGATAACCTCCTGAATGTGGAGGCTATAAGGCGGCAAATTCTCGCCCGCGACCGGGAAATCGAGCATAAATTTACAAAGGATCTACAAATTACAGCCATGCGGGGAGCTCGCAATTATTTAGGGGATAAACTAATCCGAGTGGCCCCCGTCCATAAAATCCTTGACCCAAAAATGGGACCGCTCATTGCTGTCCGCTTAAATATTGTCAGTCGAAAAACGCTGGGCGGGCTGCAAACAGATTTATCCGGCAGAGTCCTTGATGCATCCGGTAACCCCGTTCCTGGACTTTTTGCTGCTGGTGAAGTTTCAGGCTTTGGAGGCGGAGGAATTCATGGGTACCGTTCATTAGAAGGTACATTTGTTGGAGGCTGCCTGTTTACTGGCAGGCAGGCTGGCCGGGCACTTGTCAAGGAATTAAGATAAAAAAAGGAGCGGTTCTCACTACTACCTAAGTATGAGCACCGCCCCTTAACGCAACCTATTTCAGTTAATTTGTAAACATGAACTCCGTCCGGCTGCCAGTTTGGCCGGCTATCACTTCAAGTCTTACATCAATTCGTTCCTTTAACTCTGGCACGTGAGAGATAATTCCAACTAGCCGTCCGCTGCTTTGAATATCCATTAATGCTTCAATCGCTTGGTCAAGTGATTCAGGATCAAGCGTACCAAAGCCTTCATCAATGAACATCGTCTCCAGTGAAACACCGCCAGCATAATTTTGTACGACATCAGCGAGACCCAAAGCCAATGATAACGAGGCTTTAAAGCTTTCCCCGCCTGATAATGTTTTAACGTGGCGTTCCTGGCCGGTATATTGGTCAAACACCAACAGTTCTAAACCGCTTTGCGCATTTCCTTTTGACCGATCTGTTTTCCGCTGCAGTTGATAGCGTCCTGAAGTCATCTTCCGCAAACGCAGATTTGCTTCTTGTAAAATATCATCTAAGAAAGCGGCCAGCACGTAGCGTTCAAACGTAATACGCAAATGGTTCTGTCCCTTGGCGATATCTGAAAGATCACCAATAATACGGAAACGTTCCTCTAATGCCTTTACCTCGTTATTTAGACGTTCCACCCTGCTATAAACTTCCTCATTATCCCGCTTCTTAACAAATAAATCCGTTTTCTCTTGCGTAAGTCTATCAATCTCCTGAGTAAACTTTGCTAAATCCAGCTTAATCCCTTCTACATCCGGCGTTTTCACTTCGGCAAGAAGTTCGGTTAATTCTTTTAAGCGATCCGATACCGAACGGAGCTCCTCGCGATAATTTCGAATCTCTTCCTGGAGAAGCCTAATTTCCCCTTCTGACTTTTTAGACGCAGCATATATACCGTATTTTTCAAAGCCCTGTTCAGATAATCCAGTTAAAAAGATCCCTCGTTCTGTTTCAAGCTCCCTCTGTTTTGCCGCATGATGGAGCTCCGCATCATTTAATCTAGCCGTTTCCTTTGAAAGCTTCTCATTTACAGCTTGAAGGCGCTTTTGTGCTTCTTCGAGCTGACTCACTAACATTTGGTGATGTTTTCGTTTAGCGTCAAGTGTTCTTTCATATTCCGCTTCTGAGCGCAGATTTTCAGGAATTACCGTCATCATTCTCGTAAGAACGGTTTTCTTTTCTGTAAATTGAACCGTTAATTCCGTCACCATCTGAGAAAGCTGCTGAATCGCAGTATGCAGAGCATTTCTTTCCTTATCTCTTGTCTCGATTTCTGACTTTAAGCGATCTAATACTTTTAGTTGCTCTTTCAATTGTTCTTGATGTTGAACGAGCAACTGAATGGTCGAAGACGCCTCCATTTTTATAGATGCCAGATCATTAGGCGAAAAATCTGTCCGATGCATACGTATTTCATTCAGTAAATCTTGGACGGCTTCTTTCTGAGTTTTTTCCTCAGATTGATACTGATAAAAATTTGCTTCTACTTTAGATTTTTCTTTTTCCCAATATAAAACTTGATCCTTCGCAGTATTTAAATCTTCTTCTGATGGGATACTATTTTCCTTTTGAGCGGCTGGATTCGGGTGATGCAATGACCCACACACAGGACATGCTTCATCTGAACGCAGATTAGCTGCTAAAATGGCTGCCTGACCATGAATCCATTTTCTCTCCAACTCTTCTACGAGTGCCTTTGCGTCATTGTATTTTGCCAGCGTATTCTCTAAACCACCAGTAATCGAAGCTAAGTTTTTCTCTGCCTTTTGATGACGTAAGAGCAAGGATTCTAGTTTTTCAAGTCGCGCCCAATCAACCTTCAGTTTTTCAAGCTTACTCTCATTTTCCAGAAAGGTTAACTTTCCTTTCTCTATTTCTTCTTTTTGGACCATCAACGAATGAATGCGTTCTTCCAATTGCTGCTGCCGCTTTTCATCATTGTCTTTCTTTTCCACAGCCGCTTTTAGTTCCACGTCCTTTTGTTTTGTTTCTTTTAGCAAAGCAGCAAATGAGTAAACATCTTCTTTCATATTTACTAATCGATTCACTTCATCAAGAGCGGCCTGGCGATCACTTTCCCGTCCGATTTCTCTTTGGAGCTCCTCCTCCCACTGTACTAAAAGTCCGTTCAATTTCTCGATTTCAATGGTAATGGTATTCACATTTACCTGAAACTGGTCGGCCTCCTTTTTTAATCGATGGCAGAGATCCTCTTGTTTTGCTAATAATGCGGCTTTTTGTGCCCGTTCTACCTGGATCTCTTTCTCAACGTAAACGTCCTCTTGGGCAAGCAAACGTGCTTTTTGCTCTTTTAACTCTTCTCTTGTTTGCAGCTGCTTTAAAATTGCTTCTGCTTCATAGAGCTGCTCTTTTAATTTATCTTGCTCAATAACCTTATCTGCCAATTGCTTTGTTAATTGGTCAAGTTTCTCCTGCATACATAGGATTTCTTTCTGTAAGAGCGGCATAATGACCGCGTGATTCTCTGGATCAGTTTCAAGCGTATTCATGAGTTCCTCACTAGTCACAGCTTGAATTCGCCTTAAGGCTTCATTTCGTGCATTTTCCTGGTCTTCCATTGACTTTTTAAGCTCAGCAGCTTCCAGTTTCAATTTTTCTTCAATTAATTTATAGGCTTGAGTATGGAACAGCCGCTGCAAGATGACTTCCTTATCCTTACTGTCAGATGTCAACAGCTTTCTGAACTCGCCTTGAGGAATCATTAGAATTTGCCGGAACTGATTGGCATCGATCAACATGATCTCTTTAATTTTTTCTTCGACATCACTGGTTTTCGATGCGAGCAATTTCTTCCCGCCATCCGTATCCCAAAAATATAATTCAGCTTTCGCTCCTATGGATGTAAAACCATCGCCCCTGTCTTTCTTCTTCTGCTGCTGTGGCGATCGTGTAATGGAATAGACCTTGTTGCGCAGGGAAAAATCTAGTGAAACCTCTGTTAATAAATCTTCTTTTGCAAATTGGCTGCGCAGTTCAGGTCCATTTCGATCTTCTCCGCTTGCTTTCCCGTAAATCGCATAAGTGATCGCGTCAAATATGGTCGTCTTTCCGGCACCAGTTTTTCCGGAAATGACAAACATGGTCCGGTTGCCTAATTGATTGAAATCAATTTCTTCCCTTCCTGCATATGGGCCGAATGCCTGCATCGTTAATTTTAAAGGTTTCATTTTTCTCCCTCCTCCCGCAGCACTTTTTCAATAATCTCAGTCATAATATCTCTTTTTTCTGATGTAAATTCAGAAGTTGTCATATCTGTGTAGAATTGTTCGAACAAATCTATTTCAGACTTTTTTTCACTTTTTAGAGCGATGTAGGATTGTTTGTTCTTAGAGTCTGTAAGCTCAATCTTCTTTTCCAAATGAAGAACATTTGGGTAAACCTGACGCAATTTATTAATCGGATCTAGAAGTGCTCCTTGGTCAAGCAGTGTAATTTTTAAATAATCATCCACTTGTTCATTTCCATAAAAACCGGGGTCTAGTAATTCTTCTAGATGTCCTTCCATTTCCCTCATATCATGTTTTGGTGTGAGCGAACGATAGCGTTGGGTGAAATTCCCTTTTTCATCCATTTCAATAATGGAAATCGATTTTTTCTGTTTGGCTTCCGAAAAAGAATATTTTAATAGGGAGCCGGAATACTTCACTTTCTCATGATGAATCGCATCTGGACTATGCAAATGCCCTAGTGCCGTATAGGAAAAAGGAGCAAATAATTCCGCACCGACACAGCCAGAGCCGCCTACAGATAATACACGTTCAGAATCGGAGGTTTGTCCGCCCAAAACAAAGGCATGTCCAACAAAAACGTTCGGTTCATTTGGATTCAAGGTCTCTTCTATCTTACCAATAAGTGCCTTCATTGCTTCTTGATGAGAGTGGATCGAATCATCAAGAAGCAGCTGGCGAACCACCCCAGGTTCTGCATAAGGAACTAGATAAAAGTTCACTCCATTTACCTGGACTGGCTTAAAGTTATTTGTGAGCTTTCCAGTTAAATAGAATTGGCTATGTTTATACCATGAGCTTCCAAACGATAGACGCTCCGCACTATCATGGTTCCCTGCGATCGCTACTATTGGCGTTTTAAGTTCCACATTAATTTTAAAAAGGATCTCATCTAATAACTCAACCGCATCCGTTGGAGGGACGGAACGATCATACAGGTCACCCGCAATGACCACAGCATCCGGCTTCTCTTCCTCGACAATGGCTACAAATTGTTCAAGTGCCGCCCGTTGGTTTTCTGTCATATAAATACCGTGCACTAATTTGCCTAAATGCCAATCAGCGGTGTGAATAAATTTCATATTGGTCACCTCATGCATATTCGAATACCACTATTATAGCAAAATACCAATTGGTATGAGACTGGAAATCATTTTTTGACATTAAAAAACAGCCTAAAGACAATGTCTTAGGCTGTTGTAGTTGGTAGGGTTGATTACTTCTTAGTTACGTTAGCAGCTTGTGGTCCACGAGCTCCTTCAACTACTTCGAAAGAAACTTCTTGACCTTCTTCTAAAGTTTTGAAACCTTCTGTTTGGATTGCAGAATAGTGAACGAATACGTCGTTTCCGTCTTCAGCTTCGATGAATCCGAAACCTTTTTCTGAGTTAAACCATTTTACTTTACCGTTTTTCATGTAAAAAAATCCTCCTATTGGCTTACAATCGCGAAAGCCATGTGTAAAATTCACCAAAGTACAACGTGATAGCTTTACTTTCTTTTCCTCATCCAAACATCAGTTAAAACTTTGAACAGGCTTCTATCATAAATCTAATCTCGTGTGCAACGGCTGTTTAAAATTTATCATTTCTATGAAAATCTGTCAAGAAAGGGCTTTCCGACACATCTCAACACCATTCTACAATTCTATATATCTACCTTTTCTTTTCTTCATTAATCACTGCTGGTCCTAGGTACGAATGTCGTGTTTTGTAGAAAAATAATTGGGCTTATTTTAAAAACGGTACATACTCAATTCAAACTCCTATTTTCTTAAATTTCACATTTTTGAATCAAATTATGATAAACGAAAAAAAAAGCCGAAGACATTAATTCTTCGGCTGCGGGAGGACCTCTTCTTCCTCTTCTTTAAACTTATCCAATATCGTGATGGTATCGACTAAATGATTATTAAAAATTTGCCGGGCAACGGCCAATAGTTCAATGATCATTGGGTCTTTTAATGTATAAATTACCTTATTTCCTTCCTTAGTTCCTGTGACAATATTCTTCGCACGTAATATCGTCAACTGCTGGGAAACAGCTGACCCTTCACTGCCAACAAGAGTTTGAATCTCATTGACATTCTTATCCCCTTCAGCCAAAAGTTCCAAAATCCGGATTCTTAAGGGGTGAGCCAGTGCTTTAAAAAATTCCGCTTTAAATTGCTGCATTTCCAAATTCAAAAAACCACTTCCTCATTTTTTAAAAGGTGGCTGTTAACTTCGCCCTGTTTTCTACAACTTCTTTGGCAGACAATTGCTTACATTCTCTAAAGGCAAAATGCTTGCAGCCAAGACATTTGTTTTCATTTATTTGTGATAATCCATATTGAATGGCATCTCCTGTATGTTCAAAAAAATGTTCCTGTCCAATTAAATCAAAAAGACCCGTCTTTCTAAGAACACTTTCAGGTTGTGTATTCAATCCCGATACTAACACTATACCACTTTTTGAAAAGTGTTTCACAATACTTGTCAGTATGGCTTCACCGGTTGTATCCATTAAAGGCATCTTACTCATCCGCAGTAAAAGAATTTTAGGATGATAATTGATTGTTTCCATAATCGTTTTCTCGAAAGTTTGAGCAGCCCCAAAGAATAATGGACCCTCGACATTAAAGATACTGATTTGCGGACAATCATGGCTATCCGTTACCATGGCTGTCTCCACTTTTCCTTGACTAGACTTATGGTTCGGCAATGCCTTTCGTGTTGAAGTGACATCGCTCATTCGTTTAACAAAAAGGATAGCAGACATCAATAAACCAATCTCAACTGCTGTCGTTAAGTTCACAAAAACAGTTAGTAAGAATGTTACCAATAGGACGATGGAATCTGTTGATCTTGTTTTTGCGATATGGGCAAATACTTTCCTTTCACTCATATTCCAAGCCACCACCATTAAAATTGGCGCCATACTGGCGAGTGGAATATAGGAGGCTTTTGGTGCAAAAAACAACAAGACAACTAACACAACAATCCCATGTATGATACCGGAGAAAGGCGATACGGCTCCATTCTTTATATTTGTTGCCGTTCGAGCTAATGCCCCGGTTGCTGGGATTCCGCCAAATAACGGGGTAATCATATTGGCAATTCCCTGACCAATCAACTCTTTATTACTGTTATGACGGCTGTTTGTCATTCCGTCTGCAACAACAGCTGAAAGAAGGGATTCAATCCCTCCAAGCATCGCAATCACAAATGCAGGCTTTAATAGCTTCAGGATGATTTCTGCATTTATCTCTGGGACATGAATATGCGGTAATTTGTTTGGTATTTCTCCATAGGCGCTTCCAATCGTTGCAACTTGACCCGGAAAAAAATAAGCTGCCACAAGTGTCGAAATTAATAATCCAATTAACGGACCAGGTATTTTAGGCGCAAACTTTGGAGTCAGCAATACCATGATTAAGCATATCCCCGCGGTGAGCACACTATATAGATTAATTGAATGAACATGAATGATAATTTCTCTAAAGTTTAAAATAAATTCTTCATGCTTCTTCAATCCTGTTAACCCTAGAAAACTAGCAATCTGCCCGGTAAAAATGGTTACAGCAATTCCGGCTGTAAATCCAACTGTTACCGGTTTTGGGATCCATTTGATTAATGACCCTAAACGTAAAACTCCCATTAGCGTTAACATAATACCCGCCAGAAAACCCGCAATTAGAAGATTTTCATAACCGTATGTCATGACAATACCGAATAGAATAGGAATAAACGCTCCGGTTGGTCCTCCAATTTGATATTTCGAACCGCCAAGTAATGAAATGAGGATTCCGGCTACAATGGTCGTATAGATTCCATACTCCGGCTTCACCCCTGAAGCGATAGCAAAGGCCATCCCTAGAGGAATCGCAATTACACCCACAATTAAACCTGATAGCAGGTCTTTTTGTAAACTTCCTAAGGAGTATTGCAGGAATCTCTTGTCAATAAACATAATAACCCTTCTTATCTTATTATTTTTGTATATCTGATTATTTGAATATAGAATAATACTAAAAAATATTCAAGGGGTTTATTTAAAAAATTTTCACTTGTTATTGTCGGTATTATAGTGTTATAATAAAAAAGCGATGAGCTGAGTTGTGTAAGTCGAGAAACATTCCTTTATGGAGCACACTATGTGGAGTGTGGTTTTTCGCCTCAATACGCAAAGACGCCTGAATGTTCAGGCGTCTTTTTTATTTTTAAATTAGCACTTTTTTCCTAAATTTCTTATAATGAAGATGGGCTTATATTTTGATATTTGTGGAGGGATCCCGGATGAATAACCATGAAATCGATTATAAGATTTATGGAGATGATATGCAGTTTGTTGAGGTCGAGCTTGATCCGCACGAGACCGTTGTAGCTGAGGCCGGAAGCTTTATGATGATGGATGATGATATACATATGGAGACGATTTTTGGTGATGGTTCCAGTGGTGCTGGCGGAGGCATCATGGGCAAATTATTTAGTGCAGGAAAACGGATTATCACTGGTGAGAGCCTGTTTATGACTACCTTTACTAATACTGGCGCAGGAAAGAAGCATGTTTCGTTTGCCTCCCCTTATCCAGGTAAAATCATTCCCATGGATTTAAGCGAACTTGGCGGAAAAATTATCTGTCAAAAAGATGCCTTCCTGGCTGCTGCAAAAGGAGTACAAGTAGGAATTGAGTTCCAGCGTAAAATCGGCGCCGGCTTCTTCGGTGGTGAAGGCTTTATTATGCAAAAGCTAGAAGGCGACGGGATGTGTTTTGTGCATGCCGGAGGTACGATTGTACGAAAAGAGCTCCTTCCAGGCCAAACACTTCGAGTCGACACAGGATGCTTAGTTGGCATGACTAGCCAGGTACAATATGATATTGAGTTCGTTAAAGGAGTAAAAACAGCTCTTTTCGGCGGTGAAGGCTTATTCTTCGCCACACTTCGAGGACCTGGTTCTGTCTGGATTCAATCTCTGCCATTCAGCAGATTAGCAAGCAGAGTATTTGCTGCTGCCCCTCAACGCGGCGGCGGAGGGAAAGATGAAGGCAGTATCGCACGTGGAATTTTTGACATGTTTAATGGCGATTGATTACTAAAAGGCAGGGCGCATGGGCGCCCTGCCTTTTAGGTATTAATTCAAATTTAAATGATTTAATCGTTGAACTGCCTGCTCTCTTTTTAAATTATAAGATTGCCAGGTTTGACTTTGGATCCGGGCATTGTTTTGTTCGGTGCGTAAGATCTCCTCTAAATGAGGAATTTTTTCTCCCTGTTCATAAAGATCAATTAATGCGAGCACACCTGTAGCCGATAATCGGCTAAGGTAATATGCGTCAATTTTGCCGTTTCCTCGTATCGCGTAATATTCTCTTTCACAACGATCCGATCAAGATCAATTACGTTTATCGACGTATAGTAAATTAATGAGGTTACAAAGTAAAAATGAAACAGCGATAGTTTCTCGACCCAGATTTTAATCAAGGTATAAGTAAAAATGACGACGAGGAAGATCATAAACGAATGGACGAGCACCCTTGTAAAAGAAAATCCATAGGCTTCCTCATACATATTTAATCGCAAGAAAGCTGAACTGAGCATAACGCCGCTCGATAGGACCAGGATTGTAAGCAAGGCTTTAAGTATCTTGATTCCATTTTGCGCCCTATCTCCAAACGTTACCATAACTATGGTGATGGTTAAATTAATTAATGTCACAAAGAGTAATTCAAAAAATCCTTTTCTTGCATATTCCGCAAAGGTATAGTTCCCTTGCAGGCTGCCGCTAAAAAAATATTTAAATTGGACAATTGTAAAAAGAATATAGACTGCATTGATCAAAACCAGCATAGTGATGGATATAACGGTATCAAGCGTTAACGAAAACCGCCAATTTTCATACTTGATTACTTTGATTTGTTTAAACAAAAGGGTCTGCAAAAGACCAAAGAAAGCTCCCATGAATAGGAAAACCACAATCAGTCTGAATACCGTTTCCCCATTAACCCTTTGAAGTAGGTTAGGAACATCCCCTAACATCGCTGCAAACTGGCTGTCTGCAGTCATTAATAAATGCAAAACCAGGGCTAATACCGGTAATGAGATTACCACACCAATTAATATCTTTTTCCAAACCAAAACCTTATGCTCGTACTCGCCTTTTCTAGCTAATTTACCAACTGTGCTAGTAAATGCAGCATTAAATTTCACAGAGTCGATTAGTCTCGTAAATATATAGGGAATGAATGCAGGCTGATTCCAACGGAAATGCTTTGGGCTTGTAACTAATACAAGGTGAAAGATAACCAATCCTGGTATCCCCATAATGTTTAAGACGTAAAAGAGAATATTGTCATTCAATACATAACCCACGGATAATAACCAAATACAGATTACTACTAGGTAACCAAAGCGTTGATGGGAAAATGAAAAACCACGATAGCGCCAAAAAAATACTGCATAAAAAGCCATGACAAATAGTAGATAGGAAATTCCTATAATGCCTTTAAAAAATGACTCTTCCGCCAAAACTCCAAGCAATAAACAAACGATTAAAAACAGCCCATCTTTTTTACTAACACCTATTTCCATTTCATATCCCTGCCTCTCTTTTTGCATAGAAATTCTATATATATAGTTTTACTAGGTATATAAGCAAAAAAAATGCTTATATCGAAGCTTTCCTCCCCCAGCGGTAACCCACCCAGCTTATAGGGTATAGGATGATTGTAAAGATGATACAAGCAATTATAAACGTTCTTGTCAGAAGCGGAGCAAACCAAGAATGAGGAATGATTTCAAAAACAGTCAAAACCATTAGTAAGATATTTGGAAGTAAGGAGAGCAAAAAAGTCTTTCTTAACAGCCTTCTTCCTCCGTGTCCAAAACCCTTACCAATTTCATACCCGAGTAATGCCCAGAAAAACATGTATAAGAAGACAATCAATGATGGAATGGAGGTTAAATGCCCCCAAAGGGCTGATAACCATTCCCATTCAAATAGATTATGTGCGAGTGTTAATAGGCTTCCTCCGCCAAAAAAGACAATGTTGAGTAAAATAAATAACCACTTCATGTTACTAGGTGTCACAGATAATTCTTCTTTCCACATGTAGGCAATCTCTGCAGGACTTCCCAGCCTGGATATTAGGCGCTGCATTACTTGCTCTTCCGTTGAACAATCAGATGATTCCAACAGGATTTCATCTATGTGGGACTCATATTCAAGGAGTATACTCGCTTTATCCGGGTGGTTCCCAAGCCCTTTGTTTAACGTTTTAAGAAACTCACTCTTCTGCCGTTCCATGCTTTGATCTCCCTATTACCTTGTTCATTACTTGAACAAAATCCTGCCATTCACGCGTTTTTTCATCCAGCATTTCCTTGCCAGCCTTTGTGATCCGGTAATACTTGCGTGCTGGTCCCTTCTCCTGCTCAACCCAGTAACATTCAATGTACTCCTGTTTTTCAAGTTTATGGAGAGCTGGATATAAAGTTCCTTCTTTCACACTTAAACCATTGTCACTGCGATGCTCTAATTCTTTTACCAATTCATAGCCGTACATATCGCGTTCGTTTAATAATTGTAATAGTATTAGGGATGTGCTCCCTTTTACGAGTTCACGATTAAACATTTTCTCACCTACCTAGAATTTTTAGGTACATAGAATTTCTACAGTTAAATTTCTCCATTGTAAAGAGGTTTTCTAATTTTCCCCAATAAAAAATGACGATATAAAATCGTCACGGGTTCCGTTAACTATCGCAAACATTAAAAATTTAATACAAAAAGACCTCCAAATTGTATGGTAATTTGGAGGTTATTTTTGTTGATATAAAGGGATTTCGATAATTATTTTGGGGGAATTTGTAGTACGATTTTTGTATATTAAAATGTAGGGGTACAATAGCCAGTGTACCCCAGCAAAATAAACTACATTTTTACTTGCAAAATGATATACAGAAAATTAAGGTTAAGCTCTGCTGTATCTTGGTGTTGATTTGACAGGGTATGAAAAATAAACGGAAAAATTCCGCCTAAATTGGGAAATACCCATATTTCCCTTAATATAAGGGAAGTTTTTCCGCTTATATTATCCAAAACTTTGGATTTTGTCTTATTTAGAGCAGTTAACCGGAAATTCTCCGCTTATTTTCGCTTCTTATGCTTCCCCAATATACAATAGGCGGAAATTCTCCGCCTATTAATTCTTATAAACCGATACGAAGAAGGCAGAAAAGGTTTCAAACTTCTTAAATCGCAATTTAGCAAGTAAAAGCAAAATAGCAAGGAAAGGATCCTTGCTATTTATAAATGTTTTTTAATATCTTTAGCCTTACAAATTGCCCTGCATTTAAAGTGCAAAAAGGATTACATTTTGGGTTGCATTTTCCTGTGCAAATAATTGACGTTTTGCGATAGAAAACGGAACCCGTTAATAAAATCGTCACTTTTTTATTTCATTTTTAATGTGTTTTTCTGTCTTTGGATGAATTGGTCTCTCTCGCCGCCGTCCGATAATTCTTCTGAGAATTCATGGTCTGGCTCATTTCCGACAAATTCTCCAGTTTTTAGCGTTTTCGGGGCCAGATTATTATTTGGGGCAGCCTGTTCATTCCAATCTTTCATTGCGATCACCTCATTTTTTAGTATCTATTTGTTTAAATAACTTTATCCCTCTTAAAAGGTTATTCGTCAACGTCAAGCTGCTGTATTTTTATTTTTATATAATAATATCGTACAAGCCTGCGCTTAATACTCACTAATTTGAGGCTTTTTCATATAATAAACTATATACTAAATTATTATCTACAACTAAAAAAGTACTCCCCCTTTTGATATGAAAACATGCAAGCATAAATATACCATTTTTACCCCATACTAAGTAAAAACGATGAGGTGAAGTAAATGGGACTGCTCAACACATTTAATCAATGGAAAGAGTCTAGATACCAAAACCACGTTTCCAATATGAAGGAACAAGGCAAATGTCCTGATTGTGAAGGCAGAGGATATACGGTATATCCCTATAATGAGTTTGCCTACTTTAATTCATTTGAATGTCCAGGATGCCAAGGCAGCGGCCATTATGCAGATTGGGAAGAAATGAGATAACCCTATAGATGCAAAAACTCCCTGTGATGAAAATTCATACAGGGAGTTTTGCTTTAACTTCTTTTAACCTGATTTTGATAGATCTTGGCCGTTCTAATCTCAACCGTAATGGACCCTCTATTCACGAATGTTTTTATCAAGAGCGGCACTCCAGCGGTATTTTTAAATCGAAAATCTAAGCCGCCATAAGAAACAGTCGCATCCCTTCCCTTTGGCACGTAACCTACATTAAGGGAGTGATGGTTCTTTTCAATATAACTGACAGCTAGTTTATCGATGGCATTATATAGAGTGGAAGAGGTTTGACAGATCCCTCCGCCGATTCCCTCCACTAACTTACCATCAAGTGCTTCTGGTGCAGGTTGGTAACCATGCTCGGCATCACTTGGTCCGACCGTACTGTTAAAGGAAAAGGAATCTCCAGTACCTAGAATCACATTATTAATTGCCTTTGCAGACAACTCGATATTCTTAGATCTGCCTGCAACACCGCTATTAAAGTAGGTAGTATAAGAAGCAACGACTACTTCCCCTAAATCCGCTGCCTCTTCAGCCTTATAGCCGCTTGCTGTAACATACAACGGGATTTCAACGGTACCGCCTTTTAATGAGGATTGGAAAATATTGTATGCAAGTTCCTCCTCCTCAAGGACGGTTTGAGGTTTACCTTTAATCACCTGTCCATTTGCATCCAGCTTATCGAGGACCATTCTTTTATCATACCCTGGAGTATCTTTTGTTCCCCTAGCCAATTCTCTTGTTAAATCAGCTATTACTGCTTTATATTTTTCATCATCCGTTCCATAGCCCAGATCCTTTGGTTTAATGGTTTTAATGATACGTTTCGAATCAGGATCAATAATATTTACATAGATTGGTTTCTCTACTTTCTGTTTCTCTGCTTTCTGTTGTTTTTCATTACTACTTGTCTGTTGTCCGGACGCCTTTGCTTCTTTTTCTTGTGTTCCCTGCCCTGCACAACCCGTTACTCCCATTAAACCGACTGTTAAAAGTGTTACTAATTTTTTAGTAAGCCTGCCCATTTTTCCCCCAACACTTCCTAATATTTTCAATTTCCTATTAATATATTAATTGACGTTATTAACTGAACTTGGTTTCATTATTTTCCTAATTATTCCTTATACATGTCCAATTTCCTTCCTAAATCTAACAAAACATGGGTTCATTTTATCACCAAATGGATAAAATAGGGCTACTTTTTTTAAAAATCATCCTGATAACTATGAATAAAAGAGAAAAATAGGTAAATAGTAATACTTAGGTTTGTTCAATATTGGAGGTGTTAAAATGTCTGTTTATGTACATCAGACGTTTGTCATTAAACAAGAGAAATTTAAGGAAGGCATTGATAATTTAAGGGAAATAAAGAAATTTAGAATGGATAACTATGATCACAAGGTGGAAATTTTGACACCGATATCTGGTGAAGACCATACATATGGACTACTAGCGGTTTATGAAGGATTGGCTGAAATGGAATTACAAAATAAAAAAATGTTTGAAGATGAGGAATACCTAGAGCTGATCGGGCCTTTCTTCCTTGAAAATTCCGAGCAGGGCAGTATGTATACTCAAATATACCGCTCCTTGAGCGATCGAAAACCGGATAAAGATAAAAAGAAGGAAAAACAGACAGATTAACGATATGAAAACGCAAAAAAGGGCTGAATGCCCTTTTTTGTGTTTTCAAGTAAGTTTCAATAATTATTAGATCAAAAAGGTGCCAAACACTTGGGTCCGTGTTGACCCCTGTTATCACTATGTTAAAACAATGCATCCATTATTAACGCTCCTGCGAACGCCACAAACGATAAAAGGGTCTCTAATACTGTCCAGGTTTTAAAGGTTTCCGGGACACTTAAGCCTAAATATTCTTTCACCATCCAGAAACCCGCATCGTTGACGTGTGAAAACATTAATGAACCAGCTCCTGTTGCTATTACCAACAACTCCAGATTCACCCCCGGCATCCCGGCAACAACTGGTGATACAATCCCTGCAGCGGTAGTTAAGGCGACGGTTGCAGAACCCGTGGCGATTCGAATTAATCCGGCAATTAAAAAGGCTAAGACTAGGGGTGATAGCGACAAATTTTCAGCCATCCGTGCAATTGTGTCCCCAACTCCACTTTCAATTAATATTTGTTTAAATCCTCCTCCGGCCCCAATAATCAAGGCAATAGAACCAATTGGCATTAAACATTCTTCGGTCAGTTTTTTTATCGCCTCTTTATCCATCCCCTTCTGCATGCCTAGGAAATAATAGGCTACAAAAACGGAAATGAGCAAGGCGATGATTGGACTTCCAATGAAAATGAGAAATTTCGTGATTCCTCCTGCTAATCTTAAATATGGAGCGACAGCAGATAAAATCATTAGTAACACTGGTAAAAGAATAATGAAGAAAGAGATTCCCGTACCAGGTAAATCCTTCGCTTTGGTGGTAATTCGTATTAATTCAGGTTCCTTTTCTGGTACAACACGTTTATGAATCCACATGGCAAACAATGGACCAGCGATAATAACTGCAGGAATCGCAATAACTAATGAATACAGTAGAACCTTCCCTAGATTTGCCTTATAAATACTGATGGCAGCCAACGCCCCAGGGTGCGGTGGTACGAGTCCGTGGACAATCGATAAACCTGCAATACATGGCAAGGCGATTAATAAAATATTTTGTTTGGATGATTTATGGATCGAGATGACTAATGGTAACAAAATCAAAATTCCCACTTCAAAAAATACAGGAATACCAATAATGAAGCCTGATAGCATCATGGCCCATGGCAGTTTCTTTATACCAAAAACACGAATAAAGTATTCAGCAATTTGCATACCTGCCCCAGAGTCGGCCATCATTTTTCCTAAAATGGTTCCCAGGGCTAATATCCCGATTAAGTGTCCTAAGACACCACCTACGCCTGTTTCATAAGCCGCAACAATTTTATCTAGTGACAATCCAGATACTAACGCTAAAAAAAGAGTGGCTACTAGCAAACTGATAAATGCATGCCATTTAAAAAACGATACACCTAGAACGACAATGACAATTGATAAGAGAGTCATAAGCAGCAAAAAAGCATCCATTAACGTATACCTACCTTTACTTTAAGTAATTATCTCTTCTTTATTGTTATCATTTGCTGTGTTACACATTCGGTAAAACACAAAAAGCCTCATCCTCTCGGTTCAGGGGATTAAGGCTCATTGTATTAGTATTAATCCCTTTCTAAAAGGGAAGCACCGGCAATACCCGGCTTTGTCATTTCAAATGGATTGAGAATAAGGTCCAATTCTTCTTCGGTAAGGACATCATACTTTAAACATAATTCACGAACCGACTTTCCGCTGACGATAGCTTCTCTTGCAATCCTTGCGGCAACCTCATAACCTAGGTGCGGATTAACTGCCGTGATTAAACCAACACTCTTTTCGACATACTCTTTTAGACGAGCCTCATTCGCTTCAATTCCCTTTAAACAATAGTCTGTAAAAGAACGGAAACCATTGTTCATAATGCTGATCGACTGAAGCAGGTTAAACACCAAAACAGGCTCCATCACATTCAGCTCCAATTGGCCAGCTTCAGACGCCAGACAAATCGTGTGATCGTTTCCTATCACTTGAAAAGCAATCTGATTAATTAATTCAGGCATAACGGGGTTTACTTTTCCCGGCATAATCGAGGAACCCGGCTGACGCGGGGGCAGACTGATCTCACCCAGACCAGCTCTCGGCCCAGAAGCCATTAAGCGAAGATCATTTGCAATTTTTGACATGTTCATCATGCATACTTTTAATGCGGCTGAAACTTCCGTATAAGCATCCGTGTTTTGGGTCGCATCAACGAGATGTTCGGCATTTACTAATGGCAGGCCGCTTATGGCAGCAAGCTGCTTCACCACATCTGTGATATATTTAGGATCAGCATTTAACCCTGTACCAACCGCTGTGGCCCCCATATTCACTTCATATAAATGATTTTTCGAATGTGAAATTCGTTTTATATCCCTCTCAACTACACGAGAATAGGCTTCAAACTCTTGCCCAAGCCGAATCGGTACGGCATCCTGTAAATGGGTTCGCCCCATTTTTATGACATTTTCAAACTGCTTAGCCTTCTCCTTGAAAACTGCAAGCATTTCATTCATCGATACAAGTAATTTCTCAAGTAATTTAAGCGCTGCAATGTGAATGGCGGTTGGGAAGACATCGTTTGTTGATTGTGACATATTCACATGTGTATTAGGGCTTAAGTGAAAATAGGCTCCCTTTTCATGGCCCAGCAATTCAAGTGCACGATTGGCAATCACCTCATTAGCATTCATATTCATTGATGTTCCTGCCCCGCCTTGAATCGGGTCGACTATAAATTGGTCATTCCATTTCCCGGCAATGACTTCATCGGCGGCTTTACAAATAACATCACCAAGTCCGGAATAAAGCATCTTCGTATTCATATTAGCTAGTGCAGCTGCTTTTTTTATCATTGCTAATGCTTTAATTAACTCTTCATGAATGGAGTAGCCAGTAATAGGAAAGTTCTCCACCGCCCTGAGTGTTTGAATGCCATAATAGGCATCCTTGGGGATTTCCTTTTTTCCTAAGAAATCTTGTTCGGTTCTGTTTGTGACCATGTCTTTTTACTCTCCTTTACAATTAGGACATCAATAAATACACAAAATAATAACTTAATTTTCAAATGAAGAGGAAACTGATGAGTTCTTACTTTCTACTCACTCGTTTCCTCTTTTAGATTGTTTTATTTTTCTATAAAGCAATGATTAAATTTCCTAAGCAGCTCACCAAAAACCTGCCGCTCCTCTTGAGGCCAATCTTGTAACAGCTCGGTAATCCGTTCCATGCGGGCCCTCATATGATCTTTTAGTTCTTTTTTACCTAACTCTGTTATTTCAAAGCTGTATGCCCTTCCGTCTGCCGGATCAGGAATTTTATATAAATAGCCCTTCTGCTCCAATGCTGCTGCCTGTCTGCTTACAGTGGAAATATCCAATTGGAATTCACCAGCTAAAATCTTTACACCGACAGCCCCTTTATTTGCGATGCGGCGAAGCAGTAAATAGGCTGAGCGGTCAAGACTTCCAATCTTTTTGTTGGTCGTTACAGACGTCGTTCTCCGCAGCAGGATGGCTAATTCAAGTTCAATCATTTCTAGGGCATTTTCATTCATTTTAAGACCTCACAGTATAAAAATTACTCAACATAATCATATCATAATCAATTACAAATTTTTAAACCTTAAAAAGAATCTCCAGAAAACATCATTGACGTAGTGGAAAATAGTTGTATAATACAATTATATAGTTTCATTATACAACTATTTATAAACAAATAAGGAGAGATGTGAATGTCATCAACACCGCCAACTGTTGCGACCACTTCAACTAACGCTTCAAAAACAGAGCTGCAGACATCTGTTTTATCACAACCAAAAGCCGTATGGGCCGTTTTTTTCGCCTCCATCATTGCTTTTATGGGTCTTGGCCTGGTTGACCCCATCTTACCGGCCATTGCAGAACAGCTGCATGCCTCCCATAGTCAAGTTACCTTACTGTTCACGAGTTACAATGCGGTAATGGCTATCGCAATGCTTATTACAGGTATGATTTCATCAAGGCTGGGAATTAAGTGGACCCTGCTTTCAGGAATTGTCATTATTGCTGTTTTTTCCGCACTAGGAGGAATTTCAAACGGTATCTGGCCGCTTGTTAGTCTTCGCGGCGGCTGGGGATTGGGTAATGCTTTATTTGTTGCTACTGCGTTAGCCGCAATTGTCTCACTTTCCACGAGCGGAACAGCCAAAGCAATCATTTTATATGAAGCTGCGATTGGCCTCGGGATATCTGTAGGTCCGCTTCTCGGCGGCTGGTTAGGGGCTATGTCATGGAGAGGTCCATTTTTAGGCGTTGCTGTATTAATGGTTGTAGCTTTTATAGGATTAATTTTATTAATGCCAAATGAGAAACACGCTCCATCGGGACAGGTGAAAACTTCTTTATCCGATCCCTTTCGTGCCCTAAAACATCGTTCACTCCTTGTTTTAGGAATTACTGCTGCTCTTTATAATTTTGGCTTTTTTACTTTACTCGCCTATGCCCCATTTGTCATGGGACTGGATGAACATGGACTCGGGTTTGTATTCCTTGGCTGGGGAATTCTCCTTGCGATCACCTCCGTCTTTATGGCGCCAAAACTGCAGCAAAGATTTGGAACCATAAAATCCATGTGTGCCATGTTAGTCATGTTTGGGATTCTTCTTTTTATCATGGGAACCTGGACAACAACACAGACGGTGATTATTATTTGTGTGATCGCTGCCGGTGCATTATTGGGCAATAATAATACACTTATTACAACCGCGGTCATGAATGCCGCACCTGTTCAGCGCTCAACCGCGTCTGCTGCCTATAGTTTCCTCCGCTTTATTGGCGGGGCAATCGCACCCTATACAGCTGGAAAGCTTTCTGAGATTTATAACCCCTCTGTTCCATTTATCGTTGGTGGAGTTTTTGTTATTGTCTCGGTTCTGTTTATTTTAATAAACAGTAAGCATATTAATCATGTTGATAGTGTTGAATCAGGTCATTAAAAATTCGATTTGGGGATCTGCCATAGTTGCAGATCCTTTTCTTTATATATTTGGTTAGTATTCAGTGTATATCCCTTTTCTTAAAACGGCCGCCTCTAACTTCGGCTATGTCAGCAATTGCTAGGAAGGCTGTAGGATCAATCTCCTCTACAATGGTGGTTAATTTTGATTCTTCCAAGCGGGAGATGATACTAAAAATGACTTTCTTATTATCCCCAGTATAAGCACCCTCACCATTTAAGTAGGTTACTCCGCGTCCTAGACGGTCATTCACGGCATCTCCGATTTCTTCTGCATTATCACTTATGATCCACACAGATTTAGTTTCTTCAAGTCCCTGTACAACCGTATCAATGGCTTTTGAAGCAATCACATAAGCCAATAAGGAATACATCGCACGATCCCAGGTGAAGACAAACCCTGCTGCGCCTAAGATAAAGAGATTAATGAACATTATGATTTGTCCAACTGAAAAAGGAACCTTTTTATTAATGACAAGTGCAAGGATTTCTGTTCCATCTAATGCACCGCCATTACGGATTACAAGACCGACTCCGATTCCTAAAATCATTCCGCCAAAAAGGGTTGCAAGGAGGATATCTTCTGTAAAAGGGGGAATGGGGTGAAAAAAGGAAGTAAAAATAGATAAAACGATAATTCCATAAACAGTCGAAAAAGCAAAGGTCTTCCCCATCTGCTTATATCCCATGTAAACAAAAGGCAGGTTCAATACAAACAAGAAAAGTCCTAATTTCCATCCGCTAATATGGGCAAGCATGATGGAAATACCTGTAACTCCTCCATCGATGACATGGTTAGGAACTAAAAATATTTCCAGTCCAGTTGCCATCAGAATGGCACCAATGGTGATCCAAATGATGCGGGCAATCACCCTGCTGAGAGGAAGTTTTCTGTGCCGAAGATTTTCTTTCATCAATTCTGTCATTAAACCACTCCTTCTTAATCGTATTTTCCATGTGTTCATTCAATCTATTAGGAATACATATTATAATGCTCTTTATATTATTATATCATATTTCTTATGAAAATTGAACTAGAGTTCAATTTTCATAAGAAAAAAAGGGATTGCAATATGCTGCAATCCCCGTCTTTTATACCATAACCTTACAAATATTATTTGTAAATTCTACTGGGTCCTCAATTGGTAGCCCTTCAATTAGCAAAGCTTGATTATATAACAAGTTTGTAAATAACGTTAATTTTTCCTGATCTTTTTCAAAAGCTTCTTTTAACGAAGCAAACACATCGTGCTGAACATTGATTTCTAGAATCTTGTCCGCTTTTACATTTTGGCTGTTAGGCATGGCATTAAGGATTTTTTCCATCTCAATCGATACCGCTCCATCAGTCGATAAACAAACAGGATGGGTTTTCAATCTTTTCGATACTTTTACATCCTTAACTTTATCTTTCAAGATATTTTTCATAAAATCGAATAGTTCTTCGTTTTCCTTTTCCTCTTCGGCAGTCCCTTGTTCCTCATCTGCAGGAAATCCTAAATCACCGCTTGAAACCGATTTGAACTCTTTTTCTTTATAAGACATTAACATTCTAATGGCAAACTCATCAATTTCATCGGTGAAATATAAAATTTCATACCCTTTATCAGCAACTAATTCTGTTTGAGGCAGTTTATCGATACGTTCATTCGATTCTCCGGTTGCATAATAAATATACTTTTGGTCCTCTGGCATTCTGGATACATATTCATCAAGGGTGACAAGCTTTTTCTCCTTAGATGAATAGAACATTAATAAGTCTTGTAATTCGTCTTTATGTGTACCATAGTCACTGTAAACACCATATTTTAGTTGTCTGCCAAATGACTTAAAGAACTGTTCATACTTTTCTCGTTCATTTATTAAAATGGACAATAATTCGCTTTTGATTTTCTTATTTATGTTTTTGGCAATCAGCTTTAATTGACGGTCATGCTGCAGCATCTCTCTGGAAATATTCAATGAGAGATCCTCAGAGTCTACCATCCCTTTTACAAAACTAAAATAATCTGGAAGTAAGTCAGCACATTTGTTCATGATTAGGACACCATTGGAATATAGCTCTAACCCTTTTTCAAATTCCTGGCTGTAATAATCAAATGGAATGTTTTCCGGGATATAAAGAATAGCCTGATATCTAACAGCACCGTCCACGCTGATATGAATATGTTTAAGAGGCTTATCAAAGCCATAGCGTTTTTCGGAGTAGAAATTTTCATAGTCTTCTGTTGTGAGATCCTTTTTATTCTTCCTCCAAATAGGAACCATGCTATTGATGGTCTGTTCTTCGACCACCTCTTCATATTCACTTTCGCTGCCCTCTTTTAGTTTCCTTTCGGTTACGTCCATTTTAATAGGGTAGCGGATAAAATCTGAGTATTTCTTGATAATCGTTTTAAGACGATATTCTTCTAAATACTCATCATAGTTTTCATCTTCGTTGTTTTCTTTAATTTTCAAGGTGATTTCTGTACCAATAGAGTCCTTTTCACAAGGAGTGATGATATAGCCTTCTGCCCCTTTAGATTCCCACTTGTAGGCCTCTTCACTGCCAAGGGCTTTACTAATTACTGTTACTTCATCGGCAACCATGAATGCAGAATAAAAGCCAACCCCGAATTGGCCAATAATATCGTGGCCGTCTTTCAGTTCATTTTCCTTTTTAAATGCTAATGAACCGCTTTTTGCAATCGTTCCAAGGTTATTTTCAAGCTCTTCCTTCGTCATGCCGATCCCGGTATCAGTAAGTTTTAACAATCTATTTCCCTTATCCACGCTAACTTTTATGTAATAACTATCTTTATCAAAGGTCAACGTATCATCAGTTAATGCTTTATAGTATATTTTATCTATTGCATCACTGGCATTTGACAGTAACTCTCGTAAGAAAATCTCTTTATGGGTGTAGATAGAGTGAATCATCATGTCCAATAATCGTTTCGATTCTGCCTTAAACTGTTTTGTTTCCATCAAGACCTCTCCTTTTTCAAAAAAAATATACCTTTATTTTAGCACTCTAATCACTTGAGTGCTAACAATTATTTTAATAACATATTAGCAGATTTTTTGTCAAGACAAAAAGCATCCCACCGGATGCTAGTTTGACTTTGCGAACCTATCATTGAATGATTTTTGATGCTCTTGCAAGTTCTGATGTCTTTTGAATTCTTTTACTAAGGGGTTTCTTTAAAAATAATCCAAGAAGAAAACTAAAAGCAACAAAGCCCAGCAAGAATGATATGTCCCTTATCACAACATCCGCTACCATTCCACCTACTGGCTCACGGAGAAGACTTACTGCATAAGTAAAAGGCATAAATGGATTAATCATTTGAAAAAAAGTCGAGGTCGTACTAACCGGAAAGGTCGCTCCAGAGCTTGATATTTGCAGTACCAATAGAATAATCGCCAGCCCCTTGCCGAGGGTTCCAAAAACAGAACATAAGGTAAAGGTGATAATGACAAATACTATGCCTATAAGGATACTTAGCAAGACAAAGTAGAGTTTGTCAACGGCATACGTATGAATAATAAATAAATCACCTAACGAGACAATCAACGCCTGAACTAACCCAATAATAAGAAAAGTAAGCATTCTTCCAAAGTAAATTTGATAACTTTTGTACGGATGGCTGTCCTCTATGTCCACGCGAAGTGACGCTATTAAGAATGTGGCTCCTACCCAAAGAGCCAGCATGGTGTAAAAAGGCGTCATCGCTGAACCGTAATTTGGGATTGGAAAGATCCTTTCCGTTTTTAATAGTACAGGAGAAGCTAAGAAATTACTCTCTGCTTGGGGGTCATGCTTTAAGAACTGAATTAATTCATTAACATCGACACTTCCTTTAAGTCTTCGAAGCTTATCGGCTGTCGTTCTGATCTGCTCTTCAAATCCAGGCAAATCATTTCTTGCAAGGTCGGCAGCTTTATGCACTGCCTTTTCCAAATCAGGAAGCTTCGTTCGTACCAGATTGGCGGCTTTCTTTATATCATTTTCTACAGTTGGCAAATCGTTGCGAACGAAATCAGCAGCTTGATGAATTTTCTTCTCAATAACAGGGAGATCATTTTTAAAAAATAAGACAGAGCTGTTAATCATTCGTTCCCCTTCAGAGACCCTCTGCTCCAATTCTGTTCGAGAATGTTTAATCGAATCATGAATACTTGCAAGTTCGTCTCGAAGATGTGATAATTCCGCCTGATTATCACTCGTCCCCTGCTGTGCATCTGTCAGTTTTGAATCTTCAATGGCCTGATTAATATTAGTCTCAATTTCAGTTAAATGACTTCCTGCTTGTATTACAATCTCATTAATCCGGTCAATCTCGCCCAGTCTCGTTTGAAGTGCTAATATCTTATCACCGGCTTTTTCAACGATTGGCAAATTCGCCTCAACTTTTAAGATACTCTGGCCCGCCTGGTTTAAATCAGGGATTCGCTGTTCAAGCTCAATAATTTTTTGTCCCTTTTCTCTAATTTCTGGCAGTTTGGCTTCAAGTTCAATTGCTTTCTTCCCCATTGCCTCAATTTGCGGCAATGCTTTCTCTAGTTCAAAGATTTGATTTTCCATATTATGAATAGAGGGCAAGGCTTTCTCAAGCTCAATTCCAGCTTTATAGAAACCTGAAAAAATCGCATCTCCTACTGTTTTAACAAAGGCCTGACTGATCTGATTGGTCACACTCGATGCTCCAGAGGCAGCTATTTTTGGGGCCACCGCATTAATCTTTTCATTTACCCCAAAAAGAATTTCCGGCTTTTTAGGGGTTATTTCCAGTATGCTTGCCAACTTCTTTGAAAAATCCTTTGGGATAATAAGATATGCATAATAATTGCCTTGTTTAACTCCGTCCTGAGCCTTACTGCGGTTTACAAATACCCAGCCTAGTTTTTTGTTCTCTTTTAGATTTTCAACAATTTCTTTTCCCACATTCATCTTTTTACCCTGAACTTCTCCCCCTTCATCTTCATTGGCAACTGCCACTTTAATACCAGAAGTTTTCCCGTACGGGTCCCACATGGATTTTATATTAATCCATGCATAGGCAGAAGGCAGTACGGTGAGTGCACCAATTAATAAGATGACGAGAGGCACCTTAAGAATATTTTTCCAATCCGTTATAAAAATTCTCCAAATGGCCCCCATGTCTCTCCACCCTTTGCAAAAAGTTTCATCCATTAGCTTTTCACTAAGTACCGAACTAATGCAGAAAACAAATGAGTATTTTTATCATCCTATTTAGGCTTTTCACACAGGACAACAGTCGCGGAGTTGCATATGATGCTAATAAAAATATTGCTGAAAGGGGCATTTCTGTGAGTAATTCATCGGACAATCCAATTATCCCAAAAGCGGTAATTGATTTACTGGTAAGTGATGTTTTCAAAAAAAACGGAATTAGTTTAGACAATGCGAAAAAAAACTTATCAGATGAACAAAAACAAATGTTAAAAGAATTAGTGAAGGATTTATCCCAGCAAGTGGATTCATTCGTTAAAAACTCCACTAAGGAGAATAAGGTCGAATAATCGATAGACTATACGCCGATTAGGCGTATTTTTTTGTTACTAACTGTTACTTCCATTCCAATTGGCCAGATGGTTTTAAATTTGGACATCCTATCTCGTTTGACTTTCATTAAATGGGCAAAAATTAGGGACTCGTCCAATCATAAAGGAAGACAACCTCATATATTAAATCGAAACTAACAAAAAGGAGTGTTTTAAATGGCATCATCCAGCAGAGATAAACACAGCAGCAGCAGCAGCAGCAGAAGCAGCAGCGAGCATAAGGAAAAGCGCGAGTACGAGAAAAAGGAGTACAAATCCAGCTCAAAGCACGATGATCACGAGAAAAAAAATCGTGAGGCAGAAGTAATGCAGGACGCAGATCAATTCGTTTCTACTGAACAAGAATCCGATGAACTAATCTTCATTAAAGATTCTTGTAACATTAAGGTACAAACTACTGATACTCAGGCTGCCGTGTCTCTACAAGTTGGGCTTCAGCTTGCAATTGCGATTGTTGTAAGAATTACACTTTTTGATTCTCCAAAAGGTGAAAGCATTTTACAAGATCTCATGCAGCATTTCGATTCAGTCCAAACCAACAAACAAAAAGTGATCATCAAAAACTCTAAAGATGTATGTATTACAACTACTGATACTGACCTTTCTGTCAATATCCAAGCCCTTTTACAAGTTCTTGTATCATTAGTTGTTAAGTTAGACGTTGCTTAATAAAAAAATAAGAGGTGAAAAGCATGAGTGAAAATAAATGGAGAGCATTAGATCATTGCGACGATAAGTGTAAAGAAAACGACGCGAACGTAACACAGGATGCTGATCAGTTCGCTTCAACAAAACAGGAATCCTTTGAATGGATTATCGTAGAAAATTCTGAATGTGTCAACGTTCACACAACTGACACACAAGCCGCAGTATCATTACAAGCAGCTATTCAAGTGGCAATTGCCATTGTTATCAGCATTACTATCGGGGATACTGAAAAAGGTAATGCAGTAGCACAGGATCTCAAACAATTCTTCAAATCAAAACAACGCAATACTCAAAAAACAGTTATTTCTGGATGTAAAGATGTTGAAGTAGTAACTACAGATACTCAAGTTACTGTTAATATCCAGGCTTTACTTCAAGTTTTGGTAGCAGTTGTTGCAAAAATTGATATCTTTTAATATCAATTAATTTCTGTGCAAAAAAAGAGGCTGCCATCAGGCAGCCTCTATTTATTGATCTGTTGTTTCTTCTTTGTTTGAAGAATTATTATAATCATATTTTGTCCGGTCAACTGGAGTAAAGTTTTTTGGCGTATAGAAACGTAATAAATCACCATTTACCACTTTATCTGAAAAAGTAAGTTTTTCTTGTACTAATTGTTTATATTTCTTGGCCTCAGTCAATTTGTCCGTTTCTAATTTCAACCCTGTCGTTGAATCATAATATTTACCATCAACCGAAGTAATTGTTGGGCTTACATAGTCTCCGTTTCGGAATGCTACTAGACTATCATGCTGTTTAGAAAGCAAATCTGTACCAAACTGTACATAATCTTTTGTATCAATTCCTAACAAGTGCAGCAAAGTTGGAAGAAGGTCTACTTGACCGCCGTACTCATGGTTCACTCCGCCCTGCATGCCCGGTACACGAACAAATAATGGTACTCTCTGTAACCCGGCACTCTCTACAGGTGTTATTTCCTTCCCAAGAATTTGCTCCATTGCTTTATTATGATTTTCTGAGATTCCGTAATGATCACCATACATAATGATGATGGAATTGTCATATAGACCCGATTTCTTTAGGTAATCAAAAAATTGTTTTAACGCTTCATCCGCATAACGTGCAGTCTGGAAATATCCATCAACAGACTTATCACCTGTTGTGGCAGGTGCAATCGTCACATCTTTTTGATTCATCGAATACGGATAGTGATTCGCAACGGTAATAAACTTTGTATAAAATGGCTGCGGCAATGTTTCAAGTAATGATGTGGATTGCTGATAAAATGGTTTATCCATTAATCCATATTCAGCTTCTTCGCCTTCATTAATTTGATATGAGTTGGCATCAAAAAATTTGTCGTAGCCAAATGATTTGTAAATTTCATTACGATTCCAGAAGCTTCCTGAATTACCATGGAATACGGCTGAAGTGTAGCCGTTCTGACCTAAAATAGCCGGTGCAGCTTGGAAGGTGTTTAAGCCTTTTGTAGTAAAGACGGACCCTTCAGGCAAACCAAACAGTGAATTTTCAAGCATAAATTCTGCATCAGATGTTTTACCTTGTCCTGTTTGATGGAAAAAGTTATCAAAATACATGGTATTTTGGTCTTTAACCAATGAATTTAAAAACGGTGTAACCTCTTCCCCATTCAACTTATAATTAATCAGGAAGTTTTGCATCGATTCTAAATGTAAATAAATTACATTCATTCCTTTTCCTTTACCAAAGTAAGCTTGATTAGGTTCTGCATAATTGGACTTTGTATAGTTAATTACCTCAGTAGTATCATCACTATCAGCCATAACCCTCTGCGCTGAAGCATGTGTACTTTTGACTGCATCGTAAATAGTATAATTGTACATCCCTAGATATTTAACAATATAATTTCGATCGAATCCTCTAGTTAATAATTGTGGACGATCTAATTCTGCCAGCGATAAATTCACACAAGAAACTACTAAAGCTAAAGAGTATAATACAGAAATTTTTCCGCGCTTTAGATCTTTCATTTCAATTTTAACAAGACGAAATGCAAGTAAGGCAATTAATAAGATAAAATCAATGAAAAACAGAAAATCAAACGGTCTTAATAAAGAGAACACACTACCACTAACGTCCCCGAAATTTTGCGTCTGCGTTAACGTAGGAAGCGTGATAAAGTCGTTAAAGAAACGGTAAAAAAGGACGTTTGCATATAATAGAAAGGATAATAGAAAATAAAGGACCATCAGGGAAATATATTTTTTTCTTCCTTTAAAAAACATGGAAATTCCTAAAAGGAGGACGGAAGAACCCAATGGGTTAAAGAATAAGAGAAATTTTTGTAAAGAATTTTCTATTCCTAATTCAAATTGAGTTAATTGGACAAAATAAGTTTTCAACCATAGTAAGAGTACAGACAAAAAGAAAAAGCCAATATATTTATTGAAAATACTTTGACCCTTGTTCAATAGGTTATTCATTTTTTCATCACCTCATAGAGCAATATTATGCCAAAAAAGTTTGGACTATTAAATAGAAGATTAAAACCAAATTCACTAACATCTATCATAACAGGTAAATATGAACAATCAATGAACAAATTTTGAAAATGTGGTATTTTGGCCATTTTTATTGCGTTTTGCTTAATAAAAAGAGAATGAAACTTTAAGGGTGTAGGAAAACTATCTCTGTGCACTTCATGGAAGGAGGCACTATTGTGAACAACTTTTCTGGTACCTTAAGGAGGGTAACAATGGGCATTTTAAGCGGTAATCCAAAAGAAGAGCCATTACATTATGGCGAAGTATTTGATATTTGGTCTTCTCAATTAGGTGGAAACAATATGATCGCCGGCTATAAAACGATGCTAAACCACGCTGGTGATGATGATTTAAAAAAGATACTTACCGAAGCAATTGAACTAGGCGAACAGCAAAAGAAGCAAATTGAGGAAATCTTAAAGGAAAATGGCGTCGGCCTTCCTCCTGCCATGCCAGATCCTCCAGAAGCTTGCTTAGAAGATATTCCTATTGGCGCCAGGATTCCTGACCCTGCCATTGCTGCTACGCTTGCAGTAGATACTGCCGCAGGATTAGTTGCTTGCAGTACAGTAATCGGAATGTCCATCAGGGAAGATGTGGCAATGATGTATGGTCAATTCCATACACAAAAAGCAGCACTTGGTGCAAAAATTTTACGGTTAAATAAGGAAAAGGGCTGGCTGATCCCACCTCCACTTCATCTTAATAAACATCACGACTGCTAGTATTTCTGGGATGTTTTTCCTTATCAGGAGGTGAATAATGTGGCTAACCCAAATAATAAGAATCAAAATACAACCAACAGCCCCGAAGGATCTGGCTCTGAATATCATCGCGAGCACGCAGGCAATGTCCCGGACTATGGCGGCAATAGTATGGAACAAATCGCTAGAGAAGAATTAGAAAATGAGACAAACAATACAAATATGTAATGTAAATTAAACGCCCTTAGTGGCGTTTATTTTTTATTGCCCATTTGTTTTGCAAAAATTAAAAAGCCTAATAATAAGCCAAAAAAACCAGCCGATGACAGCCGGTTTTCTCCGTTAAATTATTTGTTAACGTTAACATTTTTTTCTTTTAAATTAATATTTTGTCTGTGCGAAACCACTAGGAATATGGCAAGCAATCCGATCAATTCACCAGCAGACGCTGCAATTGCCCCTGCTTTCCCATTTAATTCAGGATATAGATAAACCAGTGGTATGATGAAAAGTACTACACCAATCATGTTGTAAATTTGAGGTTTTAAGAGTGTTTTCGTGCTTTTTTGGAGCATGAGAATACCGCCAAAATAATCTACCCATGGAAAGACAGCGGTTTTAATTAAGCAGATTTTAAGTACTTCGAGGCTTTCATAAGCGAGTCTTGTTTCTGCCCCCATCACTTTACTCATAAACCAAGGCCCTGCGGAGGTGAAACAAAGGGCACCAAGGAATAAAGATGGCACAATGCTAAAAACTATGACGCACTTAATCACAGCTGGTTTGTTATGTTTGTAAAACTGCAAGACAACTTGATGGGTGTACATAAAAAAACTAAGTACAAGATTTGTGATACTAAAGGCTAAGGCAAATGAAGCAATTCCAAGGTGTACATCGTCAATCATGCCAAGAAACGAATAGATAATTGGAATTAAGACGGTCTGAAAAGACATGTAAAAAACCAAAGGAAAATAGAATGAGCTTATTTCCTTTTGCCCTAATGGTTTGTCAGCATTGCTGTTTCTGTTAACAATGGTTTGTCCGCGCCAAACACTGACCAAACATTCAATCGCCATTCCAGTTAAAAAAATGACAGCCCCCGCGACACTTGTATTGGCAAGGTCAAAATGAAGAAGGCAAATGGCTAGACCAAACATACCAACAAGTCTCATGACCACGCCTAGGCTCACCCATTTTGTTTCAAATTGGTTAATAATTATTCCTTGATACAGGCCCCGAAGCCCAGAGAAGAGGATAACCGCTGCAAGGACAAGAAAGGTTATCTTCAAGGAAGAAAGTGATTTCGCATCGGCATTAAACCCATAAATAAACACCCAATCCCCAAGCTTTGTAAAACCAATCAAGGCACATAAAAGGGATACAAATAAAGAGATTTTCACAAAGAAGGCAGCAATATTTAAAAAGGATTGACGCCCCTTCGCTAATGCAGAAGTCGTTTGTCTGAAAACAATCGCGGGTCTTTCCAAAATACTGAAAAGGGATAAGCAAACCGCATAATTGGCAATGATGACTTCCGCATGATCCGCCCTGCTCAATGTCCCATTAATAATGACATGGGACACAGATGTTAGGCTGGCGGATATGGCTAATGGTATAAAGAAGATCAAAATTTTCGTAAAGCCATAATCCTTTGCTGAATTTTCCGATTTTGTTCCCTCCAATCTCTAGCTTTCCTTATTTTTTTAGATATTTATGTCTACCACGCTTTACGCCTAGATATGCTTATTCAATCATTTTTGCTAAGAGGAGATAAATGCGTTCGGGCCTTCCTACTGTTCCATAGGACAAATCAGCCTCAATTTTTCCAATTGACACTAGATGTTCAAGGTACCTTCTAGCGGTCGTTCGACTCACCCCCACCTCTTTAGCTACACTTTCTGCTGTAAGGCCGGTTTTCACTTTCCCGAGGACTTCAATTACTTTTTCAAGAGTTAAGGGGTCTATCCCCTTAGGAAGGTAAGCCCTTTCATCTGTGATGCTATCAATCTCTTTCCATAACAGTTTGTCTACCTCCTGCTGTGAAACAGGGGAATTTTCCTTACTTAGTTTAAGCAGTTTAGTATAGTACTCCTGATATCTTTGTAATGTCTGTTTAAAACGTTCAAAAAAAACAGGTTTTATAATGTAATCAAATACACCTAATCGGATCGCCGATTGGACCATATCAATCTCTTTGGCAGCGGTAATCATTATACAATCGACATGTTTGGTTTGAAACTTCGTCTCTTTTAATAACTCTAATCCGTTCATGTCGGGAAAATAAACATCCAGGAGAATTAAATCTGGCTGTAAAACTTCAATTAATGTTTTTGCCTCTACATAGCTTGCGGCAATGCCAACGGGCTGAAAGCCATCAATGAGGTCAAGAAATCGTTTCTGTATCTCTGCAATTCTTAAATCATCTTCAACTATTAATACTTCGATATCTTGGTTCCCCTTCATTTAACATCCTCCTGCTCTTTGGTATTGCTACCGTGAAAATCGTACCTTCTCCTTTAGTTGATGAAAATGTCAGATAACCGTCTAGGTCATTGATTGCTTTTTCTGCCAAACTAAGACCAATACCTGAATTACTGTTTGTCTTTTTGGTTGAAAATCCAGGTTTGAGTATTTGATTTTGAATCTTGGCATCCATCCCGATCCCATTATCCTCCACTTCAATTATCAAATCTTTACCTAGATCGGTTAAGAAAAGCGATACCGTTTTTTCTTCGTTTCCGCTTTCCCTAACAGCCTCAAAGGCATTATTGACCAAATTACCTATAATCGTCACTAACATGTCTCTGCTAATTTCAACTGGAACATCCTTAAAGCTACTGCCACGATCTATAGTAAGATCAATTTTCAATTCGCTCGCAAGGCTTACTTTCCCTAAAATGAAGCCTGCAATTATTGGATCAGGTATTTCTTTCATTAAAAATTGGATGAAACCTTGGGCTACATCTACTTCCTTTGCAATAAAATCTATCGCTTCTTTATATGAACCAAGTTGAATGAGTCCAAGCAGTGTATAGAGCCTATTCGAATACTCATGGGTTTGTGCACGCAGCCCTTCGGCATACGCTTTAATATGAGATAGTTCCTTTAATAGATTAGTAAGCTCTGACTTATTCCGAAAGCTTGCTACCGCCCCAATTACCTCCTGCCTTTTATCAATGATAGGTATCCGGTTGGCCAAATAAACATCCCCGTTAATCAGAATTTCCTGATCGTATTCTGCCCGGCCGGACCTAACTACATCATAAAGTTTTGTATTTTCAAGAACGTTTTCTATCCTTTTCCCTCTTAATAGAATATCATTCGGTACACCTAAAATAGCATGTGCTGTTTCATTTACTACCGTAATTCTCCCATCAGTATCAATAGCAATAATTCCCTCATGAATGGACTCGAGTATCGCATGCTTTTCCTGGTACATCCAGGCAATTTCACTTGGTTCCAATCCCAAAAGAACCCTTTTGATATTAAATGAGATCAATAAAGCGGCAATTAGGCTGCCTGCCAAGATGATTAAGGTTGCTGCAAAGATTTTTTGCTGTAATTGGGAAACTTCTTTGTGAATTTCTGTTTGAAGGTAACCGACGGAAACAACCCCAATCACTTTTGATCCACTAATGATGGGTGCTTTCCCTCTTAGTGAAGGACCTAGTGTTCCCGTCGATTCTGTAATGACTGATTCGCCTATAAAGACACGGCCATTATCACCTCCAACCATTTTTTGGCCTATCCTGTTTGGATTGGGATGAGAGTAACGGATTTCGTCCCGATTACCCACTACAATAAATTCGGCACCAACCTGCTTTCTTATTTTTTCAACTATTGGCTGGATGATCGTAGAGGGATGATCCGTAAGAAAAGCAGCTTGAATATCCGGCATATTCGCAATGGTTTGAGCAACGGACAATGCTTTTGTGCCAATCTCGTGCTTAAGATTGGTTTCCATAATATGTTTAAATGTAAATTCAATGATGGACCCCATAACAATAATTAATATAGAGATTCCAAGCATCAGCTTTGTATGTAAACGCACGCAAACACCTCTATTTCCATTATATTAAAAAAACTCCTTATTAAAAGGAGTTTTGGAACTATTTTAAAAATTCAACCTTCCACATTAATAATTACATCCTTCCCTCTTCTTTTCATCATAAACGGAATGACCAGCCATAGGGCTGTAATTAAGAGAAAGAGTAATGATATTGGACGGGTAAAGAAGACGCCGTAATCACCATTTGAAATGGTTAAGGCCCTTCGCAAATTATTTTCTACCATCGGTCCTAATACAAGACCAAGAACTAACGGAGCGATCGGATAATCGTTCTTACTGAGGAAATATCCCAAAACCCCACATGCCAATAAAAGCAAAAGATCATTGGTTGACACCTGTACTGCATAAACACCAAATATCGAAACAGCAATAATCAGCGGGATCAAATATTTTTTCGGAGTTTGGATGATTTTTGCAAATACTTTTACAAGCGGCAGGTTCAGTATTAACAGCATGATGTTTCCGATAAACATACTTGCAATCAGTCCCCAGGCTACTTGCGGGTGGTCTTCAAATAATAGAGGGCCCGGCTGGACGTTATACATCATCAATGCTCCCATCAAAATGGCTGTTGTTCCAGAACCAGGGATCCCCAATGTTAAAAGTGGAATCATCGCACCACCAGAGGCAGCATTATTTGCCGATTCCGGTGCGGCTACCCCGGCAATGGTTCCCGTTCCAAATTTGGAAGGATGTTTAGAGATTCTTTTCTCTAATAAATACGAAAAGAAAGAAGCCAGTGTTGCCCCTGCACCTGGTAAAATACCAACGAAGAATCCCAAAATGGAACCGCGGGCAATCGGTCCTGCTGACTCCTTAAACTCTTCTTTGGATGGCAGCAAGTTATTTATTCTAGCAATCTCGCCTTCTTCTTCTTCTTTTTCCAAAATCGTCTTGAATACCTCACCAAGTGCAAACAAACCGACTGCTATTGTTAAAAATTCAATTCCTTGGTAGAGCCATGGCGTATCAAAGGTAAACCGCGCAATACCAGAAACTGAATCAATTCCTATGGTTCCTACCAATAAGCCGCATACGGTCATTATTAATGCCTTTGTTACAGATTTTCCTGCAAGTCCGCTGACAGCACCTAATCCCAACAGCATTAATGAAAAGTATTCGGCAGGACCAAATTTTAGCGCAACGTTTGACAACGGTTTGGCCAGCCCAATCAAAGCAACTAAAGTAACAATCCCTGCCACAAAAGAACCGATTGCAGCAATCGATAATGCACTGCCTGCCCTTCCTTTTTTGGCCATTTGATAGCCATCTAGTGTCGTGACCACCGAGGAGGATTCGCCAGGTGTATTTAATAGAATCGAAGTGGTTGACCCGCCATACATAGCCCCGTAGTAGACCCCAGCTAAAAGGATGATCGCACTAGTGGCTGCCTGTTCCGGCGGCAGGTTCCCAGTGATGGATGCTGTAACGGGAATGAGCAGCGCAACCCCGCTCATAGGGCCAATACCTGGAAGTACACCTACAGCGGTTCCAATTAACACACCCACAAAAGCGAAGAGAATATTATACCAAACAAGTGCGGTTGCAAATCCTTGCAATAAATAATCGAGTGTACTCATTATTTGGACCCCTTTCTATCATTTTTTTTAACTTTATTGCCTTTAACCTAACAAAACGTTTGAAAATTTAGAACCAAATAGGCCAGCCTGGTAGTGTGCCCTTTAAGACCTCTACAAAGACAAAATAAACAATTCCTGAAAAAGCGGCTGATATAATAATCGATGAAATCAGCTTTTTTCGCTCCATGGTTTGAAAACAAACTACTAAAAAAAGAAAGGTTGTAATTACATATCCGACAGATTCTAAAGCTAAGATATAAGCTAAAGTAGCGATAAAGATAATTATGAATGGCTTGTACTGCAATTCCTCTTTCTTGCATTTATGGCTCTGGCTTATAAATGTTTCATAGAACAATCGAATGCTTAATAAAACAAGCAGAATCCCGAGAATACAAGGAAAAATATCAGGACCTACCACACTCCCATAAGAAGAACTGGAGATATGCTGGCTTCCAATAATGAAAAGAAGCCCAACAGTTAAAAACAAGATTGATGCGAACCGATCAAATTTGATATCCACTTGAATTACCTCCTAATTAAATAGGGAGGAGAAAATTAACTCCTCCCTTCCTGCTTACTTCTGCATTCCTAAAGCAGTTAATAATTGCTGGATTTGTTGATCTTGTTCTCCTAAGAATTTTTTGAAGTCGGAGCTGTTCTTGTATTCTAATTCCCAGCCCTGTGTCTCTACTTCTTTTTTCCATTCAGGAGACTGGACTAGTTCATCAATGGTTTTTTCCCAATAGATTTTAGCTTCATTTGACATTTTTTCTGGACCAAATACTCCGCGCCAAATGGTAAACTCTGCATCAACGCCTTGTTCTTTTGCTGTGGGAACATCCTTAAAATCGCCGCCTAATCGTTCGGAAGCAGTGGTTGCCAGCACTCGAACTTTTCCAGCCTTTAAGAATTCCTTCACGCTGGAAGCGTCAGTACCAATCACATCAGCGTTACCTCCAAGAAGTGCGGTGATCGCTTCCCCGCCGCCATCATAGGAAACATATTTAATTTTGGCTGGGTCGACTCCGTATTTATAAGCAGGCAGGATAGAGATCAAGTGGTCCATGGAACCAGGTGCTGATCCTCCTGCAAATGTTAATTTACTAGGATTCTTCTTTACTTCATCTAACACAGATTTTAAATCTTTAAATTTAGAATCGGTTTTCACCACAATGGCCCCATAATCTTTAGTCAGCTGTGCGAGTGGTGTTGTATTTTTGTAGCCATATGGACTGTTTCCTTCTTTTTTGAGATTGTTGATAATTATTGGCGGTGAATTCACAAAGAGCATTTCATTATTTTCCACTTGCTGAGTTGCATATTCCGCCATAAAGACGGCTCCCCCGCCGCCTGGTTTATTCTCAACCGTCAATGGCTGTTTTACGAGTTTGGTTTCACTTAAAATCTTTGTGAATGATCGGGCAGTTAAGTCCCATCCTCCCCCAGCACCGGACGGAGCTACCACTGTAATCGCTTTTGTGGGATAGCCAGTGCTTTCCTCTTTTTTGCCAGAATTCGATCCTGCTGTTTCTTTATTACTGCTGCTGCAAGCGCCCAAGCTTAAGACTAAAGCACCTGCACACATCAGACTTGAAATTTTTTTAAAAGAAAACATTTTACCTTCCCCCTTGTAAACGTTTTCTTAATTTTACAAAATTAACGAATGTTTTAAATATTGTAAACTTAAGTACCTTTAAAAACTTAATCACCATTTTGTTCATTTTGTTCACGAGATACGTTTTCAAAAAGGATTAAAAGAAGAATAAGAGTAAAAGATAAGGAATTTATAACGAAGACAGACAGTGGGGTATCCAGCATGTATTAGAAAAAGTTTAATAAAATACAAAAAACCACTAGCCTATTGCTAGTGGTTTTTCTGCTATTATAAGTTTTGATTAAACTTAGTATATGCTAACATCACTGTCTTACTAGGATATTTAATTGGATTTTCTAAGATCGCTAAACGGATAAGCTTCATTTTAATATCCTTACTAAGTGAAAGCCATTCAGGTGTATTAATTTTCAATTCATACTCCCCCTTAAGAATATTTTTCATCATATGATCAATCCGGTTGGGATAATATAACGCTTCGTACTTATGTTGTTCCCAAATGTCTGAATACACTAACCTATTTTCGAACGCCATTTTATTTGAAAATTCTACATTATTTTTACTAGTCAATTAGATACAGGTAGATTGATTACCATACTATATGATTAGTAATATAAGACTAACTTTCTAAATATTTAAAATTAATAGTTTATTAGATAAACGAAATATGTTAGGATTTTTTTGAAATAACACCTAGGGGGACAATGTGATGAAAAAGAAAAAAGTAATCGGATACATACTATCAACCGGCATTCTCGCGACTTCGCTTGGATTCGGTTCTTCGGCAGTTTTTGCAGAACCAACCACTACACCTAATGGGCCTTGGGTTCAGGACCAACAGTACCTTTCCTTTGAAAGCTTTATGTCAAATGAACAATTAGAAGCCAAGTTAAAACAGTTAGAACAATCGTCAAAAGGGAAAATGAAACTTGAACAATTTGGAACATCCAATGATGGCAATCCCCTTTATGCAGCTAAACTTGGTGATAATGATCCAAGTAAAAAACGTGTGCTTGTCTATACGCAGATACATGGTAACGAACCGCTTGGTACAGAAGCGGCCATCGAAATAATCCAAAAACTATTAGCTGGAGGCAAGGAAGCTGATAATATTCTGGACAAGGTAAATGTTTGGTTTGTCCCTCGTGTAAATCCGGATGGAACAGCCAACCAATATGAAGGCAGCCCATTCCCTGTCAGATACTCGCACCAAACCTGGAATCCCGTGGAATTAGGATTGCCAGAAGGAACGAGAGCTCCATGGTATTACAATACATTGGGCAGTGAGCGCGCACAAAATAATGCTGGAACAGTGGTATATGGCATTCCTGGATTTGACCTTAACCGAGATTTCAACCCGAATTATGACTTTAATATAAACGATGAAATTAAGAAGGACCCACAAAAAGTGGTGAATCTATTAAATAGCAGCGATTCAAACAATGGTTCACAAGCATCATTCGTTTTTTCACCTGAAACAAATGCCTTAACCCAATTAGTAAAAGAATTTGATCCAGATGTAGCCATCGACCTGCATCATCGCGGATTTAACCAGTTATCCGAAGAGGACAAACGTTCTGTCTCTATTCAGCTTTTAGCTCTGTTTACTACTAAACCATACGTAGATCCTTTTAGTGGGAAGAGCTATCAAGTGGATACAGATGTCGAAACATTAAGTAAAAAAATCAATGCAGTTGCCTATGAATCCCTGCAAAGAGGAAACTCCTCTTACGGTGCTATTCAAAAATACCCGCAGGTAAATTATCCTGGTTCAGGGTTAGGCGCCATCCAGTTAAATGGTACGGCCACAATGCTGATAGAAATCAAAGGACAGACCCAGACGCTTGGCCAAAAGCAAAATGGAATGTTAAAAGAAACAGCAAAAGTACCGGTAATGGCTGTTCTTAATAGTCTAGCAGACGGTTCAATAGAGGACGCAGATCCGGCCGTATATGATGCTATTCCAGAATACACTTTACCAGTAAATCCAGGTGGTAATAAATAATAACAATGATGCAAGGGATGAGCTAAATGCTCATCCCTTGTCCTTTTTTTAAGGTTATCTATAGCCTCCGGCTATGTTAATTAACATAAATAACGAATTTTATTTTTTATGTTAGGAAACCTAACACATTCAATGAAATCCATATTTTTCTCCTTTATACTTCAACTATCAACCAAATAAAGGTTTCTCATTATTAAAATCGGGGAACGAAAATTGCTTTCTAGGGTTCCGTTTAAACACTTCTTTAAAGTCTGGTCCGAGAGAGAGCGTACAGTTCACTGTATACACGGAGGGAAAAAAGCCCGGGAGAATTTTACTTTTAAAATTCTCCCGGGCTTTTTTCTTTTCCACGACAAAACAAGGAAAAGGATGGATGAGAAATGAATGCTACACCTACACTTGCCAAAACATTAAAACTTCACCAAGTTGTATTTATGGGGCTTGCTTGGATGACACCCATGATTTATTTTACTGTTTATGGAGTTGCCTCCCAAGCTGCTGGGGGTATGCTCGCAGCTGCATACGTCACTGCATTTATTGCTATCTTCTTTACTGCTTATAGCTATAGTCAAATGGTTAAGGCATTCCCTATTTCTGGTTCAGCTTATATTTATACCAAAAAAGCAGTTCATCCGATTGCTGGCTACCTTGTTGGCTGGGCTCTTTTATTGGACTATATATTCTCACCTATTATCGCAATCCTCACATTTGGGATATTCATGAACACTGAATTCCCATCGATTCCAGTTTTTGTTTGGATCATCTTAATGAATATCATCCTAGCGGTCGTTAATATTATCGGAATTAAATCGGCCGCACGTGTAAGTGGATTGTCTGTTTTATTCCAGATTGCCTTCATCATTCTCTTTTGTATCTTAGTGGCAAAGGACATCCTTACAGGCCAAACGGATTCAAACTCCCTTTTCACTTCGGCACCATTCTTTAATGACCAACTCTCTGTCGGCGGTGTTTTATCGGGTGCTGCACTTATCTGCTTCTGTTTCCTAGGTTTTGACGCTGTTACCACAATGGCCGAAGAAACCATTAAAGCGAAGAAAACAATACCTAAAGCAATTTACCTCATTGTGAGCATTGCAGTAGTCATGTATGTTGCCATTTCGTATTTATCACAAATTGCTTATCCGCATTTTACTTTTTCAAATCCGGATAATGCGGCCTATAGTCTTGTACAGCTGGTTGGCGGCAACCTATTAAGCTCCACTTTTATCATGGTATTAATCGTTGCAACCTTTACACAAGGCGTCTCATCTGTGACAAGTGTAAGCCGCTTCCTTTACGCACTAGGACGTGAATCGGTATTGCCAAAAAAATTATTCACAACGATTCATCCAAAATATAAAACACCCGTTGCCAACATTATGTTCGTTTCGGTCATTTCCCTTTCAGCCGTGTTTATTAACCTTGATTCAGCTGTCTTATTTGTAAGTTTTGGCGCACTAACGGCTTTTACCTTTGTTAATCTTTCTGTCATTTTCCATTACTATATTAAGCAGAAAAGACGTTCACCGAAAGAAACGTTTATCTATCTAATATTCCCTCTTATCGGTGCTGCTTTTATCGGCTGGCTCCTAACCTTGCTTGATAAAACCACGCTCACGATCGGAATGATCTGGGTTGCCGTCGGTTTTGCATACTTAATCGTTAAAACAAAGTGGGAAGGAGCACGAAACAAGAGGTTTGCCATCCCAGAGATAAAGCAGGATAAAAACTATGTAAGATAATCTAACATGAATGTAGTTTAGCTCCACATTCACAAGGTATACTAAAACCATCTTAAATAAAGGTTTCCACATTGGTTGGAAACAAAAAAGCTGTCTAGGGTTCCGTTTAAAGTGCAATCTTTAAAGTCTGGTCCGAGAGAAAGCGTACAGTTAACACTGTATACACGGAAGGATAAAAGCCTGGGAGAATTACTCTCCCCCTGGCTTTTATCCTTTTTTATTTATTCGAAGGAGGAAAAATAGATGAACACTTTATCACCCGTTATTTCAAAAATGATTCCAGCAGGCGGAAAATGGTCAGGCCAAATCAATCGTGGAAAGCAAATAACCTTTACTGCACTAGAGGACGGTGCGAATATTTCCCTGCTTTTATACAACGCCAATGATCCTGCTGAACGCTACAATATGCCGGATACCCTTAAAGCTCAACACACTGCCCATCTAACCATGGGTAATGTCCTCATGAGCGATAACGGTCGGGTTCTCGCAAGTATTATTGAAGACTCACTTGGCTGGCACGATACCATCACGGGCTATACGACTAGGGTATTGACCAATCAAAAATATGGGATCACTACTTATCAAAAACAACGTAATGATTATTACCGAAGCGGCGAAGAAAATTTTGCAGTCGAGCTATTTCGTAATGGCTTAACCTCAAGAGACCTATCCCCTGTCGTTAATTTATTCTCTAAAGTCTATTGTGATCATGAAGGAGATCTGCATTATGTCTCAGACCACTGTAAAAAAGGTGACACGGTAAGCTTGAGAATAGAAATGGATGCTATTTTGGTCCTATCCAATACACCCAATCCGCTGAACCCCGATCGTTCGTACCCGTCGGTACCTGTTCAGATCACTATAACTGAAGCTGATCCCATGCACGAGGATGATATCTGTTTCAACCATCGTCCAGAAAACAGGAGGGCATTTGAAAATACCTGGGAATACGCTCTACTTACTAAAGGAGGAATTCGCTAATGGCTGTTTTAAATCATGCAATCAGTGAAAGAAAAATGGAAAAGAGCAGTTATAACAAAACCATTCCAGCTGGAGATGGTTGGATATACACACTTGAACCAGGTCAAGTCCTTAGAATTGTAGACTTAGAAGGAAATCAGGCCGCAGATACTCTGTTTTACGATGCTGACCAGCCATCCGATCATTACAGTGCCATTAACACGATTCAGCGTCAAGGCAATGTTTATTTATCAACAGGCTCCGTTCTATTATCCGAATCCGGAAAAGAACTTGTAAAAATTGTCGCCGATACATGCGGACGTCACGATACATTAGGTGGTGCCTGTTCTGCACAGAGCAACACCGTTCGATATTCACATGATACCCTGCCAATGCATAATTGCCGCGATACCTTTATGCTCCAGTTAGCAAAACACGACAGCAGCTTTACAAAGAGGGATTTAGCTCCAAATGTCAATTTCTTCATGAATGTCCCAGTTACACCAGACGGAGGATTAACGTTTGAAGATGGTGTATCCGCACCAGGGTATTATGTAGAAATGCAGGCAATCTCAAGAACGCTGGTCCTAATTAGCAATTGCCCGCAGCTAAATAACCCTTGTAACGCATATAACCCTACACCGATCCAAGTATTGATTTGGGATAAATAACAACAAAAGGAGTGCTCATCCATGTTTAAAAAAATATTAATAGCTAACCGCGGTGCGATCGCCGTTCGAATTGAAAGAACACTAAGAAAAATGGGCATTCAGTCTGTCGCCGTCTATACGAAAGCCGATCAAGACTCATTACATGTTGACCTCGCTGACCAAGCAATGTTAATTGGAGAAGGCGCTGCTAAAGACAGTTACTTAAATATGGAACTAATCTTAAAGACCGCTTTAGACAATAATGTAGATGCCATTCATCCAGGATATGGTTTTTTAAGTGAAAATGCTGATTTCGCCCGTGCCTGCCGCGAAAAAGGGATTACTTTTATTGGTCCTACACCAGAACAGATGGAAATTTTTGGTTTAAAACATTCCGCACGTGAAATTGCGGTGAAAGCCAATGTTCCCCTTCTCCCGGGGACATCCCTTATTACTGAATTAAGTATTGCCTTATTAGAGGGAGAGCAGATTGGATATCCGGTGATGTTAAAAAGTACCGCAGGAGGCGGCGGGATTGGAATGCGCGTTTGTATGGATGAACAATCCCTTCGAGATGCGTTTGAATCCGTTTCGAGACTTGCAGAAGCCAATTTTAATAACGGTGGAGTCTTTTTAGAGAAATACATCCAAAAAGCTCGTCACGTTGAGGTTCAGATTTTTGGAAATGAATATGGCGAAGTAGCAGCACTAGGTGAACGTGATTGCTCCATCCAACGCCGCAATCAAAAAGTCGTTGAAGAGAGTCCGGCTCCTTGCTTCCCCGCTTACGTAAGAGAAGAAATGCTCGCTTCGGCGAAACGCTTAGCCCAGGAAGTTGGATACCGCAGTGCGGGTACGGTTGAATTTTTATATGATCCAGATGAAGAACGCTTCTACTTTCTCGAAGTGAATACACGTCTTCAAGTGGAGCATGGTGTAACTGAAGAAGTATTAAATATTGATTTAGTCGAGTGGATGGTCCGTGAAGCAGCAGGTGAATTAACTTCATTGGATTCACTTTATACAGCACCTAAAGGTCATAGTATCCAAGCTCGGATCTATGCGGAAGATTGCTTAAATGATTTCCGGCCAAGCGGCGGGCAGCTTGATAAGGTTCTCTTTTCCGAAAATGCCCGTATTGAAACATGGGTTAGGGATGGTTTGGTGGTCACCCCTCTTTATGACCCAATGCTTGCGAAAATCATTGTCCATGCAGAGACTCGGGAAGAAGCACTTAATCAATTAAGTTTAGCCCTAGAACAAACACGTCTTTATGGGGTAACTACTAATCTTCAATATATACAATCTCTTTTAGAAGAGGAAAATTGCCGAACAGGCAATGTCCATACCCAGATGCTAAAGGAATTTTTCCCGGATGAATCTGCCATTGAAGTTCTTGATGGCGGTATTCAATCAACTGTCCAAGATTGGCCTGGACGGGCAGGACACTGGGATGTAGGTGTACCGCCTTGCGGACCAATGGATCCTTTCTCATTTAGAATAGGAAATAAATTGCTTGGAAATGAAGAGCAGGCACCGGGCCTTGAATTAACTCTCCGAGGAGGCTCTTATCGGTTCCGCAATGAGATGGACATTGTTTTAACCGGCGCGGATATGAATGCCAAGCTTGATGATATCGATATTCCATTATATAAGGTTATCAATGTCCAGCGCGGCCAAGTCCTCTCCTTTGGTGAAGCAGCCTCAGGAATGAGAACCTATTTACTAGTAGCAGGCGGACTTGATATGCCGCTTCATCTTGGAAGTGCTTCAACCTTCACACTTGGCGGCTTTGGCGGTCATGGCGGTCGGGCATTGCGTACTGGTGATGTATTACGTGTAAATAAAAATTCAGCTGCAAATCAATGCGAGCTTCATGCTTCAATGCAGCCTGCCATTGAACGGAACTGGACAATCGGTGTGATCCCTGGTCCGCATTGTACCGAAGAATTTCTGTTACCCGATTATTTAGATCAATTAATAAGTACTAGTTGGGAGGTACATTTTAACAGTTCACGTACAGGTGTGCGCCTAATTGGCCCTGCCCCGCTTTGGGCACGTGAAGATGGCGGTGAAGCAGGTCTGCATCCATCCAATATCCATGATAACGCGTATGCGATTGGAACACTGGATTTAACCGGTGATATGCCGATATTACTCGGACCTGATGGCCCAAGCTTAGGCGGGTTTGTGTGCCCTGTTACTACGGCGTCTGCTGAATTCTGGAAAATCGGTCAGCTGCATGCCGGTGACCGAATTCAATTCCGTCTGCTTACACTAGAAGAAGCCGATCAATTGCGGAAACAGCAGGAGACGTTCCTTGAAATGGTTGGAAATGATGAAAAGTTAGTCCCTGCCCTACCCTCCTTGCCAACAGATGTTAAACAGTTTTCGCCAAACTATCCAGTCCTTAGAAGTACAGTAACAGGAAATTTCCCAATGACGATTCGTGCAGCGGGTGATGCAAACGTACTTATTGAATTTGGAGATTTGGAGCTAGATTTGCTCCTTCGTTTCCAGGTTCACGCACTAATGCAGACAATCAAAGAAGAAAAAGAAATTCCAGTTCTTGATTTAACACCAGGCATTCGTTCCCTGCAAGTTCATTTTGATTCAACCAAAATGTCCATTTTATCCGTATGTCAAGTGATTGAAACGATAAATGAAAACCTTCCGCGATTAGAAGAAATGGAAGTTCCTTCACGTATTGTTCGTCTGCCGCTTTCATGGGATGATCCAGCAACAAGACTGGCCATCGATCGTTACCAGCAAAATGTACGGCCTGATGCACCTTGGTGCCCTAGTAATCTAGAGTTTATCCGCCGCGTGAATGGCCTAAAGGACATCGACGAAGTGAAACGGATTGTATTTGAAGCTAACTACCTCGTTCTAGGCCTTGGGGATGTTTATCTCGGTGCACCAGTAGCAACACCAGTTGATCCACGTCATCGCTTAGTCACAACCAAATACAATCCTGCCCGTACATGGACACCAGAAAATGCCGTCGGAATTGGCGGAGCCTATATGTGTGTTTATGGCATGGAAGGCCCTGGCGGATACCAATTTGTTGGCCGTACAGTCCAGGTTTGGAACCGTCTGCGTGAAACAAAAAGCTTCCAGGCAGATACACCATGGCTGCTTCGCTTCTTTGACCAAATTCAATTTTATCCGGTCAGTGCGGAAGAATTACTCGATATGCGTGAGGACTTTTTACGAGGCCGTTTTGAAGTCGATATTACCGAAACAACATTTAAGCTTGGTGATTATTTAACCTTCCTCGATTCAATTACGGAGAGTACAGAACAATTCAGAGAAACACAGCAAGCCGCATTCCGTGAGGAACGTGAAAATTGGCGCAAGAACGGCCTTGCCGAGTTTATTTCAGAACATGAAACAGCTGAAACAGTTGAAGAAGTCCTGCCGGAAGGTACTGAAGGTGTTCGCACCGCACTGCCAGGCAGCATTTGGAAGGTACTGGTATCTCCAGGAGATGAAGTCAAAAAAGGCGATACATTGATCATTGAAGAAAGTATGAAAATGGAGTTTCCACAGCTGGCACCATGTGATGGATTTGTTCATTCTGTCCATGTCTCACCTGGAGATGAAGTCCATGCCGGTCAGTTGATTGTCTCTATTACCAAAGAAAAGCGAGGTGCAGCACATGCAAACGATCAACATGCCACAAACGCTGTCCATTCATGAGCTGAAGAGGAACTATCAATCTAAAAAACTTACACCGGAAGCTCTTTGTAAGGAAATTATTAAACGTGCAAAAACAGATAAAGAGTTTAATATTTGGATCACCCCTCCTTCTATGGAGATCATTGCACCCTATCTTGAAGGATTGAAAAACATGGACCCAGAGCAAACACCGCTCTGGGGCATCCCTTTTGCGATAAAAGATAATATTGATTTGGCGGATGTTCCTACCACTGCTGGGTGTGCCGAATATTCCTACACTCCCACTGAACATGCGGCAGCAGTGAAACGTTTGATTGAAGCGGGAGCCATTCCAATCGGCAAAACCAATCTCGACCAATTTGCGACTGGACTTGTCGGTACACGCAGCCCTTTTGGAGAAACGAAAAACGCCCTCTCCCCTGATTTAATCAGCGGCGGCTCAAGTTCTGGTTCTGCAGTTTCCGTTGCCCGGGGTCTTGCCGCTTTTTCATTGGGGACAGATACAGCCGGATCGGGACGCGTTCCAGCAGCTTTAAATAGACTTGTAGGCTATAAGCCAAGCCTGGGTGCTTGGCCAGTGAAGGGTGTTGTTCCCGCTTGCGCAAGTCTTGATTGCGTGACAGTCTTTGCAAACAGCCTCGCGGATACATTATTGGTGGATGAAGTGGTTCGGGGGTTTGAGGAAAATGACCCTTGGTCTCGTGAGGTAAAACGCCGCTCAAACTCCCTTCCGGAAAAGATTCTTTTATTAAAAGAAACACCTGCCTTTTTCGGACCATTTGCGGACGAATACCAACAAGCATGGGAGGCAGCTGTTGAACGCATCAAACAGCTTTCCATTCCAATTGAATACATTGATGGACATTATTTATCTGAGGCCGCTGCTATTCTATACGATGGACCATGGGTGGCAGAGCGCTGGGCGGATTTAGGCTCCTTTGTCAGCGCAAACCAAAAGGCGGTATTTCCTGTGACAGAAAAGGTACTTCGCAATGGGGCAAACCCGGATTACGATGCCGCCTCTGTTTTTAATGCCCTTCACAAACTACAAGCATTTAAACAAAAAGCGCATTATCAACTAAAGAATGCAGTCTTAATCATGCCAACATCTGGCGGTACCTGGACCCGGGAACAAGTACGGGAAAATCCTATTGATACAAACAGTCTAATGGGGCTTTATACGAACCATTGCAATCTTTTGGACCTGTGTGCGGTTGCGGTACCTGGTGATGATGCCGCTGAAAATCTTCCTTTTGGGATTACGTTGTTTTCTAGTAATGTGAATGAACACTTGATAACTGGTCTGTCAGATTTATTTTTAAACGGGGGAAATTCCTCCGTTAATAAAACAACTACGCTAGTTGCAGTGTGCGGCCTTCACATGAGAGGTTTTGCTTTGGAAAAACAAATGAGAGATCATGGCGCTGAGTTTGTTCGGGAAGCGAAAACAGCTGCTAATTACAAAATGATTAAGTTATCCTCTACTCCTCCAAAACCTGGTTTAATCCGAACAAATGGTTCGGGCGCTTCAATTGAACTGGAGTTGTGGGAAATGCCTTTGTCAGAGCTGGGATCTTTTGCAACACTCATCCCTTCCCCTCTAGGGCTTGGCAAGGTTGAACTTGATGACGGTAAGGAAGTACTTGGCTTTGTGTGTGAGGCAATTGCTGCGGAAAATAGTGAAGATATTTCATATACTGGTGGGTGGCGCTATCTATAATGAATAAGTCCATGTAGACAAGATGCTACATGGACTATTTATTTGATATCTTTGATAGCTAAATATTATTGTCTACTCAACCTTTTTTGTTCTGCTTATCCCGGTCTCTAGACCCCTTATTGTCTACCCAACTTATTCTTTTCTTTTAACTTCGGTCGTCTAGACCCCTTATTGTCTACCCAACTGGTTCTATTCTTTTAACCTCGGTCGTCAATAACCCATTGGCTACCCAATTTGTTCTTTCCAACTTCCAGCTTAATCTAATCTTAAAGCCCCCTGGCAAGCACATCTCAACCAAGGTCAGACTGCTCCACTAATTCCACTTCCAGCCATTTCCGTACACTATTTATAAACCAAACTTTTGAACTTCGCCGCAAGTCCGCAATCGTTAAGACTTTCTCACGAATCAAACCTTCCTTGAGTAACGTCTCCCGAAAAGTACCAGCGAGCAGGCCGCTGTCCACGGGAGGGGTCCATAATTCCCCCTCCAAATCCAAAACAACGTTCCCATTCGTAAATTCCGTCAACTCTTCATCTTTATTCCAAAGTAAAACATCAAAAACATCCGAAGGCATGTCCTTTTGAAATTCAAGATACATAGAACGATGGGTCGTTTTGTGATAAAGGAATAGATTGTCCGCATCGATTGGTTTACCGGCAAGCATGACCTTAATAGAATCGGAAGGTGCTGTAATCGGCTGAGCATCTATAGTTACCTCACCATCCTTGGTGACTAAAAGTCTCGCCTTCAACTTAGCATGTCTGTTCACCCCGGCCAACCTTTCTAATTTCTTACGGATATCCATTATTTCAAGAGAAAACCCAAAGTACTTGCCTGACTTATTCAGCCGCTCAAGATGTTCGTCTAACAAGAAATAATCCCCATTTTCTAAAAGAAGACTCTCTAGCAACTGAAACTCCGGCCGGTCTTCCTTTAAAAAATGCGCTTTAGCAAGAACTTCTTCATATTCCCCCTTAGAGGTAGAATCCCATGTAATCCCTCCGCCGACACCATAGGTTGCTTTACCCGTTTCCTGATCAATCAAGACCGTCCTTATTGGCACATTGAATACAGCCTCTTTATTTGGCGTGATATAACCGATTGCCCCGCAATAGACCTCACGCGGCCCCTTTTCTAAATCATTAATGATTTTCATCGTACTCACCTTTGGTGCACCAGTAATTGATGCACAAGGAAAAAGTGCTTTGAAAATATCTACTAGTTCGGTGTTTTCCGCCACTATACCTGTAATCGTCGATGTCATTTGGTAGACCGTTGGGTACGGCTCAATCTCAAATAATTTAGGAACTTTAACCGTCCCGAATTCTGACACAAGTGATAAGTCATTACGAAGCATATCAACGATCATGACATTTTCTGCGCGATTTTTTTCAGATAGATACAGCCAGCGGGCATTCGCCTGATCTTCGTCAAAGGATTTGCCTCGTTTAATCGTTCCTTTCATAGGGCGTGTGGTTATCATTTCCCCTTGCAGATGGAAAAACAACTCAGGTGATGCCGATAAAATACTATGTTCACCGGTATTAATATACGCACAATAATTGGAAGACTGCGCATTTTTCAATTTCTGAAAAAAAGCCAGATCATCCCCTTCAAACTGACTAGTAAGCCGTATTGTATAATTGGTTTGGTATGTATCTCCCCTTTCAATCCCATCTTTGACCGCTTGGATGGAACGGGTATATTCTTCTAAACTGACGGAAGGCTCCCATCCTGATAATGTAAAATTCCCTGTATGGTTTGTGCTTTGGTGCTCTGGTTCAGAAAAAATGCCAAACCAGAGTAACGGCATCTTACTTTCGGTATGAGTAATAAATGCGGCATCAAATGCCGGTGCACTTTCGTAAGATAAAAATCCTGCCGCATAATAACCATTGTTTATTTCTTCCTGTACAAGCTGAAAACACGGCAAAACTTCATCTATGGTAAAAGCCGCAATCACTTTCTGAGGATTTTTAAATATTAGCGGCTTAATCTCCCCCTGTGAAGAAGCGAATTCAAAAATTAACAAAGGTTCTTTTTTATGTTTTGTCTGCATCCTGACGTCCCTTTTATCTTTAATTTATATGGATTATTTTCACATAATAAATAGTGACAATAATTTTTGGGAAAAGCAACTCTTTTCCTTTTATTTTATCTACTATTATAATAGGTTAAAGAGCATCGTAAGAAAAATAAAGGAGCTAATCATATGATTAATGTCTTATTCGTTTGTCTTGGCAACATTTGCCGTTCACCAATGGCAGAAGCCTTGTTTCGTGACCTAGTAAAAAAAGAAAATCTGTCTGACAAAGTAACTGTTGATTCTGCTGCCACCAGCTCGTGGCAGATCGGGTCTCCGCCTCATAAAGGAACACTTGCAATTTTTAAAAAATATAACATTTCAGCAAATGGTCTCGTTGGACGTCAAATAACTAAAGAAGACTTTGAGAAGTTTGACTACATAGTAGGTATGGATGAAAGCAACCTAAGGAATATTTATGAAATTACGGGAAGACCTAAGCATCCAAAAATCATTCGACTGCTTGATTTAACGGAACATAGAAAGGATGTGCCAGACCCCTATTATACGGGGGATTTTGAAGAAACCTACCAGCTGGTTTCAGCAGGCTGTCAGGCATTACTAGCGAGAATAAAGAACGAACAAAATTTAACAAAGTAAGCTCCCACAATAACTAATTCTTCAGCTAAATTTCGAGGTGAACTTCTTGGAGGAAAAATCGGCTCGTATCTATCTATTATTTCTTTGTTTGTACGCTGTCACCTATATGGGTAATGCGGTTTATGGTACCTTTATGCCTGTTTACTTAAAAAGCATAGGTTTGAGTCAGACTTCCATCGCTACCCTATTAAGCTTTGGACCATTAATAGCACTCCTTGCACAGCCTATATGGGGAAGCATTGGGGACCGGGCAGAAAGCAAAAACCGTGTCCTTCAGCTGCTGGCATTCGGATGTGGGGTTTCCATATTGTTACTGCCAGTATCAAACCAGTACCTTTATTTATTACTAATTATCTGTCTAATAACTTTTTTCCAAACATCGATCTATCCATTAAGCGACGCGATTACTTTAGAACATCTTGCCCGGACAAAATGGAATTTTGGTCCGATTCGGTTGGCGGGTACGATCGGATTTGCGGTCATGTCAGTAGTGTTTGGCCTTGTAGCAAAAAAGAATATTAATAGCATATATATCGTATACTCTCTAATCATGCTGCTAACCCTGTTAATTTGTACTCAATTGCCCAAAATAAAAGGCCATCAATCTAGTAAAAATAAGGTTTCGCTCTTGGTTTTGTTGAAAAATCGAAAACTCGTTTTATTTATATTATTAAATTTTATCGTTCAGATTACCCTTGGTTATTATTACGCTTTTTTCCCAATCTATTATAATCAATTAGGTGCAGATAATAGTTTGTTAGGCTGGTCGATGCTTTTCTCTGCGATGAGTGAACTGCCGTTTTTACTATTCGGGCATAAAATTATCGAACGGTTTAGTATACCCGTCGTCTTAGTTGCTACCGCCTTTTTCGCGGGAGTTCGGTGGCTTCTCTGTTATTTTGTCCATAATCCGTATCTCGTGCTTCCGATTCAAATGCTGCATGGTTTAATTTTTATCGTACTTTCTGTAACTTTAGCTATTTATATCAATCAAGAAGTGCCTAAAGAACTAAAGGCCTCCGGACAAACAATGAATGGGTTAATTAGCTTAGGTTTAGCTAGAATAATAGGAAGTATGGCCGGAGGAATTGCCAGTGAATATGTAGGCATGCGGGAAGTATTCTTATATAATGCCATTGTCGCCTTTATTACGTTTATCGTTTTTGTAGTTATTTTCTTAAGAGAATCGAAAGCTGTTCAAAAAGCGGCCGCATAGGTAGTCTCATTTGATAGACAAAAGACCCATTGAAATCGCGTGTATTTCAATGGGTCCACCTTAAACTTAATTAAATATTTTAAAATAAAACACTTGATAATGACACAACAGTAGTTACTGTTATCATACTGAGTACGGTTGACATTAAGACAACTTGTGCGGCATATTCCGGATGATTCCCATACTCTAAAGCAAAAAGTGCGCTGTTTCTTGAGGTAGGGAAAGAGCTGGCAATAAACAACGCCTGTGCTGTCGTTCCATCTAAATTCAATGTAAATATAATCGCTAAAGCGATCAATGGAGAAATAATAAGACGGCCGAACAAACTTAAATAAAGTGGTAAGGAAAATCGACTAATTTTTATATATGCACTTTGTGCACCAAGAGTAATTAATGCGATTGCTAAAAACGCATTTGACGTATTATGAATCGGCGACCAAATAAAAGATGGAATTTTAACATGGAAAGAATGAAGAATCAATCCTAATAAAAAGGCATAAATAACAGGGTTTTTTAGAAATTCCTTTAACGCCTGAAAACCCTTTTGGTCTACGGAAACCGAATTTAACAATCCATAGGTATAGGTCAGCAGATTTTGGAAAATCATCACCACAATTTGAATCGATGCTCCTAATGGGTTATGTTGAAAAACCAGCTGACTCACCGGTAATCCAAAGTTTCCGGAATTGTTCAGTACAATACTATTTTTGAAAGTAGATGATAGACTGTTATCAAACCTGGCTGCTTTAGCCAGGATGGTACTTACCGCCATCAAACAAGTACATTGGAGTACTAAAAAACCGAGAATATGAACCAGCGTCTCCCCACCAATATTATTCTGGTAGATATTCGTAAATCCCACTGCAGGCATAAGAAAGTACGTATTCAATTTTGATAACGTCCCCATATCAAATCTAAACTTCCTATGGAGCAATGCACCTGCACCAATTAAAACAAATACAGGTAAAATGACATTTAATAAGATTAAAAAAAAGACTTTCATATAACTCTCCTATTTTTTTCGACAAACTCCAAAAGCCCCTTGTAGGAGCTTCTGAAATTTTATGCTAGGTAATTAGATTGGAATAATAGACAAGACAAGCGCAACTAAAATCATCACCGCTGTAGAACCGCAGGCCCATTTTAAAAATGAACGCTGTAAATCTCCGAAATCTTCTCCAACCATTCCTACTAATAAATAAGTGGAAGGTACAAGCGGGCTCAATAAATGAACTGGCAGCCCTAAAAGTGAGGCACGGCCAATCATTGCTGGATCAATTCCATAGGAGCTTGCGGCTTTCGCAAGCAGCGGAAGTACCCCATAGTAAAAAGCATCATTGGACATAAAAAATGTAAAGGGAGCACTAATAATCGCTGTTATAACGGCGAAATGAGAACCCAATGCCTCTGGGATATGGGTAATCATCGAATTGGCCATCGCATCCACCATTTTGGTCCCTGAAAGAATTCCTGTAAAAATTCCTGCAGCAAAAACCATAGAAACAACTGATAAGGCATTATCTGCATAATGCATAATCCGCTCTTTTTGTTCTTGGATATTTGGATAATTAATTGTGATCGCAATGGCAAAACCAATCATGAATAAAACAGTACTTGGAAGCAGCTCCTGAATAAGTGCAATTAAAAGAACGATAGTTAATAGATAATTCACAATGATTAATTTTGGTCGTTTAAGGGCGGCATCCTCCGTTGTAGCTGCCATCATCGACATTGTGCTATAGTCGATTTGAAGCACACCGATCCGTTTACGTTCTTTTCTGCCTAGGGCAAAAGCCATGAACAATACAAACAAAACCCCGCCAATCATACTTGGAATGACTGGAGTAAAGATATCTCCCATTTCAAGGTTTAGCGCTGTCATGGCTCGAGCCGTTGGGCCTCCCCATGGCAGGAGATTCATAACACCTGAAGCAGAAACAGCAATTCCAGCTAGAACTAATGGTTTCATACCAATCCGCTTGTACAAAGGAAGCATGGCGGATATCGTTATCATGTAAGTTGTGGTTCCATCTCCATCAAGAGAGATTAATAAAGCAAGTACGGCAGTCCCGATTGCGATTTTCACCGGATCCCCTTTTACTAGTTTTAAAATCGTTGAAATGATAGGATCAAACACCCCAGCATCAATCATAATCCCAAAAAAGAGAATGGCAAAAAGAATCATGATTCCCGTTGGTGCGACACTTTTTATCCCCTCTAGCGCCATTGGCCCCAAATCTTTGCCAAATCCCCCAATTAAGGCAAAGACAACTGGAACCACCATGAGTGCAATCATGGCAGATAGCCGTTTGGTCATAATTAAAATCATAAAAATAATAATCATTAAAAATCCTAAAATTGCAAGCATCTTTTCTCACCCCATTTGTTTGTAAATTTATAATAATCTAACTATTACTCTTTGAAAACGATTACAAAATAAAGTTATTAAAGTACTTAAAAACCTATTTTGTACATTTTGTTCACAGCAGGAATTCTACTATAAATAATAAAGTAGGGAAACCTCTCACGAGGCTTCCCCCTTATCAAACCGTACGTGCCCTATTAAGGCATACGGCTTACCAACATGTTACATTGAATACCCTGTTTTACCCTGTGCACAGTTAATCATTTGGACTCTTTTTGCTGTGAAGTAAACCTCTCCACGTTCTTTAGCTCTTTGTAGTTTTCTTTTATATCGCTTTTCTTGTCTTTCCTTCATGTACTGTATGTAGTCCTCAATGGTGTGACCATATTGCTTTTCATAATAATATTGAAAAGCTGGAATTAGTCCAATCTTCGCAAAGAACTCTATTCCCATTTTGTTTTCATCTTATGTCCCTTATTTTGGCTTGGATGGTCATGTATCATCGCTACTCTTAGCCTTTGTCTTATATAGCTATCTATGGCTAATAAATCATTATAGATAACATTGAAGAAACATGAAAATTCTCTTCCATACTTTTTATTCTCGTTTATTGCTTTCCAAAGAGTTAAAAAGTAATTTACTTTTCCTCGTATTACTTGGTTCACACGTTCAACCCACACTTCTTTGCTAAAAGTTAGGGATTTCATTGTTTTATCCTTTATCTTTTGGCGAAAGTCTTTCCATGTAGAATCCTTTGGTTTAGCTATGTAGTATGGTTTGCCATCTTTCTTCCTATTCCTCCAGTGCTCAAAAGTGAATCCAAGGAAATCAAAATCATCGTTTTGAAAATCGACGATTTTCGTTTTCTCTATTGAGATTTCAAGCCCTAGTTCAGCTAGCTTTAACTTTGTAATTGATTCTGCACGCACAATTTCTTCTTTTGTTTTGGCAAACAAAAGGAAATCATCGGCATATCTGACGAAGTGAATTCCATGAGTTTCAAGCTCCCAATCGAGTTCATTTAGAAAGAGATTCGCAAGTAATGGTGAAATCACACCCCCTTGCGGGGTTCCAGAGTCTACCTTGTGATACTTTCCTTCTTCCATGTAGCCCGCTTTAAGCCATTTCCAAATTAGGTCGAGTACGGTTCCATCAGCTATATATTTATTAAGTATCTTCATCAACTTTTTATGAGGAATGTTGTCAAAGAATCCCTTAATATCACAATCGTAAATATAGTTGTAGCCACTTTCAATATTCCAAGTAATGATTTGCATTACTCTTTTAGCTCCAAGATTTGGGCGATATCCGCATGACCATTTGTGGTAAATGAATTCTTCACATTTAGGTTCAAGTACATTAACCACAGCTTGTTGAACGATACGGTCTTCAATATTGGGTATCCCCAGCGGGCGAAGTTTTCCATTCTTTTTGGGGATATATTTTCTTCGTACTGGTGACGGAGTGTACTCTTTAATTCTAAGTCTTTGGAGTAATTGACTTAGATTTTTCTCTTCGTTAATTGCGTAACTTTGGACTGTTTCTCCGTCTACACCTCCAGCCCCATTATTGCTTTTAACCTTTTCCCAAGCTGTTTTTAGCTTTCTATCAAAAAGAATTTGTCCATATACACTGTGCCATTTGAACTTTAGTTCCTGATTCAATGCTTATTCCACACCTTTCATTATGCACCTTCAGTTCGTTTTTACCGAGGTAACGTGAACTGTTATCATTACACACTTTTATAAGTGTAGAGCCACGAGGTCGCTCCTCCTTCCGTTCAGATTACGTTTGGTCGCAATCTTACTCCCGTACTATGAGGGCGTCTGACTTCTCCACTTGTGTTGATAACTTCGGATTTCCCTTATATATCAACACCTAAAGTTAAAGTGGAGACCTCACGGGGTCATCGCACTTTCCTTCTGAACATACCCAGCACCATCACTTGATAAGCCCTCCTTAGTCGACTGGTTCTTTGGCTAAGAAACTCTGAAGTTGGGCTTCCCGTTCTTCTCGCACGGTCGCCGACTTATCCTGCCGCATGTGCTTCACGCTTTCGCATTTGGGTCTGCTCATCCGACTGCGGGTCTCTCGATTTTCCGCATCTCCTTCAGACACTACCTCACGGTAATGCCATAGATTAGTCTTCGTAGGTTATACCAGTATTCCTACGGGAGGACTTGCACCTCCGAGAGAATATACCTTCTGGGATTCGGGGTCTGTTATTACCGAAGTAACATGACCCAACCTTTAACAGTAAATTCATGCTTATATAAAAGCAAAGGTACGACTGCCCGTCGCACAAAAAAGAAGATGCCACTCCGGCATCTTCACTAAATAGGATAATACTTCCTTTCAGGTCTTCCTACAATTCCATAAACAACTTCCGTCTTTGCTTCGTTGATGGAGGCTAGATACTCCAGATAACGGCGTGCTGTTATTCGAGAAGCCCCCATTTCCTTCCCCACTTCTTCAGCTGAGAGACCATAATTTCGATTAAAAAGAACGTTTTTCACCTTGCCAAGCGTAATCTCATCAATTCCTTTCGGCAGCCCATTACCTTTGCCAACATTTTCACTTAATTTATTTCCAAATAAAAGGTCAATATAATGCTGATCTACTTCTTGTTCGGAAGAAAGGAGGGCATATTTTTTTATATACTCTAAAATCACTTCGTCAAATTTTTCTCGGTTTACAGGCTTAATCAAATAATTTTCAACACCGTAGCTTAATGCCTTTTCAATGAAAAGTTTATCTGTGGCCGCGGTGATCATAATAATACTGACCTTTGGGAAACGTTCTCTGATCGCAGGCAGTAAATCTGACCCGAGCGTATCAGGCATATACACATCTAGAATTAATAAATCAATTTGTGTCTCTGCCATCATTTTTGTCGTCTCCTGACCATTCAATGCTTTCCCGACCACTTCAATTTCATTAAACTTTTTTAAAAATTTTTCATGTATTTCTGCCACTCGAAAATCATCTTCTGCAATCGCTGTTTTTATCTTATACATGTTCATGTCTCCTCTCATATTGCTTAGGAAGATATACTGTAAAAACAGTACCATGTTCGAGGTCACTTTGAACCTCAATCATACCTTTCAATTCGACGACAGCATCTTCTGTATTTGATAAACCAAATCCCCTTGGCCTGTCCCCGCTCTTTGAAGTAAAACCTCTTGCGAATAAAAGCGGAATATCCACTTCACTGATTCCCTCTCCATTGTCCGAAACTTCAAATATGATATCACTGCCAATATCTGTGGCAAAAAATTTAACTGTAGGATTATCGCTTTTAGATACAGCTTCAAAGGCATTATCTATTAAATTCCCTAGTATGACAATAAGGTTAGAGAATTTTAAATGGTTAGGCAAAGTATCTAAAAAACTTTCAGCAAGAATCTCGAACTTAATCTTCTTTTCGGATGCTTTACCCAATTTCCCTAAGAGAATGGCTTGAACTTTCGAGTCTTTAATCTGGTTAAATAAAATGGTATTCTGAACCTCCAATACCTGTGTTTCCGATTGAATCATCGCAATTGCCTCCTCAAATTCACCTAGCTGAAGGAGGCCAGATAACACATATAACTTATTTGTGTATTCGTGTGTATGGGCACGAAGGTCTTCCGAATAACTCTTCACTTCAGAAATGGTGTTTACCATTTGTTCAATTTCCGTTTTATCACGAAAAGATGCAACTACCCCACTGATGACTGGACCGTCAAAAAGCGGAGTACAATTGACGATCACCGTTTTTTCCTTCCAAACCACCTCTTGATCGACTATTGGACTTCCGGTATATAAGACTTCATATAAAAAGTCGGAAGGAAACAAGCCATCCACTTTAAAATGGCGGACAGAACCGTTTATTTGTAAGAGATTCTTTGCTGGCTGATTCATACTAGTGATGAAACCATCTCTATTAATAGATAAAATTCCCTCTTTTACTCCATGAAGCACGGCATTTTTTTCTTTATACAGTGCAGCAATTTCATAGGGTTCGAGGCCCATGGTATCTTTACGAATATTGCGGCCAAGAAGCATACTGCCAACAAATGAAATGAATAGGGCAAAAATAGAAACTAAAAGCACTTTTATGATATTTTTAGTGATTTGCTGATGAACGTCTTCTAACAGGAATCCAACCGAAACGACCCCTATCACTTCTCCATTTTTGTCAAGGATCGGTGATTTCCCTCTAATGGAAGGTCCCAGCGATCCATTGGCTTCGGAGATATAATATTCCCCTTTTAAAATCGCCTTTTCATTATCTCCACCAGTCATCTTCTTCCCTATCATTGAAGATAATGGATGGGAGTATCTAGTGCCATCGATGTTTCCGACTACAACAAATTCAGCACCGGTTTCTTTCCTAATCTTTTCTGCTAGCGGCTGTATGATTTTTGATGGATTACTCGACCCAAACCCATTAATAATTGTTGGCATAAACGAAACTGTTTTTGAAATTTCAAGGGCTAGCTTCCCCTTATTTTCCTCTATTTGTTTACTTTCCATATAGCTATAAAAAGAGGTCATCAATAGGATTAATAATAATCCCAATAATAGGGCCAGCCCAAAGATTTTTGTTTGAAGTGATACATTTTTAGTTTTCAGGCCACATCCCTCCTTGTGATGTAAGATTATAGAAACATAATTTTATTATATCCTTACTTGATAGATATTGCTTTTACATAAACAAAAAAACTATCATATAGATAGTTTAAATGTTATATATTTATTGTTCACGATTTACCATATAAGTCATTAGATGTTTTAGGAAAGAGGTTTTCAGCGGGACTTCCTGCAGCGCTTCAACGGCTAGACAGTAATGATTCCACATCTCTTTTCTAGCACCGTCTTGACCTAGAATAGATACGAAAGTTGAATTGTTGTTTTCAGAATCCTTATGAACTGGCTTTCCCATGATCAATTGGTTTCCTTCCACATCAAGTAAATCATCCTTAATTTGAAAGGCAATCCCAGCATGAAAAGCATATTTCTTTAAGGCTTCCATTTCATTTTGGCTGGCATTAGCGAGCATAGCAGGCATGAGTAAGCAGGCTTCGAATGCAAGTCCTGTCTTATAAAAACACATGCGATTCAACTGTTCGAGTGTTAATTGTTTACCTTTTGAATCCAAGTCCATCTCCTGGCCGATACACATTGCTTCCGTTGTTTTAGCGGAATATTGTATTAACTCAAGTACTATTTTTGGATCAAATTCTTTAAGACAAGTCTGCTCCTCGATTGCCCGTTGAGTCAAAAAAAGTCCGGTTAATTCTGCAACAGCATGTGTTTTTTCTTTATGCAGTGTTAGTCGTCCCCTGCGCGTGGCTGAATTATCTTGGGATGGCAAGTCATCGAAGATTAACGATGCCGTATGCATATATTCTAATGATTTCAAAAGAGGCATGATTGCTGACGGATTTAATCCGTATTCATTAACGCCCATAACCCAAGTAATAATGGGTCGCAACCTCTTACCGTCCCCTTCAAGGCTGTAATTTGCAGCGCTGATAATGGTATTCTTCATCAAAGAAACATCTTCGAGTGCAGTGATACGTAAACTGTCATTAATCTGATTACGAACAAATTGAATTGTTTCTTGAAAGTCTTCCTGCTCCTGCCTTTCCTTCTTCAACGTACTAATAATATGGTCGCGGAGCAGCTTATCAAAGAAATCTACATCGTCTGCTTTTTGGACCATTTTTTGAATAACTTTATTAAAAACTGGGTTTCCTGAAGCAAACAGGTCCATCACTTCTTTGTACTTTTCAGGCCCCACTCGTTCTTTGAATCGTTTTAGACCGTTTATGGCACGATCAAGGATGATTTCTCGTGTCATAGGATCGGAATGATAGACATGATGAATCAAATGATTGATCACTGCCCAATATAATTCAAACGGATTGATTAGATCCGGACGCTGTTTATGATAGGTTAAATAATAAGTATAAGGAGTCACTGCTCCTTCCTGCAAATCGTCAAACATGTCAGCAAAATCATCTGCAAGCTGATTATAAATACCGTAATAGAAGGTTCGGTTATCAAAACCTTCGTCTTCCGGGGCACTAATGACTGAACGAACGATTAATCTTGAAGAGGAAGATTTCAAGATTACAGGGATGAAAAGCTCCTCATTGGTGTAATCAGATTTATTTATATCCTTGTCTCGATCCACTTCTTGAGAGTTAAAAAATATATAGGATTGTTCAAAAAAAGATTCCAGCGTCTGTGGCTGCTGTTCACTTTTAATATATTCATAGGCATCCTTCAACTCAGAGTGAATAAATTGAAGCAATTTCTCATTTTTCCCCTTCCAATCCCCAAGCTCTCCGACTGCTCCGGTTATTAAGGTAGTACGTATTAAGCTGGAATATCGCACCTTTTCTTCTACCGATAAGACGTTGGAATCGAGAAGATCGTCAATAAAAGGATAGGTCAAACCATAGGAATAGCCAAGCCTGATTGCTTTGTCCAGTCTCTGTTTCCGTTCTTCACGAGATACTTTCTCATCCATGTCGTCAACTACGTGCATAATAACGCCAGCTATGATTTTAATTAGTTTTCGCTGCGCATGATCGGCATCCATTCCCTCCGGAAGATTAGTGGAAACAGACTTTAGTTTATCCAATACCCAAATCATTGTCGATTCAATGCCTTCCCTCTGGGCCCAACGATATAAACCGGCTGCGGAAAATGAGGTTTTTTCCTCTTTTTCATTTTCAGTCAGGGTTTTAGTTAAATTATCAACCGCACGGCGAATCTTTGCGCGGGTATCAGCTGAATCAAGTGCTTTGCCCAGGTCGCGCATATAAAGATAGGAAATACTGCGGTCGAGATAGTTATCCAATTTTCCGGTGTAATCAAGCCAACGTATATAATTTTGATATCCTTGCGATTGAGTTTTTTTCTTCATGCTGGTGATAAAAGACAATAATGAATGATGATGGATATGTTTTCGTTTCCAGGTTTGTATATCTTTTGTTAAGGAATGAACATATGTTTTATCTATGACCTGTTGATACAGTGCTTGAAAATATATAGCAGCTCTTTCCTCCGCCAGTTGATAACATGTATCGGCATTATTTAAATATTTCTTATTCATATATTTCATTACCTCTACTTTTAATCTCTTAATATATTATATTTAACTAAAAACGATACAACCCATGTGTTTAGTTGGACCATCAATTATTTTTAATTATACCTGAAAATACTTACCTATTTCTTAATGGTACTAGTAATTTATTTTATTCTACTTTTAACTTAACAAGAACTATTCTAAATTCGATTGCTTACAATAATTGCCTGGAGGCTGTTCGATAGTCATGAACAACCCCATATTTATCTAAAATCTATGCCTGAATTTCCGTTCTGGTAAATAACCGACTAAGATCACTTAAAATATACAACCTAGCAGTTAATAAATATAAGTCTTCGTAGTTATTCCTGACATATTCTTCAATCGTGTCTAAACCTTTTATAAAACTATCCACTAAGTAAAAAGTGTACTTGGCATCCCAAGAATATTTATTGATCCTTAATAGTTCATCGGCAATAATTTGAAATCTAAACTCCTCGACAAACAAGTTAACTTGGTACAATTTGTCAGGATTAAACCTTAAGCTATTTTTATATTTGTGATTTTTTTGAACATACTTAATAAAGTCATTAATATTTTCAGCCAGCATGGTAGCTTTTTGCATTTCTAACTTCATTTCCGCACTTCCTCCTCTCCTTAACCAAAGTTTATGATTCACTCAAAAATCTGACACCCAATATTAATTGTTGACAGAATTAAATGTACGCATATATAATTTATTTCGCATACGAAATATTCTTATAGGTAATATTAGTACTTAGAAAGAAAGGAGGGCTTGACAATAGACCTGCTTAATAATGAGATTTTAATGAGCTTTTTCCAAATTAACAAAGCCTACAATAGGCTTGTTAAATCTGATGCAGAAAGATTAGGAATTACTCCTGTCCAATTAAAGGCACTATACAGAATTAACTTTAACCCGAATATCAGTTTAGGAGAACTGGCTGAAAAATTAAAACTGACCAACAGCACCGTTAGTGGAGTTATTGACCGCCTTGTTCATAGTGGTTTAGTCGAAAGAGTGGCAGCTCCAGGGGATAGAAGGAGCGTTTCCATTCGGTTAACTGAGGAAGGCAGAAAAAGATTAGATCAGTTTAATTCTTCTGATTCGATATTAATGAAGAAGATCAAAGAAGTACTTGATTTACCAGAAGAGGAAATCTCGCACTTGCTGCGTCTTCATCAACTGGTTTTAGATAAGCTAACAATTTAGGAGGAATAATTGAATGAGTACAAAACGTTTGCTGTTAGTCAACATTATTATTTTAATTATCTTGGTAGGTGGAGGCTTTGCCGGTTATGCCTACTACAATAAAGCCGTTAATTATTTATCAACGGATAATGCCCAAATCGCTGGACAACAAGTTACCGTTGCTGCCCCTGCTAGCGGGAAATTAACTGGATGGGAAGGCCAAGTTGGGGATAGCTTCACAAAAGACCAAACAATTGGAACCATCTTAACGACCGGAACAGACGGTCAGCCAACTGAAATGAAAGTAACTGTTCCCACGAACGGGACTGTCGTCCAAAGTAGTGCGGTTCAAAATTCATTCGTAGCTGCGGGAACGCCGCTTGCACAAGTGTATGATTTAACCAAATTATGGGTAACTGCCAATATTGATGAAACAAAAATTGACGAAATTGCTGTTGGGCAAGATGTTGATATTTATGTGGATGCTTACCCTAATTCAACCTTAAAAGGTAAAGTACAGCAAATTGGTTTAGCGACTGCAGGAACCTTTTCTTTGTTGCCTAGCTCAAATAACACGGCTAACTATACAAAAGTTACACAAGTTGTTCCTGTAAAAGTTTCTATTGATGACAATAAAGGTGTAGGAATTGTTCCTGGTATGAACGTGACCGTGCGAATTCATAAGTAGGTGATAAAATGTCAATATATATCACGGTTTATGCCATTTTGTGTATTCTGGTGCTGCTATTAATCAATTTTGGTTTTTTCAAACAAAAAAAACCGAAGTTGAATCAAACTGAAGCAGAAAATCAAGAGGTTAAAAGTCCTCCATCACGGATAAATAAAAATATGAATCAACAAGATTTATCCAATGAAGTGGAAGAAATGCTTGAAGCTAACGCAATTGCTGAGCCAGCTTTGGAGTATGTTCAAGCCGAGGTACAGCCGAAAGAAGAAATATCCAGACAGTCCCGACAGACTGAAAAGGAAACCGAAAAATCTTCAGGAACCGGAAAAATCCTTTCGGCATTAATGCTTGGTGCATTTGTTGCTATTCTTAACCAAACGTTACTCAATGTAGCGATTCCACATATCATGAATGATTTAGGTGTTTCAGCCAATACTGTACAATGGCTCTCAACGGGTTATATGCTCGTAAATGGAATTCTGATTCCAGTTACAGCTTATTTAATTGAGAAATTCGGAACAAGGAAACTTTTTATTTCCGCGATTTCCCTATTTACCATAGGTTCGTTAGTTTGTTCCCTATCATTTAATTTTACCATGCTGATGGTCGGACGGGTCATCCAAGCTAGTGGTGCTGGAATTATTATGCCATTGTTAATGACCGTCTTTTTTGCCCTATTCCCTCCTGAAAAACGTGGGAAAGCGATGGGCCTCATGGGAGTGGTTATGATCTTCGCTCCTGCAATTGGTCCGACACTATCTGGATGGCTCATTGGTCATTATTCATGGAGATTATTGTTTGACATTGTTATTCCAATCGGTGTGATTGACTTAATCCTTAGTTTCCTATGGATGAAAGACGTTACTAAAACAACAAATCCAAAATTCGATTTCCCAGGGTTATTATTTTCAACCTTAGGTTTTGGATTTTTGTTATATGGGTTTAGTGAAGCCGGAAATGATGGCTGGAGCAGCGGTACTGTTGTAGTTTCATTAACTATCGGAGTTTTATTTATTTTAGCCTTTATCTGGCGTGAGTTAACAACCGATAAACCTATGTTGGATTTAAGGGTGTTTAAATATGATATCTTTGCATTAACCACGATTATTAGTATGATCGTCAATATGGCCATGTTTGGTGCGATGATCTTACTCCCTATTTATTTGCAGAATATCCGTGGTTTTACCGCATTAGAATCAGGTTTATTAATGCTCCCTGGTGCCATTGTTATGGGAATTATGTCACCGATCTCAGGTGCACTTTTTGATAAAATTGGGGCGAGATGGCTTGGAGTAATTGGTTTAACGATAACCGTTATTACCACATGGCAATTTACTAAATTAAGTATGTCAACAAGCTATACCCATCTCATGGTGCTTTATGTGCTTAGGATGTTCGGAATGTCTTTCATTATGATGACAATCATGACAGAAGGTCTGAACCAATTGCCTCGACACTTAGGGGCACACGGTACGGCTGCATCCAATACGGCAAGGCAAGTAGCCGGAAGTATTGGAACAGCATTCCTTGTGACGGTGATGAGTTCAAGATCAGATCTCCATTATGGACAATATTTAAGCACAATGACTAGTGCGAACCCTTTCATCGCTGGTCAATTTTCGCAACTCACTCAAGGTTTATCCGCTTTAGCCCATGTGCCGGCTGCGGCTGGAAAACAACTGACTACCTATGTCCTTTATGGGCAGGTCATGAAGCAAACAACAATAGATGGAATCAATGATGCATTTATTGTTTCGACCATTATTGCTTTTATCGCGCTGGTTTTAGTCTTCTTTGTAAAACGGGCACAAATAAAAGAACAATAAAAGGATAGAGGCCTTCCCAATAATGGGAAGACCTCTATTTTTATTTTATCACAAAATTCGCTCGGAAAAGCTTTTAGCAGCTTCAAAATGAATGTCTACTATAGTCCCAGCGCTTTTCTCGTTGCTGGCCCCACAATGCCATCTACTTGTAAATGTTTAGCTTTTTGGAATTTACGGACTGCACTATCGGTATTTGCTCCAAAGATACCATCAGTTCCTTTGGTGCTGTATCCAAGTGATGTTAGTTTTTTCTGAAGGGTCACTACAGCTGGCCCTCTGCTGCCCTTTTTCAAGATTTCCGTAATTGGAGTAACAGGGACAGAAGGTGAACCTTTGCCGCCTTTTAAGCCGTTTGCCACTGCGATTGCATCAAAGGAACTTTTCGAAGTCGTAATAACCACAGGGGTATTAATAGGCACCTGGTTAAACAGCCACTCGACCTCATTATCATACATGCGGATACAGCCGCTGCTCACATATTTGCCAATCGAGCTTGGGTTGTTGTTACCATGAATCGCATAGGTAGTCCCCCATGTTCCGCGGGCATTTAACCCAAGCCAGCGATTGCCTAATGGATTGCGTGGATCTCCTCCTGGAATTCCCCCCTTGTAGTATGGACGGTTAACAATCTTAGTGACAATTTTAAACTTGCCCTCTGGTGTTAAAGATTGACTCCGTCCCGTTCCTACTTTAAATTCTCTTTTCAAGCTGCCGTTTTCAAAATAGGCGAGACGATTGTTTGCTTTGTTAATGATAATAAACTTGTTGACAGTCGCCGCCGAACTCGAGGGCACCCAAAAACATAAACTAAACAACAATAGAAAAGCTGTACTAATAAAAACCAACCATTTTCTCTGCAAATTGATCCCCCCAACACCCCATTTAAATATTCAATCCGTGTATTGTATGTAGGCGGGCAAATCCACATTACTATTTTAATGAGTCCTATTTCATGTTTATTTAGTCTGTGGGACACCCGCCCTGCCACTATATAACTATTTCTACATATTCTTCCTATTTCCTTTTCAGCGGGAAAAATTATTCAGAATAATCTGCATCTAAAGACTAAACCGGCAGGCTCATCCCCGTTTCATAAAGTAAGTTGTTTGATTTAACTGGTTTGAGGGAATGTACAGCTGTATATCTTAATGAAGGAGTGAAAAGTGATGGATAAATATTTGAATGAAGAGAATATTGAAAATCAGATTAGTAAAAATGGAGACGCCCTATCAAGTTTTGATGATTTTAGGGAATTCCTGAGTGGAAAAGTCAGATTAGGAGAAAAATTGGGTCTGGATGAAGAGCAATTAGCCAATTCTGCTCAAAAAGTAGCTAATTACCTAGCCGAAAAGCAGCCTCCAAAAAATTCTGAGGAACGTTTATTGCAGGAGCTTTGGAACGTTGGTACAGAGGAAGAACAGCACAAACTGGCCCATATGCTGGTAAGGCTAGTACAGGAATAGAAAACATTAAAAGAACTAACCCTGCCTTTTAAGGGTTAGTTCTTTTTTTGCCATTAGGCTGAAATCCTTATATTCTTGTCCTTTTTCCTTCTTATAGAATACAAAATAATTAAAAGAATAAACCAAATCGGCGTCATTAATAAAGCAGTACGTGTAGCTTCTGCGAACAGCATTACAACTAGAATAAAAGCAAATAAGGCTAATACCGCATAGTTGATAAATGGTGTAAATGGCGCTTTAAAAGTTGATTTTTTTCTAAGGTCAGGACGAAGTTTCCGATAACGCAAATGACAAACTAAAATAATCCCCCAAACCCAGATAAAACAAATCGCACTAATTGTAGTTACGATTCCAAAAGCTTGTTCTGGAATCAATTTGCTTAACAGCGCTCCAACTGATAACACAAAGCTTGAGACCAATAACGCACTGCTTGGTACATAGTTCTTATTTAACTTCGCAAAAAATGATGGTCCTTGCTGATTACTGCTTAAATTAAAAAGAATTCGGCTTGTTGAAAACAAACCACTGTTGCAGGCTGAAGCAGCAGATGTCAGCACGACAAAATTAATAATTCCTGCTGCAATCGGAATTCCTACTAAACTAAATGTTTTTACAAAAGGACTATTTTCAGCATTTAACTGTGTCCACGGATTGATACATAATAGAATGAATAAGGCCCCTACATAGAAGAAGAGAATCCTAACCGGAATTTTATTAATTGCTGATGGGATATTCTTTCGTGGATCAGATGTTTCTGCAGCTGATACTCCCACCAATTCAACACCGACATAGGCAAATACGACCATCTGGAAAGAAAGTAAAAAGCCTGATACACCATGCGGGAAAAGACCGCCATGTTCCCAGATATTTGTTACTGAAACTGTACCTGCATCCGTATTGAAACCAATTATTAGCAGAATAATGCCAATTCCAATGAGTGCAAGAATAGTGATGACTTTAATTAAAGCAAACCAAAACTCTAACTCCCCAAATAATTTTACAGTAAGTAAATTGAGACCCAATAAGATCACTAAGCAGACAATCGCCGGAACCCATTGCGGAATATCAAACCAATATTGAACATACACACCAACAGCAATAATGTCAGCCATAGCTGTCATGATCCAACAAAACCAATAGGTCCAGCCTGTAACATATCCAGCCCAAGGGCCGATATAATCCTCGGCAATGTCTGTAAAAGACTTATAGCCTGATTTCGATAATAAAAGTTCCCCTAACGCTCTCATCACAAAAAAACAGGCGATTCCAACAATGACATATGCAAACATAATCGATGGTCCTGCGAGCTGGATCGCTTTACCAGACCCTAAAAATAATCCAGTTCCAATTGTTCCGCCTATCGCAATCAGCTGTACATGGCGATTTTTTAAATCCCTTTTCAATTCATGTTGTGCCACTTTTAATTCCCCCTAATGGTAGTAATATTCCTTCATATCCATGTGAAATATTGAACATGAAGTAAACCAATAAAAAAAGATTGGAGGCATCTCCAATCTCTTAAGGGCGTAAGAATAACAAATAATATCTATTACTCTATTCGTGAAAGAATAATAAATAGTCTTCGTACTCTTCTGTCCTTTTGCCTGAGATTGTGAACCCTTCGGCGCCGCATGTAACTGCGGTCTCTCCAGAAGCTGCTCCTGCTATAGTGTGACCCATAGCAATCATAGCTTGCTACATATTCAGTTATTTTAGTTGAAATGAAGCATTCAACTCCAGGATACAAACTATCCTTGAATAATTTTTAATTTTAGTAGTATTATTCGGTTTTGTCAACAAAAATATTTATCCTATTCTATCTTCCCCTTAGTTCCCTTTTAAAAATAAATTTCACAGGACAATACGCTTGTCCAAACCGGATGGATGGTATATACATAAATAAAATAATAAGACACATTTTGAACCTTTCAACAATGTTCTCTCATTAAAATGTAATGAAAGGAGATTAGTATATTGCTAATTTTCATAAGTGATCTACACCTTATGGACCACACAGCAGGCAGGCACCAGTTGGAAACGTCCACATTTAGAGATATTTTTAGAGAACTTGCCAGACAAGCACAGGAAGCTGTCAGTCCATTTCCCCCTCAAAATCAAGAGATTAAAATCATTTTATTAGGAGATATCTTTGATCTTATCCGAACTGAATCCTGGTTTATCAACAAGAATACGGGAGAAGAGATCGATCTAAAGAATCGCCCTTGGGGAAACCCATCAAAGAAAACGGAGGAAATTGCCGCCGATATATTAAACAATATCATCAAAGAGAATGAAGAAATCTTTTCTATCCTATCAGGTAATGAGTGGGAATCGCTAGGATTTCCTAAGAAACCAGAAATCATTTACATTCAAGGAAATCACGATCGTTTGTGTAATGTTTATCCTTCTTTAAGAAAACAAGTGATTGATGTATTAGACCTTAAGCAGCAAATGCCAATCGAACCGTTCCCAACCTGCTTTAAAGCAGAAGAATATAGTGTCTTTGCAAGACATGGCCACGAATGGGACCCGTATAATTTTGAAGGTGACTATCAGACTCTTAATAATTACTATCAGACACCTATTGGGGATGTTATAGCCTCAGAGATTGCCTCCAAGCTTCCCATTGAAGTTGGCAAGCGACTAAGGGATACCCATTTACCAGAAAAGGATATCATTCAAATCTGTAATAATTTCCGAAACCTTTTCGATGTTAGGCCGTTATCAGCGATCATTCCTTGGCTATCTTTTCAGGTCCAGCGGTACGAGAAGTACGGGGAAAAGATCCAACAGGAACTTAATTCAGCATTCCGCAAGGTCGGAGAGGAATTTATGGAGATTGAATTTGTTAAGGACTGGATTAAAAGAAATGATAAGATCTGGAACCCGCTTGATCATGGGGATGTAATTCAGTTATTAGGAACGGTTTTGAGAAGTTTCGATGTTAGTAATTCGGAATGGAAGCTTAAGATATTTGAAAAATTCAACCAAGTTAAAGAACTATGGTCTCTAGATGAATATCTATTAGGTGCAAAAAAAGACTTTGAAAAACTACCAAGTCACTATTCTTATGTTCTTTACGGGCATACCCATACCCCGGTGCAATACCCTATTAATGTAGTGATGGATAAGGCAAGTGCAAAATCGACAGAACAAGTTTATTTGAATACTGGTACATGGCGCCCTAGGAATATTCAATCCTTATCAGGAACAGGCTTTTCGACCTGGAACCACCTTACCTACACGACCATTTATAAGCCTGGCGAAATCATGGATGGACAAGTATGTAACACGCCCGCGTTTAATACATGGACAGGTTATATAAAAAAAATATAAGGTGACTCTAAGCAAAAAAAAGAATGGTGACTGGCACCATTCTTTTTTCCTTACCTACTGAAACTAGACCTAGCTTTGCTCATCATCAATAGGAGCATCCAGCATTTCTAAACTCTTTGATTCTAGAACTTCAGCACGACTCTGCCCATAAAGCTGGAGATGTATTTGTTCAATCTCCTCACCTGTTAGATCCCCGCGCTTTAAAAGTTCCTCAGCAATTTTGTGAACAAATTCAGCATGATCATTAACAAGTTTCTTTACCTTTGTCATCTCAGACTGTAACAATTCATTAATTTTAGATCGGAGAGCTCTAAGTCCGTCTGAACGAGAACCGACGGCAAGCCAGCTGAATAATTCTTCTCCCATACCGACTATCCCCAGATAAGCACCCGCAAGCTCTGTTGCCTGTCTCAGATCTGACGTAACACCATTTAACTTCTTTTTGAGAAACTCTTCCTCGACTGCCCGAGCGGCCAAACAAACTTGTATCTCTGCCAATATTTCTTTGTCAGTACGGTTATAACGTTCATGCGTTGGTTTAGTAGCAGCGAGCCCGAGCGCTCCACCCCTGCGGATAATCGTAACTTTCCATACACGTTCATGCGGTTTTAAGAGAAATTGCGCGACCGCATGACCTGCCTCATGATAGGCAACATTTCTTTTTTCATCGTCACTCATTGACCTTAGCGGCTGTTTTAGTCCCCACTCGTATGTCTCCATCGCTGCACGGAAATCCTCATAACTAGCTACCTGAGCTCCCCGTTGATGGGCAATAACGACCGCTTCATTTACAATGTGTTTGATCTGTGCCGGAGAATAACCGATGGTATCTAATGCAGCCCGTTCAGGTGTGATCGTAGAATCCTTTTTTACCTTTTCGAGGTAGTATTGGAAAACATCAATCCGTCCGTCGTAGTCTGGAGAATCAACCCAGAGCTTACGGTCGAAACGCCCTGGACGCAGCAATGCTTGATCTAGAACATCAGGAAGGTTTGTGGCAGCAACTGTAAGAACAGCTGGGCGCTCTGCCTTTTTACGACGGAGCCCAAGCGACCGGAGTAACTTGGCGAACCAGCCATTGTCAATGTTTGGAGGGTCCATTTGTAAAAGCAGTTCATTCAAGAGACCCGATCCACCCATCCCCATCATTCCGCCCATCATGCCTCCTGCTCCACCGCCAGCTTGCCGGCTCATCCCAATGGCATCAATTTCATCTATAAATATGATACAAGCCCCATATACTTTCGCGAGCTTACGGGCCTTCTTATAAATTCCCATTACCTTCAGGTTTCCAACACCAAAGAACATATTTTGAAAACTTGGTGCAGAAGCGTAAGCAAACGGCACCTGTGCCTCATTTGCAATGACCTGTGCAAGATATGATTTCCCTGTGCCAGGCGGTCCGCACAGCAGCAGCCCTCTAATGGCTTCACCGCCCATTTCCTTAAATTCTTTTACCCCTTTTAAAAGGGTAACAATCCGCTTTGCGTTTTCGACAATTTCAGGGTTTCCACGGTAATCCGCCCAGGTGGAGCCGGTTTCCCCCGGCAGGATCCAATAGGTCCGGCCTCGAGCAAGGAACCAGAAGAGTGCAACAAACTGGATAATCATAAACAGCATGGCAAAAAGCAGTTGCAGCAACAAACTGACAATGCTTATAACAACTCCCCAAACTGTTGGCCCGCTATTAAGCAAATATATACCTAAAATGACCAAAACAGCCGCCCAGAGGATGGTTTTACGCCATTTTACCCATCGATATTTCCTCATGGCTCCACTTTCCTTTCTGAATATTTAGAATATTTATTATAAAACTTTTACTAATGATACCTAAAATATTGTTTAGGCTCCCTTTTAATAAAGATTACTGATATTTATTCTTATTTCTTGCTAGTCATACCATCTCTGGGAGTTAAATTTAATAAAGGAATTCGGAAGTATGTCTATTAGAAATGGGTACAAATCTAGGATTGGATAAAAAAACCCTCCACTAAGAATAGGAGGATTCATGACAGTATTTATTTGAATTTCTTAATGATCTCTAATACGTACTTAATAATCACACCAAGTCCGCCTACGAAAAAGAATACTATCAATATCCATCCAGTAGGGTCGATTGGAAACATGGAAATGATAAAGTTTAATGGGACAACGTAATAGAGGACGTCCTTCAAATATCCTAATATTAAATCAGAAGTAAGAGTGCCTTTCCAGAATGACTTTAAAAATCCTAATAATAGATCAAGAATCATTAGTCCAAAAACGGCCCACATTGTATAAAGCATCCACTCCGAAAGAGAAAACATCATTTTTATCACCACCTTGATACATGATATGCTTGGAATAATGGGTGGTGAGAAGGATTGAAAAGTTTTGTTGGCAGTATATTCATCATATTTCAAGTAAAAAAATGCACCTCTTATTTAGGTGCATGTAAAAAAAAGAATACCCTTAATGCAGGTATCCTCGTCGATAATTTGTTTTAAAAATATAATAATCCTACTGTATCATTTGCTTCTAGATTTTCAATCATGCTATACCAAGACTCTGGTTTATTCGGTAAAACAGTATAATAACGTTTCAGAAATTTTACTATCAAGTCTGTTTCCAGCTCATGTTTTTCCCCGTTCATTGGAAGAAAACAAAGGTCTAGACCGGTTACAGCTTCCCCGTCATTGTTCCAGGACGGATGTACATACGGAAAATCCAAACGTTTGTAACCAAGGTGAGCCAGCACCTCTCGGCGAACATATGGATCCATTGGTTTGACTCCACCAAATTCATAATGCTCTACACGATAGGGATCATAGATTTCAGCAAACATCCCCGCTAATTTTTTTCCATTAGATGCTGCTAATGCCTGTAAATCCGCTAACCTTCTTTCTGCTAAATATGGACCGATTCCTAAGCCGGCTTGGCCAATAATGGTAAAGTCAGTCATAGCAACATTAAAATCATCATAATAGCGGTATTCGGTTGCGCCTGCTACCTTCCCTTCATTAACAGCAACAAACACACGTATACCCGGATCTTCCAATGGCTCTTTCCAAAGATCAAATTCTAATACTTCTTCAGGAGGGAATACATCTTGCATTAATTGGTGCATTTGCTTAAATAACGGGTCATTGATATTAGTAATTCTACTATATTCCATTTTTTGTTCTCCTTATATCTCAATTTGAAAATGGATTCTTCCACTCCATCAGAGTCCCATAATTACACGATTCTTCATCCTCTAAATAATCAGCCACTACTCTTACTGGTGTTCGGCCGCAATGGAGAAGAAAAGTGATGACAGGATCCCTTAGCTCTCCTTTGATAACCGTATCGATGTACTGTTCTGGAGACATACTATCCGCGTGTCTATGATACCCCGGCATCCTTCCTCCACCAAGCAATCTTTTCAAGCGCAGATTTACAACCACATCATACATAGAGAACATCAGCCATTTCCCTAAGCCTAATTTCCGGTAGGATGGCCGGACACCAATGTCGACAACGTATAGGGTGTCTCCATTGGCTTCGTGATTTCGGATATAACCATTATCGGTTATCTCCTCCCAAGTGTGTTCTGGGTGATCAGGATCATAGTCAACCAGTAATCCAGTCATAGAACCTGCAATATCACCATTTACTTCAATACACAATGCCCCTTCTGGAAACAGTGTCACATGGTTTTTTAGCTGATCTTCATTCCACCATAATTCGGCTGGAAAAGGGGGAGGAAAGCTTTCCTGTTGGATACGGATCAAATCTTGAAAGTCCTTCTCTTGATAATTTCTAATAACCACTGGAACAGGTTTTTCTCCGTCGAAAACAAAAAATTCTTTTCGATACATGAATGAACCTCCAATTTAACTGCGGACAAGTTTATCTGTTTCCCAATCCGGGTAAAGATCGGTCCGGCGGTCACGCCAGGTCGTGACAGATCCTTTTTCACGCACCTTGTAAAGCAGCTCTAAATTAAGATCTGCTGTAACAATCATATCCTGATTCATTTCCCCTTCAACCATGATACCTTGAGGAGGAAAAGGTATGTCATTCGGTGTGATTACTGCTGCCTGCCCGAAATTTGCCCGCATAAAATCAACGGTTGGCAGCGAACCAACGGTGCCAGTCGTTACGACATATACTTGATTTTCAATCGCTCTCGCATGGCTTGTATAGCGGACCCGATGGAAGCCGTGACGATCGTCTGTGCATGATGGACAGAAAATAACGTCTGCCCCCTTCGCCTTAGCCATTCGAACTATTTCTGGAAACTCAATGTCATAACAAGTTAGCATGGCGATTTTTCCTTTTTCTGTCTCAAACACTTCTAGGCTGTCTCCAGCGCTCATATTCCATTCATTTACCTCTGTAGGAGTAATATGAAGTTTCGCCTGTTCAGCTACCCTTCCATCTGGATAGAACAAATGCGCCACATTATAGAGGCGATCTCCTTTACGGATCACATGGGTCCCGCCAATTATATGCATTCCGTAATGTTGAGCTAGATTAGTAAATAAAAAATGATATTGTTCAGTAAAGTCCGGTAAATCTTGAATGGTCAACGCATCCCCATTTGCATCACCAATTGACATGAGCTGAGTAGTGAAAAATTCAGGAAATAAAATAAAGTCTGATCCAAATTCCTCTGCTGTTTTAATATAATGCTCCACTTGATCTGCGAATTCTTGAAAAGAACGAATCGTATGAAGATGATATTGAACCGCTGAAACTCTAAATTGCATAAAATTCCCTCTTCCTAATTAAGTCTTTAATCCTATTATTATCAAAAAATATATAGCGAACAAGTACTAACTTTTTAATTACATAGTGTGAAAAATTATACTTTAAAATATGGCAGACTCTATGTCAACCACTGCTTTCAAAAATTTATTGAGGTTAAGAATGACACTATCATTTTTAACCTTTTTTATTTTAAAGAAAGGACTTAAAAAAATAAGGTGAAAATCTATCACTCTTAAGATAAATAAAAAAAAGGAATAGGGACCATTAAAGATTATGATAAATATGTAAGCGACATCAATATTACTTAATAAAAAATGAAGGGAGATTTAACCATGAGCAATATCAAAACATGCGTAAGCTTATATAGTTTACAAGATGAATATTTAAATAAACGTATGAGTTTAGAAGATATTTTTAAATTTTTGGCTGAAAATGAAGTAGAAGGAATTGAAATTATTCCTGACCAGATGCTGCATAATGCCCCCCATCCAACAGAGAAAACTTTGGCAGAATGGGACAGGTTACTAAGTACTTATAAAATGAAGCCTGTCATTGCAGACGTGTTCTTAAATACAAATTTGTACAAGAATAGAGAATTAACGAAAAAGGAATGCGTTGATTTACTAATTAAGGAGATTAAGCTTGCAAACCGTTTAGGGATTAAATTAATTCGATTAGTATCGATGGTACCAGCTTTTGTTATCGAGCCATTATTACCATATGCGGAAAAATACAATGTTACCTTGGCGCTGGAAATCCATGCAGGTTTAAGCTTTGATGTTCCGAAAACACAAGAATTTATTAAAGAAATGAAGCGGTTAAATTCTCCTTATATTGGCCTAGTCATTGACACAGGAATTTTCTGCCGCAGGCTTCCAAGAGTGATGGCAGATTATTGCAGACAGTTAGGGACAAACCAAGAAGTGATTGACTATATTAATGATATCTTCGCTCAAGGAAAAGATCCTCGAAAAGTATATTTGGAAAATGGCGGTTTTCCAGATGACCTAAAAAAATTATTAAAATCGGAAGCCGATCACTTCTTCGCGCATATGGCAGATGGCTATGAAAATGAGCCATATAGTGTTTTAGATGAATACATGCCATATATTAAACATTTCCATTTTAAGCTATTTGAAATGACCGAAACTGGCGAAGAATACTCTATGGATTATAAAGGAGTTCTCCAATATCTCCACGAAAAAGGATATGACGGTTATGTTTCTACTGAATATGAAGGAAACCGCTGGGTACTTCCTGGACATCCAATGGTGGAAAAAGAACAAGTTTTAGCCCATCAGGCATTGATTCGAAATGTTATTAAAGACTTAGAAGGACAGGAGGTATATTAATATGTTTGATAATAATGTGTTTCTTGAAAATACATGTAAAAATACTGAAGAAGAAAGTAAAATTACAGGATTTGAATTAAAAACCAACATTACTTACTATCGAGGAATTCCACTGTCCATGGTAAATGATATTGGTGTGGAAGTAGATGGCAAAAGGGTTCAACGTGAGAATATTTTATGTTCCATAGATGAAGTTGATTGGTTTACTTTAGATGAAATGGAAACCGTAACAACCTATAAATGGGAATATGGCGAGCCGTTAACGGTACGGGTTCGTAAGGATGGCGGTTTATCCAAAGGAACACATGAAGTTGCATTAGATGTCGTTGTAAGGACTGCCTATATTCCTGTGCCATTGGCGGGAAGAAAGGTTAGAACTGTAGAGATAGCATAAAAATAGATTCACTAAAAAATCAGCCCTGGGGCTGATTTTTTTAGCTTTATCGATTTTTATACTAGGAAGATTGTTTTGGCCCGCTCATAACGGCCATGAAATCATTATTCCTTCTAGCCCTTTGGTTCCAAGCTGCACACATGATAATACTACCGAATAATATGAATGCTCCAAATATAAAAGGTATATTGTAGGAAACATCATAAAATATTCCTGCTAATGAAGGCCCAATAATATTCCCTAAACTGCTATAGGCATTATTCATGCCTGCCGCAAAACCTTGTTCATTTCCTGCCATTTTCGATAACATGGTATTAATTGCTGGACGTAGAATTGAAGTAAACAAGAAAAATAATATATTCATCATTAACATATAAATAAAGTTTCCAGAAAACAAGACGAGAATCATTGAAACGGCCGATAGTAAGAAACACGCATTAATCACTTTAATCTCATCGAAGCGGCGAAGCAGCCAATCTACCAAAACAGCCTGAATGATTACCCCAACAAGTGCACCAACAGTCAAAATTATAGAGATATCTTTAGGGGTATATTCATATTTTTCACTTACATATAACCCATAGATTGCTTCAAAATTGGCTAATCCAAATGTCATCGTGAAAATTAGTAATAACAGGACAAAGTAAGGAACTTTAAATGATCGTTTGATTTCATGAGTCATTCCATCTTTTTCCGAAGTTGAATTTCTAAAGGCTTGTTGTTGTTCTTTTGATAACGACTCCGGTAAGAATAAGTAAGAAACGATCATCGCAATACCTGCTGCAATAGCAGATGCATAAAACGGTACTCGCAGCCCATATTCTGCTAGGAATCCACCAATCCCTGGCCCAATAACGAATCCAAGTGAAATGGCAGCGCCTAGTAATCCCATCCCTTTTCCTCGATTTTCGATTGTTGTCACATCGGCCACGTATGCCATATTTGCAGGTACTAGTATTCCAATACCGATCCCCCCAATTAAGCGAGATAAATAGAGGAGCCATAAATCAGAGGCCATACTAAACATAAGCTGTGACAGCATGATAATTCCTAAGCCAGCGATAGTAATGATTTTCCTTCCATACTTATCTGATAACTTCCCACCAAGCGGAGAAAAAAGAAACTGTGTCAGCCCTGTTGCAGCTACGAGGTATCCTTGGTCTTTACCACTGGCTCCGAGTTCCAAGATAAATTTAGGAAGTATAGGGATCGCTAACCCTACCCCAAGCAATGCGAGAAACATATTCACCATTAGAATAAATAATGGCATATTCATCTTTCTAAAAAACGTAAACCTTTGCATCAATTTTCTCCTATTCTTAAAATTAAAACCGTGTTTAATTTAATCTTACACCTCCTAGGCACTTATTTAATTTCACTTTTTTAATCATTTTGCGAAGCAATTTTTAACCAAACTTGTAAATTAATTTCGGAAAGAATTAAAGAGGTTAAAAATCTTATTATGATTTTTAACCTCTTCAATAAATTATTATTTATTTTCCATTAATTCACGCATGAACTATAACACGGCCATCACGACTTGACTCGGTTTCGGTATACTCAAACCACTCGAACTCCGCACTGTTCTTACTTTCTTTCCCATTAGAACTGGCAAACATGCAAAGCATAGTCCCGACCATACCGCCTACAGCTTCAGGATTTAACTTCCCTCCATCGGCATTCGCGTAAAGTAATTGTAGATTTTCTTCATCTGAACCATAATAGAAGCTATGCGATTGACCCTCTGCAGTTATATCGAGAATAATATTATCACCATCTACTTCAGTTTTAGCAAGCTCTGTTTCAGTGGTCAAACATTGAAAGTTTGGCTGGTGAGGATATCCATTTACCTCGCTTGTACACTGAATCAATCTTAATATTTGCTTTCCTTTCTCCATCGAACGCTCCAACCGGAATTGATGATTACATGCCTGCATGATTGCTAGTCCAGCAGTCTCATTCTCCTCGGAAGCTAGGAAGTTCATCTTTGTTGCCATACTAAAATTCGCATGCAACTGTCTACGGCCAATAAACCCGAGGGTTGGGACGTTTTTATCCACTTCCGTTGCATGTATGTCGATTTTACGGATCTCTTGGCTGATTGAACGAGGTAGAAGTTTCATTGTCAGTTTACTGTTTGAGAGCGAGTAAAAATTCTCATAAGGAGTCCCGTAAAATACCCAATCCATTCCAAGTTTGTCACCTTCGAATTCATCTCTTGTTGGAACTACTCGCTCTGTAGACGCTGGCAGATCTGGTGCTGGATAACTCAATTCAACTTTACCGGTACCGGGACTAATCACAGGCCAGCCTTCTTCCCATATGACTGGTGCTATAAAAGTTTCTCGTCCAAGGTTCTTATGATAGCCTTCAATTAGGCGAGAGCCAAGTATGACAGTATACCACTCACCATTTTTCAGTTCCACCAAATCCGCATGGCCTATATTGCAAATAGGATAATGTTTCCCTAAATGACGATGGGTTAAAATTGGGTTACCTGCATAACCTTCAAAATCATTAAAAATAGTTTTACTACGGGCTACCGTTACAGCATGGAAGTGCTCTGTGCCTCCCTCAGCAATCACTAAATAATAATAGCCATCTTTTTTGTAAAGATGCGGAGCTTCTGGTGAAGCGCAATTTTTTAAGGCTCCTCCCCAAATTGTCCTTGCATCTCCAACAAGACACATCCGGTCTAAATCAATTTCACTAACCCAGATTCCCTGAGACCTTGTACCATCTGTATTCGTATCCTCTCTAGTACCTGTAAGATATGCTTTCCCATCATCATCAAAAAATAATGATGAATCAATCCCAGGGCAACCCTCGAGCCAGTAAGGGTCTGACCACGGACCACGGGGGTCTTTAGCCGTCACAATAAAATTCCACTTATCGCTTACATTTGTCGTTATCATGTAGTAGGTACCGTTGTTATATCTTAATGTCGGTGCCATGATTCCTGCTGTCATGTGATCTGCCGTCACATGAAGTTGGGATTTTCGATCAAGTATATGACCAATCTGCTCCCAATTTACTAAGTCAGTAGAGTGAAAGATTGGTACTCCTGGAAAGAGTGAAAAACTAGATGTAATCATATAAAAATCATCATCCACCCGGCAAATGGAGGGATCTGGATAGAATCCTGGTAAGATTGGATTTATCAATTGTTTTGTCATTTTTAAAATCACTCCAACTATAAAAAAGTATTAATAAATTTAAACCAAAATTAGCTTTCTTTTGTGCGTACCACCCATGACGGTATCTGCAACGGGAGGAAAATAGGAACAGCTATACGTATAACTAACTTCAATATCATGGCTCCCGGATTCTAGCCCGCCTTCTTTTGCCACTGTAATTGCTGCCGGTTCTAATAGTCCCCAGTGAACATCTCCAAGTGTTTCCATTTCAGCTTGTGTGTAGGTAACATCATTGATTGTCCAGGTAATCTGATCGCCTGTAAAAGTTTCCCCATCTACTGTAACCGTTGCTGGCCGCAATTGTGAAAGCCAGAGGCCTCGATAATACAAAGATCTAATATTAACCTGAAAGCCGATGATTTTACCATCTTTTTCTATATTTTTAAAGCCTCTCGATTGAATGCAAGGTTTTTCTAACATAACTATTCTCCTTTTCTCTTATTCTCCCAAAATTCTTTTCATCATCACATGTTGTTTACGAATTTGCTCAGATGCATAGCCGGTCACATCTTTGTTTGGACCTTCATACTCACTTACCATATAACCATCCCAGTTATGCTCCCTTAATGTAGTTATGATTTTTTCATAAGGAATCGTCATCTCTTGAAAATCATCTGACATTTTTACAAATTTAGCATGGCAGCAATAGACATAAGGTAACAATGGAATAATATCCTCTACTGGACTATGTTCTGATGGAGGCATAATAAAATCATCGGGACCCCATTCACTTGCAGGTAAGGCTTGAGTCTCAAATACACCGAAGTCGATGTTTAATCCAAAGTGCTTGGTCCCCATCTGTTCAATAAATTCGATATAATCGTCTACCATCTTGGATTTTAAGAGTGTTGGTGCATGGATCTCCGGGCACATGATTACGTTATATTTTTCTGCCAACGGGAGGGCCATTTTAATAAATTCCCGCCAGTTTTCAACAGGAGTAAGTTCATTATCAATTACCCCTAATTTAGTCCGAAGAACAGTAAATCCAAGTCTGTTAGCAAGCTTGAAGTCACGTTCCAACATCTCTAACGATTCTTCTGGTGTAAGATGTCTTCCCGCATACAAGCGTGAATCAACCCAATGACCGTATTCTGCCGGTACAATATTGTATTTTGCGATTAATCGGTCCCAATTTTCCAGCCATTCCGAGCTAGGATTTGGGTAGCCTTCAATATGTGAGTTGGCTAATATTTCTATCCCTCTTGCACCAATATCGTTCATTTCAGCAAGCATGTCTTCTAAGGTCATAGTTACACCATATTCACCTGCATAACTATAAAGAGAAACTCCTCGTTTTGGTTTCCTAATATTTGCTCCTTCTTTATTCATTCTAGGTTACTCTCCTTTTCAATATACTGTATCCATTTTCAAATTTACCAAGTTACCAAGTAAACACTTTCTTGAACTCTGGCCGAACCAGCATTTTTCTCGTATTCTCCAAATTATCAAGCAACACTGTTACCGCTTACAATTTAACTATAAAGTTTATTTCTACTAAATACCTTTACTTATTTATCTTAATAGATATAGATTTTATTTCATTTTGCAGCTTTATATAAAGATATATGGATAAGATTAAAAATTATAGTGAATTTTTTAACCTTACTAGAATATTTTATTTAAAGGTTTACCTTCTTCCATATCATAATCTGTAAATGGCAAGGTGTTATTTGCTTTTTCCAAATCAAGAACTATTCTTAAAAGAGTCTCTGCTTCTTCAATACTATTTTTCACAATATTTCGTTCTGGAATTTTCGTATAATCTAGTAGAAAATCTCGAAAAATTCGAACTGGTTTTGGAGCATTATGAAAGATTTTCCCTAAAGTTCTAGCAAAGCCTACCACATGATTGGTATATTTAACACGCTGATTATCATACTTACCTAGTCCAGTCTGAAGTGCCGTAGCATCAGATAAATCAACACCTTGTAAATACTTCCCTAGAAAATATCCATCTTCCAATGCCATTCCTGCCCCGTATGCAGCATAGGGAGAAGTCGGATGTGCAGCATCCCCGAGGATTGTTACTCTGCCTTTTGACCAAGCATTTAATGGTTCCCTATACTTTATCAGCCAGCGGAATAGGTTTTGAGAGTTCGTTGCTTTAAGAATTTCAGGCACAGGTTCAACAAAGTTTTTCAAACGATTACGAATATAACTTAATGGATCACTTGGCTCTGGCTGATTTTCCCCACAAGGTTCAACAAACCACCATTCAAAACAATTTTTCCCCTTAAAACTAAGCGGTGCATAGCCAAATTGGTAGAGGTCACTATGATTTAGGACAATTTCATTCCTGTTTGGTCCCTCTACTTCAGACCATCCCAGCCAAACAGCTATACCTAAGTGCTGTAGTTCTGATTTGCCCCAAAGCTGTTGGCGTACGAGAGAATTCACACCGTCAGCTCCAATAAGTAAATCTGCTGTGTAAGACTTTCCACCTTCGAAAAGTAAGTTTACTCCATCAGGTCCCTCTTCGTAGGAACTAAAATCATAGTCATTTACAATCATTTCGTCTGGTATTTTATTGAGGAGTCGTTCATAAAGTTCGGAACGCATCAAGCCTGCCATCCAGCCTGATACATTGGCTTTATTTAATAGGCTCGAATCAAACTGCTGCAGAACCCTTTGATGTCCGTCAAAACGTCTAAATCTTTGAATGGCTGTTGTTGCCATGTCATCGGTCTTAATACCATAACTACGCAAGATATTGATACCAATTGCGTTCAGAATAATGGCTCCGCCAAGTGCCTTTGTTTGCTTATGTCTTTCAAATATTTTCACGTCAAAACCTGCTTGATGAAGGGCAATCCCAGCAGATAAACCTCCAGGACCTGCGCCTATAATGGCAACCCGTTTTCCTTTATTTAGCTCTTTCGATTTTTTTTCAAATATTAGATTATCCATTTCCCCCAAACCCTCCTAATAAAAGACCACATTTTATGAAGGACATATTTCTCTTAACCACCCCGCATAGTATCCTTCATCCATCCTATGAAGAACATATTCCTCTTACCAACTCTGCATAATGTCCTTCATCCACCTTATGAAGGACATACTCCTCTTCCCAACCCTGCCTAATGTCCTTCATTTCACCAATGATAAATAGATTAATAAAGTCTTACATCATGCTGTATCTTAAAGAGCGTTCAGTATATTCCGTTCCATTTGTAAATGGCGGCCTATTTGTTCTTCCGCATCGTTTAAGTAAAAACAATGTCCTTCATATTCCGTCATGATGACCCCTTTGAATCCAGAATCTACAATCAATTTTAGTAACGCCTCATACGGGATAGTCGTTTCTACACAATCTTCCCCAATATGATAGAATTTTCCGTGAAAGTATAAGCTATATGGTAACAGCGTTTTAAAGCCCTCTAGGTCTGCTGCCGATGCAAAACTTAAATAACCAAATAATTCGCTAATGGCAAGTCTTTCTGCTTCAGTTCCACCCATTTCCTGTACTTTTTCCCACATGCTTTCATCTGTATAACCCTTATGGCGATTTTCCACAATAAAATCTAAGAGCTCTTTACTTGCTCCTAATCCAATGTACCTCTCAATTACTAAAGGATTTGGCCTTACAATATAGCATCCAAAATCAGGTACAAATCCAACATAGGAGGATCCTGATTCTTTAATCTGTGTTAAAAACGCTTGAATATCAGGATCACTCGGACGTGATGGGGCATGTACCTCAAATGCAATTTTCACATTATAAAATTCAGCAAATCGTGCCACATCCTTTACCAAATGAGAAGGAATACCAAATCCGCGGATATACTTACACCCTAATTTATTAGCAGTCATAAGATCAAAAATAACTTCTGAAATAATTTCTTGATCGCTCATATCATGATCAGAAAATTTACCAATGTCCACATAACCGCCATAACTAAATGGCTCCACATTATACTTTTTACATAATGAAAGCAAATGTTTAATTTCTTCATCAGATGGAATGGGGTAATGATTAAACATTTGCGATCCTACAATTTCAAATTTTTTAATCCCTTGTCTATTTAACTCTTTAAACATATCTTCAAAATGATAGTTATTGTCCGTACACCATTTTTCCGTGAATCCATATAGAGATACACCGAAGTCTATATTCTTAATCATTAGATCTGGACCTCCTCTTTATTTGAGATCAAAGTCATCTTTTTCCAGGAGGAACTGTCGATAGTTCCATAAATTCTAGGAGCGAACTTCATATATGGAGATCGGAAATGTAACGTCAACTCGATCTCATGCTCTCCTTCTGGTAATCCATTATTATAGATTTCAAGATTTGCGGTCTGTTTAATTCCCCAAAATTCTGCGTAAAGATCTTTTAACTGATTAATAGAAAACTTTTTCCCATTAATAAAGAATAAATATAATTGTTCTGGGAGGATTTCTCCGTCCACCTTTACTTCGATTTTCTCAATGCAGGAAACATGTAAACCACGATAATAATTTAAATTAATCCCTAAATTGAACCCTACTGGAACACCATTTAGATAAATATTGTGAAAACTTTTTTCACAAAGGACTTTGTCATTAAATGCAAGTTTTATGAATACTGTTGGCATAAAATTTATACCTCCTCTTTTAAGTTCAATTAATGATTATAGAAAGCACTCGTGAATCTAAATTGCCTGTAACACGAGTGCTTATATGTTTTTATTTACTTTCCACCAATCGTGAGGATTCACCGGAATTGTTAAATTCGATTACTTTCCCTGTTTCTGCTGATTTATAAATGGCTTCTAGTATTTGCGTAACCACAATCGCTTCTTCTGGTTTTACAAGTGGTTCTCTATCATTTAGAATGGCATCAATCCATTGAATGGCTTCCGCATCATGCATGGCAATATTTGCTCCACTAAAGCCGTAAACCCCACCTGCACCAGAAGGCTTTGTCTCTACCAATTGATTATGTGCTACCTGATTATAGACAACATAGCCCTCATCCTTCCAAGTCTCACCAAACATTTCAGCACCTGCTTCAGTACCACATAACGTTACTTGGGCGTCTTTACCATTTAGAATATTCAATGCCCATGAGGCTTCAAGATAGATGGTTGCCCCGTTTTCCATTTTGATTAATCCGAAAGCAGAATCTTCGGTTTCAAATGTTTCTGGATCCCATGGTCCAAACATATTTCCTTCTGGCTTGTCCTTCAGTTTTTGGTAGGTTGAACCTAATACACTTATAGGTTGATAATTGTTTAAATACCATAAGGTAAGGTCAAGAGCATGTGTCCCAATATCAATTAGCGGACCCCCGCCTTGCTTTTCCTTATCTTGAAATACACCCCAGGTTGGTACTCCACGGCGCCTAACTGCATGAGCTTTTGCAAAATAGACTTCACCTAGTTCATTGTTCTGGACTGCGTTATATAATTCTTGGGAATCTGCACGAAATCTATTTTGGTACCCGATTGTCAGTTTCTTGCCGCTTCGTTTTGCAGCATCAATCATCAATTGAGCTTCTTCAGTATTAATAGCCATTGGTTTTTCACACATAACATGTTTCCCTGAATCAAGAGCTGCCACTGTAATTTCTGAATGGGAAACATTTGGAGTTAATACATGAATCACATCAATCGACTTATCTTCAAGAACTTCTCTATAATCTTCTGTTACCAATACCCCTGGTGCTCCATATTTTGCTGCAGCTTCTTCCGCTCTTTCTGGGATAATGTCACAGAAGGCTGCCAGTTCCACCTTATTGTTCAGTTTTGATAGTGCTGGAAGATGCTTTGCATGGGCAATTCCACCACAGCCAATAATACCGATCTTTAATTTGCTCATTTTTTGTCCTCCTATTATCGCTACTCAATTTTGTATATTGTTTTCGCTTACATTTATATTTTATTTGATTAAACTCTGGATTCCCTTTAATTAGTTATCCTTAAAGACCTAATTTCCGCTCTACTTTTTCGATGATTTTGTTTCACTTTTTTATAAAAGGTTAATAATTTATCACAAGATTTTATCCTATTTGTATTAGGTAATGAAAAAATGTCTTTTCCTACAGCATGATTTTTCGAATAAAAAATAAAGCTAATAAACAAGTTATGCCAAAAATCTTGTATATTAAGCCTTATTTTTAATACTCATATACCTTACTTTTATAACAGCTGGCAAACCACTCCATCACTTTTTCACTTTTATTTTGTCGGGTATAGTCGTCCAGTACTTTGGATCTTCTAAGCCGAGCCGCCATATTCCGATTCCCCGTAAGTCATATTTTTCTACAAGCTTTAGCTTATACTTCAGACTATAGCTATTCTCAAACCAAACCTGGTGGCTATGATGGTTTGTATCTACGTAACTGAAATGAGGTGTTTGCGAATGGGAGTCCCATTTAACTTTAGCTTTATATTTTGTTTTCTTACTCATTAATTGTGCATAGGAGCTATACAAGGCTTTGTTTACTGTTGTATCCCAGTCCCATCCGTAACCAGCAATACCGAGTAAAATTTTTGATGCTGGTACTCCATGTTTCAAAGCATATTGAATTGTTGCTTCTGTCCAATCGACTGATGCTGATGCACCTGGTTTTGTTCTTGGGTTATGCTCATCATATGTCATTATCACTAACCCATCCGAATATAAACCAAGCTTTTCGTAATCAAACCACGGTGACCAGGGATTAGCACGGGAATCACCTGTGTTTGCCGGTACTGAAACTGTAACCACTTTTCCATCACGATGCAGTACATCAGACAATATTTTTATCAGCTGACTAAAGGAATCCCTGTCCGTCAAATATAAATTTTCCATGTCAATATTAATACCATCATATTTAAACTGATTCATTTCATTGCGTAAGTTCTGAATGAAAACATTTCGGTTTTTATTGTTATCTAGTACACTACTGGCAACTTTTTTACCCTTCTCCACGTTTTCATATAAAAGATTGTGTACAACCATATATACCTTCAGCTGTTTCTCATGGGCACTCTGAATAACCCTTTTTTTATGATCTGCTGTAACGGTATCTATAAGACTGCCTGGACGTTTATCATCAAGCTTGTACCAAAAAGGTGCAATGATGCTTAAATTCGTGACTTGTGAGTTAACTGTAGGTTGAGAACCTGGATACGTTCCTTCCTGTTCTGTGTAGAAACCTAAAACTTCTCGAGGGGTTTTATTCTTATCTTGTTCCCCTTTTTTTGAGGACTGACTACATGATGATAGCAGTAATAATACCATGCTTAAAAAAATGATTGTGAATGACCAAGAACTATTTTTTGCCATAAGAACACCTTTTTCTAATTGTTTATTTCTTAAGTTGATAAGAAAAGTTGTAACTTATTCACAAAAAAAGGTTAAAAATCAATTAGATTTTTAACCTTCAATAATTATATATCACGTAGTAATAAATTTATTTCAAACAATTTTACCTCATGCGGATTCAGCATTCCTTTTAATATGATAGAATTATTCTCTATTATTTTATTTTCAACTTTCATATAAGGAATACAAATATGCCTTAAATATTCAACTTCATCGGCTTTCAGGTCATGAACCGCACCAAATTTCATCCATTCATCAAGAATACTTCCATGATCTCTGTTTAGTTTATGTTCCTTAAGACGATACTCCCCATTAGCAATTCCTTGTAATTCAAGTGAAAGGTTTAAAGGCTCATTATTTTCAAATATATCATATTGTCCGCTAATCCCATTACTTCCTTCAGTTTGTAAATAGTAGGAATAGTTAAAATGCTTATAGTTAAAAAATAACACTTGATATCGATCTCCAGTTTTTTTCGTAACAATATAATTTTCACCTTTCGCTACTAAAATTTCACCCAACTGGTTTAAAAGGGCAAAAGCGTGGTAGCTTGGTTTTTTTATGCCACTTTTCGTCAACAAACCGGCACCGCCATGTAAAAGATTCTTAGAATCCCTGAAATCACTAAAAATATCAGAACCCAACCAGTATCCGAGCATGTTAACTGGATGTTGATGTAAATTCTCAATGATATTCTTTACAATATAAGAAGCTTTAAAAGAAGTGTCATGAAGATAATCTCGGTTTACTGGCGTTACATTCCATTCAGTAACGTTCAATTCAAGTTCCTCGTATCCTATTGTTTCCAAAGACTTTCTGATTTCATGTAACTTTTGTTTAATATAACTAGGATTAGTTGATTGCTGATTTTTTATTGGTATGGCATTTTTCTGTTTATCAATTTCAATAGGGTAAAGATACACTGAAAGGAAATCTGGCTGGACTTCTTCTAATTTCCACTGTTTAAGTAAGGAATTCAGTTTACTGCCTGCTAATTCCATACTTAACCCGCAGCCGCCAACCTTTGCCAAAGGAACAATATCTTTTATAACTGTCTTAAATTCTTTAAATATTTTAAAATATTCCTCAAATTGGCTGGGTTCCTCATATATAATATCGGTTAAAAAGACAGTATGATCTTGTTTCTTATCTGTAAACGGATCGATATGTTTACTCCATATTTCGAAATACCATGTTTCAACCTCATCAATTCCATAACGTTCCATACAATGTAAAAAAAAAGTTTTTAATAAGTTTTTCCATTCTTCCAATGACCTTTCACTGATGGTCTCGATAATAAAAATTTCATCGAGAGTTTTCGAAATAATCTTAGGTTTGGGACCAAGTTCGATAAAGGGTTTTAAATTATTTTTTATTAAGAAATCTAATAATTTATTTGTATTAGAAAAATTATAAAATATGGTATTGCTTGTACGATCTTCAACATGCATATCGTCACCAAAAAGACCCCAAACACGAGCATAGGTAAAGCCTATTTCTTGTTGAAGAAGGCTGATTTGCTCCTGCAAATCAGAGTTTAAAATATCCTTTGCATATCCAATATTGATGAGCTTGCTCCAATACTTTGTGATCGCCTGAACGTCCTTTATTTCTATCACTTGAGATTCCAACATGTCCGGAGATTCAAGCATAGTTATGTTTCGGTCAGTTGCCTTACTACTAAGATATTTGTCCAATTCAATAAATGCTTCATTCTTTTCTTGGGAACTGGATTCTTTCGTTTCTTCTTCCTTAGCCAACACCATTTTTGTTAACTTTTTCCTATATTCAACAGGTTTTAAATGATAATACTCATAGAAGACCCTGTTAAATGCTGCTAAGTAAGGAAATCCATTATCTAATGCAACCCTAGTAATAGGCTTATTCGAGTTTTCTAATTCATTTACTGCAAAGAAGAGACGAATTTCATTTAAGTATTGTGAGACCGTTTTTCCTGTTTGTTTTTTAAAGATTTTAGACAAATAGGGAACAGAAATAAAATGTAATCTTGCCACTTCCTCTAATGTCAGGTGCTCGTGATAATTGCTGTGAATATACTCAATAATCTCAGTTAATCTTTCATTTTGGCTTGTGACAGAAGGATTACCTATTTCTATTTCTTTCTTTTTCAAATAATATAATTTTAGAATAGAAATGAATTTAAGTGCTTTTTCTAAATACTCAACATACACATCATTGTTTTGTTTTATATAAATGGTTAATATTTCTTCTATAACATTTCTTAATTCATGATCAGATTGAGAAGAATGACCAATTGAATCGCAAGTAAAAAATAGATCCTTTTGACCTAGCAATGAACTTAGTTCAGAATAATTCAAATGGACAATAACAAATAAATTATCCTTTTCAGATTGTAAAGAATGAAGTTCATTCGAATTCACCAATAAAAAATCAGAGCTATTCATCGGCAGGATTTCATTATTTACCTTTACCTGCAAATTACCCTTTATCACATAAATGAATTCAATATCACGATGCGCATGATCCAAGTTACTCTTATAATTCATAATAGAAATAGTGACTAACTTTGAACTTATTGAAGACTGAAGATCAAAAGTACTAACCAATTCCAACCCTCCATTCAAACACAACCTATAGCGCGTTCCCTTTATAATAACAGTTTGTTAGTTACATAGTCTATTGATGTCGAAAGTGAAAAATTATTATTGTTCTCTTATTACATAGCTTTAATGTAGTTCTCGGAATTTCGCTGGCGTCATCCCTTCTTTTTTCTTAAATACCATCCCAAAATAACTAACATCTTCATATCCGCACAATCTACTAATATTCTTGATTTTCTCGTTCCTCTCTTTAATGAGTAAGGTTTTCGCATTGGCTAGTCGAACATCTGTAATATAGTCAAAAATAGAAAATCCGTTTAACTTTTTAAATAACTGGCAAAGGTACTCTTTTGACAATTGAACCTTTTCTGCTAAATCAGATAACACAATGGGCTCGTTATAATGTTGGTTTATATAATCCATTACAAAATGTACTTTATTATTCTGATTTTGAATAATCCTCTCATTTGGAAGCGTGGTTGATTTTGGGAACTCCAGTAAGATATCATAAAGCACTCTTGAAAAATCATACATTTCCATTCGGCTATCACGAGTATAAATGAAAAATAATTCTTCCATATATTTCTCTACTTTTTCAAGATCGTTTAGTTTATAAATACCCGATTGCTCAATCCCGATGTTTTCCAAAAAATCTCTTGTCCCATAACCTGTAAAACACATGAAATGAACAATCCATTCTTTGCTCACTCCATAATATTTATGACCAACATTTGGGAAGAATAACATCCCGCTCCCTTCCTCTACCACATACTGTTTATTATCTATTTCTAGCACTCCGCTTCCCTTGACAGCTTGAATCCACTGAAAAAATGGCATACCTGAGGGTCTATTTATGTATTCCTGCCTATGATTTAAACCTAAAGAATATAAAACAAAAGGTAGTTTTAAGTTTTGTTCAGTATATTTTGTAAAAAAAACCTTTTTCATAATTCAGAAAGCTCCATTCAATTCTTAATATATTCATATCAACTATAATATTTTAAGATTTTATCTACTCATAATATTTATTAAAATATTAATATAATCTTATTATGAAAGGAAGATTTTATCATGTCAATATTGCCTCATATTAAAAAGTACAATGATATTCCAACATTATTCGTTCATGACGAACCCTTTATTGCCTTAGCGGGAGAAATCCATAATTCCAGTGCCTCGAACCTGGAGTATATGGAAAAACAGGTTTGGCCTAATTTAAAAACATTAAATATGAATTCTGTAATTGTTCCTGTTTACTGGGAATTAATTGAGCCCGAAGAGAATCAATTTGACTTTACCATCGTTGAAGGATTGATCAACCAGGCGCGTGATAATAACATGCATCTTATTTTCCTTTGGTTTGGCTTATGGAAAAATGCAGAATCATTCTATGTGCCCCACTGGATGAAAAAAGATTCTAGAACTTATTTCCGGGCTTGTAAACCAACTGGTGAAGCAATAAATACCATTTCACCTTTATGTGAAGCAGCAATAGAAAAAGATGCTAATGCATTTTATCACTTAATGAAATTTATTAAATCTATTGATTCAGAAGAAAATACGGTTATTGTTATGCAGGTTGAAAATGAAATCGGACTTTTAGGCACGGATCGTGATTATTCTATTACAGCAAATGAAGCTTTTTCTCGAGAAATTCCACAATCCATTGCTGAAGAATTCCAAGTTTCTGGAACATGGGCAGAAGCATTTGGCTATGATGCTAGCGAATACTTTATGGCTTACTATTTTTCATCAGCAGTAGAACGAATTACAAACACAGGTCAACAGGAATATCCTCTTCCTTGCTATGCCAATGCATGGTTAGAACAATTCCCATGGCGTGCAGGAACCTATCCAAGCGGCGGTCCTGTCATGAAGATGCATAAAATGTGGAATTTAATGGCTCCATCACTATTTTGTCTGGCGCCTGATATTTATGTTCCATATGTACCTGATGTACTGGATGAATATAGTCAGGATGGCAATCCATTATTCATTCCAGAGGTTCGTAAAGATGCTGTCTCAGCTACCTATGCCCTATATGCTGTTGGCGGTTGTAACGCTATTTGTTATGCACCATTTGGCATTGAAGAGCTTTTGATGGATCCGGAAGCTATTGAAAAACCACCACTGGAAATAATGATGGCATTAAATATTGACCCCACAGCATTTGAAATTGAAGGCAGTGCAGCGTATTTAGCACAGAGTTATTCTATTATAGAGAATATTAAACCGCTTTATTTTAAATATAGAGGAACCAGTCATTTACAAAGTTTCGTAAAGAGAAATGAACATGACTTTGGTAAACTGCTGCATTTTGACAATTATGATATTCTTGTATCTTATTCTCCTAAAGCACCTTATAAGCCAACTTCAGGAGGTATGATTTTTGAGCTTTCGGAAAATGAGTTCATCGTTATTGGAATAATGATGAAGGTTCAATTCTTTTCAAAACCAGAAAAAAATACACATGTGGAATTGTTACGATTCGAAGAAGGCGAATTTGTGAATGGAGAATGGAAGGCAGGACGGGTTTTAAACGGTGATGAAAAAATGATGGTCCAATTAAAAGACATGCCTTCAGCTTATAGAATTCAAGTATATGAATATTGATATTTAATATAAAAGCCAATACATACTAGAGATAATCACTTGTATGTATTGGCTTTATTTTTAATTAAATTATTTCACTAACGATGCTGCCCCAATTACCCCAGCATCATTCCCTAACTGAGCAAGCTTTAGTTTCGTACTAGTTTTAACTGTCGGGAAAGCAAACTTTTGGAAATATTCTTCTACCCCATTTAAAAGCATGTCACCTGCAGCAGACACTCCTCCGCCAATAACAATTGTTTCAGGGTTTAAGATATTTCCAATATTGCCGCAAGCTAGTCCCAAATAATAATAAAACTTATCAACAACGATTAAAGCCAATTGATCGCCTTTTTTAGCCTGATCAAAAATAGTCTTTGCCGTCACTTCTTGTCCATCATCAATTAACCACTTTAATTCAGATTCCCCAGCATATCTTTCTGAAAAATCTCTGGCTAATCGAACAACACCTGTTGCACTAGCAACTGTTTCCAAACAGCCTTGATTTCCGCAAGTACACTGATATCCATCTGGTTCTACGATGATATGGCCAATTTCTCCACCTGCACCAACCTTACCGTGAATAAGATTGCCTTCTGCGATAATACCGCCTCCTACACCTGTTCCAAGTGTAACAAAGACCACATCAGCACCATCTTCACCGGCACCCTTCCAGCGCTCACCTAATGCTGCCACATTGGCATCATTATCAATACAAAAAGAAATGCCAGTTCCTTCTTCAATCTGTTGTTTTACTTGCTGCAAAGTACTCCAGTTCAAATTAAAGGCTCCAATGACTGTCCCTTGTTCACGATCAACTGTCCCTGGAGAACCCATTCCGATTCCTAAAATATCATCCGCTGAAAGCCCATACAAATCAAGACGATGTTTAATCGATTCAATAATGTTTGGAACGATATTCTTTCCTTCATTTTGGATATCTGTTTCAATACTCCACTTTTGTTGAATCTCGCCTTCTTCAGTCAAGATCGCAAATTTTACAGTTGTTCCGCCTAAATCAATACCAATTAGTTTTTTCATCTTTTCCCCGCCTTATAAAATAATACAGGTGAAATACCCACCTGTATTATTATAATCTATTTATTTAATATTTTCCGCTCCATTTGTAAATGACGTTTGGTCATTTCTACGGCTCTTCCAGATATGTGATCTTCATATTCTGATACAATATAACCATCAAAATCAGAGTTTTGAATAATCGGCAAGATCTTATCATATGGAATGCTTGCTTCATCCAAATTCTCATCAATATAATGGAATTTACCATGGAAGTGAATAGTATGTTTCATAGTTTGTTTTAACCCTTCATAATCCGGTTCATTGTAGAAGGTTACAAACCCATACATGCCTTGGAAGGCACCCATGACAGCACCATTTGCGCCACTCTCAAGCAGTCGTTGCCTCGCTTCCATCATCGGTACACCGTCATAGCGTAATTGAGCTGCCATTTCTAATAATTCTAATGGTGCTCCATTCGCTAAGGCTTCATCCCAATGCGGTTTATTTGGTTTAGTCGCAAAAGTACCAAAATCAGTGACAAATCCAAGATATTGAGATCCTGTTTTTTCAATTACCTCGGTGAATTTCTGGATATTTGGTGATGTTGGCGTTTCAGGATTATGGATTTCAATTCCAACCTTGATACCATAAGCCTCTGCATATGGCGCTAATTTGGCAAAAACTGACGGTCCAATAAGATATTGAGCACGCATGATTTTACAACCCAATTTATTCGCTGTTTTCAAATCAATAATAGATGACTGAAGCAGTTCTTCTTCTGTTAAATCACGATCAGATCTTAACCCACGGTCTGCATTAGCTCCGTAAGAAACAAATTCGATCCCATAGTGATTCGTCATGCTCTTAAATTCATTTAAAACTTTGTCATTTACATATGGGTATGATGGCAGCATTTGCGTACCTACCAACTCAAATCCTTCCGCACCAAATTCAGCTGCGGTACGAATACAATCCTCTAAGGTAAATATGCCTTTCACATATTCATCAGTAAAGCTATAAAGAGACACACCTAATTTAATATTACTCACTTGTTGTTACCTCCTTTCTGCTAATCTCTCACCTGTAATGTTTTGCTTCCGCAAGAATCTAATACCGCGTATTCACGTTCGGTCTTTCTTCCAGGAACGGCCATATATGGAATACGTAACATCATTTTCACATCAACATGATGTTCGCCTTCTGTTAAACCTCCAGGAGCAAATACATAGATCGTAGCTGGATCTATCAAATTCCAAAACTCTGAAATAAGACTTGGCAGCTGTCTTAAGGTAAACTCTTTCTCATTAAGTCCAAAGGTGATATCATCAGAATTCACTTCATTTCCATCAACGGTAACCACAAATTCTTCAATACAGGATAAGTAATGTCCGCGATAGTTACTTAAGCGAATTTGGAATTCATACCCCAACTTTTCCCCATTCACATAGGTATTTTTTAAACTTTCATCGCAAACAACATCGACGAAAGGTAATTTCATACTAAATGCCACTTAGGTCCACCTCCTATTTGCTTGCCACTGTTTCCTGTTCAAAAACAACTTCTTTTCCAGTTTCGGCAGAACGATAGACAGCATCTAAAATTTTTGTTACAACAAATGCCTGTTCTGGTTTTACTAATGGTTCTTTATCATATTTAACCGCTTCTAACCATTGTTTTGCTTCAAGCACTTCTGGTTTATTGGAACCACCTTCAAAGAATGCAATCGCTCCACCTGCAGAGTTTTTCTCTTCTGTTAACATACCATTGCGTGCAGAGTTATAAATTAACTCATTGTTGCGGAAGCTCATACCGGAATTGATTTGTGCTCCTGCCTTTGTTCCACATAGAGTTGTAGCCGCTTCTCTTGATTCTAGTACATTAAGTGCCCAAGAAGATTCAAGGAAAACCGTTGCTCCATTTTCCATCTTAATGTAACCAAATGCTGAATCTTCCACTTCAAATGTTTCTGGATCCCAAGGGCCAAACATATTTCCTTCAACTGCTTCTGGCAGATTACCTAATTTATTGAAAACAGAACCTGTTACTGAAACTGGTTTGTAATTATCCATCATCCATAAAGTGATATCAAGTGCATGTGTACCGATATCGATTAACGGACCGCCACCTTGTTGTGATTTATCAGGAAATACTCCCCATGTTGGAACTGCGCGGCGGCGAAGTGCATGTGCTTTTGCAAAATAAACATCTCCAAGCTCGTCTTTTTCACAAGCTTTATAAAGAGATTGAACCTCTGGACGGAAGCGGTTTTGATATCCAATTGTGAATTTCTTGCCGGATTTTTTCCAAGCATCCATCATTTTTTGAGCCGCTTCTGTATTGTGTGCCATTGGCTTTTCACACATAACATGCTTGCCTGCTTCAAATGCAGCAACTGTAATTGGGCTATGGCTAACGTTAGGAGTTAGTACATGCACAAGATCAATGGATTCATCTTTTAATAGTTCTTTATAATCAACATAAATTTTTGCATCTTCAGTTCCATATTCTTTAGCGGCTTTTTCAGCACGGTCAATTTGAATATCACAGAATGCAACCATTTCAGCAATCTCTTTAAATTGTGCTAATGCTGGAAAATGCTTTTGATTTGCAATACCACCGCAGCCAATAATACCAATCTTTAATTTACCCATAATTTTCATTCTCCTTTTTTGTTATAAAATTATTTTATTAGATTTATAAGTTAATCTATTTAAGCAAAAAACTGACTCAAATAGTTTTTACTAATATTAATCGAATCTTTTTTTGATTTGAGTGAATCTTCGAATGCCTTGTCCTCTACTTCAATCACGGCATATCCACGGTAGCCAATATCCGTTAAAGCGGATACATATTGGCCCCAATTTACATCCCCAAGACCTGGCAATTTAGGAGAGATATACCCAAGAGGTGTCGCCATGATTCCCACATCATTTAAGCGATCTTTGTACACTTTGATATCCTTGAAGTGGATGTGGAAGATCCGCTCTTGGAATTCATATAAAGGCTTGATATAATCCATTTGCTGCCAAACAAAATGTGATGGGTCAAAATTCAATCCAAAATTATTATTTGGGATTATTCCAAACACACGACGGAAGATGGCTGGTGTTGTCATAAGATTTTTTCCGCCTGGCCACTCGTCTGTAGTGAATAACATCGGGCAGTTTTCAATTGCAATCTTGACTCCAAGCTCTTCTGCAAACTCTACGACAGGCTTCCAAACCGTTGCCATCGTTTCCAAATTTTCTTCCACTGTTTGCTTTTGGTTTCGGCCAATAAATGTAGTAACCATGTTAACATCCAATTTGCGTGCTGCTTCAATACATTTTTTAATGTGGGCAACGTAGTATTCGCTTTTCTCTGGATCTTCATCTAAAGCATTTGGATAATATGCAATAGCAGAAATCTTGATTCCCTTTGCTTCGGTATAATTCTTGACATAATCCACATCTAAGTGATCGACATCAAGATGGGTAACACCTGCATATTTACGGGCCGCTTTCCCTTTCGGCCATGCACAAAGCTCCACACATGAAAAACCGTTCTCAGCTGCATAGTCAATTACTTCTTCAAAGGTGCATTCATTTAATATGGCGCTGTTAAATCCAAGTTTCATTGTGTCCGGTCCTCCTATGTTTCTATTAAATATTTACTGATTCCGCTTACATATATATCATAACCTCTTTTTGGAAAGGTTCCCTTACTTTAATTAACCATCTCCGGTATAGATTTTCGTCCTTTTTCCTAGATTCTTTATTTTTCTATGAATAACAGATTAAAAATGATAATGTAATTTTTAACCTTATCTAAATATCAAAAAAAACCTAAAAGGCGCATGTTAAACTGCGCCTTTTAGGTTTGAAAGACAGGCTTATTTTTGGTTTTTTGCCCATTCATCTAATTGTTTCTGTTTTTCTGCAATGATCTTATCAATGCCAGCTGCCTTTAAACCTTTAATAAAATCAGGCAGACTCTTATTAGGATCTAAAGATCCTGATTCAAGTCCAATCGCGTATTTAGCAACGACATTGGTAACGGCTGTAACTTCCGTTTTAACGGATGAACTATCAAAGTTAAATCCAAGCGCTTTAGATTTAATCGCGCTTTTATTAAACTCCTCCGTTTTGCTCCATAGGTCTGGATCATTCCCTTCGAATACATAAGATAGAAAGGAATTCCCCATTGCAAAACTCATATTTAAGTTGTAACCATTGTTTCCTGCATTTACACCGTCAGGATATTTGATCACATTATCCGATACTTTTACATAATGCTTTCCTTCAATCCCCCAGTCTAGCAAATTCACGATATCTTTGTTTCCATACATTAAATTAAGAAATTTCATTGCTGCTTCCGGAACCTGGGAGCTCTGTGGGATTCCCCACATCATTGTAGTTACCGCAGATGTGGTCGTAACTGGTTTTAAAAGTGAAGTAGTCACCATTGGCTTTGTAGTAATTTGTGATTCTTGTAAAGCAATACCCGGTTTTTGAGGACTGAAATAACTAAAACCTGCATTTGACTTCACTAACGTTGTTCCAGGATCTGGATTCGTTGTTGCATTTTTTAATGTAAGTCCTTCCTGATTCCATCTTCTCATTTTCTTAACAAACTGCGCATATTCATCTGTTTCATATAAGTCTACTACTTTCATATTATTGTCGTAGTTAGGCAGAACTCCCATCGTGTCACCAAGTGGATCGAACCAGTTATAAACGACAGTTGCCTGTGCTCCAGGCTGAAAAGGAACTAATGGTGTAATCCCTTTCTCATTTTCCTTGATTGTTTTCAGAACAGACTCTACATCATCCAGTGTTTTCACTTTATTCATATCAATGTTATATTTATCTACCAAATCCTTGCGCATATTAATACCAGGTGCTCCTGCCATATCCCTAAGAGTTGGAACTGCATACATTTTTCCTGAAACCTTGGCAGCATTTAAATAATCCGGATCCATTACCTTTTTAATATCTGGGCCATATTTGTCTACCAAATCATCTAAAGGTAATAATTGTCCTTTCGCTACTTGTGATGTGTAACCAAAAAAGGAAGTAACAAGCATTAAATCTGCTTTTTCATTACTAGATAACATTAAATTCATTTGTTGAACGTAATTACCTATATTAATGGGTGTTAATTTTACCCTAACCTTGATCTGTTCTTCTGATATCTTGTTAATTTCATCCTGTACTAGTTTGAGATCTTTGGGTACTTCAGTTGTAAAAAAGACCATATTCACCTCAGATATTTTTTCCCCCGAACCTGAGCTTTCAGTTGTAGTACTCTCTTTATTCGAACTGCAAGCTGAAAGAATTAGTAAAAAACAAGCAAGCATTATACTCATTAATTTTTTATGTTTCTTCATTCAAGAACCCCCATGTTTTTATTTTTGAAACCGCTGTCATTTTTAAATAGCATCCACGTCCAATTTCAATATAAACTCTGTAGATTTCCCCCCTCTGTTCAAATGGTTATTCTTTTAACCATTGGTTCATCTACCGCTAATTATAAGGAAGATTGTACTAGAAAACGTTCAGTTTATTAAGAAAAATCATATTAATTTTTAATATTTTCTAAAAAAAAACAATTATCAAAAATAAAACCGCGAAGTTTCATCAACTTTGCGGTTAATCGGCCTTATTCCATTGAACTATTACTAACTCTTGGTCTAATTTATTATTTCTAAACTCTGAATATACTTTTCCAACTCATTGAGATCATCTTCTTCGGTATATTCATAACTCTCAATTCCTTTCACCTCATTTTTAAGAGAGTGACTAAAGGTTTTCTGCTGATTTTTTCTAAACTGGTAGGGGGTTGTATGAAAGGTTTCTTTAAAAAGTTTGTGAAAGGTATTCAAACTGGAAAAACCAGATTCCATGGCAATCTGAATAACTGGCCAATTGTTCTCAAGTAAATACTTTACCGCCTGTTCTAGCCGAATGCCGTTTAAATATTTTACAAAGGGCTGTCCTATGTGCTGCTGAAAATATCGTGATAAATAAGGAACGGTCAATCCCTCATTTTCCGCAATCTCATTGAGGGTAATTGGATGCATATAATTCATTTGAATAAAGTTTGTGATTCTTGTAAGACGTTCGATATCCTTAATGCTATTTCTGGTGATCTGTTTATGATTAGTTACTCTAAATTTGCTAATAAGATGGTAAACGATGTCTAATAGCAGTGAATGAATTTTAATCTCATAACCTAATTCCTTTTTCCTTAAAGTCAGCATTAAAAGGACCATCAAGAAACGAATATGGTTATACCTTCCTTGTTCCTTTTCAAGAAAGGACTGACAGTGAAATAACTCCACTTCAATATTTTGATACCATTTTTCAACAAATGATAAGGGAATTTGAAGCAGCAGCACACGATTATCTTCACTTGCTTCCACTCCATGGACCTCATTGCTGTTAATCAGGAGCAAGTCATTCTCTTTCAAGGCATACTCCTCAGTTCCAACAAAAACTTGGATCTTGCCTCTAAGAACAAATAAAAATTCAATCCGGTCATGCCAATGCATGGCAACATATCTCACACTTGTCATTAACATTAACATAGGAACCTCTTCGTTGATGATTACACTTTCATATGGATATTTCATTAGACTCCTCCCCGGCAATTAATAAATAAAACGATTAAAAAAGGTGTGGCCTCTCATAGGTAACACACCTTTTTAGAAGAATCATGAATAGGACAACGTAATATGCCCAAACATACCAGTTGGATCGATAGGATCATGCCAGACTATAAATGGAGGTTCTGGATGATTGAAACGATCCCTGTCCAATGTAGTTGCTACTTCTACACGGATCGTATTGATGCCCTTCCGTAAATAGTCTGCCAAATCGTAATCATATGGCGGACAAACCTTCATTCCCACGTATTCACCATTAATCCATAGTTCTACTGCCTCATATAGATACTCAAAAGATAATATTCCTTGGTTCGGTACTTCTTCTAGTTCAATTTCCTTTTCGTATTTAATGATTCCTGTAAAGGCTGGGTGTTCTTTGGAAATAGCTACTAACTCTTTCAGATGATGTACATCGCCAAAATTCGGATATTCAATGTTTTTCACCAAAGAATAATTCCAATCTTTAGAGATATCTCTTGTTACTTCGCATTCATTAAGCCTTAGTGAGTAAGGACGATAGTTTTCATACTCGCCGCCTAGGGTTTCGTCACCCACAAATAGAACACAAGATTCAGAAGGTTTTAACTCCAGATTAATAATACTTTTGCCGTTTTCTTTCTTAACTGCTAACTTTTCGAATTTATTTTCTAGCCCATTATAGACTATAGCAAATTCTCCACCTGATAATTCAATATCCCCATTAAAGGTCTCATGTGCGGATTCATTCTGAAACATGTAAATATGATTTTCTTTTACATAATGATAATAGGTTAAATCCTTAAATGTGTTCGTTAACTTAATATCATAAATTCCGTTAATCCGGAGGTCAGAAGCCAACTCACTTAATGACACTACTTTACATGTTTCAATAGACTTTAATAGATATGAAACTTCCTGTTTATCTACTACATTAGAAATGCCTTCTGGTTTACCGTCTACAAAAATAATTTCCAAACCATCTGCATTTTTAATAAAAGCAGCCAGCTCTTTCGTTATATATTGACTATAAGGAATGACTAAACATTTAAATTCTTCGCCATTAATAAATAAACGATTATTCTCTAACTTTCCATTATAGGATTCTAAATTATTCAGCATATCAATTGAAACAAAGTCAAAATCAATTTGATTTTCGGTAAGGGCTCTAGCTGGTTTTTGCATTTTCAAATATTCGCCCGTCCACTCACTCTCACCGTGATACAAAACAGCTACAGGGGCTATATGCCTGCCGCCATTAAAAATATGACATAAGCGGTTGGCATAGTGCATGAGATGGGCAAAATGTTTATATTGTGGATTATGTCCACGAGCATAGAAGTGCGGTGGACAATCGAAGTCAGGATATTCACGCATCGAAAATGCATGTGGAACCAGGTGATTAATGCCGCGAACAACTAGATGGTCTAAAATATACTTCATATCGCGAACTCCAAGCCTCCATCCATAAGCCCCAAATAATTCGCACATAGTTCGCCCTTTTTTCTTCGGATCAAGATGACCATAGGACGAGCCGAGTTTTCCGAGAGTATAGTGATAGAATTCACCATCCCCCTTAAAAATGCCGCGGCGTTCTAACCCCGCACCTCCAAAAATCACTTGTCCGCCAATCACATCAATTCCAGACATATGCTGGCCTGACAATGCTCTAAAGAAATGACCTGCACCGCTGCCTAATCTGCTATGCTGGTCATTATCCTCAATCACATGTCCGATATACTCAACATTGTGTGCTTCACACCATTTCCCTAATTGATTACTAAAGTTCTTTTCATATAAGCGGGTAACAATGTCCATGTAGGTATAGCGGGTAAGGACACATTGATTCATTTCTTCAGAACTGTTCCATAAATAAGGTAAAAACACTCTCCACTGATCCCCTAGAGCTTCTGATAGCATAGCTTTTGCCTCTTCACTCCAAGGTAATGGCATATCTTTTCTACCAATCGATTCGTTAAAATCAAACCCATTTACATTACCGAATGCTGGTTCATCTGAGAAGAACCCGGCAAATGTCTTCCCAAACTCGTCTTTATAACGTTCAAAATGTGGTTGATAGACAGCTTCAAGCTGCGTGCTGACAGAGTCTTCATCAATCATATTTATATATTTCGGGTTGCCGCCGTCCGTTTTCGTCTCATAAACCACATAAATCCGCCAAGGCCCTTCTGGTAAGGCGCAGGTTAAAAAACCACCTTCCACACGGTCAGTTAAATCGATGATATCTTCCTTAATCATTCCATCTGTTACTAGTTTGCCTGCTACAACACTCATTAATTTATTATTCTTCTGTTCCTTTTTATCTATTGGTTTACCAATATCTAACCAAGAGGTCTTCGGTTTTAACATAGGGGAAATATGTATCGTTACTTCATTTTGTGCACCTAATACATCGACTGTATTGTAATTAATATATGTTTTCTTCCGGTTTGGATATTTCTTTTCGATCAACCCATTGGCATAGCCCGTTGGAAAGTGGGCATCATCTAATACCCAAACACGCATTCCCCGCTGCTTCGCTTCTTCCATAACAATATCAAGGTCATGCCACCAGCCAGGACCTGCAAAATCTGGATGCGGCCGCGCTTCAACACAGATCCCTCTTATTCCGCATTCATAAATTCTAGCAATTTCTTCTCGGATAACTTGTTCTTCTTCCCCTCTCATCCATAGAAAAGGCAGGATATAATTTTCGGTTTGATGATTCACTAGATCTTGTACAGTCTTATCCATGATGAAAACCTCCTATTAAAATAGCTTATAAGCTGCACATCCAGTGCAACTTATAAGCTCATAACATACTATTTTACAAAGTCAGCTCCGGAACGTCTTCTTAAAAGTTCATCTGTATTCTCCATCGCTTTTGCTTTGGAGATTTTATAAAAATACAATGGAATGGTTGCTAAGATATAAACAACACCTGGTCCTAAATTTACTAACATGTTGATACCATGAATGACTTCAGGAGTCTGCTGTTGATTAGCAACATAACCAATTGCCCCCAGGATGGTTGCACTGACTGCTCCTACTAAAGCGCTTGCAATTTTGGTTGAAAGACTTGTAAAAGAATAAATCGCACCGTCAGCCCGTACACCTGTTTTTACTTGATAATCGTCGATACTGTCGGCCACCATACTGAAAACCATTGGGCTGGCAAAACCAGTTGGTAAACTTGCTATGATCGTCCATACAATAATCATATTAATATTAGTTACAGGTGTAAAATACATGGCAATAAATGCAATCCCCGTAATCGTAGATCCAACGATTAAAAGTGTTTTCTTTTCAAAAAACTTGGCAATAAACGGCAGGATGAAAGAACCGATGGCTCCACATACTGAAAGAATCGTAAAAGAAACCGCGATTAAATCCGGACGATTTAACACATAAATGCAGTAATAAGTCACAGTACCAATTCTTCCAAACACACCTAATAATACTACAAATAGACTTACTATGATTAATAGTAATGGTTTATTTGCACCTACAGCAACTAAAGATTCTTTTATTGAGGGCCTTTCATCTATTGCAGGCTCAATTACTTCTTTACAATTCTTATAGGTTAAGAATAATAGTGGAGCAGATACGACCGATAATACAATGGCTGCATAGAAGAATCCATGTTGCTGGTTACCATGTCCTAATAGAGTGATTAAAGGCATTACCGCAGCACCTGTAAGAATCCCAGCAACTTGTCCAAAAACTCCTCTATAAGCATTTAAATTGGTTCTTTCGTGAGTATCCCGGGTCATAACTGTTGCAAGAGCACCATATGGTACGTTTACTACCGAGTGGACCGTACCTAATAATAGATAGGTTACACCAGCGTAAATAACCTTACCGGTTCCAGAAAGATCTGGGGTGTAAAAGGTTAATATATTTAGCGCAGCAAGTGCTAATGCACCGTATAGAATATAAGGTCTAAACCGCCCATGTTTGCTCTTTGTCCGTTCCATGATTAAACCGAGAATCGGGTCGACAAAGCAATCCCATACCCTTGCTACAAGCAAGATTACAGCTGCTGCACCGCCAGCGATGCCAAAAACATCTGTATAAAAAAACAATAGATAGGAAGACGCTAAACTCCAAACGACACTTGCAGAGAACTCACCAAAACCATAACTTAACTTTGTAAGAAAACTAAGATTACCATTAATTTGAGGCACTACCAAACTTTCTTTTGTTTGTGGAACTGCTCCATTTGCCATCTCATATCCTCCTAGTTCAAAATACCTCAAGTACAAATTGTGAAACATCCAGTAGCTACTGTTACAATTATCGTACCGCAACGCATATGTAACCGCCTTCAATTATTTAAACACATAAGTACAATTTTTTATCCTTTATAGTGAGCTTTTATAAGTTCCTAAGAAAAGATTAAATAAGTAGGTATAATTCTTAACCTTTTTTCATTAAAATCCGACATTTATTTTATCTTAAGTCATTAATTAGAGTTTTTTCTAGCCATTTTATCATACTTTTATTAATAATTTCCTAGGACAGGTTACCCATTTTTTTATGAGAGGATAAAAAAACAACCTATAACAAGTCATAGGTTGTCGATCGATTCAAATTTATTTTTCTAAAACTCTAAATTCACCTTCTAGTCCTTCTTGAGAGTTTGATCCGATAAATACTTTAAATAAGCCAGGTTCAACTATATACTCCATCACCTCATTATAAAAGCCAAGACTATTGATATCTATTTCAAAAGTAACCGTTTGTCGTTCTTTTGGCTGCAAATTGATCTTTTTAAAGCCTTTCAATTCCTTTACCGGTCTTACCCTGCTGGCAACTACATCAGAAATATATAGCTGGACAACTTCGTCACCGGCACGCTGCCCTGTATTAGATATATCTATACTAATCGTTACGAGACTATCTTTGGTAATCTCTTTAGAATTTACAACAAGGTTTTCATAATTAAAACTCGTGTAAATTAGACCAAAGCCAAAAGGATACAAGGGCTGATGTGGTCCATCAATATTTTTCCTGATTACTTACGTTTACCATTTATAGATTCCTCTTTTCTGCTTTATCCATTTACTTTTTCCTTTTTCTGCAGCAATACGGCAATAATAATAATCATTCCTTTAACAAGGCCTTGCAGATACGGTGAAACATTCATTAAGTTAATCGCATTATTTAACACGCCTAAAATTAATACACCAAAGAAGGTCCCTACAATACTTCCCTTTCCCCCTGAAAGTCTCGTCCCACCAATGACAACCGCTGCAATGGAATCCAATTCATAGTTTAATCCCGAGCTTGAAGATGATATAGAATTTAAACGCGAAGATTCAATAATGGCGGCAACAGCAACCAAACCAGAACAAAGCATATAGGCCATTAATTTAATCCGATCCACGCGAATGGCTGACAAAATAGACGCCTTTTCGTTACTTCCAATCGAATATAAATACCTTCCAAATCTCAGGTTATTTAAGAGAACGTAAACAAAAATGGTTAACAAAATAAACAGGTAGATAGGATAGGTAATTCCGAATATGGTTCCATTCGCAATGTTTGTAAAACTCGATATCGTCCCGCTTATACTCCCTCCATTTCCAAGATAAAGAGTCAGGGAGCGGGCCATTGCCATGACACCAAGTGTGACAATAAACGGAGCAATTTTCCCCTTTGTCACCAATAAACCGTTTACTAGTCCAATCAGGAGCGCACAAAGAATCGTCGCAATAATACCAATAAAAAGGCTATGGGTGGAATTTAAAACTGTTAGACCGCAAAATCCGGACAATGCAAGGGTGGCACCGACGGATAAGTCAAATCCACCGGACAAGATGACAATCGTCTGACCGAGTGCAATAATCCCAATTATTGCCGATTGCCTTAGAATATTTATTAAGTTATTAGTCTCTAAAAAATTTTCATTCACAATGCTTGAGATGATAAAAATAATTAAAAAAGCGATTAAATAACTATATTTGCCCCAAATGGAAGAGAACCTTTGAACGTATCTCATTTAGTGATAACCTCCTTCATTTTGGCTCCCGTCGCATAAATCATAAGTGTTTCATCGGATGCTTCCTCTCTTGCTAATTCTGCCGTGATTTCTCCTTGATACATGACGAATACCCGGTCACAAACTCTCCTAATTTCACTGAAATCATTAGTCAAGATAATAAATGATTTACCTTTCTTCGCATATTCAACAATTAATTGATAAATATCATTCCTCGCTCCAATATCGACACCTTGGGTAGGATTGTCTAAAATAATAGCTTCCGTGTCCGCTTCGAGCCATTTGGCTAAGATCACCTTTTGCTGGTTTCCACCACTCAGGTTAGCAATGGATGAATGAATATCTGAAGCTTTAATATTAAGCTGCTTCTGATAGACCCGATAGGTTTGCTCCTCCTTTTTTTGATTGACAAAAAGGGGGTTAGTAAATTTTTTTAGAGAAGATAGTGTCATATTTTGCAGTACACTTAGATCTTTAACAATTCCATTTTCTTTTCTATTTTTCGGAACAAATCCAATTCCCTTTGAAACAGCTTCTTTCGGGTGATTTATCTTTACTTTTTCACCTTTTACCAAGATGTCTCCAGAATATCTAGTCCTAAACCCAAAAATCGTTTCAAACAGTTCTGTCCGTCCATCGCCGGATAGACCCGTAAATCCAAGGATTTCTCCTTTTCTTAAGGAGAAGTGAATGTTATGAAATGAAGGTTGAGCAGATAGATTTTTCACTTCTAACAATATGTCACCTTTTTCTCTAGATACATATTGCTCCGTACTGCTAACGTCCTTCCCAATCATATATTTAGCTAAAACCTCTTCCGAAACATCCTTAATATCACCAGAAGACGCAAGTTCACCATCACGGAGGACCGTATAACGATCACAAATGGATAAAACTTCTTTTAATTTATGAGAGATAAAAATAATTGAATAGCCAGACTCTTTTAAACTCCTCATCATAGTAAATAGTTTTGTGATTTCCTTATCTGTTAAAGATGTGGTTGGCTCGTCCATGATAATGATTTTGCTGTCTTGAAGGAGGGCTCGGGCAATTTCTATAATTTGCTTCATCGAAACATCAAGTTCAGAAATAAGCGTTCTTGGATTTAAATGAACATCAAGAAGTTCCAAGACCCTGCTCGTTTCTTTAACCATTTTCCTTTTTTCCAGAAACCCCAGTGCATTGGTCCATTCTTTTCCCAAAAAAAGATTTTCATAGATGGTTAAATCACTTACCAGATTTAGTTCTTGATGAATAAAACCGATTCCTAATTTTTTAGAGGTATGAGGATTAGGAATGGATACTTTGTTTCCAAATAGCTCGATCGTTCCCTGATCGGCTTGATGTATTCCCCCTAAAATATTCATAAGCGTACTTTTTCCTGCCCCATTTTCCCCTAATAGTGCATGAATTTCGCCCTTCCCAATTTCTAAATCGATTCCTTTTAATACTGGTACTCCATTAAAAGATTTTCTAATATCTGACATTTTTAGCGCAATCTCCATTAAAATCCCTCCATGCACGACTAGGCTGCCCCAAATAATGAGGACAGCCATTTCTGTACTTCACATTTTAATAGTTTGCATTCGGATCGAGATACTTATCTACATTGTCCTTTGTCACTTTTTCAGCTGGCAGCACTGTATCCTGTTTTTCAGGTTCTTTTCCTTTCGCCATGTCAACGGCTTGATCAACTGCTGTTTTAATCATAAGCGGTGAGTAGGTGAAGGTTGCCAGTTCGAGATCACTTGAATCTTTAATAGCTTGATAGAAATCCTTAAATCCGCCGGCACCTGTAACAATTTTTATATCGTCCCGTTTAGCTTCTTTAATCGCTTGCAATACACCGATCGCCATTTCGTCATCAATCGTATATACGGCATCAATATGAGAATTAGCTTGTAGGACGTTTTGCATTACTTGATAAGCTTTTTCTTTTTGGAAGCTTCCGCTTTGATTCGCTACCACTTTAAGATCAGGATATTTTGCTTTTATTTCATCCTCAAAACCGCCAACACGCAGCGAATTAACAGAACTTGGATCAGATGAAATAATGGCTACTTTTCCTTTTCCCTTTAGTTCTTCCCCGATAAAATCTGCGGCGTTTTTACCAATTCCAGAATTGTCCCCTTTTACTAAACCTGTATAATTCTTATCGTTTAATTCACGGTCGAAAACAAATAATGGAATATTCGCATCTTTCACTTCTTTTGCAACAGGTGTCATGGAGTCTGTTTCAATTGGCAAAAGAACAATCGCATCTACCTTTTTTGTAATTAAGTCCTCTACATCATTCGTTTGTTTGTTCGGATTGTCTGCCTGTGAAACGACCATCTCCACACCTAACTTTTTGGCCTCATCCTTTGCATTTTGAATGACAGCGCCCATCCAGCCATGGTCTGCTGCCGGAAATGACATGCCAATCGTTATTTTATCAGTGTCATCTTTTGTAGTGGTAGAAGCTTTATCCGTACTGCTGCTGCCACACGCTGCTAGTGATATCGTTAATATTCCCGTAATTACGAAGGAGGATAATACCTTAAATGGTTTCATTTTCTTAGACCCCTTTTTAATAGAAATTAAGACTAGTTTCTACCTATTTTATTTTTCAAAATGAAGAAGAGAACAAAAGAATATTGTCTTTACTATTTTCAAAGATTACTGGTTTTTGATTATGGGCTGCTTTATAAAAATGGTCGATAATATTCATCATGTAAACACCATGTTCAGCAGGTGCGATCAATTCTTCACCAGATAAAATACAATTTGTAAAATGTTCAAACTCATTCTTTAATTTAATATTAGGATTCAGAATTGGCGATATATCCACGCAAGTATCCAATAATTCAGAGTGTAACTTTAACTCCCCATTAATAAGGCTGACTCCACCTTTTGTCCCTAATATTTCCACAAACGTTTTGTCTTGTGCAATATTAGAAGCCCAGCTAAATTCAAAATTCACGGTTGCACCATTTTGAAGTCCGATGAAACCTATAGCTGTATCTTCAACATTAAAGATGCCATTTGGATTACCTTTATAACCGTTGCGGTTACGTGTGGTGGTATGACTGAAATTTTGGTGGATGGCTCCAGTAACGTACGATGGTTCCGGCATCCCGATAAGATATAGTGCTAAATCAAGATAATGAACACCTAAATCAATCATCACTCCGCCGCCAGCACAATCCTTATTTGTAAACCATGTGCCTCTTCCTGGTATACCACTTCGTCTAATCCAGCCAGCTTTTACTTGATAGATATCTCCTAAGTATCCCGCATCAATATATTTTTTTAAATAAACCGCCTCATTTGTAAACCGGTTATTTAAGCCAACCATTACCTGTTTACCCGATTTATTCTTAGCTTCGACTATTTTTTGCGCTTCTTTTGCATTTATGGCAAGAGGTTTTTCACAATGCACATTGACCCCTTTTTCAAGTGCATATATAGATATCTCTGCGTGCAGGTAATTTGGGGTACAAACACTTACTAAATCTAACTCTTCCTTGTTTAGCATCTCCTCATAATTACTGTAGACGTTTGGGATATTATATTTTCGGGCTAGTCTTTCTGCATTTTCAATATTCACATCACAAATGGCAGCTAATTCGACATTAGCTAGTGTCATATAATTATTTAGATGCTTTCTCTCCGCATTACTTCCCGCTCCGATTAATCCATACAATAGTTTCTTGTCATTCATTTGACCACTTCTCCCCTATTTAGAATGCTAGTTTCCTCATATACTCAATCGTGTAATCGATTCCCTTTTCCCCTAATTCTCCAGTCCATACAGGAGAATGCGGTTCAATACTTAATCCACCTGTATAACCCTTTACTCTTAACAATGAAATGAATGTTTTCCAATCTGTTTGGTCCAAGCCTGCCGGCGGGTCATCTACTCTAACACCATTTATGATCATTGAACCTTTTAAATGGACATGGTTGAAGCGGTCACCCCAATCAAGTGTTTCCTGGAGGTAATCGCCGCCAAAATATCGACTGTGCGAAGGATCGAATTTGATTCCTAATTCCTTCAAATGACCATGAACAATTTTCCAAACGTCTGGAGTATTGACAAAATTCACCTTTCGGCAGTTGTAGGTAGATACCTTTACTCCTTTTGGTTTGGCATAATCAATCAATAGTGAGAAAAACTGAATGGCTGCTGTACAGTTTTCATAGAAGGATAATTCTTCCACATAGTTACAGCCACTTACAAAGTTGGTACATCCTAATTCACTGGCCACATCAATCAATCTGCAGCATCTTTCTAATTCTTCCTCAATGACACTGCCTTTTTCATCGATACGCAGTGATTTCCATCTTCCAATTGAACCAATGCTAATACCATATTCATTTTTCCAATTTAGCAGGTTCTCACGGTTACGATAAAACGCATCCACGTTTTGGCCCTCATTTACACAAACTTCTATAAAATCTAATCCTTTTTGCTTCGCCTTTTGAAAACTTTCTTCTGTTGGCGCGGCAATGATTCCAAGCTTCATCATAAAAAAACCTTCTTCCCTTATTTTTGGAACATAATCTATTTAACTTAAAATATTTTTGAGTATCGCTTACATTTTTATTTTAATCAAAAAACAAGTTTATATCTTTCTTGCAATTAACCAATTAAATATTAATTTTCATTCTTTTTTTAAATGAAATTTTTTTGAATAAAAAAAGAGATTAAGAATCTACACTAGATTTTTAATCTCTTTAGTTTTCAAATACTTATAGATCACTTATTAACAAATTAAATTCAAATAATCTGACCTCGTGCGGTTGTAGTTCTCCTTTTAAAACCATCGATTCATTTTCGACAACATGATGTTCTACTTTCATATCTGGAACACAAATTTGCTTTAAATAATCTACTTCATCAAGTTTCATATCATCCACGGCACCAAATTTCAGCCATTCATCAAGAACACTCCCATGGTCGCGGTTCAACTTAAGCTCTTTAATACGATACTTCCCATTGGCAAGTCCTTGGATTTCTAATGATAGGTTTAACTTCTCATTGTTCTCAAAAATTTCGTATTGCTCGTGGATTCCCATACTTCCTTCAGGATGTAAATAATAGGAGTAGTTAAAATGTTTGTAGTTAAAACAGATCACCTGATAGCGATGACCAGACCGCTTTGTCACAATGTAATGATCACCCTTGGCCACAAGAATTTCACCCAATTGTTTTAGCAGCATGTATGCATGGTAACTCGGTTTCTTTATTCCAGTTTTCGTTACCAATCCTGCCCCGCCATGCAAAAGTGTTTTAGAATCCCAAAAGTCACTAAAAATATCTGAGAACAACCAATAGCCCATCATATTCACATGATTCTGATTCAAATTTTCGATGATATTCTTAATCATATAGGAAGCTTTAAAACTGCTATCATTTAGAAAGTTACGATTAGAAATAGATATATTCCATTCTGTCACATTTAATTCTAAACTATCAAACCCAGCCTTTTTTAAAGCCTTTCTAACTTCATTTAGTTTATTAATGACATAATCAGGATTGTTTGAATGTAAGTTTTTAATTGGTACCCGGTACTTCTCACGATGGATTTCGATCGGATAAAGGTATATGGAAAGAAAATCAGGCTGGTATTCCTCCTGCTTCCATTGTTCAAGCAGCAAATCCAATTTGTCTCCTTCTAAATCCATACTTAATCCACATCCGCCAACCTTTGCGGAAGGAATAAGTTCTTTTGTATGCTTTTTAAATTCACTGAATATCTTAAAATACTCTTTAAATTGGCTCAGACCAACATCCTGATTGTTATTCTTGACTTGGTCTAAGAAATCTTTTTCATCTTGTAAACCGGCGTTAAATACATCTGTGTGCGGTTTCCACAATTCAAAATACCATGTCTCGACTTCATCGATTCCATAACGCTGAATGCATTGCAATAAAAAAGCCCTAAATAAATGTTTCCATTCTTCTTGTGACCTTTCACTAATGGTTTGAACCGCAATGGTCTCTCCAATGGCTTTTTGGATAATTTTAGGCTTTGGACCAATCTCAATAAAAGGTTTTAATTTATTTTTGATTAGAAAATCCAATAATTTGTTTGTATTTGAAAAATTGTAAGTGATTTTTCCACCCGAGCGGTCTTCCACAAGCATATCATCGCCAAACAATCCCCAAAATCTGGCATAGGTAAAGCCGATTTCATCTTGTAGAAGAGTGATTTGCTCTTGCATATCCGAATTTAAAATATCTTTTGCATATCCAATATTTAAGAGCTTATTCCAATACTTCGTAAACGCATCCAATTTGCCTATTTTTATTGTCTCTGTTTCGATTATTTCTGTCGTCGCAGGAAGTGTTTGGACCTTTTGCTCTACTGAACTTTTAAGATATTGCTGCAGCTCAGTAAAGGCTTCATCACTATCAGGATTACTAATTTCTTCAGTAATCCTTTCCTCCTTTTCAGTTGTATCTGACATTTGTTTACGGTATTCCACAGGCTTTAACTGATAACTTTCATTAAAGACCCTGTTAAATGCTGCTAAATTTGGAAATCCATTGTCTAATGCGATACGGGTAATTGGCTTACCAGTGTTAACTAATTCGTTAACAGCATGGGCGAGGCGAATTTCATTTATATATTGAGAAAAAGTTTTCCCAGTTTGTTTTTTAAAAAATTTAGACAAATAAGGAACAGAGATGAAATGGAGACCGGCAACTTCCTCTAACGTTAAGGCCTCCCGATAATTACTTTGGATATACTCCATGATTTCAGATAATCTTTCATTTTGACCTTTGTTGGTTGAGTGGTTTTGTAATTCTAGCTGATTTGTACTCTTTAAATAATGTAATTTTAATAATGAGATTAATTTAAACGTTTTTTCTAATGCTTCCACTTCAGAATCATTTCTCTGCTGCATATATACTGATAATAATTCTTCAATGACATTTCTCAATTCCTGATCGGAAGAATGGCTTTGCTCGTTTGAATTACAAGTAAATAATAAATTTTTTTGACCGATTAATGAACTTAATTCTAAATAATTAATATGAAAAACAATGAATAAATTATCCTTTTCAGATTGAAAAGAGTGAAATTCATTTGAATTGATCAAGATAAAATCGGATTTGTTCAAGTGATAAGTATTATTCGTGATTTTCACTTGAAGCTGACCCTTTATCATGTAGATCAATTCAATGTCTCGATGAGCATGCTCTAGATTACTCTTACGGTTCATTACCGAAACCGTTATCAATTTAGAATCTATTGAAGATTGGAAAATGTGTGTACCACTCATTTCAATCACCTCTTTAACCGCAAAAACTTTTAAAAAGTCTTTTATTTCTAAATATAGCACAGAAAGTAGACAATTCGACATTTTTTGATTAAAAAAATAGTGCATATTTTTAATCATTTTTTTATAAAAACAGTGCGAAAATGATTTCGCACTGCTTGAACTAAGCTCTTAGATTACTTTGATTTCATAAACTGTAAACAGATCAACATAAAAAATGAGATGATGATTAAACTTAATACCCATAACCAAGCCATCTCCATATTACCTGTATCAAACGCTACGTATATAGCCGTTGAGATGGTTTGAGTTTTCCCGGGAATATTACCAGCAAACATTAATGTCGCTCCAAACTCCCCTAATGCTCTGGCGAAACTTAAAATGATACCTGAAATTATCGCTCTAAGTGCCAATGGGACGGATATGGACATAAATAATTGGATTTCATTTGCTCCATCTACACGAGCTGCATTCTCGATGTCCTCATCTATTGCCTCAAACCCTGTCTTGACTGACTGATACATCAAAGGAAAAGCAACAACTATTGAAGCAATGACTGCAGCCCACCAAGAAAACATTACAGGTTGTCTAAAGATCCATTCTATTGTTTGTCCAATGATACTGTTTCTGCCAAATAGAACAATTAACAAGAAACCTACTACAGATGGCGGCAGCACCAACGGTAAAAGGAACACAGTCTCAACGAGTGGTTTCCCTTTGAATTTAGTATTAGCCATCAACTTTCCAAAAAATAAACCTAGGATTAATACCCAAATTCCTGCAACAAATGCTACTTCAATAGACAATTTAACCGGTGACCAAAAGTCCGCTGCCATCGTTTTTACTCTAGTCCTTTGAATCCAGATGCAGCAGAGATTGTCAATTCTACCTTCTCATTAGAACCACTAGTTTGTCCATTATTTAAAAAACCAGATACAAATATTAGTAACATAATTAGCGAGAAAAATAAGATGTTACGCTTTTTCATTCCCTTACTCCCATTCTGTCGATTAATCATAGTTATACTTTATTGTAATAATTTATGTACAAAAACTAAAGAAGAATATCATTAAACACATAATAAAGAAGGTCTGATAATGATCAGCCTTCCATTAAAAGTCTATATTCATTTAAGTACCAGCAAATATTGAATATGGACGGGAGTTATCGGCGTGATGGCGATGATTTGGTAGCCGATACTAAGTAACTGTGATAGCGTTTCTGCACAATTTTGACGAGGAGGTTCAATAGGTGCATGAAAACTTTTATATAAATGCAGCAACTGATTATCATTTGAACAGTGCAGCATAACGACATGTTTACCGGTCCAAGCTTGACCAATGATTGGTTCAATTTGTGTTTCCCTTAGATGTCTCATCTTTTATTCCCTCACTTATTGATATCATTATTTTATGAAATAGTGGAGTACAATGTTCTTTAAATAAACTGAGCTGTAAATTTATTGGAACATATTGTTCATTAAAATAAAGGGCTTACTATATTAAAATAGAATTAAAGTTAGCTATTCTATATTCTACATTTCACCTAATCTATAAGAGGAGGTCCTTATGCTTAAAAAAATAATCTCAACTATGTGCTCCTTTTCAATTGTACTCTCTGGAATTTTTTCCATTACATTTATTGACCCGGAAGAGACAAAAGCTTCCTCTTACAATAATTTGGCACAACGTCCCTTTATGGGCTGGAGCAGCTGGAGTTCGATACGAAAAAAGCCAACTGAACAAAACATTATGGCTGCAGCAGACATTATGGCAGAGAAATTCCAGTCGCATGGCTATGAATATGTCAATCTCGATGATTATTATCAGCTTGATTGGACTACGAACGTGGACAAATTTGGCAGATGGGTGGTCGACCCTGAGAAATTCCCACATGGGATGAAAGCACTTGGGGACTACATCCATCAAAAAGGCTTTAAGTTTGGACTGTATGTCACCCTCGGCATTCCTAAAGGAGCAATCGACCAAAATACACCTATCGAAGGAACACCCTACCATGCAAAAGATATCGTCGATTTTAGCAAAAAGCAAAAAGTAAGTTTTAATTTTGGAAATATGTATGCCATTGATTTTTCAAAGCCTGGGGCACAGCAGTATATTGATTCTTGGGCTAGACTGTTTGCATCTTATGGAGTAGATTATCTGAAAATTGACGGTGTTCGCAACCAAGATATTAAAGATGTTGAGGCATGGGCGAAGGCCTTGAAGAAAACAGGTAGACCGATACATGTAGAACTATCCAATAACCTAGATATCACAAAGGTTTCTACCTGGCAGCAATTATCCAATGGATGGCGGACCGATCATGATGTAGAAGCCTATGGAACTCCTACCCATACGAATTGGAAAAAGGTATCCCGAAGGTTTGATGATGTGGCCATCTGGCAACCGCATGCCGGGACAGGCGGATGGAATGACTTGGATTCACTCAATGTAGCAAATGGAAGCAAGGATGGTCTAACTGATGGCGAAAAACGATCCTACGTATCTTTATGGGCTATTGCTGCTTCTCAATTTGTGATTGGCAATGATTTTACGAAATTAGACAATTACGGCATAAGCCTGCTTACTAATGACGAAATCATTGGTGTAAATCAAAGTGGCGCTGCAGGAAAACGTTTATTGAAAACTTCGACCGAGCAGGTTTTCTATCAGGAACTTCCGGATGGATCCTTCAATATTGGTTTATTTAATACAGGATTATCAACACAAACCGTTACTGTTAATTGGAAAGAGTTAGGCTTTAAAGGTTCTGCTACGGTGCGTGATATGTGGAAACATGAGGATCTAGGAAAGTTTGAAACAGGCTTCACTGCTAATCTTTCCTCCCATGCTTCAGAGATGATTCATGTCGTACCCGCTTCCGCTTTATCAGTTTCCCCATCAAGTGGTGCAACTGAGGTGAATCCATCAAAAATAACCTTAAAATGGGAATCCCAAAGCAGCGTGAACAGCTATCATATTCAGGTGGCAACAGATCCTGACATGAACAAACTTATTTCTAATCAAAATGTGGCTTCAAATTCTACAAGTGTAAAGAACCTTGATAACAATACACGCTACTACTGGAAAGTAACTAAAGTCAGCAAGGGAACTGAGGAACTAATAGGAATTTATTCTTTTGATACTAGCAGCACAATCGTTCCAACTGCACCAGACTGGGTTATGGCAACGAAAAATACGAATGATACTGTTTCACTTACCTGGAACCCTGTAAAGGGCGCAACTTCCTATACGGTCTATCGTAAAAAAGTGAATATCTTAGGAAGCAGCAGCTACCAAGAAATTGCAACGAATGTAACGAATCCAAACTATGAAGATAAATCCGCTGAAAGTGGAGTTAATTATTCATATGTCATAACGGCAAAGAACGCTTCCGGTGAAAGCAAACAGTCCATCGACATTCAAACAGACAATCATCAGAATGCTGTTCAATTGGCTGCTTTATTGACAGGATTTTTAATCATCGTATTTTTAGTTACCTTCTTTAGAGTAAGAAGAGACAAAGCTAACTCCGTTGAACGTAAAGTTCTTAAATCAGCTTAATATTATACTATAATCCAAAAAGAAGGTGTCCCAAAAGTATATCTTTTAGGGGCACTACCTTTTTTATTGCTCTGAACCTTGTCTGTTGATTTCCGTTCCAGGCGGCTTCGCTTTCCGCGGGCGTGCCGGTGAGTCTCCTCGGCGCCTTGCGCCTGCGGGGTCTCCCCTGCCCCGTACTCCCGCAGGAGTCTTCGCCGCCTTCCACTCCAATCAACAGAGCGGAAATATTAATACAGAACTTTGTACAATAAAGGCTGACTCAAAAAAGTCGTGATTTCAACGACCTTTTGAGTCAGCCTCTTTTTATGCTCTAACTATTCTTGTAGCCGTGGTTTTGCTGGATCGCAGTTTGGCGGCTCTAGACTGGCTGATTCTGCTAACTTCATAAGATAATAACATTCTTCCCTAAACATATGATCCGCCATTAGCGGCGCGAAAGTTCCTAATGCTTGTTTACTTAGTTCCAGCTCTTCAAGTTCAAGTAAAAAGTTTTGAAATAACTTGATTTCTAACTGGGCTTCAACATTCATTTTTGTTAGTGCCGGAAATGATGTAAGACTTGTTCTTAAATATCCTGCCAGCTCTACAGCTTTTAAGTAAAACTCTTCAAAACTTTTCATAAATGACTGGCTTTTCTGTTTTAATTTCTTTTCTACACCATCTAAATTGGACGAAATCGCCTCAGAATGCCCCGCAGCATCTAATAACCATAAAAGATGATGATGGAGTTCATGGTAAACCGGAGGATTCTGTCCAGCTTTAAGATAAGTTAATACCCTTACATACTCCTCTAATTCATTCACCATATGGTTGAGAAATGTAGGTGAAAGATGAATCTTTATCTTGCCAATCAGGTGTTTTCTGATGAGATCTAATTTAAATTCCCTTAAATGACTTACCTCTGTTTCAGCATCTTTAGTTAATGATACCAAATCTGAAGATTTCGCTCTCTCCAAAAGGTTGTCAAATATGCTTATAAAGTTAGAGGCTTTATTTATTTCTTCATTTTGGACAGGTGCAAGGGCTTCAAAAATAAACCTCGAATGATCACCGAGAATTTGTAACCAAAAACGGTGTTCAAAGCGTGCTGTCCTCTCAAAGACCTCATTCATGTTTATTCCCCCCATTAAGACTACATTAATTTAAAATTTATTTTTTCAAATAAATTTTAGAACAAAATACAGCCTTAAAAACAAGCACTTCAACAATCCCTATTTAAACTTGCTAATATCGACAGATTTCGACACATTTTCAAACATATCACTATTAAACTAGTTCATTAGTAGGAGGGAAAACAGTGTTGAAAATCAAACCCATCTTTTTCTTTTTAATTATATTTATATTTACATTTGGAGGCCATGTACCACCGGCACATGCCCAGAATCAGGACCTATTTACTGAGATGAATAATGAATTAAGGGAATACATTAAACCGTGGCAAGGAAAGATTTCGCTTCGTTATCAAAATCTATTAACGGGCAAATATTACACCTTAAATAGTCAAACCGAAGTCCCTGCTGCCAGTACGATTAAACTTCCCTTAGCACTATATGTAATGCATTTGGCAGATGAGGGAAAACTTAGTTTAATAGAAAGATTAACCTATCAAAGCCATCATTACTCCGGAGGCAGCGGAATCATCCAATATGACCCGGTCGGAACAGCCTATACAATAGCTGACCTTGTTGAAAAAGCTATGATTTATAGTGATAACATAGCTTTTATCATGTTAAAAGAACGAGTAGGAAAAGATCAATTTGTTACCTATCTAAAAAAGTTAGGAGCATCCTATGCCTATCCTGGCGGGCGGAATATGACTTCTGCTGACGACTTGTGCTTGTATGCGTACGAATTATTTAGGTATTCAAGACAAAATGAAAATGGAAAGACCCTTCTTCAATATCTAGAACATACCGCCTATAACTCTACCATTCCAATGGGGGTACAAGGAAAAATTGTCGCCCATAAGGTTGGGATGATTCCAATGAATTTAATCTACAATGATACGGCAGTTATCTTTGATAAAGTGCCGTACACATTAGCGGTTGCAACAAACGGGATCGATTATGAAAAATCACAAGAAGTAATTGCTAATCTTGCATCTATTGTCGACCGATACCATGTTTTAACTCTAAAAACGAATAACGATCTCCAAACGATTAATCTAGCTTTAGCCTCTGCCAAATATGCTGTCCCCTCTACCTTTTTTACTAAGGTTCCGGATTTTTATTCGTACCTGCTTGGAAAGGAAATATTCAGCGGTATTAGCAGTTCTACTATGTATGGTATGAGTGTACGGAATAACAGTTTTCACCAACAGCTTGTCTTTCTCGAGAAAAGTGGTGCTGTTACAAATTGGGGATTTTCTGAGAGGGATGGAACAGCTAGCTTGAATCAGTCATTGGCTCAGTCCAATTAGAACGACTCAAATAAAAGGACCCCTTTAGGAGGATTGGGGTCCTATACAACTGTTTTATATGAAGCTCTTTGTTGAAGTAATCTTATTTTTTGATTCTTGGTTAAAATTCTCCATAATCTTGCTTTAAATACCATAATATACCTCTCCTCTCAAGGATCATGTATTTTAATGTCATTTTAACAACCAAGCTTAGTAAGAATAGTGTTAGTAAATCTATTTTACCAAACATATAATGTAAAAGAAATTTCAAAAAAACGACTATTTATAACTTGAATTTACAAAATTCATGCCCATTTTCGTATAAAAATGGCATACAAGACGAAATCTCCCAAGAACCGGTCCTATTGTTGTCGAAATATCGAAATAAAATTTTGAATAAATATGTCAAAATTGTGAACTTTAGTAATCTAATAAAGGAAGACTTTGTCATTTATTACTGCTGGCAAATAAAAAGACTATTTAATTGCAAAGTTTTTTAAAATTTCTTTTTAAAGAATATTGATTTTTTTAAAAATAAATTATATTATAAGTCTCGTTGATTTTCTTTCGACATTTTTTGCGGAATTTTATTGTTCATATTTTCACAATATTTAAACATGTGGTTATTTTAGAAGGGAAGTTATTATGGAGATTTTCAGGAAAAAATCCATACAGGATTTAATAGACGGAGCCGAGAAAAAAGATGTGACATTAAAAAAAGAGCTGGGTGCCTTTGATTTATCGATGCTTGGAATTGGTGCCATTGTTGGAACGGGCATTTTCGTTCTTACAGGTGTTGCAGCTGCAGAGCATGCCGGTCCGGCACTCGTGCTATCCTTCATTTTATCAGGACTTGTTTGTATTTTTGCCGCTCTATGTTATGCGGAATTTGCTTCAACCGTTCCTGTCTCTGGCAGTGCATATACCTATAGTTACGCAACTTTTGGAGAATTCATTGCCTGGATTTTGGGATGGGATTTAATTCTTGAATATGGATTCGCTTCTGCGTCGGTAGCCAGCGGCTGGTCCGGATATTTTCAAGGATTAATTGCTGGATTCGGAATTCACATCCCTAAAGCCATTTCTAGTGCTTTTAATCCCGCAAATGGAACCTATATCGATGTTCCTGCAATCTTTATTACGTTTATTATCACACTGCTATTAACTAGGGGTGTAAAACATTCAGCACGTTTTAATACTCTGATGGTTATTATTAAATTGACCGTCGTTATTATTTTTCTTGCTGTTGGTGCATGGTATGTAAAGCCTGATAACTGGACACCTTTCATGCCGTTCGGTTTTTCTGGGGTAGCATCTGGAGCCGCTACTGCGTTCTATGCATATATCGGTTTTGACGCCGTTTCAACTGCAGCAGAGGAAGTAAAGAACCCGCAGCGCAATATGCCAATTGGAATTATTGCCTCGCTCGTGGTTTGTACACTATTATATGTAGCAGTTTCTGCGGTACTAACCGGAATTGTTCCCTATCAACTGCTAAATGTTAAAAATCCGGTTTCTTTTGCATTAAATTATATTCACCAAGACTGGGTTGCGGGCTTCATATCCCTTGGAGCCATAGCTGGTATTACAACCGTCTTAACCGTCATGGTTTATGGGCAAACTCGTTTGTTTTATGCGATTAGCCGGGATGGTTTACTTCCAAAAGTTTTTTCAAAAGTGGATAAAAAGAAACAAACACCAGTTGTGAACTCTTGGATCACCTGCTTGCTTGTCTCGATTTTTTCGGGGTTCATCCCGCTTGGAAAGCTTGCTGAACTAACCAATATTGGAACATTATTTGCGTTCATGTCCGTATCAATCGGAATTTTATATCTACGTAAATCACAAGGAGCACCTAAACGCGGCTTCCGCGTGCCTTTTGTACCATGGATTCCACTGCTCGCATTTGTTTCCTGTGGGTACCTAGCGCTTCAGCTTCCAGCCTTAACTTGGATTAGCTTTTTCATTTGGCTTGTCATAGGGTTAGTGATTTATTTTAGTTATGGAAGAAAGCACTCAACCTTAAATCGTTAATTGTTTAATGACCTTCTGTGATGTCCAGAAGGTTTTTTTATTTTTTGTTTCTGCGATTTCAATTGTATTATAATGATATAATTCAAATAAAAAGTGGACGCTGCTTAATTGGGACGCTATACAAAATGAGGTGCATTGAAAGTGATTACAGCTGATCAAATGCTGGTCAAGAAGATTAATCAAAAACTTTTGTTAAATGAAATTGTCGCTAATTCCCCTATCTCAAGGGCTAAGTTATCTGAAACTACAGGCTTAAATAAATCGACTGTTTCTTCGCAGATAAATACTTTAATTGAAAAAAATCTAATTTTCGAAATCGGACAAGGGCAATCCAGCGGCGGCAGAAAACCAGTTATGCTAGTTTTTAATAAGAACGCAGGATATTCACTTGGAATTGATATTGGAGTGGATTATGTCAATTGTATATTAACAGACTTAAAAGGAAACATTGTCCTTGAGAAAAATCAACCCTTGGAATGTCAGACTTCAGAAGATATTAAGGATGTTTTACTGGTTAATATCAAAAACATAATTGCACAAATGCCCGAATCCCCCTACGGTCTAATCGGGATTGGTATATGTGTTCCAGGTTTAGTTAATACCGAACAAAAAATTATTTTCACCCCAAACTTAGATTGGAATTATGAATTAGACTTAAAAACAATAATTGAAGAAGAATTTAAAGTACCCGTATTTTTAGAAAATGAGGCAAACGCAGGGGCGTATGGAGAAAAAGAATTTGGTGCTGCTAAAAACTATGAAAACCTGGTTTATGTAAGTGTCCAGACAGGAATCGGTGTCGGTATTATTATCAATAATGATCTTTATAGAGGGATTAGAGGTTTTGCCGGAGAAATGGGGCATTTGACCATCGATTTTAATGGACTTAAATGCAGTTGTGGCAATCGGGGCTGCTGGGAATTATATGCTTCCGAAAAGGCATTATTTAAATCCTTGTCCAAGAATCAGCAAAAAATGATCACTAATCAAGACATTATTCATTTAGCAAACCAAAATAATCCAGATATTCTAATGGCACTTCAAAACTTTGGTTATTATTTAGGTATCGGGTTAACTAGTATCTTAAATACATTTAACCCCCAAGCTGTAATCATCCGAAACAATATCGTGGAAGCTCTGCCAATGGTTTTAAACTCAATTAAGAATTCGGTGGCTTCGAGAACCTATCAGCAACTAGAGAACAATTATCAGCTATTTGTATCTTCTTTGGGAAAAAACGCACCTGCACTAGGAGCAAGCTCCATCTCGATCAAAAACTTTTTAGAAATGTTTACTGCCTAAATAATTTTTTAAAAACGCAAAGTAATAATAAGACTTTGCGTTTTTTTTTACGACGAATGCGAAAGGCTATAATAAATAAAAAATTACTTGGAAGAGGTCATTATATATGTCTTGGTTACTATTTGCCATTTTATCTGCCGTTTCTGCTGCCATGGTTTCTATCTTTGGTAAAATAGGCTTACAGAATATTGATGCGAATACCGCGACTGCGATCCGCTCAGTCATCATGGCACTATTTTTAATTGGAGTGGTGATCGTCCAAGGTAATCTAGGAAAGATCCCAGAAATTATTGGCCAAAGAAAAGCATTATTATTTATTTTCCTAAGCGGTATAGCAGGAGCAACCTCTTGGTTGTTCTACTTTCTAGCGTTAAAAACGGGTAAAGTTTCACAGGTTGGTCCAATTGATAAATTAAGTGTAGTTATTGCTACGGTTTTAGCTATCATCTTTTTTGGCGAAAAGCTTAGCCTGGTTAACGGAATTGGAGTATTCTTAATTGCCATTGGAGTCATTCTAACCGCTTTACACTAACAAAATCAGCCCCTGCTACTTTTAGCAAGGGCTTTAAATCATTTTTTATAAAACTCATTTTCAGTTAAGTTTGTTAATTATTAGTAAAGCATCAAGCATCTAAATATTTCTATGTTTTTCTTTTACTAAATCAATAAACTTTAAACAGTTAATTGAGAGGATTTGATACTATTTAATGAAGCAACTAATCGATTCTTGGCTTCAGGATTCAACTCATAACGATTATTTTCTAATTTTTCAATTTGACTGTCTAAAACAAAGGCTCCTTTTAAAATGTGAGTGGCTCCCAATGCTGTCAGGACAGGTTTAAGTGAATAATCAATCATTAATAAGTGCCCGAAGGTTCCGCCAACAGCGATTGGCAGGATTGTTTTACCCTCCAGACCATTTTGTGGCAGAAGATCCAAGTAGGTCTTTAACACTCCAGAAAATGAAGCTTTATAAACAGGTGTTAGAATAACAATGATATTGGAATCCTCCACTTTCTTATTAGCTTCTTTAATTTCTTCGTGATCAAACCTCGCTTGGATTAAAGCTTCGGATGGAAGCGCCCGGACATTTATGATTTCAGGAGTAATCCCGATTCCTTCAAGATGGTTTAAAACATCATGAAAAACTCCATTTAGTCTTGTTTGCTCTGAAGGACTTCCAGAAATAATCGTAACTTTACTCATGATTCAATCCCCTTTTCTACTATTATTATTTTTTGAACTCACAATTTAAAAACCCTGTTGCACTTTCATATAAAAAATAAGCTGCTTTTACAATAGCTGATTCATCCACAGTAAATTCAGGATGATGCCAATCCTCGTTTCCATTTGTTCCAAAAAAGGCAAATGTACCCGGAATATGGAGTAGATAATAGGAATAATCTTCACCAGCCATAGATGGTTGTGGCCGGGTAATTTCTAAAGATTGTTTTCGAGCAGCAATTTCCGCTATTTCTGTCACTGATTTATGATTAAATAAAGGCGGCGGTCCTGGGAACCAGTCAATCTCGGCTTTTTGAGAAAAAGCCGCAGAAATGGTTTCTACTATTGTGTAGAGCCTTCTTTTCACCTCTTCCCGAATAATAGGGTCAAACGTTCGAACTGTCCCTTCCAAACTAACTTCACCTGGTATCACATTCCACGTACTGCCTCCGATTATTTTCGTTATACTGACTACAGCACTTTGAAGCGGGGAAACATTCCTGCTTACAATCGTCTGAAGCGCAGTAATAAGCTGCCCGGCTGCAACAATCGGATCATTTCCGTTTTGCGGAAGGGCGGCATGACTGCCTTTCCCATGAAGTACGATTTCAAAACGATCCACTGCTGCCATTAATGGTCCCTCTTTTATTCCGATGGTACCGACAGGCAGTTCAGGTTTATTGTGAAGCCCAAAGATTGCCTCCACCCCTTCTAACTGCCCATCCTCAATTACATACCTTGCCCCTCCTCCTAACTCCTCGGCAGGTTGAAAAATAAGGCGTACGGTTCCATTGAAATTTGACTGATTTTCCTTTAAAAGATAGGCAGCTCCAATAAGGGCTGCCGTATGGAAATCATGACCACAGGCGTGCATGACTCCTTTTATTTTGGAAGCAAAAGATAGACCCATTTTTTCTTCAATGGGCAGTGCATCAATATCTGCACGTAACGCCACAATCGGTCCAGGCTTTTCACCCAATACGTCAGCAAATACGCCCGTTTCCAAGTTTGTTTTTCGAGTAGGGATATCTAGTTCATTTAGCCATGTTTCAATTGACTTGGTTGTTTCAAACTCTTGCTGTGATAATTCTGGATATTGATGTAAATGACGGCGGATCGTTATTAAGTAGGTTTCGAATTCTTGTTGATTCATTTTAATGTCCTTTCTTATAAATCATATCGATAGCATTTTACTAAAATTTCATTGTTAAAAAATTCTTTCGCATGATCTCGTTTAAAACCAAACCACTCATACAATCGAATCGCCCTTTGCATCTTATCGCCTGAATGGAGGTACAATTGTTTAACTCCTTGAGACCTTGCATACTGAAGGCCGGCTTTTAATAATTCTTGTGCGATACCTCGTCCTCTTGCATCCGGGTGCACAGCCAACAGGCGAATAATCGGTGAGGAAATTTGTAATTCTGGTCTTTGATAGGCTTTATCTGAAGACGAAAATAACTGCAAGGTACCAAGGATTTTGTCCTCGCTCTTTGCAATCAGAATCTTTTCAACATCAGGATTATCAACCGATGCCTTAATATTAGTTAAGTACTCCTCCCAAACTTGGGCATTGTTATATTCATGCTCATATTGTTGATAACTTTCTACTAATAATTTCCTTACCGTCTCTTTTTCCTCTTCCGCTAATTCATCAATACTGATTTGGTTAATGGCCATTTTCCAACACCCTTCCCTTAAGTGATTTTTCATTTAATTTACCTGCTCTTTTAAGCTTGTAAAAAAAGATTCACCCGATATCCGCTGTAAGAATCGGCGGGTCCTTTCTTCTTTTGGTGCATGAAAAATCTCTAATGGGGTTCCTTCTTCGACGATTACTCCCCCATCCATAAACAACACACGATCAGATACCTCTTTGGCAAAACTCATCTCATGCGTAACCACCACCATCGTGATTCCTTCTTGTGCAATTTCTTTAATCACCGAAAGCACTTCTCCGACTAATTCAGGATCTAATGCGGAGGTTGGTTCATCAAAAAGAATGACCTCTGGATTTAGTGCCAATGCTCTTGCAATTCCTACCCGCTGCTGCTGGCCACCGGATAATTGGGAAGGATAAAAATCTAATTTATCACTAAGACCTACTTTTTCAAGCACCTGTTCACTAATTATTCTGGCCTCCTTTTTCTTTATCTTTTTGGCGACCACTAGGCCTTCCATTACGTTTTCTAGTACGGTCTTATGAGCAAATAAATTATAATGCTGAAATACCATTGCCGATTGTTTTCTTATCGAGAGCATATCTTTCTTTGTCACTTTCTCTGCATTGACTTGAATATTGCCTATTTGAACAATACCTGCTTCTGGTTTTTCTAAAAAATTCAAGCATCGAAGTAAAGTGGTTTTCCCTGAACCACTTGGTCCAAGAATCGTAACTACCTCTCCCCGGTTAATTTTGAGAGTAATCCCCTCTAACACTGGCAACTTGTTAAAGGACTTCTTTATATCTTTTAAAATAATCATGACACGCCTCCTCGACTATACGATGTCACTCGTTTTTCAAGTAAGTAAGAAAATCCCTCCACAATAATCGTCAGTCCCCAATAAATGATCCCTGCCGCAATAAACGCCTCCAAAAATTTCAAATTGGTAGAAGCGACAATATTGGCAGCACCCGTCAATTCTTTTTCTGAAACAAGAAAGGCAATCGATGATGTGTGTAAAAATCCAACAAAAATATTTGTAAAGTTCGGAACGGATTGTGCCAGCGCCTGTGGCAGAACAATTCGGACCATTGCCTGATACTTCGTCATCCCCACCGAATAAGCCGCTTCTAGTTGGCCTGCCGATACACTAATGATCCCTGAGCGGATTATTTCAGATAAATAAGCACCTGCCGCTAACGACAAAGCGGTTAAAACAAATAAAATAATCGGTATTTTGCTAGATTGAATATTTAAGTCAAACTTTAATGAAATCCTGTCTATTAATAAGGGGATTCCATAATAGATGATCATAATATGCATGATAATCGGGGTTCCTCTAAAAAAGGAAACATACCCATTTGCCGCCTGGTATAGAAACTTCGTTTGATAAATCCTGAAGAGTGCAACAGCGATTCCAATTAAAAAACCAACCAATAAAGGAACAATGGTTAATATGAGAGTAATTGGAAGGGATTTAATAATTTCTTTAAAAGCAATCCATATAAATGGAACATTAATCGTCATTCTTATCCCCCCTTTAAGCAGCAATCGATAGATCAGCTTTCTGATAGCGATTGAAATATCTTTCTAAAATTTTAAATATCTTTTCAAACAATAAAACAACCACATAATAGATGATAGAAAGGGAGATATACACTTCCAGTGCATGTGCGGTGGCTGAAATGAGCGTATCGCCTCTGCCCACCATATCCATTACACCAATGGTAAAAGCAAGTGAAGTATCCTTTAACGAACCAATAACTGAGTTTGCCAAGTTTGGAAAGGCAATCCGTAAAGCCTGTGGCAAAACAATCCGAAAAAAACTTTGTGAGCTGGTCATCCCCACAGAATAGGCCGCTTCCGTCTGCCCCTTATCAACCGCACGTATCGCTCCCCGGAAAATTTCAGAAAATCCTGCTCCATTACTAATCGCATAAGTAATAATCACAAAATAAATAGCATCAAGCTTAGAAATATCGATATTAAAAATCATAAGTACTGCTGGTAAACCATAAAAAACTAGGAATAGCTGGATTAAAATCGGTGTCCCTCTAATAAACGAGACATATAAAATGACCAATTGGTTCAAAATAGGAATTTTGAATAACCTCGGTATAGCGGCTGCCACACCAAGGATAAGTCCTAGAAGAATAGATGCTTCTAAAATCTGAAGGGTTACCCCGAGATATTGCACGAGTGTTGGTAAAAACTCAAAGATTAACAATGGATCAAATGCTTTCCCCATTTTCAAACAACCTCCAAACCTGAACTTTCAACTACTTAAAAGTTGACGGTGTAGTCAGCTCCTAACCATTTTTTACTTAATTCACCAACGACACCCTCTTTTTTCAATTCAACGAGTGCTTCGTCAATTCTCTTTTGCAGCGGTGTTTCATCTTTCCTTAGAAGAAAATAGACTTTTGAATTTAAGAGCGGTTCACCGACTACTTTTTCCTGAGCATCTACTTGCTTATTATTGAAGTCCACAGAAAATGGTGTGGTAATCGTAGCATCTGCTCTGCCTGTTTTTATTTGGTTGATGGTTGAATCTGGTCCATTACCTGCATAAACAATTTGGATACCAGCATTATGTTCCTTGTTATACTTTTCAATGAATACCGCTGAGTTACTAGTCGGACTAACGATGACCTTTTTCCCTTTTAAGTCTTTAATGGAATTAATTTCATTGTTATCCTGTTTAACCGTTACATGAAGAGGGAAAATATTATAAGGTTCGCTGTTAAAGAGAAACTTCTTTTGCCGTTCTTCATTTACTTCCATTTGGTGGGCAATAAAATCAATTTTATTTGTTTCCAAGCTGATTAGCAGGTTAGAGAACTCCATCGTTTTAAATTCAAATTGGTATTCTGGCAATTTTTCATCAATCTTCCTTACTAGTTCCACATCATAGCCAGTTAACTTCCCATTTTCATCAATAAAGCAAACATTCGGAAACTGTGTGCCTGTTCCGACAATTATTTTTTGTACCTTTGTTTCACTTTTTGCGTTTTTTGAACTAGCTGTTGAAGCTGTCTTTGTTTCTTCGGAAGAGCATGCACCAAGGACCAAAACTATAAATAACGTGATCATCATCAAAAGTTTTTTCTTCATTTTCTTAACCCCCGCCTATTTTCATTCAATCATCACTAATTACTTAATTAATGATGATCGAATATGTAATTTTAACCATTATATCTATTGATTTAGTCGGATTTATCCTAAACTATTACTCTTGTTGAACTTTGCTAGTACTTCATCAAGATATTCAACCCCTACTTTTGTTACACCCTCATACACTTCTCCCTGACCTATTTCAACTACTGGTACATGACGAACGCCATACTTTACTTCCAGAATATCTCTTCGTTCATCATAATGGGTTACATCAATCGTTGCGTATTTTATTCCTTTTTTCTCCAAATATTGTTTTACTTCTCCACAATAATGACAGCCTTCTTTAGCCCAAACTACAACGGATAATTCTTTACTCATTTTATTTTCCTCCTTCTAATTTTTCCTTTTTAAATTAAAAGGGCTCCCTACTAAAGATTAAATATCTTAAATAGAGAGCCTCTAGTTAACTAGTCGGCAGATTAATTTTTCGCAATTGCTTTTTTTATGTTGTTTTATCAATGGGTTATAACCTTTTTTGCATAACGATTTTCCGGAAAAGAAATTCCTAGATTTCCTCGCAGTGTTTCGGCCTCGTAATCTGTTCTAAATAACCCGCGTTTTTGAAGTATTGGCACGACTAAGTCTACAAAATTATTCAATCCATTTGGAACAGCGGAACCAATAATAAACCCATCAGCACCGTTCCCTTCAAACCATTCCTGAACTAAATCCGCTACTTTTTCCGGAGTTCCAAGGAAAACAGGTTTTGGTGTGGTCTCTCTTAATGCAACCTGGCGAAGTGTCAGACCTTCTGCCTTAGCTTGCCTTTTAATTCGATCTGTATGACTTTGGAAGCTATTCTTTCCTAAGTCACCGAGTTCAGGGAACGGTTCATCGAGTGGATACTGTGAAAAATCATGATGTTCGAAATACCTTCCCAGATAATCTAAAGCTTTTTCAATCGATACTAGATTAGCAATCTCTTGATATTTTCGTTCAGCCTCTTCCTGTGTTGCAGCAACAATTGGTGCGATTCCTGGCAGGATGACGAGCTCCTCTGGATTCCTTCCAAAAGCCTTTGCTCTGTTTTTAACATCTTGATAAAATGCTTGTGCTGCTTCTAATGTGGGATGACCTGTAAAAATGGCATCTGCTTCCTTCGCTGCAAGATCTTTTCCGGCCTCGGAAGATCCAGCTTGAAAAATAACCGGTCTGCCTTGCTTAGATCTGCCGATATTTAGCGGGCCTTCCACCTTGAAGAATTCCCCTCTATGATTTAAATGGTGTAATTTATCACGATCAAAAAACACCCCAGTTTCTTTATCTCGAACAAATGCATCATCTTCCCATGAATCCCAAAGTCCTTTGGCTACCTCAAGATATTCAGCTGCAATTCGATATCTTTTAGTATGGTCAGGATGTTCTTCTATCGTTTTACTAAAATTCAAAGCGGTTTTTTCTAATGGAGAGGTAACAACATTCCATCCTGCACGTCCATGGCTAATATGGTCAAGGGATGCAAACTGCCTTGCAACGTTGAAAGGCTCACTATATGAAGTGGAGAGTGTTCCGACAAGACCGACTCTTTTTGTAACAGCAGCAAGGGCAGACAAAATGGTCAGGGGTTCAAAACGATTCAAAAAATGTGGAATGGATTTTTCGTTAATATGCAAGCCGTCGGCAATAAAGACTAAATCGAATTTACCTTCTTCTGCTTTCTGGGCTTGATTAGTGTAAAATTCCAAACTGACACTTGCATCTGCTTGTATATCAGGGTGCCTCCATCCGGCAATATTCCCTCCGACACCATGAATGATAGCTCCAAACTTTAATTTTTTTTGTTGAGACATTGGGGATCCTCCTTTTTAATTCTAAGATTATCGATTCCTCTTATTGTTGACATGACGATTTTCTTGGTGGGAAGACCGTAATGTTTATCTACATTATTAATTGTCAATTAATCCTATTTGAATACTTGGTTTTAAAGTTTAAAAAACTTCGAAAATTTCCTGTTTCAATTTATCCATTAATAGTCTCGGCAGCCTTATTTGCTGTAATTAAAGGACTCAGCAACTGAAAGGATTGTATTCTTTCAACTTCTTTTTCAATTGGTGTATGTAGAATAAATTCATCCACCTGGTAAGTCTTATGAAGTTTGTATAACACTTCGTTTACAAGGCCTGGTGATCCTGCGATAATATCAGCTTCCTGTTCCGTGATCTCATATGGCTCACCTGATTGTTTTCCAAAGACTTCTGCCTGTTCAATAGTCTGTACAGTTACTGAACGTCCACTCTGTAGATGAACTTTTACTATTTTTCTGTTGCTTGTCAGCTGTTCAGCTTCTGTTTGAGTAGGTGCGGCGATTACTGCTAAAGAAATGATCAATCTTCCTTCAGGAAAAATTTCACGATATAGCTTTGCTGCATTTTCTAAAACCTGATTATCACTATTGATAAATTTAGCAAATACAAATGAAATTCCTAGTTCAGCCGCAAGACGAGCACTATTGGTACTAGCTCCCAGGAGGAAAATTTCGGGTTTTTCCTGAGGTATAGGGGTTGCCTGAATTCCTGCAAGTGGATGACCACTATTAACTTTGTTTTTAATTAAGTCTATCAAAAAGGATAGCCGCTCAGAAAAGTCCTTACCATCATTGACCGTACCATACTGCAAGGCCTTTGTTGATAACGGCAGCCCGCCTGGTGCTTTCCCAATTCCAACGTCAACTCTTCCCGGTGCCAAATTTGATAATACATGGAAGTTTTCAGCTACCTTATATGGACTATAGTGCTGGAGCATTACTCCCCCTGACCCAATATGAATCGTCTTTGTTTGAGCCAATAAATAGGATATTAATACCTCTGGTGACGAGCCTGCTAATTGTTCTGCATTGTGATGCTCAGAAACCCAAAAACGGTTATAACCCCATTCTTCTGCTTTTTGAGCCAGTAAAACGGTTTGTTTTAAGGCATGTGAAGCATTGGTCCCAGGAAATATTGGACTCTGATCTAAGATACTTAGCTTATAGCTCAAAACGTTTCCCCCTGTCCTTTCCGAGTTAACTTGTCGGAAAAGTTTGTATTAATTGTGTTTATCCTATCACTGGGAATAAGGACCTGGCAATACTTTCACTGATAGGAATATATTTTGATTTCATAAAAAAAATCTATCATTAGATTTAGATTCTTATTTAAAACTTACCCTTACCCCCTGTATGAAACGATTCAGTCTTCGTGTAAGACCACCATGACCAAACCTAATGAATTTAGACTTATGTGACTCATTCAGTTCATCCTTCACTGAATCTAAAAATGCTAATAGCTGGATACGCCGGCAATAAATATTCACGATACCATATTCGTAAAACCATTGATCAATCGTATTATAAATCCCCCTATTAATCTTAAACTGTGAATTGCACCAATTGGAAAACTGTAAATCTGGCATATTAAGATAATTACTGGTTTCAAGAGAATTTTGCTTGTTGGCTTTAAGGTATGACCTAACTCCATTTACATTTTGTGCTTTCATACTGTACATCCTCCTTATATGCTTATACCCAAGAATACAAACTTGAATAGTAGGGTTTGAACCAAGACGATCCATTACTTTACTTAGTTAATTACCTTTACATGATATTACCTGCGGTTAATCCTAACACTGAAAACATCGAAATCGCAATACGTTAGCTGATAGATAAATTTAATCTAATAATAGAAATTTTGATTTACAGAAAAACTTTTTGATTCTCAAAATCTTTTACGAACATAAGGATATCCTCCAAGACAGAAGGTAATGCGAAACCATTATTTAAGTGTGTGACAAATATATGCTGGTTGATTTGTAGTATATGAGAAACATCAATTTCTACAAGTTCTCCCCGCTGAAGCTCATCTTTAATACTAAGGGATGGCAAAAATCCAATCCCATTTTTACTTAGAATAACTGATTTTGCTACTTCAAGATGGTCGACAAGAAACTCTATTTTTGGTTGTGTACTGGCGACCTCAAATAAGTGATAAACAAGATTCCAGTCAAACGCACCACATTCAAAAAAGACTAGCGGTTCATCCGCCAATTGCTGCACAGAGATTTTCTCTTGATACTGAAAAGAATGTCCCGGGTATACTACTAATTTAACCTCATTATTTAATACTTCATGCTTTTGAACCCCTCGATGGGTTATATCCTTCATAAAAGCAATATCTACTTGCTTATGCAGCAGTTTTTCAAGCAAGATCTCGTTGGATGAAGAAATAAATTTAAATCGCAGCTCGGGCCGTGCCTTTTTTAAAAATGGGAGTACAAACGGCATAAAATACTGTGATGTAATAAGATTTGCCCCTATAACAATTTCCTCGGGATGTTCTTCCTTTTTCAATAGTTTCTTTCCTTGCTGGTAGGTACGGATTATTTGCTCCGCATAGGGAATAAACGCTTTGCCCTCCTCCGATAGGGTCACACTTCGGCCCTTACGATAAAATAATTCAATGCCCAAATCCTGCTCTAATGTTTTAATTCTAGCTGTAACAGTTGGTTGAGATAAAAAAAGTGCTTCTGCTGCTTTATGGATACTCTTTAATTGAACCACATACATAAATGCCTCAAGATGATCGATATTCATGTTAAGCCCCCTTTTAGATTTACCACGCTACTGTAAGAAAAAAAAAAGACCCCTGCCCGCAACATGCGAAAGGAGCCTTTGGTTGACCAATCAGCCTTAATCAAACTGTTTAATTTTTCTAAATTTTAACCTAATTAATCCTATAAGTAAAGTGCGAATTGTCCCTAAAATATAAAAAGCTATGAGTCAGGATACTTTTTTCTTGAGAATTTTCAGATAATTTATTATAATCAATCTTACCATAAAAAAGTGAGTGCATAAGAGCACTCACCTCATGGAATCGAATCTTAATGCCTATTTGTTAATTAGATCGTTCAGCAAGCCAGTCTCCAATGGTTGGGTATGTAATCTTGGAAGCTTGGCTGCCAAATGTAATCGATGTATGGCCAACCGGTAAATTTTTATACTGTTTGTCTTCACTGGAAATAGCATCCATCAAGGCTTCTACCATATGCGGCTGAGCAATCAGGTCATTTTTGCCTGATAAGTTTAGGACATTCGCCGTGATATTCTTTAAATCTACCTTACGACCACGAACAACCAGTTCTCCTTTAATCAGCTTGTTTTTCTGATAGAAATCCCTTATCCATTGACGATAAGATTCACCTGGGAATGGAATACCATCATTTAACCACTTTTGCAGCAGTTTAAAGCTTGTTACAAACCTTTCGTTATCCGCCCGATCCACTAGACTTATATATGGCCCGTAAAAATTAGCCATAGGCTTAGACAGCTTGTTACCATAGTCAATCATTTCAGGTGGAATCACACCAAGTGTATCAACTACTTTATCAATATTAAAATATTTTTCATTTAACATCTCACCATAAGAACCTGAATCCTCAAAATCAAACGGACTTGTCATAAAAATCAAATTGCGGATGGGTAATTCAGGGTAGAGTGCTGCAAATACGGATGTCATCGTCCCGCCCATACAATAACCGAGAATGGATAATTCGTCAGCATTGGATGTCTTCAAAACTTTTTTCACTGCCCTTGGGATATAGTCAATAATAAAATCATCCAATTTCATATTGCGGTCTTCGTATCCTGGTGTACCCCAATCAAGGAGATAAACGTCAAACCCCTTATTCACTAAATACTCTATTAAACTTCCGCCCTTAGTCAAATCTAATACGTAGGGTTTATTGATTAAGGCATAGATCATGAGTAATGGAATTCTATGTTTTTTCGGTTCGTTAGAAATATAACGATAGAGTTTAGTTTTATTTTTGGTCCAAACCACTTCTTTCGGAGTAGGAGCCACTTCCGGTTTAGGTTCAACCGTTAGCACTTGGGTTGCCTTCATGACACGCTTCATTTGCTTTCCGTACTCCTCAGGCAAGAAATCTAAAAGTGTGTCCCAATCCTTTTCTCCAACTAAGCTCATGATGTTCACTCCTTTCTAATTATCATCATTAGTAACTATATTCAATGAAGTTCATGTCTATTACATGTAAAGTCCACCATTAATGTTTAACTGCTGGCCAGTAATATAGTCTCCATCTTTGCAGAGGAATGCAACACCGCGTGCTACTTCTTCCGGCTTGCCTAATCTCTTTTGCGGAACCTTTTCGACAATACCTGCTAGAACCTTTTCAGGAATCGCTTGTACCATTTCTGTTCCGATAAATCCTGGGCAGATTGCATTAACAGTAACATTTGTTCTTGCTAGTTCTAAAGCAAGTGATTTTGTATAACCAATAAGTCCGGCTTTTGCGGCAGCATAGTTGGTTTGACCAAATCCGCCAGATTGTCCGATTATAGATGAAATATTGATAATGCGGCCTGCTTCTGACTCAAGAAGGTGAGGCAGTGCGGAAGATGTGGTGTTGTAAACACTGTTTAAGTTTACATCAATAACCTTTCTCCAATCTTCTGAACTTAGTTTTTTAAATGTGCTGTCTCTGGTAATACCCGCATTATTAACCAAAATGTCTAATCGCCCAAAATGATCGATTGCTTCTTGGACAAGATGGGCTGCATCTTCAGTATTTGAAACATCTGCCCGGACTGCATAAGCTTCTCCACCGATTTCTTGGATATCGGCGACCATTTTTTCAGCCAATTCTTCTCGAGAAACAAAGTTAAGAACTACTTTTACACCTTGTCTTGCAAGTTCCATTGAAATTGCTGCACCTATGCCCCTGCTGCCACCTGTTACAATCGCTACTTTGCCATTTAAATTTGTCATGTGCACCATACCCCTTTTAATTTTTACTATTTATTTTCTGAAGTTTTTAATAAAGATAGAATTTGATTTAGTTTCTTATCCAAATTCTTCATTTCTGACTTTAAATTGGTTAGTTCGCCTTCTAAAGATACTTGATTACTGCCAGCTTCTAAACTGTCCTCTAATAACTCTTCTAAGCTATCAACCTTTGCATCGACATTTACTATTTGAGCGGACAAGTTTGCAAGATCCTTACGAGAAGGCATATTGCTAAGTTCTAAATATTTTTCTGTTGTTTCGTCAATAAATTTCTTAAATTGCAGATTCATGTCCAAAATTTGTCCAATACCTTGGGAAGGAAAAGACTCCAACATTTTTTCATCATAAAAATTACTGGATTGGTTATAGAGATCCTTCCAAACTTCAAAAACATTCAAATTGTTATTGTTGCTCAATTTGATTCCTCCTTACATTTTATCGACATTTTTATCATACTAACATCTTTCAAACAATTAAAGAAGAAACATTGAAAATAATCAAAATATATTATTGCATTTTACGACAAATTTCTAACCTCTATGTTAATTACATATATGGATTTTTTTATAAACCCTCAAAACTCAATAGCAACAAAGGTTTAAGCGTTTTCACAATCCCGGAAAATGTGTTGCAGAATATTCCTTTGTTCTATTTTTATTATAAATTGAATAGTATTTTTAGCAAATCGCTATTAAATTTTAGCGTATGGTAAGTTGTCAGCAGCTTATGGTTGATTCAATTTTTCAACATGTATCGACAAAATACAACTTTTGCCTGGGTCTTTCGTTCACAAATTAGACACATTTTTCAAACTTAGTTGGTTTCTCTACATGGTTATTGGTGAATAAAAGAATAAAAAAGAGGTGGAGAGTATGAAGTTTATTGAAAGCGTTGTTTTAATTACTGGAGGAGCTCAAGGGATTGGAAAAGAGACAGCTAAAAGATTTCTTGAAGAAGGGGCAAATGTTGTTATATGTGATTATGATGAGTCTGCCGGAAACAAAGCATTAGAAGAATTAAATAATGAAAAAGCCGAATTCTTCCAAGTCAATGTAACAGATAGCGCCCAAATTGAATCAATGGTTCAAGCTGTTGTAGAGAGGCACGGTAAAATCGATGTGTTAATCAATAATGCAGGAATAACTCTTGATGGATTTCTTACAAAAATGGAGGAATCTGACTGGGAGAAAGTCATTTCTGTTAACTTATCTGGTGTTTTTAAATGTACGAAAGCTGTCGCCCCTATTATGTTAAAACAAGGATCAGGCGTCATCCTAAATGCTTCCTCTGTTGTTGGACTATATGGGAACATCGGGCAAACCAATTATGCCGCGACTAAAGCGGGTGTAATCGGACTAACGAAAAGCTGGGGGAAAGAATTTGGGCCTAAGGGAATTCGAGTAAATGCAGTTGCCCCTGGATTCATTGAAACTGGGATGACTGCAGCAGTCCCTGAAAAAGTACTGAATTATATGAAAGATAAAACCCCGCTTAAAAAACTTGGTAAACCTGAAGATATTGCTGCTGCCTACCTATTTTTAGCATCTGATGATGCAAGGTATATTAATGCAACTGTTTTAAGTGTTGATGGAGGATTGGTTATTTAAAATTTAGTTAGGCATGTACCCAATCACACTTCAAAGGACATAAGTGAAATCTTATCTTTTATGATGTCTTTCACTTTTCTTAGTTAATAATCTCCCCAAGTCACTATTACTATCTTAATAATCATGTTTTTGTCGATTTCCCTGATTAGAATGAAAACAATTGGCTAGAATCAAATTTATTTCTACAAGACTTGCCAAAATATAATAAAATTCTACAAAATTCTCACCCCATTCAAAAACAAATTTGAATGGGGTAATTATTATTACGAATTTTCAGCTTATTGCCGCTCGCAATAGTATTTTGCCACACATACTTCAACCCTAAAAAATAGATTTTAGAAGTGGTTATTACATATGAACGTCTATTCATACCCTCTGATTTTGTCGAAGAGTTCCTAAGAAAACTATTAACTTTATGTAGTATTATATGGGTGAAATTATACATAGTATAAGAATTCACATTTGGAGGTATTAGGATGGCAGTCAATGAAGTGGTAATTGTAAGTGCTGTTAGAACAGCAATTGGAGGTTTCCTAGGAGGTTTACAAAATGTTTCGGTTAAGCAACTAGGGGCTACAGTAATCAAATCGGCAATTGAAAAAGCGGGTATTACTCCTAATCATGTTGATCAAGTAATAATGGGCAATGTGTTACAATCAGGCGCAGGTCAAAACCCAGCGAGACAAGCCTCCCTGGCAGCTGGTGTTCCGCAAGAGTCTCCAGCCTTGACCATTAATATGGTTTGTGGTTCAGGACTACGTGCTGTTCACCTAGCAGCACAAGCAATCCTTTCCGGAGAGGCCGAAGTAGTAGTTGCGGGTGGAATGGAAAATATGAGTCAATCACCTTATTTACTTAAAGGCAGCCGAAATGGATATAAGATGGGTGATCAAAAGATAGTAGACAGCATGATCCAAGATGGATTATGGTGTGCAGAAAATGACTATCACATGGGGGTTACAGCTGAGAACCTCGCTGAAAAATATGAAATTTCTCGAGTAGAGCAAGATGAATTTTCCGCTTGGAGCCAGCAAAAGGCACAAGCAGCGATTGAAGCAAATAGATTCGCAGATGAAATCATTCCTGTGGAGGTTCCCGGTCGTAAAGGGCAAGTTAGCGTATTCAGCCAGGATGAATTCCCTAAATTCGGAACAACTGCGGAAAGCCTTGCAAAACTTCGTCCGGCCTTTAAAAAGGATGGAACCGTTACTGCTGGTAGTGCTTCAGGAATTAATGATGGTGCTGCTGCTCTTGTGGTTATGAGCCGTAAAAAAGCAGAGGAACTGCAGCTAAAACCATTAGTAGTGATTAAAGCAAATGCTGTAGCTGGGGTTGACCCAAGTATTATGGGAATAGGACCAGTTCCAGCGGTAAAAAAGGCATTAAATAACGCCTCTTTATCATTAGACGAAATCGATTTAATTGAAGCAAATGAAGCATTTGCTTCTCAATCGATAGCTGTGGACCGCGAATTACATTTTAATAAAGAAAAGTTAAATGTAAATGGCGGTGCGATTGCCTTAGGCCACCCGATTGGTGCCAGCGGAGCTAGAATTTTGGTTTCATTAATTCATGAAATGCAAAGACGAGAAGATCGTTTTGGTTTAGCTACATTATGTGTGGGCGGAGGCCAAGGTGTAGCAACGATCGTTGAACGAGTTTAACATTTTAAAAGGCCGAAATACCGGACAACCCTTTTCTGAATTATTATAAGATTCAAAATAAGTTCATGATTAATTCGTTTATTTGAAATTATTAGTCTTATAATAAAAGTAAGCAGGATATGGAATATATTTCTATTTCCTCTATCCCTTTTAGAAAGGAGGTCCTGATCATGTCATTCGCTGATTTTAACGACATATATCGTATTTGTTCTAACTATGATGACGATGAACATCTGAAGGATATGGTTAAATTAGGAATTGATATGACACCTGGTTCTTCGGCTGCAAATTTACCGGCAGGAAGTTCAAACCGTTGGTGGGAGCTTGCTGAAAAAGAAATTAAACAAGAACGAAAAGAAACTGTCCTTATCTAAGTAATCATGGTGACTTAGCAGGTAAATGGATAATAAAGCATTTTATTCAAGTTAATTAGGCATCCCTTGTAATTTACAACTCAAAATTACAGGGGATGTTCATTTATCCATCCTAATATTACTATAATAAATTCGTTCTCATGAAAAAACAAATAGGTTCCCCTATCAAAGACTAAGCGTCAATGGTTTTTTTCTTCTGTATCCAATAAAACCATCACATATATATTCTAAAACTATTAGGAGGGAATAATTTGAAAGTCGTTGAAACTAAATTAAATAGTAACTTAGATAAAATGCTCGATCCTGAAAAGGTAATTGAAGTAAGTGGTACACCAGAATATCTTTTCAATGAATATAAAAAGTTTTTTGAGGCTGAAAGCTTTGTGGAAGCATTGGAAGTTTTAACAAAAACTCTTAATAAAGGTTTTCCTATTGCAGAGTTCGAAATGGGAAAACACTACTACTTTGGCAGTGAACAATTAGGAATTGTAAAAGACTATTTAAAGGCTTTTGACTTCTTTTCTAATGCAGCTCTGCTTGGACATGCAGGTGCTCTTTACTACCAAGGAAACATGTACCTTAACGGTTTAGGCGTTGTCTTGGATATTAATCAAGCCCTCCTTTCTTTAAATGATGCCGCAATCAAAGGTGAAATCGAGGCATTAGATGCACTGGGGAAAATTTATCAGTTTGGTTGTTCTGAAATTCTTCCAGATTTAAAAAAAGCGGAAAGCTATTATAAAAATGCGGTTAATTTAGGGTATTCTCCTTCCATGTTAAATCTAGCTGTCTTACTTGAAAATCAATATAGATTTGAAGAGGCCTATGAGTTAATTATCGAATCCGCCAAGAAGGGTTATATTGAAGCAATTAATTATGGTTTAAGTATATATAAATAATATTATTCTCTTAATAGTAAAGGTCATTGAGGTTATGCTCAATGACCTAACTTAGTTTAGGGGACTTTAGATATGTAAAAATGTTTAATTTTAACAAAATAAAAACCATCTGAAGGAGGCATCACATAGCAAACATTATTTTTGTATAACTTCGTTCTTATTAGTAAAGTTTAAAAAGTATTGACGATAGATCCATTTTTCAAATGGTATTGTATGTAGATTAGGAAAGATTACTTGTGCTGTTTCACTGGTGTAGAAATTAGCCATTTTTTCAATGTAATCATCATCAAGTAGTGGTAAACCCGTGACCATTCGATTATCCCGAACCAATTCTAACATAAAACTATTCACTCCCCCGTCCTATTACCTGCCTTATAAATGAATAAAAGTTATTATATTGATCCCATATATTTCATACTAACAGATTGTGGAATCTTAAAAAACCAAAATATTCCGACTATTTCAAACACTCTTTTTCATCTTTCATTCTATTTTTCGGAAAACCAACAATGATACTAAAGTGAAAAATAGTTTCTTGGCGAAAGTTAGTGATATTTATTTAAAAATAAGTAAAATATATAATCTAGTTATATGGAAATATACAAAAAGAGGTAAATGCGATTAAGCATTTACCTCTTTTTACTATTATTATTTATCTGATTGTTTTCCTTCAGCATCACGTTCTACTTCCATTTTAGTTATAGGAAGGTATCCTTGATCTTTTAATAGATTTTCTTGGATATCATCTGACATCATAAAGTCAAGGAACGCTTTAGCAAGATCTGTTGCTTCACCTTTTGTATAAGAGTGTTGGTATGCCCAAACAGGGAATTCACCAGCTTGTACGTTTTCTGCAGTTGCTTCTACACCATCAATTGAAAGAGGTGTTACAGTTTCATCAGTAAAGTATGAGAATGCAAGGTAACCGACCGCACCATCAGTCTCACTGATAATTTTCTTAACAGTATTTGAAGAATCTTCTGTAATTCCTTCAGCGGGAGTTGCACCATCAAGAGCAAACTTATTGAAAATGGCACGTGTACCTGAAGAATCAGGACGATTGACAAGAACGATCTTTTGGTCTGCGCCGCCAAGTTCTTTCCAGTTAGTGATTTTACCAGTAAATACTTTAATTAAATCTTCCTTGCTAATATCCTTAATACCAACTTTAGGGTTAACAGCTGCGGTCATACCAACAACCGCTACTTTATGATCAACTAGTTGATCAGCAGGAATTCCTTCCTTTTCCTCAGCAAACACGTCAGAGTTTCCAATCTGTACAGAACCTTCAGCTACTTGTGATAAGCCAGTACCAGATCCGCCCGCCTGAACTTGAATGTCTACGTTTGGATTTTGAGCCATAAATTCTTCAGCAGCAGCTGCTACTAACGGTTGCATTGCAGATGAACCGGAAATAGATAACGAACCTGAAAGTTCTTGTTTTTCTTCAGTTTTAGGTGTTTCACTGCCAGCATTGCCTTCTGTTTTCTCATTTGAAGTACCGCCTCCACATGCAGCCATAAATACCATTACTGCCGCTAAAAGTGTTAATAGGCTTAAATTTTTCAAACGTTTCATTTGCTTTTTTTCCCCCTGTTTTTGATTCATACTTTTATATGAATCTATTGGTTTTCCTTACAGTTATTAATATAGACCATAAGTATTAATTCAGTTTGAACTTCATGTAAAGGTTTTGTTAAAACATGTTTTCTATATAGTAATTTGTTGTACTAGAATCTTAATCATAGGTTGAATACGGTAAAAAAGAGTGAACCTCTATAATACTTAAATACTATAAAGACTCACTCTTCTATTATATTTATTAGGCCGATAATCCCTGCTGATGGTTCTCCTCCGAATGTAATGTTCCCCAATATAACCACTGATAGATAATCGGTATGACTAAAAGGCAGATAAGAGTAGAACTAATCATTCCACATACGACGACAACACCAAGTGTTTGAGAGATGATTGCGTCTCCTCTTCCTGAGACAGCTAAAGGCATCAAGGTTAAAATCGTCGTTCCCGCAGTCATCAACACCGGTCTCACCCTTGTAGCCGTTCCAAACAGAATCGCACTATTTGGTTCAAACCCATTTTTTAGATTTCTTTCAATTTTATCCACTAACACAATTCCGTTTGTAACGACAATTCCTGTTAACATCAACAATCCAACTAATGCTGCTAGATTCCACTCAAGTCTAAAAATATACATTCCTACAACAGAACCAATAAAGGCTAACGGTATACAGATCAAGACTGATAGTGGTGCTCTCCATCCCCTAAAAACAGCACTGATTATCACAAGAACAAGTAAAATGGAGAAAAATAAGGCAATCGACATCTCATAAATCATTTGATAAACTTGCTCGGGAGCTCCAGCAAAGGAATATTCGACACCCTCAGGCAATGGAATTTTCTTAAGCTGCTCTTTAACCAGTTTCGTTACTTGTCCAATATCACTTGAAATGATATTGGCGGTAATCACAGCATATGGCTGTCCATCCTTTTCTTGAATCACAGAGGTACCTGCCGGCATTAAAAGAGCGAGCTCATCCAAAGTCACTTTCTGCCCCGTCTTATTAACAAAGACCTCACTTCCAAGCAATGAAAAAATATCCTGTGAGTTCCCATTCTGCTTATCTGTATGAATGACAACCGGGTAGGTATTTTGATTAATGGAAATTACCCCTTTTGTCCCCTCCGCAGTATATTGCTCAACCCGTTCTATAACATCATCAAGCTTGATTCCATAGTGTTCGATTGCTTTTCGGTTTAGGGTAATCTCATACTGATTTGAATGGTCATCTACATCAGCCGCCCCCTGTACGGATAATCCGGCAACAAGTTTTAACTGGCTGCGGACCGTTTGGGCCATGGTTTCTAGTGTCTGACTATCAGCTCCAGACAGATTAATTTTTAACTGGGAATCGTCCCCGGCTATGTTTTGATTGGATACTGTGAAAACTGCTTTACTAGACAACGAATTTAATTGCTCCTGCAAACTGTTAATAAAAACATTTACGTCCGTACCTTCCTTAATCATTACAGACAAATTGGCGATGTTTGGTTTCTGAAGCCATCCGCCTCCCGCATCAAATACATCATCAGATTGTGGCTGAAAAGAAGAACCCAGCCCTGAAGAAAAGGATTTCACTTTCAGATTAGTTTCAAGAAGAGATTCAATCCTTTTCACCTCAGCGTCGACTTCTGTTAATGAAGTATTTTGCGGCATCTGCACTTGTATACCGATTTGCCCTGTATTACTTGCTACTGGTAAAAAATTCACCGGAAGAAAGGCAGCGCCCGCTGAAGCAATTGCTAGCAAGGCAAGACAAACTGAAACAACTAATTTCTTGCGCTTAAACGCCCAGGCTATGATATTATGGGATACTTGCTCAAAATCATCATCACTTGATATCGGTTTTCCCCTCCAAACCATGTTGTAAAGAACGGGAACAACTAAGATAGAAACAATTAATGAAATGGCTAAGGCGATCACCACTGACCAGGCAAATCCTGAAAATGCTGAACTCACCAATCCTCCGATTAGTGCTATTGGAACGTAAACAGCAACTGTAGTGGCAGTGGACGAAACGATAGCTGGTATCATTTCACATATAGCAGTTGCCAGCAATTGAACGCTGGTATTCCCTTTCGCCTCATTGACTCTCCGGTTCATATTATCGAGGATAACAATGGAGTCATCTACTACTCTTCCCATGGCGACGATTAGTCCTGAAACGGTAAGAAGATTGAGGCTGATTCCCATTGTCTTTAACAAACCTGTTGTAGCTAATAGGCAGATTGGCAGCGAAATCGCTATTAAAAAGGTGGATCGAACCTTACGAAAAAACAGAAACACACATATCATTGAAAAGAAGCATCCTAATAGTCCTTCTGTTATAAGACCCTTTAATGATGCATTAACCTGTGCGCCTTGATCAAATTGGATGGAGGCTTGAATATCTTTATTTTTCAACGCAGGTATGTCTTTCATTGTAGTTTTTATCCGTTTAGAGACATCAGTAATATTGGATGAAGGAGTCTTTAATACATCCAAAAGAACACTTGGTTTCCCGTCCGTCCTAGATATGGTTTCAAGGTTTACAATTGAGTTTGAGATGTCTGCCACATTAGCAAGAGGAATGGTTTTCCCTGCTCCATTATTAATGGGAAGCTGCAAAAGGTCTTGTTGGTTAAATCCCCAGCCCGTAACCTGAACAGGAATCGATACCTGATTATTAGATACCTTTCCCTCTATTCCCGTTGTGTAGTTTTCTGCTAGTGAGCGTTTTACATCATTAACCGTAAATCCGGCTTTTTTTAAATCCTCGAGTCTAAGTTTTACTGCATATCCAGCTGTCCCACCACCGGAAACCCGTACATCCTTTACCCCTGGAACGGTTTTTAATCGATTAACAAAATCTTCTTGGATGGCCGTACGAAGTGTATTTTCTGTAATATTGGCAGAAGAACCCATCAGACTCATGCGAATAATCGGCATGGAGTGGGTACTAAGACGTGTGACTAATGGTTTTTCAGCCCCTGCTGGAAGTTGAATTGACTCTATGGCTTTGGAAACCTGCTCCTCGGCTTGTTTCATGTCATAACTCATGGGAAAATTTAAACTGATCAATGCCCCGCCATTAAAAGAGTTAGTTTCGACATCCTTAAGACCTTCCACTACCCGAACGGTTTGCTGGATTGGCCCTGTAATTTGGGCTTTTACCTGTTCCGCCTGATAATTATCAGCCCGCACAGTTACCGATAAGGTGGAATTATTAATTTCCGGTAGATAATCCCGCTGGATCTGCCATGCAGACATACCACCCCATACAAGAATGAGACCAATTAAGGTTACAATCAAAATCGCACGCTTCAATGATTCATTTATCAATCGTTTCATATCAATTTATCCAGGCAAAATAACACCCGAAAACGTTCCCCCCTCTTTATGTATTAAATGTTAAGAATCTCTAGGTTTTGATGGTGCCATTGGTGAATAGTTTCATAAGTAACTACCAACTACCAAAATTGGATAGTAAAATTCTGTAGGTTTTAACAAAAATAGCTATCCCCTCGGATAGCTATTTTTGTGTTTCTACATCCCTTTACAGCAATCCCTATTAAAATAGTTGATTAAATCTATTAATCATTATCAGCAGGAGATGGAGCAAAGCTTTCAGGCTGCTTTTCTACCTCTTCAGGTGCATGAACCTTTTTCTCACCTGGATATGGCTTATCAAAGCCTTTTGTCGCATACCAAACCGCATGATTAAGCATATTAGCGTTGGTCTCATCCGGTGACGCGTTTCTTCCTACTAACTTTTCTTTGTTCTTGTTGGACCACTCTGTCCATTTTTTCGAAAGTTCCTGCGCCTCTGGTGTGATCTTATCTGTGTTTGCTAGAGCCGCAGTATTTGCATTTGGCTGACCGTTTAAGGTGTCTAGCGGAATTTGGTTCTGTTCTACCTCAAATGGAGTAAAGTCTGGCTCATTTGTAAAGATTTCACTCATTGGTTCCGCAGCCGCATCGTTCTGGTTCATAGGCTGAAGTCCCAAAATTTGTTCAATACTGCGAACCATGTTAATAACTGTCCAATAGTGGCTGTTAGTCACGCCTTTTTTCACCCATGGACTGATGACAAACGCAGGTTCCCGGTGACCATCGACGTGGTCAAGACCATTTTGGGCATCATCTTCGGTAACGATGATAACAGAATCTTTCCAATATTTACTGTGGGAAATTAAATCGACAACTTTACCAACAGCCAAATCATTGTCCGCTACCATTGCCTGTGGTGTAGGAGACCCTGTAGCAGTACCGTTTGTGTGGTCATTTGTAATCCACAACGTGTTTAATTGCGGTAAATCATCATTCTTTACATGTTGTTCAAACTGACGCTTGAAAATTTCAAAACGATACTGGTCTGGAATGCCCATATCGAATGTTGGGAACGGCTTATGTGTAATTGGTCCAAGCGACGGAATATCATATTTCGCCTCGTAGTTACCAATTGGAACATGTAACTCGCCTTGCTTTTGTCCAGAAAGGATTAAGTAATCATTATACCAATCAGTCCAAGTTCCGCGCGGTGCTGAACCGGTAAAATCAGTGGTGTCTTCGCCAAAGTTTTCTACGGATACACCTTGTTTAATCGCTTGATCCCATAAATGTCCGGTAGGTGCATAGGCCATTGGATCTCCAGCTCCGCCAGGATAGCTTCGGACGTTCGCTGCATCTGTTTCTTTATCTTCATAATCTGTATTCGTACCCTGCATTACCCATTGGTGTCCGCTGGCAGACTGAATACCGGAAACATAGAAATTATCTAAAAGCGGATACGTTTCAGCAAATTTATGGAAGTTTGGTGTCACAGCTTTTGGGAACTGCGTTAATGCCACTTCACCATTGCCCTTTCCTAGGTCGCCAAGTACTTGGTCATACGTACGGTTTTCTTTAATAATGTAGAATACGTGCTTAATTGTAGATGGCTCACCGATACGCTCTGGCATAGCAACTGGTTTCTTGTTGTTCCGAGGCTCCGCATTTCGGTTCTTTATGCCATACCAGTTGTTGTTTGAATATACTTGCTTTGTTCCTTTAACAAGGTCTTCCGTTGAAGGGAATGGAATCAATGATAACGATCCAACCTGAGCGTATGAAGAGTGTCCATTTACTTTGACCCCTTGAATCGTTAAATCACGAGTCGGACCTTGTGAACCAATACCATCAGCATTTACTACTACTAAATTTTTATTTTCATTGTCTACTGCAATATCAACAGGGAACCAAGCAGTTGGCAGGAGACCTTGCAACTCAGGTGTCTTTTCAGGGCCTTGCCAATCATAAACCGCAATCGCGTTATCACGGCCAAGGCTGACCATTAATTTATTATCAACTACCTTTACTGCGTTTGGTGCAGCACCTTTATGCGCATCTGGATATGGTTCAATGTCAATCGTTTGTACAACTGTATTGGTTTTTGAGTCGATAACAGAAACCGTGTCACTATTTGTATTTGTTACAAATATGTATTGGCCTGACTGCGTCATTCGCTCTGGCTGTACGCCAACCTCAATCGTTTTAGTAACTGTGTTACTAGTAAGGTCAATAACAGATACAGTTCCTGTAGATGTAGCACCTGTTTTTGGATCAACAACCACTTGAGTTCCAGAAGAGTCTACAGTTGTATCTCCAGCCTTCGGTTTTCTTCCACCCTGGTTGGTAACGTAAGCTGTATTTCCATCTACTAAAATACTTGTTGGAGCATTATCCACTGCAATTTTGGCTGTTACAGCACCAGTTTGTGGATCCATGACTCCTAGGCTGTTGTCACGATTAAGTGCAACTAAAAGCTGGCCTTGTGGTCCGACCGCTAGATCGAGCGGGTTGATATTTCCTCCTACAGCTGGATTTGGAAGAGTATAAGTCTTTTGGATGACAGGAGTTCCATCTGCACCAACAGACATAACCACAACCTTACCTTTGCCGCCTGAAGATCCGGTAGCATATAGCTGATTTCCGTCCTTCGAATAAGCTAATCCCCACATACTAGAAAGTCCTAAAGATAAATCTTTGACAGTCAATTTCCCTGTTGCAAGATCAACAACATTGATCCCTTTGCCGCCGTAATTGTTTCGGCCAACGATGGTTACAGCTGTTTTCCCATTAGGATTAACTGCAACAGTAATCGGATTACCGCCAAATTCAATTTGCTTCCCAGCAGGTGTAATCAATTGGTTCACAGGTGTTTGTACGGAACCATCAGCTTGATTACCTACCAAATTACTTCCAAACCCACTTTCTTGGGCAGCATATGCCCCGGCTGAACCCAATAGCATAGTACTTAAAGTAAGTCCAGCAATCAGCTTTTTCTTTTTTCTAAGCTTTTTTAACATACCTCTTCTCCCCTTTCTTTAGTACAAATAGAGAATACTCCTCTTTTATTAATCTCTTCTTGAATTCGTGTAAATCTCTAATGAGATATGTGTAAAATATAAATAAATAAAATTCTAGCTTTTTATCTACTACTATTAGACTATAGTTTTCAATTAATTCTATCTTTTACATTATTTACATTTCCCTCAACATGATTAATAATTTTTTAACACTTGCTTCATCTCCTCTTAAAATAAGGTCCGTATAATGATGAATGAAATCATTATTAATTAGGAGGTTGCTAAAATGTTCTTACAAAAGTTGGCGCAAGGTGGATTGGTTACCATTGACTATTATAAAAATGGAGTTTTAAAGACACTAAAAGGAAGTGTATATTGTCTAAATCTTAAGGAGCAATTACTTTCTTTAAAAGATGAAAAACAAGTAATGCATTCCATCCGATTATCGGGCATTAAACAAATACACTAACTTTCCCTATGACCTTTCCATTAAGGTTATTTTTTTACAAAAAAAAGAACCCGATTTTTTCAATCGAGTTTTTTTACATGACTTTTATTTAATTAGCTTGGATCCCCGGATTGTAACGCTTGATCCATGATATCGATCTTTTGTTCAAGATCATTGATTGATTTCTCTAAAGCTTCACGATTTGGCGAATTATTTAATTGCTTGCTAACAACAGAAGCGGCGTTGTCAAGGGCTGTCCACTCTTCAAAGTGAGCATCGGATGAAATACTATAAAAATCTTGTATTCCTTGGACAATATCCTTAATTTCTGGTTTCATCGCATCATATTTCTTTTCAAATTGATATTCTTTCAACAATGCAAAATGGTGTCTTACATCGCTTACTGGATTCATATTTCTATGATTCATTTTGTCATGGTATTCATCGTAGACCATCATCATATGCATTCCATGTGTATCATGCGGACCCATATGGCAATGGATTGGCCATATACCAGGATTATCAGCTTTTAATAATAAATCGTATTTTTCACCAGGCCCGATGGTAATCGAATCTTTAGTCATTGGATTGGAGATATCCCTTCCATCTGAAGCAACCACTTGAAAATGATGACCATGGGTATGGAAGGTATGGACTTCTGAACCTGCATTGATTAGCCTGATCAGATAGGTACCACCTTCTTTCACATGGAGAGGTGGTATTTCCGGATCCATTTTACCATTTATCGTGTAATATTTAGCTTTCCGTTCGGTAGTATCATAGTCCCCAGCAGCTGTACCAACATATTGATTAGCTTCGGTTCCTTCAGACAAGCTTAATAGCGGGTCTCTTTCTGCTAGGAGCAGTGTAAACTCCCCATCTGTTTTATATTTTGGTTGTTTTGGCTCCACAATAAAAGCCCCATATAAGCCCATTTCCGGATGCCTGTCCGGTTCCACATGACAGTGATAATAATAGGTACCAGCATGTTTTGCATCAAATTCGTATGTAAATGTTTCTCCCTTCATGGTTGGATGTTGGCTTATATCAGGTGTCCCATCTCCTGCAAAACTGTTGTCAATCCCATGGAAATGAATGGTATGCATTTCTTTTTGTTGATTATGGAACACGACCTTTACGTGATCCCCCTCTTTGACCCGGATTTCAGGACCTGGGACACTAGGAGGAGATGCCAGGGCATTTTTTTGGGGATCCCATAAACCAAATCCCCAGGAATAAAGTGTGGTACCTTGGGACACTTCCTGTTCCATATCTGCTGCATATAAATGAAACACCTTTGTTTCCCCTTTAGTTGATGGGACGGAAGCGGCCTTTAATTTCCCCCCTAGGATAAAAAAGGCTATTGCAGCAAGACAGCAAAATAAAGAAAAAAACATAATCATAGATCGTTTCTTCATGTAAACACTCCTTGATGATAGTATATGTTGGAAAGTCCATGCCATTCAATCATAAACTCCGGTAACCATTGATTACCGGAGTTTACCTGTAAAATGTTTATTTATTTAAATTGCTTTTTACATCTCGGTTAGTATTTTGCAAGTCTTCAAGTGAAGGAAGTCCTGAAATATAGCCTACCCCACCTGTACGATCGATTCCTATCTCTTTTTCCATCGCTTGTTTTAATTCATCTTTATCAACAGCTGTAATGCTCTTGCCATCTAATTCATCACCTGGATGTTGGAAATTGCTCATAATGTAAGAGAATCCATTACGATTATCTGCTACAAATAAACCTGTTGATTCCGCTCCAGCTGGAGCAGATAAAATTCTTGTCAGTTCCTTCGTGTCTACATTATAGGCCCAGACAAAGTTGTTGGTATGCATTCCGCTATCCTCACCGATGAATAAAGTTCTTAGAGCTTCCGAATAGCTCAGATTATCTGTATTAGCAACTTTATTCACATTCGCTGTATTTCCATAAGCATCCGCAGATGGCATATCTTCACCAGCAATTAATCCAGACATACTGGCCGCAACATATTCACTATTAATCTTTTGATCTGAGGAATCTTTTTGACCATCAGTTAAATCTAATTGGTATGTAACACCTGATTTAATTTTTGGAAGTTTCATATCATCCACTGGATCGGCCGAACTTTCGACCATGCCATTACTTTGATCGGAAATCGCAATATATACTTTATTATCTTTTTCGTTTAAAGTTACACCTTCCATTTTGTTAAATTCTGATGTAGCTCCAAGTAATGCTGCATAACGTCGGGATTCTAGGAATGCTGCTGCCTTTTCCATACCAGGCTTAAGTTTTAAGTATTCTGTTTTTCCGTATGAATATTGCTTAATTGCTTTGAAGCCTTCTTTCGGAACATCAGAGGTTTCAAAAATTTCACTGAACGTAACACCACTGTCAATGATGTTTTTGACCTCTTTATCTGTCGCATGACCTAGTTTGATCCATTCAAGATTACCAGAACCGCCATTTTCAGTACCAGTTTGATGGAATTTGGCCGCATAAAGTGTACCCGCTGAAAGGTCTTTCGCTTCATCAGCAACATACATGAACATAGTTGTATAAGAACCATCGTCACCAAAGAACGCAGTGCGATTATCCGGCATCATCTTCATTAATTCATGTGAGAAACGGCCAATACTATAGTGCTTAGAAACAGAAGCTTCTCCATTTTTGTTCACCTTAATTTCTGGAACGAAGCCATAGAAATATGGATTTGCCTTTGACTTGTCTCCAAAATAAAGTTTCGCAAAGCTTTCTACTTGAGTTCTTGTAGAGGAAGTTGGTAATTCAAAACTGCGTGCATCTGGCTCATACTCCTCAGAACCTAAGTGGGTATTCCATGGTGAAAGGGAACCGTTACATGGAATCCAAAGTCCATTCACTCTAGAAAAATCGATTTTCTTAACCTCTTTAGGTGTTAATTCTCCAGTCTTTTCATCTTGGTCTAATTTTGATAATGACATGGAAGCAGGTACAATTCCATATGCTGACTTACCGGCCGCATCGATGGTTTGATATTCGTAATGAGTAACCATGTATAGTTGTCCCTTGATTGGGTTCAATAAACTATTGGAATCAGGAGCATCTGATACATAGTAGGTTGGTTTGCCCTCTACACTTGTATCCATGATTGGGTCACCCTTTACATCAATCGGTGTTCCTGCAGGAATTAATTCCCCTTTATTTGAGGCAACTTTATCTTCAGATTTAAAGAGTCTCTTATAAGTAAGTGGGAAATTCTTTACTTCACCATTACTATATTTAACGTCCATAGAAGCATTTGTATAAGTCTTAACCATGTCCTCAATCTTTGTTGGTGCTGCCATCCCGTTAAACTTTACAGAATCAATGGTAACATGACCATTACCTGCAGCTGCTGCAGGTGTTAATGCTGGAATCATTAATCCTAACCCTAATGCAATTGTAGTAGCTTTTTTACTAAAACGTTTCTTTCCCATTGTTCTCCCCCTAGTATCTAGATACTTTTTGATCACATATCTATTAAATAAAATAATTATTAATCTAGAGTTTTTATTTTGTTAAGCGTATGTAAACTTAGGTTAAATCCTTGTAAAGTTTCCTTAGAATAAATTGTAAAATAGTAAAACTAAAATTATCATTTAACTAGACCTCTCCTGATCGGTCTAGTTATTTAAATTAACTTATTAGATTTAAATATTTTATACATTGGATATTGGTACTTATGTAATGGGGGATAGTTATGAGTCATAAAATACTAGTGATCGATGATGAACCATCAATAATTACTTTGCTTCAACATAATCTAGAACAGGCAGGTTTTGAAGTAATTACGGCCATGGATGGTGAAAAGGGAAAAAGTCTAGCTGAAGCGGAGTCACCAGATTTTATTCTATTAGATTTAATGCTCCCAAAATTAGATGGGATGGAAGTATGTAAGCAGCTTAGGCAAAAAAAGATTATGACTCCGATTATCATGCTCACTGCGAAAGCGTTGGAATTTGATAAGATACTAGGGCTTGAATTAGGTGCTGATGATTATATGATTAAACCATTTAGTCCAAGAGAAGTAATTGCAAGAATAAAAGCGATACTTAGAAGGGCTCAACTTCCTATTGAAATTGCGAATGGTATTAAATTTGACGAACCAAAAATTGTAATTGGAGAACTAACCATCTTCCCTATGAAATTTGAAGCCTACTTTAGAAAAAATCCACTCGAATTAACTTTAAAGGAATTTGAATTGCTCGTTTATTTAGCGAAAAACCGAGGCCGCGTTCAAAGTCGTGAAAAATTGCTCAACGCTGTTTGGAAAAATGAATTTCCAAGGGATAGTAGAATTTTGGATGTGCATATATCCCATTTAAGAGAAAAAATGAATGAGGAGACGAAAAAACCCGTTTATATTAAGACCTTTCGTGGGATTGGCTATAAATTAGAGGATCCGAGAGCATTATAAAGGCCGCCATCCTTATTTTTTTTAAATGGCAGCCCTAAAATCCCATGTTACCAAGTAAGTAAATTCCTTGCGATGGTTAATAAATTACGCATTTAGATCATAACGTTGTCCTGTAACAAGGTAGATAACATGTTCTGCGATATTGGTCGAATGGTCTGCTAACCTTTCGATATACCTGCACACAAAAGCTAATTGCGTAATTTGATTCATTTGGGAGGGGTATTTTTCTATATACCCCATTAATTCTTTAATTAATGTTCCATACATCTGATCTACATTATCATCTTTTTCTGCACATTTTCTTGCAAGTTCTACATCCTCAGTTAAAAATGCATTTAATGAATCATCTAACATGTCCAGAGCAAGGTCCATCATCTTTGGGATGTCGACAATTTTTTTGATATGTTTTTCTTGGCCAATGTGTAAGGTTGCTTTTGCTATGTTAACAGCGTTATCAGCGATACGTTCTACCTCAGAAGATATTTTTAAAGCCACTATGATTTTTCTTAAGTCACCTGCCACCGGCGACTCCTTCGCAATTAAAATTATGGCTTTGTTGTTTATTTCGTGTTCAAGATCATCAATAATGGAATCATTTTTTATTATCTGATTGGCTTTTTCAATATCTTGATTAATCAGTGTGTTAATACTTTCTTTAATAGCACTTTCTGATTTTCGAGCCATGTCAACAAGCATATCTTTGAGTTGTTTTAAGTTAGTATCAAAATTCAGTCTTGTATTCATTTTCATCCCCCCTGTTATCCAAATCTTCCTGTAATGTATCCTTCCGTTCGTTCATCCCGCGGGTTGGAGAATATCTTTGAAGTATCATCCCTTTCAATTAATTCCCCCATTAAAAAGAATGCGGTTTTGTCTGATACCCTTGAGGCTTGCTGCATATTATGTGTAACAATGACAATCGTATATTTTTCTTTCAACTCTAGAATTAAATGTTCAATTTTTAAAGTTGAAATCGGGTCAAGCGCGGATGTCGGCTCGTCCATCAGTAAGACGTCCGGTTTGGTCGCAAGTGCCCTCGCAATGCACAATCTTTGCTGCTGTCCTCCGGAAAGGCCCAGGGCAGGCGCATCTAGACGGTCCTTTACTTCATCCCAAAGGGCTACGTCCATTAAGGATTTAGTTACTATTTCCTCAAGATGCGTTCTTTTTTTCATTCCATGGATTCTGGGGCCATAAGCTACATTGTCAAAGATAGATTGGGGAAACGGATTTCCTTTCTGAAAAACCATCCCAACATTTTTTCGCAATTCCACCAAATCCATTTTGTCATTTAAAATATTTTGACCGTTATAATTGATTTCACCCGTCATCCGCACATTTGGAACATAATTAATCATCAAATTCAACGTCTTAATGAAGGTCGACTTCCCACAACCAGAAGGCCCGATGATTGCGGTCACTTCTTTTTTGTTGATTGGAAAGTTAATACCCTTTAATGCATGATGTTCTCCGTACCATAAATTTAAATCATTTATTTGAAAGACCTGTCTATGTAAAGCTATGTTAGACATATTGCACCCCCTTAGCCGAACCTGCCTGAAATATATTCTTCCGTCTTTTTCACTGAAGGATTGGTAAATATTTTTTCCGTCTGGTCATATTCAATCAAATCCCCGCTTAAAAAGAAGGCCGTTTTATCGGAAATACGTGATGCCTGCTGCATATTATGGGTCACGATAATAATAGAATAATCCTTTTTTAATTCAACGATTAAGTCCTCGACCTTTGCATTAGAGATAGGATCTAGTGCCGAAGAGGGCTCATCCAAAAGCATAACGGTGGGTTTCATCGCAATTGTCCTAGCAATGCATAAACGTTGCTGCTGCCCGCCTGAAAGGGATAATGCTGATTTGTTTAATCGATCCTTTACTTCTTCCCATAATGCAGCTTTTTGCAAGCTTTCCTCAACAATTTTATCCAGTTCGCTTTTCTTTCGAATTCCGGCAAACTTTAATGCATGGGTTATATTTTCATAAATGGATTTTGGAAAAGGATTAGGTTTCTGAAACACCATGCCAATCTCTTTTCTTAAAGAGACGACATTGATTTGGTCAGATAAAATATTTAAATCTTCATAAATAATCTCCCCTTCTGCTCTAGCTCCGGGAATAAGATCATTCATCCGATTAATACTCCGTAAAAATGTTGACTTCCCACAACCTGATGGACCGATTAACGCTGTAACTGAATTTGTTTCAATGTCCATTGAAATTCCATTTACAGCCCGTTTTTCACCATAAAAGATTTCTAGGTTATTTACATTTAGTATATGGTTTCTCTCTTGCGTCTTATCTGTTTGAACCTTTTTCGATTCAACCGGTCTTGGATTCGTTACTGTTACCATGTTAATTCACCTGCTTTTATTTAGTTGCTGTGATTTTCCTATGGATTATACTTCCTATCCATCTCGCCAATAAGTTAAAAATTAATACAGATATAACTAAAACGGCGGCTGAACCACTTGAAACTTCTTCGACATCCGGAATTAAGCCTTGTGTATTCACAGACCAAATATGGACAGCCAGAGTCTCCGCAGGACGAAAAATATTTAATGGTGAAGTTTGTGAAAATGGATTCCAGTTTGCATAATTTAGGCGCGGCGTAGACAAACCCGCTGTAAATAGTAAGGCAGCTGCTTCACCAAAAACACGGCCTGCCGCAAGGATAATACCAGTTAAAATAGTCGGAAATGCACTTGGTAATATAACCGTTTTAATCGTGTGCCAATGGGTGATCCCTAAGGCCAGACTTGCCTCTTTTAACTCTCTAGGAACCGAACGGATGGCATCTTCACTAACACGGACAATGACAGGCAAATTAAATACAGTTAATGCTAATGCTCCCCCCAAAATGGAATAGCCCCATCCTGTTAAATTAACAAACATTAATAAACCAAACATTCCAATGACAATCGAAGGAAGCGATGCTAAAACTTCTACACATGAACGAATAGTATTGGTTACTTTACCCGGTTTAGCGTACTCGGCCATATATATTCCGCCCCCTAAACCGAGCGGCACGGCAATCAACATCGTAATAAACAGCACATAGAAGGAATTAAATAATTGATCCCTAATTCCCCCGCCTGCCATCACATTGCTTGACGGTTTTGTTATGAAACCAAGCGATATGTTTTTTAACCCATTAACTAAAATATAGTAAAATAAACCAACTAATACCAAAATGATAATAAGTGCTATTAAATAGAAGATCCCAGACGCAATACGGTCAGCCGTTTTAGTATTCATTACACCTTCCTCCTTGAAGATAGGTAACGTATGAGCAGGATAAACGCGAAGGACATGATTAATAAAATTAATCCCATTGACCACAACGTATTATTTTCTACACTTCCATATGTAGTATGACCCATGTTTAATGTAATGATAGTTGTCAAAGTTGCCGAAGCATCTAGTAAGCTTGATGGGAGGTCCCTAACATTACCAATTACCATCTGAACAGCTAAAGCCTCTCCAAATGCTCTCGCCATTCCCAGAACAATCGCTGTGAGAAGGGTCGGCAATGCTGCTGGAATCAATACTTTACGGATGGTTTGCCATCTGGTTGCACCAAGAGCATAAGACCCTTCCCTAAGAGTTTTCGGTATAGAACTCATCGCATCCGTTGCAATCGTTGTTACTGTTGGCAATATCATAATAGACAGTACAATCATACCTGATAGCAAACTAAACCCAAGACCTCCGACATTCTCTCTGATAAAGGGAACAAGAATGGAAAGTCCAATGAAACCATAAACAACCGAGGGGATTCCCACTAATAGCTCAATGACTGGCTGTAAAATTTTCCGTCCCCAGGATGGTGCAATTTCGGTCATAAAAATAGCTCCTCCTATTCCTAACGGTGCTGCTATCAAGGCAGAGAGAAAGGTAACCGCAAATGATCCGAATATGAACGGTAATGTTCCATATTGAGGATTAGCGTGATTAGTAGGATTCCAATTTTTACTTGTAATGAACTCAACAAGGTTAACATTGTTTTTAATAAAGGATTGAAGTCCTTTTGTACATAAAAAGATTGTGATGGCAATCGTAGCTGAAATCATGATAGCAGCACATAAGATAACAAGGACTCTCCCCCTGAACTCTCCACCCATCCGATCTTTACTTGACTTTAATAATCGCTCTCTTGCAGGAGCTAGTTTTTCCATATGTAACCAATCACCCCTTATTAAGTCATAAGGGTAAATGTGTACACCACACATTTACCCTCTTCTTTCCAAACCTACACAGCTCATTATTTATTTGTTTGATTCCCTTTTGCATCACGTTCTACTTTCATTTCTGTGACAGGTAAATACCCTTGAGCTGATAATAAGTTGTTTTGAACATCGTCTGACATTAAATAATCTAAAAATTCTTTTGTCGCTCCACTTGGTTCTCCCTTTGTATAGGAATGCTGGTAGGCCCAAATTGGGAATTTTCCGGATTGGACATTTTCCGCTGTTGGCTCCACCCCATCGATAGATAGCGGGGTAACTTTATCATCCGTAAAATAAGAGAAGGCTAAATAACCCACTGCACCTTCGGTTTCATTAATGATTTTCTTAACTGTATTAGAAGAATCTTCTGTAATTCCTTCCGCTGGGGTTGCTCCATCAAGACCGAATTTATTAAATACTGCACGAGTCCCTGAAGCATCAGGACGATTCACTAAGGTAATTTTCTGATCTTTACCACCAATTTCTTTCCAGTTTGTAATCTTACCAGTAAAGACTTTAATCAAATTATCCTTTGAAATATCTTTAATGCCGACATTTGGGTTCACTGCCGCAGTGATTCCTACTACCGCTACTTTATGGTCGACTAATTGCTCAGCCGGAATACCTTCTTTTTCTTCTGCAAAGACATCCGAGTTTCCGATTTGGACAGATCCTTCAGCAACTTGTGATAACCCAGTACCGGAACCTCCGGCATTGACTTGGATATCCACATTTGGATTGTTAGCCATAAATTCCTCCGCCGCCGCAGCTACAAGAGGCTGCATAGCAGTTGAGCCGGAAACAACAATGGATCCGGACACTTCTTTCCCACCTTGATCGGCAGTATCATTTGTTTCATTTTTATCCCCGCCGCCACAAGCAGCAACAAACATCATTAATGTTACAATTGACAACAATAGGCTGAATTTTTTTAAACTTTCCATTTTCCAACTCCTCCAGGTGTTTTTCCTACTTACATTTTCATCAAGAACTTTGAAAAGTTAGCTTGTAGAATTCGGTGTAAGGTTTATAGTATTTAGTTTTATTTAAGGAAAGAAAAAATTTTTTCTTTTTTTATCATGCCTATCTTAAAATTATTTATTAACGTCTTTATATAAATTTCTATATTCGATGAGGATAGAAAATTGAAATGTATGTATTTTCTACAAAAATAAAATAGTAATAAAGGATAGATAATGAAATTAAAAAGCGAGGGATCCCTTTGAGAAGTAATGAACAAAGTAAGAAAGCAGCCGAGGAAGCCAATCATTCCCTTGGAGAGAAATTTAAGGACTTTGATACTAGAGCTACATCGGAAGTACGCTCCCAGTCTGAAAGTGCGAATCAGCAAATCCAAGAACAATTTTACGGGGAAGATGAAACAAATAATCTTCTACCTTTTCATGTGGATATCAACAATCCTCCAATAAAAAAATAATAATCAGGAGGAACTTTCCATCTTTTTTAAAAGCTGGACATCTCATCGCTCTAAAGCCAAAGTATATTTTTGTAATTTTTGCATATAGATTAGCAATCTATGGTAAGGGATGAGATGCTATATCTATGGAACTTGGCTGTCTCGCTTCAAGACTTGATGAGTTGACATTTTCGTTATTATTAGCCGGTTATAAAACTTGTCCGCCAAATTGGAGTAAGCAAGGAAAGAAACCCCTCTATCATTCTCTTTGGTTTATTACCAAAGGTACGGGGGAGGTCGTGATAAATGGTAAGAAAAGTATACTGGCACCAGGAAAACTGGTTGTTTTTACCCCTGGGATGATTTGCGATAAGAAAACTTCTCCAGCAGACCCGCTTGAGTTTTATTTTATTCGCTTTACATTTGCCGGGGCATTCGAGAGGAAAGAACAATGGAATTTTTCATTTCCACAAGAAATCCCTTTTCCACTACATGGGGTTTATACGATTAAAAACAGCTCAGGAGTGGTTCTTCTTTTAGAGGAAATTAGCTCTTTATCAAAACGAAGAGGAGCAACAATTGCCTTTAAACAAAAAATCCGATTCCAAGAACTTTTGCTAACCTTTGTTGATGACTTTCACTCACAAACGATATCTGGAGACACAAGTCAAATCATTGAGGAAACGATTGATTATATCAGTAAACATTATAATCAGATTATAACCTTAGAAGACTTGGCGAAGCTGGCAGGATTAAGTAAGAGTCACTACTCGAGACTCTTTAAAAAAAATGTTGGCTATAGTCCCATCGAATATATAACCCATTATAGGATCGATCGGGCAAAAGAACTCCTTGCCCATTCAGATATACGGATAAAAGAAGTAAGCCAAAGTATTGGATATGAGGATGAACTCTATTTTAGCCGGATTTTCAAAAAAATTGTCGGCGTGTCCCCTACTCAGTTCAGTGACGAACAAAAGTTAATCCCAAATTCTACACTGCCGAAGGATGGTTAATCGAATGATAACCATCCTTTTTGTATACTTTTAAAATACCAGAGATCCAGGTTTACCTTCTAAAAAGTCACTTAAACCCTCTGCCTTACCCGGTCATCTTTATTCTGATTAAGACATAATCGGTAGTAAGCGGATTGATTCCTCAGTAACTGTTCATGATTCCCCATCTCTATAATTCTCCCTTTATCCAAAACAATAATGTTATCCGCATGCTGAATCGTGGAGAGACGATGAGCGATAATAATAGTTGTTCGATTCTTGGATATTTCCCTTAAAGTATCCTGCACGGCCTGTTCTGTTTCCGTATCAATATTAGCCGTCGCTTCATCTAGAATAAAAACATTATTATCAGCAATCATCGCTCTTAAAAATGCAAGCAGTTGTTTTTGTCCTGCAGACAATACGGTCCCTTCTTCCCCTAACATGGTCTCATATCCTTGAGGAAGCGTTCTAAAAAAGGAATCAATGTTTACAGATCTTGCTGCCTTCCTAATTTCTTCCTTACTAACATGCTGATGATTTAAACGAATATTGTCCAAAACTGTTCCTGAAAACACAAAGGGATCTTGTTGAATGATACCAATATGCCTTCGCAGTTCATTTAAAGGAACATCTTTTATATGAATACCATCAAGTGTAATCACTCCCTTTTGATTATCATAAAATCGATTGATGAGTTGAATAATCGAACTCTTTCCCGCGCCTGTTGCTCCTACAATTCCTACTGTTTCTCCTTTTTTAATACTAAATTGAATATCCTTTAATACCCAATCTTCATTTTGGTAAGAAAACCAAACATTTTGAAAAACAATATTCCCTTGAACTTTTTCTGGAAGTTTCTTAGGGTGAACTGGATTTACGATCGTTGGTTTTGTTTCCAGTGTTTCAAAGATTCTTTCAGCCGATGTAAGAGCAGCCTGTATTTGATTAAACCTGTCTGCAAGTCCTCTTAGCGGTTCAAAAAACTGCCGGACATAATGGGTAAACGCATATACTGTTCCAAATGTTATACTGCCATCTAATACATTTCTCCCACCATACCAAACTAATAGTGACAGCGAGATGTTACCGAACAGACCAATAGAAGGATTAAAAATGGAATTTATAATGGTTTGATGCATACCTGCCCGATAATGCTTTTCATTTAATTCATTAAACATCCCCAATTGTTTTTCTTCACGAGCAAAGAGTTGTATGACACGCATGCCAGAAAGATTCTCTGCTAAAAAAGAAAGAAGACTGGAAAGAACAGTCCGAAGATTCCGTTGTGTGGTTCGTAACACCCTCTTAAAATAAAAGGTTACGATTCCAATCACAGGAATGACCAAAAAGCAGATAAGCGTTAATTTAACACTCATATAAAGCATCAAGAGAAGAATCCCCGCTAGAATCAGTACTTCTTTTATTAAGTTAACAATCACCTGTGAGTAGAGCTGATTAAGGGATTCCACATCGTGAGTAATCCTTGTGACTAATCTTCCAATGGGATTATGCCGATAAAATGACATTTGCAATCGGGAAAAATGTTTAAAGATCGCCTGACGAACATCATAGATCACATACTGCCCGGTATTTTGCAGGGCGTTATTTTGATAATAAGTACAAACGGCAGAACCAATCATCAGTAAGAAATATAGGACTCCTAAAAAGATGAGTCCTTTATAATCGTTTGATCGAAATTTTTCCACTTCTTCAGTGTTTAAAAGTGTTATAGGATAAGCAATACCACCTATCTTGATTTCATGTTCTTTCTGATTAAACAGAGAATTTTTTAATTGGGCGGAACCTTTATTCCAGCCATGTATCAAGTAGTAGGAATTATTAATAGGTACAATGACCGCTTTTTGTGCCCCTATTTCAGGCAGAAAATCTGATTCAGAAGGATCCAATCGAAAATAGACGGTCGTACCTAAAGAAGCTATTTCCTTAAAGGAGATATCCTTTTTTTTCAATTGTTTTTTTACTTCATTCGCTTTTGACTGTTGAATCGAAATCATCGGGTCATACAATCCGTTAATATGTGAATCAATTGCTACTTTGAGTATGAAAGGTTGAGCTAAACTGGCAATAACCATACATCCAGTCAATAAAATCGAAAATAAAAGAAGTTTCCAATAGGGTTTTGCGAACGATAGCATGCCCTTAGCTAATTGACGGTCCCCCATATTTGTCAGATTACCCTCTTTATTATTTCGAAACATTAGCTCCTCCTTCTTTTTATGAGAATTTTTCGTTCATGGACAGCAGGAAACTTGGAATGAATGGGGATATGCTGAGTGGTCTGCTGCGCATACATTTTCTTGTAAATACCTTCTTCTTTTAAAAGAGTCTGATGTGTACCCCTTTCTACAATTTCGCCAGCTTCCAATACAATAATTTGATCGGCTTCTTGAATCGTAGAAATTCGATGGCTGATAATGATAGCGGTCCGGCCTCTCATTTCGGTACTTAGTGTCTTTAATATATTGGATTCTGTCTTTGAATCGACGGCTGAAAGACTGTCATCTAATATGATAATCGGTGAAGATTTAATCAGGGCTCTGGCAATACTGACACGCTGTCTTTGTCCTCCAGATAATGATAGTCCCCTCTCACCGAGCTCGGTTTCAAATTTTTGGGGGAGATCTGAAATATCATCATAAATTTGTGCTTGCCTTGCTGCATGGTAAATTTCTTCCTCTTGATAAGGGGCAGGATCAAAGGAAATATTACCCTTTATCGTCGTAGAAAATAAAAAATTGTCTTGCGGGACATAGGCAATTGAAGACCTTAGCGTCTTGATTGGGATATTTCTTATATCATGATGATCAATAAAGATGGAGTTTTTGGGAGGATTATATACACGTAAAAGTAAGTTAACTAGCGTAGATTTTCCACTGCCCACCTTACCAACGATGGCAAGACTGGTTCCTTTAGGGATTGTAACGGTAATATTCCTTAAGACATCCCCCATGTTCTTTTGATACTTAAAAGAAAGGTTTTTAATACGTATGTCACCATTAAAAGAGCTTATTGGGAGGGTCTCTTCTTCATCTTTAATTTCTGGGTCTGTTGATAAGACCTCACGGATTCGATGGTCGGCGGCCTTCCCTTGTTGAAGAAGATTGATTACTTTACCTATATTCTCAATCGGACCGATTAACATGGATAAATACGTATTAAAGGCAACAAAATCTCCAAGTGAAATCGTGCCCTTCATAACTAAAATGGAACCAATAACGATTGATAGTAAATAACTTAGCCCTACAATCCCTTGACTTAATGAGGTAAATATTGAATTTGAACGAATTAATTGTTTATTAACTTCGACGTTGTTTTGATTTTCCTGTGTAAACTTCTTTATTTCTTCTTGTTCTTGGACATAGGTTTTGATTACACTGATTCCCGAACAAAATTCCTGTACACGGCTTGTCAAAATACCGATTGCATCCTGTACTTTTAAGGAATGGAATTGAATCTTGGTTCGAAAACGGTAGGCAATGAATGTTAATCCTGGTAAAGGCAATAAGACGAGTAGAGTTAAATAGAGATTAATCGTACCTGCCATCAGGAAAACAGCTATGGAAATTAGTACGGCTGCTTCTACCATTTGAAAAAAACCCTGCATGCCAATTTGCCTTAAGATATTCACATCGTTTACCGCATGGGCCATCAAATTCCCGATTCTTTGATTCTGGTAATATTCAGTCTGAAGTGTCTCCCAATGGGAAAACAGTTGTGTCCGTAAGTCCCGTTCCAGGATTCTTGACATTCGGAAAATATAGATCCGGCCGCTGGATCGAAATAAGAAGGTTCCTATTCCTGCAAGGGTAATCCATAAAGCCAATTCCCCAAGTGCAGTAACTTGTATAGATTCTTCCTGGAGGCCATCTGTAAACTCCTTGAGTAACATCGGAACCCACAATTGTAATAGGAGAGAAATAGCTAAAAGAATAGAACCGAACAAATAACTCCATTTATGTAATTTAAAATGTTCCCTGAAAATTGGTCCTTGCTTCACTCCAACCCACTCCTTTCATAAAGGAATATGCTAAGAATATCTTATCCCATAACTAATCACAATGGATTTCCCCATCATTTTTCATGGATAATCATGCTCAATACAACATTCATTATGAAAGGGATTGAACAATGAAAAGTTGTGCCCTGCATGACTAAACTTATTTGCCAGATTGTCCTTTACCGACTCGTTTTCCATACATACACTGAAAAGAGTTCATCAAATTAGGAGTGAAGAAAAATGTCCTCTGGCATCCTTTCCCATGTTAGATTTGCGTTAGCTCATTCAGTACAAGCTATACGATATACTGAAAGTGCGTTAATTTTTTTTAGAGAACTGACGGCCTATCCTTTCCCTCCAAATCCAATAAAGGAACATTTCTACCAAGATGCAATCGATCATCTTACAGAAGCCTATCTTGCGATTAAATCATTACCTTTTGATACCTTTTTTCCTAGTGATCCTATTTTTCAAAATATCCCTGTCGCTCCTGAAATTCAGGACAACGAAATACTTATTAACTTATCGGACAATCGAATTACACTTGCATTAAATAAAACAATTGAAACGATTAATGATATAAGCCAGTCAATTCTTTTAAGTGGAAAAAATGAAACACAGAAGGGGCAGCTTATCTTCATAAAACTATTCTTAGAAACAGCTAGAGACTCCCTGATGGCAGGGATCAATTCGGCTGACTTTATGGTAGGTTAAGTGAACTACCACCATTACAAAAAAGTCCTTTTTAGGTTTTATCCTAAGTTTTTCAGGAGCAGCACTTGCTCTCTTCTCAAAAAAATTGTATCCTGAGTGCATAATAAAGAAAATGTTCGAAATTGCAATTTTCCTCTTAATAATATTAAGAGCCAGAGAGGAATTTTTCTTATATGGACTTAAAACAGTTGGAGTATATCATTAAAATTTCGGAAGAAAACAATATTACTAAAGCAGCGGAAAAACTTTTTATCACTCAGTCAGCATTAAACCAGCAGCTGCTAAGACTGGAGAAGGAGCTGGGCACGCAGCTATTCGTCCGTTCACGCAGTAATTGGCATTTAACTGAAGCAGGAAAAATTTATATTGAGAACGCAAAAAAAATTTTACGTATAAAAAAAGATACGTATAACCAAATTAATGATTTTATTGATATAAAAAAAGGAAAATTAACGATTGGCTTAACTCCTGAACGCGGCCCGGAAATGTTTGCCGCAATCTACCCAATTTTTTATAAGAAATACCCAAATATTAAAATCGAACCTATTGAAATGTCTGTTAAACAACAACAGCATGAAATCTCTAAAGGAAACCTGGATCTAGGTTTCTTAACTTTGCAAGATTCCCAAAAAACGAAGGATGAATATATCCATATTTGTTCCGAACCGATTGTATTAGGTATACCAACCTCTCATCCACTTGCACACATAGGAGGAGAACTGGGTAATCAACTGCCTAAAATTAGCCTAAAACGCTTTGAAAATGATTCGTTTGCCATTATGCAAAAGGGTTCGACCCTTCGCGAGATCTATGATGATCTTATTCTTGAAGAGGATTTTAGCCCCCATATACTTCTAGAAACAAGAAGCTGTCATAACTTATTCCATATGGTTGCGGAGGGAATCTGCTGTTCCGTTTTTCCGATTACTTATGCTGAACGCGGTTCGAAAGTCTCCTATTTTTCAATTGTCCAAGATCCAGTATGGGAGGTATATGCAAGTTATAAAAAAGGAAGCTACCTAAGTAATGTGGCAAGAAATCTTGTTAATATTGCAGAAGATTATTGGGCTGGAAGAATGGAGAAATATCTTTAATATAAAAGGCGGCTATGTTCATAATACTTGAACAAAAGCCGCCTTTTATACTATCTATAAAACCTTATAAAATTTCAATAAAACTTTGTCAGGCAATCTAGCAGCTTTACAAATAAAAAGGTGATTCATCATCCATTGATATTTTTCATCATATACCTCAAAACGGGGGACCGTTCGAAAATAATATAAATCAGGATCAATAAATTGGCCTGTCTTTACTGCCTCCACATATTCTTCCGGAACCGTACGAATCCCATTATTTTCAATGTAAATTGAAGCACCGTCTTCTAACTGAACAGCGTATCTTGCGGAGAGTTCACATTTTCCATCCGGACGAATAATCTGACTATCAATTCCTCCTGGCAGTACTTTACCTTTGAAGCCTGCACCTATTACCTCGCCAGATAAAATTGGAATTAACTGCCGCCTGCCAACGACTTCATCTTGTCCCACAACAATCGGTTTATCTACTTCAATGAAGATACGAAAAACTTCCTCATAACCTATAGGTTTCTCTTCAAAAGGTGCCAAAAGTGGTTCCTCCCTCCCCTTTTTCAAGGATCTCTTTTATTTTTTGCAAATCCTTTTTGTTCGCTTTTTTCATCATAGAGCCCATGAAGGGAGTCAGCAATTTTGAAAAACCCGATGGATTCCCTCTGTTTCGGAGCGTCATTTTCGTAACATCCTTTTCAATTACTTCCCAAGTATAGGTTGTTTCCATGGGAAAAGGACCATCAGTTGTTCTCATCACCATTTTTTTGTCAAGAACAAATTCGACCACTTCATAAATATAGGCTAGTTCTCTCCCTAAAAATTGCGCTTTGAAGGCTATTTGTGAACCACGCGTTAGCGGCTTCGGTGTTTTCCATTCTACTGATTTAATATTAACATACCATTCAGGAGCATTGTCAGGATTAGCTGCAAACTCCGCCACTTGTTTAAGAGGAGAGAGGATGTTTATTTCTGTTATCACGTCTACCACGTCTTCATTCACTTCCCAATAAAAATCATCGATTTTGTTCTACATAATTTTTCAGTAAGGTGCCCAGCAGATATTTCCATCCTTCGGAGTGCTCTTGTTCCCAATTCTCGCGAATGATACCTGAGGCATGATGGGAAAGTTGCAGCAGTGTCGCCCCTTCTTTTTCCACGAGACGATAAGTATAGGAGCTATTTACTGCCCCTTGCATTCCTAAATGACCATGCAGGCGGATTTCTTCGGGTGCGTTCACATAATAAACATTCCCCCAGACGGCTCCCTGATTTTCTCCCCATTTTTCGATAAATTGTCCACCTGGTACAGGACTAAAGGTAAACTGTGAGGACTCCCCTTTTGGAGCTAAACGGAACTCCCACCAATCACCGGCATGTTCAGTTAATGCTTGAAATACTTGTTCACGCGGGGCATTAATTAATACCTCTTGCTCGATTTTAAATACTTTTGCTTGTTCTTGTTCAGTTGTTTTCATTGTAAATTCTCCTCCTATTTTTTCAGCCACTGATTTCAAATTTAGCAGCGAATTAGCCGCTGTTCCCATGTATTTTCCAATCCATCGGTTATGCATTTTCTGAAGTGGAACGGCATTGAGAAAATTACGCCGATATTTCCCTTCACGTCTAACTACTACCAAATTCCCTTCTTCAAGCAATGACAAATGCTTCATAATTGCAAATCTAGTGACTTCCGGAAAACTCTCATCTAATTCACCTGTCGTTTTCGGTGAATCCTTCAGTATATCAAGAATACGTCTGCGAATCGGATGTCCTAAAGCTTTAAATAGAGTGGAAAGTTCATCTTCCATTCCAACGATCCTTTCAAAAAATGTTTTATCATTATATTATGTGAATAAATGGTCACATGTATTATGTGACCTTATGGTAACATGTAAGCTTTTAAAGGTCAAGTCTCCAAATCCTCCCCTTAGTTTTAGATAAATAAACATCTTCATTCAGGACAAGCATAGAATAGTGGAAAGATCTTTTTACTGAGGGGAATGTTCATTAATGACAAGTTATCAATCAAAATTATCTGCCTCTCTGTATGCGTTGTTGTCTATAAGTTTTTGGGGAGTTTCATTCGTGTCGACAAAGGCATTGCTCGTAAAACTAGATCCCTTTTCAATCATCGTTCTTCGCTTTGGCATTGGAGCCTTATTTTTATTTGTTTTATTACTGATACAGCGATCCCGGATGTTAGTCTCAATTAAATACTTTCCCCACCTTATAATACTTGGTATTCTTGGAGTGTTTGTACATCAAGTCCTTCAGGCGACAGCATTATTAACCATAAATGCTTCTTCTGCTGGATGGCTTATATCGTTATCACCCATTTTTACAGTAATCTTATCCATTCTCTTTTTGTACGAAAAGATGAATATGACTAAAATTATTGGTATGGTGTTGGCAATAACAGGTGTACTATTAGTCACCACAACAAGAAGTGGACAATCCCTTCAAATCACCATAAATATAGGGCTTTTTCTAATGATTTTAAGCACGTTAAATTGGGCTGTTTATTCGGTACTTTTAAAAAGTTTAAAAATACCCTATCCCCCACTTTTGGTGACATTTTATATGAGTTTAATAGGTATGGCCCTTACCACACCATTTATCATCCGTAACAGTGGGTGGGAGTCTATTACACAACTTACACATACAGATTGGGCACATTTGTTGTTCCTTGGTATCTTTGTCTCTGGAATTGCCTATTGGTATTGGGGAAAAGCGTTAGCCGTATTAGAGGCGTCAAAGGTTTCAATGTTTCTATACTTGGAGCCTGTCTCAACCTTAATAGCGGCAGTATTGCTTTTACAAGAAAAGGTTTTATTCATAAGTGTCACTGGAGGTATCATAATTATTATTGGAGTGATTATTGTTAACGGTCAGCTTGTGCCTATGTTGTTCAGCCGCTTCAAGAATAAACGCCCATAGGAGGAGTGCTTTATGACTTTGAAAAATAGGATAAAGAATGTGTTAGATTCCTTAAAAAGCCCCTCAAGAGCACAGTTAAAGGATGCACTATTAAAGATGGATATAAAACTTACAGATTTTGAGGACCTGCCAGCGCCATCCCACGGCAAGCCATATAATCGAAAGCTCCTCTATAAAAATGATGAAGTCGAAATGCTTGTGATGAATTGGTCTCAATTAGAGTGCGCCCCACATGATCACGGCCATTCCCACGGTTGGATTCAAGTCCTTTCCGGTACTTCCCTCAATTCCGTTTACGAAATAAACGGCAATGGCTTACCTGCCGAATTGTTTCATGAATATCATCATAAAGGTAAATACTTTTATGCACCCAAAAAAGCGATTCATAAAATGCAGGCCTCCAATCAAACAGATATGATCACTCTTCATCTCTATTCTCCACCAATTACCGGAATGGTTGTTTATGACCTAGAAAAATGTGCTGCTTGCATCGTAAGTGATGATTGCGGTGCCTGGTGGCCGGAGGAACAATATCAAAAGGTAAAAGAGATTCAACTCAAGAAAGATTAGATAAGAATTTTTTCGTAAAAAAAGGGTGCACCTAAAAGTAATAACACTTTTTGGTACACCCTCTTTTATTATCTAATTAAGCATGAATAGAAGTACTTTGTGCAGCAGGCGTTGCTTTACTTTTTGCTGACGTCCATTTATAAGTCTTATATCGCCATGCATTTGTGATAAATTGCAATATAATTAAGCTGCAAAAAGCTGTCCAGGCCCCCGTCTGCCCTAAGTCATATACTTGAGTTAACAAAACCGTGCAAGGGATAAAGAATATCCAATTTAATAGAAGCGAAGTTCTCGACAAGAACGTAGTGTCGCCTGCTCCTCTTAAGCCTCCAGCAAAAATAATTCCAGATCCGCTAAATAATAAAATAAACGAAGCCAAATGGATGAGTGAAACGGATGTTAGATACACAGCTGATTCTGCTGTATATAATTTAGCAATTGGTAAGGCAAAAATAAACAAACAGATTGATACCAATAACATAAACCCTAATCCAAGGTACACAGTTACCAGTCCAAACCGTTTCGCCTCCTTGGGCCGCCCTTTTCCAATTTCTTGACCAATACCAACAGTAGACGCTGCACCAAATCCATTGGCAGGCATGAATCCAAATGACAGAATGTTAAGGGCAATCTCGTTAGCCGCAATTGCTACGGTTCCAAGGCGAGTGATACAGGCAGTAAATATCAACATCCCCATACTATTGGACAACTCTGTAATTCCTAGTTTCGAACTTTCAAACAAAAGCAATTTCACTTGGTTCCGCTCAATTGGTATCCAAGAACGGGTAAAATATTTTTCATTTAGGAATCGAAAATAAACAAGAATATTTAGCAGAAAGGTAATTCCTTCCGCTGCAACCATACTCCAACCCGCACCTTGTAAGCCCAAGTTTGGAAAACCAAACTTGCCATAGGCTAGTGCGTAAGTTAGAAAGACTACTAGGGCACTGTTAATTAAAGAGATATTCATCGGTGTTCTAGTATCTCCCGTTGCCCTCATATAAGCATAAAAGATAATATTAAAAACGGTAAACATCATCGCATACATTCGAACTTGGACATACGGAGCGCCAAGCTCAATAATCGATCCATTTGAACCCATCACTTCAAGAATAACCTGCGGTACGATAAAACTGGCCAAAAATAGGAGAAGCGCCTGTAATACAGCCAAAATCAAAGCAATTTGCATCCGCTGATTTCCTAGCTTCATATTTCTCGATCCATAGTTTTGAGCAACCAAATAATTAATCGCACCTTGATTACCGGAAAACAGTGCCCATAAATTGTACATTAGAACATTGGTGATCCCAACAACTGCAATGGCTGCAGCCCCCAACTTACCAATAATCATCAAGATAAGCAATCCTGTAACTGTCATCGATGAGAAGGTTGCAATCGATGGAATAGCCAAGCGAAGGATTTCTTTTACTAGTTTCATTATTATCCCACCGGTCATCTTAGAATTAAAAAAGATAAAATAACGTTTATAAGCTTCATAGTTTGAAAGAAAGCGCTTTTCATCTGTTCAATTTTAAGTTAGTTTAACCATTAGATAAATGGGCAACATGCATAAAGATAAGAAAGATTTATTATGCATGTTGTTAAATTACATAATAAAATCCCCTTACGCTTACTGCGTAAGAGGATTTACATATAGGTAATTAAAAGGTTTTATTGAACAGAATAACTAAATAGCCTCTCTAATCTACGAGCGATTTCTTCTTTGTCTGCCTCCACCACTTCAAGATGCTGTGGTTTATCAAACAATTGATTGATCTCCTCAGGGAATGTTTGATTGATATTACAACGCTCAATCGATTCATTAAATTTAGCCGGATGGGCAGTAGCAAGTGTTACACAAACTTCGGACAAATCGTTACAGATTTCGTAAGCCGCTACACCACAAGCTGTATGTGGGTCCAACAAATAACTTGCTTCACCATAGTACTTGCTGATGGTTTGCAAGCATTCTTCCCCTTCTACCCCATGTGCCGCAAAATCGCTTTGAACAACCTTTAGCAGTTCCTTGTCCACAACGATTCTTCCCTCTGCCTTGAATTGGTCCATTAAGTCAGAAACTTCAGCAGGATTCTCGTCCAATAGGTAGTATAAATAACGCTCAAAATTACTAGCTACTTGGATATCCATTGAAGGGCTGTATGTGCTGCGGAACTCGCCTGGCTTATATACTCCATCTTGGATAAATCCTTCTAATATATTATTTTCATTGGTTGCAACAATCAGTTTACCAACCGGCAGTCCCATTCTTTTTGCCAGGTAACCAGCAAAGATATCTCCAAAGTTTCCAGTAGGTACACTAAAATTGACATGGTTTACTTCTTTTTCTTTTTTCACTTGGAAATAAGCATAGAAATAGTAAACGGTCTGGGCTAAGATTCGTACAAAGTTAATCGAATTGATTGCACGAAGATGATATTTATTTTTAAAGTCCACGTCAGCGAATAATTCCTTGATGATTCTTTGCCCATCATCAAACGTTCCTTCAATGGCTAAATTTAGAACACTTTCGTCATCGACTGTGGTCATTTGTAGTTCTTGGACTTTACTAACCTTGCCATGCGGATGCAAGATACAAATTCGGATGCCTTCTTTCCCTCTTACACCCTCAATGGCTGATGCACCCGTATCACCCGAAGTAGCTCCAAGGATATGAATGGATTCTCCTGTCTTATTGGATACATACGAATATAAATTCCCTAAGAATTGTAAAGCAATATCTTTAAACGCAAAGGTCGGACCATGAAACAGTTCGAGCACATACATGTTATCCTTTATCTTTTGAACAGGAGTTACCTCCGGATGACGGAAGGTTGCATAGCTTTTCTCTATTAATGCTTTTAACTCATCTGCTGGAATTTCACCATCCACATAATAGGAAAAGATTTCATAGGCTAATTCCTGATAGGTAAGCTTGGACATTGCTTCTAACTTCTCTGCAGGGATTTGCGGGATTTTCTCAGGAACTAATAGTCCCCCATCATTTGCCAACCCCATTAAAACTGTATCAATAAAACCAATTTTATTTACGTTTCCACGTGTACTAACAAATTTCATAGTTTCCTCCAAATATATGTTAAAAGTTTTTTTCTTAAGATGTAAAAAGAATTAAACCGTTCAAAACTAATGCGAGTAAATATATAAAATTTATTTTAAACATAATTTATCGAATAGTCTATAAATTTCGTTTTGGAATAAAAAATTTTTACTATTTACATTTTTCGATAGGAGATTTCCTCAAAATTACTCAACAAATGGGAGGAACCATCGCATTTGATAAGAAAGTGACGATGAAAACTCCTCATACTTAAACAGGAAGAATAGAATTCATATGGAATTATATTCTTACAAGGAAATTTACCTTGTACAAACAAGGAAAGGTTGTGAGTTAATGAGACTATCAGATCTGCAGCCTAAGAAGAATTTCAGCTACATCTTCGTTCAATTTCCAGGAATGAAAATGAATGTCCCAATGCTCTCGAGCAGCGAGGGAAGGGTGGTGAATGAAGATGTTGCTTTATGCGTCCAATTAAATAGTAAAGAAAAGGTCAATCAACTTTATTATGTCCGAACGCAAAGTATCAGACCTTTTGATTTTACTGACGAAGGAATTGGCGCAAAGGCATCATATCGAGTCATCAAGCAAAAAGATACCTCTGTCGACTCACACATGAAGGAATCCGAGGACCTCGTCACTATTATTACAGATGAGGTGAAAGTTGTCCAAAAGAAAACAGAAACTGGATATACTTTCGTCTTGGTGTTAAATGAACGCGAAATCGAAATTGTTGCTTCAATTGAAAAAGAAGTCCTTCAAACAGTGAAAAGTTACTTATCTTCTAAAGAGAAAGCCAAAGAACCTGTCACTGTAAGAAATGATAGGAAGAAAAGTTCGGCTGTCTTCATTAGGAGGGTAAAGAAGAGGATAACCTCCGGAGGGCATGTCTTTCAGGAATATGTAGTGATTGAGCCAATCCGAATACTTTTGGAGGGCGTTAAGAGAAAAGTGAAAGTATTTTCTCCTGCGGCATTAGACTTTATCGGTCCAGGTGATCAGAACCAAACCATTTTAATTAATAGGGGGTGTGGATGAGGTTTGTCCATTAAGGAATTCACAACTTCATACAGTAATAAGATCGAAATAAGAGGATTAAATGGGTAATCCTTTTCGGTCATATATATATTTAATAATAAATGGAAAGGAATTTCATCATTAGATGATTAAAAAGACTTAACCACGGGGGTTAAGTCTTTTTCTATTTAATGGTATTGAATTTCTTTTAAACATAAACTAGACAATCTTATACATGACATCCTTTATCGTTGTCACGATAAACTCTAAATCTTCATCTGTTGAAGACAATGGCGGAGATAGTGTGAGAATATTATTAAATCCTGCAACGGTTGCCCCGTTTTTGCCAATTATCAACCCTTTACTCTTGCATTCGGTGATGATTTGATCAATCGTAGAAAGTGCGGCTGGTTCCTTCGTTTGTTTATTTTCCACGAGTTCTATTCCAAGCAAAAATCCAAAACTCCGAATATCACCAACAAGAGGGTGTTCGATAAGTTCATTCAGTTCTTGTCTTAACTGTTTACCTAACTGCTCTGCACGCTCAACTAGATGTTCACTTTCGTAGATTTCTAGATTTTTTAATGCTAAGGCACAAGCAGCCGGGTTTCCTCCAAAAGTGTTTACATGGCGAAAATAGCCAAATTCATCTTTACTCTTAAATTTATCATATAAATCACGGCGGACCGCAGTGGCTGACAGTGGCAGGTATCCACTGGTTAATCCCTTAGCCATCGTGATAATATCCGGTTTCATGTCGAAATGCATGTGGCCAAATTTCTTCCCAGTTCGGCCAAAACCACAAATCACTTCGTCCATGATTAACAGGACCCCATATTTTTTGCAGATTTCTTCTACTTTTTTCATATAGACAGGGTCCGGGACAAGAACCCCTCCTCCGGTTATGACAGGTTCCATAATGATTGCAGCTATCGATTCTTTTCCTTCCCAAATAATAGTTTTTTCTATTTCTAAAGCACATTGCAGATTAAACTTCTCAACCGTTTGCCCTTCCGGACGGCGATAACTATCCGGAGGACTGACATGAATAAATCCTGGGGCAAGTGGTTCGTAATTATATTTACGAACAGCCTGCCCAGTTGCCGCAAGCGCGCCCATAGAATTTCCATGATACGCCCGATAACGCGAAATAAATTTATAACGGCTGGGTTCTCCATTTTGCTGGTGGTATTGACGAACAATTTTGAAGGCAGTCTCATTTGCCTCTGAGCCACTGTTGGAAAAAAAGATGACATACTCGCCGTCTAACCATTCATTTAATTTTTCTGCTAGTTTGATTGCCGGGAGGTGGCTTTGAGAAAGTGGAAAATAGGAGATGCTTTTTAATTGTTCGTACGCCGCTTGGGCTAGTTCTTCTCTTCCGTATCCCACATTTACGCACCATAGCCCGGACATAGCATCTAAGTATTTATTGCCATTTATATCTGTAACCCATGAGCCTTTTCCTTCTAGAGCAATGGTAGGAGCACTATTTTCTTTATATGGAGTCATATGATGCCATAAATATTGCCTGTCTTTTTCGATCCATTCATCGGTTTCTTTTTTGTTCTTGGACATCTAACCCTTCCTTTCTGATTAGAATAAGCGTAGGTCCTGGTTTCATTGACCGGGAAGTTCGCCTTTTTCGTTTTTCGGTCAATGAACTGAGCTTTCATTGACCGAGGACGTCCTCTTTTTCATTTTTCGGGTAATGAACTGACCTCTCATTGACCGAGGACGTCCTCTTTTTAGCTTTTAGGGCAATGAAATGACCTTTCATTTACCGTCTCGCTGCAATTTCGCGTTGAAGGGGTAATGAACTGCATCTTCATTAACTCAGACATGTGGTCCTCCTCGATTTTCGAGCAATTATATCTAGTAATCACTCAAAAACGAGCTGTCAGCATTTTCTTTCTAGTATAAAACTCAACACCATCTGTACCATTGGCATGTAAATCCCCATAGAATGAAGCTTTGTATCCAGAAAAAGGGAAAAAGGCCATCGGCGCAGGGACTCCAACATTAACACCGAGCATCCCTGCATCTATCGTCTCGCGGAACTGACGCACGGCAGATGCACTATCGGTGTACAAACAGGCACCGTTCGCAAATGGGGAAGCATTTGCTACCTCGATTGCTTCCGTTAGGTCTTTTACTCGAACGATTGAAAGAACCGGTGCAAAAATTTCATCCTGCCAGATTTTCATATCTTTCGTCACTCGATCGAAAATTGTTGGTCCGACAAAGCAGCCAGGTCCGCTTACCGCTTCATCCTTACGCCCGTCTCGGACAAGCGCAGCGCCTTGCGCAATACCTGACTCAATATATTCAATTGTCCGCTTCTTATTGCCTTCACGAATCACTGGCCCAAGGAATACTCCCTCGGTAAGGCCATTACCAATCTGAATTTCATCCGCTAGAATGGACAAACGCTTGACCAACTCATCTGCTATACTCTCCTCCACAGCTACAACGGCAGCTGCCATACAACGTTCACCGGCTGACCCAAAGGCTGCGTTTGTAATTTCCTTTGCCGCAAGATCTAGGTTTGCGTCTTTTAAAACAATGGAATGATTCTTTGCCCCAGAAAGCGCTTGGACTCTTTTCAAATGTGCAGTTCCTTTCTTGTAGACATATTCAGCCACAGGCTGTGAACCGACAAAGGAGATGGCCTTGACATCTTTATGTTCGAGAAGTCCATTCACAACATCATGTGCACCATTGACAATATTTAGGACTCCCTTTGGCAATCCAGCTTCAGCAGCGATTTCTGCCAGTCGTGCCGCAAGAAGTGGAGTCCGCTCAGATGGCTTTAATACAAAGGCATTTCCACATGCTATGGCAATCGGGAACATCCAGCACGGAACCATCATTGGAAAGTTGAATGGTGTAATCCCTCCTACCACACCGAGAGGATAGCGGAACATACCGGATTCAATATTTGTGGCAATATCAGGAAGCTGCTTACCCATCATTAATGTCGGTGCGCCAGCAGCAAATTCAACACATTCAAATCCACGCTGCACCTCACCCATTGCTTCAGATAGACTTTTCCCATTTTCAATTGTGACAAGCCTGGCAAGTTCATCCCAATTGTCAACAAGCAGCTGCTGATATTTAAATAATATTCGGGCCCGCCTTGGAACAGCTGTTTGTGACCATGTTAGAAAAGCTTCTTTTGCTGCTGCAACGGCATGATCTACGTCCTCCTTTGTAGAAAGCGGGATTTCCGCAATGGCTTGCCCTGTGGCTGGATTGATAACAAGTTCTGTTTTGTCAGAAGATGAATCGACCCACTCCCCTCCAATATAGTTCTTTATTGGCTTAATTCCTTGTGCAAAAGTCGTCATTCAGGCAGTCTCCTTTTGGTTGAATGTTAAACTAGCAGCTTACTAAACTGAAATACGTTATGAGATAATCATGCTCCTGGACCCGGATAAACCGTTTGCTGTTGAATCAGCTTTACAGAAAAATACTTCCTAGCAGCGGGAGTTAATAGATGGATAGTTTCCATTTCCTTTTCACCACTACTGTCTTCTCTCTCAAAAAGAATATACGCACCGCTTAAATTTTCAGTTATATTCTTCATTTGATATCCCTTTTGAATATAAAAATCAATTAGGTCTCGTTCTTTTAAAAATTGTTGATATTCAGACACTTTGCATTTACTCCTTTCCTCGGCTCCATTTAAAGGCGTCCCTCAACTGTCTCCGGGATCGTAACAACTTCTTCATTCGTTTCAATCTTCCAATTACGCCCTACTGTAATCCCTAAATATTTTTCATCACTAGGGTCTTCAATTTCCGCTTGTTTGTATTGTTTAAACACCCAGAACTTGGCTAAGCAGTAATATACAACGGAACCAACTACAAAACCGATAATGGAGGAATAGGCTGGTAAAAGGTTTGCGACTACACCACCAATAATCCACGCAATCATGCCCGCCCAGTTAACACCTTTCAAATATTTAAATTGGCCATCCACTTCATATAAGTCACTTACATTGACTCTGCGCTTTCGAAGTAAGTAATAATCGGTAAACAAAATCCCCACCACCGAGGTTAAAATGCCTCCGATTACGAGCAGTGCACTGTTAAGCACTTCAAATAGACTCCAGGGCTGCGCCAGGGTACCAATGATTCCGGCAATAATAACACCGACCCAGTACGGAACTTTTGGACCTCCAACGTTTGAAAAAACAGTAGCTGCAGGAATGACATTGGCTGAAGTATTGGTTGACCATTGTGCCAACACAATCATAAGCAATAGAACTCCAAGCGCTATCCCACTTGCAGCTTCCTGAAGGGCTACAACAGGATCTGAATTCGAAACAGCCATATAGGAGACAGCTCCAATAATGATCATAAATGTATTCGTTATTGGCATGACGATAAGACTGCCAATTAACTGAGTCTTATTTCTTTTAAACCAGTTTCTTTCATTTTTTGGTGCCTTAAAGAATCTTGAGAGTGATGGCATATCCGCAGCCAGCGTGGACCAAAAGCCCATATTTGCCATGACGACCACCATAAAGGCCGTGAATGCCGCAGCACCGGTCACAGGATGTTCTTCCACCCACGACCAAATGTCCTTTCCTCCTGCAGCGGCTTTATCGGACAATGAAATATACATCCAACAGGAAATGAGAATAATGATAGGGGCCGCCAAGTCAGCAAATCGTTCAATTGACTTGATTCCCAGCGCCGTATTGACTAGCTGAGCTGCCGCAAAGAATAAAAAGCAAATAAACCAATTATCAAAACCAAATAATAAGTTTAAAATAGCGTTGATGGCAGTGGCCCCAAAATAAGTGTTAATCCCAAACCAGCAAGCAGCTGTTACACCACGAACAATAGACGGGATATGGGTTCCGACCGTACCAAACGGAGCCCTCATATAGACAGGAAAAGATAGTCCGTGTTCCACACCAATATCTCCGATAACGACCATGAAGATTCCAATCGCTAAAGAGCCAATCAGGGTGGCCAAAATAACCATCGGAAGTGGTAAATTTAGAATCCCAGCACCACCGATTGCAAATGCCGCTAAAACAATGGCCATTCCTACCCAAATAACGGCAAATCCAAATGGCCCTATATTCCTGTCTTCATGAGAAATAGGAAGCAAATCTGGAGATTTCAAATAATTACTGCTTTTCTTCAATCTACAACACCCCTTTTTCATTAATAGTTTTTGAAACCCCCACTGTTCCCTTGGCCATAGGGTGAAGGATCATCCATTTTCACCCAACTTCTACTAGTAATCTCTTACAATGTTAAAGTTTCTTTTTGTTCATCATTTTGATTTGATCCATATTTAGCCCGTTTTAAAAACTGTCCAGCGCCTGGTTTTCCAACAAACTGTTTATCACGGATCACAAATTCCCCCCGCGAAAGGACGGAGACAGGCTCGCCTGTCACTTTCATGCCTTCAAACGCATTATAATCCACGGCCATATGGTGCGTTTCAGCTGAAATAACGCGTTCCACTGTTGGATCAAAAATGACAATATCTGCATCTGCTCCAATGGCAATCGTTCCTTTTTTTGGATACAAACCAAATAACTTAGCGACCTTTGTTGAGGTGATATCGACAAATTGATTTAGCGAAATTCTTCCTTTCTTAACCCCCTCAGAAAAGAGAATACTAACCCGGTCCTCAATGATTGGCCCGCCGTTCGGGATTTTTGAGAAATCTCCCTTTCCGAGATCTTTTTGGCCGACAAAGTCAAAGGAGCATTGATCCGAACCTAAAGTCTGCAATTGACCTGTTCTTAGTGCATTCCATAATTCTTCTTGATTCCATTTTTCACGTAATGGCGGTGACCATACGTATTTTGCACCTTCAAAATTTGGCCTTTCTAAGTAAGATTGGTCTAAAACCAAATACTGCGGGCAAGTTTCACCCCAGATATCAATCCCTTTGCTTCTTGCCTCAGCAATTTTACGTGCAGCTTCTGCACACGATACGTGGACCACATATAGTTGGGATTTAGCTAATTCGGTTAATGTTGCCGCCCTGCCAGTAGCTTCCGCTTCTACTTCAGGCGGCCTTGTTAAGGCATGAAAAATAGGATCAGTATTACCATCTTCCAAAGCTTTTTTCACTAAATAATCAATTACGTCACCATTTTCTGCATGGACCATAACGAGTGCGCCAAGATTCTTTGCAGCAATCAATGTTTTGAAAAGTGTTTCATCATCCGCCTGAAACTGATTTTTATAAGCCATAAAAACTTTCAGTGACGTAATCCCCTCTTCCTCAATCATTTTAGGCAGTTCCGCCAGCTTTTCATTATTCATCTTTACAATTTGCAGGTGGAACCCATAATCGATCACAGCTTTATCTTTTGATTTTGCATGCCAGGTATTGACCGCACTTTTCAATGTCGCCCCTTTTGTAGTTAAACAGAAATCAATGATGGTTGTCGTACCGCCAAAGGCTGCCGCCATTGTACCTGTTTCAAAGTCATCCTTTGTAACCGTCCCGCCAAAGGGCATATCAAGATGGGTATGTGGATCAATTCCGCCGGGGAACACGTAACAGCCTTTTGCATCAATGACCTCTGCACCGGCAGTTGGGAGATTTTCTCCGATTTGAGTAACGACCCCATTTTCAATACACACATCGGCCAGGTAAGTATCAGCCGCTGTTACGACTGTTCCATTTTTAATGATTTTTTTCATCATCTCACTCCATTCTTTTTGAATGTCTGTTATTTTATTTTTTAACAATACCGATTTCACAAGAGAGTTTTCCTAGTGCTGCCTGCCGTTCATTCCAGGTCATCGGCGGCAGTTCACTAGGAACTTCAACCATTTCAATCGCACCATCCACAGGGCAGACGATTGAACATAAATTACACCCGACACAATCCTCTTCCCTTACCTTCAGAATGCTATTTCCATTAACGTCCTTCAGCATATCTATACATTGATGAGAGGTATCCTCACAGGCAATATGGCACTTATTGCAATTAATGCAGACATCATTATTGATTCTGGCAACAATACTATAGTTCAAATCAAGGTCGCCCCAGTCGGAATATTTCGGTATGGATTTACCAACTAAATCCATAACAGAGGCAATACCCTTTTCATCTAAATAGTTATTTAATCCTTCAATCATATCCTCCACGATTCTAAAGCCATGGTGCATGGCCGCTGTACAAACCTGGACCCCGCTTGCCCCCATCAACATAAATTCAACTGCACTTTGCCAGTTCGAAACTCCTCCAATTCCAGAGATTGGAATATTAATCCTTGGGTTTCTTGCACACTCCCCAACCATATGCAAGGCAATTGGTTTGACCGCCGGCCCGCAGTATCCTCCATGTGCACCTTTCCCAGCAACATGCGGAATGGTATTCCAAGTATCAATATCCACCCCTGCTAAACTATTAATGGTATTAATCATACTAATGGCATCCGCACCTCCCTGGACCGCTGCCTCAGCCGTTGCTGTGATATCGGTTATGTTCGGTGTGAGTTTTACGATTACCGGAGTCTTAGCTGCTTCCTTAACCCAATAGGTTTGTTTTTCAACTAGAGCTGGAACTTGCCCTGATGCAGCTCCCATCCCTCTTTCAGCCATTCCATGAGGGCATCCAAAATTTAATTCAAGTCCATCTACGCCTACGGCCTCTACCTTTTTTACAATTTCGTGCCATTTTTCCTGCTTTGGCTCGACCATTAATGAAGCAATAATCGCATGATTAGGGAATCGCTTTTTGGTTTCATAAATTTCTTTTAGGTTTACCTCCAGAGGGCGATCCGTTATGAGTTCAATATTGTTAAATCCCGCTACCTTTTGGCCATTAAAGCTGACGGCAGCAAATCGTGAAGATGTATTGATTATTGGCTCTCCCAATGTCTTCCAAACGGCACCTCCCCAGCCTGCTTCAAACGCACGTTGGACCTGATAACCAGAGTTTGTTGGGGGTGCTGAAGCTAACCAAAATGGATTTGGTGATTTTATTCCAGCCAGATCAATCCGTAAATCTGCCATATTCCTACCTCCTTTTTATGCTTGATTCCATTGATCTCATGCGGTCTCAACAACTGAAGGTTTCAGTATTTGATGGATACTATAGGCACTTTCTTTCCCTTGCTGGACGGCAGATACCACCATCGCATCACCCTGTTGTCCTTTCCCAAATATGACATCTCCACAGGCAAATACCTTCTGATTGGATGTTTGATAGGTGGCAGGATTAATCTTTACAACACCGCCATTATGCTCTAGCTGAAATTGTTCGATCAGTTCCACATATCTGGATTGACCATTTGCTTTAATAACCGCATCAACTTCAAGGAAAAATTCGCTACCTTTGATCGGAACAGGGCGCCTTCGGCCATCTTCACCTGGTTCTGTCAGCTCCATCTTGATGCATTCAATACCAGTTACCTTCCCATGCTTATCACCTACTACCCTCACTGGTGCAGTAAGCCAGCGGAATTCCACCCCATCCTGTTTGGCGAATTCATATTCGAATTCATAGGCAGTCATTTCCTCCCTTGTTCGTCGATAGAGGATTTTGACATTGTCAGCGCCGAGACGAACTGAATTTGTGGCGGCATCAATCGCTGTGTTTCCTGCACCTATTACCACAACCTTCTTTCCTAAAAGGTGATTTGAAAGTGGTTTTGTTTTCGTTTCCTTTACAAATTCGATGGCGTCGAAAACCCCTGTCAATTCCTCACCACTTATTCCTAACGACGGAACTTTGGACATTCCAACCGCAAGAATAATAGCGTCATAGTTTTTCAAGACTTCTTCTGTTGTTATATCTTTACCAACTCTTGTGCTGGTTCGAATTTCAACATTTAAGCTCTCGATTTGCTTCACTTCCCAGAAGGAGATGTCCAGCGGTAGTCGAAATGGAACGATTCCATAGGTATTTAATCCGCCAGCCTTTTCTTCTGCTTCAAAAATAGTAACTTCATAACCCAGTAGCGCAAGTTCTCTTGCAGCAGACAATCCTGCTGGTCCACCTCCAACGATTGCCACTGTCTTTCCATTTTTCTTTCCAGCCTTAAAGAGGGATTGCTCATTCTGGATTGCCCAGTCCGTTGCATAACGCTGAAGGTTCCCAATCATAATTGGCTTGGTAGAATGGTTCAAGACACAAGCGCCCTCACATAATTCTTCCGTCGGACAGACACGCGCACAGCTGGCACCGATGGGATTTGCAGTGAAAATCGTTTTTGCGGATCCTTTTAAATTGCCTGACGCAATTTTTTTTATAAACGAAGGTATATCAATTCCAGTAGGACACGCTTTGATACAAGGTGCATCGTAACAATAAAGACATCGATTGGACTCTTCAAATGCTTCCTGCTTGGTTAATCCAGGAATAATTTCATGAAAATTCAGACTTAAATCTTCAGATGATAGTTTGGAATGATTTGTCACACCCAATTTTCCAAAACCTCCTTCATAGATATCTGATTAAAATGACAGGACCGCCTCCAGCAGGACATTTACTCCCTTAGCGCAATCCTCCCAAGTGGTAAGCTCTTCTTCACAATGGCTTTTTCCATTAATACTTGGAACAAAAATCATGGCTGTTGGGATATAGCTAGCCAAAAATTGTGCATCATGACCGGCACCGCTATCCATTCTTTTATAGGAGTAGTTTAATGATTTCGTAGATTTCTCTAACAGATCACATATTTGTTCATCAAATAAAACAGTTGATCGGTCCCATAGTTTCTCCGTTCGAATTTCACAACCCTCATTAGCCGCCGATTGTTTGAGACCTAGAATAATCTCTTCAACCTTTTTAATTACGATTGGATCCTTGTGTCTAGCTTCTAGTGAAAAAATGACTTTATTAGGTATGACTGTATGAATATTAGGTAGGACGTTCATGCGGCCCATAGTGAAAACTAAATCCTTATTAAGAGCACGTAGCTTTTGACGAGCTTCACTAATCAAATTATTGGCAGCAAAAAGTGCATCTCTTCTCATGTCCATTGGAGTTGTGCCAGCATGGTCTGATTCTCCTGTCACCTCAATTTCATAGCAAACCATTCCAAGCACGCATTCTACTACACCGATGGATAAAGATTCCCTTTCAAGAATCGGTCCTTGTTCAATATGTAATTCTAAGAAGGCCGATGCTTCCTTTAAACGAGATTCTTCCTGTCCAACATATCCGATTGACTGTAGTGCTTTTTCAAAAGTAATACCATTGACATCCTTTTTCTTAAGCATTGCGGCTTTATCGAATTTACCTGACAACACACCGGAAGACATCATCGATGGTTCAAATCTGGCCCCTTCTTCATTTGTTATATCAGCAATGACAAGGGGAATTCTTGGCTTAATATTATTTTCAACTAAGGCACGAGCAACTTCTAAACCAGCTACTACACCTAATACTCCGTCAAACCGTCCCCCCTTTTTTACGGAGTCTAAATGGGAACCAATCACGAGCGGCGGTTTGTCTTCGACACCGGCTAATCTTGCGTAGATATTCCCCATATCATCAATCTCAACCGACATCCCCAAATCTTTACAGCAAGATATATAGTACTCTCTAGCTAAACGATCCTCTTCTGACAGGGCTAAACGTGTTACGCCATTATTTTCAGTACGTCCGATATTAGCAAATTGTTCAAGCGTGGACTGCAAACGTTCGCTGCTGATTACTATTTTTTGTTGTTCCGTCACCTGCATCCTGCTCCTTTCATCACATTCTGGTGTGAAAAAATTATTTAACTATACTTAGATCCTCCTAATTGTTAAGCTAAAACTAGCTTAATGTCTTTTATATGTCTTTAATTAAAGGCCTAGATTAATTATCTTCCTTAAATAAAACTTATTCCATTATCTGGTAAGGTAATCTAACAAAGTAATTATTAAAACCGCCGTCATTTTTTCTCCATAGATTTTCCACCTATATGACTGGTCACTAAAAAGTCAGGTACATATCTTTGTTCTCCCTTTTCATTGACTAGTTTTGCTAATTCAGCATAATCGATTTCGTAAACAATCCGAGGCCGCCCTTTTTGATTCATGGTCTCTTTCCCAATGATTCTCGCAATCTTCTTTTCGCATAAACCTTTTAAAATTCTCGCGGCATGACGTTCGCTCGTATTCATCCCAATACTTAATTCCCTTGTGGTCACATCTTTTTTCTGTATCATAGATAACCAGGCATAAAATTTACGCAGCGTTAACGAATTTTGATTATTATCGTCACTTTTTTGAAGTGGATAATTCATTGTTTCTACCGTTCCAAGCGGCCCGTAGATTCTTTTTTCTGCGTCGATTAAAAAACTGCTTCCTTTTTTCTCTCTTATCGAAAATTCAAGAGCATTTCTTGCATTATAAGCGGCACTTTCGGCTGTATCCGCATAGCCAATCCCAAGATTAACCGTAGCGGTAAAAAGTTTGTTTAGATCATTAAGGAAGGAGAAATCTTTTCTTCTATTCGTTACTTTTTCAAACACACCACGTGTGGTATAAAGCGTAATAATATCTTCTTCCGAAAAGTTAGTGCCGGAAAACAGCAGATTTCCATATTCTAAAATTCTTTGTTTGATTAAATGACGTTCTTTTAGGAATTGCTCATCCCTTTCCCTTTCGTTAAAAATCATCTTAAATTGTAAGACGGTAATCTGAGCTTCCTCTTTTTTTTGCCTCTGCCCACTTAATACCGCTTTGCGTAATGTTTCTCGTATATTTGCATTTGTGTGTTTAATTAAAAAAACAGGTACATGCAAGGCCATTAGTCTTTCATACACTGAGTTTAAAGTGGTGGCAACGACATGTACTTTTCCTTCTTTCAATAAATTAAAGTGATAGCCTGCTAACAAATCACTGTCCACTGTCTCTTCTTCCTTAAATGTGATTAATCGATACGGGATTCTAGAAATGCCCATTTCCTCATAGATTTCTTCAATATAATAGGGCTCAACAATATCGAAACTAATAATAGGGTAACGAAGGTATTTTTCATAAATCTCTAATAGGATTCGATAAATATCGGAGCCTTCAAACGGAATAAAATAAGATATTACATCCAAGGGGATTTCCCCTTTTGAAATAAAAAAAGGCGTCGGACCAGCAAAAATATATATATCCTTCAGCTCTTGGTGTTCCCGGACTAATATTGCTGATTCTTCTGCCTTTTCGTAGATTAGTGATTTTGTTCTGAGTTCATTAAATTCACATGCAATCTTGCTTATTTTATTTACTAATGGCCTGGGCCCAATAATAAAGACATTAAGTTTTACCATCATCACCTCCGTTCAACGACCATGAATGCTCGTTCTTTAATAGGCCGCTTGGGCTGATTATCTTTATTACTGTTGAAAAAATCCACCACTTTGAAATATAAGCTCACATTGAAATTTATGTAAACGGATACATTTTAGAACAAAAAAACCTGGTCCTATTGATTGGTACAAAGGATCAGGTCTTCTGATGTCTAGAAACATATTTATTATTTGTAACCCAGAATCGCCAAGGATAGTCTCTGGCTTCACCTGAATTGTCAATTCCAATTCTTTTTCCAGATGATATGCTGTTTGGTGAAAAACCTTTGGCTATAAATAAGGGTGGTGCTGTAAGCTGCCAGCCATAGTCCTCCATTGAAATCCCAAGTGCTTTTGTCAGTTTGCCTGGGCCGTTTGTTAATTTTATTAGATCTTCCATGTTTCTTCTGGTTTTCATAAGTTCAATACCGTGCTTAGGTTCCAAGGCTCTTATTAATACCGCTTCAGGTTTCTCCTCTCCTCCGCTTACCACATTAAACAGGCAGTGTGTATGCATAACATACGTATAGGCTAGACCGGACCGTTGAAACATGACTTCCGTTCGTTTCGTACGCCGGTTTTGGAAGCTGTGTGCTGCTCTGTCACCTGGACCGATGTAAGCCTCAGTCTCTACGATATACCCTGAGGCTATGCCTTCGTTTGTTTCTTTTATTAGCTGGCATCCGAGTAATGCCTTCGCTAGTTCAAGAGTAGGCTGTTCATAGAACTCCTGTAGTAATGGAACCTCCTTCTTAAAAAAATCTTCCACGTCTGTATCACTCCAAAAAACAATTTATATTAATACTTGTACCTAATATTCTAGTGTTCAAAACACACCTATTACCTTGTTTTTTCTTCAAGAGGTATTTGTTGACGGCAGTCTGCTGGTTCTAACACTAAGATTCTTCCTTTAAAGGCATGATTGAAGACTCTTTACTCGTCTTTGCACTTAGTTTGTCCTTTAGACGGCTTATTAAGGACACTTTACTCGTCTTTGCTCTTGGTTTTGTCTTTTAGAAGGCTTATTAAAGACACTTTACTCGTCTTTGCTCTTGGTTTTGTCCTTTAGAAGGCTTATTAAGGACACTTTGACCGTCTTCTCACTTGGTTTTGTCCTTTAGAAGGCCTATTAAGGACACTTTGACCGTCTTTGCACTTGGTTTTGTCCTTTAGAAGGCTCATTGGAGACACTTTGATCGTTCTAACACTACAGTTTCTCCTCTAGAAGCATGACTGGAAGACATTCTCGTTCTAAGTTGTTTTTAAGCAATAAAATTTAATCTATTTTAGTTACCAATCCCAAAAGTGTAGGAACGCCTTTCTGTTATGAAGGGTTTTCTTTTTCAGTTATAAACCATCCTCCATGTTTTCTTTCTATAAGGAAGATTTCTTCATCAAATTGTTTCCTTAAGACTTTATATTCCTCATTCTCAATTTTAACCATTGCTACTTTTATTTTCTTAACAGCTATTTCTGGTTTTTGCACTTCAAAAATTAGGTTATTTATTAAAAAGAAAGTTTTCTCACGTTTCATTCTCTCCACTTCCTTCCCCTAATATTAATACGTATAGAATTTGCCAAACATGAAAAATGTCCTTCATTTTTTTAGAATTTAAACAATATTATTTAAATTAAAAAATTTACAAGACTTTTACAGTAAATGAGCAATTCATTAATAATCGTTTATTATTATTTAATTAGTGAAAGAATTTAAGCGGTGGAGCCCTGTGCTAATTTTGCCGGAAGAGGTGATATATATGCAAAAACAATTAGTTGAGTATAACGGAAGAAATTATCTGCTTCTTCATCGTTACTCCTCAGATTATTGCGAAATCCAGGATACACAATACAGATATACTATTCTCTTAGTTCAATACTCTGAACTATCTTTTTAGACAATTTAATTATTCACCATACCTATTAAGAAGCGTATTCCTGCGCTTCTTTTTTATTTAAAGATAGGTTCCTATTCTATCCTTTCAACCATGACCTTTTTCCTAAAAAACTAAAACCAATCTTTACAGTTTATTTATAATAGATTAACAATTTCATTTTAAAGTTTAATAGTAAGCAAATTTATTTTAAACACTTTAGGGGGTATTGATTTTGTTTAAAAACAAACTGAAGAAAAAGATTTTACCGGTGGCAGTTCTTTCTACAGTAGCATTGGGGGCTTTACTTGGAACGGTACATAATGATGTCAAAGCTAAAGAGGTTAAACCAAACAATGCAGAAATTAAGAATGTTATTTTCTTAATTGGCGATGGAATGGGAGTTTCCTATACTTCCGCTTATCGTTACCTAAAAGACGATCCTTCTACAAAAGTGGTGGAGCAGACAGAATTTGATAAATATCTTGTTGGACAACAAAAGACATATCCAGAAGACCCTGCACAAAATGTAACTGATTCAGCAGCCGCAGCAACCGCCATGTCTGCAGGTATTAAAACTTATAATGCCGCAATTGGTGTAGATAATGATGGCTCATCTGTAAAAACCGTCTTGGAAGCAGCGAAGGAAAAAGGCAAATCGACTGGATTGGTAGCGACATCAGAAATCACCCATGCGACACCGGCTTCCTACGGTGCACATGATGTCAGCCGTAAAAACATGAATGCCATTGCTGATGATTATTATGATGAAATGATTAAGGGCGGACATAAAATCGACGTCATGCTTGGCGGCGGATTAAGCAACTTTGTTCGTCAAGACCGAGATCTTACAAAAGAATTCCAAAAAGATGGTTACTCCTATGTAACTACTAAGGAAGAAATGCTGAAAAACAACAACACAAAAATGTTAGGATTGTTCGCTCAAGGCGGAATGCCAAAAATGCTGGACCGCGCGGCATCCACGCCTTCATTGCAGGATATGACCGACACTGCCTTGAAGAAATTAAGCCAAAATAAAAAAGGTTTCTTTTTAATGGTAGAAGGAAGCCAAATTGACTGGGCTGGACATGACAACGATATTGTGGGCGCAATGAGTGAAATGGAAGATTTCGAGAAAGCATTTAAAGCAGCAATTGAATTTGCTAAAAAGGATAAGCATACTCTTGTTGTGGCTACAGCAGACCATTCAACTGGCGGATATTCAATTGGAGCTAAAGGTGATTATAACTGGTTTGGAGCTCCGATTGCAGCAGCAGAACGCACACCTGACTTTATGGCAGAACAAATTTTAAAAGGAGCAGATGTTGAACAAACACTGAAAAACTATGTTAATTTACAATTAACCTCTAAAGAAATCGAGTCTGTCAAGGAAGCAGCTGCATCTAAGAATGTAACTACTATTGATAATGCGATTGAGGCTATATTTGACAATCGTTCTGTTACAGGCTGGACAACTGGCGGACATACTGGTGAAGATGTGAACGTATACGCCTATGGCCCTGGAAGCAGCTTATTTGCTGGAAACATTGATAATACGGACCAAGCCAAGCATATCTTTGATATTCTAAAAAATGGTAAGTAATCTTTGAAAAAAATCCCGTTGACCTACTATTCAACGGGATTTTTTCTTGACCAGTTGAAAAGAGATTTAGAATTCTACAACATACTGCCTCGGTGGGATGATAACTAACAAAAATAACCGCCACTTATCCACAATCTCCCCCATATTCTTCAGCGAGTTATCATTTATCTAAACTTTACAAAACTCAACAAACCTTTACATATAATTCATGAGGACTAAAAAATTGGCCTATATAATAACTATTAAACCAAACAGAAAAGAGAGGTGAACATACATAATGTACAACTATACAATTTACGTTACATTCGAAGGGAAAATCTATCAAACTAATGTAATAGCTGACAAAAACCAACCAGAAGAGGAAGTTTACCAAATTGCAAAAGAACAAGTTATGAAACAATGGTCAAACTAAAATAATTTTGGTTTATATTTTTCAAAATTAAGGGGAAATTGATTTGCTGTTGTTAGATAGTATTTTACTTATATGTGTTAAAACGTTTTTACTTATTGTTACCGTTTTTTCGTTTGTTTTAGCAGTGATCCTATTAAAACAGTCCTCTGATCGTACACCGTTTATTTATTTTGTTATTAGTATTGGGTGTATATGCACTTTTTTAATCCTTAATAACACAAAAAGATGAATACAAGCAATTAGCTGAGTTTATAGAATGTTATCTATATCAATCAAAAAAATCCTATGTGGTATAGGATTTTTTTGATTGACTTCATTTTATAATGAAAATAACACGTATTTTCTATTGTTAGCTACATTCCAGTCATTTTCAACAGGGCATTTCTTATGGATTCATATTAGGATGAAAGCAGCTTATTATTTAGTTTTGCCTTTAATCGTTTTAATTTTCTTTTATGAGTTCTTATTGCAGTTTCCTTATCTTTTAAACTTGTGGTAACCACCCCATTGCTTTCTATTACAACCAAATTATTTATTCCACCTTGATAGTTTCTATAGGAAATATACATATTTTAATCCTGCCTTTGATAAATATTTGACATCCCCTAATTATTTAACAATTATTTCATAGGATTCTAATAATTATTCTAGCCAATAATTTTTTAGTTTCGATTAAAAAACAGTAAAGTTTTCTTTAATTATTTCTTACAAATTATACAGATAAAATCAGGCATTTCTAGATAAATAAGTTGGTACTAGATAAATCCAATTTCCTGTGTAATTAATTCCAACACCCTCTGTTTATAAAAACACTACAGACTTTTTATCCATGACCTCTCTCATATAAATCTAAAACTAATCTTTACATTGTATTAATGATACATTTACAATCTCTGTTTATAGTTTAGTAGTCAGCAATTTTTGAAAGCTATTATATTTTATCTGGAAGGTGAACCTGCCATGAAGTTTATTAAACCGGTTATTCTTGTATTACCCCTATTCTTATTTGGCTGTAATGCTGTTCAGAATATAGAACCTACTGTGAAGGCAACCGAAAAACAAGAGCATGCCACTGAAAGCAAGGACAACAACTCAGTGAAAGAAAATAATAGAGCCAAATCTTTGTCTGATATCTATGTCCCAAATCCACAAGTATCTGATGATACCGAACTTCTTCAAGCTGGACAAACGATAAAAGATAGTAAAGGTACCATCACCTTAAAAGGGATTGCCGCACAAAATAGGACTTATACAATCGGACCAGTTGAAATGAGAATTAAGAATGTCAAATTAATTCACAATATGCCGACCTATTCGTTAATGGATTATTTTCACTATTATACAGAGAGTTATGAAGAATTTGATTTTGTTAAGGTAGAAGTTGAGTTAGTCAATAAATCTAATCAAACCGTTCATTTCGGTCCAGTGGCTCATCTAACGACAAGTAATGGTGAGACACGATCTTTTGAAGATGACTTTTATATAGAATACTTAGGCGGACAGATCGACCCTAAGGGTTCAAAACAAGGGGCACTTGGATTTATCCTTGAAAAATCAACCCCTGCTATCCAATGGGCTGAAATAAAAACCAGCGACGTACTTGATGAAAATCATAAAGAATTAGGTAAATCACAGACCATTAAAATTGATTTCAATTAATATTCAATTCAGAAAATTAGTTGACATTTCAAACAATGGTGCTATTATTAAATTTGCAAACAATTAAATATGGAAAATAAATCCGCTAGAGGTGCCTTTTTAAAGGGCTGAGATTGAAGTATGACTTCGGGACTCTATGAACCTGATCTGGTTAAGACCAGCGTAGGGAAGTGGAAAACGCGATTTTTGAGTTCTTTTTTGCGTTTTATTTGAGATTATCAAACCACTTTCTTGCATAGGAAAGTGGTTTTTTGTATTTCACTTTTCCTCAATCAGCGGAAATATATGAAGGTGGTGACGCGAATTATAACGAAAGCCAAAGAATTACATATTATTTCAAACGGCAAGATGTCAATTGAACAATTAAGGGAGATTTTAATCGATATTCATCCATTTATAACTTCGATTCACTTACGGGAAAAGCAAAAAACAGCAAGGGAACTTTTTCAAGCGGTGGAGTTACTCTCTAATGATATCCCCTTAGCAAAAATAATCTTAAATGACCGGGTGGATGTTGCATGCGCTGGAAAGGCGGCAGGTGTTCAGTTAGCCTATCATAGTCTAGAGACAGGACTGGTAAAAAAAACATTTCCTCAGTTACGAGTGGGATGTTCTATTCACTCTTATTCTGAAGGAGAAAAAGCGCTCCAAGACGGGGCTGATTTTGTGCTATTCGGTCACGTCTACCCTTCCCTATCTAAACCAGGTAAAACACCGAAAGGGCTTAAGGAGTTATCATTGGTTTCCAAGTGGGATATTCCAGTTATCGCAATTGGCGGGATTACACCAGAAAATACGAAACAAGTGATTCAAGCCGGGGCAAGTGGCATTGCTGTTATATCAGGAGTATTAGAATCACGTGATCCTTTATCAGCGGTCAAGGCTTATGTAAATGCATTAAAAGATGGAGATGAAAATAGTGAAAAATTCATATGATGTGGCAATTATCGGCGGTGGAATTAACGGGAGTTCGATTGCCTATCAACTATCAAAGATTGGTAAAAGAGTGGTCATCATTGAAAGGAACCAATTGGCTCGTGAAGCTTCAAGTGCAGCGGCAGGAATGCTGGCAGCTCAAGCAGAGATTGAAGAGGATGGTCCATTTTTTCAACTTGCATTAAAAAGTCAGGCTCTGTTTCCTGCCCTTTCAAAAGAATTATTTGAGCTTACTGGAATGGATATTGAGTTTGTTCAGCACGGCATGATTAAAATCGCCGAAAATGAAAGAATGGCAAAAGAGGTTCAACAGCAAGCAGCTTTTCAAAGTAATTGGGATCCAGATATCGAATGGCTCGATACCCACAGTTTAAGAGAATTGGAACCCTCTCTCTCTCCTAGCATAGCTGGCGGGATGTATCTTCCAAATGATGGCCATGTTCATCCAGCTAAATTATCACAGGCCTTTGCAGCCGGAGCGAAAAATTTGGGAGCGGCCATTCTTGAAAATACAGAGGTCCTTGCTTTTATCTATGAACAAGACAGAATCATTGGGGTGAAAACCACTGCAGGAAACATTCATTGTAACCAAGTCGTCCTTGCAACTGGCGCATGGGCATCAAAGCTCATGCAGGAGACAGGTCTAGATATCAAGGTTTATCCTGTCAAAGGGGAATGTTTCTCTGTAAAGACAAATTCTCCTATCATTAACCGGACTATTTTTTCAGATAAACGATGTTATCTGGTTCCAAAACTTAATGGTGAAATCTATATTGGTGCCACCCAAGTTGACAATACATTTGATAAAAAAGTGACACCCGAAGGAATTGCAAGATTGGTAGAAAGAGCAGTTCAACTAGTACCACAGATTAAGGATGCCCCGTGGGAAAGGGTTTGGGCAGGAGTTAGACCGCAAACTGGGGACGGCCTCCCCTTTATTGGTGAACATCCATTATGGAAAGGGTTGTTTATTGCAGCCGGGCATTACCGGAACGGAATATTATTAAGCGCAGTCACAGGTACTCTAGTAGCTGACCTTTTGGAAGGAAGACCGGATGAAAACCTGCTTTCTGCTTTTCGGATTGATAGAAATAAAGTAATGGTGCATTAGGAGGTTAAAAATGAACGTTTTATTAAACGGCGAATCCATTCAGTTATCAGACAACATTGTATCCGTGGCGGATTTACTGAAACATTACGAAATCCATAATAAAGTCGTTGTTGTCGAAGTGAATGGTGATATTTTATCAAGTGAGAATCACCAAAGTACTAGATTATCAGATAAAGATCGAATCGAAATTGTTCATTTTGTAGGAGGCGGTTGAAATGTTAAATATAGGTCCATTATCATTTAATTCTCGTTTATTGCTTGGCACTGGAAAGTACCCTAGCTTTGATATCCAAAAGGAGGCTGTTGAAGTTTCTCAAGCTGAAATCCTGACGTTTGCTGTCCGTCGGATGAATATTTTTGAACCGAGTCAGCCGAATTTCTTAGAGCAGCTGGACACCAATAAATATACACTGCTTCCAAATACTGCCGGGGCAAAAACGGCTGAAGAAGCGGTTCGTATTGCTAAATTAGCAAAAGCCTCAGGTCTATGCGATATGATTAAAGTGGAAGTCATCGGTTGTGATAAAACTTTGCTGCCTGATCCAATTGAAACCCTTAAGGCAACGGAAGAGTTAGTAAAGGAAGGATTTATTGTCCTCCCTTATACATCTGATGATGTTGTCTTAGCAAGGAAACTTCAAGAAGCAGGATGTCATGCAGTCATGCCAGGAGCTTCACCAATCGGTTCTGGTCAAGGGATCATCAATCCAGTTAACCTAAGTTTTATTATTGAACAAGCAATGGTTCCGGTGATTGTTGATGCCGGTGTAGGCTCCCCTGCCGATGCCGCGCTGGCCATGGAATTAGGTGCAGACGGTGTGTTACTTAATACGGCCGTTTCTGCAGCAAAAGACCCTGTCAAAATGGCTAAAGCGATGAGTTTGGCGATTGAAGCTGGCCGCCTCGGTTACGAAGCCGGCCGAATCGAGAAAAAGAGGTACGCTGCTGCCAGCAGCCCAAAGGAAGGAATGAGTATCGGGTGAATAATCGCTACTCGCGCCAGGAATTATTCCCACCTATCGGAAAAGCTGGGCAGGAAAAAATTTCAGCTAGTCATGTTCTCATCATTGGGGCTGGGGCACTTGGTTCCGCAAATGCCGAAGCACTTGTCCGTGCGGGGGTTGGGCGGCTTACCATCGTTGACCGCGATTATGTGGAATGGTCTAATTTACAACGGCAGCAGCTTTATACAGAAGACGATGCAAAAAAAAGGCTGCCCAAAGTCATTGCTGCCAAACGTCGCTTAACAGCTATTAACTCTTTAACAGCAATAGATGCAGTCATCGCGGATGCCTCAGTTTTAGAACTTGAGGAATGGGCGGAAAATGTAGATCTCATTATTGATGCAACGGATAATTTTGAAACCAGAATGATGATTAATGATGTATCGCAAAAGCATGGAGTCCCATGGATTTACGGTGCCTGCGTTGGGAGCTATGGTATCTCCTACACGATTATTCCTGAAAAAACACCTTGCCTATCTTGCTTATTAGATACAGTCCCACTAGGAGGGTTAACCTGTGATACAGCTGGAATTATTAGTCCAGCTGTAAATATGGTTGTTTCTTATCAAATCAGTGAAGCCTTAAAAATTTTGGTTGGCGACCTGGATTCCTTGCGAAACAAACTGGTTTCCTTTGATTTGTGGAAAAACCAACACAGTGCCATAAATGTAGAGAAATTAAGAAAGGAGGCTTGTCCCTCTTGCGGGGAAAGTCGGTCGTACCCTTATTTATCCTTTGAGAACCAAACAAAAACAGCGGTACTGTGTGGAAGAGATTCGGTTCAGATACGCCCTTCCCTTCCCATTATCCGTGATTTAGAAGCAGTAGAAAAGGTTTTAGTGAATCAAGGTGGAACTATACAGCGAAATCCTTATCTTTTATCTTTTAGTCTGGCTCCTCACCGACTAGTCATTTTTAAAGACGGAAGGGTTTTGGTACACGGAACGAAGGATATCTCTAAAGCAAAGGCGCTTTACCACAGATATTTAGGATAATAAAAGAGACATTCCATTAGGTAGGCGTTTAAAAAACTTCCTTCTTAACGGCTAACGGGTTCCGTTAACTATCTCAAACAATAGATATGTAAAAGAAAAATGACTATCATATGTAGATTTGATAGTCTTTTTTTTATAGGTTCGATTTTTGGGTGTTCGGTCGTCTATACGGTCTATTGGCTACCCTGCTCAATCTTTTTTTGGGTGTTCGGTCGTCTATAAGGTCTATTGGCTACCCTGCTCAATCAATTTTTCGGTTTATGGTCGTCAATAAAGTCTATTGGCTA
>NZ_JAABNN010000001.1:466085-717443 GCF_009928415.1 Bacillus sp. USDA818B3_A
TACCCTGCTCAATCGATTTTTCGGTGTACGGTCGTCTATAAGGTCTATTGGCTACCCTGCTCAATCGATTTTTCGGTGTACGGTCGTCTATAAGGTCTATTGGCTACCATGCTCCTTCGATTTTCCGGTTTACGGTCGTCTATAAGGTCTGTTGGCTACCATGCTCAATCGATTTTTCGGTTTACGGTCGTCTATAAGGTCTGTTGGCTACCATGCTCAATCGATTTTTCGGTTTACGGTCGTCTATAAGGTCTATTGGCTACCCTACTCAATTGATTTTTGGGTGCTCGGTCGTCAATAAGCTCTATTGGCTACCCTGCTCCTTCGATTTTTGGGTGTTCGGTCGTCAATAAGCTCTGCTGGCAATTCTATTGAATCAATTTTTTTTAAGTCGGCAATCTTGTTGCGGTTATACCTCTTTTACTTTATCCATCCGACTGCACGATGATCGTTCAACCATTTGATGTGCAATAATAATCCGTTTGGTTGGCTCAGCACTATTCTCAACTTTTTCAATCAAGCTCCTTGATGCCTCAAATCCCAGTTTTAAAATATTAATATCCATCGAAGTCAATGGCGGCTTTGACATTTCTGAGAGCAGGATATTATTAAAACTAACAACAGAGAGCTCTTCTGGAACCTTGATTCCTAACTCGTCCAGCGTATTAAGGACTCCCAATGCCATAAAATCATCAACGACTAATAGCGCAGTAGGCCTTTGTGGAAGGGCCATTAACTCTTTAACAGCTACTTGCCCCCCTTCCCTTAAGAATTCCTCATGTTTGATATATTCTTCTTGATGAGGAATGTTTGCAGCCGATAAAGCCTGTTTATAACCATTTAAACGGTCCACTGTAACCATTAGGTCAGGGTTCCCGCCAATAAAAGCAATTTGACTGTGCCCTAATTGAATCAAATATTCTGTCGCTTCCTTCATTGAAAGAACATTATCAGTATCAACGTGGGTGATTTCCTCGGTATATTTAGACGGTTTTCCAATGACCACAAAAGGAAAATCCATTTCTCTTAAGTATTCTATGACCTGATCATCCAATTTTGAATTTAGAAGAATCATCCCATCTACCCGTTTTCCTTGAACCATTTGGATGACGGCCTCAAAAATATCCTGTTCAGACCTTCCTGTGGTCATTTGCAAGGCATATTTCTTTTCGTGGACTCCTTCACTAATCCCCTGAAGGACAGTTGGAAAAAAAGGATTTTGGAAAACAACATCCCCAGAGCTTGGCATGACAAGCCCAATGGTTTGTGTCGCCTTACTCGAAAGACTTCTGGCATTCAAGTTGGGATGGTATCCAAGCTCCTCCATCACTTTTTTTACTTTTCGTTTCGTTGCTTCACTAATCCTCGGATTATTTGCGATTACCCTTGAAACAGTAGATGGTGCAACATTTGCAAGCTTTGCCACCTCTTTAATCGTAACAGACATTTTTTCCACCCTTCTTCATATAGGGATTTTTATCTTATCATAACAGAAATAGTACTTTGGAAGCATTATAAAAAGGAAGTGTTCTTTCAATAAAGATGCTATTACCTTTTTTACAGAAAATTTAGACTTGGAATCTAACTTTCTATTGAATTAGTCTTTAAAAAATAGTATTATTTGATTGTGAAAACGGTTGCACATCATTTTGTAAATAACCTCCTAAACTAGCATAGGAGGTTATTATATCATTTTTTGCGCAAACGATTTCACAAAACAAAAGAACAAGGGAAAGGGGTTTTTCTATGAAAAAGACACAGCGAACACTGCTGTCGCTTGTCACCATTACAGGATTAATTCTTCAACTGTTAACAAGTTTCTCAAGCGGAACAACCGTAAAAGCCGCAGAAACTGCATCCAAACAGGTTGTACTTGTTGGAAACCTGCAAACGGCGTTAGGAAATTCAGGAGACTGGGATCCATCTTCGACCGTAACCAAAATGGCAGATCAAGGAAATGGATTATATACCTTTACTGGAACATTGTCGGAGGGTACATATGAGTACAAAATTGCCATCGGCGGAAGCTGGGATGAAAACTACGGGGAAGGTGGAACTCCTGGCGGGAACAATATAAAACTAACTCTGAGCGAACAAAAAGATGTCACCTTTTACTATAATGATAATACACACTCCATTGCCGACAGCACTCACTACACTCCATTAACTGGGGACAGGCAGCCCCGCATCGCCGGAACCATTCAGCCAGCCATCCAGGCAGGTCCAGAATGGAGCCCTGCAGAATCAACCGCCTTGCTAACAGATGAACATCTTAATAATGTCTACTCCTTCAGCGCAAAAGTGCCAAGGGGCAGCTACGAATATAAGATTGTCCTTGGCAAGGACTGGACAGAGTCCTACCCTTCTTCAAATGTAAAACTAAACGTACTATCTGATACGACTATTACATTTTTCTATAACCACCAAACAAAGGAAGTTTATACAGATTACAAGCCAACCGGATCGGATGGTTTAATAGATAAGTCTGCACTTTATCATGATTCATGGGATAAGGTCTATCGGACCCCATTCGGAGCCATTCCTGCTAATGAGCCAGTAACGTTACGTGTGTCGGCTAAGAAAGGAGACCTGACAAGATCGAGACTGTATGTGAAAAACTATAATACAGGCACTTCAAATGTCATTTCGATGAAGAATTCCGGCTGGGCTGATTCAAGTGACAAAGGCCCTCTTGAATACTGGGAAGCTACGTTCACCCCTGCGGATAAAGGAATCTACGGCTATAAATTCATCGTTGGGGATCAAGATGCAACAGCTGAGTACGGTGAAGACACTCAGGAAGGGCACACAGGAAAAGCGGAGGATAAAAATGCAGGCTTATTCCAATTAACAGTTTACGATCCGTCCTACAAAACACCTGATTGGATGAAAGAAGCTGTTGTCTATCAAATCTTTCCGGATCGTTTTTATAACGGAAACAAAGCAAACGATACTGCGAAGGATCAGATTGGTGCACGTGGCAGCCAGCCAATTGAACATCCCGAAACTTGGGTCTCATTGCCTGATAATCCATATGAACAAGACACTGGTTCCTATAAAGGGGATGGAGAATTTACCAATGACTTTTTCGGCGGTGATCTTGCCGGGATCAAGGCAAAGCTAGATTATCTTCAATCATTAGGTGTTAATACACTCTATTTAAACCCAATCTCGCTTGCACCATCCAATCATAAATATGATGCAACCGATTATAAACAGGTTGATCCAATGTTTGGATCACAAAAAGAATTTGAGGATTTTGCCAAGGAATTATCCAAACGCCATATGCATCTCATCCTGGATGGAGTTTTTAACCATGTTTCGGATGATTCTATCTATTTCGACCGCTATAACAAATATAAAACCGTCGGTGCTTATGAATATTGGTCTCGGATTTACGACTTAATGAACCAAGAAAAACTAACAGAAACAGCTGCTAAAGAGAAAGCAAGAAAGCAATTCATTGCCGAAGGTCAAACGTTTAGTCCGTATGGTTTTGAAAACTGGTTCGATATTCAAAATGAAAAAGTAGACAATGAAAAAGTCAATGGTGTTTCGAAAGGCCAGCACTATAAGTATGATGACTGGTGGGGATATGATAGTCTGCCTGTGTTTAAATCTGTGGACGGAACCAAGGTTGACCATCCAAGCGAGCTTAACAACACACAATTGTCCAATTATATTTTTTATAATAAAGATTCTGTAGCTAAATCATGGATTGATCAAGGATCATCCGGGTGGCGGCTGGATGTAGCGAATGAAGTGGATAGTTCCTTCTGGCAGGAATTCCGCAAACAAATGAAGTCCAAAACTTTGATTGGATCTGGAAAGACACTTCAAAAAGGTGAAGAGCCCCTAATTCTAGGTGAAATATGGGATGATGCATCAAAATATTTCTTAGGTGATCAATATGACTCTGTCATGAACTATCGTTTCCGCGGGGCAATCCTGGACTATTTAAAGAATGGAAATGCCGCTAATGCAGAGAACACCCTTCTTGCTGTACAAGAGGACTATCCTAAGGAGGCTTTTTATGCCCTTATGAACCTAATGGGCTCTCACGATACAGCTCGTGCCATCTTCCTATTAGGCAATGGCACGGATACGTACTACAGAGCAGAACAAGATCCGAATTACAATTATAATGAAGGCGTCAAGCGATTAAAGCTGGCCTCCATTCTTCAGATGGGTTATCCAGGAGCACCAACCATCTATTATGGTGATGAAGCAGGTCAAACAGGATCAAAGGATCCAGATGACCGCCGGACCTATCCTTGGGGCAAGGAAGATAAATCACTCATTGCCCATTATCAAAAAATTGGGCAAATCCGCAAAGATAATGCAGACTTATTTGCTTATGGGGATTTACACCACATTTATGCGAAAGGTGACGTATTGGCCTATGTCCGGACAAAGGGAACAAAATCTGGACTTGTGATTATCAACAGAGGGAAAAACGCACAGACAGTTGAAATCGATACAAAAGAGCTGCTTGCGAACGGTCTTCAATTTGTAGATCAATTAGATAAGAAATATGAAGCTGTCACAAAGGATGGCAGACTGTCATTAACCGTACCAGCAGAATCGGGCAGAATGTTACTAACCGTTAATGAAGTAAAACTGCCAGTACCAGTTAAAGATGTAACAGGCACAGCGGGTTCTAAACAGGTTACGTTAAGCTGGACAGGAAATGCTGCCAAATACAATGTTTATCAATCTACTGTTTCTGGTGGATTATGGACAAAAGTGAAAGAAACAACAGATACAACTGTAAATTTAGCAGATTTAAATAATGGCCGTACCTATTATTTTTCGGTTACAGCTGTAGATAAAAATGGGAATGAATCTGTGTCTTCTTTCACATCCGGATTAGTTCCACATTACGATTTGACAAAGGCAGGCATTAAAGATCTGACAAAATTAGAGAACGGAGAACTGAATCTGGCCCAAGCCTCGAATGTAAAAGCAGCCTTCTATTTGTCTGGTGCGACAGAAACCGGTGCGGCAGAAGGAGTCACAGCTGAACTTCAAGTGAGGCTAAAAGGCCAAACAGATTGGCAATCCTCCCCTGCCCTGTATAATGGTCAGACACAGGATGGTCAGGCAAATGAGTTTCAAGGAAGCTTTACGGCCTATGAAGCTGGCACTTATGAATACCGTTTGGCCTTTACACCTGATTTAGCGAAGAACTGGGTTTACTCGGAAACTGGAGAAGTAACCTATACTCATAGTACATCGGATACCACCCCGCCTGCTAAAGAGGTTGTATTGGATACACCGGTTAAAGAGTCGGGCCAGGTCAACCTATCTTGGAAACTTTCAGATCCAGATCAGCCTTATAAAACAGTCATTTACCGTGACGGCCAGATCCTTACCACATTAAACGGAGATGTGACCTCCTTGAAAGATTATCAAGTGGCAAATGGCACTGCTTATAAGTACCGGATCCGCATCTTTGATCAGGCAGGAAACTATGTAGATTCAAACACAGTCAGCGTGACACCGGAAATTGTCATGGTTCAGGTCACCTTTAAAGTGCATGCACCAGATTACACACCATTGTCCGCTCAAGTCAATATTCCTGGCAGCCTGAATGGATGGAATACCGGGGCATGGTCTATGAGCCGAAATGGTGCGGTAACCGCTGATTGGGAATATACAATGGAGTTAGAAGAGGGAACCGAGCTTACCTATAAATATGTAAAAAACAATTCTTGGGATCAAGAAGGTTTAACTGACCATACACCTAATGATCCATCAGACGACGATATTAGTTACTATGGCTATGGTGCACAGGGAACAGATATGAAAATTGTTGTCACCAATCAAGGGAATAACAAAATGCTCATCCAGGATACCATCCTGCGCTGGATTGATCTGCCATTAGTAGTGAGTCAAATTAGTGTGAGCGGGTCGACTATGACCGTTATAGGAAATGCCATTAAAGGCGCAGATTTCACCATTAATGGGGAAAAAGTCGCCGTTGGCAATGATATGCAATTTACACATTCATTTACACTACAAACTGGGCAAACTTCTGTACCTGTTCATATAGAACCATCTAACGAAGCAAAGTCGACGATTTTTAAAGGTGACGGTGGATCAATTAATAAAAACACGAAGAACTATTCAATTGATGCGGCAACAAAAACGATGACAGAAATAAAAAATTAGTTATGCATTCAAGAAGGTCTGCCGGTTCCGGCAGACCTCTTGCCTTGTATGTATTTGGTAAAAGATGAGGTCTTTTTGCTCTAGTCTTCCAGCTGATTAGGTAGTAATCTTACAAATAGACTGGAATAAGAATTGGATGATTTACCCAAAATAAGTTATCCATTCCTTTATAATGTTGTTTTCCTTGAACTTACATAGCGGAAGAAGGTAGAATATGACTGAAAATATGGTGCTGGTTAATACTGGACTGTTACTAATCCGTCTGGTTATTGGGTTAACCTTTTTTGGACATGGTGCACAAAAGTTATTCGGATGGTTCGGTGGTCCTGGAATTGAAGGTATGGGAAACTGGCTTGAAAATCTCGGTCTTCAAAAAGGAGCTAAGACATGGGCTGTTCTTGCAGGACTTTTTGAATTGATAGGCGGATTACTTTTCGCCGCAGGATTTCTTACTTGGGTTGGAGCGATCATGATTGTCATCGTAATGATTGATGCGATAGCTACCGTACACGGAAAGTATGGCTACTGGATGACCAACAACGGATTTGAATATAACCTTGTTTTAATTGCAGCAGCATTAGGTGTAGCTTTAATTGGCCCGGGTGATTATGTTTTGTTTTTTGCACTAAAATAAGCTGACTCTTTTGTCAGCTTATTTTTTATGGTTCAAGGTCAGCCATTTGTCAAAGAAACGTGTTTTTCTTTTCTTGTTTTTCGAATTGTTCCTACTACCAAAAGGAATAAGGGAATTGCAACCATATTGATTGGAACAACAAACGGAATAAAGAATTTGTTTGGATAATTAATAGAAGAAACATCTATATTGCGATACATGATGGAAAGAGGAATCAAGAGGATTGCAATAAACCAAATTACCTTTCTCCAATCTTTTAAGTGAAATAATTGACCGATTCCATGACTAGTAACAAACAGAAATGTAGAGAGCTTAATAAATATACTTAACATCCAAATAACCGTTGGAATAATTTCAATATTTTGAATAAACTCCAAAACTGAAATGTAGCGTACCATCTCAAAATATGGATACCAAATATGGGCCGCTAATCCACTCCCAAACACCATGATTACCTCTAGGGTATTTAACATAATAATAAAAGAAACCATGGCAACACCTTTAATGGTTATAGACACACTTTTTTTTGGATGTTTCGTAAAATAAGTGAGCATCATGATAATATTAGCTTCTCCTAAAAAAGCAATGGGCGAGAGGCTGCCTTCTGCAATTTTACGCCATCCAGAATCGGCATATAAAGGTAATATTTGTTTCCATTCAATATTATTTAAATTAAGTAACATGGTTAAGATTATGATAACCATAATTACGGGACCGATCATCTCACTGCAACGGGCAATTCCTTCTATTCCGCCTTTATAAGTCACGTAAACCATCAGGTACAGCATCAGTACAATTAAGACCAGTAAGGGAGTATTTCTAAACAAAGTCATTTGGATAAAGTCAGAAGATTCACGTAAGATAATCCCCATTGTTGGTATTAGCTGGATGAAATATGGGATGACAATGATTCTCCCCAGCCATTTTCCTAGAATGGTTTGACTGTACTCAATAAATGTTTGATCGGGGTACAACAGACTCAATTTACCAGCAATAAAGACTAATCCTACCCCCGCCCCCCCAGCTATAACAAAGCATATCCATGCATCTTGCTTTGCTGCAGTAATTGCTGGTGTTTGCGTCAATAAAAGAGTCATTCCTATATTCAGGATGGCTATAATCCAAAATAATTGCTTTGGAGAAATCTTCATTCTTTTATCTCACTTTCCATTAAGTGTAATGAAGGTCCTGTTAAGCCCACTTGATCGACATTCAGATCTGCTATGACAACAACATCTGCTCTTGAAAACTCCTTTTGCCAATTAGCTTTCATTTCTTTCCATTTACCTGGATATTTCCTATGAAACACCTCTCCTAATCCAAAAATATCTGCCTCATAATCTTTCTGCACATGTGTGATTGTTTGTAATACCTTTTTTGGTATTTCCTTATTTAATGCTCGTTCAACTGCCTTTAGATGACTGGGATTTTTTAAATCTAAATTCGTATTATTTTCTCTAATAACCCCTTTCCCAGAAAGACGAATGGTAAATTTTATTTGATCCCCTTGTAATATGGGCTTTATCTTACTTTTATATTTCCTTCCGACAAAACTGATCGTCCCCTTTCCCTCAGGTACATAAACGGTTAATGTGTTCTCCTTTAATTCTCCCCTAATCCAGTAACGGTTTCTTACATCAGCTGGCGATATAAATCCAATCATTTGAAGTTTGTTATTAAAAATCGCTCTTCCTCTGACTCTTAATGTCTTTGATGACACTTGTTCCGTATCCCCTTTTTCTGAAGTCCTGACGATCTGAACCGTCGGCAATGTTGGATTACTGCCCTCCGCATTTGCTTCTACTAAAAATTGCTTAAAGGTGGAGCTGGCTCTGCCACTAATTCTTTCCTGAATTTTTAATGGGGCTAATGCGGGAATACTTTCTAATTGGTAGGGAATCGATAAAAATTCTTGGGCTGTTGACCCCCTAACGACAAATAAATCAGTCCTCATTCTGACTTCTGGGTTTCGGCTGAATTCATCCATAATTTTTCCGATTCCGCTTCTTGCTAAATCCTCGCCAATAACAATAACCCTTCTGTGACTGGCAAATATTTTTCGTGAAAGCTTTGTCTGCATATTTTGCGAAGTATCAGTTGCCGTTTTGCCCGTTGCCGACTCAATGTAAAAGCCCTCACCTGCAGAAGCGCTTCCTTTTCCCCCTCCACCTGAATTGCCAAGTTTTGCAGGAACCACAATTTGTGCACTGCTTAAATAAGTGCCATCCTTATTCAGGTCCATCCCCCATCCTAATACAATGGCCAAGTCATTTAATTCGCGCCGATCCCAGCATCCTGTGGTAATAAGAGTGCTTAAAAGTAATAGAAAAATAACTCTTGTTGAATTCCTCATTTCTTTTCACTACCTCTATTTACACTTGGCATTTGACCTTCTGGAATTCTTTGTTTATTTTGTTGGACCATTCCTGGCCTTTCATTCATGCTCCATCTTGGTGCACGGATGAAAATATCTTTAAAGCCCCCTTTACTTAATGGAGCAACTGGGCTTAAATAAGGGACTCCAAAAGAGCGCAAATTAATAAGGTGAATAAGAATGGACACTACTCCTATAACAATGCCATAAAACCCCAGCATACCCGCTAGCACAAGAATGGGGAACCGAAGTAATCTATAAGCAAATCCTAAATTATATCGCGGAATTCCAAAGGAGGCGATTCCAGTTGTGGCAACGACAATAACCATTGGGGCTGAAATAATCCCTGCCTGCACTGCTGCTTGACCGATAACTAGGGCCCCGACAATACTAACCGCTGAACCAATGGGTTTGGGCAGCCGTATCCCCGCTTCACGTAAGCCCTCAAACATAAATTCCATCATTAACGCTTCAATTACGCCTGGGAAAGGGACCCCCTCCCGAGCAGCTGCTACACTAATTAATAAATTAGTAGGAATCAACTGCTGATGGAACGTAGTTATTGCTACATAGAAGGATGGAAATAATAATGCTATATTTAATAAAGTAAAACGGATCCAGCGGATAAATGTCATGTACACAGAACGTTCATAATAATCCTCTGCCGCTTGCAATCCCGACCAGAAAGTCATCGGTACAATCAAAACAAAAGGAGTATTATCGACCACAATGGCTACTTTCCCTTCTAATAAACTGGCACAAACAACATCCGGCCGCTCCGTATTTTGGATTTGCGGAAACGGAGAGAACGGGACGTCTTCAATGAAGTCCTCAAGATAACCGGATCCTAATACACTATCAATTTTAATCTGTCCAATTCTTTTCTTTACTTCCTCAACAATCGAGTCCTTCGCTATGCCCTCAATAAATAAAATTTCCACAGAAGTTTTTGTGTACTCACCTATCGATAACGATTCAATTTTAAGCTTTGGTGATCTTATTCTCCGCCTAATTAAGCTCGTGTTTACCCTTAATGTTTCAGTAAAGCCATCTCTTGGTCCTCGGATAACTGTTTCAGATAAGGGCTCTTCGATCCCCCTTTTTTCAAGGCTTTGAAGTTCGGCAATTAAGGCAATACTTTCTCCATCAATTAGAAAGGCTACGTTTCCCATTAATACTTCATCTACCACTTCTGAAACGGTTGTAACTAACTTTACTTTCGCAACTGGAAGCAGCTGTAATCTAATTAATTCACTAATTGTTTTTATTTGTTCTAACTTTCGGGTAATCCCCTCAAAGATTAGTGGTTTTAAAACAGATTCATCTAACGCTTTTGTATCACAAAAGCCATCAATATAAACTAAGAGAATTTTTGAATATTCATCAATAGGAATAGAACGGAATTCAACATCATTGCATAAAGCGAATTGATCTCTTAACATTTGTTCATTAGTCGAAACATTAGCGTTTAGAAGGTTTCCCTTGGAAGATGTTGGATTAAACTTATCTAACTTTTCCTTAATTGACTTTCGAAAAAATCTCATTTTCGATATCCCCCATTTAGAACTATTTTCCTCCTAAAATGGTGAAATATACCGAACATATTTATATTTTGCCTTTCTTATCACGTTTGAACTTTGTAATAAAACTCCATAATGGATAATGTGCAGAAGCAGCCAGACATAGAAAACTTCGGTTGTTCTCATTAAACTATTTATTTTTCAAGAGGTGATTGTAGTGACGCTACAGCGTACGTTTATCATGGTAAAACCAGATGGAGTAAAAAGAGGCTTAATTGGAGAAATCATCAGACGCTTTGAGCAAAAAGGGTTCACTTTATTAAATGCTGAGCTAATGACGGTTGACCGCTCCCAAGCTGAATATCATTATATGGAACATAAAGAGAAGCCTTTTTTCGGTGAGCTAGTAGATTTTATCACTTCCGGCCCAGTCTTCGCCATGGTTTGGGAAGGAGAAAATATAATAGAAGTTTCTCGTCTCATGATTGGTAAGACAAGTCCATTGGAAGCCGCTCCGGGTACCATTCGTGGAGATTTGGCATTTACAAAAGAAGAGAATGTCATACATGGGTCTGATTCCCTATTAAGTGCAGAACGTGAAATTGAAAATTTCTTTGGGCTTTTGAAAAAACGAATCTCTAAAGATGATTTTCCTTTCGAAGATCGGAAAACCGTGTAAACAATTGAAGGACACCTCCATCCACGGAGGTGTCCTTTTTGATTATTTAGCGGCTACACTGCCTTGAAAAGCTTGCAACAATGCATTCGCTGCCTGCTCAATTGCTTTTTTTCCTTGCTCAAGCGCTCCCGGCATCCAGAAGTAGCCGTGAATCATGCCGTCATAACGTGCAGCTTCCACTTGAACCCCAGCCTCTTTTAGCCTCTGGGCATAGGCTTCACCTTCATCACGGAGCGGGTCAAACTCCCCTGTTAGAACTAATGCGGGTGGCAATCCACTAAGATCCTTTGCCTGCAGCGGGGAAGCATATGAATTCTTTCCGTCCTCTTCAGTTCGTAAATAATGATTCCAGAACCAGATCATACTGTCTTTGGTTAATAAATAACCATCAGCATTTTCGGTATAAGATTCGGTTGCATATGAATGGTTGGTAACCGGATAAATCAGCATTTGGTAAGCTAACGAGATTTCTTTTTTCTCCCTTGCCATAAGCGCTACAACTGCCGCAAGATTTCCACCTGCACTGTCACCCCCAACGGCAATTTGTTGTGGATTAACCTTGATAGAGGCCGCATTCTCCACGACCCATTTGGCTGCTGCATAGGAATCATCAGCCGCTGCAGGGAATTTATGTTCTGGAGCCAGCCTGTAGTCTACTGACACTACCACACAGTTTGCTCGATTAGCAAGCATTCGGCATGGAACCTCTACTGTTTCCAGATTGCCAATGACCCAGCCGCCGCCATGGTAATAAACCAATGCAGGGAAAGGACCTTCTCCTTTAGGTGTATAAATACGGACCGGAATTTCTCCTTCAGGGCCAGGTATCTTTCTGTCCTCCACCTTCCCTACCTCTTCAGGCTCTCCAGCCAAAGCACTAAAATCTGTCGTCAGCCTTGCCTCTTCAGGTGTTAATGTATGCATCGCCGGCGCTCCAAGCGCTTCCATTTGTTCCAATAAGAACTTTGCTTGCGGATCTAGTGCCATCAGTATATTTCCCCCTTAGGATTATTTAATATTTGATTTTACACGTTGATTAGTTCACGATCGTTTCTTCAGCAGCTTTTAATGTGAAACCTTCGTAGCCTTTTTCAGCCACTTCATCACAAATTTGCCGGTATGGCCCAACTCCGCCTAGATAGATCTGGAATCCCCGTGCCTTTCCTTCAATATTTGCCCCCATATACCATGAGTCGGTCTTCACATAAAGAGTTGGTTCGGCAACCTCTCTACAATGCTTTGTCCAAGCATTTTCAGCTTCCACATCCACCTCAATGACTCCCTTATTGTTGTCCCGCAGATAGTTGATACAATCGGAAACCCATTCAACATGCTGTTCAATGGAAACCATCATATTACTTAATACGGATGGACTTTCAGGACCCGTAAGCATGAACATATTAGGGAAACCTGAGGTCCCAATTCCGAGGTATGTCCTAGTTTGAGATCCTCCTGCCCATTTTTCCTTTAGAGATACCCCGTCCCGTCCTCGGATATCCATTTTAAACAATGGACCTGTCATGGCATCAAAGCCAGTGGCAAAGACAATCATATCTAGCTCATATTCAGCATCTGAAGTCCGTACACCAGCAGATGTAATTCCCTCAATTGGAGCCTTTTTGACATCCACAAGTTTGACATTTTCCCGGTTATACGTTTCGAAGTAGTCCGTATCGATGATCGGACGTTTCGTGCCGTAGTAAAAGCTTGGCTGCAGTTTCTCAGCTACTTCTTGGTCCTTTACCACTTCACGTATTTTAGAACGAATAAAACTCGCAACGGTCTCGTTTGCCTCAGGTGTAATGCTTAAATCATTATAAGAATAAGAAATGGTAAGAAGTCCACCTTTTTCCCAGGCTGCTTCAAAGGTCCGCCGCCGTTCTTCTGAAGTATCGTCAAAAGTCGAACGGTCCCTTGGCACCATTGGAATACCTGTAAGGGATGAGCGCATTTGCTTCCGGATTTCACTGTAATTTTCTCTCACTTGTTTGATAAACTCTGGGTCATTTGGTTGATTTCTAGCTGGTGTACTGTACTGAGGAGTGCGCTGAAAAACAGTAAGGTGTTTGGCCTCTTTAGCAATAACTGGGATGGATTGGATTCCGCTCGATCCTGTTCCGATAACCCCAACCCGTTTGCCTTCGAATTCCACTTTTTCATGAGGCCAGCGTCCGGTATGATACCATTCACCCTTAAAGTTCTCGAGCCCTTTAAATTTCGGTACATTTGAAGCCGATAAGCAGCCTACTGCCGTTATAAAGTAACGAGCCGACACCGCCTGACCATTATTTAAGTGGATTTCCCACCTATTCTTTTCTTCATCAAAGTGAGCAGATTCTACACGCGTGTTGAATTGGATATCCCGGCGCAAATCCAACTTATCAGCAACAAAATTAATATAACTTAAGATTTCCGGCTGCTCAGCATATTTAGAGGACCAAGTCCATTCCTTGAGGAGTTCATCAGAGAAAGTATAATTGTAATAAATGCTCTCAACATCGCAGCGGGCCCCTGGATAGCGATTCCAATACCATGTACCACCGACATTGTCACCTGTTTCAAATACACAGGTTGAGAAACCAGCCTCCCTCAGGCGATAAAGCATATACAATCCCGAAAATCCAGCCCCGACAATCACTGCATCCAGTTCTTTGAAAGAATTTGATTTTTGAGTTAATGACATTCTCTCTACCTCCTCTTTTTCTTATCCTTTAATGATTACATTCGGCATAGGTATTTTAGCACATGTTAACTCATTCGTTACGAGTTAAAATAATCGTTAGTTGTAAACGGTTTCATTTTTAAAAAATACAATTAATATAAATCACTCCCATTTCTATTAATCTTAATTTTCTGCTAGAAATACTCTAGGAAAGTATATCTAAAGCTTACTATCTTTAGTATAATTTGAATATTCCTAATTTTCTATGTATTTAATCCCCAAAAAGAAGGTGATAATGTGACATTGAATTATACCATTTTAAGTAGTATTCAGGACTTAGAAGAAACTCAATCACATGAAGATAAACTTTATAAAATACTAGAAATCTATATGAACCTTTTTCCGGTTAAAAACTCCTTCTTGTTCAGATACTCCCATTTTGGCTTTATTGGCGAAGGGATCATCTCAATCAACCCGAATGGTTTAGTCCACATCCGGGATATCCGTGATGACATTCGATCATTGCCAATCATTTATTCAGCACTCTATGAAAGAAAAGCAAAGTATTGTAGTGGCATCGAATACCTGCGGCAAGTAAACAGCAAGTACATAACCTCATCAAATGTAAACTCCTTCTTAGTGGTCCCCATCTGTTTTGGCTCTGTATCTATCGGATACATCTGCACCAATGAATTTAAAAATGACGCCATTATAAACGAACACACCCTTACATCATTTACGCAATTTGGCCGACAGGTCGGCAGAATCATGGAAAAAACTAACGGACCCGAAAATACACAATTACTCAGCAGACGAGAGCTTGAAGTTATGAAAAGGATCTCTTGGGGAGAGAGCACGAAGGAAATGGCTGATACCATGGATCTCAGTGAAGTGACCATCAATCAGTATGTAAAATCAGCCATTAAGAAATTAGGTGTACAAAATCGGGTACAGGCGGTTGCGGAGTTATTTCGAAAGGGAATTCTTTCTTAATTTACCTATTCATGCACATGTGAACTTAAGAGCAGTGGTACACCTTGAGATAGAAAAGTTTGGGTGACAGGAACCATTCGAATGGATCTTTATTCGACTTTCCTGTCACCATTGATGACCTTACAATTATTTCATGGGATACTTTTGCTGGATATAGTGCAAAAAAGCAGTCACAACTTGTGGGCCGTTTTCTACCATTCTACCTTGCTCAAATGCAGAGAAATTATCACCGCCCGAAGCTAAATAATTACTAACAGCTACTTCATATTCCCTTTCAGGTTGAAGGTTTTGACCCTTACTGTCCTTTAGCGTGACGATTCGGCTCCCAATGGGCGCATTAGGATCCCACCTATAAGTTAAACCAACAGTTTGTAACATATTATTCTCCTGATCTTTGCTCCATTGCTGCTCTAAAGCAAGTTTAATTTGGTTACCAGTTAAGATTAATTTACTGACACTATGGCCAAATGGCATTTGTGTATAAAGTTCTTCTAAAGTAATATTTCCTCGCTTTAAACCTCCACGCATTTCTCCTTGATGGACAAAGGCAATTTCTGTCCCCATGGCTTTCCGTTCAGACTCTGCAATCATTTTCGCAAAAGGAGATTCACCGTTCGCATCTTGCTTTCGGCTGATTTCTTCAGGTATGACACCGATAATTTGATTAAATTGGTTACCCATTTTTTCCTTAAGATTCTTTAAAAAGGTAACGGTTTCTTGGTCTGGTTCAATATGATCATGAGAAGTTACCACAATCTTTGCTTCTTTCTCAATAATATCTTGGGTATTGCGGTCAATTTGAATGTTTACTTGAGAAAAGGCTTCCCCATACGAATATGCTTGAACAATCAGTTTATCGTTTACAATGGTTTTGGCATAATGATGGCTGTGACCAGCAAAAATGACATCGACTTCGTCATCAATTTTTGGGACCATTTCCACTAAAGCTTCTTCCGGATTTGTTCCAGACTGATCCGATTTTGCTGAAACATGCGCCAGTACAACAATTGCTTTAATCCCTTTTTCCTTTAACTGATTTACTGTCCGATTGATTGCTGAAACTTCATCCGTTATTTCTACTTCTTTTCGATTTTCACGGGATACATACAGGTTGGTTTCAGTTGTAACCACACCAATAAAGCCGATTTTGATACCGTCGATTTTCTTAATGATATATGGTGGTAATAAGGGAGTTCCCGTTTCTTTATCGATGATATTAGCAGAAATGTATGAGGGATTGGCACCTTTAAAGTAACCTGTTTTTTCATGATATCCTCCGTTAATGAGACGTTTCATCTCTTGAACTCCTTCGTCCAATTCATGATTTCCAGGTGTACCGACATCAATATGCAGAAGGTTTAAAAAATCAATTGTAGGTTCGTCTTGAAATTGGGAAGAAATAGGAGGACTTCCTCCAACCATATCGCCAGCATGAACAAGCAGGGTATTCGGGTTCTCATTTTTATATTTTTTTAAATAGGCTGCCAAGTATTCAGCCCCTCCCGCTATAGCCCCTGAAACCTTTCGATATTTGTTTAGCTGACCATGAAAATCATTAATACCTAACAATTGTACTTGAACGTAGTGGTTGGATGTGGAATGTGTCGTTGTGGATTGTTTGTGTGAAGATACGGAGAAAATATTGCTTCCCAACAAAATAAGGCCTATGATGAGCAAAGAAGACATGACCTGAAATTTTAACAACTTCCGATCCCTCCTTCATGATGTACCTTAAGAATAACTCTAGAATTTTATTTCTGTCTAAACTGCACGTAAAGTTTTTGTTACATTTATTGTTAGGGTTTAAATGAGTTTCAATAAACACAGTTACCCTTATCGCGCATAAATAAAATGACTCCGGCACAATGCCGGAGTCATTTACTAACTGCTGATCGATAAATTATTAGAATGTCTACTTTTTAAGATACAGTTGAATCTTTTCAAATTTTTTAATAGGATTAAACTTTTGATAGTATCTTGAATTTTCCTTGATTACCTTCACCTTTTTTCAAACTGATCATCGCTAGAAAGGAAATACAGTAAAGTACTGCTAGATACCCCATAGCGACAGTAACATTTGTATGCTGCAGGATATAGCCTACAAAAATAGGAGACAATCCGCCCAATGCTCTACCAAAGTTGAAAATGGTATTGGTTGCTGTGCTGCGGATCTCTACTGGATAATAATTACTGATTAATGCGCCGTACCCGGCAAACATACCATTAGAAAAGAATCCAACCACCGCACCGCCTAGTAAAACCGCGGTACTTCCTGAAGCATAGGCATATAAAAAGACTGCCACAGCTGATGCGGCTAAGAAAATCCCATAGGAGAGTTTCATTCCAAAACGATCGATAAATTGGCCAAATGTTAACATCCCTGCAATCATTCCCACTGCCGTACTAATCGTCCAAAGTGCCGAGTTTGAAACAGATAATCCTTGGGTTTGTTGCAGCATGGATGGAAGCCAAATCATTAAACCATTATAACCAGCTATTTGCACTGTAGCCATGATCGCCAAAGCTATTGTTGTAAATGATGTTCTTGGAGTAGCAAATAATTGTTGTAGTTTCCCTTGATTTGGTACGAGTTGTTTTCCTTTTTGAGACTTGACCCATACAGGTGATTCACCTAAATTCTTACGAACGATAAAGGCAAAGATAACGGGAGCCAATCCTATGAAGAACAAACCTCTCCATCCCCAAGTCGGTAGAATCATCGCACTAAGAAGGGCTGCGAGAATGACTCCATATTGCGCACCGATACTGACATACGATGAAGCTCGACCTTGTTTATTTTTTGGCCATGCTTCAGCTACAAGTGCCATACCAATTCCGTATTCTCCCCCTGCACCTAACCCTGCGATAAACCGAAATACATAAACTTGCTCAATATTTGTAGCTAATCCCGTTAATGCTGTTCCAATCGCGAATAATAGAATCGTATAGGTGAATATTTTAACTCTCCCATATTTATCTGCTAAGATACCAAAAATGGTTCCCCCTACAAGCATTCCTATGTTTGTAATAGAAGAAATGAGACCCCCAGAAACCATGTCAATATGAAACTGTGCAATAATCATAGACATAGCGAAGGATATAAACATGATATCCATACCCTCTAATGTTAAACCTGCGACTGATGCTACTACTGTTTTTTTACGATAATCCATTTTTGTCGTTCTCCTTTCAAGCCTCACAGGACTTAGATTAAAAGATGTCGGCAAAATAAAACCCTTTTATCCACAGGACAAAAGGGTAATTTATACATAGAAATGATATGTATAGTTTTACTTTTGCCTTTTTGGCCTCTCTGGACCAAATTAAAGGAATTAATTTCAACTAATATTAACATGATATGATGTTTTCGACAATATATTTTACTATTTTAATAAAACTTAATTTAGAGATTATTTTGAAAACCTATTCATTTACTGTGTTGGTCTTGCGTTTTAATAGAATATTAATCCTATTTGTCTCCCAAAATTTTCTAAGGATTTTTAATAATATAAAAACCACAGTGTTACGAGACACTGTGGTTAAACTTCAAGAAAGCCCATTCTCAAATGTATTATAGTAAAATTATTTAAAACAGATTTCAAGAAAATTACTTTATTAATATAACTTTAACCCGAATCATTAGTAAGCTAAACTAAATAATGCTTTAATGTGAGATAGGTATCGAACATTACTTGCTTCTTTCATTAATGAAGCTGGAAGTCCTTTGAGTGGGATAGAATTAGCACCAATAGTAGCTACCGCATCTTTACGTCCCAAGCTAGCAAGTGTTCCAGAGTTAACTTGAGTAAACTCTTTAAATGATTTGTTTTCCAAGTAAGCAAACACATTGTAACCTGTTTGCTCTCCCATTTGCCATGCAATTTGGGCTGTAGGTGGGAAAGGTCTTCCATCTGGACCAAAGACAACTGCACTGTCACCCACCACAAATACCTCTTTATGAGAAGTCGATTGCAGATACTCATTAACTGTTGCACGTCCACGATCGACATCAAGTCCTGATTGACCAACAAGAGGATTTCCTTGTACACCGCCAGTCCATACAAATGTATTAGCAGTAATTTTTTGGCCATCTTTTAAATCAATGACATTCCCTTCGACGTTGGTTACAGGAAGGCCTGTTAAGAATTGAACACCTCGTGCTTCAAGACTTGCAGTTGCACGTTCAATCAATGGTTGAGGTAAAACAGGAAGGATTTTAGGACCTGCTTCTACTAGGAGCAGTTTTACTTCTTTTGGATCCACACCATAACTTCTAGCAAGTTTAGGCATAATATCAGCAATTTCTCCAACTAATTCAACGCCGGTTAAACCACCGCCGCCGATAAGAATAGTGGCGTCTGCTGCATTTTTTGTTTTTGCGTATTCGGCAATTCGTTCTTCAATATGTTGATGAATATTTTTAGCATCTTCAGCAGATTTTAAGACCATGCTGTTTTCTTCTAGCCCTGGAATACCGAAGTAAGCTGTTTTACTGCCTAACGCTACGACAAGCGCATCATAGGTTAAAGTAGAGCCATCAGATAGTTTAACTTCTTTTTGATCTACTGAGAATGAATCCACTTTTGCGATTTTAAGATCAATATCTTTTCCCTTGAAAATCTTCGCTAATGGCATGGCAACTGCTTGTTCAGCCACGCTTCCTGCTGCCAAACGATGAAGTTCTGTGATAATTTGGTGTGTAGGGTACTGATTCACCACAGTCACTTGTGCTTGATCTTTATTTAAATATTTTCGGATATTAATAGCAGCTAAAAGTCCGCCATAACCCGCACCTAAAATGACAACTTTTTTTGACATAGTATCTCTCCGTCCTTATGAATGTTCTGTAAAATTTATTTAGCTGAACGTTCTTCTGAAACTTCCAGGTAAGCGTTGATGAAGCGGAAAAGCTTCTGTGCTTGAGGGTCTTTAAGCATTTTTAAAATCCCAAAAAGACCAATCACTTCTTTACTATCCTCAGCGCGGTCTTTTGCTTCTATTACTGTAGCAGCAATGCTTTTCGCAGTTTCTATTACAGGCTCTACAATCTCAGTAACGGCTCCGATTGTATCACTTTTTAACACTTCATCAGTCGCGACTGACTGGGCAAAGTCATACGACTTTGTTAATATATTCACAAGTTCAGTCAATTTTGGAAGCTGTTCCACTAAAGTGGTTAAAGATTCCTGAACCTCCGGCTTTAACAACTGATCAAGCACATCAGCTTTTGTTTGCTCTGACTTTGGTTTGTCCATAACATCTAACATATCTAATTCCCCTTTCGATCGGCTATTAAAAAATAGTGCTCAGTAATATCTTTTTAGTAGAATGGCCTATTATGTATCCTTGTTTTCAGGTCATTTTATTAAAATATAGAATTCCTGGAGCTAATGTTTCTAAACAACATAAACACTATAAAAAGATTATTAACAAAATAAAATGATAAAACAAATCATCATTTTTTTCAAATCTTTATTGCTGCTTTCATTAAATTTTAATAATTATTCCTAAAACAAAATCTATGTCCTAGAAAGAAAAAACTAATATATTAATAGCGATAAAATCTCGATAGTCTCTTTTTTATAAAAAACAACCGGTATTTAAAAGATACCGGTTGTTTTCTCTTTATTTTTATAAAACAGCTGTCATTTCAATTTGTACTCTAAGACCTTCCCTTAAATCTTTAACACTTGTATGTCTAGCAGGGCGATCATTTTCATTTGGAAACATTTTTAGCCATTCTACATTTACAATTTTTTTATACGCCCGGTCGTTTACTGAAACACTTAAATGAGCGATGTCATCTGCGTTTCCTCCCGCAAGCTCCATGATCTCTCTCATATAATGAAAAAGATTAGCCACCTCGTCTTCCACTTTTTCTGGCATTTCACCAGTTTCAGGATCCGATCCTATGATTGCAGAGGTGTATACCATATTTCCGATCTTTACTGCCGTTGGGATTGGATTCTGGTGGTTAGATCCCTTCACATGTAAAACTTCACGTTTTGCCATACTTTTGTCCACTCCCTTTCTAATTAAATCTAGGCGTTTTTTTATTAAACTCCGCTTCGTCTTCATAATAAACAACCTGTTCTTTATCTAATGTTGGTCTTAGGTTGTAAAAATCTAAGCTGATTTCCCCTCTAGCAATCTTCTCTTTGGTCCCTTCTTCTTTTTTAAGACGTTGCTTAGATGATTCCAATGCAAACTGAAGATCCCCTTTTTTCACTACAACTACACCATCATCATCGGCCATAATCAAGTCACCTGGATTGACAGATTCACCTCCACAAACTGTTAGTGCGTTTACCCAGCCACCTTTTGTCTTGGTGGTTCCCTGTGAGAATACAGCCTTGGTCCAAACCGGGAATCCTAATTCACGGATCTGAGCTACATCTCTTATACCAGAGTCAATGATGACGCCTTGAACACCACGTTTGATTAGTGCAGTAACAATCAATTCCCCTATCATCCCTGCGACACCCTCACCGATGGTTGTAATGACAAGTACATCACCTGGTTTACATACTTCAATGGCAGCGTGAATCATTAAGTTATCTCCTGCATGACAAACAGCTGTTATGGCTGGTCCACAGATTAATGTATTATCCAAGATTGGCTTCAAATTATAGTTCATAAGCCCAATTTTCCCTTGAGCCTCATAAACGGTTGATACATCTAGCTGCTTAAATTCTTCAATCAGCTGCTCGTCAGGTCTTGTTATGTTTTTAATCACATACTTTTCCATTAGATGAATTCACCACCAACATATGGGAAGAACCGGCTAAATGCTTCCGCATATTTATATTCATTGTTTCCGGAACATCTGCGTGCATGGTTGCCGCGAAGCTGCGCTTTCGCTCCATAGTAATCTATTAAATGTTTTTGCGCCTTGAAACAATTCATCGCAGCTTGTTTTTGTTCATATGTTTCAGTGATATCAATAATGACTTCCGGCTTGAAATCACTAATTTCGGATTGATGTGGCTCAAAACCAAAGATACTTGCTTGTTTAGCTGTTTTTGTTCCTTCTAGTCTTACTCCATTAGAAGTGGATAAAACGCTTGCATCAAAAACAAATTTGGAGACTGTTTCATGGTCTGGGTTAAAAGCATCTCTCGGTCCGTGTGTGAGGATATGATGCGGCCTTACTTCTCTAATCTTGCGAACCAAGCGGTCCATTCTGTCCTCATTGATTTGCATATGGTAATCCTGATAATTCCAAATTTCGATATTCTCAATTCCAAGGCACTTTGCAGCCGCTTCAATTTCCCCTTGGCGGTGGGCTTTTACATTTTCCAACGTTTGTCCTTCAATATTCCAGAGGTCGTTTGATTCCCCTCTTGCACCATAGCTTAAAATGACAAGCGATACATTAGCTCCATGTTTTGCATACTTTGCAATCGTGCCGCCGCCTCTCCAAACAAAATCTGCAGCGTGTGCGCTTACAACTAATAGATTTGTATTATTATCGATCATATTACTTCCTCCTATTTATTATTTTATATGACTCGATTTTTCATCTGTCAATATTGTTCAACAATATTGTTTATATTTTTATTATAGACTTTGTTTTGTAAATGTGTCAACAAATTTAATGAATTCAGAAAAAAGGAATAATTTTTATAAAAAAAAGTGAGGTTTCCCTCACCTTTAAGCAAATTTTATTTAGGATCAACAATAGGTGTTCCATAAGTATGAAAACTAGCAACCGTCTTATTTCCCCATGCTTGTCCTTTTGCCCGCTCTTCCTCTGTCCATGTAATCGGTTTCCAATCAGGCCTAAAGACATGATATCCGCCAGAACAGATTTCAATCCGATTGCCGCCTGGTTCGTAAACGTATACAAAATAAGTTTGATTGATTGCGTGTTTGCTTGGAGCGAATTCAATAAAAACACCATGTTCTAAGAAAATATCCGCTGCTCTCCAAATTCCTTCGTTTGTATCGACTGAAAAAGCCATGTGATGAAAACGCCCGCTTGTTCCTGTCGCATCTAACGTATAAACCATTTCATAGGATTTACTATTTGGGCTGTACCACACACCTGGACGGCGTCCATCGTTTAGGAGAATCTGTTCGGTCAATCTCATTCCTAAAACGTTCTCCGCGAAATCACCATCACCTTCAGGATTCGCTGACAAGAAATTAATATGGTCTAAATGCTTTACTGCTACACCATGACCAGTAAATCTTTGCGGCTGATTCTTGAGAGCTGGCCTCAGATGGTCTGGTGGCTGATATTCATAAGAGTCATAATAAAGTTCCATTAAGTGGCCATCTAGTCCTCGATATTGATAGGCTTTCCCATGTCCAATATCGCCTTCAATCCAGCCAATCCCTAAACCCATTGCTTCAATTTCAGCTGCTCTTCTTTCTAATGCTTGCGGGCTCACCGTTCGGAGCGCTGTGTGACCCACTCCAGGCTGCTCGGATTCTGTTAATTTAACGGAGTATTGTTCGTAATCCCCCCAACAACGTAAATAAACAGAATGATCTTTTCGCGCTACTTCTTGCATTCCAAGAACATCTTTAAAAAATGTAAGACTGTCTTCAAGCTTAGGAGTCAACAACTCCACATGCCCAAGATGGGCAATGTCCCGAATTGGTTCTTTGTCATAATTGGTCATAATAACGCCTCTCATATTCATCAATATTGTTTAACAATTTATTATTTTCTATTATATTTGAATATTGTAAGTGCTGTCAATATTTAATAGACTTTTAGACTTTCCATTAACCAAGGTTTGTTGAACTTAATTTCGTGCTTTTTGAAGAGACGGGCTCGACCTGTGGACCGCTTTTTCTTACTAAGAATAAAGAAACTGCTGCGAAAACCCCTGGCAAAGCAAAAACTAAGAAGCATAACCCAATTGGTACATTTAAAGATAAAAGGACTCCTCCAAGTGTAGGTCCTAACATTCCGCCTAATCTTCCTACTCCATTTGCTAGTCCTACACCTGTTGAGCGGACATTATTTGGATAATATTGCGAAACAAAAGCGTTTAATAAGCTTTGATTCCCCATAGTACATACCCCTGCAATCGCGATTAACATGTAAAGGAGGAAGATATTACTCTTAATTCCTAGCAGAGCTAGACAAATGGCACCGACTACATATAATCCTGTAATTAACTTTTTTGACCCCTTTTTGTCTGCAATTACTCCTATAATTATCGTTCCAATTAAAGCTCCTCCATTTAGAAAAATGGCAAAGCCTAAACTTGAGATTAATGGATACCCTGCACTTTGCATCAATTTAGGAAGCCAAGTATTTAATCCATAAATCATTAATAATCCCATAAAATAAACAATACAGAATAGTACCGTACTTAACCCCATCTTATTTTTAAACAAACCAATAATTGGAGTGCGCTCAACAGGTGGCTCAAGTATAGTGGTTTGTTCAACTTTCATACGATCTTGATAGTTCGGATCAATTTTCTCTAACGTTGCTTTTATAGAATCGAATTTTCCTTTACGAATAAGAAATTGAGGTGATTCCGGCAAGTATTTAATGATTAAGGGAAGCAATAAAATCGGAATCACTGAAAACCACAGCGCAGGACGCCAGCCTAACGAAGAAAATACTGCCACACCAATTAATGGTGCTAGGATACCTCCCACTTGATTTCCACACAAGGCAATGGTGATTGCTTTGTTTTTACTAGACTTAGGAATATATTCCGTTAATAGAGAGATGACGGTTGGCAGCGTACCCCCGAATCCGACTCCTGCTAAAAATCGGCACCAAGAAAATAATTGCTCATCAGTTGCAAAACCAGAAATGCTAGTAAAAATGCTAAAAAAAGTAACAGATACAATAATGATGCTTTTTCTTCCAAAGCGATCGGCTAATAGACTAAGAATAATAGAACCAAACATCATTCCGAAAAGGCCATAACTTCCAATCACACCTGCTTGTATAGGTGACAACTCCCATTCTTTTGTAAGGAATGGGACAACAGAGCCATAAACAACTAAATCGTAGCCTTCAAATGATACAAAAAATAGACACCACAGCAGCAGACCTAAATGAAAGCGGTTAAATTTACTTTCATCCAAAATATGTTTAATAGAATTACTTGACATTTTTGAATCCCCTTTCAAAATAAAGTTAGTTCGTTTTTTGGAGCTAGATAATTAACAAATGACAACATCCCTTCATTCTTCATTTAAACCTAATAAAATCTTTTTAAGCTATTTTGTTTAACAATCTTGATTATAAATTATCAGTTTTGTAGTGTCAATTTTATTTTTTTGAAAACTATAAATATTAAAAAGCTTTTTGTTTGCAGTATTTGGCTCTAGATTAATTCTGTTTATTGACACCATTAATGTCTCAACTGTATATTACAGATAAATAGAAGAACAATTTCTCAAAAAATATTGTTTAATAATTCTTATAAAAGATGAGGTTATCGAATGAGCAGACCAACTGAAGTTGCATATCAATTCATAAGACAAAAAATAATGGAGGGAATTTTCTTGCCCTCACAAAAACTGGTTGAAAGTGAACTCTCTGAATTAATTGGTGTTAGTAGAAATACGATCAAAAAGGCTTTATTGAAATTAGAGCAAGAGAATTTAGTTACTTTAGAAGAAAATAAGGGGGCAACGATTAAGTCATTTACACTGGATGAGATCATTAATTACCTTGAGATTCGCGAAGTACTAGAAGGATTAATTGCGAAGACAGCAGCCATAAATATTAGCGATACAAAAATAACGCAATTAGAAGAAACAGTTGAAAGCATGAAGGAACACTTAGACAGCAATCGGTTTGATGAATATTCTAAATGCAATCTTCTTTTCCACAATATTATTTACGAAGCTTCAACAAACAAGCAAGCTGTAGAGATGGTAAATAAAATAAAAACACAATTACAAAGATTGCGGATCAAAACTATCTTGGTTCCAGGCAGGACACAAGAATCTTACAAAGAACATCAAAAAATACTTAACGCCATGAAAGCAAAAGATGGAAAATGGGCGGAAGATGCAGTCAAGTTTCACGTATCTAACGTAAGAAAAACAATTGTAGATAATTACTCTTTTTTAGTATAACAATTGGGGGCAATGACCCTCTTTTTTTTGTGGAGTCATTATTGACAGAAAATTTAGAGTGAAGTACACTAATTTGTGAGACATAATTGTTTAACAATATAGTTTTCGAAGTTAACAGCATGTAAATTGGACGTGAGAGAATGATTCTATATATTGTTGTTTTATTGTCAATTATCTATCAAACAAGTGTACGCGGGAATACTATTTTAGTAACATTATATGCCATGAACCTCCACGCAGATTCGACCTACTTGGGCCTCATTGTCTCATCGAGTTCCTTGTTTCCGATGCTTTTTGCTGCATATGCGGGAAGGTTATCAGATCGAATCGGTCTCCGTTTGCCTATAATATTGGGCATGTTTGGCACAGGAGTTGCACTTTTCTTGCCTTATCTTTTTAAAAATCAATTATTTGTTCTACTCATCTCACAATCTTTATTTGGGTTAAGCCAAATATTCACTATTGTGACCTTACAAAATTTAATTGGAGCACTAAGTACGGAAGAAACCCGGTCAAAATATTTTGCTGCATACACTCTTGGAGTTTCCATCTCAAATTTTTTAGGCCCTTTAATTACTGGATTCTCCATCGACCATTTTCAATACTCCGTGACATACGTGTTATTAGGGATCATTTCCATCATTCCAGGAATATTCTTTTGTCATAAGGTCATTCCTTTTCCAACGACCATCAAAAAAGAAATAAACCAGAAAAATAGTTTTGTTGAACTGCTTCTAAAGCGATCTTTACGCAAGACCTTTATTACCAGTGGAATTATTTTAACAGGTGTAGGACTGTACGAATTCTACTTCCCAATTTACGGAAAAACTCTTGGGTTATCTGCTTCCACCATAGGAGTCATTGTAAGCTGTAACGCAATTGCCTATATTCTTTCACGCTTACTAATGCAATGGATGTTACGTAAATTTAAGGAAGAGACTGTTCTTGGGGGCTGCCTAACCATCTCGGCCGTTGCTTTCTTTTTCATCCCTATATTCGATCATGCAGTGATCCTTATGGTAATCTCATTCGTTATGGGTCTTGGAATGGGCTGCTGCCAGCCATTATCCATCGTGATGGCTTATAATCGATCTCCTCAAGGACGTACAGGAGAGGTATTGGGTATTCGTTTGACCGTCAACAAAACGGTTCAGTTTCTTGTTCCTATTTTATTTGGTTCTGTTGGCTCGCTTCTAGGTTTTTTCCCTGTATTCTGGTCGAATGCTGTCTTGTTATTGGTTAGCGGATATTCACTTTATGAGAAGAAAACCAATTCAGCGACAACCCATTTATAAGAAAAGCAGAGAGCACAAAGCAAGGCTGAAAAAGGAAAAATCAACCCCGTTTTCAGCCTTCTTTTCTAGTAATAAAAATGTCTATCCCTTTGCGTTTGACTCTTGGAAGGAACAGTCACTTTACTTTTTGCTAAACACAGCAATGTATTAACTGTTGAATTCAGAATCAAGTCGTCTCATAAACTCTTCTGCAGCACTATATCCTTCCTGCTTCAGAAGCCAGTTATTTGCCGCAGCTTCAATTAACCCCGCAACATCCCGTCCGGGTTGGAGTTGAATCTCAATATGAGGAATTCGTACATCCATATATTTCGTGAATTTTGATTCGTGATCCAATTCATTATGAAGGGAATTTTTTTCCCATTTAGTCAGTTCAATATCGAGGGCAATCCTCGTTTCATCCTGAAAAGCTTTTCTTCCATATAAGCGGACTACATTCAAAAGTCCTACACTTCTTAAAGCAAGAAATTCCCTCGTTTTCCCGTCATGCGTGGCAAGAATGGTTCGGGGACTAAGTTTTTTTAACACCACGATATCATCAGCTACTAATCTATGGCCTCTGCCAATCATGGTATGAGCAATTTCACTTTTTCCGATGCCTGACTTTCCTCGTAGTAAAATGCCCATCCCATACACATTGATACAAACTCCGTGTACAGCGATTTCTGGAGCTAATGTTTTTACCATATACGCATCAAGTTTCATAATAAATTCAGAAGTTGATTGAGGCTCATTTGTACATAACAACGGGATCCCCTCTTCAACACAATACTGAGTTAAATAAGTTAAACCTTCCTGCCCTGCTGTCACAATAAAACAAGGAGGATGGTATTTAACGATATTACCGATTCTTATCTGCCGCTCCTCAATGCTCAACTTATGCAAATAGGTAATTTCTTTTCGACCTAGAATTTGAACACGTTCTGTTGGAAAGAAATCAAAGTGACCTACGAATTCTAAACCCGGACGATGCGAACGGGATTGTGTAATGGTTTGTTGTAATTGATTTTCTCCTGCCAAAACTTTCAATGAAAATTTACGGACTAAATTTTCAATTGTTAATATCTTCACGGTTATGCTACACTCCATCCTAAATCACTTTCTTATACATGATTTTATCATCCTTTCGAAAGGAAAATATAGGTCTTTTAAAAAATCAGCAGTTAAACACTAAAAAAGGTCAACCAGAAATGTGATTAACCTTAAAGTGAATGGACATTTATTTGTAGAAAAATCCCCTTACTATACGACGTAATTACATAGCTTTCCTATTTTCTCCACTTCCACTGATACAACGTCACCCGAACTCATTGGACAACTGCCAGAAGGTGAACCAGTGGCTAAAACATCTCCCGGTTCAAGTGTCATAACTTGTGATACCCAACTGATAAGGTAGGGAATGGATAGAGACATCTGTTTCGTATTTCCATCTTGGACGACTTTGCCGTTTAACGTTGTCACTATGCGTAAATTAGTTGGGTCCAAACCTTTAACAATCCACGGACCCAATGGCCCGAAAGTGTCAAACCCTTTTCCGCGTGTAAATTGGGGGTCGACTTTTGTGAGATCTCTTGCTGTTACATCATTAAATATGGTACAGCCAAAAATATAATCTAATGCGTCTTCTTCTTTTATATTTTTGCCCCGCTTCCCTATGATGAGTGCTACTTCCCCTTCCATCTCGACCTGCTTTGTTAAATGGCTGGAAGGAAGGATGATTTCCCCCTTATTTGGAATAAGGGATGATGCAGGTTTTAAAAATAAAAACGGCTCCTTCAGATTAGCCATCCCTCCAGTCTCTTTTGCGTGTCCTGCATAGGTCCATCCAAAATTAATTACTTTTGAGGGTGTTACAGGTTCTAAAATTTTCACATCACTCAATTTAACTCTTGCACCGTCAAATGTAAGTTCATTGTTTACAATATCAGAAAAATTATTGGTCAATTGAAGAATCTCGTCATCCTCAACAATTCCGTAAAATACCTTACCATTTTCATAGCGAACTATCGTTTGTTTTTTTTGTAGTAGTTTTATTTCCATAAGAAACAATCCCCCGTTTAACTATTACTATCGCAGCTATGACGCTTCAAAAAAAAGATGTACCATCCATAAAAGAGCATTGGTTATTAATCGGAATCCTGTCTCACAAACTATGTTACTTGCTAAATTAACAAATTGTTAACCATTATTGTTTAACAATTATATTATAGAATACGTTTCCATTTATGTCAATGTATTATGAACCAAAAAGAAAAAGATAGGCATAGAAAAATTAGTTTCAAATGTTTGGAGAACAACCAAAAGACTATCAAGATAGAATCCTAATAGTCTTTTTTTCAATTTGTTTACTGGCTTAATAAAGATGCTTGCATTTTATTGATAACTTATCGCTTGACTTCCCATTTGAACCCATGATTCTTCAAAACTATCTCTTGAAACAGCCTTATATGCTTGGTCCGCTAAAGGATCGTTGAGATAGACGTAATTATCGTCATAGCCAACTACTAAAACACTATGTTCTCGATAAGTAATTTGAACACTCCCGGTCGCTGTATTCCAAACGGAAAATTCACTTTCGGGAAGTGATGCAAATCTTGAATTAGTGATAACCCACACAGGGGATCCTTGTTTAATCATATTATAGACAGAGTCAATACTTTGACCGGTTAAATCTATTATTCTTCCTGGCAAATAGCTCTCAGCTAAGTCTGCAATCGGACCATGATATACCCCGTATCCCGGATTATCGAACGAATAGATATCACCCACAAACCCTACATTAGGATTTCCATTCATGCCATTTTCATCACGAAAAGGAATGGTATTTATTTCACTAGCCAGTGTCATTTTATCAACTGAAACACCTGCTGACTTAAGAAGCATAGCTAAACTAGTCACTTCACATCCGCGCGGTAATTCTGGCATCTGTTGGATAAGCGGCACACTATTGATGACAATTTTACCATTCTGAGCCTGGATTTCTGTTTGGGTTTCTGTTTCATTCTGATCCTTATTTTCCTGAGTTGAATCAGAAGTTGACTCAGATTCACTAGTATCCTTTTGTTCTGCTTGATTGCTTTCTGTCGTTTCACTACTATTTTCGGTTGTCGTATTGGTAGTGGCAGAATCTATATTTTTTGCTTTCACATACCCAACACTAATAAGTATCCCTAATGCATATAAAACAGCAATAATTTTTAACCTCAATGAATTTACCCCTCTCTTACTCTGAAGCGGAAACTACAACAACTAGAATCCTATCATCCCAACCTTAATCTAAACTTAAAAATTTTTAGTTACCTTTCAAAATTATGGGTATACACATATTTAAGTCTGAAAACATTACAAGGTTTATAACCGAACAAAAACTATAACTATATTGGAATACTGATTATTTCCACAAGATTAATTATTAAGAAGAAATTAAGAAGGGTTTCATAGAATGACCTAGGTTAATAGAAGACTCCGAGCATTAAACAAAAGGAACATTCAAACCTTTAAATTATTTTAGAAAAATTCTTTCTTCGAGAGTTCAAGGAAGGATATTGGAAAAGAGGTAGTAATTAGCTGTGATAAAAAAAAGCTTCTTCCTGATATGCAATGTATCTATTTTATTTACAATAACTGGCTGCCTTCAAAATAAGCAGGCAGTTGAAGAAAATACGAATTCCACCAATAAAACGGCTGTCTCTGTTTCGCAGGTAGCTGCTAGTTCGACTCCAAAGATTACTTACTCGAATGATTCTGACGATGTTGAGGTCGTTCAGAATCCGGAAAGTATCACTGTACTTATTAATAAGCAAAATAAATTGCCGGACGGATATGAACCAAGTGATTTGGTCACGCCCAATATATCATTTATTGATAACCAAATAGAAAAACGAAAAATGAGGAGTGAAGCCTCGAGCGCCATAGAAAAGTTATTTACAGGGGCAAGCGAACAAGGAATTTCGCTTCTCGGGGTTTCAGCTTATCGTTCCTACCAATCTCAAGCTGAATTATTTAAATACTACGAAAACCAGGATGGTTATCAAAATGCATTAAACTATTCAGCTTTGCCTGGTACCAGTGAACATGAAACGGGCCTAGCGATTGATGTGACTGGCGGCAGCGGGAAATGCGCGGCAGAAGATTGCTTTGCAGGTACAAAAGAGGCAAAATGGATCCAAGATCATGCCGCTGACTATGGATTTATTATCCGCTATCCTGACAACAAAAAGCCGATAACCGGTTACAAATACGAACCATGGCATCTCCGCTACGTAGGTACCTCCCTTGCCAAAACAATTATGGGTCAGGGAATAACGCTGGAAGAGTACTACAATGCCATTCCTATCACTAACTAAAGAGAATCATTTTTTTCAATAAAAAAACCGAAAGAATAAAGTTAAAAAAACTCTATCCTTTCGGTTTTTAAGTAAATGTGGATCAAATTATAACAGCCCCACCATCTGAAGACCATGGAAAATTCCATCATCCTCAACTGATTTTGTTACATATTTGGCGGCTGACTTTACTATTTCTTCGGCATTTCCCATTGCTACACTATTTCTGATTGCTGTGAGCATTTCCATATCATTGAGCCCATCACCAAAAGCGTATTGGCGATCCTCAGGTATCCCTAAGCTTTCCACAACTTTTTTAATTCCTTGAGCCTTAGATCCGCCCTTTGGAAGTACATCGACAGAAACAGGATGCCATCTGACAAAATCAAAATCATTGAATTCCTGTTCGTATTGTTTTTCTTCTCCTTCTGGACAAAACAGGAGCGTTTGAAATAGCTCCCGCCCTTTATAATAATGTGGATCATGAATTGGAAAACGGCCTATTTTTAATGTACTAATACTTTCTTTAATATAACTATGTTCTGGCACATTCGCCCTCATATCCTCATGGTCCATAAAGACGACTGGATGATTGTTTTGCAGTGCAGTTTCTGTTAGCTTTTCAAGAGAAGAGATTTTTAATGGATTTCGGTATAATTCTTCCCCTTTTAGCACCACATATTGCCCGTTATAACTAACATATGTATGAATGTCTAATTCTTCTCGCAAATCCTCAAACATAAAAGGGGCTCGTCCAGTCGCAATCGCTACTTCATGTCCAAGTTCCTTTAATTTAAAAATCGATTCTTTTGTAGAAAGAGGCAATTTTTTATCATGGTTTAGCAAGGTTCCATCAATATCAAAAAATATAATGCTTTTATCAATCATTTGAGTTCCATCCCAACTTTCTATGTTTTTTTGTTCAGTACTTTAAACTATATCTTGAGGCATCTGACAAATCAAATATTTCTCACTGATGTTTGGGAGAATGATTCAGGTTTTCTCATTATTATATTTGATGAAAAAGAGGCTGACTCTATTAGTCGTTTCAAACGAACTATCCAAGTCAACCTAATTTTTGTGTGATTTCATATCAAACATTAGAATCAATCTAGTAAGCTTTTCAGTTTGTATTAGAATCTATTTGATGACCTAGTTATGTTGTAAATCCACAGGAATGACCGCATCTTTTAACTCTTTTTCCAATTCCGCTTTATATTGAGCCCTTATGGTTTTACTCCAACCAAATTGATCCCCCATGAACGTAATTACCTCCTCCTTCCAAGTATGGACCCATTCAATATTGAAAAATAGAGCTCCAGTACGGCGGATAAAAAAATCTAAAGGAGTGACAGCCATTTCATGTTCAATGGAGTACATTAGTTGTACATAAACCATCCGTGATAAGTTTACCTTTTCCATTGCATTATAAGTTTCTGCGTAAAGGAAAACCTTATCTACATTCGAACCATATCTTTGGACTAACTGACACCCTTCCTCTTTCGTGAAACCATATTCAGTTGCTTCCTGTTCTTTTAGAGTCATATACTGCTTAAACCCCTTAGAACCTCCAACATTTCCACCTGAAATAGGATAGTTTTTGGTTTCTGACTTTTTAAATATGATTCCCTGCTCCCTAAGGCGCTTAACAATCCGATCCATGGCCGATTCTGCCATCTGGCGATACCCAGTTAGCTTTCCACCCGCAATGGTGATTAGACCGCTTTCCGCTTCCCAAATTTCATCTCTTCGGGATATTTCTGAGGCATCCTTCCCTTCTTCATATATTAAGGGACGGACCCCTGCCCAGCTCGACTCAATGTCTTCGTTTTTAACCCTTACCTCAGGAAACATGAAATGGATTGCGTTTAAGATATATTCACGGTCTTCTGCCAGCATTTTAGGTTGTGATGGATCACTCTCATAAAACGTATCCGTTGTTCCCACATAGGTTTTCCCATCACGCGGGATCGCGAAAACCATCCGGCCGTCTGGTGTATCAAAATATACAGCTTGCCGCAGCGGAAAAACAGACTGGTCTATCACTAAGTGGACACCTTTTGTTAAACGTAACTGTTTATTGTTCCTAACATAATCTTTTTTCCGAATGTGATCTACCCAGGGTCCGCCTGCATTTACCACTTTTTTAGCCCGAATGGTTATGACTTGGTTTGTAAAGACATCCCGTGCTTTGACCCCGATAATCACATTATTTTCATAAATAAACTCCTCTGCTTTTACATAATTGAGAAGGTTTGCTTTATTTTGAAAGGCTGCTTTAAGAACTTCCATCGTTAAGCGGGCATCATCCGTGCGGTATTCTACATAATACCCTCCGCCCATAAGTCCCTCTTGTTTAATAAGCGGTTCTTTTTGGATTGTTTCTGTTCGAGACAGCATGCTGCGACGTTCAGATTTTTTCACCCCTGCCAAAAAATCATAAACTCGTAAACCGATGGATGTACTCAAGGGACCGAATGTTCCTCCTTTATAGAGTGGGAGGAGCATCCATTCTGGTGTGGTGACATGGGGGCCATTTTCATAGACAATGGCCCGCTCTTTCCCTACTTCTGCAACCAGGCCAACTTGAAATTGCTTTAAATAACGTAACCCTCCATGTACAAGCTTTGTTGAACGACTAGAGGTACCGGCTGCAAAGTCCTGCATTTCCACCAGAGCGACTTTCATTCCACGCAAGGAGGCATCCAACGAAATTCCGGACCCGGTGATTCCCCCTCCAATAACAAGTAGATCATATTCTTCCTCTGACATGATTTTCAGCCGGTCTTCTCTTGTTAAGCTTGAAAATAATTCTGCCATTTGTGCTTCCTCCTATAGTGAGGTACATAATTCGTGTTTGAGAAGAAAAAGAGGTCAAAACTGCATTATAGCAAGAGCTACAACTTTGTTTTGACCTCGTTACATTAGAAGTTCATTTATATTACATATATATTCAATACCCAAAGTTTATTACTTAACTTATCGTATTGAAAAATTTGAATGATTGGAAGTAGTCATTCTATGGACTGGATGGAGATCTAGATACATTAAAGGTATCTTTTCTCGGTATTCTTTGGGTGTACATAATGTTTTCTTAATAAAATTCCGATTAAATGAACGTATGTTTTCATAACCACAAAGATACGCAATCTCCGTAATGCTTTTTTCTGTTGTTCTTAGGAGATTACAAGCATAACTGATTCGAGTTCCATTCAAAAAATCTGTAAAAGACGTTTTCACACTCGCATTAAAATATTTGGACAGATAATTATAACTATATCCTAACGTAACAGCGATACTGTTTAGAGTGATCGCTTCAGTAAAGTGTTCCTGTATGTAGGTCAGCAAGGTGTGGAGCAATTCTGAGTCTTTTTTCTCTGTTTTAATGAGAATGGTTTGTGCCATTAGCTCAGATAATAATAAATAAAGACTGGCTTTTTGTTCTAATAGATTAAGATCATTTTTAAAGAGTGTTTTAGAAATAAGGATTTCAGCTTCCATAGACAGGCCAAAAATGGGATTTTCTAGAGTTCTATTTTCTATCATCCTTTGATAGGTTGGCACATAATCAGGTGAAAAAATACATATTTTTGCTCTAGATTGTGATTTTGTAACAATCGAATGAACCTCATTCGGTAATATTAATAAGTATTGTCCAGTATGTAAATAAAAACTTCGCTGTTCTATCACGATCTCCATTTCCCCATCAACGATATATATTAATTCAAAGCAACGGTGGAGATGGCTTGGAAAATTCAAATTAATAACTTCAAAATTTGATATTAAATCAAAATGGTGGGGTTCATATAATAACATTTTAGATATCCCTCTCAAAAAAGATAAATTTTGTCTAGGATTATATAAGTTTTATCTTGTAGTGTCAATCAGAGAAATGATACATTTGCAATAATAGAAACAAAGATTTCCATTTGGCAGTACAGAGGTATTGTTTCTTATTCTATATTGATCCTGTCCTTAAAACTACTAAATAAAAAAGGAGATAACGATGGATAAACTTAGAATTGGCATGGTTGGCTATAAATTTATGGGCAAGGCACACAGTCATGCTTACAAAGATCTTCCCCTATTTTTCCCGAAGACTGTTCATCCTGAAATGAAAGTCATTTGCGGCCGTGATGAAAACGGTGTCGCTCAAGCCGCCAAGCAATTCGGCTGGGACGAGTATGCAACCGACTGGAAGAGTCTCTTAGAAAGATCAGACATTGATTTAATCGATATCAATGCTCCTAGTGATGCACATAAGGAAATAACGATTGCTGCTGCACAGGCAGGCAAGCATGTTTTTTGCGAAAAACCGTTAGCGCTTACATTAAAAGACTCTAGAGAAATGCTTGAAGTTGTTGAGGCTGCTGGAGTTAAACATATGGTTGGTTTTAACTATCGCTTTGCCCCTGCTGTTATGCTGGCGAAAAAATTATTGGATGAAGGCAAATTAGGTGAAATCTATCATTTCAGGGCCTGGTTTTTACAAGACTGGCTCGTAGATCCAAACTTCCCGCTTGCATGGAGACTTCAAAAAGAAGTGGCAGGTTCGGGTTCTCACGGCGACCTTGGGGCCCATTTGATTGATTTGGCCCACTACCTAATTGGCGATATGACAGAGGTCATCGGTATGAGCGAAACATTTATTAAAGAACGGCCAATTCCTTCCGAGATGACTGGTTTATCGGCAAAAGGCAGCGATAGCGGTGAAAAAGGCCCAGTAACCGTGGATGACGCTACCCTTTTCTTAGCTCGTTTTGCAAACGGAGCCTTAGGAAGCTTTGAAGCCACACGTTTTGCTGCAGGCCATCGCTGTACGAATTCTTTTGAGATTAATGGCAGTAAAGGAAGTGTCATCTTCGACTTTGAGAGGTTAAATGAACTACAAGTTTATTTTACTGATGACAGAGAAGATGTACAAGGCTTCCGCCGTGTCTTAGCAACTGACCCAGCTCACGCTTTCGCAGAAAACTGGTGGCCGCCTGGACATACGATCGGCTACGAGCACACGTTTATTCACGAAGTAGTTGAACTTATGGAGTCTTTCCGTGAAGATCGTCAGCCTGTTCCAAACTTCCGTGATGGCGTAAAGTGTCAAGAGGTTTTGGAAGCGGTTGATTTATCGATTGAGAAACGCCAATGGATTCGAATTTCTGACGTCTAATCTATAAATAAAGGAGTGCTTTAACATGAAAAAAAGCGCATTGATCGTTTGGGGCGGCTGGGATGGACATCAGCCCGAGCAGGTAGCAGACATTTTTAAAGGAATCCTTGAAGAAGAAAACTTCCAAGTAGAAGTATCCAATTCACTAGATTCATATGATGATAAAGAAAAGTTGAAATCCTTGGATTTAATCATCCCACATTGGACGATGGGAGAAATTGAAAGAAAGTATGTTTTGAATATCTCTGAAGCAATTGCTGCAGGAGTTGGTTTAGCCGGATGCCATGGTGGAATGTGTGACTCTTTCCGTAACAATGTAGACTGGCAATTTATCACGGGTGGAAATTGGGTTGCCCATCCTGGTAATGATGGGGTGGAATACACGGTAAACATCAAGCAGTCCTCCAGTCCCCTATTAGAAGGAATTTCTGATTTTAAAGTTTCTAGCGAGCAATATTATCTTCACTTTGATCCAGCTGTTGAAGTGTTAGCTACAACTCGGTTTCCAGTGTTCCATGGTCCGCATTCTGCCAACAAAGCAGTCGATATGCCTGTTGTCTGGACCAAACGCTGGGGTCTTGGAAATGTGTTCTATAACTCTTTAGGCCATCAGGCGAACATTGTTGCCATGCCTGAAGTATCTCTTATGATGCGGCGTGGATTCTTGTGGGCTGCTGAAGGAAAGAAACGAGCCGAAAAATTCGATGCAGATTCTATTTATGGTAATGTTCGTACTTATACTGGAATGGGAGACAGCCAATAAGAAAGTCACTAATTTCTATACTAGGAGGAGCACTTATGAAAAAACTTAAAATTGGTATCATTGGTTGTGGAAATATTAGTTCGATTTATATGGAAAACTGTCCGAAGTTCCCCCACCTTGAGCTTGTTGCCTGTGCTGATCTAGATTTAAAGCGGGCCCAATCTCAGGCTGAAAAGTTCGATATTCCAAAAGCTTGCTCTGTAGAGGAGCTTTTATCTGACCCAGAGATCCAACTTGTGATCAATTTAACCATTCCAAAAGCACACGCTGATGTCTGCATTCAGGCACTGGAAGCAGGCAAGCATGTGTATACAGAAAAACCACTTGCTGTAACACGTGAGGAAGGTAGACAAATCTTAGAAACGGCGAAGAAACATAATCTTCTTGTCGGCAGTGCACCTGACACTTTCTTAGGTGCTGGTGTACAAACGGCTATTCACTTGATAGAGCAAGGTGAAATTGGTGTACCTATCGGAGCATCTGCATTCATGATTTGCCGCGGACACGAACATTGGCATCCAGACCCTGCCTTCTATTATGATTTTGGCGGCGGGCCAATGTTTGATATGGGTCCTTATTACTTAACAGCATTAGTGGCTCTATTAGGACCAATTAAGCGAATTGCTGGTTTGACCCGTATAAGTTATCCTGAGAGAACCATACTTAGCCAGCCAAAAGCGGGGACGAAAATTGATGTGTCCATCCCTACCCACATCTCAGGTGTAATTGATTTTGCATCAGGGGTTATTGGAAACATTACGACCAGCTTTGATGCGTTTGGCGGTACATCCCTTCCTCCGATTGAAATTTATGGAAGTGAAGGAACCTTACTTGTTCCTGATCCAAATACGTTCGGCGGCCCTGTTAAGATCAGGAAACGTGATGAAAATGAATTTAAAGAGGTTCCTCTAGCATACGGCCACGCGCAAAACAGTAGAGGACTTGGTGTGGCTGATATGGCCAAAGCGATTCTCGAAGGCGGGGACTATCGAGCTAATGGCGAATTAGCGTACCATGTTTTAGAAGCGATGCATGGATTCCATGATTCCTCTGATAGTGGTATTCACTATACAATGGAAAGTACCTGTAAACGCCCTGAATCGGTTACATTTGAATTGCAGAAATAAGTTATGATTGTTACTAGGCTGCCTCATTTTTGGGGAGCCTTTTTTAGTATTAATTAGATAGAATAAGCAATTCTCAAATGTACAAACAAAAAAGCCGATATTGCCTTTCGAAATAGAAAGTTAATCGGCTTTTTTAATAGTTTGTTTCAAAAATCTAATTTGAGCTTGCTTCGTTCTTATATTGCTTTTTCCCCATAATCTATTTCATCTTTTCTTTTTTTAGAAGATAAATTGGCAAGCGCATCTGGCAAAGCAATCATAGCTGGTAAAAAGATAGGCAGAAGAACAAAGCAAAGCAAGATTAGTCCTGCAATAACAGCGATTGCTAATTCAGATAAAAGCACTAGTCCAGAAGGCATTAGCGTGGCAAACGTGCCTCCAAGTATAATGACTGCTGAAATAATTACCCCGCCTATATGCCTTGAAGCGAGCACAATCGCATCTTGCGGTGCCATATGGCCGTATTCTTTAAAACGCATCATTAGGAATATACTATAGTCCACTCCCAGAGCTACAATAATGATGAAAGAGAAGAATGGAACGAAGGAAGAAATACCTTCAAGCCCCTGTATATCTATGAAAATATAATTGATAATGAACATGGCTGCATAGTATGCCCCAACAAGGGACGCCGTTATGACAACTGGTGTCCAGAAAGATCTTATAACAAAGAACAGTACCAGCAATACTCCGATAATAACGATAGTAGTCGTTCTGTTCAAATCCCGGCTTAATATTTTATTTGTATCATTTGTAGTTGCACTTGGACCTGATGTACCAGATTTCGCATCTGAAAGATCAGTGCCTTTAAGGACACTAGAAGCAGTCGCATTAATTTTATTGATTGTACTTAATGCCTCTTTCGAATAAGGATCATCTTCCAAAACAATCAGCATCTTAGTAATCTTTCTGTCATCGGACATAAACGTGTCTAATGATTTTTTAAAGTCCTTGTCCGTCAATGCTTCCTTAGGAATAAAGAAAGTTTTATTCGTTTTATATTGCGATAAGAAACCATTGGTCTGTCCTATTCCATCAGAAATTTGTTCTAACCCGCCATTTACCTCAGAAAGCTTTTCTCCAAAGACACTGAAACCATTTAAACCATCTGCCAGCTGCTGCTGACCAGCTTTCATTTGACCAAGCCCATCGGTTACTCGGTTCATATTAGTTACGATTGTACCTATTCCGGAAGAGGCTTTTCCAAGTCCAGCTTCAAGTTTTTTCAGCCCATCCGCCATTTGTGATAAACCACTGCTAATGCTTCCTAGATTTTTATTTGCTTCAGCAAAGCCGGCAGTTACCGTATTATAATTTTTATTCAACGTGCTTATGCCTTCTGGTGTTATTTGACTTAATGATGATGATAGCTGATTGATTGTTTGCTTTAATCCTTGGTAATTAGGATCGCTATTCGAATCTGAATAACTGTCGCCTAAAGCTGCCACCATTAATTGCATTTGAGAGAGTGCAGATTTTACACCCAGAAGTGCCTGCGCTGCCGCTTGGTAGTGAGTTCCCATCTCAGAATAACCGGACTGCATCTTTCCATAATTATCAGCTAATACGGCTACCCCGCCGCTCATCTTTGTGAGATTCGTTTGAATGACAGCCATTCCGTTACTAATTGTTTGTGAATTACTCGACCCGCCATCAATACCAGCTTGGATTTGCTTTAATCCATCGGTTAAGGCTGCCATACCATTTTGAAGCTCGGCAGTCCCGTCAACCATTTGGCTAACCTGTGAGAAGTCTGCCGAGGCAAGCTTTTCTTGTGCCTGCTTTAATCCCTCATTTATTTGGTCGACACCACTTTGTGTTTTTGAAATTCCATCTGTAACAGACTCCATTTGACTGTCAACGTAAAACCCTTCAATTTGTTTTCCCTGTGGCTGTGTAACCGAAGAAACTTGCTTTACTCCGTCAATAGCTTTTAAACTTTCTGTTAAATCATCAATTACTGTCAGTGATTCATTTGTATTTAGTGCTTCACTATTTTCAATAACAACAGTGGCAGGCATTGCTTGCCCTTTGCCAAAATGGTCCGCTATTATATTAAATCCTTTGGTAGAAGGATATTTATTACCAAGTTCCCCGATGGTATCAAAGTTCAGCTTTTCCTGATGAAAGTACACCATTGGAACTAATGCCAAAAGAATAATGACTGTTGAGATAATCGGACGCTTGGTTGCAAAGGATGAAGACACCCCCCAAAACTTGTTTTCCTTATGACCACCGGCATTCTTAGAAGGCCAGAAAAGTTTTTTACCTAAAACTTTCATCATAAAAGGTGTTAAGGTTACCATTTCAAGTAACAGAATGGTTACACCAATCGCCACAACCACACCCGATTTATATATTGGAGATTCAGCAAAAACAAGTGCTAGGAATGCAATAAATACAGTTAGTATGCTATAAGCAATTGTCTTTCCTGCCGTTTTATAGGTATTTACGATTGCGTCATCTATCGAGTGACCATGAGAAAGTTCTTCCCTAAATCGATTAAACAATAGGATGTTGTAGTCAGTACCGATACCAAAAAGGATTAGTACCAAAAGCATTTGAGTAAGACTTGTGATTGGAAATCCGGCTTTATCTATTAATTGAGCAGCAATTCCCATGGAAACTAGATAAGAAAAGGCCACTGTCACTAAGGATACTAAAGGCGTAACTACTGACCTAAAGGCAATGATCAGTACGACTAAAATAAAGATAACGGTCAATGCAGCACTTTTTTCAACTCCTGTTAATGACGCCTTCAGATAATCGTTATTAATAAAGTCCTCCCCGCTCAGATAGTATTGGACAGGTACTGACTTTAGTTTGCTATCAAACTCTTTTTGCAGGTCGTCTACTTCTCTTCCTTTTTTATCAAGCTTAAAGCTCACCATAACCGTTGTGCCATCTTTAGAAACTAGTGAGCTTTTTGCTTCGGGCATACTGAAGGGATCGATCATATCGGTAATACCCAGCTCATTGCTGTTACCACTAATCGATTTAACGGCCTCACCTATTTGTTTCATTTCATCATTTGAAATTTTATTCTTATCATAAAAAACGATGAGGTTATTCGTGCCCTTAGTAGTATCCATCTTTTTAAGGATATTATCTGCTATGACTGAAGGACTGTTATTACTCGTTCCTTGCTGCCCTTTCTCGCGAAGAATGGCATTGATGTCTGGTTGAATGACTGTAAGCAATATTGTTGCAATCAACCATATTGCAAAAATAGCCCAACGGCCTTTTATGATTGTTTTCACCTTACGGCTCCTCCCATTGCTGTTTTTCAATGTTTAAATCCCTGCTGGTTTCTCTCAGAAAACATAAAACATCAAAAAATTCTTTTTCACAATAGTCACTATAGCAAGGTGAAGGGATGGGTTCAAAGTGCAAAAAAGTACGAGCGTGTTAAAATAATACATTTAAAGCAATTTGTATTATTAATTCATTACCTGATTAAAGATTTCGAACAGCTCGTCTTTCTGATAATTATATTCCTTACTAATCCAATTCTGTAAGATAGTCATAAATGATGTGGCATATAACTCACAAATAACATCAGGATACTTGGACTGATTGATTTTCTTAGAAATGGGATCATCCTCGGTTTTTGAATGCTCCCGTAAGATATCACTTGCAATCTTAACCATGCTTTTGAATAAAATATGCCCGTCTGACCCTAATAACGTATTTTCAAATAGGACGAAATTTTCCTCGACATAATCAACAAGTAACTTAAAAGTGTCTGTGTTTGATTGCTTATTCAATTTAATAATCTCTTCAGATAAATGATAAATAAAATCTTTAAGCAGGCTATATTTATCTACATAATAACGATAAAACGTTGTCCGATGAATTAAGGCGTTATCACATATATCCTGAATCGTGATGGAAGAAAAACGTTTGGTTTGAAGAACATGAATAAAGCTTTGTATGATTAGGCGTCTTGTACGTTCTGTTGTATAGTTCATCATAAACATCCTTATATTTCATTTATTATTACCTTTTGCAAAATTGATTAATTATAGACAGTTTAGAGTATATCATGTACGGATAATAATGATGATGAATGACGCATAAAAATTGTGGTATAGGTGAGATGCTGTGACTAAAACAGAGGCAGTAAAACTATTAACATTAATTGAATCCGTTTATCCCCACTTCTTAGTTAAGGATGAGATGGTTCTACTTTGGTTCCAGCTTTGTTCTGAAATGGATAATGAAAAGGTGTTGGAGAAGCTGAAAGCCCACATAAGAAAGAGCCCCTATCCTCCGGTGATTGCTGACATAGCTGTATTCTCATTAGAAGAAACTGATACTTGGGCTGCCTTACAGGAATTGGTATTTAAAGGACATGAGAGCATCAAAGGCGAGCGCGGCCATTCAAGCCCAATTCCTTCTCACTGGTCAGCCGAGTATACCTCAAGAAAAACGGTTTGAAGCTATTTCATTATTCCTGCTCAGCCCTTCATCAAGGAATTGGTCAAATCCAATTGGCAGAGAAAAACCTAGAGGTTAACTCCCCTAGGTTTTTCCCTTTTTACACTTCAATATAGCACATCCTACTTATTTTTATTGCTCTATTATCATAACTCCATATCCATTTAATTTAGTTGTACCGTTCAGTTCCTTGTCTGAAAGTAAATCGGTACCTTTACTTATTTCAAATTCAACTGGGGATTCATTGTGATTCATGACAAATAAGTACGAGCGGCCATCCTTACTTCTCTCTGTTACTTCCACCCCTTCTGGGACATGCAGTAATGGTTTTACTCCCTTTTCTTCACAGACCGCTTTCACGAAATCTGTTAGAAACGCTTTATCTGGGCATGTTCCTACGTAATATGCTTTTCCTTTTCCAAATGAGTTGCACGTGATTACCGGTGTTCCCGCATAAAAATCAGAACCATATTCCGCTAATACTTCTGCCCCCTCTGAATGGATAATATCGAATAATAGACTGCACTCATAACTGCCGGTTAGGCTGCCCGCTTCTTTTTTCACGACAATTTGGTTGTTTACTTCTGGAGGCAAGGAATCGATTTCCTCCACCCAAATACCAAGAAGATCACGCAGTTCGCCTGGATAACCGCCAAGAGTGACAAGGTCATGTTCATTTACGATACCGCTAAAGAAGGTGGTCACAAACGTTCCTCCATTTTGAACAAACGCTTTTACTTTATTCGCATACCCTGATTTCACCATATATAACACTGGTGCAAAGACGATTTCATACTTACTTAAATCTTCCTCAACACCAATCACGTCAACTGCGATATTTTCTCCAAAAAGGGCCGCATAATATTTATGAACTTCATTTACATAATCTAATGCCTTTGATGGGCCGCTTGATAATTCGACTGCCCAGCGGTTTTCCCAGTCAAACACAATCGCGATTTTAGCTTGGACACGAGAATCGAGCAAGGTATCTGAAAGCTGTGCCAGTTCCTTACCCAATGCAGCTGTTTCCCGGAAGACTCTCGTGTTTTCATGACCAACATGTTCGATAACCGCACCATGATATTTTTCACAGGCTCCAACCGATCTCCTTAATTGGAAAAACATCACCGTATCGGCACCACGGGCAACAGCCTGATAGCTCCATAAGCGCATTACACCCGGCCGTTTTAACGAATTATACGGCTGCCAATTTTGCTGACTCGGTGTCTGCTCCATTAACATAAACGGCTGACCGCTTTTTAAGCCCCTCATCAGGTCATGCCTCAAGGCGGTGAAGCTTACAGGAGTGTTATAAGCAGGATAGTTATCCCAAGAAACCACATCCATTTCCTTGCCCCATTTAAAATAATCGAGCTCGTTATACGTCCCCATTAAATTGGTTGTGACAGGAATATTGGGATTATGCTTTTTTAAGACATCCCTCTCAAGCTTAAAACATTCTAGCAGACTATCAGACTGAAAAATACGATAATCTAAGGAGATCCCTTGAAAGCTGGTTGAATTCCCGCCCCACTCTTCACTTAAAGCATTTGGAGGGACAATTTCCTCCCAATCATAGAACGTATGCCCCCAAAATCGAGTATTCCATGATTTATTTAAAGAATCTAGACTGCCGTATCTTTCCAGAAGCCATTTTCTAAAACTCTCAGCACAATTGTCACAATAACAGTAGCCACCATATTCATTGGACACATGCCAAATCAACACGCCAGGATGATCCTTATATCTTTCTCCTAACCGGTCTGCGATCCGTTCTGAATACTTTCGATAGGTTGGGCTGTTCGGACAGGAATTGTGTCTGCCGCCAAACTGCCGTTTTCGTCCTTGATAATCTACCCGTAACACGTCAGGATATTTTTTAGCCATCCAAGCCGGATGTGCCGCTGTGCTAGTAGCCAGACAGGTATAAATCCCATTTTGATATAAACGGTCAATTTGTTCATCCAGCCATGAAAAATTGTAGGTCTCTTCATCCGGCTGATTTAACGCCCAGGAAAAGACATTTAACGTGGCCACATCAATTCCTGCAAGTTTAAACATACGGACATCTTCATCCCAGTCCTCTTTTTCCCACTGCTCTGGATTATAATCTCCGCCATACCAAATTTTAGGAATCTTATCGTTAATCATATGTAATCACCTTTTCCTTTATATCATTATATTTCCATTGTATGCGATTACAAAGTGACTTTAAATATAATATAATGGAAAGCGATATAAGAAAATGGAACTTTTTTAGAAAACTTTTTCAATCAAGGAGCAAAACGATGAAAAAACATTTCTTAATCCCTTTAAATGAAAGCAAACTGCCGCTTTTTGCTGAGACGATTGGTTACAATCCAGCACAAGAATCTATTGCACGTCCAAAAGGTTATCCTTATTACCATTGGATTCAAACAGTCAGTGGACTCGGATCTATCGTGTTTCAAAATCAAAAAATAAATCTCCCGCCTAATAACGGTGTCCTTCTCCTTCCGCAAACGGCACATTCTTATATGAATGAACAAGGTGATACCACTCCATGGAAAACACTCTATGTAACATTCAGAGGCACGATGGTAAAAGAGATTCTAATTTCACTAGGACTCTATCAATCTGCTTTCTTTCACTGGGAACGAGAAGCACCGATTTCAACGTACATTAATAGAGCGTTAAAGGTAAGTGACGAGACAACAGACAGCTTTAGTATTAGTGCCTCCTCCAACGTCTATGAATTTCTCTTGCTTTTAAAAAAGTACGGAAAAACCCATAAAAACAGCTTGAAAGAAACAAGTAACTTAGTAACGTTATACTCACTCATTGACTGGATGAAGTCCCAGCTTTCCAACCCAGATGTCGGACTGGATGAAATGGCTCTCTTTATCCATACATCAAAGCGCCATTTGAATTCATTGTTTCAAAAAAACTTCCATATTACTCCCTATGCCTATTTTGTGAATTTACGAATCCAGCAATCTAAAAAGCTCCTTTTAGAAAACAATACTGTAACTATCGTGGATATTGCCCAGCAGGTGGGTTTTCGTTCTCCCAGCCACTTTGTGGCTACATTCAGGAGAATGGTCGGAATTCCTCCTGAAAAATATCGACATCTAAACGGTGTATTTTAATAGCAAAAAAAGCTGCCCATAGTTTGAGCAGCTCCTTCGGTACCTATACAATCTTTGGTAATCTCTGTGATTGACAGCCATCTATTTTAGTATAATATTGAACGAGTAAATCGTACGGTTACCCACATCTATCTTTATTTTGTATTTACCTGCAGACATAGACTTAGTGCTGAGGTTGAAAATATATTGATTAGCAGTAGAATCATAGCGGAACTGATTATCTTTTACTGCTGAACTTGTGGATGCTCCATTAGTGCCTTCCACATAAATTTTTGCATTTGCCTCAGTTAGGTATTGACCCGTTTGAGTCATCAACTGAAACTTAATTGGAAGGGTACTGCCTGCTTTGTAAGCAGTCGATTCATCCGTTTTAACAGATGCAAGAATTCCACTGCTATTAATCGTTTCGTTGGCCGCTACAATTGGTAAATTTGATTCGCCCTCGTTGTTTACTGCCGTTACTTTATAATAAGAGGTACCTAAAGGTGCGGTACTGTCGGTAAACTCAGGGATTGTAGAAGTTCCAATCTTTTTATATTCACCATTTTGAGAGGAAGAACGGTAAATATTATATTTTACTATTCCTAATACAGGAATCCAGCTTACATTAATATCCGCACTATTGTTTACCGCTGCCTTAATCCCTGCAGGAACAAGGTTTTTAATGGTTAAATCATATCTACGGGAGTCATATCTAGTGAAATTGTAGTTTCTGTAATCTGACATACGGGTTACACCTGTAATATGTTCTTTTAAATTGCTTGTCCCATTTGAGTAAATATATGCTGACAGGTCTCCTGTGAGATTGTATACGATCAGCTCATCTCTAGAATCACCAGCCATGTCTGCCACCATTACTTGCTCTTTTGCATCCGTATGTCCATTGAAAGTCACAATAGGATTAAAATATCCATCGTAAAGCTTTGGGACGATTCCATTTGGATTGTCGGCATCTTTCCCTCTTCTGTAGGCAGTAATAAGTGGTGCATAGCTTCCTGTCCAGTTATCAAGCGGACGTACAATACTTCCCCAATCTCCCATCGCACGCTGTTCGTGGTATAATGTTTCACCTTTTGAAGTGAAAAGGAACATTCCATCCTGGCCTGGATTACCTCTGTTTACCCTATCCAATCCTGCCAGCTCCAATCCAGGAGAATCGATACGGTAATCGCCTACTAAAATCTGCTGCGGTTCTACTGTATCCCCATTTCTGAATATTTGGTTTCCATTAACGTCAAAGGCATAAGTGTCAGAACCACCAAGAATGATTTCTTGCTTTCCGTCATCATTGATATCTGCTACCCAGTGGGTATCGACATGATCAGGTAACTCTTTCCTCCATAGCTCCTTGCCATCATGAGAGATTAAGGAGTAGTTGTTCACTAATTCATCTTTTCCATCGCCGTCAAAGTCATACGGCAGCAAGCCATGTCCAGTTTTTCCATCATAATGCCATAGCTGGTTACCATCCTTGTCCAAAGCCCAGATGTCTGAATATCGATCCTTCAATAAGATATCTTGTGGAGTTTTGTTACCTGAGAAATTGGCGATAAAAATAGCATCATGGGCTCTTTGACTTGGAAGTTTAAACTTTTTCTTCATCTCACCCGTTTTTCCGTTAAAGATGTAAAAGTACTTTTCTGAGTCTTCTCCCATCTGCATAACGGTTAGTACTTCATTTTCACCATCGGCATCAATATCATAAATTTGAACCGGCTCATCTGCTCCACTTGTTGTTACTCGCGGGTCAACTTTTCCTTGCTCCCATAATAAATTTCCTTCAATATCATAGGCTGCTAAATGAGCTACATAGCGAGGATTACGGGCATCATCTTTTACATAGGCGGGCTGGACCATTAAAATATCATATCGGCCGTCTCCATTCATATCACCGATACGCATTCTGTTTCCGGTACCCGCTGCACTGATATCAATTTTACTTATCAAGTTGGGGAAGGACCATTGTGTCATACCTAACACCTCTGCAGATTGATTTCCTTCGCCAGAGGCGTTTAAAGCTGAAATCTTATATAAATAAGTGGAATCGTTTTCAACATTATTATCAATAAAGTCCGTAGTTTGTGTATTACCAATTAGTTTAAAATCCTTATACCCCAATTTAGTTCTATAAATATTATAACTCGCTGCGCCGTCCACAGACTTCCATTTCAATGAAATAGAGTTCTGTGTGACAGATGGGATTTCAATTTGACTTGGGGCTGCTAGGTCAGTATGTACTGTAGTGTCAGCAAATACAGTAACTGGCAATGGAACAAATTCAGTTAACATGGATAGGGATAACATGGAAGCAAGTAGGGTTTTTGATTTTTTCAACATGATTTCCTCCTGACAAAAATAGTATTTTTGCCGAAACATGATGTCTAATTTTTTTTAATCAAACCTTATGAAAATCACCCCCTATCATAGTCTCTATCGCTATAGAATACAATTTGCCTAATGAAAAGTCTTAACACTAGTTGATTGTCTTTTTTTCTATGTGAGTCTATATATTGGGCCGATTGTATTCTATATATTAAATTGTAATCAATTACAAAACCGCATTAAATATAAGATAATGGAAAGAGATATAAAAAAAAGGAACATATGTTATAACTGCCTTCACTATTCGGGACTTTCCCCCTAAAGCCTGAACCATACTGGTACACAAAAAAGACATGCTTTCTGTCATAAACATGTCCTTGATACGCTTTTATTTTAAGACAACCTAAATAAACCTCTACCCTTCTTGGATAGAGGTTTATGAAAAGGAAACGGCTTTTTTATAACGTATAGCCAAATCCCAGGATCGTAAAGCACTTGTCTTCATGTCCTGAAGCCATCTTAATTTCTACCTGATGCTCCCGGCACACATCCTCCTGATACAAGATGACCGCATTACAATGAGTCCAGTTTATTTCATGAGGGTCCAGACTTTTTATATGATGGCCATCCACAAAAATATCGGCTGTCCCAAACTCACTGCTTCCTGAATCTTTAAAAACGAGGATGAGACTTCTTGAGTTTATTGTCATTTTGAAGCTTTCTCGATCTGATGCTGCTGTATGGAACCAGTTATTTGGAAATTGAGGAGTCAGGTAAGTATTAGCATCCATTTCTACCAACTGCAGGTCTGTATCTGTTTCCCCAAACCCTCCCTTTTCGATTCTTGCTGCAATCCTGTTATCTTTCCTGTCAAGTAACTGGACATCCTTAAATCTATTACCAATAACCGGTAGTTTCTCTGTAGTAATATCCTCTGTATCTTGAATTGATCTTTTTGTTTCCGAAAACAAATAGGACAAACAATCTGCCATTACTGTATGTCCGTCATAGGTTGGATGATAGATGTCGTAAAAAAATTGCTTTTTCGTGATGATTTTTCCTTCTTCCTTAGCAAGCCTGAACTGCTCTACCACTGCATCTTTTACACTTACCATTGGGAGATTATAATGCTCACCCACCGGCGCTAACCTTTCCTGTAAATTCCAGTCATCTATAAATACGCTAAATAATAAAATAACTGCAGGTTTGTTTTTAGAAGAAAGTATTTTTAAGCATAGACTCTCATAACATACTCCGTTTGTTTCGTCTCCGGCATCATTTACCGCAAACTCAACAATAACGATGTCCGGTTCGACTGTACCATTCCTTAGAACGTCCCGTTCATAGCGGATCATGCCGAGCTCTGATGGCGTACCACCTACCCCAGCTTTCACAAAATGGACATTCTCTCCACCATTTTTACCAAACATATCTTTGAACTTCATATATGATTGGTAGGCATAACAGTTCGTATGGATTGGCTTCGCCCCCGCACCTTGGGTGATGGAGCCCCCTATATATGCAATCGTAACATCCTCCCCCCGTTCTGCTTTTTCAATGGCGTTTTTCAATCGGTGATTATTGCCTTTACTTAAAAGAGATTTTCTAATCATTGCTTGATACCCATCCGTGCCAAATACAACCGGGGATTCGACTTCTAAATCTGCATTTCGATATTCATCTTGTATTAAACCGTTAATCTCTGACATTCCATTCTCTCCTTTTAAACAATTGTGCGAAATAGAGTATGTTCTCATAACATCACAACATACTTTCTAGTTAACAAATTCATAGAGAGGTTTTTTACCTGGACTTCTAATTTACTCGTCTGTGATTATTTGGGTAAAAAAAAAGGAACTTGCGCCTAACTCAAGTTCCTTCGATTGTGTTTGCCGCTTTTCTTGCTTTTAAAAAACGTACTAAGTTCAATACAATGACTTTTGAAACAGCATACGTCGGAACGGCTAAAACCATTCCAAGTACACCTGCAAGATTGCCAGCAGCTAATAAAATAATGATAATAGTTGCCGGATGCGTATCCAAGGTTTTACCTAAAATTAATGGAGATAGGAAATTCCCTTCTACTTGCTGTGCAACCAAGATGACGACTATAACTAATAGGGCTTTTGTTGGGGAATCAAAGAAGGCGACCAGTACGGCGGGCGCACCGCCTATGATTGGACCCACATATGGGATAATATTGGTAAAAGCAATGATGATTGCCATTGTTAATGCATAGGGCAAGTCAATGATTAAAAAACCAATAAAAGCCAAGGTTCCGACTGCAAGGGCCACCATCACCTGCCCCTGGATGTAAGCGGAAAGTGTCTCCCCTGTTTCTTTCAAAATCTTCAGGCCTTCATCTCTGTAGCCTGCAGGAAAAAATTTTGAGACCGCTTTTGGAAATTTATGTCCATCTTTTAACATATAAAATAGTAAAAATGGGACCGTAACTAAGATAATTGCAATATTGGTGACGACGCCAAAGAACCCTTTAAGTCCGTTCGTCAATTTGTTTGGCAAGGTGTTTGCATATTCCATTAACCGCTGCTGTACCGTATCAATGATCTCCGCTTGCTCATCCATTAAGTTTTTAAACTCTGATGACTTGACTACATCATTAAAGAAATCTGTAGTTTCATGGGCAAAAACTGGCAGATTATTAGCCAGATCCGTTGCCTGTTTCGACACAGTTGGAACCAAGTTTCCTATTGCCAAAACTAGAAGACCGGCAAAAGCAACATAAATGATTAGGATTGCTGCAATCCTAGGCAGCTTTTTACGGTCCAGAAAATCCACCAGTGGACTTAATAGGAAATAAAGGAATCCGGTTATCAGGATTGGGAAGAAAACCGTTGAGAAAAAGACCCCTATAGGTTCAAACATAAATGAGATTTTTGTCGAAACGAATATGATTGTTAAGATAAGCAAAATTTGAATGAGCCAGAATTGTACCTTTGATTTTGACACTCGATGTACCTCTTCCCTCTGATATTTGCATAAAGTATAACAAATTAATGGGAATTTATACAGCATTATCCTATACATTCAAAAAATAAGACAGGAGAATGAATCCCTGTCTTGTAAAAAAAATCTATCTATTTATCTGAAATTTTCGATTGCTGCTCTTTCGATGGCAAGCCCCTTAGTGTAACGTTCCATAAATTTCTCAAAACCTGCGACATCCTTAGGTTCAGGGGACACTGTCATACCCGCTTCTTCAGCAAATACGCTGTGGCTTAAATAATCTTCTAATGTTTCATTTTCTGCTTTGTTTATCATATAAGAGGCAAGAAGCGCGATTCCCCATGCTCCACCTTCCCCTGCGGTTTCCATTACGGAAACAGGGACATTTAATGCAGCAGCCATAATGCTTTGTCCAACGCCTTTGGTTTTAAATAGACCGCCATGTCCCAGGATTTCATCCAATTTCACTTCTTCCTTTTTAAGAAGAATATCCATACCCAATTTCAACGCACCTAACGCTGTAAATAAATGCACACGCATAAAGTTCGCTAGGTTGAAATTGCTATCGGATGAGCGGACAAATAATGGACGGCCTTCTTCAAAGTGGGTAATGTGTTCACCGGACAGGTAGCCATATGAAAGCAAGCCGCCGCAATCTGGATCTCCTTGAAGAGCCAAATTATAGAGCGTTCCATACAATTTATTCATGTCAACGTCCATACCCATTACTTTAGAAAACTCGTCAAACAATCCAACCCATGCATTCAAGTCTGAAGAACAGTTGTTGGAATGAGCCATTGCTACCAGGTTACCAGTCGGTGTAGTTACAAGGTCAATCTCGGAATAAACTTTTGACAGTTCCTTTTCGAGCACCACCATGGCAAATACGGAAGTTCCGGCGGAAACATTTCCTGTACGCTTCGCAACGCTGTTTGTTGCGACCATACCAGTTCCTGCATCACCTTCCGGAGGACAAAGTGGAATACCGGCTTGAAGCTCTCCAGTTACATCCAGCAGCTTTGCCCCTTCTTCCGTAAGGACACCAGCGCTTTCACCTGCAACCAAAACTTCAGGAAAAATGTCTTCCAATTTCCATGGAAGATGATTAGGTGCAATTAATTCATTGAATTGATTAATCATTGTTTGATTAAAGGTTTTTGTATTCAAATCAATCGGGAATACACCGGATGCTTCACCAACTCCGAGAACCTTTTGTCCTGTCAGTTTCCAATGGACATAACCAGCTAGAGTAGTCTGAAAGCTAATGTCTGCCACATGATGTTCCTGATTCAAAATGGCTTGATACAGATGAGCAATGCTCCATCTTTGAGGGATCTGGTAGTTAAACAATTCTGTCAGAGTTTTTGAAGCCTGCTCGGTCATATTGTTACGCCAAGTGCGGAAAGGGACAAGCAGTTCTCCCTCTTTGTTGAAAGCCATATATCCATGCATCATTGCACTAAAACCGATTGAACCTACTTTTTGTAAGGTGACACCATATTTTTGTTTCACATCGTTAGCCATCTTTTGATAGCTGTCTTGTACACCCTTCCAAATATCTTCTTCACTATAGGTCCAGATATTATTTACATAGCTATTTTCCCAGTCATGGCTGCCAGAAGCGATTGGCGCATGATTTTCTCCAATTAAAACAGCTTTAATTCGGGTTGACCCAAGTTCAATACCAAGTGCGGTTCTGCCATTTTCAATGGCACTTCTTACTTCAAGACTCATCTTATTTTCCTCCGATTCTTTATATAAAATAAAACGATTTCAATTCTAGTTAGTTCCTTTTTTCTTTATCTCCAAGGAAATAAAGAATACGTTTCCAATATTTTTTTAAAAAATATAGTTATCCCTACAACTCAGCTAAACGCATTACTTGTACGTATAAGCTCAATTTAAATTTTACCATCTATTAAATATTTTTCAATGCATTTTTATAATAAAATTAATAGTTTACTAAATTGTTACCAGAATCCTTTTAATTGCGGTATCGAGACCCATAAATACATCTGACTCATCTTTTTCCCAATTATTATTACAATGATCGTGATTCAAGTAAATATCTATAAAAACTTGTTTCAACTCATTTTTCACCTTGGTTGTACGTATAAGTTTATACAAGGCAATTTTTTGCGGCGTTTTACCCTTCTTTAGAAAGGGTACGAAAGAATTGGGTAATTCTTTACCAGCTCTCTTTCTGATTCAATTACATATCTACGAGGAGGATACAATGGAAAATAAAAAGGCTGTTCAATTAAAAAACTTTACAATCAATAATGAAGAAACCGCTCCCTTGACTACCAACCAAGGGCTAAAGATGTCCGAAGACGAGTTTTCATTAAAGGCTGGATTAAGAGGACCGACATTGATGGAGGATTTTCATTTTCGAGAAAAGATGACCCACTTTGACCATGAACGGATTCCTGAGCGGGTGGTTCATGCACGCGGTGTCGGGGCTCATGGAATCTTTCAGCTCTATGAATCTTTGGCAGAATACACGAAAGCCGACTTTCTTACTGACACCTCCAAAACCACACCCGTTTTCGTCCGTTTCTCAACAGTCCAAGGCTCAAGAGGGTCAAGTGATACCGTTCGTGACGTAAGAGGTTTTGCGGTCAAATTTTATACGGATGAGGGAAACTTTGATTTGGTCGGTAATAATATGCCTGTATTCTTTATTCAGGATGCTATTAAGTTCCCTGACTTTGTGCATGCCCTTAAACCAGAACCAAATACGGAAATTCCACAAGGGGCGAGCGCTCACGATACGTTTTGGGATTTCATTGGCCAAAATCATGAATCCGCCCATATGGTCATGTGGGCAATGAGTGACCGAGCCATTCCACGGAGCTTGCGAATGATGGAGGGCTTCGGTGTGCACACGTTCCGCCTGATCAATGCAGATGGCGAAGCACATTTTATCAAATTCCATTGGAAGCCTAGTCTTGGGGTTCATTCACTCGTCTGGGATGAAGCCCAGAGGATTTCAGGTAAAAATCCTGACTTCCACCGTCAAGATTTGTATGAAGCGATCGAGAAAGGCGATTTTCCTGAATGGGAGCTTGGGCTGCAGATCATTCCTGAAAAAGATGAATTCAATTTTGACTTTGACATTTTAGATCCTACAAAAATTTGGCCAGAAGAAGAAGTACCCGTAAAGATCGTTGGTAAAATGACCTTGAACCGTAATGTTAACAACTTTTTCGCCGAAACAGAACAAGTTGCCTTTCATCCCGGTCATGTCGTGCCAGGCATTGATTTTTCAAATGACCCACTTTTACAAGGACGTTTATTTTCATATACCGATACACAGCTTTCCCGCCTTGGGGGTCCCAACTTTCATCAGATTCCAATCAATCAACCTGTCTGTCCATTTCATAATAATCAGCGGGATGGAATGCATCAAATGGCGATTCACCAAGGACAAACAAGCTATCATCGAAACGGTTTAAATGCCAATCAGCCTGAACCTGCACCGGTTGAATTAGGAGGCTACGAGTCTTATCAGGAAAAAATCGAGGGACAAAAAATTAGAGGCCGAAGTGAGAGTTTTCTAGACTTCTATTCTCAAGCGAAGTTATTCTACAACAGTCTTGCCCCCTTTGAACAACAGCACCTGAAAGATGCATTTAGCTTTGAACTTGGGAAATGTAAATCGGATATGGTTAAAAATAATGCAGTGGCGCTTTTAAATCGGATTGATCGGCAGGTGGCACAAGAAGTGGCTGGTACTATTGGTGCAGAACTGCCAGAGGAGAATCTTGAAGTAAAATCAAATAAAAAGTCCCCTGCCCTTAGTATGGCACACACCATCAGCCAGCCAGCTACCAAAAGTGCAGCCATCTTGTTAAACGGCCAACCGGATGATGAAAAAATAACAGAGTGGATAAAAACGCTGGCACAATATAATATCAATTATAGTATTATTGCCAAAAAGATTTATAGGATTAATCCGGTTCTAAAAGTAACAGATACATTTGATACAGCAGACTCGAGTCTTTTTGATGCAGCATTTTTAATTAGTTCGAGTACAGAAATCGAGCCTTCTATATTAGAATTTATTGAAACTACCTTCAAACACTTCAAACCTTTGGCAGTGGCCATTAATGATAACAGCACCTTAGACCGGTGTCGAGTCCGGTTAGATGCGCCTGGTGTGTTTGATTTATCAAGAGTTGACCTTTCGCAATTTATAAAAGGAATCGCACAGGGCCGTTTCTGGAAACGTCCATTATGAACACCAAGCCCTGAACAAAACATGTTCAGGGCTTTCTGACATTTTATAAGGTAGGTAATTTACGGTCTCTATATGAGTTATAAGGAAATACAAATAGTTCTCCTGTTTTAATTGACACAACTAGTAAAAAAAGTGTTATATAAATCTCCAAAAATCAATCTAAAATATATATTGGTTTCATCTAATATTTAGATATATAATAAAAGCAACAAACGAGGAAAACGTTTTCAAACTGTAGCCACTTTGCTACTTCCTATATATAAGGAGGATTTAAGATGAGCCAAGTTGAAAGAAATTACAAAGTGAAGGATTTATTAGAAAAGCAAAAGTTCAATGAAAGAGAAATTGCCGTGATGACAGATTCCCAGATTGAATATTATCACTGGCTCTACTTCGAAGATTCAGTGTATGATTATATGTAAAAATTTTTTAAACTAAAATTACCCTCTGTCGAAGTATTGTTTACATACCTTTGACGGGGGTTTTTGCTTTATGAAGATATCTTTTTATTCTTTTTAAATATTTTTGATTGACTCCCCTAATATCCTTTTTCTTGGATTTCAGTCGTCAATAAGCCCCATTGACTACTCTTCTACCTTTTTTTCTTGGTCTTCGGTCGTCAATAAGCCCCATTGGCTACTCTTCTATCTTTTTTTCTTGGTCTTCGGTCGTCAATAAGCCCCATTGGCTACTTTTATACTTTTTTTCTTAATCTTCGGTCGTCAATAGCCCCGCTGACTACCCTTATATCTTCATTTCTAATCTTCAATAACTCCAAATGCCACACGAATTTCATTTCTCTTAAATTCCGTCGTTTGTTGCTTTGAAAAACTCATAGAAAACAGAGACTTCTTATTGATTAAGAAAAACAATTCTTTTATTTGGTTAAGATTAGACCTAGTTGTTATGTATACTAGTTAATTCGTTCAGAATATTAAAGTACCCATAAGTATTGATACTTCCTGGAAAAAAGAACAGGGAACCGTCCCCTGCTCCAAAAAGAATAGAGAACCGTTCCCTATGATAATTGACTACGTACATTTGCTTCATTCTTTTCATATTTGGTGTAATTCAGCATGATGATCGCACCTACAATAAAGAAGATGGCTGGTAACCACGTAAAGCAAAATTTAATTGCAGATAATGAGGCAGCCGATTGAGTTGCATTGGCTACATAGCCTGCTTTCTCCATAATGATAGAAGGAATAAAACTGCCTAATCCAGAACCCAACTTGATACAAAAAGAACTTCCTATGGCAGTTAAGAATCCGCTTGCACGAATACCTGTTTTCCATTCCCCATAATCAACCGTATCAGATAACATGGCAAATGGTAATGTGACTGCAATACCTGTTCCGATCGATGCTACTGCCCATCCAAAGATAACCATTGAAGCACTGCTTCCGGCAAAAGCAATGATGATTTGTCCAATTGCTGCAATCGCAAATCCGATGATTTGGGTATGCGTTTTCAAGAATCTTTTAACAATAAATGGGAGAATCGTGATCGATACCATCTGAAAAACGACAAGCCCGTTTAAGATGGATGCTAAGTTTTTATTACCAAGATTATATTCTGAATAATAAATAACGGTTGAAGTTCTAGCTGTATTACCTAACCAATAGAAGATAAAAGCAAGAACCAAAGTAATCCAAGGCCAATTCCCCTTCACTGCACCCAAGCTTTGTTTAATAGGAATCGATTTTATACTTTTTGTATTGATTTCTCTAGTTCCAGCAAAAGCAAACAGCAGTAAGGCAACCGCAATCACGGCGTAGATGCCTACAGTAACTTGGAAACCTAATTGATCGTCTCCCTTACCGAAAAACGAGACAAGTGGCAAAGTGAATGAAGCCGTAATTAGATAACCAATCATCCCGCCATTACTTCTCCAAGAATTTAGACGAACCCGTTCAGTTGAGTTATTTGTTAAATTAGGTAATATCGCTGTGATTGGTGTTCCAATCCCTGTATAGACGACTCCAGCAAGAATATAAGTGATTAATGCATAGGTAAACTTGGCACTTGCTGATAAATCTGGCGCTAAAAAGGCTAAAAATACCATGAGCCCAAAAGGAACGGATAACCATAGCCAATATGGGCGGTTTTTGCCCCATTTGGTTTTTGTATGGTCAATCACCAATCCCCAAATTGGTGCATCCAAAGCATCAAATATACGCGCAATGAGTAGAATTAATCCTGCTGAAGCAATCGAAATACCAAAAACATCGGTGTAAAAATACATAATAAAACTAGTAAGTGTACAATATAGCAAATTACCAGCAGTGTCCGTACTTGCGTATGCTAATACTCGTTTTAAAGGCATTTTGGAGTTATTCTCTTCCTTCATACCGATTTCCAAATTTTTCGCTGTGTTTCCCTCCATCATCCATCTCACTCCCTAGTAAGTAATTCTTCTTTTTTTAATTTAAATTCCCCATCTACTAATAAAACTTGTGGAATAGTTTCTCCATTTTCCGAAACAAAATGTAAATTTCTGTCATATAAATGGTATTCCGTCGGGTAAGGCGCATAACTAGTAATTAAAAGTCCCTCTTCTGTCCTTTCGATCGAGCCATTCACAACAGAGACGGTTCCATTTTCTTCGTATAAAAACGTTTTCTTTCCAAATCCATCTAAATAGGCAACAAGCTCTTCGCCCATATCCCAATCAGCCGTTTCTTCTTCTTTCGTAAATAAACGAGTAAAGATCCCTCCGTCTCTATAGAAAGTCGACTGGCCAAATCGGTTTCGGGATAAGTCCGGCCGATTGAAATGAGGACCCGCAATACTATAGGTTGAAGCCGCTTCCCCAGTTGACAGCTTCGAATCCGTAGCTTTTGCATTGGTATCATAGCAATAAAGGATTCCAATCGTCGCACGATAGGCCGCTTTTAAGTACCTGCTATCATGCAGCTCTTCATAAGCTTTCAGACATGCTGCAGCTGTAATACCTCCCCATAAGGAATGAATCATATAGGATAGAGCTTCCCACCAGCGGTCAGGGCTTTGGGCACGGAAATCGTTTGAAAAGCCCATATTCGCAAGAACTAATTCACCATATTTTTTGGCTGCTTCGAAATGATGGGTACTTGCTAAAGCGCCAGTTGCAGGACCAAATCCAGCATTATCAAAGAAATGCTCGGTTACTGCCGCTTTATAGGTTTTACTATCATTCGATACCTTTCGCGCGATTTCGGTCCATAAAGAACTGATTTCCTTATATTTTTCCGTTAGACCACGACTTTTAAGCTCTTCCATTAAATCATCAATGTATAAGAAGAAAACACCCAGCATTTCAGCTTCTTCTTTGCCTCGAGGGTTATCATGTAGATCAGGATTCACACGTAAAGAGAACACGTCAGCCGCCCAGGATAAGTAAGTATCCGGATGGTGCAAGTGTAAAATATTCTCTTCAAACTGTGATAGAAGATAAAATGCATGACCGATATATTCGAAGTCCATGCAACGGTAAAAATCACCGTATAACTTGTTTGGTTTTGTAAAATCCCCGTTTTGGAACCACTTTTGACGGATATAATAGACACAGCTTGCTTCTACTTTTTGAACTTCCTTCGCATTCGTCGTTCCTAATAGGTTATTTTTTAGCACAAGACTTAATTTCCCCAGTGATTCACCCTGATTGGAAATTGGCGAGTAACTGTACGGGATTTCACTGTTTTCTCCGTTAAACAATACTTCACTAATATAATGTGAACGATTTTCAATCATATTTTTGATTGGTTCCATCACATTTAGGATCACGCTATCAAAATATTGATTATCTATTTCAATCGTGATCTTATGTTCCCCTGGTATAGTGAATAGGAGGTTCGCCTGATATTTATTTTTTTCATTTTTAATTTCTGCAAAGATATTTTTTCTTCTTCTTTCACCGGCTTCATCCAAATATTCAACATAGGCATCTGTCAAATCCTGAACTTCAAGTAATTCGAAAGCGAATTCATAATTCTGATCAGCAATAGCAAGTGGTTCGAAATCAAAAATCGGATGATCGTAATTTTTTTGACTAATCAGATAAAAGTCGCTTTGGTCTTTAAAAGGCTCTAATGAGTATTCCCATTCTTTTTCGCTTAAACCTGAAAGAATAAATCCCTCTTTTTCATATAACCAATCGGCATTTTCAAACCCCTCTGGATATCCTCCCGCTAATATTAATTGATGGAATAGCAGTCCATCTAAAGATGGGGAAACGCTTTCGAAAAATAGATTATTATAGGCACAATAAGTTCCCACCGATAATGTTTGTCCCTTTGTTTGATACATCCCTATATGAGGTGCCTCATTACTTCTACGAACACATGCCAACTTTGTATAACTCTTTGAGATCGAAGGAAAGACCGCTGCCGAATGATTCGTTTGTAAGTTCAAATCATTGATTCGGTACATCACATAAGAAAAAGAAGACCATATTGCAAAGTCAGTAATATTCAATTCGTTTGCTGTACGATTTTTTAGGGTGATATTCCATACGAAACGATCTTCTGATTTTGTTAAATCATACTTCATGATCACTTCTATTTGTTCAAAAACGTAAATGACTGTTGCTTGTGCATCGTTTTTTGTTATGGATGGAATTCCATCTATGCTATTTAATAATTTCCCATCAATTTTTATAGAAAAATCACCAAACAATTTATCTTCTTCATCATATCCACTTTGACTTAGATAGGATGGATCCATCACCCAATTCATTTTATTAATATCATCTTTTAAGAGTAAATTTGTCAAATTTCCACTCGATGAAACTTCTATTCTGAATTGTTTATTTTCCAAAAAAATGACCTCCTTTTCAAAAATCCCTTAAAGGAAAACGGTTAAATAACTGTGTATTTAATAAGTTCTAAAGGTATAATGAATTGTAAGCGTTAACCGCTACTAAAATATATCAAATAAAAAAAAGAATGAAAATAAAGTATTCTAGCCACTTTTTAAGATATTTCACACAGTTAAACATTTTGATAATAGAAAAGATTTAGGTCGAGCTAAGTATTTAGAAGTGAGATTTTAGAATAAAGAAGAGGTGATTCGTATGGAAATCGTGTCAATTGCCGTACCGCCTTTCCCAATTTTTATTGAGGGGAATATCACAAAATATGAAAAAGGAGCAACACATCCTGATAGAAGTGATTTGGAGTATTTCGATATTATTTTTGTAAAAAGAGGAAAGCTTTACTTAACTGAGGATGGGAAGGATTTTATTGTAAATCAGAATGAAATGTTGGTTTTACTGCCTTTGAAGCACCATTATTCGACCCATCCTACAGAGGACGAAACCGAATTTTATTGGCTGCATTTCTATACAGATAGTTACTATTCAGAGGGGGATGAACCGAGGAAACTAAAATCAGATATTCCAATCCCATCTTTACACTTTCACAATCACAGCTATACCCTTCAGTTACAAAAAAAGTGTAAATTAGTAGACTATGATGAGATATACAAAAAGATCGATCAGCTTTTATTAGCGACCACGAAAGAGAATAAAGAATTATCTTTTTGGGACATACAGATTAGTTTTTTTTCTCTCATTAATCTATTGGAGTCTCAAGGAATGGCAAAGGATAGCGGGTACATTATTTCCGAAAAAGTGGCCCAATTTATCAGGGATAATTATCATAAACCAATTACAAATACGATGTTGGCAGAACAATTTAATGTTCATGAAAACACCATTGCTAAGTACATGAAAAGATTCTATAAAGTTACTGCGCTAGATTATTTAAATACCTATCGTCTAGAGCAAGCACGAATTTTGCTGTTAAAAACAGATCATACAATTCAATCAGTCGCAGAACAGTGTGGTTTCAGTTATGGCCCCTATTTTTCTAGCGCATTTAAGAAAACTTACGGCCTATCACCTCTTAATTATCGAAAAAAACATATGAGAAGTGTAAAAGGAAAGGCCTGAATTGACCGCTGTCTACCTGACGCAGTGAACTCAGCCTTTCCTTCCCCAATCACCTTGTAATCATAGATGACCATTATTAATATTGCAGTGTTAGCGTTATCGAAATTTACTTTTTGGCCGATATGGAAGCAAGTGCAGTTTCATTGAATCCTTTAACAATAAGCCAGACTGCCAAAATCATTTCATTAGCTGCTACCGGCAGCGATAAAATACTCCAAACAGAAATTTGTTCGATGACACCGAATAGGACCAACAATCCATAAATAAAAACAAGCGCCGCCCCTGTCATTCCCAAAATAGCAATGAACCTTGGTACGAGCTCAGTTTTATAAAATATATAGCTGTACATCATTGTATTAATCCCCAGCATAAAAAGGGGGCCGAGCATAAATGTCCAAGCATGAATGGCTTTTAATACAATCCCTGAAGTTTGAAAAGAGGCGATATCCGGAGCTCCTGCTGCTGCATATTCCTGACTTAAGGTAAGCAGGGACAACATACTAATGACCCCAATCGTAATGATAATGGCCTCTAAAAACCTGAAGCACATATGCCAAAGAGCGATCGTTTCATTATACTTTCTTAAAATCGGAAACATGGTTGTGGCAGTACCAACTGCTGATACAACTAGAATTAACTCCATAAGTGCTCCGAGCGTCACCTGATTGGCATATTCGGCACCCTTAATTAAGTAATCGGGACCGTTTAGGATCGGATCGTATAATAAAAGACCAATTACCGCCGTAACAGCAGCAAGGATAAACAGTACGCCCACAATTTTAGCCGATTTTTTTGTATTCATCTTTCCATCGCCCTCTCGTCTCCAATTTATAAAAAAGTAAAGCAAAACACTTTATTGCTTTGTCTGGTCCTCATAAAAGAATACATCTTCCAAAGGTAAGTTAAAGGCTCGGGCAATGCGAAATGCCAGTTCTAGGGATGGGGAGTACTTCCCCTTTTCGAGAGCGACGATGGTTTGTCTTGTCACGCCTGCCTTGTCAGCCAATTGCTGCTGAGTCATTTCATCATGGTTGAAGCGTAATCTTCGAATGTGATTGCCGACAAGATTTTTGCCCATATTAGACTCCTCTCCGATAGTGATAAATTTTCGAAACAGAGCCAGTCACATCTGAAAGGAATCCTGAAATAATCAGGATGATGAACATCGCTTGTGACGGCTGATAAAAGACGATTGACCCCATTGCAAGCAGGAAGCCGATGATAAATACAAAGAAGGAATTTCGGTACGCTTTCAAAGCAATTAACTTATCCAGTTCATCGGCAAATGCAGGTTCCTTTTCTCTCGTCGTTATTCTATAGACGATATTAAAAATAATGCTGATAAGGATGTGTACCACGATAGAAACTAATGTTAATTTGAGGACGAAGCTACCCCAATATCGAAAAGTTTCACTAGACCCCAGCCCTTCCTCAGGATGCTGTGGGTACATGTATAAACAATAAAAGCCGAAAATGAGAATAACGGTAATCAACGATACGATACTCTTCTTTTCTTGATATGTCATGGTTACTTCCTCCTGTATCATTCCTTTTACATCAGGTAAGGTATTATATGCACCATGTAAAAAAAAGTTTACAATTAGTTATTTAAAGATTACATTGTACAGGCCAAACACCTAAGGTCAGGAGCCACTCTTTTAGAAAGCAAAAAAAGAGACTATCCAAAAGATAGTCAAAGTTAGTAACAAATTAGAATATGGGGGGGAGAGCAGCTAATCATTAAATACCCGCATTTTAAAATGCTAAACACAAAAAGCGTCATTCTTTCTAACTTGTAAGCTCATATACTCAACCTTTACTGGTGGTGCTAATCTTTTCTCTAGATATAGCCTTACTAAACTGTTCAATTAGTATTGGAACGATTTCAAAGGCATCACCAACAATTCCATAATGGCAGTTCTGAAAAATAGGAGCTTCTTTGTCCTTATTTATGGCAATAATTAACCCAGAATTTTTCATTCCCACAATATGTTGAATCGCACCGGAAATTCCAATTGCAAAATAAATTTTTGGCGTTACCGTCACACCAGTTTGCCCTACTTGATGAGCGTGATCGATCCAGCCCGCTTCCACCACGTCCCTGCTCGCACCAACCGCTCCGCCAAGCGTCTCCGCTAATTGATGGATCAACTGAAATCCCTCGTAGCTCCCTAATCCTTTTCCGCCGGCAACAATGATATCTGCTTCGTCAATTCTTACTTTCTTAACTGTTTCCTTTACAATTTCCAAGACTTTTGTCCGAATATCTTCTTCTTTTAGAGCTATTGTTTCGTCTATTGTCTTTCCTGTTCTTCCAGGCTCCGGAGTCAGCTCCCTCATGACTTTGGCACGTACGGTCGCCATTTGCGGCCGGTATTTTTTACATAAAATGGTCGCCATTATATTTCCGCCAAAAGCAGGCCTGCTCGCCAATAGTAACCCGGTTTCCTCTTCCACATCGAGCTCCGTTGTATCCGCTGTCAAACCTGTCGGCATATCGGTAGCCACTGCGCTTGCGAGGTCTTTACCTGTTGAGGTAGCTCCGAAGAGGATAATTTCCGGTTTATATTTATCCGTGCATTCGAGCAGCGCCTTCATGTATGATTCAGTCCGGTAATGTTTGAAGATGGGTTGATCATAAACATAAACCGTATCTGCTCCATATTCAAAAACTGTCTGCGTTAAATGTTTAACATCTTCCCCGATTAGAATACCTGCTAACTCCACTCCCCGCTTGTCTGCCAATTTTCTGCCGGCCCCCAATAGTTCAAGGGATACCGAAGCCACCACTCCATCCTTATGTTCAATGAATACCCAAACACCTTTATATTCTCGGAAATCCAATTACATTTCCTCCTTTGCTTCAAACAATTCTTTCTTTTCAAGCAGGACTGAGACCAACTGATCCACTTGGTCCAGTGGGTTTCCTTCCAGGAATGTTCCCCCTGAAGGCTTTTGTGGTGCCCATACTTTGGAAACAATCGTTGGAGATCCCTTCAAACCAAGCTGCTTTATATCCACTTCTTCCAGGTCATCAACCGACCAGATATGAGGTTTATATCTGGCGGCTTTGATCATGTTTGGAAACGGAGAATATGGTACTTCATTGATTGTTTTTTCAACAGAAAACAAACATGGCAGCGTGGACCTTACGACTTCATAACCATCCTCCAACTTGCGATGGACAACGGCATACCCTTCTTCTTGGTTGATTTCCGCTACTTTGTTCACTGAGGTCAGAGGTGGGATATCTAGCCTTCTCGCAATACCGGGCCCCACCTGCCCGGTATCTCCATCGATGGACATTTTTCCACAAATGATTAAATCTACTGGCTGAAGTTTACCGATTTTTTCAATCGCCTTTGTCACGGCATAGCTGGTTGCCAATGTATCCGCCCCTGCAAATCTCCGGTCAGTGATTAAATAGCCCTCATCGGCACCTATTTCAATACATTTTTTTATCGCGGAAACCGCTGGGGGAGGCCCCATCGTTACAACCGATACGATTCCTCCATACCTTTTCTTTAGACGAACCGCCTCTTCAACTGCATGGGCATCGTATGGATTCAAAATCGCTGGTGCCGTCCTGCGGTCCATTGTATTTGTTTTTGGGTTCATCTTAATAATTTTGGTATCAGGTACTTGCTTGATACAGACTACAATATGCAGCATTTTACCCCTCCCTCTTATATAAAAAAGACTTACTTACCACAGTATGCAACGTGCCAGCATTTCCGGCTGTAAAGCTTTTTTCGCCCGTTTACATTTACTTTATTAAAAGAAAAGTCCTTACATTCGAATTTCCGATAAATAGTCAGAGAAATCTTCAATGAAAATTAAAAATAATTAAAAAAACGTTGAGCATGAGTGAATTACAACTAATTTTGGGTAAATAAAAATAAAAGAATGAGGAGTGAGTGGATGAAAAATAAAAAAAACGATTCAAATTACCAAACAAATAAAATGGATCATCCTGAGCAATATGAAACAACCGAAGAAAGCTTATTTGATAAATTCCAAAGTGAAAGAACGGTCGATCCCATTCCCATGGAAGACTTAAATGAAGAAAAACACGAAGAAAAGCGCAAACGTGATAGCAAGCATACTTCTTCTAGTGAAAAAAAATATGGTGGTCTGTAACTATTTGTAATCATTGATTCCATTAAATAAAGATTAAAAGAGTCTAAATTATATAGGCTCTTTTTTTATGGCTTTCTATCAAAAACTGTGTCATAATGTTTGTCGTTACAGCTTAAAATTACAGTAAGCACCTTAGATGCTTATTTTTAGTAATAAATTCAAGTTAAAATGTGGTAAGATGGATCTAATAAAATAGAAAAAGGATGGGCTACAAAAGATGCAGATTTTAATCGGCAGGCCTGACATCAATGAATTTATGAACAAATTAATTGACATAGTGGAGCATATGGGAGGAAAGGTCCGCTTCTCAAACGAAAATCGGGTAAGCTTTAGGCCGGATTTGACCCTAACGGTTCCGCCGGTCGCGGACAAAGAGAACCTCTATGCCCTTGCACATGAAACAGGACATCTAATTGACTACCTCGAAGGAAACTTAGATTACGACCAGTGGATCTCGAACCGTCCCTATCGGATCAATGCAGAAATGAAGGCATGGGTCAATGCCTATCATCTCCTAAAAGAAATAGACGCTCCCTTGGATGATTGGGAACAGCATGTACAGAGGAAACTGTTTACCTATTTCCAATTCGAAGAGGTATCATAAGAATAAAATTAATGAAGTTTTGATGCCCGGGAAGAGACCTTCACGGGCATTTTTCATATAAGAAATAAATGTTAAAAGCGGCCCGTTTTTATAATCGAATAAATAATCCATAAAAACATAAAAAATGCGATAACAAAGCCCACTTCAAGCGCGTGTATACTGGTTAGAATGGTGTTGGTTCCGAAAGTGGCCCCAACAATTAAACCCAATACCACAATACTAAAAGCGAGAAGTGTTAAACTGAACGAAAATTTGTTGCTTAAGCGGTCAATTTTTGTAAAAATATCTCCCAGTTCATGAACACTAATTTTCACCTTTAAGTCACCTTCAGATGTCTTCTGAAGAACTTCCTCGATCTGTCCGGGAATTTTTGTAAAGCTCTCGGTTATGTCCTCAGCATCGTTCAAAAGCCGTTTTCCAAATTTAATTGGATTATAGCGTTCCATCAATAGCTGCCTTCCATAAGGTTTAGCTAGTTGCAGCAGGTTTAATGAAGGATCAATATCTGAAATGATTCCTTCCAAGGTTATTAGCGTTTTTCCCAGCATCATGAAGTCCGTTGGGATATATATCTGATGATTTTGCGCAATCGAAAAAAGTTCGTTGATTGTTAAACCAAAATTTAATTCACCTAAAGGGGTATGGCTGAATTTTTTTCTAATTCTGTCAATGTCGTCATAAAATTGTTTCTCATCAACAGTTGAAGGTACATACATAAGTCTGTACATGGCCTTCACTAGTAGATCGGTATCTTCATTCATAAGTCCAATCATTAATGTGGTTACATCATATCTTTTTCTCGAAGATAATCTGCCAATCTGCCCTAAATCGATAAATCCAAGCTGTTTCGTATCAGGAATGTAAAGGATGTTACCAGGATGAGGGTCGCCATGGAAGAATCCTTCCTCTAAAATTTGGATAACAAACGATTCTACTAACCTATCAGCAATATGTCTTTTTTCGTCCTGACTCAGACTAAGCTGCGGTATCTCGGTTATTTTTATTCCATCAATCATTTCCATCGTAAGTATTTCAGCTGTAGTGTAATCCCAATAAATATCGGGGACTTTGATGTCGTTGTGGTTTTCAAATTGCAGCTGAATCGTTTCGGTATTCCTGCCTTCCTCCATGTAGTCCAGTTCATTTTTGATTGATTCTGCCAGCTCATCCATTAAATCTGTAATATGGTACTGCCGTGCCCAGTCATAGTGATTTTCCAACATCTTAGATAGATCCTTTAATATTCCGAGATCTTCATCTACTGTTTCTTTTATTTTAGGACGCTGTATCTTTACCATTACCTTCTGACCAGCCGGAAGGACCGCTTCATGAACTTGGCCGATGGAAGCAGACCCGGCCGGTGTTTCACTAAAGCGAACGAATACATCCTCTACCGCCCGGCCGAATTCGTCCTGTATTTTTTCCTTTATCTCATTAATTGGCACCTCATTTACTTGGTCCTGGAGAAGTTCTAATTCTCGAATGACTTCGACTGGCAGCAAATCACTCCTAATACTTAGGAGCTGTCCTAACTTGATAAAGGTCGGCCCAAGCTCTTCTAATAAATGTCGTAACCTGTACCCCATTTCCTGCGGGTTTCTCTGATTAAAATCTGCTATTAACCGGTCTTTCAAAGTAAGGGTATCAGTTAGCCCGACCTCCTGTACGATGTAACCAAACCCATGTTTCATCAACAGGGAAACAATTTGCTTATATCGTTTCATACCTTTTACATTTTTATTCATTCTGCCACCTATATCTTTTCTGACTTTTCTGTATTTGTTTCCCTTATCATCTGGAGCCCGTTCATCTAGTTTTTCTTTTCCCTTTAGAGAAGCTCCGCAAACAAATCTACTGCAAATTTTTTCTAGTTAATTCCCATTGCTCAGCGGGTACATACGTACAGTCCTGTATGCATTGTACGAACTGACTTATTCTACATAGAATATTTGGGAGGGATTATCATGTTTGGAATCGCAGATGTTTTAAAATTTCTAATCTCTTTTTTTATCATTCTGCCTTTCGTTACTCTTATCCACTTAAGCGGGCATGTTTTTTTTGTTACACTTTTCGGGGCATCTGAGAAAAAAATCGTGATTGGATGCGGGACAAAGGTACTGTCCTTTTGGAATATTGAAGTAAGAAAATACTACTTCTGGAATGGGGCCTGCGAGTTTAAATCGTTAAGGCATGATAACCGTTTAACGAACACCTTCATATACCTTGGCGGGGCTTTATTCAATCTGGCAGGCATTTTTGTGGTACATGCCCTCATTTCTCAGGGAATTCTAGTAAAATCAGTTTTTTGGTATCAGTTTATCTATTTCTCATTTTATATGCTTTTTTTCTCCCTGTTTCCTATGTATTTTTCGGATGGTTCGCCCAGTGATGGAAAGGCGGCAGTACTCACGTTGAAGAACCAGCATGAAAAGAAAATAAGTGATGACATTCTTTTCATGAAAATGGAAGAGCAAAATAAACTCGAGGAACCATTCACTGATGATTGTAAGTAACTGATTTTTCGGTTTAATTAAAAAGCAAGCTGGCTTCGTATACGAGCCAGCTTGCTTTTTATATCGGAATAAATATTATTTACGTTCATTAAGGTGTAGGCTTCCCGCCATTGGCATTTAACGTCTCACCAATGACATAACTGGATTCCTGGCTGGCAAGGAACACATAGGCTGGCGCCATCTCAGCAGGCTGGCCGGGACGGCCGAGCGGTGTATTCATACCGAATTGTTTCAGTTTGGACTGTGGCTGTCCGCCGCTGATTTGCAGCGGTGTCCACACTGGACCGGGGGCAACGGCATTCACTCGGATCCCCTTCGGTGCTACCTGCTGGGCAAGCGCTTTGGTAAAAGTATTGATCGCGCTCTTGGTGGTAGCGTAATCAAGTAAAATCGGCGCTGGACTGTATGCCTGGATAGAGCTCGTATTGATGATTGAGCTGCCTGGGGGCATATGCTTGATTGCCGCCTTGCAGAGCCAAAACAGCGAGTACACATTCGTCTTAAAGGTGGCGTCGAACTGCTCCGTCGTCAATTCAGAGATATCCTCTACGAACTGCTGCATACCCGCAACGTTCGCGAGAATGTCGAGCCCTCCAAGCTGATCCACTGCAGCCTGGACAAGTGATTCGCAATATTCCTCGTCCTTCACGTCACCAGGTACAGCTACAGCCTTGCGCCCAGCCTCTTCGATCAGCTTAACAACCTCCTTGGCGTCTTCCTCCTCCTCCGGCATGTAGGAGAGGACTACATGCGCTCCTTCCCTGGCAAAGGCGATAGCGACAGCCCGGCCAATGCCGCTGTCTGCTCCGGTTACGATTGCTTTGCGTCCCATCAGACGGCCTGTTCCGCGATAGGTTTCTTCCCCTGCATCAGGCTTTGGGATCATTTCCTCCTCCAGTCCCGGCGGGTTCTGGAACTGCTGAAATTCCGGACCTGCCTTCGTATACATCGTTGTTGGATCCTGCATCGTGTATTGGTCCTTGCTCATCTTGTATCCTCCTTTTGATTCATATGTGAATGAATTACTTGCATAGGCATAGAGCCATGCAGCTATTGATTAATTACCCTGATTTCCAACAATACTAACCTAAATAAATCAGTTATCCCTTCATTCCCGCTGAAATATTGGCACCTTTGATAAAATACCGCTGGAATAGAAAGAAAATCAATATCGTCGGAATCATCACCATTACAGACATGGCCATTAAATAATTCCATTGCGTCTGGACACTACCTTTAAAAGTCTGAAGTCCCAATTGAAGGGTATACAGGTTTTCATCACTTAGATACAATAAAGGTCCCAACAGGTCATTCCAAGAACCCGTAAAGGAGAAAATCGCGACGGTAATCAAAGCCGGCTTAACCAGCGGCATAGCTATCGACCACCAAATTCGAAAATGACTTGCCCCGTCCATTATCGCAGCTTCTATTATTCCGTTCGGAATCGTCAGCATAAATTGTCTAATGAGAAAGATATTAAACGCACTCCCCAAAAAGGCCGGCACGACAAGCGGCAGGTAGGTATTGACCCACCCTAATTTTGAAAATAAAACATACTGCGGCACCATCGTTACAAAACCAGGAATCAGCATGGTGGACAGTACCAAAACAAACAGAACATTCCTGCCCTTAAATCGGACCTTGGCAAATCCATAGGCGATAAAGGCGTTGACAAAGACATTACCAATTGTACTCATTGCAGCAATTAGTAAGGTATTCAAACTCCATCTCGGAAAATCGCCAGTTTTCCATGCCTCTATGTAATTAGAAAAATGAAACTCCTTTGGAAAAAAGGAAGGAGGGTATTGCATGATCTCCTGTGGGGATTTTAGAGAAGTGGAGATCATCCACCAAAGTGGTGTGAGTAATACGACACTTCCTATGAAAAGGACTAGAAACACCATCGATTTTTTAAAGTTGAGCTTTTTGTTTTTCTCCGCCCTTCTTACTCCTGCTCCAATCACTTTTCATCGCCTCCTTCATAATAAACCCATTTTTTCCCTGCCTTTAAATTAATAAATGTCAGCACCATAATGATGATAAATAAGAACCAAGCCATGGCCGAGGCATATCCCATATCGAAGGATCTGAATGCATTATTCCACATATGCAGATTGTAGAATAGGAGCGAATTGCCTGGTCCGCCCTGTCCATTCTGAGTCATGACATAAGCTTCTTGGAAAATTTGAAATGATCCGATGGTACTCGTAATGATATCAAAGAAAATAATTGGCGTGATCATCGGAAGAGTTATGTGGAAGAATTTTTGATAACCGCTCGCCCCATCTAAATCCGCCGCTTCATATAAAGACGGAGAAATCCCTTGCATTCTGCCTAGGTATAAAAGCATCCCTCCACCTACACTCCACATTTTCATCAATATCAGAGCCGGCTTTGTCCAGTGCGGATCAAACAACCATGAGGGACCTTCGATTCCGAATATATGTAAAAATTGATTCACTAACCCTGTGGACGGACTTAACAGCTGCATCCATAGGAAGTACAGTGCAATGCCGGATAGAATGGAAGGAAGATAATAGATGGTACGGAATACCCTCATCCCTTTCACCTTTTGGTTTAATAGGACAGCAATCGCAATTGCTCCGGCCGTTGTCAATGGTACAGAAAACATAACATAGTAAAGAGTATTCCAGAGTGATGTCCAGAACATGTCATCTAGTGTGAACATTCTTTTATAGTTTTCTAGTCCGATAAAATTCATCTTGGACGTAATATTATAATCTGTAAAGCTGGCAAAAAGAGAAAAAACTAGAGGGCCTGCAGTCAGCCCAACAAAACCAATCAGCCAGGGTAAAATAAATACATAGCCTATCAGACTACGTTTCCACGTAACACTAGAAACCGGCCGAGCCCCAAGCTTTGTCTCAGTCGTGCTCAACGGTATACTCGGCATGCTAGTTTCTACTTGACGCGCTGCCACTTTTTCCATCCTGCATATTCCTTTCCTATATGAGTAAGAGAAGCGTAAAGTCCGCTTCTCTTTCAACGTTATTTTTTCATTTTGGCGACATTTTTTTCTGCTTTCGTTAAGGCTTTTAAAGGTGTTATTTTTCCGGCAATTGCTGACTCTACCAAGGGATTAATTCGTTCTTGATAGTCAGGAAACTGATTAGGAACCGGCGATAGTGTGGTATATTGTAGTGAATCTACTGCGGTCCGGTACACCGTTTTAGCGTCACCTGTTAAACCATTCATCACACTATTTGAAGCTTTTATATTGGCGACATTATCGTAATTCTTCTCTGCCCAATATTTTTGCGCTTTTTCCCCAGTCAGATATTTAATAAATTCCATAGCTTCTTTTGGATGCTTGGCTCCCTTCGGAACTTCTGCCACGAATCCGCCGCCGTCACTATACGGCTTGCTGTTTTCATCAAATGCCGGCATCGTTGTTACACCAAAGTTCATTTTTGTACCTGAGTCACGGATTTGAGTATAAAAGGTGGCTACATCTGTAAACATGGCAACCTTTCCTGCAATAAATGGATTGGTTTGCCCGTTGGAGAATTCAGCTTGATAGTTTTGGATGTTCTTCTTTCCGTAGCGTGTTTGCCAGTCAGCTAACCATTCTAAGGCTTTCACTTTATTTGGCGTATTTATTTTTAAATCTCCGTTCTCGACGTATCCAACCCCATTATCCGCATTTTTCAGCCAGCTGGGTGCACCGAAGCCGCCAAACAAAGGATAAAATCCAATGCGTGTATATTTTCCGTCTTGCTTTATATCCAGCTTTTCGGCATATTCTTCAAGCTCTTTCCAGGTGGCTGGAGGTTTGTTAGGATCCAAACCTGCTTCTTTAAATGCGTCCTTATTGTAAAATAGCAATCTCGTATCGGTTGTAAACGGAACCGCGTAGGGTTTGTCCTTGTATAGTACCGTTTCCCAAAGATTCGGGTAAAACTGTTTTTTATATGTATCTTGATCTATGTATTTTGATAAATCCTCTGCCTGATTGTTTTCGGCACGCTGCGAAACACTATTAATATCATTGATTACGACGTCAGCAGGGTTACGTGCAGCTACAGCCGCCAGGTTTTTGGTCCAAATATCCCCCCAAGGGATAAAGGTATGTTTAACCAAGATTTTGTCCTGTGATCGGTTAAAGTCATCAACTATTTTTTCAATAACCGGCCGTCTTGTTTCTGATCCCCAGAACGTCCAAAAATCGACGACTACTTTCCCATTTGAACTAGCAGCACTGCTCTTGCTCGAACATCCAGACAGGATGGTTGACAGGAGCAGGAGTATCACAAGTGATAAACTTCCAAGTATCTTTTTCATATGGCAGCTCCTTAGTTTGATTAATATTCGAAAAGATATCCGGAATCTTTTACTAAAAGACATATACCCCGAATCCTGTCTAATAAACCAATTTCCTGTCAAAACAGGAGAAAAGTCTCATAAATATCACCAAAGTAAATACACAGCAATACAAGTGGATTCAACTATTCCTGTATCCTCGCCTTAGGTTAAATGGGATGTTGAACATAAAAAAACCCCTGGAAGGTTCTTCCCGGGTATTATACATATGTATAAGTTTAAGTAAGATAACTATTTAATGTTTGCTGTAAGGTTGCTTTTGTTTCTGTATAACTAGTAAGATCAATTCCTAAATGAACCATACTTCTGACAAGTTCCGGGCGTAATCCAGTTATGACTGATTTAGCCCCCATCAGCGTAATCCCAATCAACACTTTTTGGAAATGAGCAATGGTTACTTCGTCCATTTCCGATATACCAGACAAGTCGATTATCAAAGTTAGAATCCTTAACTTTGCTATATCTGTTAAAACTTTTTCTTCAATAATATCCATGCGATAAGAATCGAATGTACCGATTAACGGCAGTACAGCTACTGTTTGGCTGACTGGTATAATAGGTACCGATAGGTGTTCTACTAATTTCCTTTGGGAAAGGATTAATTCATCTTTATACTGTGAATAACTAATAAAGAACGAGTTTAAAAATTCATCAATCCCATCATTAACCTTTTTCTCCAATTCAAAAAAATCATCAACAAATTTTGCATTTTCATTGACTTGATCATATAGATTAATAAAATGCCATAATGTCCGCCTAATTGCATGCACCCATTCTAATTTAAACGCAAGAGTTAATGAAAATTTCGCCCATGCAATGCCTTCTTCATTAGCAAAAGCAATAAGTTCTTCGTTTCTACTTTCCACCACATAAAGAACAAGCCTTTGAGCATTTTTCAATAAATCAATATTACCCTCTCTTAAAATACTTTCAATATTAGAAGCGACATTGACAGCCTCAGATAATAGTTTTTCCTGAAATTCTTGTTTATTATTATTAATATATTCGGATAAGTTATTCGTATCATAGAATGTTTCCAAAATTTTATTCCTCCTTGTTAAATCTCTACTATATCTACAGAGGGACCCCATGGTAATACCCGCTTTTTTGAGTAATGAAACATGCTTTTTTAAAAAATTTGACCTACAATATATGTCAGGTCATCTTTCCCTTTTTTTGCATGGTTATCTAAAAAGTTAGAGATTTCTTCAATCGAACTAGAGGAACTTGCTAATGCCTTAATACCGGGTATTGCAAGACCATCCGTATGAATAATAAACTTGGACCCCATTTCATAAGAAAATGTTTCGCATCGGTATGTTTGGGGCCTTCCGGATAAATATCCATGGATAGGCAGTGGATAGATGAACTTTCCAGACGGACAAGAAAGTACAAACTGAATGTTTCCAACCGAGCTATAGGTGAATGTTTTCTGTAAAAAATGTACCTTTAAAATAGATATCGTTGCACCTCTTTTATCCTTTAGGACCTGATTACAACTTTCAATTAATATATCTACCTCTTGGTCATGTTTTTTTTCCACTTCCAGCCGAATCGCGTTTGACGAATGATAGGCATGTTCCCCGCTCCCTAAACCATCAGCAACCACACAAATAAAGTATTCGTCTGTTACTTTCATATAAAAGCTATCCCCGTTAAACACATTACCTTCCTTAGGTATTTGATAGGCAATTGCCTGAATATGTTGGTTACAGTCACGTTCAAGCATTTTTTTACGATGCATCTTTACCAATGCCTTTCATAAAGTTTTTGTTTTTTTACTTGTTTTTCCATCCTCAATAATTGTTTAAACATTATTTACACTCTTTTAAAAATAATCAGCGTAAAATCATCCCTAATCTCGAAATTTTGTAATCTCTCGATATCACGATAAATGTTTTCCACCATTTCTTGTGCGGACAAATGCATATAGCTTTCAATCAAATCAGTAATGATTGATCGTTCAATAAATCCCTGTTCTGTCCTTGATTCAGTCACACCGTCAGATAGCATAACGATCATATCTCCGGGGCTAACCTTTTTTTCATATTGTTCATATGTTATATCCTGTTCTACACCTAAAACCATGCCTCTTGTTATAAGGTCCTCAAAGGATTGTGAAGACGCGTGATAATAGAATCCTTGTTCATGCCCTGCAGCAGCATATGTAAACATATGATTACTGAAATCATATACTCCGTAAAACATGGTAATAAACATACTTGAATCAAGATTATTTTCTACGACTCTGTTTAAAATGCATAACACTTCGTTTGGATTATTTCTGGATTTTGGTAAACTGTCCATTGCGTACTTAATCATAGACATACATAGGGCGGCAGGTACTCCTTTGCCAATTACATCTGCTATGGCTATACTAATACTTTTTCCATCCTCAACAAAGCGGTAAAAATCTCCATTTATTTTCTTTGCCGGTACACTGATGGCACCGATATCTACTTCCGCAAGCTTCGGAATAGACGTTTCTAAAAAGTTTTCTTGTATGCTCGCAGCCATTTCCATTTCCGTTTTTATTTCATTCTGCTTGTTCCTTAAGCTCTGATGTTCTTGATAGGCTAAGCCATAGTTCATCATAAATTCAATCAGGAAATCAAACGAAGCTAGCACATCGTCTCCAATATCCGGAAAAAGCTCCTTTAAGACTTTACAATGGATACTTATAATTTCTTCAGGAGGTATTTGCTGTTCAATGGATTTCCTGCTAAACATTTGTCCTTGATACAGTGCTGCTTCGGAAGATTCATCTATATATCTCCGAAGCATTTCCCGATAACTGGATTCTAAAATCGGTTTAAAATCCATCCTTTAACCAAACCTCCCTTTAAGCCACTTTACTGCCTGAATGGTTGTCCCTTTCCCGCGTGAGGAGATTAAATCAAATTCATCCATTAAGCGTTTCACTCCTGGTAATCCTGCCCCTAAACCGCCAGATGTGGAAAACCCATCCTCCATCGCTTTCCTAATATCCTGAATTCCGGGGCCCTGGTCTAGAGCGGTTACTTTTAAACCTCTTTTATCAAAAGATTTTACAGGCTCGAAATGAATCTCTCCCTTGCCGGCATACAAATAAATATTACGTGCCAGCTCAGAAATGACAGTAGTGATTCTTGTCTGGTCAACTGTACCAAACCCTAGCTCTTTAGCAATGTTTCTTCCTAACTGCCTAGCTGTAACGATATCCCATTCTGATAATATTTTTACAGAGGATTCGTTTTCCATATCCTAATCCCCCAAATCCCTTTGTAAAATTTCTAACCCCTTTTCTAGATCTAATGCTGTATCGACATCTTTAAGATGAATTCCAAGTTCGACTAACGTAATCGCTACAGCTGGTTGAATCCCAGTTATAACAACTTTTACACCCATCATTCTAGACATACTAATCACATCACCTAGAACTTTAGCAATAAAGGAATCAATCATATCAACAGACGTTAAATCTATGACAACACCGCTAGCGCCAGTTTCATGTATCCTTTGGAGCAATGATTCTTGAAATTCAATTGCCGTTTTATCATCGAGCTCCCATTGAATGGAAACAAACAGATAATTATATAATTTTAATATTGGTATTCTTGTATTCATTGTATTCCTCCATGTATACAATCTATCGATTCGTCTTCACTATCATCGTATCACTACAAGCCCCCTAAAATTAACAAGACTTTAGCACTGTATTTTTCAACAACCCTACGACTGCTTATCGGTCTTTAGAATACCAATATTGGTAAATATTAATAAATTCACTAAAAATATCAGTCCTTCTACCCATTAACAAAGTCATAACAAGTTGCATTAGGTAAAGGAATCAAAAAAAAGGACTATCAATAAGATAGTCAAAGATAATAGCAAAGTAAGGTATGGGGAAAGCAGCTAATTATTAGATACCCGTATTTAAAAAAGTTAAACACTAAAAATCTAATTTATAATATTCTTTATACCAATCTATGAATTTTCCTAACCCTTCGTTAATGCTTGTTTTTGGTTTAAAACCAATTTCATTTTCTAGGTCTTCTACATCTGCATATGTCACATGAACATCTCCTGGCTGCATAGGGAGAAATTCCTTATTTGCCTTTTTCCCGATTTTCTCCTCTAACACCGAAATAAATGTCATAAGATCTTCCGGTTGGTTATTGCCTATATTATAAACTTTGTGAGGTGCTGTACTCGAAATACCAGGCACTTGGATTCGTTCTGGTTTTTTATCCATTAAACGGACAATTCCTTCTACAATATCATCAATGTACGTAAAATCCCTCTTCATCTGACCATAATTAAAAACTTGAATTTTTTCTCCATTCATTATGGCTTTTGTAAACATAAAATACGACATATCAGGTCTGCCCCACGGGCCGTAAACCGTAAAAAATCTTAAACCGGTTGCCGGCAGATCATATAAATGACTATAGGTGTGCGCCATTAATTCATTGGCACGTTTGGTAGCTGCATACAAACTTACCGGGTAATCGACATTATCCTCCGTTGAAAACGGCAATTTTGTATTTGCTCCATAAACAGAACTTGTCGAAGCATAGATCAGGTGTTCAATTTTATGATGACGGCAGCATTCCAAAATATTTATAAACCCAACGACATTCGATTCAATATAGGCATAAGGATTTTCTAAGCTATAGCGAACCCCTGCTTGTGCGGCTAAATGAATCACAATATCTATTTGACCTTGCTTGAAAATTTTTTCCATCGCTTCTTTGTCTTCAATGGAACATAATTCAAAATTGAAGTTTTTATATACCTCTAATTGCTTTAATCTTGCTTTTTTTAGATTGACATCGTAATAACTGTTTAAGTTATCTACTCCTATAATCACATAATTGTTTAATAGTAATCGTTTTGACAAGTGAAACCCAATGAAGCCTGCACAACCAGTTATTAAGATCGTTTTCAATTTCGTCAACTTTGGCCCCCTTTTCTAATGGCTCGGACAATAAAATATTGCCATAAAAGCAAGTAACCTATAAAGGCTCTTACTGTTGGTATTTATAACCGATTGAAATCTATATTTTTTTGCCAATCTTCATAGCTTTCAGGGTCGATTTCTTTTGCTTGCTTCAAAAATGTGTCCAAAAGTCCCAGATTCTTCAAATCACGAAACATCTTAGGATTGTATGGGTCATTCTTAGTTAGTCCATCTGAGTGATCAATCGCTTTTAGGACATCTCCTTCTGTAATAATAAAATGTCCGATTGATGTCTTGATCCTAGTAAATCCAACCCGCTTTAGTTCTTTTCGAATCAGAATGATTTGTTTTGTAAAAGATACTGGGATCGTTTTTGCCTTCTTTAAGTAATCCTTTAAATTCATTCCTTTTAAATAGTCCATAATGACATAGTTAGGTCCGACTTCATAAACATTTGGAACCCTATGAGTGTTCGAAGCCGCCTCAAGTGCCTTTCCTTCCTTTATCGCCGCATCTGGATTTACATATATTTTCACGCAACGATCTTCGCTAAGCTGAAAAACAGCACCTTGACTTCCTTCCCCAATTAGTTTCAGTGAGGTTGGATTATGAATAATAAGCTCTTTTTTACCATTGATTTCTGTTCTTTCGACTCTTATATTTTTATAATCTTCCATCCAATCTATCACCATTTTCTACTTTTGGATAACCACTAACTATAATATGAAAAAATTCCTTTGTTGATTTAGGTTAATCACATATTTTTTCACAAAATGAAGCAGCCCTTTACAAAAAAACGCGAAAAATATGTTTTTGTCCATTTCAAATTTTTTTTTTTTGAATCTAATATAAAAGAGGATTTGTAAATTTCTAGCATTTATAAATTGGACAAGAATAACTCAAAAAGGAGAAGTAAGATGGGTTACATTGAAGATCTTCGAGCTTTAGTCGGTACAAGACCCTTAATACTAACTGGGGTCACCGCTTTGGTCATTGATCAACAGCGACGTTTTCTGATGGTTCAATCCGACGAGGTTTGGAAGCTGCCGGGCGGTTTTATCGAATTAGGAGAATCTGCGGAAGAAGCTTGCAGACGTGAGATTTTAGAGGAAACTGGAATTAAAATTGGTAACATTCAATTAATAGGCGTTTTCTCGGGAGAGAGCTATTTTACAAAACTCGCTAATGGCGATGAATACTTTCCTATAACGATCGCTTACGTTACCGAAGATATACGCAGTGGGGATTTAACCCCAGATGATAAAGAAATACAAAGGGTGCAATTTTTTAAATGGTCCGCTTTTCCAAAAGAATTAGTCGAGCGAGACCGTCAGATCTTCCAAAGTTTTATTGAAAGCTTGATTTCTAATGGAAGGAAGGGATAGAAAAAGTGAAGTCCATTGCTTTTTACATTAGTGAACCTTTTAAAATAAATCAAGGGTTTATGTACAATCAAACGGTTATGTTGGATCAATATCGACCTATAGTCATCGGTCCTTTCCCAAATAGCGAAAATGTGCTTTATAAGTTTGAAAATTACTATAATCTGAACGAAATTGAAGACTTTGAAGCCTTTTTTAAGGAGCAAAATGTCGTAGCCATTCATGCGCATCAAGGGAAACATTCCCTTGAAATTTTACCTCTTGCAAAGCATTATAATATCCCTTTAATCGTACATTTTCGAGGGCGTGACTCCTCCACACAAACCTATAAGAGATTTCGAGAGAATGTGCTCCGTTATAAAGATTTGGTAAAACAAGGAGCAGGTTATTTTGCTGTTTGTGGTTTTTTGGCGGAGGAATTAAAAAAACTAGGATTTCCAGAAAAGAAGATTCATGTTTTATATGGTGGTCTGGATTTAAACTTGTACCCCTATTTCGAACGGTCTCTGCCAGAGGAAGGTGAAATCCGAATTTTGTCTGTTGCAAGACTAGTTGAAAAAAAGGGATTTCTTACCCTGTTGAAAGCTTTTCAACGGATTCAGTATGAATACCCTAGAACCACCCTGCACATTATTGGAAAAGGTAAAGATGAAGAGAAAATCAGATTATTTATTGAAGAGAACCAATTAACTGATCGTGTCTTTCTCAGAGGGTCAATGGATTCACAGCAAATTTCAAGGGAGTTAAGAAAAGCACATCTCTTTTGCCTTGCGAGCGAGACCAGCCACGATGGGGATGTAGAAGGAATACCTAATGCATTAAAAGAGGCAATGGCAAGCGGGTTACCCGTCGTATCCACCATCCACGGAGGAATTCCAGAATTAATTGAACATAAGAAAACAGGCTATCTTGTTCCTGAAAAAGATGATTTAAAATTAGCCCAAGCACTAAAATTTTTCCTTGACCATCCAAGAGTGTGGAAAAGATGTACAAGAAGCGCTAGACAAGTTATTGATGAAAAATTTGATTTACTTAAGCAAATCCAGGTACAACAACAGCTATACGGCATTGTGCTAGAAGACTACGATAATGGAAATCAATAAAATTGGAAAATTCATAAAGAAAGGGAGTGAATTAAATTTCTAAGGATAAAAACAAAGCTAAAAAGCTTATTTACCCTGTTCAATATATACAAACCTTAATAGGTGGAACCGCTCATGTGATTCTTTTTAGCGATGGCAAGAAATATGTCGTGAAGTGGTTTGCTGCTGCAAAAGGAAGGGAAAAAGAAGTGGTCAATGAATATGTAATTGGCAAACTAGCCCAGCTTTTGTCACTTCCTGTGATTCCTTTTAAACTTGTCTATATACCGAAAAAATTTATTAAGCAAACTCCGCAATTACAATCAACTATATATAACTTCACTGCAGGAATCCAATATGTTTGTGAGTTTATTGAAAACGGTAAAGTATTTGAAGATATCAGAGAATCTCCTCCCACTAAGAAGGAGGTTAAGAACCGCGATTTGCTTGCAGGGATAATGGTATTCGACCAATGGGTGAACAACTCCGATCGCAGTACAAGAAATGTGATTTTTGAAATTCTAAGGGATAGCAGCTATTATGTCCATATGATTGATCACGGAAGGGTATTTCCTGGGCGCTACCAATGGTCTGCACAGACACTTACCGAGAAGCCCGTCTATAACTACCACTGGCCATTTTATATATGGGCATACACTCAACTCGAAAGTCCTAATGAACTTACTTCGTATATAAATCAAATTGTAAACTTACCTAACGAATCCATTTATGAGGTAATCCAATCGATCCCTAATGAGTGGAAGGTCGGTGCAGAAGATAAAGATGCCCTGTACCAGTTTCTATTAAACCAGAAAAATCACTTGCCGGACATTGTAGATCATATTATTCAATATCATAGTAATGTAAAATGACAACCTCATTAAACCAAAAGTAACTCCTTTCTTGAAGGCAGTTACTTTTTACTTGAAAATCTTCCATTCCCTTTTTTTCGCTCGTTTTTACGAGTCCTTTACATATCAAAATGAGCTTTTATAAGTACTTCGACTAAACCTTAATTTGGTACTAATAAACCAAAGTTAACCATACTCTTTAATGGAATCCATTAAGAAGGAGTGGAAAGTTTAGTGGTTAAAGTTAAGGTTAGGTTACGGCCTATTGCTAATAAGATCAATTTACCCACTGTAATGAAAACTACTATCCTGCCGGGTGATTCTATTGAACGATTATTTATTGCCACCCAGGCAGGCGAGATTTTTTACATCGGAAACTCAGGTTTAAGAACTTTTTTAGATATACGCCAGCAAATCATCAAACTTGGTGCTTCTAGCGGAGGATATGATGAACGGGGATTACTCGGGTTAGCGTTTCATCCCGATTTTTATTATAACGGTCTGTTTTATCTCCATTATTCACTAGCTGGATCAGAAGGCCCAGGTGCTCTTACTGAAAATTTTAAGCCTAACCCCTGTGATCCTAAAACCTTAAACCAGCAGTGGGTAAATAGAGAGACACACTATGATCATATCGATACAGTGGAAGAATGGTTTTTACAATCGAATGGTCACCCTCGAAAACGGCGGACACTACTTAACTTAAGAAGGCCATTTATGAATCATAATGGTGTCAACAGTTTAAACTTTTCACCAGAAACAAGAAAACTTGTTCTAACAACTGGTGATGGTGGATCAGGCTATGATCCATTCAACCTAAGTCAGGATATTATGGAAATAGCCGGAAAAATTATTGAAATTGACGTCAGTAAACATACATTTATCGATCATCCACCGGTAGTCACACGTTTTAACGAACTTCCTGTACCAATTCAAGAAATCCTAACAGTCATAGCCAAAGGAGTCCGCAATATACCAGGAATTTCCTATCAAAGGTCTTACAATCAATATATAAAATATGCAGGAAATGTCGGACAGGATATGGCCGAGTCGATTTTTTCATTCATACATTATAAACCAATAGCGGTAACTCAACTTATTCAGGCTTCTTTAAGACACATGGAACTAGACCAAGATGGGTTGATTAACTTTGGCTGGCGAGGCTGGGAAGGTGATTTCCCTACTTCAATAATAAATCGGTGCGCCGGAAATCCGACAATGGATGAGCAAATGATTGCCTATTTCAATGAAGCAGTGAACACAACAGCGAGGCGCCGTCTGCCTCTAACTAGTTATTTTCATTCAGATCTCAGGCCCGAAAAATTCGGAGGAACTGCTCTTACAGGAGTTCAAGCCTATTCGGGGAATGGAATCCCCGGCTTAACGGGTGGCGTAGTGTTCACCGATCTTGCGCGAAAAGAAAAAACTCACTCCCCTGCTAGAGGCGTTTTAGCTTATTCCAGGGTTAGAACAGATGGTAAACCAAATGACTTTACGGTAATTGAAACGGATCATGATTTTGGATCTCAATCCGCCTATTATGTTAATTTGGGAACAAATCGGGATCAAACCAGACTCTATTTAGGAGTTTATGGCTCGATGAAAGTGACTGATTTAAACCAAGGTACTATTTTTGAAATTGTTTCATGACTCATCCATTCGACTAATACTGAAATTTAGAGGAAGGTTTGTCCAAACCTATCGAAAAAGTAAAGCCCGAAAACTATGATTTTCGGGCTTTTAGTATGAATGATTTTATCCAAGTAAACGATTCTGTAAGAAGGATATTTTATAATGATACAGTTATATCCTTTGGACTGCGCTTTTTAGCCGGCGCAGTTTCTTTAATACCAAACGTACCAATAAAAGCAACCAAACCAGCAGCTGCAGCAACCCATAATGGCGCAGTCAATGAAATCTTATCTGCTAGAATTCCCGCTAAGATCGGACCTGCACTGCCACCAATGATTTCGCTCGTTAAAATGACGAAACTGATTGATGTCGCCGAAAACGTTCTCGGAACAGACTCAGCTGGTATAACGTTTAAAATAAGTGGCTGGTATCCATTTCCAATGGCAAACACGATCATTGAAATAAGTAAAAGTGGAAAATTCTGATAGGTAAGTGCAATCGTAACTGGCAGGAATATCGCAATGAATGAACATATTTTGATAACAGGCAATCGGCCGACTCGGTCTGAAAGAGCTGGGCCGCCTAATTGACTGAGAAACATCATTAGCCCCATTAACCCTAACAACATCCCGATTTGACTTTCATTATAATCCGTTGCACCTGCAAACATAGTTGGTAAAAACGCGGTTAAAGTTAAAATAAACATCATATTGCATATACCAATGATCGCATTTAGCCAAACATTACGAGTCTTAAATACACGAAGAAACTCTGCTTTGGTTGGTTTGTCCACGGACACTTCAGCATGATGAGCCGATACAGCCTTTGGTTCCCGTAAATAAATCCACAAAATCAAACCCACAATCATTCCTGGTATCGCAATTAAATAAAAAGAGGATCGCCAGCCAAAAGACACAGCCAATGCCACGGTCACAACCGGTGCCAATGTACCACCTATCAACGATGAAGCACTTTGAACAACCCCCATGTTAAATCCTCTTCGTTTCTCAGAGGACTCGGCCATAACAATGGATTGAACAAGCGGCATAACAGGCCCTTCTGCCAATCCCATCAATACTCTAATTAATAATAACGAAGTAAAAGAGCCAACAATACCGGTTAATAATGTTGCAATGGAGAAGATGAAAACAAAAAGGACGAGCATCATTTTCTTTTTCCCAAGAAAGTCTGAAAGGCTGGCAAAAATTAATGTTGATAATCCAAAAAATACACCTGTTAAACCTACTGTTACCCCAAGTTGAGTATTGTTTAAGTCTAAATCAGGCATGATGAATGGAAATACAAACCCTAAGCTTAAACGATCCAAAAACACCAACCCAACAACTAAAAACATGATGATGATTAGAAAGTTTTCATATTTCCAAAAACTCTTTCGGTCTTCTCTCATGGATTCCCCTCCTTTATTCTTAATCGTTATTATAAATAGAAACAAAAATGAAAACGTCTACATTTTTATTGAAAATTATATTAATTTTTATCATATTCCTAATATTTTAAATATTTTTCCAAATCTAATATGTTTAGTTGTTCCAAATATTGATAAGTTTCTATGCCTCTCTTGCTGTGACTAACATTCTTAGGGTTATTCTGTAATTTTTTTCGAAATTGAAAAGGTGTTGTATGGAAGGTATCCTTAAAAATTTTATGAAACGAGCTGATATTTGAAAATCCGGACTCCATCGCAATTTGAATCATCGGCAAATCCGTCTCAAGCAATTGTTGGACCGCATGTTCTAGTCTGATACTATTTAAAAACTTTATAAAAGACTGTCCCATATGCTTCTGAAAATACTTAGAAAGGTACGGGACACTTAGCTTTTCATTTAGTGCAAGCTCATTAAGTGTTAGAGGGTGCATATAATTTTGATGGATATAATTGATTATTCTCGTTAATCTATTTCTATCTTTCTTGCGGCTTGAGTTTATCTTGTTATTATTATTTTGTTTGAATTTGGTGATAAGGTTGTAAACAATATCCAGAAGCAGTGAATGAATTTTAATGGTATACCCCGGCTCCTTCTCGTTTATGGCAGCCATTAATTGAGCAAGTAACGTTCTCATCCTATTAAAACGTTTTTGATTTTCGTGGTAAAATGATTTACAGTCAAAGACTTCCATTTCAATTTCAGCATAATATTTTTTAATAAAGGAAAGAGGTATCTGCAATACGATCAGCCGATTATCTTCACTCGATTCAACTCCATGGACCTCATCATGGTTAATAAGAAGCAGATCATTTTCCTGTAGGTGATACTCGTTTTTTCCGACATAAGCATGTATTTGCCCTTTTAGCACAAATATGATTTCAATCCGATCATGCCAGTGCATAGCAATATATTTTACACTAGTCATTAACATGAAAAATGGCACATCATCGTTAACTGCTACACTTTCATATGGGTAATTCATTTCCACAACTCTCCTGATTTTAAAAGAATCTTGTCTATAATTTACAAAAAGGACACCATATAAGATGTCCTTTTCAGTATCAATTCTTATGCTTTTTCTCGGATACTATCAAACTGCGCTGTTTCAAAAATATTGACTTCATCCCAGGCATCATTTGGATTTTCTTCGACTTTCCACATTTTAGGACCATAATCCGGAGCAAAATAGAGTGGAGAGCCGCCATAAATTTCAATTCGGTTGCCGCCCGGTTCGATGGCATAAGTCGTGAATGCCTCACCAACAGCATGCTTAAATGGTTTCATTTCTAATCTATAACCGTTATCAACAACATAATCAGCTGTCTCAAGTACTTGATCACGATTTTCAACCGCGAAGCAAACATGGTTTAGTGGTCCGTTTTCTTTATGGAAATCAGCGAAAAGAGCGATCTCATGAGATAGACTTGATACAGCCAGGAGGGATCCAACCTCTGTTCCATTTGGAATGACAATTCCTTCATTATGTTTGAAACCCAGTTCCTGATAATGTTTACGATGACGAGTTACATCGCTTGTCCAAAGTGTTATATGATCCAAACGTCTTACCGACGCACCCCGGCTTGGGTTCTTTTGCGGACGGGATCTCCATTTACTTTTCTTCTCGTCAGGAATATCGGCAAGTTCAACATCCCAAAATATTTCTTCCAGATGCCCTTCAGGCGAATAAAATTGGAAGGCTTTCCCATGGCCAAGATCGCCATCAATCCACCCTTTTCCACAACCCATATTTTTTATATGTTCAACCGCATCCAGTAAATCCTCGTCACTTTCAGCACGCCAGCCAATATGGCCTAGACCATTGGTTTTTGCTTCTGTTATCTTTAAACTGTGATGGAAAAATTCCCCCCATGCCCGTAAGTAGATAGATTGACCCATCCGGCCTGATTCTTCTAACCCTAAAACATCTTTAAAAAACTTTGCAGACTCTTCAGGTTTTGGACTTAATATTTCGACGTGTGCTAATTGAGAGATAAAATGATTTCTTTTTGGCATTGTTTATTCCTCCAAATATATTAATAGTTTTATAAACATCAGTTATATATTTAGCTCTGTTAAACTTAGCTGTTGATTTCCGCTCCAGGCGTTCGCTTTCCGCGGGCGTGCCGGGGAGCCTCCTCGACGCTGAAAGCGTCTGCGGGGTCTCCCCAGCCCCGTACTCCCGCAGGAGTCGATCGCCTTCCGCTCCAATCAACAGTGTAAAAAAACAACAATGTGGTTTAACAGATCCTTATATTTAAAAATTAGTACTTTTAAATAGTCTCAGTCATTCTAATTAAACTCTGAGCAACGATGGCATTGGGGTTGTTCTCTTTTGGAAGCTTTCCTTCCAATTGCAATAGTTCCCACTCCACCAGCGTGTTCGAATTATCTACTACGAATTTACAGCGATCAAAACGCCGTTCCATGAATTGATCTAAAATGGCTGTTAGAGGCAAGTCCTCTTGAAGCAATTCAGCTAATACCAGTCCATCTTCAATTGCCATGGCAGCTCCTTGAGCCAAATGAGGAACGGTTGCATGTGCAGAGTCTCCAATAAGGAGCACTCGGTCGCGATACCAAGGCTTCTCAACGATCAGAGTCTCGAGCGGCCGATAAACCACACCTTTTGGATCAGTGATTTGTTCGCTTAATTCAGCTATTAAACCGCCAAATTCCTGAAAAGCTTCCCGCATTTCAACATGGAGCTGATCCTCCTGCTTCCAAGGATTACCTGGTTCAGCTGTCACGATAAAAACATACACGCTATCTTTTGTCATCGGAACAATGCCGGCTTTTGCTTTTCGACCATAATACATGGTTATGTTCTCAATATCCTTTGGACGCGGAAGGGTGTAACGCCAAACAGCCTGACCGACAAAATTCGGCTGAATCTCACCAAACACCATATTACGCACCTTTGATCTCACACCATCTGCACCAATGACAAGATCATAGGTCCCAGATGTTCCATCGGTAAATTTTGTATAGACAAAACTATCTCCATTTTCAATGATTTCTACAGAAGTACCCAACCTGATCTTAGTTCCAGATTCAATTGCCGCCTTATATAAAATTTGGTGAAGATTTCTTCTTGGGACCCCTCCTGTGATATTAAAATTTCCGGAAGGATGAATTGGAGCGTCCATAATCATATTTCCCTGCGAGTCTCGGACATGCAAGGCAGAATGAGTTGTTCCTACTGACAAAAACTCATCCAAAAGACCCAATTGATCAATGGCCCTTATTGCATTCGATTGTAGAATGATGCCGACCCCGTAAATATTCCATTCCTTTTGCTTTTCCACAATTTCAGTTTCAATTCCAGCTTTTTGTAAAGCAATCGCCGTTGCCAGCCCCCCTATGCCCCCACCTACGATCAAAACCTTTTTTACCTTTGACATATAAATCGCTCCTTTAAATATATTGTAAGCGAATACAATTACTATTCAATGATGGCAACGGCACGGGTCCAACCGCCACTTGCGCCTTTTATTTTCACTGGAAACACCGATACCTTAAACCCATAGGGTGGAAGTTGATCAAGATTAGCCAATTTTTCAATTTGGCAATATTCTTTTTCTTTCCCAGCGAAATGAGCTGCCCAGAGAACACCCGGACGTGGGTCTTGCTTATAATCTGCCGCCTGATGGGACAATGGTGTATCCCAGCCCCAGCCGTCTGTTCCCATCACTTTTATGCCTTGATCGATCAGCCAAAGGGTCGCTTCTGCTGAAACCCCTACATGTATTTCGCTATAGTCCGGCTGATATCGTTTTTTATCTGCATCACAGCGAATCATGACGATATCAAACGGTTTTAACTGGTAGTCCATTTCTTGCAGCTTTTGTTGTAGATCTGCTATCGTGAGTGCATATCCGGCTGGCTTATCTGTGAAATCCAGGACAACTCCATCGTTGAAAAACCACTCTAGCGGCATTTCATCAATGGTCCTGGCGGGTTTCCCTTCAGACGTTGGCCAATAATGCCACGGTGCATCAACATGTGTTCCAGCATGACTAGTTAAGGTGAGGAACTCCCCGGCAAGCCCTTTTCTCTCAGGGAAATCTTCAGGACTAACCCCAACTAGCTTGGCACCAAATTCAGCACCTTCTTCATGTGTTTCATACCGAATCGAAAACGGAAGAGGATCTTTTAATTCCTCTTCAATTGAAACGCTCAAGTCAATGATTTTAGACATAAAGTTCCACTCCGTTCATGCATTTTAAACAATCCGATTTTTTAGGGAGCCGAGCCCTGTTATCGAAAGTTCTACTTCATCCCCTGGTTCTAGCCAGCTATGAACCTCTGGACCGAGTTCCATAATGCAGCCAAAGCCGACGGTTCCTGAGCCAATAATATCTCCAGGATATAAAGTGACTTCCTCCGACGCCCGTTCAATCATCTCTCCAAAACTATAATAGATATCTTTAAAATTACCGCGGGAAAGGATTTCTCCATTTACAGCAGCGGTCATCTCTAAGTCGAAGCGATCTTCCAATCTATAAGACTCTAGTTCATCTTTGGTTGCCAGATAGGGTCCAATCGAAGTAGCAAAATCTTTTCCTTTTGCAGGTCCCAGCAAGACTTTCATTTCTTTCATCTGGATATCCCGAGCTGACCAGTCATTTAAGATGGTATAGCCAAAAATATAATTTTCTGCCTCATCAGCCTTGATATTTTTCCCTTCCTTTCCAATGACGCAAGCGAGTTCAAGCTCATAGTCAAGCCGGATACATTTAGAAGGGCGTTTTACTTCTTCCCCTGGTCCCTTCATAGCATTGGGATTTGAAAAATAAAAGATCGGCATTTCATACCATTCTGGAGCTACTGTATCCCCATTACGTTTAGTGGCATTTTTAACATGAGTTTCAAAGGATACATAATCTCGGAAACTTACAGGTTTGGGAAGCGGTGCAGTCAATTGAATTTCCTCGAGCGAAAAGGATGGAAGATCTGTTCTATCCTTTATTCGGTTTAGAATCGTCATGTATTTTTCATTACTTTTCATAAAATCAGCCATATTCTCAGGCACATCACCATTAGAGGCGAGGTTCATATCAATAACTCTATCTCCTTCGAGCCATCCTGTTCTCATGTGGCCTTCCGGATTATAAAAGGTTACAAGTTTCATACCGGGCCTCCTGTATCACTTCATTAATTGTTCTTTTAACCAGTCATACATCTCATAGGTTTCAGTAATATTATCCACCTGGCAATGGGATGAACCTGTACTGCTTGTCGGAATGATTTTTAACCAGCGCGGACAAGTCAAGTGGTTATAGACATTGTAAGCATTGTCGACGGTATTTTGACGGTCATCTTCACCATGGACAATAAGCGTTGGCATTTGGATTTTTTCAGCCACTCCACGTAAGTTATAATGCTGAAGCTTTTCTCTTGCAGCAGGCATGTCTTCTACCCCAAAGATATGTTGTAAAATTTTTGCGAGAGGATGGTTGTCCGGCCGTTTAGCCCAAACGTCATTGTAATCATAAACAGCTCCCCAAATGGCACATGCTTTAAATCTTGGTTCAAAGGCTGCAGATCTTGCCGCCATATAGCCGCCCATGGAAACCGCCATAATTCCGATCCGCTCAGGGTCGACATCCAGATTTTCAACTGCCCATTCGTATGCCGCTGTACCTGCTGTATTATAATCATAGCGAGAGTGAATCTGATGGATTCTTAATGCGCCCCCTTGGCCAGGACCGTCAATGGCAAGGAGAGAGATTCCCCTTTCATTTAATAGCTGGGCAGGTCCATAGTACAATTCCTCTGCTGTTGAATCTAAACCACCGAACATCACCATCAAAGGTCCTTTGGTTTGCCCTGGTGCTTCAAAGAAATATCCAGGCAAGAATGCATGTTCAAACGGAATATTAACTGCCTTTGGAGGAGAAGCCAACAGCTCGCCTCCTTTTCTAAAGGTTTCTACACCTTTTAAATACGTAGGAAGTTTTCTTGCATCATCGGGCTGAAGAAAAAACTCCGCCGTGCGGAAATAGTTTGCTGCTCTTAGGTATCCTGAACGTGCAGTTTCTTTATGACCCTTGTCCATTGCATCATTTGCAGTGGTTAGAGACTTATTTCCGAGTCTCATCCATTCATGATGGAAACTCTCAAGATCTCCTAACTTCATACGGCTCGCTGCATCGAGGATTTCATTTACTTCACCGCCGCCGAAATAGGATTGGCTTATCATTCTTACAATCTGATAAGACCACATATAATTTTCAGGAAAGAAATGCCACATTAAAAAAACAACTCCTCTATATTTATTAAACTAATAAATTCCTTTTGCTTCCCAGGAATTTACTGCCTCAAACTCTGTAAGGTTGGATCCAAATCCGTTGAATCATCTCATTTTCGACTCATTCATTCAATATGGGCTGGATGCGGAAAAAAGTATGAAATTTTGTACACCTTCTCCCCCTTTTAAAATAGGAATCTTACAAAGCTTAACTTGTGTTTATAGTCATTATTATAAAGAGAATTTAACTTGAAAACGTTTCCGTTTTTGTCATAATTAATATCAATTTTTATCTTTTTTCTAAATATATTAAATATTTTAGATATTCCGATCATCTAAAAATGTTTCACAAATGATTAGAACTCTTTAAAAATAGTGGGAGATTTTATTTTTTAATGCTGAAAATAAGAGAATTTTGCGGAATAAAAGCAATTTAAAAATAGGAGATTTTATTTACAAAATTGTTGCTAATAATAAGATTGTAAATAAATTTTAGGAGGAAATGGATGAAACAGAATAATCAAGCGAGTAAGAAGTTGGGTTCTGGTTCTATTATGCAGCCAGAATTTGCTGGAACCGATCCACAGGAGGTAAAACAAGAAATTCAAAAAGATGTAAGTGAAGGACAAGGTGCAATGACTTCTCGCGAGGCAGGAGCAATGCGTGATTAAAAAACCACTTCAGTGGTTTTTTTTCTGCCTCGAAGTCATATCTAATCCCAAGAGCTTTGCTGTTTTTTGTATGCCAATGGTGTCATGTTCATCGACTTTCGGAATTGATCAATGAAATAACTTGTACTGTTAAATCCTACTTGATAGGCCACATCCGTGACACTAGATTCTGGTTGTTGTAGTAAAATTAAACTTTTTTGAATTCGATAATCGGTTACGTAATTCAGAGGAGTCTTCTTTAAAATTCGTTTGAAGTATCGACAGCATTCAGAACGGCTTAATTGACCAGCTCGTGCAATATCTTCTAAAAGAATTTTTTCAGGATAATACAGGTGGACCCAATTTAACATTTGCTTCATACGCTGACTTTTTATCATTTCTGTCTGTTCATACTCTAATTCGATGCCAATAATAATGAGGTTCTTCCAAATAGAGGTTAGATTGACGGAAATATCAATTTCATAGTATGTTGGCTTTTGTTTGATCAACTGATTGATTTTCATAATAGAATCCAAAATTTGATTCGCCCAGAACTCCTTTGGAACCAAACGTAAATAAGGAATATTCGTCGCCTGGAGAAAAGGAGCTACATAGGTTGGATAAAGTTCTTGTGATACAACGAAACTTGGGGAAACATTTAAACAAATATAAGTACAACCCGAATTAATCTGATCCTTTGCCATGTGCAGACATCCACTATTGATAAATAGCCCCTCGCTTTCTTGCACACGAAGGTTTTCTTCATTGATCTGAAAAATCGCCTCACCCTTGACTACGAGAACAAACTGAAATTCGTCATGCCAATGAAGCGGTATATAGCCATTTATATTTTGGTTAATTGTTGTTTCGTAACAGGCAATTGGTAATACCATAGTACGATGTTCGGTTAATTCTTTTAGACTCTGGTCAACCATGAAGTCCTTAATTTGCATTTCCCTACCTCAATATCCTTATATTTTTTCATTCAATTCGGGTATTAATTCCGAGGTTCTTCCCTTATTATTTAAAGTATTATAACACTATTTTTATATTTAAAGGTGGAAAATCAATCATGAATAGACGTAAGGGGATCTTTCTTGTGATAACGGGGGCGGTATTTTGGGGGATCGGCGGCACCGTTGCTAAAAAGCTTTTTCAACAGTATCAAATTGATGTAGATTGGCTGGTAGCAATTCGATTGCTCATTGCTGGTTTTTTACTCCTAACCGTTCAATTTTTTATAAAAGACCGCTCCCAGATATTGGCTGTTTGGAAAAATCGAAAGACAGCTATTCAATTGATTATCTTCGGATTAGTCGGTATGCTTGCAGTTCAATACACCTATATGGCTTCTATTGAACATGGAAATGCTGCTGTAGCCACACTATTACAATATTTAGCACCTGTTATGATTATCCTATACTTAATTCTCCGCAAACAAGCGGTCCTAACACAAAGGGATGTATTGACTGCTTCCTTAGCGTTAGTGGGTTGTTTTTTCTTATTAACAAATGGCTCTATCTCTCAATTGTCTGTGCCGCCACTTGCGATTGTTTGGGGTATTTTTTCTGGAATTGCGTTAGCTTTTTATACTTTATATGCTTTACCTCTTCTTTCGAAATACGATTCACTTGTCATTGTCGGATGGGCGATGATGATTGGTGGACTTGCATTAAGTTTTATCCATCCGCCTTGGCAAATGGACATTACAAGCTTAACATTAGAAGCTTATTTATATTTAATCTTCATTATTATATTTGGTACGATGATTGCATTTTGGTTCTATATAGAAAGTTTACAAAGTCTGCAGCCTAAAGAGTCCAGTCTTTTAGGCAGCATTGAGCCGCTAGCTGCCGTTTTAACAACGGTCTATTGGTTAAAGGAACCCTTTGGCTTTTTCCAATGGATTGGGACAGCTTGTATCGTTGGGATGATATTATTGTTGGCTTTGAATAAAAATTCTTCAAAGAGTAACCAACAATCTAAAGTTCAAAAGCCCTTCAAAATTAACAAGTCTAGTGCAGGTATATAATGTTTCCATTCTAAACAAACAATTTCTTAAACCACTGAAACACTGGATTGATGATTTGTCGGTAGACCCACCGGATCGGATAATAAATGAAAGTTTTCCAGAACCAGCGGACAGGATAATAGACAAGATGCATCCAAAACCACTTAAGCCCGTTAAGGAGGAGCTTCAGAATTTTACTGCAAAGATGCAAAACCGGAATAAAGATCTCCCGATAGAACCAGATCAGTATATATTTCCACAGCAAATAAAATGGATAATAAATGACATAATACACAAAAGGAAACAGCAGATAATACCACAAAACCTTGAATAACGGAATAAATACGTTGTTCCACACATAGAAGAAAAAAGGTGACAAGAGCCGGTGCCACAACCATCGGATAGGAATATAGATTAGAAAGTGCCAGAGAGGGAATAGAATATGTCTCCATAAGAATATAATAACGGGTAGAATGATAGTGTCCCACAGCCATTGAAGCGGCAAAACAATTAGATAGTTCCAAATAAATTTTAATACTTGCAGAATAATATAAACAGGGAAATATACAATGAAAACGATGCCTCGTAAAATATATTTAACAAGTGACTCCAGTTCTTTCAAAATTTCCACTTCCTTGCTAATGAAAACGGGAAACCTTCTTGAGGCTTCCCGTTTTTCAAACTGTACGTGCCCTACTAATGTATATGTTTAACGAAATGTTTCAATGATCAGTGCTCGTTTCTTTTATTGAGTGAGAACTATAAATCTTAAATGGTATACTCCTCAGTGGAGATTTGCTTTGTCGGACTATACATATTATTTCTTAGGAAAATAGTTACCAAACCTAATATCAAGGAAAGGACCCCCACTAATATAACGTATTGTGTGCCCATTTCTGATATGAATAACCCGCCGAAAGCTGTGCCAACTGTTGTTCCTACGTTACATGCTGATATAAATAAACCATTGGCAAAATCAGGAGCTTCTGGAGCTGAAGATGAAATCAAATATTGATTAATATTTGCCATGATACCTCCAGCCAATACTCCCCAAAGGAAAGTGATGATTACCATAGGGACGGCAAACTCTCCAGTGAAGAATAAAAGGATGTAAACTACACTCAAAGCACAAGGAAAAGTTAAGATGGACTTAATAGGACTATTAGTGAGTACCTTCCCTGCAACGATGTTTCCAATAATATTAGCTCCACTGAAAACGAATAAAGTTAAACTGATGGTATTCGGAGACATTTGGGTAACCGTTTCAAGATACTCTGCAATATAACTATATACCCCGAATACGGATGCATTTAATAAAATGACAGCTACTATAGAGACCCATAAAATGGATTTTTTTAATACAGCAATTTGTTCTCCGTAAGATTGTCTTTCTTCAACAGGCATTGATGGTACAAAAATCAATGTAGCGACCAATACAATTACATTTACAATAGCAAAGAATCCCATCGCCATTTCATACGAAAAAGCACTATATATAAAACTTGCAATTGGGACGCCGGCTACCATACCAGCGGATACACCTATAAATACTTTTGAAACAGCTTTTGGAGCTTCTTCAGGTTTTACTGAGGAAGCGGCTACGGTAAATGCCATGGAACAATAAACCGGATGGAAAAGAGCTAGCGCGATACGAATGATTAATAGAAGGTTAAAGTTAGTTACAAATACGGATGCGATGTTTCCCACAACGAAAACACTTAATACAAGTAACATGACCTTCTTTCGATTGATCCCGGATAACAATAACGGCATCGTTGGTCCAGAAACCGCAATGGTAAGAGCGAAAAGACTCACCAGTAATCCTGCCCTTGATATGCTGACATTATGTTTTGGAAGGTTACAAAGAAAAACTGCATAAAACAGAAGGAAAAAATGAAGGTTTAAGTGAAGATGTTGTTGTTAAATTCGCTGCAAATGCTTATGTAGGGGTATTGGAATCCTGGTTAAAGGATGGGATGCCTTTTCCGCCTAAGACCATAGCAAAAGAATTGGGGATTTTGCTTGAGAGGATTATATAGTAAAGCTGCTTATTCCCGCATCTAGGATTTAGAGGGTCCGAAGTTATCTGTGGCGGGATCAGGTTAAGCACCCGAGCTGATTAATAGGGGGAAAATTTCCGCTTAATTAGTAAATAGGCATTAAAAATAGTGTAAATAGACGGAGAGATTCCGCCTATTTACCTAAAAATCGTGAAAATGGGGGTTTTTGCTTTGCTTAGCCGGAAAATTTCCGCTTATTTTACCCCGAAACGAACTCATTGTGCATTTAACCGGAAAATCTCAGCTTATTCTACCTTTGCTGGTTACTTGATTAAGGACACTCGCCAATGACTAACGAGTTTTATTTTTTATGTACCAATGCAATTCCAATACGACTGTTATTTCGGGACTTATCTTAAAAAAAATACCTCAAAACGGAACCCTTTATCAGCATACCTAGCCTTTTTTAATAACATAAATCCCAGCCTTGATTGAAAGGTCAAAATCTATTGCAGAAATTGATAGAGTGCTCCGTAAAGGTTAGCATCATTTCTGAATTCACAAGTAACAACCTTTGGATTGGCTGTATGGATTGGGTTTTTCTTTTTCAATTGATTGATGGCCCATTCAATACGTTCAAGGACTACTGGTTGTGAACTAATGCCTCCTCCGATGGCAATGATTTCTGGGTCGAGAATATATTGCAAATTAAGAATCATGGTCCCCAATTGGATACAGTATTCATCGAAGATCGCATTAGCTTCTTTATCTTGAGCGTTAATGAACTCAAATACAGCCTCTCCGTTTGCTGGATCCTTCAGTTTCTTCACTTCCGCAATTCGGTTAACCAATTGAACAGCGGAACATTCAGACCCGACAAATTTTCCCTCTCTTGTTTGGGGATTCACTTCGTTCATGACATAACTCACTTCTCCTGCAGAAAGATGGAAGCCTCTATGAAGTTTGCTATCTATAATAATTCCTCCCCCAACACCACTTCCCAGCACTAGAACGACAGAATCTTTCGCCTCTTTCACACTGCCCAGCCACAATTCGGCTAGTGCTGCACATTTCGCATCATTCTCGATGGTTACATCTTTTCCAAATCTTTCTTCCACTATTTTTGCCAATTGAACTTCATGTAAAAACGGAAGAAGTCCACCATGATAAATCGTTCCTTTCTCTGCATCAATGGTCCCTGGACAGCTGAAGGCAATCCCTCTCAATTCTTTTAAATCATGTTCTTCAATAATGGAAAAAATCACGTCTTTAAATTCGGATAAATTAGTTGTCGGTGTTCGCTTTTTCCACTTTTCGATGATGTCCCCCGCTTGATTCATTAGAGCATATTTAATAAATGTCCCACCAATATCGATGACTAAATACATGTTTTTTTCTCCGATCTAAATTTTAATTTACGTTCACCTTATCCAAAATAGAAAATGCCCCATTAAGAAAAAATTAGGGGCACTCCTATAATTTTATTGATGAACCTTTTCCTTACTATAAACAATATTTCCAAGACCGCCATCCAGTCTATTCATGTTTTGGTCGATTTCTTTTGCGATAAAGGCTTTATGTTCCATAAAATCAAATGGCACATCATCTGTTCGACCTGCTTTAATATCTTCGCAAAGAGCGATAACCGATTCAATCATTTCCTTTGGCGCATCGCCATCTCCATGTGACAAATAGACTTTGTCATAGCGGCCTGCTGTTTTTTCATCTAACTCTCGTAACATTTTTTCATAGGAAATAATACCGAGAGTAAACTCATCAAAAAGGAAGGTAAAGAAATTGCATGCATCCCCTAATAACAAGGTACGTTCCTCTACTAGTAAAATGGTCACCAGGCCAGGAGTATGTCCTGCTCCAATATTCACCTCTAAATGAATTCCACCAAGGTCAAACATGTCTCCAGGTAAAAGAGGTTTATATCGATCACTTGAACCAATAGGAATATAATCCTCCTCATTCACCCTAGCAAAATTCTCACCCATACTCATTTCAAGGAATCCCTTACGAACATTGTAATCACTGTGACTAGCATAGACTTCTTTATCTGCCGGATTCATATAAACTTCATCGAAAGCAGGGGCACCCATGGCATGATCGACATGACCATGTGTTAATAAGACAAAATAAGGTTTCTCCGTCAGGTGTTCAATAAAGGTTCGTAAGTCCCCTACACCCGTACCAGTGTCAATAAGTGCTGCTCGTTCACTCCCTTCCACTAAATACATGAGTTCGCCCGCAGGTCCAAATATTCTAGTTACACAGTCTGAAATTTTTTCTGATCTAAAATATATTAAAGGTTCCATCCTGGCCTCCTATTTTTAGATAATAAATTATTAATTAAGTCTAATTAATCAAAGTATTCAAGGGTGTCTCATCCATCTCCGATTGATTACCTTTTTGAGCGTCCAATTCCGGGATTGGAATGACAGACAGGGCTGAAAATACTGCGGATGCCGCAAGAACCAAGAAGAAGAAGATGTAGCCGTCACCACCAAACCAGCTTACCCCTAGGCCAATAAGAGCCGGTGCCGCAAAGTTTACGAGTGAATTGGCCAAAGGTGCACTATTATTGATAATCGATAAATCTTTTCCCGCCGTTTCTTTTGATGGAAGAATTCTGTTAACCAGCGCGTTATCGACTGCTGAAAACATACCAAATCCAAAGTTAAGGACAAAGTTTCCAATAATAATCCAAGTGATGTTAAAGGAGAAGGCAAATATGATCCAGCAAACTGCTAATATGAGTGCTGATCCAATAACAAATGGCTTTTGTTTCTTAACCTTATCAGATAGAAATCCACCAATTAATCCTGCTGCTACCATAACCATAATGGAAGGAGAGGTGATCCCATTGATTTGAAAGATTCTTCCTTCACTAAAATGAAACCTCGCAATATAAAAAAGTGTCATTAATGTAAGACCCGCATTGGAAACTTGAATAAAAATCTTTGTAAGCAATGCCCATGTAAAAGATGGGTATTGTTTATAACTAGGATAAAAGTTACGAATTTCTTTCCAAATAAAGCCCTTTTTCTTGGCAGCAGCTGCATTGGAAAAATTGTTATCTTTGACCAAAACGGCAGCCACTACCCCACAAATTAATTGGACGAATATGATGGCGATTAGTTTACTTTGTACGGACGAATCAGAAAATGCCCCCATGATCATTTGACCAATCATGACAAATGCAGGAAATGCAGCACCAATTAGACCAGAAGCACGTCCAAACTTGTCAGGATCGACTTGTTCCGCAACAATGGCATAACAGGATAGCGATACCATACTATAAAAGAACTGTAAAAGACACCATGCAATAACAAGCATCGGAACCGAGATTGCATAGGTTAAGCCTAACATGGAGAGAGCACCGCCAATACTGCCTGCAATCATCCAGAACCTCCGTCTTCCAAATTTCAAACGGGTTTTATCTGCAATGACACCACCTATAAGTCCTAATACAAGTGCCGCTAAACTACTTATTCCTGATGCGGTTCCGAATACTGCTGTAACCCGATCAGGTCCCACAAGTCTAATGATATTAAATTGAATGAGTCCGAAATTTAATATGACAATCGCACCTACTGATGTACCTACACCAAGAAACGCAGCAATGATTAAATTAATATAAGGAGTTTTTCTCCATTGGTAAACCTCAGCCATTTTACTACCTCCAATTTAGATAACGACATTTTATTGACAATCTAGTTACTTCTATCGCTTGATCATTAAAATCTCCTCAGCCGCCTGATTGACATCATCCGGATGGATTCCGAGAAAGTCCAACCTTTTTAAATTTTTTAGGGAATGGGACATCCCATCGGTATCTCCCTGAGAAATCATATGCGTAACAAAAGGGATCTTTCTCTCAAGGATTTCGAGCGCCTGTGGATGTTTGGCCAAATCAGTAATGCGGGTATTTAAAGTAAATAAACTTCTATAGTCTTTCTTTGGAAAATAGCTAAATTCATGAATGCCTGCTTCTAGAAGAATCGTCTCTTCCTTATACTCAGGAAGGTGTACTTCTGCGGTCCGAGCGAATGGCACCTCGAATCGTACCCTAACACTGCCGTCCTCATTAATTTTCCAATACGATGCATACTTGCCGCTTACGGAATCATATTCAGCCGAAAAATGTTCAAACTTCCCATTAATTTGAGGCGCAAACAACACTTTCTTAAATCCAGGATCTAGTGGTCTAATCCCGCCTAAATCTCGGTAAAGATATTCAACAATTGCTCCGTATGCATAGTGATTTAAAGAGTTCATAATGGTTCCACTCATAGTGCCATCTTCTAATACGGAATTCCAGCGCTCCCAAATCGTAGTGGCACCCAAGTTTACACAATAAAGCCAACTTGGAAATTCTTCTTGGAATAAGAAATCCAAGGCTTCTTCTTCCATTCCATTTTCGGCCATAACCCGGCACATAATCGGGGCTCCAACGAAGCCGCCAGTCAATTTATAAGAATCTTTATATAATCTCTCACGAAGACCTTCTACTACTTTTTCTTTGTCAACGTAAAGACCGAAATTTAATGCAACTAAATAACCGGTTTGCGTGTCAATACTTAATCTTCCTGATGGGGTAAAGAACTCATGTAAAATGGCCTCTTTAATTTTTAGGGCTAAGTTTCTATACTTCTCCTCCTCTATTGTTTTGCCTAATAGACTTGCAGCTTCGGCAACCAATCTAGTGGATTCATAATAGTAACAAGAAGCGATAAAATTGTCATCTGTCCCTCCCTTAAAACTCTGCGGAGATCTTCCGTCCTGCGCTAACCAGTCACCAATCTGTGCGCCAAAGTCATACAGGTATTTTTGACCTCGTTTTTCATCTTCTCTTGTTATATAGTCCACCCAATCTATCATCATAGGAAAATGGTTTTCTAGAATATCCTTATCTCCATAATGGTTGAAGAGGACCATTGGTAAAAAGGTGCCAATATCGCCCCATACGCTACACGCAATCGGTTCCCCAAAAACAGGAATGAACCCAGGTACGATCCCATTATGTTTCGTTTGCTCTACTCTAAGGTCGTGTAAGAATTTGTTATAAAATGCCCTGGTATCCATGTTGTAGGATGCGGTTCCTGCAAAAACCTGTGCATCTCCCGTCCATGCCAAGCGTTCATCCCGCTGCGGACAATCTGTTGGAAAATCAATGAAATTCGATTTTTGGCCCCACAAGCAGTTTTGATAAAGGCGATTAATTTTTTCGTCCGACGTATGAATCAACCCTACTTGGTCTAAATCAGAGTAAATGACTTTACCAACAATATCTTTTTCAGTAAGACTTCCTATCCATCCGGTAACGCGAACATATCTAAATCCGAAAAAGGTAAAGTGTGGTCTCACAATTTCTTCCGTACCATCAGATATATAAATAAATTGAGATTTAGCCGAGCGATAATTTTCATTATAAAAATTTCCGTTCTGTAAGATTTCCCCGAAATCAAAAATTAATTTAGTTCCTTTAGGAAATCGGTTACGAAACTCGATAAACCCAGCAAAATTTTGACCCATATCTAAAACCGTTTCTCCTGCTCGAGTGTAGATGATTTCTTGAATTGAAATCTCTTCCTTTTCTATAACGGGAATGCTATATCTACTAACCAACTTATTTTTGTCCAACTGTAAAATTCTGACCTCTTTCTCAGGATTGCTCTTTCCCTCCCAAAGCAGACGATTAAAAATTTCTCCATCATAAATATCACTTAATTCCACATCAGAACCAAGGTAGCGCCAGCTTTCATCTGTGCTGATTACTTCTTCCTTACCATCGTGGTAAGTGAGATGAAGTTCTGCAATACAAGCAAATGCTGCTCCAAAATTCTCTTTTAAATCCCCTAACCCAAATCTACCTTTATACCAGCCATTTCCAAGCATGATTTCTACGCTATTATTACTGGATAACATACCAGTTACATCGTATGTTTGATATTGATATTCGGTATGGTAATCACTATATAAAGGGGTGAGATATTCATTGCCTGCCTTTGCTCCATTTATCAAAGCTTCATATAATCCCAGACCACAGATGTAGAGTCGAGCGTTCTTTATAGGTTTGTTAGTTATGAATTGCTTGGTAAAGAGTGGATGAAATGTATCTTCACTTTGAGTACCAATCCAATTGGCACCCCATGGTTCATCCATCTTTCCTGTTTCGAAAGAGGCAATTTCACTAGTCGCAATTTCACCTTCGTCTGTTTCCACTTCAATTCTATAAAAGTACTTCGTCTTCGGTTGACATTCCATACAGATTTGCTCGCCAGTGGAGTCTAAAGATTCGGATTCCTTCACATAAAGAATATCTTCAAAATTCTCATCATAACTAACTTCTATTTTCGCTCTCTGCTGTCTCCTAGAATTTGTATCTGTCACTTTCCATGAGCACTTTAGGATATCATACGAGAACCCTATTGGATTTTTTATTCCATTCATCCGTAAATCTGTAATTTTCATTTGTGTCTCTCCTCATATTACATATTGATGTCTAATGTGAATTAGGAAATAATTTTACTTTCACTTACAGTGTCCTGCCTTTTTTTCCTAACTTCTTCTAATATAGTTAGTCTCGCTTGCCCCTTATATTTGCACATTAAAAGTGGGACCGAACCTAAAAGAGCACTAATTCCAGCCCCCAAGGCAAACATAAAGAATATTCCATTGAGAGCAGCTGACGATTGCGTTGCAGCACTATTATTAAATCCAACCACTGTTAGTAAGGCACCCGTAAGAAAAGAAGAAAGCGCAGACATAATCTTTGCTGTCAATGACTGAGTAGCAAACATCAGTCCTTCAGCCCGATAACCCGTTTTCCATTCTGCATAATCGATAGAATCTACGACATAAAGCGTCGATAATGTCATACTCATGGACATGAACAAACCGGAAAAGATAGAAATAATGAAAACAAAGGTTAAATTATCATAACCAACTACATAATAAATAACTCCCACTATCAAAGAGCCAATTGCACTATATAAAAACAATTTTGTAAGTTCTATTCTTTTTAGTAATTTCGGCATAATCACAGGTGTTAATAAAAACCCGATCATAATTGGTACCATGATAAAAGACATCAAAGAAATACTACCAAGGTTATAGATCGCATAGTAGCTAGTCAATGCTTGTGTGACCATAGTAAGCACTTGTAAAAATTGACTAATGATGTAGGCTTGCAATGGTTTGTTTATCCTTAATATAGTAATGATATTTTTAAAACGGATCTTTTCTGTTTGAGGCTTCACTCTTTCTTTTGAAACAAAAAATAAAACCACAAAACTGATAGCTGCGAGTAAGGAAAAAATCCAACCCACATAGGAGTATCCCTGTCCACTATAAGGAAGGTCGGCAAAATAAGAAACTAATAGACCACCTGTTAATGAAACAATCAACGCTCCAATGGTCGTTGCAGATCTAGTCAAACTAACAATTGAATTCCGTTTTTCTGAATCAGTAGTAATTATAGCTGACATACTCCAATAAGGGACGTCAAATAAAGAAAAACCAATTCCCCAAAGGGTATAGACAATAAATACATAGGCAATTTTTAAGGATTCCGAAGTAAAACCAGGATTAATGAAAAGTATGGCTGTCATTCCTGCCCAAAACAGGCCGCCTAATAAAATATAAGGTCTTAATTTCCCATATTTAGTTCTTGTATTATCCATTAATACGCCAACAGTTGGATCACAAAATGCATCAATGAACTTGGTAATTAATAGAATAGTTCCAACGGTTATTGGTGAGATTTTCAAGACAGCGGTTGCAAAGATCATAAAAAATGTTGATACAATTCCCGACAGGATCGAATCCCCGACTCCTCCGAGAGTATAACTGACAATTTCCCTTTTCTTAAACGGGGAATTTGCGGTAGTTTCATAATATCGCTCAAACTTATTTAGCTTTAAATTATTCATTCCTTTTCCTCCAACACAGAATTCCTTTAAAATAGCTTTTATAACACTAACGTATCAAACATTTTTCTCGGGTACCCTATGTGGCTATCTTACAACATGTAAACACTTCCACCAATATCTTAAGCGGTTGTTTTGACTAACCAAAAATGATATATTGTGATAGGAGGCGTTAACATGAACTATGAAGAATTAGACAAATTTTTATTAGAATTAACCGATAAGGAAAAAGAACTCCAATATTCTGAGGAACTCTCAGATGATACATTGAAAGAATTAATCCTCACACCCTATTTATCTAGTGAATCAGCATTGGATAACGCTAATGCCTGGTCTAACCTTTCCGGATCTTCTAGAAACAATCATGAGCCTGGTTACACTTATACCTTAGAAAATAGCATTCTAAAATTAAATGTAACCGAAGACATATTCGTCATTTCTAAACATACTCGTTTTGCGAAAATGATTACACATACACATAATTTGTTCGAAATGAATTACATTTATAGCGGTAATTTTATTCAAGAGATTCAGGGAGAAAAATTCATTTTAGGCGAAGGTGATATTCTTATCCTTAACAAGAATGTAGAACATTCTATTAACAAGGTAGGAAAAGAGGATATCCTAATAAACTTCTTGGCGAAAGAGGATTTTTTTGATAATCAGTTCATCTATCGCATTTTGGGGGATAATGTTCTTGGAAAAACGATTGCTTCCATCATAACCAATCAAGCGAGAGAAAAAAATTTCCTATTATTCCGAACGGCGGATAATTGGCAAATTAAACAAACCATTCAAAATATCTTATGTGAAGCGTTTGATAGTAGTAAAAGTACGAATCCCGAAATCATAAAGGCTTATATCATCATATTATTTAGCAGGCTTTTAGAAAGTGAGAACTATGAGATTTACTTGAAGAAAGGTATAAAAGATACCAGTATACCTATATTGGAGCTATTGGCCTATATGGAGAAGAATTATATGGATCTTACACTTGAACAAACAGCAGAACATTTTAAGTTTTCCTCAGCTCATTTAGGACGAATTATTAAAAAGTTGACTGGAAAATCATTTTCTACAATTATTCAAGAACAGAAATTCAAACATGCATCAATGTTATTGCGTTTGACCGAAAAGAGTATTGACGATATCTCTAGAGAGATTGGCTATAATAATTTAACTTATTTTTATAAAAAATTCCATTTGATATATGGGGTTACTCCTAATGAGTATCGGAGTTCGCACAAAACATTATAGGGTTGCTACATGGGCAATATTAAGCCTCCAATCCGAAAAAGCCCTTGACAACCAAGGACTTTTCAAACGCTAAACAAGTTATTATACCATCTGCTCTTATTTATTTAAATCTGTTTCCATAACGACCGGGCGATCCTTGCAAACAGCAGTGCTTGCGTCCAGCGGTCGCTCACCTCGCAAGGCGCATCGTCCGGACCACGGACCGTAATCGCATAAGGTGGCGGACCGAGCTCACAGACAAACGGCAGTACTTCGTTTTCCTGTGCTGTTTGACGCCAGCTGCGCATCCCTCCAAGCCACCAAGGTGTAAAGTGCTTTAACATCGGGTGTTCGAACTCGAGGTCCTTGGCACCCTCCTCATTCACACTTCCAAACACGGGAATATCAATCTGTACCTGTTCTCCGTTCGATACGCGGGCATGTATGCTCTTCGTCCGAGAAAGCAGGGTCTGTAACAGCATTTCTGCCTCGGCCGACACCGTATGCATTTCCCCTGCCACGACATAATGTGAGAAGTCGATTGTCAGCTCAAGCTCAGGCAAGACTTTAGCATACTCTACCGTGCGCAGCAAATCCTGCGTGATCGTTCCGCGGTGCGTCTCAATATAAGCCGGGATGCCCACAGAATGCGACACCTCTGCCATGTCGGAAAGCAGCTGCACCGCTTGTTCTCCGACCAGAAATGGCCTTATCACCTGTACATTTACGAAATCAACCCTTCCGAACGATTTTGCCTTGCGAAGAAAAGCGTCCAGCTCCTCCGCTGTTTTCGGATATGCGTTTACGCTGTATGAAAGGTTGTATTGATCCAGCAGCCGATTCCAATGTTCGGCCTCCCTGCCCTCAGGCAGGAAGCCGTTAATGCCATCGTAGCCCGCTTCGGCGATACGGCGCACTTTCTCCTCCATGCTCCATTCTTCACCAATGCCGTTTAGCACTCCCAGTCCATTCATCCCCCACCAGGACATTAGCACTTCAAGACGTGGCTCACTTTTAGTGGATATACGGTGATTCATATTCAACTCCGCACGGACCTCCATTCGGATTGGTCTCCAGTTCCAACTCAGTCCCGTCAGCTCTAAACAGAGGACGATAATATGTGCTAATGTGCGTGGCCGAGCTGTTGGCGTAGTGGCAAATGAACGAACGGCGGAAACGGTCTTTCGTCTTATTGCGGTATGAGCCGTGAATCAGATTCCCATTGAAAAAGAGCACATCGCCCCTGTCCATCACAGCCGGAATGGCCTTCTGATCCTTCGGCGGCTTCACGTAGTGGGTAGTGAACGATTCCTTGGCATCCGACAATTCAGGACAAACAATATCATAGGCACTCGTCTTAGGCACAACTAACAGCCCTCCGTTCTCCTCATCAGCTGGGTCGATTGCCGTCCAAGCGGCAATGCAGTTACCCGGCTCGACTTTTAGGTAAAAATTATCCTGATGAAGTGCCTGTCCCCGTGCACCAGGAGGTTTATAATAAAACATACTTTGGGCAGCCAGCGATTCTTCCTCATACAAATCAGCTAGCACATCCATTACCTGTGGATGCAGCATATAGCGTTTGGCTGTTTCATTAAACCGGTGCGGATGCATGACCCTCGGATACCGCTTTAGCGGGTCAACTGTTTCCTGCTGCAAATCTGGTTCAAAATGACCCGGGATCACCTGACGGCTAATGTCCTCAAAGGTTTTGTCAATCTCCGCCAGTTGCTCCTCCGTAAACAATCCTTTTACGATTAAATAACCTTCCGTTTCAAACTTACGCCTTTGCTCATCTGTTAGTACCCGATTCTTATATACCACTTCTTTACCCTCCCCTATTTCCACTACAAGTGACATATATCACTGTCTTTATTATATAGTTGGAATAGGGCGTAGAAGAAGGATGTATCTTGCTAACAATGCATACGATTCTGCTATTTCTCAACAATTACACTTGTTTGCCGATGTCGGATAAACTAAACTAATCTTAATGAAGTACTACTAGAAATGGGGGACTACCATGGAGCTTGATCGCCCCTCCAACTATGACGGATTGGCCAACGGTATGGTCATCGCCGGACATTTTCATGAGCAAGACACCTATTCAACAATTCGTCCGGACGGCATGAGTGACTGGCTAATAACATACACGCTAGATGGTGAAGGTTACTTTGAGGCAGCCGGTTGCGAGCGGCGGGTAAGGGCCGGTGATATAACACTGTTGAAGCCGGGAACACCCCATCGTTACGGTACACCAAAAGGAAAGATGTGGAATTTTGTTTGGGCCCATTTTACTGGCGGACTCTTGGAATCGAGCCTTCTGCCAAACGAGGCGCTGACCATCCGGCAGATTGAGCAGCAAGCGGTTCGGGAGCGTATCCTCCACGCTTTTCTCCGACTTCTGTCTGACTCCCGTGAACGAGCTGCTTATTGGCATGAACTGTGCTTGAGTGCACTGCGGGAAATTCTAATGCTGCTCGCCAAGCAGCAAACAAGCGGGGTTGACCCGCGGATTGAAGAAACGCTGTATTTGCTTGCCCAGCGGATGCAGGAGACGGTTCGAGTCGAAGATCTTGCCCGGTGCGTTGGTCTCTCTGCTTCGAGACTATCGCATCTATTTAAAGAAAATACTGGAGAATCGATTGTGGAGGCACTTAATCGAATGCGAATTAAGCAGGCTGCCTTGCTTCTTGCGCATACGAATCGGAATGCAACTGAAGCTGCCCATGACGTTGGCTTTCAAAATTACAACCATTTTACCCGGCAGTTTCGCAAATACATAGGGCTGACTCCAAGCGAATTCAGCCAAAGTGTCCGGTCCAAAGAATAGGAGCACAGGCCGTTTTTTCCTTTTTAATAAAATAGAACCAATCGTATTAAACAGATTGGTTCGTTGTTAATATCAATTATTAAAGACGTTCCCAAATCGAGGCGATTCCTTGTCCGCCGCCAATACAAACAGCAGATGCACCGAATCGTGCGTTTCTTCTTTGTAATTCATAGATTAGCGATAATGTAATTCTAGTACCGCTTGCCGCCAGTGGGTGTCCAAGCGCAATCGCTCCCCCATTGACATTTCCTATTGAAGGATCAAAGCCTAGCTCTTTTTGACAAGCTAAATATTGTGCAGAGAAGGCTTCATTGATTTCGATTAAATCTAAGTCTTCAACCTTCAGATCTGCTTTTTTCAATGCAGTTTGAATCGCCGGAACAGGACCGATCCCCATATATTTAGGGTCAACGCCAACCACACTCCATGATACAAGTCTTGCAAGTGGTTTTAATCCTTTTTCTTCAGCATACTCACTTGAAGTGACAATCACAGCCGCAGCTCCATCTACCATTCCGCTGGCATTACCAGGAGTGACCACGCCATTGTCGATAAAACGGGGCTTTAATTTTGCTAGTTTTTCCAGACTTGTTTTGCGAACATGTTCATCACGATCCACAATAATTTCTTCTTTCCTGCCTTGGACTGTTACCGGTATAATTTCTTCTTTTAAATAACCATTTTCAATCGCGGCTAAGGCCCGCTCATGACTGGAAAGTGCGTGCTGATCCACCTCTTCACGAGTAATTTCATATTTTTTCGCCAAATTTTCTGCTGTATCAGCCATGGTACAGCCGCCTACTGTATCATATAAACCATCCCATACCCAGTCCTCTATAACAGGGCCGCCTAGCGGACTTCCCCATCTCATCTCTGGAATGACATGGGGGACATTACTCATGCTCTCAGTTCCTCCAGCAAGTGCAACACTAGCTTCCCCAGTCAATATGTAACGGGCTGCGGTTAAAATCGCTTCTACACCACTGCCGCATAGACGATTAATGGTCAGCGCTGGTACATGGATGGGAAGCCCTGCCTTTAATCCAACATGCCGTGCTAAGAGGTGAGCATCTTTACTGGATTGCTGAACGTTAGCAAAAACCACCTGATCAATATCTTCCGGATCGATATTTGCCTTTCGAATCGCTCCACGCGCTGCCTCTGCTCCTAGATCTGTTGCAGATATCCCTCTAAATGTGCCAGATATTTCGGTAAATGCTGTTCTGGCCCCTTCTACTAATACGATGTTGCTCATCTACTCCATCTCCTTTTCAAAACGTTTTCATTTAAAAACTGATTCAGGGAAAAGTTCTGAATCAGCCCTCAGATTATACTTTTGCATCCCCGAGTTAATTAGCAAACATAGCATTCTTTCCTAATAACAGCATCCGCCATTCTTCGTTTAACCGCTATGATATTTTCCGGACTGCTCATAATGAGGAGACTGGCGATTCGTGAAAAAATTTCGCCCTCACCGAAATGATTGATCATATTTAGAACTCCAAGAGCAATCTGTTGGGAAGTTTCTAGCGAATAAACTCTCGTACAATCAATCTTTAGTCTATTTGCTTCCTCACCAGAATTCTGTATAGCTTTCTCCGTTCTTAGAATCGCGCTTTCAATTGCATAAATCGAAATAACCAGATCGGCTAGAAAAGCGGCGATTTCTTGTTCACTATTAAAATTATCAAGTGAATTCGCATTTATAGATTCGATAGATTCATTGAACAGTTTTTTCAACAGTTGAAGTACCTGTTTCTCACGTTGGAAAACACCGTTTTTAATAGTATTGTCCTCCGTTGGCTTTTGTTGTTTTTTTGACGCAGTGGCTGCGATGAGTATTCGATTAATCTCATTTGAACCTTCAAAGATTCGGGTGATTCTGGAATCACGATAGAGGGTTTCAATCTCATATTCAGCCATATATCCATAACCACCGTGAATTTGTACGGCCTCGTCTACTACAAAATCAAGAATCTCTGTTGACATGACCTTATTGATTGAACATTCCATTGCATACCTGGCAATTGTTTCTCCGTAATCATTGCCAGTTTGCTTCCTTTCATCGAACCCATCCTGCATCAAACCTGCCGTACGGTAAATCGCGCTCTCATTGACAAACGTTTTTATTACCATATCCGCCAATTTACTTTTAATTAAATTGAAATTAGAAATGGACTGGCCAAATTGTCTTCGCTCATTTGCATATTTTACCGCCAGTTCAATCGCACGTTTCGCGGTCCCGAGCGAGGTTGCCGAAATCTTATGGCGCCCAATGTTTAATACATTGAAGGCAATAATGTGCCCACGGCCGACTTCACCGATCACATTTTCAACTGGTACCTTCACATTTTCTAAAATAAGTGAACGGGTGGAAGAACCTTTTAGCCCCATTTTCTTTTCTTCAGTGCTTGTAGAAACACCTTTATAACCTTTTTCCACAATAAAAGCCGTAAACTTTTTTCCGTCAACTTTGGCATAAACAATAAAAATATCGGCAAATGCAGAGTTCGTGATCCATTGTTTTTCGCCATTCATTACGTAGAACGTACCACACTCTGATAAAACGGCATTTGTTCTTATACTCATCGCGTCTGTACCGGAGGACGGCTCTGTTAAAGCATAGGCAGCTATTTTTTCACCAGTCAGTATGTCTGGAAGGTATTTCTCCTTTTGCTGTTTTGTTCCAAAATAAGCAATAGGCAGCGCACCAATTCCTGTTTGCCCTCCAAAGGTAATGGAGAAGGAACGTCCAAGTGCCATTTTTTCAGATATAATGGTTGCACAAACCTTCCCTAACTCTAGTCCGCCATCTTCTTCGGGGATATCGGCACCAATCAGACCGAGTTCCCCGGCTTTTTTTACTAGATTAATGGTTTCAGTAAACTCTTGATTCTCTATCTTCCCTAGTTTTGGATAAACTTCATTCATGACAAATTTATTTGCCATGTCGGCAAGCATAATATGTTCATCTTCAAAATCCTCGGGGGTAAACACATCTGTTGACAAAATTTCATCATTTAAAAAGCTTCTATATGCCTTCTTTTCTGTCAGCATGATACTATCCCTCCACGGCTTCAACTTGGGGCAGCATCTTTTCTCGGATATTATCCGGAATAGGCTGTGCTTTTGGTTTTTCTTCTTTGAAAGACGTCCATGCACGGACTCCATACCCTTCGGCTACAACTTGATCCCCTCTAACAAATACATGCTTAATTTTAAAAACTTTGTTATGTAGTTCTTCCACATAACTCTTTACTACGACTTGATCCTCAAACAAGAGCGGCCGTTTAAAGATACAATTGGCTTCCAGCAGCGGAACCCCAATTTTCTGTTTTTCAAACAGCTCCGAAGAAGGATAACCAATGGCTGCTAAATACGCATGCGTTGCATCGTCCATCCATTTATAAAAATTCGGGTAATACACAATTCCTGCAGCATCGGTATCTCCCCAGCGTACTTGAAAATGATAGTTAGTTTTCATCTTATTTGCTCCCATCAACTTTAAAATGTTGGACTCGTTTTAGCAGCAATCTCTTCCTTTAGTCTAAGTTTTTGAATTTTGCCACTTGCCGTTACAGGAAACTTATCCGTAAATACGACCTTTTGCGGAACCTTGTAAGTTGCCATTTGTTCCTTTAAGTAATTTTTCATTTCTTCCTCTGTGCTTTCTTTCCCGTCTTTAAGCTGGATCACTGCACAAACGATTTCACCGAGTGTTTCGTGTGGAATGCCGATGACTGCAGCTTCTACTACTTTAGGGTGCTTAGACAAAACGGCTTCAATTTCTTGCGGGTAAATATTAAAGCCGCCTCGAATGATAATTTCTTTTTTCCTGCCAATAAATTTCAGATTGCCCTGATCATCGAGCATACCAAGGTCACCTGTATAATACCAGCCTTCGTGATCAAGTACGGATGCAGTCTGTTCGGGCAATTTATAATAACCCTTCATCCTTCCAAAACTATGAATGGCGATTTCACCTTTTTCCCCAGGAGGTAATGGCATTCGATTATCATCGACTATTTTTATCTTTACTCCTGGAAGTGGTTTTCCAAGTGTTTCAGTTATATTCTTTTCCTCATCATCATAAGGTGACAATGTAACCGAAACGGCCTCCGTAATTCCAAAGGACTGACAAAGATTAATGCCCATTCGATCTCGTATTTCTTTAACCTTCGACGCTGGAATTGGTGAGGCTCCAACAACACCTGTTCTTAGTGAGGATAAATCATAGTGGTCAAAATCTTGTGTTTCTAGAAGTTTAATAAACATGGTTGGCACGCCATTAAGAATGGTCACTTTTTCCTGCTCAATTAAATGGAGAATTTCTGTTGGATTAAATTTTTCCAATAAAACGATCCGAGTACCTGTAAAAGCCGCATTAAACAGGTTAACAGCCATACCAAAGATGTGGAATAAAGGAGAAGGAAGAATCAAAACATCCTTTTCAGAGCAACGCAGCTCAATCCCCATTACATTAGCGGATTGCACAACACTGCGATGAGTAATCATAACGCCTTTTGGAACACCGGTCGTACCCGAAGTATATAAAATACAAAATAAATCATTATTTACATCAATATCTTCTTCTTGACCAATTTCTAACGCATCATCATTTATTAAATCTTCATAAGATGGGAAATGACTGATGATGGACCTTACCGTAATGATTTCAGGTACAAAATAAAGTGCATCTTTAAACCCGAAATTTCTTTCAAATTCTTCTGTGGCGATTAACGCTTTGGGTTCTGAATTCCTTAAAATATGGCTGACTTCATGGGCCTTATATTTGGGGTTAAACGGTACGAGTATGGCTCCAATTTTTGCCGCAGCGAAAAATATGACAATCGTTTCATACCAATTTGGTACGGAGACGGCAATTCGATCCGCTTTTTTAATTCCGCGTCTGATTAATGCGGCTGCTAGTTTGTCCACATTAGTTTTAATTTGTGAGAATGTTATTCGATTAGTTAAATCAAATACAGCTTCTTTTTCACCAAAGACTTTTGCTGCATGTTCAAGGATTCCATAAACCGTAAAATGATTACGATCATTCACCATTTCGTATCATCACTCCATTAGTTTCACTATGATACTTTCTTAGTTAAATAAATTCGAAAAGGAAGTATCCGTCACATGATGCCGGATACTTCATGTTGTTTTGGGTGTTAGCTGAACCTTTTGTCAGAAAAGTTATCGTCCTGCAAACACCGGTTTTCTTTTTTCTACAAATGCCTTTAATCCTTCCTTACGATCTTCTGTTGAGAAGGCATTTGCAAAGCAGGTACTTTCAATAATTAATCCCGATTCGATATCAGTGTTTCCTCCAGTATTAACGGCCAATTTTAACATTTGCAGGGCAACTGGCGGTTTTTGGGCTAATTTGTTGGCCCATTCTTTAGCAGTATCAAGTAGTTCTTCAACCGGTACCACTTTGTTAACCAATTGTAGTTCTAAGGCACGATAGGCATCAAACATTTCCCCAAAATAAAGCAATTCCTTTGCAACTCCCTGACCAACGATTTTTTGCAGGCGCTGGGTACCACCGCCGCCAGGGATAATTCCAAGACCCACTTCAGGGAAGGCAAATTTTGCTTTACTAGAACTAATACGCAAGTCACATGCTAGTGCGAGTTCAAGACCACCGCCAAGGGCAAGCCCATTGAGTGCGGCAATAACAGGTTTTGCTAGATTTTCAATTTTTGAAAAAACAGCTCTTGATGTTTTGTTCATTTGATTAATACCGACAAGGTCCAAGTTAGCCATTTCATTGATATCCGCACCAGCTACAAAAGCTTTCTCTCCGCTTCCAGTTAAAACAATCGCCCGTACTTCATCATTTGTTTCCAGATGGTCGAATAGGTCGGACAATTCGTTAAACACCTGTGTGTTCAACGGGTTTACTGGCGGTCTGTTAATCGTAACGACTGCGACTTTATTTTCAATTTCACATAATAAAAATTCATAACTCATGATATTACCCTCCAATTAATTATTCGTAATCGTAAAATCCTGCACCCGTTTTCTTCCCTAATCTGCCTGATTTAACAATTTGTTTTAATAGAAGCGGCGGTGCATAATAGTTTTCGCTAAATTCTTCTTTAAAATAGTTCATCACATGGTAGCCAATATCGACTCCGGCAAAATCCTGAAGTTCAAAAGGGCCCATTGGATAATTCAATCCAAGTTTTACTGCCTTATCGATGTCCTCGTAGGAAGCAACGCCTTCTTGTACCAGCCTAATTGCTTCAATAAACTGAGGAAGCATAATCCGATTGACAATAAATCCAGGAGAATCCTTTTTTACTTCAACCGGCTCTTTTGATAGTCTTTTAGATAATGCTTTCAATTCTTGTACAGTTTCATCACTCGTTTTAAATCCTCGTACCACTTCAACTAGTTTCATGATTTGTGCTGGATTAAAGAAGTGCATGCCGGCAACCAGCTCAGGGCGGTTTGTTGCTGCGGCAATTTCCGTAATGGACATGGAAGATGTATTTGTAGTTAAAATGACTCCCTCACGAACAATATTATCTAAGCTTGAAAATACTTCTTTTTTTAGATTAAGATCTTCAAGGACAGCTTCAATGACAAGATCCACATCTTTAAAATCTTCTAAACTAGTCGTTGTTAGAATACGACCTAATGCCTCTTGCTTTTGTTCCTCTGTCATTTTTCCTCTTGCGACACTCTTTTCCATAAACTTACTCATGCGATTTAAAGCGCTTTCTAAAAAGCGTTCCTCAATATCTCTTAAAACTACATTAAATCCATTTATAGCGGCAAGGTTCGCAATGCCTGTCCCCATGGATCCTGCTCCTACAACACCAATTGTTTGAATGGCCATATCTGCATCTCCTTATATTTTCAATTTTTCATGATTTCTGTAAATTTATTATAGCTAATTTGTATGGTTGAATTGTACCTACACAATGTAGGAAAAAACATACTATTTTTCATCTATTTTACGGTTTAATAGAATATGAAACAGGAGACTATGTCGCAGCGGATTCATAAAAAGGTCAATAATCTGCAAAATGGATTATTGACCAAAAATAAGGGGACCGTTATCACTTTACATTCAATAATGTGTTTTTCATCAATTCGTTCCCATACATATCATAAAGTTTTAAAGCCATCATTAAATTAAACCTTACTTCTGCATCGCTTAGCTGAATATCTAAGAGTGATTCAATTTTTTCAAGTCGATAAAGTAAGGAACTTCGATGGATATAAAGTTCTTCAGCTGTATTTTTGACATTCCCATTGTTTTGGAGAAACGTATGAAGTGTATTAGAAAGGTCTGTATTTTTTCCTTCTGAATAGGATAGCAGGGGTCCGAGTTGTTTTTTTACAAATAAATCAATGGCTACCGAATAATTTAAATGATGAAGAATCGCATAAGAACCTAATTCATCAAATAATGTAAAACCGCTTTGCCGTAAACGACTGGTAACAATGTTTAATGCCTGGATGGCTTGTTGATAACTCACAAAATAGTCTTGCAGGTTTGTTGTGCTTCCACCCACTCCCATTAGAACCTTGCATTTTATAGCGGTTTCTAAGGTCCACTTGTTAATTTTTGAATAAATCGATTGCCAGTGTTTTTTCGGAATAGCGCTTTCATTTTTTAACGGAACAATTAATACATATTTCTCATCATGATAGGCAGTGATAATAGATTCATCTACTTCTTGTAAATGAGATTTAATATATTCCCATACTTGGTTTTTTTTCGACTGCTGTTCAAAGAGATTGCTTTCTTTTATCTCTCTGTCATCAAGCGTGATTGACAGAACGGCAATTTGATGACTTTGAAAAAGATCCCACTGGAAAAGATTTGCGTACTGAAGAATGCCCTCTGAATCTTCTATGTTCTCCGTAAGCAATTTATTGATAAAACTATCTTTTGCCTGCTCTTTAGCATCGAGAACCAGCTTTTGTTTGATAAATTGGATGGAACAAATATTTCGCGACAATTCAATGGTTAAACGATCAATCTCGTCCATTTCTCCATTTGGCCTGCAGACGGCAAGAAACCCTAGTAAACTTCCTCCACCATTTATCATCAAAAAGGAGAAACTACTTGTGGAATCCTCCGGGTCTTCAATGGAAAAATAATCGAGACCTCTATTTTCATTTCTCCTATTTTTAGCAATATCAGCGATCTGCTCTGGAAGCAGCACCCGATTCTGTTTATCAAACATACTAAACGAAATAGGCTGCATAAATCGATCATATAAGATAACTGGATTTTGAAACAAGTTTGCAAGCATGGATGTAATTCCATCAAAGTTATCAACTTCTACTGTTTCTTTCACAAGTGCTTGTTGGAAATCTAACAAAAATTGGAGACGGTTCTTACTCTCCTTTTCATTGTTAAATAGACGGGCATTTTCCAAGATAGCGGCCACATGATTCGATAATAACTCCAACATTTTTAAATCATTTTCTGTAAAAGTAACATCCTTTTTATTCTCAATATGCAACACACCAATTGTTTTTAAATCAATGACCAAGGGGAAGGTCATTTGTATTCCGCCAGGAGTCTCTAAAAACGGAAAATACTTATTAAGCATATAGTTGTCTTCGATCATGATTTTATGTGGAAACTCACTTTCTCCATAAGCCGGCGGCTGAAATACAAAACTATTTTCCTTTTCATTATATAAATATATACAAGCAAAGTCGGCATTCGTTCCCTTACCTGCTCGCATTGTCAGCTCCGCAATATGTTTCTCAATCGGTGCATTGAGGGATAAATTCTTACTGATCCATTCAATCCCCTCAATTTTTTTCAATTGTGATTTCTTTTCTCTTGCCATCGCCATGGCTACAGCAATATCTTTACCGAATTCTTCAAAAGGCATCTCCATATCTAATAATGGAACATAATTTAAAAAACCGACAATACAAAACCCTAAATTGTAATCGTTATCATAAAGGGGCACAGTAAACCATGTTTTAACATTGGCCTCTTTAAGTATTTTTGAAAGTTGGCAGCTTTCAGGTGAGTCGGCACGATCATTTGTTAAACTCTGACGCAGAAGCTTCGGGGAACAATTATGTATTTCGATTGGAAAAGAATTTGTCACAGCAGGCAGGTTTCCGCTCCATGCTTTGGGTACAAAATTTCCAGTTTCATTTAGGATCACACCAACAAAATCACAGTATAATTCAGAATGAAATACGGCTGTTAAATATTGGAGTACTTCATCTTCCGTATCAAATTTTATCAGTTGTCTGGCTGTGGAGCGTAAATGGTTTTCTAATTTCTTCATTAGTTTATCCTTGTCTATATACGGCATAACCCATTTCCCCTCATCCATATTTTCTTCTTCCCTTCTTATTTTAATAGAAAAATATATTTTGAAAAGTATAACAATTCGTAATTTAGTATTTTTAGAGCTGTTTATTTTCTAATTAGTTAAATCCCGAAGAACCATCTCCGGGATTTTTAGTCATTATTTTGCCATTTTCAACTTCTTATCAGGAGAAGCGTTTCTTTCTTTATGATATTCTCCATGCTTTTCTTGAACAAACAACATCGCAAAACCACCAAGAACAGCAGCCGATGCAATCGCTGCAAAGTTATACTGAGGCATTAAGTTCATAGAAAGTAATACTCCCACAAATATAGGTGCTACGATTCCTCCCATTCTGCCAAAAGCCATTGTACTGCCTATTGCCGTTGATCGCATGCTGAAAGGATAATACTGAGAAACAAAAGCATTGGACATATTTTGCACTCCTACAGAGGAAGCTCCAATCACAGAAATGTAGATAAAGGCAAGCACTGTACTTTTTGTAAATCCGATTAATGACAGGGCAATCGCTCCACAGAAAAATAGCGGAACAAGAACTTTTTTAAAGCCCCACCTGTCTACTAAACGTCCAAAAATTAAGGTACCGGCAATCGCTCCTATCTGCATAACTGCTGTAAAGGTGAGACTTGAGCTAAGGTCATAGCCTGACTGCATCATCAGTCTTGGTAACCAGGTATTCATAGAATAAATAAGAACAAAGGCACTAAAACAGGAAATCCAAAACATCATAGTACTCAATGCACGTTTTTCTTCAAATAACTTAATAACAGGCGAACCAGGTGCTTTAACCTGCTGTTTTTCCACTTGAATTGCTGCTTTCAAATCCAAAGTGGAATCTAACTTAAATAAAATTTTCTTTACTCTCTCTTCTTTCCCTTTCGCTAAAAGAATACCGACAGATTCTGGAATATTTCTCATTAAAAATGGAAGAAACAATAACGGAACTCCTGCCAGCCAAAAAACGGGCTCCCAGCCTGCCGTTGGAAGAAGAGAACGGCTCGTTAAAGCAGCCACAATCGCACCAACCGAATAGCCGCAGAATACAAACGAGACGATTGCAGAACGTATACGTTTAGGAGCATATTCAGTTGTTAAGGCAATAACATTTGGCATAACTCCTCCCAAACCAATACCAGCAATGACACGAAAAACGGTAAATGTAACAGGACCGTTAGCGAAGCCAGAAAGTAAAGTAAACAAGCTAAATATTAATGTCGTTAATAGAATAATATTCTTACGGCCCAATTTATCTGCGGCCATTCCGAACATAATCGCACCAATCGCGGTACCAATTACGGTATAACTTCCAATGGCGCCTGCCGTGACATCTGATATCCCCCATTCCTTTATAAGGGAAGGAACAGAAGCACCGTAAATAACCACATCATATCCATCAAACATGATGACAAGGAACATCCAAAAAACAAGCCAAAAATGATAGGAATGAAATCTACTATTATCGATTACGTTGTTTGGATTAATAGAATCTGCTTTCATTGTAATAACCTCCATGTTTTACTTCATTATACTCCAACTGTCATAGTACCTAAATAGGTCGACATTACCTGTCGGTCAGCATTGATTTCCTCACTGGATCCATTTAATATGATTTTACCTTGATCAAGACAAAAGGCTTTATTTGAAACTTCTAGTGCAGCTTGACATTTTGATCTAATAAAATCACCATGGTGCTTAACTTTTGAATTATCTTTTTAATTATCAATCCCCTTTTCCTATTGAAAGATAGGCACCCAAATCTTATAAGGAAATGACATCCTTTCGATAGATTCTTATTTTTATCCTTTCACCTCCATTTTCTCAACTAGAATAGACATGAACAGGGAAGCTAACTTCTAATAATGCAATCGCTTACATATAGAAGCTGCGAAACTATTTATATGAATGAATAAACAGTATACGCCTTCAAAAATGTCATCTAGCAAATAGCTTCTGCCTGCAAGCTTCACGCTTATATTTATGAATGTTCTGAATATTTGTAATTTCATTATAGGTGAAGGGAAAATAAAAAAATACGTACACGATGTACTAAAAAACAGGATGATTTTCATTAAAATTGTGGAAACTCTTAACTCCATTTTGATCAGACACTTAAAAGATAACTCAAGGATCGCTGCCTTTAAGTTTGTTTAATTCAAAAGATTGATAGTTTCTCTGATCTTGCACAAGTAAAGAGGGGCATACCCGGATTGCTATAGGGCACCCCCTCTTTGTTTGGCTGGTTATTGGTTAAGTGCCGAACCCCCTGAACTTGGCTTACACTGGAAGCTTGAGGCCAGTTCCGGGTCGCCATTTGTATAGCGGGCCACAAGCGGGTATGGGCAAAGAGGACGGGAACGGTCAGGTGCCCAGGTGGATGGCACATCCAGGTTAACACCGCCCGGATTGCCCTCGCCGCGTGCTGTGGCGACAATTCGGTCTGGCGCAGAGCCGTTTTCAACCCAATCAATTAGCGCACCAAGCCCGTCAAACTGATCGGTGGCGGGACCACCACGGACGTGCCCCATACCAGGGACTTCGAAGTAGCGGACGAACTCCTCGGCTTTGTTCTGGTAGTTCTTATCAAGATCCTCGTACCAGCGCGCCGTGTCATCCGGGGAGAAGACCCCATCCGAGGCGCCGTGCGCCACAATCATTTTGGCTCCTGAATTGCGCATCGTATCCAAATTAGTCAGGTTTGGCGGCGTCATGAATTCCATGGCACTTTCGGTGTACAACTCGTTGGACTCGTAAATCAGCCCCGCCTGAGTGTCCACATCAAAGTTCAGAGCATAGCCAAGGGTATTCTTTAGCATGCTAGGATCGGCTGGAGGCGTTGAAAATATGAAGCCTACAGCCACGGGATCGCGCGGCCCCACAGAGCTCTGAAACTTCCAGCTGGCCCAGCCGCTCTGTACGACCCCTGGATCAAATGGGAAGGAAGAGTAGAGCTCTTCTCTCGAACTTGTTTTCGCTCCCGCGAATACATCCTTCACAACAAGCTTCTGCTCTTCCGTCAAACAGGTACCATCACGTACCACGTCGCAAGTTGGGACGTCCCGCTCAACATCGAAGACTTTCTGGCATCTCTCGCTGTCCTGCACCATGCCGTCAACCAATCGGTCAAGGCTATCACAGCGGTCGAGAATCGCTTGCGCAAGCACTTGGCGCTCAGCTTGAGGCAAAGCCGTCTCAAGGTTATCTGTGGTGGTGGCTACCTTGGCCCACTGCTGAGCTCCCCACAGTTGGGCTACCGCTGCCTTTGGCAGGTTGAATCCTGGTGCAACTGCGAGGAATCCGTCGTACTGATCCGCATATCGGGCAGCAGCCACCATGGTGTGCCTGCCGCCGTTGGAACCTCCGGCAAAGTAGGAGCGATCGGGCACACGTCCGTACGCAGCCTTAATCAAACTCTTAGCCATTGGAGTGAGGGTTCCGACCGCCTGATAGCCGTAGTCCAGACGGGCCTGAGGATCGAGACCGAAAAGAGGATTCTGACTTCCATTGTGGCCTGCGTCTGAGCTCATAACAGCAAATCCCATCTGAAGACCATTCTTCAACTGGCCACCTGTGATGCTGCCAAGTGCAGAAACAACAGTGCCGTCTAATCCGCCATTTGCTTGGTAGAGGAAGCGGCCTGCCCAGTCAATAGGAAGACGCATCTCAAAACCTATGGCATAGGTTTGCCCGTCTACCGGGCTTACTCGTTCATTCATTTTGCCCTGGATAAGGCAATGCTTGCCAACCGGCTGACCGCCATTGGACAGCTTTCCTTCAGGAACAAGCTCTGCCTTTGTGATAGTGGTACGCTTAAAGTCAAAGGATAATAGTGCCTCGCACTTCTCTAATGTGCCTGGCTGAGCAGGAGATAGCTGAGGAATTGGCTCAGATGATCCCCGTTTTGTTTTTGTATCGTTTGCATTTTTTTGTGGTGTAAGTTTATCTGTTTTTAAAGCGCTTCCACTTTCCGCCATAACAAAAGAAGGAAACAAGGACATCATGACTAGAACTATCGTTAATAGAATGGAAAAACTTTTCTTCTTGTTCACAACTATTCTCCTTTCAGTTTTTATTTCATTAATAGATTGTTCACATAGGATGATAAATTCTCTGAAATGTGTAAGTTAATTATAGGTGAAGGAAATTTTAAAAAATACGTACATGATGTGCTAAAAGTGGTTGGTAATTTCGTTAAAAATGTGGAAAGTGGAATGTAAAAAAGCTAACAAATGGACAAATCATCCAACCTTGTTAACTTTTTTTTTTCTTATTTTGCTTTTTTAAATCTATTTTGTAATAAAAACATAGCAACGTTTTCCATACCGGGTCTAAAGTTAACTATTACTCCTTTGGCCACATAATTTTCTATTACGATTGTAGGTGGTAAAATTAACTCAGATTTAAGATCTTATTATTTTATTACCGCACTAGGATGATCTTCTTTTACTAAATCAAGATTGGCGGCTTTGGCATTCACTTCAACTTGCTCTACACTTTTACATCCTGGTATGACACATGTAACTGCAGGGTGTTGAAGACACCAGGCTAAAGCCCATTCTGCCATATTGACTCCCTCAGGAACTTCATTCTTCTGAATATGTTCAACTAGACGTAACTTTTCATCTATTTCTTCTTGGTCACGTCTTTTCCTCACATTATCCTTAAACACTGCTCCAGGTTTATATTTCCCACTTAAGAATCCACTAGCTAGTGGAACTCGGGCTAATACACCCAAATCCTGTTTCATACAAGAAGGGAATACCTGCTCCTCAGGGATTTGGTCGATTCGATTATAAACCACTTGAATAGCCTTTGCACCCACTTTGGTGGCATTGGATGTCTGATAAATATTATTATTGCTGCCAATTGAAATTCCTAAGTTTCGTATTTTACCTGCTTGTACCTGTTTATCCAGCATAGTCCATAAATCATCATTATTAAAATCTTCATCGGATCCGGAATGAAATTGATAAAGATCAATATAATCCGTTTTTAATGCTTTTAATGATTCTTCCAATTGTACACGGACTTCATCGACACTCCATGCATGCCCCCATTTTTCGTGCCAAATATGTCCGAACTTAGAAGCAATCACCCAATCTTCACGGCGATCTCGAGATATAAAATCTCCTATGAAATTTTCAGACATATGGTTTGGGCCATAACATTCAGCTGTATCAATTAAATTAATTCCCAACTCTTTTGCTCTTGATAATATGGCATCGACCTCATTTTGATTGAAGTCTCTCCCCCAATCCCCGCCAAATTGCCAAGTACCAACTCCAACAACAGAAACGTTTAAATCTGTCTTTCCTAACCGTCTATACTTCACATAAATCACCTCTAGTTCCCTGACATATTCACTGAATTTTCTTTTCATTAATTATTTCTACAAAAAGCAGATGATTCCTTTTTTTATTTCGACTACTGAAATTTTTTTAGAATTATATTTTCAAATGATTCCTTAGAGGGCTAATTCTGTCCAATTAACGCTGACTCGTAAAGGTTGCACTCGGCTAATGATAAATATTGCAGGTCCCCCTAGATATTTTTTCTCTTTCCTATTCTGAATCTCTAAATATATTAATAGAATCTTGTTACAAATTACTATAAATGGTTAAATGGAAGTATCATCTACTTTTTTGTAAGCGGATGCATTATAAGGAGGGGAAGCTGTTTGAAATCATTTGAAAAACTACATCCATTATTAAAAAGCTTTGTGGAAAAAGGTCCGGCTGGATGTGCCTGTTCCGTTTCCTACCAAGGGAAAACAGTATTTGAAGATTACATAGGATATGCTGACCTTGAAACGGAAAAACCAATACTACCAGATACGATTTATAGAATATACTCTAATACCAAATTGGTAACGTGTGTTGCTGCCCTTATTTTATATGAACGGGGGTTGTTTTTACTGAATGATCCTCTTGAAGAGTATCTTCCGGAATTCAAAGAACCGAAAGTTTACTATAGTAATAAAAACGGAGATTTGTCGATTTCACCTGCTTTTAAATCAATCAGGGTCAAAGATCTTTTCATGATGACCTCGGGATTAACCTATCCAGGGGATGGAAATGAAACGGAACGTCAGGTTAAAATGGCCCTCGATCAATTTATAAACGACAGGGGTTCCGAAAATTTAGATGTCAGGACCCTCTCCCAGATGCTCAGCAAGGTTCCACTTGCCTTTGAACCGGGGACACAATGGCAATATGGCTATAGTCATGATGTCTTAGGTGCGCTAATCGAAGTCGTGTCAGGTAAATCCTTTGGACAATTTCTAAAAGATGAAATTTTTGATCCTTTGGAAATGAAAGATACATTTTTTAGAATTCCCGAGGAGAAAAAAGAGCGTCTTTGCAGCCTTTACAATCGTGATGAAAATGGGGAGTTAACTAAAAATTCTTTAATGGATGGGAATTATCAGCCAGAAGCTAAGTTTGAAAGTGGAGGCGGCGGGTTGCTGTCGACGTTAAGCGACTATAGTCGCTTTGCCCAAATGCTGGCAAACGGCGGCGAGCTTAATGGTGTCAAAATTTTAGGAAGAAAGACGATCGAACTAATGTCCACCAATCATCTTCAGCCGGAGGTGCTGCCTTACTATAATTGGGACTATCTGAAGGGGTATGGTTATGGATTGGGTGTCAGAGTCATGATGGATCCGCCTTTAGGTGGCAGTAACAGTTCAGTTGGAGAATTCGGATGGTGTGGTTTAGCAGGCACGTGGGTAATGATCGATCCAAAAGAAAAGCTTTCTGCTGTATATATGCAGCAAATGTTACCTAACTTTGAAGCTTACCATCATCCACGGCTTCGTTCGGCTATTTATAGTTCGCTTTAAAAAAGACGTAAAGTACTGGATTATAGTGAACGAAATAGTGGAAATACAATGTGATTTGTAAACTTTAGTATTACTATTTTACTGAAAAGCAATCTCTCAAGACCAATGCTGAGACGATTGCTTTTTTCTATTGATCTATGTAAGTTCCTCTATAAGGAAGCCACGTATCAATTAGCTTATTGAAGTAAAAAGCAACAGAATCCCCCTTGGCTACAAGACTTTCCTGATAAGTAGATATATAGAATTTTCCGTTAAATGGGTTTAACTAATTAATAGAGTGCTATAAAAACCTTATTATTGTCTATATTCAGATGAATATTCTCTATGTCTTTTCGAATAGCCTAATTTTATAATAATTTTGTAGATTATTCTAATGTTAAAAGGAGGCTATATAATGACAGGACAAAAGGAACCACTTTTATTAACAGACGAGCAGATGAGGAAGTTTATTACAGAGGGATTTCTCCTATTAAGCACTGATTTTTCTAAGGAATTTCATCAAAAGTTAAACGATCATCTATTAAATGTTTACAATGAGGAAGGCAATCCGGGAAACAACATATTACCTAGAGTAACAGAGCTGCAAAGAGTATTTGAACATCCTGTCATTACTGGAGCACTCACAAGCGTTCTTGGACCAGATTATATGCTGCATGCCCATAGACATGGACATTACAATGCATCAGAAACAGCAGGTGATTGGCATAAAGATAGCTACTGGGGGTATAATCGGATGCGCAATCACCATCCATGGTGGGCAATGATTATGTACTTCCCTCAGGATACACCTGCTGAATTAGGACCGACAGGAATTTTACCTGGAACACAAAATTATGAGTCTCGAGTTTTTGAAGGAGACGAATTGGACCAGGAGATATTAGCGAGTGGTCAAGCAGGAACATTTGCATTAATTCATTATGATATTTGGCATCGATCAACTCCTAATAGACTTGGCAAGCCCCGTTTTATGTTGAAATTTGAATTTATGCGTACTGTGGCTCCTACATCACCAAGCTGGAACAATGTAGACAGTTCATGGAAATTACCTGAATCCACAAACACACTACTTGCCCAGCATGATGTGATGTGGGAAGAAACATGGAATTGGTTATCAGGCAAACTTGGAAGCATTTCCGAAACACGAGCTTTCGATTCTAATGTACTTGAAGAAAAGTTATTGGATTTAGAGCATCCGTATGAACCAACAGCCCTGAATGCTGCATATGACCTTGCTTCATATGGAAGTCAAGGTGTGAGTGCCCTGTTATCAGCACTGCATCATGAGAATAGTAATGTCTCAAGACTTGCGGCATACGGCTTATCCATATCGGGTTCAGATGCAATACCAGGTTTAATCTCTGCATTGAGCAGCAGCCGTACTTCAACGGTTATTCGTGCTATTTTTGCACTAAGTGAACATAGACATTTGGCTGCAGAAGCAGTTCCTGCTTTGATTCCATTATTAGATCATTCTTCTGCTCTTATCCGCAGGTCGGTTGCCGAAGCACTCGGAATGATCATTATTCCTGATAAAGAGTTCGTCTCTGGATTAATTAAGTGTCTTCAAGATTCTGACACTCAAGTATGCTTTATGGCTGGTCTTTCCCTCACAAGGTTAGGTGCTCTAGCAGACGCTGCAGTTCCTTACTTAGAAATAGCCTTACAAGATGAAAATAGATACGTTCGAGCGCATGCGGCTGAGGCACTTCGGTATATTGGTACAGAAAATGCAAACAAAGCCTTACTCAATTTCTTATTTAACTCGCGTTGGTGCCCTACCACCACACCGGTTAATACATTCTATCCATAAAATTTAATCAACTTAGATATTGATTGGTTTTAACTGAATTTAGATGCTAAACCTCGATAAGCTGTTGGAGATAATCCAGTTAAGTCTTTGAACATACGCGAAAAATAAGAAAGTTCCAATCCTAACGAATCTGAAATAGTAGAAATAGTATGTTCACTAATAACCAGCAGCTCTTTCGCTTTTTCGATACGCCTCCTATTAATATATTGGATGGGCGAATAACCAGTGAATTCTTTAAAAACTGCAATAAAGTAATTTGGATGGAAATTTGCTATTTGTGCTAAGTCCTCTACTGTGGTATTTCCATCCAAATGATCTTCTATATAGGTCAGAATGGTATCCATTTTTTCAAAAGTGGGGGATTTGTCCATTTTCAGCTGGATATGTTGACTTTCTTCCATAAAAATCGCAATGATTTCAAGTATAATAGAATGAACTCTGAAGTTACTTGATAATTCATCACTATGCCAGTTTGATATGAGCTGCTGAAATTTTTCTTCGATTTTAGATTTAGGCAACTGTATAAAAACCGGTGCCTTCATCAGTTGAAATAAATGAATATCCCCAATTTTTGCACTGAAATGACACCAATACTTCTCAAATGTATTGTCACTTATGGTTCCATAAGATTGAATCGATCCTGATGGAAGTAAATAAAGTTCACCTGGTTTAGGATAATACACTTCATCATTAACTTTTACGTATCCCTCTCCTTCTATAATGTAATATAACTTATTAAAGTCTGTTGTATAATTATCTTCATTCCATGCTTTAGGAACCTTTGAATAAGCAGCTGCCGAAACATCCAGCCGAACATTGGCAAGATTTTTCCCCAAAAACCCCCATTTTTTTGCAGTCATAGGTTCTATTGCTCCCTTATATATTTTATTTTAAATCCAAGTAAAAGAAGATCTCCAATAAATAGAGTGGAGATCATCTTTATAAAAAGCCATTCCTCTATTAGTGTGTTAGATTTCATCTAAATAGAAATTTCTAATCACCCTATTAACACCGTTAAAAATATTATCCCTTTACTCTCTCTTTCTTCAGGTCCTTTTGATTTGAAGCTGTCACTTCTTCAACAAACCTATTCGTAAGTGCTCCTAACTTCTCAATCTCAACCGTTACAATATCCTCCGGTTTCAGATAGTATTGTTTGTCCTCTGGGTATCCTAGAACAACACCTTCAGGGGTTCCTGTTAAAATCAAATCTCCTGGTTCAAGGGTCATATGTTGAGAAATATAGCTGATAATTTCGGCAACAGTAAAGATCATATCCGATGTATTGGAGTTTTGACGGATTTCTCCATTCACAATGGTCGTTAAGTTTAAATTTTGCGGGTCCTCTATTTCATCAGCTGAAATCAGGTATGGTCCTACTGGACTAAAGTCGTCACAGCTCTTGCCAAGCAGCCATTGAGGGGTACCCATCTGCAAGTCACGAGCAGACAAGTCATTGACTGTACAGTAACCGAAAACGTAGTCTAAGGCATCCTCCTGTGATATGTATTTTGCCCTTTTACCAATGACAACGCCCAACTCTACTTCGTAATCTAGTTTATTTGTGACCCGTGGAACGGCAATATTACATTCATGGCCTGTTAATGTATTATTAAATTTGTTAAATAGGATCGGAACTTCCGGATAAGGTGCGTTTGTTTCATCCGCATGCTTTCGGTAGTTTAAACCAACACAGATAATTTTATTAGGCGCTGTTACACAAGGTCCCCAGGCAATCTCATTTTCATTTACTAGATAAGCAGATGCATCTTTAAGATCTTCTATAAAATGCTGTAAAGCTTTCAGAGATTCAGTGCCTCCTTGAATCACATCCATTATGCTAGTTGGGACGGAACGATCGGGATTGGCATTTTGTGCTGCTTCAATATTGATAATGCCTTCCGTTATTTTTACACCTAATTTGTATTCAGTTCCTTTTTTAAAAGATACTAGTTTCATCTATTCTCAACCTTTCACTTATTATTTCATTCTGCTGTAAAAAGTAACTTGCTAGAATATTATCCAAGCTTTCCGTTAACGACTCCTCCATCAATCATAAATGGTGTGCCCATCATAAACTTCGACTCATCTGAAGCTAAGTATAATGCTGCAAATGCGACATCAATTGGTTTCCCTAAATCTCCTCCCAGTTGCCTGCGCTTTATAGATTGAATGGCTGCCTCTGGATTAGGATCTTTGGATAGATAGTCTTCGACAAATGGTGTAAAAATGGTACCCGGCATTAGTGCGTTCACGCGTATATTGTATTTTGCATAATCCACTTGGATCGATTTTGTCAGTGATAATATTGCCCCTTTAGTGGTTGCGTAGGATGCCCTATTAGCAAGTCCCATTTCCGCAATACATGAAGACATATTAATAATAGATCCGGCTTGTTGTTTCATCATGTGCGGCACTACATATTTGGTCACCAAAAAAACACCATTAATATTTACGTTCATTACTCTATTCCATGCTTCAAAATCAATATCATGCAGCTGACCGACACCGCTAATTCCGGCATTATTGAACAAAACGTCAATTCGCCCATAGTAATCAATTACCTTGTCAACCATTACTTTGACATTTTCGGGATTGGTAACATCTGCTTGGATAAATATTGCGTCACCATGATTCTCTTTAATTTGACTAACCGTTTCTTGCCCTGATTCCTCGTTGAAATCATTGACAACAACATGCGCACCTTCTTTTGCAAATAGAAGAGCGGTTTCTTTTCCAATGCCAGATCCAGCGCCGGTAATTAAACAAACTTTATTTTTTAGTCTCATCTATACACCTCTTTATTCGAAGGGATTTGCACAATGTTTAATGCTCCATATGGTCGTCAGGTTGTGCTGCTTTCACGGTTAATCCTCCATCTACCATTAGAAGATGTCCATTGATTTGAACGGCTTCATCTGACGCTAAAAAAACAACCGCATCACCTATTTGTCTGGCAGTACCTAAACGCTTCATCGGGTTTGCTTCGACTTCTTTTTGATAGATTGATGGATCAGCCAAGTATTCCGTACACATATCCGTATCTACAGTACTTGGTCCTACAGAGTTAACATTGATGTTATATTTCCCTAATTCTATCGCTAACGCTTTGGTCAATTGGTGTGCTGCTGCCTTTGATGAAATATAATGCGGAATAACTGGACTGGTGACAACCCGACTCGCCGTCGAAGTAATATTGATGATTTTCCCATATCCTCTTTCAATCATCTTTGAAGCAACTTTCTGTGATGTGAGGAATATTGATTTAACATTTGTATTATAGGTTCGGTCCCAAGTCTCTTCTGTTAACTTCATAAAAGGTTCAAATGGAGCAATACCGGCGTTATTGACAAGAATATCAATCTCACCTAATGCCGCTGAAACTAAATCTATCATTTCATCTACTTGTTGCTTATGGCCGACATCCGCTTGGACAACCATCGCCCGCTGGCCCAGTGCCTCTACCTGTTTTTTAATTTCTAAAGCTTTTTCTTTGGAATTTTCGGATGCATAATTAATCGCCACATCGGCGCCTTCTTCTGCAAGCCGTAGTACAATAGCTGCACCAATCCCCCTGCTCCCGCCAGTTACTAGAGCAGTTCTCCCTTTTAAGCGTCCCATACGAATCCCCCTTTATCTTAAAGACTGATACCAATGCGGTTAATACTAAATTCACGGTGCCCTAAAATTTCAGCTTTCGTTAGCTTCCCAGAGGCGACCTCAATGATTTCCTTGAAAATATCTGTTCCTGCCTCTTCTAAGGATTTAGAGCCTTCAAGCACTGAACTTACATCAATGTCGATGTTATCCGCCATTCTTTTGGCCATCATTCCATTTCCACAAATTTTAATTACTGGTATGATAGGGTTTCCCGTGGGTGTCCCGCGCCCGGTAGTAAAACATACAAGCTGAACCCCGGATGCCGCCATTCCTGAAACAAGTTCAATATCATTTCCTGGAGAATCCATGAAATAAAAGCCGTTTTCATCTGGTACTGGAGCGGCATAGTCAAAAACATCAAGTAACGGTGAGGTGCCAGCCTTGCTGATGCATCCAAGTGATTTTTCCTCAATACTTGATAGACCTCCAGCAATATTCCCTGGGCTGGGATTTCCACCTCTCATATCTTCACCAATACGGTTAATTTCTTTTTCAAAGCGTTCTATAACATGATATAGTTTTTTCTCAACTTCTTTTGAGACGGCTCTTTCTGCAAGAAGGTGTTCGGCGCCCATAATTTCAGTTGTTTCTCCCATCACAATGGTGCCGCCATGTTCAATAATTTGGTCGGCCCCTTTACCAAGTGCCGGATTACTGCAGAGACCGGAAGTTGAGTCCGATCCACCACATTTCACCCCAATAATCAGTTCGGATAACGCAACAGGCTCATCTTCCATTTGTTGAAGAGAGATCGATAATTTTCGAGCTATTTCAGTACCCTTTTCAATGGCTTTTATCGATCCACCCACATCTTGGATATCGATCCACTCAACAAGCTTACCCGTTTCTTCTATTTCCTTTTTTATCCGAACAGGGTCCATTACTTCACAGCCCAAACTCACAATTAGTACTGCTCCGACATTTGGGTTTTTTCCCATTCCTACTAATACATTATGTGTTTGCTCTTTGTCCAATCCAACCTGGCTGCAGCCATGTTGGTGTGGTATTGCCACACTATCTGGAACTTTCTGTTCAATCCGGTTGACTACTTGATTTGCACAGATAACTGTTGGTAGTAAAAGTAAATGATTTCTTATCCCTACTTTACCGTTAGGACGGCGAAAGCCCCTAATCATTACCATTTACATTCTCCTTATCATTTTTTTGATCGCCTCTGCCACGAATTCCTTCAATATTATGTACATGAACGTGTTCACCAATCGAAATATCTGCAGTGGCTCTTCCAATCGATTCTCCATATTTATAAACGATTTCACTATTCCGGATGGTTTTAAACGCCATTTTATGACCAAAATTTAAATCTTGTAAACTCTTAATTTGGTATATCTCTGTCTGAACCATGAAGCAAATCTGTTCTCCATTTTTTATATCTCTAAGAACGGTAACGACATTATCTTTGGGATGCATGACGATCCCTTCCATGTTAGGAACAAAAGTTTTTTCTGCCATAATTACCCCCTGAACGGTTATTTGAGTTAGCCGGTAAATCTCTAAAATTATCAATTATCTTTTCATATAAAATTTTAAATGCATTTTATCGTATAATTCTTCCCAGCTAGTGTATTGAATGAAATCCTGTTAGCAGCCGTTCTTTTTACGGGAATGCTTTGTCCTTCTAAAGTCACTTCAATTGATGGTTCAATTATTAGATGGCAAGGTCCACCTAAATGGGAGTAAATAACAGCACTTTCCAATTCATTTTTCTCCCAGTTAAGATTAATTTCAAAACCCCCACGGGCCCGTAACCCCTTAACATAACCATTTGACCAGACAGAAGGAAGAGCAGGCAGCAAGCAGATCCCATCCGTATGTGACTGTACCAGCATTTCGGCAAGTCCCGCTGTATACCCAAAATTCCCATCAATTTGGAATGGAGGATGTGCATCAAAAAGATTTGCATAAACTCCGCCCTTATGATAGTTCGTTCCCTCCTCTTTCACGAGCTGAAGGAGATTGGAAATTAACTGATAAGCTCTATCACCATCTTTAAATCGTGCCCACAAACAAATTTTCCATGCCAAACTCCATCCTGTCCCGTCATCCCCTCTCCTTTCAAGAGATCTCCTGGCAGCCTGAAACCATCTATCTCCTTCGGAATTGGCAAGCTGTCTTCCAGGATAAATTCCAAAAAGATGCGAAACGTGACGGTGGTTCTTATCTTCATCCTCCCAATCATGCGCCCATTCTTGAAGCTGTCCATATCGGCCGATTTGCATCGGAGATAATTTTTCACGTGCTGCCATTATTTCATTGCGAAACTCTTCATCCATTTCCAATACTTCTGAGGCTTCGATACAATTGGTGAACAACTCCCAAATCAAAGACATGTCCATGGTGGCTGCCATACTGACCGCTGCCAGCTTTCCTTCAGGTGTCACAAATTTGTGTTCCGGCGAAGTAGAAGGAGCTGTAACCAAATATCCATTCCCGTCTTCCATCAGCCAATCCAGACAGAAAAGGGCCGCCTCTTTCATCGTTGGATAGGCTTTTTCCCGAAGATAGGACTTATCCTTCCCAAAGGCAAAATGCTCCCACAAATGCTGAGTTAACCATACTCCTCCCAAAGGCCAGAAAGCCCATACAGGATCTCCATGTCCATAATCCCCAACCGGTGCGGTTTGACGCCATAAATCTGCATTATGATGGGCTGTCCATCCTCTGCATCCATAATTTTCCGAAGCAGTCTCCTTGCCGTTTTGAGCCAATTCTTCAATAAAGTTCAAAAGAGGTTCGTGGCATTCCGAAAGATTACAGGTTTCTGCCGGCCAATAATTCATCTCCGTATTAATATTCAACGTGAAGTTGCTGCTCCAAGGCGGACGAACCTCCCGATTCCATATCCCTTGAAGGTTTGCCGGCTGTGAACCTGGCCTAGAGCTAGAAACCATTAAATAGCGGCCATAATGAAACAGTAATTCCACCAACTTTGGATCATTTGCGCCATATTTTAAAATCCATTGATCGGTTGGCAAGTTTTCCGGTGCGACTGCAGGCCCCAAGTTCAGTTCAATGCGATCAAATAATGACTTATAGTCTTCAATATGAACCTCTCGCAATTCTTCAAAGGATTTTGCCATGGCTGCCTCTAAAAATGACTTTGCAGCTAAAGAAGGATCTTTCCCCTCCTTGCCTGGAGATTTATCAAAGCCGTTAAAACTCGTAGCTGCACTGAAATACAGTGTGACAGTGGTAGCTTCAGTTACGTGAAGGCCATGATGATCAATATGAACGGAACCATCTCTCTCCCTTACACCTACACGCGCTTCAAATCTCATAGCATCTGTCTCCTGGTCTCCATATACGATAGGATTATCCGTATTATAATAAGAAGGATCGACATGTTCCGGACAGATGCCGCTTAGGACAAACTGATCTTGATCGGGATCAGCCGAAAATTTCAATGAACTCCCAAGACTCACTGAAAAATTCAAGAAGCCCGGTTTACTTGCCTTAAGCCGAATGGCGATAATTTGATCCGGAAAAGAGGCGAACATTTCCCGTGTATAGTGCACATCACCAATCTTATATTCTACATGGCCGGTACCTGTTTTTAGATTGAGACTCCGCTCATATGAATGAACTGTTTCGCCATGATGAAATTGCAGGTAAAAATCTCCGAGCGGCATATAGGACTGAGTGTAAGGACCCATCATCTCCCTGCATATTTGATCTGCTTCGATATACTTCCCATCAAAAATCAGTCTGCGGACCTCGGGAAGCAGTTCCTTTGCCTTTGGATTATTAAACGCTTTTGGAGCACCTGACCATAGGGTATCCTCATTTAATTGCAATTGCTCTTTTTCTATTCCGCCAAAAATCATGGCACCGAGACGTCCATTCCCAATTGGAAGTGCTTCGTTCCAAGTTTTAGCCGGCCGATCATATCGTAGCTTCATCATTCATTACCCCTATTTATTATTCATTTAATGAAAATGCTTTTATGAAGAGAAAAAACTTTTAAAAAACAATGATGTACCTGAACTTCAGACTATAAATCTATAAAGTAATTCCTTTTTTTAAAATAATATTCGCATACTGGGCTTTTTCACTTGTGGCCACCACGGCAAATGACTTTTTGGTTCGTTCATAAAACGCAAACCGCTCCATATATTCAAAATAGATCGGCTTTTCCCAATGATTTTCTGCGATTCCTTTGTACTCCTCCCAAATGACAGGATGAACCGGATCGCCAGGTACAACAGCCATTAACGCAATCGGATGGTCAGTATACGTATCTAGCGGAAAAAACCTTAGGATTGCATCCAAAAGCTCTGGTATGCCATGGCCATCACAGCGAATAAGCTGTGTGGCATGGCTGGCAGCAGGGAAATGGCCATCAGCTAAAACAATCTCATCTCCATGGCCCATTTCCATTAATGCCTTCATTAAATCAGGAGAAATAATTGATGGGATTCCTTTTAGCATTGTAATCACACTCGATTCTTTTTTCTATTGTCATTGTTTTGAATTACTTCTTCACCGTTCAAAATAGGTTGGCCAATGAATGTATACACTCCGTCTTTTGCTGTTTCAAACCGAATGATTCCTTCTTTTGAAGTTGAATATTGGTTAAGGCCATTTGCTGCGCCTGTAAGTGTAAGACGCGGATTTAACATTAACTGACAAGGTTTTCCATTCAAGGATTTGATTGTTACTTTTACAATGTGACAATCCTTCCACTCCATCTCTACCTCGAATCCGTCTCTAGCCCGTAATCCGCGAACATGCCCATCCTTCCATGCTTTAGGCAACGCCGGGAGCAAATGAATGGCATCATCATGACTTTGTACTAGCATTTCTGCAATCGCAGCCGTACCGCCAAAATTACCATCTATTTGAAAGGGAGGGTGATCATCGAATAAATTGGGCAGTGTCGAATGTCTAAGTAAAGCTAATAGATTTGAATAGGCCTGTTCTCCATCCTCTAATCTAGCCCATAAATTGATTAACCAGGCACGGCTCCAGCCTGTGTGACCTCCCCCATGTTCCAAGCGCCTTTCAATAGTTCGTCTTGCTGCAGAGGCCAGTTCCGGCGTCCTGCGAACGGTGATTTGGTTTCCTGGATGTAATGCAAATAGATGGGAGATATGCCGATGCCCAGGCTCCTTCTCCTCGTAGTCTTCCAGCCACTCTTGTATTTGTCCATATTTTCCGATCTTTGGTTGAGGGATGCGCTGCAATACTTCAAATAATTGCCCCCTAAATTCCTCGTCTATCGAAAGAATCTCACTCGCTTTCATACAACAATTAAAGAGTGCATCCAAAATCTGATTGTCCATTGAAGGCCCCATGCACAATGTCCCTGATTCGCCATTCGGTAAAATATAAGTATTTTCCGGAGAAGAAGAAGGACTTGTGATAAGGTACCCTTCTTTTGTTTCTATTAAAAAGTCCAGGAAAAATTGAACCGATTCCTTAATCGTTTTATAGCTCTTCTTTAAGAAAACTTCATCCCCAGTAAATTGATAGTGTTCCCATAAATGCAGGCAAAGCCAAGCTGCCCCCATAGGCCAATAAGTGGCCGGTGGATAGATATCCTGTGGAGCTGTATCTGCCCAGATATCCGTGTTGTGGTGTGCAACAAAGCCCCTGCATCCGTACATGATTTTTGCTGTCTGGCGCCCAGGCTCTCTCATTCTTTCAATCAAATCGAATAATGGCTCATGGCATTCAGACAAATTACAAGTCTCTGCTGGCCAATAATTCATCTGTGTATTAATATTTATTGTAAATTTACTGTCCCAAGGAGGCCGCATACTATTATTCCATATCCCTTGCAAATTGGCTGGTAAAGATCCGGGCCTGCTGCTTGAAATAAGCAAATACCTGCCAAATTGAAAATAGATGGCCAGAAGGTCATTATCCTCATATCCTTCTTTGAGCCGTTCTAATCTTTGATCAGTTGGCAGCCGATGATTTTGACTACTGGATGTATCAAATAGATCTAAACTTACTCTGCTATAAAGTTCCATAAAGTCCTTTATATGAATACTTTTTAAAAGCTCGTAATCTGTATGTACTACTTCATCGATGGTATTCAAACAGGCAATTTCCGGATCAGTGTGATGAAAACTCGTATCAGCAGCCAAAAATAATGTGACTTCATCAGCATCATTGACCAGTAAATGTTCACCAATAGTATTTACACTTCCACCCTTGGCGTTCACAGAAAGAACAGCTCGAAAATCGGATCCATCTTTACCGCCGCAGTTGCCTCTCATAACAAGACAATTGCCTCTTATTGCCCTGACCTCTTCCATAAGCCGGCTTTCATCCCTCGTTAGTCTGGCTGAAAAAGAGATGGATGTTGAATGACTGGCTGTCAATCGAATGACAATGAGGTCAGATGGATAGCTTGAAAAAATCTCTCTATGAAATGTTACTCCTTGGCAGTTGTATTCAACTGAAACGATTCCCTTTTCTAAGTCAAGTTTACGTCTGTAATCAGTTGCCTTATGGTGACCAAAGTCTAAAAAAAGATCACCTAACCCCATGTAGTGCCTTTGAGTCTCGGGAATACCCGAAAGTGCCATACTTGACAATTTCTCTGCTTCGGCTGGTCTTCCGTTTTGCAGCAATTCCCTTATCTTATCTATATTTTCCAGTGCATTCGGGTTGTTCCTATCCCTTGGACCGCCATACCAAACTGATTCTTCATTCAATTGGATTTGTTCAATTGCTGTTTTTCCATATATCATTGCACCAAGACGACCGTTACCGACGGGTAACGCCTCATTCCAATCTTTCGCCGCTTTATCGAACCATATCATTCTATCGGACATCATAAATCCTCCTTTGGTCATTTTTCATTTCCTTTTCATTAGGTTCACAACACAATCACTTATCAAAGAAAGACAACGTTTTCATTTTTAGCATGAACCTAGTAAAATATTACGAAGCTTTCTGGTGAGGGCCGTTGTTCCCGAGTCCGTTTTCTGCATCATGAATAAGAAGGTAACATCGTCCATGGGACAATTACAAAAATAGGCACCCATCCAGCCATCCCAGCCATATTCACCAAGGCTGCCAAAACCCCCAGCTTTACTGCAATCGGTCATTACACGCATCAAGTTTCCATAGCTGTGCCCACTTAGTGTAAGCCAATTGTCAACGCCTTTCTGCTGTACAGCATTCAAAGTATTAGACGTTAAGTATTTAACGGTTTTTGGCCTTAGAATCTGAACCCCATTCAAACTTCCCTCATTCAACAGCATACTAGCGAATCTAGCATAATCTTCAATAGTAGAAACCAATCCTGCTCCCCCAGATTCAAATGCTGGTTCTCTATCCATCTTATTAATAATGCCGAGATGGTTACCGGTATAGAGCAATAATTCACCCTTCCCATTATCTGCATAGGCGTTAACAAGACGGGATCCTTTTTCTTCTGGTATCCAAAATCCAGTATCTTGCATGTCAAGTGGTTCAAATATCTCTTTTTGTAAAAATTCTCCGAACCGTTTGCCGCTGACCACTTCTACCACCGCTCCAAGTACATCAGCAGAGGTCCCATACTGCCAATGGGTTCCCGGCTGAAAGGCAAGTGCACCTTTTCCAAGTTTATTCATCACTTCGACCGTATCCATTGGGGAATCACTGAATAACCGGTTATCAATTTCTTGAAACAAAGCCTCTGTCTCCCGACCGGCTGTGTCCTCTCCTCCATATACTAAACCTGAAGTCATGGACAGTAAATCTTTCAGTATGACTTCACGTTCTGTTGGAACCACCCTGTCCCCTTCACATACCATCTGATTTTTAAAGCCATCAAGATATTGACTTACGGGTTCATATAGATCAATTTCGCCTCGTTCTAGAAGAATCATTACCGCGGCTGCAGTGACCGGTTTACTCATAGAATATAATCTGAAAATGGAATCTCTTCTAATTGGAAGCCCCGCTTCTCGATCCGCCAATCCTTCTTCATGGTAAAAGATTTCCTTACCGCCTTTTAGCACCATTACATTTCCACCGGCTATTTCATTTTTTTCTATACTACGTCTTAATACTTTTTTTACTTGATCCATGGCTTCTTTATCCAACATTTTTCATATTCTCCTAATCTAGTTGTTTCTGTAAAAAGTACGAAAAGCATCGCTGTTTTTTCAACTAGTAACTATTTATATTCTCTAAAATACTGCATTTAATTGTTGAAAAAGTCACAACATTCCGAAATGATACCGATAACAAAAATTTAACACACTGGCATTCTTACGTCAATTTCTTTTTAAAAAATTACATCGAGGATTTTAATCATTTATTTAAGGTAAAATCTATCAAACTTTTCCCGAAACGTACGGATGGAATCTTACTGCTATAATCTTTGTTACCGGTAACACTTCTTTCTTGATATATTTATTGTAATCATCTAAAATTTAAGTTAGAACATTCTTTTGTGGATAGGAGATAAATATGGTTACCATTTATGATATTGCAAAGAAAGCCAATGTTTCAGCAATGACTGTCTCAAGAGTTATTAATAAATCAGAAAAAATCAGTGAAGAAACACGAAAAAAAGTTGAAACGGTTATTAAGGAATTAAATTATATTCCCAATAATTCTGCTAGGAATCTAATAACAAAGAAAACAAAAATTTTATCGCTTATGATTACCGATATCGGCAACCCCTTTTTCACAAGTGTTGCCCGCGGGGCGGAAGATAAAGCGATGCAAATGGGCTATCAGCTTCTTCTATGTAATAGCGATGAGAATTTTGAAAAAGAATCCAAGTATATGGATATGCTTATTTCAACCGGGTCGGATGGTGTACTGATTGCTCCGGCAAATGATAACTCTAAAAAAAATATGAAGAAACTAACCAAACATGATATACCTTTTGTATTAATCGATCGAAATATTCCAGATATTGACTGCGATCAAGTTCTTAGCGACAATGAAGCAACTACCCGCAGGTTAATTGAGCATTTAATTAAACAAGGGCATCAAAAAATTGCTATTATAAATGGTCCTTTAGTTGTATCGACTGCCCGTGAAAGACAACAATCCTATATTGATACGTTAAAGATACATGGTATATCAGTTAACAACCATTTAATTAAGGAAAGCCAATTCCGGGACAGTGATGTAACAAATTCCATTCAAGAGCTTCTAAATTTACCAGAGCAAGAACGCCCAACAGCTATTTTTGCAACCAATAACTTTATTGGAATGAATACGATGAAAATCCTTTACAAACACAATATTAAAGTCCCAGAAGAAATGGCCGTCGTGTCCTATGATGTACCAAATTATACGGAAAATGAATCAATATTAACCGTTGCAGAACAACAAGCATACAATTTCGGGTATATTGGCATACAGTTATTAATCGAAAGAATTGAAGGAGCAGCACCTGAAAAAGCAAGAAAAATTGTCCTGCCCTCTGAGATACATTTGCGAACTTCTTCTCTTCATCAGCGTGGGAAAGCAGAAAAATCTAAACTACCTAAATAAAAAAAAGGTAGTTTTTTTATTTCCCATTCTGCTCCATTCATAGCTATTCCTCTTGAACAAATTCATATTTAAATAATAAATTTTTTTCCCTTTTTAAATATTTCTGCATAATCGCTCGTAAAAAAAAAATAGAACATATCAAAGATTCAGATGCCATTTTTAAAGAATCTGAATCTCAAATATATTCAATGGTTATTTCATCATTAAATCCTAAATAAGAACCACTATTGGTTAGCGGTTACAACATTTCTTAAATGATGTTTTTAAAGCATTAAGTTACCTTATCCTTTGCTTTCTTTCCATATAAGCTAATCAACTAAAATTCTAAAAACAACCGGTTTTTCACTTTGTACATTATTTGTATTAATGATTAGGGCTTCCTCTGTTCGTTCCCAAGCTATCTGTTCTTCAAAGCCTAATAAAGAGACAGCTTTAATGATTCCATGAAAATGAGGGAGCTTGGAAGCATTTCTTTCCGCAAGAGATTTAATTTCTATTCGTCCATTTTTCGGATAGCTTAAAACAGTGGCGTATATATATGAGCCATTAACGGTAAAGCGAATATCTTTGGAAGTAAATACTTTTATTTTGCCATCAGTAAACTGACCTTCCTCAATCGTTGTTGGCCCTTCTCCGGCTATTCGCCAAACCTTAGTATTATAAATAGCTTCGCCATTAACCTTTAACCATTTACCGATTTCCAATAGAATTTCCTTATCCTCTTTAGGAATCGTTCCATCAGACTTCGGTCCAACATTTAACAATAGATTACCATTTTTACTAACGATATCAACAAGATCACAAATAATTTCCTTTGCGGTTTTATAATTGTTATTTTCTGTATAACACCAAGAATTTTTCGCAACAGCAGTATCTGTCTGCCAAAAGTATGGCTTTTGATCTGCAAACTGGCCCCGTTCGATATCAACCACGGCAGTACCAAACATAAACGCATCATGTTTATAGTTGATGGCTACGTCTATGCCCAATTCCTCAGCACGATTATAATAATATGCTGCAAACTTTTTCAAATAAGGCTTGACTGCACTATGATGGATCCACCAGTCAAAATAAACTACTTTCGGGCGGTAACGATCGACAATTTCACAAGTCCGCAACAGCCAATCCTCTAAAAACTCTTGTGATGGATCTTGGCTAAATAAATCTTGATGATCTGGTTCGGCCATAGCTGGCCAGTAGAAATCTCCACAAACTAGCGGTTCTTTAACATCACTTTCAAATTCCTTCCCATGACCCATAAAGAACCAATGTTCTACACGATGGGAAGACGCACAAAGCTCAAGCCCGCGTTTTTTAAAAGCATCTCCCAATTCACCTAAAACATCACGTTTTGGACCCATTTCATATGCATTGAATTTAGAAAGCTCACTTCTATACATTTGAAAACCATCATGATGTTCCGCGACTGGCATTACATATTTTGCTCCTGCAGCCTCAAAGAGTTGAGCCCACTCATCCGCATTAAATTTCTCCGCCTTGAACATAGGAATAAAATCTTTGTAACCAAATTCTTTATGATTTCCGTACGTTTGAAAATGATGTTTATATTCCTTTGATTCCTGTATGTACATATTTCTAGAATACCATTCACTTCCAAAAGCCGGAACTGAATATACTCCCCAATGAATAAAGATACCAAATTTTGCATTTCTGTACCAATCAGGTATCTTAAATTGTGAAAGTGAATCCCAGTCATCTTTGAATTTTCCTTCTTTTATTACTCTATCAATCTCTTCTAAATATTGTTTTTTATCCATGCTTAATTCCCCTTCATAAAGTGCCTCATTTTTTTAACATCCATAACATGAATAAATAAAATTCTTATTCCTCATTTCATATATTGATATGTACATCAATTAAGGAAAAACGCCACCTTTCTTAATAGCCTCGGAAAGATGGCGTTCATTATCCCTATTCATTCATCGTGTTCTACTTTGATGATTTATCATACGCTTTTTGCATAATCTCCAAATACCGCTTAAGGTTTAATTTATTGAACCCTTTGACATAAGCATCCCAGTCTTTATCTAAATTCTTTTCCCCTGTCACAAATTTCAGAAGGCTCTGACTAACATAATTTTGAATATTTGTTTCTAACATGGCTGCTTCATCTGCATCAGATGGGTCCATCCAGATTGACCATGTTGGGTATACGTCATCTGGCTGTTTACCATCATACATATGGGTTGCATCCTGAAGTCGTCGTTCATATCCTTCAGATGTATTAACTTCAGTTGACTGAATCCATCCATTTCTAAATGAAATTGGCGATCCGTATTGTGCCATTGGACCCCAGGCGGTATTGTGAGGCTTATCACCGTCTTTTGCTGGAATTGTAGCGAAAATTGGCTCCGCGCTTTTTTCAATCGCGATATCACCTGCTTTAGGTTTTCTCCAGTCAAGACCTTCTTTACCATATTGCCCCTTTAATTGTCCATCCACCGTAAACAAGTAGTCAATTAGCTTAATCGCTGCGATTTGATCTTCCTTCGTCGCTTTGTTTGTAAGTACAAAGTCGGCTCCAGGAGCAACAGGGTAAATATAAGAGGCATAAGCAGCATTTGGACCCTGTAGTGGCGCGAGTGCTGCATAATTATCTGAAAACAAACGTTTTGGATCTGAAACAAACTCACCAGGATGTGTGGCTGTACCAGCACCCAAAATTTCTGCTCCAGCATTATCTCCTAGTTTTTGGTAGGCATCACTATTCTGGGTGAATGCACCTGGATCAATTAATCCATCTTTATATAAAGAATGCATGTATTCTAATCCCTGCTTCCATTCCGGCCTGTCAGCGGCAAAGTCAACCTTCCCATTATTCAATAATAACCTTTTTTTGCCATCATCATAAATGAATCCGTTCATTAGAAATGGAATAACATTTTGATCTGCAATTCCTACTGCCCCACTAAGCGGGACTTCATCCTTTTTGCCGTTGCCGTTCGGATCCTGGTTTTTAAAAGCTTCTAAAACATTTTTAAAATCTTCTGTAGTTTTTGGCATTGGCAAATTCAATTTTTTCAACCAATCATTATTAATCCACATCTTCTGTGGCCATGTACAATGGTAGCACTCATTCAGCTGTGGAATGCCATAGATATTTCCATCAGGGGAAACCGTCATTGCCTTAAATGTTTTATTGGTATCAAGTGTTTTTTGAATATTTGGAGCATATTTTTTAATCAGGTCATTTAATGGGATAATAACTCCCTGTTTTCCGTATTTTAATAGATCATTAGTAGTGAATTGATCTAACCACGGAACTAGCATGTAAGCGTCAGGATAATCACCGCTGGCTAACGATATTTGGCGTTTTTGACTAGCTGATGCAGCATCATAGGTTGTTGTCTGCCATTCAATCTTTGTGTTGAATTTTTCCTCTACTTCCTTAGTGAAAACATTTGTAGCCAACTTAGTGTCCGTCGATTGAGGACCAAAGATAGTCAAAACATTTGCACCATCTTTGGTATTGCCTGAAGTGGTTGATTCTGTTTTGTCTGAGCATCCTGATAATAATGTGGCAAGTACAACTAATAGAAGCACTGCCAAAATTCCCGCTTTTTTCATTACTTCCTCTCCCCTATGTTTAAAAATTTAGCCCTTTACTGAGCCAATTAAGACACCCTTCATAAAGTGACGCTGTACAAATGGGTAAATAATAAGAACTGGAAGACTAGCAACCACAATTAATGAATATTTCATCAGATCAGCGAGCTGTTTCATATCCATTAATTTTTGTGCATCAATAGTGGCAGATGTATTGGTATTTAAAATTAGAATATTACGTAAAACCACTTGAAGCGGGAATAAACCTTCAGATTTCAAATAAAGCATGGCATCAAAATAAGAATTCCATTGGAAAATTGCATACATGAGGACTAAAACGGCAATAATTGGTTTTGATAACGGCAGAACTACTGACCATAAAAACCTTAAGTCACTACAACCATCCATCTCACTTGCTTCTACTATTTCTTCAGGAATACTTGTCCTAAAAAAAGTTACGGCAATAATGACCTGCCAAACAGCAATCGCCTTTGGAATGATTAAAGCCCATCGAGTATCTAGCATATGTAGATTTTTAACCACCAGATATTCTGGAATTAATCCGCCTGAAAATAACATCGTAAACATGATAAAAATCATCAAGACATTACGGCCATAGAACGATTTACGAGAAAGTGGATAAGCTAACAGCACCGTCAGTGTGACACTAATTATTGTGCCGAAAAAGGTATAGAATAAGGAGTTAGCATAACCTACGATGACCTGTGAATTGTTAAAAATAGCCTTATATCCTGCTAATGAAAAATCAACCGGCCATAGCCAAACTTTTCCTGACGATACAGCCAGCGGACTGCTCAGTGATGAACTGACAATATAAATCAATGGATACAGAATGATTAATACCACTAGAAATAAAAATGTATAAACAATCCCAAGGAACACTTTGTCACCGAAAGAATCTTTAATTGAATTTGTTTTACCTACCAAAACCCACCCTCCTATTCTTTTAAACTAATTACCACAGACTGTTTCCAGAGATTCTTTTAGCTAATACATTTGCCAGGATAAGAAGTATCAAGTTTACAACAGAGTTAAATAACCCTATCGCTCCAGCAAAGCTGTAGTTTGCATTGAGAAGACCCATTTTGTAGACATAGGTTGACAGCACCTCTGAAGTATCCAAATTAAGCGGGTTTTGCATTAAAAATATTTTTTCAAACCCAACTCCCATAACGTTTCCAACTGTTAAAATTAATACAATCGTAATAGCCGGCATTATCCCTGGCAGATCTACATGAATAATTTTTTGCAGTCTCGATGCTCCATCTATTTTTGCTGCTTCATATAAAGAAGTATCAATTCCTGCAAGAGCGGCTAGATAAATAACGGCTGAATAACCCGTAAATTGCCAAACGTCTGACCAAACATAAATGGAACGAAATATTCCAGGATCCCCCATGAAATTGATGGAATTTAACCCAATCGCTTCTAAGAGTTGATTAAAAATTCCTAGCCTTGGTGATGTCAATACTATAATCATAGAAACTAATACAACAGTAGAGATGAAATATGGAGCATAAGTTACAATCTGTACAAATTTTTTGAAACGGCCTTGGCGGATTTCATTAAGGGCTAACGCTAAAATGATTGGCAGCGGGAAGCAAGCTGCAATATTATACAAACTTATAAACAATGTATTCTTAATCAGATCCCAAGCCGCCGGATTGTCAAAAAATAGTTTAAAGTACTTAAGTCCCACCCACGGGCTTCCCATGATTCCTTGAACCACACTGTAATCCTTAAACGCAATAATAGTTCCAAGCATGGGAATGTACTTAAATATAATAAAATAGAGGACGGAAGGAATAATCAGTAAATAAAACTGCCAATGTTTTCGCAGGCTTTTCATCGCCTTGCCACTGCCGACTTTTCTTTTTTTGGATACCGAAAGTGATTGTTGATTTACTGTTACCGTTTTCAGTTAAAATCCCTCCTTATCGTTTTTCTTTGAATTTTAAGCTTTTCTACTCTAAACTTCCCTACTTCTTGATATTGATAGTGTAATAAAGGATGCTAGTTAAAACGCTTTCAAAATGGTTTATTCTATGAAAATTTCACAGACCACATCCTCCTCAATTTGGTTTATTTGTTGTTATCGATAACAACAAATTATAAGTTTAGTCTTTGTTATCGGTATCATTACATTTATAATATTCTATATATTAAAAAAACTCAAGATAAAATAATAATTTTTCTCTTATTTAAGTGCTCTTCTATTAAAATTTTATTATATAATTTTCTCCCATTGTTCAACATTACCGCTAGGCCATGATTTATTATGAATGGGAGCTAATATATCAAGTACACTATTCAATAACTCCTCATCAATTGTTTCATTCGTCCATTTAATGTTTTTCTTAATATTTTCAACACTTGCTGTACTTACCAAAGTTGTAGGAATTATTTCGTTTTGGACGGAGTATTGGATCGCTAATTTAGATAAATCCGACCCGTTTCTTTCACAAAATTCGGCAGCCTGCTTACAAATCGTTCGGATATGCTCACTTGCAGGATGCCAGTCCGCAACAGGCTTTGAACTTAATAATCCCATTGACAACGGAGAGGCGTTTATCAATCCTGTCTTTTTCTCTTTCAACAAAGGAATAAGAGATAGAAGGGACGTATCATTTAAAGAATAATGACAATACGATAAAATAACGTCCAATTCTGTTTGATTGAGCACTCTATCAAAAATAGTTAGTGGCAGCCCCGATACACCGAAGAATCGTATTTTCCCTTCGCGTTTCAACTGCTGCAATACTGGTATTCCTTCCTCCATAATTTGATTGATTGAACCAAACTCAATATCATGCAGGAGCAGGATATCTACATAATCAGTCTGTAATCTTGTCAGACTTTCCTCAATACTGTCCATTATTCGCTGCTTAGAGAAATCAAACTGGTTTTCCCCATAGCGTCCAGCTTTGGTTGATAAGATAAATTTATCTCTTGGAATTTCTCTGATTGCTTTACCAAGGACTGTCTCGGCTTTGGTTAATCCATAATATGGAGAAACATCTATTAAATTAATGCCATTATCAATTGCCGTATGAACAGTTTTAATTCCTTCCGCCTCATCTATATGTCTAAAGACCGAGCCTAAAGAGGATGCTCCATAACTAAGGATTGATACTTCTAAGCCCGTATTTCCCAATTTTCTGTATTTCACTTAAAATTCCTCCATTTAGAATTGTCATGTTTTTGACCAAAGTATTTCATTAATTTTATCTGCTGGTTTTTTTCTATTTTAATCCGTAAAACTCCAATGCATTTCCTCCAAAGATCTTAGCTTCTTCATCTTCTGTTAATTTACCTGGCAGTGTTTCCTTCAATAGACCATAGACTTCATCATAGCTCGCTGCCAGCAGGCATACAGGCCAATCGCTTCCAAACATGATCCGGTTTACTCCGAAAATACTGACAATGTGTTGTACATAATCAACAAAGTCTTCTTTTTGCCAGTTTGTGTGATCAGCTTCCGTAACCATACCTGATAGTTTACAATATATGTTCGGATATTTTGCTATTTGTTCCATTTGACTTTTCCAAGGCTCCATGATTTCATCTTTGATCCTTGGCTTAGCAATATGATTAATCACTCCACGAATGGGAACTAGCTTTAATAAGGCCAATACAGCTGGCAGCTGATTTTCCTTAACTAATAGATCTACAGGCAGATCAAGTTTTACAAAATAAGAAAAGGCTTCCAAAAAAATTGGTTCTAAAACTTTATTCTCATCCTGCATATCTTGAATCATCACCCGAATGCCACAGAATTTAGAGTTTTTTCTAAATCTATTAAGCTGTTCTTTATACGAAGGATCTTCTATATCAATCCATCCAACAACGCCTGCTATTGTTTCCGATTCGTTACTAAGCGAGAGGATGAATTCTGTTTCTTCTATGGTTGGGGCAGCTTGAACGACAATGGTTTTATCAATCTTATTTTTTTTCAGATGTGTTTTTAAATCTTCTTCAAGAAAATCACGATACAGTGTAGTAATTTCTGGCGTTATCCAGCCGTAATCATTCCGGCTTATTTTCCAATAATGCTGGTGAGAATCAATCCGCAATTTTTTCATCCTTTCTATCATGTAATCTCTGATAATTTACTTATTTAGAAAGCTGATTCAAGCAAAGAATAAACAAAAGGTCTCATTCTGTTTACATTTTTTGTTACCGGTAACATAAATTTAACACCGAACTATTCTTTTCGTCAATAAAAATTAATTTTGATTATAATAAAATTTATGTTCCCTCAAATTATGAGAAGGACCTTATATAGATAAATGGCTTATGGAAAACTTATTCGGTTTAATGAAACAAGAAATGTATTATGGAGAAGCACTGGGCCGATTTGAAGAATAAATAAAAGAGAATAGAAGAATAATTATTATAGTAACAAGCGTTTAAAGCAAAAATTGGCAGGCATGAGTCCGGTCCAATACCGTATCATACCTGCCAATTACCTTTTAAGAGACTCTAACAATTGGGGTCACCACACAGGCCGGTTATCCCTTATAGTTAAAATTCGGTATTTGCATCCAGCGTCTTCGCAATTCATGTGCGGCATATTTTGGTTTCCGATCACGGGTAAAAATACCTTTTTTGTTTCCTTGAGCTCGAATGACTCCTTGACTTGTTTCGAAATCAGCAAAGTTCCACACTTGTTCACCAACAAAATGGTTAAATTCATCAAACACTTCATGATTTGCTCGATAAAATTCCACTTGGTATTCCTCCGTAAACATGACAGGCTCCACGTCGTGAAATCCAGCGATCGTATCAGCACCATACTCTGTCATCATAAATGGCTTGTTTGGACAGCGTTTAAGCCAGCCATTTAGCTCCGAACGAAGCTTTTCTTTAGCTGCCAATAAATCACCGCCATCAGTATACCAGCCATAATACCGGTTAAAGGTGAGGATATCCAGCAATCCCGCTACTTTATCTTTTTCCGGTGTAGAACCCATATGCGTCACAAGAGTGACTGGTCGTTTTTGTGGGTCAAGTTCTTTTGCCAGTTCAACTAGCGGTTTAAAATATTCATATGCTCCTTCTTCTTCTGAAGCAGGTTCATTTGCTACATTCCACATAACAACAGAGGGATGGTTTTTATCACGCTCGATCAATTCCTTGATCACTTGCTGATGGTGTTCGAATGTTTTTAGTTCTTTCCAGGTTTCTCTCTGAGCCATGCCACCGTTTAACATGACCATAAAATTCAAATGCAATCCAACTGCAGGTACCTCATCAATAATGACAAATCCTTCACGGTCGGCAAGCCTCATAATTTCTTCTGAATACGGGTAATGGGCTGTACGGAATGAATTGGCTCCAATCCACTTCATTAGGTTAAAGTCCATTACGTTAGCCGATTCATCGAATCCTCTTCCATGAATCGGTGTATCCTCATGCTTTCCAAAACCTTTGAAATAAAACGGCTTATTATTAATAAGGAACTTTCCGCCCTTGATTTCTACTGTTCTAACCCCAAACGGTTGTTCATAAACATCGATTGTTTCTCCATCCGCTTCCAGCTCAACTTGAAGAGTGTACAAATAGGCATTTAGCGGCTCCCACAGTCTGACATTTGGGATGTTAATCATTCCAGAAACACCTTTTGCTTCACCTTCAACAACTCCCGATTCATCCAATACCCTGACTATTATTTCTGCAGTACCACAAGCTTCGATAGAATAGTGGACTTGTCCATTCACCTCAGTTACAATCGTTACATCTTTAACATAAGTGACTGGTGTAGTATAGATTTTCACCGGACGTTGTAAACCTGCGTAGTTGAAAAAGTCAAAATTAGGAGTGTTTCTTTTCACCTTACCAACACCAGGAATTTCCTTCTCAATTACAAAGCCAACCGGTAAGGTTGTTTCATCAACAATATTGTTGACGGCAACCGTTAATCGATTTTTTCCTGTTTTTAAAAATTGATTTAGCTCTGCTTCAAATGGTAAGAATCCGCCTTTATGTTCGATAACGAGCTCCCCATTCACATAAACCTTTGCTTGATGTGTGGCAGAAGCAAATCGTATTATGATACGTTCCGATTGAAGAATAGCTGGGACCGAAAATTCCCGCTCATACCAAACCCAGCCAACATGATCGCGTATACTTGCTTGTACTCCAATATCATTGAAAGAGGAAGGAACCGCCATGCTGATAGTGCCACTTAGTTTTGACTTTTGCCAGTTTTCCTGGAAACCATTCCCCTGATCCACTTTAAAATTCCAAATTCCATTTAAATCAATAATGCTGCGCGTTTCAGTAACAATTGGATATAACATCTTTTAAGTTCTCCTTTGATGTTTAGTTATTTTATTTTTTGATAGCTTAATTTACTTCATTTCTTTTTTTGGCTAAATCTATGGTTAATTGGTTTGTTCGTTTTTTACTTAATGGATAGCCAAATGCAAATACTACAAACACCACTAATAAAAGGATGGCAGGAATCAAGGTACCAAGGGTGTGTATTCCATTAAGGGTATTCTGACTTTGAGCTTTTACCAAGGGATTATACCCGACCGCTCCAATCGCGGCACCTCCAATACCTCCAGCAACTGCTTGTCCAACCTTACGCGCAAATGAATAGAGCGAATATACCGTTCCGTCTTCACGTAAATCTGTTAGGTATTCATGGTAATCAACAATGTCCGTTACAAAAGCCCAAATAACTAAGTTAAAGATTCCATAGCCAAACATTCCGATGGCTAAAATTCCGATAAATTGCATGGCTGTTAAATTTGGGAGGAGGTATAAAAGGAAGTATACGATCGCCGCAAGTAATAACCCTGCTGAGGCGATTTCCTTTTTACCAAATTTCGCTACTAAAGGTTTAACTAGCGGCATACCTATGAACACGGTAATTGCTTGAAATAAATTCACCAAGCTTAATGCTTTCGCATTAGCAAAATAATCCTTAAATAAGTAAGTATTTACGGTACCTATTAACATAAAGCTTACCAAAAAAATGAGTGCACCTATTAAAAACCAAATCAATGGCTTATTTCTTGAAAGACCTTTTAAAGTTTGACTAACCTTCACTTTTGGTTTTGCTGTATCATCTATTACAATTCTCTCAACGGTTAATGCGTAACATCCCATATAACAAGCGATCGCTAAAACACCGAAAATGATAGCTGTCATTAAAAAGTGATTGGCATCCGCCTTATTATCAACAAACAGAAGCATTGGTCCAAACACTCCGATGATTAATCCTGCAAGACTGGCCCCCAAACCTCTCCAGCTGGATAGTGTTGTACGTTCCACTGGATCACTAGAAATAACGGAAGCCATCGATCCGTATGGAATATTAACAGTACTATACAACGTTCCCCAAAGAATATAAGTAACAAAAGCATAAGCAGTGTAAAAACCGTTGGACATGCCGGGAATTTGAACAAACATTAACACACCGGAAAGGACTAACGGAAATGACATTCTAAATATCCATGGTCTAAATTTGCCATTTTTTCCTGTTTCCCTTGTATCAATAAAACGCCCCCAAGTAATATCCGCCACTGCATCCCACAATCTTGCGATTAGAAAAAGACCCCCGACAGCCGCAGGATTAAGATGAAAGACATCTGTATAAAAGACCATTAAGAATGCGGCAGTAAAAATAAAAAAGAAATCGTTTCCAAAATCACCTAATAAGTAACCCAGCTTATCCCTCATGCCAAACTTTCTAATTTCGCCTGCAGATACTGTTGTTACTTTTTTTACTTCCGTACCTAAATTCATTGTTTCTCCCCCCTGATTTTCTTTTTGAAAGATTTACAATAAATAAGCGCTTACAAAATGGATTATACAACTGTTATAATATAGCAAGAAGGAATATAATTGCATTATCATAATTATTTTAGCGAAGAAAGGATTTTCGATGCTATGGAGATTTCTCAGCAGATGATCGTCGCCACTTCAACCATTTTTAATTTAAACGATATCAACACATATATTGTAGAAGGAGACGGTTCCGTCCTCCTAACGTTTGAACGAAATCCCCTGCCTCCCTTTTTAATTCAACTTCAACAACAGAATTTTAACTTACTATCGATGGAGTTACAGCAAAATCCTGGACAGTGCTGTATGCTGACCAACGAATTTGGATTAACTTATTTATCCAGCCTTTTTACAGTAAACGGAGAAGAAACTAAGCTTATTGTCAACGGACCCTTCTTACTGCAATTTCCAGATACTATTGAACTCAAAAATAAATACAAATTGGATGAACAGAAGCTATTCATAGTGGAAGAATTCTTACGTAGTCTAAAGCTGTTAAGCACCGCCAAGATTAATAGTTTGGCAAATGTTTTAAATATGGTTCATACACTTCAGCAAGTGCCTTTACATACAGTGCATACACAAAAAGATTCTTTAGAAAAATTGAATCAATCTTATAAGGAAAACATAGTTAAAAAGTTAGATAAACAATATATTGATTTGATTGAATTAAGATACAAAATGGGTAGAGAGATCTTTCATTCTGTTCAAATGGGAGACAAAGTGAAATTAAAGGAAAATTTATCAAAATCAGAGGGATTATTTGATTTTTCTGACCGTCTTCCAAATCGTCCAGTTCGAGTAATGAAAAATCAGCTAATCAATATAAATACTATGCTAAGAATCGCAGCAGAAAATGGAAAGGTTCCGCCGTTTTACCTTCATCATATCTCTGAGAAGTTTGCGATTCAAATTGAAAGGATCGAAAGTATCGAGGCTTTAAGAAAGCTTATTACGAACATGTTTGAGGAATACTGCGACCTAGTGGAATCTCGTGCTGTTTCAGGTTATTCCCTTTTGATCCAAAAAGCAGTGAGCTATTTATCTACTAACTTCGATGAATCTTTCAGTCTCGAGAAAATTTCCAAACATTGTCATACACACCCTTCCCATTTGTCCAGACAATTCAAAAAGGAAACCGGCATGACACTCACCTCTTTCATGCATAAACGAAGAATTGAGGAGGCAAAGGTCTTATTGAAAAATGAACTTACCTCCATTGACTTGATAGCAGGATACGTCGGATTTAATGATGCCGTCTATTTCACTAGTGTGTTTAAAAAGTTGGAAGGGCGTACACCTACAGAATTTCGGAATTCAAGGAATTAATGCAGATATAAAAGGAAAAAAGATAGGATGAGACGTGGTCTCTCCTATTATGGTTTCCAACACTTTTATTTATCTAACGTAGTACCAACTGCTCTTCAAAGAATTCAACACAATTCCGGCCCTTCGATTTTGATTGATAAAGGGCACGATCTGCATCCTCCATTAACTGTTCTATCTCTACCTCATTACTAACAAACCCAGAAGCAATACCAATACTAATCGTAACGTGATTGGTAACCGGAGAATATTCATGAGGGATATTCATTTGAATGATCGCTAATCTAATGTCTTCGGCAAGCTGGTAAATCTCAAAGTCATCTAAATCATAAATAGCTACTACAAATTCTTCTCCGCCAAAGCGAGCAGTAGTACTTACAGAAGAATCTATACAAGTTTGGATTGTTTGTGCAACTGACTTAATAACTTTATCTCCTTCAAGATGCCCGTAGTTATCATTGAATAATTTAAAAGCATCAATATCAAGCATCATCAAAGAGATTTTTCGCTTATCATTCGTATGAGCCAAGGTTTCTCGGATATATTGTTGAAATCCTCTCCGGTTTGGTATTTTAGTTAATTCATCTATGATCGTCATTTTCTTGAGTTGTTCATTCGCTTTTGCTAATTCCAGATTAATTTTTTCATTTTCTTCAATTTTTGATGCCAGACTAATATTCGTTTCAGTTAAGAGCATTTTATTGAAAAAATTGGTAGAATCGCTGATATATAACATTCTTGAAGCCAACCAACAAAAAAATAAAAAGACAGAAAGATTGATATAATGACCCATTACTATCGCAGTTGAAGGTTGAAAAATTGGTAAACCAATCGATAAAACAGCGATTGGGAGTATGTACAACATCAGAATTGTCCGGTTAGAAGCGTGAAAAAGAATCGATACACACATAAAATTTACCGCAAAAGCCATGACATGCCCATAATCTTCTTGATCAACAAGTGTAACAACTGCTCCCCATACCAAAAAGAAATTGACAAAACCTAATAACCCTAATTGAAACCGTTTGAATTGTTGTTCTGTATAAGCAGCCTTTCTTTCAAACCAACGCATATACAAAAGCATGACAGCACTCATAATTAATAAAACAAAATATAATACTAAATAGGTGTTTAACACGAATTTCCCTTGATTTGCTGCTAACGTCGAGGACAAATTCATTAGAATAAGAATAGCTTCGAATAAAATGACGATCCGAGCAAAAAGTTTACACCGTTTAATATTTTCATGAAATAAATGTTTTTCTAGCATTTGTTGTTTTTCAAGAGAAACCTGTGGAGTTACAAACGCATAGCTAAATTTCATATTCGACCTCATAGTTTGGTATTTTTCTCTAAAGTATACAAAAAAAGAGGACTATAGTCATATATTTTTTCCAATTCTTTTTTAACCACCTAAATAAGGAGAGTTGACTCCCATTAAAATAGTCCCCTCTCCTTATTAAAAGTTTGACAAATTCATTTTTACTCATTTCCGGGACCCCAAAAACTTTTATAACATTAAAACTTATTAATTCATTAAAAATTCAGCTTTTCTTCTTCAAACAAAGTTGGTAAAATCTTTGCCAAATGAGCAAATTCCTTTGCACAATGATTGATAAGTGCTTTTGGAGCAAATTCTGGGATGATTACTCCTTCAGGAAGTACCTTTACTGGGTTATTGTTTTCATCAATATGATATCCAATCCAAAAACGTGTTCTTAATTCAACTCCACCTTCAATAGCCCGCACAAAATGTGTCATGACAGCATTTAATTTATTTTCAGAGGTACCATTTGCACAGATTATGGTGCCGCAAGCACTGGTTCCAATTTTATCTGTATTATATCCCATATCAGCGGGATTTTTAAAATTAAGCCGGATCATATCTCTGCCTAAGCCAATATCTTCTGTAACAAGATGTGTCGTATTCCAATAACGCTCTTTATATGTAAGTGAAGAGTCCAGGGCTTTCTCTCTGTGCAAGTTTTCTACCTCAAAATGATCTTCAGGATTCCAAATTTGATATCGGAGACTATCCAGGCCATGCCAAGCAAACCACCATTCGAACATTTCGGTAGTAACCTCAGGCATTTTTGTTAAGCAAGCTACAAAAGCAGTCCCGTTTTCCATTACACAATAACCCGTTTCCGTATCCAAGTATCCTTCATTAAATAAGTCATTTCGCTCTTCAATCCTTATCGCTTTTCGGGGATCTGTGGGCCCCTGTTTAATCAGGTTAAGAGTCTCTTCAGACGGATGTTCAATCTCTAGATTCAAATATTTACAATAACTTCTTTCCTTATTCTTCTCTGAAACTACTTGGTTATCCCTATCCATTTGTTCTCATCCCTTCCATATATAAAGAATGGTTATATTACCTTTCTTTTTTGATAAAATCAGAAAGTGAAGAAATAGCATCTTCTTCATCTTCACCATCAGCAAGAATGTTGATTTCAGTTCCTGAGCTTACTGCCAGGCTCATTAGTCCCATAATACTTTTTGCATTTACTTTTTTTCCGTCTTTCTCAAGAAGGATCTCCGAAGAAAATCGGTTTGCTTCCTGAACGAATAGTGCAGCGGGGCGCGCCTGAAGCCCTGTTTTCAATTTTACCTCCACTTGTTTTACTAGCATCTTATAAACCTCCTCAAAAGTTATTGTTTTCATCAAGAGTCGTATCATCATGAAATAAGGCTACCCGTACCCCGTTCTTCTAATCTAAATATCTCACAAGCAATTCTAGAAACAATCTTCATACTGCCGTTATTTTTATCTTATTTAGCAGCCGTTTGTAACCCATCCTGTTCAGAAATTTCCAAGCTTATAGTTCCCTTGCATTCAGAGGTGATTCGACTGATAAGAACCAGGCCTACCAAATCAATCACGATAAAAATCATGTAGGCAATATCAAATCCACCGGAATATTTCATAGAAACACCCAATATAACAAATGGAAGAGCACGTACTGAGTTAGCGATAGGAGTAACTAATCGATTTGCAGCAGCAAAGTCATATCGTCCATAAACAGAGCCAGTCATGGATGTAATAAAATTCTTTATACCGGCAAGACCAGAACCCACAGCAATAGATGTAATAAATGTAAGAACCACATTTCCTTCAACAAGCAATAAAACGAGTGTAATAATATAGGAAACTATGTATATCATACTTGCCTTTTTGGTTCCTGCTTTTTGGTCCAACCAACCCCATAAATAACTTCCAATCAGACAAAAAAACGCAGCCGAGCTTAGCATGGTAAGTGCAAAGGACTCACTATAACCAACTGAAACCAGACGAACGACATACTGACTTACAATCCCGATCGTCACTAACCAAACACAGCCATATCCTAAAGAAATTAACCACATGTCTTTATCCTTTAACAAAACCTTAAGTGTAAAAGGGCTTTTATAGGCATTCATTAATTTCGCCATTTTTTCAAGGTCTTCCTTGGAATTCGGCTCATTATCCGGGTATGCACCTGCTATTTCAGGTGTATCCTTCACCCAGAAAATGGAGGCAATTCCTAGAACAATAAGTACACAGCCAACGATAGTCATGGTTTTGGAAATGCCTAAATGTGAAAAAGAATAAGAAAGAAGTGCTACGAAGCTGGCAGTACAAAACCCCATCCCCATAGTCGCCCATCCCAAAGCCAAGCCTTTTTTTCGAGGAAACCAAACGTTCATTATGGTTCCGGGAACAACGTAGCCAAATCCGGATACAAAAAAGTTTAAAGCAGAAATGGCAATAGCATAGGCAATGACAGAGTGGATGTTTCCAAACCAAATGGAAATAATTCCTTGTATGATTAATCCAAGAGCTGAAACAAAACGGGAACCTTTTTTTACTACAACCTGTGCAAAAATTAGCGCACCGATTACCCCAACCCAGTTGGCCGGTGTTGAAAAAGAAAGAAGTAATGAAGGATCCCAGCCAAATTCTTTCGCATAAGCTTGGCTAAAGATGTTAATGCCATCCGCTGTCCAAGCGGCAAAATTGTAATACATCAGCATACAGAAAAAAATCATGCTCCAACCTTTAGCCCCAAAATCATTTTTAATTTTGGCCCTTTCTCCCATAAAATAGCCCCCATATATCCTAATTATGAAAACCCTTACAATTACTTTATTTTTTTCCCCTGAATCATGGTAGATTCAGGGGAATGCAAGATCATTGATTATGCCTTTTGATAGCTTTTTTTCAAATCTAAAATCTCTCTAGCTTCGTCTGGTGTAGCAATTTCTTTGCCAATTTCAGCAACCGTTCTCTTTGTTCTTTCCACAAATTCAACATTTGACTTTGCCAATTGGCCTTTCGCGTAATAAATATTATCTTCCATTCCAACACGCAAGTGGCCGCCCAGAGCAAGTGTTGCATATAAAATAGGTAAATGCCCCTTACCGATTCCAAGCGCACTCCAAGTAGAACCTTCTGGAATCAAACTTTTCAAAAATACTAGATTTTCTACAGTTGCGGTCATTCCGCCCGGAGCTCCAAGAACAAATTGAAAATGACATGGTTCTTTTAAAATACCTTTTTTAATATAATAGAGAGCATTGTATACCATCCCTGCATCAAATATCTCGATTTCCGGTTTAACCCCAACTTCCTGCATCTTAAGCCCTGATTTTTCCAGAAAATTTGGGCTGTTTTCAAATACAGTACTATGCGCCCAGTTCATCGTTCCACAATCATAGGAAGCCATTTCGGGCCTTAGCTCCACATAGGGATTCATCCTAATGTCATCGGTTAACCCCAGCCCCCCGGAGGTGGTAAGATTTAGAACAATATTGCAACGATCTCTTATGAGTTTGACCGTTTTTTCAAATTTTTCAAAGCTCATGGAAGCACGGTCTTCATCATCACGAACATGAATATGCGCAATGGATGCTCCCGCTTTGTAACAAGCATACACCTCATTGGCTATTTCTTCAGGCTGTAATGGTATATACGGTGTATCCTTTTTTGTTGGCCAGGCTCCAGTTGGTGCCACAGTTAAAATGACTTTGTTCTCCAAATTGCTCATTTTTCTCGCTTCCTTTTAAAATGTAATGGTCATTTAACAATAAAAGATGGTCCCACAGCGGAAAGGAGAACACAGGTTTCTATAAAACTCCCATTTCTGTTTCCACTCTTCCAGCACATAATACTTCTATCATTTTCAGCACTCACTTGTTGAAAACATACATCTGAATTTATTAAAAAATGAACTATCACAAAGCTCCGAATGTATAAGTACGTTCAGGTACATCGTTTACATCATCTTCATCAATTTCTGCAACACAGCGAACCATCGAGCCATCGCCTAACCACCAGCGAATTGGGAATGACATAAATTTAAAGCGTTTGCCGACAACTTTATCCAAGTCACCGCCGAGGTTTTCGATCCCTACAATCCCATTACCTAACATGTATTTGTGACAAGGCTCCCAAGTTCCTTCTAGATGATGTTCTTCCAGTTTTCCAAAGACCTGCATATATTTATCCATTCCATGTACTTGGATATAAGTCTCCTTATTAAATTCTGCAAATGCCTCCATCCCAAATTGCTCAATGTATTCTTCTGTTATGGTTTTACCTGAATAACCATCCAAATTCATCGCAAGCGAACCACCGTTCTTACCCATGGTTGTATGAAGAGGATGATCAAGGGCCTGCATATCCATTGCCACACATTTTGGCTGATATTTTTCAAACCATTCCCCTGCTTCTCGGCCCGTTCCGCAGGAATAATGATAATATTCCTTGCTTTCGTCAAATTTAAGATGCATTCCTGTTCTCAAACAGACAACCATCCCTTTAAGTTCTTCCGGTTTAATGTTTGCTCGTCTGCACGCATCATCAAGATGTGAAGCTTTAATAAGTCCCCATCGTTCCACTTGTATATCCAGACAAACTGCATCGCCATAATAGGCATCTAAAGGCATTTCATGAGTATAACGTGCCCGTCTCCCATCAAACTCGTATTCCATCACATGACGGGGTGCATCTGCATGTGTCCCGCAGTGCATAACAACATCGATTTTTTGGGTGAGCACTCCACTTTTTGAAAGGTTATGCATCGTGTCAATTTTCGGCTTTGCAAAATATGGCCAAACTGGAATGTCCGCATGAAAAGGATGACTCAAATCGACTAATACTTTTTTACCCATTATAAATTCCTCCTAAAGTTCCTTCGTATTTTATTGTTTTATTGGTGTTTTTTTTTGTCTTCGATTGTGACATCAAGTAAGTATTCAGTTAATTTTTTTCTTGAATTCTCGATTTTTTCAGGCGTCCATTCCTGAAACCCTTTACCGGATTTAAATCCCAGTTCGCCTTTTTCCACAAGTTCTTTTAATAGTGGTGATGGCTCAGGGGAATTTTCGAGATATTTTAATAGATAAGTATGGATCGACAAACTTAATTCTGTTCCTACCATATCCGCATTTTCCATTGGCCCCAGGATGGGAAGCCTCATCCCAAATCCATATTTGATTGAATCATCGACTGTTTTGGCATCGGCGATTCCATTTTCTACAATTGAAATAGCCTCCCGCCAAAGGGCATGCTGCAAACGGTTCGCAACGAAACCAGGAACATCTTTTTTCACTCTGATTGGATGTTTTCCAATTGAACTTAATAGCTCCATTGTCTGTTGAATCACTTCTTCTGAGGTATCTTTTGTTTGGACCACTTCGACCAATGGAATTAAATACGCTGGATTCCAGAAATGTGTTCCGAGGATTCGTTCCTTTCGTACTGCTTTTTGGGCAATTTCCGTAATGCTCATTACAGACGTATTGGTGGCTAAAATAACATGCGGCTCGCAAATTTTATCCAGCAATTCAAAAAATGATTGTTTTAAGTTCATATCTTCCGGGATGCATTCCACGACAAATCCAGCATCTTTAATGGTTTCTTCTAAGTCGCTTGTAATATGCAGCCTAGATAAGGTATGCTGAAATTCCTTTGTCGTTATGACATCCCTAATTAACATGATATTTAAATTTGTTTCTACTTTCTGAAGGACTTCCTCCACTGAATCTTCAACCGAATAAATGCTGACACTAAACCCTTGGCTTGCAAAAATCTGGGCAATGCCGCTGCCCATTAATCCGGATCCGCAAATAGCTACTTTCATGTCGCTGTGTTTACTCAAACTGTTCCCTCACCTTCTTCCCTTAGCCAGCCAAATATCCACCATCCACGTAAATCGTTGTTCCTGTAATGAAATCGCTTGCAGAAGATGCCAGGAACGTGCATACTCCAACATAATCCTCCGGTTCTCCAAGCCTTCCAATTGGAATTCGTGTTAAGAACTTTGTCCGGGCTGTATCGTCTTCAAACATCCACTCAGTAAGGTCAGAACGGAAGACCGTCGGGCCAATTGCGTTCACATTAATCCCGAATTCTCCCCATTCACATGCAAGCGATTTAGCCATAAGATCGATTGCTGCTTTTGATGGGCTGTAGGCAGTATACCCCTTCATCCCAAGCTTTCCTCTTGTAGAAGAAACGAGAATGACCTTTCCCCCTCTTCCCTGTTCTTTCATCACTTGTCCGGCTTTTTTGCAATAAAGCCAAGTTCCTTTTACGTTGGCGTCCATGATCGCCTCCCATTCCTCTGTTGGCTGTTCTAATATTGGCTTTGGATTGTTCATTCCAGCCGAGCACATTAAAATATCAATGCCGCCGAATTCTTCAACCGTTGCTGCCACAACAGCTTCTACCTGTGCTTCTTTTGCGGGATCTCCAATCCGATAGGCACATTGAATTCCTTCCGCCTGCATTTGTTCATAAAGTGCTTTAAGCTTCGTTTCCGTGCGAGCGGTCAGCATGACCTTCGCCCCAGCGTATCCATATCCCCATGCAGCTGCACTGCCGAGAGCCCCGGTTGCACCGGTCACTAAGGCAACCTTGCCTTCGAGATTAAATTGACTGTTTACCTCTTCTTTTTTAACCATCAATTATCACACCTATTTTTATATTTTAATAATTAACGACCACTAACATCGTAGCAGGCATGTTTGTTTCATTGATAATGGATCGGCCTTCATTTGGAGCGAGAAAAATAGAATCATATTTTTTAAGGATATAGTCTTCTGTCTTTGTCTTAATGGTGACCTCGCCTTCCAACACGAAATAAACCTTCTCGGTTGTAGAATCTTCATAGGCATATTCAGCGCCGCCGTTCGGAAGAAAATGGGTAACTCCCATCCAGAATTTTGTGGATCCTGTTTCTTCAGTTCCATGCAGCTTTAAAGTGGCACAATCGAAATGTAATGGAGCACTATATGGTTTTACACTAGAAAAATCAACCTTTCTCATTCTGCACACCTCCTTTCAAGGACCATCTGTTTTAAATAGAAGCTCTCGTTTCTAATTCGTCACTAATAAATAGATCAGCTTCTGTATTTTTCAAAAAGTCCTCTAGTCCTACACCTGAAACCATTTCTTTTAAAAGAAGTCCATTTGGTGTCACTTCGATTACCCCTAAATCGGTAACAATTAAATCTACTAGGCCTACAGCCGTTAAAGGAAGACGACATTCTCTCAATATTTTGGAATCCCCATCATTCCCTGTGTGCGTCATGGCTATAATCACCTTTTTGGCCCCTGTTACAAAATCCATCTCACTACCAATATCTAGGATGTTAGCGAATGCGAGGTTTCCTTTTTCATCTACTTCCAGTGCCTCAAGAACGGCTAAATCGATATGCCTGGCTGATTGAAGAATGATGTTTACTTCCTTATCTACAACATAATCGGCAACCATCCGAGGCAAGCCGCGGCCAAGATAGACAACATCCCCATCCTTTAACTCCTCTGCAATCATCTTTGCAATCAAATGCTTTTTCCTGCTGTTGGACACTCTTCTTCACCACCTACGTGTAATAACAACCTTTTTTCATGATAGCGGATTGATTATTTTTTGCCCTTTTGTGATTTGGCCTTTACATTCTTTATATTTGCAAGTTCCGTGCCAACATTGATTAGCTAAATCATTTTGTCTGCGTTTTCATATAACTAGTAACTTTTTGAAGATTTCCATCCTATCAATCGGTCAGGTGAAAATAGATCTCGTATTCAGAATCTGATACATTTTTTTATCAAGTTTCACTAGAGTCTAATTGATTGAACAATCTAAAGAGGTTAACGATGATGCATTTTTTTATCAATCGATACAATGATGTATCATGATTGAAATCATTCACCCAGCAAAAAAAATCTTTACATGACGAACTGTTCTCATTTCGTCATGTAAAGATTTTTACTCAATTATTCACTATTCAATTTCCATTCCGTAATTCCCAGGGATTTTGCCTTTCTTAACACAGTCGGCTGAGTTACACCTAAAGCCTTTGCGGCCTTATGTGTACTGCCATATTTTTTTAATGCATTGGTAATAATATCTTTTTCTAGTATCGCTACTGCCTCTTTCAGGGGCATAATTCTATTTCCTTTATGACTAGTAAAATGTTCCTCACCTAATGTAAGAATAATGATATCCCGAGTAATGTATTCGTTTTCTCCAATGATCACTAGTCGCTCGATTGTATTTTTTAACTCCCTAATATTTCCTGGCCAATGATAATTCGCTAATAAGTCTAATTCTTCAGGTGCAATCTTTTTTTGTTTATTATATTTCGTATTGAACTGATTAAGAAAATGATATACGAGTAGATAAATGTCATCGCATCTTTCTCTTAATGGCGGTATTGTAATGGGAATCACATTTAGTCGGTAATAAAGGTCTTCTCTAAAGCTGCCTTCTTTTATTTGATTGAGGATATTTTGATTGGTAGCCGCAATAATCCGTACGTCAATTTTAATTGGTTGTGACCCGCCAATCCTCACAACTTCTTTTTCCTGAAGAATACGTAATAGTTTTGACTGGAGCTTCATCGGCATTTCACCAATCTCATCGAGCAGAATGGTACCGTGATTCGCTTCTTCAAATAATCCTAATTTTGTCTTTTGCTGAGCACCTGTAAACGCTCCTTTTTCGTAACCAAAAAGCTCCGACTCTAAAAGTGTCTCCGGAATCGCCGAACAGTTTACCTTAACGAAAGGCTTTTTATGCCTTGAACTATTTTTCACTAGTTCACTAGCAATCACTTCTTTCCCAACTCCTGTTTCCCCAGTAATTAAAACCGTAGCATCTGTATTTGAAACTTGCTCAATTAATCTTTTAATTTTAATAACAGGAGCCGATTCCCCAATAAAACTAGGATTTCCTTTATTTTCATTAAAAAGCTGTAAGGCCTTATAATACTTTTCGTTTTCCCGTTCTTTTTCTTCAAGCATTTCCTTTAATTGGATCAGCTCAGTAAAATCTCTTATTATGGTGTATACTTGAGTGATTTCTCCCTTTTTATCAAATATTGGCGTTCCCGTAACTAATATCTTTTTATTGGTCGCCGGTGTGGTAGACATAATGGAAATCTTCTTTTTTTCTTTCAAGACTAATAAAGATACAGGCCGATTAATATACTTTTTTTCAACAAATGTTTGCATATGCTGACCGATCATTTCCTCTTCTGAAATACCTGTTATTTTTGAGTAGGCTTTATTGATTCGTAACACTACTCCGTCTTGATCGGTTACAAGTATTCCATCAGAAAGCTCATCACCGAGTTCAAAACCATCAATCACAATATGTTTATTTTCGTTTAGGGTATTGCTTATAACTCTATCATTCTCAGTAATTGATGCTTTCAAAATAGGATTTCCCCTCTCTACAATCATGCCTATATTATAAATAAAGCGCTATCATATGTACTACTCTAATTTACCTATTTCCATTTTACAAATGATTTTTTGAATAAAACGCAAAAAAGGATCAATAGATGATCCTCTTTTTAGCTTCTTCTAGTTTATCTGAATTTCAGGATCTCCCATTTTCGTAGTCTTTGATGTTTGCAGATCACTTTTCTTTTCTTGGATGAGAAGAACGATACATGCTGCGATCAACCCAGGAATAGACACTGCCAAAAAGCTGACATAAAGATGCAAGCCCCATGACACAATAAACCCTAAAATCGTTGGAGCAAAGATGGCTCCAAATCTTCCTAATCCAAAAGCAAATCCCATCCCAGTCGATCTCATGGATGGTGGGTAAAATAGAGATAAATATCCATTTGCAATGTTTTGTCCACCGAAAAATCCAATACCAGCTAACGCCACCAAGGTTAGTACGGCAAAAAGATTAGTGGTGAAACCTAACAGTGTAATGGAAACAAAGGCTAACAGGTATAAACTTACTAATGTTTTTTTATAGCCTATACGCCCAACAACAAAACCAGCAATATTGCTTCCAAAAAGTGCCCCTAAATTTAGGGTAAGCAAAAACAATAGACCAAAGCTAAGCCCAAAACCAGCCTTTATCATTAATTGTGGAAGCCAGGTTGAAACACCTGCAGTAATAAACATATTCATAAAAAATACAATCCATATTAAAATGGTATTCACTCCTCTTTTTTCCCTAAATAAGGCTGGTAGAGAGGATTTTTCAGTATTGTCCAGTTCAAAACTCACATTTTTTGGCAGGTTAATCGTTGGTTGTAGTTTACCGCAGATGTTTCTTAATGTTTCGATTCGGTTATTTTTAATGAGATTAACAGTAGACTCCGGAAGAAACTTTATTAAGAGTGGTAATAGGAGGAGCGGAAAACCCCCGATCATGTACAATATTTCAAATCCATAATCTTTTAAAAGCCAGATAGAGAGCCCGGATGCTAGTATTCCGCCCACTTGCATTCCTGAAAAAATAGCTGCCACCATGACTGCTTTATTTTTATTCGGTGCATATTCTGTGGTAAGTGATACAATATTAGGCATGACTCCCCCTAATCCTAATCCCATGATAAATCGGAAGAATCCAAATGTAGTCATAGTGGTTGAGAAACCTGACAATAGGCTTCCAACACTAAAAAAGATCGTACATAAAATAATCACTTTTTTTCTCCCTATTCGATCGGCGAGAAAGCCAAATGCTAAGGCGCCTGCACCTGCACCAATTAATCCGCAGCTGCCAATCAAACCAGCCTGTGTCGGGGTCATATGAAATTCCTTTAATAAAACTGGCATTGTAGCTCCGTACATCACCATATCAAATCCGTCAAAGGTAATGATCATAAAAAATAAAGTGAACATGGTAAGATGAAATTTATTAAATTTTGTCGTACTGATAAACTCATTTATATTGATTTTTGACATTCATTTCCCCCCCAGGGATATACTTTTTTTATAACGAATGGTTAATTTTTATCGATGATGATGATGCTGATAAAGGTTTATCCCTAATTTTTCAATTGCATTTCGATAGAATAATTTCTCTCTTTCTTCGTCAGTCAAGGGAACATCTGTTAGGAACTGCATCATATCTGGAAGAGATTCATAGGGGTAATCGCTTCCAAATAAAATCCGATCCATTCCCAATACCTCTTTTGTACATATAAATGCTTCTTTGCTCATATTTCCACTGGTCGTGACATAAATATTATTCTTAAAATAGTAACTAACATCTTCCTTACATTTAATAAAGGGGTTTGGCAGAAATTTTACCCGATTGTCCATTCGATCTAATAGAAATGGAAGTCCCTCACCTAAATGACCGAGCACTACCTTTAAGTTTTGCAGCTTATCAAACAGACCGGAAACTGTCATACGGGTAATCGTAATGATGGTGTCCAATGTAAAACCTAAAGCAGGGCCCGCCACGGTAAATCCAAATCCCTCTACCCGCATATCGTTTGGAAGCTGTGGATGCAAATAGACATATATACCAAGTTCTTCAGCCTTTTTAAAAATAGGGAAATAAAATTCATCATCCGGCGCAGTGTCACCATAGTTGGAATGGGTATGCCAGGAAACAAATCCATATTCTTTTACACATCGTTCTAGCTCCTTACAAGCCTCGGCTGGATTTTTGACTGGTAAAATAGCACTCCCTAAATATTGGGTTGGGTACTTTTTGATAATCTCTGCCAGCGTATCATTGGTCCTCCTGCAGACCTCAATACTATCCTCTTCATCCAATTGCTCCGGCCCCGGCGAACTGCTTAAAATAACCACATCTACCCCTTGCTCTTTCATTAACTGATTTCGCTTTTCAGCAACCTCCAATAGCTGTGGCAAGATGACATCCTGGGGCATCGTAATCGCATCCGTCCAGGTTATAACGTTAGTTTCTTTTCTGTAAAATGGCGGCTGCTGTCTTTTAGCTAACACATCTAGTAAACTTTCATCGTAAAAATGGTTTTCAAAATCAATTCTTTTCATATGTTCTTTCCCCTTTGTATTTTTAAATGAAAAAGCAAAATAGAAATCGCTTACAAAATTATTTCTTAGTTTAACCTCCTCACAAATTTTATAAAGTATATTATTTTTTCAATTTTAAATATTGCAAATATCGTGCCAACTAGTAAGACCTTAAAATAAATTGGTAGAAGCTATCTCCATGCAACTTAGTGATTGAGTCGAGTCTTTTTATAGTAAACAAACCGATAACAAAATGTATCAAGTATAGGAATAATTCAGGAAAAGTCTTGATAAATATGTATTTAGGTGTGATATTTTTTTGTATCAATCTTCAAACAAATGTATCAGAAATAAGGAAGAAGAGAGATTGATGCCTCATTTTTGTTTTACGGGCGAACCAAATCTTTAACTTCCATATTAAATAAACGCCAGCCGAAAGGCTGACGCAGTAATATAGTTATTTAAAGACGTATTTAAGCGGAGAATATATTCGCCGTTTAAAAGTAATGGCGACCATTTTTATATTGACTTTATGGATAAATGTAGTCCGTGCCTGTCCCTCAGAACAGGGTGGACAGGCACCCAAATTATTGCCTTAGCTTTAACCAAAAATCGTCCACCTGTTTCATTTCCAATTCATTTAACAGCAGTTTTCCATAGCGAATGTCGTCATACCATTTTTTAATAAGCTCTAATTTTTCCATTCGCTCATTTAATTCCAGGACTTCATGAGCGGTTAATGATGCTCGCCACTGTTCTTGTTGTTTCACTTCTCCTGCTAAAAAAAGATAAATAAAACGAATTTTTTCCTCAATCGTCATTTGCTCAAAATTTGGTTTACGTTTTGTTATATTTCGAAATAATTCTTGAACATTTTCTTTAACTTCCCTTTGAAATTTTCCCAAATCAAATAATGAGACCTTTTCATCTTCATACTCTATTACTAAATCTTTACGATGATTGTTTTTTAGAATTCGAGAGAATAGGTTGATTATCCAAGAAAACAATCGTCGAACCATTTTTCTGAACTTTTTTATCAATAATGCCGCTAACACGACAAAAAATCCAACAACAAATATAATACCGATGATCCAAAGGAGATGATCTAACCATACCGGCATCGGGTTTGTTTCGTTTTTGCCTAAAATCATTGGCGGTCTTACTGGCTGATTCGTTCCAACTTCCGCAGATTCATTGGATTCTTCCCCGCCAAATAAAAGTCCAAAAAAGGATTTCACAACAAAATACAAGGCCGATTTGATAGATTGAAAGTTAGAAATGAAAAAGATGATCAATAAAATAATGAAAAGATAGATCCGGTTAAGACGTTTGACTTCACTTCCAACCTTTTTCTGTTTTTCTTTAGAAAATGATGCATGATGTAAGAGCTGTTCGTTTGTCATAAAAACCATGACAATAATAAATAGGAAACCTGCCGTACTAATCCAATTTTTGTACATAACGAGGTGCTGGTTAAACGCAAAAATGATATAACTCACAAAGTACAAGGGTAAACTGATCGCCCACATGATTTGACTTTGCATCAGCTGTTCCCCATCTTTTTCGGCATGTTGAATTCCTCGAAAAGCAACAACGAAACCGATTAAAAGTGTGATCATTTTTGCCCATATAGAATCAAAAAATAGGAGACTATATATAGTTACCATGCCTGCAGCGCTTATGAAGGAAAGAAAGCGCCAATTGGGTAAAAGACAACGAAAAAGGAAATGAATGTAGAATAGAAACAGTAAACCCAAAAACCATAAGAGGATCTCTTCATGATTCAGACAAAACACAGCTAACAATAGAAACACCGGAAAAAAAACTAATCCTTCGACTAGTCCGGAAATTAAAGGTTTAAGGAAACGGCTTGCTTTAACCCGCATTTTCCACCTCTGCCTTCTTTACTTCATCTGCTAATATCACTACCTTAACTGCATTACCTAATTGTTCCAATTTATCAATTTGCAGCTCTACTTTTTCCGTAATTTTATAGGCAAATATAATAATATCAGTATTTGTCAATTCACCATTGATATCTTCCTGTAAAAATGCAGGGAAATTACGACTACGATCCATCTTTACTTTAGCAATGGCGTCCAATATGAATTCTACTTGTTGTCCATCACTTGACGGTTCAATGCGGACAGATGGCTTAACCAGTGAAATTGAATTGACAAATGGTTCAACATAATAACCATTACAGCCAAATCCTGTGGCAACTCCCTGATTAATGGTATAGCTTGCCAGTGTTGCCGCGTAAGACAGCGCCTTTTCAAATAGATCGAGTTTCTCCATCGGTAACCTTACATCTTCGTTTATATCAAAACTTACATAAATAAGTAAATGATGATCCGCCGTATAATCTTTCTTATTGATTTGAAAGGAATGTGTTCTGGCTGTGGCCTTCCAATTAATTGAATTGAAAGAATCCCCTTGCTGATATTCACGTACTCCTGCATGTAAAAACGGATCTTCAATGATCCAGCGTTTCACAGTCATTTCACCAAGCCAACTATGAGAGGGCAAAGGGATTTCCTCCATTGGCACTAGTTTCGGATAAACCGTTAGTGCGGTCTGTGAAGCGAAGGAATCAAAGACGCCACCAAATCCCATCGCGTCTCCTGCTGTCACTGACACACTTGGAAGCAGGTAATAACCCCTTTTTCTTCCTATTAGGAGAATCTTTCGGGTTATTTTTTGATAGGGCCATAAACTAAATAAAGTAGAATGATAGACGGGGCCTTCCTCTTCAAATTTTACAGATTCTTCACTTAGTAAATTTGAATGGATCATTGTTTCTAACCTTAGCCATGGAACAGGCAATAATTTACGGTTCATAATTTCGTAGACCATTACTACCTTTTCACCTTCACTAACAGAGGTCTGTTTCAAATAACGTTGGTATGATATTCCTTTCAAGCCCCATTTTCGATTTATAAATCCCTGTATAAGAAAAATAAAGAGAAATACAACGATGAACCAAGCTATATTCATTTGTAAAACAAATCCTTTTCTGATTCAGTAGGGACTTTTACATTAGCCAGGATGTCGTCTATTACAGCATCAACCTCACCATGCTTAATGCCTATTCGCTTTGCTAGTACAAGACGATGCCCTAAAACTGGCTTGGCTATTTTTTTTATATCATCCGGTATGATATAGGTCCTTCCCTGTAATAATGCATATACTTGGATGGCCTTTAACATGGCTTGACTTCCACGCGGACTGACCCCAAGCAAAATTCTTTCATGATTTCGGGTTGCCTCTATAATATCCATTAAGTATGAAAGTACATCCTGACTTATCTCTACCTCATGGTAAATTTTTTGCATCGCAACAATCTCTTCCACACTAACTACAGATTCTAATGCTTCTAATGGATTGTTCTGTTTAAATCGCAATAAAATATCCATACCTTCTTGTTTTGATGGGTAACCCATATTTATTTTTAAAAGAAATCTGTCCAGTTGTGCTTCGGGCAACGGAAATGTTCCCAAGCTTTCTACTGGATTTTGTGTCGCAATAACTAAAAATGGATTGGTTAACTGATGGGAGTGGCCATCAATCGTTACTTGGCGCTCCTCCATACTTTCAAGTAAACTTGATTGTGTTCTTGGTGTGGCACGATTAATTTCATCTGCTAAAAGGAAGTTAGTAAAAATGGGTCCTGGCCGAAATTCAAATTCTCCCTTTTGTTGACTATAAAAATAAATTCCTGTAATATCCGAGGGCAATAAATCTGGGGTGAATTGAATTCGTTTAAACGTACCTGAAACGGACTTTGCTAAGACTTTCGCCAACAATGTTTTACCTGTACCAGGCACATCTTCCAATAACACATGTCCATTAGAAACAAGCGCAACAAGCAATAAATCAATCGTATCCCCTTGCCCGACGACAACATGATTAACATTTCGCTTTATTTTGGCCGTTACTTCCCTTATATCTGATAACTGCACTCTTATATACCCCTATTCATTGATATTTAGATACATCCCTTGAACCTATTATAAGCAATTAATTAATAGAATGATATTATATTAAAGGGAATTAATAGAATACTCATAATTATTGTAATACTCCTGTATGCATATTGTATTTTGGCGGCCTTTTGGATGGTCAATTTAGAAAAATGCAGACAGGTACATTTAGCCCTAAAATATCGAAGTTCTGTGAAGGGGCTTTATCATAGCCAAAAATAAAAACGGCTTTATTCTATCTTAATAGAATAAAACCGCTAATAATTATTATTAAAAACGTACACTAAATTCGGGTTTGTTGATCTTTACTTCACTGCCTTGTTCTGACGAACGTAAAATTCCATCAATGATTGCTTGATTGATCAAAATTTGTTCACCAGGAATAGGTGCAGAATTACCTTCTTGTATTGCCACAACAAAGTCGCGAACCTTCTCATAGAAAATATTTAATTGATGATTTTGGACAGGAATGGCCGATTCAACATGATGCCCTTTAATATCATGGAATAAACTGATTGAACCGATTCCCCCGTCCCACACTCCACTTTTTGGTCCACTGCCTGCTGGAGTTAATTTCAAACCTGCATCGGTTCCAAGAAAGATGGTTGGTCCTAGTGTGTCCATATGCATGGCCCAAGAAATCTTAAAGTTTAAAACAATTCCCCCTTCTAGACGAATCATCGCTACACCAAAGTCTTCTACTTCAAACTTGTCCGCTTCCTTGTGGTAAAGCGGGTTTGTTCCGAAATGATTAGAAGTAAAGGCGGAAACGGTTAGGGGCTTAGGGTAGCCCAACGCATTCAGAGCAAGATCTAACGAATAACATCCGATATCCGCCATCGCCCCGGCACCGGCTAATTCTTTATTGATAAAGGTCCCTCCAGGCATTCCACGCCGGCGTCCACCACCTGTTTGAACATAGTAGACATTACCTAATTGACCCGATTGGACGATTTCTTTTACCGCTATCATATTAGGATCATATCTTGGCTGAAATCCCACTGTGAGGATTTTATCTGCCTTCTTTGATGCTTCAACCATTTCAATAGCCTGTTGTAAGGTAACCGCCATCGGCTTTTCAACTAGCACGTGTTTGCCGGCATAAAGGGAAGCAATACTGGTGTTATGATGGGCAACATTTGGTGTACAAATGCTGACTCCATCAATATCCATATTCAAAAGCTCAAGATGGTTATCAAAGGCTTTCGCCTCTTCTAATTCAAGCTGTTTAATAAATTGCTTCGCCTTGCCTGGTATGACGTCGGCTACTGCTACAATTCTTACCTCCGACATTTGTTTGTAGGCTCTAGCATGGGCTGCAGCAATTCCTCCGCTGCCAATGATTCCAATATTAATCGTATTTGACATCTGGTTTCCCCCAACTCATTCTTAATTAGAGACTAACGAAAATCTTTCTCGAAAGTAAACAGTTGTTTGGGAAGATTTTTAGATTGCTGCTGGAATTTGTGTTATATCTCACAATTGTTCTGGCTTATCTAAAATAAATGGAAAGATGACTTTTTGCTTTTCTAATTCCCAGCTGCTCCTTTTCTAACGATCCCCAAAAGTGATGGTCTTCTAGCTCAATGCTGATTGGACCCTGATAACCCACTTTTTCAAGTCTTACTGCTACTTTTCCCCAGTCAACATCCCCTTGTCCAGGGATTGTGTATCTCCATGGCCCTTCCGAAAAATTATATTTAGCTCCAAAGGTTGCAGCAATATTACCGCATTCATATTGTTCTTCATGTAATATTTCTGTGTCTTTACCATGGCAGTATTGGATTCTATCACCAAACTCAGTTATTACTCTTAAATGGTCTATCCCAAGTCTTACTAAGTGGGATGGATCATAATTAATCCCGAAATGTTTAGAAGGAATTGTTTCGAACATCGCTCTTAGAATTTCCGGTGTACAACCCAGAGTTGGATAATAGGGAGCAGGTCCTGGCCATCCTTCCAATGCAATAAAAAGATTTTCTTGTTCGGCATGCCTCACGACCTCAGGAAAGGTTTCTTTCCAAATATCAAAGGCTTTGTTTCTTGGCATGGTGATATCCTCCGGAACTAAACACATAAACATCACTTCGCCGCCGAGTTCAGAAACTTCTGACATTTGTATTTTTAGAGCGGCCACGGCTTCTTTACGGCTTTTCTTATCCTCACTTAATAGCTTTGTCCTTCCGACAGCCCCTATACCATCAATGGACCCTACTTCTAGGCCTTCTTTTTCTAAGATAGCTTTCACCTCTTGGTTATAATAGGGAACATCGATCACATCCAAGCCAGTACTGGCAGCAAATCTTGCAATGGACTCCATCCCCTCTTCTCTAATTTTTGGTGGTATTCTCATGCCTATTTTTTTAATCATATTTTCAATATCCTCCTATTAAACTCTTATAAATATTCAGAGATGGCCGCCTTTTTCTAAGTATTCTTCGATAAATAGATAAACAATTAAAATCGGTAAAGTAAAAACGATGATAACACCGTACTAAATCTGGTCAGTATATCGCTGTTTATACCCGCCTTCTGCACGACCGGACCCTGCACCTTCAGCAAACACCTGGTTGGAAATGATATTTCTCTTAAAACAATTTGCAACAGTTGTAAACTATAGTCACGAATATATATGATTCCTGTTAAGAAATCATTCCAGTGTCCAACTAAGTTATAAAGCCATACAACAGAAATAACAGCTTCAGAGAACGGCAAGGCCATTATCTAAAAAAATCTGGTTTTGACTTACATATACTTTACTCACTATACGAGAAACAATCGGAAGATTTACGCCATTCTTTAGGAACAACTGAATTAGTTCAAATAGGGCCTCTAGTTTTGAGGAATTGCCACTTTTGAATCTTTCGGCATTAATCCAAAGTTCTACCGCTTCATTACCTGAAACATTTGAGGGTATTATTTTTTTGTTAAAAGGCAAAAAACGCCTTCAATTTTGAGATTTTGAAGACGTTTTTGGCAATTTGGAATAAAGAATACAATTTGCATAATGGTATTAATAAATTCATTACTGAAATGACAACGAACTATTAATCTATTGATACTTCAATGCAATCATTGACTCGATTAAACTTAAAGTTTCCAGATACAAGTTCAAAATATGCCACTTTTATATGATTAAAAGTAGTATTTCCTCTATAAATAACACCTTCACTTACTACCTCAAACTTAGCATCATCTTCAACTGGTAAATATAAATCAGCAGTTGTATTTGCAGGTACTTTTACTTCATAACGATCCCACAAGCTGCCCTCACTCTTTGTCCATCCGCTATGAATTGTTCCATATGGCGACTCAAAGCTTCCTTTTACATATTCAAACTTCCCACCCATTTGAGGCTGAAGAATGAAATGCTTGTAGCCGGATTTTTCTTCATCAGACATGATTCCTAGTTGATACCCCATCATCCATTCATAGATAGCACCTAGCGAAAAATGGTTAAAAGAGTTCATTGAATTATTGCCATTAAACCCACCATCAACCGTATAGGAATTCCAGCGTTCCCATATGGAAGTGGCCCCATTGATAACAGGATATAGCCATGAAGCATACTCTGTTGATTCAAATAGGTTATAAGCTTCCTCTAAATATCCATATTTTGATAACGTTGGTACAAGATTTGGGGTTCCTGAAAATCCTGTTTTAATCGTATAGTTACCCTTCTCCGTTAAAGTCCTCTTAACCGTTTCTTGATAATGGATCACGGCTTTCGGCTCATTTATTTCACTAAATACACCATATCTAAGAGGAGTTGCGTAAGATGCTTGAGTATCTTGAAGCTTGCCTTCCAAATCTCTTGTACGGCCATCCTCATCCACATAAAGTTCGTTCCATTGAGTCTTTGTTATTTTATAGGCAGCTCTATACTTATTAGAAAGCTCAGGTTGACCGATTATTTCAGCCATTTTTGAGGAAGTTTCTAATAAATAGGCATAAACGGCATTATTAATTAATGTGTAGTCGGTAAGCTCAATACTTAGCCAATCAGCAAGAATACCCGTTTTGCTTGTTAAGCCATTATATACTTTATCCCCTACAGTCATAGGATTTTCCAGCAAATAGTTTAGATATTTATCAATGGCTCCAATATTTTCCCGGATGATCTCCTTCTTACCATATTGTCTATATAAGTTATATGGGATCAACACAATCGCTGCATCCCAAGAAACACCACAGAAACCACCAAATCCACTTGTATCTTGATCAGGCAGTATATAGCTTGGGGCAAACACAGGAAGTGCCCCTGTTTCAAACTGACTATCTCTTAAGGTGTATAACCATTGGCGATAAAAATTATAAACATCTGCATTATAGGTTGCTGCCATGGAAAATACCTGTGCATCCCCCGTCCATCCCAGCCGCTCATTTCTTTGTGGACAATCAGTTGGAAGTGAAATAAAGTTACTGTTTTGAGAGTTTTGCACATTTTTATATAATCTATTGACCAATGGGTTGGAAGATTCATAGGTGGAAGACATTTTTATCGATGATAAAAGGTATGTCTGAACACATTCGACTGGAAGTGGCTCACTGAGTCCTGAAATCTCAATAAAACGGAAACCATGATAGGTTCGATGAGGTTCAATGACAACTGCATCATTACTCTTTGCTGTATAAAAGTCAGTTGAAAGAGCTGCACGATAATTTTCAACCATCATCATATCTGCGATTCCTGCTTCTTGATATTCCTTAAGTTGACTCGGATAAAGAATCTCAGCATAACGGATAATTAACTGCTGACCTGCCTTTAGCACTCCTTCTGGTATCTCGATGTGAGGAACGCCCAATACATTTTCACCCATATCATAAATGTAAGAATAGTTACCATTGAAATCTTTATGCTCGCTGGTTTTTTGAACACTTTTTGAGACAATCGTATTAATCACACGAATCGGCTCATCCAATCTTGTCATAAAGGTATAGTTTTCAAATGCAGATTCTGTTGGGATCTCAACTGCTTTTCTCCAGCCTTTTTCATCAAAGTCCACATTCATCCAGCCAACTACTTCTTTGTTTGCATTATAACGTTCGCCTTGGAAGAATGAGCCATACTCAACAGGTCCATTTCCATAGTAAGACCAATTTTCTTCATTCGTTACAATGGTTTCAACCGTCTGATCGGTATACTCGATCACTAACTTCGCCATCAAAGCTTGACGATCGCCATAGAAATTATAGTTATGGACAATGAAAGTCTGATAGCCGCTCCACCAGCCTTCAGCCAGTTGTACGGCAATGGCATTCTTACTCTCACTGTTAAGTAACTCTTTTACATCGTAGGTATGGTAGGCAATTCTTTCACGGTACTCTGAGTTCCCTGGGTTAAACCAGTGATCACTAACTTTCTCTCCATTAATCCACATTTCATATATGCCTTGAGCCGTAACATACAGCCGAGCTTTTTCAATTGTTTTCTCAGCCTTAAACTCTGTTCTAAGCATTGGAGCACTGCCATAAGATGGATTGGCAGATACCAGAATATCCTTATTGCCGCCTACAATAATTTTTCCATCCTCTTCCACACAAACGCCTTCAAGACCTTTAAAAATATCGTACGCAGCTCCAATTTTCTCTCCAAAAAGAATTCCCTCACTATATGGACCTGGATTATGAATGGCCAGGTTTTCAAATATGGCTTTTTCTCCTGCAGCTACTGAAAACCCAATTTCATTCAGATTCGGATAGGTATTATAATCATGCGTGTTGCCTAACGGGTTAAGCTGACGATTTTCATCGACTGCCATTCCATTTATTTTAAAGGTGACTTGATTTAAGTTACTTAATGTATCGATAGAAATGCTCATCTTCTCATAAACATTTTCTTTAGAAATCACTGTATTTGGAATCTCTACCGAAAAATCAGCTTCATTTGGGTCATTCTCTATACTTTGTCCAAAAACCGGCATACCCACTACATAGATATTAAGCTTCGCCGTATCACTTGTTCCATTTACTAGCTGCTCTACATCCACTTCATATTTAAAATAGTTTAGATCTTCCGCTTTTCCCCAGATGTTAAAGTTCTTGTTTTTTAATCTAAAATCATTGGCGCCAAAAATGACTCCTGCCTTTTTAGAGCCTTCCGTTAAAGTCAGATCCATCCTCAAATCAAAGTAGCAAGCAGAAGCCGCATCCAATGTCAGCTCGTCTGCTCCAATCCATTTAGCACCATCACCTAGGGATTTCTCATTCTCTAACATAAGTCCCGTTTCAAAAAAATTATCCGTAGAGTTGTATCTATTTCCATGATTATCTGCTACTGATAATTCCACACTGTATCTTGTGGATGGTTCAAGAGGTTTTCCCTCATAAGAGATCTCAACAGCCGTATCTGAGAAGACCTCCCCTGAATCCCAAGCAATGCTTCCATCTTCTTCTTTCACGATTATTCTATAAGATTCTTGCCTAACACCTACTTCATCAGATAAAACCAGCCAACTAAACTCTGGCTTCTTATAATCAATCCCGATTGGATTCACAAGGCCTTCTGTTTTTAATGTAAGCATTTTCAAATACCTCCAATAAAATATATATCCTGAACTTATAACCCAGCATTTCACTTTCAAGTTAAAATCAATTTTTTAAAATTAATATCTACTACTATACTAATTCAAATGAATAGGAATCCATATACTCATATTTAATGAAAATAATTGATGTTTTTTAATCTATTCTTTATGAATTTTCTTCTGTATAATTTAAATAACTGTCTGATAAAAGCGTATAATAAGTCTATTTTTAATGCAATTCCCTTAAACTACTAATAAGCAAATAAAAATAAAATTAGATTTTTTTAATCTTATTTATTATTCGAAGGTGAAAAAATGAAGTTAAATGAGTTAGATCAATTTTTGAGAGAATATACGGAAGATGAGATCTTCTATAAAAGTCATTACATTGCCTCACAAAATCCCGAGACATATATGACCTTTATGGAAAACATAGATTTTGACTTCATTGAAGAAAAGAAAATTATTATTCCTTCTTTTTACCCTGATGTTGAAGATCCCTACATGATGACAGAAAACTCGTTTTTTAAGGGAAAGGAAAATTTTAATGTTTTGCCTTTAAAACATTATCGGTACACACCTGAATTTGTTCATACTCATACTTTTTTTGAAATGAGTTACGTCTATTCAGGTAGTTTTACGCAAAAAATTGGCCATGATGAAATCGTTTTAAATGAAGGTGATATTTGCATCCTATCACCTGGGGTTGAACATTCTGTTGGTATTTATGACGACACGATTCTACTTAACTTTTTAATCAGGAAAAGTACGTTTAACAACACATTTTTGGCTGTTCTTAAGGAGGAAAATTTATTATCTTCCTTCTTTAATAAGATCTTACATTCTAATACTTTTAATAGGTACATTCTATTTCGTACGAATAATCATCCTGAAATTAAGGATATTTTATGTGAAATTTTTCATGAAGGATTAGAAAATAAAAAATACTGTCATATTGTTTTAGATAATCTAATAATGGTATTCTTTGCTAATCTATTAAGAGATGAGAGTATTAAAATAGAGTTACCTCAAGAACTTCATAAAAGTAACAAGTATTTTACATCGATTATTACTTTTATCCAAAGAAATTACAAAACTGTAACCCTTCAAGATCTATCTAAAGAATTTCACTTCACCGTTCCTTATCTGAGTAAACTTATAAAAATGAATACTGGGCAAACGTTTAAGGATATCATTCAAACATTAAAGCTCAATAAAGCGATTGAACTTTTAACGTCTTCTGGATTAAAGATTGAAGAGATCAGTCATTCGATTGGATATGAAAATGTCTCTCAATTTATAAGGATATTTAAGAGAGTTTATGGAGTAGCTCCTAATCAATATAGAAACAAAAAAAAGCTGCCAAAATAATAATAGCAGCTTTAATACCATTTAGTTAATTAGTTATGAAATGGACTTTCTTAAAGACTATCAATTAGCATATCTTTTCAAGCTGTTAACTTCCTCATACGTCGGCAAGGCAGAAATGGCCCCTACTTTCGTGCAGACCATCGCTCCTACTTTATTACTGAATGCAATGATTTGTTTTAGCTGTTGGAAGTCTTCTAAAGAACTTTTCGGCTCTTCCGTTTTCGAAAGCTGATAGAGCGTTGCTCCTACGAAAGCATCCCCGGCACCGGTAGAATCAATCGCATCAACTACTATACTAGGGACGGTTTCAATGTGATGGCCATTTGAAATCAGTGTCCCTTCTTTCCCTAACGTAACGGCAACTGATTTTGCCCCTATTTGTTGAAGGGCAGCAATTCCCTCTTTTAAATCTTCTCTTCCCGAGATAATCTTTAATTCCTCATCACTTACTTTGACAAAATCAGCTATAGAGATTCCCTTTTTCGCCAACTCTATAAACTCTTCTCTTCTTCCCCTCCAAAGGTCATATCTATAGTTAGGGTCAAACGAGATAAATTGACCTGCAGCCTTGGCTGTCTGCATCACATTTAAATAAGTGCCTTGAAATGGATCATTTAATAGAGCAGTGGCTGAACCGAAATGGATAATATTAGATTCCGTTATTCTTTTTTGATCAAGATCGTTTTGCGTTAAGAAAGCATCTGCGCCTCGATTAAAAACAAAGTCCCTTTCCCCATTTTCTTTTAACGAAACAAATGCTAATGTTGTTGGATGCTCATTATCGAGTGCAAGCATGGAGGTATCAACCTTCACTTCATCCAATGTTTTCTTTAAAAAATGTCCGAACGGATCATTGCCCACTTTGCCGATGAATGAAGCTCTGCCCCCCAATTTCACAATTGCCGCACAAACATTGGCAGGCGCTCCCCCTGCCTGTTTTTCAAATTTTCGACCTTCAACTAAGTCAATATCCACATCCGTACAGAAAAAATCAATCAACAATTCTCCAATACAAATAACTGATGAATTTTTTTTCATTTATGATAAACCGTCCTTTTCATTTTGTTCGTTTAATATTGAAAAAACAAAGCTCTAATCCCAAATGTTCGATTAGAGCTCTGCCTATAAATAAAATTACTTACCCCAGATTGATTCTAGTTCCGTTACTATTAATGAGGACACTTTGGTATGTCCTTCGTTGGAAAACAACACCATTTGTTCATATGGGTGGTTTGGAAAAATTAAACTGGTAAATACGGCCTTTCCATCATTCGCCAATACCTCGATGGAAGAAGTATCCAAAAAGATTTGCAGCTTGATTCGATCATTTTCCGTCTTCACAGAAGCTTCCTGTACAGTCGGGAATGACTCTGAAAAACTATTATCACCAGCTTCTGTTCGGTCGACAAGTAACATTTCCTTTGCGACATCGTAACGAATGATAGTCTTTTCCTCTTGAGAATTTTGAAAAACAAGCCCAAAGGAATCGGAAGTTTGTTTCTTAAACTCAATATTCACTTCATGTAATGGACTTAAGAGCTCAAAAGACACTGGATGATTTGATTCAATTGAAACATCCTGATACACTTCCGCCCCCTTTCGGATTGAATCAATTTCCTCTGCCACTTTTTGAACCAATTGTACTCCAGCCTCACCGGAGGTTAACGATAATTCTCTTGGCAACGTCATTGCGCTTCGCCATTCTTCCGTTGGAACCTGATTGGCATAACGCCAGTTGCTCATCCAGCCAATGTAAATTCTTCTGCTGGCATATCTGACCAGCTTACCCCTGCATAATTATCTCGGCCAAAATCCAGCCAAAGAACCATTTCATCCGGATTGTCATTTACAAATGTAGTCCCATCGAATTGGCCTACAAAATATTGTGTTCTTGACCCTTCTTTAAATTGAGGGTTATCACCAATGCTGACAAACATGACCCATTTTTGATTGTTTTCATTGCCATCTACTGGCAATTGAAACAGGTCAGGGCATTCCCAAACACCGTCATGCGACCCGGCTTTATTTCCAAATTCACTGGCAAACTCCCAGTCTTTTAGATTAGCAGAGATATAGAGCGTGACAGATTGTCCGGTCGCCAATACCATCACCCATTTATTTGTTTCGTTATGCCAAAACACTTTTGGATCGCGATAATCTGTAATATTCAAGTCTGAAAGCACTGGATTTCCTTCATACTTTACCCAAGTCCTTCCATTGTCTTTACTATAAGCCAGGCTTTGCCGTTGACGAGGCCGGTCTGATTCCGGGTAATTATCAGCACTTGTATAGATGGCCACTAACCCTGGTCCCTCAGGGAAAAAGCCTGAAGTATTGTTCCAATCCACAACCGCACTGCCAGAGAAAATCGCTCCATGATCGTCTGGATATAAAGCAATCGGAAGCTGTTCCCAATAGATTAAATCCTTACTAACCGCATGTCCCCAGTGCATCGGTCCCCATGTAGTACCGAATGGATGGTATTGATAAAAAAGATGATACTCATCATTAAAAAAGACCATTCCGTTTGGGTCGTTCATCCACTTTTCTTCTGGTGAAAAATGAAACTGTGGACGGTGCTTTTCTTTATACTTTTGTCTCATCGTTTGTTTCTCCTTTTTGAAAATATTATCAATCTATTAAATTGGAACAAGGCTGTTATTCTGTTACAGCCTTAGCCCCATTATTTTAAATCATTTATTTTGCGTTTCTGTCGTAGCCTGATTGCTTAATTTTCAACCACTCTTGCAAGCCTAAACGGTCTAATTCTTTTAAATAACCAGCCCATTCTTGATCTACTTTACCGTTTTGAATCCATTCTGCGCGTTTTCTCATAACATAAGCAAACATGTCTGTTTCGATCGCAGAAAGTCGATCAAGTTCTTTTATAGAGAAGAATACTTTAGGATAAATATTTTCTGCTGTCATATGAGGAACCATGACATCCTTCATTAATCCTAATCTCCATGCAGCATCATCAGGCTTGGTCGTCACTTTTCCATAGTACTCATCTAAAATCGCCAATGGTCCGCCGATACTAGTTTTTTGTCGTAATTCAACCGGTGCCATACCATTTAAAGGTTCATGATGCAGCATACCTGTAGCCTCATCCAGTTTAAAGATGTTTTGCTGCTTTTTGTCTCCAAAAGTTCCCCAGTTATCTTGGACAGATTGATGTGGTTCATATAATTGGTCAATCCATTTTGCTGTTAATTCAAGATTCTTGTTTGCACTTGTAATGACCATTCTGCCTCGATCAAAGCCCATTCCATTTGTTCTGGCTACGTTCACATGACCATCCGGACCCGCTAGCGGCTTCATAAGGTCATAATTGTCATTCATCCCTGTAATATTGGCTTTATCCCATGTGAAATACAAACCGTAACGATTGTCTTTTCCTTTGGAAAGATACGTGTTCCAATCTTGCTCAAATGCTTCCACATCAATTAAACCTTCTTTATATAAATCATGAAGGAATTTAATCCCCTCTTTATACCCCTTATCGGATGCTGTAAAAGTAACTTTTCCATCGTTCGTTACAACCGTATGATCCCAGTTTTCCCCCAAGCCAAAGGAGCCAAATAAGAATGCTAAATCTTCGCCGCCGGCTTTATTGATAAATGACATTGGAATTTCATCGGCTTTTCCGTTGCCATTAGGGTCTTTTGTTTTGAACGCAATCAATACTTGCTTTAATTTTTCTGTTGTTGTTGGCATTTTTAACCCTAGTTTATTTAACCATTCAACATTAATCCAAGGGAAATCATCGACAGAGTGAATGCTTTCTTTCCCGGAGCCTAATTCCTCAATCCATGGAAAGGAGTAGATATGTCCGTCAGGAGCCGTCATCATTGCTTTATACTCAGGTGCTTGCTCCAAAACCTTTTTTAAGTTTGGCATGTCCTTTTCAATTAAGTCTTCAACCGGGATAATCGCACCATCTTTTGCTAGTTTTAATAAATCGTAGTCACTATAAGCAGCATCCAGGATGGCATCAGGCAAATCACCACTGGCCACTGCCAGGTTTCTTTTTTCAACAAAAGCATCGGAAGTGTAGTTCTTCCATTTAATATTAACACCTGTAGCCTTTTCCAAACGCTGGTAAATCAACTTTTCATTCGGATCTTTTGGAGCTAATGGCGAGCTTTGAGTCATAAAATTTAAGGTTACCTTTTCCTTTAAAGGAAACTTAACATTCTTTAGGTCATACTCTTTTGCAGCTGTTTCACTGTTACCGCCGTTGCTGCAGCCTGAAACTAGAAATATAGCTGCGAGAGAAGTAGCTAAAACTTTTTTTGCATTTTTCATAATGATCCTCCTAAATGGTTTGTGTAAGCATTTGCAAAAATATATTTTTATTGGCTCATTATTTTAGAGAACCAACCATTACACCTTTTTCGAAGTATTTTTGGAAGAACGGATACATAACAATCAGTGGCAGACTGGAAATAACAATCGACGAGTATTTGATCATTTCAGAGAGCTTTTTCAGTTCAGCCATTGCCTGCTGGTCACTGATCATTCCCGGTTCAGCCTGGTTTTGGATTAAGATTGACCGTAAAACCAACTGTAATGGATGCAGCTTTGGATCTTCGAGATAAATCATAGCATCGAAATAAGAGTTCCATTGTCCAACAAAGGCATACATGGCTAAAACGAATATGATCGGTTTTGAAAGCGGCAATACGATTTTAAAGAAAATTAATAGATCAGAGGCTCCATCTATCTTCGCTGCTTCATGCAATTCGTAAGGAATCCCTTTAAAATAAGTCCTTGCCAGGATAATGTTCCAAACATTCACAGCACCAGGGATTAAAATGGCCCAGACGGTGTTTAACATTCCCAAGTCTTTTACAACCAGGTATGTTGGGATAAGCCCTCCTCCGAAGAACATGGTAATAATAAACAATGTCATAAAGATATTTTTACCAACAAAACCGTTTACAGATAATGGATAGGCCGCGAAAACAGATACCACAACAGTTACAATCGCAAATCCTACGGAGTAGAATATGGAATTGAAAAATCCTCGTACCATCGCATCATTGGATAAAATCAGCTTATATCCTTTAAAACTCCAATCCGAAAAATTAAAAGATATCCCTTTATTTAATAGAACCGTCGGATCCATAAACGAAGCGAGAACGACATATACCAAGGGAACTAACACGATTAATACAGCTATAAATAGAAAGATATTATTTAAACCCAATATGATCCGGTCGATGCTGGTGTGTTTTATATTCATATCAAGACTCCTCCTTTCGTTAATATAAACCTTCGCCTTCATTTAATTTCTTCACAATTTTATTTACTACAATTAACATAAACACGTTTATGATTGAATTAAACAGCCCAACAGCTGTTGAATAGGCGTAGTCACCTGCTTGTAAACCCACCTTGTACACATAAGTTGGCAAGATTTCAGAAGTCGGCAAGTTCATGGCCGTTTGCATTAAATAGGCTTTTTCAAATCCAATCGACATAATGCCTCCAGCAGCCAAAATAAACGTAACAGCCATTAAGGGTTTAAGTGTCGGCAAATCAATATGGATGATTCTTTGCAGAATATTGGCTCCATCAATTGTCGCTGCATTATGCAATTCAGGGTCAACATTTGCTAAAGCAGCAACATAGATAATTGATGACCAGCCGGCTGCCTGCCATATTCCAGAAAGAATATAGATGGATCGGAAGTAACCTGGATCTGACATGAACATGATCGGTTTCCCCGTGATATAAGTGATAAGGTGATTAATCGGACCAGTTGGTGATAAGAAAATAAATACCATCCCAACAATAACTACAACAGAAATAAAATTCGGTGCGTAAAGAACGAGTTGGATATTCTTTTTGATAGCCGCTCTGCGCAATTGATTCAGCATAAGTGCTAAAATAATTGGTATCGGAAACCCTAGGATTAAGCCAAATAGACTCAGTTTAAGTGTACTCATAAAAATGGCCCCGAAGTTTGGTGAAGAGAGAAACTTCGTGAAATTATCAAGGCCAACCCAATCACTGCCTAAAATACCTTTAATCGTACTAAAATCTTTAAAGGCAATAATCGTTCCATACATCGGGATATATTTAAAGATGATGGTAAGAATAACTGCTGGTGCGATAAGCAAATAAAGAAAGTAGTTTTTCTTAATATAATCGATTTGGCTTCTCAGTTTCGATGCTGATTTGGTCTTCGTTTTCATTTGTATTGCGCTTTCTTTTTTGGCATTGATTAAATTTTGCAATCGCTTTACCTCCTATCTAACTGCTTTATTTGATAAAATTTTTATTGCTTATCTGCTTTTAACTATATCAGGTAGGATTAAAGTTGGATTTCAATATCTTTGGGTACGGATGTTTAAAATTTTCGGCATTTGAAATCGATTCCATCTAAATAAAATTAATAAAGTAAACGGTTAACAAGATTATGAAGTAATAAAAAAAATCTCCTAGTTTCTAAAACTAGAAGATGAATTATGGTTTCTCTATTTCTTTAAGAGCCGTATTAATTTTTTCTACCGCTTCTTTAGCGGAAACATTTGCATCCTTCCCTCCGATTCCAACATCCTCAAATAATGTCTTTATGGCATCGCTGACAACCGGATAAACTGGCGTAACCGGACGGTTCCTGGAAAATTTCTGTGCTTGCAGTAATAAAATATTTTTAGGATATTCGTTAAATTCAGGAAGAGCTTTTGCTACCGAGTATCTTGCCGGTATATCTCCTGTCATAGTGACATATTTTTTCATTCCTTCATAACTTGTTACATACTTGATAAACTTCCAAGCTTCCTTTGGATGTTTAGATTTTGATGTGATTCCGAGCGACCATGCTCCATTCGGAGCAACCTGATACTTGGCCTTTGGCAGAGGTGCCACTCCAAAATCTTCTCCCAGTTTGAAATCAGTATTTCTTTCAAAGTCCTTTAAAGTCCAGGATCCCATTACCGTCATCGCAAGCTTCCCTGATTCGAATGCTCCTGAAGGTATTTCAAAGGTAGCCACTCCATATTTATTGTATAGGTCTTGATAAAATTGGAGGGCCTTCAATGCTTCGGCTGAATCTACATATCCACTTGCCGTTGTCCCATCAGGGCTTAGTACAGTGGTACCAAACTGCCAAAGGAAAGGTGTTTTAAAATACGCAGGAGCCTCTCCTTCACCAAATCCTTGCGCCGGGTCAATACCAATCACACCTTTTGCAGGATTATTTAGTTTTTTTGCGATTTCTACTACTTCGTCCCAAGTTAAAGGTTTATTCGGATTCTTTGGCGGAAGAGGGATACCGGCCTTTTTAAATAAATGGATATTGTAGCATAAGGCAATACTGGACTCCGTAACGGGAGCAAGGTAAATTTGGCCTTTATAGCTTAAGCCTTTTAAGGTAGTTTCAGGGATATCGTCTATCTTGCCTTCTTTTCTCATATATTGATCTAATGATAATAGCGATCCTGTATTGGCATATAGAGCCAAAGTTGGACTGTCAATGGTCAAAATATCCGGAGGGTTCCCTGCTGCGAGTTCGGTTCGGAGTCTGATTTCATAATCACTGTATGGAATCGACTTCATTTGCACGTCAATATCGGGATTTGCCTTTTCAAAAGCAGAAACTAATTCTTCATACGCTTTATTTTCAGCGGCGTTACCGCTATTTCTCCAGAATGTCAGCTGGATTTGGTCGACTTCATCAGTTTGATTTACGTTTTCTTTTTTACTGCCAGAGAATGTATCGAAAAAAGAAAATGTCAACCCTGCAATACTTAAAAGAATGATGGAAAAAATAATGACCGTGAACCATTTTTTCATCTGCATTCCCTTTCTTTCTACTCTTTATCAATCTACGGAATTTCGGAACTCAACAGGTGTTTGTCCAAAGTGCTTTTTAAAAACAGTGCTAAAATATCCCGAGTTAGAAAATCCGACCAGATTTGCTACATCAATGATTTTAAGCTCCTCATCTCTCAGGAACCGCTTAGCTTTTTCCATTCGTACGTTAACAAGGTAATCGCTAAAATTCTGCCCAACATAATTTTTAAAAGTCTCTGATAAATAGGCACTATTAATATGAAAGAGCTCAGATAATGAGGTAAGTGAAATTTCACTTGCATAATGCTGATCCAAATATTGCCTAACACTATCAATGATTAATTTTCCATTCGAAAAGCGGGCCAATCTTACCTTTTCAATAATGAGCTCCGCCAATTGATAAAGATGTTCCAACACTTTACTTTGTGCATTAAGCTCCCAAATACTTTGCTGGCAATTCCACATTGTTTCTTGAATGTTACCCGTTTCAATATGATATTTTCTTGCGATGGAACCTAACAAAAATAACACTCGATTGGCCGAGAATGAAAAGGTCATAATTGATTGAGTTCCATCCCTTCCCAATAGATTGTGAATATTGTCCTTAAACACCTCGATTTGGACATTTTCAATCGCATTGGTTAACTTTCTCTCAAATTCTGGTGAAAACTCAAATCCTTCTTCTCTCGTCATCTTCCCTTCAATCACCTGTGATTGTGAGCCCAGTTGACTTTGGCTCCAGGCAAGTAAGCTTGAAATATACCCCGTCTTAAAGTTTGGAAGACCGTTGACAACATTCCCAATACCAATCACTGTTTCTAGATTAAGGAGTTTTTTTACATTTTGCTGTATTTTTTTTATGACATTGGAAGTTGAATTTAACTTTTCAGAATCAATCAACTGTATATAATGAATCATATTGGCATAGCTGGGGTCATAAAAGGAATACGTTCCCGAATACTCTTTTGCGATTTCCCTGCATAGCATCTGAAAAGGTATCCGGAGCTCTTTTAACCGGTTTAGATTGCCTTCATTTTCTCTAATTTCCACGGTGACAAATTGTACGATTGCATCCTCTCTCACAAGATCTTCCAGCTGCAGCTGACTCAGTCTCTCGTTTACCATCTTAAGCTGTAACCATTCCTCTTTTACTAAATAGAGCAAGTATTTTTCTTGCACTTCTTGCAGCTGGGTAAGAACAAGCTGGCGCATCCGCGCCGTTTCCACTTGTTTTTTCTTCTCGTCCTCGATTTCACAGCGGATTTTTCTTAATGCTTCTACTAATTCATCAGGGGCAACAGGTTTCAGCAGGTAGTCCCTAACCCCTTCCTTCATTGAGCCTTTGACGTATTCAAAGTCGGAATAACCGGATAAGACAATGACTTTAACCTTCGGAAATTCCTGCTGACAATGCTTCGCTAATTCAATTCCACCCATAATGGGCATCCTCATATCTGTAATAACTAAATCAATCTCACTGTTCCGGACCATTTCAAGTGCTTCTTGGCCATTGGAAGCCTCACCTGTAATTTCGAACCCTTCCTCTTCCCAATCCACTTTCATTCGTAAGCCTTTACGAATTTGAATCTCATCATCCGTAAGAAGTACCTTCAACATGTAGATCACCTCTATCCACATTTATACATAATGTAATCCGTGTGCCTTCATTCTTTTCAGATTCAATCTGATATGAAAAGTTTTTACCGTAGTAAAGTCCCAATCGGCTAAGGACGTTTCTAAGCCCAATGCTCCTGCCTTTACTTTTTAATACATTCGTTGTTTCACTCTTTGTATCTTCACTCAGTAAATTGGAAATCACTTCTTCAGACATTCCGATTCCTCTATCTTCCACCATAATTAATACCTGATGGTTGATCTTTTGGGTTTTAATAAAGATTTCTGCAGAGGCTTTTTCGCTAAAACTATATTTCACGGCATTTTCAACGAGTGGCTGGAGGATAAATTTAATAATCGGAAGAGTTTTTGTCTCGGGATCCTCCTCAATTCTAATTGTGATGTCGTCTTCGTATCTCACCTTTAAAATGTCCGTATAACTGCGGATATAATTAACCTCTTCACCCAATGTTACCACATCGCTTTGCGTATTTAAGGAGTATCTCATCATCCGGCCCAAATATATACTGACATTCATAACCTCTTTATTTTTCCCCTGAACAGCTAGCCCTCCAATGATTTCAAGCGTATTGTTCAAAAAATGGGGATTGATTTGCAGTAATAGCGCTTTGTATTCGGCATCCTTTCGGCGGATATTGGTTTCATATTCCGTTTCAATTAAGGTCTTTAATCGATCAACGGTATGATCGAACACTTTTATCAGATAACCTACTTCGTTGTTATTCGATTTGATTGTTGGCATTAAGCGTTTCGCGCCGGAAAAATCTCCGTTTTCAATCACTCTCATCGCTTTAGCCAGTTTTCCCAATGGACTAACGATATTGGAAGAAAGCATATAAGAAGCGACTATTGTTAACAAAAAAACAATTCCGCTGGTTAATAGTAAGTTTCGTTGTAAAAAGTATACTTTTGAGAACAAATCAGACTTGGTCACTTCACTAACCAGGAACCAATTACCCATTGATAACTTTTGATAAAACACAAAGTAATCCTCACCGTTATAATCAGTTTCTAATAACCCTTTTTGATTTTGACTATTTTTTATTTTAGTTAAACTTTGTATTAATACCTTTTTCGGAGTATAGATCTTCCCTTGTAATACGTTTGCTCCCTGCTGATCGATTAAATACGCATGACCTCTTCTTCCAATCGTGATTTTTTTCAAAGCTGTTTCTAGCAAAGCGGAAGGGATATTAACCTTGATAATCCCATAGGTTTTAAACGTATTCATATCAAAAAGAGGTAAAATATAGCTATTAACATTACCTTGAGCTGGCAGATAAGCATCAATATGGGACTTTGCAAATCGCTGTTCATTTTTTGTGAAGTCATTAAACCAATCCATTTGGTGCAGGTCGGGACGATTCCCCCAGGTCCCTTCGCCATCATTTAGAACAACGGAAATGGACATTCCATTTGAATTGTTAACCATTATCGAGGATAGCAGCGTTTTAAGTTGATTTTTTTGTAGTAAGCTCTGGCCTTTCGAAATTTTCGCATCCTTATTTTCCAGCTTTAACCACTGTTGGGTCGCTTGATTGACAAGTACCTGCTTTCCCAAATCCTGCGCCTGTGTTGTGACGGAATTAATATAAAGTGAATACTGGTCCATTGCCTCGACAGTTAAATCCTGAGTCTGTTCTTCAATAATCGATGTAAACCAGCTTGGAATAATAATGGACAATATGATTAACGGAATCGTTAACAAGCAAGTAAACACTATAAACAAACGATTACGTAAGGAAAAAAGCATCTAATCACCCCCAGTTAAGAGAAAACCCTTACAATATTATGCTAGTCTATTTAAGATTTCAAATATTATTATTTAATCAATTTAACATAACGGTTACCGACATGCTACGGGTTTTTAGTAGATATTTGTTTTCGAAATTTCGGTACATTTTTTTATTGGGCAAATTTTTTTCAAATAGTTTTTTGACCTACAACAAAGGAGAGCTTATTTTGGCTTCCTCCTTTGTTGTGCTTTGTTCTGCCATAAAAAAGCCCCTTCGCTTCATCGGGGATTCCCAACATAGCAATAGAGGCTCCACAGTCTATATGATAGATCCAACACAGTCTATCGGAAAATCGATTTCTTCAAACCAAATTATTCCAAAGGGAAGTAAACCATGTCATTTCAACGTTATTGGCGGGACCGCCTGGAAATCGAACCCAGCAGCGACTTTAAAAATCATTTACCCATATGCCGATTGAGAAATTGTATCATTTCTTTATAGGCAGTAGTTTTATTTTTCAGTTTTCCGAATTTATGGCCTTCATCTTCAAACCGAATAAATTCAACTTGATGATTTCGAGCCTTTAATTTATTCACCATTTGCTCGGATTCTGTGATCCGGACACGAGGATCATTTTCCCCATGAAGAATCATTAGCGGGGAAGTGATTCTATCTGTATGATTCAATGGGTCAATTCTATCAAAAAATTTCCCATCTCTTTCTATTGTTCCATATTCCGCCTCCCTTTGCTTCTTACGCCAGGGGCTTGTTGTTTCGAGGAAAGTTCTAAGACTTGACATACCTACAATATCAATAGCGGCAGACCAATACTTTGGAAAATGGCTAATGGCAGCAAGAACCATAAACCCACCATAGCTGCCGCCCATTATGGCAATCCTTTCAGAATCTATGTTCCTATTTGTCTTTAGCCAATCAACTAAATATACCAGATCCGTTACAGCATCCATTCTTTTTTGGACATCATCAAGATGGGTGTACGTTTTTCCATAGCCCGTACTGCCTCGAACGTTTGGTGCACAAACAGCATAACCCTGATTTAATAAGTATTGCTGGATTGAGTTGTAAACAGCACGGCTTTGGCTCTCAGGACCCCCGTGAATATTTAGGACAACAGGCAGTTTTTTAGAGATATTTTTAGGTTCATAGTAAAATGCCGGTATCTGAAGGTTGTCAAAAGAGCGGAAAGTGATAATTTCAGGTTCAATCAATTTATCCTTCAGAGCTGGTGAGCGGGAAACATATGTAAGCCTCTCAGCTTGTATTGTTTTGAGATCAAGTTCCCATATATCAGGTGGATAGGCTGGTCCATTAAATTCATATGCCAGTTTTTGATTATCAGGGGAAAATTTCATTTTGGATATGACACCAAGTGGTGTTTTCCATGTATATAGATTGCTTGTGTTTAAGTCTAAAATAATCCCTTTGGAAACTCCCCCTTCATTTATCGTAAAGGCAAGCTTGTCTTTATCCTTACTCATTTCTAGATTTTCGAAATCCCACTCTCCAAGTTCCATCCAATCGAAATGTTTTGTTTTTAAATTAATAAATGCAAGCCCAAAGAATTCTCTATCTTTATTGGACAATAAATAGAGATGAGTTCCATCCTTATTAAAATGAACATTTTTAAAGCCTGCTTCCCCTGTATGTTTTGTGATCCAGTTCACCCTTCCAGTTGAAAGGTCAAGTATACCTAAATCATTGTCAAGAGATGTATTTGTTTTCTGAATTAATAGAGACCTTCCTTCTGGAGCCCATTTAAGGCATGAAAATAGCCCATTATCCGAATGAACAAGACGGATTTCTAGTGTCTCCAGATTCTGAATGTATATATCTAAATAGGCTGGCTGCAGGCGATTACTTGACCAGGCAATCCATTTTCCATCTGGAGAGCTTCCGCCAAAATGATGCATATGTTCTGGTGAGTTTGTTAGATCTATTAGTTTATTATCTTTCTTTAGTAAGTATAATTGCTCATTTTCATTTCCCTTACTATCCATTCCAATAATTAAATTAGATGTACCGTTTACATACTTAATAAGGGTGATTCTATCCTGTGTAAAAGAGACTTGGGCAGGCCAGGCTTCACCTCGATCGAGCTCCCATACCTGAGGTTCTCCAGTATAATTAGCAATAAAGCGTAATTTGTTACCAACAGGAGCGTAAACTGGATTTTTCGCAGTACGAACATGTATAAAAGGGTCTAAACTTACGGCATCCATAAAATATCCCCTCCCTGTATTAAATCAAAAACGTTCTTTAGAATTGAGAGTCGTGGAAAGATCAATGAAATAAAAAGGGATAAAACTCTCCAATCCATTTTATTTAATCGAAGGGGAATTATGCTTATTAGCCCATTCTTGATACTCATTTATTCCACTAATTACTGCCGATTTACTCATTGGAGTAAGAATTGGTGCAAACGTTGTATCAGTGAACATGACATTCGACAATTGGTATCGATGGACAAATATACTCATGTCTAATTAAAGATGCAAAAAAGCTGCCCTTCGACTCGAGCAGCTCATTAAAAGCTTTAGTAAATTATCTATAATCTAAAATTACCAGGATTGGACCTAGATAATCTTTTTCAGTTGGTCCCCCGCTGCTTTAAAGCACCGGGGAACTGACCCCAATCAATGCTAAAAAGTTTTTTCCCAGAATATATTCCTTTTGGTAATCAGGAATATCAAGAGAATCAATCCATTTTTTCTTTGCAGAGTAGTCATATTCATTAAATTTTTGCATTCCATAGGGTCCGTCGCAGCCATAAAGAACTTTCCGATACCCCAAAGCTTCTACTGTGCTCTTTACAATCGTAGGAGTAAGATAGTCACTTGATAAGTCAATATAGATATTTGGCTGATATTCCACGTATTTCCATAGTTTTTTCCAAAAAGGTAAACCGGCGTGAGCGTAAATTAATTTAAGGTTTGGGTATTTTTCTGGTAAATATCGGTAAGAGTTTCGTTCGGAAGAAAGATGAATAATGATAGGAACGCCTTTTGTTTCACATAATTCAGCAACTTGGTCAAGTGCCCTGATACTATATTGATGCATAAACGGATGGGCTTTCACTCCAATGAAACCTGGTTTAGTAAGATAGGATTCCAGTTTTTCAACTGATTCAGGAATCATAGGATTCACGGCAGCCCAACCTAGAAACCGATCAGGAAATCGTTTAATGGCTGATGCAACTAAATCATTGTCTGGTTGACTAAAAATCTTGTATGAAGAACCATAAAGATTAAAATAGCCCTCTTTTACCAACCCATCATAAATTTTATGGCCCACATACGGTACATTTAATATTAAAGAACGGAAAAGACGCTGTAAATTATGTTGAAAGGCACTATCGACCTCAAACATGGTTTCATTCATGGCGGCAATCAACACAGTTTTATTGACACCATTTTGGTCCATACACTCTATCATTTTTTCAAGAGTCAGCATGGTTTCATCCACATGAAAATGGCAGTCTATTATCATTTTCATCCTCCCCTTCAGAAGGTGAAATTTTTATATGATTGTTGTTTTCTTTCTAGTATTTTCTTATGATTTGTAATATTAAACTATGAGCAAAATTATTAGCATACTTTAAAATAAATTTGGGTTCTTATCTTAATCCCCGATTTATAATGAGCTCGAGATCTATTTTTATAAAGATATAAAAACCATTAGGTTGATACATTAAAGATCATACAAAAAATTGATTAAGGATTCTAAAAGAAATCTTTCAAAAGTTATTTCTGCAACAACTTCATAAAAGGGGTGCTTCTACTATTTTCCTTTTGTAAACCGAAATAAATGATATAATACTTTTGGTAAAATAAAACAACAAGGGGGAAATGGAAATGAGATTTTCTATACGATTCTTTTTAGCTGCCATTCTATTATTAGCTTTAGCAGCCTGTAGTAATGATACAGCAACCAACGAAAGTTCAGATGATAAAACTAATGTTCAGGCATCTGAAACAAAAGAAAAGAAAAAGGAAGCTCCGCTCGATATAACTGGTTATTGGAGTGGAGATGGCAAAGGAGATTATTATTCTCTCTCAAAAACTGATGATACTTACTCTTTAACATCACTTACCTTTCAAGAAACTATTCAATTGGATGCTACAAATGTTAGGGACAACGAAATCAATACAACTGTAGTAAAAGGTACAGATAATGGTGTTCAGACTGGAGATAAGGTAAATTTAAAAATAATAAATAACAATAAGTTTTCATTAGAAATTGATGGAGATACTCAAGAATTCACTAGAGCGAAAGATGAAAAAAATGTTGATCCCTTAGATTTAGTTGGAAACTGGATGGATGATAATAATTATATAACGATTACAAAAGACAATAATGTTCTTACATTTAGTTTTGAAGATGGTGCTGATGAAGGACTAGTTAAATTTGACATTTCAGCCGAAGTTACGGATGTTATTGATAATTATGTATTCGGAAAGATCACCAAAATTCTTCCTGAAAAATATGCAAATGGAGAAGATGATGATTTGTATCTGGGAGCGGGAACGGCTTTCCACCTCTCGGATGATAAAACAAAATTATCAATAATGGGCGAACAAGAAATGACTAAAACAGATATGTCATTCGAGGAATTTAAAGCACAACATAACAATAATGAATAAATATATTATGAAGTTGGAGCAACTCCGGCTTCTTTTTTTATAAAAAAATCCACCTTTAAGGTAGATTTACTTTTTATGTACAAGTTGTTTTACTTTTTCTTGAAATTCTTCCTCTGTAATTTGATTTCTTAGTCTTTTCTCTACTAATTCCATACATTCAGGTTTTACCTTAAGTCCTTCTAATTCAACTGATGCTTTGGCATTTGCTAATGCCTTTTTAATCTTATCCTTCTCCATATTCTCTCCCCTTAACATCTCTTAATTAATTATATCAGATTTACTAATATCTAATGTTAATTCATCAATGTTAGAGCCATTTAACAGATTTTAATGTTATTATTTTACTGGTAAGAAAATACTACGGGGGGAAAAAAATGAAAATAGTAATACCATTTATCACTCTAATTTTATTGTTTGCTTTAACAGCTTGTTCGAATGAAGACGCAAAAGACGAACAGAATAGCGGAGAAGCAGCAAGTGTATCTTCGGAAGAAAACAAAAAAACAGAAGAAAGTAAAAAAGATAGCTCCACACCCAAAAAGGTAGAATTGAAGGAATATAGTTTTGATGAATTTGTGCAATTAAGTGAAGATGAACAAAAGGGATACTTTAAATCCTTAGCCAATAATCTGGGATATACAGATGCTTTAGGTGATTGGATGTTATCGTTGGTAAAGGATCCGAATACGCAAATACCAAGTTCCGTTACTACAGTAAGTGGCTATGCCGAATTTTATGTTAAAAATGCTGAGATTCAGGATGGCTATAAGTTGAATTGGAAATTGGAAGAAGAAAAAGAAATCGCGAAAAATGGTACAAAGGAAGAACAAGCGCTTGATAAGAGGGCGGAATTGGCAAAGAAAGAACCGCTGTTTGCAATTAATGACCAAGACCAAATATCTTTCTTAGGAATAGGAATTGGGGATTCGATTCAAGATGTGGTTTCTAAAAAGTGGGGAGAACCTAATAAGGTTCAAACTGATACCATTAATGGTCCGTATCCCTTTAACAAATACTTCTATGGTATTCCAGGGGACAAAGTGGGGAAAGGATTAGAAAGATATTGGTTGGTCATAGATAGTGAATATGGAGGCTCTCCTGAGACAGATACTGTGGTTAAGATGAGTTTACTTGTTGATAATAAACCTGACACCATACCAAATTTAGAAATCCCTAAAGAATTTAGTGATCGATTTATCGGTGATATCTATTACGATGTTCTGACAGGGGGGCCTTTTGACGCTCTTCCGGATGATTTTGACTTGTATTTTTTCCGAGATACAGAGCATCCACAAGGATTAACCATTAGTACACGGGACGGTAATGATTTTGATCTAGAAGCACAGGTATGGCCAATTGATGAATTAAGTGTTTTTGAAAAGCGGAAATCAAATTATGATGTTTTAACAATGAAACAAGCTCAACAAAAATTAACTTTCGAAGAGATAAAAAAGAAGAGAAAGTAAAAAGGGTAATTTAAACATATTCTTAGAATAAATATCTTTCCGCAACAATTAGTGCTTTCCATTTTCATTTTTACTGTTTTTCCTTTTAGAAAAAAAGAATGATATTTTAAGGAGTGCTAAGACATCTTTAATTAACATATTTAAGTTTTACTTTATTTTCTCCCTATGGAAGTACATAGTCTTAATACACCAAGAAGACCGCAACCTATTTGAATAGGAGCGGTTTTCTCGGTTTATTTACAATTGTTCCGTTTCAAGGTATTGACCGTAAATATGAGATTATGTATGAGCAACAACAAATTTTGGGTGATGAAATAATAGATTGGAAACTCTATAGAAAGTATTCTTTTCATACTTTAGCAAAGGAAATACTAGATAAAAATATGGAACTCGTTAAAGCTAAATTTGCAAAAAGAGACAACATTATGATGTGGCCTTTTTGTATATAAAAAAAGAACAGCTAACCAGTGCTGCTCCATTTTCTATCCATTTAAACTGGTTGTATCATTTTGACTTTTACTCATCAATACTCTAGCAAGTGCTGTACAAATTTTCAACACCAAGTATGGAACGATCAATATGTAAATTGCATAGAAAAACCCATACTTGATCATATCCCACAAACTTGTGCTATCTGCATACAAATAGCTTACATAATCCGAATTTTCAATCATTCCAACAATGGTAGCAAAAAACCTTGTTGTCGCAGCTAAACACCCTAAAAAGAAAATAAAGTTAAGAAATTTTGAATTTCCTCTTCCTAAAACCATCAACATAAGTGAAATGCTAAATCCTATCCAAATATATCGACTAAAGTTGACAGAGTATCCTAGAACAAAATGTGCCCCTAATAAACATGCTATTAATACAACAATTCCAATGATTATTAGAAACAAAGGAGCAAGGCCAAAAATAGAGCTACTATCAGATTCATTTTTAGCTTTGATGTCATCTGGATCCTCATATCCATTTTCAAATTCAAAATATCCATCATCGTCTCTGCCGTATCTTCTGCTTAGTTCTTTTATCGCCTCATCTCGTTGACTGGGATCCCCCCTATAATAATCATCCTTTAAATCTGAATCACTTCTAAAGTGGTAATCTGGCACTTTCGATATCCCTCCTTTTTTTCAATATTATAACATTAAAAACTTTATTTTATTATGCTTAGTATGCCATTGAGATGCTCATTTTGGATCCTCTATAATATGAATTAGATTAATTGACCTTATTTAGCTTTCATTCCCCTCTTAATACTCCCTAACAGCATTCAGTCTCTTTGTATCCCGTCCCAATTCTTTCTCAAATTCTTCAAATTTATCTTCCACATACAAATTCACAATAGAATACACAAAAATGAGCTTGGAGAAAAGTCCAACCTCATTTTTAGGTTTATTATCCGTGGAAGTTACCCGTATTTTGATTGACCGTTACATAAGGATTATCTCCAGTATCAACTTCTTAAACCCAAACTTCCCAATTAGCATTGCCAATATTCTTGTAGCGACTTGGCGTAACGTGATAACCCTCATATAATTCTTTTTCAATAATATCCACCCAAGCACCTGTCGGACGGTTTATAGCCTTTTGGATGTATTGGAACTTGAACTTGTGCCTTTGCTTACCGAAGAAGATGCGTTACAAAGTGCTAGAAAAGCAATTAAGAAATAAAATCAAATTGCAGAGGAATAATGAACTCTTCGTAGCGTAATAACATATATATGATATCGAAGCCCAAAAAACGGAGGTATTGCGCTATGATGAATGAGTTGCTGGATGCGAAATTGTCCTTATCACGAATTAAGTCGGAGGTCCTGAATTTAGCTGCGGAGCTGCTTGCGAATGAGTCTGCCGATAAGTCTTTCGCAATTAAACGACTGCTAGGGGTCGTGGAATTTATTGAGAATGGTGACGTTAATACTACAGATATCAAAATAACACCATGATGTTGGCAAGTTGCTAGCAATTAGAATACAAGAAAAACCATGCGAAAAATGACCGGGCCTGGGGGTCTGGTCATTTGTCTAATTTTTTCCGTATAATAATAATGTTTCTGAAGATAAATCCCGTATTCATCACGAATATATAACATTTAATAATCATTCTACTAAGTTCGAAGTATTCACATAATTTTACATATATAACAACCGTGTTAGAAAATTACAGATATATATCCCACCATTTAACAAAGTACTTCTTACACCTTTACGTTATGTTTTTCTAACAACAGTTGAATAAAAAATCCACCCTTTGTATAAAAACCTTTGTTGATTAATAAACCGAAAAAATATGTTCCTCTAAAAATTTGTAAAGCTCTTTAGAATTTATCTTTCCTTAGTTTTATATTGAAGCAGTTTTAATATGACTTTGGTTTCTTTAATGGACTCTAGTTGCTTGATTGTAAGATCACCTATTAGAAGTTGTACAGCTGCCTCTTTTACTCTCAGCCAAAAGATCTAAGTTCACATAAACCTGCCTCTTTTTTGTTGAAAATGTATAGCTTAAAATCCTATATCCTAAAACCCTAACATCACCCCGATGAAGAATGGGATTTCATTCGGATTTCGTAGGAGCTGAAGACTTTTCCATATAAATAAGCAAAACTGAATTGTAAACCGGAGGCTATGTAAAAAGGCAAGGCCAGTGAACCCAATCCAAAAAGATAGCCGGTCAAATACGGTCCAATCGATATGGGCAGCCTTATTGAAAAGATATTGATGCTTGATGCGAAACCACGGCGCATGTCACGAGTCAAACTCACACTCAACGCTTGCTGTGCCCCTTGTGTACCTCTGTTTAAAGCCGTTCGTATGATATACAAGACAGAAACAAGTGCATAAGACGATAGTAAAGGCATCAAAATCAAAAGCAGACTTGCAATGAAACGAACCAGCACAATGGACCTTATTGTCCCGTGTTTACGGGATAATTTTGCTTGTAAGACAGAGGTAACACCTGTCGCAAAAAAAGTGACTGCCAATGTGCCTCCTATCTGTATACTGCTTACCCCGAATTTAGCCGAAAACCAATAAGACATCATCGGTCCCGTAAGCCCAATGGCAACCCCGTTAAGGATGTTAATGGCTGCCAGCTTTAAGACTGCAGAATTTTCTTCGCGCAGGATTCTCTTTTCCTGATTCCCTGACTCCTCTTTTATATATCCTGGTTGTTTATCAATTTTTCCTTCCTGAATGGTTAAAATGATTGACGCGGTCACAAAGGATAAAACGAAAATAAAGAAGAATATAGGGCGATAGGAAGAGTCTCCTGGAAAGTTATGATTCCATAAGGCCGTGATCCCCGCCAGCACTGCACCCGCGGCCATTCCGAAAAAGCTAAGAGCATTATTCAGACTATATACCTTTCCACGCTCTATTTTTGGGACAAAGGCCGCCAGCCAAGCCTGCTCCGCCGGGGCACACGGGCTGGGAGAACCGGCGTCCGCCTTCCCAAAACCTGAAAGAGTGATTGCAATAAATAACAAAATAGTATTTGTAGATAATATCCCGATCAACGCACATCCGGCTGTTAATAGTTCAGAAAAAAGGATAAAGGGTTTTCTCCCCAGTCGATCGCTATAAATACCAATGACTGGGGCTAGTACTACACCAAGCAAACCTCCGGCAGCAAGCACACTTCCAATTGCCGCTGTGCTCCAACCCAGTGCAGCGAGGTATAGAGACAAATCAACAACTAGCATGCCTTGTCCAATACTTCGAATGGTATTGACCAGCATAAGTTTTTTGGCCGCCGGATGAATTTGTCCGGCTCCGTCATCATCGTTCTTACCAAACACAAACTTCAACTTTATCACTTCTTTTCTATTTTTCTTACATCATTTTTAATAAATATGGGGGGATATTTGTAATCCGGGGGTTATTGTTACTCTACTTAAAAGAGTTCCAAATCATCCTATCATTTATTCATAGCCATAACACTTTACCTATAAAGGAAGCATCACAATGTCTTTAGAAAACAAAAACACAAATAGCGGATACAGCATAAGTTGTTTAAAATGGTGATGTTCGAAGCAAAATAATGCCAAAGGATCTGGACTGACCGATGAAAAAGAGGATAGTTTATTAGAGAGGGAAGGAAATGACATGGTTAAGCAATTAAACAAATGGAAGGAATTCATCCAAAATCTTAAACATAGTATCTATATCGTGTATCTTGCATACCGTCATCCGAAAACACCATGGTATGCTAAAGCATTTTCATTATTGATTGTTGCCTATGCGTTAAGCCCTATAGACTTTATTCCAGATTTCATTCCAGTATTAGGTTATTTGGATGAAGTTATTCTGCTTCCCTTGGGGATATTAGGAGTGTTCACCCTGATACCGAATCAAGTATTGCAAGAGTGCAGAGTGATGGCCTCCCGAACACCTAAAATGCTGCAGAAAAATTGGGCAGCAGGTGTTGTCATTATCTTGGTTTGGATCAGTCTTGCGACCACGGTTCTTTTTAAATGGGTCATATAAAAAGGTGCCAAAGGTTATGTATGCAGCCCTTTAGCACCAAAATTACAATCACAAATTTAGAGTTTTATGTTTTTTTTGATGTGGTTCTGTCTAGCTGATATCTCCGATAGATGACGGGTGATGACTTTATAGTGGTGTTGCTATTAGCGTCCTGTACAGCTTTTTCAATCAGATAATGTTTTGGCGCCCAGTGGCAGACCGGATCCGTCGCATAAGCGTCCCCAGTTAAAGCAAAAGCCTGACAACGGCACCCACCTCCGTCTTGGTGTCTTAGTTCACACGAAACGCAGGGTTCTGGCATCCATTCTTCACTGCGAAAATGGTTGAAAGACTCTGATTCATACCAAATATGCGTTAGTGATGAATCAAGTACATTTTCAAAGGAGAGACCCTCAATCATCCCGGCTGTCGGGCAAGGAAGGACTGCCCCATTTGGTGCTACTGTTAGGCCAATCGTCCCCCATCCCCCCATACAAGGCTTAGGTGCCTGAGCATAATAATCAGGAATAACCCAAATGATTTCGATTTTTTTCCCAATACGCGCTTTTGCGGCCTCATAGATTTCACGGGCACGCTCAATCTGAACACGGCTTGGCAACAGCTGCTCCCGATTGAGCAAAGCCCAGTTATAATACTGAGTATTCGCCAGTTCCAGACGTTCAGCACCCACCTCCTCGGCGAGCTGGATAATCTCATCCAATTTATCAATATTCATTCGGTGCAACACGACATTTAATGATAAATACAATCCAGCATTTTTTACCGCTTTGCAAGCTTCCCATTTCTTGACAAAAGCCTTATAGCCGCCGATGCTGTCCGAAAGCTGCGCTTCGCCTGCCTGAAAGCTCACCTGCACATTTTCCAAGCCGGCATCACAGAGCCGGGCTGCCTTTTCAGATGTTAATCCAATGCCGCTAGTTATGAGATTGGTATACATCTCTAATGTATTTGCATGGCGGATCAGAACTTCCAGGTCGTCCCCTCTCAAAAGTGGTTCTCCACCGGAAAAATGAACTTCAACTACTCCAAGATCAGCAGCCTCAGACAAAACACGGCACCACTCCCCGGTCGATATTTCCATTGCCTTTGATATCATTTCTAAGGGGTTCGAACAATATGGACAATGCATAGGACAGCGATGAGTTAACTCCGCGACCAAGGAATATGGAGGGGGAGCCCCCTTATTGTTCTTTGGTATCGACTGAACCATGATTATGGATCACCACCCAACCCTGATCCTCCATCTCCCGGAGAAACTCAGAAATATCTGCCTTCATCGTTACCAAATCAGGCAGAACACTTGTATCTGCTGTTTCTGTGTCTGCCTGCAGGGAAGCCCTTATTTTTTCAGTTATGGTGTTCACGGTTTGTCTTCCGTCACATAAAGTAAGAATAGATGCAGCCGTTTCGTTTAAGACCACGACCTTTTCCGGTAACAGAAGAAGGTTCTTTTCCCTCACCTTATCAAATTTTAATCGAGCCTTTGCTGCGAGTCTTGGAATACTGTCAGCTAAAATGGACTCCACCACCTTTCTTCTATTCTTCGGGAGTGATAAATCATCATTCACTCTTACAGGAGATATGCGTTTTCGATGGCATCCAGCTGTGCCCACAAGACATCACACTTGAAACGCAGCGCAGCAACAGCCCGCCTTTGATCTTTTGGAGTTTGGCAATAGGTTAACACAAGTTTAAGGGCTGTATCGGCATCACGCGGCGCCTGTGAAAGGCGATTCTGAAAATATTCCAGTCCTGCCCGGTCAATCCATGGATAAAGCCGCTCAATGACCTTCATTCTTTTTGACATTAAATCAGGAGAAAACAATTCGGTTAGGGAGGAAGCTACAGCTTCTATCCATGGTTTTGTCCTCGCGAAGTTTACATAAGCATCCACGGCAAATCGAACACCCGGAACGACTCTGACTTCCTGCGCTACTTCTTCCCGGGATAACCCCACAGCTTCACCAAGCCGAAGCCATGCTTCAATTCCACCTTCTTCCCCTTGCGTTCCGTCATGGTCAATGATTCGCCCAATCCATTCACGGCGCATATCCCTTGATGGCAGCCTAGAAAGAATAGCTGCATCTTTAATCGGAACAGATATTTGATAATAGTATCGGTTAGCCACCCAACCGCGGAACTGTTCTCTGCTTAATTTTCCTTCATGCATCGCTACATGAAATGGATGTTTGTCATGATAAAAGGAACTCCCAACAGCTTTTAATTGCTCTGTGAATTCATCCCTCGTCCATAGTTCTTCCTCTGTTTCATTTAACACCTTTTCTAGGCTTGGGAAATCACCTTGATCCAAAATGTTCACACCTCCACTTCCATACCGTCATAGGCAATCTCAATACCAAGCCGTTCCAATGTATGCCTTTCCATTGAGTCCTTCTTTAGAATCGGGTTGCTGTTGTTAATGTGAATCAGAATTTTCCTCTTGGCTGAGTATATGGCTAGCTTTTCAGCAAGGCCCGATGGACCGCTAATTGGTAAATGTCCCATACTTCTTGCATCGCGCTTGGTTGCACCCATCTCAACCAATTCAGTTTCTGACCAAAAGGTTCCGTCAACCATTAAGATATCCGCCTTCTGAAAGCAAGCTTCTATAGCTGGGGTGATCCTTTCTAAAGTAGGAAAGTAAGCAAGGCATTTGCCTGTACGCTCATTATGAAGAACTAGCCCGACCTCCCAAAAATCTTCCGGGACATTCTCCTCCTTGTTTGACTGGGTATAAAGCGGCGGTTTTTTAGAAACGGGGACCGTCTCGATGAGGATAGTTCCTTCTTTTCCTATACCCGGAGGTCCTATCCGCTTGCGATTATCAGGGTGAAGAAACTGCCATTCCCATGAACAATAGTTTTTCAGTATGGGTAATACTGGGAAAAACGACTGCAAACCCTTTCGTACAGTCTCGGTTCCATAGATGGTTAAACAAGAACCCTCTCGTAATGACAATAACCCAATCGTATGGTCGAACTCGGCATCGGTTAAAATAACACCAGCCAGCGGAGTCTCTCTTATACCTGGACCCGGATGCAGGGCAGTAAACGATTCAATCTGTTTGTGAACATCCGGTCCCGCATTGATGAGATACCAATCCTTTTCATTCGCACTTACAGCAAGCGATGATTGTAATAACGGCTGGTGCGAATCGTTTCCTTCGCGGACACTTTGGCAATTTGGACATGCACAGTTCCACTGCGGAAAGCCGCCACCGGCCGCTGCTCCTAAGACTCTAATTCGAATTTGGCTTCAGTCCTTTCACTGGAGACTTGAACACCTTCTTTGCCAATATCCCTGGGTTTACCTAATGCCCTTGCAACCTGCCACCCAATCGCCATATTCACTACAGCCATAAGGGGATACAAGAGATAGTCACCCACTGGTTCTGGGAGCAGGAGATCGACGGCCAGCCATCCTCCTGCTGTTGCACACCCAATAATCACGCCAATCATTGTTTTTAGGGAACGATTTATTTTCATATGCCCTACCTCCGTTGATTTATTAAACTATTAAAAGCATGCGCAAGAGGCAAGATGGCTGTACCGCTAGCCGATATAGGCATACATTGTCACCTCAGGAGATGTATTGATCACTTTATACTCAGGCTTCACCCACATGTTTAGATACCCCCTTTCATGAAACTCACAATGAAGATTCTCCCCTGCGTGGGAGTGTCTGATTTTCCCTTTCAAAATAATCATATGTAGATAAATATCTCAAAATAACCAGAATTTTGACCTGAAGATGTCCTAATGTGGTATTGGATTTTGCAATATATTGCAAAAAGGGACAAGCTTGTTGCATCTGTCACTTCTTGCCTTTGTCTGTGACTGAATTGAAAATAACCTGAGCTTATCATAGCTCAGGTTAAAAGCATCCATTTATTCACAAATTCTTCAATTGAAAGCGGTCATTATTACTTCAAAAGATTATCCCAACGCACGATTTAAGAATGATCCGGGATACCTTTAGCTTTTCAACATCTACTCAGTACTGACTACTCTTTAACATAAAATTAACTGTCCATTGCCCCGTTTGATTCAATATTCCATGTGTATGAAATGACAGCGCAGAATTATCGGTTCGGTAATGATGCATCTGTGCTATTATCGTTCCTCTATACTCATTATTACTTATCTTCTTAAACGATTCTGATTCCTCACGGACTAACGTATTCCCAATCCAAATATACGGGTTTACAATCAAACTTTTAGTATTCGAACTAACTTGAATATTTGAATTTGAGGTTATCGTATAATGCAGCTGAATGTCTTGGCCGTGGTTTATGATCGAATAGTCATTGATGGTTAACCTGATTCCGTTATCCTCGGATGAACCTAAGCCTTTACTTGATTGAGCATTAGTCAAAGTTGGGCAGGCAAATCCAAAGACTAAAGAAATACATAAGGCAGGACCAATAAATCGCACGGTATAATTCAGTAATTTCCTCATTTTACCACCATCCTTATTTTTCATGAATGTCTGATGTTTCACCAAGCTATATTCATCCTCTTGAGAAACAATCTGAGTCCTTTAAAAGAATCAGACTCAGATTGCTTCTAGGGTAAAAATCATTTCTTTTTGGATAGCCAATCCGCTAATTTCTCAGCCTCTGCACCTTTAGCCATGCCTGCTGGCATGCGGTCGCCACCATTTAGGATTTTATTCAATATGTCCTCTTTAGACATAGATTTACCTATGTGCTGCAGATTTGGAGCCGTTGCGCCTTGAAGATTATCCCCGTGACAGGAAATACAACTTCTTTTGTAAACCTTTTCCGGGTCGATAACAACGTCTGCTTCCCCTTGTAATTTTGCATTTTTATTTACAGCTCCAGGTTTTAACTTACCTCCGAGACCATAAACAACAACCTTCGTACCACCAGTAATGACTGCAACATATTCGTGCCCGTCAACTGTATATATGGAAGGTGCCATTTTGATTTGTTTACCTCCACTTTGCATATTCCATAATACTTTACCTGTTTTAATATCAAGAGCATTTACTTTTCCATCCAATTCCCCGTAAAAAGCAAGACCGGCAGCAGTACTTGTGAATCCGCCATACATCGGATCGTCCGTTTTATTTTGATATACTTTTTTCCCTGTATTCATATCAATTGCTGTAATGGTACCAGAAACATCAACATCCTTTGGCAAAGGAAGTATCTTTGTTCCTGGGAAGGTATTATTATCTTTTGCAATCTCTTCTGCATCTTTAGCTGCTACCATTAAATTAGGACTATTAATACCTGGAATAAGCACATAATTGGTTTCCGGATCATAAGTCTGTGGAGCATAGCTTTCTCCACCTGGCGTTCCTGGCCATTGAAGTACAGCCTTACTCTCATCGCTTGGTACGTCCGAATGTTGAATTTTTACAAAAGGTACCCCATCATAAATGGTCTTCCCCGTTTTTGCGTCCCACGCATACCACTTTCCATTCTTACCGCCTTCAACCACAACCTTTTGCTTTTTCCCGTCCACCTTTGCATTGAGAATCATCGGTGTTGCGGCAGCGTCATAATCCCATATATCATGATCAACTTGAGTAGATGACCACTTAAGCTTCCCTGTTTTACTATCTAAAGCAGTGATCGAATCGGTATATGGATTTTTTCCTTTTCTATCTGCATCATAAAAGTCCGGAGCTGGATTCCCGACAGCAAAATACATCATATCAGTATCTGGATCAAACGACATCGGTGTCCATACAGAACCTCCGCCCGTATATTTACCTTTCGCCCAGCCCGTTCCTCTTTCAGGAACGGTCCAAAACGGCTCTTTCCATAGCGGTTCAAGGGTATCTGCTTTAAACGCCCAAACAAAACCTCTTGTACCATTATCACCACCGCTGCTTCCAACGTAAACGTTGCCATCATAATACATCGGAGCTGAAGATTCATAATATCTGTTTTCTAACTTGATAGAAGGTTCATGATCCCAAAAGTTGACCATTTTTATCAGTTTTCCATTCTTCGCATCGAGTTTGGCCAGCCGGTTATCTATCATCAAGACAAATACATTCCCATTGGCAACTGCGACACCCCTGCTTGCCACATTGGACTGCCATGGCAAACTATTAATATGATCAAGTACGTCCTTAGGCGGTGTCCATGCCCAAAGTTTCTTTCCACTAGCGCCATCGATCGCAAACACATGATTTTTCGCACTAGTCACATACATGACCCCGTCGTGGACGACAGGGAAATCTTCTTGTAAATTAGGAACATCCTTATTCCAATCTAATATATCCTGCTGCCATGCAATCCCCATTTTTTTTACATTATCTTTTGTAATCTCTTTATAGGGCACATGTCGGGTATGTTGAAAATCATAACCCCAATTTGGGAATCCTATCTCATCTTCCTGTTTTGCCTGTTTGGATTCCTTGGTTTCCTCTTTGTTTTTTGCATTATTCTTGTTATTATTTGACTGGCAGCCAACTATAACCGTACTCGCTAGCAAAACTAAACCTAATGACTTTAAAAATCGCTTCACGGAAGTACCCTCCTGACATTATGAAATAATAGTTTGAATTCTTGATGATGAATTATTCCACTTAGAGTCTTTAAACCTCCTTAAGACATTCTAATTTTTATAAGAACATTGGTATAATTACCTAAGGAACAATTGATTATGCAAAATATGAATAACTCTTCCTTCCCTCTTTTTAAAATGCGAATGATTAGTTTTCGATGAATACACCTTACCTCATAAACGATGACTAATCCCCTTAATGATTAAATCGTTTTTTATCAAAAGTTTAATTGTACTGTTGTACGACCAATTACTCATTTTAAGCATAAAAAAAAGACCCCCAGCCAAAATGACTGAGAGTATTTGAAACGCCCATATTAACGTTTTGAGAACTGAGGCGCACGACGAGCACCTTTAAGACCTTATTTCTTACGTTCATTAATATAGAAGAACATATATACAATTTTATGATTTAAGGCATACACGCTACTTTATTGCTAAAACAAGGGATACATCCTAAGGTTGTTTCTGAAAGGCTTGGACATTCGACCATAGGGATCACAATGGACACTTACCCTTATAAATTAAGGTTTGGCGGGACTGCGTGGGAATCGAACCCACCAGACCTGGCACGCAGGTCTCAAGCAGTTTTGAAGTTAGAGGGTATGTATCTTCTTTGACTCTATTTAGTTTTAAATAATACCATAGAGTCTTGATTTAATGCACTTTTTGATAAGCCATATAACATTTAATTTTTTCTAATTAAATATAAAAACATCTATTCCGTGACCAAGTTGTGACCAAAGGTGTGACCAGTTTTCTTGTTTTATTAATATGTTTAAATAAGGAAGTGAGGAGGTTTATGTAAACCTCCTCTTTTTCCATTGGTCACCCAAACGGAGGATGACCATTATTGAATCAGTGACCCAACCCTGTCAATGATTGATATACTTTATGATTATAACAGTTTAATTAAGAAAGTATTGTTTTAACAAGGATTTTAATAATTCTTATTATGTTTAAATTTTTGTTATTGGAAACAGTTAGCTCAAATTTGTCCCAAAAAGTGTCCCCAATTGTCCCCCCGATTATCAATAAGGAAACTATTAAATTCTGCTAGGATGGTACAAGTAACTAAGGTTTTTACAAACCTCATCCTCTTTATTCATATTTGACAAAGGGAAAGGGAACCTATTTGAAACTGGGAATTATTACATCATGCCGCCCATTCATTTACATATTTATATAGAAAGAAATAATGCTAAAAAAGCATTAAATTTATTTCAACGCATTCTTGCGGTTATTTCCTTCCATTGAAGTCGCTTTCTAAAAAGGCAAACTCCTTATATAATTAAGATAAAATGATAATTAGTTTGATACAAGAGTAAAAAAATTGAATGGAGGATAAGATCTTGCTGGGTGATTTATCTCAAGCTTCAATAGGTTTTCAATTTATTATGCCCATGCCTCTTTTAATGTTAAAAGGAATCGGCTATCGCTCTTATTCATCTCCCACATATATTTGGGATGGAAGACGCCGCCCTAATGAATTTTGCTTATTTCAATATACTGTAAGTGGTCAAGGTGAAATTGAGATTGAAGGTAACGTTTATAGTCAGAAGCCAGGTGATGCTTTTATCGTTGAAATTCCTAGTAATCATTGCTATCGGCTGCCAGACTATTCTAAAGAGTGGGAAGTACTGTATATCGAATTTTCAAAAGAGGCTATACCTTTTTGGCATCAACTCCTTAGTTTGTCAGGTCCTGTTATTTCAATAAAAGAAGATTCAACCTATATCCAATTGGCTTGGAACGTCTATGAATTGGCTTTAAAAGATGAAATTAAGGATGTGTATCAGTGTTCTAAATACGCTTATCAATTGGTAATGGAGTTAACTAGTCACTTCTATCATGAACAAAAGACAAGGCCTTTGCCTTCTAAAATTGAGCTTTGTAAAAAGTTTATTAATGAAACGTATCAAGACTTAATTGGGTTGGACGATATGGCAAATGCAGTAGGGATTTCTAAATTCCATCTCACTCGTGAATTTGAGAAAAAATTAGGAATGACCCCTAACCGTTACCTGACTCAGGTCCGTTTAGAAAAGGCCACTCAACTATTAGTTTCTTCAACTGAAATGAATTTGGAGATGGTGGCGAAAAAGGTGGGATTTACATGCGCCAATTATTTTGGGAAAGTTTTCAAAAAGCATATAGGGATTTCTCCAATGGAATTTCGCAGGAATAATAATCATTATGATATGAATCGGATTTTATTTAAAAAGTAGTTTAGCTAATAATTAAGATCATGTATTCTATGAGGTTGAAAAAATATGAGAAATAGCCAAGGCTTCCTTGCTAAAGCGCTTGGCTATTTGTTAATCACTTGATTACTTAGATAATAATCAATGTTATCCCCTTCTAAATTGACTGCACGATATAAGTACATCCTCTTCCACCCCATTTGTATTAAATTTAACTATGGTATTCCTACCAATTCCCTGTAGACAGAAGCATAACTATTAACTATTAAAATCAAACTGAAATTTGCGATGCGAACGAAAGAGCAATAATTTACCTTATGTATATCTTTTTTACCCTTGTCCCACAAAACAAATAGTTTTATCCTGAATTATATAAGCAACAAATTACTTAAAATATTTTAGACAAGCAATACAATAAATAAACTAGGAGAGCTATATGACTATTCAGTTTGATTCAGAGCATAAAATTTTTCATTTAAAAGGAAAAAATACAAGTTATGTTATGCAAGTAATCCGAGATGGATATTTAGTCCATTTATATTGGGGAGAAAGAATTAAAAATTATCGCAAAAGTAATCCTATTGTATTCATTGATAGGGGATTTTCACCAAATCCAGACCCGTTAGACCGAACATTTTCATTAGATACCATACCACATGAGTATCCTGCCTATGGAAATGGGGATTTTAGAACACCCGCATACCAGGTTCAATTAGAAAATGGCTCTACAGTGACAGATCTACGTTATGAATCACATCTAATCTATGAAGGGAAACCAAAATTAAAGGGGCTGCCATCTACTTATATTGAAGAGGAACTAGAAGCTGAAACAGTAGAAATTGACATGATTGATGAATTGATTGGATTAAAAGTTACGTTAATTTATACCGTCTTTAGAGATTTTAATGTAATCACTCGCTCAGTGAGATTAAATAATCTTGGAAATGAAAATCTCAAAATCATGAGAGCATTAAGTGCCAGTGTAGATTTTAGAGACGATGAGTTCGAATTATTATCCTTATATGGAGCTCATATAAACGAAAGAAATTTATCTAGACGTCCCATAACTCCAGGCGTTCAGATTATGGAAAGCCGTCGTGGTGCAAGTAGTCCACAACAGGATCCTTTTTTGGCATTAGTTCGTAAAGGCACTAATGAAGATCATGGGGAAGTATATGCATTTAATTTCGTATACAGTGGAAACTTTTTAACCCAAGTAGAGTTAGATCAATATCGTAATACTCGTGTCTCTATGGGAATCAATCCATTTGATTTTTCCTGGTTGCTTGAACCAAAAGAGAGTTTTCAAACACCGGAAGTGGTTATGGTTTATTCTTCAAATGGATTAGGAGAAATGTCACGAACCTTTCACGAGCTTTATCGTACGCGTTTATGTCGAGGAAGATTCCGAGATCGTATACGTCCTATTCTAATTAATAACTGGGAAGCCACCTTCTTTGACTTCAACGAAGAAAAAATCGAGCAGATTGCAAAAGAAGGAAAAAAACTTGGAATGGAACTATTTGTATTAGACGACGGTTGGTTTGGTCATAGAGATGATGACAAAAGTTCGCTAGGAGATTGGGTAGTAGATAAAAGAAAACTTCCCAATGGTCTAGAAAATTTAGCTAGGCGTATTCGTGATATGGATATGGAATTTGGTCTATGGTTTGAACCAGAGATGGTCTCAGAAGATAGCGATTTGTATCGGAAACATCCAGATTGGTGTTTGCACGTGCCAAATCGGCCTCGTACAGTAGGCAGAAATCAGTTGGTTCTCGATTTATCTCGTAAAGAGGTCTGTGATTATATTATTGAGGCGTTATCTAAAATATTATCAAGTTCTTTAATTAGTTACGTTAAATGGGACATGAATCGTCATATGACAGAGGTTGGATCGGCAACTCTACCACCGGAGAGACAGCGAGAAACTGCTCATCGTTATATTTTGGGACTGTACCGGGTTATGGACGAGCTGACTTCAAAGTTTCCAAACATATTATTTGAAAGTTGTTCTAGTGGAGGAGGACGTTTTGATCCAGGTATGCTGTACTTTATGCCCCAAACATGGGCCAGTGATAATACAGATGCCGTATGCCGGTTGAATATCCAGTATGGTACTAGTCTGGTATACCCAATCAGCTCTATAGGCTCACATGTTTCAGCTGTTCCAAACAATCAAGTTGGCCGAGTAACACCACTTGATATGCGTGGCCATGTAGCCATGTCTGGCAACCTCGGTTATGAATTAGATTTAACAAAATTATCATCAGAAGAAAAGGGAATGATTATGCAACAGGTTGCTTTTTACAAGGAGATTCGACCGTTGATTCAATTTGGCACTTTCTATCGTATCCTTAGTCCATGTGAAGGAAATGAAACTGCCTGGTCTTTTGTCTCTGAAAATTATTCGGAAACAATAGTTGGTTATTTCAGAGTATTATCTCAACCTGCAGCATCTATTCGAGTTCTCAAATTAAAAGGATTGGATCGAGATAGTTTGTACAAACATATGGAAACCGGTGAAGTGTACGGTGGGGATGAGCTTATGAACATAGGGATTACGATACCAAGAATTAAAGGAGATTTTATAAGCCTATTCTGGAGACTAAAGAAGATCTAAACATAGTACATTGTAAAGAACATGTTACCTTTTTTGCATATTATGCTGCGAGTAACTCATTTACGAATTAAACAGTTACAAGAATTGGGGAACGCATGATGATTTTACCGATTGAAGTGTTAGTAGAACAGATCGATCTACTCAAAAAAGATTTGATTAAGATTGCTAAAGAAACTGGCTTAAACAGCCATGAAACTATTCGTTGTAGTCGGAAATTAGACCAATTCATCATGATTTATCAAAAATATGGAAATGCAATTAATAAAAAGAAAATAAAAGGAAATCAGCATCATCTTTTATCTACTGGTTCAGAATCGGTTCCCATTATGTTTTAAAATGGAACCGGTTCCCGGTAACTCTTAATGGAACAAGTGTTTTTACTGATATTTTTACCATGGATTGAAATTGGTTCCAAATAAAAACTTAAAAACAAAGGAGAAAGGATATGAATTACAAAGAAAGCGCACAAGCAATTTTAACCGCAATTGGAGGAAAAGAAAATGTTTCAGCTGCTGCTCATTGTGCGACAAGGCTGCGTTTAGTATTGCATGATGAGGGGAAAATCAATCAAGCTTCTTTAGATAGCCTCGAGGTTGTAAAAGGTACCTTTTCAACTGGAGGACAGTTTCAAATTATCATTGGTGCCGGTACAGTAAACGAAGTCTTTAAACAATTTGTTAATCTTACCGGGATTAGCGAAATGTCTACCAGTCAAGTAAAAAATGCAGGGGCGAAAAAACAGAATCCGTTTCTTCAATTAATTAAATTACTTTCGGATATTTTTGTTCCCATCATCCCAGCCATCGTAGCAGGTGGTTTATTAATGGGACTTAATAATGTATTAACCGCAAAAGATTTATTTATCCACGGGAAATCACTAATTGATGCCAACCCTGGTATTGCCGACTTAGCAGCAATGATAAATACATTTGCAAACGCTGCATTTGTCTTCCTCCCGGTGTTAATTGGTTTTTCCGCTACAAAAAGATTTGGCGGGAATGCTTTTTTAGGGGCAGCACTTGGTATGATTATGGTTCATCCGGATTTATTAAATGCGTATGGGTATGGTGCGGCATTAGTAGCCCATAAGGTTCCTGCATGGCATATTCTCGGTCTTACAATTGAAAAAGTTGGATATCAGGGAACTGTTTTGCCGGTTCTTGCTTCCTCTTTTCTTTTAGCGAAAATTGAAATTAACTTACGAAAGGTCATTCCTTCTGCACTGGATAACCTATTTACACCGTTGTTATCAATCTTGATAACTGCAGCGCTAACATTCACAATTGTAGGTCCGTTAACTCGCTCGGCAGGTAATTATTTTACGGATGGAATCGTCTGGATATATAATACAACAGGCTTTGTTGGTGGGGGGATTTTTGGATTCTTTTATGCCCCAATCGTTATAACTGGTATGCACCAAAGCTTTATTGCAGTTGAAACCCAGTTGTTAGCAAATATCGCCAAAACAGGTGGTTCATTCTTATTTTCAATTGCAGCCATGTCCAACGTAGCCCAGGGAGCAGCCACTCTTGCCGTTTTTTTCATGACGAAAGATAAAAAAATGAAAAGTGTTGCATCTGCATCAGGAATTTCTGCCCTTTTAGGGATAACTGAGCCGGCAATGTTCGGTGTGAATTTGAAACTTAAATATCCCTTTATTGGAGCAATCATCGGATCTGGTATAGCCTCTGCATTTGTTACCTTCTTTAAGGTAAGAGCCATTTCTATGGGAGCAGCAGGACTTCCAGGAATTATTTCGATTAAGGTAGCATCTATTCCTTATTATGTAATTGGGATGGTAATCTCGATGATTATTGCATTTATATTGACCCTAGTATTAGGAAAAAGAAGTGCAAAAAACTAAGTCGGTAATGAAAATAAGGCAACTTACTTTTTAGCTTTAAAGGGGGAATCGTATCGATTCCCCCTTAATTTTTCTCTGAAGTTTTTTTATTAAGAAAACTTGATCTAATAATCCTCTAGATTTACATCAATATCTTTCCACTCCGGAAAACTGTCCACTTTATGGGTCACAGTTCATACTTACCTGCTACCTTGATTTTTTTGTATTGAGCAGTTTAATATGAATTTTTTTGTTTTTCAATAATATTAACCAACTCGTCAATAATATCGTTTAACTTCATCCAGCTGGTATCTTCACCCAAAATATTAGAATTTTTAAAATGCAATGTTCTTTCTAGCTAATCCAATTATTTAAGTAGAGTTTGAACAAAAAACTTCAATTTTTAGTTACAAGATAGGAATTCTCCCAGTTCCCCCATTGCCTTTTGTTCATCAAAACCGTCAGCAATTAGTATGACTTCTTCACCTTTTCTAATTGCTAAGCACATCACACCCATAATACTTTTACCAACCGCCAATTTCCCTTCTTTAAGAATGTTGATGTCACTAGTATATAAAGATGCTTTCCTTACAAATTCGGTAGCAACTTGAGCCTGAAGGCCACTGTTAAGTTGTACCACAATCTTTCTCCGTAACATTTATTTTCCTCCTTAACTTTGAAAAAGCAGTTGAACTGCATTTCAACCATCATTATATTTATCATTTGCACACTACTGTTAAGGTATAAATACTCTACTTGTTAACTCTTTTGGACATCTAATTTGAGTTTTTTTTCACCAGACTAATATTATCGTTTACTATAAAAAGGATGGATCTGTAAGTTTTACTAATCCATCCCATTTAACTTTTTATTCAGCACTCAATCTCCACATAATGCTTGTAAAATCTCCATTCATATGGGGAATATTAATTCCAACGTTCATTAATTCATCGCCATAAAAGCTTCTATTTAATTCCACTACTTTATATTTTGTCTCTGGATCTAATCCCTTTAATCGAACCTTTCTGAATGAATCATTCGGTTCTGATAACACATTTACATAGGCGAAAACAGCTTCTTCTTTATCTGGAGAAACATGCATCCATGCTGTATGATTTCCCATAAATGGATTTAATAGACGGTAAAAGTCTCCAAATTGGATAACTGATCTTATTTCTTTATAAAAGGCTACTTGATCTGTAATGATCTCTTGATCCTCTTTTGATAATTTTGTTACATCCAGCTCATAACCAAAGTTTCCTGACATGGCAACATGGCCTCTTACTTCCAACGATGTTATTCGGTGCACTTGATGGTTAGGAACTGCAGATACGTGAGCCCCCATAGAGCTAATAGGATAGACAAGGCTCGTTCCGTATTGTATTTTCAAACGGGAAATGGCATCCGTATTATCACTAGTCCATGTTTGAGGCATGTAGTAAAGCATTCCCGGATCAAAGCGTCCACCGCCGCCTGAACAGCTCTCAAACAATATGTGGGGGAACTTTGTTGTAATTTCCTCCATTACACGGTATAAACCAAGCATATATCGGTGTGCGGTTTCCCTTTGGCGTTCAGGAGGTAAACTAGCAGATCCAACCTCTGTCATATGGCGGTTCATATCCCATTTTACATACGTAATGGGCGCACTCTCTAAAATATTTGAAATTCTTAAGATAATTTCATCACAAACATCTTTTCTTGAAAAATCTAAAACCAATTGCTGTCTGCTTTCGGAGCGTCGACGATTAGGAACATGAATACACCAGTCCGGATGTTCACGATATAAGTCACTATTTACGGAAATCATTTCTGGTTCAAACCATAAACCAAATTCCATATTCGTATTACATATACTTTGGGCTAGGCTTTTTAACCCATTTGGTAATTTATTTTTATCTACAAACCAGTCCCCTAAAGAGTTGTTGTCATTATCACGCTTACCAAACCAGCCATCATCCAACACGAATAGCTCCATGCCAAGGCCTTTTCCGCACTTCGCAATTTCTTGAATTTTCTTTTCATTAAAATCAAAATATGTGGCTTCCCAGTTATTGATTAAAATAGGGCGAATTTTATCTCGGAATTCTCCTCGACATAAGCGTTTTCTATATAGTTGATGGAACGTATGGGACATTTCACTTAAGCCATTGGAGGAATAAACCATCACAACCTCCGGTGCTTGGAATTTCTCATTCGGTTCAAGTAACCAGGAGAAGTCAAAGGGGTTGATTCCCACCGTTGCACGGGAATAACCAAATTGATCTACTTCCACAGTGCTTAAGAAATTTCCACTATATACAAAACTAAAAGCAAAAACTTCCCCATAGTCTTCATTTGTTTCTTTCCTTACTAATGCCATAAACGGATTATGCTGGTGGCTGCTTGCACCACGCCGACTTTCCACTGACTGAATACCTGGTCTTAATTCCGTCCTAGCAACATACCTCTCCCTTCCCCAAGCACCTGGAAGGCTAATCATGTCAAAATCTGAGTCTTGAAAATCCACATTCGTGCTAGCAACCTTTAAGAGTTTCAGGTTCTCCGTACCATTATTCACAAAACAAACAGACCTAGTAATGGCATCGAAATCTTCAAAGGCCGCATACGTTAAGATTACTTTTAAATCAATTAAGCGATCTTCAAGGACAATCTCTACTGTTTCTGCTTCTGCTTCTGTTTCCACATAAGTGGATGGTAAGCCATCAAGGCTCTTTTTCCCTTTTGTTATGGTGTGAGTTACATAGCGTAAATCTGTTATAGTTGATCCATTTTCTAATTGAACCTGAAAAGCAGGATTTCGGTAATCCGTATGACCAAAGGAAGGATATTCCTGCGGCAATGTATCAAGTGAAAATGAACGGTCTTCCGCCACTGGATTTCCTGAAAATGCCCTATCGGCATATCGTAATTCATTGGAATGATTATACTCGTTGATTCTTTTTCCCCAATATAAGTGCGCTAAGTATCCACCTTTAGCCACTTGAAAAATATAGCTTGTGTTTTTTGCAGTTAAATGAAATGTTTGTGTATTATCGTCATATTTGATAGACATAGTAACCTCCAACTATATTAATTAAGTTCACGTTTACGGGATTGAAACACATATTGAAAGCTCTTTCATATTTATTATAAATGGAAAGTAATCAAGTAACTATATCACTTTTTTAAGAAAGGTATCGTAAACCAACACATTTGTTTAAATAAAAAAAGAGAGAGCTGACTCTCTTTTTTCGTTAATTCGATTTCTTTATTATAGGAATACTTACCTTTACTTGAGTCCCGATCCCTTTTCTGCTAAAGATGGTAAACTCTGATTCGTTTCCATAATACGTTTTCAATCTAGTGATTACATTCTTAATTCCATAACTGGTTGATTCAGCGGTAATGCATTGGATCTTCTCCAATGTTTCTGGGTCCATTCCAAGTCCATCATCGATTATTTCAAATACCGCCAGATTTTGCTTTTGATACACTTTGATAATAAGATTAATTCCATTTTCATCATCCCAAATGGCATGATTTATACAATTTTCAATAAAAGGCTGTAAAACTAATTTTATCGTATCATAATGATATAAAGATTCATCAACATTAAAATGAGTATGCAATAAACCATCAAACCGAATCTGTTGAATGGCTAAATAATTTTTTGAGAGCTCGATTTCCTCTCGTATACTAATAATTTTCCTCCCCTTATTTAGAGAGATTCGGTAAAATTTAGAAAGCAGGTTGACCATTTGGTATACTTTATGTGCTTTTTCCTTGACTGCAAGCGCTGAAATAGAGCCCAGTGTGTTATACAAAAAATGTGGATTGATTTGTGATTGCTGCAGATTCATTTCAGCTTCTTTTTTCAGTATTTCTGTATGATATACTTCCTCAATAAGTGTTTTTATCTTACTTGTCATTTTGTAAAAGGCTGATGACAATTCCCCGATTTCATCCTCCCCGAATTTTGGCATTGCGACTTCAAAATCCCCTTCCTCAACCCTTTTCATATTCATAACCAATGTTTCAATTCGTTTGGTCAACAGGGAAGACGTAAAATAAATTAAGAAAATCGCAATCAGAACACTAAAAGCTGTTACTATAAATATCTTTGCATAAGCAGCTTTAATTCGATCAAGAAAACTCTCATAGGGAGTAAGGGAAATGGTTTTCCAACCGTTTGACATGGTTTTATAAACAACTAACATGTCTCTCCCTTTATACTTACAATTAAAATGACCGCTATTTTTTAATTTACTTTGGTCAAAAGGGAAGATCTGGTCTACACGCTTAGAAATCAAGTGTTTATTTCGATTACTTAGAACATAACCATTTTGATTAACAATAAAAATTTCCCTATTTATATCTTCTTTATCAATTAAGGAGTAAAGTTCTTTCTCTTGAATTTCAAGATTTAGAATACCGTATGGAAATACACTATTATGGTCAAGAAAGCGGGACAGAGTAAAGGTTGGAATTCCTTGTTCATTCTCTTTCACATTACTAAATACAACTTTGCCCCCAGCGGTACTAACATCCTTATACCATGACTGTTTTTTTACCTTTTCATCAATGTGTTTAATATATATATGATCAGACATTAAAGAATGGTTATTTGTGTAAATTGTAATGGAGCTAATTCCACTATTCATTGAAAGAAGGTCTTTAAACCTCGGGTTGATGTAGTTATAGGCATCTATATAATTTAGAGAGTAATCATCTTCGTAATTCAATGTTAAATATTCTTTTAAGGTCAAATCCATATAAAGTTGGTCAGAAACCTGATAAAAGTCACCCAGTTTATTTTCTATATTTTTATTGATTTGATTAATCGTATTCATCGTATTGTCATAGTTTTGTATGGTTAATTCATCTTTGGCGGTATACGAAGAATACACGACCAAAAATGAAATCGGAATACAGACAATTAATCCATATACAATAAATAATTTATTTCTTAGTTTTAGATTATTAAACTTTTTTTTCCACCAATTTTGGATAGAAAAATCGTTGCCTTTAAAAAATCTTTTTTCTGTATTCATTTGGTGTCATACCCTTATACTTTTTGTAAAGCGAGCAAAAATAGGAAACACTTTCAAACCCCACAGAACTGCATACATCTTTTATTTTTAAAGATCTTTGATGGAGCAATTCTGTTGCTTTTTCTAATTTGGCCTTTGTAATAAAGGATAATATCGTTTCCCCTGTTTTTTCTTTAAAAATGCTGCGGATGTAATTGGGAGATAAAAATACTTTACTTGCAATGTCTTCTACAAGTAAGGGTTTGTCCAGATTTTCTTTAATAAACAATATGATTTGGTTGACAACTTGCTGATGATTATCGCTCTCTTTTTCTCTTAGGTATTGAAAAATTGATTCAATCGTTCGAGAAATAAAATGTTTTAATTCTTCGACCGTATCAAATAAATAAATATTTTTAATTGAATTATTTAATGTTTGTTCAAATTGGTGTGTATTCGATTCGGTGAATGCATTGTTTAATAAATATAATATAAATTTATATAATTCATGACAAATAAGATCTCGATGGATCTCATTATCAATGAAATATTTAAATAGTGAGTCAATCAATTCCTCTGTTTTCTTCCAATCTCCATTCAAGATTGAATGGACGATTTCTTGATGAACCGGCGGGATTTGAATATCCTGGTTTCTTTTGTTTATTTTATCCTGTTGAAGGAGACTTCCGGGTCCGTTATAAAATCTTAGTTCTAACGTTTTTTTTGTTTTCTCATACATACTTCCCAAGATTGGCAAAGCAGTTGAACCATTTGATAAAGCAATTGAAATAGAAACCTGAAATTGCTGAAAAAACTCATTAATTAAAGTCCGGAATAGTTGATTTATGTCTACATCTTTATCCCTTTCATGGTTCAAAATAATGCTATATTCTCCTTCTTTTGTTTGCACTATCATGGCGGATTGCGTTCTTGTGGATACGTATTCATAAAGGTATTGATAAAAAGCTTTATCCATTTCCAAACCGTTATCCATTAAGAAGAAATTGTCAACGCTAATAATAGCCAGACTATATTGGCCGCCGATAGGAAACCCCAGATCATTTATAAGCTCTTCATTTTTTGTTGAGGATGGATTTAACAACAAATCTTTCAGGTGCTTCTCTATGAATGCCATTTTCGATTTTTCTTCATTTTTTCTTTTTTCTACTCTCTCTATTACCTTCATCAGTACCGGTGGTAATTCCTCAAAGTCTAAAGGCTTTAATAAGTAATCTGCCACCTCTAATTTTATGGCAGCTTTAACAAAAGAAAACTCATCATATCCGCTTAAAAAGATAATTTCAACCTTTTCATTTCTTCTTTTTAATTGCTTTGAAAATTCCAGCCCATCCATAATTGGCATCTTGACATCTGTTATTACAAGGTCAGGTGTACATTTTTCTGATAGGGCTAATGCTTCATTCCCATTCTTTGCTGTTCCCACAACCTCAATATTGTATTGTTTCCAATTGACAAAGTCGCGAAGCATTTCCAGCTCTAATTTTTCGTCATCAACTAGCATTAGCTTATACATTCTAAGATGTTCCCTCCCTGTTATAAAGATGGATTTCCTTCATTATAGCATTCATTGTTCACTTAAAATCCGCAAACAATTTCCATCTGATTATGCCTGACAAAAGTCTGTCCGTTTGACAGCTCTTCAAATCACTGAATCACCTTCTTGCCTATACTTCCCTCAACCGGTGGTACCAACCCTTTTCAACTTAACTGAATCATTTCTAAAAAAGATTTGATGTCTGGAACAATTATTAGGATGCTGATTTAACGTCCCCCTTTCAAGTATACTGAACGGATCATCATTTAGAAAAAAGGGCCATAAAAATGGCCCTCAATTTATTTCCATAATTCTTTTCTCTTTTGATAATTGTCATTAATCACTTTTTCCACCTTTTCAAGCCCTACTTTGTCTAAGTCTTTCAGCATGACTTTGTATCGGGCTTTTGCTTCAGCTTCTGATGGTGAATTAATTAATTTTGGTACCGTGCTGTTGATAATATCGGTTACCTTTTGGGAAATAAGAGATTCCGGAGTGCCAGCAGCAGGTCCTAAATTATCGTAAATGGCAGTATCCCAAGTAGTGTCATCCAAATTCTTATAGGCAATGGTTGCAACTGAATCCTTTTCGTATTTATTTGTCAAATCATACGGAGTTCCATCACTGCCGGCTCCATTTTTGATAAACCATGTCCATTTTCGAACTCCCGTGGTTTTTCTGAAGTTTTCATCATTTTTATATTGCTCTAAAAATCCTTCTTTTGGTTTGTGTTTTCCATCTACCATGTCCCAATGCTTGCCTTCAATTCCCCACATTAGCAAATACTGGCCTTCTTCGCTTGAAAGAAAATCAATCAACTTCATAGTTTTCTCAGGATACTTGTTTTTAGAGGTAATCCCGATTGCATCCCATCCCAAAGAGCTGCGAGGGCCAAATGTTGTCTTTGAAGGGTTAACTCCTGGTGCCGTCACCTTATAAGCATAAAATTGTTTGTCAACATTTTCGGCTCCGTCAGCCTTTTTCAAAATAGTATTGGCATCTCCAGTATCCCAATATGCAGAAGCTGTAGCAAATGTATAACCATTAGAAAGCTTTTGATTCCATAATTGTGTTTTATTTACCGCCCATTCCTTATCGATTAATCCCTCACGATAGAGTTTATTCATGTATAGCATCATTTCTAAATAACTAGGGTCTTTTTCACTATATCGGAGTTTTCCATTTTTTTCATAAAATGATTTCATTCCCCACATGCCTTTAAAAGTTGCAATGGCAGATCCCATATTCTCAGCGTTAAGGGTTAAAGGAATGGATTCATGACCATTTATTGTTGGGTATTTTTCCTTGAATGTTTTTAATAACTTATAAAATTCCTCTGAAGTGAATGGCTGTCCATTATTTGCTTTTTCACCCACTCCAAGTTCTTTCAACAAATCCATTCGCATGAGCATTCCAAAAACAGGTTCATTATCAAGACCATACCAATTAGATAAATAATAGTTTTTTCCATCATCATATCTAGTTTTCTTTAATGTATCTCCGTACATCTGTTTTACATTTGTACCGTATTTGTCAATCAAATCGTTAAGTGGAATAAGTGCACCAGCTGAAATGTATTTAGTTACTAGTTCACTTCCGCGAGGCATTAAAACAATATCAGGTAAATCTCCGCTTGCAAGCATTAAATTTAATTTTTCATCCGGGTTGCCGGTTGGCTGTTGAATCTCAATTTTAACTCCTGTATGTTTCGTTATTTCCTTCGCTACTTCATTGTCAAATGCATCGCCCGTATTTTTATCAAATAAAGTCAAAGTAATTGGGGAATTATCATCTGTTTTTCCTTTATCTGATGATTCTTTTGAGCTTTCTTCATTTGAAGAACAGCCAGCTAAAAGTGTAAAAGTCACCAAAACCAGCATCATCATCAATGCAAATGGATTTCTTAACCACGTTCGTTCCATAAGTAGATCTCTCCTATTTTAAAATGATTTTTTATTCTTTTATAGAACCAACCATCATGCCCTTGGCAAAATACTTTTGCAGAAATGGATAAACAATCATGATTGGTATCGTAACGACCATTGTTGCCGCCATTCGCAGACTATCCGGAGAAACAGCCATACGTTTAGCTGAATCAGCTAGCTGCTGATGGTCCGACATCATCCCACCCGTTTGGTACTGATTTAGTATTTTTACTAAAACCGCTTGAAGCGTTTTCAATTCCGGTTTATAGGTAAATACATAGGAATCAAACCATGAGTTCCAATGACCGATAGCAATAAACAGTCCGATTGTCGCAAGGATGGGTTTTGACAAAGGAATGATTATTTTAAAGAAAATCTGGACATCATTTGCTCCCTCTACCTTTGCGGCTTCTTCCAATTCCTTTGGTAATTGTTCAATGAACGTTCTGATCAAGATCATATTAAACACGCTCATCAGACCAGGGATGATATATACCCAAAAAGAGTCAATCAAATGGACGGACTTAAGAACCATATAATAAGGGATAAGCCCCCCTGAAAAGAACATGGTAAAGATAAAGAGAAGGGTAATCGGCTTTCTGAACACGAGATCTCTTTTGCTTAAAGCATAAGCCAGCATAGTAATCACCAAAAGTGATAAGGGCGTCCCGATGACGGTCCGTAATACAGTCACCTTTGTGGCAGTTAAAATTTCTCTATCAGCAAAAATGGATTTATAACTTTCTAGGCTGAATACACGCGGCCAAAAATAGAGACCGCCTCGAACCGTATCCTGCGCATTATTAATCGAAATGACAAATATATTCCAAAAAGGCAATAAAGTAACTAAAATGATAACTGTCAAAAAGATAAATAGAATGACTTGAAACATAGATTCAGAATTGAATATTTTTTTACTCATGATACGCAATCACTTCCTTAAAATAGTCCATTATCTCCGATTTTCTTGGCCACACGATTAGCTGATACAACTAAAATAAAGGCAACTAGTGATTTAAACAATCCAACAGCTGCGCCATATGAGTACATACCATTTTGCAAGCCATATCGATAGGTGTAAGTGTCAATTACATCGGAATATTCAAGGATCATATTATTTTGCATGAGATACTGTTGATCGAAGCCTGCATTTAAAATACCACCAAGTGCCAGAATCAATAAAATGACAATGGTTGGTCTTAAGGCTGGCAGTGTAACATGAAGAATTTGTTGAAATCTGTTTGCTCCATCCACTTTTGCAGCTTCGTACAACTGCGGACTGATTCCGGAAATTGCCGCGAGATAAATAATAGAATTAAATCCCATGTCTTTCCATGTATTGGCAGAGGCAACAATTCCCCAGAAGTATTTCCCTTCTTGGAAAAAAAGTATTGGCTTATCGACCAAATGCAAGCTAACCAAGAGATTGTTTACTAATCCTTCTGCTGACAATAATGTTAAGAAAATGTTGGCGACGATTACCCAAGAGATAAAATGAGGTAAATAAGAAACTGTTTGGACCGTTTTTTTGAAATATTTATTGTTCAACTCGTTTATGGCGATTGCCAAAATAATCGGAACCGGAAAAGAAATTATTAAAGTCAAAAAACTGGTAGCCAATGTGTTCCGCATTATTCTAACAAAGTCACCGCTTTCAATAAAATACGAGAACCATTTGATTCCTACAAACTCACTTGTAAAGAATGAACTGAAAAAAGGACCTCCAGGTTTATAATCAATAAAAGCCATATAGAGTCCATACATGGGAGCATAACAAAAAACTATAACCCAAATAATGGCAGGCAATGCCATTAATAAAAGGTATTTTTGTTCAAATATCCTTTTTAGGATAGACGCTTTACGGGGTTTGTCCACAACTAAAGGTCCATTAAGTACTTCGGGCAGGACTTTCAATATTATTTCACTCCTTCTTAGCAAAATCGCTTTTTTAATTAAAATTTTTTACCCTATCCAAAATTTGTTTAAATATCTTATTCAAGATGGATGCTTTACAGGATTTGTCTATAAATAAAGGTCCATTAAGTACTTCGGGCAGGACTTTCAATATTGTCACTCCTTCCTAGTGAAATCGCTTCCTTAATTAATATTCTATTACCATTTCAAAAGGAATTATATATCTCATTCCTCCAATACATAACGTCATTTAACAATCTTAATTTTTTTACTTTTTTTAATATGTCTTTCTACCTTAAAACATTTGGAGACATGTCACGTATTTTTAAAACGATAACCAATGAAAAAGAAACATGATTTTTGAGTTGGAGGCGAGACCATGAACACGATTTTTGGAAGGATGAATCCTATTTTTTATGGATATGGACTTTTGAAATTTTTTTTGTAAAAATATCAGTGGTGATTGTGGAGAAATTTCGGAAAATTATGCGGATGTGGAGAAAATGGTAATTCACACAGCCATATTAAATGTTAATGCACCTCAGGATGAAAATCATATTGTGCTGAATTTTGGGAATCGATTTGTAAAAAGGTCTTGCGGAAGCTACTAAGAAAACTAGAGCACGTTCACTTAGAGCTCAATTGAACTTTTACGTAATGCGAGGATTTATTATAGAAAATTCTTGGGCTGCATTCAATAGGATAATCAATAGAGATGCTCTTACAAAGCGTCGTTCACTGGAGTTTCGTGAAACAGCAAGCATTATATTAACAGTAAAAGAATGTAGTCCCTTTTTATCCGTTTTATATTGGCAAGATGCCTTCGTATGGTCATCCCAAATCCGTTTTTCTTTGCTCATATAATAGAAATAATTACGAATGACACCTGTTGTAATCTCACTTGCTGAGTATATATCAGGATATTTTTGTTGTAGCAAGGATAAAAAATACTTAAATGTAGTCCGGTATTCCCGAAATGTTCTCGGTCGTAACCCCTGCAAGTTCTTTTCTTCTTCTGAGAACAATCTGGTACCAACGGTCCTTTTTCCTTTTATCTTACTTTGGTCAGCCATAAAAAATCCTCCTTCGCCTTAGGGAAATCCCAACATAGCAAAGGAGGCACAAAAGTCTATTTACAATCCTATTCTTACAAACAAAATATTCTAGAGGTTAAAAACCATGTTAAATCAACGTTTTTGGCGGGACTGCGTGGGAATCGAACCCACCTGACCTGGCACGCAGGTCACAAGCAGTTTTGAATTTAGAGGGAGAGTATCATTTTTGATTCCATTTAGTTTTATATAATGTCTTAAAATCCTGGTTTAACGCACTTTTTCTCAAGTTATATATCATTTAATTTTATCTAATAAAATATAAAAACATCTTATCTGTGACCAAGTTGTGACCAAAAGTGTGATCAGTTATCTTATGTTATTAATAGTTTAAATAAGTAATAGAGGAGGTTCGTTTAAACCTCCTCTTCTTCCATTTGTCACCCAAGATTGATTTTTTTATTGGAACAGTGCCCCCAACCCTGTTAATGATGGATATACTTTATGATTATAACAGTTTGATTACGAAAGTATTGTTATACAAGGATTTCAATAAGTTTCAATATGATTGAATTGTTGTTATAAGAAACAGATAGCTCAAAATTGTCCCCAGAGTATGCCAATTGTCCCCTGTAAAACAATAAAAATGCGGTTTGTAACAGCGTCCTTCTAAAACATTTTAAGAGTCATTTCTAATATTTTTTGAATCAAAGATCATCTGGTATAAAAAATATATATATTTTGTTATATTATTATTCAATGAGAAGATGTAATATCCTCAAATTGTTTTTAAGGAGTTTATAGAGGGCTAAAAATGGAATACTCTAGCCCCCTCAGTTATTATCTCTTAGCCAATAAATTTACATTTCCTCTGATTAAATCTTTATCCGCACTGCTATCCCCAATGTATACGTCATAATCTATATCTTCGAGTTCCCAAGTATTAGTCTCTGGATTAAACCATTTTATTTTTTCAATAGGACAAGAAATTTCAACCGTTTTCGTTTCACCAGGCAACAGATTTATTCTTTCAAAACCGCGTAGTACTTTCACTGGTCGATCAATCTGGGATTGACTGAATCCGACATACATCTGAACGACCTCATCACCTTCTAGCTCACCTGTATTGGTTACGTCACATCTAGCTAGGATACCTTCCCCCGAAACCTCAAATGCAGCATTAGAAATATCGAAAGTCGTATAAGACAACCCGTATCCATAAGGGAGTGATGGTTCAATCCCTTCTTTCTCAAACTTGGTATATCCATGATAATATCCATAGGTGATTTCTTCCGCTTCCCAATCAATCTGTGGCAGGTGTTTCTCATCTGTTGGGACAACAAATGGCAATTTTCCACCAGGATTGACTTCACCAAATAATGTTTTTGCAATGGCCGTTCCCCCCTCCATTCCAGGATAAAAGGCCATAAGAATAGCAGAAACATCATTTTTCCATTCTTCAATCATAATCATATTCCCGCCAATGAGAACCGCTGCTGAATTTTCATTGACAGTTCCAACTACTTTGATCAATTCAATTTCATCGGCGTGAAGGCCAAGCGATACTTTTCTGTCTCCACCTAAAGAATCAGAAGTCCCACCAATGGCAGTCACATCTTGATCTTGATCGTTTACGATATATTCCCCTTCATCGTCATGGTTGAATCCAACAACAAAGACAACCGCGTCAACAGAACTTGCCAATGCTTTTGCTCTTTCCAAATCTTGTCCATCATCGAATATTACTTCAGAATGTGGAACCATGTTCTTCACTCCTTCTAAAGGAGTTACGACATATTGAGGATAAACATTGCTGGATCCATGGTCGCCGATATTCTCTTTATTCCCAAGTTTACCAACGATTGCAATCTTTTTAGTCTCGGATTTTGAAAATGGTAATGTTTTATTTTCATTTTTCATCAATGTCATCGATTTTTCTGCTGCTTCCAACGCTAAAGCAATATGGTCTTTGCTTCCTATTAAATCCATACCGTATTTCTTGTCATCTGCCTCTGAAAAGGCTAGTAAAGTACGGACAATCCGAACCGCTGCATCATTGATTTTGTTTTCGTTGACTTGCCCGTTTTTTACAGCCTCCAACAGCTTATCACCAAAGTGCTGGGTAAGGTGCATTTCAATGTCCATTCCGCCATTGGCTGCTTCCACGGAATCCAGAACGCCCCATACAAAATCACTGATGACAAAACCATCAAAATCCCATTCATCTTTCAATACTTGATTCAATAGATAATCACTGTGCCCGCAATGTTGTCCTTGGTACTTGTTGTAGGCACTCATAACACTTGCTGCTCCTGCATCAATTGTGTCTTTAAAATGGGATAGATAGACTTCTCTCTCCGTACGTTTATCTGCTTTCACATTTACCTTAAATCGGGCATTTTCCATACTGTTGAAAGCATAATGTTTAACGCAGGCAATTACATTTTCACTTTGTACACCCTTTGTCAAGGCCGACCCCATGACTCCTAAATGGAACGATTCCTCTCCATAAGTTTCCTGGCTTCTTCCCCAGCCAGGATTTCTAGGAAGGTTGATACAGACGCCACCAAATAGATTTCCACCGACAGCACGGATTTCTTTTCCGATTGCCTTTCCGATGCGCTCTTCTAAATCTTTATCAAATGAAGCACCCCTTGACATCGGTACAGGAAAACAAGTACTTTGTCCTGTACCAGCCACTGACCCTCTAGGTCCATCAACAAATTTCATTGCAGGAACCCCCAGGCGTTCATTCCCCCCCGCTTCGTAAGGGGTTTCGTTATAATGCTTACCTTTTGTTATTTCTTCTATTAAATCTTCCATCGTCATATTTCCACTCATTAAATAGACTCTTTCTTCCAGAGTCATTTGATCGACAATTTCTTTAGCTTTTTGGTTGTAGGATAATCGAGTTTGCTTGTCAACCTTCATAGTTTTTCCTCCATTCTTTTTTTCAACTATATCTTTTTTTAATAAAATCGTTTTTTAATATCTTCTAAACAAACCTGTATAATCCAAGAGCAAGAAAGCTAATGTCCTTCAGATGAAAACATATACCAGATTCTTCAAATTTAATTTAATATGTTTTATTAATATGCATTACAACCAGCATCTGCAGTAATGACCGTGCCATTTAAAAAGCTTGACTCATCACTGGCAAGGAATAAGGCTACGTTTGCTATTTCCTCTGGTTTACCTAAACGAGGATTAATGCCCGCTCCAAGCTGAATACGCTCTATTCCGAATGGATTTGCCGATTTCAAGGAAGTGATAATATTTGTTTCAACCGCCCCAGGAGCAATAGCATTACAGCGAATCCCTTCATCTGCATACATAAAGCCTGTATTTTTTGTCAATCCAACTACAGCATGCTTGGAAGCAGTATAAGCCGCACCGGCACGTGCTCCTTGTAAACCACCGGCGGACGCAATGTTAATGATAACACCGTTTTTCTTCTTCAAAAAAATAGGAAGTGCTTTACGTGTTGCACGCATAACGCTTGTTGTGTTAACGGCAAAGACTCTTTCCCATTTCTCGTCTTCCACATCGCCAGCTGGTTCGAAATTATCCATTATTCCAGCATTATTAACAAGAATATCCAGAGTACCGAATTCTAGAACGGCCGTTTCTATTAGATTCTGAATATCTTCTTCTTTAGCTACATTTGCCGATACAGCTAGAGCCTCACCCTGATTTAATTTGATTTCTTCAACAGTTTTTTTAGCTCCCTCTAAGTTAATATCAGAAACTACTACTTTTGCCCCTTCTTTTGCATAAAGAATAGCGATAGCTTTCCCCATACCTGATGCTGCACCAGTTACTACCGCAATCTTATCTTTAAGTCTCACTTCTTTCTTCCCCCCTGTTTAATTCGAAAAAAAAGCTGCCCATCCCATTTCCCGAATGGAAAGGCAGCCTCCCCAAATGTTCATAACCTACATTTTAATAAATCAATTGCTATTGTTACTTAGTGATTTGTGTCTCCATACGATTCAGTATTTCCGACTTGGCAAAGAAGCCTCGTTTATGTGCAATAATTTCAGCGGTGTTGTCTATATGGAAGCTTCCTTTCAGCGGTAAATGAACAGACGAACCGCCAATCCATACAGTCATGTCACCCTCTTCAACGATCCATTTCATATCTTTATTCAAAAAGGCAAACTGATCGGCTCTTATTTCAAAGCAAACAATCTTTTCTTCGCCCGCTTTCAAAGAAATTCTAGCAAACCCTGCAAGTTCCTTAGAAGGACGAATCATTGAAGCAATTTCATCTTTGACATATAGCTGAACTACCTCTTCTCCGTCGATCTTTCCGGCATTTTTAACTTTGCAGCTCAATTTGACGCTGCCATCAGCTCTAGTATTACTTTCTACCTGCAAGTCACTGTACTCAAATTTCGTGTAGCTAAGTCCGTGTCCGAAATAGAACAGCGGTTGTTTGGTGCTATCGAGATATTTATTTAACATATTATTGGTATTCTCCGTATGATAGCTGTTTCCATAGGATTGTCCTGCGAAAATAGGTAGTTGTCCTTCGTTGCGGGCACATGTTGCCGGCAGGCGTCCGGCAGGATTATAATCGCCGAACAGAACATCGGCTAGCGCTCTTCCTCCTGTTATGCCCGGGTACCAATACTCAATAATCGCTGGAAATTTTTCAGAGATAAATACACTGCTTAATGGACGCGCGTCCATATGCACCATAACTGCAGGAGTACCGGCAGCAAAAATCTCCTTTGCAAACTCCTCTTGAATTCCAGTCAGACCAATGCTATCACTGTCAATTCCTTCACCGATTGTGCAGGTTCCGCCCCAGCCATACTTACCTCCCAAAGTCAGTATCACAACATCTGCTTCTATCGCAGCTTTGATTGCCTCATTAAACATACTTCGGTCAGTACCTGCAATATCACAGCCTTTGACATAAACAACCTGGGCTCCCGGGCATTTATCCTTGATAGAAGCCAGTATCGTAGGAGTAGAAGGTCCATACAAAGCATTGATTGCCGCCATGGCATCTGGATGCTCACGTAAAACGTTACTTCCTGGGAAGGGTTCTGACGGTATAAAGTCATCATCCTCATCTATGCTTACAAATTCGTTAGACATACCTGCCATATCTCCCATTGTACGCCCAATCATCATTTCTAAACCTGCAGGGCGCGTATAGCCGCCGAACATCATTCTCACACTATTTGCATGGGGTCCAATTACTGCAATTTTCTTAATGTCCTTGGAAAGAGGCAGAAGTCCCTCATTTTTAAGCAAAACCGTAGACTCCCGTGCAGCCTTCAGGCTGTGTTGGTCATTTTCCGGATTACCATAGGCAGTATCATACATTTCAATTCTAGGCTGAGGATTTTCAAACAGCCCAAGTTTAAACTTTGTCTCCAATACACGTCTAACAGAACGGTCAATTACCGCTTCATCGAGCGCTCCACTCTTTATAGCCTCCACTAATAAATCGGTTCTATAGCCTGCGGGAATTGGACATTCTACATCAAGGCCAGCATTCAAAGCGGTGATGGCCGCTGATACCATATCGGGTTCCAGGTGACGGTCAACCAAATGCTCAATTGACGTGTAGTCAGACACAAGTACGCCTTTAAAATCCATCTCATCCCGTAATAAGTCGCTTAGAATATGCTTTGAACCAACAATCATTTCCCCATCAATAACTCCATATGAATTCATGATGGACTGAAGACCTCCTTCAGTAACGGCTGCCTGGAAGGGCTTTGCATAAACCTCACGCAATTCTCGTGAAGGAATAGGATTCGTGGTCATATTCAGGCCACCTTCGGAAAAACCGTAACCCAGAAAGTGTTTTCCTGTGGCGGCAATGCCATTTCTGAGGTCATCGCTCTGCAGCCCCTTGGTGAAAGCCACACTCATAGCGGCTGCAAGTGTCGGATCTTCGCCGTAGGTCTCACCTATACGTCCCCAGCGCGGATCGCGGCAAACATCCATGACCGGAGATAGCGCTTGACGGTAACCCACCGCCAGCATCTGCTGACGAATTATATCTGCCATTTTTTGAACCGTCTCAGGATTAAAGGTTGCGCCAAGTCCTATGGCTGATGGGAAGATAGTGGCTTCGGCTGCACTGAGGCCTGTGATTGCCTCGCAATGAATAATTGGGGGTATGCCCAGTTCACTATTACATACAAAATCAACAATCTTTTTATTCTCTTCTGCTACTTCATTCGCATTACTCCCTGAGGGAAAACTACCAATTTCCCCTATTCCATTTGAAAAGTATGCCAGTGTGTCAGCAGGATCAGAACCAGCAGCTATCATACATTGAATTTGTGCTATTTTATCCTCCAGTGTCATCCTGGATAGTAAGTCTTCCACTCTTATCTCTAAAGGTTGGCTTGTGTCTTTATACTTTTCCATATTTCTACCTCCAAAATTCTGTTGGTTTATAGCTTATTGATATACCAATATTATAGAATCCGTTTTCACTTTAATATTTTAGATTTGTTATATAAATTATATTTTTGTGCGTTATTATAGTTTATATAGATATTTAAAATAATGAAACATTGTAAATCTATATACAAAACTTCAAACTAAACACGAAAGGAGTCATTGATTCGTTCAAGATATTTTCCCTGAATAATATTATCCAATCATTTTATAAGGTACCTCTTAGACTAGTATAGACCCAACCAATTTCGGTTGGATCTATACTAAATCAATATGGAAAATTAAGATTTTCAGTTATGGGTTAAGCTACATTCTAACTTGGTTCATCTGCCTCGTAAGTTTTAGTTTCTTTCTATATCTTGATTAAGATCTCGTTTGTATAACTCACTAACTAGTAAATCTATGAAGTCTTTACTTAGTTTTAATTCAATTGCTTGGATATAAACCTCTAACAAGGCTTTTGTACTTAGTTTATTCATAAAATTTTACACATTCCTTTTAACGATTGTTATAGATGATATTAATAAAGAAATAAACAACTTTTTATTATTAGGAAAGAAATTCATCTAAAATCCCAATAGCCTTTTGTTCATCGATTCCGTCTGCTATAAGTGTGATTCCTTCTCCCTTTCTTATGGCCAGGCACATAACACCCATTATACTTTTACCAGAAACTATTTTTCCTTCTTTAAGAATAGAGATATCGCTAGTAAATAAAGACGTTGTTCTCACAAACTCTGCAGCAACTTGGGCCTGAAGACCCCTTTTATGTTGCACCACAATGTTTTTCCTTATCATTTGGAATATTTTCTCCCCTTTCTTTCTGAGAGCTTTAATTACTTTAGTTTTATCTTTGTTGACTATTTCTTTTTCCACTCATTATCTTTGACTGTGTCCAAGTTTTTTTCATGTATGATATCTCTCCAATGTAAATCGCCTCTATTTAAACCATGTACTAGTATTTCTGCAGTACCCATATTCGTAGCTAAAGGAATGGAATAAACATCACAAAGACGTATTAGAGCAGAGATATCAGGTTCATGGGGCTGAGCGGTTAATGGGTCTCGAAAAAAGAACACAATATCCATCAAATTTTTCGCTATTAATGATCCAATCTCTTGATCTCCGCCTAAAGGTCCAGAGTTAAATCTACATATTTGCAACTTTGTATGCTCCATTATCCTTTTTCCTGTATTCCCTGTTGAATATAATTCATGTTGAATAAATACGGGTTCATATGCTGTTACGAATCTAACTATGTCATCTTTTTTGTTATCATGTGCAATAAAAGCTATTTTCACTTAGAATCCCCCTAGCAGGCTATTAAATTAGGACTTAATCAACTACACAAGCTTTTGATTAGGTTTACTCTTACCTTTATAAGAGTCCTATCAAGTACCCTTTATCCTTACGTTGTATTTTAGAAAAAGTTTATATTAATTTATTTTATATTTGTTACCTTAATTATAAGTTTGTGTCACCTTAAGGGAGGTAAATTTAGACTGCTGTGTCACCTGAAAGATGGTAACACCAAATTTTCCACCAAACTATGTGTCTTTTGATATATAATAGTATCAACTTTAATAGGAGGTAAGTGCCATGATTGATATAAATAAATACTGCAAGTACCTATATAATTCTTTATATATTCCAATCTATCTTTATGATAATAAAGAACTAATTGCTTGTTATCCCAATCAAGAGAATGAAACCTTTCCTCCACCCCTTTATCTAAATAGACTTTTGGAAAGCGAAAGAAAAGTAAGTTATGTAATAACTACTTTTTATTCATATTACGGATGTATACAAATAGAAAACAGCAAATCTTGTATAATAATTGGTCCTATCAATGACTTTCCTTACTCTAATGAGACTTTGCAAATCATGGGTAAAGAATTTTCGGTTAATACATCAAATGCAGAGGCCTTTGCGGAATTTTTTTATAAAATACCTCAACAATCTCTGGATACGTTCATTAATACTCTTTTAGTAATCAATTACACTTTAAACAATTCAGAACTAACGAGGAGAGATGTAGATGATTTTATGGGTCCCCTGATAGATAATTCAATTAACAGAACATACTCTGAGAATTCTTTTATTGAAAAAGAGGAAGGAATTTTAAATACTAATCATGACGATGAACGTGAGTGGGCACGGTACATCGAAACAGGTAATATAGTTAAGCTAAATAAATTTATAAGAGGAGATTTTAGAGGAAATGGCAAGATGCCTGTTATTGCAAACGATAATCTTCGTCAATGGAAAAATATCTTTATCGTCTCGGTCACATTAGCTTCACGTGCCGCTATACGAGGTGGTCTTAGTTCAAGTATCGCCCGTCAATTATCTGATATTTATATACAACAAGTAGAACGATTATCTGATATAGAGGATGTAAAGTCTCTTTCTACTCAAGCAATAATGGATTATACGAACCGGGTTGCAAATTTGATCGTTCCATTGTCTGCCGATAATGTAATTCACCAAGTTATACAATTTGTTCGTGATAATACAAATAAGCATATTACTGTTAGTGATGTAGCTGAACATGTGGGCTTTACTCGTTCATATCTGTCGCGAAAAGTAAAAAAAGAACTTGGAATTGAGCTAAGTGCATTTATTAGGCGGTCTAAGCTGGAAGAAGCAAAGGATTTATTGACATTTTCCAATAAAACGATAAGTGAAATTAGTAATTATCTTTATTTTTCGAGTCAGAGCCACTTTCAGACGGCATTTAAAGAAGAATATGGCATAACACCAAACGCTTTTCGAAAGTCCTTAAATTAATATATTTAAATAGATATGCATATAAAAAACCTACCAAAAAAGGAGAGACCTTATCCTCCTTTTTTATTGTTTGTTAAAATCTAAGGTCAATAAAAAAGATGACCTCTGTATTCGCAGAAGTCATCAATTTAACTAACTTACTAGAACTTATCAAAAGATTTACCATTCCTATTTGATTTAGAATGAATGAAATAAAATCATTTTTCCCAGAAAAAACGACCTGCAAATAATTGTTCAACGATTGTATCGTATTCCTGTTTCGGTAGATTCCGCTTCATTTCATTAACTATCTCATTTTTTACAAGGTGCTCATCAGACATGTAAACATTCGCGTTTTGTTGGTCCGCATCAAAATATAGAATACGATTTTGATTATCATTGTTACTCCAAGTCCCCCATTGAGGCAAACCTTCCCCGTTCGGATTACCCGTATATAAGAAGTTTTTCAAATAGCTAATCATTGTATTTTGTAACTGTCGTCTTCCTTGTCCATTCGAATCTGTGTAATACTTATTAGGATAAAATAAATTTATCCAGCTCTCATCTAAACCAGTGAAAAAGTCAATATCACTGCCATGTGGAGCTCCAAAGGGTTTTCTAACTGTCTCATCAATTACGCCTTCTTGGGTTCCCCATGCAAAGCGGTAACCATATACACCTGGTTGATCTTTTACATTAACGATTTGATCAGCAACTACATCTGCATTGAAACCGGCATATAATTTATTACCGAATTTCAAAGTATTTTCATAAAGGCTCCATTTTTGGTTGTTATTGTAAATACTACCGTCTAAAATCGAAGGAAGAAAATAAGGATCTTGAAAAGCAAATAACGAGAATTCACTTGCTGTACTTCCTAGAACAATTGGTACTTTATTATAATTTCCGTTTTTAATTGATTTAAAGCCTTCTGCTGGCAATACATATCCGTCCGCAAATAAATGAGGGAATGGCTCCATTTTTATTGGAGGCGAACCAGCTAAAATGGTAAGCTCTTTTGCATCTTTACTTCTTAAATAATTTGCCAAGAATTCATTTGATTTTCCTTGAATCCACGTTTTCGCATCCTTTTCATTCGCTGCTAATTTATCATTTATTACTAATTGTACTAACATATCCTGAGCTTTGTCTTCAGCATCTTTTGGGCTGGCTGTTGTCATTCCACCACTCATTGCCCATGCCTTATGGAACAGGCCCTTAGATAGGGGAGAAATAACCGCTCCTAATACATCACGTGCTCCTGCAGACTGACCGGAAAGTGTAACATTATTTGGATTCCCTCCAAAATATTCTATGTTTTTCTGCACCCATTTTAAAGACTGAAGAATATCTAATAACCCAAAATTGCCTGAATTATCAAGGGAATTCCCTGTTTTTAGAGCGGGATGCATAAACCATCCTTCAGCATTGAGGCGGTAATTAATTGATATGATAATACTGTTTGCCTTTTGAGCTAAAACATCCCCTTTAAATGACTGCGAAGACCCAGTCGTATTACCACCACCATGAACAAAGACCATTACAGGTAGATTGGTATCTGTGCTATTTGGTCTCCATATATTTAACGTTAAACAATCTTCACTTCCAATCACAGCCCCATAAGATTGTTGTGTACAAACTTGTCCAAATTTCTTTGTTTCTAATATACCATCCCAAGAATTTGGTTCGGCTGGCGCTTTCCATCTTAAACTACCAACAGGTGGTTTTGCATAAGGGACTCCTAGCCATTTTAAAGTAGAATTTGTCTCATTTACTAAACCTTCAACCTTGCCATATTTCGTGTTTATGATTGTCTTACCAGTTGAACCTGAAAGACTATCTGCCTCTATCCTATTTGTTTGATTTGTAAATAAAAGTGTAAAAACAAAGAAAATACCTAACCATTTTTTCATCTTTTCTCTCCCTTTTTATTTAATAAAATTTTCTAGTGTAAATTAGGCCTTTAATTAATTATTGAAACGCATAAGTAGTTGTTATTTGTGCTATACTTCTTTAGGCTTGCGTGTTAAGTCGGGAATCGGTATAACAGCAAGTGCACTAAGCAATCCAAAGACTGCCAGGAAAAAGAAATAGAACTTCCAGCCTCCTATACCTAATAGTAACGGTGCAATAAAAGGTACAACTGATTGAGGGAGGGAGGATGCTATATTCATAATGCCCATATCCTTTGCATAATCTTCTTTTTTTGGAAGGATCCTAACTGTAAGGGCTCCATCCACTGACGTATATATTCCAAATCCAAATTGAATGATTAAGGTTGCGACCAAGACAGTAGTGAAGTTTGACGCAAATCCCATTAAAACAAGGGCTAAGCCAACTACAATCGGAGAGACCATTACAAATATTTTTTGTCTTCTTATTTTGTCAGACAGCATTCCTCCTAAAATACTAGAAATCATCATAGCCGGCAATCCTGCAAATTGTAAAATTCCGGTCAGATGCGTAGCAGCCTCCTGTGAATAGTGATAACGCTGAATAAGCATCATGGAATTATATGCGGTGGCACATGATGCTACAGTTACACAAAATCGTGTTAAAATTCCCCAAGTAAAAATTGGATATTTACGTGGACTTGGATAGATTCTCGAAATAACTTTTCTAAAAGGAATTTTATTTTCACCTGATTTTTCAGAATTTCTGCGTTCAGCAGGTGTGTCTTTTATCAAAAAACATGCTATTATGGTTCCAATTATTGAAGCAATAGCTAATGCCCCAAATTTCTCTATATTGGATGCTTTCGCCATTATGGATACAAGTGCCATTCCCACGAACATGCCACACATTGCCAAAACACCTATAATACCTGATACTGATCCACGTTTCGATTCCTCAACCTGATCTGCCAGTAGTGCTGAAAACCCTGCCTGTGCCATATTTGTACCAGCAGCAGTTAACCAGGTAAAAACGCCTAAGATCAGAATGGTGGTTGATACAGCCATTCCCATAAGTGAAAATACTCCCAATATTACCCCAGAGAGGATTATTGTTTTCCTCTTGCCAAATTTTAAACGTGTACGATCACTTATATAACCACCAATTGGCATGGAAATTAGAGCAACCAATGCCGTTATTCCTGAAATCCATCCAAACGTAGAAATAGCGTTTTTAGGATCGAGTTCATTGACTCTTAGTGTCAATAAAATTATGCCAGGTGTAAGCATAGCAATGTAAACCCCAATTTCACCGAAAATAAAAGCTAGCATAAGCCTCTTTAAAGGTGTGACAGTCTGAGTCTGTATTAATTCAGTCGACTTGACAGGTTCGTTTAAATCATAGCCCTCCTAAAAACTTTTTAATTTTGTTTGCAAATACAAGATTTCAGAGAATTGATCCTAAACACAGACATTTTCCGCATAACACTCTGCCCCTAATGTTCCCCCTTTAATTGTTAATGTTTCATTAATTACAATTATAGAATGCGTTTTCATTTTAATATTTTAGACATGTTACAAAAATTATATTATTGTGTTTTTTTCTAGTTTAATATATAAAAGCAATGAGCTCTTTCATTGTTATTTCAATCTGTAAGAAAGATCCTTAGATAGTTTTGTGGAAACCTGTTTACTTAAGAATTGAAGGGAGAATCTTCTTTCCAAATGAAAGGCCTTAACCCTAATCTATATTTCCATCCTAGCTTTTGTTGGTAATATATTATAAAGTGTGCTAAGCCTATATAAGGATGTTATTGCCCGCAGGACCAATAACAGCAATGGTGACATCTTTATCCTTCAATGGCAGAATGCCTGTGTTTTTCGTCAGTGTCATAACCTTGTCCGAAACATGGGCTGACTGCTTGTCGTGTTCCGAATTATCCATCTCCACAAACTCACCATATGGCTTTTCGAATAGACCCAGTTCAAATTTCAGCCCTAAAACTCTTTCAAGGGAACGGTCGATATAGAACTCATCTATTTCACCTTCAAGTACGGCTTCCCTTAAGTTTGGTCCATATGCTTCCTGGGTAGGCAGCTCAACATCCAATCCCGCTGTAAGGCATTGGATTCCAGCATCTGTACTGTATTCCGCTGTACCGAACTTATTCACAAGATTGGTAATAGACGTAGTCGCTTACGTTTTCCGTTGCAGCCACACCCTCTTTCAGATCCTCTCCCTGAAGTCCGGTTACGTATATTACCATATCTTGTATAAGACGGTGGACCGTTGCACAAATCGTAAGATATGCAATTAAACTAGATGAAAACAAAGCAACAAAGCGTCCAATTATCTCCATTATCGATGTTCCAAGTCAGGCATATGGTTATAAGGAAGAAATGATTGGGATTAGTCTATCATTGGCTGCAAGTGCTGATGCCTATGTAACAGCTCGTCAAAAAGGGCATCCCGTTTTAGGCTTAATTGTTGGTAATGCATTTTCTGGAGGATTTTTGGCACATGGACTCCAATCAAACCGTCTCATTGCTTTGGAGGATGATAAAATAATTATTCAAGCAATGTCAAAGGCTTCAGCAGCTAGAATTACCAAACGTACGATTGAAGAGCTGGCGGAAGCAACGAAACAGATACCAGCGATGGCTTACGATGTGAGCGTTTTAGCACATTAGGTGCATTATTCAAACTGGTTCCAAATATTCAGGTAGACCAACCGAGTATGCAAGATATTGCAATGGTAGAGCAAACACTTGCAGGAGGCAATTGACAGCATTAAAGATGCTCCGACCGATTTAAGTTTCCGTCTGCAAACGAAAGAAGCATTATCAGGTGGACGGGGTGCGACACTTAAGGTTCGGGAGCTGTTCTTGAAGCAATGGTAGTTAACGTTCATGATCTTTTGGAGATTGACGATTTTCCTTATCTACAGTGGGACCATGAAAAGGATTGGGTTAACTTCACCTTTTCAATTTCACACCTAACATTGTTTTTGAAAGTGATGATCCAGCTACAGTGCGAGGTCTAATTCAAAGGGGAGTGGGGGTCTTGTTTATTCCATCTATCTTTTGGAGAAATGCTGTCACAGACAGGATCAAGTTGATTCATATTACTGACCTCATTGCAAAAGGACTATTTATTTATCTAGACCCACAGGTCAACCATATACAGAAGTCGAGAGGTCATTTTTTAATTATCAAGGAGATTTTTCCAAAAGCTATTAACACCATTTTCCCCTAATTAAATCCCACCTTGTTAATACCGAACAGAATAAAAAAGAGGCTGCATGTGAACTAACGGGTTCGGTTTTCGAGTACAAAATTAATATAAGCAATACAATTTTAAGACTAATTCGCATATGAATTGGTCTTCTTTTATTTGTTGTTTTACAAGTGTCTATCTGAATTTAGCAACCAAATTCGCACTCCAATTGGCATACGAATTAGAAAGAGTCTGCTGTTCAGCAGACATCTTTCAGAAACTGCTAAAATATTACTAATTGCCAGAATTCTTCTTCTTCCGGTTCAGGTGAGCATGCCACCCCGCCGTGAAACCCGAGTTCAATGCTCTTATCAATGGCGGAGGATATCAATTCTTCCTCGATTTGTTCTAAATGAGATATAAAAGATTTTTTGTTTTACAATACCTTTGCATTACCTTTAGGATTTTTCCTGAGTTATTCAAGTCCAGTAGTAATGTAGGCGTCAAATAACCCACACTCTTTATCAAGTAGATGTTTGACGCTTACGTAGTGAGAGAACTTTTCATAATAAAAATCTTTTTTTCACTTGCTCAAAAAGGATACGATTCTTCGTTAATTTACTTTTTAGCTCTTTTCACAATATATGAATACATTTAATTATATTTGTTCATCCATCCAAAGTATTAGTGTAACTAATTCATTACTTGGCTTTCCTTGCTGCGATTTCTTCCTGAATTCCGCCAATTTTTTTATCAAGGTCATAAAAATGTAAAATGACGAGGATTATCACACTTAAAAGTGCCGGAATCAGTGAATACCCCCATACGATTGCTGTTTTGGCAGATGCCGTTTGTACATGTGCTGTTCCTACATATCCTGCGATACTCATAATCAAGCCTACCAATCCAGAACCCAAGCCAGTACCAATTTTGTTTGTAAAGTTTACAATCGCGTTCAGTCCGCCCTCTACACGTACTCCCGTCTTCCACTCACCATAATCCATGCATTGTAATGTAAATATTCCCACCATCATGGTCAAGGGGATGATGCCAACTGCAGCAATAAAATTATCAACTAAAAGCAAACCTATATTATTCCCAGCAAAATATTTTAGTCCATTTCCAATTACCATCAGGACAATACCGGCTCGAACAAAATTCATTGCCCCGATTTTACGCATAGCAAGCGGGAAAAACAGTAGAACAAATGGTGAAATAAGTCCAATTATACCTATCACAGACAACATAGATAGGTTTCCTACAATAGAGTTGAAATAATAGGTTGAAAACGCGCTCATACCGCCTGAAACAAACTGCACAAAAATAGCACCTGCAAGTATTAATATATATTTATTCTTAATCATTGCATTAAACGTTGCTTTGAAGGGAATTTGCTGTTGTTGTTCAGCGTCTCCTCCCTCTTCTATTTCCTTTATAAAAATAAAGCGGATAAGACCAATAATTAAAAATGGAACTCCCAAAACTAGCGAAATTTTAGTCCAGCCGCCAGGCTGCTTACCCCAAGTCCCCATTAAGATCGGCAATAGAATACCTATTGCAGCTGCAAAGAGTGTGACAATTATACCTGATGCAGATAATACTTTTGCCCGTCGAACATCCCCTTTTAAAGACCTTCCCAGATATATTATGTCTGAACCCGTTAGGAAGGTAATGCAAAAACAGTCGACCAAAGTATAAAGGATAAAAACATAAATTGCCTTCCCTGTCATTCCCCAATTAGGGGTACTAAAGAGCATAATTGTCAGTATCCACAAGGGAATGATAAATAATTCATAAGGTCTTGCTTTGCCAAATTTGGTATGTGTTCGGTCAATAAAAACTACTAAGAAGTTTGACAACGCCTCAACTACTTTCGATAGAAGTATTATTGTTCCAACCAAACCAGCACTCAAACCAACAACATCAGTTGCATAAAATGTCATCTGCATAAACAGGACAGCATTAACTGCAAATGATACAGATCTTGTACTCCATGCGGGGATGAAACCTCGAGGCACTTTATTTATTGTATCTTTTTTTTCTATTACAGCATTTGATTCTATTGTTTCTACTGCTACGTTTTCTTCCATTTTGTTCTCTCCTAACAGGTAATATTTTCATGACCTCTTATTTCGGACTGTCATTCTTTTGGTAGATGCTGAAGTTTTTGATTTAGTTGTTCCAATTTGTTCTGATGTAGAATTTGTGAAAATTGATCTGGCTTCGCAAATCAGTTAAAGCGAAATTGTGAATATAGGCGATGTTGGGAATCCTTGTCATAGAGAGCGTTTTTTTATTATCGATGATTTTAAAAATAGCAGTTAAAAATCTTTCAACTGCTAGGTCCAATTTTTCTTCTGAAAGTTGACCACTTTTTAAAGCGCTTACACTTTTTCGATCACCTGAGAGGTTATCTCCTCCTTTCAAGATCCAGACCGTTATTTAACGCTTTTCCGCATTCATTTACCGCTCCCCTTTTGTAGCCAAAAATCTAATCCAGAACACCGACCTGCTTTTTCTTCTAATGTCATTTGCGAGATTAACTGTTTGATATCTCTTTCCATAAGCACCTCCAATTATTTGTTATTCTATTATTATAGAAATCGTTTTCATTTCAGTATTTCATATTTGTTTAAAAAATTATAAAAATGTTTTATCTTTTGCGTAATTTTTTATTTCCCTCCCCCGTTTCTCAATGAAGTTTCTCCTAAATAGTTATATTCAGATTCTAGCAGACGCTTTCTTTTTAATATTCCATAGTGTGTCCTTTGATATATAAATAAAGACCCAACGAAATAGGTTGGGTCTTTCCCATTATCTTCTAAGCATTATCTCTTTTTGTCTTGAACAGGTCCGTCATCAAAGTTAAAGTAAAAGCTCTAGCCTTCTCTGTAGGAAAAGAGGCATTGCAACGCTATCAATTATATAATAAATTCAAATGGCTTTGCTGGATTTTCTTCCTTATTATATAGATTAACTTCGTAGTAACCTGTCTTTGCAAAAGAAACTGATACGTTCTCCGGGAAGTCCCCCTTTACAAGTAAACCATGTTGATCAACAGAAACCTCCAAAGGAGTAAGTTCTGTCCCATCTTCAAGCACAACTGACAATGCATTCAGTTTATCGCCTTTCCAATGCAAACCCTCAGCATTTTTGAAGTAAATCCTAATACCCTTATTAACTCTTTCGGCATTTAAGAATTCAGGAGAATCACAGAGTATATTTTCGCCATATATATGTCCCCTTGCAAGCAAAGCTAATCGGGTGCCTATTGGTTTCTTATACTTTGGATGAATATCCCACTTCATCCCTGCATCTGAAGAACTAATCATCCAAGTATCAGGCACTGTTTTAGAGACAAATTCCTGCTGTTTTCGCAGCTCTGGGAATTGCTTTCCTGAAGCTCCTAGCCATTCGCCAAAGGGTGCAAGCTGTACGAAGAGAAATGGAAGCTTATCTTCCCACAGGTCCCGCCAGCATTCAATCATTTTACTAAATACTGCGCCGTAAAGCTCTGGATTTTCATCATCACTTTCACCCTGGTACCAGATGACGCCTCGAGCGGTATAAGGCGCAACCTTTTTAAGCATGGTTTCATACAAACCTCCTGGGCGCTTCTCGCTATATGGTCCCTTCTGCATATAAGTATTCAGATTTTCCGCCGTCATCATCCGCATAATTCCCAACTGCTCCTGTCTTGTTAATCCGGGATACATAAACTTATCATCGTCTTGTAGTGGATTCGAACGATCATTCATGGGATTGGCACGAAAGTTAGCCTTGTATTCTTCAACATCAAGATTTTTAACTGCTGATTCAAAGGACTCCAGCCACGCCTTCCCTTCGTTGTCCTTTAGATAATCAGAGTCCATCCATGCACAGGCCGGCGTACCCCCATAATTACATCCCACTATGCCAATTGGGATATCCAGTGCATTTTGCAGATTTTCCGCGAAATAATAAGCAGGAGCTGAAAAATAAGGTAAGTCCTCCCTAGTACATGTTCTCCAGATGCCAAACCTTGAATAATCATGTTCCTCAAGCTGTCCTTCATAGGACACTTTAGGATAATCAAAAAAACGAATATCCGGATTCATTGCACCATTAAGAACACTTTCTTTTTCAGCGTCGTGCTGCAGAAAATATTCCATATTGGATTGTCCACCAGCAACCCATACTTCACCGATACAAATATTGCCGAATTTTATGGTTTCTTCTCCATCACTTATTATTAGCTCCAAATTCCTTCCGACCTGCTGTGGCGGGAAAGTCAGCATCCATTTACCGTTCTCTTCTATCCAAGCTTCTGCTGTTACACTCGCTTTCCCTTTTAGTGTACCCGTAACTGATTTGCCAAATGTTCCTGTTCCCCATACCTTAAACTTCTTTTGCTGTTGAATTACCATATTGTCACCAAATACCATTGCTGTTTTTAACACTTATATTCCTCCACAAAAATTTTAGATATTTTTGTTCCGATAAATGTATTCCACATTGATGCACGGTTGAGTGCTTCTTGATTTGTGCAGTAAATTACTTTACTATGAGCTATGATGATGAATTGGACATTTAGCTTCTCTATGAATAGAAAAAGCCGTTTAAGATAAAAAACATTCCCCTAAACGGCCTTTTTAGAAATCTTTAAAACGATATTGGTACTTAATTAATACATTCCAACAATTTTGACTTAGTAAAGAAAAATTCTTTCAGCAAGCTCAAACCCCTAAGCATAAAATAAATCTTTGGAGCTCCTTCAATACCTTTATACAACAGGAATGTTTACCGTCACAGTTTCTATCCCTTCGGATGTAACGGTTAGCCATGCAACTCCTTTTTCTTCCCCTGCACGAACAACGGCCTGCATTCTACCATAGTAAGTTTCATGTGTTAGATCAAAATAATTTTCTTCTGTCTTAGGTCTTCCTGTGCCGCTTCCCAAAATAGTTGCAGGACCTTCAATACTAACTGTTACTTTTCTATCTTCAGCTGTATTGAGGTTTCCTTCTTCATCCATCAACTCGATGTTGACATAGCAAAGATCATTCGTGCCGGCACGAAGGCATTCGCGTTCCATTGTTACTTTTAATTGTGGAGCACCGGCGGTCTTCAGGCAGAACCGCCCCACTTCATTACCCTTGATGTAAGCGACAGCTTCCACTGTTCCTTCCTCGTACACCGTATCCCATTTGCAATAAAATTTCTTGAATTCATCGCCAACGGGTTTCTTTCCTTGCGACTTTCCATTGACAAATAATTCCACTTCCTCAGCACTTGAGAATACTTCTACTACAATACCCTTCCCTTCATATCCTGGAAACGTCCAACTGCTTATGGTATCAGTCCAGCTCCATTGGCTAAAAGTAACTTTCTGACCATAACGCTCTGGCTTCTGTACTGAAATGTACGGTATATGCTTGCGGCCACCCCATACGATTTCACGCCAATAGGAAATTGGAAGTCGGTAACCTGTAATATCAAAATCGCCCGTTTGTGCAGTAATATAAGGAAAAGGTGCATAGACCGATTCGCGAGGTTCCTCATCGTACCCATACCTGCCAATTCCGACTTCACCGAGATAATCCCATGCTGTCCAGGCAAAATCACCTAGTACATAACTGTTGTTCATGACGATCTCCCAGTTCTTATCCAGCTGCGGAGGATTTGTCTCCGTACCTACGAATGTTTTGTGCGGGAATTTCTTATGTTCTGCAACATACTTATCAGGTGAATAATTATAACCATCAATATCTAGCAACCCAAAAGCCTCTTCGACGAGTTCTTGAATTGCACTCGATTCCATAAGTTTCGCCATCATGGGACCGACCGCGTTCATGACCTCGTTGACCTCACCGCTCGCCAAGGCTTCCATGTTCTCAAACCCTAGACTGGCCGCTATATCTTCCAGTTGATCCAATGCAGGCATTAATAAGTTAACGGCATTCGTGATGAATCGGGTATCATCTATTGAACGAATCTTTTCAACAATTTTTCTTCCAAGACTGTTTCCATGAGGCGTGCCATTTTCGACAAGTTCATTGCCGATAGAGTAAATAATCACACTTGGATGGTTGTAGTTTTTACCAACCATGTGTTCAACATCTTTTTCCCATGTAGTAGTAAATATAGCAGCATAATCAAACGCCTGCTTGGCATGTGTCCAACAATCTGCCAATTCATCCATAATTAGCATTCCGTTACGATCACAAGCATTGAGCAGAGCTCGGCTAATTGGATTGTGAGCAGACCGAATTGCATTGTAACCCGCTTCTTTTAATTTTCGAATCCTGCGCTCCTCGGCGTCCTCAAATGTTGCGGCACCAATGACGCCATTATCATGATGGATGCAACCTCCTTTTAACTTCACTGTCTTTCCGTTGATTCGCAGGCCGTTAATACTATCAAGCTGCAATTTACGAATACCGAACGTGGCAACGTCTTCGTCCATTACTTCGTTATTTACCCGAATAACCGTCTCACATGTATACAAGTTCGGATTATCCGTATCCCATAATCGAGGATTCGGTAACGTAATTCTCTGTCTGACTGAGATCTGTTCACCCGTTTTAATGGTAAATTTCGTCGATTGTTCACTTACAGTGATTCCATCTGAATTCTTGATTATAGTCGAAGCATAGCCCGTATGAAGTCCCATATTTTCATTTTTCAGCGCTATATCGATTTTGAGTACAGCGAGGTCAGCATCCGCATCTACCGTAGTAATCCGCACACCGTCTGGTACAATATAAATAGGTTCTGCTTTCATAAATTTAACATTTCTGTAAATGCCGGATCCAGAATACCAGCGGGCATTCGGCTGGGAACTATTCTGTACAACGACCTTCAGTTCGTTCTCTTTGCCGTAACGAACATAATCATTGATTTGAACATAAAAATTCGAATATCCATAAAAATATTTACCTGCGAGGTCACCATTAATGTATATGAAGGCGTTCATGTAAACTCCCTCGAATTCGAGGAACATAACTTTCCCCTGATCCTCCTGCGGTACAACAAATTTTTTCACATATTGATAAGTCCCCCCTTGGAAATAACCACCGCCGGGTCCCAGTGGACTATCTTCAGTACGCTCAGTTAAAATCATCGCATCATGAGGCAAACGCACTTCCTGATGCTTGTCCTTGACGCCTGTAAATACTGCTTCCAACTTACTTATTTGCTTACCAAATGTCCAACCCTTGTTAAAATCCTGCTTATGCATACACTATCACCTTGAATTTTTATTTTTCCCTGCACACGATTGGCTGCTGCCAATCATGTGACAGGTCGACTTTATCTCATTTTCCTTCATTTTTATTTGCAATGTTAAATACAAAACTGCTACTTAGGTTACTATCCGATAATTTTCGAATTAGCAAAGAAACCTCGTTTATGTGCAACAATATTAGCAGTGTTGTCTATATGGAAACGACCTATCAGTGGTAAATCAGCGGACGACCCGCCTACCCTTACGGTCATGTCCCCTTCTTCAACAATCCATTTCATATCCTTATTCAGGAAGGCGAATTGATCTGCCCTCATTTCAAAACAAACGGTCTTTTCTTCGCCTGCTTTTAAAGATACCCGTACAAATCCAGCAAGTTCTCTTTCCGGGCGGATCATGGAAGCGAGATCGTCTGTAACATACATCTGAACGACCTCTTCACCGTCCATTCTTCCTGCATTTCTAACTTTGCAGCACACTTTGACTGTGCCGTCAGCCGTTGTATGACTGTCTACCTGAAGGTCGCGGTACTCAAAGTTAGTGTAACTAAGCCCATGGCCAAAATAGAACAGCGGCTCTTTGGTGCTATCGACATATTTGTTAAGCATTTTTTTCCCTGTGTGAAAGCCATTACCATAGTACTGTCCAGCAAAAATAGGGATTTGTCCCGTATGCCGAGCAACCGTTACAGGCAGTCGTCCGGCAGGATTGTAATCACCAAATAAAATACTAGCCAAAGCGCTTCCACCGGTTGTACCCGGGAACCAATACTCAATAACCGCAGGGAAGTTCTCAGTAATAAATGCACTGCTCAATGGACGTGCATCCATATGAACCATCACCGAAGGTGTACCGGTTGCAAAAATTTCTTTCGCCAATTCCTCCTGAATTCCCGTTAGACCGATGTCATCGCTATCAATGCCCTCACCGATCGTACAACTTGAGCCCCAGCCATACTTACCGCCCAAAGTCAAAATAACAATATCCGCTTCTTTGGCAGCTTTGATTGCCCCATTAAACATACTACGGTCAGTACCTGCAACATCACAGCCTTTGGCATACACAACCTGGGCTCCCGGGCATTTTTCCTTAATGGATGCCAGTATTGTAGGAGTTACAAGTCCATACAATGCATCAATAGCCGCCATGGCATCAGGATGTTCACGTAGAACGTTGCTTCCTGGGAAAGGTTCAGCGGGTACAAAGTTGTCATCACCAAAGCTTTTTGCAAGGTCTTCTCCAAATCCGGCATCTTCAGCGAGTCCGGCCATGTCGCCCATTGAACGTGAAATCGACATTTCTAAACCAGCTGGGCGTGTATAGCCACCGAACATCAATCTGACATTTTCCCCATGCGGCCCGATAACTGCGATTTTCTTAATGTCTTTCGATAAGGGGAGAAGTCCGTCGTTCTTAACCAACACCGTAGACTCAAGTGCTGCCTTCAGGCTATGCTCGTTATGTTCCGAGTTATTATAGGCCATATCGTACATGTCAAATCTAGGACTCGGGTCCTCAAACAATCCGAGCTTAAACTTCGTCGTTAATACTCGGCGCACAGCACGGTCAATTACTGCTTCTTCAAGCTCGCCTCTCGTAACAGCCTCCACCAAATGCTCCACGGTGTAGGCTTGGGGATATGGGCACTCTACATCTAAGCCAGCTCTTAAAGCGGTAATCCCTGCTCTCGCCATGTCAGGCTCTTGGCGGCGGTCAACCAAGTGATCAATGGCCGTATAATCAGACACTACTACCCCTTCGAAATCCATTTCATCACGCAATAAATCATTTAATATGTGCTCCGATCCGACGATTATTTCGCCATCGACGGCACCATAAGAGTTCATGATCGATTGTAGGCCCGCTTCACTGATGGCTGCCTGGAAAGGCTTAGCGTATACTTCACGCAATTCTCGCGGAGGAATTGGGTTCGTCGTCATATTCAAGCCGCCTTCGGAAAAACCGTAACCCAGAAAGTGCTTTCCGGTAGCGGCAATTCCATTTCTCAGGTCATCACTTTGCAACCCTTTGGTAAAAGCAACGCTCATTGCGGCAGCGAGTGTCGGGTCTTCGCCGTATGTTTCACCAATTCCCCCCCACCGCGGGTCGCGGCAAACATCCATGACCGGAGATAGCGCTTGACGGTAACCCACCGCCAGCATCTGCTGACGAATGATATCGGCCATTTTTAATACCGTCTCCGGGTTAAATGTAGCGCCAAGTCCAATTGCAGAAGGAAAAATAGTTGCTTCCGGTGCACTCAAACCCGTAATGGCCTCGTTATGGATGATGGGTGGTAGTCCGAGTTCGTTCCCGCAAATAGCATCAACAATAGCTTTATTCTCGTCCGCTACTTCTTTCGCATTGTTTCCGGTAGGAAAAGCAGCGATTTCCCCTATTCCATTTTGGAAGAAGGTTAGCGGTGCAGTAGGGTCTGCACCGGCCGCGATTGTACATTGAATTTGTGCGATTTTTTGGTCTAGCGACATCCTTGACAGTAAATCTTCTACTCTTTCTTCTATAGGTAGACTGGCGTCATTATATTTTTCCATTTTTTTCTCCTCAGATAAATCGGTAATTACATCTCTTTTGTCTCCGCGAAAAATCCACGTTTTGTATAATCAATTACCAGAGTGGTGTCCTGCATATAGTCAACTTCATACACTGCCTCGTTGCATCCCTTACCAATGAAGAAACGGAATTGACCTTTTTCTACCACCCATTTTTTATCTTGTCTCTGGAATGCTAGCTGATCTATTCTAAAAGTCAATGCAACCCTTTTGGTTTCACCCGCTTTAAGTGATATCCTTCGGAAGCCAATCAGCTCTTTTTGCGGACGTATGATGGATGCTATCTTGTCGATGCCATATAACTGGACCACTTCTTCCCCGTCCATACTTCCACTATTCTTTACATCGATAGAGACAGTAAGATGCGGAATACCTTCAATCATTTCAACATCCAATTTTCCATTGCTATAATCAAATTCTGTATAGGAAAGACCATACCCGAAAGGCAGTTGTGATGCGCAGGTTTCAGTGCCATACCCATTTGGGTTGATACCAAGCATAAGGGCATCTGAACGGCTTCCATTGTGCTGGTAGAAGTAGACAGGAGTCTGACCTACATGGCGTGGCACATCAACAGGAAGCTTTCCTCCAGGGTTGGTAATTCCGGCAATAGCCTTGGCGATGGCGTTTCCTCCAAATGGCCCAGGCAGCCAGCCTTCCAGAATGGCTGGAACATTTTCATAGATAAACGGGTCCACGAGCGGTTTATTATCTGTATGCACGACGATCATATTTTTATTGACCTCAAAGACCCTTTGCACTAATTCCGCTTGTCTTCCCGGCATAGTAATATCCATATTGTCACGTCCCTCACCTGCTGAACAAGCCACCATCATGCCGATTTTCCCTCCGACGGTCATAATGACGACATCCGCCTCGGAAGCAGCCTCCACTGCTGCCTCAAAATCATAGTCATTTGTGTCAATAACATGACAACCCTTGATATAGGATATATTAGGGTAGATATCCTGAAGAGCTTCAAATATGGTTTTTACTCCAGGATGCTGTTCTCTGATTTCACTGTCTACTGCTGCTGTAAAATCTTGTTTCGGCCGAGGAGTGTGCTCGGAAGGAACAAAATCTTCCAAACTAACGCCTTCCATTCCCACGTTTCCTGAACCCATAATTTCCATAAACATTTCAGAATTGGTAGGATAAGCATACGCTCCGTTCATCATAAGGATGTTATTGCCCGCAGGACCAATAACAGCAATGGTGACATCTTTATCCTTCAATGGCAGTATGCCTGTGTTTTTCGTCAGTGTCATAACCTTGTCTGAAACATGGGCTGACTGCTTGTCATGTTCCGAATTATCCATCTCCACAAACTCACCATATGGCTTTTCGAATAGACCAAGTTCAAATTTCAGCCTTAAAACTCTTTCAAGGGAACGGTCGATATAGAACTCATCTATTTTCCCTTCAAGTACGGCTTCCCTTAAGTTTGGTCCATATGCTTCCTGGACAGGAAGCTCAACATCCAATCCTGCTGTAAGGCATTGAATTCCAGCATCTGTACTGTCTTCCGCTGTACCGAACTTATTCACAAGATTGGTAATAGACGTGTAGTCGCTTACGACTACGCCCTCAAAACCAAGATCGTCTCTCAACAGGTCTGTCAATAGCTCTTTCGAGGCACAGATAGGTTGTCCATTATATTCCGAATAGGAGTTCATAACTGATTTAAGATTTGCTGTTCTGATAGCAGCCTCAAACGGTTTTGCAAAATTCTCCCGGATATCCCTCCAGTCTGTTTGCGTTCGTGTACCATTCAGTCCTCCTTCTGTCATGGAGTAACCCAAAAAGTGTTTTGCCGTTGCAGCCACACCCTCATTTAGGTCCTGTCCCTGAAGTCCGGAAACGAATGCACACGCCATTGCGGAAACCAAAGTAGGATCGCTCCCATAATCCTCACTGGTACGTCCAAATCGAAAATCCCTTGCAAGATCCAGTACAGGAGACAAAGCTTGACGTATGCCGAGATTCACCATCTGCTCTCTGATTCTATCAGCCATGTCCTCTACCAGTTCGGGTGTAAAAGTCGCTCCTAAGCTAATGGAAGTCGGGAATACTGCACATTCAGAGACCATGGGACCACTTAAAGCTTCCGCATGGACTAGCGCAGGGATACCAAATTCAGTCTGTGACATAACCATATCTTGTATAAGACGAACCATTCCTGCAACGTCTTTTGCGGGAGCTGAGCCTGAAAACGCAATGACCTCACCGATCCCATCCTCAAACATATTAACTTCCGGCGTTCCTGCCACTAAGGTCCCGGTCAGCTGGCGTACTTTCTGGTTAAGTGTCATACGGCTCATAAGATCTTTCACGCGCTCCTCTATTGGCAGCGCTGTATTTTGATACGGATATTTAACCATTCTTTCCTCTATAGAAAGGTTTGCTTCTCTATGTTTTTCCACTTTGTCTACCTCCAAGAATACTTTTCTATCAATTTATATTAATATTTAGACTATTGTCGTTGTTATTACTGCCCACATCAGTTGTCTTGCGTGATATGTCGGGAATAGGTAGTACAGTAAGTGCACCTAGCAATCCACATACTGCCAGGAAGCAGTATACGAATGACCAGCTTCCTATCCCTAAAAGCAATGGCACAATAAACGGTACTATTGTTTGTGGGATAGTGCGTGCTATATTCATAATACCCATATCCTTTGCGGTGTCTTCTTTTCTTGGAAGAATTCTAGATACCATAGCGAGATCCACTCCCGTATATAGACCATATCCAAATTGGAGAATGATGGTTGCAATCAAGATGGAAGTAAAGTTAGGCGCAAAGGCATATACTACAAGAGCTGAGCCAGCTAAAATCGCAGAAAATATGATAAAGACCTTTTGTTTCCTTAATTTGTCAGACAGAAATCCTCCAAGAAGACTAGCAATTATCATAGCCGGCATTCCTGCAAACGATACCAGTGCAGTAAACTTTGTAGTAGCCTCAGGTGTATAGTGATAACGCTGAATAAACATCATGGCATTATAGGTCGTGCTCATAGCTGCTAAAGTTAAAAAAGCTCTTGTTAACATGGCCCAGGTGAAAGCTGGGTACTTACGGGGACTCGGATAAATACTTGAGATTACCTTCCCTATTTGAACTTTATCTTCTCTAGACTTTTCCAAATTTCTGCGTTCGGCAGGTGTGTCTTTTATCAAAATACATGCAATTATAGTTCCAATTGCTAAAATCGCACTAATTAAGCCGAATTTTCCTATGTTCGATGATTTCGTCAATACTGACATTAGTACCAATCCAATAAGCATACCAGCCATACCCAAAACACCTAGAAGTCCTGATACTGTCCCGCGTTTCGATTCAGGAACCTGATCTACAAGCAGTGCCGAATAACCTGCCTGTGCTATATTCAAACCAAAAGCCATTAAGCAGTTAAAAGCGCCCACCATCAGAAGGTTGGTTGATACAGCCATACCCATAAGTGATAAAACTCCCATAATTGCTCCTACAACTATGATTGTTTTTCTTTTCCCAAATTTCAAACGAATACGATCACTTATAAAACCACCAATTGGCATCGAAAAGATAGCCACAGCTGAGCCAATTCCAGCAATTAAACCATATGAAGTAATAGCGCCCTTTGGATCAATTTCATTGACTCTTAGTGTCAATAAAATTGATCCAACTGTAAGCAAACCAATGTACGCCCCAAGGTCACCTATAATTAAGGCAGTTATAAGCCTTTTTAATGGTGTGGTAGTCTTCTTTAATTCAGTCGAATTTACTGTTTCGGATATCATCATAATCCTCCTTATTTTTTGATTAATGGATTGGCAAAATACCAGAATCAGTGGAGGAATCTTTTGAAAGTATTCACCAGGTTCCGTCCACAAAGCGGGGAACGTTTGTTATTTGTACTAGGCCCTAAAATGACCCATATTTTCTGCCTGACACTACTCCCCTAATGATCCCCCCTTTAATCAGTTGGTTTGTGGCTTAATTTACATACTTTATTATAGAATGCGTTTTCATATTAATATTTTAGATTTGTTACTTAAATTACATTTTTGTATGTTTCTCTAGTTTGTTTATATAAAAGAATGACAAGTGCAACGGGAGCACAGCCAATGATTGGTCCCACATATTTTCTAGTAGAGTAAGAAACTGATTTCGAAGGGATAGCTTACGCTATCTCTTTTACTTTC
>NZ_JAABNN010000078.1 GCF_009928415.1 Bacillus sp. USDA818B3_A
TGAACCAGTACCGTGAGGGAAAGGTGAAAAGCACCCCGGAAGGGGAGTGAAATAGTTCCTGAAACCGTGTGCCTACAAGTAGTTAGAGCCCGTTAATGGGTGATAGCGTGCCTTTTGTAGAATGAACCGGCGAGTTACGATCCCATGCAAGGTTAAGTTGAAGAGACGGAGCCGCAGCGAAAGCGAGTCTGAATAGGGCGAATTGAGTATGTGGTCGTAGACCCGAAACCAGGTGATCTACCCATGTCCAGGGTGAAG
>NZ_JAABNN010000020.1 GCF_009928415.1 Bacillus sp. USDA818B3_A
TCGACGGGAATCCCACCCGTTATATGATACGACCTAGGCTCGGCCGCACACCTGCCCCGATAGTTAATAACAAAAAGGATCGCCGTAGCACCGCATCTTTCACATAAGCCCTAGTTACTGGAAGAAAGCTCTCACATATTCACCATACTTTTTGGAAATCTATTTTAATTTCTTTAGGAGTTTTACATATTCACCGTATTCATCTTCGCCAAAATATAATACGATTGTAAAACCTTTCTTTTTATATAGATGTCTTGCGTTTAAGTTATCTGTATCTACACCAAGCGTTATTTCCTCATATCCAAGTTGTTTGGCATAATCAATTAAAAAATCAACAATAATGCCACCTATTCCTCGATTTCGATATTCTTCTTTAACGAAAGGCCCCGTCCGATGAGGTTTGCTGAAACAGGCTTTCTTCCCAATTCTCTTGCCCATATTGATAGTTGTCCTATATGGTGAATTTCGTGAGCAATGGTATGTCTCATAATTTCACCCCAAGTATCCGTTACAATTCTTCCATCTGGCAGGGTATCGTAAAATAATTGATTTTCCATACTAGCATTCCAGTTGTTCACAAAGTTCTCCACTTCTAAATGAAATTCTGCGTCCAATTTACGAACCTTGTTCAAGCTTCTATAATTATCAAAACTCTCCTGAAAGTCAGTTTTACCCTGTAAGAGACGGATCCAGCTCCACTCGACATCAACAATATGAAAAAATGTATGTAATATATTTCCCATTCCACCCGTTCGGTTTTGCAAAAGCTCTGCTTCACTTAACTCTTCACACCAACGATACCAATCTTCTCTTACCATCCAGTTATACCTAAAAAGTGTTTGCAATAAAACCCCTCCATAACAAGAGAATAAATAACCGTAAAATATACATTGGGAATATTAAATCACCTATATATAATGACTATTTCAACAAACATAGGATAATTCCTTCTTCCACTAAACGTTATATTTAGCCATAAAAATACACCCCAAAGTTAGATTTTCACTCTAACTTTTGGGGTGCACTTCAGAAACACACTGCTTTTATAACTGTTTTTATATATGCTTTTTGCCATTAGGGTACCTCAAAAGAGAACAACTTACAAAAATAGAAGCTTCAGCTTTAGATTTATTCTATGGTCTAGGAAGGACTGTATAAGTATTCGATTGTCCAACTGAAACGACATTAAAGTAGGTTGTTTCATTATTTGGAAATTTAACCGCATAAGAGATTCCACCACCAACATCCTTCACTCCACTAATGGTCACTTTGCTAGGAACGGGTATGCTGAGGGCAGCAGCATTTTCGGTTATAATTAGTTTTTCCTTTACTGGGACTCCATCCACCAGTATCGCCACTTCATCCAAATCCTCTTTGTTAAAATCCCAAATTAACATTCTAGCTTCCCCGCCATCAGTGCCAGCGTTTGTTACTTCAAAATCTTTTGCTCTGATATTCGAATTAGTTTCATCCTTTATTAAGCTTTCACCCGCCGTTGTCGTTTTACTGATCCGGTTGGCAACCACTTCTTCTTCTGTTCCTTCGTCACTATAACTGGTAGTAAAGAAGCTCCCTAGAATGGCCATCCCTATGATAATTAACGTGGCCCACCCGGTGGATTTGCGTATCGATCGTTGATGCGGGACAATTTCTGGCTCAGTCTGTTCCTGGTCATACTCAGAAAGTGATGGGTTATACTCTGAATGATCGTTCTGATTGGGCTGCTGTTTTTCTTTCTTCATCGTTTATCCCCTTACATCTTGTGTACTTTATAACTGATCGGGTATTTACTGTACCAAAATGATAAATACACTCGTACGATAATGATGCTTAAGATGGCTAAGACAAGGGCTATCTGTTTGCCATAAACGAGTTTGTCAGCCCACAGATTCGCAAAAAAGATGGCCAATTCAATCCCTATTAAGGTAATAAAAAACATTTGTAATAAGGGCACCATAACAGGGAATCTTTTATATAGCCATCCAAGCCTTGGGTACCGATAGGATAAGTATAATAGGGCGCCGATAAAACCTAACAAACCTAAAGTTAACCCTTCTCTTGGTGAACCAAGTCGAAAAATCTCTAATAGAACCGGAAATTCCATAAGTGGTCCTAATAGGACAAAGATTAAAACAAATGGATAGCATAAGTAATAAACAATTGCTCCTAGAATGGCAAATAGTTTACCCATTTTGTTCACCAACTTCCGAAATATCTTGCGGGAGAATGGTTACTAATTGCTCTACTGAAGGATTGTTTATTTGACTGACTCGTACCGCATGATGACGGATCGCTAACTCACAAAGGTTACGCGCAAGTCTTCCGTTACCGGCATTTTCAACTTGCTTAGATTGATAAAACCTTTTTAGTAAAGCAGCTTCCGTATCTGAAGACACCTCATAACCCTTTGCTTTAAAGGTTAGCCGGCTAATCTGCAGCAGTTCATGTGGCGCATAGTCAGGAAAGTCAATAATCGTTGGAAATCGAGATCGCAGCCCCGCATTAGAATCGAGAAATCGCTCCATATCTTCATCGTACCCTGCTAAAATCACAACGATGTTTTCACGGTGATCATCCATAAATTTCACGATAGTATCGATCGCTTCCTGACCAAAATCATTGGTACCTCCTAACAGTGCATAAGCTTCATCAATAAATAAAACCCCACCAAGTGCCTTTTCAAGCACTTTCCTCGTTTTCAGTGCAGTTTGACCCACATAGCCTGCAACTAAACCAGACCGATCAGTTTCTACCAGTCGATCCTGTTTAATAACCCCTAATTCCTTAAAGCGCTTCGCTAAAATACGAGCAATCATCGTTTTACCCGTCCCTGGGTTTCCCTTAAAAACCATATGAAGGGATTGTGCACCGGCCTTCGGCAATCCCAATTCTTCCCGCTTTTTTGCGATTTCAATTTGAGCAGAAAGCGACCTGACAAATTCCTTTATTTTCACCAAGCCAATCACTTGTTCCAATTCCTTCAGAGCGGTTTCCTGTTTCTCCACAGCTGTCAGCTTGAAATCTTCTAAGGTTAATCGATTGAGCTCTTCTACCCTTAAATCCGGCTGCTCCACAATGCGAACGGATTGATTTCGGATGGCGTTCTCAACTGTATTCCTTACAAGACGGCCATTTCCGCTATCATTCTTACCTGGAATTTGCTTTTTCTCATAAAAAGACACTAAGGCAGTTTTTACTTCATCCGATACAACAAAGCCTTTTGATTTTGCCATCACATTTGTCATTTGAGCTAATTGCTCTGCTGAATAATCAGGGAACGTAATATTTAATGGGAAACGAGACGATAGTCCAGGATTTGAATCCAAAAACTTTTCCATTTCAATGGTATACCCCGCAAGGATGACTACTAGGTTTTCACGGTGGTTTTCAATCAGCCGTACCAATGTGTCAATGGCTTCCTTCCCAAATCCTCCCCCTGCCGTTCCTTCCTCTACCAGAGAATAGGCTTCATCAATAAATAAAACACCACCTAATGCACCTTCCACTACTTCTGTGGTCTTCACAGCTGTTTGTCCGGCATATTCGGCAACAAGGTGTGAACGATCCACTTCCACAAGGTGTCCACGCTTTAAAATACCCATCGATTTAAGCATGGCAGCAAACAGCCGGGCAATCGTGGTTTTACCGGTACCAGGATTGCCTGAAAAAATAATATTCAGCGTTTGTTCATTCCTAGTCTCAATTCCTGCTTCTTTCCGCCGTTTATTTGCGAGAATTTGCTTTTCTAAGGTACGAACAAAATTTTTAACATTGTCCAAACCAATAATTTCTTTAAAAGCGGCATCCAGATTAAACTCTTCCTTTACACCCATTCCAAAATCAGCATTCGTGAGAACATTTATAGCCGCCTGATTTTCTTTTTGGACACTTTCACTGATTCGAACAGACTGTTTGCGAATGGCTTCCTCAAACAAATTGCGAACCAGGCGGCCATTTCCACTATCATTTCTTCCAGGAATCTGCTTGGTGGCAAATAAATCGACCAAGCCTTCATGTGCGTCAGCGTCAATCACATAATCACGCTGTTTTGCGGTTAAGAGCATAATATCCAGCATTTCTTTTGGAGAATAATCCGGGAATTCCACAATAAAAGGAAATCGTGAACGAAGACCAGGGTTGGATTTTAGGAAAGTGTCCATTTCTTTGGTGTATCCAGCAAGAATAACGACTAAATGATCGCAATGGTCTTCCATTCCTTTAACCAAAGTATCAATGGCCTCCAGCCCGAAACTGTCATGTTTATTTCGAGCCAGTGTATAGGCCTCATCCACAAACAATACCCCACCTAGTGCACGTTGAATGACAGCCTCCGTTTTAGGAGCCGTTGAACCAACATATTCACCGACAAGATCCTGTCTTGCCACTTCAACAAGCTGACCTTGAGTTAACAACCCCATTGCTTTTAAAATTCTTGAAATCAACCGGGCAACCGATGTTTTCCCTGTTCCCGGGTTACCGGTATAAACCATATGTAAAGCCATGGGTGTTATTTTTCCACCAAGCGCTTCACGCTGTTTTTGTAATTTAACCGTTTGCAGCAGTTCATGAACAAAGGATTTCACAGAGTCCAAACCAACGAGACTATTCAGTTCGTTAAGAATATCTTCCAATGTTTCTTCTTTAATAATCGAGATGGTTTTTAGTAAAATTCTTACCTTATCAGCCTCCGCTATAAAATGTTGATTCTCCATTTTTACAAGGATCTGGCTGCTGGTGGTGAGTCTCCCTCTTGCCCGGGCATCTAATAAGACAGAAGAGAAGTGATTTTCCACAAGATCCTGAATTGCTTCACCATATTTTTTGGTGGTTAAAAGTTTTTCAGCTAATGTCGAAAAAACGTTGTGATCAAATTGAATATGTAACTGTGCCTGTGCTTGTAATGTTGCTGCTGCTTTATAAAGCTGAGTCTGTAATATGGTACGAAGAGAATCAACGGTTAATGGTGCTGTGTAAGCAAAGGATTTGATCTCTCTTAGTAACCCTGGAGGCACCTTATTCGCGATAGTTGCGGGTATTTGTTGGCCAGCTCCGCTTAGATTCATTTCAGCATCCATATACAGAATTAAAAAGTAATCGGAGGCACTCACGACAATTCCTTCCGGTGTTCGAAAATAACCATCTCGAAACAGCTTTGTCACATAATGAAGAACCTCTGCCTGTGCCTTTTCAAAACCAGTAAAACAGACGGTACCAATTCCATAGCTAAATAACGCCGAACAATCCACAATGAAGTTGGTATGGACATCTTTTTCACCATATTGACTTAAGTCAAGTGTCGAATAATTTTTATAAGGGGTCAGTTTTTTCTTGTACAATTCATTCATTAGAATAGTTAAACTTAAACTTTTCCCTGTTCCAGAAGGACCACAAAGTAAAATCGTGTTTTGGATGGTGCCTTTAGCTCTTGCTAAAAACGCCTTCTTAAAACAAACAAGCAAGTCATCAATGTATGTTTCTTGTCCTAACATATGGCTAGTTAATGTTTGCTTCATTTCATTAAATAATTGATCTAATTCTTCATTTGACCGATTTAACGTTAAATTCTTAATCCCCAATGTGGCATCCCGAGCCGCTTCTTTTATTGCCCCACTAGATTGAGGAACCGTAGCATGATATGGCGTGGGTTTGTTAGAACCGCTAGGAATACCACTGACTCCTGCCATTGCCTGCCTTCCCAAAACAGTGCTCTGTTTCCTTCCTTTGAAGCCTTCTTTTTGAATGAAGTCAATCAGTTGGATTTCAGGTAATACGGTACGCAGCCATTTTTGAAAGCCCATGTGCTCATTCACCCTAACTATGTATAATTCCAATCATTATTCAAGCTGAAAATAAAAAGGACAATTGGCCATTTTTTCACTCTTTGCAAATATGTTTCATCGTCAGGTGGCATTATATGATTATTTATATTAGATTCCTTCCATTTTTATAATCCTCCTTATATTTTGTTACAAATTTATCACTTCAAACCCCTTCATGTTTTTCTTCTGTGAGGTTGAAAGCAATTGTTTTTTAATATTTTCTTCATGAAAGATTATTTTGTTATAATTTTAAAAAAGGAGGGTCAGGAATGGGATTTGGGTTTAGAAAGAGTTTCAAGATTGCTCCTGGAGTACGTTTAAATGTGGGTTCCAAAAGTGTTGGTTTGAGTGCTGGAGTGAAAGGATTACGCTATAGTGTGAATTCTAGAACTGGCAGCCGGATGACGGCAAGCATTCCTGGAACAGGAATTTACTATACCACTTCAGGTGGAAGGAAGCGCAACACCCCAGCTTATAACCGGCAAAGAGAAATACAAGCAAGACAAAAAGAAATGGATCGATTAGATGCACTAGAACAGGCTGCTTTAGAGGTTGATCTCTATGAAAATAAATTGGAAAGAATTCATTCCATCCATAAGGAAGCCGATGAACCAATCAATTGGATCAAGGTTAGAAGCGCGAATCCTCCCTATCATAGAAATGAGGGGCAAATCGGCTTCCACGAGCAGACAGCATTAGAAAAGCTTCAAAATTATAAACCCAATTTGATCTCGAAATTATTCAAACAATCGGATAAGGAATTGGAAAACCTCAAAAATGAAGTAATTGAAGCACGACAAAGAGATGAAATCGACTACCGCTCCTGGGAAAGGGACGTTAGAATAGCCACAAAGGTCATCGAAGGGGATATTGATACCTACTTCGAAGTCATCCAAGAATTTAATCCATTAGATGACTTACTTGAATTTGGAAGCAGCTTCGAGTTCTTTGCTGAAGATTCAAAGACGATGGAAATCGAATTTGATGTACATAGTGATACAGTGGTTCCTAAGGAACAGTTATCATTGACAAAAACCGGCAAAGTATCCACCAAACAGATGCCTAAAGGCAAATACTTCGATATCCAACAGGACTATGTCTGCAGCTGTTTATTAAGAATTGCCCGGGATATGTTTGCGCTTCTGCCGTTGGACACTGTATATATCCATGCAACGGAGACCATGATGGATACCTCAACCGGCTATAATAGGAAGATTACAATCCTTTCTGTAAAAATAGAAAAAAGGACGTTAAACAAATTGAATTTCGACAAAATCGACTGTTCGGACGCCATGCAAAATTTCATTCATCACATGAATTTTAAGAAGACAGCAGGTTTTAGTGAGGTCGATCGATTAACAATTGATTAATAATGAATTTTAAAAAAAGACCTGACATGCATCAACATGTCCGGTCGAGCAATAGACGGTCCCACTAAGGGGATCGGCTAAAGTAGTGTGATCATCCACCCGAGCCATTAACTCAAGGGTGGATTATTTATGTTTTATAAAAAGGACGGCTTTTAAAAAAGGATGTAACAAACTTATTGCTAGAAAGATCCGTACTTATCATGCTTACTCAATTCCCGAGTTTAGCAGCAGTTCCCTATAGATATCGTTGTATTTCTTCGCGGATTGCAGCCAACTATAATCCTGACTCATCGCATTTTTTACTAAGCCACTCCAAATTTCATTTTCCTGATAATAATTAACAGCCCTTCTAACGGTGTGCAGCATGTCATGAGCATTGAAATTTTTAAAAGTGAAACCATTCCCGTCACCTGTAAACTCATGGTAGGGTAGAACCGTATCGTTCAACCCGCCTGTTTCTCTGACAATGGGGATGGTACCGTATTGTAAAGCAATCAACTGCCCTAATCCACATGGCTCAAACTGAGATGGCATTAAAAACAGATCAGCCCCTGCATAGATTTGATGCGCTAATGCTTCATTAAAACCGAGATATAGCCCTACCTTATCGGGATACTCTTGCTTCATTTGGTTAAAAAAGTTTTCATAATGGGTTTCACCTGAACCAAGGACGATGAATTGAAGATCCTCCTTCATCATTTCCCTAAATACATGGAGTACTAAATCTAACCCTTTTTGATTGGTTAAGCGTGTGACCATCGCAATAATGGGGGTGTTATATTTTTCTGGTAATCCGAAATAGTGCTGTAATTCTTGCTTGTTTTTTGCTTTACCCTCTAACGAATCAATATCATAGGAAACAGCAATATCTCGGTCTATCCTAGGATTGTAAACCGTATCGTCTATCCCGTTGACTATACCGATCAACTTATTTCTGTGCTTTCGCAAGAGGCCGTCAAGTCCTTCGCCATAATAGGGATATTGGATTTCATCTTTATAGGTTGGGCTGACCGTCGTCACCATATCTGATGCAACAATGCCTCCCTTCATAAAATTGACATACCCATCAAACTCCAACTGCTCGTTGTTAAAATATTGATGACTTAAGCCTAACAGATCACTCATAACCGAATAAGGGAAAATTCCCTGGAATTGTAGATTGTGAATCGTAAATACGGTTTTCATATCCCAATAGAGCGGATTGAGACGATAGTGTGCGTCTAATAAAAAATTAACCATCCCTGTGTGCCAGTCATGGGAATGAATCACATCAGGAACAAAATCTAAATGAGGAATACTTTCAAGAACCGCCTTACAGAAAAAAGAGAATCGCTCCCCATCATCGTAATGACCATATAGAGAATCTCGGTAAAAATAATATTGGTTATCAATAAAGTAATAGGTAATCCCGTCTTGCTCTAGTGTAAAAATGCCGCAGTGTTGATTCCGCCATCCAACCTGCACACGAATCTCTTTTTGAAACTGAAATGATTTTTTTAACTTTTCAGGAATTAAGGAGTAATTGGGTAAGATAACTCGTACTTCTGTCCCAAGATCTTTTAACGCTTTAGGAAGTGCCCCCGCTATATCAGCAAGGCCACCTGTTTTCACAAACGGAACACACTCTGATACAGCAAATAAAACCTTCATGAATGAGCAACGCCCCTTTGCACGGTACCTTTTTTGACTACAAGAGGCGCCTCGGTTGTTCCTGTCATTTGGATCCCATTTCCGACAATGGCATCCTTATCTAAAATGACTCCTTCCAGTACACAATTTTCTTCAATTTGACACTTCTGCATGATGATCGAGTTACGAATAATCGCACCTTTACCGATTTTTACGGCACGGAAAATAATGCTATTCTCTACTTCTCCTTCAATCATGCACCCATTCGCTATGATGGAGTTCCTAACTTTTGAACCCTTTTTATACTTTGTTGGGGGCTCATCTTTTACCTTTGTAAGAATGGGCTCGTCATTAGTAAAAATCTGTTTCCATACGGTTGGCTGTAGAAGATCTAAGCTAGATTGATAATAACTGTTAAGGGAATCAATGTTGGAAATATAACCAGTCCAATCATACCTATTTATTTGCAATGTATGGCGTTTATCATGCACGACATCAAAAATACTGTAATATCTCTGATCCTTGTATTGTTCAAACAAAGAGAGCAATAATTTTTTGCTCAAAATATAGGTCTGTAATGATTCGCCATTATGAACGACCTCTGTAATATCCGCTCCTGTTTCCAAATGGCGATCTAAAATCTTACAAAAGTCAATGGTTCCGACGGTATAGCAATTGGCAACAACTACATACTGTTGCTTACTACGTTTGAAATACGTCATATTATTTGCAAAATGAGCAAAGGATCCAAATCTCTCGATCTCCGAATTGCCTTCAGGTGAAAACACAAACAGCCCATCACGCTTTCTGCCCAAGTCCCATTGCTTACCTGATTCCAAGTGATCCATCAGGGACCGAACCTCTTGTCCGGTGAAAATAGCTACATTCGTAATTCCTGAATTCACCATATTGGATAACATAAAATCAATCAATCGATAGCGTCCTGCAAACGGAAGAGAGGCTAAAGTACGGTGAGCAGTTAAAGTTTGAAATGTGTCAAACTCAGTGGTTGCATTGATAATTCCAAGCATTGAACAAGACAAAAGTATCACCCTTTCTTCTCTTTTTAGTTTTCTTACGATTCTTCACCTGCATACAGGATGACACCATCCTCATTTGATGGACGAATGACCGCATGATCTTCAACTTCAATCCCTGGGGCGATAATCGCTCTCTCTATTACGGCATTTTTTCCAATTCGGGCATCAGGCATAATAACAGAATCGCGAATCTGACACCCTTCTTCTGCGGATACTCCCTGGAATAATACAGAATGATGAATTATCCCTTCCACCGTACATCCTTCATTAATCAATGACTCTTCTATTTGTGCGGCCGGGGCAATATATTGGGGCGGCCGGTTTGGATTAGCAGAGTATATTCTCCATTCTCGATCATAAAGATCGAGTTCTGTTTCCTCTTTTAATAAATCCATATTGGCTTCCCATAAGCTGCTAACTGTTCCGACGTCTTTCCAGTAGCCCTTGAATGGGTAGGCGACAACCTTTTTATTTTCTTCCAGCAAGAGTGGAATAATATCCTTGCCAAAATCATTGGTTGATTGTGGATTTTTATCATCCATTTCTAGAAAGACTTTTAAAACCGGCCATTTAAAGATATAGATACCCATGGAAGCTAAATTACTTTTAGGAGATTTCGGTTTTTCATCGAACTCAATGATTTCTAACTCCTCATTTGTATTCATAATTCCAAACCGGCTTGCTTCTTCCCAAGGCACTTCAATGACAGAAATAGAAACATCTGCATCCTTTTCAATATGGTAATCAAGCATTTTAGTATAATCCATTTTATAAATGTGGTCACCGGACAGAATGATTACGTATTCTGGATTGTATTGTGTTAAATAATTTAAATTCTGATAAATCGCGTTTGCCGTACCTCTATACCACCTAAGACCGGAAGTTTCCGAATAAGGAGGCAATACGGTTACACCACCATGCATTCGATCTAAATCCCACGCGCTGCCGATCCCGATATAGGAGTGCAAGACGAGGGGCAAGTACTGAGTTAATACTCCTACTGTATCAATACCAGAGTTTGTACAGTTACTTAAAGGAAAATCAATAATTCGATATTTGCCCCCATAGGCAACAGCCGGTTTCGCTTTATCTTTCGTCAGTAAACTTAGCCGGCTGCCTTGTCCACCTGCCAGTAACATGGCCACGCACTTTTTTTTCTGTTTCAATGCTTTTACTCCCCTTTCTATTAACAGGTTGGAAGATGAAGATTTCATTTCGCGGGATGGTGAGTTCCAGATGCTAGGGCTGGTTGTAGAAGGATTTGGATGCGGTTCCAATTATCATGATCCAACTCCCCCAATGCCTTAGAACGTGGATAATTGCTTCATCCATTCTTTAAAGTAATTATTCATTAAGCGATACATCTCATAATTGTGTAATACCCAATATAAATCTTCTAAATCCTTCCAACATCAAACTGCCCAAACTCTACGCCCATAAACAATAGCTTTTTTTCCAGGATTGTCATTAGATACCCTAACAGGAACGAAGTTGAGCAAATCTTTCCCATTAATCTTTCATTTTATTTAATTTTAAAAAATAATAGTAGTTTCCCCATTGACTTATCACACCCAATGAGAATATAAAAAAGCTTCAAACTCTATTGCCATTGGAGTTTGAAGCCTGCCTATTGAGATTTCATATATGGTAATAAACGATGTGAACATAATTTCTCTAAATCTATTAAACTTATGACAACATCATCTGGCTTATCTGGTTTAAATACGCTTCGTCTCCTGCCTTTTCTTTCAAATTGATTAAAGCTTTTGCATCTTCACCGACAATATATCTAAGCTGGGATGAATCATCAGAAGCTGCATGAAAAACAATTTCTGCCACTTTTTCAGTAGAGATCATCTTTGAATTGCCCTCTCCTTTTAGAGATGTTAAATTTAGACGATCAATGTATTCTTTATAATCGGTTAAAGAAGCATCGAAGTAATTGTCTGATGGTCTTCTGCCAAAATCAGAATCGACCGCACCCGGTTCAATCAATTTCACCTTAATGTTTTGTGATTTTAACTCGTAATAAATAGCTTCGGAAAAGCCTTCTACAGCAAATTTGGACGCATGGTAGAGCGACATACTTGGGAAAGTCACCTTTCCTCCCATAGAAGACATATTCATAATGGTACCGCCCTTATTTTTTCTAAAATGAGGCAGGATGGCTTTTGTCACGTTCATTACACCAAATAGATTTACTTCAAATAATGATCGAATCCTCTCTTCCGATGCTGCTTCAAAGATTCCCCTGGATCCATTTCCGGCATTATTGAGAAGTACATCAATCTTTCCAAAATGTCTAATTCCTTGATCGATCGACTCGTAGATTGTATCTTTATTCTCAACATCAAGCCTTGTAACAAAAACATTATTCTGTTCCGTTAATTCCTTTTCTATCTCGGGTGATCGCATGGTTGCAACAACATTCCAATTTCTTTCCGCAAAATATTTAGCCGTCGCTTTCCCAATTCCAGAAGAAGAACCGGTAATCATTATGGTTTTCATAAAAACAGCCCCCCTAGTCAAAGTAATAAAATGAAAATTAACCCCTATTAAACATTTTATATTCTCAGATTAATATTATTTGTCTAAGGTTGCTTTTTATTTGAAATTGTTAGTTTAGTATAGATTATAAAAAACAGTGTTAATTCAGCTATTATCAAAATATTGGGTACTACAATAATCAAATTAATAATAAAAAAGACGGCTAATATTCCTAAAAATAACCCTAAATGATAAATTTTCAAGCGGTGATGCACATATCTATATTGATGGAAAACAAAGGTCGTTGACAGGAAATAGAGCAATACAGCTCCAAATACAAAAAATAAGATAAATGAGTAATGGACCTCATGTAAAAACAATAGTCTGATAGATGCTGCAATCATGCTCAAAGACATTAGAATAAAAAGATGACCATAAATAATGATTTGGCCGGATGTTTGTAGAGACTTGTCGAGTTTCTTCTCCATGTTATCGAAATATTGCCACCACATCGATATAATCAAGATAAATGAAATGACCGCAAAGCCTATTGAATTCCAATTTTCTTGTGTAGGCTGGATGACCGCAAGTGTACTAATAAGAGCTTCCCCAAAGAGAATAATGGTAAATAAACCAAATCGCTCTAATAAGTGAGCCGTATTTGTGGGAACCTTTTGTAAGCATTTTCGTCCAAGCACCGGGACAATGATATCAATAAGGATTCCAGTATACAACACAGCATATCGAATCCAAGAATCAAAAAAGACGGACACTAATGAAATGACGATTCCAATCCAAAAATACCTTCCCAGAAATAGGGCTGCTTGTTTTCGAACTCCTGTTTCTACACGCTGGATAATAAGATACTGGATAGCAGTCACAGCTCTTAACCCGATATACCCAATTAAAAAAGAAAAATAATAAGGATCAAAATCAACTGATAAACTTGATGTCATAATTAGTACAAAAAACATTTGCAGAATTAAAAAGATACGTTGCTGAAATAAATCATTTCCAAACCGGTTAATAAATATGGTTTGACCAACCCAAGCCCACCATATAGGAATAAAAATTAATACAAACTTTAATAAATACTCTGCATGGATATGACCATCTTCAACATGAAGTAAAACATGAGTCGCAGCCGCAACCGCCGCCACAAATAACAAATCATAAAAGAGTTCTAACCACGACACTTTCTTTTCTTCCATTTCAGCACTCCCTCCAATTCTTTTAGTTACTAGTATGGTTGAAAAATATGGTAATTGGAAGAGAAAATAAAATTGACAATTTCATAAGAGAACCTTATTCAAAGTAATCTTTTCTATACTCCTCCACCTCCTCATCACTAAGGAATCTGTTCGATTCACCTATTGTCCCGCCTTGAATCTCCCAATTTTATTTTGGTCAGAAATAGCATCATTAAAATTACCCGCATGTCTTTAAGAATGAAAACAAGAATTCGCAAAAGTTTCCTCTTAAAAATTTATTGAAAAATTTTACGATAGAATCCGAATCAGTTATAATATGACTATTAATGAATAAATTAAAAAAGACCAGACATGCAGCCACATGTCCGGTCTAGCAATAGACGGTTCCCTCTAAGGGCAATCGGCTAGGGAGAAATAATCCACCAGAGCCTTCTAACTCAAGGGTGGATTATTTTATTGATTTAAATGACAGTACGGTTACGATTAAACTTGCAAAACCAATCGCAAACATTAATGATTCATAAACTGTCATGCGGTATCACCCCCTTTCAAATGGGAGTGCGCCGACCACCCTTGTGAAATCCTATTCTATTGTAATTTATAGTTTATCATATTTAACAAAGAAACAGAACACATGTTTCTACTCCTTGATCTATTCAATTACCATTTAAAAATCTCATCAACAGCTTGGTGATATCCCCCTGATTTTTGAAAGAATTCCTTCACTTTTTCGGTCAGGCTTCGAAAATCCTTAATGGTGTCAGAAGGAATTGTAGCAGAAATACAAAAAACAAACGACCAGAGATTTCTGGTCGTTTCGATGTTATTTTTGATTTTGTTCGTCCAAAAACTCTCTAACTTGTTCTGGAGATTTGGCATTCGCACTGTGTAAATGAGCAAGTTTTTCTCCGTTTTGGAAGATAAGCAAACTCGGGATGCCCATGACAGAATATTTTTCAGCTAACTCAGGAAATTTATCACGATTGATTTCGTACCAATCATATTGAGGATAATCCTTAATCACCTCATCAATGAACATGTTCATCCGCGTACAATCCGGGCACCAGCCAGCAAAAAACTTAACGATAACTGGTTGAGCTTCCGAAATCACTTTATCAAATTTTTCAACGTTAGTAATCGTCTCCATTTAAATCCCTCCAATCCAATTCATGTTTTTACTATAACAATAGTGTAAAGTCGTTAGACATTTATTTCAATATATTTGATTGATTAAAATAACGAGTTACCATGCTTCTTCCGTTTGGATTTTCTTCCATTCCTAGCATCAAGTAATCAATTAGGTCCAAAAAGTTTTGAATTTTATCCTCGACAACAGGTTGACTCCAGTAGTACCCTTGTCCCTCATGGCAATTTTCTGTAAAAGGTAGGATAATTGTTTCCTGTTTTCTATTCCTACGGCTAAAACATTTAATTTCAAACGATTACCTAAATAGATGATTGCATTTACAATAATCTCATGTCTTAATCTAAATCATTAATAAATGACTTATCATCCGTTTCAAGGGTCTCATTATACAATCTCGTTAACCTTCTAGAATTTAGTCTTTCTTTTACTAATTCTGGTCGGCTGCATTATATAGTTCACCAATTACCATTTTTACTTTTTCTGTTTTCATTTTTTAAACTCCTAAATTTGTTTTATATAGCCTATCAATATCTTAAATAAGTTGTTTGAGATTGTAAAAATGATTACCAATGTCTAATTATTCATGAATAGAAAAATGCGATCTATTTATCCTTTGATCTATACGATCATTTATTATGTAAACTAAAATGGTAGTTCGTCGTCTAACATAAAAGGATTATAATTTTTTGATTTGGTTATATTTTGCTTATCCTCATCCTCTTCCATTTCCTCTTTCGTAAGACCAAAGGGAAAGCCGTTTTCAGTATACCCTGCAACATAATAGAACATATTATCCCATTCATCATTAAACAACTCTTTTTCTTGCTTCCTTTTTTCCTTCTGCTTTTGCCTGGCCTCAATTGTTTTCTTTACCTGATCCTTGTATGATTGTCTTATTTTAAAGCCCAGCATTTCAAGCTCGGCAATCGCACAAATCAGATCTACACCATACCACTTACTGTAACCTTTGGCTAGATTCTTTCCATCATATTGCTCAATCCACTTTTTCGCGTTTTGAAGCCGTTCTTTTTGATTATATCGTTTTCTTCTCGGCGTGTTATTTGCGTTATGCTTCTGTTTTGCCATTTGCTTCCTCACCGTATTTCTAATTGTATTATGTAAAGTCATGAAATAAATTGATTTCCATTGAAATCATTCTGCCAAGTAGCCTATTTCTCTTTTATCCTTTTCTTCCAATAGGTAGATAATTCCTCTTATAGTTGTTTAAGCATAAGTAACCTCCAAAATTGATAAGTCTATTATAAAGAAAAACACATTGAATTGTGGAATTCAATGTGTTTTCAGCAGCTTCTCAAATGAGAAGGGTACTATTTTTTATTTAGGCTTTACAGCAATAAATTCATCAATCGTTTCAGGGGTATTTATTCCTTCTTTTCCTTTGAAATGGTCGATATTAACGGTCACATCCATACAGCCAAGGTATTTTCCATTTTCATCACGTACTGCCATAAACTTTTGATAGATTTGACCAGATTCACCAGAGCGTTTTGGGAACCAAAATTCCCATTCGTCGCGTGTTCCTGAACGGAAATCATTCAACAATTTCTCAACGTGGTGGGCCACTTTTGGGTGAAGCTCAAGCACAGGGCGGCCAATCGCTTCTTTACGGCGACCATGTACGCGGTTTGGATTATTTGAATACCAGCGGAAAATATCGTTAGCATCACAAAAGCCCATTTCAAATGGCAAAAGTTTAATAATTGAATCCAAAGTGCTTGCTTTAATCGGACCAGTTTCAAAATTAATGACAGCTTCAGGACTTATTAAATCTAACAATTTTTCTTCAGACATTTTTAAATCTCCTTTATGAGAAAAATATAATTCCATAATAGTAAGCAAAATTATCATTTAGGTTTACAAGTTTAGTAATTCTTCTAAATCGGGTAACCTAGTTCATATACGGTCTCTCCAATCCTGTTTTTAGTTGGCGATTATCTATCATTTGATCCATTAAGAAAAGCTTGTGCTTTTAAATTATTGGACAAAGTTGTAGATTTTCTCGTATTCATTTTAAAAAAACAAACTCTTATAAGCTGATTATCGTTCTCATTTATATTTACCTTCTTATCATAACGGAAATGCATTTCTATTTCCTTGATTTAAATCACTTATACAAAAGCAGTTAATATTTTTCTGATTTATAATAGCCATTTCCCACTCTCTTATTTTGTTTGTCTTAAGTAATGATTCAAAAAGGATAATATTCAAACTGCCAAAACATGCATCAGTTAATTTCCAAAAACAACATAACATCAAATCTAGACGAGAAAATTTAATAAAGGTAGGTTCTTTTTAACTCAGTTTAAGTTCAAAAGATATATGATGTGTTTTTCTATGATCATGAAAAATAGCAGTCAATATTGACTGCTATTTCTACTATCGTTAAATTACTTATATTATTTCTTTGGCATTCTTGAAAGTTTAATAAAAACTCCCAACCCAGCTAAGAAAAAGCCTAAACAAAACAAACTTGCGGGACTACCCCAAACTATATCCGCCATCATATTACCTCCTATAGTTTCTAACAACAGTATGTTTTTACCTAATATATAATTGAAGCCTTTTCAACTCCTTTCATAATGAGGAATTTATTTAGCAAATCAGCAAAATCCTCCATAGAACACTCCAACGAATCACCATATTCTAGCATTATTATATACCTCGCTTTTCTACTATCTTTAGGTTAATAAGTATCAATTTAATAATATGTTATCAGTATATTAATAGGTTTCTTCTAATGAGTTTTGACTAATGAACCGTGTGTACTTTTATTGAGATAAACTTGGGTAATTAATAAGTTAATAATGATGGAAAGATATACTGAAAGCGGGAAAGCTACGTTAAAGGAAGCATGAGTCGAAAACTGAATAATGAGCAGAAAAATTCTAAATGTGACAAAAACGAATGTAATAGCATAGCTTCGAAGAATCCACTCTCGGTGCCGTATAACATTTTTAAGTCTGATATAAATAATGGCGGTTGCTGTTGTGAGCAGCCAAAAAATATCAAGCACAAGGAATGCAATCGTAGAATGGAATCCTCCTGTTGCATACATCGATATATATGGAACTAAGAGTACATTAAGTAAAATCGCAAATCCATAAATCCGCCCCAGCAGTTGATGTCGTTTTCGATTCTGACGGCTCTTGTTGGTTAATTGATAAGCACCAATTAATAATGCCATGATACCTAGTATTATATGAGGGAAGAAGAAAAGCTTCCAAAACATATACGGAAAATTGGGATCCTGGAGCTTGGAAGAAACCATACCCGATTGACTGGGCTTATAGATGATATATTGAATAACAATATACAGAGTAAATAAATAAGCTAACCCGTATATAACTGGTAAAATAACATTCTTTTTTAACAATAAATGCTCAACTCCCAACTTAAAAGTTATTGTTTTCAAACATTGTTTTTGTTAGAGATAATGTCCTTGAGTCTTTTCTGAGAATGTTTTCGATAAATAACAGTAAAAACTATCGCAGCTCCTATAAAACCGTACATTACAAAATTCGAAACAGCCAGGAATTGAGTGACAGATAATTTAAAGACAAGAATCGAGCGCACTGCGGATTCCCCAATTAATGCTAATCCCCAAAAAATGGTCATTAATCTTAACACAAATCGAAAATAAGCATACTGCCAATTTTTTTCGAATGTAGACTTTTTATCTGGATCATTTCCTACCGTAAAACGAAGAGCAAAATAGAAAATTAATGGTCTGGGAAATAGGAGTGAGCCGATGAAAATCATACCCAGGATACCAGTTACAAATGACTCCCGAATTAATAAAAGGCGTTCACCTCCACCTATACTAATCATCGTGATACCTAGTATGAAACTAACTAACATAAATACAGCAAAAACATCTAAACTTCTCTTTTTAATAAGACTAAGTAAATTATCAAATAAAGGAATAATAGTCGCAATGGATAAAGCAACGATACTTGAAATATGAGCCCTAAGTACTTCGTACACAAGAAGAGGAATCGCCCCGTTAATGAGAAGGGTGATAAAAATACCCTTTATGATTTCTTTTTTTGAAATCTTTTGATTCATATACAGTCCCACCTTTTTCTACTATAAATCAATATATATTTGTGTTTTTCGGAAAGGTATCTAAAACATCTTTTCAAAACACAGATATGGAAGCTTACGAAAAGCATAATGGATTTGCCCTGCCGAGGAGTATAGAGCACGTTCATACATCTCTATTGCAGTAGGGTTTCCCGTATAGGCATCTAATCGATTACTAGTGTATTCTTCTGATTTTGCTAATTCCTCTGCATAGAAAAGTAGTTGCTTACCAATTCCCTTGCCCTGTGAATCAGGATGAACGGCTAAACGGTGGATAACTGCAGGTCTCCCTTTTGAATCACTCCAAGTAATCCCTTTATATTTTGAGCTTTGCACATCATTCATAACTACGGCACCTAGACATATTCCATCATTAAAAATAGCATGGAGATGCCCCCCTTTTAGGTCTTTAGCGATGACCCATCGGTTAGGGTAAAATATGTCCCATTGGTATACCCCATTCTTTCTCAGATGGTTGGTAACAGATGCAAATAAATGTTTAATAGATTTCAAGTCATTCATCGAAGCCACTTCAATTTTCATATTCTCAATTCCTTTAATTTAGAATGGAAAACTCCTCAGTAATAATACGATGAGAACCCCATGGAATATGATATGTGTTACCTCAGACCTTCCTATTTTCTTTACTCAAGTATCTTAGCTCCCCCTCATTTTTTAATGAGATACAGCTCAACAAACCGACCGACGGTTTGTTGAGCTGTAAAAAAAATCCTAATTTCAATTTTTGAAACCAGAAATCAATTTTATATTCTTTGAGTACAGGTAGACACAAATTAGAAACGAACCACCCTCAGTGTTCTTATGGAACTAATTATACAAACCGTCAGTCGGTATGTCAATGAAGTGATTGAATTTTTTTCCAAATAATTATTTGAGTGAGCGCAGTAATAAATTAAATATATCTTCTACTTGTACACTTGGCCCTGAATTTTTTGATATTAGGTTTCGAACACGCAGTCCATAAGTGAAAACCATAAAAAGTGAAGCCATTTTTTCAGCGTTGATCTCTTCAGGGATAGCACCAGCTTTTTGCCCTATTTCAATCCAACTCTTAGCAGTGTTTAAAGAGGCCCCATATATTTCGCTAAGAAGAGATTCCACTTTTGGATTATCTATTTGACCTAGCAAATAAGTCATGATTTTACTTGATACATCTTGCCCTTCTGTTTGTGCCGCCATTCCTTCTGCAATAAATTGAATAGGAAGAACAGCATCCTTTGGAGCGGTTTCAGCCACTACACCATTAAAATTCGCATTCATCTGTTCCATTTTAGATTTAAGTACTAATCCAAATAATTCATCCTTTCCAGATACATAATGATAAATAGCTCCCTTAGACAAACCAGATCGTTCAATAATATCCTGTAAAGTGGTATGTCTGCATCCTTTTTCCTTTATTAATTGTTCTGTTGTATCCAATATATGTGGGAAGCTGCTGTTTCTTTGTAGATTATTGGACATACATTAAAACCTCCAATTTAATACTAAGAATCATACCGTCAGTCGGTATAATACTACATATTAAAAAACATTAAATTACTTGTCAACAATATAAACAATGAGATCATGTATTTTTTTATCCTTAAAAAAGAAACTCCGGTTTCTTTAGATTCCGGAGTAGATCTAGCTCCTGTAAAATTCAACAAGTCTATTAGCAATAACTTATTCTATATGATGATTATTCCTTTTATTTATTTTGTTGGCTCTGTTAAACGTTTATGTTGATAAACTGTAAAAACAAAGGACCCCAGAGGTCCTTTTGTTCGTTTTCTAAGAAATGCTACTTGTTTGTTGAAAAGGGATTATATACTTAGGAATGTTTATGACCCAAAACTGCAATCGTATGGAATTGTCTAGATTTTGGACCTTTTAATAATGCAACATCGAGAAATCCATTTTCCTTAGCAATAGGAATTAATCGTTTTTCAATCATACTTTTTATCCCTTCCCAAATCTCATCATCTTTGCCATCACAAAGGGTGATTACGAAATAACCTCCAGGTTTTAATACCCTGTAAATTTCTGATAAAGTTTCAGATAAATCGTCCCAAAAATAAATTGTATGTATGCTAAACACTCTGTCAAAGTTTCCATCTTGGAACGGTAATCTATTAACATTTGCTTGAACCAATTTTGCCTTTTTAGCATTTAATGCGGTTTTATTTCTAATCGTAGCCGACCGAATGATGGTAGGTGAAAGGTCCACTCCTACTACTTGTTCTACTAAAGTTAGGTCTAGGATAAGTTTCATTGCATAACCAGCACCACATCCTAATTCTAATACATTGTCACCCTGCACAATGTTTAATAGCTCAATAGTCCATAAAGTTTCAGGTTTATGTTGCTGTACCATCTTTTCACCGATATACGTTCCTAATAGACCTTGCGGCTTTCCATACTGTTTATCAATTAATTCCTTAATCAACTTAATCATATCCATCACCCTCCCTCTTCAGTTTAAAAGTTAGTGTTTGTATTAAATGTTTCCTAAAGTTTTGTTTATACCATTATTGCAAATCCTGCCTCGTTCCTGAACAAGAAAAAATCTTATTATAACTGAAAAGTGGTTAGTCTGAGCTTATCATAAGTGACATTTATTGATAACAAGCAACTATCAACAATCATTTTGCTTACCGTAGTATTATCATTGCGGTGTTTGATAATATCTAAGAATTGAAACCAACTCAAATAATGGTCGAGGTATTTAGTTGCAACGCCATTGAAACGGTCCATCCAGCCTTTAAGACGACTGTGGTAGTTATTTGCGAACAACACTTTTCGAATGGCAGTGAATGCAAGTGTACCCATCTTTATGTTTTTGTTCGGATACTTCTTTAAACACAGGTTCACTTGCAGCATAAGACTCAAGGGATTTCGTGAAAAAATCTTTTAAACGATATTGGTCGGCTGTGCTAAGTTTTTCAATTTCTTTAATAATCTCCTTCAAAGCCATTCAATACCACTCACTCTCATCCTTTTTCTTCATTGTAGAACAATTGTTCGTTTTATTCAATTATCAACAGAGATGATTAACAGAGCCTATTTTTAAAGAAACTAACTCTTATATACTGATTATCATTCTCATTTATAAGTATATTTTTATCATAAGGGAAATGTATGGCGATTTCCTTGATTTAAATCAATTTTTTATCATCAAATAGGTTTATAATGCAGCGATTGGGATATAAACATCCTACTAAAAAATGAATTAGAATGTACCACATTTTTCTAAGTTGATATAATAATATAGAAATTGGAGTTAATTGGAGAGTTCAATGAGAAAGTCTCCCATTTTATTGATTTATTTCTCTTTTGGTAATTGCCGCTTGCGGGTATCCCTATACAACAACTTTTATTTGAACGCTGTTAAAAAAGAACATTCAAAAGATTTTAAAGAGATTAAGGATTAGGAGGGGAAGCTAGTTTGAAACGTATTCTGGAAGTTTTAAAGGTTTCGACCCGTTTAGGACTTACATCATTTGGAGGTCCAATTGCTCATTTAGGATATTTTCATGAGGATTATGTGAAGCGGCGTAAATGGCTAGATGAAAAAAATTATGTTGATTTAGTCGCACTTTGTCAGTTTCTCCCTGGACCGGCAAGCAGTCAGGTTGGCATTGCCATTGGAATTCAAAGAGCTGGATTGATTGGCGGACTAATGGCATGGCTTGGATTTACGCTTCCCTCTGCTATTGCACTCATGCTCTTTGCTTGGCTGCTTCATGGGCTAAATTTGCAGCATGCGGGTTGGTTACACGGATTGATGATTGTAGCTGTAGCTGTTGTGGCTCAAGCGGTCTGGGGGATGGCAAGCAAACTTGCAACCGGCAAAATGCGGGGTTCAATTGCAATAATTTCTGCTGTTGCCACCCTGTTGGTCCCTATATCAGTGGTTCAAGTGCTTATAATTATTATATCAGGACTTATTGGATGGATCATCTTCAAACAAAATACAGCACAGGAAATCGAGCCGATGCAAATACCAATAAGTAAAAAAACAGGCATTACCTTTCTGATACTATTCTTTGCCTTTTTGATTGTTCTGCCTCTCTTAAGGCTTGTTATTCATAATCAGGGACTCGCTATGTTTGATAGTTTCTATCGTGCAGGAGCATTAGTTTTTGGTGGCGGTCACGTTGTTCTACCGTTGTTACAGCAAGATGTTGTACCAACAGGTTGGATGACAAATGCCCAATTCCTAGCTGGTTATGGAGCTGCACAAGCGGTGCCTGGACCTTTGTTTACCTTTTCTTCCTACCTTGGTTTTGTATTGAAGCCGTACCCTAATGGGATAATTGGAAGTATACTTGCACTGATTGCTATTTTCTTACCTGCATTTTTCCTTGTTGCAGGTACACTGCCATTCTGGAATATCCTTCGTTCAAGACCAAGATTCCAATCAGCACTTTCTGGGATTAATGCAGCTGTTGTAGGAATATTGATTGCTGCCTTGTATAATCCTGTATGGACCAGTGCCATTAAAACGCCTTATGATTTTTGCCTCGCAATTATTGCTTTTGCTTTACTCATGATTTGGAAGCTTCCACCTTGGATTGTTGTAATTGTAACGGCATTCGGTGGAATCGTCATATCAGTTCTAACTTAGATGGTTTTTTCGAAATAAATTAACGCTTTCTCTTAAACTGGACCACGGAAAAAACCGTGGTTTCTTTAAATACAATTGGAGATTTTGATCGGTCTTCTCGTTTTCTTCCAGCGTCCTAGGATTAACTGCCATTAGCACACAACAAAAAAGCCGCCATTATGGCAGCTGATCCTAATTATTTGTTACCTAACTACTATAAATTAAGTTCATTAATGGTAATCATTGCAAAAGTGTTAGTACGCTAAAAAAGTGCATCACACTTCCGGCAAGAACGAAAAGGTGCCATAATGCATGGTGATATTTGAACCCCCTCCAAATGTAGAAAACAGATCCAAAAGTATAGAACAATCCTCCAATAATTAAATACTTTAATCCAGTATGCGGCATGTGTTCCGATAAAGGTTTCCAAGCAAAAACAATTAACCAACCCATTACTACGTATAACCCAGTCGATGTAAATAAAAATTTCTTTACAAAAAAGGATTTAAAAATAGTTCCTCCGATCGCCAGTCCCCATACGATCCCAAAGATAGTCCATCCTAACCAACCTTTAACTACTAAAAACAGATATGGTGTGTACGTTCCAGCAATAAAAAAATAGATGGAAGAATGATCGAAGATTTCAAATAAATCTTTCACTTTGCTTCCTTCAGGGAACGCATGTAACAGGGTTGACGATGTATACATTAAGAGCATCGTAGAACCAAAAAGAGTGAAGCTGACAATATACCAAGCGTTTCCGTATAATGAAGAAGACACAATTAATAGTACTAAAGCTGCAATGCTGAGAAGAGCACCTATACCGTGAGTAATTGAATTAGCGACTTCCTCGCCTTTGCTAAAAGTGTGTGTGTTAGCCATAAATAAATTCTCCCCTAATGGAATGGATATTATTTATTGTAACAAGTCTATTAGCAAGAACGTAATATACAAATGTCATATTTAAGGATTAAAATTCACCCATAATCTTTCTAAATTTCACTAACATAAAATGTCTCCCGCCTTAGCAACGGTCTCAAGCAGATTTGAAAACTGTCTGAGGACACCTGTTTTTATTTATAGCTGACTTTTATTTATTTCTTTTACATATACACTGAAAAGTTCCTTCCATAAATTTTTAATATCTATTTCCGCATTCGGGAATGTATTAAAATACTTTAAGAAGGTTGGAAATATCAGACTCATAGTATGGGTAATTACTGTGCTAATTCCTCCAGAATAATAATTACTATTTTTATTATTGAGTTCATTAATATCAAAAGAAATATGATCATTAAACGATAGGTTAATTCCAACAGAAGAACCGTGGATAGATTGTGAAGTTAATTTATACATTGCCAAATACTTTATTTTGGCATTTTTATCAATTCCATTGATATGAGCCAACAGCTTTCTTATACTAATCTGTTTTTCTTCCTTTAAGCAGTCTGCCATTTCTGCCCAAGCAAAGTTTGTTCTTGGATGAAGATAGTCTTCCATCGACTTTAGATAATTATTAATGTACGCTACTGCAACTTCCTCGCCTTGCTAAATAATGAAAATAATGATGATCGAATATTCAAGCAATGTTCTCCATCGCTGCATCGCCCCGTCTGGAAAGCCATTTTCTAAAAGACAGACTATTTCATCAAAAACGTCTATGTACTTTATCATCAACGGATTTAATGCATTATACCTTATAATAGATGTTTTAAAATACTCTTCATTCTCGCTAGCCAATAAATCTACACTTTGAACACCAAGGTCGCTTAATTTTCTTATACATTGTATGACAGCGAATAAATCTGCGTATTGGTGCAATATCTCTTTACGTATTCTATTTCTGTCATTCTTATATCCTCTGCTCAAATTTAATAACCTATTATTATCTCCTGTTAATTTTAATATTTGGATTTTTTCACTTAAATGATCTAGCTCTTTTATTAATTTCTTTTGCTTGCTGCTCAAATTAAAACTCTCCCTTATAATAATAGGGTTCCAAATTCTGTACAATATGATGTCATTATGTAAATATGATTTACTAGTAATAAAGGAAAAATAAAATATTAAATTCGAATAAATTATAATAGGTTATCTGTCGTGTTTTTCCTCTATATTATTGATCGTTTTATAACATCCTAATAGATACCCATCCATAAAAGGTAATTTTATAGTATAATTTACCTATATTAATCTTAGGAGGTGATATTATGAGTGATTTAACAATAAATGTAAACCAGAGCTATACTTCACAATCGGAAGGAAACTCTTATTTTGATGGTGGTTTATTTCAATACATAGGTTGGTCCATTTTAGGTGGACTTGTAACCATTTGCACAATTGGAATTTGTTATCCTTGGGCAATTACTATGATTCTAGGATGGAAAACAAGACATACTGTGATAAATGGACGAAGATTAACTTTTACTGGTTCAGCTATCGGATTGTTCGGAAACTGGATAAAGTGGTGGTTATTGTGCATCATCACTATAGGAATCTATAGTTTCTGGTTATTTATTGCAATGGAAAAATGGAAAATAAAACATACAGTATTTGCTGATTAGCAAATAAGCCTCTCGTCAAAGAGAGGCTTATTTTCATTGACTAAAATTTGTTGATTGGACTCATGAGTCCTCTAAAGTTCAAATACAAGCGGTAAATGATCACTTAACTTTGCCCAATCCTCATCATTATCAACATAAAATTGCTTCGTCCTTTGAATCATCTCCTGTGAAGCAAAACAATAGTCAATATGAAATGGCAGGGTACTTTTCCTATAATGATAGTAAGTGGCTTTGCTTTCAGAGCCAAATTCTTCATTAGAAAAATAATGGTAGCAACTTGTTAACCCACAACTATGAAGCAGTTCAATTATTCTTTCAAATCCTAGGCGGCCTTGAATCCCTGAGTAACTACTAGGTAGATTTTTATCAATATTAAAATCGCCAATTATGATTACTCGTTTATTTTTAAGAAAATGTTCGTATTCTTTTAAAGCTGAATATAGGATATGTCCATAGGATGAATATCCCGGGGTTCTTTTGGTCCATACGGCAAGTAGAATAAAGTCTTCCTGTCCGGATACCTGTATTGGAACTACCCATTCATATTTTATTTCATCTACTAACATAGATAATTTATAGTCCTTAGAGAAAGAAATAATCCCAAGTCCAATTCCCTTTTCTTGCCCATACCAAATAGAGTTCTCGATAGTCACTTCATTTTGAAACATACTTGGGTCTGGTAACTCTGGTATCACAGCCAAATCTGGGCAAAGTTCAGTTATTTTCTTAAACTTGTCCTTTATCAAGGATCCCCTTAGACAGTTCCAGGATATAAACTTCATTCCTATCCCCCCTATATTTCTGATTTTTGCTTTCTCTATGAGAAATATAATTCTATGATATTTGTTTTAAGCAATTTACTTATTCATCTGGTTCATAACCATATTGTTTTAATAGTTCACTAACCGTGTGTCTCTCTTCATCGGTAAACAACTCTTGATACTTCTGCTTTAATATTAATGCTTCCACCGTCAAGTCTAATCTGCCAAACTCCCAAAGTGTTGTAAACCCGTCGGTTGGTTGATTTTTATGAATGAAACTTTTCGCTACTTTTACACCATCCTGAGCAGCTACCATTTGAAGAAATCTAGTCGCATTATAGCCACACTCTCTTTTGGCATTTTGGTAGATTGATATCATGTCCTTATGAAATTCTTTTCTTAAATCCACAAAAATTCCCCCGATTAATTTGAATTCAATAATTAATTTCTAATGTCCTTGGTTAACGATCAATGCCGATATTGGAGAACTATCTATAAAAAAAGATAAATGTTAACGATAAATACGAAATAACTCTTTCAAGAACTTATACTATATAATTACCCCAGCAGATCGGCAAACGGAAAGAGTCTACCCATAATAGACTCTTTTAGTTGATAGGTTAATTAATCTGCCCAATTTCTTTATTCTTCGGTTTTCTCTCTTGAAGTATCCCATCAAGATAGAAGGTGAATTCGGATTCACCTGAGTAAGAAAGACACAAAAATTCCTTTGCCCTAGTCATCCCTATGTATAAAAGCGACACTTCCCTTTCCTTATTTTCTTCTAAAGGAAATGGCATCGAGTCTACGTTGACAATAAACACTGCACGAAAATCAAGACCTTTGCTGCTGTCAATCGTGCTAATCTTCACTTTGCTGTCTTCCTTCTCAAAGGATCGCTTCGAAACGTCATTTTCTGTTATCCAATAAAATGGCAATCCTTCATTCGTTAAAGATCGTTTGATCATATCAATAATCGGATATTGATGCGTTCGTTTCACCCGGTACAGGATTAACATATCATCAAATGGGACTTTTCTCTCTTGGTGAAGCTTTTTAATTTGCCGAGCAACCAGTCTCATTTCATCAAAGAAATTAGCAGCTCTTACAATCCCCGCTTCCGGTCCTTTTCGTTTGGTACTTTTGGGGGCAATAATTTCCCCTTCTAGATCACGATTGACCACTTTATTCTTAAACATGGAATGCTTACGGTAAAAATCCCAAGCGAACTTTACAATCTGCTGGGTGTTCCGATAATTGATGGATAATACCTTTGACCGGCCTTGGAAGCTTAAACCGGTATCCTGAAGGTAGGACCGTTTACGATTATAAATCGTTTGGGCCCGATCTTCTACCAATAAAAGTGATTGCGTATCCGAATTGATAAGTAAGCTGACAATTCGCAGCCACTCTGCTTCAAAATCTTGTCCCTCGTCAATTAATACCGCATCATAAGTCGGCAGAATGGACTCTTTCCTCTCAATTTTTTCTATGATATCAGGCAGCTGCTGCTCTCTGATTTTCAGATCATTCTTCAACCATGAATGGAAATTGCGGACGATGATGTTTTGATTCTGAACCTTCTTTACGTTAGGATCAAAATCAAATAGATCCTCGGGTTCATTTAACATATGATGAATCATTTGCTGTATCGCATTAGCTAGTGAGATATTATAGCAAAGGATAAGAATCTTCCAATCGGGATTTTGTTTGGATAGCATTTTAGCACGACTTGCCAATATAATCGTTTTTCCGCTCCCTGCCACTCCCCGTATCAACCGATTCTTATCACCAATCTGCTTTGCCAAATTCTCTTGATGGAGATCCATGGTCTTAATATCATGAAGTGATAATAATAGTTGATCTTGATAAGGGACCGGTGCTTTAAACTCTGCACTAATCCGAACTTCAGGGAATAAATGATAGCGAATCGCATTGATGTCCTCAAGTGTGAGGGGTTCCTTCAGTCGGAATGGAACAACAAACATATTCAAGATTTTCTCCATCAGGATTTCTTCGGAAAATTCCTCTTTATCGGGATCAATTTCATTCCTGGTTAAACAAAGATTTGGCTCAATAACCGAATATAACCCTTCTTCAATAAAATCTTTGGAATACATCCTAGTAAAAACAACCCCATGGCCGTAGGGGAACTTTAACTGAAATTTATATTTACCATCCAATTGAACAAGATTTTTATCTTTTTTCAACACATCAACCACATGGAACATATTATCCCTTGCCTGCTTCATCGGGCTTTTGACCACGGCTTGATCACCAGAAGTAGCGACAATATGCCATTCATCATGGTTAATTTGAAATAAGGTGTTTTTTGTATAATCCTTTACTTCTAAAATCACTATACCTAGGTCAGGACCAATGATCACAAAATCAGGACGTTTGCCTTGAATTTCTGGTTCGTAGTAGACAATATAATCATCGGGTAGAAAAGTTTTCAATGTCCGAAATAACAACCGCTCCCCTGCTGTAGCTGTTGAACGGATGGTTTCAGGAATCGTGACTGCCATAATAACCGCTCCAAAATTTGCATTTTTCTCCATTATACTACAAATAGGAATATTGGCATGAAAAATAACAATTTTTAGACATTTTTCCCGCAAAAATCTGACAAAAGTATTGTTTTTTTTCCTATTTGTTAGAATAATAGAATGAAGGAATATTTTACTTACATAGTTAATAAATGAAATAGCGATGAAAGCGATGTGTCAAAATTGTTAAAGGGGATTTTTGATAAACTATTCAATACCACTCAAAAACCTTCCGAGGTTGAGAATAAGTCAATCAGTCATGAGGAAATAGAAGCAATCGTAGAAGCAAGATTGCGCGAGCATGCTGCAACTATTGAACAATCTGTGGAGGAAAAGGTAAACTCGGCAGTCCAATCAAAAAATCAAGATGACTATTCACTGTCTGCTAAGCAAATTGATTTTGCTCTAGAATTAATTAAGAGAACTAAGGAATTTGAACTAGCAACCGATACAGCAAATCTTACTGTTAAAGATTTAAATAAATTAATAGCTTACAATAAGTTTAAAAATAAGGGTATCCTAGTTAATCTAGTTAAAAAGGGTGTTCTAAAGAAAAAATAACTATTTAGTTTCTGAGGAAAATCAATAATCACTTTGCTTTATCTGTTAAATATCGAAAGGCCAGGCACTTAGGTCATTCTAGGCCCTCCCCCTCCTGAATCGAGTAGGGAATTCTTTGTATAGCTCATATTCTTAGTAACATGCAAAAATACTTGAATAAACATATTTACCTTGTTTGACATATCCCTTTTATCGAAAGGTATTATTGAAAAGTTTTACGAAAGCATAGAAATCAGTTATAATAATACTTAATAATGAATAAATTAAAAAAGACCAGACATGCAGCAACATGTCTGGTCCAGCAATAAACGGTTTCCCACTATGGGGGATCGGCTAATATATGGTGATAATCCACCCATGCCGTTAACTCAAGGGTGGATTATTTTTGTTTAAATGACAGTACTGCAACGATTAGACTCGCAAAAGCAATCATAATCATTAAGGTTTCGAAAACTGTCATTCAGCATCACCCCCTTTCTGTTGGGAGTGAGCCGACCACCCTTAAGAAATCCTATTCTATTGCATTAATAGTTTATCATATTCCGAATAAAAAGAGAACTTATGTTCTTGTATTTTATTCTCATTTTCCGAATAATGATTCGAAGGATGTTTAGTATATACATAAAGCGAATTTATAAAACTATGCAAAAAATTGATTGGCATATGCTAATAAGTTTTCCTTTATGCCGCTAAAATCTTGTTGTAAGTCAAGAGATACAACAAAAATTTGATTACCTTTAATGTGATAAATATGGTTAGGTTGATTTAATGAGGTTGTTTTCGCATAAAGTAACATACCTGCAACCGTTTCATCCGGCTCTTTTTTCCAGTTATTTATATATGTAAATATTTGATAAAGGTTACCTGATTTTTGTTTTGCAGCTCCGCCTTCAAACCTTGCTACCATATTCTCAGAATAAAATTTGGCATCCACAATCAATGTTTTTTTATCTTTTTGAAGTACAAGGTCTGTTTGCATAATTGGTAATGCATCTGTGAATTCATCATCAACACTCCACTTAATTTGAGGATGGGACACATTATATTTCGTTTCACGTTTAAAAAATGCATAGATGAACTTTTCATATAAAGAAGATAATCTTTGTTCATCCTGAACCTCTTTCATCATTTGAGATATCGAGCTTTCATCAAATAATAACTGCTCATAAAGATATCTACACACGTCTACAATAAATTGATAGCGAATGTTTTGGCGGTTATATCTAACGTTTTTCCATAGCTTCAAATCTAGCTCTACATCTAGTACCCCTGTAAAATAAGGCAGCAAACCATAAAACAATCTACGCATTTTTTGACTTATTTTATTTGAGTGCGATAGGTAAACGAGTGTCGCTTTAATAATTTGATTCAAAAATATATTTTCAGAGAACTCATCATAAACCACTGCAACTTTCTTATTTACCAATGCATTTTTCTTTATCGTAGAATTGATATCAATTTTCCCCTTAATAACATTGGAAGTCTCTTCAACACTTATATAATCTTTACTTAATCCTCCGCGAATCAAAACAGGTATACCAATCGATAGAATTTCTTCGTAAAGCTCCTTGACGTTCTCGAACTTTTCTGTTCCGATTTGTTTATACTCGGAAAGATTTAACGTTTGATATGCATAGGAAAGCATATAGTATATATTACGAATTGGAATATTATTATTTCTCTCCATAGAAACAACCTCTTAGTCGTTCAGACCAATCGTTTGCCTTCTGTTCATCATCAAACCAATACTCGAATAGCTGTGGAATAATTTCATATTCAATTACTTCCTCTACACGATTTGCAGTATCTACTTTATAAGCATCACCTATAAAGTAGCTATGCCCAATTTGAAAGCCTGTCCCTAGCTCTTCAACAATTTCATTATTTAAGCTATTAATTTCATCAATGATACGATTTAAAGCTTCTGGATTATTTAATTCGTTTATATACAACTTAAATGTCTCATTTTTGAACGCCGGTTTAATTTCAAAAAACGAAAATCTTCTTCGAAGAGCGTAATCTAATAAAGCTAAGCTTCTATCTGCCGTATTCATCATTCCAATGATGTATAAATTCGATGGTACAGAAAACTTATCATTAGAATAAAGGAGATTGATTTGCTCGCCTCGCTTATCCGCTTCGATAAGCATCATTAATTCCCCAAATATTTTACTCATATTCCCACGATTAATTTCATCAATAATAAAGAAGTAGTCTCGTTCTGGATCTCGTGCCGCTTTTCTAGCAAACTTCACAAACGGACCTTGTTTCAGCTCAAACCCATCTCCTTCAGCTTTTGGACGAAAGCCTTCAATGAAGTCCTCATAACTATAGCTTTGGTGGAACTGAACCATATGGATACGCGTTTCATCTTTTTCTTCCATCATTACATACGCTAAACGTTTGGCAATAAACGTTTTTCCTACTCCCGGTGCACCTTTCAAAATAAGATTCTTCTTATTTTGAAGTAGAGAAATTAGACGTACAAGCTCCTTCTTCTCGATAAAAACATCCGAAAGAAATTCATCCATTGTAAAGGGTTCATTTTCTTGTACAGTAGGCTTAGATTCAATAAAACGAATGTAATAGTCAATTGAACTTCCCGATACGCCTTTATATTTTTTGTAGGATTCATCTGATACCACTATATCTTTCAACCGTTTTAGTTGCTCAATATCTGTTTCACCAAAAATTGAAGTATCAAAATGGTGCTCTATATCCTTTAACGCACTTACTTTTTGTTTAACTGTTTTATCATTCAAGCTAACTCCTGTATCAGTAACTTGATTGGATAACCAATTTTTAAAATCATTTACTTCAGCAATTTTGGGTTCAATAAGTTCTTCATTCATTACTTGATCAATTTCTTGAATTAAAATTGGATAAGGATTTAGACATGTTAACGTTTTTTGAGCAAATGTCTGATGTAGTTCCCACTTTCCAACTTGAAGCCAATCTACTTTTCTTCTATGTTTATACTCTGATGCTTCATCATCGAAGTAGTAATCTCCCGTAACAACACCGCGTGCGAGGATTTTCTTAATTCCTTCTTTCACATATACAACGTCGCCTGTTTTAATTTCACGATAGAAATCCCACACAGCCTTTGTATCATTGACAGGGCGCACCCCATCCGCTCTTTGCTCAGCTATTTTTCGTTCAACAGCTTCCTTTGAATCATAGTTATTTAAATCCCCTAAATAGTCCCAACCAAGTGCAATCATATTTCCTGCGTGGAACTGATCCCATAATCTCGAATATTCACCTGGTGAAATTACCCAATAATTAATGCTGTTATCAATTTCATTTTCTTGATTCGCAATTTTCTTCTCTTTTTTAGGATAAGTTAAAGTAGGATTTTCAACATAATATAAAAATATTAAATATGAGCGCATTAAAACGCCCCAGTCAGGTATCCCACCTAGATTTTCAGGCTTACTTCTTACCCCGCGATTATATTCATCTTCCGCATATTTTTTTCTAAATTGAATTCTTAATGTACCAAACTTTTCTGGATATCGAGGTGTACCTCCAGTTACTAATCTCTCAATATCCTCATCACTTTGTTCCGTCATTTGTTGATAGATATTTTTATACTCCGAATATGTTTGATAATCAAAGAAATTTTCCTTATAGCCGCTACCTAATCCAAACTTTTCTAACAGGTATCCAAGTTTTTCAAGATATGGCGTGTACCAGATACCTGTTTTTTCACCTAAATTTTCCGTAACCCAAGCTTTATATTTTTCTTTTTGAGTATTCACAACATCATTCATAGCGTACCTCCAGAGAAGAATTTATTACCTTAAATTATAACACTGTACTACATTAAAATTGCATTTACTTCCATTTTGGTTCTCTAGCATATACTAGACGATAATATGTTCGGATCAATCGTTTCAGAGGATTATATAAAGCGTTGCTACCTTTTAATATAAAAAAAGGGATCGCACCTTCCAAAACAGAAGTGACCCCTTAAGTTAGACTATATTTCCAACTAAAAGGGGTCACTTCAATTTTGATGAATTTTAGCTTTCCGTTCAAAATGATAATGCAGACGGTATTCACAAATCTCTTTTGTCCAATTGAATAGGATTTCCTCATCTTCTTTAGCAACATCAAGATTAAACCGAAAAACGTTATTTTCAAAAGAAGTTAGCTTACCTTTCCACATTGTCATTGGCATTGTAACAATCAATTTACTTACTTTTTCCTCACTATAATCCCAAAGTTTTACGGAAGATTTATCGGAAAAATCGATTCTCTTCCGATGCTCTTTCTCCATCAAAAAGTGATGAAAAAATGGTGCAGCCTCGGATGGAGTGATTGGATCAAACCAATGGGAAGGGCCGCGTTCTAGCATGGCCAGTAAGACAACCATCTTATAACTTTTAGTCATTCCTGTTTTCTCTACTTCAATAAACCAATCCTCATATCGATTAAATACTTCCAATTCCTCAGAGGTTAATTCGTCCGCCCATTTTAAAAACCCAAAATACGTTTTAAATTCCTGTTTATACTGAGGTGAATCAGAAGCACCAATTAAATGCAATTCCAAGTAAGTTGGTCTTCTACCAAGCTCCCTCTTCAAAACCATATAATCATTAAGCAGCTTTTCTCTTCTTGGCTGCCTTTTTCGTGACATTTCTCGGAGTAAATTGATTACTTCTATATCCAAGTCCATCTCACAAAATTGCGGCAGAGATGGCTGAATGTTTCTGGTCCTTCCTTCACTAGGCTGGGTATCAAGTAAACTAAGCTTAATATCTGCATTTCGATAGTTTCCAATAAGATCAACGATGACACAGCTTTCTTTCCCTGGATGTAATCGAAGTCCACGCCCAATTTGTTGTGTAAAGACCGTTAACGATTCAGTCGGTCTGACAAACAATAACGTGTCTACTTCTGGTATATCCACACCCTCATTAAAGAGATCAACTGTAAAAATCACATCCATTTCTCCCTTGGAAAGCTGGGAAATGGCTTCCTTTCTACCAACGCTGATTTGCTGTGAATGAAGACTTACAGTTCGATATCCACGGTTATTAAAATAGTCCGAGAGAAAGTTTGCTTGCTTTATGGAAGAACAGAAGCCAATCGTTCTTGTCTGTTTCTTCTTTTCCCATGCTTCCAGGATCTTTTTGGCCAATTCCTCTCTCATTTGAGCGAGAAGCAATTCTTCTTCATCATATCGGTTACCTAGCCAGGTAATTTGACTATAATCAGTATCATCATAAACGCCAAAATATTTAAATGGAGATAACCACTCTCTTTGGATTGCTTCAAGAAAATCAAGACGGAAGGCAACGTTCCCGTCACAAATCGCGTAAACGTCTTTATTATCATTTCGGTCAGGTGTAGCGGTTATCCCCAGCAAAAACCTTGGTTGAAAATATTCTAGTGCTCTTTTATAGGACTCTGCCGCCGCATGATGGAATTCATCCACAATGATTAAATCAAACTCTCCAGGATGAAACTTTTCGAGATGCGTTTTCATACTCAATGTATAAATGGATGCAAAAATAGCATCCGCTTCACTTTCTTTTACCTTACCATTATAAATACCATATCGTTTATCCGGCATAACTTTTGCGAAGGATTCTTTTGCTTGATGAAGAATTTCTTCCCGGTGGGCAATGAAAAGAATTTTATTAAAATTTTGAGCAAAAAATCCAGCCAAATAGGTTTTTCCTAGTCCCGTCGCCATGACAACCAGGGCCTTGTTATACTCTTCTTCCAGTGTTTTGTTTAACTCCTCAAGAGCTTCAATTTGAGCAAATCTTGGTTGAATTGCCCCATAGGAAGCTGGTGGGTCTACAATAATTTCTGGCTGTATTGGAGCCTCTTTCTTCGAAGGGAGCATTAAATCTAACTCTTCAAGTTCAGACCATTTTTTGGTTAGGTTTGGATATTTTCTTTGGTATCTTTCAAAACTAGTTCTATATTCTTCTAATGTTTCCTTATTCAAGGATACTGTCTGGTCAGCATAAAATAGTCTTAGAAATTCGGATTGAGCTTCATCAAACACTTCTTGTTCATCTTTAACAGCTAGGTTCCATTCCACTCCATTACAAAGTGCTGACCTAGAGAGGTTTGAGGAACCTACAAACAGGAGTTTTTGTTCATTTGACTGAAATATGTAGGCCTTTGGATGAAAGGATACTCCGTTACTTTTCCAAATTCTAATTTCAATTCGTTCATCAATTGATAGCAATTCATCAAGGGCATCCGGCTGCGTTATGTATAAATAATCACCGGTACAAATTTTAATATCTGCCCCATCTTTTGCCGCTCTTTTTAAACTTTCTTTTAAAAATTGTACTCCTGATTTCATAATAAATGAGGTCAGGATACAAATAGATGATGACTCTTCTGTCTTTTCTAATAAGTGCTTTCCTAGTTCCCCAGTTATTAGTTCAACCTTACTCATCCTCAACCTCTATTAAAAAGATCATATCCTCAAATCCTCCGCGATTTTCTGCCTTCATTCGGCGGACTTCTTCTACTTTTTCAATAGAAGATCCGTGGCACTTAGCGAGTGCATGGATAATTTCTAATAGATCAGCTAATTCTTCGATAGCTTCTTGATCATTTTCTGCTTTCAAATACTCATCAAGTTCTTCTTGGCTCTTATTTTTTAATTCAGTTGCGTATTCTTCATTGCCTAGAATTTTTGTGCTAAATTTCTTACCAGTGCTTTCTATTATTTTCGGGATCAGATCACGTACGAGTTTGTTGTGTATGGGCATGTCATGTTACCTCTCCAAATTAGTATAAGAATATTATAACTAACGGAAAAAAGGATTTAAATTATTAAGTTAAATAAAATATCCATAAAAACCTATATTCCTAGGTAGAATACAAAGCACTGGTTTAAAGCGGGAGAGATGGAGCCATTATCTCTGAATTTTCATCTAATAGTGAGGATGAATCGGATATCTTTACAGACCCAAGAATAAAACGTGTTCAAGATTAATTAGAGAGTAAAGATAGAATTATTTGTAAGAAACAGCCCTTGTTATTGGAATGAGTTTTTGTATGGTAACTCTATCCTTGGAGATGGACCGTATGCCAATTATCAAATTGGCATACGGTCCATTGTTTTGACAGCTCCTAAATACAAGTATCACTTGCCAGTCATTAACAGTTTCTAGTATAGTTTAATAAAAAAGGATGATGGTTCAATGCGTTTAAAAGGAAAAAAGATTATAAGCCTTGTTGATCATGAATTTGAGGACTTGGAGCTTTGGTATCCTGTACTTAGACTTCGTGAAGAAGGAGCGATTGTAGATATTGTTGGAGATGAGGCAAATAAAAAGTATATCGGGAAATACGGTGTTCCTGTTGAGTCTAGTTTTGCCTATGAAGATGTAAAAGCGGAAGATTATGATGCTATATTGGTTCCAGGTGGTTGGGCACCTGATAAGATTCGTCGTTTTTCATCTGTTTTATCCCTCATTCAAGAAATGAATGAGGCCGAGAAGCCAATTGGCCAGATTTGTCATGCTGGATGGGTATTAATTTCTGCCAAGATCTTAAATGGAAAGAATGTGACTAGTACGCCAGGAATTAAGGATGATATGGAAAACGCCGGAGCCATTTGGTATGACGAACCGGTTGTGACTGATGGACATCTCGTATCAAGCCGCCGTCCTCCAGATCTACCTGATTATTTACGGGAATTTATAACCGTATTGGAAGGTAAAAATAAATAGGAATGTATAAAAGCATGGATTTCCATGCTTTTTCATATAGATGAAGTGACTTATTTCCATTACTTAATATAAGCCTTAAGCAAAATCCGTGTTAGGTTTTAGTCGAAAAATTTACTTTCATGGCTTCTTTAACTAACAAACCGCCTTTGCCTGCTCTTTTAATCCCCCCTCCCCCTCCGTATAAATTCTCTAATACAGCCTTTTATCCAAACTTACTTTTAAACTAAAAACCCCCCTAATATTATTAGTGCAATTTAAGGGGGGCACTTCAGTTTGCAAGTTGCAAAATGGCTGTATTTTTCCGTTAAATCAACATAGTTATTTTTTATGAGTTTCGAATTTAATATCAAGCAAACTTATTGCTAATAAATACTGAACTATATAAAAAAACTTATATTATTCCTGCTTTTAAAGTAAGCAACTCTAGTTCAACGGTCTACCAAAAGAAGCTATGATTTCATCCCACTTAAATTGGAAATTGGTTTTGCCATCGCATTGCTTATTAGGTCTATTAAGGACTTAGCTCGTTTAATGAAATAATCATCAAAATTATTCGTATGTAAATCTTGAACATCTATCTTATGTGATGCTATATAACTATCAAGATTTGCACTATCTACATGATTATTTAACTTAATTCTCTTCAAATATTCACTTGGTGAATTTCCTCCAATTATTCGGTTAGTTCTAGCAAATAATGGTGTTTTGTTTACGATGGAATTCCATTTTGTTTTACTTATATTTTCTGATTCACAATATGCACGTGGGAAGATATGGTGAATATCAGTATTTTCATCCAAGAAAACAGTAAAATCCATAGGACTTCCACTTATAAAATCTAAGCATCCCGCTTTTAAAAGTAATGCCATTACTCCTTTATATGCAGCACTCAATCGTGATTGAAGAGATAATAGCCTAGTCGGTTGGAAATACGCTCTCTGAACGGTATCTGGTTCGCTTCCTCCGTTAATCCATTCCAACATTCCGCCAACATCATTTGCATATCTTGTTTCATTTGCTCCACCATACATTTCACCAAATACACCACACCAATACCAAGAAGAAATTTTCTCTTTAATAACGCTGTCTTGTGTTTTTGACTTTAGGATTGTGAATATTACTGCCATTGGAATTAACTGTGTACTATATGGTAAATCTCTCGACGAAAAAATACGTTGTTCTTTTAAAAAGATAGCTGCTTGAATAAATCCTTCCGTTAACTCATCAGCATATTTTTTATATTTTGATAAGGAAAGTTTTAATACATCCCGCTTTTTACAGCTTATTGCTTCCCCACCGTTGATTTTTATGTAGTATCTGTCTAATAAGGTAATTGCAGTTAAAAAATCCGTCGACGAGACAACAGATAAGATAGCTTCTTTCTGGTTTGAAAGAGATAAAGTGGATTTTTCACTTACCTTTTATATCTTGTTTCCCAATCTTTCCTTAGTTCAAAATTATCAGCTGCAAAGGTAGCTGTAATTAATTCAAACACAGTTAATGAGACTCCACCTGTATTAACATTCTCGAATACCTGGCAGACAGCTTCTTTAGGGGTATCTTTATTCAATGAAATCACCGGAACTTTAAAACTTTGAATAGGAACCAGAACCTCAGCAAAAAACTGAGCATACTTTTGTAATATAACTGGGTCGTAGTTATAATACTTTTGGTAATCATTCATCCACATTTGACTATCAATTGGATCAAAAACAATATTCAAAGGAAACATATGATTTTTACATTCTTTATCCCTTGTACTTAAATCAAGCTCTATATCCCTTCCAAAATTTGATCGCACAATTTTATCTTCAGGTACTGAGATAATTGCATTCACTCGATCAGTTGTACTATTCAAACTGAGTTCTATATCTAAATAGTAGAATCGTTTTATTTCCTTATTCTTTTCCTTTATATGTTCCCCTAACTTCCGCTCTATTTTTCAAGTGTTGCAATCTCCATGTATTAGGGAATCCTTTAACTTTTTCCAAATCACTTGAATCAATCATAACTTCTCCGGTCAAGTTTTTCGAAGAGTCATTTAAGAATATCTTTGTAACATTATTACAAGTCTGATAATTATTATTCATTTATCTTGACCTTTCTCTTTTAGTAGTTGCGCTTCATATTTCCATATCTAGAATACTATCAATTCCGCAAAAGATCATTACAGAACCTTTCGGAATTTGTCGGACAAATTATTGGAACCACAGACCATTGTAAGGCTAGAATAAATATTTTAACAAAGAAAAAAATGTTCAAAATGCAAACCACTAAAAAAATTCATATAGAACATCTTATATCGATAATATAAAACCATTCAAAACGTAGTTGCTGGCAAATGAATCCGCGGATAGAGGTTTTGCCATTAAACGACAGCTTGAAATTATGGAATTTATTTTGAATAACTACATTAAAACCAAAGATATCAAATTGAAAATGATACGTTGAAAAATCTTGTGAGAATTTGAACTGTCAAAACCCAAGTAAAAATGACTGGGCCTGGGGTTCCGGCTGGCTATTTTTCACTTAAGTTACTATTTCATTAATCCTAATATGGCTAAAGGAAGAATTTCGTCTTCAACTTTTACCATTATGTTAGTTGGAATGATTATTTATATACACAAATTGGATCCAAACTTTGTCACTAACCTCTTCCTACTCAAAATATTTATCTGTCATGTCTTGCCAACCCCTCATCCTACGTATTTAAATGCTTGTAAGCCTGCAAATGGTTGGATACAACTATATGAATAGCACCAAATAGGAATGATTCAAATGAAACCGATTTGTTTTGAGTTTATTGGTGAAAAAAATAAAGTGGGTTGAATACATGAATTTCCTATGAGGAAAAAGCGACAGCATGAGTCCACATTAACAACTAATTAAAGGGTTCAAATGATTATTATTGATCATCTTTTTGCTATATCTAGCAATCCAATGGGAATGAGTCGGTGTTATTGATGATCATCTATATGTTCTACCATATAGATTCCTGTTTTCACACAGCATTCATAAATTACATAATAGATGTGAACCCCTCTTCCAACATGAATGAAGCCTTTACCAAAGGAAGTTCCCGAGAATCTTGAGAACAAGGATTAATGATATTTGTAAAGGGTAATATACCTTTAATAACACTATGAGGTGATGAAACATGATGAAACAAGAAGAAATCGAAACATTAAGAGAGTTAATCAAAGACGTAGACACGGCCATGCTGACTACATTATCTGAAGAAGGGCTTGTTTCTCGCCCTATGAAAACACAAGAAGTGGAGTTTGATGGTGACTTATGGTTTTTCACTAAAAAAGAGACTGATAAATATGAAGAAATTATACACGATCAAGATGTTAATGTGAGTTATGCAGGTAAATCCTATGTTTCCGTCCGTGGACGAGCGGAAATCGTAGAGGATTTAGACAAGAAAAAGGAATTGTGGAGTAAAGTATATGAGAAAATTATGCAAACTTCTTATGATGATCCTAACGTTGTCTTGATAAAAGTAAAAGCGGAAGCAGCCGAATATTGGGAAACCGGTAATTTCACGAAGAAAATTGCCTTTATGTATAAACGCATGACTGGGCAAAGTTCTGAATCGACAGATGTTAATGAAACGGTTGAATTGAATTAAATAACTGCAAAAAAAGGGTTGTCTTGTTGTAGGACATTCCATTTATCTCCGTTGAGTTACTTTGATCCATTATAGCCTATTAAATCCATAATCCTAGATAATGAAAAATAAAGATAATACCCTCTTTAGGTATTGTCTTTTTTCTTGCTGATTTTTAATTTTATATTGTTAACCCTAAAAAAACATTGAGACAGCCAATTTTGCGCTTTAAATTTATAATAAACCTTGAACTCTTTGTTATCTATTTATCTAATATTTATAATTATCATTTTGTAAGAGGTGCCACAATGAAGGAAATGCAGAAGTTCTTAAAAAAATATCATGAAGAAATGAACTGGGAAATCAATAATGAAAGTTATGAGACAACACGAGCTTCCCTTTTGAACAACTATATGCTCTTAACAACTGAAGTAGCCGAAGTCGCAGAAGAACTTAGAAAAGCTTTTAATTTTACCAATAGCAATATTTTAAACGGAATGGATGAAAGTGAAGCTTTTGATTTAGCGAAAGAAAATGCAAAGGATGAGTTAGGTAAGGAATTAGCTGATTGCTTAGCCTATATTATTAAATTTGCCAATTACTTTGAAATTGATCTGGAAGAAAGCTTTTACAAAAAGATGGATGAGGTCAAAAACCGCAAAAATAAAGATGTAAGTTTGTCTATAAAATAATATTCTTTTAAAGTTGGAAGTCATTAAATTGTATTTTATTGATTTTTATATAGTTATTAGGGGACCATCAATAGTCGTGGTCCCCCTTCCAATTAAATCTTTATTCCATTCTTAGGCTCTTGGTTTCTCTTTTCCCATTGCGTCAAATAACTGTGTGGATGATAGAGCGTTGAATGGTAAGGATATATTATGTTTAACCCCTTGGTTGTAGGCCGCTTTTAAGTCTTTAAGTAGAACAGACAAGGCGGTGTCTGCGGTCCATTCAGAAACATCGCTCCAATTTCTAACTACCCAGCTATCACCTGTACTAACTTGAAGTAAGTTCAATAACTCCTCTTGAGGTAAGTTATAGTGGTTCGCTAATTTAAGTCCTTCAGCGACAGCATTCATATTGATGCCGAGAATAAGATTATTAATTAATTTTGCTGTTTGGCTATTGCCTGTTTGATCCCCATAGTAAAAAATATTTGATCCCATCGCCTCAAAGTATGGTCGGAAGGATTTCACGATTTTCTCTGGACCTGATGTCATAATCGATAATGTTCCCGCTTGGGCTCCTGAAGCCCCTCCACTTACTGCCGCATCAATTAATCTCAAATCACTTTCTTCTTCCACCTTTTTGCCTAATTGATTCATGGTATCAGGGTCAAGTGTACTCATAACAATAATGGTTTTATCTTTAGGTTGGCCGGATACTAGACCGTACTGACCAAAAATAATGTCCACATTTTGATCATAGTCACGAACCATGGATATTATTGCTTCGTCCGCTTGTTCCGCCACTTCTTTTAAAGTCTCTACCATTGTTATTCCTGCAGCTTTTGCCTTCTCGTAAATACCTTTAAAGGCATCATAACCAATGACCTCAAAACCAGCTTTCTTTAAGTTAACTGCCATCGGGAAGCCCATGGTTCCTAATCCTACAAATCCAATTTTTTTACTCATGATTACGTTCCTCCCATTCTCTAACTGTAAATTTTACTTTTCTATTCTCTTACCCCTTGATCCAGTTTCCGTTCTCCTGCGCATCAATAGGAATGTTAAAAGTTTGGATAAAGGTTGATAACATTTTGTAATAACCAATGACAATCATGGCATCCGCCAATTCTTCAAGGGAGAATTGTTCAAGTGTGTGTTTGAATACAACAGCCGGCGCTTTACCTTGTTCAAGTATAAACTTTCCAAATCGCAACAAGGCCTGTTCCCGTACTGAGAAAGCATCATTATCATCAAAGCGTCGTTCAGCGATGGCGACGAATTGATCTTCACGCACCCCTGCCGCTTGGGAAATGGATACATGTTGTTCCCATTCATATTCGCAGCCTTCATGCCCTGCTACCTCCAGAATCAGAAGTTCTTTATGGTAATCGGATAGTGTAAGCTTTTTAAAAATGGCGTCGGTTAGATCCATTACTTCCACACAGGTACCTGGGCTATATCCCATCATCAGGAAAAAATTCACTATTGTTGGTAAGCTTTCATATCTTTGCCTTACTTGCTCAGGCAATTTGGTAAAATCAGGAAAATCAATATCTACTTTTGCACTTAACTTTTCATTACTAGACAATTTGTGTCACCCCTTTGAATGTTACAAGGCTAGTATACATCTGAGTTAATTATGGGTAAAATAGATAATTGGAATGCGAATCATGCGTATTTTTCATAGATCGGAGATAACAATCATGGACATACGTCACCTCACTTACTTTATCGAAGTAGCCAAATACAAGAGTTTTACCCAAGCTTCTAATTCCCTCCATTTGTCACAATCCACTATAAGTAAGGTAGTCAAAAACTTAGAAGAAGAATTAAATATTGAGCTTTTTGATCGGTCTGCAAAGAAAATTGAATTAACAGACGCAGGGGAAATTGTTTTAGCGGAAGGAGAAAAGATCTTGGAATCCCTTAATGATCTATCAGTCCACCTCTATGATTTATTGAACTTAAAAAAGGGAAAAATAAAAATTGGCATTCCGCCAATCATTGGTTTTTTATATTTTCCAACTATCATTAAGGGATTTAATAATCTATATCCTGATATCAAAATCAAGATTTTTGAAGATGATTCAAAAAAGGTTAAACAGGATGTCAAAGATGGAATATTAGATCTCGGTGTGGTTATCTTACCGGTGGATGAAAAGGAATTTGAAGTTGTCCCCTTTGTGAATGAAGAATTGTCTCTTTTTGTTCATCATTCCCATCCATTAGCGGAGAGAAAAGAAGTTGAAATGAAAGAGTTAAAAAATGAAACTTTTATTCTATTCAAGCAAGAATTTATACATGATCTTATCATTCAAGAATGTCTAAAAGCAGGTTTTCCTCCGAAAATTGCTTACGAAATCTCAGAGTGGGGTTTTATTAATGGAATGATCGCTGAAAACTTAGGGATTGCGATTTGCCCAAAACCGATGGCAAAAAAAGTCGACCAAGATTTAATCAAAGTGATTCCCATCATTAATCCAAGCTTTCCTTGGAATTTAGGGTTGATATCCAAAAAGCAGAAACACAATTCACCTGCCGTTCGCGAATTTATCCAGTTTGTTTCAGCTAACTGACCTATAATTTTTGATAACTGAAACTTCGTTATACTGTTAAATAAATACCCTTTAGGGTGAATATATATAGAAAACCAACAAGGTTAAATCACGATCCATGAGGGCATTTCTGGAGGTTTTTAGCTGGCTTTTGACTCCAAGAAGCCCTCTTTGTGAACACAATACTTAGTCAAACATGATTTTTTTAATCTCTTCAATGGGCATATCTTCACCCGTAAATAGTTTAAAGGCAATGGCACCCTGCCACAGCATCATACCTAACCCATTAATGACTGTTGATCCGGCCTCTTCTGCTAACTTTAATAGTTTGGTTTTGTGAGGATTATACACAACATCTGTTACGACTAATCCTTCACGCAGTACCCCTAAATGATCATCCACGATACTTAAGTGATCAAAAGGCTTCATCCCTAAACTTGTACCATTTGCTAGTACAGCACTTTCTGCCACTTCACGTTGGAAAGTCTTCTTATCTTCTAGTGAAAAGATATTTGCTCTAACACCATAATCTTTCATTTCATTGTTAATTTTATCTACATTCTTTTCAGCTTGGTGGAAGAATTTATCTTTACGTGCAAAAATACTGATTTCGCTAATACCCGACTGGGCTAATTCCATGGCGATAGGTGTGGCAGCGCCCCCGGATCCAACTAATGTCACTTTTTTATTATTCAACTCTACCCCGTGTACCTCAAGATTCTTCACATACCCTTTTCCATCTGAATTATATCCAATTAACCTGCCATCTTTATTTACCACCGTGTTTACCGCACCAGTATATTTAGCGCTTACATCTAGTTCATCCAAATATTGAATGATTTCCATTTTATTTGGCATGGATACATTGAACCCAGCTGCATCTAGAGCTCTCATTCCTTCTACCGCTTTCTCGAGCGTTTCATTCCCTACTTCAAACGCAAGATAAGCGTAGTTTAAACCCTTCAAGGTATATCCTAAATTATGCATTCTAGGTGATAAACTGTGTCCTATTGGTGTAGCAAGTAATCCTACTAATTTTGTCTTACCATTAATTTTTTCTAAGTTTTTTTGAAAGATTGTCATTGTTATATCACCTTGAATTTTTTTGATTATTTCTAATAACCGTTCTTAATTCTTGTCTTCATCCGTTTTGTCCCAATTGCTTGTTAGTTGATCTAGTTTTTCCATACAAACTTTAATTCTCTTAACTTCACTATGTTGTAAAGAAATATTGTGGTGCAGACTAGCTTCTCTTTCCATAATCGCCCGCTTCATTTCCTCGGGTGCTGGTCCGCCAGGAAGCGATCGAATTTTAACAAAATGTTTGGGATCCATTGCTGTACGAATGATCTCCTCCGGTACATTCAACGGATGTCCGATAACTGCATTTGCTGCTTCATCAACCAGTACAGAGGTAACCTGTGTAGCATTCCATCCTCTTGACATGGCGATTTTCACTACCTGACTGGCTACGGAGTGAGAGGTTCGAAACGGGATGTTTGCTTCCCTGAACAGAGTGTCGGCTAATTCCGTAATTGTCGCAAAACTTTCTTGGGCCCTTCTTTTTAACAATTCTTCATTCACTTCAATTGTTCCTACCACCACTTTTGTTAACCGAAAAACTTGATCGATAAGATGCAGGCCCTTCCATAAATACGGCTGAAGGTCATCTTCGGTATCGTTTATATCTCCGTATGGTGTATTATGTAACATTTGAAGGACGGTTTGGGCATTTCCAATCCCGCTTGAGCTTAAGGCACGAATATGCTCGAGTGAGACAGGATTTCTTTTTTGCGGCATAATGGAACTCGTTTGGACATAGGGATCTGCCACTCGAATTGCTGAAAATTCTTGACTGGACCATAAAAGAAGATCTTGTGAAAATCGGCCGAGATTAATAAAGGCTAATTGGATTGCAGTGGCAATTTCCCCTAAATAATCGGCACCGCCAATCGCATCATAGGCACTCTTAATGATGTTCGGAAATCCTAAAAGCTCGGCGACAGTCTTACGGTTAATCGGAAAACCGGTTGTTGTGAGGGCCGCCGCACCGAGGGGACTCACGTTGCATGTATCATAGGCCGCCTTTAGTCTTTTTAAATCACGGTCAACGACATCATACATTCCTAAGAGATAATGAGAGAACGTCATCGGCTGGGCCTGCTGTGTATGTGTATGTCCGAGGACAATGGTTTCCTTATAGGTGTCAATCACTTTCAAAAGTGTTTCTTGAAAGGAAAGCAGCGCCTCAACGGCGACTAGTATCTTTTCCCTAAGAACCATTCTGTACATGGCCACACCCATATCATTTCGGCTCCGTGCAAGGTGCAAACTCCCACCCACTTCGCCTGCAACTTTCATAATTTGGCTTTCTACAAGAAAAAACAGATCCTCATACTGTCCATCATAGGTGGATTGCAGAATGGTCTCTTTATCAATCGTGTTGATTCCTGCAAAAATTTTGGACGCTGCACTCTCCTGTAACAGACCTTGTTCCACCAGCATAATCAGGTGGGCTTTATGGATGGCGAGCATCGGCTCAAGGAAAGTTTGCTTGGCATGCTCATATGCAGGTGCCAATACTACCTCTGAATAGGTCGCTCCGGGAAACTTCCGCCCTTCCTTTTCAAATATGCGATCCTTTTTACTCATCACAATCCCCCCGATAGAATAAAGTCTGCAATTCTAGATTTAGTTTATGCTCCTAGCCTATTTATGTTAAAAAAAGCATGAACAATTGTTGTTCATGCCATCGGTTGTCCGGAAGACATTTCCTATCATTTATGTATATTGAATAATCTCCTGGTTTTTAATTTTTCAGGTTATCTAGTTTTTCAGATATAGATTTTAAGATATTGTTCTTTTCCTGCTGTATCTTTAGAATTTTTATTAAAAACCATATAATAAACACAACAGGAACAAGATAAAAAAGAAAGCTCACAAGTGGAAATATTGAAAAAAGTATATTCTGTGACATATCCAAACCCCCTTTATTTTGGATAATTATACCATACTATAACACTCTAAAGTTACATATATATTCACATTTCGTATCTGCATGGTTGCTTGTATTCAAGGAGGTAGAACATGGATTACATCTTACCGAAAGAAGCGTTGTTAAAGTTGAATAGGCGGCATAAAAATACCATAGCGGCGGGTCGTCGTCATACCGTTGGGCTTAAATCGGACGGTACAGTGACAGCTGTTGGTGATAATAAAACTGGCCAATGTAATGTTAGCAACTGGTACGATATTGTAGAGATTGCGGCGGGTAATGTCCATATGGCGACGAACACGGGAAATGCTCATACCATCGGACTTAAATCGGATTGTACAGTGATGGCTGTGGGGTGGAATCAACATGGCCAATGCGATGTAGGTGGCTGGCGCGATATTGTAGCAGTGGCCGCAGGCTGGCGTCATACTATTGGGCTTGTTTCTGATGGTACAGTGGTTGCTGTGGGTCCAAATAAGGAAGGTGAATGCAATGTTAACAGCTGGCAGGATATTGTGTCGGTGGCCGCGGGAGACTGGCATACCATCGGACTTAAATTAGACGGCACGGTGACGGCTGTGGGTAATAATCGGTATCGCCAATGCAATGTAAGCAGCTGGTGCGATATTGTGGCAGTTGCGGCGGGTTATCTTCATACTATCGGCCTTAAATCGGACGGCACGGTGACGGCTGTGGGTTTTAATAAACATGACCAATGCAATGTTATCGGCTGGAGAGATATTATCTCGATTGCTGTGGGTAGTAATCATACCGTCGGACTTAAATCGGACGGTACGGTGATTGCTGTGGGCTGGAATGAGTATGGCCAATGTAATGTATGTGATTGGCAGGATATTGTCGCCATTACAGCGGGCTGTGCTCATACTGTTGGACTTAAATCGGACGGCACGGTGGTGGCTGTGGGTGATAATGAATATGGCCAATGCGATGTAAGCGGGTGGAGCGGTATTCTACTTCCCGGCACCGTGTAGCATGTCTTTAAGATCCTATGAACCTAGTCCAAAGATGGATATCTTTTATGAAAAATGCGCCTGTCTCCAGATGGTGGACAGGCGCTGTTTTTTATCAAGGCTATGTAATTACTAATTGTTAAATTCACTGTGTTTGAAAAATAAACGGAAAAATTCCATTTAAAACGGGAAATACCCCTATTTCATTGAATATAAAGGAAGTTTTTCCGTTTATATATTCCAAATCTTTGGATTTTGTCTTGTTTAACGTAGTTAATCAGAAATTCTCCGCTTATATCTGCTTATTAAGCTATCTCTATATACATTAGCCGGAAATTCTCCGCCTATGAATTTCCATACCTATTCGAACTCAACAATGAATAAGAACGAAGTCTTTCAAATGTAAAAAACTATTAGGAAATACATCCACACTTTCAATTAGCTTACCACACACTAAAATTACCTCCACACCAACCTCCGGTCGGGAGAATCTACACACTAAGTAGAGCCGCATTAGCGAATAAAACTTTTACCTGCCCTAAAAATACAAAGAAGAAAGGCATTTGATTCCTTTCTTCTTTAGGAGGTATGCATCCAATGTATCCGTCTGTATTGGAGGCTTACAATAAAATATGCCTAATTGCTTATTCCGTGCGGGTACATAAATAATAAACATCAACTAGGCATACAGATTATCTACCGTTCACAGCTGTTAGTTTTTCATAAATAAAAAAAGGTCCTTTAAGTGAAGGAGCTCTCCTACTTAACTAATAAAAACAAGAACAGCCAATAATAATTAAAAGGATAAATAATACTACAATTAAAACAAAGGTGTTTCCGCAGCCCCCATAACCAGATCCGTAGCCATAGCCGTAACCGCATCCACATCCACCATATCCAAACATATAAAATTCTCCTTTCTTTACTTAAGGCTATTTTCGCAACGATTGTTGTTTATCGTATAAGTTCATCAACCCGTATAACTATATCCTCAGTAGCATCTTTCCGTAAAAACATTTGCGAAAATTGCCTACAATCTTAAGTTATGACCCTTATTTAGGTCCAAAAAAAACAAGTTTACGAAAAGATCCTTAATAAAACAAAATTAACTAAATCTTAATACCAACCACCACAAAAAGAAGCACCTATAATAATCAATAAAATAAACAAAACAACAATTAAGGCAAATCCGCTGCCGTAACCTACACCATCAGCCATCTATTTTTACCTCCTTTCGATTCCTTGGTATAACCTATGTAAAAATTCAAAAAGTGTTAAGTAGCAATTAAAAAATGCTATAAATAGCAGTATCTTTTTTGAATATAAAAAGAGCCAAAATACGCAAGTAGTTTATAAAAACTTGCCTATTTTAGCTCTATATTTTCCCCTTCATTGTGCGATCGATGGTGGTTAGTGCGATGTTCAAATCAGTAAAAAGGACTTTCAGAGAGTCCCTTTTTATTAGGATGCGGTGCTATGATGGTTAGGTTTCTCATCAAATACGTTGTTATTAAGATACCTGTGGAAGAACCATTCCCCTATACCAACCACAATAGCAGAAAGCAGGGCTGCTTCAAACATGTCATTGTCACCAGCAAAAATATCTTTTCCCATGAAATAAACAATAACAAAGGTTAATACCGCATCGGCTAGAGTTGCGGTGATGTTTCTTTTTGTGTAGTCGGAATCGTCACCTGCTTTTCGGAATATAAACAAATCACCAATAACATAAGCTAGAACAGTTAAGACAACGCTTATCCAGAGAGTATCACTAAATTCTCCGTCAAAAATACCAGTAAGAATAATTCCTAATACAACAGTAATCATCACCAGTTTAATAATGATTGCTTTAATGTGGTCCATTATATTCCCTCCTTTAATTGATATCGAATATATACCCAGTTGACTAAGTTATAAGCAGAAATATTTATATTTGCGTTCCCATTTTCACAGTAATTTTAATATAATTTAAACCTGCTCCGGAAGTTCAGGCTAGTTAGACAAACTTAGGAAAACTCAAAAAAACCACCCTAAGTAGGATGGTTGAGTACATGGCGGCCTTGCTTGGCTAGCCTTTTAAGGTATTTGGTAAACTGTAAATCTACTAAATTTTCCGCACCACTGCACGGACCGGACTCCCATCAGCATTAGCGAGTGCAAGCGGGAGAGCTGCTAGTTCATAGTCGCCTGGAGTGATGTTGTCTAACACCAAACCTTCAAGGATATGGATTCCATGATTGGCAAGTTCATGGTGTGCCGAAAGCTCTTTACTATCGATGGGGTCGACTGACGGCAAGTCGAGACCAATCAGACGGACTCCAAATTTTGCTAAATACGACGCTAATTCGGGTTCAATCCTAGGGATAACAGTCGGGAAATGCTGCCGTTTGGTCCATGCATCTGTCCTGATTAATAAACGAGTGACCCCTGTTAGCTCGAAATCAGATAATTCTTTGACTCCGATGGATGGCTTATTGGGCAAATGGATCACCCTAGACCTGCCAATGTATAAATTCACATCGAGATCGATCACTTTCTTCCCATCATCATCAAAATGAAAAGGGGCATCTATATGCGTGCCGGTATGGGTACTCATGGTGATTTGCCCAACATTGACTGAGCCACTCTCTTCTTTATTCCACGTTAGTTTATAGGAGAAAGGAGTATCACCTGGCCAAACAGCGACCTTTTCATTCAGTCGTTGTGAAATATCAATCCACTCACTCATGCAAACTACCTCCATCTCTTCTACCATTTCTTTACTTTGCTCTTTTTTAAATAAAAATGCTGCTATGTTATAGTTTCGTTCTTAAACTCCACAGTTCTGGGAAAAAGTGATGATCCAGCGCTCTCTTTAAATAGCTGACACCCGATGATCCCCCGGTTCCTTGCTTGTGGCCAATGATTCTTTCCACCGTACTCATATGATTAAAACGCCATAACATTTGCTGATTGCCGATATCAATTAGCTTCTCTGCCAACTCATATAAGTCCCAATATTGTCCCACATTACGGTAAACGGTCAGCCATCCTTCTTCCACGCTGTCATTTGGTTCATAATTTTTCGATACATCTCGATTAAGCACTTCTGAATCGACAGGTATTCCACGGGCAGCAAGAGCCTTTATGGCCGCATCATAAATACTTGGTGTATTTAGTGCTTCCTGCATTTGTTCATAAAGCTCTGTTTGATGTTGATAGACGGCTAAAGTGTGGACATTCTTGTTCCCCAATGCAAATTCAATCAACCTGTTCTGATAAGACTGGAAACCTGATGATTGACCCAGCTTATCCCTAAACTCCAAGTACTCTGAAGGGGTCAACGTAGAAAGAACACTCCACGACTGAATCAATTGCTGTTGAATTCTGGAAACACGCGATAGAATTTTAAATGATGGTTCTAAATCGTTTCGGCTTATACAATCAATCGCTGCTGTCAATTCATGGATAATTAATTTCATCCATAATTCACTTGCCTGATGAATAATGATAAATAACATTTCATCATGGTGACCAGATAAACGATGTTGACTGGACAAAATCTGATCGAGATGAAGGTAATCCCCATATGACATGGATTCTTGGAAATTTGTTTGAATGTTTCCCTCTAGCTTTGGGTTTGTCCCTTTTTCATTTGTATTCATATGATAACGCCCCATTCTTTTCAGTTAAATTGCCGTGGAATACGTAATCCTTACTATTAAAGAGTTAGTTAATTTTCTCATTAATTTCATCTGTTGGATTTTGATTCATTGTTCTTTTTTTAAAAAAAGGATAGATAGCAGTTAAACACAGTAACCATGGGATACCGAATTGCAGCATGATTTTAAAATCAGTAAACCAGGTGGTGATCATTAAGCTCAGGAGAAGGACTGCTCCTGCTATTGTTAAATATGGAAACCCGGGCATTTTAACAGGCAATTTTCTGCCGCCTGACTTCTCCCATTTTTTTCTGAAAAACAAGTGTGAAACAAAAACCATAAACCATGTGAAAATAGCACCGAACATAGAAATTCCCATCATAAATGCATAAGAGGAATCTGGTAATAAGGCATTTACCGCTGCTGCAAGTAAAATTCCTAGAGTAGAAATGGCCAGTGCCCCAAGAGGAACCCCTTTTTTGCTTAATTTCCCGAAAACGGCTGGTGCTTGATTTCCTTGGGAAAGTGAAAACATCATTCGGGTAGAAGCATACAATTGACTATTCATCGCTGATAAGGCAGCAGTTAAAATAACAAAATTCATGATTCCGGATGCACCAGGAATATTTAATAGCTCCATTACTTTCACAAATGGACTTTCTTCCACTCCCGCTGAGCTCCAAGGAACAATCATTAACATGATGCCAATCGTCAAGATATAAAAGACTGATAAACGGAAAAGTGTTGCCTTCAACGCTTTTGGCACGGCAACATCCGGGTCTTTCGCTTCACCCGCTGTGACCGCTATTAATTCTGTTCCTAAAAAGCTAAAAAGAGAAATAAAAACAGCCACCCACGTTCCCCACCAGCCGAACGGTAAAAAACCCCTGTCATTCACTAAGTTTTTTGGTCCCATATTCGGTTCTGCATGCCCGCCTAAAAAAACATAGGCTCCAAGGAGAATAAAACCAACGATGGCACTTATTTTAATCATGGAGAACCAATACTCAAAAGTCCCAAAAGCATTTACACTTGTGGCATTAATATAAATGAGGACTAGCGCAAATAGGACGATCCAAACGATTCCAGGCACATGTGGAAACCAATACTTCATATAAACAGCAATGGCACTTACCTCTACTCCCACAGCAAGAACGTTTGCGATCCAATAGGAATATCGGACAAGATAGCCTGTAAACGGATTAATATATTTTTCTGCAATCGTGCCAAAAGATCCGGTCGTAGGATGCGCTACCGTCATTTCCGATAAACACCCCATTAATAGTAGGACAATCAATGCACCTATTGCATAACTGAGTATTACACCGGGTCCTGCCGTACTAATGGCCATACCACTGCCCAGAAAAAGGCCAGTTCCTATGGCACACCCCATGGCAATCATCGTAAGCTGATTCGTTTTTAGTTCTCGCTTTAATCCCTTTTCTTTGGCATTTCCACTCTTCCGTTGAGCATTTTTGTCCTCCATATACATCCCCCTTTTAGGCTACGATTTCACGTTCATTCTCAAATTTTTCATATTGCTTCTCTTTCATAATAGTCTTGAGTAATTGTACCACAGTCCAAACTTCCTCGTAGGAGGTATAAAGGGCAACTGGTGCAAGACGAATGATATTCGGTGCTCTGAAATCTGGAATAATACCATTTTCTTTTAAGGATTTACATATCCTTGCTGCTTCTTTATGCTCAAGGCTTATATGCCCGCCACGGCGGTTGTCTTCTTTTGGTGTACCAACGAAAAATCCCATGTCCTTTAGCTCATTTTCAACTAAATCTATTAAATATTGATTTAGTTTAAGAGACTTTTGACGAATATTTTCAATGCCTGCTTCTGTAAAAATTTCTAATGACCCTAACAAAGGGGCTGCACTTAAAATATGAGGGGTTCCTATTTGGAATGCTGCAGCTGAATGAGCTGGTGTGAATGTATGCTCCATATCAAACTGTTTCTCTTTTTTAGAACCAAACCATCCTGCCAAGCCAGGAATTTCCCCAAAATGTTTTCGATTTACAAATAAGCCTCCAACACCTCCTGGGCCCCCATTTAAATGTTTATAATTACACCAAAAGGCAAAATCAACGTCCCACTCACTAAAAGAATGGGGAATCGCGCCAACCGAATGGCATGCATCAAATCCGATTAAGATACCTCTATTATGTGCTTCAGCGGTTAATCGTTTGATATCTAAAATTTGACCGCTGCGGTAAAGGACCGTAGGCAGGATGATCAGAGCAATGTCGTCGTTCATCGCTTCAATAATGTCATCCTCTTCTAAAAAGCGGCCATCACGGCTTTTCACACGAATGAGATGCGAATCGGGATCATATCCGTGGTTGCGTAACTGGCTTTGAAGCGCATAAATATCTGTTGGAAAGGTTAGTTCATCTGCTAGAATTTTCGTGCGCAGTCCTTCCGGTTTATAAAATGTGGATACCAACTGATGGAGATTGACGGTTGTAGAACCCGTGACCATGACTTCTTCAGCTGAGGCTCCCACTATCGGTGCAAGCTTCTCGCCCAACTCTTCTGTCATAAAGAACCATGGATGTTTCCCTTGTGTCCAGCCATCAATCCCATATTCTTTCCAATCCTCTAAGGATTCTAATAGAGTCTTTTCCGCTCTTTTCGAAAGAAGTCCTAATGAGTTCCCGTCCATATAAATGGTTCCAGGCTTTAGATAGAACTCTTCTCGAAAATGTCTAAGGGAATCTTCCTTATCCAATTCTTTCGCGTAATCTAAACCTTCTAGCATCATGATTCTCCCCTTTGCAATTAAAAGAATAGTTTTGTAAAACGCTTTCAATAATAATATTGACATCATGTCAGTATTATTATTGAATGAATATGACACTAAGTCAATATTATTTTTTGAAAGAAGGATTAGTTTAATTAGATCCCTTTATTTTTTTGAATAATACCTATATTCTAATATTATGAGATGAGTGTGTGGAGGAATAATAATGAAGCAAGATCATGTGGAGGATAAACGACATTTACGATCGATGTTAACGAGGCAGAAATTATTAGAGGCTGCCAAAGAGGTTTTTCTCAGGGAAGGGTACCAAAAAGCGACCATTTCCCAAATGATTAAAAAAGCGAACATCGGATATGGAACTGCCTATGTACATTTTGAAGGAAAAGAAGATCTCTTAATTGTATTAATGGAGGATGTCATGCAGCTTTTTTTTACAATCGCAGAGACCTCCTTTCACCCAAAAGTAAAACAAGAAGCGGAAGAAATCATCTACCAACAAGCCAAATCTTTTCTATTAATGGCAGAGGCTGAACAAGATATGATGCAGGTCTTTGAACAGGCCATTGGAATTTCTCCTTTAGTATCTGATAGATGGAAAACCATTCGGGAAAAATTTATTCAGCGAATTTCACAGGACATCGCCTATGTACAACAGACCGGATTGGCTAGGTCCGAATTAAATCATGAGATCGTCGCACGAAGTTGGTTTTTTACAAATGAAATGTATTTATGGGAAATTGTCCGAAAGGAACAACATCATTCTGTTGAGGAAATCGCTAAAACGATTACCTCTTTCTATGTAACAGGACTTTATATCTGATACTAAAAAGAAAGCACACGTTCCATTTGCTTTCTTTGAAGTATGGTTGAATATTTTTATATTACATTTATAAAAGTTTTAATGTTGTCCTGAATAGTACCTCGCACCCAAGGGCCACGTCTTCATACGAACTCCACTCATCTGGATGATGACTAATGCCATTCTGGCTTCTTACAAAAATCATGCCAATATCTGTGAGTTCTCCCATCACCATCGCATCATGCGCAGCCCCGCTTGGTAATTCATACACAGGAGACTGTAATTCTTGAAGAGAATCTTTTACTGCGTTCATCACGACCGGCGAACTCATCACAGATGATACCGATTGAACCTGCCTAATTTCACACTTTAACCCTCGGTTTGCAGCTATGGCCCGGATAGAATCATAGATTTTCGTAACCGTATTTTCACGCCGCTCATTCGCTATATCCCGAACATCCAGTGTAAAATCCACTCTCCCGGGAATGACATTACTGCTTCCGGGCTTGACTTCCAATTTTCCTGCTGTTGCGACACTTCCGTTACTTTCCTGGGCGATTTTCTCAATCGCTAGTATACATTCGGCTGCAGCTGTTAAAGCATCTTTTCTCTCTTTCATCCAGGTCGTTCCTGCATGTCCTGCTTCACCTGTGATCGTTACTTCCGCCCATTCTCCGCCAGAGATTCCCGTAACGACTCCAACAGCTAAATCTTTATTTTCTAACACTTTTCCCTGCTCAATATGTACTTCAAGATAAGCTTTTACTTCCCTCTTACTTAACTTAGCTTGTTCTAGACGGTCTGGATTAATCTGATTAAAATATTCCCCCTCTAGAGTGGCTTTCCTCATGACCTCAAGATAGGAGATCCCATCTTTATCTGTTGCTAAAGCTAAATTTTCCTTCAATTTTTCCGCACCTTCTGTTCCGACCAAAGCGGTGCTGCCTACAAAACCATAATCAAAACGAGCTCCTTCCTCATCTGTTAAGGATACAACCTTTATCGTTCGATCAGGTTGAATTCCTTTGTCTTTCAATGTACAAAGGACCTCAACACCCATCAGAACACCCATGGCTCCATCAAAACGACCGCCTGAATTCACGGTATCCAGGTGAGAACCTATAAGAATGGCAGGTAATTCTGGGTTTTTACCGATTATTTGCCCAAAGATATTTCCAGCTGCGTCCATATAAGGCGATAAGTCCGCTTGTTCTAAAAGTTTTAGAAACCATTTTCGTGCTTCGATATCCTTTTGATCAAATGAGTTCCGAGTAACCCCGCCATTATCTCCTTCTCCTATTTTTCCTAGAGCCATTAATTGGTTCCAAAGGCGGTTTTGATCAATGGTTAAATTTAAACTCTCCATAAAATTTGCTTCCATAGAATCCCTCTCAATTTCAAATTAAAAAACCTTTCTAATTCCTGATGATGCATGTTAATTTCTTTTTTGTGTATGTAGATACTCTTTCCAGGCAGTAATGCCGCCTTCTAGCAATGTGACATTATAGTTTTTTTCAGACAAGATTGTGGCACATTTTTTGGCAGAGTTTCCTGTTGTACAGGTTACTACGATTTCATGGTTTTTAGGTAATGATGCGACTTCTTCAACTCTCTTTTCCTCTAGTTCAAAAATCGTCGTTTTTGGTATATTAAAACTTTTAATCTTAGGAGCTTCAATGTGAAAATCATTGTATTTGTCCTCTGCACGGACATCAAGTATGTAAGTTTGGCCATTTCCTTTCAGTCTCGCTTCAAGTTCTTTTGGCGTAATCGTTTTTATGGTCAAAATCAACACTCCTTTTGAAGGTTTTAGTTCTTAGAATACCCCCATTTTTCTATGGAGTCCAGGATCGGAAGAGATATTGCAATCAATCCCTAAATCTAAGGAAAGCTTTCCCCAGAAATTATGGTGTTTAATAAATTAATTTATTCTGATATTTTGATACAAGGAAATAAAACTTAAGTGTTTTTATAATGATGTTTGAATACCAAACTTTTTCTTGTGGTAGTAAAGAAGGAACTCATAATAGAATAAGAATAAAGAAATAACTAGCAAATAGGTGGGAAAAGAATACACCAATTTCCAACCGTGATATGTAAAGATATGCAATCTTACAATGACAAATTCAAAACAAATCGCAACGAGGGACCAACATAAAATATAAAGTACAATCTTCATTCTCATCGGTCTAAACCATTCATAAAAATAAACACAAAGATAGCCAAATGGAGCATACACTCCGCTTAATACAATATCAAACACTTCATACTTTTCCGAATCATTTATTCGATATACATCATAAGGAGATATGGCAGCAATGCTATGGTCGATGATGTTTGGAATTGCCACACTTAATAGGACGATTAAGTAAGAAACTTCGGTGGGCATTTTTTTGGGCAGTCTTACCAAAAAAATACTCACAACCAGAACTATTATTATGAACCATTCATTTTCATCAAAGTGTTTCGGTAAGTATAAAAACATGGGTACCAAAACTCCTCTTAAATAAATTTTTTCCTAAATAGCATCCATAAAAAATAAGAAACGAATAAAATAAATGACTTTTCAATAAAAGAAGCGACAATATTCCACTTCACATCATGAAGAACTCCTAGTTTGAGCAAACCGTATTCATTAAGCATTAAAATAAATATGGCCACGAAAAGAATGGAGCATTTCGCAGATTTTCGATTGAATCTCAACGAGGCCTCAAAAAAGAGCACAATCAAAAGCGGAAAAAGAATTAATCGATCAAAGGCATAAGTCCAAAAATCCGCTAATTTCGTCGATACTTTTATCCAAGTTAAATTCACATATATAATCCAAGATAGCGGGTGCATGAGCAGCCATACAACAAGCCAAATAAAAATAATCTCAAACATATGCAATTTTTTTGGCATAACACAAAAAGATATGAGAATTAGTATAGTGATGGATGATATGATGGCTATATTCATAAACTCCCCTTATTTCAACAAGTTATGGGATAAATCAAATATATTCCATAAAATAATAAGCCACGTAATGGAAAATGCCCAAGCTAGCAGTGGTTTAGTATGATGGATTCTCAAAATGACAAACATAACAAAATCAAAAATCACTGACCACCAAATATTCCATCCGTAATAATGCTTAATCACTTTATAGTGAAGATTAATGCATTCCATCGCACTGTAAATGAGGACCCAGAAAAGAATCCAAAAGATTCGTTTACCCTTATCAACGGGAAATTCCCCTAGATAAATCATGATTGTAGAGGGATAAATAACTGCCATGACAAGGAAATTGATGACTAAATGTCCAAACAATATTTTCTCTCCAAATATCGTTTCTTGATATTCCCACATACGATGGTCATGGAATAAAGTGTTCTTCAAAAGGTCGCCACCAATAAAAAACAAGATGGTAGGGTAATAACTCCTCCAATTTTTCCAATCTCCCCATCTCATAGCTGCAAGTAAAAATAACATCGCATGGAAAAGATGCATTTTGTAACCACCCAACAATATTTCTTCATTATTATCATTATTTCTAAAGTGAAAGGGATTAGTCTAAAAAGATTTAAATAGTAAGATTTTCGAAGCATGATGGTACTTTAACGGCTTTAGAATCAGGAGACTATATGATTGAATATACTTTGCTTATTCGGAATCAAAGGAATGTAGTGATTGTTCTATTGAAACCTCCTTCACGCTGCTAATAAATTGAAAAAAGCCGTATATTGCTTGAAAAATTCAAGATACGGCTTTTTCCTATAAATATCGTTAAGGTATACTTATTTTTATCAATAGGGCTTACAAAACTCAGCTCATTACATGATGATTTAATAAGTATAACTCCCCATTTTTCTATGGAAACCAGGATCTGAAGAGATATTACAATCAATCCCTAAATCTATAGAAAGCTTTCTAGCAAGGACTTGAAATGGTACAACATATTCTAAAGAAGCAAAATACTGATGATTTTTAAAATCAAAGATTAAATTATGAGGATCCTTTTCAAGACCTTTATCAGAGGTAATAACAAAGTTTTTATTGCCTCTTTCCTTTTCAAAATAGTTTCTCATATTTATCATTCTATTGTGGTACTGACCTTCTGAACCAATATAGAACATGAAGGTATCTTGATCAATAGAATGATAAACACCATGCATGAATTCCTCTAATTCATATCCCGTTACACTATATCTAACCGCTTCCAGTACTTTTAATGTTCCTTCCATTAAAGCAGACTTGCACTGCTCATAGCCCACAAAGATCATTCTTCTAGATTTAATGAATTCCTCTTTATTATTGTTATACCAATCAACACTTTTTTCAGCAATAGCCGGGATATTATCGGTTGTATCAAGCAAATCGGATACATTGCTCTCATACTCTAAAGCAGTGATTTTCTTTGATTTTAAGCCAATGTTTAGAGCCAATAATACCAATGTAGCTACAGTTCCAATGTATCCTTTTGTTTTTGGCGCTGCATATTCAGGTCCTACTGAAATTTCTAAGAAACGTTCGGCATGATCAATAATTGGTGTATCTTGCTCAGCAGATGCAGCAATGGTTGCATACCCTTTTTCCTTAGCTTTATCCAAAGCTAGGATGGTAGATGTAGATCTTCCTGCATGAGAAATCCCAATGACCAACGTATTTGAATCTGGTAAAAATTCTTGGTCTTTAAAATCCATCGGATATTGAGCAATGACTGGTATGCCTAAAACTTTCTCCATCAAACTACTGGATGCTAAACCAGCATGATAACTAGTTCCTGATCCTACTAAATATATCCTATCTATATTACTTGAGAAAATGTATTCAGTTGCTTCTTTAAGAATCTCATCTTTATTATCTACAATTTTTCTTACTGCATCTTTTGATTCTACAATATAATCGTACATATCCCATGTTTGTTTATTCATTTTATTATCCTCCTCTTAGTTCAAATCCATGTTGTCCTGTCAATCGATATTCAGGTTCCTATTAATCTATCCAATTGTTTAATTTGTCCTTGTGATATAGAAAAACTCTTTGCTTTTTGGAGTAATAGTTTCGACTGATCCACATCTCCAAGAAATTCATAAAGCTTTGCAAGTCTAAAGTAAAGTATGACCATTTCGGGTAGTAGCTTTGTTTTTTCAATCTTTTTCTCCAAAACACTTATATAGTTCCTGTCATGATCAATATATATCGTTTTTAATTCATTCAATTCACGGTATAATTCTTGATTCGATTCTTGATCTATATGACCAATTAAGAAATTGTATATTTCTAATCCATCATTTCTGTGCCCGAAGTCTAAATAATAAGCATATACGGACAGTAGGATACTAACCAAGTCTTTGATTTTGACATTCGATTTCCTTAATTGCTCTGTTATCTCTTTTATTTGATCGTATTGGTTGGTGTCTAGATAATATTTTATTTTTAATACCATGATCGTTTTTGACGAAAAATATAGTTTAATAGGTACAGAAGACAACAATTCCATATATTCATCTTCTTTTTTATAAAGTTTATATTCCATCAATAACGACAAATATTTTTTGGTTATAACCTTCTTATATATAAAACTAGCGATAATACAGAAAAAAAATAATGAAGGTACTAAATAATTAGTCATGGTATCGCTTCAGCATTCTAGCAAATCGCTTTGCTGTAATATGAGGACGAGTGATAGCATTCCCAACGACAACTGCATAAGCCCCCATGTATAAACATTGTACGGCGATTTCAGGAGTTGAAACCTTACCTTCCATAATCACCTTTGTTTCTGTTCCTTTTACTGCATCCACAACATCTCGCAACATAATAAAGTCAGGTTCGTCCTTTATCGTTACTTGATCGAAGTAACCAGCCTTTGTATATCCTTGTAATGTAGGAGCTACAAAATCAGCTCCATACTCGGCAGCGATCATTGCATCTTCAGGCGTTGAAATATCTGCAAATATTAAAGCTTCAGGAATTTCTTGTTTTATCTCCCTTATGGTTTCATAGGAGTACTTTCCATCCTCTCTCTTATGTTTAGTTGCCTGAACAGCAATAATCTCTGCACCAGCCTTCCAAACTTCCCTGGCAGCATTTAGATCAGGTGTTAAATATACATCCTTAATATTCCTGTCTATTTTCCAAAGACCGATGATGGGTAAATCGACTGTTTCTTTCATTCTTTTTATGTCGTCCGGTGAATTCGCTCTTATACCGACAGCTCCAGCCCATTCTGCACATTCGGCCATTTTCACCGTCATTCCATCCATATAGTGAGGTTCACCCGGAATAGCCTGGCAAGAAACAATTAAACCGTCTTTAAGTCCGTCAATAATATCTTCTCTTCTCATCCTTACCTCCCCTTACTTTAAAACGCCTAAAACAACACCAATAATACCGAGTATAATCAGCCCAAACATGATCCAGGTTCCACTGACTCTCTTTTGTAGAAGACTATAGCAGCCAAACGTCACTAGTAAAGGCAATAATTTAGGCATGATCGAATCTAAGGTTTCTTGAACATTAATCTTAGCGTGATTAATGCTTATTGCAGTAGGTAATTTGATTACTACCATTGAAGCAATCAATGCCCCAATCACAACCAGGCCAAGAACTTTGGCTGCTTCTGTTAGTTTTTGTAACGTCCCATTTGCACTAATCTTAGCTAAAAATTCGCTTCCACCTTTGTAACCTATTCTAAATCCAAACCACCTTACCAATTCACTGGGGATTACATTCATCAAAAAGTATAATAACGGTCCTAAAATGCTACCTTTAAGTGCCAATGGCGCACCGATTCCAACACCAATTACTCGAAACGTACCCCAGAAAAATGAGTCACCAATCCCGGCTAGCGGCCCCATTAGTGCAGCTTTTACTGAATTTATGGAAGATACCTCGAACTCTTCTTCTTCGGCATTTGCATACTGTTCCTCCATAGCACAACTGATTCCGAGAATAAATGGTGAAGTAGATGTCGCACAGTTGAAAAACTCTAAGTGTCGTTGGTAACCTTCTTTAAGCTTTTCTTCATTATCACCATACAATTTATTAATAACAGGTGTCATTGCCCAGCCATATCCAGTCGACATCTGTCTCTCATAATTAAAACAACCGAGAAGTTGGTAATGTCTTAAGTAAACACTCATTAAGTCTTTTTTTGATAACTTCTTTGAGTTATTTTCCATTAGAATAATTCCCCTTCCATTGGCTTAAATTGATAATAAAGATAGGCACAGATTGCACCAAATACGGCAGCTCCAATCGTTGAAATATTGAAGAAAGCTACCAGAGCAAATCCGAGGAACAGAAATGCAGCGTATTTTTTATCAAAACTTAACTGCATCAACATCGCAACCCCGAGAGCTGGAAGCAGATTCCCCGATTGTGCTAAACCAGCTTGAATAACTTGAGGAATATGATCCACTATCCCTTTAATCACATCTCCACCGACCATAAAACCAATGAACACCATTAAAAACTTAGACAAGAAGTAAATGAGTGAACCTGACCAATTTCCAATTGCGATTCCTTTCCAGTTGCCTTTTGCAATCTGATTATCTGCATAATGGGCAAAGGTAGTATTCAATATTCCAACCCCGATTGCTACAAATTGAGCGAGTAAAGCGATCGGAATAGCTAATGCTAAAGTGGTCTGATAATCAGCGCCCGTTTGAATCGCTAATGCGGTAGCTAAAGCAGAGCCAACCACCACATCGGGAGGAGTTGATGTCCCGATACCAACAAGTCCCATCCAAACTAGTTCGAGTCCACCACCAATGATTAAACCAGTTTGAAAGTCCCCCATCACCAAACCAACCAACGGACCAATGATAATAGGTCGATCTAACATGTGTTGACCGCCTATTCTGCTTTCCATATAAACGACTGCAGCAATTAAGGCAATCAAAATCCCTTGAATAATCATTTTTTCGCCCCCACTTAGCTAATTAGTATGAAATGCTTTAAGGATTCCCTCATAATTCATTCTTTCTAAAGATGGTGTAACTTGAGCAAAAACTTCAATACCTTTTTCATGCAGCTTTCTAGCATACTCAAAATCTTCTATAGTCATTTTGATTTGAGGTAATGTTGAAAACAATTTATCTTTCTTTTTTAATCCTGCTGTCCCAATATTAACTGTTTTAATACTATCAACCTGTTCACTGACTTTATAGGCATCTTCTATACTTTCAGTAACAACAAAAAATTTTTTACCTTTGTATTTCTCACTATTCAGTAGACTTACGGATTCTTCGATATTTTTAATAATCAAACTTACCCCAGCCGGTTTCGCCAATTTCATCGTCATACTCATAAAGGCATCTTTTGAAGCAGCATTATTAGCAACTAAAATACAGTCCGGTTTCAGCGCACTAGTCCAGGAAACCGCTACCATTCCATGAACCAAGCGATCATCCACTCTTACTAAACTAATCATTAGTAAGCTCCTTCCCTTCCATTTCTTCGATTAATTTGTTCATGAACACTAGTTGTTCTCTTGACGATGTTACAAGCTGCTCAATCGTTTCCTCATTCATATTTTCAGTACTGAACACAAATTCCAAAAGAACCGATAGATTGATTCCACTAATCACTTTATAGCCAAAGGTAGTCATGTATTTTGAAGCAATTCTATTTACGCTGCCACCTGGAATATCTGTAAATACAATTAGAGGAGATTCGGATAAAGCTTTCACTTTCTCGATAAAGTCCTCTTCAAAATCGTTATGTTCAACATAGGCATTCATATAGTGCACATTATCTATTTGACTATTAAAAAACTTTACGGATTCATAAAATCCTTCCGCTAGACGACCATGAGTAGCGATTAAAAATTGATTAGACACTATAAAACTCCTCCCAGAAGAATGAATTCCAATTTGTATATAAATAAAGCGTTTATTTCCTGTATCAATCAATTATCTTACATGGGAGAAACTTCTTGTTTTATGTGGATAGATAGACGTGTCATAACCTATTGATTCGCAATTCCTAGCTGCCATAATTTGAAATGGCAATATGAATAAAATAGGACTAAATACCTTACTTACAGGGTTAGCTAGGTATAAGTCTTTACTCCTTAGATTAATATTTTGATTTGTGATAACAAATTGATGCTCTGTTAACTGATCTAAAAAAGACCTGAACTTATCGATTGATCGGATCTCTTCTCCCTCAGACGCAATCAAAAAAATATACTGCCTGGAGTCAAAGGCCATCTCATATCCATGAAGTAACTCTTCAAGTTCGTGGGCAGAAAGCGGTTTGTGAAATGTTTCATACAACTTTAAATATCCTTCCATCGCTGTAACATAATTATAGCCGTAGCCTGCGATTGCACCTTTTTCCATGGTAATTAATTCATATTTGTTCATCTTGTACCATTCTTCAATTTGTTGTATGGCAGAGGGCATTTGAATGATATCCGTTACCAACGATTCTATTATTTTTTTATACTCAAGCTCTGATAGATTACCAATACGCTTTCCGATTTGAATTGCCAAAAGGATGGATGTAAATACAGTAGAGGTATATCCTCTTGTTTCAATCGGAATCTTCTCTTTCCCACAATTTAAATGAATCGATAGTTTCGCTTCATTCGTGATGAAACTGTTTAAATCTTCGGTTAATGCTACTGTATGAATACCAAATAGATTCCCCTTTTTCACAGCATTTATAGAAGATACAGACGTTCCCGACTGCGAAATGGCAATGAGCATTGTTTCTTCTTTCTTATAATTTTTACTGAGAATTTCATATCTAGAAAAAAATGTAGGTATAGAAACGGATGTTTCAAAGTCTGTATATTGATCAAAATACATTTTCATTAATAAGGCCGCATGATAGCTTGTTCCAGATCCCGTCAAATACACTCTTTTAATTCGATTCTTATCTATCAAGCTTAGTAACGGTAGACAAGTATCATCTTTGGAGTCTAAGATTTTTTTTAGCCGATTGGGCTGATCGTAGATATAATCAATCATTTTCATTACTTAATCACTCCTATTAAACTTAACAAAGTCATTTCCATTAAACTTTACTAAAGATGCACACCTCCTTACGCTTAATTTCTCTTCTAAAAACAAAATATTCAGAAAATAAATACCATATCTTCCTTTACTGGAACTGCATTTGTTATAATACTATGTATATACAAATATGAATATGTATATGTTTTTAAATTTCTCTTCCAAATCGTTCATTCGATACCTTATCTAAAGAACGATATCTGATAGTACTCCTTTTGTATATGCATTGGTATTAAATTATGTATATACAAATATAAATATGTATATAGTTTTATTTCCTTTCAATACATTAAAGTTTCATAATACTATCAATACAGAATAAGCTATTATAACATTATGAAGAATTTTCCAAGTAGTGATGAGACAATTTTATTTGTCCATAATCTATTATCAAATTGAAAGGGGACCTAAATACATGAAAAATACCCCAAAATATACAATAGTTGAAGATTATTTAATTAATAAGATTAATACTGGGGAACTAAAAGTTGGTGATCAGATTGAAACGGAAGAACAGCTAGCTGAACTCTTTGGTTACAGTAGAATGACAATCAATAAAGCTCTAAATAAGCTAGTAGAAAAAAAACAAATCACGCGAATTTCTGGAAAAGGCAGCTTCGTATCATCCTCCCATGTGACAAAGTCACTGGAAAATCACTCTAGTTTTACAGAAGATATGAGGAGTATTGGATTTTATCCAGGATCAAAGCTCCTTTCTTATGAACTAATTAAATCTAACGAAATACCTGTGATATCAAAAAAAATAAATTTAAAAGAAAATTCTTTTATTCATCATTTTGTTAGATTAAGAATGGGTAATGGTACACCAATAGCTATAAGCTATAACTATGTATCTACAGAAGTCCTACCTGCAATTAATGTAGAAGCTTTAAATCACTCCTTTTATGATTACTTGAAATCTTTAAGCTATACAGTTCTTGGCAGTGAATTAGAGATGGAGGCAGTTTTGCCTACCCCTGAACAAAAAAAACTATTGCAAATCGACCAAGGTGCACTTCTGAAATCAAAAGCAATTACTACGGTTTCATTCGATGGTAAGGAATGCATTCTTGGATATTTTGAGACCTTTTATAATGGTGATCTCTATACATATAAATTTAATAGGTAATTTGATTGCAAGTATTAGATATCTCAAATAAGAGGTCACTCCAAAAGTTCAAAGATAAATGAAAAAGGGTGAACACCTTCAACTGGTGTTTCACCCTTTTTCATTTCGACTAAATTGTTGGGAAGTATCGCCTGATGTGTATTATCATTGCTTTTTAAGTTACACACTCTTCTTTTTATTTAAAAATTATAGGAAAAGTAAATGTTACGAAAGCTGCCCAAAGTCCGTAGACCGGCAAATACTTAGTAACGGCATCTTGGATCGTTGAAGGTCCGGATTTGTTTTGTAGAAAACGCATATAGGAGAGCATAATCCAAATTAGATTTGCCCAGATAAGTATGTTTACTCCTAAAACAGCAACTCGGTTAGGCGTAATCCCATAAGAAGAAAGTCTGAACACGATAGCTGACAAAGCCACACTGTCAATAATAAGTGCAAGAACAATTAAGGCAAAATTTATATAATCTGAAATGTTCTTTTTCTCGTCAGATCCGCTTTCTGTAATGGAAAATATGGTAACAGCCAATACACCAAGGAGTATTCCGTTAAATGCTATCAAGAAATTGCGGTCCAAGAATGGATTTTTTCCGACCCATATAACCGTTATAAGATAGACCAACAAAGTGACCAGAACAAGAGGACTAAAAATTTTAGCTATATATGGTGTAATATTCTTTGCAAGTTTCAGATGATTTGTTGATACCAGGTATGCAGCCACAATAGCGAGAGCGGCAGCTCCAAATAAAACAATATTACTAAAATAGAAGTCTTCTATATCTAAGCCTACAAAGCTAAATAACCGCATGGTCAATGCTGCTAGCACCATTCCGCTAACTGCCATGCTGGCATAGAGAATACAGTATTCCAGATTAAATTTAATATAGGCTAATCTTGTACTGCCTTTCGAGTATTCATTTCCTGTAAATGCCAGCCCTACCAATACCCATAAGAATATGGGAAAGTGTAAATAAGCAAGGATCATACTGTCTTTATAATTTAATGGCAGCATATTAAGATAAAACCCAAAAATTAGGAACAACGCTGCAATGGAATAAATAACACTTTTTTTCGGAGTATTATTGTAAATAAAATAGGCAGCAATAAAGGGAATAATACCAAAGGCCAAGTTAATTGGAGCAATTGCTTCCTGTTCGACAAAATGGAAGATGATCCTGGTGCTTATCCCGGCCAGAATGGCTAAAATGCCCATGAATAAGAATCCTTTCTGAATGAAGGAAGCTTTTTCTGTATTTGCCCTCTCCTTGAAATGCAATCGTTCATACCAAACGCCAAGAACCTGAGAATCCGGATTTTGTTCCCATGCGTGTGAGAATGACTTTTTAAAAGCTTTCGGGTCTTTTCTATATATTCTTTCCAGCTCATGAGGGTTAGCCATATTTTCAATAATCAAATTGTTCATTTCCATCGTTATACCTCCCCTAACCACATTATTTAACTGTCTTCGTCACTTTTGTATTCTAAAATATCTCCTGGCTGACATTCTAAAGCCTTACAAATTCCTTCTAAAGTGGATAATCGAATCGCTTTTGCCTTTCCATTTTTCAATATAGAAAGGTTCGCCATTGTTATTCCAACCTTCTCCGAAAGTTCTGTTACGCTCATTTTCCTTTTTGCTAACATCACATCAATATTGATTATAATTGCCATTGTTATTCACCTCAGACCGTTAGATCATTTTCCGATTTGATATCAATTGCTTCTTGTAAAAGTTTTTGGAGAACAGCCGCAAAGACTGCGATAACCATCGAAGCAAAAGGAACAACCAATCCGACAAAGATAACTCCTGGTGCGTCGTCTACTTCCGCAAAGATATAGAATAGCGGCCAAACTAGCAGATGCAAAATACTGATTGTAATTGCACAGTATTTGATTACCTTTAAAGCTCTCACAGATAAATCGGAAAAAGCTTTATTTTTGTCAATATAGCGTAAGAGTTTGAAAGCCTGATACAAAGCAAAGTAAAACGGTATCGACGATGCATCAAAAACGATGAAAACGAGATATTTGATAAAAGCAAACTCTGGAAGCAATTTTGCTGCAAGACCCGCCAGCTCAGGTACTAAAAAGATGCAAAGAGCAAGAACTGGAACACCTAAAAGAATAACAGCTATTTTTAAAAACAACGTTGTTACTTTTTCCATAAAAACCACCTCACTTATTATTCTGATTTTGATTTTAATCTATTTTTTATCGTTTTACAATAAATATTTATTAATTCAAATATTATTTTTATTGTATTTTTAGTTTTTTTATCAAAAATAAAAACTATTCCTCATACAGCTTCAATATTGGTATATGAGTCTTTGCGCCAGCAAGGATTTCCCTTTTTAAAATAAAAAAATCTTCCGTCTTGGAAGATTTTTTTATTGATTTTCTATATAGAATTAAATCGATAATACGAAGAGAGTTTGACGCCGAGTTATATGGAAGTTTGTTCTGCTCTTGTTTCAAGACCCAAATTTTGATTACTTTGTTTTTTATGTTCCACTATTTCAGTTCCCCGCCAAAAATGGCCACTGTTTGCCTGTCAGGAACAAACTCCTGACCGTTCCATTTCAATACAGTCTGTACATATCCCAGACTGTCCGCATTGTACCTGCCTGCTATCCTTTGATAGGCTTGGAGTTCATATAGATTATCTCTGTTAAAATCAATTGGATATAACCCAGACAAAGGATTCACCCACCCATTAATAGGAGCCTTTAAAATACCTTTGGGGTTATATATCTCTGATAAATATTCCTTCCCCTTATAAGTAAGGTCAAGAATATACTTTTCTCTTAAATGATAACTGATTACCTTTGCTCTATATTGATTTTCATATGTTACATCGTACTTATAGGAATCATAGAATGCATCTGAATCAAAAATCTGCCTTAATTGACCGTTCATATAAGAATAAATATACGCATAAATTGTGCCGCCGCTTCCTCCGGTGTCGATTACTACTAAAATATCATCGCCCTTTTTGCCAGTAAAATTACTTAGAAAAAGAGTGGGATTGTAGCCAGAGTTATTTTTAAAATGAATGTGATCATAAAGATGTGTCCTCCCATTTTGGACAACCAAAGTAATATCTTTCCAAAATGGACTATCAGGGGTTTTATTGGCAGTTAGAAAGACATTATCCTTTATCCCGTCTCCATCAATATCTCCCCTCTTGACTGTTCCTATGATTGGACGATTGGGATGTATTTGTCTTGAATCAGCTGATTGCATTCCTGCCCGCATTTCTAAAAGTTTGTGCTTCGAAGGATAAGGATCGGGAAAAGACAATGCCATATCAATTGTTTGCAGTGCTTCAGTTGTTAATCCGGCTCTGGCCTGCGTAGTAGCCAAACAGTACCAATAATAGGGATGATTCGTTTCACGTATTTTTTTGTAATAGTGATGGAGCTCTTTACGGAATTCATTGGTGTCCATCTGCAACCCACCTGTCTTATTATTCTCCATATAGATTTATGTACGAATTCACAGGAGCATTCCTAGGACCGTTCAACCCAAACAAGAAAACCAAAGGATTAAAGGGGTTCTACCTAAGGTAGAACCCCTCGTGACGCCCGTCAAACAAAAAGGCTGCCTCAGCAACCCAATCTAGAACTTTACAACTAGGTATGGAAGTTGTTTTTCTCCTTATAATTACATAAACCTCCATGAAAACAAATTACTGTTTCGATATCGAAATCCATAAATATTAATCGACAAAAATGCCCCAACCATCAGAATAACCACCAAGTGGTTTACTTAAGTTATCTAGTTTCTTCTGTATTTTAATTAATTCATTATAATTCAAAAGCATTCTTTTAGAGCAACAACATGCCCACTCGTCTGTTTCGTCGTCTTGCTCTAAGAAACAATTGAATCCTTCTTCTTTTAGTACATGCGATAATTTTTCACCTGTTGTTTGATCAGGCACGGCCACAAAAAATTCGACTGATTGTTGTTTTTTTAAATTCACTCCATCTTTATACAGACTTTGTAAAGCATCTCCATCAGCATCATTTGGAAATTTCATTCATTTTCCCTCCATATTCTTGCACTTTCAAAGTTATTATTATAATTCACTTATTTCTTTTCGACCAATCATAAGATCGAGCTTCATTCATTACCTGTATGCAACTCATATACAAGGTTAATTAATTTTTGATTATTCCTCATCCTTATGATGAATTAGCCACTGCATTTCCTTTGTAGGCAAAAAATCACCAAATACAAGGACGGTTAATTTGTGCAATTCTGTATACTTCCCCATTAATTGTAACATAATGAACTTTGAATAAAGTCGGTTTAATGGAGACTATGAGCGTGATGAATATGATGAAAAAAATGAAGGGTTTAATCAAATTTTTCTATAACAATCAACGTTCACTTGAAATTGAAGAGGATTTATTAAAAAACGAAGTACTTACGGGAGATTTAAAGAACGATACACAAGAATTTAATAAAATTTTCGAACGTTCCTCCGATATAGTATTTCGCAAATTTCAAGTAGGCAAACAAAACGGAACGCTGATCTTTTTAGATGGACTTGTCAATACAGAATTAATTGATTCAGATGTATTAAAGCCGTTGCTCAACTATGGAAATGATCAAAAAAATCCTCCAGGTCCCCTGCTGATTAAGCAATTATTTGTAGAACAAGTCATTACCGCAGCCCAAGTCAGCGAAGGGCAAACAATACAAGATGTTATTGATCATGTTTTATCAGGTGACACGGTCGTACTCATCGATGGAGTACCACAAGCGTTATTCATAAGTTTACAACAATGGGATAAACGAAGTGTAGAGGAATCATCAACAGAACCTGTGGTACGAGGACCCAGGGAAGGATTTACAGAAAGCTTACGAACCAATACCGTTTTAATACGGAGAAGACTGAAAACCCCTCAACTTAAGATGGAAGCACTAACCGTTGGACGATTATCGAAAACGAATATTGTTATAACCTATCTCGAAGGCATTGCAGATGACTCATTAGTAGCAGAAGTCCGTAAAAGAATAAATCGAATTGATATTGATGCCATCTTGGAAAGTGGCTACATCGAGGAGTTAATCTCAGACAACCCTTTTTCTATTTTCCCTCAAATGGCGTATACGGAACGACCTGATAAAGTAGCGGGAAATTTATTAGAAGGACAGATCGGTATTTTGATTGATACCACACCTTTTTGTCTCATTGCCCCGCAAACATTTTTTCAATTTCTACAAGGCACGGAAGATTATTATCTGCGTTTTCCTGTAGCTTCATTTATTCGCATCATTCGGTATCTGTTTTTAATTATCTCTTTGCTTTTGCCATCCCTTTATATTGCGGTCACAACATTCCATCAGGAGATGATCCCGACGAGTTTGCTACTTAGCGTGGCGGCATCACGTGAGACTGTTCCGTTTCCGGCGTTTGTAGAGGCGTTAATTATGGAAATCTCCTTTGAAGGATTACGGGAGGCTGGTGTCCGTATGCCGCGACCTGTGGGACAGGCTGTCAGTATTGTAGGTGCCCTAGTAATTGGTCAAGCGGCCGTACAAGCAGGAATTGTTTCAAATCCAATGGTTATGATTGTAGCACTAACAGGTATCGCATCCTTTATCAATCCAAGCTATAACTTAGGGAATTCTATCCGCATCCTTCGGTTCCCTATGATGATACTGGCGGGGGTCTTGGGATTGTATGGAATACTATTAGGGGCAATCGCCATTCAAATTCATCTTTCCCGTCTTCGCTCCTTTGGGGTGCCGTATTTTTCACCTGTAGCTCCTATGGATTCCGAAAGCATCCTGAAAGACGTGCTCATTCGCGCACCGCGTTGGGCTATGACGAAACGACCAGGGATAGGAGTAAATAATAAGACTACTCGTATGAGAGACACTCTGCGTCCTGGACCTCATCAGAATAAGTAAGCATCTAGACTAACAATAAGATGTGGAGAACATATGAAACGAATAATGACGTTACTTATCGTTATAGCACCTTTGCTGACTGGTTGTTGGAGCAGACATGAAATCAATGATGTCGCGATCGTACTTGGTGTAGCCATAGACAAGACAGACAATGGAAAACTCCGACTTGCTCTGCAAATTGCCGTGCCAAAGGCATCTGGAGGAGCCGGTGGATCTGGTCAGGGTTCTAGTTCGACAAAATCAACCATGATGGTATCTGCAGAAGGAGAATCGATCATGGAAGCCTATCGAATTATTCAAGAGAAAATCCCTCGGGAGATTTTCTTTGCTCATTGTCGTGTGATTATTGTGGGGGAAGAACTGGCAAGGGATGGAGTTTCTTCTGTTCTTGACTTCTTTTCAAGACATCGACAGTCTCACTTACGTTATTACCTTCTATTTACGAAAGGAGAAGCTGTTGATATCTTACATTCATCACCTCAGTTTGAATCGGCATTGGCAGAAGAAATTAGAGAAAAGGAAAAAACAGGAACTGGCGTTCGAGTTCGGGTTCGGGAGTTTTGGGAAAGAATGCTGTCGAATGGAGAAGAACCCGTTGCAGCCCAAGTTTCAAACTTACTCATAGAAAAAGGAAGCCAGAACGAAAAAAAGGAATCTGGAACATCGAAAAGAATTCCTAGTACTACTGGAGCTGCGGTGTTCCGAGGAGACCGATTGGTTGGTTGGTTAAATGATGAAGAAACCCGCGGGATCTTGTGGATTCGGAATGAATTCGAATCGGGAGTTATAGCAGTATCGATACCAAAGGAAAAAGGCGGCGGAAGGATAGCAGCTCAAATATGGAAAGTATCCACTAAGATCAAACCTATATTTCAAAATGGCAAGCTCAAAATCAAGATAGAAACTTATGGAGGAATAGAAATCTATGAAAACTCATCCAAGTTAGATTTAGGTAATCCAACAGTACTCAGTACCCTCCAATCGAGGTTTGAGAAGGAAGTAGAAACAAGAATTCATCTAACACTTGATAAGGCACAAAAAAAATTGAAGTCAGATATATTTGGGTTTGGACAAGCTGTAAATCGATCATACCCGAAGATGTGGGAAACGGATTATAAAAAAAGATGGAATACCATTTTTCCAGATACGGAAGTGGAAGTCGATTCTCATATAACCGTGCAGGGCACAGGATTTACTACAAAACCAGTGTTATTACCAGATCCCGCAAAATAAGCGACATTCTTTTTCATCCTCTTAAGAGCTAGCATCGCGCGTTTTACAAAACTTTTGTTATTACACTTAAGAATGGAGGAATGACATGGAACGGATTTCTGTTTTTCAGCTTTTTACACTCACTGTATGTTTCCAAATTGGAACAACAGTAATATTTGGCTTCGCTTCGTCAGCAGGAAGAGATGCATGGCTTTCCTCCTTAATCTCTATGAGTATAGGCATAATCATCATTGTCATGCATACGTTCCTTATGAAATTTAATCCTGGTTTAACGCTTGTGGAATGGTTTCCTGCGCAATTCGGGCGATGGTTAGGTGTGCCCCTTGCATGGTTGTACCCTCTTAATTTTTTGTATCTCGCCGGACGTACACTTTCTGATATGAAGTCGTTAATCCCAGCAACCCTTTTACCGGGAACACCATCATGGTTTGTCATTGCGGCCATGTTACTAGTTATTATCTATTGCCTATTTTCTGGAATAGAAGTGTTAGCACGGTTAATAGAATATCTATTACCCATCCTATTTGTATTTTTTATAATAGAAATTGTCCTGTTTTTTAGTTCAGGACTTGTCCATTTTAAAAATCTGCAACCTATTGTAGGTCAAGGCTGGGGAAAGGTGTGGTCTGCCGTATGGCCGACGGGAATTTCCATATCATTTGCGGAGACTCTGACAATAGCCACGATTTGGCCGTTAGTGAAAAAACCCGAAAAAATCATGAAAACAACGATAATGGCTACGATCGTAGCCGGTCTGACCATTACAGTGTTTACTCTGATGGAGATCACCGTTTTTGGGGGAGATATTCTTCAGCATACGCTATATCCCCTATATATGTTAATTAGACAAATATCACTGGCTGATTTTCTGGAGAATTTAGATGCAATGGTAGCTTTAACGATGATTATCACAGCTTATATTAAGATAACCATTTATCTATTTGTCGTCATTCGCTCGACTCAACTGTTGATGAACATGCGGAGTAGTGCATCACTAATCTTCCCTGTAGCATTTATTTCCTATTCATTATGCATGACCATGTCAAAAAATATCAATGAACACATTTATGCTGGTTTGATAAATGCACAGAAGACTCTTGGGCCAATCCTATTATATGTCATTTTACCGAGTTTACTGCTAATCGTTACGCTAATTCGAAAAAAGTGGTCAAAACAGCCAAAAGAAGCAGGAAAATACGAGGAGTTGTAGCATAAAGCATGGGTAAGTATCTATGGCCATGGCAAGCTCAAGTACTAATACATTATCCGTGGGCGATCTATGTATTTTTTATGATTTTATCCATCCCTTTGTCCATTATCGCCTGGAAACGACAGAAGAAATAAGGTTTTGGTGCAAGTTTGATCTTTTTCTATTAAATTAAGCTAACAGTAGTTTAAACATAACCTATCCCTGCCTCATGGACAAATCCTAAGCAATTTAGAATTCATTTTAGATCTCTAATTTGCATTATTATTAATACGACTCCCGGAATAAGAACAAAATTACATCGGCGTCTTGTCCCACAATGCCTGACTCACGGATGTCAGACATCATTGGTCGCCCTAAACTGTACCCTGGTAGGGTAGACACTATAGAAAGGTCTTCCCTATCGGGTACTTATATTTATAATGAATTTAAAGCGATTTCATGACCCATCTTTCATTTTTGGTGGATTATTATCGTTTTTCAAAAGATCCTCAAAAATCTCTTGTGCAGCTCTTTCACCCGACTCAACTGCACCATTTAAATAACCTGGATAATCAATGGATGTGTGCTCACCCGCAAAGAAAATATTTCCTTCCCTTTGCCCCAAAACACCACCAAATTTAGTATGCTGGCCAACCTTCAAATAGGAATAGGAGCCTTTAGCCCATTGATTGCTAAGCCAGTGATCAACAGTGGCTAGTCCATTCCAATTCCTTTTAATTCCTGGTAACACGAGGTTTAACTTGTCCAAAAATTTGTTAGCCCTTTCTTCTATTTTATCATTTGTTCGTGCAAACAGTTTGGCAGCCGGTTCTCCTCCTGTAAAGTTAGCAAGAATTCCTGATTTGCCTTGTTGGGCTCGTGAGGACTCGAATGTCTGCTGATAGCCTGCATCTGCAAACGTCTCTCCGTTATTTCCAAGCTCATTCCAAACCCTGCCATCGAATTGGACATGTAGTTTTGTATTAACACCCATACCCATCTCTTTAATCGCCTGTTTTTTTAACGGACGGAAGCTTGCACTCTCATAATCTATCGTTCTTAAAATACTAATAGGGATGGCTAGAATAACTTTGTCTGCAAAAACATCCCATTCCTTTTCCTCATTTTGAAAAACAAGCCGTATTTCATTTTGGCCATCATGTTCAATCTTTTTAAGCCGGGAATTAAATCTAATTTGTCCATTAAGATTCTTTGCTAAAATGACCGGGATCTGATCATTTCCACCCCTAACATGAAGGCATTCATCTGAATCCCCGTAAATTTGAAATTGCTCCCTTTGAGCAAACCCTAATAAATAAAGTAGATTTAATGCACTTTGCTTACTGGCATCAGCGCCATTTTCAATCGTATATGCCAATGCTAAAAATTTACCAAATCTCGATTGCATGCCTCCCGGGACGATTTCATTGATATAGTCAACAATGGACATATGATCCAGCTCAAATCCCCGCTCTGTATAGCAATGGTAAAGTGTCGTTTCACCTGCTTTTATTAAATCCGTTTGAAGTTTCGGGAAGATTTTTTTAAAATCCTCTGTCACATCTTTAAAGGAATAATCGCTCCCGTCAATAAAATAAAATGGTTTGGTCCCTCCAGCTTCCGCCTTAACTAAATGATCTAATTCTAATCCGAGCTCTTTTGCCAGCTTTTGAATCTCTATATGACAAGTATCAATAAATTCACCACCCCGCTCGACAACCTGTCCTTCTTTAAAATAGTCCCTTCTTGTCCAACAACGTCCCCCAACCCGGTCCGCCGCTTCATAAATAGTTGAATTCATCCCACCCTGTTTCAGCCGGTAGGCACAAGTGAGACCTGCCAAACCTGCTCCGACAATAACAATCCTTGGAAGCTTTTTTTCAACCTCATGTAATTTAGAAAACGACTTCTTTTCCTTTTCAATAGAAACAAAATCTATTTGAGGACAAATACCGTCCTGATCAGCAGCTTGTCCACTACATTTTTGACTTTTCCATTCTGTTTCTGCCAATAGAAATGATTTTTGTAGGATACTTGCTAATGCCGTCCGTGCCAAACAACCAACTCCTTTATGCAAAAAATAAAAACATGCTTTTTTTATTGAATAGCTATCGTGCGATAGTAAATGATCTTTCAATAAAATATGCATCGTTTCTTTTATTTGCTATAGGAAAGAAGCCGGTTTATACTCTAGGGTCTCTTGATTAAAACGTAAAAAGTGCCGCTTCAATTCTGAAACGGCATTTTCTACGTAAGTGAAAGAACACCCGGTATCTTAATACGATCCGGTCTTGTATAGATATTTAAAGTTTGACTTCGGAGAAAACCAACGGTCGTTATATTTAGCTCTTCCGCCAGATTAAGTGCCAATTCAGTTGGTGCTGATTTTGACAGAACAATGCCACATCCTATCTTGGCTACTTTTAATACTACCTCAGAAGATATACGACCACTAAAAACTATAATTTTATCTGAAAGAGCGATTGAATCCTGTAAACAATAACCATAAATTTTATCCAGGGCATTGTGTCGCCCTATGTCCGTTCTGTCCACGATGATTCCGTTCTGATCACAAAGTGCTGCATTGTGAACGCCCCCAGTATCCTGAAAGATAACAGAAGAATCCTGCATAAGCCGCATCAGATGAAAGCATTGGTCAATAGAAACTGTCGCATCAACCTTTTCCAGTGGCTTAACCGTTCTCTCATCATTATAAAAATAAAAACTTTGTCGGCTTTTCCCACAGCAGGATGTGACGACTCGCTTCGAATGAAATAGTTCATTTAGTTTGTTGACCTTATGCGTTTTTACAATCGCTCGACCTGTCGCTTCAATGAACGTAAGCTCCTTAATTTCTGCATAACTTCTAATGATACCTTCTGAAGCCAAAAAGCCAACGACTAATTCTTCTATGTGCTCAGGGCTGCAAACAAGTGTCGCGAATTCCTGATCATTTAGAACAATCGTAATCGGATATTCAGTGACAATGGTATCCGTTATTTTGTGTACAGCACCTGCCTCATACCGCCATATATTGCTTTTCCTTTTCATTGGTTGATTCATAGTTTTTCACTCCTACTTACTTTCACTCAATCGTCCGTTCAAAAACAAATACAGTCATGGCAATATCTTCTTTAATATCAATATCGGAAAATAACCGCAGTACTTTTGCCCCCATCAAGTTTTCAAATCTTAGAAGAACCTCTGGCCTTTTGTAGATTTCCTTTACGAAACTCGTTCTCGTTTTATGTACCATTTGCTCGCCATGTTCGGAAGAAATCATAAACTTCTCCACATTTGTCAGGTTCCCTTTCATTTCACTGATCGCCCATGAGCCGATAAATTTGGTGGTGATTTCCTTCGGACCATTTCCGACATATTCCTTCCGAATTTCACGAACAAGCATGCTAAATTGATGCTCCATATTCTTTGGCATTGGCTGTCCCCCCTGCTCCATTCCAGTTAGTTTGATATTAATGAGGAAACCCATTCATTTTGCAAAAACGAATGGGTTTGGTTTGGCTCGTCCCATTATTCTTTTAAGCCTTCACCCATGCCTTTTAACAGGTTAAATCCAAATCCTAGCGCACGATTAATATCAGGGTCCTTTATGGCCTTCATTAAGTCAAAGAGTCCAATCTTGTAATCCTCTTTTAACCCCTGCTCAGCCCTTTGTAATCCGGACGTCAGGCTTTTCGCGAGTTTGCCCGTTGTCTCCGGGTCCAGTTCTGTCAGTATACCTCCAGCGGCCATCGCATTATTGATCATGTTGGTGACGGGCTTTCGAGTAAGTTGGCCGACAGCAATTTTTGCTGCTTTCTCTTTCGTTTTGAGAAGACTTCCTAGAGTTTCTGTAATCCCGCTCTCGTGTAATTCCTGCAGCAGCATCAATGTCTCGAGAAGCGATTCTTTATTTTCTGCAACCCCCGAGAGAAGATTCTCCAGGGATTGCTTTTTCTTTTCTTCTTCTGTCAGTTCTGTCTTTTGAATGACTTTAATCGGTTTTGCCACTAAGCATTCCTCCTGTCATAGAAACCAGGTTTAATATGGTCGTTGACACTAGCAATCGGAACATAGTCACCGCGTTCCCACTTGCGGTAAATCTCAAGACCCATTTGCGGTGTCCGAGTCGCATTACGTGGATTGTATTTTGGAAGCGGGTTTTCACCTTTCAGTTCAAGCACTTCCATCCGTACTTTTACCTGTTTGTATGCTGGTGTATGTGTAACGAGATCCACTGCCCCGCCAGTCAGAAGGTTTACCGCACTCTCGTGACTTGAGGAATGCATTGGTACATACACTGTTTTGCCTTGCACACGATCGGTTACGAGGACTGGCAGCTTAATCGCTCCGTACGGTGATACCAGACGCACAAGTGAACCGTCCTTTACACCTCGTTCTTTCGCTAATTCTGGAGATACCTCCACGAACACTTTCGGGAATTTGTAGTTCAGTCCCTCTGATTTCTGTGTTAAGTTTCCTTCATGGAAGTGTTCCAAGAGACGTCCGTTATCAAGCGAGAGATCGAATTCTTCTGGGAACTCCATCGGAGGTACATATTCGAACAAGCCGAATCTTGCTTTTTTATCAGGGAAATTAAATCCGTCTGTGTAAAGCAACGGTGTGTTTGATCCATCAAGAGAACCCCAATGGAAGCTGTTCCAACCGTCAAGAACCTCATAGTTACACTGGCTGAAGAAAGGTGTTAAGCTAGCCATTTCATCAAAAATTTCACTTGGATGGGAATAATTCCATTCAAAGCCCATCTTTTTCGCCAACTGTGTAAAAATCCACCAGTCCGGTTTGCTATCGCCCAACGGCTGTAATGCTTGGTACAAGCGCTGCACGCGGCGCTCGGTATTCGTAAACGTTCCATCTTTTTCAAGAGACGGAGCCCCTGGTAAAATAACATCGGCAAATTGGGCGGTTGTTGTTAAAAAGATCTCTTGTACGACAAGAAAATCTAACTTCGCAAGCATTGCTTGTGTATGATTCGAGTCAGCATCAACCCATGCCATATCCTCCCCAGCAATGAACATCGCTTTCATCTCGCCTCTATCAACAGCCCCGAGCATTTCAATATTGTCTAGACCAGGATTTGCAGGGATTTCAACCCCATAAGCCTTTTCAAATTTTTCACGGATTTCTATATTTGTCACGGATTGATAGCCAGGGAAAATGTTCGGCATGGTTCCCATATCAGCCGCGCCTTGTACATTATTATGTCCGCGTAATGGGTAAGCACCAGCGTTTGGACGCATCATGTTACCTGTTGCAAGCAGCAGGTTGGCGATCGCAACGGATGTGTGGGATCCCGCAATATTTTGTGTGACACCCATTCCCCAACAAATGACTGTACCATCCGCATCACGGACCATTTGTGCCATTTGAATTAATGTTTCAGTAGCAATTCCCGTAATCTTCTCTGCCTCTTCCAAACTATAAGGCTCGATCATATTCAAAAACTCATCATAGTAATTCACGTGTTCTGTGATAAATTTCACATCATGCCAACCTTGATCAATGATATACTTCGTAATAGCGGAAAGCCATACATAGTCGGTCCCTTGTTTTGGACGAACGAACAAGTCTGCACGGTCCCCCATTTCATGTCTGCGCACGTCCACGGTGATTAATTTTTGGCCGTGAAGCTTTTGCGCACGCTTTATACGTGTAGCAAGTACAGGGTGTCCTTCTGCAGGCGCACATCCTACAAGGATGACAAGACCCGCACCCGCGATATCTTGAATCGTTCCAGAATCGCCACCGATGCCACCGGTTTGCTGTAATCCCCATGAAGCGGGTGATTGGCAATAACGAGAACAGTTGTCGACATTATTCGTTCCAAACACTTGACGAGCCATCTTTTGGATCAAGTAGTTTTCCTCGTTCGTAATTTTAGATGAAGCAATAAAACCAATTGCATCACTGCCATAGGTTTCTTTTATTCCGCCAAATTTCTCCGCAACGAGAGACAGAGCCTCATCCCAGCTTGCTTCCACAAACACATCGCCTTTACGAATTAATGGTGATGTAATTCTTTCTTGTGAATTGACAAAATCCCAGCCAAATTTCCCTTTCACACAGGTAGAAACACTGTTAACTGGCGCGTTTTCTGATGGCTCAATTTTAAGGATTTCACGGTCTTTTGTCCACACTTCAAAAGAACAACCCACCCCGCAGAACGTACAAACGGTTTTTGTTTTCTTTATACGCGTTTCCCGCATGGCTGATTCTACTTCTGAAACAGCCATGATGGTTTGATAATCAGGCTCAACTGCTTTAACAATGTCAATCATTGGTGTAAGCAGGTCATCAGAAATACCTGTCATAAATCCCGCATTTCCAAGCATTGATTTTTCCATTAATGCATTACATGGACAAACGGTCACACATTGACCGCAGGATACACAAGATGATTCGTTAATGCTTTTTCCTCCGTCCCATAAAACACGTGGCTGCCCGCTTTTCCAATTGATAGTCAGCGTTTCATTCACTTGAAGATCCTGACAAGTTTCCACACAGCGGCCGCACAAAATACATTGATCCGGATCATAGCGATAAAACGGGTGAGACATATCTACTTCATAGCCCTTCGATCGATGAGGCCGTGATTGATGTTCGATACCCATTATTTCCGCCGTATTATGGACACGACAATTTCCGTTGTTATTGTCACACACGGTACAGTATAATAGATGGTTTTCGAGAATACGATCCATAGCTTCTTCTTGTGCATTTTTTGCAAGCTCAGAAGAAGTCAATATGTCCATGCCGTCCTCGACCACTGTGGAGCAGGCACGCATAATGCTTCCGTTAACCTCACACATACACGTATCACAGCTCTGTACCGGACCAAGAACTTCGGAATAACAAATGTGCGGATGCTCCATTTCCTGTTGTAGTAAATAATCTAAGATACGAGTTCCATTTTCCACTTCGTGTGCTGTTCCGTTAATAAGAACATTCACTTTTTCTTTCACTGTAAGTCCTCCTTAGTAAATAACAGAAGAAATCTATTAAACTACTAAAAATAAATTTTTGTTAACTAGCTTTCTTGATACTTGATTTAGATGTTGATTGAAGAGATCCTTTATGTACCGTCCAATAGATCAAGGCTACAAACACACTGCCACCAATCGCATTTCCAATGACGACCGGAACAAAGTTAGACACATAATTCCCCCATGTGACCTGCCCCGAGAAAATTGCTGCGGGAATGACAAACATGTTGGCTACCACGTGCTGGAAACCGATTGCAACAAACGCCATAATCGGGAACCAAATAGCAAGTATTTTTCCACCGATATCATCTGCTCCATAGGCTAGCCAAACACCTAAACAAACGAGCCAGTTACAGCCAACAGCGGAAATTAAGGTCTTTAAAAAAGTTTCATCAATCTTCGCTTCCGCAATTGCAACGGTCTTGGTTAAGAATGGTCCAGTTTCCGTTAATCCCACAATATGACCAAAGAAATAGGCAACGAAGATTGCTCCAATAAAGTTACTGAATAATGCTAACAGCCAATTTTTACCTAGTTGTGTTAGGTTGGCACGCTTAGCTAGAACGGCCATCGGAACCACCATCATATTTCCTGTTAACAACTCTCCCCCTGCAATAATGATTAACATGAGCCCTACTGGGAATACCGCTCCTCCCAAAAGTGAACTAAAGGAACCCCATTGCTGAGGTAAATTAGCAATGACTCGAATGTCTAATAAGAATCCAAAGGAAATAAATGCTCCCCCTAAAAACCCTAATAATAGTAGATGCAATGGATGCATCGTTACTTTTTTTGCACCTGCCTCCACCGCTAATTCTGCAATACGCTGAGAACTATGAAACGCCATAATTTTTCCTCCAATGAATTGATTTTTAAAGATTTTGTTCATACATTGGAACGTTTGCCAGTTTCTTTAACGTTCAGCTTTTCCTTCTGAAAGTAAATGCAAAAAAGCCCACCATAAATCGGTTCCCATGCTAATACATGTACCGTTTTACAGTGGGCTGACCGCTGAGCATTTTCTGATACTAGAAGTCCTTCCCTCTATAGACACAATGGAAGAACAGGATATACAGTCAATTTAGATTAACTTACATCAATGAATTTTCCATCGTTTTAACCATAATTATTTTAACATGAAATGGATGATTTGTGAACATTTTACGAACTTTTTTCTGCTCTAATTCAAAAAGTTACCAGATTGGTACGAACCCATTAATTTCTGCCAACACAGATTCGATTTCTTCAAGAATGGTTTCAGGAATTCTGAAGCCAGATGCTTTTATATTTTCCTCCACTTGTTCCGGACGGCTGGCTCCAATAATTGCAGAACTTACTCCTGGCTGCCTTAAAATCCAAGCAAGCGCCAATGTTGACAAGTGGATTCCTAGGCCTTGTGCAATATTTTCTAGTTTTTGAACGCTTGTTAGGACTTCATCATTTAAGTAACTAGTAATCCATCTGTTAGTATCCTTATTGGCAGCACGGCTGTTTGATGGGATCTCTTGTCCAGGTTTATATTTTCCAGTCAAAATTCCATGGGCCAACGGAGAAAATACAACTTGCCCCATACCGTGTTTCTCACTGACAGGCAAAACCTCTTTTTCAATATACCGGACAAGCATATTGTAGATTGGCTGATTGGAGATGATCGGCCTAAAATTCTTTTCTTTTGCCACATGGGCTGCATCCGTGATTTGCTCTGCTGTCCATTCACTTACCCCTGCATACAGGATTTTTCCTTGTGAGGTTAAATCATCTAATGCTCTAAGCGTCTCTTCTACTGGTGTTTCAGGATCAAACCGATGACATTGGTATAAGTCAATATAATCGACCCCAAGACGTTTCAAACTTGCCTCGCATTGCTCGATAATATGTTTTCTCGAAAGTCCCCTGTCATTTGGTCCGTCTCCCATCGGAAAGAAAACTTTTGTTGCTAACACATAACTTGAGCGTGGGTATTCCTTTAATGCTTCGCCTAAAACCACCTCTGCCGCTCCCCGGTTGTAGGCATTGGCTGTATCAAAAAAGTTAATTCCTAACTCATAGGCTTTATGAATACAAGCAGCAGACTTTTCTTTTTCTATGGCTGTACCATAGGTCAGCCAGCTGCCTAACCCAATTTCACTGACCTTTAAACCTGAATTTCCCAGTCTACGATATTCCATTCCAACATCCTCCTGCTTTTAATTGAATTAGAAATCAGTCAATATTCTACTCTATTCTCTACCTCTATTTCGTTGGTTGATCGCATCCTGATTATATGGATACGTTACATATAAATCACTTGCCTTGTTCAATCGGTCAATTTGCTCTTTCGTTAAGGACCAGCCTGCTGCTCCTAGGTTTGCTTCCAATTGTTCCATCGTTCTTGCACCGATAATTGGAGCTGTTACACCTGATTGTTGTAATAGCCAGTTAATGGCCGCTTGAGCCGGCGTTTTTTCCGCTTCTTTCGCCACAGCATACAACGTCTCTAACACGTGCCATGTAGATTCATTATTATAATTGCTCCAGGACTCTCCCCAACCTTCTTTTTCCGCCAAAGCCACACGGGTATTCTCGGGAGGGTTCACCATATCCTTGGTATACTTCCCGCTCAGCCATCCGCCGCGTAATGGGCTCCAAGGAAGTACACCCAATCCTTCATTGATACAAACGTCTAGTAATTCCCATTCTGTTGCCCGGCAGAGAAGATTATATTGCGGCTGCAAACTGACAAATGCTTCCCAGCCGTTTCTGCGGCTTAGGTCAATTGCCTTTTGCAATTGCCAGCCTTTAAAGTTACTGGCTCCAATATAGCGGACTAATCCTTCCCGAACCAAATCATTTAACGTGCTTAATGTTTCTTCCAAAGGTGTACGCGGATCCCAAGCATGAACTTGATAGAGATCAATATAATCGGTACCTAGGCGACGTAGACTTTCTTTGACACCTGAAATGATATGTTTTCGGCTTAGACCGATATCATTTGGCCCCTCACCCATAGGAAACCGGACTTTTGTGGCAAGGACCACGTCATCCCTTTTTTGGCCTTGCAGCCATTTACCAACGATTTCCTCCGAAATGCCTCTGGTATAAACGTCGGCTGTATCGACAAAATTACCACCTTCTGCTACGAACCGGTCTAAGATTTTGAAGCTGTCTTGTTCACTTGTTTCACGGCCAAACGTCATTGCACCCAAACATAGCTCACTCACTCTTAAACCCGTTTTTCCTAAATAGCGAAATTCCATTCGTTTTCACTCCTTGTTTTTTTATGTACGAACAATGGTTTTTGCTGATTCACTTGTATTGAAGTGTTCATGGCAGAAAATAGTACCCTCTCTGAATAAACCGGCTGTAAATTCACTAGTTTTTAACTTATTCATCAAATCCTTCCATTATGATAGTTTGTCGGTTAAATTAACTAAGCGCTTACAAACCTATTATAATTATTTTTTAAAAAATTTGAAAATATTATTAATCGCAAATTTTGAGTAATTTCTCCTTTATACTTAGTTTACTGATTAAAGTAAGTCTGGTAAAATTCAATAGAGTAGGAAAGCGTTTTCTTTAGATCTTTACCAAACCATTTACATAACGGAGGGATAGCATGGGCCAGACAAATCCATTCTCACACCGAATGGCGCGCACGACTATTAAACTCGTGGATGCTTCAGGAAATCCTATTAAAGGAAAGGAAGTATCACTAAGACAGACAAACCATAAGTTTTTATTTGGCTGCGGAATTTTTGACACGATTGAAGTAGCTAATAAAAGTGTACCTGCTGACAGACTTGCCTTTTTGGAAGATAAAATGGATAAGTTCTTAGATGTTTTTAACTTTGCCACCCTCCCTTTCTATTGGGGTGTATTCCCTGACTATTGGGGAGGATATGAGCCTGTAAAAGGAAAACCGCGGACCAAAGAATTAAAGGCTGCAGCCCAATGGTTAAAAGAAAGAAATGTAACTGTGAAAGGACATCCTCTTGTCTGGCACACAGCAACCGCCCCATGGCTTCTTGATCTGAGCAACGAAGAAATCCTGAAAGCACAGTTGGCAAGAATTGAACGGGAAGTTTCAGACTTCAAAGGATTAATCGATATGTGGGATGTTATCAATGAAGTAGTAATCATGCCAATCTATGATAAGTATGACAACGGGATTACAAGAATCTGTAAGGAACTTGGCCGTGTGGGAATGATTAAAGAAATGTTTGCCAAAACACGTGAAAGCAATCCTTTAGCGACTCTATTATTAAATGATTTTAATACTTCGATTAACTATGAAATCTTAATTGATGGATGCTTACAAGCCGGTGTTCCTATTGATGCAATTGGGATTCAGTCCCACCAGCATCAGGGGTATTGGGGGCGTGAGAAATTGGAAGAAGTACTGGAGCGGTTCTCCCAGTTTGGTCTTCCGATTCACTTTACGGAAAACTCCTTGTTATCCGGACATCTAATGCCGCCTGAAATTGGAGACCTGAATGATTATCAGATTCCAGATTGGCCATCCACACCAGAAGATGAAGAACGCCAGGCAAAAGAAGTAGAAGAAATGTATTCGATTCTGTTTAAACATCCATTGGTAGAAGCCATTTCATCTTGGCAGTTCAGTGATGATGGTGCATGGATTGGTGCTCCTTCCGGATTTACCAGAAAAGATAATAGCTTAAAACCTTCTTATAAAGTACTGCAGAAACTGATCAAAGGTGATTGGAATACAAATGTGACCTTCCAAACAGATGATAACGGGATCGTTTCATTTGAAGGATTCCTAGGTGATTATGAACTGGTTTGTGAAAATCAGAAAGCAAGCTTGAAATTAGATAAAGATACTGAAACCGTGCAGCTAATCAATCTTAGCAAGACAGATGTACTAGTGTAAGCTTCCGGCCAATCAAGTATTCGAGATTCAGATTATGCAAGAAATATTCTGCGTTATCAATTGCAACATCAAAAATTATTAGAGGTGATCGAGCTATGGCATACCCAGAAATTAAGAAAATTGATTACAATCCGTCTTTAAAAGGCCTGGCACATATATTTCCAGACATTGTCTATTCGCTTTCTCAACCGAGCGGTACGAAGATGGCGATTATTTCTCCGCAGATCCCTGAAGGCTCGCAGGAAAAATATCCATGTATCGTATTCGTGCAAGGCAGCGGCTGGACTTTTCCAAATATATATTATCAAATTCCACAGCTCTCACAGCTTGCTGCAAAAGGCTATGTGATTGCAACCATTACTCACCGTAACAGTTTGGACGGACACCAATGGCCTGCCTGCTTCGAGGATGTAAAAACGGCGATCCGGTTCATGCGGGCTAAGAGTGAAGAATATCATATCGATTCTGATCGAATTGGGATCTGGGGTACTTCTTCCGGAGGTAATATGGCTTTACTAGCTGGCCTTACAGGTGATGACCCTAACTATCGAACAGAGGAATATGCCGATTTTTCTGATCAAGTTAAGTTGGTCGTGGATTGCTTTGGGCCTGCGGATTTACTAAAGCGGGAAGCTCGCCTGAACAACCCGACTCCATTAGATATCGCTCTGGCAGGTGGACATCCACGAGAAAATTTGGATGTTTTTAAGGATATGAGCCCCATTTATAAAGTGAAGGAAGGAATCGAGTATCCGCCATTCTTGCTAGTACAAGGAAATAACGATGAGCCTGTACCGTATGAGCAAAGTCTTCATATGTTTTATAAATTGTGTGACTGTGGAGCAGATGCCCAAATGATTGAAGTGGATAACGGACCGCATGAGGGTACTTTCTGGAGCCAGGAATTATTGGATCTGATATATGGCTTTATCACCGAACGTTTATAAAAGAGGATTAAAACATAAACTGCATCCCCATTGTTTAGTCAAAACTAACAAAGGAGGGTGCAGTTTTTATAAACATAATTTTACTAATTAGCTTATTGGTTTCTTTTTAATAGGTTAACGTCTTTAAACAGCCCTATATTAAAAACTTTCTACTCTACTGGTTCAGGTTAATCGAGTATTTCGCAAATCCCCCGCTCGAGGGCCCCATGTATTTGATAGTTGGGAATTGGCCAAGATATTTTTGGGCATTTGGTGATGAGTCAAAAACTGGAATGGCCGTTCCGCTAAATTTTGCAAGTGACCAGTTTTGATCGGCACTAGGATTTAACGGTTTGTGTGCTTGAATATAGTTCGTCACAATTTGTCGGTTCTCATCTGGCGCCTTAAGCACCATTTCACCTTGATTGACCCCTGGGAAGGTGGTACTTGACGCACGATAATTATTTGTCGCCACAATAAACCTTTGATCAGCTGTAACTGGTTTTCCTTGATAAGATAGATTGATAATCCGACTAGAACCTGCGTTGATTACATTCCCGTTTGCATCATATTTTGCAGGTTTCGTCACATCGATTTGGTACTGCACTCCATCAATCACATCAAAATTATAGGATGGAAAATCTGGATTAATTAACGGCTGTTCTCCATTACCCGCCAGATTCATTTGTTTGAATTGCCCCGCACTCATTTCCAGCCATTCTTTCAACTGGGCGCCAGTTAATAATTTTGCCTGAAGTGTATTCGGGTACAAATACAAATCTGCCACATTTTTAATGGCCAATGTTCCTGCAGGAATGTCCGTATAATAACCAGGGCCTCCCCGTCCGCCTGCTTTAAAAGGGGCTGCCGCAGAAAGAACGGGAATCCCTGCATACTTGGCATAGGCAGGATCTTTTAATTTCTCCAACAAATAATCCGTTTGTGCATTATTAACGATTTGTATGGAAGGATCATCCTGTACTAGTGCAAAATAGCTGTATATTGGAGCGGTTGTTTCACCGACCGGTTGATTCACATAATTGATTGTCGCCTCATGCTCTGGCTTGATGGCATTCATTAATTGCTCATCCGTTTGTACAATGGATTGGCCTGTTGCGTCAACAATCGGCCGTAAAGATGATTTACTATCAACCACGGTCCACTTTCCCTGCTTCTTTTGTAATTGAAGATCAATCACACCAAGATGGCTTCCGAATGCCCCGGCCATTACAACCGGTTTCCCATTAATTGTGCCTTTATCGAGATTGGTATTAGGTAGATCCTTATAAAGAGGACCAGGGAAGGTGTTATGCTGATGCCCAGTGAAAACTGCATCAATATCCTTGATTTGTGTTACATAATATCCGGCATTCTCCATGCCTGGCTGATAGGGTTCGCCGCTTATTCCAGTATGGGCAAGGGCAACGATTACATCTGCCCCTTCTTTCTTCATTAAAGGGACATATTTCTTTGCAGACTCTACTATCGATTTGGTTTCCACTTTTCCTTCTAAGTTAGCCTTATCCCATTCCATGATTTGCGGTGGAACAAAGCCAATCACCCCAACCTTAAGCTGTTGCTTTTTCCCGCGGTTATCAACCACGCTCTTTTTTAAAATCACATATGGTTTAAAGTACGGCTCATTGGTTCCTGCCTTGAACACGTTGGCATTTACCACAGGCATTTTTGCGTCGTTCAGTGTTTCATTTAAAAAATCGAGGCCGTAATTAAACTCATGGTTCCCAAGTGTAGTGGCATCGTACTTCAATAAATTAAAAGACCGGTACACAGGATGAACCTCACCAGGTTTTACCCCTTTCACTTTTGCCATATAGTCTCCTAATGGAGTCCCTTGAATTTCATCTCCATTATCAAACAGCATCGAATTTTTCACTTCATTTCGTGCCTGTTTGATCAAAGTTGCGGTTTTCACCAACCCCACTTTGTCATCCTGTTTGGTTTGATAATAATCGTAATTGGCCAAAAATGTATGAATATCGGTCGTTTCAAGCAAGCGTAATTGAACCGTACTGTCAGGCTTTTGGGCAAATGCTTGTCCAGGAAAGAGCTGCCCTGCCATAACCAGTATGGACACAATCAAAATTGTAAATTGTTTCATCAATTGGAAAAGTCCTCCTTTTTATAAAAATCCAGCAAACAAATCTATTTTTCGTCACCCAAGAAGGAAATATTACAACCCATAAAATAAAAAAGAAAATGGCATAATCGTGGGAAAACATGAAGGTTTGGAATTATTAACTCCGGCTCCTTTACCCTATTACTCTTAGGCAGGAAATTAAATAAATAATTGTTTAGATATCTAGGGAATACTTGTAGAGGAGGTGCAAATATGAATCGAAAATTCGAAAAAAACACTTTAAGGTTATTACTACTCTTTGGAATAATTTCCTTATTATATTCAATCAGAAAACCACCAGTAAAAGATTGGTTGCTAATCTTTCTTTTTAAAGGATTTATCTCCTCCATTTTAGACAATCTACTTGTCAAAAAGGGATATTTAAAATATCCAGTAAATTTATTTACCTCTTTTGATTATAGCTTTATATTTGATTATTTGATTTATCCAGTAACGTGTTTATTCTATAACCAACTTACTATGAAATCGAATATATTAGGGATATTATTCAAAACTTTATATTTCAGTGTCCCAATGAGTGTGGCAGAGCATTTTTTAGAAAAACATACAAGATTAATTAAATTTAATAAGGGTTGGACCTCACTTACAAGCTTCTTTGCACTTACATTCACATTTCTTATTTCTCGAACATTTATTGCAATTGTTCGCAAAATGAACAACAATCCTATTCCGAAGAATTAATTTTTTGAGAATTTGGTAAACATATAAATGGCAAATCCTATTATGGAAGAGGAACTAAATAATGAATCAAATCCCACCCTTTCGTAGACAAAGAGCGTATATTTCTCAATTTACTACCACACTGCTTCACTTGAAAAATCCTTGGATTGTTGCTTTCTTTTCATTTTCCTACCCTGGATTCGGTCACTTTTTACAACACCGCTACGCATCAGCTTTTATTTTAATTCTTTGGGAATCATTTATTAACGCGAAAGCTCACCTAAACCTCGGGATTTTTTATTCTTTACTTGGTGATTTTGAAAAAGCAAAGGAGGTACTCAATCAACAATGGTTATTTCTCTACGTGGCTATTTACATGTTTGGAATATGGGATGGTTATCGCACAACGGTTGACCTAAACAAACAATTCCTTTTAGCAGAACGGGAGAATGCTCCAATTACAAATTTCAAAATCGGCTCTTGGGATATGAATTATTTGGATAAACGTAAACCGTGGGTTGCCATTGCATGGTCTGCATTATTTCCAGGTCTAGGACAGCTTTATCTACATAATGTGATTGCAGGATTTTTTATGTTTATTTATACCATTACCATATGTTATTTCGGAAATATCCTGGGAGCAATGAATCTAACCATGTTGGGGAGATTTGCAGAAGTAAAACAATCTCTTAATATTCAATGGCTTCTTTACTTCCCTTCCATTTACTTTTTTATTGTGTATGATGCGTATGTTTCATCTGTTGAAAATAACAAGTTATTTGAAATAGAAATGTCTAAGTATTTAAAACAAAAATACCAAGATCCAGATTATGAATTTCCTATTTGAAAAGCGAGCGTGAAAAATTTGTATGTCATTGCTACTTTTGAAAATTCCCTTTCTATTGAATTAGCCATTTCTGAACTTGAAGTCAATAGGATTCCAAAGGAACGAATTTTGGCTGCACCTCTTAACAAAAGATCAAATACCAAAAGACTTTTTGATAGCATTCATGAAGCCGATGGTGTTAGTTTATTTGACGGTCCTGCTATTTTAGGGACATGCCTTATGCTTTTGGGTGCTATTTATGGGTTTGTATTCAAGTGGGGACCTATTATATGGGGAATTATTGGTGCAGTAAGTGGGTTGATACTAGGCTTTCTTATTAAATTGCTGTTGGTGAAAAAAAGTGAAAAGGGGTTTAAAAAAATGACATCTGAAATTGTTCTCATGATTCGGTGCGAAGATCATCAATGGGAAATGATCCAACAAGTTTTATGGAAAAATTCAGCACTTGGCATTACTAAAATAGATAATACACGTACTTATTGAAAAAGAGAGCGCGATTGGATATTATTCTGAGCTTACTAGGTCAAAAGAAAAGTGAAACCTCCATTTTCTTTGATTACAGGAATGCTGTTTATTTTAATAACCATTCATATTGAATATCAGGTAAATTCTCTTCATTTTCGTGTCCTCTACCAATGATTTTAAACCCATTCTTTTCATAAAATCGTTGTGCATTTTCATTTACTTCAAATGTATATAATGTTAATCTCCCACTTGATTTTGCTTTTACATTATCTAGTAATGTTTGACCTATACCAATTCCTTGATAATCTATATGAACATAAAGTTGGCTTATTTCCGTTTCATTAGACGCAATCATTCCAACTACTCTATCGTTAATTAACGCTAAATTTATTTGAAACTGTTTAGGTAATATATTATTTAAAAAGTAAACGTGATTTTCAAAGCTATGAATTTCTTTCTGACCAATTGCCTGTTCCTTACTATCTTGCCACATTTTCACTGTTTGTTCAGCGTACTTGGGATTATACTGAGTAATTATGATTTTGTGTTGGTTCAAAACATTACCCCCTCAATTATGGATTACTACTGTTAGACATTTATCAGCTTTCTAACTAAAAACCTTATAGTTTGAATAGAGACCATAATCGTTAAAGATATTATTAATATTGAAAGAATATAATTAAAAACTAGTAAATCGGTTGTATTTTCCTGGGGATTAAGTAACCCTAATGTCAAAGGAAAGTCATCTACCATAGGCGTTAAAGATGTGTGTTGTTCAATTATAGGTAGTGGGAAACCAAGTCTATGATAGGATAAATCATAAGAATTTGAAACAATAATCGTATCAAAAATAGGAGAAATCGAAACTGCAAGCCATCCAAAAATTAAAGAAATAAAAAAAATACATCTATTCATTGGTATACTCCCTTTGGCTATTCGCAACTAAATTTTACATTGAATTTTATGTATGTAAATTAAAACCATATAAGGTTTTATTGCACTGCTGCCTCTTGAAAAATGCCCTTTTTTACATCCAGTCCTTTAAGGAAGCCCCCGTTAGCTGAAGAATTTTATGCGGTTGGCATGGCTAATATTTCAGATTGAAGAATTAAGGCAGTTAAACCTTTTTCACTTCCGCTAGCGTGACCTTCACCTTTGTCCCAAAATACACCTTCACCACTTTTTAGCGTTATTCTAGTATTATCTTCTCCCTCAATCCAGCCCTCACCTTGAATTACTATAAAAAGCTGTGGCACTGGTGCTTTGTGATAACCTACAATACCACCTTGTTCAATATCAATAAAACCTATATTGGTCGGTTCCTCTGTTTTTAAAATTTTTAAATATAATGCTGAAACAGAATTATAATTACTGATTCTTTGGCCTACTCCAACTTTAAACAATTGCACTAATAATCCCCCCTAAATTATTTCCATATTACGTTTTTTGATAACTTACCAAACTATGCAATTTCTAAAATAGGTACCATCCTCCAACATCCCAAATAAATTGATAATAAAAATAATAAATAACCAATAAGGTATTAAGGGTAAGAGATAAATGAGAAATAAATGGCTTAACTATATACTTTTTAATGAAAATTAATAGTAATGAGTTAATTAACACTGGTACTAATGTAAACCACATTCTTTCATCCCATATGGAAACCGTATTCGGGACTAACCACACTATGAGTTGGTCCGATATTTGTGCAATAACGGAAAATATGAGAAGTAACCAAAATAAGGATTGTACAACATTGTTCTTATTTACAAAACTACTCACATCATTCACACCTTTTGATCGAATAAATATAACTTCAACAATAAAAGAAAAAATTCCTTTTTTGACCACCTAATTATCTAACATTTTAGTCATTCCTTTTTAACCTAACCCGTCTGTTAGTTGATCAACGATAAAAAAAAGCTGCTGGCCGCAACTCGAAGGAACTTTGCTATGATTACTTTTTCTTCAATCTTGTAGTTATATAATAATAAACAATTGCCATCCCCAAAGAGGTACCAAAAGCGGAAGAAAAGGCTGTGTCAACATTCCAGTTATTTTTAATATCCATTTTATGTTATTATTTAAAAATACAGAAAAATTCAAATAGGGGAGACAACAACATATGAAAATTACAATAAACATCTTAATCACTTTAATCGTTTTATTGGGATTGAGCCTTGGCTTTACTTATCTTACACATGCAAAATTCATTGACTATTCATTTCTTGTTGGAATGATTGTATCCATCATTATTTGGTTTTCTACATCTAAAGGTGGTTTTACATCACGGCTTACGGATATGACCGTTCAAGGGACAACAGGAATAAAAATGGAAGAACAGACCTTTGAATTCAAACCTACTATTGCTTTTATCACATCACTTTCTTATACCATAATCACATTTGTTGTAATGCTATTTCATTACAGAAATTATTTTTGAAAATAAGCTTCCAAAAGAGTCTGGGGATTTTCAGACTCTTTTAATTTTCCTTTACGGTTTTTCCTTTCTAACTAAACAGCATGTAGTTAAAAAAGAAACATTCTATTATGTGTGTAAAACAGTATTAACCCAATATTTTGCATTCTCTGAGTCTTTTTTCTTAACAGAAACGACATATTGTGTTTCGAAATTACTGTTCATTCCAGCACTTCCAAAGTTTCCTCTATTTGTACCTTGTCTCAACCATTGACTTGAACGGTTAATAACTTTGTAGGTATACTTAATGCCCTTACTCGTTTAAATTCCTCTTACTTTTGATAATTCTCCCATTGAATATCCAACGTAAATCTCTTCTTTATTAAAGAAAAACATATTTATCCCCCATTAACACGCTATTTATTCCATTTTATTACATTACACTATATTACTTGAAGTAGGAATTGAAAATTTTATAGGGGAATATTATTAGAATGATTTGAAAAAACTGCCCAGATAGATAAAAAAAAGGCTGCCGCAGCAACCCAGTTAAAAAAATTTACCTTTGCAAACAAATAAGTCAAGAACGCCAACGGGGGCGCTCCCATTCTTTTATTGCTTTTTCAATTCATTAACAATTTCATTAATGCGTTTTTCTACTTCATAAAGGTTCTGTTGCATCCGTTCACGCCGGCTGGTCAAGACCTGTAATTCTTTTTTTAATTCCTCTGTTTTGCTCATGATTTCCCCCCTGCTGATGATTATTATATATCATTAGTATGCTAGTAGTCACCTGCCTCAAACAAGGAAGAAAATGTCTGCCTGATGAAATTGTTATTATCTAGAGTATGGGAAATATATGAAACTGATCAAAGAATTGAGGGCTTTTGTTATTCAAGGCTTATTAGGTCATGAAATAAGTGAAACTATCCGGATTTATGCGCAATTAAGAGGAAGCATTAGAAAGGAACATTATAGGAAGTATTTTTACCATTAAAATAAGCAACGCAATCGCGTTGCTTTATTGCACTTTTGCAGCCCATTAACTTAAGTACAACATTCACAATTTCATTAATTTTGGTTAGACTCTTTAGAGATAGCTTGTTCTACTAATAATTGATAAATATAAATAATGATTGCCATAGAAACAGACAATATGAAAAAATGTTTAGGTCTCATTTTTTTAAACTCAAAAACCCCAACCTTGGTGAAGAATTTTACAAGAGGAAATGAAAAGATTAAATCGATTATAATATTGGTTGTAAGATATTTAAAAAAGTTTCCGAAGGTTAATTTAAATACCCATATGGTTGTAATAAAAAAAAGCCCAAGTAAATATGAAAGATCCAGCCGATTATTTGGAAATAAAGGATTTTTAACCTTCCACCATTTATTATTGTCAGCCGTCTCACTTAAAAGTCCGAAAAAATAACCAATAAAAGTCGCAACTGGCATAAAGCGAATAAAGGTATTCTTACCGATTAAAGGGATTGTCAACCAAGGTATGGCCAATGTGCAAATTGAAAGTGTTTTTCTTTTGTTTATCATATAGTCCTCCAACCGCTTGTTATAATTTTATTATCCATAATATGACACTTTTTATTCTCATATAAAAGGATACAAGCGATTATCAATAAAAGGACTGTCTTAAAAAAATCTTCCATACCCACTAGTCGAGTAGAAGGGAGCCTTTCTACCTTGCGGTAAATTGTACTCCTCCCCCCTC
>NZ_JAABNN010000021.1 GCF_009928415.1 Bacillus sp. USDA818B3_A
GAAAGTAAAAGAGATAGCGTAAGCTATCCCTTCGAAATCAGTTTCTTACTCTACTCTTGTAAAAAGCTTAACAAAGCTGTATTGAAGACTAAGTAAAAATCCGTATTTAAGAGATACTCACTGCAAAAGCATCATCTTCTCACATATGATGAGGGCCTTTTTTATTTATGATGATGGAGCTGCTTTGGAAGCGGGCAATAATTGTCGAAGGATTTTGTTTCAACTTACTTCAAGAGGGTATCTAAATAGAAAATCGTTTAGAGGGGGTGGCACAATATGAAACTGGATGTGAAATGTAATGTTAAAAACTGCAAATACTGGGCTGATGGTGACCAATGTGTGGCTGACTCCATCTATGTGGTAGGTTCACACGGCAGCAGAGAGGCTGATACAGTAGAAGAAACAGCTTGCAAAACTTTCGAGCTTCGTGAATAAAAACAGGGGACTGCTCTTCTGCTTCTGAAGCAGAAGAGCAGTCCCTTTCTTAATTTTTGGAAAGTAACGGTATAGCTTGAACGAGAGAGGAGAAAATCAAGCATGGGAAAACGATACATAATAATTCTATCGTGCGTGTTTCTGATGGGGGTGCTGACTGGCTGCATCCAAAAGGACCAGCTGGCAGATGGAACAAAGCTGATAGATAAGCAGAAATTTATTTTTGCAGCTTCAGGAGAATTTAAGCCCTTTAGCTACGTTAAAAATGATGATTTATCGATGACTGGATTCGATGTTGAGGTAGGAAACGCAGTCGGAAAAGAATTGGGACTTGTACCAGTCCAAAAGAGGATGAAATTCAAAGGACTCATCGAGGGTATTAAAACGGGGCGGGCAGACGCAGCCGTTGCCAGCCACACCATTAACCCAGAGCGTGCTAAACAAGTTGATTTTTCCACACCCTACTATTATTCAGGTCCACAGATTTTCACAAGACTTGACAGCAAAATTAAAACAGTAGATGACTTAAAAGGAAAAGAAGTTGCTGTAGCAAAGGGCTCCACCTATGCGGATACAGCTAAAAAGTATACCAGCAATATTAAAATGTACGACAGTGATATTACGGCATTAAAAGCACTAAGTATTGGCCGGCATGACGCCGTTATTACCGATTTTGTCACTGGTAAAAGTGCAAAAAAGGAAGGATTCAAAATTCAGGGGCAGCAGTTAATCGAGCGAAGCGAGCAGGCGATTGTTATTCCGAAAGATAATCCAATCCTGCTCAAGCGGGTAAATAAAGCACTTCAAAAACTTCGTAACAATGGAACACTATCCCGAATCAGCGAAAAGTATTTTGGTGAAGATATTACGAAAAAACCAGAATAATAGATTGATTAATAGAAAGAAAGGATGTCGTTATTTTGCCTAGTTTTTCGCACTTTTTACATACATTTCTCAGCAGCGAAAACCTTTTCATTGATGCAGCGCTGTTGACGTTAAAACTTACGATCGTTTCCATTTTAATTGGGATTTTATTCGGATTATTTTTTGCTCTTTTAAAAATTTCAAGGATTAAAGTATTGGGCTATATTTCAAATGCGTATGTATTCCTTGTAAGGGGAACTCCACTCATTGTCCAGATATTTATTCTATATTTTGGCTTCAGCGGGATTTTCCTCATTCCTGACTTTTGGGCAGCGGCTCTTGCGCTCGCCTTCCATAACGGTGCCTATATTGCAGAAATTTTCCGGGGGACGATTCAGTCCATTGATAAAGGGCAAATGGAAGCGGCGCGCTCTCTCGGTATGACGAGAATTCTAGCCATGCGCCGTATCATTCTTCCACAGGCCTTCAAGAGGGCACTGCCTCCGCTTGGTAACCAATTTATTATTGGACTTAAGGATTCATCTCTCGCAGCCTTTATTTCGATGAATGAGCTGTTTAATGTTTCGACGACACTGGGTTCCAATAATTTCGATGAAATGACCTACTTATTAATAGTAGCTGTTTATTATCTAGTACTAGTTGCAGTATTAACCATGCTGGTGAGCCTGTTCGAAAAGAGATTGGCAGTTAGTGATCGATAGGGGGACGAAAAAGTGAATGAACGAGAAATGATTAAAATAGAAAATTTACATAAATCTTATGGCAATTTACATGTATTAAAAGATATAAACGTGTCTGTGTATGAAAGTGAAGTTGTCTGTTTGGTTGGAGCATCTGGCTCTGGTAAAAGTACTCTGCTGCGATGCCTTAACTTTTTAGAAAAAAGGGATGGTGGGAGAATTTCAATCCGCGGCGAAGAGATTAGCCTGGAAACCCACAATATTAACAATGTCCGCCAAACAGTGGGGATGGTTTTCCAGCACTTTAATCTATTCCCGCATAAAACCGTTCTTGAAAATGTCATTGAAGCACCCATCATGGTAAAAAATATCCCAAAAGACCAGGCCATTGCTGAAGCAAAGGAGCTGCTCCAAAAGGTGGGCCTCGAGGATAAGGCGAATGTTTATCCCAGCAAATTGTCCGGCGGTCAAAAGCAGCGTGTAGCAATTGCCAGGTCGCTGGCGATGAAGCCGGATATCATGCTTTTTGATGAACCGACATCCGCCCTGGATCCGCAGCTTGTTGGTGAGGTATTGGCAACCATGAAGGAGTTAGCCGATGAAGGAATGACCATGGTAGTGGTTACGCATGAAATGGGCTTCGCTCGTGAGGTTGCTGATTGGATTGTCTTCATGGATGATGGCAGAATTATCGAAAGAGATCGGCCGAATGAATTTTTTGATCATCCAAAGGAGCAGCGTACAAAAGAATTCCTCCAAGCTACCATGTTAAAATAATTTGCAAATGGGTTTCTGGCTGCAAAGATCGTTTTTAATTAGAGTATACCGAAATGGCCCAGTTCAAACTGGGCTATTTTGTATGTGGAAATTTTGATTTGGTGAAATTAAACAGTTCCAATCTGTTTGATTAATAGTACTTGAGCGTGGTATAAGTGTAAAAGAGCATCTTGCTTTTTTAATTTTGGGATAAAGGGTTTGCATGGTATCCCATAATGAGAGGATTTGAATTTGAATATGAAAGATAATTTTTGGCGTGATTTACCACGACCTTTTTTTATACTAGCGCCCATGGAAGAAGTGACGGATGTTGTTTTTCGTCATGTAGTGAGTGAGGCAGCCCGACCTGATGTGTTTTTTACAGAGTTTACAAATAGCGAGAGTTATTGTCACCCAGATGGAATTAAAAGTGTGCGCGGGCGTTTGACTTTTACAGAGGATGAACAACCAATTGTCGCTCATATATGGGGGGATAAGCCTGAAAACTTTCGGAAAATGAGCATTGGTATGGCGGAACTGGGCTTTAAGGGTCTGGATATCAATATGGGCTGTCCCGTCCCTAATGTGACACAGAACGGGAAGGGAAGCGGCCTGATCCGTCGGCCTGAAGTTGCAGCTGAATTAGTTCAAGCGGCTAAAGCAGGAGGATTGCCCGTAAGTGTAAAGACAAGGCTTGGCTTTACGGAAGTAGACGAATGGAAGGGCTGGCTGAAACACATATTGGAACAGGACATTGCCAATCTGTCCATTCATCTCCGTACAAGGGATGAGATGAGCAAAGTACCTGCTCATTGGGAGCTGATCCCGGAGATTAAAAAGCTTCGTGACGAGTTGGCTCCTGAGACCCTTTTGACGATCAATGGGGATATTCCTGACCATCAAACTGGCTTGAAGCTCGCCCAACAATATGATGTCGATGGGGTTATGATCGGCCGCGGTATATTCCATAATCCATTTGCCTTTGAAAAGGAGCCGAAAGATCATTGCAGTCGGGAATTACTTGATCTCTTAAGACTGCATATGGACCTTCATGATAAGTATTCGCATCTAGAGCTGCGGCGGTTCACAGCGCTTCATCGATTTTTTAAGATATATGTCAAAGGATTCTCAGGGGCTGGTGCTTTAAGAAATCAATTGATGAACACGAAATCAACAAATGAAGTTCGTGCATTGCTCGATAACTTTGAATCAAAGAATCTTGATGGAAAAGAGAACAGTAGCAGTGCCCCAAATCAGGATAAAAGTGAAGTAGGAAGTTAAAAGGGCAGCTGAAATCAGGCCCCTGATAGACGAAGGATATGTCTATCAGGGGCCTGATTTATTTCTGTTTATTGAAATTTAAAACACAAAACGTAATACCATTATCGAGACGATTCCTGCTAAAACAGTTCCTAATAAACTGCGTGTTACAATCGCAATAATAAAGGTGGGCAGCGCGGCAATCAGTTCAAGGTTATTTTGCAAAGGTTCCAGTTTTCCGTTGGGTGTTATCAATTCCTGCCCCACTAAGGCTGCCATAACGGCAATGGGAACGTAGTTCAACCAACGCATGGCCCAATCTGGCAGTTCAACACGACTTAGAATCGCAATTGGAAGCACTCTTGGAATGAATGTTACAAGGGCTGAGCCTAAAATAATTAAAAAGATCGACCATCTTACTTCCATTTTTCCACCGCCATTCCCACGCCGGAGGCAATGATAGTTGCCACAATAACACCTGCACTTCCAGATGCCATTAAGCCTACCCCAACAACAATGGCAACGGCACTTAGTGCGACAATTACATCTTTCAGCAATTTTTTTCGGCTGGCCATCTGCAGGACCAGAAGTCCAATAAACATTCCCGGCAAGGCAAAATCAAGACCGAATTTTTCCGGATTTGAAATCCATTCACCAAAATATGCCCCTGCAATATTGGCAATAAACCAATTCAAATAAGCAGTTATATTTAGCCCATGCATCCATTTTTCGCTAAGCCATTTCTTGCTTGCTGCTTCATTCATTGCTACACCAAAGGTTTCATCAGTCAGTAAAGAACCGATTAATATATTCTTGCCTGGTGTAAGATGACGGAAATAAGGCGATAAAGCCGCGCTCATTAAAAGGTGGCGGAGGTTCACAAAGAAAATAGTAAAGATGATCGCTAGAGCGGGACTATTTGCCCCAATCATTGCGGCAGCAATAAATTGACCAGAACCTGCGTATAAAAGCAAGGATATCAAACCAATTTCAACAATCGAAAGTCCTGCTGTTTTTTCCACAACACCTGCCGCAAAGCCAATACTTAAGTAACCAAGTACAGTGGGCAGACAATCCCGTACACCGGCAAAGAAGTTGTTTTCTTCCCGCAAAAAAGTGTTATCACTGATGTTCAAAATCTTTCACCCACTTATAAAAAATTGTATGTAAATACTTTATCATCCTCATTGTATGGCTTCAATGATATAATTCTATGCAATACAATTTTTCAGATGAAGGTGTTTTAGTACATTCATATTATTGAATTTAGAAAATTGGATTATATTTAAATAGTTTAATAAGGATGCTCAAAAAGACAAAAACGGCGGATTGATTATTTAGAATATTTTGATATAAAGGGCAAATTATGTTTATACCAAAAATTAATACTTCTACAACATTTAATGTTTGTGCTATATTAATAAAGTATTGTTTTTACTCTATTAACAATAATCAAAAAATAGGGGTGTGCTAAATGAGGAAAATTGGTTTATTTAGTCTGTTTTTAATTCTTACTATCTTTATCGCTGCTTGCGGAAGCAAGGATACAGGAAAAGAGAAAGCAGATAGTGAAAAGGTATATAAAGTTGGTGTCGATACTACTTACCCTCCCTTTGAATATAAAGAAGGAAATGAGTATAAAGGGATTGATATTGACTTAATCAATGCAATTGCGAAAAATCAAGGCTTTAAAATAGAACTTAACCCAATGGATTTTGGTGGAATTATCCCAGCCATGCAAGCTAATCAACTTGATGTAGCTATTGCTGGAATGAGTATTACAGATGAGAGAAAAAAGGTAGTAGACTTTTCAACTCCATATTTCGATGCAGGCTTAACTGTTGTTGTTCAAAAAGATAATTCAAGTATTAAATCAGTTAATGATCTTAAAGGAAAAACAGTTGCTGTTAAAAAAGGAACGACAGGTGCGAAATATGCACAAGATAATGCATCAAAACTGGGAATAAAAGTGGTCCAATTTAACGATAGTCCAGCCATGTTCCAGGAAGTATCAAATGGAAATGCAGATGCACTTATTGAAGACTATCCTGTCATCTCCTATGCGATTGCACAGAAGGACCTTGGTTTGAAAATTGTTGGGGACCGCTTAAATGGCGACCAATATGGAATTGCTGTTTTGAAAGGGCAAAACAAGGACTTAATTGAAAAGATTAATAAAGGACTTGCTGAACTCAAAAAAGATGGAACATATGATAAAATTGTAAAAACCTATCTTGCTGAATAATTTAAATCAACGGGCGCGCATAAAGCGCGCTTTCTTTTTGAAAGGGGATGAAAAATATGGACGTAATTACAGCATCTATACCGATTTTATTAAAGGGCCTTCAAGTTACCATTTATATATTTGTTATTGCCATTATTCTAGGTTTTTTAATTGGGTTATTGATGGCCCTGTTACGGCTTGCGCCTATTAAGATCTTAAATTGGATTGCCAAATTGTATGTGGATGCGATTCGGGGAACACCATTTATCGTACAGCTATTTTTTATTTATTTTGGAGTAAATTCCCTGCATTTGATTTCCTTGAACAGTACCACTGCTGGTATTATCACTGTTGCGATTAATGCCGGGGCCTATTTTGCAGAAATTATCAGAGCAGGTATTCAATCCATTGATAAGGGACAAACAGAAGCCGCTAGATCCATTGGATTTACTGGGGCGCAAACCATGCGTTACGTGGTCCTGCCTCAGGCTTTTAGAAGAATGCTTCCTACGATTACGAACCAATCCATTATTAGTTTAAAAGACACGTCTCTTTTATCCGTTATTGGTATTGCGGATTTAACTCAGCAGGGTCAAATTCAAGCTTCAGCAACCTTTGAAGCTTTTAAGATTTGGCTGGCTGTAGGTGTTATTTATTTTATCATTATTTATTTATTAACCCTTCTTGCTAATTTTGTTGAAAGGAGGATTCAAGTTCGATGAGCATTATAACTGTAAAAAACTTAAGAAAGTCCTTTGGGAAACTAGAGGTGCTAAAAGATATTAATGCCGAAGTGCAGGAAAAGGAAGTAATTTGTGTCATAGGTCCTTCTGGATCAGGAAAGAGTACCTTCCTTCGGTGTCTAAATCGCCTAGAAGAAATCTCTGGTGGCGAGGTAATCATTAACGGCCATAATATAACTGACCCAAAGATTAATATAAACAAGGTTAGACAAGAAGTTGGAATGGTATTTCAACAGTTCAATTTGTTCCCTCATAAAACCGTTTTAGAAAATATTACTCTAGGCCCTATTAAAATCCTTTCTTTTGATAAAGCAAAGGCTGAAAAAATGGCCCTTGAGTTGCTTGAAAAGGTTGGACTTAAAGAGAAAGCAAGCAGCTATCCAGGAGAACTATCTGGCGGACAAAAGCAGCGCGTTGCTATTGCAAGAGCACTGGCAATGAATCCAAAAATCATGCTTTTTGATGAACCAACTTCAGCACTTGACCCGGAGATGGTCGGGGATGTTTTAGAGGTTATGAAGCAGCTTGCTAAAGAAGGAATGACGATGATAGTTGTTACCCATGAAATGGGATTTGCCCGAGAAGTGGGAGATCGTGTTATTTTCATGGATGGAGGGTATATTGTTGAAGAAAATGAACCGAATCAGTTATTCGGTAACCCTCAGCATGAAAGAACTAAGGCTTTCTTAAGTAAGGTACTATAAACAAAATAGCAAAGGTCGGTATCCTAAAATAGAAATACGTAAGGGCTTGCTATTTATTTCACTTTAGAGCATGGATTCATGCTCTTTTTTTTATATTGAAGTAAAAAAAGTACATAAGAAAGTGTTCACATAATTGTAGAGAAGTATGAGAAAAGACAAAATTTTTTGAAAGAGAATGTGATATTATTTTTTCTGTAGGAAAGTAGCAATATGAAAAAAGACAATAAAATAATTTCCTTTTTTATTTTGCCGTTCCTCTCCTCATAATCCTCCCATAAAAGCCTCTTGAAATGAAAACAACTAATGAGTTAAGCGAGCGTTTCGGAACAACCCCTTGATCGTAACTTCACATTTTTCCACCGATACTAATCTTTTGTCCTACCATAAAATTTTAAACGAAAACCTTCTAATATATAAACAAGCGTGAAAGGAGTGATAGCCATGTAAATTTTTATTTGGGAGCATTCTAAGAAAATCGCATTCCTTGTTAACAATTTTATAATTGAAGGAGAATGATTAATGGGCCATGATATATTAGGATACAATAAAGTAGGAAAAGAGATTGCTTATGCGCGTTTTAGCATGGGAAATTATAATGCAGTCATACTGTACAGGCTGCTTGATGCAATTAAATACTATGCAGGAGTGAGTGGAATAGGCGCCAGTACTACCTTCTCAAGACAACAAATTGAAAAGGCTTTGAATACCTACAAGGAATTATATGATAATGGTGACAGCAAATTCAAAGGTGATCTATTATCTTGGGATCAAAAACAAATCCTGACTTTTATACTAAATTGTTTGGCAACGGCACAAAAAGAAGAGAGTGTAACAGTGTACTTTGGCTAATTTTTTTTTAGTTTTATCCTTATAACTAATTTAGTAGCAATTACTTCTTATCCCTACTTACACCAAGTCCATCTTATCAATTGTTTTTTATTCCCCCAGTTGCTCTTAAGGATCTATTAGACATCTATTATCTTATCGGCAAAATAATCCTTACTCCCATTTACAGTCTCCTTACTACTCTTAATTTTACTAATAGAACTCTAAATATAATCACTTTTACTTTATATATGAGCTGGGATTACAATGGTCTTGAGAATAGAACAAGAGTTTAGGAGGGAACGCAGTGGGAAATCGATATATTATAATCAATGAGAATGATAACGTTGCTATTACAGTAAATGCAATTCCGGCAGGTACCATTGTCATGGACGATATTCTAGCAAACCAGAACATTCCCCAAGGACATAAAATTGCCCTATCCAATATCGGCGAAGGCGAACCAATCATTCGATATGGCGTCACGCTAGGATATGCCTTACATTCTATTGAAAAGGGCGACTGGATCAATGAACATATGCTGGAACTTCCAATTCCGCCAAGCCTAGATGAAATGCAGTTTGGAACAAATTTAGTAACAGACTTACCTGAACCGCCAGCAAAGACGTTTATGGGTTATCCAAACAAAAACGGGGAATATGCTGGAACAAGAAATATATTGGGAATTGTTACAACTGTTCAATGCGTAACAGGTGTATTAAATAACGCGGTAAAGAGAATTAAAAAAGAACTTCTTCCAAAATATCCAAATGTAGATGATGTTGTCGCAATCAACCATGCCTATGGATGCGGCGTCGCCATCAATGCACCTGAAGCAGTTATCCCAATTCGAATGCTGCAAAACATGGTCAAACATCCAAATTTCGGTGGAGAGACAATGATCATCTCATTGGGATGTGAAAAGTTAACCTTAGAAATGTTACTGGATGAAGAATATAACACTTCAGACAATATTGTAACATTTCAAAACGAAATGGGTCATGATGCGATTATGGCAGCAATTATGAACATGGCTGAAAACAAATTAAAAAGATTAAATGAAAGAGTTCGTGTTGAGCTGCCCCTTTCTCAATTATGCATTGGATTACAATGCGGCGGCAGTGATGCGTTCTCAGGTGTAACAGCGAACCCTTCAGCCGGATATGCAGCCGATATGTTAGTCAATGCTGGTGCAACCGTTATGTTTTCTGAAGTAACTGAGGTCCGTGATGGTGTCCATATCATTGCAGAGCGTTGTGTGGACGAAGAAGTTGGGAAGAAATTAGCTGACGAGATGAAATGGTATGATCAATACCTGAATAATGGCCAAGTCGACCGTTCAGCGAATCCAACGCCTGGAAATAAAAAGGGCGGTTTATCGAATATTGTTGAAAAAGCAATGGGGTCGATTGCTAAATCTGGTTCATCTCCGATTGTTGAGGTTCTTTCACCAGGAGAAAGACCAACGAAAAAGGGTATGATTTTTGCTGCAACTCCAGCCAGTGACTTTGTATGCGGCTCGTGCCAGTTATCTAGTGGAATGACTCTTCAAGTCTTTATGACAGGACGGGGAACAACTTATGGATTAGAAGCTGCACCAGTCATTAAAGTATGTTCAAGAGATGATATGAAAAATATGTGGCAAGATTTGATTGATGTCAATGCAGGACCAATTGCAACGGGTGAAGCTACCATTCAAGAAATTGGAACTCAATTATTCAATGAAATTATCGATGTTGCCAGCGGAAGAAAACAAACTTATGCAGAAAAATATGAAATTTATAATGATTTTACTCTCTTTAACCCAGCACCAATAACCTGATTAAAATATGTGTCTAGTTTGAATTTAGGGTTCTCCTCAGGGTATGGTATACAGGAGGAGTGATGATATGAATAAAACAATTGAATTATTAAGGAATCACCGTTCCATACGGGAATTTGACTTTGAAAAAGAAGTAACCGAAGCACAGGTTAAAACAATTATTGAGGCAGCCCTAGCTGCGCCGAATTGGATTAACGGTCAGCAGGTTAGTGTGATCGAAGTGAGAGAGCATGAAAAGAAATCCTCATTGGCTAAGGCTGCAGGTAACCAACGATGGATAGAAGAGGCTCCGGTATTCCTTGTCTTTTGCATCGACTTTTATCGTGCAAAGCTGGCAGCTGAAAAACATGGCCATGATTTTCAAATTGTCGATGATCTTGAAGCTGTAATCGTCGGATCAACGGACGTCGGGATTGCACTTGGCAGTGCGGTCGTAGCGGCTGAATCGATGGGGCTCGGTATTGTGCCAATTGGAGGGGTAAGGAGAAACCCTCAGACCTTTGTTGACAAGTTAAACCTCCCGGAATATGTATTTCCGATTTCGGGCTTGGTTGTTGGTCATCCAAGAACAATCCCTGACCAGAAACCTAGGCTGCCTCTTAAGGCAACACTTCATAAAGAAAAGTATGATGCTGAGGTTCAAATGGCAGTCATTGATCAATATGATAATACGATTTCAGCTTATATGGCAGAACGCACAAGCGGCAAAGATTCCAGTGACTGGTCCAGTAAAGTAGCACATTTTTACGATGAGGGATTTGAACAATATGCAAAAAGCACCAGTCCTGCGATAAAGAAACAAGGATTTCGTTACAAATAGAAGAAGGGGATCTTAAGTGGTCCAAGCACTAAAGAAACAGGATTTCACCCTGTTTCTTTTTCTTTGTACTAAGGGTATTTTCTATAAGGAATGAATATATGTCGAAAATATATAAGATTATTCTACATAAAATTACATTTATATTACATTATCGACGGTTTCATTGTTTTTATTCAATCCAGACTATAAACTAGTAATATATTAAGAAGAAATTAAGAATCAATTTACATAGGTTACTAGAGGGGAATTTAAAATGTTAAAAAAATTAATCAAATATACCGTATCCGCTTCCATTATTGCTGCGATGATTCATACAACACCTGCTTTTGCTAACCCAGTGACTCAAGGACAAATCAATGCTACCCAAGGCAAAATTGATGACTTTGAAACGAAGATTCAACAGCTAGACAACCGAATCTCACTAGCGATGGAGAAGAGTCAAAAACTAAATGACCAAATCGAGACTCAACAAGCAGAGATTGAAGAGACAAAGGGCGAAATCGTTGAAGCTCAAAAGTCTTTAGATGCCCATAAAGAAGTTTATTCTGAGCGGCTAAAAAGCATTCAGTATGAAGGGAAACAGTCAATCGCTACATACGCAGAACTTTTGGTGTCATCCGACAATATTTCTGAGTTTTTAACTAGGTTTACTGCTATTTCTAATATCTTAGAAAGTGATACAGACTTACTTAACGGATTAAATGAAAAAGAACAAGTCTTAAAAATTGCAGAGGAAAAATTAAATAAAGAATACGATCAATTAAAAGAGAGCAAAAATGAACTAGCAATTGAACAAAACAACATAAAAGAAGATAGAAAAGAGATTGAAGTTGAATTAGCAACGGCAAAAGATACATTAGAAAGCCAAAAAACTCAATTGGCGGAGCAACAGGCTGAAGAGGCTAGACAACGTGCCGCTGCTGCAGCGGCTGCCGCAAAGGCAGAACAAGAACGTCAGCGTGCCGAACAAGCAGCTGCAGAGACTACAGCGCAGTCAACTCCTGCTACACAACCAGCCAAGCAGACCGTGCAGCCGAAGGCACCTGCAAGCAGTACGCCTGCAAAATCAACAGCGCCAACTAAGTCAACAACACCAACTAAGTCAACAACACCAACAGCGCCAACAGTTTCTGCACCTCCTGCAAACACTGGATCGGCAAGTGCTGTCATTGCGTATGCGAAAAAATTCTTAGGTGTTCCTTATGTTTGGGGCGGATCCACACCAAGCGGATTTGATTGTTCAGGATTCACTTCCTATGTATTTAGAAATGCTGCAGGCATCAATCTTCCAAGGGTGTCAAGGGACCAGCAAAATGTGGGAACAAGAATTTCCCCAAGTCAAGTACAGCCGGGTGATTTAGTATTCAGGGGTAATCCTGCTTATCATGTAGGTATCTATATTGGAGGCGGACAATACATTCATGCTCCACAAACGGGTGATGTTGTAAAAATCGCTTCTTATAACCCATCTAAGTTTTCTAGTGCTGCAAGAGTTCTACGTTAAAAAACGGTTAACTAAATTAAATATCTAAAAACATCCTATCATGGCATAGGATGTTTTTTTGTGTGTAAAAATATTTTTTATACTGCACATAGAAAAAACAAGTTTCAAGCCAGATAGAATAAGATATAACTTATTTTTAAGATAAATAGATAGAAACAAACGAATAATTTTAATTGGCTGAATATGACTGATATTATTGACTCTTCGCTGCTACCTTGTTACGATTACCCTTAATTATTTTATAAGTATTTCCTTGTATATGTTCAAGAATATGGCTTGAACGTCTCTACCAGGCTGCCGAAAATAGCCTGTCTACAAGGGGCAATGAACTTAGGCTATTTTTTATTGTCCTTTGCAGAACCTTCGGCAACTGTCCGGAGGTTTTTTTATTTTATTTCATAACTTCATAAATTCGGAGGAATCATCATGATCAAGAACTACTTTCAATTTTCCGAACGTAACACATCCTTTAAGCAGGAGAGTATTGCGGGAATTACTACATTTCTCTCCATGGCATATATCTTGGTTGTCAATCCAGTGATTCTCAGTCAAACAGGTATGGATAAAGGTGCACTATTTACCGCAACTGCATTGTCGGCCATTATTGGTACCCTATTAATTGGATTAATTGCCAATTATCCGATCGGTATTGCCCCAAGTATGGGGATAAATGCGTTTTTTACCTTTACTGTTTGTATTGGCATGAAAATAGATTGGGAAATTGCGTTAACAGGTGTGTTTATTGCAGGTATTTTATTTATGGTTTTAAGTTTGTTAAAGATTCGCGAAAAGATTATTAATGTTATTCCACAGGATTTAAAACATGCGATTGCTGGCGGGATCGGCTTTTTCGTTGCATTTGTAGGTTTGAAAAATGCCGGAATTGTGACTTCTAACGAAGCGACATTTGTGGCAATTGGGAACTTCAGATCGGCCCCAACCTTGCTCGCTGCTGCTGGTTTTATTATCACGATTATTCTCCTTAACAAAGGAGTAAAGGGTGGGATTTTTTACGGAATGGTGCTGTCAACCATTCTTGGTGTTATATTTGGAGTTATTGATACGCCTAAAGCGATTATGGGGAGTATCCCAAGCATAGAGCCATCATTTGGTGTTGTATTCAGTCACATAGATACTATCTTTTCGCCTAAAGTACTGATTGTTATTTTTACATTTTTGTTCGTAGCTTTTTTTGATACAGCTGGAGCGTTAATCGCTGTTGCTTCTCAGGCTGGCTTAATGAAAAATAACGAGATTCCCAATGCAGGGAAGGCACTTCTTGCTGATTCTATGTCAACGATTGTTGGTTCAATTTTAGGTACATCGACCACTGCTTCCTTTGTAGAGTCCTCTGCTGGGATTGCTGTTGGCGGCAGGACAGGCTTTACATCTGTTGTTATTTCAGTTTGTTTCATGATTTCCTTGTTTTTCTCGCCTGTTCTTTCCATTGTTACACCAGAGGTTACAGCGCCAGCCCTTATAATTGTCGGAGCATTAATGGCAACTGAGATCAGTAAAATTAATTGGAGTAATTTTGCTGTCGTTATCCCAAGCTTTGTCACCATTATCATGATGCCTTTGACATACAGTGTAGCAACGGGCATTGCTCTTGGCTTTATCCTCTACCCAATCAGTATGATTGCCATGAATAAAACGAAAGAAGTTCATCCCATCATGTATGTCCTTTGTATAACCTTTATTGGTTATTTTGCATATGTCATTTAGTACACACAGGATCCTGTCGAACCCGATAGGATCTTTTTTGGGTTCTATTGCTTATTCTTTAAAGCTGGTTGAAATATGGTCAGAAAAACTGACAATAGTCTTCATAAAATGTCGAAGAGTCCTTATACTCTAACTATCCATATAACCATATGATCTAACAAATTGAAGAAGGAAATAAGTGAAGGGAGAACGATAAATTTGATACCAGTCACAGCGATTGTATTAGCCGCAGGGCTTTCCTCCAGAATGGGGGATTTTAAGCCTTTATTGCCTATCGATGGAGTGCCTATGCTTGAGGCAGTCTTAACAAAAGTTTTGTCTTTTCCTTTTAAAGAGGCTATTGCAGTTGTTGGACATAAAGAGCAAAAAATAAGAGAGACTATCGAGATCCAAGATGATCGTTTTAATTGGGTAGTTAATAAAAATTTTATCGAAGGATTGAGCAGTTCAATAAAGGCAGCCATTCAGCGTACAAATAATGATACATTCGGGATTTTCATATTTTTGGGTGACCAGCCATTAATAAAGAAAACAACCATTGAACAAATGCTTAAAACCATTATGGAAAAAGAAATCCATCAAACAAAATGTATTGTTCAACCCACCTTTAATGGAATGCCAGGACATCCTGTTTTTATTTCTTCTCAAATGATTCCTTATCTTAAATCATTAACCGGCGCGGAAGGGGCAAAGCCAATTTTTGCATACGCAGAAAAACACATATACCTTCCTATAGATGATGAAGGAATAATTTTGGATGTTGATACAAAGCAGGATTATAAAAAAGTATTAGCAATCCCCAAATCAATTCGAAAATAAGGCAGCTCTCTTAGCTGTTTTTTTATGGTTTGCACAGTGCTTATTAGTCATTCTCAGTGGAGAAGTAAAGGTATAATAACTATACAGAGGTAGAAATTAAAATAGGATGCCTCATAAAAATATAAGTACAAATAAGGATATAGATAGAAAAGGAGCCCAGATGACAAAATCAGGATGGAAATTTGATAATAGTTACTCCCGTCTTCCGGTATCATTTTTCACAAGTCAGAACCCAAAACCCGTAAATTCGCCTAAGCTAGTGATTTTCAATGAACCATTAGCAGCATCCTTGGGTTTAGATGATGAAGCCCTAAAAACTGAAGATGCTGCGGCTGTGTTTTCCGGTAACAAAATCCCTGAAGGTGCTGCACCGCTTGCCCAGGCCTATGCCGGACATCAATTTGGACATTTAACCATGCTAGGGGATGGCAGGGCCGTACTTCTAGGCGAGCAAATAACCCCAAAAGGTGAACGGGTTGATATTCAGTTAAAAGGTTCTGGGCGAACTCCTTATTCCCGGGGCGGCGATGGCCGGGCTGCGCTTGGACCAATGCTTCGTGAATATATTATTAGTGAAGCCATGCAGGCGCTTCGGATTCCAACTACCCGGAGCTTAGCGGTGGTTACAACCGGAGAGACGATTATCCGTGAAACCCTGCTGCCTGGTGCCATCCTTACTCGAGTGGCGTCCAGCCATATTCGAGTAGGAACCTTCCAGTATGCTGCAGGAAAAGGTGATATGGACGACCTCCGTACATTTGCTGATTATACGATAAAGCGCCATTATCCAAACATAGCAGGTGATGACAATCCATATCTATCGCTTCTTCAGGAAGTCATCAGGCGGCAGGCGGCACTTATTGCTAAATGGCAGCTGGTAGGTTTTATTCATGGGGTGATGAACACAGACAATATGACGATCAGCGGTGAAACCATTGACTATGGGCCATGTGCCTTCATGGATGTTTATGATCCACAAACTGTATTCAGTTCGATTGATCGAGAAGGCCGTTATGCTTATGAAAACCAGCCGTATATTGGCGGATGGAACCTGGCACGATTTGCTGAAACCTTACTGCCGCTTCTCCACGACAACCAAGAGCAGGCTGTCCAAATCGCACAAGATGAGATTTCAAAATATATGAATTCGTATCAAACAAATTGGCTCAAAGGAATGAGAGCTAAACTGGGAATTTTTAATGAAGAAGAACAGGATGAATCTTTAGTTGAAGAGCTTCTTAGTTTGATGCAGAAAAATAAGGCGGATTATACGAATACCTTTCTTTCCTTAACAAACGGGCAGCATACGGATAACAAGTTATTTGGTTCAACTGAATTTGCCCAGTGGCTAAAGCGGTGGAAGGAGAGACTTGGACGGCAGGAAGAAACAGAAGAATTATCACGCCAGCTAATGAAAAATAGTAACCCTGTGGTTATCCCAAGAAACCATCGGGTAGAAGAGGCACTTGAAGCCGCGGTAGAACAAGAGGATTACAGTGTGATGAATAGACTTTTACAGGCGCTGGCAACTCCTTATGAACACACTTCTGACAAGGAAGAATACTGTACATTACCAGAGCAATCTGCACGTCCCTATCAAACATTTTGTGGCACGTGACAGGAAATAGATTTTATGATGAAATAATTTAAGAAAATACAGAAAATTCATTTGCTTAAATTGGAAGAATATATTATATTTAAAATGGATACAGAGTTAAAAAGCTCTGTTCTACCCGAAAACTTGATGTAAATAGTAAAATCAAATACGGTAAAGAATTCTAGAAATGTAATGCTAGATTTTAAAGCCACAGTAAGAAGCAGGCAACCACCTGCTGGTCTTATTGTGGCTTTTTTTATTATATAAAATGTAGAAAGGAGGATCGGCCTTATGGTTATGCATGGAACCGACCGAAAAGGTGTCCTTTTAAAAGTATATCGAGATACGAATATGGATAAGGACTTCTCGATCCTATCCAAAAACCGTGATGCGTTTATCTTAATCGACTTGCAAGGGAAATTTGAATATGCCAGTCATGCCTGTGAACCATTATTGGGTTATCCAAGAGATACTTTACAGCAGTTTGAATTAGATAAACTGTTTGTCTCAGACTTTTTAAATCAAGAGCATACCTTCTTTAAAGGCAGAGAACAGAAAAAATTAGATAATTTTGATGCCCAGGTACAAGTAATTGAAGAGAGTATCTTAGAGGTTAACGTTACCTCGATCCCTATTTTTTTTGAACGGGAGTTTCTTGGATCGTATCTAGTCATTAAGGATATTACTTCAATCAAACAGAACAGATTATCAAACGAACGTGAAAAAGAGTACCACACCTTAATCAACGATCTATCCCGCTTATCGGATAAGCAAGCTACTGCAGGACAGCTGGCTGCCGGAATTGCCCACGAGATTCGCAACCCAATAACAGCCATCAAAGGGTTTTTACAGCTGCTAATGGGAGAAAACGATGGTAATAAAATCTACTTTGAAATCATTCATTCGGAAATAGACAGGATTGAAGAAATTCTAAAAGAATTAATGGTACTTGCAAAACCATCTAAAAAAAAATACGAGCGAGTAAATCTTGAAGTCTTAATTGAGCAGGTTATTACCTTAATGGCAACACAAGCTCTCTTAAATAATATTCAAATAGATACACAGTTTAATTATGCTAACATGTGGCTGCTGGGGGATACTAACCAATTAAAGCAAGTCTTCATAAATTTTATAAAAAATGCAATTGAAGCTATGCCTGATGGAGGGGGACTGCAAATTAAAGGGGAGCTCCTTATAGGAGGTAAGCTAAGCATAAGTATCGTTGATCAAGGAGGCGGAATCCCGCCTGATATTCTCCATCAAATTGGTCAGCCTTTCTTTACAACCAAAGAAAATGGAACAGGGCTTGGCATGCTGGTAAGCCGGCAAATTATCAAGGAACATAAAGGGGAATTATGCATAGATAGTAATGCAGCGGGCACCTCTGTTCATGTGAGATTACCTTTATTTTCACAAGAAGAAATTTACTAATATTTTTTACCTTATTAGTATTGTGAACAAATTGAATAAATGTTAATATGATAGATGTCTAATGTCTTGCTGTCATTAGTATTAGAAATTATTTATATTAAACGTTTTTTCATTTATAAATATATTTATCGTGATGGTAAATGGTAGAAACTATTAATTTATAGTCGTCTTAACCGTGGCCTAACTTCCAGTTTGTGGAGTTAGGCCTTTTTTATTTTTAAAGGGGGATTTGAATGGTTGCAACTCAAGAGGATTTGCTGTCTTTGAGCAGTTCAGTCAGTAGAATAATTAAGCGGGGGTTTGGAAAAGGCCCAGAAACTTGTTATACGGTTTTAAAAGAAAACCGATTATACGTTTATATCCGAAATTTTATGACATCTGCCGAAGAAATTTTAATAAATAATAATGAATATAATTTGGTAATGAAATTTCGGTCTTCTGTCATAACAGCCTTGTCTAAAGAATTAGTTCAAGAGGCAACGCAACTCTTAGGGATAACCTTTGAATCTCTATATCAAGATTGGAACTTTCATTCCAATACGGGCATCTTAATGTTAATGAACGATAGTTATGTCTCTAGTGTGAAAATAGAGGATAGTTTTGAACGGAAATTATTACAATTAGTACGGACGGTTGGGTCTCAACTGCATAAAACTCCCAGTGAGTTAAAAGTGATAAAATATACCTTGAATTCATGTGTAATTGAGGCTAAAAGGGTAATGCTGCCAATAGAAACCTTGTTAAGTGATAAGGGGGAATCAGACTTATTAATTACGCATGGCAGAGAAATAAAAAATGGCTATTACCTTCATAGAGAGTTATTTGAAGAGATGTTTAATCGGTCGATTGAGGATATCTTTATGATGTGGGATTTTAATTCTAATAAAAGTTATTTGATTTTTAGTTTCAATAAAATTTATACATAATTAAACCATAAAAATTTTACTGCCTGGACAAGATAATGTCAGGCAGTATTTTTTTGCCTTTTCGAAAGTGAGGTTAAAACATTTATGTCATCGCCTGTGCAGCAAAAATTAATGGATATTAGCAGTTTAACCAGTAAATTGTTAAGAAAAAATTTTGGGCGCGGTCCTGAATCGTGCTATGCCTATGCGAACGGCCGGTATTTGGTTTTTTACATACGGGGATTCATGTCTCCAATGGAATCTGTTTTGATTGATCATGGTAATGCCGATAATGTGGATATTTCACGAAATATAGTCATGAAAACGGTACTTGATCAATTGAAAGGAATTATTGAACTGGAGTTCGAAAGAGACATTGAATCTTTTTATCATGATTGGAACTATCCGCAAAATACAGGAATGATTGCAATCCAATTCGAAGCGGATGTTATCAAGTCTGGGGACCAGGATTCCTCTGACTCTATAGCTTTAAGAACATTAATTGATGAGGTCGATAGAATTAGTATATTGGTACAAAAGAAACCAGACAAAACAGATGCATTTTATATCTCTCCAAAAATGTATCTTGTAAAAAGAGAGGGGATTTTAATTCAGATTGAGAAAGCGTTGATTTTAAAAGGGTATGAACAGACACTTTTAGTTACCAAAGATGAATTGGAAAAGTCTTATTTGCATCGTGATGGACGATTTGAGGAAATCTTTCGGAATCCTGTTGCAGATATTTTTGTAGATTGGGACTTTAACGAGGATAGAAGTATCATTTGTTTTGTTCTAAAGTAAGTACAAGGATTATGGGAAAGATTTTTTGAAAAAGCTGACTTTTAAAGAATACGGAAAAGTTGTTTAATGACGTAAGTAAATTTCAAAAAAAGTCGTGTTTTCCTAAGGGAGAATCCGGCTTTTTTCTATTTCGATTTATTATCATGAAAACGTTGACAGAATTATCTCAAAACAGTACTATAAGTGTATACTTAATATTTACGAACATAATTCGATAATGTCGAACAATAAAGGAGAAACGCAGTGGCGGAAAGACTGATACAATCCATAGAACGAGCAGCAGACGTCCTCGAACTATTTTTAACTTCACATTCTGAACAAAGCATTAAAGAAATAAGTGACAGATTGAACCTATCAAAGAGCACCGTTCATGGCATTATCAAAACCTTGGAGCACCGAGGCTACCTAGAACAAAATACTGAAAACCTGAAATATAAACTGGGAATCAAACTCTTTGAACTTGGTAATTACGTAGGATACCACCTCGATATAGGACGAATTGCCAGACCGATAATTAAAGATTTAGTTGCGGAATTAAACGAAACCGTTCACCTAGTATCACTGCAGCGGGATGAACTCATTTACATCGAAAAAGTAGAAGGTCCAAGTGCCTTAACTATTTACTCGCATATTGGCAAAAAAGCTCCATTTCATTGTACAGGTGTTGGAAAAGCCATTCTGTCACAGTTAACTGAAGAAGAGGTGGATCGTATTTTATCTTCTGTCAGCTTGGAGGCATTTACGGAATTCACAATGACAAATATGGAGGAAATTAAGGGGATCTTACCAGCAATCAGGGAACAAGGTTATGCCTTCGATGATGAGGAGATTGAGCTTGGCCTTAAATGTGTGGCTGCGCCGATTTTTAATCATCAAGGAAATGTCATTGCTTCGATAAGCTGTGCCGCCCCTAAAATGAGGCTGGACGAAGAACGTCTGCCAAAAGTCATTGAGGGAATCAAGCAAGCTGCAGATGAGATTTCAAGACAGCTGGGATGTAAAGGTAAAGGAATCTAAAGTAAAGATAAAAAAATAATAGATGCAGGTATAGGAGGAGAATGATTTTGTCAAAAGTAAAAGTTGCCATCCTTGGCTCGGGGAATATTGGAACCGATTTAATGATAAAACTTGGCCGTTCAGAGTTATTGGAATTAACAGCCGTAATAGGAATTGACCCGCAATCAGACGGTTTACGCCGTGCAAGAGAGTTAGGCTATGCCGGAGTGGATACAGGAATTGATGGTTTTCTATCCGACCCTGATCTAAAAGCGGATATCGTTTTTGATGCAACAAGCGCAAAAGCCCATCTCTATAATGCAAAAGTGCTAAAAGAAGCAGGTATTAAGGTAATTGATATGACACCAGCTGCGGTAGGTCCGTATGTATGTGCAGCTGTAAATATTGATGACCACCTTGAAGAGGACAATATTAATCTTATTACATGCGGCGGTCAGGCAACAATCCCAATGGTCCATGCGGTAAATCGTGTGGCTCCAGTCGAATATGCAGAAATAGTTGCCACCATTTCTAGTCAGAGTGCAGGACCGGGAACACGTGCAAATATCGATGAATTTACAGAAACCACAGCCCGGGCAATTGAAGAGGTAGGCGGTGCCAAAAAAGGAAAGGCGATTATTATTTTAAACCCTGCGGAACCGCCAATCATGATGCGTGATACCGTTTATACGCTTGTTGAAGAAGGGAATATGGATGAGGCGGCCATTCGAAAGTCGATTGCTGAAATGGAGAAAGTTGTTCAATCCTATGTGCCAGGTTACCGTGTCCGTACGGAACCAATTTTCGACGGCAATAAAGTGACCATCTTCCTTGAAGTAGAAGGCGCAGGTGATTACTTGCCGGTGTATGCAGGTAACCTCGATATCATGACTTCTGCAGGTGTAAAAATCGCTGAAGCTTTCGCCACTAAACTATTATCGAAAGAAACAGTTTAAGCTGTTAGAAGGGGGTAAAGAAAATGACAAATGAAAGAGATATCCTGATTACAGAGGTAGCTTTGAGGGATGGAAGCCATGCGGTTAATCATCAATTTATAGTGGAACAAGTACTTAATATTACAAAATCATTGAATGATGCGGGCGTGCCGTTTATTGAAGTATCCCATGGAGACGGCCTGGCAGGATCTTCTTTGCAGTATGGCCTTTCCCGTACGAATGAAATGGAATTAATTGAAGCCGCCGTATCCGTTGCCGATAAGTCTAAAATTGCTGTCCTTCTTTTACCAGGGATCGGCACCTTGCATGAATTAAAAGAAGCTGCCAATTTAGGGGCAAAAATGGCCCGGATTGCCACCCATGTGACAGAAGCAGATGTGGCTCCGCAGCATATTGCTTACGCAAAAGAATTAGGGATGGAAACCGTTGGATTCCTCATGATGAATCATATGGCTCCAGTAAATAAATTAGTTGAACAAGCTAGATTAATGGAAAGCTATGGTGCTGATACTGTGTATGTTGTAGATTCCGCCGGTTACTTATTGCCTGACCAGGTTCGCGAAAGGATCCGCGCCTTAAAACAATCTGTTGGTATCAATGTCGGTTTCCACGGCCATAACAATCTATCCCTTGCGATGGCTAATACACTTGCTGCAATCGAAGAAGGGGCAACAAGAATTGATGGAAGTGTCCGCTGCCTTGGTGCGGGTGCCGGTAATACGCAGACAGAAGTATTGGTTGCCGTTTGCGAACGGATGGGGATTAAAACTGGGGTAGATCTATATAAAATGATGGATTTGGCGGAAGAAATTGTAGCGCCGATCCTCCAGGTGCCACAGGAAATTACCAGAGATAGTTTAACATTAGGATATGCAGGCGTATACTCAAGCTTTGCACTTCATGCAAAGCGTGCTGCAGCAAAATTTGGTGTCGATTCACGTGATATTTTAATAGAGTTAGGAAAACGAAAAGTGGTTGGCGGCCAAGAGGATATGATTGTTGAAGTGGCGGCTGAAATTGCTAAGAATAACAATAAAGTTGCATTAAGTTAATAGTTAATTAATAGACTTATCTGAAATAGAAAAATTCTATGATAAGCAGCTTACTTTAATAAATAGGAGAAATAGTGAGTAGACATGTCATTTTAATGAGATGTTTACTTGCTTTTTTTATTAGCATTATACTCCATCTGATTTTTTTGTTGGATTATATCATATTTAACCCTATTTTCCGAAAAATATGTTAAAATAATCGAAATAGTATTAAAATTATGTGACTATATCTTTTAATAATTATAGAACTAGGATGGGAGCCATAATCATGAAGGAGTTAAAACTTGACGTAACCTTAACCACTGAAAAAAAACAAAAGCCATCATTCGACAATTTAGAGTTTGGTAAATACTTTACCGACCACATGTTTATTTGGAATTATACAGAAGGAAAAGGATGGCATGATCCGCGAATTGTCCCTTACCAGCCAATTACCTTAGACCCTGCGGCAACTGTATTTCATTACGGCCAAACGGTTTTTGAAGGATTAAAAGCATATTTGACAAAGGACGAACAGGTTCTATTGTTTAGACCAGATGAAAACATGAAAAGGTTCAATCGATCCAATGATCGTTTGTGTATGCCGAAGCTGGATGAAGAGGGAGCATTAAGCGCCTTAAAGCAATTAATTCAAATTGAGCGCGATTGGATTCCTTCTGCAGAAGGGACTTCCCTTTATATTCGTCCATTTATGATTGCTACTGAAGCGTTTTTAGGAGTGCATCCTGCAAAAACCTATCAATTTATGATTATTCTTTCACCGGTAGGTGCTTACTATAAAGAGGGTCTTAATCCTGTTAAAATTGCAGTGGAAAGTGAATTTGTCCGTGCGGTGGCTGGCGGAACTGGTAATGCCAAGACAGCAGGGAACTATGCAGCAAGCTTAAAGGCGTCTGAGATTGCCGAGCAAAATGGCTATTCTCAAGTATTATGGCTTGATGGAAAAGAAAATCAATATATTGAAGAGGTTGGCAGTATGAACGTCTTCTTCAAAATCAATGGGGAAGTTATTACTCCGGAATTAAATGGAAGCATCCTTGAAGGGATTACCCGTAAATCCGTTATCGAGTTATTGAACTATATGGATATACCAGTTGTTGAGCGGAAAATTTCTATTCATGAAATTCAACAGGCCTATCAAGATGGGGTTTTAGAGGAAGCCTTTGGTTCAGGAACGGCTGCGGTTATCTCGCCAATCGGAGAACTTCTATGGAATAACGAGAAAATGTTAATTAATAATGGAGAGATTGGTTCGGTATCGAAGCAAGTATACGATACCTTAACTGGAATTCAAAATGGCGTAAAAGAAGATCCTTTTGGCTGGTCAGTAAGACTCTAGGTGAAACAATGACTATAAGAAAAGTCTCTATTATTGGATTGGGAGCATTAGGCATTTTATTTGGTCATCAATTATCCAAAAACATGCCTGCTGCAGATTTAAGAATAATAGCTGATCAAAACCGGATTAGGCGCTACCTGGAAGAGGGAGTTTATTGTAACGGTGAGCGCTGTAACTTCCAATACGTGACACCAGAGGAATCATGCGAGCCTGCCGATTTATTGATTATTGCTGTTAAATTTACAGGCTTACATGAGGCCATTCAAGCCGTTAAACATCATGTAGGCGAGAACACATGTATTTTATCCCTATTGAATGGAATCTCTAGTGAAGAAATCATTGGTAAGACTTATGGTTTGGATAAAGTGTTGTATTGTGTGGCCCAGGGCATGGATGCTGTAAAAGTTGGCAACAAATTAACGTATGACCATATGGGTATGCTCTGCTTTGGTGAAAAAGAACCAGGGGTGATCTCGGAGAGGGTAAACACTCTTGCTGAGTTTTTTGATCAAACAAAGGTTCCTTATCAGGTGGACCAAGATATGGTAAAAAGGCTTTGGGGTAAATTTATGCTAAATGTTGGGGTCAATCAGACAGTTGCTGTATTTGAAAGCAATTATGGAGAAGTACAGCAAGAAGGGCCGGCAAGAAGCATGATGATCTCTGCTATGAGAGAGGTTATGGATCTTTCCGAAAAAGCTGGTGCATTTATTACCGAGGAAGATTTAAATTATTGGTTAAGAGTTCTTGGTGCCTTAAGTCCAAACGGCAAGCCCTCCATGGCCCAAGATGTTGAGGCAAAACGGTTCAGTGAAGTAGACCTGTTTTCTGGCACAGTAGTGGAACTTGGTAAAAAGTTTGGAGTACGAACACCAGCCAATCAAACATTGTACGAAAGAATAAAGCAGATGGAGAGCCATTATACACATATATAAATTTTAAAGAAAAGGAAAGGCAGCTTCCGGATGGGAGCTGCCTTTCCTCTTCAATAGAGAGATTTTTTGTTTTAGTAGAAAAATGATTGTTTTTTAAAATATTATAATGTTATAATGTGGTAGTATGATAATATGGTAACGTACTAAAGGATTAATAAAATTAACTTTTAAAAGGTGGTAATATATGATGAAACGGATAGCAACAGTGATATTGACCATTGCAGCTGTATTCTCGCTGCTTACAGCCTGCGGAAAAACAACTAGTAATAAAGACGATCAGACCCTAATCATTGGTATTGACGATAAATTTGCACCTATGGGATTTAGAGATGAAAATAATAAAATTGTTGGCTTCGATATTGATTACGCCAAAGCGGCTGCGGAAAAAATGGGACAAAAGGTAAAGTTCCAGCCTATCGATTGGAAAACAAAAGAATCTGAATTAAGCAGCGGACGGATTGATTTAATTTGGAATGGCTATACGATTACCGATGAACGTAAGAATAAAGTACTGTTTACTAAACCTTATTTAAGTAATGCACAAGTAGTTGTAACAAGAACTGATTCAAACATTACCAAGCTAGCTGATTTAGAAGGTAAAGTTGTTGGTCTTCAATCACTATCCTCCGCATCAGATGCCTTAGATGCGAATCCAATTAAAGCAAAAATTAAGACTGTTACAGAGTTTAAAGACAATGTGCTGGCTTTAAATGATTTAAAGAGCGGCCGTTTAGATGCGGTAGTAATTGATGAGATTGTTATCAACTATTATATGACAAAAGAAAACGATTCGTTTAAAATAGTAGATGAATCACTTGCACCTGAAGAATACGGAATTGGTGTAAAAAAAGGTAATGAGGAATTACTTAAAAAACTTCAAAAGGCCCTTGATGAAATCAATGCGGATGGTACGGCAGCTAAGATTTCAACTAAGTGGTTTGGCGAAGATAAAGTGTTGAAGTAAAATTACCTACTATACAAAACAGGATTTCCTTTGGGAACCCTGTTTTGTTTTGTTATTCAATCAGGTAAGATAAGATTAGCTATCTTACTATTAAATCGTTAAATGGTAATCATGCTGCTTATGCTTTTTTTAATTGGAGGAAAATTAAGAATGTCAATTAATTACATTGTATCTATTCTGAAGCCAATGCTTGAAGGGGCTCAGATGACGGTCCTGCTATTCTTTATTGCAATTATCATAGCAATACCATTGGGCTTTTTATTAACTTTGGCAGTTAGAAGTCAGATTAAACCATTATCATGGCTTGCTCAAGCCTATATATATGTGATGCGTGGAACTCCCTTGTTACTGCAATTGTTATTTATCTGTTTTGGGCTGCCGATGATTCCTGTTATCGGTGAATATCTAGTTTTAGACCGTTTTGTAGCGGCTTGTTTAGGGTTTATATTAAATTATGCTGCCTATTTTGCAGAAATTTTCCGCGGAGGCCTATTGGCGATTGATAAAGGACAATACGAGGCTTCCCAGGTACTAGGGCTGAATAAATGGCAGATGACGACCAGAATTATCATGCCGCAAATGTTTCGGATCGCCTTGCCTGCTGTAGCCAATGAATCCGTCACGCTTGTAAAAGATACGGCTCTCCTCTATGCAGTAGCGGTCCCTGAACTTTTGCACTTTGCGGAAACAGCAGTAAATCGTGATTTTACAATCGTACCATTTGTAGTTGCAGGGGTTATTTACCTTTTAATGACACTGGTTTTAACTTTAGTATTTAAATGGATTGAAAATAGATTTAGATTTGAATAGAAGGTATGGGTGAATATGGCGATCATTGAAGTTTCAAACCTTAAAAAGTCTTATGGAGAATTAGAGGTATTAAAAAACATTACGTTTGATGTAAATAAAAACGATGTCGTCGCGGTGATTGGTCCTTCGGGTTCAGGGAAGAGTACGATGCTCCGCAGCCTTGTTCATCTAGAACAAGTGGATGGCGGCAGTATTTGTGTTTCAGGTGATAATTTAGTGAAGGATGGAGTTTATCCAAAGCTGCCTGAAATCAAACAAATAACTGCGAAAATGGGAATGGTGTTTCAGCACTTTAATTTGTTCCCGCATCTTACAGTTCAGGAAAATTTGATGATTGCGCCTAAATTGGTGAAAAAAGAATCAGCAGGTGACCTTGGGCACCGAAGCTCGGAGCTTCTTAAAAAAATTGGTCTCCTTGAACGTGCTAAGGCCTACCCAGCTAATTTATCGGGCGGCCAAAAGCAAAGGGTAGCGATTGCACGGGCTCTTATGATGAGACCTGAAATTCTGCTGTTTGATGAGCCTACATCGGCTCTTGATCCGGAGTTAACAGGGGAAGTACTTCAAGTAATGAAAGAATTAGCCGAAGAGCATATGACCATGATTGTGGTCACACATGAAATGGGATTTGCGAAAGAGGTAGCAAACCGGGTCGTTTTTATGGATAATGGAGAAATTGTTGAATCGGGACATCCATCCCAAATCTTTACTAATCCAAAGTTCGACCGGACAAAGGCTTTCTTAAATCGAAGTTTATAAATGCTATTAAGTCCATCTTACAAAAAGTAAGATGGACTTTTTGTTTTTGTAAGAAAATTTTTTTATTAACAATCTGCAACTAAAGGCCCATAAAAAGCTTGTCAAAAGACCTATATTCATTTTTTTAATGTACCATAGATTACCTTTTTGGTAAAATATACATGACTGTAAATTAAGAAAATTACTAAAATTCAATATAAATAATGTTATGAGGAAAGGATTCTTCCATAATGATTACAAATGAAAGAGTAAACCCAAAATCAGGAAGTGATACACATTTAAGTCAGTTAGCTTCCGTAGGGCAAATTGCGGCAGGGATTGCTCATGAGGTGAGAAACCCCTTAACAGCGGTTAAAGGGTTTCTTCAATTGCTTGAGCAGGATGGAAGAAGGGAATATATTGATATTGCGCAGGCAGAATTAGATAATGCCCTAATAACGTTAAATAATTTATTACAGGTATCAAAACCTGATTTAGAAGATGAGGGGTTTCAAAGTATCTATTTGGCTGTAGAACTAGAATCTATTCTCAATTTATTTCAAGACAAATTGTACAATATCGAAGTGTTTACGGAATTTAACTTTACAGATGTATCTATTTATGGAAAGAAAAATCAGTTTAAAAAGGCCCTCTTTAATCTTATAAAAAACGCAATTGAATCCATGGAGGAGAATGGGACACTTACGATCAGCCACGATTTAAGGGAAGATGAAGTGGTTGTAAAAATAAAGGATACAGGAGTAGGGATTCCAGAAGACAAAATCCAAATTTTAGGGACGCCTTTTTTTACCACCAAGGAACAAGGAACAGGGATGGGGCTGACACAGGTATTTTCGGTCATTTATCAGCACGGCGGGAATATCACGGTTGACAGTAAAGAAAATCAAGGTACCATGTTTACGATCAAGATTCCCAAGCAGCAGCAGGTAAAACAAAGGGGAGTAAAAACTTTGAAATTACATTATGAGGAAAGATTGTCTATGAAGGATTTCTTTTTCGAAAACCGCCAGGCATTTGAAGCAAGATTGTTACATGAAGCCATTAATGTGAAAGATAAAATAGATGAAATCCAAAGAGTAGGGAACATTAATCTGTTATCTAATGCACATAAACTCGTCTTGTTTATCGTAGAGGAACGGGAGCATGAATTAATTTCTTTTGCTAAACAAGAAGGAAAGGCATGGGCAAAATATTCGTTAACACTTGCTTTTAAGTTGGAATGGATTCAAGCCGTTAGAAGAACATTATGGGACTTTTTATATAATTATGACCTCCTAAGTAAAGCAGAAGTAGATCGAACAGCCTTCTATGGATTAGAAAAACAAATAAATGAGAGTATCGACCAGTTTCTAACATACTTTTTTATTAGTTATTCTAACTACAAAGACGAGTTGCTCGAAGCCCAAAGAAAAATGGTTGATGACCTCTCAGTTCCAATTATCCCTATCAATAGAGACATTTGCATCTTACCTTTAATTGGTACAATTGATTTATTAAGGCTTACGACCATTCAAGATAAGGTATTATCAGAAATTGAAACCCGTCAAATTCAATACTTAATTATTGATCTATCTGGAGTTACCCCAACGGATTATGAAGCATCCAAACAATTTGTTAAGATTATCGAAGGTATTTCGATGATGGGCTGTAAAACGATATTAACAGGTTTACGAGCAGACATTGTCAAAAATATAATTAACCAAGGTATAGGTTTTAACCTGATGGCTGATTTCAAAGGTACTCTTCAGCAAGCCCTAAATGATGTGATTTTTTCAAACACATTAAAGTAAAAAACATAAATATAATTTGCTTAGAGAAGGATATAAGTAAAAGGAGGTCCTTCTCAGATGGATTTAAATTTAGATAACAAAAAGGATAAAGATGAAAAGGAAAACCTTGCATCTACTCTTGAAAACTCAAAAGAAATAGAAGAAGATTTGATGCGGACTTATCTTATTACAGCAGAGCGAATTCATGATAATGAAGAATTAAAAGAACGTCTCGAAAATTTTGCTGAGGGAAATGCAAAGCGGACTAAGCAGTTAATCGATGAGTTGAATGATTTAAAAACTGAATAGCGCAAAAAGAAAAGGTGAAAGATCTCTCAAAATACTTACGAGATCTTTCACCTTATTATAATCTAGGGATTTTATCTAATCCCTTTCATTAAGCTCTGAATTTTAGGTGACAGTGCTAATAGAATAATTCCAAGAACGATGGAAGCACCGCCAATGACACCGAAGTAGGTCATTTCAGTTTCAGGAGTATAGAACTTAACGAGTTGCGCATTTAATGCCTGGGCAGCGGCACTTGCTAAGAACCAGAGACTCATGGTTTGTGCTGAGAAAGCTGCCGGAGCTAATTTGGTAGTAGCTGATAAACCGACAGGTGATAAACATAATTCACCCAGTACTACAATTAAAATACTAAGAACCAGCCATAATGGATTTACTAAAGAATCAGTTCCGCCGAAATAAGCAGGAATTAGAATGACCATAAATGACAAGCCGGCAAATAACAAACCAAGTGAGAATTTTTGCGGAATGGAAGGCTCGCGCTTTCCTAACTTTACCCAAATAGCAGCGAATACAGGTGCCAATACAATAATAAATAATGGATTTAGCGATTGGAACCATGCCGGGGAAATATCTATTCCTGCAAAGTGTAATTGTGTACGATTATCTGCATAGCTGGCAAGGATGGTTGATCCCTGTTCCTGAATTGCCCAGAACATAACTGCTGCAATGAACAATGGAATGTAGGCAATTACACGTGAGCGCTCGTCAGATGTAGTTTTAGGGCTTGTGTACATGCGAATAAAGTAAATAGCTGGAATTAAAATACCAAGAATACTAACAATGTTAATGAACCCTTCAAAGGTTAACAATCCTTTTGGAATGGTAATAAAACAAATAATAGCGACAATAACAATCCCAATTACAAAATAGGTAGATACTTTTTTCTTCTCAGCTGATGTCAGCGGATTTGCTACCATTGTTCCAGCGAGACCAAGATTTTTCTTCTTAGTTAAAAGAAATAGAACTAATCCAAGGAACATACCCACAGCTGCAATTCCAAAACCTAAATGAAAGCTGGTGTTCATGATTGTTTTGGATCCAACGATTAATGGTGAAAGGAACGCACCTGCGTTAATTCCCATATAGAAAATACTAAAACCAGCATCACGGCGGTTATCGTTTTCGGCATACATTTCACCAACAACAGTTGAAACATTCGGTTTTAATAATCCTGTTCCCAAAACAATGAGAACCATGGAAACAAAGAAAAAAGCGATACTGCCTGGAATGGCAAGGGCAATATGTCCCAGCATAATAAGAATTCCACCGAAGAACACGGCCTTTGAGGTACCGAAGATACGGTCAGCCAACCAGCCGCCGATAATCCCTGACATATATACGAGAGAACCATATATAGACATAATCGATAGCGCCAAGGTTTGGTCCATACCTAGACCACCCTTAGTTACACTATAATACATATAGTAAACGAGAATAGCTCTCATTCCGTAATAAGAGAATCTCTCCCAGAATTCGGTGAAGAAAAGTGTGAATAACCCTTTAGGATGTCCAAAGAATCCTTTCTGAGGTACACTATCCACAATTTTCTGCCTATTTAGATTTGACATTGTACAGCCTCCTTTTTATTATTCTATAATACTTTTCTTATGTTTGAATTGTCAAAAACTATTTTTGGTAATAAAGTGAATTATCTATAAAAACCTTGATAATTCAATGGATGAATGTTTCCTGCTAGTTAAAAGAAAGTTTTTTTGAAATAATGGATTTTTTTAGAAAATAGAGACTATTCTTTCTAGTAGCTTCATAGAAACAATTTGACTTGAGTTTTGGTTATTATAAGAAACCCCAGGGTATTGTATAATTATTGTTAAATTATTTCTAAGTGGTGAAGGGTAGTATGACAACAGACAATCTTGACTTTTTAAATAAAGATTTATTCTTTAAGTTATTCAACAATATGTCGGATTTGGTCTATTTGACGAAGGTAAGGGACGATAGTCAGTTTACCTACGTTCTTGCAAATGAGCCGGCAAAAAAATTCTCAAGAATCACTTCAGAAGCATACGGCAAACCCGTTAGCGAAGTTCTTCCGCCAGAGGTTTATCAAGTGATCAAGGATAAGTACTTCCAAGTCCTCTCAACCAAAAAGCCGGTTAAATATGAAGATAAATTTATCCTAGCAACCCCTAGGGACCATAGTAACAATCATATCGTTTATTGGGAATCGACAGTGACGCCAGTTGTTAATCAAGAGGGTGAATGTACACATTTATTAGCAGTAGTCCGCGATGTAACGGAACGAAAAAAATACGAGAAGCAATTAGAACACCTGGCACACCATGACAACTTAACAGGGCTTCCAAATAGGACCTACTTTTTTCAAAAGTTAAAGGAAGAAATGGAGTTATCCAAACAGACTCATACATCGTTAGCTGTCTTTTATCTTGATGTTGATCATTTTAAAGAAATCAATGATACGCTGGGACATGATATTGGGGATGAGCTATTAAAGGAATTCACCAAACGGATTAAGACATGTATTCGCGAGGAGGACATGTTCGCTCGTTTAGGAGGGGACGAATTTGTCATTTTACTGACAGGCTTATCAGACGAAAACATCATCGAAATTGCCAAGCGGATATTAACTTCCGTTAAGAGGACATGGACAGTAAATAATCATCGAATCAATATATCCACCAGCATTGGAATCGCATTCTATTCTCATTTAAACCACGACGAAAAATCCTTACTTAAACACGCGGACAATGCCCTCTACCAGGCAAAAAAGAACGGCAGAGGCAGCTTTTCACTTTACAAAAACTAACCGGTGTCTGTACACCCCGAATGGACAATGTCTTTTTGCGGTGACAGGCACCAATTTTTTTATTTTCAAGTGATTTATAGTGATTGACTTTAACGTTGCGTGAAGGTGTATCGTTATATCAAGAGGAGGTAAAACGAATGGAGTATACAGTGCAAAAGTTGGCCAGTTTGGCGGGGATTAGTACGAGAACTTTAAGATATTATGATGAAATTGGGATTCTTAAGCCGGCAAGAATCAGTTCGTCAGGTTATCGTATTTATGGCCAGGCGGAGGTCGATCGGCTGCAGCAAATTTTATTTTATAGGGAACTAGATGTCAGTTTAGAAAAAATTAAAGAAATAGTCTACGATCCATCCTTTGATGGTGCGGCCGCACTTAGAGAACATCGTGAAAAACTCCTTGAGAGAAAGAAACAATTAGATTTATTAATCGCTAATGTCGATAAAACCATTGCGTTAACGGAAGGGAGAATAAAGATGTCTGATAAAGAAAAGTTCGAAGGGTTTAAGAAAAAGATGATAGAAGAAAACGAGAAGAACTATGGTAAAGAAATTCGTCAAAAATATGGTAACGATCAAGTAGACCAATCTAATGCGAAGGTCATGAATATGACGCAGAAGCAGCATGATGAAGTCACTGCATTAGCTGAAAATATTACCGTAACTTTGGCAGAGGCGTTTAAAACTGGTGACCCTGCAGGAGAATTGGCTCAAAAGGCAGCTGAACTCCATAAACAATGGTTATGCTACTATTGGAATGAATACAGCAAGGAAGCTCATGCGGGTCTAGCCCAAATGTATGTAGACGATGAAAGATTCACAGCCTACTATGATAAAGAGCAGCCAGGCACAGCTAAATTTTTAAGAGATGCAATATATATTTACACAGGGAAAAAGTAATTAAAGGTGCCTGACACCACCGAAGGTGGTGTCAGGCACCTTTTTTCATTTATATCACTTAAAAATGTAGAAAGTCGAAAGATTGTATGAATATTTGGTACTGAAAATCAATAGATTATAGAAGCTTTTTTGTTTCGCTAGTAGAAAAGAAAAGGCAGGTGTGATGGTGGATAAAGGACCTATTCTTCGAATTAATGAATTAAAGGTATCGTTTCAAACGGGTGGGAAATATGTCCCGGCTGTAGATGGAGTCAGTTTTGATTTAATAGAGGGCGAAATTCTCGGTATTGTTGGCGAATCAGGGAGTGGAAAGAGTGTAACTTCCCTGGCTGCGATGGGGTTGGTGCCTTCTCCCCCTGGAAAAGTCGACAATGGCAACATTACCTTTGCAGGAAAGGATCTAACAGCCAGTTCGGAAAAAGAGTGGAGAAAAATCCGCGGCAATCAAATATCGATGATTTTTCAAGAACCAATGACATCGTTAAATCCGTTGTTCACGATTGGAAATCAATTGGATGAAGCCATTCGCTTACATACCAATCTGACAAAGAAGGAAATGAAAGTCAGGAGCATTGAATTACTGCGATTAGTTGGCATTCCTAGAGCAGATGAAATTCTAAAGGAGTACCCTCACCAATTATCAGGCGGGATGAGGCAGCGGGTTATGATTGCCATGGCCATGGCATGCAGTCCTAAGGTGCTGATTGCGGACGAGCCTACGACCGCTCTCGATGTGACGATACAGGCACAAATCCTTTCATTAATGAAGGATTTAAATAAAAAAACAAATACCTCCATTATTCTCATTACTCATGATCTAGGTGTCGTTGCTGAAATCTGCCAACGAGTGATTGTCATGTATGCAGGGCAAATTGTAGAACAAGGGGATGTCAGGAAAATCTTAAAGAATCCGCAGCATCCTTATACAAAAGGCCTGCTAAAGTCCGTTCCAGATATTAGAGGGAAGAAAGATCGACTATACAGTATACCTGGAACCGTTCCAGCTCCAGGAACAGTAAAACAGGGCTGCCGTTTTGCCGCAAGATGCCCTCACTTATTTGCTAAATGCCTAAAAGAAGCGCCTGAATTAGCTAATCTGCAAAAAGATGGACATGAAGTACGATGCTTCCTACATACATTGAAAGAGGGGAGTGATCAGCTTGACAAAAGTGCTACTTGAGGTCAATGGTCTAAAAAAATATTTCCCAATTACAGGCGGTTTATTTGGTAAGAAACAGGGGGAAGTCAGGGCAGTTGACGATGTTTCCTTTTTTGTAAAAAAAGGAGAGACTCTCGGCATTGTTGGGGAGAGCGGCTGTGGGAAGTCTACTACAGGCAGGTTATTATTGCGCTTACTTGAAGCAAATGATGGAAAAATAATGTTTGAAGATAAAGAGATTACCAGTATGTCAAAGTCGGAATTAAGAAGAGTGCGCAGGGACATTCAAATGGTCTTCCAGGACCCATATGCATCGTTAAACCCTAGACATTCCATTGAACAAATCCTTGAAGAACCTTTAATTGTACATGGAATTGGGACAAGGGAGGAACGCCGCAGGCAGGTAAGAGAGATGCTCGAGGTAGTAGGCTTAAGCAGTTATCATGCCAAAAGATATCCACACCAATTTAGCGGCGGGCAGCGCCAGCGGATTGGGATTGCCAGGGCACTGATGACAAAACCGAAACTAATTATTGCAGATGAACCGGTATCAGCCCTCGATGTTTCGATTCAGGCCCAAGTTCTTAATCTAATGAAAGATATCCAAAATGAGTTTAAGCTGACCTATATTTTTATCGCCCATGATTTGGGGGTGGTCCGGCATGTCAGCGACCGTGTGGGTGTGATGTATTTAGGCAGATTAATAGAGGTGGCAGACAGTGAGGAACTCTATGAGAACCCGATGCACCCGTACACAAAAGCACTTTTATCGGCGGTTCCAATACCTGATCCAGATTTCCAAAAGCGAACGGTCTTAATAGAAGGGGAGCTGCCAAGCCCGGCTAATCCCCCAAAAGGTTGTGCTTTTCATACAAGATGCACCGAATGCATGGATATCTGCAAAACAACAAGACCAATAGAAAAAGAAAGTAATGGTCATTTTGTTGCCTGTCACTTATATAACGAGTGATTTGCAGCATTGATGTTAATAAATAAAAAATTTATTAGGGGGAAAGAAACTCATGAGGAAGAAGTCTTTTAAACTGCTGTTGATCGCAGTATTAGCCATCAGTTTGTTTTTAGTTGGCTGCAGCAGCAAATCAAATGAAACAACAGGAGGCAAGGATGAGTCTGCTTCTGGAAATGAAACGAAAAAGGATACACTAGTCTATGGCCGTGGAGGGGATTCTACCTCACTTGACCCAATCACCTCAACGGAAGGGGAGACTTTTAAGATAACCGAAAACATTTTTGAAACATTAATCCAATATGGCGACCAAGATACAACAATAAATCCGGGACTTGCTGAATCATGGGAAGTCACTCCTGATGGATTAACCTACACCTTCAAGCTGCGGCAGGGAGTTAAATTCCATGATGGGACCGATTTTAATGCAGAAGCAGTGGTATATAACTTTAATCGCTGGATGAATGGAAATGCGGACAGTTTCCCTTACTATACGATGTTTGGCGGATATAAAGGGGAAGAGGGGCACGTCATTAAAGAGGTTAAAGCGATAGATGAACATACCGTGCAATTTAGCTTAACTCGACCGCAGGCACCATTCCTAAAGAACTTGGCAATGTCTCCGTTTGGGATTGCCAGTCCTGACGCTGTGAAAAAATACGGTGATAAATTTAGAGAACACCCTGTTGGCACAGGCGCATTCAAATTCGTTGAATGGAAAGAAAACGATACAATTACACTTGAAAAAAACCCAGACTATTGGCAAAAAGGCTACCCTAAATTAAATAAGGTCATTTTCCGTGTTATACCTGAAAACACCGCTCGTCTTAATGCGCTGGCCAATGGCGAGATCGATGTCATGGATGGCCTAAACAATTCAGATGAGGACGCTGTAAAAGCAAATAATAATCTTCAAGTGATTGAACGTCCATCAATGAACGTAGGGTACATTGGTTTGACTACCACTCGGAAGCCATTCGATAATAAGCTGGTTCGCCAAGCGATGAACTATGCGATTGATAAAAAATCAATCATTGATGCATTTTATGGGGGGAAAGCCCTCGAGGCCGCTAATCCAATGCCTCCTTCTATTGAAGGCTATAACAAGTCAATTGAGCCATACCCATATGATTTAGAGAAAGCAAAACAATTATTGAAAGAAGCTGGATACGAAAAAGGCTTTGAAATTGACCTTTGGGCTATGCCTGTAGCACGCCCGTATATGCCTGAGGCACAAAAGGTTGCCGAAGTGATTCAAGAGAGCCTAAGTAAAATTGGTGTCAAAGCCAAAATCCAATCGGTTGACTGGGCTACTTATTTAGACAAAGCCGCCAAAGGTGAGTTTGATATGTTCATGCTTGGCTGGACCGGTGATAATGGGGACCCGGATAACTTCCTATATACATTGCTTGATAAAGACAGCATCGGCAGCAATAACTATTCTTACTATAGCAATGACAAATTGCACGATATCCTAATTAAGGCTCAGACTGAAACAGATCAGGCGAAACGTAATGCCCTTTACGAGGAAGCTCAAGTCATCATTCATGAAGATGCTCCTTGGGTTCCGCTTGTACATTCCACACCATTGTTAGCAGCAGGGAAAGATGTGGTTAACTACCTGCCGCACCCAACAGGTTCAGAAGCGCTGACAAAGGTTGAATTTAAATAGGACAAAGAGGGGAGGGGCTTTCCCTCCCTTTTGTTTACCAATCGACGACCAAAAGAGGTGAAAAAATTGTTTCCCTACACCGTCCGCCGCGTATTGTCGTTAATTCCAGTTTTAATTGGAATGACACTAGTTGTATTTGCTATTATCCATGCGATACCGGGAAATCCAGCTCAAGTTATTCTTGGTCAAAGAGCAACGGCAGAATCTATTGCTACATTAACAAAGGAATTAGGGCTGGACCGGCCTTGGTATATACAATACGTAGATTATCTTAAAGGCTTGCTTCATGGGGACCTTGGAATTTCCCTCAGGACAAGAGGCCCTATTAATGAAGAAATTTGGTCTTACTTAGCAGCAACAGTGGAATTAACGCTTGTTGCGATGATTATTGCTGTGATTATTGGAGTAAACGCTGGTATTATCAGTGCCTGGTTCTCCAGGTCATGGTTTGATTATGCTGCAATGATGCTCGCTCTTATTGGGGTGTCAATGCCTATTTTTTGGCTTGGGTTAATGGAACAATGGGCATTTTCTATTCATTTAGGCTGGCTTCCCACAACAGGCCGGGAAAATGTTAGAGATCCCGTATCAGCAATTACTAATCTTTACTTACTAGATACCTTATTACAAGGAAGATTCGATCAGTTTATCGTGGTGCTTAAACATTTAATTCTGCCAAGTTTGGCTCTTGCCACTATTCCGATGGCTATTATTGCAAGAATGACTCGTGCAGCCATGCTAGAGGTGATGAAATCAGATTACATCCGTACAGCCAGGGCAAAGGGGCTAAGTATGTTTTGGGTAGTTTATAAACATTCATTAAAAAATGCCATTATTCCGGTATTAACCATTATCGGGCTGCAAACGGGCCTGCTGTTAGGGGGAGCTATCCTGACAGAAACAATCTTTGGCTGGCCGGGAATTGGCAGATACCTATATGATGCAATTGGCTATCGTGATTATCCAGTCATTCAGTCGGGCATTTTAATTATCGCAGCTATCTTTGTAGTTATTAATTTAATCGTCGATCTATTATATATCCTTGTTGATCCAAGGATTAAATATACGAAATAATGGAGGTGTCTTCAAAAGTGGCTGAACTTGTAAAAAAATCACCAACACTCACTCCAGAGATCGTTGAAGAGCAGTTGATACCTCCCTGGAAGGAAGCGTGGATCTCATTCTATAAAAATCGGCTTGCGCTGGCTGGCTTATTCATTGTCGCTTTTTTTATCATGATTGCTGTTTTAGCACCGATCATTGCTCCCTATAGTTTTAAAGAGCAAGTGCTGACGGACAGAATGCTCCCGCCTTCAAGTGACCATTGGTTCGGCACCGATGACTTTGGACGTGATATCTTCTCACGGATTGTTTATGGGGCGAGAATATCCTTGTGGGTCGGCTTTTTCTCCGTTCTGGGGTCTGTTGTTTTCGGGACCATCTTAGGAATAACAGCAGGATATTATGGCCGCATTATAGATACAGTTATTTCACGTATTTTTGATATTATGCTTGCATTTCCAAGTATTCTATTAGCCATTGCGGTCGTTGCCATTCTAGGACCATCCTTAAAGAATGCCCTGATTGCCATTGCAATTATTAATATTCCAACCTTTGGCCGGCTGGTCCGCTCCAAGGTTTTAAGTGTCAAACAAGAAGAATATATTATGGCCGCCCGTGCAGTTGGAATGAAGGATACGAGAATTCTCCTTCGTCATATTTTACCTAATAGTATTTCTCCGGTTATTGTCCAAGCGACCCTGGCAATTGCCACATCCATTATTGAAGCCGCTGCCCTTGGATTTTTGGGTATGGGGGCACAGGCACCCGCGCCAGAGTGGGGGAAAATGCTTGCAGATTCAAAGAATTATATTACTCAGGCACCATGGACACTCTTTTTTCCAGGTATAGCAATTATGCTGACAGTGTTGGGATTTAATTTAATGGGAGATGGACTTAGGGATGTGCTTGACCCAAAAATGAAGAATTAATCGATTCATAGACTCCGCTTGGGGTCTTTTTCTGTTCTTTAAAATGACGGTAGTTTCTAAATTTTCAATTAAGCATTATAATGATGTAAAAAAACAGGTTTGGCCTTTAGGGGGATGAAAGGTTTTGAAGAACGGAGAGAAAAGTATTGTTTTTATCGGATTTATGGGAGTTGGAAAAACGACGATTGGAAAGCTGGCCGCTAACAAGCTAGGTCGTCCTTTTATAGATGTAGATGAAGAGATTGAAAAAGAATATGGTCTGCCGGTTTCACAAATTTTTAAACAAATCGGCGAAAAAGCATTCAGAGCCAAGGAGAAACAGTTGATTGCGAATTTTGCAGAACAAGAAAACAAGGTGATTTCACTCGGCGGTGGTGCGTTTCTTCAAGAAGAGATTAGAGAGATTTGTCTATCCTCCTGCATCGTCATTCATCTGGATTTATCCTTAGAAAGTTGGAAAAACAGGCTCAGTTTAATTTTTGAAAGCCGACCCGTTTTACATGGGAAGTCTATTGGTGAAATGGAAGAGCTTTATTATAGCAGACAAGCTATCTATGCTCAGCATCATTTGAAAATCAATACAGACCAAAGAAGCGCGGATGAGATTGCTGAACAAATTGTTTCCAAACTAAAAATGGAATTTGGTGTGAAATAATGATGAAAGAAAATGTTAAAAAATACGTTACAGTTAGAGGAGTAACCATAGGTGATGGTGCTCCAAAAATATGTGTACCGATGGTAGGGACAACTTTAGCTCAATTAATAGAGGAAGCTAATTTCTTAAAAACACTTGATTTAGATGTAGTCGAGTGGCGGGTGGACTTTTTTGAACATGTTGAGCAAATTGATAAAGTCAAAGAAGCTTTGATTCAAATTCGAGAAGTTCTTGCAGAAATCCCGCTTGTGTTCACCTTCCGCAGTGCAAAAGAAGGCGGAGAAAAAGAGGTTGGCAGTGCTTTCTATTTTGAATTAAATAAGGCTATCGCAGAAACTGGCTTAGTTGATATAGTTGATATTGAGTTATTTAATGAAGAAAAGGATGTTAAAGCTTTAATCGAAGCAGCTCATGTTCAGAATGTTTATGTGATTATTTCTAATCATGATTTTCATGCAACTCCTTCTAAAGAGGAAATTATTTCGCGCTTGCTTAAGGCCCAAGAATTAGGAGGAGACCTGCCAAAGATTGCAGTAATGCCGAAGAGTACAGTTGATGTATTGACATTGTTGGATGCCACTGCTGCCATGAATGAACAATTCGCTGACAGACCGATTATTACCATGTCTATGTCAGGAAAAGGGGTTATCAGCCGATTAGCCGGAGAAATATTTGGCTCAGCCCTTACCTTTGGGGCGGCTAAGAAAGCTTCAGCGCCAGGTCAGATAGCCGTAACGGAACTTAGAAGCATATTAAATTTGCTTCATACTAGTTTATAACTCAATGATTTCATAAAATCCTAATGGGAGTTCCTTATTTTTGAGGAGCTTCTTTTTTGATTTATACATGTTTTTAGATCTATGCATATAGAATGTATAATCTTACAAAGGAGAATGAAAACGTTTACAAAATAAAAGGCGATAATTTTCAGTAAAAATAAAAAATTAAGGTATTTAGTGGTTGAATATTTATATATAAGTATGTATAATAATTCATTATGAAAGCGACTTGGGAGTGGAAGAAATGAAAGCAGCGATCATCGGTGGAACGGGTTATGGTTCGATTGAGTTAGTCAGGTTAATTAATAAGCACCCATACTTGGAGATTGGTTCAGTTGTATCCAACTCTCAAGCTGGAGTTCAATTTAGTGATGTGTACCCACATCTTTCAGATATTGTTGTGCAGCCTCTTGAAAAATTTGATACTAATAGATTAAGTGAAGAGAATGAAATTGTTTTTCTAGCCACCCCTTCAGGTGTGAGCAGCAAACTTGTACCACAGCTGCTTGAAAAAGGAATAACGTGCATTGATCTTTCCGGCGACTTCCGGCTAAGGTCACGCGTAGAGTATGAAACCTGGTATAAGCACCCATCACCGGATGAGAAGTACTTATCACGGGCAGTGTACGGTTTGAGTGAAGTTTATAAAGAAGAAATTAAGAATGCTTCTTTCATTGCAAATCCTGGCTGTTATCCAACAGCAACTAATCTTGGTCTATTGCCAATTATCAAGTCTGGATTTGCTGATGAAAGATCCATCATTATAGATGCCAAATCCGGAGTATCAGGTGCCGGTCGGGGCCTTTCATTAACTTCTCATTACTCAGAGATTAACGAAAACTTCAAAGCTTATAAACTAGGAAAACATCAACATATTCCTGAAATAGAACAAGTGCTGTCGGATGAGAGCGGTAATCCAATTACCGTTACCTTTACTACACATCTTGCTCCAATGACAAGGGGAATCATGTGCACGATGTACGTGAATCTAGAAGAAAAAATTTCAACAAAAAAAGTTATCGATTTATATAAACAATTTTATGATGAATCTCATTTTATAAGAGTACGGCCGGAAGGAAACATTCCTTCAACAAAAGAAGTGATGGGATCAAACTTTTGCGATATTGGTTTGCATGTGGATGAACGGACCAATCGGTTAACTGTCATTTCCGTAATCGACAATTTAGTAAAAGGTGCTGCAGGTCAAGCAATTCAGAACGCCAACCTGATGAATGGCTGGAATGAACATACTGGGCTCACTGATTTACCAATGTATCCATAATGAAAAGATTAATAATTACAAATTAAAAGCCCGGTTAAATGCCAAGGGGAACTTAAGGGGGAAAAGTAAATTGACACAAGCCACATCAACCAACAAGATCGTTGTACTTGGAAATGAAAGTGTAACCTTACCAAAGGGTTATAAGGCGGGCGGTATGCATTGCGGAGTTAAGAAGAAGCGTCTTGATTTGGGATATATTGTATCGGAAGTTCCGGCAGCGGTAGCAGGAGTTTATACAACAAATATTTTTCAAGCAGCACCACTCATCGTAACGCAAGAAAGTATCGCAAAAGAAAAGAAAATTCAAGCCATACTTGTTAATTCAGGTAACGCCAATGCTTGTACAGGAGAGCAGGGGCTGCTTGATGCAAAGGCAATGCAAAGTAATTTCGCAAATGAGTTAGGCATAGAGACCGATCTTGTTGCCGTAACCTCGACTGGTGTAATTGGTGAATTGCTCCCAATGGATTGCATCAATAGCGGGATTAAACAAATCCTCCAACAGGAATACGAACAAGAGGCCAATTTTAAACAAGCCATTTTAACTACGGATACATGCATCAAACAAATTGGAGTTCAATTATCGATTGATGGTAAGACCGTTTCAATCGGCGGTGCTGCAAAAGGTTCAGGAATGATTCATCCAAATATGGCAACCATGCTTGGCTTTGTAACAACTGATGCCAATGTAGCCCAGGATGACCTGTTATCAGCACTAAAGGGTATAACCAATACAACTTTCAACATGATCACCGTTGATGGAGACACAAGTACCAATGACATGGTTCTCGTTATGGCGAATGGATTAGCAGACAATGAGCAGCTGACAAAAGAGCATCCTGAATGGGATATCTTTGTAGAAGGATTAGGTATTGTCTGCAAGGAACTTGCGAAAAAAATCGCTAGAGACGGTGAAGGAGCAACAAAGCTTGTGGAAGTCCAAGTAAGTGGAGCTTTCAATACAGATGCAGCTAAAACAGTGGGCAAATCAATTATTTCATCTAATCTCGTAAAAACAGCTATCTATGGAACGGACCCAAACTGGGGACGCATAGTTACAGCTGCAGGATACAGCGGAGTACCAATTGTACCTAATTTATTAGAAGTTTCAATCGGTGAATATAAAGTATTTGAAAAGGGCCTGCCGTGCCCAATAGATGAGGAAGAAGTAAAAAGCTACTTAGAACAAGAGAATGTTGTTATATTTGTTAACTTAAATCAAGGTGACTACAGTGCAACTGCCTGGGGATGCGATCTTACTTACGACTATGTAAAAATTAATGCATCCTACCGCACTTAAGGGAGGACTTAAAATGAAATATTTAGTCATTAAGTGTGGCGGAAGTGTGTTAGAAAATCTGCCAAGATCCTTTTATGAAGATATTGTAAAGATGCACACATCCAGTGAGTGGACGCCAATTATCGTTCATGGCGGCGGCCCGCTGATCACGTCCCTATTAAAAAGTTTGAATGTTGAAACTAAATTCGTGAACGGACTAAGAGTAACTGACCATCAGGTTCTAGACATAGTCGAAATGGTATTAAGCGGTTCGGTCAACAAACAAGTGGTGAGAAACCTTGTAGAAGTTGGCGGAAATGCTGTAGGAATTAGCGGCGTAGATGGAGGATTGCTGAAGGCAGCTCCAACAGCGAATGCAAAAACCTTGGGATTTGTTGGAGAAGTGGTTGAAGTAAATCATACTATCATCGAAGGAATTGTCAGCCAAGGTTTTATTCCAATTATCTCTCCGGTTGGGATCGATTCTTCCGGCCAACGGTACAACATAAATGGTGATATCGCCGCATCTGCGATCGCCAAATCATTGGAAGCAAATCTTTGCTTCATTAGTGATATTCCAGGAATCTTAGTTGAAAATGATGGTGTTAAAACCAAACTCGATAAGGTCTCAAAGGCGATTATTGAACAGATGATCGAAGATGAAACTATTTATGGGGGAATGATACCAAAGGTTCAAGCAGCGATTGACGGCCTTGTTCATAATATCCCTGAAGTTGGAATCATTAACGGCTTTGAAAAAAATAGCCTATTAGACTATACAAATGGTAAATGCGTCGGAACAAAAATTGTCTTAGAAGAGGAGATTGCGTAATGACGAATGAGACTTCCGTTTCCCTAATCACACCTGTAATGGCCACCTACAGCCGATTCCCTGTCACCATAGTAAAGGGAAAAGGAAGTTATGTGTGGGATGACCAAGGAAACCAATTCTTAGATTTTACTTCAGGTATTGCCACTTGTAACTTAGGGCATGTTCCCGATCCAGTAAAAGAAAAACTGGAAGAACAATTGCAAAACTTATGGCATTGTTCAAACCTTTATCATATTCCTAATCAACAAAAGCTAGCTGCATTGTTAACAGAAAATAGCTGCGGCGATCAAGTTTTCTTTTGCAACAGTGGCGCCGAAGCGAATGAAGCTGCTATTAAGTTGGCAAGAAGATATGCGAATAAAGTAAAGGGAAACAGTTCATCAGAGGTTGTTACCTTTCAACAATCCTTTCATGGAAGAACCTTAGCTACTTTAACAGCAACTGGGCAAGAAAAAATTCAGCACGGTTTTGCACCACTATTGCCTGGCTTCAGCTACCTGCCATTTAATGACGAGGAAGCACTTGAAAAACTTACAACCCTTAAGCCTGCAGCGGTTCTACTAGAACTTGTTCAAGGTGAAGGCGGCGTTATTCCTGCAAAGCAAGAATGGGTAACGAAACTTGCTCAAATCTGTAAAGAAAACGAGATTCTCCTAATGGTAGATGAGATCCAAACAGGAATCGGCAGAACAGGTACATTATTTGCTTATGAACAATATTCCATCGAACCGGATGTGATTAGTATCGCAAAAGGTTTAGGTTCCGGCTTTCCCATTGGGGCCATCATTGCGAAAGAAAAGGCTGCGAAAGGCTTTGAACCGGGCAGTCATGGCAGTACCTTTGGAGGAAACCCATTGGCAACTGCAGCAGGCCTTGCCACTGTAACTCATATTGTTGAAAGCAATTTACTTGAAGATGTGAAAGTTATGTCAGATTACCTAGATCAGCAGCTTCAAGCTTTAAAGGTAAAGTACTCTTTTATAAAAGAAGTACGCGGTAAAGGACTCCTAAAAGGCTTAGTAGTGGAAATTAATGCCTTAGAAATTGTACAAAAAGCCATTACTAATCATCTTTTAATTTTAACAGCCGGTCCTAATGTGGTTCGTGTTTTACCACCATTAACTGTAACTAAAAAAGAAATTCTTGAATGTATAAAAGTCTTGGAAGAAACATTCCAAAGTATAGAGAAAGGCGCGTGAGTATTTTGGAAAAAGGTTATCTTACTTTGGAAACGGGAGAAGTATTTGAGGGTGTACTAATTGGTGCGGAAAAGGATTCTCTTGGGGAAGTCGTTTTTAATACAAGTATGACGGGATATCAGGAAATTATCACTGATCCATCCTATGCCGGACAAATCATTACTTTCTGCTATCCGATTATTGGAAACTATGGAATCAATGCATTGGATGACGAAAGCATTTCTCCAGCATTAGCAGGGGTTGTCATTAGTGATTTATGTGAAGAGCCAAGTCATTATCAATCTATTAATAAATTTTCAGAAAAGCTAAAGTCTGCAGGGGTTTCCGGGCTTGCCGGGGTGGACACAAGACGACTCGTTAAAACCATTCGCAGCCGTGGTACAGTAAAAGGATATTTAGGAAAAGAAAAGAAAAATATTGTTCCTAACGATCTAAAACCGACCATGTGGGTGGATCAAGTATCTACCAAAAAGATTCAATATTTCAAGAATAATGGTCCTCAGGTAGTGCTAATGGATTTTGGATATAAGAAGTCAATCCTTCATGCGCTTCTAGAGGAAAACTGTTCAGTAACCGTTGTTCCTTACACAACCACATTTGAGAAAATTAAATCCTTAAATCCAGATGGTATTCTTTTAAGCAATGGACCTGGAGATCCAATGCAGTTAAAAGCATGGTTCCCGGAAATAAAGAAAATCACACAGGCCTATCCAACTCTCGGAATATGCCTGGGACATCAGTTAATTGCCCTGTCATATGGGGCAAAAACGACCAAACTTGCTTACGGACATAGAGGTGGAAACCATCCAGTGAAGGAATTGACGACTGGAAAGGTAAAAATAACTGCACAAAATCATAGCTATGTTGTGATGGATGAGAGTATTGATCAAAAAGTATTTAATGTTTCTTACCGTAATATAAATGACAAATCAATTGAAGGGCTGCAACATAAATTGTACCCCATTCAAACCGTTCAATTTCATCCTGAAGCACATCCAGGACCAAGCGACACGGAATATATTTTTAAAGACTTTGTGAGTCAGATTGCATCATTGGGAGAGAACGTATATGCCGTTAAATAAAAATCTAAAAAAAGTACTTGTTATTGGTTCAGGACCAATTGTAATAGGGCAGGCAGCAGAATTTGACTATGCCGGTACACAAGCATGTATCGCTTTGAAAGAAGAGGGCGTTGAAGTAGTTCTCATTAATAACAATCCAGCCACTATTATGACAGATGAAGCAGTGGCAGATAAGGTATATATTGAACCATTAAATGTAGAAACGATTGAGAAGATCATCCAAAAAGAACGACCTGATGGTGTAATCGGTACACTTGGAGGTCAAACTGGATTAAATCTAACTGTTCAGCTATTTGAACAGAAAATTTTAGAAAAATACAATGTTGAACTTTTAGGGACTTCGGTCGCATCCATTAAAAATGGAGAGGACCGCGAGAAGTTCCGTAACTTAATGATAAAAATTGGTGAACCCATCCCTGAATCTGAAATCATCCACACGTACGAAGAAGGAGTTCAATTTGTTCAAAAAATTGGGTTCCCTGTCATCATCCGTCCTGCCTATACATTAGGAGGAGAGGGTGGAGGTTTCGCCTATAACGCTGAGGAACTTGAAGTTGTGCTGAAAAAAGGGTTAGCAGCGAGTCCTATTCACCAGGTCTTAGTGGAAAAGAGCATTAAAGGCTGGAAGGAAATTGAATATGAAGTCATGAGAGATGCAAACGATACGTGCATCATTGTTTGTAATATGGAAAATATGGACCCTGTAGGCGTTCATACTGGCGATTCCATTGTTGTGGCTCCATCACAAACATTAACAGATGTTCAATATCAAATGCTTCGTGACGTTTCGATAAAAGTTATAAGAGAATTAGAGATTATTGGCGGATGTAATATTCAGATGGCTTTGCATCCTGAATCCAATCAATACTATATTATCGAGGTAAATCCAAGGGTAAGCCGTTCATCGGCGCTTGCCTCAAAAGCAACTGGATATCCGATTGCAAGGATGGCCGCAAAGTGTGCGATTGGTTATCATCTTGATGAGATTGTGAACCCGATAACAGGTAATACCTTTGCTTCTTTTGAGCCAGCGATTGATTATATTGTGGTGAAACTGCCTCGCTTTCCATTTGACAAATTCCCTGAAGCAGACCGGACACTAGGGACACAAATGAAAGCAACTGGGGAAGTTATGGCAATTGACCGGACGTTTGAAGGGGCTTTAAATAAAGCCATTCGTTCTATGGAAATGAATGTTTACGGTCTCTGTCAAACAGCATATGAGTCATTAGATGAGTCTTCTTTGATTGATTTGCTTAAAACAGCCAATGACAAGAGACTATTTGTTATTGCCGAAGCATTTAGAAGAGGCCTCACTATACAAAAAGTAAAACAACTGACTGAAATTGACCTGTGGTTTTTACACAAAATTAGCTCAATCGTTGCGTTAGAAAAGGAACTAGCTTCCTATGAATGGAGTTTAGTTCCAATCGACCTGCTAAAAAGAGCCAAGCGGAACAATGTAGCTGACAAATTATTAGCCCAAATTTATCAAATCCCTGAAAAACAAGTAAGAGACAAGTGGAAAGAACTCGGATGGAAGCCTGGCTACAAAATGGTAGATACGTGTTCAGCTGAATTTGATGCCGTTACACCTTACTATTATTCCACTTGGCATGGCAGTGATGAGGTAGAGAATACTGACAATAAAAAGATTCTTGTTATTGGATCTGGTCCGATTCGGATTGGGCAGGGCATCGAATTTGATTATTGTTCTGTTCACGCTGCGAAAGCTCTTAAGAAAAAAGGCTTTAAGGCCGTAGTCATTAATAACAACCCAGAAACGGTAAGTACGGACTATTCGGTTGCTGACAGTTTGTATTTTGAACCGCTTGCTGCTGAAGATGTCTTACATGTCATTGAAAAAGAAAAAGTAGATGGCGTATTAATCCAGTTTGGCGGTCAAACAGCGATTAATCTTGCGCATGATTTAGAAGAAGAAGGAATTACGATTTTAGGAACATCAGTTAAGAATGTGGACCGTTTAGAGGATAGGAAGGAATTTTATCAACTCCTAGATGAATTAGCAATTCCACATATTGAAGGGAAAACCGTTTCCCATCCAGAAGAACTGATCGAAGCAGCTCAAGGATTAGGATACCCGGTACTTGTCCGTCCATCGTATGTTATTGGCGGTCAATCGATGTATACGATTTATTCAGAACAAGAATTAGCGGGATACATTGCCCAGCTTGAAGATAACTCACATGCAGAAATGTGGCCGTTATTAGTGGATAAATTTTTACCTGGCCAAGAGTGTGAAGTAGATGTTATAAGTGATGGTAAACAGATTGTGGTTCCTGGGATTTTTGAGCATATCGAAAAGGCTGGAGTGCATTCCGGAGACAGTATCACAGTGTTTCCACCAATTTCACTAACTAACAAAGTAAAAGAAACATTAATTGATTATGCAGGCAGAATCGCTAAGTCAGCACCTGTTGTTGGCATCATGAATATCCAATTTGTTATTTATGATGAAACGGTTTATGTGCTGGAAGTAAATCCGCGCTCATCACGTACCGTGCCGATTATTAGTAAGGTCACTGGCGTTCCAATGATCGAGTGGGCTACCAATGTTCAATTAGGTGATTCATTGTTAAGTTTAAGCCAAGAAATAGGATTATTAGCTGAACCTAATTACTATGCCGTAAAAGCACCAGTATTTTCTTCAAGTAAGCTTAAGGGAGTCGATCATGTACTCGGACCTGAAATGAAGTCAACAGGGGAAGCACTTGGAATTGGGACTACTTTTCAGGCAGCCCTGCAAAAATCGGTACCTTTAATCAATGGAATCAAGGAAGAAAGTTATCTGCTTTGTTCGATTTCGGACAGAGAAAAAGCAGAAAGCCTTGCGGTATTAAAGGAATTGGTAAGAGAAGATTACAAAATTGCCGCAACAGAAGGTACGGCTTTATTTCTGAAGTCTAATGGCGTTACTGTGGATTTAGTAGTTAAAGATGAAAAGGATTTAAATGATATTTTCCGAAATAAGGCGATTCAGGCCGTTATTAATATACCGAACCAAGGTCGTAATAAAAACAAATTTGGTTTCCAGATTCGTGAGTATGCAGTCCGCTATAAGGCACCTGTGTTTACTCATCTAGATACAATTGAAACCACATTGGATGTTCAAAAGAAATTTGGCGCTGAATATGAAGTACGAACGGTCAGCGAGTATTACAATTTTAAGAAAGAAGGTGCCGTTCATGTTAGAAGCAATTAATGCGGACGGAAAAAGCATCGTTAACAAACAGACATTTAAGGGTTTAAATTTTTTACAGTTAGCTGATTATAGTACGGATCAAATCCTTTACTTGCTTAATGAAGCAGTCGAATTAAAAAAACTGCAAAAGCAGGGTAAACCTCATCACTTCTTAAGTGGAAAGGTATTAGGGATGATATTTGAAAAGTCCTCTACACGTACAAGGGTTTCCTTTGAAGTGGGGATGCTCCAGTTAGGCGGGCATGCGATTTTCTTGAGCTCAAAGGACATTCAGCTTGGCCGCGGCGAGAGTATTTCAGATACCGCTAAGGTTTTGTCCCGTTATATTGACGGAATCATGATTCGTACCTTCTCACATGAGTCGGTTGAAGAGTTAGCCTCACATGCAACAGTCCCTGTCATTAATGGATTAACAGACCTGCAGCACCCGACCCAGGTGCTTGCAGATTTGCTGACCATTCTCGAGCATAAAGGAAAATTGGCAGGATTAAAGCTATGCTATATCGGTGACGGTAATAATAATATGGCCCATTCTTTAATGGAAGGGGCTGTAAAGGTCGGAATGAATATCAGTATTGCCAGTCCAGAGGGGTATATGCCTAATGAAGAAATTACTGAAAGGGCCATCCAAGCAGGAAAGAAATCTGGAACTGCGGTTACGATCACAAACGATCCTTGTGAAGCGATAAAGAATGCTGATGTGGTCGTCACAGATGTTTGGACCAGCATGGGGCAGGAAGAGGAAACTGCCATCCGTTTAAAAGCATTCCAAGGTTTTCAAGTGAATGAGGAATTATGCAGTCATGCGGATAAAGATTTTATCTTTTTACACTGTTTACCGGCACACCGCGGTGAAGAGGTAACCGGTGAAATTATTGATGGCCCTCATTCCGTTGTCTTTGATGAAGCTGAAAACCGTTTGCATGCGCAAAAAGCAATTTTAAAACTTTTACTATCATAATTGCTTCCTTTTCTATGAAACATGTTGTATAATAATTCTATCAAATGAATAAAAATCCACATTAGAGTTCGAGGAGAGTAAAAATGACTAAGGAAAAGATTGTTTTAGCCTACTCAGGCGGTTTAGATACATCCGTTTCAGTAAAATGGATCCAAGAAAAGTACGGTTATGATGTTATTGCTCTAGGTTTAGATGTTGGTGAAGGAAAAGACTTAGAAGCTATTAAAAATAAAGCATTAAAAGTTGGCGCTACAAAAGCGTATATGATAGATGCAAAAGAATTGCTGGCAAAAGAATATATTTTACCAGCTTTAAAGGCTAATTGTTTATATGAAGGAAAGTATCCACTATCTTCAGCCCTATCAAGACCGCTTATTTCTAAATTACTAGTAGAGGTTGCGGAAAAAGAAGGCGCAACAGCGGTTGCTCACGGTTGTACAGGTAAAGGGAATGACCAAGTCCGTTTCGAGGTATCCATCCAAGCGTTAAATCCTAGCTTAAAGGTGGTTGCACCTGTTCGTGAGTGGGGAATGACCCGTGACGAGGAAATCAAATACGCGGAAGAAAACGGAATTCCTATTCCAGTAAATTTAGACAATCCGTTTTCCATTGATGCCAATATCTGGGGACGTGCCTGCGAAGCCGGAGTTCTAGAAGATCCATGGGCAGAAGCTCCTGAAGCAGCTTTTGACTGGACAAATCCAATTGACTTGACACCAGATACTCCTGAATATATCGAAATTGAATTTGAACAAGGGGTACCGGTTGCTCTAAACGGAGAAAAGCTTCCGCTTGTTCAGCTGATTGAAACACTTAATACAATTGGCGGTAAGCACGGGGTAGGCCGTATCGACCATATTGAAAATAGATTAGTAGGGATTAAATCGAGAGAAGTATATGAAAACCCTGCAGCGTTAATTTTAATTAATGCACATAAGGAATTAGAGTTCTTAACATTAACCCGTGAAGTGACCCAATTCAAGACACAAGTTGAACAGCAGATGGCAAAGATTATTTATGAAGGTCTTTGGTATTCTCCGATAAAACCAGCTCTTGATGCGTTTATCAATGAGACGCAAAAGGTCGTTACTGGAACAATCCGCGTGAAGCTGCTTAAAGGCACTCACACAGTGGTTGGCAGAAAATCACCACACAGCCTTTACAATGAGGAGCTAGCTACTTATGCAAAAGGCGATGCTTTTGATCATAATGCTGCTGTTGGCTTTATTAAGCTTTGGGGACTGCCAACAAAGGTGTATTCTGAAGTAAATAACAAAGAAACCATTTTAAAATAATCCGGATTGCCCTCGAATCCCTTTCGGGGGCTCTCTTCTTTATATTTAGGAGGAAAAGCAATGTCGAAGTTATGGGGCGGCCGTTTTACGAAAGAAACCAATAAGCTCGTTGAGGAATTTACAGCATCAATTTCCTTTGATCAAAAGTTAGCGAAGGAAGATATTGCCGGCAGCATGGCGCATGTTCAAATGCTCGGAGAATGCGGCATTATTCCAGCAGAGGATGCGGATAAAATAAAGGATGGCCTTTTAGCCATTAAGAAAATGGTGGATGCTGACGAGGTTGAGTTTTTAGTTGAAGATGAAGATATTCATATGAATATTGAAAAGCTTTTAATTGAAAAAATCGGTCCTGTCGGAGGTAAGCTTCATACTGGCAGAAGCCGTAATGACCAAGTGGCTACTGATATGCATTTATACTTAAGGACGAAAACAACTGAGTTGATTAAATTAATTGAAGATGTTCAGCAGGCATTAATTGTACAGGCGAAAGAGAACATTCATACATTAATTCCAGGGTACACTCATTTACAGCGAGCTCAGCCAGTTTCCTTTGCCCATCACCTGATGGCTTATTTTTGGATGTTTGAACGTGATAAAGAGAGATTGATCGATTCACTGAAACGTGTCAATTGGCTGCCCCTTGGTTCAGGAGCACTTGCAGGTACTACTTTTCCTATCAATCGTGAACGTGTTGCAGAATTATTAGGCTTTGAAACGGTTTATCCTAATAGTATGGATGCTGTGAGTGACCGTGACTTTATTTTGGAATTTTTATCAATTGGCTCTATCATTATGACTCATATTTCCCGATTTTCAGAGGAATTGGTCATTTGGTCAAGCCAGGAGTTCCAGTTTGTTGAGCTAGATGATTCTTTCTGTACAGGTTCGAGTATCATGCCTCAAAAGAAAAACCCAGATGTACCAGAATTACTTCGTGGTAAAACAGGCAGAGCGTATGGGAACCTGATTGGGCTATTAACCGTTCTTAAAGGCTTGCCACTCGCTTATAATAAGGATCTGCAAGAAGATAAAGAAGGCATGTTTGATACAGTAGAGACACTTGAAGGTTCTTTAAAGCTGTTAGCTCCAATGATTGAGACGATGACAGTAAATAAAGATGTAATGCGAAAAGCCATCAATAATGATTTTTCCAATGCTACAGATATAGCCGATTATCTTGTTAGAAAGGGCTTGCCATTCCGTGAGGCACACGAAGTCATTGGGAAAATCGTCTTATATTCCATTCAATCGAATAAATTTTTATTAGATTTAAGTTTTGAGGAATACCAGGGCTTCAGTCCATTATTTGAGGAAGACATATACGAGGTATTGGCTCCAGAACATGTAGTCGCAGTTAGAAACAGTTTCGGCGGCACCGCTCCGGCACAGGTGGAGCAGCAAATCGTTCTTGCAGAGGGAAAACTTCAAAGATAACTAGTGATTTAAAGACTCGCCCAAGGGCGGGTTTTAATTTTCTTTATTCAAATTAAAAGAATATATTGACATTTGTAAATAATTAAATTAAAATATCCTTTATAAATTAACTTGGCAATTTAATTCTAATAAAATATGACTCTTATCCAGAGAGGCGGAGGGACTAGGCCCGATGAAGCCCGGCAACCTTCAAGGTATTCCTTGAAAAGGTGCTAATTCCTGCAGGTTTGTAACCTGAAAGATAAGGGGAGGATTAGGCCCTCTTCTTATGTAAGAGGGCTTTTCTATTAGTTTATAATATTAGCGAAATTTAGAAGGGTGGATCAGCATGTCTGTAATTAAAGTGGCACTCCTTGGCTTTGGCACCGTTGGTGAAGGATTTTATAGGACGATACAATCTCATTCAGAAGAGCTGACTGCTGTTTTAGGCAGAAAAGTAGAAGTTGCTGCAGTTCTGGTTAAAAATAAGCAGAAAGAAAGGAATATAAGGAAGAATGTATTAGTCACAACAGAATTTACCGATATTCTCAATTTGCCACAGCTGGATGTTGTCGTCGAGGCTATTGTTGATAAGGATCCAACCTACTCTTATTTACAGAAAGCGATTGAGCGCGGTTGTCATATTATAACAGCTAACAAAGAAATGTTTGCCCATTATGGACAAGAGCTTCTTGAACTTGCGAAAAGGCATAATGTTTCCGTCGGATATGAGGCAACTGTTGCTGGAGGGATACCGGTCATACAAACCTTGAGACAATTATTAAATGTCAATCGAGTACAGCAAGTTCAAGGAATATTAAATGGAACTTCAAATTACATATTGACGGAAATGAGAGAGAAGAAACTTTCATTTGAAGAGGCTCTGCGGGCAGCACAAGAAAAAGGTTATGCAGAAGCAGATCCTACAAATGATGTCGAAGGCTTTGATGCCTTTTATAAAGCCATGATTCTAAGCCGTCTTGCTTTCAAGGAAGAGCCAAATTGGCATGATGTTGAGCGGAAGGGAATTACATCAATAACTGGCCAATTAATTGAAACTGCTGAAAACCTTGGGTTAAGATTTAAACATGTTGCGAGCTTAAAAATATCGGGTAATCAATTGCATGCATCTGTTAAACCAATACTGATTGGCAAGGAACACCCTTTATATCATGTTGAAGGGGTACAGAATGCAGTAAATATTTATTCTGATATCGTCGGCCAAATTACACTTCAAGGTCCAGGTGCAGGAATGTATCCGACAGCAAGTGCCGTTATTGAGGATTTAGTTTACGTCTGCCAAAATCGTCCAACAGGCCAAGGGTTTATTTCAACTAAGGAGACTAGTTTAGTCACAGAACAGGACCAGAAAGAAGAAACATGGTTAATAAACGGTAGGCTGCAAAATGTGAATAACGATTCGATTAAGTTAATTGAACATGTTGATGATGAAAATTGTATTGTCAAAGCGGTAAGGGAAGATATAGGAAGGCTTTCAACACAAAATGAGGAGCTCGTTTTTTATCCCATTTTAGGAGAATATGAAAGCGGGCGTAAACTGGCAAAAGTAGCTTTATAAAACATAGAACCTTACTACATAAAAGAGCCTTGGGCTCTTTTTCTTTTTTATTCTCCATCCTTAGCAAAAAATAGGGTGAACGTTTAGTCAGATACAAATGACTATCATATCCTATAGGGACAAACCGGACAAGTTATATCAAAAGGATGTGAAGAATCAATTATGCTCGAAAATAATTCGAATCATGAGATTGAGGTTAGTATTATTATTCCATCGCAAAATAAGTACCCCCTAAACTTACTTACACTCTATTCACTCGAGAAACAAACCTTCAACCCAAACAAAATGGAAGTGGTCTTTATTAATGATGCTTCCACTGATGAAACTGAGAGGACACTGCAGAACTATCATCCCCCCTATCATTTTCAATACATTCACAGCACACAAAATTTAGGGAGAGCGAGGGTCAGAAATTTAGGAGTTCAATCGGCAAAGGGCAGTATTATTATTTTCCTTGATGCGGAAATGATCACAGAGCCTGACTTTGTTGAAAATCACTATAATTACCACCAAACTTCTAATAAAGTTATTGTGTCAGGGGCAATGTACTCTAAAGCATTATATTCCTGTATTTACCCCGCTTTCTCCGATGAAATCCTTAACATGCTCGGCAAGCTGACAAAAAATAATCAACAGGTATATAAGAGATATAAAAATTGCAGCTTCCCGCTTACGAAACCATACCAACTGTTAGAGAAAAAAGATATCGATACCGGTACCTATAAAGATCTATCATTCCATGCTTATCCATGGTTTCAAGAGATTACTAGTAATTTTAATGAGGAAATGGAAGGATTCTCATTCCCATGGATGGCTTTCTTAACAGGAAATATCTCCATGCGGAAAGAGTTAATTATCAAGGCAGGGTTGTTTGATGAAGAGTTTTACCATTACGGTTATGAGGATTGGGAGTTAGGATATCGGTTATATCAAATGGGTGCCCAATATATTAACAGCAATCAAATGGTCACATACCATCAGGAACATCCAGTTGGGGAAAGAAAGTGGAGAGAAGCTGTAGGAAACTTTGGTTTATTTACTATTAAGCACCATGATATGGATGTACTGATTTTAGCCCTAGAGCTTGCTAGAATGACTGATTTGATGACAATGAATAACATTTTAAAGGAATATAAATCACTGCTTGGATCTGATTCAGATGAATTTAAAATATTCTCAGAAAAATTGGTCTATATTCTCGAAACAATTACCCTTTTGCTAGAAGTTGATATTCGTCACAAAAATATCCTAGGTGCAGCAGGTTTTAGTTCAAAAGCTAGAAAAGAATTAAAAAAGGATATGAAAAAAATGAAAAAACTGTATCCAAATTTATCACAATTTATCTACCTGGTGATTAATTCATAAGAAAGGAGTAAAAAGAGTGGTTTCTATTATAACTTGTACAATAAGAGATGAATGCATGGATAATATTTTTAACAATTATCAGCAGCAAACGTGGAAGGAAAAAGAACTCATTATTATTTTAAATAAAGATTCCATGGACATTGATAAATGGCTAAAGAAAGCAAAGAACTACCCAAATGTTCGGGTTTATCAATTACATGAACAGGCTGCCTTAGGAGACTGTTTAAATTTTGGGGTCTTGAACTCTGACTATGACATTATAGCTAAATTTGATGATGATGATTATTACGGACCCAATTACATTACAAACGCAATGTCAGTGTTTGAAGACCAGAATATCTCGATAGTGGGTAAAAGCTCGGTTTATATTTACTTTCAAAATAAAAAGGCTTTAATTCATGTTCAGGGAACAGAAAATGCGATAGCAGATTCAGTAGCTGGGGCAACCCTGATGTTTAGAAAAAACGTGTTTTATTATGTCCGGTTCGAAAAAGTAAATCGTGCGGAGGATTACTTTTTTATTGACCAATGCAAAAAAGAAGGTTTTCAAATTTATTCAACGGATCCTTATGATTTTGCTGTTAATAGGCAAAACTCAAAAAAACATACTTGGAAGATTTCAGATGAAGATTTGATGGAGTGGGGAGACCTTGTTGGTTATATGGATGATTTCCAAACAATCGTGTCTAAAAAGGAAAATACTTTTGTTTAAGAAGCAGGGTCCCCCCTGCTTCTCTATTTAGAATTAGTGTTTTTATCTGTTCCGATTTTTTACCCGCTGATTAGCGGCATTGGCACGTGCTTGTGCCTCAAGATCTGCGTGATCAGCAAACTCTGCTGAATACTCAACATCTTTCCCATCCGTTTTTAAATTCTTTGGAACTTGTGGAAGTGACCCTTTATTATGCTTTTGCCCTTGTGCGCGGCCCATGAAAAAAACCCCTTTCAAGTTGAACTAATAAGAGCAGTAATTGCCCTCATGAGTAGTTTTTACTGTCTGAAAGGAGTCCATTAATGGAAAAATTTTATTTTTAAGCTTAAGAATTTTCGGGTTAGATGCGAGTCTTTTTATCCGTGAACCCAGCTGCACGGTCAGCCATCTTAAAATCGCGCTGGTAGCGCACCTCTTGCATGCTTGTTAACGGATATTTTCCTCCGCCCCTGCTGTCTTTCTTCTTCTTTTCACCCATTATAATCATTCCTTTCAACATTTTTGGTAAAAGCTAATCAGGCTGAAAACTAAATATGTACTTATTTCCATTTTTACCTTTTAGAAAAAAATGATACGGTTTTTTGCAATATATTTTTAAAAAAGCTTTCGTAATATGTTAAATTAGTCTTGAGGTGAATGAAATGGGCATTATTACAAAAATCACCACACAGCAGAAGAACCAAGACCGCTTTAACGTTTTTATGGATTACGGCAAGGGAAAAGGCGAGGAATTTGCGTTTAGTGTCGACAGTGATGTTCTAATCAAATTTCAATTGAAAAAGGGAATGGAGCTTGATGACTTTTCCTTCCTAGAGATTCAATACCAGGATGACATTCGGAAGGCTTATCATTTGGCTGTAAATTACCTCGCAAGAAGAATGAGGTCGGAAAAAGAAATTAAAGATTACCTTGTCCAGAAGGAAGTGGACGAGCCCGTCATTAAAGAGGTTATTTATAAATTAACTTCACAGAAATATATCAATGACCAAGACTATGCGTTTGCTTATGTAAGGACTCAGGCTAATACCACAGATAAAGGTACAAATGTTGTTAAAATGGAATTAAAGGAAAAGGGAGTTTCTGAGGATATTCTTATCAGGGCACTTGAAGAATTTCCATTAGAACAGCAAATAGAGAAGGCCATGAAATTAACGGAAAAGTTTTACCAAAAAAACGCAAAGGATTCTCTAAAGGTCCAAAAACAAAAGCTTGAGCAGTTGCTCCTAAGAAAAGGATACACATACGAGATCATAAACATTGCTGTTAAGGAAACGGATATAGAAAAACAAGATGATGGTGAAATGGAGGCTGTTCGATTTCAGGGTGAGAAACTTCATAGGAAGTATGCTCAACTTGGAGGTTATGAGTACCAGCAAAAGATGAAACAAGCTCTATACCGTAAAGGTTTTACCATCGATTTAATTGAGCGTTTCTTGGAAGAGAAAAACGCAGACTTTTGAATGGGCAGTCCTTCGACGAAGAAAAATTGAAGGCAGGAATTCTTAAAAATGGAGTGGGAAAAATGCATCAGCAGGAAAGACGTTACAGTGAGATGACAGAGCATGAATTAAGACAAGAGATTGCGGATCTCAAAGAAAAGGCTCGGAAAGCGGAGCAAATGGGAATGGTGAACGAGTTCGCTGTCCTTGAAAGAAAGGTGCAAATGGCCCGAGCATATATAATAAATCCAGATACATTTAAACCTGGAGAGATTTATCAAATTGAAGGGGATCCGGGTCAATATTTTAAAATTGATTATATGAATGGTGTGTTTGCTTGGGGTTATCGGTTAAAAGGTGACGGGAAAGAAGAAGCACTGCCTATCTCCGTGTTAACACCTTTAAAATAAAAGAGATGGAAAAATTAAAAAGACAAACCAGAGATGAACTCTGGCTTGTCTTTTTATCTTGATAATTGTCCAGCTACAGCGCCTGTTCAAGGCGCTTTCGCTCTTCGATGTTATTTCCAAACTGCTTGCGGTGATTCGTCATCACGTTCACCAGATGCCCGCATACGTTCTTGTGGATGAGTATTGATACTGCCATCCGCTCTTGTGGAAGCATATTCGGCTTTTGCCCGCGGTTCTCCCTCAAGCTTGTTATTATTTTGGTTTGGAAAATTAGTTGCCTTATTTCTCATGCTGTACCTCCAATTAGGGAATGAGAAAAACGTGAAAAACACATATGTCAATGTGCCAACCACGTACCGTTAGTATTGACGCATCGATTGAAGGTTATGTTATAAGAAAATGGTAATGAGGTGTATGAATGAAGGAATACCATGAAAGATTAATTCAAATGTTGATAGATAAAAACGGCCAGCTCACCTATGAACAGGCTCGAACATGGGTGGAGTTATTATGGGATGATTTTGAAACCACCTACGCCAAAGCTGGCTGGGAATACAAGGGCAGTGAAATGACTGAACGAATTGTCACCCAATGGATTTCTAATTACGGAGACAAGCTCCACGAGTTTGTTGCAACCAATCCTAAATATAAAAAATTCTTGATACAATAAAATAAAAGAAGGGCTTATAGCCCTTCTTAACCCGGTATAATACTCAACTTCTTCCTTAACTTCTTCTCGCTAAACACCCAGCCCGTATAAGAGCTAATCGGATTTAAATCCCGATCCAATTGAACAACAGCTACAAATGGATAGTGACCATTACTTCGATATCGTAGATCGATAAAGCGCACTTCATAAAAATCAGTATATTCATCAACTTCCCATCGATAAACAGGAGAGAATGACAAGAACGCGGAAAGGTTTTTATCCTTTTTAGCTGCTTCAATTACAGGTGTATTTGGAACAGGGATACGGATAAACTTGTCAAGGATCTCAATATTATTATTTAAAGCTCTGCCCACAAAAAACTCTTCCTTATTCATCGCTGCAATTCTCCACTGATGAAACCTCATCGTTGGGGCAATAATTATTTCTGTTGCATCAGGAATAATTTTTTTAACTTCCTGCAAGACCTTATTCTTCGCTAAGTATCTTCTAATGTAATAGGCAATGATAACAGCATACATAATTAGAAAGGTAACCCCAGGATTCGCTCCAATAATCCAAATGAAGATCCCAATGATATGAATGGTAAAGATTACCGGATCAAAGGTATTAATCACTCCAAGTGCTACCCATTTGGATGAGAAAGGTCTAAGTGCTTGAGTGCCGTATGCATTAAAAATATCAACGAAAACATGGATAAATACAGCAGCAAAAGTCCATGCCCATAAATGCAAAAGGTTTGCACCTGAGAAAAACGGATAGACAACCGCAATAATCAGCAGCGGCCATAAAATAACGGCGGGTATAGAATGTGTAACTCCGCGATGGTTTCGAATATAGATAGCATTATTTCTAAGTTTTAAGACGGTGTCAATATCTGGGATTTGTGAACCTGCGATGGTCCCAATCAAAACACTTGTTGCCGTAGCATGACTGCCGGCAACTACTGGATCGAGGGCTGCAAGTCCGCCTAAAGCAATACCCATTACCACATGTGTTCCAGTATCCAAATGGATATTCCTCCTTTAATATATTCTTGTCAAACAAACTATTTTAGCTTATCGTAAATGAATGGACTCTTAACATTGTCCAGCTTCATAGGTAGGAGCGCACCTAAAGGCGCCTTCGCTTTTCTTTTTATTTTCCCTCTTTTCGTGAGGTTTAACAACTTGGAGGAACAAAAGTTATGATTATTGAACCTGAAAATTCTGAAAAAATCAATATAAATGCTTTTCAAAATGATTTAATTTCTTGGTTTAAAGAAGAACAGCGCGATCTGCCGTGGCGCAAGGATCAAGATCCCTACAAGGTTTGGGTTTCAGAAATCATGCTGCAGCAGACAAGGGTTGACACAGTCATCCCATATTTTAATCGCTTTATTGAGTGGTTCCCGACGATTGATGATCTGGCTGATGCTGATGAAGATAAAGTACTAAAAGCATGGGAAGGTCTAGGATATTATTCTCGGGTACGTAATCTTCAATCTGCAGTGAAGGAAGTCAGGGAGAAATACAATGGAGAAGTACCTAATACGCCTAAAGCAATAGCTGAACTAAAAGGAGTAGGTCCTTATACAGCTGGGGCGATTTTAAGTATTGCCTATGGTATCCCCGAGCCGGCTGTAGATGGAAATGTAATGAGAGTACTATCCAGGATACTGCTAATTTGGGATGATATAGCTAAAGCATCCTCTAGGAAAGTTTTTGAACAGGCTGTCAGGGATTTAATTTCACATGACGATCCATCTTCATTTAATCAAGCATTAATGGAGCTTGGCGCTATTATATGCACGCCCACTTCTCCTTCGTGTTTATTATGTCCTGTCCGGGAACATTGTCAGGCCTTTTTCGAAGGGGTTCAAGATGAACTTCCTATAAAAACAAAAAAGGCAAAAACACGTGATGTTCAACTAGCTTCAGCTGTCCTAGTAAATAGAGAGGGTAAACTCCTTATACACAAACGTCCAGCGAGCGGCTTACTAGCAAATTTATGGGAATTTCCAAATGTTGAAATTCATCACCAACTGCAAAATGATCGTGAAGAAATAGTAAAATTATTTGATCAAGAGCTGCAACTAAAAACGGACCTTGAAACGATTATTGGCCAAATAGAACATATTTTCTCCCACTTGGTATGGAATATTAAAGTCTATACTGGTACAATTTCTGATGATTTTCAAGAAAATGAGGATTGGAAACTTGTCTCATTTAAAGAAATGGAGAACTATGCATTTCCTGTATCTTATCAAAAAATTTTTCAAATGTATAAAAGTTCCTTACAGGAATAAACGCGCTGGTACCGCGTTTATTCCTTTTTGGATAAATGTCCAGCTCCAGCGCCTAGGGGCTCGGGGTCATAAGCCAATCCGTCAAGAAGGCTAAAAAGCAGCCTTCTCGCCGGCTCGTCTTATGCCTGTCACCCCTGTTCAAGGCGCTTCCGCTTTTCTTCTCATTATATTAATCATATACAGTTTTGGTTCCATGTGTATAATCCGCTTCTTGCCGTTTGATCCCGCCTCGATTTTCAATTTCCTCAATAATTTCTCGATGAATTGTTTGTCCTTCACTATTTAAATAGGGAGCAATTTGTTGTAAAGAATGATGAAAGAAGGCTAGTTCGCTATCTTTCCAATCTGTTTTTACCATCAGGGAAAGCTCTGTCATATCTCGGCCTATGTACATATCTCCTGAACTCCTCTCGAACCGTATTTAATTTTAGTGTTTTATATTAATTGTCATCTATACATGGAAAAGATAAAATGAATAGAAAAGTAAAGCATTTCGTGATTTAACTTAAAATACATAGTAGGGGATGATCTAATTGACACAAAAAGTCGCACTTATTACAGGAAGCTCAAGAGGAATTGGTAAGGCTACGGCCCTTCGTCTGGCAAAAGAGGGGTATGATATCGTAATTAACTATGCAAGAAGTAAAAGGGGCGCCCTTGAGGTTGCAGAGCAAATTGAAGCATTGGGTAGAAAGGTATTGGTTGTAAAGGCAAATGTTGGTGATGTGGCTAAGATAAAAGATATGTTTGCCCAGATAGATCAAGAATTCGGCCGGTTAGATATCTTTGTTAATAATGCTGCTTCCGGAGTTCAGCGCCCGATAATGGAATTAGAGGAATCGCATTGGGATTGGACATTAAATATCAATAGTAAAGCTTTATTATTTTGTGCCCAAGAAGCCGCAAAACTGATGGAGAAAAATGGCGGCGGGAAGATTGTAAGTATCAGTTCACTCGGTTCAATTCGTTATTTAGAAAATTATACGGTTGTGGGTGTTTCTAAAGCGGCACTAGAAGCATTAACAAGATACTTAGCTGTTGAATTAGCTCAAAAAAATATAATTGTTAATGCCGTATCAGGCGGGGCAGTGGATACCGAGGCATTAAAGCATTTTCCTAATCGGGAAGAGCTTCTGCAAGAGGCAAGAGAGAAGACACCTGCAGGACGAATGGTGGAAATTGACGATATCGTTAATAGTGTCATGTTTCTTTTATCAGATCAATCCAGCATGATTAGAGGACAAACAATCATTGTAGATGGCGGAATTTCGTTACTCGTTTAGTTCAATTTTAAAAATTATTTTTAAATAATTTTTTTGGGATATTCTCCACGAAGCCGGGACATATTAATTTCGTGGAGGTGATATCAATGGCAAACTTCAATCAACAGCCAAACAAAACTTCTGCTGGAACTAACATCCAGCAAGTAAGACAACAGAACGCTCAATCAGCTGGTGCTGGTTCTGCAGGTTCTTTTGGAACTGAATTTGCAAGCGAAACAAATGCTGCTGAAGTAAGACGTCAAAATGCACAATCAGCTGGTGCTGGTTCTGCTGGCGCTGCAGGTTCTGCAGGTTCTTTTGGAACTGAATTCGCGAGCGAAACTAATGCTCAAGAAGTAAGACAACAAAACCAACAAGCAGAATCTCGTAAAAACCAAAACAGCGGTGGTCAATTCGGCCAAAGCTAATAAAGCTTAAAAAAAGAAGGCACTCTTCATTCGTAAGAGTGCCTTCTTTATTTTTATGAGCAAGGCGCGCTTCTGCTTTTCTACTTGTCCAGCTCCAGCGCCTAGCCCCTCGAGGTCACAAGCCAATCCGTCCAAAAGGTTAAAAAGCAACCTTTCAGCCGGCTTGTCTTGTGCTTGTCGGGGCTGATCAAGGCGCTTCCGCTTTTCTACTTTCGACAAAACTTCTGATTTGTCTACAGAACTAGTCAAAGGGAAATTCGTGCTGTTCGAGAATACATATAATAGCTTAAAATAAGGCGGTGAGGGAAATGGATCATTTTAACCGATTAGTTTCCGAGCAAATGGTGACAATGGAAAAATTATTATATCTGCAAGCTGAGCTTGAGCGATGCCAACAAATTGAGGAAGAACTTCAGAATCTGCAAAATGAGACCCATCTTGAGAGTATAAAAAATGATATACAGTTAATGAAAAAAGAGCTAAAAGATATTCAGCTAATGTTTGAAAAACAGACAGAAGAAGTCATAAACTCCTATCGTGAAATGAACTTAACCCCAACTTTATAATTTTTGGGACCAAAAATCGAGAAAAATTAAACAATTTTTTACAAAGAGCCATTGAAATCTGGCTCTTTTGTTTTAAATTCTTGTCTTAACCGTTATAATAATAGTAAATAGGAATTTTACTTTGTTACCTTTTGTTGTATTAAACGGTTAAGAAATAGGTTTCAAAGCGTTCAGAAATGAAGGTAGGGGAGAAAATGGTCGTACCCATCGAAGGTGAACCAATGCAAATACATAGCTATAAACACAATGGGCACATCCATCGCGTCTGGGAAGAAACAACAGTTTTAAAAGGGTCTCAGAATTTAGTGATTGGCGGAAATGACCGGACACTTGTAACGGAATCAGATGGAAGAACGTGGATAACAAGAGAACCAGCTATATGTTATTTCCACTCTCAATACTGGTTCAATGTTATTGGAATGCTTCGTGAAGATGGCATCCACTATTACTGTAATATAAGTTCACCATTTATTTTCGATGGTGAGGCACTTAAGTATATTGATTATGATCTCGATATCAAGGTATTTCCTGATATGACCTTTAACTTACTAGACGAAGATGAATATGAACGGCATCGCCGTGAAATGAATTATCCAGATGTTATTGATAAAATCTTAAAGAGGAACGTTGAAAAATTAATTCAAATGATTCGGCAGCGTAACGGTCCTTTTGCACCGGATTTTATCGATATTTGGTATGAACGTTATTTAACTTACAGACGTTAAATAATTTTTGCTATATGAAGAACCTGTTGTTTGGAAAGCAACAGGTTTTTAACTGTTTAAGTATAATGGATAAAGGAGGGGATTGCTTGAACAGTATTCGCAGGTATCTGCAATTTGTCAAACCATATCGCGCACAAATCATATGGACCATTATCATTGGCATTATTAAGTTTTCTATACCGTTAATCATTCCTATGCTGATAAAGTACGTAGTTGATGATATTGTTGGAAATAATGGGATTTCTCATGATGAAAAAATAAGTAAACTGCTGCTTATTATGGGAGTTATGATTGTTGTATTCGTCATCTTAAGACCGCCGATTGAATACTATCGTCAATATTTTGCCCAATGGACGTCAAGTAAAATCCTATATGATATTCGTGATCAAATGTATACTCACATCCAAAAGCTTAGCTTTCGTTATTTTTCCAATAACCGTGCAGGTGAGATCATTTCACGTGTAATTAATGATGTAGAACAGACAAAGACCTTCGTTACTTCTGGATTAATGAATCTTTGGCTCGACATTGCTACAATAGTTATTGCTATTATCTTTATGTTTTATATGAATGTTAAATTAACCGTTGTATCTATTTTGTTATTTCCACTATACGCCTTCTCAGTTCGCTACTTTTTCGGTAATCTGCGGAATTTGACTAGGAGACGTTCACAGGCACTTGCAGAGGTACAAAGTTATTTGCATGAAAGAGTCCAGGGAATGCCGGTTATTAAGAGCTTTGCAATAGAAGAGTATGAACAATCGCAGTTCGATAAACAGAATAAAAACTTTTTAGAAAAAGCCTTGCAGCATACTAGCTGGAATGCAAAATCTTTTGCAGCAGTAAACACGATTACTGATATCGCCCCATTGATAGTAATTGGATACTCAGCCTACCTTGTTATCCAGGATCAATTATCACTTGGAACAATGGTTGCTTTTTTTGCCTATATCGATAAACTGTACAATCCGTTAAGAAGGCTTGTAAATTCATCTACTACCATCACCCAATCATTTGCTTCGATGGACCGGGTATTTGAATTCCTTGATGAGAAATATGATATAGTGGATGAGCCTAACGCTCGGGTCTGCACAGAAGTAAAGGGGAATATCTCTTTTGAACATGTATCCTTTTCATATGACAAAGAAGATGAGATGGTCTTGAAAGACATTCATTTAGATATTAAAAAAGGAGAAACCATTGCTCTTGTTGGGATGAGCGGTGGAGGAAAATCTACGCTTGTTAGCCTTATTCCACGCTTCTACGATGTTACAAAGGGAAGGATCACCTTAGATGGTGTTGACATACGCAAATTTAAGGTACAATCTCTTAGAGATAAAATAGGAGTCGTATTTCAAGATAACATTCTATTTAGTGAATCGGTAAAAGATAATATATTATTGGGGAAGCCTGATGCCTCTGAAGAAGAAGTTTACAAGGCAGCCAAAGCAGCCAATGCTCATGAGTTTATCTTAAACCTATCAGAAGGATATAACACCAAGGTAGGAGAACGGGGTATAAAGCTATCTGGCGGTCAGAAACAGCGTGTTGCGATTGCCAGAGTATTTTTAAAAAATCCCCCAATCCTGCTACTCGATGAAGCCACTTCTGCATTGGACTTAGAAAGCGAGCATCTTATTCAGGAATCACTTGAGGAGCTTGCAAAAGACAGAACGACCTTTATTGTTGCGCACCGCTTATCAACTATTACCCATGCCAACCGGATTGTACTAATTGAGCACGGGGAAATTGTCGAGGTAGGAACACACGAAGAACTAATGGCTAAGCAGGGGAATTATTATAAACTGTTCCAGGTTCAGCAGCTAGAAAGTAAGGAAGAACAGGCGTCTGTTTAAGTCATAAAAAGAAATAAATATAATGATAAAAGAACCCGTGCTATTGGCAGGGTTCTTTCATTTAAGTTATGACTCTTCGATTGATACTTCGTTGTGATGATAGGAATGAAAGCTGGTTATTAGGGTATCTAGATGCTCCACCTGTTCTCCGTAATCAATAATAGTTGCGATAATCTGCATGGAATGATATAAGTGCGGATTATCATGATCCTCAATTTCCCTTACATGTTTTAAATAAAAATCAAACAATTCTTTTTTATTAATACAGTCTGTTTCTTTAACATTGGAATGGGGAATAGGTACCTTCCCAATAAAGCGAAGTATAATCTGTTCATGATGATAAATTAGACTATCTAATTGCTCCTGGATAGACTCCTTAAAGCTCTCAGGAAGCTGCAGGAGTTCATTTTCAAAGCGATGAAGCCTTTTTAAAGTATCCAATGCTTTTTTAGCTGTTATATTTAATTGACGGTAAATGACTAACTTACGGGATTTTTCCAATTTAACTTTCTTAAAGTAACTGCGCTCTTCCTTATACATTGTATATAGCTGTTCCATCGAATGGATGCTGTCTTTAAAATCTAATATATCTGCCTTTAGTAATTGATGATCATAGTCGTGCCTAGTGCTTAGCCGAATCCATTTTATGATTTCTTCTGTCGTATTTACGATTTTAAAATACAGTTTATTTTCATACTTTGGCGGCATGAAGATAAGATTGACAAAAAAAGCGGAAAATACACCAATCATAATCGTCGAAAAACGGATACCAGCGAACTGGATAAAATTATCACTTTGCGTTTCCATAATGGATATTAAAGTTACGAGTGATAATCCAATCGTATTTTCGAGTTTAAGTTTTAGATTTAACAGGATGACAATAATAGCTGCAAGTCCAATTACAATAATGTGATTTCCTAATAAAAGAACAAAAATAACCGCAAATAAAGCCCCAATAATATTTCCCTGAATTTGTTCAATGATCGTTAAATACGAGCGATATATGGTCGGTTGAATCGCAAAGATTGCAGCAATCCCGGCAAAGACAGGGGAAGGTGAATGGAGCAGCTGTCCTATGAAAAGGGATAATGCAATGGCTATTCCCGTTTTTAAAATTCGGGCACCTAACTTCATTTAAGTAGATTCCTTTCAACTGGTCGTTTAAATTGTATGAGTACAAATGAATAACAAATATGTACTATACAATGAATAAAGGATATTAGCAAGAGATATTATATCAATTTTTATATTCAGTTTATATTAAAAAAATGTAAAAAAAAACGTCCACTATAATTAGTGGACGTTTCCTGCGTAAACCTGTTCCTTTGTCTGCAAATGCATAGTGCATGTGCTTGCTCTTTTCCTTAGATCACTCTGTTGATACAGAAGGGTCAGCCTGCTCTTTAACAGGTAGAATTTGAACAAAGTGATTTTCTGGATTCTCTAAAAGAGCCTTAAGCTCATTTGCCTCTTCTGATTGACCATTTTGTGCAAGTAAAGCAGTATATTGACCTAAAAGTTCATTAATATCCTTTTTACCTTTTTCGTCTAAATTCACAACAGATACTTTGGCACCTTTTGCAACGCGGCGCTGGATTGCATCCTTGGTTAGACCCATTTCAGGCTGATGGCGGATATAAACCACACCACCGGTCATACCTGCACAAATCCATGGACCTGGGTCACCGAGAACAAGACCGCGGCCATTAGTCATATATTCGAAAGCAAAGCCTTTGATATTCGCATTTGCTCCGATATTTCCTGTTTCTTTTTCTGGCAGTGGCTGCTTTAGGGCACCGCCGATAATTAAATCAGCACCAGAAAGACGAATTCCCGCACGGGCATCAGCATTACCCTGAGCAACAAGAAGTCCTTTTTGTGCACCATAACCGAAACCTTTACCAACTGAACCATTCAGATAACGGCCATTTTTACCTTTAGACTTAAGAACGTGAATATTACCGCCAAATGAAGTTTTACCAACGCCGTCTTGACCGCCGCCATTGACAGTAATTTCAATGCCTTCACTGTTATAAGCACCTAAACCGTTGCCAGGAATGGAACCTTCTTTGTACTTAAGCTGTACTGGAGCCAGCTGTTTATAAGAGCCATCCAGTCTTCCGCGGACACGGTGGCAGGATACCCGGCTTCCTAATACTCTTTGCTCAGAGGTTACACTTTCAAACTCGCGTGACGAATGAAGCTGATCTACACTTGCATCAAGGTACTCTGCACCTGCTGCCACTTGAAGTTGAACTTCCTCAATTGATTTTGATGCTTCTATTTTAGCAAACTGGCCGATTTCAAGCGGTTTTAACAGATAAGAAAGATTCAGTTGATCTTCTCCTTTAACCTGCTCTAATAGTTCGGAATGGCCAACTGCATCCTGTAAGTTATTAATTCCCAATGAAGCGGCAAGAGCCTTTAACTCCGTGCCAAATGCAGTAAATAGATTCATAATTCCTTGAACCGCTAAATCAAACTGTCTTGGTACAAATCGACGAAGTCCGTGTTCTTTTGCTTGTGCTTCCGATTCAATTTGCGTCGCAATACCGACATGGCAAGTATCCAAATGACAGCCGCGGCAAGTTGTACAACCAATCGAAAGCATAGCTAATGTACCAAAACCAACCCGGTTCGCACCTAGAAGCATAATCTTCATAACATCCATGGCGCTCTTCATGCCGCCATCTGCCCATAATTCAACTTTATGGCGAAGACCGCTTTCTAATAGGGCATTGTGAGCGGCTTTAACACCAATTTCAACAGGTAAGCCCACATATTGAAGGGCATGGATTCTAGCCGCACCTGTACCGCCATCAAAGCCGCTTAGTGTGATGATATCTGCTCCAGCTTTGGCAATACCAACAGCGATTGTACCGATATTTGGTACAACAGGTACTTTAACAGCAATTTTTGCTTGGTCATTGGCAGTTTTTAATTCTAGAATCATTTGTGCCAAATCTTCAATTGAATAGATATCATGGTTATTTGATGGTGAAATCAAATCGGAACCTAGTGTAGCGTTACGAGCTGCGGCAACCTTTGCTGTAACCTTTGAACCAGGTAAGTGACCGCCTTCACCAGGCTTTGCGCCTTGACCAATCTTAATTTCTAATAGGTTTGAAGAGTTTAATAGTTCGGCATTTACCCCGAAACGGCCGGAAGCGATTTGCTGTCCTCTTGTTCTTGGATATTTACCGAGCATATCTTTAATTTCTCCGCCCTCACCATTTAAACTCACCATGTTTAAACGATCAGCACCTTCAGCATAGGCTCTAAAAGCAATTTCGTTCTGAGAACCAAATGACATTGAAGAAATTAAGAATGGCAGATCATGTTCACCAACCCTAAGATCGACTTCTTCTGATGCTACTTGTTTATTACTCTTTTTAAGTGATACTAAATGACGAATGGTAGTCGGGTTTTGCTCTTCCTGTTCAGTGATTTTATCACGGTATACGTTATAGTCACCGGTTGAAGCAACTTCACCTATTGCTTTCCAGATACGAGGGAAGAGGTGGAATGTTTTACCGACTCTCTCCTTATCATTCTGGTAATCTGCCGCTCTTTTAATGGAATCCTGCTTCAATGCCTCGAAATCCATTTCGAGTTCTTTTGAACCGAAGAAGTTTACTATGTTTAATACCTTCGCTACTTCTTCATGTAAGCCAATACTGGAGTATAATCTGCCGTAACCGCGCAGTTCATGAATTCCAATAGTGGAAATAACTTTTTCTAATCCTTTTGTAAGGGCACTATATAGGTTTGTTAATGGTTTAGCTGTTTCATCGAGAACTGTTAAGAACATGTAGTACGGGCTGATCATATCTGCTCCTAAACCAAAAACAGTAATAATGTCATGGAGAGAGCGGATGCTTGCAGAACGTAATAGGATCGAACAATCTCTTCTTAACTCAGCTTTTACTAATGCTTGATCGATAGCAGAAGTAACTAAATGTGAATCCATCCAATAGGAATCTTCTTGATGGGCTTTCGCATCATCAAGAATCAGCAGTGTTTTACCAGCTTGAACGGCTTGAACTGCTTCATTTGCCAGTCTTTCTAATGCTTTATCTAATTTTTCGCTGCTTGCAAAGGTAGTAGAGATGAAGGCCGCTAATTTTTGTTCTTGGAAGTGGTGTACTACCTGATCAAAGCTAGGCTGACCTAATGCTTCTGCACATGAGAATCCAGCTTTTCCTTCCACTAATAAAGGAGTGGTAAGCTCAATGACTGCATTTGCTTTTTCAGCAGCAAAAAGATGCGGCCGTTTCCCGATAATTACACGAGTAGAGAAGTGCTCTGTTTCACGGTCACGGTCAATCGCAGGATTTGTTACAACGGCAACACTTTCTTTAATATAGTCAGCGATATTTACGCGTTCTGGATTAAGGGCAGCAAGCGGTGCGTCGTGTCCAAGTGAACGAATCGGCTCGACACCTTTTTCGGCCATTTGTTCAATTAATTGGATATGGTCCCGTTCCCAGCCAAAAGCCTTATATTGTCCATTATGAATTTTATCCGGATAGCTCATTGTAACGGTTTTATTAAAGGCAGGAGGCTGCAGGCGCACTCTTGATTCGTTAATCGTTAATCGCTCATTGAAACGGCTGTAAACCTCGTTTTGGTAACGGCTGTGCTCGAAAACCTCTAAGGAGTCACCATTCCATTTAAAACCAACCTTCTCACCAGGTGCTAATGGCTTCGGTTCATTCACATATTCACTAGAAGGAATAATCCCTGGTTCAGAAGAGAAAAGATAAGAACTTTCTGTTTCTAGCATCCATAATGGACGTAAACCTAATGCATCTACACTAAATACGGCTTCATCACCATTACGGGAAATAATCCCTGCAGGTCCTTGTGCAAAATGTCCCCATGCTTCGCGGAGATAAGTATATAAATCCTGAAGGTGTTCAGGGTATGACTTAATTTCGTTTACGATTGGCGGGAACAATAAATCCATTGTTTCAAATAAAGTATATCCCTCGCGACAGATTAAAGTTTCCATTGTACGGCTTAAATCTTGGGAGTCACTGCCGTCTTTAACTAAAGGAACTCCGATCATTCTTGCTTCGTCACGAAGCTTAGCAATGGTATTGATTTCACCATTATGACCTAGAACACTAAAAGGCTGCACTCGGAAAAAGCTTGATAATGTGTTCGTAGAATAACGGTTATGCCCAAGCGTCATGGTGGAAGCAACAATCGGGCTTGCTAAGTCCTTATAGTAACGGGGTAAAATATCTCCAGCACCCATTACTTTATAGACAACGTGATGCTGACTAAGAGATGCTACATGAACATTCTCGTTTGTTTCAATGTCGATAAGGGCATTAAAAAGATTTTTGGTCAACTCATTGCCTTTCTTTGTAGAAACGCAGGCAAATTGCCAGAACACAGGGTTCTCTTGAATCGCAATTGGGCCTAAGGCAGAGGAGTCTGTGACCTCATCTGTTTCAAATACTAAGGTCAACTGATAATCTTCAAGCTTTTTTTGTAATTCTTGTTTAGTAGTTTCCCAGTTTACCTTTCGGCTGACAAACACATGTCCGACTGAAAAATCATCTTGATCTGCTAGGTTTGGATCTATACCGGCATTACTTAATTTTTCTTTCCAAAGCTTATTAGGAATGTCCATATGGATCCCTACACCATCACCTTCGCCGTTAATGAAACCAGCACGGTGGTTCATGGTAACCAGGGCGTCGATACAGTCAAAGATGTTTTTTCTTGTCGGAATTTTATTTTTTTCAAGACATGAAACAATACCGCAGGCATCATGTTCCTGCTTGTGAAAATCTTTAAATAGGGAAGGGGTCCAATTTTGTGACATTATTAATGGCTTCATCGGTTTTACCGTTAAAGCCGTTTCACCTCCTATGGTACTTTTGGATTATAAATCTATTATTTTATAAATTATATTTATTAACTCTTTTAGGATGTTAATAAGCAAAAATTAAAAAGAAAAATACTACACTTATATTATCACAAGAATTTTCAGAAATCAAATAAATATACATAATTTTGGATATGAAAGTAAGTTGAAAAATATGCAAATTCAGGAAGAAAACCATTTATGTAAACGTTTTCATTTATGTTTTAAAAATAAAAGGAAGTGTTTTCCACTCCCTTTCGTGCATAAAAAATGTATAATTATTCGTTCTTAAGTGAAGAAAATGCATTTCTTACCGCGTGTAATGTCGCTTCAATGTCTTCTTCTGTATGAGCTATCGTTAAGAACCAAGCTTCATATTTCGATGGAGCGAGGTTTATACCTTGGTGAAGCATTAGTTTAAAAAACTTACCAAACATTTCACCATCAGTATTTTCTGCCTGCTCATAGTTTTCTATTTTTTCATTTGTAAAATAAACAGTAAGAGCGCCTTTCAAACGGTTAATAGTGATTTCAATCCCATTCTCCTTGGCCGCTTCTAGAATTCCCTCCTCAAGCATCGCCCCTAATCGGTCTAAATACTCATAAACACCATCTTGCTTCAATACCTCAAGGCAGGCAATTCCTGACAGCATGGAGGCAGGGTTTCCAGCCATTGTCCCAGCTTGGTAAGCAGTGCCAAGCGGTGCAACCTTATCCATTATTTCTTTCCGTCCGCCGTAGGCTCCGATCGGAAGACCGCCGCCGATAATTTTTCCCATTGCAGTTAAATCTGGCTGCACTCCCAGCAAGTCCTGTGCGCCGCCATACATGAAGCGGAATGCTGTAATGACTTCATCGTAAATGACAAGTGCTCCCGCTTCGTGGGTGAGGTCGTTAACCTGCTGTAAGAAGCCTGGTTTTGGTTCAACAATCCCAAAGTTACCGACGATTGGCTCAACTAATACAGCAGCAACTTGATCGCCCCATTTTTCTAATGCATGTTTGAGTGGTTCAATTTCATTAAAAGGAACAGTGATGACTTCTTGGGCAATACTCTTAGGTACGCCTGCTGAATCTGGTGTCCCGAGTGTGGATGGACCTGATCCTGCAGCAACTAAAACCAGGTCTGAATGCCCGTGATAGCAGCCGGCGAATTTAATGATTTTGTCACGGCCTGTATGTGCCCTGGCTACACGGATAGTGGACATCACTGCTTCTGTGCCAGAGTTAACAAAGCGGACTTTGTCTAATGAAGGAATGGCTTCCTTGAGCATTTTGGCGAATTTTACTTCATGCGGGGTTGGAGTTCCGTAAAGCACCCCTGTCTCTGCTGCACGTTTAATTGCTTCTGTAATGTGCGGGTGGGCATGTCCAGTAATAATTGGCCCGTATGCTGCCAGGTAGTCAATGTATTGGTTGCCATCAACATCCCAAAAATAAGCGCCTTGACCTCGCTCCATGACGACTGGAGACCCTCCGCCAACTGCCTTATAAGATCTAGATGGGCTGTTAACACCACCTACAATATGTTCTAATGCCTCATTATGTAGTCTTTCTGAATTTGTAAATTGCACAATGTTACCTCCTTAATCACGTATCATTCTATTTTAACATTATTTTAATTGACTGCTATCTGTTTAATATTTTTGAAAATTTGATGAAATAAGCGAGTAGTTGTCTTATCAAAAATATTTGGCTAAACTAATTGGTTAGAAGTGTAAAATCTTTGAAAAATCTGCAGCTTCAGCGCCCAATTGACAAGTTGACTTACATGGCGCTTTTCGTTTTCAGGAGGAAATTAGAATGGATCATGATGTAATTCAAGTTAAGAATTTACGAAAAGAGTTTAAATCCTACTCCAGCCGTACTGGTTTGAAAGGGGCGTTCCGGGACTTGTTTACCCGTAATTATAAAGTTGTTCCCGCGGTAAATGATATTAATTTTTCCGTGAAAAAAGGAGAAATGGTTGGATACATTGGTGAAAATGGGGCAGGAAAGTCGACAACGATTAAAATGCTGACGGGCATTTTGACTCCGACCTCTGGTGAAATCTGTGTCAACGGAATGAATCCGCATAAGGAACGGGAACGATTTGTCCAAACCATCGGAGTCGTATTTGGACAGCGCTCCCAATTATGGTGGGATATTGCTGTACAGGAATCATTCCGTTTATTGAAAAAGGTTTATAAAGTATCTGACGAACAGTACGACCAGCACATGAACCATGTGATCAAAACATTGGATATAGAACCGCTGTTAGACAAGCCTGTCAGGAAGTTATCACTTGGTCAAAGAATGCGCTGCGAACTTGCTGCTGCCTTAATTCATAATCCTCCCTTACTCTTTTTAGATGAACCGACCATTGGTTTGGATGTCCTTGTAAAGCTAAAGATTCGTGAGTTTTTAAAAGAAATTAATGAAAAATATAACACAACCATCCTTCTAACCACACATGACCTCTCAGACATTGAAGCCTTATGTGAGCGTGTGGTCATGCTTGATGAAGGAAAAATCATTTATGATGGGGGATTAAGGGAATTAAAGGAAAAATGGGGCGACCAAAAAGAATTACAATTCCAATTCCTTGAGAGCGTGGATTTGACTGCTGTTCAAAAAATAACCAGCGGATTGCCTGTTGTATGGGAAATGGATGAGAAAGATCAAATTTTTACAGCGGCAGTTGAGGACCGAGATGAATTAATTTCACAAGTCATCGCCCAAGTGGTTGCTGCATTAAAAATCAAAGATGTAAAAATAAATGAAACCCAGACGGAAGAAATTATCCGGAAAATCTATGAAAAGGGTGCTGTGGAAGTTGGATAAGTATTTAGAGATGATTAGGATCCGATTTTTAATGATGCTTGCTTATCGGACAAATTATTATACTGGTATTCTTATTTATAGCATTAATATTGGAGCCTATTATTTTCTTTGGACGGCCATATATGGCGGCAAAGAACAAATCCAGGGACTTTCTGTCGTACAGATGACTACTTATGTGGCGGTTTCTTGGATGGCAAGAGCTTTTTATTTTAATAACCTTGATCGGGAAATGGCCCAAGAAATTATGGAGGGAAAAGTGGCGATTGAATTAATCAGGCCCTACAATTACCTCGGGATGAAAACCATGCAAGGTTTAGGAGAAGGGATTTTTAGGCTTTTCTTCTTTTCTGCTCCGGGGCTTATTATCGTTTACTTTGTCTTTCCGATTAAGTTTTCTTGGGATTTGAGTGTGTGGGGTTTATTTGCAGTTTCTATTTTATTAAGTTTTTTGATTAATACCCAGCTGAATTTATTGACAGGAATAACGACTTTCTTCTTATATAATAATGCCGGATTGATTCGTGCCAAGCGGGTAGTCATTGATTTGTTTTCAGGGCTATTACTGCCGATTAGTTTCTTCCCGGGATGGGCGCAAACCATTATGGGCTTTCTGCCTTTTCAAGGAATTAGTTATACGCCAAGCATGATATTTACCAAAGGCTTTTCACATGATCAGGCGATAGCAGCGATCGGCCAGCAATTTATTTGGGTAATCATCTTAATTTTGCCTATTTATATACTTTGGAATTTGGCGAAGAAGCAATTGATTATTCAAGGGGGATAAGCTGTGTTTTATATATCGATGTTTTTTCAATACATGTCACAATATTTGAAGACCCGGTTCCAATATCGGGCGGATTTGTTTGTAGAATTTTTCTCGGATTTGATGTCACAGGCCATCAATTTAGTATTTATTTTAGTTGTTTTCGGACACACGCAATTATTACACGGATGGAGCAGAGATGAGATCATTTTTATCTATGGCTTTTTCCTAGTCCCGTTTGCGGTATTTTCAGCGTTCTTTAATATTTGGGATTTCAATGAGCGTTATATTGTAAGAGGGGAGTTGGACCGAATTTTAACAAGGCCGATTCACAGTCTATTTCAAATAATTCTGGAACGCCTAGAACTCGAATCACTATTAGGTGCCATCACTGGGCTGGCTGTGATGTTTTTTGCTGGGAGCCGGCTGCATTTGGATGTTGATTGGTATGATCCTATTTTGTTTATTATTTTTGTTATGGGCGGGGCACTTGTATACGGTGGTGTGTTTATTATGTTAGCCTGTATAAGCTTTTGGGCCGATGCGAGAACGTCATTGATGCCGATGATGTATAATATCAGCAGTTATGGCAGGTATCCGATAAATATCTATAATCCATTGATTCGGTTTGTATTAACGTGGATCTTGCCGTTTGCTTTTGTCGGGGTATATCCAGCGGCATTCTTTTTGGAAAAACAAGAATGGTATTGGTATTCATTTTTAACGCCAGTTATAGGAATGATCTTCTTCATCGTTTCAGTGATGTTATGGAATCAGGGAATAAAAAAATACCGTGGTGCAGGTAATTAAGTAAAGGCCGCACTTAGGTATTGTCCAGCTCCAGTGCCAAACCAAGGCGCTGGAGCTTTTTATTATGCCTGGTTTTTGATATTTTATTGTCCAAGCCGGCATAGGAATAGAATAAGCCGCAATTCCATAGAGGTGGTTACTTTGTTCTATTTTCTATTGCCAATTGTTATTTTTTGCATTTTTATGAGTTTGCGAACATTATTTACTCCTAATACGCTTAAGGGGAAAATTGTTTCTACTGAGAATTTTTTATATTTAGGGGCTGTGTATTTAACGATTATTCTTGGCTTTGGAATGATTTATATCTTGTTTAATTTAATTGGTATGCCGCTCTTGCGTGAAGTAAATGTACCCCATAAGAATATTTTTGAAAGTAGTTTTTATTTTAGTGCAATGACACTTTTTTCAGTGGGGAATGGTGATGTGCTTCCCCAAGGAATAGGAAGAATGATTGCTGTTATCGAAGCATTAATCGGCTACACATTACCTGCGGCCTTTGTAGCGAGAGTTGTGCTTAATAATGAAAAGTAGTTCCTTTGATTGCGTTTAGTTGTGTTCTTCAGACAGTTTGGTTACGCTAAGAGTATATACGTACCAAACAGCAAATGAGAATGATATTAACTAAGCAAAGGAAGAGATAAATGACAATTGAAGTTGGGAAAATGGCGCCTAATTTTGAATTAAGGGCTACGAATGAGGAAAGTGTTAAGTTAGCTGATTTCAGAGGGGAAAATGTGGTTTTATATTTTTATCCGAAAGATATGACTCCGGGATGTACTACGCAAGCTTGTGATTTTAGGGATAATCATCAGAGTTTTGCAGAGTTAAAGTGTGTCATTATTGGTGTGAGTCCTGATCCGCAAGAAAAACATGAAAAGTTTATCGAGAAGTATCATTTGCCTTTCATGCTTTTAGTAGATGACGAACATAAAGCGGCTGAATTGTATGAAGTGTGGAAACTAAAAAAGAACTTCGGTAAAGAGTATATGGGAATTGAACGATCCACTTTTATAATTGATAGAGAAGGTAAACTAGTTAAAGAGTGGCGTAAGGTTAAAGTAAAAGGCCATGTTGAAGAGGCCTTACAGTATGTAAAAGAGAATTTAGGCTGAGTATTAAATCCCCGAATTGGTTTGGTTAAGAATATACAGTTTGGTAATGCTAAGCAGGTATTCTTATCATCATTAAGGGGGATTTTTTTTGTATTTTTATAAAGAAGATTTAATTAACATAATCGTTCCGGATAAACCGGATCCAGCTGCTGCTAAGGTGCTTCAAGAGGCTCTCGGCGGAAGATTTGGAGAAATGCGGACGATGATGCAGTTCTTTTTCCAGAGCTCAAACTTCCGAGGAAACAAAAAGCAGTATCGTGATTTAATTAGAGGTGTTTTCCTGGAGGAAATCAGCCATGTGGAGCTTGTACAAACAACGATAAATCAGTTGCTCAATGGTTCGGGAGAAGATGCTGTAGGGGCGGAAGGAAGTACAGGTGCTCCGCTTGAGGCAGCCGTTAAAGACCATGCCAACCCTCATCACTTCATTATGGGAGCACAAAGCTCGCTTCCGGTAGATGCGGGCGGTAATCCCTGGACTGGTAACTATGTATACAGTCACGGAAACTTAATTAGCGATTTATTGGACAATCTAGTATTGGAATCTACAGGGGTCCTGCAAAAGTCACGTATTTATGAGATGAGTTCTAATAAGACCTTTAGAGAAACATTAGCATTCTTAATTGTTAGAGATAATGCGCATCAAAATGCGTTTGCTAAAGCATTAGAAACATTAGGTGTCAATTGGGGAAAAATTTTCCCGGTGCCGAATTACGATATCAATAAGTACCCTGAATGCCGTAAATATGTTGAGATGGGCTTCCATAATGCGCAGTTTAATTTTAGATTGGATGACACATTGATAGGACAAATATTCCAAGGGGAATCGCCAAGCCGGAATGACGGTACACTTCAAGTTATTCCTCCGCCAAATGGATATCCAGTTCCGGAGCTCCCCGAGATGCCTAACGAACATAGCCCTGGGTTATACGATTTAAATAATTAAAAAAACGAAAAAGGACGACGTGTTTTAATGGACATGTCCCTTTTCGTTTTTTTTTTATATCTCAATAATAATTGGAAGAATCATTGGCTTTCTCTTTGTTTGAGTAAACAGATACTGTCCCACTGATTTTTTTATGTTTTGTTTGATTACATTCCATTGGCGGATATTTTCAGCCTGCAGGTCATTGACGGTCTTTTTTACTAGGCGGTTTACTTCTTTTAGCAATTCATCCGAGTTGCGTGCGTAAACAAATCCCCGGGTAATGGTATCAGGTCCAGAAATAATCTTTCGGTCTCCCTTGCTGATCGTTATGACGACAACAAGCATTCCGTCTTCAGACAACTGCTTCCTATCGCGTAACACAATATCACCGACATCACCAACCCCCATCCCATCTACATAAGTGTCACCTGCTGGGACCGAGCGGGTTTGATATGCGGCACCATTTTTTATATCAACGATATCGCCATTTTTTATAATAAAGGTATTTCCTTTCTCTACTCCGACAGACTCAGCCAACATTTGGTGATGGTGCAGCATCCGATATTCCCCATGAATCGGGATGAAATAAGTTGGTTTCATAAGGGTCAGCATTAGCTTTAAATCTTCCTGGTAGCCATGTCCAGAGACATGCATGCCTGTTGTACTGCCTGAACCATAAATGACCTTTGCACCGATTTGAAATAAGTTATCGATAATGCGCGAGACATCCTTTTCGTTTCCTGGAATGGGGGACGCTGCTAAAATCACGGTATCTCCAGGGTAAATTGCGACATCGCGAAAGTTTCCGCTTGCCAGCCGGGAAAGGGCTGCCATAGGTTCCCCTTGGCTGCCTGTACAGAGGATAGCTACTTTTTCTGCAGGCATATTATCGATCTCACTTGCGTCAATCAACATCCCCTCCGGAACATTTAGATAACCTCGTTCAATGGCCACATTAACAACATTCACCATACTGCGGCCCAGCAATGCTAGTTTACGATTGGTCTTAATGGCCGATTCAACGACTTGCTGGACACGGTTGACATTGGATGCAAAGGTGGAGATGAAAATTTTCCCCCTTGCCTTTATGAACGCTTCATCCATATGGGAACCAACCATCTGCTCAGAAGGGGTTAACCCTTTGCGCTCGGCATTCGTACTTTCGGAAATTAAGGCTAAAACACCTTGTTGGCCAATTTCCGCCATTTTATGTATATCTGAATATTGATTATTAGCGGGTGTCAAATCAAATTTAAAATCTCCAGTATGGACAACCTTCCCCTCTGGTGTATGGAATACAATCCCAAGGCAGTCAGGTATACTGTGGCTTACTTTAAAAAAAGAAATTTGGACCTGACCGAACTCTAATTTTGAATTAGAGTCTATCGTGATAAGTTTGGTATCTCTCTTTAATCGATGTTCATCTAATTTTAATTCAATGAGCCCAAGGGTAAATCGGGTTGCATAAATAGGTACATTTAATTTTCTTAAAAAGTAGGGAATCCCGCCAATATGATCTTCGTGTCCATGTGTAACGATTAGAGCTTTAATTTTTTCCTGATTCTCTTCCAGATACGTTATGTCAGGAATAATTAAGTCAATCCCTAGTAAGCTTTCGTCGGGAAATTTCCCCCCGCAATCAATAATATAAATCTCGTCTTCATATTGAACCACATACATATTCTTTCCGATTTCATTGATTCCGCCTAGGGCGAAGATAGATAAGGCGTTTTCAGTGATTTTCATCTTTTATTCCTCCATTCAAACCTAGAGCCTTTTACATAATTTTATTATTCCTTTCTGTTTACACTTTGATGCAGTGAAAGCAGGATCCTTTATACTTAAACGTTTTCAATTTATAGGACATGAATGATGAATTTCATCATAAAATGTACAAGTTGATAAACAATAGGGTGGAGTGGTTTTATTGAGTGTAAACATATTAATCAGTTATATCATCCTAGGGTTTACCTTAGCAGCACCCATTGGGCCGGTGAATTCCGCCCGTTTGGATAAGGGGATAAAAAATGGTTTTTGGCATGCATGGGTTGTAGGGGTTGGATCCATGATGGCTGATGGAATATTCATGTTATTGGTTTATTTAGGGATGGTCCGCTTTCTTGGAATTCCTATCGTACAAATTTTCCTTTGGCTTTTTGGAGGGTTTATTCTGATCTATTCGGGGTTGGAAAGTATTAAAAATGCTAATACGATAACCCTATCCTATAGCCGGAATAAAGAACCGCTTCATAAGTGTTTCTTAACAGGATTTATACTCTCGATCACAAGCCCTTTGTCGATCCTATTTTGGCTTGGTATTTATGGTTCCATTCTGGCAAAAACAGCAGAGACTAATGGGACGGAATCGTTGTTAATCTATAGCAGTATGATTTTTTTAGGCCTGACTTTCTGGGATTTATTTGTGGCTGCCCTTACAACAGGGTTCCGGAAATTATTAAATATGAAAAGCTTGATTGCCATTTCATTTATTTCCGGAGCATCCTTAGTTGTTTTCGGGATTTATTTTGGATACCAGGGTGTTTCCGCGCTTTGGGGTTAGAAATTACATAAAATAAGAGCCTATTTTCTTTAGAAAAGGCATTTGTCCAATGCAAGATAGCTTAAACTGAATATCATCTTATTAGGGCATACCTCCTCAGATAAATTTATTAGGGTCCTTAGCGGCCCTTCTTTTTTTATAAAAAACCATTATATATTCACAACTTTCTAAATATAAGTATAGGTGTTAAGATGAAGAAAATAATTCTCCTTAGAATACATAGTAATCAATAAATCAAAATGCTGTTTATGGAGGGGTCTGTAATGAAGATCTATACAAAAACTGGTGATAAAGGTACTACTTCTTTAATTTATGGACAGAGGGTAGCGAAAAATGACCTGAGGGTTGAAGCTTACGGAACTTGTGATGAGACCAACTCTATGCTTGGACTTGCGTTAAGCTACTTGAAAAATGAAAATTTTCAAGGGAAAGAAACAATAGAAACTGTATATCATAAGATTCAAACAAACCTTTTTCATGTTGGAGCGGAATTGGCTACCCCAAAAGGTAAGGAAGTAAAGTGGAAGCTTGTCTCTGCAGACATAGAAGAATTAGAAAAACAAATTGATGATTGGGATTCAACTTTACCAGCGCTGACTAATTTCATATTGCCAGGTGGACATCCTGCAGGTGCTGCTTTCCATACGGCGCGGACAATCGCTCGTAGAGCAGAACGATGTGCGGTTTCCATAGGAGAAGATGTAAATCCCCTTGTTTTGGCCTACTTAAATAGGCTTTCAGATTTATTGTTTGTAACGGCCAGATATGTTAATTATCTACTGGGAGAAAATGAACAAACCTTACATGGGAATAGTTAGTAACAAATAGTGATTATTAGATTACAATGTTGACAAAAGTACAAATGACCTAGTAAAATTAATTATAACAATTATAATCTAATAATATTTTTTAGAAAGAAGGTGCATGGCGATGAATCAGTTAAAAGAAGCGTTGGATACCTTGAAGGATACAGGTGTGCGAATTACTCCGCAACGTCATGCTATACTTGAATATTTAATAAACTCAATGTCACATCCTACTGCTGATGAAATTTATAAAGCTCTTGAAGGAAAGTTCCCTAATATGAGTGTGGCAACAGTTTACAATAATTTACGAGTATTTCGTGAAGTTGGCCTAGTTAAGGAATTAACCTATGGAGATGCATCAGCGCGTTTTGATTTCGTAACCACACACCATTACCATGTGATCTGTCAAAGCTGCGGCAAAATTGTTGACTTCCATTATCCTGGTCTTGACGAGGTTGAGCATCTTGCTTCACACGTAACTGGTTTTAAAGTGGATAATCACCGTATGGAAATTTACGGTTCTTGTCCTGAATGTGCTGCGAAGGAAGTACATTAATCTATAAAAAAAGGGTGACTAAAATCCTTTGGTTAATACCAATAGGTTTTTAGTCACCCTTTTTTTAGTTACTTTCTTTTTTATGATTATAATCTTCATTAAACTGCTTTCCTTCTAGATTAGGATCTAAGGTTAAAGGTTCGCGGCAGTACATACACATGTCTACCCGGCCCAGCATCTTTGTTGGTTTCCCGCAGTTTGGGCATTTTACCTGAATGGTTTTCGTTGACAGCATACCAATCCAAAAATATACGACTGTGCTTGCAATAATAAAAATGAGCCCTAATAGCATAAAAATGGTCATAATAATTGGTGAAGTACGAAAATAAATTCCGATGTACATAACAATAAATCCAATAAATATTAAGGATAATGCAAAGGATCGGATTTTATTTATTTTACTTGAATATTTAGCCATATTTCTCCCTCCTAGACAAACTATACCACAATTATTTTCTAAGAAAAAATACAAAGAATGTCGAAAAATGTCTTTTGCGAAAGAAGGAAATTAGATTTCACTGTCGAACATATAATGCTACCTGAATAAAATGGAGGAATGATGAATGGAAGACATCCTTCGGCCCATATATCAAGAAAGGGCGAGCCAATCCAATACTCTGGGAGTTTTGTTGGTTGAAAAGAAACAGAGATCCAGCCATATCACTGATTCATTTGATGTTATTTTATTGATAATTGTAAAAGAGGCAGACCATCCATTGTTTATTAAACATTATACTTACGATGATAAAAAGGCTGCTATGCACATCGTAACAGAAGATCTGCTGCAGGAATGGCTGCTGTTGGGAACAAATCGAAAGATATTTGAATGGCTTCATGAAGCGAAGATTTTATTTGATCGAAATGAATACGTACTTAATTTAAAAACAGAGCTGAGAGATTTTCCTTTCAATGGCCGGAAAATTAAAATGGGGTTAGAATTTGCTAAACTAATTCGCAGGTATGTGGATGGGAAAGCATTATTCGAGAGTGGTCAATTCCTTGATGCCTATAATCATGTGGTGCATTCTTTACATCATTTAGCCCGCTTAGCGGTTATTGAAAATGGTCTTCATCCAGAACTGACAGTTTGGAATCAAGTAAAACAAATAGAGCCGGAAATTTATAAGCTCTATGTAGAATTAGTAAATAGCGAAGAAACTATAGAGAAAAGACTAGAATTGTTGTTCTTGGCTAGTGAGTTTTTAATTCATTCCAGAACAAATATTGGTACTTCACACTTATTGGAAGTATTAAGCGGCAAGGAGTACTGGATGTTTAACGAGATTATGACTGAAAAAGAATTAATCCCTTATTCTGTAGATTTGGCTGTGCTGATTGAATATCTTATCGAGAAACATCTAATAGAGGTAGTGAATGTTGAGACTAAAGGTCATGGTGTTTTTCATAGATATTATCATGTCTCATAATTATTTTAAAAAAATAAGAAAAAGTATTGACCTTTTAAAAAATACTTGGTATATTAATAACCGTCGCTGCGAAACATTCTTAAAGAGCTTCGCGGATGACGGTTCAAAAGTTTTTTAAAAAAGTGTTGACATCACATTCGGTGATATGGTAAATTAATAAAGTCGCTTGTGAACAACATCGATTGCTCTTTGAAAACTAAACAAACAAAAACGTCAACAAACAATAATTATTCATTTCTTATGA
>NZ_JAABNN010000022.1 GCF_009928415.1 Bacillus sp. USDA818B3_A
AAAGTAAAAGAGATAGCGTAAGCTATCCCTTCGAAATCAGTTTCTTACTCTACTTTAAAAAGGACGGTTCTGCCGAAGTGGAAGAACCGTCCCCATATTTTAATAGATAACTACTGGTTCATATGTGCTGAGATTTTCGTACACTATTTTCATATCGTTTGGTTTTGTGTTTACACACCCATGCGACCCATCGTTGAGATAAGCTGTGCTTGACCAATTTCCCCGCCAGCTGGCATCATGGAATCCTTGTCCATCATTCGTAAAAGGAGCCCAATAATTAACCTTTACGGAATAACTCGGTTTTCCTCCCAGTTCTCTTCCCGTTAGGGTAGATGGTGACCGTTTATAGAGAATATACCAAACACCTTTTGATGTATCGTTACCGGTGCTGTGTTTACCAGTCACGACATTGGTTGTAATGACTAATTTTCCATTTTTATAGATCCAGATACGCTGCTGTGCAATTGATACTTCGGCATATGTATCACCAATGCCATTGTTTGATGTAGTATCATAACCGTAACCTTCTCCGCCCCAGCCATGTCCGATAATATTGGACGCAGATATGGATGTTTCCCCTTTTTCAAAAGCGGTCTGAACCTGCGCTGCTTCTTTATCTACATCTAATGCCCAGCCATAACCTTGGCCTCTGACAGAAACGACTGAACCTGAATGGGTCTTAAAGTTGAAGTTTTTATTTAATGTCGATTGAGAACTATTAATTTCTTCAATTTTCGCATTTATTTCACTTGGGTCAATCGTTACCTTCATGTCTTTTGACACAGAGGCACTTTTAATTAATTCACTGGCTTTTAATGAATACACTTGATTTTGTACTTTATACTCAACGGTTTGCTGAAGGAGCGCCTGCAATTTTTCTTGTTCTTTTTTTACTGTATCACTGTCTTCTTTTACTGGCTGTATTAGTGCAGCATTAAGATGAATTTCACTGGAGTATCCCTGCTTATCGAAGTCTTTTAAGAGAGTGGCCACATCATACTGCTTACCATCTACACTTTTTGTAACGATCACTTTACCTTGTTCCAGCTTAGCTTGTGCATCTGTAGGCACTTTTAAACTCTTATTCATAGAAGCTAGTTTTTCTTCCACTTGTTTTTTCAAGCTTTGGCTGCGATAGGAATCTGCCTGGCTTGGTACTAATGTGTAATTCTTTTCCTTAGAGGAAGGGAAAAATGACTTTTGGCTTTTTAATAATTTTTCAACCTCTTTCAGGTCTGTATCTGTAAAGCCCATTTTTGTATCTTGACCATCTAAAATTTGCTGCTCTCCAACAAAGACTACGTTCGTTAAGACAGTTGATTTTAGCTTGGTTAGTGCTTCATCTGAAGTCATACCGCCAACATTTATGTCATTAATTTTGATGTTTTTATTAAAGTGGTTTGCCTGATAATAGCCGATTGCTGCTGCAATTAATGCAAAAATAAGGATAATACCTGTGGTGATAAACTTCCAGTTGGTATACCATTTCCCCTTTTTTGCCTGTCTACTGCCCAGGTCTTCCACTGTTTCGGATGCTGTACTTGCCATTACGATTCCCCCATTTACTCTTAACTTCCTTCGACATAAACCTATTGGTTTTGTAACAAGTATTACAATTATTTTACCTTATTTTTAAATTTCTGCTACTATTCTATTATATATATGACGAGAATTTTGTCACTATTTGTATGTAGATGGAATTTATTAAATTTATTGTTGTTATCTGGAAGAAACAGTTGCCAAAAAAAGGCAGACTTTCTAGTGTTATAGCGGTTCTATCATTGTTTATATAATTAAAAACTTAAATTTTCCTTAAAATGGAGACTTTGTCATCACGATTAAAAAAACACCAATTCGTTAAGCATGTTTTTCTTAAATATGGAAAAAATACATCAGAACTATATTATCCAAAGTTTGGTGGGATTTTAAGACATGAAACTATTTGATATGATGCATGATGCCTTTCAGCCTTTTATGGATGGGGAAATCAGACCATTGAATGTGATGGAGGTTTCCAACCTTTGGTTTTTTCTTTTAGCGACGGAGATCACCATGCGTAACGAAGAACTTGGCTTCAACTTGGCTCAAGATCCGGAATTGAAACAACTTTTAAAGGATATAAGAGAAACCGTTCATCTTCCCATTCGCGATGAGCTTATTGAGTTTTTGAAAAAAGAAGGAGTTCCATTGCCGAAAACAACCTCAGAAAAGCCACTTGGTGATTTTCAGAGTATACCGGAGGGGGCAAAATTGAATGATGAGGAACTGGCTAATTTAATGTCTTATAACCTGGCTTCAGGTGTAACCTATGCGGCGCGAGGCCTAACTGAGTCGATTCGTGCAGATGTTGGGCTAATGTTCTCGAAAATGATTATGAAGAAGACGATGGCAGGTTTAAGGGTTAAACAATATTTAGACCGGCACGAATGGCTTCGGATTCCTCCTTATTATCATAGCTAATTCAAGGATAACCTGCCTTCAATGCAGGTTATTTTAATTTTATGATAATTAATCCTCGAAGACAGAAGATAACAAAATTTGTAAATTATTATCGATATTATTGTAAATTCCCCAGGAAATGTGGGGGAGCTTAGAAAACATTGTCGAATGACACTGAAACTAGCGAAAAAAGAAGATGAACGCGTAATAGGAATTACCAATAAAAGTCATTAGTGCGTGATATAATTTAGGTAAAAAGGGGGGATGAAGATGAAATGGTTAACAAGGATGAATGATAAACTTACAGGCTTGAACCATGCGATTGGCCGTTTTCCATTGACGACAATCTTTCTGATCGCCACAGCTATGATTAGTTCCTATCTGGTTCACTCTCAAAAGGACAATGTAAAATTACTTTTAACCCTTGTAATGGGAGCATTCCTAAGCACGGCCGCACAAGTGGCCTTTGAACGGTTTTATTCTAAACAATCAGCCCGGTTCCTGTTAATGGGTCTAGTGATCGTGCTGACGGGAGGGTATTACCTGCTTATTCACCCAGTACCAGTGATGAGCAGGGAGATTGAAATTAGAACGTCAGTCGCTTTATTCGCCTTACTTTGGGCGTTTATTTGGATCCCTGTTATCAAAAGCCAGATTAGTTTCAATAAAAGCTTTATGATTGCATTTAAATCCCTTTTTCATTCGCTCTTTTTTTCATTTATTATTTACGGTGGAATCGCCGTTATCCTTGCCGTTTTTAGTCAGCTTATTGTTGAGATTGACGGTACCGCCTATGCTTATACAGCTAACATTGTCTTTATCCTGTTCGCCCCCATGTACTTTTTATCGCTTATTCCTAACTATCCTAGTGCAAAGGACCAGGAAGATATAAAGGGTGTGGAGGAAGCGGCCAATTGCCCGAAGTTTTTAGAAATCCTCTTATCCTATATCCTCATTCCTTTACTAGCCATTTTTACTCTCATCATCGTTCTCTACATTCTTAAAAATATTACTGGGGTATTTTGGACAGATAGCTTGCTTGAACCGATGCTGGTTTCTTATGCAGTTACCGTCATTTTGCTGTATATATTAGTAAGTGAAATTGAGAATAAATTTACCTCCTTTTTTAGAAAGATATTTCCGAAGGTGTTAGTGCCTATAGTGCTCTTTCAAATTGTTTCGTCGGTCATCAGTCTGATGGAATCGGGCGTGACGTATACCCGGTACTACGTTATTTTGTTTGGAATATTTGCTGCAGCAGCAGGAATTTTATTGAGCATCCTGCCTGTTCGGAAAAATGGATTTATTGCGGTCCTATTGATTATTTTTTCGGTTATCTCGATCGTGCCTCCTGTCGATGCATTTACAATCAGCCGCAATAGTCAGATTGCCACGCTTGAACAAGAGCTTTTAAAATACAATATGTTGGAAAATAATCGAATTAAACCGAATAATTCCGTTTCCGAACAGGATCAGAAGATTATTACAAGAACCGTTTATTATTTAGAGCAAATGGGATATATAAAAGAAATTGACTATTTTCCAAAGGATTTTAATGTTTATAACGATTTTTATGACACATTTGGCTTTAAAGAGTATCAGGAGCACTTGGGTACGGGGAATGACGGTGTTTACCTAATGACCGAACCGGGGACGACTATTAATATTGCAGGTTATGACCGATTTATACAAATGGAGCTTTTTAAATCTGACCGTAATGGCGAGGAACAAATTAGCGAATTTAAAGAAGCGGGTAAAGTTTATACGCTGTTAAAGGTCACAAAGGGTAACGAAGTTGATTTGAAACTGATGGCAGAAAACAGTCGGGAGCTAATCAGCTTTCCTACCCAAGAAATTTTCGACAAGTTCTATAACTATACTGGAACAAAGGAAACGATAACGACATCTGAGGCCACTTTTACTAAGGAAAACGACCGGGCCAAAATGACGATTGTGGTGCAAAATGTCAGTATTGAGAAGGAATACAATCAGAATAATGCGGGTATTTATATATTTGTTCAAATTAAATAGGTTACTTTAAAAATAAGCTTGGCCCCAAGTGGTAAGAATATACAGATAGAAAGGGGGATGTCGATGGAACTTACGATTAGTTGGAAAGGGAAAATGGCTTTTGCTGGAACGACTCCATCAGGCCATGAAATCAAATTGGATGCGAGTGACGAGGTCGGTGGAGAAAATACGGGAGCCAGACCGACTGAGTTATTACTTCCGGCGGTTGCGGGCTGTACTGGGATGGATATTATTTCAATCTTGCACAAAATGCGCCTCGAGCCTGCCTCGTTTCAAATCGATGTCGATGGCGATCGGGCGGAGGAGCATCCGAAGCGGTTTACGACCATTAATATCCATTATGCTTTAGACGGAGATTTGCCTGAAGACAAAGTCGTTCGGGCGATTCAATTGTCAAAAGACAAATACTGCTCGGTTTCTCATTCCTTGAATGCTGAAATCACGATGAGTTATTCCATAAATGGGGTGCAAGGGGAAAAACAACTATAGTGTTAAAAATAACTGCCTTCATTTGGGGCAGTTATTTTTATATGCCACAAATTAGTCAAACTATTATCAAAATAATTATTGACGCTCTATTTGAAAGCGGTTATATTTAATACATAATAATAACGTTATATAACGTTATGAGAAAAAGGAGAGAATTTAATGAACCCAGTAAACGTAATTAACACCATTCATTCTCAAACAGAACAAGGTATTACAGAAGTATATCTAGTTGCTTGCGGAGGATCGTTGGTAGATATGTATCCATCCAAATACTTCCTAGAAAGTGAAGCAAAAAAGATTGTAACAGGCCTATTTACGGCAAACGAATTTGTTCATGCGACACCAAAGCGGTTAAACAAGGATTCTCTTGTGATTGTTTGCTCCCATGGCGGAAATACCCCAGAATCGGTTGAAGCAGCAAAAGTTGCAAAGGAATATGGTGCCCATACAATCGGTTTAACCCATAACAATGAGGCATTCTTACTTAACTATTCGGACCATGCCTTCGTCTATGAATGGGGTGCAGACACAGATGTAAAAAATAATCCAATGGCAATCATTTTAGAATTAGTAGTCGAGGCTCTTTATGTAACTGAAGGATACGACCATTACGAGGCATTCCAAAACGGAATCGGAAAAATCAACGGAATCATTAAAAAAGGGGAACAGCAAGTAGCTGAAAGAACCAAGGAATTCGCTCAAAAATATAAAGATGAAGAGTTATTTTATATCTTATCAAGTGGTGCGTCCTACGGACATGCTTATGGGTTTGCCATCTGCTCTCTCATGGAAATGCAGTGGCTGAATGCCGCATCCATTCACTCTGGTGAATACTTCCATGGCCCGTTTGAAGTGACCGATAAAGAAACTCCATTCATCTTATTAATGAACGAGGGCCGCACACGTGCATTGGATGAAAGAGCTAGAACATTCCTTAACCAGTATGCAGAAAAAGTAGAAGTGATCGATGCGAAAGAATTAGGAATCAATACTATTGCGGATGAGGTAGTGGAATTTTTCAACCCGATTCTATTCTACAGCATCATGTGTGTCTATCGTGCCGCATTAGCTGACGTTCGCAATCATCCATTAGAGACTCGTCGTTATATGGGGAAAGTATCTTACTAAAATCGAGGGTGAAGAATATGGTAAAGGTTTTAGGTATTGGAGATAATGTCGTAGATAAATATGTTCACATCCAAACGATGTATCCAGGAGGAAATGCAGTAAACTTTAGCGTATTTGCCAAAAAGCTAGGTGTTGAGGCAGCTTTTATTGGGACGTTCGGTGATGATCGAGAAGCGGAACACGTTGAAAGTGTTTTAAGAGAATTAGAGATTGACTTATCCCATTGCCGCCGCTTCAGCGGTGAAAACGGCTGTGCCCGTGTCACATTGGAGGATGGGGACCGAGTCTTTTTAGGAAGCAATGCAGGAGGCGTCACCCGTGAGAACCCATTCCAGTTAACGGAGGCGGATCTTGAATACATCAAAGGATTCTCGTTGATGCATACTGGATTGTACAGCCATACGGGGCATATTTTAGAACAGTTAAGCACGCTAGGGGTCCCATTATCATTTGATTTTTCGGATGACTTTCAGCAGGAAGAAATTGATAGGAATATCTCCTATGTCAACTATGCGTTCTTCTCTTGCAGCCACCTCTCCCATGAGGGAACAGAGCAATTTTTAAAGGCTAATTGTAAGAAGGAAGGGCAGATTCTCGTTGCTACCCGCGGAAGTGACCCGGCCATCGCCTTTGACGGTGTAAAGTATTATTATCAGGCGCCTGATTATGTGAAGGCAGTCGATACGATGGGGGCAGGAGATTCATTCATTACCGCCTTCCTGCTGCATTTTTTAAAAAGTAATGATATTGCCGCATCCATGAAAGAGGCTTCAGGCTTTGCTGCAAAAATCTGCTTGGTAGAGGGCTCCTTTGGATACGGGGTTCCTTATAATTAATTTGTGATACCGCAAGCCCTTTGGTTCTCTTCTGTTATAATAGTGATATAACGTTATATACAAGGGGGTACCCCATGCTAAACGCTGAGAACCAAGAACCATTATATATACAACTAAAAAAGGCACTCCAGGCCGCAATTTTAAATGATACGTACCAACAGGGTGAAAAAATCCCAACGGAACCGGAATTAAGCGAGCAGTACAATGTCAGCCGAATCACTGTGAGAAAGGCGGTTGAGGAGCTCGTAAAAGAAGGGTACCTCATTAAGCAGCAGGGAAAAGGGACATTTGTCCATCGGCCAAAAATTGATCGTAAAATTGAGCATGTCATGGGTTTTACCGCTGCCTGCGAGGCCAATGGATTTAGTTCTCACAGTGAGGTAACGAAAAAAGAACTTATCCAAGCGGATGCAGGTCTTCGGGAGGCACTGCAGCTGGGGGAAAATGAACAGGTGATTTACATTCAAAGGAAGAGATACGCAGGCGATCATCCTTTAATGCTTGAAAATAATTATTACCCTTTCAATCGCTATTCATTTTTACTTGATGAACCGCTGGAAGGCTCACTCTATGATTTATTAAGAGAAAAGTATGATATCCATCCCGACCAATCTGGTAAAACTACATTGGAGATTGTATTAGCGGATGAGGATCAGGCTAAAGTGTTAGAGACAAGTATTGGTAAGCCATTGTTTTATATGAACACGCTTATATATGATCAAGAAGGCCGGCCTGTACATGTTGGGAAGCAGTATATTATCGGTGACCGCTATCAATTTACTTTATAGTGAATTTGATGGATTTCTTTCCCCTTAGTGATAACGTTTTATATCGTTATTTACTAAGGGGGAGTTTTATACAAAAAATGACAACGCTTTATCGGATTTGCTGATGAAATTCGGTAAGTGCCGATAAAATCCAAAAAGTGCCGATAAACCCTTAAAAAGTGCCGATAAACTGGCTAAATGTGCCGATAAAATCCGGGAACGACTATTTTTCAAGAAATGTTCAGAGTAATTTTATTGATTCTATGAAAAAAACTGCCGCTGAATTGTCTATTCTATTAGAATGAAGGTGCTTTTGATGAAAATCAGCCAAATCACTGCTGATACTATACTCGTTTCGAATGTTATTTTTACAAGCACAGAAGACAAACCAATTTCAGGGTTTATTGCCATTAAGGAAAACCAAATCATTGCTGTAGGAAATCAGGACGAACACAAGCAATGGGTTGGCCCGCAAACAAAGGTCTATGAGCTGGGAGACCGGCTGGTTATGCCGGGAATCCATGACAATCACGTCTTTTTCACCGGATATATGTCGATGAACAGAGGCGTGGACTTATCTAGTGCCTCATCGGCTGAGGAGGCGTTAGCTTTATTAGCCGATCACTCGAAATACCTAGATGCTTCGCAAAATCTATATGGATTTGGCTGGGATAAAGAGGTATGGGGGCATGTGCCGGGGCGGGAGCTATTGGATGAAGCATTCCCTGACAGAGCAGTCATTGCCATTAACTCAAACAAGAGCTATTGTTGGATGAATCAGCTCGCAATCGATAAATATCAATTTACTCCAGATAGCTGCAGTGCGGAATCAAGGGCACTTTTATTAAAAGAAATGCTTCAAGACCTGCAATTGGTCAAAGAGGAGTTCTTGGCCTTTTGTCAGCTTTTAGCATCTAGAGGTGTGACATCAATCAAAGATATTGGTTTTGACGAGTACGAACTGCTCCCGGTATTAACCGAATTAAATGAAGAGGGCCGGCTGCCGTTACGCGTTCATTTCGTCCTAGAGCCTGTATTAGAGCCACTTAACACAGATGTTGGACAAGCATATAAGAATCAATATCAGGACGATCACCTCCGCTTTCAAGGCTACAAGATCATGGTGGATGGGGTGGTCGCTGACCATACGGGTGATATGCTTGAACCTTATGCAGACATGCCAGGTGTGCGGAACCTTCGGTTGATAAATTATGAAAATATTGAAAATTCCGTTTTAAAGGCGGATAGCTATGGGTTAAAATGTTGTTTAACAGCTGAAGGAGATGCGGCGATTCGGCAGGCAGTGAGAATTCTAGAAAAATGCCGCCAGGTTAACGGACCGCGTGATGCCAGGCATTCTATTAGTGATTTAGAGTATCCGCATCCGTATGATTTGAAACGGATGGGTGAACTAGGTATTTTTGCAGAGGTTTATGCGCAAATTCTGCTGCTGAATCCTTCTTATCATAAGGCCTATATGGGTGAGGTGGTCGATAAGAAGTACGAAAATCGCTTTTATAATTATAAGACGATGCTGGATGAAGGTATCACCGTAACTGCGGGGACGGACTTACCTTTATTTATGACGAGTGTTCCAGATTCGATTTATGCGACCTGCCAACGTTTATTTCCGGATGGTTCTCCTGAGGGCGGCTGGTTTCCGGAGCTGGGAATGCCGGTAGCTGAAATGTTGAAGGCTTGGACAATTAACGGAGCGAAGCATCAGTTTATGGAGGACAAGACCGGTTCGATTGAAGTGGGGAAACTTGCTGATATTGCTGTCTATGATAGGAATCTATTTGAAACGTCTGCCCAGGAACTTAGGGATGCCAAAGTCGTACTGACAATGGCAGATGGAAAAGTTGTTTATGACCTTACTAAAGTAAAAGAACATTCGTTTCTTAGTTTCAGGTAATACGTTATAAAACGTCATTTAAAGGGAAATGGGGAACCACAATGGAAGCAGCCAAAAAATTGCAGCCAAAGGTTATCGAAAAGCGAAAAAAATGGGCATTGCCGCACAGTTACACTCTTATTTTTATTATTATTATTGCAGTTGCCCTTCTGACTTGGATTATTCCAAGCGGTCAATTTGACCGTAAAGAAGTGACTGTAGATGGATCAGCACGAACGGTCATTGTCCCAGGAACCTTCCACACGATTTCCAAGGTTGGAGAAAATGGTGATTTACGGCAAGGATTATCAGGAATCTTAAGTGCACCAATGGCTGGAGTAATAAATGCCGCAGATGTGGTCGCGTTTGTACTTATTGTCGGCGGAGCATTCGGAATTATTTTACAAACAGGTGCAATTGACAGGGGACTGATTGCCCTTGCAAGGCGTATGAAGAATAAAGGAATTTTTGTCATTCCCATCTCTATGATCATCTTCAGTTTAGGTGGATCGACGTTCGGGATGAGTGAGGAGACGATTCCTCTTTACGCCATTTTTATTTCATTGATGTTTGTTTTAAAGTTTGACTCGATTACAGCTATTTTAATTTTATTTTTAGGCACACAAATTGGTTATGTTGGTTCCACCTTAAATCCGTTTTCCGTGCTCATCGCTCAGGGAGTTTCTGGGGTGGAAGGCAACCCGCAGTTATGGCTAAGGTTTATAGAATGGATCGTCTTTACTGGGGTATCGATTGGGTTTACAATGTGGTACGCAAATCGAGTGAGGAAGGACCCTAAGAAATCGGTGGTTTATAAAAACGACTTGGAAAACCGCGAACGTTTTATTAAAACGGATGGCGGTCGTGATATCGTCTTCTCAAGACGAGATAAATTGATTCTTTCAGGGTTTGTGGTTGCGCTTGGTTTAATTGTTTGGGGGATTCTTTCTAAAGGCTGGTACATGACGGAGATTGGTGCTGTATTTGTAGGATTAGGTCTCTTCTCCGGTGTTGTAGCGAAAATGAATCAAAAGGACTTAGCTGAAAACTTCGTTAAAGGCTGTGGTGAGTTTGTTTATGCCGCTGTCATTATTGGGCTGTCCCGCGGCATTTTAGTCCTTGCGGAAAATGGTATGATCATTGATACAATCTTAAATTCTCTTGCCAATATGATGGAAGGACTGCCGAAGTTTGCTTTTACGACCATTATGCTTATCGCACATAATGTGATTACCTTCTTTGTCCCTTCCTCCTCTGGTGAGGCTGCTCTGACCATGCCGGTTATGGCGCCGTTGGCAGAGTTGGTTGGCATTAATAGGGAAGCGGCCGTTACGGCTTATCAATTTGGTAATGGATTAACAAATCTAATCTCTCCAACTGGTGGTGTTCTTTTAGCTGGTCTAGCAATTGCACGAATTAGTTTTGGACAGTGGATTAAATTAATCATGAAATTGTTCCCGGTTCTTTGGGTAATTGCTGCTGTCTTTGGAGCAATATCTGCTTATGTTGGGATGTAATGAAATCTTTGAGAAGAAGTGCAGATGCACTTCTTCTTCTTTGCTATTAAAGGCATGGATTATATTAATAGTTCTTTTTGTATAGGTGTATTTCTTATTCTAGGATAATTATACTATTTTGCTTATTTATAAATCAGTGCATAAATACTAGCGTTCTCTGAGCACATTTGTTGCTATTTCCACTATTTTTATATATTATCAATTCGAGATATTTATTTTCAAGATTACTTAAAAGGAGATTTTAAATAAATGAATGTATTAGTTATAAAAGCAAACAACCGTCCAGCTTCTGAAGCTGTGTCTAGTAAAATGTACGAGACTTTCATGGAGAACCTAGAAGGTGTGAACGTAACCACTTATGATGTATTTGCCGAAGATATGCCTTACTTTGGTCAGGATCTATTCAACGCTTTCGGTAAATTACAATCTGGCGAAGAGTTAACTGATGTTGAACAGCGCATTGTAGCAGCAAAACAAAAAGCAATGGATGCACTATCTGCAGCAGATGTTGTCGTATTTGCATTCCCATTATGGAACTTAACCATCCCAGCAAAATTGCATACATTCTTCGATTATGTAGCTGGAGCAGGCTTCACTTTCAAATACACTGAAGCTGGTGCAGTGGGCTTGATGTCTGATAAAAAGGCGATTATCCTTTCTGCACGCGGCGGTGTTTACTCTACTCCTGAAGCAGCTCCTATGGAAATGGCAGCTACTTATGTTAAAAATATGGCTGGCGGCTTATTCGGAATGGAAATCGTTGATGAAATCATCATCGAAGGCCATAACGCAGCTCCAGACCAAGCGAAAGACATTATTGCTGCAGGCTTAGAAAAAGTGGCAGAAGCAGCAAAACGTTTATCAACAGTTAAAGCTTAATATAGCTTAGATTCACTAGCACCCTTTGTTTTCGAACAAAGGGTGCTTTTTTTTTCATTCCAAAAATATTTCAATTAGAACTTCTATATTCAAAAATAATGCAATTATGATAAACCTGCCTTGTTTTAATGAGGTAGGTTTTTCCTTTGATATGGGAATAATTATGAAAAAGGGGTTTCGGAGGATTTTTAGTATGGCTGAATTAAAATATTTAGAACCGACTGAGCTGCTTGAAAAAATTTATTCCACGTTGTGCTCGGAATATGAAGATGCGGAACATTACAAAGATGAAAAGGATCAGAAGGAAATAGATGTCACGAAGAGCCGGTTAACGAAGAAAATTTTCAATGAGTTTGTGGTGGATGAAGAGTATTTTCTTACAATGGATTCGGAGTTGTTTAATGAGAGATACCATTTGTATGAGGAGGATTTTTTAAGGCTAATCAAGCAATGCAGTGAGAACCGGGTTGAGTATGAGACGTTTATCCAGATTATTGATGATCTGATTGCCAGTGCAAAATTTCGGCTCCATGCGTTTGAACAATTAACGGAGGAGATTCAAAAAATTCAAGTGGAGGATGCAGCGGAGGAGACGGTGACTGAGGAAGAAGAGGAATTAGAGCAAGAAGAGGAGGAATAGCCGCTTCCACTTTTTATGGGTGGAGGCGGCCCTTTTTCTGTTACTTCCGAGGGTCGACAAAGTCAGGATAGTCTGTGATAATCGCGTCGACGTTCATATCAAATAGGAACTGTGCGGCTTCGTGGCTTCTTACAGTCCAAGAGGAGATCCCCATGCCAAGTCCATGAACTTTATCTACTAACTCCTTTGAGACAATCCCATAGCTTGGATTAAAATAATCTGCGTATGTAGCGAACTCCTTCAATGCCGCATCTGTTGTATCTGCCTTTGAGGAGGTAAGGACACCCATAGGGACATCTGGTAGAAGCTGACTCATTTTTTTGACTGAATCAAAATTGAAGGATTGGACTATAATTTTATCATTCTGTGGTTTATCGAGATTCCGCTTCTTTAGTTCTTCCACGACCATTTCTTCAATCCCAGGATAAAGCTCTGGTGATTTCATTTCTATTAAGATACCAATTTTCCCGTGGTACCGGTCGAGGACTTCTTCAAATGTCGGGATCTTTTCACCCTTGAATTGTTCCCCTTTAAAGCTTCCTGCATCAAGGTTCTCTAGTTGTTCAAAGGTTAGGTCTTTCACATTGCCAGTACCATCTGTGGTTCGGTTTACTGTTGTATCATGAATGATGACTAACCTTCCGTCTTTGCTGCGCTGGACATCGATTTCAATGTAGTCGGCTTTCATGTCGAGTGCTTTGTCAAAGGCTGCAATGGTGTTTTCTGGAGCATATCCGGAAGCTCCCCGGTGTGCAACCGTATCGATTTGTCTTTTTTCTCCTGTGGTCAGTTCAGAGGCGAATGCCTGCTGGAAGGGGCTGAACAAGAGGGTAAATGCAAAACCTGCTCCAAGTAATGTTTTCTTCATTTTCTTCATCTCCCTGTTTAAGTTATGTACAAGGATAGTTTATAAAAGGATTATTAAGGGAGTTTTATATTCTTGTGTGGTTAAGGTTATAAGAATATAAAGAAAAAGGTTTAGATTTTCCTAGTTTTATTTACAGATAAAAAGGAATATATTACTATTTTCGGGAGATACCCTGCGTTTACTGTGGCAGAGCAGAGAGCACGCAGGGATTGCCGTTTATGCGCGTTCCCTCATTTTGTCCGGCAGGTTCTGGATCGACTGAACGACTAAATCAAGTTTCGATTCAATCCGATAAAGCAAATAAAGGGTCACGACGATTGGGAATCCTACTTCGCTAATGAGAGGAATGATTTGCTCCATTCTGAGTCCTCCTTTCTGTTTTAGGAATGATATAGATAGAAAAGGCCGGTTTCGCTACGAATCCGGCCTCCTTGTTACTCGTCCAGCTCCAGCGCCTAGCCCCTCGAGGTCATAAGTCACTCATGGAATGAAGGCAAAGAACGCCTTCTTTCCATGAGCGCCTTATGCTTGTCGGGGCTGTTCAAGGCGCTTGCGCTTTTGTTTAAACAAGTTCATAATCTGTTACGTTACGATCGACTACTCTTGCTCCTTTTGAGGACACTAACTTGCCACTCGCGGTCGTAAATACTTCAGCGGCAATAATTTGAGCCATTGATAACTTAACTACTTCCTCATCAATCGGTTCCTTTGGGTTATCAATCGAGATCCGGGCTGTCTTCCCAAACTCTGTTGCAAACTGCAATTCCAACGTCTTCGCCATCTAAAATCACCTCCTTTTCCTTATGTTGATAGTACTAATGGTGCCTGTCACCATTTATTAAGCTAGGATTTCAGAGCTGTCTGTGCGTTCTACTTTGTTCAGTGTGTCTGTGCATAGGGTGGATATTGCCTGGGCTGCCTGGAATAGCTGGTCAACGGTTGCCTCCTTTTTGATGTTGTTGAAGGTTCTTGATTTCAGGATGGGGTTGCCTTCGTTGTCGATACCTGCATCGAATACCAATCGAAGTTTTGTTCCTTCTAGTAATGCTTGTGCCATGTCCATCACCTCCTTTCGCCTTATATATATAGATGAAGAGGCAATAAGGACAGGCAGAGGGAAAATATATTTTGAGACTTTCCGGAAGTCCCTAATGCAGGTTCTGGCAAAGTTATATAAAACCTATGATGACCAGCAAATTCCTGCTAGAATAGTAGTAACTACAAGGTGATTTTTCCAGATAAGGATAAATAGAGTAATTGTTGATACATAAAATATTGAGTTATCTAAAAGGAGATCGATCAAGTGAATCGTTTGAAAAAGAGAATCCTATCTTCTGCCTTTGCTCTAGGGATGCTAAGTGCAGCTAGTTTTCTATTGCCTTCCACCTCTTATGCCCGAACTCCCTTAAACGTACCGCTAATCTCTCAATTACCAGAATTAAGAAATGGCTGTGAGGTTACTAGTTTAACCATGCTGCTTCGTTACAAAGGGATTAATGTTTCGAAAATGACGCTGGCTAATCAAGTCAAAAAGGACGCGACCCCTTACCGGGTTTCCGGAAATACAACTTACTGGGGTAATCCGAACACTGGCTTCGTCGGGGACATTACCGGTCGTTCGAAAGGCTATGCTGTTTATCATGGCCCTGTCTATCAATTAGCTAACAAATATACGAATGCGATTGATTTAACTGGAAGCTCTTTTGATGTGATCTCAAAACAATTAGACAGAGGAAAACCGATCTGGGTTATTTCTACTAGTACCTTTAATACGGTGCCGAGCAGTCAATGGAAAACCATTCAAACGCCTAAAGGGCCGCTTAGAATCACTTTCCATGAGCATAGTGTCCTGCTTACTGGTTATGACCAAAACTATGTCTACTTTAATGATCCGCTGGCCAATGTTAAAAATCGTAAAATTTCCCGCTCGTCCTTTATTAGAGGATGGGAGCAATTTGGCAGACAAGCGATTACCTTGGGCTCATCAAAGGGTGTCCTAGATAAACCAGGTACAGGTTCAACTATTAATGAAACTTACAATCTATCAGGATGGTTTTTAGATGAAAGTGGTGTAGCTAAGATTGAAGTAATGGTGGATGGAAAAGTAGTCGGCCGTGCTTCCTATGGTGACCCTAGAGCCGATGTGAAAAAGGCCTATCCGGAATACAATAATGGAAATGCAGGCTATCACTATAGCTTAGACACGAAACGATTGAGTAATGGAAAACATACCATAACTGTTAGGGAAACAGGCAAAAATGGCTGGACCCAAACATCACCTGGCAAGGTAATCAACGTGGCAAATGCTAAAGGTGTATTGGATACTCCTGCCGCAAATGAAAAAGTTAAGGGGCAATATAACGTTAAAGGCTGGTATTTAGATGGAAGCGGCGTTTCTAAGATTGAAATTTTGGTAGATGGAAAGGTTACGGGCCAAGCTGTCTATGGTGATTTGAGATTAGATGTGAAAAAGGCATATCCTGCTTACAACAATGCCAATGCTGGTTATCATTATGTGCTGGATACAAAGAAATTAGCAGATGGAGTCCATTCGATTACTGTTAGGGAAACTGGGAAGAATGGTCTGGTGTCAACGCTGTCCAAAAAGTCCTTTACGATTTCTAATATCAGGGGCAGTCTTGATCAGCCTGCACCGGGCAGTACTATCAGTGGAAGCAAAACGATCTCAGGCTGGTTTTTAGATGAAAACGGCATCTCTAAAGTTGAGGTATTGGTGGATGGAAAGTTGGTCGGGCAGGTGGTTTACGGTGATGTCCGGGGAGATGTCCTAAGGGCGTATCCTGAATTTCATAATGGAAATGCTGGGTACCACTATGCAGTAGACACGAAGAGGTTTAGTAATGGCAAGCATACGATTACTATCAGGGAAACAGGAAAAACTGGCAGAGTGACAACACTGCCAGGCAGAGTGGTAACGATAGCTAACTAATTAAAGAAGAGGGTGGATTCAAGGAGAATCCAGCTTGAAATAAAGAGCTCTCGGTAGATAAGAACGGTTTATAACGATAAGAAATTCAATTCGAGAATTGGCCAGCTCCAGCGTCTAGCCCTAGGGTGACAAGTTTATCTAGTTGTAAAAAATTCCTATGTTGGTAGACATAGAGCTCATTGGCGACCGGCCAACTCAAAAAACTTCCGTCTCGGTAGACAATAGAGCTCATTGGCGACCGGCCAATTTAAAAAACTTCCATCTCGGTAGACAATAGAGCTCATTGGCGACCGGTCAATTAAAAAAACTTCCGTCTCGGTAGACAATAGAGCTCATTGGCACTGACCAACTTTGGTACCTTGGAAATTTAGACGCAAGCCTCCCACTGATAGAAGGACAAAAGCGCCTTCTTGCAGGGGGAGGCTTATTATAGAGTTCCAATTCAATATCGAAGGACCAAGGTGTTTTCGCTTTTCGTATTACAAATTGTTAGCCCTCAATTTCTTAAGAGCCCCCATTTTCCACTGCTTGACGGCAGACACTGAAACATGTTCGCGCAAGGCAATTTCTTTTACCGATAAATCTTCCAGAAAGGCTGCCACGACCCATTTGGTTTCCTTTTCTGATAAACCTTCACAATAGGAGAGGAGTTGTTCTTCTTCGAGTGGTTTTTCCGAGAAGCCATCCTCCACGACTTCCCAATATTCCTCTTTTGGACACACATTTCTGGTTTCATAACGGTTCCGTCTCGTTAATTCCAGTAATAGCTTCCCTTTAATATAGGTATAAGCATAATTTGTGAAGGTACCTTTTTGGGCGTCAAAGCCCTTTTGTGCTTCCCAGAGTCCAATTAAAGCAGTTTGATAGAATTCTTCCCGATTACGATAAATCGATAATGACTTCAAAATTCGATAAATCATCGGCTTATATTGTTCAACTAACTCCTCAAAGCTATCCACAACTAGATCCTCTCGTAGGATCCGCGCGCGTTCCAATTCATTCCTAGGTAGCTCTACCATAACGGGAAAAACAGCATTCATCGAATTTCACTTTTTTTAATTTGAAGAGGAAAAAGGGGATAAACTGATGGATTTATGGGTGGAAATTAGAAATTTCGTTATGATTTATGCAAAGATGGTTGAATTTAGTATGAATTAATATTTCTTTCATTTTTTATTGGAATAATTAGAAAATCATTTGAATAATCTGAGGTCTATGAAGGAGTGAGATGATGGAGACCATTATTAAGATGTATCAGCATTTAGATTGGGCTAATCAGCGGATAATAGAGACACTGCAAAGAATGGGTGATCAAAGTAACCAAGCCAAACAATTATTTTCACATCTATTACTTGCCGAAGAGGTTTGGGTTAATAGATTAAAAGGTTTAGATAGCAATCCTCAGGCGATTTGGACAGAACTCAGTTTGGCAGAGTGCGCCAATCTAGTTGAAAAAAATAAACAAAACTATGCCGGGCTGCTTACTGGTTTAACGGAGCGCCAGCTTAAGGAGGTTATTGTTTATAAAACTAGCAGCGGTATAGAGTTCTCCACGCCAGTTGGTGATATCCTTACGCATGTGGCGCTTCATGGGCAATATCATCGCGGCCAGATTAACCAGAGGCTGAGGGAAGAGGGCCATGAACCCATTAATGTGGATTATATAATGTTTGTTCGATAAGTAGTCATCTTCCGACAGATTTTTTACCAACCTAAAGGTTAAACTGCTACTAGCAGAGCTATTTTAGGTTAATCCTAATTAAACGTTTGGTTAGTTCTAAATCCAATAAATTTTTGTCAAAAAGACACAGATTATGTGACTTTTTAAACTGTAAGACACCGGGTATTTCGCTATGATAAGACTGAAACCCAAAATCCGCTGAAGGGAGCCCTCTATGAGATATCAAGGCAAGTACTCCGACTTAAAGTCCTTTATTCAATCTTTTCAGTCCATTCTGCTAAACCTGCCGTTCCCCTGTTATATTCTTGATTTAGAAACGGATTCTAGGCATTATGGTTGAACAGGTCCAAATAAGAAACACAAACATTTTGCCTCACTGGGAGCAAATGATGAATGATATTCCTATCTGTTTATGGTCAGTAGACGCGAAATCCAAGAAAACTCTGCAGATCTCCAGTGCCTGCCGGCCTATCTTGGGATATACGCAGCAGGAATTTATCGATAATGAACGCCTGTGGGAGGACAATCTACATCCGGATGATAAAGATAAGGTATTTAACCAGCTTGAATCCATACCTAATAGACAGCCGGTTAAACTTGAATACCGAGTTCGTACACCCTACGAGGGAGAAAAATGGATTCTTGATTATATCACCCCCGTTTACGAGGAAGATACAGATCGTCTTTTACGTTATGACCGGGTTGTCATGGATATCGACCAGCGAAAAAAGACCGAAGAGGAATTGAACCACTTAGCCTTTCATGACACCCTAACAGGATTGCCAAACCGGAGAAAATTGGAAAGCGAGCTCCAAAAGGCCCTCATTGAGGCTGATAACAATAATTGTTATGTTGGAATATTATTTATAGATATTGACCGATTTAAAGATATCAATGATTCGTTGGGCCATAAAATGGGTGACAAATTTATTCAAACAATGGCAAATCGACTAAGGGAAAATTTACAATCAGATGCTGTCATCTCGCGCCAGGGCGGTGACGAGTTTGTCATTTTATTAAAAAACTTACCCAAAGCTGAAGCAATTGAGGTCATCGCGGAACGAATCACAGAAGTCATCGGCAAACCAATCCAGCTGCTGGATCATGAATACCGCCTAAGTGTCAGCATAGGGACAAGTATTTTTCCAGACCATGGCCAGGAAGCAGACGTCCTCATGATGAGGGCAGACCATGCGATGTATTTGGCAAAAGAAACTAGAACTGGAATACAGCAGTACCAAATAGGCATGTCGAAAAGCCTATCGAGAAGAATGCTGCTTGAGCAGTACCTCCACCGGGCCATTGAAAAAGATGAGCTTTATTTAGAATATCAGCCGATTATCGATGTCGAAACGAAGCAGATCATCGGACTGGAGGCACTGCTTCGCTGGATGCATCCAGTTTTAGGAAAAGTTTCGCCAGGGGAATTTATTCAAATTGCTGAGGAATCGGACCTCATCATCAAATTAAGTAATTGGGTATTAGTTACGGTGTGCAGGCAGCGCCGGGCTTGGATGGATATGGGGTTAGCTCCGTTTTATATTTCTATTAATGTCCCTGCCCGCCAAATCCATCAGGATCATTTTATTGACACGATTAAACGAGCGTTGAAACAGTACGAGCTCCCCGCTGAATTTTTAAAAATAGAGATTACGGAACGAACGGCGATGACTGACGTGGAGAAAACACTGACCACAATGAGGGAACTGCAAGAGTTTGGGGTGGATATCATTTTAGATGATTTCGGCATCGGTTTTTCGTCAATCAGTTATCTGGTCCAGTATCCTTTTAATACGATTAAAATTGATAAGTCGTTTATCCAAGATCTGAGCGATAACGCTAACCAAAAGTCCGTTTGCCGCTCCTTGGTGGCAATGGGTAAAAATCTTGGAATGAACGTGGTTGCTGAGGGGGTGGAGGAGCTCGAACAATATGATTATTTATGCAGCATTGGCTGTGATAAGATGCAAGGTTATTATTTTAGTAAACCAATTTCCCTTGAATTGGTTGCGAGTTTTACTAAAAGACAGGTATCTTTGTTAACCAAATGTTAACTTTTTTCAACATAAATATCTTGTATTGTCATTTTTCTGGGATTACTATAAAGCATGACTATATCAAACTATAAAGTTCTTAAGCAGGAGAGGTGCAGCATGCGAAGTTATCTCATATTGGGAATGTGCGCTTTATTTTTAATCCAATATTTTGTGGAGTGGCAATGGCTTGAATTTATTGTAGTAGGACTTTCTTTATTGGCCTTTTTAGGAAGTGCTTTCAAAGCCGATCGGTTTCCGCGCTGGCTTGGTATCATCATGATGACTGCTGGAATCGTCATCGAATGGAGAAAAGGGACAGGGGTTGAAGGAATCAGCGAAGGGCTCTTTCTAATTCTGCCCTTGATTTGCCTGCTGACACTTGCACCGCTGCTTTCCATTCCTTTAAGGCTCAGCGGTTACTTTCAATCTATCGCCGTATTACTCCGAAATCTTATGTCTCAGCCGAAAAAATTATATGCTGGAATTACGGGTACGCTCTTTCTTTTAGCCCCGGTCCTAAACCTGGGGTCCGTACGGATTCTCAATGAATTCCTTGAGGAAGTTAAGCTGCCTTCTGCGATGTCGGCAAAAAGCTATCTAGTTGGGTTTTCTACTGCCGTTATGTGGTCGCCGTACTTTGCGTCTGTATCACTTGTGCTGCATTATCTCAATATCTCGTTCAAAGAGTATATTTTATATGGAATAGGCCTATCGTTATTGTCTTTAGTCGTCGGCAATATTTTGTTTGCCCTTTGGGAAAAACGGCATCCGCTGACAGAAGCATCAACACCTGTGGCAGCAATCAAAAAGGGCAACCGCCAGCAGATCATCAAACTTGCATTATTTGTGGTCATTTTAATGAGTACCTGTCTCGCAGTGGAGAATTTTACTCACTGGTCCATGATTGTGATCGTATGCTTGATGTCGATTCTGGTTCCAGCTATATATGGCATCGTGTCTAAGGATTGGAAGCGAATGGCCGCGCCATTAAAAGACTTCCGTGATCGGACCGTACCAATGATGAATAATGAGATTATGCTGTTTATGAGTGCAGGGATGCTGGCGTTTGCGATGAAGGGCACTGACGCTGCAAATGGGGTTAGTACATTCCTTGAATCTTTGGCCCAACAGTCGTTCCTCTTGTTTGCTTTAGCTATTATGGCCATTGTCTTAAGTATCACCTATATTGGCATCCACCAAATCGCTGCCGTCGGGGCCTTGGCGATGCAATTAAATCCTGCTGAATTAGGGATGAGTAATCTTGGCTTAGCTTTACTTCTGCTTCTTACTTGGTCCATTTCTACCGCCCTCAGTCCTTTTTCAGGTCTCAATCTGATGGTGAGCCGATTTGCAGGGATTTCCGGCGTCCAAACGGGTCTTCGTGCCAATGGACTGCATTTGTCCATTCTTGCCCTCATCGGGATCGCGATCATTTCCTTTATCGGTTAGTAAAAAAACAGCCTTCTAGGGCTGTTTTTTCATTTTGTATAAAATATATCCGGTGAATAACTGAAACAGGTCCATAAAGTTTTTTGGATTTTTGTTGGTGAGGACCTCAATTCTTTGCAAGCGGTAGGCTAGACTGTTTCGATGAATATGGAGTTCCTTCGAGATTGCATTCATGTCGCCGCTGTTATTGATATAACAAATCAGCGTCTCAATTAATTCCTGCCCTTTTGGATTTTCATCAAGCTCCTTAAAAAATGTAGTGATTTCTTCAAAGGAGATATCCTTATTTGTCAAATAATCAATAAATTTTAATTCCTGATACTGACAAAGCGTTTGCGGGAGCTCCATTCGTTCGGCTATTTCAATCGCACGTCTAGCCTCTTCAACTGATTTAGACACAAGTGTATAGCAGCCGCCGATTCCGATTTTGACCTCATTGGCTGAATGTAAAGCCTCAATTCTCTTTACGAGATCACTCTCACTTGGAACCACATAAAGCATGCTGTTCTGGTTAAGGCGGAAATAGTATTCCTGCTCCATTAAATAGGGGTCCTTTGGAAGGCGGCCTTTTACTACAATGGCTTTTCGCTCAATCGTCAGCTTAATTCCAAGTGCTTCCCCATTATTGATAATGGAGGTATCATATGCCTCCTTACGAAAAACCCATTGATATAAAAATTCTTCCTTCATTTGTTCTTGAATCCGGCGTTCTCTAAACATAAATTCTTGATTGATTAATAGTTCAGCGGTCACGCGGACTAGTTCTGCAAATGGTCCGACAATGTTGGGGCCGCCCGAGATTCCAATTACGCCAATGATTCTATCCCGAAAATGGATCGGGATGTTGACCCCTGGCTTAGAGGCACCCTCTGATTGGTAAATAGAAACGATGGTGCCTTGTTCAATGGCGGAAACGGCCCCTTGATGGTAGGTGCCAATTCTATTTTGATCACCTGAGCCAATAATTAAGCCGATCTCATCCATGATATTTACATTATAGGGAATGACGTTCATTACTTTATCTGCAATCTCTTGTGCAAGAATTTGATTGATTTTCATCCATTTCTCCCTCCGTCCATCCGGTTATATAAGTCTTATTTGTAAATGTTGTTTATTTGCCCAAAAAACTATATTAATAATTAGTTGTTTGAATGATGATTTATTTGTAAGACAATTATACAATGAAAATGTAAACGGTTACTAGAAATAAACAAAAAGTTTTAAATTTGGACGATAAAACGTCAAAAAATAGTCACTTGACTAACAAAGGATTATAAAACTAAATAGCTTTTTGGTCAAATGACTAAAAACAACTAGAAGAAATTTATCAAACTGAACGAAGATATTTTTGCAGAAACCGTTTACGATAGATATGTGAAGTGATTCACGAAATAAAAAAATGAATCATTACATGTCATTAATTTGTCATACCAATCACATATTTTTTAACGGATATAGGTTATTATGATTACGAAGTTTGAAATAGTGGAAGTCGTAAGAAGTGATAATCTTTTATAGAAATAAAATATGTGAAGAGATTCACAAATGCATTATTTTTATAACCTTCTTGTCCAAGGCAAGGATTTTAAAAGGTAGGAGGAGTTTAACCATGTTTCAGCCAAAAGGGGTCATCCCCGCACTAGTCACACCATTAGATAAAAACGGTCAATTGATGGAAGATGCACTGCGAAAAGTAATCGATTACACCATTGCGGGTGGTGTCCATGGATTGTTTATCCTGGGATCGAGCGGTGAAATTTACGGATTAACACCGGAGCAAAAACGCCGTGTCGTAGAAGTAACAGTGGAGCACACTGCTGGAAGAGTTCCTGTTTATTGTGGGGCTAGTGAAATCACTACGAGAGACTGTATTCAAACAGCTCAAATGGTTGAGAAAATTGGCGGTGTGGCAGCGCTATCTGTCCTAACTCCATATTTCATGTCACCAACACAAACTGAGTTAGCTGATCACTTTAAGGCAATCGCCAAGTCTACTAATCTACCAGTTATCCTTTATGGTAATGAAGCTCGTACCCAGGTGAAGATTGATGTGAAGACTTGCGAAGAACTTAGTAAGGTTGACAATATTATCGGAATTAAAGACTCAAGCGGCGATATGACAAAAACAGCTGAGTACCTGCGGGTAACCAATCGAGAGTCATTCTCCGTATTACTTGGACGTGACACACTCATTTATGCAGGTCTATGTCATGGAGCCACTGGTGCGATTGCCAGCACAGGAAATATTGCTCCTAAATTAGTTTCTGATATTTACAACACATTTGTGGCTGGCGACTATCAGAAATCACTAGAACTGCAGTTTAAACTTGCTCCATTACGCCTGGCAGTGGACAAAGCAACATTCCCTGTTGTGTTAAAAGAAGGATTAAGAATGGTAGGAATCGATGTTGGTTATGCATTTGGTCCTGCAGCAGAAATGAATCCAGAAAGCAAGAAACTATTAGAAAATGTTTTAAAGGATTTAGAACTCTACCAAATTTATTAATTTCCTAAGGGAAGGAAGAAATAACATGCCATTATTGTATGTTGCCTTAGCAGTTGTCCTTTTACTAGTTTTAATGATTCCGCTTAAAATGAACGGTTTCATTGCACTTCTTTTAACTTCTATATTTGTCGGTTTGCTTGTCGGAATGCCATTGGATCAAATTTGGGAAACCATTGGTGATGGTCTTGGCGGCCAACTGGGCGGCACGGCCCTTATTGTTGGTATCGGTGCGATGCTTGGAACCGTTATGGCTGATGCCGGTGCAGCACAGCGTATTGCCACTAGTTTAGTAGACAAAATGGGGATTAAACGTATTCAAATTTCAATCTTAATTGCTGCCTTTGTTCTTGGTATCACAATGTTCTTTGAAGTAGCGTTTGTCTTATTGATTCCACTAGTATTTGTTATTGCTCGTCAAACAAAGTTAAATCTATTATGGGTTGCTTTACCAATGTCAGTCGGGTTATCCACTTGTCACAGTTTTCTTCCGCCGCACCCTGGACCAGCAGCAGTTGCTGACGTCTTCCATGCTGACATGGGACTAACGCTTTTATACGGTTTAATCATTGCCATACCTGCGGCTACTTTTATCGCCCTTACTTGGACTAGATTACCATTTATTAAAAAAATTAATCCAGCCATTCCTGAAGGGATTGTTACGAACAAAACGTTTAAAGAAGAAGAAATGCCATCCTTTGGATCAAGTCTTTTCGTTGCTCTTATTCCAGTAATCCTTATGGCAATTGATGCTTTCTCGACTGTATTTCTACCAGAAGGCAACAAATTTAGACACGCAATGGATTTCTTTGGTTCGTCAGAAATGGCACTATTAATCGCTCTATTAATCTCTATGTGGCTGCTTGGACCAAAAATCGGCCGTCCACTAAAAGATGTAATGCAATCTTGTTCCAATGCGGTTAAGCCAATGGCCATGATCATTTTGGTAATTGGTGCAGGCGGTGCCTTTAAGCAAGTGCTTGTTGATGGGGGAATTGCCGATTACATCAAGGATATCACATCTGGCTGGAACATGTCTCCAATCATACTTGCATGGATTATCGCTGCTCTCTTACGTATTGCGCTTGGTTCTGCAACGGTTGCCGTTATGACTGCTTCAGGGGTTGTACTTCCTATCGCTCAAAGCTCAGGAATCCCAATGGAATTAATGACACTTGCTGTTACATGCGGAAGTATTGCTTTCTCTCACGTAACCGACCCAGGATTCTGGATGTTTAAGGAATACCTCAATTTATCGGTACCTGAAGCATTAAAAATAAGAACCACTTATACAACCGCACTTGCCGTCATTGGTTTGATCGGTGTATTACTTTTAAATATGATTGTAGGTTAATAAAGTTCTTTTGAGTCAACCGGGCAGTAAATCCATAAATCATGTCCCATTCACTTGGGAATTTGCTGCCCGCCATGGTTTCAAAATTATCTATAAGAGAGTTTCTACTCTTTTAATAAAAAAAACTTGTAGGAGTGAATGAATAATGAAGAAAATTGGATTTATCGGACTAGGAATTATGGGTAAACCGATGAGTAAGAACTTGATCAAAGCTGGATATCAGTTAATCGTTAGTGATTTTAATAAAGACGCAGTAAATGAACTTGCACAATTAGGTGCAGAAGTAGAAACAACTCCAAAAGCGATTGCAGAAAAAGCAGATATCGTGATCACGATGCTTCCAAACTCTCCAAACGTTAAGGCTGTTGCACTAGGAGAAAACGGATTGATCGAAGGTGCACGCGAAGGATTAATCTTCATCGATATGAGCTCAATTGCACCTGCTGCTTCACAAGAAATTAATCGTGTATTAGTAGAAAAAGGCGTTGACATGCTAGATGCTCCTGTCAGCGGCGGAGAGCCAAAGGCAATCGATGGAACCATCTCTGTTATGGTTGGCGGTAAGATAGAAGTATTTGAAGAAGTGAAAGATGTACTAGAAGCAATGGCTGGTTCTGTTGTCCATGTTGGTGAAATCGGTGCAGGTAACGTAACAAAGCTTGCTAACCAAGTAATTGTTGCCCTAAACATCGCAGCTGTATCGGAAGCATTTGTTTTAGCTCAAAAAGCTGGTGTAAACCCAGAAGCTGTATACCAAGCAATCCGCGGCGGTTTAGCAGGAAGTACCGTTCTAGATGCAAAAGCACCGATGATGTTAGACCGTAACTTCAACCCTGGTTTCCGTATCAATTTACACATTAAAGATTTAACAAACGCAATGGAAACGAGCCACGAGTTCGGTGCTCCAGCTCCGTTAACTGCAGCTGTTCTTGAAATGATGTATGCATTGAAAGAAGACGGACATGAATTCGATGACCACAGCAGCCTATTAAAATACTATGAAAAATTAGCTAACGTAGAAATTTCACGTTAATCCAAAGTTATTTTTTAAAAACATTATAGAGAACGTGATAATAGGATTGTCCGTTCTCTCCTTTAAACAAACTAAACCATTATGATTGGAGATCATCCACATGAATACAGTTGAGAAAGTAACTAACGCAACTCCAGTTGTCACAGAAATGGAAGTATATCCGGTTGCCGGCCGCGACAGTATGTTAATGAACCTTAGCGGCGCACACGGTGCTTATTTTACAAGAAATATTGTCATCTTAAAGGACAGCAACGGTAATGTTGGTGTTGGTGAAGTACCTGGCGGCGAAGGCATCCGTAAAACCCTTGAAGATGCAAGAGCGATTGTAGTCGGTTCTTCCATCGGTAATTATAACAATATCTTAAATAAGGTAAGACAAGAATTTGCTGGCCGTGATTCTGCTGGCCGTGGATTGCAAACATTTGACTTACGTATTACGATCCATGCTGTTACAGCCATTGAAGCAGCATTACTTGACCTGTTAGGAAAGCACTTAAATGTTCCTGTTGCCGCTCTACTTGGTGAAGGCCAGCAGCGTGATAAAGTAAAAACACTTGGATACCTATTCTATGTGGGCGACCGCAACCGGACTGATATGCCTTATTACAGCAATCCTGATTCTGATGTGGAATGGTACCGTATCCGCCACGAAGAAGCGTTAACACCGGAAGCAGTTGTACGTCTAGCTGAAGCATCACAAGCTCTTTATGGCTTCAAAGACTTCAAACTTAAAGGCGGCGTGTTAGAAGGTAAAGAAGAAGTTAAAGCAATTAGAGCGTTGAAAGAAAGATTCCCTGATGCAAGAATTACCCTTGACCCAAATGGTGCTTGGTCATTGAAAGAAGCGGTTGAGCTTTGCAAAGATTTACATGGAGTTCTAGCTTATGCGGAGGATCCATGTGGTGCGGAAAATGGCTTTTCTGGCCGTGAAGTAATGGCTGAGTTCAGAAGACAAACAGGTCTTCCTACTGCAACTAACATGATTGCAACTGACTGGCGACAAATGGGTCATACGATTTCTCTTCAATCAGTGGATATCCCGCTTGCTGACCCGCACTTCTGGACGATGCAAGGTTCTGTACGCGTGGCGCAAATGTGTAATGATTGGGGCTTAACTTGGGGCTCTCACTCTAACAACCACTTTGATATTTCACTAGCGATGTTTACACATGTTGCTGCTGCGGCTCCTGGTGAAATCACAGCAATTGATACTCACTGGATCTGGCAGGAAGGCATTGAACGCTTAACAAAGGATCCTTACCAAATTGTTGATGGCCACTTAAGCATTCCTGATAAGCCAGGTTTGGGTGTTGAAGTGGATATGGATCAGATCTTGAGGGCTCATGAATTATATAACAACATGGGACTAAATTCTCGCGATGATTCAGTTGGTATGCAAGCTTACATTCCAGGCTGGAAGTTCGATAACAAGCGTCCTTGCCTAGTACGTTAATCATTAGACACAATTAGGGTGACTGCTTGGTCACCCTAATCTTATAAATAACAATAACCGTAAAGGACAGATTATTATGAAGTTTGTGCTAGCGCCTGATTCGTTCAAAGAAAGCATGACGGCGAAAAATGCTGCCCTTGCTATGGAAAGAGGAATCCGAAAAGTTTTTCCTGATGCAGAATGTGTGATCGTTCCTATGGCTGACGGCGGGGAAGGTACAGTTGAATCCCTCGTGAGTATGACAAATGGGGAAATCATAAAGACCGAGGTGCTTGGTCCGCTTGGTGAAAAGGTCGTTGCAGAATACGGTCTATTAGGAGAAGGGCAAACCGCTGTTATTGAAATGGCAAGTGCGAGTGGGCTGGAATTACTTAAACCGGAAGAGCGGGATCCATTATTAACGACTACTTATGGAACAGGACAATTAATTAAACATGCTTTAGATAAAGGAGTCAGCCGATTTTTAATCGGAATTGGCGGAAGTGCGACAAATGATGGCGGGGCAGGAATGCTTCAGGCACTAGGTGTTTCATTTAAAAATGAAAATGGGGAAGAACTGCCATTTGGCGGCGGTGCCTTGGACCGACTGCATACCATTGATTTGAGCGGCTTAGATGAAAGAATCAAAGATGTAAAAATTGATGTAGCCTGTGATGTGACCAATCCTTTAATAGGTGAAAACGGGGCCTCTGCTATATTTGGTCCACAAAAGGGTGCCACTCCTGAAATCGTAAAGACTCTGGACCAAAATTTGGCGCATTATGCTGAAGTAATGAAAGTGCAATTGGGTAAAGATATTGCTCATACGGAAGGAGCCGGGGCGGCAGGCGGTCTTGGTGCTGGTCTGATGGCCTTTTTAAACGCTGAGCTGAAAAAAGGCGTTGATTTAGTAATCGAGTATACAGGTCTTGAATCGTTTGTTCAAGTTGCTGATTATGTGTTTACAGGTGAGGGCAGTATTGACGGGCAGACACTTTTTGGTAAGACTCCGTATGGGGTAGCGACAGTTGCTCAAAAGTATTCGATTCCAGTGATTGCTTTTGCCGGCCGAATTGGAAAAGGTGTGGAGCCATTGTATGATAATGGGTTTACTGCGATTGTTGGTATTTTAACAGGGGTAACCTCTTTGGAGGATGCGCTAAAAGATGGTGAAACAAATATTGAGTTCGCTGCAGAAAATATCTGCCGCCTATTAAAGATATAACTTTGATGATGCTGCCAAGTTTCTCTTGGCAGCTCTTTTTATAGGAGCCGAAGGAAAATGTCAAAATATATCCGCTTGAACCTTTGGGTATTAAAGGTAATAATGGAAGAGTGTATATAAGAATGTATCTAAGGAGCCTTGAGATGAAAGATCCTTCGAAGAAAATAAATGTGGAAACAGTTAGTCGAAATACGTTATCAAAACAGGTTATGGAAAGTATTGTCCAGCTATTGGTTAGCGGTCAATTAAAACCCGGGGACAGACTGCCGACCGAAATGGAGTTAATAGGGAGTTTAGATGTCAGCCGTCCAGTCCTTCGTGAAGCGCTTAGTTCGCTGGAATCTCTGGGGGTTATTAATCGAAAAACAAGGGAAGGGACTTTTTTTAATAATAAGATCTCAAGTCACCCTTTTTCGGTGATGCTGGCATTAGCGCATGATAATTTGCAGGCGATGGTAGAAGCGCGGATGGCGTTGGAGCTGGGGCTGATTACGATGGCTGCGGAAAAAATCAGTGAGGAAGAACTCGCAAGACTTAAAAGTACGATTGATTTTATTGCTAATTGTAAAGACGGTAACTATGGAGAAGCGGATATTGAGTTTCACCGGATTATTGCAATGAGTGCCAATAATCCGATTGTCGAGGGGATGATTGACTCGTTAATTGTGACGCATGTGAAGATTAATAGTGAAATTAAGGTCCGTGAACCTGAAAGAACGGTCCGCCATCATACCGCCATCTACGAAGCACTCGCAAAGCGCGACCCATTCGAAGCCTTCCACCAGATGTACCTCCACCTTGACTACGTCCGCCAAAAAGTCCTAAAGGACATTAAATAGTTAAAGGTGTTATTAAAGGTGTCAGGCACCATGTGAAGAATTCACATGGTGCCTGACACCTTTATTGGTATTTACACAGTGTTCATATGGGTACTTATTTTTTCGCCAGTAACCACTTCGTGACGATTCTGGATTCTTCATCTGTTAGAAGGTGGCCAGGCATTTTGTCAGTACCCTCGGTGATCATTTTAAATAGTTCGTCTTCTGAGTATTTACTGCTCATATTTAATACGGACGGTCCCACAGCACCTTTTAAATTCTCCCCATGACACGCTAAACATTTATTTCCATAGAGTGTTTCCCCATTCATTGCTTCCTGCTTATCATCGCCGCTCGATGAACAACCTGCTAACAATAGAAGAGATACCCCTGTCACTGCCAAGAGCTTTTTCATATATAAATCCTCCATCATTTAAAATAGTAAAAAAGGTTCCTAACAAGATTATAAAGTGTATAAAGATGGGAATAGGGATTAAAACATGAAAGTTTTCGTACAATTGGGTTGAGTGGGGAAAGGGACACTCGTAAGTATTTAAAAGTGTGATAAATGGAAAAAAATCCCTTAAAAAAGACCGTCACCCAAACAGGTAACGGTCTTTGGTCTATGGTTGAACTTCTGACTTATGCACCAGCTGGATATTGAATCTGTTGCTCTTTTCTTTTATTTCCCAATATCCCGAACTATATTTATAGATTACAATAAAAACTTTCCCGTCATAAAGCACTGTTTCTGTTTCCATCACCATACCACCCTTATATTTATTGAGTGATATATCTATATTCCATTATTCGCTACAATATGACGAAAACCAACCAAATAACCGGCTCTTTGGCGTAGGATAACTATAAACATTGTCAAAAGCGTAAAAATGGTGACAGGCACCACTCTAGCAAAGCCAAATTTAATAGATTAAAAGTTTTTTCCCAAGTTCGCCAAAATCCGAGGATTTCTGTGACGGATTTTAGGGTCAGAGCATGAATAGTGAAGTGTCATGTAATGAATCAAAGGCTTGGTCTCAAAGTCTGTCGATATTTGATGAGAGAAACTAGTTCCTTGAATTCGCTTACAATTAGTAAACTAATGTCACAGGGAGTTTTTAATATTAAGGGGTTATCGATAATGACAAATGAAGACTTATTTATCCAAATTGAAAATCTACGATTAAAAATGATATCAGTGGGGCTCTCTAAGGGGTTTACATCAGCTGAAACCGTAAGACTCAGTGAGAGACTTGATCGATTAATCAACCTGCAAATGGGTTTAATAGAAGAACTAACAGCATGATTGTTTACATAGATATGAAGATATTTTCCCAACATCAGGGGATTGACAGATAAAGGTGAATCGTAATTTTTCAAAACTAAAAAAAGACCGGCTTGCAATGGTTATATTGCGAGCCGGCCTTTTTTTCTACATTTGTTAGCGCGTTGTCCTCGACCTTAGGACCACACAATTTATTATCAATTAATAATATGGGTAACCGCCATAACCTGGGTAACCGCCATAGCCCGGATAGCCGCCATAATAAGGGTATGGTGCAGGGTATGGATAGCCATAACCGCCTGCGGCAGTAGTTAAGGCTCCTGCGGTTAACCCGCCGAGTAATCCACCGATAAATGGGGAACCAAAACCGCCGTAGCCGCCATATCCACCATAGCCGCCCCCATGATAATGTCCATGATGATAACCACCGTGGCCTCCGTGACCTCCGTGGCCTCCGTGGCCTCCGTGACCATGACCACCATGACCATGTCCTCCGCCGAATCCTCCAAACATGTGCATACATCTCCTTTTCTCTTTATACAAAAGTAAGAATAGAATCTTACTACCTGTAATGTATGCATGATAGATGTCCAGTGAATGGGCGAATCCTTTAGGAATTTGGCTGCCGCAGCTTATGCTGTAATATGTTTAATTGCTCCATCAGCTGCTCATACTCGTTTAACTCAATGTGACAGGTCTCAATTTTTTCACTGACCTTTTGCGTAATCAAAGGCTTACCCTCTAATGCCTTCTTTTCTAAAAAAATATACACTTTTCGTTCATCCTTGGTGGAGCGTTCCTTACGAAGCCAGCCGTTGCCTTCCATCCTTGTAATCATCGGGGTTAAGGTCCCTGTGCCAAGATTTAATCTCTCACCTAAAACCTTTACCGTAACACCATCCTGTTCCCATAATGCTAATAGGACTAAGTACTGCGGATAGGTTAACCCAAATGATTGAAGTACATTTGTATATAGTTTCGTAAATTCACTTGCCGTTTCATAGATGGCGAAGCAAAGTTGATTATCTAACGTGAAGAAGTCTTTCAAATGATCACCTTTAAGAAAATAATTTCTTTACATCCTGTTCCATTTTGCTTGGATCCACTGTTGGTGCATAACGCTCGACGACTTGGCCATTCGCATCGACCAGAAACTTTGTGAAATTCCATTTAATATTTCTTGAGAGAAGCCCTTTTTTCTGGTCCTTTAAAAAGGTAAATAAAGGATCTGCCTTTTCTCCATTCACATCAATCTTGGCAAACATCGGGAAAGATACCCCGTAGTTTAATTGGCAAAATTGAGTCGTTTCGTCGATATCAGCAAATTCTTGATTGTTAAATTGGTCGCAGGGGAATCCTAAAATCTCAAGGCCTTCGTCTTTATATTTTTCATATAAGCTTTGAAGCCCCTTAAATTGAGGTGTAAATCCACATTTACTGGCAGTATTGACAATAATTAATGGTTTTCCTTCATATTCTTTCAATGACTTCTTTTCCCCATTGGGCATTCCTACAGTAAAGTCATAAACAGTTGTCATGTTTTTCCCTCCCAAATCAAAATTAATCGTACACAACTTAATCGTACACGACTGAAATAGATATTGCAATTATCTTCGTCTTCGTTCTTTGGACTTTTTAATTTTCATCAATTTAGTAGCAGGCTGTTTGCGAATCCACTTGATAAAACTTGCCAGCTTTTCATCTGCTCGAAGTTCAGGCAGGGTGGATAGCCGTGCAGCAATTTCTTCATTCGTATAGAGGGCGTGAATTTGTTTGTGACAGGGAATGCACAAATTCGCGGTTGCTCCAAATGTCCCGCCCATTTCTTTTGGCAGCAGATGATGGACCGTTGTCTCGACCTGCTGCCGTCCGCAAAGTTCACAAATCCCCATAGTTTTTTCCCTCCCGTTATTTTGGTACTATTATTAACAAGAAGTGGTATGGGAATTCCGGTTTGGATTGATATAGGAAGGAGCATTCGATGCGTTATTTATTTTTGGCAATCATTGTGATCCCAGCAGCAGACATTGGGTTTTTGCTTTTATCTGGAAAGACGATTGGCTTTTGGCCTACCCTGCTTATGATCTTACTAACTGGGGTCATTGGGGCTTATTTAGCGAAGAGAGAAGGGCTGCAAACGATTCGGAGGGTCCAAGAAAGTTTAAGCCGCGGCCAGCTTCCCGGTGATGCGCTTTTGGATGGGGTTTGTATCTTAATTGGGGGGACCCTTTTACTAACCCCCGGTTTTATAACTGACATTATTGGCTTTCTCATGCTTTTTCCCCCGACAAGGAAGTTATTTAAGCTAATAATTATGTATTTGTTTAAAAAGCGGATCCATCCGAGCGGCCGGAAGATTATTAAATAAAAAAGGTTGCACCATTGGGACAAAAAGAAAAGAATGTCTGAAAAATACACACGAAACTCTTGGCGGGCATAAAGTAAAATAGGAAATTGTTCAGGAAGGATGTTTACTATGTCATTTAATCCGCCCGTCAAGATTGATACCGTAAGCGGAGGGGTCGTACAATTTGGAGGGGCGCTGTTTGTATCTCCGAAAAGTGTTTCTAAAACCGTTTTTGGTGCAGGGTCTTCCAATACTGGTGCACATGTGACAACAATCAGCGGGTGCAGTACAACCAACACCGTTGATACCGATGTCATTGACCAGCCGATTGCTCAAGATATGTAATATATTTAGGGAAAAGGGCACGGACCAAATACACGTGCCCTTTTTCCTATGTGGAAATAATTTTACAGTGAGGTTTGAACAATAAATTGCTATAGTAAATTAAAGAAAAGTTACTTTAGAAATGTATTGTGGGGGGACCATCTTGGTAAACGCACTTGTTATTTTATTCATCGTTCTTCTTTTGATTATAGCCATAAAAATAATGATGGCAGTTGCCAGTGGTGTAACCATGCGGAAGCAAACAGAACGGGAATTAATTGAAAGTGAGCACCGCTATCGCAGTTTAGTTGAAGTTTCGCCTAAGGCTATTTTAGTCTTTCAAAAATATAAAATTATTTATTCCAATCCGGCTGCGATGCATATGTTCGGTGCGGTAAGTGAAGATGAACTGCTTGGAAAAAGTATATTTGATCTCATTCATGTGGACAGCCGGGACGAATTGATTTTCTACCTAAAAAAACTATCGAAAAATGAGGCCGTGGCGATTCGAGAATATCAATTTCAGACATTGGATGGAAGAAATATCTTTGTCGAATCAGTTGGGGCCAATATTATGTTTAATGGGAGCCCTGCACTGATGGCAGTTGGAAACGATGTCACCGAAAAAAAGAGCCTTCTGGGACAATTAAAAATAAACGAACAGCGTTATAAATCCTTATTTGATTACCACTCTGATGCTGTTTACTCCCTGGATTTAACAGGGAATTTTACAAGTGCCAACAGGATTTGTGAAACCGTTTCTGGTTATAGCCCTGAAGAACTGATGGATAAGAATTTTTCGGAACTGATTTATGAGGAAGATCTTGCTGAGACGGTAAGAATTTTTCATTTAACGATTCAGGATGGGGGAAGCCAGCAGAACAATAAATTTCGTCTCATCCGGAAAACAGGAGAAATTATTAATTTGGATACGACGACCATTCCGATTATTGTCGATGGACAAATCGTCGGAGTATATGGGATTGCTAAAGATATTACAGGGCAAATAAAGAGCCAGGAAATGATTAAGCATCTGGCCTTTCATGATTATTTGACCGGGCTGCCAAATCGGAATATGTTAGAATCCATTCTCTCTAACGGATGTATGGCAGTAAAGGATATTGCCGTTTTATTTATCGATCTTGACCGGTTCAAGATTATCAATGACACGCTCGGGCACTCCATGGGGGATCAGCTTCTAAAAAAGGTGGCTGACCGGTTAAAAAATTCACTCACCGATAAGGATTTAATTTTTAGACAAGGCGGTGATGAGTTTATTGTTATTTTAAAAGATGCGGACAGGGAAAAGGCTGCTGCTGTAGCTAATCAAATCATCGATGCGCTGTCCACGCCGTTTAAATTAAATGCAACCGAAGTTTTTTCCTCTCCAAGCATTGGAATCAGTTTAGCCCGGGAAGATGGTGAAACGGTCGAGGCACTGATTAAACATGCAGATTTTGCTATGTATCAGGCCAAAAAGGCAGGGAAAAAGACCTATCGTTTTTACTCTTGCATCAAGTACCAAGGAGATTTCAATCCATTGACAATGGAAATGGAACTTCATAAAGCGATCAAACAGAAAGATTTTTACCTGTATTATCAACCAAAAGTGAATTTAAGAACAGGAAAAATGTTCGGTGTAGAAGCATTGATTCGCTGGAATCACGTCGATTGGGGGATAGTTGCACCCTCCAAATTTATTCCGATTGCAGAGGAATCGGGTCTAATCATTTCAATTGGAGAATGGGTTTTAAGGCAGGCGTGTACCCAAAATAAATCCTGGCAGGAAAAGGGATATCCTCCATTGGTGATTTCCGTTAATCTATCCGCCCTTCAGTTCTCTCATCCAGGAATCGTTTCAACAATTGAAAAAGTCCTAAAGGAAACTGGGTTGGATCCGCAATATTTAGAACTTGAGATTACAGAAAGTATGACTATTGATATTGAACATACGATTTCTACTTTGCACGAATTGAAAAAACTGGGTGTTTCTATTAGTATTGATGATTTCGGAACGGGTTTTAGTTCGTTGAATTATTTAAAACAGTTTCCGGTGGATACCTTAAAGATTGATCAGTCTTTCGTGCGGGAACTACTAAATAATACTAATGACGACACCATTGTAAAAACGATTATCTCTATGGCACACCATCTCCAATTGAAAGTGGTGGCTGAGGGGATTGAGACTAGGGAGCAATTAGTCTTTTTGCAGCAGCATCTTTGTGATGAGGGACAAGGTTATTTCTTTAGTAACGCCCTTTCTGCTGAAAAATTGCCTGAAGCATGGAACGGGATTGAACGGCTTGTTTTGGAATTCGGTATTTCACAGGACGTCAATGAACAAATGTGGGCAGAGGAATCCTATCGCATTGCCAGACAGGAATTACAGGATACCTTAAGCGGTCAGCAGGGATTGACGTTGAAATTTAAAGAAATCGACGGCCAGTTTATTCATACGTGGTGTGAGGGCAGCCTTTTATATAAGATGGGTATAACAAAGGATAGAATAGTAGGTAAGCAATTAGATGAAATTATTCCGTTGAAACACGCGATAGAGAAAGCTAAAATATACAAAAGAGCATGGGACGGCGAACAGAATTTATCCTATGAAGCTGAAGTCAATGGGGTTCATTATTTGGCTGCTTTAAGTCCGATTAAAAGATACGGAAAAGTAGTCGAGGTGATTGTTTCTTGCATAGACATCTCTTCATTAAAAATAACCGAAAAGGCACTGCGCGAAAGCCGGGAAATGTATCGATTAATGGCCGAAAATATGACTGATTTAATTACGATTTTTGATACGACAGGAAAAGTAATCTATGCTTCTCCTTCCCATAGCACCATTCTCGGACTTCCATCTAGTTATTATGAAGGCAGGACGTTTGTTGCTGATTTAGCGCCAGGAGATCAAGCTGATTTTCCAGCTATTATAAATGTAATCTCAAAGAAAAAGCAGTCATATCATCTTGAATTTAACATGTCTGGCAAGGATGGCACTTACAAGTTATTTAAGTCCATGTTGACCCCTATATTGGATAAGGATGGAGAAGTTAAGCATATTATCGGTGTGGCAAGGGATATCACCGACATGAAGAAAGCTGAAGCATTGGCATGGCAGATTGGAACAGGGGTCCATTCTGAGAGTCATCATCGTTTACTATTATAACCTTTATAAAAGAAGAAGACTTTCTAATCTGGTCTCCTTCTTTTTTTGAGCTCTGGAGGAAGTCTAACAAATATATCAGTAAGAGTGAGATAACTAAGCTTCAGCTGTATTCAAAAACCCCTTGAAAAAGGGGTCTTTGTGTTAATTATATGTTTCTTCCTTAATTGCTTGTGGTATAGGCTTTTGCTTTTGAGTCAAAAAGAAAAAGACCCCAAGTAAAACGAGCAGACCGCCAACGATTTGCCAACCTGCTAGATTTTCATGCAACAAAAAGAAAGCTAAAATTGTCGCACCAACGGGTTCCCCTAAGATACTCATCGAAATCGTAGTTGCATTGACATAGTTTAATAGCCAATTATTTATGACATGGCTCACTGTCGGAACAGTCGCAAGCAAAAGGAAAATCCCCCATTCTTTAGCGGGATAACCCATTACAGCAATACCTGCCGAAAGATTATAGATGGTAAGCACCACTGCTGCTGAGAGAAAGACGCAGAAACTGTACAGCCAATGGGAAACAGATTTAACCGTCGACTGACCGATTAAGAGGTAACCAACAACAGAAATAACACTTAAAAAGGAGAGAATGTCTCCCATGATCGCTCCCTTGCTTAACCCAAAGTCACCCCAGCCAATCATCATGGCACCAATAATCGCAATGCCCATCGTCATTAAGGCCGAAAGGGTCGTGCGTTCTTTATATAAAAAGAATCCGCCCACTAATGACACGATCGGTTGAAGCGCAAGGATAATCGTGGAGCTTGCAACCGTCGTTAATTTTAATGAACCAAACCAAAGAACAAAATGAAAAGCTAAAAAAAGGCCGGAAAAAAATAATAAAGTCCAATCTTTTTTTACAAACTTATTAAATTCTTGACGCTTTTTCCATACGATTGGCAGCATTAAGATACTGGCAAACCACATCCGGTACATGCTGAGAATCGAGGCCGGAGCGTCAGACCATTTTACAAAAATAGCCGAAAACGAGATCGCAATGATCGAAATTGTCAGCGGCAGGGCAAAGGATCTAGAACCTTCCTGTTTCATGAGCTCCTCCTATATAGATAACTAAAGTTCAAACTCTTCCTATTATACTCGTGTTTCTTTAACCTCTCAACGACTTTCCAAAAAGTAACCATATTATAAGCCGGTTTTTTACTCAACCGGCTTTCTTAATTTTTTTAAACTATTAAACGTACTCCTTATATAAAGGAAGAACAACAGATAAAGGCATAAGGTGAGAAGATAGACGGGGTAGGAGTAGGTGAATTTCCAGCCATAATAGGTGAACATATGAAATTTCAGACTAATCCATTCAACCACCATGGCGATTAATGACCAGCCGAAAATATACCAAAAGAGCTGCCTGCCGTGAAGTGACCACTTATCGAGGCAGTAAATAAAAAAATAGCCAAAAGGTGGGTAGATAAACCAGCCAATCCAATCGAACAACTCATACTCTGCATAGTCATTGATATCATAGGTATTATAGCTTATACCGGCTAAAATGTGGTCGACGACTTGAACATAGCCCATTCCGAAGAGCAGGAGCATCAAGGTAATTGTGCGCGGAAATCTTTTGGGAAGTTTGATGATCAAAAGATAAGTAAGAATCAGCGAGAGGGTAATGAACCATTCGTTTGCATCAAATTGATTAGGCAGCAGCATTAGTGCTTCAACTCCTTTAAGACTAATTTTCGAAAAAGAGAATGAAGGTAGTAAGTGATCAAATAAATACACAGCCATTGTATCAAATCATAGGACCAATGCCAGTGATTATAGGTTAGTACCTTTGATAATTTTAACCCTTGTTCCAATCCAACGATGGAAAACACCGCTGCAAGTATAATAAGGACTTTTATAAACTTAATTTGGACTTTCCTGATATGATCCATACTACAGGCAATAATTAACGGATATAAAACGATAAACGTAAGGTAAAAAGTAAACCGGGCAGAATTTGTAGTACCTAAGACAATCCTTTTATAATTTAGCATCAAAATGTCCATCATATTGCTATCTAAATACATAACTAAAAGAAATATCATCATCAACTCGATGGTGTTTAGAATCTTTGGCCTTACTGTACAATAAATCACGGCAAGCAGACTGATGGTGGAATAAATGGTTAAAGACATAAAGTTCCCCTTTATTCGACATTTTCATTTATTATGTCCGAACTTTTGCTAACTTTTTCACAAAGGGGAGAAAAAGTTCCGCATTTCTTTTTTAAGTATTTGTATTTATTTGACAACATTTTTGGTACTATAGATGTAGTTTACAAAAGGTAAAGGACCAAAACAAAGGAGAGATTTTTATGGCAATATTAGTAACAGGCGGAGCCGGCTATATCGGCAGCCATACCTGTATCGAGTTATTACAGGCAGGTCACGAGATTATCGTCGTGGATAATTATTCCAACAGTAAACCAGAATCCTTACAACGTGTAAAAGAGATCACGGGTAAGGATGTTGCTTTTTATGAAGTGGACTTGCTGGACCGGGCAGGCCTTGAGAAGGTATTTGCGGAAAACAAAATAGAAGCCGTTATCCATTTTGCTGGTTTAAAGGCGGTGGGTGAATCGGTTTCAATCCCGCTTCACTATTATCATAATAACATTACGGGAACCCTGATTCTTTGTGATGTGATGAAGCAATATGGCGTGAAGAACCTTGTCTTCAGTTCCTCTGCGACCGTGTACGGAATGCCTGAGCGTGTGCCGATTTCTGAGGATTTCCCACTTAGTGCGACAAACCCCTATGGCCGTACGAAATTAATGATTGAAGAAATATTAAGGGATTTATATGTGTCCGATCAAGAGTGGAGCATTGCACTATTACGTTATTTCAATCCAATTGGTGCCCACGAAAGCGGACGAATAGGCGAAGATCCAAATGGAATCCCGAATAATTTAATGCCTTTCATTACTCAGGTGGCCGTTGGAAAATTGAAGCAATTGCAGGTTTTTGGCAATGATTATCCAACAGTCGATGGCACAGGTGTCCGCGATTATATTCATGTGGTCGATTTGGCTAATGGTCATTTGAAGGCACTTGAAAAAATTCTGCCTGCCACTGGTGTGGAGGCATATAATCTTGGAACGGGTACGGGTTATAGTGTACTTCAGATTGTCCAAGCTTTTGAAAAGGCTGCTGGAGTTGATATCCCTTATAAAATTGTTGATCGCAGACCGGGAGATGTGGCTGTTTGCTACGCTGACCCATCAAAGGCAAAAAATGAGCTGGGCTGGACGGCTGCTAAGGGAATTGAGCAGATGTGTGAAGACTCATGGAGATGGCAGAAGAATAATCCGAATGGGTATGAGGATTAGTAAGCTGGCAGGTGGCGTTTTATGCTGATAAAATTAGATGATCTTTCCGGACCGGAAGTAAGGGAATTGATTCGCGAGCATTTACACAGTATGACATTGCATTCTCCGCCTGAGAGTATCCACGCGCTAGGAATTGAAAAGCTGTGTGCTCCAGGGGTTACTTTTTGGAGTGCTTGGGACGATTCGGATTTACTTGGATGCGGGGCGTTGAAAGAGCTTGACCGGATGCATGGGGAGATCAAGTCAATGCGCACCTCTTCGCATCACCTGAGGAAGGGTGTCGCTAGACGGATGTTGCAGCACATAATCGATGAGGCCAAGCTGCGCGGCTATCGGCGTTTGAGTCTGGAAACAGGGTCTATGGATGCTTTTATGCCTGCAAGGGATCTGTATGTTAGTTTTGGCTTTCAATATTGTGAGCCGTTTGCCTATTATACGGAAGATCCCAATAGTGTATTTATGAAGTTAGAAATATCTTCAAAGGGTTTAACCCTTTGAAGCAAAACCCGCCACAGAATAAGTGGCGGGTTTTCTTTGTTTTATATGACTTAAAAAGGATCCATAAAAACGAAACGGATAGTAAAGAGTCTTACAGGTAAAAATACGAATGAATTAGATTTCAGGACTTATAACATGCATACCATATATATTTGAAATGTTGGGGGACTATAATGAAACAAAAGTGGAAAATGTATCTATTGCTCATTCTGCCTTGGTTATCCTTATTTAAGTTTGGTAAATCTTCCTTCATTCGCTTCTTGCCTACGATTGTCTTTAGTGACTTGCTTATTGCGTTAATAAGCGAGCTATCCAGGGAATTTAAATGGTGGAAAGTGAAAAATCCAATTTTCCCAAAGTTGGCAACCGATGTATCATTTGTATTTGGTCCATTTACGATCCTAAACTTATGGATTTTCAAATTAACGTACAAAAGATTCTGGCTTTATCTTTTGACTAATATTTTTGCTGACTACTTATTTGCTTATCCTATAAGCACCATAGCAGAAAAATTAGGAATATATAAAATGGTAAAAATGAGCCGCAAGCAGCTCTTTTTTCTAAGTGTTGTGGTAGCGATTGTTAATTACTTTTATCAGTTCTTAGTTATTGAACCGCTAAGAAAACAAAAAACGGTTTGTCAAAATACCCAAGATAAATAAAAGCAGATGACGTGTTGATTACGTCATCTGCTTTTGCCTTTGGCTCGTCAGCTTTGTCTTATTCTACTTCTACTTTGTTCTCTCGTGCCTCAGCAGCGTAAACGCCTTTTGACGCGATAAAGCGCTGAATTCGTTTCAGTGCTTCCTGGAGATGTTCCATGGAGGCAGCGTAACTGCAGCGAATATAGCCTTCACCACTTTCTCCAAAAACATGACCCGGCACGACAGCCACTTTTTCCTGCATTAAGAGTTCCTCGGCAAATTGTTCAGAGCTTAAGCCGGTTGCACGAATGGATGGAAATACATAAAAAGCGCCGCCAGGATTGTGACAATCGAGGCCCATCTGATTCAGTGTCTGCACCATGTAATTTCGTCTGCGCCGATAGCTGTTGCGCATGGATATGACTTCATCATAAGTATTACGAAGAGCCTCAATCGCGCCATGTTGAAGCATATGCGGTGCACACATGGTAGTATATTGGTGGATTTTTAACATCACTCCGACTAATTCCTCAGGTCCGGCAAGGAAACCTAAACGCCAGCCGGTCATGGCAAATCCTTTGGAAAAACCATTAATTAGAATGGTACGCTCATACATGCCTTTGATCGCTGGCACACTGCAAAACTCTTCATCATAGGAAAGTTCGGCGTAAATCTCATCTGAGACCACAAGCAGGTCATGCTTACGAATGACTTCGGCGATTTCGACAAGTTCCTTCTTGGTAAGCATACTTCCGGTCGGATTGTTTGGTGAGCACAAAAGGATCGCTTTTGTTCTTGGTGTAATGGCAGCCTCAATCTGCTCTGGTGTTACTTTAAATCCGTTTTCTGGAGACGTAGAAACCGGGACTGGTTTCCCGCCTGCGATCGCCACGAGCGGTCCATAGGAAACGAAGGCAGGTTCAACTATTAAGACCTCATCGCCTTGGTTTAGAATGGCACGAAAGGCGAGATCAATCCCTTGGCTTGCTCCAATTGTAACGATGACTTGATTTTTCGGATTATAGTGAACGCCAAATCTCGTATCTAAGTAGTTGGTGATTTCTTCCCGCAATTCAAGCAGACCTGCGTTAGCTGTATAAGAGGTGTAGCCTTGTTCAAGTGATAAAATCGTTGCTTCGCGAATGCTCCACGGGGTGGTGAAATCCGGTTCACCGACACCGAGTGAAATGACTCCTTCCATGCTTGCGGCAAGGTCGAAAAACTTTCTTATCCCCGAAGGCTGCAGTTCTTTGGCGGTTTGGGAAAGATAGTGGTCAAGCTCGTGCCTCATGGTGTAACCACCATCCTGCGGTCTTTGTCATCCGTCCCATCATGAAAAATAACTCCATCATGTTTGTATTTTTTTAACATGAAATGGGTGGTGGTAGAAATGACATTTTCGATCGTCGATAACTTTTCAGAAACAAATTGAGAGATTTGAATCATCGATTTTCCTTCGACGGTGATCGACAGGTCGTATGCACCGGACATTAGGTAAAGCGATGACACCTCTGGGAATCGGCTAATTCGCTGGGCAACCTCATCAAAGCCGACACCGCGTTTTGGTGTCACTTTGACATCGATCATCGCGATGACGTTTTCCTGGCCTTCGACTTTGCTCCAATCGATTAAGGTTGGGTAGCTCATGATAATTTGTGCTTGTTCTAATTTTTCGATGGTGGATTTTACGGTTTCTTGACTGCACATTGCCATAAGCGCGATCGATTCGACAGGTAATTTATGATTTTCTTCAATAATTTTTAAAATTTCAAGTTCCTCATTGCTAAGCTGCATGTGGATATCCTCCTCAACTTCTTTTGCTTAATGATGATTGTAATCCTATTTACGTTCTCTGTCACGTGAAGTTGATAAATATTTTGTATTTTTCAGAAAGTAAGATTTGGAAGAGTGTCTGCTTTAGAGAAAAATCTAATATGAAATAGTAATCTGACAGGGTTTTCTGGAAGAAAAACGGTTAAGAAAATAAAGAAAATGACAATTTCTATAAGACTAAATCATTATTTTTACATTGCAAACGTTATCAAGCTACATTTAGTAAAATCTTATCAAATTATTGGAGTATAATAGGAAATAGATTAACGCAACGGGAGTAGAGAGCATAATGGAAAAACAAACTAGCAAGTTCAGGTGGATCGTTTTTGTCTCGGTCTTGTTCGCCTATTTTTTAATTGTCAGCCAGCGGACAGCTCCTGGCTTAATTACTGACCAGTTGATGAAAGATTTTCATTTAACGGCTGCGACAATAGGATTGATGACAAGCATACAATTCTTAGCCTATGCAGGCTTCCAGGTTCCTATCGGCATTTTGTCGGATCGCTATGGACCGAATTTCTTCCTTATTATCGGTGCCTTACTGAACGGAATCGGAACCTTAATTTATAGCCTGGCACCCAATGAATATTTTCTTCTTTTTGCAAGATTATTGGCAGGTTTGGGAGATGCAACGATTTGGGTGAATTTAGTTCTAATCTTAAGCCAATGGTTTCGGGTTAAGGAATTTGTCGGATTACTCGGTATCGCGGGAATGGCCGGAAGCTTCGGTTTTCTGTTAGCTACCGTTCCTTTTTCAGCATGGATATCCTTTGCGGGCTGGCGGACGCCATTTTTTATAACGGGAATCTTTTTGGTTCTAAGTGCTGTGCTGCTTTACTTTGTTCTAGAGAGAAAGTCCAAGCAGTTATTCGGGCATCAATCAGTTAAAAATAAACAAAAGAAACCGCGTGAAAAAACAATGGTCGTACTAAGAAGAATTTTTTCAAGCCGGCAGGCATGGGCTGCTTTCTTCTGCCATTTTGGACTTGTTGGCACGTATGTCGGATTTATCGGTTCATGGGCTGTTCCCTATGGAATGCATGTGTATGATATGACACGTTCACAATCCAGCCAGCTGGTTATGATTGGTCTGATTGGTGCGCTAGTCGGTGCGCCGCTGACAAGCTGGATTTCTAGCAGGTTCGATTCTATTAAACGTCCATTTGTTGTCGTTCATGTTATTGCTTTTATCAGCTGGCTAGTCTTATTTTATACTGGAAAACCGCCATACTACATGCTTATCATCATCTTTTTACTGATTGGTTACGGAAATGGCTCCAGTTCTTTAACGTTTGCAGTGGTTCGAAAATCATTTGATATCAAGGAAGTCGGTGTGGTATCTGGATTTGCCAATACGGGGGGCTTTTTAAGTGCGGTGCTCCTGCCAAGTGTTTTTGGGAAGGTATTAGACCATTTTCAGGCATCTCCTGCAAGTACAGGTTATCATTATGGGTTTTTAATTCCCGTTATTTTCTCGCTGATTGGGCTGATTGGCGGAATACTTGTAAAAGAACATCACCAAGAGGCTGAACAGCATAGTGAAGTAACGGTTTAAAAAAGAGGCAGGATTTCACCTTCGAAATCCTGCCTCTTTCTTTATTTGGAACTTTCGTTTTTTATCGTCTAGCTACAGCGCCTAGGGGCTCGGGGTTATAAGCCAAGCCGACAATAAGGTTAAAAAACAACCTTCTCGCCGGCTTGTCTTATACCTGTCGCCCCTGTGCAAGGCGCTTCCGCTTTGGGGTTAATGCTGTAAAAATGCTAATTGAATAAAGAACAATACTGCAAATACATACAATAATGGGTGAACTTCACGCCATTTTCCTTTAACCAATTTCAATAGTGGAAAACTGATAAATCCTAGGGCAATCCCTGTTGCGATACTCGAAGTCAGCGGCATACTTAAAACGGTTAAGAAGGCCGGAAAGGCTTCATCTAATTCATTCCAGTTAATTTTAGCGATACTTCCCATCATTAAACTGCCGACAATAATTAGGGCAGGTGAGGTAATCGCGGCAATTCCCGACACGCTGCTTACTAGCGGACCAAAGAAAGCTGAAATGACAAACAAAGCTGCAACCGTTACAGAGGTTAAACCAGTACGGCCTCCAGCGGCAACCCCTGAAGTTGATTCAATGAATGCTGTTGTCGGGCTTGTCCCAAAGATCGATCCAACCATTGTCGCAATCGAATCGGACAGCAGTGCCTGACGGGCACGAGGGAGTTTGTCATTCTTCATTAAACCTGCTTGGTTTGCTACCCCGATCATCGTTCCAGTGGTATCAAAAATAGTCACCAAAATAAAAGAAAAGACAACGGCATAAAGACCGTGTTGAATGACATCTCCAAAGGCTGTGAAAGGATTACCAATCATAAGTCCTTCCGGAAGGGATGGGAGCGACATAAATCCTTTATCAAAGGAGAGCTGCCCCGTAAAGTATGCAATCACTCCAGTTATTATCATTCCAAAAAACAAGGCTCCATTGACTCTAAGAGTCATTAAGATTAATGTTACCGCAAGTCCAACGATGGCTAATAGCGCCTCTGGAGAATGCAAGTCACCTAAACCAACAAGATTGGAAGGGTGAGCCGTAATGATTTTGGTTTGACGAAGACCGATAAACGCGATAAACAGACCAATTCCTGCCGTAATTCCGTATTTTAAATTATTTGGTATCGACTCAATCAATTTTTCTCGGAATGGTGTCAATGATAAGATGACAAATATAATTCCTGCAACGAATACAGCGGCGAAAGCGGTATGGTAGGTAATTCCCTGGCCGCCGACAACTGAATAGGCAAAGTAGGCGTTCAATCCCATTCCTGGCGCAATCGCAATTGGGTAATTAGCGAAAAGCCCCATCCAAAGGGTACCAATCAAAGCCGCGATGATGGTGGCAGTAAAAACCTGTTCAAAGGGGACACCGGCATCTGCAAGAATAACCGGATTTACTACAACGATATAAACCATGGTAAAAAAGGTTGTAATCCCTGCCATCAATTCCGTTTTGGTATTTGTATGGTTTTCTTTCAATCTAAACATCAGGATTCCTCCAAAATACGAACAATTTTTTAACAACTTTTATATATTATTCGTTTTTAGTGTGACTTTCAATAGTTAATTTTTATTTTCCCCCAATATGCTTCCTGCTAAGCAGGAGGGATGTCATAAAAAGTTCATTTTTGACAAAAGAAAGCCTTCATTGTTTAGATGAAGGAGGAATACCATTATTCGGTCATAATGAAAGCATCGGTAATGCCGACCTGTTTAAGCTCGTCTAAGCGGTCTTCAGCATTTTCCCTGCTGGTGTAAGCACCCGCTTGGACACGGTACCAGGTTTGTCCATTGATGGTGACTGTATTCACAAAGGAGTCTATTCCTTTTGCGGACAGGTAAGTGACACGTTCATCCGCATTTTCTCTTGATTGAAAAGAACCAGCAATCACTTTATATAGAGTGCCTGTCCCAGGATCGGCCGCTTTTCTTTTTAGATTAAACGCTCGTGCTAATCCGTTTGCATGGCCTTGGGCAACGTTTTGCCGCCAGCTGCTCAGTTTCATTAATGCAGCATCATGAGCATTATCGATAAAGCCGTTTTCTGTCAAAAGCGCAGGCATATTCGATTCACGTAACACATGGAAGTTGGCTTTTTTCTGGCCTCGGTCTTGAAGACTATTCAATTTCATAACCTCTGCGTGAATGAGATCTTGGTAATGAGCGGTCGTAGAAGAGTCAGACAGTCCGCTATAAATATAATCCTCGTATCCTTGGCCTCCGCCTGAATTGATATGAATCGACAGGTAAAAGTCCGCTCCCCAGTTGTTCGCCTCGCTGGTGCGTGCGCTTAAACTTTTAGTTATATCAGTGGTCCTGCTCATCTTCACTTCGACACCCTCATACTGATTAAGCAGGATGGATCGTAGTTTAAGAGCAATATCTAATGTCACATTTTTTTCGTTTAAACCATTCCCTTGTGCCCCCGGGTCATTACCTCCGTGCCCCGGATCCAAATAAAGCTTCATTAATATATCTCCTCCTTTTTTAAGAATGGTTTGTACATATTAGTATATTAGGATAAGCCCGTTTGTGTTTGTGTGTTTACCATAAAACGCAAAAAACCAAGCCCAATCGTTGACTTTTTATCGCTGTTTAATTTTTGATAATTCAGAATGTAAAAACTGGTTAAAAAAATTAATTGACGCTGAGTGGTTGAGTGGTATATATTTTAACATATCGGTGTTAGGAAATATAACATGGAGGTGTATCCATGAAAAAAATAGAGGCGATTATTAGGCCCGAACGGCTTACAGAGACAATAAAGGGACTAAAAAGAATTGGGATCACAGGATTCACTGTTTCACAGGTAGTTGGAAGAGGGAAGCAGAAGGATACGAAAGGGGTTTATCGCGGAAAAAATTATCAGGTGACACTGCACCCAAAAGTAAAACTAGAAATTGTTCTATCGGATTACCTAGTGGATTTGACAATTAAGACAGTGATTGAAGCTGCGCAAACCGGTGAAGAAGGCGATGGGAAAATCTATGTCTATCCTATTCTAGAAGCCTATAACATTCGGACAGGTACGTTTGATTATGATATCGATGATTTAGCTAATAGAGAGGAGGGAATCTAATGGAGCTTACATACATCAATACCGTCTGGGTTGTCCTTGCGGCAGCGATGGTTTTGTTTATGGAGGGCGGATTCAGCCTCCTTGAAGCGGGATTTGTCCGGACGAAGAATGCCGTGAATGTGACCATGAAGATTTTTGTTGATTTAACCGTCGGGGCTCTGGCGTTTTGGATGATCGGATTTGGCGTTATGTATGGCAAGGGTGCCTTTGGTATCATCGGAACTAGTCTTTTCGGAAGCCCGGAGAAAATCCATCTTTCGATTCATTTGCCAAGTGTGGCTTTTGTTCTTTTTCAAATGGGATTTGCTGTGGCGAGTATCTCAATTGTTTCGGGTGCTGTTGCCGAGCGGATGAATTTTAAGGCATATGTGGTGACAGCGGCTTTGATTTGTACGGTTATTTATCCAATGAGCGGACACTGGATTTGGAATAGTGAGGGCTGGTTAGCTCGGCTTGGGATGAAAGATTTCGCTGGATCGGCAGCGATTCATGCTTTAGGCGGTTTTTGTGCTTTGGCAATGGCTAAATGGCTTGGACCAAGGAAGGGGAGATTTAACTCGGATGGCAGTGTGAACGTGTTTGCACCAAGTAATATTCCGTTAGCCTCTGCAGGAGCTTTTATCCTTTGGTTTGGCTGGTTTGCTTTTAATGCGGGAAGTACACTGGATGCTTCTAGTGCTTCGCTGGCTCCGATTGCGATTAATACGATGCTTGCTGGAGCAAGCGGAGGGGCAGCTGCCTTATTTTTAACGATGAATAAGTTCGGTAAAGCGGACCCGAGCATGACGATTAACGGCGTGTTGGCTGGATTAGTGTCAATTACGGCAGGATGTGCGTATGTATCGGAGTGGTCGGCGATTTTGATTGGTACGGTTAGTGGGATATTGGTGATTTATGCAACGCTTTTTGTGGATTTTTTAAAAGTTGATGATCCGGTTGGTGCGGTGGCCGTCCATGGGTTTGGCGGTGTATTTGGAACGATTGCCGTTGGACTATTTGATAAGACGGAGGGGTTGTTGACGACTGGTCATGTAACGCTTATCCTCGTTCAGTTATTAGGAGCGGCCGTTGTGATTGTATGGGGGCTTGCCGGCGGAACTTTTATGGCGAAAGTGTGCGAAAAGACAGTTGGTTTCCGGGCTTCTGAGCGGGAGGAAGAAGAAGGCTTGGATATGTCCTATCACGGAATTCCAGCCTATAATGAGCTTGAGCGGTTTACCGACTTGCCAACAAGTTTGTTTAATTTTGAAGAAACGACAGGTATTACGGTGGCACCGCCATCGGGCAGTAAAGTGAAAGCAGCAGGTAAGGCGTTTTAATAGGAAGGCTGGGTTCCAATTAGGAATCCAGCCTTTTCTTATACGTGAGCCTTTTTCAATGTTTTTACTTTATACATTTCTTGGTCAGCGTGTTCTAGTAATTCCTCAACGGTAATTGAAGTCCCTGGTTTATAGTGATAGAATCCAAGGCTTGCGGAAAGTTGATAGGGCTTTGATTGAGACTGATTAATGGTTTGGAAATCCAGTTCAATCTGAGCCCAGAGCTGTTGAACTTCTTCCATCTGCTTTTTAAAAAAGAGAATAATAAACTCGTCACCGCCAATGCGGAAAAGGATGTCTATGGATGATAGTTGGCTGTTGATCACTTGGCAGCAGGTTTTAATTAAATCATCACCAGTAGAATGACCAAAGGTATCGTTGACTATCTTTAGATTGTTAATATCGATATAGCAAAGAATAAATTCCTGTGACTGCTGGAGTTGTTCACGGATGATCTCGATGCCGCAGCGGCGGTTTCTCACACCAGTCAGTATATCAATCGAAGCGTGTTTGAAAAGTTCTGCTTCTTTTTCTTTTATTTCTGTAATATCCGTGGTATCGATGAGGATACAGGTGGTATCCAAGTATTCAATTAACTCAAGATGAAGTAAGGACCATCTTTTTTTATCCTCGGTCATTTGCTGTTCGGTTACATAGTTTTTAATCCTTTTTTCTTTTGTCAGTCTAGTTAAAATTTCAAGCCTTTCCTCTAAATTAGGGAACAAGAAACTTCCGTTATAGGGTTCTTTGCCTTTTGGGGGCAGCTGGTAGTATTCGATGGCCTGTTTATTTAAAAGAATGATTTCAAAGTCTGCTAGTTTCATAAGAACGAGCGGTTTGGGATTTCTATTAAATAAACTTTGGAAGCTTTCCACACTTTTGCTTAATCTTTGCCTGTTAATAAAATCACTTCTTCGGAAAGTGTAGAAAGCAAGCGCAATCGTAAAAGCAATAACGACCGTACCAGTCGAGTTCACTAACATCGATAAATAAGTAAAGTGATTGGGCTCCATCGTTTTTAATGCAATTAAAAAGCCAGCTTGGACAAGCGTATATTGAATAAATAAATTCCTTGGGTTGATGGGGAGGATGACAGCAACGCCAAGTATGATAATAATATACGCATAGATATTCTTAGTGAATAACTGACTGTTAATGGAGGAGCCAGCCCCGATGATTAAAAAAAGCAGGACATAGGTATGTACCACAAAACTTTTGGAAGCTAGTTTGTCCTTCCTTCGATAGAGAATAATAAAAATAATCGAAATCAACGCTCCGAATAGGTGGATCGTTATTAGGAAGGACTTGAACACAGGATGATCGAGTCCGCTAAATAGGACAAAGTCGACGATGAAAAAACAAGGATAGGTGAAAATTAACATATAAGAGACAAGTTTGAGTCGTTCAAACAATTGCTCATCATTGAAGAGGTCAAATTCTTTTTGTGCCATAGTTTTTTGAAAAAGATTCGCAGTAATGGATTTCATTTCCACAATCACCTTTATATTATTATTTCGAAATTTTAGCATAGTTTTGTCTTTTGTCATAGAGATGAAATAATGGCAATAATTGCAAAGGTCCTATTGTCAGCTGTTTTTTTACAAAAATGTTATAATAGATAAGGTTTTTAATTCTAGCTAAGGGGAAATGAATATGATTCTCGTCGTTGGCGGAGCTGGTTACATTGGCAGCCATCTCGTAAAGGAATTAGTAGAAAAAGAGGATGTTGTCGTCCTGGATAACCTATCTACAGGCCACCGTGAAGCGATTGATAAGCGAGCGGTCTTTGTCAAAGGGGACCTCGGTAATGAGGAAGACCTGTATATGATATTCAGAAGTTATCCTATTAAAGCCGTCATGCATTTTGCTGCATATAGCTTGGTCGGGGAGTCGGTCATTGACCCATTAAGATATTATGAAAATAATGTCGCTGCCACTTTGACATTGCTTAAAGTAATGATGAAGTTTAAGGTGAAGAACTTTATTTTTTCTTCCACTGCCGCTACCTATGGTATTCCGGATGTTGATTTGATTGATGAAGAGAGTAAGACTGCGCCAATCAATCCCTATGGACAATCTAAGCTGATGGTGGAGCAGATGCTTGCTGATTTTTCAAAATCGTATGGCTTAAATTATGTGGTGCTGCGTTACTTTAATGCGGCAGGTGCCCATGAATCAACGGCTATTGGAGAAAGTCATGACCCAGAAACCCATCTAATTCCGATTATATTACAGCAGCTTTTAGGTGCCCGGGAAAAGATTTCTGTGTTTGGTTCGGATTATGATACACCGGATGGCACCTGTATCCGTGATTATATTCATGTCACGGATTTGGCCAAGGCACATATTCTTGCCCTCGAAGCCTTGTTGTCAGGAGAGAAATCTGCTGAGATTTATAATCTAGGAAACGGTCTCGGGTATTCGGTGAAGGAAGTTATTGAGACTTGTGAAAGGGTAACGGGAATCAAGGCCAATGTGGTAATGGCAGAACGCCGGGCAGGCGATCCTGCTAGATTGGTAGCTTCATCCCAAAAAATTTACACTGAACTAGGCTGGAAAGCAGAACGGAACTTAGAAAAAATAATTGCTGATGCATGGAAGTGGCATCAGAAACAACCATATTAATTTGAATAAAGCAATGCCTCTACAAGGGGCATTGCTTTTTTGTGGTGCCTGTCACCATTAACAACACTAACAACTTATAAATGCTGGTAAGATATAGGAGGCTGGTTGTTTGAGGTGTTTTGGGTTACACTTATGATGGAGATTCGCGCAAGGATAAGAGGTGGTTTATGGATGGATGAGAAGCTGAAAGTAAATGATGATGGGGATTTTAAGATAGAAAGGCTGAAGGAACGCCTTGGTATGACCCTGGCTTTTAGCAAGCGGTATCAAATGTCAGCGGCTGTTTGTTATCTAAGAATCCATATCCCGCCGGAAATGATGCCCTATAAAAACCATCAGGTGGTGTCGGTTCTGCTCCAAAAGATGGTGACAAGGCTGAAAAATTCTATCAGGGAAATTGATACGGTCATAGAAGTAAATCAGACTGATTTTGTCATCATATTAACGGATATCACTGAGCATTATTGCCGGAATATCTGCGAACGGATTATTGGCGTTGTTTCGGAACCGTTCACTGTAGATTTTCATCAGATTACTGTTGGCAGCAATATAGGAATCTGTCTGTATCCGTATGGGACCGAAAACGCCGAGGAATTATTGTTGATTGCAAAGGTACAAATGTATGAGGCGGAAAGGGACGGAGAAAACAGCTGCTCCTTGTATACCGGAAAGCTTGACCCCGCTTCCCACCGTAAAATGCTGATCGAGAATGATCTCCCATATGCTCTTAAAAAAGGCCAGTTGGAGGTGCAATTTCAGCCTCAATATAGTTTAACTGATAAAAGGGTAACAGGCGTTGAAGCCTTGATCCGGTGGAACCACCCAAGTTTAGGTATCATCTCCCCGGGTGAATTTATTGACTATGCGGAAGAAGCGGGTGTCATGAATCGCCTGTTCTTTTGGATATTGGAGCAGACTTGTAAAAAAATAACCGCTTGGAAAAATGACCAATCAGTTAAAGTCTCCATTAACCTTGCCGTAAATCAGCTTTTATTAGATCACTTCCTTACTGAAATCACCAAGTATCTAGCAAAATACTCCGTTCAAGCGGGGCAGATTACATTCGAAATCACTGAGAATATTAAAATTTACACTCTAAAAATAGTGAATGAACGACTGCATTCCTTAAAAGAACTTGGGTTCTCTATTGCTTTAGATGACTTTGGCAACGGCTATTTTTCGTTTTCCGATTTCCTTAAACTCCCTCTTGATTATATAAAGCTCGATCGGAATTTTGTTTCAAGCTTAATGAAAGATAAAAAACATATCGGTGTGATCTCTCCTATCATTCAAATGGCGCATCATTTAGGTTTACAGGTTATTATTGAAGGAATTGAGGAGCAGTCACAGTTCATGGAATGGGCTGGGTTAGGCTGTGATTTCATTCAGGGCTATTATATCAGCAGACCGATTCGTTATGAGGATTTAGCTGATTGCTCTGTTAAAATTGAGAAGCGAATACAGGATGGCTCTTGATCATCAGGATTTTTTCATAGTGAAAAACCGCTTCAATAAAATGGAAGTTGATCAAACGCTTAATCATTTTTATATGGTATAATTTTTTTCAAGGTAAGCCATTTATCATTATTACATACTTTGAATTGATGCAAAGGAGAGACGGGCTGTGAAGAAGGTACGTAAAGCAATTATCCCGGCCGCCGGTCTGGGAACGCGATTTTTACCGGCTACTAAGGCAATGCCAAAAGAGATGCTCCCAATTGTGGATAAGCCGACGATTCAATATATCGTAGAAGAAGCGATTGCTTCAGGAATTGAGGATATTATTATTGTTACTGGCAAAGGGAAACGTGCGATTGAGGACCATTTTGACTTTGCTCCAGAACTTGAGAAAAATTTAATGGAAAAAGAAAAATGGGATTTATTAAGCAAGGTCAACTATACCTCCAACCTTGCTGATATCCACTATATCCGCCAGAAGGAGCCAAAGGGCTTAGGGCACGCGGTTTGGTGTGCACGGAACTTTATTGGTGATGAACCGTTTGCTGTTTTATTGGGTGATGATATTGTTCAAAGTGAAACGCCTTGTTTAAAGCAGCTGATTGATCAATATGAAAAGACCTTCTCTTCCATTATAGGGGTTCAGCATGTTCCGGAAGATGAGACCCACCGTTACGGTATTGTCGATCCGCTTGAGCAGAATGGCAGACGATATCAGGTTAAAAACTTTGTGGAAAAGCCAGCAGCTGGAACGGCCCCATCCAATCTTGCCATTATGGGGAGATACATTCTAACACCGGAAATATTTATGTATTTGGATTCGCAGGAGGCGGGTGCAGGTGGGGAAATCCAGTTAACTGATGCGATTCATAAGCTCAACCAGATTCAGCGCGTATTTGCCTACAATTTCGAAGGAAAACGTTTTGACGTCGGTGAAAAAATCGGATTCGTAAAAACCACCATCGAATTCGCCTTACAGCAAGAAGAACTCCATGCCGACCTCATCGACTTCCTAAAAAAACTCATCGAAGGAAACGAAAATAAACAGGAAACCAACATCCAAGAAGTATAAATGGTGACAGGCACCAGCCGTGGCAAGCAGCCACGGCTTTTCATTTTGTTAGATTCTATTATTTTGAATATGGCATGGCACTTAAATGATTGTTGATTCATAGGATGGGTATGAGGTGAGATAAGGAGGTTTTTTCTATGTATCCTTTTACCAATTACCATGATGCCTTATATAGACAAACGAATGCATTGATTCAAGAAGTTGAACAGGCTATCAATGGGGAATATAGTGCCATAGAATGTTATACGAGACTGGCTAATTTGGCTCCAAATCAGAAGGAGAGGGAACAGATTCTAGAGATTCGGGAGGATGAGGTCAATCATTATCAACAATTTGTCCATATTTATCAAAGACTGACGGGGAGACCGCCGCAGCCGAAGATCGTGGAAGATTGTCCGAATAGTTACATGAAGGGATTAGAGTCAGCGATTGAGGATGAACAGAAGACGGTGGATTTTTATATGGGAATCGCCGATAAGTCCACCGATCCGATGATTCAAGGGGCATTCAGGAGAGCTGCGTCAGATGAGCAGAATCATGCGGTTTGGTTTTTGTACTTTTTTTCTAAAGCGAAAGCCTAGGAATCAATGCTCCCATTAAGTTGAAATGGGAGCATTGGTGTTCAGATCATTTGGTTGGTAAGGACTAGTCATCACTTCCTCCGCCGGAATCATTGCTTTCGTATGTGTGATCATGGTCAGAGGAGGATTCTTCGTTGTGGTCATAATAGTCGTTGTGCGTACGGTGGTTCTTACCTTTTCCTTTATTAATAGTTGGGAAAATTAAAAAGGCTAAAATAATTAAGATTGTACCAAAGAATTCCTGTGTACCGAAAATGAGGTAAACTCCATAAACAAGAAGCAGGACACCTATAATACGCTGAATCATCCTTACTATTTTCAGAGACATCCCCCCATAGTCAAAGTAGATAAGAACAACATCCACTATTCTTTAAATAAATATTATGGCTTAGGACTTTTTATACGTTCCTGTCGAAAATCAAGCCTGGTCATCTTTCAAAATAAACTCCCTGTTAAGCTGGATCCCCATCACACTATGAACATTTTGTTACATCTCCATAAATTAACGGCTTATAAGGAGAAAGATAGTATAATAAAGATGGTGCCTGTCACCAATTGTGCCATATACATCATGTAAACCACTGAAATGGTGCCTGTCACTAATATCCAAAAAAAGGAATGATTGATTTGGTGCGAAATGTGCGTGTGTGGTATGAGGGTGCGAAGTATCATGTGACGAGCAGGGGGAACCGGAAGAGCTCGTTGTTTTTGGAGGATGAGGATTATAAAAGATATTTAGATATAATAGAAGAAACAAAGGTGCGTTTCCCGTTTGATCTCCATTCTTTCTGCTTAATGACCAACCATACCCATCTCCAGGTTAAGACCCTCGAAACTCCCCTTAGTACGATCATGAGTATTCTCAATACCAAATATGCGAAGTATTTTAACAAAAAGTATGAGTTAACCGGCCATGTATTCGAAAAACGTTATGGTGCGGAGCTGATCAACTCTCGTGAATACGAGATTGATGTCAGTAAATATATTCACCTAAATCCGGTAGAGGCCGGATTGTCTGCATACCCTGAAGATTACCCCTGGAGCAGCTATCGGACTTATATTTATGGAGAAGTCCATCCACTCATAGACCCCAAACCTATTCTCTCCTACTTTCCCTCCCCTCCAGCTCAATTTTATCAGGAGTACATGAATGCGTTACCAACCGATCGATTTTTCTGGGAAGATGGAAAAATTCTGAAGAGGGAAGGAGTGTGGTTCCGATGTGGGCAAGAGTAACGAGTATTGGCTTAAAAGGGATGGAAGGTTACCGTGTGAATGTGGAAGTAGGTACATATGTGGGAAATGACTCGTTTAAAATTGTCGGATTGCCGGATGCTGCTGTGAAAGAGTCGAAGGAAAGAATTGTTGCTGCCCTTGGTTCTCTAGGGTATATCCTGCATGGGAACAAAATTATTATTAATCTATCACCCGCAGACCAAAAGAAAATCGGTCCTATGTTTGATTTCCCGATGGCGATTGGTCTACTGCTTAGTTTGCATGAGTTAGAGGCAGTCATTCCAGAGGATGCCGGGTTTCTAGGGGCCTTATCACTTAGTGGGGCGGTTCATCCCGTGGAAGGGATGCTACCAGCCATATTAGCCTCTCGGAAGTTAGGAATAAAGAGGCTTTATGTTCCGGTTGATGACCATCTGAGCTTGATTTTGCCGATTTGGAAATTATTCATGTGGCATCCCTAAAGGAGACTATTGGTCATCTGACCGGCCAATGGAATCCGCCTGCTTTGAAAAAGGCAGGAGCGGGAACGTGTTATGTAGAAAATCGATATTTAGATTTTCAACAGATAGTTGGTCAAGAGGATGCGAAACATGCTCTGGAAGTAGCAGCGGCGGGTGAGCATCATGTATTAATGACGGGTCCTCCCGGTTGTGGAAAAAGCCTGTTAGCGGAGAGTTTTCTATCGATTCTGCCGCCTCTTACAAAAGAATCGCAACTCGAAGTACTTAGCCTTTACAGCTTGAGTCGAAATACTTATGAAAGAAGTCTCTTTCCGCCTTTTCGAAACCCACATCATTCTGCTTCTGGGATTGCGATTATCGGAGGCGGCCAATTTCCAAGACCTGGGGAAATTTCTTTAGCCCATCATGGCGTATTATTTTTGGATGAAATCGGAGAGTTTTCGAAAAAGACATTGGATATGCTGCGCCAGCCTTTAGAGAGTGGTTTTATCACCATCAGCCGTACGCATGCCTCTATTACTTATCCTGCTTCATTTATGTTAATCGCGGCAATGAATCCCTGTCCCTGTGGCTATGCAGGATCCAATACTCATTATTGTACATGCTCCACTAAGCAGGTTTTATCTTATCAACATCGTCTTTCGGGTCCATTAAGAGATCGGTTTGATATTAATCTATCCTTACGGCCAGTAAATTTTGAGGCAGCGATCAAATTAGGCGAGGGGGAGCCATCAAAGGTGGTGCGTGAAAGGGTGAAGGAGGCAAGGGAACGGCAGTATTTTCGTTATGGGAAGGAAATAATATGTAATGGCAGAGTGTCCTATGAACTGATCATGCAGACAAGTCCGCTATCCGGAACCCAGCAATCTCTTCTGCAGGGGCTTGCTATCCAACAGAACTGGAGCAACCGAACCCAAATCAAAATCATACGCCTCGCCCGCACCATCGCAGACCTGAAAGGAAGTCTAAACATAACCGACCAATCCATCCAAGAAGCCATTCAACTTTGGTGCCTGTCACCATTAGTCATTAATCCATAGTAATAATGGTGACAGGCACCCATTTCTCATATAAATAGCAGTAAGCTTATTGCCATGACAGCCATCCCGCCGATTAGGCCATAGATTGAGAGATGGGCCTCGTCATAGCGTTTGGCAGCAGGCAGTAGTTCATCAAGTGAGATAAACACCATAATACCAGCAACTGCAGCAAAAATGATTCCAAACATGATGTCATTAAGAAAAGGCATCAAGAACAAATAGGCAACAAAAGCCCCGATTGGCTCTGATAATCCGGATAAAAAGGAAAGCTTAAAGGCGCGCTTTTTATCTCCTGTGGCAAAATACACCGGGACCGAAACCGCGATCCCTTCTGGTATATTGTGAATAGCAATGGCAACAGCTATTGCTATTCCGAGCTTAGGGTCTTGCAGAGCGGAGGTAAAGGTGGCAATCCCTTCTGGAAAGTTATGAATGCCAATCGCAAGGGCAGTAAAGGTTCCCATCTTTAATAAATCCGGCTGTTTTCCAGTCATATTAGGATTAGGGGTATTCATATCCTCCACCGTCTTCAGTTCATGAGGATTGCTTTGCTTTGGGATAAATTTATCAATACTCGCGATCAACAACATCCCGGCAAAGAAACCTGCCGCCGTAAGCCAGTTCCCAGGCTGAACTCCTAAGGCATCGACAAGGGCTATCTTGGCTTTGGTAAAAATCTCAATCATCGATACATAAATCATAACCCCAGCTGAGAATCCCAGCGTAACGGATAGAAACTTTGTATTGGTATGTGAAGTGAAAAAGGCAAGGAGGCTGCCAATTCCTGTTGCAAGGCCTGCAAATAATGTTAATCCAAAAGCTAATAACAAATTTTCAGTCACCCGCACATCTCCCCTTTCTATATTCGCCTAAAAATAAACATCCAAAATGAATCTCCACGGCATATGGAGTAATTATACTTTATATGCAACAAACTAAAAATATTCTCCTATGGAAAACCATTCCTTCCGCCTAGACAAGCCCAAAAAAAAGATGCAGTGAAAACACTGCACTTAACTTCAGAATAGGAAAAAAGGTGACAGGCACCATTTCCACTATTTATTTTTATTTTATTCTTCGTCTTTGTTTTGTTGTTTTTTCTGGTGTTCTTGGAGGGCCAGGAGGATGTCTTGGACGTCGATTTTGCCGTCGTTATTTAAATCCTGTAAGGTGTTTTCTGGTGCTGCCGGCGGTGTTGGGGCAGAACCAGTTGAAGGAGCAGTCCCGGCAGTACTTGCAACAGCGGCCGCAGAACCTTTTGATTTCCCTCCGACAAAAGTGAAAACTAAGAGGATGAGAACTAACAATCCTGCTATACCATCAACAATATAGAAGATAGTAGAATAATCTGACCAGAGCATCTTGCTGGTGTCAACCTTTTTCTCAGAATTAGCGATATATTGCTTGATTTCCGAATGATTCGGATAAATCCGCTGAACCGCCTCGAATTTCTCTAAGGCGTGCTTATAATAGCCGCCCCAATATAATTCCAATCCTTCTTGGAATAACTTATCGGTATCACTCTTCGTATTTCGGACCCCGGCCTGATTGACAAATTCCTTCACTGTATTCACAGGGACAGCAAAATTAAAACCTTGGACTTCCTGGCCGTTGACGGTATCGCCTCTAAAGGTTAATAATCCAATGATTTGCCCTTTTTCATTAATCACTGGGCCGCCGCTATTTCCATGTGTGGCTGCAGCATTAATTTGAATAACCGGGCTGCCTTGTTCAGTCTTTTTCGAGGTGGCGGAAATTTGACCGGCAGTCATGGAAGATACCAAGGACGAATCTGGTGATAAAAGATCCGAATCCGCCGCTGCAGGATAACCGCTTACCCAAATATTATCTTGGTTTTGAATATCATCTGAATTTCCAAGCGGAATGGTAGGCAGGTTTTTCCCTTCAATTTTTAAGACGGCTACATCTTTTCCTTCATTAATAGGGGCGCCGTAGCTTTTAACTTCTCCATCAAGGACATCCCCGCCGGGTAAGACAACCTTTAATACTCGCTGAATGTTGGTGTATTGCGTATAAGCAACCATGTAGTTATAGGCAGTCTCGTAATCCACTTTAAAATAATCAGCAACGATGGAGACCACTTGTTCAAATGCTTCATTGGCAATGTCTTCATCTTTCTTTTGCGTAGCCTCCACAACATGGGCATTAGTAACAATATAGCCATCGGAGCTAATGATGGCACCAGATCCGGAGCCGCCCACTACTGATTGATTGTTGAGTTGTTCAAGGATGGCGATCACTTCTGGATCATCGGGGTTGTTAAACTGCCAGCTGACCACGGCATAATCGACAATCCGAACGACTGCCGGTTTTGTATATTCAGCAAGCTTTTGTGCCTGTGCTACTTTTCCTGCTTCTGGTTTTAGATTGATAAGGAAAAATGAGGCAATAATTACTGCGATAAGCAGCAGACTTATTGGTATCGTAAAGAAGGCCCTTTTTTTCAAAATACCACCTCTTAGTTGATTTAATTCACTTTTGCAATATATTCCATGTTATGGGAAAGGGAAATTGTCTTATGTTAAATTATTAAAATTTGATGAAAATTTTTTAAGTCTTAAGTACTAGAATATTGTGTTTTAGCACACGATGGATTAATGTTAATGAAAAAAAGAGGTATTGATTTGTATCTGTATTTGGAGGTGTATATGGTGAATAAATTGAAGGTAATGACGGTGTTCGGAACCAGACCTGAAGCCATTAAAATGGCGCCGCTTGTAAAGGAATTAGAAAGATATTCCGATGAAATCGAATCGATCGTGACCGTCACAGCTCAGCACCGAGAAATGCTCGATCAGGTGTTAACTATCTTTGAAATCATCCCTGATTATGATTTAAACATTATGAAAGCGAGACAAACTCTAATCGATGTAACAACTCGCAGCTTAGAGGGGCTAAATCAGGTCTTAACGGATGTGAAGCCTGATCTTGTCTTGGTTCATGGGGATACGACGACTACCTTTGTTGCGAGTCTGGCAGCTTTTTATCATTCCATCCCCATTGGTCATGTGGAGGCGGGGCTTCGAACCCATAATAAATATTCACCCTATCCGGAGGAAATGAACCGTCAGTTGACAGGTGTATTGGCAGATCTTCATTTTTCTCCAACCATTCAATCCAAACGTAATTTATTGGAGGAAAATAAACAGGAGAGCGCCATATTTATCACGGGGAATACTGCTATTGATGCCCTAAGAACAACAGTAAAATCTAACTATTCTCATCCTGTATTAGAGAAACTTGGGCATGATCGTCTGATTTTAATGACCGCACACCGACGGGAAAATACCGGAGAGCCGATGGAAAATATGTTCCGTGCCATCCGCCGGTTAGTGGAAAAACATGCGGATATACAGGTTGTTTATCCTGTTCATATGAATCCGGCTGTACGAGAGATTGCCAGTCGGATTTTAGGAGACAATGCCCGCATCCATTTGATTGAGCCATTAGATGTGATTGACTTCCATAACTTTGCTTCAAAAGCTTACTTGATTTTGACTGACTCCGGCGGTGTGCAGGAGGAAGCTCCATCTTTAGGCGTACCGGTACTGGTGTTAAGGGATACAACAGAACGGCCAGAAGGAATCGATGCTGGGACATTAAAGCTAGCCGGCACAGATGAAGAAACGATCTTTTCCTTTGCAGATGAGCTGATTACAAAAAGGGGTGCCCATGATAAAATGGCCAAAGCCTCAAACCCATACGGAGACGGTCACGCCTCCAAACGTATCGTCGAAGCGTGCCTGTACCATTTTGGACATAGAACCGACAGACCCAAAGATTTCGGTGATGAGAAGTAATCCAACTGGTGACAGGCACCTTCCGTGGACACTGTCCGTCCTCGATGGATAATGGCAAAATGTATTAAAATAATAGAAAATAAACCATTCATCCGCGTCTATTGCAGATAGAGGGTGAATGGTATCTTCAACTTAATAAGGGAGAGTATTATTATGAAATTAAAAAAGATTCATCATATTGCCGTCATTTGCTCTGATTATCAAAAATCAAAGGACTTTTACATAAGAATTTTAGGACTTACCCCAATTAGAGAAGTGTACCGGGAGGAGAGGGAGTCCTATAAACTGGATTTAGAAGTGGGAGGCCAATACCAGATCGAATTGTTTTCCTTTCCGGACCCGCCCTCAAGGCCGAATCGTCCAGAGGCTGTTGGCTTAAGGCATTTGGCATTCGAAGTGGAAAATATAGAGGAAGAAGCAGCTGAGTTAGTAAAACACGATATACCTGTTGAACCGATCCGCGTTGATCCCTATACAAACAAAAAATTCACCTTCTTCGCTGACCCTGACGGTCTGCCCATTGAACTATATGAAGGGTAAACCGGTGCCTGTCACCATTACTACTATGTTCATCTAGGAATCCCATATTCACTTGGGGACCAAGAACCGTAACCGCCGCTGTAATGCGGGTATGGTTGATAGCCTCCGTAATTAGTTGGATTTAAACCAGGGTAGGGAGCAGGAGCTGCAACGGGATGTCCATAGCCCGCAACAATACCGGGACCGAATCCATAGGGTCCTGGATTTGGATTCGGTGGTAAGGCCCCGTAAGCTCCATACCCTCCATACCCGCCCGCTGCTGAGGCGGCACCATTCAGCAACCCAGTTCCTAAATAACTTAATCCCATTCCTAGCAAACTGCCTAATGCCCCAAGACCTGTACCTGAATTTGAAGGATACCCGTGATGATTGTGCCCTGTATGGTGGTGATGGCTGTCTTGATAGTGGTGTTCTTGGTGGTGATGATTTTCGTGCTGTTGTAGCTGATGATTTATCTGATTGTAATGGGATTTTCCTGAATGAGATTTCCCTCCCCCTTGATGTTGGCTTCTAAGCTGATGGTTTAATTGGTTTCTAAATGGTAAATACACTATACATACTCCTTTCAAAATTACCTAATCTTCCACATAGCCTATGAAACAACACCAATAATTCTTGGGTATCAGCCTGCTTTTGGCCAAAATAGGAAGGAATCCCCACGGTGCCTGTCACCATTAACACTACAATGATGTAAGTAACCTTCTAGGCAATAAATACGTCTTAAGTCTTAGATTTGTTTCCGTTTGTGGTCTATGGCAGGCAGGAGATTTTTCGTGTATTGTGGAAGTAGTAAATGTAATTTTCTTCTAATTTGCAGTTTTTTTGCAAGTTCGTGAAACATTCATTTACCTTAGACCGTATCAATATAAAGGATTATTATGTCAGGAGTCGATCCATTATGAACCCATTTGTTGCTTTCATCATTCGTTCGTTTGTGGCCGTACCCGTCACTGTTATTACATGGCTTGTATGCTATTTTCCCCTTGACTTTACATTCGGGGCATCCACCATCATTGCCATTCTAGGCGGCATTCTTACCCATGTCATCTTATCGTTATTTCAGAACATAGGTTATGTTAAAAAGCACCAGCTCACAAGGAAAGAATATCGTTATATAAAAAAAAACCTAAAAGAAGCGAAACTGAAAATCAGACGTTTGAATAGAAGTATCTTTAAAATCCGTGATATCTACTCGGTAAAACAACGAATCGATATCAATCGAATTACAAAAAAAATACACAAAATGACAACAAAAGAGCCAAGTCGGTTTTATAAAGCCGAGGAATTTTACTTTTCGCACTTGGATTCGATTGTCGAGTTGACTGAAAAATACCATTTCCTTTCCGCACAGCCAAAACAAAACCAGGAAATCGGGCAATCTTTGATCGAAACAAGAAGAACATTAAACGAATTAACCAAAGTCCTTGAAGAGGACTTGTACCGGGTCATATCTGATGATATCGATACCTTGAATTTCGAAATAGATGTCGCAAAGCACACCATTCAAAAGAAAAAAGAATTGAAATTTCCTGAAGAAAATAGGTGGTTAAAATGAGTGAACAAAACAATAAATCAGGAGACTTATTAAATGATATCCTCGCCGACCCGTTTGGTGATACGAGTCCGTTTGAGGTTGCTCCGAAAACCAATAAGCCAACAAGTGATGCCCGGCCTGTTAAGTTAATAGACGTCATACCTGAAGAAAATCGGGCCAAGGCTTACCAGCTCGCTGAGCAAATTGATCCGGCTAACCATCAGGCAATGATCGCTTACGGAACCCAAGCCCAAGGAAAACTGCTATCCTTTTCCCATACCATGCTTGAGCATGTCCAGAAGCAGGATGTTGGGGAAATCGGCGATATCATTAATGACCTAATGAAAAAGTTAAACGAGGTCAATCCAGAGGAATTAAAGGATGGGAAGCCATCCTTGTTTGCGCGTATGTTTGGAAAAATTTCAGGCTCCATCCAGGAAGTTCTTTCGAAATACCAAAAAACTGGGGCTCAGATTGATCGAATCAGCGTAAAGCTGGATCGCAACAAAAATGTCCTTTTGTCTGATATTAAACTGCTTGAACAGCTGTATGAAACCAATAAAGAATATTTCCATGCTCTTAACATTTATATTGCAGCCGGTGAAATTAAACTCGAAGAAATGGAGACCAAGATCATCCCGCAATTAAAGAAGGAAGCGGAAGCGGCCAATGACCAAATGAAGTTTCAAGAAGTCAATGATATGATTCAATTTGCCGACCGTTTAGACAAGCGCCTTCATGACTTAAAATTAAGCCGGGAAATCACGATTCAAAGTGCCCCGCAAATACGCTTGATTCAAAATACTAATCAAGCCTTGGTGGAAAAGATTCAATCATCGATTATGACAGCCATTCCATTATGGAAAAACCAAGTGGCCATTGCACTGACACTAATTCGTCAACGTCATGCAGTCGAGGCTCAAAAACAAGTTTCAAAGACAACCAATGAGCTCCTGTTAAAAAATGCAGAAATGCTAAAGACCAATACCATTGAAACGGCGAAAGAAAATGAACGCGGCCTCGTTGATATCGAAACCTTAAAGAAAACCCAGGAAAGTTTGATCTCAACTTTAGAGGAAACGATGCGAATCCAAGAAGAAGGCCGTCATAAGCGCCGGCTTGCCGAACAAGAACTAGCCAACATGGAAAACGACCTCCGCCTAAAACTACTAGAAATAAAAGGGAACAACCAATAAAAGCACAATGAAAAAGGTGACAGGCACCGCCTCAGGCGGTGCCTGTCACCTTTTCAACTATCTAGATATTAAAAATGGTGCCTGTCACTCTAGTTATTTACTTGGATGGTTTGGAGGTATTCTTCGAGGGTGAGTTTTTGGGTTGTGATTTCTTTGGCGGCGGTTTTGCCGACATATCGGAGGTGCCAAGGTTCGTATTGGTAGCCGGTGATGTTTTTCTTTCCTTTAGGATACCGGATAATGAAGCCATACTCGGCCGCGTGTTTTTCGAGCCACTTTGCAGGGACCGTTCCGGCAAAACAATCCTCGGCTGCACATTTGCCATCCCCGCCGGTTACATCAATTGCAAGCCCTGTCTCATGTTCACTCGTCCCCGGCACAGCACTATATGCCATCGCCTCTTTCACCCCATCTACACTCACATAGTGATTAAAAAGTGCCGTTTGGGCAGCATGCGAACGATAGGCGGACACTCCAAGCAGGCTTATTCCGTCTTGTTTGGCGCCAGAAAACAATTTTTCAATTGCTCGGGCAGCTTTAACGCGCAGCTTTCGTTTCTCGACCTTCTCATTAAAAATAAACGGGATGTCCGGATCCACCAAATCACTCGGTTTATAACGGTCAGGAAGTTTATTATACTTGTTGACGAGTACAGGAATAGCCGAAGGATTGGAGACGACCTCAACCAGCTTTTTGTTCCCTGGATCCTTAGACTTCTCTAAATTTATACTGTTTTTACTAGGGGCAGACGGCTGGTTTTCAACAAAATGCTGCCTCAGTGAACAGCCGCCCAGAACAGCAGCAAGCAACACCATAGGAATCATCAACAACCTTATTTTTCTCATCGAAAACGTCCTTTTTTAAAAATTTCACTCCCTCTTTATCATGGTCACAATTAAAGACTTTAAAACGTCATCGGATAGAGTGATGCTCTCTCAAAAAGTTCAGATTGAACTGTTAGACGCGGATGGGTCCAAAGCCTCTTTTTATTTCCTAATGAGTTTCATATATTTTGAATAAGCACATAAATCGTACGAAACGGCAAAACCATTGAAAAGTGGTGACGCAAAACTATAGGGGCTAAGGTTTATGAAGAGTAAACGACGCTTGCCAGTTACCGAACACGACAACTCCTGCGATTTATGTAAATCCAGAACCCGAGGAGGAAATCATGTGTTAAAACCACTTATTAAAATTAAATATTATTATCATTTGTTCCAGCACCGTCACAATCAACTCTTGCAACAAGATTGCATTTGCGAGGAATTAAAAATGAAGCTAAGGATCAAGGCCCTCTATCACAATAGCAAAGCTGTCGAAATAGGACTAAAAATGTAAATGGAATATATCTGAAAACAAGCCTGGGAGAATCTCCCAGGCTTGTTTTCATTGGTTTAACAAATCTTTACACCAGCTTGTCCATCTTTACATTAATCGGATGCTTCCCCGTACTTAGTGGCAGGTTCCGCGTCTCCACTCGGTCAAACTTTTGAACAAAATTACAATGGCGGCAGGCACGGCCAATCAATCTTTTTGTTCCGCAATGTTCATAATAGATCTCCTCATAACCGCAGACAGGGCATTCAATCATATGGAATATTTGTCTTTCTCCTAGTACCGCATCTAACAATGATTCAAAGTACATCAATTTATCCCCCTATCTATTATTTCTTTAAAGAATAGCAAATACTAAAAGTGAAAAAAGATGAAAATTGTCAGAAAGGATTAAATGGTTTTCGACATTCAGCAAAATGAGAAAATAGTCACAACATAAAGGAGAGAGCTGCATGAAAAATCAAAACGATCAAACAAGTGAAGGGCTAAACCAAATCTTTGAAATTATTAACGCTAAAGGAGATGAAGGAGAACTAAATGAAATAGTCAACCATTCAGATAAGGAAACAAGCCAAACAGAACAGCCACAGAAAAACAAGTAAAAGACTTAAATGCAGTCTAGGTCTTTGATTGTGGAAAAATACTCTAAAAAATGTGGATAGTTAACGAGGGTATGTGGATAAAACTGTGTGTTTTGGGGATAAACAAGAACAACTTGTGGATATCTCCGGATAGTTTCATGAAACTGCTGAATAATCAGAAAATATCCACATATTCTGTGTATAACTATAGATAAATTGTTGGTAACCTCTTGTTAATTGTGGATAATACCAGCCTATATGTTAATAACCTGTGAAAAAAATAATGTAATTAGTAAAACGGCCCTTTACATAAGGGTTGTTTTTTATTGCGTGCCCAGCAAGCCGTTAATTGCTAGTTGGTGAAAGTCCAATCC
>NZ_JAABNN010000023.1 GCF_009928415.1 Bacillus sp. USDA818B3_A
TAAGAAATGAATAATTATTGTTTGTTGACGTTTTTGTTTGTTTAGTTTTCAAAGAACAAGTTTATCTCCGTCGCTCAAAAGCGACTTTATTAATGTATCACCTTCAAACTATAAAGTCAATAACTTTTTCAAATTATTTTCTTAACGCAATCAGCGACGTTTATTAATATACCAAGGCTATTAGCAAATGTCAACGCATTTGATAAAAAAAATTAAGATTATCCTTTCTTTCGATCCTTCTTGCCTCTACGCATATATTTAAAGCACTCTTGGGGAGATGCCACTCTCTTAAATAAAGAAAATAGAATTTTATATCGTTCTTCCATTGATCTCTTTACAATATGGTCGATTCGATCATCTTTCAAATCAAATAATATTTCATCCATTTCTCTTTTAATAAGGTATTCCATTTCTTTTACTTCTTTTTCATTGATGAGAAGTCCAAACATTGAAAAACCTCCAGCGAAGTGTGTTGTATAGTAGTCTTTTCCAAATTTAGAAATTTTATAATTAAAAAGTTAATCATATTCTTAAATTTAAACGCATAGGTTGAGACAAGGATAGTTTGGACGAGGTGGGAAGGATGAATTTCTTTTTTGTATTAAACGGTAAGGCGTTAAAAAATGTATCACTTATTCTCATTGCGGCTTTTTTCACAGCATGGTTTCTCTACATGGAAAATCTAGTACAGATCCCTGTTTTTTCAACTAAAGACAGCTCTAATGCCATTTATCGAGGGGAAAAGGACTTAGCCCTCACGTTTAATATTGGCTGGGGGGATGAAAAGGCTGAACCTATTTTAGATGTGTTAAAGAAGGAAAATGTAAAATCCGCAACTTTCTTCCTGTCTGGTTCATGGGCCGAACGGCACCCAGATATTGTCAGCCGCATAGTAAAGGAAGGATATGAAATTGGTCTTCTTGGGTATGATTATGTCGAATACCTAGATGTAGAAGACGCTAAAATTGCTAGGGATATTTCAAAAGCACAAGAATCCTTTACTAAACTCAATCTTAAAAACATTAAGCTATTACGAGCACCGACTGGTCACTTCGATGAGCGTACATTAAAAATCGCTAAGCGATATGGTTATACGGTTGTACATTGGAAGGTAGATTCTAAGGATTGGCAAAACCCTGGTGTAGAAAAAATTGTTGAAAATGTTAGTAAAGTAGATAATGGGGATATAGTGCTGCTCCATGCTTCAGATGGAGCAAAACAAACAGCAAAGGCACTGCCACTTATTCTTGCTGAAATTCGACAAAAAGGATTAAAACTTGTTACTGTATCAGAAATGATTGCCAATGGCGAAGTACACTCTAAGGAAATTAATTAAATGTAATTTATTTTCAATAATCAAGCAAAAAACCGTCCTAAATGGACGGTTTTTTGTTCAGCTTTTTACTTTTATTAGTTGATTTAGGCTTGTCTTGTTTTGTCCGACTTTGTCTTTCCTGCACGGATTGAGCGTTCAATTTATGAAGGATTAATATTTGATAAGCATTACATGCTAATAATGAAATCATCATAAGGTAGAACCAGTTCATTTCATTCTCACGCAATACAGGAACCCATTCTACCAAAGTAGCCACAATCATAAAAAACATAGCAGGAATAAAGGCTCCGCCGTTTGTTTGTTTCACTTTATACCAAGCAACCACAAGTCCAGCAGCCAAAAGGATTACTGCAGGTCCAAAATACGGGAGAATCGATTCCCCTGGTTTAGCGAAGTTCTCATAACGCAGGTAGACTAAATCAAATAAACCAAAAAGAATGAGAACAACCTGAACAGAATTCCATAAAGATACTGATTTAAAAATTCCTAATCCAAAGCGGTGGATTGTTAAATAAGAAAAGAAACCCATCTGGCTAATGACACTAAAAAGAAAACCCATAACAATTAACCAAATTAATGTGGATAAAATATCAATAATCTTAAAATTAATAAAGTAGGGCTGAAATTCATCCCAACGGATGATAAAACCCACAATAGCTGTCGTGACCCCGCCAACTGCCAGTGTGGACATAAATAGTCTTACCCAATTACGGCTTGTCACACTTTAAACCCCCATAAATAAATCAAATCATTACCATTCTGATTTTACCAAGCAAGCCTCAAAAAATCCATTATTTCATTTATCTGCGAATAATCTGCGCTGACTTTCTTCATCCTAAAATTAAGGATTTTTATGTGAAAGGAGCTTAAAGAATGAAAGCTAAGAACATGGTGCTCCTCCTGCCCATCACGCTATTCCTTACAAGTTGCGGATCCTCAAGTGATTCAAGCGGCGGGGGGCAACTCGATTATGACCAAACCAAGAAAATGGTGGTGGATATACTTAAGACTGACGATGGTAAGAAAGCCATTCAGGATGTCATGACCTCGGATGCAATGAAAGAAAAACTCGTCATGGATCAAAAAGTTGTGGCCGACACCATTCAAACCACTCTTACATCCGATAAAGCCATTGATTTTTGGAAAAAAGCCTTTAGTGATCCTGCTTTTGCTCAGAGCGTAGCAAAAAACATGAAAAATGAACAAAAAACATTATTAAAGGAATTAATGAATGACCCTCAATACCGGACCATGATGGTTCAAGTGTTTAAAGAGCCTGAAATTCAAAAACAAATGACAGACACTCTAAAAAGCAAAGATTATCGGCAGCATCTTCAAGATGTTATTACAGAAACCCTTAATAGCCCTCTTTATAAAGCTAAAATACAAGAATTATTGTTAAAGGCAGCCGAAGAAGCAGCCGACAAGTAATTAACATGAAAAAAAAGCCTCTTCCAATTAAGGCAGAGGCTCCATTCTTATTTTTTCAAAAGGCTTGTTACTTTTTCAGCTATTTCTAAATAAATTTTGCCGATTTGATGATCTTCCTGATAAACAGATGGGGCAAAATCTTCCTCATTCCAATCAGGCTGATTAAGAGGCAAACGTCCGAGTAAAACCGTGTTTAATTCTTCAGCCAGCTTATCACCGCCGCCACGGCCAAACACATATTCCTTTTCACCTGTCAGCTTACTTTCAAAATAGGCCATATTTTCAATAACACCCAGTACTTCATGCTCTGTCTTTAACGCCATTGCACCCGCCCGTGCTGCTACAAATGCAGCCGTTGGATGCGGGGTCGTCACAATGATTTCCTTACAAGATGGCAGCATAGTATGAACGTCTAAAGCAACGTCTCCTGTACCTGGAGGCAAATCTAATAATAAATAATCAAGTTCTCCCCATTCAACTTCACTGAAGAAACTGTTAAGCATCTTTCCTAGCATTGGTCCGCGCCAGATAATAGGAGCATTGTCTTCAACAAAGAATCCCATTGAAATAACTTGAACCCCAAACCGTTCAACCGGGATAATCTTTTCGCCCCGAACTACAGGGCGATTTGTAATGCCCATCATATCAGGGACACTAAATCCGTAGATATCAGCGTCAATTAAGCCTACCTTTTTACCTAAACGCGCCAAAGCTACCGCAAGGTTTACAGAAACCGTAGATTTACCAACGCCGCCCTTTCCACTTGCAATGGCAATAAAGGTTGTATTCTTAGATTGAAGAAGGTTTTGGGCCTCTTGTTCCACATTACGATGTTGTGCCAATAGCTCTTCCGGCAGCTCAGAAAAACGAATTCCAACAGTCGCTGCACCAGCTTCTTTCAATTTATTAACGATTTGTGTTTGAAGTTGAAGCTGTTCGCTTGTACCTGTTTTAGCGATCAATACCTTAACACTAACATGGTTCTTTTCTTCTTTAATTTTTATTTCCTCGATGGCATCTAATTCTGCTAAAGTTTTATGTAAAAAAGGCTCTTTAAGGCCTCCCAGAACGTCACGAACTAATTTTTCTGTTAACATAGAATGCACCTCACCTAAGAATTCTTTTCCATTTTTAGTATACCATAATCAAAATAAGAAACAGTTATTTCAATCACACGTTAGCATAAATCTCATAAAAAAAAGCGGAAGATGCTGACATCCTCCTTAATCTGTTTCTTTTAATTCCTTTTCATTCGTAAAATAACGCAGGATCCCATGATTAATGGAGGCCGCTACTTTTTCCTGGTAGGACGCCTTTTTTAATAGTGCCTTTTCTCTTGGGTTGGAGAGAAAACCTACCTCGACGAGTACGCCAGGTTTCTTTGCATTTTCTAAAATATAGACATGATTAATTGGCTTGGCCTTCCGCTCTGTGTTTTCGAGATTTCTGCGGAGTTCTTCCTGGATAAACTTTGCTGCTCTCGCATTTTCCTCATGATGCGGAGCAAAAAAGGTTTGGGCACCGCTCCACCTAGAGGATGGAATAGCATTTAAATGAATACTGACAAATAGGTCAATATCAGTCTTATTGATCATTTTCAATCTCTTTTTGAGATCTTCAACCTTCCTGCGGCTATATCCTCGTGTATCAGAATCGGCTAAATCCTCATCTTTCTCTCTTGTCATAATGACTAGAGCTCCTTGCTCTTGGAGATAATCACGGACACTTTTAGTAATTTCTAGAGCAATATCCTTTTCGAGTGTTTCTCCTGTTCCTGCCCCGCCATCTGGTCCGCCATGCCCTGCATCCAATAAGATAATTTTTCCTGATAACGGGAGATTCCAGGTTTTCCAAGAATTATTTTCATTAAAATCATGTTGAAGTATAAAAAATAATACAATTAAACCTGTTATAAAGCTAATTATTTTTATATTTCGCTTAGTCACCCCTACCATCCTTCCCGCTCGTCCCTGTTCAGTTAACTATATGGGACAAGGGGAAGTTTTAGAACCGAAAAAGCACCCTTAAGCAATGCACTTGGATGCTCCGTCTCTTTTTAAAAAGGACTGGTGCATTAAGTACAATGCAGGATGCTTTAGGGTTTAATGTAATCTTAGCTTAAGTCGTCTCTGCCCCTTTTCAAACCCTTCATTCCACCAGACAAAGATATACTGTTCACAAAGATAGTATAGTGACTCACTCATAGTGCCTTCTTGTCCATGCCCCCAATAGAGCAAAAAGTTATAAAGTGTATCAATTAGATGTTTTTCTTCCCTGAGGCACCGTTTTCGTACTTCTTCGGGATTCTCACCATGATATCCAAATTTACTAAATTTCGCCCCCAAAAGGAAGGCCTCAAGGGCGACATCATAACATGCTTCTTCTATTCCTGAATTCATTACAAAGTTATTAGCAAGATTCGTGGATCCAAAATATTGTTTTACTCTTTCCTTCAATGTATTAATCGATAACTCCCTTAGTACGGAACGTTCATATTTAATCTGCTTTTCCCGTCGTTTTTCTTTGAAGGTTGTTATTACAGTCACTGCTTTTCACCTCTTAGAACTATTCTTTATCCCTTAGGTCTAAGAAATGCAAAGTCCTCATTTCCAATTTTTAATATCACCTTTTGAGTACAATTGCGGTCATAAAACAAGATTAGCCCGGAGTGAAATTTACTCCCTTTTGACAAAAAGTCACACTGCAGCCATATATTTATAAAGAACAGTAAAGTAGCAGCATTCTTGAAATTTGAACCAACGAGTCCATGGCCTTTATCCCGATGCAGCATCCCTGTAAAGGAGGGAAATTATGTTTGGATTTTTTTCTTTGCGTAAAAAACAAAAAGGAACAGAAAAGGCTGAAGAGATGAGAATCAACTCTCACATATTGAATAAATTGGATCAAATTATTGAGTTATTGGAGCAGCAGCAAAGGGACGGGAACAAGCGGCACATCCAATTCGAGAAGGTTCAAATCGAAAATATAGAAAATATCGTTTATCGTTTAGATAATATTGAAATCGACGAATTAAGCGGAAAGCTAATTATAGGCAATAATATAAGCACTTCAAATGATTTAGCTGAGTCCATTCAAATGCAATTGAATGGAGATAAAATGAAAAAGGAAACCATGGCTGACTCATCATCTGCTGATCAAGACAATATCATAAAGACTTCAAAAGGATTTCGTTTTCATTATGATTCCTAGACAGCATTGGTAACCCCAAAAGCACTTGATAGGTATGAATCATTCAAATCAGCGCTCTTTTTCAAGGCTGGCTATTTTTATGTCCCGGTCGTCAATAATGGCATCTATCATATCTTGATCATAATTTAAGTTCAGATTACTCACTTGTTGATTGTTTTTCCCCAATACGGCCCCCTGGATGGTATTTGACTTTTGGTTGGCGTCCATCCCATTTACACGGCCTTTACCAAGGAATATAGAACTGTTTTGCTCGATTCTATTGACATTAATGCCATCAAGGTTAATATTGGTTACTTTATTCTCATCACTTGGATTTTCAAAGGATAGGTTGATATCGCGGTCATCGATGGGTGTATCAATCAGGTCAGGATCATTTAAGATCGATATATTGTTAAGAAGGAGATTGGATTGACCGCTAATATTACCTATCACGCTATTCTCCTTACCATGTGAACTCCATCCAATAGCAACATTTTTCTCTCCTATAAATATGCCGGATTGCCTTTGCATCATTTGAATATGAATACCACCTGAAAGATTGAGATTTAAATACTTTACCATCTTTGTCACCACTTTTTTATCTTCATTTAGTTAGTTTACCTTATGTTAGTGATACAGGTCTGGTGCCGTATTAAAAATAACTGTGTCATCCGCCCATACATTGAATAGACTATTGTATTAAATGGAGTGCAACAATCCGAAAAATTGTAGTTAAATAACGATTAAGAAAGGTTAGCTCATTTATGATTAACTTAAAGTTAGGAAATATATTTGTAACCAGTATCGGTCAATCATCAGGATTTTTCATGGGTGGAACTAATACACATAAAAAGTTTCGTTCTAGTCAAGTTATGAATGAAGTGCTCGGAGTATTGTCCGGCGATGAAAATAAGGTCACCGAAAACAAGTGGCTGGAAAACACTCAAAAGGAACGGAGTGAATAGTTATGGGGTCTCCTATTCTTTCCCCAACCTTTCATATCGGTACAATTAAAATCGGTACCATTGAGGGTGCCTCCTGTTTCAGTATCGGAAACAATTTTATTGAGGATTTTAAAAACAGTAAACAACACAGCCAAGGCTTAGGCAATATTCATGGTGATCGAAATGACTTTGCACATATGACTGCCTCATTAACCAATCATGAAAAAGAGAGCCAAGGAAATTTAGAGCCTCAGGAAAGGCAAAAGCAAAAAACCCTTGACTAATCAGAGGGTTTTATTGTTTTTCTCTTATTCACTTAAATATTTCCCCCGCCCCCGATATTCGGCTTTAGGTCTTGGTCAAAAATAACTCCATCTAACATTTCAAAGCTGTCTGCAATATTGTTTACATTCCCTGCCGTTGCATTATTAAAACCGTAGACTCCCCCCATGTTTAGATTATATTTCCTGTTAGCATCCATACCATTTACAACACCTTCGCCAATAAAAATAGCCGAACTTGCTTGAGGCGAATTTACGTTAAAAACCCCTAGATTTATAACAGAAGGCATTCTAATTTCCTCCTATTCTCCCTTCAATGCGTACACTATTTTATGTATAAACTATAGTCTATGTGAGGAAATAACCTAAATGCAGGATTTATTAATCAATGTGACATTTTCCTCCTATGAACAGTCCAATTTGAAGTACCATTTTAATCAGGTAAAAAAGACCCCCAACCAAAGGGTTAGGCGTCTTCTGAAATATTGTGTTTAGTTCGTAACGAAAGTTTTTCCTAGCTGTGTAAACTCCCTTTTAGCCAGGCACGAGGATGGTATGGACCGGTCGGGATCTGAATCAGACTTGTTTTTTGCTTCGAATGGGTCCTGTAAAGTTCATCACATTGGTTCGCATCAAATCCTAATAGCGGATGCCCCCCCATCCCTAATGCGCTCGTTACCAAGAGCAGTCTTTGCAAAAGTATCCCGGTTTCCATTTGTTGAATGCGGTATCCTCTATATCCCAATTCCTTTTTTTGATGGTCCCTGTCCCCTACAATATGCAGTACTAGTGGAACTTGAAACAGATTTACAGTGGGCATTGTTAATCCATATTGTAAATACTCCCGAAAATCCCCCTTTGTTATTCCCCGAAGTGCATGCGCTCTTTCGTCATAAGCGTAAGCACCATTGGGAATTCCCTCCACATTATAAAAACTGCCATACAAACTGACACGATTCTCCGCATTCTCATGTGTGTCATCAAGGTCATTCTGATACGATGTAGAAAATGTTTCTTTTAACAATGTGGATAACTGCATCTGACTGATTTTACCTATCATAAAGTCAAAATTAGGGGAACGCCTCTCCCTGCAAACAGATGCAAAATCATACGTCAGTTGCTCGGTAAATGGAAGCATGATTGCCTCCATACCTAAGGAAGGTTTTACACGATTATCGTTTCTTCTTTTAAAAAATGAACTGGTTGTTTCCAGCATCGAGGCTTCATTCATTTTTCTCAGCAGCGGATAATCGATCACGCTCTTTGATCGATTATAGGTCTCATGGGAAAGAGAGGGAACTTCCTTGGACAATTGTGTATCAGAGACCATTTCTCCGCCATTATGATCTTTGTCAACATAATGGATAGATGAATGAATGGAGAGCGGAATCATCGCATATACGCTTTCATCCTGTTCTGTTAGTCCAAGTAAATGATTGATCGACCGATCAAGAAATTGATAGCAGACGCGTGAAGAGAATCCCATCTGATTAGCCGCTTCTAACGCTTGCCCTATTATCACACCAGCATCTAATCCTTGGAGCCTATAGGAGAAATTATTATATTTATAGAAGTTTTTCCAAAAAACAGTCGAGACAAAAACAGTACAGAAACAATCGGACAGATCATAACTATTTCCAAGACTTCTGGATAAGTAAGAATCATAATTTCCTTCTCGCAGCAAAAGAAGGCGGTGATGGGCCACATCGTAATGGTAAATTCCCGTCGGTACGTCTTCAAGCTTTATATACACGTATAATTCATTGGGGTACAATGCCCCACCAGAGGGAACAAATCTTCGTAATAACTGGGCATAGCTTACATCGGCTTTTTCACCGGTGTCCTCCATGAAGGCAGTCTGAGCATATTGAGTAATTCCATATACATACCATAAGAAATGGCCCAGTTCCTCTAGTGCAGGTTGTGCATGAGCTTCTTTTCCCTCAAGGGTTAACGGTACATCTCCGGATAGTGAGTACTCTTGCAGGCCGCGGTACAGTTTATAGGGAAGCGGTGCGTCCTCCCAATCCACTTGCCAATCTGGAGGAGCGCACTTTTCCGTATCAAAGTGAAGATGATGCAGGAAAGTTTCAAGATTCACTTTTACACCTCCTATTCTTCATTATGGGAATGGGTGAGGATATGGATTAAGCTGTTCATACGATAACGGCTGTTTGGTAAATCCTAGTTTCATCGGCACTTGAAGGACCCGCTCCAGCCCCCTGACACGAGTAAGGTGATGTCCGAATGTCATCGGCAGCATACCAGGGATTAACACCTTAACACAGAATAATCCATTCCGTTTGGTTATTGGAGTTGTTTGGTCCACCACAATGACCTCGAGGTCTAATTGTCGAAACCTATCAAGAATAGCCAGAAGATCATCCTTCAAATCGGTATTCTCCGGAGGCTGTTTGAATTCCTCCGCAAATGAGCGTAAAGGACGATTATCATCTAATAAAAAGTTCAACCGTTCCTCTGCTTCTGGCAGGCCGTAAAGCAGGCCATGATCCGCCATAGTACGGACCGCAAATGGGTCCTTTAGCATTTCTTCATATTTTTTCCGGTCTTCCTCCAATATTTTGTCATGCCTAACCATCATTCCGGCAAGCTCGTAAATCGCGCTTTTTACCGCTCTTACAGGATCCGGATTAGCGCCTGCTGCGCAAATAAGGTTCACACCCTTTGATTGTTTGTTTTTTGCCACTGCCCAAACACTGGGAATCCCATGTTCCATGGTCGAATTGTAAAAATGAACGTCATACCCCTGAACCTCACGTATCCTATCAACCATAAGCTCTAATTCTTTATCGTTTGCTGAATGGAGATCAAGAGGCGGGATAGGCAGCCGTGCATACCACGTTATCAAAAAGGAATCCCTCTCAACGATCTCCATAATGCCATGGAATATGGCTTCTTCCATACTTCCTCCTAATGCACATCCGTTGGAGGTTTCATAAACAAAGCCCTCCCCAGTAATGCCCAAACTGTAATAGGCGAGTAACTCAGGAACCAGAATAGGGCGCTCTTGTAAAAACGAATAACCCCAGACCCAATCCATTGGGGCATCAGGATGAAACGGTTTAAACGGAAAATGAGGTTTTACATATTGTTCCTGATCATGTAAACCAACTCTAGCCGGATTCAATGCGAAATCCTTTATATGTCGATAACTATCACGAACTTTCTTAGCTTTACCTTGAGGCTCAATTCCGCAATATCGCTCCAACCCCTCCAATATGGCGGTTAACTCACTCATTTCATAAGAATTAGTACGGCCAGCAACTCCCTCGTCAGCACCAAACAACGGCATGTTAATCAAAACATCGGCAAATGGCAGCCTGAAATCCGCCATTTTTCCATTCATGATGCCTGTACGTTCATCCAGATAGTCTTCGACCAGCACTGTTTTCAATTCATCCATCGAGCGGCAGCGATAACCAGTACCATTTAATTTAGGGCTGGACTCTAATCTAATTCGAGCCAATTCTGGCGTGTCTTCAGGTATTGGACTGCAAATCGAGCACAATGGATCAGGCAAGAAAACGTGACTAGAGATCGTTAACGTTCTCAGATTGGTAATGAACATCCTTTCTTCTAAGGAAGAGGGATCCCCTTGAAGAACTTTCTTCACTTCGTTACTGATGAAGGTTGCCATTTGCGATAGTCCCGTTCTAGAAGCCCATGCATCACGCTGGATACCCGCCCCTGCTGTCAATACCCTCTGAATCTCCCACATTTCGTAGCGATCAGGACCGGCTATCAAGCGCCGTTTGTCAGCACAGAGAGAACATCCTGGTTTGTCGTGCCGTACTAATGGACCAATGATCCCCTCACCTAACGAAACGAAACCTCGAAACCAAGGGATACCCGAGGTCCTAAATATCTCCTCCGCTTTTTGATGGATGGATGGATGCCAGGCATCGCTAAGTACCAGGGCTAATGCTGTTTCTTCAGGAATTCCTTCAAAAATGCCTTGACGTCTTACTAGATAGTTGGTGGACAATTGGTCACTGACATAATCCGCTAATAGGCCGTCTCCAGTAATGAGGATATGGGCAGTCATTAGGAATCCCCCTCTCGCACCTGCACACCATACACCCCTGCCAGCACTTGTTTTAAAAAAGGCTCGATCGAGAGGTCATAGACAACTAGCTTTTTGTTGTTTCTATTCAAGACCTGTATGGAGGATTGTAATAGCTCTAATTGTCTCATTTCATCATAAGAAGGGATTTCAAGTTTTACTCCCTTTTTTTCCAGATAAATCATCGACTCCGTCGGTTTCCTTTCTTCGGTTTTTATCTGGTTTTGAGCGTCCAAAAGTGCTTGCTGTAATGTACTTCGCAATGCCAAAGTTGTATTTAAACCAACCCCAGTGTACCAACACCCCTTCGACCTGACCCATACAACAGGGAAGCCTAATACATCCTCTTTTAAACCAATTGACGGTGATCCGTTCAAAGTGGTCAACGCACTTAAATAAAATCGGCATCGTTTATCTTCTATCGCTCCTATAGGCACACGAAATAGCGTATTCTGGTGATTCCCCTTACCATTTTTCGATTCTTCATCAAGATAGGCCTGCAGTCCGCGGCAGATGGCCTCAGCGATTGTTTCCCCTGATCCGATGCCCAGAAATCCCTCTGGAAGATTCGCACCCAGCTTCTCGGTTTGACCTTTGTATCCCTGGATAGGAGAATTTATCATTTTAGTCACATACATTTCAATGCCCTTTAAACCGGCATTCGTTCTTGCCTCTTCATGTGTCAGCCCCGAACAGATCACTTCCGGCAACAGTTTTGCTGGTCCCTCTGACACAGGGTCAACGGCCTGAACATAGCATTGGGGCATAGGGAGCTGTATCAAATCCCTTTCCTCCCAAGTATGGAAAATACCTAATTCTTTTGAAGTTAAGCGATCGAAATATTCCAAAAGCAATCCCTGCTGTTCATTCCTGTCTGATTCTTGTTTTAGTTTTAAATCAAGATCTTCAACCAGTTCAGGAGTAAGACTCATAGACATTTCCGATGGATGCGTGATGAATGAAAGCCAGTCTCCTTCCAACGTTTCAAGATCAAGCATGTAAATTTGATTACTTTGATTTGAATCTGCTATTCCTGTTACCTTCTTGAAAAATTCGAATGCAGAGACATTTGCCAAAATCGCTCCTGGGGTCGAAGAAAAGTCTAGAGACTGCCTATCTGCTTGTACGGAAGATTGATGAATCCTAAGCCATGCAGACTCGAAGCTTCCCTCTGAGTCTGGATGAGTTAACGGGCCAGAGAATCCAACCTCTTCTAAATAGATGGCGGGAAGAAATGCCTTTTTTTCTTCTTTGCAAATTTGATTCAGATTCCTTAATTCATTTACATTTCCATCCTGTGAGACATATAGAATCCAGTCATAGGGCTGAAGGACATCTTTCCAAACATTTTTCCCCTCCTCTTTAGGATAAGGTACTTCCACCACCTCGACATCGGAATCTATTTTCCTCGCATTCTGCACAAGCAAATTAAGCCGCTGCCTATTGGTTGGAACCGTATCTTTGATCATGATATTTAATTTGGGCAGCCCTGAATCCATTAATGAGGAAACCAACGATATAAGGAAAGGTCCAGAGCCTACAGCCAAGACGCTTGCCTGACGATACTTTTGAAAATGGTATGCACCTGATTCAACAAAGTTCTCGATAAATTCAATTTGTGAAGCATACTTTTCTAGAACTTGACGATTTAATTGATGGGGAATATCTTTACTTAAATCTCGAACAAATCCATTATTGTACAACGTTTCTCCGATTTCATATACCCTGTCACGGTACGGTCCCGTTAACCCCTGCGTCAAATCTCCCATGGTTTGCTCCCCATTGAACAATGGCAGCAATTTCTCAATCCATGGATAAATGGTTTTTCCCTCCATCCGGAAGGAATGAACGTTATTCCTAAAATAGACACCCCCCTTTTGATCTGGAAGAAAAAATGTATCCCTTTTGGCCTTCAATCGTGAGGACGAGGTAAGGTTTGTCATGCAGAGCCTCCTATTCCTTATCATTACAACTTATGCACTATAAGTTTATGTACGATTTTTTGTCCAATATGATAAATAGAATAAAGAAGTGCCCCCGCGGCACAAATAGTGCGGGAGCACCTCCTTCATAAAACAACTTCTCTTTTTGTAATTCACAATAGACAAGATTAAATAAAACCGATGCCAAAGCCAAAACAACTAAATCCAATGCCCACGCAACTAAAGCCGAAGCAGCCGCCACATCCGCCACAACCACCGCAGCCGAAACAACCGCCGCATCGGAAGCCGAAACCTCCACAACGACCGAAACCTCCACAACGACCAAACCCTCCACAACCATGGAAACAACCACCACAACGCCTAAACATGTGCTCATCCTGGAATTGCGGAGTATATGAAACTAACTCCCCAGTTTGGTAAGGGTCAAGTGTCAACCCTTGTAAATCATTATGAAAATTTTGCATATTTTTTTCCTCCCCTTTGTATTTAATCACCAGGTGAAACAGAAACCTGAAGAGAGCATAGGTTAATTTATCAAATTGTGTAAAAGAGGTTTCTCGTGGTGATGTACTCTCTTCAACAAAATATGGTTTTATCTGGGACGTTGTTACTAATGTAAAAGCCTATTTTACTTTTGGGGTAAATAATGAAGTTACAAGGATACAAATGATTGTTATTTGTAAAGTCATATAAAGGAAGTTCCTCTTTTGGGACATAAAAAAAACCCCCAACCAGATGGTTGAGAGTCTTTGTAGTCCTGCAAAAATTAACGTTTTGAGAACTGAGGCGCACGACGAGCACCTTTAAGACCGTATTTCTTACGCTCTTTCATACGTGCATCACGAGTTAATAAACCTGCGCGCTTTAATGTTGGACGGAATTCTGGATCAGCTTGAAGTAATGCACGAGCAATACCGTGGCGGATTGCGCCAGCTTGACCAGTGTATCCACCGCCGCTTACGTTTACAAGAACATCATAGCTGCCAACTGTTTCAGTTGCAACTAGAGGTTGTCTTACAACAACACGTAATGCTTCGAATGGGATATAATCTTCGATTTCACGACCATTAACTACAATTTTGCCTGTGCCAGGAACTAAGCGCACACGTGCGACAGAGCTCTTACGGCGACCAGTACCGATATATTGAACTTGTGCCATAGTTTTTGTCCCTCCCTCTTAATTAACCGCGAAGTTCGTAAACTTCAGGTTTTTGTGCTTGATGTGGATGCTCATTGCCAGCATACACGTGCAATTTTTTGAACATTTGACGACCAAGAGAATTCTTTGGAAGCATGCCTTTAACAGCAAGCTCGATCATTTTCTCAGCGTAGTTTGTACGCATTTCAAGAGCAGTTCTAGTTTTTAAACCACCTGGATGCATTGTGTGACGATAGTAGATCTTGTCAGTTAATTTCTTACCAGTTAGTTCTACTTTAGAAGCGTTAAGAATGATTACATTATCACCAGTGTCAACATGTGGTGTAAAAGTTGGTTTGTTTTTACCGCGTAAGATTGAAGCTACTTCAGAAGCAAGACGACCAAGAGTTTTGCCTTCTGCATCAATCACATACCATTTACGCTCGATATTGTTGGCATTTGCCATAAACGTTGAACGCATGAGTTTCCCTCCTATTAAATCCATGAAAGATTATTATTTTCGCACCTTTAAAGCTATCAGCGTTATATTCTGTTCCGGGAATAAACATCCTAAGCCCTTGTGCAGTTATTTTTCAAAATCATATATTTTCAATCACGATGAAGACTTTCCGGGGCTTTATCGTGGGATTAAAAACACGCACATCTAATATAATAAATTCTCCCAGTCTAAATGTCAAGAAAATGTTACACCAGGAAAAGTTGTTTTAGAAATTTTATTCATAAAATACTTTCATCAGATAAAGACCTTGAGCCGGGGCAGTTTTCCCAGCAAAACGCCGGTCCTTTTTTTCTAGAATATGAAGCATTTCCTCAGGTGTCCGCTTGCCTATCCCTACTTCTAAGAGAGTGCCTGTAAGGATTCGAACCATATTATATAAAAAGCCATTTCCAAAAAACTTGAGCGTCAAACTATTTTTATCGATAATAAAATCAATCTTTTCGATGGTTCGGACTCGGTCCTTTACCTCCGTTTTAGCTGAGCAAAAACTGGTAAAATCATGGGTGCCTAAGAAAAAGCGACTTGCCTCTTTCATTGCCTCGATATTTAATTCATATGGGTAATGACAAGCAAAGTACCGCATGAATGGATCTCTTATCTTAGAAAGCTGAAGGACATAGTGATATTCCTTTCCAATGGCGTCAAACCGGGCGTGAAACGATGAATTCACTTTAAGTACTGAAAGAACAGATAGGTCCTCCGGCAAAAGCGAATTCAGAGCATTTGCCCACTTTTCTTCTGAAATAGGCAGGGACGAATCAAAATGAATAACCTGACCCTTTGCATGAACGCCAGCATCCGTTCTGCCAGAGGCTGAAACTTTAATATGTTCACCCTTATGCATTTTGGTCAGCACTGCTTCGAGTTCAGATTGGACGGTTCGCTTATTGGGCTGTACTTGATATCCGGAAAATCCTGAGCCATCATAAGAAATAATACACTTATACCTTTTCATCGTTTCGCTCCATTATGAACGTAATAGGAATAGTAAAATAGTTAAAATAACTAATAAAAGGATTTGAAGGGTATCGACTTTACTCCAGCTAAGCTGGCGGAATTTGGTTCTCCCTTCGCCGCCGCGATATCCGCGTGCCTCCATTGCAATAGCAAGTTCCTCCGCCCGTTTAAAAGCACTGACAAATAAAGGAATCAATAAAGGAACAACCGCTTTTATCCGCTCTTTTAGCGGTCCGCTGTCAAACTCAACCCCACGGGCCATTTGTGCCTTCATAATCTTGTCCGTTTCCTGCATAAGAGTAGGAATAAAGCGTAAAGAAATAGACATCATGAGTGCCATCTCATGAACCGGAAACCGTACCTTTTTTAAAGGATTTAAAAGAGTTTCCATTCCATCCGTTATCTCAATAGGACTAGTCGTTAGTGTTAGTAAAGATGTCATAAGGATTAAAAAGAAGAATCTCAATGCAATATAAATCCCCTGTCTAACCCCTTCTTCATATATCTCTACTGGACCGAATTTAAAGAGAAGATCACCCTGTTTTGTAAAAAACAGCTGCATCACTAATGTAAACAATACAAGCCAAAGAACAGGCTTAAGCCCCCCATATAAAAAGCGGGCGGGAATCTTCGACATGCCTAGCATATAAAAAGTATAAATACCAATAAGTGCATAAGTAATCCAGTTATTAGCAAGAAAGATGATGCAGACAAAAAGAAAAATAATCAAAAGCTTCGATCGAGGATCCATTTTGTGAACAGTTGAATCTGCAGGAACATAACGTCCGAAGATCATTTTTTCCATCATGAGCGGACACCCCTGCTTATTACCTCTGTGACTTTCGATGATAACTCATCAATCGTGAGATAGATTTTATCTAATTTGATACCTGTTTCATTCTCCAATTTCAACTGAAAACGAACTACTTCTGGAACATCGAGACCCATTTGTAATAATTCTACTGGTGCAGAGAAAATCTCTTCAGGAGTCCCTTTTTTAGTAACTTTACCTTGCTGAAGGATGACAATTTCGTCAGCATACCTTGCTGCATCTTCCATACTATGTGTAACAAGAATCGTAGAAAGCCTTCTTTCCTTATGGAGGGAATAAAACATATCCATAATCTCTTTGCGGCCTCTCGGGTCTAAACCTGCAGTAGGTTCGTCCAAGACGATAACGTCTGGTTCCATCGCAAGCACACCAGCAATCGCCACACGTCTCATTTGGCCTCCTGAAAGGTCAAACGGTGATTTAACTAAAATCTCCTCTGCAAGACCCACATGTTTTAGGGCAAGATGGGCCCTCTCCTTTGCCTCAGTTTCGGAAACACCAAAATTCATCGGGCCAAAGATTATATCCTTTTCGACGGTTTCTTCAAATAACTGATGTTCAGGGAATTGAAACACAATCCCAACCTTTTGCCGCACAGGTTTTAACTGTTTATTTTTTTGTCCGGCTTTTACTTCATATTCACCAATCTTAACCGTTCCATTCGATGGCTGCAGGAGCGCATTTAAATGCTGCAGGACCGTTGATTTGCCCGAGCCTGTGTGACCAATAATCGCCAGGTATGTTCCCTCTGGGATATCAATGGAGACATCTTGGATAGCCAGCCGCTCAAAAGGAGTGTTTGCTTGATATTTGTAGTCTACATGTTGAAGCGAGATGTCCATAGCTCTGTCACCAACTCTTCTTCTGATAAATAATGCTTTGATAGTTTAATCCCATTTTGACGAAAGGCTTTGCTCATTTTCACAGAAAAAGGAATATCCAGTCCTAATTGTACCAATTGCTCATCCATTGTAAAAATCTCTTCAGGTGTTCCCTCCCGAAATACTTCTCCACGATTCATTACAATAATGCGATCTGCTTTCGCTGCCTCGTCCAGATCATGCGTAATGGAGATTACAGTTAACGCCTTTTCTTGTTTCAACAATCGGACTGTCTCCAATACCTCTTCACGTCCCCTGGGATCGAGCATAGAAGTTGCTTCATCAAGAATAATGATAGATGGCCTTAAAGCTAGTACACCTGCAATGGCTACACGCTGCTTCTGCCCGCCTGATAGATGGTGCGGCTCTTGATATAGAAATTGATTCATCTTTACTTTTCTTAAAGAATCCTCCACTCGCTGCACCATTTCTTCCCGAGGCACCCCATTATTTTCTAAACCAAAAGCCACATCATCCTGTACAGTTGTACCTACAAATTGGTTATCAGGATTTTGAAAAACCATCCCGACCCTTTTTCGGACGTCCCATATGGTTTCTTCACTCAAGCTTATGCTATCAATGATGATCTCACCTTCCATAGGAAACTGGAGACCGTTTAGTAATTTCGCCATTGTTGATTTACCAGAACCGTTATGACCAACAATAGCAAGCCATTCTCCCTCATAAATATCAAAGCTGACATTTTTAAGGGCATATCGTTCTTGGGTGTCATACTGATAAGATACTTCCTTAAGAGAAACAATCGACTTTTTCATTGTGCCATTCTCCCTAGCTAGACTATACTCTGCTCATTAATAAAATGTCTTAGATACAACAAAAAAAGCCCGCACCTCGTCCCTAGGCAGCATGTAGTTCACTGCAAGTAAGGATTTCTAAAGAGAAATGGGAGGAGGTGCATGAGCTAGACGAGTCGTGAAAGAGAAAACATATTTTCTGAACCGTTTTCAATTAAGGGATAAATTAAGCCCTTTAGGCTCCAAGTTTTGGAGTCACGCTCATCATAACACTCGTTTGGCTTGTGTCGGACTATTATAAAAATTTCCTTTACAGAACAAGGGCAAAGAACAAGTTTGATTGTAAACTGTCCAGCGCCCTTGTTGTCTGTAAAAGTGTATTAAACTAACTCGATAATAACCATTGGCGCAGCGTCACCGCGGCGAGGTCCAAGTTTCATAATACGAGTGTATCCACCTTGACGCTCTTGGTAACGTGGAGCGATATCAGCGAAAAGTTTTTGAACAGCATCTTGACCAGTTTCAGCATTAGCAACTTCATTACGAACGTAAGAAGCAGCTTGACGGCGAGCATGTAAATCTCCGCGCTTACCAAGTGTGATCATTTTTTCAACAGTTGAGCGAATTTCTTTCGCACGAGTTTCTGTTGTTTCGATGCGCTCGTTGATAATTAAATCTGTAGTTAAATCACGTAGCATAGCTTTACGCTGTGCGCTAGTGCGTCCTAACTTTCTGTATGCCATGAAGGGTTCCCTCCTTTGTTGAAGTCATAAAACAGATTAAAGTACGATTAGACTAGTCGTCCTTACGTAAACCTAATCCAAGCTCTTCTAGTTTTGCCTTCACTTCTTCGAGTGATTTACGGCCTAAGTTACGAACTTTCATCATATCTTCTTCAGTCTTATTTGCTAATTCCTGAACAGTGTTGATTCCAGCACGCTTTAAACAGTTGTAAGAACGAACAGAAAGGTCTAGTTCTTCAATAGTCATTTCAAGAACTTTTTCTTTTTGATCTTCTTCTTTTTCAATCATAATTTCAGCATTTTGAGCTTCGTCGGTTAAACCTACGAATATATTCAAATGCTCGGTCAAAATTTTCGAACCAAGAGCAATCGCTTCTTTTGGCCCAGTGCTTCCATCTGTCCAAACATCAAGCGTTAGCTTATCAAAATTTGATAATTGACCTACACGGGTGTTTTCTACCTGATAAGACACGCGGGAAACAGGCGTAAAAATAGAGTCGATAGGAATGACACCAATCGGTTGATCTTCTCTTTTGTTATTCTCAGCCGGTGTATATCCGCGACCACGTTTAGCCGTTAAACGCATACGAAGATGACCATTTGAAGCTAATGTAGCAATATGAAGGTCTGGATTTAAAATCTCAACATCACTGTCATGAGTAATATTACCCGCAGAAACAGGACCTTCACCCTGCAAATCAATTTCAAGGGTTTTTTCTTCATCAGAGTAAATTTTCAAAGCCAATTTTTTAATGTTTAAAATGATGGATGTTACATCCTCTACGACGCCTTCAATTGTTGAGAACTCATGAAGTACCCCATCGATTTGAATCGATGTAACAGCGGCACCTGGGAGTGAAGATAATAGGATACGACGTAAGGAGTTACCCAAAGTGGTACCATATCCACGCTCAAGTGGCTCTACGACGAACTTACCGTACTTGGCATCATCGTTGATCTCAATCGTTTCGATTTTTGGTTTTTCTATTTCGATCATCAAATAACCCTCCTTCAAAACGTCGAAACTTCATTAGGTATTCCTAACTGAAATTCCCCCATGTATACGTTCCCGTTTTGTGCACAACAACTGGAATAAATTCTCTTGTATAGTGCAAATAATTAATATCATATCCCATTATGGACATATGATACGAATTCTATACAGAAAAATTAAACACGACGACGTTTTGGTGGGCGGCATCCATTATGAGGAACAGGTGTAACGTCTTTAATAGCAGTTACTTCAAGACCAGCAGCTTGAAGAGCACGGATAGCAGCTTCACGGCCAGCACCAGGTCCCTTTACAGTAACTTCAAGAGTTTTCATACCATGTTCGATGGAAGTTTTAGCTGCAGTTTCAGCTGCCATTTGAGCTGCGAATGGAGTAGATTTACGAGAACCTCTAAATCCAAGCGCACCTGCACTTGACCAAGAAATTGCATTACCATGAACATCAGTGATAGTTACAATCGTATTGTTAAAAGTTGAACGAATATGAGCGATACCAGCTTCAATATTCTTTTTAACACGACGTTTACGTGTATTAGTTTTACGTGCCATTTAAATTAACCTCCTTTGCCGATTACTTCTTCTTGTTCGCAACAGTCTTACGAGGACCTTTGCGTGTACGAGCGTTGTTTTTCGTATTTTGTCCGCGAACCGGTAAACCACGACGATGACGTAATCCGCGGTAGCAGCCGATTTCCATTAATCGCTTAATGTTAAGAGAAATTTCACGGCGAAGATCACCTTCGACTTTTAATTTGTCGATGATTTCACGGATTTTATTTAATTCATCTTCAGTTAAATCACGTACACGAGTATTTTCTGAAACACCAGCTTCAGCTAATACTTTTTGTGCAGTAGCTTTACCAATACCATAAATGTAAGTCAAAGAGATAACTACACGCTTTTCACGTGGAATATCTACACCAGCAATACGTGCCATAATGAGCGCACCTCCTTAAAATTAACCTTGTTTTTGTTTGTGTTTAGGGTTTTCACAGATAACCATGACTTTTCCGCGTCTACGGATAACTTTGCACTTTTCGCAGATCGGTTTGACAGATGGTCTTACTTTCATTATCCTAACCTCCTTAATAGTACGGAGTGCAAGCAAGCAGTTTATTTGAAGCGGTAGGTAATTCTTCCGCGTGTTAAGTCATATGGAGAAAGCTCAACTGTTACTTTGTCACCAGGAAGAATTCGAATAAAATGCATACGAATTTTACCGGAAACATGAGCCAGCACTGTATGACCATTTTCTAATTCTACCTTAAACATCGCATTCGGCAAAGTTTCTAGTACTTTACCTTCAATTTCAATAACATCGTCTTTGGCCATTGTCTCGTCTCCCTTCTTATAATCAAAAATAGTGTTCGAAAATATCATGCAAACCTACTAATCGTACAACAATAGCAACCTTTTAATATTACCATATTGTTCGTCATCTGTCCTCAAGTTTTTTTACATAAGGAATTTTACCAATTTCTCATGTAAGTCTTGCCCAACTCTCGGTTCTACATACTCCGTATTATAGAAAAGCAATTTTCTAGCACATACTTTTGACATTTATTAAAGAGTTGTCGAGAGTCGCTCGCACGGTTTTACAAATGACCATTAACGTAAGCCTTCTAGTAACTGTTCGATGTCAGCAAATACTTTTCTAATATCCTGCTGTCCATCAATCGTGCGAAGATATCCTTTTGTTTCATAGAATGTTAATAATGGCTCTTGTTGTTTAATATTAACGTCTAAACGATTTTGAACCGTCTCAGCATTATCATCCGCTCTTTGGTACAGTTCTCCGCCACATTTGTCGCAGACACCCTCTTTTGCAGGAGGATTAAAGATTAAATGATAAGTTGAGCCGCATTCTTTACAAATCCGACGTCCTGTCAGACGATCCATAAGAATGCTCTTATCAACATTGATATTGATAACATAATCTATCTTTTTGTTTAATTCAGTGAGCAGATTTTCCAAAGCCTCAGCTTGAGGTACAGTTCTAGGGAAGCCGTCTAAAAGGAAACCCTTTTGACAATCATTCTTGCTAAGTCGCTCACGCACAATGCCGATTGTTACCTCATCTGGAACAAGTTCGCCTTTATCCATAAATGACTTTGCTTGTAAACCTAGTTCTGTTCCTTCTTTCATCGCAGCACGGAACATATCTCCAGTAGAGATATGAGGGATGCCGTATCCTTCGACGATTCTTTCGGCTTGTGTGCCTTTACCAGCACCTGGAAGCCCCATTAATACTAAATTCACACGTGTTCCCCCCTCGTGCAATAAGTGGGTTTTAAGGGGCTTTGAAGCTCCCTAAAACCTATTATTTTATAAAGCCTTTATAATGACGTTTAACCAATTGAGCCTCAAGCTGTTTGTACGTATCCAGTGCAACACCGACAACGATTAACAAACTTGTTCCACCTATTTGGGCAGATTGCGGTAGATTCGCCAATTTAATAAAAATGGTTGGAAGTATCGCAATAATGGTTAGGAATAAGGCACCGACAAAGGTTAATCGGTAAAGAACGCGAGTTAAATATTCCTGTGTGCTCTTTCCTGGGCGGATCCCAGGGATATAGCCGCTTTGCTTTTGTAAGTTTTCCGCCGCTTGTTCAGGGTTAACTTGTATGAAAGCATAAAAATAAGTAAACGCGATAATTAAAATAGCATATAGTGTCATCCCGATAGGATGAGTATAGTCAAGATATTTTGTAATCCAGAGCGTGACTTCATTTGTTGGAAAGAATGAAGCGATCGTTCTTGGAGTGACAATAAAGGACACCGCAAAGATAACTGGGATAACACCCGCAGCATTAACTTTTAACGGCATATGGGTGGACTGCCCGCCAACAGGATTACGTCCTACTGCCATGCGTTTTGCATATTGAATAGGTATTTTACGATTAGCTTGTTGAATGAAAATTACACCAACAACAATTGCAATTATCGCAATAACGATTAGGATAACCGTTACAATACGTAAGAATAATGCTTCACCGGCATTTTCAAATTGCTGAACATAGATCTGGTTAACCGTAGATGGGATACCAGAGGCAATTCCTGCAAAGATGATGATGGAAATACCATTTCCTACACCTTTTTCAGTAATTTGCTCGCCCAGCCACATCAAGAACGAAGTGCCCGCTGTAAGCGTAACAGCAATTAATAAATACGTACCAATACCAGGTTTCTCAATCAATTGTCCGCTGGCTAGGTTATTAAAACCATAGGACATGCCTAATGCTTGGATAAATCCAAGCACAACAGTAAAGTATCGTGTGAATTGAGCAATCTTACGACGGCCAGATTCACCTTGCTTGGACCATTCCGTAAATTTTGGAACAACGTCCATTTGTAAAAGCTGAATGATAATCGAAGCAGTAATATAAGGCATAATACCCATTGCAAAGATGGAGAATTGTTTTAATGCTCCACCTCCGAAGGTATTAAGGATACCGAATACACTTAGCTTATCTTGATTAGCAAGAACATCAGCATTTACGTTCGGTACTGGAATAAATGTACCTAGTCGAAAAACGACTAACATTAAAAGGGTGAATACTATTTTACGTCTTATCTCACCCACGCGCATAAAATTGGAGATTGTCTGGAACATTAGATCACCTCAGTAGTTCCACCAGCAGCTTCGATAGCTTCCTTAGCAGCAGAGGAGAATTTGTGAGCTTTAACAGTCAACTTTTTCTCTACGTTCCCTTTAGCAAGGATTTTGATCCCTGCTTTTTCGTTACTTACAACGCCTGTTTCGATAAGAAGTTCTGGAGTAACTTCTGTACCTTCTTCAAAGCGGTTTAAAGCATCAAGGTTAACAACTGCGTATTCTTTACGGCTGATATTGGTAAAACCACGTTTTGGTAAACGGCGATATAAAGGTGTTTGACCACCCTCGAATCCAACGCGTACACCGCCGCCAGAACGAGCATTTTGACCTTTATGACCTTTACCTGCTGTTTTACCTTGACCAGAACCGATACCACGACCTAGACGCTTGGTCTCTTTACGAGAACCTTCTGCAGGTTTTAATTCATGAAGTTTCATATTGGCACCTCCTTATGAAAGAAAACAATTGATTATTGTTCTTTTACTGTTACAAGGTGAGCAACTTTATTGATCATACCGCGGATCGCAGCATTATCTTGATGCTCAACTGTTTGATTTACTTTACGTAATCCTAATGCAGTTACTGTTGCACGTTGGTCTTCAGGGCGACCAATAACACTGCGGCTAAGGGTAACTAATAGTTTGTTCGCCATTTGAATTCCCCCCTTATCCTAACAGTTCTTCTACTGATTTACCGCGTAGTTTTGCTACGTCTTCAGCACGTTTTAATTGTTTTAAACCATCAATTGTTGCACGAACCATGTTAATTGGTGTGTTAGTTCCAAGTGATTTAGAAAGGATGTCAGCAACACCAGCTAATTCTAAAACAGCACGAACTGGACCACCAGCGATAACTCCAGTACCTTCAGAAGCAGGTTTTAATAGGATTTCGCCAGCACCAAAGCGTCCAAGTACTTGGTGAGGAACAGTAGTTCCAACCATTGGTACTTCCACTAAATTTTTCTTAGCATCTTCGATGGCTTTACGGATTGCATCTGGCACTTCTTGCGCTTTACCAGTTCCGAAACCTACATGACCGTTTTTATCCCCAACTACTACAAGAGCAGTGAAACGGAAACGACGTCCACCTTTAACAACTTTCGCAACACGGTTAACCGTAACTACGCGTTCTTCTAGTTCAAGTTTGTTTGGATCAATACGACGCATCTTTTTGTGTCCCTCCTTTGTCTATTAAAATTGTAAGCCGTTCTCACGAGCAGCATCAGCTAAAGCTTGCACACGTCCGTGATATAGGTATCCTCCACGGTCAAAGACAACAGCAGTGATACCTTTTTCAACCGCACGTTTAGCAACTAATTCACCGATCGCTTTTGCAGCTTCAATATTACTAGTCGATTCAAGACCGAAATCTTTTTCCATTGTTGAAGCACTTGCTAAAGTAACTCCATTCATGTCATCGATCAATTGAGCATAAATGTGTTTGTTTGAACGGAACACATTTAGACGTGGACGAGCAGAAGTACCGCTAAGTTTCGCACGAACACGAGCGTGTCTTTTCTTGCGAGTAGCGTTCTTATCTTGCTTCGTAATCATTTACGTCACTCCTTTCGTTTACTTATGCGGCATTACTTACCGGTTTTACCTTCTTTACGACGAACGAATTCGCCTTCGTAACGGATTCCTTTGCCTTTATAAGGCTCTGGAGGACGAACTTGACGGATGTTTGCTGCTAATGCACCAACACGTTCCTTGTCAGTACCTTTTACAATAACTTTAGTATTAGCAGGTACTTCGATTTCAAGGCCAGCTTCTGGTTCAATTTCAACTGGGTGTGAATAACCAACGTTTAATACAAGTTTGTTACCTTGCTTTTGGGCACGATAACCAACCCCGATTAACTCTAAGCCTCTAGTAAAGCCAGTAGATACACCTTCAACCATGTTTGCGATTACCGCACGAGTTGTACCGTGCAAAGCGCGGTGTTCTTTCACATCAGATGGACGAGAGATTGTAACAGTGTTTTCTTCTACGTTAATTGTGATATCAGGATTAAAAGTACGAGTAAGTTCGCCCTTAGGTCCTTTAACAGTAACTGTATTATTGTTTAATGTAACCGTAACTCCTGCTGGAATTTCGATTGGTTTTTTTCCTACGCGAGACATTTAGGTAGCACCTCCATTCATTCAAAAACTAATTACCAAACGTAAGCTAAAACTTCGCCGCCAATTTGTTTTGCGCGGGCTTCTTTATCTGTAACAACACCAGTCGATGTTGAAACTAATGCAATACCAAGTCCGTTTAGTACACGTGGTACCTCATTTGATTTTGCGTAAACACGTAGTCCAGGCTTACTAATGCGCTTTAGACCAGTAATAACACGTTCGTTATTTGCACCGTACTTAAGGAAGATACGGATAATACCTTGTTTGTTATCTTCGATAAACTCGACGTCGCGTACGAAACCTTCACGCTTTAGGATTTCAGCGATTTCTTTCTTTAAATTAGAAGCAGGCACTTCTAATTTTTCGTGACGTACCATGTTCGCATTACGAATGCGAGTAAGCATATCTGCAATTGGATCTGTCATGACCATTATTCTTACCTCCTTCCTAACTTCTAGTTTTACCAGCTAGCTTTTTTAACACCAGGAATTTGTCCTTTGTATGCTAATTCACGGAAACAAATACGGCAAAGCTTAAATTTACGGTATACAGAGTGTGGACGTCCACAACGTTCGCAGCGTGTGTACTCTTGTACTTTGAATTTAGGCGTGCGTTGTTGTTTCGCAATCATTGACTTTTTAGCCACGTTTTCGCCTCCCTTATTTATCGATTACTTTTGGAATGGCATTCCAAATTGAGTTAAAAGTTCACGTGATTCTTCATCAGTATTTGCAGTAGTTACGATAACGATATCCATACCACGAACTTTGCTTACTTTATCATAATCAATTTCAGGGAAGATTAATTGTTCTTTAATACCTAGTGTATAGTTACCGCGACCATCAAATGCTTTTTTAGAAACACCACGGAAGTCACGAACACGTGGTAAAGAAACGGAAACTAATTTATCCAAGAATTCGTACATGCGCTCACCGCGAAGAGTAACCTTTGCACCGATCGGCATACCTTCACGAAGACGGAAGCCTGCAATAGATTTTTTCGCACGAGTTACAACAGGTTTTTGACCAGTAATAGTCGCAAGCTCTTCAACAGCATTGTCAAGTGCTTTTGCATTAGCAACAGCGTCACCAACACCCATGTTGATTACGATCTTTTCAAGTTTAGGAACTTCCATGATTGATTTATAATTGAACTTGCTCATAAGAGCAGGAGTAACTTCTTTAACAAATTTTTCTTTTAGGCGGTTCATTCATTGTACCTCCCTTCTTTTATAAACTATTTATCTAATACTTCACCGGATTTTGCTACGCGTACTTTTTTGCCATCAACCGTTGTGTAACCTACACGAGTTGGGTTACCTGTTTTAGGATCGATAGGCATTACGTTTGATACATGGATAGGAGCCTCAAAGTTAATGATTCCGCCTTGTGGGTTCACTTGTGAAGGCTTAGAGTGTTTTTTCACAACATTAACACCTTCAACCACTACGCGGCTTTCTTTTGGATAGGCAGCTAGGATCACACCTGTCTTGCCTTTATCCTTACCAGAGATGACTCTTACTTTATCACCTTTTTTTACATGCATCTGTGCGCACCTCCTTAAAGGCAATTAATTTTGAAATTATAATACTTCTGGAGCTAATGAGACAATTTTCATAAAGTTGTTATCGCGAAGTTCACGGGCAACTGGTCCGAAGATACGAGTACCACGTGGGCTCTTATCATCTTTAATAATGACACAAGCATTTTCGTCAAAACGGATGTAAGAACCATCTGGACGACGTGCACCGCTCTTTGTACGAACAATAACAGCCTTAACAACGTCACCCTTTTTAACAACGCCACCAGGTGTTGCTTGTTTTACTGTACAAACGATCACATCACCAATACCAGCAGTTTTGCGACCTGAACCACCAAGAACTTTAATCGTAAGTACCTCACGAGCGCCAGAGTTGTCAGCAACTTTTAAACGTGATTCTTGTTGAATCATGTGTGTAACCTCCCTTCGGAAATGAAGAATATCCGAACAATTAAATAATAACTGCTTTTTCTACTACTTCAACTAAACGGAAGCGTTTAGTAGCTGAAAGTGGGCGAGTTTCCATGATGCGTACTACATCACCGATTTTAGCCTGGTTTTGCTCATCATGAGCCTTAAACTTTTTAGAGTACTTAACGCGTTTACCGTATAATGGATGCTTTTTATGTGTTTCAACAAGAACTGTAACGGTTTTATCCATCTTGTCAGAAACCACGCGTCCAGTGTAAACTTTGCGCTGGTTACGTTCACTCATTATGTGAACCTCCTCTCAGGTAATTACTTATTAACGCTGATTTCTCTTTCACGAACAACTGTCTTCATGCGAGCAATCGATTTGCGTACTTCACGAATACGAGCTGTGTTTTCAAGTTGTCCTGTCGCCAATTGAAAGCGAAGGTTGAAAAGCTCTTCTTTTAATGATTTAACTTTTTGTTCAATTTCAGCAGTGGTAAGTTCACGTAGTTCATTAGCTTTCACTTGATTCACCACCAATTTCTTCACGTTTTACAAACTTACATTTCACAGGAAGTTTGTGCATTGCAAGACGAAGTGCTTCACGAGCGATCTCTTCAGAAACGCCAGCGATTTCGAACATGATTTTTCCAGGCTTTACAACAGCTACCCAGCCTTCTGGTGCCCCTTTACCGGAACCCATCCGAACTTCTAAAGGCTTAGCAGTATAAGGCTTGTGAGGGAAAATTTTAATCCAAACTTTACCGCCACGTTTCATGTAACGTGTCATCGCAATACGAGCTGCTTCGATTTGACGGTTTGTGATCCATGAAGCTTCTAATGCTTGTAGGCCATACTCACCGAATGTTACTTCAGTACCGCCTTTAGCTTGACCGCGCATCTTTCCACGGTGTTGACGGCGATATTTTACGCGTTTTGGCAATAACATGATTATTTGCCTCCTTCCGCATTTTTCTTCTTAGTAGGAAGGACTTCTCCCTTATAGATCCACACTTTTACGCCAAGCTTACCATAAGTAGTATCAGCTTCAGCTGTAGCATAGTCGATATCAGCGCGAAGAGTATGAAGTGGTACAGTTCCTTCGCTGTAGTGTTCAGAACGAGCGATATCAGCTCCACCTAAACGACCAGATACCATTGTTTTGATACCTTTCGCACCAGCACGCATTGCACGTTGGATAACTTGCTTTTGCGCACGACGGAAAGATACACGGTTTTCTAATTGACGAGCAACATTTTCAGCAACTAATTTCGCATCAAGATCAGCTCTCTTGATTTCAAGGATATTGATGTGAACACGTTTGCCAGTAAGTTGATTTAATGCTTTACGAAGTGCTTCAACTTCAGTACCGCCCTTACCGATAACCATACCAGGCTTTGCTGTATGAACTGTTACATTCACACGGTTAGCAGCACGTTCGATTTCTACTTTAGAAACAGAAGCATCTTTTAAACGCTTCGTGATATACTCACGAACTTTAAGGTCTTCGTGTAAAAGATCAGCGAAGTCTTTACCTGCGTACCACTTAGATTCCCAATCACGGATGATTCCGATACGCAAACCGACTGGATTTACTTTTTGACCCACAGCTTATCCCTCCTTCTTTTCTGTTAAAACGATTGTAATGTGGCTTGTGCGCTTGTTAATTTGACTTGCACGGCCCATAGCACGAGGACGGAAACGTTTTAAAGTTGGTCCTTCGTCAACGAATGCTTGTGCAACAACTAGATTATTAACGTCCATCTCATAGTTGTGCTCAGCATTTGCCATAGCAGATTTTAATACTTTCTCTACGATTGGAGAAGCAGCCTTAGGAGTGAGATTTAAAATCGCCACCGCTTCACCAACTTGCTTACCTCGGATTAGATCAACGACTAAACGTGCTTTACGAGGAGCAATTCGAACTGTTCTTGCAACAGCTTTAGCTTGCATTTAAATGCCCTCCTCTCTTAACGTCTTGTTTTCTTGTCATCATTACCATGGCCTTTGTAAGCACGAGTTGGAGCGAATTCTCCAAGCTTGTGTCCTACCATGTCTTCAGTAACATATACAGGCACATGTTTGCGACCATCATAAACAGCGATAGTGTGGCCGATAAATTGTGGGAAAATCGTAGAACGTCGAGACCAAGTTTTAATAACTTGTTTACTCTCAGTTTCATTTAACTTTTCGACCTTAACCATTAAATGATCATCAACAAATGGTCCTTTTTTCAAGCTGCGACCCATGAAGGAACCTCCCTTCGTGACTGCTCTACGGTTCTTTCTTGAACCGTAGCACTAGTCCCGTTATTTTTTACGACGACGTACGATAAACTTATCTGACTTATTCTTCTTCTTACGAGTCTTGAATCCAAGAGTAGGTTTACCCCATGGAGACATTGGTGATTTACGTCCGATTGGTGAACGTCCTTCACCACCACCGTGTGGGTGATCGTTAGGGTTCATTACAGATCCACGTACAGTTGGACGTTTGCCTAACCAACGAGAACGACCTGCTTTACCAATGTTAATAAGTTCGTGTTGCTCGTTACCTACTTGACCGATAGATGCACGGCAGTCAGCTAGGATCATACGAGTTTCACCAGAAGTTAAACGTACAAGTACGTATTTACCTTCTTTACCAAGTACTTGAGCAGATGTTCCTGCAGAACGAACTAATTGTCCGCCTTTACCTGGTTTTAACTCGATGTTGTGTACTACTGTACCAACAGGAATGTTAGCTAATGGAAGGGCGTTACCTACTTTAATGTCAGCCTCAGGGCCAGACATGATTTCCATACCAACTTCTAAGTTCTTTGGAGCTAAGATATAACGCTTTTCTCCATCAACATAATTAATTAATGCGATATTCGCAGAACGATTTGGATCGTACTCAATTGTAGCAACGCGTCCTGGAATGCCATCTTTGTTACGTTTAAAATCAATTAAACGATATTGACGCTTATGGCCGCCACCTTGATGACGAACAGTTAACTTACCTTGGTTATTACGGCCGCCTTTGCTCTTTAATGGAGCTAATAGAGACTTTTCAGGAGTGCTAGTTGTGATTTCAGCGAAATCAGAAACTGTCATTCCGCGACGACCATTGGAGGTAGGTTTGTACTTTTTAATCGCCATAATATTTCCCTCCTCTTCTTGATAGCTTCTTACGCTTCAAAAATTTCGATTTCTTTACTATCAGCAGTTAATTTAACAATTGCTTTACGACGCTTGTTTGTGTAACCGCCAAATTTACCCATACGCTTAAACTTACCTTTATAGTTCATGATGTTTACTTTATCAACATCAACGCCAAAGATTTCTTCAATAGCATCTTTAACTTGAGTTTTGTTAGCTCTAACATCAACTTCAAACGTATATTTCTTTTCAGACATTAGGTCAGTAGACCGCTCAGTGATAACGGGGCGCTTAATGATATCGCGTGCATCCATTATGCAAGCACCTCCTCTACTTTTTCAACCGCTGCTTTAGTCATGATCAATTTATCATGATTTACAACGTCTAAAACGTTGATTCCATCAGCTGTTACAACTGTTACACCAGGGATGTTGCGAGCAGATAACGCTACGTTCTCATCTAGGTCAGCAGTAACGATTAGAGCTTTCTTCTCAACAGAAAGACCACCTAATACTGATTTGAATTCTTTAGTTTTTGGTGCTTCGAAAGTCAAGCTTTCAAGTACCAAGATATTTTCTTCTAACACTTTAGAAGAAAGTGCTGATTTAATTGCTAAGCGACGAACCTTTTTAGGTAATTTATAGCTGTAGCTGCGTGGTGTTGGACCGAATACAGTACCACCTCCGCGCCATTGTGGTGAACGGATTGACCCTTGACGAGCACGGCCAGTTCCTTTTTGTCTCCATGGCTTACGGCCACCGCCTGCTACTTCTGAACGAACTTTAGTTTTATGAGTTCCTTGACGTAAAGAAGCTCTTTGCATAATAATTGCTTCGAATAATACGTGTTGGTTAGGCTCAATACCAAAAACTGCTTCATTAAGTTCGATATCACCAACTTGTGAACCGTTTTGGTTTAATAATGCTACTTTAGGCATTCCTTTGTTCCTCCTTTCTTACAAAGTGAATTATGCTTTAACCGCACCTTTGATTTTTAATAATGCTTTTCTCGCACCTGGTACGTTTCCTTTGATTAAAAGTAAGTTACGCTCAGTGTCAACCTTAATGATTTCAAGGTTTTGAACAGTAACTTGATCTCCACCCATGCGTCCTGGTAATAATTTACCTTTGAATACGCGGTTTGGAGCAACAGGTCCCATTGAACCAGGACGACGATGGTAACGTGAACCGTGAGCCATTGGGCCGCGTGATTGTCCGTGGCGTTTGATAACACCTTGGAAACCTTTACCCTTTGAGATTCCTGTTACATCTACGATATCTCCTGCAGCGAAAATATCAACTTTGACTTCCTGACCAACCTCATATGCTGCTAAGTCGTCCCCGCGGAATTCGCGAATGAAGCGCTTAGGAGCAGTATTTGCTTTAGCAACATGTCCTTTTTCAGGTTTGTTAGATAACTTTTCACGTTTGTCTTCAAAACCTACTTGAACAGCAACATATCCATCGCTGTCAACTGATTTCTTTTGAAGTACAACGTTTGGAGCTACCTCAACAACAGTTACCGGAATTAAGTTTCCGTTTTCTGCAAATACTTGAGTCATACCAATTTTTCTTCCTAAGATTCCTTTGGTCATGTAAGTCACACCTCCTAAATTTGTAATAGTTTATTTGATTAAAGTTTAATTTCGATATCAACACCAGATGGTAAATCTAAACGCATTAACGCATCAACTGTTTGTGGAGTTGGGTTAACGATGTCGATTAGACGCTTATGTGTCCGCATTTCGAACTGTTCGCGAGAATCTTTATACTTATGAACCGCACGAAGAATTGTGTAAACAGACTTTTCAGTTGGAAGTGGGATTGGACCCGATACTGCCGCACCTGAACGTTTAGCTGTTTCAACGATTTTTTCTGCAGATTGATCAAGGATTCTGTGATCATACGCTTTTAGACGGATACGAATTTTTTGTTTTGCCATTATTTTCCCTCCTTTATTCGCCTATTTTCAAAATAGACATTCTCAGTGAAAATTTCCCACACACTCGCCATGGCAAAGCGGCCGGGTGTGTCAGCAACCTTCCACATCATCGCAGTCAAAGACCAACATTGTCTATTATACATAAAACATAAAGCAAACGCAACATTTTATTACAACTTTTCTTTATGTCTCTGTCTTGAACACTTTTTCTATTATAAAGGGTGTTAATGTGTTTTTCAACTGTTAATCTTAATCTCCAAAAATATCCTAATTAATTCTTTTGATTTTAATATATTTTTGGCAGTGTTTTGCGCCCCAAGTGTCCTAGATGCTAATACGTATTAGTGCGGTGTGATGTTTTTTTAATTATCTAACTAATATAATAGAAAGAACATGGTATTTTTAAAAAATAAGGTTTGTTTTTTTCGGTGGAATTGTTAGTAGGTTGGTAATCAGCATGGCGAATGCGGCGGCATCGGTATACTTACCTTCTTCTTTAAAAGGGGCACTGTCTTAACCTAATCAAACATCGGACTGCTTCTCTCAATTTCGACGGTGCACTGTCTGAACCTAACCATTAGCAAACTTACCCCTTCACTTTGAAGGATATAGTTCCACCAGGAGATAATTAAGTATGTATTAATCAAATAAAAAAAGCAGATGGATCGTCATCCATCTGCTTTTATATAGAGATTACTCAGAAATAGTTGTGATTGAACCTGAACCAACTGTACGTCCGCCTTCACGAATAGAGAACTTAGTTCCTTCTTCGATCGCAACTGGAGCGATTAGTTCAACAGTCATTTCGATGTGGTCACCAGGCATTACCATTTCAGTACCTTCTGGTAGGTTACAAATACCAGTAATATCAGAAGTACGGAAATAGAATTGTGGACGATAGTTTGTGAAGAATGGAGTATGACGTCCACCTTCTTCTTTAGATAAAACGTAAACTTGTGCTTTGAACTTTGTGTGTGGAGTGATTGATTTTGGCTTAGCCAAAACTTGTCCACGCTCGATATCTTCACGAGCTACACCACGAAGAAGGGCACCAATGTTGTCACCAGCTTCAGCGAAATCAAGAAGCTTACGGAACATTTCTACACCTGTTACAGTTGTAGATTTTGGCTCTTCAGTGAAACCAACGATTTCAACTACGTCACCAACTTTAACTACACCACGCTCAACACGTCCTGTAGCAACAGTACCACGACCAGTGATTGAGAATACATCCTCAACTGGCATCATGAAAGGTTTATCAGTGTCACGAGTTGGAGTTGGGATGAACTCATCAACTGCTGCCATTAATTCAATAACTTTCTCTTCCCATGCAGCTTCGCCTTCTAATGCTTTAAGAGCAGAACCTTTGATAACTGGAGTGTCATCGCCAGGGAAATCATATTCAGTTAATAGATCACGAATTTCCATTTCTACTAACTCAAGTAATTCTTCGTCATCAACCATATCACACTTGTTCATGAATACAACAAGGTAAGGTACGCCTACCTGACGAGAAAGAAGAATGTGCTCACGAGTTTGTGGCATTGGACCATCAGTTGCAGATACAACTAGGATACCGCCGTCCATTTGAGCAGCACCAGTGATCATGTTTTTAACATAGTCAGCGTGTCCTGGGCAGTCAACGTGTGCGTAGTGACGGTTATCAGTTTCATACTCAACGTGTGCAGTAGAGATTGTGATACCACGTTCTCTTTCTTCTGGAGCACCGTCAATTTGATCGTATGCACGAGCTTCAGCTTTACCTGATTTAGCAAGTACTGAAGTGATTGCAGCTGTTAAAGTAGTTTTACCATGGTCAACGTGTCCGATTGTACCAATGTTAACGTGTGGCTTAGAACGGTCGAATTTAGCTTTTGCCATTAGAAAAATCCTCCTTTGGATTATAAGGTTTTAAGTATATTTTTAGGCGGAAACTATTAATTGGTTTCCCAAATCAACAGTTTCCTTACTTACATAAGTAGTTATACTTTATATAAAGGTGAAAATCAATTATTCACCTTTATTTTTTTTAATGATTTCTTCAGAGATTGATTTAGGAACTTCTTCGTAGTGGTCAAAGTGCATAGAGAATACTCCGCGACCTTGTGTACTTGAACGAAGTGCAGTTGCATAACCAAACATTTCTGAAAGTGGAACCATTGAACGTACAACTTGTGCATTACCACGAGCTTCCATACCTTCAACACGGCCACGACGAGCAGTAATTTGTCCCATGATATCACCTAGGTAATCTTCAGGAATTACAACTTCTACTCTCATAACAGGTTCAAGGATAACCGGCTGACACTTAGAAGCAGCGTTTTTAAGTGCCATAGAGGCAGCAATTTTGAACGCCATTTCAGAGGAGTCAACATCATGGTAAGAACCGTCGAACAATCTTGCTTTAATATCAACTAATGGATATCCAGCAAGAACACCACGATCTAATGCATCTTCAAGACCAGCTTGTACAGCAGGAATGTATTCACGTGGAACTACACCACCGACGATACCGTTTACGAATTCAAATCCTTTACCCTCATCATTAGGGCCGAATTCGATCCAAACGTGTCCGTATTGTCCACGACCACCTGATTGGCGGGCAAACTTACCTTCGACTTGTGCAGATCCACGGAAAGTCTCACGGTAGGCTACCTGTGGAGCACCTACGTTAGCTTCAACTTTAAATTCACGGCGCATACGGTCAACGATGATGTCAAGGTGTAATTCACCCATACCAGCAATGATGACTTGTCCAGTTTCCTGATCTGTATGTGCACGGAAAGTTGGGTCTTCTTCTTGAAGTTTTTGTAAAGCAGTTGTCATTTTGTCTTGGTCTGCTTTTGATTTTGGTTCAACAGAAAGTTGAATAACTGGCTCAGGGAATTGCATAGACTCTAGGATAACAAGGTTTTTCTCATCACATAGAGTATCGCCAGTTGTTGTATCTTTCAAACCTACAGCAGCAGCAATATCACCAGCAAAAACCTTAGAGATTTCTTGACGGCTGTTTGCGTGCATTTGAAGGATACGTCCGATACGCTCACGCTTGCCTTTAGTTGAGTTCTGGACATATGATCCAGCCTCTAAAGTACCTGAGTAAACGCGGAAGAACGTTAGTTTACCAACATAAGGGTCTGTCATAACTTTGAATGCAAGAGCTGAGAATGGCTCTTCATCGCTTGAGTGACGCTCAAGAACTTCTTCTTCATCATCCACAGCATGACCTTTGATTGCAGGTACATCTAGTGGAGATGGAAGATAATCGATAACTGCATCCAACATTAATTGAACACCTTTGTTTTTGAATGCTGAACCACAGATTACAGGGTAGAATTCAACATTAACAGTACCTTTACGAATAGCTGCTTTAAGCTCTTCTTTAGTGATCTCTTCACCACCAAGGTATTTTTCCATTAACTCTTCATCTAATTCTGCTACTGCTTCAACAAGCTTCTCACGATATTCTTCAGCTTGATCCATATATTCAGCAGGAATGTCACGTACTTCAATATCAGTACCTAAGTCATTACCGTAGAATACAGCATTCATTTCAACAAGGTCAATGATTGCTTCAAACTGATCTTCAGCACCGATTGGCAACTGAATTGGGTGTGCATTCGCTTGTAGACGATCGTGAATGGTTCCTACAGAATATAAGAAGTCCGCTCCGATTTTATCCATCTTGTTAACGAAAACAACACGCGGTACACCATAAGTAGTTGCTTGGCGCCAAACTGTTTCAGTTTGCGGTTCAACTCCAGATTGTGCATCAAGTACTGCTACTGCACCATCAAGTACACGAAGTGAACGTTCAACTTCAACAGTGAAGTCTACGTGTCCTGGTGTATCAATGATATTTACGCGGTGACCTTTCCACGAAGCAGTTGTAGCTGCAGACGTGATTGTAATACCGCGTTCTTGTTCCTGCTCCATCCAGTCCATCTGAGATGCACCTTCATGTGTTTCACCAATCTTATGAATACGACCAGTGTAATAAAGAACACGCTCAGTGGTAGTCGTTTTACCGGCATCGATGTGAGCCATGATACCGATATTACGAGTATTTTCTAAGGAGAACTCTCTTGCCATTGGGTCTTTCTCCTTCCTAGTATGAAAGTTTTTATATTGAAGGTTAAATTACCAACGATAGTGAGCAAACGCTTTGTTTGCTTCTGCCATTTTGTGTGTATCTTCACGTTTCTTAACAGATGCACCAGTGTTGTTAGCTGCATCCATGATTTCGTTTGCTAAACGCTCTTCCATCGTTTTTTCACCGCGAAGACGCGCATAGTTCACTAACCAGCGAAGACCTAAAGTTGTACGGCGGTCAGGGCGCACCTCAACTGGTACTTGGTAGTTCGCACCACCTACACGGCGAGCTCTAACTTCTAATACAGGCATGATGTTTTTCATAGCTGCTTCAAAAGTTTCCATCGGCTCTTTGCCAGTACGTTCGCGAATTGTATCGAACGCAGAATAAAGAATTTCTTGAGATTTACCTCTTTTACCATCGATCATCATTTTATTGATAAGACGGGTAACTAATTTAGAATTATAAAGTGGATCAGGTAACACGTCTCTTTTTGCTACAGGACCTTTACGTGGCATTATATTTCCTCCTTTCAACAAAGCTTCTATTTAGTATGATTATTTCTTAGCTGCTTTTGGTCTCTTAGTACCATATTTAGAACGACCTTGCATACGGTTGTTTACACCAGCTGTATCAAGCGCTCCACGTACGATGTGATAACGTACCCCCGGTAAGTCCTTTACACGTCCTCCGCGGATAAGAACAACACTGTGCTCTTGAAGGTTGTGGCCGATACCAGGAATGTATGCAGTCACCTCGATACCATTTGTCAAACGTACACGAGCATATTTACGTAACGCTGAGTTTGGTTTCTTTGGAGTCATTGTACCAACACGAGTACATACACCGCGTTTTTGTGGTGAAGATACATTTGTTTGAGATTTCTTGAAGCTGTTGTAACCTTTATTAAGTGCTGGTGACTTTGATTTTTCCTCTTTTGTTTGACGAGGCTTGCGCACTAATTGGTTAATAGTAGGCATGATTTTTTCCTCCCTTCGTTATTTGTAAACCCACACATCCAGGTGGTTCATTTTTTTGCAAAAAACAAAGTTCTTGCAGATTAATCTATCTACAAAAACAGTTTTTAACGAATAATCGCAACAGTTGTTGCACCAACATCTATCCCACATACTTTTCCGAGTTTTTTCATCGAATCAACATAGTGGACAGGGATCTGTATCAAATTCGCTTCTTGAACGACCTTTGCTGTCAACTTTTGATCAGCGTCGCTTGCAACGAGAAGTTCTTGTACATTTCCTTCTTTCAGTGCTTTCACTGTTTGTTTAGTACCTATAACAATTGTGTGTGCTTTTAATACTTTTTCATAAGACATAAAGTACATCCTCCAAAGTATCCGTTAATAGGAGCACCTTTGATATAGTATCATCTTACCAAAAAGATGTCAACTATAGTTCTATATTTTTTATTCAATAATTCATTTGGTAAATATTTTCATAAATACGGTACCTGCAAAGATGCAGGTACCATAGTTTATTTAATCAATTGCAACGGTTTCTTCGGAAGTTGTATCACGCAGTACTGGCTCTGCTTTACGGTAACGCGGCATTCCTGTACCAGCAGGCACAAGTTTACCGATGATAACATTTTCTTTCAAGCCAAGTAACTCATCACGCTTACCCTTGATCGCGGCATCAGTAAGAACTCTTGTTGTTTCTTGGAATGATGCTGCAGACAAGAATGAATCAGTTTCAAGTGATGCTTTGGTGATACCAAGTAAGACCGGACGTCCCGTTGCAGGCAGTTTACCTTCAAGTAATGCCTTCTCGTTTGCATCAGTAAACTGATGAATATCAAGAAGTGTACCTGGAAGTACATCTGTTTCCCCCGCATCGCTGACGCGTATTTTACGCAGCATCTGACGAACCATTACCTCGACGTGTTTATCGCCAATTTCAACCCCTTGCATACGGTAAACCTTCTGTACCTCACGCAACAGGTATTCTTGAACAGATGTAACGTCTTTTACTTTGATTAACTCTTTCGGGTCAATTGAACCTTCAGTTAATTCTTGACCACGGGCAACTTGGTCATTGATAGCTACCTTTAAACGTGCAGTATATGGAGCATTGTAAGTACGGGATTCTACTTCACCTTGAACCACGATTTCATGCTGGCGGTCACGGCCTTCATTAATACCTACAACCACACCATCGATTTCAGAGATAACTGCTTGACCTTTCGGATTACGCGCTTCGAAGATCTCTTGGATACGCGGTAAACCTTGGGTAATATCGTCGCCGGCAACCCCACCGGTATGGAATGTACGCATCGTTAACTGTGTTCCTGGCTCACCGATGGATTGGGCAGCGATAATACCTACTGCTTCGCCCACTTCGACCTCTTGACCTGTTGCCAGGTTGCGGCCATAACACTTCTTACATACACCATGACGGGTATTACATGTAAAGGCCGATCTAATTTTCACTTCTTCAATTCCTGCATTAACGATTACTTCAGCTAAGTCCTCTGTAATCAAGCCATTTTCAGGAACAAGGACTTCTTTTGTTTCAGGATGTCTAATTGGTGTACGAGCGTAACGGCCGATCAGACGTTCATCTAGACCTTCGATGGTTTCAGTTCCATCTTTTAGGGCACTAATTAGGAAGCCGCGGTCAGTTCCGCAATCATCTTCACGAACGATAACGTCTTGGGCTACGTCAACTAGACGACGTGTTAAGTAACCAGAGTCAGCTGTTTTAAGGGCTGTATCCGCAAGACCTTTACGAGCACCGTGAGTCGAGATAAAGTACTCTAATACGGTTAAACCTTCACGGAAACTTGATTTAATCGGTAACTCAATGATACGTCCAGCCGGGTTGGCCATCAGTCCACGCATACCAGCAAGCTGCGTGAAGTTAGAGGCGTTACCACGGGCACCGGAATCACTCATCATAAAGATTGGGTTCGTTTTATTCAAGGACTTCATTAGTTTTCCTTGAATGGTGTCTTTCGCCGCACTCCAGATTGCAATGACACGGTCATAACGTTCATCTTCAGTAATAAGACCACGTCTGAATTGCTTCAATACGTTATCAACTTTTTCTTGAGCTTCATGGAGAATTTGCGGTTTTTCAGGAAGTACGACAATATCGGCCACACCAACTGTTAAACCAGCTTTAGTTGAATGCTTGAAACCTAAATCCTTCATGCGGTCAAGCATTTTTGATGTTTCGGTAATTTTGAATCGTTTAAAGACCTCAGCAATGATATTTCCAAGAATTTTCTTTTTAAATGGATCAATCAACGGCATTTCTTTAATTCTAGCTTTTACGTCTTCACCTTTTTCAATAAAATACTTTGCAGGTGTTTCGACCTCTAAATTATGTCTGGTTGGTTCATTAATATATGGGAATGATTTTGGAAGAATTTCATTAAAAATAAGTTTACCAACCGTTGAAATTAGCAACTTATTATTTTGTTCTTCTGTAAACGTTTCATTTCCTAATGATCCAGCATGAACAGCGACACGTGTATGATAGTGAACATAACCGTTCTGATAGGCAAGGATCGCTTCACTTGTATCTTTGAATACCATCCCTTCACCAACTGTACCTTCACGTTCTAGCGTTAAGTAATAGTTACCTAATACCATATCCTGAGACGGGGTAACAACTGGCTTACCATCTTTAGGGTTCAAGATATTTTGAGCAGCTAGCATCAATAGACGAGCTTCTGCTTGCGCTTCAGATGATAATGGTACGTGAACAGCCATTTGGTCACCGTCGAAGTCGGCATTGTATGCCGTACATACTAGTGGATGCAGACGAATTGCCCGTCCTTCTACAAGTGTTGGTTCAAATGCCTGAATACCTAATCTATGCAATGTAGGGGCACGGTTAAGTAAAACTGGGTGCTCCTTAATTACGTCTTCTAGTACATCCCAGACATCTGGAGATACACGTTCAATTTTACGTTTAGCTGATTTAATGTTGTGTGCTAAACCTTTTTCAACTAGCTCCTTCATTACAAATGGCTTAAAGAGCTCTAGAGCCATCTCTCTTGGAAGACCACATTGATACATTTTTAGGTTTGGACCTACAACGATTACGGAACGGCCAGAATAGTCAACACGTTTACCTAGTAAGTTTTGACGGAAACGTCCTTGTTTACCTTTAAGCATATGAGAAAGTGATTTTAAAGGACGGTTACCAGGACCAGTAACTGGTCGGCCGCGGCGTCCGTTATCAATTAAAGCATCCACTGCTTCTTGTAGCATACGCTTTTCATTCTGAACGATAATGCTAGGAGCACCAAGATCTAATAAACGCTTTAAGCGATTATTACGGTTAATAACTCGACGATACAAATCGTTTAAGTCAGATGTTGCAAAGCGCCCGCCATCCAATTGAACCATCGGACGAAGTTCCGGTGGAATAACTGGAAGTACATCAAGGATCATCCATGATGGTTCATTTCCTGAATTACGGAAAGCCTCCAACACTTCAAGACGCTTAATCGCACGTGTACGGCGCTGCCCTTGAGCTGTTTTAAGTTCTTCCTTCAAGATGTCTACTTCTTTATTTAAGTCGATATCAGAAAGAAGCTTTTTAATCGCTTCTGCGCCCATAGCAGCTTGGAATTTGTTTCCATACTTTTCGCGATAGGCACGGTATTCTTTCTCAGATAAAAGATGTTTTTTATCAAGTGGTGTATCACCTGTTTCTGTCACCACATACGAAGCAAAGTAAATCACTTCTTCTAATGCACGAGGGGACATGTCTAAAACAAGACCCATTCGGCTAGGAATTCCTTTAAAATACCAAATATGTGAAACAGGTGCTGCTAATTCGATGTGACCCATACGCTCACGACGAACTTTTGCACGTGTTACTTCAACTCCGCAACGGTCACAAACAACGCCCTTATATCGGACACGCTTATATTTTCCACAGTGACATTCCCAGTCCTTTGTTGGACCAAAGATCCGCTCGCAGAATAAGCCGTCTTTTTCAGGTTTTAACGTACGATAGTTAATGGTTTCTGGCTTCTTTACTTCTCCGAATGACCATGAACGGATTTTATCCGGTGAAGCAAGACCAATTTTCATATACTCAAAATTATTAACGTCCAGCAAGGGGCCTACCTCCCTTTAAAGTATCTAGGCTTTACCCTTATTGCCCATGAAAACCGAGCGCACGGCACTGCGTGCGCCACAGTTTAAATAATTACTCTTTAGAGCCAACTTTTTCAGATTCAAAGTTTGCAGTTTCAGGCACGATGTTCAATGTGTCAACTTGCTGTAAGTCTTCCTCATCTTCCGTATCGCGCATTTCAATTTCTTTTTCATCACCAGAAAGAATTTTTACATCCATACCTAAGCTTTGAAGTTCTTTAATTAATACTTTAAATGATTCAGGAACACCCGGCTCCGGAACATTTTCACCTTTTACAATTGCCTCATATGTTTTCACACGACCAACTACGTCGTCAGATTTAACGGTTAAGATTTCTTGAAGTGTATAGGCTGCACCGTACGCTTCAAGCGCCCAAACCTCCATCTCACCAAAACGCTGACCGCCAAATTGCGCTTTACCGCCAAGTGGCTGCTGCGTAACAAGTGAGTATGGTCCTGTCGAACGGGCATGGAGTTTATCATCAACCATGTGTGCCAGTTTAATCATATACATGACACCGACTGATACACGATTATCAAACGGTTCTCCTGAACGGCCATCGTACAGAACAGTTTTGGCATCACGAGCCATACCTGCTTCTTCAATCGTACCCCAAACATCTTCTTCACGCGCACCGTCAAATACTGGTGTTGCCACATGAATGTTAAGGTATCTTGCTGCCATACCTAAATGGAGCTCAAGTACCTGACCGATATTCATACGAGATGGTACCCCTAATGGGTTTAACATGATATCTACTGGTGTACCGTCTGGTAAGTAAGGCATATCTTCTTCTGGAAGAATCCGTGATATAACCCCTTTGTTACCGTGACGGCCGGCCATCTTATCACCTTGGTGGATCTTACGTTTTTGAACGATATAAACACGAACCAGTTGATTTACACCTGGTGGCAGTTCATCGCCATCTTCACGATTAAAGACTTTGACATCATGAACGATACCGCCGCCGCCGTGTGGGACTCTTAGTGATGTATCTCGGACTTCACGAGCTTTTTCACCAAAAATCGCATGGAGAAGACGTTCTTCAGCTGTTAACTCAGTTACACCTTTTGGCGTTACTTTACCAACAAGCAAGTCACCATCTTTTACTTCCGCACCTGTACGGATAATTCCACGTTCATCCAAATTACGCAGAGCATCTTCCCCTACGTTTGGAATATCACGGGTAATTTCCTCAGGTCCTAATTTTGTATCACGAGATTCTGATTCATATTCTTCAATATGAATAGAAGTATAGACATCATCTTTTACAAGACGTTCGCTCATAATAATGGCATCTTCATAGTTATATCCATCCCATGTCATGAAGGCTACGAGAACATTACGTCCTAGTGCAAGCTCTCCTAATTCCATGGACGGACCGTCTGCTAAAATTTCACCCTTTTTCACACGGTTGCCAACGGCTACGATTGGACGCTGGTTATAACAAGTACCTTGGTTAGAACGGATGAATTTCAATAAACGATATTTTCTAAGATCGCCCTTAACTTCTTGGCCATCTACTTCTTTGATTGCACGAACCCATACCTCACGTGCCTCAACATGCTCGACAATACCTTCTTCTTTACAAATAACAGCTGCCCCTGAGTCTTTTCCTGATACATATTCCATACCAGTTCCAACCCTAGGTGCCTCTGGCTGCATTAAAGGCACAGCTTGACGCTGCATGTTCGCACCCATCAAGGCACGGTTTGAGTCATCATTTTCTAGGAACGGAATACACGCTGTTGCTGCTGATACTACCTGTTTTGGTGATACGTCCATGTAGTCGATTCGTTCACGTTTTACAACTGTGTTCTCACCGCGGAAACGAGCTACTACCTCTTCATCGAGGAAGGCACCGTCATCACCAAGGCGAGAGTTCGCCTGTGCCACTACATAGAGATCCTCTTCATCCGCTGTCAGGTAATCAATTCGGCTAGTCACCTTGCCTGTATCTGGATCAACACGGCGATATGGTGTTTCAATAAAACCAAAGCGGTTGACCTTTGCATAGGATGACAAGGAGTTAATCAAACCGATGTTTGGACCCTCTGGCGTTTCAATTGGACACATACGACCGTAGTGAGAGTAGTGTACGTCACGTACTTCCATCCCTGCACGTTCACGTGTTAAACCACCAGGTCCTAATGCAGATAGACGGCGCTTGTGTGTTAATTCAGCAAGCGGGTTAGTTTGGTCCATGAACTGTGATAATTGCGAGCTGCCGAAGAACTCTTTAATAGATGCAATCACAGGACGAATATTAATTAATTGCTGTGGTGTAATGGTTGCAGTGTCTTGAATGGACATTCTCTCACGAACAACACGTTCCATCCGGGATAACCCAATCCGGAATTGGTTCTGCAATAATTCACCTACAGAGCGAAGACGTCTGTTACCTAAGTGGTCGATATCATCTGTATCACCTACTCCGTGCAATAAATTGAAGAAGTAGCTAATCGATGCAATGATATCAGCCGGTGTAATATTTTTAATTGGCTCTTCTACATAAGCATTGCCAAGTACATTAATTACTTTTTCATTTTCATCACCTGGTGCATAAATCTTAATGCCTTGAAGGATAATCTCTTCCTCTACTACACCGCCAACAGGATTATGGCCTCTGAAATTAATATTTTTTTCAAGTGCAGGAATAATTCTGTCTAGGTTTCGTCTATCAAGTAGAGTTCCTTTTTCAGCAATAATTTCTCCTGTTTCCGGATCAGCCAGCGTTTCCGCTAACCGTTGATTGAATAAGCGATTCTTAATATGAAGCTTTTTATTAATCTTGTAACGACCAACGTTTGCAAGATCATAACGCTTAGGATCAAAGAAACGAGACACTAATAAACTCTTAGCATTATCTACAGTAGGCGGTTCGCCTGGACGAAGACGCTCATAGATCTCTAATAGTGCTTTGTCAACACCCTCTGTATTGTCCTTCTCAAGGGTATTGCGGATGTACTCGTTATCTCCAACCAATTCAATGATTTCCTGATCAGAGCCGAAGCCTAATGCACGCAAAAGAACCGTAACGGGCAGTTTCCGAGTACGATCTATTCTTACATAAACCACATCTTTGGCATCTGTTTCATACTCCAGCCAAGCGCCGCGGTTCGGAATTACTGTGGCAGTAAAACCCTTCTTGCCATTTTTATCTAGTTTTCCACTAAAGTAAACGCTCGGTGAACGCACTAACTGTGATACAATAACGCGTTCTGCCCCATTAATGACAAATGTACCTGTTTCTGTCATTAGCGGGAAATCACCCATAAATACATCTTGGTCTTTTACTTCACCAGTTTCTTTGTTTACAAGACGTACTTTTACACGTAACGGAGCAGAATATGTAACGTCCCGTTCTTTAGATTCTTCTACAGAATACTTTGGATCGCCAAGGCTGTAATCAATAAATTCCAGTGATAGGTTACCAGTAAAGTCCTCAATTGGTGAAATATCCTGAAACATTTCACGTAATCCCTCATCCAAGAACCATTGATAAGAAGAGGTTTGGATTTCAATGAGATTTGGTAATTCTAATACTTCACTGATTCGTGCGTAACTTCTACGTTGGCGGTGTCGTCCATACTGAACTAGTTGACCTGTCAACTGATTCACCCCTCAAATCAAGCGTTTTTTAATAAATCTATTACGTCTAATAGCAGAACCATAGGAGCTGCCAATTAGACAAAAAGAAAAAGGGTTTTTTACTCAAAAACCACATTTTCACATTTTGATTATTATTTTGTCATCATTTCCTTCTTATGCCGTTTTTATACTTAAAAATAAGTATTTTTTAAGGAATAATTCGGAAATTATTATGATGGCATTTTATAATGCTACCACAACGACAAATGCGAGTCAACTACTTTGTTGCTTTAAAAATAAAATAACCTTTGGATTTATCGACAGTCTCGACATTGGAAAATAGGGTTGTTAATTTTTCAAGCGCAGACGGAGCTCCTTGTTTCTTTTGGATAACGACCCATAACTCGCCACTTGAAACAAGATGCTGATAGCTTTGTTCAAAAATATCATGTACTGTTTGTTTACCGGCCCTGATCGGCGGATTTGTTAATACAGCTGCGAAATGATCACCTTTCACATTTAACAAACGGTCACTCTCATAAATATCGACATTTGTAATATGATTGATTGAGGCATTTTCTTTCGCTAACTCGATGGCCCGCTGATTTACATCGATCATATGTACTATACGGTTACCAAAATCTTTAGCAATTGATAAACCAATCGGTCCATAGCCACAGCCCACATCTAGAACATGCCCTTCAACGTCTGGCATTATAAAAGACTCTATGAGTAAACGTGAGCCAAAATCTACTTCTCGTTTTGAAAATACACCGTTATCGGTCTTGAAGCGAAATGAGTGATTCCGTAATGGAAAATCCCAATACTTCGGATCACTTTCAACTTTTTGAGATCGAGTATAGTAGTGTTCGGACAATAGACTCACCTCCGGAGATCATTATTATGAAGAAAAGTGAGGAATAGCTCGTTTTCGCCCTATGTTTGAATACCTTGAAAAATTGGGAGCTACTAGCTCGCGCAACTAATTAAATAGCCGCCTCCGCTTTTAAAATAGCCAAAAAAAGCCCGCTTATGCAGCGAGCTTTTTTATAGTAAAATTACTTAACTTCAACGTTAGCTCCAACTTCATCAAGCTTAGCTTTGATTGCTTCAGCTTCTTCTTTAGCAATACCTTCTTTAAGTGCTTTTGGAGTGTTGTCAACAAGATCTTTTGCTTCTTTAAGACCAAGACCAGTGATTTCACGAACAACTTTGATAACCTTGATTTTTTGGTCTCCAGCGCCAGCTAGAATTACGTCGAATTCTGTTTTTTCTTCAGCAGCAGCTGCACCAGCTCCACCAACAACAGCTACAGGAGCTGCAGCAGTTACGCCGAATTCTTCTTCGATTGCTTTTACAAGATCGTTAAGTTCTAAAACAGTCATAGTTTTAACTGCTTCAATGATTTGTTCTTTAGTCATGATTAAGTTTCCTCCTTAAATTTGGTTACGATTTATTTTTTTAGGCTGTTAGTATTAACTTACGCGCCTTGTTCTTCTTTTTGATCTGCCACTGCTTTTGCAGCAAGAGCAAGATTGCGAATTGGAGCTTGTAGTACGCTGAGTAGCATAGAAAGCAAGCCTTCGCGTGATGGTAGATCAGCAAGAGCTTTGATTTCTTCAGCAGTTGCTACGTTACCTTCGATTACACCCGCTTTAAGTTCAAGCGCCTCGTGCTTTTTAGCAAAATCATTCAAGATTTTAGCTGGTGCTACTACATCTTCAGTACTGAATGCAATTGCATTCGGACCTGTTAATGCTTCGTTTAAGCTAGAAAGTTCAGCTGCATCAGCTGCACGGCGTACCATAGAGTTTTTGTAAACTTTAAATTCTACGCCTGCTTCACGAAGTTGTTTACGAAGTTCAGTTACTTCTGCAACTGTAAGACCACGATAATCAACAACGACAGTTGAAACACTCGCTTTTAACTTATCAGTAATTTCGTCTACTAATTGTTTTTTTACTTCGATTACACTGCTCATCTTTACACCTCCTGTAGAATATCTACATTTATACCAGGCAAGTAAATGCCTCCATATCGAGCAAGACATGGAGGCAGCATTCAAAAGCTGAATAATCAGCTTAATCTATTCGCTCTACCTCGGCAGGAAATTAAGCATTAAAGCACCTGCTGTCTACAGTACAAATGTTTTATTTTAAACAACAAAATAGATTATATAAAATATACTCTAGATTGTCAATTGGTAATAAATTACTTCGCCGCAGCAGTAGAAGGATCTACTTTTACACCAGGTCCCATTGTAGAAGAAACAGTTACGTTCTTCATGTAAGTACCTTTTGCAGCTGATGGTTTTGCTTTTAACATAGTTTCGAAAATAGTGTTGAAGTTTTCAACAAGCTTTTCGTTTTCGAAAGATGATTTACCGATAGGAACATGAATGTTACCAGACTTATCAACACGGTATTCAACTTTACCAGCTTTGATTTCATTGATGGCTCTTGTTACATCAAATGTAACTGTACCAGTTTTAGGGTTTGGCATTAAGCCTTTAGGTCCTAATGTACGACCAAGTTTACCAACTTCACCCATCATGTCTGGAGTTGCTACGATTACATCAAAATCAAACCAACCTTGTTGGATTTTGTTGATGTATTCAGAATCTCCAACATAATCAGCGCCAGCTGCTTCTGCTTCTTTCACTTTTTCACCCTTAGCGAATACTAATACGCGTTGAGTTTTACCAGTTCCGTTTGGAAGCACAACTGCACCACGGATTTGTTGGTCAGCTTTCTTAGGATCTACGCCTAAACGGAATGCTACTTCAAGAGTCGCATCAAATTTAGTGAAGTTTGTTTTCTTAGCAAGATCAATTGCTTCTGCAATTGGGTATGCTTTTAAGCTATCTACAAGCTTTGCAGCTTCTAAATACTTTTTACCTTTTTTAGCCATTTTTATTTCCTCCTAGATTGTGGTTTTAGCGAATTATTCTCCCACTCTGAATAGCGGAGGCGCCTTAACCGCCCCGACTGGCATATGACCTTTGGGGCTAGACGCCGCAGCTAGACAGAACAAAGGTTGCGAGTACATTTAAACGTCGCAACCTTATCATTACACTAAGCAATAGTTACATGGATTAGTCTTCGATAACGATACCCATGCTGCGTGCAGTACCTTCAACCATGCGCATTGCTGCTTCAACGCTAGCCGCGTTCAGGTCAGGCATTTTTTGTTCCGCAATCTCGCGTACTTTATCACGCTTTACTGTTGCTACTTTATTACGGTTTGGTTCACCTGAACCAGACTGAATTCCAGCTGCTACTTTTAAAAGAACGGCAGCAGGAGGAGTTTTCGTAATAAATGTAAATGAACGGTCTTCAAATACCGTAATTTCAACAGGAATGATTAATCCAGCTTGATCTGCTGTACGAGCGTTAAATTCCTTACAGAATCCCATGATATTAACACCTGCTTGACCTAGTGCAGGACCAACTGGTGGCGCTGGGTTTGCTTTACCAGCAGGAATTTGTAATTTAACGACTTTAATTACTTTTTTAGCCACGAGACACACCTCCTTAAAGTCCGTGATGTGGTAATAGGGACTACTTTAGACCCTCCCACTCATCATATGTCTTTATATAAAAATCATAAAGAACTTAAAACATTAGTCTTGTCTCACATTGGAGACATACTGACCTATGAAATATTAACATTTTTTAAATATGATTTCAAGTTTTTTTACAATATCTGATTATTTTTCTTTCACTTTTAATTATTTATAGCTTATCAATTTGTGTAAAATCTAGTTCCACCGGGGTGTCACGACCAAACATATTAACAAGTACTTTAAGTTTGGCGCGGTCTTTATCCATTTCTTCAACAGATCCTGTAAAGTTGGCAAAAGGACCTTCTTTAACGCGGACAGTTTCACCAATTTCATAATCGACGTCCACTCGTTTTTCTTCCACGCCCATACGTTTAAGTAAAACAGTTACTTCTTCAGGAAGTAATGGCGTCGGTTTTGAACCGGAACCGGCAGAGCCGACAAATCCCGTTACCCCCGGCGTGTTACGTACAACATACCAAGAGTCATCAGTCATGACTAGTTCAACTAATACATAACCAGGAAAAACCTTTCGTTTAACAACCTTCGTTTTTCCGTTTTTGATTTCTGTTTCTTCTTCTTCAGGTACAACCACACGGAATATTTTATCCGACATGCCCATTGATTCTACCCTTTTTTCTAAATTGGCTTTTACTTTATTTTCATAGCCAGAGTAAGTATGAACAACATACCAATTCTTTTCCATTTAAGAGGACTAGATCGTCCGTCCCTCCCTCATTTTTGTAGAAATTTTAACCCCTTGTTCTGCAATCTATGGCTTTTAACCCATTCCCTTGCGCTTTTCAAGACAAATTAAAAAACCCGTTTATACGGGCTTTTAGATAAAAATTCCTTTATTATTTTCCATTATACCATGAATGCTGGCTTATTATTCAAGAATTAAACGAATCAATTTTGAAATTCCTAAATCTAAAACGGCAAAAAACGCTGCAAAAAAGACTACAGTTGTTAGTACTGTAACAGTTGAACGTACTAATTCGCTGCGTTTGGGCCAGCTGACTTTTCTCATTTCACGAAAAACATCACTGAAGAACTTCGTTATGCGCTGCATTATTTCGTAACCCCCAAAAATCTCAAGTAGGCAATTCTAGTATCTATTTTTATTTTGTTTCCCGGTGCATCGTATGGGTTGCACAAGTCTTACAAAACTTTTTAAGTTCTAATCGTTCTGTCTGTGTTTCCTTGCCGGCTGTCGAATAATTTCTCGAGCCGCACTCAACACAGGCTAGGATGACTTTTTTACTCATTATCGATCACCTGAATATTATGTCGTATTTCACTAAGAATGTATCATGACCCCTATTTTATGTCAATAACCTCTAAATCAGATTAATAATATTGACATTTTTGCCAAAAATTATCCTTACAATGAAAACTCGCGAATCTCTAGATAGCGTTCAAGTTTCCTTTTTACTCTCTGCAGGGCATTATCAATGGATTTCACATGACGATTCAGCTCTTCAGAAATCTCCTGATAGGATTGGCCGTCTAAATAAAGTGCCAATACTTTACGCTCTAAGTCGCTTAAGAGTTCGGTCATTTTTACTTCAATATGGTCAAATTCTTCTTGATTGATAATTAGCTCTTCCGGATCCAAAACCTTTGCACCTGATAAAACATCCATTAAGGTTCGATCAGATTCTTCATCATATATAGGCTTGTCCAAAGAAACATAAGAATTTAACGGAATATGCTTTTGCCGTGTGGCCGTCTTAATGGCAGTAATGATTTGACGGGTAATACAGAGTTCCGCAAACGCTTTAAAAGAAGTCAGCTTGTCCTCACGGAAATCACGAATCGCCTTATATAAGCCAATCATTCCTTCCTGGACAATATCTTCTTTATCTGCTCCAATTAAAAAATAGGATCTTGCTTTTGCACGTACAAAATTACGATACTTGTGAATTAAATAATCCAATGCTTCACTTTCACCTTGATGCACCAAGTCGACAATTTCTTCATCTTCCATTACGAAAAAACGCTCGTTAATCTTTGTTCCGAAGTCCGTACTCAAGTAGATCCCCTCCACCGAACATGCATAGATATTAATAGTATACATTAGAAATATTTTGAAGTCGAGGGCTCATTTTTTACCTCTGCGCCATTTTTCAAAAATTTCTGCCATTTCTGCACTAATCGGTATTTTTGAGAATGGTTTTTTTTCTTGGATTTTTTTAACCTTTTTCTCTATCCCCTTTTCAATGGAGGACATTTCAATTAACAGTTCCCGGGCGGATTTCCTCAATGCCCCTTGTCCGAAAATAGCCCATTGCTCCGTGAAATCAGAGGTGGCCACATGAATTTGCGTTCTTCGATTACTTAAACTGATCGCCATTTTCTCAATTCGTTCATCAGCCGTTTCATTTTCCTTTGTAAAGATCACTTCTACTTTATGGTTTTTATATTTCTTCTCTATTCCTTGTACATAGTAGGCATCGAAAACAACAATGACCCGATAACCGGAAAAGGCCTGATACTCTGCCATTTTCTCAATCAAACGATCCCTTGCTGCTGGTAAATCTCGATCCTTTAATACCTTTAGTTCAGGCCAGGTCCCAATTATGTTGTATCCGTCGACAATCAAGATGTCCATATCTTACCTGCCAAGCGGATGACGTTTGCGATAGACCTCATACATGAGTAGTGATGCAGCAACAGACGCATTCAACGAGGTTACTTTGCCAACCATCGGTAAATGAATAAGAAAATCACACTTATCACGGATTAACCGTCCCATTCCTTTTCCTTCACTGCCTATTACCAGGCCAAGCGGCAGGGCACCATCCATTTGGCGATAATCCTCTTTCCCCTTCGCGTCAGTTCCGGCAATCCATACGCCCCGCTCTTTCAATTCGTCAATCGTACGGGCCATATTTGTCACCCGAACAACTGGTATATACTCAATTGCGCCCGTAGAGGCTTTGGCAACCGTTGCTGTTAACCCCACTGCCCTTCGCTTCGGGATGATAATCCCGTGTGCTCCGACCGCATCAGCAGTCCGCATGATTGATCCAAGGTTATGTGGATCCTCAATTTCATCCAGCAATAAAAAGAAAGGTGCCTCACTTTTCTTCTCCGCTGCAGCAAACAAATCATCCATTTCTGCATATTGGTAAGCAGCCACATAGGCAAGCACACCCTGGTGATTTTCTTCTGCAATTTGGTCTAGCTTCTTTTTGGGAACAAATTGTACAAGGACATTTGCTTCCTTTGCCAATTGTGTAATCTGCTGCATCTGCCCCCGCTGCGAACCTTCGGCTATTAATATTTTATTAATATCCCTCTCAGATTTAAGTGCTTCTATAACCGGATTTTTCCCAACAATATATTCTTGACTCATCTAATGCTCCTCCTTTCGAAAAAGTTCAATCTCTGTTACTATCGGTTTCGATATAATTAAAGGATTTTTCCACTAACTCCTCGAGCCGTTCTAATCTTCCTTCTAAAAATAGAAAACCGATTAATGCTTCAAATGCTGTACTATAGCGATAGGTTTGTACATCTGTATTTTTAGGAACTGATCCCGATTTTGCATTGCGCCCGCGCAAAACAACTGCAGACTCCTCTTCATTTAGAAGTTTTTCATCCATAAACCTAAATAGAATCCGGCACTGTGCTTTAGCGGAAACATATCTTGTCGCTGTGCGGTGCAATTGATGGGGCCTCACCTTACCGCTATAGAGGAGGTGCCGCCTGACATAAGATTCAAAAACGGCATCTCCCATATAGGCAAGAGCAAGACCATTCAATTGTTTGGCATCAACGTTATTCTCATGATCAAGCATGAATCAGCCTCTTTTCCACCTTGTACCTTGCGGTGTGTCCTCTAATATAATATTCATTTCCTTTAATTGATCCCTAATTTGATCAGACAATTGGAAGTTCCGATCTCTTCGCGCCTGGTTACGCTTTTCGATTAACGCATCAATATCTTCATCCAGCATTTCTTCGCTGCCCAGCGTTAATCCCAATACACTGAATAACTCTTCAAACTTGTCAGTAAAGGCCTCAATGACTTCTACAGCTGTATTTTTCTCCAAGAGATAATAATTCGCTAATTTGGATAACTCAAATAGGACAGAAATAGCCAAGGCTGTATTAAAGTCATCATCCATTGCCTCTATGAATTGGTCATGAAGATGGTTGATCTTATCCAGCCACTCTTGATTATGGTCGGTTAAATCTGTACTTGCCTCTTTGCGGTGCTGTAAATTTTGATAAGAAGTGGTTAAACGATCGAACGCCGCTCTGGTACTTTCTAATAATTCCTCACTATAATTAATTGGATTACGATAATGGACGGATAGCATAAAGAATCTTAATACTTGCGGATTATGTCTTTGGATAATGTCATGCACAAGGACAAAGTTTCCAAGTGACTTAGACATTTTTTCATTGTCGATATTGATATACCCATTATGCATCCAATACCTAGAAAATAGTTTGCCTGAAAGTGCTTCTGATTGAGCAATCTCATTTTCATGGTGCGGGAAGGTTAAATCCTGGCCGCCCGCATGGATATCAATTGTATCACCAAGATACTTTTTCGCCATTGCTGAGCATTCAATATGCCAGCCAGGGCGTCCAAGTCCCCAAGGACTCTCCCAATAAATTTCTCCTTCTTTTGCCGCTTTCCAAAGAGCAAAATCTAAATCATCTTCCTTTTTATTGCCTACTTCAATTCTAGCCCCTACTTGGAGGTCATCAATAGATTGATGAGAAAGCTTTCCGTACTCATCAAAGCCTCTTGTATGGAAGTAAACATCCCCTTCTGATTCATATGCAAAGCCCTTTTCTATTAACTGGCTAATGAAATCAATAATAATGTCCATATTTTCCATTACCCGCGGATGAACATCTGCCTTTTGGCACCCTAAAGCCGAAACATCTTCAAAGTATGCATTGATAAAGCGGTTTGCAATGGTCGGAACATCCTCCCCAAGCTGATTAGCCGCACGAATTAATTTATCATCGACATCTGTGAAGTTTGAAACATATTTAACATCATAACCACGGTATTGCAGATAACGTCGTACTGTATCAAATACAATGGCCGGACGGGCATTTCCTATATGAATATAATTATAGACAGTTGGACCGCAGACATACATTTTTACCTTGCCTTCTTCGAGAGGCACAAAGGTTTCTTTTTTCCTAGTTAATGTATTATAAATTTGAATGGCCATTTACTTTTATCCTTTCATCTTTTAATTCTTGAAGCGCTTGTCTTAACTGATATACTTCACTTTCCATTTCACGAAAGCGGTCAGCGATTGGGTCAGGAAGATCACAATGGTTTAAATCTTTTGCTGTTGGTATCCGGACGCCATCTTGAATGACCACCCTGCCTGGTATCCCGACTACTGTTGAGTTAGGTGGTACTTCCTTTAAAACAACTGAACCTCCGCCGATTTTTGAATTTTCACCGACCGTGATTGAGCCAAGTACCTTTGCTCCTGTAGCAATAAGAACATTATCTTTAATGGTCGGATGGCGTTTTCCTTTTTCTTTCCCTGTTCCGCCAAGTGTAACACCTTGGTATATAGTTACATTATCCCCAATTTCACAGGTTTCCCCTATGACAACACCCATACCATGGTCAATAAAAAATCTCCTGCCTATTTTTGCCCCTGGATGTATTTCAATTCCAGTAAAGAAACGGCTTGCTTGTGAAATCACCCGGGCCGGGAAATATAATTTCCGCTTGAAGAGTGCATGTGCAATCCGATGTGACCAAATGGCATGCACACCTGAATAGGTCAAAACGACTTCTAAAATGCTCCGCGCAGCCGGATCTTGTTCAAAAACAACTTCAATGTCCTCTTTCATCCTTTTGAACACCGCTCTTCCCCCTTTGTCTCCCTATATATAAAAAACGCCCCTGTCGCAATCGACAGAGACGCTTAAATACGTGGTTCCACTCTGATTAGGTCTATTAAACAAACTCCCCACTTAATAGGAAGTTCAGGTAAACATGACCTCACTCTACTTGTTAACGGATGGCTCCGCCCATATCTACTCGAGTTGACTCCTTTCGAAATGGGGCTCAGAGGTGCATTTCAAAAAATGAGGGGCCTAAACCACTTACAGCCGGTGATGGTTCTCTCTTTAAAGCATCATTCTTTTACTTTTCCTCTTCTTCGCTTTATCAATTATAAAATTCTTTCCTATTACTATATTACATTTTTCCCTTATTGTTAACTAATAATTTTATTAATTCTGTTTTGGACCTTAGCTTTACCTAATAATTCGATTGCCTGCGGCAAATCCGGACCATGTGTTTGCCCTGTTACAGCCGCACGAATCGGCATAAACAGGTTTTTCCCTTTTTGACCGGTTGATTTTTGGACAGCCTTCATGGCTGCTTTAATTCCATCAGCCCGGAAAGCTTCCAGCTGGTCAAGTTCATGAGAAAATGCCTTTAACACTTCAGGGACTGTTTCACCCGCTAAGATTTCCTTCGTATCTTCTTCATAAACGGCATCATCCTGGAAGAACATATCGGATAATTCTACGATTTCAGCACCAAAGCTCATTTTTTCTTGTAAAAGAGCCACTAGGCCTCGTGCCCACTCATGTTCCTCATCTGTTAATCTCTCACTTAGGCGTCCCACTTTAATAAGGTGCGGCAGAGCCAGCTCTAATAAACGGTCAACCTCAATCTTTTTCATATATTGGTTGTTCATCCATGTTAACTTTTGCTGATCAAATAGTGCCGGTGATTTTGAGAGTCGGTCGGCATCAAAGAGCTCAATAAATTCTTCTTTTGAAAATAGCTCTTCTTCCCCAGCAGGTGACCAGCCTAAAAGGGTAATAAAGTTAAATAACGCCTCCGGAAGATAGCCCAATTCTTCATATTGTTCAATAAATTGGATAATTGATTCATCACGCTTACTTAACTTTTTCCGGCTCTCGTTCACAATCAGGGTCATATGACCAAATACCGGCGGCTCCCAGCCTAATGCCTCATATACCATTAACTGCTTGGGCGTGTTTGAAATATGGTCATCTCCGCGAAGTACATGACTGATTTCCATTAAGTGATCATCGATGGCAACCGCAAAGTTATAGGTTGGTGTCCCATCCTTTTTCACCATTACCCAATCACCCATACCCTCTGATTCAAACGATACATTTCCTTTGACCATATCATCAAATGTATAGGTTTTACCTTCAGGTACGGCAATTCGGATACTAGGCTCCCGGCCTTCAGCTTCAAACTGACGGCGTTGTTCTTCTGTTAAGTGACGGCATTTACCAGAATAGTGGGGTGTTTCGCCTCTTTCTGTCTGGGCTTCACGTTCTGCTTCCAGTTCTTCTTCGGTACAATAACATTTATAGGCATGGCCAGTTTCTAGTAATTGCTTATAATAAGTTTCATAAATATGATTTCTTTCTGATTGGCGGTAAGGACCGTATTCACCACCGACATCCACACTTTCATCCCAATCCATTCCGAGCCACTTTAAATATTTTAATTGGCTTTCTTCCCCGCCGGCAATATTTCGTTTTTTATCCGTGTCTTCTATCCGGATAATGAATTTACCGCCTTTATTTCGCGCAAATAAATAATTGAATAATGCAGTACGGGCGTTTCCAATATGTAAATGTCCCGTTGGACTTGGAGCATACCTTACACGAACTTGGTTTGACATAATGCTGCCTCCATCAATAAATATTGTTTCAACCGATTTATTTTACCATTGTAAAATAAATCAATAAAGTTTATTCATTTACCTTTTTTAATAAAACAACTGCCTGTGAAGCAATGCCCTCGCCTCTGCCGGTAAAGCCAAGCTTTTCTGTCGTCGTCGCCTTTACATTAATCTGCTCTGGAGCGGCTTCTAACAATTCAGCAATTCTTGCCCGCATCTCTTCAATATATGGCGCCATTTTTGGTTTTTGGGCAATAATTGTACAATCAGCGTTAACGAGTTCATATCCCTTGTCCTTGACAAGCTGCCATACATGTTCCATAAGCTTAGCAGAATCGGCATCCTTAAAATTTGGGTCTGTATCGGGAAAATGCTTGCCAATATCCCCTTCACCAATCGCACCCAGACATGCGTCACTAACAGTATGTAATAAAACATCTGCATCAGAATGCCCCAAGAGCCCCTTTTCATACGGGATGGTAATGCCGCCAATGATTAGCGGGCGTCCTTCCGTTAATTGGTGAACATCAAAACCTTGTCCAATTCGAAACATTAGTTTAGCTCCTTTTCTCTCTTTTTTAAAATTGCTTCAGCAAAATATAAATCCTCAGGTGTAGTCAGTTTAATATTATCGTAATCCCCTTCAACGATAGCCACTGGATAATTTAACCGCTCCACTAGGCTCGCATCATCTGTTCCAAGGAAATGATCCCTTTCAGCTTTTTCATAGGCTTCTTTCAGTAAGGAAATGCGAAAAGCTTGTGGGGTTTGGACAGCCCACAAGCTTGAACGTTCGACAGTCTCCATTACCACACCCTCAGAAACTCTTTTCATGGTATCCTTTGTCTGTACAGCCATGATTGCAGCTCCTGTTTCTTCTGCTTTCTGTGTTAAGTGGTGGATATGACTCTTTCGAATAAACGGACGTGCTGCATCATGAACAAGGATCGTGCCATCCACTTTGACAGTTTTTAGCGCATTATGAATACTGTGCTGGCGCTCATCTCCGCCAGGTATCAGACTCAATACTTTTCCAATTGAAAAATTTTTCAGCAGTTCATTAATTTCCTTTTCATCCTGGGGGTGTATGGCTAAAAGAATACCGCTGCAGGCTTCATCCTCTTCAAAAACCTTTAAGGTATGAACCAGAACTGGTATTTCATTAATCTCTAATAAAAGTTTATTTTTCCCCGCTTGCATTCTTTTTCCCAGACCAGCTGCCGGGATAATGACTTGGTAAGTCATAAAAAAACCCCTTCTGTCTTTCTACTCATTATACCCGCTAGAAGCACTCCGATTACTATTTCAACCGAAGTGCTTCTCTATTTATTACCTATAAAGCTTTTTCCAATAACTTTGGTTTGGCAAATATCATCCGGCCTGCTGATGTTTGAAGGACACTCGTAACAAGGACTTCAATCCTCTTGCCGATATATTCCCTTCCTTCTTCAACGACAATCATCGTTCCATCATCTAAATAAGCTACGCCTTGATGATATTCCTTTCCATCCTTAATAACTTGAACAGTTAGTTCCTCCCCAGGAAGGACCACTGGCTTCACAGCATTAGCTAAGTCATTAATATTTAATACAGATACTTTTTGTAATTCACATACTTTATTTAAATTAAAGTCGTTCGTGACAAGCATTCCATTGGTTAATTTAGCAAGTTTAACAAGTTTTGAGTCTACCTCGCTAATCTCTTCAAAATCACCTTCATAGATTTCTACATTTATGGAAAGTTCCTTTTGAATCCGATTTAATATATCCAATCCTCTGCGGCCACGATTTCGTTTTAATACATCGGAGGAATCTGCGATATGCTGTAATTCTTCCAGAACAAATTGTGGAATAACAATTGTTCCTTCTAAAAATCCAGTTTGACAGATATCAGCTACCCGCCCGTCGATAATCACGCTCGTATCTAATATTTTCAAAGCCTTACCGGCTGCAGGTTCGGCTTCTTCCTCACCAGACTTTTTCTTGTTTCCTCGATTTCCAAACAGGCTCAGAAGCTCATCCCGCTTTTTAAAACCAACTTGAAATCCTAGATATCCAAACAAAAGCGTCAGAAGGATCGGTGCAACGGCATTTATGATTGGCACCTGAACAGCATTTAGAGCAAAACTTATCAAAAAAGCGACAAACAAACCAAAAATTAAACCAACACTGCCAAAAAGTACATCGGTAACAGGAATCTTAACCAGAGAATCTTCCGTCCATTTAATAAAGTCAAAGACATAATCTACTGCCCAAAAGGTAATAAGATAAAAAATAATAGCCCCTATAATAGCAGTAACATATGAATTATTAATTAGTGGAATGTCATTGATATGAAGTAATTTAAACAATTCCGGCAGTAATAGAATCCCCAGTGTACCTCCAATAATGAGGAAGCATGCCTGCACAATTCTTTTTAACATTCCTTCACCTCCTCTAATTCATTATAAACATAATCACAAAATTGAAACCTTCATTTTGTGATATTTTTTCCCATTTGTAATGAACTTTTAAAAAAACTGTATTGTAAATTTCTTACTTCTCATAGGGTATCATTGGAAATTTCCCCTGTCAAACCAATAGGGACTGTACATATTTTGGTGTGTGTTTGTCTATTTAAACTTCATCATAGATGCCGGTCGGTATAAAGCCGTTCTTTAATTAATTTAAAGCCCTCTTTAATTTTCTTTGCCCGGACTTCTCCAATTCCCTCAACCTCATCGAGTTCTTCAACGGTAGCTGTAATTATTTTAGATAACTCTCCAAAACAAGTGATTAAGTTCTCAATGATAATCAATGGGAGCCTTGGGATCTTATGAAGGATTCGATAACCGCGCGGGTTTTTATTTTCATCAAGATGGACATAGCCAAGATAGCCCATTAATTTCAATATAACTACGTCCTCAATCGTTCCGCTGTTTGCTAATGACTGCATCCGTTGAAGCACATCCCGGGCCTTTATATCCCGTTCGAATGCATAATCTTTTATAATCAGCATGATTTCCTCCTCGAGGTCCGTGAGGATTTCATTCATCTGCAGGCGGATTAGCCGCCCTTCTGTCCCAAGTTCATGTAAAAAGGTTAAGAGTTCATTTTTAATCTTCAATACCATTTCAAAACGGTGAAGAACAAGCAAAAAGTCGTTATAGGTTACCGATTCCTCGAACTCTAATATACTTAAATTGGTTATACTTTGTTCAAGAACTGACTTATATTTTTCAAGGGTCTGGATGGCTTGATTAGCCTTTGTTAATATAACCCCAATATCCTTTAAGGCATAACGGAAGTTACCTTGATATAGCGTGATTACATTTCTTCTCTGTGAAATAGCGATAACTAGTGATTTCGTTTGTTTGGCCACTCTTTCAGCTGTGCGGTGCCGCATCCCCGTTTCAGTGGATGGAATTTCAGAATTAGGTGCCAGCTGGGCATTAGCAAATAGAATTTTATTTCCTAATTCATTTAAAATAATCGCGCCATCCATTTTAGCTAGTTCATATAAAAAGCTCGGAGAGAAAGAACAATTTATTGAAAAACCACCATCGACGATGCTTTTTACTTTTTCGTTATAGCCGATTACAATGAGACCGCCCGTATTGGCTCTTAATACATTATCAATTCCCTCCCTGAGGGGCGTGCCCGGCGCAATTAACTGTAATACATCACTTACAGTTACCTCTCCAGTCTTTTTACCTTCCATCTGCTATCCTCCTAACGCTGCTTGCAGTGCCTCGCTAACTGAAGAAACACCAATTAGCTTAATGCCCTTAGGACCCGTCCATCCGCTTAAATTATTAGCCGGTAAAATGACCCGTTCGAAGCCTAATTTAGCAGCTTCTTGTACGCGCTGCTCAATTCTTGAAACTCTTCTTACTTCTCCCGTCAAACCCACCTCACCGATGATACAATCTGTTGGTCTTGTTGGACGGTCTCTAAAACTGGAGGCAATACTTACCGCAATGGCTAGATCGATTGCTGGTTCATCCAGTTTCACTCCCCCGGCTACTTTTAAGTAGGCATCTTGATTAGCCAGCAGCATCCCCACCCGTTTTTCCAGAACAGCCATTAAAAGAGGAACGCGGTTATGGTCAATTCCAGTTGCCATTCTTCGTGGATTCCCAAAACTTGTAGGTGAGATTAGTGCCTGTATTTCAACCAAGACAGGACGTGTTCCTTCCATCGAGGCCACAACTGTGGATCCCGCTGCTCCGCGAGACCGCTCTTCCAAGAAAATTTCCGATGGATTTTCCACTTCTTCGAGTCCAAATTCCTTCATCTCAAAAATACCCATTTCATTTGTTGAGCCAAAGCGATTCTTAACTGCTCTAAGAATTCTGTATGTATGGTGTCTTTCTCCTTCAAAATAAAGGACCGTATCAACCATATGCTCTAACAGTCTTGGACCGGCAATTGACCCTTCCTTGGTCACGTGTCCGACGATAAATATAGCAATTCCTTTTGTCTTCCCAATCCGCATCAATTCAGCCGTACATTCCCTGACTTGAGATACACTCCCCGGCGCCGAGGTAACCTCTGGATGATAAACCGTCTGAATGGAGTCAATAATAACAAAGCTGGGGTTTTCATTTTCAATTGTTCGATTGATTTCTTCAAGGTTGGTTTCTGAGTAGACTAACAGATTTTCTGACGAAATCCCCAGCCGTTCTGCACGAAGTTTTGTCTGTCTTAATGATTCTTCACCAGATATGTAAAGAACGGAATTACCTTTGTTCGCTAGCTGGGATGATACCTGCAGCAACAGGGTGGATTTTCCTATTCCCGGGTCACCGCCAATTAGAACTAGTGAACCCTTAACAACACCACCGCCAAGTACACGGTTTAGCTCATTTAAATCAGTCAAGATTCTCGGCTCATTCTCCATCTCTATGGCATTAATTTTTATAGGTTTGGACAGTAGATTCGAACCAGATTGAGTATGTTGAAAGGCCCCTCTCCTTGAAGTCCCTGTTACTTCTACTTCCTCAATCATCTTATTCCATTGTCCACAGCCAGGGCATTTCCCCATCCATTTTGGAGATTCATATCCGCATTCTTGGCAGATAAACTTGGTTTTTCGTTTAACCATTTCCTTCAAACCTTTCCTAACGGTATTGCACATGTATCCTGCCTAAAATTTGATTAACAATAAATAAAAAAGAGGTACACGGGTTGGCTTTATTCACGTGTACCTCTTGCATGTGTGGTTAGACACTAAAACTATTTGTAAAACTGGAATCTATTTCGCTAAACTTGGTTGTTCTGCCATTCTGACAACAAACTCACCATTGACTACATCAATTATAGCATGCTGGCCTGTTAATAACGTTCCTTTTAATAATTCTTCAGAAAGACGGTCTTCAATATGTTTCTGAATAGCACGGCGAAGTGGTCTTGCACCATACTCTGGATCATAGCCTTCCTGAGAAATTTTCTCTTTTGCTGCTAGTGTTAATTCTAGAGAGATATTTTGCTCTTTTAATCGCTTCACCAGCTGATCTGATAAAAGTGTCACAATTTCTTCTAAATGCTTTTTCTCTAACGCATGGAAGACAATGATTTCATCGATACGATTCAAGAATTCAGGACGGAAGGCCTTTTTAAGCTCTTCCATCACCTTACCCTTCATATCTTTGTAATCTTGTTCCCCGTCTTGAATATTGAAGCCCACAAACTTATTTCGCTTTAATGCCTCCGCACCCACGTTGGATGTCATAATAAGGACTGTGTTTCGGAAATCAACTGTTCTTCCTTTTGAATCGGTTAATCGCCCATCTTCGAGAACTTGAAGCAGGATGTTAAAGACATCTGGATGTGCTTTCTCGATTTCATCCAACAAGATGACAGAATACGGTTTTCTGCGGACCTTTTCGGTTAATTGTCCACCTTCTTCATAACCGACATATCCAGGAGGAGAACCAACAAGTCTGGATGTAGAGTGTTTCTCCATATACTCAGACATATCGATTCGAATCATCGAGTCCTCATCACCAAACATAGCTTCCGCAAGGGCACGTGCCAATTCTGTTTTCCCTACCCCTGTAGGGCCAAGGAACACAAATGAACCAATTGGACGTTTGGGATCCTTTAATCCCGCTCTGGCACGGCGGACTGCCTTGGAAACAGCTATAACCGCTTCCTCTTGCCCAATTACACGGGAGTGTAACGTTTCCTCTAAATTAAGTAATTTTGCTGTTTCAGTTTGTGCAAGCTTAGAGACCGGTACACCCGTCCAGCTCGAAACAACACTAGCAATATCCTCTACCGTCACTTCATTATTTTCTTTACCTTGTTTTTCTTTCCAAGTTTTCTTTGTTTCTTCTAACTGTTCACGGAGGCGCTGTTCTGTATCTCTTAACGAGGCAGCTTTTTCAAATTCCTGACTTTGAACAGCTGAATCCTTTTCTTTTCTAATGTCCTCCAGTTTAACCTCTAACTCTTTTAAATTTGGAGGCGTTGTATAAGAACGAAGCCTTACCTTTGAACCTGCTTCATCAATTAAATCAATAGCTTTGTCAGGCAGGAATCGGTCAGAGATATATCGGTCCGATAACTTAACTGCTGCCTCAATGGCTTCATCCGTGATTGAAACACGGTGATGGGCCTCATAACGATCACGTAAGCCTGCTAAAATTTGAATGGATTCCTCCATAGTCGGTTCATCCACCCGAATTGGCTGGAAACGGCGTTCAAGGGCAGCATCTTTTTCAATATATTTACGATATTCATCCAATGTAGTAGCCCCAATACATTGAAGTTCTCCGCGGGCAAGTGATGGCTTTAAGATGTTGGAGGCATCTATCGCCCCTTCTGCTCCACCAGCACCAATTAAAGTGTGAAGTTCGTCGATGAAGAGAATAATATTTCCGGCTTGGCGAATTTCATCCATTACCTTTTTCAAACGATCTTCAAACTCACCACGGTATTTGGTTCCAGCAACAACTGTACCCATATCGAGTGTCATGACACGCTTATCACGAAGGATTTCAGGCACTTCGTTGTTCACGATTTGCTGGGCAAGCCCTTCGGCAATCGCTGTCTTACCTACACCAGGCTCCCCAATTAACACAGGGTTATTTTTTGTTCTACGGCTTAACACTTCAATTACACGTTGTATTTCCTTACTACGGCCTATTACTGGGTCCAGACTGCCTTCACGGGCAATTGCTGTTAAATCCCTTGCAAGGCTGTCAAGTGTTGGCGTATTGGCATTTGCAGAGGCACCACCTTGGTGGGAGCCTGATTCATTACTGCCTAATAGCTGTAATACTTGCTGACGCGCTTTATTGAGGCTGACACCAAGATTATTTAATACCCTTGCTGCCACCCCTTCTCCTTCTCGGATTAAACCAAGAAGAATATGCTCTGTACCAACATAGGAGTGTCCTAATTTCCGTGCCTCATCCATTGATAGTTCAATAACCTTTTTAGCTCTAGGAGTATAGTGGATGGTTTGAGAAGCTTCTTGTCCTTTACCGATTAAATTTTCCACTTCTTTTTGGATTTTTTCAGAACCTAAACCAAGTCCATAAAGGGCTTTTGCTGCAATTCCTTCACCTTCACGTACAAGTCCTAATAAAACATGCTCAGTCCCAATGTTATTATGACCAAGCCTGATTGCTTCCTCTTGTGCCAGTGCCAGAACCTTTTGTGCTCTTTCAGTAAAACGTCCAAACATCATATCCTCTTCCTCCTCACCTATTTTTCCTTTTCCATTTTTATTCGGTCCCTAATTAATGCTGCTCTTCTTATATCCCTTTCATGGGGCCGCAGCGGACCGCCTGCATATTGCTGAAGAAAACCCGGCTGGGTTAAAATCATTAACTCATTTAAAATGGTTTTAGGCATATTTGTTATATACCCCATATCTATACCAAGCCGAACATCTGATAGGCAGCGGGCTGCTTCCTTCGATTCAATGATCCGGCTATTAGATAACACTCCCAGCGAGCGGAACACTCTGTCTTCTAATTGTATGTTAGAAGTTTTTCGTAATGCTTCACGAGCAGACCTTTCTTGTGAAATTAGCTGGCTCGCTACTCCTTTTAAATCACGGCAGATATCTTCTTCTGATTTTCCAAGCGTAATTTGATTGGAGATTTGAAAGATATTACCCAATGCTTCACTGCCTTCGCCGTAAATGCCTCTAACTACAAGGCCTAACTGATGAATGGCCGGGATAATACGATTGATTTGCTGTGTTAGGATTAATCCGGGCAAATGCATCATGACTGAAGCCCGCAGACCTGTACCCACATTGGTTGGACAGCTCGTCAGATATCCGTATTTTTCATTAAAAGCATAATGAATATTGTTTTCCAGCCAATCATCTATTTCATTCGCAGCCTGAAGAGCTTCTGCTATTTGCAATCCTGGGAACAAACACTGAATTCGAATATGATCCTCTTCATTTAACATTATACTTACTTCTTCATTTTCGGTTAATAGGACAGCACCATATGGCGAATCTTCCGCCAGCAGCGGACTGATTAAATGCTTTTCCACTAAAACCTGCTTTTGAAGGGGTTGTATTTCATCCATTTTCAATAATTCCATGTTGCCAAAGTTATCGATTGGAGATTCTCTTATAATACCCTCCATCTTATCGATAATCACTTTTGCTTCTTCATGTGAAAAGATAGTTGGAAATTTATAAGCTTCAAAGTTTCGGGCCAAACGGATCCGAGAGCTTAGGACAATTTCGGAATCAGGTCCTTCCTCGCTCATCCAGGAACTGACGGCTTGATTAATAAATCGTTCAAGCGACACGCTATTCCCCTCCCTCTTCATTGCCAGCTAGTTGTTTTTCTAATGTTCGGATTTGATCACGGATTTCTGCTGCCTTTTCAAATTCCTCCTGAGAGATCGCCTCTCTCATTTCCATCTTAAACTCGTCTATCTGTTTACGAAGCTGGAACGCTCCGCCAATCCGCTTAGGAATCTTGCCATTATGTGTCCAATTACCGCTGTGCAGCCGCTTTAAAACTGGATTTAACTGGTCTTTAAATGTCTCATAGCAATGAGCACAGCCAAACCGGCCTACCTTTAAAAACTGTGGAAATGTCATTGAACAATGCTGACATTGGAGAATTTCCTCTTGTTGAAATGGATTCTGGCTTGGTTTTTTAAAGGATGGATCAATATTTAATAACCCAGCCAAAAGATTATTAAAGCCAAAACCAGATTCGCCATTCAGCATAAACATTTCACCTTTTTCCTGAGCACACTTCTCACAAAGATGAACCTCTGTTTTTTCACCATTAATAATTTTGGTAAAATGAAGTGCTGCAGGTCTTTGATTGCATTCTTGACAAATCATTATTTTCACCTCTTTAAGCATCGAGCAATTATTATTTATATTTTAAAGAAGTTAACATTGCTTTTAACATTCTTGCTCTTAATTCATCACGATATGGTAAATCAATATATAAGACAGAACGATCAATCACACTCAGCATTATTTTTGCCTCTCGTTTTGTAATGATCTCCTCTTGAATCAGTCTAATAATTACATCCTCTGCGCTAGTTTGACTTATTCGATTTTCAACAAGTGAAAGCAAGTGGTCAATTAAATGGGCTAAGTCGTGGGATTGGACCTTCATGATCCGGATATAACCACCGCCTCCCCGTTTACTCTCAACTATATATCCTCTCTCAATCGTAAAACGGGTATTGATCACATAGTTTATTTGTGAAGGGACACATTGAAATTTATCAGCAACTTCGCTTCGTTTGATTTCAACAAGGTCCCCCTCACTCATTTCTAAAACTTGTTTTAAATACTTTTCAATAATATCGGAGATGTTTCTCATCTTCCCACCTCCCATCTTCTGACTTTGACTATATTTGACTTTAATTATACTGAAAATTAATTGGAAGTGCAACGATTCACTACTACAGATTTTCTCCAAATTTCACGGTTGTGAAACCTCAAAGCCTATAAATTCAAGCATTAAAAGATTCGACTTTTTTCGTAGTTACTGACTATTTAAACAAACTATGTATTGGAATAGCTAAGAATAGACCTATAATCTAAGGCAAAAAAAAAGACAACCAATAAAGGTTGTCTTTGTTTGCCTGGCAACGTCCTACTCTCACAGGGGTAAAACCCCAACTACCATCGGCGCT
>NZ_JAABNN010000064.1 GCF_009928415.1 Bacillus sp. USDA818B3_A
ATCGTTTTTAAGACCACACCATTTTTCGGAAGCGTTCCTTTTTCCTGTTTCTGAGTGAGGAGATAATCCAGCAGTAAAGCACCCGTCTGATTACCCGTTAAAACAACGTATTCACCTTCCTCATTTTGAACAGCGATCCCTAGACGGTCTGCATCCGGGTCTGTTGCAATTAAGATATCCGCTCCGATTTTCTTTCCATCACGAATCGCTAATTCAAAAGCAGCGTGTTCTTCTGGATTAGGGCTTTTAACTGTTGAAAATTCAGGATCTGGGAGCTCTTGTTCTTTTACAACGGAAACATTTTTATACCCTAATGCTTCAAGTCCCGCACGGACCAATTTATTAGCTGTACCATGTAAAGGGGTAAAGACAATTTTAATATCTGTTTCTTCTGCAAGGCTTGGGTTCTCTGAAATCGTTTTTAACTTTTCAATATAAACCTGATCGATTTCAGCACCAATCGTTTTGATTAGACCTGCATT
>NZ_JAABNN010000079.1 GCF_009928415.1 Bacillus sp. USDA818B3_A
GCAACTGACTTGTAATCAGTAGGTTGGGGGTTCAAGTCCTCTCGCCGGCACCTTTAGTACGAGCCATTAGCTCAGTTGGTAGAGCACGATTGAATAGGCTTCTTGAGCAGCATCAGGGCACACGCCGAGATACTGCTTGAATAAACAGCCTGAGGCGTGGGCATCCGACAGAAATCAATGTTTAGAGTATGATATTAGTACGAGCCATTAGCTCAGTTGGTAGAGCATCTGACTTTTAATCAGAGG
>NZ_JAABNN010000024.1:0-35236 GCF_009928415.1 Bacillus sp. USDA818B3_A
TACTCGACGGGAATCCCACCCGTTATATGATACGACCTAGGCTCGGCCGCACACCCACCCTTTAGTTAAAATTTAATCCTTCACAATCTAAATAGAAATAAACATGGGACTGCATCCTAAATCTGATTGATTAGTCTCCGAACGAACCTTAAATTAATCAGAAGTATTAAAAATATTATTGGATAAGCAATAGCGGAATACCAAAGCTTCCACCCATTCTGATAATAAAACTTAGTATGTAGACAAAACCATTCAAAAGCAAGTGAAAAAACGGTCCAAGCTAAGATGTAAAATATCTTTCCTCCTTTATTGCTTTTTAAAGGGTAAAGATTAAGAAACAAAACACTTATAGAAGGAAAATACATAAATATCGCTATAAGTCCCAGCCATTGAAATCCTTCTTCAAAATATCCATACAAATTATAATGAAGGTCTAATATCATATCTACTGTAACACCATAGGTAAAGGCAAAAAAAGAAGTAGCGTAAATTTCTATTTTATTCAGCTTTTTTGGTATCAAAATTGCTGCTAAGTTAAAGATGCCAAAAGCTAGAAATACGAGTTTCCACATAAGTATTTCCCCTTCATTTAATCATTTTTTTGATTATATATCACATCCATAAAAAAACTAGTTCAGTCATAAAAACCCCTACCGTTCGACAAGAAAAAACGCAACAGATGTCACTCTTACCCAAATATATGGATTAGTGTTCAGGCAAAGGAACGTGAAAATAAATGACAAAAAAGGCCGTAAATACAAATGAAACAATCCATGCTGAAATCGGCTTAGAGTAATGAAACCTTAACATACTAACCATTAGGAAATTAAAAGCAATTGACCACCAGTAATTCCAACCATGATGATATGTTATATTTTCAGTTAAATACATTACTCCTTCTATATTACAAAGAATAAATCCCCATAATATTATATATCCCATTTGCTTCCTCATGGACTTGGGTAAGTGGGAAAGAAACAATATTATAATGCAAGGAAATATTATAAAAGCTGCCACTAATACGGAAAATGTTCTATCAAGTAAAAAATTTTCACTCTCCATCTTCCAAAGAAAATAATGCCCGTCAACAAAAAAATTATATAAAAGCTGATTTACAATCATATATAAAATAGTGGGGTAGTATTTCTCCCAGTTTTTGAAATCGCCCCATTTCCAGCAACAAAGTAAAAGGATTAAACACAATGCAGTACGCAAAAGAAGCACCTAATTTCACTTTTTTATTAATATCTGTGTAAAAGTTCAGATTCATACGAAGGATAAAGGGAAAGCCAATGGCTTTCCCTTTATTTTTTCGTTTATATAACGTATCCGTCTTCTGCTTCAAGCAGCAAAGCATACAGCTCAACAAGAGGATCGTTTCCTCACTAGTCAATTGTTAAAACAAGTTTCCCATTTCCTATCCCTTTTTCTATCTGTTCAAAGCCCTTTGACACTTGCTGAAGCGGTAAAGTTGTACCAATCACCGGACGAAGTGCCCCACTTGTCAGCATGCCAGTTACACCATAAATGCTTTGTTCATATTCATCTTGCGGTGCATTCCAAAGAGCTGTAGCTAAAATATCACATTCCTTTTGCATGGCAAGACGAGGATTTATTTCGATTGAACCACGATTTCCAATAATGACAATTTTACCGAATGGTGCAATCAGTTTTAAATCTGTTTCTAAATTCTTATTTGCTAAAAACTCAATAATAACATCCGGTCCCTTGCCACCCATTAAGGCTAGCACCTCTTCAATCGTTGCTTCTGTCACATGATCAATAACAAAATCCGCACCGGCTTCCTGGACCAGTTTCTTACCCTCGTGTTTACTTGCCGTTCCAATCACTATAGCACCATGAGCTTTCGCCATTTGCACAGCCTGTAATCCAACCCCGCCACTGGCTCCATGAATAAGAAGGGTTTGCCCTGGCTTCAAACAAGCACGTTGAAATAATGCACGATAGGCTGTTAATGCAGGGACCCCTAATGCTGCACCTTGTTCAAAGGACACCTTTTCTGGTAAAGGATGAACCGAAGTTGCATCACATACTACTTTTTGAGCAAATGTACCTGTAGTTTTACCTCCCATTAAGGACGCAATAAATACACGATCACCCACACGAACATTGGTGACTTCTTCTCCAATCGCTTCCACGATCCCCGCACCGTCTAAGCCTGGCGTATAGGGCAACTCAGGTATACTAAACGCATATGTACCTGTTAAGGTGTATGTATCACTAGGATTGACACCCGCGGCATATAATCGAACACATACCTCTCCCTTTCCTGCTGCTATTTCCTCAACGTCGGTAAATACTAATTTCTCTGGCCCGCCAAATTGTGTAACTTGAATTGCTTTCATGTTAACAACCTCCTCGTAGTTATTATATATCTAAATCCATCATTCACAGTAATATCAAGATTTGAAATTCTAGGATTGCTAAATCTGACTCCGGTTAAGTATGATTATTCACCATGTAAACAAACCAGATGGTTATTCTCCATCTGGTTTCGGCTTAAATCTCCTAAGTTTATAAAAAAGAATGAATTAAAAATAGAACTGCAAAAGTAACACCAGACCGCAAATGCCACTTCCTGTCCATTCTTTGATATCGAAACAGTCCAGATATTGGAACTGGAAGCAGCACTAGCAAGGAAAGCAATCCACTTATATTATTAAAATCAAATTTGAAACCGTGCATAAAGACAGCTACCGTATGCAAGATAATAAAAGCGATGCCGATAATTGCTACTGGAGTATGCCATCTGCGGGCAAAGCGCAGCAAGGTGGACAACCACTTTTTTACCTTTGCTTGACCTTTCAGCATAGGAAGCCTAATAACACGAAGAAGCACATAATAAGCAAGTACAAAAAATAAGGCAATTCTTGCATTGGAGCCAAAACCTTTAAATGTATGTTCGAACTGCCTGCTGTGCAGAGTGGCTAATGAAAGCTGTAATAGTCCCTTAACTTCCCATAACATTATTAAAGCAACTAAAATAATTGCCACGATTACCCATAATCTTTCCTTTTTAGGAATCAATTCTTGTTTTTGGACCTTGTTTTCACTTGTAACCATTGATTTATCCTCCTATACCTATGAGTAGTATGGACACTACAATCCTGTTTTTTTCAATATAAAAAAACTTTTAGATTCTTAACTTTGTCAATGTCACCGAATCTCTATCTCTTACTTAAGTAATCGAGCTTCCTTTTCTTTAAGTACAATTTACCACGAAAAATGACTTCATTTTCCATATTCATGTATTCTTAATAATTAATTAATGAAAACAATAGGTTTATAATGTGCATACTAAATTGATATTTATTCAAACGTAAAAACTCTAACCTTCTAACATGTATAAAAAGCCTGAAAATGATACCGTTTAATAATTGGATTAAAGGGTATAAACATATTGAGGAGGTTGAAATATAATGTTAAATAAGATTGTGGGCACATTAGCCATAGGCGGAGCCGCTTACCTGTTGAGGAATGAGGAATCTCGCACTAAAGTTATAAATCAACTGAAAAGCATGGCTTCTCCAGAAAATATTGAAAAGATAAAGAACCAAATTCGATCATTTACCACCCAAAACGTAAAAGAGAATTCTGACCAGTCGAAGCTATTAGAGTCGCTTTCAGACCCAGCATTCCCAGATTACGCAACAACGACAAGGGCTGAAGTGGAACGTCCCTAATTTGAAATCCTGTAGAGTTCAAATTAAAAAAGGAATCAGTTGAATGACTGTTTCCTTTTTTGTTAATGGTATAGAAAATAGACCGAGTTTAATCTCGGTCTATTTGATTTACTGTTCAATTAATGCATTGTTCATTTAATAAGAAGTTTTATGCATTTGATTTACTCTTAAAGATCTCCTCATCGTTTACCCATTCGCAATGAGATTGAGTTCGTTATAATTTAATCATCTTAACGTATCATTGTCACCACGATTTTCAATTTGTTGTAATATCCAGGGATTATCTCCTTTTTTTGAGTAACTTGAAAAATAAGTCTTATTTACCTCAATCAAGTTCCAGACCATTGGTTCTTGGACCATTATTTTTATTTCATTCTTTCCTTTCATACTGTTGGGGTCATAGGCTATTATCCATGCTTCTTTATAATCCTTTGAATGTGCCTTTTTAACCACATACAATTCGGAAGATATTGATCTAAAGGGACCTCCACAAGCAGTAACAACCAATAGGAAAATTAAAAAAACTAATAAACTAGGGATCTTTTTCATCGTTCACCACCAATGATCCTTTCTGAAATTAATCAACAACCAATCACAAAACACACTGCGAAACAGAAAATCGAAAGTGCAACTAAGTTATTTTTCATATATACGCCCCTATATCTATTTATATATATATTCTTCAACTTTCTTAATAAAGCCTTCCTGAGTAATCTGCTCCGTTATCAAAACAAGCAAAAAAAAGACCGCCGCAGCGATCCTTCTTTAACTCATACACCGGATGTAAAAAGAAAAAAAATATGATTTGATTGTTAAAAAAGGGAAAAGTTCCAGTAATCTTATTTATAAAAGTCCTTTTTCCTCATATAAAATTTCTCCTGAAGGTAATCCCTTATCATCATAAATTAAATCTTTATACAGTTTTCGAACTAAACTTTTCATTTCCTCAGGAGAATAAGCTATTACGACAGCCTGTTCTTCCTGATCATTTCCCGTGATTGTTACATAATACCTCGTTCTTGTTCGCATTTAGAAATCGCCTCAGTATGAAAAGATTGTGTTACTCTCCATATACCCACCAAGTATGCTGGTTAAACAAATTTCGTTAAGTATTGACAATAGTCGCGATTATTTTTTATAGAAATTGAAAACTACTAATATTTTACAATCTTACTTCTCTTTTTCATTAACCTGCCTTAAAATAATAAAAAAAAGAGGCATCTGATTTTTCTTCTTATATCAACCCATACTTCTTAAAACTATTATAGATGCCATTTTGATCATGAGATTCGGTTACATCATCTGCTACTTTCTTGACCGCTTCGTGAGCATTTCCCATCGCAATACCATACTGAACATATTCTAGCATTTCCAAATCGTTCAGACTGTCACCGTAGGCAAAGGTATGTTCTTTCCTTATGTTAAAATGCTCAATCACCTTCATAATGGCGGTTGATTTGTTAATACCTAGAATAGATAACTCCCCACCATCCTTTTTAAATGCGGACACAGTGTTAGGAATAATCGTGAATATCGATTCGAATTCTTGTGCTATTCTTTCAAAGGGTAAAGAATCGGAACCAAAAAAAACAATCTTATTGACATTTTCCCGAATCAACTCTTCTCCCTCAATTAACATCTCATAGAAGGGCATGAATCCTTTTTCAATTTCTTCTTTAAAATCAGGTTTATCCAGTAAGTATCTTTCTATATCAGAAAGCATTCGCTTCTTTGCGTTTTTGCTGGAAAATGTACCCTCATTCGATTCCAGAAAGAAGTCGATTTCATGTGTATCAAAAAACTCCACAAGATGCTGGACGTTCTCTTTTTTAATTTTCTCATGAAATAATATGTTATCCCCGATTTCGATGTAACCACCTGCCGCTCCAATAATGCCATCAAAACCAACCTCTATGATTTCAGGGAATATAATGTTCCTAGACCTGCCTGTACAGATAAATACCAGATGACCGTTTTCTCTAGCCTTGCGAACAGCAAGTGCCGCTGATTCAGGAATGACCCCATTATCATTCATTAATGTTCCGTCAATATCCAAGAAAATAATTTTTTTCAAAGGTTTCACCTACTAAATATTATTTATAATTTCTATGATCTCTACAGTGTATTTTAACATATCTTATTAAACTATAATCACCATCAGCAAAACTCGCTCCGTAGCAAGGGTATGCAAAGCATTTCACATGATTTAAAAGCACCGGTGATGGTCATTATGAGTTATGCGCAAGCCATCATTGATGGAATTTATGATGATTCTCCGGAACATTCAGCGATCATTATCAAGAATGAAGCGATCCGGCTTGAAAAAAATTAAACAGGTCTTGTATTTGAACACGCTTGATTATGTATTGGAAAATGAGAAAGAACAAGACGAAGTTTATCTTTATAAATTACTCCCCTATCTCGTGTCTAATTCCCAAAAAAACAGGACGTCTCTTGAGCCCTTTTGGGGTACTTGTGACGTCTTATTTTCCCGATTTTTTAGTTTACATAATAATGTTATGGTCTTCGATTACATTGCTTTTGCTCTTGCTTTTACTGTATCAGCTACACTCTCATGCTTAATGTTTTTTACATCAAAACGTAATAATTTAAAAATGAATTGCAGAATAAGTCCAATACCAAAGACAGATATTACTGTGCCCACGCCAACCTTTGCACCTAACAGCCAGCCAATAATAAGGACGGTACATTCTATTAAACTTCTTATTACACCAATGGGTACTTTTGGCATACGTTTTCCAAGTGCAACCATTAGTGCATCGCGGGGTCCACAACCGAGGGATGCACCAATATAAAAATAGCTTCCAACGCAGATAACAACTTGCCCTATGAGGAGCATTAGTACACCAAGCCAAAAGTTGGTCATCAAGGGAACAATATCTGCAAATTGAATCAAATCTACAAACTTTCCTATTAGTATAGCGTTAAGAAATGTACCAAATCCAATTTTTTCTTTAAACGCAAAATCAATTGCAATGATAACAAAGCCAGAAATGACAACGATATTACCATATGATAGATGGGTCAGATAAGCCCCCCCCATACTGAATGCTTCCCAAGGGGCTAATCCTATGTTAGCCTGTATACTTAAAAAAGAGCCGAGTGCATATAAAAAAAGTCCAAATATCAACCTAATTGTTCTTTTTACATAGTTATTTATAGTAGAATCCCCCTTTCTATTCATGAAATAGAAGCATAACAATATTTACATCTTAATTTGTTATGTTCAATATTTATGCTTGCCATTCTGCAAGAAACTGCATTGCATCACCTTCACTATAGCGGAAAGATTACTGTGCTTTGAGTTGTTTGTCAAGTATTTCTTGCAATAATGCTTTATTTGAGTAAAAAGGGTTCCTAATGGAAAAAATATTCAATGCATCTACGGTATCCGTTTGGATTTCAAAAATAACTGATCATTTATTTCCTATTAAAAATCCTAGGGTGTGTATGAATATTGTGAAAATCCCTTTCCTTAAAAACAACCAATCATCTTTTAAAAACAACCAGCAATTTACTTCTCGAAATGATAAATCATCCGAATATGAGTATTTTACTGGAGACTTGGAAATTGACGAAGAAAGAATGGAACAAATATATAATTTTCCTGAAAATGTGGATTTGATTGTTAGGAAGTTTAAAATTGAATCCATTGGGAAGAAAGGCGTTTTATTTTCTGTACCTTCAATATCCGATTCTTATGTTATTGAAGAAGAAATCATCAAACCTTTATTATCTAGCAGTACCAACTCAAAAGACATTCCTTCCATGGTCAGTGTTAGTTCTATCAATGAGACTAAAGAGGTTAAAGAAGCAGTTAAATCCCTGAATATAGGAGAAACTCTCCTCCTATTAGAAGGTTCTAGAACTGTTTATCTTTTTAGAACATCTTCTGTTCAGGGTAGAAGTATCGAAAAACCACAAAATGAAACTACTTTATTTGGTCCTAAAGAGTCTTTTATCGAACGTGTGGATGCTAACATTTCATTAGTTCGAAAGAAAATTAGAAGTGAAGATTTTATTGTAGAAAAACTTATTGTTGGCTCACGTTCTAATAATGAAGTATATGTCCTTTACAATAAAAGCCTCGTCAACGATAAAATTTTAAAAGAAGTAAAGAAAAGAATTACGGCTATAGACAAGGATTCAGTTCAAAATCTTGATTTACTTGCTCAATTAATAGAGGAAAGAAAAAAAAGTCTATTTCCTACCGTCTTACAAACAGAACGACCTGATCGCGCAGCTTCATTTCTTGAAGACGGGTTTATCGTTTTACTAATGAATAATTCTCCTACTTGTTTAATCGCACCGGCCACTTTTTGGTCCTTTTTTCATTCTGCAGATGACCACTACTTGCGTTTTTTAAACGGGAATTTTACAAGGTTCCTCAGAATGTTGGCGATTTTTATTACATTGTTTACTCCCTCTATTTATATCGCCATTACGAATTATCATATTGAAATGATTCCTATCGACTTATTATTAGCCATTGCAGGTGCTCGTGAAATGGTGCCATTTCCTGCAATCGTAGAACTTCTTATTATGGAAACAGCATTTGAATTAATTCGCGAGGCTGGAATCCGAGTTCCTACACCAATTGGCCCCACCATTGGCATTGTTGGTGCACTTATTCTAGGTCAAGCTGCTGTTGAAGCAAATGTGGTTAGCCCTATTGTGGTAATCGTTGTAGCATTAACCGGTCTTTCCTCATTTGCCATTAGTGATGTTAATTTAAATTATGCTCTGCGAATTACGAGGTTTGGATTTTTGTTATCCGCAAGTTTGTTCGGAATTTTTGGCATGATTTTGTGTTTCATCTTTGGTTTATCCTATTTGTCGGTTTTTAAATCTTTTGGTGCACCTTATTTTGCTCCGTTGGCACCAAGGTACAAATCTTCTGGGGATACTTTATTACGAAAAGTGATTTCAAGTGAACGATTTAGACCTGGTTTCGTCAAACCAAAAGACCAAAAAAAACAAGCTCAAAATAAGTAATATAGGGGTCAAATCATTATGAGAGAAAAAGACCAAATCGGTTTAAGGGAAATGTTTAGTTTGTTGGCTATCACTATTGGTTTGAAGGGGACAGATATTACAGCCTCTGTCATTATTGGAAGCAGCATAAATGCTGCTTGGATCGTTATTGTGGGTTCATTTATATGTATATGTCCTTCTTTATTCATCTTAAATAAAATCTTAAAAAAACAGCAATCCAAAACCCTTTTAGATATCATTCGAATAGGTTTTGGAAAATATCTCTCATTTGCTTTTTTGTTTATGTTTTTTATTTATTTGTTAATCAACGTTTCTACTGACAGCAGAAGTTACGTCGATCAATTGCTTACCATGAATTTACCGAAAACCCCTTTATTCGCTTTATTTTCCCTTTTTTTATTCGTTTGCATGTGGTGCGCTAAAAAGGGCTGGGAATCATTGGGCTACCTTGCTTGGATGATTTATCCTTATGTGATCATCGCTTGTGGTCTTTTATTCTTTTTATTGGCGAAAGAAGAATCTCCTATGAGAATATTTCCTTTGATAGGCCCCGGACTCCCAACTTTAGCAAAACAAAGTTTTCATTTCGGTTCTACGTTCGCAGAACTTTTTGCTGTATCTATGATGTATCCATATATAAAGGACCACAAAACCTATACGAAAGGCATTGTTATTTCTTCAGCCTATTGCGTGGCTCTTGTTGTCTTATTTCATATTAGCTATACACTTGCCTTTGATTTTAGAAGTGCTGATAAAATCACCTATCCTTTCAGTGAAGCAACAAGACTGGTTTCTGTCGGAACAGTAATCACAAATGTGGAGACTTTCTTTTTAACATTCTGGGCGGTATGCGTGGTTATTAAATTTGCTGTATCCATTTACTTTTTATCTAAATTATTTGGGTTTTTGTTTCAAATTGAGGAATTTGAACACTTGATTTTCCCTTTAACCATCCTTATCCTTATTGTTGGCATGATTCCTGAAAATGAGATTTATAACATTTTCGAGGTTCGTAACTTTATGTTTTATTTAGGAACATCTATTTACATTCTTCTGCCTCTATCTCTATGGACAGTCTTAAAAGTCAAGGAGGTTTTAAATAAATGATACCGGGAAAACTCTTAATTTTTATGGTTTTCTCTGTTTTTCTTCTTTCTGGATGTTGGGATAAAAAAGAGTTAGAACAGATGTCTTATACGGTTGTCATTGGGTTGGATGTGCCTAAAAATGTAGACTTAAATAAAGAACAAGCTGTTGATGTTACGTTTCAATTAGCAAACCCCAAAATGAACATTAAAGGTGCTCCCGTAGATGAAGAACATCCTGAAAGGAACATCGTTACTTTGACTGCACCCGACATCGTGACTGCTAAAAATATGGCAAATTCGTCTATTACAAGACAGATTTCCTTTAGTCATTCTAGAGCGATCATTGTATCGGAAGAACTGGCAAAGAAGGATGTTTTTTATCAATTTTTAGGTTCTGTCCTTAAGGAAAGGGAAATAAGAAGGGAAACAAGTTTAATTATTACAAAAGGGAAAGCTTCTGAATTTATTAGAAACAATAAACCCGAACTATTGATTAGACCCCATAAATATTATCAATTTATGATCGAACGTTCGGTAGAAACCGGTATGGTGCCAGAATCCACCCTTAATCGTTTAATGGCTATTACAGATGGTGATGCTGATGTTTTTTTAGCTATTTATGGGGATGTAAATAAGAAAAGCGGCAACAATGAGTTTAACCAGGAAGACCACTACACGGCCGGCCGTGTTCCTAAAGAAGGAGGAAACTCCATTCAGCTAATGGGTTCTGCTGTTATTAAGGAAGGAAAAATGATTGGAACGTTAACTGGAGAAGAGACCCGCAGCGCTATATTTCTTGATAATACATCCAAAGTGGAAGACATGTTTGTCAGTTATACAGATCCATTACATAAAAAATTCAAAGTTGCTATGAGATTAAAGAAAAAAAACCACACCAAAGTGAAGGTCTATCGTCGGAATGGACCAATCAAAATTACTGCACATGTACCAATTGAAGCAGAATTGCTGTCTGTGCCAAGTTTTGAAGATTACGCTCATGACATAAAAAAACAAACGATTTTAAAAAAAATGCTGGAAAAAGAAATACAGAAACACATGATGAATGTTGTAATTAAATCCCAAAGGGAATTTAAATCCGATCCATTTTATTGGTCGTTATATGCTAGACCATTGTTCTGGACCGTTAAGGAATATGAAAAATGGGATTGGACTCATAAAAGATACCCTTTTGCTGATATCGATATTAAGGTAGACGTAGAAATTACAGGATTCGGAAAGCAAATGAAAGAATCCGAAATGGATAAGGTGAGGGATTAATGCATATGATCTTTTGGTCTATTATAGGCTTGGGAACGTTATATAGTTTTTATTATGCTTACTATTTATTCAAAGAAAAAAAGAACTCGTCAGCTGTAGGCTTGATTTTTCTTGGGCTTTTAATCAGTGGTTTATCCTTTTTTGTTCGGTTAAAGTAGCTTCTCTTTCAATCAAAACATTAACGAGAAATGTTATTAACCGCGTTTTCTTATAAACGCGGTTTCATTATAGGATTTATCTTCGTCTGTTAAAAGAAAAAAGACCATCGTCATCGATGATCTTTATACTCGCTTTGCTCCAATATATCTAGCATGCCAATATGGGTTGCTTGTGTTGGTGATAATGACACCTTTTGATGAGGATGCCATGATCATTTTCCCGTACCCGATATAGATCGCAACATGCGTTGGGGCACTTACTTTGGACGGTCCATAGAACAGTAAGTCACCTATCTGCAAATTAGATGGCCGATATCCGTTTCCATAGTACATTTGGGCAGCTGTGCGATTTAGTGTTCTTCCCGCTTTTCCGTATGAATACTTCACAAGACCTGAACAGTCAAATCCACTTGGCGACATCCCGCCCCATCGGTAAGGAACTCCGATATTAGATTTCGCAATTGAAATGGCAGCTGTATGATAATTATAAGTTGCTGCTTCCGCTTTTTCACCCTTGGCGGCGAACAAAGAGCCACAAGAAGCTAAAATAGTAAAGGCTACGATAAATTTCTTTAGCATGATTGTTTCCTCCTAGTGTGATTTGATAGGTTCACTATACTAGAAAGGTATGACATACTCATCACAGAAATATGTTAATTTCATTACAATATTATTTTAATATACTTTTTGATAATAAAAAAGCCGCCTATTATGGCAGCCGTTCTTCAAAGTACGCAAAACAAAAACCTTCTTATTTGAAGGTTATCTAATTCGTTTCTTTAACGTGTACTTCACAATTTTCGATAAACAGTTTTTAATCCAACATAAATTATTAATTGTAAAACTCCATATGTGACTTTTCCTTTTTATAATAATTCAGCCTATCTTGTAGAGTACCTGTATGAAATTCAAACTTATGATCATCAGGGTCTGTAAAGTAAATGGATTTTTTATCTCTTTCGTCTCTTCGACGACCTGAAAGGATGTTTACATTCAATCCCCCAAGTTTACGGTACATATCATCAAATTCGACTTCTTCTATTGTAAATGCAATATGAGTGTATGACTGGCTGATTTCATTGCGGACAATATTTGTTTCTTCATTAAGGGCAAGCCATATACCATTCAAATCAAAATAAGCTGTACTTCTGCCCTAGACAACAACCTTGCATTAAACACATTTTTATAAAACTCTATCGATTTCTCCAAATTTGATACAGAAAATAAAAAATGATTAAGACCTTTTACCGAACATAATAACACCTCAAAAGGAAGTTTTTTGTAGTTCCATCATACAAAGGAAACAAACTTTATTGAAGTATTCTGCTCATTAATAAAAAAAGAAAAGAGTCGCACCCATTAGGAATAAGAAAATTTCATTTTTCAAATCTAACTAACGTTTTTTCAGATATTTCTGTCGGGTTCAATATCAGATTAATTGGAAGGTTTACTCACCCTCTCGACTCTCAGTTATTTTTTAGTTAATACGTCTGCATCGGCCCAGGCCTGTCGAATCAATTCTACCAATTCATCAGTGCCTGCTTCCACTACTGTCCTTACTTTGATATGACGCATACGTTTACCGGTGCCTTCTAACCGTTTTTTTGGGTCAAGAAGATTTGCCCCGAAGAAAAAACCCAACCTTACATAATTTCTTTGAGCTGAAATGTAGCAGATCCACGTACCTGGTGATTCAGGCAATTTGTAGTTGAGGGCATTATGATACACAAATTCATATGCACCTGGCATGTTTGCCTTGGCGACAGATCGTAATACTTCAATGATTTCTCTAATCTGGGTAGGGAAGCTTTCAATAAGCATCTCAACGGTTTGTACTTTGGAAGTGGTCGGGCCAAAAACCGTGTTTTCCATCACATTACCTCCCTTAACAGATAAATAGTGTTTATGTAAATTTTATTCCGTTATGTAGTAAAAAAGTAAAAGGTATGCTTAGAGATCTAACTGATCTACTGAAACATCTAAAGTATATTTCTTCACATACTTACTCTCGCAAATGACATCATAAAATTATCCAAAATACATTGGTAATGGTTAAAATGTTTTACGTTTACTTATCCAATCCGCACATAGATAAATTATTAAATATATCGGAAAAGAATATATATACTTCCAATGTACCATCGTATAAAATCCAATGAGTTGAAATAATGGTTCTCCTACGAACGATACTAAGGAACTATAAACTATTGCCTTTTTAAATGGCGATATTTGAGGTTTAAATTGCATAAAAATTGTCATTGATACAGGAAACATACAAAAATCCCAAGGAATATAGGAAGGAATTGTAGGTAATATCTTGCTTGGGTAATACCATAGCCCTAACACTACACCAATAAAGTCTAACCAAGAAGTTATTATAATTATAAAAAATGCTGAAAACATATAACGTGCAGTAGTTTCTTTCTGTCTAAGTTGCAACCAAATAATCCAGGGAATGATTGTTAAACCAAAGGATAACCACCAATCCCAATGGAATAAGGTATGCTCCTTCCAAAAGTGAAAATATTTATCATTAGCATCATCCACTTCTTTATAAAAGTTTCTTACTATTTCTTTTTTTTTCTCAGGACTCAATCTTTATACCTTCTTTTAAATGGTTAATACTAATATAATCCCCTGCCTATTTAAAATAAGTCAAAATATTTTGCGTTCTTTTTTTAACTAACCTGTCATTTGATTGGAAGAATCAAAAAAGAACTGATGCAATGATCATCATTATAGACCGACCATTTAAGTACTTTTATTAATGGATAACGTCCTTGTTCTTTTTTAAGGAACCTATTAACATTAATTATTAAGCTGTTTTTTTATTTCTTTCAGTTCGCTCCTTAAAGCCTTAACTTGCTTTGAATTATCAATGCCAGCACTAACTGCATAAGCAATTATAAGAAATAGGACGACTAAACCAATAAACCCGTAAAATAAAGTAAAAATAATTCCCATAACTTTGTCACCCCGATATAAATATATTACTTTAACATTACCATAAAACGGTAAAATGGGTGACATAAAATTTGGTTTTCTTAAATTAACTCGAAGAAATACCCTTCCCACCCCTTGTTTTTAGGGTAGTGATTCTTTCCATTCCGGTTATGATTGGTTTTGCACGCCTTATTAATGTTTGTGTAGCTTCAAGAGTTAGAGAAGCTTGATGGGCATTTTCATTACTCCAAACTTCATAAACATAAACAGAATTTGGTTCACTTTCAGAAATATTTACGAGATATATCTCACAGTCATCAAGATTCTTCATTGATTCTGCTGCTTCCAACAAGATATCTACCATTGTGTCACGTTCGCCTTCTTGTACCATGAATTTGCCAAACAAACTGAATTTGTCCATTATGTTCCTCCTTTATTTTAGGCCCGTTAATTGTTTCTACAACCGAACTCTGTTTTCCTATTATTTCCATAAATAAAAATTAATAAAGCCCCTTTTACTACCTGCTTCGTTAGTTCAACAAGATTTAAGCTTAAGTATTTGTAGATTCAATGAAAAATATATGAATCTGGCGAAAAACTCTTTTCAATTTAAGTTTTAATTGATATTATTCCTATTAATAAAGTAGGAATAGTAGGTGTTTGTAAAAATGTCTTTGTATGACAAATTACCAAGTGATTTTTTGATTCAATTTTATTATGAAGTGAAGAAAATGATTACAAAAGGAATAGTTTCTAAAAATATGTATTATGAATTAGGACTAATAATTGCAGCTGCTTCTAGAAGAGGGATCCTGTTGGATAAGCCCAATGATCTTGAACAACATATTGTCCACGAATTATTAATGGATTTAGGTAACTAACTATAATACCACTATGATTGAATAAAACAAAAGGTGCACTCGTTAGAGAGCACCTTTTGTTACATCCACATATCCCAATAAAGTTGTAAAGGTATGTCTTACCTATTTCCGCCAAACAAGCCTTAATAATATTAGCAATTCTGAGAGCTACAAAGGTCCTTCAGGACGGCTAATAATTGCTGCTTTAACTTGCGCACTCATGTCTGTACTTGTAAAACGTGTGCCGAGTGATTATTCACAAATTGTAAAATTATTCTATTTTTTTAGAATTAGCCTTTTTTAAATTCATATTTATATTTCTCTGCCCACTTTAAAAGAGCTTAATTTATTATAAATAGTTTTTTAACTAATCAATATACAAGAGTCACCCTTTTAACCGTCCTTTAACCACTGGTTAATGCGTCTTCATAACTAAAGAATCTAAACCGTATAATGCTATTTTTCTTTTAAAGCGTATTGTTGATTTTCTATCCAATTTTTAAATTTATTTTTACATTTCATATTTTTTCAAAGCAATGACAGCATTATGCCCGCCGAACCCAAATGAATTGGAGAGACCTATTTGGGGATTTGTTTGTCGGGCTATATTTGGTACAAAATCTAAATCACATAAGGGATCGGTTTTTTCTAAGTTAATAGTGGGAGGAATAATGCCCTCCTGCAGGCTTTTTGCTAATGCAATAGCTTCAACTCCGCCAGCTGCTCCTAATAAATGGCCTGTCATCGACTTATTTGCAGTAACAGGTATTCTGTATGCCTGTTCGCCAAACAATTTTTTTATAGCTATTGTTTCAGATATGTCACCTATCTTAGTACTTGTTGCATGAGCACTGATCATATCAACATCATCAATAGTAATGGACGCATCTTTTAAAGCCATTTTCATTGCTAGATATGCTCCTCTACCTTCTGGATGAGTGGAAACCATGTGATAGGCATCAGAACTAGCACCGTATCCAATTACTTCAGCATAAATTTGTGCTTTTCTTTGTAAAGCATGTGTTAAAGATTCAAGTATTAAGATTCCTGCCCCTTCAGACATGACAAATCCATCTCTATCCGAATCAAAGGGACGACTAGCAACACTTGGGTCATCATTCCGTGAAGACAAAGCAGTTGCATTTTCAAAACTGGCTAATGACAATTCTGTTACGGCAGCTTCCGCCCCACCGGCAAATGCAATATCAACGAAACCATACCGAATTGTTCTGAATGCCTCACCAATAGCTGTATTTCCAATTGCACATGCGGAGACCGGTGCCATGGCAGGACCCAATGCACCATATTTAATACTGATTTGTGCCGAAGCCGCATTTGCAATCATTGCTGGAACCAACGCTGGGCTTACCCTTTGCGGTCCTCTTTCTCGAAGAATATCAATATTTTTAGTTAACGTCTCTATTCCGCCGATTCCTGAACCAACATATACACCAAGACGCTCTAAATCAATTTCCGTAGAGTTTAGTTTGGAATCGTTCCATGCTTGTTCAGCTGCAGCAAGAGAGAATTGACAGAATCGATCCATACGCCTAGCATCTTTCTGACCAAGTAGATCTTCAGCATTAAAATCCTTAACTAGTCCAGCAATTTTGGTTTTATGTTTACTTACATCAAATGTATGAATGTAAGATATTCCAGATCTGCCTTCGGTTAAATTCTTCCAAAAATTTTCAACATTGTTTCCTAAGGGTGACACAACACCCATTCCTGTAATCACAACTCGTTCCATCGTTATTCCCCCTCGTAATGATTATCTCTATTTTCACACTGGATTTATCCTATTACAAGTTGTTGTTTATCATAGTATAATCAGTAATACGATAATGGGTTTACGATAGGAGGATTGTGATGAATAGCAAAACTAGATTAGAAGCCCTATCGGAATTTTTAAAGTCAAAACGTGCAAATATACAACCTCAATCAGTAGGATTACCAACGGGAACTCGACGGAGAACTCCTGGTCTAAGGAGGGAGGAAGTAGCCCAGTTAGCGGGAGTGAGCACCACCTGGTATACATGGCTGGAACAAGGACGAGATATTAAGGTTTCGTCTTCTGTACTAGATTCGATTGCCTCTGCCCTACAATTAAATAATGATGAACGAAAGTATTTATACGATTTAGCTTTAGAGGTAAACACTAATGTGTATAAACAAGACGTTTTACAAACAAAAATTTCCCCTTCTTTAGAAAAAATTTTAACAGAATTAAAATATTGCCCTACTCTGATCACTGACCGGCATTTCCAAATCGTTGGCTGGAATCCTGCAGCAGCCTATGTTTTCTTGGATTTCGAACAAATTCCTATTGAACAGAGAAACTTAATCCGCTTAGTGTTTACTAGGAAAGAATTGAGGACTCTAGCTGTCAATTGGGAGCATTTTGTGAAAGGCTTCCTTTCCATCTTCCGGGTATATTATGGACAATATATGGGGGATGAATGGTACACTCAATTTCTCGAGGAAATGACTAATCTTAATCCAGAGTTTCGGTCTCTGTGGCAGGAAAATCAGGTAAATATGGCTCCCGAGGTTTTAATTGAATTTAGACATTCGAAAGCAGGTAAAATGATTTTTAATTTATCTTCGTTACAAGTTCATGGTACTACGGATTTTTGGTGCAGCATTTATACTCCTGTCGAGGGTTCCTCTACTGAAGAAAAATTAAAGAAGTTGATGAAAAAAGATGAAAAAGGTTAATTTTAGCGCTGAAAGTTGACCTAATTGATATGGTAAAAGGGGGACTAAAGCCTCCCCCTTTTTTGCTATTTGATGTGTTAATTAACTTTTCTACCTCAAAACCAATCCCGTTATTCTGCCACTTCTTTAATTAACGCACTCTAGAGTTTAAGAGGAATCTTTAAGTTGGAAATCTAAAGTCCCATTCCATATTTATCTGATTTTCTCCGCCAACTCTAAAATAATTCCTTCTGGACCACGAACGTAGCATAACTTATAACTTTCTTCATATTGCTGTATTTCACTAAAGATTTCAGTGCCATTCTTTTTCAATTTTTCAACAATGGCTTCAATATCATCAACAGCAAAACAAATATGTCGTATACCCAGCGTATTTGCAAAAGGTTGCTGAATTTCTATTTCACCTGACGGCGAATAATATTTAACTAACTCTATCCATGCCTGACCATCTGGCATTCCCATTCCTACACATGCCGTTTTAACATCATTAAGCCCAACTATTCTGTCCAACAGTTCTCCATCCAATTCCCATTCCGCTTGCACTTCAAGTCCTAAATCAAGAAAAAACGCTTTAGACTCTGAAAGATCATTTACGTTTATACTCACATGATCTATTCTATTGATCCTCATATCTCATACCTCCTATGTTCCCGTTATTTTCAATACCTTTATTCGTGTTAGGTTTGTTTGTTATTCTATTTCGCTTAAAACAGAAAATATCCTTCATCAACAAACCTGCCCACGTTAAAGGAACAATAAAAGCGATTGCTCCTATTAAACTTTCGCACCCCGTTAGTTCAATAATAGGTGTATAAAAAAGGGCCAACGCCTCCACGTTGCCCTTGCTTTACTAACCTTTTCTTATTTTTAACATCGAGTTAGCATTTGTCTGAAATTCATATGGTACATTCACTTCTTCAACTGTGCAGCCATTGTTATTCAGGTAACTTATAAATTTATCTAAAAACTCATATCTTTTTCCCTCCAAATCAACTAAAGGGAAAATACGAATTTCCTGTTTCGTAACCCTCAATAACTCATTTATCGTTTGGCTGTGAAATTGATAATCTAATCTATCCGCATACATAAATAGAAAATGCGCAGAGAGAAGAATATCAAATTCATCATTCTTAAACGGTAAAGAAGGTAAGGTAACGGGAATATATCTTTCGCTGGATTCCCTCATATCTTTGGCACAATCTTGTAAGGCACTTAAACGATGGCTTCTTAGTCCTTCTATATCTTTGAAATAATCCCATTTATAATTGTTTTGGGCTTTATGCATATGTTCCATCGCGTGTTCAATATCCTGGAGCCCTTTATTTTTTAGGTCTTGACCCGAATGGTAATATGCAATATCGCAAGCTGTTACATCTAAACCTGATTTGTTACCAACAGCAGTAAAGGAACAAGCCCCTGCAGGGCAATCGAGGATTTTCTTTCCTAGTAGTTCTTCCTCGGAAAGTGAGAACATTTTTAAATACTCTTCAAATGTTCTCCCAATAAAAACAATTCGTTCTAATTCTAACTTTGCACTCTGCTCAACTCTACTCAACTAAACTCACCTCTTCTAAAAGATTAAATTCATATTATCATAATGAATTGGTAATGTTAACCTTTTTTGTCTTTCTTGAGTATAAAATAAGGTGTTATTATAATGATGGATTCTTTTGCTTGTTGAAACAGCATTGAATAATCTTGCCCGAGTTTTTCTCCGCTATAATAGCAGTAAATCGATGCGAGGTTGCTCCCTTTTCCTTTGTCGCGCTGTGTATAGGAATCTGTTGCTCTGTGTTTTTCTTCCAGTCTATCACAAATTGATGTTCTAGATCTTGAACACCTTCTCCTCGTATAACATATTATCGTTTCATTCTGTTAGTTTTTGATATCTGGACAAAACTATCCCGTTATCCCTCCATGAAGCGAAAGTTCTCAATAATTGTAGGCTGTTTATTCTACTTACTATCTATATGAATCCTTGCTCCCAATTCATCTCGTAGGTTCCCTAGCAAAATTTAAAAAGATAAACAAAATTAATGTATAATTTGTCCACACCTTTCCTTCACTACGGAATTTAATAGTAGAGAGGGGGTGATGAATATGAGCATGGATGATGTTGTTTCAATAGGGGCAAATTGTGTACTCAGGACGAGAAGAAATGGTTTCTTTCTTTTAGCCGAAATTGAAGTGGAAGCAGGAAATGTTGACATCGAGGAATTCGTGTTTATACGGATATCCGCACGAGAGGCAAGGGTTTTAATAAACGCAGGAGTTATGGAATGTACAGTTTTAAACAACTTTGATGGATTTAATATCAGAGATGTTGAATGTGTATTTATTGTAGATGGAGAGGCATTTGCTGTGTTTGATGTAGAAGTCGGCGGCATGGACGAAGCAGTTCTTGTCAGAATATCACTAGGACAAGCACGTGCTTTAATCAACAGAGGTGCTCGACGATGCACGCTCATTAATAGAAGAATTTTTTAGGAACATTAATACTTTTCACATGTGGGACTATTAATTAAGTAGTCCTTTTTTATTACATTACTCATCTACTAGTTCTTTACCTCTTTTGCAAAATCTCATTTCATTAATAATTAATAATAATGAATAACGATTGCTAGTTGATATTGGTCCACAAAAAAGAAATTTGAGTATAGGTATTCTTGAAAACTCCTTATTTGTTAGCGTTTTTAATCTTGTTCCTAGTTTTTGCAAGTAGTTAAATGTTTCATGAAGGGGGCGATGAAACAAATTAAACATAAAGCCATACTCTAAGCTTAATAAAGTATGGCTTTTACTTTAATGTAAATAAGGATTCCTACTTCAACAAACCTTGTTCTTATAATAGATTGTTTTGAATATCATCTGACATCATATAGTCAAGCGCCCTCTGTTTCGTTAATAATCTTTTTAACAGTATTTGAAATTTACTAAAAATACATTATTTCATTACAAGTCCGCCATCAACATTAATACATTGCCCTGTAATAAATGCAGATAGATCTGAGGCTAAAAATAATACACTTCCTGCAATATCCTCTGGCATAGCTAAACGGCGCATCGGAGTTAAATCGATTAGGGATTCTCTAACATCTTCATGCGTTTCTTTGCTTGAGTCTGTTCCATAGGTTAAACCGGGAGAAACGGCATTTACAGTAATTCCAAAAGAACCAAGCTCTTTGGCAAGGTTTCTTGTATATCCTAGTAAAGCCATTTTGGCAGTCGAGTAATCATGGTAAGGGATAACAGGAAAATCGATTAAATTACTAACAATATTTATTATTCTTCCTGACATTTGTTTTTTCATATAAGGCATGGCTGCTTTACATAAATTATAGGCTCCGTGAACATTCCCTTCCCATTGCAGTTGATAGTCGCTCCAATTTAATTCCCAAGCTGTTTTTCTTGTTTTAGGATTGAAGGTATAATGGCTTAAAGCATTATTTACAACAACATCGATCCCGCCAAGTGAATCCATAATTTGTTCCATCATGTCATTAACCTGGTCTTCATTTGTCACATCAGCCTGTATGGCAACTCCCTGGCCACCTAATTTCTCAATTTCCTTTACCACATGTTCGGCTAGTTGTTCGTTTTTTAAATAATTTACGATAATAAACGAGCCTTCCACAGCGAATTTTTTAGCAATAGCTGCCCCAATTCCTCTGCTGGCTCCTGTAATTAATACCACTTTATCCTTTAAGTTCATTAGCTGCAGCTCCTTTATTCCACATCTGGGTCAAAACGTTCCAGATACTGTTCAACATCCCTCTCAATATCCGTCATCTTTACTAAATCAAGGAGGTTAAATCCCCCATCATGATGCCAGCCGGCTTTTGCCTGATTCATACTCCCAATCGTACAAATCCGATTGACCCCAAATGAACCCAATAAATCAGCCATTTTAAATAACCGGTCAGGGGCCACCGCCAGACCACAGGACTGCAAATACATTCGGAAAGATTTAATGAAAGGTAAAGACTTTTCAAGGGTTTCAACAGAGTAAACATGGACCGACCTGTTTAGCGGTGATCCTTCAAACCCAGCTTCATCGTGATAAACCACTGTATAGGAGGTATTTCCAGCACTAGCATATACAGAAATACCTTCGTTTTCGAACGCCTGCATCTGATAACGATTCCGAAACCTCAGGATGGACATGGCTTCTTCATCGGAAACCTTTCCCCTCGGATGTTTTATGTTGTAACGGTTCAGTTCTGAGGCAAGCATCTGTGCAAATTGCACCGGATTTACAGCTCCCCCTTTTTCCACATACACAGATTGAGGAGTCATACAGCTTTGCTGATTATAAACCGATATATCCTTGGCAAGATTATAGATCGTTTCATAGTAATGATCTGGGGTTAAAGCTTCCCTTCCTACCATCGCAAAACTGATTTTATGGCCATAGGATAAGACCTTTTTACCTACAGGCACTTTTTCTCTAACCTTCTCAACTGTTTCTTGTGAGCCATACACAATCACAGCCTCGGCAGATTGAATCGCTGGTTCCTCAAGCTCCGATGTTCCCCCTTTCCAGGGTAGGATGGCTATCGTATCAGCCAACTTTTCGTCTACCTCGGCTAATGATTGTGCGAATAATACAGGAAAAAGCGGTTCAGACATCGAAGACTTTCCAATAGCTGCAGATTTCACCAGCATCCCCATCACCAGGCTCCAAATTTGCACTCCAGGAACATTCCCTGAAAAAACATGAAATATACTTGTTGGCCCAAAAGCTTTACTCATTCCACCGGACTTTCGAGGTCTGAATTCATCCAACATGGCCGGATTATCGAATTCTTCTTCCAGAAAACGAAGCAATTCTTTTTTGCGGAACATCCTAATATATTGTTTCAGCTCGAGCCGGACCATCTCGGCATCATATCCAGTAATTACTGGGATTACCTTTTCTGCTAATTGGCGTAAAGGATAATCGGGGTGCAACCATTTTTGAACCGCTTGATCTATTTTTTCTACTATTTCATTTATAGATAAAGTAAATAAATAGTTATCTCGATTACTTGAAACTTCCCGAGCTATCCTCTCAATATCCTCTCCATCAAGAATTGGATATTTAAAAACAAATGAAGTTTTTTCGCAGTCTATTCTTTGTTCCCCTTCTTTTCGTATTTCAATAGATTTAGGAACCCAATAGATCCGCAATTCTACGTTCTCCACTAGTGATTTGCACCACCTAAATTTGACTGTAAAAGTTGATCTACAGCAATCGAACAACCCCTCGCCTCAGACCCTTTTACCCTGCCTAGTAAGACAAAGCCAAACTCTGTTTTATATCCAATATCCTCTGTTAAGATTCCTAGACAAGAATTCCAATTAGCCAAGTCATAGTGGGCAAGAACACCGACTTCCCCCTCTGGTACGGGCTCTAAAGTGTCCGTATTCAGAACTCTGGTTTGAACCCATAACGGTCCTTTCTTATCATGAATAACTTTATTTTCCAAAAAAGCACTTCTAATAGTCTGATCGTATATTTGCGAACTCAATTCTGTCATTCCATACATATTGATAATTCCATTACGTTCAACCTGGAAAATTTCGCGGAACATATTGTATAAATTTTCTTGTTCCACTTCTCGAGATTTTCCTTTAAAGCCCCCCGTATCAAAAATACGGCTGCCTTTTGGAAGGGAAACTTTAATTCCTTTTTCTTTTAAATAATCGAGAACATGCACATAAGAAAAAGTCGCCCCCATTAACATCAATGGTTCCCCGCTATTCTCTGACTCTTTCAGGGCTTCGGCAAACTCATCCAATCTCAATCCTTCTTGTCCAAAGAAAAATCGGCTTTCTTTCGTTCCGAAAAAGGAGACGGCATTGGACAAATACCTGGAAAGCGAAGAGTTTTGATTCATATCCTCGGCAGGTGATAAAACGAAAATTTTTATCCGTTCTAAATCTGGCAGCACATATTGTTTAAAGGGCTCTTTCATGGATGTATCCCAAACCGAAAAAGTTGGATGATAGTTTTTCCCCTTCAACTCAGGGTTTGTTGTCCCACTTGTCATAAAAACATTTGCTTCTTCAACAGGTTCACAGGACAGGGTTAAATACTTAAATCCCTGAATGGGCATAGGAGGAATTTGTTCCCAATGCTTAACGGTCAATGGTGTCTTTTTGCTGGTCTGACAAAACTTCTTAAAAGGCAGATTATGTTGAAATTGATAGCGAAAAAGCTGAAGCGCAATAGTATTAAAATCCTGCTCATATTCATTTTCACTGGTCATTGGCTGTTTGTAAGTTTCTATGAACTTAAGGATTTGATTTGTGATTTCTTTTGATGTCTCTCTCATATAGACTCTCCTCTTCTTATCCAGTTTGGAATATTAATAAATAATAGTTGTAGGAAAACAGATGTGAACGCACCAATTAAAATGCTATTCGTAAGAAATGTCCCAAGGGCTCCTTTGGCATTATCAAAATAAGATGGCATGGATACAGATAAAAGTATGGATAGGCCGATAATCATATAATTTTTCTCTGAACTTTTTACGTTTTTTAGAATAGAAATTCCGGTATAGATTAAAGAGGCCGCTGCAGGCAAAAAGATCCCACCGACTACGGCGTCCGGTGTTAAAGCAAGCAAGGATCCAGCCTTTGGAATTAAACCAAGTACTAAAAAAATGATTCCTGCCACCATAACCGGATACCTAGAGCCTACCCCCGTTAAACGAAGCAATCCTACATTCTGAGCATAGGCAGTAGTCGGGAACCCTCCGATTAATGAAGAAATAAATGAACCCGCTGCTTCACCTGCAAACCCGTTTCGAATACGCTTTGAATCTAATTCAGTATTTAACATGGCTGCTGAAGCCTGGTAGACACCCATAGCCTCAATTACCGCTACGATATAAGCAATAAAGAATGTCAGGAAAGTGCTCCAGTCAAAGCTTAGCCCACCATACGGAAGGAAGTCCGGCAGTCCAAGCCAATCTTTTTTGGAAATCATTGAGAAATTGGTTTTTCCAATCATAAAGGCTAGAATATCCCCTATTATCAAAGCAATTAAAAATGAGAAAGACTTCCACATTCCTTTGCCAAAGAGGGATAATAACAAAACGATAGCTGCCGTTGAGATAGAAAGTAAGAGGGTATCCGGACTAACAAATGTTTTGTCCCCCGGTGAACCACCCAAAAACTCATATAAAGTAAATTGAGATAAAGATATTCCTACAAGGAAGATTACTGTCCCTGAAACAACAGGAGTAAAGATCGCTTTTAACCGCCCAATAACCCCAGTAATGGACAATAGAAATACAATGATGGCACTGACAAAAATACCACCGCTTGCCGATGCTAGATTATTCGCTTTCCCTGCGGAAATCATAAGAGCATCGAAAGCTGCTGATGGCCCCTGAATAATAGGGAGTTTTACTAACTTGGTAGCTTGAATTAACGTAACCATTCCCGCCGTTATAAAAATGGAATTAACAATATTAGCAGATTGGGAGAGCGGCAGCCCAATCATGGCAGCAACAAAAATAGGATCCAACCATACATTTGAAACAAAAACGTGCTGGAGCCCGTATAAAAAGGTTTTTAGACGGGAAAGCCTTTCATCGATGCCAATTGTTCCTTGATTTTCTTGATAGATATCTTTCTCGTTCATAATAAACTCCTTAAATTTTAAATTTTCTATTAAGCCGAACCTATCTAATAGTACTTAGGAAACAGGAAATCGAATTTGTTCAAATAATAAAAACCCCTCCATTTTAATTAGCACTGGAGGGGCCTGAGAATATCTTAAAAGCGGAACAATTAAAATCCGTAATTATGATATAAACACTTCCCTACGCTGGTATTAGCCAGATCAGGTAGTAAGGGTTAAGACCATGAGGGTCTAATCTCAGCCGGAACTTTGTCCGGCTCCCCTAGTGCTATAAATTTAAATAGTTTTAATTTTCAATAGATATAATGATAACCCTAAAAAAAAAATAGTAAATAAAACTTTTTTACTATTTTTTGCTCTCCGCTATGATTGCCCATTTTTTTTTAGATGCTTGACCATAATAGTAAAAAAGACCTATCCATAGGATAAGCCTTACCATGTGAATAAACCAACGAACATTGCACTCAACAATGAAACGGCAATTCCGCTCACTAACAACTTCCAGACATTTTTTCCAATAATACGGGATTTTTCCTCACCCATTATGGAACTAATTGCTCCATAAATCATTCCCACAGTACTGAAGTTAGCAAATGAGGTTAAAAATGTCGTCGCTACCGCAACCGTGTGTGGAGGAAGGGAATGAATGTGCTTTTTAAGATCCATCATAGCAACAAATTCATTCGTAGAAAGCTTAATACCCATAAGTTGAGCCACATACATAGCATCATGTCCAGATAATCCAAGTAAATAAGCAAAAGGGCTAAAAATAATGGAAAAAATCTTCTGAACAGTGAGTCCATGAATAAAGAATCCTAAGATTCCATTGGCACAGGCAGTTAATGCCACATATCCAACTACCATAGCCAAAATAACGATAACCATACGGATACCGACAAGCATACTGTTCGAAATGGTAGAGAAAAAATCTTTCTTTTCTGCTTTAGTAGGAATATATACAATGTCTTCCTCTTTAGGAACTTCTAGAGGATTTAAGACGCTTGCCAGAAGCAAGGCATTTAAGCAGTTTAAAGGAATAGCAGCAAAAACATATTTCCCTGGCACCATACTGAGATATGCCCCAATGATGGATCCGCTAATACTACTCATACTCATAATTCCAAAGGTAAGCAGACGGTTTTCCTTCAACACTGAAAGCTGCTGGCGAATAACAGCTAATGCCTCTGTGTTTCCCAGGAACATCATCTGTAGTGAGAAGAAACTTTCCAATTTAGGAAGCCCTGAAACCTTAGAGATTACCCAACCAACTTTATCAATGATCCATGTTAAAATGCCAAAATAACTAAGGATATCAAAGAAGGTAATGATAAAGATGATCGGCATTAAAGCACTAAAGAAAAAGTCCACTGAAGGGTTCGCCATTGCGGACGGGAAAGCAAAGGAAATTCCCTGATTGGCACAATCTATGAGAAAGGTAAAGAAAGATGCAATCTTATTAATCACCCATATCCCAATTCTTGTCCCAAGCATAAACCACGTAATTAGCAATTCCACGATAACTAAGCTAAGGACTGCACGCCACTTTACCATTCTCCTGTTAGGGGAACAAAGGTAAACCAGCCCAAAAACAATCAAAATCCCTAATATATTTAATAAAAAGAACATGCCAACAACTCCCAGTATAGGAATCCCTGTATTACAATGCTCCCATTTCCAGCCTCAGTACTGCTGAAGTATGAAAAAAGAGCCTTACGGAGATCCAATTTACATAATACGGACATAACTAACCGTATCTTAAGAAATAGTCTGCATATTCATCCCAAATTTATTCACACTTACTTCCCTGTAGTCCGCCATTTATGCCTGGAGGGTAGAAACTATCACAACAATTCTACTGGTGACTGTATCTATTAAATAATCCTTCATCTTTAAGGGTTATCCATAATATTTCACAATTAGAAATAGGCACCTAAATCAGTAACAGTGACCTAATTTGAATCATACCTTGTTGAAGAGAGTACCCGAGATATTAGTGGTTTTTCTAACGGAACTAAAAATGATCTTAATGAATCTCTCGGTTTATGGTCTGTTTTAAGATATTTATAAAGGGGAGGTTACTATGCAAAATTTTCAAAATGAATTACAAATGTTAGGCATGGATCATTACCAAGTTGGTGGGCTGAACACAATTGACCCTTATGGGCAACAACTTCTACAAGATCCTCGCCAATTCGGACACCACTGTGGTGGATTCCATTGCGGTGGATTCCATTGCGGTGGATTCCGATGCGGTGGATTCCATTGTGGCGGATTCCGATGTGGTGGATTCCATTGTGGTGGATTCAGTTGTGGAGGATTCAGATGTAGCGGTTTCATTGGTATCGGATTTTAGATAAATAGTATTAACAGGGTTAGAGTTGAAGATCCATCTGTAAGCAAGGTGGATTTTTTCTTGTTGAGCTAAAGGGGTTTTGATGATTACTTCTTTCCCACCTTTAACCCGATTAGAGTTATCATGAATAACCTCCGTGGAGTGTGGAAAGTATTCCACTCTACAATAATAGCTCCCAATCAATAAACCCAAAATGGCTTCTAATGAATCTTTAAATGGCATTTAATATGTTTTTCCTCTTTCATTTTATTATCAAAAATAAAACAAAGATAGCCTACCGAGAAAAGTACAATTAATTAGCTCAAGAATTAAACTACCACAGTATCTGTACAATCACGCTCACTTTCCTTCTGCTTTATTACATGATCTTTTTTGTCTCTTATACAATAACCCAGTTCCTATCAGTACCTTTTTCTGCCAATATGTTTTATTATTGGAAGCAAGAGAACCGTCCCCTTGCTTCTAAAAATCACCGGAGGAAAAACTTATGTCTAAACCAACCAAAAACCGCTTTCTATTTATTACTGCCGTTGCTTTGGGAACGTTGCTGAACCCCTTGAATTCTTCCATGATTGCCGTTGCGCTTTCCCGGATCCAAAATGAATTTTCCCTATCATTTGCGGATGCCTCGTGGCTAATCTCCACTTATTATCTTGCCAGTGGTATCGGTCAGCCGGTCATGGGTAAGCTTGGCGATGCATTTGGTCTTAAGAAGATGTATTTAATCGGACTGATTATGATTGCAGCAGCATGCTTTGCCGCTCCCTTTTCTCCGAGCTTTGGCTGGCTGATTGCCATCAGGATCATCCAGGCTATCGGAAGTTCCGCGCTTTTCCCGGCAGGAATGGGAATCATCCGTAAATCAATCACGAAAAATCAAGCACAGGCGCTGGGTGTCCTTTCGATTTTTACATCCGTATCCGCCGCATTTGGTCCCTCTATCGGCGGATTTCTCACACATTACTGGGATTGGCAAGCGATCTTTTTGGTAAACTTCCCATTCATTTTGGCTGCCTTTTTCCTGGGGCTATTTATTCTTCCAAAGGATAGTAGAGATCGAAGCAAGAAAGTCTTCATTGATTATATTGGAATCCTTTTGTTTGCTTTGTCTATTTTAAGCTTACTATTGTTTTTACTGTCATGGGAAAGTGGAGTGAACTGGATTGAACTTTTGGTAAGCCTGGTCTTTATCTTCGTTTTTTATACATACGAAAGAAAACAATCGCATCCATTTATCGAAGTATTAAAGCTTAAAAACAACCTGAATCTGAGTTTTGTGTATATACAGTTTATCCTGGTGAATGTGATTTTCTACTCCATTTTCTTTGGGGTGCCGCTCTATCTGCAAAATGTTCGCCATTTCGATTCCAAGACTACAGGTCTTATCATGCTTTCCATTGCTGGCTTTGGTGTTATCGTGTCGCCACTTGCTGGTCGATGGATTGACAAGCGTGGTTCAAAACCTGCTTTAATCACCGGGACCTCCTGCATGATTGCAGGTTCTTTACTTCTACTTACCATCCAAGGTTCATCGACGGCGGCATGGATATTCTTTTGTTTATCTGTCCTTGGATTAAGTAACGGGTTTAACAATCTTGGTTTGCAGACGGCGCTATACACGTTCGTACCCCCTGCCGAAACCGGCACTGCTTCAGGTCTTTTTATGACATCACGCTACATAGGGACGATTTTTTCTTCTAGTTTACTGGGCATTTTATTCGGGAAGCATTTTTCAACAAGTCATTTTCATGTAATGGCCTTCATCTGTGTGATTATCGGAATCTTGATTATGCTGTTGACGATACGGATGCCGCAGATGCAGAAACAGCGTCAATAACAAAAGGGACACACTCGTGTCCCTTTTGTATAATTGATATCATAGTGGCAATGGATATGATGAATAGGATTATTCTTCAGATCGACTTTATTATCCATTCACTTTTTGTTCAATAATAGTAACCAATTCTTCAATAATATCGTTTAAGGACATCTTACTTGTATCTTTTTCTAGAATTAAAGATGTTTTATTAATCAACATTTCTTCTTGTTCATTCACAACAATAACCTCCAATATACTATTCTACCTTTCTTAACCTGACCCTTTTAAACTTTTAAATGTACCAAAAAAGCAGCGTTCCAGTGAAGGTAAAGCTGCTTTTTTCTGCAATAAGAATATTCCTTAACAAGAAGAACTCATCTACTTTAAATTTGTAGATTATTTATTTTTGAGGAAAAAATAAACGCAAGCTATCTTCTAATTGGTGTGCAAAATTTTGATGAATATTTCTAGTTTGTTTTAAATAGTTGTCTGTGATAGCTTCCCAAGCGTTCCATGCTTCATTTGTAGATTCAATGAATGACTCACTATTTTGTTCAACAAGCTTCTCTGATTTTTCAATTAAGTCAAAAGCAGTGTTAATTGGAGTTAAATAAAGCCCCTCTAATTTATTAGCTACTTCACTTACTTGACCATTAAAAGATTCAGTCACTTCCTGAAAAGATTCATTTGTTTTAACAATAGAGTTTTGGAATAAGCTTTTCCGCCAATCGCTATTAATTTTTGTTGCATCCTCAAAAAGACCCATTAAAGTTTTTCGGTATGCTCCATTGAACTTTGTTGTTTCCTTTATAGCATTTAAGAAAAGTTCTTGGCCTTGTGCTCTAACTTCTCTATTCTGAGATACTGCGCCTTCAAATTGATCCCAAAATGTTTCAATAAATGACTCTGAAGCATAGCTTGTTTCTTCTTGCTGCTCCACTTCTTGAAACTCAACTTTTGGCCCTTCTACTATTGTAACCTCTACTTTTTTAGCTTCCTCTTTTTGAACTTCTTTTTTTGGTTCCATTACCTTTTGTGCCATCTTCATTCCTCCTCATGTGCTTTGTTAAATTTCTCTATTTTTTCCTCCTATGGAACGGAGGTATGTAGAGTTCAATACTCTTGGTTATGACTTTATTTCACGGAATTACTATATATGTATTTTACACATATGGGTTAGGACTAGTCAATTAGACAAGCCAAATAAAATGAGAAAATTTTTATTATTTTAATAAATCCATAAAAAATGGTGGCCCTGAGTGACTTCAAAACCACCTAGCTTATTGTGGTATTGCCACATTATAATGATACGTCATTCGCTTTTTTCCCTTTCATTTCTATTAAACTATAAAGATCTCTTAAAAAATTCATCCGAAGAATCAGGAATTGGAAACAATTCAGATAACCGTTTTATTTTCCCATCGACATCTTTAAATACAATATGATCACGAGTGAATTTACGGGGGCTATCCATGGCACAAGCTGCAGCTAAGGCAAACAAACCTTGACGTACATTAATGATATAGTTCATGACACGCCATTTCTTCTCCTCTGGCACAAGTGCTTCTTGATATTTTGGATCGGTGGTGGTTATCCCGGTAGGGCATTTTCCAGAATGGCATTGAAGAGCCATAATACAGCCGTTAGCAATCATAAATCCTCGCGCAGAGTTCACGGCATCTGCACCGATGGCAAGGGCAATCGCAATTTTATCGGCTGAAATTAATTTTCCTGAAGCAAAGATTTTCAGCTTATTTCGTACCCTAAACTGATAGGCCTTATCAACAACCGCAATTAAAGCAGGATATAAAGGAAGCCCCATGCTATCTGCCATTGATTTGTAAGTGGCGCCGGTACCCCCTTCTCCGCCATCAACGGTAATAAAGTCCGGATAAATCCTAAGGTTATTCATGGCCTCGAAAAATTCATCCAAGCTGGATGGATTTCCTACGAACATTTTGATTCCAACAGGTTTCCCGCCTTCCTCTTGCAGCCTTTTGATAAATTGCAACGTTTCAACTGCATTATGCAAGAATGGAAAACGATTTGGTGAATTAATGGTCTTCCCCACTGGAACCCTGCGAATGTTTGCTACTTTCGTTGTTACCTTCGACCCTTCCAAATGTCCACCACGGATTTTTGCTCCTTGGCCGAATTTAAGTTCAAACGCTTTTATATTCGTTTCTTTAGCTTTCGACTTAAATTCACTCATTGAAAAATTCCCCTCAGTATCGCGATAGCCAAATAAACCAGGGCCAATTTGAGCTACCACATCTGCACCACTTTCTAAATGTTCTGGTGCAACTCCTCCCTCTCCCGAATTAATCCATGAACCTCCTGCCATACAGCTGCCATGACCTGTTGAAAGGATATAGTTTTCGCCAACTGCTCCGTATGAAGTGGCAGAGGCTCCGAATGGACCGCGAAGTCTCCATGGAAATTTCCGCTCACCCCCAACGATTATCGTGTCTTCCTCATGGTAAAGCCAACGTGTTGTTTGATCCTGTTCCAATTGTTCGTGCCGCGTAAACAAACCTTCATGATCAATTTTATATTTCATGGAGTGGACTTTTTCTTGATTGTCTACCCTTAACTCTTCATTTAACAGAGGGAATAAACCATTCGCAATATAAAACCCTGGTCTTTCAAAGTCACGTTTGGAACCAAAGCTTATAAGATCACTTCGATATTTGGCAGAAAAAACAATCCCTAAGAAGTCTGTTCGTGAAAATGGTTTGCCGCTATTGTCATCATCAAACCAATATTGTCTGAATTCCGGGCCAATCTTTTCTAATAAGTAGCGCATCCATCCCAAATATGGATGTGCTCTGATCACCGAATGCTGCGGCTTTTTAGCTAAAATATTTAACCACAGTAACAAGGCAGCAGGACCTACAATAAATACAATCAAAAGAAAGATAAAAATAGTCCATACCATCAAACAATCCCCCTTTTCTACCTAATATGGAGACAAGATTTGCAGAACTAATGCTGGGCGGTAATTTTATTCATTACTAATACGTTATTAAAACCATTCATTTATGTTGCCTGAATTATTTGCTAAGCTCTCCTAATTAGCAAGTTTTTCAAAAAAACAGTTTACAATTCCCGCCAAATACATTATTATCATTATTAAGAATGATAATAATCAAAACAATTGATGTTTACAATGAACGAATAAGCGAATTTAACCTTCCATCCGGAAAGGGGAGCGGATTGATTATGGTATATCCTATTAGAGAAGAGAATGCTGTCATTCAAAGTGAGGTAAAACTTTCAGGTACGCTGACTGTACCGATTGGAACAGAAGACATTTTTCCTGCTGTCCTGATTATCCCCGGAAGTGGCGGCAGTGACCGCGATGGCAACAGCCCAAAATTTAAGATGGGGATCTATAAAGACTTGGCTGAATTCCTAACAGGCCTCGGTTTTGTTACACTGCGCTATGACAAACGCGGCACCCATCAGAGTGAGGGTGACGCCTATACCCGGGGATTTCGGGATTTGGCAGACGATGCAACTGCAGCCCTTCGCTATCTGAAACGACATCCAAAGGTAGATGAAAACAAAACCATAATCCTTGGCCACAGTGAGGGTGCACAGCTTTCACCGGCGGTTTATGTCAAAGAACCAGCTGCAGGTGTAATCCTTTTATGTGGTGGGGCTATGCCCATGCAGGAAATTACAAACTGGCAGCGCCAGCAAGCGTATGATTCCTTAAATCAACTAGGTGGATTTAAGGGATGGCTGATTAGAACCTTACATGCGACAGAAAAAGCAAAAAAGACAAATGCTAAATTCGATGAAAAACTATTGAACAGCACTAAGGAGATTATGAGAGTAGCCGGAAGGAAATTCCCCGCTAAATGGCTGCGAGAATTTTATCAATATGATGTGTGTGCAGACCTCCGACAAATCACATGCCCTGTTCTCACTATAGCTGGTGACAAGGATTGGCAGGTGCCCCTTGCTGCCTCTGAACAAGTCATACCTGCGGTGTCTGGTGAAGCAGAACTTCATGTGATCAAGGATATGACTCATATTTTAAAATGCTGGCCCGGCATCATGGACGCCGCTAATACGTTGAAAATCTATAAACAGTTGTTTGAAGAACCTCTTGCAAAGGAATTTTTGAACTGTTTGTCATCATGGCTTGGAGACCATTTTATGACAAAAAATATTGACAGCAAGCAGATCGTTGGTAAATAGAGAGAATAAAAGATATCGAGAGGGAGATCATTATGAGGCACCTAAAATTGGCTGGATTCTTAACAATCCTATGTTTAGTTGGGATGTTAGCCGCTATTCCCTATTTAACTGCGGTTCTCGGAGGTACACTAGCTGCAGTTAAAATCCCTTTACCTGTTGGCATTGCAGTTACCATCATCCAACAATTAATCATGGCTTTTATCTTGGGCTGGCTTGGACTTATTATGGGGGAAAAACTTGGATTGGATGCTTCCATCTTTCGGCGCTGGATGACAGGCACCGGAAATGCTCGATTTCAGAAAAAAGATGTTTGGCAGGCTCTTGCAGCAGGAGTTGTTGGGATTTTGGCGGTTATTGTACTAGAGACGTTTGTCTTCCTACCCCTTCTACCCCAATTAGCCAGCAAAGCTCAACCTGTATCCCATTTGGCAGGAATCCTCACCTTCTTACAGGGAGGGGTATTTGAGGAAGTACTTGTCCGTTTATTCTTTATGACGCTTATTGTTTGGATTTTGTATAAATTGTTCGGAAAAACTTCAGGAAGGAAAAAGTGGATGTACTGGACGGGAATTATTGCGGCTGCTATCCTATTTGGAGTTTCCCATCTTCCAGCAGCTCAGCAGATTTTTGGAGTGATTACACCCATCCTCTTTATCCGCACCCTCGTCTCCAATGGACTCGTTGGAATTATTTTTGGCTACCTTTATTGGAAAAAGGGATTAGAGTACGCAATGATTGCGCACGCGATTGGTGATATTGTTTTGCACGGTTTTTTGGGATAGTCGGCTTTCCATGATATTTATTCTAAGGAACAAAGAGATTGTTAATTCTCCTTATATTTACGTTGCAACTTTATTAGGCATATACGGACAATCCTTTGCCTATTATCTGGATGAACAAATATTTAATACAAATCATGCGGTAATCTTTTACTTAACAATTACTACTGTTATAAGTATTCTAATATACTTAATTATCCCTTTATTCTCATATTGGATGATAAAGGAAAGAAACTTGGGTAAAAATTATAAGCTTTTATACATAACAGGTTTTGGATGTATAGGTTTTTTCATTTCTGTTTGGTCAATACTTATTTGTGCGATGTGGTGGGGTTAAATCACCTAATTGGTATGTTTGCTCAAGGTTTTTTTGCAAACTCACATATTCTATTAGCCTTAATATTAGCACTTGTGCTAGGAACTATAGACCAACTATTTGTTAAATCAAAATTGAAACCGAGAGGTAAAGCAACAGATTTATAAAAGCCTGTTCAAATGATTTTTTTGGGGAGGTTGAGGAACTCCCCCTCTCATCTGTCGAACCAACAATTCGCTTCCTCATTCGGGGGTTGAGCACCTCTCTCATCTGTCGAAGCAACGACTTGTTTCCACCTTCGGGGGTTGAGCACCTCTCTCATCTGTCGAAGAAGCGACTTGCTTCCACCTTCGGGGGTTGAG
>NZ_JAABNN010000024.1:35334-52285 GCF_009928415.1 Bacillus sp. USDA818B3_A
AGCACCTCTCTCATCTGTCGAAGCGCTGATTCGCCCCCTCCTTCAGGGGCTGAGGAACCTCTCACCTGTCGAAGCACCAACTTACTTTCTTCTACAGGGGTTGAGTCTCAGTAATTATATCCATCGTCAGTATGCAACATTATTCTTTCTGATATAATAGTAGAAAAATATTACTTTAAAGAGTGATAGAATTGATTAATAAATTTTTATTTAGCACCCAAGTTATCGGAAACTTGAGGAAGACTTATTTTATCTTTGCTGTAGCTGTTATTTTTATAGGGCTTGCTTCCCGAAAATACAGTCTATATCTTCCTTCCTTTCTAGCGGAAAATGCTGGAGATGCGCTTTGGGCTATGATGGTCTATTTTGGCTTTCGCTTTCTGCTTACAAGAAAGCCCATCCTCCTTAGTATCTATTTCAGTTTCCTCTTTAGCTTTAGTATTGAATTCTCTCAATTGTATCAGACAGACTGGATCAATCAGGTTCGCAATACATTGTTCGGTGCACTTGTTCTAGGCAAGGGCTTTCTATCAGCAGATCTTATTCGATATACAGCAGGGATCCTATTGGCTTCATTCTTTGATCAGATTATCCTCAAATCCCAGCATAAAAAAATCACAAAGAAAAAATAAACGGCAAGCACATCATTCTTGACGTTTATTTAACGTTGGCTTCCTTTTAACCAGATACGTTTCATCATAATGTCCAATCTTATACCAATTGTTCTGATTTCTCCAAATAAGCCTTTAATGCATCCAAATCTCTCGCACACACTCTTTGGAAGGTACCTACAATCAATTTCGCGAATAATTTAGAAAAACCGGTTAATCCCTCTATCTCTCCGTTTAAAGTAATCTCTGTATGATCATCCGAAAGATCAAGTATGTATGTAAACACAAATACCCCTTTACCAGTCGTTCCTTTCGTACCATCACATCGAAGCACAATTTTATTGGGTTCATTAAGTTCGATCACTTCAAAATGTTCAGTAGCCGCTGTTCCCATTATCTTTCTTGTTTCCTTCCATTGACTTCCCACATGCAATGGCCCATTATCCAGTCTCTCTATTCTGACTAAACCTTTCATCCATTGTTTAGCAGAATTCAGATCAAGTAAACCTTCATACACTTTTTGTTTAACTATATTAATTTCTCTTTTCACAACAAACCGAATACTCAAACCTCTCCCACCCTTAGAAATCTTTTATAGTATTCATTATACCAAATATTAACATTTAAGGTATTCTAATTCCCCTTACCAGCATTAATTTTCCCGCTAACAGCTTAAACCTCTAAGATGGGTATTAAATTCCATTAAATTGGAAAATTAGATAATAACTTACTATTTGTGCAAAATTTTTTTAGGAGGTAATGATTTGATATTAACAAATCCTATAAATGTATCCGAGATAGGCTCTCTCTGGCAGACTTACCAAGAAAAAACCCTGATTATGCGATTTCTTGAATACTTTATAGAAAAGTCAGATGACCCACAAGCAAGAAATATTTTAGGTGGATTGTGGGAGGAGTTGAATTTTTATGTTAAAGAAATCGAAGAGGTTTTTTGCGAGCAGGGAATGGTTAAACCGATTGGTTTTACATCCTCAGATGTTAATTTGGAGGCTCCTAAGTTATACGACAATGGTTTTGATATCATGTTTGTTCGAATTTTAAAGGAAGTTAGTATGGGACTTTACACCTTAAGTTTAAATATGACATATAATAAACAAGTTATGTCCATTTATGAAGGACTAACTTCAATTAGTCAAAAAATCTATAGACTTTCAACTCTCTATCTACTTGAAAAAGGTATTCTTTCAATGCCTCCCAAAGTTACTATGCCAAAAAATAATGAATACATAAAATCTAAAAAGTTTATGGATGGTTATAAGTTAATTGGTGATAAAAGAGCTCTAACGGATCTTGAAGTCGGTATGATTCATCATAACCTTGAAACAAATAATATTGGTATGCAGCTGATTACAGGTTTTGCACAATGTGCCAGTAACATAGAGGCTAAAAAGTATTTTTTAAAAGGAAAAGAACTTGCCAAGAAACAAATAAAAATAATGGAAGAAATACTTCGAGAACATGATGTACAACTTTCCGCAACCTCTGGGGCTACGGTAACCACATCTACTATACCTCCTTTTTCTGATAAGTTAATGATGCATTGTATTTACATACTAAATGGGTTTTCATTAGTAGGTGGAGGAATGGGTACATTCTTTTCTTTACGAAATGATATTGCAATGAAAACAATGCTAATAGCAAAAGATATATATTTTTATGCACAAGAAGGGATTGAAATAAAGATCAAAAACGGCTGGTTTGAGCAACCTCCCCTAATGGAGGATCGCCCCCAGATTATAAAGAAAAACGAATAACATACGTCAACAGATGTACTCCAAATCATAATTGTATAAGGAACTAACTATTATTATTACAGTGAGGTCATAAATCTCACTGTTTTTTTGGGGGTTCTACATATTGCATGGTGGAGAGTTTTAGTATTAGTTAGCCGTACTATTTATGCTTTTTTATTACTTCTAAATAAGAATGAATTTGCTTTTGACCGTTTAATTTAATAATCTTTATTTTAGAACCTTTTGCTTGAAATGACTGGAATCTTTCATTCATTTTTCTTTTACGAGGATAGTAAGTACTGTATATAAACTTAATAAAGTCCCAATCTAATTTCTCCTTACACCCTCTACCCATGTCAGGTCGTGTTCTTCCTAGATTTATTAACCATCTCTTAACAACCCGATACAAGCAAACATGAAGTGGCAGTTCTAAATAGATAATTGTATCTGCACGCTCTGCACGAATATCGAAAGTATTATTGTAGTTTCCTTCAATAATCCATTGAGGTTGATTTATAATTTCCTGTTGTGCTTTTGAAAATTCTTCTAAAGAGGCTGCTACCCATCCCGGCTTCCAATATAAAGTATCTAAATGATTAACAGGTATATTTAAAATTTTTCCCAGACTTCTTGCAAATGTTGACTTCCCAACCCCTGCTGAAATTCCGATAACCATAATTCGTTTGATTACATACACCTTCCTTCTACTGTGCCACTAGCTAGAAAAGGGTTTTAAAAAATACTCAGAAATATTTAATTCAACAAAATTCCTCTAATTCCTTGTTACTATTATATATTATTGGATTATGCCTAGACCCTTCCTTTTGGATCGCTCCCTCTATAGGAAAAGGGCAAGGACTCCCCTATACGTCATCGCCCTATTTTCTGCTTATCTTCATCCCAACTAAATACAGTTCGCGTCAACTACCTGTCCAGATACCGACATAAGTTCGTTAATGTTAACCCAACCACCTATATTTTGAGATTGGTCAACACCTTCTATGGTAAAAGAAAGGCTAATATTGTTGGCAAGTGTTAAAGTGGATCTTTTGCCAATGCAATTCTGTGCTTTTGGCAAAGAGTCCACCCTTACACCTTCACACATAATCGTATGCCTTTGCATCGGTATATCTATCAATACTCCCCTTGATAGATCATAGGTCCTTATAAAACCTTCGACAGTTGTTCCATCTCGGAAAGTTAATCTGATCCACCGCTTTTGCTGATTTGAAATAGCCCTTGTCTGTAGTCATAGTATGGATAGAAAGGCTGATAAGGATTATTTGGATACAGTGCAGCCTCCCCCTTTCTTTTAATGAGTAAATCTTTTCATGTATATGTAAAAAAAAGGGGTTGGTGCTTGTTAGTACCTAGAGAAGAAAGCAAAATAAACAAGCACCGATATTCGGATGCTTGTTTGAGTAAACAATTCATATTTTTCCAACTAATTACTCTTCGTGTGTAGCATAATATAATATTTCACTAATATTCGCCCATATATTTAGGTATTCATATTTTTCCATCGTCTATTCCTCCTTTGCACATGATTGGCATTCGGCTAACTACTAATCATCAAAAGTCCAGTACTCATTATATCTCTTTAGGCTGTATCTACCCCGGAATCCTCTATATGAAACAATTATTTGCTATGAAAAGTAAATGAAATATACTTCCCATTTTAAAAAAAGCTGACCCGTAAGAGTCGTTATTAAACGACTTTTTGGGTCAGCTTCTTTATTTGTACTTTTATTTAAATGATTCATAGTAGATAATCTCTTCTCTTGACGGAAGTTTCTTATCTTTAGGCTTATTTTCGGGATATCCAATTCCGAGTATGGCTAATATACGCCGGTCTTCAGGGAAATTTAGAGCGTTCCGGACCCACTCCTCGCGTTTGAAAGATTCTTTTTCATCTTCGAAATTATAAACGGCCCCAAAGCCAACACCCACTTCAAGTTCTGTTGCTCTCAACCACATAAAGGAGGAAGCAATGGACCCATCTTGTATCCAGTATTTGCTCACGTCTGGGCGCCCAGTGATAACAATTGCTGCAGAAGATTCTAATAACCATTTCATGTAGGGTGTTGTTTTTTCAAGTGTCTCGATCATCTCTTTATTTGTCACTAAGACCAATTCCCTTGAGGGAAGATTATTCCCTGTGGGAGCCAGGTAGCCCGCTTCAAGAATACTTTCGAGTATATTATTAGGAACTTGTTTGTCTGTGAAACTAGTAATCTCACGTCTTGTTTGTATTGCTTTTAATACATCCATCTGGTGCCTCCTGTTTATGTATTTATTTACTAAATTTGTAAACCTTTATGTTTAAAAAAATGACCCCGATAAAGGAAATGATAAAAAATACCATGCCAGAGATGGTGTTCGGAGATAATAAATCAACAAATTCCACTTTCTTCCCCTCCCTTTATGCCGGGTTATGATATAAATTTATTGATAGATCGCATTAGCTATATTGTGTTTAAATTATATCGCGTTAAGATATAATTATCAACTTAAAAGGTGGATATTTATGTCAAAAACATTAAATAAAGAAACCTATGAATCATTGGCAGAATTCAGATATCAATTAAAAAAGTTTCTTCATTTTAGTGATTCTGAAGCACGTAAAGTGGGGGTGACACCTCAGCAGCACCAACTATTATTAGCCATTAAAGGCTTCCCTGGCCGTGACTCAGCGACACCCCGCGAGCTCGCCGAGCGTTTATTTATTACGCATAATGCCTGTGTAGGACTGATTGACCGCTGTTCACAGCTGGGTCTTGTAACAAGGGCGAGTAACCCTGAGGATGGACGAAGTGTACTCATTAAATTAACATCCCAAGGAGAAGAAATTTTGAAGAGGTTGTCTGAGATTCATTTGGAAGAAATCATCAGGATCGGATTTATAAAAGAAAAAAGTGATGGCTTCCTTCATCTATAAGAAGAGGTACAAATTAAATAAAGGAACAAAGATATGATAAATTTAAAAGACGTTTTTTCACTTGAATTTTCCTACTTGGAAACCTTTTCAAAACGAACAGAAACTTCTTGGGGTTCCATTTTTTGTAATGAAAGTCAACCCAACTATTATGACGCAAATCACGCTCATATTATTGATCCGATTGATCATCCAAAGTTAATCATTGATGAAGTAAAAAATTTCTATCATTCTAGAAAAATCATACCTAGATTTTATATTTACAACTTAAATGCTCAACAAGAATTGTTAGAGCAACTTAAATTGGATCATTTCGGATACGAGGAATTAATCGGTCCTGTTCAATTGTGGGATCAAATGGTATTGAAAAAGGAAACACGTAAGGAAATTTCTATTGAATTGGTGACAAAAGAGTATTATTCTGAAGCATTACATATTGAATGCAGTATTAAAGAATTTGGAGGTAAAGCCATTCGGGAAAGAGCTTTTGAAGTAGAATTTAATCATCCTAGCTTTATCTATTATTTACTTCGGTATGAGGGTGTTGCCTGTGCCACGGCTTGTATTTTTATCCATGATCATCAAGCTCGTATGGAAAGTGTTGCCACTCTGGAGGAATACAGAGGACGAGGATTAATTGGTGAATTGATTCATTATATTCAAGCAGAAGTTGCTCAAAGGGGTCTAAGTAACCTTTGGGTGTTTCCGATTAATGAAAAAATAGAAAAAGGTCTATCAAAAATATGGATTTAACACTGTTGCAAAACTGAAAATGGCTCATGCCTATTTAGGTGGGAAAAGCATCAAAGAAATACAAGGAAGTTAAATTTCAGTTGGGATTTCTTAATGATTCCATTAATACATGAAGCAGCTACAATGGAATCCGATGAATTTGACCAATAATAAGGTTCTAATAGACAGTTTTACTAAGAGATTGGATGATTTTGTCATTATTAAGGTTCTATCGGACAGTTTAACTGAGAGTTCCGAAGACTTTGTCCATTAGTAAGGTTCTATTGGACAGTTTAACTTAGAGTTCCGAAGACCTTGTCCAATAGTAAGGTTCTATTGGACAGTTTAACTTAGAGTTCCGAAGACTTTGTCTAATAGAAAGGTTCTATTGGACAGTTTAACTTAGAGTTCCTAAGACCTTGTCCAATAGTAAGGTTCTATTGGACAGTTTAACTTAGAGTTCCTAAGACTTTGTCTAATAGAAAGGTTCTAATGGACAGGCTCCATTCAGATTCCTATATAAATGTCTTATACACATCCTATAAAAGAAATTAAACGAGCTTCGAAGACTTTTTCCAAGCTCTTGAATTACTTTAAATCCATTTACGAATATGCACTCCCTAGTTCTACCTTACTGATGACATAAAACGGCATATAGATTCGAACATTCCTTCATACATTCCAAATATATATTTCTTATTTCCTCATTCGGACATAATCGCAGGTAACTCTCACTTTTCAATAAGGAAATAAGAGGTTCCATAATTTCATAATAGTAATCAGGAGTTTCCTTTTGTGTTAAAAGTTCTTTATAACCTTCTAATATCTTAACATCCAATATTACCATTTATGTAAGGGTTTATATTATCGCTCCCGGTTCACTAAATTCCCTAAAGAATATAAATATTACCATTTTCCTCCATATTTGATGTATAATAGCATTTAGAAAAAATAAAGACCGTGGAGGAAACTAAGTGAATAAATATGGACAACTTTCCTTATTGATGGTTGGTATCTGCGTATTATTGTCTTTCTTCATCAATGAAACTAATGACTATCCTGGTATTTTTCTTTTGGTAATCATTATCCTATCAATAGCAGGAGTTATATTTGCTTTTTTATCTAGAAAACTTACAAATATCATTTTTGGTGTAGTTTTAAACTGTGCAACATTCATTCTATTGTTCTTTTTGCTATTGTCAATGGGAATTGGTGAAGCATAGATAAAACTATCATTTAAGTCGGAATTAATAAAAAGGAGAATTATGAAAAAAAATGCCCTTCCTATATTCTTAGTACTTCTTAGTGTGTTAATCGGTGCAGCTGGTTATTTTTTCTTCACAAATGTATTTATCCCCCATTTGATGTAAGCCCCCTCAAGAATAGTTTTTTATGTTTTAGATTCCTAGCTTTTAATTTCCAAAAAGAGTAATTCAGCATAAAAGCAAAGTCTCTGTTCTGACAGAACGAGACTTCTTTTTATGAATATCGGTTTCCCAAAAGGAACTGCTCCTGTTAAATCTCGTATCTTTTGATTGCCAGCCATGAATTAACGATGTACCATGCTCCTGCCAGATAAAACAGGACGTGGATGGTAAACCAGTCAAATAGCAGCCCGGCACCAAGGATGCTTGCCACGATGATTAGCTGCAAAATAAACTGATGGATATTTTCTTTTCTCCAGCTTAGCTTCTCTTTTTTATCCATTTCCTTTTCCGATAGTTTGTAGATCGCTTGGAAAATCCCCATCAAACATTGGATGAGAGAAACATGGAAGATCGTTTGAGCGAATGGCACAGTAATCATGGATAAACCCAGTCCGAATAACGATAAGCTGTACATTTTTTTTATACAAAATTGATGAGGGATCCAGGTTAAAGCATAGAAACAGGCGGCTGATGACAAAGCGAATAAAGCATAGAGTAACGAGAACGAGCTGTAAGTCTCCCCTATATTTTTCAAGAAGAGAAGATAATAAGGAAATATCGCCGTCTGAATGACAAGTACGCTTCCCCGGATCAACAGTTTAGTTTTCAATTGCGGTACCTCTCATAAAAAAGACTTGTCATATCCTCATTCGGATCGTATTTTTTCTTTTCCCTGACAAATTCTTCAAAGGTGGGATAGGCTTCAAGCAGCTGCTTTTTGGTAGCGTATGGGTAATAAGGTAAGTAAAAGGTTCCGTTGTGCTTTAAGGTGATATCAATCATCTTTTGAATTGATCTTTGAGCTCTTTCCACTTCCTTTGTTTGTTTTCCATGGTTAAACAATGCCACAATGGCGATCATATCGGTCTTGGCATAGGTAAGCAGCGATGAATCGTCTTTGGACACATAGCGGATGGTGAAGTTTAGAAGATTAATGTCATCTCTTTTCAGAAACTCATGGATGTCTTTGACATAGGAAGGATACTCATCGATTGGCACGAAAAATTCCTGCAGTGTGTCGGTGTTCTTTTGGTTTCTATAAAGCAGAAAGTCGCTTTCCGAACGCATCGCGTTGTTTCTAGATAGTAAGCTTTTATCGATGGACAGGAAATATTTTTCCTGCAGGTACCAAAGCCAGTCTTTTCCGAAACTGGTCTTGCGGGATAAATTTAGTAAGAAATTGGTCAAAAATGGCTGTTGCTCTTCTTTCAGCTTACGAAGGTTTTCCGTCAGGGGTCGTTCGGTTGTATGGTATTCAACCACAAACATGCTGTCCATCAGTGTTTGGGGAGCAACTGAGATACGTGCATAAGCCATCTTCACTTCAGGGTTTTCCCTTATCGAATGGACATACTCCGGGAATTCTTCTACATTCACCTTTTTCGTACGGATCTCATACACTTCATCTTCCGTTACCTGCAATTCCACATCTAATATGACACCAAATAAACCGTATCCTCCTATCACATCCCTGAATAATTCCGGTTCACTTTTTGGGTCGACTTTCACGATTTTTCCGTTTGGGAGCAATAAATGGAACCAATTAACTGAATTGTCAAGGGATTCGTTTTTGATATCCCTTCCGTGCACATTTACACTAATGGCCCCTCCAACGGTAAAAATATTCTGGCTTTGCATGACTTTTACTGCGAGACCTTTCGGTGAAAGGACATTTTGAATTTCATCCCATGTGGCACCGCTCCCAACATGAATGCTTTTGTTTTTTTGATTGATTCCTAGAATTTTATTAAAACTTGTCATATCCAAAACCACGCCGTCCGGGTAATAGGTATGACCTCCCTGGGAGTGCCTTTTTCCTGCGATGCTGACTTTTAATCCCTCTCTCTTGGCTTTTTTCAGGATATTGACAATTTGGTCTACTTCTTTCCCTTTTTCAATCCCTTCTATTTTTGTCGGAAGGAGTCTGCCCACATCTTGGATGGTATGGTCTTGATACAAATCATCACTATAGTGGATGAATGAATACTGAAAAACGGCATATGAAATCGAAAATGAGAAGACAACCAGGGAGAGGATTATGAAAATGAATTTTTTAATTGCAAGCCCTCCTTCCTAAACTTTTAAAAGTGTAAATTTACACTAATTGTATCATAATGCCTTTTGATTTTATACAAATAATTTTAATCCTTTATTGCCTATCCTGGACATGAGCTCTGTAACAAAAAAGGTTAATATGCATTTCTTCTAAAGCTAACTTGTCACGTTTGCATAATAAAAAATTCCATCTAAGCTGCTATCCATTCTTTTAAAACTTGTCGGGTTAGCGTAAGTACATGTCTTCAACATTTATATGCTATAATTTGATGGTAAAATAAAGGTAGAGGTGACCATTCTTGGCAATACATGTTGTACTATATCAACCAGAGATTCCGGCTAATACGGCAAATATTGCACGTACTTGTGCCGCAACGGAAACAGCCTTGCATTTTATCCGGCCACTTGGCTTCTCAACAGATGAAAAGATGATCAAACAGGCTGGTTTAGATTTCTGGGAGTCTATAAACATAACGTATTATGACTCATTAGATGACTTTTTTTCAAAAAATCAAGGTGAATTTTACTATATTGAGACGTTTGGTGAAAAACCACATTCATCCTTTGATTTCAGTGATGTATCTAAGGAACATTATTTTATGTTCGGGAAGGAAACAACCGGTTTACCAAAGGATTTATTATATAAAAATGAAGATCATTTTTTGAGGATACCAATGAATGGTCATATTCGATCACTTAACCTTTCGAATACAGCTGCAATATTGGTATATGAGGCTTTGCGCCAGCAAGGATTTCCCAATTTAAAATAAAAAATCTTCCGTTTTGGAAGATTTTTTATTTTTTCCATGTCACCGATGTACTAAGTTATAAACTCTGTAATTACAATATTTCGATATACCCTTCTGTTCCATTCACACGGATTCGCTGCCCATCTTTTATTAGTTTAGTAGCATTTTCCACCCCAACTACTGCTGGTAAGCCATATTCCCTTGCAATCACTGCTCCATGAGTCATCAATCCACCCACTTCAGTTACTAGGCCTTTTATAGATACAAACAACGTTGTCCAGCTAGGATCAGTAAAGCAAGTAACTAAAATATCTCCCTCTTCTAGATCAGCATCCTCTATGTTTAAAATGACACGTGCCCTGCCCTCTATTATTCCAGAAGAAACAGGCAAGCCGATAATCGCTTCGGCTGGGAGATTTTCTCGTTTGTACTTACCTGAGAGTGTTTCACCGTCAGATGTGAGCACACGCGGGGTTTTCAATTTTTCAAATAATTTGTAAATGCTTTTCTGCTTGTTAATGATTTGGTAATCCAGTTTATTTGTGCGTACCGCCTCGCGGAATTCTTCAAATGTGAGGTAGAATAAATCTTCTTTTTCATGGATAACCCCCGCTTTCACGAGTTGTTCGGCTTCTTTCAATAAAGCCTGCTTATAAACAAAGTAGCGATGAATCATGCCGTATTTTGGATATTCACGATAGCCAATGAAGTTCCGGATTAGTCCAATCATTCGTTTTGTTTCTTTGGCTTTTTGTTCACCATCCAGTAGTTGCTTCAATCGTTTTAATAACTCTTTTTCCTTTTCCAAAGCAACACGCAGCCCTTGCTCAAATTTCCGCTTGCCGGCATTTGGTTCAAAGTTTTTGATGTTACCAAGTATCATAGGGACAAGTATAATGGGTTTTTCGCTCCAACGTGTTCTTGTCAGATCGATTTCTCCGGCACATCTCATTCCATATTTGTTGAGAAAAGCATTAAAAGCTTTTCGGGTTTCCTTTCCTCCTTCAAACTTATCCAGTTCATTCAAAAAGTTTTCATCTTTTGTATGCTGTAAATAATCAATTACTTCTGGATAAGGCCGAATCACATCGGCCATATCTAAAAGTGCCAGTCCCATTTCAGAAGTAATATTGTTTGGTACAGATTGAGAAAGCGTATCTGATGCGTTTATTTCACCTAACCACTCGTTCATTTTTTCATTAATCCATGTCGAAGCATTTATAGCAGCCATAAATACAGCTGTACTTTGTGGGTCAAATAAAATCTTCTTTAATTCCTGAATATCTTCTAGAATAAAGTCAAAAGTTTCTAATCCTGATTTCGTTTGGATGGTTTGTTTTAAACCTTCAATGGATGTTTTACTACGCTTAATCAGATCATGAACGATTGAGGGATTATTTTCAATTTGTGCCAGCCTATCGGTATTCCCTCTTGGGGGCCTCGGTGCTTTATGATCATTTGGTAACGATTTTATAAAATCTCCACGCTCGATAATGTTCATAATTGCGTCTTTCATGAGTGGGTCGTGCTGTCCCATTGCTTTTAATAAAATGTTTCTACTGACAGGTGAAGCCAGTTGATGTGTGATATCAACAAACAACCTTCCACCAGCTTTTCGCATCGGTGCATTAGTTGTTAATAGGAAAAAAGACAATCCCAACGGTTTGATAGGGTCTGTCATCATTTGCTGATGGCCGACAGATATAAAGACGTGGTTTTCTTGATCATTCGTTTCAGGGATGGGGAAAAGCGTAGTGATTGGCCGGCTCTGGACAATATAAAAGGTATCATCAACCAAACACCATTCGATATCTTGTGGGCAGCCAAAATAGGCTTCAATCTGCCTACCGATACGGGCAAGTTGTAAAATTTGTTGATCAGTAAGTGTTTGAGCTCTTTGTTGATCAGGGTTGATCTGCTTTGTCTCTGTTCCGCCATCCTTTAGTGCATAGATACCTAATTTTTTTGTAGGTATCATCTTATTGACGATTTTTTCTTCCTTTACTTTATAACAATCGGCAGAGACAAGGCCAGAGACCGTTGCTTCCCCAAGCCCAAAACTGGCATCAATGGAAAGCAGCTTTCGGTTATTGGTAATCGGATCAGCGGTAAATAAAATCCCGGAAGCCTGTGGGAAAACCATCCTTTGAACGATAACGGATATATCAACTTGTCTGTGGTCCATTCGATTTTGGATTCGGTATGTTACCGCTCGATCCGTAAAAAGAGAAGCCCAACATTTTCTGATATGCTGCAAAATGGCTTCCTTTCCGATTATATTTAAATAGGTGTCATGTTGACCAGCAAAAGAGGCATGTGGCAAATCTTCGGCTGTCGCACTAGAACGAATAGCATAAGCCTGTTCAGCGCCAAACTGGGAGTGATAGTCAGTGACTGCTTTGACAACATCGGAAGGAATTTCTACTTCTGTAATAAGTTTTCGAAGCTTCCTGCTGATTTCACTAATTTCTTCTTGATCCTCTACTTTTAGCTTAGTTAGTTGATCCAGCATGGTTTGAAACGTTTTGTTGTGCTTAAGGGATTCTTGATATCCTGCTGTTGTCACACAAAATCCTTCCGGTACTTGTATTCCTTGAATTTTTGATAACTCACCTAAATTCAAACCTTTTCCGCCGACGAGAAAAAGCTGTGTTTTTTCTATTTCCTGAAAACCGAGAACCAAAGAACTCATCCTACATCGCTCCTAAACATTAAGGGTCTATTGATTGTAGCAGTAGTTTATGAGAATAAAAAGTCTATATTAACCATTTTTTACATGTTATAATTAAAGTAGGAAGAGTTAAAGTTCGATTTTCAAAAACAACTAAATCTTCCATGCAGTTAACTGATACTTGGTTCTTACCCTCGAAGCATCTCATATTTCATTTAGTCCATAAACATCCTTTGTTCAGTTATACACTCTTCTATCTTCTTCCAGTTCACCTGTTTCCAGTTTTCATTGTTTTACTTTCCGAAATTGAGCAATTTCTTCGGCAGGTTACATTCGTCAATATAACAAAAATAAAACAATAATCAGCTCCATCTGACGTATTCATTTGGAAGCTATGCTAAGGGAACTATCAAAGCAAAGAGATATACTGCGGCTGGAATACTTCAATAAAAAAGCGATCCTTCGTTATTGAAGCATCGCCCCCAAAATTGTATGATGTTAATCTTCAAATATTAGGTGATATCTTTTCACCCCAATTCAATAATTCCATTAACTCCTTGGATACATTTGATACCACTGTTGCCAGGTACAGTGAGGATGCTGCTGATGCCATTGAGGCCAAGGAACGAATGGCAGATGTGGATGGTGCTGGTGCTGCCACTGTTGCCAAGTACCGTGAGGATGCTGCTGGTGCCACTGCTGCCACGAGCCGTGCGGAAACTGTTGCTGCTGATGATGGTGCTGCTGTTGTTGATGGTGCTGGTGCTGGTGTTGCTGGTGCTCATGCTGCCACTGTTGCCAAGTACCGTGAGGATGGTGCTGGTGCCATTGCTCCCAGGATTGACCAGAATACATATAATTCACCTGCCTTTTAATGAGTCCTTACTAGCTTATGCACAACAGGTTTTTGAAGTTTGTATATATGCAAATTTAGACTCAAAAATCTGGATATTTGAATACTATTAAACAACATTATTTTCTAATTATTCTAGAATATAGCTAATGTCTATAACGCTTGAATAAAGAAAAGCGAACAATCCTTATGGAAGCATCTCAGGCTCCTTAAGGAACTACATTGTTTCAGTTCCTTTTCCTTTAACGACACCAACCAACAACAAAATAAGTCCTAACAAAAACATAATCGGAAATAAGACCCACATAATCATACTGGCCCAACCATTTCTAACAATAAAGGCAAAAGTTAAACCTATTGAAAAAGATAAGAATGGTGCGATTGCTATCATTGTCGTTATGCCCCAAACAATGTATTTTCTTTTTTTCGACTGCCCCTTGCTCAATTGGTAAGCAATGATAAAACCCATTATCGCGATCGCCAATGCAACAATAATCGCCATATGATCTCCCCCTTTTTCATGTTAAAAGACTTTTCTCTTAAAAATATGGAAAGCACTTGCTAGCTTTTCACTTTGATAGATAGCAATATTTTTTAATTCTAAAGCAATAACTAGCTCAAGTCCCGTTGATTCTTTTTTTTAGGGATCGCTTCTAAAGATTACCATCCTCATCAATTAATCGCCAGGTGTTTTCTACGGTACACGCTTAACACAATACCTATAAGGAGTGAATTTAAAACTGTTGGTGTTAGTCCGTAGCTAATAAAGGGTAATGACATCGATAGGATCGGTAAAAAGCCCAGGACCATCCCGATATTGTAGACAAATTGGATAGAGAGTAGTGAACATACTCCAAGGATTAGTTGTTTACCGAATCGATCCTTTATTTGTGTTGAAACAACGATCAATCTAAATAGAAGTAACGATAGTACAGCGAAAAGGAACCCAGATAAAATCCACCCATAGAAATAAGTTATATTAGCAAACGCCATATCGGGTGTAATTATGCCAATATACTTCGGCGGCTCTTGATTTCCGAACCATCCACCACCAGATAATAAATCTTTTAACACTAAGTATGCAAAACCTTCATTTATTGGATAGTCATCGGGATTGAAAAACGCAAGTAACCTAATCTTCAGGTAACTTTCAACTGTAAACCAATAGATAGTGAAAAAGGTAAGAACCACACCTGAATAAACCCCTATGGTTGTATAGATGACCTTCTTACTAATGGAACTACAACAAAATAAAGCTAATACTAAAATAGAATAAATGAAAACAACAGAAAAGCTTGGTAACCCCAAAAACAATAACACTGTTAGCAAGTAAACACCTATTATTACGAACAATTTTGGTTTTACCTTTGAAAAATAGTAAGCCCAAAATATTAAAAATAGAGGTAAAAGTGAACTCCCACTAATGGTAAATCCAAATATATGAATATAAGGGACTCCATTAATTACATAAATATAAGAAACTCCATTAATCACAAGGTTAGGGAAAAGGTTAAGTACGAGTAATAAACTTATTGCTGCAATAAGAAAAAACCAGCCAAATCTCATCATTTTTCTATAGTCGACCAGCATGACGGAGATTGCAACGATAATCCCGACTGCAATATATATCATCTGTTTTAAAAATAGATTCTCTGAATATCGATCTTGTACATTTAAAGTAGGTAGAATTCCGATTAAGATAATGATGATAAATAAACCAAATAGTTTCCAATCAAACTTCGGACGATAGAGCTTATTAAAGTGTGTTCCAATTTCTTTAGGGCTCCCCATTTTCTTTATTGCTTTTTCTTCTGCTTCGTTTTCATTGTACCCCCTTGTTACTAATTCCAACTTGGACATTTTTAAATGATAACTTAATTCTTTGTAAACTACCTTCTTAGCTTCTCTTGATTTTATGTATTGCAATACTTCGGCTAAAAAATGTTCTTTAAGGTTACTCATCTTTATCACCTCTCTACTATCTCTTTTAATAGGTAAGCTACTCCATCGGTTTGGTTTTCAAGGGTTTTTAAAAACTTTAATCCCTTGCTGCTAATCTGATAGTATTTAATGTCTGGTGCTTCCCAATAAGAATTCAGGTAACCTTTGTGTTCAAATTTATGTAAAAACATATATAAGAAGCCCTCTTCATTTTCAAATGTTTCAATACCTCTTGAACGGATCAGTCGGCTTAATTCAAAACCTGTTCTTTTTTGCTTCAGTAACTGGAAAATTGCTAAAACTATATCCTCTTCTGATGATGTCGGTATCTGTTTAATTTTTAGTCTAATATCCCTCTTATGTTCTTCCGTAAAGTTTAAATCCTGTAATACCGTCCTTTTCATAGCGTTTTTAAAGTTTTTTAAGCGATCTTCCATTTTTATTCCTCCAAGCAATCTTTTAAGATTTCTTTTGCTCGCTTTAGCCTAGTCTTTATCGTATTCTGATTCACACCTGTCAGGTAAGATATTTCTTTAACTGAAAGTTCTTCGAAATAATATAAATAAATGACTTCCCTGTATGTATCTGGTAAACTCATCACTGTTTTTACTAATTGTTCGTCTTCATATCTCTGGATCACTTGGTTTTCCACTACTTTTTCTAGACTTGATGTCTGCTTTGCTTGTTCCTCAGAGATAACGATATGTTTATGGTGCCAGCTTTTTAGATAGTCCTTACAATGGTTAATCGCAATTCGCCAAAGCCAGGTTTTTAATGAAGACTTTCTTTCATATTGGTCCAATCTTTGAAAACATTTCACAAATACCTCTTGCGTAAGGTCCTCTGCAACCTCTCTATTCCCAACATAGGAATAGGCAAGTTGCAGTAATGACTGGCCGTAGTTATCCATTAATTGATCTAATAATTTCTCTCTGTCATGTACGATAAGTTCTTGTATGATACTTTCTTCCAACGTGATCTGCTCCCTTCACCTAATATAGACGATGCTGAAATCAACAAAGTTTTTCCGCTTAGTAAAATAATTTAATAAATATACATTTTTTTAGCCCTTAAGACCAAGGCTTTGGAATTTAGTTATTTTGACGGTTAAAAATTATCACTCTATAATTTATCGATTTTCTCAGCTGAAGATTAATGAATTGAAATTACAGTAGAGTAAGAAACTGATTTCGAAGGGATAGCTTACGCTATCTCTTTTACTT
>NZ_JAABNN010000025.1 GCF_009928415.1 Bacillus sp. USDA818B3_A
AACTAATATTTATTGTTTGTTGACGTTTTTGTTTGTTTAGTTTTCAAAGAACAATTACTTTATCGCTCAAAGGCGACTTTGTTATCATAACAAGTTATCAACCTAAAGTCAACAACTTTTTATAATTTCTTTTTCTTTCGTGTTACTGTTTTGCAGCAACGAATAATAATATACCACCTTCAGAACTTGGATGCAATACCTTTTTTAAAGAAAAAATATTCACGCTACTTTTAATATAACAAATAAAGCACACGATTTTTGAAATACCGTGTGCTTCTTACTTTTATTAATATTAGAACTCTTATTTATGACGCATAAGCGGGAATAATAATACATCGCGGATGGATGGAGCATTCGTTAATAACATGACCAAGCGATCAATACCAATTCCTAATCCACCTGTAGGCGGCATACCATATTCTAAAGCTTCAACAAAGTCTTCATCCATTTGGTGAGCTTCATCATTGCCTTGCTCCCGTTCTTTTAATTGCGCTTCAAACCGCTCTCTTTGATCGATAGGATCGTTAAGCTCTGTAAAGGCATTCGCATGTTCACGCGCAACGATAAACAATTCAAAGCGATCAGTAAAACGTGGATCCTCTTCATTTTTCTTAGCAAGAGGGGAAATCTCCACAGGATGCCCATAAATGAAAGTAGGCTGAATTAATTTTTCTTCGACTCTCTGCTCAAAGAACTCATTCACGATATGACCATATTGCATGTGTTCTGTTATCTCGATATCGTGTTCTTTCGCTAATGCACGAGCTTCTTCAACAGTCATCTCTTTCCAGAAGTCGACTCCAGTATATTCTTTTATAGCATCAACCATATGAAGTCTTTTCCACTCTGGTTGTAAATTCACTTCATATTCACCATATTGAATGGTCGTTGTCCCTAAAACCTCTTGAGCAATATGTGCAATTAAGTTCTCTGTAAGACTCATAATATCCCGGTAATCCGCATAAGCCTCATAAAGTTCAATCATTGTGAATTCCGGATTATGACGAGTAGAAACACCTTCATTTCTGAATACTCGGCCAATCTCATAAACCTTTTCAAGACCACCAACAATTAGTCTCTTTAAATGAAGCTCAATGGCTATTCTCATGTATAACTCCATATCAAGAGCATTGTGGTGTGTTATAAATGGTCTTGCAGAAGCACCGCCCGCAATTGAATGCATCATCGGAGTTTCCACTTCTAAATAACCATGGCCATCCAAATAACGGCGCATCGATTGGATAATCCGGCTTCTCGTAATGAAGGTTTCCTTACTTTCCTGACTCATAATTAAGTCTAAATAACGCTGACGGTAACGCTGTTCTACGTCCTTCAAACCGTGGAATTTATCAGGAAGCGGGCGCAATGCCTTAGTAAGGAATACAAAATCTCCAACTTTAACGGACAATTCCCCTACCTTCGTCTTAAAAAGGGTGCCTGTCACTCCAATGATATCTCCTAGGTCGGCTGAATCAAATACCTTATAGGAGTCTTCTCCAACTGCATCTTGGCGGATATATAGTTGAATTTGACCTGTTAGGTCTTGAATGTGGGCAAATCCTGCTTTTCCTTTTCCGCGCTTTGTCATAATCCGTCCAGCTAGTGAAACAGGAACATTTTTTGCATCAAGCTCTTCTTTTTCCAGTTCCCCATATTGTTCGATTATTTCTTTTGTACTGTGAGTGCGATCAAAACGCTTGCCAAATGGATCTAATCCATTTTCACGCATTGCATTCATTTTTTCACGTCTGACCAAAAACTGGTCGTTTAATTCTTCCTGACTCATGCTTACTTCAACTCCATCACTTTCTGATTTATGTAAAACTCATGAATACTGACCGATTTTCTTGTCCAACTTCCGCTTTTTTACATACTATATTATTTTACACAAACATGACAGTTCAGACATCAAAAAAGTTTTTAAATACATAAAAACTGCCAGTATTGCTACCGGCAGTTAATTCATTAAACAAAATTATTATAGAAAATAGAAGATGACCTGTCAAATTAACCTATGATTAACTGACTCTTTTCCTGCTCCTCTACATCAGCTGCTAAACCATTCAAAAGGGTTACTAAGTCTTCTCGTGTATTGCACTCGTTAACCGCATTACGCACTCTTCCATTACCAGGGACCCCTTTTAAATACCATGCCGCATGCTTACGCATTTCACGAACGGCAATATACTCACTTTTCAAAGCAATCAGTCGATCCAGGTGAAGAATACATACATCCATCTTTTCTCTTACAGATGGCTCACCTAAAAGTTTGCCTGTTTCTAAATACTGGACAGTACGGTATATCATCCACGGATTTCCTAATGCGGCTCTTCCGATCATGACACCATCTGCACCTGTTTCATCAAGCATCCTTTTTGCATCCTGAGGCGTTTGCACGTCCCCATTACCAATAACAGGGATGTTAACAGACTGTTTGACTTCCCGTATAATATCCCAGTTTGCTTTCCCTTCATACATCTGTATCCTTGTGCGGCCATGTAAAGCAACTGCTTTACCGCCTGCGCGTTCAACCATTTGCGCGTTTTTCACAGCAAAAATATGCTCGTCATCCCAGCCCATACGCATTTTAACCGTCACTGGCTTTTCTACGGCATCTACAACAGCAGAAACCATTTCATAGATTTTGTCGGGATCTAACAGCCATCTTGCCCCTGCATCACATTTTGTAATTTTCGGAACAGGGCAGCCCATATTGATATCAATAATATCAGCATTCGTGTTCTTATCTACAAATTTTGCCGCCTCAACAAGGGTTTCTTTTTCACCGCCGAAAATTTGCAGGCTAAGTGGTTTTTCACGCTCATCGATATAAAGCATATTCATTGTTTTCTCATTCTTAAAAACAATCCCTTTATCACTAACCATCTCGGCACATACCAAACCAGCGCCAAACTCTTTTACAGTCAGTCGGAACGCAGAATTACATACACCTGCCATCGGTGCCAGCACAACAGGATTTTTTATCTCAATATCACCTATTTTTAACATCAGTAACCTCCTTTTCTCAATCTATTGGTTTTAAATCTTCTATACTAATTTTTAAAGAACGAGCAATTCTCTCGATTAAATCTTCTGCAGGCAGGCGATTTCCTCTTTCAATCTCGCCTAAAATAGATACTGATACACCTAGTTCCCTCGAAAAGCCTTCTTGTGTATAACCTTTTAGCTTTCGAAAGGCTCGAATACGTCTTCCCCATTTTTCCGCTTCCATAATCGGACCCCTTCTTTATCTGGTAGTTCATTTACTATTATGTTAAGAGGCTTATCCACCCCAGGCAATCTAAGGTTTTGATCAATTTCTACTAATGGAACTACTACAAACGACCGTTCTATCATCCTCGGATGCGGTACAGTAAGTTTTTCTGATTCAATATTTTCTTGGTTAAAAGTAAGAATGTCAAGGTCTATCGTTCTAGGCCCCCACTTAATTTCCCTTTTTCTCCCAAGTTCTTTTTCTATATTTAAACAAGTATCTAATAATTCCATTGCAGTCAGACTAGTTTGTACCTTGATTACCATGTTTAAAAATAAATCCTGATCTTCATACCCAACCGGATCTGTTTCATAAATAGATGAAAAATTTACCACCTTAACGGTTGAATATCCTATTAATTGGTTTATTGCATTTACGATATTATCATAACGGTTTCCTATATTTGAGCCAAGGGAAATATATGCTGTATTTTCCAATATTATCTTCCCCTCGTTATTTCTACGGCAACAGACTTGTAATGACCAGGTATTGGAGGGTCTGGTTTTATCACTTTAACAGTTACATCTTGTACAAACGGAAAAGTCTTCAAGATATTCGCTGAAATTGTTTCAGCGACCGCCTCAAGGAGATTAAAAGGCTGCCCTTCAACCACTTCCTTGCAAACTTGATACAATTCACCGTAATTAACAGAAAACGCAAGGTTGTCTGTCTCCCCCGCTTTCTTCACATCTACTGAAACTGTTAAATCCACCACGAACCGCTGACCGAGCCGGTTCTCTTCCGGAAACACACCGTGATAACCATAGAACTCCATTCTATTTACATATATCTTATCCACTGATTACATCCTTTCCTAACAAAACATCCATCATTCTTGCCATTCTGCTCATTTCTTTTACGTCGTGCACCCTGATTATTTGGCAGCCTTTTTGGATGCCATAACAAACAGTTGCCCCTGTCCCTTCCATCCTTTCCTGTACAGGAAGATCCAACGCTTGTCCAATCATTGACTTTCTGGAAGTCCCTAATAAGACAGGATAGCCGAGCATGGCGAACTTTTCCAGGTTTTGCATGGTTAAGATGTTTTCCTGATAATCCCTTGCAAAGCCAATACCAGGGTCAAGGATGATATTTTCATCCTTGACACCAGCCTTTTTTACAATAGCGATACTCTCATATAGATCGTTTAATACATCCCGAATAAAGAAATCATAATTACGATCATGCCGATTATGCATAAGGATGATTGGAACGTCATATTCAGCCGCCACTTGCGCCATTCTTCCGTCCGCTTTCGCCCCCCAGATATCGTTAATAATATGTGCCCCCGCTTCGAGTGCCTGCTTGGCTACCTCAGCTTTATAGGTGTCAATTGATATGGGGATGGGAACCTGTTCGGAAATGGCCTTAATGACTGGAACGACCCGCTCTATCTCTTCCTCATCGGATATTACCGTATAACCCGGTCTGGTTGATTCACCACCGATATCAATAATATCTGCACCATTTGCCGCCATTTCCCTTGCATGCTCAACTGCACACTCTATGTGGTTAAATTCCCCTCCATCTGAGAAGGAATCAGGGGTAACATTTAAAATTCCCATAACAAGAGTCTTTTTTGAATAATCCAAGGTATATGGCCCGCATGTGATCTTTCCTGAAGTTGTTTTCATTCCATATTCCCCCACAGCTTGTTTTTTCACATTTTATCATATATTTAACAAAAAAAAGAGGCACCGGCAAAAATGCCGGCGCCTCAACTAATTTTTACTCAGCATCATATTGGTAAAGCGGAGTACTTAAGTAACGTTCACCGTTATCCGGAATAATCGCAAGTACTTTTTTACCTTTTCCTAGTTGCTTTGCTACCTTTAGAGCCGCAGAAATAGCAGCACCTGAAGAAATTCCTCCAAGGATTCCTTCTTCTCTAGCAGCACGGCGAGATGCTTCGAATGCTTCTTCTGTGTTAATTTGAATTACTTCATCATAGATTTCTGTGTTTAATGTATCAGGAACAAATCCTGCGCCAAGTCCTTGAAGTTTGTGCGGACCAGGGTTACCGCCTGATAGTACAGGTGAATCCTTAGGTTCAACAGCCACAATCTTCACTTCTGGGAACTTTTCACGAATCACACTGCCTGCTCCTGAGATCGTTCCGCCTGTTCCAATACCGGAAACAAACGCATCTAGCTGATCCATTTGTTCAACAATTTCTTTACCTGTCGTTTTTCTATGTACTTCAGGATTTGCTTGGTTTTTAAATTGTTGCGGCAAGAAATAACCGTGTTCCTTTACTAGCTCTTCTGCTTTAGCAATAGCACCCTTCATACCTGCAGGACCAGGTGTTAAAACAAGCTCTGCTCCATAGGCACGAAGAAGGTTTCTTCTTTCTAAGCTCATTGTTTCAGGCATAACGAAAATCGCTTTGTAACCTTTAGCTGCAGCAATCATCGCTAGACCAATACCTGTGTTACCACTTGTTGGTTCAATGATGGTATCACCTGGTTTAATTAACCCTTGCTCTTCTGCAGCTTCAATCATCGCTAGACCAATACGGTCTTTAACACTGCTGCCTGGGTTAAAGTACTCAAGTTTTAAATAAACTTCTGCACTGTTTTCTTCTACTAATCTGTTTAATTTAACAATTGGTGTTTGGCCGACTAAATCAGCCACTGAATTTGCAACACGAACCATTAGGACACCCCTATTCCGAGTATTTTTATTGGATTTATATTATTAAATTTACCAGTTTTTAAGCTAATTTGTCAATTGTTTTGACCAATATATTTCGAATAAATTGAAAATATTTTTGGGAGATATCTACTAAGTATGAGTCAAAGGTACTAGAGACCGACTTATATGGTTTATTATACTTAATTAATACTAAAAAAACACAGAAAATAGTTCTGTGCTCTTAATTCATTTCATTATTTTTATAAAACCAATCTACTTTTGCTTCATCCCAGAAGATTGATGCTGAGACAGGTGTTTTCATTTGCTCTAGAGCTATTTGCCGGCGGATTTGATCCTTTACCTCGTTATAAGAATAGTTCTTTCCACTAATTTTTCCATCTAGTTTTAAAAGCGCATATCCTTCGTTTATTTTTATCGGCTTACTGACGGCTTTAATCTTTAAAGATTTAACAGTGGTTATATATTGTTTCGGATAACGTTCATCCCCATTACTAATATATCCAATATCTCCGCCTTCATTAGCTGAAAACTCCTCGATTGAGCGTTCCATTGCTAAAGCTGAAAAACTTGATCCGCGTTTAAGCTCTTTAGCAGCCATTTCTGCTTCTTTTTTTGTTTTGACAACGATGTGCGATAAATGATAGGCAGCTGGAACACTAAACTGGTTTTTATTTTTAAGATAATAACTTTTTAGTTCCTGTTCAGAAACAATTACATCTTTTGTCAAGAGTTCTTCCAAAAGCAGGCTGCTGCGGATTTGTTCCTTCCATTCAGCCACGCTTTGATGGTCTTTTTGACTAAATGAATTATAGGTGGTTTGAAGCATGCGATATTCCCGGTTAACATCTTTAGTTGATACCTTTATCTTATACTTACTTGCCATTTCTTCAATTACTTTCTGGTCTACCATTTCTTTCAGCACATCTTCACCATACCTGGCTTCTAGTTCATTAAGCCATGCTTGTCTGGTTATTTCCGACTTTCCAACGGTGGCCACAGCCTCTTCATTTGCGGCAATACCATTTACTCCATTTGCCTTTGTAAGAAAAAGGGCCACTGTCAAACAGTTCAAAAAGATAAGGGCTGCAATGATCATCCAAAGCTGTTTCTTTCCCAACCTTTTCTCCTCCAAATCAAAAAACACGCGCCCGTCAGTCAAATAACTAATTACCGGGCGCAGGTCTGAATATATTAAAAAACTACTTTGCTTTTTCTCTTAACACTTCCAGCTCTTCCTTTGAATACTGGTATCTCTCATTACAGAAATGACAGTGGGCCTCTGCCTGTCCGTCCTCTTCAATCATTGCTGTAATCTCAGCCGTTCCTAATCCAATAATGGCATTAGCAAAACGTTCTTTTGAACAATTACATTCAAATTTAACCGGCATTGTTTCTAGCACCTTTATATGTTCTTTCCCAAACAGCTCTTCAAGGATTTGTTCCGGTGTCAGGCCTCGTTCAACTAATTTTGAAATTGGCTCAATCGTTTTTAACCTCTCTTCTAACTGAGTTATAAGAGCATCTGGTGTACCAGGCATTAATTGAAAAATAAAACCGCCGGCAGCTAAAATTGAATCATCCGGATTGACCAATACACCGACTCCGACTGAAGAAGGTACTTGTTCAGAGGTCGCAAAATAATAGGTAAAGTCTTCGCCTAATTCTCCTGAAACAAGCGGTACCTGTCCAGAGAAAAAGTCACGTAACCCAGTATCCTTCACTACTGCTAGCGTGCCGTCAGTGCCGACCGCACGGCGGACATCAAGCTTGCCATGTTCATTGGATTCAAAATCAACCTCAGGATTGGTTACGTATCCACGGACTTCCCCTTTGGCATTACTATCGACAACAATCGGACCAAGCGGACCGCCTCCATTAATCTTAACAGTCAGTTTGTCCTCCCCTTTTAGCATAGCCCCCATCATGACGCTTGCGGTCATCGTGCGGCCAAGTGCAGCAGATGCAGTGCGCCATGTTTGATGCCGGCGCTGTGCTTCACTGATTGTATCCGTTGTTCGAACAGCATATGCCCGGATATTTCCCTCATAGGCCAAGGCCTTTACTAAATAATCTTTCATTTTAAAACTCCCTTCAAATGCAATAACTATAGGTTATCCCATGTTACGTTTATAGATAAGTGCAAGTCCTTTTAAAGTTAAAAACGGGTCTACGATATCAATAATAGTCGATTCCTGTGAAATCAAACCAGCTAGCCCGCCTGTTGCAATGACGGTTGGTTTTTTTGAGCCTTGATCCATCATCCTTTTGACAATGCCCTCAACTTGTCCCACATATCCATATACAATACCTGCCTGCATAGCGGAAATGGTATTTTTTCCAATAACCCCTTCAGGTCTGGCAATTTCAATTCGCGGTAACTTTGCAGCTCTAGAATAAAGGGCCTCGGTTGAGATGCCTATGCCTGGTGCAATTGCTCCCCCCATGTATTGACGCTCCTCATTCACATAGCAATAAGTAGTTGCCGTCCCAAAATCCACAATGACCAGGGGGCTTCCATATTCGTGGATCGCTGCAACGGCATTGACAATACGGTCTGCCCCTACCTCTCTAGGATTTTCGTATTTAATATTGAGCCCTGTTTTTATTCCAGGCCCAACAACAAGAGGTTTTAAGTGAAAATACTTTTGACACATTCTTTCTAAGGCAAACATAATCGGCGGCACAACAGAAGAAATAATAATGCCATCGATATCAGAGAACTTTAGACCTGAAAAATCAAACAGGGACTTTATATTCATTCCAAACTCATCTTCCGTACGATTGCGGCTGGTTTCTATCCGCCAATGATACTTGAGTTCATCCCCGTCATAAACACCTAAGACAATATTGGTATTTCCCACATCAAATACGAAAATCAAATCTATCACTCGCTTTTATTAATATTCTTATTCCTCATAAGCAACATCATATCATAAATAGTATGTGAGTAAAAAAAAGAGTGCTTCTCTTGAAGCACCCTTTCACTTTATTTACTTATTATCGTTATCATCGGAAGGAGTTTCTGAGGAAGGCTTTTCCTCAATACCGGATTCATCCTTCTTTTTATTGATATTGACCTTTACGTCATCCGTTTTTTTTGGTCCAATTTTAACCGTTTCTAAATGAAGAGACGGTTCTGGCATGTGGCCATTTTCAACTAGATATTTAATTTGTTCTGCAACAAGCGTTTCAACCTCAAGAAGTGTCGTTGCGATGAGGTCAAGCTTATCACGATTTTCAGTAAGGATTTTTCTAGCTCTCTCATAACATTCTTTAATAATGCTTTGAATCTCGAGGTCAATTTCATAGGCAATTGCATCGGAATAATTTTGCTCATTATGGATGTCACGTCCCAAGAAAACCTGACCGCCGGATCCTTGACCAAACTGGAGCGGCCCAAGCTTATCACTCATTCCATATTCCGTAACCATCTTACGAGCAATACCAGTTGCACGTTGGAAGTCATTATGTGCGCCCGTACTTACTTCTCCAAAAACAATTTCCTCTGCGACACGTCCGCCTAATAAACCAACAATTTTATCAAGCAATTCTGGTTTCGTCATAAAGTAACGATCTTCTCTTGGAAGCATAACAGCGTATCCACCGGCTTGCCCACGTGGAACGATGGTAACTTTGTGAACCATATCCGCTTCATCAAGCACCAAGCCAATTACTGTATGACCACCTTCGTGGAATGCGACGATTTTGCGTTCTTTTTCAGAAATAACTCTGCTTTTCTTAGCTGGACCTGCAATAACACGGTCTGTTGCTTCATCGATATCTTCCATATCGATTTTCTTTTTATTACTGCGAGCTGCAACAAGTGCTGCTTCATTTAATAAGTTCTCTAAGTCGGCACCAGAAAAACCAGGTGTACGCATAGCAATATTTTTCAAATTAACAGATTCATCTAATGGTTTATTGCGTGCATGAACTCTCAGAACAGCCTCACGTCCAACTACATCTGGACGGTCAACAGTAATTTGACGATCAAAACGTCCTGGACGTAATAATGCAGGATCGAGAATATCTGCCCGGTTTGTTGCAGCAATAATGATAATACCCTCATTGGCACCGAATCCATCCATTTCAACTAAAAGTTGATTCAATGTTTGTTCACGTTCATCATGTCCCCCGCCAAGTCCAGCTCCACGCTGACGACCAACGGCATCGATTTCATCAATAAAAATAATACATGGGGCATTCTTTTTTGCATTTTCAAATAAATCACGTACACGCGAGGCTCCAACCCCAACAAACATTTCGACGAAATCCGAACCGCTTATTGAGAAGAAAGGTACGCCTGCTTCACCTGCCGTAGCACGTGCTAGTAATGTCTTACCAGTACCCGGAGGTCCTACTAAAAGGACACCTTTTGGAATCCTTGCTCCTAGTTCAGCAAATCTTCTAGGGTCTTTTAGGAATTCAACTACCTCTACTAATTCTGCTTTTTCTTCATCTGCACCAGCTACATCTCTAAAACGAACCTTTTTCTTATCATCGTTATAAAGCTTTGCCTTTGATTTACCAAAGTTCATGACTCGGCTTCCGCCGCCCTGTGCTTGGTTTAGTAAGAAGAAGAATAAAATAAAGATAATCACGAACGGAATAATGGAAGTAAAGAAAGTAACCCAGCCGCTTGTTTCTTTTGCGGGCATTACCTCCACTTTAGAGCCTGATTTATCAATTCGGTCGAGAATCTTTTCACTGTTCGGAATATAGGTAATAAACTTCTTATCATTAGCTTCTAGTACACCCCGAACCTCATAAACACCACGTTCAGGCTGCATGGAAAATGATTTGACCTTATCACTCTCTAGCTGTGTTACAAACTTATCATAAGAGATATGATCTGTCGGTTCATTGCTTCCATTGAAGAAACTAACTACGCCAATAATGACTAAAAATATTAATAAATAAAAGATGGTATTACGGAAAATCCGATTCATCTCTTACCTCCTCCCGCGGATAAAAACTATATTAAATAGTATCATAGAAAATCTTACTAATTCAAGGAATTACTCTCAGTTAACAGGCTGTTTGAAAGAGTAGAGAATAATGTTTTTTGATCATTATTTGCTGTAAACTTCTGGTTTTAATACCCCAATATATGGAAGGTTACGGTATTTCTCAATATAATCCAAACCATATCCTACAACAAACTCATCCGGAACAACAAAACCTACATAATCAGCTTGTATGTCACTCCTACGGCCTGTTGGTTTATCAAGAAGAGTAACGATTTTTATTGATTTTGCTTTACGATACTTGAACAAATCAACCAAATAACTTAGTGTTAAACCACTATCAATAATGTCCTCAATAATTAATATGTCCCTTCCCTCAACAGAAGTATCGAGATCCTTTATAATTTTAACCTCGCCAGAAGATACAAGGGCTGTACCGTAACTGGATACATCCATAAAGTCCATTTCAAGATAACAGTCTATCCCTTTTAACAGGTCAGCCATAAATGGCATGGCACCTTTTAAAACTCCAATAGCCAGTGGAAAACGATCTTGATATTCTTCTGTTAACTTTCCAGCCAATTCTTTAATTTTCGCTTGAATTTCCTCTTCTGAAACTAATACCTTTTCAATATCATCTTTCATCATAAAAATGTGCCTCCTAGAAGATCATTACTTAATGTATGTGAGTTGTATATATTGTTTTGCTGTTGGATCAATACCTTCAAAAGATGACCTTTTTATATTTGGAAGCCAAATAATTAATCCCTCTCTATCAGTAATAACAGGCCATAGATTCCTCTCATGCCGTGGAATTTTTTGATCAATAAAGATATCCTTTAACTTCTTTGATCCTTGAATGCCTTTTAATGTCATTCGGTCGCCTTTTTCCCTAGTACGTACAATCAGTGGTAAATGGAGCAGGTCCGCATTAAAAATGGCACTATTCCATTTCACTTGAGGATTTTCTCCGCCTATATAATCGACTGAAATACTCCCTCCATTTGGGAGCCTAATCAATCCAGGTTCATTGATTTCAATATAGTATGGTTCAGCGTTTATTTGCTCATATTGGATAGAAAGTTGAAAATAAGAGCGAATAACCTTTAAACCATTAGGAAGATCAAGGATTCCTGAAGGCCCGTGCTGGTGAATTAAGGTAAAGATTTGATCAATATGTATGGCAGAAAGAGATGCAGGTTTTTCTTTGTAAAGATAGTTTAATATTAGTTGAAACCCTCTCCTTTGTAAAGGTAAAGGCATTGCAAGGAATAGTTTTATGTCAATAGTAATTTTGTCCTCTTCTCTCTTTGCCAATACTGTGTTCAATCGTTCAGCTGCCAATTCCATCAGAAACTCTTCATCACTTTGCAATTCTTCACTAAACCGTTGAAACTGCTCATGTACATGGCTGTTCTCATTCTTAAGAAAGGGTAGAACCTGTTTTCGAAAGCGATTTCTAACATAAAGTCCCTTTGCGTTGCTCGGATCGATTCTCGGGTTCAGATTATGATGATTACAATAGCTTTGTAACTCATCCTTAGTCAGGCATAGAAACGGCCGAAAGATTGTTCCTTCATAAAATTTCCGTGTAAATGGAATTCCCGCTCTAGCCTTTCCACTGCTTCCTCTTGTCAGCCGCATAAGCATCGTCTCTACTTGGTCGTCACCATGGTGTCCAAGTGCAAGGTAGGGCGATTGAAACTGCTCCATTATTTTATGGTAAAACTGATATCTTACTTCTCTTGCTGCAATTTGTGAGCTTTTCCCTGTTTCATTCATGATTTTAGTTACATCGATTTGAATCATTTCGAAATCGACCTTGTTCTGTTCACAAAAATCTTTTACAAACATGGCGTCAAGATAGGATTCTTCTCCGCGGAACATATGGTCCACATGAGCAACCACTAGAAACAGATTTCTTTTTTGTCTTTCTTTCAGCAAATAATGGAGCAGTGCTAATGAATCGGGTCCTCCTGAAACCCCAACGACGATCCTTTTGTTTTCCAGTGAAAAGGAATGGCGCTGCAAAAAGGACTCTACTTTTGATTCCAACATATAAATTGCACACTTTCTAAAGCAAATTTGTTTTGTCAGCTTTAGCGCCAAGGCGCCTTCGCTTTTCTTTTTGTCTAGCTCCGGCGCCTAGGGGCTCGGGTCACAAGCCAATCCATCAAGAAGGCTAAAATGCAGCCTTCTCGCCGGCTCGTCTTGTGCCTGTCGCCCCTGGTCAAGGCGCCTTCGCTTTTCTTTTTAGCTTACCACTTTTGATGATGAACTATCAAAAATAAAGACACTTCATTATTGTAAAATCTTAGTCACATTTTACTTTGAAAAATAGGGTTTCTTTTTATACGGATGAACTAAAATTTAGTTTCATTTTATTATGGTAAATTATTAAAAGTATACCAAGCATATAGGACACCTAGAACGATAATGATAAATAAAAATTCCATCCTGCCGCTTTTTTTCTTTTTCCGGCGATAGTTAACCCTTGAAAGAGGCATGCTTTGGCCGCTATTTCCGTGCCTTTGTGTCATTTGTTTCTGCTGCAATGGATTTGATTTATTCATTCTTGGTTTAATTTGAGCATTGGCATTATTATCAACCATGATCTCCAATAAGTCCTCTCGCATTTGTTTTGCACGAGTATATTGTCCCTGAAGAGCCTTTAGAATGACTGGCTCAAATTTCATTAACTCTGGTTTTTGAAGAATGGCATTCTTTAGCTGTGTTAATCCACCGGTCGTTTTCAAAAAACGTTTTGGATAAGCGGTATTGATCATTATCATTGCGACTGCAAATAAATCGTAAGATGGTTCAGCCTTTCTCGATCCTAATTCCCAATATCCCCGGTCATAAAACTCAGTGAATTCCTTAATCGCTCTTCCTTGAATCGTCGTACCGCCTACATCTATACACCTTATTTTCGGAGGCGGTCCTGTTACAAGTAAATTCTCTGGTTTAAGATCACCAAAGACCCATCCATTTTGATGAAGCTGCTCTAAATCATTTAACAGTTGTAAAAATAAAACACTTGTCCAAGAGGGTCCTTTCGATTGTAGAAAAGACAAAAAGTCCGGACCTTGAATAAATTCCATTGCATAAAAAGAGATACGATTATTATTCCAATGCCAATCATCGACATCAAGCAAACAAGGCCCGAGGGAATGCCCCTGGACCTTTGCAAAGGATTTTAAAACATTAACCTCTGAGGTGATTGACATGCCATTATCACTCATCTTCAAAGCCACCTGAGTGTCATTATGTCTGGCAAGATAAACCACACCATTTGCACCAAATCCTAGTTCCTTTATGATTGTATATTTCTGTGAATGCCACTTACCTGTAATGATCGTCCCTGGGCTTACCTTATATTGACTCTTCAAAGTATGATTCATCATCGCGAGACAGCAGGCTCCTTAATGATTGTTTTTTCTCTGTAAAAGCAGATAATGCGGTCTTTAATGCCGGACCAGTTGGTGTGATGCCTCCAGTCGATAGCTGCGAAAAGACACTTGTCAAAACTTGCAGCTTTGGAGTCCAATCAAGCAATTTTTCGACATCATTCTTTTTCCCGGGAAATACATAAACAGAAAACAAATTATCTCCCGTTCGGGCGTTCAAGCTTAGAGAAAGATCAAGGAGCGCTTCTTTTACTGTCGGGAGCTTATGTTTCATGCTTGCACTTGTATCGACAAGAATCAACACCTCTAATTCGACAGTTTCCCCTAATTCGTCCACTACTTCCATGACCTCACCGCGTTTTTCCGGCGGCAGGTCTTCCATTGTTTGTGAACGTCCCAATATTTCCTGAAGCTGACGGTTTACTACTCCCTGAATGGTTTGATTCATCGCTTTCCTAGTAACCATCTGGACCGTTTGTGAAAGTCTTTCTGCATAAACAATCTGACTGACCCCGCCGCCTGACAAGGCAATCCCCTCAATCTCGGTAATACCCTTTTCGTCAATCACATCCTGTTCCATTACACCAATAACATTCACAGTTATTCCTTGTTCGTTCGCTAGCGCTGCCATTGCAATGGGGTCTTCCCCCTGGTTAGAGCATCCATCTGTGATCAGTAATATTTGCCGAATCTTTCCTGTGTACATAACCTTCTCCCCTCCACAAATAGTATTGCTACCATTTTCGACGAGATGGGTTAGATTTATACATATTTTAACGGTGAGTTGGATAAATTAACCCGTTAGGCATGCCGTTTCATTTTATGGAGAGGAATGGTTGCCCATTTTGGGGTATTATGCTTAATCTTGGCCACCGTGACCGTCATATCATCATCAATTAATCCAGACCTTGAGCGGATTACCTCTTCCATAATTAAGTCAGCTACCTCTTGCGGGTCATCGGTTTCTAACTCCTGCACCTTGCGTTTCATCCATAAATCATAATTTTCAACATGCCTTGGCCCCTCAAAGACACCATCGCTCATCATAATCAGCAAGTCCCCCGCTTTTAATTGCTCGCTGACAACATCGACTTCAAATTCCTGAAGAATACCCATTGGCAGGTTGCTCGCCTGAATTTTGATGACCTTGTTTCCTCGTTTGATAAAACTTGGAGTAGAGCCAACTTTTAAGAACTTGGCAGATGCATTTTTTAAATCAATCATTGCTAAATCTAATGTAGAGAAAATTTCATCTGTCGTCCGGAGTGAGAGAATGCTGTTAACCGATTTGATTGCCACCTTTTCTTCGATTCCTGATTGTAATATCTTTTGTAGAAGCTGCAGAGTCTCCTTACTCTCGTAATGCGCCCGTTCTCCATTCCCCATTCCATCACTAATAGCAATAGCGAACTTACCTAATCCAAGCTCAATCGTGGAATAGCTGTCACCTGATACTAAGCCGCCGTCTTTCGCTGCATGGGCAACACCTGTCTCTACCGTATAGGCCTTAGATGATCGAAAGTTTACATTACTTAATTCATCAGGGATGCTGCCGTATTCTTCTTTATTTACGATAATTGTTTCCCCAAGGATATCTGATAGCATCGGGGCAATTAACTTTTCACACTCTCCGTGGCTATTGCCAAACGGAACGGCCATCTCAATATCAACATTGCCTGGTTCCAAACTGTAGATATCAACTTGTTCAATATGGATACCAAAATCCTGGATTGCCTCCATGATTTGTTCCTCTTGTTTGTAGTGATTCTCTCTTTCTCGCTGGATTTCTTTTGCAAAGTTATCCATAACTTCGGATACGCCTAATAATTGCTCTGCTACCAGCTTGCGGCTCTCCCTTACCTGCTTCTTCAGTTTTATATTTGCTTGGAAGAAGGTTAACTGCTGGCCGATCGTTTCATATACCTTCTTAGAACGGGAGCATATCTTATCCCATTCTCTTGATAGTCTCGGTGAAACCGAGCCATCGTTTTGGTCCATTTCACGAATAACTTCTTCCATCGCTGCATAGGTTGTATTAAAATTCTTTGCCCAGCATTGTTCTTTTTTGAAGCAGGTTTGGCAGGTCCGTTCCGTCACATTGCTCATGAAATAATCCATTTCCCGGTTCTGCTCTTCGTCCTCCTGCATCACTTCCATTTGAGAGAAGCTCTTTGAAAGGGCATCGAATACACTTGAGAATTGGGACACCCGTTGTGCCGTAACATCACGCATTTTCCGCATATATTTTTGCTGTTCAGCGGTGTGTTCCGGCGTTCCTGGAATATATTTTGCTAGTCTTGAAGTAAAGGCTTGTGGTGTTAAGAGGAATAAGAGAACGGCAGAACATGTCTCTAATACGGTTTGTAAGATGGAACCTTCTCCCTCTCCGTACATACCGATCAGTAGGGTAGCAATAAATAAGCCGAGGGAGACCCCAATTTTTTTCCCTTCCTTCAGCAATCCTCCAAGTACGCCTGAAAATGCTAATAAACTCATATGATAGAAGCTGGAAACACTCGCAAGACTAAATATCAATCCCGTGACCACGCCTACGGTGGAACCTACTGTTGCCCCGGCTACAAAGGAAAATACCAAAACCAGGTATCTCGACATGATGTGTTCAATCGACATATCATATACCTTCCAGCCAATCGTGCCTGACATAATGGAAGCCAGCATGATAATTAAACAGACGATTTCTTCGGTTTTTAAAAGCTGTCTTCGTTTATTTAAGGTTATTAATGGAATACTTTGTAAAAAAATGAGAGTTAGAATAAGGGCAAGGCTTGTCTGGACCCCTACCATCATTAAATCGTACATAGTCAATTGTCTTGATAGAATGAAGGTTTCGGCTAATTTCCCAAAGCCTAGAATCCCCCCGACAAAAAATGGCAGGGACTTTACTTCATTTGTCAGCCATTTTTCACTTATTCGATAGATTATAAGGAACAGTACCGTAACAGCAAAGGTAAATACCGCATTTCCTAATGAAATGGTGGCAGCTCCGACGATTAATCCAATCAATGCAAGCGGGGCCCGATCCCTTTTGATTAAGTAAACAGAAGCAAAAAATGGCAGACAGAATGGGGTTAATTTTGCCAAAATCAGTGCCCGTCCAAGCAAGAATCCTACTAATATTAAAATGTAACCCTTTTTTATAAAGAAGGATTCGAGCATTAATTGGACTTTCCGTAATCCTTTTCCCAAATCCAATTTAGATGAATGAAGGTTGACTTCTCCGACTGGTTCTATCAAAGTAACATTAGTCTTTTCCATAAATCACACTCCCCTATTCTTTCATCGTTGCAAACTATTATAAAATTAATAGATTTAAAAGTTTGTCAAAATAGTGAACGAGATTCAATAATCGTTCGACGGTTTCTACTATATTCATTCAAATAATATATTTATGTCGTTTAAAGTAGAAAAGGTGCCTGTCACCATGTGAATTCTTCACATGGTGACAGGCACCAAGAAAAGCGGAAGCGCCTTGACCAGGGGCGACAGGCATAAGACAAGCCGGCGAGGAGGCTGCTTTTTAGCCTTCTTGACGGATTGGCTTATGACCCCGAGCCCCTAGGCGCTGCAGCTGGACAATAATGTAAAGCAAAAAAGACAAGCTGCCGATGCTTGCCTTTTTTCTAATAAGTGAAACCTGCCTTATCCCCAGTAAGTATGCAGCAAGTTAACCGCGTCTAGCTCCTCTTCCTCCACGCTTAGACTCCGTGTTGCGCTTCAAGGAAGATAAACGATCTTCGCTATCCTTTAGGAATTTGGACATTTTGGACTCAAAAGTTTCCCCTTTATTGTTGTTATTACGATCGTTTGAACGGTTTTGACGAGGGCGTTGCGAATGTGAATATTGTTTTTTCTCCGACTCTGGGCGATCTTTTGCCTTTTTAATCGATAAGCCGATTTTTCCATCCTTCTCAACATTAAGAACCTTTACTTCAACTTGGTCACCGACCTTTAAGTGGTCATTGATATCCTTTACATAATTATCAGCAACCTCACTAATGTGTACAAGTCCTGTTGATCCATCTGGCAGTCCCACAAACGCTCCGAATTTTGTTATCCCTGTTACCTTCCCTTGTAGCTTGCTGCCTACTTCAATTGACATATAAAGAATGTTCCTCCTTAGATTTTAAAAAGTCAAACTTTCTATATATTATACAGAAACTAAAAAATCAGTGTCAATATCTCGTAAAACTGGCTCAATTTTCTTCTTTCTCATCAGGAATATTAAAAATAACCTCATTCTTTTCGGAGAAAAAGTACTCTTTTCTCGCCAGCTTTCCAATATAATCATCATCATTTAATTTAACGATATCTTCCCGAAGGAGGGATTCCTGCTTTTTTAAATCAGTAAGCTGATGTTCAAGCTTTTTCTTTTGTGCCAATTTAGCATCGAGTTTGGCGGTTTGGGAGAGGTAATTTGAAATCATCAAATAGGTTAGTAAGCTAGCAAGAACAAAAAATACCGATAAGCGTCTTAACACTAATTTCTTTTTTCGAGCTGAAGCAATCTCGGCGTATTCTTGCTGCTCTACATAGGTTGTCTGAATTCTTGATACATTTCTTTTTAAGTCCGCACCCATTTCCCTAAAAACCTCCTTACTCTTTCTTCCTTTTCCATTTGTCCAGCCATTTATTTATATAATTCCTTATTTCCTTAAAATTTCCTGCCGTTTTATTATATAACTTCTCGACTGTTTTTTTAATACTTTTCGGCAAAAGTTTCCAAAATAATAACAGGATTTTTTGCAATGGAAAAATGATAACTTTTAGGATAAATAGTAAAACCTTATAAACAAGTTTGACAAGGGTTAATAGTCCCCTGCCAATTGCAATAATAATCATAATCAATAGTTGGATAAGACTAACGATCGGTTTATAAATCAGCATTTGAACCATTTTGGTTATAAATTTATAAATTGCGATAACCGTCTGAATCCCAACTTCTAAGAGACGAAGATAAATACCTTTGAACAAAGCTTGATAGGCAGCAAATCCACAAAGCAGTGCGATAAAAATATAAAAACGCAACTCTCCGCTATTCACTAAAAATAACGTATAGAAAATAATTAAAGCTTGAATGATCCAAAATAAAATATCATTTATAAAGACAATCCAAGCTTTTTGTTTTGGCCGGTTTAAAAACCGCTGGTACGTATCAAACATTGCGCCAAACAACGAACCCATACCTATCATAGAAAGCATGGTAAGGAACTGCGTCGAAAGGGTCATTTGAATAACTTGCTAAAGAATCCTTTAGCTTTCTCCCCGTGCTGCTCATCCAGATAAACTAAATCAAAGATTTTTCCTTTAATGGAGACAATCCCTTTTTCAACATCAAGGTTTTTCATTTGCAGATTTTGCCCTTTAATGGCTAAAAAGCCCATAACTGTTTCTAATAAGAATTCCTCATTATCAAAACTTTCTACTTGTTTAACCCCGGTAATATCAAGCAGCTTTCTTCCTCTCATAATCACATCATGGTCTGGAACACTGCTCTTTGACGGATTGTTATCATAATATTGGCTCATCCTTCATCCCTCACAATCATTTGTACAACCCTTTTGTACATTTTTATGTGATGAAGGACATGATTAGAACTCCGAAAAGCGAAAGCGACTTGATCAGCCTAAGGCAAGCACAAGACGAGCCGGCCGAAAGGTTGTTCTTTAACCTTTTGGACGGATTGGCTTGTGACCTCGAGGGGCTAGGCGCTGGAGCTGGACATTAACCAGTGAAATTTAAAAAGGGTCTGGTGAGCCAAGCTTCTCTTCTTTTAAGATGGTATACATCTCAGCGGCCTCCTCCTTGCGGGAAGTCTCCTGAATTCGATCAATTCGAGCCGTTAATTTCCGCTGCCCAAGGCGGATGGTTAACTCATCCCCCACCTTGACAGTGGAACTTGCCTTCGCCTCTTTTCCATTGATTTCAATTCTTCCTTGGTCAGATACTTCCTTTGCCAAAGTTCTTCTTTTAATAATTCTTGAAACCTTTAAAAACTTATCTAAGCGCATGAATACTCCCCCTCAAATTATAATCCTTTTACTTTTGCTTCATCCCAGTATCGATCAAGCTGCTCAAGTGTATGCTCCTCAAAAGACCGTCCGCTCTCTTTCACCTTTTCCTCGACAAACTTAAACCGGCGGATGAACTTTTCATTGGTTTCAAACAACGCTTCCTCTGGATGAATCTTTAGGAATCTTGCTACATTCACAAAAGCAAACAGCAGGTCTCCAAACTCCTTTTTGGCAAGGAGCAAACCTTCCTCTGTCCCATCAAGCTCATTCACAAATTCATCAAGTTCCTCTTTCACTTTCTCCAACGCCGGCCCAATCTCCTGCCAATCAAATCCAACCTTCGCCGCTTTCTTTTGCAGTTCATAGGCCCGAAGAAGGTTAGGCTGATCCTTTGAAACCCCTTCTAATAGAGAGGCTTCCTTCTCCGTCTCTCCCTTTTCCTGCTTTTTAATCTCCTGCCAGTTCGCGACCACTTGTTCTGCATTATCTGCTGTCTTATTGCCAAAAACATGCGGATGCCTGCGAATCATTTTTTCTGATAGGCTTTCAATCACATCATCAATCGAAAAATACCCATCATCTTCGCCAATTTGGGCATGGAGCATGACTTGGAGCAGGACATCCCCAAGCTCTTCAACTAAATGATCAAGATCATCCTGATTAATCGCATCAATCACTTCAAATGTTTCTTCAATTAAATACCTTTTTAATGATTCATGTGTTTGTTCTTTATCCCATGGGCAGCCATTTGGCCCTCTTAAAATAGCAATAATATCACGAAGCTTCGTGAAGGTTTTCAACAATATTTGCTCATCCTTAACCGGCGGTACATAGACTGAAGTTAAATTGTTAAGTGATACATTCCGGTCCAGCTCATACAGGGCTACTTTTTCAATAGACTCTTGACTGCTCCCAGCTGCTGTTACGATAGACACTTCATAATCATCCGGCAATTTCTCCATCAAGGTTAGCTTTACTTCAGATGCAATAAATTGATCATATACTTGGCTGATAAAAATATGCTGTTCCAGCTGCAGCTGGCCGGCAGAAATGTCCGTACCATCAAGAAGCTGAAACCCCTCAACTGGATCAATTTTCAAGGCAGCGAAGATGCTATCCAAAAAGCTCTGCCCACCGCCAATCGTTATATGTACGTCTTCTTTTGAACTATACTCTAACAGGAGCTGAACTGTTCTCTCGGCAACAAGCGGATGTCCAGGAACCGCATAGATTACCGGTCCTGTTTGGGACTCTCTTAATAAGGTTTGCGCAATTTCCTCATAGACAGCCTCAAATTGATCATGTTTTTCATAGACAGAATCGAACGAAACATAGGTTAATCCCTCTTTTTCAAGACTCGAGACAACCGGATGTTCTTTTGTTCGTAAAAAAAGCCGATCTGCCTTCAATAATTTCTTGTATACCCCTACCGGCAGTTGCTCTAACTCTCCAGCCCCTAGTCCGAGCACCTCAATTTCTTTTTTCATATTCACTTCTATCCTTTCGTGCTAATAAATAGATTACTCTACTTCCAAACGGAAATAGTACTAGTTCTTCCTCGAGAAAAACCCTGCCCCGGATAATAATCAATAAAAAGGGAAATCCCCCGCATATGACCGCACTAACTGCCTGCAGAGCCGCCCCTAGCCGGTCCATTTCTAAATAATCAAAGAAATAATCCGTTATGTATAAATAACCCTTTAGAATCAAGACCATACCTAAAGTTGCTATCATCAGAGTTCTTAAGAATCCCTTGACTAACAGAGGACCCATCGACAACTTTCTAAAATACATCCATAAAATGAATGTAACAATTGCTAGTGTAATAAGAGAAGAAGCAGCTGCTCCCATAATCCCTGAGAGCGGGATAAGTATGAGATTTAATATATATTTTAACGGAAAAGCCATCATGACGGCAAAGGCTGGAAACCAGACCTTTCCCATTCCCTGCAAAATGGCAATTATTGTTGAAATAATCGATGTAAAGAATATGACATAACTTAGGGCACCCAATACAGTGGAACCTGAATGATCCTCAAACAGCATGATGTTAGTTGGTTCTATAATCGCCCAAAGGCCCGCAGAAGCCCCAACCCCTACAACGATACTAACCTTTAACGATAATTGAATCTTCCCAAGCAATTCCAAAGGCTTTGATGATAACCGGGCTTTAGTAATCAACGGCACCAGTGCCAGCGACATGGAGGTGGCAGCAACTGTTCCTAATTGAATTAATGGCTGTCCGCGGTCAAACACCCCCTTTATACTCTTAGCCAGTTCCGTTTCCATTCCATTTGCAACTAACAGTGAAAATAGATTTAAGGAATCAGCTAATTGCAGAAAGATCATCAGCATCCCGCTTATACAGACCATCAATCCCTGAAAGAACAAAGCCTTCCAAATGGCCGAAATCTCTCTTTTATAACTAATGAATATCCCTTTAACAGGAAGGATTATCTTCCATTCTTTACGTATCCATAAAAACATAAACAGTATAATAGCAGAAACGATACTGCCCGTAATCGAACCAAACATCGCTCCCCCGCCTACTAAATAAAGGGAGTAGCCTTTTTCCATGAATATCGTGGATAAGACTATAATCGTTATCACGCGGAAGGTTTGTTCTCCTACCTGTGATAAAGCGGTCGGCGTCATATACCCGGAGGCCTGATAATAGCCTCTTAACATTGAGCTAATCGGAAAGGCTAAAAAAACAATGGCTACAACCCGAAGTAAGATGGCTAAATGCGGATCGTTCATCCACCCGGCAATTCCTTCCGCACCCAGATAAAGGATCAAAAAACAGATAATGCCGAAGACTTGTAAAAAGATGAACGAGGCAAACAGGAGCAATCGCCTCTTGAGATCTTCTCCCTGTTCCTTTTGTTCTGCATAAAGCTTTGAAATGACAACAGGAAAACCAGTGGTTGACAATACCACAGCCATTCCATAAAAAGGGTATATTTGCTGATATATATAAAAGCCCACATCTCCGACAATGTTTTGAAAAGGAATTCGGTAAAAGGCGCTTAAAATCTTTGATAGGATTGCCGCAAGGGTTAAAATAAAAGCCCCTTTAAATACGGCTTTAGACGAATTGCTGGACTCTTGCATTTTTTCACCTGCTTATTAAAACTCCAAGGTATTATAGCATAAGAAAGGCAGAAGCGCCTTGAACAGGCGCTGCAGCTAGACATATAAAAAAGACAGCAGAAGCTGTCTTTTTTTAAATGTAAAGTTCTGATTTAAGATTCCATTTGTCTAGCGAGGAACCCAGCTGCTGTTTCAACAGCTTTTTGCTCTACTTCACCAAGGGTTCCTTCTTTAGAGAAGATAATTACAGCACCGATTGGATCACCATTTGCAATGATAGGACCAATAGTATAAGATGAGACCGCTTCATCATTTCCTTCAATTAATGCCATTTCACCCTGCTGCGTATGTAGAACAGAGTTACGCTCTTCCATTGTTTTTTCAATTAAATCACTGATGTTCTTATTTAAATAATCCTTTTTCGAACCACCAGCTACAGCAATATAAGTATCTCTATCACAGATTAACACAGGATTACCGAGGCTATCAAATAGGGCTTCTGCATATTCTTTGGCAAAATCGCTTAACTCGCTGATTGGTGAATACTTTTTCAAAATGACTTCTCCGTCACGATCCACAAAAATCTCTAACGGATCCCCTTCACGGATACGCAAAGTTCTGCGTATTTCTTTGGGAATAACAACACGACCCAAATCATCGATTCGACGAACAATTCCAGTTGCTTTCATCCAATGTTGCCTCACTTTCATCTGATGATTTTACTAACTTGGCAATGATGTTAATCATCACCAGCTTTGAATTTAGTATCTTTCATCTCGAAAGTTCTATTCACGAACATTATATTTTTTCAAATATAAGAGAAATATCACATCAATGGATAATGTTCCCGGTCTATTAAAGTGACCGAAGGAGCAACTGCTTCAGCAAAGGATTAATTGACAGGGTTCTCTTGCCCCCGCTTTGCGAGTGGGATTCCTTTCACCATCTCTCTCACTGCATGAAGCCACTGGGCTGTGTCATACTCTTTTGTCTTTATCATGATTTTTAATTTAGAGCCTTCCATTCCAGGGACAATATTTCTGCCAAACTGATTACCTATATGGAAAATTTTACTTCCATCAATTTGGCCGGTAACCTGTTCGTTCACCAGGATGGTTACTTCCTGTTTCAACTGCTTAATCTGTTCCACACCGTTTAAAAGGGCATAAACTTTCAATTCAGCTACTTGGAAGAGGTAATCTACTTCATCCGGGTATTCGCCAAACCGGTCGAGCATTTCCGACTGAAGTTCCTCAATATCCTCAAGACTTACGGCGCCTCTAAAACGTTTATACATTTCAATCTTCTGATGTCCATCTTTTATATAAGTATCAGGAATATAGGCATCAATTTCTAAATCGATTTCAACAGACTTTTTCACTTCACCAGCAAGGTCGCCTTTGCGCTCTTCAATTGCTTCCTTCAGCATTTGAGAATAAAGGTCAAACCCGACCGAATCGATAAATCCATGCTGCTGGGCACCTAATAAATTCCCTGCGCCGCGAATGGATAAGTCACGCATCGCAATTTTAAATCCAGAGCCTAACTCTGTAAATTCCTTAATTGCCTGAAGCCGCTTTTCTGCAACCTCTGTCAGGACTTTATCCTTTCGATAGGTGAAATAAGCATATGCAACACGATTTGATCTGCCTACCCTGCCGCGCAGCTGATAGAGCGTAGAAAGTCCCATCCGGTCTGCATCAAAGACAATTAAAGTATTTACATTTGGAATATCTACGCCAGTTTCAATTATTGTTGTGCTTACAAGCACATCAAACTCACCAGCCAAGAAACCGAGCATAACAGATTCCAATTCATTTTCTGTCATCTGTCCATGCGCAAAGGTTACACGCGCGTCAGGGACAAGCATGGAAATTTCCTCTGCTTTACGTTCAATATCTTCCACCCGATTATATAAAAAGAATACTTGTCCGTCCCTGGCAAGCTCACGTTCAATCGCTTCTCTTACCAATGAACCATTGTACTCCATGACATAGGTTTGCACTGGAAAACGATTCTCAGGCGGTGTTTCGATAACCGATAGATCCCGCACCCCCAGCATTGACATATGAAGGGTCCTTGGGATTGGTGTAGCTGTTAAGGTTAATACGTCAACATTGGTCTTTAACTTCTTAATCTTTTCTTTATGTGTCACACCAAACCTTTGTTCTTCGTCCACAATTAATAAACCCAAATCACGATAGATAATGTCCTTTGACAGCAGGCGATGGGTTCCAACGACAATATCGACTGTACCTGCTTTTAAGCCTTTCATCGTTTCCGTCTGCTGTTTTTTCGTACGGAATCGGCTTAATAAGCCAATATTAATTGGATAATCCTGAAAACGCTCCCTAAGCGTCTCAAAGTGCTGCTGGGCAAGGATGGTTGTTGGCACCAGGAAGGCAACCTGTTTTCCGTCTGCAATCGCTTTAAAGGCAGCCCGGATCGCTACTTCTGTTTTTCCATAGCCGACATCACCACATAATAGGCGGTCCATCGGCCGCGGCCGTTCCATATCTTTTTTGATTTCATGGATTGAGCGCAGCTGATCCTCTGTTTCCTGATACGCAAATGATGTTTCAAATTCACGCTGCAGGTCCCCGTCGGGCGAAAACGCATATCCCACAGCAGCTTCCCGCTCAGCGTATAGCTTAATAAGGTCATCCGCAATATCTTGTACAGAAGATTCGACTTTCTTTTTAACCTTTTTCCAATCACTGCCTCCGAGTTTATAAACCTTTGGCTCTTTCCCTTCAGAACCCACATATTTTTGAACTAAATCAATTTGTTCGACAGGAACGTAGAGTTTATCTGATCCCTGATATCGAATATGCAGGTAATCCTTATGAATGCCGTTAATAACTAGCGTTTCAATTCCTAAATACTTCCCAATTCCATGATTGACATGGACAACATAATCGCCAATTTTCAACTCAGAATAACTCTTGATCCGTTCAGCATTAGATAATTTTTGACGGCTGGTTGATTTTTTTACCCGTTTATTGAATAATTCTTCTTCCGTAATAATGGCGATCTTTTGAATCGAAAGCTCAAAACCGGCATGCAGGTTCCCACGCATAATTTGAACTTTCCCCGGTATAAGCTGCTGATTCTCTTTTATCGAACTTGCGCTAATTTCATAATCTTCTAAGACTCGTTCTAATTTCTTTACCCTTTCTTCATCAGGGCCCAAAAACAGGATGCAATAATTCCCTTTTTTCCATCGATCGATCTCTGCCTTTAATAAATGCATTTGACCATGGAAGTTTTGCATTTGTTTACAAGTGATATTAATAATATTTTGCGGATTGGTATTAGCTACATGCCGTAAAAATAAAGACATATAAAGCAGTGGAAATTCTTTTCTTTGCAGCATGGTCTGTAAGTCATGGGAGATATGCAGATCATGAATAATCTGTCCTTCTGCAAGCAGGCCTGTATACCATTCAGCCTCTTCTTTCACAAGTGAGTCATTCATTTCTTGCACTCTGCTAATTTCATCTACAAATACTAGACCATTACTTGGCAGATAGTCTAGTAAACTAGCAGGCCTGTCGTAGGCTAATGATAAGTATTTGTAGACTTGGTCTGGCTTTTGGCCATTTTTTAACTGTTCAAGTTCATAACTGATATTTTGGCTAAGCTGCATTTTAGCCTTATCATCCTTTAGTTTTCTTAAGGATAAGGCTAATCCCTCTTCAAGTTTGCCGATGATTCGGCTATAATCCTCGGATTCTAAAAGGATTTCTGTTGCTGGCCCAATGAATACCTCATTCACCTTTTCTTTAGACCGCTGATCCTCAAGGGAGAAATATCGGATGGAGTCAATTTCTGTATCAAATAATTCAATCCTTAGTGGGTCTCTCTCGGTAAGAGGATAAATATCAATGATTCCGCCTCTTACACTAAATTCCCCAGGGGTAGTGACCATTTCAGAGCGGACGTAACCCATTTTTACAAGGGTTGTTAATAACTTCTCTATATTGACATCTTCGCCTAGTTTTAATGACAGCTGGTGTTGCTGCCATGACGATTTAGGAGGAACAATTTTTTTCAAACCAGCAATTGGGACAATGAGAACCCCTTTACTTTGTCTGCTCCAGTAATTTAAAGTGTCAATTCGTTGGGCTTTTAATTCAGGACTGGCAATACCAAGCTCAGCGGCGATTAATTCATTAGCTGGAAATAGGAAGACTTCCTTTTCACTTAATAGATTGACCAAGTCATCATAGAGTTTTTGTGCTTGTAATAGATTATGGGTAACAAGCATGATCGGCCTATTCATCTGTTCATGGACGGCTGCCGTTAAAACAGTCCGTGATGATCCAGAAAGACCTGCAACTAGCTGCTCCTTTAAACCTTCTTCAATACCGGCAATAATGGAGTGAACATCTTCCTGTTTTAAAAATAGCGATTTTAAACCATTCAAGGTTTCTCCTCCCTTCCTGTGAATTAATTATATTAAAACAATATTTATATTCGTAAAATTTTAAACAGAAAAATGCTTTGGAGATCTTCCAAAGCTAAGTAGAATAGCAGAAAAGCCTATTAACGGCACATGCCTAGCCGCTATAAGGAGCTAAGCTAGACTATTATCTAAGTAAAATATTTTAACTCTTAATGAATTAAAAAGTCATATTGATGGTATTCTGGATTTCTTTCCAATGCTTCCTGACAATCTTCACATATGGCTGTGATATTGATATCACCAGAAGACTCATACGAGACCATTTCTTGTCTTTCTTGATCAGTTAATTTATGAAGGCCAATCGTTTCTGCGTGAATGGATGTCTGTTCAATTGAACCAAGTTTCGTACCACAATGTCGGCAATGATAATGAATAGCCACGCAATTCCCTCCCTCATCTAGGATTCCACTACTAGTATTAACCTAGCAGGAGGAACTTATTCAGCTAGACTATGGTCATGAGAGGTAATAGGCGTTTTTCTTCAATGTATGAATGAAAGACTTGTATCATGAACAATTATTATTGATTAAATTCATTCATTACCTGTAAGAATGGCTTCTTAAGCCAGGAAGCACACGCCTCGGCACTTCTAGTGACTGCATCATGAGTCAACGGCCTTTCCTCCGGGCGGAAACGTCCAAGTACATAATCAGGTACGCTCATCCCTGGGGTTGGACGATCAATGCCAATCCGGATACGATTGAACTCCTGTGTCCCTAGATGGGCCACAGTAGACTTGATTCCGTTATGCCCCCCAGGGCTCCCCTTTTGGCGGAGTCTTATTTTACCGACTGGAAGATCCAAGTCGTCATAGATGACTAATATGTCCTCTAACTCGATTTGATAATAATCCATTACTGCCCTGATTGATTCCCCTGATAAGTTCATATAGGTTAATGGTTTTAAAAGTAATACCTTTTCCCCGTTATGCAGCCCGATTCCATATAGCCCCTTAAATTTAGATTGATTTAAAGGAATGGAGAACTGTTCGGAGAGTGCGTCAATTACCTCAAAGCCTATATTATGTCTTGTTTGGTGGTACTGCTTGCCAGGGTTACCTAAACCAACGATTAATCTCATCTGTGTCCCCACCTCTTCCGGTTTAGTCATCCTTTTAAAAATTTTTCGGAACATTGCCATTCTCCCATAATAACATGATTTCCTTAATTATGCGTTAAAAGACGTAACCTTAGGCAGGTTACGTCTCAAATTTATTCTTCTCCGACAGGAGCAGTTTCTCTGCCCTCTTCATGGTCAGGGTGACCCTCCTGCTGTTGTTCACCGGAATTGATTTCTTCTTCCTGTCTCGGAGGCAGGATAGAAGCAACTACTTCCTCATCCTCATGATTAATGGTAAAGCCGCCTACTTCAGGGATATCGCCAACCAACACCGTTTCGCCAACTTGTAGGTTCGTTATATCCACCTCTATCGCCTGTGGGATATTATCCGGGGTAGATGTAACCGATAATTCATGAATGGACTGCTGTAAGACACCGCCATCTTTTACGCCAATTGCATCGCCCACAAGTGCGATTCTTACTTGTACATTAATCTTCGAGGACTTGTCAACTGCTAAGAAATCGACATGGACAATCTCATTCTTAATAGAATCCTGTTGATAATCAGATAGAATTACATCGTATTTGCTGCCATCGACATCAAGGGAGATGACACCGTTTCTGCCGACATCACGGATCGTTTTGGTTAAATCTGCCGAACTCACAAACACCGGTTTACTTTCCACTTTAGCTCCATATACCACAGCTGGGATATTCCCATTCGTCCGAAGTTTTTTCAATGCAGAGTGACGCAGTTCCGTCCGTTCCTTCGCTTGTAAAACAGTACTCATATGTTTAAATACCCTCCCAATTTTATACTTCTATATAAAATTGCCCTAAAAAAGGGAGGTCTAAACATTATTTATTAATCAAAAAAGTGTACTTACAGACATTTCTTCGTGAACACGGATAATCGCTTCACCAAGTAATGGCGCAACAGACAGATGAATAATTTTATCAATATCTTTCTCTTCAGGCAGCTCGATCGAGTTAGTAATGACCAACTCTTTTATTTTTGAATTTTGAATTCTTTCGATAGCAGGACCTGACAACACAGGGTGTGTACAGCATGCGTATACCTCTTTTGCGCCATTTTCTACTAAAGCATTAGCAGCAAGAGTGATGGTGCCTGCCGTATCAATGATATCATCGATTAAAATGGCCACTTTTCCTTCGATATTACCAACGATATTCATAACCTCGGCAACGTTTGGTCTAGGACGGCGTTTATCAATAATCGCAATTGGCGCCTTCAAGCGTTCAGCCAATTTACGCGCTCTAGTTACTCCGCCGTGGTCTGGTGAAACGATCACCACATCACCATCGAACTGGCGATTTTTAAAGTATTCTGCCAAAATAGGTACACCCATTAAATGGTCAGTTGGGATTTCAAAGAAACCTTGAATCTGCGGTGCATGAAGGTCTAAACAGATAACACGGTTCGCTCCGGCAGTCTCAAGCAGATTAGCTACCAGTTTGGCAGTAATCGGTTCACGTGCACGAGCTTTACGATCTTGACGGGCATAGCCGTAATAAGGCATAACAATGTTGATTGTCTTTGCTGAAGCTCTCTTTAGAGCGTCAATCATGATAAGCACTTCCATGATATGCTCATTAACCGGCTGGCTCGTTGATTGAATGACGTATACATCACAGCCGCGGATACTTTCTTCGATATTAATTTGGATCTCACCATCACTAAATCTTGTTACGGAGCACTTACCTAGCTCTACCCCAATAAAACTCGCAATTTCTTTGGCAAGGGACATATTTGAGTTTAAACTGAATACCTTTAAATTTGGATCTAAATATTGATTTGACATATTGTCCTCCAATTATAAATAGCTTTATTTCTTAAGATTAAGCCTCTCAACGTAACCTTCTTTATTGACTTGTTTCGCACGTGCAATCGCTAATGCTTCCTCAGGGACATTCTTCGTAATCGTTGAACCTGCTGCAACATAGGATCCCTTTTTAATGGTAACAGGGGCAACTAGGTTGGAATTACAGCCAATGAATACTCCATCTTCGATCTTTGTTAAGAATTTATTTTTCCCATCATAATTAACCGTAATTGAACCGCAGCCGATGTTTACATCACTGCCCACCTCGGCATCACCAATATAACTTAAGTGTGATGCTTTACTTCCTTTGCCGAATACAGCCTTCTTAATTTCAACGAAGTTTCCAATTTTAACTTCATCAAGAATCTTTGAATCTGGACGAATATGTGCAAATGGGCCGATATTGACATTTGAACCAATCGAACTGTTAAATGCTGCTGATTGACGAATGACCGTTTCATTCCCAATTTCACATGCATCAATTTCAGAGTTAGGACCAATTACACATTCCGTACCAATGACCGATTGACCTTTAATAATTGTTCCTGGATAGATAACAGTATCTTGCCCGATTTGAACATCTGCCTCTATGTAAGTATTTGCTGGATCAATAATTGTTACCCCATTTCGCATATGGGATTCATTAATACGCGAACGCATAATACGCTCAGCTTCTGATAAGGCAACCCGGTCATTTACACCTAGAGTTTCTTCAAATTCATCTGTCTGAAAGGCCGTAACGACTTCACCTTGTTTTTTCAAAATTTCAATTACATCTGGTAAATAGTATTCCCCTTGAACATTGTCATTGGACACATTATTTAATGCCTGGAACAATGCTTGATTATCGAAACAATAAGTACCTGTGTTAATTTCATTGATTATCCGTTCTTCTTCTGAAGCATCTTTATGCTCAACAATTTTTTCAACAAGTCCCTTTTCGTTACGAATAATCCGTCCGTATCCTGTTGGGTTATCGATTTTAGCTGTAAGGATTGTCGCTTTTGCATTCAATTCTTCATGGTGTTTAAATAGAGCTTCCATTGTTTCTGCTTTAATAAGCGGTGTATCGCCGCAAACAACAATAGTTATACCGTCTTTTCCTTGAAGCAATTCTTGAGCCTGCATTACCGCATGAGCAGTACCGAGCTGCTCTTTTTGCAATGCATACTGGCTCAGGTCACCTAGTTGAGTCTGAACCATTTCAGCTCCATGACCAGTAATTGTGACTATTTCCTTCACATTCAGCTTAGTGATTTGATCAACTACATGTTGTACCATTGGTTTGCCGCACACTGGGTGTAGTACTTTATAAAGCTTAGATTTCATCCGCGTTCCTTGCCCTGCAGCTAAAATCACAGCATAACGATTAGACATGGACAGTCCTCCAATTTACCTTTTTATCCATTAAAAATATTAACGTAAATGAACTATCTTTTCAAGGAATGAAGGGAAAGTGTCTAAATTTGTCATATTATGTCTTATTGATAATCAGAGGATTATGTATGAGAGGGATGTTAGGGGGCAAAAAATAAAAAGAGCCTTACATAGAAGAAAGGCCCTAGTTGTTAAGATCCTTAGGAAGCTCCGGCTTCTTCAAACTCTACTTCCAATTCGCCTAGCCTGTGATACTCAGCCAAAACTGCTTCTTGGATTTTGCCGCGTGTTCCTGAATTGATTGGATGCGCAATGTCACGAAATTCCCCATCTGGAGTACGTTTACTTGGCATAGCTACAAATAAACCGTTGTTTCCGTCAATAACCCGAATGTCATGAACAACAAATTCATTGTCCAAGGTGATTGATGCAATCGCTCTCATTCTTCCATCCGTGTTAACCCGGCGTAATCTTACGTCAGTTACTTCCATTTGCTCACACCCTTTTGAGTTATATAAAATGCTAGTTAAATAAATTCGGCAATTAACTCTATAATCCTTCTCTAATTTTAAAATTTTTTTAAAAATTAGGGCAAAATCGTGAACTGTTGTAAAAAATAGTGATTTCACTGCGTGTATAGTAGAAAACAGTCGATTATATAAGCCGATCGCCTTATTTTTTTCGAAAAAAAAAACGCCCGGATTATTTCACGAGCGCTACTACTTCGATTTCAACTAATGCATCTTTTGGCAGACGGGCCACTTCTACACATGAACGAGCGGGCTTATGTGTAGAGAAGTATTCTCCGTACACTTCGTTTACTTCAGCAAATTCTTCCATGTTCTTAATAAACACAGTTGCTTTTACTACTGTTTCAAGAGATGCCCCTGCTTCTGCCAGCACTGCCTGCAAATTTTTAAATACTTGGTGTGTCTGTTCTTTCACATCGCCAGTGACCATAACCCCTTCTGCTGTTAACGGAATCTGTCCTGAGCTATAGAATAAATTATTGACGACAATTCCCTGGGAATACGGTCCGATAGCGGCCGGTGCTTGATTGGTTTGAACTACTTTCATGTTAATCCCTCCAAATATTAAAATAGTTACCCGCTTGAACACTGATTCTTTTTTCTTTTACATCAACATCAGCTAATTGCACAAGCGATAGATATTCATCAACTAAGCGTTCTTGAATTTTTTCATCTTCTACTAACACCGCAATACCAGCCAGCTCTGAATTAAATTCCTCAAGCATACTGATCATGCCCATTACAGTTCCGCCAGCTTTCATAAAGTCATCCACAATGAGAACACGTGAATCCTGGCGCATGCTTTTTTTAGAAAGAACCATTGTTTGAATCCTTTTTGCAGATCCAGATACATAATTAATACTTACCGTCGGTCCTTCCGTTACTTTACTGTCTCTGCGAACGATGACAACAGGGACATTTAATTGGCTTGCAACCGCATACGCAAGTGGAATGCCTTTGGTCGCAACCGTCATCACCACGTCTATCTTTGTGTCGGCATATGCGGAGGCGATAATTCTGCCAGCCTTTTGAACAACTTGCGGGTCCCCTAAGATATCCGTTAAATACAAATAACCGCCCGGTAATAGTCGATCGGGATTGGCAATTAACTCACAAAGCTCATTCACAAATGGTTCCGCTTTTTCACGGCTTACTTTTACAAAAAATTTCACACCGCCGGCCGCACCCGGTACGGTTTGCAAAGTGCCAATTCCCCGTTGCTCAAAGGTCTCCTTTACAATCGCTAGGTCCTCACTAATCGAGGACTTTGCGGATTCATAACGATCCGCAAAAAAAGTGAGCGGCACAAGCTGGCGAGGATGGTCAAGTAAATAATTTGTCATATCAATCAAACGTTCACTACGGCGAAATTTCATAACAACCCTCCCAGAATCCGAATATTCTTATTAAAGAATATCACCAATGTACGCCTTTAATCAAGTGAATGTCGCTCCCCCAGCATCCGAACGGCAAAAACTTGGTCGCAAAAACCTCTTAATCCATTATAAATCCGATGCATTCTCGAATCATGCTGAACAATCCCAAAGACAGTCGGGCCGCTTCCGCTCATTAACACGGCGTCCGCACCGAAACGTTTCATTTGATCTTTAATTTGCGCGACTTCTGGATGAAGATGTAATGTTACATCTTCGAGAACATTTCCAACATTATGGCATACTTGATGATAATCATGCTCTTTTATGGCATTGATCATGCCGTTAATATCCGGATGCTTTGTTCCGTTCAAATCTAAACGGCGATAAACCTCAGCGGTTGAAACCCCGATAAAAGGTTTTGCTAAGATTACCCAGCATGTCGGCGGGGGTGGGAGCTCTGTAATCACTTCGCCTCTCCCTTTTGCCAGGGCTGTACCTCCGTAGACGCAAAAGGAAACGTCAGAGCCTATTTCACTGCCAAGTTCGGCTAATTCGTCTAAACTTAAACCAAGTCCCCACAGTTTATTTAATCCCCTTAAGGTTGCCGCTGCATCGCTGCTGCCCCCTGCCAGGCCGGCTGCTACGGGAATCGTTTTCTCAATTGAAATCAGTACACCCTTCCTGACTTTAAAACGGTCCTTTAACAATTGTGCGGCTTGATAGGCTAAATTGCGCTGGTCATCCGGAACATAACGATTATGGGAAAGAATATGTATTTTATCCTGTTCTAGTAATGTCAGTTCAACACGGTCGGCTAGATCAATCGTGGTCATGATCATTTCCACCTCATGATAGCCATCGGGGCGTTTATGCAATACATCTAATGCTAAATTTATTTTCGCCGGTGCTTTGACTAAAAGCTTCACTATGTCACCTACTTTTGTTATATCCTTCAAACACCTTTCAGGGTGTTTGAAGGATTGCTATCCAAATTCCACATTTTGTCCTATTTTACCACAAAAAGATAAATGTAAGACGTCCGATATGAGATATCTAACCAATTTATTATTATATCAGTCGTATTTCGTCGAAAAAAGCCATGTTTTCGACAAAATCGAAAAGCGTAAGCGCCAATTTAAATAAAAAGGACCAGTACAAAAAACTGCACTGGTCCCGCTGTGGTGTAATGTCAAGATTGGCGATTTTGATTTACTAGCTGCTGCTGCGCGAGTTCGATGGCCCGCTTCACCATATTCCCTGCATCTTTTGCCCGGATACCGCCCCATCCTTCTTTTTGGACGACATCATAAAAGCCAAGTTCTTTCGCTAGCTCCTCTTTAAAGTGATGAGACATAATTCCTCTTCTTCTGCCCATCCAAACAACCCCTTTCATTCCACAGCATTCTTAGTATGTAAATAACAATTCATTTTCATGAAGCTTTTTAAAAAAAGCAAAAAGCAGTAAACCTTTGTTTACTGCCACCCATTGCTTATATACTAGCTTAAAGCTACATGTCCTGCTGCATCATCATAGAAAGTGATTTGAACGGTTTCTGTTAAAACATCAGCGTAGCTGTAGGAAACACGCTCGAACGAGTTTTCATCTTGATCTAACTCAATTACAAAAACAGACGGGTAAGTTTCTGCTAAAACTCCGGAACGCTCAATTGTTTTCCTTCGTCCACCATTGGCTTTCAGCAATAATCTCTTTCCCAAATTCGTGTCTAGCGCCTTTTTAATATCGGCTAAGGTTTTTGGCATTCGGTCCACCTCACTGTGTAAAGTATAACACACTGACATAGTTCTGTCAAACAAAATAATAAATTATATCAGTCCAACAAAATGATTGTCAATATTTTTTGTTCTACTTTTTCTTCGAATTTTCAACATTGTTATAGTTGCCTTATTGGACGCTTAATATGTATAGTAAAAAAATAAACTGCCGATTAGATAAAGAGGAGCCAATGCCCTATCCATTACAGCTCCACTTTTCTAATCTTTTTATTCATCCTCTTCAGTGATTGGCCGGTAAGGCATTCCTGTCCGCAGTACTCCTCTTGTGTCGATTCCGCCAAGCCCCTTATCCCCTGTTAAGGTATTCCTTAAGACCTCCCATACATTGATACGTTCCATAAACGGTGTAAAACTCACCTTTGCCACTATATAGACTGGGTCGAGTGCATGAATATTAATTCTTGTTGGGGAACTGGCGAAGTTTGCTCCTGCATGAATGAGTGATTCAAAATGTGATTGACAGGCACCTGCAAAGATAACGAGTTGGTCTAAATGCGGAACCTTTCTGCGGGCTTCTCTGACAGTTTGGACGAAGTGCCTCGAATGTCGGTAGGCATTTAAATCTGACATCTTTCCCTTTGCCTTCGAATAGGCGTCATGTCCTGTTATAACAAGAATATCTGGACGGTATTGGTCCATTAAAATGCCTACTCTATCGGGCATCTCCTTTTCGTTACAATGGATCCCTACAACTGGTATGCCGATCTTTTCGTACACTGCCATACACTTTTTTAAATAGTTGGGGTCGCCATCCATGTGAAGCACCTTGCCGGGAATTTGAAAATAATTGCTTGGTTTTGCATAACCGCTGGTAGCATCGTACTCCTGCTGGTGTTTTAATAAGCTGACATCCTGCCTGAACAGCCTAAGTGATTGTTCTTCAAGTGTTCTATACTCCTGCTGCAGTTTTACGCGCTCATTTTGATTAAGGATGACCAAATCAGTGTAAGGTGCATCTGCAACCAGGCGGAAGTCTTCCCCGTAGAGTATGGCAACCTTTTGGTTGTTTATATTTTGAATATCGATAACCCGGAACATGAGATCACAGTTATACGATTTCCTCCCTACAATATCTTTTACCTTTATATCCACTGCTGTCACTCCAATAAGACCACTTAGGCCTTTTAATTATGGGTTCTCAATAGGCTATGCAGGGAATGTTGTCCTTGTTAAAAATTCAAGAAAATTGATACATAAGGAGCATATTAGCAGACATAAAAAATGCCCTCATGATATATTCCGAGGGCACTGAAAAAGTCTCTTGAATTTAGGGTGTGTGTCTAAATTGGGCTGTTGATTTCCGTTCCAGGCGGCTTCGCTTTCCGTGGGCGTGCCGGGGAGCCTCCTCGGCGCTAAAAGCGCCTGCGGGGTCTCCCCTGTCCCGTACTCCCACAGGAGTCTTCGCCGCCTTCCACTCCAATCAACAGTGTTCTTTTACACATGCTAATTTTTAATAAATGGACTTTTTCAGTGCCTTTGATATATTCCATGAGGACAACTGTCATTAATGAAAGTGCGGATAAAGTTCATCCGCTAAACGGCCAAATTCTTCTAAGGAAAGCGTTTCTCCTCTGCGGCTAGGATCGATTCCACTTGCACTTAATGCTGTGAGAATCTCCTCCTTTTTCTGTTTTCCATCAGGAAGCTGACTCGTCAAATTATTTAATAATGTCTTCCTTCGCTGGGCAAAGCTCGCTTTGGTTACTTGGAAAAAGAACTTTTCATCCCTAACTGCAACCGCAGGCTGTGTCCGCCTGGTCAATCTGATAACAGCAGAGTCTACATTAGGCTGCGGGACAAAAACGGTTTTTGGTACAATCATGACAGTCTCTGCTTCGGTATAGTATTGAACAGCAATCGAAAGTGAACCATAATCCTTTGTGCCTGGCTTAGCGGAGATCCGGTCTGCCACTTCTTTCTGAAGCATACAAACAATTCCGCGGATTGGAAGCTGTTCTTCAAGGAGTTTCATAATAATAGGCGTCGTAACATAATAAGGCAGATTGGCAACTACCATAATATCATTGATTCCTTGGAATTCTTCCTCCATCACCGTTTGCACATCTGCTTCCAAAACATCCCTATGTATGACCTTCACATTATCATAAGGTGATAATGTATCCTGCAGTATAGGCAGTAATCGCTGGTCAATTTCAAAGGCTGTTACCTTCTTGCTTGAACGTGCCAGCTGCTCTGTAAGGGCGCCTATCCCAGGTCCAATTTCAATAGCGCCTGAGTTTTCCGTTAAATCTGCAAAGCTGACGATTTTTTTCAATATATTCGTATCGATCAAAAAGTTTTGTCCTAAGCTCTTCTTAAAAGAAAAACCATATTTTTCAAGAATCGCCCGTGTTCTGACCGGTGTTGCTATATCCTTATTCATTCTGTCCCTCCTGACGTATCTTGCTTAATGCTTCTGCAAATTCTTCTCTGCTGATTTGAAACATCATTAGTCTCTTATGCAGTTGTTTTCCGTTCGTATAACCAATTTTCAGGAGCTTACCGAGCAAAATCCTCCGCTCCTTTGAACCTTCTCCCCCCATGAGCCCAGCCATAATCAAGTCCTCTTGGGTAATTTCCTCATGGATGACCTCGTGCATGATTTGCGCATCCTTTAACGCTTCTCTTATTGCCTCTGGACTTGCATGTTCTACCCCCAGCCCCTTGCCGCTTTTGGCGATGGCCGCTTCTTTTGGTAAAAAAGCATGCTTGCAGCCCGGAACCTCTGCCGCAATTGTTTTTCTAATCTTTTCACCAGGATAATCTGGATCGGTAAATATAATGACTCCTCTTGTACTTTGAGCCCGTTTTACCTTTTCAATAGTGGTTTGATTGACAGCGGAGCCATTTGTTTCAATCGTATCTGCATCAACAGCCCGTTTGATCCTTGCCGTATCGTCCTTGCCCTCAACGACAATAATTTCTTTGATTTTCATGATAAAAGTAAAAGCCTCCGTAAAAATAAAATTTAAAATGAAAAAATTGAAACATTTTTGTAATGTCATTCGTCTATATTATTGATGATATTCATACATTAAAATATAAACAGTGATAAAGAAAATAATAGCAAGTATTCGTTGTTAGTATAAAGAATTTTAAAGAAAAAGCAAAATGCAGAGGAATATAAATCCTCTGCACAAGTTCATTAATTTAAGACTGTAATCTTTACTTTTTTTCGTCCCCAGCGGTATGCATCCGCTTTCGTGGGCATTAATAAATCAATGATATACCCTTTAATGGCTCCCCCTGTATCAGCAGCCACAGCATACCCGTAACCGTCTACATACACTTTTGAGCCCAGCGGAATAATTCTTGGATCAACAGCAATTACCTTCATATTGGGATTAGCACGGACATTAAGTCCTGTAGCCGTACGTCCGGAACAGCCATTGCAATAGGCTGTATAAGCAGTTGCCGTCACATAAAACTCATGCCCTTTTGGTTCCTCACCACGGGAAACTTGTAACGCCAACTCCTTCGTACCGACAGCCACAACCTTATCTTGTTTCTGTAAAATACTTTGCTCGTTCATTAATTTTCTAGAAACTTCTTTGCCATTTTCAAGCACCACTTCGTATTGCCTTGAGACACGTCCTTGCTTGCCAGGGGCAATGACCTTTTCCTGCCCTTTTTGCAAATTCTCATCCTTTTTTGTAACCACGGCAAATTCAACGGGTTCTTCCACTACATCGGTGACTTTTTCTACTCGAATCACGTTTACAACACCATTCTCTGGTATATTTTCTGTTAATGGTGGTTCAACTCGGTCTAATTCAGTTAGTTTAATGCCCTGATGTGTTAAAAAGTCAGCGACCGTAGTCGAAGTGGTCCAAACCTTTCGTGCTTTTCCACCGTCCACGTATGTAAGTTGTGACGCAATAGTTAACTTTACATTCAACTTACCTCGTATTGCCGTTTCTGGATTTGGTGAAATTTGATCGTGTTCCTTTAATACAATCTTCTGCTCTTTTAGGAGCCCAGCCACCGTATCGGCTGTAGTCCAGATCGTTTTCTTCTCGTTGTCTTTGACAATGTGAACCATGTTCGCCTGTTTCCAAGTAACAGCAAGGTCATTCCTTATCTTCGTACTTGCTTTTGGATACAGGTAGTCTTTTGAATTGAGAGGTACATCCAGTTCATCTAAGAGTTCCTTGATGTTGTCTGCATGTGTGTTAACAACCATCTTCTTGCCATCGAGTGTCATTGCTACAGTATTCTTTGAGCCTTCGAATAAAAGAATTCCCAGAGTTGTAAGCAAAACTACAAAACTAGCAAATATGATGGTCCATGACCTCCCGCTCAAAGACTTGGGAAACAGGTTTTTCATGTTTTGGAATACGATGAAAAACGCCTCCTTTTCTTTGGAGAGATTATAGAGAACCATGTGCCGGCTGTAAATCCTTGCTAATCCTGTTAAGGTAGTTCTAATTATGCACAACCTTAGGAGCTTTGCAAAGAAAAACTTATCGACACGGTCATCCTATGTTGAAAAGGAGACTTGTAGAACTTTTTGTTATCAGAAAAAATTAGGACAGGCTTCTTATCATTTCGACAATTTCTCTTATCATTTTATGGCGAATAATTTTTTAGCATTTTCTGTCGTGACCTTGGCTACTTCCTCAAATGTCAAGCCCTTTATTTCGGCAATTTGTTCAGCTACAAGCTTCACATATCCAGGTTCATTCCGTTTTCCCCGGTATGGATGCGGGGCCAAATAGGGGCAATCTGTTTCAATTAACAATCTCTCAAGCGGGATCTCCGCAGCTACTTCCTTTGGTTTTTTCGCATTTTTAAAGGTTACGGGACCGCCCAAGGAGATATAGAAATTCATTTTTACACATTCTTTGGCAACCTCCGGGCTGCCGCTAAAACAATGCATGATTCCTCCTACTTCCTCTGCCCCTTCTTCTTTTAAAATTTCTACGATATCTGCTGTTGCTTCACGGTTATGGATGACTATTGGCAGTTTTACCTTTTTGGCCAAGCGAATTTGTCTGCGAAAAACCTCCTTTTGAATATCCTTTGGAGACTTATCCCAATGATAATCTAAGCCCATTTCTCCTAGGGCCACCACTTTAGGATGAGCAGCTAATTCCTCAATCCATGTTAAGTCCTCATCGGTCATGTCGATGGCATCGACTGGATGCCAACCTACGCAGGCATACATAAAGTCATAGCGTTCGACTAATTCCATCGCCCTTTCGATTGTTGGGCGGTCAAATCCCACGATTACCATGTTGCTGACTCCTTCTGTTTGAGCCCGCTGAATCACTTCTTCAAGGTCTTCATTGTATTGGGTGTCATTTAAATGGGCATGTGTGTCGAATAACATACTAAATTCACTTCCTCTGTTCTATGTAATTCTCTTAATTGTGTACTTCTACTACACCAATGTCAAAAAGCATCTAATAAAAAGGATAAATGTTCCACGTGAAACATTTAAAGAGAAAGTTTGACATTCTTCGAAGTAAAAAGCGCCCCAATAGGGCGCCTTTGTCAAAAATTATTTTACCTTTGAACCATTTGGCAAGGATTGATCGACGGTTGCGATAGAAAGCTGCCCATCTTTTGAGCCAGCCAAAATCATTCCTTGTGATAATTCACCGCGAAGTTTAACAGGTTTTAAGTTAGTTATACAAATAACCTTCCGTCCAACCAGGTCCTCCGGCTTGTAGTATTGGGCAATGCCTGATACTACTTGACGTTTTTCATATCCTAAATCCAGCTGAAGTTTTAGGAGTTTATCTGCCTTTTTAACGGGCTCGGCTTGAATAACCTCTGCTACACGCAGATCCACCTTCATAAAATCATCAATAGAGATTTCCGCAAGCTCCTCCGGCTTTTCTTCTTCCTTTTTCTCTTCAGCAGCTGGTGCGGTGCCCTGCATTTTTGTTTTAATAAATTCTACTTCTTCGGCAATTTCAAGTCTCGGGAATAACGGTGCATCTTTTTCAACCTTCGTCCCATTTGAAATCAAACCAAAACGCTCAAGGCTATCCCATGTTTTTAATTCCTCATCCTGAATACCAAGCTGTTTAAAAATCCCATCAGGCGTACGAGTCAGGAACGGCTTTAATAGAATCGCAGTACGGCGTAAAGATTCTGCTAAGTGCCCCATCACACTAGCAAGTTCTCCTTTTTTCTCCTCATCCTTCGCCAATGTCCATGGTTGTGTTTCATCAATATATTTATTCGTCCGGCTTACTAACTGCCAAATGGAAGTTAACGCCACAGAGAATTCCATTTTTTCCATTGCCTCTTCATATTTTGCAACTGTTTCACGGTTAACCTGAAGCAGTGATTCATCAAACGCACCAACAGAACCTGCATAATCAGGGATTACGCCAGCAAAATACTTTTCAATCATAGCTACGGTCCGGTTTAACAGGTTTCCAAGATCATTAGCCAAGTCAAAATTAATCCGTTCGACAAAACCTTCTGGTGTGAACACACCATCTGCGCCAAATGGTACTTCACGCAATAGGTAATAACGTAAAGCATCTAAGCCATAACGGTCGATTAAGGTAACTGGATCCACTACATTGCCTTTAGATTTGGACATTTTTCCATCCTTCATCAATAACCAGCCATGGGCGAATACCTTCTTTGGCAGAGGCAGGTCTAATGCCATTAACATAATTGGCCAATAAATGGTATGGAAACGAACAATTTCTTTACCAACAAGGTGAACATCAGCCGGCCAATAATTTTTATATTTGGAGTCATCTTCCGTACCATACCCGAGAGCGGTAATATAATTAGAAAGCGCATCAATCCAAACATAGATTACGTGTTTAGGATTGCCGGGCACTTTAATACCCCAGTCGAACGTGGTTCTTGATACCGCTAGATCCTCAAGACCTGGCTTTATAAAATTATTAATCATTTCATTCTTACGGGATTCCGGTTGAATAAACTCTGGATTTTCCTCATAATATTGCAGCAGTCTGTCTACATACTTACTCATTCTAAAAAAGTATGATTCTTCTTTTACCTTTTCTACTGGCCGTCCGCAGTCAGGACAATTCCCATCTACTAACTGACGATCTGTAAAAAACGACTCACAAGGTGTACAATACCATCCCTCATATTGATCAAGATAGATATCTCCCTGCTCTAATAATTTAGCAAAGATGTTTTCAACCACCTGTTTATGTCTATCTTCGGTAGTTCGGATAAAATCATCATAAGAAATATCAAGCTTGTTCCAAAGGTCTTTAATTCCTCCTACAATCTCATCCACATACTGTTGTGGTGTAATCCCCTTTTCTTCTGCCTTACGCTGGATTTTTTGTCCGTGTTCATCCGTACCCGTTAAATACATCACATCAAATCCGCGCAGCCGCTTATAACGAGCCATCGCATCACCAGCTACAGTGGTATAAGCATGTCCAATATGTAAATTCCCACTTGGATAATAAATCGGTGTGGTTAAATAGAAAGTCTTTGACTTTTCCGCCATTATATTCCCTCCTAAAACAATACAATTCCCATTAATCCATTATTGCCTCTTTTTAACACTTCTATCATCAAAATATACCGAAAAATAAACTTTTGTGCAAGAAAGCGCATTGCTAGACTTCCAGATTTTAAAAATTATTTCCTATAACACCCATAAAGGCTTTTACAACTACGAAAGATATGAAAGAAGAAGGTTTTTGTTGAAGTTTGTCGAATAGATAATGAAATTGTAATCATAACGGTTTACACAACAATAGTATTGTAAACCTGGATTTTTAGGAAATTTTAATGAAAAACCAATGAAACCAACAATTTTGTGAATGGAAAAAATTTCATAGTTACTTTTAAAATAAAATAATTGACGGATATGGGAACTACTGGTATTATGGGTATATAAGAAATTTGTCGAATTGTGGCGAATACGATTGAAAGATAAATAGATAGATACTTTTATTGATTTTGAGAGGAGATATTTAAAATGAAATCTACTGGTATTGTTCGTAAAGTTGATGAGTTAGGCCGTGTGGTTATTCCGATTGAACTAAGACGTACACTAGGTATTGCTGAAAAAGATGCATTAGAGATCTATGTAGACGACGAGCGTATTATTTTGAAAAAATATAAGCCAAATATGACTTGCCAAGTAACTGGTGAAGTATCTGATGATAACATGGCTCTTGCAGGCGGTAAATTAATCCTTAGCCGCGAAGGTGCAGAACAATTAATCGAAGAGATCCAAAAGAATTTTGAACATGTAAAATAAAAAAGCTCCGGCACTGTATAAGTGCTGGAGTTTTTATTTTTCATCAATATGGTAGACCTGATATACCTCGCGTTTATTAAGGCCGCGATCCTTTGCTGTCTGCTTAATGGCCTCTTTTGAAGTACTATTTTGGACGGTTATGTAATGGTTGACATGTTCCTCCACCGATAATTCCTGCCACCAGCTTAACTCTTCCTCGTTTTCCACTAGGTCTGTCCCTTCAACAATCAGACAGAACTCTCCTCGAATTTCATCAGAATGTGCCCACTCATTAATCTCTTCCAGTGTTCCTCGGATAAATTCTTCAAACTTCTTTGTTAATTCCCTGCAAATGACGATTTTACGGTTGCCAAGGACTTCAAGCATGATGCTCAACGTTTCTTTTAAACGGTGTGGGGATTCATAAAAGATCAATGTAGCCTTCTGACTCCTCAATGTTTCTAATTCCGACCGCTTCTCTTTTTTATTTCGATGTAAAAATCCATAAAAGTAAAAGGGCTGGCACGATATTCCTGAAGCAATTAATGCAGTGAGAGCTGCATTTGCTCCCGGTAATGGAACCACCGCTGCTAGTTCACTTATTGCCGCCTGAACAAGCTCATAGCCAGGATCTGAGATAGCCGGCATGCCGGCATCACTGACTAGTGCAACCTTAAAGCCTTGTTTAATCTTCTCGATCAGTTTTTCTCCGCTTGTTTCTTTATTATGCTCATGATAGCTGACAACCGGAGTATCAATTTCAAAGTAGTTGCACAGCCTTTTTGTATTTCTTGTATCTTCCGCAGCAATCACGTCTGCTTCTTTTAAGATTCGAATGGCCCGAAAGCTCATGTCTTCTAGATTTCCAATCGGTGTAGGAACAAGATAAAGAATTCCTTTATCAGCCTCGTTCTCAAAGCTTTTCTGCTGCCACATCGAATTCACCTGCCCTCTTTATATACTCAAGCTTTTTCTTTCTTGTGAATTGCTTAAACCTGTACTCTGCCTTTAATGCCTCGCCTTTAGTGGCAAAGGCTTGATAGAAGGTAAGTTCAACCGGTCCTCTTCCCCGTGTATACTTTGCTCCCTTTCCGTCATTATGCTGGGCAATCCGCCGTTTAAGATTATTGGTATAACCGCCATATAAACTGTCATCACGGCATGTCAGCACATAAAAATAATGACCATTACTCTCCATATAAAATTCCTTTAATCTCAGGAGTGTATTCACCATCATCTTGATAGACAAACAATGGTGGAAGGATCTTTAAATCGGGGCTCCCATCCTTGATTGCCTCTACTAAGAGGATATTTGCATCCTTACCCTGTTTAGGATAGACAAACTGAATCCTTTTAGGCTCAAGCCTGTACTGACGCATTAATGTGATTATATCAATCAAGCGGCCAGGCCGATGGACAAATGCCACTTTCCCTCCCTGCTTTACTAGCTGGCTTGATGCCTTTATCGCATCTTCAAGTGTACAGAGAATTTCGTGGCGGGCTATTGCCAAATGCTCATTTGGATTGATTTCTTCCACCGATGGAGTTGTAAAGTAAGGAGGATTACAGGTAACCACATCAAATTTCCCATGGCCTAATAATGCAGGCATTTCTTTGATATCTCCATGGATCATTTTTATTCTATCCTCTAGACCATTATATCCAATGCTTCGAACAGCCATATCATATAAACGCTCTTGTATTTCCACACCTGTTATATTCCCTTTTGTCCGTACACTTAAAAATAAAGGAATGACCCCATTGCCGCTGCAGAGATCAATGAGGTTTCCTCTTTGAATTGGCACATAAACAAACCGTGCCAGTAATACTGCGTCGAGAGAAAAAGCAAATACAGATGGGCTTTGAATGATTCGCAGTTTTTCAGCTAGTAAATAATCAAGCCGTTCATCCTCTATTAACTTCACCATACTAAACCATCCTAACTACAAAGATATGAAAACAGAGGCTGCATCAATCAGCCTCTGAAGATTATTTCTTATTAAGAAAAGAAAGACAAAATAAACAATCGCCTTCTTTACGCAAACTGCCGAAGTGAAGGTTACAAATATGAAATCCCTCTTGGTAGAGCCTAGCGAGGTTATCATATCCTTCACCAACATCAAAATGTTTTCCTCTTGGAGATTCCACAGTCGCTGCGGCACCCTGCTTCGTTTCTATTTCTTTCTTTTCTTCTTCCGTGGTCACATCTAAACGGCGCCTTAGATGCTCATTTTCCAGTTTTAAATAATGATTCTCTTCTAGTATCTCGGCTAAATGCTGCTTTAATTCCCCTAATTGCTGGTAAAGATGGCCAATTTGTGTTTCCATATTACTTACTGATTCAAAAATTTCCTTTTTATCCACGGCTTCCACCTCTTAATCTGTGGATTGTATAGAAAAGGCACCTTCTTTAATGATTTCATCCAAAGTATACTCCAGAACCCGCTCTTGTTCCTTTAGTTCCACCTGAAGTACCCGCTCTAATATATTTAGTCCTACCACTTTTCCTTTTCCTAGCGGCGTTTCAATGATTTCCCCTAAATCAGGCAAAGCTTCTTTAGCAGTTTCATATTCATCATTTTCATATTTCAAGCAGCACATAAGTCTTCCACATAATCCAGAAATCTTTGTTGGGTTTAATGAAAGGTTTTGATCCTTCGCCATTTTTATGGATACAGGGTCAAAATCACCTAGAAAGGTGGAACAGCATAACATTCTTCCACATGGCCCAATACCGCCAAGCATTTTGGCTTCATCACGAACACCGATCTGCCGAAGCTCGATACGTGTTCGGAAAATCGCAGCTAAGTCTTTCACAAGCTCTCGAAAGTCCACTCTTCCATCTGCTGTAAAGTAAAAGATTACCTTATTGCGATCAAATGTATACTCAACATCCACTAGTTTCATATCCAGCTGATGTTCATTTACTTTTTCGTTACAAACCTCATAAGCCTCTTGGGCTGCTACCTTATTTTCCTCTACAATCATCCGATCTTTTTGGTCGGCGATTCTGACCACCTTTTTTAAAGGTAAAACTACATCATTTTCTTCCACTTGTTTACGGGGAATCACTGCCCTGCCATATTCTACACCGCGAACTGTTTCGACAATGACAAAGTCATCCTTTTCAATTAAGAGGTCTCCCGGATCAAAATAATATATTTTCCCCGCTTTTTTAAAGCGTACTCCTACAACATCATACAAATGAAGATCCCTCCTGCAATTTTAACACAAGCTGTTCCATCATCAGCTGAGGATTCATATTTGCCTGCAGCTTCCTTTTGGCATCAAGAATAGCTGACATTTGATCCGATAAGCGCCGTCCAGATGTTTGCAGGGCAAATTGTCTTAACCGTTCATTCTCCTCTATGAAAACAAGCTGCTCCTGCTTATCTAATTGTATATATAGTAAATCCTTAAAGATTAGAAGTAAAAGATCTAAACCACGTTGAATCTGTTCTTTCTCTTTAAAGTGTAAAAACCAATCTCCCTGGAGAGTAACCATAGCTTCCAGTGGATTTTTTTTTAACACCTCATATAATTTTACCACTATTTTTTGGGCTTGTGCAAACCATTCATCAACATTTAATTTGAGAGCTTCTTCCATATTATTGGTTAACTGGGCCAACAATGGCGCTTTTGCAGGCTGAACACCATGTTCAATTAATTGTTTGATCATAATCTTCGGTGCCAATGGCTGGAAGACCAATACTTGACATCTTGATAGAATAGTTGGAAGAAGCTGTTGAACTTGCTCGGTTAAAAGAAAGGCAACAGTACCTGGATTGGGTTCCTCAAGGAATTTCAATAGGCTATTGGAGGCACTCACACTCATTTTATCTGCATGAGAGATGACATATACTTTATTTAAAGATTCTACTCCCTTTTTTGCAAACTCAGCTTGAAGGTTTCGAATCTGCTCCACTTTAATCGATAATCCATCAGGCTCAACAATATGGACATCCGGATGATTTCTATTATTTATCCGAAGGCAATTATTACATGACTCGCAAGGTTTATAGCCTTCTGTTAATTGTTCACAAAATAAAGATTTTGTAAGTAATAAGGCTATTTCTTTTTTACCAGTCCCTCTCATGCCTTCAAAAAGGTATGCATGGGCCACTCGATTTTTCAGCAAGCTGTTTTTTAACATTCGGAGTACGGTTGGCTGCAGTTCTTGTAGTTGATCCCATGTTTTCACCAAATTAATCACTCACATTTCTTTTTTAAAAATGCATATATTGCTCGATTGGCAGGACGAATACAGTTGCTCCGCCTACCTCCACTTCCACTGGATATGGGACATAGGAGTCGGCGTTTCCTCCCATTGGTGAAACGGGGGCCACCAGCTGATCTCTTGATTTACAATTGTCCTTAATTATTTGCAAGGCCCGATCAACCCGGATGTCCTCGGTACCAATCATAAACGTAGTGTTCCCCGACTTCAAAAACCCCCCCGTACTAGCTAATTTGGTTGCTCTAAAATTATTATCTACTAATGCTTTAGATAAACGATTGCTATCTTGGTCTTGAACGACGGCTATGATCATTTTCATATGGAACACCCTCTCCTCTAATTCTTTTAATTTTATTATAACAGGTTATCTCCCAGCATACCTTGTGTTTAATAAAAAAAGCCTTATATTAAAGGCCTTCACTACATGCTAATCTTGTTTTAATTATATTGATTGTGCTGTTGAATACTTCATCCACTGTGCCTGAAGCATCAATAGAGATAATTCTATTTGGGAATCGCTGCATTAGTTGATGGTAGCCTTCCCTGACCTTATGATGGAAATCGAGATTTTCTAAATCCAAGCGGTTTACTTCTCTTCCCTTGTTTTGATTGATCCGCTTCATGCCTAATTCCGGTTCAATATCGAAGTAGATTGTAAGCTCAGGCATTAAATCTTCTATAGCAAATTGATTAATCGCATATACTTCATCGATTCCTAAGCCCCGGGCGTATCCTTGATAGGCCAATGAACTATCCACAAAGCGGTCGCATAAGACCACTTTCCCATCCATTAATGCAGGTTTTACTTTTTCTATTAAATGCTGTCTCCGGGCTGCTGCATATAACAATGCTTCCGTTCTAGGGTCCATAGCGGTGTTTTCCTTATCCAAAATCACTCTTCTAATTTGTTCTGCTATTTCAATTCCGCCTGGTTCTCTAGTTAAAAGAGCACCAGCCAATTCTTTTGCTACAAGATTAATAATCGTTGTCTTTCCTGCCCCATCCGGGCCTTCAAATGTAATAAATATTCCCTTTTCTTTCAAGATAAAAACCTCCGTATGCATGTATCTTAGTTTGTGCTATATACCTTTATATAACCTGTTTTTATTAGTGAGTCTTCTCCTTGGAATCTTGCACCTGTTTGTAATAGCCGTTTAAGTTGTAAAAGCTTGTCGTCCGTTATCCTTTCACCTTTCAGTAATAAAGGAATCCCGGGCGGATAGGGTATAATGGTCTCTGCACATATTAAACCTAATGCACTTTCTGCCAGAACCTGGCCCATACCTAGTTCTTCCATTTCGCTATAACTGATGGCCAACTCTGAAATCCTTTGAACACCTGGATGGAATTCTTCGTCTATCTCTTTAATCGTGAGTCCTTCAAGCGCCCTTTTCATTTTTTCTAACGTTTCCTGTAATGGATACGCTTGTCCTTTTTTCAGCAAAGGAAGAATAAATAAGACGTTATATGGGTCGGCTAATTCCGTAAAAATACCAAACACTTCAAACCTTTTTTGTAGGTCAAAACCGCTTAAGCCGCATCTGGATTGTACAGTAATCCTTAGAGGATCGCCATGTCCCTCTGGAAATGTTAATACTTTAATTGTTTCAAGTTTAACTAATTCATTCTTAAAATGATTAATCTCAGCCAGGAGGCAGTCTAAGTCCTCCTGGTCATATAGAGCTAAATAATTTCTGGATATGTCAAGCGATGCCATAATCGGATAGGAAGGACTGCTTGATTGAAATATCCCTAGATATTCTTTTACCTTTCCCAAGTTTACCAGGTTGGTATTTACATGCAAAAAGGAACCCATCGTCATCGCTGGAAGGGTCTTATGTGCAGAGTGAACAACCAAATCTGCCCCCAAGTTCAGAGCTGAAACTGGAAATGGGTCTCCAATGATAAAATGCGGTCCATGAGCCTCATCTACCAAGACAGGAATATGATTGATATGGGCTAATTCAATGATTTCTTTTAATTCATAGACTATTCCATAATAATTCGGATACGTCAGGATCATTGCTTTCACTTCTGGATAGCGGCTGATAGCCTGTTGGACCGTTTTGACACTGACACCTCCCGCTGTCCTCCACTCTTGGTTTATTTCCGGTTCAAGGAATATCGGTCTAACTTTTGCTAGCTTAAGACCATTTAAAACCGATTTATGACAGTTTCTTTGAACAAGGACAGTTGAACCCTCCTGGCAAGCTGCCATGATCATGGCGAGGTTGCCTGCAGTAGAACCATTAACCAGAAAGAAACTCTTTTTAGTGCCATATAAACCAGCCAGCAGTTCTTCAGCTTTCATAATGGGCCCCTCTGGTGAATGGAGGTCATCTAATCCTGTTAATTCGGTTGCATCTATTTTTAATATTTCTTTAAAAAACGGATCTTCAGGGTATGTACTAATCCGGCCATATTTATGTCCAGGGACATGAAACGAAATTGGATTTTTACTAATATGTGACTGCAGAGCCTCGTATATGGGTATTTGTTGCTGCTTGCTCATTTTTAATCTTCCTTATCTTTTATCCAAACGGACTTAAGTATCACTTTATTTTAACAAAAAAATAAAGCCCATAAAGGACTTGTTATGAGAATATTTCCGGTGTGTTAATCTTTTTTAGCTGCTTAAGGAAATATTTATATCTAGGATCATTCGTATCTGTATGGATTAAATCATTCTCGCAGTCTGTACAAATAAATGAAGTGTATAGATGTATGCCTTTTGTTTTTTGACTTTCACAAATAACGCACGTTTCCTCAAAGTGATTATGTGCAAATAATGAACTCAATCCCCTCCACCTCCATACATCCATTGTTTCCGATACTGTAAATTTGTATACAATTTTTTGAATAATCTTTTTCAGCCGGCTCCTGTATTATCTTATGTTAAGTCCGCTGTTTGGGTGTATGTCTATGTGCGTTTTCTTTGTAAACACTTCGTACTTTTTACTTTTTAGTCAACTTTTTAATGGTAAACACAAAAAGACAATCCTTTCGGATTGTCCCTTATTTTGCCTGGCAACGTCCTACTCTCACAGGGGTAAAACCCCAACTACCATCGGCGC
>NZ_JAABNN010000026.1 GCF_009928415.1 Bacillus sp. USDA818B3_A
CTCAATTGGTAGAGCAACTGACTTGTAATCAGTAGGTTGGGGGTTCAAGTCCTCTCGCCGGCACCATCTTTACTTTTTTGAAATGTGGAGGGGTAGCGAAGTGGCTAAACGCGGCGGACTGTAAATCCGCTCCCTCCGGGTTCGGCGGTTCGAATCCGTCCCCCTCCACCATTTATATTTTTGAAAAAGTTGGACATACTTAAATTAATTACATCTTTGGGCTATAGCCAAGCGGTAAGGCATCGCACTTTGACTGCGACATGCGTTGGTTCAAATCCAGCTAGCCCAGCCAAAGAGCCATTAGCTCAGTTGGTAGAGCATCTGACTTTTAATCAGAGGGTCGAAGGTTCGAGTCCTTCATGGCTCATTTATTTTTAAATTAATATTACCGAATGTTGCGGAAGTAGTTCAGTGGTAGAACATCACCTTGCCAAGGTGGGGGTCGCGGGTTCGAATCCCGTCTTCCGCTCCATTGGGGTCTTAGCTCAGCTGGGAGAGCGCCTGCTTTGCACGCAGGAGGTCAGGGGTTCGATCCCCCTAGACTCCACCATCACACTACATATTTGCCTTAAATCATGTCAATGGTTTAAGGCTTTTTTTATTGGTTTACAGCCTCTAGACTAACAAGCTGCTCCATTCCATATTATCAATTCTCCTTTTATGCAGGTAATAAACTTAGATGCAACCACTTACCTACAGAATATTCAAAAAATAACGTATATATATACAACACTTTGTCGAGTTGAGTCATCTATATCAAAACAGTTAAAATAGTCAGTATATTAGGTAAAAGGGGAGAATGGAGATGACTAGAAAGCTGTCAATTATCGGAATGCCGATGGACTTAGGACAAATGAGACGTGGAGTAGATATGGGGCCAAGTGCCATTCGTTATGCAGGTATAAATGAACGCCTAAAGCCATTATTTGATGAAATACATGACTGGGGGGACATCCCGGTTGGCAGACCCGAAGTAGTCATTGATAAAGATTCCAATCTTAGAAACCTAGATTTAGTTGCGGAGAAAAGTGCTTTGCTTGCAGAAAAAGTTGATGAAGCTGTTCAATCGGGAGACTTTCCACTAGTACTTGGCGGGGATCACAGCATTGCGATTGGTACATTGACAGGTGTTTCGAAACATTATAAGAACCTTGGTGTCATTTGGTATGACGCACATGGCGATTTAAATACTGCTGAGACCAGCCCATCAGGAAATATCCACGGTATGCCTCTAGCAGTGAGCATGGGATTGGGGCATCCTCTATTAACTGAAATCGGAGGATATCATCCAAAAATTAAACCAGAAAACATTATAATTATTGGTGCAAGAGCACTAGATGATGGAGAGAAAGAACTAATAGAGGAAAAGGGAATGAAAGTCTACACTATGCATGAAATTGACCGTTTAGGAATGACTAAGGTAATGGAAGAAACTATTGCCTACCTAAAGGCAAATACGGATGGAGTACATTTATCACTAGATTTAGATGGTCTAGATCCAACTGATGCGCCAGGAGTAGGTACTCCCGTAATTGGAGGAATCAGCTACCGTGAAAGTCATCTTGCCATGGAAATGCTAGAGGAGGCAGGCATTATCACTTCTGCTGAATTTGTAGAAGTAAATCCAATACTGGATGAGAAAAATAAAACTGCCATCTGTGCGGTTGAATTGATGGGTTCACTTTTTGGAGAAAAATTACTATAAAAATTGACAGCTGCATATTAGCGTATGCAGCTTCCCTATTTTAACGGGTTAATAATGAATGATATTTGTTCAGTAAGCCATCAAGTTTCCTACTTACTTCAATTACCTTGTGATTAGACAGGGAAGTATCGGATGCTAATTTTACCATATGATTTCGTAGAGCCTCTATTTCCTCTTGTAATCCACGGAATGGAACGGACAAAAATCCCACCTCTTTCAGGTTTATATTATCTTTTTCCCCTGAAGTAAAATCTTTAAACATATTTTGTCCACATTAGTAAATTTTTGTTAATATAATAGATGTTGAGAAAAGTCTCTTTAAAAATTGAAACTTTTTTGGCTAGCATTCGTATATCGAATAGCGACATTGGAGCTGAGGAAACTTAATGGATAAAATAGTGAAAAAAAGAATAAAACAGGTCATCAAAGGAGATCAAGACGCCTTTGGAGAGATAGTGGAAACTTACAAAAACAGTGTTTACCAATTATGTTATAGAATGCTTGGTAATCGCCATGAGGCAGAGGATATTGCGCAGGAGGCATTTCTTAGAGCATATGTGAACATCAAGTCATTTAACCAGGATTTGAAATTTTCAACTTGGCTATTTCGAATTGCCACTAATCTATGTATTGACCGATTGCGTAAAAAGAAACCTGATTACTATTTAGATGCCGAAGTATCAGGCACCGAAGGGTTAACGATGTATTCACAAATCTCTTCAGATACTCCGCTGCCAGAGAATGAGGTAGAAAGCTTGGAGCTCCAAGAGACCGTTCAAAAGGAAATCTTAAAACTCCCAGAAAAGTATCGATCGGCCATCGTCCTGAAATACATGGAAGATATGTCCCTAAATGAAATTAGTGAAATTCTTGACCTTCCCCTAGGAACCGTTAAAACAAGGATTCATCGCGGGCGGGAAGCATTAAGGCAGCAATTAAGATACGTATAAAGAGGTGAAAGGATAAATGTGTCCTGAACAGATCATCGAACTCATGCATGATTACTTGGATGAAGAACTAGACCTAGAAAAAGAACAAATCCTAAGAGACCACCTCAAGGAATGTAAAGAGTGTGATAGCATCTTTATTGAATTGAAAAAAACAGATGCATTTGTTAAAGGAATTACACATATGCACGCACCGCCGGATTTTACAGCAGGGGTGCTTGCCCGTCTGCCGAAGGAAAAGAAAAAGGTGTGGATGCAGAGGTGGTTTACGAACCATCCTATGCTCACTGCAGCTTCTGTTTTCATCGTATTAATGATGGGAAGCTTGTTCTCTAGTTGGAGCCAGGATCGTGAATTCTCCGTTTCTAACCAAGAAAATTTAGTGGTTAAAAATCATACTGTTATCGTTCCTAAAGGTGAAACGGTTAAAGGGGATGTCGTTGTCCACAATGGTGATGTACGGATAGAAGGAGAAGTCCAAGGTGATGTGACGGTTATAAACGGAGAAAAGTATCTCGCTTCTGCCGGGCATGTAACCGGGCAAATCGAAGTAGTGAATGAAGTTTTTGACTGGATTTGGTATCATATGAAGAGTACAACTCAAAATGTGATTGATATCTTTCATTAGCCGGAGATAAAATAAAAACAAATCACTCCACCTTGAGTGATTTGTTTTTTTTAACAAGTAGATATAATAAGTTGTATGGTGAATTTATGATATAATAATTAGGTTCTTGAAATAAATGTTCTTAGAAGTTACGGAGGAAGAGACAATGCAGTTTGCAGATCTCAGTATATGGAAGTATCTAGCTAGTATTGTTGATATTGCCCTCGTATGGTACGTCATTTACAAACTGCTCAATGTAATAAGAGGCACTAAGGCCGTTCAGTTATTAAAAGGGATCATTGTTATCCTTCTTGTCAGGGTGGTCAGTGAGTGGCTTGGCTTAATTACATTAAGCTGGATGATGCAGCAGGCCATAAATTGGGGATTTCTTGCAGTTATCATTATTTTTCAGCCTGAGGTGAGGAGAGCGTTAGAGCAGCTAGGAAGAGGCCGATTCTTCTCGAGAAGCAGTACGCAGGATGATGATAACCAGGAAAAAGCAATCGAAGCCATAGTAAAGGCAACTGATTATATGGCCAAACGCCGAATTGGGGCCTTAATTTCAATTGAAAGAGAAACAGGAATGAGTGATTACATAGAAACAGGGATACAATTAAATTCTAATATCTCGTCAGAATTGCTCATAAATATCTTTATTCCAAATACACCTCTTCACGATGGTGCAGTTATACTCCAAAAAAATACTGTAGCAGCTGCGGCATGTTATCTTCCTTTATCAGAAAGCCCCTTTATCTCAAAGGAGCTTGGTACAAGGCATCGGGCTGCGCTGGGAATAAGTGAGGTCACCGATAGCTTGACGGTCATTGTTTCCGAGGAGACAGGAAGTATCTCCCTTACGAAAAATGGAGAACTCCACCGTGAGCTGAAGTTGGAGGAATTAAAGGACCTGCTTACGCGGGAAATGGTTATTCAGAATAAGTTAAAACAAGCTTCTTCAGCTCGATGGAACTGGAGGGGAAAACAAAATGGATAAATTGTTTGATAATCCTTGGTTTATAAAAATACTGGCTTTATTATTGGCAGTCTTATTATATTCCTCCATACCTCATACATCTAGTAAGTTTACGGATGTTAACGTCCCGGGGGAACAATCAACTGAAACTATAAAAGATATCCCAGTGAAAGTTTATTATGACACAGAGAACCTGGTTGTATCGGGGATACCAAACACAGTGGATGTGACCATTAAGGGGCCAATCACACATGTTCAGTCGGCAAAGGCTTTGAAGAATTTTGAGGTATATGTTGACTTGACAAATGCTAAAATTGGAAAGCAAAAGGTAAAGCTAAAGATAAGAGATCTTTCAGATAAATTAACGGCAACGATGAAGCCGACATCTGTGACTGTTAACGTTCAGGAAAAAATCACTCAAGAATTTAAGGTCGAAGCCGAATTTAATTCAGAACAAATAGCGGACGGCTATTCTGCCGGACAGCCGGTGGTAGAACCTAACAAGGTGAGAATCACCGGGGCTAAAAGTGACGTCGATCAAATTACCTATGTAAAAGCAACCCTTGCGGTCAATGGGGATTTAAAATCAACTACCACTAAAGAGGCACAGATTCAAGTACTTGATAAATCACTTAATAAGTTGAATGTAACAATCGAACCGGAAACAGTAAAGGTAACCATACCAATTAAGGCAAACAGCAAAACAGTTCCAATCAATATCGTTAAAAAAGGAACGCCTCCTGAAGGTGTGACAATTGAATCGATTGAGCTTGATGAAACGGAAGCCAAAATAACTGGAAGCGAAAGCGTCCTGGATAGTACAGAGAGCGTCCGAGTGGAAGTAGACCTAAGTAAAATAACGGAAAATACGACGCTGACACTGCCAGTGATTATATCAAATGGGGTAACCAAAGTGTCTCCGCAGCTGGTAAAAGCAACTGTTGTGGTCAAAAAAGAGGAGCCGAAGACGGAAACAAAAACCAATGCAGAAGTCCAGAAAACAATCTCAGCTATCCCGTTAAACATTCAAGGGTTAGCGGAAAATGTTACAGCGGAGATTAATGACCCTGCTGATCAGTCCGTTAATTTAGTTGTTAACGGGCCGAGTGAGTCGGTAAATGAATTGGGACCTGACGATTTTACTGTTACTATTGACTTATCTGGTCTGAACGAAGGGACTCACGATGTGGACATTCAGGTGAAAGGTCCGACAGATGTAGAATGGACCTCAGACAAATCAACAGCAAATATAACAATAACTGATAATGCCTAAAATCTAGCAATACACATGTTGAAGGAGAGATTTTTTAAGATGGGTAAATATTTTGGTACCGATGGGGTACGTGGAGTAGCTAACAGCGAATTAACACCGGAGATGGCCTTTAAGTTAGGCCGCTTTGGCGGTTATGTTTTAACAAAGGATAAGGATCGCCCTAAAGTACTAATAGGCCGGGATACACGTGTCTCAGGTCATATGTTAGAAGGCGCACTCGTAGCAGGACTCCTTTCTATTGGTGCCGAGGTTATGCGTTTAGGTGTAATCTCCACTCCAGGGGTATCATACTTAACTAAAGCGTTAGGCGCACAAGCAGGTGTCATGATTTCAGCTTCACATAACCCTGTTGCAGATAACGGAATTAAATTCTTTGGTCCAGATGGTTTTAAGCTGTCAGATGATCAGGAGTTAGAAATCGAGAATTATATTGATATGCCGGAAGATCAACTGCCACGTCCTACAGGAGAAGAACTTGGTCAGGTGATGGATTATTTTGAAGGTGGTCAGAAGTACTTGCAATATCTGAAAAATAGTGTCGATGAAGATTTCTCAGGCATTCATATTGCCTTGGATTGCGCGCACGGGGCAACCTCTTCATTAGCAAGTCATTTATTTGCTGACTTGGATGCTGACTTATCGACGATGGGTGCTTCACCAAACGGATTAAATATAAATGCAGGGGTTGGATCAACACATCCAGAAGCACTTGCCGCACTTGTTAGGGAAAAGGGAGCGGACGTTGGTCTTTCCTTTGACGGAGATGGAGATCGTTTAATTGCAATTGATGAAAAAGGGAATATCGTTGATGGCGATCAAATTATGTATATCTGCGGGAAGTATTTAAAGGAGCAGGGCCGCTTAAAGCATGGAACCATTGTTTCAACAGTGATGAGTAATCTTGGTTTTTACAAGGCGCTTGAAACTCATGGAATCCATAGTGTTCCAACAGCGGTAGGTGACCGCTATGTTGTAGAAGAGATGAAGAAGAATGGTTTCAACCTGGGCGGGGAACAATCAGGACACATTATTTTCTTGGACTACAACACTACAGGCGATGGGTTGTTATCTGGATTGCAATTAGTAAATATCATGAAGGTAACCGGGAAATCATTATCTGAGTTAGCCGGTGAAATGAAGAAATATCCGCAAAAGCTTGTCAATGTACGAGTAACGGATAAAAATCATGTGACTGACAATGAAAAGGTTAAAGCTGTCATTGAACAAGTTGAAGCAGAGATGGCTGGAAACGGAAGAATTCTTGTCCGCCCAAGCGGAACAGAACCGCTTGTTCGCGTGATGGCAGAGGCTGCAACCGAAGAGCAGTGTGAATCTTTTGTCAGCCGGATTGTTGAAGTTGTAAAAGAAGAGATGGAATTAAAGGAATAAATTCCAGAATTCGTGTGGTTTAAAAAGCAGGAAGCGTCTTCTTAGCTGAATAGAAGTGAGTTTGGATATGCATAAGGGAACGGAACGATTCCCTTATGCATATTTTATTATGTAAAGTTTATGATATGTGATGTAGTCTATTTTATTATTGACTACGATTGACAAATCGTGTAAGATTAACATGCTTGTTTCTTATAGCGAATATTTGAAGGAGGGCAGAGGTTGTTTCCGGAAAAAATAAAGCGCCTGAACTAATCAAAAGACGGTTTGATTAGTTGACGAGGAGGAGGAGTATCGAATGTTCGGCGGATACCTCCCGGTTGAAAGTGCACAACCGAAAATTCTTCTTTAAAACATAGAGGTAACTCTGTGCACAAAGAGAGGAATATGCGCATAATAACTGTAATGTTTAACAAGGTATAGACAGATGCCTTTATCAAAAACAGAGATGAGGGGGCAGGCATTGCCTCCAGAAGCATACTTGCCCCCTGAATCCAGGGAGGAAAAAGAAAATGTGCGGAATTGTTGGATATATTGGAAATAGCGACTCAAAGGAAATCTTGTTAAAAGGTTTAGAAAAGCTTGAATATAGAGGATATGACTCTGCAGGAATCGCTGTAAAAAATGAAAATGGGATTCATGTCTTTAAAGAAAAAGGCCGGATTGCGGATTTACGTGAAATTGTAGCTGAAGAGGTCAAAGCGAATATCGGAATTGGTCATACTAGATGGGCAACACACGGTGTCCCAAGTAAGTCAAACTCCCATCCACACCAAAGTGCGTCAGGACGTTTTACACTTGTTCACAACGGTGTAATCGAAAACTATGAGCTCTTGAAGCGTGAATATTTAACAGATGTTCCATTTAGAAGTGAGACCGACACTGAAGTTGTGGTACAGCTAATTGAAAAATTTGTTAATGAAGGCTCAGAGGTTATTGATGCATTTCGTAAGACACTGACCCTTTTACATGGATCATACGCAATTGCCCTTTTAGATGAACAAGACAATGAAACCATTTATGTTGCTAAAAACAAAAGTCCTCTTTTAGTCGGCCTTGGTGACGATTTTAATGTGGTTGCCAGTGATGCAATGGCGATGATTCAGGTAACAAATCAATACCTTGAATTAATGGATAAGGAAATTGTCCTTGTTACAAAAGATGAAGTGACCATTCAAAACCTGCAAGGTGATATCATTAGCCGTAAGCCATACACTGCTGAATTGGATGCCAGTGACATCGAAAAGGGAACCTATCCGTACTATATGTTAAAAGAAATCGATGAACAGCCGCTAGTCGTGCGTAAAATTATTCAAACTTATCAAAATGAGCAAGGGGCATTGACCGTTGACTCTGAAATCATAAATGCTATGAATGAATCTGACCGTGTATATATTATCGCGGCAGGTACTTCTTATCATGCAGGTCTGGTTGGAAAGCAGTTCATTGAGACGATTGCAAAACTGCCAGTTGAAGTTCATATTGCGAGTGAATTTGTTTATAATATGCCGCTTCTAACGAAGAAGCCGTTATTTATCTTCATCTCACAAAGCGGTGAGACTGCTGACAGCCGTGCTGTACTTGTAAAAGTGAAAGAACTGGGTTATCGTACCTTAACGATTACGAATGTACCAGGTTCGACGCTTTCACGTGAAGCAGATTACACGCTATTATTGCATGCTGGACCTGAAATTGCGGTAGCTTCTTCTAAAGCTTATACAGCACAATTGGCTGTGTTAGCGATCTTAGCGGATGTAACAGCGAAGAGCCAAGGAATTCCTGTTGGTTTTGACTTGGTGCATGAGCTGGGTATTATTGCTAATGCGATGGAAGTATTATGCGACTCAAAAGAGCTGATTGAACATATTTCAAGAGAGTTCTTATCTGTCACACGCAATGCCTTCTTTATCGGCCGCGGGGTTGATTATTATGTTGGGCTTGAAGGTGCATTGAAACTTAAGGAAATTTCTTATATTCAAGCAGAAGGCTTTGCTGGCGGTGAGTTAAAGCATGGTACGATTGCATTAATTGAAGAAGGTACACCAGTTATTGCCCTTGCAACTCAAGAAAGTGTAAACCTAAGCATTCGCGGAAATGTAAAGGAAGTTGTAGCCCGCGGAGCAAATCCATGTATTATTTCTATGGATGGTTTAAATATGGATGACGATAGTTTTGTTATTCCAGAAGTACATGAATTACTAACACCACTTATCTCTGTTATACCACTGCAATTAATTGCTTATTACGCAGCCTTGCACCGTGATTGCGATGTTGACAAACCACGTAATCTGGCTAAGTCTGTTACGGTTGAGTAAAAGTAATTCTATAGGCTTGGAGATGAATCAGCATTTGATTCGTCTCCAAGCCTTTTTTGTTTTTTTAAAACATTAATGTTGGCAACATCAAGATGACAAATTGAAAGTTAGTATAAATTGAACATGTACTGAAAACGTTTTATTCTAAAAACAGAAAGAAAATAAATAGCATGAAGGGAGAAAAACATGCCTTAATTCATTGCTAAAAAGAGTAGGTGAATATTTCATATTCTTCGAGAAACAATATGTTTGTCACTTTGGTTGTGACAAATATCACTTTCTACTTTATTGAATACAGAGGACTAGTACTTTACTATATATAGGGTAATAAAACAATGAAGGGATGAGAGCAAATGGCTCAATCAAATATAAAAGTAGGGGTCCAGAAATTTGGTAACTTCCTAAGCTCGATGGTTATGCCGAATATTTCCGCTTTTATAGCGTGGGGTCTTATTACGGCATTATTTATTCCAACTGGTTTCTTTCCGAATGAAAGCCTTGCCAAAATGGTCGGCCCGATGGTCAGTTACCTACTGCCGCTCTTAATTGGTTACACAGGCGGTAAGCTTGTACATGACCAGCGCGGAGGAGTAGTTGGTGCGATTGCAACGATGGGTGTTATAGTGGGGGCACCAGATGTTCCTATGTTCTTAGGTGCCATGATTATGGGACCATTCGGCGGCTGGGTGATCAAGAAATTTGACCAATTAGTAGAAGGCAAAATTAAAGCTGGCTTTGAAATGCTGGTTAATAACTTTTCAGCAGGTATTTTAGGTGGATTGCTTGCCATTCTATCATTCTTGGCAATCGGACCGGCAGTAGATGTGTTTACAGGCTGGCTTGTTGCGGGTGTGGATTGGTTAGTAAGTACAGGATTATTACCACTAACAAGTATCATCATTGAACCTGCGAAAATCTTATTTTTAAATAATGCTATCAACCATGGAGTTCTATCACCAATCGGTGTAGAGCAAGCGAAAACAGCAGGAAAGTCTTTACTATTCCTTCTAGAAGCGAACCCAGGACCTGGTATTGGTGTCTTGCTTGCCTACTGCATTTTTGGAAAAGGTACAGCGAGAAGAACAGCACCGGGTGCTGCAATTATTCAATTCTTTGGCGGGATTCATGAAATTTACTTCCCATACATTTTAATGCGCCCTATGTTGTTCTTAGCCGTTATTCTAGGCGGTATGAGCGGCGTATTCACTTTAGTTCTATTAGGCGGAGGATTACTTGCGCCAGCATCACCAGGCAGTATCCTTGCGATTATGGCAGTTACTCCGCATCATGCAGGAACATACCTAGCCAACCTAGCGGGAGTACTTGTAGCAGGAATCGTATCTTTCGTTATTTCCTCTTTTATTTTAAAAACAGGTAAAGAACAAACAGAAGATATTGAAGAAGCAGCAAGAAAAATGCAGGAAATGAAAGGGAAAAAGAGCTCAGTCTCTAATGTATTTGCGTCTAATGCCGGCACAATGCCTGAAAAAGTAAACAAAATTGTGTTTGCTTGTGATGCAGGAATGGGTTCAAGTGCAATGGGTGCTTCTCTGCTCCGTAAGAAAGTAAAAGAGGCAGGACTGAATATTTCCGTTACCAATACGGCGATTAGTAACTTGCCAGCAGATGCACAAATTGTTGTTACTCAAGAAGAGTTAACACCTAGAGCACAGAATAAATTGCCAAATGCTTATCATATTTCAGTGGATAATTTCCTCTCAAGTCCAGAGTATGATAATTTAATTAACCAACTTAAAAATCCGGAAACGGCTCAACTGCAAGAAATCGTTGAGGATGCTGAAACGAATGTTCCTGAAGCAGACAACCAAGCGGACGATGCGCTGCTTCTTGAGAAAAATATTTTCTTAAATCAAAGCTTCTCTTCGAAGGAAGAGGCGATTCGTTTTGCTGGAAGAGCGTTGGTTAATGCGGGATATGTAAAGGAAAGTTATATTGAGGCCATGATTGCGAGAGATGAAATGACATCGACTTACATGGGTAACGATGTAGCGATTCCCCATGGAACAGAGGATGCGAAAAAAGATGTCTTAAATTCTGGTTTTACCGTTCTTCAAGTACCAGAGGGCGTGGATTTTGATGGCCAAAAGGTTCGTCTTATTTTCGGTATCGCAGGGAAAGACGGTACGCATCTTGAGATTCTTTCAGGAATTGCTGTAACATGCTCAGATATGGCTAATATTGAAAAATTAGTTGAAGCAAAATCTGCTAAAGAAATTATGGATATATTAAATACTAAATAATAGGGTTATGAATAGAAAAATCGGCACCGCCGTTTTTTCTATTCAGTTTTTTATTATTTTTCCTCATTCGTCACTGAAAGGACATGCCAGACGGATCGTCCCTTTATGTTACTTTACAGAAATGAGTTGGTAGCGTGTATATTACTACAAGGGAAAAGGCAATTATTGAGCTGCTGGTTAAAACTTCGGGGAAACATACGGTAGCGTCACTTGCCAATCATTTAAATGTTAGCGTAAGGACCGTTCATCGAGATTTAACCGGGGTAGAAAAGATCCTTCAGTCGTTTGATCTTCACTTACTTCGTAATATGGAAACAGGGCTTAAAGTTGAGGGGAAAAATGAAAGTATCTTTCGTTTGATCCAAAACATAATGACTATGGATCCAATTGATCAAACTTCGGAAGAAAAGAAATTACAGCTGCTGATTGCTTTGATGCAAGAGGAAGCCTTTAAAATACAATCATTAGCAAGTGAACTTGGGGTTAGTAATGCAACGCTAACAACTTATTTAGAAGATTTGTCAAAATGGTTAGACCCTTTTCATGTGACAATCACAAGAAAGAGGGGCGTTGGTGTTGATCTCGTCGGGACGGAGTCTGCTAAACGGAAAGCACTGGCTGGCTACTTCTTTACCCATTTTAATGAGGAATTAATCGAAAGCCTATTCTTGTTGGAAAATGAAAAGAATACCCAAGAGGTGATTCTTTACTATTTTCAGCCAGAATACATTTCTGTGATTGACCAGCTGGTAAATTCTATTTTTAATCAGACACAGCAGCGCCTTGCAGATAATGATTATATTGGCCTTATTGTACATACAGGTATAACCATGCAACGGACAGAGGCTTCATATTTACTAGAAGAAGATGCAGGGACGTTCAATCATCTGACGAATGAATATAACTTAATTAAAGAAATATGTATACAGCTTGAAGCTGCCTTTTCAGTGTCGTTTACGGAACAAGATATCATCTATCTTGCTGCCATTTTAAAAGGATCTAAACTACAGTCTGTAGATGTTGTACCATATGATAGTTTAGTTTTAAGTAAAATGGTAAAAACCCTGATACAGGATGTTTCTTCCCAGCTCCATATTGATTTAACAAATGATTTTTCCTTGTATCAAGGGCTCCTTGCACACATGGAACCGTCCCTTTATCGAATGAAACAACAGATGGGATTGTATAATCCCCTCAAAGAGGAAATAAAACAGAAATATCCCTTTTTATTTTTAGCGGTAAAAAATAGCGTTGAAAACTTGTTTAGGGATACGATTTCCATACCAGATGATGAAATTGCTTTTATTGTCCTTCATTTTGGATCGGCTCTCGTATTACGGGAAGAGAAATTATCGATCCATGCTTTAGTCGTCTGTCCAACAGGTATTGGGACATCAAAAATGCTTGCAAGCAGGATAAAAAAGGAAATTATCGGCATTGATCAGATTGAAATCAAGTCTATTAAAGAAATAAAGGATCAAACAAATTTAAACAATTATGATTTGATTATCTCGACTGTAAAACTCTCATTTTTAGATATTGATTATCTCTTGGTTTCTCCGCTTTTGACAGAGGAAAATATAGCTGCCATAAAAAGTCACTTAAGAAATAATCTAAGAACCTTAACCGAAAAAAAGGAGTATTTGCCTTTTACAGATTTGACTGGTGTCTCACAGACAGCCATTACACCAAGTGGAACCATATACGATGTGCTAAATCAGCTAAAAACAGTGCAAGAAAGTATAGAGTTCATACTAACAAATTTCAGGGTTTATCGGATGGACCAATTGAATGAACACGAGAAAGTGTTAGCTGAAATGGTTATCGCCGCTCAAAAAGAAAATCTTTTAAACTCTGCTATAGATGTCCTGACCACGTTAAGGGAAAGGGAAAGAAAAGGCGGCTTAGGGATACCAGGGACTGGAATGGGGCTTTTTCATTGCAGGGATAAAAATGTTCAAACACTCATTTTTCGAATTGCCCATTTAAATGAACCAATTATGATTAAGGGGATGGATGGCAAGGATATGTTTATGAGGAATCTATTATTGTTGCTGGCTCCGGAAGAGATGCATGTCAAAGAGCAGGAAATAGTCAGCTTAATCAGTACAAGTTTGATTGAAAACAATGAATCGATGATGATTTTTTCATCATCAAATGAACAAATGATCCGCGCAAAGTTAGAGGAAATCTTTATGAATTATCTACAAACAAATTTATTAAAGGGATGATAAGAATGAAGCTAGCAGTTCATTTCGGAGCAGGGAATATTGGAAGAGGATTTATCGGAGCGCTATTTTCACAGTCTGGCTACCATGTTACTTTTGTTGATATTGCAGATCAAATTATTGATCTGTTAAATGAAAAAAAACAGTATCAAGTGAAATTAGCCACTGTTGAACAAGAAAGCATGACCATTAATAATGTTTCTGGCTTAAATAATAAAACACAAGAAAGCGAAGTAGTCGAAGCAATCAGACATGCGGAATATGTAACCACTGCAATAGGGCCAAATATCCTTCCGCATATTGCTCCGCTCATTGCCAAAGGATTAGCTGAGAGAGTAAAAACCAGTGATGAGAAGTTGTACGTCATCGCATGTGAGAATCAGATTTCAGCTACCGACCTATTAAAAGGATATATTCTTGAACATTTAGATAGTGAGACGAAGGAGAAACTAGAAGGCAGAGTGTACTTCTTTAATTCCGCAGTTGACCGAATCGTTCCACTTCAAAACAATCAAGGCTCACTTGATGTATTAGTAGAACCTTATTATGAATGGGTAGTAGAAACAAGTGAAAATATCCCTCAAGTTGAAGGAATGAGTATCGTTGCTGACTTGGCTCCATTTATTGAAAGAAAGTTATTTACTGTAAACACAGGTCATGCAGTTATTGCCTATCTGGGTTACTTAGGGAAAAAGCCTACTATTGACCAAACATTAGCAGATGATGAGATTCTAAAACAAGTTCAAGCAACCTTAGGTGAAACCGGTGCCTATCTTATCCATCAATATGGGCTAAATGCTGAAGAGCACAGCCAATACATTGATAAAATCATTCATCGTTTTGAGAATGCCTATTTAAATGATGATGTAACAAGGGTAGGACGGTCGCCAATCCGTAAGCTTGGACCTAATGACAGACTTGTTCGTCCTGCAGTTGAAGCCCAAAAAGCTGGATTATCATACACAAATTTAGCGAAGGCAATTGCTTCAGCATTACTTTTTGATAACCAGGAAGATCCGGAAGCTGTAAAACTTCAAGGGATGATCAAGGAAAATGGCCTCCTTGCTGTTTTAAAAGAGGTAAGCGGTTTGGATGAGAATAGTGAAATCACCAAAGAAGTCATTAAATCATATGACTTACTGAAGAAATAAGAAAAAGGGTCAGTCCTTCCACGGACTGACCCTTTCATGTTATGACTTACTTGTTCTCACTAACAGTTTTCTCCTTTTCAATTAGAACAATCAAGCCAGGCAGCAGGATCCCTCTGATTAAGAATGTATCTAATAAAATCCCCACCGCAACAATAAATCCAAATACAAATAACAATTGAATCGGCTGGGTCATCAAAACGGCAAAGGTGGCAGCTAGAATTACACCCGCGGATGAAATCACCCCGCCTGTCGAGGCAACGGCAATTCTAACAGCTTCTTTAACCGTATGTGTTTTTTGTTCTTCCTGAAATCTTGAGATTAACATAATATTATAGTCAATGCCGAGAGCTACTAAAAAGACAAATGCATAAAGCGGCACGCGGTCACTGATGGTGCTGATATCAAAGAACAGACTGCTTAAAAACATCCCTAATCCAAGGGCGGCAAGGAATGAAATTAAAATCGTTCCCATCATATAGATTGGCATTTTAAATGATTTGGTTAAGATAATTAACATCGCAAAAATCAGCACAGTTTCCAGCAGGACAATGATGATGACATCTCGATTATTGGTCGCGCGATCGTCCACTTTTGTGGCAGTTTCACCAGCAAAATACATTTTGCCATCCAAACCGTTATCAGCTGTGATTTTTTCCGCCTTATCAATGATTTTCTCCATTGCATCAATGGTAGAAGTGGAATATGGGTTTCCTTTAAATGTAAGGCTGTAATTAACCACTTTCTGATCCTCTGTCAAGCCGTTGACACGTACGCTGCTTACGGAAGGCTGCTCTAATAAGGCTGTCTGTAATTGTTGCTGCTGTTCGGCTGTAACTGCCTTTTTTGATTCAAAAAGGACAGTGGTTGGGGCAAGGTCGCCTTTTTCAAATTTTTCCTCTAAAATTTCATATCCAAGACGTGAAGGCATATCCTTAGGGAATGACTTCATGGTATCGAATTCATATTTCAAATTAAACATGTTACTTGCGGCGAGGAGAAGAAATACGCCGATGACAGCGACAGAAAGCCCTGGCTTTTTCGCTACAAAGCGGCCAACTTTACTCCAAAGTGAATGCTGGTTAACCGCTGAGTCTCCTACCTTTGGCACTTTAGGCCAGAAAGACTTTCGGCCAAACAGCGTAAATAAGGCTGGTACAAGGGTAATGGACGCAAGCATAATGATCAACATTGTGGTCGCAAAGGTTGGGGCAAAGTTATGATAATCACCTGATTTTGCAAAGAACAATACAAGCATTGCTGCTAATACGGTGCCCCCGGAAAAGAAAACGGGCGTGCCTGTTTCTCTCATCGCTTCTTTCATGGCATCATACTTATTCTCATATGCTTTAAGCTCCTCGCGGAAACGAGAAAAAACAAATAAAGAATAATCAATAACGGCAGCGAATAGAAGAATCGACATAATTGAAACCGTTTGGCTGGTCATTACAAGACCTGCTTTTCCCATTAGCCCCAGCGTCTGTGTAACAACTTCATAGACAAAGGCGGCTGCAAGGAGTGGAATGAGCGCCAGTAAAGGAGAACGGTAAATGACAATTAATAAAATGAGAATGAGCCCGACGGTAGAGAAAATTAACACCAAATCTGCCCGGGAGAACAGGTCAAGGGTATCAGTTGCAATGCCGGCAGGGCCTGTCACGTATAATTTTAAAGCGGTTGTTTCGTTAGTAATCTTTGTAATCTCTCCAATGGACTTTTTAATTTCCTTTGTTTCTAAGGCGGAATCAAAGGTCAACGGAATCAATGCGGTCGTCTTATCCGCAGAAAAGAAGCCAGCAGCAGCTTGAGGAGGCAAAGCAGATAGAGAGACGACTTGCTGAACTCCATTTATCTTTTTATTCTTTACTTGATCTAAAACTTGGGTGAGGTCTGAAATTTGAACCTCATTATCTTTAGCTTGGAAAACTAGAATGGCTGGAAGTCCATCATTATCCTTAAAATACTGATCTACTTTCTTTTGGGCAATGACAGATTTGGCCTCATTTGGAAGTGAAGCAATATTAGAAACCTCGTAATCTCTAACACTTGGGGCAAAGACCGCAAGTATCATGGTAACAATCAGCCAGGCAGAGAGTGTAATCCACATTCCTTTCTTGGTGGTCACACGATCGGTCAGTTTTTGTAGAAGGTTTTTCATTTTTTTGCTCCTTTCATATCGTTGGCTTTTAAAGTGACACAACTGTCACTTTAGGGGTGAGACACTTAAATCACTCAACCTCATTATCGGTTAAGGTGACATAAGTGTCAATTATTTGTTTAACATCCCGTGCTGAATCATTTCCTTGATGGAATCGACCCATTGTGAGTGGGGAATACCAAAGTGATTTGGAATCAGGATCGTTTGAAAGATGAAGCCAAGTATGAGCGGATCCGGCAGGGTTTCTCTTAATTTTGATTCCTGTCTTCCTAGGGAGATGAATCCTTGTAAATGTTCGTACATTTTCAGGTGAAGTTTCTCCCGTTTTTCATTATTTTCCTGAACCTTTTGATTGCCATTAATCGGAATGCGCCGGCCTATTTCAATCATATGCGGAATGGTTGAATTTTTGAAAATAATTTTTATTAAAAAATCAAATTTGGCATCGAATCCTTCCACTGCTTCTATTTCTTTTAATTCAGTCAGGAAGTGCTCCATCTCATAAAGCATATAATCGGTAATCAATTCTTCTTTATTTTCATAATACTTATAGACAGCCCCTCGTGAGATGTCTAATTGCTCGGCGATAAGGCTAATGGAAAACCCTTCGTATCCGTGTGTTAAAAGCATTTGTTCGGTTTTTTGAAATAGATCTTCTGTAGAGAATTTGCGTTCACGTGCCATAAACTTCACCTCACTCCTATTATAGTCCATTATTAGGGTACCTGAAAATTTTTCGCTGTTGAAAAGACTGTGAACCAGCAGTTACCTGTTTATGGTAATCTAGATTGAGGTTATACCTAAGGTTGAATTTTTTTAACTAATCGTTTGATTAAATTTTGTTAGTGGAAAAAACTAACTAAACGTTTGATTGAATTTAATTTTGTGAGAGAAAAAACTAACTAAACGTTTGTTTAAATCTACGCGAGGAAAAAATTTAAAAATAAAATCGGCCTGCTCCGATTATAAGCCATAAACTAAAGCGAAGGATGGTGTGTTAGATGAGCAGATATTCAATAGAGGAATTTGTCAATCAAACAGGGCAAGAGGATAAAGGAGAAGGCTTTTTTGAATTAGAGACACCCAGGATGCTTGAGGTGAATCTTGATGGTTTAGTTTGGGCAAAAGCGGGGTCGATGGTTGCCTACCACGGTGCCATCAAGTTTGAGCGGGAAGGGATATTGGAGCATGGTCTGGGGACGGCTTTTAAAAAAGCACTCACCGGTGAGGGTGCTGCGTTAATGAAGGCGAATGGGCAGGGGAAATTGTATTTAGCTGATGAGGGGAAAAAGGTTATTATTTTAAACCTTCGGAATGAGTCGATCTTTGTTAACGGAAATGATTTGCTGGCTTTTGAACCGAGTATCAAGTGGGAGATTAAGTTGATGAAGAAGGTTGCGGGGATGATGGCGGGCGGTTTATTCAATATTCGCTGTGAAGGAACAGGCATGATTGCGATTACGACCCATTATGAGCCGCTGGCCTTAAGGGTGACCCCAGGGCAGCCTGTTGTGACGGATCCGAATGCGACGGTGGCTTGGTCTGGAAACCTGCGGCCAGTGTTTCAAACAGATATCAGTTTGAAGACCTTTTTTGGCAGAGGCAGCGGTGAGTCGATTCAGATGAAGTTCGAGGGGGATGGGTTTGTTGTGGTGCAGCCTTATGAAGAGGTGCGTCGGGTGGAAAAAGGATGAATTCCTATCGATATGGGTGAACTGAAGGTTATAGAGGTCAAACTGGATAAGAGATTGATAGGAATATATTTAGTAAGGTTTCTTGAGGACAAGACTGATAATTGCAATAGACTGAAGTGTCTCTAATAAGGAGGGTAGAGGACAAAATTGGTGAGGAAGTGGAAGGAAGTGCCTTCAATAAGGATGGTAGAGGACAAAATTAGAGAAGCGGTGGAAGGAAGTGTCCTCAATAAGGATGATAGAGGACAAAATTAGAGAAGAAGTGGAAGGAAGTGTCCTCAATAAGGATGATAGAGGACAAAATTAGCGAAGAAGTGGAAGGAAAGTGTCCTCAATAAGGATGGTAGAGGACAAAATTAGAGAAGAAGTGGAAGGAGGTGTCCTCAATAAGGATGGTAGAGGACAAAATTGGTGAGGAAGTGGAAGGCAGTGTCCTCAATAAGGATGATAGAGGACAAAATTAGCGAAGAAGTAGAAGGAAGTGTCTTCAATAAGGTTAATGAGGACAAAACCATTCATGAAAACAATAGATTTTCCTCATTAACCCTCTCGTAGAAATGATTTTATTTTTCTTCTATCATTCGTAGTATGACCACTGACCATATCCATTTATGTTAAAGTTTCTTTCTAATACTCTTGCAATTCTCCTCTTAGATCCACCCAACCCGCACCACTCAAAAATACTATTCGTAGTAACCTTGCTGTCCGGAAACAAAAGCTGAAATTCCCTCACACTCCGTAAAACAGCTGAAGCAAGAGGTTCTTCATTACCGCAGTCCTTACAAACGCACCTGTTTCCTCGAACAAAAACAGTAAAAGAGTCACACAAAACACAAGTAATCCCTTTATTCAACTGTTCTAATGAATATTGTGGAAGGTTATTGTAAGGGGACACTTCAATGTGAAGTGAGATTAATTTGTCAGCCAGCTTTTTGTGCCCTCCATTGAGCCTGGAGGTGATACCGTCTAACCTTTTTAAATACCGATTTAATTGAGTAGGAAGAATAATAGGTTTGTCGAGAGGAGCTTGATAGAGGGTAAATTCGGGATTGATAAAAACCACCCAAGCTTCAATAGTGTAATTGTATCCGAGATTATGGAGTAATTGACGGAGCAGAGATTCGCTGCGGCTGAGCTGATTGAGGGGATTACTATATTCTATTCTAGGTCTTTTATACAATCTGTCTAACTCATAATAATAATCACCCTCAAAATTCTTTACCTCGTGTGGGATAAGAGTTTCTGCGGTAATAATCAAAGAGTCTATTTGAAACAAGTTGTTGTTTACTTTCAATAGCAAATCGTTAAGGATAAGACAATCACAAGTTAGCTTTTCAGTCATTTCATCAAACATTACCTCCCCCTCGAAGCCCTTCTTAAGTCTTAAATATTGCTTCTTGTCAGTTTCAGATAAAATCATTCGTTTGTTTAAATACCCAAGAATTCTTAATTCAGTTGATTCAAATCGGGGCTTATAGATCATATGTCACAGCCTTTCTTAAAATGTAACTTCAACTGAATTTTACAAAAAGTAACAAGCAAGTATAGTTCCTAACAATGAATTTTTTGTTAAACTTTTATCAATCAGAAAACAATTGATAAACTATTATCATTAACTTGAAAACGTTGGTTATATTGGATTAGGTGCCTGTCACCATCAATGTGTCACCATCAATGGCACTCAACAGGATCATAGTTTGTAACGGGGTCTAACCTATGTTATAGTTAAATAAAGAACATGACTGAAAAACTAATTTAGTCAGTTATTAGGAGGACTAATCGCATGGCCCCCGATAGAAGATCAATGATCGTACAAGCAGCCACAAAGTCTTTTTCTCTTTTCGGCTATAAAGCCACCACAATGGACCAAGTAGCCAAGCTCGCAAATGTCGGAAAAGGTACCATATATACCTTTTTTAAAAATAAAGAAGAACTGTTTGAAGAAATCATCTCATCACTTGTAAAAGAAATGATCGCAGAGGCTGAGGCTGTAATTGAACCGGACTTACCGTTTACAGAAAATGTACATCTAGCCCTATCCCGCTTATTAGCCTTTCGCTCCCAGCACCAGCTGATGATCAAGCTCATCCAAGAGGAAAAGGAAATGGGAACCATGGCTGTATCCGATATGCTACGGCATGTGGAGGATGAAATTATTGCTTATTTAAGAACAAAAATAGACACTGCGATTGCAAAGAAAGCTATTCCTCCGGGAAATACAGAAATCATCAGCTTTCTATTATTAAAAATGTATATTGCTCTTGTGTCTGATTGGGAAAGAAACCATGAACCATTAAGCTCAGAACAAATAGCTGACGTGATGAAAGTATTTTTACTAAAAGGTCTGCCATAATAAAAAGGACTTGCAAAAGCCACAAGTCCTACGGTCCAGCTTTACCCCCAGCGGCTAATAAATCCGCAGTGGCAGGCCGGTTAGTGTATTAATAGAAAAATTGACGTGATGAACGTGCCAGCGCTGTATTTCCTTTACTAGCCAGAGTGTACTCTTCCATTAACCCTAAAAAGATTCCAAGAAGGAAAAGAACAACTGAAGAAGCGGTTAAGCCGATGCCCAATCCGAGCGCAAGGTTGAAACCGTTTACAAAAAGGCTGAATAAAAGAAAAATGATTCCGGATCCCCCAACGTAGGCTGATGCCGTTTTAAAAGTCTGTAAATTCTTTACATATTTTTCATGCATATCCACCAACTCCTTATACTGAATATTCTACCAATTGTCACAAATTTGTCAAACTTTTTTTAAAATAATTTAGGAGCCTTGACAAGTGGCTCCATTCATTTACTGTCTTTTACTTAAGTTTTCCTGTGCCATCTTAACGAGCTCCCGGACCATGCTGCCGCCCAGTCTGCCGCCGACCCTTCCGGCCTGCTCGGATGTAAGCTGGCCGTTGTAGCCTTTTTTCAGAGGAACTCCAACTTCTTCTGCCGCTTCAAATTTAGCATCCTCAGGATTGCCTGATTGAACCACCCTTGCTTTCAGGGCATCTAACCCGTTACGGGCTCCAGGAACAAGTATTTTATTGCGTCTGGCCATTAATATCCCCCCTTTAACAGTAAGATTCCCAAATAATCAACATCTATAGATAAATCGGCGGGGCTTTTTAATTTTAGAGAAACTACGGGAGGTTAATAAAAAGGACTGGCAGCCAATCTCCATGAACTGCTTCATCAGGAAATATCTAAATGCAGGTGCATCCCGTTTAATAATTACCTATTGATGGTATAAAATAGAATCGTTGGTTTTAAGTAAGGATGCAGAGCATTTATTTAAGAATGTTCAACTTAAAAGGTCGTCTCTATTGTAAGAAAAAACGACCTTTCATCCATCCGTGAGAAGGAGAATTCAATTTATATGGAAAAACAACTGCAGAAAGAAAAGATATTTACCAAAGACTTTGTTCTGATCTGTTTGGCGAATTTCTTTATCTTTCTTGGGTTCCAAATGACACTGCCGACCATTCCGCTGTTTGTGGAAGAACTAGGCGGTAATGATCAACTAATTGGCTTTGTGGTTGGGATTTTTACATTTTCTGCGTTATTGCTCCGTCCTTATGCCGGTAATGCGCTCGAAACTAAGGGAAGAGGCTTTGTTTATTTACTTGGCCTGGCTATCTTTGCTCTTTCAGTTGGTTCGTTTGGCTTTTTAACGAGTATCGGCTTGTTATTTTTAATGCGGGTTGTCCAAGGTGTTGGCTGGGGCTTCTCGACTACAGCTTCAGGTACAATCGCCTCAGATTTAATTCCTGTAACAAGGAGAGGGGAGGGGATGGGCTATTACGGGCTATCGGGTAATTTAGCCTTGGCATTTGGCCCCTCACTAGGGTTGATTTTAACAGGAGTCATCTCCTTCAGTTCATTTTTCCTTATCTGCGCAGGATTAGGGTTAGTAGCACTCATCTTATCTTCAAGAATTACTTATAAAAAAGTAGAGCAAAAACCTGTAAAAGAAAAAGGAAAACTTGACCTTTATGAAAAAGGGGCCTTAAAGCCATCCATTCTTATGTTTTTCATAACGGTCACCTTTGGGGGGATCGCCGCTTTTCTCCCGCTCTTTGCTGCCGATAAGCATATTTCGGGAATTCAAATTTATTTCCTTTTATATGCGCTGGCACTGATGATAACGAGAACGTTTGCCGGACAGCTGTATGACAGAAAAGGCCATCAAGCAGTCTTTATACCGGGGACATTACTTATTTTAGCAGCGATGATTCTCTTAGCTTGGCTGCCTAATAGCCTGGTTTTATATGTTGCAGCGATTTCTTATGGATTAGGGTTTGGGATGGTTCAGCCGGCGCTCCAAGCGTGGTCGATTGAAAAAGTACAAGTAAATAGAAGAGGCATGGCTACCGCTACCTTTTATTCCTTCTTTGATCTGGGAGTTGGTATTGGGGCTATGGCTTTCGGGCAAATAAGCCATCTGTTTGGCTATAGCAGCATCTATCGTACATCTGCTGTCTCCATTGTTATCTCGATGCTGCTTTATTATATATTCTTATTTAAAGACAGGAGAATAAGTAAATAATAGAAAGGGTAACTAAGAGGCAGGGGAGCTATTCCCTGCCTCTTTTATAATTGATGGATGATTCCTTCTGGAACGGGGAAAGTAATGATAGCTATTGGACAAAGCTGCAGGGCGCTTACATGAAAATCGTTCATGGAAATGTAAAATATTCCACCGTTTTTTTACGAAAGGCTTCATATTGTTTATACGGTTATGATAAAATCAATCGGTAATTCTACTTTAAAAATTGGTAGGTGAAATCACGTGCTATCTGCATTTAAGCGGTTTTTAATCGGCAGGCCGTTAAAATCAACCGAATTAGGCGAACAAAAGTTAAGTATTTTAAAGGCACTAGCGATACTATCTTCAGATGCTTTGTCATCAGTAGCATACGGAACCGAACAAATACTGATTGTATTAGCAACCATTAGTGTGATTGCCTTTTGGTACTCTGTCCCGATTGCTGTCGGGGTTTTATTCCTTTTAGCTGCACTGATTTTATCTTATCGGCAGATTATTTATTCGTATCCTATGGGCGGAGGGGCCTATGTCGTTTCAAAAGAAAATATTGGGGAAAAAGCAGGTTTAATCGCCGGAGGCTCCTTATTAGTAGACTACATACTAACGGTGGCGGTAAGTGTGACGGCCGGTACCGATGCGATTACATCCGCTTTTCCGGCCTTACACACACACACAGTTTCTATTGCATGTGTATTGGTTGTTTTTATAACCATCTTAAATCTGCGTGGGATAACCGAGTCAGCCTCCATATTGGCTTATCCTGTCTATTTATTTGTCATTGCACTCTTTCTATTAATAGGTGTAGGTATTTTTAAAATTATGACGGGGAACATATCTCCGGCCGTGAATCATGCGCCAATTGGTGCTCCTGTTCAGGGGATTACTTTGTTTTTACTGCTTCGTGCGTTTGCATCTGGATGTTCGGCTTTAACGGGAGTTGAGGCGATCTCTAATGCCATTCCGTTTTTTAAAGATCCTGCACCAAAAAATGCAGCAAAAACCTTGGTTTTAATGGGCAGTCTGCTAGCGCTATTATTTTCAGGTATTACGTATTTGGCCTATTATTATGGAATAGCACCAAAGGTTGAAGAAACGGTAGTCTCGCAAATTGCTGAAGAAACCTTTGGCAGAAATTTTGTTTATTTCTTTGTGCAGGGTACAACTGCCCTCATCCTGGTTTTAGCTGCAAATACCGGCTATTCAGCCTTTCCACTGCTGGCATTTGCCTTAGCAAAAGATAAATACATGCCAAGGATGTTTACGATTCGCGGCGACCGTCTCGGTTATTCTAACGGGATTGTATCCCTTGGAGTCGCATCCATTATTCTTATCATTGCTTCAAAGGGTCAGACGGAACACTTGATTCCGCTGTATGCGGTAGGGGTATTTATTCCATTTACCCTATCACAAACGGGAATGATCATTAAATGGCTGCGTGAAAAACCAGCTGGCTGGGTGGCCAAATTAACGGCTAATTTAATTGGTGCTCTTATTACTTTAACCGTATTAATTATTTTCTTTGTTACAAAATTCGGCCAGGTTTGGTTTGTGGTAATCTTCTTGCCAATCATTGTCCTTATGTTCCTTCGGATTCATTCCCATTATGATTCCGTCGGGGAACAATTACGGATGCATCCAGAAGATGTCGCACCCCCTATCCAAGGGAATGTGATTATCGTACCAGTAGCGGGTATAACCAAGGTGGTTGAAAACTCGATAAGTTATGCGAAGTCATTAACCGATCAAATCTTTGCTGTTTATGTTTCTTTTGACCGGGAGGACGAAAAGCGCTTCGAAGAAAAATGGCAAAAATGGCAGCCTGACGTTCGGCTGGTAACCTTACATTCGCACTATCGCAGCATTCTGCAGCCTTTATCAAAATTCATTGATACAGTTGAACATAAAGCGAGTGAAAACAATTATCGTGTGACTGTGCTGATTCCGCAGTTTATTACGAAAAAAAGCTGGCATAATATTTTACACAACCAATCCAGTTTTTTAATTCGTGCCTATTTAATTTTTAAGAAGAGGGTCATTGTATCGACACTTCCTTACCATTTTAAAAAATAGGTATTATATAAGTGCAGAAGCGAAATAATCTTATAAAAAAGTTTTCTAGGGTTCCGTGGCAGGATGCCAGGCTGGTCCGAGAGGAAACGTACAGAAAACCTGCTTTTCTGTATACACGGAAGGAGAAAAGCCTGGGAGAAATGATCGTACATCGATCTTTCTTTCAGGTTTTTTTATTATGGGGAGGAGTTTACCTTTGGAATTTTTGGTGGAGAACAAATGGCTGATATTAGTTAGTCTTGAGGTACTGGCATGGGCATCGACGTTTTTTCTTTTATACGCAAGGTATCGATTAAAATCAAACCTTTGGTTTAAGGTGGCGACTGTTTTGTTTGCCTTAACAGGCGTGATCCCGCAAGTATTAATGGGGATCATCAACTTTATCTCAACAAGAAAGGTCGATTTGTATACACTTATTATTGTCTTACTGCTTTTATATGGTTTTACGATTGGGAGAAAGCATGTGAAAAAGCTCGATGCCTGGGCCCAGAAGAAATTTACTAAGCAAACAACTGAAAACCACCGGCATTAGTCGGTGGTTTTCTTCGTTCTTTTTACTAAAAAATAGATAGCTGCTAAAACAATAGCGGCAATTATGAGCGGCAATACATATGGATGTGCAACCTCTTTGATATGTGACCAGTTGCTGCCTAACACCTTTCCAAGGTAAAGGAAAATGATTGACCAAGGAAGTACGGCTGCCACCGTGTAGAGAGTAAATTTCCCAGCAGGCATTTTAGCGATCCCTGCAGGTATTGAGATTGCGTGTCTGACAACGGGGATAAAACGGGCTGAGAAGATAACTCCAGCTCCATACTTTTTAAACCATCCTTCGGCTACATCGATATGTTTCTTTTTAATAAGTACGTATTTTCCGTATTTCTCAAGGAAGGGCCTTCCGCCATAATAACCGGCCCAATATAGGAAGAGCTGGGCAATCGTCCCGCCTATGGTCCCGGCAATGACAGCACCAATAAAATTCATATGTCCCTGTGACACCATATATCCGCCATAGCCTAAAACAATTTCACTAGGAATGACTTCCAGCATTAGTCCCAAAGCAATCCCCAAGTAACCTAGCTGTGATAAAAATTCCAAGATTGAGTTAATATATTCTGTCATAGTTCACCTTCGCTTATTTCGTGTTTAACTTATTTTATACCAGTTTGTCTCATATTGAAATTAATATGGCGGAACGGACGGAATCATGCTTATTAATAACTGTCATGCGGCTAAACTGAACGTTTCCGTTATATTACTAACGAATAGACAGAGGAAAGGTTTCATATTTTTTCATTAATCTCTATTTCCTGCAGAAATAAAGGCTGCTTAGATAGCAGCCTGGCGCAGAAGCCTGTTTACATTAAATGCTTCAAAAACATCGTTGCAATCCCGAAGTAAGTCATTAGTGAAAAAATATCATTTAGAGTAGTAATCAGCGGCCCTGAGGCAACAGCGGGGTCAATATTCACTCTATATAAGATCAGCGGTATAATCGTACCGGCAAGGGTCCCGATAATTAAGGTGAAGAAGAGTGAGGCGCCAACAACAGCCCCAAGAATCAAATTTCCCTGCCAAATATAAGCAATAATTGCAATAATAATTGCGCAAATGATCCCTATTGTAATACCAACACCAAGTTCTCTTGAAATTAATCGCTTAATAACCCTGCGGTCTATATCTTGTGTAATCAGGCCTCTCACTACCACCGCAAGAGATTGAGTGCCGGTGTTCCCTGTCATCCCGGCAATCATCGGCATAAAAAAGGCAAGGGCCACCACTCGCTGCAAGGTCTCCTCAAAACTGCTGATAATCCTTCCTGAGATGACCCCGATAAATAGCAGTAAAATCAGCCAGGGCAGGCGCCTGGCGGCAGCTACTAATGTCTTTGTTTCAAAGTCAATCGACTTTCCTGAAGCAGATAGCTTCTCAATGTCCTCATTGGCTTCCTGGATAACGACATCAATGATGTCATCAACCGTTACAATCCCGACCAAAATATTATTCTCATCAACAACAGGAACAGCTAAGAAATCATACCGCTCAGCGGTTTGGGCAACGACTTCCTGGTCTGTGGTGACCGAAACGGAAATGACCCGTTCGTACATGATCTCGCGAATCTTTTCCTCAGGTTCTGCCAGTAGTAAATCCCGGTAGGACACAACACCAACCAGCTTCCTGGCTTCATCTATCACATACAAATAATTAATTGATTCAGCAAACTCGGCAAATATTTTAAACTTGTCAACGGCTTCCCTGACAGTAAAATAGTCGCGGATCCACACGAATCGGTTGGTCATAATTCGCCCGGCTGTTTCCGGAGGGTAATTCATAATCCCTTGAACCGCACTGGATTCCTCCTTTTTCATCCCGGATAACAGTGAGTCCTTTTTCTCAGGGGACAATTCATTTAATAGCAGCGCCAAGTCGTCATTATCCATTAAATCCAAGACTTCGCTGGATTTTTCAATTCCAAGGATATTTAATAATTCGAGCTGCTCCTCTTTATCCAGCTCTTCCATTAAATCGGCCAGCTCATCCGCACTTAAAAAAAGTAAGAATCTCCCTTTGTGCTTTTCTGGCAATTCTTCATAAATTTTAGCGATATCGTAGGGCTGAAGCTCCTTAAGAATCGTTTCAAATTCTAACCTTTTGTTTTCCTTTAAGGTTTTAATAATATAAAGATTTATTTCATCCGCTGTCATATCTTTTATCATATAAATGCCCCTTTCTGTGGGTGCCGTTTAAAAATGATAGATGAACAAATAATAAGAAAGAAGATATATTACTTAGTATGTGTAACTGATGAAAATTTTTTGTAAAAGAAATGAAATATGCTATTTGGCCTATTATTTGATAAAATAAGGAAGTGATTTAAAAAGTATTTGGAAGTTTCTTGGAAACTGTCCATTAAGTATATTACATATGGCTGATCGGAGGAGTTTGGCTTTGAAAAAGCATCATCAAGACATACGGGATCTCATCTATGTACATTTAAATCAATCAGATCAGTATGTAATGTCCTACGGTATCGAATTCAGCGAATTTGCTGCTGCTTTTTCAGGTTCATTAAATCATTTGCTTTTATTAAAGCACCGTTTTGATGATGCTGATTTTAATATGCATACACTGCTCGAATATTGCCCGGATGATCGAATTGATAAGTTAGCAGCAGAAGATGTCTATGGGTACGGAGACTTTTGCTGGATCGATTTTACCGAAGAAGAGGGTCTGAATGAACTATCTGGCCAAGAATTGGCAGAATTGTTATATCTCGGACACCAAAAACAGCATTTAAGAGTACCCTTTTATAATAAACTAGGCAATCGTTTTGTGTATTTGGCCCATGATGATGGCTGGTTTAATAAAATCTATTATCGAAGCTTTAAAGACTATTTTCACTTGCTTAGTGAAGTGATTGCAGGTAAGATGGGTGAATTGAAACTTGAAAAAACCATCTTGGGAATCAGAAAAAAACGGACCTATCCGCAGGTTAATAAGGAAATTCTGCTTTCATTAACACCATTTATGAAAGAGGGAATTTGTTTCTCCTTGCGTGATGCGGAACACCAGCGGACACGAATTGATATACCAATCTGGGTCATGGGTGACTTTGACAATATGGACGACATGTATGAGGAATACCAAGAAATAGCCAACAAGCCTTACCATGCCAAATTAATCTTTGATAAAAGAACAAAAGAGTGGAAACTCAATGTAATCTAAAGAAAACAGTCCTTTTTATCAAAGGGACTGTTTTTTTATACGCTTGTTAGATTTTACAAAATGCTTATCGGTTGTATTGAAGCAAGCATGAAGTATCATAGAATATGGAATAAGAAAAAACATTTAAAAACCTGTTTGCTACATTTCCTTTCTTAATTAGTAAAATGTTAAAATAAACTGTGAATGAGAATCTGGAGGAATAAAAATGAAAACAAGATTAGGTTTGTTATATGGGGGAAAATCTGCTGAGCATAAGGTTTCTCTGCAAACAGCACTTGCTGTTATTCGAGCATTAGACCTAGAAAAATTTGAAATCTATCCTATTTACATAAATGTTGAGGGTCAATGGATTAAAGGACCTCAGTTACTTGAACCGGTGGAAAATGTTCAGGCATTGGAATTTACAAGTGCAACGCCATTATCACCATTAGCATTGGCTCCATCCCTTTTCCAAGCTAATGAGCAAGAGGCTGCTCCTCTTGATGTTATTTTTCCATTATTACATGGCCCAAATGGCGAAGATGGAACGGTCCAAGGCGTCTTAGAGCTGCTTAATTTACCATACGTAGGAAATGGTGTTCTAGCCTCAGCTGCTGGAATGGATAAAGTCCTGATGAAGAACATTTTTGCACAAGCAGGGCTGGCTCAAGTAGACTATGTTTCTTTTATCAAAAGTGAATGGGCTAAGGCGAAGGAAGAGGCCTATGCTCGTGTAGAAGAACAGCTTGGTTTCCCGTGCTTTGTAAAGCCTGCCAACCTCGGTTCTAGTGTGGGCATTAGTAAATGCACGAATCGTGCAGAATTAGATGCCGCTTTTTCTGAAGCTTTCCAATTTGACCGTAAAGTCATTATTGAGGAAGGTGTCGTCGCCCGTGAGGTAGAAATTGCTGTGCTAGGCAATGATGAGCCTGAATGTTCCGTAGCAGGTGAAATCGTTCCGAAGAAGGATTTTTATGATTATAAAGCGAAATATGAAGATGGGGATACTGCGTTGATTATCCCAGCGGATATAAGCCAAGAGGAATATGCGCAAATGAAGGAGATGGCCGTTCGTGCGTTTAAGGCGCTGGATTGCTCCGGACTTGTTCGTGCCGATTTCTTCTTAACAAAGGATGGCAAAGCGATAATTAACGAGGTAAATACGATGCCAGGATTTACACCGTTCAGTATGTTCCCATTACTGTGGAAGCATTCCGGATTAGAGTATCCGCAATTGATTGAACGTCTTGTTCAGCTTGCACAAGAACGACATGCGGAGAAACAGCAGATTAAGTATACGTTTTAGTGAAAATACCAATAGACACGGCTTATCTGCCGTGTCCGTTTTCAATTTAAGAAATGCAGGATAGATTTAGTAAAACAAAAGGAGGGTATCCAATTGATCAAACGTTCTTTAAAACAGATTTCAGAAATGGCCTCCGCCATAAATGATATCACCCCTTTTGCAGATGTTCTTATTCAAGGGGTTACCATCGATTCAAGAAAAATACTGCCAGGAAACTTATTTGTACCCTTTAAAGGCGAACATGCAGACGGTCATAAATATGCAGCTGAAGCCATCAAACAAGGTGCAGCAGCGGCTCTTTGGCAAAGTGACGTTCCGAATCCGCCGCAAGGATTACCTATCATCATTGTCGAGGACTGCCTGACAGCCCTGCAAGAGATGGCGAGAAAATACCGCCAGGAATTATCCGTAAAAGTAGTTGGCATTACTGGAAGTAATGGGAAGACAACTACGAAGGATATGACCGCAAGTTTACTTTCGACCCAGTATAAAGTTCAAAAAACTGAGGGTAATTATAACAACCATCTCGGTCTGCCATTAACGGTTTTAGGGTTGAAGGAAGATACGGAAATTGCTGTACTGGAAATGGGGATGAGCGGAAGGGGAGAGATTGCCTTCCTAACAAAACTTGCTTGTCCAGATGCTGTTGTGATTACGAATATAGGAGAATCCCACTTACTTGACCTTGGTTCAAGGGAAGGGATCGCTGAGGCGAAGCTTGAGATTCTGCAGGGGCTGCGAGCAGACGGACTTGCTGTTCTTCATGGGGATGAACCTCTATTAATGGAGCGGATTTTCAAATATAAAGGCAATATCAATATTCAAACGTTTGGCCGAAATGCGACCAACGATCTTTACCCAAAGGATATCACCCAAATTGAACAGGGCAACTCCTTTAAGATCAGTGCTTCCGATACAGTTTTTGAGTTACCGGTCCTTGGTACTCATAATATTTTAAATGCACTTGCCGCTATGCTGATTGCCCATTATTTTTCTATTCCTTATGAAAAAATGAACGCTGGCTTAACTGGGATTAAGTTAACCAATATGAGAATGGAGCTTGTCGAGGGAAAACATGGCGAGAAGATTATTAATGATGCATATAATGCCAGCCCTACGTCTATGATGGCGGCAATTGAACTAGTATCAAACCTACAAGGTTATAAACGGAAAATCCTGGTATTGGGTGATATGCTTGAACTTGGTCCACAGGAAGAACAGTATCATTTGCAAATTGGTACGGGGCTTGATCCGGAAAAGATTGATTATCTATTCACTTATGGAGAGTTAGGTGGACATATCGCTAAAGGAGCGAACGAGTCCTTAGGTGATGATAAAGTGTTTGCTTTTAAAGATAAAACGAAACTTATTGACCAATTAAAGAAGTATGTAGATGAATCCACCCTTGTTCTTGTTAAAGCTTCCCGCGGTATGAGACTGGAAGATATTGTTCAAGCTTTGCAAAAAAAGTAAAGGGGATTGGCAGGTGAGAATATGATTGGCTGCTTACTGATCCATGGCTTTACAGGTGCTCCTTATGAAGTAGAGCCGCTGGCAGAGTATTTAAAGGAACGAACAAATTGGAAGTTTAAGGTTCCGACACTGCCGGGACATGGTGTTCCCGGCTCCTTAAAGGGAGTAGAGTACCACGAGTGGATTGACCATGCTGAAGCTGAATTGACAGAACTGATAGATTCCTGTGATGTGGTATATGTCATTGGTTTTTCAATGGGCGGAATGATCGCAAGCCTGCTCGCCGCCAAATACCCTGTGGACAAGCTTATTCTTTTGAGTGCCGCTGCTTATTACCTTAACCCAAAACAGTTATTTGCGGATATTAAAGACATGATTAAAGATTCCCTCCACGGAAACTTGCTGGAAAATGAATTATTTCTCCGTTATAAAAGAAAAATAACAGAAACACCTTTTGCGGCGATATTACAATTCCGTAGGCTTGTTTCTTTTATTAAACCTCTCTTGCATCAGGTAAATGTGCCAACCTTTATTGCACAAGGGGAATGTGACGGGATTGTTCCGCCAAAAAGTGCTGAATATTTATTCCATACCATAAGTGCCAAGCAAAAAAAACTCACCTATATCAAACATTCCAAGCACCATATATGTCACTGTGAGGAAAGGGAAACCTTATTTTCTCAAGTGTGGGACTTTTTAAACGAGAAAAAGTCTGTTTAAGGCTTGAAGCTCTGTTTAAAAGACAACTTTATTGCAAAATACTAGTAACAGTGGTATGATATTCATCAACGTGTCTAAAGAACGATGATTGAAGGCATACTCTTTTGGAGAGTGTCTTTTTTTTGGTAAAATAAAGAAGTAAAATTACCGCATGTTGATGCGTAAATTTGTATATATTCAGCAATTATATACCAAATATTTTCATATAGATGAAGGAGAATGAAAACATTGACAAAGTTTGAAGATTTAGGCCTAAGTCAGGCCACATTAAAAGCTGTTCTCAAAATGGGCTTTGAGGAAGCTACACCAATCCAATCAGAAACAATTCCGTTGGGGCTAAAAGGTATAGATTTGATCGGGCAAGCTCAAACAGGAACAGGTAAAACAGCTGCATTTGGAATTCCGTTGGTGGAAAAAGTTGATACAAAAATGGATGCGATTCAAGGGATTATTATTGCGCCAACTCGTGAATTAGCGATTCAGGTTTCAGAAGAGCTATATAAAATTGGGTCAGGAAAAAGAGTCCGTGTACTTCCAATTTATGGAGGGCAGGATATCAGCCGCCAAATTCGCTCATTAAAGAAAGCACCACATATCATTGTCGGAACTCCTGGACGTGTGCTAGACCATATTAACCGTAAAACCATGCGTCTTGATACTGTAAATACGGTCATCCTTGATGAAGCAGATGAAATGTTGAACATGGGATTCATCGAAGATATTGAATCCATCCTTGCTGCAACACCTGCAGAGCGCCAAACGCTATTGTTCTCTGCGACCATGCCGGGACCAATTCAAAGAATGGCAGAAAAATTCATGAAGGACCCGCAAATTGTTCGTGTAAAAGCGAAAGAAATGACCGTTCCTTTAATTGAGCAATATTACATTGAAGTGCAAGAAAGAAATAAATTTGACGTGTTAACAAGACTTCTTGATATTCAATCACCGGAACTTGCCATTGTTTTTGGTCGGACCAAGCGTCGTGTCGATGAATTATCGGAAGCATTGACTTTAAGAGGATATACTGCAGAAGGTATTCATGGTGATTTAACCCAAGCGAAGCGTATGTCGGTCCTTCGAAAGTTTAAAGAAGGAACAGTTGATGTCCTTGTTGCAACTGACGTAGCGGCAAGGGGTCTGGATATTTCCGGCGTTACACATGTATATAATTTCGATATTCCGCAGGATCCTGAGAGCTATGTTCATCGTATCGGCCGTACAGGTCGTGCCGGAAAGACTGGTGTTGCGATGACTTTCATCACACCACGTGAGAAATCTTACCTTGCCGTTGTGGAAAAAACAACGAAGAGGAAGATGGAAAGAATGCATGCTCCAACCCTTGATGAAGCACTAGAAGGTCAGCAACGTGCAGTTGTAGATAAAATTGTTCAAACAATTGAATCCAACAACCTTCATTATTACAAAGCAGCAGCACAAGAATTACTAGATGGCAATGATGCTCAAACGGTTGTGGCTGCAGTGTTGAAGATGTTAACAAAAGAGCCGGATACTACTCCTGTAAAATTGACAGAAGAAGCCCCTATGCCACAAAAAAGAGATAGAAAACAGTTTGACCGTGGGGACCGTAGAAGAAGAGACGATTCAAGAGGCTCATACTCTGACCGTAACCGCAAAAAGGCACCTGTAAAGCCAAGAAGTGGCGAAAAGAGAACAGGCGGCAAGTCATCAAAGCCAAGAAGCTATAATCATCAATAAAAACCAATAGTACGACCTCAAAGCATGAACATTTTGTTCATGCTTTTTTTGCCTAAAAGGGAATAGTAAAAAAGAGTCTTTTCTATGGAGTGATATTTATGACGATTGTCCGTCTGGGGTATGTAGCGATGAGTGTCGAACTGCAGCAGGCATCACCCTCCCAAACAATGACGTTTGCTCAATTTTCAAAGATCAAAGACCGTGATGCGGCGATTCGCAAGTTAGAACGTATTGCCGTATCCAATTTAGAAAATTGTTTACGTCTGTTAAAGCATAATGCAGGGAATGATATTCAGTTTTTTCGATTTAGTTCTCGGCTTATTCCGCTTGCCAATCATGAGGAGCTGCGGGATTGGAATTATATTAAACCTCTTAAGGAGGCATTAGCGAACCTTGCTGAGTTTTTACGGGAGCATCCGATAAGGGTTGATTTCCATCCGGATCACTTTGTTGTGCTAAATTCTTTGGACAAGGATATTTTAAAAAACTCGCTAAAGACATTAAGTATGCATGAGGCGTTGTTGCGAGGGATGGATATAAATCCGGAGCACCGCTGTGTATTGCATGTCGGCGGGGGATATGATGATAAGGAGAAGGCATTAGAGCAGTTTATTCATAATTGGGCATTTATTAGGCCGGATATTCAAAAGATGATTATGCTGGAGAATGATGATACCACTTTTACGGTTAAGGAGGCGTTATATCTTTGTGAGAAGTTAGGAGTTCCCTTTGTTTTTGATTACCATCATCATTTGGCCAATCATGAAGACGAAGATTGGGTGTCAGATTGGGAGCGGATGGTGTCTACTTGGAGTCATTCGCCGCTTCCTGTTAAAATGCATATTTCGAGTCCCCGTTCCGAGAAGGAGTTTCGAGCACATGCCGATTATGTTGATCCTGAGATGTTTCTGAGGTTTTTACATGAAGTAAAAGGAAGTGTACCGGAGATTCATTGTATGATTGAAGCGAAACAGAAGGATGCTGCATTGTTTCAATTGGTTAGGGATTTAAAGGAGCGCGGAGGGGTAAAATGGCTGGATCAGACGAATTTTGTGATGGAATAGGTTCCATTGATAAAAAGCTGAAACGGTATCGTGCAAGGTTGATTTTAAATAGTTGTATTGAGGACAGTTTAAGCGGGATGAAGAATGAGATTTTCCTCAAGAGGATGCATTGGAGACAGTTCGAGTTGAATTGAGGAAAGACCTGTCCCCAAGCCGTTGTATTGAGGACGGTTCACGCGGAAGTGAATAGAGGAATGTCTCCAAGCTGTTGTATTGAGGACAGTTTACGCACAATCTAGAAGGGAATTGTCCTTAAAAAGAGGTATTGAGGACAGTTCACGCGGAAGTGAATAGAGGAATGTCTCCAAGTAGTTGTATTGAGGACGGTTTACGTACAATCAAGAATAGAATTGTCCTTAAGAAGAGGTATTGAAGACAGTTCACGCGGAATTGAATAGGGGGATGTCTTCAAGCCGTTGTATTGAGGACAGTTCATGCGGAATTAAAGAGGAGGTTGTCCTCAAGGAGTACGATTAAAAGAAATCCTCCTAGCCTCAACCTAAAGTGCATCTCCCCATAAAACGAAAAAGCCCTCCACGATGAAGGGCATCTTCAAAAAACAATCTTTAAGCACGATAACTCCGGCTGTATACCGTAAACTTATTAATTTTCTCAATACTAGGTTCATAACCAATTCCCGGTGAAGTCGGAACGGTAATCGTTCCGTTCTGGACAGTGACCTCAGGCTCAATAATATCCTCCGCCCAATAAAGCGAAGAAGCCGCCGTATCACCTGGGAGAGAAAAATTTGGCAGTGAAGTAATTGCGATATTATGGGCGCGGCCCACCCCAGATTCAAGCATGCCGCCGCACCAAACCGGGATATTGTTAGCCTGGCAAAAATCATGCAGCTTCCTTGCTTCCGTTAACCCGCCAACACGACCAATCTTGATATTAATGATCTTGCAGCTTCCAAGCTTTAACGCCTTCCGTGCATCTTCCACAGAGTGAATACTCTCATCCAAACAAATAGGAGTCTTCATCCGGGCCTGCAAGTCAGAATGATCAATAATATCATTATGAGCCAGTGGCTGTTCAATCATCATTAACTGATAATCATCTAAAGCCGCTAACCGATCTGTGTCATCCAAAGTATAAGCTGAGTTAGCATCAGCCATTAGAGGAATATCAGGGTAAACTTGACGAACACGGTCAATTAATTCGACATCCCAGCCGGGTCTGATCTTTAATTTAACCCGCTTATAGCCTTCCTCTAGACGCTGCCCAATCGTTTCAAGCGTTTCTTCGATTGAATCCTTAATTCCAATGCTGACGCCGACATCAATCGCAGATCGTTCACCGCCCAGAGCGCTCGCTAAAGAAATATTCTGCTCTTTTGCATACAAATCCCAAACAGCGCCCTCAATGGCTGCCTTAGCCATGTAATTGCCTCGGAGATGGGCAAACCATTTCTCAAACAATTCATCAGGATGCTGAATCTCATTTTTTAAAACGATCGGAATTAAATAATCCTCTAGGATATGCCAATTGGTTTTGACAGTTTCTTCATTATATAACGGATCCAGCATGGCCACCGATTCAGCCCAGCCAGACAGGCCATCATCGTTTTTAACTTCCACCAAAATAAAATCCTTGTCATACTCCGTTCCAAAGCTGGTGGTAAAAGGATGCAGTAAATCAAGCTTGAGATGCCTCAAAATGACTTGCTTAATCTTCATTACAAAAATCTCCTTTAGGCGCAGGTCTAGTAAGAATATAGAAATTGACAGGAATCCCCGGATCGTTGATTTTTTTAAACCCGCTGACTTGCCAGCCTTGCTTAAACAGCTCAGAAAAAGCCATTCTGGTGTGCATTCGCCAATTGGTGGCAAGCTCGAGATTCGTTTCGCGAATGATGCGATAGTTCTTTGGGATGGGTACAAATTGAACGTGATTGTTATGTAAGCCTTCAAGTTGTAAAGGGGCTGTAACCGGCTGCCCATTTTCATTGATATCCCACTTTAGAAACGAGCTTCCTAAAACAAAATCTTGTTCGTATTCTGTTCCAAAAGTATCGACTTGTGCAGTATCACCAAAATGCCATTCGACAAGGAAGCGGTCAGAAGGGAGCCCGCTATTTAATAGATCTTCCATCTCCCCGTAGCAGTTTGGAATATAAGTTGAAACAACTCCGCCAAGTTTCCCGATATTTAAATATCCATTGATGCTCTCAAGCGGATCATAAGTCCAAGTGATCAGTGAGTAACCAAGCTTTAACGCCTCATCGCGCTGGGCTTGCTTTAATTTCTCTCCTATCCCTTTGTTACGAAATTGTTCATCTGTCCCTAATATATGTGAGCAGAGATAGACAGACTGGCCGTTAAATCCGGGAAAGCTGTATTGAAAGGCAATCAATTTTCCCGCGTAATAGGCACCAAGCACTAAACCGCCGTTTTTGACGGCGGTAATCGTTTGGTGTGTGGGAATGGAGTCAGACTCCCCCCAAATTTTACTTTCTAGTCTGCGAACCTCTTCAAGCTCTTCAATCGTAGATAGGGAACGGATTTCAATTGCCTCTGTTCTCAAAGCAATTCCCCCTTTAAAAATTATTCACGGCTGAAATCAGCATCTTGCAATGGGACCAACTTTGTCTTTTTTACAACCTTATAGCCAAAATAAGCTAACAGGAACAGCGGAAGGCCAATATATGAAACCAATGCACCGTACCAGTCAATATTTGGACCAAAGAAGGCGCCATAATTTTGTCCGAAAACAGCAACTAAGCATAATACAGTAGCTAAGATGGGTCCAAGCGGGAACCATTTTGCTACGTATGGTAAATCTGATAAGCTTCTGCCTTGGGCAATGTAAGCTTTACGAAAGCGGTAATGTGAGATCGAAATTCCTAACCAAGATAAGAACCCTGCTAAACCAGAAGCGTTCAATAACCAGCCGTAAACTGTACCATCACCGAACAGAGAAGTTAAAAAGCATAACATACCAATCACTGTTGAAACTAACAAAGCATTTGTTGGCAACCCTTTTTTACTTACTTGCTTTAAGAAAGCAGGGGCTTTTCCTTCCTTCGCCAATACCCATAACACACGGGATGCAGCATACAGGGCAGAGTTACCTGCAGAAAGTACAGCAGTAAGAATAACGGTATTCATTAAGGCAGCAGCAAAAGCAAGGCCGGCATTTTTAAATACAAGTGTAAACGGACTAACTGCAACATCTTTGACATCCGTGCTTAATAATAATGGATCTTTATAGCTAACTAAACAGCCAATAATAAAAATCGCTAAAACATAGAACAATAAAATTCTCCAGAAGATTTGTTTGATTGCTTTTGGCATGTTCTTTTCTGGGTTCTCACTTTCACCGGCCGCAACTCCGACAAGCTCCGTTCCCTGGAACGAAAAACCTACAATCATAAACACGCTTAAAATGGAAAGGAATCCGCCTTTAAATGGTGCTTCACCTTTCGTAAAGTTTTCAAAGCCGCCAGTATGGCCCTTCATAATACCAAAAATCATTAATAAACCTAACACAATGAATATAATAATCGTAGCAACCTTGATAATAGCGAACCAGAATTCAGATTCACCATAACCTTTTACGGATAAAATATTTAATCCAAAAATCAACACAAGGAAGATGGCGCTCCAAATGATTCCGGGAACATCTGGGAACCAGTACTTCATAATCAGCGAGGAAGCTGACAATTCAAGGGCGACAATGATGGCGTTGTTATACCAGTAATTCCAGCCAATCGCAAATCCTAAAGCAGGATCGACAAAACGGTCGGAATACGTGCTAAACGAGCCAGTGATAGGAATAAACGCAGACATTTCCCCTAAGCTTGTCATAATAAAATAAACCATAATACCAGCAATTAGATAGGCAGTAAGGGCTCCGCCAGGTCCTGCATCAGCAATGGTGGCACCACTTGCTAAAAATAGTCCTGTACCAATCGTCCCGCCAATGGCAATCATCGATAAGTGTCTTGTTTTTAACTTTCTTTCCAATGGTTCTTGAGCTATATGCTGCTCAACTGTTGTATCTATTTTATGAGCTGTATTTTCCATCGTACACCTCTCCTAATTGTTATTTGTTGTTTGTAATGCGTTTAGTATAGTTTGTGTTAAAATCTTCGTTCCATAAATCAATGCATCGAGATTAAATTTCATTTCGGGATGATGTAAGCCTGGAGTCAAACCACAGCCTAATCCAACCATCGTTGCGGCAAGGCCGGGATTATTTGCTGTGTAAAAATGAAAGTCCTCGGCACCCTGGGAGATGCATATCGGGACGAGATTTTCTCTGCCGAGTATCTCAACAATCGCCTTTTCAGCAATCTTCATTGCCTTTTCATTTTTACTAGCGGCCGGAACAAATTCCTTCATAGACCAGGTGAAGGCTGCTCCGGTTTGGTCCCCGGCTTGCTCCATCGCGGTTTTAGCCCGCTGTTGAAGTACAGACATGACCTCGTTTGATTGTGCCCTCACATCAAGGGCAAATTGTGCCGTTTCCGGGATGACATTGGTTGCATCACTTTCCGTATGCAGCTGTGTCATTTTAATGGAATAGGGAACTTCTGTTTGTAAGTCAATCTCTTTTAAGTTTTGTACCAAAAGGGCCGCTGCCTCAATCACATTGATTCCTTCGTTCGGACGCGCTGCATGAGCCTGGCGTCCTTTTATGATCCCCCGAATGGTTCCTGCTGCTCCATGAATGATCACAGGAGAGGCAGTCATATAGGGGAGTTCACTGATTGGCCGCACATGGGTGCCAAACAACAATTGGACATTTTCCAATGCTCCATCGTCCATCATCTTTAGAGCGCCTGCTCCTTTTTCTTCGGCAGGCTGAAAAATAAATCGCAGTGTATACTCCGGATTCAGCCCGCTTGCTGCGAATGCAAGTGCTGTGTATAGGACCATTGTGCTGTGTCCATCATGACCACAAGAGTGATTGGGCCTAACGGTACCATTTACTTCTTGCACCAGTGCATCCATATCTGCACGAAGAGCGATGACTTGATTGGATTCACCTGGTATTTCAGCAATGAGTCCGTAATGGTCCTTAAACCGGTTGAGTTTAAAACCGGCCGTTTGCAGTTTTTCGGCAATATAGCTGGATGTCTTTTCTTCTCCCCAGCTTGGTTCCGCCAGGTCATGAAGATCTTGATAGGTGCGCAGTAATTCATTTTTATGTTGTTCTATAAAATCTAACGGATTCAATCCTATTCACCTCTTAAACTTCGAACCTTATTCATTAAATACCCCAAATGTCGAATAGAGCCGTTCAAGCTTTTTTTGGTATTTAAGGATCCGTTCATTGTCTTTTTGTTGAATTCCTTCTATGACTAAGTCCAATAAGCTAATCACCGATGCAATGGAATTCGTACCGGATTCTGCATTTTCCTCAGTGGTTAATACAATGTCGGAAATCCTTCCGGCAGGAGATAAAAGCCGGTCCGTGATAGAAATCAAGGTAATTCCATTTTCCACAGCACTTTCAGCAATTTTAATCGTTTCATTGGAGTAACGTGGAAAAGAGAAAACGACCACCACTGATTGGTTAGTCAGATTACAAAACTTTTCAAAAAAGTCCCCGGACGTTGAACATAAATGGACTTGATTACGAATGGTACCGAGCATATAGGAGAACCAATATGCGGCTGCATGAGAGACTAGGTGGCCTGCAATTAAAATTTGGTCGGCCTTAATTAATACATCAACTGCTTTCCAGATTTCTTCGATGTTAGCAGAATCTAAAAGATTCCTTAAAATATCAATCTGATTTTCTATCACCTTTGTAAACACGCGGCTTTCGCTCGAACTAGATAAATCAATATTTGAGACTGCAGTTTGATTCTGTAATAACATCTGCCGCTGAATCCGCTCCTGCATTTGGCTAAAACTCTGAAAACCTAAGCTATAGGATAGACGAATGACAGTCGTTTCGCTGACCGTTGCCTGCTTCCCAATCTGGAACGCTGTTTGAAAGGCAGCCTTTTCTATATTATCGATAAGGTAGTTTGCTACCTTTTTTTGTCCTGTTGAAAGTTGATTAAAATGATCTTTAACCAATTGTTTAAAAGGAAGTGGTTCCATCTTACCAACCTTTCCAAAAGGAGGAAATCCTTCACTTTGTGTAAATGTTGCAGTAAATCCTTTTTTCATTTTTATACATTATCATAAGTAAATATGAATGAAAAGATGATTTTTAAAAAAGTTGCTGGATATAAATGCAAAAAAAAAAACCAGGGAACGGCCCAATATCAAATTGAACCGCTACCTGGTTTTAACGAGGTATAATTATTTCCAAAATCCTAAGACAGCCAAGATGATAATCATCGCCCAGATCAATACTTTTACTGGAGATTGAAAGGAGACATTTCTCCTTTGGCTGCCGGCCCATGACGTCGTACTTCGGAAAGAATCGGACAGGCTTTCTTTATTAAAGTAAGGAATTGCCCCGATTAAAAAGCCGCCTAATAAACCAAATAGGTGGGCAATCACATTGATATTTGGCTGCAGGAAGGTCATGATTAAACTGACGGCACAGAGAACGAGGATAATTTGACTATTTGGTTGGGATATCAGCCTCTTCCTAAAGATGATGATGGCAATATAATAGCCAAATAAGCCGAATATCGCTCCGCTTGAGCCGACATGTGTATAGGTTAACGGCTCGAACAACAAAGTAGCTACATTTGCCAGGACTCCTGAGAAAAGGTAAATGAATAGAAATTTGCGGCTCCCGAGCAGGCGTTCTAATGCGGGTCCAAATAAAATTAATGAAATACTATTAAACAGCATATGTGAAAAACCGCTATGCATAAAAGTGGGAGTGATTAGCCGCCAAACTTCTCCTTCCTTAATATAGAGATTAACGCCAGAAAAATTTTCAATGAACCAGTTGTTTGGGAATATAGGAAGAATGGTTAAAAGATATAATACTAAGTGAATAGCAGCGATGATTGAGACCATCGGATAATAGCGGATAAATTCGCGAAAGCTTTCTGTTCTGGTAAAAATGGTTTAAACCTCCTTTCATTGACATCTTAAACAGTTTTTTGGTTTTGTACACTATTATGCGGATAGTAATTTAAATAGAAGGAATGATGACATGTGATCAAAGGAATTGGGATTGATATTATCGAACTGCATAGAATTTTTGAAATAATTAGCAGGAAAGGTAAGTTAGTTGACCGGATATTGACCGCCAACGAAAAGAAGGTGTTTGATGAGTTGTCTAAAACACGGAAAGTGGAGTTTTTAGCAGGGAGATTCGCTGCAAAGGAGGCATTTTCCAAGGCCATTGGCACCGGTATTGGAAAAGAATTGTCTTTTCAGGATATTGAAATTGAGACAGATCGTTTTGGCAAGCCCTTTTTTAAAAAACCAGAAGTTCAAGCCCATTTATCTATCTCACACAGCAGGGATTATGCTGTTGCGCAGGTGGTCATAGAACAGTAGTAGTTTAAAGACACAACCTTTAATTTTTCCGCTGCATGGCTCTTTGTAAGAATATTCCCCAGGGTTGTCTCATATATTCATAGGGAAATAGGAGAGACAAGGTCAGCTATGGTTGATAAGCCTGATTCCTGCCTTTCTCTTCTTTGATAATCATATGAAATGAGACAAGAAGGGGTTGAAGGAATGAGGAAAAAGTTTTTGATGCTTATTACAGGGCTAATGATGATTTTCGTTCTAGCTGCCTGTGGATCAAAATCACAAGATGATGTGGTAAAGGAACTTAGGAGCAAGCAAAGTGACTTAACCAGCTATAAAGTAAATGCGAAAATGACATTAAAAATGGGTGCCGATTCGCAAGTTTATAATGTAGAAATCTGGCATAAAGATCCTACATTCTATCGGGTGAATTTAAAAAATGCGGAAAAAGACCAAAGTCAAATGATCCTTAGAAATAAAGAAGGTGTCTTTGTTCTAACGCCGGCATTAAATAAAAGCTTCCGTTTCCAAAGTGACTGGCCGCAAAATAGCAGCCAAGCCTATTTGTACGAATCCTTAATAAAGGATATTGTCGCAGATAAAGAAGCCAAGTTCTCTTCCACAAAAGACTATTATATCTTTGAAACCAAGACTCGTTATCAAAATAATAGTATGCTTCCAATCCAAGAAATTAAGCTGAATAAAAGTGATTTATCACCTGCGATAGTAAAAGTAATGGATCCGGATCGAAATGCCCTTGTGACAGTTGAGTTCTCCAAGGTGAAATTTAATGCTGACTTTGACAAAGACGACTTTGATATGAAAAAGAATATGACCCGGGCGCAGTTGAACTTACCAGCCATGGCGAGTGGTAAAGACAAGGACCAAACATTCTCTGTTAAGTATCCAACATTTGAGTTAACAGGAACAAAGCTAATCGAAGAAAAAACAGTGAAGATGGAGGATGGCAAGCGGGTGGTACTCACCTATGATGGCAAAAAATCCTACACACTTGTCCAGGAGAAGGTAACAGCTAAGGCAGCATCTGCTAGTCCAACTCCAATGGAAGGGGATATCGTTGATTTAGGTGCGACAATTGGAGCGTTGTCTGATCATTCACTCTCCTGGTCACAGGGCGGTATCGATTATATGATTGCCTCGAATAAACTGACTAGAGAAGAAATGGTTGAAGTAGCAAAATCGGTTCAAGGTGAATCAGTTAAATAATTATCTAAACAAAACAGGCCGCGTGCCTGTTTTTTGTTTGAAAAAGTAGTATGATAATTTTGTAAAAGTTAAGCGGGTAACTCCGCTATATAGAAATTATATAATCCAATTTTGCGGTATAATATAAAAATGCATTTAATTAGGAAGTGGAATGATGGAAGAACAAGTATCTTTTTACCGGGATACATGGGCAGAAATTAATTTGGATTTTATCGCGGAAAATGTCTCCGCCATAAAGAAACATGTAGCAGATCAAGTGGAAATCATGGCAGTCGTAAAAGCAAATGCCTATGGCCATGGAGATGTTCAAGTGGCTGAAACTGCCCTCTCTGCAGGGGCAGGTTATCTTGCTGTGGCAATAATGGATGAAGCGATCGCGCTTAGACAAAAAGGGATTTCTGCTCCTATTTTGATTCTAGGGGTAACCCGGCCGCAAGACGTTCAAATCGCAGCCAAGCTGAATATTACCCTTACTGTTTTTCAAAAGGAATGGCTTCAAGAAGCACAAAAATATTTAAAGGATGGGGAGCGGGTTTCCCTGCACATTAAAGTAGATACAGGCATGGGCAGACTTGGTGTGCGTACCCGTGATGAATTATCAACCGTAGAACAATTCATTTTAGGGGATCCCCGGTTTTATTTTGAAGGGATTTTTACTCATTTTGCCACGGCTGATGAATTGGATGCCGGCTATTTCAACCAGCAATTAACGTTATTTGAGGATCTGCTAAAGGTGTTAACAAAGCGGCCAAAGTATATTCATACCAGCAATAGTGCGGCTGCGATAAGATTTCCTCATGCTTATTTTAATATGGTCCGGATTGGAATTGCCATGTATGGATTAACACCATCACAAGAAATGGAAAAAGAGATTCCCTTTCCATTGAAGGAGGCTTTTTCACTGCAAACAAGACTTGTTCATGTGAAGCAGATGAAGAGAGGGGATAAGGTTAGCTACGGGGCTACGTATGAAAGCGATGACGATGAGTGGATCGGAACAATCCCAATTGGCTATGCAGACGGATGGATTCGCAAGCTGCAAGGACAAGAAGTGTTAATTGAGGGAAAGCGTTCGCCGTTAGTCGGGAGAATATGTATGGATCAGTGCATGGTACGTCTTCCTTCAAATTTGCCAGTTGGAACATCCGTCACTCTAATTGGCCGGCAGGGAGAGGAATTTATTTCTGTCAATGAAGTGGCAGCTAAGCTTGAGACGATTAATTATGAAGTTCCATGTATCATTACCAGCCGTGTTCCAAGGGTTTATAAAAAAGGCGGTAAAATTATCGACTTGAAAAATGACGTGCTAAAGAATTCACAGGCTTAAATATAGAAATTTGAACATATTTATGATATTGCGGTAAATTGTGCATAAAAGCACCTTTTATTGGCTTATAATACAGTAGAATTATATTTAGTCTATGAATTGGGCTTGATTAGTGTTATTATTAAATATGGTACAGTATCAAATCTAAAACTCGCTTTTGACTCCTTAGGGGGACATAGACAGAAGTGCAGTTAAATTTAAGCATCAGAATGCAATTCTGGTTAGATAAAAATGGTGTGTAGTGATGGTGGAGGTGTATGTTTGTGTCTGAAACTGGCGCAACTACGGAAATCTTAGTGAAGTTACCGCAACATCTTTTAACAGAGTTAGATGGTTTTGTTAAGCAAGAGAATGTAAACCGTAGTGAGTTTATTTACCAAGCGACCAAAATGTATTTGCGCGAACGCAAAAAGAGACAAATTCGCGAGTCGATGAGACGTGGATACATGGAAATGGCAAAAATCAATCTTAGAATTGCATCAGAAGCATTTTTAGCAGAATATGAGGCAGAACACACAGTTGAACGTCTTGTAAGCGGAGGGTAATCCTTTGATTGTCAAGCGTGGTGACGTTTATTTCGCGGACCTATCCCCAGTTGTTGGTTCTGAACAAGGCGGCGTCCGACCTGTACTTGTCATCCAAAACGACATCGGGAATCGGTTTAGTCCCACAGTGATTGTTGCAGCGATTACAGCTCAAATTCAAAAGGCTAAGCTTCCTACTCATGTCGAAATTGATGCGAAGCGCTACGGATTTGAACGTGACTCGGTCATTCTGCTAGAGCAAATTCGTACAATTGATAAGCAGCGGTTAACCGATAAAATCACCCATCTCGATGACGAAATGATGGAAAAAGTGGATGAAGCCTTACAGGTAAGTTTAGGTCTCATCGAATTTTAGTTAAAAGTACGCTCTTTTAAAGAGCGTTTTTTCATACATATCCTGCCTCTTGATTTTTCTGCCAATCAGCAAGCTAATCTTAGCTTGCTTTTCTTTTTTTACGGCAAAAGTCTTAGGGGCTTTAATGAAACCTTTCGTTTAATTTGATAAAATGAAATGAAAAAAGGATGGAGGATTGCTTTGTGAATGATACAGTTGTAAAAGATGATCAGCTCTTAGGTAAAATCGCCAGTGAGCTGTCTATCCCCTGTAAACAAGTGAAAAGTGTTATTTCGTTACTTGATGAAGGAAATACCGTCCCGTTTATTGCTCGTTATCGGAAAGAAATGACCGGCGCCCTTGATGAAGTTCAGATACGTACCATTTTAGAGCGCTGGCAGTACATACAAAACCTTGAACAAAGGAAAGAAGAAGTTCTTCGGATCATCGAAGAACAAGGGAAATTAACCGATGACCTAAGTAAGTCCATTACAAAGGCTGAAAAACTCCAAGAGGTGGAAGACCTTTATCGTCCTTTTAAGCAGAAAAGAAGAACGAAGGCTACTGTGGCGAAAGAAAAAGGATTAGAACCGTTTGCTGATTGGCTGATGACTTTTCCGAAAGACGATATACAACAAAAGGCTAAAGGATTTATATCTGAGGAAAAGCAAGTTCTTACGGTAGAAGAAGTAATCGCTGGTGCTAAAGATATTATTGCGGAAATGGTTTCTGATGATGCTGAAGGCCGTAAATGGATTCGTAAAGAGACGCTTAAGACTGGTACGGTTGCATCTGTTGTTAAAGATGCGGAGAAAGACGAAAAAAATGTCTATGAAATGTACTATGAATATGAAGAACCTGTAAATAAAATAGTCCCACACCGCATTCTCGCTTTAAACCGCGGAGAGAAGGAAGATATTTTGCGGGCTTCAATTAAAGTAAATTCGGATCTTATTATTGCTCAATTAACGAGAAAATGGGTACGTGCTCCACACTCACCTGCTGCACCGATTGTTCAAGAGGCTATAGAGGATGGTTATAAAAGACTAATTCAGCCTTCCATCGAACGGGAAATTAGAGCGGAGTTAACGGAAAAAGCAGAAGAGCAAGCGATCCATATATTTTCGGAAAACCTGCGTAATTTACTGCTTCAGCCGCCATTAAAGGGGAAAGTGGTTATAGGTGTCGACCCTGCTTATCGGACAGGCTGTAAATTAGCTGTCGTGGATGAAACGGGGAAGGTGTTAAAAATTGATGTCATCTATCCGCATCCGCCTGTTTCCAAAACGAAAGAAGCTCGAGAAAAGTTTATTAGCATTTTACGTGAGTACAAAGTAGAAATGGCTGCCATTGGAAATGGGACAGCTTCGAGGGAAACGGAACAGTTTGTCGCTGATATCTTAAAAGAGATGGATGAAGAAATTTTTTATCTAATCGTTAACGAGGCTGGGGCTAGTGTCTACTCTGCTTCTGACATAGCTAGAGAGGAGTTTCCAAATTTCCAAGTAGAAGAAAGAAGTGCAGTATCGATTGCACGGCGCCTGCAGGATCCATTAGCTGAGCTGGTGAAAATCGATCCTAAATCAGTAGGGGTTGGTCAGTACCAGCATGATGTTTCCCAAAAACGCCTATCCGGATCTCTGCATTTTGTCGTTGAAACGGCTGTTAACCGGGTAGGGGTGAATGTAAATACAGCCTCTTCTTCCTTATTGCAATATGTGGCAGGTTTGAACAAGACAGCCGCCAATAACATCGTCAAAAAGCGCGAAGAGGAAGGGAAGTTTACGAGCAGGACGGAGTTAAAGAAAGTTCCTCGTCTAGGGGCAAAAACTTATGAGCAGGCAATTGGGTTCTTACGTGTACTGGATGGTAAACAGCCTCTTGACCGCACAGGAATCCATCCTGAAAACTATAATGAAGTGAAAAAGTTATTAACAAGTCTAGGTTTTACAGCTAATGACTTAGGGACAGAAGAGTTAAAGACGGCCCTGAATGCACTAGACTTAAAGGCGGTTTCCGAAGAATTAGCAATTGGTGAGTTAACCTTAAAAGATATAATAGATGCTTTAGTGAGACCAGAACGAGATCCTCGGGACGATTTACCTCGCCCGCTCTTAAAAAAGGATGTTCTAAAGCTAGAAGATTTAAAAGCGGGAATGGAGCTTCAAGGAACAGTCCGGAATGTGGTTGATTTCGGAGCGTTTGTTGATATTGGTGTTAAACAAGACGGGCTTGTTCATATTTCTAAACTTAGCAATCGTTTTGTTAAGCATCCATTGGACATTGTATCAGTGGGTGATGTCGTTACTGTTTGGGTCGACTCTGTGGATATGAAAAAGGGCCGGGTAGCCTTAACCATGCTGCCGCCATCATAGGGCTTGAGAGGCGTCCCGGTCTAGAAGACTTAGATTTTGGCGCCAATTTTAAGGAACACTGCTTTTAAGAGCAGTGTTTTTTTCTGTAAAAAAACCAGCACTGGTTAAGAAGTTTAATTTGATAGCGGTCCTTCTCATAGAAAGCCCTTTTCATTTGGTTTTGCAGCCAATTTGGCATAGTGTGATACCTCCCGAAAAGTAGTGCATCATTGATTAAGGGTATATACAATATATGCTATAATAGGTTGTCACGTTCGCTAGAAAGTGAGGAACTGTAAAAATGGATCAGCAGGAACTTCAAGGATTAGTCGAAAAGATATCTGATGATTTTTTTGAAAAGCCCTTTTTGCATAAAGCATCGTTTAATTCAAGGTTAAGATCAACCGGTGGAAGATATCTTTTAGGTACGCATAATATCGAAATTAACAAAAAGTATCTGGAACAACTGGGCGAGGAAGAATTAATCGGTATCATTAAGCATGAGCTTTGTCATTACCACCTGCATCTTGAAGGCAGAGGTTATCAGCATAAGGATCAAGAGTTTAAAATCTTATTGAAGAAAGTAGGGGCACCACGCTTCTGTAATCAGCTTCCTGAGAAAAAGTCAAAACGTACAGTAAGGAAAATACTTGTTTATCAGTGTACGAACTGCCAGCTTACATACCAAAGAAGAAGAAGTATAAATACTTCTAGATATGTGTGTGGTAAATGCAGAGGAAAATTATTAAAAGTGAAAGAGATGGAGTTATAAATAAGTAATGATTAGTTAATAATTTTCATATAAAAATAATGTTGACTTTCTAGTGTGAGGTCTATATAATGTAAAGAGTCGACAGGGCAAACGCCTTTGGGACAAGCAATAAATCATTATTCCGCAGTAGCTCAGTGGTAGAGCTATCGGCTGTTAACCGATCGGTCGT
>NZ_JAABNN010000027.1 GCF_009928415.1 Bacillus sp. USDA818B3_A
AAGAAGGGCTTCGTTCATTGACATTAAAAGGAAAAGAAGGGGCAGAAATGATTCAGCGCCTGTTAGCCTCGTTCCGCAGTGAGCCGTTAAAAAACTTAGGATTCATGAATACACTTGCCAGTGAGGATTATCAGACAAGTATCCGAGTAACAAAAGATGACGAACAAGTGATTCAAATGCCAAAGTCGAATGTTTTGAAATATATTTTTGAAGATGGTTCATGGGTATGTTTACGTCCATCTGGAACAGAGCCAAAAGTAAAATTCTACTTTGGTGTAAACAGTTCAAGTTTGGCAGAGAGCAAGCAAAAACTGCAAACTATTGAAAAAGATTTTATGGAATTGGTTGATAAAAAAGTCAAAATGGTTCAAATGAAATAATTAAAGAAAACGGTTGCTATTAGTGAGGAAAGCTAAAAAATTCTACTTAATAGTAGGTCCCAGTTAAAGTAGGCTGTTAATTTTTGCTCCAATCAACTGAGTTTTTTAACTGAACTAGATAATAAAAAAGGTATATTTCTCATTACTAAAGAGGAATATACCTTTTTTATTATAGGAATAAATATTATCAATTACCATGATTTAAAAAAGTCTTGCTTTTATAAGAATAAATAGTCGACTTAGTATTCACTTTTAGTTAAAGTCGCATTTTATTAGTATAATTTAATGATTCTTTAAAAAATCAAAGAATTTCAATGTTCTTGCAAAGAAGGAGTTGTTACGTAACTCGTGTCTAAACACGCGATTTAAAAATACAGGAATAGCAAACATTCGCTTGGATCTAGATGGCTGCCTAATTAAACGATAAAGCCATTCAAGATTAAGGGTGCGCCAGAACTTTGGAGCCCGTTTATCCACACCTGCCCAGACGTTAAGACAACCTCCTATTCCCATAAAAATCCCCTTCTCGAATTCATGGAGATTTTGTGCAATCCATTTTTCCTGTTTAGGAAAACCAAGGCCGACAAAAACGAGGTCGGGCTTTCTTTTTTTTATCACATTAATGATATCTTCTTGGGCTTGCTCAGATTTAAAGTAACCATGGTGATAACCAACAATGTTAATATTGCCGTACTTCCTCTTAATATTCAAAGCGGTTAAATCAATAACGTGAGGCTTTGTGCCTAATAGGTATACACTATAATGATTTTCATTAGCTAATTTAAGGAGTTTTTCCATCAGGTCGAATCCTGCAAGTCTTTCCTGGAGAGGCTTACCCAATATTTTGGAAGCAAAAACAATTCCTATTCCATCTGGTATTACGTAATCAGACTTTTTTATTATTCTCTCATAGGAAGCATTGGATTGTGCATAAGTAACAATTTCCGGATTAGCAGTTACAATGAACGTTTTTTGGTCGTTAATAATCCGTGTATGAACAACACTAACAAGTTCATTCATGCTATTATTGACAAAATTGTATCCGAGTACTTGCTGATAATTAAGCATAATTTTTTATCTCCCAATTCGAAAAAGCGAATGTAAAGTTATTGTTCGAAAATATTTATTGAAATATTCTAATGACCATAATTAGAGTGAATTTATATCATTACAATATTTAGAAATAAATCATCTAAGTAAAGCTATTTATTTATACAAAACTAGTATAATTGTAACATAAAATTCACTTATTAGTCAGCATCTAACACAAATTTACAATTCCTCAATGGATATTGACATTTTTTTATAAAATACTACAATACTTATAGGAAACTAGTAAACTAATATAATAGGGAAATTTATCGTATAGGGGGTAGAGTAATTGAAAAGGATTCTAACGAATGGCACTTTTGGCCTAGTACATTTAAGCCGATTTAACGTATTAGAAATCAAAGAAGTCGTCATTGCTACTTATTTATTACTTTTTAAGTGTGTCTTTTTCTTCTTTTCTTTAAGCCCCCAAAAGCAAAAAGTTGTTTTTGTTGTTTCCTTTGAGGAAAATGCCTATTACATTCATCAAGAAATGGTAATGCGCAACGTACCCTTTGAAATTGTCTTTTTATGTAAGCCATCACTGTTGAAGAACCTTCAATCAAAACTTCCTGATACAAAAATTATTCCATTTGAAGCGCCCAAAGTGTTTTTTTGGTTTCAATCAATCTATCATCTTGCAACGGCAAAAGTAGTAATTGTTGATAATTATTTTGCCTTTTTATCTTCGATTAAATTCAAACGAAATGTAGAATGTTTCCAAGTTTGGCATGCTGCTGGAGCATTAAAAAAATTCGGTTTAAAAGATAAGTCGACTTCAAATAGACGAAATGCTGCCATAAAACGGTTTAAAAAGGTTTATGAAAAATTTAATAAAATAGTTGTCGGTTCAGAAGAAATGGCGGATATTTTTATGGAGTGCTTTGATGTTCCATCTGAAAATATCTTACGGATGGGAATTCCGAGAACGGACTTTTTTTATGAAGAAGACAATCAAGAAAAGGTAAAGTCTCTCTTATATAAAGAACACCCATTCTTGAAGGATAAAAAAGTCATTCTCTATGCACCTACATTTCGAGACACTCAACTTGATCATTTTAAATTTGAGCTCGATATAGAAAAAATGTACAGTGAATTAAAAGAAGATTATGTTTTACTCATAAAATTGCATCCGGCTGTGAAATATAATAGTGATTTACAGACTCTATATCCTGAATTTTTATATGACTTTTCCAAATATAAAGGAATAAATGAACTATTGGTGGTAACTGATTATTTGATAACTGACTATTCCTCCATTCCCTTTGAGTTTGCTTTATTAAATAAACCAATGATTTTTTACCCTTATGACTTAGAAGAATATCAGTTACAAAGAGGGGTTATACCTAATTACATCGAACAGGTTCCTGGACCGGTTGTGTTTAAAACAGAGGAAATAATTAACCGCTTGAAGCGGGATCAATTTGACCTTGGACAGGTTTATGAGTTTTCAAATCGATGGAATCGTTATTCGAATGGAAAATCGTCAGGAAATCTTGTCCAGTATATCATAGCCCAATTAGAGGTAGCTCCTGCTAGCCAAGTAAATCAACTAGATGTAACACCTACTGGCAAGTCAATTTGGAGGTAGAATGTGAAGAAGTTTACAAAGGTCTTACGTGAGCCGAGAAAAATTGTTTATAAGTTGTATCACACATTGTTTAATTTAATTGGTTTTTTTCCAATTAAGAAAAATTTAATCATCTTCGAAAGCTTCCTGGGTAAACAATATAGTGATAATCCTAGAGCTATTTATGAATATTTACGAGAATATTACCCAAATTATCAACTACTTTGGAGTATAGATAAAAAACAGAAGCGAAGATATCTGGAGGATAACATACCGTTTATCAATCGTTTCTCAATTAAATGGCTATTTGTTATGCCACGGGCTAATTATTGGGTGATAAACAGCAGAATGCCTTATTGGATCAAAAAACCAAGGCATACTATCTATTTGCAGACATGGCATGGTACTCCGCTTAAGAAGTTAGCTGGTGATATGGATGAAATCTATATGCCGGGAACAACGACAAAAAGGTATAAGGAAGCCTTCTATAAAGAGGCACAAAACTGGGATTATCTAATCTCACCTAATGCCTATTCAACGGCAATATTTGAGCGTGCGTTTAAATATGACAGAAGCAAGATTCTTGAGACCGGCTACCCTCGGAATGATTTTCTAAAACAACAAAATACTAAGTCGGCTGATGACAAAATTAAGGACGAATTAGGAATTCCAAAGCATAAAAAAGTTATCCTATATGCACCAACCTGGCGCGATAACGAATATTACGGAATAGGCAAGTACAAATTTTCACTCAAGATTGATTTTGAACAACTCAGGGATGCTCTTGGTGAAGAGTGTGTGATATTGTTAAGATTGCATTATTTAATTGCGAATCGAGTCGATATTTCAGCTTATAAGAATTTTGTGTATGATTTATCTAGTTATGATGATATAAGGGAACTGTATATAATAAGTGATTTACTAATAACCGATTACTCATCGGTGTTTTTTGATTTTCTATGTTTGAAACGACCGATTATTTTTTATACTTATGATTTTGAAACCTACCGAGACCATTTAAGGGGATTTTACTTTGATTTGGAAAAGGAGGCCCCTGGCCCGCTAGTTAAGACGATGGAGCAATTAGTTGTTGCCATACAGCAGGCAATCAAGGAAGGAAGACAACCTTCAGAAGCCATAATAAAATTTCATCAAAAGTTTTGTCACCTTGAGGATGGTTTTTCAACAAAGAGGGTCGTAAAAAGCGTTTTTTTGGAAAGGGCATCAGAATGAAATCATTAATTCAAATTGTAAAAGAGAATGTTACAAATTTTTATCTGATAATTAGACTTTCAGTATTCCAATTAAAGAGTAATAATAATAATAATTATCTAGGTATGTTATGGGAAATTTTAAATCCGATGATTCTTATTGGTATTTACTGGCTTGTGTTCGGATTAGGTATTAGGGGCGGGAAACCGGTAGGTGGTATAGACTTTTTGCCATGGATGCTTTCAGGAATCTCAGTATGGTTCTTTATATCACAAGCTATTATACAAGGATCAAAGTCAGTGTACTCAAGGATTAAAGTTATTGCAAAAATGAATTTTCCAATGAGTGTAATTCCTTCATTTGTTATATTTTCCAGGTTCTATCATCATGTGATGCTTGTAATAATTATAATGGGATTACTTTCTTTTTATGGTTATTCTCCAACAATATATTTAATTCAACTACCCTATTTTATGATTTTATGCTTATTATTACTAATGGCTATTTCTTTAATTACATCGACACTATCTACCATTATTCGTGATATCCAAATGGTTTTACCTGCTATTGTTCGAGTATTAATGTATCTCTCGCCCATCTTATGGTCCAATGAGAAATTACCGCCGACAGTTCTGCATTTTTTGAAGATAAATCCATTTTATTACATTATTGAAGGATATAGATCCACTTTATTAGGAACAGGCTGGTATTTTATTGAAAATGGAAGGTACACGCTCTATATGTGGTTATTAACATTTATTCTGCTTCTAATTGGCTCTATTCTTCATATGAAATTCAAAAAGAACTTTGTCGATTATTTATAAAAAAAGAGGAAGAGGGAAAGACTGTTGGATATAATAAATCTTGGTGAAGGATTGAAATTATCTGAAGTAAGCAATAAAAATGTACACTTGGTGAATGCATACACGATCACCGAAATTCTGGATGCCGAGACTGAAAAGTTAGAAAGCTTGAAAGAAGAGCTATCTAAAGTCGACTACATTATTATAGATCTAATTAAAGAAAAACCTTTGGAACCAACAAATAGAGTTCATATATTAGACTTTTTTACCAGGATGCAGCCAATCAAAAAATTTCTTACCATTGTGCAGGATATCGTTCCGCGTCATAAACTACTTCTGCATGAGGTTTATTATTTTCAAAGTCAGCTTCCTGATAATGAGAAATGGAAAAAATATAATAAAGAGTTAAATGAGCAATATGAGAAATTAAAACAATTTTTTGAATATGAAATTGAAACAATACTTATGAAGGATATTGAGAATTTGGATATAGATTCTTACTTCATAAAGTTTTATAAAAACTTATTTAATGATTATGATAAGACACAGGAAGTATTTAAAGTACAGTTATGGCATGAAGATTTCCTTAGGAGAACGTGGGACAGTGTCTTAGAGTTCCATGGAGGATATATTACAAAGTTTAAAAGCATGACCCATCTAGAGTGGCATCAACTTGCTTTTTGGAGCAATTACACGAATCCTATCTCAGGGAAAACAGTTAAGAGAGTACCGAAGTTGAAAAAAGGTGCAACATATGAAGTTTTACCTACCTTTATTAAAAATGATTTTAATACGAGAATCATTTTTAATTTCTATGGCAGTAATGATAAAGTAATTAGCAGTCAAAAAGTGGAGGATGGAAATTCGCTTATAACTGTGCCAGAAAATTATAATTACTACAGAATGGGGATAAGGCTTCTGGGATCTGGGGAAGCCATTTTTGAATATATTAAAATAAGGCGATACCGTCAAAAAGGATTTGTATCATCCTTTGACCAAATTGAGTACTTTGATAATAGCGAACCTGTCACCTATCAATTTACGAAAGCCCCTAAAGCTAACCATTTAGTTATTTGTTTTAGCGGGGTTAAAGTAAGCAGAGCTGAATATGAGTTCCTAGGTGTTTTACGGAATGTATCCGTACACAAATTATACTTTTTAGATGACTATGCTACAACAGGAAGCTTTTATCAAGGCAGAAATAAGAGCCAAGCTCTTCAGGAAAATATTATAAAAATTATTAATCGATACGCCGAAATGTATAATATCCCAAGAGAAAATATCATTACACTTGGGAACTCCAAAGGTGGCGGTGTAGCTTTATATTATGGGTTTAAAATCGGTGCTGGGGTCATTCTAGCTAGTGGTCCTACACTAAGATGGGGAAAACGATTAAATCAGAACTCGCAGTGGCCAGCAAGTGCATTAAACTATATTGTAGGCGAACCAACGATAGAGAATGTAGAATATCTTGATAATATGATAATCAATGCGATACAATCTGCTCCTTCCTATCCTAAAATTTATTTTATGTTAATAGAAAAGGATAGTCTCACTCAGCCTTATTTCGATGACTTTAGAAAGACCTTAGAGGAGAAGCAAATAAGTTATTCGATTGATTGGAAGGATGGAGAAGGTCATAATGACCTAATAAAGCATGTTGGCGGATGGGCAAAGGGAAAAATTCAACATGATATTTTAAGCCGTTAAAGCGACCTAAAAAATTTAAGTCAGGGATAAAGGGGACTGAAAGAAGCTTCCCTTTATTTTTTTTGCCTTAAACTCCAGAATTTACCGCATAATTCTTGTACGTTCTTGTAACAGATTCATTCCTTTTAACCATATACTTTATATAGAATATTGTTTAGAATAGTGGTTATCTAATTCGTTTTTACTATTAGAAACTCACAAATTAAGGAAGTATTAGTATGAAAAAAATAGTTTCAATGGTTTTATTGTGTATATGCTTAATTTATGGCATGTATCTACTTCATTCCCATACAAGTACAAGTTCTAGCCAAAAAATAAGTAAAAGTACAAGTTCTAGTCAAAAAAAAAGTGATAGTACAAGTCCCTCTAAAAAGAGTAACAGTCAAGCAGAATCCAACCCCTCAAATAATCAAATCTCACTAGAACCTACTACCATCAATAATTCTTTCGAAGATAACGTTTTAAAACTATTTGAAAAGGATTATAAAATAGTAAAGGTGAGTTTTCCAAAAGGCAGTAATCCAAGTAAACAAATCCAGAAGGCATTAAATCTGGCTAAAGATTCAAAAACATCCATTAAGGTTATAATTCCAAAAGGTAAATATACGTTAAAGGATACACTCCATATCTACAGCAATACGTGGCTTTATACGGATCCTGACACCATATTACGGAAATCGGATAAGCACGATGATATCATGCTAATAAATGGTGAATTTAATGCCACATATAAGAAGTACGGTGGAAATTCTAATATTATAGTAGATGGTGGGGTATGGGATGCTAGGGGTGAAAGCTCGAAACAAAGAACCCCATCTGTCTTTGGTTTTGCGCATGGAGAAAATATTATCATCCAACATACAAATGTAAAGAATGTCTATGCAGGACATGCCGTGGATTCCTCTGGAAATAAAAATATCATCATCCGAGATAACAATTTCCTTGGTTCTAGGAACGGGAATGAGTATACAGAAGCTATTCAAATTGATGGTATGGTTTCAGATTTGGCGTTTCGAAGATTCGGCAGTGTGGACCTAACGGTTACCACTAATATGGTGGTAGACAATAATTATTTTGGAAATTCTAATGAAAAGGGTATGAAGGCTTGGGGAGTAGGAATTGGCAGCCATTCAGCTGCATTGAATAAACCATATTCTAACATCCAAATCTTTAATAATACATTTGAAAGGATGACATATGCAGCTATAAGGGGACACAATTGGGAAAATATCATGATAACAGGTAATTACTTCTACGATTGTGTTCTAGGAATCCAAATAGATAGTAGTGGAAAATATTACTATTTAAATAATGGTGAGCACCATCAGGGTTATGGAAATCTTCTAGTATCTGAATATGAAATAAAAGAAAACCATTTTCTTGGTAAAGAGGGATCATCGATTAAGCTGGATGGAAAAAGTGAAGATTTTGAAGGACATATTTATTCAGCGGATAACTCTTTTTATACGCTTAATCTTTCTCATTAATGTGAAAAAAACTACCTGATAACTAAACCAGGTAGTTTTTTTGTTCCTATTTTTCTAAGTTTTCTTTAGCCGATACTTGACGGAATAATTTTCCCCAATTTTCGATAAAATGTTCTTCACTAAACTTTGAAGTCACTTCACTTGCATGTTTAGACATTTCCTCGATTAATACAGGGTTGTCAAAGGCATAAATAATTTTTTCAGCTAAGGCATCAATATCTTTATCCTTTACTAGAAATCCGTTAGTGCCATCAATAATCATATCACTTGGGCCGTATTTTAAATCATATGAAATAACAGGACAACCAACAGATAAACTTTCTAATATGACCAACCCAAATCCTTCGTGGTCACTGGATAATACAGAAAAAGCAGCGCTCTTGTATACATTAGAAGGGTTATTAGTAAAACCCATTAGGCGAACATTTTTTTGTACCTTTTTCTTTTTTATTAATTTAGTTAATTTTTCTTCATCTTTGCCAGTCCCGTAAATCTCCAATTTTACGTCAGGTAAAGTCTCAAGTACTTTAGAAAATGCCAAAATGGCATGATCAATTTGCTTTTGAGGAGCAAGCCGCCCTATTAATACAGCTTTTTTCATATCTTTAGGAATGGTTTCATCATTTAATTGTGGTGCATCTTTATAAGCATGTGGAATTAAAAAGAAATTTGACTTTTCTCCGTATCGAGACACAATATCGCTTTTTTGTTTATTTGTTAAAATGACAATGGCATCAGGTTTATCGATATTTTCAAAAACCTCTTTATTTTCCTTAAGTAAAGGAGAATCAAAATTCCTAGGCTTTTCTAAATGTACATCATGCGTCATGAATATTTTAAACGCATGTTTGTTTTTATAGGACATGATAATTGGATCAGCAGCTCGTGCTTCAGAAATAATAAAATTTTTCTCTTCGTTATTAGTCAAAATATCAAGAAAATAATGCTGCATCTGTAAGTCACTATCTAATACTGTAATTATTTCACCACTTTGGTCATAGATTTGGATTCTTTCTACTTGGTTTTCATTGTCCACTAACTTAAACCACTTCGTCATATATGCAGAACCATTTTTTCGATAAAAGATAGTTTGTCTAACAATATCAGGACTAAATAAATCATAATAATGAGTACGATGAATATAACCCATATTGTCATATTCATCAGTTTTATATCGATATCTGTTCTCATTAAAGTGATGAACCACTTTTAAGTTTCCTTCTTGGTCGAATCTTTTGTACTTTTTATATAGGCCGTTGTAAAAAAACCTATAGATGTTTGTTCCTTGCTGGTGATAGACTAATCCTTCTTCCTCGACTTTATTCTCTTTTTTCTCGTACTGAACCGATTCACGACGGAAATAGTCATATAAATTAATAAAATGAATACTATTTGACATGATTTTTCTATCTCTTAAATTGTCAATAACAGATCCATAATTGGGATTATAATTAAATGTAACAACTGTGGAATGAACATTGGCATATTGACCAAATAATCTTCCTCTTTGAAACATAGAGGAGGTTAATCCCCCGAAGCTCTCACCGAATTTCGATGTAACAAAAAAGTAATTCCCATCGGGAAAAGCAGTGTGATTAGTGTGTTCCGATTCTAACATATAAGCCCCTCTTCACAATAAGTAAGATTATTTTTTATATAGTACTTTTTTATGTTTCTTTATTTCTTTGAAAATCCTCTCTGAATTTTGTCTGTCGTGATATTTAATATGCTTAGCACGATAAGGTTTAAATTTCTCTTTCTCAGTAAAGTCTCGTTGAATGTATTCATCAATTAAATCAACCATTCCATCCACTGTGAAAGCTCGGTCACCAAATAATTCTGTTTCCATGTTAATATAGCTGCCTTCATATTGATTATATTCATCAATATCGAACTGATAAAAGAGAACAGGTTTTGACATATAGAACATATCCCATGCAATGCTCGAATAATCGGTGACTAAAATGGAAGATTCCATAATCTTTTGGTTAACCTTGATATCCCCAAATTGATAAATATTTATATCAGGATTATCAATTTCAAAATTCCCAATATATTCTTTGAACTTTGGATGGATAAAGAAACTTAACTGAATATTATGGTCACTAACCATTTTCTGTAAACGCTCAGAAGTTAACAGGCCAAAATAGTGCTTGTAATAATCGGTCGCTAGAAACTCTTCTTGTGTCATCCCCTCTAACCATGTTCTCCATGTTGGCATAACAAAGATTTCTTTCTTTTCTACCTGTTGTGATTTATCTTCTAATACATCCCAACGTGCGAGACCTGTCACGATAATTTCGTTGTTTTTATAATTAAAATAATCCTTAATGATGGTTCTTTCATAGTCGGAGCTGACCACAAATAAGTCAACTGCATTATTCTTAGTTTTATTTAGTCCGCCGGTATGAGCTTGCTTTAATCCAAATACGCCGTGTTGAAGAAAGACTATTTTTTTTCTATCCAGCGCATTTTTTAATCGGCCTTTTTGAACTCGGATATTCACACTATGGACTTTTAATTCTGATGCAATAAATAATTTAGCTGCATAAGTATAAACCATGTGTTTAAAACTCTTTAATTTAAGGACCCTGTCCTTTTGCTTAGCCAAGGTCTTAAAATCCTTAGAATCTTTATCAATTACATAGAAATAATTCTTGTGTTTATTATTTTCATAACAATACTTAAAGAAGTAGTAACCATTATCCTGAGCAGTTTGTGAGAATTTTTCGAAACCGATCCAAATATCCTTTTTATCAAAGTACTTCTTAAATAAACGATAAGTGTAATAGGCTAAATCCTCCTTGATTTTATGCCAATTTGTTTCGTATTTTTCCTCTGGCCGATAGGTAAAGGATAATTCTTTGTTTACAGTTATATAGGGATAAATAATATAGCCGTTAGTGAAATTATATTGATTTTTTATTAAATGTTTATTTATATCGACTTTTACATTGGATGTGGGATTTTTCACCCTAATATTTACTATTTCAGTACCGGCTTGAACAGCAATGTATAGATCCCAGTAAAATGGTTGAAATTCAAACGCATTTACATTAATGACAGTTTGTATATAAACACCATTTTCAAGTTTATCTGTACGTATAGGATTAATTTTGTATTCTAGAGATTCTCCAGACCCTCTCAATACTAATTTTAAAGAATCTATAGCAAAGTCGGCTAAGTCAACCATTGTTAAGTTAACACCAATCGTGACATGATTTTTTTTCATATCAAATGTTACTAGTTGAATTTTTGACTCATACTTTTCTGAAAGAAGTTTATTATATGGTTTGATTACACAAGATAAATAATTTTTATTCGTAAGGTAAAATCCAAGAACATTATTGGTATCAGTAATTACTTGATTGGTAATGGCAGGAAAATATCTTTGATGCTTTGGTTTTAAACTCTGGCTTAATAGTCCGACCTTTCCTTTTAATATCAAATCACCTTGCAAAACTTTCAAATATATATCCCATCTTGAGTCTTCTGAGATTGCACTTGCTATAAAGTCGTCCAAAACACAAACAAGGTATCCCTCTTGGTCAAGATTTAAATCATATTCATAAACCTCTTTTTTTCCTCTCGCTGTAAAACCCAGGGTTATCTGATGTGCATGATGAACTGTTTCGTTGAATAGTAATCTTAATGCACTGTTATTTATTTTTATATCCTTTAAATCAAAGTTGACAGGTATACTTTCATAAGCAAATTGTTTAAAGCTTTCTTCTGTTTCAATGCGGAATTCAAGAATGTTCATTTCGGATAAAAATGGAACAAGAAGTTGCGAATCCTTTAGTTTAAAAGGAGAAAATGTCCGGAATTTATTTTCAGCTATCCAAGCCGTCTCTAATTTAAACTTAAAAACATTACTCAGAAAAGTATCCTCTTGTATAGATTCATCATCGGTTGGTAAAATTACCACATCTTGATCTGGGAAGGTTTCGAATCTGGCAATTAATTCATAATCCGACATAGCGTTTATGTTTTGAAAAGTGGCTATCATACTCTTATTGGTTAGTGTCAGTATGGAGTCCTCACTTAGCTCAATGGTACCAGTAAAAAGGATTTCACCTTTGTGCTTCTTATTTCGTAAATAAAGTTTGACTCGATTGTCCAAAAATTGATTTATGACGTTATCGGAAAGCATTACCTTTAAATTTCCCTCAGTATCAACATCCAAACGATTTATGGGGAGGGAAGAAATCTTATTATAGCCCCAGAAGGTTAGTTCGCCATTAGTGGTTAAATAAGGAACAATCGTCTCAATTGATGTCTGGATAGGTTTATAGAAAACCTGTTGATGGGACATTTGGCCAGGAAAGGCAATTCCAACTCTCCGTTTAATGATGGAGTGTTTTATTTTTTGTTCAATGTACAAATCGTACCTGTGATCTTTGGAAAAATTTATATTCAAATTTACCTCTAGTTTTATATTATCAATTGAGGTCTCAATAATTTCATAAGGTAAAATGATGGATTTCTTTTTATGTTTCCGATCCACCAATGTTACAAAAAATTCCTTGAAATCTAGATTCTGATTAACATACCTTGGGAAGGTGATAAAAGCTTTGCTTCCAGTAAAATTTAGTTCTATAGCTGTTATTTTACTGGAATAAGTTTTAGCAAATGCATTTGTGATTCTTAAGCTATCCCCATAAAGGATAGACAATTCTCCTTTTTTAGTTAGATATGGAACCACACTCGTTTTATAATTAACTGCAAAAACTTCGCTAAGATATCGAGACTCATCTTGATCGGATGGAATATCAGTATACATAGGTCTGTATAGGGTCCCATCTTGATTAACCAAAAACACATCGAGTATGTTTCTTTCATCTTTTTTATATGGAATTTTACTTAGGTCAAATTTTATTGAAGCTAAATTTCCATTTTGCTCTAGCAAAAATTCAAGTTCGATTGATAATTTGGATTCCCGATCCGTTAAGTGAATCATAGTGGGTTCAAAGTCTTTTTCGGCTTCACAATCCATAATTAAAAAGTTATTTTTCAAATCATATCTTGTTAAAGTAATTTTTTTCATTATAATGCTCCCTACTGTTAATCTTTGTTGTAAACTCCCTATTACTATTTAATATCTGTAAGGATATTCTTTATACGATTTGCCGCTTTAAAGAGAACTGGGTTCTTCTTAGAAAGTGTCCATAATGTTCGAATGAGGGAGGAATCGAGTAGAAACATTCCTCGCTTTTTTTTATTTAACCGCTCAGCATTTTTCAAAATTTCCTGATAAATTCGATTGGAATTATTATGATCTGTGAATTTAAAATATTTCGTTCGTAATTGTGCATATTTTTCCTTTTCTTGAAAATTTCTTTCTGCATAACTTTTAATTAGCGAAATAAGCTGTTCTGCTGTATAAGCCCCATCACCAAATAAATCTCTTTCCAAATCAATATAGCTTCCCTGATATTTAACATACTCCGAAAGATCAAATTGAAAAAAGATGACGGGTTTTTTCTGATAATACATATCCCACGAGACGCTAGAATAATCAGTAACTAATAAAGATGAACGCATTAATAATTTATTTAACTGTATTTCACCAAACTGATATATTTTAATTCGGTTATTATTACTGGTAAATTGTTTAATATACTCCTTAAACTTTGGATGAATAAAGAAGTTAAGATAGATATTATGCTGGGTGAGAATTCCCTTTAGATCAGGAGAATTTAAAAGAGAAAAATATTGTTTATAGTATTCGGTTGTAACAAATTTCTCTTCTGGCAGATCATCCATCCAAGATCTCCAAGTGGGCATTAATAATATAGTTGATTGGCCCCCAGATTGATCAAATAAAACATCCCAACGACTTAGGCCGGTAATAATAATTTCCTCATCTTTATATCCAAAATTTTTCTTAATAATTTCCTTTTCGTGTTCGGAGGAAACGACAAATAAATCCACTGCATTATTACTTGTTTTTTTAAATACTTGGTCCACTCGCTTTAAACCAATTACGCCATGTTGTAAGAACACTTGGCGCTTTTGATTAATGGATCTTTTTAATAGGCCCTTTTGGGTGCGTATATCATAAACATGACCCTTTGATTCAGAGGAAATCAACAATTTTGCTGCAAATAGATAAATCATATATTTAAAGCTCATATATTGGATGACTTTATCATTCATGGATTCCAAGTTATGATAATCAGGGGAATCCTTTTTTATGATATAGTAAAAGTCCTTTTTCTTACCTTTTTGATAACAATACTGAAAAAAGTAAAAACCATTGTCTTGAGCACTATCAGCAAATTTCTCAAATCCGAGCCAAATATTTCTCTTATCGAAATACCACTTAAACAATATATAAATATAATACGCAAGCGTTTCTTTAAAGTAATTGAAAGAGGTTTCGTATACCTCTTTTTCTTTATAAAGTAATGCGATTGTATTGGCTGCAGTGATATAGGGATAAACCCAATACCCATTATCGTAAATATAGGATTGTCTAATTGATTTCTTATTTAAATGACTTCTTACATTACCTGCGGGGTTATTTAAGCGAATCATATAATCATTGTGATTAACATTAACGAGCAGGTAAAAATCCCAATAGTAATTTTGCAGTTCAAGGGATGAAATATCAATTGAAAATTTTATTATACTTTTTGTTTGTGACACCTTTTCATCAGAAATTGGAAAGTTATACTGGATAGGCTCGGTTTTGCTTCTGTATTTTAATACTAAGGATTTCACAGTAAATGAGCTAACATTCGGAAGCTGAAGATTTAGCGTACCTTCTATAATCTTATCTACCATATGAAATCTGATAACTTTTAAGTGCGATTCTAATTTTTCATTTGCTAAGTGAAAAGGTTCTCTTATGACTAATGCAAAACCATTTTTCTCTGTTATATATGGAGTAACGACATGTATCCCTTCAGTTGGTATTGAATCAAGATACCTTTTGTATTTAGAAACAGGCTCTTGGTCGAAGAGCCCTAGTTGACTTCTTCCGCTTATACCAAAGTTATTGGTTGTTTCAATAAAGAAGTCCCATCGAGATGGTTGATTATAGTAGGCTTTAATAAATGAATTCAAATTAATCTTTATTTGCTGTTTCCCGTCAATAGTGGTTGTTGCTGCGTCAGGATGCCACTCTGTCTTTGAACCTCGTTCAACTAAAACTAATTGTGACGTTTGCATGGCTGGTGCTATTATAAAAAAAGATAAGGTATTGTCTAGTAAGTTAAGCTCAACGTCTCTTATGATGGTTTTCTCTTTTTTCAGGCCTTGATAAATCTTTAATGGATTCCCGTATGCAAGAGCAAGCTGGCTTCCTTTGATAAAAAAATGTAATTGATTCCCATTTGGGACTTGGTATGGTAAGGAATAGGTGATTTTATTTCTTAAGGTGTTGGATTGGGGAACCAACATATAGTTTTCATTGTTTGAAAGTGAAACATAGATATTAAGTATTTCTACGTTATTCCGTGGATTCGGAAAATCAATAGTATGTAAAGGGAGCGAAAAGTATAATTCCTCTTTATTTAATTTGGTTATTTTTGCTTCGATAACTTTGCGCTCTTTTAATGTTTTATGGACTAAGGTAACTTTTATTTCACTTTTTAAACAGTGGTTTTTATTTACTTTTATCGAACCTGTGAAGTTTCCGTTTTTAATATCTATATCTGATAACAATAATTTTCTCACCTGCTACTCCCCCCTTCCTTCCGTAATAAAATGTTCAAGCTATTTAAGAAACACTACATATTTTAACATTATTATCCCTTATTCGGCAGAAAATGATGATAATAATGCGAAAATTTGCTATATCTTGCATTTAAAGGATGAATTGAGCAAGAATATACTCATCTTATAAATTTTACCTAGGTTGAAATTGCTATACAGGAAAAACCCTTTTTCCTCAAGAAAAAGGGTAAAGAACCTAAACAGCTAAAGCAGTATTAATTTGTAACACTTTCTTTTTTTAGAATTTCATTTAGAAATTCCAAAACATCATGTCGAAGATCTTTGTCTTGCAGGGCAAAATCGATGGTCGTTTTGACAAAACCAATCTTCTCACCCACATCATATCTTTTACCTTCAAAATCGTAGGCAAATACACGCTGAATATTGTTTAGTTGCTGTATGGCATCGGTAAGTTGAATTTCCCCGCCTGCTCCAGTTTGTTGATTTTCTAGAAACATGAAGATTTCAGGTGTTAATACATACCGCCCCATTATGGCTAGATTTGAAGGAGCCGTACCCTTTTTTGGCTTTTCGACAAAATTATTTACCTGATAGCGACGTCCTTCCTGGGCTAGAGGATCGATAATTCCATAACGATTCGTTTCATCATCTGGAACGGTCTGGACGCCAATCACGGAGGAATGAGTTTCCTCATATTGGTTAATTAATTGTTTAAGACAAGGCACTTGACCTTGGACAATATCATCACCTAGTAGTACAGCAAACGGCTCATCACCGATGAAATTTCTAGCACACCATACAGCATGTCCTAAGCCTTTAGGTTCCTTCTGTCTAATATAATGAATATCTGCAAGGTTAGAAACATAATTAACTTTTTCCAATAAGCTATACTTTTCCTTCTCCAGCAAGTTTTGCTCTAATTCTGGTGTATTATCAAAGTGGTCTTCAATGGCGCGTTTTGACTTTCCGGTTACAATAATAATATCTTCAATACCGGATTGAATGGCTTCTTCCACGATATATTGAATGGTTGGTTTATCTACAATTGGTAACATTTCTTTTGGCATAGCTTTCGTAGCTGGCAGGAAGCGTGTCCCTAATCCAGCAGCAGGTATAATTGCTTTTCTAACTTTTTTCACCTTAGTACCCCACTCCATTTTTCTGCATAATTTGACATTATTAAGTCTAAATGAAATTGAAAAAGTTGTAAATATAAATAGGAATAAAATCCTATTGCTTTAAAAATAGACCTTTTTTTGGCAATTTCCAACAAATTCTGACCTTCTTTTTAGATATGTGCTATTATGAAAAGTGAGTTTTTTTAAAAAAAAACCGTGTACTTATTTTCCTCATTGTAGAAAATAAAATAACTACAAAATTAAGTCATAGTTGGAAATAATATTAGTAAGGAGCAACCATGGATAATTCAGTTGTTTTTAGTAATGTAACAAAAAAATATAAAATGTATAAAAAGACTTCTGATAAATTATTGGATTTAATTTTACCGAGTGGTTATGGGAATGATTTTTATGCTTTACAAAATATAAACTTTGTGGCTAAAAAGGGTGATGTTATTGGCATCATAGGTGTAAATGGTGCAGGTAAATCAACGATATCTAATTTGATTTCAGGTGTTATCCCCCCAACATCAGGTAATGTGAACATTAATGGAGATGCTGCCCTTATTTCTATTGGAGCAGGTCTTAACAATGAGTTAACTGGTCGGGAAAACATCGAGTTAAAATGTTTAATGCTTGGTTTTAAAAAGCATGAGATATTAAATTTGATGCCTAATATTATTGAATTTGCTGATATTGGAGAATTTATTGACCAGCCCGTTAAAAAGTACTCGAGCGGAATGAAATCTAGATTAGGCTTTGCTATCTCAGTCAACATTGATCCTGATATTTTGGTGATTGATGAAGCTTTGTCAGTAGGAGATAAAACATTTTATCAAAAATGTTTAAATAAGATGAATAATTTTAAGGAAAAGGGTAAGACGATATTTTTTATTAGCCATTCTATTGGACAAATAAAAGAATTTTGTCAAAAAGCACTATGGCTAGAAGCAGGAGAAGTAAAAGCTTATGGATCAGTGGATGAAGTGGTGCCGCTATATGATCAATTTATCAAAGAGTTTAACAAGATGTCAAAAGAAGAGAAGAAAAAGTTCAATCGCAGAATAATGGAAAAAAGGAGCAGAAAACGTTCCTCAACTGCAGAAACTAGCAATCATTCTGAAAGTATAACCCTGTCAAGAAAGAAGCCTAAGCGGAAAAGTGATTTATGGTTAAATTCGTTATTACTAGTCGTAGTATTAATCGGAGTTGCACTATTATTTATTAAATGGAATCATGTAATTACTTATTTCCAGGCAGATAAAAAAGAAAATGTCATGATTGAGGAGGGGCAAAAAGAGGCTTCTAAGGAAAAGGTGAAAGAGACGACTACTAAGGAAAACCCAGTGGCAACAGTGAAAGATGTACGCTATGTGCAAATGAGTGCAGGCTTTGTGAGAGACATGCCTGATTTCTCTTCCAGTCAAAAGGTGACGATGGTGAACTTCGGAGATGCCATCACCGTAGAGGAAATCAAAGAAGACCCTGTTCAGGGATTTAATTGGTTAAAATTCAAATTAGCCAATGGACAAGATGTCTGGATTAGTGAAAAACTTGTGACTAAAATAGAGCCACAGCCGGATGAGTCCGAATTTGTATCCTCTGTCAGCTCTTTGACTCAGAATGATCAATTGGGTGAGACGCTGGGCGCCTTTGGAAAAACAAGACAGGAACTTGGGACAGACGCAGACTCTGCCACCATGGCGTTTAATAACCAAGATCAATTGAGTGAACTTCAATTTGAGCTGGACGGTTTAACGAGACAAGAGGTTGTGGAGCAGTTAGGAGAACCTGCACTGCGCCTTAAAGAATATACCTATTTGTATCACGGCGAAGATTACGACTTTATCCTGTATGCTAACAACCAAGGGAACTTTACGGAAATGACGGTCAGACCGGCTCAAGGCTCGTCTTCTTGATAAAAATGAACCTGAATAGATGGCAGAGTCCTGTCATTTATTCAGGTTTTTATGTATGGAAATAAAATGACACTTGGAGCCGGATTAGGTAACGAGATATATCTAAAGACTTAACATAAGTTTTACATTTCATTCACTAACACTTCATATTGGTTTTGTATTATTAAGACAAGGTTTTTTGGACAAACTTTAATAAATCAAAACCAGTGAGGTGGTCTTATGCTAAAAAAATTAAAATTATTAGCAGAACAAATATCATCCTATATGGAAGAGTATGAAAATCTTGAGGTTGAAGATTTAGATGAGTTTAATGAGAATAATGATTATGTATATGATCCCGGTTGGAATCACACTCGATGATATAATAGTTACAAATTGGTTATGATTAGGGCCCTCCGGGGTTCTTTTTTGTTTTTACATAAGTTAATCGATCCGCGGGTAAACCAAAGTAAATTCGGCGCAGGGAATTGTCGACGAGCAAATTTATGTTTATAAGTGATGCGGGGAAATTATATATGGTTAATAATATAAGGAAAAATGAAAAATACTAATACGTGAAGCTAATATTTTGATTTAGCAAGGAAATAACACTATATTTATATCCGGAAATAGTCTTTAAATAGGTACACATAGTGTTCAAAATAATATAAATACATATGGAGGTATATATGAACGGGCCTAAGTACAAACGAGTGGTATTAAAATTGAGTGGGGAAGCACTAGCAGGTGAGGCAGGATTTGGCATAAAACCTTCGGTGATTAAATCAATTGCTGAACAGGTAAAAGAAGTAGCGGAACTAGGCGTGGAAGTAGCTGTTGTTGTCGGCGGCGGTAATATATGGCGCGGGAAAATCGGCAGTGAAATGGGTATGGATCGAGCCACAGCTGATTATATGGGTATGCTTGCAACGGTGATGAATTCGTTAGCGCTTCAGGATAGTTTAGAGAATTTAGGAATTGCGTCACGTGTACAAACATCGATTGAAATGCGTCAGGTGGCTGAACCATACATCAGACGCAAGGCAATGAGACACCTAGAAAAGAATAGGGTTGTGATCTTTGCAGCAGGTACAGGCAATCCGTACTTCTCAACTGATACCACCGCAGCGTTAAGGGCAGCGGAGATTGATGCGGAAGTAATCTTAATGGCGAAGAATAATGTCGATGGTGTTTATTCTGCTGACCCTAGAATCGATGAAAATGCCACAAAGTATGAAGACCTTACTTTCTTGGATGTCATTAAGGAAGGGTTAGCGGTTATGGATTCAACGGCCTCTTCACTGTGTATGGATAACGACATTCCGTTGATCGTTTTTTCAATTATGGAACAAGGAAATATCAAAAGAGCGGTTATGGGCGAGAATATTGGTACCGTTGTTAGCGGGAAGTAATAATCTCAAAATAAGTCATGGCTATAGCTAAAGAAAAAAGTACCTATGGATTAGATACTCTTTCACAAGAGCCTAATCTATAGGTACTTTCTTAATAGATATTTCTTATTTTTAGTTATTTAGTTTAGCTCTAGTTGAGTTCTAAGTTCATTTTGAAGTCTTTGCTTCTCTGCATCAGAAACGATACCGTAATAGATTCCACCGATCTTCGTACCTGTTTCTTTGATTTCCATTTGAGTAATATTGCTACCGACAGATTTATAATTCTTCTGGATGTCGACCATTTCATCAAATGTAAGATTTGTTTTTACGTTCTTGCCAAGGGCATTGAAGATATCGGAGTAATTAGTTAAGCCTGAAAGACTTGCCCCTTCTTTAATAACTGCCTGGATGATTTGACGCTGTCGTGTTTGACGGCCAAAGTCGCCGCGAGGATCATCATATCTCATTCTAGAATAGGCTAATGCTTTTTTACCGTCTAGGTTTAATGTACCTTTAGTAAAATGATAGCCATCATAGGTGAAATCTAGATCATTTTGAACAGTGATTCCGCCAACAGCATTAACGATATCTCTAAAGCCTTCCATATTAACCTTCATGTAGTAATCAATCGGTATATTTAAGAAATTTTCAACCGTATTAACGGACATTTGTACACCGCCAAAAGCATAAGCGTGGTTGATTTTATCCGTTGTGCCTTTTCCAACAATCTCCGTACGAGTATCACGTGGAATACTAAGCATCTTTACTGTATTTGAATTTGGATTAACAGTTAATACAATCATCGTGTCAGAACGGCCTCTGTCGCCTGAGCGCTCGTCAACACCAAGCATTAAAACAGAAAATGGATCTTTTTCTTTAACTGCAACAGGCTCCTCACGCTTGTCGGATTGAGTTTTTTCAAGCGGCTCATTCATTGTTTCGACAGCCGTTTGTAAGGAACTATATACATTATAGGCATACACGCCCACACCAATAACAAGGAGAAGAAGAATAATACCAGTAACTTTCAGCCAAGTTCTCTTTTTCTTTTTTTGAGATCTCATTCGATAATACCTCCAAAAAATTGACAAATATTTTGCACTCAGCTAATAGAATACCAAAAAAGTAGGAAAATAGATATAAAAAATATATGGAATTTTTATGGAAATCACTTTTTCATAACCATTAAAAAACTGCCTTGTATTCATTTGATTACAAAGGTTTTCTAAAATAACTAGAAAACCTGGAATATGAAATTATTTTAGGACTTAGTTAGGTCTAAAATACTAAAAAATGTAAAATAAAAGGAATTAACTCTAAATCCGTCGAAATTATAGTGAAATACTTAACTTAAGGGAGAGAGCTTGATGAGAAGCAGCCGGCCTTATAAATCTCCGATTGCAGCCATGTTATGGTCATTGGTCCTGCCGGGATTTGGGCAACTGTATAACAAAGACTATTTAATAGGAATTATTTTGCTCGGATTAGAGTTTTTAATCAACTTGAACTCACACCTGAACATCGTTCTTGTAAGTACATTTAATGGGGACATACATGGTGCTCATCAATCGGTTAATTACAGCTGGGGATTATTCTATCCATCCATTTATGGATTTGCCATTTGGCACGCCTATAATTCGGCAAGATCCAATAACAATAGATTAGAAGGAAAAGCAGTTGAAAACCGAACCTACTTGTCTGGATTCTTTATTGGTCTCGTCATTGGTATGGATTTCGGTTTAGTTTGGCATGATAGCACTTTTATCAAACCAGTTCCCTTTTTGGATTATCCGGTTTTTAATGGGTTATTATTTGGTTTAATAGTAGGGATAACGGGGTATCTAATGGAAAAGAAGCTCTACCGGAAATGGAAAAGGTACGGAAGCTAGGTTTCATAATATACAGGCACTCTGTAGTATTACTCTTTACTTACCCTTGATAGGCAATCGCAGCTTTCGACTCTATCTACAAATATTCCGCAAATTTCAACTGGTAATATATTTACAAATAGTCAGACTTTCAGTAAAATAAATAAATAGTTCATTCTAAATAAAGGGGGGGATTTTGGGAGTTGGAGAGAAATGATAGAGATAAGAGTCAGAATATTGTTGATTTTTCACAAATTGTGAGAAAAGCATATGAAAAGGGCGTTAATGAATCAGAACTAACACTTGAAAAGTTAATTGAGGATATAAAAACGGATTTAAGACAATTAGTCATCTGTTAATTATTACGGGCTATTACGGGGAAACCTAGATAGCCTTTTTTGATGGCAGGGATTACGTAAAGATCTACAATGAAGAAATTATTAATTAATAATTAAACCGAGTTTCTACTATTATATACGTGTTAAAAGCGTTTACAAAAAAGATGTTAAAAGAGAACTCTATTCAGAGTCCGCCTTCTGGTTAGTAAAGTAGTTAATTAAGTATTCACTCCATACCTGATACCCTTTATCGCTAGGAGCACTCATATTGGGAAGCAGGTATTCTTTAAATGCATCCGTATTTGGATCTGGCCAAGCGGTCCAGTGATTAAGATAGGTCAGATGGTTTTCCTCCGCAAACTTCCTCAACGATTCTACCTGACTAGGATAAATCTTTGCCCTATAGAGTGGATAGGATGGCTGGATAATAAAAGTGGTTTTAGGATTTTGAGCTTTTATATCCTGGATGAGTGTTGTAAGATCTTCTAAGGTTTTATTGATCAAGACCTCGCCGTTATTTAGCTGAATTAAAGGTTCAAGAACGATCATATCAGCCTGCTCTGCTGCAATCTCGTCTTGTTTGTGACTAGCAATAAACTGAGTAGAGGTCATCTGATAGGTTTTGAGGGATACCTGCATATTCTTCTGCTCAAAGGTCTGAAGTAACTTATCACGGACGATAGGGAATGTACCTACCTGCTCAGAGCCAATTGCAGGGGATCCTACAAATAAAACCTTAAAAGTTTGTTTTCCTTCCAATTTTTCTTTAAATTGTTCAACGGCTGCTGCAGGCCACTGGCTAGCATGACCCAGCAATTCCTCTTCTGGAATCTTTTGCTGGTTATCGATAATTCTCTCTGACACTTTCTTGGGCGCTGCTTCAATTTTTTGATTCCAGTGGGATTGTCCGAAGTAGAGGACTGCCGCACACAAGAAACCTAGTAATATCGTTAAGAATTTATTCTTCATTTAGTGCTACCCCCAAAATGTTTTGTAACCCTATTTTAACAAATGTTTAATAGAAATTTAATCCAATTGAAAAAATCTCTTTAAAAAATGTCAAAATGATGTAAAATAATAGACGGAAAAAGGAAAATAATTAGGAAATATGTCGGAAAGTGCTATTTTTATGATATAATCAATTTCGTGCCAATTTTACATATTTTCTGGGAGGACAACATGGAAGAAACGATAAGTTTAAAAGAGTTACTTCAAACACTTCGCAAACGATTAAGCTTAATATTGAGCATAACCTTTATTGCCATCTTGGTATCTGGAGTAGTAAGTTTTTACTTCTTAACTCCAATCTATCAAGCATCCACACAATTACTAGTTAACCAGTCTAAAAGTGATCAGACTTTATACCAAACTAACCAAGTTCAAACTAACCTTCAATTAATTAATACCTACAATGTCATTATTAAAAGCCCAGCGATTCTAGAATTGGTTATTAAAGAGTTAAATCTAGATATGTCAGCTAGCGCATTAAATCAAAAAATAACTGTTTCAAACGAAAAGGACTCACAAGTAGTCAATTTGTCAGTTCAGGACACAGACCCAAAAATGGCAGCAGAAATCGCCAACAAAACAGCAGAAGTATTTAAAACTGAAATTGTAAAAATTATGAGTGTTGATAATGTCAGCATCTTAGCGAAGGCAGATGCTGCAGAAAATGCATCCCCAATTAAACCTAGACCTATAGTAAATATTGCAATTGCGGCAGTAGTCGGTTTAATGGCAGGTGTCGGCTTAGCCTTTTTATTAGAGTACTTCGATAACACCATTAAAACAGAACAAGAAATTGAAAAATTACTTGGTCTATCGGTGCTTGGGGTCATCGCCACCATGGACGAATCGGATATAAAAAATAGTCAAAGTAAACAATCAGCACGAAGTGTAAAAGTAAGAGGTGAAACCATTGGCTAAGAAAAATAAGCGCAATGTGGTTAATAACAGAAGGTCCTTAGTAACACTCTTAAACTCTAAATCTCCGGTTTCAGAACAATACAGGACGATTAGAACCAATATTCAATTTTCCTCTGTTGATCAAGAAATTAGATCAATAATGGTCACTTCAGCTGGACCAGGAGAAGGGAAGTCCACTACGATTGCTAACTTAGCTGTCGTATTCGCTCAGCAAGGAAAAAAAGTTTTACTAATAGACGCGGACTTAAGAAAGCCAACCGTTCACTATACATTTAATCAAACCAATACATTTGGATTAACCACTGTATTAACAAAGCAAATGACGTTAGAAAAAGTAATCGTGGATACCGAGGAGAAAAATCTATTTGTTTTAACGAGCGGGCCAATTCCGCCAAATCCGGCAGAGTTACTCAGCTCAAAAGCTATGGAACAGTTCTTCCAAGAAGCACTTGAGGTGTTTGATATCATCTTATTTGATACACCACCGTTATTAGCCGTTACGGATGCACAAATACTTGCCAATAAATGCGAGGGGACGATTCTAGTTGTTTCTAGTGGGAAGACAGAAAGCGACCAGGCAGTTAAGGCGAAAGAAATGCTTGATGCGGCACAAGGTAAGCTGCTAGGAGTAGTCTTAAATAATAAGAAACTACAAAACGCTAACTACTATTACTATTATGGTGGGAAGTAAAGGATCATAAACCTATTTAACACAATTTGATTATTAAGGAATGAGGGGGCTATTCGATGATTGACATACACTGCCATATCTTGCCTGGGATAGATGATGGGGCACAAACATTAGAGGATAGCATAAAAATGGCCAAGGAAGCTGAAAAAGAAGGAATCCAGACCATTATCGCCACCCCTCATTTAAATAATCATTACGATAATAGAAAACCTTTTATACTCCAAAAGGTAGAAGAGTTAAACCGTGCTTTAGTTGAGGCAAGAGTTAATATAAACATTCTACCAGGTCAGGAACCGAGAGTTTACGGAGAAATAATTGAAGATTATGAAATAGGTGAAATCCAGACATTAAATGATAGTCAGTATTTGTTTATTGAATTCCCATCCAACCATGTTCCAAGATATGCGGAGAAACTTTTATATGATTTACAAGTAAAAGGGTTAATCCCAATTATTGTTCATCCCGAAAGAAATTCAGAACTGATCGAACGGCCTGAATTGCTTTATAGGCTGGTTGAAAAGGGTGCTTTAACCCAAGTAACAGCATCTAGTCTTTGTGGTTACTTTGGAAAAAAAATAAAGAACTTCTCTATGGAAATCATAGAGGCAAATTTAACTCATTTTATCGCTTCTGATGCTCACAATATTAAGAATCGTTCGTTTAAAATGATGGAAGCTTTTGACTTTATTGATGAAATATACGGGACTGATTATGTCTATCTATTCAAGGAAAATGCGGAACTGATCTTTGCTGGGGAAAATGTGATAAAGGAAATCCCAACTCAAATAAAAAAGAAGAAGAAGTTTATATTTTTTTAGTGAGTATCAAAAAGTGTAATTATGATCTTAATTAGGCTAAATGCCTAATTCGGCGAGGCCTCCCTGTCCGATATCCATGGGGGCACTCGACCATGCTGTGGGAGAGGAAACATATTTCCTTATCCTTAGACGCCGGTCGTCGGGAGCATGGTGTGAGGACGGGTTAGATGCCTGATTAAAAAATATACATAATAAATATCTAATGAAATGGTAGGTATGTAAGCACTTGCACTTCCATTAGGTATTTATTTTTTTGCTCTCACACTTAATAGAGAAGAGAGTTTAGTAGATAAACAAAAAAATGGGGGAATAATTTTGAAAAAGGTAAGAAAAGCAATTATCCCTGCTGCTGGGCTAGGGACTAGATTTTTACCAGCAACAAAGGCAATGCCAAAAGAAATGCTTCCAATCGTCGACAAGCCAACGATTCAATACATAATTGAAGAAGCGGTGGCATCAGGAATTGAAGACATCATCATTGTTACTGGTAAAGGAAAGCGTGCCATCGAAGATCACTTTGATATGGCAATGGAGCTCGAAGAAAACCTGAAAGAAAAGGGCAAACTTGATCTATTAGAAAAGGTTCAATTTGCCACTAATCTAGCAGATATCCATTACATCCGCCAAAAGGAGCCAAAAGGACTGGGACATGCCGTTTGGTGTGCAAGGAACTTTATTGGAAATGAGCCATTTGCGGTTCTTTTAGGGGATGATATTGTTCAAGGCGAAACTCCTTGCTTGCGTCAGTTAATTAATGAATACGAAGAAACCTTCTCATCTGTAATTGGAGTTCAAACGGTTCCTGATCAAGACACTCACCGTTATGGTATCATTGATCCTTCATCACAGAACGGTAGATTGTATCAAGTTAATAACTTTGTTGAAAAACCAAAACCTGGTACAGCGCCATCTAATCTAGCGATTATGGGAAGATATGTATTAACTCCGGAAATTTTTATGTTCCTTGAAGAGCAAGAAAAAGGTGCTGGGGGAGAAATACAGTTAACAGATGCGATTCAAAAATTAAATCAAATTCAAAGAGTATTTGCTTATGATTTTGAAGGGAAACGGTACGATGTTGGTGAGAAATTTGGTTTTGTCAAAACAACTGTAGAATTTGCTTTGCAGCATGAAGACCTCCATGATGACATGATCGATTACTTGAAAAACCTCGTTTCTACTTTAGATAAAGAAAAAGTAATTTTATAGATAGAGAAGGAAGGGGTCCAGGTTGCCTGATTTTGCAAATCAAGATGTTGTGTATTTAGAGAAACAAAATGGCAAGTTTCCGGTGAATAATCGAAAATTCTACTCTCTTGTTAAGAGATTGATTGATATCATAGGTGCATCATGTGGAATTATATTTTTGAGTCTTCTATTTATAGTTATCGCTCTGTTAATCAAGATTGAAGACCCCAAAGGAAGAGTATTTTTCTCGCAAAAACGTGTTGGTTTGAATGGGAAAGAATTTAAAATGTATAAATTCCGTTCGATGGTCTCTAATGCGGAGGAAAAATTACAAGAGCTGTTAAAGTATAACGAAGTATCTGGCGCCATGTTCAAAATGAAAGAAGACCCTCGTATTACCAAGGTGGGAAAGTTCATTAGAAAAACAAGTATCGATGAACTTCCGCAGCTATTCAATGTGCTTAAAGGAGAAATGAGTTTGGTAGGACCTCGTCCTCCTCTTCCAAGGGAAGTAGCCATATACTCCAATCATGATAAACAGAGGTTAATGGTTACCCCTGGCTGTACAGGACTTTGGCAAGTAAGTGGAAGGAATAGTTTAGGGTTTGAGGAAATGGTTGAACTAGATATTCAATATATTCGTGAGCGTTCCATATTTTTTGATATCAAAATTATTTTCAAAACGGTCTTAGTATTATTTGGTTCAAAAGATGCATTTTAAGAAAGAGGTACAAAAATATGATGAATATAAACTCTAAAATATATGTAGCTGGCCATCGCGGTCTTGTCGGGTCAGCGATTGTTAGAAAACTAGCAGAAAAAGGATATACAAATTTAGTGTATCGTACTAGTAAAGAATTAGACCTTAGAGACAAAGGTTCAGTAGATAAATTCTTTGCTGAAGAAACACCTGAATTTGTTTTTCTTGCAGCTGCAAAGGTTGGTGGGATTGTGGCAAATAATGAGTATCCAGCTGACTTTATCCGGGACAATCTTTTAATTCAGACGAATATCATAGATGCATCATATCGAAATAATGTTAAAAAGCTTTTATTCCTAGGTAGTACATGTATCTATCCTAAAATGGCGTCACAGCCGTTAAAAGAAGAGTATCTATTAACTGGCGAGCTTGAGCCAACAAACGATGCATATGCCATTGCGAAAATTGCTGGTATCAAAATGTGTCAATCATATAATCGCCAATATGGTACAGAATATTTTTCAGTTATGCCAACCAATCTATATGGTGAAAATGATAACTTTGATCTTCATACATCTCATGTGTTACCAGCTTTAATCAGAAAGTTCCATGAAGCAAAGGAAAGTCATGCACCGTTTGTAGAGGTATGGGGAACAGGTACACCAAAACGTGAGTTCCTATATTCAGATGATCTTGCCGATGCATGTGTCTATCTAATTAATAATTATTCTGGTAATGAAATCGTGAATATCGGAGTTGGCGAAGACCTTCCGATTAAAGAATTAGCAGAAAAAATCAAGGATGTTGTAGGGTTTAAGGGTGATATTCAGTTTGATACAACAAAACCTGATGGCACGCCAAGAAAATTAGTAGATGTAACGAAATTAAATTCATTGGGCTGGAAAGCAACTACTTCATTAGAAGATGGATTAAAGAAAGCTTATCAATGGTTTTTAGATAATCAATTAACAAAAGTAAACTAACATAATTCGGAGGACAAAATGAAAAGGGCATTAATTACGGGCGTAACAGGACAAGACGGATCATACTTAGCGGAATTTTTATTAGAAAAAGGCTACGAGGTGCACGGAGTCATCCGCCGAAGCTCTTCTTATAACCAAGAACGTTTAGAAGACCTTCTTAGTGAAGAAGAGGCAGATGCATTATTAAATAATAGCAACTTCCATCTTCATTATGGAGATGTTACTGATGCATTAAACATTACTCGTATCATCGGTGATATTCAACCAGATGAAATCTACAATCTAGCAGCTCAATCCCATGTTCGTGTTTCATTTGATATGCCTGGTTACACATTAGATGTAGATGCTAAAGGTACATTAAATATATTAGAAGCAGTTAGAATTTTAGGGTTAACAGATAAAACTCGTGTATACCAAGCTTCAACATCTGAATTATTTGGAAAAGTTCAAGAAGTTCCTCAAAAGGAAACAACACCATTTTACCCACGATCTCCATATGGTGTGGCGAAAATTTACGGATTCTGGATTACTAAAAACTATCGTGAATCTTATAACATGTTCGCGGTAAATGGAATCTTATTTAACCATGAATCAGAACGTCGTGGTGAAACATTTGTTACTCGTAAAATAACACTTGCAGCTGCACGTATTGCTCAAGGGAAACAAAAAAAATTATCACTTGGTAACTTAGAATCTTTACGAGATTGGGGTTATGCAAAGGATTATGTTGAATGTATGTGGTTAATCCTGCAACACAATAATCCAGAAGACTTCGTTATTGCAACTGGCGAAATGCACTCTGTACGTGAATTTGTTGAGTTATCATTCAAACATGTTGGTATTGAAATTGAATGGACTGGTGAAGGTATCGAAGAGAAGGGGGTTAACAAAGCAACTGGAGAAGTAATGGTTGAAGTTGATCCTAAATTCTTTCGTCCGGCAGAAGTAGAACAATTATTAGGTGATCCAACAAAGTCAAAAACATTATTAGGGTGGAATCCTACTAAAACTTCATTTGAGGAACTAGTGAAGATAATGGTAACTAGTGATTTGAAAAAGATTTTAAAAGAAGATCGAATCAAGAAAATGTTTGATTAGAAAAATGAAAGAAAGGAAATAGAGCTTTTATTTCTTTTCTTTCATTTTTTATATAGATGTTTATCTAGTTTTGGGGTTCGATTTAATTTTAGTAGTATTGATTACCTACCGTATATAGTTAAAAGAAATTTGATTAATTATATTATAGGATATGTTGGGGAGTACAAAGAACAGAACTACGGAGGAAAGATAAATGGAAAACAAGCCAATTAGGGTGCTCCGGATTATGGGACCAGTAATTTCTGGTGGTGTAGATATAATCACAATGAATTATTACCGAGCTTTAGATAAAGAGAAAGTCCAATTGGATTTTATTTTTGATGGATACCACGAAACACCTATTGATAATGAAATTGAGGAAATGGGTGGAAAAGTCTTTAAAGTAGAACCTTATACATCGAGTATGTGGAAAAGTATGAAGCAAGTATACCGAATAATTAAAGAAAATAATTATCAGATAGTTCATTCACATATGAATGCTTTGAGTGTTTTCCCTTTGTTTGCCGCAAAACTTGCTGGTGCGAAAATAAGAATTGCAAGTAATCATAGTACTGCTACGAAGGGTGAGGTCAAGAAAACAATTATGAAGTATGTTCTACGTCCTTTTGCAAAGGTATTTCCTACACATTATGCAGCATGTTCAAAACATGCAGGTTATTGGTTATTTGGAAAAAAATCCTGCGAGTCAGGCAAAGTTACTTTTATTAAAAATGCTATTGATTTAAATAAATATAATTTTTCTGAAGATGTACGTAATGCTGTAAGAGCTGAATTGGGGATTAAAAATGAATTTGTTATTGGACACGCAGGAAGATTTGCTTATCAAAAAAATCATAGATTTCTTGTGGAGATTTTTGAAGAGGTAGTTAAGGTTTATCCAAACTCAGTTTTACTACTTGCTGGTGAAGGGCCATTAAGGTCAGAGATTGAAAGTTTGGTGAAAGAAAAAGGTCTGAATGATAATGTAAAGTTTTTAGGTGTAAGACGGGACATGAATAAAATAATGCAAGCATTAGATGTGTTTATGTTCCCATCATTCTATGAGGGATTAGGAAACGTAATAACAGAAACACAAGCTGTATCGACCATGTCTATTGTATCAGAAGGAATACCGGATGAAGTTCGATTTACAGAATATGTAGTTGGTATGAATTTATCACAGACAGCAAAAGAGTGGGCTGAGGAAACACTTAAATATAAAGATGGTTATGTAAGAAGAAATACTAAACAGGATATGCAAAAAAATGGTTATGATATTGAGCTGGCTGCAGCAAGGTTAAAAGATTATTATATTGATCTTAATAAATATAAGTAAAAATAGTATTTAGACTAAGGGTGAAGAGTGAAATGAAGATATTAGTGGTCACACATGATTCAAATTTTTCAGGCGGAGCAAATCGATCATTATATACTGTATTAACTAAGCTAAAGGATGATTATGATGTAGATATCGAAGTGCTTTTGCCAAAAAAGAATGGCGAACTCAACAAAAAGTTAGATGAAGCTCAAATCCCTTGGTTTAATTATAGATATTTTGGAGTTATTTCTGGAATAAGAAATGACGGAAAAGATATTTTGCGATTAGGAAAAGTATATGTGGGATTTATTATTGAGTATTGTTTGTCTGTAATGTTAAAGAGTAAACTGCGAAATAAAAATTATGATTTAATTTATACGAATACCAGACTGCCCATAGTGGGGGCCTTGATTGCAAAAAGGTTAAAAATTCCTCATGTATGTCATGTAAGGGAATTTGGTACAGTAAAACCTTTATGGGGATTTTGGGGATATCAGAGAATATATGATTTATCTAGTAAAATCATATTAATTTCACATGCGCTTCAGAAGAAATTTGAGGAATATGTTATCTCAGATAAACTAGTAACTATTCATAATGGAATTGATAGCCCTTTAGATTTGCCTAAAGTGAAGAAAGATGCTACTACATTTGATTTGCTATTAACAGGAAGATTAGTACCAGATAAGGGGCATAAGGATGCAATAGAGGCAATTAACATATTGAAAAAGAGAGGATATACAAATATTAGGTTGCATATTGCAGGAAGTTCACCGACTCGTACACATATTTCTTGGTACGCAGACCAGATGAGAAAATTGGTTAAAGACTTAAGTTTGGATAAAGAAATTGTATTCCTTGGCGAAGTAAAGGATATGACTTTTATACGTTCACAGATGGATATTGAATTAATGTGCGCAATATGTGAGACATTTGGACGTGTGACAGTAGAAGGTATGAGAAGTCATTTATTAGTTATAGGTTCAAACACAGGCGGTACACCAGAAATTATCGAAGATGGAAAGACTGGTTTATTATATGAACAAGGAAATCCTCAAGACCTAGCAGACAATATTGAAAAGGTTTATAAAGACAGAAACTTTATGAAAAGAATTGAAGAAGCAGGATATATTCACTCTCAAATTAATTTTACCGCTGATAAAAATGTTAAAGAAATATATCAAGAACTTGAGAGTGTCCTCAACCACAATTAATGGGGGTTAAAATGCATAATGAAGGTATGTTTTTAAGATTTATTCGATGCATTTCATTTATTTAGCAGAGCAGAAATTTTACACATAGGGCATGTGTAGAATAATTCATTTAAGAAAAGTCGATTTTATAAATTGGAAATTAATAGAGAGAAACAAGTCCAGTTGTTTAAGCTGATATCTAAGGTGAAACATTTCTAGATATACTAGGTGAAATTGTGAATAGAAACTAGAGTATAAAATAAATTTTTTTATTTTAAGTATTAAATCGTAATACATTTTGACGAGAACGTAACAAATAATTATTTGCAATTGAGGAGCTTCAATTATGAATATTGTTTCATCATTGATTAATAATGTTGTTAATAAATATAAATTTAGGAAGAATGGATTAGAGATAAGACCAGATCTAAAAATCTATGGACAAATTAACATTCGCGGTAAAAATATTAAGTTTGGGAAAGGGATTCGGATTCATTCTTCAAAAAAATCTAATGTAATTGGCGGGGATACCCAAACAGTTTTTAAAACTATTTCAAAGGGACAAATTCTAATTGGAGATAATTGTGGTATTTCAAATTCAACGTTTATTTCACAAAGTATGATAAAAATCGATAATAATGTAATGATAGGTGGATCATGTAAATTTTATGATACAGATTTTCATTCTATTGATTATCAGTCTAGGATGGCCGTTCCCGATGTCACAGTTGTTTCAAAACCAATTCATATTGAGGAAGGTGTATTTATTGGTGCACATTCTATTATTTTAAAGGGTGTAACAATTGGCAAATATAGTGTAATTGGTGCAGGTTCTGTAGTTGCATCAAATATTCCAGAAGGTGAAATTTGGGCTGGGAATCCTGCAAAATTTATTAAAAGGGTGCCTAAAATATAAGATGGTTATATTTGTTTTTCAACACCTAACTATGGGGAGTAAGTATGGTGATATTTAAGGAAAACTTGTTTTTAGTTTTTATGAAATATATCTTAATTTTGTTTGTTGTTCTTAATTCTAAAACAGTTTATTTTGGTATTATTCATAATACATTAACACAATATACTTTTATTGTTTTATTCATTATAGGCTTATTTTTTATTAGGATTTCTATTAGAGCAATTAAAATTAATTTGACAAGATTTACATTGATGCTGCTTTATATTCTTATTAATGTATTCATTAATTTTAGTGGAATGGGGAGTTCACATTTCAAAATTGTAATAATCTTTGTTATTAATATAATCTTGATGTCTTTTATTTGCTCACAATTTACTAATTTTGAAATTGCGAATGTCTATGTGAATCTGATGAGTATAATTGCAATTATTAGCCTGATTTGTTTTAGTTTAGCTATTTTTTCACCGGATATCCCCTCAAAATTCGCTACAACTTATCAAGCCGGAAGTAACGGAAATTATGTCCTATCACCTTTTTACATGTGGGGATGGGGACGGATCGCTACTCGGAATTCAGGACTATTTTGGGAGCCTGGTGCTTTTCAGGCATTTATTATGGTGGCTTTACTTATGACACTGTTAGTTTTGTTACCTATAAGCCAAAACATGAAAAATCTAAAGAAATTAAAAGCTCAATTTATAATTTTTTGTATTACAATTCTAACTACACAATCTACTACTTCTTATATTCTTTTTATTTTGTTAATTACTGTATTCTATAAAGATGTTAAAGAATTATTTCTAACTAATTCATCTAAAAATGGCCGTTTAATAAAAGGATTTGTTACTTTTATATTCATATCAATAGGTATTTATTATGTGTTTGCTTCTAACAATATCTCAGATAAATTTTCCGGTATGGGAAATGAATATTCTTCTGTAGCAATCAGAATGAATGATACCATTCAAAGTATAAACTTAATAAAAGAAGGCGGTTTTGTTGGCTTAGGGAAAACAGATAATACAAAAAATATGGAAGTAATGAATGATATTAATAATAACTCCAATGGAATCATGAACATGCTATATACCTATGGTCTTTTCTTTGGTGCTATATATATATTTTTTTATAAAAAAGGAATTGATAGTTTTTTTATAATAAGTAAAAGTAGGAAAAAGTATTTCTTGTATTTAGTTTTTATTATATTCAACTTTACAGAAGGATTCTATTGGTTGTCGTTTTTTATATTATTTTTATTTGAAACAAAAACGTATAAATTCGAATACTTAAAAAGCAAAGATATTAAAATTATCGGAGGAGACGAGTAGTGAATAAAAGTGTTAAAATAGCAGTTTGTCTAACCTGTCATAATAGAAAAGAAAAGACTATTAAATGTTTAGATTCATTACACAAACAGAGGGCATTAAACAATGGACAATGCATTCTTTCAATTTTTCTCTGTGATGATGGATCAAATGATGGGACAGCAGATGAGGTAAAACGAAAATATCCAAATATTAATGTAATTCAAGGTGATGGAACCTTGTTTTGGGCGAGAGGAATGGAAGTAGCTTTTTCTGCATCAAGGAATACAGAACCAGATTTCTTTTTAATGATCAATGACGATGTAGAGTTTAATGATAATATGTTAGAACTAATGATAGATTCATATAATGCAGCAGTTAAAAACAGTAAGCTTGTTTCAGTTGTAGGTACTTTAAAGGATTCAAAAACAAATGAATGGTCATATGGCGGGAAAATGTGGAAGAAGAGACTTTATAAAGATGTAAAGAGTGTTGTATATCCCCAAGTTCCATTTGCTAAATGTGATTTGGCGAATTGGAATTGTTTTTTAATTCCTGCGGATTTAGCAGCAATTGTTGGGAATATTGAAACTGCGTATACACATGCAATGGCTGATTATGATTATTCAATAAGGATAATGAAAAATGGTGGACAAATTGTTGTTGCATCTGATTATGTTGGGACATGTTCAAGAAATAATATAGAAGGAACCTGGCAGGATGTAAGTATACCATTATTTAAGAGGTATAAATTACTTCATAACAGAACTGCTAGACCACCTAAATCTTACGCTTATTATTGCAAAATTGCATATGGAAAGGCATGGTTGTATTGGTTTTTTATTCAATACATTTGGATAGCAAAAACTAGCATTCAACATAGAATTAAATGAAATTTATTAGCCAAAGTGCATTTTTTGGTCAATAGAAGTGAATAAATTTATTTAAAGTTTTTTGAATAAAATATAAATCTACCATATAATGCAAATGAAAAAGGATTACTAGTATATCTAAGTTTTGCCTTAGCAAAAAACATAGGCAGAATTATTTTAGAATTTTGTAATATTTATCTTATTCTTTCTTTAAAATGAGAATCCTAAGGGAAACAGAATGGATAAAGTAATAATTCCTGAAGGTTAATAGTAAATTAGTCAAAGGTGGTCAATCAATGAAAAGGAAGATAAAAAAATTTCTTTCAAAGTTAGGATTTAGAGAGCAAAAATGTGTCTACGAATTTAGAAAATTACCTGGGGTAATTATTGAAGATGGAAATAGATTCATAAATCCCGAAATGGTGACAATTGATGGCTACGTTTATATAGGTCCAAACTGTTACTTTCAAGCACCAGGGGGAATAATTCTAAAACAAGGGGTATGTATTGGCCCTTATGTAACATTCTTAACTGAAAATCATAGATATGATTCACCAGACCTAATGGCAATTCCGTATGATCTTAAGAATATAAGAAAACCAATAATAATAGAGGTAAACTCATGGATAGGTCAAAGAGCAATAATATTACCTGGAGTTACTATTGGTGAGGGAGCAGTTGTGGGTGCTGGGTCTGTTGTTACAAAAGACGTTGAACCATGCTCTATTGTTGGTGGCAACCCTGCAAAACATATTAAATATAGAGATAAAGATGTTTATTATAAACTTAAAAATGAAGGAAAAATACTTCGTAAAATTAAAGACGATTTGATAAAAAAGGGAACGACTTAAGTTAGCGATTCTTGCCAATCAAAACTTGGTATATTAGATGATTCGTCTATAATTTTAAGGTTTAATCGTTTTTCTTAGTTAATTTTTCAGGACCTTTGCTCATTTATTATTCAGAGGGAAGCTAGCATAATTTGGAGGTAATGTAGTAAATGAAGCTATTATGGATTACTAATCAAGCTATTCCAATAATCGCAGAAGATATTGGAATAAATATTGGAAGAGGTGGCGGATGGCTAGTAGAATTAAGTAGACAGCTTTCAGCAATTTCTAATATTGAGTTATGCATTGCATTTCCTATTCCAAACAATAAAGAGTCTCTATATGGAACATTGAATGATATTCAATATTATGCTGTTCCATTTGAGAAAAACACTACAAAATTTAATTTACGTGAAGTAGAAAAATTTGAATCTATAATTAGAGAATTTAAACCAGATCTAGTTCATATATGGGGAACGGAATATATTCACTCTTACTGTGCAATGATGGCATGTAAAAATTTAAACTTGTTAGATAATACTGTTATATCTATACAGGGGTTAGTTTCAATCTATGCAAAGCATTTTGATGGATATATTGAAGAAAAATATATAAATAAATGCACAATAAGAGAGTTAATTAAGAGAGATAGTATAGTCCATCAAAAAAGAGATTTTGTTAAGAGAGGAAAATACGAAATAGAGGCTTTAAAAATTGCTAAGCATGTAATTGGTCGAACAGATTGGGATAGTGCTTGTTCTAGTCAAATAAATCCGAACGTTCAATATCATTTCTGTAACGAGACTTTAAGAAATCAATTTTACAATAAAGCATGGGATATTAATCAATGCGAAAGACATTCAATCTTTGTTAGTCAGAGTCAATATCCTATTAAAGGGTTACACATTTTGTTAGAGGCATTACCTACAATATTAAAAAAATATCCTAACACTATTATTTACACAACTGGTAGAAATAGATTAGACAGGGGCCTAAAAGCAATTCTTAAAGAAAAGACTTATGATAAATATTTAATAAAGCTTATCAAAAAGTATTCACTAGAAAATCATGTAGTCTTTCTAGGTGGTCTAAACGAAAATGAAATGTCTGATAGGTTTTGTAAGTCACATGTATTTGTATCTGCATCATCAATTGAAAATTCGCCAAACTCCGTTGGAGAAGCAATGCTTCTTGGAGTACCAGTTGTTACTTCTGATGTAGGTGGAGTGAAAAATATGATTGTTCATGAAGAAGAGGGTTATGTGTACCAAGCTGATGCTCCTTATATGTTAGCTCATTATATTTGTAATATTTTTCACAATGATGAGATTGCCTTAAAGTTCTCTCAGAACGGAAGGAGACATGCACAAATAACTCATAATAGAGAAGTCAATTTGGAAAAATTACTAAAAATATATAGAGAATTAGAGAAACAGTCAGATTAAGAAGGAGTTTAAAAGTATATGAATTATGAAACAGTACCTGCAAAAGTGAAAGAAAAATATTATAAAATATCATTATTTGAACCCAGTATATCAAGTGAAAATATTGGTGATCATATTATTCAAGATTATTGTATGTCTATATGTAAGGATATCTTTGGAGAATCTATGTATGTTTCAATTCCTACGAGATCAAAATTAACAAAACGTAACTACTCTCATATTAAGTCTTCTGATTTTTCATTAGTTTTCGGTACAAATTTACTTGCATCAAATATGAGGAAAAGAAAGCAATGGGATATTGACTTTAAAGATACAAAGTATATTAATAATGCAGTATTATTTGGTGTTGGTTGGTGGCAGTATCAAGAATCACCTGATTGGTATACTAGGGTACTGCTAAAAAAAATACTAAGTAATAATCTAATGCATTCTGTTAGAGATTCTTATACAGAAAACAAGTTAAAATCAATTGGAATAAAAAATGTAGTAAATACTGCATGTCCGACGATGTGGAACCTTACACCTGAATTTTGTAGTACCATTCCTGAAAATAAATCAAAAAATGTAGTAACAACTCTTACAAATTATAACAAAAATCCTGAAAGTGATAAGGCATTTTTAGAGGTTTTGCTAAAAAATTATGATGGAGTATATGTGTGGTTACAAGCAGTTGAAGATTATAATTATACTAAATCACTTGTAAGTGATTCAAAGATTCATTTTGTAGCACCCACACTTTCAGAATATGATGAAATTTTAAAAGACAATGATATTGAATACGTTGGTACAAGATTACACGGAGGTATTCGAGCTTTAAATAATCATAAAAGAAGTATCATTTTAGCAGTTGACAATAGAGCAACAGAAATATCAAAAGATACGAATTTAATGGTATTACAAAGAGATGAAGATCACTTAAAACTTGAAACCATAATAAATAGTGACTTTAAAACTAGCATAGTTTTGCCTCAAGAGAATATCAACAAGTGGAAAAGTCAATTTGTCAACATAATGTGATGACAAGTGGTATTAGGAGGAAGACATGAACCAATCACGCACTTCAAAATCGGCCAAAAATGTGATCATGGTTTATATTAATCAAATTGTAAGCATTATTTTGCAATTTTTAAGCCGGACAGTTTTTATATATGCTCTAGGGGTTAGTTATCTGGGATTTAATAGCTTATTTAGTGATGTACTTAAATTATTATCACTGGCCGATCTAGGATTTAGTTCAGCGATGGCATATACTTTTTATGAGCCTTTAGCAAAAAATGACAAGGCAAAAATAGCGTCTTTAATTAGATTTTATAAAAAGGTTTACAGGATAATTGCCGTAGCAGTAGCTATTTTAGGATTTTGTTTAATACCATTCTTAGACATAATTGTTAAAACTGAGAAACCAATTCCAAATTTAACTCTGTATTACTTATTATTTTTGTCAAATTCAGTTATGTCTTATTTGTTTGTATACAAGACAACATTACTAGTCGCTGATCAAAAAAATTATATTGTAGTAAAATTAAAAACTAAATTAAATTTTGTTGTAACGATCATACAAATGATATTTCTCTTACTTTCAAAAAACTTTATTGTTTATTTAATTATTATGAATGTATCCACATTTTTACAAAATGTTTTACCGTCAATGCAAGTAGATAAATTATATCCAGAAATAAAAAAGGGTTTGCCATTATCCAAAAAGGAATCCAAAAGTATTTTTGGCAATTTGAGATCGGCATTTATATATAAATTGTCAAATACGCTTATAAATAGCACCGATAATATTTTAATATCTGTTTTAGTTGGCACAGTTTGGGTTGGATATTATTCGAACTATCTCATTATTATCAGTTCCGTAACTACGTTTGTTTCGGGGATATTTACTTCTATGACTGCAAGTGTAGGTAATCTAATTGTTACAGAGAAGCCTGAGAAAAGATTTCAAATTTTTAACAGTGAACAAGTATTGTCATTTGTTGTTGCTGGTGTAGTGGTTCCTTGTTTCTGTCTTCTCTCAAATGATTTTATTTATGTTTGGCTAGGAAAAGAATTTGTACTAAATAAACTAGTTGTATATGGAATATCTATTAATTTCTATTTAACTTGTATTTTTCAACCACTTTGGTCATTTCGGGAAGCAAGCGGTTTATACAGAAAAACTAAGTATGTTATGACTGTTACTGCAATTATTAATTTAATCTTATCTTTAGTGTTGGGAAAGATGATAGGGTTGCCGGGTATTTTAATTGCAACTGCTATTTCCAGACTTTCTACCTACTTTTGGTATGAACCTAATATCCTCTTTAAGGAATATTTTGAAAAAAGTTCGAAGTTATTCTACAAAGCTGTTTTTAAGAATACCATTTTTCTCGTCTTTGAAATTTTCCTGGTTGGCAAAATAATAAACTATTTTAGTGTAGAAAGTTGGTTACATTGGCTAATTAAAGCTATTGTGTGTGGTATATTAAGCTTAATATTAACTATTCTATTATATAGAAAGTCAGAAGGTTTTGGTTTTATTGTGACTAAAATGAAGTCTTTAAACATTAAAAAGTTAAAAATGAATTAAGTTGGTTAATGATGAGGCAAGCTGTCACTTTCAAAATATTTGAAATTTTATTAGTCTATTTAGTTAGTGGCATTTACGAGAGAATATTTTGGATTATCAGTTATCGCTAAAGTATATTACAATTTATAGGACATTAATATAAATTTAGTTTAGTAACAATTATTAAATATATAGATAAGGTGGGACAATAATGAAAATAGCAGTAGCTGGAACGGGATATGTAGGATTAGTTACAGGTGTCTGTCTTGCGGAAAATGGCCATAATGTCACTTGTGTTGATATAGATTATAAAAAGGTAGCCTTAATGAATGCGGGAATATCCCCTATATATGAACCAGGTCTTGAAGAATTACTTGCTAAAAATATAGATCGTTTAAATTTTACAACCGATTATAAAGAAGCGTATAAAAATGCAGATGTTATTTTCATTGGAGTAGGAACTCCAGAAAAGCAAGATGGTTCGGCTAATTTAAGCTATGTTTTTGGAGTAGCAGAACAAATTGCGGAAAGTATTGAGAGAGATTGTATTGTTGTTATTAAATCAACTGTTCCAATAGGTACAAATGATAAAATAGAAGATATGATTAAATCTAGATTGATACATGATGTAAAAGTACATGTAGCTTCTAATCCCGAGTTTTTGGCACAGGGTACTGCAGTAAGGGACACACTACATGCATCAAGAATAGTTATAGGGGTAGAAGAACCATCCGCTGGTGAGATTTTAAAAAAGGTTTACCAAGACTTTGATGCTCCAATTGTTGTTACAAATAGAAAAAGTGCTGAGATGATTAAGTATGCATCCAATGACTTTCTTGCACTGAAGATTTCCTTTATAAATGAAATTGCTAACCTATGTGAGATTATTGGAGCGGATATAGAGGACGTTGCTCATGGAATGGGCTACGATAGTAGAATAGGAAATCGGTTTTTGAATGCAGGTATAGGTTATGGCGGTTCATGTTTCCCTAAAGATACAAAGGCATTGCACTGGCTGGCGAATTTTCATGATAATGAGTTGAAAACTGTGAAAGCAGCAATTGATGTAAATGAAAATCAAAAGCTAAAATTAATAAAAAAATCTCGTAAGTACTTTGATAGTTTTAATGGTTTGAGTGTAGCTGTTTTAGGGCTAACCTTTAAGCCAGGAACAGATGACTTAAGAGAAGCCCCTACACTTGTAAATATCCCCATAATGCTGGAAGATGGCGCGAACATAAAAGCATGGGATCCTGTTGGAGTAGAAAACTTTAAGAAACAGTATTCTAACGAAATTACCTATTGCAACACGATTGAAGAAACCATTAAGGATGCTGATGTTTGTTTTATTTTTACAGAATGGGACGAAGTGAAAGACTTTAATTTATCAAAATACACTGAGTTAATGAAAAGTCCTATCATCCTTGACGGAAGAAACTGTTATGATTTAACAAGTGCTAAAAAAGCACACATAATTTACGATTCAATTGGTAGAGAAACAGTCAATAACTATGAAGTCGCTTTGGTATAGTTAAAAAAGTTAAAAAGCCTAAAATTTTTAAAGAATATACTATATTCTCACTGTCAATCCAAAATAGGCCTAAAGTGCCTGTTTTATGGAGGGGAAAATAATGAAACTTGTATTACTTTCAGGCGGCTCAGGAAAGCGCCTATGGCCATTATCAAACGACACAAGGTCCAAACAGTTTTTAAAAGTATTAGAAGGCAAAAATGTAGAAAAACAATCAATGGTCCAACGTGTATGGGGTCAGATTAAAACAGTTGGGCTTGTGGATTCATCACTTATTGCCACTTCTAAAATGCAAAGAGATATGATCCATAGCCAAATCGGCATAGATGTCCCACTAATTATAGAGCCTGAACGTCGGGATACTTTCCCAGCGATTGCATTAGCAGCTTCTTTTCTGTTTTCTGTTCAAAATGTATCGGAGGATGAAGTGGTAGTGGTATTACCTGTGGATCCTTATGTAGAAGACAACTTTTTTGAGAAAGTAAAAGAATTAGAAAATGTATTGCTGGATTCAGAAGCCGATTTGGCCTTAGTGGGTGTTAGACCTACTTATCCTTCTTCTAAATATGGCTATATTGTTCCAAAAGATAAAGTAGATGACGATTCATATTTTACTGTTAATCATTTTACAGAGAAGCCAAGTGAAGAAAAGGCTCAAACCTTAATTGATATGAACGCTCTTTGGAACTGTGGCGTATTTGCTTTTAAATTAAAGTATTTAATAAAAATATTAGTTGAAAAAGATTTACCACTTCATTATGAGAATCTTTCAGACTACTACACCAATCTACCAAAGATTAGCTTTGATTATGAGGTAGTAGAAAGGGCGAACCATATTGTAGCGCTTCCTTATGATGGCTACTGGAAAGATCTTGGGACATGGAATACATTAACAGAAGAGATGGCTACATCACAATTAGGTAAAGGTGTTGTCAGTGATGATACAGTTAACACCCATTTAATCAATGAGTTGGATATTCCTGTTACTGTCATCGGTGTAAAGGATATTATTGTTGCTGCCAGTCCTGATGGTATTTTAGTTGCCGATAAAGCTTCAAGTCCAAAAATTAAAGATTTAATTAGTGGATTTGATCAGCCACCAATGTATGAGGAGCGGATTTGGGGTTGGTCTCGAGTACTTGACTATGCCAAGTATGATGATGGGAACGAAATGGTAACAAAACGAATTTGTATACACGAAGGAAAAAATTCCAGTTATCATTACCATAACTTGCGTGATGAGGTATGGACCATTGTTCGTGGAGAAGGTGAACTAGCATTGGATGACTATATTACTCGAGTAAAAGCAGGGGATATCATTCATCTTCCAGCAGGAAAGAAGCATGGAATAAAGGCATTTTCAGAATTGGAGTTTGTTGAAGTTCAAACTGGGGTCGGCATAAGTGATGAAGATTTTACGCGACTCTATTTTAAATGGGATGACGTTATTAATCACTTCAATAAGTCTAAAGCAAAAGTGATATTATAATTATTTTGAGAGGGAGGGAACGAATCCCTTCCTCTTTTTATTTTTATTTGAGGTGGAATAGTGAAGTTAATAGCTTATTATATATCCGATTATGGGTATGGGCATGCCTCAAGAAGTATAGCAATTTTAAGGAACCTTTTAAAAGACCCAGAAGTAAACATCATTGTATGTCATTCCTTTGCTCTTTCTTTTATTAAGGATTCCCTAAATTCTAGTCGTGTAATTTTTAGGAATATAAAGACAGATATCGGTTACTTGTTAGAACAGGATTCAATTCAGCCTGATCGGGTGCGATTATGGGAGGAATATAAGAACTTTGTATTTAAGTGGGATAACAAGGGGGAAGTGGAACAAGAGTTTCTAAAGGTAAATAAAATTGATTTGGTCGTTTCTGATATTTCACCGCTTCCGTTTGAAGCCGGAAAACGCCTAGGTATACCTTCTATTGGTCTTTCTAACTTCACATGGTATACCGCCTATCAGGGATTGATTGAAGAGAGAAATCTGCTTTTATTTAAAAATGCTTATCAAAATATGACGCACTTCTATTCTTTGGCATGCAGCAATGAAAGTTGGAATGTCCCTACAAATCATTATGACTTTTTTTCTAGGGAAGTCGATGTAAAAGAAGTTGAGAGAATAAGAAGAATTGTGAATCCAAACGGTCAACAGCATGTTATTTTTCTAGGGCTTGGTATGAAAATAGATGTTGGTTCACTAGAGCAGCTTCCTATATGGGATAGCCCGGATTGTGTCTTTATAGTATCCTCAAATGTTCAGGTAAATCGTTCGAATGTCTTTCAGATCCCAAGTGATTATTTAGAATCCCAAAACTATATCGCTGCATCCGACCTTATTATTTCAAAGGCAGGTTGGGGAATGATTGGTGAGGCAATCAATGCAAATGTACCTCTACTAATTCTGAATCGGCCTTCCATGAGAGAAGACCAAAACACTATCAAATATCTCAAGAACCATCCTCTTTGTCATACCATCGATTGGGATCGTTTTAAGTCCTTTAAGGTAGACAAGTCCTTTATGAGAGGTATTACAGGAGATTGGGGTAGGGATGGTTCTTTAAATAACTATGAAGCAGATAAAATAGCTTTAGATATCTTGCAAGTTCTTAATACTCATACATCGTAGACAAGGGGGAACCAATTATGAGTTGGTTACATCATGCTGAAAAATGGCTTACTTTTAGTGATTTAGAAAGTGATTTAAAAGAAACATTACTAAAAAAGAGAGCAATGAAATATTATTAGAGGATCATTTTTATAAGCATCTGGAGTTTGGTACTGGCGGTATGCGGGGCGAGTTAGGGCCTGGTATTAACCGGTTAAATACTCACACGATCCGTAGGGCTGCTGAAGGTTTAGCCAAGTATATTGTGGAACAGGGTGAAGAAGCAAAAAACGCGGAGTTGTGATTGCCTATGATTCCCGTCATAAATCTCCTGAATTTGCCTTAGAAGTGGCTAAAACCGTAGGTAAACATGGAATCAAGGCCTATGTATTTGATGAGCTTCGTCCAACACCGGTATTCTCCCTTTGGGGTTAGATACTTACATGCTTTTTCAGGTGTAGTCATCACTGCAAGTCATAATCCGCCTGAATATAATGGTTTTAAAGTGTATGGGGAAGACGGCGGCCAAATTCCTCCTGAGGCAGCAGATACAATCATCAAATATGTGGATTCTGTTGAAAATGAATTGACGGTCGAAGTAGCTGAAGAGCAGGCCCTTCTCTCAACGGGGTTATTAACCTACATTGGCGAAGAAAACGACAATGCTTATGTGGAAAAATTGAAATCACTGCAGCTAAATCCTGAGGTTGTTGCCGATGTGGCGAAGGATTTGAAAATTGTTTACTCACCATTACATGGAACAGGAAATAAACCTGTCAGGGCTGGACTAAAAGCGTTCGGGTTTGAACATGTTACGGTTGTAAAGGAACAGGAGCTGCCGGACGCCAATTTTTCAACAGTTAAGTCTCCGATTCCGGAGGAGCACGCAGCCTTTGAATTAGCCATCCAATATGGGGAAGAAATTGGTGCAGACATTCTTATGGCAACCGATCCTGATGCGGACCGATTAGGGGTAGCAGTAAAGAATAGTTCCGGTGAATATGTTGTATTAACAGGTAACCAAATGGGCGCCTTGATGCTTGAATATTTGCTATCCCAAAAACAAGCAAAGGGCCTTCTTCCTGGAAATGGAGTGGTCATTAAAACTATTGTAACCTCTGAAATTGGCCGTGCCATCGCAAAGCACTATGGAATACAAGCAATGGATACACTAACTGGATTTAAATTCATCGGTGAAAAAATCAATGAATTTGAGCAAACAGGCCAGCATACTTTCTTATTTGGATATGAGGAAAGCTATGGCTATCTGATTGGAGATTTTGTTCGTGATAAAGATGTATTTGGCAAGCTAAAAATGCATGTAACGGCTGCTAAAAATGTAACCACTCGCCAACTTTTTTCTAGTTTTGTAATAATGATTCTTTATAGCGATGACTGTCGCCGTTAAATACAACCA
>NZ_JAABNN010000028.1 GCF_009928415.1 Bacillus sp. USDA818B3_A
TTGGTAAAAAAGTGTTCAATCTTATCTAGCAGAAACTGTTGATTATAGTCTAGCAGTTACAGCAGGTTCCCCTTTGTTTTTATAAAGAAGATCATCATTTAATTTATAACAGCTATTTGTAATAGGAGTAGAACATAAAACAATGCCATAATATTTATAATTGATTATTCAAAAAAAGAACATGAAAAACACAATATAAAATTAGTCTATATTAAAGATAATTATCTAATCCAAATTCAAGAGCGTAACATAACATACTTAGATTAAGCTTAAAACTAGAGTAATCAATTTCTTTATCGGTTAAAGGTAATCGTAACCCCACTTGTTCTAAAATGACTGGCGGTATATTCTAATTGAGAGAAGTGGCCTGGGAAACAAAAACATTTCACAAATTTTACAAATTATCGGGTTATTAGGATTTGTTTTAGCCTTCTTTCAATTTGAACCTGTATGATTTGTTGGATTCTTCTGCACTGGGGTTTACTACGTAATTAGAAATGAGAGAGTATAAATAGGAAAATAGATTTAGTCTATGGCGAGTATAAACTTCTGTCTTCATTTTATTGCTTGATTACCCAAACTATTATTATTTAACGGGACAGAATAACAACGGTGATTCTTCATCAAAGAAGGTCACCTTTTTATTAATTCAACAAAAAGGATTGTAAAAATATGTCTTAAAATTGCCGGGTGCTTTAGTTTAAGATAAGCTTCCGTTAACTGTGGTTTCTTGTTACATATGGTCTTTATTAGCATGAGAGGTGTGAGTCTCCCATGCTAATAATTCAGGAAATTTATCTTCAAAGCTTTATTAATACTTCATAACCAATTTTGTCTCATTGATGCTCTTTCTGCTCCAATACAGTTTTGGCACTTTATTCATTGGGCCCCCACGACCAACCCTTCTAGAGCGTTAGTTGATAAATATATAGAACAAGTGAACATACAAAAATTCTCATCCTTTCAAAGAATAAATAAAAAGAAAGGAGCGATCGATATGTCGCAGAAAAAGTCCAAATGTAACAAAACTTGTAAAAACTAGCTAAAAGAATTATTGAATTAGATAATACTGAATTTGTGGAAATGGGTTTAAGCCTATAACACTAAAAAATGGACTATCATTTAATGGAGGGCTTAGAGAAGTTGACCTTGCAAATTGCACGATTACAGTAGCAGTTAATCCTTTTTCTAATTTAACTTATAAATGCCGTGATATAAGCTCTTTTCAAATTGTACCTATTATTCACCCCACTCCTACACAAGGGGGTTAGTTTTTGTTTTAGTTCTTTTTTATTGGAAAAATCACCCAATTTTATGTACAGTTATAAATTTTGGTTTTCCACCGTGTAAAATAAGAGACTGCGCAGAATCATAATTAATGTACAGATGCCGGGATTCAGAAACAACGTGTTCTGCCAAAATCACAGTAATTGAATCATTAGCAAACATGCTCTCCCAAGCGTTTAAATCTAGTACATTGAGATCTTCTTCCTGTGCATGAATCCACCCGGTTTATTAATATATTCGCCTGCACCAATAACTAACTTATTCTCTTTTCGTTCATTCTCCAAATAAGATCAACTCATTATTAATATATTCCATTTGCATTTATAGGTAGTTTTTTAACGAGTAGCATATATTTTGTCATGTTCTTGTCGTCATGAATTGGATAAGTAAACGATAACTCCTCTGCCACTTCTTTGGCTAAAATTCGAAAAAGGCCGCAAGTGACAAATATAGATTCCCAAAAAAGGTCATAGTTATGATTAGAATACGTTTCTTTATACATTTCCCAATATATTTCCGGAAGGTACTTTTTAAAGTATTTACCCATCTTCCCCGTTGATACTTGGAAATTATGATTCTTACCAGCCCACCATGAAACCATTTCGTCTAATCTAGCCCTTATAATGGTTTCAAACATTTGTTTAGCATAAGGCAGTTCGTCCCGCCAAATTCCTTTTGCCACGTTTTGCAGGCACCACCAAAAGTCATTACAGCAGCTTAAGAAAAGTGTTTCAGTTGGTCTTTTCACCCAATAATCCATATCCGTAGCTGCAGGTATTACCGGAAGGATGTTGTCCTTATCTAATAACGGGATAGTAAGTTTATCTTCCTTATACTTTTCATGCATAAATTCGATCGTTTCGATATGAAGGTCGATTCGATTTCCATCTGTAAAAAGCATCAAGTATCCGTAAGACTTAACAGGACCCTCAAGTCTATCATTTTTATCAGGCTCTTGTATGATAAGTAACTCTCCAAAAACATGAATCCAATGTTCATTTGTTAAAAAGGAAGCTGTTTCTTTGACGACATACACAATATCATAGTCCTGGAAAATATCCTTTGGGGCATTAGAATTAGTTCTAGAGCCGTTCATATAAACAGCTCTAATTCTCTCATCTTCCTCGGCAATTTTCAGTATTAAATTGTACATTTCCTCTTCGGATCTCATTATTATTCACCTCGAAATATTAGGGAAACGACTAATAAAAACTCCCTCTTTAATGACATTCCTAAACCATCTGAATCACGTTTTTTCAAACCTATGTTTTTAATAAAAGTTTTGTTTCACCTTAGCCAATTCTTTCTATAATTATCACATATCAAATGTCTGTACTAAATTAATTATGAGCTTTCCAACCTTATATTTTTAGAAATATATCCTATCCAGGATACAATCCTTTACTTTAGGATCTCTATCCTTCACAGAACATTTAAATAATATGTATTTAGTTTCAATTTATCAGCTTTAGTTAGATGAACTCAACCTTTATTCAACAAACGAGCATTAATTTAATAAGATGAGGAAAAAGGTTGGTGATATACTTTGCTGGGTCCAATAATTGTTATAGTAAGCGGAATTTTATTTTTCCTGTTGGGCGGGCTTTTTTGGAACACCGGACATACTGAAGAGGCTGCACCTATTTGTTGGGTTATTGGGGTCATTCTGTTCTCTTTGGGATTCGTTAGTTTATTTAGTCCTAAAATTTTAGAAATTCTTTTTAACTACCTTCCTTTTATATGGTTTGAATATTTTTAGTTAAGGTGCTTGTCATCGACCGAATGGATCAAATTTTTCCTCAAACGGGCGATGAAACACCTTGTCATCGATCGAACAGAGCAGATTTTTCTTCAAACGGGCGATGAAACACCTTGTCATCGACCGAACAGAGCAGATTTTTCTTCAAACGGTCGATGAAACACCTTGTCATCGACCGAACGGATCAAATTTTCTCTCAAACGGGCGATGAAACACCTTGTCATCGACCGAACAGATGAAATTTTGCTTCAAACGGGCAATGAAACAGACTCTACATGAAAAAAGAACAATCACTCTATAAATCTAAAAACCTTTCCATCCCCCATTCACACCGTTTCCAACACAAAAAGCCGATTGACAGCTAATAGACTCTCATACTAATAAGAGTCACCCGCTCCAACCGGCTTTCAAATACCATATTCATTCAACTCAACGGGCGATTGGAATCACCAAAACGTCCCCTTGCCCGCCCTTAATCTTTTTTCTTTTTCTCCTTATCCTTTCCTTTTCCCTTCCCATTTTGCTTGTTGGCCTTCTCTGATTGCTTTTTGTTCTCTTGTTTCTCTACCTTTTCCGAAGTCTTTGTCTCTACCTTTTTTGTAGGCTTTGGAGGGACTTCTGCGGAATTGTTCCCTTTAATATATAGCTCATTATTATAACTGTAAACACTGTCTGGCTGCTCGAAACTTGATGAATCTGTTCCAAGTGACTGCATCATGTTCTTAAACATAAGCTGAGAAATCTTCGTCGTATCTCCCGCCAAATAGTTACCAGGACCATTCTTCGCATATCCAGTCCAGACAGCCATCGTATATTGAGGGGTATAACCTACAAACCAACTGTCATTTGTCGCTGTACTTGGATAGCCAAATTCTGCTCTTGTCTCAGCAGTATAATTGGTTGTTCCGGTTTTCCCAGCCACATCTAAGCCTGGGACATTTGCAGTTTTCCCCGTCCCTGCATTTACTACAGAGCGTAACATATCCGTCACCATATAAGCCGTGTAATCCTGCATCACACGTTTCGGCTTTTCCGTAAAATTAATCGTTGTTCCATCCGGAAGCACTACTTTTTGGATAAAATGCGGTTTATTATACATTCCATCATTACCAAAAGCGCTATAGGCGCCTGCCATGGTTAACGGGCTAACCGTATTGCTCCCAATTGAATACGATTCATATACTTGGTCATTTTTAAATGTAATCCCTAATTGTTCTGCAAAAGTCTTTGCCTTATCAAGTCCTACCTCTCGAAGGGTGAGAAGCGCAGGGATATTGTATGAATTCTGCAATGCCGCGCGGATGGTCATCATTCCATGATATCGGTGATCCCAGTTTGAAATCTGCTGGCCCGTTGAATAATAGGTCTCTTTGTCATCGATAAAATGTCCAGTGGACCATTTTAAATTTTCAATTGCTGGTCCATAATCAAAAATAGGTTTAAACGAGGAGCCTGGCTGGCGATTGAGATTGACCGCAAAGTTGTTCCCTAGGAAAGAAGCTTTATAATCGTTTCGCCCGCTGCCAATCGCTTTCACTTCACCTGTTTTTGTATCCAAAAAGGCGAAAGCCCCCTGAAAACCTGAATCTGGATAGGCAATAATTTCATTCGTATTCATCATTTTGTCAGCATAGTCCTGTGCTTTTGGATCTAAGGTAGTATAAATCGATAATCCATCCGTGCTGATGTCAACATCCTTCAGTTTATCTTTTATCTCTTTCACTGCCGCATCCAAAAACGCTTCGTAAGGCATACTTTGTTGTGTGTTTTTTTCTACAAGACCCTCTGTTACGGGAGCCTTTTCTGCTTCCTTCATTTGTTCCTTTGTTATATATCCATCTCTTAGCATTGAACTTAGGACGATATGACGGCGTTTTGTGGCTGCCTCTTTATTTTCTGGTTTGGTCGGATCATAATTATTCGGACTTTGCGTTAGTCCTGCCAGCATCGCTGCCTGGGAGAGCGTCAGTTTTTTCAAATCATCTGCTTCGATCCCGTAGTAATTCTTCGCTGCTGCCGCAACTCCGTATGACCTATTTCCAAGGTATATCTTGTTTAGATACATCATTAATATTTCCTGTTTGGAATACTTCTGTTCCAACTGATAGGCCAAGTCCCATTCTTGCACTTTTCGCTTTAATGTTTTCTCCGGTGTCAAAAAGGAGTTTTTAATCACTTGCTGCGTAATGGTACTCCCGCCCTGGGAACCAAAATTACCAGTTACGTTCACAAAGATCGCTTTTGCTGTCCTCTTTATGTCGATTCCGTGGTGTTCGTAAAAGTGAGAATCCTCCGTTGCTATAAACGCTTGTTCTAATATTTTAGGAATTTGATTGTACGATATTTTAGTACGCTTTTCCTTCCCATATTCATAGATGAAATTTCCGTCTTGATCATAAAACTTCGTTGAAAGCGGGTCTACTAGTTTAGAAGAATCCAGCGTTGGAACATCCTTAATCATGGAAGCAAACGTGATCGCACCTGCACCAGTAGAAACAAGTCCAAGCACTAGACAGACAATAAGTATTTTTTTCCATAAGTAGTTTTTCTTTGGTTTTTGGTTTCTGATTTGTTCATTTTGTTTAGCTCTTTCAGCTTGTTTTCGTTCTTCTCGTGATTGATAGTTGCCTTCAGACATTCAGTTTCCCCCTGTATATTGTATACTCGAAGTTGTTTTAAATAAGGGCATTCTGACTAACCCAATTGTTAACCATATATAGAAGTTCGAAACAAAACTCTATTTTATGAGGGGAGCTGACAAAAAAATTTCTCTTGCGGATGTCAGCTGCTAATAAAACATGAAAAAGCCGGCCTTTCAGCCGGCTTTTTCAGACATTTATCTTAAAAAAAATTCTAAGGATTATTTAAGCCACTCTAGTATTTCGATTCGATTTCCAAAAGGGTCAAATAAATAGAAACGATTTGCACCAGGAAGATTATTATCATCAATCACTTTAATTTCATTGTCGATTAGATACTTTTTTAAGGAATCTATATTTTCTACCTCTAACGCAGGATGAGCCTTTTTTGCCGGTAAAAATGGTTCTTCTACCCCCACGTGGATTTGAATTTTTCCAAATTGAAACCATACCCCGCCACGTTTTTTCAATGCCTCAGGTTTTTCAATTTCTTTGAATCCTAACAAATCCTTGAAAAATCTTCTTGCCGTTTCCTCGCTCCCTGCTGGAGCAGCTAATTGTACATGGTCGATTGCTTTAAAAATGAATGACATCTATAATCCCCCTCATCTTCATTCTATATCCCCATGGTACACTTCATATGATGATATGAAAATTTCATTATTTTTATCAATCTCCATTAGAATAAGTTATGTATGTTTATCAATAAAAAAATGAAAATGAGCAGGTCCATTGAACCTGCCCAGTAGTTGGTTATTTATATTAATAAATCTTATCACCATTGAAGATTGAATTCTTAACTATTACATAATCAACAGTTCTTATTGCAGAGAGCTTGTTGCCACCTGCGTAAGAAATGGAAGATTGAAGATCTTGCTCCATTTCAATTAAAGTATCCTCTAATGCTCCTTTATATTTAACATACATTTTTTTGCCTTCTACATTTCTTTTTTCACCTTTTTGGAACTCGGAAGCAGAACCGAAGTATTCTTTATAAAGTTCTCCGTCCTTTTCGACTGTTTCACCAGGTGATTCTTCATGTCCAGCAAATAAGGATCCAATCATGACCATTGAAGCTCCAAATCTAACGGATTTGGCTATATCACCATGCGTACGGATGCCGCCATCAGCGATAATAGGCTTGCTTGCTGCTTTTGCACACCATCTTAGTGCCGCTAATTGCCAGCCGCCAGTGCCGAATCCAGTTTTAATTTTAGTAATACAAACCTTTCCTGGCCCAATGCCCACTTTCGTCGCATCAGCCCCGGCATTTTCCAGTTCCCTTACTGCTTCAGGTGTTCCGACATTACCTGCGATGACGAAGCTTGCAGGAATAAGTTTCTTGATATGTTGAATCATTTTGATCACCGCATTGGAATGACCATGTGCGATATCAATGGTAATGTATTCAGGCGTTACATTTTCTTCCGCTAATTGTTCTACAAACCGATATTCTTCTTCTTTTACTCCCACACTTATAGAAGCATATAATCCGCGAGAATGCATGTCTCTAACGAAAGACAAGCGAGTCTCTGGCTGAAAACGGTGCATAATATAGAAGTAATTATTCTCTGCTAAATAAACAGCAATTTTTTCATCGATAATCGTCTGCATATTAGCTGGTACGACAGGCAGTTTAAACGTACGGTCTCCAAATTTAACTGTTGTATCACATTCAGAGCGGCTGTTTACAATTGATTTTGCTGGAACAAGTTGAATATCTTCATAATCAAATACGTTATCCATGTTTTTTTCACTCCATCATAAGGTTTATAAGTAAGTTTATTGTTTGTTGTTTTAATAAAAAAATAAGCTCTTTATTAAAAATGTTCATTAGTGGTGAACAATATCATCTACATATTTTTAATACTATTATTCTCGAACACAAAATAGATTGTATAACACGAATATTGCATTTGTCAATCATTATTAATGTTCGTATTTAGGGAGTTTGATGCCCTTTCATACTATAAAAACAAAATTCATCTTACACTTAATGCTCATTTTTTCACAATTTATAATAGTATGTACTTAATTTGGATCTGAGGTGTTTGGCTAATTAACAAAAAGGGCCCCATTGCATCAGGCCCTTTAAAGCTACACCATTTAATTCATCTCTTACCCTTAATTTTCAGTTATTTATTAGCCAAGCGCCCTTCTCATATGAATTGGCCTTTTTTACGATTGATTCAACAAACCTTTGGCTTCGATGATAATCCTGTATTTGCGGAACCAGTTCAACCTTTAACGTGGCGGCCAAGGTGGTGTGGACGTACAGCATATCTCGAAATAGATCAACTGCTCCGCAATACTTCGGATAAAAGCTATCCCCCGTCCCAAAAACGGCAGTGACCAATTCTTTGTTTTCAAGTTTCTCAAAAGCATGATAGAGTTTCCACATTTCTTTGGGAATTTCACCGTCTCCCCAAGAATAAGTGCCAATGGCAACGGCCTCAAAACGTTTTAGATTCTCTATTGGAAAGTCCTCGACCTGATAGAGCTGGACATTCTTAGAATATGGTAGAAAGTTTCGGTAAATGACCCCGGCCAAATCCTTCGTATTTCCTGTCACAGACGCATAAACAATCGCGATTTTCATCTTATAACTCATCAAATCCATTGGACTGTGAAACTTTCGAGTATGTCCTTGATTTCTGCTCAAAGAAATCCGATTTCGTTTCATTCACCATGTCATCCCCAAACACTTGAATCCATGGCATCGGGTTATTTTTTTCAGGAAAAAGGTTGTTTAATCCTAGCTGTCTCAACCGTTTGTTTGCAAGATATTCAACATATTCTTCAAACTCCTGTAAATCAATGCCCTTAATTTCAGCTAGAATGTAATGGGCCCATTCTTTTTCAAGCTCTACAGCCTTGCCGATGGTTTCATAGACATAATTGATATTCTGTTCGGTATTCAATTCAGGGTTTTCCGTTAAAAGGATCCGGATAAACTGAGCAATAAAATAGGCATGCTGCATTTCATCCCGTTGAATATAACTGATCATCGTGCTCGTTTTGAGCATTTTTTGCTGCCTAGCGAGGTGATAAAAGAAAGCAAAACCGGCATAAAAATAGATGCCTTCCAGATTAATCGAGTTTACACCCAATTGAAATAACGACTGTGGTGTGGGATTTTCTCTAAAATGTTCATATGCATCCAAAATTAATTGGTTTCTTTTCCGGACAATTGGATCCATTTTGGCTTGGTTGAACCGTTCATTTTGTTCGCCTATCGGAACCAATGAGCTCAGAATATAAGAATAAGATTCATTGTGGACTGCCTCCTGCTGTGAAATGACCGCAAAGATCGATTTGAAACTAGAGTCGGTTACATAGTCCATCACTTGGCTCATCGTTGGTGTCTGCAGGCTGTCAAGGGATGCCAGCTGTGTGTTAATACGCAGAAATACGTCCTTTTCTGTTTCACTTAAAAATTCCCATTGTTTAATATCATCCTGCATATTAATTTCTTGTGCCTTCCAAAAGTTTGCCAGCAGGGTTTGGTACAAATCATACATTTTGGGATAGGCGATATCGTTCCAATTGAGCAGGCCTGATGACTTGCCGTTGATGATTCCAGTCGATTTGTTGGGATATTCCGGGTTTAACAGTTTTATTTTTGTTAATGGTGTATTAATCATCGTTTATGTCCCCTCTTCCTAGCTATGACACGCTTCACATTCTTCAATTTCTGTCTGCGATGTACTTCTGACGTAATAAGTTGTTTTTAATCCTTGTTTCCACGCTTCCATATGAAGGTTCAATAAGTCCTTCGCTTTAATGTCATGCCGAACATAAAGATTAAAGCTGATGGATTGGTCAATATGCCGCTGGCGGGCGGCGTTCTGGCGAATACTCCAGGTTTGATCCAAGGCATGTCTTGTCCGGCGATAAAAGTTATAGGTGTTGTGGTCTAAATCAGGTGCGGTCACTTTAAATTTAAAGTTCTTTTTCTCTTCTGCGTATTCGACTGCATACAACGGATCAATTCCATCTGTCGAGCCGCCGATTTTGGCGGTTGATGAATTAGGAGCAATGGCCATCATCCAGCCATTCCTCACTCCGTATCGAGAAACCTCGCTTTGGAGTTGTTTCCACCGTTCACTGTCATATCCTTTTCGCTCGAAATAACGCCCTGTTTGCCATTCTGATCCTTCAAACTTGCTATAAAAGCCCTTCTCTTTTGCCAATTCCACCGAAGAACGAATGGTATGGAAAGCAATATCTTCATAAAGCCGATCGGCAAATGCAACTGCCTCATCCGATTCCCAGTAAATCCCCTCTAACGCCAAGAGATGATGCCAGCCAAATGTACCTAAGCCAACGGCACGGTATTTTTTATTGGTGGCTTCTGCTTGTCCGACGGAAATGGTATTCAGATCGATTGCATTATCTAACATTCTTACTTGGATAGGAATGAGCCGTTCTAAAACTTGAACCGATTTTGGCAAGTTAATAGATGATAAATTACATACAACAAAATCTCCTGGCTTACGGATAATGACAATGTTGCCTTCTTCATCCTTGTATTCTTTTACAATGGTCGTAGCGGACATGTTCTGCGCAATCTCTGTACATAAATTACTGCAATAGATCGAAGTGCGGCCTATTCCGAGTATATGTTTGTTAGGATTTTGGCGATTCACTTCATCACGATAAAACATGTAAGGCGTACCCGTCTCCAATTGAGAAATCATGATTCGCGCCATTATATCCATCGCCCGATACGTTTTCCGGGGGAGTAAGGGATGTTTTACCGCTTCTTCATATTTCTTGGTAAAAAACTTTTCGTCCGCCTCGTCATAAAAATCTTCTAAACCAAGCGGAGTTCCGTTTTCATCTTTCCAGCCCATGGTCTGTTTCACTTGATGAGGGCAAAAGGTATGCCATTCCCCAATGCTTCGGCCATTTTCATCGACCTCTTCTAGTTTCTTCATAAACAAATCAGGGATGGACACCCCGGTGAAAATATCATGTGCCTTACGTCTTTCGTCGCCATTGTTTGTTTTTAAATCTAAAAAGCCATTCATCATATCTTTATGGAAAACATCTAAGTAGACCGCGATGGCTCCTTGTCTTTGTCCAAGTTGGTCCACACTCACCGCTGTGTCGTTAATCAGACGGATCCAAGGAACCACGCCGGATGAGTTCCCTTTGAATTTTTTAATATCAGAACCTAAGGCACGCACCTTTCCGAAATAGATTCCAATCCCGCCGCCACCTTTACTCAACCTGGCAATATCCCAATTGTTTAAATAGATTCCATCCAAGGAATCGTCGACGGTGTCAATAAAACAAGAGGAAAGCTGCCCAAAGCTTTTTCCGGCATTGGAAAGCGTCGGTGTCGCGACCGTCATATACAGGTTGCTCAATGCCCAATAGGCTTCTTTTACATATGATAATCGTTTATGTTTTGGTTCGTTTTTCATTAAGGTCATGGCGATAATCATAAAACGTTCTTGAGGCAGTTCGTAGACATTTCCCTCGTAGTCTTTTGCTAAGTAGCGATCGGCTAGTAAAAATAACCCTATGTAATTAAACAGAAAGTCTTTATCCGAATCCATTTCCTTTCCCAAGGTTTCAATCTCTTCCTTGGAATATTCATTTAGGATTTCTTCATTGTAGATGCCTATTTTCGTTAGATATGTAAGTAATGTATAGAAATCACCATATTTTTCTTCTGGTTCAAATCCTCTATGCTTGGCTGCCTGATGGTATAATTCATTTAAATAAAGGTGTGCAGCCAGAAAGGTCCAGTTTGGATCTGCCATGGAGATTTGATTCAAGGCATAGAGCAGTGATTCTTCCTTTCGTGAAGATTCCTCGAGGTCTGCGATTCTTTGGAGCAGCTGGGTTGTATCCAATTTATATTTTTCATTAGCTCTTTTGATCGCTTCAAAAACAGTATCCATTTCAGGATGATTTTTAACAGTCATAGTAATTACCCCTTTTATAGTTACAAATTTCGCAACCAACAACAAAAAACCCATCTTCATGGAAGATGGGTAAATAAAACGTGGATTAATCTAGTAAAACAGCAGTATCGCTGTATTAGTCAGAATATCCCTCGTTTTATTTTCCCACTTCCCGAAGAAAATAATACGTTATAAAAATGGCAGGTCTCCTGACTCATGCTTTAGCCTACTCTAATCCCTTCCCGTCTTAAGGACAGTGGATACGATTATTTCGTCGCATTTACAGTTGCGGGTACAGTTCTGGATTCTCACCAGATTCCCTATTAAGTCTATCTAGACACCATTTTCATTGGTCACTATCTATATTTAGTGTTACCTTTTAAAAATAAACACTAAATATTGTATATCAACTAATATAGTATACTACTTACACTTTTACAAGTATTTTATTTTTTCACAACTAGCTTTTCTCTCACTTGCTTTGCAGCCTCAACCATGACTTCTAGTCCTGCAACAGTTTCCTCTATCCCGCGGGTTTTCAATCCACAGTCAGGATTAATCCAGAATAGCTTTGGATCAAGGACTTGAAGGGCACGTTCAATGTTTCTCATTAATTCTTCAAGTGCAGGCACGCGTGGACTATGAATATCGTAAACTCCTAGACCAATCCCTTTATCATACGTATTCTTTTCAAAGGCAGAAAGTAATTCGCCATGGCTCCTGGATGTCTCAATGGAAATCACATCCGCATCAAGTGCATTTATTGCATCGATGATATCTTCAAAATTGGCATAACACATATGGGTATGAATTTGTGTTTCATTTTGGACCGATGTGGTTGCAAGCTTGAAAGCATAGACCGCAGCATTCAAATAGTCATCCCAGTTTTCACGCTTTAATGGCAGCCCTTCACGAAGAGCCGGTTCATCCACTTGAATCATGCTAATTCCATTTGCTTCTAGCAATTCTACTTCCTTTCGAAGGGCAAGGGCAATCTGATTCGCCACCTCATAGCGCGGAATATCGTCACGGACAAACGACCAGTTCAATATCGTAATGGGACCAGTCAGCATCCCTTTCACCGGCTTCGTTGTTAACCCTTGAGCATAGACCGTTTCCTTCACGGTCATCGGATCTTGGAATGAAACGTCCCCATAGATAAGCGGCGGCTTTACACAGCGTGATCCATAGGACTGGACCCAGCCGAATTTCGTAAACTGGAACCCAGCTAATTTTTCACCAAAATATTCTACCATATCGGTGCGTTCAAACTCTCCATGAACGAATACATCCATACCTAGTTTTTCTTGAATTTCTATCCATTTTTCTATTTCTGCATTGATATATTTCTCATATTCCGCATCGGTTAACTCACCTTTACGCCACAGCTGACGCTTTTTTCGCACCTCCTGTGTTTGCGGGAAGCTCCCAATCGTTGTTGTGGGCAGAAGCGGTAATTGGAATGTCGTTTCTTGAAGGGCTTGTCGAACATTAAATGGTACTTCACGCTCAGCACGAAATGATGCCAAGTTTTGAATGTCTTTTTGAACCTGCTGATTGTTTCGGAACGTTGATTCATTTAATGCTTGAATCGCTTTTGCACTAGCAGCGAGTTCTTCCTGGATGGAATCTATTCCTTGTCGGAGTCCTTTTGTTAGAAGAACCACTTCATGCAGTTTTTCATCCGCAAAGGATAAGGCATTTTTTAGCACCTCTTCAAGTGTGTCCTCACTCTCCACGGTTACAGGTACATGTAACAAGCTGGATGAAGGCTGGACGATTAAGCGATCCTTTGAAACAATCTCCGCAATCTCAGCAAGCAGTGATGCCTTTTCAGCAAGATCGGCGCGCCAAATATTTCTTCCATCGAGAACCCCAGCCGCAAGTACCTTTTCTTTTGGAAAACCAAAATTCTTCAGAGAAACAAGATTTCCGCCGCGATCATGGACAAAATCCAACCCAATTCCTTGAACTGGTAGTGCAATGATCTCTTGATAATAATCTATTTTATCAAAATAGGTTTGCAATAGAATGTTTACATCAGGTGCAGCCCCATTCAATTGCTGGTAAACGTCTGCGAATAGCTCGATCTCTTCTCTTAAAAGTGATGTTGCTAAGATTGGTTCATCGATCTGAACCCATTCAACTCCCTCCGCCTGAAGTTCACACAGTATTTCTTTATATAGCGGGACGAACAATTGGACCATTTCTTTTAGATTGCTATAGCCCTTTGATAGCTTAACAAATGTGATAGGACCTAGTATGACCGGCTTACCTTCGATCCCAAGTTTTTGCTTTGCCTCTTTAAAAAAACGAAGCGGGCGGTTTTCCACTAGAGCCGGTGCCGCTTGGTCCAGTTCAGGAACGATATAGTGATAGTTCGTGTTAAACCATTTGGTCATTTCCGCCGCTACAGCACCCTTTGTTCCTCGTGCGATTTCGAAATAGGTTTCTAGAGATACTTCTCCACCCTTATAATCAAACCGCTCTGGGACTAGGCCGAACATTACTGCTGTATCAAGAACATGGTCATAAAGGCTAAAGTCACCAACGGGAATCAGGTCAATTCCTTTGTCCTTTTGCTTTTGAAGCTGCCGCAGCCGGAAGTCCTCCATTTGTTTTAAAAATAGCTCTTTTTCTAATTGTCCTGCCCAAAACTGTTCCAGTGTTTTTTTCCATTCTCGTTTTTCTCCAATTCTTGGATACCCTAAATTCGAACTAATCATTTCCTGGACACTTCCTTTTATGTTTGTATTTTTGTCCCAATAAAAAAATCTCCCTTTCAATAGAAAGAGAGATTAGTACGCATAGTTAACTAGAATTGAGACCTTTGATTTTCTCAAGCACGTATTCCTCACTCCCCCCTATAAACCCGTAGAGTACAAGCGCATACAACAGGCAGGTCTCCTGGCTTAGGTTCATCGCTTCTTATCCCTTCCCATTTCAATTGAAACAGTGGTTTTTTGATAAGTTGCTCACCATTACAGTGGCGGGACCGCTCCGGAATTTCACCGGTCTTCCCTTTTAAGCTGAGTCAAAAATACACAGCACCTGATGCATTAGATATGTAATTTTTACAAACATTTTGAATTTAATAGCCATCTTAGCATGTATACTCGATGCTGTCAAAGTAGAATTTTTTTCTAATTAGAAATAATGCTTTCTGAAAAATTGGAAATAGTAAATAAGTAGAATTTTTTTATATGCAGGAGGGACAGTCATGGAGGAAAGAAAACCAAACTTCCATAAAGAATCAATTAAAAGTTCGCATGAGAATGAACCAGCCTTTAACGTATACCTTGATGAAGCTTTAGTTGCAGAGGTACGAGGCAGTGATCCAACTAAATTAACGGTCATTCCGATGAGGGAACTTAATGATTATGAGGAAGACAAGCTTCATGAGTACATTGAATCAATGGTTTCTGAGCAAGAATAGTAAATACAATAAAACGGACTAACGCCCATTCGTTAGTCCGTTTTTGTTAGATTACTTTTTTTAACAACAGAATGGTTCGATCAACTTCGTCTTTTGTTGTGTACCTGCCTAAACTAAAACGAATCGCCCCCATCCCAACTTCCTCAGGGACGGCCATCTCCTTTAGTACCGGAGATAATTCAATGCTCCCGGCATGACAGGCCGAACCTGTCGAGGCAGCTAAACTTGGGATTGCGGATAAGATGTCTTGACCTATTTTTCTAACAAAACTTACATTTAATGTATTGGGCAGTCTTTGTTCGGGATGCCCGTTCAACACAACTTGTTCACCAAATTCAGCCTTTAATTGGTTCCAAAAATAGTTGGTAAGCTCCTTTAAACCAGGATTTCCTTCTTCCTGTTTCGCTAGTTCACAAGCCTTCCCTAAGCCGACAGCCAATAATGTATTTTCCGTACCTGCACGAAGCCCGAACTCATGCCCGGCCCCGTGAATGAGCGGTTCAAGTTCAATTCCATTTCTTATATATAGCGCGCCGATCCCTTTTGGGGCATATAGTTTATGGCCTGCAATCGTGAGCAAGTCTACATTAAGCTCATCTACATGGATAGGAACTTTACCTGCGGATTGTGATGCATCTGTATGAAAGGCAATTCCATATTTATCAGCTATTTCACCAATCTCTTTAATAGGCTGCAAAGTACCTGTTTCATTATTGGAGTGCATGATGGAAATGAGAATGGTTTCGTTCGTGATGGCCTTTTCGATTTCCTCCGGAATCACTCTTCCGTATCTATCAACACCCACGTACGTCACTTTTGCCCCCACTTGTTCTAGGAACCTGCAAGGATTCATGATCGCAGGGTGTTCAATTTTGGACGTAATAATGTGGCTGCCCTTATGGCGATTTTTAAAATAAAAGCCTTTTAATGCCAGATTATTCGCTTCGCTGCCACCACTCGTAAAAATGATTTCTCCCGCTGAGCTGCCGACTAAATCAGCCACCTGTTCTCTGGCATTCTGCAATAACGCCTTAACAGGTTTTCCCGCCCAGTGTAAGGCGGAGGGATTACCATAAAAGTCCGTCAACAGCGGCTGCATGGCATCTGCTGCTTCAGGAGCCAATGGGGTACTGGCATTGTAATCAAGATAAATTTTCTCCAAGTACGTTACCTCCATTCATTGATTTTAAACTGGAACTTTTACACTGCTTTTAATAAATTCGACGAACAAATGGTTCATCTGATCATTGGTGCTTGCCATGGATTCTGGATGCCACTGGACTCCCAGTGTAAAAGTGCTCGGATAAATATATTCAACAGCCTCAATAATTCCGTCAGAAGCTTCGGCAACTACTCGCAGATCCCAGCCCAGCCTATCTATCGATTGATGATGCAGACTATTAACTCTTACTTTCTCAGAACCTAGGATTTCAAATAATTTACTATCCTTATCGATGCTCACCCAATGAGTATCCCGACTCCTATTTACTATTTGTGTATGTTGAATCGGCTCTTTTACTTGACTAGGAATATCTTGTACTAACGTTCCGCCTAAGGCCACATTCAAAATTTGAATACCTCTGCAAATCGCGAGCAATGGGATATTGTTTTCGATTGCATATTTGGCAATGGCAATCTCAGCCAAGTCCCGCTCCGGTGTCGTTGGTCCTAGCTGCGGATGAGGATCCTCACCGAAAAATTTCGGGTCCACATCTTCTCCCCCACTTAGGATAATCCCGTCACAGAGCGGCAGTGTTTCTAGAGCGATTTCTGCATTAATATATGGAAGAATGATTGGTATTCCTCCATTAGCTGCCACTGTCTTATGATAATCATGGTGCACATAGACACCTTCCATATAGTAATTATGGTTCACATAGGCACCGGTAATGCCAATAATAGGTTTTTTCATGTTCGTTCTCTCCTTTATCTAGAGCCAGGCTTCGTCGATCGAGCTATTATCTGCGATTGAAAAGGCTGCGTTCGTAATCGCTTGTGCCAAGGTTTCACCCGTTTCACAAACATCATCAAACCAGACTTCAGTTGTTCCATTTGTTTTATAAACAAAGCCCAGCTCCTTTAGTTTTTCAACAAGAAGCAGGGCATGTTCTAAGTTTTCTTCCGGTTGGAACGCTGAAACAGGCACGAAAATTTCCTTTTCAAAATCATACCATCGGTCCCACCGATTTAGCTTCCAGCCTAGGATTCTGCGTGCAAGGATTTCTATTTTGTTCATAGTATGTATTTCTCCTTTTTTTCTAGGTCTTACTATTTTACCATTTTCATAGTTGCGCTCCTATATATTCATTGCAAGCTGCCTGAAAATCAAATATATTCACAAAATCGCCACATTCTACTATACTGAGACTTACTACCTTTTTTCTAGGTTTTATTTCGTATAAAATGGGAAAATAAACATTGAGGTGAGAAAAATGAAAATTACAATCACAAAAGATGCCAAGCAACAGCTCATCACACAGCTTGGTGAGGAACCAACCGTTCGATTGAACGAAATCCGAACCACAGGTTGAGGGGCGACCTTTATGTATGAACTTGCTCAGGTTGAGCAGTCAGATAATGATGAAGTATTTCAAATTGATGAATTTACCATATTAATTGACCCACTGGTCATTAGTCATTTAGATGGAGATGTTGTGATTGATCATAATAAAAATTATGGCTTTATCCTAAAGAATAGTTACGAGATTTTAACGTTTGGGATGAAATTAACAAAGAACATCTAAACTTAATTAACCTAATAAAACAGCCACTGTTGCAGGCCAAACAGTGGCTGTTTCATCGATTTATGATTATTAAACAAATGAAACGGTCTCTTCATTTGAATAATAAACCTCCGACTACATATGCATTAAATAGGCATAGTTTAAGGAGGCATCAACTTGAGAAATTTTCATCAACCAGAGGTAAAGCCCTACCTCATTACAAAGTCACTAACCCCAGAAAACCAGGAAACACCTATACATTTTATAAATGGAGATATCGTTGATCACTCATTATTTTATAGAAGAAATCATTTTTCGTATCCTCACTTTACATCGTCCTTCTACTTTCTTTCCATTCGTGGACTCGTGCCAGCTCCAAGAACATTTTCTTTACAGGAAATATACTCACTGCCACCTAGAACAATCAAAACGGTCTTAGAATGTTCAGGAGATAAACGTGAATTCTTTGAACCAAAAGTATTTGGGGAACAATGGGAAAAAGGTGCGATCAGTCAAGGGATTTGGAAAGGGGTTTCATTAAGGACCCTCTTGCAGTACACTGGGTTGATGGATTCAGCCAAAGAAATCCTTTTTGAAGGTTACGATTATGGAGAACGGCCCAATTCTGACCAGGTGGTTCATTTTTCAAGAAGCTTACCCATCGAAAAAGCCCTAGAACCAGATACGATTATTGCTTATGAATATAATAATCAGCCCCTTCCTTTCAAACATGGTTATCCCTTCAGATTAATTGTTCCAGGATGGTATGCCATGGCATCTGTAAAATGGATTAAAAGTATCACAATCATAGACAAAGAATTTAAAGGCCCCTTCCAAGCAGTGGACTATGTTTACTATCCAAACAAAGAAAATGATAGCGGAAAGTTTCCTGTCACCACCATCAATGTAAACTCCACGATACAATCCCCTTTAAATAGGCAGCTATTAAATACAGGGATCTATCCAATAAAAGGAATTGCATGGACTGGAAATGGTAATATCGTAAAAGTAGAACTTAGTCTGGATGATGGTCAGACTTGGGAAACCTGTCAATTAACTTCTACATCTGAAGAGTACTCATGGGTTTCTTGGAATTATCAATGGGATGTGCGTAAAAAAGGTGAATACACACTAAAATCGAAAGCAACTGATTCTCATGGTAATGTTCAACCATCCAAACCATATTGGAACCGAAAGGGCTATGGTTACAATGCTATTGATAGTGTCAATGTTAAAGTGGTATAAAACCCAACATAAAAAGCTAAGGCAGAGCTGAATCTCTGCCTTTTACATTTCCGTTCACTTATTTATAGGTATACATCATCCAGAATCCAATGTCTTCAAAACCGATCCGTTTATAGATGGCTCCAGCATCAGGATTATCGTAGAATAAACACAGTTCTTTTCCTTCTGCTAAAAGCTGACTGCATAACTTCAGCATACATCTACTTGCATATCCCTTTTTCTTATATTGTTCTAGTGTAGCAACACCCACCACCATCGCTGACATGGAATTTTCTGCTGCCGTTGAGGCGGTTGATACGATTTTTCCATCTGCCTTTATATAAAATGATCGGGCACTCCCATCTGTCAATTCCCGCCGCTTTCTTTCTAATGTCATCGTCGATTCACTAAATTCAGGAATGGAATTTAATAATTCAACAAGTTCCTCTGCATCGTCAGGAATTGCTTGCTGTACATTTGATAAATCGAAACTATTTGCATGCGTATGTAACTTTGTACATTTGGCATAAAAGAGTTGTCTCTTCCTTTTACAGGGCTGACTCAAGCAAGGCTCAATTTGTGCGGTAATTTCCTTTAGTCCGGACATCATCTTAAAAGAAGAGTCACTAGACATAATCTCTGCAAATCCCCTGGCATTAAATGTTCCTGGTGCAAAAGGAATATAATTTTCCTCGAATTTTAACAAAACAGCAATCAGTTCACCACTTTCATTAAACTCTCCCCATAGCTTTTGAAAGTCTTGATCATATCCGTATACTTCAATGTCACCAATGATAAACAAGTTTTCAGCAGGTTTGGTTTTCAATAATCTCATACAAACGTCATGGTCCTTTTTATTTAATCTTCTTAACATTGTTCTCCCCCCTTTTAATTTTCATCTAGCAGAATTTTCCTAATAATTAATTAGTATAGTATGAACTCAGCTAACATGGAAGAAAACTTTTTAATCCCTTTTTAGTTTTATGGTTTCTGGTACGTTATTTTTATAAGCTTTTCCAATGGTTGGTAGATCCTCTATCAACCTTTTTTATTTTTGAGTAATAGCGGCCGTATCAACCGAAGTATAATAAATAATATCTCCCAGTTAAATGGTCATACCTTTCCATAACCTCGCATATCATTTGTTTATCGATTTTTCATTAAAGTGATATACTGAATGATACATCATTTGATTAATGCTGATACAACTACATAGGAGTGTGTTTGATGAATTATAAGGTTGTCATCTTAGATATAGACGGTACGATCGTCCCTCATGGAAAATCAGTTAGCGCGGCTACTAAAAATGCCATACAGCGCTTGAAAGATAGAAACTTGGAAGTAGTCATTGCGACAGGTAGGGCCCCTTATTTTTCAACATCTGTTATCGAAGAAACGGGCGTCAGCTCAATGGTTTTCTTTAATGGTTCTTACGTTTTTCATGAAGGTAAAGAGGTTTTTCAAAATTCAATTGATAAGGATATTTTAAAAAGAGTTCATGAATTATCTGGCGGCTATCAGCATCCGCTCACTTTCCTAAGCGGAACAGGCTTTACTGCGACAGACCTGAACCATCCTTTTGTAGTAGAGGCCTATAGCCATGATCCGTGGAAACCAGAACTGGCCCCACCGAGTTATTATCTGGATCAGGATATTTATCAGTTGTTCCTTCATTGTAATTTGGAGGAAGAAATTCACTATAAGGCCAAGATTCCAGAGTTGGATTTCCGGAGATGGAGCTCAGGGGCTAGAACATGTGATGTGAATCTGACCAATTCCAATAAGTCTGTTGGGATTACAAAGTTATTAGAGAGACTGGGGATTGCTCCTGATGAAGCAGTGGCCTTCGGCGATGGTATTAATGATATTGAGATGCTTTCATTGGTGGGAATGGGAGTCGCTATGGGGGCGGCATCGGATGTATTAAAACAAGCGGCCAATATGGTAACCCTATCAGCAGAAGAAGATGGTGTTGTTTATGGGTTGGAGAAGCTGAGGCTGATTTAGTTTTGTGATAAGAGAAAAAGCTTGTAGAGCTGTGAGCTGAATCTACAAGCTTTTTCTTTTTAAAAGGGGATTATTTGGATTTCAGCTATCTAGAGCCCTCTGCCTCCCATTTAGCCACTTCCTCACGAACCCGAGGCGCCACTTCTTTACCGAGCAGCTCAATCGCTCTCATTACATCCGCATGCGGCATACTTCCAACCGGTACATGCAGCATAAATCGTGTAACCCCTACATTCTTGCGGAGATGAATGATTTTCTGTGCAACCGTTTCAGGATCGCCCACATATAGGGCTCCTTCAAAACTACTTGCCGCATCAAAACTTGATCGGTCATAATACCCCCAGCCGCGTTCACGCCCTAACACATTCATCGCTTGCTGGGTTGATGGGAAAAATTTGTCCGCAGCCATCGAAGAGTCTTCCGCAATAAACCCGTGAGAATGCGAAGCTACCGTTAATTTTGAAGCGTCATGGCCAGCTTGCTCTGCCGCTCTCTTATAAAGATTTACAAGTGGAGCAAACTGTACGGGGCGGCCACCGATAATGGCTAAAACCAGCGGCAAGCCTAACAGACCTGCCCGGATAACTGAATCCGGCGTACCACCGCTGCCAATCCATACCGGTAAAGGATTCTGCACAGGACGCGGATAAACTCCTAGATTGTTTATGGCTGGACGATGTTTCCCGCTCCATGTCACTTTTTCAGACTCACGAAGCTTTAACAAAAGGTCCAGCTTTTCCTCAAACAATTCATCATAATCTTGCAAATCATAACCGAACAACGGGAACGATTCGATAAACGATCCACGTCCGACCATAATCTCCGCTCTCCCATTTGATAGGCCATCGAGCGTTGCAAAATCTTCAAATACCCGAACCGGGTCATCAGAGGACAGAACAGTCACCGCACTCGTCAGCCTAATCCGTTTTGTCTGCGATGCCGCGGCAGCCAGAACAAGGGTTGGAGAGGATGCAGCATAATCTTTACGATGATGCTCACCCACGCCAAATACATCCAAGCCTACCTCATCGGCAAGAATAATTTCCTCTACCACTTCACGGAGCCGCCCGGCATGACTAATGACTTTCCCAGTCTGAACATCCGGTGTGGTCTCTACAAATGTACTAATTCCTATTTCCAACGAAATTCCTCCTATATCTATTAAGCTTAAGCAATTAAGGTAAGCCCATTCTACCATAGATACTCAGTTGTTTCGCTTAATCCAGTTCCAACTAAATAATTTTATGTAATTTCACATATAATATAGAAAAAAGGTGTGTTTTTGTTTGGATTTTCCTGTGATTCAAATGAACTTTTGGGATGCCGTCTTTGCCATTCCGATCATTATGGTGTTAACCCAATTTATTAAGGTTTATTTTAAAATCCCAAAATGGTTTGTTCCGACCATTGCCCTATTATTTGGACTGGGAATTTCCATTTTTATCAGCCATAAACACAGCCTGATTTCCGGTTTATTTATGGGTTGGTTTTATGGGTATGCGGCAATTGGTTCCTATGCGTCCTTAAAAACAAATGTGATCGCATTCAGAAATAAAAAAAGTAATAAGTATTAAAAAAGAAAGGAAATCTTTCGTACAAGATCTACGATTGATTCCCTTTTTTTATTATATGTTTTTCCTGTACGTCTTTTGAGAGAACTCGATCTTCTTCTTACTTAAACCTATTAGGAAATTGCTTTACAATACCATCAGTTATAAAGTCACCCATATGGATGAGATGGACTTCATTCGTATCGGCCGTTTTGATATCCCCAGTCCAATCCCCTTTTAATCGATCTTCTAACTCGGCAGCTGTCAGTTTTAAATGTGTATAAAACATGTCTGTCAAAGCCTTCTTGTTCCAATTCGGGTTTGCACTCGCTAAAAAGGTAACAATTTGATCTGCGTTTCTGAACCAATCCTTATTGAATTGAGTAACCTTCGCTTTGTCTCCAGCCTTAGCCGCCTCAACAATCTTACCGGCAATTAAGATATGCTCTTTAAGCAGGGCGGTAAGCTTGTTCCCAGCTTGCTCCCCGTAATAGGGTTTAATAATATCGCCAAGCTCCACCTGATTTTGTAACAGTCTTGCCAGTACATGCTTTTGGTCCTTTAACCCTGCTAAACTGCTGACAATATAGCTTCTTGTCCACCATGCATGTTCAATCCATAATCGCTGCATTGGATATTTTAATTGAATCACCGATTGATTGATACAGTCTCGCTGTGGTACCGCCGGTCTCCCTTCTGCATTTGCAATAGAAAAACTCGTTGAGAAGAGTAGCATAAAGGCAAACATACAGGTAATCAGTTGTTTTTTCATGTTGGCTGCTCCTATTCTGATTTATTATTAATTGTTATTATTGATCATTTTTTCCGCCTTATACCATTAGTCCCGTCACAAAACTCATACTTTGCCGGGCAGATTCTGTTCTGGCACGCTCTCATTGTAAAGAACCATTCCTGGCATATTTACCTGATGTTCATGAAACACCTTTAATAATTCAAACCTGACCTGTCTCGATGCTTCAAAGTAATCTTCAGGCCAAACAAGGCCCGCCATACATAACTCATAGCCAACATATTTTTGATTAGGATTTAGATCTGTTACGCCGATAAATTGAAATTCCTGTTCAGGGTTCCCGTCTTCCATTCTTAGCAGGAATTGTGAGTATTTTTCATTACATATACGGCAAACTTGCTCCATCAGCTCTTTCATCATCTCCGGATCTTCCTGATAGCTGACCGTCATCCGTTCGATCACACGCATTTTGCCTTTATTATAATTTTGAATCGTTCGGACTTCCCCATGTGGAATCGTTAAAAGCTTGCCGGACCATTCCCGGATTTGCATGAACCGAATGCCGATCTCCTCGATGGTACCTGAGTTATTCCCATTAAACATGACAAAATTCCCAACCCGGAACTCATGGTCGGACAGCCGAACCAGCCCTAGTAATATATCTTTTAAAACCTCCTGGGCTGCGAGACCCACAATAACACCGACAATCCCTGCACCTGCAAGCAAGCCTTTTAAATTCATAAATTGCCCGATTAGATACACAATCACAATTGTTATAGAGCTGTACTTTAAGGCCGAGCGGATAACTCCCTGAATGGTCTGCTCAACCTCGTCCTCCAAGAGATGAGACTTTCGGAAAAACCAATCGACACTCCGGTTAATCACAAATGAAATGATCATCAAGGAGATGATCATAAATATCACTCGTAAGAGCAAATATCCTCTTATATATTCTAAGAAATTCTCCGTGTAAGTTAATAGATCCACCCGAGCCACTTCCTTCAATATTTCAATCACCTTTTAGCATGACCTATTTTTTTCAACATTATTTGTTAGGTACCCTCTAGCAAATAACTCTATTCTATGTAATACAACTGTAAAGTCCTGTAATACTAATCTAGCAATTCCTCTCATAGAAATAGACATTATTAAGAGAATTCGACTGGAGGAAATCATTTTGAAAAAACTTATTAGTACCATTTCTGTGATCACATCGCTTTTATTTACTTCTCCTGCTTCTGCTTACACCATAAAAAGCGGTGACACGATGTCGGGAATTGCTAGAAGCCATAATCTTACGTTGCAAGCATTAGCAAGGCTTAACCCTCAAATACAAAACCTTAATATAATCTATGCTGGACAAACCGTACATACCGATAAACCGGGTGGCAACTCAATAGTACCAGCTGTACATACTGCTCAGCAGAAAGAAACTGAAACGGAACAAAACATACATAAAGACCAGCCCCAAAAAGCAGTTGGCCATGCCGTACATTCTGCCACAGCAGCTCAAATAACCGGAGGATTTTCCGAAAACGATCTAGATTTACTTGCTAGATTAGTTCGAGCAGAAGCAGAGAGTGAACCTTTTCAAGGAAAAATCGCCGTTGCCTGTGTGGTTTTTAATAGAATTGCCAGCTCATCCTTCCCGGATTCTATAAGAGAGGTTATTTATCAAAAGGGACAATTCCAGCCAGTCCAAAATGGAGAAATCCAGCAGCCGGCGGATGAGGATTCGATTAGAGCCGTTCATGAAGCCATTAATGAAAAACGTTATGTAGCAGCTGGTTCATTATTTTTCTATAATCCAGACACGGCGTCAAACCGCTGGCTTGATTCGAGAGCGACAACACTAGTCATCGGGCATCATGTTTTTAAAAGATAATTAAATTAACCCTGCGCTTTGAGGTACTCCAATCTAATCGATGGCACCAGACGCTTTTCTACGGTAAAATAAAACCGTATTAATGGTTTAAAGGGGAAATAAACTTGAAAAAATATCAAACCTTACTTTTCGATGTAGATGATACGTTATTAGACTTTGCTGCCGCTGAAGCGTTAGCCTTAAATCTGTTATTTGAGAGTCAGAAGATCCTGCTGACAAACGAAATCGAAACAAGCTATAAAAAAATCAATCAAGAGCTGTGGCGATCTTTTGAAGAAGGAAAAATCGGCCGGGATGAAGTGGTCAATACTCGTTTTTCCCTTTTATTTAAGGAATTAGGCCAGATCGCGGACGGTGTTTTATTAGAAAAAAACTACCGGGGCTTTTTAGAGGAAGGCCACCAATTAATCACTGGTGCGTTTGAATTGGTTTCAGCGCTACAGAGTCATTATGATTTATTTATTGTTACAAATGGGGTTTCAAAGACACAGGATAAAAGATTGCGGGATTCCGGTCTCCACCCGTTATTTAAGGAGATTTTCGTCTCGGAAGATACGGGATTTCAAAAACCAATGAAGGAATTTTTTGATTATGTCTTTGAGCGCATTCCAAATTTCGCACCAGAACAAGCTTTAATCATCGGTGATTCTCTAAGCTCTGATATTAGAGGCGGGCAGCTTGCCGGCCTTGATACTTGTTGGTTCAACCCTGATGGCAAACCAGACCACACTGGAATTCATCCAACTTATGAAATCCATGATTTGAATGAACTGTACGCCATTTTAAGTTTGGAACAAGAAATAATTGATTAAATCAACTAGCCGTCATGTGATTTTCACATGACGGCCTTTTTTATTTATTATGAGTAGAACCGTTGAGGTCTTCCCTATTTTCGTTAGAGTTCTCCTCGGTTTCATCAATTGCCTCTTCGGCTGCATTGATTTTTTTGCTATTCGTCTGAAAAATATCTTTGGATACGGTGTTAAGCTTTTTAACAAAGCGGTTAAATCCAAATCCTACAAAGAAAGCAATACTAATCGGTGCATATGGAGTATCTTGATAATCTGTAAATTGAATTAAAAGAATGCCGCTCTGGATAATGGTGACGGCTACGACTGCCGTACCTGTTGCAAATATCGGATAAAAAATATACATAATCCATTTTCGATAATCGTTTAACTCGTCTTCCATATAGTGAGTACAGAACATATAAAGATGTCTGAGCGAGCCGCCAATGGCTCCAGCGAAAAAATAGTACAAAAAGATTTTGATATCAGAAATGAATGGCAGAGATTTTTCCAGCGCACCGGTCCCCAACATGCCGACCAGGATAAAACTGCCAAAAAACAATAGGGAAAGGTACGTCAAAATGACTGCTTTTAACCATCTCTTCATTCGTGACACCTCCGCTTGCTGCCATCCTATGCAGCTGCGGGTTCAAATGCCACTTTTTCTTCGTGCATTTTATATTTAACTAACCAGATTGTTTGTTTAACAACCGCCCCTTTTCGCTTTCTGCACTTTTTTTCATCGATGTCCTACATTCATAAGGAAAAAGGTGTATATTTCTTCCAGCAAAAAGAAAGATAAGAGAAAAGAGCTAAGGAGTATTGAAATGTTACCAGCCATAATTAGAACTGTTCTTTTTTTAATTCCTTGGTTAACTGCATACTTTATCCCAAAAAATATTTTTAAAAAATATACCCCTGTTGCAACCTTTGCATCATTGATAGTTATTATTGAATCAATGTTATCAGTTCCTTTTAAATGGTGGACAGTAAAAGGAGGACTACTAAGCAAAATAATTAACGACTGGAGCCTTATTTTAGGACCTTTTTTTGTTGGAACCATCTGGATCTTTCGTTTTACTTTCGGAAAGTTTTGGATGTACCTTTTAACTAATACGTTGATGGATTTATTTCTAGCCTACCCCGTCAATTGGTTATTGCAAAAGCTAAAGGTATATAAATTAGTTAACTTTAAGCCAAAACACATCTTTTTCACTGGCATTTGCTATGCCCTTGTCATTTATGGCTTTCAATTATTCATAACTCGCAAAAAATCCAGTAGGTAAAACTGGATTTTTTGCGTCGTATTAGGGTCAAATAAACCATTTAATATCAACTTCTTCTTGAAGTAAATAATTATTTACCATAAGGAAATTTATGCTATTCTATTATTAATGTGTAGAGGGTACTTACTCTATATTTATATCTTTTATTGGGGGAACATATGAACGAGCAATTAAGGTTCTTAGGAGATAGCATAATTAATAATAGATTAGAAATCGCTAAAGAGATACATGAAACCAGACTATCAGGAATACCAATTACCGAAGAACAAAAAAAGGAATTTCAGAAGATTGAACAGCAGATATTGAGCATTAGAGCAGAATTTATCCGAATCTTTGGACAAGCTCTAATCAATTATAATGAACAAACAACAACAGCCCGTGTAAAAGAATGGGCAGAAGAATCTGGAGCGTTTATCTTTAAATTAGGGGTACCCTTAGATGAAGCACTAAAAGATACCAGTTTTTATAGAAAATTTATTTGGAATTACGTGGAAAAATTTGGAGCGGAGATTAACTTAACAACTGGTTCAATTTTTAAAATAATTTCTATAGTAGATCCTTTACTTGACGATGCAGTTTATTATTTTAGCTTAACATTTGTAAGATATTATGAAAAAACGTTACAAACCGCCAAAAATGCCCTTTTGGAATTAACCGTTCCAGTTATTCCATTGACTTCTGGAGTAGGCGTACTGCCTCTAATTGGGAGCATTGATACAGAAAGAGCCGCAATGTTGATGGATAAAACTTTGGAACAGGCGAATAAGTTAAGGCTGAATCATTTAATATTGGACGTTTCTGGGGTTCTTATTATCGATACTATGGTTGCCCACCAATTATTCAAGGTAACAAATGCATTAGCTTTAATTGGAGTAAAAACGACCATTACTGGAATTCGCCCAGAGGTGGCACAAACGGTTGTAAAGCTAGGCATAGATTTAGACAAGATAACCATTAAATCCAACCTTCACCAAGCGTTTGAAGAAATCCAGTTGGTGAAATGATTATGGAAAAGAATCAAAATGTGGGGTTAAATCGCAGAAGTACAACATCCAATGTGGTTTTGCACTAATTGCTTTACACCAATAAAAAATGAGTGACAAATTAGCATAAAATTTGGCACTCATTTTAGTTACTTTTTAATGTTTGCGATGGTAACGGAATCCGTTAAAGATACCTAGGTTTCCTTATTCGTAATTAAACTTTAATCACATCATCCGGCTGTAATAATGTTACATTGTTAGTTTCAACGGTTTCTGGATATTTAATACCCGCTCCTGTGTTTAAGCAGATCACTGTTTCATCTTCGTTAATCCAGTTCTGCTCTCGTAAAATACGGGCTGCTGCAAAAGTTGCCGCACCTTCCGGACAGATAAAGTTCCCTTCCCATTCAGCCACTAGTTTTTGTGCCTCGGAGAGATCTTCTTCTGAAATGGCAATCGCACAGCCATTTGTTTTATAAATGGCCTCTAATACGAGGAAGTCACCAAGTGCTTTCGGAACGTTGATACCAAAGGCATTTGTTTGTGAGTTCTCCCAGAATTCCGATTCCTTCTTCCCTTCCTGCCACGCCTTAACGATTGGTGCACAGCCCTCTGCTTGGACAGCGACCAATCGTGGGAACTTGTCCGCTTCAATCCAGCCCATTTCTTTAAGTTCCAGCAGTGCTTTATAAATGCCGATAATTCCTACACCACCGCCAGTCGGATATAAAATGACATCTGGGATTTGCCAATTCAATTGTTCTAAAATCTCATATCCCATCGTCTTTTTACCCTCAATACGGTAAGGTTCTTTTAATGTCGAAGCGTCATAGATACCTTGTTCAGCAATTAACTTGCCGACAATTTTTCCAGCGTCACTGATTAATCCATTTACCAAATATAAATCAGCTCCAGAAACAGCCACTTCTTTTCTTGTAATATTCGGTGCATCTTGAGGCATTACGATCGTTGCTTTGATGCCGGCTTTTGCTGAATAAAGGGCCCATGCCGCCCCAGCGTTGCCATTCGTCGGCATCGCCAACTGTTTCACGCCAAGTTCTTTTGCTTTTGAAACACCGACACTGGCCCCGCGTGTTTTAAAGGAACCTGTTGGAATAATCCCTTCATCCTTAATGTACAAATTGGTAAGATTGTATTGTCCGCCCAGTTTCCTTAAATGGGTGAGCGGTGTCATTCCTTCATCTAACGAAACGATATTTTCTTCGTCTTTTACCGGAAGCAGCTCATGGTATCTCCATAAACTATTTTTACGAGTATTGAGGTCCTCTTTTCTAAAAGCAGATTTTACTTCGTTAAGATCGTATCGAACAAGTAACGGTGCCCCACAGCGACATAGTTGATTCACTTCATCTACCGAATAAGTCTCATGACATTTTGGGCACTCAAGATGAGAAACATAGCTGTATTTCAAGTTAAAACGCCTCCAATAAATTAATTATGTAAACTAACAAATGCCTCTTACTCTTTTTAAAACTGAATATAGGAATCTAGTAACTAAACAATTCTATTATATCCGATAATTCCGATTATATAAATAAGTTTTATACAGAAAAAAAGGGAGTATGTTACTCCCCCTCCTACAATCATCCTGATATCGTTTGTTCTTTTGCCAATCTTTGATTTTTTGACTTTTTAAAATGGAATAATTCATAGATTACCGGTACGACAACTAATGTTAATAAGGTAGAAACTGCTAATCCACCAATTACTACAATGGCAAGACTTTGGGAAACAAGACTTCCCATTTCTGCCTTCTTAAAAAGTAGTGGCAGCATGGAACAAATAGTGGCAATGGCGGTCATTAAAATCGGACGGATTCGCGTGCTTGCTGCATCAAGTATGGCCTCACGCATAATCATTTTCTCCTCATTCTGCTTCACTCGATCAATTAAAACAATCGCATTGGTGACGACGATACCTATTAACATCAATGCACCAAGCAAGGCCGTGATATCAACTGGAATCCTGCTTACCACCAATCCAATAACCGCCCCAATGGCAGCCAGAGGTAAGGAGAATAGTATCACAAGCGGTGCACGCAGCGTCTTGAAAGTGATGACCATGATTAAATAAACGATTCCAATCGATAGTGCCATCGTTAGGAAAAGGTCAGTGAAGTCATTCGCTTGGCTGACAGCCGCACCTCCGACATATACCTTTACATTCCCAGGGAGTTTTAATCCTGTTCCAGGTTTGGTCCCATTAATTTTTGTATTAATTTTTCCTGATACAATTGAAAGCTGTTTCGGGTCAACGGTTGCCGTAACCCTGAGATAGGGATCTCCGCCCTTGTGAAGAATCTGGGTTGCTTTGTTTTCTACACTCAGCTTAGCAACAGATGTAATCGGGACTAATTGCTGCTGATTTTTAACCATGATCCCTTCTAAGTCCTTTTGGGCTGCAGGATTTAGAATCGGCTCTAAATACACAGGTGTATTCGTTCCATCAAGATTAACGCTGCCAATCGGCATACGGTTAAGCATCATGCCAAGCTGTTGAATGATTTCACCCGGTTTAGCTGTTTCCGAGTTGACAGTAAAGGTATAAACGGGTTTTTTCTCTTCTTGATTTGTTTCTACTTTTTCTACCCCTTTAATATCTTTAATGGCGTTTTCTACCATGACAGCACCTGACTCGATATCTGCCATTTTATCACCAACCACATCAATGGTAATGGAAGTTGAACTTCCCCCTGTTAGTGAACCAGATCCTGCAATTAATTCTGCACCTGGATAGTTTTCTTTTTGGTTATTGACAAGATTAATAAACTTTTCTGCTTCAGCATTCTTTTTCATAACAATGGTAAAATTTGCTGTTGTAGGAGAACCAACTTCTCCGTATTGTGCGGCATCCGGACTATTGCCCAGTTGAGTATAAATGGCTTTAGGCCCCTTTTGGTCTAACAAGTATTTTTCCAATCTCAATGTATAATCATGGACTTTTTTCATGGGGGTTTCATTTGGATAATCTAAGGTTACGGTCACTAACTCAGCATCGGAACTATCAACCGCGCCCTTTGGCATTACGAGATAGGCTCCAATGGAACCAAAAAACAATAAAGCAGATGATAGTAAAATAACCCATTTATGGTTTAAGGACCAGCGCAGCATGGACACATACCGCTTTGATGTTTTATGTTTCGGGAGCTTTGCAGTTTTTAGCAGCCCTGTACTCATTAATGGAACGACGGTTAACGCAACGAGCAAGGATGACACTAAAGAATAGGTCACGGTTAAGGCAAATGGCAGCAAGAAATCTTGTAACCCTGCGCCTACTAAACCCAGCGGAAGGAATACAGCCACAGTTGTAAGTGTGGAAGATGTGATCGCAGAAGCAACTTCTTTCGTTGCTTCTATCACAAGATTAATCGAAAAATCCTCCTTCTGCATTTTGCGGAAGATGTTTTCAATTACAACAATGCTGTCATCGACTAATCGTCCGACAGCTACAGCCACACCGCCGATTGTCAGGATATTTAGGGTGATTCCAGACCTTCCAAGTAAAAAGAGTGTTAAGCACAATGACAATGGGATCGAAACGATGGTAATAAAGGTTGACCGGATGTTTCGTAAGAAGAACATGATAACGATCGTTGCAAATAAAGCCCCTAATAGTACCTCTTTTATCATACTGGTTACAGAATTGACTACCATATCCGCAGTAGAATAGAAGACACTAACATTAGCATTCTCATATTTTTTTGATAGTTCTTTTACCTGTTCCCTTACGTCCTTCACAATTGATACCGCGCTTGCATTACTTTCCTTTGTGATAATAGCGAGCAAAGCATCTTCACCGTTGACACGGGTTATATGATCCTCTTGGCTGGCCTTTTCAATTTTGGCTACATCCCCGAGTTTTATGTCTTGGATGACTGAAAGATTCTTTAGCTCCTCAAGACCTTCAAGCGTTCCAACTACTTTGATATTACTCGTCTTTCCGTCGATGGTTTTTTGACCGACTGCTGCAGCCATGTTCTGGCCTTGTAAAGCTGCCAGTATGGCTTCTGCTGGCAGATTATATTGCTTGAGCTTGGCTTGGTCCAGTTCAACGGAAACTTCATTTACTCCTCTTCCGTACATCGCAACGCTTCCTACACCTTTCACTTGCTTAAGTGCGGGAAATATTTTTTCATCAGCTAGTTTAATATTTTCTTTCGTAATACCGTCATCAAATGTAACCGATATATCGGCAATTGGGATCATATCTGTATTTAACTGTACAACGATCGGTTTATTAGTCCCTTCTGGAAGCTGCAGGCCATCCATCGCTTTTTGGACATCCGCAGCAGCTTGCTTCATATCGGTGCCAGCCTCAAACATGATATCCACTTTTGAGAACCCGTCACCCGTGGTAGAATAAATCTCACTTTTCCCCTTGACGGCTGTTACCGATTGTTCTATTGGTGAGGTGACTGTATCTGTCATTGTAGCAACATCTGTCCCTTGCCCCAATACTACGACGGTTACCTGAGGATTATCAGCTGTGGGCAGAAACTCCATCGGCAAAGTAAAGTAACTCACGATTCCCATCATTAGGATTAATACTGTGGTTAGTGAGACCGCGGCTTTATTTCGGAACGACCACTTTGTAAACCACGTCATATTCAGTTTTCCCCCTTTTAATTGTTTTAAGAAAGTGCGTTTTTTTCGTATGTAGATAATTGAAGATACTGGTAGGAGATAGGCAGAAGAATTAGTAAAAAAGACCTGCTGTAAACTAGAACTTATGAATCACTAAGTTCAAATTGATTATACTTGTTCCCAATTAAGAAGTAAATTATTTTTGGTAATTTTACCAAATTTTAACAATTTAATTTTAATAAAAAATGCAGTATGGGCAAGCCACACTGCATTTTTCGTAAACTATTATTTAGACTCTTTTTTTATTTTGTAATTCTTATGGTTAACGATTGTTGTAAGTGGCTCATCCTTCTCTTTTGAATAGCCGTATTGGACAATCACCGAATTTTCCCGTACCCCGGAAACAGTCCCCTCGTGACTTTCTCCATCTCGTTTAAATGTAATAATATCACCTAATTTTGCATTAGCCATTCCATTCACCTCGATTCTATCTTTTCCAAATTATCCTGAAGTCATTCGATTCATGCAATATAATGATGCATAATTTTTGGCAGAATAAGAAGAAAACATTATTAGGCCATAACAAAAGACGTGATTTATTCTAGTTGAAATAAGTCATGTCTTTTTTAATTAAATCTTCTTTTTTATATCTTCTCTAATTGATTCAATAATTTCCTCTGGTATGTTAGCCGGCAGTGAGGTGCCATCTTCGTAAACCCAGCAATTGATGATTTCTAGATCAGCTTTTTTAAATGTAATGCTATAGTTTTTTCCATGTTGTACAAATTCTGCTGTCACATATTCTTCTACATCAAAATCGTCATCGATAATCATATTGGTTATTTCATATGTCTTCACAGTGAGGTCTCCTTTTACAATCCGATGTTAAACTATAGCGTTAACTTAACAGGGCTATTTATACAAAAGATTATCGATCCGAAGGATATATCATTTGCAGGCTAATGTTTTAATCCCCATCAGGGAAACTTTTATAGATGGTAGATTTTGGTTTTTTTCCCTCTATCGTTAGAAATAACCCTTTATAATAGCCTTTTATTTCATTTAAGATAAGATCATTATTTTTTAACAAGGTCAGGGTATCACGGTTTAGGCAGCATCCGTCACAAATCTTTTTCCAAGCGGGTGTTAAAAATTCCTGTAATCCAGCTAAAATTTGGTTATCCATTTTTACATGCTCAAAAAACAGTAATTTACCACCCGGCTTACATACTCTAATCATCTCAATCATTGCTTGATCAGGATTTGGTATCGTACATAGTACAAGTGTAGCGACGACCGTATCAAAACTATCATCAGGAAAAGGAAGCCTTTCTGCACCTACTTGTACCAGTTCAATGTTTACTGAGGATTGTTTCAGTTTCTCTTGTGACTTTTCCATCATATATGTACTAGGTTCAATGGCTATTACCTTTTCAACCGATTTATATAGAGGAAAATTAATACCCGTTCCAGCCCCAATCTCCAGAACACAGCCATTAGCCTTACCTAAAAGCTCCTTACGAATCTCTTTAAACTTCCTTTTTTCTAAAGGACGCATAAAAAAGTCGTACCCTTTAGCAAACATCCGACTCAAACTAGTCAACTCCATTATGTATATTCAAAATTTACACTATCACTTATAAACAAAAAGTGAAAGTGTAATCCCTTATGAATGGTGAAAACTCCGGCAGACTGCCGGAGTCGTTTTCAGATGTTCAGTTTTCTGTTGATTAGACCTGTTTCAGTTTTGAGCGATATGTTTTGAATTCTTCTATTATTATTTTTGATGGGGCACGACCAAGGAGACTAACAATTACAATAGAAATGCCTCCAAGCAGAAAACCTGGTGCAAGTTCATACAGGTCAAAAATTCCACCTGACAATTTTGCCCACACAATTACCGTAACCGAACCGACAATGATACCAGCAAGGGCGCCGTTTCGTGTCATACGTTTCCAAAACAAGCTTAATATGATCACAGGTCCAAACGCTGCTCCAAAGCCAGCCCAGGCATACCCTACCAACTCAAGGACCTTACTATTAGGATCATAACCTAAAAGGATTGCAATAATTGCAATACCTAGAACAGCAATTCTACCAACAATCATTTCTTCCTTTTTGGAAGCATTTCTTCTAAAGATGGATTTATAAAAATCCTGTGCCAAAGCACTTGAAGAAACGAGTAATTGTGAGTCGACTGTACTCATGATTGCTGAGAGAATGGCTGCAAGTAAAAATCCCGAAACCCATGGATTAAATAAGACCTGGGAAAACATGATAAATACCGTTTCTGAGTTTTTAAGGGGAGCATCAGCAAAGTAAGCTATACCGGCAAAACCAATAAACATTGCACCAAATAAGGATATAATCATCCAGCCCATTCCAATCAATCGGGCCTTTGGAATTTCCTTGGTTGATTTAATTCCCATAAAGCGGACAATTATGTGAGGCTGCCCAAAATAGCCTAATCCCCATGCCAATAAAGAAATTACCCCAACGGCAGTGGCGCCTGAATACACATTCAAATAGGATGTACCTATGTTTCCTATTTTTTGAACTGTGTCATGCCAGCCCCCCAGCTCATGAATAGCCACAAAAGGGATTATGATTAAGGCTAAGAACATCAAGATGCCTTGAAAAAAATCGGTCCAGCTGGCTGCTAAGAACCCGCCAAAGAATGTATAGGAAACAATGACTGCGGCACCAATCCAAAGGGCAAGAATATAGTTCATACCAAAGGATTTTTCTAATAAAATCGCTCCACCGACGAGGCTTGAGGATGTATAGAATGTAAAAAATACAAGGATTACTATGGCTGAAACTACTCGTAAAATTTTAGATGAATCATGAAACCGATTTTCAAAAAAATCAGGTACTGTAATGGAATCATTCGCAACCTTTGTATAAACTCGAAGTGGTTTCGCAATAAATTGCCAGTTAAGATAGGCGCCGATTGCTAAACCAATTGGAAGCCAAATAGAACCGAATCCGCTCAAATACATGGCTCCTGGAAGTCCAAGCATCAACCAGCCGCTCATATCTGATGAACCTGCACTTAGTGCCGCTACTCCGGCACCTAGACGCCTTCCTCCTAATACATAGTCTGATAGATTTTTAGTCATTTTAGCCGCAACATAACCAATAATCCACATACCAATTAAGTAAATAATGATTGAAATTAACGTTGGTACATTTATACTCATGAATTAACCCTCTCCTTTTCTGCGAAATAAGAAACCACACAAATGATTATTATTGTCGGCATTGGAACCATTAACCAGGCCCAAGTGGCTTCTGTCAATGAGAAATCCATTTTTATCACCTCCCTGCAAGTTTTTTAATAAAAACATTCACATTATCTGGTTTGCCCGTTACCAACCATCAAATATTTAATTGTCGTTAGCGCAGGTAAACCCATTGGCCCGCGTGCATGAAGCTTTTGTGTAGAAATACCAATTTCTGCTCCGAAGCCTAAAGCACCTCCATCCGTAAATCGAGTGGACGCATTATGGTAAAGGGCAGACGCATCGACTTGCTTCATAAAATATTGAGCTGTTTCCTTGTTTTCTGTAATGATTGCTTCCGAGTGCTTAGTTCCATATTTTTCTATATGTTCAATCGCTTCCTCAACATTGTCAACCACTTTCATGGCAATATCCAAACTCAGATACTCATTAGCCCAATCCCCTTCTTCCGCTGGTAAAGCATCGGGAATAATGGATAATGCCGAAGGATCTCCATGAACCGTAATGGAATGCTTGAATAGCGTCTTGATAAGTTCATCTTTATATTTAGTCAGCCATTCCCGATGAATAATAACTGTTTCAATGGCATTACAAACAGCAGGACGTTCAGTTTTAGCATTTACCAGTATGGCCAATGCTTTTGCTGAGTCCGCCTCTTCATCAATATATAAATGGCAATTACCGACACCGGTTTCTAGCACCGGTACAGTGGCATTATTCACCACAGAACGAATCAGCGAACCACCACCACGGGGAATTAGAACATCTATATGTTCTTTCATCGTAAACAGCTGTTGTGCAGCTTCACGATTCGTACTTTCTATAAATTGAACGGCTTCTTTCGGTACCTTTGTTTCCGTGAGTGCCTTGTGCATCACTTCGACAATCGCTTTGTTAGAATGAAGTGCAGAGGATCCACCTTTTAGAACTATTGCGTTTCCGGCTTTTAGAGCAAGGCCAGTCGCATCTACGGTTACGTTGGGTCTTGCTTCATAGATCATCCCTATGACTCCTAAAGGGACTGACACCTTTTCCACCTTTAAACCATTGGGCAGGATACTGCTTGAAAGTATCTTTCCCGTTGGATCTTCCAGCTTCGCAACCTCACGAAGACCATTGGAAAAATCGACAATCCTTTTTCTTGTTAGGGCTAGCCGATCCAAAAAGGCTTCATCAACACCTTGTTCACGACCAGTCAATAAGTCGGTTTTATTTTCTGCTAGAATAAACTCAGTATGGGCTTCTAACATATCGGCTAATTTAAGTAGAGCCTTATTTTTCTCTTCTGTTGATAAAAGGCCTGTCTGTTTCGCTGCCTTTTTTGCCAAAATCGCCTGATCCTCAACTGTCAGCTTTTCTTTATTTATGAACACCCAATTCCTCCTTTAATTTAAATGTGTCTTCCTTTGTTATTTATAGCTAATAGGAGATTCCTTCAAAAGAAGGAAGATCCACCATACAAACAAAGTCTTCTGTTTCCACAACTGTTTTTGGGATACTTCTCGAGTCAGGATGGTATTCAAGTAGTTGAGTTAATTCTTTGGAGGATACTTTTACGATCCCAAGTCCAATTTGATTGCCGCTGGTATCGTTTACCTTTATCACTGCTCCTTTTTTAAAACGTCCCTTCACCTTCCGAACCCCTAAGGGTGATAAACATTGATTTTTTTCTATAATTCTATGTTTTGCCTCTTGACTGATAAGGATTTCTCCTTCAGGGCCAGAATTAAAGGCAATCCATTTTTTCTTTTGATTTAAATTTTGTGATGGTGTTTTCCCCTTAAAATACGTGCCTTTTGCCTTACCTAAAATCGCATCCCTAACTCCATTTTCTAGAGAAGCATTCCCTAAATAGGTCGTGATCCCTGAAGCCATTGCAATTTTCACTGCCTCAATTTTAGATTTCATTCCTCCTGTACCGACAACACTTCCAGATCCACCTGCTGCCGCTTCAATTTCTGGGGTAATTTTGCTAACAGATTTAAGAAGTTTAGCATTGCTGTCACTAGTTGGATCAGCATCGTACAAACCATCAATATCCGATAAAATCACTAACTGATCAGCATCTATTAATCCAGCGACTTTCGCTGAGAGTCTATCATTGTCTCCAAATTTTAACCGGTCAATCGTGACCGTGTCGTTTTCATTGACGATTGGGATAATACCTCTCTGTAATAAGACATTTAGCGTATTTCGGACATTTATATAACTATTTTCATTTAGAAAATCACTTCTTGTTATTAATATTTGAGCCGCTACATATCCATGGGACAAAAATAGTTTGGAATAGGACTCCATTAATAATCCCTGGCCAATGGCAGCCGCAGCCTGCTTTTGCGGCAAGGTAGTGGGGCGTTCAAGACACCCTAGTTTTCGGTAACCTGCTGCCACTGCCCCAGAAGAAACGAGTACCACTTCATGGCCTAAATCCCTTAAGTACACAATTTCATCTGTAATTCGTTCAAGTTTTCTCCAACTAATTTCACCATTTCGACTAGTTAAAGAACTACTTCCAATTTTAATCACAACCCGTTGCTGAAGCTTAGGGCTCGGAATCATCTAATCACTCCACCTTCAAAATAGATTGAATATTCAAATAATTAATTGCATACATATGCTAGTTCACACTTTTAAAACCCTTTTGTTTAAATCTTCAATGATCTTCCTAATTCCTTACTAATTTCCCTCGAACGACATGCTGCCTGATTGATAGCCTGAGCAATTGCCCTTCCTCCACCCTGCTCCTTTAGTACATTTATTCCTGCCTCTGTTGTTCCGTTGGGTGATGTTACATTTTCTCTGAGTACCTTTGGGGATACCGATTGACTTTGTACCATTTTTGCTGCTCCCAACAAGGTTTGAGCAATGATCTCCCGTACAGTTTCTATCTTTATGCCCGCCTTTACCCCTTCTTTTTCCATTTGTTCCATTAAGTAATAAAAATAAGCGGGACCGCTTCCAGCAATACCTGTAAACACATCCATATTTTCTTCAGTTATCACATACACCTCACCGATGGCTTGAAGCAATTTGATGGCTAGTGAAATATTTGCATTTGTGGCATGCTTCCCTGCGGAAATGGCTGTAGCAGATTCTCCAATCTTACTAGATGTATTTGGCATAACCCTTATAATCTGTTGGCCAGAAGGTAATGCCTGCTCAATAAACTCTGTCGATACACCTGCTATAACAGAGAGAATCACCTGATTAGGATTGAGTATACGGCTAATGGTTTCTAATGAGGTTTCTACATCTTTTGGTTTCATTGCGAGGATGATGATATCAATAAGGTCAAAATTAAGGTCGTCATGAGATACACCAACAATTCCGTAATCATTTTGCAGTTCTACTAATCTTTGTTTGTTCCTTCTATTGGTAACAATGATTTGATTAGCTGGAACTTTTTTAGCAGTAACAATTCCTGAAATCATTGCCTCAGCCATTGATCCCGCCCCTATAAAAGCTATTGTCTTTTTATCAAGCATGCAATCTCTCCCGTTGTTCGTAATTTTGTTCTTGTTTTTCAATGTCTTTATACTAACATGTGAGAAATGAATTTCAAGGGATAAAAGGAAATTTATGTGTATATGACTCAATTAGTGAGGATACGGAAATATCCTCCTTGTTCACAAGGCAAAATGGACTCTCAGGCGGAAATATGAACTCTAATCACAAAATTTGAACATTTTTCATTACAGCCTGTTTCTTCTATTTCTAAAGAATTTTAGGAATACCAGGGTGGTGCCTGTCACCATTTCCACTGTTTAGCTTTCCTTTTTCTAGTTCATTGTTGATGGCTTCGTAGTGTTATTTAATTGAATGAATTTCATAATTCTAACCCCATGTCTTCCAAGCGTTTCAAGGCATAGAAAAAGGAGTACCTCCCCAAATTCTTGTATAATGTAAGTGACCAAACAAACATTACATGAATAGAAAAGAGGTTGTCTCCCATGTCTATTATACGACAAGGAAGCCTGTTTGACATGCAGGATTTTTATGAATTAGAACCTTCTAAACGTTTTGAAGCAGTTTTTTCGGTTTTGTTTGTGATGAGTCTGTGGCAATCGATGCGACTCATTTTGAGTCTAGAGACCGTTCAACCCCACAAGAAAAGAAGCCTAAGCAAGAACCAAAAAAAGCGCGGACGCAAACCAAAGGCTGAACAAGAAGCGTTTAAATTAGAAGTACAAGAAAGAGAAAATCAAAAGTCCATTTACGAAAAGACAATAGAAGCCCAATTGCCCATTAGCTTAGAGACCTTACAATCCGAGGCTCCGTTGGAGCCCAATTGGGGCATTAAGAAAAATAGTGAAGGTAAAAATACCTTTTGGTTGGTTTCATTTACTCTTGTGTACAACGCAACAAAACTGGCTGTAGATCGAATCAACAAGCAAATGAAAGAAATAAAATTGGCTGCCTAATTTTTTAAAAATAGTAATAAAAATTCGGTTAGCCTAATAATTCAAAAAAACAATTATGAAATTAACTCAATTAAGAAAGTTTAAATAAAATTGAAAACCCAGTTTATGATTTAGATGTTTTTATTAGTGAAGAGGAGAATTATTATAAGGAAAGTTTCGAATCGCTGAATAAAGACTTATTTTAATGGGTGAAGCAAGGAAATAAAAGATGTCAAATATCTAAAGCAGCATTATTATTAATAAATTTTTACACTAAAATAAAAAAGCAGTAGTTCACTATTGGAACACTGCTTTTCATTTAATAGATATTATATTATTAACGCGCCCGAAAGGAGTCGAACCCATAACCTTCTGATCCGTAGTCAGACGCTCTATCCAATTGAGCTACGGGCGCATTTTGATATTTGAGAGTTCGTTCTCTCAAAACTAGATAATTATAGAAGAATAAGTAAAAACGAGTTTGCCTATAGACTTGGCTAGCTGCGGCTCCTAACTTCTCGGCCGTTTCGATCCGTCCCTACAAATCCAAAACCAGGATTTGCAGTGCCGGCTCTCCAACGTCGGTCGAAGTTGAACAGTCGCCTCCGCTTTTCTATTTGGTTAAGTCCTCGATCGATTAGTATCAGTCAGCTCCACGTGTCACCACGCTTCCACCTCTGACCTATCAACCTGATCATCTTTCAGGGATCTTACTAGCTTGACGCTATGGGAAATCTCATCTTGAGGGGGGCTTCATGCTTAGATGCTTTCAGCACTTATCCCGTCCGCACATAGCTACCCAGCGATGCCTTTGGCAAGACAACTGGTACACCAGCGGTGCGTC
>NZ_JAABNN010000080.1 GCF_009928415.1 Bacillus sp. USDA818B3_A
GTACTGGAATGGTTTAACAATGAAAGTGCATATACCTATGAAGGATACATACATCCAGAAGGCATTACACGATGAAATTGCCTATTGTCGTTTAGTTCGTAAGATAATTAGAGGGAAAATCAAATATTATTTGCAGTTAATTCTAAAAGGAATCCCTCCTCAAAAACACGCACCTTGTGATGGGGAAGTCGGTATAGATATGGGCATTTCAACAGTTGCTGCTGTTTCCAATAAAGAAGT
>NZ_JAABNN010000029.1 GCF_009928415.1 Bacillus sp. USDA818B3_A
CTCTCATAAGAGAAATATTTTCTAACATTTTCCTCTTGCAAGCATTGTAGATCTGGCGGGCAATTTCAAATCTGATTTCTAATATAGTAAATTGAAATGATTCTAAATGCATATCGAGTTCCACTATATAACGTGATTTTTTCGCTTTAGCCATTTCAACACCACCCGAACGAATGTTCTTTTTTCAATTAATTATATGGATAATTATAGAAATAATCAATTAATAAGACTCAGGAAGGCACAAAAAAACAGGCATTCATCACCTCATTAAAATAAAGTGCGTTCTGCCTGTTTGAATCGTAAACAATTTACACTAAATATCTTGGTAAATTTATGATGAACAACCGCTGCCACAGCTTGAACAACTTGAGCCCGAGCAGTTTGAGCCTGAGCAGCCTGAGTGTCCGTTCCCCCCGCCATTATCCCCTGATTGATCGGAAGACGACGTTCCGCAAAAAACAGCGGTTGTGCAACCGCTTGTGTAATGGCCGGGATTCGTAAAGGCATAGATTTTTGCATATTTCCAATACTCATCAAAATAATAGTAAGAGAAAAAGATCATTACTAGGGAGAGTGAGGTCATTTCTCCATAGTTTCCTATTCGGGTAAATTTCCCTTTTTTATCAACTTGATAGATTTCTTCTGCTTCACTTACTTGTTTTTTCATCTTTGAAACAAGGTATTCAATTAGCTCCTTATTATCCTCATTTACCTTAAAATATCTTTCTATGAGAACTTCATTAGGACTTTCTTTAAAGTCCTTTAAGATTCTTGAATCGAGTGGATGATTGAAAAAACTCCCCCACGACTTCCAACTAAACTGGGTGATTTGAAACAACTGCGAAAATGCCCAGTCAAAAAATGCCCGTTCTTGTGGTGCCGGTTTGGGATTCGTGTTCGGTGTATGGTGAAGCATTTGTCCAAGAAACCGTTCGGAAAAGGTTTGATATTTTTGTGTAAAAAGAATCATTGTATGCCATACTTCATCCACTTCATGGCTGAACATGGGAGTTTTCTTTAATATATTGGATAATATGAAGTAGCGTTTTAACTCAAAAAGCCGCCATTCAAACACATCTTCCGTAAGTTTTGGATTTTCCTGAAGGAAGCGTTGCTTTACTTGATGGAGATATTCATCACCTAATGCAGCATGTAATTTATTAAGTACGGGCTCGATCGGGACATCATCAAGTATACCTAGCTTTTCAGGGATATTTTCTTTGGATAATTTGGGTTTACTTTTGACTGCAAGTGTAATCACTCCTGCCGTTAGACCCCCTACTATGATACCCGCAATTACGATTCCGCCAATCATGAACCAAACACCTCCTATTGATACCATTCTTCTAATTTCAATATATCACTTAATCATTTAATTAGACTTACTACACAACCTTTTGTTACAAAATAAAGCCTTTCTTTCGATTTAAGTTCCAAAAAAAATGACCGAGTTCCCTTTTAGGAAGTCGGTCATTTTTAATAAAGACATCTAATAAATCATTGTAAAGAGATGGAGAGCGATAATTGTGAGGCAAAGAAAAAAAACACCAAATGCACCTAATTTCTGTTTTTCCTTCCATAAGGTAATCCCAAAACCAAATGTATAAACTATAATCATAAGCAATACCACGTAAGTCCATAGCATTCTAGCCTCCCACCTCTACTGCTGTCTAGTTTGCTTTCCATAATCAATAATCTCTACTTCCGGTGTTACAATAATTTCGGCACGTAAGAATGCCTTCCCCCAATTAAATTTATTAAATTCCTGTATTGTTAAAAAATAAGGACGTGCATACACGGATAACGGATAGGGCACACCTTTTAATTTCGTCTGTGCCTTTTTAAGTAATTTTTCATTCATTTCTTTGATATAACTAATAACTTGTTTTTTTACAATCTGCCTATTTTTTTTTGAATCATAATTAGCCATGGAAGGGTTAGTCATAATTTCTACTTTTAAAGGAATCGTAATCTTTATTTTTGGCCTAACACCCTTTAAGTTCATTTTCACCTTATTACTTTCATTTTTCATTATTCTTACAGCGAACTGCCTCTCTTTGTTTGAAAAAGGATTTGGGATATCAATTAATATATCTTTGATGTTAGTTGTGTCATCCAGGACATTAACAATTCGAGTTTCCTGACCTGTAAGTGTATTTATCATCAAACCCTTTTTAAAGACCGCGGCACCTATAAATTGGGTATCATCTAGCTCTCCGCTGGCATTCACCTCGCCTGGCGTGTACTCATCCTCACTTTTAATTTTACGATTCTTTGCCTTTATAGCTGTTGTATACATTGCTAAGTAGAGATCTGATCCCCTATCTAATGTTTTAAAATACCGAAAGAGTGTAGAATCAGGGATTAGACCATTTTCAATTCCATGATCAACCATATACTGAAAGTACTTATGAGGTCTCGTTTCCATCTTCGGTTTATTCTCTACAAAATAGTCACTTGCTTTTTCTTTTGAAACCGCTAGATAAGTATTCATCCGGATTTCCTTATCTTTTTGTGCATCTGTGATGGTCGTGACAAAATCTATGTCCTTCGCATATTTTTCGGAGACAACAATTATTTTTAAAAATTCATAAGTTATATTCCGAGAGATAATAGAATTTGCAGTTCCTTTGGCCGCGATAAAGTCATTCACATCGAAGGTAATAATTTCCCGTGGTTTTTCAGTTGAACCTCCGCCGCCTGCATACTGCCAACTTCGGGGTTAGCAAGGAGCATTGTTACACTGATTTTCCCTTTATGTTTGGAAGGGTCTAATCCGAGACCAATTACATAGGACCGATCTTCAAGTTCTTCACGATCCCAACAGCCCGTTAAAATACACACCAAAACTAGACATAACATCCCTTTACATATGATTCTTATTTTTTGCATGTTTAAATTCTCCTCTTAACATTGCGACTAACCAAAGCATGACTGAAAATACGGTAAATACGAGGCCTCCTGCTCCGGAAATAACCATTTTGAATTGTTCGACCACTAGGGTGGACTCCGGAATGGTTCCAATTAACAGATAAAGCGTTGCTAAGGACGGAATTAGGTATTCAAAATCTTTAATTTTAAAAACAAAGCCAAACATCATCGCATTAATATATAGAAACACTGTAAATCGAATAAATGCCGACAGTAACCATATGACAAAAAAGATAATTTCTACATTTGGCAGATAACTGCCCAGTGAGATATACCGAATGAGCGTATGAAAAGGAAAGTGTATTGTATCTAACGATGTTTCAAACATACAGATATAAACCAATATAATTGCACTTAGTTCGATAGCAATGTAGACAAATGCAATCCATGTCCCTTTACGAAAATCCTTTCCAGATTTAACGAAAGGAATGATCGTCGTAAATAGGAAGAAGTCTGCAAAAAGTGTTAACCCGTGAACACTGCCTTTCAATATATTTACTGGTCCTGACCCCAAAATAGGAAACATTGCCCGAATTGACCCATCCTGGGTACTTAACAATAAGGCAATGTATAAAGAAAGGACGGAATAGAAGACAACCAAATAAGAAACCGAACCGATATGCTGAAGGCCTTTTTTGGCACCGTAACCACATATGGCCATCAACATGGCATAAATCACTACAACCGGGGTGGTTGGAAAATAATATGAGCGAATAATGTTGGTATAGGTTCTCGAATCAAATGATATGGCAAAAGAACTTATTAAGAATATTAGAAGGCATACAGCCATACCCATGTATTTACCAAGCAGTTTTCGAATGACAAAAAATAAATCCTTTCCCTGATACAGTGAAACAGTTTTTAACAATAAATAGAATGGGATCAAAAACATCGCTGCTGACAGGAGAGGAATCATCCATGATGCATTTTGTGCTTCTTGAAAAAGAATCGCGGGAGTATCCTCGGTTGCTTTCGCTCCAACCATTAAAATCCCCATGGCTACATATTCGCGAACACCTAATTTTGTTTGATTCTGGTCCATATATCTTATCCCTTTCTTTGTTTAACGGCATCCTTTGGCTTTAAATAGCCGGGGCGAAACCTTTCTTTAAAGGGAACATGCCTGATAATTAAATCCTTGGATGAAAAGAATTGCGGTGTCATCGGTGCAAAGTAAGGAGTACCAAAAGATTTTAATGAGGCCAGATAAAATAAACCTAAAATAAATAAAGACGTTGCCCCATAGATCCCCATGGTCCCTGCAGCAAAAATAAATAAAAAGCGGCTGATACGGATAGCAAAATTAAGGCTGGTGTCACTAATAATAAAGGAGCTTAGTCCGCTTAGGGCAATAACAATGATAACAATCGGACTGATGACATTAGCTTGAACAGCCGCCTGCCCTAGAATTAACGCACCGACAATCCCAATTGTAGGACCAATGGGTGAGGGAACACGCAAGCCCGCCTCTCTTATTAACTCAAAAGCAATTTCCATCATTAAAATTTCAACAATGGAGGGAAAAGGAACACGTTCCCTGGTCCCCGCAATCGCCATTAATAAGTCAGGAGGGATCATCCCCACATGATAATTGGTAATGGCTATATAAAAGGAGGAGGCAAATGCGGCAACAAACATTGCCATTAATCTTAAAACCCGAATGAAATTACCATATGGAGTCCTAAGGTAGTGGTCCTCAGGTGAATGGATCATGGCCCAAAAGGTAGCCGGCAAGATTAGGCTGCTTGGGGAGTTTGACATCAATAAAACAATATGGCCTTCTTCAATAAAGGAGGCTGCCCGGTCGGGACGCTCTGTGTACAAGATAGTCGGAAATAGGGACCTAGGCCGTTCCTCTAAGTATTGTTCTAAAATACTTAAATCCAATATTCTGTCCGTATCAAGGGCTGATAATTTATCCTTTATGTTGTTAAGCAGTTCATCGCTGGCTAAGTCTTTTTGATAAATAAGAAAGACATCATTCCTTGACCGCTTGGAAACTACCTGAGATTCAACAATCAGGTTTTCATTTTTTATCTTTTTACGTATTAAGGCGATATTATCAATTACCTTTTCGTTAAAAGCTTCCTTTGCCCCTTTGACAATTACTTCATTTTCAGATTTCTCAATTCCCCTGCCGCGCGTTTTTGTTGTTTCAAATAAATAGCATGCTTCATCACCATCGATAAATAGAGCCGTGATGCCACCCGTTATAAATTCTGTAATTTGGCCAATGTTGGTAATCGTTTTTTGAACAGGATACGAGACAATATCCTGGATTCTTCCTGAAGGCTGCTCAGTTCTGATTAATTTCTCAACGATGCCTTCTTGAATATTTTGGATATCAACCATGGTACTTAGATAAATAATAAAGGCCCGCCGGTGTAAGGCCCTGACGGTAAACTCACGTACCTTAACATCTGTATTTTTCGGTACACTAAAAATTGATTTAAAAACCTCTAAGTTGTGCTCAAAATTCCTGCTTATATCCTGACTCTTTAAGTCAATTTCATTTTGATTCGATTTTTCCTTCACATGTGGTTCCGTATTGAGTTTTTTTAAAAGCATGTTTATTATCGTCTTTTTCATTACGAACCACCTCCTAATTTTTAAATAGTTTCCCAAATTCAGGGGTATTTATGTATGTAAGGAAAGGTTTGGAATAATTGAATATAGTCGAATTTTTCTATAGGATAAGAGAAGTGAAAACTTTATAAGAAAGAGGGATTTACAGATGAATGTACTATGGGATTTTGATGGCACCCTTTTTGATACATATCCAGCACTTGTGGAAGGGTTTGTTAGTTTAAGTAAACAAGACTTGGATCGGGACGAGGTATTAAGGTGGCTTAAAAAAGATTCAAAAACGGCCTTTAAGCATTATGGAATCTCTGAAGAGCTGCGTGAGGAATATAAGCGGTTATATAATTTGCATTCCGTGAACAGCCTGCCTTTTGAACATATTGAAGAGGTCTTATCTTCGGTGGATGAAAATGTGATTGTCACTCATCGTGATAAAGAATCTACCTTAATGCTGCTAGAGAAATTCAATTTGCTGCAATATTTCCAAGAGGTTGTTTCTGTTGAAGAACAAGGATTTACAAGAAAGCCGCACACTGCTTCCTATGAACATATTCTAAAGACTCGTCATATTGACCTGGTTGTGGGTGACCGAGATTTAGATTTGATCCCTGCCCGCAGTTTAAACATTAGAACGGTAGCTTTCCAAAATCCAAATATAACAGCTGATTTTCATATTGATCGGTATGCGGATTTTATCCCGAAGGTACATAATCAATTATAGAAGACTCCATGTATTTATGGATTAGTTGGTTTTTGTCCAATAGAACGGGTCTAAAAGACAAAATAAGCAACTACCGCTTTAACATTGTCCAATAGAACGGGTCTAAAGGACAAAATAAACAACTTCCGCTTTAACATTGTCCACTAGAACGGGTCTAAAGGACAAAATAAACAACTTCCGCTTTAACATTGTCCAATAGAGAGAGTCTATTGGACAGTGTTGACTTTGACTGCACTAGATTTGTCGATTAGAAAGTTTCTATTGGACAGAATGAATATGGCCTTTAATAAAAGTGTCTAATAGATATCCTCCCTGAGAGATGAAGGACCGATACAGATTGGCCCTTTTCTTGTTTGTCCTTCATCTCGATCCTGAAGGACCACTCCCTTCCAACCGTTTCCTATTTTGTCCTTCATCCTGTCTATGAAGGACAGATACTGTCATTTTCCCCCTTCATCCCTGCTATGTGCACCCTTCTTTTAAAACCCCCTCTCTTTTCCACAACAAGAATAAACCTTATCCAAAAAGAACAAACTATTCCCAACTAAATGTCTTGGGAGAAAAGTGATGTCAGATCTTCTCGAAATCATTATTCGAACCATTACGGCTTTTATCATATTATGGCTCTTTCTACATCTCCTCGGTAAACAAACCATTTTTCAAAAAACCTATCATCTGTTTATTGCAACAATCACAATGGGGACTATAGCGGGAAATCTAGCCTTTAATTATAAACTTAGATTCCTATACTTTATTGTCGCCTTCGCCATTATGGGAACCGTGATTTATACCCTAAATATCCTCTCTGTGAAAAGCCGGCGTTTCCGAGAAAAAATTGCTGGAAAACCGACTACCCTCATTGAACAGGGTAAAATCTTAGAAGAAACCTTAGAGAAAATAGGTTTTTCAATCGATATGTTGAAACAGGCTTTACGCGGTAAAGATGTCTTTAACATCGAGGAAGTCGAATGGGCCATCTTAGAAGTCAATGGTTCCCTATCCGTTTTAAAAAAAGCAGAATACCAAAATATCACAAGGAAGGATTTAAAAATAAACCCGGCCTCCCATCAAAGTCCAGTCGAATTAATTTTCAAAGGAGAGCTTTTATCCGATAATCTTTCAAACTCCCCCTACAGCGAACAATGGCTCCAAGCAGAACTAAAGAAGCGCAAGACTGTAGTGTCCGAAATCTCCTACGCTGTCGTAGGGACAAATGGAAACCTATATATCGATCTATATCTAGACAAACAGCAGCAATCCTAGCTGCTGTTATTTGCTTGCAGCCAACCGGATATTATCAAAAACAGGCTGAAAAGGTGTTGTGAAAATAGGCATTTTATGGTTCGATAAAATATGACTAGGGGGGTTCGACATGAAAGGAAAAGTGAGACTTATTACTACCATGCTGATTTTTGGGAGCATTGGGGTTTTTGTCAAAAAGATAGAATTATCTTCAAGTGAAATTGCATTTTTAAGAGGAATTATTGGAAGCTTGTTTCTTCTTTGTGCTAGTTTTCTAGTTAAGCATAAACCATCCTTTAAAGCATTAAAGGAAAATGCATTATTGCTATTATTGTCAGGAGGAGCAATTGGCCTTAATTGGATATTCTTATTTGAATCCTACCGCTACACTACCATTTCTAACGCAACAATCAGTTACTATTTTGCTCCCATCTTTGTGATGGTCCTCGCACCTTGGGTACTTAAGGAAAAACTGACAGGTGGCAAAGTTGCCTGCATTCTTGCTGCTATGGTTGGCTTATTTTTAATTGTTACTCCGGGAGGCCAGGGGCAAAATCATACACTGGGTATTTCCTATGGCCTTTTAGCAGCAGCACTTTATGCAAGTGTTATTCTAATGAACAAATTTATTAAAAATTTATCTGGTTTCGAAACTACATTAATACAACTAATGGCAGCAGCCATTGTATTATTACCCTATATAGGGTGGCAAGGGAATCTGGCGTTCGCAGGTCTAAACTCGACTTCTATTATTTTTATTTTGATTCTCGGTATTGTTCATACGGGTTTAGCCTATTTTTTATATTTTACGTCTATTCAAGAACTAAAGGGATCTACTATTGCGGTTTTAAGCTATATTGATCCAATCTCCGCAGTTATAATTGCAGCTATTTTCTTGGGTGAAAGTATGACGGTTATACAAATGATCGGTGGTTTTCTAATACTCGGCTCAACCTTCTTAAGTGAAAGACTAGAACTAAAAATCAAGACCCCCACTACCACTCCGTAATGGGGTCTTTTTGCGCCTTTTTACTAATACAGCAATGACTCCAGTGCCTTCTTTGATGGTTTAATTGCTTTTTCTCAAGGGATGTTCAAAATTCTGTAATAACATTTCGAACAAACTTTGAACTTATCACTATCGCCATGTTATTTATGTGAAAAAGGAATATAGTAGAACCATAAAGAGAAACAAAATTTTGAAGGGCGGAATCATTTATGTTTAACAAATTTTTAAGAGAGAATAAAATTGCTTCTTATATTCTAACGGTCTTACGTTTATATCTAGGTTACTCTTGGTTTACTGCAGGTTTAGGAAAATTAACTAGCGGCGGATTTGATGCTTCTGGATTCTTAAAAGGAGCAATCGCCAATCCAGTAAAAGGACCAGACGGTGCAGTCGTATTTGGATGGTATGTAGACTTCCTAAAACACTTTGCATTGCCAAATGTTGATATCTTTAACGTAATCGTACCTGTTGGTGAAACTTTAATTGGTTTAGGATTAATTCTTGGCTGCTTAACAACTACTGCAATGTTCTTTGGTCTAGTTATGAACTTCTCTTTCTTCTTAGCAGGCACTGTATCTCACAACCCTAGAGACATCTTCTTAGGATTCATCATCTTAACTGCAGGCTACAATGCAGGTAGAATCGGCTTAGATCGCTGGGTGGTTCCTTTCGTTAGAAAAATGGCTAAAAAAGAAACTGGTAATACAAAACATAAGGTAACAGCTTAGGCTAGAACCATAAAGAGAAAACAAAATTTGAAAGGCGGAGTCATTTATGTTTAATAATTTTTTAAGAGAAAATAAAATCGCTTCTTATATTCTAACAGTCTTACGTTTATATCTTGGTTATTCTTGGTTTACTGCAGGTTTAGGAAAATTAACAAGCGGAGGATTTGATGCTTCTGGATTCTTAAAAGGAGCAATCGCCAATCCAGTAAAAGGACCCGACGGTGCAGTCGTATTTGGATGGTATGTAGACTTCCTAAAACACTTTGCCTTGCCAAATGTTGATATCTTTAACGTGATCGTACCTGTTGGTGAAACTTTAATCGGTTTAGGTCTAATCCTTGGCTGCTTAACAACTACTGCAATGTTCTTTGGTCTAGTAATGAACTTCTCTTTCTTCCTAGCAGGCACTGTATCTCATAACCCTAGAGACATTTTCTTAGGTTTCATCATCTTAACTGCAGGCTACAATGCAGGTAGAATCGGCTTAGACCGCTGGGTGGTTCCTTTCATTAGAGAAACAACTAACAAAAATACTGGTGCTGAAAAATCTAAAGCAATTGTATAAAGATAATATGAATGAAGACGATTCAGGTCTCCCTGAGTCGTCTTTTGCTATTCTATCAACAATGCAAGCACTTTCAATTCTTAATGTTATTTTAATAAAGAATTAATACGTACATAACAAATATGACACAGTTTGTTAATATCAATGCTTTAAACTGTATATTAGTGGGGATAGCATGTGTGGCTATCATGGTATTTGGCGTAGGCGGAGCCGATACTCGAGGAGACGGAAAATGGAATCACTATTAAGACAGCTGATATACCATTTCCTAATATTTATTTGGCCAATTTAATTTTGCAATTAAACAAAAACAAGCATGATTAAAATATTATATTTTTGGGATAAGCTCGCTTTCCGAGATTAGAACCTACTAAAAAGAGAATATTCTCCTCTTACTAGAAGAGTAGCCCCTCTTTTAGAAAGCCCCCGAATAAATTATTGGTATACTTCTCCTCCTTCATGAGACGATATGAATGGGGGTGAAAGTCACTGATGAAAACCGAAAACAATAGCGGGGGAAATCAAATGAAGTACAGTATCTGGAATACTCGTACGGAAGAAAATATTGATATCACAAAAGAAAGAATAGCTGAAGCGATGGTTGAAACTTCACTAAAAACCAAGTCGACCGAACAACCAGACTAAAGGCAGCCGAATAAGGCTGCTTTTAGTTTATTTTTTAACTGTGTAGTATTAATTTCCAACAATGAACAAGACTATTCTATATCAACATTACGCAGCGGGAGTTCATTTTGATGAGTTATACAGGATTAAATTATACAATTTTATGTCTTGCCTTTGTTATTAACGGTTTAGGTAGTTTTTTTATTGTTAAGAAAAATGTTTATCGATATGGAATGGTACTGATTATTAGTTTAATTGTTACTTCTGGATTATGTTTGTTATTTTATGCGATGGACTTTTATCGATTTGTCCTTCCTCTTCCGGCAGTACTCCCAGTGGTAGCAATTAGCTTCAGCTTTCTTGCTTTGTTTATTATTAGGTATAGGCCCAGAGATAAAACCTTTCCTTTTTTCTTTATAACGCTTACTTTAGTTTTTACAATTGAAGTCTTCCTCAAGGATTATGCAGGTTTTATTAGATTTAAGAATGGCTGGGATTATTGGGATTCCTATTCACTGTACTGGGTTTTCGCAAGGCTTTTTAATTATGTAGGTGTATACCTTGTGCCATATCATTTCCGACACCCTGTTAAATCAGATACTAAGACATATTGGGGATTGTTCTTTTTGATGGTGGTCTACTCTGTATTTGGTGTTTATCTACTCAACCAAATTGGAACTGAAGATTACTAATAAAAAACGATGCCGAAGTATGCAGGCACCGTTCTTTTTTATCTATCAGCTTTTCACTTTTAATCCCAACAAAGAAGCAAAACCAATTGCCTGTTCTGAGGAAACTTCACAGCCGGCCAGACTTTCAATTGACACATTGAGCCTTTCAAAACGGCACGTACTAATATCGATTCCTTTCAGCAAAGTTTGTTCAAAATGAGTTTCGTTCAAATCGCATTCCGTAAACTTAACTTTATTCAATTTACTATCGTAAAAGTTTGCACTTTGCAACGAACTTTTTACAAAAGCAACTTGTTTGAACCGTGCATCAACAAACTCACTAAAATTAGCCAAACAATTATCAAACGTTACATTCCCCAAGTTGGCATCAGAAAAGTCCACACCCATTAATTTGCAGTCCTTAAAGGTCACCCGGTGTATAATCCCTTCACTAAAGGAGGCATTGGACAGATCACAGTTTTCAAAGGCAACATCTGTCATATCAATCCTAGGCAGCTTAGCATTAAGGAAGGTTACATTTTTAAAAACAACCCCTGAAAGAATCAGTTTACTAATCTCAACATCATCTTCCCTTGATCCTGTAACCATACAATTGATTAATTGAGGTTCTTCCTCATAATAAAGATCATTGAAATTCGCTTTACTTAAGTTTGCTGAAATTTTTGGAGTCTCTATCTTAAACCCTTTAGTCATACGAACACCCTTTAATTAGTTATTATAGGTAACTCTACCATAAGGCATCTGAAAATAATAAGTCTTTTATTTTTGAAAAAAATATGCCAATATCCAGTAAGTAAAAAGAGATTGGATAGGTTCCCAATCTCTTTTACGTTTAGCTCTCTGACAATGAACGGATTCTTCTTAACGAAGGGAACAAATACATCCAAAGACCTGCAACAATAATCGTTCCAACGCCTCCAATGAAAGCGGCCGGAACCGTTCCCATCAGCCCAGCCATCGTTCCTGACTCAAACTCTCCAAGCTGATTGGACGTTCCGATAAACAGAGAATTAACAGCATTCACCCGGCCGCGCATCTCATCAGGTGTTTGCAGCTGGACAAGTGATGATCTTATTACCACACTGATTACGTCCGATCCCCCAATAAGCAGTAAGGCAAATAAAGAAACGATTAAGTTGGTGGAAATGGCAAAAAGCATGGTCGCCAAGCCAAAGACAGCAAGAGCACCAAATAATTTAAGTCCTATGTTGTTCTTTAACGGATAATAAGCTAGTATAAGTGACACTAATAATGCACCTACGGCCGGAGCAGTCCTCATTAGACCTAGGCCCCATGGACCGGTATGTAAAATATCCTGTGCATAGATTGGAAGAAGTGCTGTTGCACCGCCAAGCAGAACGGCAAATAAATCCAGGGAAATCGTGCCTAAAATGATTGGATGGCGATAAATAAATTCTAATCCTAAGAAAACAGAGCGGAATGATACAGGTTCCGATTTCCGAACGAATTCATGTTCAGGACGGATCATAAAGGTTAGAATAGCACCAACAATCAGTGCAATCGCTGACGCACTATATACATAAGAAGCACCTAAAGAAAATAGTAACCCGCCAATCATCGGCCCCAAGATTTGTGATGTCTGCCCAGCAGTGGTTGCTAAAGAAATAGCCTGCTGCAAGACATTCTTATGTACCAGTTGTGGCAATAAAGCTGCCGATGTGGGACCTTCAAATGCCCGGCATGTCCCAAGAATAGCCGCAGCAACTAATATTTGCTCCCGGCCCAGCCAGCCGCCAATGTTTCCATATAAGAGTAATCCGGCAATTAAGCCTTCGATTATTTGACATAGAAAGACAATCCTGCGACGGTCAAAGCGGTCTGCAACCTGGCCGACTACAAAGGTCAACAATACCATAGGAATAAACTGCGCAAGACCCACTAATCCTAAGCTAAAGGGATCATGCGTTAAATCATACATCTGCCACCCAATAGCAACTGAGAGCATTTGGAAAGAGGTTGATGCTAAAATCCTCGATATCCAATAGTTTCTAAAAGGTGGTTTTCGAAAAAGTGAATCACCTGATTGAAGCAAATTAAATCCACGCCCTTTTCTCAAAAACTACACCTATTATACTTCTTTTCCTGTCAATACTCATTTACTTATTACTTCATCTAACATTTTTTACAAAAATTCAGACCCGCGCACTGGTTCCTCATTTCGCAAAAATTCAACATATTTCCACGGCAATTTTTTATTTATTTCCACAAATCCCTATTATATGCTGCCTTATTCATCCCTATTTTAAGCTATAATAAAGAAATGGGTATTATATTTAAGTCCATATAAATATATATAAATTTCAATTTCCTTTTTAATAAAACAATTATCCGAAAGGACTTTTTATCTTGAAGAAAAAACGAATAGGAAGTGTCATATTTACCTTAATGCTTGTCCTGATCTTCATCCTATTCTATTTGGATACTAAACCCTCCACGGAATCAACAGAAAATCAGTCTGTTCCACTGCCAACTGAACTCAATCCGATTGTCAAAGAACGAAGCAATCAATTAATCCAGCAAGCCGCAAAGAAAGGCATTGTGGTAGTGATTACGGATAGTTTTCGCAGTGCAGAAGACCAAGACAAACTTTATGCGCAAGGCCGTACAACCGAGGGAACGATTGTAACCAATGCAAAAGGAGGCGAGTCCTTTCACAATTATGGGCTGGCCATTGATTTTGCATTAGAAACCCCTTCAGGTGATGTCGTTTGGGATCGAGGGTATGATCGAAATGGAAATGGGAAAGCAGATTGGGCGGAAGTTGTTCAAATGGCGAAGGCCCTAGGGTTTGAATGGGGCGGTGATTGGACGGGATTCAAAGATTATCCGCATCTGGAAATGAATTTTGGATTAACCATTGCCGATTTACAGAATGGTGAGAGACCTGCCGGAACAACCTTAACAGCAGATCTCGAGACTAATAATGAAGAATAATTGCACCGCATCTGTGGTGCTTTTTTTAATTAATAGTTTTTAAGCTCTTTTTTTAGAAACTCAGCAAAAAGAAACACCTCATCCGTATTCACTTTTGTTAATAGATAGGTAGAGGACGTTGGCGGGACGATATTATCCGGTTCTATCTCAAGCAGCTTGCCCAGTCCAATTTCTTCTCTCACTACAGTCCGGGGTAAATAGGAAACGCCCAGGCCTGCCTCAATAAACCGTTTTGTCACTTCAATTTGATTGACTTTCATTGTTTTCACCAATGGATAATGTCTCTTCATCTCATGTAAAAGTTCATCCCAGTAGTCTGGATGGTTATGTGTGATAAGTCTATATTTCTGGAGAACATTTTGCTCATCTAAGGAAGGTTCGTTTGGTCCAACGAAAATCACAGGTTCTTGATGTACCGTCTCGGTCTTTACGTTTGGTTGAACAGGCAAAATTCTGCTTAAGCCTAAATCTGCCCTTCCCTCACTAATTTCCTTACCTATATCATAAGAATTCAGCACATTAATAATCACTTCTATACTGGGGTTTTCATCCACAAATTGTCTTAACAAGACAGGTAAAAAAGATGAAGCAATTTGCGGTGCAGCAGCAATCCTTAACTTTCGGTCATACCCTTGTTTCCACGATTCAAAATCTATCATCCCTTTTTCATATTTCTCCATTAGCTCCCTGGCATAGAATAAGAACTTGTGCCCTGCTGGTGTAAGTACGACTCTATTACTGACTCTTTCAAACAATTGAATGTTTAAGCTTTCTTCTAGTCGTTTAATGTGTTTGGTAACCGCAGGTTGTGTCAGAAAAAGTTCCTCAGATGCTTCCCTGAAATTTTCATATTTTGCGGAAATAATAAAAGTTCTTAACCACTTAATATCCATGAAACACCCTCTCATCAATAACAGTTAGTTATTAAGTATTAACTTTTTTGTTAATATCGTTTATTCAATATCCCCATTATAATCTAATTAACAGGAATTAACAGTTAATTTAAGGAGTGGGTAATATGGAAAATGTAAAAGACACTTGGAATGCTAGTCTATATGATACTCAATATTCATTTGTATCGATGTATGGGGAGAGCTTGTTTGAATTATTAAATCCTCAAAAAGGGGAAAAGATTCTTGATCTCGGCTGTGGAACAGGAGATTTAACAAAGCAGTTAGCTGATTTTGGGGCATTGATTACGGGTGTGGACAAATCCGATAAAATGATTGAACAAGCGAGAAGAAAATACCCTCATATTAAATTCGGTGTTCAAGATGCGACAAGGTTAAAGTTTACTAATGAGTTTGACGCGGTATTTTCTAATGCTGCCCTTCACTGGATCAAGCAGCCCGCACAAGCATTAACATCTATATATAACAGCCTAAAACCAGGTGGTAGATTTATTGCTGAATTTGGCGGAAAGGGGAATGTGCAATCCATTTCTGATGGATTGATTAATCAGATAGTTTCAGAGGGTTACACCTATGAAAGGAACCAATTCCCGTGGTTTTTTCCGAGTATTGCAGAATATTCATCGTTAATGGAGCAAACAGGATTTAGGGTGACCTTTGCCCAGCACTTTGACCGTCCCACTCCATTGAAAGGAGATAATGTAATAATAAGTTGGATTAAAATGTTCGGCAGCAGTATGCTAGAAGGAATCCCTGAAAATAGAAAAGACGATTGTCTTAGGGAAGTGGAAAACAATTTAAGAGACGTCCTTTTTAAAGACGGGCGTTGGATCGCCGATTATAAAAGAATTCGGGTGATTGGAATTAAGGAATAGGAGAAAAAAATCCAATACATATAAGATATCCTTCCATATATGTGTTGGATTTTTTTCGCTACACCAATAAGATAAGAGTTAATCTTTTACTAAACCGCCTCTTAAATTTGATACCCCAAACTCTAAGTATCCTTTTAAACAGCTCAACATAAATACCCAGCCTTCTTTATTATCTATCAACTGCGTTACGAAATCCTCCTCTTCTTCATTAAAACCTTCCTCAACCACTTCAATAATCGTGCTTACGTTGTCTGCATTTTTCAAGTTTATGGTTACAATGTGCCCTTCTCCATTTGCTCCCCAACGGTAAACGATTTTCTTATTGATCTCGATTTCGAGTACTTCTATTTCCACTTGAGCATTGTACTCCTCATATCTTACAGTTATAGTCTTACCTTCTTCCCATCTCTCTGAGCTCGATGAGAACCAGAAATTTCCGATTTTTGTCGGATCGACAAAGGCTTCAAATACTTCATTAGCCGGCTTTTGGATTTTAAATTTTGTAAGATTGTTCATAACCTGCACCATCCCTTTTTGTTTACTAATCTAAGGTTAGGAATTATTGGTTCCATTTATACTTACCCTCACCTTTTAGTCTACTTACTAGTTCTTTTATTTTACCATTCTCGATAAATTAGTAAGTAATGAGGAAGTTCAATTAAAATACCGCAAGAAGTTTGGAGTGGAATGATGAAGGCTATTGTTTATAACAAATATGGCTCACCAGATGTTCTGCAATTAAAGGAAGTGGAAAAGCCGTTCCTGGAAGACAATCATGTTCTCGTGAAGATTCATGCAGCCTCTTTAAATTTTGGTAATCTTGTTCTATTAAAAGGAGAACCATTCTTAGCCCGATTTGCTTTTGGTCTTTTTAAACCGAAATACCCTATACCTGGAGGTGACATGGCCGGCCGGGTTGAAGCTGTTGGCAAAAATGTGCAGCAGTTTAATCCTGGTGATGAGGTATTCGGCGACCTTTCCGCTTCTGGCTGGGGAGGTTTTGCCGAATATGTATCCGTTCCTGAAAATGCGTTAGCATTGAAACCAGCCAATCTGTCTTTTGAGGAAGCTGCCGCTGTGCCGATGGCTGGTGTTACAGCCTTACAAAGTCTGCGCGATAAAGGCAAGATTCAGCCTGGACAAAAGGTATTAATTAATGGCGCCTCAGGCGGGGTTGGAACGTTTGCTGCACAAATTGCCAAATCGTTTGGGGTCGAGGTAACAGGTGTATGCAGTACAAGGAATGTAGATGTTTTGCAATCATTTGGAGTGGACCGTGTCATTGACTATACGAAGGAAGACTTTACTAAAAATACAGAGAAGTATGATCTGATTCTGGGGGTAAATGGGCATCACTCCATCCCTGCCTATAAACGGGTTTTAAAGCAAAATGGAATTTTTGTTCATGTCGGAGGTTCCGGCGCTCAAATGTTTCAAGCGATGGTACTAGGTCCTTGGGTTACAATGACCGGGAGCAGGAAGATGGGCACCTTCTTACAACGGGCGAACCAAAAGGATCTGGTTTATCTAAAAGACCTTGTCGAAAGCGGTAAGGTCAAACCCATAATCGATAAATGTTATAAGTTGAACGAAGTGCCCGAAGCCTTTAGATATTTTGAAGAGGGACGCGCACAGGGGAAAGTTGTGATCACTATGTGATGGACGTATTTCTCCTGCATCGAATCCTCCTCCTTATAAATATAAAGAAAGCAGCCTTTTAACAGCTGCTTTCTAAGATACCTAATTTTTATTGGTTTGCCAGTTGAGTAACTTGTTCTTGAGTAAGAGCCGTTTCATAAACTTTCAAATCATCCATTTTACCTTTGAAAGGAGTATCCCACCAGTTTACACCTAAAGCAAAGACTCCAGTTGAACCTGTGAACACATCTGATATTCCCGTTCCGCTAAACTTGGCAGCACCGTTAATGTAGACAACCACATTTCCATTATTAACTGTGAAGGCTAGATGTGTCCATTGACCTGCAGGGATGAGTTCGTTCGTTTTGCCGTCAAACCATGCAGAGCCAGTTGACCATAACATGGTATTTCCATCCCAGCCTTTTGGTACAAGACTCACCCAGTTATTTGAATCCTTGGCTCCAAAGAATGCGGTCGTGTATTGAGTAAGTTGATCAGGGTTGACCCACAATGATACAGAATACGTATTGCCTGTAATTAAACCACTTGGCAATTGGATGCCTGATGTACCGTCAAACGTTGCAGCCTGGCCGTTAATACCATCACTAAATGAAATATTTCCTCCAGCGGCACCAATCTTGCTGCCGATAACAGTTCCTGCACCAAAGTTTCCAGTGGAATCGGTAATGCCGCCATCCATGTTGAACTCCGCAACTAGTCCATCCTTAGATTTTTCAAGAACCGTAACCGTGAAACTTTTTACAGATTTAACCGTACCCTTGGTAATAGTCGCAGTAAGTGTAACAGTTGCATTCCCCTCACCATAAGCCGGGCGTTTAACGACTCCAGCTGCTGAAACCGCTTCAGGATCAGAAGAACTCCAAGAGATCGATGTGTCACGTGTTCCAGCTGTAGGAAGCGTCAAATTGGAGGTGATCCTGCTCGTATCCCCGAGACTTAAATCTTGTTGAACAGCCTCAACCACTTGGTGGTCATTTAAATCTGCTCTTTGGACTCCGAAAACAGCAACTCCGCTGGTCTTATTATCACCGGTCTTATTAGATAAAGCACTAAAGGTAATAGTATATTTTTGTCGTGCCTCATCCCATTGACGCAGGAATACACCATTATACTTTACCCCATCTAAGGTGAGTTCCGCCTGATTTTGATTAGTTACATTCCATGTCCCAGTTGCAGCGCCCGAAACCTTACCATCAGCTGTCAAATGAAGAACAGTTGAATTTTTAACAGCTGTGGTAATTTCTTTACCATGGTTAACAAAATTATAATCACCAGCAATTTGCTTAGTGTTCACTTTCTTGTCATTTTCACCAGCATATCTATTCGGTGCAACAACCGGCCATCCATCCTTATTCATCACCATTTCATGAACGCGGACCTCATGGTTTTCACCCTTGTTAGGAAAGCGGGTATGGAACATCAAATAATTCTTGCCTGTCTTGGCATCATGATAGGTTGTAGTCCCGCCTGGTGATACGTAACCAGTGCCCGTTCCAGTTCCAGGATCGCCAATCTCTCTCTTAAACTGGTAATTACCCATCAATTTAACACCGAAAGGTTCAATGGAACGATCATCAAAAAGCGTGCCTTCTGCCCCCTTCACATTGGTCACATCATTTCCATTGGCGTCATAAAACGGACCGTCCGGCTTTTCGGAACGAACCACACGAATGTTATAACCACCAGTAGAATCAAGACCTCCGAATGTCATTAGCATATAGTAGTACCCAGTTTCCTGGCTGTACATCATGTTTGCTCCCTCAATTCGGGCATGGTTGCCGCCAATCAGCTTTTTCCCATATCCTTGACCCGAATAAGGCTTTCCAGTTGCAGGATCCAGCTTCAAAGTAAAGATACCGCCAGAAAAGGACCCATAAACCATCCACAGATTTCCATCCTTATCGAAAAAGACATCAGGGTCGACGGTATTTGGCTGCCTCGTAGCATCATAGATGGTTTCTCCATCCTCACTGATTTCTCCCCACATTCCAGACTTTAGAAAAATCCCTAAGTCTTTATATGGTCCTTCTACATTGTCAGCTACAGCAACACCAAGGGCAGAACGCGGTGAATCCCCTTTACAGTTGTCATAGTACATATAGAATTTTCCATCAGGCAATTGAATGACATCAGGAGCCCATAAATCTTTGGATTGAGTCCAATCGAAGGTTTCTTTCAGTTCCTCCTCTACATTTGGAATCACCTTGTTCCCATCTGCTACACCATCGGCAACCTTTTCCCAGTTCATTAAATCTGTCGACTTTGCCACAGCTAAATGAGATCCGAATACGTAATAGGTATCATTTACCTTGATGACATCAGGGTCATGTACAGAAACATTGGAAAAAGTACGCATCGATTCTGCAGCAACTGTTACAGGTTCAGCAGCCACTTTTGCCATTGCAGAATTAGGCAAAATAATTGATGCCCCCAGCATAACTGCTATTATTGAACGTTTGACTTTTAAATCCATCGTTTTTCTCTCCTCTACTAATCTTTCATTCTTTCTATCGTTCGACTCTTAAAAATTCAGATGTTCCCCCTTTTACAAACCCGCCCAAAAACATTAAGCGCTAACATTTATTTATAAATAACAAATTAACATTTATGTAAATCAGCATATGTCGATATTAATTATAATAGATAAAATATAAATTTGGTATTAAATTTCGATTATTTTTGCAATAAAAAAAGGATGGTTATCACCCATCCGAAAAATGATTTTATTTTATTCATCCGATTCTTGCGGCATCCAGGTTTGAGACCACTTTTCTATTTCTCTGATGATAGGCTCTATGGCTTGCCCTTTATCAGTTAGGGAATATTCTATCCGAACTGGTGTCTCGGGGAACACCTCACGTTTAACGATTCCTTGAGTTTCTAGATCTTTAAGACGCTCCGAAAGAACTCTCCCGCTTATCCCCATTGAAGATTCTAAAGTACAGAAGCGTTTGGAACCTGTAAGGAGCTGATAAATGACAAGACCTGTCCAGCGCTGGCTCAATAACCCCATTGCTTTTTCGAATCGAGGACATATTTCCGACTGGTTCATGGTTTCCCCTCCTATTCATATTTAATCATATTACAAATAACAACATAATTACAATACATAATAAATTTATTTGACACAACTAAGTTTCGAAAATATAATTAGTTACATAAAGTAAGTAAGTTATTTTGTTCAAAAGGATAATATCATTCTTACAACACTCAAATACTTATCAATTATCAACATACACAATATCTAAATAAGGTGGTCCTCAAATATGAATCTTGAAACTGATGTTTGCATTGTCGGTGGTGGTCCAGGCGGCGCGCTTTTGGGATATTTGCTTGCAAAAAAAGGTATTTCGACCATCGTGCTCGAACGTCACACGGGGATCGACAAAGAATTTCGCGGCGAACATCTTAATCAAGATGGAGAACGAGTATTAAAAAAATATAATCTGTATAATAAAGTACAAGAAGTTGGACTGCTTTTAATGGAACGGGTCGAATATTGGCACCTTGGCCGTGTGATAAAAACCATTACACCAGCAACTGGTGAACAGCATGTCGGTATCCATGTTCCTCAGAAAAATCTATTAAGTGTTTTAATCAACGAATCTACACCATTTAATAATTATAAGCTTTTGATGGGGACAAAAGTAACCCATTTGTCGTTTAATAAGCATGGGTATGTGACGGGGCTGACAGCCGTAAAGGGCGAACAAGAATTAATGATAAAAAGTAAAATCGTTGTTGGTGCCGATGGCCGCTTTTCAACGGTAAGAAAGCTGGCGAACATTCCCTTTTCAACCTATAAACATGGGTATGATCTCCTGTGGGCAAAAATTCCGAGCCCGCAAGGCTGGGAGCCAACAATAAAAAATGCATTGGTCGAGGGTAAACAGCTGGCTTTATTTACCCAGGAGGGCGGATTTATTCAAATCGGCTGGAACATTGAAGAGGAATCCTTTCCAGCATTGAAGAAGAGATCCTTTACACCATTTATCGAGCAGGTGATTAAGGCCTTTCCGGAATTAATGGATACTGTCCATCAGCATATTCAATCTTGGGATGATTTTATCTTATTAAAGGTTCAAAGCAGTCAATCTCCAGCTTGGGCGAAGGATGGAGTAGTTATCATGGGAGATGCTGCCCACACGATGAGTCCAACAGGTGCTTTCGGGATCAATTGCGCCCTCTTAGATGCTGATGCTTTGGCCGATGTTATTATAGAAGCATTGGACACAATTGATGTGAGTGCTAATCAATTAAGAAAAATCGAACATCGCCGTGGTGATGTCGAGAGATTACAGATACAGCAATTGGAAAAAGAAAAAAACTTTCAAGACAATTTTAAGATTGCTGCTTTAACCTAATAAAAAAAATAATACGGAATTGGGGAATGAATGATGGAACAAGTTCAATTAAAGGGAGATATCCTCTCCTTGTTAGAGGATAAAATAAAATTAATTAAAAGAGAAAATGAAGGGCTATATCTTGTCGGTCCCATTAAATTGCCAGTTAATCTATATGGAGAAACGATTGAATTTAAATGGTACAGCTGGCTGAAGACCGAAACTGTAACCGAAGATTTTCACCAAGTGATTAATCAATTATCTTCTGCCAAACTAGCTGAGCTTCAACAATCTAGTGTCCTTGTTTACGGTGATTTTGAATTTGGAGAAGATGCCTTAATTAGAATGCATTCCATTTGTCACACGGGTGATATTTTTGGCAGCAAGCGTTGTGATTGCGGCTACCAGCTGAGACAGTCTATGAAAATGATAGTCGAACATGGAACGGGTGCTTTATTTTATCTTGCCAATCACGAAGGCAGAGGAATTGGCTTATTCAGCAAAGCAATTGCCTATATTCTTCAAGAAAATGGATATGATACTGTTGAAGCGAATGAGGGACTAGGATTTGCAGATGATACAAGAAACTATGAAGATGCCATTGAAGTTCTTAAAGCACTAAGATCCAAGCCTGTTACCCTGATTACAAACAATCCAAAGAAATTAAAAGCCCTGAAAAATGCAGGTGCACCACTTTCCGGCCGGACTCCTTTATGGGGCGATATCTCTGAATACAATGAGAACTACTTAAAAACAAAGGTTAACAAATCAGGTCATTTAGAGTAGCGTAATGAATGTAAGAAACAGGATGAACCATCACGAGCCTGTGATGGCAGGAGGAATGAAGCCTTATGAATGATGAATTTTATATGCAATTGGCTTTAAAAAACGCCCAAGCTATGAAAGGTCAAACAGATCCGAATCCGCTGGTTGGCGCTGTGATTGTCAATGATAATCGAATCTTAGGAGTCGGAGCTCATATGAAGGCCGGTGAACCGCATGCCGAAATCCATGCACTCCGAATGGCCGGCGATCATGCAAAGGGAGCAACCATTTATGTTACGCTTGAGCCTTGTTCTCACCATGGCCGAACAGGCCCCTGTGCGGTAGCACTGGTTGAAGCCGGGGTTAAGAAAGTAGTCATCGCCACGCTCGATCCAAATCCGGTTGTAGCTGGGAATGGGGTGAAAATTCTTAAAGACGCTGGCATTGAAGTGGTGATTGGGGTTTGCGAGGAAGAATCCCGCCAAATGAACGAAGTATTCAATAAATTCATTGTCGAGAAAAAACCATTTGTCACTCTAAAAGCCGCGACCACACTCGATGGCAAAACCGCTACCCATACTGCCAGCAGCAAGTGGATTACTTCTCCGGATGCACGCCGGGATGTCCATCAACTGCGAAGTGAAAATATGGCGATTCTTGTTGGGGTCAATACGGTGATCGAGGACAATCCTGAATTGACCGCAAGGATTCCAAACGGCAGGAATCCCATTCGGGTCATCTTGGACTCGTCCCTCCGGATCCCTTTGGATGCCAAGGTGTTGACCGATAAACAAGCGGAGACTTGGATTTTTACTAGTGAAAATTATGATAGAGAGAAACGGAAATGGTTAGAGGATCGTGGGATTCCTGTTTTCGTGACCGGTGGTTCGAGCCAATCAGACCCGGCAGATGTTATGAGGATACTTGGTGAAAAGCTTGTATCTTCTGTGTTAGTTGAAGCTGGCGGTACCCTTAATGCTTCTCTTTTTGAAAAGAAGTTAGTTGACAAAGTGGTCCTATATATGGCTCCAAAGCTAGTTGGCGGCCAGGGCGCTCCTACCTTTTTAGAAGGTACGGGAATTGCTGAGATGGGTCATGCCGTTGAGTTAACAAATCTACGTGTTTCGCCAATTGGGAAGGACTTTAGATTTATTGGATATCCTATTTTTTAAAAAATGGACGGTGCTGGTCACCATCCATTTTTTTCTGCATGCACTAATAAGAGGTTTGCTTTTTTCGATTCGCTGATATATTTTTAAAATCGCTGATAAAACTTGAAATTCGCTGTTAAAGCTTAATAATCGCTGATATCTGGCTGAATTTAGCTGATAACGTGGACTCCTGCGAAAAATTCTGCTTATCAATAGTTTTCTACTGCAGGGAAAACAACAAGAGTTTCAATTAGTCTTTCTATAGAGGGTGCTTACATGAGATTTGGTTTCGATATTGATGATACACTAATTAATTTAAGAGAACATGCCTTCCACATCTATAATAAAAAATTAGGCCAGGAGATTGGCCTTGATATTTTCAACAGTTTAAAAAAGGTCGAAATTCATGAGCCTTTTGGGATGACCGCTGAAGAAGGTTCTCAGATGTGGAAAAATACTTTAGAAGAGGTTTACTACACCAATTGCCCTGCCTTCCCAGGGGCCGTAGAACTGCTCCAGGAACTTGAAAAACAAGGACATGAAATCTTTTATATCACCGCACGATATCAGGAGCATGGTGAACGCACGAAAAAGTGGCTATTAGACCACGGCTTTCCTGTTCACGATGACCGATTCTTCTGGGGAATGAAGGACCATGAAAAAGTAAATATTATTAAGCAATTACATTTAGATTATTATTTTGACGACAAACCAGAGATACTTGGAACTCTTTCAAACGAAGCGATCAAAGTTTTCCTGAAAGATCAATCATATAATCAGCATATCAACATGCCTCGTATCGTTAATTGGCCTGAATACAAGGAGTTTATTAAGGTTTTGGCTGATTAAAGACTGCCAGGAGGCCCCTTTTTTATTGCCTCTCCTATTATTATGATATACTAACTTTGCTTTATCTAAAGAGAGGAGCCTTAGTAGTGGAGTTACAACATGAATCATCTGCACACACAAAATCAACCTATATATTTTTACTTATTACCGGCATTGTACTCGTGGCCTTTAACCTGCGCCCTGCAATCACTTCCGTAGGGCCTTTAGTTGGAATGATCCAGGAAGATATTGGACTTGCACATTGGAGTGCAGGCTTATTAATGAGTTTCCCCTTACTTGTTTTTGCAGCGATGTCACCGGTTGTTCCAAGGATTGCTAATCGTTTATCGAATGAGATGACATTGCTGCTTGGTTTAATTGCACTTGTTATCGGTCTTGCTATTCGATCCATCCCGAGCACGTTTTTCCTGTTCGCTGGGACTCTTTTAATAGGAGTAGGTATTTCTGTTGGGAATGTTCTGCTGCCTGCCGTGGTAAAAGATAAATTCCCTGAGAAGTTCGGTCTTATGACGAGTGTTTACTCCACTTCCATGGGATTGGTTGCATCCCTGGCTTCCGGAGTCAGTGTTCCACTGGCAAGCGGCTTAAACCTAGGGTGGCAGGGAGCTTTAATCGTTTGGGGAATTCCTGCCTTTATAGCGATTTTGTTATGGACTTATCTTCTGAGGTTTAATCAAGGAGAGCATCACGGAATCAAAAAAACTGCTTCAAGTTCTAAAGAAATGTGGACGTCACCGCTTTCCTGGCAGATTGCCTTATTTATGGGCTTTCAATCCTTTTTGTTTTACGTAACCGTTTCATGGTTACCTGAAATCCTTCACAGTCATGGACTGAGTATGGGTACTGCTGGCTGGCTGCTTTCCATTACTCAGCTAGTTGGAATGCCCGCTAGTTTTTTGATTCCTGTCATCGCTGGACGTTACCAATCTCAGGTATGGATTGCACTGTTTTTAGGCCTGCTATCTATAATTGGATATGCTGGCTTACTATTAAGCTCATCCTACCCTGCCTTAATCATAAGTATTATTTTTATAGGAGTGGCGCTTGGAGGAAATTTCCCATTGTCCTTAAGTTATATTGGCCTTCGTTCTAAGAACGCCAATCGGGCTGTGGAGTTATCTGGGATGGTACAATCTACTGGATATATACTTGCCGCTATTGGTCCTTTGCTGATTGGCTATCTATATGATATGACCCACTTATGGACCATTCCACTTATTGCTTTAACAGCCATTTCTGTAGTCCTTATGATTTTTGGAATGCTGTCAGGGCGAAATCGTTATGTTTAAAAGCCAACAGCGATTGTTGGCTTTTTAATTGATTAATCGTTTGGTTAGTATATAAAAGCCTTATGTATAAAGGAATATAACGATTTAATCAAACGTTTGATTAGTTTTTCTTTATAAAAAAAAACCTTGCCGATTGACAAGGTTCAAAGCCTATCATTCCTTTTTCTCTAAATCCCAGCACCCGCAGTATGCTTAATTTTTAGTCCAATATGATTCTCCAATCTGAATCTCCTTGCCATCCTATATGGTTACGGCTGTATTCTCACTCTTTTTAAATTCCGGCAGCCACTCTCCATGCGCCTCAATTAAATCATCACATAGTGAAACAATATCATCTAAGGACAATTCTGCCGATGTGTGAGGATCTAACATCGCTGCTTGATAAATATATTCGCGTTTCTTAGTAATTGCAGCCTCAATGGTTAACAGCTGCGTATTGATATTGGTGCGATTCAGTGCAGCCAGCTGCTCAGGAAGATCTCCTACATACGTTGGGGTGATTCCGCTCCGATCGGCAATACACGGAACCTCCACGCAAGCCTTTTCCGGAAGGTTGCTGATTAATCTTCCGGTATTTAGAACATTCCCGCCAAACTTAAATGGAATATCCGTTTCCATGGCTTCGATTATTCTAGAACCATATTCTTTAGAGCGAACATGCTCTAATGCCTTATTGTTCACTAAATCTCCTCTCATCGTTTCCCACCTCTGAATTTGCTCTTCACAGCGGCGTGGATATTCGTCGAGCGGGATATTAAATCTGTCAATTAATTCCGGATACCTGGACTTAATAAAGTATGGATGGTATTCCGCATTGTGTTCAGAGGATTCCGTTACATAAAAGCCGAATTTATCCATTAATTCAAATCGGACCATATCATCATGTTTCGTCTTTTGCTTTTCTTTCGCCCTTCTTTTAATCTCAGGATAAAGGTCTTCCCCATTTCTTTTTACTTCCAATAGCCATGCCATATGGTTGATGCCTGCAATCCTTTCTTGAATGCCTTCATGGTCCATTCCTAATGATTTAAATAATTCTTTCGTACATACTTGAACACTATGGCACAGGCCGACGGTTTTGATTGATGTAAAGCGATTCATCACTCCTGTTAATACGGCCATCGGGTTTGTATAATTTAAGAAAAGGGCATCAGGGCATACTTCTTCCATATCTTTAGCAAACTCAAGCATAACAGGAATCGTTCTTAAATTACGGAAAATCCCGCCAATTCCGACCGTATCAGCAATGGTCTGGCGCAGCCCATATTTTTTAGGAATTTCAAAATCAATCACGGTACTTGGACGGTATCCGCCGACTTGAATGGCATTTATAACGTATTTAGCGCCTCTTAAAGCTTCCTTTCGATCTAGGTAGGCGTTTATTTTAATATCTTTATTTAAACTTTCCTTTAAATTCTTAAGCATATTCTCGGAATCTCTTAGTCTTTGTTCATCTATATCAAAGAGGGCAAATTCAAATCCTTCTAATGCTGGAACCAGCATACAGTCCCCCAGCACATTCTTTGCAAATACCGTACTTCCAGCACCTAAAAATGTAATTTTTGACATGTTTGTTCCTCCTGTTTCCTTTAATATTTTTATTATGATAAACTTGAAAGTTTAACCATTGTGAGGGAAGTCGCCTCTTATAGCAACCTCCAGCTAGATATATACATTGTTTTGCATGGTCATGCTACACTATTTACTGCTTCTCCAAACTCCAAACAGATTATCCCTTCACAGAACCGGCAGATAAACCTTGAATAAAGTGCTTTTGCAGAAACAAGAAGAGAACAGCCATTGGCAATACAGCTAAAATGGCGGCGGCGGCAACTAGATTCAAGTTGTTTGAATTCGATCCGAAGAATCCTGACAGAGCCACTGTGATGGTCTTCACTTCGTCAGCCTGCAGGAAGAAAATCGCAAATTGATAGTCATTCCAAATATAGACGCAGGAAATGATGAGAATCGAGGCAGTAATTGGTTTTAATAAAGGAAAAACCACTTTAAAAAATGTACCAATTGTACTGGCTCCATCAATTTTTGCTGCCTCTTCCAATTCTTTCGGAATGGTGGACCGGATAAAGCCTGCGTATAAGAAGATCGTTAATGGCATAAAAGAAGCGACGTTATTTAAAATGGCGATGAGGTGGGTATTCATCAGCCCCATATCCACGACCAAATTGTATAAGGGAACTAAAGCAGTTAATGGCGGGATGACCATTACAGAGATAAATATCATATACATATACTTATTTAATTTGGTTTGCCTTCTAGCAAGCGGATAGGCTGCCAGGGATCCAAATACAATCAATAATAGAGCTGAAAAAAAGGTGATAATAACCGTATTGGTAAAGGCAGTTCCCAGATTAGCCATCTCCCAGGCCTCGGAAAAGTTGGCGAAAGACCATTGTTTAGGAAAAGCCCATTTGGAGCTAAAGTCCCCTCTTTCTTTAAAAGCAGTTGTAAATAGGATATAAAACGGGATTAAGTGAAATAAGGTAATAGCAAGAGCAATGATGGTTAAAATGGTCTTATTTCGTTTATTCAAGGATTCCACTATGCCTCGACCTCCTTGCGCTTAAAGAAAATGAGAGTGGCCAAGCTGATGATAAGGATGATGATTGCCATTAAAACACCTTCCGTAGCAGCATAACCGGCGTCCTGTCTGTTGAAATACAAGTCATACATAAATGTCGACATCGATTGGGAAGCATTCCCCGGTCCACCGCCAGTAAGTGAAACAATCACATCAAATAATTTCAATCCGCCAATGATGTTTAACACCATGTTGATCGTGATAGAGGGCATCAATAATGGCAGTGTTATATTTTTAAACTGCTGAAAAGCAGAAGCACCGTCTATTTGAGCAGCTTCATAGTATTCCTTAGAAATACTTTGTAAGCCTGCCAGATAGATAATCATCGCCACCCCTACAAATTGATAAGTATTGACGAACACGATGATCCACTTATTCATATTTGGATCGGCTAAGGCATTGATTTTATCTAAACCGATAAATTGCAATACATCATTTAGGGCCCCTCCTTGGAAGGCAAAGAAGAAATACCAGATATATCCCATAATTAATGGACTGATAATAACAGGGAGGTAAACAATCGTTCGCGTGATTGCTCTCGCTTTAATACTCTGGTTCAGTAATAATGCGTAAAGGAGCCCCAATATATTTTGAAACAGGGTACTTCCTATCCCGTAGATTAACGTATTCCCAACGACCAGCCATGTATCCGGATCACTCAGTAACCTTGAATATTGGTTCAATCCTATATAATCATAGGTCTGGGAAAAACCATCCCAGTTGGTAAATGAGATTTTAATCCCCATCAGAAAAGGATATACAATAAAAAAGCAAATTAAGGCGAGAGCTGGAAGGTACATCCACCAAAGGGATGACTCTTTTTGGATATGAACTTTGTCTAGTTTTACCTTTGTCTTCGTGGGTGCTGCTTTTCGAGTTTCTGCTTCTATCATCAGTATTCAACTCCTATAAAAGATCTTCTTCGGTTGGAGTACGGGGCAGATAAGCTTGTCTGTCGCCCCTATACCACATCCCCGGTTCCTTACTTTTTCTGATCCTTTAAACGCTTGAATTCCTCGCCCACTTTTTTCGACACATCCTTCGGTGACATTTTTCCAGATAATAATTCTTGTCCGGTTCCACCAAGAACATCCCACATACCGCTAGGTAAATAAACGCGGTCAAAATATGGCTGGACTTTTATATCCTTAAATGTTTCATAATCACTAGAATAATAGTTTTTTGCATCTGTATTCGTTAACCCCGCAGGTAATGAGGTCCCTTCGGCAATTTCTTTCACGATTTCCGGCTGTGATATATATTCGAGAAACTTCTTGGCTTCTTTCTTGTGCTTTGAATCCTTCCATAAAGCAAGTGTGTGGCGTTCTCCGCCAATCCAAACTGGGTCGTCCCCTGAATGAATCACAGGCATTGGAATAACCCCTAATTTCACTTTAGGATTTAATTCTTCTACAGATGGTCCTAACATCCCGCCGCCAATAATAAATCCAATTTTATTTTGCGCCATTAGTTCCGTCATTTGCTGATTTTGAGCCGTTAAGACATCTTCATTCAATAAGCCTTTATCCTTCATTTCCTTGAGTTTATCAGGAAGGAAGGTGTAGTCAGACCAATTGATATTTCCTTCTTCTAATTGTTTCTCGGAATCAGGGTTTGATTTTGTCACGAATAAGGGTGTTAAAAACTGGTCAAAGTATTGGCCAAATGACGATTTATCCGAACCAGCAAACCATAATGGAGTGACTTCTCCTTTACTTTTCTTTTTAATCGTTTCGAGTGCCGTCATGAAGTCATCAAACGTAGTTGGAGGTTGAATTCCATACTTCTCTAATAGTGACTTATTATATGTAATACCGTCTTTCGCCTGATTTAATGGATAGGCATAGACTTTCCCTTTATCATCTTTCAAGATGGGATCTAAAGCAGGATCAAGGTCTTTTACCCAATCCATATCACTTAAATCCTCAACATAATTACCGTACCTTTTTTGGGCCCAGCCGTGGGTATCGAATAAATCAGGCATATCATTGGCTGCCATTTTAACACGCAGCATTCCTTCATAACCATCAGCAGGATAATTATATTTAATATCGATAGCAGGGTTTTCTTTTTCAAATTTTCGAATGACATTTGTGAGTGTTTTCTGGTCAGCTTCATTTGTTACGGTGGAATAGAGTGATAAGGTTACTTTCCCGCCTTCACTGGATGACGAACTCTTACTGGAGCAGCCCGCCATTACCGTCGTAAGGGAAGCTGCAATCGCTATAGCTTTAAATACTTTCTTCATAATAGATACCCCCTGGATTTCCAAATGTAGATGATTCATTGCTTTCCAAAAGCTAATTTGAACAATAGAAGAGTACTAGACAACTTTACTTGACATAGGAAGGAAGCACTATATAATATAGATACTCCTTTTTATTTAAGGAAGTTCGGGGTTTATTCATCCATCGTAATTAGTGATTGGCCGTCACAAAATCTTTTAGTAGATTACGGATGAGTAAGCCTCCCCTATTTTCCATTGTCCATAGCATCACTCCCTTCAAAGAGGTTAATAAAAGGTATGCGGACAGCCTATCTTACGGCCCCGCAGCTTTGTCTAACGACCAATTCAGAGGGTAAAACGACTTTTAAAGGAAGTGTTCGTCCATTTAACCGGTCCATTAGTAGTTTTACTCCTGTTTGGCCCATCTCCCTTGTATGGACCTTTATGGTAGTTAATGGGGTACTTGTAAACTGAGCAATTTCAATATCATCAAAACTTACAATCGCTACATCGCTTGGGACTGAAAGGTTGGCTTCCTGCAGGGCTTTTAAGGCACCAATTGCCATTGGATCACTCGCAATGAAGAAGGCTTCGGGCAAACCCTTTAATTGAAGCGCTTTCTTCATTAATGCGTATCCTTGGGACATTTGATACTCACCGATAAATGTCCACCTTGGATCATATAACCCCTCTCTTTCCATCACCTTTTCATAGGTGGTAAGCCGCTCATCCTCAATCTTCACTTTTCCGCTATTCACATGTTCCTTTTCTTCTCCGCCAATGTAGCCGATACGTTTGTAGCCCAGTTTTAATAGATGCTTCAATGCTAGTTCCGTTGATTTAACAAAGTCGATCACCACTGAGTCATAAAGAGTTTCATCAGGAGAATGGTTAATATACACAACATTTTGAATATGATCGCTAACTTTTTTGAGGGCTTTATCGCTAATTCTCCCAATTATTATCAAACCATCAAAGTCATGAATTTGTGGATTAGAGCCTGTATCATGAAGGCGGACCATGCTGGTGGTCGTAATTCCTTGTCTTAATAACTCCTCCTCTACCCCTTGACGAATGGACAAGAAGTAAGGATCACTCATCTCTTCTTCTAATGTCTGGCAGAGTAATATCCCAACATTTGGTGTCTTTTTTGCATTTTCCATTTGTTTTTCTGTTTGCCGCTCAAGTATAGTCTTATAACCAAGTTCCTTCGCAGCTTGAAATATACGAAGACGAGTTTCCTCCAAAACGGAAATGGTCTGATCATTATTTAACACTCTCGAAACAGTGGTAGGAGATACATTTGTCCTGTTTGCAATATCTTTAATTGTCGCCATTTTTAAACTCCCCACTAAATGTTTTACTAACATCTAACAAAATATCACTAAATTATTTACTATGTTCTTCCTAATCATACCAACTGTTGAAAGGGTTTTCAATATTATTTTTAGAAAATTTAGTAAAAGTAAAACCTGACATTCTAAGGTTCCTAGGAATATAAAGTTGTCCAATGCCGAATTTAACAAAAGTATCATAAATATCTCTTATAATACTTTTTCAGGATAGAATTCAGAGGATATTAGTAATGGTTAGTTATTTTTTCACTAAAAATTTCAGTGTATAAAACAAAAAATGGCCAACCAGAAATATCTGGCGGCCTTTTACATTTTATGATGATTTATTACGATTGCTTTACTAGCTCATTCATTGCTTTTAACTTCGAAGACAATTCAATAAACCACTCTTCATCTCCGGTCAATAAAGCTAAATCAATTAAGTTTTGGATTTGTGCCTTGTTAGTTACGTTAGAATCGGGAAGTTTCTTAATAGACACACTCAACATTGATACCGTTTTACCGATAATCTCGTTATTGTCACTAGTAACGATTCTTACCTTTACAATCCTTGGATTCTCCTGTGATTCAATGTAACCAATGATTAATCCCCCGTCCCATTGTCCCTTAACCCAGTCACCTATTTTTAAAATCGTATTATTTTCAAACACATCTATTCACCTTCTTAAAATTAATGCCTATCTGTAACTTTTTTTATTACATTTAAAATAAAAAGAAGCCTTGGACACTTATTAAGCTTGATTAATAAGATCAATAACTTCCTTAATGGTGTAGTTTTTTAAGTATTCACCCAGGTGTTCTTCCGCACCTAAGAAAATCGTAAATAGGACGCTTTGCATATTTGCGCCAACAATACACCGTTCATTTGATTCGGGACACTTAGGCTGGAGGGCTCCATCAGAGGTAATTTTATATATATCCCAGAGACTCACTTCACTTAAGTCTAAAGCAAACATAAATCCTCCGCCTGTTCCCTCTTTTGACTTTATAAAACCATGTTTTTTTAACAAACTTAGCACTTTACGGATCCGCACAGGGTGCACACAGGCGCTCGCTGAAATAGCATCACTTGTTGACATCCGGTCGGGCTGCAGCGCAAGAAAAGTTAAACTATGAATCGCAAGTGTAAAATCACTATTCATGGCCCTGCCCTCCTAAGAAATAAAACTTTATTTTTATTTTATCTTTAATTAGCCATTTTTTGCAATTCGGCACTCAAAAAATTGCGAAGCTTACGGGGTAGAAAACTGCGAATTTCTTCTTCGTTATATCCAACCTGTAATCTTTTTTCGTCCAAGATGATGGGCCGGCGAAGCATTTTTGGATGATCCATAATCAATTGATAAAATTCATTGAGTGGAAGTGATTCAATATTTATATTCAATTCTTGGAAGGTCTTTGAATTAGTTGAGATTATTTCGCTGGTTCCCTCTTCTGTCAATCGAAGAATCGATTTAATCTCATCGATTGTAAGAGGATTAGCTAAAATGTTTCTTTCAATATATTCAATCTGGTGATCTTCAAACCACGCTTTTGCTTTTCTGCAAGAACCACAGCTTGGTGTCGTATAAATAGTAATCATAAATTTCTCACTCCTTACAAGTGGATATTGTAGTTAAAATCGGTTAAAATGTAATAAAAAAGCTTACAGTTTAACGAAAAATATAAAAACTCTTTTTATTTCCTACTGTAATAATAATATTTACAGTTGATAAAGTCAACCTTTTTTTCCATCTTTAAAAATTAAAACAATTGTAAGAAATGACGTGTGAATGGGCACACGTCATTTTCCTTTTTATTAAGAAAAAAAAAAATTCTAATTAGAATGAATAAATGAATTTTGAACTAAGCGAATATACATCAACGTTATAATTCCTTAGATGACAGTGGTAAAAACAACTTAACCCCCCGTTTATTAAATGGCAGGATTTTTAAATCAGCTATCAGGTGACTGATGTAACCGCAAAGACAAGTATAATAAATACCCTGTATTCCAAGCGAAGCCTCTAAATTAGAAGCAATAATCCCAAAGAAAACAATACCTAAGAGCGAATGGGTATAGCTGCGGTGAGATGTAAAGGACGCAATCACAATGTAAATCCCCAGCAAAATCAGCCAAAGTTCCCCTAAAGAGAATCCTCCCACCATGACCGCAATTCCTGTAATGGTTAACATATGTTTTTGCTTAATTAAGGAGGCTGCCACTATAATCAAAATTCCAATTCCAACCCCAAGCCATCTTTCTGCCATTGTTTTCTCATAGAAACTATAAAATATCATGAGCATTCCAATGATCATAGCAGATAGCCTAATTACTTTATGCGACAAAGTAATTTTACCGCGAAGCTTTCCGTCAATATCGAGATCAGGAATTAAACCTGAAATTCCTCCCAATCCAACAAACAAGAGTGTTGCAGTCGGAGAGGTTTGAAATGAATTAGCTACAACAAATCCTGTTGCTGAACCAATTACTGCATGTGATGTACCATTCACCTTTATATTCCACCTCTTAAATCATTTATGTAATAAAACAAAATAGACATAAACTATTTTATACCAAAACATCTGTTCTGTTTAGAGGTAAAATTATTTTTTAAGAGAACGATAAATCTTGTAATTGAATTTTTTCTAATTCCTTTTTTCTCTTCTTCTTTAAATCCCCTCCTATACCACTTCAAATATCTACCAAATGCAAAACCTTTTACTTATTAATAATTTTCTTTTAAGATAGTTAGCGCACAAATATTTAGTAAGTCGAAACATAAGGGAGGGGAAATAAATGTGGATTCGGCTCATTCCCATTGTATTTTTTAGTGTCGCAGCCTTAACATTAGTAACATATCAATCGTTTGAAATTGTTCATGCTTTTTTTGATTTCTTTTCTAACGAATCTAATAAAATGGATGCATAATAAACACCTCCGCTCAGGCGAGAAGGGGTTAAGAAAAAAACCTTGCCGATTACGACAAGGTTTAACTTCTACGATCTTTTTCACAGCCCTTATATGGTTAAGGCTGTATCCTCATTCTTTTTAAATGCAGGAAGCCACTCTCCATGTGCTTCAATTAAATCATCACATAGTGAAACAATATCATCAAGGGACAATTCTGCTGCTGTATGAGGATCAAGCATTGCAGCTTGATAAATGTATTCGCGTTTTCTTGTCATTGCCGCCTCAATTGTTAGCAGCTGCGTATTGATATTGGTCCTATTTAGGGCGGCCAGCTGCTCAGGCAGATCGCCTACATAGGTCGGAGTGATGCCGCTTCGGTCAGCAATACATGGCACCTCCACGCATGCCTTTTCAGGGAGATTGCTTATTAATCTTCCTGTATTTAGAACATTGCCGCCAAATTTAAATGGAATATTAGTTTCGATAGCTTCTATGATTCTTGACCCATATTCCTTAGAACGTACATGATCTAATGCCTTATTGTTTACTAAATCCCCTCTCATGCTTTCCCATCGCTGAATTTGGTCCTCACAGCGGCGCGGATATTCATCGAGCGGGATATTAAATCTTTCAATTAATTCCGGGTATCTGGACTTAATAAAGTAAGGATGGTATTCTGCATTATGTTCGGAGGATTCCGTTACATAGTAGCCAAATTTATCCATCAATTCAAACCGGACCATATCATGATGTTTAGATTTTTGCTTTTCTTTAGCCCGTCTTTTAATCTCTGGATAAAGGTCCTCTCCATTTCTTTTTACTTCAAGAAGCCATGCCATATGGTTAATACCAGCAATCTTTTCTTGAATCCCGACATGGTCTATTCCTAGTGATTTAAATAGATCTTTTGTACAAATTTGAACACTATGGCACAAACCGATCGTTTTGATAGATGTAAAACGGTTCATGACACCCGTTAATACTGCCATCGGGTTCGTATAATTTAAGAAAAGAGCATCCGGACATACTTCTTCCATATCCTTAGCGAAATCAAGCATAACAGGAATGGTCCTTAGATTACGGAAGATCCCGCCAATTCCAACGGTATCAGCAATGGTCTGACGCAGCCCATATTTTTTGGGAATTTCAAAATCTATTACTGTGCTTGGCCGGTAACCTCCTACTTGAATGGCATTAATGACGTATTTGGCACCCCTTAAAGCTTCTTTGCGGTTGAGATACGCCTTAATTTCAATATTTTTATTTAAACTCTCTTTTAAATTCTGAAGCATCTTCTCAGAATCTCGCAGTCTCTGTTCATCAATATCGAAAAGAGCAAATTCAAATCCCTCTAATGCTGGAACAAGCATACAGTCCCCAAGAACATTCTTTGCAAATACCGTACTTCCTGCACCTAAAAACGTAATTTTCGCCATGTTTTTCCCTCCCATTTTTTGCTATGTATTCGTTTCCACCTTATAATACCAACAAATGAAAGCGTATCCAATATTATTTTTAAATAGTGATGCGGGTTTAGATTCAAAAACAACTATCTATTAAAAATAGGCGAACAGGAGTAATTTACCATATTTTAAAATTAAACAGTTCTTTTTTCTTATTGATAATTACAGCTAATTAAATGATAATGATTATCAATATCATTTAATTAGGAGGTTTTATTATGTTTATTCAATTATTAAAGGAAAATCGATATGTATCACTGCTGCTTACTGTACTACGAATCTATCTTGGATGGGAGTGGTTAAATGCCGGCTGGGGGAAAATCTCAAGTGGGAAATTTGATGCAAGCGGCTTTATGGTTGGAGCGGTAAATAATATGTCTGGTGATCACCCTTCTGTTCAACCATGGTGGGGGAACTTCTTAAAAGAGATTGCCATACCATACGCTGATTTATTTAACATACTAGTTCCTTGGGGAGAATTTTTAGTTGGGGCTGCATTAATTTTAGGGATCTTCACTTCATTTTCTATTCTCATGGGGCTTACGATGAATTTCGCCTATATGTTCTCTGGTACAACAAGTACAAATCCTCAGATGGTTTTACTGGGAATGTTTATTCTTGTGGCAGGAACGAATGCTGGAAAATTAGGAATCGATCGTTGGGTCATTCCAGTGTTAAGAAAAGGGCTATTTAAAAAGGCCGACAATAAACAATTTTCGCAAAGCGCCTAATAAAAAGAACCCTTCTCAGTTGAAAAGGGTTCTACTTTTACGATTCAAACAGGCAGAACGCACCTTATTTTAATGAGGTGATGAATGCCTGTTTTTTTTTGTGCCTTCCTGAGTCCTATTAATTGATTATTTCTATAATTATCCATATAATTAATCAAATAGAACATTTGTTCTGGAGGTTGTTGAAATGGTTAAAGAGAAAAAATCACGTTATTTAGTGGAACTCGATATGCATTTAGAATTATTTCAACTTCATATATTAGAAATCAGATTTG
>NZ_JAABNN010000002.1 GCF_009928415.1 Bacillus sp. USDA818B3_A
ACTTACTCGGATTGGACTTTCACCAACTAGCAATTAACGGCTTGCTGGGCACGCAATAAAAAAGACACTATTGCTAGTGCCTTATTCCTTTTTATTTTATTCAAGTATGATAAATGCTGGTGGTCTATGTAAAAACTCAAGGAGATTAAAGCCGTCTTTTTGAACTTCCTGCCCTGCTTCGGATACTAATGCCTCATTTAAGAGATTTATATCTTCAAATTCTAGTTCCCCAATTAGGAACAAGTTTGCTTCAGTATTTTGTGATTGAAGAACCCTTGAAACTGAAACACTTTTTAAATTTGGAAGTTTCTTAGCAAGAGGGATATGAACATCAAAGTAGTGTCTTTCAAAACCCACTTGATTTTTCGGCATTTCATATTGTACCAGTATCTTTGCCAATATAATCACCACTTTCTCTTTTTTATATATTCTATTGATAGCTAGAAATTTCACATTTTAGATTCCTATGATTTAAATAATCAGATTAATTATCCAGGCATGTTGATTAACCAAATTTATACAAGCGACTTCCGAAAAAATGTAAAGTATTGATGTAGAAATCAGGCAATTTCTGCCTGCCATTCCAGAGGCAGCCCACTGTAAAGAAGCATTCGTTGAAAGTCTGCAAGAGCATTTTCTATATGAAGTAATGCAGGACCCAAAAAGTACCTTTCAAATCCTGTCTACTTATAATTTACTGTATACTCCCCCTTCCAATTTAAGGAGGAGCATGGACGATGCAAAAGAAGGGAGTGATGAACGATCTCAACTTTTAATGTACGAAATCACATTTCAAAAAATAATTAAAATGTATATTCGAATTTTGTTTCTAAGTATGCTTTAATGAAACTACATTATCAGCCCCCCTTCGATATGCCACCGCCCATATTAACTGTCACACCGCACATGGAACTAGCGGCATCCGAGGCAAGGAAGGCTACCATATTCGCAACTTCCTCAGGAAGTTCAACCCGTTCAAGTTCCACTTTATCATAGGCAGCGAGCATAGGCTCTATAGCTGGCCAATTTTCCTTAGTTGGATTTTTCATTAGATATTGTAATCCTTCGTGCATCATTACGCCAGGAGCAACACCGAGAACGTAAATGCCGTGGCGAGCCACCTCCGCAGAGAGATTACGTGTAAAACCGTGCACACCAGCCTTGCAAGCGTCGTAAATGCACAAGTCTGGGATTTCCGTACGACCTCCTTCAGCGCCGACATTGATAATACGACCGCTCCCCTGTGGAATCATATAGTCAAGAACCGTACGACACAAATATATTAGTTGTGTCAACGTCCCCTGAACTGTCTTGTCTATATCCCCCTTAGCAGCCGTCACAAAATCCCCAAAGTGCATACCTGCAACGGCATTGTTCACCAAGATATCTATGCCACCAAGCTTTTCATGACTCTCACGCATCATCCTTTGCACATCTTCCCAGTCGGTGATGTCACCCTTCACCGGGATAGCCCTTGTCCCCCAACGCTCTGTTATTCGTTCAGCAACCATTTTAGCCCCTTCAAAATTAATATCTACCACCGCGACATCTGCTCCGCTTCCTGCCAACCGGTTGGCACACGCTTGTCCCAAACCCGGCCCTCCAGCACCAGTAATCACAGCCTTCTTGCCCTTCAGGTTGAGTAACTCCGGCACACTCTTCTCTATAATTTGGGTGGGCACACGATCAAAGCCTACCTCTTTCAATAAATCTTTACCTTGATAATCCTCTAATTTAAATCGCTTTCCCATTTAAAAATTTCCCCTTTCGATAATTTAAATAATCTGCTTCCCCAATCGCATATAACTGACTGTTCCAAGAAAAATGCAGGTAAACCATAATCGTAGGGCACCTTGTAAACTATTTGGTATTTTCTATGACATAATTTCGGCATCTTCCACCATTATGTCATGTAATCACCCCCTTTCAGTTAGTTAAATGTTTGCTTGGAATCGACAACAGTCACTTCTAAAATTCTATTCCTTTTTTGCATTCTCAGGATTTGCCGCTATCCATCGAAGTGGACCTCTAAGTCCAAAATCAAGATTTCCCCCAAAAGGCACCATGGTGTTCGAACCTTGCAGGAAGGTTGTCGTTGATGATAAAGGACAGGAAGCTGTGGTGACGTTGACGTAGCAACCTAAATCATCTCAAAAAATAACCCATTACATACTTGTTATTACTAGTTAACCATCTGCTAGACTACTACCTTTTTCAAATTTTGATATGTATATAAAAGATTTTATTCAAGTTTAGCACTTACAAAGTTAAATCTTACTTCCCATGTGACCATATGGCATCAGTGGAGAAAACCATGAAGCTATCCTTCAACCAATTCTTCTCTGTCTTAAGAATTCCTATGATTTGACCCCATTGTTTTATTAAGAGTGTTTGACGGTGTGTTCGCTGTTCACTATAATCAATATATATGGACGTTATTACAAACACCACAGCACTTTTCTCAATTGTGTTTTAGGACCAACAAATAGACTGAAATTGTCGGAATACTAGTACAAAAAATCTATTGAAGGAGGTTAAAAGTGATGTCGAAAAAGAATCGGCGAGTCATGTACAGCAAAATTTGCTTGCAGCAGGCCCTGATTACACTGCTAAATGACCAGGATTTGACCACCATTAGTGTCAAGAAGCTATGTCAGCAAGCGGAAGTAAACCGCAGCACTTTTTACGCCCATTATCAAAACACAAGCGAGCTGCTGGCTGAAATTGAAAACCAACTGCTTCACGACATAAACGAGGGCATCTTTTATGCCAAAGGCGGCACCTCTCGTGACGACTTGCCGCGTAACATTGAAAAGCTGCTTCTGTTTTTGGAACAAAATCGTGAGCTCTATATCACCCTATGCCACCGCAGCCCCACCTTCATGACCAAGGTTACCGAACGCGCCATGGAAATGGACAGCCTGGCTCGTTCTAGCCGTGGGCTGCAACGCTATGCCTATCTATGTACCTTTAAATTCGTCATTGACGGCCTTTTCAGCGTCGTCCTGCAGTGGTTGGAACAAGTGAACCGCCTGCCAGCAGCAAGAATGACGCCCCTGTTCTGCCACCTACTGGACAATACTTCCCCCTTTAGTGAGGGGTTAATCTCATAATATACAGGCAGGTCCTCTATGATTATCTCAGTGAAAACTTTATGTTCAACCTGATACATGGATAACAGATTTATCATGCGTAATTCATTTAAGAACTCGAAGTTTCTGAGTGAAAATTTTCACTTGAAACCTTGTTACAATTGAATTTCTATTTAGATCTAAAAACAAAAAACACCCTTTCCCTGGTGAAATAAAGGTAACGACACCAACCAAAGAAAGGGTGTTTACTGTGTCCCATTTTTGAAAGTGCTTATTAATGTGAAAAATAGTGGTTGAGTGGGATAGGGCACAATTGTGAATGTGCGTTTTGGTCTCAGAAAACTAGATTCATTAACTAAAGCTAGTTATCTTTAAACAGCTGTGCAGTTAAAATATTATTCCTACACTTCACCCCCGCTTAAACTCGCATTCCCTCGTATCGGGATTACGATGGATACATATACTCATGTGTTACCAAATATGCAAAAAGAAGCTGCCCATCAATTTGAGCAGCTCATTAAATAACCTATGTAAATGAAGAAAAAACCCATGTTACCAAAATGTGACCAAAGATGATATTTTCAGTTGTTGGCCAACAACCTTAACCTCAATTTAACTTCTCAAATTCCTTATATATTAAGGTTGGCGGGACTGCGTGGGAATCGAACCCACCAGACCTGGCACGCAGGTCTCAAGCAGTTTTGAAGACTGTGGAGGACACCAGTACCCCATTCGCAGTTTCAAAATACCGTTAAATCAACATTTTCTATGACGCCAAAACAGATTTCTTATAACTTCTGATACAGTTTTCGTTCAACCATTACAGATTTATTATAGTTATAAGTTTATATTAGTGTCAATTATTCATCCACTTATTGATTAAACCCTGCTTTTATTTAATCTCAACCACATCAAAATTTTTACCAAAAAATCCTACTTCTACTAAAGGAGGTTGGATTAATTCTGAGGTAATATTACTAGAACTTTTGCTGCCTTCGATTCTACATAAGAACCATAGTTAATCGGTTCAGTTACCTGCCCCATCCCCTATTGAAATATACGAAAAAGACCGCACAAGTGAATAAATCACTACTATGCGGTATGTAATAGTATAAAAGTTAGCAAACTACGTGGTAATCGAAACTCCCAGTATACTATATATCCTAAATAGAAAAATACATCAATTAGAAAGTCAGATACATTTAGAAAAATCTGTGCATAAATTCCTGTGCTGAATGCTTATCATTTCTATTATAAACAAAATAAAAATCTTTATTTGAATTTTCATCCAAAACAACATTCAAATCAAATTGCACATTTATATTCTTTTGTTTTAAATACATATTTAAATATACTATTTCCGCAAAAAACCAATTATAAGATTCATTAACAAAAGCACAAGTAAGATTACAATTATTTTCATCAAAATACTTGAAATCACAATTCGCTTCAGAGATATGCTCCTTACCTTCTTCGAAGAATCCCTTTAGAGACTCTCCAGTAAGTCCATCATCTTCTAATTTTAATTTACATTTACGCCCACACCGATTTTTCAATCTTTCACTCTCAATTTTTCCTGTTGGTAAGTAATTGTGTATGATGGATAATTGAACAATAACTGGTTCATTGATATCTTCATTACGAATAGTTTTAATTTCTAAACTATTTACGCTTAAGTGCTTAACCCAATGGAATATAGATATATCATCCATTCTCTTAAAATTTCTTTCGAGTATTTCTTGTCTCACTCTTTCTCTAGATACATCAGATAAATCTGCCAACCTTAATAAAAGAGATAATAACTTTAATCTAATAGGATGATTACCGTCATGTAAAACCTCATTAATTTTGTTAACATTGGATTTTAACTCACCGTGGGCAGCACTCATTATTCCAATATCTCTTCTTTCAGCAACTGTTAATGGTAATGAAGGATAGTCTGAAACCAATTCTCTCTCTGACACATAAGGGTGTTCACTTCTAATAATCCCTTCCCTTATTTTTTCAACCTCGGTATGAATGTCATAAATATAAGGTAATTTAAGATACTTCCCTTCTTTACCTTTTTCTGTTGAAAATGGATTATCAATTATTTTCCCAACATTAGATATTAATTTATTTACATCTACTTGTGTGTGGTCTGCTAGCCTCTTATCGTCTGGTGAACTTAGCATTCCTAAATCATGTAGGTAACATGCCGCAAATAATCTAAACGCCTCTTTTGAATTTATATATATTGAGAAATCAGACCTCTTAAATATTTCGTGAATATTATAAATCAAATACCTAGCATGTTCATGATTATGCAGAGTATAAAAATTACATTCTTTTGCACCATTTTTCCAGCTATTCTCTACAAAAACACTTATTAAAAATAAATTATCCAGCGAATGGAAATCTTTAATGTAATGTTTTAGAGTTTTTTCCAATTTAAATTGTTCGAAACTTAATTCTATTCTATATCCTTCATATTTAATTGCATCTAATAAAAAACTAACAAATTCTTCAATATTAAATCTGTTGTGGAATAACTTTCTTAATACCCTATATTGCCATATATTTATTATTTTTGATTCATTGAATATATTAATCCCATTTTGCAAATCTATTTCAAATAAAACCTCAAATAATTTTATAAAAGATTCTCTCCAAATCTTATGTGAAGGTTCATAATAATAAATATCATTTTTATATAGGGGATTTCCAAAAAAGTAAAAAGTTTGGGATTCGTTGTTAAAATAAATATAATCTGGGTTAATAACACTGCATGGGATTCGTTGATTTGTAAATTTAAATTGATAATCTAACCATGAAGCCAAGTTAGTCAATACTAATTTTACAAAGGAATCATTTAAAGACATTTCTCTAAGAGATATGCCACAATTCTGAAATTCACAAGTCCATTGTCCACTGTTATCCTGATTAAATTTTTTGTATTTTATCTTTTTGAAATCTTCAGTTTCTAAGTAATTATCCTGAAGGTCATAAGAAGTACTAGAATGATATAACATATTATTTTGTAAATATATCCTTTTTTCACGATTGTAAATACTGTATATACTATTTATTTCTGAATTGATATTTAAACTAAATATTAAATTTTGTAGTTCAATATCTGAAAAACCCTCCAGATACTCCTTGTAAGGCTTTAAGTATTTTATCCAGTCTGGATGCAAATTAGTTAAAATTGCCTTTATCATAATTGGTGAACTACATGGAATATGAAAATCTAATTGTTCTTTAATTTTTTCTTTAGAGTACTTCAATTCAACTGGAGACCATCTATACATATATGAGAAAATAATATATTTAACGTAATTTATCTCTAGTAAATCTTCATTAGTTAGTAAACTATTCAATTTATCAATAAATGAGAGTTTTTGATTTAGATTGGACGCACTTAAGAACAAAGCATGCCACATAGCAATAAAATTCGAACTTAGATTTTCTAAATTCATAAATCGTATTAAATTAACATCCCATTCTTCTACATCGTCTTCAATTAACTTAATAATCCTATAATCAACAAATTTTCCAATTCTCTCCTCTAATTTATTCTTCTTTTCTTCAAACCTATAGATTTCATTTAATTCTTTTAATAGTAGACTTAAACGTTCTCTCATCTGTTCTTTATCTTGTGAAGAAAGTATTACATCATCTCTAATTGCTCTATCTAAATTAGATGCTCTCCCCATTATTTTTGTCTCATTTTTTTTACTCTCATCTACTTCATATATACCTGACTTATCTTCATTTAATTTAAGGTTTCTATTTCCCATAAATACTGATAACTCTTCAATAACCTCTTGTGCTTCTTCCTTAGTTTCACAATATACTCTAATATCATCAACGTAACTAAATGCAGCAACATTGGAATACTTATTTCTAATACTGTCTAAATACTTTCTGATGTAAAATAAAGCAAGAATTGGGGAATAAAGTGTACCCTGTGGGAGTCCACTTAATTCTTGTTTCTCTCCCACTTCCGTTATGCAATTTAGGTTTAGGATTTTATTTAACCAATGTACAAAGTCATTATCAGTTTCATCTAATGACAAAACACTAACAATCTCTTCTATTAAAAGTTGTTTATTAATATTAGGATAGAAATTTTCAATATCTGCCTCAACTACAAACCTGTATTTTTCATTTTCAGAACAAGTAATTTCCTCATTAACAAACTTCGAGTAACCATATTTCCAATATTGATACATATTTTCGGAGGTAGAACTGTTTAATTTATAACCAAAATTCGATATAGGCAGCATATATCGAATTTCTTCAGCCAATACGTTAATAACCGACTGAATAATCACGGAATCAAAAAAACTAGATTTTACTATTGGCCGAATCACCCATTGATTATCAATCTTTTTCTTTGGCTTATTTAATAATTCTAGAGGCTTAAGGATATAATCTTTTTTGCCTATTAAAATTGATTTTATTTCATCATAGACATATGGGACAGATTTTTCAAAAAGTTCCACCTCATGCAAATTATGGAGTTCTTTATTCATAAAATTATTTCTTGCTCTTAAATAGGCTAAATGTATATTTCTATAATCTGAAACTCTATCCATAATATTACCAATTATTTTATTATCTTTCTCAACAATAGTTAGCATAAACTTCCTCCTTGATAGACTGGCTAATACATTATAAATTAGTGAATTCCTCTTAGTTCAATTATACTAAAATTTGGCATTTGGTAGGGATATTAATTAATTTTAAAAGAATTATCTTAATCCTTGGTGTTTGAGTGAACCGACTATGGCTTTATTCCACTTCCGCCTCTAGTTCAAATGCGGAAATACACCCCCACCTCTACAATATTTAAAAAGAGACCCCTTTAGGAGCCTCCTTATTAAATAACTTGTTGATGCTCTTTGATTAACTTATCTAGTGTAGGTCTAGATACCTGTAGTTCCTTTGCAAGCTGAGACTTTGATACTTCACGATTCATATATCGTTGATAATGCTTTTCGAATCCTTGGATTGCTACCTCTTTTCGTCCTTTGTACTTTCCTTCTGCTTTAGCTATGGCTATGCCCTTACGCTGTCTTTCGAGCATATTTTCACGTTCAAAATCGTTTATAGCACTAATCATCTTTATCATTAGTCTACCTGTTGCTGTTGAGGTATCAATCTGCTCTTTAATTGATACTAGCTGAACCCCTTTTGATTCTAATAGTTCGACTAGTTCTAACAAGTCTTTTGTTGAGCGTGCTAATCTTGAGAAGTCTGCAACATAGATTGTAAGTACATGGGGAAATAATTGCAATATTTATAGTGTTGTAGCTAATTCTCCCGCTTACCATGAATCATATGCTAATAATAAATGCTAATGCTCTTAACTGTCTTTTCAAAGCAACTTCGAGATATCAATAGCAGGAAAAGTTAAACTCTCCTGAACTTTCTTCAGTAATTCATCAACTTGCTCTTTTAATTCAAATTGATGATACTCAAATGCGTAGTCAAATTTCGTTGGCTCTTTCTTATATGGGTTAATTCTATAATTAACCTCTGATAGTTTTTTACTAATTATTTTAGGATTACGTGAAGTTAAATCTTCAAGTAGTGAATCGTAATTACTAAGTACATAGTTAATCATTTTTATTTGTTGAGAATATTTATTAGTCAAGTAAATCTCTAGAGTTTGCTGTTGTTCTTCCAGAAAACTCAATTTCTGTACTTCTTCTTTATTATACAATTTTAGAATGATACTATGATTGAGGATGGTACTATCTTCCATGCGTATAATTTCTTCACCGAAACTTTGGAGTTTTTTTGCATATTTATTATATTTAGAGAAAAACTCCTCTTCAGATAAGTTAAACACATCATCTTTAATGTCTTCCTTATTAGCCTTCATAAAGGACCACATATAACTTGAAAAATCTTCTCCATAGTTTTTAACAGCAAATTCTTTTTTACGTCTTGCTCTAACTTGAAGTTCATCGTTCCATTTTTGTTCTTTTTCTTTCTCAAATTGTCTTATTTTTGCTTTAAACCTTGTGGATACTCCGTCAGCAATATTTTTAAAAGTTAATGCAGCAAAGTTAAATTCATTATTATATACAAATCCAATATCGCTTAATTTACTAGAATGGTCATGCGGAGCATGGAACTTATACTCTTGCGGAGGGAATTTCCTCCCATATTTATCTTCTCCTCTAATATCTTTGTATCGAAATGAAAAATCTATAGTAGTTTCAGAAGTATCGAGTTTTAGAAAATAACAAAATCCTGTTGTACTAAAAATTGTTTCCACAGGGTCTTTACGACGTCTTGCTTTTTGTATGTATGGGTCTTTTGAATTGGAAAATAATAAGAATTTATCAGCGTCTAGAATCCAAAAATCATGTATATTTGCCGCTCTATAAAGATTATGTCTTTGTTCCCAATCATTAGAAGACAATGGGCTATGTTGAAATTCAAAAGCCCACCTCATACCTTTTGCTTTTCCATTCGTATGAGTAACTAAAATATCAGCAATTTGGTGTGTTTCTGGAATATACACTTCTAATTCTACTATTGCATCTTTAAAACGTGTGGTAAGCCACTTAAACAGCATGTCTTTACCTTGCAAATGCTGCTTAGTCTCTTTTTCATAATTTGTAACAACACATTGAGCATCTGGTAGGTGTGAAAAATACGCTCCTTTTATTGGACCATTATTAAACCTTACCCCTTTTAAACAGTTAGGACATAATAGAGACCCTATCCTCGATAATTTCCTTGTAGATTCATCTTCGCATTCTGATGCAAATAGTACAACTTGCTCATTAGTTATACATCGTATCATAGGGCATTCACTCCAATAGGATTTCAAATTGAATTAATTCTTCTATTATTTTGTTAAAGAAAAGCAACGATGTTATTTAATTAATAGAAAAAACCTTTATTCTTGCATCATATGTTTATGGTACTAGTTGAGAGATTATACATCAATATATTTCTGGTTTTTATTGTAAATAAATCAATATTTCATTAATCGAATGAGTTCGGAAAAACCATGACGTGTGGATAAGCCTGCCTATCCCGTTTCCCACTTAAGACCCAGTGAATATGTGGAAATATCCCCCCCATATCCTTATGCAAAAGAAAAGAGACTCCTTGGTTCGGGAGTCTCTTATAATTGCTTTGCTTCTAGTTCATTCTTTCTGTTAATTAGTGTTCGCTTCTTTATTCCAGTCATTGCTTCAACTTCTTTGTATGTATGAGTCTTTAGCAATTCTAAAGCATGTAGAACTTGTTGCTTGGAGTGTTTTCTTGGTCTACCTTCTCTGAAATCATCTCGTTGCTTAGCCAATGCCTTACCTTCTTGAGTACGTTCTACAATCATATCCCGTTCAAACTCTGCGAATGAACTGAGTATATTGAAAATCAGTCTTCCTGTTGGGGTGTTTTCTACTAGTCCCATATTGAGGATGTGAACCTTTACTCCTCTTGAAAATAGAGCCTTAACTCTTTGAATACCTTCAACAGCTGACCTTGCAAATCTATCTAGCTTTGTTACGACTAGTGTATCACCTTCTTGTAATGCCTCAAGCACCTTGTTGAACTCTGGTCTATCTGTTTTAGTACCTGTGAACTTCTCTTTATATATAACCTCGCAACCTTCCGCTTGTAATGCTTGAAATTGAACATCCAAATCTTGTGCTATTGTTGATACCCTTGCATATCCATATTTCATGTTACATCCTCACTATTCGTCATACATTTATTGCACTAAGTTAATGCACCTGTTGAAGCCTATTATAGCAAGGTCATTAAAACAGTGCAATAACTTTCAAGTTTTTACACTTTATAATTATTTTAAAAATTACGGATAAACTAGTTAAATAAATCATTTAACAAGTAAACAATGTTACAAGGATTGATGATGATGTATTTATTTGGGAAGCATAATCAATCTCAATGAACCGTTTCGAACAATGTAAACATTTTACTAACACGTTTGCTCATTTATTAATCTTTAACCTAACTATATTTGAGTCGTATCGGAAATTTACTAAATGCTTTTGTGTGAATGAGAGTGGTTTCTTTAATCACATTATTGACACGTATTATAACGAATAAGACATTCAACCAATTTGGATGTCTTCCTAGGACTAATTCACTTGTTCTTGTATCATTTAATGTAACTTTGTAGCATTTAAAGAAATAATACCGCTAAAATTGTACTTAATATAGCACCAATCAACCCACCAATTACATAGTCCTTAAGCTTACTCTTTATTGAATTAGCTTCTTTCAGATTTTCCTCAAGTTCTTCAATTTTTTTAGATTGAGTTTCAATTGTCTTTGTTTGTGTCTCAATTTTTTCTGACTGAGTTTCAATTGTCTTTGTTTGTGCCTCAATTTTTTCTGACTGAGTTTCAATTGTCTTTGTTTGTGTCTCAATTTTTTCTGATTGGTTTGCAATATCATTCGCTAGTCTATCTATCGATTTATGTAGTCTATCAGATTCCTTATCCTTTTTAATTTCATCTGCATCTAATTTGTACGCTTGTAAAATACCAGATGCAGTCATTGTTTTTACCATTTCACCCTGCCTTATGTAATAAGCACCATTAGCAGATATAGGTTCATCTTTAACTTTTTCTACCTCAACAGCAAGAAGCGATTTCCCCTTATAATTTATTTCATAAATCTCTAAGTTAGGAGAGACGGACAAAATCTCCATAGCTTTTAAAATAGCTTTTCTTACATATGTTGTATCACAACCAACAACCCCTTCTACTTCACTTATCCCAAAAACAATTGTACCGCCTTTTGTATTTGCAAAAGCCGCAATCAGTTTTGCGATAATTGATGGACGTGGTTGGCCAATTTTAAACTCAATATTATCATTTTCCCCATTTCTTATAATATCTTCTAAACTTTCAAGTGTTACCTTCATTTGTAATTCCCCCATATCAAATAAATTCTACTAAACAGTTTCATTCACATAAGTATTGAAAAGTATGAAAAAAAACAATAATACCAAATTATACCACAACCATGCTACATAAATGAATGAAATCACAGTTTTATTAATCTTGTACAGCTATGTTTTGAACTCTTCCTATTTTAGACATCCGCCCCAAGCCACAAAAAGGGATAACTTAATCCAAGTCATCCCCATTCTGTACTTATTTTCATATAATTTCAGACCTATTACCAATCAAGAGAAATCAAAGAAGATATATTGTCTTTAATAAATTAATCAAGATGTCTCGCTCCTGTATACTTCTTAAAGTGAGCCTCCACACATTCCTTAGAGCAGAATTTATATCGTTCGTCGCCATAATATTCATAGTAATATTGCTGGTCTTCATCTGTCACACGTTTACCACAGGAAGGGTTTGAACACATAAATTGTTCTTTTTTCCTTTTATTATAACGTTGTTGAATCATGTCCTGAAATTCCCCTTGAAATTCTTTATTCCTGATGTAAGAAATGTCTTCTTCTGTTAACGCAAACCAATTATTTGTCACCATTCGATGAGTAAACATAATTTGAAGAAACTCTTTTAAGGAAACCGTATCTTCACTATAAATTTCAATCACAAAATCTAACGCTGCAGGAGAAGAGTTTTGCAAAGATTCCTTCCGTCTACTGATTTCCTTGGTTTCACCAAAACGATAGTTATTAGACACTAACTCTTTGTAAATGAATACATACCCTTTTTTTCTTCTACTCAGAAAACGGTAGTGGTTAAATTCTTGACGATGGTAATCAACATATTCTGTAGGTTGTTGGTTGTATTCAATGATTTCGTTATCGTCTACAATCTCGACGAAATTCATTAATCCCCTAACCACTTCAATCGTTTCTTCCTTCGTTAGAATATCCCCGAATTGGGTGTATAAATAAGCACTTTCCGTATCCTCATCAAATTTGAGGGAAAGTCCTATCTTATTAAATTTACGTAATACATTTTTATTAATCTCTAATTTTCCCATAAGACAAATTCCTCCACCATTATCCTTTTCCATGTCAATTTCGATGCTCATAAAATTCCGTTTGATAATGATAGTTGCCGTTCTGAACGCAAGTGAAGAACGAGCAACCGCCGAGGAGAAACGGAGCGATAGCGAAGTGACGGGCAGGCTGCCCATGTTTCCTCGAGAAATGATAGGCTTGTCAGCCCGTCACTCGTTCGTTCCTCCCCGACCATGTGCTAATCTTCGCTACGCTTCGATTAGACACATGTATAAGATTTCTTCGCATTAATACTTATGCGTTTTTATATATTCTTTTATAAGGAAATTAACACCAACCCCAACAACCACAAGGGTTCGGGGATTCACTTATGCAAAATTTCAAATATCCAATTCGTTATACGGTAAATACTTCATCTTTTTCAAACCAAGCAACAGCTTCTCCATTTAGATACTTCTCCAATAAATCTCTCATTCTACTGGAAGGAATGTATAATTCGATTGGCTTTCCTCGTCTTATTCTGCTTCGGAAAAGCCATTGAATCAACTCTGATAACGCCCAGAAATCTTCATCAACATTGACCTCATGATATTGGAAGAACTTAACTTCTACTGGATTCATAAATCGATTTCCAAGGTATATACAAACTTCTTTATCTACATAATCATTTGTTGCTCTCTTAGTAATGGAAACAAACTGTTTCTTTGCTGACTTTGGAGTCAATTTCTTTTCGAAATCCTTCAAGCATGTCCAAATCACTTTTTCAGACTTTACCTTGCATTTGTTCCAGTAGAAGTTATAAGCATGACTTTTAATTAATTTAACCATCTCTTTATCCTTAACGTTTTCTGTTAACCATGCCTTACTGAATGCACCTTTTTTATCTCCTACAGCGTTCATATCCTTCTCATTGTATCTAGTAGGGTAATAAATATTGATGTTTTGTTTAAGGAATGCGACATTCTCTTGTGTTGGTTTAACATATGGAATTAGCTCAAAGCGACCTGTCTCACTGTTTAATTCCACAGAATTGAAATACATTGGCACTTCAAACATTTTGAAATAATACCGCTGCGATTGTCCCCAGAACATATAAGTAAGAATAAAAACATCCTTGAACGCTTTGAATACTGATACAGGAAATGTCCAAAACATGGCTGTATTATTAAATATCATCAAATTATTGGTCTTGGCTACCCTTTCAATCCGCTTAAATGTGCCATCGTATTTTTCCTTTTTCCAAGAAACAAAACCATTTTCATCAACTGTAACATAAGGTTCATTACCATCATGACCAAGCAATAGTTTAATGTCATCCTGTGAAATTTGTGCTTGTACAATTACATTTGCTACCTCATCAAGAATAAGGGTATAGTTATGAGATTTGATAAAAGTTAATGTCGCTTCATCAATGTTTGAAAATAACTCGTGAGTACTAACGATGTTTTTCCCTTGCCTTACTAATCGTTTTAAACTGTCTAGTTTTGTTACGTTGTCTTTATCCACCTCAGGTTCTGAAAACTTCCTGTTTGTAACAGCGTTCTTAATCCTTTTGACTTCAGATAAAAATGGAGTAATAAACATAAACCTTTCTGATTCATGAGCCTCGTTCATATATTGAATTGCCCAAGAAGTTTTTCCTTTTCCACATGTAGCATCTATTATTCGAACTGCTTGGCTTTTTAATAATTTTTCCAATTTAACTCCCTTTTCTGATGGCTAGGTTTTGCTATTATTAGCAGCCATCTATTTCACTCCCTTCATGTTTTGGTTAGAAAATGAATCCTATAATGCTTAAATTGGTCTTATTCATTTTGATTTTTTTGATTACAAATTTTGTATCGTATCAGCCTCAAAATATTTATATATTAGTACCTCAATTCGGTACAGTTTTTTCATCCTAATTTAATAGTAATTTATTGAAAAAACTAGGCACTTCTAAATTCACTTTTTTTAATGATTACTTATTCTATTGTTGTGATAATCTTTTCTTTTTTTGCCTTTGATACCTTCTGCGTTGACAATCTCTCTGATAACATATTCTACATAAGTTATTAGTAAACACTCGTGGTACTGCTTCGTTGCAACAACTACATTTCTCCTTATATTGTTGACGCCTTTTTTCTATTTCGTGCTGATGTTGTTTTACATATTCCTGCTCAGCCTTGATTAATGATTTGAATTTTTCATCTGGCATCTTTCCTTTGCGAAGATTACATTCCCTACATAGTATCTGAAGATTAGATATATCATTACTACCACCATCTGGAAGTGCAACAATATGGTCTGCATGTGCTTTATTTGGCAAATTACGACCTACTCCGTACTCATCATGCACTTTGCATCCACAAGCTTTGCAGTGATAACCTTCTGTTTCAAGCAAGGGTCTCCTAACCTTAGCCAATTGATATGATGTCATAATCTCCATAAAAATCTCCTTTTTATTGATTTTTTTAGAGAACGCCAAAAAGAGCGATTCTACACGAATCACCCTGCAATAGACATACCTATCCCTATATAGTATAAGGGAATCAAAAATTATTATCTGTAATGATGGTATGTCCTCTTGCGAGGATTCATGTAAAAATCGCTCCTATATAGTTTATTTGTTTATAGCTTTATGTAATTTGAATGATTTAGAGTTATATTTTAACAAAATATGAGTCAGGTTACAATGGTAATTGTATCCACCAATTAAAAAGGAACAGTCTTGTTTGGCTGTTCCTTCGGCATAGTTACTAAATTGGTTTTACTTTCTATATCTTGAAATCCATTAACGATGTAAGAAATATAATACTCAGACCATTTTAGTTCATTATACTTTGGATTGAGTACCCATATAAAGTCGATAGATACCATTAGAAAGGACAGGAATGCCACTTTCTTAAAGGTCTTATTCCTGCTTTAATGTCATTTCTTTCAGGAAAACACTTGAGTCTGTGTCTATTTTTATCATGGTAAGAAATCCCCCATCGACGTCTACTATTTTAATACATCCCCCATTTTCTTCTATGTTTACTTTTTACTAAAGACATAATTTAGCGGTGAATGAATGTTATGCTGTTTTTGAACATCCATGTTTGTCATTTGGATATATCTACGAACCATGTTCATGTGCGAGTGACCAAGTATACGTTGTAAACTGAATGGGTCACCGCCATTTAATATATAGAATAATGCTCCCGTATGACGCAATGTGTGAGGACTACAGCGTTTATTATTAATACCCGCAACATGACCATATAACCTCATATTGTCCCTTACAGTAGCCTCACTCATCCTTTCACCCTCGTAAGTTAAAAACATATATTCATTCTTAAAATCCTCTGTTTCAGCCATATACTCACTTAGTAGTTTTGCAGTTTTTGCTGATATTGGAACAGTGCGGGCGATTCTTACTTTCGTATCCGCTGCCTCTAATTGAATGGTTAATTTTTTAAAATCTATATTTTTTCTTTTTATATCAACCAATTCAGACACCCGAACCAGTGTATCTAATAGGACAAACAAAATTACCTTAGTTCTAAACCCAGTATAAGTGGATTCATCTATTGCACCAATTAACCGTTTAAACTCCTCAGGTGTAAAAGCTTCAACATTATCAATAGGTGCTTTGATTGGCTTAAAGCGTTTGTGAATAGGTTCTTGAATCCATTGCTTATCTTCATAGATGTATCGTAAAAATGCCCTCATTGTTCTAACCCGTATGTTCACAGTTGCAGGAGAGTAATCCAATTCTTCACACATGTAACTTATCCAGCAAGTAAAAACCTCTGTTGTCATTTCCTTTGCTGATAATTCTCGTCCAATGTACTCCATGAAGTATAGAAAGTTATTGTAATACTCCTTGATAGTTCTTTTTGCTAATCCCTCTCCTTTTTTGATTAACATGAATTGCTCAAACATCTCTGAAATGGAATAAGCATATCCCCCAACATTTACTACTCTCGCTTCACGTTTCACCCTTCTTAATTGTCCTTGTCGCAAAATAAAAAACCCCTTCCATAATATAAAATTACGTAAGAGGTTGAACGGTTTTATGTATCAGTCCAAAACGGTTTTTCATTACAGCCTAACACAGTCTTCCATGTGACTGGTCGAAATCCGTTTGGATATAAGTGCAAACACCTATTCGGCATTACTTTTAAAATCTTAATTTGGCGGGACTGCGTGGGAATCGAACCCACCAGACCTGGCACGCAGGTCTCAAGCAGTTTTGAAGACTGTGGAGGACACCAGTACCCCATTCAGCCCCATGCGAATAATTTATATAATATTATCTTGATATCATAATACAATGGAATATAGTATTAATCAATAAATTCGTCTTATTTGTCATTTTTTCGACAAGCATTTTGACTTCAAATATTTAATTAATATCGCTTTGAACTTATTGATTAGCTAAAATTGTGGCGGATTCTTGTCATTCCCCTTTCAATAATACTATAATAGAAGTAAATAATATCGTTACTTGTAGGTGAAAAACATGCTTCAAGGTTGGTTTCTATGGTTTATCCTCTTTTGGGTAGTCTTTTTAATAGGCTCTTTTTCAATTGGCGGCTTTTTTATGTTCCGTAAATTCCTAAAAAAAATGCCAAAAGAAGATGGCAAGTCCACAATGGATTGGGAAGAGCACTATGTTAATGAATCCCTTCACCTTTGGGGGCCTGAAGAAAAAGAACTTCTAGAAGATCTAGTCAGCCCAGTTCCAGAACTATTTCGGGATGTTGCACGGCATAAGATTGCCGGTAAGATTGGTGAGCTGGCCTTAAAAGAAAATGTTTCAAGAATTACTGAAGATCTTGTGATCCGCGGTTATATTCAGGCAACACCAAAACGTGATCATAAATTTTTAAGGAAAAAGCTCTTTCAAAATCAAATCGATGTTGCACCATATGAACACTTATTCTAACCGCCAAAAAGGCGGTTTTTTCTTTTTCAAAAATAATAAAAACACTGATCCTAGAAGAATCAGTGTTTACCAATTAACTCATTTTACTATTATGAAGTTCCTTATAAAGCTTCTTATAAGACTGGAACATCGCTACACGCCAAGGGACAATCATGCTAAATGCTAGCAAAAAGAACATACCACTTAGCTGACCAATATCAATTGTACTGCTCAAAATAGCTTTAAGAACAAGGCGAAGAATTAACAAACCGACAAGGATAAAGATAAAAGCTTTCGAACGTTTTAAATAAATATCATTGTCACGAATTTCAAATTTGGATGTTTTGATCAAAAGTATAGAAAAAAGCATGCCAACAATAATCGCCTCGCCCATTTCCATTGGCGTTAATCTAAACTCAGGAACCACATACATGAATGCCCCTGTCGACATAAAAAAAGGAGGCAGGATAATTTTTTTTGCATTAGTAGGCTTCTTAGCAGCTTTCATACGAACAAACAAAGCGAGCGTGCCCATAATAACAGCTCCGATTGAAGAAACAACAACATAGTTCATTGGATTCAATCATCCCTTATCTAATCTAATTATTTACTCACTCATTATATCTCAAATCATGAAATTTGAAAAAAAATATTCACTATTTTTACCTTCAAAATAGGAAATGTTTAAGGCAATCCGTACAATAGCTGGTAAACTTCCCTTCACTTTCAAACTACAAAATTCTTAAAACCCTGTAAAACCTCCGAACATCCCTTGGAAAATAGTAATGATTTTTGTCATCCAGTCAAAGAACAGGACGATTCCCATGACAATCAAGATGTAACCGCCAATTTTCATGATCTTCCCACTGTTTCTCTTAATCCATTTCATCCGGCCGACAAAGAACGATAAGATTAAAAAGGGAATCGCAAATCCTAATGAGTAAGCAAGCATATATAAAACGCCTGATCCTGGATTGGATGCTGCAAGAAGAATGACGGATGAAAGAATTGGTCCAGTGCAAGGTGTCCAGCCTGCGGCAAAAGCCATACCGATCAACACCGAGCCAATAAACCCGGAAGGACGGTTTTTGAACTCATAACGGCGGTCCCTCATCATAAAGTCAGGCTTAAACACCCCAACAATCATTAACCCAAATAGAACAATAAAGATTCCGCCTAACTGGCGAATTAGGTCTTTATAGGACAAGAAAAAGCTTCCGATAAACGAAGTTCCAAACCCAATCGCAATAAAAATAATAGAGAAACCAATTAAAAAGCAAATGGTATGCAGCAAGCTCCGCCTTTGAAGCATGGCATTTTCATCTCTTAGTTCTCCAACAGACATTCCGGTTATGTATGAAAGAAAGGCTGGATAAAGCGGCAGACAACATGGAGAAATAAAGCTTAAAAAACCCGCTCCTAAGGCTAAAAATAAATTTACATCAGACATATAAACACTCCCACTATAGTCGATACCTCTTCATTCTAACAAAAATGATATCCAAAAGATAATGGTTCACATGAATTTTTTGTGACTCGGTGTTTACAAGACAATAAATAGTAACTTTCCCTTGAGATTTGATAATATGGATTTTTACTTACAAATTCCTTTGAAGTAATTGACATTATAGGTTATACTAGTAAAACAATGCTATTTTTTATAGATATGACTCTTTCATTTTACTAAAATATTTTAGGAGATACTCCGGAAAGGACTTCGGCCGTGTTAAAACAAGATTTAATTAACATGATAGAAACTAAACGTGCTGAATTAATTCAAGTCGCCATCACAAACGGCTTGACATCCTCCGTTGCCATCCGCTACAGCCAGGAACTTGATAAGTTATTAAATGAATATCATAAAATATATATAAAGAAAGTTCCATCAACCGCACTTTAATACATAAGCCTGGCAATTATGCCAGGCTTTTTCTTTTAATTAACAACATCCTCTAAACGCTCTGCAGCTCCGTTTTGCAGCAGGAACATCTTATGATACAATCCTTCAAGAGCAAGCAGTTCTTGATGGTTCCCCCGCTCGACAATCTCCCCTTGGTGCAGGACCAGTATTAAATCGGCATCCTGAATGGTTGATAAACGGTGGGCAATCGCAATGGTCGTCCGGCCTTTCCGCATTTTCGCCAACGCCGTTTGAATCATTTCTTCTGTTTCCGTATCAATATTGGCTGTTGCTTCATCTAGCACTAAAATTTTAGGATTCGCTGCAATTGTTCTTGCAAAGGCAATTAATTGCCGCTGGCCGCTTGAAAAAGTAGAACCTCTCTCCACTACTTTATGCTCATAACCTTCCTCCAGCTTTTCAATAAACGTATGGGCTTGAACGAACTCTGAAGCCTCTTGTACCTGTTCATCGGTTATGTTTTGGTTATGGAGCCGGATATTATCTTTTACAGTACCAAAAAATAGGAACGGATCCTGAAGCACGAGACCCAGTTTCTCTCTTATCTCAGGTTTTGTATACTGCCGGATCGATTTCCCGTCAATTAAGATTTCCCCTCGTTCAAATTCATAGAAGCGCATCATCAGATTAATTATCGAACTCTTTCCGCTGCCAGTATGACCGACAAGAGCAACGGTTTCCCCTGGATTGGCTGTAAAGGAAATCTGCTTTAAAACATCCCTTTCACCATCATATGAAAAGCTGACATCCTTAAACTCAATCTTCCCTTGTTCAATCATCAAACCTTTTTCCTGCTTCTGGGCTGGTGCCAATTCTTCCTCATCTAATAATGTAAATACACGCGAACCGGCAACGATGGCTTGCTGGTATAAAGAAAGCCTCATCATCATTTGATTCACAGGTTCAAAGAAACGGTCTAAATAATTAATAAACGCGTAAATGACCCCAACTTCCACACTTTGTGAGAATGACGTGATCCCAAAGTAACTAAGGACAAGGATTAACGCAAAAATATAAATAAGGTCTATCGCCGGTCTTAATAGTAATCCATCAATTTTGATATTTTTCATTCCAGCGTTATAATGCTTTTCATTGATACTGCCGAATTCCTTACGAAGACGTTTTTCTTGGCGGAACACTTGAATGATGGACATACCGGACAATGACTCAGCGAGCTTCGCATTTAATTGACCTAATCGCTCACGCATATCAAGGTAAAATTTTGAACTTAATTTTCTGTATAAGTTCATCACAAACAACAAAATCGGCAAAATAATTAAACAAAATAAAGCAAGCTTTACATTTAAAATAAACATGGCGATAAAGATACCTGTCAGTAAAAAGCCGCTTTGAATAAAGGTAGCAATGACCGTAACAAACATATCCTTTATTGCTTCTGTATCGTTTGTAACCCTTGAAACAATGCTTCCGGCTGGTGTTTTATCAAAATATTTTAATCCAAGAGCCTGCACCTTGGAAAAAACATCAATTCGCAGCTGCTGGATAATGTTGAGAGCGATCTCCTGAAATTTGACCAATTGAAAGAACAACAGAATCGCTTTAACGATTTGTATTCCCATATAGATAGATCCAAGCACCATCAGGGGCTTAAAGCTAAGCTTACCTGGGGTTAAATAATCATCAATAAAGATTTTCACGAGTAACGGAAGCACGATATCGCCAATTGTTGTTAAAATCAGGAGGACAAAGGCGAAGGTGATCATTTTTTTATGCGGCTTTGTGTAAGAAAGCAGATGGAATAAGATCTTTCTTTGTTCACGTTCTGTCAGCTGTATTTTCTCATCCATATCAATGTCCCCCATGCTCAACCAACTCTTCAAGCTGCTGGCGTAAATACATTTCCTTATACCATCCGTCATTTTCCATCAGTTCTTCATGTTTTCCCCGCTCCATGATTTTCCCCTCATCAATGACTAGGATGAGATTGGCATGTTGGATGGCACTTAACCGGTGCGAGGTGATAATGGTCGTTTTTCCTTCTCGATTCTGACGTAACGAGGAAAGAATCGCTTCTTCTGTTTTGGCATCGACAGCAGATAAGGAATCGTCTAATACCAATACCTCCGGGTTCATCAATAGGGCACGAGCAATGGAAATTCGCTGTTTTTGCCCGCCAGATAAGGATACACCACGTTCCCCTACCACGGTTTGATAACCATCCGTAAACTGGAGGATATCCTCATGAATATTCGCTAGTTTTGCTGCCCTTTCGATCTCATCACTTGAGACTTCTGGATTAGTAAAGGCAATATTCTCGGCAACGGTTGCAGAAAACAAGAAATGATCTTGCGGGACATAGCCAATCGCTTCCCTAAGTTTTTCAAGTTTATAGGTATGAATCGGGTTGCCGCCAAAAAGTATTTCTCCTTGAAAACCTTCAAACTCACGGATAAGCAATTTTAACAGTGTCGTTTTTCCTGATCCCGTTTTCCCAACGATACCAAGCGTCTCCCCTTTCTTAAGTGAAAAGAAGATTTCTGTTAAAATATGCCTAACATCCCCTGGATAGGTGAATTCATTAATCCTATACTCGATATCCCCCATTGGCATGTCGTCGATTGCATCAGGACGGTCTGTGATTTCTACCTTTTCATTCAGGAGAGCTATGACACGGTCGTACGAGGCACGCCCCCGTTCAACGATATTGAATAACCAGCCGAATGCGAGCATCGGCCAAATTAATAACCCTAAATAGGTAGTGAATGCAATTAGTTCACCAATGGTCAGCTCCCCATTAAGGACATATTTTGCACCAAACGTAATCGATAGGAAGAAAGAGATTCCAACGATAATTGAGATGGTAGGGTCATAGAGGGAATCAATCTTAGCAACCACTATGTTTTTTTGCACAACATCTTCTGATTGTTTTCGAAAATCCTCAATATCTTCCTGTTCCTGACCAAATGTCTTTATGACTTTAATCCCAGTAATACTCTCCTGTGTTTTATCATTAAGCGAGGAAAAAGCCTCTTGTGCCTTGTGAAAACTTTTATGCAACATCGTCCCAAACCAACTGGTCAGTATTACCATAAACGGCAGTGGGATCAAGCAAATTAGTGTAAGTTTCCAGCTGATTGTAAACGCCATCGCAATAATAACAAAACCGCCAGTAGAAAGGGAGTCTACAAGTGTAAGAACACCCATCCCCGCTGTCTGCTGGATGGCTGATAGATCATTGGTTGCATGGGCCATCAGGTCCCCTATTCGGCTTTTTTGGTAAAAGGATGGTGACATCTTCGTAAAGTGATAATATAAGCGGTCTCGGAGAAGTCTGCTTAATTTTACGGAGGAACCAAAGATCATAATCCTCCAATAATAACGAAGGATATACATCATAAGTCCCACGGCTATTAGTACGATCATCCACTGGATGAGCCTGCCGGCAGTAATGGTTCCTTCATGGATATCATCCGTAAGAATTCCAATGATTTTTGGAGGAATTAACTGAAGGACTGCGACAAATAACAAAACTAAAATCCCTGATATGTACGCTTTTTTCTCTTGTTTAAAAAACCAGGCTAACTCTAAAAATACTTTCAAATAAACACCCCCAAGTGACAAAACCGCTTGTATCGGAAAAAAACTCCGAACATCGAGGTATTTATTTTATCAAATTTTTACAAATTATTAAATACTTAGAAATGTATCAATAAAAAAAAAGCACCCATCTATGTGAGTGCTTGTCCGTTTTATTTAGATTGCTGCTTGTTCATGGCTGCCATCATTTGGTTGATCTTCTTTTGAGAAGGTTTCATACCCATTTGCATCATCATCATTTTTAACATTTGTTCATTGATTGGCGGATTTTTCTTCAAGTAGGTCATCATATATCTACGAGCAATGAAAAATCCTAGTGCTACACCAGCCGCTAATGCTAGTATACCAACCAGTACATATAATAACATTAAACTTCCTCCTTCATGTTGTCTACCATACAGTGTACTAAATAAAACGGAATAAAACAATATCTCATTTCAATTAGACAAATTTTCTTTCTTTAATAGGTTTTAACCATCCATACCGCTCATGTTCAAGGTCAATTGCTATAAAGGAAGTTTCGCATTTTCTTAATACTTCAAAAAAAGCAGTTTCTGCTTCATAGCTGCCCTCAGCTTCAACTGTAATTAAATCTTGAAAAACCTCTAACCTTGCCGTGCTTAGTTTTCCACTTAACGTAATGGTGTATGCACCATGATCGGCTTTAAATCCCTTCATTTTACCAAGCTGTTTTTGAAGAAGATTATGGATTTTTAGGACCTCTACCCGTTTTGTTATATATGTAATTTGTTTTTGTGTAATAAATTTTAGCTCACCGTCTGCTGCATGATGTTCATGAAAAAGCTGAAAAAATATTCGCTCTCGTCCGAAGTAATGTGCGGCAAATTCATCTTCTATTAAGTATAGCTGATATTTTCTCACCACTGTTCTCTCCTTCGCCTGAAACACTTTTTTCTATTATAAAAAAACATCATCAAAACGTTTGTCTTACGGCGCCAAAAACTTTCACTACTTTTGTCGATAATAAGAATCTATTTATGTAATTTCGGTAAAATTCAATACTTTCCTTTAAAAGCAGCCCTTTGTTCATAATATTGTAAAAGCTGGTGTAGCTAAAGACATATATCTATACCAAGAGAAAAAAAAGAGAACGGAAAATCCGTTCTCTTTTAACCTAAATTATTTTTGTAATAGAGCCTTCACACGAGCAACTACATTACCCACGTTAAAACCGTATTCTTCCATAATCTTTTCTCCTGGTGCAGATGCTCCGAATTGATCGATGGCTAATACATCGCCTTCATCACCAGTATATTTGTGCCAGCCTAATGATGCACCCATTTCAATTCCAAGACGTTTCTTCACATTTCTTGGAAGGACTGAATCTTTGTATTCTTGAGACTGCTGCTCGAAACGATCCCATGATGGCATGCTGACTACAGAAACTTGTAGTCCTTCACCAGCAAGTACTTTTTGTGCTTCAACTGCAAGACCTACTTCAGAACCAGTTGCGAGAATCAATGCATCTGCTGTTTCTTTTTCAGCAGGAGATACCACATATGCACCCTTTGAAACTCCCTCGTAAGCATTTGTATCTGTTCCTTTTAATGTAGGTAAATCTTGACGAGTCAAGATAAGAGCAGTTGGCTTGTCTGTTGATTCAACTGCTAGCTTCCAAGCAGCTGCTGTTTCGTTTCCATCTGCTGGACGGATGATAGAAAGGCCTGGCATTGCACGTAATGCTGCAAGCTGTTCAACAGGCTCGTGTGTTGGGCCGTCTTCCCCAACTGCGATACTATCATGTGTAAATACATAAGTAACAGGTAATCCCATGATTGAGGCTAAACGGATAGCAGGACGAAGGTAATCAGAGAACACGAAGAATGTTCCACCAAATACTTTAACGCCGCCATGAAGGGCAATACCGTTCATGGCTGCACCCATTGCAAATTCACGAACACCAAACCAGAAATTGCGGCCTTCATATGAACCTGGCATATAGTCTGCTGAACCTTTGATCATTGTTTTATTAGAACCGGCAAGGTCTGCTGAGCCACCAATGAAGATTGGAAGGTTCTTTGCAATTCCGTTTAGAGCTTCCCCAGAAGAGGCACGGCTTGCTAGACTCTTTCCTTCTTGATAAACCGGAATATCCTTATCCCATCCTTCAGGAAGTTCATTATTTAGAGCCTGTTCAAGCTGAATAGCTAATTCAGGATACTCATTTTTATATTGTGCGAACATTTCGTTCCATTCTTTTTCCTTCTTCTCACCATTTTCCACGATGAGTTTTTGGAAATTATCATATACCTCTTGTGGAACGTGGAAATCTTGTTCAAATGTCCATTTATATGCATCTTTTGTTAGCTTTAACTCGTCGGCACCTAGTGGAGCTCCGTGAACACCTGAAGTACCTGCACGGTTTGGTGAACCATATCCGATGATCGTTCTAACTTCAATCATTGTCGGACGGTCAAGGTCGTTTCTAGCATCTTCTAATGCTTTAGAAATCTCTTCAAGGTTGTTTCCGTCTTCTACACGAAGGTATTGCCAGCCGTAAGCTTCAAAACGTCCTTTTACACTCTCAGAGAAAGATTTATTTAAGTCTCCATCAAGAGAAATATCGTTTGAATCATAAAGAACGACTAATCGTCCTAGTTTAAGATGTCCTGCAAGTGAAGCCGCTTCTGCAGAAACACCTTCCATAAGGTCCCCATCACCACAAACACTATATGTAAAATGGTTCACAATTTCATAGTTATCTTTGTTATAAACACTTGCTACATGACGTTCTGCCATTGCCATTCCGACAGCCATTGCAATCCCTTGTCCAAGAGGACCAGTTGTTGCTTCTACGCCTTCTGTGTGGCGATATTCAGGGTGTCCAGGAGTCTTACTTCCCCATTGACGGAATTGCTTAATGTCGTCCATACTCAAGTTATAACCGGATAAGTGAAGCATGCTATATAACAATGCAGAGCCATGTCCTGCAGATAGAACAAAACGATCACGGTTGAACCAATGAGGATTCTTAGGGTTTTGGTTCATGAATCTTGTCCATAATGTATAAGTCATTGGTGCAGCGCCCATAGGCATACCTGGATGACCTGAGTTTGCTTTCTCAATTGCATCTATGGAAAGAGTACGAATTGATGTTACTGATAAATCATCGATAGTATTAAACATGAATTACATCCTTTCTTAATCGCAAATACTAAATACATCCTTAATATTATCCTGCTAGGGCCATTAATTCAACAAATAAACAAAAATATAGACAGAAATATCACTTTATTTCTTATTTTTGCACAAACATGAGGGTTGTATGTATAATAAAACCCCGCTTAATAAATATAAGCGAGGGAAAAAATTAATGAAGTGGTCTATTCTTTCTAACTTTTATTTTTTCAGGTGTCACGTCATTGCCTTCTGGGTCGATAAACTTTGTATTTGTTAATGTATCGAGCATATTTGCCCGGAAAGTAGCCAAATATTCACTTCTTAATTTGGATTGCTCTTTAGCTTCTAACTCGGTTAAACCGGCAGATTTTGCTTTTCTAGCAAGATCATTAATGCGAGCCATTTTTTCTTTTGATAGCATTTCTATTCACCCTTTCTATCAAATGCAGACAATTGATTTTACTAAAAAAAAGCCCTTATGACAAGTAAGGGCTACAGATTCTCGGATTCTATATATTCTTTGTATCTTCTATGTACAGTTGCTTTTGAAATGTTATACCCAAACCCTCTTAGTGTTGCTGCAATTTCGGCAAACGTCAGGTCATTATTCCGCAGCCGGATAATTTGGTCTATTGGCACCTCTATTTTATCTCTGCCTGAAGATTCCCCAAGATTCTTTAAGTTCTTTTCGGGTCTATAACCTTGTTCTACCGCTCGTTTCATGCCTCGTTTTATTTTCACATTATGCAGTTTTCTCTGATATTCCTCAACCATACTGACAATCTGCAGTACCATTGAATCTGATTCAGACAGTTGTAGTTCTCCATTGTGGGAGATACTATAAAGCTGGATCCCTTCTTTTAAAATGCAGTGAAGGAGAGCAATTTTCGCATTTCCTCTTCCCAGACGTGTTTCATCTTGAATAAGCATCGCTTTTACTTGTGGTTCTTTAATACGTTCTAATACCTCCAGGATCCCGTCTCTTTCAAAATCATAACCACTCGCTTGTTCTTTTATGATGGTGTCGATTTCAAATCCATATTGGTTCGCAAGCTGGATTAGTTCTTCTTCTTGACGTTTTAAGGAGGTTTCCTGTGTTTCTTTATTGGTGCTGACTCTGCAGTATATGATTGCTTTCATATGTTTCCCTTTCTATTCTTTTGGGGCACTTGCAAGTTCTGTTGTATCGGAGGATTCAGTTTTACTTACCGGTATTAAAATTTCTTCACCCGGGAAGATTTGATCTTTTATATTTTCGTTGTGTTTTTTTACCCAGCTGACAAACTCCTTGTTGGATAAGGTATGCTGGCCTTCATACTGATCTGAAATTTTCCAGAGTGTGTCCCCTTCAGCCACGGTGACTTTTACATATTGTTCATTCGATTGATGTTTTAATAATAATATAAAAGCTAAAGCAAAGCTCAAAATAATGAGAGTAATAGCATATGAGTATTGATTCCATAATTGTTTCATGTTCCGCACCTCTTATAAGAATATATGTTCTGCTTTAATTGTTTTCATTATAGGACGAACATTCGTTTGGTGTCAACCATTTTCTCGAACTTATGTTTGTATAAGATGGCAGAACATGCTATAATTAAGACAACAATAACCAGGCGAGGTGCATTTTATCATGGTAAAGATATCAAAGCGGCAGCAGGATATCCTGGAGTTCATTAAGGGAGAGGTTAAAAGTAAGGGATATCCGCCTTCGGTTAGGGAGATTGGTGAAGCGGTTGGACTTGCATCCAGTTCTACTGTTCACGGTCACTTAGCGCGCTTAGAGAGCAAAGGTCTCATTAGAAGAGACCCTACGAAACCTAGAGCTATTGAAATACTAGATGCAGATGAAGCTGCACAGATTCCTAGAAATAAAGTTGTCAATGTTCCAGTGGTTGGTAAAGTAACGGCCGGTTTACCAATCACAGCGATTGAGAATGTAGAAGAATATTTCCCTCTTCCTGAAAGTTTAGCTCCTGCAGATGAACAGGTGTTTATGCTAGAAATTATGGGTGAGAGTATGATAGAGGCTGGAATACTGGATGGGGACTATGTGATTGTGAAGCAGCAGCAAACGGCTAACAATGGGGAGATTGTTGTCGCGATGACAGAGGATGATGAGGCAACGTGTAAGAGGTTCTTTAAGGAAAAAGACTACATTCGTCTGCAGCCGGAAAACTCTACCATGGATCCTATCATTTTACGGAATGTATCGATATTAGGAAAAGTTATTGGGGTTTATCGTCATATTCATTAAACTAAGAGAGCTGAACTAGCTCTCTTTCTATTTGGTAATATTTAATAATCAAAAAAGCGCTGATCTTTTTATCCAGCGCTTTTTCAAGTCTATGGCAATTGTAATTGATTATGACTCTGTTAATAGAGATACTACCGCTTAATCAAGATTTATCTTTCACAGGCTATGTAATCTTTATCTCTGTCGCTCTTTTTATTTGCATCATATAGAGCTTTTGATACAAATGGTTTGTAGTATGTTTTTCCACCTTTATTTTTTACAGTAGCAGCGCGGGCTACTCCGCCTTTATAGACCTTATTTAATTCTGTACAATTTTTGAAAGTTACAATTTTTGTTGCTGCTTCAGATTCTCCTGCAGAGCCAAGAGTTAGTCCTATCAATAGTGCCATCGGAATTCCGACTGTCAAAAATTTTTTCAAGATGTACCCTCCTTCGTTCTTAAGTTTGATGAATTTAAGGCCTTATATAGACCTTTTTTCCTATTATCATTTTAATCACTATGATAAGAAAAATAAATGAGTATTTTTCGACAGTTTTCAACCGATAAAAGCAGCTCTCAACCTTCGAACGTTCATTGATGCGAGTGCTTCGTCCGATGAGGATGCTTTCAACCTTCGAACGCCCATTGATGCGGGTGCTTCGACCGATGAGGGTCGCTTTCAACCTTCGAACGCCCATTGATGCGGGCGCTTCGACCGATGAGGATAGCCTTCAACCTTCGAACGTCCATTGATGCGAACGCTTCGACCGATGAGGACAGCCTTCAACCTTCGAACGCCCATTGATGCGGGTGCTTCGACCGATGAGGATAGCCTTCAACCTTCAAACGTCTATTGATGCGGGCGCTTCGACCGATGAGGACGACTTTCAAGCTTCGAACGCCCATTGATGCGGGCGCTTCGACCGATGAGAGCAGGACTCAACCTATAGTACTTATTATAAATGCGTCGAACCAGTTCTTTTATACACAACACAAAAAAGCCTTGCCGCATAATTCGCGACAAGGCTTCCTTATTTTAGCTCTTAGTACATGCTCATGTACTGATCGCGTTCCCATTGGTGAACGACCGTACGGAACATATCCCACTCGATTTCTTTTGCTTCAACAAAGTGTTCGAAGATGTGCTCTCCCAAGCCAGCAACAATTACTTCATCAGACTTAAGTTCATCTAATGCACTTGCTAGAGTTGCTGGAAGATCGACGATGCCTTCTTCGATTCTTTCTTCCTTGCTCATAACGTAGATGTTACGATCCACTGGAGCCGGAGGAGTTAATTTATTTTTAATACCGTCTAAACCAGCTTTTAATAGAACAGCCATAGCTAAGTATGGGTTCGCTGCTGGGTCAACACTACGTACCTCAACACGTGTGCTTAATCCACGTGATGCAGGAATACGGATAAGTGGTGAACGGTTCATAGCAGACCATGCTACATAACAAGGTGCTTCATAACCAGGAACTAGACGCTTATAAGAGTTTACTGTTGGGTTAGTTACAGCTGTAAAGGCTGGAGCGTGCTTAAGGATACCAGCAATAAATTGACGAGCTGTATCACTCATATCTAAGTCGCCGCCTGGCTCATAGAATGCATTTTCATTGTTCTTGAATAATGAAAGGTTCATGTGCATACCAGATCCGTTTACACCGAATAATGGTTTTGGCATGAATGTTGCGTGTAAGCCGTGCTTACGAGCAATTGTTTTAACAACAAGCTTAAATGTTTGGATTTGGTCACATGCAGTTAATGCATCTGCATATTTAAAGTCGATTTCGTGTTGTCCTGGAGCTACTTCGTGGTGAGAAGCTTCAATTTCAAAGCCCATTTCTTCTAGCTCAAGAACGATATCACGACGGCAGTTTTCACCTAGGTCAGTTGGAGCTAAGTCAAAGTATCCGCCTTGGTCGTTAAGTTCTAGAGTTGGTTCACCTTTTTGATCTAATTTAAATAAGAAGAATTCTGGCTCAGGTCCAAGGTTGAAGTTAGTGAATCCTAACTCTTCCATTTCTTTTAATACTCTTCTTAGGTTGTTACGCGGGTCACCTTCAAAAGGTTTACCTTCTGGAGTATAGATATCACAGATTAAACGAGCAACTTTTCCTTTTTCTGCCGTCCAAGGGAAAACTACCCATGTGTTTAGGTCTGGATATAGAAGCATATCAGATTCTTCGATACGTACGAAACCTTCAATAGAAGAACCGTCAAACATCATTTTGTTATCAAGTGCTTTTTCCAATTGGCTGATTGGAATCTCCACGTTTTTAATAGTTCCTAGAATGTCAGTGAATTGAAGACGAATAAATTTTACATTCTCTTCTTTCGCCATCCGTTGGATGTCTTCTCTTGAATACTTTGCCATTTTAATTCCCCCTATTTTTCAAAAAGAATGATTAAAATTAATGGAAAAATCGAGACATATCGCCTTGGCGTAATGTAAATCGATTGTTTCTTCCAGAGTGCATTAATTCATTGCGGAGCAGCTTTCTTAGTTGTTCATCAGTTAGTTCTTGTTTTGCTTTTTCGGCTTGTTTTTCGATTACGTTTGTTTGCTGTTGCTCTTTGACCACGAACAGCTGCTTAATACCAGCCATGTTCACACCTTGGTCTATCAAGTCTTTAATTTCTAATAGTCTATCAATATCATTTAAACTGAATAGTCGCCTGTTTCCCTCGGTTCTTGCTGGAGAGATCAATTGGTGTTCTTCATAGTAGCGGATTTGCCGTGCGGTTAAATCAGTTAACTGCATGACCGTTCCGATCGGAAACAATGGCATGGAACGACGTATTTCACTCCCACTCACCAAATTTCTCCTCCCTTAACTCTAATCATATTGCTATTATATTTCTTGTTAGAAAAGATGTCAATGTTATGTAAGGGTTTCTTACATGGTTTTTTAGAAAAATTTAGGCATGTTAAAAACCTGTCACATTATTTTTACCTATTTCAGTTGGATTAATTCCTTTTCTATTAAATGATCCACCGCTAAACAAATGGCCATTTTAACATGAGAGTAGGTTAATCCTCCCTGAATGTATGCTACATACGGCGGTCTTAACGGCCCATCGGCAGTAAGCTCAATACTTGCCCCTTGAATAAACGTACCGGCAGCCATAATCACATCATCTTCATAGCCAGGCATATAGCTTGGGTGCGGAGTGACATAGGAATTAATCGGGGATGCAAATTGAATGGCTTGGCAAAATGAGACCATTTTATCCCGATCATCGAATTGAACTGACTGAATTAAGTCAGTCCGTTTGGCATTCCATTTAGGAGACGAATTCATACCTAATTGCTCTAGCATGGCCGCCGTAAACACAGCTCCCTTTAATGCCTGCCCTACAACATGCGGCGCTAGAAAGAAGCCTTGATACATTTCTTGAAGGCTATAAAGAGATGCGCCCGCCTCTGCCCCAATTCCAGGAGAAGTCATTCGGTAAGAGCAAGCCTCAACCCACTGTTTTTTGCCAACTATATATCCGCCCGTTTTGGCAAGGCCGCCGCCAGGATTTTTAATTAACGACCCTGCCATTAAATCGGCTCCCACATGGCATGGCTCCTGTTCCTCCACGAACTCCCCATAACAATTGTCTACGAAAACAACCAAATCAGACTTTATTTCTTTAACAAAAGAAATCATTTGACCGATTTCCGCTACGGTGAATGATGGTCGTGTTGCATACCCTTTCGAGCGCTGGATTCCAATCATTTTTGTGTTTGGTTTTATTTTTGCAGCAACCTCGTCCCAATTGATGGATCCTTCATCCGTTAATGCGACGCTGTCATACGAAATCCCAAATTCCCTTAACGAACCTACCCCATTGCCACGGATTCCAACAATTCCCTCGAGTGTATCATACGGTTTACCAGTAATATAAAGCAATTCATCTCCTGGTCTTAATACCCCGAAAAGGGCAATCGAGATGGCATGTGTACCAGAAATAATTTGTGGTCGAACAAGACCGGCTTCGCCGCCAAAGACATCTGCATACACCAGCTCTAATGTATCCCGGCCTATATCATCATAGCCATAGCCCGTTGACGGGATAAAGTGTGAATCACTAACCCGGTGTTTCTGATAGCTTTTTAATACGCGAAATTGATTACTTTCGATTCTTTCGTCTATTTCTTTATGTACTTCAGCGATTTGTTGTTCTACCTTTTTAACAATCGGCTGAAGGCTTTCCCCATTTTTTAACTGTTGAAACATGTTGTAGCTCCTAACTATATCGTGAATTTCTGTAGTTGTCCTGTAATTTGATGGTCTGGAAGTGTATAGCCTTTACATCGGTAAAATTCACCCTCTTCATCAAAAACAAGCTGTCTTAAGATGGTGTCATTTTTTAATTGTGATAGCAGCTTGCCTTCTGTTGAAGGAATTTGGACTTCATATGAATCCATCATGCCCATTACCACTTTTTCCATCTGTTCCTTTAATGCATGACGGTCATTTTCATCAAAGGCGCTGATAAAGATGGTCGGAGTATCTGCTGTCGGAACAAAATCAGGATGCTGGACATCCCTTTTATTATACACGGTTATTTGTGTAATATCTTTGACTTCCAGGTCATCAAGCAATTTTTTCACTGTTTTTTCATGCTGGTAATAATCCGGGTTGGACATATCCACTACGTGAAGAAGCAGGTCCGCTTCCTTTACTTCCTCAAGAGTCGAGCGGAAGGCAGCAATCAGGGTGGTTGGCAGATCTTGAATAAATCCAACCGTATCAGTAATCAATGCTAAAAAACCACTTGGTAAAATCAATTTGCGTGTCATTGGATCGAGTGTCGCAAATAATTGATTTTCCTCATAGGATTCCGCTTCGGATAAGCGATTAAAAAGTGTCGACTTTCCGGCATTTGTATAACCGACGATTGCGACTTGGAATGTTTTGTTTTTCTTTCTTCGCTCACGGTACCGATCCCGGTGTTGGACAATAACAGAAAGCTGGCTTTTAATATCATCGATTCGCCGGCGAATATGTCTTCGGTCTGATTCAAGCTTTGTTTCCCCTGGTCCTCTTGTCCCAATACCGGCACCTAGTCTGGATAGAGCTGTACCTTGTCCGGCCAGACGGGGAAGTATGTATTGCAGCTGAGCTAGTTCAACTTGAAGCTTACCCTCTTTTGAACGTGCACGTTGTGCAAATATATCTAAAATAAGTTGAGTTCGATCAATGATTCTTGCGTCCATTTCCGAGCCCAGATTTCTTTTTTGACTTGGAGAAAGTTCATCGTTAAATATGACAATGTCTGCTTCCAACTCCTCAACAAGGAGCCTTAATTCTTCGACTTTTCCTTTACCGATATAGGTGGCAGGATGGACACGGTCTCGTTTTTGAATAACGGAGGCGATGACCTCCCCCTGTGCGGTTTCGGTTAATGCTCCTAATTCTTCCATTGAGTAGTCAAAACGTAAATTCTCGTCATTGTTTGTTTGACAGCCTACGAGGATTACTTTTTCCTTCGTTTCTTTTTGTTCCACAGGCACCCTTCCTTCCTTAACTGTGCTCAAATTTCATCATAACAAAAAATCCCTGCAATCTCTAATTTTCCCCAAGCTTTTTGTTATTAAAAATAATTGTTGAAATTTTCACTCATCATGATAAAATTTTTATTGTTTGTTACGGACGTTTTTACTATTACCATTGTGTTTTTGTAGGGACACGCGGAGGAGAAAACAACATGACTTGGGAAGTATTGAGTATGATCGGTACCATTGCCTTTGCCATCAGCGGGGCAATTGTTGCTATGGAAGAGGAATATGACATTTTAGGAGTTTATATTTTAGGGATTGTAACGGCGTTTGGCGGAGGGGCGATTCGGAACCTGTTGATTGGAGTACCTATCTCCACTTTATGGGAACAAGGGTTATTTTTCCAAATTGCTTTATTAGCTATAACAGCGGTTTTCATATTTCCAAATAACCTTTTGCGGCACTGGCAGAAATGGGGAAATCTCTCTGATGCCATTGGCCTGTCCGCCTTTGCGATACAGGGTGCCATGTATGCGGAGAAAATGGACCATCCACTTAGCGCGGTGATTGTTGCGGCTGTATTAACCGGAATTGGCGGAGGAATTATCCGTGATTTGCTTGCAGGGAGAAAGCCGATTGTTTTAAGAGCGGAAATTTATGCAGTCTGGGCGATCCTGGCAGGACTGATTATCGGGCTTGAGATAGCTACTAAATCTTGGGAATTATATACCCTTTTTGTTTTAGTGACTGTCTTGCGTGTTCTATCATATACCTTTGACTGGAAGCTTCCTTCCCGGAGTCTCGAGGTCTCCCAAACTATACAAAACCAAAAACAAATCGGCGGATGAATTCCCGCCGATTTTTGCAATTAATCCTCCTCAAATACGAGGTCATTGCTTCTAAGTGTCATTAATTCATGTTTGTCATAGCTGTTTAACATTAACAGCCGCATGGCCTGTGCCCGTACCGATTTTTCAATGACATTACGGACATATCTTCCGTTTGAAAAACTATTAGGATTTAAAACCGCCTTTACCCAAATCAAATGATCTCTTAACTTTTTTTCTGCCTCATGACTAAACGTGTACTCTCTTTCCTCTAACATTCTGCCCGCAATATCCATCAGTTGATCGATGTTATAATCCGGAAAATCAATCACCAGCGGAAAACGGCTGTGAAGACCCGGGTTTAAAGTAAGAAAGTGATTCATTTCTCGTGAGTATCCAGCTAGAATTAAAATAAACTCATGCTGTTTATCCTCCATATGTTTGACCAGTGTATCAATGGCTTCTTTGCCGAAATCCTTTTCTCCACCGCGTCCTAAGGAATAGGCTTCATCTATGAAAAGAATTCCCCCCTGTGCCTTTTTCACTAAATCTCTGGTTTTTTGGGCAGTGTGTCCAATATACTCGCCAACGAGGTCCGCCCTCTCTGCTTCAATCAAATGACCTTTTGAGAGAACACTCATTTTTTGAAACAACTTGCCAATTAACCTTGCGACTGTAGTTTTTCCTGTCCCGGGATTTCCTTTAAACATCATATGGAGGGCTTGTTTTCTTGCCTTCAGGCCCATTTCTTCACGCTTTTTGTTCACATAAATCCAAGCGTAGATTTCTTTTATCATTCGTTTCATTTCTTCCATGCCAACCAATGCCCCGAGCTCTTCTTCAATTTCTTTTAGGGCCGTATGCTCTAGGGGAATGACCTTTGGAGCAACTTGAAAATCGGGTACTTCTTTTCTTACAGTTGTTCTTTCCTGTGAGTTGAGTACCACCCTTATTTGGCCGTTACTTTTTGTTCGAAATGGTTGATCCAAAGCTATCACCTCTCAATCTGCAAACAGTATACGTAAGGTAGCAAGTTTTAAGCTACACCGGAAGTGTTTAAGGTTAGGCATAATCCTTCAATTAATGTGTATTCATCTACAGTGGAATTCATTAAAGAAGATTTCTTTTATTTTCCGAAAACAAAAAAAGAGCCCCAGCTAATGGGCTCAATTTTATAAAATTTTATTGATTATCCAATTCAAGCTGGACGTTTCTTTGTGGCGCAAATGTAGAAATAGCATGTTTAAATACTAGTTGCTGTTTCCCCTCTGATTCAAATAAAACGGTAAAATTATCAAAGCCCTTAATTTGGCCTCTTAATTGAAAACCATTTAGAAGGAACACCGTTACATGGGTGTTGTCTTTACGGCACTGGTTCAAAAATTGATCTTGAATATTGATTGTTGTTTTCATTAGTATATCCTCCTCTTTTATCTCTACTAATATGTATTCGATTTTAGTTGAAGCTTTCCTTCAACATAATGTGAAATTTCAGCTATTTTTTTTGCTAAATTGTTCACATTCGTCATATCAAACCATTGTACATCCATTTTGTTCCGAAACCAAGTGAATTGCCTTTTTGCATATCTCCTTGAGTTTTGTTTGAGGGTTTCTACCGCGTCTTCCCATGATACTTTGCCATCTAAATAATCATATATTTCTTTATAACCGATGGCTTGAATGGATTGTACGTCCCGCAAGCCTTGATCATATAGGTCCTTAACCTCAGCAAGCAGTCCTTGATTGACCATAATATCTACTCTTAAGTTGATACGCTCATATAGTTTTTCACGATCCATCGTTAATCCGATAAGTGCCGTATCGTAAAGTAGGTCCGGCTGCTGCTTTTTCTGATACTCTTGCATGGTTTTACCTGTTAAATGAAAGATTTCAAGTGCCCGAATGACCCTTCTCACATTATTAGGATGAATTTGCGCCGCACTTTCCGGGTCAACCTCCTGCAGTTCTTTATGTAAAGCTTCATTCCCGATTTCTTTCACTCTTTCTTCTAACTCAAGACGGAAAGCTTCATCACCTGATACATCGGAAAATTGATAGTCATAAATGACAGACTGGATGTATAACCCTGTCCCGCCAACAATGATGGGAAGCTTTCCCCTTTTGGCAATCTCATTTATTTTTGCACGGACCAAGAGTTGAAAATCGGCTACTGAAAAAGCTTCTTCCGGTTCCTTGATATCAATTAAATGGTGTGGGATACCTTGCATTTCTTGTTTCGTTATTTTCGCTGTCCCAATATTCATACCGCGATAAATCTGCATGGAATCACCGCTGATAATTTCACCGTTATAGCGTTTAGCCATTTCAATGCTTAGATTGGTTTTTCCCACAGCGGTTGGGCCAATGATCACTAATAATTTTTGTTTGGAATCCACTTTTTTCTCACTGCCTTATCTTTTTTTCAGCGATGGACAGCTGTCCACCCCTACATGGTAACACAATTTTGAAAAGCAGTAGAACATCAAACAATTATATACAAAAATTTTCTTTTCTATGCGTATTTTGTTAAATGAAATTTTTATAACACCTTTCTTCAAAATATGACAAATAAATATATAAGTTTACAAAACCATAACGGTTCTTTTACAAAAGGCTTTTTACCCCCATATTCATGGTAGGCTAAAACGTAGGTTTTTATGAAATAATACTTTTAGAAACTAGGTGAATGGAATGCTTTCTAATTTTGATCTTGGAATTGATTTAGGAACTGCTAATATATTGGTTTATAGTAAGACTAAAGGAATTGTCCTTAATGAACCATCCGTTGTGGTTATTGATACGAATACAAAAAATGTGGTTGCAGTAGGACGTGAAGCTAAAGAGATGGTTGGGAAAACCCCTGAAAAAATCGTTGCCATCCGCCCATTAAAAGATGGGGTTATTGCAGATTTTGATTTAACCACTGAAATGCTTAAACATATGATGAGGAAGGCGTCTAAAAAGTTAGGCTTTGCGATCCGCAAGCCGAATGTTGTGGTTTGTATCCCTTCTGGTTCGACAAGTGTTGAGCGCCGGGCAATTGAGGATGCCGTTAGGAATGCTGGTGCGAAAAAAATCTCTTTAATCGAGGAGCCTGTAGCTGCGGCGATTGGGGCTGGATTACCAGTCGACGAGCCTGTCGCCAATGTGGTTGTCGATATCGGCGGCGGAAATACCGAAGTTGCGATTATCTCCTTCGGTGGTGTGGTGGCCTGTCACTCGATTAAAATTGGCGGGGATCGTTTGGATGAAGATATCGTTCAATATGTCCGAAAAGAATACAATGTCTTAATTGGTGAGAGAACAGCTGAGAACATTAAAATGGAGATTGGTTTTGGGCTTATTAAGCATGAGGAAAAGTTTATGGACGTGCGGGGCCGCGATTTGGTTACAGGGTTACCAAAAACTATTTCTCTATCATCATATGAGATTCAAAATGCAATTAGAGAATCCTTGTTGCATATTTTAGAAGCGATTCGTGCGACGCTTGAGGATTGCCCTGCTGAGTTAAGTGGTGATATTGTTGACCGCGGAGTTATTTTGACTGGCGGGGGTTCGTTGCTAAATGGAATGGAAGCTTGGCTGAGTGAGGAGATTTTTGTACCAGTTCAGTTGGCATCTAGTCCGTTAGAGTCTGTGGCTGTTGGAACTGGACAGGCACTTCAGTTTATTAATAAGATTCATGTTGGTATAAAATAGGTATTCTAAAAGGCTGCAGAATGGTTTCTGCAGCCTTTTTCAACGTTCTTTTATAAAAGATTTTTCCTGATTTGGTGAGAGGTTGTTGGGGACGGTTTTCTTGGAATTCTTACATTTTTAGTCCCCAAGAACCCTTATTAAAGACATTTACTTTGTAATCTTTACCAGTTTTGTCCTCAAGAATCCTTATTAAAGACAACTTCTTTGTAATCTTTACTAGTTTTGTCCTCAATAGCCCCTATTAAAGACAACTTCTTTGTAATCTTTACTAGTTTTGTCCTCAATAGCCCTATTAAAGACAACTTCTCTGTAATCTTTCCCAGTTTTGTCCTCAAGAATCCTTATTAAATACAACTTCTTTGTAATCTTTACTAATTTTGTCCTTAATAGGCATATGATTAAGGACAGTTTCAGTGATTTTGAAATCAAGATCACTAACTTACATCACTCGTTTAAACATCTTCTCCATCTCATAAACTGAATAATGAACAATGATCGGTCTGCCATGCGGGCAGGTGAACGGGTCAGAGGCTTTCCGCAGGTCATCGAGAAGCGCCTGGATCTCATCATTGCGTAAATGACGATTCGCCTTAATCGAGGCTTTACAGCTCATCATAATCGCTGCCTCTTCACGAAGCTTTTTAATATCCACCTTTTTCATCAATAAAACCTGTTCAATCATATCCTCAATGATCTGCTTTTCCTCCCCTTTTGGAAACCATTGCGGATGAGAGCGGACAATAAAACTATTCAAACCAAATTCCTCTAGAAACACGCCCACTTTTTCTAGCTCACTAAGATTCTCCATTATTTTTACATACTCATCTGTAGAATACTCTAGCGTAATCGGCACAAGCATTTCCTGTAATTCTGACTGTACCTGTCCTACTTTTTCCCGGAAATATTCATATTTCAACCGCTCCTGAGCGGCGTGCTGATCGATGATATATAAGCCATTTTCATTCTGAGCAAAAATATACGTACCATGCATTTGACCAATTGGGTAAAGACGCGGTATCCTGCTTTGGACTTCGTCTTCTGCCAGAGGAGTCCTTTCTATTGGCCGCGAATCACTTGGTTGGTAATTAACCTCTGAAGGAGTTTCAATAACATACGCATCTCCCTCTGTTTCCTCTTCCGTTTCAAAAATCGTTTCTCTAGTGATTACCTCTTGCTTAAAAGGAATGCTTTCAAATCGAGGAGACGGAATTGTTATCCTTTCCTGGATACTCTGCGTACTAGCGGGGGGCTCCCATGGTGTTTCAATGGGTTTACTACTCCTCACCGGTATTCCTTCATCCAGCGATAAAGCAGTTTGCTCCGATTTGACTTCATCTTTTTTCACAGGAGTATAAGCCGTTGGAATCAAGATTTTCGATTTAAAGGTATCCTTGATCATCGTTGTGACCAGTTCATTCAGCTCGGCTTCCTTACTAATACGGACCTCCATTTTTGAGGGATGCACATTGACATCCACCAGTAATGGATCCATTTCAATATTAAGATACACAATCGGATAACGCCCGATTGGAAGCAGGGTATGGTAGCCTTCCGAAATGGCTTTTGCCAGCGGGTAATTTTTAATAAAACGGCCGTTGATCATGGTCGAAATATAGTTTCTAGATGCCCTGGTTACTTCAGGCATTGAGGCAAATCCAGTAATCTTATAATCCAACGACGTACCCGAAACGGGGACAAGCTGTTTCGCAATCGCCAGCCCATAAATCGACGCCAGAACCTGGCGGACATCACCGTTTCCGTTCGTTTGCAGCAGTTTCCGCTCATTATGGATCAGCCGAAAAGCTACCTCCGGATGGGAGAGCGCCAATCGGTTCACCACATCGGTGATGTTACCAAGCTCTGTATGAATGGTTTTCATATATTTCAAACGAGCAGGCGTGTTGTAAAATAAATCGGTAATCGTGATATCGGTGCCGCGTCTAGCCGAAGCTTTTTCAAACACTTCGACCTTTCCGCCTTCAATCAGAACCCTGTTACCTGCCCCTTCTCCCGTAGAAGTCTTCATTTCCAGCCTTGAAACAGAGGCGATACTTGGCAGGGCCTCCCCGCGGAATCCGAGGGTCCGAATTCGGAATAAGTCATTTTCATTTTTAATTTTACTGGTAGCATGGCGTTGGAAGGCGATTAATACGTCCTCTTCTTCAATCCCATAGCCGTTATCGGTAATACGAATCTTCGCCAGTCCAGCTTCTTCTATTTCAATTTCAATTACTGTACTGCCGGCATCAATCGCATTTTCCACCAGTTCTTTGACGACAGAGGCAGGGCGTTCCACTACCTCTCCGGCCGCTATTTTATTTGATAATATCTCATCTAACTGGATGATTTTCCCCATCCATAACGCCCCCTTACTTTAACTTTTTCTGGAGCTCATATAGCAGGTTAATCGCTTGAAGCGGTGTAACATCTAATAAATCTAACTCTTTTATCTTTTCTAACACACGTTTTTCCTTTGGTGTTGGCTCAGCTTTCTTTGGCAATGCAGGTTCATCGAAAAACGATAATTGTGCAGGTTGATCAACAGGTTTTTCAACCTGTTCTTCTTCGATTGTTGGTTCAATCTTGTTCACCGCATTTGTCCGTTCAACGATTTTGGCAGGCGCATTTTGAGTATCTGTCTTCTCTAGTTCAGCTAAAATCTCGCTCGCCCGCTGGATCAATTCAGCTGGCAGTTCGGCAAGCTGTGCGACATGGATTCCGTAACTTTTATCAGCTGGACCTTCCTTGATTTTATGAAGAAAAACTACCTTGCCATTATGTTCAATTGCACTGACATGAATATTTTTTAGCTTTGATAGTTCTTCTTCTAAAACGGTCAGCTCGTGATAATGCGTGGAAAATAACGTTTTCGCCCCAATTCGCTCATGAATGTATTCAATAATCGCCTGTGCAAGGGCCATACCGTCATAGGTAGAGGTTCCCCGGCCGATTTCATCGAATAAGATTAAACTATCTTGAGTCGCATTCGCAATGGCATTTTTTGCTTCAAGCATTTCCACCATAAAGGTACTTTGGCCGGAAATTAAATCGTCCGCTGCACCGATACGTGTAAATACCTGGTCAAAAATCGGCAATACGGCTTCTGCAGCCGGTACAAAACAGCCAATCTGCCCTAAGATGGCAATCAAGGCGATTTGCCGCATGTAGGTACTTTTACCAGACATGTTCGGTCCTGTGATCAACAAAACATCACGGTCGCTGTCCATAAAACAGTCGTTTGGTACATATTCTTGCTTGTTTAGTACTTTTTCAACAACCGGATGGCGTCCGTCCTTAATCACGACTCGGCGTTCATTTGAAAACTGTGGTTTCACATAGCGGCGTTCTTCACTGACTTGAGCAAAACATTGTAAGACGTCCAGTTCACTAACCGCTTTAGCCAATGCCTGGAGACGGGGGATCTGTTCTTTAACGATTTCACGAATTTCAGTGAACAAATTATATTCAAGTTCACCGCATTTTTCTTCTGCTTGTAAAATTAATGCCTCTTTTTCCTTTAATTCAGGTGTAATGAAACGTTCAGCATTGGTTAATGTTTGCTTTCGCTCATATTGACCTTCTGTTAAAAGATGCAGGTTGGCACGGGTAACTTCAATATAGTATCCAAACACACGATTATAGCCGACCTTTAATGATTTAATTCCGGTTTTCTCGCGTTCTTCCCGCTCAAGCTGGGCAATCCAGCTCTTCCCGTTACGGCTGGCATCGCGATACTGATCAAGCTGTTCATGATAACCGTCGCGAATGATATTCCCTTCTTTTAAGGAAAGAGGAGGATTGTCCACAATCGCCTGCTCAAGCAGATCCGTCACTTCTTCACATGGATCCAGCTTATCCGCAATTTCATTCATTTGCTCATTCTGCATTCCATGGAGGATTTGTTTTAAAAATGGGACCTGCAATAAGGAACGTTTTAACTGGACTAAGTCACGTGCATTCACGTTTCCAAAAGCCACTCGTCCTGCTAATCTTTCCAGATCGTAGACTTCTTTTAAGTTTTCACGCAGCTCTTGTCGTTCAAAATAATGGTGGATTAAGACGCCAACCAAGTTATGACGGTGCTCAATTTCCGCCTGTTGAATCAGTGGTCTGTCGATCCAAGTTTTCAGCATTCTGGCGCCCATGGCTGTTTTCGTTTCATCAAGCAGCCACAATAGGGAACCTTTCTTCCCTTTCGAGCGAATGGTCTCAGTTAATTCTAGATTTCTTTTTGAATAGTAATCAATTTTCATGTATTGCTGAATTTGATAGGTTGTCACCGGCTGAAGATGGTCAAGACTTCTCTTTTGTGACCTGAATAGATAGTGAAACAATCTTGCTGCTGATTGCTTTAATTTTTCCTGATTAAGGTCTTCAAGCAATTGGGCAAAGTTGATATCTATTGAACTATTATCCTCAAAGGAAATCGCGAGTACATCGCGTTCGCGCATCTTTTTTTGAAGTTCTACGTCAAAGTTGCTGGCCACCACGACCTCTTTGGCACCTAGGACCGCCAGTTCATTGAGCACTTCATCAGATTTGGTTAGGAGTGTGACTCGGCTTTCTCCAGTTGAGATATCGTTGTAGGCGAGTCCAAAGGTTTGATCGTCAAACGCTGTGATGGAAGCAAGATAGTTGTTCTCTTTGTCGGTTAGCCCTTTGCCATCCATGACGGTCCCCGGGGTGATGAGCTGAACGACTTCCCGTTTTACCATGCCTTTTGTTTGTCTCGGGTCTTCCATTTGTTCGCAAATGGCTACTTTATAGCCTTTGGAGATAAGTTGTTCGATATAGTTGGGCGCGGAATGGTAGGGAACTCCGCACATCGGAATCCGATCTTCTGACCCGCCTTCACGGCTTGTAAGGGTAATTTCAAGTTCTTGTGATGCTTTAACGGCATCATCGAAAAACATTTCATAAAAGTCGCCTAGGCGAAAAAATAAAAAGGCATCTTGATAGTCTGCCTTAATGGTTAGGTATTGTTGTATCATCGGCGTATAACCAGCCATAATGACCTCCAGGTTTTCATCTATTTATTAAGGTGTTGCGGATTTTGTTATAAGGACAAATCTAGTGTTAACTTTGCAATTTTTGTCCTCATGAGGGTTTCATGCGGACATATTTGGTTCTCTGCTTGCCTTTTCTGTCCTCATGACGGCTTCATGCGGACATATTTGGTTCTCCGCTTGCCTTTTCTGTCCTCATGACGGCTTCATGCGGACAAATTTGATTCTCCGCTTGCCTTTTTTGTCCTCATGACGGCCTCATGCGGACAAATTTGATTCTCCGCTTGCCTTTTTTGTCCTCATAACGGCTTCATGTGGACACAATTGTCTGCAATTGTACCCATTTAGTCTCCATGACAAAAAAATCCGGGTGTATTTCACAGGAATTACAGACTAAAATTTTCTAATTCGATTTTCTTCGACAAACTATTATATCATACACGGCAGGTGTCAGGCACCCGTTGAATATTTGCCAAATTATTTACTAAAAATTTTTTCCTGTCCTCTAACTTTCGACTTTTTCTGAAATCAAATCATGGTAAAGTACAAAATACAGGAGGTGTTCGCTTGGGGTGGTTCGGCCGCAGTTCGAAAAATTATGATTTTGATATGTTTTCTCTTAGTCATATAATCATTATTGCCCTCTTACTAATTGTGGCAACTTGCATATATTTATATAGAGAACAATTGAAAACAGACAAGACAAGACCCTGGGAGATTGGGGCAGCCATTTCTTTAATTATTATAGAAGCAACCTATCATGTTTGGATGATAATAAATGGCAGTTGGGATGTTAGCCATGCAATTCCATTAGAGCTTTGCAGCATTAGCCTTATTTTAAATATCATTTTATTACTGACTAGAAAAAAGAGTGTTTACGAAATTTTATTATTCACCGCTTTATTAGGAGCATCGCAAGCAATCTTCACGCCATTATTAAATTATGACTTCCCGCATTTTCGGTTTTTTCATTTCTTTTATACTCATTTAATGACCATCTGGGTTCCTCTTTATTTTACTTGGGTCAAAGGATATCGGCCAACCATCTGGTCTGTTTTGAAGTTGTTTATCTTTTTGAATGTGCTTATGCCAATTATCATGCTTATTAATAAGCTTGTTGGAGGAAATTATATGTTCTTGAGCCATAAGCCAAGTGGCACCAGCCTTTTGGATGTTCTGGGTCCCTACCCTTGGTATATATTATCTTTGGAAGGGCTATTAATTACACTAAGCCTATTGGTCTGGGGATTATTTCGAGAAAAGACAGGAAGAAAAACAGAAGTGGAGAGGGATTTACCTATTGCTTAATTTCAAATTTTTATTGACCTTTTTAATTTAACTTATTATAATAAATAAAGTTCATAGTGTCCCGATAGCTCAGCACGTTCGAATATGCTTCAGTGGTTTACTTCAGCGTACTGATCGAGCTGCTCCTTGAGTAATTCATTCTGAGATCAGGACGGGGTCACTAATTATGTGTAGGAACAAAATATTTTCACTTAACTTTGTCCCGATAGCTCAGCAGGATAGAGCAACAGTTTCCTAAACTGTAGGTCGGAGGTTCGAATCCTCTTCGGGACGTCTAAAAACCCTTGCGATTGCAAGGGTTTTTCTGTGTTATCAAATATAGTCATATTTATTAAACAAGTGGTCTGCGGCGATAAATAAAATCTTTTTAATATTGTTTTCTAAGCACTATTGATATTTATTCTACAAGATAGTTTAAATAATTTAATTAGGGCAATCATTATGATATTGATTAATGAAAGGAGCAATATTAAAATGGGATCAAAATTGTTAGCTTGCCCAAACTGTGAAGCGGTATACCTTGCAGATATTGATTACTCAAAACCAGAAGATAAATCTGGGAAACCGCAACATTATATAAGCTATTGCTCAAACTGCGAAGAATTTATTGAAGGTTGATTATTTTAATTTCTTCGAAACATGGTTGTAACCAATTAAAACATGAAAATAGAGGCTCACCATTTTATAAGAGAGCCTCACTTATTTATTTTGTATTAGAAATTGACATCCAGACAACTCCCAATATTTCCACCTAAAATAACATGCCCCCATAATCATTCCAAACAAAACTAATTATCGTCCGTAAATATTATTTTTTCCATCTCGAATTACTTAACTGTATACTTATCATTAATAATCGTTTGAATTTGCGCTACTGTTGCTGGGTCTTCAAGCCCTGTTATATCACCTGAGACCCTCCCTGATAAGAAAATTTCTTTTAACAAGCGGCGCATGATTTTGCCGCTAACTGTTTTTGGGAGTGTTTCTGTGAAAATAATCGTTTTGGGCAGAGCAATTTTTCCGATAAGCTGGATAATCCGTTCATTTATTTTTTCTATCAAATGATCTGTCCCTAGCGAAGGATCATTTACTCTGGCAAATACGAGCGGTACTTCTCCTTTAATTTCATCAGGGACACCAATGACAGCCGCCTCAGCAACTCCTTCACATTCAAGCACTGCACTCTCAATTTCCATTGTACTTAACCGATGCCCGGCAACATTGAAGGCATCATCCGAACGCCCAACGACCCACACATAGCCATCCTCATCAATTAGAGCCAAATCACTTGCAAAATAGCTGCCTTCTACCTGACTAAAATAAGAGGAAAGGTAGCGCTCTGGTTCCCTCCAAAGCGTGCGGCATAGCATTGGAAATGGTTTTCTAATAAGTAAATTCCCTAATGTACCCGGTTTAACTGGATTTCCCTCTTCATCTACAACAGCAATATCAGCTCCTAAAAATTGCATTCCGGCTGATCCAGGCTTCATTGGGGTTAACCACGCCGCGCCAGCAATTGGACAACCAGCCGTTTCGGTTTGTCCCCATGTATTATTGACGCATATCTTTTTCTTTCCTAGTACTTCATACGTCCATTGCCATGACTCAGTGTCAAAAGGTTCGCCCACTAATGAGATGACATCCAGGCATGATAAATCAAATTGATCCAAAACTTTTTCACCAAGACTCTTTAACATCCGCAATGCCGTTGGGGCAGTAAACAATTTATTGACACGGTACTTCTCAATCACCTGATAAAATCTATCCTTTGTTGGATAGTCCATTGCACCTTCATATACAACCGTGGTGACCCCGTTTGCTAACGCACCTGCAATGCCCCAAATATGCATCGTCAGCCAGCCAATGTCCGCCGTACACCAGAAAACATCGTCATCATGATGATCCATATGATATTTGCTATAGATGTAATTTTGGATAATAAAGGCCATTCCTGAATGAACGACTCCCTTTGGCTTTCCTGTTGTGCCGCTTGTATAAAACACTATTCCATATTCATTGGCCTCTAGCCTCTCAGGTTCACAATGGATACTTGCCTTTTTCGTTAGTTCCTCCCACCAGAAATCACGACCTTCTTTCATATTGATTTCTGTGTTTAGGCGGTTTACCACAATCACCGCTTTAATCGATGGAATATCTGGAATGACTGCATCCACTTTTTCTTTCAAGTAAACCTTATTTCCCCGTCTTGTTGTCGCGTCCGTCGTCACGATAATCTTTGGCTCAAAGCTAACCAGACGGTCCTTCAAAGACTTTTCAGAGTATCCGGAAAAAATGGTATTATAAATAGCACCTATACGAAAACAAGCAAGCACAGCAATAATCGCCTCAGCCAAATTAGGAAGGAAAATAGCCACACAATCCCCTTTTTTCACACCGAAGGACCGGAGAACATTAGAGAATCGGTTTACTTCAGCTAACAGCATGTTATATGTATAAAACTTGGTGTCTCCGTTTTCTCCCTCCCAAATGAGGGCGGTGCGATTTCCTGCACCGTTTTCTATATGACGGTCAAGTAAGTTAACACAAGGATTGCTAATCCCACCTTCGAAAAAACGGAAATCTGGAAGACTCCCACTCATTGTTTTTCTCCAAGGTTCATACCAAACTAGCTCTTTCGCAACATCGTTCCAAAAAGCCTCGGGATTTTGTTGGGATTTTTGAAGAAGTTCCTGAAAAGCTTTACCGCTTCCAATTGATGTGTTTGATAGCTTTTCTTCATTTGGATAAACCAGTTTACTTTCTGCAACTACCTTTAAAATTCCACTAACATCCATCTGAATCCCCCTATAAATGAAATATTAAATGCCTATCGCTTTAGTTCATAAGTTGTTGTCTATCATCTGTTTCTCTATAAATAAATCAGAATTTATTAAGAAACCTTCCCTCCTTTATACATATTTATATATATGCCAAGTTATGGAGAAAACTAGATAAAATACAACACCCATTGGAATGAAAGTGGATTGATTAGGAATTCAGTCGTATGAAAGCGCTTTAATATCTTTGCATTCCAAAATCGCTTTAAAAAAGATGTTGATGCCAGGTAGTTAATAAGAATGATAATCATCTATCATCCAATAAAAAATTAACATAAATATTCAGAATTTTCAATATCTTCATGAAGAATTCATTCTAGTATTCTTTTATATACGTAAAAAGAGAGCTGTAACCCCTTGAGGCTGCAGCTCTTCTCTTATTGCATCGTCAATTTCCAGGCCTTATTAGGCCTAAAAACTTACTTATTCTGTTGTGCCCACTTATCAAGTTGCTTTTGCTTTTCTTCAATAATCTTATCAATACCGGCAGCTTTTAGTTTCTCTTGGAATTTTGGCAACTCGGTTTTTGGATCAACCAGACCATCTTCCAATGCACCCTTAAACTGATTGATAGCGTTTGATACGGCAGCAACTTCTGTTTTAACTGATGAAGAGTCAAATAAGAAACCAAGAGCTTCGGATGCTTTTGCGTCCTTATTAAATGAATCCATTTCTTTCCAGAGATCAGGTGAGTCACCTTTCCAAATATTAGATAAAAATTGATTACCGAATTGGAACCCTGAGTTTAACGCATAACCTGTAGTGTTTGCATCAACACCCTGCGGGTAATCAATCACACCTGTATCTGTTTTTACATAATGTTTTCCTTCAATTCCCCAATCGATCAAATTGACTAAATCCTTGTCAGAATACAATAAGTTAAGTAATTCCACGGATTTTTGAGGATTTTCTGCAAATTGTGGAACAGCCCACATAAAGCTAGTTACTTTTTGAGTGTTGGTTGAGATTGGTGTTAATGGCACACTTACTACTTCCGATCCTACACTCTTTGAGATTTGCCCATCAATTCCCGGTTTTGAACTTGATATGAATGCAAATATCTTCTTCGCCTTCATAAGTGCTTCTGCGGATTCCTTGTTTGTAGCTGCACCAGGCAAAATATATCCGGCTTTGTTCCATTTTCTTGCGAGTTTTACTAATTCTGAATATTCATCAGACTCGTAGTAATTAGTAACCTTTAATTCAGATGAATCTAGCAGGACACCAAGATTATCCCCTAGTGAATCTCCTTCGGGAAGAAATAGTCCATCAACAATTGTTGCAGCCCCAACTTGTCCAGGCATTAATGGAGAAACCCCAGGTTCATTTTCTTTAATTGTTTTTAAAACTGCTTCGACGTCATCCAAGGATTTTATTTTACTAAGATCGATTTTATATTTATCTACTAAATCTTTTCTCATGATCAGACTTCGGTCTCCAGCCAAATCTCTTATTGTTGGAACACCATAAGTTTTTCCGTTAATTTTACCGGCACTGATGAATTGTTCTCCTAGAGATCCAGATATACCTTTTCCATACTTTTCAATCAACTGATCTAATGGAAGAAGCTGTCCTTTCACAGACTGTCCAGAATAATCAAGAAACCCAGGGATGTTACCTGTAACAAGTAAATCTAGCTTTTCTTTACTCGATAACATCAGATTCGTTTGTTGTGTATATTGACTGGCATTGATAGGAAGTAATTTTACTGTTGCGTTGATTTTTTCTTTCGTCAATTTATTAATTTCAGCTTGAACCAATTCCAAATCCTTCGGTGGAGGACCAAATGCCAAAAAGGCCATGGTTAATTCGACAGTTTTATTATCTTTATTACCTGTTTGATCTTTTTTGTTTTCATTTGAGGTCGTGGTGTTATTACTGCAGGCAGCAAGAAGAATCATGATAGAAATAATAATAGAGAAGAAGCAATAATTCTTTTTCATTTTTTTCCCCCATAAATGATTATTTTTGATCATTTAAAATTTTTGTAACTGCCAATAATGCCCCCACCCCCCTGCACTGAAAGCGCTTTATGTAACTTTACATATAATATAGCATCTAATTTTCAGTAAAACAATATACTTTTTTCATTTTTTTCATTAATTATCTTGATATTTTCTATTTATTTCAGTTATTTTTCGGTCTATTCTCAGGAAAAAATATCAATAAAAATAACCTGGGTAAATTCATTTCCCAGGTTATTTTTGTTTGATTGATTGATTAAGAAACTGTTGATCCGCGTTTAATAAGTTTATGTTCAATTAATACCCTTCTACCCGTAGAAATTTCACCTTTCATAATACTTTCAAGCATTTTCATCGATTCATACCCAATTTCATAAAAAGGTTGATCAACAGTGGTTAATTTTGGGTTGGTCATTTCTGAAATTTCCTGATTATCAAAACCACATACGGCAATATCCTCTGGAACACGATAACCGGCATCTTTAAACATATTTAAACAAGCTACAGCCGAATTATCTGTTACACAGAAAACGCCATCAAATGGAATATGTTGTTCCAATAATTCTATCGCCGATTGGGCACCGCTTTCATAACTATTATCGCTATACTTCACTAAATCCTTATTAAAGGTGATCCCGTAGTCTTCCAACGCTCGACGATAACCTATAAACCGATCTTTTGAGAAGTTTGTGGAAATATAACCTTCTCCCTCTTCGATTCCCATACCAACAAAAGCAATATTTCTTTTTCCTGTCTCAATCAAATGAGAGACTGCATGATAAGCAGCTTTTTCGTCATCTACAGTAACTGCATAGGTATTTGGAATAGAGGTATACTGACTGCATTGCACAACAGGAACAGTGTTACTTATTTCTAGAAGTTCTTGTTCATTAAATAACATATTTAAGATGATTACCCCGCCTAATTGCCCTTTCGGTAAAAAACTCCAAGGTTGTGAGCTTCTCGTTTCACTCGCATGATAGCTAATCATAATCTCATAACCATGTTGTACTCCAAAATCCTGTATTCCAGCAATAATATCATGAATGATAGCTGCTGCAAGGACAACAATTACCTTCTTTTCATTGTTTTTTTCACTTCGAACGGAGGTTTTAGGAACATAACCAAGCTCCTCAATCGCCTTTAAGACTTTATCTTTTTTCTCTTTTGTCACCATGTAATTACTATTTAATACACGAGAAACAGTTGCAACAGATACCCCTGCCTTCTTTGCAACATCTACCACTGTAACCATTTTATCACCTGTTTTTCTGTAAATACTCCAGCTATTTACAGCCAGTTTTGAATTAATAGTATCACAACACATTACAGTAATAAAGTTTGGATTTCAAAACGTTTATTTGTACAATAGATGGAGGCCCGTTTTCAAACGGACCTCCATGGTAAAGACTATGACAATACAGAATCTATATCTTTTCACCAATTAATCTTGAAAGCATCTCCTGATGACGTCTTACCTGATCTACCTCATCAGCCAAGAACTCAATACCTCTATCTTGCTGATCTCTTTGACCTTCATATTCTGAATTGATATATCCGTTAAATCCATGTTCCTTTAAATACTTAATAGGAGTTTCATAGTCTATAGCTAGATCTTCATAACAGCCTGGTTTACCTGGTATTTCTGTCATATTGTAGAACTTGCCATGCATACTTACGATGTATGGGATAATATCTATGATATCTTCAGGATCTGCTGATGATTTACTAAGACTCATTCTTTCAATAGTTGACAGATCAAGTTTATGATCAGGATACTTTTCACCCAATACGTTAACAATATCGTCTAAACCATAATTTTTTCCGTTTTCTAGAAGAAAATCAACGGTTTCCGGAATTTTTGCATGTCTTTTTGCATAATCAATTGCTACTTGAGATGGAGAGTGTTGGAAAATCCCAAAATCAGGTACTAATCCAACATGCTTACTTCCTGTACGATCAGCAAGTTCAATAATTTGCTCTGACATTCTAAAATCCAGGGCTGCTGCCATTCCTGTTTTAGGTTGTACCCTTGTTCCTGGCTTAATAGGAAGTGGTGCATGAATTTCTTTCCCAATCCTCACATCAAATTTTTCTGCCGTTTCAAGTGCCATTTCAATTACCTCTATTGGTACAAGGCAAAGCGGACGGACATTTTTAAACCCTAATTTTGCAGCAATTTTAATATCATTTTTTAATCTTTCTGCCGCCTCTCTATGAGTCATAATATGATCCCTAAATTGGTGTACATCTAAATAGACATCCATTGTAACTGCATTCATATTATATCTTGCCATTTCATTATTCCAATCAAATATAAACTGTTCAGATGGAAATGGATAATCTCTAATAATGGCTTCATCAATAATCTCAATCCCATCTGTTTTAAGATGATCGTGAACTTCCTTAATCATATCCTTCCAATTCATTTGTTTAAAAAATTGAGCTTGCTGATAACTATATAGTGAGACCCCTCTTTTAATGGACATACGATCATCTCCTTCCCTGTAATTCTAAATCAAATGAACAAATATTTGCCGTCTTTCCCGCACCCGCCCCATGTCCTGGAACTGGCGGGTTCTTTAACCATTCCTCGTCCCATGGCATATAACCATATGTGGCTAAAACAGATTGTTGCAGTTTAATAGTATGTATTCCTGCTGTTAACCCGCCTTCTTTTTCAACATAAACATACCCTTCATCATCATAATTCCAATGTTCCCAAACGCATGTTTTAATTTCTTCAAAATCCCTTGGCACTTTACCATTTATTTCAAACTTTTGCAATTCTCTAGGATATTCAACCCCATCACATTCAATGTAATATCCATTGTGTAAAGACAAGAAACAACCTCTATAATCTGCTATACGGACTGCAAATTTGAATCCTATCGCTTTATCATCTTTATATACATTTTCAAGACTATCTTTTCTAATTAAAAAATTATCAAACATTATTATTCTCCTTTCATTTCTTATTTGATCGTTATTCTACTAACTAATTTGATTTTACCTTATAATTTTCAGAAAATAAATATCATTTTCTTATATTTACATATATTTTCATAATTAATTTTCTCTTTTTACATATAGATTTTACATTTCAGGTTAAAAATTTGATGCATATCTTTATCATCATTATTACCTAAACCTAAAAGAAAAAACGCACTCTGAGAGTGCGTGCATAGACATTATAAAATATTAAATTCGAAACTAAACATTAAAAATATACTCTTCAGATTCCTATCCTAACACTTTTACGAACGTATCCTTCTTCGTACATGGTCTCCAATCTTCTATTCTATCTCTATTTGGATTGCCATTTCTCATAAAGTTTGACCAGTAATCAAGCATTAAATCACTCAATTTATAATCATGTTCTTCCCATTGACGCCAGCAACGATTCATTGTTCCAAACATATACCAGAGTTCAGCTGAATGGAAGGCACCAGCTTCATCTCCTGGAAGATCCCGTCTAAACTCATAGACATAGGCAGGCTTTATTTCTGGATCATCGAGTATTTTACTCCAGGCGATACAGCCGCTTTGTAATTTGCTTGGCACACCAGCTTTAACATCCTCTGGATCTACTAATATATCATCTTTTGTTGAGCCTAGCATATATGGAATATTTTTAACCTTTTTCTGATCAATCAATAGATTATATCCTTCTTTTAAAACATGGCCATCTATGACTGGCACCATGAAGAATGATTTTTCCTTTTGTAAAATGATAGGCATTGCTTTGTTAAATACCGTTAAAACTTCCTTAGCTGACATCGCTCTGAACTCTTCTATTGACTTGATGCCTGCCATGTCTGTAATTTCCTGACCAATCTTTTCCGCATGTTTTAGTGTCATGTCATCTCGATTTAGCCCGCTATCATATCCTCCTCCACTTTGCATAATCGCCTTACTGATCATATTTTCTGTTAAATCAGAAGATACAAGTGTTTGCACACTCATTGCACCTGCACTTTGACCAAAAATAGTAATATTGGAAGGGTCTCCTCCAAATGCAGTAATATTATTATAGACCCAATTAATGGCTGCGATCTGATCTAGTATTCCATAATTTCCTGAGATCCCTTGATTATTTTCAGCTGATAACCAGGGGTGGGCCATAAATCCAAAAATATTCAATCGATAATTTATCGTGACTAGAATGACGCCTCTCTTACAATAGGCTTCTCCATCAAATTCTAACTCGCTTCCATAACCGCCCATAAATGCACCCCCGTGTATCCAAATGGCGACGGGCAGGTTTTCTTCTGAACTTTTAGCTGGAGTCCAAATATTTAAATAAAGACTGTCTTCGCTAGGTTCATAAACAAATTCCGGATTACTATAAAACTCTTTATCATAAAACGAATCCCTTGGACCAACCTCCTGCATACTTGCCCTAGGAAATGTATCCGCAAGATAAATGTTATCCCATGCATCCACTTCCTGGGGAGCTTTCCATCTAAGGTCACCAACAGGCGGCTTGGCATAAGGTATTCCTTTAAATACAGTATATGCCTTCAAAGAAATCCCTTTCATTTTTCCTTTTGCTGTATTTGCGATAGTGATCGACATTTCATTCATCCTTTCTGTATTGCTATTTTAAATTTTTAAAAGACTACTATTTATTTTAAATCTCTATATTGCTTTTTTCTTTCCTTATTTTAATTAATTTGTTGTAGATTTTTGTTTTCTTTTATTTAGAAGTTGGGATATTGAGAAAAAATCAATACACGTTCAATTAAATATTCATAACATTAACACTAAATCTCCCTTATTTCTGCAAAGTTTTTATTTACTATATAGATAAGAAAAGAAAGGAGTGAAAGTTAATGAAAAAGTTTATTATCGGGATTGTAAGTGCTGCTTTTATTCTTGGAGCTGGAACCGCTGTTTTTGCAGCTGGTAATAGCAAATCTGATGATGGTGTGAATTTTGAGAAAATGTTGCCGTTTATCCAAAAGATGCATCCAGATTCTACAAAGGATGAATTAAAAGAAATGTACAAAGCTTGCCATGAAGAAAATGGAATGATGGACGGTACTAATGGCACAGACATGAAAAACACGATGAATAACTTATAAACAGAGGTGACTATCTACTTTTGGACCAAATGATAAGTGATATGGACATTGCATTGCACTATGCATCCTAAAGTGACTATAATGCTATATGTTAAAAAATCAAAAGGCTCTGACTAAATCCCCTTGGTCAGAGCCTTTTTTTCCTCTCGTTAATTAGATAACCTACTTTTTCTTCAAAAAAATTCATTCTTCCCTTAGTTTTTTCCAAGTCATAATTATTAGAAGAATCGCAATTGCAGTGGTTATTACTTTCCCTTGAATGGTCCAATTAAACACCTGTTGAGTAGAATAAGCTTCTATCATGATTGCAGGGATTTTCCCAATGGAACTAGCAATGACAAAAATAAGAATCGATGTCTTTCCAATTGCAGCAAAGAAAGTCACAACACCGGACGGGACAAAGGGCAGTAGTCTTAGTGAAAGAATTAAGAAAAATGATTCTTTTCCTTGAGCGGTAAGTAACCGCTTTACCTTTGGATGAGAGAACTGCTTTAAATTAGATAGTTTCCTAAATCCTTTTCGGTACAATACAAAAGAAATTATAGCTCCTAGTGCTTCACCCGCAAATGAAATAAACATGCCTTCCCAAAAGCCAAATACTTGTAGATTTATAGCAGTTAGAAAAACACTGGGAACTATTCCGAGCACACTAATAATAATGTTGGTTACAATACTTAAAAGGAAAGCGATATGTTCATAGGTTGAAAATAATTGAAGAGTTAACTCCTTCACTTCCATCTTTCTTAATACTCCCTCACATTAATTGACTAACTATCCTCTTCCGCTTTACCTTTATTCTACCTGAATAAATAGTAGTAAAAAATTAAAATTTACTGTTTATATTAATTAGGAAAAATTAAATGGCGTGACAAACGCCACGCCATCCATAAAAGGTTTGATTTTCTACAAAAACCATTCTTTATAAAGCTTTTCTATTTATACCCTATGTATCATCGGAAGTGAGAACAAATAAATGTTTGCTGCTGCAAGTAATACCATTAGTACATAATATGGTGCTAATGCTTTAAATGAACCTTTATTTCCAATACGGTAGGCAGTATAAATGGAGCCAATCATTCCAATTACTATAATAATATATTGTAACAGTTGAACGGATGATGCTGGTGCAAATGCAAGCTCACCCCTTGTAACATTCATACCAAATAATGCTGCTGAGTTGTACCAGATTGCCTTTCCTTCAGTTATGATATGGAACAAGTTGTGAGCAAGGTGTCCTGCTAAATCCAAAGGAATAATGGCATAGCCAAATCTGATAAAATTTTTCTTTACTTTTTCTACTGATCCCCCAGTTAAGGTTGCAATTTTTGCCGTTCCGTACAAGAGACCCACTGGAATTGCCATTGCAATAATGAAAGCTACAGAAAAGTTTACATTATAATTACCTGTTCCGGTTACAGTTCCAATTGCGTTTAAAATATCCTGCCAAATGGTTACCATTGTGATGTTTTGAACAAATACAATACCCATAATAACCGCTGCTAAGAACGTATGCTCCAACATTGGTTTTTTAATTTCCCATAGATCAGATGTAGGCACTCGGGGAGAAATGCGAATAGAGTTATTTGGACAATTTTTCACACAGTTTCCACATAAGTTACAATCAGCTCCTGTATCCATTGTTCTAACAAATTGAAACATTGGACAACCTTCTGCTTTTTCGCTTCCTTTATAGCAAGATTGTGTTTTGCATGTCTTGCATATTTCAGGCGTCCCGCGAAGTTCTAATGAACCAGAACGAGAATAGTTTCCAGAAAGTCCCCCTAGAAAACATAAGGTTTTACAAAATGTTCTTCTTTCGTAAAAAATAGAGGTTCCAACTACCATTGTTACTAGTAAAAGAAGTAAATAACCAGATCCTCTCGGGGATTCAACCACACCCCAAATATGATCACTATAAGTAATGGCAATAAAGAATAAATCAATCATCCATAAACCATACTTTCTTAAGAACTTTGGCATTGGACGATTACTGCCTATCGTTTTCCGAACAATATCACTTACTTTACCAAATGGACAAATCGTACACCAAAATCTACCGATGACTAAGAAGAAGATTGGTATTAAAGGCCACCACAACACCCATGTCAGTGAAGTTCCCACATTTCGTGTTGGATCCACTGTTCCTGCTACCAATTCATAAACAATGACTGAAAAAACCGCAAGGACGATCCATTGAAAAATTCCAGGATACCATTTACTCTTGATGAAGTTCTTAACCATAGGTATGGTTAATAGATTATAGGGCTTTATTTCTTTAGATAACTTGTCTTTTGGAATTGCCATTAGACCCATCCTTTCTTCTAAACCACTTATTCCAAACGCCAATCACTATAAAGGAAAGATTAACCGCTCCAAAAGTTCCTAAAACCTTAAGGTTTGCTGGTTCTTCTTTGACTGGTTCATGACTGTGACTGCCACTTTCCTCCATATCCATGCCTTCCATGTCTCCCCCGTCAGTCATTCCTTCCATGTCATGGCCATCACTGGTGGTATGATCACTACTCATACTTTCCATATCATGACTTTCAGAGCTGTTTCCCCCACTCATGTCCATCCCTTCCATATCATGCTCTGAATGGTCATTTAGGTTAGATGCGGATGGAACTTTACTATGGTTACCATCTGCTAAAGCTATTCTTCCACCTGAAAAAACAACCAGGAGGATCATGATTAACAACCATTTTCTCTTCAAAGTCTTCACCTCATTCCAAAGTTTGTGTAATGTATGATAATTGCTTAACACCTTTGACTTTAATTGAAAAGTGTGCAGAAACTTTGATTTTTTATTGTATAAACTATGTCATCTACAAAAATTTCTACAATTGACACAAAATTGAAATAAGGGTTCATTATCCACTATTAAGCTAGGAGTGAAACTCCAGACATCATTAAGGGGCTAAAGTTTGGGGCTGACGATTATGTGACGAAACCTTTTAATGAAAAGGAACTGTTAGCCAGAATCGAGGCATTGCTAAGAAGAACGAGAAAATCAACTGAAAATCAGCATTATCTAATTTTCAATGGATTAGAATGGAATCAGGAATCCATGGAATTAAAATTTAAAGATCAAGCAATTTCAGTCACACCGAAAGAGTTTGCTTTACTGGGTTTGTTTCTTAAAAATCCTCAAAAAGTATATTCTCGTGATCACTTGTTGTCATCTATATGGGGCCTTCAATCCCAGATAGATGATCGAACGATTGATTCCCATATTAGGAATTTACGCGAAAAATTACGAAATGGCGGATTCCCAATAGATAACCACCTTTTTACAGTTTGGGGAGTTGGATATAAGTGGATTAAGGGGAATGCTGAAAGGTAAAATGGTCAGTCCTTAGTCCCCCCCATAAATCAATAGATAAATAATTAAAAGCAGTGATCTAGTAGTAATCACTGCTTTTTTATCATATTTTTAATTGAATTGATCCTGTCACTGTAATGTATATTACATTACCAATATTCAATTATTTTTCAGTCTACTTTTCGCTTAAACCTTAGATTATTGTTAATGTGTAATAGTTTAAATAACTTTATTAAAAAATTTTGTGGTTGATTAATCCTTTTTAATGCTGCCCCTTCATCTTTAAATGAGTATTTTTTCATATTTATTTTTCTTAAGAAGTAAAAATCCATGAAATAAGATGCAGTTTTTTATATTTTTTTTGATAGAACAGAAGTATTATAGAAAAGGAAACATATTTACCAGAGAGGATGGAGAAATAAACTTGTTTAAGAAACTAGCTGCATTGGCTCTATCAGGAATCATCTTGCTGTCGTTTGGGAAAACGGACATCCATGCATCCGCCAGCACCATTTTAGGACCTGAAGTAACAAACTATATTGCTTCAAGAAGTAACACCGTTTCCGTTGGTGTTTTTGATGCAAGCACAGGTAAAACCTATACATATAATCCTTCAAAAACCTACTACACGATGAGTGTGGTTAAAATGTCGATTATGGCCGATGTCCTTTATCAAAAAATACCAATTACATCCAATGAAAATTCACTGCTGACTAGGATGATCCAAATTAGCGATAATAGTGCTGCTAGTACACTTTGGCGCCAGCTTGGCAGTGATAGAAATGTTCAGGCTTTTTTTCGGAAAGTGGGAATGACCCATACTACAGCAGGTACAGGCGGCTGGTGGGGACGTACGACAACTACAGTAGGCGATCAGCTTACTATGATGAAATATTTTGCCTATCCAAATACCCTATTATCGGACTCTCAAAGAGCGTATGGCCTTAATCTTATGAAGCATGTACGGTCGGATCAACGCTGGGGCACCGGTTCTGGTTTACCTTCAGGTGTTAGTGTGGCATTAAAAAATGGCTGGGTTACCTCTAATCCACCTAGTAAATTATTTGTCAATAGTGTTGGATATGTAAATGGAAAAGGAAAAGATTATATTATTGCAGTTCTAACGACAAATAATCGTTCCTTATCCTATGGGATCGAAACCATTAATAAAATTTCAAGTTTAGTTTGGAACGAGATGCCCCAGCATCTGCCAACTATCGGTGTAATGGATACTCCAGCCAATGGTTCCACAATCAAGGGGAAAAATATCGTAAAGGGCTGGTTCCTAGATGAAAGTGGAGTCTCCAAGATTGATATTTTGATAGACGGTAAAGCAGTTGGTCAGGCGGCCTATGGGGATACGAGATCAGATGTCCAAAAAGCGTATCCTAAATACAATAATGGGAAAGCTGGCTTCCATTATACTGTAGATACAACGAAATTTAGTGATGGCAAACATACTGTTACAATTAAGGAAACTGGTAAAAATGGACGTGTCACGACTTTGCCTGGAAAAACGCTAACTATTGGTAACACTAAAGGTTGTTTAGACACTCCGGTGCCTGGCACCACTCTTTCTGAAACTAAAAATGTACGGGGCTGGTTTTTGGATGAGTTAGGTGTAGCAAAAATAGAAATATTGGTCGACGGGGCATTGGCAGGCCAGGCGGTCTATGGGGACACAAGATCGGACGTTCTTAAAGCTTATCCTCAATTCAACAATGGGAAAGCTGGTTTCCATTACACTCTCAACACAAATAAATATAGTAATGGAAAGCATACGATTGTCGTAAAGGAAACTAGCAGAAATGGCCGGACAAAGACATTACCTGCCATTTCCATAACGATTAAACACTAATTACCGCATCCTTTCTACAGCTAAAAGCCGCAATCTATTTTGATTGCGGCTTTTATGCTTGTAAAAATTAGAATCATTCACAAGCCCAGTTATCTTTGTCTCTGTCATGTCTTGATTCATAGGCAGGATGTGTGGACGGTACTCCATCCGGATAGACCTTTCTCATTTCTGTGCAATTCTTAAAGGATTCTGTTGCGTTAGAAGTCGAACCGCTTCCGGTTGACGTACCAGTTGAGCTTCCACCTGACGAAGATCCAGAACGATTCGCAGCAGAGCTTGAGTCCAAATCACCCTTTGTGGTTCCTTGGTCTCCATAACCCCAAAGACCTTTATTCGCCTCCCTTGCCTCTCTGGCAAACTTAACAAAATAATCACTGTACTTGACATCGGGCGGATAGGTGGAAGGCTCAGCATATCCATTTAATACTAAATCCGCATTAAACATTTTTGTCCGAATCTCGTTTTCATCCATATCGTTTGTCGGTACACTAAACCAGACAATCCTTAGCAGCCGGCCGTACCGATCCGTTTCTGATACATCCTTTTGAATCCATACCTGTTTTCCGTTCAACTTTGATGTTGTATAGTTACTTGCTTCCTTACCATACTGCTCGTGTCTTGTCGTTGATTCAGGTGTATTGATGCCAACTAAACGGACCTTTCTCCCATCAGAGGTCACAAAAGTATCTCCGTCCACCACTCGGCCAACAGTAATCAATTCAAGGCCGAATTTACTTGCTAATTCTTCTTGTGATTCTTTTGCGGCTTGCTGTTCCTCTTTTTCCTTTTCTGCAGCTAGTTTTGCTTTTTCTGCCTTAGCTTCTTCTTCCGCCGCTGCCTGCTCTTTTGCCTGATTGACTGTTTCTGTCTCCTCTTGCTTATTAATCGTCTCTGTTTTTGGGGCAGGTGTTTCATTTGTACAGCCTGCTAAAACAGATAGGATGGATAGTACAATTAGAATAGCTTTAAATCTTTTCACTTGTTCCCTTCTCTCCTTTAAGAAACTCCCTTCCTATTATACCTATAATCACAATTAATTTGTTAATATCTTCGACAACCATAAATACCAAAAAGTGCTGGAGACCAATTCTTACACTCTTGTTTCCCCATTAACTGCTATGCATTTTCACTGATTGATCGCTCAAGCCATTCAAAAAGGCGCATGATAGTCATGTGCCTTACCGTCTCTTACAATTATTTCAAGTTAACTGTTTCTTTTGTCAGCCGTTTTGACAAAAGCGGCCGCTCATTTTCCCAATGCACGTTAACAGGCAGATTAAAGTATTCTGTCAGCTTGTCACTAGCAATCATGTCCCTCGTTTCTCCACAGGCAAAGACTTGTCCTTTTTTCAAAAGCAAAGTTTTAGAGAATACGGGCAGGATCTCTTCTACATGGTGTGTCACATAAATGAGTGTTGGCGCATCCGGATTTTTGCTAATCCTCTCAACCGATTCTAACAATTGCTCACGGGCAATGAAATCTAACCCATTTGTCGGTTCGTCAAGAATCAGTAAGGCCGGATTGGCCATTAATGCCCTAGCAATCAGAACACGCTGCTTCTCACCCTGTGAGAGCGTGTTATAATTACGATTTGCATACTCGATACACCCTAACTCCTCAAGAAGGGCAATTGCCCTTTCTCTTACATCGTCATTTGGCGTCTCATAAAGTCCAATTGAAGCATATTCTCCGCTTAAAACAACTTCAAAGGCATTATCATCCGGATGGAACTTCTCTTGGAGTGAAGACGAAACAAATCCGATTTGCTTTCGAAGTTTTTCTGCAAGATAGGTTTTACCAAACTCTAAGTCTAGAACTGTGATTTTTCCTTTCGATGGGAAAAAGTAAGCATTTAATAAATTTAAGATGGCTGTTTTTCCAGATCCATTTAAACCAAACAAAACCCAATGTTCCCCTTTTTCAATTTGCCAATTAATATCTTGTAGTATTGCCTTGCCATTACGTATTAATGAGACGTTTTCTAGTTGAATTACCAAATTTGATCACACCTTTCCTCACTATTAATAATATCAAAATTTTCAGAATCAGACATACTTAATGTCTTAAAAATAAACAGGAACCCATCGGCTAGTGGGTTCCTGTTTATTAATTATTACTCTTTTGCCAAAGAGCGGTATTTTCCTGAAAAGTAAATCAGCGGCTCAAAATCCTCCATATGGAGGTCAGTTACCTTGCCAATGAACAATGTATGGTCTCCTTCGACATGTGCAGCTGAAACTTCACAAACAATTTGCGCCAATGCACCAGATAACACCGGAACATCCCCCAGCCGATCAAACTTAACCTCTTGTTGATTTTTTTGCTGTCCGGCAAAAATCATGGATAGTTCCTGCTGGGAGCTGCTAAGAATATTAACTGAAAATTTTCTGCTTTGATTCATTTTTTCTAACATTTGTGCTCTTTCAGAAATGGAAACGACGACCAATTTCGGGCTAAGTGAAACGGACATAAATGCATTAGCTGTCATCCCATGAACGCTGCCCCCCACTTCAGTGGCAACCACCGTTACTCCTGTTGCAAACTTGCCCATGGCGTTACGGAATTGACGATCATCCATTAAGCTTCCCCCTTATCAGCCTAAACCGCTAATTATGTTCCTACAACAACTCCATTTTATATTATCAGAAAATTCAACGATATAGTCTTATTTTTCCAACTTTCTTTTAACCCTCCGGTAAATTCGATACCCTTTCCGGATAGCATCAACCAGCGGAAAAGGGATCGGAGGATGATATTTATAAAGAAACGGATGATAAATTTTGTGGTAGGCCTTTTTTAAATCGTCCCACTTTCGGCAATACCCTTGTTTATAAAAATCGGATACATCCACGATATAGCCTCTGCCTTCAAACATGACTACATTCTTCCCATGGACATCAAAGGGATTTAAGTCGACCGAACGGGCATACTCCAAGCCGCGGTCGATATCTTCCATCACACGTTTAGGAATCTGAACCCCCTTAATTAATGCATTAAATAATGTAATCCCCTCAAGCTTTTTTAAGATCAAATAATTTTCACCGTATCCATAAAGCTTGGAAAAAGATTCATGGGTCCCTAGTTTCTTATAAACCTCGGTTTCTTCAGTAAGCTCTTCCTGATTACGCCCATATACTTTTACTACCACTTCAGGATAGGCCTCATGCATGAACACTCCAGCATAATTACCACAGCCGATTGTCTTCCAGGAATCAGAGCGATTGTCTACAACAATTGGATCAAATGGGCTGAATACGGATAGGTCTATGTTCGGAAGCAATTCTGTTTCAATTAAGTTAATATATTTATTTATATTCAATACGTACACCTTCTAGTAAGTTTAAATTCTATTCATTAAAAAGATTCTTAGTCTGAATTTTACCAAAAATATTCCTTAATTCTAGATATTTGTTTTGGAAGACTATACAATAAAAGAGATAATGACTCTACTATCATTTTAAGCGTAAATGGTGAAAAAAGAGAGGTGTTTCGATGGCTTTTCCGATATTAGAGACGAAGCGGTTAAAATTAATTGAATTGAAACATCATCATATGAATGTGGTATATGAAATATTATCATTAGAAGACGTGACCCGTTATTATGGTACAAGCCCCTTCACATTACCAGCAGAAGCAACCCGGTTAATTGATATCTTTCACAAAAACTATCTGGATAAACGGGGGATTCGTTGGGGGATCAAATTAAAGGAAAACCAAAGACTCATTGGAACCGTTGGCCTGAACGTGCTTAATCTTAAAAACAAACGGGCTGAGATTGGCTATGAACTGCACCCTTCCGTTTGGGGAAATGGTTTTGCAGAAGAGTCGGTTAGTGAAGTGATTAGGTTTAGTTTTCAAAAGTTAGATTTACATAGGATAGGTGCCGTTGTTTATCCCGAAAATACAGCATCCCTTGCATTACTAGATAAACTCGGTTTTACAAACGAAGGCCTGCTGCGGGGCTATATGTACCAAGATGAACAATACCATGATTCGTTCATGCTGTCCATATTGAAAACGGAATGGGAAAAAAGCCAGGATGTGTAAACAAAGGGTTCCGTTTTCGGGTGCTTTGTTATTAAAAGACACAAGAATTGACGTATGAATTGGCATACGTCTTTTTCTATATTTATCAAGGTTTCTACGAAATTTCATTAATTTTGACATAGTTAAATGACATCATTATTATGATGGACAATAAGTATTGTACAATTAAAAAAGAGGGTCAAACCTTCTGTCATTTATAGTGTCGTTTTGATTGATCCTAATCCTAGTTGCTGGTTCCCGCATAGGATCAGGAGGGTCCGCACTTATCGGTTGAGGGTTCGGGTTAAGCACTCGAGTAGATAAATAGACGGAGGAATTCCGCTTAATTCGTAATTATGATAAAAAAAGGCCTAAATAGACGGAGAGATTCCGCCTATTGACTCAAAAAAATTGCAAATGGGGGATTTTTCTATGCATAAGCGGAAAAACTCCCCTTATTAACCCCGAAACGAGCTCCATTTTGCTTTTAACCGGAAAATCTCCGCTTATTTACTTTTCCTGGTTATTCGATTAAGGAAAGGGAGTGAGATTCATCTTAAAAATCAAAATGCATTACACTGAAACGTATCACAAGTATGTGAGGTTTTATACATAAGTTTTTGTATTTATAATAAAGAAACTCGCCAATAGCTATGGCGAGTTTTACTTTTTTATACAACAATAACGCTGCCAATACGACTGTCATTTCGGCAGGTATTTTTAAAAAAGCACCTCAAAACGGAACCCTTTGATATGTAAAACCTGGCTTTTTATTCTTCAAAGTAATCCTTAAAGGCTTTCGGGTCCTTCACTTCTTCATCTTGATAATAGGGATTATTCTCTGCAGCACTCTTTGGGTCTAGATTGGTTTTGATGACAATCATTGGAGTAGGTGTACTTTCTAGAATCACTCGATCATTTAATTGTTCAAAATCCGGCATTTTTTTATTGCCTGGCTGTTTTGGTTCCATGTTAGCACCTCCTAAAAATAGGATGCTGAGTTTTTTAATAAACATACATAAAACTCGGGGATACCATGGAAATCAGTATGTATATGTCCTTTTCTTCATCATATAATTTTATATAAGAAAAAAACTAGGAAGTATTACCTTCCTAGTGTCTTTACTCCTCTTCTCCACCAACTAAGAAATCAGGGTTTAGTTCCTCGAATTCTTCGTCGTCGACATCTAATCCCCAGTCATCGTCATGGTCTTTGCAAGCTTCATGACTTACACGGACACAAACCTTAGTCTCACCAATGACTTCGACTAGAAATTCCCTTTCGACATGGACGATGATTCTATTCCCATTAGGGGAAATGACTGCTTCAACACAATTAGGCTGTTGCAGTACTCGTGCACAGATTTCATTGTCATCCAGGCAGTCATGGTCACGATACTTTAACTTAATGACATCAGTGTACTGAACTCGTTCAGTCACTACTTCAGTTTTGGTATTGTCATTAAATGAGTACCAAACGTTGATATCATACGAGCCGTGTATCTCTACCGTTTTGCCAACTTTTTTCGCATTGTATTTATGGTTAATGATCCAACAGCCTAAGATACTTGTTGGATTATGCGCCGGGCTAATCGTATGATTGGACTGGGTGAATTTACGTCCTTTCGCAACTACGGCCTTGGTAATTATCTCTCTGTATTCTCCCATTTTGCGCGAACCCTCCTCATTCATTTTCAATTCATCGTATGCGTGAGATAAGACTAGTGTGATATATATTTTTGTGAATGCTGGTTAAAAGTTTAGTCATGGTTCATTTTATGCGGGATTTATGGGGGTGTGCCTTTTATTGCCTGTACTTTAGAGGAATGTCTTTTGGACAAAAAGAAAACCAGACTTCCTATATGAAGTCTGGTTTACATATTAATGCTCGTGATCACAATCCCCGTGGCTGTCACAAGAGCCGCCATTTTTCATGCTTGCCCCTGTTTCCCCCATTAAAAGGTTTCCCCCGGTTGAAGTAATAATTTCATCTGTTACGGTATTTGAAATCGTCGATGCAATTAACTGAAGAAGTTCATTTACATCTACTTGAGATTGTTTGAAATCCTGAACAACAGGAATCTCATCCAATTCTTGTTCAATCGAAGCAATTTTGTTCTCAACCTTCTTTAATGCCTCTGATTTACCGTAATGCTGCAAGTTCACAGCTTGTTTTTGCAATCCTTTAATATCCGAGATTAAAGTTTTGACCTTTTGATTATCATGAATATGAGCTTCTGCTCGTTTAAAAAAATCTACCTCGTCTGTATCTGCAATCATTCGAGCTAATTCTGCTGCACGAGCGACGATATCGTCTTTTGTATACTTCGCCACCTTATTTCACCTCAACTGGTTCTAATTCTTCCACCATTTCTCCATTTAATGACCATGTTTTTGCATCTGTAATCTTTACTTTAATAATCTTACCAATGGCTGATTGTGGTGCTACAACGTTTACAAGCTTGCTTCGAGAAGTGTAGCCTGCAAGGACGTCTGGATTGTTCTTACTTTCACCTTCAATAAGAACATCAACTGTTTGGCCTACATGCTTTTTCATTGCTTCTAAAGACAGTTCATTTACCAAGTTATTTAAACGTTGAAGACGTTCTTTCTTCACTTCTAATGGAACGTTATCCTCCATTTTTGCCGCAGGTGTACCTTCACGTGGTGAATAAATGAACGTATACGCTAATTCGTAACCAACTTCACGGTATAATGACATCGTTTCTTCAAACTGTTCATCCGTCTCATTAGGGTAGCCGACAATGATATCAGTTGTAAGAGCAACATTAGGGATAGCCGCCTTAATTTTTCTAACTAGCTCTAAATATTGTTCTCTTGTATATTTCCGAGCCATAATTTTTAACACGTCAGTTGAACCAGATTGGACCGGTAAATGGATATGATCCATTAAGTTACCGCCTTTAGCCAGTATTTCAATCAGACGGTCATCAAAGTCACGAGGATGGCTCGTAGTGAAGCGAATTCTCGGAATATCAATCTTACGTAATTCATCCATTAGGTCGCCAAGACCATAGTTCATTCCTTCTAGGTCTTTACCATAGGCATTTACATTTTGACCTAATAAGGTAACTTCCTGATAGCCCTGTGCAGCTAAATGGCGTACTTCCTGGATGATTTCTTCAGGCAGGCGGCTGCGTTCCTTACCACGCGTGTATGGAACGATACAATAAGTACAGAATTTATCACAACCGTACATAATGTTAACCCACGCTTTAATTTTACCGCGGCGGACCTTTGGAAGATTTTCAATAACGTCGCCTTCTTTTGACCATACTTCGACAACCATTTCTTTTGACATGTATGCTTCATTTAAAATGTTTGGAAGGCGGTGGATATTGTGTGTACCAAAAATCATATCTACTTGGTGATACGTTTTTAAGATTTTGTTAACAACCGATTCTTCTTGTGACATACAGCCGCAAACACCTAGAAGCAGATCTGGCTTTTCCAGTTTAAGAGCTTTTAAATGTCCAAGCTCACCGAATACTTTGTTTTCCGCATTTTCACGGATAGCACATGTATTTAGAAGAATGACATTCGCATCTTCTGTGTTGTCGGTTGGTTCATAGCCTAATGCAAGGAAAATCCCTGCCATCACTTCTGTATCGTGCTCATTCATCTGGCAGCCATACGTACGGATGTAGAATTTACGACCTTCACCCATTCCACGAAATTCTTCAGGAATTGCAAAGTCAGTATGGTACTTTACTTCTTCTTTCCCGCGTTTTTTCGCATCTTTTAGAGAAGGAGCCGTGATGACTTTTTCGAAGTATTTGCTGTAATCCTTGGCGGATTTTTTGTCCGAAGAATTAACAGTATCTACTTGCTGTCCTTCTAATCTTTGTTTTTCATTCATTTGTTCAATAGTCCCCTTTCTAAAAAATAACCTTGAACGTCTATTAATTTTCCAATTGTTATTTATTACCTGTGCTTTAAAGATAAGTCCGCACATTATTATAGTATAAAGGTTTGCCTGAGTGAAAACAATAGTAATCCCTGTCATCCTATGTATGGATTTAATAGCAGCCAAAGAGAGCTATGATTGAATAGATTTCAGTTAGTAATACCTCTATGTTACGAAGAAAAACCCGTGGATTACACTCCACGGGTTTAATCTAATATTACATAAATTCAGCAACTAATTTATCAAAGTGTGCTTGATCAAGGTTTAATTCAGCCTTTGTTAATGGTTCTTCTGAGTACCCTGCAATTAATTCTTGGTAAGAAGGACGCTGTGTATCTTGATAAATGAGACCGGTAACTAAACCGTTATGCTTCATCAATGTCTGCATCGCTTGTTCACGATTAGAAGGGTCATATCCTTCAATTGTACTTAGTTTTGTTAGATTTTCCTTAAACCAGTCATAAGTGTTGACTTTGTTATAAGTTACACATGGACTGAAAACGTTGATTAAGGAGAAACCTTTATGTTTAATTCCAGCTTCAATGAGTGCTGTAAGATCTTTTAGATCTGTAGAGAAACTTTGAGCGACAAATGAAGCTCCAACAGTTAATGCCATTTCCATTGGAGAAATCGCTTGTTCAATGGATCCCATCGGTGTAGATTTAGTTTTAAAACCTACTGCCGAACGTGGAGACGTTTGTCCCTTTGTTAATCCATAAATTTGGTTATCCATTACAATATAAGTAATGTCAAGGTTACGACGAATCGCATGAACGGTATGTCCCATACCAATCGCATATCCATCACCGTCACCACCAGAAGCGATAACTGTTAGATCACGGTTAGCCATTTTTACACCTTGAGCAATTGGAAGCGAACGTCCATGTATTCCATGGAAACCATAGGCATTAATATAACCAGAGATACGTCCAGAACAGCCGATCCCTGAAATAACGGCTAAGTTTTCTGGTTCTAAACCACAATTTGCTGCTGCACGCTGCATTGCTGCCTGTACGGAGAAGTCGCCACAACCAGGGCACCAGTTCGGTTTAACATCATTTCTAAAGTCTTTAAAAGTGGCCACTTAGAACAACTCCTTACATTTTGAATGAACTTCGTGAGGTAGGAATGGATTACCATCATATTTAACATACTTTGTGATTTTCTCAGCATGACCAATATTCATTTTCATAATGTTTGCTAACTGTCCTGTCGCATTGTTTTCAACCACGATGACTTTTTTCGCAGCCTGAACTAATGGAAGAACTTCGTCAGATGGGAATGGATGAATTAGACGAATTTGGGCATGATTTACTTTCAAACCATCCTTCTCTAAACGACCCATCGCCTCTTCAATTGCACCGCGGGTAGAGTTGAATCCTACAATTAATAAATCTGGATTTTCATGTGGTGCATTTTTATAAACCGGTGTATTAAAGCGAATGTTTTCCACTTTACGGAACCGTTTATCCATTTGCGCAATCCGGTTTGTTGATGATTCTGATGGCTTACCAGTTTCAGCATGTTCAACACCAGTAACGTGGTGGATTCCGTTTTTCATACCAGGAATCGAACGAGGTGATACTCCATCTTCAGTTACTTCATAACGCTTGAAATAGCCTTTATTTTCAATTTCCGGAAGCTCTTGTGCCACTAGCTTCCCACGTCTAATTTCCACTTTAGAAACATCCAAAGGTTCAACAGTTTGTTTACCTAGTGATAATTGAAGGTCAGATAGCACAATAACTGGACATTGATACTCTTCCGCAAGGTTAAAAGCTTCTGCCGTGTCATAGAAAGCTTCTTGAACTGTACTTGGCGCTAAAACGATTTTAGGAATTTCTCCATGTGTTCCGTAAATCATTGCCATTAAGTCAGATTGTTCCTGCTTTGTTGGTAATCCTGTAGAAGGACCTCCACGTTGTGTATCAACGATAACTAGCGGAGTTTCTGTAATACCTGCTAGTCCAATTGCTTCCATCTTCAATGATAATCCAGGGCCGGATGATGCGGTTAGCGCGCGGATACCGCCGTAGCTTGCACCAATAGTCATTGTAGCAGCTGCGATTTCATCTTCCGTTTGAATTACTGTTCCGCCTACTGCAGGTAATTTCTTAATTAAATATTCCATAATATCAGAAGCAGGTGTAATAGGATATGCTGCCATGAAACGACATCCGCCAGCCATAGCACCTAATGCAATTGCATCATTTCCAATCATATACATACGGTGTTTGCCGTCTGCTTTTTCAAGTACCATTGTCGGTACTGCATCCATTTTCTCTTTCATATAATCGAAGCCTGCTTTTATCGCATCCATGTTTTTAGCTACGACTTTATCACCTTTTTTACCGAAAATCTCTCGAACTACTACTTCAAAAACTTGAATATCCAAATCTAGAACAGCAGAGGTAGCTCCGATGGCAACCATGTTCTTCATTAAGGAAGTCCCGAGTTCCGTAGCAATTTCAGTGAATGGAACCGCATACAAGGAGGCTTCAGTGTCTTCTGGTTTTTTTGGATTGAATTTTGCATCAGCTAGAATGACTCCATTGCTGTGCAGCTCTTGGTAGTTAACGTCAATAGTTTCTTGGTCGAATGCTACAAGGATATCAAGGTCATCAGAAATAGAGCGAACCTCAGTTGTACTTACTCTGATTTTATTATTTGTATGACCGCCTTTAATACGTGATGAAAAGTGACGATAACCATACAAGTAATATCCTAGGCGATTCAGTGCGATAGCAAAGATTTCCCCAGTACTTTCAATACCTTCCCCTTGTTGTCCGCCAACTTTCCACGAAAGTTGATTGATCATTCCCTTACACCCCTTTGGATATGTAAAAATAAGTATAGTCTAACTAATTTTTATTATAGCACAATTCCAAGTAATTCACTAGAAATTAGCCTATGAAAACGCAATAAAGACTAAATAATCAGAATTGAGAATATGTACTAAACGCTTACAATTCTAGACCTATGTACTGGAAATTGCAACCCTTTGGCTCGAATTATTGTCTAAAATATGAATATTTTTTTATTATTACAAAATTACTATAAAACATTTAGGAAAATTCAGTTAAATTATAGATTTTATATGCACTCTAATAACTTATTCTTATTTTTTTATTATTCAATTTTGATATTTGTTATATAGCAGAATAGCATTATATAAATATTTTATAACACATTTTTCATTCCAAAAATATAAAAACCTGCTTGGAATAAACCCTAAGCAGGTAAGTTTGTGCTATTCTTTGACGTTTATAAACCTTTCACTTTCTCTTTCATCTGGGCTCAACAATAAGCTTGATCGCTGTGCGTTCTTCCCCGTCAATTAGAATATCAGTAAACGCAGGGACACAGATCAAATCAACTCCGCTAGGTGCTACAAATCCTCTTGCAATCGCTACTGCCTTTACGGCTTGATTCAATGCACCCGCGCCAATTGCCTGTATTTCTGCTGCACCTCTTTCACGCAGAACTCCGGCAAGTGCACCAGCTACAGAATTAGGATTAGATTTTGCTGAAACTTTTAATATTTCCATTCCTAGCTCCCCCTTAGAAAAATCCCGATCCCGCATGATCATTTCATGAACCAATCAGGTTATAACATTCCACTGCTACTATATTCAGAGGTGAAAAGACATATTCCGGCTTGGACGAAAAAAGCCAGTATATTCGCACAAAAAAAACAATTTTTAATGGGACATTCTTTAAAATGTTGGTTATTTCAGATTAGACGATAAAAAAACTTCCCAGCTAGGGAAGTTTTCTTAACTATAAAACGGATGATCGTCATTGATTAGGATTGGAACTATTTTTTTCGTAACCCCGGTTTTCCTGTCTAATTCTATATAAACCGCACTGAGCTGATTTCTTCCACTGGTCGGCACTTCAAATCTTACTGGAAGGCTGGTAAGGAATCTTTTTAATACTGCCTCTCGGTCCACGCCTAGAATACCGTCGTAAGGGCCTGTCATGCCTACGTCAGATAGATAGCCAGTTCCGCCAGGCAACACTCGGTTGTCGGCTGTTTGAACATGTGTATGAGTCCCGACAACAGCGGATACCCTTCCATCTAAATACCAGCCCATTGCCTGTTTCTCACTTGTCACTTCCGCATGAAAGTCCACAAAAATAAATGGCGTTCTTTCCCTCGCTATTTTGACGAGTTCATCCGCCTTTCGAAAAGGACAATCCAATGGGGCCATAAACGTGCGGCCTTGAAGATTAATAACGGCGATCTCGAGTTCATTTACTTTAAAAAATGCCAAGCCCTTCCCGGGTGTTCCTCCGGGGAAATTCGCGGGTCTTACCATGTTTTTAGCTGAATCAATAAACCCAAAAATCTCCCGGTTATCCCATGCATGGTTGCCAAGCGTAATTGCCTGAGCACCCTGGCTCAAAAACTCCCGGTAGATTTTTTCTGTAATCCCTTTACCACCTGCGGCATTTTCACCATTTATAATCGTAAAATGTGGTCGATATTTCTCTTTTAATTTGGGCAAATATTCTTTGACCATCTCTCGGCCTGGTGAGCCTACAACATCACCAATAAAAAGTAGATTCATTTTATTCCCTTTCATCATGCAAAATAGGTATTTGTTTAAATTGTATCACATCTGGGACTTGTTTAATCCCAGGTTAGCTGGCAAAAAAATAAAGCAGTGCATGCGCACCGCTTTATTTTGCATATTCAACAGCCCGTGTTTCACGGATGACTGTCACTTTAATATGTCCAGGATAATCAAGTTCCTCTTCGATTCGTTTACGTATATCACGTGCTAATCGATGGGCAGCAAGATCATCAATTGCATCTGGCCTTACAATAATACGAACTTCTCTACCTGCTTGTATAGCAAATGATTTTTCGACGCCCTCATAGGACTCTGAAATCTCCTCAAGCTTTTCAAGCCGGCGGATATAGTTTTCAAGCGTTTCACTGCGCGCTCCAGGTCTAGCGGCGGATAGGGCATCTGCTGCTGCAACAAGGACGGCAATGGTAGACGTTGGCTCTGTATCCCCATGGTGAGAAGCAATACTATTGATTACAACTGGGTGTTCCTTGTATTTGGTTGCAAGTTCTACCCCGATTTCCACATGGCTTCCTTCTACCTCATGGTCAATTGCCTTACCGATGTCATGAAGCAGTCCTGCACGGCGGGCAAGTGTTTCATCCTGGCCAAGTTCAGCGGCCAATAAGCCTGAAAGCTGTGCCACTTCCATCGAATGCTTAAGAACATTCTGGCCATAACTGGTACGGAATTTCAAGCGGCCAAGAATTTTGATTAGATCCGGGTGTAATCCGTGGACCCCCACTTCAAAGGTTGTCTGCTCTCCGACTTCACGGATATACTCATCCACTTCACGGCGAGATTTTTCAACCATTTCTTCAATCCTTGCTGGATGAATCCGTCCGTCTTGTACTAGCTTTTCTAATGCTAAACGAGCCGTTTCTCTCCGGATAGGATCGAAGCCTGATAGAATGACAGCTTCAGGAGTGTCATCAATAATCAAATCAATTCCTGTTAATGTTTCAAGTGTACGAATGTTTCTTCCTTCACGACCGATAATACGGCCTTTCATTTCGTCATTTGGCAGGTTGACGACAGAGACAGTCGTTTCCGCAACATGGTCAGCAGCGCAACGCTGGATAGCTAAGGAAAGAATTTCCTTCGCTTTCTTGTCGGCTTCCTCTTTCGCGCGGTTTTCACTTTCTTTAATCATTATCGCTGTATCATGGGTAAGCTCTTGCTCCATTTTGTCGACAATGATTGCTTTTGCTTCCTCGCGTGTTAAGCTCGAAATTCGTTCGAGTTCAGTTTGTTGTTTTCGTACCAACTCGTCCACTTTGCTTTCCATCTCTTCAATATGCTGTTGTCTTTGGTTTAGAGAATCATCCTTCTTTTCTAAAAGATTTTCACGCTTGTTTAACGTTTCCTCTTTTCGATCTAAATTCTCTTCTCTTTGCAGTAAACGGTTTTCTTGTTTTTGCATTTCATTTCTTCGTTCACGAACCTCACGTTCAGCTTCAGTTCGAAGCTTGTGAATTTCATCCTTTGCTTCAAGCAAAGCTTCTTTTTTCATTGAATCCGCATCACGTTTGGCATCTTCAAGAATCTGCTCTGCAGCATTCTTTGCACCTGCTACTTTTGCATCAGCAATGGATTTATGAACAAAATAGCCAACAACGGCACCGACGATAAGGCCAAGCAAAATGGAGATGATCGTAATTATATCCAATCGTTACACCTCCTCTTGCTATGAACTTTTGTTCTTTTTTTTAAGTGTCGGCATGTACATTGTTTAGACTCAATATACAGCAAGCACCAAGGCTTTTCGCAATGTAATATTTCCAAAAATGTAAAATATACATGTTAATTGTAAAGCGGTGAATATTTATTGTCAAGGCTTTGTCCGATTAGCTTTTTCAAATATTTAGAATTTCCTAATATAAAATAAATAGTTCACTATGTTTGGTGTGAATTTTTATTGATTTCTATGAATATTTATTCGTTTTTTACTAAAAAAGCAAAACCTTGTTACAGGCTTTGCTCTATTATGAATTAATCTAATAAATCGATCTGTTCTTCGTCCTCTGTTTCCGTTACTACTTTATCACCATCTAAACCGTAATGGTCACGGATTTTTTGGTGGATTTCTTGACGAAGATCAGGATTCTCTTTTAGGAATAATTTTGCATTCTCACGGCCTTGGCCTAGTCTTTCATCGTTATAAGAATACCATGAGCCGCTTTTTTGAACGATATCTAGTTCAGAGCCTAAATCGATGATTTCGCCCTCTTTAGAGATACCTTCTCCATACATTATATCGACTTCAGCCGTACGGAATGGCGGAGCTACTTTGTTCTTTACGACTTTAATTCTTGTCTTGTTACCAACCATGTCAGTGCCTTGTTTTAAGGTTTCAGCACGGCGTACTTCAAGACGAATAGTGGAATAGAACTTTAATGCACGGCCACCAGGAGTTGTCTCAGGGTTCCCGAACATAACTCCAACTTTTTCACGAATCTGGTTAATGAAGACTGCGATTGTTTTGGATTTATTGATGGCACCTGATAGTTTACGAAGGGCTTGTGACATTAAGCGGGCTTGTAAACCTACGTGAGCGTCACCCATCTCACCTTCGATTTCTGCTTTCGGTACTAGGGCTGCAACAGAGTCGATAACAATAATATCGACTGCACCGCTTCGTACTAGAGCTTCAGCGATTTCAAGGGCTTGTTCACCAGTGTCAGGCTGTGATAATAGTAATTCATCAATGTTTACGCCAAGTTTTTGTGCATATGTTGGATCAAGTGCGTGCTCGGCATCGATAAACGCTGCTTGTCCGCCTTTTGCTTGTACTTCTGCGATCGCATGAAGGGCAACGGTTGTTTTACCAGATGATTCCGGTCCGTAGATCTCGATAATACGTCCTCTTGGGTATCCACCTACTCCAAGTGCCGCATCAAGTGCTAAGGAGCCGCTCGGAGCAGTTGATATTCTTGTTTCGGTTTGTTCTCCCATCTTCATGATGGAGCCTTTACCGAATTGTTTTTCTATTTGCTTTAACGCCATTTCTAAGGCGGCCTTACGGTCACTCACAAATAGTTCCTCCTCTATATAAAAAAATTAATAATTGCGTGTAAGTCTATGAATTTAAATCCTATAATTACTATACCTTCTTTTATTCTATTTGTCGAGTAAAAAGGCGAACATTTATTCGACGAATATATTAACAATTTCTACTAGGAAAACAACTATATTCACCCTATTTTTGTCTTTCTACTCGTAAAAACAAGTACATAATTTTATATTCCCTTTATATCTGAAAACTCAAACTTCTATCACTTTAGTATAAAGAAGATTTAGATTAGCTTTTGCAAACCGTCGTTAATAATCCTATGGGACAATACTCTCTTGTGCTTGAGGTGAAGTGTCCATTAGAACTGCTCTATCCCTTTATACTCAACGGCAAGTGTCCATTAGAACTGCCCTATTAGTCAATATCCTTCTATACTCAACATCAAGTGTCCATTAGAACTGCCCTATTAGACAACATCCTTCTATACTCAACATCAAGTGTCCATTAGAACTCCCCTATTAGACAACATCCTTTTATACTCATGGTCAAGTGTCCAATAGAAGTACCACTATTAGACAGAAATTCAAAACACACTATAAAACTGTCTAATAGGGTCGTCGTTCTGTAAAAATCGAACATAACGTAAACTACTGCACCAACAAAAAAAAATCACAGAACACTATTCAGCATTCTGTGATCCTTTCAAATTCCGCAAAGCAAAATAACATCCATATTTCACCGCACGGTTGCGGATGGCTTCCCTTGTTCCGCCGAGATTAAGCTTTTCAACCACCGTTGGCCTTCCCTTCATAGCCACACCAATATATACAGTACCTACCGGCTTACCTTCTAACTCATCCGGACCAGCAACACCAGTGAAACTAACACCAACATCAGCACCCATCAATGCAGCCGAATTTTCTGCAAGCTCTAACGCACACTGTTCACTCACAGCCCCGTCACTCTCAAGAGTTTCCTGTTTCACTTGCAAAATCTTATTCTTCACTTCATTCGAATAACATACGACTCCGCCCTTAAACACAGAACTTGCACCAGCTACAGAAGTTAACTCCTTCTGGAACATGCCCCCTGTCAAACTCTCTGCAGCAGTAATCGTTAGTTTGCTCTCTTTCAAAACTTTCGTTAACTCGGCTAACAGTGACGTATGATCATACCCATAAATATACTGACCCACCCGCTGTCTGATCGAGCGTTCTACATCATCCAGCATGGATTGAGCGGTACCCTCATTAACATGTTTAGCTGTCAGTCGCAGCGTTACCTCCCCATCACCGGCAAGCGGGGCAATCGTTGGATTGCTTTGGGCATCAATCAGATCAATAATCTCCGTTTCCAGCGCCGCTTCCCCAATGCCAAAAAAGCGCAGCACCCGGGAAACAATTTTTTCATTGGAGGCATCTTTAGAAGCGAGTGCCTGGCACCCATAATCACGAAACATCGGTTCCATTTCCTTAGGAGGACCTGGTAGGAGCATATAGGTGCTTCCTTTTGTTTCAAGCATCATTCCAGGGGCCATCCCGTGATCATTTGGCAGGATGTGTGACCCTTCTAATACCAATGCCTGTTTCCGATTATTTTCCGTCATTACCCGATTAGTTCGTGTAAAATACGCCTCAATCGAATCCAATGCCGTTTGGTCAATCACAAGATTTTTTCCAAGGTGACGGGCAATGGTCTCTTTAGTTAAATCATCCTTGGTCGGACCAAGGCCACCTGTAAAAATAATCACGTTAGCCCGCATTTCTGCCGTTTTAATAGCAGAAAGGAGCCTGTCAGGATTGTCCCCTACAACCGTATGAAAATAAACGTTAATTCCTAAATCGGCTAATTGTTGTGAAATAAACCGAGCATTGGTATTCACAATTTGCCCTAGTAACAACTCAGAACCAACCGCAATAATCTCAGCATTTTTCATGTCCCAGTCACCCCTTATCAATAACTTACAGCCTATCTACTTTGAATTTTTTAATACGTGGCTGTTTTTGGCGAAATAATCCCAGCCAGACCAGATGGTAAAGAACATCGCTACCCATAAGGCTAAAATATCAAATCGAAACGAAATTAATTCAAAAATAATGTTATGTAGTAGTAGTGAAGAAATGGCAATAATTTGCGCCCATGTCTTAATTTTCCCCAGCATATTCGCAGCCACAACCTCTCCCTCACCTGCCAATAACAAGCGAAGTCCAGTCACAGCAAATTCTCTGCTGATAATTATAATAACAATCCATGATGGGCTATAAACATCGTTTAGTTCAACAAGAACGATTAAAGCAGCTGAAACCAGTAATTTATCAGCCAGCGGATCAAGGAATTTCCCCATATTTGTTACCAAGTTATATTTGCGGGCATAATAGCCATCCACCCAGTCTGTACATGAAGCTATTATAAAAATAAGAGCCCCCACAAAATGTGTAACGGGCATATCTGCTCCAAGAAGGTGCATATCACCCCAATCAAAAGGTACAAGCATAATAATTAAGAATAAGGGGATTAAAAGGATCCGTGAAACCGTTATTCTATTAGGTATATTCATAATTTCTTCTCCTATCATAATAAAAAGTGAAAAATAGCCATCAGCAGATGACTATTCATTCTTCAGAACCTTTTGGATATTGATGTTCTGAACATTTGCTGTTGCTGGAATGGCATACTCTAGTTTTTGGTCGTTCACATAAATCTCTGTATCTGCGGCGTTTCCAACCCTAATAACTGCCATATTCTCTGCGGATAAATCTTGTGTTTGACTTTCAGTTTTCCCTTTTATAAGGGTGCCTTGGAAAAAGGTTTTCTGTTTTCCATTTTTAATGCTTACCCAGGTCTGTCCTTTTGAAACTAATTTAATGACAAACTTATCCGCATTTTTCAAATCATAAGTTGTCGTTCTCCCCTGAGTTTGCACAGCTGTCAATTCCTGCTTTGGAGTAGTTTCAACTGCTGGTGTCGTATCCTCTTTTGTATCGGCTGCTTTTTCCTCTGTTTTAGTTTCTGCGGTATCTTTTTTTGCAGTTTCATTCGCATTAACTTTTTCAAGCTCATCCGATTTTTCAAGCTTCACTTGCTGCGTATCATTACTGATCGCTTCGTTTTTATCATCACCCGCATGATTAGCAACAAAGTAATATAAAACACTAGCAACACCAATGACAAATACACCTATTAAAACTTTCGGCAGGATATCAAAGATTTTAGAATTCCCGTCCGAAATCGATTTGTGAGTTTTCACCCTCGACAAGTGATGCATTTCATCATTATGTGAAGCCGGTATTTCATTTTTATAGGTTTCAAAGATTTCATCAGGATTTAAGTCTAGTGCTTCTGCATATTGCTTAATAAAGGCCCTTACATAAAAATTCCCGGGCATACTATCATAATTACCTTCTTCAATTCCAATTAAATAGCGTTTTTGAATTTTGGTAATGGTTTGTAGATCGTCTAAGCTTAAATTTTTAGCTAAGCGGGCTTCCTTTAATCGATTCCCTAATTCCGTCACCTGTAACACCTTCCAATTTATTAAAAATCAAAATCTCCAAAGTCAGATCCGGAGAACATATTATGCTGGTCCACGACATCGTAAGTTATTTCTTCATCGGCGTCATTACGAAGTTCAATTATATAATCGAAATCGTCTAGTGTATACTCTGAATTCTGTACAAAAATATCTGGATGCTCTATTACTTTTACAGCCGGCAGGCGCATAATTTCCCGGACAAGCTGCCAATGACGCTCGTTTGCACGTCTAGTCGATACAATTCCATCAAGGATAAATAAATTGTTGGCATTATATTCATCCTCAATCAGCTGATTACGGATGGTTTGTTTTAATAAAGTAGAAGAAACAAACAACCAGCGTTTATTGGCACAAACACTTGCCGCAACGAGTGACTCTGTTTTACCAACACGAGGCATCCCCCGAATACCGATCAGTTTATGCCCCTCCTGCTTAAATAATTCTGCCATAAAGTCAACTAATAGTCCAAGCTCGTCCCTTACAAAGCGGAAGGTTTTCTTATCATCAGCGTCCCTCTGAATATAGCGGCCATGTCGAACGGCTAATCTGTCACGCAGTTTCGGCTCTCTTAGTTTTATTAGTTTTATTGTGTCCATTGTATTTAAAATTGACTCTAGACGTTTTATTTGGTCATCATCTTTTGCTAAAATTAATAACCCTCGTCTTCCTTCATTGACACCATTAATGGTGACAATATTAATGGAAAGCATCCCTAATAAAGAGGAAATGTCACCCAAAAGACCTGGGCGGTTTTTTTGAATCTCATATTCTAAGTACCATTCTTTTTTCATAATAAAAACCCCCAAAAAGAAGTTTCGACAAAATTTTTACAGTGTCACGTCTAAACCTTATAATAAATGATTTTGATAGAAGATGAAAGAAAAAACAAAGAATAAAAACTATTTATTAAAAATCTTTTCCTCTGGCGTGATCATGATTTTAAAATGCGAAAAGAGAGAGGACCCTAAAGGTCCCTCTCTCTCTTATTTTGAGCCATTATTTGAGATAAGTTTAACCATCATATTGGCAATGGCCTGCTGCTCTTGTTTGTCGGCTACGGACCAAAGATCTGCAAGAATTCTTTCCTGTTCATTTTTTGGTTCAACTTGGTTAGCTAGATAGTCACCAATTTGAAAAGCAAGGTTACCGATAGCACCTTCGCTCATGCCTTCGTTTTGTGCATGATGAAGACGATCCGCTAAAAAGTCTTCCCATTGTTTCCAGTTTTCTAAAACAGACATTATGTTCCCTCCTTTTAGAATGGTACAAGGTTATTTTGCGATGAAGGGCCGCCAACTATTCATCTCTATTGATGAAAATTACGTATACCAGCCTCCATTAACGGCCAGCACTTGTCCTGTCATATAAGAAGACTCTTCAGACAGTAAAAATGCGGCACATGAAGCAATTTCTTCAGGCTTTGCTATTCTGCCCATTGGAATATCAAAGGAAATCCCCTCCATTTCTTCCGGAGTAAAACCTTCCATCATCGGAGTTTCTACAGCGCCTGGGGCAATCGCATTTACGCGTATACCGTTTAATGCTACCTCTTTACTAAGTGATTTCACAAAAGCAATCTGTGCACCTTTTGCGGAGGAATAGGCGACCTCACATGCGGCTCCCGTCTGACCCCAAATAGAGGTAATAACAATGATATTCCCTGAACGTTTTGATAAAAATTTCGGTAATAATTCTTTTGTCAGCATTAATGGATTTAATACATGTATATTGAATAATTCCTGTACTTCGTCTTGCTTTAAATCCACAAGCAGTCCATAATGGCTTTTTCCTCCGCAATGGATAATAGCATCTAAAGAAAAAATATGCGGCACAATCGCTTGGTAACCGTTGATTGAGGCAAAATCAGCTTGAATCGGGATGTATTCACCACCATAGGGTTGAAGCTTTTCCATTAATTCTTGAATGGTTTGTTTGTTTTGATTGTAATGGAGATATAAATGATATCCTTTTGCAGCCAAATGCAGGGCTATGGCCTGCCCGATTCCTCCGCTTGCTCCCGTTAATAATACATATTTTTTCACATACATCACTCTTTCATTAAAAACATTTTAAACCCGAATCCGCCGGTAAACTTCGCACATCCGCCAGTTTAGCCCACATGCAAAGAAGCGCCGGGATACGACGCTTCTAGCACGTTACTTTTGTTTGGGTACAACTTGGCATACAGAGAATCGTTCCTCTGAAATAACCTCTGAGGCTAACTTTTGTACATCCGCTAAGGTAATTTTTTCAAGAGTTGGTACGACATCAAATAAGTTCATATCATTAAATGCATACCTTGTAAATTGATTGGCTATATATTCAGGCGAGTTAACAGCCCGTAAAAAGGCACCAATTTTCTTCTTCTTGGCTCTTTCTAATTGTTCCTCGTTAAATCCACTAGTCTGTTTGGCAGCCAGAAGCACTTCTCTCAGCCTGTCAGCCAGATTATCAGGTTCACTGGTGTCACCACCGACCATGGCAAATCCAAACCCTTGTTCCTGTGTGTAGTCATAGGAGAAGGTTTCATCCACAAGACCTTCGTCATATAGCTTATTATAATTGTCTGAACTCTTTCCAAACAATAGATCAAGAAAAACATTCATCGTCAGCTCATTTCTCAGCAGCTCATCACCTGATTGGTCTACATGGAGCGCCTTGATTCCAAGCAACACCTTAGAAGTTTGCACATTCATTTGCAGTACCTGCTTCTTTTCGGCCGCCTGCGGTGGTTCTTCCTCAAACCTGCGCTTGATTTCCGGCATATCCTTATACTCTTTTTTCGCTTGGTTATCGCGTACTTGAGTCATGATTTTTTCAGGGTCAACCGGGCCGACAATAAATAAAAGCATGTTGCTTGGATGATAGAAGGTGTTATAACACTCATATAGCCAATCTTTATCTATTTCCGCAATGGATTCGATTGTGCCTGCAATATCGATACTCACCGGGTGATTTTGATAAAGGTTCTGGATTAGCCCAAAGTACAACCGCCAATCTGGATTATCATCATACATGGTAATTTCCTGACCGATGATTCCCTTTTCTTTTTCCACTGTTTTTTCGGAAAAATAAGGGCTTTGGACAAAATCGATTAATGTTTCTAAATTCTTTTCCACATCAGACGTGCTGGAAAATAAGTAAGCCGTGCGGGTAAACGATGTAAAGGCGTTAGCAGATGCTCCCTGGCGGCTGAACTGCTGGAACACATCCCCATCTTCTTTTTCGAACAGTTTATGCTCTAAAAAGTGGGCAATACCATCGGGTACCTTTACATACTCGTCTTTCCCGAGTGGAACAAACGTATTATCTACCGATCCGTATTTGGTTGTAAAGGTGGCATAGGTCTTATTAAAACCCTTTTTCGGCAGAATATATACATTTAGTCCATTAGACATTTTTTCATGAAAAAGTTCTTCCTGAAGCTGGTCAAAAGTAATTTTCTCCATTATTTGCCCGCCTCCGTTCCCGTTAAGAAGTAAATGGTATCTAATTGGATTTTATTGGCCACAGCAACAATTTCTTCTTTTGTCACCTTATTCATTTCAGCAATCCAGGTATCCAAAGGAATGTTGGCATCCGCAACCACATTATGATAAAGAATTTCCGTTAAACCTCGGGCAGTATCAACTGTCTCCATAATTTGATTTTGAATAACCGCCTTGGTTTGCTCTAGTTCCTGGTCAGTAAAATCTCCCTTTTGCATAGCAGCCATTTGTTCGTTAATGATACCGACAGCTTGGTCGTAATTCTTTAGGTCAATTCCTGATACCACTATCATTAACCCTTTATGGCTCTCAAGCCGGCTGGCCGCATAATAGGCAAGGCTCGCCTTCTCACGAACATTAATAAACAACTTAGAGTGCGAAAAGCCTCCAAACACCCCATTGAATACTTGAAGGGCAAAATAATCTGGGTCTCCATACACAATATTTGTACGATACCCAATATTTAATTTCCCTTGTTTCACATCCTGCGTTTCTTTTACCTCATTCACTTTTTCTTTATTGGTTCTATCTTGCCTTTGGGTCTTTTTGGGTGTCCGGTTTTCAAAATGGAGTAATTGGCTGGCAAGTTGTTTTACTTCCTCTTCCTTCACATCACCAATGACATAAAGGTCCATTTCATCTTCTAAGAACGCCTTTTGAAAATATTCATACAAATTTTCCGATGTGATTGCATCCACATCTTCAGCTTCTCCATTCACCTGAAGGGCATAGGGTTCGCCTTTGCACATTTCTTCTAACAAGCGGACATTGGAGTAACGCATTTTATCATCGTAAACAGACTGAATTCGAGATTTGAGGACGCGCTTTTCCTTTTCGACAGTTCCTTTATCAAAGGCATTTCCTGATGTGTTCGGTTTAGTCAAAATTTCAGATAATAACTCAAAGCCTTTTTGTAAAAGCGGGGTTGGATCGCTTAAGAATTTCTCGTTAGCAATTTCCAGGCTCACACTCATCACATGGTATTCACCTTTTTTAGATAAGTCAACATAAAGAGTCGCACCATATAACTCATCTAAATAAGAACGTAGTGCGGCAGTTGAAGAATATTTAGCCGAGCTGCTTTGCAATACATGCGGAAGAAGGGCACGCTTGGTTACATCCTCTTTCGTTAAAGGAGCCTTCATTCTCCAAACGAATGTATTGGTCTTATACTTTTCTGTTTCAATTACATGGAGTTTATAACCCTGCAATTCTGAAATTTTTTCGGCAATTGAGTCCACTATAATCCTCCTTTTTCGTAAAGGGCTTACTTTAATGATATGTAAACATTTTTCTTTATATCTTTTCCTTTTGAATAAAACCTATACTTCTTAACTATAAATTGCCAGGCTTGTTCAATACAAGGAATTACGCTTATAAAAAAGAGCCCTCATTTCCATGAGAGCTCTCGCTGTTTATCGACTGCCTTTAATATAGTGTGTACCGCTCGCTTTTGGAGCATCCGCACGTCCGATGAATCCTGTTAAGGCAAGAACGGTTAGGACATATGGTGCAATTAATAAGTACACGTTTGGAATTTCTTTTAGGAACGGTAAACTTGAACCGATGATACTGATACTTTGAGCAAAACCAAAGAATATTGCTGCACCCATTGCGCCAAGCGGATGCCATTTACCAAAAATCATGGCTGCAATAGCCATAAAACCTTGACCGCTAATCGTAGAGTGGCTGAAATTTGAGGTAATCGATTGGGCGTATACTCCGCCGCCGATGCCGCCTAAAGCACCTGAAAGGATTACACCGAGATAACGCATTTTGGTTACATTAATCCCCATTGTATCTGCTGCCATTGGATGTTCCCCGACGGAACGAAGGCGAAGACCAAATGGTGTTTTATAGACAATATACCAAACGATAATAGCAACAAGAATAGCAAGGAATGATGTCCAATAAGTGTTTTGGAAAAATATTCTTCCAATGATCGGGATATCTTTTAAAACAGGAATGTCAATTTTATTAAAGCCTTTGCTGATAATATCTGTTTCACCTTTATCATAGATAAGCTTTACTAGGAAAAGAGTTAAACCTGTCGCAAGTAAGTTGATCGCTACACCAGATACTGTATGGTCAGCTCGGAAGGTGATGGCTGCAACCGCATGTAACAATGAAAAAATAGCTCCAGCAACCATTGCAACTAATATGGCAAGCCAAGGAGTCAGGCTCCCAAATGCTTCAAAAAAGGTAAGGTTAAATACAATGGCAGTAAATGCTCCAATAACCATTAAACCTTCAAGACCAATGTTTACTACCCCAGAACGTTCTGAAAAGATACCGCCTAATGCAGTGAAGACAAGTGGAGCTGCCCATAATAAGGTAGATGGAACGACAATCACTAAAATGTCCATTAAGCTCAACTTACTTCACCTCCTTTTTACTGAATCGGTCAAGAAATACTCTTATGATATAACTAGAGGCAACAAAGAATACGATTAAGGCAATAATAATATCTACCAATTCATTCGGAACACCAGCTTCGAGCGGCATATTCAACGCTCCTACTTTCAGTGCACCAAATAAAAGGGCCGAGAAGAATACTCCAAGTGAGGTATTGGCACCAAGCAAGGCTACCGCAATCCCATCAAATCCAACGCCAGTGAAACCGCCTTTTACTGTCGCATAGCCGAAGGTCCCCAGGCCTTCCATAGAACCTGCCAAGCCGGCAAAGGCCCCAGCTATAACCATTGAGAGGATAATATTCTTGTTAACATTCATCCCTGCATAATGGGCAGCATGCTGGTTAAAACCAACTGATCGTAATTCAAATCCCCTAGTTGTTCTCTCAAGTAAAAACCACATAAAAATACAGGCCAAAATGGCAATTACGATCCCCCAGTGAAGTCGTGAATAATCGGTTAGACTTTGCAGCCATTCCGATCTTAGTGTGGCCGTTTCCTTGATCATATCTGTTTTATCTTTATTATCTGTAATAATATTTTTTATAAAGTAGTTGCTTACATGCAAAGCAATGTAGTTCATCATTATCGTTACAATTACTTCATGCACACGGAAACGTGCTTTTAGAAAACCCGGGATGAATGCCCATAAGGCTCCAGCTGCCATGGCTGCAATAATTGCTAATGGTAAATGAATGATTCTTGGAAGATCAAAGGCAACTCCGACCCAAACGGCTGCTAGCCAGCCAACTAAAAATTGTCCTTCTACCCCGATATTAAACAGACCTACACGAAAAGCAAATGCAACCGCTAAACCTGCAAGTATATACGGAGTAACTTGTCTAATTACCTCTCCCAAATAATAAGAATCCCCAAAAGCTCCATTCCATAGTGCCGTAAAAGCTGCCATCGCATCATAACCGCTGACTACCATAATAATGGTTCCAACGATTATACCTAAGAGCACGGCAATAATAGGGGTTAATATATTTTTAAACCGTTTAAGCATGGGAGTGTTCACCTGCTTCCTTTCTATTTGACCCAGCCATCAACAAGCCAAGTTCCTGCTCGGAAGTTTCTTTTGGATTGACGATCGCAACGATTTTCCCCTCATAAATGACAGCAATCCGGTCACTTACATTTATGATTTCATCCAACTCGAATGAAACTAGCAAGACCGCTTTCCCATGATCACGCTGTTCAATCAGACGTTTATGAATAAATTCAATTGCACCAACATCCAATCCACGCGTAGGCTGTGCAGCAATTAGCAAGTCGGGATCCCGGTCTACTTCTCGTCCAATAATCGCTTTTTGCTGATTTCCTCCGGATAGTGCCCGAGCTAATGTATATTCGCTGGGTGTCCGAACATCAAACTCACTTATTAATGTTTTTGCTTTTTTATAGATTTCCTTGAAATTTAAAACGCCGCTTTTTGAGAAAGGTCTTTTATTATAGGTTTGTAAGACCATATTCTCACCAATCGGGAAGTTTAAAACTAACCCATGCTTATGGCGGTCTTGAGGAATGTGGCCGACACCAGATTCTGTGATTTTCCGAGGGGTTTGATTCATTAGTTCTTTACCATTTAATTTAATACTCCCGCTCTCCGCTTTACGTAATCCTGTAATAGCTTCAATCAATTCTGATTGTCCATTTCCGTCTATTCCCGCGATACCTACAATTTCTCCAGCCTTAACGGTAAGGTCGAGTCCACTAACAATATTGATGCCACGAGAATCTTTTACAACTAAATTCTGAACCTGAAGCACGTCCTGTTCCGGTTTTGCTTCAGCCTTTTCTGTTTTAAAGACCACTTCTCGTCCAACCATTAAGCTTGCCAGTTCGTTAGGATTCGTTTCACTTACATTAACCGTGCCAATACCCTTCCCTTTACGAATAACCGTACAGCGGTCGGCGACCTCCATAATCTCTTTTAATTTATGGGTAATGAGAATAATAGATTTGCCTTCCTTTATAAGCGTTTTCATAATTTGCATAAGTTCTTTAATTTCCTGTGGTGTCAGTACAGCAGAAGGTTCATCAAAAATAACAATCTCTGCACCGCGGTATAATGTTTTTAAGATTTCTACCCTTTGCTGCATTCCCACGGAAATATCGGATATCTTTGCCTGCGGATCAACGGCCAATCCATAACGTTCTGAAATCTCACGAACTTCTTTTTCGGCCTTTTTTAAGTCAATTCTTCCCCCAGTTGTTATTTCTCTGCCGAGGATTATATTTTCTGTAACCGTAAATGTATCGACTAACATAAAGTGCTGGTGAACCATTCCGATTCCTAAATCATTTGCAATATTTGGGTTAGTGATTTTAACAGGTTTCCCTTTCACTCGAATTTCACCTTGTTCAGGTTGGTAAAGCCCAAAAAGTACATTCATCAAGGTGGATTTGCCCGCACCATTTTCACCTAATAATGCGTGAATTTCTCCCTTCTTTAATTGAAGGGTAATGTTATCATTCGCAACGAAACCGCCAAATTCTTTACGAATGTTGAGCATTTCTATTACAAAATCCATCTTTCTCACTCCCTGTGTTAGGTTAAAAGGAAATTTTGACCAATAGTAGTAAGAGGTCAGACCTTTCAGATTTTTAAAAAAACAGGGATTTCCTCCCCACTAAAATCTTAAATGAAAGGTAGAATTTGTTTCTACACTTCACTTAGGATTTCATTAAGAAGGAATAAGCAGGATTTAATACCTGCTTATTCCTTTATATTATTTTGCACTAAAAGTTTTTAATTCAGCACGTGTACCAGGAACTTTTACTGCACCTGATTTAATTTTGTCAGTCCATTCTTTCACAGCGGTTTCAATTGCTTCTTTATTTGCTGCTTTGCTATTAATTGGTGCTAAACCAACACCATCTTCAGCAAGGCCGTAAAGTGCAACTTTTCCGCCAGGGAAATTACCTTCTTTAGCTTTTGTAGATACGTCGATTACAGCATTGTCTACGCGTTTAAGTGCGGAAGTTAAGACAACATCTGGACCCATGTTTGCTTGGTCACTGTCAACACCGATTGCCCAAATTTCACGAGCTGGGTCTTTTTTCTTAAGGTCATTAGCTTCTTTAAATAAACCAACACCTGTACCGCCAGCAGCATGGAAAACTACATCTGCGCCAGAAGAGTACATTTTTGAAGCAATTGATTGACCAAGTTCAGCTTTATCAAAAGCTCCAGCATATTGAATATCAACAGTAGCTTCTGGTTTCGCCGCTTTAACACCTGCTACAAATCCAGCTTCAAAACGTTCAATAACAGCTCCTTCGACACCGCCGATAAAACCAATTTTATTGGATTTAGTTGTCATTGCCGCTGCAACACCCGCTAGGAATGATGCCTCTTGTTCTTTGAAGAGGATGCTTGCTACGTTGTCTTGTTTAACTTCAGAGTCAACAATTGCGAAATGATGATCTTTTTGTTGTTGTGCAATTTCGTCAACCGCACCCTGCATCAAAAAGCCAATTCCAAATACTAAATCAAAATCTTGACGTGCAAGAGTGTTTAAATTAGTAGCATAATCTGCATCTGATTTAGATTGAACGTAATCATATCCGCCTTTACCTTTTTCCAAGCCATTGTCTTTACCGAATTTTTGAAGACCTTCCCATGCGGATTGGTTAAATGATTTGTCATCTACACCGCCCACATCAGTGACCATTGCTACAGAGAATGTATCTTTGTCTCCACCTTTAGATGTTTCGTTTGTGTCATCACTTTTTCCACAAGCACCTAAAAGTGTCCCAGCAGCAAGAACTAGAGATAGTGTCATTCCAATTTTACGCTTTTTCAAGGTAATTGACCCCCTATGAATTTGTTTGATTTTTGTAGAAATGATTTTATAGACTGTTTAGATTTACATCTATTAAAAAAGATCAAAATCTCTTTCTTAATACATGAAAACTAAACTTATCCGCCTTAAAATAGTTTACCGAAAATAGGACAGGTTCATCCATTTCATCAAAATGCATTTGCTTTAAAACAAGCAGAGCAGTTTCTGGTTCACATTCTAATATGGGGGAAATTTTCTCATGATAACCTATTGGTTCGATTTGAGCGATAGCGTATGTAATTTTGCGGTTTGCCTCTTCCTCTAAAATCTGAAAAATGGATTCTTCTTCATGAGAAAATGTTTCAGGCAAAATGCTTTCCGGGACCTTATCGATGCAATAAACAACAGGTTCTCCGTTTGCGGTTCTTACCCTCTCCATTACGAATATTTCCTCACTATCAGGACACGAGAAACGACGAACATCCTCTTCGGTGGGAACTTGAGTTGATGAACTTAAGAAAATGGTGCCTGGTTTCATGCCAGCTTGTTTAATCATGTAAGTGACACTATTTAGTTGTTCAATCCCGGATGTAAACATTGGCCGTGCGTTAACAAAAGTACCAACACCGTGGCGCCTAATGATTACATTCTCCTCCTCAAGAATTCTTAGTGCTTCTCGAAGAGTCGCCCGGCTCACACCTAGTTGTTTGGCAAGATCAAATTCTGAAGGCAGCTTTTCTTTTTCTTTATATACCCCATTTTTAATATCCTGCTTCAACCGATCGATGACTTGTAAATATAAGTGCCGGTTATCTGACTTAATAGACATGCTGTTTCCTCCAGCCTTTTTCCTAGACATCAGACATCTGATATCATTCCTACTAATCGGATTTATATTAACATTTTTTATTAGATAAATAAATAGATATATAAAATTTCGTCGAAAAAAGGGGGAAAAAAGCTAACATTCAAGACAACGCTTACATATTATTTGAAAAATTACCAAAAACATGTCGAATTATGTAGAATTACAAGATTTAATTAAAATGAAGATGTCCATTCATTGTCCTGTTACTATAGTATCATATCCAACAACAAATTAGACCACAAAAAAAAGAGCACAACGGCTCTTTTTTACTAGTATTGATACCTTTCGGGCTTTATTCAGATTATGAACTCTGTTCCTCTTTTGGTTTTGCTTGTAATACAGCACGTGGCTTACTGCCCTCATATGGGCCTACAATACCGCGGGCTTCCATCTCATCAATTAGTCGTGCTGCCCTGGTATAACCAATTCGGAAACGCCGCTGCAGCATGGATACCGATGCGGTTTGCATTTCGATAATTAAATCAACAGCCTCTTCATATAATTCATCATCGACTGCACCAGTTACTTCCGGAATATCATCTGGAATCATTTCTTCTTGGTATTGTGCTTTTTGCTGTGAAATAACAAATTCTACCGTATCCTCTACCTCTTGGTCTGAGAGGAAAGCACCTTGAACCCGTACAGGTTTCGATGCTCCGACAGGGAGGAATAACATATCCCCTCTGCCGAGCAGTTTCTCCGCACCGCCCATATCGAGGATGGTCCTTGAATCAGTCGCACTTGAAACAGCAAAGGCAATACGGGATGGTATATTAGCCTTAATCACACCGGTGATCACATCGACCGACGGACGCTGTGTGGCGATGATTAGGTGAATTCCCGCGGCACGCGCCATTTGAGCTAATCGGGTAATTGAATCTTCTACATCCGATGAGGCAACCATCATTAAATCGGCCAACTCGTCGACAATCACGACAATGTAAGGCAGCAATGGCTGTTTGTCATTCTCCTCAAGGTTGTGTTTTCTCACATGGTCATTATATCCTTCAATATTACGTGTACCGGTGTGAGAAAACAGTTCATACCGTCTTTCCATTTCACTTACTACTTTCTTTAATGCTTGTGAAGCTTTTTTTGCATCTGTTACTACCGGTGCGAGCAAATGTGGAATCCCATTATATACATTTAATTCAACCATTTTTGGGTCAATCATCATTAATTTGACTTCATGGGGCTTTGCCCTCATTAATAGGCTCGTAATAATTCCGTTTATACATACACTCTTTCCGCTTCCTGTCGCTCCGGCAACAAGTAAATGCGGCATTTTATTTAATTCGGCAAGAACTGCTTCACCGGTAATATCCCTGCCAAGCCCAATTAATAGTTTCGCATCAGGTTTGTCATTTTGGGTCGCTTCTAACACTTCCCTTAAAGAAACCATTGCAACCTCAGAATTTGGCACCTCAATTCCAATCGCTGATTTACCGGGAATTGGCGCTTCAATACGGATTCCTTTAGCAGCAAGTGCTAAGGCGATGTCATCACTTAGGCTTACAATTTTACTAACCTTCACGCCAACATCAGGATGTACCTCATATTTTGTAACAGCAGGTCCTAAATGAACCTGAGTAACCCGGGCTTTTACTCCAAAGGATTGGAAGGTTCTTTCAAGTTTTGCAGCATTGGCATGGATTAGTTGATATTCACCGCTTTGGTCTGTTTTCTTTGGAGCTTTTAAGAGTCTTAGCGGCGGCAATTCATAAGAAACATTCTCTACTGCTGCCTCCGTAAATGAAATTGGAGGAGTATTATCATCCTCATCCTCTTCTGTTTTGCGTTTTTGTTCTTTTCCCTTGGTTTGATCGGCTTCAGAAGTAACGGCAGGCGGCACTTCTACGTATGCTCTATCTGAAAAACTAGAGATAATCGGTTCAGGAACAATGGTTTCTTCCTGTTCTGGCACATGATTATTAATAACTGGTGCAGGTTCTCTTTGACGGTTTTCACGTTCTTTCTGCTTCTCGGCAATCCGCTCATTGCGCCGCTCGGCTTGTTTCTGTTTCCATTCAGACATGTCCAGCTTGAATGCTTCCCATTGTCCTTTAGAAAAATCAAACAAAGTCAGAATGATTTTGCCAACAAAATCACCAAATGATTTTCCTGTCAACAAGATAACCCCAATAAGAATAAAGATAAATGCAATAATTTTTGTCCCTGTCTCTGCAAATAAATAGTGGAAGAGGGCAAATAGAACCGCTCCGAGAATTCCTCCTCCAAGATCCGTTGTACTTGTCTCCCCTCTTAATTCCATCATAAATAACTCCCAGGTGTTGTTAATCACACTTGGGTCCTTAAAATTCCCATCGTTTGTGAGCAGGTGGAATAGGGTTACATGACTCAGGAGAAGGATGGCTGAAATAATAAAATAGCTGCCAACTAGTTTAATATGAAATAAAAAGGGAATCGTTCGTTTCCACATTAAATAAATACTTAAGATAACTAGTCCTAAAAGACCCAGCATATACCATTCGCCCATCCAAAAACGAAAGAATAGAACAGTGGCCTTCCCTACTGCTCCTAACTTGGCAATCGATATAACGGCCAGTGCTAAGATCGCTAAGGCCGTTAATTCATATTGAACGGTTCGTTTTAAATGATTGTCTCTTTTTTTGGGTTGTCTTTTCTTTTTTTTGGCCATTTAATCACCTTGTACTATATTTTTATTTCACTTTTTAGCTGGTACTCATATGTTTAAGTATCCATTTATGTATGTATAAAAATGAGCAGCCGAAAATGGCTGCTCTTTTTCTCTTTTTATAATTATACCATATTCTACTATTACATTGCCGATAAACCACCAAGGTTAGCAAAAGAAATTTTGCTGCCCGGGCACAATTCCTGATTTAAATAATGCTGTGGATCGCTGCTTAAGATTCGGACAATTTGGACATGGTCTGAATCTGTTTGCTCTACAAGCATAGAAATTCCCTGATAGGAGATTAGCTTTTGCTTGCTCTGTTCCACTTCTTCAGGCGGGAAGATCAACTCACTTGGCATCATCGTATAAAGGATCATTGAATCAGCCCCTCATTTTTTTCCTTTTGAAGTTCGATCATTTCATATAATTTCTTCATCGCAGGCCCTAGACCTCCGACTTCATCAATTAATCCGTATTTAACGGCATCAACACCAATCACATTCGTCCCAATATCTCTAGTTAGATTTCCTTTTGCAAACATTAAATCTTTAAACGTTTCTTCTGTAATATTCGAATGTCCCTTAACAAAGTTGACCACCCGCTCCTGCATCTTATCTAAATATTCAAACGTTGCGGGCACACCAATAACCAGTCCTGTCAGCCGAATCGGGTGGATGGTCATGGTAGCCGTTTCTGCAATAAAGGAATAATCGCACGAGACCGCGATTGGCACGCCGATCGAATGTCCACCGCCTAACACAATTGAGACTGTTGGCTTTGATAGAGAGGCAATCATCTCAGATATTGCCAAGCCTGCTTCTACATCTCCGCCGACTGTATTCAAAATAATGAGGACCCCTTCAATTTTGGGGTTTTGCTCGATGGCGACCAACTGTGGCAGTAAGTGCTCATACTTGGTGGTTTTATTCTGCGGCGGCAATGCCATATGCCCTTCAATTTGGCCAATAATGGTTAAGCAATGAATACTAGAATCACTTGAAAGCTGCGGTACATTGGTTTGACCCAGCTGTTGAATTTTTTCTAATAATGGAGAAGTTTTTTCCTCTTTTTGAGGCTCTTGTCCTTCTTGTTTACCGGTATCATTGTTACGGTAATCGTTACTCATTCTACTGCTCCCTTCAAGCATGATATACGCTTAGTATTCACCCAAGAAACAATTTCATGCTCGAAATATGAAAAGGCACTGGTTACAAAACCAGTGCCAATCCTTTTAAATTTCCATTATGATAGGGAGTATCATTGGTCGCCTTTTTGTTTTTTCATATAAAAAGCGATTCAATTCATCTCTGATTTCTTGTTTTAAGCTGGACCACTCAAATGTGCCTTTTGCCGTGTTTTTTTCTACGATGTCACGGACTAACTTCGTTGAATTGTCCATTAACTTTTCAGACTCTCGTACATAGACAAAGCCTCTTGAAATAATTTCTGGACCAGCAGCAATTTTCTTTTCCTGCTTGGTCAAAGTAACAACAACAATTAAAATACCATCTTGAGATAAGAGCTTACGGTCACGCAGAACGATGTTACCCACATCCCCAACGCCAATTCCATCAATCAATACATTTCCTGAGGGAACTTTACCTGAGATCCCCATGCGGTCTTCTTTCCATTCGATCACATCGCCGCGTTCTGGAATAACAATCTGTTGATCCATAAGTCCACTTTCTAAGGCCACTTTCCGGTGTGCTTTTAACATCCGATATTCGCCGTGAACTGGAATAAAGAACTTCGGTTTCATTAAATTAATCATAAATTTCAGTTCTTCTTGACTTCCGTGACTAGATACATGAATGGCTCGTCTGCCAGATATAACATTAGCGCCTGCTCTAAACAGCATATCGATTGTTTTAAATAAAAACACTTCACTGCCCCGTAGAGGAGAGGCAGCGATTAATACTGTATCACCCTGCTGAATGTTTAAGAGTTTATGGGTCTGCTTAGCCATTTTCTGGAGGGCTTCAATCGGCTCGCCTTGACTCCCTGTCATTAATACAACAATTTCACGATCCTGATAGTTTTTGATTTCACTTACAGGGATAATTAACTCTTCATCCACTTCTAAATAACCTAAATCAAGGGCGATATGATAAATTCGCTCGAGGCTCTTCCCAACTACCGCTACTTTCCGCCTATTTTCACTAGCGGCATTAAAAATATGTTGGATCCGATTAATATCTGATGCAAAACAGGCAGCAATAATTCTGCCAGGAGCATTATAAAAAGAATTGGACATTTCTCGTTCAACAATTGTTTCTGATGTGGTGTAACCTGGTATTTCCGCCTCTGTACTATCTGACAGTAGACACAATACACCTTGATCCCCAATAGCAGCCATTTTGCCAATTTCAGGCTGATATAACCTCGTTGCGCCCTGGTCAAACTTAAAATCTCCAGTATAAACAATAATGCCCTCCGAGGTATGTATACAAACTCCCACTGAATCCGGAATACTATGATTCGTTCTAAAAAAACTAGCTTGTACAGACTCTAATTCGACAATTGTATCGGAAGTTACTTCTATAAAATTGGCAGTCCCTCTAAATTCTTGTTCTCTTAGTTTTGCATTTGCAAGTGCAAGGGTAAGTTTTGTCCCATAAATCGGGACATTCACATATTGAAGTACATAGGAAAGAGCACCAATATGATCTTCATGACCATGTGTTAAAAAGATCGCTTTTACCCGTTCCTTATTATCACGTATATATGTTAAATCAGGTATAACCATATCGATACCGAGCATCTCTTCCTCGGGGAACATTAAGCCAGCATCAATAATAAATATGTCCCTGTCCACCTCAACCAGATACATATTTTTTCCGATTTCTCCAAGACCACCAAGCGCAATAAACTTAATGGATGTATTTTTTTTCTTTATCAAACCCGTTTCCTCCTATGCTGACAATAAATAAAAATTATACGAGCAAAGTGATGTATCCTGCTTAAATACCACTTTACTATCGCCGACCCAAGATCAGTTATGATTATTATACTTGATAATTGAAAACCTTTACAACCAATAATCCTTTTTAGGAAACAAGTCTTGTATAAAATCTTACGGCAAAAGTAAAAAGAGCCAATCGAACAGAACATTCGATTAGCTCTTGATTCTTTATACGGTTTCTAATAGAGAGATAAGTGTGCTCCGTTCTTGTTCGTTTAGACCAACAAGCGGCAGTCGAACAGGCCCCACATCTAACCCTTTTATTTGTAATGCAGTTTTAACAGGCGCAGGGCTTGGCGCTGCAAAAAGCCCTTGCATGAGTGGAAGCAGTTGTTGATGTAATCTTGCAGCTTTAGCATTGTCTCCAGCAAAGAACGCCTTAACCATTTCCTTCAATTCATTTCCAATTACATGTGATGCCACTGAAATCACCCCTGCTCCACCGATTGAAAGCACGGGGATGGTTAAACTGTCATCACCACTGTATAGTGCAAAATCTTCTGGCGTATTTGCAATGATATATGTCATTGCATTCAGATCGCCGCTTGCTTCCTTTACAGCTACAATATTTGGAATTTTAGACAGCCGCACGACTGTCTGAGGCTGAATAGTAACAGAGGATCTTCCGGGAATATTATAAACCATCATTGGAAGTGTGGTCGTTTCTGCAATTGCCTTAAAATGCTGGTACAACCCTTCCTGGTTTGGCTTATTGTAATAAGGGCCTACTGCCATAATCGCATCAACGCCAAGCTGTTCTGCCTGTTTGGTTAATTCGATCGAAGCGTACGTATTATTACTGCCCGTACCAGCAATGACTGGAACACGCTTTTTTACAACCTTTACAACATGATCAAATAGAGCCAGCTTTTCTTCTTTGGAAAGCGTCGGAGACTCACCCGTTGTTCCTGCAACCACAAGGGAATCCGTGCCATTTTCAATCAAATAATTAATCAATTGAGTTGTTTTTCCAAAGTCAATATTCCCTTTATTATCAAAGGGAGTTACCATCGCTGTTGACACTTGCCCGAAATGAACCATTTTAGTACTCCTTTCAATACATACAGGTAAACCTGTTGTATCGCAACATTCCATTTCTCTAGTTCCTAGAGATTATACTCCATTGTTTCTTCTTCTAATTGAAAGGCATCATGCAAGGAATTAACGGATTTAACTAAGTCCTCTTGTTTGACCAGTACCCAAATAGTTGTATGGCTGTCTGCTGATTGTAAAATGCGAATTCCATGATTTGATAGTGCTGTTACGATTTTAAAAGTAATTCCTGGTACGCCCGCGATTCCTGCACCAACAACTGAGACCTTAGCGCAATCACGCTCTACAACCGGTTCATGTCCTAATTCTTCTAGAACCTTTATCGCACGATCCGTCATTTCATCTGTTACAGTATAAACCACTCCGTTAGGAGAAATATTGATAAAATCAACACTGATTTTTTCATTTGCCATTGCTTTAAAGACTTCTGCCTGAAGGTTATATTGATCCTTTTTAGCAAAAACCTTTATTTGTGTCACGTTCGACACGTGCGCAATCCCTGTAACCGTTCTTTCCTTAATATCACTGCCGCGATTTTCCTTATTTATGGAAGTGACCAATGTCCCTAGAGCATCTGAATAGGTAGAGCGAATTCGGATTGGCACCTTTGCCTGCATAGCGATTTCAACCGCTCTTGGATGAATCACTTTTGCCCCTTGATAGGCAAGGTTACATACCTCTGTATAGGTAACGACAGAGAGCGGCCGTGCATTTTCAGCAATACGGGGATCAGCTGTCATAATACCCTCCACATCGGTAAAGATGTCAATCCATTCAGCATTCAAGGCCGCACCTAATGCTGCTGCTGACGTGTCACTTCCACCGCGTCCAATCGTGGTCACATCCCCATTTTTGGCCGCTCCTTGGAATCCCGCCACCACAACAACATCATTCGACTCTAATTCCCTTAGAATTCTGTCACATTTCATTTCGATGATTTTTGCGTTGGTATGGTCATTATTGGTACGGAAGCCTGCTTGCGCTCCAGTTAAAGCTGCAGCGTTGATTCCGCCCTCTAATAGCATATTTGTAAAGACAATACTCGAAATAACCTCTCCGCAGGAAAGCAAAAGATCGTGTTCCCGTTTGGAAATTTTGCTAAGATTACCACCGATTAATGATAGTAGAGTATCGGTTGCATAAGGGTCCCCTTTTCTGCCCATTGCGGAAACCACTACAACCACTTTGTAGCCTTCACTTAATGCTTTTTCAATATGGCCTTGAGCGTGTTTTCTGCTCTCCTCATCTTTAACAGATGTTCCGCCAAATTTTTGAACAATAATTTTCATGTAACACCAGACCCTGCCTTTATGAAGTAGCTTTATTTAACTAGACCTAATTCTACTAACCTTTCAGCAATTTGAACTGAATTCCATGCAGCACCTTTAAGTAAGTTATCTGATACAACCCACATATGGAAGCCGCGGTCTTCATCAATGTCTTTTCTAATACGGCCAACAAAGACATCATTTTTCCCTACACAATTTGCAGGCATAGGATATACTTGATTTTCCGGATCATCTTGGAGCACGACTCCAGGAGCATTATTTAATAATGCCTTGATTTCTTCAGCACTTACACCATCAGTTTCCAATTCGAAATAAACAGATTCCGAGTGTCCAACTGCAACAGGAAGTCTAACGCAGGTTGCAGAAACTTGCAGGTCCGGTAAATGCATAATTTTTTTAGTTTCATTAATCATTTTCATTTCTTCATAGGTATAACCGTTATCTTGAAATTTATCGATCTGCGGGATTGCATTGAAAGCGATCTGATAATGATTTTTGTCAGCTTTTACTGGTAAAATCTTCGGTTCAACTGTTTCGCCCGCTAGAATAGATTTTGTTTGCTCCATTAATTCTTCAACAGCTGTGGCACCTGCACCAGAAACTGCTTGGTATGTTGAAACAATGATTTTTTTCAAGCCGAACTTTTTACGGATTGGTTCTAATGCTACAACCATTTGAATCGTAGAGCAGTTTGGATTGGCAATGATGCCATTGTGGTTATGCAAGTCCGCTTCATTCACTTCTGGTACTACTAGCGGCTTATCGGCATCCATTCTGAATGCACTAGTATTGTCCACGACAATGGCACCGCGTTTAACCGCCTCAGGAGCAAGTTCTTGTGAAACACTTCCGCCTGCACTAAATAGGGCGATGTCGACGCCTTCAAAGCTCTCAGGCTTTGCTTCTTGAATTGTGATTTCCTGACCATTTACTTCAACTACATTCCCAGCCGAACGGGCTGATGAAAGTAAGGTTAGTTTGCTAATTGGAAAGTTTTCTTTCACTAGTGTTTGGATCATTTGTTGTCCTACTGCTCCTGTTGCTCCTACCACTGCAACGTGAAATCCTTTTTGCTGACTCATCTTCTAGTTCCCCTTTCAATCCTACACTGAAACATTAGTGGTTATTTCATAAATTCACATCAGAAGGGGACGGCCCCTCTGATGAAAGATTAATTTATTTTAACATATTCTTATAAAGAAATAACCTTTTTTAATGAAAGTCGGGAAATTTAGTCGGAATCCTTATATCTCTCCACTAAGACTGGCTGAATCTGTTTCCCTTCAAGCGCAGCTTCTACTGTTTGCGAAAGTAAAGTCATTCTGGCAACCATTGAATTCGGCTTTTTCACCGGATCGTCTTGACCATATGGGATAAAGTAGATATTCTTGGTCGCCATCAGCCTCATTAGGTTAACTCCATTTAAACCCAGTGCATCATTGGTAGATATCCCAAGGACCACAGGTTGTAAATTTCTTAGTGTGGCTTTGGCTGCCATTAGTACCGGACTATCATTCATAGCATTTGCAAATTTACTCATCGAAACACCGGTTAATGGTGCAATGACCATGCAATCGAGTGGAATTTTTGGACCTAAAGGTTCTGCTTTTACAATTGAATCAATTACCTTATTTCCCGTTAAGTCTTCTATTCTTTGAATCCAGTCTTCTCCCTTGCCAAAACGGGTATTTGTATTTTGAACGGTAAAGGTAACAACTGGCATTACCTCTGCACCGGCCTGAACTAATTTTTCTATTTCCGGGAATACAGCATCATACGTACAATGTGAGCCTGTTAGACCAAAGCCAATTCTTTTTCCTTTTAAACTCATTTTCCCTTCCCCTTTCGCTTTCTTAAATCATCCTGAAGCAGCTGGGCTAGAACATTGGCAAGAATTTGACCTGCGGTTTTTGGTGCTACAATTCCTGGCAGTCCAGGGGCAAGCAATGCCTTAATACCCCTTTTCTCAGCATATCGAAAATCTGTCCCGCCAGGCTTTGATGCCAAATCGATGATCAGCGTATGGGCAGGAAGCTTAGAAATAACCATTGCCGTCACAATTAGATGTGGTGCTGTATTAATTAATATATCAGTATCTTTTACTTCATTTACTAGATCACTTAAGTGAAATGGGGTTAGACCCATTTCTGTAATCCTAGCCAAATGCTCGCTTTTTCTTGCCCCAACCTTTACCCTTGCTCCCAGAGCAGCAAAAGTTCTTGCTACACTCATACCTACTCTTCCTAACCCTATAATGGTTACGTTCGAACCATGAATCGTAAAATCTGTATGCTGAATCGCCATCATAATCGTTCCTTCGACCGTTGGAATGGAATTATAGATGGCCACATCATCCCGTTCAAATAATTGAATCAGGGTCCGTTTTGCCTCTTTAGTTATGCCGTTTAGATAGGAATTACTAATTCCTGAATAAATGGCACAATGTTCGGGAGTTTTGCTTAAGATGTCACCCGTTAAAATGACCTTCTCATTCGAGAAAATCGTTTCTACCTGTCCTTCTAGGTTCGTACCAGGCACAGGTAAGATCAGGGCATCCATATTGGAAAAATCCACTTCATCGAGCTTTTCCTTGACCGCACCGGTAAAGGCGTGATCAAGCTGTTCAAAGCCTATAAGCGATAATCGCGCATCTAATTCAGTTAACCTACGGATGATTTCCAGCTGTCTGGCATCACCGCCAATTACGGCTATCTGCATCCCTGTCAGCATGAAAACATTCACCTTCTTTTTTTAAAAAATCCAACTTGTAACTCCTTTTGCTGTATCACTCCAACATCTTATGTAAGATTGCTTCATTCGGTGAGTTTTCCATGATAGGAAATAAAAAAAGCCCAAGCAAAAGTTAATTTGCCTGGGCTTTCATGTTAGATATCATTCTCTTCAGGGACATCAATAATAATCATTTCTGAACCTATTTTTTTAATATGCCTCCAGGGCACTCTGATTTCCTCTCCTTGCTTGCGAAAACCAAACCACTTTAATGAAGGAATTAACAATGCCTGAATTTGACCTGTATGTTCGTTTATTTCTAAGTCCGTTTGTCCAAGGATTCCAAGCCGCTCTGCCTTTTTAGCATCAACAATTTCTTTTCCGCTTAGTTCACTTAACCTCATGATTCTTCTCCCCCATATCTGCTTTTTAATAGTGTATAAAGGAAGGGAAAATTTTAGAATAGCAAAGGAAGGGATGGATGTACGAGAACGATATTTAAAAAGAGGTATCCATTACTGGAATACCTCTTCTTTCATTAAGATAGTTTATTTGGAAACTCACCGGTTGGACTTATTAAGGTTACAGAGTATTGATCTGTAAATATAGATCTTGCCATTTGATCTACACTGTTTTTCGTAACAGCATCAATCTGCTCAATTATTTCATCCAGCGAGCGATGGCGTTTTAATAAAAGCTCATTTTTCCCATTCCGGCTCATCCGGCTATTGGTACTTTCTAAGCTTAACATTAAGCTGCCCTTTAGTTGTTCTTTACTATTCGTTAATTCCTTTTCGGTAATCCCATTTTGTTTCAGCTTTTCCAGGGTTTCTTGAATGGTTTCAAATAGTACATCCAGCTGTTTAGCACCAGTTCCGCCGTATACGGTTAGTATACCGCTATCCAAATAAGAAGAATGGTAAGAGAAGACAGAATAGGCTAAGCCTCTTTGTTCACGAACTTCCTGGAATAGTCTCGAGCTCATGCTGCCGCCCAGAATATTATTAAGGGTAATTAGACTATACATATCCTCATGGCCTACTTTTAATCCCTCATAGCCAATACATAAATGGGCTTGCTCCGTGTCTTTCTTTCTTGAAATCCGATTCGAATGAAAAACGGGGATATTCTCAGAAACTGCCTTAGAATCACCCTGATAGGCACCAAAATAATTTTCAACTTCTTTAATAAAACTTTCAGATACATTTCCGGCAATGGAAATGACTACATTTTCAGGTGTGTACCGTTGATGGATGTACTCCTTTAATGACTCACCCGTGAATGTATGTAAGGTTTCTTCCGTACCCAGGATAGGATAGCCCAGCGGATGATCTTCATAGACTGCCCTGCTTAACAAATCATGAACGATATCATCTGGAGTATCCTCATACATTTTGATTTCTTCCAAGACTACATTTCTTTCTTTATTTAATTCCTCTTCCACAAAAGTTGAATTAAAGAACATATCCGCTAACACATCTAGCGCGAACTTAGAATGTGTATCTAGTACTTTTGCATAGTAGCAAGTATACTCCTTAGATGTAAAAGCATTGACCTGACCGCCAATACTGTCAAATGATTCAGCGATCTCCTTCGCTGATCTAGTTGTTGTCCCTTTAAAAAACATATGTTCAAGAAAATGGGAGATTCCGTTAGTTTTTGGATCCTCATTCCTAGAACCTGTTCCAATCCATACGCCTATTGCAACAGATCGTACGGTAGGGATATTTTCTAGAACTATTCTTACTCCATTTTGGCAAGTGTACTTATTAATCATTGATTTCCTCCTGTCTATACAACCACTACAAACATCAGGGGATTCGTCCCCTTACTGTCTTAAACTACTCGGACGTAATAGGCAGCTGCCCCCCGCCTATAGATATGCCTCTCTCTGTCTTAGAGTTTTTACCTGGACGTATTATGTAATCGTGAACTAAACTCTAAGACGTTCTATCCCATATTTATTATACTTTCTAAAAAGTATTTTCTCCAATTTCTGAGATAGATTGCCTGATTTATTTTATTATTCTTTCCTCATCCATTAGTTCACTAACCGTACCAATTTGCAAATTCTTTTTTTCAATCAGCGTTATTAATCTGTCTAGAGATTTTGCAGTGGATTCAGTAGGGTGCATGAGTACCATACTTCCTTTATCAATTTTGGAGATCACACGATTAATTAATACATCCGGAGACGGTTTTCTCCAGTCGACGGTATCTACTGTCCACATCACCGTTTTCATGTTCAGTTCATCCGCAATTTTTACAGTTTCATCCCGATAACTACCACTAGGAGGTGCAAACCAAACACATTTTTGACCAGTAGCAGCCTCAATAATTTCATTTGTTTTAATAATCTGCTCTCTTGTTCTTGCTGCTGACAGCTTACTCATATCTGGATGAGAATAGGAATGGTTTCCTACCTCATGACCAGCACTGACAATCACCTTGGCCAGCTCCGGATTTTGCTTTGTCCAGTTCCCTTCCAGAAAAAATGTGGTCGATACATGATGCTTTTTTAATGTTGCAAGCATATCAGATAAATATTCATTTCCCCAAGCTACATTTATTATAAAAGTGACCATCGGTTTATCTGGGTTACCCTTGTAAATAGGAGCAGGAGGCAAATGATCGAGATGAACCTTTGGCTTTGTTTGAATAAACACTAACCTTTCTTTAGCAAATTCTCCCTTTTTCTTCATTTTTTTATAAGATGCATCTATATCCACTTTAAGCCCATTATATCCAGGAATGGCCTTCCAGACGGGATCAATCTTTGCATCTGAAGGTGAGACTTCATATGTATGGGCCGCTTCTTCTATTTTTTGATAAAGAGGATCTGCCTCCTTCACAACTGGCAAAGCAGATTCTGTTAATGATGCTATATAATTTTCAACAATAGGATTGTTGACAGAAATCCATGCGGCAAAACAAATGATAATCATAATACTTACCCTTTTCATCTACCATTCCCCCTTCTATAAAGATTATGTCTAAGGAGGACAAGGTAGAACAAGAAGAGCGGGACACACCTTGACTGAATGCACTTGAGCTGGACAACTTTAAAGTGAGCATAGAAAAAGCCAGGGATTTCCCTGACTTTTTCTCAAAAAACTCACTTCAATTACTCTTTTGCTGCTTCTGCCTTTTCACGCTGCTCTTTTAAAACAGCTTTACGCGACAAGTTTACGCGGCCTTGTTTATCTATTTCCGTTACCTTAACTAATATTTCATCGCCTATTTTCAAGACATCTTCCACTTTTCCTACGCGCTCTTCCGCAAGTTCAGAAATATGGACAAGTCCGTCTTTTCCTGCAAAAATTTCAACAAATGCACCGAACTTTTCAATCCGTTTAACTTTACCAAGATACATTTGTCCAACTTCCACTTCACGGACAATATCTTCAATAATCTTTTTCGCTTTTTGATTCATTTCCTGATTGGCTGAGGCAATAAATATGGTTCCATCTTGCTCAATGTCAATCTTAACACCAGTTTCTTCGATAATCTTATTGATTTGTTTACCGCTTGGTCCAATTACATCGCGAATTTTATCTGGATTGATGTTCATCGTTAAGATTTTAGGCGCAAACTGTGAAAGCTCAGTTCTTGGTTCTGTTATTGTAGCGAGCATAGAATCTAAAATATGCATTCTGCCTACCTTTGCCTGCTGAAGGGCTTCTTCTAGAATCTCACGGGAAAGACCTTCAATCTTGATATCCATCTGAAGTGCAGTCACGCCTTTTGCGGTTCCTGCAACCTTAAAGTCCATGTCACCAAGATGGTCTTCCATACCTTGAATATCAGATAATACGGTATAATGCTCTCCTGATTTCACAAGTCCCATTGCAATCCCGGCAACAGGTGCTTTAATTGGAACACCAGCATCCATCATCGCTAACGTACTAGCACAAATACTAGCTTGTGAGGTAGAACCATTTGATTCAAGTACCTCGGACACAAGTCGGATCGTATATGGGAAATCCTTCTCGTTCGGAATAACTGGCTCAAGGGCACGTTCACCTAGTGCACCATGTCCAATTTCACGTCGGCCTGGACCACGAATTGGGCCTGTTTCCCCGACACTAAAGGAAGGGAAATTATAGTGGTGCATAAACCGTTTTTCTTCCTCAATTCCTAATCCATCGAGGATTTGAACATCTCCCATGGCACCAAGCGTACAAATACTTAGAGCTTGTGTTTGTCCGCGGGTAAATAAACCTGAACCGTGGGTACGTGGAAGGATGCTGACTTGAGAAGACAATGGACGAATTTCATCAATTTTACGGCCATCTGGTCGAACCTTTTCAACCGTGATTAAACGACGAACTTCACCCTTAACAATCTTGTCCAAAATCTGCTTAACCTGCTTCATGTCTTCGTCTGTCGCTTCTTGTTCTTCGTATCTTGCAATTACTTGGTTTTTTACCTCTTTAATTGCATCCTCACGGGCGTGCTTTTCTTGAACTTGAATGGCCTTTACCATATCAGCTTCGCAAAGCCCTCTAACCTCGGCTTCTAGTTCCTGGTCAATTTCATATAATGTAATTTCTCTTTTTTCTTTACCAATTTCTGCAACAATTTTTTCTTGAAACTCAATTAACCGCTTGATTTCATCATGTCCAAACATGATTGCTTCAAGCATGGTTTCTTCAGGAACTTCTAATGCACCCGCTTCTACCATGTTAATCGCATCTTTTGTCCCTGCGACCGTTAAATGAATATCACTTTTTTCTGCTTGTTCAACGGTTGGATTAATAATAAATTCGTTATTCACGCGGCCAACCACCACACCGGCAATCGGACCCTCGAATGGAATATCAGATGTACTTAGTGCCAATGATGAGCCAAACATTGCAGCCATTTCAGTGGAACAATCTTGGTCCACACTCATAACAATACTGATTACCTGGACATCATTTCTAAACCCATCTGCAAAAAGCGGTCGAATCGGACGGTCAATTAAGCGGCTTGCTAATATTGCCTTTTCACTTGGACGCCCTTCACGCTTAATAAAGCCGCCTGGAATTTTACCGACAGCATATAGACGTTCTTCATAGTTAACTGTTAATGGAAAAAAGTCGAGATTCTTTGGTTCTTTTGACGCAGTTGCTGTACTCAATACAGCTGTATCACCATAGCGGACCATTACTGCACCGTTTGCTTGCTTCGCTAATTGACCAATTTCTACCGTTAATTTCCGGCCGGCCCACTCCATAGAATATTCATGTTTTAGTTGTTCCATATTTTTACCCCTCTCTAACTAAATCCTTAGAAGGATGATACGAAAGAAAGTACTCTCGGTTAATCATCAAACTAATCATATAAAAAAAGCCTTTAAAGCTTATTGTTTAAACCAAATTATTTATAGTATGCACAGAAAAGCTAAGACTTAAAATTATGTATAAAAAATGTTTTTTTGCTAACAAAAAAGCGGGAAAACTCCCGCTTCTGTTAACTAACGACGTAGACCAAGCTTATTGATTAATACACGGTAACGTTGAACATCTTTATTACGTAAGAAAGTTAAAAGATTACGACGTTTACCTACCATTTTCAAAAGACCGCGACGTGAGTGGTGGTCTTTCTTGTGTGTACGTAAGTGCTCGTTCAAATTATTGATTGATTCTGTAAGGACAGCGATTTGAACTTCTGCAGATCCAGTGTCGCTTTCATGAGTTTTGTACTCACTGATAAGTTCGTTTTTACGTTCTTGAGTGATTGCCATCCGGTTCACCTCCTGAAATTTTCATATCCCCTGTTACCGAGCAAGCGTCGGAGACTCGACTTGCCAAGTAAAGGTTTCTAATACGTATATAAGAATACAAGGTTTTCCGTCAAAATGCAAGTTAAAACCTGAACATTTTATAAGAAAACCTTCTTTTTGCAACTAAGTTAGAAAGAATGTCGATTCTTTTCAAAATAGTCTAGGGTATTTAGCTTATCATTTTCGATCTGGGCAACTAGTTCATTAATGCCAGCAAATTTCTGTTCTTTGCGGAGATAAAGATGCCATTCAATCTCTACCTCTTGACCGTAGATATCCTCATTAAATTCAAATAAATGGACTTCTACGGATAGTTTGAGTAATTCTTTATTAAAGGTAGGTTTATAACCGACATTACATACTCCCTCGTACAATCTATTATTCACCCTTAACCTTACCGCATAGACCCCAACTGGCGGGATGATATATTCATCTTCCATATCCACATTGGCAGTAGGAAAGCCAATTGTGCGGCCTCGTTTGTCCCCATGTACAACAGTACCTGATGTTGTATAAAATCTTCCGAGAAGGACTTTAAGTTCGATGATCTCGCCTTCACTTAGAAGGCGGCGAATTCTTGTAGAACTTACCTTTTCATCCCCTTGTACAAATTTGGGGATAACTGAAAAAGTAAACTGATCCCGTGAATGAAATGGCAGTGTCTCCATATTCCCTTTCCCCATCCGGCCATAGGTAAAATCAAATCCGGCAACAACATGTTGAACTTTTAAACCAATCACAAATTGATCAATAAACTCCTGTGGCAGCAGATGGGCAAATTCTGGAGTAAACTCTATGATAAATAGATAGTCAATCCCTAATTCTTCAATAATTTTCACTTTTTCTGATAATGGGGTAATAAAGTGAACATGCTTCGTATTTTTCCCTAACACCACAGAGGGATGCGGGTCAAAAGTCATAACCGCACTGGCCAGTCCTTTTCTTTCTGCCTGATTCTTGGCCTCAAGGATTACCTGTTGATGCCCGCGGTGAACGCCATCAAAATATCCTAGAGCCATGGCTAAAGGAGGCAATTCTTTGTTTGCTGTATCAATAGGGTAACTAAGCCTTAGTACTTCCAAAAAACTCACCTTTTCTATTCCGTACCTTATTATTATATATCGTTTCGTAACACCTTAACGGGTTTGAGCAGGTCCTGCTTATTTGGGTGTTTTGCATAAATAGCCAGTGCAGTTCCATCATCCGTTTCAGCTATAATCGGTCCGTTAATTGTTTTCAAATGGTCAGGTATCTCTAACAGCGCACCATTTTTCACTTTCTCTGCTACTTTATCATTAATCCGGAGTTTCGGCAAATGAGAAAGTGCTGATTCTAATGGTCTTAACACGTTTGAGATGGTCCCTTCTTCCATATTTTTTTCGATATCTTCAAAGGTCAAACAATCCTCTAAAGAAAAGCTCGCCGATTGAGTCCTTTGTAAATAAGACATATGTGCAGGGAAACCAAGCTTTTCCCCCATCATTACAGCTAATGTTCTGATATATGTCCCTTTACTGCAGTGTACTTGAAAGCGAAATGAGATAGTCTCACCTTCAAATTGTTCCCTGTCATCCAGTAATTCGATGGAGTATATCGAAACAATCCTTGTCGGTCTTTCTACTTCTATCCCTTTACGTGCATATTCATAAAGGCGGACACCTCCCACCTTAACAGCTGAATACATTGGCGGGGTTTGCTCGATTTCGCCTGTGAGCGAATGTAAGACTCCGATTATTTCTTCTCTTGTAATGGTACGATTAACTGTTTTTCTTACCACTACTTCACCAGAGGCATCTTCTGTTGTTGTGGAATATCCTAGTGTTACTTCACCTAGGTAGGCTTTACCCGCATCTGTTATGTATTCCGCTACCTTTGTTGCTTTTCCAATACAGATTGGAAGGACGCCTGTAACATCAGGATCTAATGTGCCTGTGTGACCGACCTTTTTCGTTTTTAAAATCTTCCGCAGTCTGAATACACAATCATGTGAGGTCAGTCCAGCAGGTTTAAATAAAGGTAATATCCCTTCCATTTCATTACCCCTTCCCAATTCATTTTAAGATAACATTAAAAAAAGGGATAGACATTTGTCTATCCACTATTCTTCTTTATGATTTTGTAACGGTTTATCATCATCGGTATGCAATTGATGAAGAAGGGTTTCAATCCGGTTTCCGTAATCGATTGATTCATCCCATTCAAAGATGATTTCTGGAGTTTTACGAAGGCGGATACGGTGGCCTATTTCTGTGCGAATAAATCCTTTCGCTTTGGCAAGGCCCTTTAAAGTATTCTCCCTTTGTTCATCGTCACCTAATACCGATATATATACTTTTGCTTGTTGAAGATCGCCTGTAACTTGGACATCCGTTACGGTCACAAATCCAATCCGTGGATCTTTTATCTTCCGTCCGATAATGTCACTAAGTTCTTTTTTCATTTGTTCTCCAACACGATTTGCTCTGTGGCTCATTGCATTCACCTCTTAACTTAAAGCCATTCTATCTCGGTGATTGTTCGTTCAATTTCAGGAAAGGAGTCGATTAGTTTTAATGCATTCTGTAATTCATGCTCCGTGGATACCTTGGTTGAAGTAACAACAGCTATGGCAATTTTGGTTCTTTGCCAGACATCTTGATAATCCACTTCTGCAACCGATACATTAAACTTTTGTTTTAAACGTGTTAGTATCCGCTGCAGAACCGCCCGTTTCTCTTTTAAAGAATGAGCATCATAAATTATGCATTCACATTCGGCTACGCCGACAATCATTTACGCTCGACTTCTTCCATAATATAAGCCTCAATGATATCTCCCTCTTTAACATCATTGAAGTTTTTGATAGTAATACCACATTCGTATCCTTGTGCAACTTCTTTAGCGTCGTCTTTAAAGCGTTTTAAAGCATCGATTTGTCCTTCAAAGATAACAACACCATTTCGAATTAAACGGATTCCGCTGTCACGAGTGATTTTACCATCGGTTACATAAGAACCAGCAATCGTACCAACCTTAGATACTTTAAAGGTTTGACGAATTTCTGCCTGCCCAATAATTTTTTCTTGGAATTCAGGGTCAAGCATCCCTTTCATCGCTGCTTCAATCTCTTCAATTACTTTATAAATAATCCGGTGCAGGCGTACGTCCACTTTTTCAGCTTCTGCCGCACGTTTGGCATTCACATCCGGACGAACGTTAAAACCAATTACAATCGCATTTGACGCTGCGGCAAGGGTAACGTCGGATTCATTAATGGCACCCACACCATTATGAATGATTTTAATATTAACGCCTTCAACGTCAATTTTTTGCAAGGAAGCTGCCACGGCTTCTGCGGATCCCTGAACATCAGCTTTTAAGACAATGTTTAGGTCCTTCATTTCACCTTGCTTTAATTGCTCAAATAAATTATCCAGGCTGACAATCGACTTTTCGCCACGATGGGCTGCGAGTGCCACTTGTGCACGTGCTTCACCAATTTGACGAGCGGTTTTTTCATCTTCAAATACGACGAAACGATCCCCTGCTTGCGGTACATCATTCAAACCAGTAATTTCAACAGGAGTAGATGGTCCAGCTTCTTTCACGCGGCGGCCTTTATCATTGACCATTGCACGAACACGGCCAAACGTGTTTCCTACAACAATTGGATCACCTATCTTTAGTGTACCATTTTGGACTAATAATGTTGCAACAGAACCGCGGCCCTTATCGAGTTGGGCTTCAATTACTGTGCCAGCCGCATTTCGGTTTGGATTTGCTTTATATTCTTCTACTTCACTGACAAGCAGAATCATCTCAAGCAAGTTATCGATTCCCTCACCTGTTTTAGCGGATAGTGGTACAAATATAGTATCCCCACCCCAGGCTTCTGATACTAATCCATGTTCAGTTAATTCCTGCATCACACGATCGGCATTGGCAGCTTCTTTATCCATTTTATTAACGGCTACAATAATTGGTACTTCTGCTGCTTTTGCATGGTTAATGGCTTCAACTGTTTGAGGCATCACACCATCATCAGCTGCAACCACAAGAATTGTGATGTCAGTAATTTGAGCACCACGGGCACGCATCGTTGTAAAAGCAGCGTGTCCAGGCGTATCTAAAAAGGTGATTTTTTTACCGTTTTCCACTACTTGGTATGCACCAATATGCTGGGTAATTCCTCCAGCTTCACCTTCAGTTACTTTTGTATTCCGGATGGAATCAAGTAAGGTTGTTTTACCATGGTCAACGTGTCCCATAATCGTAACAACTGAAGGTCTTTCGACTAAGTTTTCCTCAGCGTCTTCTGTAAAATACACTTCTAAATCAGTGGCATCGATTTTAATTTCCTCTTCTACTTCGACCCCATACTCGCCTGCGATTAGTTCAATCGCATCTTTATCAAGCACCTGATTGATGGTTGCCATAACACCGAGTAAGAATAATTTTTTAATGATTTCGGATGGTTCGCGATAAATCTTTTTCGCTAATTCTCCAACCGTTAAAGATTCAGTAAAGGTAATTTTAGCTGGAAGCTCTTTTTCCTTTTTCTTTACTGGCTGTGAGTGTTGAACTGGCGTGTGAGCCTTCTTCTTCTTATTATTGTTATTATTACGATTTTGGTTATTATTATAAGGCCTAGCCTTAGATTTATCAGCATTATTAAATACTTTGTTTTCTTTTGATTGAGTTTCCTGATTTTGCTTTTTACCTTCCACCTTTTTTGGTGGTGAGACAACTTTTACCTTGCTAGGAGCTGTATTATTGTCTGCAGCTTCCTCAAATGCTTTCGGTGATTTCGCCTGAACTTGAGGTTTTTGACCGCCTTGAGCCGGTCTTTGATTTTGGCGGTTTTGCTGTCCGTTCGGACGGGCACTTGGACGATTTTGCTGCCCATTATTTTGTTTGGGTTGGGAAGTAGTACCTTCTGCCTTTTTGTTAAATGTGGCATCTAGCTTTTTTATATCTGCATCTTCTATTGTTGCCATATGATTAGAAACCTCTATATTCATTTCTTTTAGTTTGTTAATGATTTCTTTGCTTGAAATATTGTGTTTTTTTGCGTATTCATAAACACGGATTTTACTCATTTGTTTCACCCCCGCTAGATTTAATCGAGCAACGTTACCAACTTCTTTGCAAATCCATGATCCAAAACAGCTACAACAACGCGGGCTTCTTTGCCAATTGCCTGACCAAGAAGATATCGATCTTCCACGAATTTCAAAGGCACATGATAGGAATTACATTTATCTGTAATTTTTTTTGTTGTATTTGCTGATGCATCTTTTGCCAGTAAAACGAGTTTTGCCTTATTATTTCGGATTTCTTTAAGGGCAAGCTCTTCACCTGATATGATTTTACGCGCTCGATTGGCTAAGCCAAGCAATGACATCCATTGATTGTCCTTCATTTGGATAGTCAGTTCTCCTTCTCTATTAACTCAAGTAGTTCTTCATAGATTGTATCTTGAATCGGTACTTCTAAATGGTTAGACAAGGTGTTTTTTTTCTTGGCTAATAGTACAGCTTCTTTGTTCTTTGAAAGGTATGCACCTCGGCCCGATTTCTTTCCAGTCAAATCGATCGATACTTCCCCTTCTTTTGAACGAACGATGCGAACGAGTTCTTTTTTCGGTTTCATTTCACCGGTTGCTATACATTTACGCATAGGAACTTTTTTCTTTGTGTTCACTCCGCCATTCACCTCACCTAGTCATCTAACTCTTCTTCAAAGTCAAGATCTGTATCCACTTGGTCGTCAAATAATCTGATTGTTTCTTCACGTGGATAAATTCCTAGTTCACGTGCTTCTGTTTCTGATTTGATATCAATTTTCCAGCCGGTTAATTTTGCTGCAAGACGGGCGTTCTGGCCGCGTTTACCAATTGCCAGGGAAAGTTGATAATCCGGAACCACCACTGTGGTTGCCTTATCTACTTCGTTTACTGCAACATCAAGCACTTTAGAAGGGCTTAGTGCATTAGCAACAAACACAACAGGGTCATCTGACCACTTAACAATATCTATTTTCTCACCCTTTAGCTCATTGACTACAGCTTGGACACGGGTACCTTTTGGACCAACACATGATCCAACTGGATCAACTTCAGGATTATCAGAATGAACAGAGATTTTCGAGCGGTCGCCGGCTTCACGAGCGACTGATTTAATTTCAACCGTGCCGTCATAAATTTCCGGTACCTCGATTTCAAATAATCTCTTTAATAATCCAGGGTGTGTACGTGACACAAAAATTTGCGGGCCTTTAGTTGTTTTTTCAACTTTAGTAATAAATACTTTAATTCGATCATGCGGTTTATAACGTTCATTGGGTATTTGTTCATTTACAGGTAACAACGCTTCAATTTTCCCAAGACTGACATAAATAAATTTAGAATCAAGTCTTTGGACGATTCCCGTCATGATATCTTCTTCTCGGTCAATAAATTCAGAATAAATAATTCCTCTTTCTGCTTCTCTTACACGCTGCGTAACAACTTGTTTCGCGGTTTGAGCAGCAATTCTGCCGAAATCTTTTGGAGTAACTTCCATTTCGACAACGTCTTCCACTTGATAATTCGGGTTAATTCGCTGGGCATCTTCTATAGAAATCTCCAGGCGTGGATCAAATACCTGATCAACTACTTCTTTACGTGCAAACACACGCATAGAACCCGTTCCTAAATTTAAATCGATGCGGACATTTTGAGCTTGATTGAAATTTCTGCGATAAGCTGAAATTAATGCTGCTTCAATTGCGTCAATCAAAATGTCTCTGGAAATCCCTTTTTCTCTTTCCAGTATTAAAAGAGCATCTAATAATTCGCTGCTCATTTGCTTGTATCCCCCTAATCCTTTTTAAATTTTCTTTTTTTATGAAAAGGAAACTGCTAAGCGTGCACTTGCTATTTTCTCAAATGGAATATTAATCAATTTTTTCCGTGTCTTGATTTTTATCTCAATCACCACTTGTTCACCGTTAAATTCCACTAATTTGCCTTCGAACTTGTTTTCTCCATCGATGGGTTCATAGGTTTTAACAAATACATTTTTCCCGATGGATCTTTCATAATCAGTTGCCTTTTTTAATGGCCGCTCTGCTCCTGGCGATGATACTTCTAGGAAATAGTTATGAGGAATTGGATCCAGTTCATCCAATTTTTCACTTAAGCGTTCGCTTACCAAGCCGCAGTCCTCTATATCAACACCCGTATCCTTATCGATATATACGCGGAGGAACCAGCTTTTTCCTTCTTTCACATATTCGACTTCCACTAGTTCTAATCCAAGTTCTTGAAAAATTGGTGCAGCCAGCTCTTCTACAACTTCCGTTACATTGCTCATGCTTTACCTCCTTTTCTTTTATTATTCCACCCAAATTCTATGTAGTTCACGGAAAGTTTTATCAAGTTATACAAAAACAATAGTAAACAAAACCAAGATGCAATACGCAGCTTGGTTACATAACGAAAGAGTGGGTTTCCCCACTCTTGAACTCGAGAGTATTTCTTAGTATTTCCAATAAAACTATACCATAACCATTGTTGATATGCAAACCCAAAGCGGAAGTGCCCTAAAACAAGGAAAGCTGGTTTTGCTCAGGCAATGCCGCAAGACAGCCTTGTTTATCTAAATATTCAAGGATGGTCTTGGATACCTTACCGCGCTGCTGCAAGTCTTCTTTGGATAGGAATTCTCCTTCTCCTCTTGCCTTAACAATATTAAAAGCCGCGTTTGTTCCTAATCCTGGGATCGAATTGAACGGAGGAATTAAGGTATTTCCTTCAATAATAAATTCTGCAGCATCTGATTTATATAAATCATAGTTTTGGAAGCTGTAACCTCTTTCCGTCATTTCAAGCGCAAGTTCTAGGACCGTTAATAAGTTCTTCTCCTTATTTGATGCCTCAAGACCTTTTGCATTAATTTCTTCAAGTTTTGCACGAATTGCTTCGGAACCTCGAGACATAGCTTCTATATCAAAGTCCTCAGCGCGGACTGTGAAATAGGCAGCATAATATAGAAGAGGAAGATGTACCTTAAAGTACGCAATCCTTACAGCCATTAAAACGTAAGCTGCGGCGTGAGCTTTCGGGAACATATACTTGATTTTTTTACAAGAATCAATGTACCATTCCGGCACCTCATTCTTGCGCATTTCAGCTTCCATCTCTTCGGATAAACCTTTACCTTTACGAACGGATTCCATAATTTTAAAAGCAAACGATGGATCAAGTCCCTGATAAATCAAATACACCATGATATCATCACGACAACCAATTACTTCACTTAAGTTACAGATATTGTTATGAATCAATTCCTGTGCATTTCCAAGCCACACGTCCGTTCCATGTGATAATCCGGAAATCTGGACAAGTTCTGAAAAGGTTGTCGGCTTTGTATCTTCAAGCATTTGACGCACAAAGCGGGTACCAAATTCAGGAATACCTAATGTACCGGTTTTACACATGATTTGCTGCTCTGTAACACCAAGTGACTCTGTACTGCTGAAGATTTTCATTACTTCTGGGTCATCTGTCGGGATCGTCTTTGGATCCATGCCGCTCAGATCCTGAAGCATCCGGATAACCGTCGGGTCGTCGTGTCCGAGTATATCGAGCTTTAGGACATTATCATGGATGGAATGGAAATCAAAATGAGTTGTTTTCCATTCTGAATTGCGGTCATCTGCCGGGAATTGGATCGGGGTAAAGTCATACACATCCATATAATCCGGAATAACAATAATTCCCCCTGGGTGCTGACCGGTTGTTCTTTTTACCCCCGTACAGCCGGAAGCTAACCTTTCCACTTCTGCCCCGCGGATTTGCAAGTTATTATCCTGTTGATAAGCTTTTACATATCCGAAAGCTGTTTTATCCGCTACCGTACCAATCGTTCCAGCACGGAAAACATATTCTTCACCGAATAGAACCTTTGTATAGTTATGAGCACGAGGCTGATATTCACCGGAAAAGTTCAAATCGATATCGGGGACCTTGTCCCCTTTAAATCCTAGAAAGGTTTCGAAGGGAATGTCATGGCCGTCTTTGCGGTATTTTTCTCCACAATTCGGGCAGTCTTTATCTGGTAAGTCAAATCCTGAACCGACGGAACCATCATTAAAGAATTCCGAATGCTTACAGGTTGGACATACATAATGCGGCGGCAGTGGATTTACTTCTGTAATCTCCGTCATTGTTGCAACTAATGATGAACCAACCGATCCACGTGAACCAACAAGATAACCATCATTAAGGGACTTTTTAACCAGTTTATGGGAGATCAAATAAATAACAGCAAACCCGTGCCCGATAATACTTTTTAATTCTTTTTCGAGCCTGGCTTCTACTATTTCCGGAAGCTCTTCACCATAGATACTGCGTGCCATTGCGTAACTCATTTCACGCATTTCTTCATCTGCACCTTCAATACGAGGTGTATATAGATCGTCTTTGATTGGCTTTATTACATCAATCATGTCTGCAATTTTATTTGTGTTGGTAACAACAATCTCTTTTGCCTTCTCTTTACCTAAAAATGAAAAGGCATCAAGCATTTCGTTTGTTGTCCTAAAATGAACATCGGGCAGTTCATGCCTGTTCAACGGGTTGGCCCCGCCTTGGGAATTAACTAATATTTTTCGATAGATTTTATCATTTTCATTTAAATAATGAACATTTCCTGTTGCCACAACTGGAATCCCCAATTTGTCACCAAGGGCAACAATCTTCCCAATGATATCTTCCATCGAATGCTCGTCACGTACCAATTCCATTTCAATTAGTGGGGCATTCACTTCTTTTGGCATGACTTCAAGATAGTCATAAAATCCTGCAAAGCTCTCTACCTCTTCAGGGGATTTTTGCATCATCCCTTCAAACACTTCACCTTTGTTACAACCGGACCCTACTAAAATTCCTTCACGGTACTTTTGCAGGACGGACCTTGGAAGTCTTGGCACTCTGTAAAAATACTCAATATGTGATATAGAGATTAATTTAAATAGGTTTTTTAAGCCTGCTTCTGTCTGAGCTAAAAGTGTACAGTGATAGGGACGGGCACGTTGATAGGCATTTCCTTTACCCATATTATCATTGAATTGATCATGGAACTCGATTCCCTTCTCCAAAGCATCTTTTAGCATTTTCAAAAGCAAATAACCAGTTGCTTCTGTATCATAAATGGCTCGGTGATGCTGGGTTAAATCAATATCAAATTTCTTAGCCAATGTATTTAAACGATGATTTTTAAGTTCAGGATATAAAAAGCGGCCCAGTTCTAATGTATCGATAACAGGATTTTTTGCTTTTTCCAAGCCGATTTGCTTATAGGCTACGTTTAAGAAGCCCATATCAAAGGAAGCGTTATGGGCAACTAATACCGCATCGCCAACCCAATCATAAAAATTCTTAATTACTTCAGAGATTTCTGGAGCGTCTTTTAGCATATCATCCGTTATACTTGTCAAATTAATAATCGTTGCTGACAGACGCCGATGCGGGTTAGCGAATGATTCAAACCTGTCAATGATCTCTCCATCTCTAATCTTAACGGCTGCGAGTTCAATAATGGTATCATATACTGCTGAAAGTCCTGTCGTTTCAACGTCAAATACCACAAATGTATCCTCGGCCAAGCATCGATGGGCATCATTATAAGCAATCGGCACCCCATCATCCACCAGGTTTACCTCTACGCCGTATAGGATTTTGATATCATTCTTTTTCCCTGCACCATATGCTTCAGGGAATGACTGGCCAACAGCATGATCGGTTACGGCAATTGCCTTGTGTCCCCACTTTTTCGCTTGGGCAATCAGGGTACTTACTGGGGTAACGGCATCCATTTGACTCATCGGAGTATGAAGATGAAGTTCAACTCGTTTTTCATCCTCTGGTTCAGTATCCTTTCGTCCCGCTGGTTTGATTTCATTAATATCATTACAAATCATTACAAGGTCACGGACAAATGTATCATTCTGAACACTTCCCCGAACCTTTACCCACATGCCTTTTTTGATAAATTGGAAAAGGGCTGCGTCTTCTTTATCACGAGAAAACATTTTAACAATAATGGAACTTGTATAATCTGTTATTTTAAAAGTTAATAGGGAACGGCCGCTCCTGAGCTCTCTTATCTCAGCATCAAAGATGTACCCCTGTACGACGACACGTCTTTCTTCATCGACAATATCAATCAAACTGCGAAGTTCACTATCATCCTTAATCGTTAGACCAATTTGAAGCGGTCCTGAAGGAGCCTCTCCTCCCGATTGACTCTTATCCGCTTCTTTCTTTTGCATTTCTACAACAGCCATTTTAGCACGTTCTTGATCTTCTTTTTGTTTTGCCAGTAAGAATTGCTGATACTCATCATTTTTCTCTTCATTTTTTAATTCGGTATCAATAGCCAGCATTGGAAAACCAAAGGACTGATAAATATCCCCAATGACAGGGCCATACTTTCTTTTTAAAGCAAGACCCTCCGCTTCGTTTCTAACAGACACAGTCAGTTTATTACCGCTGACTACTGGGATTTGTTCATTTAATAGCTTAACAAGCGGAGGTGAAATACCGTCAATTTGCTGGATACAATAGCTCCAGTAGTCTAGTAAAATTTGCGGTGTGACGGCTTGATTCGTTACTTGTATATTGTAGGAAATGGCTGCGATGCTGGAAAATGCTCTTTCAAGCTGTGTTGTAAACTTGAGATAAACATTGAATGGAAGTATTTTTTCAAATAGGAATTGAAAGTGCCACTTCCTCTCTTTCTTTTCAACAAGAAGCCTTTCAATTTGTGCATTTTGGAAATGTACTACTACAGCATCTTCTACTAATTGGAGCTGCTGGAGCAAGAGTTGGAATCGCTCTTTATTGCCTAAGGCATGTTCGCTCATCGTCTCTCTCCCATCTATATCAAACTATATTTATCTATTTCAAAATTTAATTATACCATAGCTGAACAGGAATCGTCTTATTTCGACAATAACGACAATTTCGCCATTCAATCCCATAAAAATAAGGACCGCAGCAGCGATCCCTATTATGGTAACAAATTAAATTGATCTTTTATAGGAAAAATCTTTGGATATCATTCCAGGTAACGACAAGCATTAGCAGCATGAGGAGCGCAAAACCGATAAAGTGGACCATTCCTTCTTTTTGTCGGTCAATTGGTTTCCCTCTCACCGCTTCCACTGCAAAGAACATTAACCTTCCGCCGTCCAAGGCTGGGATTGGCAATAAATTCATAATCCCTAAGTTAATACTTAAGATGCCAGCCCATTTCATTAAATAGTAAATTCCAGACTTCGCAACCTCATCCGTGGACTTATATATACCTACTGGACCTGACAACGCATCAATTGAGAATTGACCTGTCACTAATTTACCAAGCATGACGAATATTTGTTTTGTCCAGAAATAGGTTTCCGTAAATCCTGACTTTACCGCTTGGACAGGTGATTTTTCCACCGGGCTATAAACACCGATAATCCCCATTTTATCTCCGTCTACCGTCTTTTCTTCTGGAGTTACTTGAATGTCCTTCTCTGTACCATTTCGTGTGATAGAGAAATCAAGTTTTTGATTTGGATTTTTACGGATGATTTCAACTACATCTGTCCAACTTGAAATTTCCGACCCATTAATACTTTCTACAATATCCCCTTTTTGGAGACCTGCAGATTTAGCCGCCCCCTCAGGAGTAATCACACCCAGTTTAGGTTCATTTGAGGGCACACCTTGTAATAAAGCAATAATGATAAAAACAACGAATGCTAATACAAAGTTCATCATTGGTCCCGCGAAGATGGCCATAAATCTTTGTGGTAGAGTCTTAGAGCCGAATTGACGATCAATTGGGGCAATTTGTGATTCAATGCCATTTTCGACAATTACTGCTTTGGAATCAATCTTAAATGTCTGGAAACTTTCATTGTCATCTTCCGGATATCCCTTGATGACTAATTCCTTTTCAATATCCGCATATTCGACTTCCACAATCCGGCATTTAGGAAATTTTTCTTTATTATTTAAAATAATTTTATTGACCTTATTTTCTTGATCAAACATAAGTCCAATCCGGTGACCAGGCTTAATTTCGACCATTTCCGGATCTTCACCAGCCATGCGGACGAAGCCGCCGATTGGCAAGAGACGAATGGTATAGGTAGTTTCTCCCTTTTTATGAGTAAACACCTTTGGTCCCATTCCAATTGCAAACTCACGGCAGAGAATCCCCGCTCTTTTCGCAAAAACGAAATGACCTAATTCATGAAAGAAGACCAATGCGCCAAAAATTACAATGAAGGCAATAACTGTGCTCAAATGTAAAACCACCTTTTTTAGAGGATAGGGAAGTATCTTACCTATAGTAGTGAGTGTACAAATTGTCGTGTCTCTTTGTCAACCTCTTCGATAATAGCTAAACTTGGATTTTCTATAACATTATGTTTATTTAAAGCTTGCTCTATCAAATCCTCTATTTGCAAGAATCGGATTTCACCTTTTAAAAACTTAGCCACTGCTGCTTCGTTTGCTGCATTTAACACCGTTGGCATGGTGCCCCCTTTGTTACCAGCGTAATAGGCAAATTCAAGACAACGGAAGCGTTTTAAGTCCATCTCCTGAAAATGCAGTTTACCGATTTGGGCTAGATTTAAGCGATTCGCCGATTTAAGAGGAAGACGATCCGGGTATGTAAGTGCGAATTGAATCGGCACACGCATATCTGGTGTTCCTAGCTGAGCAATGATGCTCGAATCATGAAACTCAACCATTGAATGGATAATACTCTCTTTATGAAGCAGCACATCTATTTTTTCAAATGGGACTCCAAACAGCCAATGCGCTTCAATTACCTCGAGTCCTTTATTCATCATCGTTGCTGAATCAATGGTAATTTTCGCACCCATAGACCAGTTTGGATGGTTTAAGGCCTGTTCAACGGTAACATCCACTAATTCGGCACGGGTCCGGTCACGAAAACTGCCGCCGGAGGCTGTTAAAATTAATCGTTCAATATTTTTATCCATTTCTCCTTGCAGCGCTTGGAAAATGGCAGAATGTTCACTGTCAACGGGAAGAAGCGGTACATTATTCCTTTTAGCCGCTTCGATTACTAAATGTCCTGCAGTAACTAATGTTTCTTTATTAGCGATTGCAATGACTTTGCCGCATTCGATCGCTTGTAAGGTTGGATGCAGTCCTACACTGCCAAGAACAGCATTCACAAGGATATCCGACTTATCAAAAACTGCAACCTCAATTAACCCCTCATTGCCGAAAGTAAATCTAGTTCCAGGATATTCTGCTTTTAAGGCTTCACAATCACCTGAATCCTGTACGGAGACTAACAGTGGTTTAAATTCAATAATTAACTTTCGAGCCAATTCAATATTTCTTCCGACCGAAAATGCGGCTAATTTAAATTCTTCTGGGTGCTCACGGATAATATCGATCGTTTGAACCCCAATTGATCCAGTAGCACCTAATAAACTAATTGTTTTCAAGCAGTTCAACTCCTAATAAAAAAGCACAACCTTAACTCCAAAGATGGAATAGGTTTAATAATGGTAAAACAAATAATAGACTGTCAAAACGGTCTAGAATACCTCCATGTCCCGGGAGGATGTTGCCGGAATCTTTCACATTAAAATGCCGTTTAAATGCGGACTGTACGAGGTCGCCAATTTGTCCAAAAACAGAAAGCACAACGGTAATCCCCATAAGTGTCACTAAACCGACTGGGATGGTAGTGGAAAATAAAGAGAATAAGACTCCTACTATCACCGCACAAACCACACCGCCTAATGAACCCTCCACTGTTTTATTAGGACTAATTTCTGGCCAGAGTTTTTTCTTACCCATCGCTTTACCGACAAAATATGCACCAGAATCAGTTGCCCAAATGATAAATAGAGAATAAAAAACATAAACAAGCCCGGCCTCACGGGTTTCAATAAAAAAGTAAAACCCAATTCCGACATAAATGGCAGATAAAATGGAAAATGAAACTTCTTCAAAGGTAAAGCGATTTTTTGTTACAACTGTAAAGGCTAGTAACAATAAAATACAGATAATCGCGACCTCAGTTTTCGAATAAAAAAAACTAGAGAATACATGATGATATTGCTTAGGGAAAATAATCACCCAAAGAAATAAAAGTGATATTAGCCCATTTATAGAAAAGATATTCAACTTTTTCATTTTTAATAGTTCATACAGTCCAATTGTAGCAAGAAGGTACGTTAATAGAACAAATGGAAGTCCGCCATAAAATACAATTGGCAAAAATAATGCTGCTGCTACCACTGCTGTAATGATTCTTTGCTTCATCTACTAGTTCAACACCTTTTATGTTCTTAAGAGGGTAATATTTAAGGATTAATTCCGCCAAAACGGCGCTGGCGCTTTTGATAGGCTTCAACCGCCTCGAGGAAATATTCCTCATTAAAATCCGGCCACAATACTTCTGTAAACCAAAACTCAGAATAAGCTAACTGCCATAACATAAAGTTGCTTAAGCGGATTTCACCACTTGTCCGGATTAAAAGGTCCGGATCTTGAAACTCAGAACTCATTAAATAAGAAGAAAAGATATCTTCATTTAATTCCGTCTCCTTCAGTATGCCATTTTTATTATCAATTATGATTTGTTTTACAGCATCAAGAATTTCTGACCTGCTGCCATAATTTAAAGCAAAATTTAGAACAAGTCCTGTATTATTTTTTGTTTCTTCCGTCGCTCTCTCAATGGCATTGAGTGTATGCGGGGGCAATTGATCTTTATACCCCATCATTTTAACTTGAACATTATTCTCTATTAATTCAGGAAGAAAAGTACCTAAAAATTCTTCCGGAAGTTTCATAATATATTCCACTTCATTTTTCGGGCGTTTCCAGTTTTCAGTAGAAAAAGCATATAACGTTAAGGTCTTTATACCAAGTTTATTTGCCAGCATCGTTGTCTTACGGACAACTTTCATGCCTTCGTGATGACCTGCAATCCGCGGGAGTGCCCTCTTTTTTGCCCAGCGGCCATTACCATCCATTATAATGGCAACATGCTCAGGAACAGGTGATTCTTTTATTTCTTCTATTTTATCTCGGAGTGTGGAAGAGTTAGCCGGCTTCTTCCAAAGCCCAAATTTATTTAACATAACATTGCTCCTCAGGTTAATTAATCATTTCCTCCGATAATAAATCAGGTATTCACATATCAAATATGTAAAAGCATTTTAGGTTAGATAATATTATCATACCAAAAAAACTTATAGATATCTCTAAATATAACTTATGTAATATAACAGGAATTAAGAATAATGTTCATAAATATTAACGGTCAATCTAATCATCTAGGGTAATAGTGAAAAAACCCCCATGGATGAGGGTCTTTTAAATCAATTTCTCTAACAGAACGGTATTTGTTTTATTACACTTCTAAAATTTCTTTTTCTTTATCTTTTGTAATTTGATCAATTTTTTGAATGAATTCATCGGTAAGCTTCTGAATATCGTCAGAATAGCCGCGGAGCCCATCCTCTGTAATTTCACCGTTTTTCTCGAGTTTTTTCAAATCATCGTTACCGTCACGGCGAATGTTTCTGATCGCTACTTTTGCTTCTTCTGACTCTTTTTTCACTACTTTAACAAGTTCTTTCCGTCTTTCTTCAGTCAATTGTGGAATGGCAATACGGATAATGGAACCATCGTTTGAAGGATTTAATCCTAAGTCAGATTTCAAGATAGCTTTCTCGATATCACCAAGAATAGATTTATCATATGGTTGGATAACGAGTAAACGAGCTTCTGGAGTAGAGATTCCCGCAACTTGATTGACAGGTGTTGGCGCACCATAATAATCAACAGTGATTCGATCAAGCAATGAAGCACTAGCGCGGCCGGCACGAATGCTGGCAAGCTCACGAGTATATGATTGAACTGCTTTGGTCATACGATCTTTTGTTGCAGCAATGACTTGTTTCGGCATTTAGTTTTTCCCCCTAACAATTGTTCCGATTTTTTCACCCATAACGGCTCTTTTAATATTGCCTTGTTCCATAATTGAGAATACGATCAATGGAATATCGTTATCCATACATAATGATGAGGCAGTTGAATCCATAACGGCTAACCCTTCTTTAATAACATCTAAGAAGGTAAGGTCTTCATACTTAGTCGCATTAGGATCAATTCTTGGGTCTGCAGAATAAACACCATCGACATTATTTTTAGCCATTAAGATTACTTCCGCATCAATCTCGGCTGCCCTTAACGCCGCTGTTGTATCTGTTGAGAAATAAGGATTACCTGTACCCGCCGCAAAAATCACGACACGACTTTTTTCCAAGTGTCTCATGGCCTTGCGTCTGATGTACGGCTCAGCAACTTGACGCATTTCAATGGATGTTTGGACACGTGATTGAATTCCTAATTGCTCTAAACTATCCTGAAGCGCTAATGAATTCATCACGGTTGCTAGCATGCCCATATAATCAGCTGTGGCTCTGTCCATGCCCATTTCACTGCCGATTTTCCCGCGCCAAATATTACCTCCGCCAACGACGACAGCAACTTCAACGCCAAGCTCTGCTACTTCCTTTACCTGTTCAGCAATTGACTTAATTACAGAAGGTTTAATACCAAAACTGGACTCACCAGCAAGTGCTTCCCCACTTAATTTTAATACCACTCTTTTATACTTAGGACCGCTCATATAAACCTCCGTATCTTAAAAGCGCAAGCGCCTTGATTAGGCGCAGGAGCTAGATATATTTATTATATATTTCTCTTCAAAAATAGGGAACACGCCGTGTCCCCTATTTAAAACTTATTTCAGTAACATTCCCTTTAAGCTTTGGTTTTAAGGCTCGAGAATATTTGACTTATTTTTTATTTACTTGGTTCATAACTTCTTCTGCGAAGTTGTCTTCTTTCTTTTCAATACCTTCGCCTACTTCGTAACGTACGAATTCACGTACAGTTGCGCCCTTAGACTCAGCAAATTGACGCACCTTTTGATCAGGGTTTTTAACGAAAGTTTGATCAAGAAGACATACATCTTCAAAGTATTTTCCAAGACGGCCTTCAACCATTTTTGCTACGATGTTTTCTGGCTTGCCTTCGTTAAGCGCTTGTTGTGTTAACACTTGACGCTCATGCTCAACTTCCTCTTGAGAAACTTGGTCACGAGATACATATTTTGGTCTTAATGCAGTAATGTGCATAGAAATGTCTTTCGCAGCAGCTTCTTCAGTAGTTCCTTCAAGAACAGTTAGAACGCTGATACGGCCGCCCATGTGGATGTAAGCTCCAAATGCATCGTTGTCAGTCTTAGATGCAAGTGTAAAACGGCGAAGTGAAAGCTTTTCTCCGATTTTTGCGATTGCAGCGTTGATGTGGTCAGCAACAATTGCACCATTTTCCATTGTTTGAGCAGATGCTTCTTCAACAGTAGCTGGTTTGTTTTTTAGTAAGTGTTGTGCAAGCTCTTGTACTAAAGCTTGGAACGCTTCGTTTTTCGCAACGAAGTCTGTTTCAGAGTTAACTTCAAGGATAACCGCTTCGTTTCCTTGTGCAACAACTGAAGTTAAACCTTCAGCAGCAATACGGTCCGCTTTGTTAGCAGCCTTCGCAATACCCTTCTCACGTAAGAAATCGATTGCTTTGTCCATATCACCATCTGTTGCTGTAAGTGCTTTTTTACAGTCCATCATGCCTGCGCCTGTTTTTTCACGAAGTTCTTTTACCATTTGAGCAGTAACTGCCATTTTAAAATTCCTCCTTTTAATCTATGTACTATTTCTTATCTTTAGCCATTCAAACCTAAGATAAACATTTCTTAAAAAAAGGTGATAAAGGGTCTCCCTCTTATCACCTTTTTGAATAAGTCACTATCTTACGCTTCTTGTGCTACTTCTTCACCTTGTTTAGCTTCAAGGATCGCATCTGCCATTTTACCAGTTAATAGTTTAACCGCGCGGATAGCATCATCGTTAGCTGGGATAACAACATCGATTTCATCTGGATCACAGTTAGTATCAACAATACCTACGATAGGAATGTTTAACTTCTTAGCTTCTGCTACTGCGATACGCTCTTTACGAGGGTCGATGATGAATAGTGCATCAGGAAGTTGCTTCATGTCTTTGATTCCGCCTAGGAATTTCTCAAGACGCTCTTGTTCTTTCTTAAGTTGAACAACTTCTTTCTTAGGTAATACTTCGAAAGTACCGTCTTCTGACATTCTTTCGATATCTTTTAAGCGGCCAATACGCTTTTGAATTGTTTCGAAGTTTGTTAATGTACCACCTAACCAACGTTGGTTAACATAGTACATACCAGAACGAGCTGCTTCTTCTTTAACAGAATCTTGAGCTTGTTTCTTAGTACCTACAAAAAGAATAGTTCCGCCGTTACCAGCAAGATCTTTCACCCAGTTATAAGCTTCTTCAACCTTTTTAACTGTTTTTTGAAGGTCGATGATGTAGATGCCGTTACGCTCAGTGAAGATATATTTCTTCATCTTAGGGTTCCAACGGCGAGTTTGGTGTCCGAAATGTACACCAGCTTCAAGCAATTGCTTCATAGAAATTACTGACATGTGTTTTTTCCTCCTAGTGGTTTGTTTTCCTCCGCTCGTCTCATTTTTAAACAGAAACTGTCGTGACAGCACCATCCATTTAAATCAACAAGCGTGTGTATTAACACCATGAAATAATATAGCATAAGAAAATATAACAATCAAGAAATACTTTTAAAAAATAGGCACTATTAAATTAAGCTGTTGATTTCCGCTCCAGGCGCTCGCTTTCCGCGGGCGTGCCGGGGAGCCTCCTCGGCGCTTTAGCGCCTGCGGGGTCTCCCCTGTCCCGTACTCCCGCAGGAGTCGAGCGCCCTCCGCTTCAATCAACAGAGGTTTAAAACAAAAATGTCATTTTTAAAAGAGTCCAAAAAATAAATCCCCAATTCTCTCAAATTGGGGATGATCTGATATTAATGTGATCTTAATTTATCAAGCTCAACAAGAAACTTATCATTAAGTACCTTAATATACGTCCCTTTCATACCAAGAGAACGTGATTCTATTACCCCTGCACTTTCAAGCTTTCTTAGTGCATTTACAATGACTGAACGAGTGATACCAACGCGGTCAGCAATTTTTGAAGCAACCAACAATCCTTCTTGTCCGTTAAGCTCTTCAAAAATATGCTCAATCGCTTCTAATTCACTATAAGACAATGAACTAATTGCCATTTGAACGACAGCTTTACTTCTTGCTTCCTCTTCAATTTCTTCTGATTTTTCACGTAAAATTTCCATACCTACAACGGTTGCACCGTATTCGGCTAAAATTAAATCATCATCATGGAATTTTTCCTGCAGTCTGGCAAGAATTAAAGTACCAAGGCGTTCCCCGCCGCCGATAATTGGAACAATCGTAGTTAGACCTTCTTTGAATAAGTCTCTATTTTCAACAGGGAAAGCAGTATATGGGCTTTCAAGATCAAGGTTTGAAGAAGTCTCTTGAATATTAAACAACCCTTTTGAGTATTCCTCAGGAAATTGACGGTCCTCAAACATTTTCTTAATACGTTCATTTTCAATCTGCTGGTAAATCGAAAATCCTAAAAGCTTCCCGCGGCGGCTAACAATATATACATTAGCCTCAATTGTCTCACTTAACGTTTCCGACATTTCTTTGAAATTAACAGGCTTGCCTGCTGCCTTCTGTAGTAAAACATTAATACGTCTAGTTTTTGTAAGTAAATCCATCTGTTTCTTCCTCCTAGTAACTACAACCATTATTAAATTTTTTGTAATAATATACCGTCTATGAATAATTTAAGAATGGCGTCTCCTGAAAAATTCAAAAAATCAGCATTCCTAAAGAATGAATTGGCTTAGATCTTTATTTTTAGAAATTGCCCCAAGTTTTTCATCAACATATTGAGGGGTAATCGTTATTTTCTCCATCGTAATGTCCGGAGCTTCAAAGGATAAATCCTCTAATAGCTTTTCAAGGATTGTATGAAGACGTCTAGCCCCAATATTGTCAGTATTTTGGTTTACTTCGAATGCAACTTCAGCGATTCTACGAATAGCATCGTCAGAAAATTCAATTTGTATACCTTCAGTTTCCAATAATGCTTGATATTGTTTAATTAAGGCATTATCAGGTTCAATTAAAATTCTGAAGAAGTCATCCACCGTTAACTTTGTAAGTTCTACACGAATTGGAAAACGCCCTTGAAGTTCCGGAATTAAATCTGAAGGTTTTGCAATATGAAAAGCTCCTGCAGCAATAAATAAGATGTGATCTGTTTTAATGGAGCCATATTTTGTAACAACAGTTGAACCTTCTACCACTGGCAGAATATCCCGTTGAACACCTTCCCTTGAAACATCTGCTGATGATCCGCCGGAATTTTTGCTGGCAATTTTATCAATCTCATCAATAAAGATGATTCCAGTTTGTTCAGCGCGGTAAATAGCCTCTGATGAGACTTCATCCATATCGATCAACTTTGCAGCCTCTTCGCTTGTTAACACTTTTCTTGCTTCGCGGACGGTTAGTTTTCTCTTCTTACGTTTTTTCGGCATAAAGCTGCTTAACGCATCCTGCATATTCATGCCCATTTGTTCAATTCCAGAACCTTGAAGCATATCGAACATAGAAGGGGTTTGCTCTTCTACTTCTACCGTAACAATTTCTTCTTCTAATTGTCCTAAAGCGAGTTTCTCTCTAACAATCTTCCGTTTTTCCTGAACAGAAAAATCATCCTGTTGTGTTTCTGGTTCAGACGAAGTATTCCCGCCCCCAAATAACATTTCAAGTGGATTTTTATAGTTCGCTGCCTTTTTGGCTGATGGAACAAGTAAATCTACGAGCCTGCTATTAGCACTTTCTTCTGCTCGTTCCTTTACACTTTGCATACGGTCCTCTTTTACTAAACGAACAGATGTTTCAGCAAGGTCGCGGACCATTGATTCGACATCACGGCCTACATAGCCTACTTCGGTAAATTTAGTTGCTTCCACCTTAATAAAAGGAGCACCTACAAGTTTTGCCATTCTTCTGGCAATTTCCGTCTTACCTACGCCTGTTGGACCGATCATTAAAATGTTTTTTGGGATGATCTCTTCACGGAGTTTTTCACTTAAAAGACCCCTGCGATAACGGTTTCTCAAGGCAACAGCAACCGCTTTCTTAGCGTCCTTTTGTCCAATAATATATTGATCAAGTCTTTCAACTATTTGGCGGGGAGTTAAATCCGTCGTTTTAACCATTTTTTTGTCTCCTTCCAGTTACAGCTCTTCAACAATAATGTTGTGGTTTGTATATACACATATTTCCGCAGCTATTTCTAAAGAAGCTTTTGCAATTTCTTTTGCAGATAAATGTTCTCCTGCATATTTCTTTAATGAACGGCCAGCAGCTAGTGCGTAATTTCCGCCTGAGCCAATTGCGAGAATTCCATCATCAGGTTCAATTACTTCACCTGTCCCGGAAACTAGTAGAAGACTTTCGCGATTCATGACAATTAACATTGCTTCTAACTTGCGAAGCATCTTATCGTTTCTCCATTCTTTAGCAAGTTCGACTGCTGCTCTCTGGAGATTCCCGTTATATTCTTCTAGTTTTACTTCAAACAGTTCAAAAAGAGTAAACGCATCTGCTACTGAACCAGCGAAACCCGCCAATACTTTACCATTAAAGATCTTTCTTACTTTTCTAGCAGTGTGTTTCATCACAACCGCATTGCCAAATGTCACCTGACCATCACCGGACATGGAACATTCACCATTATGGTGGATTGCAAATATGGTAGTCGCATGGAATTGATTCATATTCTCTTTTCCTCCTTTTGGAGTTATTTCTGTTATAAATGCCAAGTGATATGTAATCTTGGGTCTTTGCCCTACTTATTCTTCCGATAATGAAATCCCTGAAATTAAGTGAAAAAAGGTTCAATTGTCATTCTGCGGAATTATCCGCCATTTGTAAACACCCTGTAATTATGTTTAATAAAACATTCACAAATCACATACCATTTAAATTGCAAGGGCTACTAAATCGTAACATACTTCTATAGCCCTTGCAACAATTTTACAAAACTTTCACAAAGTTCTGAATTGTTTCTAATGCACGGTTAGCATGCTGTAAATTCCGTTCTTGCTTTCCTTTTATTTTCACAGGTAATTCTGGGAATAAACCAAAATTCGCATTCATTGGCTGGAAATTATCAGGATTAGCTGAAGTGATATAACGGGCCATACCGCCAATCGCTGTTTCAGCAGGAAACTCTACGGTTTCTGATCCGGCAGATAGCCGAGCCGCATTAATCCCTGCTATTAAGCCGCTTGCCGCAGATTCCACATACCCCTCGACACCTGTCATTTGCCCGGCAAAAAATAGGTTTTCGTTATTTCTGAATTGGTATGTTGCCTTTAGAACCTTTGGTGAATTAATAAACGTGTTCCGGTGCATTACACCATACCGTACAATTTCAGCATTTTCAAGACCAGGAATTAAGCTGAAAACTTCCTTTTGTGCCCCCCACTTTAAATGTGTCTGAAAACCAACAATGTTATAAAGTGTACCGGCTGCATCATCTTGACGAAGCTGAACGACCGCATATGGTCTCTTCCCTGTTTTCGGATCTTCTAAACCAACTGGTTTTAGCGGTCCAAAAAGCATTGTCTTTTTTCCTCTAGCCGCCATAACTTCTATTGGCATACAGCCTTCAAAAAAGACTTCCTTTTCAAATTCTTTAGTCGGAGCCGTCTCAGCCGAAACTAGTGCCTCATAAAAAATGTTGAATTCTTCTTCAGTCATCGGACAATTTAAGTAAGCTGCTTCTCCCTTATCATAACGAGATTTTAAATAAACCTTGTCCATATTTATACTGTCTTTTTCTAAAATCGGTGCCGCTGCATCATAAAAGTACAGATAGTCTTCACCGGTTAAATTCTTTAGCTGGGCAGATAAGGCTTCACTGGTTAGCGGGCCTGTTGCAATGACAGTTATCCCCTCAGGAATTTCGGTAACTTCCTCATTATAAACTGTTACATTTTCATGATTTTTGACCATCTCTGTTACCTTTGCCGCAAATTCGTGACGATCTACTGCTAAAGCACCACCAGCAGGTACGGAACATGCATCAGCCGCTGCAATAATAACCGAATCAAGTTTTCTCATTTCTTCCTTAAGTACCCCTACTGCATTGGTTAAGTTATTAGCACGCAAGGAATTACTACAAACTAGCTCTGCGAATTTATCTGTGTGGTGAGCAGGGGTTTGTTTGACGGGGCGCATTTCAAAAAGATTTACCTTCACCCCACGTTTGGCTATTTGCCAAGCTGCTTCGCTCCCCGCTAAGCCAGCTCCAACTACATTTATCGTTATATCTTTCAATTAAGTACCTCCTCAATAACTTTCACTAATTATGCTTAATAACCATTTTGGATTAAAAAGTACTAAATATACCTTACCCTCAGAACAAGTCCATCTTGCATTGTACTATACGAATCAGGAACAAAAAAGTTTTTTGTTTTTAAGAAAAGCGGAAGGCGCCCGTTTATCGGCGACAAGCACAAGACGAGCCGGCCGAAAGGTTGTTTTTTAACCTTTTGGACGGATTGGCTTGTGACCTCGAGCCGATGGCGCCTGGAGCTAGACAATTCTCGAAATAGGGAAGCTGGACATTTTTCAAAGTCGATTAATATTTTTTACTTCACAATAAAAGAGTGGGTTATCCCCACTCTTAACTTTGCTGTTCTTCCTTGTAATCGCAATTCACACACTGAACTTGAATACCTTTTTTTAATTTCTTTTCAATCAGCATGCTGTCACATTTAGGACAAGGTCTTGGCAGCGGTTTATCCCATGAAATAAATTCACAAGAAGGATAATTCGTACAGCCATAGAATATTCTACGCTTCTTACTCTTTCGTTCAATAATCTGTCCTTCTTTACAGTTTGGACAAGTAACACCAATCTCTTTAACAATTGCTTTGGTATTTCTGCAATCAGGAAAATTACTGCATGCCATAAATTTACCATATCGGCCCATTTTAAATACCATTGGGTTGCCGCAGTTTTCACAATCCTCTCCGGCCGGCTCATCTTTGATTTCAACCGACTGCATTTCTTGCTCGGCTATTTTTAAATGGGTTTCGAAATCCCGGTAAAATTCATCAATTACTTGAACCCAGCGGACTTTTCCTTCTTCCACATTATCCAAACCCTGCTCCATTTTCGCAGTGAATTCTACATCAAGAATTTCCGGGAAAAATTCAACCATTAATTCGTGGACAATCTCACCGAGTTCTGTTGGAACAAAGCGCTTATTATCCAGTGCAACATAGCCCCTCTTTTGGATCGTATCCAAAGTTGGTGCATAGGTAGACGGGCGCCCGATACCCCGCTCTTCAAGAGTTTTGACCAGTCTTGCTTCCGTATAACGCGGCGGCGGCTGAGTGAAATGCTGTTTAGGATCAATATCCTTTTTAAACACTTCATCGCCTTCTTTAAGGTCTGGAAGCATTTTATTTGGACCATCCACCTGGTCATCCGTACCTTCCACATAAACCTTCATAAAGCCCGGAAACTTGATTTTAGAGCCGGTTGCCCGGAATATGACATTGCCATTTTGCAGATCAACGCTCATGGTATCCATAACTGCCTGTGCCATTTGACTGGCAAGGAACCGCTCCCAAATTAGCTTGTATAATCGAAACTGGTCCCGGGAGAGAAATGCTTTTAAACTGTTAGGATCCCGTAAGGTGCTTGTTGGACGAATCCCCTCATGAGCATCCTGCGCATTTGATTGTTTTTTTTCTTTTCTTTGCTCGTTCTTTAAATATTCTTCTCCGAATTCTTCTTTGATGTAGCTGGCTGCCTCACCTTGAGCAACTTCAGAAATCCTGGTAGAGTCTGTCCTCATATAGGTAATTAATCCGACTGTACCTTCCTTGCCAAGCTCTATCCCTTCATAAAGCTGCTGGGCAAGCATCATTGTTTTCCTTGCACGGAAATTTAACTTCCTTGCTGCTTCCTGTTGGAGAGAGGAAGTAATAAAAGGCGGTGCCGGATTTCTGCGGCGTTCCTTTTTAGTCACAGAGACGACCTTAAATTTATTATCTGCCATCTGTTTCAATACCGCTTGAACATCGGCTTCTGACTTTAATTCCACTTTTTCTTGTCCAGCTAAGGAATGGAAAGCTCCACTAAATTGGTCCTTGCCTTTTAAGAACTCACCCTCAATGGTCCAATATTCTTCCGGGTTAAAATCTTTGATTTCTTTTTCACGATCGATAATTAACCGGACAGCTACAGATTGAACGCGGCCCGCACTCAGCCCTTTTTTCACCTTTTTCCAGAAGAGCGGGCTAATGTTATAACCCACAAGCCTGTCTAAGATTCTCCGGGCCTGCTGGGCATCAACAAGGTCCATATTAATTGGACGAGGGTGTTTAAAGGACTCTTTAATGGCATCCTTTGTTATTTCATTGAAAACAACGCGGCAATCGGACTCGATATCCACATCTAAACTGTGCGCTAAATGCCAGGCAATTGCTTCCCCTTCGCGATCCGGGTCAGCTGCGAGATAAACTTTTTTAGCTTTTTTTGCAGCTGTTTTTAATTCCTTTAATACCGGGCCTTTCCCGCGAATCGTAATATATTTTGGTTCAAAGCTTTTTTCAACATCCACTCCCATTTGACTGCGCGGTAAGTCGCGTACGTGTCCCATCGAAGCTTTGACTTTATACTTATTTCCTAAATAACGTTCTATTGTTTTCGCTTTTGCTGGCGATTCAACAATTACTAGATATTCTGCTGCCATTCTAAATCCTCCTTAAGAGGGAAAGTGTGAAAGCGCCTTGAATACGGCAAAAGCCTGATTCTAAGATGCTTACCATTTGAGAAGTTTTCCTAAATTCCAGTTTATACACATTGAACCGGAGAAAATACTTTACAAAACTGCCAATCCCAAAATATTTAAACTATATGTTAATTTACATAGTATTTAAATTTTTTAATTCTATTCATTTTTTCATTAATCCGTTAAATAGTATTTTAACATCTGTTGGAAAATGTATAACATAATATAAATTTTTGCAACCTTTTTAAGGTAATTTCTCCATTTAATTAAAAATACCTGCAAAAAAAGTGCGTTTTAATTTTAAGTTTGTCTAACTTTTGGCTCATATTTTAATTCTTCTATGATGTCCTTCGCGCTTGTAATAAGTTTTGCCCCTTGCTGGATTAATTCATTCGTTCCACCCGAACAGGGATTAAAAATACTTCCAGGTAAGGAAAATACTTCACGTCCTTCATGAACAGCAAAGTTTGCAGTAATCAGTGAGCCGCTTTTCCGTTTTGCTTCTATAATAAATGTTCCTGCAGATAATCCGCTAATAATTCGATTCCTTGCGGGAAAATGCCATCTAAGCGGTTTGGTATCAGGGGGATATTCGGAGAGGACTAGCTGATGCTTAGTCATCGTTAGAGCAAGAGGAATGTTTTCCTTCGGATAGATATGGTATATACCGCCAGCAATGACTGCTATCGTTCTTCCGCCTAGTTTAATTGTTTCTTCATGGGCGAGGGCGTCTATCCCCTTAGCCAGTCCGCTGACAATCAAAATATCATGTTGGATTAACTCTGGAAAGAGGAGACGGATGGCATTTTTCCCGTATTGTGTTGCTTGCCGTGAACCAACTACTGCTAGTTTTGGTTCACTTGCCAATAGGGCTATGTCACCTCTTGCATACAATGCCCAAGGAGGCTGATAGATTTCTTTTAACGATTGTGGGTATTCTTTATCAAAAATGGTAATGACGGAAATGTCATTGGCTGGATATTGGCGGATTTGTTCGTGGATGAGTTCTGGATGAGAAGAATTGGCAGAGGTTACCTTAGAATCACTGCTTTGGTATGAGAGTAAGGGGTTTACGGCTAATTTGGAAATAGATTGGAGCATTGGATCTCTTTTTAATATTTTATAGACGTTTTCCCAGGTGATATTGGGGTAGTGCAGTAATTGAATAAATCTTTCTTTAAACTCATCCATAATAAAACCTCCAATTATTTTTTGTTTATGATAAATAGCCCCTCAAAAATATTGAGGGACTATATGACAGACTAAGGTGATATTTAGTGTCTAGCTACAGACGCCATCGGCTCGAGGTCACACGCCAATCCGACAAGAAGGTTAAAGAGCAACCTTCTTGCCAGCTCGTCTTGTGCTTGTCGCCGATAAACGGGCGTCTTCCGCTTTTCTTAGTGGGTTTTACACTTATCGTATAAACCTTTTTCTTTTAATACTTCAATTAAAGTTTCGCCCATTACGGAAGGAGTGTCGGCTACTTTAATGCCACATTCGTTCATGATGCGAATCTTTTCATCTGCTGTACCTTTTCCACCGGAAATGATGGCACCTGCGTGTCCCATTCTTTTTCCTGGAGGTGCAGTACGGCCGCCAATGAAGCCAACAACCGGCTTGGTCATGTTTGCTTTCACCCATTCGGCTGCCTCTTCCTCTGCAGTACCGCCGATTTCACCAATCATGATTACTGCATATGTTTCAGGATCTTCATTAAATGCTTTTAAAACATCGATGAAGTTTGTACCGTTCACTGGGTCTCCGCCAATTCCAACCGCAGTTGTTTGACCAATACCAGCTTGTGTTAATTGATGAACAGCTTCATATGTTAAGGTACCAGAACGGGAAACAACTCCAACATGGCCCTTTGTATGGATATATCCAGGCATGATGCCAATTTTACATTCATCAGCAGTAATGACACCAGGGCAGTTAGGACCTACTAAACGAGTCTTTTTGCCTTCCATGTAACGTTTAACCTTTACCATATCTAAGACTGGAATATGCTCTGTAATACAAATAACAAGATCTAGGTCTGCATCGACTGCTTCAATAATAGAATCAGCTGCAAATGGAGCAGGAACATAGATAACAGAAGCATTTGCACCTGTCGCATCAACAGCGTCTCTAACCGTGTTAAATACAGGCACGCCTTCCACTTCTTGACCAGCTTTTCCTGGTGAGGTTCCGCCGACAATCTTTGTACCGTATTCAAGCATTTGCTTTGTATGGAAGCGGGCTGTTCCGCCAGTAATCCCTTGAACAATAACTTTTGTATCTTTATTAATAAAAACGCTCACGTGAATTCCCCTTTCTTTTGATCCTATTTAACTAATGAAACGATTTTTTGTGCACCGTCAGCCATGGATTCAGCAGCAATAATTTCTACGCTTGACTCAGCAAGAATTTTCTTACCTAAATCAACATTTGTTCCTTCTAATCGAACAACAAGCGGAACAGATAGTCCAACCTGCTTAGCTGCTTCAACAACACCCTCAGCAATGACATCACACTTCATGATTCCACCAAAGATATTAACAAAAATACCTTTTACATTTGGATCTGAAAGGATAATTTTGAATGCTTCTGTAACCTTTTCAGCTGTTGCGCCGCCCCCAACATCAAGGAAGTTAGCCGGATCGCCGCCGTAATGCTTAACGATATCCATTGTTGCCATCGCAAGACCAGCACCATTAACCATACAGCCGATATTTCCATCTAAGGCAATATAGCTTAGGTCATATTTAGATGCTTCGATTTCTTTTGCATCCTCTTCTTCTAGATCGCGGTAAGCTAAAACGTCCTTTTGACGATACAGGGCATTTGAATCAAAATTTAATTTCGCATCTAAAGCCATAACCTGCCCATCACCAGTTACCACTAATGGGTTGATTTCAGCGATTGAGCAATCTTTTTCAATGTAAGCATTGTATAAGCCCATCATGAACTTAACAGCTTGATTAACTAACTCATTAGGAATATTAATATTAAATGCAATACGACGAGCTTGGAAAGGCTGTAAGCCGATAGCCGGATCAATTACTTCTTTAAAAATTTTCTCAGGCGTTTTAGCTGCTACCTCTTCGATTTCTGTACCGCCTTCTTCAGATGCCATTAAAACGACACGTGAAGTAGCACGATCTAATACTAGTCCAACATAGTATTCTTTCTTAATGTCGCAGCCTTCTTCAATTAGGAGGCGTTTTACTTCTTTACCTTCAGGACCAGTTTGGTGTGTAACTAGGGTTTTTCCTAGAATTTCACTTGCATATGTACGAACCTCATCAAGGTTTTTCGCAACTTTTACGCCACCGGCTTTTCCACGTCCACCTGCATGGATTTGCGCTTTTACCACACATACTTGTGTTCCTAGTTCTTTAGCAGCTTCTACTGCTTCTTCAACCGTGAATGCCACTTTTCCGTTTGGAACAGCTACCCCGAATTGCTTGAGGATCTCTTTTCCTTGATACTCATGGATATTCATTTCCCATCCTCCTATCAAACTCTTCAAAAAATTGACTCCGTTTTCATTTTATATAATGACAGATACCTTGTCTACCATAAAGCATTAAAATTATACTCATCTTTAAAATATTCAGAATAGTGATCCTTTAGAAACCGTTTTCACAGGGGTTTTACCGCTATTATTTTTTTCTTACAATAATAAAAAAACAGGCAAAATACCTGTTTTTTCATCAACTTATTATGTTGCAATAGTCTTTCACAGGGGCAAAGCTTTTGCGGTGATAAGGAGTTATACCATATTGTTTTATTGCTTCTAGGTGTTCCTTGGTCCCATATCCCATATTTTGCTGGAATCCATAAACAGGATATCTTAACGCCAGCTCTTTCATTAAGTCATCTCTTGCCACTTTTGCAATAATGGATGCTGCCGCAATAGAGATACTTTTTGCGTCACCTTTAATAATCGATTCTGTTGGATAGGGTGTTTCAAGCTTCATTGCATCAATCAGTAAAAAATCAGGCTTTGGATCAAGAGAGACAATCGCGGCCTTCATTGCCTTTTTAGTGGCTTCATAAATATTCACTTCATCAATTTCATCCGCCTGTACCATTGCCACACTATACGCAAGTGCCTCTTTTTTAATAATAGCTGCAAATTCCTCACGTTTCTTTTCGGTTAGCTTCTTGGAATCATCAATACCGGCTAAGAAAAACTCCTCTGGTAAAATAACTGCGGCCGCTGTAACTGGTCCCGCAAGCGGTCCTCTGCCTACCTCGTCTACACCAGCAATGAAACTAAAACCTTGCATACGTAGATTTTGCTCATATTGGTTCATCTCAGCAAACTTTGCACGGAGCCTTTTTTCTTGTTCTCTTTGTTTTTTCCACTTAGTCAAGGATGCTTGGGCACCTTTCCGTTCATCCTTTTCAAGTTCAACAATAAAAAGATCTGTTTCCTCCAGGATATCCACCAGTTTTTCCTCTATCTGTGCAATTGAAAGTTTCTTCATATGTAGTCACCTTATATTAAAAATTGAAAAAAGCAAGCCCTCCGGACGGAGAGCTGGGTTAAGAATTATTTTCCACAGGTAAGGCAATATCTTTCGGTCTTTCAAATGACAGCGGGCCAAATTTTTCAGAGCGAATTTCCCTGACCACTAATTCTGCTACTTTGTCATAATCGACCACCCCACCGCCCATTAAACAGCCTCTAAGCGTACCAATATGGTCAAATACTGCAACAATATCCTCCGGTATCTCATTAAGCTTGTACCTGTCCTGTAATCGCTGTGGATAGTCTTTTTCTAGAAAGCGGAGTGAGTAAACCGTTAAATCCTGCAAATTTAATAAAGTATCTTTTATCGCACCTGTTATGGCCAGCTTCATTCCGACCTCTTGGTCTTCAAATTTTGGCCATAATATCCCCGGTGTATCGAGCAATTCCAGTTCTTTACCAACTTTTATCCATTGTTGTGCCTTGGTTACTCCTGGAGTATTTCCCGTTTTTGCAATATTTTTCTTTGCAAGGCGGTTAATAAGCGTCGATTTACCCGCATTTGGTATTCCTACAATCATCGCTCTAATCGCTCTGGGTTTTACTCCTCTTGCTTTTAACCGATCAAACTTTTCTTTCAGAATCTCGTTTGAAGCCTGTATAATATTTTTCATGCCTTCGCCTGCTTGAGAGTTAATAGCAAGTGCTTTTATGCCTTTCTCAGCAAAGTACGCAATCCATTCTTTTGTCGCATCTTTATCAGCCATATCCGCTTTATTCAATAAAACTAGTCTTGGCTTATGCTGAATGATTTCATCAATCATTGGATTTCTTGAGGAATAAGGTATTCTCGCATCCACTAATTCAAAAATTATATCAACCAGCTTCAGTTTTTCTGTGACCTCTCTGCGAGCCTTGGCCATATGGCCCGGAAACCATTGAATCGTCAAAGTGCCACCTCCTTTTAAAAGCTTAAACTATTCATCTACTTTAACAATGTGGGCATCCTTTATAGGCCAATAAACAACGCTTGTATTTCCAATGACTTTATTCATTGCTACGGTTCCTATATGTCTCGAATCCTTACTAAAGCGCCGATTATCACCCATTACAAATAATTCACCTTCTGGCACGGTTTTTCGGCCAATTTTTTCTTCGAGAGTGAATGAACCTGTTAAGGGACCGTCTTCTACTTGTTTCTTATATTCATCTAAATAAGGCTCCTTATACGCTTTTCCATTGATATATAAGACATCATCTTTATATTCAAGCGTATCGCCCGGAAGTCCAATTACACGTTTGATATAATCCTTGCCCTCAGGTGCATGGAATACAATAATATCAAATCGCTTGGGTTCGCCAATTTTGTAGCTGAATTTATTAACAATCATCCGATCTTGGTCTTTTAAGGTCGGCATCATGGACAGGCCGTCCACAACAATTGGAGCAAACAGAAAATATCGAATAACTGCAGCTAAGGCTACTGCAATTAATAAGGCTTTCGTCCATTCCCATAGTTCATTTTTCTTTTTTGTCATATGATTCCCCACCAATCACTATTAAAAATCTCTTATTAAGCTTATTTTACATAAGTTAAACTTATTTAACACGATGGGATGTTCTTTTTAACCAAACTTTAATAATTGGTTTAAAAAGAGCACTAACAAAACATTTCGATAAATATCATTTACTATGACTAGAGTTGTTATGTATAGAAAGAGTTAGACAAAAAAAGAGCCTGCTTAGAGCAAGCCCTTTTCTGGTTCGTATTATCGAATCTCTTTAATTCTAGCTTTTTTACCGCGAAGGTTACGCAAGTAGTAAAGTTTAGCACGGCGGACTTTACCGCGGCGAATTACTTCTAGCTTCGCAATTTTTGGTGTGTGAACTGGGAAAGTACGCTCAACGCCTACTCCGTAAGAAACTTTACGTACTGTAAAAGTTTCGCTGATTCCACCACCACGACGCTTAATTACAACACCTTCAAATAACTGAATACGCTCACGAGTACCCTCGACAACCTTTACGTGTACACGTACAGTGTCACCAGGACGGAAAGCAGGAAGATCAGTACGAAGTTGTTCTTGTGTAATTTCTTTAATTAATTGTTGCATCGTTTTCAACTCCTTCCAACAGACGCTCATGCATATCTACTTTCGATTTCATTGCAGCGGAACATCGTTATAAGACCACAATCTGAAACTATCAGCTCTGAGTCACAAGAAGTATCATAACATAATTATTACGAGCCTGCAATATTACTTATAATCTTTTTTTACTTCTTTTAGCCATATTTCCTGTTCTTTGGTAAGTTCCATTTTATCCAGTAGATCAGGTCTTCTTAGAAGCGTCCGGCGCAACGCCTCTTTATTGCGCCATTCTTCGATTAGTTTATGGTTGCCTGACAACAGGACATCAGGGACTTTTAAGCCGCGGAAATCGGCCGGTCTTGTGTAATGAGGATGTTCCAGGAGTCCGGTACTAAAAGAATCTTTTTGATGAGATTCTTCGTTTCCTAGTACTTCTGGGAGCAGCCGGACGACACTATCGACTACCACCATGGCACCCAGCTCGCCCCCGGTCAAGACATAATCACCAATTGATATTTCATCGGTTACGACATGTTCCCGGATTCGTTCATCATACCCCTCATAATGACCGCAAATAAAGATCAAATGCTCTTCTTTTGCTAATTCTTCTGCTTTACGCTGTTCATATCGTTCACCTTGCGGGCAAAGCAGAATCACCCTCGGATTTTTGCTTTTTGCTTGTTCCCTCAGTGAGGCCACAGCATCAAAGATCGGCTGCGGTTTAAGCACCATACCTGCCCCGCCGCCGTATGGATAATCATCTACCGTTGAGTGTTTGTTATCGGCAAAATCGCGGAAGTTCACCACATTATACTGTACAGCAGATTTTTCGGCCGCTTTTTGTAGAATAGAATTGCCGAATACCCCGGTAAACATCTCCGGAAATAACGTCAGGATATCAATCTGCATCATGAAAGCAGTCCTTCCATCGGTTCAATCAGGATGACTTTTTCTTGTACATCTACTTTCTTAACTACTTCATGTATATAAGGAATCAAGACATCTTTACCGCCTTTTCCTTTCACTACCCAAACATCGTTAGCCCCAGGCGAGAGAATCTCCGTTACTTTGCCGATTTCCTCTCCTTTTGTTGTGGCAACCAGACAGCCGATAATCTCATGATAATAGAATTCATCTTCTTCTAATTCTTCCAACTGTGCTTCCGGTACTTTTAAGATACCTTCTTTGAATTTTTCAACATCATTTATATTGTTGTAGCCTTCAAATGTAAGTAACTCAAAATTTTTATGGGTCCTGTGGCTTTTTACCGTGAGTTCGATCGGTGTAGTAGATTTTGGCATAAATAAATAGAGGACATTCCCGGCCTTATAACGTTTTTCCGGGAAATCAGTTTTGGATATAACCCGTACCTCTCCTTTGATTCCTTGTGTATTAACGATTTTTCCAACATTAAACCATTTTTCCATTTTGTGTTCACCTTCTATCTTATTTCCTTAATAATACCGTCCTCAATAATGATGGTAGACTGGCCAATCTTATCTTCCCACGAATCACCAACTTGAATCTCTACGAGGGCTTGGACTTCTTTTTCTTGGATTTCACTGCCTAGTGGTAGGATATGTAATTGTTCCATTTGAAAATCAAGAAGCGAAATTTTTTCTTTCCGCATTTGAATTTCTTTTTCGAATTTTTTCTTTACGGCCTCGGAAGAAAAGTTTTTTGTCCGTTCCAACCGTTTGAGTTCAAATAAAAGCTGGTCGCTTTCTTTTTTCAGTTGTAGGATTTTCCCCTGAAACTTTTCAAATAGCTGTTCCTTGCTTTGTTCCGTTAAGACTTGCTTCACCACAACATTTTGAATCAGCTGCATAAAGATCCGCCTCCCTGTGTTCTTAATAGGAACTATGAGAATTGTCTAGCTTCAGCACCTAGGGGCTCTAGTCTTTAGCCCCTGGGCAAGGCGCTCCGCTTTTCTGATAGCAAAAAAGGGAGGAATGATTCCCTCCCTTTTATCTAGATGCAAAAAGCTATTCACCAATTTCTAGAAAAATTTTCTTTTGTTGTGATGATCCTGCTGCATAAACAACAGTTCTAATGGCCTTTGCAACGCGCCCCTGTTTCCCGATTACTTTTCCCATATCCGTTTTATTGACGGATAGTTGATAGGTAATGCGGGTTTCATCCTCTGAGACATCCACATGAACATCTTCAGGAAAATCAACAAGAGGCTTAACAATCGTTTCGATTAATTGTTTCATAATCGATCAGACAATTACTTGCCTAATTTTGCATTATGGAATTTCTCCATGATGCCTTGGTTTGAGAAAAGGTTACGAACTGTATCAGATGGCTTCGCACCGTCTTTTAACCATTTAAGAGCTAATTCTTCGTTGATATCAATTTTAGCTGGTTCAGAAACTGGATTGTAAGTTCCAACGATTTCAATGTAACGTCCATCACGTGGTGAACGAGAATCTGCTACTACAATACGATAGAAAGGAGTTTTCTTAGCTCCCATACGCTTTAAACGAATTTTTACTGCCATTTTAAATAAGCACCTCCGAATAGTTTCACACAAGATAGTATAATATCAATTCTTTTATAGTTTGTAAAGTGTTTTTTCTTTACAACCAGTATTACCATTTTCTTTCAGATTAAACTTAATTTTTTGATTTCCGCTCCAGGTGCTCGCTTTCCGCGGGCGTGCCGGGGAGCCTCCTCGACGCTATCGCGTCTGCGGGGTCTCCCCTGCCCCGTACTCCCGCAGGAGTCGAGCACCTTCCGCTCCAATCAAAAATATTTTAAAACTTAAAAGGAAACTTCATTCCGCCTTTTTTCTTGGCCTTCATCTGCATTCCGGACATTTGTTTCATCATCTTTTTCATGTCTTCGAACTGCTTTAACAGGCGGTTGATTTCGGTTACTGGACGACCGCTTCCTTTTGAAATTCTTTTTTTACGGCTGGCGTTAAGAATTTCTGGGTTATTCTTCTCGGCCTTAGTCATGGATTGAATGATTGCTTCCACATGGGCAATTTGCTTTTCATCAATTTGAATATTATTCAAACCTTTGATTTTATTTGCACCAGGCATCATCTTCAATAATTCATCCAATGGACCTAAGTTTCGAACTTGGCCAAGCTGATCTAAAAAGTCCTCGAGAGTAAACGACGCAGTTCGCATTTTCTGCTCTAACTCTTTTGCCTTTTGTTCATCCACATTGGCCTGGGCTTTTTCAATAAGTGTCAGGACATCGCCCATTCCCAGGATTCTTGAAGCCATTCGTTCTGGATGAAACGGCTCCAATGCATCCATCTTCTCACCGAGACCAACAAATTTAATTGGTGTCTGTGTAACAGCACGGATAGACAAGGCTGCACCACCACGGGTATCACCATCAAGCTTCGTTAAGACAACACCTGTCAGGCCAAGCTGCTCATTAAAGCTTTGCGCCACATTGACGGCATCCTGCCCGGTCATTGCATCAACGACAAGGAAAATTTCGTCTGGTTTTGTTAGTTCTTTAATGTCCTTCAGCTCATCCATCAATGCCTCATCCACATGCAGACGCCCAGCGGTATCAATCAGAACATAATCATGATGCTCCTCTTTCGCTTTAGCAATCGCCTGCTTGGCAATTTCAACCGGGCTTACTTGGTCTCCAAGCGAGAAGACTGGCATGTCCAATTGCTTGCCTAGAGTTTGGAGCTGCTTGATGGCTGCAGGCCGGTAAATATCAGCCGCGACCAAGAGTGGTTTCCGGTTGTACTTTTTACGAAGTAACAGCGATAGTTTCCCTGTGGTCGTAGTTTTACCGGCCCCTTGCAGCCCGACCATCATAATGACCGTCGGCGGGCGATTGGATGCAGCAATTTTGCTTTGCTCGCCCCCCATTAAAATGGTTAACTCTTCGTTTACAATTTTAATGATTTGCTGCCCTGGAGTTAAACTCTTAAGTACCTCTTGTCCAACAGCACGTTCACTGACTTTTTTGACAAAATCTTTGACTACCTTGAAGTTAACGTCCGCTTCGAGTAAGGCAAGACGCACTTCACGCATCATTTCTTTTACGTCCGCTTCCGAGACTTTTCCTTTTCCACGGATCTTCTGGATTGTATTTTGCAGTCGGTCGGCTAATCCTTCAAACGCCATTCATGCCGCCTCCTAATCTAATTTCTCAAGCTCAAGAATCGTTTCTAATAATGCTTCCTTTAATGGGTTTCCCCCGTTAAGCAATTCCTTCAAATCCCTGATAAGTTTGGTGCGCTCTTGAAATTTCTGAAGTAATAACAGCTTTTCCTCATACTCCTCGAGCATTGCCTCTGTCCGTTTAATATTATCATAAACAGCCTGTCTGCTGACATCATACTCCTCAGCAATTTCTCCCAGAGAGTAATCATCTAAATAATAGAGAGACATATAGCTTTGTTGCTTTGGAGTTAACAGCGAATAGTAGAAATCATATAGATAATTCATTCGCGTTGTCTTTTCAAGCATCATGCCAGTATTCCCTCCAATACTATTGTTAAGTGAAAAGCCTTTACAAGAGTAAGTTTACAGGGTCATGACCTATCTGTCAAGATAATACCTTTACAACCTATTCTGTTTTTTCTACCTGGTCCGCAAACAATCCATACACATATTTTTCCGCATCAAATTCTTGCAGGTCATCCATTTTTTCTCCGAGACCTACAAATTTCACTGGGATTTTTAGTTCATTACGAATCGCCAGGACAATCCCGCCCTTTGCGGTTCCATCCAATTTCGAAAGCACGATCCCACTGACATTTGTTGCTTCTTTAAAAGTTTTTGCCTGAATGAGTGCATTTTGACCGGTGGTGGCATCGAGTACCAAAATCACTTCATGCGGCGCACCTGGTATCTCTCTTTCAATCACTCGTTTTACTTTTTCTAACTCTTTCATCAAGTTTACTTTGTTCTGCAGACGGCCAGCCGTATCACATAATAAAATATCTGCTTTACGGGATTTGGCGGCTTGGATGGCATCATACATAACAGCGGCCGGGTCAGAACCCTCAGCCTGTTTAATGACTTCCACTCCCACTCTTTCGCCCCATACCTCGAGCTGTTCAATTGCACCGGCACGGAAGGTATCACCAGCTGCCATTAACACTTTCTTGCCTTCACTCTTAAATTTATGGCCAAGCTTCCCAATGGTCGTCGTTTTTCCCACTCCATTGACACCAACGAATAGGATAACCGTCAAACCATCTTCCTGGATATTTAATTTAGAAGATTGCCCTTCGCCCGCATTATAAATATCAACGAGCTTCTCGGAAATGACACTTTGCACCTCTTCTGGGTTTTGAATATTACGGCGTTTTACCTCCATCTTCAGCTCATCTATTAACTGCATGACTGTATCAAAGCCGACATCTGCCTGGATTAATATTTCTTCTAATTCTTCAAAGAAGTCTTCATCGACTTTTCGGTACCTGGCTACAAGATCGTTTACTTTCCCAGAAAAATTGTCTCTTGTTTTGGTCAAGCCTTCTTTAAATTTTTCAGTGACTGTATCCGTTGATTTTGAAATCTTTTCTTTTAATTTCTTAAAAAAACTCATGTTTTTCACTTCCTTAGATTAAGATTCAACTAATTCTTTTGTATCCTCGAGGCGTACAGAGACAAGTTTTGAAACTCCCGATTCCTGCATAGTAACTCCATAAAGGACATCCGCTTCTTCCATCGTGCCCTTTCGATGCGTAATGACGATGAATTGTGTTTCTTTGCTATACCGTTTTAGATATTGACTAAAGCGGTGTACATTCGCCTCATCCAAGGCGGCTTCCACCTCATCTAAAATACAGAAAGGAACAGGACGGACTTTTAGAATAGAAAATAATAAGGCTATTGCTGTAAGAGCACGTTCTCCGCCTGAAAGAAGCCCTAGGTTTTGGAGTTTTTTTCCTGGCGGCTGGGCAACAATCTCTACACCTGTATTCAATAAATCTTCTGGTTCAGTCAGAACTAAATCAGCTCTTCCCCCTCCAAAAAGGGTGCGGAATGTCGGTTCAAAATGAGCTCTGATCCCCTCAAAGGTTTGTTCAAACCGTCTTTTCATTTCTGTATCCATTTCATCAATCACTTTATAAAGAGTATCTTTTGCTTCCTGCAGGTCGGTTTTTTGTTCATTTAAAAACTCATAGCGTTCAGAAACCCGTTCATATTCCTCGATCGCCCCTAAATTAACATTGCCAAGCTCTTCGATGGCAAGTTTGATCAATTTAACCTTTTTCCTTGCCTCGTCAACCGGGACCGTTAGTGGATACTGCACCTTTGCACCTTCAAATGACAGGAGGTATTCTTCCCTTAGCTGTGCTAACCGATTTTCAAGCTCCACATCTAAACGGTTGATTTTCACTTCCTCATCTTTTAAAACAACTGTCATCCCTTTATGAAGCCGCTTTAACTCTTTTGCATCTAATTCCATATTTTCAAGTGAATCTTGCATCAATAAACGTTCTTGTCTTCTTTCGGTAATTAACTGTAAGGTTGCCTCTTTGTCCTGCTGTTTTCGCTTTGCTGCCGCTTCTAATTGTTCTTCCCCTGAAGAACTATTCGTCATTTCAGATGACAAGAGGTTGAGATCCTCTGTAAAAATAGTCAGCTTTTGCTCACTCTCGTTTAAATCTTCAAGCAGCTGCGAGAAGCGCTCTTTGGCATGAGTAAACTGTTCATTCTTAGAAGCAAACTCTATTTTTAATTCATTTATTTCGTTTATTAAGGTTTCTTTAGAGCTCAAATCATTTGTTTTCTGTTCGGTCAACTTTGCAATCTGGGCATCAAGTTCAGCTATTGTTACCTTATAGGACTCTATGGACTCCGTTAACTCGGTTTTTCTGTTTGAAAGCGACTCTTTTTCATCCAATAATTGTCCTTTTTCAAGGTCATAGAGCGCTAAACGGTCATTTAGATTTTTCTCCTGAAGCTCTGCCTCACGAAGATCGCCTTTGACGGTTTGCTCTCTTAATCTTAATGACTCACCCTTTTGCCGGATTTCCGTCACATGTTTTTCGACTTGTTGAACTTCTGCTTTTAATTTCTTGACAGTATTCTCTAAGCCTGCTGTTTTTTCTTCCATCACGACGAGCTTTTCTTTTAAATTTTCAAGCTCTCCTTTTCTAGTTAACAAGGACGTCGTTTTTTGCTTGATTGCTCCGCCGGTCATTGAACCGCCAGGATTAACAATATCGCCATCCAAAGTCACCATTCTAGCACGATATTGAAGGAGTTTAGCTAATTCGTTTGCTCCTTTTAAGTCCTTGGTAATAACCACATTCCCAAGCAAATTATTCATAATTTCCGTGTATTTCGGATCAAATGAGACTAAACTGACAGCTGGTCCAATTAAAGATGGGTGGTTCTGGATAGAAGACAATTGAACAGATGATAAAGACCGCCCTTTAATGACATTTAAGGGTAAAAAGGTCGCTCGGCCAAATGAATTCTGCTTCAAGTACTGAATAGCTGTCCGTGCATTTTGCTCAGAATCTACTACAATATGCTGAAGGGCTCCGCCAAGTGCTGTTTCTAAGGCCGTTTCATACTCTTTAGGAACAGTCACGAGTTCAGCAACCGCCCCCTCAATTCCTTGTAATTTATGGTCACGCGCCTTTAAGACCTCTTTGACACCTTGAAAGAAGCCGGCAAAGTCTTCTTCCATTTCTTCGAGCATTTCTTTTCTGGATTTTGCCTGCTGAAGGAGTTGATAGGCTTGATATAATGTTTTCTCTTGTTTCTCGTAATTCTTTTTTACTGTCTCAAGCTCACGCTGTCCTTCACGATAGGCTGCTGCCTGATCTGTTAAACTTCTTTGGACCTCGTCAAGACGAGTTTGGATGTCTAGTTTTTTGTTTTGCGCAGTATGGCGTTCCTGCAAATATTTTTCGTTTTCCGCATCAAGACGGACACCTCTTCGTTCTTGCTGTGCTAATTGCTGATCAATATATTTAATTTCATTTTTTGCGCCAGCTTGGTCGTTTAACAAATCAATATATTCACTTTTTAGACCTTCTATTTTTTCTTCCATATTCTCAGAAAATAATGGAAGCTTTTCTTGCCGCACTTTTAAATCAGCTTGTAATTTTTCAACTTGAGCAGTTAGTTCCTTCACCATTTCTGCTTGTATGTCTCGATTTTTCTGTAACTGACTGATTCGATCGGTCAGTTCTCCGATATTGTTTATTAACTGTTCTTTATTTTGTGCAGCATTCTTTTTCCGTTCTTTTAAAACTTCTTTCCTGCCTTCAAGCTTTTCAAGTTCTTCACTGGCCTGCAGGAGGACATTCTGCAAATCAGTTATAGACTCGTCCATCGCCGCAATCTTATCCCTTGTTTCAACGATGGACGCTTCCTTGACTTGCAATTCAGAGGAAAGCTTTAGTTCCTCCTGTTGGTGTCCCTCTAACTGTTTGGAAAGGTGTTCCCAGTTTTGATGAAGGTCCTCGATTTCATAAACGGTTAAGGCCACCTCGATTTTTTCAAGCTCTGATTTTTTTTCTAGGTAGTCCTTTGCCATAGAGGCTTGAATTTTCAGCGGCTCTACTTGCCCCTCAAGTTCATGTAAAATATCATTTACCCGATTTAAATTATCTTGTGTTTCGAACAGTTTTACTTCAGCTTTTTTCTTGCGATTCTTATATTTTAGAACCCCTGCAGCCTCTTCAAAAATGGTCCGTCGTTCTTCGGCCTTGCTGTTTAAGATTTCTTCCACTTTCCCTTGGCTGATAATCGAAAAAGCTTCCCGGCCAAGACCTGAATCCATAAATAAATCAATGATATCTTTTAGCCGGCATGACTGCTTATTAATGAAAAAATCACTATCACCGGAACGCGAAACCCTCCTGGTCACACTCACTTCATTAAAGTCAAGCCCAAGCCCTTGATCCGTATTATCTAGTGTCAAAGTCACTTCTGCAAAATTAAGAGGCCTTCTGGAATCGCTCCCGGCAAAGATAATATCTTCCATCTTGCTGCCTCTTAAAGACTTGGCTGATTGTTCCCCCAATACCCAGCGAATGGCATCGGTAATATTACTTTTACCACTTCCGTTAGGACCAACTACAGCCGTTACTCCCGGAACAAAATCAACTTCAATGCGCTCAGCAAAAGATTTAAAGCCAATAATGTCCAACCGTTTTAAAAACATTTCTTATCCTCCCTATACTGCTTGGGGATTTCTCCTGCCAACATTGTCATTTCTAAGTTGTTTTTTCTTTTAATACTTTCAGGGCCATTTCAGCCGCATGCTGTTCAGCTTCTTTTTTTGATTTTCCTGCCCCCACACCAAGTTCTGCACCATTCAGGGATACTCTAGAAACAAATTCTTTATTGTGAGCAGGTCCTTTTTCCTGAAGGACACGGTATTCAATCATTCCTGCTCCATCGCGTTGAACAAGCTCTTGTAATTGACTTTTGAAATCCATCACATGAGAAAAAGCACCGGCATTTATTTTAGGAAAGACCACTCTTTCAAGGAATTCAACCACCTTGTCAATTCCCTGATCCAAATATAAAGCACCAATGAAAGCCTCAAATACGTCTGCAAGCAAAGCTGGGCGTTCTCTTCCGCCAGTCATTTCTTCACCTTTGCCAAGCAGTATATGTTGGCCGAATTCCAGTTCATTGGCTAGAGCTACAAGTGAAGGCTCACAAACGATTGCAGCCCGCAGTTTCGTTAGTTCCCCTTCCGTCATAGTCGAATATTTTTTAAAAAGGAATTGTGATACCGTTAATTCCAGAACGGCGTCTCCTAAAAATTCAAGTCTTTCATTATCTTCGAATGGCTTCCTGCGATGCTCATTCACATAGGATGAATGAGTAAAAGCTTGCTTCAATAATTTTTCGTTTTCAATCGTCACGCCGATTGAAGCTTGAAGATCCTTAAATTGATTTTCTTTTGCGCGATTTACTTCTTTGTCTTTACCATTCTTGCGCATGATTTCTCCACCTTGCATCAAATTTACAAACTACATAATTAGAGTTTAAAAAAGTTTTAACGAAAACGCAAAGAAACTTGGCAGATAGTTTGCCAAGTTCTATCATACAGAATAAAGCTCCGTTTGAAAACGGAGCTTTTGAATCAATCTAACGGGATTATTTACTGCTATTTATGTAATTAACAGCATCACCAACAGTACTGATTTTTTCAGCATCATCGTCAGAAATTTCCATATCGAACTCATCTTCTAATTCCATTACTAGTTCAACTACGTCAAGGGAATCAGCACCAAGATCATCTTTAAATGAAGCTTCAAGCTTAACCTGAGATTCATCAACACCTAAACGGTCAACGATGATTTTTGTTACACGTTCTAATACCTCTGCCATGCTTGTTCACCTCCCCTCAAGCTATTATAGAGTATTTCACTAAAAAGATAAATCTAAAATAAAATTAATTTTTACATTACCATGCCGCCATTAACATGGAGGGTCTGGCCAGTAATATATGATGCATCATCAGATGCAATAAAGGCGGTTATTTTCGCAATGTCTTTAGGCTCTCCAAGTCGTGCTAAAGGGATTTGTTTTAACATTTCTCCCTTGACGTCTTCAGATAATTTATCCGTCATGTCCGTGGTAATAAAACCAGGAGCGATCGCATTTACGGTGATATTACGTGATGCCAATTCTTTCGCTGTCGTTTTTGTCATGCCAATGACACCAGCTTTAGCCGCCACATAGTTGACTTGACCTGGATTTCCACTTACGCCGACAACCGAAGCGATATTGATAATCCGGCCCACACGCTGCTTCATCATTTGTCTTGTCACAGCTTTTGTACAGAGGAATACACCTTTTAAGTTGGTGTTGATAACATCATCCCATTCCTCTTCTTTCATTCTCATTAATAAATTATCTCTAGTAATACCTGCATTATTAACAAGAATGTCCAGTCTTCCAAAACGGTCTACAGTAGCTTTTACCATTTCAGCGACTTCTTCTGAATCCGCAACATTACATTTTACCGTAAAAGCATCTCTGCCAAGGGCTTTAATTTCATCGACCACTTCATTTGCCTTTGCTTCACTGCCCGCAAAGTTGACGGCCACATTCGCACCTTGTCTTGCTAATTCCAAAGCAATTTCTCTGCCAATACCTCGGGATGCCCCAGTAACTAGCGCAGTTTTCCCTTCTAAAATCATAAGTTTTCCTCCTTTAAGGCGTCCAATACTGCCTGAGCACTTTCCTCATCGGAAACTGAATAAGTTTTAACTGTCTTATCTATCTTTTTGATTAAGCCTGAAAGGACTTTACCAGGTCCGATTTCTATAAATGTATCAACTCCGAGGCTGATCATTTTTGCTACAGAATCTTCCCATAAAACCGGAGAGTATAGTTGTTCAATTAACTTATCTTTAATTTCTAAACTCGCACTAATAGGTTCAGCGGTGACGTTTGCAATAACCGGGATATCGGCATCCTTCATGTCAATCCCATCAAGCACTTCACGCAGTTGATTGGCTGCTGGTTTCATTAAGGAAGAATGGAACGGTCCGCTGACTTCTAATGGCAGGACCCTTTTAGCCCCAGCTTCTTTTGCTTTTGCCCCTGCATTCTGTACACCTTCCCTAGAACCGGAAATGACAATCTGACCAGGACAGTTTAAGTTGGCTAACGAAACAGGCAAGCCAGTTTCATTCACCTCACCGGTTACTTTTTGGAGCTTCTCACGATCTAAGCCCAAAACAGCAGCCATCGAACCCTCACCATTTGGAACAGCATGCTCCATAAACTCCCCGCGTTTGCGGACGGCATAAACCCCATCTTCAAAAGAAAGGACCCCGGCAGCAACGAGTGCAGTATATTCTCCTAAGCTGTGACCTGCCACATAATCAGCATTAACCCCTGAACGCTGAAAGTAGTCTAGGATGGCAATACTTGTTGTTAACAATGCAGGCTGTGTATTATAGGTCTGTGTTAACTCTTCTTTAGGCCCTTCAAAGATCAATTTACTCAAAGGAACATTTAACTTTTTATCGGCTTTTGAAAAATAATCCATAATTTCTGGGTACTTATCCGCTAAGTCTTTCCCCATTCCTAACGCTTGTGAACCTTGTCCTGGAAAAACAAAGGCAATTTTACTCATGTTAACACCTCTATTGTTCTAATTTAACCGCATCTGACGCTTCAACTGCTTGTTGAATCAAATGGACGACATTGTTACCAGTCATTTCCCTTGTCTGTCTGATCGCACTATAAATGGCTTGAGCATTGGAAGAACCATGTGCCTTGATGACAGGCGCTTTTAGCCCAAAAAGCCCTGCACCGCCATACTCTGAATAGTCCATTGTATCTTTTAGGGCCTTAAGGTTCGGCTTTAAGACAGCTGCTGCTAGCTTACTTGTAAAACTGCTCATTAATGCGGACTTTAGCATTTTAAACATCGATAGGGCCGTACCTTCGAGTGTTTTCAACACCATATTACCTGTAAACCCATCAGTGACCACAACGTCGGCCACGCCTTCAAGTAAATCCCGTGCCTCGACATTACCAATAAAGTTCAGATTACTATTTTTCAATAAGGTAAACGCACTTTTTGTCAGCTCATTCCCTTTCTTTTCCTCTGAACCAATATTTAGAAGACCAACTCTTGGATTGTTAATACCTCTAACCTTTTCACTATAAATGGAACCCATGATGGCATATTGAACTAAATGTTCTGGCTTGGCATCTGCATTGGCCCCTACATCGAGAAGCAGGAAGCCTTCTCCGCCAATGGTCGGCATGGTTGGTGCAAGTGCGGGCCGGTCAATTCCTTCAATTCTTCCGACAACAAAAAGTCCAGCTGCCATTAATGCACCCGTATTCCCCGCGGAAATGCAGGCATCAGCCAATCCATCGGCTACTTGTTTTGCGGCTAAAACCATCGACGCATCTTTTTTACGGCGAACTGCCCTTACCGGTTCATCTGTCCCTAGTATGACTTCTGTAGTATGTAAAATGGATATTCTCTCGTGATCCGTAAGTGTTTCCTTGATTTGTTTTTCGTCCCCCACAAGAGTAATATGTATATCAGAAAAGGACTGAACCGCCTTCATCGCACCTAATACAATTTCTTTTGGGGCATGATCTCCGCCCATGGCATCGATTGCTATTTTCATTTATCTCATTCCTTAAATGTTTTTCGAACGATACATTTCAAATTCTCCGGTAAATACTAGTTCATTATTCACAAAACTATTTACTTCAACGGAGGTTCTGCCAGATTCATCAATTTTTGTTACCTTTGCTTTGGCAATGATTCGTTCATTTAAATTAACAGACCGTTTGAATTGGATATTTGATTTTGCTGTTAAAGCCAATTCATCATCTATGACTGCAACCGCAAGCGAGTTAGCCTGAGCAAAAAGATGGTGTCCGCGCGCAATATTATTGCGTTTAAAGACATGTTCTTTTTTTACATCAAAAATAGATATGGCATTTTGGTCTAGTTCGATATGAATGATTTCGCCGATCACTTCTTCTAGTGGTAAGGAGCGTACTTCATCATCAAAGCGTTTCTCCGCAACAGTTTTAATTCGTTCCCGCAGTTCCGGGATCGATAACTCCAAGCGGTCGAGACGGATGGTCTGTACACTTACCTGAAATTTTTCTGCTAATTCCTCATCCGTTATAAAAGGATTATCCTTTATTGTAGAAGTTAATAATTGTTGTCGATCTTTTTTGCTTCTTCTCATGAATTTCACACCGTCCGAGCTCTTATGACTAGGTACTAAGAGTAGTATAAAATTTAAAAAAGCATATTGCAAGAATAAAATTCAATAAGAGCAGAAAGGCCCGTTGCCGGGCACTTATTTCAGATAGTATATATTAACCATCAAACTTAACTATTTAATCTAGTTTTTCCCCTTCCAGCACACCTGATTCCTTAATTTGATCTCGTAAAAATTGATATTCAGGGTCTGTCCAAAAAACTTCCGAACCAATCAGCATGCTCGCGTCATTTCTTGCTGTTTCAAGCGCTCGGTAATCATGCACCATATCAGCTACTTTAAACTCGGGAACACCACTTTGTTTTCTTCCAAAGAAGTCCCCTGGTCCCCGCAGCTCTAAATCCTTTTCACTTAAAACAAAGCCATCATTCGTCTCCGTCATAATGCGCATTCTTTCTTGGCCAACTTCTGATTTAGGGCTTGCAAGCAGGATACAGTACGACTGAGCACTGCCCCGGCCAACACGGCCTCTCAACTGATGTAATTGTGAAAGACCAAACCGCTCTGCATCATAAATCACCATCATGGTCGCATTCGGAACGTTTACCCCGACCTCGACCACGGTTGTAGATACCAAAACTTGTACCTCATTTTCGCTAAACGACTTCATCACTGTGTCTTTCTCTTCTGATGATAGACGCCCGTGCATCAGTCCAACTTTAAAACGATTTTGGAAATAATGGGTTAACGTTGTATGAACATCGATGGCATTTTGAACATCAAGTTTTTCAGACTCCTCAATTAGCGGGCAGATCACATAGGCCTGATGTCCCTTTATCAGCTCTTTTTCAACAAACCCAAGGACCCGTTCAAGCATTTCGGGTTTTGCCCAGTAGGTTTCAATCGATTTCCTTCCGGCAGGCATTTCGTCAATGATCGAAACATCCATTTCACCAAAAACTGTTATCGCAAGAGTTCTGGGAATAGGGGTGGCCGTCATAAATAATACATCCGGGTTTTCCCCTTTTTCACGCAAGACCCGCCGCTGCTCAACCCCAAAGCGATGCTGCTCATCGGTAATAACAAAGCCAAGTTTGTTAAAAGTTACCTCATCCTGGATTAGTGCATGAGTACCAATTAGAATATCGATCTTGCCTTCCCGTAAATCTTGGAGAATTTCTCTCCTATGTTTACCCTTAACGGAGCTGGTTAAAAGCTCGCATCTTACATTGATCGGTTGTAACAGGGTTTTTAAAGATTCTGCATGCTGCTCTGCTAAAATTTCCGTTGGGACCATTAGTGCACCTTGAAAACCTGCGGTTACCGTAGCATAAAGCCCAATGGCAGCAACCACCGTTTTCCCTGACCCTACATCCCCTTGAAGCAGACGATTCATATGATAGGGCGATTTCAAATCGGCCAGTATTTCATTGACAACCTTCTTTTGGGCATTGGTTAACGGAAAAGGCAGGCTATTAATGAACTCTTTTAATTTGGCTAAGTCATATTTTTGTTTAATACCTGGCGAATGCTCTCGTTCAAACTTCCTTAATGCTTGCATTTTCAACTGAAACAAAAGAAATTCTTCGTAAACAAACCGCCTTCTTGCTTGTTTTACTTCCTCGGGATTATTTGGAAAATGCATGATCTTCAGTGCATCTCTTTTGCCCATCAGGCGGTATTTTTTTAAAAAAGTTTCCGGAAGAGACTCCTCTATGTACTGCCCAGATTGTTGAAATGCTAAATGAATAAACTTGCGCATGCCTTTTGTTGTTACCTTGCCCCTTAATGAGTACACGGGTTCAAAATCGGTTGCTTTCATGTTTTGACCCGTCTGAATCTCACTTGCGGTTATCGTTTGCCGGTGAGCATCCCATTTACCTGTCACAGTTATAGTGTCGTTCATATGGATTTTATTTTTCAAATAGGGCTGATTAAAAAAGACAACCTTAATAAGATAAGCACCAACAAACAGCCTGAAAGTTAATTTTGATTTCTTTCTGCCAAAGTAGTTTAGAGAAGGCTCACTATGAACCTTCCCCTCGACTGTTATCTTCTCATCATGCTGCACTTCGGTCAGGTCTCTAAGTGAATAGTCTTCATACCGATATGGAAAGTATTCCAATAAATCTCTGATGGTAAATATCTTCATTTCCGCAAAAGATTCAGCTGTTTCTTCCCCAATTCCTTTTAGGGCGGTAATTGATTGATTAATTTCTATGTTCACTTTTCATTGAGCGGTATACCGAAGATCTTGGCCTCAATTTTTCGACCGGTCGGTGTAGCCGCCAACCCTCCCCCCGCAGTTTCTTTTAAAGCAGTCGGCATAGATTGGCCGATTCGGTACATTGCATCAATTACTTCATCACATGGGATCCGGCTGGTGATTCCTGCTAATGCCATATCGGCAGCAACCATGGCATTTGCCGCCCCCATTGCATTTCGTTTCACGCATGGTACCTCAACAAGGCCGGCGACAGGATCACAGACTAATCCAAGCATGTTCTTTAATGTAATAGCCATGGCCTCTGCACACTGCTGCGGTGTTCCGCCTGCCAGCTCTACGATTGCAGCCGCCGCCATTCCTGCTGCTGAACCTACCTCTGCCTGGCAGCCTCCAGCTGCTCCGGAGATCGATGCATTATTGGCAACAACAAAGCCGAAGGCACCGGCAGTAAACAAAAAGGAGATCATTTGCTCTCTGGTTGGTTTGAGCTTATTTTTAACCGCAAATAAGGTACCCGGTACCACTCCTGCCGAACCAGCCGTTGGTGTGGCACAAATAGTCCCCATTGCTGCATTTACTTCATTAGTGGCAACTGCTTTACTCACTGCATCAAGGATGGTTTGCCCTGATAGAAAATTGCCTTTTTCAATGTACTTTTGTAAAAGAACGGCATCACCGCCAGTTAGGCCAGAGTGAGAAGTCACTCCTTTTAATCCTCTTTCTACAGCCTGCTCCATGACAGTTAAGTTCCGGTCCATAAACGAAAGAATTTCCTCTCTTGTACGGCCCGTGACAGTCACTTCCTGCTCAATCATAATCTCAGAAATTTTTTTATTTTGGCTGACCGCTAATTCTACTAATTCGGCAACATTACGAAACAAAGAACACTCCTCCCCTCTCTATAGAAATTACTCGACAATCTTGGTTACTTTTAGTATGTTTGGAAGCTGCTCAAGTTCAGTAAGAATCTTATCATCCATATTCTGGTCCACTTCAATCGTCATGAGGGCCATCTGTCCAACATCTTTCCGTGCGACTTCCATGTGACCAATATTTATTTCATATTTTGCAAGGGTGTTTGCTACACTGGCAATCGCACCAAACCGGTCATTATGCACAACTAAAATAGCTGGATGATTTCCCGAAAGCTTAAGTTTAAAACCGTTTAGTTCAATGATTTCAATTTTCCCTCCGCCAATGGAGATGCCAGCCAATTCCAGCTCACCAAGTTGATCTCCCATGATAATCCTTGCGGTATTGGGGTGGTCTGTAACGGCATCTTCTTCAATAAAGCGAAGCTTCATTCCTTTTTGTTCAGCAATATCTATGGCGTTAATTATTCTTGTATCATCTGTATCAAAATCAAGCAAACCGCCAACAATGGCAACGTCTGTGCCGTGCCCTTTATAGGTTTTAGCGAAAGAGCCGTATAAAGATATATTTGCCCATTTAGGCTCTCTGCCAAAGAGGCTTCTTGCCACCCTGCCAATTCTCGCAGCACCGGCTGTATGTGAACTGGATGGTCCAATCATTACTGGACCAATGATATCGAACACACTTCTATATTTCATCAGGTCTCTCTCCCTTAGTAGTTCTTTTGATATATTACGCCTGCTTTAATGTAAATGTTTAAGTTTTTAGGCATAAAAAAAGAAGGGAATAACCAAAAAGGCCCCCCTTCTATTTTAACGGTTTATTATTCAATTGAAAAGATATATGAATATAATGGTTGTCCGCCGTCATGGATCTCAACTTCTACGTCTTGATAATTATCTTCCACAAACGCCGTTAAATTTGCTACCTCTTCTTCGGTCACATCTTCACCATAAATAATGGTAAGTATTTCTGAGTCCTCATCAAGCATCTGAGCTAACAGGTCCTCAGCCACTTTTCCTTTATCTTTGTTCTTTACGACAATTTTACCTTCAGCGATACCCATGAAATCCTCTTTTTCTATTTCTAATCCATCAATGGAGGTATCACGGACAGCAAAGGTGATTTGCCCTGTTTTGACATGATTTAACGCTTTCTTCATGGCCGCTTCGTTTTCATCAACAGCTGCAGATGGGTTGAAGGCCAGAAGGGCAGATAAACCTTGTGGAACGGTCTTAGAAGGGATAACATAAATTTCTTCCTCCGCCACATCTTTTGCTTGTTCGGCCGCCATAATAATATTTTTGTTATTTGGTAAAATAAATACCTTTTCGGCATGAACTTCCTTAACCGCTTTCACGATATCCTCCGTACTTGGATTCATCGTTTGTCCGCCTTCAATTACAGCATGGGCCCCGATACTTTTAAATAATTTAGCAATCCCTGAGCCCATTGATACCGTAACAATTCCATATTCCTGTAATTCTTTTTGTGCAGGAGCTGGATTAAGTTTAGGTGCATGGTGTGTTTCTCCCACAATGTTCGTATGCTGCTGACGCATGTTTTCAATTTTCATATTAATTAAGTTGCCATAACGCTGACCGTAGCTTAATACTTCTCCTGGCTGTTCAGAATGGATATGGACTTTTACCACATCTTCATCAGCGATCACTAATAAGGAGTCTCCATAATTACTTAAATCATTACGGAAATTCGTTTCATTAAAAGGATGCTTTGCTATCTTTTCCTGTTCGAAACGAACCATAAATTCGGTGCAATATCCGAAAACGATATCTTCCGTATTAATATGTCCTTGGACGCTCTTATGATGTTCTGCACTAACCAATTCCGCCATTGAGGGCAGCAGATCAGATGCTTCTGGCAGGCTTTCCCCTTTTAATTGGGCTAAAAAGCCTTCATAGACAAAAACAAGTCCTTGACCGCCGCTGTCTACTACGCCAACTTCCTTTAAAACAGGAAGCAGATCAGGTGTCCGTTTCAGGGAAGCCTTAGCTTCCTTCACTACTTCTTCCATAATATAAATGATATCTTCTGACTGTTGAGAAGCGGCAACACCTCTCTTAGCCGAATCTTTAGCTACAGTTAAAATGGTCCCCTCGACAGGCTTCATAACAGCCTTATAAGCGGTTTCTACTCCTGCTTCTAAAGCATGGGCAAAATCGTTTGCTGATATGACGGCTTTTGATTCAACTGCTTTTGAAAATCCACGAAATAATTGGGAAAGAATAACTCCGGAATTTCCGCGCGCTCCCATAAGCAGCCCTTTTGAAAGGGCAGTTCCAACCTTACCAATATGTTCTTGAATATTATTCTTAACTTCCTTTGCCCCGGAGGTCATAGATAAATTCATATTGGTCCCTGTATCACCGTCGGGCACAGGAAAAACGTTTAATGCATCAACCATCTTGGCATTTGCAGACAAGTGATTGGCACCCTGAATCACCATCTCGGCGAAACGTGTTCCATCTAATGCTGTTATTGACACAAACTTTCCTCCTCACTACGGGTTCGTCACACGAACTCCCTGAACGTAAATGTTAACCGAGTCAACGGCAAGTCCAACTGTCTTATCGAGGGTGTATTTAACCTTTGATTGCACGTTGTGGGCAATTTCGGAAATTTTCGTTCCATAGCTGACAATAATGTACATATCAATATGTAATGCCTCATCTTCTTGGCGTACAATCACACCGCGAGTAAAGTTTTCTTTTCGTAGTATTTCCGTGATTCCATCTTTAATTTGGTTTTTAGAGGCCATTCCGACGATTCCATAGCATTCAATTGCCGCACCTCCGGCAATTGTTGCAATGACTTCATTTGAAATATCAATTTGTCCGTACTTTGTTTTTAATTCAATGGACATGAATCGTTCCCCCTTTTGGATAATTGCTCTTTGACTACAGTCATTTTACTATAGTCAATCCAATAATGAAAGCCATTCTTGCTCTGTTACTATAAGACCGTTCAATAATAACCTATGTCAAGGAATTTTTCTTGAAAGGTTTGTACACAAGTATTGCATTAAGGTACGTTGTGTGATAAATTATTAAAGTATCTCAAGTCTAGAAAATTTTTATTATAATTTTCTATATCCAGATGAAACATCTTATTGATGTTGTTTAAGCTTTTGGTAGTTAAGGAGGGAAATCAATATGCCACGTAAATGTGTAGTAACTGGAAAGAAAACCACAACTGGTAACGCACGTTCTCACGCTATGAACGCTAACAAGCGTACATGGGGTGCTAACCTACAAAAAGTACGTATTCTTGTTGACGGAAAACCTAAGCGTGTTTGGGTTTCTGCAAGAGCGTTAAAATCAGGTAAAGTTGAGCGCGTTTAATCATGTGAGCATCCAACTATTTGGATGCTTTTTCTTTTGAAATTAATTCCAAAATTTCGAATAATTAATACCCATTCTTATTAGTATGACCCATTTGACAAATAAAAAGCACCCATTATATAGGGTGCCCACACATTTTTACAGGTCTGTTTCTACTCACCTTTTTTAAAAGCCCCAATCATCGCCCGGACCAGTCCGCCTAAGAATTTCGGCAGTTTAATTGTATAAAATTTCATACTGTCCCTCCTCACCAATCTACCACAGCTTATTTTAAAGCCACTTTTTTCGCACGCCTTACATAGTATTCAAACGGACGAAATCAGTACCATGAATTGCATATTAATCGTTACTTCTTATCACTATTAATATGCCTTTGGAAAATGAAAAAGTACCATAATCATCAATAAGTTCATTACTAATACATAGTGTGGACCCGAGAGAAATATGACGGTTTTTCAGCGGATACTTAAAGCCATCAAGGGTGAGTTCAGTAACATCAAGGGTTAATGGGACAAATGATATATATTTTTTTGAAGCCATTTTTTCTATTGTATAGTGCCCAGGCTCCTTTATAAAAACAATATTTTTTTGATCAATGATATAAACATTGACAGGGTTGTTTGCTTTAATTGGTGTGAGGAGCAAATGGACATTCGCCAATAAATGATCCAGCCTGCCGCCAGTAGCACCAAACAGCCGAATACTTTCAGGCTTTTGTTCTACCGCCCAATTCAGGGCAAGTTCCATATCCGTTTCATCTTTTTCTGGTTTATATTTTTTAATTCCTGTTACCTGATCCTCAATGGCAGACAGTTCTTCTTGGGTGACAGAATCAAAGTCACCAAAAGCCTTAGACGGAATAATGTTCCTTCTGATCAAATGAAAAACTCCCCGGTCAACTCCCACCCAAATGGCATCACTTTCTTGGTAAGCCGTCAAATCAGGCAATAATTCTTCTGGTCCTCCCGCAAGTATATTGATAATCATTAACCATTCCCCTTTTACGTTAAAGGAAAAAAGCCAGCTTTGGAAGCTAGCTTTACCCTCTTAATTGTGAAATTGCTTGTTTATAATCCTCTTGATTGTATACTGCAGAACCTGCCACAAGCACATTGGCACCTGCTTCAATACATTGTCTTGCGGTTACTGGATTGACACCGCCATCTACCTCAATCTCAATTGTCAGCCCTTTTTGGTCGGCCATTTCCTTAACCTGTCTTATCTTCGGAAGAACTTCGGGGATGAAGCTTTGCCCCCCAAAACCAGGATTAACAGTCATTAATAACACCATATCAATATCCCCAATAATATGTTGGATTGACTCTACTGGAGTGGCTGGATTAAGGACAACACCAGCCTTAACACCAAAGGATTTTATACTTTGGATGGTACGGTGAAGATGACGGCATGCTTCTACATGTACTGTAATATAATCGGCCCCTGCTTTAGCGAACGCCTCAATATATTGATCTGGATTTTCAATCATTAGATGTACATCTAACGGCAGCTTTGTAACCGGCCTTACAGCCTCAACAACCAGTGGTCCAATCGTTATATTTGGTACAAAGTGGCCGTCCATTACATCGATATGGATATAATCCGCTCCTGCTTGATCTACTGCGATAATCTCTTCTCCCAACTTTGCGAAATCTGCTGAAAGTATAGAGGGTGCTATTTTCACCATATTAATACCTCGGCTTTCTATCTTTAATCTCTTGTAAAAAATCGGCATAATGTTCATAGCGATATGCCGGAATTTCCCCTGACTCAACAGCTGCCTTTACACCACATTTGGGCTCAGTGACATGAAGACAGCCTCGGAATTTACAATTCTCACTTGCTTTTTGTATTTCAGGAAAACATTGAGTTAAGTCTTCTGTTTCAATATTCGCAAACTCCAAAGAACTAAACCCCGGTGTATCAGCAATAAGACCATTTCCAATCTTTATTAGTTCAACATGTCTGGTCGTATGTTTTCCCCGGCCGAGGTGTGAAGAAATATCATTTGTTTTTAATTCAAGGTCAGGCCTTAACACATTTAACAATGAAGATTTTCCAACACCTGATTGGCCGGCAAATACAGATATTTTGTTTTCTATATGCGGATTTAAAAGATCAATCCCCATTTCAGTTTCCGATGAGGTTAAAATAACTTCGTACCCCGCAGCCCGATATTGGTCCGCATACATTGAGATCTTTTCTTTTTCCTCATTATTAGTGAGATCCATTTTTGTAATGCAAATGAATGGTTCGATGGAGTTAAACTCAACCAATACAAGAAAACGATCTAAGAGAACCGTGCTAAAGTCAGGTTCGACCGCTGAAAATACCAATATTGCTTGATCAACATTGGCAATAGGCGGGCGTACCAATTCATTTTTACGCATCTTTACTTCTAAAATATATCCTTCTAAATCGTTTTCAGCTTGAAAAACAACCTCATCGCCAACCAGCGGGGTGATTTTGTTCTTCCTAAAAATTCCGCGGCCGCGGCACTGGATGAGGTTATCATCGTGAAGAACATAATAAAAACCACTTAATGCTTTGACAATTTTTCCTTCAGGCATAGCCACACTCCTTGCCCTTTTACTTACCTGATAATTTAATATTCTCCTTTAAAATCTACACGATTTCTGTCCTTCTTATACAGTTGAAATAGCAAACTCTAATTTATTCTGTATCAGAATAGTTTTTATTTTCATCAATAATAACCTTGGAATCGCGAATCACTTTGTATCCGGCCTTCTTGCCATATGGGATCATTAACTTGATTTGTTTTTTCGTATTCTCTGTAATATAAAAGGTCTCAGCAGGTTCTGTCATACTATGGGTCATATCCTCAATTAAAATGGTCACTTGTTGTTTTTGGCCTGGTTCCCCGGGTACAGCCGGTTCATATGGAATTTCTAGTTCAATAATTACTTCTTTAGGCGGTTTTTCCTCTTTCCCTTTGGAAATAACAACCTTCACCTTACCGCCCCTTTCAAGTGCCGTCCCTGCAGCCGGACTTTGAGAAATAACCATCCCAGCTGGAATATTTTCATCATACTTTTCTTCTGAAGCGTCTAAGGTCAATCCTACCAAGGAGGCATAGTCCTGAGCACTTTTTAAACTGTACTGGGTTAAATCCTGAAGTACAATTTTTTCAGGACCTTTACTCACTTCAAACTCAAGGACAGTATCTTCTGGAACAACCATATCTCCGCTTGATGGGGTTTGACTAAGAATGGTTCCTGGATCACTATCATCGTTAATTTCTGTTTTCTGTATATCTTTAAAACCCTCATTTTCAAGTAAACGAACCACATCATCATACTGACGGCCTGAATAATCCGACAATTCATATTTCTCTTTACCCGTGCTTACATAGAGGGTAACCTCTGCATTTTCCTTGGCAGTACTTCCACTTGCAGGTTCCGTCTTGATCACGCTGCCCTCTTTCACTTCTTCATCGGTTATTTCTATTTTTTTACCGACCGCTAATCCCTTTAACTTAAGCTTAGAAATGGCGTCATCTACATTCATACCGCTCAAGTCCGGCACCGTAACATCCTTAGGTGCTAACATACGAGGTAAAAATGTAAAAGTTAATATAGCTAGAATGACAAGTATTAAAAAAGTAGATATTAAAATGGCCGGCCACTTTTTTCGTTTTTTTACACTCGTATTCTCTTTTGTTGAAGTATCTTTTGAGTTACCGATTGTTTTTTCATTACCATGGACTAATGTTTCATCAAGATTCTTCAATGGATGGCTGTCCGTTATCACCGGGATGGCTTTTGTGGCATCATCATCTACCGGGATAATAAACTTCGGTTGATCCATCCGCTCAGGATCCAATGCTGAACGCAGATCCTCTTCCATTTCATCTACACTATTATAGCGATGAAAGGGGTCCTTAGCAGTCGCTTTTAAAACAATATTTTCCACACTTTGCGGAATGTTAGGATTCCACCTCCGGACTGAAGGCGTCTCCGATTGAAGATGCTTTAAAGCAATAGACACGGCTGATTCTCCTGAAAATGGAAGCCGGCCTGTCAGTAATTCAAACATGACAATCCCTAATGAATAAATATCTGATTTTTTGTTTGCCATGCCGCCTCTGGCCTGTTCAGGCGAAAGATAATGAACAGAACCTAAGACAGAATTCGTCTGGGTAATAGCCGTTGCACTAAGGGCCATCGCAATCCCAAAATCCGTTATTTTAACATTTCCTTCGTGGTCTACCAAAATATTATGCGGCTTTATATCACGATGGACGATATGGTTTTGATGGGCATGGGAGATCGCTGATGTAAGCTGTCTCATGATACCAATCGCATCCTCCACTCTAAGCGGAGAATATTGTTGTATGTATTGCTTCAGTGTTTGGCCGTCAACAAATTCCATCACAATATAATAGAGGTCGCTTTCTTCACCGACATCAAAAATACTTACAATATTTGGATGAGCCAGACTTGTTGCTGATTGTGCTTCCCGGCGGAACCTGCGGATAAATTCATCATCATTAGCAAAATCGAGCCTGAGCATTTTTACTGCAACATCACGGTCGAGGATCATATCATGGGCCAAGTAGACATTTGCCATGCCTCCTCCGCCAATCATATCCAATATTTTGTAGCGGCCGTTTAATCGTTTTCCAATCATCATCTAACATCATCCTCGCATGTATCAGAAAACTCTACCATCGCCAGTGTAATATTATCCTCTCCGCCATTTTCATTCGCAAGTGAGATAAGCAGTCCTGCTCTTTGTTGTAAATTTTCCTCATTTTGCAGAATTTCGGCCATTTCTGCTTCATTCACTTTATTGGAAAGTCCATCAGAACATAGTAATAGGATATCTCCTTCTTCAAAAATAATGGTCCTAATATCCATTTCAACATTCTTTTCTGTCCCCAATGCACGCAGTAAAACATTTTTCCTTGGATGATGTTCTGCTTCTTCTTTGGAGATTTGTCCGGATCTAACCAATTCATTTACAAGGGAATGATCATCTGTGATCTGTTTAAAGCCGGATTCATTTAAGAGATATCCCCGGCTGTCGCCAATATGGGCGATGGTCGCAAAAGTGTCCGTTAGTATGGCGGCAACAATCGTTGTACCCATCCCGTCACATTCGGTATTATTGGTCGCGTGATCGAGCAATAAAAGATTTACTCTTTTAATCTGCTCATTAAGCCAACTCTCAGCTTCACCCGCCGTTTTAATCCCGTTTGATTCTTCCCATTCCCCTTTTAAAGCAGAGATGGTCATTTCACTTGCTACATCACCAGCACGGTGACCGCCCATTCCATCTGCTACAATGGCAAGGCGGTACCCGTCTTTGTTATTAAATACACCACCGGCATCTTCATTGTGAAGACGCACTCTTCCTCTATCTGTTTGAAATACTGCTTTCATCCCTTCACCTCGTCTCTTCTTTCCGCTCCTTTGCACGAAGTTGTCCACATGCTGCAGCAATATCAGACCCCTGCTCTCGGCGGATGGTAACATTAATCCCTAAATTTTTCAATGTCTTCTCAAAAGCAAAAATTTTATCCCGCGGTGTACGTACATAATCTCTTTCCGGTACATAGTTTACAGGGATTAAATTCACGTGACATTTTATTCCTTTTAAAAGGGCGGCTAATTCTTCTGCATGCTCTGTAGAATCATTTACTCCGCCAAAAAGGCCGTATTCAAAGCTTACACGCCGACCGGTCTTATCGATATAATAACGCACCGCTTTCATTAAGTCATCAAGTTTATATGCCCTATTAATCGGCATTAATCTAGAACGAAGTTCGGTATTTGGTGCATGAAGCGAAATAGCAAAATTAATTTGCGTATTTTCATCTGCAAATTTATAAATTTTTGGAACAATTCCGCTGGTCGAAACGGTAATATGTCGAGCCCCGATATTCAGTGCTTTATCATGATTGATGATCTTTAAAAAGGCCATCATGTTATCATAATTATCAAAAGGTTCCCCAATGCCCATAATAACGACTGAATCAACGCGCTCATTTGTTTCATCCAATGCTTGTTGTACCTTGACCACTTGGGCAACAATTTCACCTGCTTCCAGGTGCCTTTTTAACCCTCCAAGTGTCGATGCACAGAAGGTACAGCCAATCCGGCAGCCCACTTGGGTTGTTACACAAATGGAATTCCCATAATCGTGGCGCATTAGGACAGTTTCAATTGAATAACCATCATGAAGTTCGAATAAAAATTTAATGGTACCATCTGTTGAGGTCTGCTGGATGATTGTATTCAATGTAGTAAATTGAAAAGATTCCTCTAGTTTGTCTCTTAGACCTTTTGAAAGATTGCTCATATCTTCAAACGACTTAATCCTTTTTTTGTAGAGCCAATCGAAAATCTGCTCGGCGCGGAAAGGTTTTTCTCCATTCTCCGCCAGCCAGTCTTTTAATTCGTGAAGCTGAGGTGAATAAATTGATTTTTTCTTTATGTCCAATGTTGTTTTCGTCTCAGTTGTATTTAATTGTTCCAACTGTTACACCCTCTTTCGTAAAACTGCTATATAAAATCCATCAGAACCAATATCCTGTGGGAAGATTTGCAAATCATAACCTGTAATTAAAGGCTGAATGGCTTCAGGCATTCTGCTTTTAAAAGTCGCATCTCCTTCGAATTCTGGATGATTCTCTAAAAACGTCTTAACCGTATGCTCATTTTCCCCTTTATCTACCGTACACGTACTATAAACAAGAATGCCGCCCTTTTTTAGGAGCGGAGTAACCGACTCTAATAAGTCTTGCTGAATAGTGCTTAAACGTTCAATGTCTTGTTCCGTTTTTGTATATTTCATGTCAGGTTTCCTTCTCATGACCCCAAGACCAGAACAAGGGGCATCAAGAAGAATTCGATCAAAAGATTCAAGCTTGAACTTTTCCTGTAAGTGTCTAGAATCGGAAACACTTGTGATTATATTAGATAACCCCAGCCGCTTAGCATTATCATTGATCAATCTCACTTTGTGCTGATGAAGGTCAACCGAGATCACTTCACCGGTATTATTCATTTTTTCGGCAATATGGGTACTTTTCCCGCCAGGCGCCGCACATGCGTCAAGTATATATTCATTCTCATTTGCACCCAATGCATAGGCAGCAAGCATTGAACTCTCGTCTTGAATGGTGAACATTCCATAATTAAAGGAGATTGTCGAAGCTAAGTTCCCCTTTAATGACCTAATCGCCTCAGGGATAAAGGGACTTTTCTCAATTTCAAATCCATCCTCTTCTAATAGCGCCACACATTCATCTCTCGAAATTTTTGTAAGATTCACTCTGGCTGTTTGCAATGGGGCTGTTAAATTAATCTCACACATTTTCTTCGTCTTATCATAACCAAATTGATTCACCCATCTCGTTACCAGCCATTCAGGATGACTAGTTTCCAGTGATAATCGCTTAATCGGATCTGAAACGTCGTTCAGAGATGGCAGCCCGTTTCTTTGAATGTTCCTAAGCACCCCATTTACCAAACTCGCTATGCCTTTATGCCCTCGTTCTTTGGCTATTTCCACAGCTTCAAAAATAGCAGCCCGGTCTGGGATTCGATCAAGGTACACCATTTGATAGAGCGTTAGTCTAAGTAAATGATGAATCCAATTAGCTAATTTCTTATTGTCTTTGACGAATGGATTCAAATAGAAATCCAGCTCCATTCGTCTTTGCAAGGTTCCATACGTCAGTTCAGTTAATAATCCCACATCTACAGCGGACAATTGATTCTTTTCAATTGTGCTGTTAAGCAGTAAGTTGCTATATGATTGATTTTTCTCAATGGTCACTAAAAGATCCATTGCCATTGCACGTACATTATTTTTTGTTCTGGTCATCTTAATCTCCCAGCTTAGTGCCTAATGTGATTTTTGAACCGGCACCTCTTAAAAATTGTTCACTTTGCATCTTAGTTTTACCAGAAGGCTGCAGTTCAATAATTTTTATTGCTGTCTCATTACCTGTTCCAACTGTAAAACCATCGGATTCAATTTTTAAAATTGTTCCTGGTTCGCCCTTTAAACCAGTAACTTTTTTGGACTGCCAAATCTTTAAGACCTGACCTTCCATTGTAGTAAAAGCAACTGGCCACGGGTTTAATCCGCGGATATGGTTATAAATTTCCTCTCCCGTTTTTTGCCAATCAATCTTTTCCTGCTCGCGTTTGATGTTGGTAGCAAATGTGGCTTCCGCCTCGTTTTGGGGCTTAGGAGTAAGGCGGCCTGCAAGTAAAGATGGCAGGGTCTCCGATAGCAGTTCTGCCCCCGCTTGACTTAACTTTTCAAAAAGTGTTCCAACATTATCATCTTCACTGATTGGTACTTCAACACTCGTTAGGATATCACCGGCATCCAGCTTTTCAACCATATACATGATGGTCACACCGGTTTTCTTTTTCCCTTGAATAATGGCGTAATGGATAGGGGCTCCTCCGCGAAGTTCAGGTAACAGCGAGGCATGTACGTTTATGCATCCGAATTTTGGAGCTTCTAACAGTTTTTTAGGTAAAATTTGCCCAAACGCAGCCGTCACAATTAAATCGGGCTCTAAAGCAAGAATTTTGGCGAGTTCTTCTTCTTGGCGGATCTTTTCCGGCTGGTAGACAGGAATACCCTGTTTAACTGCCTCTACCTTTACTGGGGTCGGGGTTAATACTTTCTTTCTTCCTACTGGACGGTCCGGCTGAGTCACTACCCCAATGACTTCATAACCGTCCTTAATGATTTGCTGTAAAACTGGTACTGAAAAATCGGGTGTCCCCATAAAAACTATTTTGGTCATTCACTTTCTACTCCTTTTAACTCATCTTCCTCAAGATATCTTGAAACTTTTGTTGTAAAAAGAATACCATCGAGATGATCGATTTCATGCTGAATGGCTCTCGCCAAGAAACCTTCTGCCTCAAAGCTATACTTTTTTCCTTTTCGGTCAAAAGCTTCAATCTTAACAAAGTTTGGGCGGGTTACCTCGCCATATAATCCAGGAAAGCTCAGACAGCCTTCCGGGTCCGTTTGTTCACCGGATGTGGCGATAATGCGCGGGTTAATCATTTCTATCGTACCGTTCTGGTCATCAATATCTACAATCGCAATTCGGGCATCAAGTCCAATTTGTGGAGCAGCAAGTCCAACTCCATCAAATTCAATCATCGTATCATACATATCATCAAGGATACGTCCTAATTTCTTATCAAAACTCACCACTGCCTTGCAGGACTTCTCCAGAATCTCAGCAGGATGAATTACAATTTTTCTAATTGCCAATATTTGTTCCCCCATTAGTCAAAAGCTAGTAAGCTGTATTTTTTATTTATTGATTTCCGGTAACGTCCGGCTTTAGTGCTTCAGCCCTGCGCCTAAGAGCTTATCTTTTTATCATTTTCACCTAAAATCAAAAAACATAATCTTTATCTTCAGTTATATTAAGCGTGTGCCTACATTAAAATAACTGGATTAACATCGATCGAAACCTGTAACCCGCTTCTTGCATCTTTCTGATATTGGTCGAGTATCGTTTTAAGCGTGTTACTTAGGTTCGGTTCCCGCTTGTATTTTATCAAACATTGATATCGATATCTATTATTTATCCTAGGGATGGAAGATGCTGAAGGTCCTAATACAACCGCCTGTGCTGAAACTTGTGTGCGGACATAGTTCACTATTTTTTCCGTAGTAGAAACGACTTGTATCAAGTTTTCATGACTAACTGTAATCAGTGAAAGATAATAAAAAGGAGGATAGTCACGTAATTTCCGGATCAACATTTCCCGTTGATAAAATAAGTCATAGTCCTGACGGGCAGCAAGCTCAATGCTGTAATGTTCCGGTGTATACGTTTGAATGACCACTTCACCTGGCAGTTGATGTCTTCCGGCTCGACCGCTGACTTGTGTAAGCAATTGAAACGTCTTTTCAGAAGCACGGAAATCCGGTAAATGAAGGCTTGTATCAGCCGAAAGCACACCAACTAAGGTAATGTTTGGGAAATCCAATCCCTTTGCAATCATTTGAGTCCCTAGTAAAATATCTGCTTTTCCATCTTTAAAGTCATTAAGCAGCTTCTCATGGGCCCCTTTTCGGCCTGTCGTATCTACATCCATGCGAATAACTCTAGCCTCAGGCAGGATCTTGCCAAGCTCCTCTTCTACTTTTTGTGTTCCCGTTCCAAAATAACGAATATATTCACTATTACATTCAGGACATGTATTTGGCGTATGGCTTTCATACCCGCAATAATGACATTTCATCTGTTCATTTACGCGGTGGTAGGTTAGAGAAATATCACAGTTGGGACAGTTTACCACATAACCGCAATCCCTGCACATGACGAAAGACGAATGGCCGCGCTTATTTAAAAATAACACCGTTTGCTGTTTTTTTTCGATCCGGTCCTTAAGCATCTCAAACAGCTTTCGGGAAAACATCGAGCGGTTGCCTTCACGAAGCTCCTCACGCATATCAATGATTTCGACAGAAGGGAGCTCTTGGTTATTCATTCTCCCCGGCAAAGTCAACAGGTGATATACCTGCTTTTGTGCTCTGGCGAAAGATTCAAGGGAAGGGGTCGCACTTCCAAGCACAACCGGACAGTTATACGTTTTTGCTCTTTCTATGGCGATATCCCTGGCATGATAGCGCGGCATTTCTTCCTGTTTATAACTTGTTTCGTGCTCTTCATCAATAATGATAATGCCGATATTCTCGAAAGGAGCAAATATGGCCGATCGTGCACCAACAACTACTTTTACTTCCTTTCGTTGAATCTTACGCCATTCATCATATTTTTCGCCTGCGGATAAACCACTGTGCAAAACAGCCACCAAATTACCAAATCTTCCTTTAAACCGGTTGACCATTTGCGGGGTGAGAGCAATTTCAGGGACGAGGACAATCGCTTCTTGACCTTTTTCGATTACTTCCTGGATGGACTGTAAATAGACTTCTGTTTTTCCACTGCCTGTTACTCCATAAAGTAAAAACACCTCATGCTGGTCCTGTTCGATTGAATGGAGAATAGGGCCGATTGCCTGCTGTTGGGAATCTGTTAAGGGAAGAGGCTTAGTCCGTTCAAAGGTCCGATGTTCAAATGGATCTCTGTATACTTCTTTATCAAACTCTATCAATAGTTTTTTTTCTACTAAGGCTTTTATCGTCTGCCTTCCCGTTTGGAGTTCATCCGATAAAGTTTTTAATTCAACCTCATCACCATGCTCTGCAAAATAACGTAAAACCTGCTTTTGCTTTTCTGCATTAGAAGGAATGTCTCGAATAGCCCCTAATAATTCTTCTTTAGTAACGGAAGGACGAACGAATTTCCGTTGTTTCTTTCTAACTCGTTCTTTGACTATATAAACAACTTCTAAATGACCTTTTGCAGCCTCACGCTGTAATTGAGGACCGATCCCCATTTTAATGGCTTCTTCCCAGTCAAGTTCACCCTCATTCTCAAAGAAAGCTTGCAAGTGTGAGGGTAATTCGTTGACAGCCCCCCTGTTTGCAAGCCTGACTTTTTTTTCGTATTTTGCTTTTAAAGCAGCCGGAAGCATCACTTGATAGGCAAAAATCTTAAAACATAGGGTGTGATCTGTCAGCCAGTTACCTAGTTCTAATAATTCCTCATTTAAAACGGGCTTTAAATCCATCGGCTCGATTATTTCTCTCAGCTTGTTGAAGTCAGATTTTGATTTTAAGCCCACGACAAAGCCTTGGATATGTCGCGGACCAAAAGGAACAATGACCCTCATGCCCGGCTGAATGGTTCCGCTCCACTGTTCAGGAATCAGATAATCAAAAGCCCGGTCTGTTTGTTTTGTCGGAACATCGACTATAACGCTAGCTATTTCCATTTGTTTTCATATCCTTAAATAATGAAGTAATTTCTTCAATAATTTTACCAGCAACCTCATGCTTTGACATAAGCGGTAAATGAATAACTTCTCCCGACCGTTTAAAAATAGTGACGATATTTGTATCTGTACCGAATCCGGCACCTTCCGCTTTTACGTTATTGGCAACAATCATATCCGCATTTTTCTTGTTTAATTTACTCTGAGCATATTCTTCAAGGTGGTCTGTCTCTGCAGCAAAACCAACCAGAATCTGATTTTCTTTTCTAACCCCAAGCTCAAACAAAATATCATTTGTCCGTTCAAGCTCAATGTTTGTATCCCCTGCTTGTTTTTTCACCTTATGGTCAAAGGTAACTTTCGGACGGTAATCAGCAACTGCTGCCGTTTTAATAACTACATCTGCTGAGTCATAGCAGGTTAAAACCGCCTGATACATTTCTTCCGCACTCTCGACTATTACAAGCTCTACACCCTGTGGGGATGTTAATGAAACAGGGCCTGAAATCAGTATGACACGTGCCCCCTGTTTAACGGATTCTTCAGCTAACGCGTAACCCATCTTTCCAGAGGAATGGTTCGAGATAAACCGGACGGGATCTATTTTTTCACGGGTAGGTCCTGCCGTTATAACGATTGTTTTACCCTTTAATAACTGTCGGCTTTGTTGACTGAAGTAATTTTGAATTAACTTCACAATATTCTCCGGCTCTTCTAGTCGGCCCTTTCCAACATAACCACAGGCAAGGTACCCTTCACTTGGCTCAATGAATTGGCAGCCATATTCCGCGAGTAAAGCCAGATTCTTTTTAACCGCAGGGTGGTCGTACATATGCACATTCATAGCAGGGGCAATCCACACAGGTGAGGTTGCTGCAAGCAATGTGGTTGTGATCATATTATCCGCAATTCCAGCGGCTAATTTGCCAATTGTGTTAGCCGTGGCTGGGGCGACAAGAATCAAATCAGCCCAATCTGCTAAATCAATATGTGCAATCACTTGTGGATTTTTCTCATCAAAAGTGTCCGTAAACACATCATTCCTTGATAAGGCCTGAAAGGTTAAGGAAGTAACAAATTTCTCTGCCGATTCACTTAATATGACCTTCACGTTAAAGCCTGCCTGAACAAGCTTACTCGTAAGTGCTGCTGCTTTATAAACAGCGATCCCTCCAGTGACACACAATAGGATGTTGCGTACCTTACTCATTTTTAAAGCCCCCACTCTTGTCCATTACTTTATCTTTTATTATGCTAGAAAAGCTCTATTTTTTCATCTATTTACTAACGAAAAAGCTCCATTCATCTCGGAGGTAAAATAAAAAGGCTGACATACAGGCGATTCCCTTTTGTCAGACCTTCGTTCAACTTATTTATGATGCCTGATGGCCGGACGATTACTCACCAGATGTTTCTGCCTTTTTTGAAACACGATATGTTAGTTCCCCGCTATAGATTTCCTCTAACGCTTTTCCTACATACTTGTAGGATACATACTTAGGAAGTCTCTCATCTTTTACCTGTGACATCACGCGTGCACGCTTTGCAGCAACAGATACAAGGGAATATTTTGAATCAATTTTTTCTAATAATGAGTCAATAGACGGATATAACATATTATTCAACCTCCAGCAATTTTTTATAGCGTTGTTCGACTCTTTCTCGGCGGCAGTGTTCTGCTGTTACAATCGCTTTTACGCGTTTGCAGGCAAGCTCCACCTGGTCGTTCTCTACTACATAATCATATAGTTCCATCATTTCAATTTCTTCACGGGCACTTAACATTCTATTTTGAATGATATCTTCTGTTTCCGTACCTCTTGTCACAATCCTGTTTTTCAGTTCAGACAAGCTTGGAGGCATGAGGAAAATAAATAATCCCTCAGGGAACTTCTCTCGTACCTGACGTGCACCTTTTACTTCAATTTCTAAAAAAACATCTTTCCCGGCATCTAATGTTTGACGTACATAATCAACAGGAGTCCCATAATAATTGCCGACAAATTCAGCGTACTCTAATAACTTGCCCTGTTCAATTAACTGTTCAAACTCTTCACGGGTTTTAAAAAAGTAATCAACACCGTCCACTTCCCCTTCGCGTGGAAGGCGGGTGGTCATAGAAATGGAATATTCAAAGGCGGTATCCGGATGAGAGAAAATCTCTTTACGAACCGTTCCTTTCCCAACACCGGAAGGTCCGGACAATACAATCAGCAACCCTTTTTCCTGCATATTATGAAAATCCTACCCTTCATCAATAATTTCATCACGGTCTGTTAAGCGATTGGCAACCGTCTCCGGCTGTACAGCTGAAAGAATGACATGGTCACTATCCATAACGATTACAGCACGTGTCCGCCTGCCATAAGTAGCGTCAATTAATGATCCCCGATCCCTTGCATCTTGAATAATTCGTTTAATTGGCGCAGACTCCGGGCTGACAATGGAAATAATTCGATTGGCAGATACAATATTGCCAAATCCAATATTGATTAATTTAATCGACATGGTTACTCATCCAATCATTAATAATATATTTTGACCGTGTAAAACAGTTTCTAAACAAACCCTATTCGATATTCTGAACCTGTTCCTTCAGCTTTTCAAGTAAACTTTTGATTTCAACCACTTTTTTAGCAATATTTGAATCATTTGCTTTTGAGCCGATGGTATTGGTCTCTCTATTCATTTCTTGAACTAAAAAATCCAGCTTTCTGCCAATGGGTTCATTTTCATCTAACGTCTGTAAAAATTGCTGGATGTGACTTCTTAAACGGGTAATTTCTTCATTAATATCTGCTTTATCTGCAAAAACAGCTGTCTCGGTCAGAATTCTCGTCTCATCGAGCTGCCCATTTAGAAATTCCTGCATTCTTTTGGTCAACCGTTCTTTAAAAGCTTGAACCACCAATGGTGCAAATTTCTGAAGGTCCGTTATATCCGTCTCCATTTGAGCAGTTATCGCGAGTAAGTCTTGTTTAAGTATTTCACCTTCTGCCATCCGCATTTGCTTAAGCATGAGAACAGCTTCTTCTGTGGCTGACAGGACCAGCTTTTCAATCTCTTCATTTCCTGCATCAATTTCTTCAATATGTATGAGCTCTGCTCGCGTCAGCAAATCTTGCAGGGTAATCGTCCCATCTAATCCATATTTACTTTTAGCATCATTGATAAGTTGATAATATTGATCAATCAACTTCCAATCTGCCTGGAGCTTCCTTGAGACCATCCCTTCCCCATCAACACTTACATACACTTCGACACGGCCGCGGCGAATATGCTGACTTAAGATTTTCTTCATTTTATCTTCTATAATTAATAGTTGTCGTGGCATACGGATATTGATCTCAGAAAAACGGTGGTTCACTGTTTTAATTTCAACATTCACCGAAAAAGTCCCTGAGGCTGATTTTCCTCTGCCAAACCCTGTCATACTAAAAACCATCACGTACACATCCAATCTTTGATAATGATCGGCTCTAAATTTTTCAAAAATAACAAAAGGTAATAGAAATGAATTCTATCACCTTTTGGATTATAACACACTTTATTTTGTTTTTCTTAATAAAAATGATCCTGCTAGTAAAAAAGTTGGAACGGAAGACAATCCTAATATCAACAGCCAATCTTTTGCTGAGATAGGAAGTGTGTGGAAAATAGGCTGTAATGGCGGGTAGTAAATAGCAACTAACATTAGTAATAGTGATGAAATAACCGCCCAAACAAGATATTGATTGCCGAAAGGATTTCTCGATAAAACAGACTTCTCACTGCGGCAGTCAAATACATGGATCAACTGAGCCATAACCAAGGTTGCAAATGCCACCGTCTGTGCATATTGCAGCTGCGTCGGATCATTATGGTAAACGATCATAAATGATAATAGGGTAACTAGTCCTATTAGGAATCCGCGAGAGATTACCTTCCAGCCAAGACCTCGCGAGAAAACACCCTCATTCGGACTGCGCGGCCCGCGCTTCATTACATTTTCCTCTGGTTGATCCAATCCTAATGCCATTGCTGGCAGACCGTCTGTCACTAGATTAACCCAAAGAATTTGAATCGGTACGAGCGGGAGCGGAAGGGCTAAAAGCATGGCAAACAGCATGACCAAAATCTCTCCGACATTGGAGGCTAGCAAATATCTGACAAACTTACGGATATTTTCATAGATGTTTCTACCTTCTTTGATCGCAGCTTTGATGGTGGCAAAATTGTCATCTAATAAAACAAGTGCAGAGGCTTCTTTTGCAACATCTGTTCCCGTAATCCCCATGGCTACGCCAATATCGGCTGCCTTAATAGCTGGTGCATCATTTACTCCATCACCCGTCATCGCGACGATATGCCCTCTATTTTGCAGGGCTTTAACGATTTTCAGCTTGTGTTCTGGAGAAACCCTGGCAAATACAGAGACATCATCGACTACCTCTTCTAGATCCTCAACAGACATCTCAGCTAGTGCTTTTCCGTCAAGCACCTTGCTTTTTTTGGTCAAAATCCCCAGCTGGGAGGCAATCGCTTTTGCAGTAATCACATGGTCACCGGTAATCATGACGGTTTTGATGCCAGCATCCTTACATTCTTTTACTGCCGCTTTGACTTCTGGTCTTGGCGGGTCGATCATCCCCTGAACCCCAATAAAGGTTAATTTTTTCTCCGCCTCGTTGTCACTTAAAATGAGCGTGTTGGCGGGGATTGGTTTATAAGCAATGGCAATAGTTCTTAATGCCTGGGAAGCCAGTCCATTAATTGCTTCCTGAACCTTCGTTTGCGTGTCCTTATTTAAGTATTGTGTTCGCTCGTCCCACAGAACGGACTCACAGATGCCTAATACAACATCTGGTGCCCCCTTTGTAACAATGAAGTTCCGGCCTTGTTTATCTTTCACATGGATACTCATCATTTTCCTGGTAGAATCAAAAGGGAATTCATTGACAATCGTAAACTCTTCCAATAGTTTTTGACGTTCAAATCCTGCTTTCATCGCACTGACTAGAAGAGCGCCTTCCGTCGGGTCTCCGTCAAGGATAAAATCGTCCTCTTTAACGGCCAGTTCGGAATGGTTGCATAACATTCCAAAGATAAGCATTTGCTGAAGCGACTTCTCATCTCTTGGCTGTACCGTTTGGTCTTCCCGGTAAAAGTTTCCTTGCGGCTGATAGCCGACACCGTCAACCGTCCACGTCTGCCCACCGCTCCAAAGGTGGGTCACCGTCATTTTGTTTTGAGTCATGGTTCCGGTTTTATCCGAACAAATAACGGATGCACATCCGAGAGTTTCAACAGCCGGCAGTTTCCTGACAATGGCATTTTTCTTAATCATTTTTTGGACACCTAGTGACAAGGCCACAGTTACAATTGCCGGCAAACCTTCAGGTATGGCTGCTACAGCTAAAGAGACCCCAGCTAAAAACATTTCATATAATTCATGTCCCTGGACCACTCCCACAATCACTACCAAGACTGTCAGTGCCAACGCCACGGTAATCAATATTTTTCCAAGCTGCTCTAAACGACGTTGCAGCGGTGTATCTTGGGACTCTGCATTTTGCAATAAATCCGCAATTTGTCCCATCGCCGTTTTCATACCGGTTGCAGTGACCACACCTAATCCGCTTCCACGTGTAATCATCGTCCCCATGAAGGCGATGTTTTCCATATCACCAATACCAGGATTAGGATTGCTGAGCGGATTAATATGCTTGGTAACAGGCACGGACTCACCAGTCAATGCTGATTCTTCTATTTCTAAACTTTTTGACTCTATAATACGTACATCTGCACCAATCCTGTCGCCGCTTGCGAATTTAATAATATCGCCAATCACTATTTCTTTAGAAGGAATTTTTAACCATTGTCCTTCGCGCAGTACGGAGACTTGCGGAGCGGATAACTCTTTTAGGGCTTGCAGTGATTTTTCCGCCCGCCGTTCCTGATAAAAACCCAGGAATCCGTTAATAATCACAATCGCTATGATTGCAATTGCATCGATATACTCGCCAAGCAAGCCAGATATTAATGTGGCAGCTAACAGCACTAAAACCATAAAATCTTTAAATTGGCTGAAGAACAAAAGTAGAGCAGATTGTTTTTCGCCTTCCTCTAATTCGTTTAGCCCGTGCTGTTTAACCCGTTTCTTTACTTCATCCTGCGATAATCCAGAAGAAAAGTCGGTTTCTAGAGCCTTTTCTACTTGATCGATCTTCATTTCATGGAATTTCATCCGACCATCTCACTTCCCCCTTTTATAGACTTGCTCTAAGGAAAGCTTATTCAGGGTCGTCCAAAAAAATGCTAGATGAAATGTTTAAGATAGGTTAAATTAAGACAGATATTATTCAGATAGGATATAATTGAAACATAGCATTTAGAAAAGGATGTTTTCCATGTCATTTGATGGTTTATTTACAAAAGCAATGGTGGATGAATTGGTTCGTTCCCTCAAGGGCGGACGGATTAACAAAGTCCATCAGCCATATAAAAATGAAGTCATTTTAACGATTCGTGCCAACGGAGTGAATCAAAAACTATTATTATCGGCTCATCCAAGTTACGCCAGGGTTCAATTCACGAACGAAGCCTATGACAATCCCAGTGAGCCGCCAATGTTCTGTATGCTTCTTAGAAAGCATATTGAAGGATATATATTAGAGGATTTATATCAGGTCGGTAATGACCGGATCATTGTGTTAGAAATTAAGGGAAGAAATGAAATTGGCGATATCAGCTATAAGCAGTTGATTATCGAAATTATGGGACGTCATAGCAATATTGTCTTAGTGGATAAAACGCGCAATCTCATACTTGATAGTATTAAGCATGTTTCATTTGCGATAAACAGCCATAGGGCGATCCTTCCTGGACAGCCGTATATTAACCCGCCAGAACAAAATAAAGTAGATCCGTTTACCGCAAGTGAAGAGGATGTATTAAAGAAGGTTGATTTTATGGGCGGTAAGCTTGACCGTCAGCTTGTCGACCACTTTGGAGGTGTCTCCCCGCTATTTGCGAAGGAAGTGATCTTTCAAAGCGGACTGGCCAATCGTACCACCGTTCCGGCGACGTTTATCCGTTTTATGAAAAAAATAAGTTCTGGTGATATTGCTCCTTCGATTATGAATGCAAATGGTAAAGAATTATTTTATTTATTCCCGCTCGAGCATGTAAACGGAGATGTACGGACCTTTCCTGCACTTAGTGAAATGCTCGACCGTTTTTACTTCGGTAAAGCTGAACGTGACCGCGTCAAACAGCAGGGAAATGATATTGAAAGATTTATCAGTAATGAAAAAGAAAAGAATGAGAAGAAAATTGATAAACTCCAGAGGACATTGGAAGAGGCAGAGAAAGCAGAAAAGTTCCAACTTTATGGAGAGTTGTTAACTGCTAATCTATATGCGGCCAAAAAGGGTATGAAAGAAATTGAAGTTCTTAATTACTATGATGAAAATGGCGGCATGGTGGTTATTCCGCTCGATACAAGGAAGACTCCATCTGATAATGCGCAGAAGTATTTTTCCAAATATCAGAAGGCTAAGAATTCGATTTCCATTGTGATGGAGCAAATTGAAATGGCACGTGAGGAAGTCGAGTATTTTGATAATTTGCTGCAACAGGTCCAAGCAGCCTCGCCAAAAGACCTTCAAGAAATCCGTGAGGAACTTGTGGAGGGCGGGTATCTCCGCGAACGGCAAAAACGGAATGTGAAAAAGCTTCAGAACGCAAAGCCGGTACTCGATCATTTTGTTGCGTCCGATGGGACAGAGATTATTGTTGGTAAGAATAATAAACAAAATGATTACCTTACGAATAAGTTGGCAGCCCGCGATGAAATTTGGCTTCATACAAAGGATATTCCTGGGTCACATGTGGTAATCCGAAGTAAGGAACCTTCTGAAGAGACGATTCTTGAAGCAGCAAATTTAGCGGCCTATTATAGTAAGGCTCGTAATTCCGGATCGGTACCTGTCGATTTTACAAAAGTGCGCCACGTGAAAAAACCGAGTGGAGCCAAGCCTGGATTTGTCATTTACGATAACCAGCAAACGGTTTATGTCACTCCAGACGAAGAATTGGTTCTAAAACTAAAAAAATGATGCAAAAACGGGAGCTTTTGGCTCCCGTTTTTTATTTACCGGCACTTTTTAATGTTTTATCGGCGCTTTCTTATGTTTTATCGGCACTTTAGCATATTTTATCGGCACTTTTTAAATTCTCTTGTTTAAAAAAATTTATTTTAGCAGTGATGCTGCTTCCTCGAACTTTTTGCTCCATGCAGCTGGATCTTTGCTCCATAATAACAAGCTTTCTTGATTTTCCGCACTTACATAGCCCTTATCAATTGCCACTTCAATCAGTGTAGAAAAATCAGTAATTGAAAAACTCTTAATATTTTCCTCTGCAAATACTTGTTTTCCTTTTTCAAGACCGTATGTAAAAATGGATACGACCCCTAGTACGTCACATCCTGCCTCTTTTAGTGCATCAACGGCCGTTACGACACTGCCTCCAGTAGAAATCAAGTCTTCAACTATGACGACTTTTTGGCCGGCCTCGGCTTTTCCTTCAATTTGATTCCCTTTCCCATGACCCTTTGCTTTTGAACGAACATAGCACATTGGAAGGTCCATAAGGTCACTTACCCATGCCGCATGAGGAATTCCAGCTGTTGCTGTCCCAGCGACTACCTCAGTTCCAGGAAAGTTTTCTTCAATCAGCTGCTTCAGTCCTGCAGCAATAGCTCTCCTCACCTCAGGGTATGAAAGTGTTAAACGATTATCACAATAAATGGGGGAACGAAGTCCTGATGTCCATGTAAACGGCTCCTCAGGTTTTAAGGCAACCGCATTGATTTCTAGTAATTTTTCAGCAATTAATTGTTTCATTGTGTTACTCCCTTCCATGCTTCCATCCATTGTTCATAAGTCTTAACCGGGTCAAGTGATCGTGTAATTGAACGACCTACAACAATCGAGCTTACCCCCATCGTCCGTGCAGATTCAGGTGTTGTCACCCGTTTTTGGTCTCCTACATGATCTGAAGCCATTCGTATACCTGGGCATACTGTTAAAAATGATTGTCCTGTCTTCTCTTTAATCGCAGCAGCTTCCCATGCCGAGCAAACGACACCATCTAATCCTGCTTGTCTCGTATTGGCGGCATAGTGAAGTACCGATTCCTTCAAGGAGACCGGAATAAGCTGCTCTTTTTGCATCTGTTCTTCAGAGGTACTTGTTAATTGAGTGACGGCGATACAGCTTGGTCGTTTCCGTCCAGCAGGGGTTCCTGCCTCAAGACCTTCCAGCGCCGCCCTCATCATTTCAATTCCACCAGCCGCATGAACATTAACTAAATCACATTCTAGCCGGGCTAAACCCTTCATCGCACTTTTCACGGTGTTCGGAATATCATGAAGCTTTAAATCAAGGAAAATTTGGTGCCCTTGTTCTTTTAATTGGTGAATGATGGAAGGGCCTTCCTGGTAGAATAACTCCATCCCTACTTTTACAAAGAGCTCCCTGCCCGCAAATGGTTTTAAAAATTCATTTACTTCTTTGATGCCTGGAAAATCAAGCGCGATGATAAGCGAGTTGTCCATTCGTTTTCCAGCTCCTTCCTGTACATTCACTGATGTGTTCAAATCCTAATTTACTAAGCAGTTCAGGTAACTCCTCAATAATGGTCGGGCAAACAAATGGGTCAACAAAGTTGGCTGTTCCGACCGCCACGGCACTTGCCCCCGCGTAAAAATATTCAATTACATCGGCAGCTGTCTCCACGCCGCCCATACCGATAATTGGGATTTCAACAGCCTGGCTTACTTCGTGAATCATCCGGATTGCAACTGGCTTAATGGCTGGACCTGATAATCCGCCAGTCCGGTTAGCCAGTACAGGTTTTCCTGTTTTTAAATCAAGTCTCATCCCAATCAGGGTATTAATCATCGTCAAACCATCGGCACCACCAGCTTCAACAGCCTTGGCCATTTCCACAATGTTCGTTACATTTGGTGATAATTTTACATAAACCGGTACCTCGGAAACCTCTTTTACTTTACGGGTTAGCTCTTTAGCTGTTTCAGGGATCGTTCCAAACGCAATCCCGCCTGTTTTTACATTAGGACAAGAGATATTCAGTTCTAGTGCATGAACATTAGGCGCTTTAGAAATCTCACGGGCAACACTCACGTAGTCCTCTTCTAGCGAACCAGCCACATTGGCAATAATGGGCACATCATATTGAGACAAAAATGGCAGTTCTTCACTAAGGACTTTTTGAAGACCAGGATTTTGCAGGCCAATGGCGTTCAACATACCCGCAGATGTTTCAGCAACACGCGGTGTTGGATTTCCGAACCTAGGCTCTACTGTTGTGGCTTTAATCATAATCGCCCCAAGGACACTCAAATCATAGAACTGACTATACTCTCTGCCAAACCCAAAGCAGCCAGATGCAGGCATGATTGGGTTTTTTAGGTTTAAGCCTGGTAATTCGATGTTCAAACGACTCATATCAATACCTCCCCGGCTCGGAAAACAGGACCATCGCTGCAGACTTTTTTATAGGCAACTCCTGTTGGATCGTCTTTCTTTTTGCATACACAGGCAAAACAGGCACCAATGCCGCAGCCCATCCGCTCTTCTAAAGATAAAAACACCTTTTTATCTTGATAATTTTGCTCAATCGCTCTTAACATCGGTGTTGGTCCACATGTATAGATACAATCAAATTGCAATTCTTTCATTACATCCGTTACAAAGCCCCTTCTTCCATAAGAACCATCTACTGTCGTGATATAGGTTTCCCCATTTTTCATAAATTCATCTTCGTAGAAGACAGCTGATGCGGTCTGGAAGCCAAGAACATGGATGACCTTAACCCCTTTTTCAACTAATTGATTTGATAGTTCATATAGTGGAGGCACACCAATTCCGCCGCCAACAAGGAGGGCTGTATCCCCTTTGCTGACCTCATCCACAGGAAAGCCATTGCCGAGTGGACCAAGGATGTCGACATTCATCCCTGGTCTTAATTTGGCTAGCATGCTTGTTCCTCTTCCATCTTTACGGTAAATCATCGTTAAATTTTTTTGTTCCAGATCGTACGAAGAAATACTTATTGGTCTGCGCAACAGCGGATCTAAACCATTGGATACTTTGATATGGACAAATTGACCTGGTGACGTGATTTGCGTCACCAGTTCTCCATTAATAGTCAGCTCATAAATATCTGAAGCTATTTCTTTTTGGCTTAGAATTTTGCATAATTCTTTTTGGATCATGCAAATACTGCCTCCTTTTTCATGGCTGTCATCGGTTCTGCTGAGAAGTTCATAGATTCAATCACCTTTAAGATTGCATCAGCTGTATCCAGTGAGGTTAAGCAAGGAACACCATTCTCAACCGCTTCACGTCGGATTCTAAAGCCATCACGTTCTGGCTGCTTGCCTTTTGTTAGAGTATTAACAATGAACTGGGCATCTCCATTATGGATGACATCCAATAGCGTTTTTCCTTCTGAACCAATTTTCCCAACCACTTTTACTCTTAGGCCTGCAGCTTCTAAAACGGCTGCTGTACCGCTTGTTGCCATTAGACGATAACCAATGTTTGAGAAACGCTTCGCAAGTTTTAATGCTTCTTCTTTATCCTTATCGGACACTGTGAACAATACGGTTCCGAATGGCTGGATTTTCATCCCTGAAGCCACTAATCCTTTATATAATGCTTTTTCGAGGGTGGCATCCTTGCCCATTACTTCACCCGTAGACTTCATTTCAGGTCCAAGCGTGATATCTACACTCTTCAGTTTGGCGAAAGAGAAGACAGGAACCTTAACATATACTCCTTCTTTTTCAGTAACAAGACCCGGAATGTAACCTTGGTCAAGGATAGATACTCCAAGAATCGCTTGGGTTGCAATTTTAGCCATTGGAATATTCGTAATTTTACTTAAGAAAGGAACGGTACGGCTGGATCTTGGGTTAACCTCTAGAACAAACACTTCGTCGCCTGCAAGTACATATTGTATGTTTAGTAATCCAATAATGTTTAAGCCTCTTGCTAGTTTCTCTGTATACTCAACAAGGGTTTGTTTGGTTTTCTCACTTAGCGTTTGCGGCGGGTAAACAGCAATCGAGTCACCTGAGTGAACCCCAGCTCGTTCGATATGTTCCATAATGCCTGGGATTAATACGTTGGTCCCATCACAAATCGCATCTACTTCAATCTCTTTTCCTGTTAAATAACGGTCAATCAAAACAGGATGTTCAGGATTTACATTTACTGCGTTTTTCATATAGTAAAGAAGTTCTTCTTCACGGTAGACGATCTCCATCGCTCTTCCGCCTAACACGTAAGAAGGACGGACAAGAACCGGATAACCGATTTCGCCGGCAATCACCAGTGCTTCTTCCACTGACATGGCTGTTTTTCCTAACGGCTGCGGGATATTTAATTGTTGAAGAGCCTGTTCAAATTTATCGCGATTTTCTGCGCGGTCTAAATCTTCTAAGCTTGTTCCGAGAATTTTCACACCGTTTTCTTCAAGTTTAGCTGCTAGATTGATCGCGGTTTGTCCGCCGAATTGAACAACTACCCCTACTGGTTTTTCTAAATCAATGATACTCATTACATCTTCAATCGTAAGCGGCTCGAAGTAAAGCTTATCGGAAATACTGAAATCAGTCGATACGGTTTCTGGATTATTGTTGATAATAATCGCTTCATAGCCTGCTTCTTTAATCGCTTTTACAGAGTGAACCGTCGCATAATCAAATTCAATTCCTTGGCCGATTCGGATCGGTCCAGAACCTAGGACGATCACACTACTTTTCTCTGTCACAATCGACTCGTTTTCCTCTTCATAGGTGCCATAGTAGTAAGGTGTTGCCGATTCGAATTCTGCTGCACAAGTATCAACCATTTTATATACAGGTTTAATCTCTTGATTCTTTCTGGTCTGATAAATTTCTCTTTCCGATACATTCCATAATTCAGCGATTTTTTTATCAGTAAAGCCTTTTTGTTTGGCCTCTAGTAAAATTTCGGTTTCGAAAGGATTGGCTGCGATTGCCTTTTCCAGTTCAATAATTCGTTCCATCTTCTTTAGGAAGAACAAATCGATTTTACTCCATTCATGAATGGTGTCTATTGTTAATCCACGTTTTAACCCTTCTGCGATGTAAAAGAGTCTTTCATCTCCCGCTTTACGGATCCGCTTCTCAAGTAATTCATCATCAATCTCAGAAGCACCGTTTAGTTCAAAGTGATGAACGCCTGCTTCAAGGGATCTGATCGCCTTCAATAACGATTCTTCGAATGTACGGCCAATCGCCATAATCTCACCGGTTGCTTTCATTTGCGTACCAAGTGAACGATTACCCGATTCGAACTTGTCAAACGGCCATCTTGGGATTTTCGTCACGATATAATCAAGCGCTGGCTCAAAGCTTGCATAGGTTTTTCCTGTTACGGGGTTTAACATTTCATCAAGTGTTAAACCGACTGCAATTTTGGCTGCAAGCTTTGCAATAGGGTACCCTGTTGCTTTTGACGCTAATGCCGAAGAACGGCTAACACGTGGATTTACTTCGATAATATAGTAATTATAGCTATAAGGATCAAGAGCAAGCTGGACGTTACAGCCGCCTTCAATACCTAAGGCACGGATAATTTTTAATGAAACATTTCGAAGCAGCTGATACTCACGGTCACTTAATGTCTGGCTCGGTGCCACAACAATCGAATCCCCAGTGTGTACGCCGACAGGATCGATGTTTTCCATGTTACAAACCACAATCGCATTATCGTTTGCATCACGCATTACTTCATATTCTATTTCCTTGAAACCAGCGATACTTTTTTCTAGTAAACATTGAGTTACGGGGCTGTGCTTTAAGCCGCTAGTAACGATTTCTTCTAATTCCTCATCGTTGTGGCAAATTCCGCCGCCTGTTCCCCCTAATGTAAAGGCAGGACGGACAATTACTGGAAAGCCAATTTTTTCAACAAATGCTTTTGCCTCTGATAATTCATGAATGATTTCACTATCTGGAACTGGTTCGTTTAATTCATTCATTAGGCTGCGGAAAAGGTCGCGGTCCTCAGCTTGGTTAATCGCTGAAAGTTTCGTGCCAAGAATTTCCACTTCACATTCAGCTAAAACGCCTGATTTTGTAAGATCAACCGCCAGGTTAAGGCCTGTTTGTCCGCCAAGGGTCGCAAGCAGTGCATCTGGGCGTTCTTTGCGAATGATTCTGCTGACAAATTCAACGGTTAATGGTTCGATATAAACGGCATCTGCCATTTCTGTATCTGTCATAATGGTTGCAGGGTTTGAGTTTACGAGAATAACACGATAGCCCTCTTCTTTTAGAGCAATACACGCCTGTGCCCCTGCATAGTCAAATTCTGCTGCCTGGCCGATGACAATGGGTCCTGAACCGATTACTAGAATGGATTTGATATCTGTACGTTTAGGCATTTGCTGAAACCTCCTGTTTGTGCTTTTCCATCATGTGAATGAATTGGTTAAATAGGCCGTTTGCATCTTCTGGTCCTGGGGATGCTTCGGGATGATATTGAACAGTGAATGCTGGATAATCTAGATGTTTTAGTCCTTCCACTGTACCGTCGTTCACTGCAATGTGAGTAACTTCTAATCTTGTATTTTTAATCGATTCTTCTTCCACTGTATAACCGTGGTTTTGTGAAGTAATCGCAACCTTTCCTGTTGAAAGGTCTTTGACCGGATGGTTTGAACCACGGTGACCGAACTTCATTTTTTCTGTGTTAGCTCCGCACGCTAGGGCAAATAACTGATGACCTAAGCATATTCCAAACAATGGCACTCTGCCTAATACACCTTTTAGCATATCGATTGCTTCTGGAACATCCTTTGGATCTCCAGGTCCATTTGACAGCATAATACCGTCCGGACGTAACTGAAGGATTTCGTCTGCTGTTGTATGATATGGAACTACAACCACATCACAATCACGGTGGTTAAGTTCCCGTAAGATTCCGTGCTTCATTCCAAAATCCACAAGAACCACTCGTTTGCCGCGGCCTGGGCTTGGATAAGCATTTTTAGTGGAAACTTGTTTTACTTGATTCGTTGGAAGCGGAGCTTTTTGCAATTGGCTCAAAACTTCTTGTGGATCTTTTTCGATGCTGCAGATGGCACCTTTAAGTGTACCGTATTGACGGATAATCCGTGTTAATTTACGTGTATCAATCCCTGCAATCCCAGGGATTTTCTTCATGTCAAAGTATTCGTCTAAGGTATATTCATTTCTCCAGTTGGATGGGAAGTCTGCTGCCTCTTTAACAACCAGCCCCTTTACAGCAGGGTTAATAGACTCAAAATCGTCGCGGTTGATCCCGTAATTGCCGATCAGCGGGTAGGTTAAGGTTACAATTTGTCCGCAATAGGATGGGTCAGAAATAATTTCCTGATAGCCAGTCATCCCTGTATTAAAAACAACTTCACCAATTGTTTCTGTATCACTGCCGAAGCCTTTACCAATAAAAATTGTGCCATCTTCTAAAATTAGTTGTTTTTTCATACTAACACACGTCCTTTTTCCCAAGCGATTTCTCCTCCAGCGATTGTCATTTCCGGCCAACCTTTACATTTCCAACCGCCAAATGGTGTATTTTTTCCTTTTGATAAGAATTCCTCTGTATTAATTTCTTGTTCTTTATCTAAGTTCAAGAGAACTAAATCTGCTGCTGCTCCAACTTCAATTCTTCCATATGACAGGCCAAATGCATCTGCCGGTTTGACTGTTAAATAATCGATTAACTGTTCGAGTGTCATTACATTTTTTAAGACAAGGTGCGTGTATAGAAGCGGAAACGCTGTTTCTAGCCCGACGATGCCAAATGGTGCAAGCGTCATTCCCTCTGCTTTTTCTTCTGCTGTATGCGGAGCATGATCGGTTGCAATGAAATCAATCGTTCCGTCTAAGAGCCCTTCTATTAAGGCTTTGCGGTCTTCCGCAGAACGAAGCGGCGGATTCATTTTAAAGTTGGCATCCAAGCCTGGGATATCATCTTCAGATAACAATAAGTGATGCGGTGTTACCTCTGCTGTTACTTTTATTCCTGCTCGTTTCGCATCTCTAACTACCCTGACTGATTCCTTTGTGCTGATATGGCAGACATGATAATGGCAGTCCGCTGCTTCCGCTAACAGCACATCTCTGGCAATTTGAACAGATTCACAGATAGATGGAATTCCATTTAATCCATGCTTCTTGGCAAATGAACCATCATGGACAGAACCCTTGTTGATTAATGTGTTTTCTTCACAGTGAGCGACAATCGCCATATCAAGTGCGGCCGCTTTCTGCATCGCTTCAAGCATCATGTTTGCCGATTGTACGCCAACCCCGTCATCCGTAAAGGCAAACGCGCCATTAGCTTTCAAGCCCTCAAAATCCGTTAACTCCTGACCTAACTGGCGGATGGTGATGGACGCATATGGAAGCACCCTAACCCTTGCAGTCTCCTTAATTCGTTTTTGCAAGTCCTCCATGTTAGTAATGGTGTCAGGCACCGGTCTTGTGTTTGGCATGTTGGCAATAGTGGTAAATCCGCCTCTTGCTGCTGCTGCTGTTCCGGTTGCGATGGTTTCTTTCTTTTCGCCGCCTGGTTCACGCAGGTGTACATGCAGGTCGATAAATCCAGGTGAGACTAATTTTCCTTCAGCGTTCACTGTCCGATCCGCAATTGCATCTATTTTCTTTTCAATCTTTGTAATTACGCCATCTTCTATTAATATATCGCCCTGTTTCTTTTCTCCGTTAGAAGCTATGTAGCATGTGTTTTGAATAAGTAGTTTCATTTTGGTTTCCTCCTTCAAGGCTCTCGATTGATCTTTTGATTGCTGCCATTCTCACGTACACACCGTTTTCCATTTGCTTAAAGATTCTTGAACGCTTGCACTCTACAAGACTATCAGCTATTTCTACATTTCTATTAACTGGAGCAGGGTGCATGATAATGCTGCCCGGCTTCATCATTTTTTCTCTTTCAATAGTAAGTCCGTATTGTTTGTGATATTCATTTGCCGTGAAGCTGCTTTTTTGTTGATGGCGTTCATGTTGAACTCTTAACAGCATAACAACATCCGATTCTTGAATTGCTTGATCAATCGGTCTGTATTTTGACATATCCGCACTGCGGGAATCAAACCACTCTTCAGGACCTGAGAATATCACTTCCGCCCCTAACCTAGTTAGTACATCTGCATTTGAACGGGCCACTCGGCTATGGCGAATGTCTCCAATAATAGCGATTTTCAACCCATCGAATTGACCATACTCTTCATGAATGGTCATTAAATCTAAAAGTGATTGTGTAGGATGATGTCCGCACCCATCACCGCCATTAATAATCGGAATGTTCACTTTCCCTACTAACTCATCAAAGTAGCGGTCCTGGTCGTGACGAATGATCACTGTTTTTACACCGATAGATTCTAATGTTTTAACTGTATCATAAAGTGTTTCCCCTTTTTGAACACTTGATGTCAGGACTTCAAAGTGGATTGCATCAAGACCTAACCTTTTTTGAGCTACTTCAAAACTGCTCTTTGTTCTTGTACTTGGTTCAAAAAATAGGTTGGCGGCAAATATTTTTCCTTCTGGATGCCACTCCATTCCTTTTTTAAAGTTATGAGCATCATTTAAGATTTGATAAATCTCATCCACCTTTAATTCATTCGTGGTTAATAAGTGTTGTAACATCCATTTCCCGCCTTTCGTATTCATAAAAAACACCCTGACTAATGGTCAGGGTGTTTTAGTAGCTGCAATTTAACAAAGATTCGGAAAGATCTCCATCTTTGCATTGCTTCACACCCTTATAAGCCTCTCTGGACTTCCTTTAAAAGGTTCGTTTATTTATGCAGTTTTCTCATTTTTACCCTCTGCTTCAAACATACTTTCTTCTGCTTCAGGTTTTCCTGGCAAGATCACATTTAGCAGGACACCAATAATTGCTGCTAACGCCATCCCTTGGATTTCGATATTGAAAGGAAGCTTTACAATGGCTCCTCCTATTCCAATTACCAAAATGACAGATGAGATGACAAGGTTCCGTTTATCGCCAAAGTCAATCTTACTATCAACCAGCATTCTTAATCCTGATGAAGCGATGATCCCGAATAGCAGGATGGACACGCCGCCCATAACTGGTGTCGGAATCGTTTGGATAAGGGCTGTTACCTTACCTATAAACCCGAAGATAATCGCGAAAATTGCTGCACCTGCGATAACGTACACACTGTACACTCGTGTGATCGCTAAGACCCCAATGTTTTCTCCGTACGTAGTTTTTGGCGGTCCGCCTATTAAAGCAGAAATCATTGTTGCTGTACCATCACCTAATATGGAACGATGTAAACCTGGATTTTTAATGTAGTCACGTCCTACAACTTTGCTAAGAACAAGCTGATGACCAATGTGTTCGGATAAAGTAACAATGGCAATTGGTACTACCAATGCGACTATCCCCCATGAAAACTTTACTTTGTATGAGACAAAAGGAATAATGAATTCTGGCATTTCAAACCAATGTGCCTGTATGACAGGCGTGAAATCGACAATCCCAACAATTAACGCATAGGTATATCCAATCACTATTCCGGCTAAAATCGGAATCACACTTAAAATCTTTTTAGCAAAAATCGAGAATATGATCGTGGCAGCCAAAGTTACTAGTGCTACCGAGAAATGAAGCATACTATATTTGCCTTCAGCATTATTCATTGCATTTCCAACCGCGTTCCCAGAAAGAGCTAGACCAATTACCATGATGACAGGACCCACCACAATCGGCGGCAATAAATTCATGATCCACCGGTGACCTGACCTGCTGATCACTATGGCAACAATCCCATAAACTAGACCCGCAATGAATGTTCCAACCATTGCTGCCCCGGGTCCGCCTGTTTCGTAAAGGATTTTGATTGGAGCTATATAAGCAAAGGATGAACCAAGGTATGCAGGCACTGTCCCTTTTGTAATTAAAAGAAAGGCTAGCGTACCTAATCCACTAGAAATTAAGGCAAGCGCTGGACTTAAACCGATAAGATATGGTACGAGTATCGTTGCTCCAAACATGGAGAATAAGTGTTGTATACTTAAGGTAAACCATTGACCTGGTTTTGGAACATCTCTTACATCTAAAATTGGTTTGTTTTTCATTGCTTTGTTTCTCCCCCATTTAATATGGTTTCTATTTATTGTCTTCTTTTTCGCCATAAAAAAACCCTCATGTTCACATGAGGGTACAAAGAGGGTATAGAAAGGCCATAATTAATGGCTTTCCCCTTTGTCAGCCTCACAGGACTGCCTTTTAAAAGGGCTGCTATTTATTTGTCAAAAATACTTACTTGGTCAACTTTATCGACTTCTGATAATTGAACAACAATTTTTTCATCACTGGATGTAGGTACATTTTTACCGACATAATCGGCTCTCACTGGCAGTTCACGATGGCCTCTGTCAACAAGCACTGCTAGTTGAATCGTTGCGGGCCGGCCGATATCCATCAGTGCATCCAGCCCGGCTCTGACTGTTCTGCCTGTATATAGTACATCATCAACAAGAATCACTTTTTTATCGCTAATTTCAACTGGTATATCTGAACCCTTCACAAGCGGTTCTTGGTTTTCTGTCTTCTTAGTCAAGTCATCCCGATAAAGGGTTATGTCAATCTCTCCGACAGGAATTGGATTTCCTTCAATTTCTTCAATTCTTAAGGCGAGGCGTTTTGCCAAATAGATTCCCCTTGTACGAATACCGACAAGCACACATTCCTCAATACCCTTATTTTTTTCAATAATTTGATGAGCAATCCTTGTTAGTGCCCGACTGATGGCTTGTTCATCAAGGACCAGAGCTTTTTGGTTCATGTTACACCTTCTTTTTATTATCTTAAAATAAAAAACCTCTCACCGATTTTGGCGAGAGGAAGACATGTAAATTCAGCTACAGACCTTGTCCGGTCTATAACAAATCCGTTTCCTTCTCAGCCTCACGGGACTGAATTAAAGGCTTATTAAGTTATTCTCATATTACCTCATATCTGGGCTATCGTCAATAATTATTTACGAAGTTGTTCAAGAAGATGATTAAAATCTTCAGGTAACGGCGCTTCAAACTCTATATATTCTTTCGTTCTTGGGTGTGTAAATCCAAGAATTCCCGCATGCAATGCCTGTCCGTTAATGTCTAACGTTTTCCTCGGACCATATTTGGGATCGCCGGCAAGAGGATAACCAATATATTTCATGTGGACACGGATCTGGTGGGTCCTGCCTGTTTCTAATTGACATTCTACAAAAGTAAAGTCTTTAAAACGCTCAAGCACTTGAAAATGGGTAACGGCATGTTTGCCGTTATCAACAACCGCCATACTTTGGCGATCTTTTGTATCTCGAGCGAGCGGCGCATCAATCGTACCATAATCATGCGGAATAACCCCATGAACGATTGCTTTATATTTACGTGTGACAGTCTTCTCGACCAATTGATTCACAAGGCTTTCATGCGCCATATCATTTTTCGCTACCATTAATAGTCCAGATGTATCCTTATCGATACGGTGGACGATTCCCGGTCTTAACACACCATTTATACCTGATAAATCCTTACAATGTGCCATTAATCCATTAACCAATGTACCAGTCATATGCCCTGGTGCAGGATGAACGACCATCCCTCGAGGTTTATTCACCACTAATACATCTTTATCTTCATAATAGATATCTAATTCCATTTCTTCTGGAATAACATCTAATTCTTCAGGTTCTGGGATTATTATTTCAATAACATCATTTAAGCTGCATTTATAATTCGTCTTCACAGATTGTCCGTTAACTAGGACGTTCCCATCCTTAATCCATTGCTGAACCTGTGTACGTGACCATTCTTCCTCCAACCCAGAAATGACCTTATCAATACGGTCTCCTTTTTGGTCTTCAAGAATGGTGTGTTCCATTTTCTCCATATGATTTCTCCTTTGATCCCCGCTCATCAAGCAGCATTTGAATCATTAACAAAATGACACCGATAACTAAAGCAGAATCGGCAATATTAAATACTGGGAAATTATAGCTGAAAATATACGTATGTATAAAGTCAACTACCTCTTTTCTAAGGACACGATCAATAAAGTTACCAATCGCACCGCCTAACATTAATGCCAGGGATACTCCTAACAGCATTTTCCCGCGTGCAGCTTTGTGCAGGTAATAAATAATCCCTACAATTACCACTATTGTAATAACATAAAAAAGCCACATTTGACCTTGGAGGATTCCCCATGCAGCTCCACGATTACGGTGAGAAGTAATATACAAAACATTATTAATGATTGGTATGCTCTCCCCTAATAGCATGTTGTTTACGATTAACCACTTTGTAAATTGGTCTAATAAAATTACAAAAATTGCGATTAAGTAATAAAACACTCTAAAATACCCCCAGATAAAGTCGACAAGAGTAAGCAGTTAGCTTTTCTAATCTCCTTTGCATTTTAGCATACTTAATCCCAAAACGACAATGAATCATTATAAAAAAGCAGTAGAGAGAGGCTTTTTGTAATAGTACTCTAATTCATCATGGTCCTTTATAGACCTCATGGTAGGAAGCATATTCAATAAATCTTCCGGGATCAGTTCTCCAGAGATTTCACACTGTCCGAAATTTCCATTTTCGAACTTTTGAATAGCTGTATTGATATCGGCTAGTTCTGCCTTGAGTATACCTGTTAACCAAGATTGTTTTGATTTCTTTTTAAGTGAATCTTCGATTTCCTCTTTTGTTTGACGGAGTTCTAAAAACAGCTTTTCCTGCATGGCATTCATAGTTGTTACCTCCGTGATTTGTCATTTGTAATATTATCTCCGCATAACCAATCCTGACACGGTAAAACAATTGACAACGACAACAACAATTAGAGAAAAAGGTAAAAATTAATAGTACTTTTATTATAAATAAGCGTATAAAAGCCCTCTGTTAAAAACAGAGGGCTAAAATTATTAGGCTAAATGGGAATAGTTTTCTTTTACTACTTCAGCACAACGAGGACATAAAGTGCTATGCTCTCCATCCTGTCCCACCTCAGGTGTTACAGTCCAGCAGCGTTCACATGTCTCCCCTTCAGCTTTGGTAACAACAATTGCCGCTGTCTCTAATTTAACGGCATCGTCAGGTGCTTGGTCGTAAGTTCCAGCAACTTCAAAACCAGAGACGATAAATAATTGCTGTAAGTTTTCACTGATGGAATCCAGCAATGTTTTTGACTTTTCACTTACATACAAAGTCACCTTAGCAGTTAAAGATTTACCAATTACTTTCTGGTTACGAGCTTCTTCAAGTGCTTTTAATACATCATCACGGAGCACCATGAAAGCAGACCATTTTTCTTCCAGCGCATCCGCTCCGGCTAATTCCTGATATTCAGGAAGGTCAGTTAATTGGACACTTTCTTCTTTCACAGCCGGGATAAACGGCCAGACTTCGTCAGCTGTATGTGAAAGAATTGGAGAAACCAATTTCGTTAGAGCTAGCAGTGATTCATATAAAACTGTTTGGATGGCACGACGCTCATGGTTATCTGCTGCCTCAATATAAAGTACGTCTTTTGCAAAATCAAGATAAAAGGCACTTAAATCGAGTGTACAGAAATTATTGACTGCATGATAAATGCCGGCAAACTCATAATTTTCATAGGCATTTCTTACATACTTAATTAAATTATTGAGTTTTACAAGCATAAATTGATCCACTTCACGTAAGTTTTCGTAAGCCACTTTGTTTGTTTCCGGATCAAAGTCTGCTAAGTTTCCTAATAAGAAACGGAAGGTATTACGGATTTTACGGTAAACCTCTGCTACTTGTTTAAGGATAGGATCAGACACACGAACATCTGCCTGGTAGTCAACAGAAGCAACCCATAGACGCAGGATATCCGCACCTAATTGATTCATCACCTTTGCCGGTACAACCGTATTACCAAGTGATTTACTCATTTTTCTTCCTTCGCCATCAAGGGCAAAGCCGTGACTTAAAACACCCTTATATGGTGCCTTGCCAGTTACAGCTACCGCCGTTGATAAGGATGAGTTAAACCAGCCGCGATATTGGTCTGAACCTTCAAGATAGAGATCTGCAGGCCGGACTAAATCCTCACGCTCAAGCAATACCGCCTGATGGGAAGATCCTGAATCAAACCAAACATCCATGATATCTGTTTCTTTAGTGAAAGTTCCATTCGGACTTCCTGGATGTGTGAATCCCTCAGGAAGTAAATCTTTTGCTTCCCGTTCGAACCAAACATTGGAACCATTCTCACGGAAGAGGTTAGAAATATGTTCAATTGTTTCATCCGTAATAATTTCCTCACCATTCTCCGCATAGAATACTGGAATAGGAACACCCCAGACACGCTGACGAGAAATACACCAATCACCGCGGTCACGAACCATATTAAATAATCTTGTTTCTCCCCAAGCGGGAACCCATTTGGTTTCTTTTACTGCCTCCAATAAGTCTTCCCGGAAATCTTTAATGGACGCGAACCATTGCGCTGTCGCACGGAAAATAACCGGCTTCTTGGTTCTCCAGTCATGCGGATAAGAGTGCGTGATAAACGATAGCTTTAATAATGCTCCCGCCTCTTCTAAGGCTTGGGCAATTGGCTTATTTGCTGTATCGTAAAATAATCCTTCAAACCCTTCGGCCTCACTTGTCATCACACCTTTATCATCTACGGGACATAACACTTCTAGGCCATATTTCTGTCCAACATAGAAGTCATCTTCCCCATGACCTGGAGCAGTATGAACACATCCAGTACCGGCATCCGTAGTAACGTGTTCCCCTAACATCACTAGAGAATCACGACCGTATAATGGATGGGCAGCAGTGATATATTCTAAACTTGAGCCTTTGACCTTTTGAACGACTTCTGTTTCTTCCCAGCCTGCCTCTTTTGAAACAGCCTCTAATAATGCCTCTGCTACGAGGTATTTCGCACCGTTCACGGAAACCACTACATAAGTTAAATCAGGATGAACAGAAATTCCAAGGTTAGCTGGAATCGTCCAAGGAGTAGTGGTCCAGATGACAATGCTTGTATCTGTATCTAGGACACCCTTACCGTCTTTGACTTTAAAGCTGACGTAAATAGACGCAGATTTTTTATCTTGGTATTCAATTTCAGCTTCAGCCAAAGCTGATTCACTTGACGGAGACCAATAAACAGGCTTTTTGCCTTTATAAATGTAGCCTTTTTTCGCCATCTCACCAAATACTTTAATTTGTTGTGCTTCATATTCAGGCTTAAGGGTGATGTATGGATTTTCCCAATCTCCCCTTACACCAAGACGCTTAAATTGAGTGCGTTGGTTATCAATTTGTTCAAGGGCATACTTTGTACAAAGCTCACGGAATTCTGCCACAGTCATTTCCTTCCGTTTTACCCCTTTATTAGTTAAAGCCTGTTCAATCGGCAAACCATGTGTATCCCAACCAGGGACATATGGTGCATGGAAACCGCTCATTGATTTGTAACGGACAATCATGTCTTTTAGGATTTTATTAAGCGCATGCCCCATATGGATATCTCCATTGGCGTATGGCGGTCCGTCATGCAAGACGAACATCGGACGTCCTTTTGTCCGTTCCTGTACCTTTTGATAGATATTCATTTCTTCCCATTTCGCCTGAAGGTCTGGCTCTCTTTGTGGAAGATTGCCACGCATCGGGAATTCCGTTTTTGGCATTAACAGCGTGTCTTTATATTCCATTTCCTCTTCCTCCTGTAATCCTTGTCATATAATCAGAATAGACAATAAACAAATAAAAAAACCCTCTCATCCCAAATAGGGACGAGAAGGTTTTCCCGCGGTACCACCCTGATAGATAATACACAAATGTATTATCCTCTTTATCATTCGTAACGTGAACAACACGCCTAAGCCTACTGCCCCTTTAAGGGAGTTCAGCCTGGAACTCGAGGGTGATCTTCCAATTTCCCAACTCTATCAGGCTTTCACCGATCCTGACTCGCTAAAAAAGTTTTAGAAAAATTGTACTGTCCCTTTCATCGTCAATTTCCATTCTATTTACTATGTTTGTAAATTATATGCTAATAAAATGTATTTCGTCAAGCTAATGAATCTTCTTCTTCATGAAGTTTTAGTTCTGTCGCATCTACTTCATACTCTAATAAATGGTCCCAATCATCGGTGTTTAACATATCAAGCTGTGCTTCAATTAACATTTTGAAACGGGTGCGGAAAACCTTTGATTGTTTTTTCAAATCTTCAATTTCAAGTGCAATTTTTCTCGCTTTGGAAAGAGATTCATTTACAATACGGTCGGCATTTTTCTCGGCCTCTTTAATAATAAGTTTCGCTTCTTTTTGAGCGTTGCGTTTTACTTCTTCGCCAGCTTCCTGGGCAATGATGATTGATTTATTAAGAGTTTCTTCAATATTGACAAAATGACCTAGACGATCATTCATTTCATTAATGCGCTCTTCTAATTCTCTTTTTTCTCTAAGGACTAATTCATAATCCTTAATCACTTGGTCAAGGAATTCATTTACTTCATCTTCATCATATCCACGAAAACCCTTATTAAATTCTTTGTTGTGAATATCTAACGGCGTTAACGGCATTGAAGCCACCTCCATGCAATCTCTTCTTCGATATGTATAAGCAAATATTCGACAAGTTTTCCAAAAATCCTGCTACAATTTGCAATTATTTTTGTTTTCCTATCGTAATTCTCAATTTTTCTTTTTTTGTTTTTCCATCGAACCCGATCATTTTTGCCCTGCCATGCCCTCTGACTGAGATTATATCACCCTCTTCACAGGAAAAGGATGGATTCTCAATTGTGGTCCAATTAACTTTAACAAGACCATGCTGGATGAGAGCAAGGGATTTTTGCCTTGATAAATGATAAATTCCAGATATCACTGTATCTAGACGTAAAGAAGATAATGTGAGCTCATTCTCATCCCAAACTGAAGCAGCGACAACCGCATCAGCGGTATTGATTTCGACCAATTTTACTCCAGCCCTGCCAATTGATTCGACATTGTTTTTTATATATTGACTTATTTCCGCAGCAGCGAAAAATTGAACACGCCCCTCCCCCACTAAAATGTCACCAAATTTCCCACGTTTCAGCCCCAAAGACATTAACGTCCCTAAAACCTGACGGTGTTCAATAGTGACAAACTTTCGGGGATATTGTATCTCGAATAAACTGATTTGAAAGTCATCTTCATTTGGAACTAAGTAATCAGGAAAAATAAGCGCCCTGTTTCTTTCTAATCCGGAATGACCGCCAAAAAATTGAAATCTAACCTCACCATGCTCACCGATTAACATCTTAAGGATGTGCTGCTCTCTGGGGTCGAGAAAATCTGTTAGTTTAGGGGCGTATTGCTGTTCAACAAAGCTTTTCCATTGTAAGACCTGATCAATATATTCACGTTCCTCAGGCCGGAAATGCTGATATATATTCATCTCAATAAACACAACCTAATATTAGTTTCATCAAGCAAGCCATCGCTCTATACTGCTTAATCCGCTGATAGCAAAATTTAAAACGAGGAAAGCGACAATCGGTGAAATATCCATCATACCGATTGATGGGATTATTTTTCTAAATGGCTCTAAATATGGTTCACAAATTCTGGCCAAAAATCGTCCAATAAAAGATTCTCTTGCATTAGGAAACCAAGACATTAGGATATAAATAATTAAAGCCCATGAATAAATATTAATAATTTGCTGTAATAGATCAAATACAAAAGCCATTCACATTACCACCTTGTAGTTGGGTTATGGTTCTCAGGCAGGAAATCTGTGATATTCCCGGTAACTTCCACATTATCAGGAGTACATAAAAAAATACTTGAGCCAATTTTTTGAATATCTCCACCAATGGCATAGACTACCCCGCTTAAAAAATCAACAATTTGTCGTCCTTGAGTCTGATCAATACTCTGCAGGTTTACTACAACAGCACGGCGATTTTTTAAATGATCAGCAATCCCTGTTGATTCTGAATAAGTGATTGGCTCCATTAGGATCACTTTCGAGGATTTAATTGTATTTGTATTTGATGTACCTGTACTTCCTGTGGCAGCTTGCTTTGGTATGCTTTGGAAACTGACAACATTTTGACTTTTGACAACTGGCTGCTTTTGCTTAATAGGAACTGTTTTTTCTTCCACTTCATCATTGTTATCATCATATTGATCATCTAAAAAGAAAAATGTTTTTAGTTTAGATTTAAGTGTCATTTTCTTCACTCCTCACCGACTAGTGCTGTACCTATTCTAATCATCGTTGCCCCTTCTTCTATAGCAATGGCAAAATCATTCGACATGCCCATCGATAGATGTGTACAAGGTGCAAAATCCAACTGCAGTGTTTGAACCTGGTCACGAAGTTCTCTTAATTTCCGAAAACTATTGCGAAGAATACTTTCATCATTTGTAAATGGAGCCATTGTCATAAGGCCATCGATCACAATATTCTCAAGTTTTGATAGCGACTCGATAAAAGGAACCGCTTCTTCTAATGAAAGACCATGTTTTGACTCTTCACCAGAGACATTGACTTGGACGAGACATTTTGTTTTCCTGTTAGCCCGCTTATTGATTTCTTCCGCCAATGATAGTCTATCGAGCGAATGAATATATTCCACTTTATCTATAATATTTTTTACTTTACGTGTTTGCAGAGTCCCAATATAATGCCATACAGGCTTGTCCCGTAATATTTCCCACTTTTCTAAAAGGCCCTCATCACGGTTTTCTCCTAGATTAATAATACCCGCATCGAGCGCTTCTTTGGCACGATTGATGCTGACATATTTGGTGACGGCAATCAAAGTCAATTCTTCACTGCTCCGATTAACTATTTGACAGGCTTCGTTGATCTTCTGCTTAATTCTATTAAGATTTTCTACTACTTTCATCGTAAATTACTTCTCCTTCCAGCCAATAAAACTCATCATTCTTCCTGTTCTGCCTTTGTCACGGCGGTGAGAGAAAAAATCTTCTTGATTACAGCTCGTGCAAAAATTTGTTTGCATAATATTTGACTCTAAAACGCCGGATGCAAGAAGAATTTGTTTATTCAATTCCTGTAAATTAAGGGTGTATTGCCCTTCATTAAGTAAATTATAGGTTAATGCTCCGCCTTCATCTAGAGTTTTTTCTACAAAGTTAATAACATATTTATCGACAATATAACATTTTTCGCAAATGGATGGTCCAATAGCGGCCAATATTTTCTCTGGTTTTATTCCTTCTTCACCCCAAGCAGTTATCATTTTCTTAGCAATTTGACCAACACTGCCTTTCCAGCCAGCGTGGGCGATGCCAATCATTCTGCGCTCAGCGGCAATAAAAAAAAGAGGGACACAGTCAGCAAAACATAGTGTTAACAGGATTCCCTCTTCATCCGTATAAAAACCATCCGTGCCTTTAAAGGCATGTTCATATGAATCGGATCCAGTACCACGATCTGCTCTCGTAATTTTCTTTATAACGGTTTCGTGTGTCTGTTCAGCCCCTACCCAGGTATTTAAAGGGAACTGCAGGCATTCGGCTACTTTTTCTCTATTTGAACATACATTGGTTATTTTATCAGCAACATGAAATCCAAGGTTTAATGTCTCAAAGTATCCCTCGCTCGTCCCTCCGTTTTTGGTTGTAAAGCCAACCGCCAAATCCGAAAACTGACTCGTCCAGCTATCAATAGATAAAATGGATTGATTTTTTTTTACAAAGGGTTCCATTCTATTACCTCATATGTTTTTCTATAGTTTACCATGAAAAGAAATTTTGGTCACCGCGTAAACGCAAATCAATTCTCTATTTCCTCCCCGGACAATTCGCTGTTGCCTTTATATCTGACCAAAATTACGTCTTGACCTATTTTTAAAATATTCTTCCAGGGTATGATAATTTCCTCATCTTTTCCGAAAAAACCTAATACCCGGCCATTTCCAGAAATGATAACCGCCTCAATCTTACCTGTTGTCAGGTTAATGTCAATATCCCCGATATTTCCAAGCCGTTTTCCATCCGCTACATTCACGACATCTTTTATTTGGAATTCCGAAATTTTCACCTTCCACCACTCCCATAAACATGCTATTACCACTATATGATGCAGCAGGCATTTTTATCTAAAAAAAATTAAAGCTGTCCGGCTGGACAGCTTTAGCTTTGTATATTTTTATTCATTTGTCTAATGGCTGCTTTCTCTAGGCGTGAAACCTGAGCCTGCGAAATTCCAATTTCATCGGCCACTTCCATTTGCGTTTTACCTTGAAAAAACCGCTTTCGTAAAATCAGCTTTTCGCGCTCGTTTAACCGGCGCATGCCCTCTTTAAGGGCAATTTCTTCAATCCAGTTAATATCCTTATTTTTTTCATCACTGAGCTGGTCCATTACATAAATTGGGTCACCGCCATCATTATAGATGGGCTCAAATAAGGAGACTGGATCTTGGATGGCATCGAGTGCAAACACGATTTCCTCATGCGGTACCTCTAAGACCTTGGCGATTTCCTCTGCTGTCGGTTCACGTGAGGTCTCGCTCATCAATCGTTCTCTAACCTGAAGGGCCTTATAGGCTATATCTCTTAAGGAGCGAGACACACGAATTGGATTATTATCACGCAAATACCTTCGAATTTCTCCTATAATCATCGGTACGGCATAAGTGGAAAACTTTACGTTTTGACCTAGATCGAAGTTATCAATTGATTTCATGAGTCCAATACAGCCAACCTGAAATAAGTCATCAACAAACTCGCCACGGTTGTTAAACCGCTGTATGACACTAAGGACTAGGCGTAAATTACCGTTGACAAGCTTTTCTCGAGCATAAATATCGCCCTCTTGCATTTGCTTGAAGAGTATTCTCATTTCTTCGTTCTTTAAAACCGGAAGTTTTGATGTATCTACACCGCAAATTTCAACTTTATTTCGAGTCAATCCTTTTCCCTCCTCACAGGAGCTGCTGTACAAAAAACAGTATCTCCCCGAGAAGGAAAAATATGCACCTGTTCACGGCAAGTGAACGGTGCATAAATGTCGAAAAATGCGATTACATCATGAATTGATTCGTTTTTTTGAGGTGGAAAAATTTTTCTCTTTGCCCTGAATATTTCACTTTTTTCTTTGATTTCGGATTAAACCATTTTGTTGAATTCCTTTCGCAGCCTTTTGATGATTCGTTTTTCCAATCTGGATATATAAGATTGGGATATGCCAAGCATATCTGCAACATCCTTTTGAGTTTTTTCCTCTCCATTTGTCAGTCCAAATCTTAGTTCCATAATTTGTTTTTCACGGTCTGTCAGGTGGTCCAATGCCTTTGTCAGCAGTTTTCGATCGACACTCGCCTCCAAGTCCTTGGTTATAATATCGTCATCCGTTCCCAAGACATCCGATAATAATAACTCATTACCATCCCAATCGATGTTTAGTGGTTCATCAAACGAAACTTCAGACCGAATTTTATTATTACGTCTTAAGTACATAAGGATTTCATTTTCAATACACCTTGATGCATATGTAGCGAGTTTTATTTTCTTTTCAGGATTAAATGTATTGACAGCTTTTATCAGCCCGATTGTACCAATACTAATTAAATCCTCAATATTGATGCCCGTATTCTCAAATTTCCTGGCAATATACACCACAAGACGCAGATTTCTTTCAATAAGTATGGACCTTGCCGCTTTATCACCACCGGGAAGCTTTTTCAATAACACCTCTTCTTCATCCTTACTTAAAGGAGGCGGCAGGGCTTCGCTTCCGCCAATATAATAAACTTCATCCGTTTTTAGTCCTAGTTTCATTAATAATTTATACCAGTAATAAGATAAGCGAATTCTCCATTTTTTCATGTATGTTCCTCCTTCTAAAATATGTTTTTCTGAGTATAGTAATATTAACTTACCTTCATAGACCCTCCTTGCCGCTTAGGTCCCGTCAGCATTTTGGGATGAACGATACATTGAAAGGCATCATCTGCCGATAACTCCTGCATCGTGAAGGATACCAACCCTTTTTCACATAAGTATTCAACGCCATTATGTTCAATTAAGATCAGATCCGGTTTAATGGCTATAACCAGCTGATGCTCTTGTCCAACAACCTTGCACGGAATAATTCTAAGCCTATGCTGCCATTCATTCGGAACATCTTCACTTCCCATGATAAATTGTTCTGGATCAGCTGATGCGATCCTGTTAATCGTCACAGGAACAGTTTCCATCGTTTTATTTATTGAGACGAACATAACGGGGAGTTTAGACAACGGATCATATAGTTGATTGCCGCTGTCGACCAATCCTTTAAAATGTAATGTTTCTTCTTCAATGTGCAATTGAACATTGACAGTTTGTTCAAATTGTATTTTGGTCATTTCCATACCTTCTACATTTTTTCTAGCAAAGTGCCAGGCTAACGGGAAACCAATAAGTACAAACAGCCAGCTAACCGGGTCGCCAAATCCCTTTACACTTTGAGAGAGAACCTTTATAGAAAGTTCTGAATCAGATTGGATGAAGTAATGGGCCCCCATTAATCCACCGCCAATTAAAAACGTGGAAACGTATAACGTCATTAAAGCCTTTAAAAAGAATGATAACCTCTTAAATCCAAAAGCTATCAAGATCATCAACATCGAACAAATAAGTTTCGAAATCGGATGGCTCGTATAGGCATTTAGTGGCGTAAATGATAATAATATGATCAATGAACCGATAAATCCACCTGCAAGTAATCTCCAGATCTGAACTTTCCTCTTTAGAAAAATAGCCGTTAAATAGAGGAGAAGGCTATCAAATAACAAATTAAGAGCCCAAATGATATCTAGATAAATTGCCAAGCGAGCATCCTCCTTAAATCTGCTAATGGCTGATTCAAGTATCTATTCTTCTGTTTACGGAAAAGTATAACTTACTTTACCAGCGGAAGTGTGTCACTTTCTGTAATCAAAAAATCAGAAATTTTCACAAATGCCAACGGAATTTGTCAGATTTAAAACTTTAAAAATATGAAAAAGGCGCAGTCTCAATGACTGCGCCTTTTTCATATTATTTTATCTTCTACGATTTCGATTGCGTAAGAAAGTAGGGATATCTAATGCATCCTCTTGTGAATTAGTTGTGCGGACTGGCTCCTGTTGAGGAGTTTCTTCACGTTTATGTTCTCTCTTTACTGGGGTCGGTGTCGGATTCGGTTTCACTTGTCCAAAAGATGGACGTGTTACTTTTGGCTGTGTAACCTCTTCACTAAACCCAGTTGCAATGACCGTAACAATAATCTCGTCTTTTAGATTTTCGTTAATAACAGAACCGAAGATCATATTTACTTCTTGGTCTGTTGCTGTTGCAACGATATCAGCAGCCTCCTGAACCTCATATAGGCTCAAGTTAGAACCGCCAGTAATATTCATTAACACACCTTGAGCACCGTCAATAGATGTCTCTAGCAATGGGGAATTAATAGCCTTCTTTGCTGCTTCAGTTGCCCGGTTTTCCCCTGCAGCTACCCCAATACCCATTAGTGCAGAACCTTTATTGGACATTATTGTTTTTACGTCTGCAAAGTCCAAGTTAATTAATCCTGGAGTCGCAATTAGATCGGAAATACCTTGAACCCCTTGACGTAATACATTATCTGCCTCACGGAAAGCCTCAAGCATCGGTGTGCTTTTATCAACAATTTCAAGAAGACGATCGTTTGGAATAACGATAAGAGTATCCACTGCTTCTTTCATTGATCCTATACCGCCTGATGCTTGGTTTGAACGTTTTCTGCCTTCAAAGGTAAATGGCCGTGTAACAACACCAACTGTTAGAGCACCTAAATCACGGGCAATTTGCGCGATTACTGGTGCAGCACCAGTACCGGTACCTCCGCCCATTCCTGCCGTAACGAAGACCATATCTGCTCCACGCAGTGCCTCTTCAATTTGTTCTTTACTTTCTTCAGCAGCCTTTTTACCTACTTCAGGATTTGCACCGGCGCCAAGTCCACGGGTCAGTTTGGCACCAATCTGCATTTTTACTTCAGCTTTTGATAGATTTAAAGCTTGTGCGTCTGTATTAACAGCGATAAATTCTACGCCTTGAACTCCATGTTCAATCATACGGTTTACAGCGTTATTGCCTCCGCCGCCAACTCCGATTACCTTTATTGTTGCAAGAGAATCTAAATTTGTATCAAATTCTAACATGACAAATCCTCCTAATTCGTCGATCTGCTTCTTCCATTACTCGAAGAAGTAACCTAGGAATTTTTTTACTTTTGATGACATTTTTTCTTCCGGATGTTTTTCTACTTTATCTTTAGGTTGATGTTGTTTTGGCGCTCTTTTTTCGATTGGCTCTGGATTTGCCACCGCCGAAGAAGCCACGTTGGTTCCACCAGGTAATCTAGCATTCTTATATGCGTACTTAATCAAGCCAACCGCTGTCGTATATTGAGGTTCTCTTACACCTATATAGTCAGGTGAGGCAATACGGACTGGATTTTGGAACATATCCTGGGCAAGTTCCAATACACCTTGCATTTTAGCCGTTCCGCCAGTTAAGACGAAACCGCCTGGTAAATCCATTACACCTAAGCGTTTCAATTCATGTGCAATCAGTTCAAATACTTCTTCCATTCTAGCTTCGATAATTTCAGAGACATAGAGTTGGTTGAATTGCTGATGCTGGTCACTTCCGATGATTGGTACGCTGAAGAACTCGTCTTCTGAGGCATTATCATAGAAGGCATGGCCATATCTTACCTTAATATTTTCTGCATCCTCTGTTGAAGTATGCAAAACTTTAGATAGATCGTTTGTAAGGAGATCCCCGCCGACTGGGATTACACTAGTCGCTTTTAAGAAACCTTCCTCGAACACTGCAATCGTAGTGGACCCGCCGCCGATATCAATTAGAGCAACACCAAGATTTTTCTCATCCTTTGATAAGGCAAAATCCCCTGCTGCCAGTGGCTGCAAGATGATGTCTAAAATTTGAAGACCTGCACGTTCCACACAGCGTAATGTATTGATGATTATTGATTTAGAACCGGTAATCAGGGTACCATCCATTTCTAATCGAACACCAATCATTCCGCGTGGATCATTGATTTCATCCTTACCATCTAGGATAAATTGTTTTCGAATGACACCAATATTTTCCCTTTCCGGCGGAATTGAACCAACATGAGATGCCTCAATTACACGAATAACATCTTCATTCGTTATTTCCCGATTTTGACTAGAAACGGCTACAATACCGTGACAATTTTGAAGCATGATATCTCTTCCAGATATACCCACCACTACTTCACGAATCTCCATTCCGATCATTCTTTCTGCCTGTTCAATTGCCCGCTTAATAGAATGAACGGTATCATCCATGTCGACAATGGAACCTTTACGTAATCCTTCAGATTTCACATTGCCGACACCAATTATATTTAATGTATCTTTTCCAGAGTCATTGACCATTTCACCAATGATTACTTTTACACTGGATGTACCGATGTCAAGACTAACATATATTTCATTGCTGTTCACTCTATGGCACCTCCTTTTAATCTCCTTGGATAGAACAACAATTTTCTCTTTTGTTCCTTACTATTTTCATAGTCATATAAATAAAATTATTCGTCACAACTACATATTTCCCTTTAAAAATTTCAACTTTTTTCTATTTTTTCTTTGTTTGTTGACCATTTTGTCAATAATATTCTCCGTATGACGGCAATATTTTGAAACAATCTGACACCAAACGCAAAAACTGCTGCTAAATACAAGTCTACACCAAGATGAACACCGAGAAAAGCTAAACTTGCAGCAAGTACAATATTAAAAAAGAATCCTGATACAAATACCTTTTCATCATAAATATTTTGCAGGTAAGCCCTAATTCCTCCAAAAAGTGTATCAAAAGCTGCCAGTATAGCAATCGACAAATAATTGGAATATTCCTCAGGGATTCTAATTTCTGTTAGAAAACCAAGGATGATCCCAATGACAAGTCCGATAAATGGAAGCCACATCAGGAATCTCCTCCCTCTTTAATCGGCTCCATATACATCACCCGAATGGAATGATCATAGGCTGGTATAGTAATAGTAGGATTTGAAGAAGAGACCGTAAGTCTTAAGCTTTCTGAAAAAAACTCATCTCTGGCTTTAGATACCTTCATTTGATTAGATAATTTTTCCGCAGTGTTCGTATCCTCCACCCCTACTTTAATCTCAATCGGCAGACCTTTTATCGCATGCCCATCAATTTTTGTTTCTCCATTTATATCTCTGATGACCGTTGTATTGATGACACGTTGGCCGTCGATTGCCACGTATTTAGCTTCATACATATTAAGTTCATTCAACAATCTTTTTAAAAGTTCTGGTGAAACCGAATTCTTAACCGGAGTTCCTAGCTTGACATCCTCAATCACTGGTTCAATTAAAAGCGTGATCCCAGGACCTTTTATCTCTGTTAAGCCTGCCTCTGCTTTTAACTCCTGTAAGGTATCTTTTAACGCCTGTTCTTTACTTTGTTCCCGCTTAGATTCATAAGCTGATAGTTTTTCTTCATTCGAACGAATCTCACTTAGTAAATTGGATTGAAGTTCTTTTTCCTTAAGCAGCGCTTCACGAAGCTGCCAAACATCTCGTGTATCACGCTCAACTGGCTTTTTTACTGTTTGAAATTGAATGGCAATCATAAATCCAACCAATGCGGCTATTAATGTAAAACTTAGATTAACCTTCGGCTTGTCCACTAAATTTCACCTAACCTTCTTCATTCCTTAAACCTTGTGGACCTATTTTAGCTGCCCAAGATAGGATTTAAGACCATTTCATCTTCCTTTTCAAGTGAAAAAACCACATTATCGTTTACTAACTGGTCCTTAACTCCTCCGGTAAGGTTTAAGGCCGAAGTAAGGGCGTCTGGATCTCCTATCGCCGTAATGACAAAGGGTGCAGGATACGGCACGCCATCCACTGTTATAACCGGCCCGTTGCACACGATATAGGAACGGCTTGTCAGTCTCTGTCCATTAATTGCTACTGCGGCTGCTCCAGATATATATAGTTCGTTAACTACTTTAAAAACATGCTGTTCGTGAACAATGTAATTGTTCACATTATCATCCTTTGGATCATAGGCACCGTCTGAAAGAGTAACTTTTACCCCTTTTCCCTTAACCTTTACCTTTCCAAGGTACATCCGATATTTCTCAGCATCCTCAGCCAGATCAAGAAACACTTGAGTTTCCTTAGAAAGAACTTTTTCATTCTTTAATACTTTATCCTGTGTTTGATTTAATTCTTTTTGCAGCTTACGGTTCGTTTCCTCTTGTGCAATTAATTGATTCCGCAATCCCAAGGTTTTTTCGTATTGGCTGCCCGTGAGATTCTGATTTTCATTTTGAAATTTCAGTTGTGTTAAATGATACGAGAAGGCAACCATAAACCCCAGAACTAAACAGACAAGTGACAAGATAAGATGCTTCCCATGCACCTTTATCTTATTCAACGTCTTTTCCCTCCGGAGCAGGCCCAAAAGCCTTAAAATACGAACCAACTTCCAAGTCGATTAACCCTTTTTTGTTAGGATCTAATTGGCTGATGATGGAAGGATAATGAACCATCTTTTCTGAAAAACTTCTAAGCGTGGCGCTGACTTCAAATCCATCGTTCATGAATAAGGAAATATGATACCGATCTGTTTTTTTCGGAGAATAATGTATTTCAGAAATGGAGTTAGTAATTTCACTAGGAAGATCTTGTAATTCTTTAACCGTCAGGTTAAGAACCGAACCTTCCTTAAACGCGAAAAGTATTGGAGAGTTAACTGGAATGATTTCCGTTTTTCTATCCTTTAATATCTTACCGTTTTCCATAATAGGAAGGTAATTTTTTCCATTCTTCAAATAGGCTATGCGATTATGTTCTTTCACTTGAATTTGAACGGTATTTGGCCACTTGATCTGAACACTTGCTTTGTTAATTTCAGATAAATGGTTTAACTTTTGATTAATATTACTTTCTTTGATTTTCCAAATATTCGTTTGTTTTGTAACACCACTCGCCTTAATTATTTCCTTATCCGAATAAACCGCATTCCCTGTTACATCAATGTGTTTTACATGACTTAATGGGGACTGTGAATAGGCCACAACGACTATCATTGTAAAAAACAGAATGAGCAGAAGCACGAGGCGTCTATTAGCCTTCCTTCGTCTTTGCTCCTTCAGTTTTGGTATACGATCTTCTAGAGCAACGATTTTATCATTTTCCATCCATAACTCCTCCAAAAGAAAAGCTTCCCGAGCACATTGGTGCTTAAGATAATAAATCTTGTATGTATCATTGAACTATAAGCAGCTGCCCTAATCCACACTTAAGCTTGTCCTTTTTACATCATTGTCACTAAAAGAGAAACAACGGCACGAAAATTCATGCCGTCACTGATTTTCTTGCCATTATCCACTTATAATATTATCAGTAATTATAACACAATATTTGTCATTCGTAAGGAATTTCTTACAAGAAATGTCTGGTTATTTACCGATAATCTCTACTTCTGTTTCCATCTTTACCCCATATAGATTAAAAATGGTATCCTTCACAAACTGAATTAAAGATAGAACATCCGCAGCAGTTGCATTACCGGCATTTACAATGAAGTTCCCATGCATTTCTGATATTTTCGCACCGCCAATGCTGTGGCCCTTTAAGCCAGCGTCTTCAATCAGTTTTCCAGCATAGTTCGGTAATGGATTGCGGAAAATACTCCCTGCGCACGGGAAATTCCATGGCTGTGTTTCTTTACGGTAATCCTTGTTTTTTTGCATTTGGGCAACAATATTGGCACGGTCACCTTGAGTAAGCTTAAACACAGCTTCTAGAACAATCCCAGGACGCTTCTTCTGAAGAATGGAAGTCCGGTAGGAAAATTCCATCTCTTCATTGGTCAGCCATTCCATCGAACCATCATCAAATAGAATATGGGCTTTTGTTAAAATCTTACTAATATCTGACCCATGTGCACCGGCATTCATGTAGACGGCTCCGCCGACAGAACCAGGGATTCCACTGGCAAATTCCAGTCCAGACAGTCCCTTTTTACTAATAGAAGTGGCTAGACTAACAAGGGAATATCCTCCGCCGACTGTTATTTCGCTTTCATTTATGTCAAGGTGGTCCAAGCCTGAGCCAAGCTTAATTACTGCACCTTCAATCCCTTTGTCTGAGACTAGCAAATTGGAGCCTCTGCCAATCGCCCGCCATTTAAGTCCGTATTTTTCAATCACTGACATAACCTTTTTAAGATTTTCTACTGATGATGGTTCAATAAAAAGGTCTGCCGGACCGCCAATTTTTATTGTTGTATGATTCACTAAAGGTTCATTTTGTTTCACTTTCCCAATATTCAAATTTTGCAATTCGGTTACAATTGCGTCCATTAATACCACCTAACTTTCCTAGATGCGTTTTTTTCAGTTTATGCTTAAAATTTATTTGGGCTACTTTTGATTTGTTTTAACAAGATGTTTCATTACAGCATAAAGCCGCTCGGCCGAATCAGGAACGCCCATTTTTTTAGCCTTTGCTTTCATATCCTTTAAATGTTCAGTATTTAATAAAATACGGTCAATATGATGTACAAGACTTTTATTATTTAAATCCTTTTCTAACACCAATTCTGCCGCACCATGGTCGCTTAAGGATCTGGCGTTTTTTTCCTGATGGTTATTTGTCACATAAGGACTTGGTACTAAGATACTTGGAATGCCTAATGAGGTTAATTCGGCAAGTGTAGTTGCTCCTGCTCTGGAAACCACCAAATCAATCCCAGCAAGTACTTCAGGCATATTATGGATAAACGGCTTAATTACCACGTTTTTCGGATTCCCTACTAAATCTACTTCCTTTTGGACGTTCTCATAATGGACGTCACCAGTAACATAAAGAATTTGATATGGCTTTTCTGCTAATTCTGCCAATGCTTTAACAACCGCTTCATTAATTGGCCTTGCCCCCCGGCTCCCGCCAAAAATTAATACGGCCGGTTTTGTAGCACTAAGTCCCGCTGAGAGCCGTCCTTTAATCCCATCCTTGCCAAGCACCTCTGAAGCTCGGGGATTACCTGTAAAGACCACTTTTTCACTTGGGAAATATTCCTTGGCCTCTTCAAAACAAATAGCAATCTTATTAACATATCGGCTTAAAAATTTATTAGTTAACCCAGGGACACTATTTTGCTCGTGAATAACGGTGGGTATCCCCAGTCCCTTTGCCGCATATACGACAGGACCGCATACATATCCACCTGTGCCAATAACAATATCCGGTTGAAATTCTTTTATAATTCTCTTACTATCCTGAACACCTTTTATAAATCTCAAAATGGTTTTTACGTTCTCAAATGATAGCTTACGTTTAAATCCGGTTATATGAATAGATTTAAAAGCAATATTCTCCCTTGGGACTAGCTGGCTTTCGAGTCCATTTGTTGTTCCAATATATAAAAATTCTGCTTCTTTGTTTTCTTTTTGAATTTCTCTTATAAGTGCAAGGGCAGGATAAATATGTCCACCGGTCCCGCCGCCGCTTACCACTACTTTCATTTTCTCACCTCTATAAAGTTGCTAAACACATTCTACTATAAAAACAATAGAAAATACGCTAGAAAAAACAATGTTAATTAAATGTAATAATGAAAGCGCAAAGCTCCATCTACCCATAGGTAATTTATTAAGGGGATAACCCTTATCAAATAAACATAAAAAGAACCCTGCATGTAAACAGGGTATCGTTTTTAAAGTCTTGAATATCGGCTGATGTTAAGGAGAACACCGATTGCCATTAGCATCAACGTTAAGGAAGATCCCCCATAACTTAAGAATGGCAATGTGATCCCTGTAACCGGCATTAAGCCTGTGACTACACCAATATTAATCATTACTTGGATGGCCACCATGGCAATGATTCCAACTGCAAGAAAACTGCCATATAAATCAGGGGCTCCAAGCGCAATTCGAATGCCCCTCCATAATAACAGGGCGAATAAGAGTAAAATAAATGAGCCGCCAATGAAGCCTAATTCTTCCGATAGGATCGCAAAAATAAAGTCGGTTTGCGGTTCTGGCAAGTAAAAGAACTTTTGCCTGCTCTCACCAAGCCCTAAGCCAAATAATCCACCTGGACCAATGGCATAAAGGGATTGGATGATTTGAAATCCGCTTCCCAGCGGATCCGACCATGGGTCCAAAAACGAGGTGATCCGCTTAATTCGGTACGGTGCTGATGCAATCAAACCTACAAACCCTGCAACACCTAATAGTCCTAAGAAAGCAAAATGACTGACCCTTGCTCCTGCAATAAAAATCATGACAACACAAGTCCCCATCATCACTGTGCCAGTCCCTAAGTCAGGCTGCAGCATGATCATCGCAAAAGCGACAAAGGCTAGGCCAAGAGATGGCATAAGACCCTTCTTAAAGGATGTGATGAATTTCTGCCGCTCAGATAAGTATTTTGCTAGAAAGGCGATCATGGCAAGTTTCATAAATTCTGATGGCTGTATGGAGAAGGCTCCAACCCCTATCCAGCTCCTTGAACCATTTCGAACATTCCCGATACCTGGAATTAACACGAGAACTAATAAAACAAAACAAACAATCAGAATGGTTTTTGCATAGGTTCTCCATGTCCAATAATTTACGTTCATTATAAAAAACATAGCAACAATCCCCACCCCGGCAAATAGGGTCTGCCTTTTTGCAAAGAAAAAGGAATCTTGGAATTTATATTCGGCCCAGATTGCGCTGGCACTGTAAACCATGATGAGCCCTATTGCCAGTAGTGTGAAGGTTACAATCATTAAAATAAAGTCGGGAGTTGTTCTCTTTGTCGGCACCACTATCCACCTCAAACCACGTGTTTTAGGGCTCCGCTTAACGTTTGCTTCCGCTTTTCTGTGTACAAGCCCTTATTTAAGCTTATGCACGGCTTCGATAAAAATGTCTCCCCTGACTTCAAAACTTTTATATTGATCCCAACTTGCGCAAGCAGGTGATAAAAGGATGACGTCGCCAGGTTCGGATAATCGATAAGCTTCCGGAACTGCCTTGTCAACATTATCGACACGGCTAATAGTTTTTATTCCAGCTAGCTCTCCTGCCCGCTCAAGCTTTGGAGCTGTTTGCCCAAACGTGATTAATGCCTTTACATGGCTAAGGTACGGCAGCAGCTCATCAAATTCATTTCCACGATCAAGCCCTCCTGCAAGCAAGATCGTCGGAGTTTTAAAAGCCGACAACGCCTTAATTGTCGCTAAGATATTCGTTGCCTTCGAATCATTATAAACCTTCCTGCCATTGACATCAGCGACATATTGCAAACGGTGCCTGACACCCGTAAAGGTTTTGAGGACTGCTTGGATGGCGCTGTTTTCTACGCCGGATAGTTTGGCTGCTGCTACGGCAGATAGGATGTTTTCGAGGTTATGTACCCCAGGTAGAACGATTTCGCTTATCTCCATTACGGGCTCTTGATTAAAAATCACCCAGCCGTCTTTGATATAAGCTCCCTCTGTCAATTCTTTCTTTGTGGAGAAAGGGACGATGGCAGCTTTTGAGTTTTGTGCAATTGCCATTGTTTCTTCTTGGTCGGCATTAATAATTAAGTAATCATGCTCAGTTTGATTCTTGGTAATATTAGCTTTTGCCTGAATGTATTCCCTTCTTGTGCCATGATAATCCAGATGGGCATCGTAGAGGTTAGTGATAATAGCAATTCTAGGCTTAAAACTCCTAATCCCCATTAATTGGAAAGAGGAAAGTTCGATAACGATAGTATTATCTTTTTCAGCTTTCTCGGCTACCCCGGAAGCCACCGTACCAATATTCCCCGCGATTAACGGCTCTTTTTTCCCCTCATTCAACATTTCATAAACAAGAGTAGTCGTTGTGGTTTTCCCATTTGTCCCCGTAATACCAATAAAAGGGGCCTCAGAAATCTCATAGGCGAGCTCGACTTCAGTGATAACTGGAATTCCCTTTTCTAGCGCTCCTTCAATCATCGGATTGGAATAAGGAATTCCAGGGTTCTTTACGATTAATTCAAACCCCTCATCAAGAAGCTCAATTGGATGTTCCCCACAAATCACTTTGATTCCCTGCTCAAGTAATCCTTGGGCCTCAGGATTTTCGGAAAATGGTTTTTTGTCATTCACTGTAACAAATGCACCAAGATTATGTAACAATGAGGCAGCCGTCACACCACTTTTAGCTAAACCAAGTACAAGAATTTTTTTATAACGATAAGTTTCAATCTGTTTCAATTACAACCACACCTCAATATAGATACCTAGTATCGCGAATATTAAACCTACACTCCAAAACGTTACAACAACCCGCCACTCAGACCAGCCGACAAGTTCATAATGATGATGCAAAGGACTCATTCGGAAGATCCTCTTCCCGGTTGTCTTAAAAGAGGCAACCTGAAGGATAACGGATAAGGTTTCAATTACAAATACACCGCCAATAATAATAAGCAGGATTTCCAGCTTAGTTAAAATGGCAATTGCAGCGATCGCTCCGCCAAGAGCAAGCGACCCTGTATCACCCATAAATACTTTTGCAGGATGAGCATTAAACACCAGAAATCCTAATACTGCCCCTACCACTGCAACAGAGAAGACAGCAATTTCAAATTGGTTTTGGTTCCAAGCCAGAACCGCAAACGCTCCAAATGCAATTGCTGCAGTCCCGGAAACCAAACCGTCGAGTCCGTCTGTAAGATTGACTGCATTTGAAAAGCCCACCAGCCAAAAAATAATTAATAACACATATCCCCAGCCTAAATCAATTGAATAATCCCCAAAAGGAATCTTGATTTCTGTAGATTGACCCGTATGTTTATAAATTAAGTAAAAGATAACAGATATAATAATTTGCCCTAAAAATTTCTGCTTCGATGTTAATCCTAGGTTACGTTTTAAAACAACTTTGATAAAATCGTCTAAAAATCCCAGCAGTCCGAATCCAAATGTCACAAACAGGAGTAAAAAAGCATTTACGGGTGTTTGATCTGAATATTTTCCTATCATGACCAGTGTAGTGATGATAATAGAAAATAAAATCATGACCCCTCCCATTGTCGGCGTGCCTGATTTCTTTTGATGAGATTTTGGACCTTCTTCACGAATACTTTGTCCAAATTTCAATCTCCGTAAGAAGGGAATAAAAATCGGAGAAAGTAAAACCGAAATTAAAAAGCCCATAATTATTGTGAAAAAAATAACTTGCTCCTTCATTTTATCCCCTCCTATCCTGCTTATTTTGTAATGACAGCTTCGCTAATTGCCCAGCTATATCATATGATTGTTTATTTTTATTAAGAAGTGTTTCATTTGAAATGATAAAGTTAGTTCTCTCCATATGCTTGTTCGTTTCTCCATCTAATTTTTCGATATAAAAATTTATAATGTCTTTTATGGCTTCCGCAGGATCATTTGTAAAAAAGACTGGAAACTGACTTGGCGTATAGCGCGGAAGTGTTTCTTCTTTATCCCAAACGGCGGCAATTGCCCCTTTTGAAATGGCCTCTTGCAGCTCTCCGCTTTTTTTATTCACAGGTACAAATAAACCGAGAGGCTGTTTTGCTTCAGCATCATCTGCCACTGTCTGGAACAGCAGGTCATCTAGGATGCCTCGTCTATCGTCAAACAAATTTACCAGGTCTTTCAAAGCTAAAAACATGAGCTTCTCCCCTTAATTGCTTCCCTTGCTACAATCCGGTCATCAAAATCTAAAACTTCCTTGCCAACGATTTGATACGTTTCATGACCTTTGCCGGCGATTAAGATGACATCCCCAGCTGATGCTTGTTTGACGGCTGTAAAGATGGCCGCTCGACGATCTGGGATTACTTGATAGTTTTTCCCGCTCACGCCTGCCTCCATATCTTTTAAGATTGCTAACGGATCTTCGCTTCTTGGATTATCTGATGTCAAAATAGGATCTGTGGCAAACTGGCAGGCAATTTGCGCCATTAATGGCCGTTTCGTCCGATCGCGGTCTCCCCCGCAGCCCACAATAACAAAAACCCTTTTCCGAGCAAAATGCTGAACGGTTTTTAAGACATTCTCTAAACTATCAGGTGTGTGTGCATAATCTACAATGACTGTAAAATCTTGCCCTGCATTGACAAGTTCAAACCTGCCTGAAACTCCTTCAACACTTTCAATCGATTGAATGATCTCGTTAATATCAAGTCCTGAAACCAACGCAGCCGAAATACTTGCCAGAACATTATACACACTAAATTTGCCAATTAACTGTAAACGTATTGGATAGTGAATGTCTCGGACCACAAGCGTAAACGTGGTCCCCTTTGGGGTCATTTGAATGTTTTGTGCTTGAATATCCGCTTTTTTGTCAATTCCATATGTAACAACATGGGCTGCTGTTGAACGGCTGTACATTTCCGACGCTGCGTCATCTGCATTTAGAACAGCGAATTTGGGCTTATTAACATCAAACGTATTCCCAAGCTGTGCAAACAACAAACTTTTTGCCCGTTTATATTCATCCATTGTTTGATGATAATCAAGATGATCTTGTGTAAGGTTTGTAAAGACCGCCACATCATAATCGCAGCCATGAACCCTTCCCAGATCTAATGCATGGGACGAAACCTCCATTACGGCTGTATTCACACCGGCATCCACCATTTGGTTAAATGTCTTTTGCAGTGTTAGACTTTCAGGCGTGGTGTTTTTGGTTTCAATCGTTTGGTCAGCGATTTTGGTATACATCGTACCGATTAATCCCGTCTTCTGCCCAGCATCAGCAAAGATTTTTTCTATTAAATGACTGGTGGTGGTTTTCCCATTGGTTCCTGTTATTCCGATTAAGTGCAGGCTTTTAGTTGGCTGCCCGTAAAAAGCGTCTGCTAATACAGCCATTGCTCTCATTGTATCGTTCACAATTACAACCGGAATGTCTAAATCCAACGGTCTTTCAGCAAGTATGGCTGCTGCACCTTTTTCCACCGCAGATGCCGCAAAGTCGTGACCATCCACTGTATAACCTTTAATGCAAATGAATAAGCTCCCTTTTTGCACCTTTCTGTTATCATTTTCAATTGATGTAATTTCTGGATCTTCCCCGATAAAGGGAACGATCGGATGCAAAGATTTTAGCAGCTTGTGTAACTTCATTTTATCTCAAATCCTCTCATTACCGCACATAGCTAATTACCAGTTTATGCCTAAATATATTCCTTAAGAAAGGTCCATCTTATTTTACATTAAAATATTTTATTTTACCATTTAGTAATGAATCCGTAATAAAAATTTTAGGCGGCGGAAAATATTCCAGCCGCCTTAAATATAGAGATGTTTGATTAATTTATTCTCCCTTACCGAAATAAAGTCTTACTTTCGAACCTTCCTTCACTTTAGTACCTGGTTCTGGTGATTGTCTCACTACGATATCACCTTCTCCACTTGCATCAATGGATAGGTTAATAAGCTGCTCTTGAAGTTCACTTTTTGACATCCCTACAAAATCCGGCAGCTTTACTAATGGTACATCCGGCCATTTAATTTCTTTTTCAATTTGGCCCTTGCGTGGTTGTACACCCATTGCACTTAAGCTGTCTTTCATGATGGCACCGACAATCGGGGCACTGACTGTACCACCAAATGCGGTTACCCCTTTAGGGTTATCAACTGCCACATAGATAACGATTTGTGGGTCATCGGCGGGTGCAAAGCCCATGAAGGAAACAATAAAGTTATTTTCAAGATATCTTCCATTTTGAGCTTTTTGTGCTGTACCTGTCTTACCCCCGACCCGGTACCCTTCAATAAATGCCTTTCCCCCTGAGCCCTTTGCGACAACACTTTCTAAGGCCTCTCTTATTTCCTTAGAAGTCTTTTCGGTAATAACCCGTCTCTTTACTACAGGGGTATTTCTCATCACCACTTCTTTGGTAACGGGGTCAATTAACTCTTTAGCGATATAAGGTTTGTAAAGAATCCCGCCATTGATTGCTGCAGAGACTGCGGTAATCTGTTGAATGGGTGTAACAGATACCCCTTGTCCAAAGGCAGTTGTTGCTTGTTCAACAGGACCTACCCTGTTTAAATTAAATAGGATACCTGTCCCTTCACCTTGTAAGTCAATACCTGTCTTTTGACCGAAGCCAAAATCTTTAATGTACTTAAACAACTTTTCTTTCCCTAAACGTTCACCCAGCTCAACAAACCCTGGATTACAAGAGTTTTCCACGACTTCTAGGAAGGTTTGATCACCATGGCCGCCTCTTTTCCAGCATTTTAGCCTTGCACCTGCCACCTGAACAGATCCCGAATCGTGAAAATGTTCCTCTTCCAAGTTGACTTTCCCCTCATTTAAAGCAGCTGCAAGCGTGATAATTTTAAACGTGGAACCAGGTTCATAGGTCGACCAAACGGGAAGGTTTCGATTGTATACCTCCTGAGAAACATTTCTAAAGTTGGCTGGGTCAAACGTCGGCCTGCTTGACATGGCCAATATTTCACCGTTATTGGGATTCATTGCGATCGCAACAATCCCATCCGGATTGTATTTTGCATCTGCGATGTCCAATTCTCTTTCAACAATGGTTTGTATTTTTGAATCAATGGTTAGCTTTAAATCAAGCCCCTTTGTGGGACTCTCATAATCATCTGCCATGTCATTCATTCTTTCCCCTTTGGCATTGGCATAAAATTTTACCGCTCCTCTTTCACCGCTTAATTCTTTATCATAATACTGCTCAAGCCCCATCAACCCCTGATTATCCACTCCGGTAAATCCAAGGACATGGGACAAGTAACTGCCATTAGGGTAATGCCGTTTGGAGTCTTCCCCAATATAGACTCCTTCAAGTCCAAGAGCCCTAATTTCTTTTGCTTTTTGATGGGAAATTTTCCGACCTTCTTTTATTCGGACAGATGAAGCTCTTTTAGTAATTTCCCTATAGGCCGTCTCTTTTGACATATTTAACACCGATGCCAGTTTTTCCGCTGTTGCTGCCGGATCCTTAATTTGCCGTGGAATGACATAGACAGTCGGGGCACTAATATTTGTTGCTAAAGCTGTACCGTTACGGTCCACAATTTTACCACGTTCAGGTTCAAAAGGGATATTCCGGCTCCAAGAACCCTTTGCCTTATCGGTCAGCATATCCCCGAGAACAAACTGGACATATCCTAGACGAACGTCAATAATCAAGAAGGTCAAGAATCCAACAAATAGTGCAAGCATTAGCCGTTTTCGAACAGTAACATTAGAAACACGCATATAATGAATGATCCTCCTTTATTCCACTTTCATTATCGTTCATTTATATGCTTGTACTTTTTCGATTAGAACGGACAACCAGTCAACCAAATACAAAAGCGCAAGCGCCTTGTTCAGGGGCGACAGGCATAAGACGAGCCGGCGAGAAGGCTGTTCTTTAGCCTTCTTGACGGATTGGCTTATGACCCCGAGCCCCTAGGCGCTGGAGCTGGACGGTATAACCTGTAAAATGTTATACACAATGAACTAGAACACCAGAAAAACCCGCCGATTGGCGGGTTTTTCATTAATCTTGTACAGTCTGCTCTTCCGTATTATCCTCTTCATCTGTATTCTCTGTATCTGTCCATTGTTCTTCTGGAGTTTTTAAATCGACAATAAGATAATCCCCACTTTTTAATGGTTCCTTCGGTTTAATATTTTGGTCGGTGACAAAACCTTTTCCCTTTGAATTTAATTTCAAATTAGCCAAGCTCGCTACTTTCATTACATCACGGAGCGACCAGCCCGTCATATCCGGAGCAGTAAGTTTCCCGCCCGTTTTTATGATAACTTTTTCACCTTCCATAATGGTGCTTCCCGCCTTAGGGAGCTGCCCTGTAACCTTTTTCCCATTACCGAGAATGACCGGCTCAAATCCATCTTCTGTTACACTCTTGATGGTATCCTCTACTGAATCTCCTGTGAAATCTGGCAGTTTATTAATTTCCGCCGTCTCTACCTCGGAAGGTTCTACATTTAAGTATTGAAGACTATTTTTCATAACAGGATTAAAAATAGCAGAAACAGGAATTGCGCCTTGACCAGCCTCAAGCCCTTCAAGTTCAGGCTGTTGAACGGCCACATATACAATTAATTTCGGGTCATCTTTAGGTGCCATCCCTAAAAAGGAGAACATGTAACTATTCACACCGGATAGATATTTCCCATTATCTCCTGGGATGTTAGCTGTACCTGTTTTACCCGCTACACTATAGCCATCAATTTTGTAACGGCCGCCTGTTCCCTTTGGCGATGTTACAACGGTTTCTAAAATGTCACGTACTTCCTTTGCTGTATCAGCAGAAATCGGTGTTGAAACCACTTCAGCTGAAGTCTTTTTAATCGTTTTTCCCGTATCATGATTAACAATTTTATCAATGATATGCGGTTTTAACATTTTCCCATCATTTGCGATTGCCGTTGCTGCTTGAATCTGTTGAATCGCGGTAATCGCTGAACCTTGACCATAGGCTGTGGTAATTTTCTCAATCGGGTAGTGATATTGGATTTTACCGGATGTTTCATCTGGCAGTTCAATCCCTGTCGGTTTGTCGAATCCAAATTTTGTTAAATATTCTCTGTACGTCGTGAAGCCTAACTTTTCTTTAGCAATTTTAGCAAATGCCACATTGGACGAGCGCTGTACTCCTTCAAGATAGGAAATCGTCCCCCATCCTGAATAATTATGATCGTGGATCGCTTGGCTTTTTTCCGTTACTTTATATGAACCAGACTTATAGAGTTCATTTGGATTAAACACCTTTTCCTGAACAGCAGCAGCAAGGGTAAAGATTTTCATTGTTGAACCTGGTTCGTACGATGTTTCAATCGCTTCGTTATGCCAGCTGTTCTCAATACCATCTTTGCTTTCTGGTTCAAATGATGGACGCTGCCCCATTGCTAGAATATCCCCTGTTTTCGGATCAGCAACGATAGCAATAATTTTCTTGGGGTTATAGTCCTTGACGACATCATCCATTGCATCCTCTAGAAAGGTTTGAATTTTTTGATCAATCGTTAAATACACATCGTTACCGTTTTGTGCGGGTTTAATATTTTCATTACCGTCTGGCAGTATATACCCCCATAAATCACTCTCGTAATTTAGTTTCCCATTTGTTCCTGTTAATTGTTTATTTAGGGTTTTTTCAATTCCCATTTTTCCAACAGACTTATAGGTTCCATCATCTTGCTTAAGCCGGTCAGCGTATCCCACAACATGGGAAGCGAAAATACCATTTGGATAAAAGCGTTTAGAGTCACGCGAAAAAGTAATACCAGGAAGTTTTAATTCTTCAATTTTTTTCTTAGTATTGTAATCAATATCTCTTCCTGCCTTCCCAAATTCGACTTGGAAGCGACTCTCCTTTTTCCCGTTTGATAAAATTCTATAAATCTCTGATTCATCTAAATCAATATATTTAGACAACTCACGTGCTGTTTTATTCAGATTGGTTACATGCTGGGGTTTTTTAGGGCTCGTAGTCATTTTCTTATCCAAAATAGCTATGAGGGTGTAGGCAGCTGTATCCTCGGCAATGACTACTTTGTTCCGGTCGTATATTATCCCCCTTGAAGCCGGTAAGGTTCCCACCCGGTTGTATTTCTGCTGCGCCTTGGCAGCAAGCGGCTGTCCATTTACTTCCCCGGATATTTCAATGGAAAAGTACCTAAAAATCAAAACAAAAAAGAGCAGGCCGAATATCCCAAACAATATCGCTGCTCCTGCATTCATATATGGCTGTTTCTTATTCATTTCTGCTGCACAACCTTGACGTTATTTTCATCTTTAATTAAACCCATTTCCTTGGCCTTTGCGAAAATCCGGTCATAAGAGCTTAGTTGACTTACTTGAACCTGCAAGTCCTCATTTACTTTTTCTTGTTCATTAATCTTACCTTGTACCATTTGAAGTTGTTTGTTTGCCTCGTATAATTTAGATTGGGTTGAAATGATATGGGTTGCTCCAAAACAAACCATTCCGGCAAACACCACTCCAATGATTTTTTCACCTGGAGTCAGCCAGTACTTTTTAATTTTAACTTGACGCTTATTTTGAACCGATTGCTCTACTTGTTGCTGTTGCTGCTCTGATACTTTCCTGGCAAGATTACTCAAATACTTCCCCTCCAGATTTTATTATCTAATTTAAATCTTCTTGCATAATCATGTCGTGTATTAGCACATGTGGTACACGTACTAAGAGCTGCTAAATTTTTTCGGCAACTCGAAGCTTTGCAGACCGCGCCCGGTTGTTTTGCTCCAATTCTGCTTCAGATGGAAGAATGGGTTTACGTGAAACTAGCTTCAAAATAGGTTTATACTCATCTGGTATGATGGGTAAACCCGGTGGAAGCGGTGGTGTCTCACTTGCTTTTTTTAAAGTAGCCTTACAGATTCGATCCTCAAGTGAATGGAAGGTAATCACACTTATTCTTCCCTCAGGATTAAGTATCTCAATGGCTTGATTTAGTGATTGTTCAAACACAGCCAACTCGTCATTCACCGCAATTCTAACTGCTTGGAAAACTCGCTTGGCGGGGTGTCCTCCCTTTCTTCTTGCCGGTGCTGGAATGGCATCCTTTATTAACTCAACCAGTTCTCCAGTTGTCTCAATCGGCTTATTCGCTCTTGCACTTTCAATTTTCCGAGCGATTTGCTTGGAAAATTTCTCTTCCCCGTATCGAAAGAAAATCCGGACGAGGTCTTCATAGGCCCAATGATTGATGACATCATATGCGGAAATATCAGCATCATTATCCATTCTCATGTCTAATGGTGCATCATGATGGTAGCTAAAGCCCCGCTCAGGAGTATCCAGCTGTGGTGAGGATACGCCTAAATCATATAAAACTCCATCTACCTTATAAATCCCGCGTTCCTCAAGCTCTTCTTTTAAATATAAGAAATTACTCTTAATAATGATTAATTTGTCGCCATATTCGGCTAATTTTTCTTTTGCGTGAGCAATTGCTGTTTCGTCCTGATCAAATGCATAGAGTCTTCCTTCAGCACCGAGTCTTGAAAGAATGAGAGAGCTATGACCTGCCCCTCCCAACGTACAATCCACATAGATGCCATCTGACTTAATGTTTAATCCTTCGACAGCTTCATTTAATAACACAGTTGTATGTTCAAACATTTACGTACCTTCCTTTTCCAATCGAACGATATATATGAGAAATATATTAATATAACTTTTCCCATTATATATCAAAGCCAATCATATTTTCTGCTATTTCAGCAAAAGATTCTTCAGATTCTGCAAAATAATCCTCCCAAATCTGTTTGCTCCAGATTTCAATTCGATTGGAAACACCCAAAATCACACATTCTTTTTCTAATTTTGCATATTGCAGCAGTGGTGCCGGGATATTAATTCTTCCCTGTTTATCCAGTTCACTCTCAGTTGCTCCGGAAAAGAAGAATCGTGTGAAAGCACGGGCATCTTTTTTTGTCAGCGGCAGTCCTTTTAATTTTTCTTCGATCAGACCCCACTCAAGTAATGGGTAACCAAACAAACATTGATCCAATCCACGAGTGATGATAAACATGTCGCCAAGTTCGTCACGGAATTTGGAGGGCACGATTAGACGGCCTTTCGTATCAATGCTGTGATGGTACTCACCCATGAACATACCCATTACCCCCACTTTCTATTAAAAATGTACCACAATCCCCCACTTTCCACCACCTATTTTTTAACTATTCGCCCCACTTTGTGAAAAATCCTTTTTTAGTCATGATTTTTTAGAAAAAAAAAGAAAAACTCCACCGCTAAGGGTGGAGTTTTTCTCACAGTTTTATAACCTTATGCAAACCGTCGAATTCAAAATGACCTGTCATTAGATGATTGATAAAATTCTGGCCATATTGGTTTAAATAATAGAAGATATTCCATACCCGCTCCTGAGGGAATCCATCAGGACGCAGGGCAAGGTCAACCCTTGCGTATTTTTGTAAGAGGGTATCGTGTCTTAATTTCACTGCTTCCTCTAATTTCGATTGCATAAAACCAATTTCTTTTAACAAGTAATTTTCATTTTTCTTAAGCATCGGTAAGAGACCGCGGCTCAAGCGCTCTGTTTTGGCTTCAAGTAATTTATACTGCGCTGAGACGAGATCAACTGTACTTGCAAATAACTGCTCTAGTTCATGATCTTTGATAGCTTCTAAAAATCTTTCCTGCTCTCTTGCTGTTCCATTGCTTAACACATCGCCCAGCTCTAAATTCAACTCAGTAAGATCTGTTTCTACAGAACGATCTAAGAAAGTTATATTCAGCCGGGGGACGATTGGCGGCATTTTAATTTGAAAATGTTCAAACACCAGTTTAAGCTCTGCCCAGTAAGCAATTTCACCCGGTCCTGCAATAAAGGCGATGGTTGGAAACAGCCATTCTTGCATGAGAGGACGAGTGACGACATTATTGCTTAATACCTCAGGATTTTCATCGGCTAATGATAGTAGTTCCTCTTTAGTAAAAGAAATCGCTCCACTTTTCCCCACAAAGCAATCGTTTTCACGATCGAACTCCAGCAGAAGTCTCTCATTTAATCTTTGGTCATAGTAAAAAAGATTGACCGCTCTATCAGAGGCATCGATTGCTTGTGCGAATCCTTTCTTTTCGATTTGCTTTTGCTGTTCTAATAAAGAGAAAGTAATCACATCGTGATGTTCAATTTGCTGTTTGAAAAACCCTTTTTGGAGCTGACGAAACTCCTTATTACCAGAATCCACTATTAGTAGTCCATAATCTTTAAACAGCTCCATGACAATGTTCGCAAAAAAATCAACAAAAGTGGCTGATTTCGAAATTTGTCCTGCTGCAAATGCTAATAGTGTATTGGTATGTTCTGTTTCACCGAAATTTTTAATTAAATTCTCAGTCCAGGTTAGACAAATATCTTTATTCAGCCCAATATCAGACACCATTTTCTTTTGGAGAACTTTTTCAGGATAAATCCATTTATCTACATTCTGCTTGTTTTGGACAAACACATGATTGACCTCTTGATAGTCATGATCTTCTCCAGCGATCCAAAAAACGGGAATCACAGGAACTCCCAGCAGTCGTTCTTTTTGTTCGGCCAGCTTTATTATTGAGATAATCTTATGTATGGAATAGAGTGGTCCGGTAAGTATCCCTGCTTGTTGACCGCCAATTACAACTAGACTATCAGCTTGTTTTAATTTTTCTATTGATTTCTTTACAGCTTCTGAAGTGGGAAACCTCTCCATAAAGCTCTCTATATGCCGAGCTACCTCTTCTCTTGGAATTGATCGATCATTCAACTCAGACACCCTTTTTAAATCGTCTTGCAAGTCATTATAACGATAATGAAAAAAAGGCTGGATCAGATCAGATTGTTCCAAGTAATTTGATGCAAACCGGTTGGTTGCAGGCAAAGAGAGATTTAAAATCTCCATTCATGTACTTCCTTTCTGTAACCGTGATTCATTCTCTAAAGAGTATAACATTATCTACTCCATTTAAAGAAAACTTTTGCTCTAAATTAGGATGAAAAACTAAACGTGATCGCGCGTGAAACTAAACCATAAAGGGTAAGTAGAAAATAGGCGAAAAAGAATAATATAAAATTAAACCGCCAGTAGCCTTTCCAAACCCGTTTTACGATGATTTCCTGCTTCACCTTCCAATGAACGAAAACAAATACCATTGCTATCATAAGCATTACTAGTATTATTAACCAAAAAAAGGATTTTTCCCATAAAGTAATGATTAAAAAATGAACGGATATGATATATAAAATAGTTGTATAATCAAGAGCCCTATGGAGTGCTTTTTTTGTAGTTTTTAAGGTTATCTTTATAACTGTAAAAACAAGAATGGTCCCTAAAATGGGGATCGCAAAAAAGATGGTTAAAACAGATGAAAAAATAGTACTCACTCTAGGACCTCCCCTTGTTTCTCTTTCCCTTTAATCAGATAAAAAAGCGTTTCAAATGGAGAAGATTTCTTTCCTTGGCTTTCGGCTTTATCGAGTATATATCCTACGATAGCATCCACTTCTGTAAGACGATTACCTTCAAGGTCTTTTAACATGGAGGAACGATTATCAGCGGTTTGTTTACAAATCTTAATCACTTGGCTCCAATTTTCTTGTGGATTTTTGAGATTCAAAATGAAAGTAATTTCGCTAAAGAGATTTTGTAATACCTTAAAATAATAAGGATTATCAATAAGTTCTCCATTTTTTACTTGGAGGATGGCTGTTAATGGATTAATCAGGGCGTTCGCAATTAACTTTTTTTCCAGCATAGGATAATAATCTTCTTGGTATGTCATCGAAAATACGTTAGAAACAGCTTCCAAAAACAATTTTAGCAGCCTGGGATCCCCTCGATATACGGCTGCATTTGTCGTCCCCGCACCATTATGTTTTACAGTGAATGGATTCTGCTTTAAGGCACCGTGCTCAACTGATCCCACAAACAAATTATGAACCTCTAGTTGTTCGAGCTGTTTTAAATGCCCCATCCCATTTTGTAAAAATAATAGGCTGCTAGGGAGTGGGTCTAATTGATTTATTCTTTCAATAATCGGGGCAAGCTGATATTGTTTCACCGTAATAATGGCTAAATCCTCTTCCCCCTTCCAATCTGTTATTGGCAGAGCTTCAACCTTCGAGACCGTTTCACCTGTACCATTAAGCAGGACAATTCCATTTTTATTAATTTCAACTGCCTGTTCCGCAGATCTAGTATAAACGGTAACATTAAAACCACGGCTCAGATAGGCTGCGAATAGTAATCCAATCGATCCCGCCCCAATAATACTAATCCTCATAAAGTTTACCCCTCTTTTAATCAGAAAAATTATGTACCGAACTACTTGCTAATATTCTATCAAATAAAGGTCTCCTGTTAATAGATGCAAAAAAACCTTTTCGAGCTTTTCTCGAAAAGGTTTTAGGTATCAAACAGGATATACAGGATGCTTTCTCTCGCTAAAGGTAATATCTTTTGATTCATAATAAGCGAACCGTTGAATTAGAACTTCTCTTAGTTCAGAAGGAGCGGCAATTTCATCCACAATAAGCTCTGATGCCAGCTTATAAATATCAATATGTTCTTTATACTCTAAATGCTTTTCTTGTACAAAAGCCACCCTTTCCTTTGGATCAGCTATTTCATTTATCTTATTGGAATAAACCGCATTGACAGCTGCTTCAGGACCCATTACCGCAATTTGTGCAGTAGGCAGAGCAATACAGCAATCTGGTTCAAAAGCCGGACCAGCCATAGCGTAAAGCCCCGCACCATATGCCTTTCTAACGATTACGGAAATCTTTGGAACCGTAGCAGAACTCATTGCCGCTATGAATTTGGCACCATGGCGGATAATCCCAGCCCGCTCCACTCTTGTACCAATCATAAAGCCAGGGACATCAGCTAAAAACAATAATGGAATATGAAAAGCATCGCAAAGCTGGATAAATTTAGCTGCCTTATCGGCAGAATCTACAAATAACACGCCACCCTTTATTTTTGGCTGATTAGCAATGATTCCAACCGCTCTGCCATCGATTCGGGCCAAGCCGGTAATAATCTCTGGAGCAAATAACTTTTTAATTTCGAAAAAACTATTATTATCAACTAATCGTTCGATACATTCATACATATCAAAGGGGGCATTCTGGTTTTCAGGAATAATCTCTTCTAATTCCCGTCCCTCTTTTGCGCTTACACCAGCGATCTGTTTCGTCTTTTCTTTAAAGCTGGCAGGAAAAAAGCTGATATATTTTTTCGCTGATTCAATGGCTTGTTCTTCGGTAAGGCTAAGGACATCCCCGCAGCCGCTCACCGTACAATGCATCCGGGCACCGCCCATTTCCTCTAACGTTACCTTTTCGCCAATTACCTTCTCAGCCATTCTTGGAGATCCTAAATACATGGATGCATTTTGATCCACCATAATGACAATATCACAAAATGCCGGGATGTAGGCCCCTCCTGCAGCAGAAGGTCCAAATAAAATACATACTTGAGGAATCATACCGGATAATTTTACTTGGTTATGAAAAATCCTTCCCGCACCGCGCCGGTTTGGAAACATTTCAATTTGATCAGTGATTCTTGCACCCGCAGAGTCGACGAGATAAAATAATGGAACCTTTAACTTCTCTGCTGTCTCTTGGATGCGAATAATCTTCTCAACCGTCCGGGCCCCCCAAGAGCCAGCTTTAATTGTCGAGTCATTAGCCATTACACAGACGGTCTGGCCATTAATCGTGCCAATTGCTGTTACGACACCATCAGCTGGCAGGTCATCAGCTTTAAAGTTAGCAAATTTCCCATCCTCTTCATACTTACCATCATCAAATAACAATGATAATCGTTCACGACAAAAAAGCTTTTTCTGCTCCTTCGCCTTTTCATGGTATTTAGGCTGGCCGCCGGCATCAATCTTTCTCCGATGATGATTTAATTGATCGACCAACGTATTAATTTTTGTCAACATGCTCCCCCCCTTTAAGCAGAAGTTATTCCAGTACTAGTAAGACATCCCCTTCATTTACGAAGTCCCCGATCTCGACCTTTACAACACGGACGATTCCCTCTGTTCCGCTTTCAATTGGTATTTCCATTTTCATTGATTCCAGCATGATTACTTCCTGACCTGGATTTACTTGAGCACCTCTAGCTACGAAAACATTCAGGACAGTTCCTGCCATTGAAGCGGTAATTTCTTTCATCGAAATTCTCCCCTTTATTTATTTTTATTTAAAAAATGGGTGGTATAGTCTCCATTTTGAAAGGATTCATTTTCAAGTATGTTTAAGAAAAGCGGTACATTTGTTTTTATACCGTCAATTTTTACATTTTTAAAGAAGCCTGCTGCAGCCTCTAATGCCTTACCTCTTGATTCACTATAAAAAATGCATTTGGCAATCAACGGGTCATAGAAAGGAGTTACCGTTCCCCCTTCCACATAACCAGAATCAACTCTCGCCCCTTCTTTCTCCGGCCACTGGAGTGTAGTAAGTTTTCCCGGGGAAGGCAAAAAGCGGACAGGATCCTCTGCATAGAGCCGAAATTCAATAGCATTCCCAGAGGCACTAATTTCCGCTTGCTTTAGAGGCAGTTCTTCACCGCTGGCAACTAGTATTTGCCACTTCACCAAATCCAGCCCGGTGATCATTTCTGTGACTGGATGCTCGACTTGAAGACGAGTGTTCATTTCCAAGAAGTAAAAATTCTCATCTTGGTCGACAATAAATTCTATCGTTCCTGCGTTTGTATATTGAACAGCGCGGGCTGCCTTAATCGCTGTTGCAAACATTTTTTTTCGTACGTTGTCGCTAAGAAATGGGGAAGGAGATTCTTCAACCACCTTTTGGTGTCTTCGTTGGATGGAACAATCCCTCTCAAATAAATGAATAATATTCCCATAATTATCCCCAAACACTTGCACTTCAATATGCCGGCTATTTGATATATATTTTTCAATAAAGACATCCTCACAGCCAAAATAAGCCATGGCCCTCTTCTTGGTGGTTTCAAAAGATTTAACGAGCGCTTGCTCATTCTCACAAAGAACCATGCCAATTCCTCCCCCGCCGCCGCTTGCCTTTAGCATGACAGGGAAACCAATCAGTTCTGCTAGATTACATGCTTCTTCGATGGTCTTTATTCCTTGGCTGCTTCCTGGGACGACTGGGACATTGGCCTTTTCCATGGTTTGGCGTGAAACAATTTTATCCCCCATCAACTCAATTGTTTTAGGCTCAGGCCCGATAAAAATGATTCCAGCATTTTTTACCTTTTCTGCAAAAACAGCATTCTCAGAGAGGAATCCATATCCAGGATGTATGGCATCCACATTCTCGCTCTTAGCAATGTCTATGATTTTTTCCATTTGAAGATATGACTTACTAACATGCGGTTCCCCCACGCAAAAAGCCTTCGTTGCTGATTTTACAAAGGGCATATCCTTATCGGCTTCGGAATAAATGGCAATGGTTTCAATTCCCATCATTGAACAGGTTTTAATAATTCTAAGGGCAATTTCGCCTCGATTAGCAATTAAAATTTTTTGCACTTTCCTACCCCTTTCCTACCCCATTTGCGCCTTCCATAAAAGTTTCTACAAACCTTAAAGAATTTCCTGCCTTCATCTGAAAACGCTTCCGAAACTTATTTGAAGAATTTTTCGTCTATTTGATATATAATGAAAGTAATCGATTTCAGGAGCACTCAAAAATTAATTCTCTTCATGTTATTCAAGGGCATATAAATATATACAACAACCTGATCTTAAGATTTTAGGAGGCTGAGATATGGTGTATAAGGTGGAGAAACTAAAAATAAATTTTAAAACACTGGAAGAGTTTAAAAAGTTTAAAGAATACGGCCTTCAGGAATTATCAATGCTTGAAGAATTAGAAGCAAATATAGTAGATAACAATAGTGAATCACCATTTTATGGGGTCTATTTCGGAGACAAATTAGTAGCAAGAATGAGTTTATATCAAATTGACGCAAAGTTTGACCGTTATTTCTTACCGCCCCAAAATTACCTGGAACTTTGGAAACTTGAAGTTCTTCCGGGTTACCAAGGAAAAGGGTTTGGCAAGGCATTGGTTGATTTCGCCAAGAGCTTTGGGCTGCCAATCAAAACAAATCCAAGAGTACAATCTAGCGGTTTTTTTGAAAAGTTAGGTTTTAGCAATGTAGAATATGAAATGGAACGGGACCGTGGAGAAAATCCACTTGTCTGGTATCTAGAAGGTGTCGAAGCACAGCATCATGAAAAATAAATAACCATATAAATAACTAAAGCGGACGTTTAGTCCGCTTTTTTCTATTTCTCCACTCTCTCAAGATTCCCATTTTTGTCCATCTGGAATTTCACTTTTTGCTGACGATCTTCATCTTGCAGGACCACCATTTTTCGGGCTCTTTCCATAATCTCAATTAATGACCGGTAATCTTCTTCGATCGCCTTGAGGTTTTTTGACAATCTTTCATTTTCTGCAGCCAAGTAGTAAGTTTTCTTTTCTAATTCTTTTATTTTATCAACTGATTTTTTTCTCTCTGTTTCAAATCCTGAAGAGGCTTCTGCTTGTTTATAAAGATCCTCTAAAAAGTGAATCACAGCCGGGAAGGTAACTTTACTTGGTTTCTCCACATTAACAGCGGATTGAACAATTTCAACTTCCACAGGCTCAATTTGGTTTTCTTCCAAAACAGGAACATCTTGTCTTTTTATTTCTTTACGTTGCTTCTTCGCAAGTTCAATTCCTGTTTTATATTGTTTTCTCACATATGAATTCCAACGGAACCCACATGCTGCTGAGGTTCGCGATAATTGTTTGCCAACTTCCTCAAATGCCTGCAGCTGCGTGCCGCCTTCACGGATATGCCTTAAAACCACTTCAGCAAGCAACAAATCCTCATCCTGGGACCATGCATCTTGTCGAGTTGGTGACATTTGTTCATCCCTCCTAGTGTTTTTATATACATATGCATCTACTAGAAAAGATAGACTTAATCGGAAGTTGTCTTTTAATCTTTATACAATGTTTTTTATTGATAGGCTGTGTTGAACTGGGATGTTGACTTCCGTTCCAGGCGGCTTCGCTTTCCGCGGGCGTGCCGGGGAGCATCCTCGGCCCTTAAACGCCTGCGGGGTCTCCCCTGCCCCGTACTCCCGCAGGAGTCTTCGCCGCCTTCCACTCCAATCAACATCGTTACAAAATCAGCAATGATTGCTCCCTATCTTTAAACTTTTTAATAGCAAAAACGACAAAAGCACAAGGGCGTATAGCTCCTTGTGCTTTTTATCCTAACGGAAATTAGTCGTTAACAACGTCTTTTCCTTTGTATGTTCCGCAAGCTTTACATACGCGGTGTGCAAGTTTCATTTCACCACAGTTTGGGCAACTTACCATACCAGGTACGTTTAATTTAAAATGTGTACGACGTTTTCTTTTTGCAGTTTTAGAAGTTCTTCTAAAAGGTACAGCCATTCTTCCCACCTCCTTAAAGAGTATTAAGAAAGTAATGAAGGCCAGGAATGCTGGTTCTTCACTTTGCTTCTTAGATTTTTGCCGATTATGATTCGGAAGAAGAATTGTTTTCGTCAAAAAACTTTGCAAGACCTGCTAGTCGCGGATCAATCTTTTTTGATTGGTCTTCTTCAGAAACAACTTCCCAATCCTTTCCAGATTGAGGGGCTCCTTCATCCGACACGACATCCTCGCAAAATACTTGCATTGGAACCTCAAGTAAAAGAATTTCACGTATGATTGGCATAACATCAATCACGTCACCTTTTACCTGATGTGTCTCCTCTTCAGTTTCATAGACTGATCCTTGTAAGAGGAAAGTTTCAGTTGTGTCGACATTAATTGGAAGTTTTACATCCACTAAAGTACGAGAACAAGGAAGAATTAAATGACCTTCAATTTTTATATGAAACGTCACTTTCGTTGAATCGATATCTCCCCGACCAGTAATATGCATCGGAGAAACCTCTCGAATGGTGGGATCAACTTGTTTGATCTCGTCCACACGAATGATCTCATCAATGATAAAATCCTTGTTTCGATATTTTTGTAATTGATTTAATGTCCATTTCAATTGAATCACCCCAAGGCAACAAAGGTAATTATAGCCTTCGATAATATTTTTGTCAATGTTTTTTCTTTACACCTAAAAGGTGATTAGGATACAAAAAGTAATTGACCGTAAAAAGGTTTCCAGTATTAGTGTATCCAGTTGTATTCTTTACAAACATCTACAACATCTTATCATAATATCTGATTGGTTTCCTTAAAATTTTGCTATAATGTTAAAAAAAAATAATTTCCTAATATAACGGATCAATTTATCGAAGGAGAATGATATGAACGCAGTCGGTTTGATTGTAGAGTATAATCCTTTCCATAATGGGCATGCTTTTCACTTACATGCTTCAAGGGAAGCGGCAGGTGCTGATATAGTAATTGCGGTAATGAGCGGGAACTTTCTACAAAGAGGTGAACCAGCCCTTGTTTCAAAATGGTATCGTACAAATATGGCGTTACTAAACGGAGTCGATATTGTTTTAGAATTACCCTATATGTTTGCAGTACAGAAGGCGGAAATTTTTGCTAATGGGGCAATATCGATTTTAGATGCAGTTGGCTGTAAGTCTATTTGTTTCGGAAGCGAGAGCGGAGATCTTTCTTCCTTCTTGAAAACCATTGATTTTTTATCGGAACAAAGTGACCAATTGGAGGAAAATATTAATCAATTTATGGAAACTGGTGTGAGTTACCCAAAAGCAGTTTCCCAAGCCTATCATCAATTGACGGATTCATCGTCTTTTTTAGATTTAGGAAAACCTAATAATATTTTGGGAATCGAATACATAAAAGCGATAAAGAAACAAAAAAGTTCGCTCACCCCTTTAACTGTGGCACGGAAAAACGCTGACTATCATGATGAACATTTTGCCTCTGAAACCATTGCAAGTGCAACCAGTATCCGAAAAGCAATCTTTTCAAAAGACGGTAGTCAAGTATCTATTGGTCAATATGTCCCTGAACCCACAAAACTATTGTTATCCGAGTATTACAAAGAGTATCAAGTTTTTCATCAATGGGAAAATTATTGGTCCTTCCTGCAATTCCGGCTCCTTCAATCCAGTCCGGAAGAGCTGAGGGAAATCTATGAGGTGGAAGAAGGGCTTGAAAATAGATTATTAGCAGCCGCTATACGCTCGGGCAGTTTTCAGGAGTTTATGGAGAACATTAAAACAAAACGGTATACATGGACGAGGCTTCAGCGATTATGTGTCCATATCTTAACAAATACAAAAAAAGGTCAAATGGCGGGTCCAGAAGATAAAGCAGCTTATCTACGACTTTTAGGGATGACAAGCAAAGGAAAAGCATACTTAAATAAGCGAAAAAAGGATTTATCCCTCCCGCTTGTATCTAAGCTTTCCTCTTATAAAGGTGCAGGAATCCAACTTGACCTAAAAGCTGCCCGTATTTATTCCCTCGGTGTCGCTAATCAGCTATCAAAGGAGTTAATGATCCAGGAATTTAAGCAGCACCCCATAATGATCGGATAAAAAAAGCATTAAAATGGGGGAACCTCTAAGTTCCCCCCAAAAAAAGTCATTCTTTCATCGTTAACTTTTCAAGATATTTTACTGCTTCCTCGAACGTATCAACCGGTACAATTTTCATTTTTGTTTTAATATCACGAGCAGTTTTTACTGCATCCTGATAGTTAGAATCTTTTGAACCACTTTCATTAGGAGCAAAAAAGATTTCAGCCCCAGCCTGATCTGCAGCCACAATCTTTTGTTCAATCCCGCCGATTGGTCCGACATTACCTTTTTCATCAATGGTTCCTGTCCCTGCAATTTTATAACCTTTTGTTAAATCCTCACTTGTTAACTGATTATAGATTTCTAAAGTAAACATCAGGCCGGCAGAAGGGCCGCCAATTTCATCTGTCCTTACCTTTACTTTAGGATCAACAATAATAGACTTGTCATCTACTAATGAAATGCCAATTCCGATTTTTCCAGGGGCGTCTTTGAACCGCTTTAGACTAACCGTAACCGTGCTTGTTTTTTTATTTCGTTCATACGTTAAGGTGATTTGATCTCCTGCTTGTTTTTTGCTTACATAGTCAATGAATTTTTCAGAGGAAGCAAAAGTATGTCCATCCACCTTAAAGATTCGGTCGCCGGCCTGCAGTTTCCCTTCCGCCGGCATCCCTGGCACTACCTGAACCACATAAATGCCTTTATATTTATATTGGATAGGCAGCCCTGCTTTTCGGTAAGCAACTTCGATCGCATTAAATTTCGAGCCTGCCATCATTTGAAGCTGCCTTGCATTGTACTCATCTTCGGTCTCTTTTTCAGACAGGATCATATTCAAGGGATATATCTCTTCGTATTTTCGAATCTTCGCTTCAATGTAAGAATAAATATTTGCCCTTCCCATTCTTACGGTCGTCAGCATAAAGCTTCCTTCTTCTTCATAGCCGTCTTCAACCGTAATAATTGGTTCGAGTTCCTTTGCCATTCCCGGTTTTGAAACATAATAGGGCAATGGGTAATACATTCCTCCTATTAAAATAAAAGCCAGGAAAAATAGTGAACCTATATAAAATTTTCTGCGCATTGCTCGTTGTTACCCCTTCCACTTGTCGATGACGGTTTCTATCTGTTTAATCTGTTTTCTTGTTTCTTCTTTGCCGATATTAATGATTTCTTCAGTATTAGTGAAGGCCCGTGAGCTATACATTTCAACAGGCGGGCGGATCATAATATCAGCAGATATTTCTCTATTAAGGATAATTTCAGCTTGCATAATATCTATACTTTGCATTATCACGTCGTAAATAGTAGTCATTTCAGCGTTTCGTTTAACTCTTGACACATCCACAGCTATCACAATATCAGCACCCATGTCTCTTGCTACAGATATAGGGACCCTGTCGGCCACACCGCCATCGACTAAAATCCGCCCGTCATATTTTTCCGGCACAAATATACCTGGAATGGAGATACTGGCTCTTACTGCCTCAGCGACCGGACCTTTTTGAAAAACAACCTTTTCACCTGTTAATAAATCGGTCGCAACAATTCCAATTGGGAGCGAAAGGTCCTCGATGTTTTTTCCATGTGTAAAAACCCTGATAAATTCTTTAATTTTTTTTCCAGATATAAAGCCCATTTTAGGGACAGTAAAGTCTAAATAATACTTCCTTTTGAAGGCAGTCGATAATTTATACAAGCGTTCCAAATCTAATCCAGCACCATAGAAACTCCCTACAAGTGCCCCCATGCTGCTTCCGGCAATTAAATGAATAGGAATTCCAGCCTCTTTCAAAGCCATAATCACACCTAAATGAGCAAACCCGCGGGCACCGCCCGAACCAAGTGCCAAACCAATTTTTGGGTGCTCCATCACAACTGACCTCCCGTTAATATACTTCAGGAAAGAAAAACTAAAGAGAAACTAAAGAGAAACTCGTTCAATCTTATGGTCTAAATTACGTTTCTATGAGTATATTTGATTTAGGTGAGGACAAGGTCGATTTACCATGTATAAGTTTTAATCTATATTTTAGCATTGATAATATTGATTTGCACAATTTGAGCGATTGTTTGGAAGGAGGTGCCTTAAATGATTTTATCAAAACTAAAAACCATTGTTCTGTCCGTATCAGTTACAATCATAGCGGCATCATTGATCTCTTTTCCAAGGGAATCATTTGAAGCATCCATTCGTGGTCTTAATATGTGGTGGGAAATTGTCTTTCCTTCCCTTTTGCCTTTTTTTATTATTTCTGAAATGCTGATTGGTTTTGGGGTAGTTAAGTTTATCGGGGTTATGTTAGAACCCCTTATGAGACCTCTATTTAAGGTTCCTGGTGTCGGAGGGTTTGTATGGGCTATGGGGATGGCTTCCGGACAACCGGCAGGAGCAAAATTCACTTCCCGCTTACGTCAGGAAGGGCAATTAACGCAAATTGAAGCAGAAAGACTTGTCTCGTTTACCAATTCCTCCAACCCTTTATTTATCTTTAGTGCCGTGGCTGTTGGTTTCTTCAACAATCCAAAAATAGGATTACTTTTAGCGGCAGCGCATTATTTAGGGAATATCTGTGTGGGAGTAATCATGCGTTTTTACGGAAAGGAGACTCCTGAAGAATCAGAGGAAGATAGAAAAAAATTTAAAATTAGAACTGCCTTGTCCGCCCTGCACCAAACAAGAATAAAAGATAATCGTCCCATTGGTAAACTTTTAGGCGATGCTGTAAATTCGTCGATACAAACCTTATTAATGATTGGCGGCTTTATTATTTTGTTTTCTGTAATTAACCGACTGCTTTATGAACTACATATAACAGCAATTTTAGCAAAATCGATTGAGCTTTTGCTCTCCACCCTGTCCTTCCCTGATATGTTAAGCATTCCTTTTATTTCGGGAGTTTTTGAAATCACATTAGGAAGTCAATTGATCAGTGATGTGAAAGATGCTACCCTTTTACAACAAGTAGTTATTACAAGTTTTATCCTTGCATTTAGCGGTTTTAGTATCCAAGCGCAAGTTGCCAGCATCCTTGCCCAAACAGATATAAGATTTAAACCATTTTTCATTGCTAGAATTCTTCAAGGGATTTTCGCAAGCTTTTTTGCCCTGCTTTTATGGAAACCACTTTATATCCGCTTTACTAGTAATGAACAGCCCTCCAACGCCTGGCCTGTGTTTGGAGATGGCTCATTGTCAAACCATTACTATTCTCAAATGGTGGAGTTTGGGCCTATGATAACTATTTTCTCATTGTTTATTTATATCCTTATCTTATTTGCACGGTTAAAAAAGAGCTAGGCAAAGCTGCCAAGCTCTTTTACATATATCTATAGACGTTAAAAGGTGCACTCACCTAGTTTAATAACCAGCTTTTCTTTTTTTCTTACCTTCCAAACTTTTTGTGCAGTTCTTTTTCCACAATCGGCGGAACCAAAGAAGAAATGTCTCCATCATATTTCGCTACTTCTTTTACAATACTTGAACTTAAGAATGAGTATTGGCTGTTGGTCATGATAAAAAAGGTCTCAAGATCCTCGTTTAACACTCGATTCATCGAGGTGATTTGCATTTCGTACTCAAAGTCAGAAACAGCCCGCAGCCCCCTGATGATGGCATTAGCATTAACAGACTTCGCATAATCAACTAATAAACCTGAGTGGACATCTACTCTTACATTAGGAAGGTCCTTTGTCACAGTTTTGATTAAGTTCATTCGCTCTTCAATGGTGAATAACGGATTTTTAGATGAGTTATTTAATACACTCACATAAACAATATCAAATACCTTCGCACCTCTTTTTATGATATCTAAATGACCATATGTAATCGGGTCAAAACTTCCTGGACAAACTGCAATTCTTACCACCTGGACTCCTCCTCATCACTCACTGCTGCTAGAATAAATCGTCACAGCAATAATCCCATACTTTTCATGTTTTATCTGTTTAAATCGGCCAACTGTTTCAGGCAAATCTACATCAAAGCTATGTTCACAGACAATCATCCCATCTGTTTTAACCAGATCCTGCTGGACCATTTTTTCCATCAGGCTGACAAGCTGCTGCTTTTTATAAGGGGGATCTAAAAATATGTAATCAAATTTAATCTCTCTTTTTATGAGGGCTTTTACTGCTCTATCTGCATCATTACGATAAACTTCAGCTTTTTCCTCGAATTTACATGCCTTTAAATTTTCCTGTATCACATGGATTGCCTTAGACTCCCGATCAACAAAGATAACCTTATCTAATCCCCTGCTGAGTCCTTCTATACCTAAACCGCCGCTCCCTGCAAATAAATCTAACCCCATGCCTCCATCAAAATAGGGTCCAATCATATTAAACAAGGCTTCCTTCACTTTATCAGTTGTCGGACGGGTTGTATTTCCGGGAACAGCTTTAAGCGGTCTTCCCTTGCATACACCTGAAACCACTCTCATCGAAAGATCACCACATTTACTGAAATTCATTTTTCTTAATACATCCTACCATAATTCGTAAAAAAGACAATCTGTTATAAGTATCTTTTCACTTGTAAATCTACATTGTTCATCCAATTGGAAAATTTATAAAAAATACGTATAAGCTTTTGCGTAGTGGGGATAATGTAAGTAACAACATCAATTCGAGGATGTTGTTGCCAACCGCGGAGAAGACTTACGTTTCCCCATAAGTTCTTCCTCCGGTTTCTCCTCTCCCTTTGCCTTCTATCCTTAGATTTAGGATATAGAAGGACCCTGCGGATTATTCTGCAGGGTTTTTTTTTATTTATTTGGATGTCACAAAATGATAAAGTAGGGTTAATAAGCTTAAAGGAGAATGTCTAAATTGATACAGCGATTCATTGAACTAGGAGAAGGGTATTCAGATATTTATGAGCTGCTCGAACTGGCAAGAGCCAATCAACACCGCCTGCAGCATATGATGGCACTGCACACTAAAATTGGCGATAAGGATATGACCTCTCTAGTTGTCGTATTAAAACCTACCGATCCTGGTAAGTTCCAAGCACTATATATATGTCGGGAAGGGATTCCAAATCCGAATATTTTTCCAAACCAAAGGTTTGAATTATTTGCCCAAACAGCCGAATCCCTTGGAAAACAAATAATCGAACTATCTGTTAAACCATCGGTTATTTTTAACGAAAAAGAATTGTTTTTCCAGTACTTAATCGGAATTTTAAGACTAAACCATTATATTTTACCATTACAATAAGTAAAGCTTTAGGGCGACAGGTTTATGGGGCAGCTAGATGATATGAAAAAGGTGAGGGACATTTCCCCCACCTTTTATATTCCCATTTTATAATCATATTCCTTGGCTTTATCTGGTGCAGAATTCTCATACTCCATTCTTAAAAATGGTTTATATGATGGTTCTACTTGCTTCACAAAAGAGAAAGAATTTAATTTCTCCATAATGCCTTCTACTTCGTCTTGATTACAATATAACACGACGTATTTTAATTTTTTCGACACATAATGAACGTTGCCGAAACGCCTTAGCATTTTTGCTTGTTTTAAAGAATAAAGCCAAACAACCAATCCTTGTCTTTGAACAAACATTCTATATTCCCCTTCAGCAAAACCATCATCTTTTAGATAAGTCTAGCACATTAAAACGTTCTATTTCAATTCAAACTTGTCTCTTTTATCTATTATTTGCAAAAAAAGTCAGCTGACATAAGCTGACTTTTTTAACTGCATCCGCAGCTGCCTCCGCTGCCACAGCTATGACCCGTTTCGAAGAAAGGATTACCTGAAGGTACTTTGATATGTTGGGATACTGCTCCCCCAATTGATTTACTAATTTCATCCAAAAGAGTCTGCAAATCATTTTCGGCAAGCTTAAAATCTGCAACAAGCGGATCTAAATCCATTTCCCGTTTCGCTTCACGTATTTGCATCATGACACTTTTATAATCAGGATGGTATTTACCAAAACGCTGGACCTCCTCATAAAGGTCCTTTAATTTCGAAAATCGATTGATTTTACGCTGTGTTTCTTTATTTCTCTGCATTCTATATAAACAAGTTTGATATTGTTCTGCTATATCAGAATTTAAAACCATCTTCGCTAGATCTTCAGCGTATTCTAAAAGCTCCATTCTTTCTAAAGTAGCAAGCACTTTTCGCCCACCTCCAAGGATATTTTATCATATATACGCAGAGAAAGCGAAGGATCCTGTCGGCTTAGGGATATTTACCATACCTGTTATGGTTAAAAGAAATAAAAAAAGACCACAAAAATGACAGTGTAGTCTCTTCTTAATTTTGATTTTTCATTGCCTGAAACATATGATACATCATCGAGGCCATTTGAACACTATTAGAAAATTTCTCTACTTGATCAGGTATTGTCTTCTTATAATAGTGTAATGAGGCTATTTCTAATGTTTGCAGGTCATAAGGGTTTCTTGTAAGTTTTCTATACCATAGAGGCTGTTCTCGAATAAATTGTTTTAAATCCTTTTGGCGCTCCAGATAATCTAGTACATCTTTTCGCATTAGTTTTTAGGTCCTTCCCTATTAGTCTTTTCGGAAAGCAAAGGGATGTTTTGGTCCTTCTTGCTGCTTTATCGGGCCGGCTGCGGAATTAACATTTCCCCCTTGAAATTGGGATATCACGCCTTGAACTGCACCAAGAGCTTGACTTAAGTTATTAATATGACTTTGCATTTGATTGGGATCCATTTTTTTTACCATTCCCATGATATTGGATAACCAATCGTTTTTGGACTCTTGGCCAGTTTGAGATTCTGATTCCTTATCTGCCCCAATATTCCCCCATCGTTCATCCTCTTCCCCTAAAAGATACCAGTCTTCATATAATTCCTGCCAGGATGCCTTTCCGCTTCGAACTTCTTTTATGATTTGCGGATTATTTTTTACAAATTCTTTAAATTGGAGTACGGATGGATGTAATTTCTTTTGTGTCATTTTCATCTCACCTCTGCCCATATTAATCGCCAATAATACAATATGTATCAGAACATGAAATGTGAAATCAAATGAACGTAAATAATTTATAAATCTTCCTATAAGTGGTAAGATGGCAACAGATAAGTAATGAAAGAGGTAGAAAGTATGAATGAAGAAATACAATATTTATTAGAATACTCTCTCGAAAATGGTTCGGAAGAAGACCTGCAAGTTATAAAATTACTTCTCGAAGGTGTCAAAAAAAAGATCGAACGCAATCGACGCACCTATATTGATGGAATCTTGCATATGGACTTAAACTTTGAACAAGAATCGTGTGAGATTACCATCCCAATTACGCCAGTTATTCATAACAACCTTAATATTGTTCATGGAGGAATTACCGCGACTCTCCTCGATACCACCATGGGTGTATTGGCTAACCGCCTGCTTCCAAAAGGATTTGGGGCAGTCACCAATCAATTAAATATTCATTATATTGCCCCAGGTATTGGTGATACACTCCGTTGCAATGCTGAAGTTATTCATAAGGGTACAAAAACGATGGTTATTTCAGGCGAGGTCTTCCGCAATGATGGGAAAAAAATAGCTTATGCAACAGGCACCTTTTTTATGATTGAAAAAGCATAAGGGAGGCTCTGAACAAAATGGTCACTGCCATCCTAATTCCGATTATTTGTCTGTACTTTTATTGGTTGACGAAAAAAGAAATGAAAGAACAGGACAAAAAATGGCTTGAAGTTGGGCGAGTACGCCAAGAGTCCATTGTATACGGTGAAATAAAAAGCATAAGCGAGGAGCAGCAACGGTTTTACTACAACCGCCGCATACTTGTTCAAACACTTACGCTTCAAACAGACATTAAGGTCATACATGCCGTGAAGAAGACACCCCTAACAGCAAATGTAAAAACAGATACTTTCTTAGTTGGTACAGCGATAAAGTTATATGGAAGCTGGGAGGGAAGCAGCTTCATATTTGAACATTTCACTCATTAGAGGCTGACCCAAAAGGTGGTTAATGAATAATATTTCACACTCTGTTGATTGGAGCGGAAGGCGGCGAAGACTCCTGCGGGAGTACGGGGCAGGGGAGACCCCACAGGCGCAGTAGCGCCGAGGAGGCTCCCCGGCACGCCCGCGGAAAGCGAAGCCGTCTGGAGCGGAAATCAACAGACTAGATTAATGTATAAAAAATGAGGTGCCCCTAAAACTTTTGGGACACCCTCTTTATTAATCCTCCGCTTTACGTATAAAGTTTTGGGTATAATATTTTTTATAAACCCCCTCACCAAGATGGGAGTAAACCCCCACACCAAGATGAGAGAATTCTTCATTTAAAAGTGAATCACGATGTCCTTTACTATTAAGCCATCCTTCTACGACAGCGGGACCATCCGTATAGTTTGCAGCAATATTTTCACCAGCAGATTCGTAGGTAACTTTGGCTGTTTTTAACCGGTTAGCCAGGTCACCAAATTTTTTGGATGTATGGGAATAGTCGTTGTTCTCAGCCATATCTTTACTATGTTCATACGCTGCATTGGCCGTCTTTTCATCCCAAACTAAGGGTTTTAGCTTATTCCTTATTCTTAGGGCGTTAGTGATGTCAAAAATTTGCTGTTCTGTACTTTGATCGACTAAATTCAATTTTTCCTCGTTTAGTTCAGGTGCTTTAATAAGTTCCCCACGGTATACCAGTTCATAGGGCTGCTGTTTAACTAATGTTTCGGCGTTTAGAAATCGCACACTTGAAAGATTACCAGTAAACTTATCTATGTATAATTGAACGTAGATATCTCCTATTTTAACCATTGGACGTAAGTTTAAATCGGTATCGTTTAATTCAAATCGATACGTATTTCCATTTACTTTTAAATTAATATTAGTATCAAAAAATTGTGTATTAAAAATTTCTTCTACTGGCTGGCCAATCTCGAATGGGGCAATATTCAACGTCTCTCCAAGAGCGAATATAGTTACAACGCGCCCATTTTCAACCCCAGCTTGTAAATAGCGATTATAGTTCTGATTATAGATATACCATTGGTATCCATACATAGAATCGTCAATTCTTATTGGTTTTCCAAACTCTCTTTCAAGACTTGAAACATCTTGTCCAATCAACAATGCCAGCCCTTCCTTTGGCTTTTCCAATTTTGTTTGACTCCCGGTTGTATTGTTGGTATCTTGGGGCATCGATTGATTCATTTCTGATGTATGATCTTCTTTAATCAGTACCTTACTGTCATTATTTTTTTCATTTATACTAACGTAAAATCCAATTGTTAGGAAAACAACTGAGAGTATTAAGATTCTGCTTAGAGTACGCAGCGGCACTCACCCTCTCTATAACAATTTCTATCATTATATGTATTGATAAAATAATTATATCATTTATATACCTATAAGTAAGAGACATTACCCAAAAATGTTTGATTTATAAATAATCTAAAAATAAAACAGGCACATTATGCACCTGTTTCACAAATTAAAAGCTAATATTCATATAATAATTTTAATGCTGAACATCACCAAAGTTTTGTTCAGAGATCTCACTAAGTGCCTCTTTAGCTTGATCATCCGTAAGTTTACGAATAGCCATATCGCCAAGCGATACAATCCCGACAAGCTTACCGTTTTCAACCACAGGTAAGCGGCGGACCTGATGATCTGCCATTAATTTAGCTGCTTCCCTTGATGAAGTATCAGGGCTGACGGTGAACAATTCTTTACTCATAATATCTTCTACTTTTGTAGAACCAGGATGTTTTTCAGCTACCCCTCTAATAACAATATCACGGTCTGTAATCATACCAACAATTTTTTCCTGATCAACAATGGGAATCGCACCAACATTTAGTTCTTTCATCTTTAGGGCAACCTCAAAGACATTATCCAATAAAGTGCAGCACTCAATATCATCAGTCATAATATCCCGGACTTTTTCCATAATATTTTCCTCCAAAGTATTATTATTCCCCTTTTCAATAATTTAGGTTTTACCATTGCAAACGGTTTTATTCGCACAAATCTATTGATTGCAAGTTGCAGAAATTTCAACTATTATTAAAATGAATTATACTTGCTTTAATACCAATTTAGGAAAAAAGGGGCAGGCAACTGTTTTTTAGGAGGGATTTGAATGAAGTTCGAGAATACTGGGATTGAAAAGCTTAAAGCGGACTTAAACCGTTTGGATGATGTTATGCATGATTATGGTTTAGTCCGGGCCGGCCAATGGGATTATGACCGGGTTACATATGACCGTAAATTTGAACTAAAAGAAGGTGTATTTTATCTTCGTGTTCAAGGTTTTGCCGTAGAAGGCGATGTGGATATTTTTAAAGCAACGATTCAATTGCTGACACCATTACTAGGAAAGCATTATTATCCTCATGGTGTTGAATATGGTGAAGGAGAGAACTTTCCTGCTTCACTTGTAAATCAGTGTAAACAAATCCTGCAAAAGGTGAACGAAGAAATTAGTCAATTCGCTATCTAAAAGAAAGCACATGGAATTCCATGTGCCTTTCTTTTTACTTTAATTTAGAAAAAATCATAAAAAGCCGATTTTAGAGGTGGTATTAAAGCTTCGAAACGATTGATCTCCTCTTCTGAACCCTTAATAAGACCCATTTCATAGAGGTCAGCTGGCCTTTTATAGCCAAAAATAATCGTTGATAACTCATTTACGGTCATTTGAATACCCCTCTTTGGCGGGTTGACACAATGACTGCCCTGTTTTGCCTTAAACTCTTTTACTTCGTTATTTCCTACTAAGTAACTTCCATTATTCCAAGAACAAAATGGGTCTTCAAGATGGAGAAAAACTGGCTCTGCGTCCCTATTGAATGGAAACTTTTCCAAGCAAACTTTGGCATTCACAATTCTGCACATAAAATAAGGCATTGTTTCTGTCTTTAATTTCGGTTGATTTAAGTAATAGGGAAAAGGATCATGAACGGAAATGTTCACTGACACACTGTCAGCCATTGAATCATGCTGACAAACAAAATTCCACAGTCCGATCCTTGCTTCTTGGTCTAGACCTATCATTTCCTGAATATCCATTTTCCGATCCTTTACACTATATAAAATATACCCTTGTGCTTCGTTCGAAAGATTGTAGTAGACCGCTGTGTGTGATAGATCATCATAAACATGCTCCTTCCACCACTTTGTTTCACGGACAAGCATCCCTGTATAGTTTTGACAATACTTTTGATATATTTCCTCTATGTCGTCATGATGCTCCGCCTTAGAGAACCTCTTTATCCTCCCCGGTTGAGGGCTAAGGAATTTCAGATTCATTTTTTCAATCGATATTTTCCTGACATCACTTAAAATCTCCCAGCCAAATTTACGATAAAATGAAAAATCAAATGGAGCTAATAAGGAAACTATTTGTCCATCCTCCTGCATTTGTGATAACGCTTTAGTTATTAAGGATGTAACGTATCCGCTTCGTCTATACTCTGGATATGCCGCTACGCCTGCCAGTCCCCCCATAGGCCAGGATTCACCATTCATATACACATCTAACGGAATGATATGTAATTTTGCAGAAAGCTCACCTCCGTCTCTTATACCTAATAATTTATGAGACTTTAACATTTCTAATCTAGCAGGAATCTTTTCTTCTGGTACCCGGTATTGGAAAGCATACTCTGAAAGTCTCAAGGCTTCCAGATAATCATCCTCTTTAAGCAATTGAATATCCATTTATTTTTCCTCCCATTTGCTGTTACACATCTTCCTTTTTATAACTATTCAGATATCTTAAATTAATGTAATAAAAAGGCGCTCGTTACAGCACCTTTTTATTTAGGATATATTATTTATAATCCAAGTATAGCCTTAATCATAGAGGTCGTTTCTCCACCCTCATAAAAAACATATAATAAAAGGTATACAGCTACCCCTGTAATACCAGTAAAAAACCAGATAATACTGGTAATAGGACCGAGCCTTCGGTGAATGGGCAAATTGTTTTTATATCCTGTGACAAGAGAAACAATACCGAACACAGCTCCGATTGTTGCTAGAGTAATATGAAAAATTAAAAAGATCGTGTAATAAATTTTAATGTTATCTGGACCGCCAAAAGAGGTATTCCCTATAAAGATTGTCCTTGATGCGTAAATGATAAAAAAGATAAGAGCAAAAATAGCTGCAATATTCATTGTTTTTTTGTGAGCTTCAATTTTTCTTTGTTTTATTTGCCACCAGCCTACTGCAACGGTCAGCGCGCTTAAAACAATAAAGGTAGTACTTATAGTAGGTAAAATCGGTAAATTCATTACTTATCCTCACTCTCGAATATTCTAACCCCATTGTATTGCAGTTCTTCTTCCATTTCAAATAATACTCGTGATTTCATAAAAAAACTCCCTTAATAGGGAGCTTATTCCAAAGTAGGATTTAATTCATATTTTTTCATTTCACGTTCGGATTCTTCTTGATCCTTACGGTACCATTCAAAGAATACCTGACCTAATACAACCGCAAAAATAACTTCTTGAAGAATCTTCATGACTACTCCGCCGAGCCGCTGGTCTTCCACTGCCGACATAGAGCTAAACAGCTCTGGACCTGTTATGTTCAAATTATCAAACCCGGAACCAACACATAGACTCATTACTTTTGACCAGACATTTGGGTCATGGTAGGTCGCATACATTGAGCTATCTGAAAAAATAATCAGTGCACATGCAGGAGTGATCAGAATGCTATTTACAAAAATATAGGCAACCTTTTTAATACCAGTTATAGTTTTATATTCCGGCAGCGGGCAAACTAATGACCACCACATCCCAATAGCTAGTACAAATAAAATGAAAGAATACCCTGCATGAAGATATCTATTCTGCATGACATGGTCAAAAACCATTGGGATATGATAGAAAGAAAAGAAAGCATTAAACAATAGGATCGCGACAACCGGCTTAGAAAATAACTTAAATAACGATTCAAACAACTTTAGGTTCAATATGGCTCTCCACAGCCAATTCGGAATGGACAAAATAAATAAGGGCGGAACAAGGAAAACTAACAGCACCATCGTTATTCCATGTATATAGAACAAAAGATGCCCCATTAAATCAAGTGGCGAGCCCTTAATGGCATATAATAAACCAATCGATGTTAAGAAAAGAATCGCTTGGTTAACAGTTAATGGTTCGCTATTGTGGAACCTTGTTCTAAATGTTGTCGTAATCAGAAAGAAAGTAACCGTTATTGCAAGTAATATGATTAAAAAGTACGGGCTCCAAAGGGCTTTAAATCCAAAGATATCTAAAGAAAGCACCTTAATCTCACCTCATTATAGTAAAAGAATCTTACTTATATTATATCCTTCACAGTACAGCTTCGCAAAAAAATGAATTTTCATAACTTTTGCCATTAAAAAGAAAAATCGGCTAAAAAGCCGATTTTTCTTTTTATCATTTACCACCAAATAATAGTGGAAAAAGCCAAGATGGCTGTTAAACCTACAAATAAACCAGAAAACAAGAATAACGTAGGCGCCTCGTGTCCTTTATGACTCATATGCATGAAGTAAAATAACTGGAACACTACTTGAACTGCAGCTAACAAAATGATAAACGGAACGGTAAACCATGCTGTAAATCCTTTCATCGCTACTGCAGCAAAGGCCACTAATGTTAAGAATATCATCAGTGTAAAGGAAATGACTTGATAACGCATTTCTTCAGCGCTTTTTTTACGTCGATATTCAAGGTCAACTCTTGGATTACCTGAGCTTAATGGCTGATTTGTCATTTTATTCCACCATCCCCATTAAATATACTACAGTAAAGATGAACACCCAAACTACGTCAATAAAGTGCCAATATAGACTGGCAACATAAAATTTAGGAGCATTGTATAAATTTAGCCCGCGTTTAGAGTTTCGAATCATTAATGTTAAGATCCAGCATAAACCAAACGCAACGTGACCCCCGTGGAAGCCAACAAGTGAATAGAAGGCTGAACCAAATGCACTGCTTGTAAATTTATGTCCTTCATGGACATAATGTGTGAATTCATATACCTCAAGACCTAAGAAACCAAGGCCGAGCAGTACCGTAAGACCAAGCCAGAGCATCATTTTCTTAAAAGCGAAATTCTTCATGTGATACATAGCATATACACTTGTAATTGAGCTGGTTAATAACAGCATCGTTGCAACAAAGGTAAGAGGCAGTTCAAATAATTCTTTTGCTAAAGGCTGACTTGTATTTGGCACCTTATCTTTTAATGCAAGATATGTCGCAAATAAAGAGGCAAATAAAACTGTCTCTCCCCCTAAGAATAACCAAAAACCAAGAAATTTATTTTTTGCTTCAAGGGTAGATTTCTCCGGCTCTGCAGGCCATGTTTCAAACGTCATTTTCTCTTCAGCGTGCATTATGCCTTAGCCCCCTTTTCATCTTGTAATTCCTCTTTATGGATATGGAATCCATGATCATCTTTCACAGAACGAGTGAACATAGAACCAAATGTGATTAACAGCCCGATAATCATAACTGGCAGTGCCCATGCTACTTTATCAACGTGATACATCGCACCAAATGCTGCAATGAACAATCCTAGTGCAATCACAAATGGGATAAATGAACCGTTTGGCATATGAATATCTCCAAGGGGCTCAGCAGGTGTCATCCCTTTTTTGCCTTCCATTTTTTCAATCCAATAAGCATCTAAACCACGAACTAATGGAAGCTGCTTAAAATTGTAGAATGGCGGTGGTGAAGGAATAGCCCATTCAAGTGTTCTACCGTCACCCCATGGGTCATTACCAACCTTAACATTTTTCACAGAAGTCAAAACAACATTATATAGCAAGACAAGAACTCCTACCGACATAAATGCCGCTCCAACAGAGCTGACCATATTTGCCGTTTCAAAACCTTGACCTGGAAGGTAGGTAAATACGCGTCGAGGCATTCCCCATAGACCTAAGAAATGTTGAATAAAGAATGTTAAATGGAAACCGATAAAGAAGAACCAGAAAGTTATTTTTCCTAAGGTTTCATTTAACATTGTTCCAAACATTTTTGGCCACCAAAGATGTACTCCAGCGAAAACACCGAACACTACACCACCAACAATAACATAGTGGAAGTGAGCTACAACGAAGTAAGTATCATGATACTGATAGTCTGCGGAAGCAGCAGCAAGCATTACGCCTGTAACCCCCCCCATAAGGAAGGTAGGGATAAAAGCAAAAGCCCAGTACATTGGAGTAGTGAATTTGACACTTCCCCCCCACATCGTAAACAGCCAGTTAAAAATCTTGATACCCGTTGGTACACCAATTGCCATTGTTGCCACAGCAAAAATAGCATTGGCAACAGGTCCTAAACCAGTTGTGAACATGTGGTGTGCCCATACCATGAATCCTAAGAAACCGATTAACACCGTTGCAAATACCATGGATGAATAACCGAATAGACGTTTCCTTGAGAAAATCGGAAAGATCTCTGAAAAGATACCAAATGCAGGAAGTACTAAGATATACACTTCCGGGTGTCCAAAAATCCAGAAAAGATGTTCCCAAATAACCGTATTACCACCCATTGTTACATCAAAGAAATTAGCCCCAAAAAGGCGGTCAAACATCATTAAAGTTAAACCTACTGTTAGTGGAGGGAATGCAAATAAAATTAACGCAGACGCAACAAATGTGGTCCAAGTAAATAAAGGCATTCTCATGTAGGTCATACCTGGAGCACGCATATTGATAATGGTAACTAAGAAGTTAATACCACCGATCAATGTACCGATACCGGAAATCTGTAAGCCTAGCACATAGAAATCTATTCCGTGACCTTTAGAGTGAATGGCTAGTGATGCATATGAAGTCCAACCTGCATCAGGAGCACCGCCAAGGAACCAAGATAAGTTTAGAAATATTCCACCGAAGAAGAACAACCAAAACCCTAATGCATTTACAAATGGAAAGGCAACGTCACGAGCCCCAATTTGCAATGGCATTACCGCATTCATAAAACCAATTAACAACGGCATAGCCGCTAAGAAAATCATTGTTGTTCCATGCATTGTAATAATCTCGTTAAATGCACCTGCACTAACAAAATCATTATTAGGTACAGCAAGCTGGATACGGATAAAAACTGCTTCTAGTCCTCCGACTAAGAAGAAAAATCCGCCTGCAATAAAGTATAGGATGGCAATTTTTTTATGGTCGACTGTTGTTAAATAGTCCCATACTGTTGCGCCGAATCCCTTTTTTTGAGTAATGGTACTCACAATTTTACCTCCCTTTCAACCAATTCCTCTATTATTCCTGAACCTTTAAGCCCATTAAATAATCCGCTACTGCATCAATTTGGTCATCAGTTAAGTTTCCATATTTACCAGTCATCATATTACCTGGTTTATAGGTTTCAGGATTTTTAATCCAATTTTTAAGTTCTTTTTTATTATGATCTAAGATACCTGCAACACGGGATCTGTCTCCAAAGTTTGTTAAGTTTGGTGCTACACGAGCCGTGTCAGGCATTTTGTTAGCAGGTGTAACAGCATGACAGCCAATACAGCTTTGATTAAATATTTCCTGTCCTTTTGCAGCTGAAGCAGTTGTTGCTTTTTGTGGTTCTTTTACATTTTGCATGTCTTTAACCCACGCATCAAATTGATCACGGCTCATTGCTTTCACTTTGAAGTCCATCAAAGCGTGTGATGGTCCACAAAGCTCAGCACATTTCCCATAGAAAAGATTACCAGCTTCGTTCGAACGCTTATCATCGAATTCCAGCCAAAATTTATTGGCATTATCTGTGTTGGTATCGATCTTACCTCCGACAGCAGGAATCCAGAATGAGTGTTTAACATCCATAGATTTTAAATTAAAATAAACTTTTTCATTTGTAGGAACTACTAATTCCTGACTTGTTACAATTTTTTGACCAGGATATTCAAAATCCCACCAATATAAATGCGATCTAACATTTACAATAAGTGCTTTTGTATTCTTTTTGTCCATCTGACTTACATCAGCAAGCTTAAATGTTGACGCAACAGTTGGAACAGCCAAAATGAGTAGCAATAATATCGGAATCGTAGTCCAGATAATTTCTAACCGATGACTTCCCTCAACTTGTTTTGGGATATTTTCGTCTTTTCTTCTAAAACGGACAAATACCAAAACAAAGATTACTACTACCACTAGGATTACTCCTACCATGATATAAGTACTTAACTTCATTAAATCATATTGTGTGTCTGCAACTTCTCCAGCTGGATTTAACGCTGATAAATATGGTTTACCACACCCGGAAAGTACTAGCGCTAAGATCGCAAACAACGAAGCTAAACGCCACTTTGCAAGCCTTTTCATGCTTAATCAAACCCCTCTTTCGCTATTGAATTCTAAAAAAATTTGTTGGTCAAAGAAGTATGTACGTTGGTTCTCCCCTGCATTAGTTATGAGCGGCATCTGTTTTTTTACCCCTAAATATAAGCGCCTACAATAGCTAATTAGGAAAAAGAAAGAAACACTTTCTTTTTCCCGGATCGAACCTGGGCAAAACTAAATTAATGTAACTAGAACCATTGCTACAAAAATAATCGTTAAATATTGCAAAGAATAGACAAACATTAGTTTCGCCCACTTAATGTCATCTTTGACCTTATATCCATAAATCCCCAATACAAGCCATCCTATATTTAATACGCTGGCTAGAATCAGAAATGGGATTCCTAACTTAGTAAGGAAAAACGGAATTGGCAATAAAGCAGCCACCCAAACCACAATATGGATCTTTGTTGTTTTAAAGCCTTTAACCACCGGCAGCATTGGAACGCCTGCTGCTTTGTACTCCTTCACTCTTCTCATTGCAAGAGCATAGAAATGCGGGGGCTGCCAAATGAACATTAATACGAATAGCGCCCATGCCATCATATCAAGATTAGCATCAACGGCTGCCCAGCCAATTAAAGGCGGTACGGCACCAGAAATGCTCCCGATAATGGTATTAGATACTAATTGGCGTTTAGACCAAAGTGTATATAGGAAAACATAACTAAAAACTCCAAGCAGTCCAATTACTGTTGCAGTTATGGTCGTAAAGAATAAACACAGTGTTCCCAATCCGATAAGCACAATACCAAGACCCAACACTTTTCCAGGTATTACTTTTCCCGTTACCGTCGGTCTTGATTTGGTCCGCTCCATTAAATGGTCAATATCCCGGTCAACATAGTTATTGATTGCACAGGAACCCGCAATAATTAGAGAAGAACCAGCAACTGTAAAAAACACTATATCTAAATGATCTAAGAAGCTTTGTCCAGAAAAATGAAGTGCCAGCCATAACCCCGTAAAAGTTGTGATTAAATTGGAATTTACAATTCCTATTTTGATCAGGGCCAAAAAATCTTTCCAGGCTGTCGTTTTTTCTAATGTTCCTTGCAGACTTGCAGGACCATTTTCAATCGCCGAATCTCCATATGCCTTAGAGTTGGACATATTATTTCCTCCTAATCCTACTTACTATCAAATATTCACCAATTAAGGGACATCAATACTGATCAGTTTTATAAAAAAAATAGTGCTGACTTTTAATGAAAACTCTCTCTTAAATAGAAAGTCCTCTAAACCTATAAGAAGATTCAATCTTTAAAACACTTTCTCTGTATATTAAATCACACTTTTGGTTATTTTTGTGAACTTTTTTTGAATAATTTTTGAATAAATTATGACAAAACGTTAAGATACTTGATATTCTTTGCATTTTATATTCCCTGGATTTCTTTATTGAAGGATTTTGAGAAAATGTATGAAAATACCCGTACGTTTTATATTATTTTTTATTCTTTTAAGCGTCTTCTTTATTTTCTCTATAATTAATTTTACAGACTTAGAGCAAAGATTCAACCCTTTCAACTATTTTCACTATAATAATAGTGAAATACGGTTATTATTCATGCTCTGCTTTTTATTTGTAGATTCTCAACTAAAATTCTGTTCTTTTTTATCTATTTTCGATATGATTAATAGGGAATTTTAAATCAAGTTACTTTTGCATTTATTATACTGTCAGGATTAACCAATGACAAATTATTGAACTTTAAGAGGTGAATTTTTTGCGGCGTTCTTTGAAGTGGTTGGCAGTTGCAACTACCATTGCAATGATATTTATTTTGATTGGAGGTGCCTTGGTGACTAAGACTGGTTCTGGGATGGGGTGCGGAAGATCTTGGCCTTTGTGCAACGGCAGATTTGTTCCCTCGGAAATAACTCCAGAATTAATGATTGAGCTTGCTCATCGGCTCGTCTCTGGTGCTGGCGGTTTGATGGTACTTGCCCTATCCGTTTGGTCTTGGAAAGCAATCGGTCATATTAGAGAAACTAAGTTCTTATCCTTACTGTCCTTTTTCTTTTTGCTGTTACAAGGATTAATTGGTGCGGCCGCAGTATTATGGGGGCAATCAAGCTTTGTCCTGGCCCTTCATTTCGGTATCTCACTAGTATCGTTTGCTTCTGTATTCTTACTCACATTACTTATTTTTGAAATTGATAAGAAATTTGAAGCAGATAAAGTCTACATAGATAAGCGAATGGGGTTCCACATAACAGCTGTCTCCATTTACAGTTATTTTGTCATCTATACAGGAGCATTAGTGCGGCATTTGAAGGCAAGCTTGGTTTGCCTCGACTGGCCTTTTTGCTCAAATAATGCTTTTTCTCTTCCCTCCAACATATACGAATGGGTGCAAATGGGACATCGTCTGGCAGCTGGGCTGATTTTTGTCTGGATTGCTTATATTTTTTACCTTGCTGCACGCTATTATAAAAATCAAAAGGTAATTTATTGGGGATGGCTGATCGCTTTCATTCTAGTCTGCTTACAGGTCATTGCAGGTGCTTTTATTATTTTCAGCCTTTTAAATTTATATATTGCACTTCTCCATGCCTTTTTTATCACTTGCTTGTTTGGCGTTTTAAGTTATTTTCTGCTTTTATATTCCAGATCGCGAAGGAATCACCAATAAAAAAAGTTGCCAAACGGCAACTTTTTTTATTCTAACTTTATGCTTTAGACAGTTCAATTAATAAATCCCCTGTAAGAATGGCATCCCCGCTCTTAATGTATAAATCTTTTACTACACCTGAATACGGAGCTTGAACGGTGGTTTCCATTTTCATTGCTTCTGTAATGAGCAAATGATCACCTCGTTCTACTTTTTCCCCTTTTTCGACTAACACTTTAATTACTGTTCCTGGCATAGATGCTGAGAGATGTTCATCGTTTTTAGGGTCGGCCTTTAGTCTGGATACAACCGTTGCCTTAATACTTTCATCCTTTATAGATACTTCACGCGGCTGTCCATTCAGCTCGAAATATACGACTCTCGTACCGTCAGCCTGTGGCTGGCCAATAGAAACTAGTTTTACAATCAGGGTTTTACCTTTTTCAATCTCTACTTCAATTTCCTCACCCAGCCGGAGACCATATAAAAATGTTGGTGTATCAAGCATCGAAATATTTCCGTAACTTTCATTAGCCTTAATATATTCTAAAAACACTTTAGGATAGAGGGCATAAGATAATATCTCGAAATCTGTTACTTGTCTTCCCAGCTCTTCAAAAAGCTCTTCCCTAAGCTTATCAAAATCAACATCCGGAAGGAGTTCACCTGGTCTTACTTCTAAAGGCTTCTTTCCTTTTAGAATTACTTTTTGGAGTTCTTCAGGGAATCCTCCATACGGCTGTCCTAGGAATCCTTCAAATAATTCAACAACTGAGTCTGGAAAGTCTAAACTGTTTCCTTTTAATAGGACATCTTCTTCTGTTAGTTCATTTTGCACCATGAACAATGCCATATCCCCCACAACCTTAGAGGAAGGGGTAACCTTAACTATGTCCCCGAACATTTTATTGACACGGGAGTACATTTCTTTTACTTCATCCCACTGCTCACCAAGCCCTACTGCTTTTGCCTGTTGCTGCAGATTGCTATATTGTCCGCCGGGCATTTCATGCTGATACACTTCCGAATGCGGCGAAATCATTCCACTCTCGAAATCCTGATAGTACTTCCGAACATCTTCCCAATAAGAGGATAACTTTTCTATTCCTTCAATATTTACACTCGGCTTTCTCTTATTCCCTTCGAGTGCATAGTATAGTGAATTTGCACTTGGCTGTGATGTCAATCCTGCCATCGTACTTAGCGCGGTATCAACAATATCAACCCCGCCCTCAATCGCACGGGCATAAGTAAAAATACCATTTCCGCTTGTATCATGAGTATGAAGGTGAATAGGGATATCCACGGCTTCTTTTAATTCAGAAACTAACCTATAAGCTGCTTCAGGTTTTAAAAGTCCAGCCATATCCTTGATGGCTAAAATATGTGCCCCTTGCTGCTCCAACTCTCTTGCTAATGTTCGGTAATAGTTAAGATTGTACTTATCTCTAGCAGGATCTAAAATATCTCCGGTATAACAAATGGCAGCCTCTGCAATTTTTCCAGATTGACGGACAGAATCAATGGCCGTTTCCATACCTTTCACCCAATTTAGACTATCAAAGATTCGGAACACATCAATGCCTGCGGCAGCGGATTTATTAATAAATTCACGAATTAAGTTGTCCGGATAATTCTTATAGCCAACCGCATTTGCACCCCTTAACAGCATCTGAAACAGAACGTTTGGTATCTTTTCGCGAAGAGTTAATAGCCGGTCCCAAGGATCTTCCTTTAAAAATCTATAGGCAACATCAAACGTTGCTCCTCCCCACATCTCAAACGAAAATAAATTTGGTAATAATTTAGCCGTTTCTTCTGCAATATGAACCATATCAGTGGTCCGCATCCGTGTCGCTAATAATGACTGATGGGCATCCCGATAGGTTGTATCCGTTAATAAGACTTCTTTTTGGTTTTTTATCCACTGGATGAGGCCTTCTGCCCCATATTTATCTAATATTTGTTTTGTTCCGTCCTGATATGGAACATCAAAATTTAGATTCGGGATTCTAGGTTTTGAGAACACTGGTCTCTTCTTTTTTTCAACCCCAGGAAAACCATTTACTGTTACTGTACCGATATAGCTTAACAGTTTTGTTCCCCTGTCTTTACTAACTGGAAAGATAAATAATTCAGGTGTGGTATCAATAAACGATGTATCATATTCACCGTTTCTAAATTTTTCATGTTTGACTACATTTTCAAGGAAAGGAATATTGGTCTTGATCCCTCTAATCCTAAACTCTTGTAAATTCCGTACCATTTTGGCTGCTGCTTGTTCAAAGGTCAATGCCCATGTTGAAAGTTTCACAAGTAATGAATCATAATATGGCGTGATAACAGCCCCTTGAAAACCATTTCCGGCATCAAGACGCACGCCAAAACCGCCGCCTGACCGATAAGCCATAATTTTTCCTGTGTCAGGCATAAAATTATTTAGCGGATCTTCCGTTGTAACCCTGGATTGAATCGCGTACCCATTCAACTGAATTTCCCCCTGGGCAGGGATACCAATGATTGGGCCATGTAGTTCATGCCCTTCAGATACTAAAATTTGCGTTTGAACGATATCTATACCTGTTACTAATTCCGTTACAGTATGTTCCACCTGTACCCTTGGATTCACTTCAATAAAATAAAAATCATTACCGGCTACCAGAAATTCAACCGTTCCTGCATTTAAGTATTGAACATTGCTCATTAATTTTACCGCAGCTTGGCAGATTGAGTTCCGCAGTTCATCCGAAATAGACACACTTGGCGCCACTTCCACTACCTTTTGATGGCGCCTTTGAACGGAACAATCCCGATCAAAAAGATGAACGATATTTCCATGCTGGTCACCAATAATTTGGACTTCAATGTGCTTGGGATTTGCAATTAGCTTTTCTAGATACACTTCATCATTTCCAAAAGCGGCCTTTGCTTCAGATTTTGCCCGTTCGAAGGCTTCAGTAACCTCGTCAGCGGAGTTCACAATTCTCATTCCACGTCCGCCTCCACCTAAGGAAGCTTTAATGATGATTGGGAATCCGTGGGAAGCAGCAAACTCTTCCACTTCACGTATGTCATTGACCGGACCATCACTGCCCGGGATTACCGGAATATCGGCTAATTCCGCTTGACTTCTCGCTTTCACCTTATCCCCAAACATATCTAAGTGTTTAGAAGTTGGACCGATAAAAATAATTCCCTCTTCTTCACAGCGTTTGGCAAAATGGATATTTTCCGACAGAAATCCATAACCGGGATGAATGGCAGTAACTCCACTTTTTTTGGCAATGTCGATAATCCCGTCGATATCTAAATAGGCATCAATCGGTTTTTTGCCTTCCCCTATTAAGTAGGCCTCGTCTGCCTTATAGCGATGATAAGCCCCCGAATCTTCTTTCGAATAAATGGCAACAGTCCGAATATTCAGTTCAGTACACGCACGAAAAACCCTAATGGCAATCTCTCCACGATTAGCAACCAATACTTTATTAATCTGTCTTGTCACGTAAAGCACCTCAAGTTCCTATGTATTTTTAAACGCAAGGGAAATGAATCCCCTGCGCTTTACTAAAGATAAAAGACCTTCCCATCATCCGTTTTTAATTTTTTATCTGTGCTCCCTTGTTTGTTTTTATATTTACTTTCATATTTCACAAACATCGATACATTTACAAGAATACCAGAGGCTCCCGCAAGCATTAAGAGTGAAGAACCTCCATAGCTGATAAAGGGCAGCGGGACACCTGTTAGAGGAATGACTCCAGACACACCTGCAAGATTGATAAAGGACTGGATCCCTATCATACTCGAAATACCAAAAGCTAATAGGCTTCCAAATGGGTCCTTACACTTCATCCCTATATAAATTCCCCGTAACACAATATAGGCCAGAAGCAGAATAACAAAACCTACTCCCCAAACTCCTAATTCTTCAGCAATAATAGCCATAATAAAGTCTGTGTGGGACTCTGGCAGATAGCCCAGCTTTTGAATACTTTTACCTAATCCCAATCCGTTTACCCCGCCAGATCCGATCGCAATAAAGGAATTCGCCAAATGGAAACCCGCATCCTGAACGTATTTCTCATCGAACGGATTTCCCATTACCTCAAACCGGCTCATTTGTTCATTAGAAAAAATCTTTCCCCAAGACACTAGCACAATTGGAAGAAGCAGGATTAGCACCATCATTACTAATTTTGAGATCGTTTTAAAGTTCATACCTGAAGCAATAATAATTGTACCTGCAATCGCAGCAATAATAACAGCTGTTCCAAAGTCTGGCTGGGCTGCAATTAGGACACAGACAATAAAGAGATAGACTAAAGGCGGCAGTACACCCTTATTAAATTGGTTGATGTATGGCTGTTTTTTTGCATAAACTGATGCCAAATAGATAATAACTGCGAGTTTTACAAATTCAGCTGGCTGTAAAAGGAAAGTGCCGATAGCATACCAGCTTTGCGCATTGTTCTTTACCTGCCCAAAAACAAATAGACCTAGCAAGGATACAATCGAAGCAATTACCATCGGGGCCTGAAACCATTTTGTAAAATTCATTATTTTATAAGGAACAAACGCTGTAAATAAAAATATAACAGCAAATATTAACAAAAATATTTTTTGCCTCTGGTAGAAATAATCAGGTTGAACTTGATACCTTTGTACCGCGTAAGCCATGCTCGCACTATAGATCATCACAAGACCAAATGCACACAAAAGAGTAATGGCAACAATCAACGTGTAGTCATATGATTTTAATATTTTTTTCAGCATTTAAGACGTCCTCATTTTCAAATATTGATAGTATCCATTCTATTATAATAAAAAAATGGTTTTCTTACTTGAGGAAATCCTCATTGTTACAAGATTTTAATAAAGAGTATTTGACCGATCCTGCCCTTTATGTATAATAAAAAACTCAAACATTACGCTGTATTGTTTGAGTTCTTATTTATGCATTATTTTTTTAAGGATGCATCATGAAGAGCAGAAAGTTCTCTCTCTAATTGATCTAGAATTGTTTTTCCATCCTTAGCATCTATTAAGCCTAATCGCACAGCAAAGTCTATTTCTCTTGAAAGGCCAAACATTTGTGTATCCAATACCTCTTCATAAAGAGGGCATTGAGGCATCGTGAGATTGTCCATTTGCACTTTGATAAGCTTTAATATCTTTTCAGCGTCAGCCTGAAGCAAGGCATATGCTTTTTCATGGTGATTCACGATCATTTCAGACGCCAACATTGATCCCCCCATTTCAGAGCGATAATTCAACTTATCTATAAATTTTAACGTTTACACCACAAAAATGCAAGAACAATAAAGGAAATAACAAACAAGAATTCCTATTATGACAACCTTGATAAAACAAGTTATACTAAGAAAGAGTATCATGTTATCTAAGCGTGCAGTATTCTAGTAAAATTGAGTTTTCATGAGAGAGATGAACATACATTTTTTCATGCAGGCTAGCCTCGAGGGGGATGTATAATGGAAAATATTTTAACGATAACAGGGAATGTAAAATATACAATTACTCTTGATCCAAGCGTTTGGATTTTTGATGACCGCCGGGTTGATTTAACAACTTATTTTTCACTAGGAAATAAAACCTCTAATGCGGAAGAAGCTTATACCAAAGCAGTTTCTAAACATTGGGATCGTGAAATTATGGAGGGAGCTATTTATCCCCCAACATTGAAAACAGAAAAGAGATTTGAAAAAGAAAAGGTCCTGACAGGTACTTTCGGAATCCCATTCAAACCATTCCTATTAAATTCGGAACCTGATCAGACTGCAAAAACTTTAGTTGTTCATACTACGACGGAAGAAATAGAATATCCTCTTGAGGAGGCCTATCAGTTTATTTTAGGTTATTCAAAAAATGGTAAGCCGCTAAATCCTGATGGCCCCGTCCATATCTATTATGGTGATGGCTCTAATCGGGAAAACCCTGTTAAGAACATTACAGGATTTACAATAAAGTGAGCATAAACGGGCGCCTGACTGGCACCCGTTTTTATAATGGCTATGTTTTAGGGGGATGTTGATTGGAGCGAAAATCAACATCCTTACATAATCAACACTGATCTCCAACAAAGCCTTTATAATAAATCAGCTGCCAGTCTTGCCAGTCCTGAGCGTTCTCCTTTTAACAGCTTAACATGTCCAGAAATTTCCTGATCTTTAAACTTCTCAACCACATAGGTTAAGCCATTGTTATATGCATCAAGATATGGATGGTCAATCTGTTCAGGATCCCCCATCAGCACAATCTTACTGCCCTCACCTACACGTGTTAAGATCGTTTTTACTTCATGTTTGGTTAAGTTTTGTGCCTCATCGATAATAATAAACTGCTTTGGCAGACTTCTTCCACGTATATACGTTAGGGCCTCGACCTCGATTGAACCCATTCCGGCTAAAATGGCATCAAGCTCTCCTGGTTTTTTTGTATTAAATAGATATTCTAAGTTATCGTAGATCGGCTGCATCCATGGTCTAAGCTTTTCTTGTTTTTCACCTGGTAAAAATCCAAGATCTTTTCCAACCGGAACAATCGGGCGTGCGACTAAAAGCTTTTTATATTCTCTAAAGTCCTCTGTCTGCATTAGACCAGAAGCCAGTGCAAGTAATGTTTTTCCTGTTCCTGCCTTCCCGGTTAATGTAACTAGCGGGATATCTTTGCGCAACAATAACTCGATTGCCATCGTCTGCTGGACATTTCGGGAATGGATTCCCCAGACGTGCTCTTGATTTAACGTTAATTTTTTCACCTTTTTACTGGTTTTATCGACCATCCCAATGGCTGAGGCTGAACTGCCAAGGACATCCTTCATAATTAAGAACTGATTAGGATAGAATGGATGATTAGCTACCTCTGAGAGGGATAGTTCTCCCTTTTCATAGAAACGGCCTAACAGTTCAATCGGCAGTAACAGTTCAAAAAATCCTGTATATATATGTTCAATTTCTACGACTCGGTCGTTTAAAAAGTCCTCTGCAGTAAGTCCAATCGCATCTGCTTTTACTCGAACGAGTGCATCCTTGCTAACGATAATAACGGGCTTTCCATTTTCCTTTGCTTGTTCCTCTAAAAATAAATTTTTCGCCACCGCTAAAATGCGATTATCATTTGTTTTTTCAACAAAAATGTCTTGTAATTCGTGAAAAGAACGATGGTTTAACTCAATCCTAATCGTTCCTCCATTTTCAAGAGGAATTTTTTCATGCAGTTTCCCTGAGGCCCTTAGACCATCAATTAATCGCGATACGTGTCTTGCATTCCTGCCAACTTCATCCATATTTCTTTTCTTTGAGTCCACCTCTTCAAGTACGACTGCTGGAATGACAACTTCATTATCTTCAAAAGAAAAAATGGAATACGGATCTTGGAGCAAGACATTTGTATCTAACACGTATATTTTACTCAAAGCAACGCCTCCTGCTTCACTGGTGTGTGGTTTGTGAAAAATTAGTTTCAACAACCCTTTGCTAGATTGGACTTTGGTAAAATATATGTTTATTGGAATAAAGATAGAAGACGTTCCACACAATAATTGTTATTAAGACTATTTATTTTATATGAAAGACTACTGTTCAAGCCCATTTAACCATATTTAATCATCCTGGAGGTGGTTTAGAATGAAGAAGATCTTAGTAACAACAGCGATTGGTTTACTATTGACAGGCTGCAACATCACAAATCAGAAGGAGAATACACAAAACAGTAATCAATCACTAGTGAAAGTTAAAAACAGTTATATTAACAGTGTAGACCGGAAATCCGGGCAAGAAATTTCCAAGCATCTAGTTGAACTAGCAACTAGCATTCCAGATGTTTCAGATGCAACCGCGGTAGTGTTAGGCAGGTACGCCATTGTCGGTATTGATGTTAATTCAAAGATTGACCGTTCTCAAGTCGGTTCAATTAAGTATTCTGTTGCAGAAAGTTTAAGGAAAGATCCTTACGGGGCCAAAGCCATTGTCGTGGCGGACGCGGACACAAACCAGCGTCTAAAGGAAATCCAAGCAGATATAAATAAAGGCAGACCCATCCAAGGAATTATGGAAGAATTAGCAGATGTCGCCGGCAGATTAATTCCTGAAGTACCAGGAGATTTAATTACTCCAAGTCCGAAAAATGCAACAGAAAAACCAGATCAAAATCTGCAAGGCAAAGACGAAAAGAAACTTAAAAAAGAGCAGGATGAACAATCAAATCACCATAAGTAACCCGCTCGGCATCCCAAAACCTCTTTTTAATAGAAAGGCTGAGTTTAAAACTCATATTTAATTTTGTAACGATGTTGATTGGAGCGGAAATTAACATCCAAGTTTAACACAGACAATGAAAAAAGCTTAGTTATTACTAAGCTTTTTTCATTGCTTCCATGACTTGATTGTCAAGTCTCTCGGCAGCTTTTTTATCATAGGTTTTATCATACTGAACTTCTGTCACAATTTTTGAACCATAAAACATCACGTCTCTTACTTCATTGATCACTACTTCAACCAATGCAAGCTTTAAAGGCACTTCCGGTAAACGTTCTTCTTTTACGCGGGCTTCTCCTTGAATGGAGTATGTAGACTCATTTGCAATTAGGTTAATAACAACCTTATTATTTTTATTGATATTTTCTAATATACGAGACCGATTATCTACTGCAAAATAAATGGTTCCTTCATCTTTCGCCAGAACCCAAGAAATAGCACTAACGTTTGGACCGCCAGTTTCATAATCAACTGTTGCCAATGTTACAAATCGTTCCTTTTGAAGTTCATCAAATAATGGCTGGATGAGTTTTGGTTCTACCTGATTTGCCATGTTTACAACCCCTTTATTTATTCCTAAAAACAGATATTCTCATATTACTACTATCCCTATTTTTCATCAACTCTAACCAATTGATTTACCCCTTGATGGTATGTCATGGTATACTTATAGCAAATATTTTGTTTTTCTAATGAAGAAGTAAAGAGGTGTTTGAATGAGAGTTAAATGTGTGATCTGTGATAAAATAGAATCCATAAATGATGAGTCATTAGTCGCAAAGCGACTTCGAAACCGTCCCATCCATACATACATGTGTAATGAGTGCAGCAATAGAATCACCGAAAAAACAAATGCCCGAGTGGAATCAGGCAACTTCCATTTGTACCGGCCAAAATCTGATAAGGATGAGTGGTAATAAAGAAAAAACGCTTGTAAACTACAAGCGTTTTTCTTATTTAATCGAGCGGATAGTCTTTATACTTCTCGGGCTCTTGATTAATCTGGTTAATCATTATTTCAATTAACTCCCGAGGATAGCGTCCTTTTTTTGTTTCGTTTCCATGCTGGTACGAAATGTAATACATCACATCATCTGTGGTTATTTCAATATTTGAAACGTGATGCTGTGTGCTAAGGATTTCCTCAAAGAACTCCCTTGTTTCAATCGCAGCTGCGTCATCAGGCCGGGCATCACAAACGACTTTAATCGTTAGCCAATTATAAAGGGCATCCTGCAATGAGTGCATTTATTTCCCCCCAGTGACTTCTTTTTGCGTCTGCCTTTTTGATTGGTGAAGGCGGATTTTATAAACAATCAATAATAACGCTGCGACTCCCAACCCTTCTGCAATCGGTAAGGCATAGGAGAAAAACAACATCAATACGCATCCAACACAGAGGCTGAAATAAATTACAATATTTTTACCAATGGACAGCTTTTTTGCAAAACCCAGACGATAGACAATAACTGATAAAATGACAATAAAAACATATTGCAGCATGACACCAGTTTGAATATCATTCGTAAGTTGAATAAAGAATCTTAAACTTGGTGAAAAGGATCTTAATTCTTCCACGGTTTGCACCTCATCATCCTTAACTCAATTCAGCATACTTTTTCTTTTTAGCCATTCTTTCCCGTTCATTCTTATCAAGAATTTTCTTTCTCAAACGAATAGATTCAGGTGTGACTTCACAATATTCGTCGTCATTTAAGTACTCTAGTGATTCTTCTAAAGTCATAATCCTAGGTTTTTTAATAACTGACGTTTGATCTTTGTTTGCAGAACGAACATTGGTTGCTTGTTTTACCTTCGTGATATTAACAGTAATGTCGTTCTCACGAGTATGCTCCCCAACGATCATTCCTTCATATATTTCCGTACCAGGCTCAACGAAGATAGTACCGCGATCTTCAACCTGCATAATTCCATAAGTGGAGGCTTTTCCAGATTCCATTGAAACTAGAACCCCTTGACGTCTTCCGCCCACCTGTCCTTGAAGCATTGGCTGGTAACTGTCAAACGTGTGATTGATAATTCCATAACCACGAGTCATTGTTAAAAACTCCGTAGTATAACCAATTAAACCACGTGCTGGAACATTAAAGATTAAACGGACTTGACCTGAGCCATTATTAATCATATCAATCATTTCGCCTTTACGTGCACCGATTGATTCCATTACTGATCCGGTATGCTCTTCAGGCACATCAATTTGTACACGTTCTACTGGCTCACAACGAACTCCATCAACTTCTTTTACAATTACTTCCGGTTTTGAAACTTGAAGCTCATAGCCTTCGCGACGCATATTTTCGATTAATATAGATAAATGGAGCTCACCACGGCCCGAAACAATCCATGCATCCGGTGAATCTGTATTTTCTACCCGTAAGCTTACATCTGTCTGCAATTGAGCACGAAGTCTTTCTTCAATCTTTCTTGAAGTCAAGTACTTACCTTCTCTACCTGCAAATGGGCTATTGTTTACAACAAAGGTCATTTGTAATGTAGGTTCATCAATTCTTAAGATCGGTAATGCTTCTTGTTGTTCAACCGGACAAACGGTTTCACCTACATTGATGTCCTCCATACCGGAAACAGCAATTAAGTCACCTGCTTTTGCCTCTTCTATTTCTTGACGTTTTAATCCAAAGAAGCCGAAGATTTTGGTAACACGGAACTGCTTAACAGAACCATCAACCTTCATTAGTGCTACCTGCTGTCCTACTTTCATCGTTCCGCGGAATACACGCCCGATACCAATACGGCCAACATAATCATTATAATCCAATAATGCTACTTGGAACTGAAGCGGCTCATCACTATTGTCTACTGGAGACGGGATATGTTCGACAATCGCGTCATATAATGACTGCATGTTTTCATCTTGCTTCTCAGGGTCTATACTTGCCGTACCGTTAATTGCAGATGCATAAACAACCGGGAATTCAAGCTGGTCTTCGTTCGCCCCAAGCTCAATAAACAAATCAAGTACTTCATCAATAACTTCTAAAGGACGGGCAAAATCACGGTCAATTTTATTGACAACAACAATTGGGGTTAGGTTTTGTTCTAAAGCCTTCTTTAACACAAAACGTGTTTGCGGCATACAGCCTTCGTAAGCATCCACGACTAACAATACCCCATCAACCATTTTCATGATCCGCTCTACTTCACCACCGAAGTCAGCGTGTCCTGGTGTATCCAAGATGTTAATACGAGTATCTTTGTATTGGATCGCTGTATTTTTCGCAAGAATCGTGATTCCACGTTCTCTCTCTAAATCATTGGAATCCATTGCACGTTCTTCGACATGCTCATTAGTACGAAATGTTCCTGATTGTTTTAACAGTTGGTCCACCAGCGTTGTTTTACCATGGTCAACGTGGGCAATAATCGCTATATTTCGAATATCATTTCTTAAATTCAAACAATTCCACTCCTGCCTTTTATTCATAAAAATTAAGTTTAATTATAGTTTTACATTCACAACTAAAACATTATACCACAAATAAAGTGGAAACTTAAAATGATTTTATGTAAAATTAAAATATGCTTAGAAATTATACCATACCATTTGAAATGAAAAAGGGGTAAGTGCATATGAACAATGTCAAATGGCCGTTACTTTTTTATTCAATTCTTGCAGCGGCAAGTATTGTCGGAATCGGTATTGCGATTAGTGAACAGAGCCTGCTTGCGGCTTTAGGCTGCATTCTTGCTGTAATTGTTATTATGGGAATGGGTTTCAAGACAAAAAAGAAAATGAGAGAAAATGGGGAATTATAAAAAAGCTTGGGTGATCCCAAGCTTTTTTACTTTTTTTAGTGGAGGTTTTTCCTTCTACCATTGTCCTCCCTTTAAATAGTCTTTTAGAATCGATTCGTGAAGACCTGGCTTTGCCGCAAATAATGAATCATTGGAAAGAAGATCAAGCTTCTCCCCTCTAAGATTAGTTACAACTCCGCCTAGTTCCTCTAGGATAACAGCTCCCGCAGCCACATCCCATGGTGCAAGGCGCATAGAAAAATAGGCATCTACCCTCCCGGCAGCTAAAAATACTAGTTCAAGTGCGGCCGTTCCATATGATCTTGTTCCCCTGGCAGCTTTTACTAAAGGGATCAACAGGTTATGGTCAATCCTTTTATTTTCCACGACCCATGTAGCATTAAGGGCAAGTATCGATTCGTGAATAACAGCCTCATTCAGTGCTGGTATTGCTTTTCCATTTATGTAGGCACCCTTGCCGCTTATAGCATGGTATAGTTCATCGTGAACCACATCATATATAAGTCCTATTTTTCCAACACCATTTTCGTATATTCCAATTGAAATAGCAAAATTCCTTTGTTGATGAACAAAGTTCATTGTCCCGTCAATCGGGTCTATGAACCATACAATTCCTTCCAAGCTTTGAAGTTTGTCGCCAAACCCCTCTTCCCCCATTATTTTATGGTTCGGATAAACCTCCTTAATATGCTTGATAAAGAACTGTTCAATTTCTTTATCCATATTTGTTACTAAATCATTTGCATTGGATTTAGTTTCAATATCTAACGTTGCACTAAAGGAGGTACGGATCCTTTCTCCGGCCTCTTTCACCCACTGCTTTGCATGGGTGTCGATTTCTTCCCAATTCATAAACTTCCTCCATTCATTCCAGATTTTCCAATGTATGTAGTATGAAGCACTGTTAATTAATTGATGTACTATTAGCTTAATAAAATTAACCTGACACAGCAACTTTTAAACTTCCGTCCGTTTAATCTTTCACACACCAAGGCACAATAATAAACGAACTCCTCTTAACCCTCAATTGGAGTTCGTTCAAATCAAGCGATGTATTATCTCTTCAAAGTTCATTCCATCTTTATACTCCCTTAGATTATAAATCGATCAAAAAGCTTTTAACCGTAATAAATCCAGGCGGATTTTTTCTAATTTTTGCTTACATTCTTTGATTTTCTTTTCATTCTTCTCTTCAATCGCCTCAAATAATGTTGCTAATTCATAATCCATTTCTAATCTTAATACCGCTCTTTTTTCCTTTTCAGTTGCTTTTTTTAGGGATGTATTCATTAATTGTTTCATCCAATCATTTCCCCCTTTCGGTATGTTTACTAATTTTTCTGATTATTTGTTTTAATGTATAATATGAGCCAGGTGTATATGTTGCAACAAATATGTGCACTAACCCATACGAGCAACACACTTCTTGGTTTTTCTATCTTATGCTACAATAATTGACAAACAACTGTTGGAGGTAAGAGGATGGAGTTCGGCGGATTTACGAACGAGGACTTTGATGTATTTTTAATAGATGGTTTAGAACCTAGAATGGAAGCTCTAAAAAATACCATACGACCCAAATTAGAACAGCTCGGTGAGTACTTTGCGCCTGGTTTAGCAGCTTTAACTGGAGATGAAATGTTTGTCCATGTAGCTAAACATGCCAGACGGACCATTAACCCGCCTAAGGATACCTGGGTAGCATTTGCTTCCAATCCCCGTGGTTATAAAATGCTTCCCCATTTCCAAATTGGTCTATGGAATACGCACTTATTTGTTTGGTTTGCAGTGATTTATGAAGCACCGCAAAAAGAGGTCATGGCTGAGCGGTTTATAAAAAAAGCTGCAAAAATCTATAAAGAAATACCAAAAGAGTTTTCGTGGTCTTTAGACCATACCAAACCAGATACAATTAAACACGAGCAATTATCAAAGAATGATCTACTTGCCCAATTTGAGCGATTGAAGACCATTAAAAAGGCAGAATTATTATGTGGTTTCACTATGGAACGGGATCGTGCGATTGAATTAGGATCACAAGGATTACTGGAACAATTAGAAAGTGTATTTACTACCGTTGCCCCATTGTATAAAATAGCTCAAAATATTAAATAAAACAGAAAAACTCCCGATTGCCTTTCGGCAATGGGAGTTTTTCTGTTTTATTTCATGATAATTCGATCTCCAGACACGGATTCCTTTGCTTTTTTTATTGTTCTGTACGATGAATAACCGCTTATTTCTTCAAATTCCCCGCAAACGGTCTTTTCCTCTGCTTTGCTGGGGACAATCTCTTTGAACCTGCGATAAGCATTCATTACCTCATCTCGTTCAATGCCTTTTTCATAAGCCCTTTCAATTGTTTCAAAAAATTTAATTACATCAACAATTTCATCTGTTGACCAACTATAGTCAATTGGGTATTGATAATCCAAACTTTCACCTACTTTACCTTTGCTAATGGTATGATATCTCTATTTTCCCCATTTTGCACGGATTTGTTCCGCCTCATTAATCATTCGGTCAAAGAGTTCGGCCACTCTAGGTACATCTTTAATCAGCCCCATAACTTGTCCCGCCCATGCAAATCCCTCTGATGGATTCCCATCGTATATGTAACGCCGATTAGCTTTACCGCTTATATAATCTTTTAACTGGTTGTAATCGCCATGGTTTTTTTCTATCTCAAGTATTTTTTCTGTCCAGCTACTAGCAATAGCCCTGCCAGGTGCTCCGAGTGTCCTTTTAATCACAACTGTTTCACTTTCCGTTCCCTCAACTAATTTTTGTTTATATACATCATGAGCGTGAACACATTCAGTGGTCGCAATAAATCTTGTACCCATCTCAATTCCCTCTGCCCCTAGGCTAAGTGCTGCCATCAGTCCTCTGCCATCACCAATCCCGCCTGATGCAATCACAGGAATAGACACAGCATCAACTACTTGTGGGATCAAAACAGTAGTACCGATATCATCTCTTCCAAGGTGACCGCCCCCTTCCTGACCAACAACCATTACTGCATCGGCCCCTAACTCCTCTGCTTTAACCGCCTGTCTCCTCGCTGCTACAAGCACGAGTGTTTTTATCTTTGTTCCTTTTAATTGGTGAAAAATCGGGGCGGGATTTCCTCCGGTCATTGACACAACGGGGACTTCCTCCTCGATTGCCACCTGAAGATAATCAGCAAACGGTCTGCCTTGCTGTCCAATTGCAAAATTTACTCCAAATGGTTTTTCGGTTAATTTCTTTACCTTACGGATCTCTTCTCTAAGTAATTCAGGTTTACTTAGAGACATTGCTGTGATTTGACCAAGTCCCCCTGCATTCGATACTGCGGCAGCTAATTCTGAGTAAGCCAAATAGGCTAACCCCCCTTGAATAATAGGAAACTGTATATCTAAAAGTTCAGTAACCCGCGTTTTCCAATTCACTCCAAATCCCCCTTATTTTATTGTTATTTTGTTTATTCTTCTTAAAAGGTTAATTTCCCTTTCTTTATGGGAAACTAACTTTAGTCAAAATATATCTGTAAAAGTTCAATTTAGTCCTTTAAAATACTGTGGAATAATGCTATAATTCCTTTGTTTTGATGTCGAATATAGACGAATAATCTGAGCATTTTTTTATAAAGAGGTGTATTTATCATTGTCACAAGACCAAACACCGTTATTTAGCGGTTTAGTAGAACACGCGAAGAAAAAACCCGTTCAATTCCATATTCCCGGCCATAAAAAAGGGGCTGGAATGGATCCAGACTTCCGTCAATTTATTGGTGAAAATGCCTTGTCAATTGACTTAATTAATATTGGCCCTCTTGATGATCTACATTCACCAAAGGGAATGATTAAACAAGCACAAGATTTAGCAGCTGAGGCTTTCGGAGCCGATCGCACCTTTTTTTCTGTACAGGGAACAAGCGGTGCGATTATTGCGATGATTATGGCTGTGTGCGGGCCTGACGATAAAATCATTGTTCCACGGAACGTGCATAAATCCATAATGTCCGCTGTTGTTTTTTCAGGTGCAATCCCAGTATTTATTCATCCAGAAATCGATAAAGAATTAGGAATTTCACACGGCATCACAACTGATTCTGTGGAAAGAGCCTTGGAGCAGCACCCGGATGCAAAAGCTGTGTTAGTCATTAACCCAACCTACTTTGGAATTTCTGCAGATCTAAAGAAAATAGTTGAAATTGCCCATTCTTATCATGTTCCCGTTCTAGTTGATGAAGCCCATGGCGTTCATATTCATTTCCATGATCAACTACCGCTTTCAGCCATGCAGGCAGGGGCAGATATGGCAGCAACAAGTGTTCATAAACTTGGCGGTTCTATGACCCAAAGCTCCATTCTTAATGTCAGAGAAGGGCTCGTATCAGCTAAGCATGTACAAAGTATCTTAAGTATGCTAACAACTACTTCAACTTCCTATTTGCTTTTGGCTTCTCTAGATGTTGCTAGAAAGCAGCTTGCAACTAAAGGAAAAGAGTTAATTGATAAAACGATTAAGTTAGCTCAGTCTACTCGTAAAAGAATTAATGAAATAGACCATATTCATTGTGTTGGTGAAGAGATTTTAGGTTCAAAAGCGACGTTTGATTATGATCCAACGAAACTTATTATTTCGGTTAAAGATTTAGGCTTAACCGGTTATGAAGTAGAAAAATGGCTGCGTGAAAAACATAATATTGAGGTTGAACTATCAGATTTATATAACATTCTCTGCATTATCACACTAGGTGATACAGAGGCAGAAACAGACATATTGGTCAATGCATTAAAAGAACTTGAAATGGAATGTGAGCACCGTGCAGGACAGATGGTACCACTTGAGGTACTGCTTCCTGAAATCCCTGTGCTTGCTCTTACACCAAGAGACGCATTTTATTCAGAGACAGAGGTTGTACCTTTTGAAGAATCAGAAGGCCGTATTATTGCAGAGTTTGTAATGGTATATCCTCCTGGTATTCCAATTTTTATACCTGGTGAAATTATCACTAAAGAAAACCTCCATTATATCCGGAAAAACCTTGAAGTTGGACTTCCTGTACAAGGTCCTGAAGATGATGAAATTAAAACCATTCGTGTGATAAAAGAATATAAGGCCATTCAGTAAATGGCAAAAAAAAATGGATTCCTGCAAAGGAATCCTTTTTGATTTACTATTTATATTTCTTCTTCATGTTTATATTCATCACAGCAATTGCATTTAGAGTAGAGCACAGTGACTTTTTCATCTTCAAAGTGATCGATAGTAGAATTACATGTTTGGCATACAAGTGTACCCATTTGTTCAATCCCCTTTTCTTATTGAATGATGATGATTTTAAAACGCTTTCTAATCTCCTTAATCCAATAATAATATAACACATTTCATTTTTCAAGCCCAAATCGTATATCACATTAAAATATTTTTTAGCATTAAAGACCTTTATTAGGTCTACTATTGATACTAATAAAATATATAGAATAGTTAGTAAGGTTATTTTGGGTTTATTGTTGTCAGTACTTTTTAATCAGTGCTAGAATAGAGTTGCATAAATTATGAACGTTAAAGGGGGAATGATGATGGCTGTTAATGCATTTATTAAGCTCGTGCCCTCATCTGTTAAACAAACAATTACCATTGAAGAAGTGAAAGAACTGTTTCATTATTATAAAGATATAACTTCAAAAACGGGCGACCAGTTAAATTGGCAGTACGGAGAATCAGCATTTCCTTATCAACTAAAAGAATCAAACGGGAATAACACAAATGCTTTTTATTTATATTCTGACCATGAACGCTACCGGGCAATTTTGATTGGTGTTGATAAAGAATCGATTAAAGAGGAAGATGGGACAGAAAGAGAACAACAATACATACAAGTGACGCTTCCAGAACAATCGACCCACGGTGATAAAGGAAAAGCAAATGAGTTCTCTAAATTCCTTGCTAAAAAACTTCAAGGTGAGCTTCACCTTTTTAACGACAGGGTCATGTATTATTATCCTAGAAAATAAGATGGGAAAGACTCCTTTTTACGGGGTCTTTTTTAATGGACAACAAGCGCAAAAGTATAATGAAGGGAGGTATAGATAACCAGGCTTAGGGCTGTTATAAAAAGTGTCTTTTTACGGGATTTGGTCACATAATTTCCAAATGCAAATGCCAAGTAAAAAAAGACAAAGAACATAATGACTTTATAAATAAGCTGATCGCGTGTCGAAAGCCACTCAATCAATGTATAACCGCTCCAAATAATAAATTGGAATATAACTACAAGATAGACCTTCAATTTTATCACCACACAAATTACATTGATCTTTTTATTTAAGAACAAAGTCCTTGGCTAGTGTTATAAATATATGTTCTTTTATCAGCGGTTAGAGATGAATTTACATATTCTTTTGGAAGTCCTCCTTCCTTTATAGGTTTATATATTAGATAAATTCGCCCTAAAAACACAAAGTCCTTTCCGCATTTAACGGAAAGGACTTTGTATTAAATATATATTATTTAATAATATGAATTGGAGTTCCTAGAACCACTTCAGCAGCTTCCATCGTAATTTCTCCAAGAGTTGGATGAGCATGGATGGTAAGGGCTAAATCCTCTGCTGTCATACCAGTTTCAATAGCTAGACCTAATTCAGCGATCATATCTGAAGCACTTGCCCCAGCGATTTGAGCACCGATTACTACGCCATCTTCAGCACGAGTGATTAATTTCATGAAACCGTCGCTTGAGTCTAAAGATAACGCACGGCCATTTGCAGCAAATGGGAATTTCGCTGCTTTAACCTTAATTCCTTCTTCTTTAGCTTGCGCCTCAGTATAACCAACAGAAGCTAATTCTGGGTCAGAGAATACAACGGCAGGAATACCTAGGTAATCAATCTCTGATGGATGACCAGCAATAGCTTCAGCAGCGATTTTCGCTTCATAAGAAGCTTTATGAGCTAATTGAGGACCTGCAACAATATCACCAATTGCATAAATATTGCTGATATTTGTACGGCATTGCTTGTCAATCTCAATTAATCCACGTTCGCTTAATTTGATTCCAACTTGTTCTAAGCCCATTTCATCCGTGTTTGGACGGCGTCCAACCATGACGAAAACATAGTCAGCTTCAATTTGCTTTGCTTCACCTTTAACTTCAAATGATACTACAACACCATTTTCAGTTTCTTCTACACCTTTAGCAAATGCATTAGTATAGAATTCTGCTCCGCGTTTAGCCATTGTACGCTTAACAAGTGAAGCCATCTGCTTATCAAATACTCCAAGGCCTAAAATTTCATCAGCACCTTCGAGGATGGTAACTTGGCTGCCAAAGTTTGCATAAGCACCGCCAAGTTCAATTCCGATTACACCGCCGCCGATGACAACGATTTTTTCAGGAACTTCATTTAAATTCAAAGCACCTGTTGAATTAAGAATGCGTTTTGAATATTTAAATGATGGTAATTCAATTGGACGAGAACCAGTTGCAATAATAGCATTTTTAAATGTATAAGTTTGGGCAGAATTTTCATCCATTACACGAAGTGTATTAGCATCAACAAAGTATGCTTCACCACGAACGATGTTAACTTTATTTCCTTTTAATAGCCCTTCTACACCGCCAGTTAATTTCTTAACGATTCCTGATTTAAAATCTTGAACCTTAGTAAAATCAACCTTAACGTTTTCAGCTGTGATACCGAATGACTCTGAGTGAACAGCTGTTTCATAACGGTGTCCTGCAGCAATCAACGCTTTAGAAGGAATACAACCTACGTTTAAACATACGCCGCCAACATATTCTTTTTCAACAATTGTTACTTTTTGTCCTAATTGAGCGGCACGGATTGCTGCTACGTATCCTCCAGGACCCGCACCGATGACTATAGTATCTGTTTCAATTGGGAAATCTCCAACTACCATTTTTCTTACGCCTCCATTAACAATAGTTCTGGATCGTTTAATAAACGTTTAATATGATTCATTGCATTTTGAGCTGTTGCACCATCGATCATGCGGTGGTCAAAACTTAAAGATAATGCTAATACAGGAGCAGCTACAATTTCGCCGTTTAGTACGATTGGCTTTTCAGCAATACGACCAACACCTAAAATAGCCACTTCTGGATGGTTAATAACTGGAGTAAACCATTGTCCGCCTGCAGAACCAATATTAGAAATTGTGCAAGAAGCACCTTTCATTTCGTTTGGAGCAAGTTTACCATCACGTGCTTTACCAGCTAATTCGTTAATTTCATTAGAAATAGTAAACACAGATTTACGGTCAGCATCTTTAACAACTGGTACTAAAAGGCCTTTTTCAGTATCAGCAGCGATACCAATGTTGTAATAGTGCTTATGGATGATTTCACTCGTTGCATCGTCAAGAGATGTATTTAATACAGGGAACTCTCTTAATGCGCTAGTTAATGCTTTTACGATATATGGTAAGAATGTAAGCTTAATGCCTTTAGCAGCAGCCACTTCTTTGAATTTTTTACGGTGTGCAACAAGCTTAGTTACATCGATTTCATCCATTAATGTAACGTGTGGTGCAGTATGCTTAGAGTTAACCATTGCTTTTGCAATAGCTTTACGGATACCGCTCATCTTTTCACGTGTTTCTGGATATTCACCTTGTGGAATTGGAGCAGCAGCTTTTGGAGCTTCTGCTTTAGCTTCTTCTGCTGCAGCAGTTGTTGCCGCAGGAGCTGGGGCAGCACCACCATTTAAGAATGCATCAATATCAGTCTTAAGAATACGTCCGTTTTCTCCAGAACCAGTAACTAAACGGATTTCAACACCTTTTTCACGGGCATATTTACGAACAGAAGGCATCGCAATCACACGGCGGTTTGGATCTGCTTCTGCCTGCGGCTGAGCTTGTGCAGCTTGTGCTGCAGGAGCAGCTTCTTGTGCAGGCGCAGCAGGTGCTTCTGCTTGTTTAGGAGCTTCTTCGGCATGATCATCGCCTTTAAATTGTAGGTTTTCATATCCTGGTGCATCAAATGTAACTAGTACTTGACCAACAGTTGCCACAGTTCCTTCTCCAACTAATACTTCTTGAACAGTACCTTCGACTGGGGATGGAATTTCAACAACAGCTTTATCATTTTGGATTTCGCATAGGACATCATCTTCTTGAACCTTATCACCTGGTTTTACAAACCATTTGACGATTTCACCTTCGTGAATACCTTCACCGATATCAGGCATTTTAAATTGGAATGACACAGAGATTCATCTCCTATTTTTCATGTATTTTAATCAATGTATAAGAAGGCGTGGGAAAAGAAAGCTTTTCCCCAGCCATGTTAGTTAATTATGCTGCTATATAAGGATTAGAAATTTAATACCTTTTTAGCAGTCTCAAGAACATCTTTATAGTTTGGAAGCCATACTGACTCTGCTTGCGGGAACGGGAAGATTGTATCAGGTGCGGCAACACGTAATACAGGAGCTTCTAAGCTTAAAATAGCACGATCGTTAATTTCAGCAACAACATTTGCTGCAATACCTGCTTGTTTTTGTGCTTCTTGAACCACAATTGCACGGCCAGTCTTTTCAACAGATGCTATAATTGTCTCAATGTCAATTGGGCTTACTGTACGTAAGTCAATTACTTCTGCAGAGAAGCCTTCTTTTTCAAGTTCTTCCGCAGCTTTTAATGATTCATGAACCATTGCACCGTAAGTAATGATTGATACATCAGTTCCCTCACGTTTCACATCAGCTTTACCTAGTGGAATCGTATATTCTTCTTCAGGAACCTCTTGACGGAATGAACGGTATAATTTCATATGCTCTAAGAAAATAACAGGATCATTGTCACGGATTGATGAAATCAATAGACCTTTTGCATCATAAGGAGTTGATGGGATAACAACCTTTATACCAGGAGTTTGCGCCATAAGTCCTTCTAAGCTGTCTGCGTGCATATCAGGAGTATGTACCCCTCCTCCGAATGGTGAACGGAAAACAACAGGTGCATTAAATGTTCCACCTGAGCGGTAACGCAGGCGGGCTAACTGACCTGCAATTTGGTCAAATACTTCAAATACGAATCCAAAGAACTGAATTTCTGGTACAGGACGGAAGCCTTGCAATACTAAACCTGAAGCTAAACCGCCGATCCCTGATTCAGCAAGTGGTGTATCAAATACGCGATCTTCTCCAAACTCTTGTTGAAGTCCTTCAGTCGCACGGAATACTCCGCCATTTACCCCTACGTCTTCTCCGAAAACCAATACATTCGGGTCATTGCGTAATTCAGTCCGAAGTGCATCAGTAATTGCTTGAATCATTGTCATTTGAGCCATGACTTACTTCGACTCCTTTGCTTGAAAAATTTCATATTGTTCTTTCAAATTGCTTGGCATATCTGAATAGGTAATTTCCATTAAATCAGTAACCTTTTGTTTTGGTGCTGCGTCCGCTAGCTTAATCGCTTCTTTAATGTCTTCTTTAGCTTGTTCGATTACTTGTGTTTCTTTCTCCTCGCTCCAAAGACCTTTATTTTCAAGGAATTTACGGAAACGTACAAGTGGATCTTTCTTTTCCCACTCGTTGTCAAGATCAGCTGTACGGTAACGTGTTGGATCGTCTCCAGCCATTGTGTGTGGGCCATATCGGTAAGTTAACGTTTCAATGAATGTTGGGCCTTCTCCATTAATCGCACGTTCTCTTGCTTCACGAACCGCTGCATAAACAGCTAATGGATCCATACCATCTACTTGGATACCAGGAATACCAGCAGCAACCGCCTTTTGTGCTAAAGTTTTAGCAGCCGTTTGTTTTTCACGAGGTGTTGAGATGGCAAATTGGTTGTTTTGTGCAATAAAGATTGCTGGTGATTTAGCTGCACCTGCAAAGTTCATTCCTTCATAGAAATCCCCTTGTGAGGTACCGCCGTCTCCTGTATAAGTAATGGCTACAGCTTTCGCTCCACGTTTTTGTAATCCAAGTGCCACACCAGCAGTTTGAACATATTGAGCACCGATGATGATTTGTGGATGAAGTACATTAACGCCTTCAGGAATCTGCATACCATGGAAATGTCCTCTTGACCACAAGAAAGCTTGGGACAATGGTAATCCATGCCAAATGATTTGCGGAACATCACGGTAACCAGGTAAGATGAAGTCTTCTTTTTCCAAAGCAAATTGAGAAGCAAGCTGTGAAGCTTCTTGTCCTGCAGTTGGCGCATAGAATCCAAGTCTTCCTTGGCGGTTTAATGAAATAGAACGTTGATCAAGAATACGAGTATAAACCATACGACGCATTAATTCTTGAAGCTGTTCATCTGTTAAGTCTGGCATTGCCGCTTCATTTACTACTTCGCCTTCTTCATTAAGAATTTGAAGTGTTTGAAATTGATCTTCTACTGCCTCAAGTGCTTTTTTAGCATCTATCTGGGCGTTTTTAAGTTTAGAAGCCATGTGTCAACTCTTCCTTTCTATTTAGGGCCTATTTTTAAAAATAAAATCCACTATTTTAGATTACCCAAAAATTGCGATTAACCATTAGTAAAAAGCAAGATCCATTTGGATATCTACTTCGATATTACATAAGATTCGAGGCCTGAATATGGATACGTACTATGAACTAGTGTTTCACAGAAAAGATAAGATAAAACGAAAAGTTCTCTCTCTTATGGCATTTTATTCTGTATCACTATTTTATGTAACATCATTAGTACAATTTTTATCACATCTATGAGTTTACAACTTTTATTTTATGCCGTCAAATACTAAGTTTCATTATTTCGTAACAATTTCAATGTCTGAAAAGATGTAATTTTACACAACTGTACTACTTGATTTATCAAACTGTTATATAAGTTGTCACATTTTTGTCACTTGTTATAATATAGAAAAAATCGGCTGAAATTCAGCCGATTAATCGAATACCTTTATTTAGTTAGTTTTTAGACCTGCCTGATGATAAAATGTGAGTTTTTTTTCATTATATTGGCTGGTATATTTATTAAATTGTTCATTTGATGCATATACCTTTTCATAACTGGCATTCAGCTTATTAATTTGAGTCTCCAGATCTTCATAAGGGAGATTTTTATTTTTAAACATTTGGTATAATTCTTTATCATTTTGAAGTGCCTCAGAGTATTGCGAATATAAATTTCGATGAGCTTCATATCGTTTCATCATGATCTCGTAAAGTTCATTTGCCGTTTTCTTTTGTTTAGTATCATCCAATTGGCTTTTTAGGTCTGCCACTTTAGAAAATTCCTGTTCTGATTCCTTAAGACTTGCTGTTTCTTTATCCAAAAGTTCTTTCCTTTTATCTGCTAAAACAAGAGCTTCATCGGAAAGTTTAACAATCTGATCATATTCCTTCAATCCTTGTTTTAAAATTTGATCATAAATTTCTTTTTCCTGTTTTTCTAATTTGACCAGTGGTTCTTGCTGCTCCTCAAAAGTTTTTTCTTTGGCAGCCACACTTTCTAAGACCGTATACATTTTTTCAACTGGGGTCTTTTCATTAGAACATCCTGATATGATAAAAATTATTGCGGTAATCATGATTATAATGCAGTTGCTTCTTTTGAGTCTCAAATGGAAACCTCCTTACTAGGCATTATACTTACTATATCTAGATAAATTTTGTTTGACAACATTTTATCTTGAACAGAACTCAGGCAGAGAAACAATGATTAACATTTCACCTGTAGTTTGATAGACTAATGCATGTGAATAACTTATGGAACTTTAGGAGTGAATTTTCATGTTAACAATGGAAGATATCATTCGGGACGGGCATCCCACTCTTCGAAAGGTTGCGGAGGAAGTTGTTTTGCCAGCATCCGATGAAGATAAACAAATATTAGCCAGTCTTTTAGAATATGTTAAAAACAGCCAAAACGGCGAGATTGCTGCAAAATATAGCCTTCGCCCAGGAATTGGATTGGCTGCGCCGCAAATAAATGTATCAAAAAGAATGATTGCCATTCATCTGACAGACGATAAAGGTACATTATATAGCTATGCATTATTTAATCCCAAAATTGTCAGTCATTCTGTTGAGAAGTCTTACCTCCAATCGGGTGAAGGCTGCCTGTCAGTAGATGAGGCCATACCAGGCTATGTGCCTAGATATGCAAGAATTACCGTAAAAGGAACAACTCTTGAGGGCGAAGAGGTCAAACTTCGTCTCAAAGGTTTGCCAGCCATCTGTTTTCAGCATGAAATCGACCATTTAAACGGGGTTATGTTTTATGATCATATCGATAAAAACGATCCTCTTAAACCTATTGACGGGGCAACCGTTATTGAAAGATAAAACACTAGCTTTGATTGGCTAGTCAGGCTGTCGAAAAATCATCGACAGCCTTTTAATATATCTATAAACTTCAATAAATTACCGCGTTAATCTCCTATATAAATAGTATAGGCTGTCAATTAGGTCTGTTGCTTAGCGCTCCAGGCACTTCGCTTTCCGCGGGCGTGCCGGGGAGGCTCCAGGACCTCCCCGCGGAAAGCGAGTGCCCGGAGCGGAAATCAACAGACCTATTTGCAAGGTCTTATATTAATTTGACTAGCTTTGATGAGCTAGTATTTTTTTATTAACAATTATTCCAAATTTAACCACGAGATATTACCTATTTTCAACATATAATAATAGTAAAAAAAGATGTATGGATAAAAAAATTTCAATTATCTGCCATAGCCTGCTTTACTTTGGACAAGGTTCGTATAAAATAAAGGTAAGGAGATGATCCACTATGTTAAAGAAGCTAAGGAAGAAGCTCTTAAAACAGTGGAACGATTTACTTAGAAAGAAATCTATTGCCTAAATTTAGAGGGCCCTTCAAACTTGCGAAGGGCTCCTTCATTATTGTAAATTGTAGTAATATGATTCACAGTTACATACTTTTCATATATAGTACAAGGGAAAACCTTAAGAAAATAAATGAAAAAGATGATAATATTTAATATAATAGAAAAAGTTACGATTCAGTAAGGAGCGAATTTATCATGATATTTAAAGTGTATTATCAAGAGAGAGTTACAGAAGTTCCGGTTAGAGAGAACACTAAAACAATTTTTGTTGAAGGTGAATCGGTAGTAGATGTCCGAAAAAAAATCGCCGATCGCGGTTATAATGTGGAACATGTACAAGAAGTTAAAGGCGCTTATTTAGAATACGAACAACAAAATGAAGACTTTAAAGTATTGGAGATTGGATAATTTATGAAATTTGTAAAAAATGATCAAACTGCTGTTTTTGCCTTGGGCGGTTTAGGGGAAATAGGCAAAAATACGTATGCAGTTCAGTTCCAAGATGAAATAATATTAATCGATGCGGGAATTAAATTTCCTGAAGACGAATTATTAGGTATCGATTATGTTATCCCAGATTATACCTACTTGGTAAAAAATGAAGATAAAATTAAAGGGTTATTTGTAACCCATGGACATGAAGACCACATTGGCGGAATTCCTTATTTACTGCGTGAAATAAATATTCCGATTTATGGAGGGAAACTGGCCCTTGGGTTAATTAAAAATAAATTAGAAGAGCACGGACTATTACGAAATGCAAAGCTTATTGAGATTGTAGAAGATGATATCATTAAGTTTCGCAAAACATCCGTTACGTTTTTCCGAACCACCCACAGTATTCCTGATTCCTATGGTATTGTCGTAAAAACCCCTCCAGGACAAGTCGTCCATACAGGTGATTTTAAATTTGATTTTACCCCCGTTGGAGAACCTGCCAATTTGACAAAAATGGCTGAGATAGGCAAAGAAGGGGTTTTATGTTTACTTTCGGATAGTACTAATAGCGAAATTCCGGATTTCACCATGTCTGAACGCCGAGTTGGTGAAAGCATCCATGATATTTTTAGAAAAGTAGATGGCCGTGTTATTTTTGCCACTTTTGCGTCAAACATCCACAGACTACAGCAAGTAGTAGAAGCCGCTGTAGTGAACGGGAGAAAAGTAGCTGTGTTTGGCCGAAGCATGGAAGCTGCCATCAATATTGGGCTCGACCTAGGTTATATTTCTGCCCCTAAAGAGACCTTTATTGAGGCAAATCAAATAAACCGGTTACCGGCTGATAAAGTAACTATACTTTGTACAGGAAGCCAAGGTGAACCAATGGCTGCTCTTTCGAGAATTGCCAATGGAACTCACAGACAGATTCAAATTATTCCTGGTGACACTGTTGTATTCTCTTCTTCACCAATCCCTGGGAACACCATTAGCGTCAGCAGAACAATTAATATGCTGTACCGAGCCGGGGCTGAAGTTATTCACGGAAAGTTAAGCAATATTCATACTTCTGGTCATGGTGGACAAGAGGAACAAAAATTAATGCTTCGCTTAATTAAGCCAAAATTCTTTATGCCGATTCACGGTGAATATCGCATGCAAAAAATGCATACCAAACTTGCAGTGGACTGCGGTGTAGATGAAGAAAATTGCTTTATTATGGACAATGGTGAAGTATTAGCCTTATCTGATAGTACGGCGCAGGTTGCTGGAAAAATCCCATCTGGGTCTGTCTATATAGACGGGAGCGGCATTGGTGATATTGGAAATATCGTCTTAAGGGACCGTCGTATTCTTTCAGAAGAAGGATTAGTGGTTGTAGTTGTAAGTATCAATATGAAAGAATTTAAAATTGCTTCAGGTCCTGACCTTATTTCCCGCGGATTTGTATACATGAGAGAATCCGGCGATTTAATCAATGATGCTCAAAACCTGATTACAAAACACTTAAATAAAGTAATGGAACGAAAAACCAGCCAGTGGTCTGAAATAAAGAATGAAATTACAGATACACTTGCACCTTTCCTTTATGAAAAAACTAAACGACGTCCAATGATTTTACCAATCATTATGGAAGTATAAAAAAGCGGAAGTGCACAAGCACTTCCGTTTTGCTTTATTCCAGTACTTTCTTTTCAAATCGGTCAATATCATGATCATTGCCAATCACAATTAAAACATCATTACTTTGAAAAGTTTCTTTTGCTTGCGGGGAAACGATAATTTCTTCGCCCCTTTTGATTGCTACGATATTCAATCCGTATCTCTTTCTAATATCTAAATCCATAATGGTATTCCCAATAAGCTTTTGGTTGGCTGCAATTTCCACAATACTGTGCTCCGCTGACAGTTCAAGGTAATCGAGTACGCTGTTGGAAGCCATATTGTTAGCGATCCGCCTGCCCATATCCCTTTCTGGATGAACGACATGATCGGCTCCAATCTTCCGAAGTACTTTCTCATGGTAATCATTTTGTGCTTTTGCAGTTATACATGCTACCCCCAGTTCTTTTAAGATAAGGGTAGTAAGAATACTAGCCTGAATGTCATCCCCGATGGCAACAATTACATGATCGAAATTCCGAATCCCTAAACTTTTCAGGACATTTTCATCCGTGGTATCTCCGACTACTGCATGTGAAGCAATCATGCTATACTCATTTACGCGTTCCTCATTGACATCAATACCTAATACTTCCATTCCTTCTTCGGTTAAGGTACGGCAAATGCTTCCGCCAAAACGTCCAAGCCCAATGACTGCAAAACTTTTTTTCATGAAAAAAACTCCCTTGTTTGTATCTATAAAGGCAATTTACTAACATTCGGTGCAAGGTATTATTCCTGTTTTCTTTGCCTATTTCTCTTATTATAATATAGGAATATCAGAAAGCCCACTAAGACGAAAACAAACAGAATTGGCAGGTTTCCTAAGATAAAAACTACAATTCCTGATAGAGCAGCTAATAATAGATTGGTGCTTTTCATAAATTGTTTCTTGATCTTTTCCCAAGTATTCAGCTGGTCTTTATCAAGATTCGGGATAACTACTTTTGTTTCGTATAGGGTAATATTCACCGTAGAAAAAGACGTTTGATTCTTTAAATATTTCATCCTGCCTTCAATAACCTCAATTTCTTCTTGAACGGAAGCTAAGTCATCTGATATCTTTAGGAGATCCTCTGTTTTAGCCGCATTTTTCATGAAACTTAAGAGCCGCTCCTCAACCGCCTTTTTAGACTTTAATCGAGATTCCAGGTCTACATATTCCTCTGTTACATCCTGCCCATTAATATTTCTTTGCAGCACCTCAACTGCCTGCCCCTCGGCATCTGTTAGGAAGTCTTGAAAATGTTCTTGAGGTATTCTCAATTTTAATAGCCCGCTTACTTGTTCATTCCCGTCTCTCGTTACATTTGATTCCGCTATATAGCCGCCGTAGTTTTTCACTTTATTTTCTAAGTTTTGGACTGTTTTTTCAAAATTTTTCACACGCAGCTCCAAATCAGCTTGGTAAATGACCATTTGATTAACTGGCACTGTATCTGCTGTCTGATCTTTCTCCGTATTTTCACTGGCAGACAAGGCCTCTTCACCTTTACCAGACTGGGCCGAATCCATCATTTCTTTATTTTCCGTACTCATTTTTGCACTTTCATCTTTAGCTTGCGAACTGCACCCACTTAAACCAAAAAACAACACCATACACACAATCGATAATACCTTTAACGACTTTCTCATTTGCTGGCCCCCTCTTTTTCTATTTGTAAATATCGACGTGTGTGGCAAAGGAATGTTACACGGTTAATAAAAAAGAACTGTTCATTAAAGAACAGTCCTTTCCAAATAGATTTATTCTGTTACTCCCATTTCATCTAAAATACGATTAACGCGTTTTTCAAGCATTGCCATGCCGCTTCCACCCGCTTGATAATGGCGGAGCTTACCTTCGTGGTCAAAAACATAGTAAGCAGGCACATATTGATTCTCAAATGCATCAGTTAGTTTATGTTCACCATCTATAAAAATCGGCTGAGTAATACCATGTTCTACTGCCACTTTTTTAATTTCCGCCACATTCAAATCATCCTCTGAACGCGGCATATGAACAGCCACAACATTTAATCGATCTTTATAATCATCACGGAACTGATTAACCTGCGGCATTACTTCTTTACATAAATGACAGCTGATTGACCAGAAATGAAAAAGAGTGGACTTCTCACCTATTAATTCATCTTTTGTTACCTGCCCATTTAACCATTCAGTTGCCCCGGTTAATTCCGGCATTTGTTCTCGTAATTTCACACTTTAGCCCCCTATTTTAAAAAAGACCTAACTTATTCGTTAGGTCTGCCTTAACTTTACTATACATTCAGCGTCGCTTGCCCCGGCTTCCAGTTTGCTGGGCACAGACCGCCAGTTTGTAATGCTTGGAGTACACGCAGTGTCTCATCCACATCACGGCCGATATTGTTATGGTTAACTACTGAATACATTAATTCACCTTCAGGACTAATAATAAATAGACCTCTCAGTGCTATCCCCTCTTCCTCAATCAGCACGCCATATTCTCGCGAAACCATATGGTTTGTATCAGCAGCCAGCGGATAGTTGATGTCACCTAGACCGTTCTCTTTACGATCCGTTTTAATCCATGCGAGGTGAGTGTGGATTGTATCGGTCGATGCACCGATAACAACTGCATCTAAATCTTCAAACTCATCAAAGCGGTCAGACAAAGAAGTAATCTCAGTAGGACAAACAAAAGTAAAATCCATTGGATAGAAGAAAAGCACAGTCCATTTATCATTTTTCATGTTTTCTTCAAGGCTGACTTTTCCAAATTCTTTATTTGGTAATACAGCTTCCATTTCAAAGCGCGGCGCCTGTTTACCCACCATACGTTCTGGCATTGTTTTACCTCCAATAAAAAAATGAGTCTTTATTAAGCCAATCCAGCAGCTGTCCTTTTAGACCATAATAGCTTTATTTCCCTTAGTCAGTGTCAGTTTTTCCTAATCAACCAAAAATAAACGACACCATTCAACATTAACCACTTGATTTTAACATAATTAACCAGTAGAACTAAAGAAAAATTAGCTCGGACTCAACAACACATTTCTAGTTGCCTTTAAAAGAGAGATAGCTAGTCATTACCTTCACTGCCACATCGATGGCTGACTCATTTGGATTAAGTCTTGCATGATGGAGTCCAAACGGTGAATCGACCCCTAACCAAAACATGAGCCCAGGTATTTCTTTTAGCATATAGCCAAAATCCTCACCAGTCATAGCCTCTCGACATTCAACTACCGATACATCTGTTTCACTTCTAACATACTCCATGAATTCTCTAGTAACCAATTCTGTATTGTAAACTTGATGATACATCGATCCGTAATCAATCTCCACTTGACACTCATAGCCTGTCTCGATTCCTTTTACCAGGGCTTCAATCCGATGTTTCACCTTTTTCATCGCTTCAGGTGATAAGGTTCTGATTGTTCCCTCAAGCCTTGCTTTCTCGGCAATAACATTTTGAACGGTTCCTCCGGTAATTTTTCCAATCGTTATCACTGCACTGTCTAACGGATCGATATTTCTGGAAATAACTGTTTGCAGCTGATTAACCAGGGTACACGCAGCAATCACCATATCATTGGTCTGATGTGGATAGGCCGCATGACCACCTTTACCTTTTAGGTCTATAAACAACTCGGACGTATTGGCAAATAATAGACCTTCTTTTAAAGCAATCGTTCCAGCAGGATATTCTGGTGCAATGTGAAGAGCAAAGATTAAATCCGGCATCCACTCCTGCATTTCGGCCGATTTAAGCATTGGTTCCGCTCCTCCTGGGCCTTCCTCTGCTGGCTGGAATATAAACAGTAGATCATCTTTTATTGGATTGTTAATAAAGTATGACACGATTCCTAAAGCGATGGTCATATGAAAATCGTGACCGCAAGCATGCATCCTTGCTTCATGTGTGGAGGAAAAGTCAAAACCAGTTTCTTCTGTTATTGGAAGTCCATCTATATCCGCTCTATATCCAATCGTTTTAGTCGGTTTTAAACCATGAACTTTAACCAGCAATCCCGTTTTCCACTTTTTAATAGCCATCCGTTCTTGCGGGAATGACTCTAGAATTGATAAAAGATAGGCTTGAGTTTTATATTCTTGAAAACCTAATTCGGGAATCTGATGAAGTTCCCTTCTTATTTCAATTAATGATTTCATAAAGATACCTGCCTTTTTAGTCCCTATAAAAGAAGCGTGGATGAGCGTCCACGCTTTCTTAGTTCAAAAAATTTGCACTATGCTTGTCCGCCTTATAATTGACGAAGCTCTTGCATGATTTCTGTTTTTGATTTTGTTTTCTCATCGATATCTTTAATTTTCTTAGCTGGTGTTCCTGCAACAACTGTATATGGAGGTACATCCTTCGTAACAACTGCCCCTGCAGCAACAACAGAGCCCTTACCGACTTTCACACCTTCAAGGACAACTGCGTTGGCACCAATCAGAACATCGTCTTCAATGATAACAGGTTGTGCGGACGGCGGCTCAATGACTCCAGCTAATACGGTGCCTGCTCCAATATGGCAATTCTTGCCGACAGTTGCTCTTCCGCCAAGAACTACACCCATATCGATCATTGTTTTTTCACCAATAACCGCACCAATATTGATGACTGCGCCCATCATAATAACCGCATTATCCCCAATTTCTACTTGGTCACGAATAGTGACACCCGGCTCAATTCTTGCATTAATGTATTTTGTATCCAGCAATGGAATAGCTGAATTTCGACGGTCGTTTTCAACCACGAAATCTTCAATCTTTCCTTTGTTTGCTTCTAATACTGAATTAATTTCAGACCATTCACCGAAGACTACGCCTGTATTTCCACTTATAAAAGCTTTTGCGTCACTTCCGAAATCAATACCCTCTAACTCACCCTTCAGGTAGACCTTTACAGGTGTTGACTTTTTACTATTTGCAATAAAAGCAATAATTTCATGTGCATCCATTTTTCTAGCTTGCCCCCTATAATCGTGTACTAAAAAATACTTTAACAAACAAAAGAAGCGAAGACAAGTGAAACAACCTTATTCTTCAGAAGATTCGGCGATATATTCTTTAATTAGTTCCATAAATGCATGGACCTGCTTTAGTTGGAATGCAGATTCATACCCTAATAACCAAGTATCCCGTTTGAGCGGTTGTTTATTCTCATCCACCAAAGGTATTTTAAAAATATCCCGATCAGCTTTCCTAAGTGTGATAGAAGGCAGAATCGCGTAGCCTATTCCATTAAATGCCATCTGCTTGCATGTCTCAATTTGATCAACTACCACTGTTCTCTTCGGCGATGTTTTATAATTGCGCATCCACCAATCTTGTATCTCTTGATAATAATTTGAATCACTTTTAAATTGAATAAACGGACGATTGGTTTTTAAAACCTGCTCTGGTTTGGTAATTTCTCGATCGACGAGATATAGGGGATCATTGAACAAATGTACTTTTACCCCTTTCCAGTCAGGTGTCCCCCGAATAATCCCAATATGCACCTGATCATCATACAAACATTTTAAAATTTCACTGCTCCAGCCTGTTACGAGTGAAATCTTTACTTGCGGGTATCTATCTATAAATTTCTTTAAAACCTCTGGGAGCCAATTTTGTCCAACGATTGATGCAACAGCAATTTTTAAAGTACCTGAAATTCCCTCCTGCAGCGAATCAATCGTTTCACGAACCTTTTCCTGCTTTTCTAATATTTCATTAACAAAATCAATGACATGCTCTCCTGCAGGTGTTAACGATAACCCTTTTTGTGAGCGGATAAATAATTTGGTTCCCCATTCTTTTTCTATCGTTTGTAATCTTTGAGAAAGAGCTGGCTGGGATACAAACAAGCGCTCCGAAGCTTTTCTCATATTCATTTCTTGTGCTAAAACGGATAATAACTGAAATTCTGATATAGAGGACATTCTATAACCCCTCTTTAATATGTGTTTTCCCTTTTAAATTAACACAGTCCTACAATTTCCTTTTGGGAATAAATAATATAAGTAAAAAACTGATTACAGCAAAAGTTAAGACAACATAATAAACCGAATGTAATGAGAACGTAAGCCCATCCTGCAATATACTCTTAATAGATCCCGTCAATTGATTCCGTTCCTCGACTTTTAAAAGCTTATTGGCATCATCAACTGTTAAAGACATGTTATGTTCCTTGAAAAAATGAAGCATTCTGTTATTTAGAATACCTCCCAGTAAGGCTGCACCAATGGTATTGCCTAAGTTCCTCATAAACATATTGGCAGCGGTCGCAATTCCTCTTTGCTGCCACTCTACTGTACTTTGGATCGACACGATAAAGGCGGTTGAAGTAAATCCCATTCCAGCACCAACTAAGAAGGAGCCGAAAGCTGCCCAAATTGGCCCTGAAGATGCAGACATCGTTACGAAAGTCATGCTGCCTATTACCAATAACACGCCACCAATAATCGAGGTATTCCGATAACCGATACTAACCAGCATCCGCCCTGAGAGGGTAGAAGCAATCGGCCAGCCAATGGACATGGTTGTCAAGGTAAAGCCCGCGATAATCGGTGTTTGTTCCATAACACCTTGAACAAAGGTAGGCAGGAAACTAGATATCCCTATTAGGATAATCCCCGAAGTTAAGGATGATATATTTGCGATAAAGATGGATCTCTCCTTCCAAATCGAGAAAGGCATGACAGGTTCAGCAGCTCTTTTCTCTTGAAACACAAACGCTATTAAAGCAACAGCGGATACGGCGACTAGAGAAATACGCATGAATGACCCCCAGCTTCCCCCTTCGACAAGGAGAAACATAAGCGTAGAAATGGTGAGCGTTAATAATGCAGCACCCAAATAATCGATTTCATGTTTTTTCTTTGACACTCCTTCATGCAGGAACAGCCATAGACCTGCTAAAGATAAAATCCCGAGTGGAATATTAATCCAAAACACATAATGCCAGCTGACATATTGAACAAGTAAACCACCGACAGCAGGACCGGTAACAGCTGATATCCCCCATACACTTGATAGATATCCCTGAATTTTAGCCCTTTCCTCTGTAGTATAAATGTCCCCTACAATCGTTGTTGCAATCGGGGTAACCGCTCCTGCCCCAAAACCTTGAATCAACCGGAAAATAATCAATGATTTCATTGACCAAGCGAAGCCACACAAAATAGAACCGATTAGGAAGATGATAATACCAATGGTTAGAATTGGTTTCCTGCCAAATAAATCGGAGAGTTTTCCATAGATAAGGACTGTCACTGAGTTCATTAGAAGGTAGGCAGAAAAAACCCAGCTATAAAGAGTGAATCCACCCAAATCGGCAACAATGGCGGGCATGGCTGTAGAAACAATGGTTGCCTCGATCGCCCCCATAAACATAGCCAGCATCACAGAAATTAGTACTAGCGGCTTTTTGGTTTGTTTTCTTTTGGAAGTGCCAAACGCATCGGTATCAATACTCATTACACACCTCAATTTGTAAAAAAATAGAGCCCCCAAGTGGGAGCAAAAAGGGCACTGAAAAAGTCACTTTTATTTAAGTTGCGCAATAAACTTGGCTGTTGATTTCCGCTCCAGGCACTGCGCTTTCCGCGGGCGTGCCGAGGAGCCTCCTCGACGCTGAAAGCGCCTGCGGGGTCTCCCCTGCCCCGTACTCCCGCAGGAGTCTTCGTGCCTTCCGCTCCAATCAACAGATGGTCTTTTACATGGCTAAATTAGTAAACAGGACTTTTTTTAGTGCCCTTGAAGTAATCACTGGCGGCTATTTTTTAAATCTCTTCATTACTTTATTTAGTTGATCTAAGACTGTACTTCTTGGCAGGATTCCTTCAAAGAAGCCATCTTCATTTTCAACACAAAGGAATGGATGGTTTATCAATAAGTCTAGACACTGACTAATGGAGGCAGATAGTCTTACCCGTGGAATAGATTTTTTCATTACTTCTTCCACCCGTTTATTTTCTAACTGTTCAAATTCTATCCGCTCAAGTCCTAATATCGAATCCATTATGATGGGGGTACTTATGAGCCCGTGCAGCTTATAATGTGGATCAAGTACCGGTATAGCAGTATACCCACTCTTTGTTAAGACCAATAAGGCATGTTCAAGGCTGTTTCCAATTTGCACATGGGCAACTCGCTCGGAAGGTACCATTAATTGTTTAATCGTTAATTCTAAAAATTCCCCGCTCGGAAGACTAATCATACGTCGAAAACTCCTCAATGAATGTTATTCTACAGACTTATTCTATCACAGTTTTCAGGGGTCCGTGGTAATTTATAAACCGTTTTCCATAGAAAAAAAGGAACCACAAGTGGTCCCTACTGAATAAGATCAAAGATTTCAATCGTAATCATATCGATGTTATCAAACTGATATCTTTTTGGCTTTTCCTTTTCATTATATATTTCTAACTCAAATGTTTCCGTCTTTGGATGAAATGTTACCTGACATTTTCTTTCACCATTCACTTCAAAGTAACGTTGGGCAGGCTCCCCGCTTGTAGATTGTTCCTGAAGGTTTTTTAATCTTGTTAAGATACCTTGTAGCTGTGACATTGAAATATCCTCCTTTTAACACACAACAAACTGTTTACAGTTATGTTTCTCATTTGACATCTTTCTATCCTAATTCAAAGATTTCAAATTTTGACAGTCTAAATTTTATGCCAATATTAAAAGAATAAATTAACATACTCCATTTGTCCAAGTAAAAATAAAGAAATAATGATTTTTTTAACATTTAAAGAAAAATAGGTCCCTTTGGAAGAGACCTCTTAATAAAAGTTAATAGCAAAAAAGAGAATAATAAACAAAAGTAAAGCAAAAAAGATTCCATATGCCAGAAAAATCGGATTCTTGGAATAAACATTCTTTTGAACATGTTTAGAAATTTTAGCATCTAAGTTCCCTTCTACAGCCTTATGCTGCCTGGCAACGGAAAAAGTATATAGGAGGGAAAATGCCAGTACGGCGATAATCACAATGGAAAGAATATTAACAAAGAGATTCATGAACAAAAACTCCTTTTACTCAAAGTTAACATTAAATTTCCACTCCATGGATGATTCTATACCATCTACCTGTTACAACAAGTCGTCATGTTCAAATAAGTATCGATAGGAGATATCAATAAATAAATACTCGCTGTCGTTCATCGGATAGGAAAAAGTCCGTATGGTTTCCCCTGTTTCAATGTCGCAATATACATCCGATAGTCTCCCTTTTTGTTCATGCCGCATTTTAACGATATTTTCCAAGAAATAGGGGCGCCAGCTCCAATTTTTATTTAAGTATACGGATTGAGTGGCCCAGCCATTTTCACCCTTAAAGATATTAACTGATTTCTGAAATCCATCCTCATCACATACATACATTCGAAAAGCAATTTCATCCATTTCTCTAATCAATGCTTGGAATAAAGCTTCATACCCTGACTTTTTGTTTTTATTAACTATTTCCTGTACCATTGTTTGAAAATATCCGGCGGTGGTAAAAACAGCTTCTAATTTCCGCTTTTCGTAAGTAATAAAATCATGAAATTTCTCCTTTAAGCGATACTTGAGAAGATCACGATGAATAAATCCCTCAGCGGGCGGATGTAAATAAAAACCTTGATAATAATGCCCCCCATTTTTCCAGGCAAACTGAAGCTGATAACTCATTTCTATATTTTCAAATAGAAGAACAGCCCCTATTTTCCTTGCTAACAGCGATAAAGAGAACAATACATCATTAAAATTCACACCAATCGCGCTTGACTTAAGTGCCTGCAAGTTAATTTTCAAAATATCAGGTTCGAGCTGTCCAATCCGTTCAAAGTAGTGACTTTCATCACCAATACTAGCAATCGCTATTTTTATACCATATGTCCTGTAATATTGAAGAAGATGGTCAAATTGGTCTAAATCTCCTTGATATTTCCGATCGGAAATTTCCAAGATAATTCGCTTTAAACTCAACCCCTTTTTCTCAAACTCTAACAGTTCCTGCAAAAATGGTTCCCCATGTCCGTACATCAGTAACTCTGCATTTCTGTTTAAAAATAGTAAGATATCCTCGTCAAGTTCCAACGCCTTTTCGAGGGCCTTTTTAACCACCAATAAATCCACTTCAAATTTATATTCATCAGGGATCTGATCATCGTGAAAAAATGGTCCTAAGCTGATGACATTTCCCTTTGATTGATATCTCCCCAAAACTTCATAAGCAATGACACGTTGTTCATCCGCATTAAATATCGGTTGAAAATGAGGATAGACATTTTCAAGGTCCGATAATATTTCCAATGCATCCATCCTGAGTTCCTCCAAATAATTTTTCTCATTATACGATACGTTTAGATTCCTTAACTCGTTCTTTTCCAAAAGGATACCATTATAGTACCGATGATACAATCATAACCTAAACTCGGGGCTTCCAGAAAGGAGGTTGTTTAATGAAAACCCTATGCTTATTAACATCTATGTTGGCAATGATAGGCTGCAGTCACTCTAATGAGGTTTCTAACAAAGCTGTAACTGAAAAAAATAAAACAACTAATTCCACGACCGTTGTTAAAAATAATAATAATAAAGCTGCAGCACCTGAGCAGATAAATAGGCAATCTTATTCAATAAATGAATTGAAAGCCCAGGTAAATAATGTTGAAGGTCAGAAGAAAGCAGAGCGTTCAGCAAGTACTGCTCCGAGAAAACAGTCTACATTACTTAATGTAGTTTTAATTGAACAAAACCCGGAATTGCGATACGGTTGTGAGGTAACTAGTCTTGCGATGGTCCTAAATTATGCAGGTGTAAAAACAAATAAGATGGATTTATACCGAAAAATACAGAAAGATCCTGACCCGCTAATTAAGTCAGCAAAAGGCGATATATTACGCTGGGGGAACCCGAGTGATGGTTTTGTGGGGGATATGACAGGCAGACGTGCGGGCTACGCAGTCTTTGATGGCCCCATGATCGACCTAATCAATCAAAAGCTTCCTGGGAGAGCAGTAAATTTAACCAATCAGCCCTTTGACAGAGTCTTGTCACATGTGTCTGCAGGTTATCCTGTAGTCGTCTGGACCACCGGAGATTACCGCCTGCCGGACCGCTGGGAAAGCTGGTATCACGGAAAGCAATTCATTAGAACACCACTAGATTTGCACGCTGTCGTCCTTGTCGGATATGATTCCAACCATGTATACTTAAATGATCCTTTATCTGGGAGAAAACAAGTCAGAGTAAATAAGGAACAATTTATTAGATCTTGGAAAGCATTGCAATCACGTGCTGTTAGTTATAAGTAGAAAGCAGTCACCTCGACTGCTTTTTTAGCATTATTTCTTTTTTTTTGAATAAACACTTACAAATAACCTTTTTAATAGACAGTTATTAACTAAGAAAAAAGGGCAGGATGGTAGATGGTATGATTAGAAAACAAACAAGAAGGACATTTATAAAAAGGATGATGGGTTCGTTCTTGGCTGTTCTAGGATTAAGTTCAGGCGGTTATTTTTATGCCAACCGTATCGAGCCCTCGCTCTTGGAAATTAATGAACTGGAAATGAAACATAGCTTAATTCCTAAAGGTTTTGAAGGATTAAGGGTAATACAATTTAGTGATACTCATATAGGATTCCAATACAATTTAGCTGAATTCAAAAGATTAGTAAATAAAATTAATGATTTAAAACCCGACATCATTTTGTTTACTGGTGACTTAATGGATGCACCAAATAAATATACGAAAATAAATGAATTAGTCTCTATATTAAAAAGTTTACATGCCCCGCTCGGGAAGTATTGCATCTTTGGAAACCACGACCACGGTGGTTATGGCTCAGAAATATACAGAAATATTATGGAATCCACAAACTTTAAGGTCCTATTAAACATGTCAGTTAAAATTAGAAAAGATGGGAGCACGATTTACCTTATTGGAATTGATGATGCCATGTTAGGAAATCCAGACCTGCCTTTAGCTCTTAAAAATGTTCCTAGAAGCAGCTTTAAAATATTGTTATCCCACGCACCTGATTTAGCAGAATCAGCCGCCCAATATCCTATACAATGGCAAATCAGCGGACACAGTCATGGTGGACAAGTTAAATTGCCTTTCCTAGGTGCCCTCATCATGCCGCCATTTGCCCAAAAGTATCCCGAAGGACTCTACACTATTAAAGGCAGCTATCCCTTAAACCTTTATGTTAATAGAGGGATTGGGACAACCAGGCTCCCTTTTCGCTTTATGGCTAAACCAGAACTCACCATTTATACACTAAAATCAATATGAAACGCGCACATTTTTTAAGCGAATTGTACGAAAAGCCGGAAAATTATCTTCACCTTATTTCTATTTTTCTTAAAACAAGTTATAATATAGATGTTTTTAAAGAATGAAAGGAGCCCATATGTTGAATCACGATCAGAGTTATCCTCGTAACAAATTAAATCTAACCATTGAAAACCTCTCCCAAGCTGTCTTTATCGTGAATCGTCATGCTAAAACAGCAACGAACCCCAAATATTTATACAAATTGAAAAAAGAATCATTGAAAAAACTAATTGATGAAGGAAAAGCTAGGAAAGTGGGTCTCCATTTTTCTGATCATCCTCGGAACAGCCAGCAGCAATCAGATGTACTTGTAGAATGTGGAAAATATACCTTCCATATTCCCCCTTCAAAATCTGATTTTCATGATCTTCCCCATCTAGGGAAACTAGATGGAAGTGTTAGGAATCCGAAGGCACATATCTCTCTTAATGCTGCTAAAGCTCTATTGCAATCCTATACAGGAATCAGAGAATCAGAAAATCAAAATCCTTCCCCACGACAAAACCAAAGAGCGTACCAGAAACCTATATTTAAAAAATTAGGCGAACGCTATTAATAATACCTAATCAAAGTCAGGAAGCTTCCTGACTTTTTTCATTGCTAACAGTCCACAAATCCTTTTCAGCGCCTCTCATTTGTAAGCGTTTTTTTATTTTTGTAATATCTTCTTGATAATTTTGTGAACAACGAACCAAACACATAGACTAGCAAGTAAATCCGACTTACAATAATGACGGAAATAATAATTAACCAGAATAATCCATTAAAGAGGTGCATTTACAATGAAGGGGACTGCTATCCTTTTTCAGGAGCGGAATATTACGTTTATTGAAGATGTTGAACATTCCTTTTATGAAGAAATCAAAGATCAGTGCGATTGTGAACATTGCAACTGCAAAATTAATAACAAAACAGTTGATTTCGGTTCAGTTTCACCCGTTTTTTGGCATGAAGATGATATTGATTGGGATTATGGATATTAAGACCATTTTTCATATAAACCATAAAAAAACGGTTTCGAGCTAAAACTCTGCCGTTTTTTTGCAAACTTTATTAAAAGAATGGCTGTGTTAAAGAAAATTGTTGATTTTTAAACCCACTGTTGATTGGAGCGGAAGGCACGCAGACTCCTGTGGGAGTACGGTTCAGGTGAGACCCCGCAGGCGTAAGCGCCGAGGAGGCTCACCGAAACGCCCACGGAAAGCGAAGTGCCTGGAGTGGAAATCAACAGCCATGTTTAACACAGCCTAAAGAATAATAAAAACACTCTTTTGTAGATACTTCCCTCTTAAATAGTCTATAATCAGAATAATTATTGTTTGGAAGGATGTACATAATGGAGCATTTAATCAATCAAAGAGTAAAAAACATTGAAATCTCTGGAATTAGAAAATTCTTCAATCTTGTCGCAGATATGGAGGATTTAATTTCCTTTACCATTGGTCAGCCGGATTTCCCTACTCCTGATCATGTAAAACAAGCAGGAATACGTGCAATTGAGGAAGATTTCACTTCTTATACACATAATGCCGGTACGATTGAATTAAGAAAAGCTGCCTGTCAGTTTGTCGATAAAAAATACGGCTTACACTACAAACCTGAATCAGAAGTGATCGTCACGATGGGAGCAAGCGAAGCTATTGATATTGCCTTTCGGACGATTTTAGAGGAAGGGTCTGAGGTTTTATTACCCGGGCCGATTTATCCCGGCTATGAACCAATTATCCGTATGATGGGAGCCGTTCCTGTTCATGTCGATATTCGTAACAATCAATTCCGATTTACATTAGAAACGATGAAACCCTTTATTACAGATAAAACTCGCTGTATCGTGCTGCCTTATCCTTCTAATCCAACAGGAGTCAGCTTAACAAGCAAGGAATTAGAGGAAATAGCCTTCTTTTTAAAGGATAAGGATATTTTTATCCTAGCAGATGAAATATACAGTGAGCTTACCTTTGACCAAACACACACATCTATTGCCAGCTTCATTAAGGAAAAAACGATTGTCATTAACGGGTTATCAAAATCACACTCGATGACAGGCTGGAGGATTGGCTTTTTATTTGCGCCTGAATCCCTTGCTAAGCATATTTTAAAGGTCCATCAATATAATGTATCCTGTGCCAATTCCATCGCTCAAAAGGCGGCATATGAGGCTTTAACGGCCGGCATTAATGATGCAGACTTAATGAAAGAGGAATATAGCAAGAGAAGAGAATATGTTTATAACCGATTAATAGGAATGGGTCTAGAGGTGGTCAAACCGGATGGTGCCTTTTATTTCTTTGTAAAAATTCCGGAAGCCATTGGTTTGAATAGTTTTGATTTTGCTTTTAAGCTCGTTCAGGAGACAAAAGTGGCTGTTGTTCCCGGAAGCGCATTTTCTGAATTTGGGGAAGGGTTCTTTCGGCTATCATTTGCCTGTTCAATGACTAACTTAGAACGGGGTCTTAACCAAATGGAAGTATTTTTGAAACAGTGGATATAAACAAAAAAGTACACCCTCACAATTTGTGTGAGGGTGTTTTATCTTATTTATTGCCCCTTATATTCTCCGTTATTTTTCGGGGCTTTTTCTTTTCTCGCTTTATCTTTATGGATCTTATTTGTAGCTGCTGAACCCATTTCATGGGCAAATTCTGTGTTTAATACAGCAGAATCAAACCCCTTTTTATTCTTTTGCTGCGGGTCATTTTTTTTGGTCCGTTTAGCCATGATCATCCCTCCTATCAAGAATTAGTTTCTTGAAGTCAGGCTGGGTTTATTCGAGCCAAAATATGGCCTGATCATGCTAGTTTTTCCAATACTTATAAAGGGCATGGGTACCACTGTCTTCTTCGCCCATTTCTGCAACCTGCTCATACAACGCCTTTGCTAATGATAGGCCAGGTACTGTCATATCCATTCTCTCCGCCTCTGCTAAAGCAATTTTCATATCTTTAATGAAATGTTTTATGTAGAACCCTGGCTCAAAATTCCCTTTAAGCATTCTCGGAGCAAGGTTGCTTAACGACCAGCTTCCCGCTGCTCCAGTAGATATGCTCTTTAAAACAATCTCAGGGTTTAAACCTGCTTTCTCTGCATAAATGATCGCTTCGCAAACCCCAATCATGTTGGAAGCGATAGCGATTTGGTTAGCCATTTTTGTATGCTGTCCTGCTCCAGCTTTACCCTGGTATACAATATTTTTTCCAATCTTTTCAAATAACGGTTTAACGGCTTCAAATGCTTCTTGATCGCCACCAGCCATAATGGATAATGTTGCTTCCCTGGAGCCTACATCCCCACCAGAAACCGGAGCATCAACGGTCTCAATCCCTTTTTTCTTAGCTTCTTCATGAATAGTGATAGCAAGGGAAGGAGAGGAGGTAGTCATATCAATATAAAAACTGCCTTGTTTACCATTTGCGATCAACCCGTTCTCACCCAAATAAATCTCTTCAACATCTGTTGGGTAACCAACAATAGTAAAAATAAAATTGGCCTTTTCAGCGACTTCTTTTGGGGTTTCTGCCCATGCCGCACCGCTTTCTAACAATTCATTTGCTTTTTCCTTTGTTCTCGAATAAACAACTAACGGGTAGCCGGCTTTTAATAAATGCCCTGCCATACTTTTTCCCATTACACCTGTTCCAATAAAACCGATTACAGTATTGTCTGGTACTAACAAAATATCTGTCCTCCTATCTTTTAATTCTCTCCATTTTAACACTATTAGTTAATATAGGCATGAAAATTGCACGTAAGTAAGACCGGAACGTCAAACGTCCGGTCTTAGTGCTCCATCTCCAAATTTATGCACATACTAAGATTCCCCTATTAAAATAAATCTTAAACATCTTTATAACTCAGAAGAAAAATTTGTTAAAAATGCACGGCCCAGAACTTCTTTATCATTAAATACTTCAATTGAAACGGCTTGATCTCTCTCAATCATATTTCGCAATTCCTGAATATGCAGGTCTTCTTTTAAAGGAATTGGATCCATAAAAATATATTTCTCACGAGTCCCTTCTGTTTCTAAATAATCTCCGTTTTGAACTTGTTCCTCGCCATAAATAATTTCTCTTTTTCCCATAGCCCCGGCAAGTTTGTCATCATGAATAGTTACTCTTACTTTATATAATTGGTGTCCATCAAGGATTTCATTGTTAATCCGAAACCGGAATTGTAGTTCATTATTTTTTGTGAGTAAGGCGTCTGCATAACGGTTAACGATTAACTCATTCGAATAAAGTAAGCTGCATCCACTAATAAAGCCGATACATACGACCCCTAAAAAAAATATACCTATTTTTCGGATTAATCCATTCATTCATAACACTCCCTTATATGTTTACCTTAGACATAATTAATTGGTAATAAACGTAAAGAAAGGTTAAATTATGAGAAAATATTAGATGGATTTAACTAATCAATCCTCCTTATCACTATTTATTTTCTATTATACAGAAAATCAACAGGGAACTCTTGGAAAGGGAATGAAAAAATGAGACAGTTTTCTGTCTCATTTCAACTTTTACACTTAGAATGTATGAGCTAAATCCTTTGCCCTGGCAATTGCATTTTCTTTTATTTCCTGAGCCTTTTCTGGCATAGCATTATGGCCTTCCACAAATAGTCCCTCTAGTGACGGTACACCAAAGAAACTCATCATCACACCTAAGTAGCGATGGCCCATCTCTAATTCAGCAGCAGGGCCCTCCGAATAGATTCCTCCGCGTGCTTGGATGTGTAAAGCTTTCTTTTCCGGCAAGAGACCCACAGGCCCACTTTCCGTATATTTGAATGTTTTTCCGGCTACTGCAACAGAATCAAGGTATGCTTTCATAATTGGAGGAAAGGAAAAATTCCAAAGCGGTGTAACAAATACATATTTGTCAGCTGCTACAAACTGATCGCTCAGTTCATTCAACCTTCCAACCTTTGCTTGTTCCTCTGCTGTAAGCTGATCAAAGCCCTGTCCGGACCGAAGCTTACCCCAGCCGCTGAAAACATCTGCATCGATATGTGGAATATTCTCCTTATATAGGTCTATATGAACGATTTCATCATTCTGATTCACTTGTTTATATTCTTCAAGAAAAGCTTTACCTACCGCCATACTGTAGGACTGTGATTCATCATGCGGATGTGCAGTAATATATAAAACTTGGGCCATACTGATTCACCTTTCATGTTAATTTAAAATTCATTTTAGTATGATTCAAACAGGAAGATATTAATCAAAAAGGAACTTGCCAATTTAGCCAAATTCCTTTTTAAAGTTAGCTTTATTCGTTTGAAACAAATGAGTAAGGATTTTGACCTATGTTCTGTCTCATCTCATCAGTCATTTGAAATGGTTCATTAACCAATGCCTCCGCTGCCGCCTGACCTAGATGTGAACTGCCATCATAATGTACCGGTTTTTGTTCCAACAACATTCACCTCCACTTGAATCTAATTGTTAGCATATGTACTTTTAGTCCTATTTACTTACTCCTTAAATATAAAAAAGACCAACTATCACTAGTTGGTCTCCCCTTGGAACATTTTATTTTACAGCATTATTTACTGCTTCAATAACTTGAGCCGTTGTTTGCATATTTAATACTTCTTGTGCCAGTTTTTCCATATCAGACTTATTCAGGTTTCTAATAAGTGAACGTGCTTTTAAGATAGAAGTTGCACTCATAGAGAATTCATCTAGACCTAACCCAAGCAGAACTGGAATGGCAGTCTCATCCCCAGCCATTTCACCACACATCCCTGTCCATTTTCCTTCAGCGTGTGATGCATCAATAACCATTTTAACTAATCTAAGGATTGAAGGGCTGTAAGGCTGGTAAAGGTATGAAACACGCTGGTTCATACGGTCTGCAGCCATTGTGTATTGAATTAAATCATTTGTTCCAATACTAAAGAAATCTACTTCTTTAGCAAATTGGTCCGCTAGAACGGCAGTAGAAGGAATTTCTACCATGATTCCAAGTTCAATTTTATCAGCTACAGTTTGACCTTCTGAAAGAAGCTTTGCTTTTTCTTCCTCAAGTAATGCCTTTGCAGCACGGAACTCATCTAGTGTAGCAATCATCGGGAACATGATCTTTAAATTCCCATAGCTGCTCGCACGTAATAATGCACGAAGCTGCGTACGGAAAAGGTCCTGTTCTTCTAAACATAAACGAATCGCCCGGAAGCCCAAGAATGGGTTCATTTCTTTTGGAAGATCTAAATATGGAAGCTCTTTATCTCCGCCAATATCCAATGTACGAACAACTACCGGCTTGCCTTTCATTCCTTCTAGAACAGCTTTATAGGATTCAAACTGTTCTTCCTCTGTTGGGAATTGGTCACGTCCCATGTAAAGGAATTCTGTACGATATAAGCCAACGCCCTCACCGCCATTATTGATAACACCTTTTAAGTCGTTTGGTGTACCAATGTTGGCAACTAATTCAACGTGATGTCCATCGGCAGAAATGGTTGGCTCATTAACAAGCTTAGCCCATTCTGCTTTTTGAACTTCATAGTCTTCATGTACTTTACGATATTCGGCAACTAGTTCAGGGGTCGGATTAATATGTACTTCCCCTTTAAGTCCATCGACAATAACAAGGTCGCCATTTTTAATCTCCTCAGTAGCTGTTTTGGTACCAACTACAGCTGGGATTTCCAATGAACGTGCCATAATTGCAGAGTGGGATGTACGTCCGCCAATATTTGTCGTAAACCCTTTTACAAAATTACGGTTTAGTTGAGCTGTATCAGATGGAGTCAAGTCCTCTGCCACAATAATGACCTCTTCCGCAATCATGCTTGGATTTACAAGCTGAACACTTAACAAATGGGCTAGTACACGCTTGGTTACATCACGAATATCAGCTGCGCGCTCTTTCATATATTCATTATCCATTTGTTCAAACATCATAACGAACATATCCGCAGTTTCTTTTAAGGCCGATTCAGCATTTACTTTCTCAGACTGAATTTTATCTTCAATCGGTGCATTTAATTCAGGATCGGCTAGAACAAGAAGGTGCGCTTCAAAAATCGCTGCTTTATCAGCGCCAAGGTCTACATTTGCCTTGTCACGAATCGCTTCAAGTTCAGATTTTGATTTTTCCATTGCCTGTCGGAATCGTTCTACTTCAGCCGTTGTATCTTCAACTGATTTTTTTTCAAACGATAAATCCGGTTCAACAAGTCGGTATGCTTTCGCGATTGCAATGCCGTTTGATGCAGCAATACCCTGTAAAAAGGTCATTATTCAGCCAATCCTTCTTTTTTCAATGTATCTTCTAGAGCTTGTAATGCATCGTTTGCATCGTTACCTTCAGCAGCAATTGTAATATCTGCGCCTTGGCCTACACCTAGAGACATAACGCCCATGATAGATTTTAGGTTAACTGTTTTACCTTTATATTCTAAAGTAATTTCTGAATCAAATCTGCTAGCTGTTTGTACTAATAAAGTTGCTGGACGAGCGTGAATACCTGTTTCTGCAACTACTTTAAATTGTTTTTCTGCCATGATAAATCAAACTCCTTTAATAAATAATAGTAAGAATAAAACTTGCCTTATTAAAAATAAACATTTCTAATCATTTAGTCAACTAAGACGCAAACGACTAGCCATTAAATTAGTTCATTTCGCTTATTTTTCCAAAAATAAAAATTATCATACAGGATTTTCACTTTGGTAAGCGGTTATTACATACATGATAGAATACCATTTTCGTCTTTTTCAGACAACTACTTCGTACAAATTTTTTAAACGTTCACAATTCTGTCAAATACTTTCAAATTACGCCATAAACTGTCATAACTTAACCAACGAAAAACGACATATAAAAATGGATATGGCTCTTAAACAAGTCTGTTGATTGGCGCTCCAGTCACTTCGCTTTCCGCGGGCGTGCCGGGGAGCCTCCTCGGCGCTTTGCACCTGCGGGGTCTCCCCAGCCCCGTACTCCCGCAGGAGTCTTCGTGCCTTCCGCGCCAATCAACAGAGTGTTTTCAAATAGACTTCAACTTTTAATTAATATAATAATACCCATTTTTCACAAAGAAAACTGTCTAAAATGACAGTTTTCAGATTGGTTATATAAAATCAATTAATAATGTTTATCATTATTTAAAACTCATAGTGGCATTGACTGCTTTTTTCCAGCCCTCGTATAAGCTATTTCTATTTTCGTTAGACATTTCAGGGGAGAATTTTTTATCGATTGCCCACTGTTTGGCAATCTCCTCTTTATCTTTCCAGAAACCAACTGCAAGGCCAGCCAAGTAGGCAGCACCCAATGCGGTGGTCTCGTGAACAATCGGTCTTTCAACAGGAACGTTTAGGATATTACTTTGAAACTTCATTAAAAAATTATTCATGACTGCTCCTCCGTCTACACGGAGCGTCTTCAAATCAATTCCTGAATCTGCTTCCATTGCAGATAAAACATCTCTTGTTTGATAAGCAAGCGACTCTAATGTCGCCCTGACAAAGTGTTCTTTTGTAGTACCGCGTGTCAGACCAAATACAGCCCCTCTAACCTCACTATCCCAGTAAGGAGTTCCAAGCCCTACAAAGGCCGGTACCACATATACCCCTTCAGTGGATTCAATCGTTTCAGCATACCTTTCACTTTCTTTTGCATCCTTTAACATTCTTAGTCCATCCCGAAGCCATTGAATGGCGGAACCTGCAACGAAAATACTGCCTTCGAGCGCATACTCTACCTTTCCATTCATTCCCCATGCAATGGTCGTTAATAAACCGTGCCGAGAGCGGACTGCCTTTTCACCGGTATTCATTAACATAAAACAACCAGTGCCATACGTATTTTTCGCCATCCCTGTTTCAAAACACGCTTGACCGAAAAGGGCTGCCTGCTGGTCCCCTGCAACACCGGCGATGGGGACCTCACAGCCAAAGAAATGACTTCCTATCGTCTCCGCATAGACTTCTGATGAAGGCCGAACTTCCGGGAGCATAGATTCAGGGACATCTAAAATAGTTAATAATTCCTTATCCCATTCTAAATCATAAATGTTAAACATTAACGTCCGTGATGCATTCGAGTAATCCGTTACATGGGCCCTGCCGCCGGAAAATTTCCAAATCAGCCAAGTATCTATCGTTCCGAAAAGTAACTTCCCTTGATTAGCTTTCTCACGGGCCCCCTCGACATGATCCAAAATCCACTTAACCTTTGTTCCGGAAAAATAGGGATCAATGAGTAAGCCTGTTTTTTCACGAAAAAGATCATTGTATCCTTCTTGCTTTAATTGTTCACAAATGGCATTCGTTTGCCTCGATTGCCAAACAACAGCATGATAGATAGGTTCTCCTGTTTCTTTATCCCACACCACCGTGGTTTCACGCTGATTTGTAATCCCAATCCCTGCTATTTGTTCCGGTTTTATTCCTGATTCGGATAATACTCCAGCAATGACGGACAAAATAGACCCCCAAATTTCATTTGCATTATGCTCAACCCAGCCAGGTTTAGGAAAAAATTGTGTAAATTCTTTTTGGGAAGTATGAACGATTTCCCCTTTTTTATTAAAAAGAATTGCCCTCGAACTCGTAGTCCCTTGATCTAAAGATAAGATATATTTCTCCACCTAATCCTCTCCTCACGATTTTAATCACACACCTTATTGCAGGCCCTTCATACTAGGACGTCAGCTTCGTGGTTCTTTTAGATATTGATATAGAACGTCTCCGCCCCGCTGGCCAATCCCACGGAAATGTTTAAAATCTTGTCTCTTGACTAAAACACTTCTAAACTCCATAAAATCTTCATTCTTAACATAATACTCAGACAGTTCTCCTGTCATAAGTTGATTTAAAATTTGATTTATTAGTTCTTCATTCATGTGCAGCTCACCTATTTCCTTTTCATTTTACTAGAAATACGTTTCATTCTTTAGAATGTAAGCGTAGCCTATTCTTTTTTTATGCCAATCTACATATATTATATTATTCTGTGACAATTAACATAATTGTCAAACAAAAACCTTTACGAAATGTAAAAGATAGTGCAAACTGTTATATAAACACTTAAATAATAATAGTTTTGTGAGGACAAGGAGAGAGGCTAATGAAAAAAGCAGAAGTTGGTAATATTATTGAATTTCGCGGCGGCCTGCAAGGAATAGTTGAAAAGGTAAATGAAAACTCTGTTATAGTCGATCTAACTATTATGGATAATTACCGAGACCTGGAATTAGATCAGCGTACAGTAGTTAATCATAAAAATTATAAAGTGATAAAAGAAAGCGCTTATTAAGTAATATTTTGGAAGAAATGGCAGTCGTTAGCTGCCATTTCTCTTTTGCTGAAACTCACCAAATTGGTGAGTTTTTATTGTTTATTTCCCCTTTTTGGCATTTTCCGAAAGCTGCTTAAAGGATTTCACTTTACCATGGGGATTCTGATCCTGTTTACGAACAGTCCATTCCCTTTCTTGCTGACTTTTTGATTGACTCATTACACTCACTCCTTTCTTACTTATTTTTTTCATTTAAAGAAGTTCTTATCATCGAAAATGGTTAAAATGTTTAAAGAAATCATTTCCTTTTAAAAAACATCTTTGTTAAAATAAATTTTATGATTTTGTAAAAAGGAGCTTGTAAAGATGGATAAACGCATCCTAGATATCCGGCTTATTCTCGGTTTCATTATTGCACATGGACTTATATATTTTTCATTTCATGATAAAACAATCTTTTGGTACATCTTTTCCGGATCCATTCTTATCCTAATTGCTTTTGCCATGCTTCAAGGTGAAGTGGATGATGAGGTATCGTTCGGAAAATATATATCCTTGGGAATTTTATCTGGTTTGATGTTATATTTGTTATTTTGGTTAGGATTTCATGCGTTTCAATTTTTAGACCTCCCTGTTGAGAAGTCTGTTAAAAAATTGTACCGCTGGTATGAGCCACAAGCTTTTTGGCATTATATTGCCCTGGTTTTAGTTGCTGCACCTGGTGAAGAACTTTTCTGGCGGGGATTTATTCAAAAAAGTCTCTTAAAGAATCTCAAATTTATTTGGGGCATATTATTAGGAGCCGTTCTCTACTCTTCGGTTTCAATCTATTCTGGCTCCTTTCTGTTAGTGTTTGCATCCTTTATCGCTGGTTTGGCATGGGGACTATTGTATTATTGGAAGAAAAGTATGCCGCTAGTGATTGTTTCACATATCATCTTTGATATCATGATTTTTATCATACTTCCTTTTAATTAGAGAACAGCTGTCGACTGACAGCTGTTATTTTTTTACTTCCGGATGAAAAGGTTTCATCCACAGCAAAATAAAAAAGGTCATGCAAATATAACCAAATAACGGATATAAATAGGATAATAACGTTCCATAGTTAACCAGACTGATTAGATAGGAAACAAAAAAAATAGCAGTTACTGATAGGATGGTAGGGATGGAAAAGTATTGCTTTATCTGCCGGTCAAGACCAAATACATTCCCAATCACAGATGTAAATATTTCACCATAAATGACTAAAACATAAATCCAATAAAGAAAAGGGGCAAGATTCTTCATTACGATCGCCATAGGAATATTGTACATTTCTAGATTAGGCAGCATGATTAAGGTGAAATGACTGGCACCTAAGATTAGTGTTAAAGCGGCCCCTCCAAGAATCCCTCCCCATTTTATTGTCCAATCATCTTTCACCTCAGCCGCAATTGGCACAAGAACGGCTTGAGCCAATCCGAGATTTAATGCCACGTACGAGAATGGGGCTACAACACTTTTCCAGCCATCTTCAGCATGTGGGATATATAATAGTTGATCTATAAAATGCGGCATTTGAACTGAGTAAATCATCAGAATTAAACTGAAACTAATCATTAACGGGACTACAAATGTATTTACCGCAAACAGCCCTTTTGTACCAACTAGCATAACGGCTATTGAAAGAATAATCGTTAAAAAAACACCAAGGTTTTTCGACAGTCCCAGCTGCTCCTCAAACACAGCTCCAGCCCCAGACAGCATGACGGCACTAACCCCAAGGAGCATACCAAGCATAAAGATATTAATAACCCTGCTTGGCCACTTTCCAAATAAATACGTATTAAACTCCTGGTATGATTTTGCATCTATATAGGCGGCCATCCTCATCATCTTTGACCCTAACATGATAAATAGATATCCGCTCATTACTATACTGATTAGTCCAAAAAAGCCGAATCTTGAAAAAAACTCAACGATCTCTTTTCCTGTTGCAAACCCGGCCCCTACTACAGTTCCTACATAAACTGCAGCAATTTGAAAAGCTTGAGTCCAATTCTTCTTCACATCATCTCCCCCTTATCATCAATATATGAGAGAAGGGACAAACAAAGACGAGTTTTTCGAGTTTAGAAATTATTTCCTTAAACAAAATACTTGAAAGTCAAAAAAGGTCAGAGTATACTGTGCTCATAAGGTCAAATATAGTCAAAGTCAAACTTTGATTCAATATATATTATAGTAGGAGGTTATTTGCTTATGCTTTGTCAACAATGCCAGCAAAATCAGGCTCATGTACAATTAAGTTTTACCATTAATGGACAACGTAAGGAAATGAAACTCTGCCACGAATGTTATGCTAAAGAAAAGCAATCCCTTGGAACAGGATTTAGTCCAAATATGAGTTCATTTCCCAACTTCCCTTTTGAACACTTCTTTATCGAGAAAGGGTTCCCACAAGACTCAAGTTTGATGGACCAGCCATCAGCCGCTAAAGGCAGAAAAAAGGGCCAAAACGGTTTTATTGATCAGTTTGGACGAAACCTTAGCACAATAGCTAAGGCAGGTTTAATAGACCCTGTCATCGGCCGTGATGCTGAAATTAAGCGTGTCATTGAAGTTTTAAATAGAAGAATTAAAAATAATCCAGTCCTAATCGGTGAGCCAGGTGTCGGTAAAACGGCCATCGCAGAAGGATTAGCATTAAAAATTTCTAGCGGGGATGTTCCTTCGAAATTACGCAATAAAGAGGTTTATTTATTAGATGTTGCCTCTCTTGTTGCCAATACCGGTATCCGTGGTCAATTTGAAGAAAGAATGAAACAGTTAATTTCTGAATTACAAGAACGAAAAAATATTATTCTCTTTATTGATGAAATTCATTTATTGGTTGGGGCCGGCTCTGCTGAAGGGTCGATGGATGCAGGAAATATTTTAAAACCTGCGCTTGCCCGCGGTGAGTTACAGGTAGTAGGTGCAACCACTCTAAAAGAATACCGTCAAATTGAAAAAGACCAAGCATTAGAACGGCGCTTCCAGCCTGTTCATGTACTTGAGCCTGCAGTGGAAGCTGCCATTGAAATATTAAAAGGGATTCAAAAGAAATACGAGGACTATCATGAAGTTACTTATTCTGATGAAGCGATTCAAGCTTGTGTCATGTTATCAAAGCGCTATATACAAGACCGCTTCTTACCGGATAAAGCAATTGATTTACTCGACGAGGCCGGATCTAAATTAAATCTAACTTCCGACAATAAACACTCAGAGCAAATGGAAAATCGCTTAAAAGAAATTGCTCGTGAGAAAGAAGAAGCCCTTAAAGATGAACAATATGAAAAAGCAGCCATGCTTAGGGATGAGGAAGCTAAACTAGAAAAAGCAGTAAATGCCGACTCAGCTGGTATAAGACCTGTTGTAACAGTCTCTCATATCCAAAAAATCATTGAAGAAAAAACAAAAATCCCAGTTGGAAAACTACAGCAGGACGAACAGCTTAAAATGCGCGAACTAGAAACGAACCTTAATAAAAAGGTGATCGGCCAAGATAAAGCCGTGAAAAAAGTAGCGAAGGCCATCAGACGCAGCCGCGCAGGACTAAAATCAAAACATCGTCCAATTGGTTCCTTCCTATTTGTTGGTCCTACTGGGGTAGGTAAAACCGAACTAACCAAAACACTCGCTGAGGAACTATTTGGCAGCAAGGATTCGATGATTCGACTTGATATGAGTGAGTATATGGAAAAACACAGCGTCTCAAAGCTTATTGGTTCCCCTCCAGGTTACGTCGGCCATAATGAGGCTGGACAATTAACGGAAAAAGTCCGCAGAAACCCATATAGCATTATTTTATTGGATGAAATTGAAAAGGCACATCCGGACGTTCAGCATATGTTTTTGCAAATTCTTGAAGATGGCCGTCTAACCGATAGTCAAGGCAGAGTCGTAAGTTTTAAAGACACAGTTATTATCATGACAAGTAATGCAGGTGTAAGTCACAAGCCAATCCACGTAGGTTTTGGAGCTAGTGAGGCGGTGGAAGAAGCAAGTATTCTTGACTCTCTCGGCAGTTTCTTTAAACCAGAATTCTTAAACCGTTTCGACAGCATAATTGAATTTAATGCTCTGGATAAGGAGCATATCTTATCCATTGTCGACCTAATGGTCCAAGAATTACAATATACATTAGATGAACAGAACATTACATTTACAATTACAAACGAGGCAAAAGAAAAATTAGCCGAACTTGGATACCACCCTGCTTTTGGTGCCCGTCCACTCCGCAGAGTCATCCAGGAACAGCTTGAAGATAAAATTGCTGACTTTATTTTGGAAGAGCCAGAGGCAAAACAATTTGTAACTGTTCTTGAAAATAATGAACTAAAGGTAGTATCTGAAACCATTACAGCTCTATAATCATTAAAAGCGAAGCCAATAGGCCTCGCTTTTCTTTTATAATTTTTGATCATCAACGGTATTTAACCATTCCTCGATCACACCAACAACAGACTCAACACAACCATTTTCAAATGGCGAAATTAGGTTGGCTTCTTTGACAAGCTTTGTAAAAGAAAGGCTGCCGCCAAGATTACAAAGCTTCACATAATCTGCCCATGCCTCATCCCTGTTTTCTACAGAACACTTCCAAAATTGGAAGGCACAAATTTGTGCAAGCGTATAGTCGATATAATAAAATGGTGAATTATAAATATGTCCTTGACGCTGCCAAAAGCCCCCGTTCTCTAGGTAAACATTTCCGTCATAATCTTTATGCGGTAAATACTTCTTCTCAATTTCACGCCACTGGTCTTTGCGTTCTGCAGGTGTTGCTTGAGGATTTTCATAAACCCAGTGCTGGAATTCATCGACAGATACCCCGTACGGAAGGAACAACAACGCCCCGCTGAGATGGGTAAACTTATATTTATCAGTATCTTCCTTAAAAAATAATTCCATCCACGGCCAGGTGAAAAACTCCATACTCATCGAATGAATCTCAGCTGATTCATAGGTTGGCCAGTAATATTCAGGAATTTCAAAATGACGGCTGGAATACACTTGGAAGGCATGACCTGCTTCATGGGTCAATACATCAATATCACCTGATGTCCCGTTAAAATTCGAAAAGATAAATGGAGCCTTATAATTCTCAATAAATGTACAATAGCCTCCTCCTGCTTTTCCCTTCTTCGCAACAAGATCCATTAAATGATTTTCCTGCATATATTTAAAGAATGCGCCCGTTTCTTTAGAAAGGTCTTCGTACATTTTTTGTCCATTTTCAATAATCCATTCGGGGTCACCTTTGGGAATCGCATTTCCTGACAGAAAATTAAATCCTTCATCATAATATTTTAAAGAATCAACACCAATTCGCTGCTGTTGGCGTTTTTTTAATTTTGTTGCAATCGGTACAATATAGTCCTTTACCTGATTCCGGAAGTTTGCAACCATTTCCGAATTATAATCAGTCCTCATCATTCGATAATAGGCAAGTTCGACAAAGTTTTTAAACCCTAATTTCTGAGCAATTTCTGTTCTTACTTTGACCAAATCGTCATAAATTCGGTCGAGCTGCTCTTCATGTACAGCGAAAAATCCAAATTTCGCTTCACTTGCCCTTTTACGCATGGCACGGTCCTTTGACTCGGTAAATGGATCTAATTGTGCAAGGGTTCTTTCTTCCCCTTCAAAGTCAATCTTTGCTGAGGCTAGTAATTTTGTATATTCCGTAGACAAGCGGTTTTCCTTTTGCAATAAGGATACGATTTCTGGTTTAAATGTTTTTAACTGTCCTTCAGCAAGGGCAAACAGCTGCGTTCCCCACTTTTTTTCTAACTCAGGGCGAAACTTGGATTCAACTAGCGCCTGATAATACTTTGTTGTCAATCCTTCCATTTCAGGCTGAATTTCATCCATGTAATCTTGCTCTTCCCTATAAAATTCATCATTCGTATCAATCGAGTGGCGAATATAACAAAGGTTAAACATGGTGCCCAAATCATTTCTCAGCTGGTTGATTTCTCCCATAAACCGGCTTTGTTCCTCCACTGATTCCGCAAGTTTAAATCCTTCCAACACCTGATCAAACTTTGTCTTTATCTCATCTAGATTTGGTCTGACATATGTATATTTTTCAAAACTCATGAAAAACAACTCCTTCCATTTCTCAAGTCTATCATTTCGCCATACTTAAATAGTATTCCTTCCATAAAAAAAATACGACCATAGGCCGTATTAAAATTTCCCTGCAGGTATTCCTATTTTTTTTAATAGGTCAATCGCAGCCGTTTTTTCAGAATCGGACAGAACTGACATCAGCGTATCAATTTGTTTTGCATGTTCTGGAAAAATCTCATCAATAAACGATTTTCCTTGCTCAGTAATTTGAGCATATGTTACCCGCCTGTCATTGGGACAGGCTATCCTTCTTAAAAATCCTTTTTGCTCCAGTTTGTCAACAACGTAGGTAATACTTCCGCTGGCAAGCAGGATTTTCCCGCCAATTTGCTGCATCGGCTGGTCCCCTTTATGATATAGAAGCTCTAAGACGGCAAATTCAGTTGGATTCAAACCTTTCACTTGAATTGCCTTATTTACATGTTCATTAATTGCTTTATATGCTCTTGAAAGGACAATAAATAACTTTAATGACTTCTCTACTGTTTCGTTTTCCATAAGAACTCATCCTTTTGATTATAATAAGATGTTTGACAGAATCCATCTTAGAAAATTATCTTGATTTCAAAGTTTATTATAAAAAAATTTTATATGACTGTCAAATTGCCTCACAATAGTGCTTAAATTTCGAAAATAGAAATAATTGTTTCTTATTTTAATAAATAAGTAGTAATATAAAAAAAAACAATACAAATAAAGAAGGGATAATATGACTCAACCAGCTGCACTTTCCTCAAAGACTTCGAAAACTGCGGAATCAACGATGTTTAAAATTCTGTTTATCATCGGGCTCTGCCATTTATTAAATGATGCTATTCAAGCTGTAGTACCTGCAATGTTTCCCATATTAGAAAAGTCAATGGGACTTAGCTTTACCCAGTTGGGGATTATAGCATTCTCGTTAAATATGGTCTCCTCTGTCATGCAGCCGATCGTTGGCTATCTTACAGACAAAAAACCGATGCCCTTTGCTCTGCCAATCGGCCTTACCTTCACTCTATTTGGCGTTCTTGGTTTAGGATTTGCGGGCAATTTTTCAATGATTGTTTTTTCCGTTCTTTTCATTGGACTAGGATCAGCTGTCTTCCATCCTGAGGGCTCAAGGGTTGCGTATATGGCAGCGGGCAGCAGGAGAGGACTTGCCCAATCTATTTACCAGGTAGGCGGGAATACTGGCCAAGCATTGGCACCTCTCATTACTGCACTTATATTGGTTCCTTTAGGTCAGATAGGGGCTTCATGGTTTACCATTGTTGCCGCCGTTGCTGTTATTTTACTTGTGTATATAGCGAACTGGTACCATAAAAGATTGTTAATTTCCCCTAGAGTGAAGAAAAAGAATACTTCTAACGATAAGAGCCGGGGGGTGTCTAAAGAAGTCAAAAACACATTGGCATTAATTTTGCTGTTAATCTTCGCTAGAACTTGGTATACTTCCGGCATCACTAACTTCTATACATTTTATGCTATAAAAGAATATGCCTTTTCCATTAAGGAATCTCAATTCTTTTTGTTTGCATTCTTAGTATCAGGGGCAGTTGGGACCTTTTTTGGAGGACCGCTGGCAGACCGGTTTGGAAAGAAAAAGATTATATCCTTATCGATGTTAGCGACGGTTCCTTTTACAATCCTGATTCCCCATGTTCCACCTGTGCCCGCATTTATTTTTCTGGTGCTGACAGGTTTTATTTTGATGACTAGTTTCTCAGTTACTGTCGTATATGCCCAAGAATTGGTTCCGGGTAAAATCGGTACAATGTCCGGTTTAACTGTGGGCCTTGCGTTTGGAATGGGAGCTATCGGTTCCGTAGGGCTGGGTTCGATAGCAGACTGGATTGGTTTGTCATCCATGATCACCTGGCTTGGTATCTTGCCAATCCTAGGATTACTTGCACTCCTCCTCCCTAGTGATCAGAAAGTCTGGGAGTGGAATCAGCGAGGGTGATTATAAAATAAAACAGGAGGGGCAGCCCCATCCTGTTTTATTTTATTTCTTAAATACCCGCAATAACTCTGCCTTTTCCTCGTCGGACAGCATTCTTTCAGCCATTGGAAACAACACATTTTCCTCTTTTGAAAAATGGTCCGTTAAGATAAAATAGGCATTTTGTATTAATTCAGCTAACTTTTTCTTTTCTTGCGGAGAAGATTCCCCTGCCTCTGCTTGATCAAGAAAGGCAGCAATATTTGTTTTTGCCTGATCATGTTCATATTCCATAACAGCAATTGGTCCTGAGGTGGTGCCAATATAAACGCCCATCATTGGGAATAAGACTCCCTCTTCTCTCTCAGAATGAGGTTCTAAATCATTCTTAAATTCTATTACCTTTTGGATTAATTTATTAAAATTCTCTTCGATCTCATTTTCTTGATTAATCTTCTGTGTTAAATCATATAAACCTTCCATTTGGGCCCTTAAGGGAGGATGTTCACTTTTTAGGCGGGCAAGACCTTCACTTAGTTCCCCTTGGGTTGTTCCTCCAAAACCACTCATGCAGCTCATGTATCATTCACCTCTAAATTCATTCTTCCTGAGATAAGTATATAAATATCCACTTGAATATGTAGTGACAGAGGTCACATATTCACAATCAATTCTTTACATAATGATTCAAATGTGATAATTTTATGAAAACGTAAAAATTTTCCGAAAACTTTTAACATTTATCACACAAAAAAGGGGGTATGGTTTCATATAATAAAGATAAATCAATAAGGGAGGTTATAAAAATGAGAACTCCAAACTATCATGATTTTTATGAAAAGGCATTAGTTCCAATCGGGCTAAATGATCTGAAATCATTACAAAAATCTGACGCCTATTGTCCTGACCAACCCTTTACTCATTGGCTTATCGCAGTTGAAGGTGTACAACTGCCGCAGTCCACAATATATTTCCATTGGAAAGTCAGTATCTACCCTGCAACCGTTGAGGGTGATTTTAACTGGAAATCTCCATATTATTGTTCACCAAATATGGAATTAATCGATTATGCCAATACATTGGCATCCTCCTTAGTTCAATCAAGTAAAAAGGATGAACTTTCCTCTGCCACTTTACTAGAGAAAATCAGCTAAATCCACTTCATAGTACCCTTCTGCTTCACCTTCTTTTTACTCCAATTTGTGAAAAAACTTACATATGATAATAAACATACATATACTATTAATTCATCCATTCATTCCGTTCACATAATTAAAAGAAGTGCTGATTTTAATAAAATCAGCACTTCTTTTATATTTAAGCTAATCGAAAAACGATTCCATGACCGCCTTTTGGATATTCCCATTTAATGTTCTGATACGGGCAGCCGATTCGGCAGCTGCCGCACTCATGACAGCCTTCATAACCAACCTGCATCCTTGTTCCTTCCCACTTATATACTTCTGCAGGGCAAAATACTGTACAAATTTTATCGGGACATTTTGTCATACAGATGTCGTGATCAAGCACCGTCAAATGAGACTTGGTATCACACTTAAACCTTAGCAGATACTGCTTTTCCTCGATATTCTTCGTTGACATTATTTCACCGCCTTCCAAGCTCGATAAATATCCTGAATCACTCGAATGGTCCCTTTTTCAGCTGTCATACTCTTGATAATTTGTTTTTGTTTTTCACGTTTCGGTGTGCCATCGACAGTAAAAAATTTGCTCATTGCTTTATTCATCATTGGTAAATACTCATTGAAATATTGCGGGTACTTTTCAAACGTGTGGGCCGCATCTTTATACTTTTCTAAGTCTTTGATTATAAAACTATCATAAAGCTTTTCACGGTATAGATTTAAAGTTGCCTGTGAATAATCCCCTCTTGACTTTGCCTCTATCACCGTTTCAGCTGCGAGTAATCCTGAATGCATTGCCATATTGGAACCTTCTCGATGGATTGCATTTACCAATTGTGCTGCATCACCCACTACAATGACTCCGTTACCGGCAACTTTCGGAACCGAGCGGTAGCCGCCCTCGGGAATAAGGTGGGCTAGATACTCAGCTGATTCGCCTCCCGCAACCAACGGTTTGACCATCGGATGGTTTTTTAAATAATCCAGCAGCTCATACGGCTTTAATTTCGCTTTTATCATACTTGAAAGGGTTGTTCCTACCCCAATATTTAAACTATCCTTATTCGTATAAAGAAAAGCCGTTCCCAGGTTACCTTTTGTTGAATCTCCGAATATTTCAATGGTGCATCCCTGGTTATCCTCTAAATTAAAGCGGTCATTAATTTTATCTTTTGGAAGGTTAATAACTTCCATCACAGTTAAGGCTACTTCATCTGGGCGAAATTCTTTATGAAAGCCTAATTGTTTAGAGAGAAGTGAGTTTACACCATCCGCGAGAACCACCACATCAGCATAGACATCACCATCTGGGCGGTCTGTTCGGACACCAACAACCTTACCATCTTCAACAATACATTCTGTTACGACTGTTTCATTGATGAGAAGTGCTCCGGCTTCAACTGCTTTCCCGGCAAACCATTGGTCAAATTGGGCCCGCAGCACGGTGAAATTATTATAAGGTTCCACTGCCCATTCCAAACCTTTATAGCCAAAAGAGACAACCGACTCCTTATCCATCATCCAAAAGCGCTGCTCGATGACGGGCCTCTCAAGAGGAGCTTCCTTCCAGAATTCAGGAATCAATTCTTCCATTTGTTTTCGATATAATACTCCACCCATTACGTTTTTGGATCCAGGATATTCTCCTCTTTCAATCAGCAAAACCTTCAGTCCGCTCCGTGCGCATGTGAGTGCACATGCAGTACCTGATGGCCCAGCCCCTACGATAATCACATCAAATTTCTCAGACATAACTTAATTCACCGCCCTTTTCCGTCTTGAGCTGCTTAAATTGCTCGATTAGTCTTGGAAGGATCTCCATTGCATCCCCAACAATCCCGTACGTTGCAACGTCAAAAATCGGTGCATCTGGATCCTTGTTAATGGCGATAATAAACTCTGAATTTTTCATACCGACCACATGCTGGATCGCACCAGATATCCCTATGGCAAAATAAATTTTTGGTGTGACTGTTTCACCAGTTTGACCAACTTGCTGTTCGTGCGGAAGCCAGCCAGCTTCAACCACATCACGGGTACCGCCTACACTCGCACCAATCGTGTCCGCTAATTCATGAATGAGCCTGAAATTATGCTGGTCCCCCAATCCTTTGCCGCCGCAAACAATAACATGAGCCTCGGCTAAACTTGCCTTTTTTGTTACTTCATTCACAATTTTCAACACTTTTGTGCGCATATCTTCTTCTCTTAGGTCAATTTTCTCTTCAATTACCCTCCCAAGTCTGCCAGCATCCGGAGCTAATGCTTTCATAACTTTTGGTCTTACGGTTGCCATTTGCGGCCTGTGCTTTTTACAGTGAATGGTTGCCATAATATTACCGCCAAATGCCGGCCTGCTTGCCTCTAACAATCTATTGGTTACATCGACATCGAGCATGGTCGTATCGGCCGTCAACCCCGTAGATAGATCGGTAGCAACTGCACTAGCTAAATCCTTCCCATTTGGAGTCGCTCCATATAGAATAATTTCAGGATTAAACTTTCCAGCTAATAACAGAACACCCTGCATATAGGATTCCGTACGGTAGTCCCTTAAGATTGGCTGTTCAATCACGTATACCTCATCCGCACCGAATGCAATCACTTGGTTAATTAATGGTTTGATCTCATTCCCTAATAAAAAACCCGCTAATGGAACTTGCAGCTTATCAGCAAGCTTTCTTCCAGCTCCCAAAAGCTCCAGTGAGACTCCTTCAATCTTATTATCGTTTTGTTCAATAAATACCCAGACTCCCCGATAATCGTCAATATTCATATAAATCCCTCCAAAAGGCAGAAAATACTATTATTATTTAGATGACTGGATGGTAAATAGGTCCTTTTTATCTATTAGTACTTCCATGAGCTGTTTTACCTGCTCATCAACTGTACCTTCCATTCTTTTCCCGCCTTCAGGCCGTGGAGGTGCAAACATTTTCCCTACGATTGTTGGTGAGCCTTTTAAACCAAGCTGAGCGCGGTCTACATTTTCAAGATCACTGACTGCCCAGATAACAGGTTCGTATCTTGCAGCTTTAAGCATATTTGGCATTGGGGAGTATTCGATTTGGTTAATCTCCTTTTCCACCGTTAATAAACAAGGAAGCTTTGTTTGAATTAATTCATAACCATTTGATAGTTTCCGTTTGATTAAGACTGACTTTTCCTTTAAATTGACCTCTGCCACTTCGATTACATTAGTTACAGGGGGAATATCCATTCTTCTTGCAATCCCGGGTCCAACCTGTCCGGTGTCACCATCAATGGCATGTTTCCCACAAATCACCATATCAATTGGGATTTCCTTGCCTATTTTTTCTAAAGCCTTTGATATTGTGTAACTGGTTGCTAGAGTATCTGCACCGGCAAATGCACGGTCAGTTATCAAATAGCCTCTATCTGCCCCTATTTCAATACTTTTTTTAATAATGGCAGTTGCCTGCGGCGGACCCATGGACAAAACCGATATAGTCCCACCCGTTTTCCCCTTGATTTTCACCGCCTCTTGAACGGCATGTGCATCATAAGGATTCAAAATAGCTGGTGCACTCCGCCGGTCGAGTGTGTTTGTTTTTGGATTAATTTTAATGATTTTTGTATCGGGTACTTGTTTGATACAAACTACAATGTGCATGTAGGACTTTCCCTCCTCCATATAAACTGTGATTATTGAAAGCGCTTGCTTCCATTGGCTATAAAAAATGCTTTTATTAACGATATATGTATCGCAATAGAAGCATATTACCAAACAAAAGAGTTTTCTTTTCATTTAAAATAATTGGGAAAGAATCATGCAGAATCTAGGAGTATTCCGGGCAAAAGAAAATAGTTGTTGAGATGAATAAATGTGGTTAGTTACATAGAAGCTTTGAGCAGCTATTCCATAAAGTGCTCCTACAATAACTATAGTAAATAATATGATTTTAACAATGATAAAAATCACAGGTTCTTCTTTAGAAAGCAAGAAAGGGATATTGCTATGCGGGGAAATTCGTTGATTGGTACTAGGGGGTAAATAATGAAGTAATTTTGATCCGGAAGGCCTTCTTACTGGATTAATTAGATAAATATATTACTGAAGACCTTCAATTAGTATGTCAGACTAAAATTTTGGGCCAGACCATAATCATGTCCTTAAAAGCAAACTTTACTTCCTCATTGGATTTATCTGATGAACGAATTAACCTTTGATAATGATTAATCAGCTCATCTAGCTCTTGGCTGTATTTAAGAGTTTGCGGATTTGTATAGCCAAGTGTAGTTGCACTATTAATCATTAATTCTCTTTTAGCCTTTATCTCTTCAATCATTTCCGATTGATTATTATTATACTTGTACAATTTTATCTCCTACCCTTACACGGTTACTAGAAATACGTCAAAAAAGTAGACTACTTGAAGAATTATGACAAGAAATTTATTAAAAGTAAATACAATCGCAAAAGTAGACAAAACATCCTAAATCTTTCGTTTTTCGACAATTTCTCTTTCTTTTCCTGATTTTATCGACAAATTTCCTCTGGCTGGTATGGTAAACTACTAGAGGACATTTAAAAGATGGTATAATTTTCATACTTTAAAGGAATAAATCGAAACTTTCGTAGGATATTATTGATTCTAAAGAACTATTTTAACTTCACTGCCCCTTATTTTCCTAACTTTGATAAAGTTAAATTTATATTGATATTCGCGGAAGAAATGGTATAACTTTAATATTAACTTGATAAGAGAAATAGAAATTCATGAGGTGAAGAATTTGAAAATAAACGTTTCCTGTCTGCAAATGGATATCGCCTTTGGTAACCCTGAAAGCAATTATCAATCTGCAGAAAATCTTATTGAAAAAGCGATGGAGGAGCAGCCTGATATTATTGTCCTGCCCGAGCTTTGGACAACAGGATATGATTTAACAAGATTAGAATTGATTGCCGATGAGCATGCTCAGAAAACAATTGCCTTCCTTCAATCAGCAGCCAAAAAACACCAGGTCCATTTTGTTGGAGGTTCTGTAGCAAATCGCGGCGAAAAAGGTGTAAAAAATACACTTCTTATTGTTACGAAAGATGGTAATGTGGTCCATCAATATGATAAACTCCATCTTTTTAAATTAATGGATGAGCATCTTTATCTAGAAGCCGGCACTGAAAAAGGTTTATTCAAGGTAGATGATCAATTATTCGCAGGTGTAATATGTTATGACATTCGTTTCCCAGAATGGATTCGCGCCCATACTTCAGAAGGCGCTGAAGCCTTATTTGTGGTTGCCGAATGGCCAGCCCCCCGCCTAGAGCATTGGCGTGCTCTCTTAATCGCCAGAGCGATTGAGAATCAGTGTTATGTCATTGCCTGCAACCGTGCCGGCAGTGACCCAAACAACCAGTTTGCCGGACACTCACTTGTGATTGATCCATGGGGTAAGGTATTAGCAGAAGCGGGGGAAAAGGAAGAAATACTAACAGCAGAAATTAATCTCGATTTAGTTAAAGAAGTACGTAAGCAAATTCCTATCTTTGAAGATAGAAAGCCTAACTCATATAATTAGTTCCTTATCACCACGCAAAAAGGCAATCCCGTTTGGATTGCCTTTTTTAATATAACTTTTTCTAAAGTTGACATAAAAAACAGAGAACGTAAGGCACTTCCATACCTTCACGCTCTCTGTCCCCGAATGCTCATTGTATCTTAGAGCATAGGATTTTCGTGCTTTGCTTTAAGACGCTGCCATCTCTTCTCAACTTCAGCCTCAAACTCGTCTAAAATAGGTTTATTTTCATCCTTTAAAAGGTGTTTGGTTTTCCCCATATATTTCAACCATTCTGAAAGGGGAACACGTTTATTCTTCTCTTCTGGATTATACGTAATAGCCGTTACCCCTTGTTCAACTTCATATAGAGGGAAGAAGCAAGAATTTACAGCCTCTTCAATAATCTTTGTACCGTAACGGTCATCTGATTTCCAGTTTAATGGACAAGTGATAAGAAGTTTACCATATACTGGTCCCACATTCTGTGCATACCACTGTGCTTTTGCGCCTTTTTTCACTAAATCCTGAGGGAATGCTTCAGAGCCTGTAAATACATATGGAATATTGGTTGCTGCCATGATCTGGACAGTATCCTTATGGTGGAATGCTTTACCACGCTGAACTTTCCCGACACCAGATGTGCTTGTCATATGTCCAATTGGTGTGGAATAAGACATTTGTGAACCAGTATTCATGTAACCTTCGTTATCATACTCAAGCATAATGAGTTTATGGCCGCGGAGCGCTGTACCGATCGCTGAACCCATCCCTATATCCATACCACCGTCACCGGTAATCATAACAAAGGTTGCATCGTCAGATACGTTAATTTCACCACGTCGCTTTAATTCCATAAAGGCTTCAACCGTTCCGGATAATGTTGCTGCACCGCTTTGGAACAAGTTGTGTATCATCGTCTGCTTATGTGAAGTACTTGGATATCCAGTCGTCGTTACATAAGCACAGCCTGTTTGGAATAATGTGACAATATCCCCTTCAATGCCCTTAAAGAATAACTCTAAACCTGCAAAAATACCGCAGCCTGGACATGCACCGTGTCCCGATGCAATCCGCTTAGGCTTACCTGTTAGAGCACGAAGCGGCGGAATTTTTACTTTTAATTTATTTGTTGCTTCATCCATTTTCACATCAATTAATCCTGTTTTATACACGTCACCATGCTGTGGTAAAATAACAGGCTTCAGAACGTTTTCCGGATTACCAGGCACATGACCATAATAATCAAAGGATTTTTCGGCATAACCTTTTTCCATTGCATCTATTGCCATATCAAAGAATGCGTGCGCATCATCCGCATAGAAATCCTTGCCGCCAAGACCGAATACACGGCTTAACACGATGGTTTGATTTTCTTTATCATCTTGGAGAGCCGACTTCACTTCATGTGTTAAGTTCGGTCCATTTGCACCATAAGAGTCTGCCCGTTCTCCGACTAGTAATGCTTTTACATTTTTAAGTGCTTCACGAATTTCCTTTGCAGGGAATGGGCGGATAATATTAGGGCTGATCACACCCGCTTTAATCCCTTTTTCACGAAGTTGGTCAACAACATCCTTTGCTGATTCAGCAGCAGAGTTTAATAGAAATAAAGCAACTTCGGCATCTTCCATTTTATATAAATCTAAAACAGGATACTCTCTGCCTGATAGTTTCGCATACTCGGCAGCCACTTCTTTAAATACCTCTTTAGCATTGTAAATGGCTTCGGATTGTTGGTAGTGGTTGTTTAAGAAATCGTCACCGCTCATATGAGCACCAACTGTTACAGGCTTGCTCAAATCTCTAACAAAGTTATAATCGGTCGGGCATTCACCAACAAATTGCTGAACCACATTACGGTCCTTAAAGTACTCAACTCTGCGTTTTTGGTGGGATGTAAAGAACCCGTCATAAGCGACAATCACCGGTAATCGCACTTTAGAATGTTCGGCAATTTTTAATGCCATAATATTCATGTCATAAACAGCTTGAGGTGTTTTCGCTGTTAAAATAACCCACCCTGTATTCAAGGCATAATAAAGATCCGAGTGATCACCGCGAATATCAAGCGGACCACTGACTGCCCTAGTAACAAGATTCAAGACCATTGGATAACGAGTCCCTGATTGCACAGGCATCTGTTCAAGCATATAAAGGAAACCATTTGCACTAGTGGCATTGATGACACGTGCACCAGTAATGGCAGCTCCGTAGCAAATACCTGCTGAGCCATGTTCTCCATCGGCAGGAATCAGTTTTATATCATGCTGACCGCGTGTCTTCATTTGATCTAAAAATTGAGCAACCTCAGTAGAAGGTGTAATTGGGAAGTATCCCATAATATGATAGTTAATTTGTGCTGCTGCAGTAGCTGCCATTTCATTACCCGATTCAAAGGTAGAAAGTTGCTCTGCTACACCCTGTTTTGTTAATTTATCTTCTAAAATAGCCATTATCGTACCCCTCCTGCAATATAAGGAAAGTTTTGCTTTACACGGTTTTCATCCGCATAACCCATGATTTCACGAAGATCTCCCAATGCATCAGTTGGACATGCTTCAATACACTTTAAGCAGCCCTTGCAGTATTGATAATCGATCCCCTTTAGGAACATTTGCTTTCTGCCTCGTTTATCTTCTCCTTCTTCCCAAACAAAACAGAAATCCGGACAAACATTATCACAAGCAGCACAGTGTATACATTTGTCTTGCTTGTATTCTGGAAGAAAACCTTGTCGTGATCCGCTTAAATCTTTAAAGATGCTGTTTGCTTGTGAAACCATGACACCGCCAATTTCCTGTGTCAGATATCCCAGCTGTGGAAGCGGACGAGTAAATGCTTTTCCTTCCGCACCTTCTGGTACTTCATAGGTTTTAAATTGAACTTCATTATATCCGCGGTCAAATGTGCGAATATTTGGTTCAACTAGATGCGGGTATTTCTTTGTAAAGGTTTTTCGAATCACATCTCTCATCGATTCAGGATCTAAGAAATCACAAATTCGATACAGGGCTCCAAGCATAGCTGTATTAACTTTGGTTTTTTCCTCAACAGCAATAGTTAAAGCATCTATGATTGCAAGAGTTCCATATTCTAAATGTAAATCTTTTTTAACATCATCAAATTGTCTAGCAGTATTTACCAGAACAATTCCATCAGCATCTAAACCGCTGACAACATTAACGGTTTTATATAATGCCTCATGAAAAACACCAACAATATGCGGCTGCTCGATTGGACTGTGGTCCCTGATTTCCACTTCTGGTTCACAAAAACGAATGAAACTCTTTACTGGTGAACCTTTCTTTTCAGAGCCGTAAGATGAAAAGTTTGAGCCTCGTAAACCAAGACTTAACACACCAGCTTCAGCTAACATTTTACCAGCAAGGTTTGCTCCCAGGCCGCCAATAGATTCTAATCGGATTTCAAAAAATCCGAGATCATTCTTTTTCGGTAAAATAGACATAATGTCCCTCCCCATTTCATCCCAAAATTACGAAATAACGATTTATTGTTTTCTCCACAGTTATTGTAGGACAATTTTGAAAGTTTAGCTGTGACAAAAGTCAAACATCTAGCAAATAATTTTATAACACATTATTTTTTTTAAAAGAATCATTATTATGTCAGACTTAAGAACGCTTACTTAATTGTATAACAGAAAATTTATTGTAATATAACAGAATGAGCAATAAATACATCATTAAAGGGGATAGGGGCTATCGTAGACTGAAAATGGGTTTGTCTTATACTCTTTTGGTCAAAAATAAGTTATAATTATTATTTGGTTATAATGAAAAAAGGAGCAACCTTATGAATGTTATTTGTTCTACTCTGAATGCCAAGTTTATTCACACCAATCTTGCCATTCGTTATTTGAAGGCTTATGCAGCCCCAGAATTTCAAATCAATTTAAAAGAATATACGATTAAAGACCCTGTGTTAAATATTGTTTCGGATCTATACCAGGCTAAACCAGATGTCATTGGTTTCAGCTGTTATATTTGGAACATTGAGGAAACTCTAAAAGTGGTAAATATGTTAAAGAAGGTTGATCCTTCTGTTTTAATTGTGCTCGGCGGTCCTGAGGTCACATATGATACTGCGGAATGGATGGAGAAATGCCAGGATATTGATTTTATCGTTATCGGTGAAGGAGAACAGACCTTTAAGCAGCTATTAAATGAAATTTCTTCTTCCAAAGAATATCGCAACGTTCATGGCATTGCTTACCGCGAAAATGGACAAGTAAAGATGACCCCGCAAATGAATAAATTAGACCTTAAAGAATTGCCTTCTCCGTATCGATTCCCTGAAGATATCGCTGATTTAGGAAAGCGCGTCACCTATATTGAAACAAGCAGAGGCTGTCCATTTAGCTGTCAATTCTGTCTTTCTTCTATAGAAGTTGGTGTAAGGTATTTTGACCGGGAAAAGATAAAAGCTGATATTCTCTATTTAATGGAAAACGGGGCAAAAACCATTAAATTTGTCGATCGGACTTTTAATATCAGTAGAAGTTACGCTATGGAAATATTCCGATTCCTGATTGATGAGCATCTTCCGGGTACTGTCTTTCAATTTGAAATTACAGCTGATATTATGCGCCCTGAAGTTATTGAATTTCTAAATCAAGAAGCACCCCCGGGACTCTTCCGTTTTGAAATTGGGGTGCAGTCAACAAATGACTTCACGAATGAGCTCGTAAGAAGAAAACAAAATTTTGCCAAGCTGACGAGAACAGTAACACTGGTGAAAGACGGAGGAAAAATTGATCAGCATCTCGATTTGATTGCAGGCCTTCCTGAAGAGGATTACTCATCTTTCCGTAAAACATTTAATGATGTATTTGAGATGAGACCTGAAGAATTGCAATTAGGATTTTTAAAAATGCTTCGGGGTACCGGGGTGCGTTTAAGAGCAGACGACCATCAATACGTATATATGGATCATTCTCCCTATGAAATTCTAAGCAATAACGTACTCTCCTTTGACGATATTGTTAGAATCAAACAGGTGGAAGATGTATTGGAGAAATATTGGAACGATCATCGGATGGATTATACCGTTGAATTTCTAGTCAGCAAAGTATTCCCATCTCCATTTGACTTTTTCCAAGAGTTTGGTTCCTACTGGGATGATAAGGGATGGTCAAGGATTGGTCATCAGTTGGAAGATTTATACCGCAGATTATATTCGTTCCTGGAGGAACGCTCTGTTGATGAACTTGATGTGATTGAAGGACTTATGAAGTATGATTACTTAAGAAATCATAAATACAAACCTAGAAAACCTTGGTGGGAGGCATCCTTAGACAAAGGTGAACGCTCAAGGCTTTATAAACAGATACTAGATGATCGGATAAAAATAGAAAATAGAGATTCTCAGCTGGTACTTGATGAAAAGGATTTATATAAGCATACCATGCTAGAAGAATTGACCTTTAACTTAGACCATTATTTATCGACAGGGGAAATAAAAAGAAAGCAAGAGCATTTACTAGCATACTTCACCCCTAGCAATAACCAAACACAAATTTTCACCTTATAGGTTATAGAAAGCCGGGGCAAAGTCCCCGGCTATTTATTTTTTCTAATTTTCTTCATATGCTTTTTTGTTTCATAAAGCTTTACTCCATTTACCTCACCAATTTCAACACTAAACTCTTCCATTGGAATAGAGGTTTTCAGGTTTGGTACCTTATGCATTAGCTTCTTCCCTTTTTACCTTGTTTTGAATTTCTATTTTGAAAACGAATGGCATTATTATTATCGGCGAACTCCGCAGAAAATTCACTTTCCTGTACATTTTTATGTGGTGTTTTCGAATATTTTTCGACTGCATTAAACTCTGCTTTGCGCTTGGCCACTTTTAAACCCTCCCAACGAAATGATAATACATACTTAGTTTGAGCAAACTTTGAGGTATCATTCCTTTCCTTATTTTTCATAAATAATATTGTCGGGACAACAAAAAAATAAAGAAAAAGGAGTGAAATCTATGACAGAATCCAATCAGAACAAAACAAACGAACAAGTATCCATTAACGAAACCATGCCACATCAAATGAATGCCCCGAGCTTTGAAGGTACCGGTATTAAAATGCAGGCCCCCTTTGTCAATAAATATGGGGTAACGATCGGTGACAGTTTATATGCTTCCGATCATTCACCCTTAGAAAACTGGTCAGAGGATACAGACCCTGCTATTATGTCTGGCGACGAGTGGGTTCATCCGACAAATGACATCGGCTGGAATACCGCTGAAAATCGTGAGCTGCTAGAAGAGAAAAAGAAACCACAGGCTTTTCCATTTATGCATCCGACCAAAGATGTCAGCCATGGTTCGGATTAATGGAATTATCCAAATCCGAAAAACATTACCACTTATGAAAATCTACAGAAAATAAATACTATCAATAGAGAGGGACAAAAGTTCCTCTAGAACCTTAATATATCTACCCGATGCAATTAGCTGCACTAGGTTAATTAATCAAACAAGGAAGTCTCATAAGAGTTCCTACTTCAAACAACAAAGGAGTGAAAATTATGGCGAGCAGCAGCAATAAATTATTGGTACCTGGAATCGAACAGTATTTAGATCAAGTCAAATATGAAATTGCCCAAGAATTTGGAGTTCAATTAGGTTCAGATACCGTATCAAGAGCAAATGGGTCTGTAGGTGGAGAAATTACCAAAAGACTAGTCCAACAAGCACAAGCTGAGTTATCAGGACAATTTAACAACCAATAATTGAATATCATGGAAAAAAGTCCGGATTCATTATCCGGACTTTAATATTATTTATTATTATTATTTTGTTGAGGTTTTTGGTTAATTTTCTTAGGCTGGTTTACTGTTTTTTCTTTAGTTTTTGCATTATCTTTGCTTTTTGGAATTTTCTGCTGGGTCACTTTTTGAGTCTTTGGCTTCGTTTTTTTTACATTGGTTTTAGATGGATCGACTGCTTTCTTTACTTGACCTGGAGGCAATTTAGCCACATGTGCAGTCTTTTTGGCAGCCGATTGCCCTGCATCAGGGGCAGGCTCTTTAAAAGTTTGCTTATCTTCCACTTTCTTTTGCTGTCCTGCCGGAATGGCGGCACTTGGCGATGATGCAGCTTTGTCATCATTCTTGGTGTGGTTCTTAGGTTTTTGTTTTTCTTTCTCACCAGATTGATTCTTTTTTTGCTGCTTATTATCCTGCTTATTATCCTGCTCCTTATTTCCTTGCTTTTCAACTTCCTGCTGGAATTTATCCTGCTGATATTCTCCAGTTGACATACCAAGCTCGTGTGCCTTTTTTCGATCCTTTTGAGTTGCTTTTATAAAGGTTAACTCAAGATCAGCCTTGCCTGCTAGTACTTTTATCTCATCAATATTCTTTTTAAGTTCTTTTTCTGATTGTTCGTCCTCATCTGCCGTACTGACAGCGGAAATGATCACCGGCTCGCTCTCATCACCACCCGCTTGTTTGATCTCACCTAGGATTGACTCCGTAATGATTGAAACATCTTTTTTCTTCCAATCTTTCAACTCCGAAATAATCTGTTTACCCTCTTTATTTATTCCAATCATTTCCACCACTTGCATATTCTTATTTACACCAAGTTCGATACTTGAGTTCGCATCAATCGTCATATAGGCATAAGCTTTATTATTTTGACGTATCGGAATCAAGGAGCCTAGTAAGATGAAAAGGGCTGCTGTGATCGTCCAAACGGTTTTAGCAGTAAAAATATTCTTTATAGATGTAAATGAAATCCTATTTTGAACATTTGTAATTGGAAAAAAGTGTACTTCTTCACCAAGGTTATAGAGTTTGTCTTGCTTTTTAGATCGGAGGAATTCACCTTCGGGGGTAAGCAGCGTTATGAAACAATCGTCTATTTCCATGATAATTCCTTTTTTCATATATCCAGCACCCCCTTAATATAGTCCTTCATATATACATAATCGCTAGATAAAATAAGTGCAACTGCAATAATATATTTTCGATTCCGTTCAATTGTTTTTCGGCTGACACTAACCATTTTTTCTAATTGTTTAATAGGAAGCCGCTTCTTTTCCCATAGCATCTGTCTTAATTCTTCATTAGCGACGAGCATTTTTGCAGTGAGAATAGCACTTTTACGGGCATCTGCATGTTTGGGTGAATGTTCAACTAAGTCGCTAAAACTCAAATCAAAGTCAGTTAAAACTTTTTGGAAATGAATGATTTCATCTTTCCTTAATTCTTCATCGTTCTTCTTATTGAATTCATCAAGGGAAAGTTCATTAACAATTACGGATCCCGGTGATTCTTCCTCTTGTAAAGGATTGGTAATATCGATGCTTATATGTTGATTTTTAGTTTGTTTACGAATATAGTCTATAACTCTTCTTTTAATAATGACCTCAGAAAAACTTAACAAAGAATTTCCCCGGTCTGGTGAATATTTTTCAATTGCCTCATTAAATGCAATAAGTCCAATGCTAAATTCATCGTCCGATTCATAAATATAGCGTCTGCAGACGGAAGACACAGTTTTAGCTATAAAGGGTTTGTAGGAATCAATTAATTGATTCAGCAGTTGTCGGTCACCTTGTTGAATCAACAAAACGGTTTCTTCCAAGGTTCTATTTTTCTTCTTGCTCATAAACAATAAACTAAGCATTTGCTCACCTCTATTCGTCCCATTATACCATACATATAGTACATAAGGACTTCATAGGGATAAGCAATTTCATTAAGTTAAATCCCTTGATCTAGGGCTTTTCAGGGCTTTTGTTAATTGTTAAACTTACCCATTTCCCTGTTTACTATTGGTTGCTCCTCTCCGCTAATTGTTGTTATCTCATTACCCTATTTTTCAATTCATTACATATGTACGTTATTGGTAAATTTGGTGTGGGGGTAGAAAAAAATTAATTTTATTCACTCAAAAAGCCTTAAATCGAAGTTTGATTTAAAGCTTGTTCGAGTTCCTATAATTAACAGCTAATATTTGTTGAATTATTCCTCCAACAATCAAACCGGGGATTAAAAAGATCATAGGTAAAAATATGGGGCCAGGGTGAATTTGAAAAACTGTAACCTTCGGCGAGAGCATTAAACCAACTGTGACAAAGTAAGCACCAAAAACAAACGGCAGAAAAGAATACTTTTCCTCAGCTGACATAGCAAATCGATAGGCATCCCAAATCGAAAACATATAAATACAAGGGTAGAACATAAGCCATTGATAGTCTAAAATTTCCTCTGCCTTTTGAATTTCACCTAAGAAGCTAAACATAATCCCACTGTTAAAATGACTATTAACATTCATAATGAACTCTAAAACAACAAATAAGACCCCTTTTATATACTGGCCAGTTAACAGTTGCGTAAAACCAGGAAATGCAATATTCCACAGTACAGCTTCCAATTTGCTCATTTTTTTCATTAGTCTATCCCGCTTCTATATGGCATTTTAGATAAAAAACTACTCCACTTATCTTATCCATTACTATCCGAAATTAACGGGTATAGACTGAAAATTTCCCATATAATTTCCAATTTATTCAATTTTACTTTTTTGCTTAAAATGAAAAATAAAAAAACAGCAGAAAAATTCCGCTGTTTTAACATAATTTATTCGTGCTGGTCCATTGGATTATATAGATTAATCGCAGGATTTTTTTCTTGGAACCATCTTAATGCAAAATCATTTTCAAATAAAAAGACATAATTTTCATAACGGTCCTTAACCAGCAGGCTCCGTGAGCTCGATAAGTTTTCATCTACTGTATCATTTTCAACCCATCTGGCAATTTTTGAGCCCATGCGCTCCATCAATACTTCTGCGTTGTATTCATTTCTCATCCGATGCTCAAAAACTTCAAACTGAAGCTGACCAACCGCACCTAATAAATATTCTTCCATCCTAACCGTCTTAAAAAGCTGGATAGCTCCTTCCTGGACAAGCTGCTGAATGCCTTTGTAGAAGGATTTTTGCTTCATAACGTTTTTCGCAGAAACCCTTACATATAATTCAGGAGTAAACTGTGGCAGCCTTTCATATTGGAAGTCGTTTTTACCGATCGTTAACGTATCACCAATTTGATAGGTACCTGTATCATAAAGCCCAATAATATCCCCGCTTACCGCCTCTTCAACAGTGTTACGTTCTTCTGCCATAAAGGATGTAGATTGGGATAACTTTAATTGTTTACCTAATCGCGGGATATTAACGGTCATTCCACGTTCAAATTTACCGGAACATACCCGTACAAAAGCAATCCGGTCGCGGTGAGCCGGGTTCATATTGGCCTGGATCTTAAACACAAAACCTGAAAATTGTTCTGATAATGGATCAATTTCACCAATCGATGAATTACGGGCTTTTGGCGGCGGTGCAAATTGCAAGTAAGACTCAAGGAAAGTCTGTACTCCAAAGGTCGTTAAAGCACTGCCGAAGAATACAGGTATTAGCTCTCCTGCGGCGATTTTTTCAGGCGAAAACTGATTTCCAGCTTCATTAAGCAGTAAAATCTCCTCAAGGGTTTGATCATAAAGGCCTGATGTTTTTATTGGGTGGTCCCCTTCAATTTCACCATCGTCATTCAATGGAATAAATCGATTTTCATCATCAACTCGGAACTGTTCCACCCTTTTATGAAAACGGTCATAAATGCCTAAGAATTCTTTTCCCATTCCGATTGGCCAGTTCATTGGATAGGATTCAATACCAAGAACCTCTTCTAATTCAGCAAGAAGTTCAAGTGGTGTTTTACCTTGGCGATCCAGCTTATTTATAAAAGTAAAGATTGGGATTCCGCGCATACGGCAGACTTTAAATAATTTAAGGGTTTGTTCCTCAATCCCTTTTGCTGAGTCAATAATCATCACAGCACTGTCAACAGCCATTAGAGTTCGGTAAGTATCTTCACTGAAATCTTGGTGTCCAGGGGTATCGAGAATATTGACCCTAAATCCCTCATAATCAAATTGCATAACACTTGATGTAACGGAAATTCCACGTTGTTTTTCGATTTCCATCCAGTCACTCGTGGCAAACTTTCCTGTTTTTTTTGCTTTAACTGTACCAGCGTCTCTAATAGCTCCGCCGAATAATAGTAATTTTTCTGTTAATGTCGTTTTACCAGCATCTGGGTGGGAAATAATCGCAAATGTCCGGCGTGACAATACATCTTCTTTAAAATTGTTACCCATCTTGTCTTCCTCTCTTTGACAAAGAAGTTAAACTTCCTTTAAATAAGGTTCTATTCCCTCAGGCAAAAGGTGAAGGAACAAAATTGCTAAATGACAGTATGCCTTTATAGCAAGATTTTTTTATCCATAACTTCAATCTTATCTCGCAAACGTCAACTTTGCAATATATCTGATATTTTCACATAATTTTTTCTTTTATAATGGCAATTAAAGGAATATAATGGAGATAACATAATTTCTAATTCCTAGGAGGAAAAATGAATAATCAGTCAGTAGATCAACAAACCTTGACCTTATTGCATAAAGCTTTCGAAATAGTACTTGAACAAAATAATATCACCTATAATAAAATTGGTATCGCAGAAGAAGGGGATCAACTCTTATTTTTGTATGAAACCAAGGATGAAAAGGTTCATGTTTTTAAATGGAGCAAGGCAGCATCTGTCGGAATGAGTATTGGCACATTGGCCCAAAGCGTGCTAACTCCGATTATTCCCCAACTCCGCTTATTATCATGAATTCCAACACACACATCCTATCAGGAAGGTGTGTTTTTTATGTCCATTGTCTTACTTAATTCTTCCACTGATTTCCACATCCATTTTTCTGGAAATACATTATAATAGTTTATAGAACTCTGTTAGAGGAGATGAAGTTAATTGAATAAAAGTAAAAAGATAGTTTCAAAGTTTATTCCGCTATTTACAGCGATAATTATAGTCATCACTGGGATCATTTGGTATGTTCAAACTTCTCATAATGAAATCACGATTCCTTTTTCTTCCGTAGAAAAAACCATTCAGAAGCAAAATGGCAAGGCTGTTACACTGACAGAACGAGCTGACGGCAGTCTGTATATGAAAGCAGGCAACGTCGAATATGTTTCCCATATTCCACCGAACAGCCAAATGATTGAGAAACTTGTTGAAAAATACAATATTGATTACACCTATACTACCAGCAGCCGTTATGGAAAATGGATAATGGGCGGTGTTATTCTATTGTTTGCAGGTGCTGCTCTTGCCCTGCAAAAAACTAAGGGCGGATTTGGGCTTCACAATTCTATGAAAAATAGTGTGGCCAAATCGCGGCCGCTGCCATCGATTACCTTAAATGATGTGGGCGGAATTGCAGAGGAAATGAAAGAGGAAATTTTGCAAACATTATCTACTTTAAAAGAACCAGAGAGGGCTGTTAAGCTAGGAATAAAACCGCCAAAAGGGATCCTATTATATGGGCCTCCAGGGACAGGTAAAACCTTACTAGCTCAAGCAATGGCAAGGGAGCTAGATGCTGCATTTTTCTCTGCTAGCGGTTCAGCCTTTAATGAGATGTTTGTCGGCGTTGGTGCAAGCCGAGTTCGTTCTCTATTTCAAACTGCTCGTAAACAAGCACCTGCTGTTATCTTTATTGATGAGGTAGACGCACTTGCCGGTAAGCGTAAAGCACATGGTGGTGAAGAAGCGGAAAAAACGTTAACAGAACTTCTTGTACAGTTAGACGGCGGACATGCTAATGATGGAATCCTGTTTATTGCCGCGACGAATAGAAAGGACATGCTCGATGATGCTTTCCTTCGTCCTGGACGAATTGACTTCTCCTTCAACGTTTCACTTCCAGATACAAAGGGAAGAAGAGAAATCATCGGGATTCATACGAAAGGAAAAGCTCTTGCAGAGGATGTGTTTGCGTCACTTGATGATCTTGCAGAAAGCACCTCCGGATTTTCAGGAGCGGAACTGCAGTCCCTTTTTGAAACGGCCTCAAGACGTGCTGTCCGAAATGGCCAAGATTGGATTACAAAGCAGGATTTAGATTATGCCCTTGACCGTACAATTCTAGGCAATACCTCCCGATCATTACAGGATGCTGAAACAAAGCACAGAGTTGCTATCCATGAAGCTGGCCATGCAATCGTTGCTTCACTAACAAAACCAGGCTCAGTCCGAAAAGCAACGATTATTCCACGCGGCGAGGCTCTTGGTTATGTAGCGCCAATTCCAAAAGAACTGCATTTATCAACAACCAGTGACTTGCTTGACCGTGTAGCTATGGTCTTAGCCGGAGGTGTGGCTGAAAGAATGTTCCTTGGGGAACACAGTATTGGTGTTAGTGGTGACGTGCAACAAGCAAAACATCTGATTGAACAAATGGTCGATACTGGTATGCTCGAGGATGGCTTTACACTAACCTTTAATAAGCAAGATAAAGAAATGAAGATGCAGGAACTTTTTGCAAAAGGATTAGAAAAAGCAGAAACCCTAATTAATAACCATCAAGATCAGTATCAGCAATTAGTTGATGCATTATTAAAAAAAGAAACATTAGAGGGATCTGAAGTGGAAGAAATTGTTGCAGGTCCTTCAGAAATAACTGAACAACTTATTTTCGCATAATCAAACCAGGTGCTCATTGCACCTGGTTTTTCTTTTATGTGTTTGGGGTAAACATTTAATGAAAATATATATTTGGAGGCAAACTAAGTTTGAATTCCGTTAAAGGAAGTGAGACATATGTACAACGAAGAGGAACTTATTGGAAAAGAGCAGAATAAATACATTAACAAAGCGAAAGAATTCATCGGCAATCCCCAAAAAATAAAAGACTTGCTAAAAAGAGCGGCCGATAAAGCAACGGAAAAAAAAGGTCCCTTAGGCGATGTTTGGGATAAACTTCTTCTATTTGTTGAGTTGGTTAAAGCCTACTCCAAAGGAGAATATAAAAATGTACAACCGAGTACGATTGTAACCATCATCGGAGCCCTGTTGTATTTTGTTTCCCCGCTTGATATCGTTGCTGATTTTATTATTGGTCTTGGACTGCTTGATGATGCTGCAGTGATTGGTTATACACTTAAGAAAGTGTCAAAAGAACTGGATCAATTTGAAAAATGGAAAAGTGATAAAAGTATACCACTAGAAAACCCGCTGGATTAACCAAGCGGGTTACTAGTCCATTTACATAATTTCACCTTAAACAACTGTGATACAGGCTCTTACCCCCATATCACGTGTTGTAAAGCACTTTAGACTAGACTACCATCTAAAGCAAGCAGCACCTACAATAATCAATAGAATAAATAATACAACGATTAATGCAAAGCCGCCGCCAAATCCGCCGCCATAGCCACAACCACCATAGCCGTAGCCACCAAATCCACCATATCCAAACATTTAAATTCCTCCTTTTATATTAATAGAATCCGCAACCCCAAGAAGCACCAATTATAATTAATAAAATGAATAAAACGACTATTAGGGCAAAGCCGCCGCCGTAGCCACCTGCTGCACCAGACATTTACATTACCTCCTTTATCGATTTCCATATATCCTATTCACCTAGTTAGAGATGTGCGATAGACAAATATCCATAATGGGCTTATTCACCAAAAAAGAATAAGCCCATTCTTTGTACATAAACTTCCTGCCATTCTATATATTTGTCCATAAAATTGAAGAGAGTATCTAGGTAAAAACACAGTTGACATTCTACTGCGTTTTTCTTACCATGTTCAAAAAAGGTGTTGGGGGTATAACTAATTGAGAATAACCACTACATTTTGGAAATCGTTTTTACAGAGGAAATTGGTTAATGATACGGCTTCTACATACCACTATCCCATTAAGATCGGCCACCGTGGTGCAGCAGGATACTGCCCCGAAAATACCTTTGCGTCCTTTCATAAAGCTTTGCTGCTCGGGGTCGACTTCCTGGAATTGGATGTACAAATGACAAAGGATGGTGAGTTGGTTGTTATTCATGATCCTACCGTCAATCGAACGACAAATGGGAAAGGAAAAGTGAAAGACTTTACACTGAAGGAAATTCAAACTCTAGATGCTGGCAGTTGGTTTCACCCTCGCTTTAGCGGGGAAAGAATCCCTTCTTTCTGTCAATTCCTAGATGAATTTGCCGGTAAGATTGGCATATTATTAGAGATAAAAAATCCAGCCCTATACCCGGGTATTGAGGAAAAGATTGCAGACGAGCTGTTAAACCGCGGACTCATTAACAGTGAAGGCCCACAAGTAATTGTACAGTCATTTGACCAGAATTCACTTAAACGCTTTCATCAACTTGTTCCTTCTGTCCAATTAGGAGTTTTACTGAAGAAACTCACCGGTAAAGGAATTTCTAATAAGGAATTTCTTTCTTTTGAAAACTATGCCTCCTATGTTAACCCAAAAATCACTATGGTAAATAAAAAGCTTATCCGCAGGATTCATCAGCACGGTTTTAAAACATTTATATGGACAATTCGAAAAAAAAACGAGGTCACTCTTTTAAGGAATGTTCATGTGGATGGATTGATTAGTGATTATCCAGATTTTCTTAAAGAATAAAAGGGCAGCTCCTAAAAATAAGAGCTGCCCCCTTCTATTATGATAAGAAAAACAAATAAATAATTAGAGCTAATACAATCCGATAAATGGCAAATGGCAATAGTTTTATCTTATTGATTAATTTCAGGAAAAAACGAATCGAAATTAATGCAAAGATGAATGCACTAATAAAACCAGCGATAAAAATTGGCAAAGCATCGACTGTCATAAACTCCCAATTTTTTAATAAGGATAAAAAACTGGCTCCAGCCATGATTGGCACGGCCATAATGAAGGTAAAGTCAGCTGCCGCACGATGGCTCATTCCCATCAAAACTCCTCCTGATATGGTTGAGCCTGAACGTGAAAAGCCTGGCCATAGGGAAAAGCATTGAAACAAACCCACCATAAAGGCTTGCTTATACGTGACTTGATCGACTGTTTGTGTTGATGGATGTTTAGGTCCCATTAAATCAGCAAGAATCATAAAAATAGCACCAATTACTAAGCCCACTAAGACGGTTTTTGTAGAGAATAAATGATCATCAATATAATCATTAAACAGCACCCCTAATACCCCTGCAGGCACCAGCCCTACAATAACCTGGGTTAATTTTAGACGGCTTTGTTTGTTGACCGTTTTTTTGGTCAATCTGCCTAGACCTAATAAGTCAATAAAACGGTCTTTAAAAGTAACAACCACAGCAAGAATGGAGCCAAGCTGAATCACAACTTTAAAGGTATTTGCTCCATGAGCAGTTAAAAAAGTTTCAGACTTTAACCACATATCGTCAACTATAATCATATGTCCTGTTGATGAAACGGGAGCAAACTCTGTTAAGCCTTCGACGAATCCTAAAATAATTGCTTTAATAAGCATAAGTAAATCCATGTTGTTAAACTCTCCTAACTGGTTGTTTAATAATTAGTTCTGACAAGCATCTTCCCTATTTTACTAATTCCCCTTAGCAAATGGCAATACTAATATTTTCATATTTTACCTTATCAGTAACAAAAAGAACAAAGCAATGCAAAAGAGCATCGCTTCGCTAATTTTAATTATCAATAATTCTCATCACACGACCATTAAACTTTTCCAGGTAATAACCCTTTGTCATATCGGCAATGGCAATTCCTGTCCTGCTCTGAGATCCAATAAACTTTCCACCGCCTAGATAAATACCGACGTGCCCGTCAATTTTATATGTATCAAAGAAGACAAGATCACCTGGACGGGCCTCACTAAACGGAACTTTTTTACCTGTATTTTTTAATATATCCGTATGGGCGCCTACTTTAATCCCTGCTTCGCCAAAAGCCCATGCCACAAATCCTGAACAATCGAATCTGCCTTGTGCAACATCATAATCATTTCTTCCGCCGCCAAAGACATAGACGGAATTTCCTATGAACCTTTCCCCGGCATGAAGGACCATGTTTATTGTTTTGTTAGATGTTGTTGGGATAGGTGTATCTGAAGGTGCCGGTACTGTATCAGATGGATCTGTTAGTACCTTTTGATTTAGCTCAGCCTCTTTTGAAGCAAGCGTCTGCTCTTCTTGATGCAGCTCCGCTTTGTGAGAAAGTTTCTGTTGTTCTAGTTTTTTCAATTGTTCCTTTAAAGCATCATTTTCTTCTTTTTGTTGTAATATTTGTTCCTGCATTCCTTCAAGCTCTGTTTTTAACTCTTTAAAATCTTTTAGCTTTTTTTCTGCAGAGGCCTGCTTTGCTAAAACAGCCCTTTGGTCCTCCTGATATTGTTTTACAAGGTCTTGATCTGCTTGGACCAATACAGCAACTGCTTGAAGACGTCCAACGAAGTCTTCAAAACTGGAGGAGCCCAGAATAACATCTATATATTTAACATTTCCCGCGCTTTCTTGTAGAGTTAAGGCTCGCTTTTTTAGAATTTCATTGCGCTTATTAATTCTATCCTGAATGGTGTTTATTTCTTGCTCAAGTTCAGATATTTCCTTCTGAGAAGCCTCCACTTTTAATTCCATGTCTTTTATCATCTTGTTATTATCTATGATGGCTTGATCAACTCTTTGGATTTGTTCTGTTAGTTTAGTTAGTTCTACCTGTACTTGAAGCAGTTCTTGATCTGTTTTCTTTATCTCGGACTGGATCCCGGTGCGCTCCTCTTGAACTCCTTTAAGGCTTGTTGTTTCCGCAGATGTAGCCGATGGAAGGGAGAATGCACTTACAACTCCGAATAGAATCGATGTACTGAGGGCAGTAAATCTTTTTTTCATTCCAAGTTCCCACTTTCTTCAACTTTCAAATTACTTAAACTAATAAGTTGATCGTTTGAAGACTCGTGCTGTTATGTAGGTTCGTTTTAGATTTTCTGTAATAGAGGACTTTTAATTTACAATATCATCCTTTTTTGTCTTTCAATTAGAAGTATATCATTTTATTTCCTCTATTGAGTTATTAAAATATTACATTTATATTTCATATTTAGGTGGTCTTAGCGCTTCGGACTCAATCCTACTTTTTCCCCCACCAGCTGTCCGAACCAGCTCAAATTAACATAAATAAAAAACCACAATCTACTTTAAAAACTGAGAGATTGTGGTTTTTTATTTATTATCAAGGATATTAAGGTAAAACAATGATGTAATTTCCCCTTGTGTATGAAATAAAGATTAGCGTGTCTTAACAAGTTCTTTAAGACTGTTTTTACTACGCTCAACAAGATCTAAATGTGCATTTTGTGTTTTTTTAACATATTCCTTACGAACCTCTAACCAAGCGTTTCTACGGTCACGATCGTTAGCAATAGTGGATTCGGTATTCTTTTCAAAACTATCTTCCAATTGATCGATAATGTGGAAAAAGTTGCGTACTGGTGTTAATGCCAATTTTTCCATTTGCCCTGTTACTTCAGCAAACTGTTTTTTTAGTTCTTCACTATCTTCGGAGTGGTTGTCTTCCTTTTCTTTTCCTGGATTAAATTGAGTCATTAGTTCAGACACTACATCCTTATTTGTCTTCTTAGCTTGCTCATAAAATTTTGCAAGAGACTCACGGTACTGTTTATTGAATTTAACAACCTCTCTTACAGTGTTAATATAGGCATCCTCACGATTTTCTCGAAGCTGTCTTGCCCTTTCACTTGATTGCTCGAACTGTTCCCAAAACGTTTTAACAAATGAAGCACCTGGTATCGATTCTACTGCTTCTTCAGCAGGAACCGTTTCATTTTTCTTCTGAACCATCATTTTTCCTCCTCCTAGTATTGGTCACTTTCTCTATTGGATCCTTCTTCTGAAATGAAGGGATATAGAGCTCAAAAAAACTAGAATACATCTTGAAGAATTGATCTAAGATGGATTGATACGTCTCAAGTTGGTTGGCATATCCTTTTAAGTATGTAATCCCAGCTTTAGTAATTGAATACCTTCTTTTGGCCGGCCCGCTGCCTGTTGTATCCCATTCCGATGAAACAAGCTCATCCTTTTCTAGTTGTCTTAGCATCCGGTATAAATTCCCTTGGTCAAGGGCCTTAAACCCGAATGTTTCAAGTTTTTGGCTGAGTTCGTAGCCATGAAGAGACACTTTACTCAGAAGCAATAAAATAAATGGCAGCACAAAATTTTTGGATGGATTAACTGATTGGTTTTCTTGATTCACCATATTTTATATCACCTCACCTATATGTATTTTACACCTAAGAGTAATATTTGGCAATATTTAAAATAAATATAAATTAAATTGAGATTTGCATGTTTACAACTTACTTAAGATGGTAATAAACTTATTTAAAATGAAAAAGGTGGTGTAATATGGAAGTTGCTAGAATTAGCAAATTCGGTGTGCCCTATTTGCATTTTGGAAGAGGAGAACCCCTTGTGCTCATACATGGTTTAGGAGAAGTCAAAGAAGGCTGGAGCAACCAATTTGAATTAGCCGATCAGTTTGAGTTAATTATCCCTGATTTACGTGGTCATGGGGATTGTACAAAAACAGACGGAATTTCTATTCCGACCTTTGCCTCAGACATCATTGGATTATTAAAAGAGTTAAAATTTGAAAACGCTAACACACTTGGTCTGTCAATGGGTGGAGCCGTTGCACAGGAAATTTACCGCCAGGCTCCAAACCTCTGCCGTTCACTCACCTTGGTTAGTACCTTCCACTATTTTCCTAAGAAATTAAGGCACCTTATATTTAACAATCGCCGAGAAAAGTTCGAGTCTGTTAAAGCTGCAGGTAATCAAACGGAATACCTAGCACAAATGGCCCTTTATTCTTGGAATAAAAATATGGTGGATACATTTAGCCATTACTTCCGCCCAAAACATCCCATCTTTCTTAAATCGTTAGAAACTTGTTTAACGGTTAATAACCGTGCCTTATTGCCTGAAATTAAAGTGCCTACGCTTATAATCGGCGGTCAATATGACTCTGTTTTACCAGTTTGGATTCAAGCCTGCATGCACAAACTCATCCCGCATTCAGAATTTGTTATTTTGAGGAATACCGGTCATCTTGCCAAACTTGAAGCAAAAGACCGGTTTAACCACCTATTGCGAAGGTTCCTTAATCAGCAAAAAACGGCTGTTTAAATGCAAGAAGAACGGGAAGTGACCGGCCCCCCCAGGTCCTTCCTCCCGTTCTTAATACACTCCCCATATTATTTTATACTATACGTTTGCCTCATCAAGGGTCTTAGACCGGGTCTTAAGCCACTTATCAGCAAATATCGCAAACATGCCTGTAAGCGCCAAAGAAACATGGCCTCCTTCGAAGACTTCATAGGTTTTATCCTCACTTGAAATCATATCTATTACCGGGAGGCTCTGACCTTCTAAAATCAGAGTATCTCTAGATGTAGAGAATACAAAGACAGGGCAAGTAATATTTTTCAAATCTACTTTCCTGCCTCCAATGGTAAGCTCTCCCTTCAGAAGTTTGTTATCCTTATAAAGATCATTAAACATCTGTTTAAAAGCAGCACCGGAGAATGATGCCGTATCCTTTGTCCATTTGTCCATTCTTCGCCACTTCTCAACATACTTTTCATCATGGGCACGTGTAAACAAGTTGACCCATGGAGATACATAGACCGGAGATAGGCCTCTAAACATTAGGTACAAATATTCAGAAGGAATCACACCATACACATCTGAAAAGCGATTAAAGTCGATGGCCCCGTTTTGAAGTCCCTTTAACCATTTGTCAGGTACAATTCCTATACTGAAATCAATAGGTACAGCTGCAAGAACTAGATTCTTAATTGGTAGTTTTGTTATCGAAGTGAAAATGGCTGAAATCGTTCCACCTAAACAATAGCCGACCATTGAAATTTCCTTTGCCTCTGAATGGCGCAGTGCCCGTTTTACAGCGTTCTCTAGATAATCATTTATATAATTATCTAAGGTAATATCACGATCTTCATAGCCAGGAGAACCCCAATCAAGGAAGTAAACATCATACCCTCGCTCGGTAAGACCGCCTACCACACTGCTTCCTTCCCCGATGTCTAAGATATATGATTTATTCAATAATGAATAAACCAAAAACAGTGGAATCTCATATTTTTTTTCTTTAGCAGGATGATAATACAATGTAGATTTATTCTTTTTCCAAATGATCTCCCTAGGTGTGGGGATAATATCTGGTTTAGGCTCAGTTAGTACTTTGTTAATTTGATCCCATCTCACTTTTTCCTTTTCCATGTCAAGGATGGGGATAAAATTTTTTAATGATGCTGCTGCACTCATCTTCTTTACTCCTTTCATTAGGATTCGGAAGTGCCGGCAACAGCTAGCACTAGGTCGTTTTCCTCATCCTTGACCTTCCCTGTTTGCAATAGATTTTTTAAACTAGATAGTTCTGCTTTCAAATCGGTTAACTGATTAAGCTCTTGCTTAAATTCCTTTAATTCCATTTGAACGGAGGACAGCTCTGCAGCTTGTTTTACTTCAGCTGTATGAACATCATTCTGCAACTGTTTAACGACGGTTACCATTTCTTCGAACATGTCAGTTATTTCTTTATTTGAATACCCAATTACATCTTGTATTTTCCAGATTTGTTCTTCCAATAAATCTATCTTTTCTTCAGCCTGGATAGAAAGCTTAGCTACATTCGCTACATCTTTCTTCGTTGGGATATTCATTAATCCTGCTACTATTTCTTGTCTTTTCCTTACGAGTTCTAAATATCGGGCATGACCATCCGTTCCCGCCTTTAATAGTTTGACGAATTCATTGTTGTCACTCATCATGTACAACAAACCATTTAGCTGCCTTTCCCACATTGCACTTAATCGCTTAACCCCTTCAAAAGGTTCATATCTTTCTTTTGTCATACGGCATCGCCCCTTGATTATATTTTTGTAAGCTCTTCTGGCTTTTCCAAGTACTTATTAAGCGGAAACATTAATATCCTAATTTGTCTGGCAAATAGATTTACAAATGCCTTTTGGTTTTCGTAAATCAGGTTTCCTACTTGTTTGACAGTATTAATATATTGCTGTCTACTTCTCTTTCTAAGGGAAATAAACTGTTCAATTACCTCTAAATACTTATCGAAAGAAAGTGTACTGGCCACCCGTTGGCATGGGGCAGATAAAAGGCTAAGTGTTTTTTCCTGAATCTGATCAATCTGCTTATTAATATCTTCATAGGACTTTAGCGGGAAGAAATGCTGGAGGCTTGTGGTCGACATTAAAAATTCCTCTCTAGCTGCTAATTCCCATTTAGAGAATTCTTGATTAAATTGGGCAGCAAGTTCTCTGAGATTCCCCTTATTTCGCTCAATGCTTTCAGCAAATTGATTGGCAGCTTTTAAGAAAATGGCATCCCGCTGATCTGCGCGTTTCACCCACTCATCTAACTCACCATATGCATGGGACCAAAGCAAATCTAAGCTTGATAACTGTTCATTACTCTCAGCTTTTTTCACATCAGCCTCTCCTGCTGGTTGTTCGTTGGTCCGAGGGTCATCGACCTTGCTTCTATTTTGGTCAGTTTCCATTTTCAAGTCTGTTTCATTTTCTTTTTTAGCCATTTTCTACACACCCTTCCAGTGAAAAAAATTGGAATTTTTTAATTACTGTTTTAAAAAAGAGATTAGCATTAGACTCCTTCAAAAGCCTGTTGATAAATTTCCGCAAGTTCACTGATAAACGGCTGTTTTGGATTGGCAATTGTATCTTGATCATCGAAGGCAGTCTCTGCCAGTTGGGCGATCTTACTTTCGAATATCTCTTTTTTTACACCATTGGCTTGAATACTCATTGGAATATCCAGCTCGTTGGCTAAACCAATCACAGCCTTTATTAAACTATCAATTCCTTCCTCAGCAGTACTCGCAGGAAGACCAAGAAATCTAGCAATTTCTGCATAGCGTTCATCCGCAATAAAGTATTCATATTTAGGATAGGTCATGAATTTATTTGGTTTTGCGGCATTATATCGGATCACATGCGGTAAAAGTATGGCATTTGCACGACCATGCGATAGATTAAATTCAGCTCCTAACGCATGTGCAAGGCTATGGTTGATTCCTAAGAAAGAGTTAGCAAAAGCCATCCCGGCGATCGTTGAAGCATTATGCATTTTTTCCCGGGCCAGTTCATCACTGCCATCCCGATACGCTCTTGGCAGGTATTGAAATACAAGCTGTATCGCTTTTAGTGCAAGTCCATCTGTATAATCATTTGCCAGAACCGAAACATACGCTTCAATTGCATGTGTCAGAACATCCATTCCTGTATCAGCAGTTACCTGTTTTGGTACAGTCATTACGAACTGTGGGTCTACTATCGCTACATCAGGAGTTAATTGAAAATCGGCAATCGGAAACTTAATATTCACTTTTTTGTCTGTTATAACAGAGAATGCCGTCACTTCTGACCCTGTCCCAGAAGTAGTTGGAATCGCCACAAATTTTGCCTTGGTCCCCATGACAGGGAATTTAACAACACGTTTGGACGGATCAAAGAATTTTAGAGTTAAGCTCCGGAAATCTGTGTCAGGATGTTCGTAGAAGAGCCACATGGCTTTGGCTGCATCCATAACCGAACCACCGCCAAGTGCAATAATGCAATCTGGCTGGAACTGACGCATTCTTTCAGAACCATCCATGACAGTTTCTATACTCGGCTCAGGTTCAATAGTAGAAAAAGTTTCAAATTGAATACTATTTTGATTCTTCTTTAAGTAGTATAAGACCTTATCGACATACCCATTTTTCAACGGACTCCCACTTGTAACAATAAATGCTTTGTTGATACCTGGAATAGCGGCTAAGGTTTGAATGGAGTTCCTCTCAAAGAAAACTTGTGATGGGACTTTAAACCACTGTGTAAACGTCCTTCTTTTCGCCACCTTTTTTATGTTCATGAGATTTTGGGCTCCAACGTTCTGTGATACTGAGTTTCCTCCATAGGTTCCGCATCCTATTGTTAATGAAGGTAATGATGTATTATAGATATCTCCGATCGCACCATGAGTGGATGGGGTGTTAACGATAATTCGTCCAGCTTTCAACCGGATGGAAAAAATATCAACTAAATCCTGGTTGGATGTATGAATGGCTGCGGAATGGCCTAATCCTCCATATTCCAAGGTTTCATCGGCAATCTGTACGCCTTCAGCAAAACTATTAACCTTGTAGCATGCCAATATCGGACTTAACTTTTCGCAGGATAACGGCTCATTCGGACCGACTTCCTCTAACTCAGCAATTAATATTTTAGTATGGGCAGGAACCTTTATTCCGGCAAGCTTGGCAATCATAACAGCAGGCAGGCCTACAATTAAATTATTAATTGTTCCTTTTTTTCCAAAAATGACTGCCTTTTCCAGCATTTCAAGTTCTTGTGGACTTAGAAAATAGCAATTATTAGAAATGAACTCCTGCTTTACCTCTTTATATATTTCTTGGTCAATAATTAGGGCTTGTTCTGAAGCACAAATCATACCGTTATCAAATGTCTTAGAGAGAATAACGTCGTTGACAGCCCTCTTGATATTGGCTGTTTTTTCAATATAACAAGGGACATTCCCTGCGCCAACTCCTAGTGCAGGTTTTCCTGAACTGTAGGCCGCCTTTACTAAGTTAGGTCCGCCTGTAGCGAGGATAAGTGAGATCTTCGGATGTCTCATTAAGATACGAAAGGCTTCATGTGACGGTGATTCAATCCACTGGATGCAATTGTCGGGAGCTCCTGCTCTCATTGCCGCCGCCTTTAGTATTTCTGCTGTTTCTGAACAGCATTTTTGACCATATTGTGGAAAGGCAAAAATAATTGGATTTCGAGTTTTTAGAGAAATTAAAGATTTAAAGATAACCGTAGATGTAGGGTTAGTTATTGGGATGACACCAGCTATGATCCCTACTGGCTCGGCAATCTCGACCATCCCTTCATTTTCATTCTCACTAATGACCCCAACTGTCTTCATATCACGAATATTATTGTAGATAAATTCTGTAGCGAACATATTTTTAAAAACCTTGTCTTCATATACACCACGTCTAGTTTCCGTCACTGCAAGTTTGGCTAATTGTTTATGATTTTCAAGTGCGGCTAATGCCATTTCTTTCACAATTCTATCGATCATTTCCTGTGTATAGCAGCGAAATTCACCTAAAGCCTTTTCGGCATTCGTTGCTAACGTATCAATAGCGTTTGAAACTGTTTGTTTTTCTTGAACTGCTTTTTCTTCTACAGCCATTAGGATCACCTCAAAATTTGTCAATCTTCTACAAATACAAAATGAACGAACAAACGAAAACTCCAATTTTTACTTCTGGCTAAAATATATCACTTTGGAAATGTCGAAATACGTAGAAATTTGCGAGGAAATGAATGAATAGCCATTCATTTTGTAAAAGTTCAATAAATGTTCATAATTAGCGATAAAAAAAGGCCATAAACCCTATATGAAAGAGTTTATGGCCTTTTCGTTTGATATCAGCCTGTATTACGAAGTCCCGCTGAAATACCACTAATGGTAAGGAGCACTTCGGTTAATAGTTCATCATTGGTATCTTGCTTACGCAGTTCTTTAATCAGTTCAACTTGTAAAAAGTTTAATGGGTCTACGTATGGATTTCTTCTAAAAACTGATTCTTTAATATTTGGAGTATGGTCTAGTAATTCCTTATCTCCAGTAATTTTTAGCAGAATATCTTTTGTTGTTTCGTATTCCTCTAGGATATTCGTAAATATCCTGTCCGCAATCGTTTTATCTTCAACAAGTGATAAATATTCTTTTGCAGTATGGATATCAGCTTTCATTAACGCCATGTTCAAATTATCAATCGTTGATTTGAAGAATGGCCATTTTAAATACATTTCCTGTAGAAGCTGTAAATTGGCCTCATCTTTGGATGCAAAGCTTTCTAAACCTGTTCCAGCAGCATACCAAGCAGGTATAAGCTGACGGCTTTGTGTCCAGGCAAATACCCATGGAATGGCCCTTAAGTCCTCAAAGCGGCCTTTATTTTTACGGCTCATCGGTCTTGATCCGATGTTTAAGTCGCCAATTTCCTTAAGTGGAGTGGCTTGATTAAAGTAAGTAAGGAAATCAGGGTCTTCAAAAACAAGTGACTGGTATTTGGATAAGGCATAACCAGAAATTTCCTCAATGGCTTCTTCCCACGCACCGTCGCGTAACTCCTCCTGACCTTTTTGCGAAACGTGTGCAACTAATAGAAGGAGGGTCGATGTTGCCTGTTCTAAGCTGCGATAAGCAATATCTTCCAGTAAATATCTCGAAGATAAAACCTCACCTTGCTCAGTGATTTTTACCCCATCACCAACGGTTTCAGCCGGCTGCGATAGAATGCTCTTATTTAGCGTACCGCCGCCTCGGCCTAATGAACCGCCTCGGCCATGGAAAAACTTCGGACCGATGTTGTATCTTTTCGCCAACTCATGAATTTCAATCTGGGCTTTATACAGCTTCCAGTTCGCCGTTAATGTCCCTCCGTCTTTACTTCCATCGGAGTAGCCAAGCATGATCTCCTGCTGGTTCCCTAAAATTTCCAAATGTTTACGGTAAATTGGCATTTCAAATAGGGTTTGCATAATTTCCGGACCCGCTGTTAAGTCATCAATCGTTTCTAAAAGCGGTGCAACATTTAGGTGGCTTTCAAGTGTACCGTCCGCATGAAGACGATATAGACCAGCTTCTTTAGCAAAAACAAGTACTTCTAATAAGTCACTTGCAGATCTTGTCATACTCACAAGATAAACGGAGATTGCACGTTTGCCAAATACATCATGTGCCTCCTTTATCATTTGGAATACTTTGATCATTTCTTGTGTTTCTGCTGTATAGTCTTCATTCAAAAGTAAAAGTGGGCGTGGATCCATTAGGATCTTTTCAAGCAGCTGTAATTTTTCCTGTTCAGAAAGCTCTGCATAGTTTTCAGTCATTCTGACTTTGCGCAGGATTTCTGTCATTGCCGCCTCATGTTCTCCGCTATGATTTCTGATATCAAGCGTAGCCAAGTGGAAGGCGAATAATTGTACTTGTCTGATTAACTTTTGGATGGTCTTTAACTCATGATCACTAGGATGATGTTTTTTAAGACTTCTATTAATCATTTTTAAGTCAGCGAGTAATTCATCTGCTGTATTATAGCCAATCTCTGATTTACCTACCTGCCTAACGCGTTCAATAATCACCGCAACGACACGACGGTAAACCTCTGTTTGATTTGGCCACTTTTTATCATCTGTTAAGTATAAATCTTCTTTTTCCTCAAGGAATGTAAGAATTTCCTGATCGACATTCACCCTTGTTGAAGAGTGGCTGTATCTTTTCATAATTTCTACTAACACGCTTTTATATTTCTTTAATACTAATCTTCGATGTCTTTTTAATGTTTCCCATGTTACATCACTGGTTACGTTCGGATTACCATCGCGGTCCCCGCCAATCCATGATCCAAAACGTAGGAAGTTAGGAACATTCCAAGAGCTATCTGGGTAATATCTTTCAAGGCAATTTGCTACCTCCTGATGAATTTCAGGAAGGACCTCAAAAAGGGTTTGATCAAAATAATAAAGACCATTACGTACTTCATCCAACACTGTTGGCTTGTGGTCACGTAATTCATCGGTCTGCCAAAGAATCGCTACCTCGTTAAATAGACTGTCCTCAAGCTTTTTCTGTTCCCTAGCCGATAAAAGCGGATGATCCAAATTTTTTAAAATAGCGGCAATTCTCTGCTGAATCTCGAGAATAGAACGTTTGGTAGCCTCAGTCGGATGAGCAGTTATGACGAGCTCTAGAGATAATGTGTTTAAGGCCTTTTGAATAATATCTTCACTAATTTCATGCTCTTTTAACTTAAGAATGGCACTCTCAATAGATGCAGGCTGAACATTATTTCCTTCTTCCATCTGATATTGTCTGCGTCTGCGAATACGGTGATTTTGTTCCGCGGCATTTATTAAATGGAAATACATTGAAAATGCTCGGATGACTTGTTTACGCAATGGAGTATCAAGGCTAGAAATCTCCTTCTTTAATTCCACGTAAATTCCTTCGTCAAAGTGCTCGCGTAATGTTTTACACATGAGCCTTATCTTTTCCACCTTATCTAATAGCTCGGGACCGACATGATTAACAAGGATTTCACCAAGCATATTTCCTAGTAATTTAACATCGCGACGCAATGGAAGACTGCTGTCATTTACTTTCAATTCTGTTGTCATTCTATCACCTTCCCCTTAATTCAAAAAATTCATTAAATTTTTTATATATAAATATAACATATATTTTCAAAACATGTTCAACTTTTTGTCTCGCTATTCTATTTTTTCTAAAAAAAATAAACCTGACTGTCATTTTACAGGTTTATTTTTCTTTATTTACTAGGCTTCTCATTAACTCTCTGTTCTATCAAACACTAGTACATAGGTTTTCCGATCAGTGTCATCGTAGGTAACCCTAATGGAAATAACTGTTTTATTATCCTCGTCTAACTGGATGGTTTTACTAGTTCCACCTTCAATTGTAATATCCGAACTGCTGGAACTTGCTGTTGGACTGATAGTAACCGTTTGTGTATCACTTGGAACGGAAATATGGTAGGTATACTCGCTTGAAGTAAATGTGCTGTCCCATGTTCCTTCAGATACAGTCAGTTTTGACAGGGTAGCATTACTCGTTTTTTCAGTGGTGCCTGATGCTCCCTGCATAGCCCCCGCACCAGTTTGATTGGTTGTGTTCGTTTGACCTGAAGCAGGACTTCCAGCCTGAGCTGCGATTCCACTTCCGCTTTTTCCTGAAACATTACTTCCACTTTGAGTGAAACTGCTACTTCCTGATGGAACGGATCCTCCATTACCGGATGGGGTTGATCCACCGCTTCCTGTTGAGGTTGACCCACTGCCTCCTGATTGAGTTGATCCGCTGCTTCCTGATTGAGTTGATCCGCTGCTTCCTGATTGAGTTGATCCGCTGCTTCCACCTTGTGCAGGGGTTTTACCTGTTTCTTGCGATGCAGCTTGACGTTCCACATGAATCGTATACCTTAGTTTCGAGCCATTCTCAGCAGTCACCGCAATAAGTATATCCGATTTGCCTACAGGTATATTCACCAGCACACCGTTCTCGGTAACTTCCGCCCCATTTAGTTCCACTACTGCTGTTTTTTCTTCAGCAGTTGGCAAAACTGTAATAGTTTGTGTTGAATTAGGCAGTTGTACATTATATTCTTTCACGGCTGAAGAAAAGGCAGGAGATAGTTTCCCCGTTGATAATTTGATATTTTGCAGTAAATTATTACTATTTTGCTCTCTATTTACAGTTAAAGTGTAGGTATTCGTTAAATTTGTGCTGGAATCCTTTACTGTGATAAGAAAGATATTTTGCCCGGTTTGCAATGAGTATGAATCAGCTGTACCGCTTGCCACCGTTTTATTGTTGATGCTGATTATGGAATTGGCATTGCTTCCTTCAACAAAAATTTGAATGGATTCCGTTTCATTGTCAACTGCAGCTGAGTATTGATTAATATCTGCTGAAAAGTCTTGATCGAGCTTGACTCCTTCAATTTCGAGTTTGGCAAGTGTATTGGATGTTTGACTTACTTGTGTCACAACCTCTTCAGCATAGACAGTTGGCAGATTGTAGCCTGTTCCGAGACCAAGTATGGAGACAATAAGGACAGCATTGAGTCCCTTTTTGGGTATTTTGGTTAGCATGGTTAATCCTCCCACTTTTACTAAGTGATTTTGGACTAACCTTACCATGGGATGCTTAAGATAATCTTAATTTTTATTTATGTACCCGTTAAGTGTTTACCCTCTTACAAAATGAATGAAACCTACTTTTTTAAAAAAATACCCCAACCCTGATAAGAGGATTGCGGCTTGGACAGCTACCTATTATTAAATTCTTCGAGTTTGGAAGAGATGGCAGCTGCCACCTCCTCATCGGACAGGTTGACGCCCTTTTTGAAAAGAGTATTGGCGAGTGTTCCCATGGGGCCTGTTGCATTTATATCAAGGAATCCGGTCAGCCGTGTCCTTTGTTTGTTTAATGCTTTTGCCTCAAAGTATCCCTCCCCAAGATACTTTTCATTTTTTCGTCGAAGTTCAAAGCTTACTTTGCTTGGTTCATTCCACTCTTTGATATCAATTATTAAAATGACCTTTTTTTTCATAACGCCAAGATCACTTTTAAATTCCCAGCTGATTTGCCGATCATTTATTTTTTGATGTTGAATATAGCCCGGGACTAGCGGTGCCCAATTATTTTCATCTCGAATAAAGTCCCATATGACTTCAATCGGGATATCTAATTCTAAGTGTTGTAGTTCGCTTGGCATGATTGTATCCCTCTTTCATTAGCAATGTAAAAGACCTTCATGGGCTGAAGGTCTTTTTTTAAATATATATATGTTAGCTTAATTGTTAATAGAATAATATCGTTAATTGTTTATTAAACGCTCAGTTAAAAATTGCTCAATTCTTTCAGCTGCCTGGGATAGTTGTTCGCTAGGCTGAACTAAGGCAATGCGGACATACCCCTCCCCTAGTGCACCAAAAGCGTCACCCGGGATAACAGCTACACCAGCTTTTTCAATTAATTCAAACGCAAATTGACGAGACGTCCATCCCTCAGGTATCTTCGCCCAGACAAACATCGTGGCTTTTGATTTTTCGACCTGCCAGCCGCTTTTCAAGAGCCCGGAAATCAATGTATCCCTGCGGTGCTCATATTCCCTGACCTGCTCGCGAAGATAGGAAAAATCCGAAGTTAGTGCTTTTACTGCTGCCTGCTGAATCGGATAAAATACCCCATAATCGATATTCGATTTAAATGTTGCTAATAGATGAATGGCTTGTTCATTTCCGACCACATACCCAATCCGGCAGCCGGCCATATTAAACGTTTTAGAAAGCGAGTTAAATTCTATCCCTACCTCTTTTGCCCCTTGAACAGACATAAAACTAATTTGTGGATGATTATCAAAAATTAGTTCCGAATAAGCAAAATCATGCACAACTAAAATGTTATATGTCTTTGCAAATTCTATAACTTCTTCAAAAAAAACCTTATCTCCCAAGGCGGTTACCGGATTCCCAGGGTAACTAAGAATCATCATTTTCGTCTTCTGTAAAACTTCTTTAGGGATCTTATTTAAATCTGGTAAAAACCTATTCTCTGCAAGTAATGGCATCGGATAAATAATGCCGCCGGCAATATTGACACTCGCTTCATAAATGGGGTAACCAGGGTCTGGCACTAAAACATATTCCCCAGGGTTAATGATGCTAGTTGCTAAATGAGCCAAACCGTCCTGAGAACCCATCAGCTGAAGGACCTCTTTTTCAGGATTCACATCTACCTCATACCGCTGTTTATAGAAGTAACAAACTGCCTCATTAAATTCAGCGATTCCTCTTAAGGTATATCCATATTTACTTGTATCTTTTACTGCTTCTGCTAATTGCTCGACAACAAAGGACGGCGGCGGCATATCCGGACTTCCGACACTTAGGTCGATAACGTTTTTTCCTTTTTTCATTGCCTCCATTTTCCTGTCAGCGACTTCTTGAAAAATACTTGCTGACATTTTTTGCAGTTTTTCAGAACCGATGAGCTTCATAGACATTCCCCTCAAATTTTGATACTTTCATAATTTTTTATTATTTTAACATATTTCTAACTATATTGACCTTTTGAACTATTCTTTAAAAATAATTACGGTCACATCTGCAAAAGAAACTTTACTTGAAAAATTAAATAACAAAAAGCCCTCCAAATGGGGGGCTAAAATAAATCGTTTTTTACTTATTCCAGACTTCTTCCAGCATTTCTCTGAACAAGTGATCTAAATGGGGACTCATAACTATCTTGGATACATTTTGTCTAGCGGCATATTCCTCTAAATGGTTAATTTCCTTATCAATGAACTCTTGAAGGATAGAAAGTTTTCCTTTATAGCTTGTCTGGTCACGATTCACTTTTCTGTCTATTAGAGATTGAATTTCGAACTTTACCACTTCCTCATTGATCACTTGCTCGATTAAAAGGGACAATTCATTTGGCGGGAAGCTGTTGTGCTTTTCTATCCATTTGCAAGCTAAGATAGGACGAATGACGTTCAAGCACCGCTTACTGTTCACGGAGATGCTTTGTTTACTATCCTTTAGACTACCTTTTGCCATTTTTAAATAATGAAAGAGAGCTGACTTTGGTTGGAATAATTGACTTTCGAGCTTTTTCATTTTTTTTAGCAGGGAAAATTCTTCATAGTAGACGATATGTGAATGAAGCCATTCCAACAAAGAAGGGTTTGATTTTTTAAAAAGCTGGAGGGCCTTTCGCAAATCCCATCCATTCATATCGAGCTGCTCATTGATTGGCAGCTCAATGACGTCGCGTTTTTGATCGATTGACAGGTACCAATCTAACGTATGAAGATAAATGAAGCGGACATCATAGTCACTATCCTCTGAAGAGGTTCCCCAGGCCCGGCTTCCCGTTTCAACAGCAAAACATATTTTCACTTCAAATTGCTGCTCGATCTTTTTTAATTCCTTAATGATGATTTCTTCCACATGACCCTCTCCAAAGATAATTTTTATTTTCTATTTTCCACTAATCAAACAGCTTTTATAGAAAAAAGTAACAGGACCAAATTTGGCCCTGTTACTTATTGATTAAAGGAAATGACCTTAAATAAATCCGTTGAATACTCGAGAATAGAGACACTGGAGTTTTTAATTTCCATGGCATGGTCAAATTCCTGAGAAAATTTACTAACAATATTTCTGATGATCACCCCGTGAGTCACAAGCAGTATGTTTTCATTATCACGTGAATTGGTTGAGATGATCTCATTTAGTCCTTTTTCAATTCGTTCCCATAGCTCAAGATAATTTTCAGCATGATGAAACGGGTCCGATTGCTTAATAAAGTTCATTACTTCTTCCAAGGTATGCTTTTGGAACAATTCCTTCGGGCTCGAACAGCCATTGTCTTGTGCAATTTGACGAAAGGCAGCTTCTGAATATTCTCCCTCAAAGCTTCCAAAAAAGCTTTCTCGAAAGGCTTTTCTTCTGTTGATGGTCAAATTGTTTTTGGATTGATTTTGCTGGAGGATTAATTCAGCTGTTTCAACAGTCCTGCCTGAATCACTTGTATAAATTCTATCAAACTGTACTTCTGAAAGTCGTTTCCCCGTTTCCATTGCGACAGCTCTTCCTTCTTCTGTCAGTGGACTATCAGCCCAGCCCTGCATCTTTTTATATCGATTTAAATAAGTTTCTCCATGCCTTATTAAATATAAATTAAATTTCGTATCCATCTCATTCACCTGCACTATGTTTGTTTTTGTCATTTAACACTCGTTGAAATTGATTATATCAGTATTGGATCCCTATTTGTAACAACACTTTTTATTAAGGGATTTCGCTAAGTCAGATAAGCAGAAAAAAACCCTTATCCTGTTCATGGATAGGGCCTTTTAAAATATTCGATTAGAATAATAAATGTTATGAAATCTTCTTTAGCTCTTCAGTTAACTGTAGGAATAGTTCTTTATTCCCTTCTTGTAATGTTTGGTCGATTTCCTTTCGGATCTTCTCCCTTTTAAATTCAAGCAGGACATTGTTTAGGAACATTTCAGCAATAACAGCATCTTGATTCTCATCCGAATGTTGTGGCGAATTAAGTAATTTCTTTTCCATGGAAATCAACTCCTTGAGCTTTTTTTCATTATACAAGGAGTTTTCTAAAAATTCAAACATTTTATTTCAATTTTTTAAAAAAATTTTTGTGATACCCTTTTGGTGCCTGGCACCAAAGAAAGACACTGTTCATACCAAGTGCACACTCGTAAGACATTTAGTGGATTTGGCTTTCAAATAATGTGTTTCGCTGATTATATTTTGTAATGATCTTTAGTAAGAAAACATTGGCAATCAGGAGGCCTGCCCCGATGAGGAGGAGTATGAACGGACTTAAGAAGAACATACCACTTGCCTGGCTGATAATAAGGCCTACTACCGGCAGGACCATCATGCCGCCAAATTGCTGGGCTTCTTGAAAGGATTTCACTCTTGCTGACACTAAAACGTTTAGAATAATGTTAAAAATAACCACTGCCGGAATGACCCACAACATTAATAAAAGCCATGTAGAATTTAAAAATAATACTTCCTTAAAATACGGGTATGTAATTAAATTTACCATAACCGCATTGATTATAAAGGCGGCAAGGGAAATAAGCAGGGAAGGAATAAAAGCGGCAATCACTTTCCCAACAAACAGCTCCTTTACGCTAATCGGAGCAAACAATAATGTTTCTAATGTGTGCCTTTCTTTTTCTCCGGCAAAACTATTAGAAGCTGTTACCATCGAATTGATTATCGCTGCCATTAAGAAAAAGGGAATCATCATAAAGTTTACAAAGAAATAAACTGATTTGTATTCTAATGTTGGCAATGAAGCGAGTGTGCTCCGCATTTTTTCATCCGGAAAGCTTCTAATAAGATCATTGATCGGCTTTTCTAAATCATTGCCTGAATCTCCTAAGAAGCTCGTATGAATACCAATGTAGGCAAACAAAGCCGGAAACAAAATACAGAGGAATACAGGCAGGATGATCATTGGAACCCAAACCTTTTTGGAAGAAAAAGTTGACTTAAGATCCTTTTGGACAATGGCCGTTAGAATTCGTTTATTCACGGTCCTCACCTCTAATTTTGAAATAAAGTGTTTCAAGTCCTCTATTCATAATCTCACTGGAATAAACCCAGGACTCTGTGAGGATTTCCTTGAGGAGCGGGCTAATCTCTTCCCTTGATTGCAGTGTGAATTCCAGTTCGGTCATACTTTTTCTAACGTATGGATATCCCCTATAAAACTGAGGATCAGGTGGCTGTAAGCCTGTTTCTACTAAAAGTTTAATTTCCGTTAAGTATTTTTCCTCCAACTCTCTCCTTGTTCCCTTTTCAATCAAACGCCCTTCTGAAAGGAACAGAAAAGAATCACAAACGGTTTCAAGCTGGTGAAGGACATGGGAGCAAATCAAAATCGTCACTCCTTCTTCTTTGTTCACCTTCTTCAATAATCGTATAACATCATTAATCCCCTCTGGATCGAGCCCATTTGTTGGTTCATCAAGAAATAACAGTCTTGGTTTATGAATCAATGCTTTTGCTAAGGAGATTCTTTTCTTCATACCTGTTGAAAACGTACCAACCAGTTGGTCTTTTTTATCGTAAAGTTCAAACTGCTCTAACAAGTACCTAATCCGCTTTTTGTCGTAGGTATTGTAAATCTTTGAAAAGAATACAAGATTGTCCCACGCGCTCATGTCATGGTAGAGAGCCGCACTCTCTGTTACAATGCCTGCTCTTTCACGAATTTTATCTCCGTGAGGTTTAGGATCAAGATTTAATACCTTCATGGTACCGTTTGTGGCATCAATAACCCCATTAAGCAGCCGAATAAGTGTCGTCTTGCCAGCTCCATTTGGCCCAAGAAGGCCATTAACCGTACCTTCACCAATTGAAAACGATACATCCTTGATAATCGAACGGCCATTAAACTCCTTATCGACATGGTAAGCCTCTATAATATTCAAATCTTCTCCCCCCAAACGGTGCCAGGCACCATTAATATACATTTGTCCATATAGAGCGAACACTAGATTGGATGTCTTTTATTTAATCTTAACAGATTAAGTTAGTCATTTTGTACTACTTTTTTGAAATTTGGGCCACTTTTCCCTTAAATTTCCTCATCCTATTTGTGGCATTTTTTCTGGGAGATGGGGGAAATTAAGGGCATCAATTCTTTGTGGAGCAGGCAGGAGGGATATGTATGGAGCAGAATGCTTTTACCGGGCATCAAACGGTAAATAATATTAATGTTTATTACGAATTTTATCCTCATCAAACAGCTAAAGAGACGTTTGTTTTATTACATGGATTTCTTTCTTCTACCTTTACCTTTCGCCATTTAATCACCTTATTGAAAAAAGATTATCAGGTTTTATCCATTGATCTTCCTCCATTCGGCAAAAGCGAGAAATGTAATCAATACGTGTATTCATATAAAAACCTGGCCCATACTGTGATAAAACTGACTGAATCCTTAGGACTAACAAAGATGACCTTTATCGGACATTCCATGGGAGGGCAAATCGTCCTGAATATCCTACATATCATGCCGGATATCGCAGATAAAGCGATTCTTCTTTGCAGCTCGGCTTACTTAAAACGTTCTAAATTACCTTTAATCTTAACCAGCTATCTGCCTTATTTTCATCGCTTTGTTAAATATTATTTTGCCCGTACCGGAGTAAAGAAAAACCTCCAGGAAGCCTTATATAACCATTCCATTATTAATGAGGATATGATTAACGGTTATCTCCAGCCGTTTTTACAAGACGAAATTTTCAGAGCCCTAACGAGGATGATCCGTGACCGGGAAGGAGATTTGCCCGGTGAAGTACTTAACCAAATTCAAACACCATGTTTGTTAATTTGGGGCGACCACGATAAATCCATGCCTCTTAAAGTGGGTGAGCAGTTAAATAAGGATTTAGTAAATTCTGAACTGATTGTTCTAAAAGAAACCGGTCATGCTGTTCCAGAAGAACGTCCACATGAGGTTTTTGAATATATTAAAAATTTTCTTGAAAAATACCAAAGGATAGTCGAAAGCGCCACTTAAGCAAAAACAAAGGTGTATTCCTGGGAATACACCTCATTTAAACCAGCCCTTTTCTTTTGATTGGGTGATAGCCTCGATTCTGTTTTTTACTTCCAGTTTGTCTAAAATAATCGAAATATAATTCCGTACGGTACCTGTTTTGATGCTCAAAGTCTCAGCGATTTCTTTTGTATTTTTTCCATCTGCCACTAGCTCTAACACTTCTTTTTCCCTGTCAGTCAATGGATTTTCTTCCCCATACACATCATCCATTAATTCAGGGGCATAAATACGCCTGCCTGACATTACGTTTCGAATGGAGCTGGCCAACTCTTCACTCGGACTATCCTTTAACAAATACCCGCTGACTCCTGCCTTTAAGGCACGCTGAAAATACCCGGTCCGTGCAAAGGTAGTTAAAATAATAACCTTACATCCAAGACCTTTCAGTTCTTCCGCAGCCTCTAAACCGCTTTTACCTGGCATTTCAATGTCCATGATGCAGACATCAGGCTTATATTTCTTAACAAGTGCGACAGCCTCTTCTCCATTTGTAGCTTTTCCAACCACTTCCATATCATCTTCCAAATTTAACAGAGAGCCAAATGCGCCTAGAAGCATTTGTTGGTCTTCCGCAATCACAATACTAATCATTTGCGTCCCTCCTCATCGATTGGCTTAACATCATTTGGTACAGTAATGATTATAGTAGTTCCGTTTTCGGTTAATAACTCTAAGTTGCCGTTAATAAATTCAAGACGTTCTTTCATACCAATTAATCCATGGCCTTCACACAGCTTATCGGGAGCCCCTTTAAAGACACCATCATCATGAATCTTCAAAACAGTTTCCTTCGATAATTGTGAAATGGAAATAGAACAAGTACTTGCCCCGCTATGCTTCACCACATTGTTGACTGCTTCTTTTAAACACATACTTAGGATATTTTCGGTTAGCAGCGAAACATTCTGCAAAGCAAACTCACCTTGGGATTCAAAGTTAATTTGAGCAGCTTTTATCATTTGTTTAACCCTGAATATCTCATCTTTCAGTCTAATACCCCGCATAGAAGAAACCAGTTTTCTTACTTCGCTTAAAGCCGTTCGTGCCGTCTGCTGGACATCCTTTAGTTCATCTCTTGCCTGCTCAGGATCCTTCAAAATTAATTTTCGAGCCAAATCCGTTTTTAGGCCGATAAGGGACAGTTTTTGTCCAAGTGTATCATGCAAATCACGGGCAATCCGATTTCGTTCCTCCATTATAACGAGTTCTGATATCCTCTTATTCGCATCCTCAAGCTTTTCTTCCAGTTGGCCGCGCTCTTTCCTGTTATGAATACTGAATGGCAGGAGAATGACACTAATCCAAATAATAATGACAAATGGCAATTGTTGAAGGAACAGTTTTTCTTGCATCACTATATTATAGTTTATCGATACGGAGGTACATATTAAATGTATAAAGTATAAGGTTAAAAAGGCAATTCGGTCTTTGATGTTGCCGATAAAATACGCAAGAAAAAAAGCAAAATACACATAACTATAGAGACTGGATGCGGTAATCGAAATCCCAATGAGTATTAAAGTCCATAGATAGACAGGCCATCCCTTGGAGATAAACGCAATCCGGTATAGGATAAAAAACACCAAAGTCAGTAATATTCCTAGGACAATACCAATCGTAGATGACGACTGGAATATAAAATAAAAAGGAAGAATACAAAGAATGGTCCAGATATACGGGGCAATTCCATTATTTTTTTCAAAAGCTAAATATCTTTTTATCATATTCATTACCTCAGGTTCATGCTGGTGGAATTTTTTTCTTCTTAATAATCCATTTTAACTGATATCCTCCATTCTTAAAACAAATTTCACTTCCAAGACTGAGTTTCCTACATACATGTAAATTACACATATTGGTAATAAATGAACCTTACACTTTATATAATTAATTACCAGAATTTTATATAAGTTTACACCTTACAAATCTTGGAAACATATGTTTATAAAAACACTAGGAGGAATTAAATTGGGAGATTCTTTTATTGGCTGCGAAAGCATCCCATATTTGCGATTTGGTGAGGGTGAACCATTGGTTTTTATTCATGGCTTGGGAGAAGTAAAAGAGGGCTGGTCAAACCAGTTTGAATTTGCTGATCAGTACGAGTTAATCATACCTGATTTACGCGGCCACGGTGAATATCAAAATCCTGGAGAGATTTCAATTAAACATTTTGCCGAGGATATTATCAGTCTGTTAAAAGGTCTAAAGATTGAAAGCGCGCACATCTGCGGCTTATCAATGGGAGGTATGGTTGCCCAAGAAATTTACCGTCAAGCCCCTCAAATGTGCCGTTCATTAATGCTTGTTAGTACGTATCATTATGCACCAGAAACACTTGGAAAACTCTTTTTAAAATTTCGCCAATCAAATGTTGAAAATCAATCACCCGATGTTTTAAGAGAAACAGTGGCAAAAATATGCCTTTATTCTTGGAAAAGGGATAATTTTGAAAAATTTTATGAGTTTTACCGGCCAAATCGTGAGTACTATTTTAAATCGCTCGAAGCATGCTTAAAAGTGAATAATTTAAGTTTGCTGCCAAAAATCAAGGTTCCTACCCTAATTATTGGCGGACAATATGATTCCGTCATTCCTGCTTGGGTACAGCTCCTCATGCATAAACAAATTCCTCATTCTGAGTTTGTTATTTTCAGAAACACAGGCCATATTGCAAAACTCGAAGCAAAGGAGAGTTTTAATAACGTACTTCGAAGCTTTTTAAACAAGCATAAAAAAGCAAGTTGAAGGAGGAGTGCATCCTCCTCCTCTTGACTATACATATTATATATTTACTTGTACCTAGTATTATGACGATTTTAAAGTGGATTTGAACGACTAGAAGCCCATTGATGAACAATCTTTGCTAACAGGCCTGTTAATGCTAAGCTGACATGGCCGGCTTCAACCGTAATATAGGTCTTGTCCTTACTAGAGACTAAATCCATAATCGGTTTACTTTGATCTTCGAGAATCAAATTGTCCCTTGATCCCGAAACAACAAATAAATTGGACTTAATATTTTTTAAGTCAACCTCTTTATTTCCGACTACTATTCCACCTTTTACAAGCTTGTTCTCTATAAAGAAATCATTAGCCAATTGACGATACGCTTCACCTGCAAATGGAACCTGATCTTGTGTCCATTTATTCATCCTGCGCCATTTATCAACATACTTTGAATCATGGGCTCTATGTAATAGCGTGGTATAATTTGTAAAATAGATAGGTGTTCCAATTGCCCTGAACATTCCTTCCACCATTTTTGGAGGGATATTTCCATACGTGTCAATAAAACGATCGAAATTAATATCCCCTTCTCTAAATCCTTCCGCCCACTTATCTGGTCCCATAAATGGCTCAAAATCAATCGGAACGGTGGCAACAATTAGATTTTTGATGGGCTCATCGGCAATGGAAGCATATATGGAAGCAATCGTACCTCCTAAGCAATAACCAATCAATGTGATTTCCTCCGCACCTGAATGGCGGAGGGCCCGTTTCACTGCGGTCCTTAAATATTTGTCAATATAGGTGTCAATTCCTATTTTCTTGTCTTCATAGCCAGGTGTTCCCCAGTCTAACAAATAGACCTCATAGCCCATATTGGTAAGCCCTTCAATGACACTAGCCTTCGGAGCAATATCTAAAATATATGGTTTATTAAATAATGAATAGACAAAAAACAAGGGAATTTCATATCTCTTCTGTTTTGCAGGATAATGCCATAAAACCGATTTATTTTTCCGCCAAACTTCAGTTTTTGGGGTTTGACCAATTTTAGGCTCAGGTTCGTTTAAGATCTTAACTATATTTTCCCAGCGCTGCATTTCGTTATCATAATCAAAAGTGGGAATGGACCCTGTAAAAGCTGAATCTGCCAATGTAATATTCTACCCTTCTAATTAGTCTCCTGAAGATTTGCCTGCCAGCACTGGTTCTTCGACTTTATCCATTTTAATTAACTCTTTAATCGTCTCAAACTCCTGCTTGAAGTTATTCAATTTTAATAGTTCAAATTTTAATTCCTGCAGCTCAGCACGGAGACTCTTTGTTTCTGCTAGTTCTTTTTTCGTTTTAACCAATTCATTTTTTAATTGTTTCGTTAGTTTAATGATTTCTTTGGATACATCGACAACAGTTTCAATCTCTTGATTCTGTGACTTCACAGCATCCTGCAGGCCCCAAATTTGCTCCTTTAAGGCCTCCATTTTCTCTTCAGTTTGCAGAGTTAAGTTAGCCACATTGGCCACATCATTTTTCGTAGGTAAGTTAAGAACACTTGCCAAGGCTTCCCGGTTCTGTTTAAACGACTCGAGATAACGTGAATGCAGATCCGTCCCTCTATTTGTCAAACTATTAAATTCTTTATTATTGGTTAGAAGATAGATAAAATCATTGATTTGCTTTTCCCACAATAAACTTATTTTATGAAGGGATTCATATGGATCGAATGTGTTATTGTCTGACATCTGCCTTCACCTCTAGTGTTTTTGTTTATCTATTACTTTTGCAAATATTTTTGAAAAGGTAATATGGCTGATTTAATTTGTTTCGTAAAGACATCAACGAATAATTTTTGGTTTTCATATAGGACATTTGTTGTTTTCTTCACACTCTCAAGATATTTTGCTCGTCCCTTTTCCCTCATGCCGACATATTGTTCAACAGTCTCTACTAACTTATCAAGAGCTTGAATTTGGCCAGTTGTGATTTTCTGTACTGGAGTAATTAGTATTTGTGCTGTTTTATTCTGGATATCTTCCAGGACTTGATTAACTTCCTCGTAGGATTTAACAGGGAAAAACGACTGCAGCGATGTTGTTGTCATAAGAAGCTCTTCCCGTGTGGATTGTTCCCATTCCTTTAACTCCACTCCAAATTGAGCGGCAACTGTAATTAAATTTTCTTGATTTTGTTTTGCCTTCTCTACATAGTTTCTTACAGCCTCTAAGAAACGCTCATCTTGTTTATTAAAACGTTCAGCCCATGCATCTAATTCATCAAAACCCAGTTTCCATATAAGATCGAGACTTGAAAGGTCCCTCTCTAACTCCTCTGTTTCTTGATTTTCTAACACTTTTTCTTCAGCCATTATCCATTTCCTCCTTATTAAATTCCATTTTGAATGATTGCTTTAATTCTTCAAGATCGTCTTCCAGAGTTTTAATCGTTTGGCAGCGTTGTTCTTGAACCTCGCTCTTTAAATAGATGGACCATTCTTCCAACATTCCCCGAACCATTCTAAGCCTTCTTTGATTCGTTTTTTGCATATTGATCATCTGGTAAATAGATTCATCCAAGGAATCGATTTCTTCCTCAACCTCTACTAGTCTATTAGAAAGAACAGCTAATTCATCTTTAGTAGCAAGGTCCATGCGATTTAACCAGCTTGTTGTTAATCGCTTATATTTCCTTACTTCTCTAAGATGCGAATCCATGGTCTTTCCAACTGCGGCAGTAAAGGTCCGGGAATTGGTACTGGCATGAATTCTTTTATTTATTTCTGCTTCAAGTTGTTTATAAAAAAGGATGGTGTCTTGTTGTTTAGAATTCATGGTTACCCTCTTACGTTACAGCCGATTAATCGGTTTTTATCTTCCAACTTATATTAATTCTTTTCATATGCATTAAATCCCTTCTTTCTATTAAACTTTTACTCTTTCTTGTTCCCGCAGGACCCTTCTAAGTAGTTTACCTACGGATGATTTTGGTAATTCTGAAAGGATTTCTACTACTTTAGGTGCCTTATAGGGAGCAAGATGGTCCCTGCCAAACTGTTTAATTTCATCTTCGGTAACAGAATAGCCCGCCTTCACCTTTACAAAGGCCTTAACCGTTTCACCCCGGTAGGTGTCCGGTATCCCAATGACAACCGCTTCTTCAATGGCTTCGTGTTGATAAAGTACATCCTCAATCTCACTTGGATACACATTGAATCCGCCTGCAATAATCATGTCCTTTTTACGGTCAACAATATAAAAATAACCCTCTTCATCCATCTTTGCGATGTCGCCTGTAAACAGCCAGCCATCTTTAATGGTTTCCATGGTTTCCTCTGGATGGTTCCAATATCCTTTCATGACTTGAGGGCCCTTGATGACTAGTTCACCCTCTACTCCAACAGGAGCGTCAATGTATTTACCATCGCTAGGGATGACTATTCTTGCTATGGTGCTTTGTACAGGAATTCCAACACTTCCAAACTTCCTAGGGACGAACGGGGGACTGAATATAGCCGTTGGTGCTGATTCTGAAAGCCCATATCCGTCCAGCAATTTAGCGCCTGTTCTTTTTTCGAATAATTTCGCTGTTTCTACAGGAAGAGGTGCCCCGCCGCAGCTTATATAATACAACTGATCAAATCCAGAATCTTCGAGCCCTGGCTGGCTGTTTAAAGCAAAATACATGGTTGGAACCCCAGACATTTGAAAAGGTTTTTCACGTTTAACGGTTTCCATGACTTCCTTAGGATCAAAGCGCGGAAGGATAATCTGATTGGCCCCTTCCCTGATACCACAAAGTGCTGTACTTGATAATCCATAAACATGGAACATAGGAAGAACGGTAATCATTTTGAAATCCTCAGGTTTTTTAACTGTTTTATAGGCAAAATCACAAGTTTGATTGAAATTAGCTAATAGATTAAGATGTGTCAGCATGACCCCTTTTGATGGTCCTGTCGTCCCACCCGTGTATTGAAGCAATGCTACATCATTTTCACGGTCAATATGTACATCAGGGATGTGTATGTTCTCATGGAGGAATTCTTCAAAGTATTGGTCTCCTTCTGCCAGAGGCACTTTCTCGCCTCCTAGGCTGACCACGATTACTTTTTGTAAGGATGTTGTTGGTTGGACTTTTTTAACTTTGTTGTATAGAGCATCTAGAACGACAATAAATTGTGAACCTGAATCGGTTAATACATGTTCAATTTCTCTTTCTACATACATAGGATTTACCTGAACAGCTATACCGCCAATCTTAAAAATCCCAAATAAGCTAAAAATATAATGCGGGGAATTGGGAAGCATGATAGCAAAGCGATCACCTTTTTTGAAGCCATTTTTATAAAGACCTGCTGCAAATCGATCTGTAACGGCTTTTGTATCATTAAAACTCCAAACTCTTTGATAAAAGGTGAGAGCAGGTTTAGCATTATATTGATTAACTGCTCCTTGTAAAAAGTCATAAAGGGAATGGTGTTCAATGTACACATGCTCATCAATTTTTGGATCATAGAATTTTAACCACGGCTTTTGTTGATAAACCATAAAAAAGATACCTCCTAAGAATGATCAAAACTTAGTAAATATTCTTTTTAATAACGCCGCATTTCTAAGAAGCAATCTACCTTATTAATAGAATATCAATATAATTACAATTATTGTAGGGAAATTCCGTTTTGTAAACCCTTCCTTACCGACATTATTCTGCATTTTTCTAAGTTCTCCAGTTTACTTTTTTGGCCTTTCCCAACACACCCTTTAAATATCGGTACTTTTATAAGCCTCTTCATTTATTCGAATACAGGCACACGAAGAAATTTGTCGAAATATTTCTTTTTGGATGCGTTTTCAAAAGTAACAGTTTACACGAGTTTCAATTATTTTTACCAATAATCCCCACATTTTTACATCCTAAAAATATTCTCCTATAAGATTTTTTACATTAATGTTCCTAGCAACTTCGAAATTTAGCTGGCTGAAATTCAGTAAACACTCTTTCAAATAAAAATGCCCGATAAAGTACAATCGGGCATTCTGTAAAAACAGTCTTATATTGTTAGGCTTGGGCAGTAATCGGGGATGGATTGGCAGATAACCAAATTCAAAATCTCCCCGACCTAAAAATTGATAATAATAGTAAAACAGACATCGTTGTACCTAAACCGAAACCAATTTCAATGAGAGGTACTTTTGAGAGAAGGACTGAGGTTTGTCCCGTCATTGCTGCCCCAATAATTAGTCCACCCATGATGATACTAAAAGAGAGTAATAGAATACTAAACGAAAACCGATTACTGATCCGATTCAATTTTTTTAGAAATTCGTCCAGCTCAGGACTCGATAGTTCAATTCTCATTTTTCCCTTTTTCATAACAGAGGTAAAATCTTTAACAGTTCTTGGCAGTTCATTCACAATGGTACTGTACTCAAAAAACTGGTTCCAGACCTTCTCCGCAACATTTTTTGGATTAAGGCGGTCCTTAACCATTTGTCTGCCAAATGGTTCCGCCACTTTAATAATACTTAAGTCCGGGTCAAGTTTTTCAACAATCCCTTCAATCGTAAGTAAGGTTTTCCCCAATATGGTTAGATCAGTAGGAATTTGAACTCGATGCCGGTAGGCTACTGAAAAAAGTTCATTTACCGCCTGACCTGCTTTCATCTCACTAAACGGAATACTGATATACTTTTCTCTAAGTTGATCCACATCTGCCCTCAGTTTGTCCTGATTAACATCTTCCGGAACTAATCCCATATTTGTTATGGTTTTTACTACTTCGTCTGTATTTTGATTCATCAAAGCGATCATAAAAGAGGCCACATGTGTCTTCATTTGCGTTGTCAGACGGCCAACAATTCCAAAATCCAAAAAGGCAATCACCTCTCCGGGTAATGCTAGAATATTTCCTGGGTGAGGGTCGCCATGAAAAAAACCATCTACTAAAATCTGTTCGAATACAGAATGAACCACTCTTTCAGCAAGGATTTTTTTATCATAACCTGCCTGCTCCAATTTAGCTGTTTCATTTAACTTAATGCCTTCCATATAATCCATGGTCAAGACTTTGGGGGTGGTATAATCCCAGTGTATCTTAGGAATCATTACTTTTGGGTTTTGCTCAAATTGCCGGGCAATCCTTTCGGTATTTCTTCCTTCATTCTCGTAATCCAGTTCCAGCCTGATAGATGCGGCAAGTTCTGAGACAATGTCGCGGATTTGGTATCTAACCGCCCAATCTAGGCGTGATTCAGCTAACCTTGCCAAATCTTGCAAGATTTCCAAATCCGTTTCAATCATCGGCTGAATGTTAGGACGCTGCACCTTGACGGCTACGCGTTCCCCTGTTGAAAGTACGGCATCGTGCACCTGTCCTATGGAGGCCGCTGCTAAGGGAAACTCACTGAATTCCACAAATAAGTCTTCTATTGGCTGATCAAATTCCAATTCAATTATTTGTTTTACTTCTTGATACGGAAAGAGCGGTACCTGATCTTGGAGCTTTTCAAGCTCTTGGATGATTTCATTTGGAATGACATCCGGTCTGGTACTGACAATTTGACCAATTTTAATAAAAGTGGGGCCTAATTCTTCCAAAAATAATCTGAGACGCTCACCCGTGGTTTTATTGCGAATTGTCTTATTTCCTTCCGTAAATACCTTTTTAGGGACGGACAAAAGATCTAACAGCCCTAATTCATTCATAACAAATCCAAACCCGTATCTGGTAAAAGCATAAACGATATCCCGGTAGCGTTGGAAATGGCGAATCCTCTTTTTGAGCATGTACTACACCTCTATGCCAATTTTAAAACTTTTTGTTATTTCAACGGTCTCACTTTTTTATCCCATAATCAAGCGATTTTGGTAATATTCGCAAAACATTCATTTTCTCCTTTTACAACACTTGAAACATGAATCTAAATTTATGTTTTTATTAACAAACCACATCATGTCATTTTTGTACATTGTAATACCAAAAACAGCTCTAACTAAAAATTCGGTTTCAAAGAAAATAAGAAACGGGCTGAAATGATCCAGCCCGTTTTCGTTCTTATGGGATGATATTGCCTGCTGCTTTATAAATTTGATACCATTCTTCTCTAGTCAATCTAATATCAGAACCAAGACATGCGTCTTTTAGACGTTCAACTTTAGTCGTACCAAGCACTACTTGAATGTTTGCCGGATGCCGTGTAATCCATGCCGTGGCAATAGCTGTATTGGTCACACCATATTTTTCAGCGATACCGTCAACGACCTCGTTTAACTTTGGATAATGTTCCAAATCCCCTAAGAAGGAACCCCCAAAGAAACCATGCTGGTATGGGGACCAGGCTTGGATCGTAATATCGTTTAAGCGGCAGTATTCCAGCACACTCATATCGCGATTAATCGCTTGGTCAGTCTTCATGTTAAGCGTAATCCCTGCGTCGATCATAGGCGTATGCGCAATACTAAACTGAAGCTGGTTTACCACTAACTTATGCGGTGTGTATTTTTGCAGAAGTTCGATTTGCGCAGGATTATGGTTAGAAACACCAAAATATCTAACTTTTCCACTTTTGTGAAGTTCATCAAATGCCTCTGCTACCTCAGCAGGTTCCATTAATGGGTCAGGACGATGAAGAAGTAAGATATCCATATACTCCGTGTTTAATCTCTTTAAAATTCCATCCACTGACTCCAGTATATGCTCCTTGGAAAAATCAAAGTAACCGTTGCGAATGCCGCATTTACTTTGTAAAATCATCTTTTCACGTACAGCAGGGGTCATTTGAATGGCCTCTGAAAAAAGCTCCTCTGATCTGCCCTTACCGTAAATATCGGCATGGTCAAAAAAATTAATTCCCTCTTCCATCGCCGAACGTATGAGGTTCTCTGCTTCAGCTGTTGAAAGCTGCGGCAAGCGCATATTTCCCATAATGATATTGGATACTTGAAGATCCGTATTTGCAATGCTTATGTATTTCAATTGTTATTCCTCCCTTCTCATTTCCTTTTTATTATACCTTACATAAAAAGCGGGAACCAAATGATTCACGCTTTCATGACATCCTAACATTATCTTTTATGGCCTGTTCCTAAACTCTTTTGGTGTCTGGCCGTATTTCCCCTTAAAAATACGATAGAAATAGCTGATATTATCATAGCCAACTTCTTCAACAACCGATGAAATGGGCATGTCTGTACTCTCTAACAATTCTTTTGCTTTTACTAGCCTTCTTTCTTGAAGTAATTCCTTAAAAGTGTGTGAGGTTGCTTTCTTAATGGTTTTACTAAGCCCGTAATGTGATTGGTTTAGTTTATCAGCCAACTCATAGAGGGAAGCATTCTTGTAATGTTCTTCAATATATTGAAGGGACTCGACAACCAAATAGTGGTTCATGGATGCGTCTTCTTTTCTTTCAACTAGGTCTGTATACTTAATTAATTCAATCATCAAAAGACCCATATATAGTTTAATAGTAGATTCAGAAAAAGTAGACGGATGCATGATTTCATAAATGATTCTCCCAATCAGATCCTGGATGGACTCCACCTCAGCCACTTTAAAATAGAGGAATTGCCCATTTTGCGTGTTATTATATAGGCCGCTGATTAAGAAGTCACTAACGATATTCCCGGAATTTAAGAATGAAAAAATAAAATCAAAAAAGGCAGGCCGGATGATGAAGTTTATAACAATATCTTCCGTTGCACATGCTTTTATTTCATGTTCAATATGCTGGTTTAGCAGAAGCAGTTCCCCTTTTTTTAACCTAATAGGCCTGCCGCCTGCTGTTTGCTTCAATTCCCCATTATAGACATAATTAATCTCAATATAGTCATGCTTATGCAAGGGGAAGTCAACAAAGCGAGTATGCTTGCGAACCATAATCATCTTGTCTTTACTCAAGAATTTTTCACTTTCTATAATAAAGTTTGTCTTACTCGTATAAAGTTCTTTACTTACATTTTTTCGCTGATCGAGAATCAGTTTTTCTTCATCCGTTACCTGTAGAAGTTCATCTAAAAGGCCCTGGTTCAATGTGATTCACCTTTTCCAAAAACAGTTTTTCTTTTATAAGCCAAATCATATCATATTTTGGAGTATGACCTGAAAAATAACCAATAAGAACAGTAAAAAAACCTGGATCAACGAAAAGTTGATCCAGGTTTTTTAAAGAATTCAATTATACAGCTTTGCCCTTGATTGCTTTAGGTTTGCCAAAGCGCTCTTCTTCAATTTGTTTCAATGTTTTACCATTCGTATTTGGAGCAAGAAGAATACCGATGACACAATGAATGGCTAAGAATACTAGCATCACAATTCCAGCTGTTTTAAATCCTAATTTATCCATAACAGTTGGTAAAATGAATGACCAGACCGCAATGCCAAGTCTTACTAAGAAGTACATGATTCCTTGTGCACCTGCACGATATTTTGTAGGGAATAGCTCACTTGCCCACAAACCGTAGAATGCCTGGGCACCAAAGCCGGCAGCACTGCCCCAAAGAATAACAAAGGCAAACAGTGAGAACCAGTTCATTCCTGTGAATGTTAAAATTAACCATGCTGCAATTCCCATTACAGCTCCAATTCCAAACAGGGAACGTCTGCTAAATTTGTCTCCTAGTTTCATGAATACAAAATAAGTCGTTGCAACAGTTAAGCTCCAGAGAAGAACTTGAAGTAAATTCGCTTGAGTACCTGTTAATCCCCCAACGTTTTGATAGATATATGGCATGAAATAACCCATTGCACCTGCAGTTAAATTCCAGAACAAATAAATTCCGATTAAAAGAAATAATGCTTCACGGTTCGGTTTTAGACTTATCAATGCTTTTAATACACCTTTATTTTCCTTATTGCCTTCTTTCGCTTCTTGAGCCTTTCCTTCTTTCCAGATTGCTGATTCAGATAATCCTTGGCGGATGTACCATGTAATAAAGGCGATGATCAATAAGTGGATAAAAATGATACGGCTTCCTAATAATCCTAGTGGTGCAAGTAAGACTGCGAGTAAAAAAGTAATCGCTGGACCTGTGGACCATGCTAACTGTGCAGTCCCAACATGTGCAGCCCTTTTTTCAGCTGGAGCTTCTTCCGCAATGTATGTCCATGAAGCTGGAACCCCGGCACCTACTGCAATCCCTGTAATGATTGTTCCAATTAACAGCATTGGGAAGTTGACTGAAACCGCAATCAATAATACACCAATCATATAAGCTAACAAGTCATAGGTGTAAATAAATTTACGACCATATTTGTCACATAAATAACCACCGAACAACGCTCCAATTGCAGCACCAAATGCATTTGCGCTTAGAGCACTTAATAGTCCCACAGCAATATTATCTAAATGCAGATATGCTTGCCACATGGTTAAACTACTTGCTGCAGCAATGATGGATCCCGCCTCAATGTAATTGGCCATTGCAACAGAGATGGTGGCTTTCCAGCCAGTTGTTTTTTTAGCACCAATCTTAGCCATTGTACTACCTCCTAATAATTTGTTTTCATTTAAAGTCAGCAAACGGTTTCATTTTTGAAACTAATCCAAAACCACTATTCTAAATAGAAGACTTCCTCTAAATCTATTGAGACCGGGCTGTTATCAGCATTCGTGTCCATCAATGGCTCCATATACGCCCACCATTTTTTACAGATCTCTGTTTGTGACATATGCGCCCATTTCTCTTCATCTTCAATTTCCAAATAGGCAAATAGCCTGCCAGTTTCTTTATCTAGGAAAATAGAATAATTATGGGCCCCATGAGTCTTTAATTCTGCTGCCATCTCCGGCCAAATTTCATCGTGGCGGCGTTTGTATTCATCATAGCTGTCACGATTCACAAACATGATACTTGCTTTTCTAATCATATTTATTTTCCTTTCTAGATTGGAATTTATCTTATAGTTAAACTATACCTTTCTAAAACGCTTTCTTATAGGAGACAAAATTCAGTTAGGGGGGAGATTATTCAGGAATTTGAAAGTGTTTTCAATCAAAAAAGAGTCAAGGAACATCTCGTCCTTGACTCTTTCAATCACCTATTTATCTATTGCTAATTTAAAGTAATGTTCCCGGAATTGTGAAGGTGTCTTCCCTAGCCATTGTTTAAATAAACGGCTAAAATATTTCGTATCTTGATAACCAACAGCCAAGGCAATATCGTAGATTTTTAAATCTGTTTTCTCTAATAATTCCTTCGCTTTCTCAAGTCTGGCACTCGTTACATAATCTAAAATAGTTTCCCCTGTTTGATTCTTAAAATAGTCACAAAAATAGTTGGGATTCATATAGACTTGCTGAGCAATTTTCTTTATAGAAATGTTGTCCCCCAGATTATTTTTTATCCACTCTTTGGCAACCTGAATAGGATTGTGCTGCTCTTTTTTCAGCCCGGCCATATTATCCATTACATCGAGAATCCACAACTTCACTTGATCCTTCAGCTGAACAAAGTTTGGGGCATTTTTTGTACTATTCAAAGCATCTGTTAGTAAATCCGGATTCTCATTATATCCTTCGTTTTCAATCCAATAACCCACAATACCAATTATTAAATAATGAACCACTTCATTTATCATTACAGGTGACGGTAAAGTTTCCACCTCACGGAAAAAAACTTGTAACGCCTTAAGTAAATCATCTTTTTCCCCTTGCATAAACGAGGTAATCACTTGTTCTGTACTCCTTTGAATAGCAGATGAAATCCCCTTTGATTTCTGAGCTTTCAGTTGTTCAATCATCTCTACCTCAAAGACTCGATTTCCTCCTTGGATGATTCGAAACTGAAGCAGGGTAAGCAAATCGTTTTTCATTATGCTAAACAGGGATAAATCTTTAAATTCATTTCCTATCGCAACTGACGCAGTAAAAGGGGTTATTTTTTGAATGGTACCTCTTAATTCTTCGGCGAATAGTCGAGATAGCTCTAAAAAATCATCCATTTCACCTTCTTCTTCCAAATGCAGGAGGAGCCAATAACTAAACGTACTGCCCCTCCACCACCAACTATGAATCTGGTGAATTCTCATGTTAGCTTCAACTGTTTCTGCTAAAATTGTCTCAATTGCTTGAGACCATCTATTCCATTCTTCAGGTGAAAATTCTTTAGTTTGTGAAAAAAACTGGTCAATACTGATATGAATTAATTGATAACGGCCATTTGGAAACTGACGGGTCCAATCGAAAAATGCAATATCCTTATCTTCCTTCCAAGTCATTTCACCTAAAAGTTGAACCTGTTTCGTATACTCCAATTGCGCTGCTTTTTCTTGCATGATGACCCATTCTTGTTTTTCTTCTTGAACCTTCTGGATCTTTCGCTTCACTTCATACATTTGGATTTGAAACTGCTCTTTATCAATCGGCTTCAAGATATAATTAACAGCACCATCTCGGAGGGCGGTCTGCAAATATTCAAAATCATCGTATCCGCTTATAAAAATGGTCAGGAAGGACAGGTGGCTTTTCAGTTTTTTATTTAATGTTAATCCATCCATCTCCGGCATTCTTATATCTGATATAAGAAGATCGAAAGAAATGGATTGGTTAATGACCGCTTCATATACTTCCAATCCGTCAGAAAAGATTCCGGCGATATCCCATTCTTCCCCTAACGAACGAACCATACGTTCAATCCCTCGGCGAATTCTTCCTTCATCATCGACAATAACTGTTCTAATTTGCTTCATTTCTTACACCCTCCTCTTGAATACCGGAGTAATTCATTACTTCACTCCTTCTAATCGCTGGAGTTTGAATTGTAACTTCCGTTCCTTCTTCTAGGGAACTATGAACTTGTAATTCATAATGATCTCCAAACATCATCATTACTCTGGCGTGAACATTTAAAATACCAAAACCGGACTCTCTTTTTCCCATTGGATCTGATTTCAGCTTACTATTTAACTCAGCCAGCTTCTCTTCATTTATTCCTGGGCCATTGTCCCGAACAGTAAATAAAATATCTTGGTTTCCGTATTTATTAAGAATCTGTTTTACATTGATCTCTATATTTAATCCTTTCCGTTTCTCTAATCCATATTTAATGGAATTCTCAACGAGAGGCTGAAGGATAAATTTAGGTGTAAAATAAGAGCCTGAGTCAAGTTCCGTGTTCACACTGTAAGTAAGCCTTTCTTCAAACCTGTATTTTTGGATTTTTAAATAATCCTGAATATGGTCGACTTCTTGTGAAATAGGCACCAGTCTTTCCTTGTTGCTAAGTGAATAACGAAGCATTCTTCCAAGCAGGGTGACCATTTCAACAACCGTTTCAGACTCTCCATCTTCAACGGCCATATTAATTGTTTGCAGTGTATTGTACATAAAATGAGGATTAATTTGCGATTGCAGTGCATATAGTTCGGCATTCTTTTGTCGTATTTCAATTGAATAATTTTTCCGGATCAAATCTCTAATTTCTGTAAGCATGGAATCGAAACTTTGGGCTAGGACACCCACCTCATCATTTGAATAAATGGGGATGGAAACATGAAGATTCCCCTGCTTGACCTCTTGCATGATATGCCCCAGCTTTTTTATCGGTTTAGTCACTGACCAGGCAAGAAAAACTGAAATGAGACTCGTGATGATAACAAGCGTAAAAAAAGCTAAAACGATTACATTTCTGACCATGTCGGTCCCCATTGTTAAATGTTTTAAAGGAATACTATGGACTAAAATCCATTTATGTTTTGCTGATTTATTTACGCTTATGAGTGTTTTCTTATGAGCTGTTTCTATCTGAAAACTGCCGTAATTCAAAGGGTAGTCATTTATTTCACTGAAAACACTACCAATTTTAGATGGATCCGTATGAAAAATGACCTGCCCATTTTCATCCATCACCCACATAGTGGCATTTTTTTCTTCTTCTAAGTCGGCTAGAACATTTTTAATAAAAGATAACTTAACCGCTAAGAAAAGCGTTCCAAGCGATTTCCTATTATCAAAATCTGTTACCTGTTTCATTATTAAGAGATAGGGAGGATTACCTTCAAACTTCAAACTTGCTTGTTTCGGAAGTATAAGTTCAATTTTCTCCCCTAGATCATGTTCTTCACCATAGGGTAAGGATTGATTTCCTAAGTTAAATCCCTGATACGGAATACGCGTACTGACAAACGATCGATTTTTAGATAAAAGAAACGCTCCTAAGATTTCTGAGCTGTTTCCAAGATAGGTATTAGTAAGAAAACTTTCTACCACAAATTGATCCCGATGTAACTCTGATTGATTCTTATAACTGCTGTCTCTTAACACAGACATAACATCACTAGAGCTATAAATTAATTCCGGGAGCCTTTCTAATTCACCCAGATTATTTTCTAGGTTATTATTGGCTTGCTTTAATAGTTTTGGTATATATTCGCCTACTTTTTCTTCAATGGATTTCGTATATTCATAGTAAGCTAAAACTCCTAAAAGACCCATTGGAATAACTGTTAACAAAATATACGTGATGATAAGTTTCGTTGACAACCGGGAGTTTTTTAATTTTATTTTTTCAAGATGCTTAGAAATCATATTGGTCAATATTCTCCCTTGTAAAATCAATCGGCAGTCCCATTATCACGGTATCACCTTTAATTTTGATATTACCAACTTTTCCGATATGCTGCCCATCCTTAAGCTTATCGCCATTCAATAATTCCTTCGCTAAACTTACTGTTAAATAACCAAGTTTTTTAGGGCTCCATAAAGTAATCATTTGTGCTGATTCATCTTTTAGATAATTCCGCATTAGATTAGGGGTGGATAGTCCTGTTACGGCAACCATACCGGCCTTCCCTGCATCTTTCACTGCCTGTGCCGCAGCAGGTGGTCCGACAGATGAACTGCCTAATATTCCTTTCAAATCCGGATAAGTTTTCAGTAGTTTTTCAGCACCAGCATATGATTTTTGGGGATTGTCTTCCGTCTCCACTACTTCTACTAATTTCATATCCGGATATATTTCTTCTTGCTGTTCGATGATATAGTTCATCCATTCTGACAAATTAGCCGCCACATGTGAACCGGTCAATATGGCATACTCACCTGTTTCCCCCATCTGGGAAGCCAGATTATCCATCAAATGCCGGCCAAGGTTTTCCGGGTCCACCATATTGATAAATAATTCTCTAAATTTAGCGTCTGTATCCGAATCCCATGTAATTACTCTAATCCCTTTTTCTTTTGCCTTTTGCAGCACCGTACCTAATCTTTCCGGATCATTAGCCGATACTGCAATTAGATCCACATCTTGCCGAATAAAATCTTCAATTATATTCTTTTGCTGTTTCCAATCTGCAATCGGCGGACCTTCATATAGGACCTTTAAATTTAGGTCCTCCCCCGCCTCGAGGGCTCCCTCTTTCACTGCATTAAAATAAGGAATCCCACTCACCTTAGGAACTATCGCAATGGTATAATCTTCTATACTTTTATTCTGTGTATTGTGCTCCTTCTTTTGTTCATCGTTATATATAATTTGATATTTTTCAGAACGCAATTCGCAACCGCTTACAAAACAAACAATCAGAAAGCATAAAAAAAATTTAAAGAAACGTTTTATGTTAAACACCTCACAAGAGAAAGCTTATAAATATAAAGAGGAGGTCAGCTTATAGCCTTGACCTCCTTCATATTATAACATATCTTGATATAGTTTTTATTGCTTTAGAGTTTATAAAATTTCTTTAAACATCTCAATCACTTCTTCTTTAGTAGGCTGGAATGGGTTTCCTGGTGCACAAGCATCCTTTAGGGAGTTATCAGCTAGTTTATTTAAATCTACTTCTTCTACACCTAATTCTGCTAACTTACTAGGAATTCCAACCTCTTTTGATAGGGCTTTAATTGCTTTAATCACTTCTTCTGCACATTGCTCATCTGTTTTTCCTGCAATATCCAGACCAGCAGCCTTAGCAATCGCACGGAATTTTCTTGGATCACGTTTGGCGTTTTCTCTTTCCACAATTGGAAGAAGCATTGCATTACAAACACCATGCGGCAGGTCATACACACCGCCAAGCTGGTGTGCCATTGCATGCACGAAACCAAGTCCGGCATTATTAAAGGCAATCCCGCCTAGGAACATCACATAAGTCATTTGTTCACGTGCTTCAATATCATGACCGTTCTTAACCGCACGAGGTAAATAATTAAAGATGATTTCAACAGCGGCAAGGGCTGTCGCGTCAGTTACAGCATAAGCACCTGGAGTAACAATCGCTTCAATCGCGTGTGTGAGAGCATCCATACCTGTCGCTGCAGTTAATGCCGCCGGCTTATCCAGCATTAACTCAGGATCATTTACAGAAATAGTAACTAAACTATTTTTATCTACCATAACCATTTTCACTTCACGTTCTTTATCGGTGATTACATAGTTGATGGTAAATTCACTTGATGTACCTGCAGTGGTGTTGACGGCAATGATCGGAATGGATCTATTTTTCGTTTTATGAACGCCCTCATAATCACGGATGTCACCGCCATTTGTTACGTAAAGACCGATCGCCTTTGCTGTATCTTGCGGGGAACCGCCCCCAACGGATACTAAACAATCACATTCATTTGTTTTAAACACATCTACACCGGTATAGACGTTTTCAATGGTTGGGTTTGGCTTTACTTCATCATATACAATATATTCAAGATTAATTGACTCTAATTCTGCTAGAACTTTACCAGCCACTCCGCTTTGATTTAAAAATTTATCGGTAACAACCATTGCCTTTTTAAAACCAAGATCTTTTACAAGCGGCGCTAACTCCTTTAGACAGCCTCTACCCATTAAATTTGTACTTGGCACATAATAAACACTCACTGTTATTCCTCCTTTTTATGTTCACTACTTCACAAATTTATTTTTAAAATTAAGAGACATTGTCCCCTAATCGTAAATCCATTTATAAATTTAAGATTCCTGGTCTAGGTACCACATGGAATGCGTCAGCAAGGTCTTGAAGCTGTTGGTCCGTAATGGTTTGTTTTTTCCCGCCTTGAGCACATACAAAGGTATAAACCTGAGCTGCTTTTTCAACTGTTTCAATTAGTCCAAAGGTTTCATCCATGGTTGTTCCAGCTCCGAAGATACCATGGTGCGGCCACACAACAAGGCGTGTATGTTCCATTTTTTTTGCAGTTGCCTCGCCAATTTCATTCGTTCCTGGAATAATCCAAGGAATGACACCAACACCATCAGGGAATACAACAATACATTCAGTACACATTTCCCAAAGAGTTTTGGTAAAGTCTTCTTCCTTCAAGCTATGTGAAAATGTCATCGCAATCAAATTAGTTGCGTGGCAGTGCATGATCACACGGTGGTTCTTGTCTGCCTCTAACCGTTTGATATGATTCATTAGATGTGTTGGAAGTTCACTAGTTGCCACTCCGCCATCTTCAAGGCCCCAAAGGATCTCGTAGCTTTTTCCATCTTCTGCAATACGGATAACTCCCAGGTTTGATGATGGATCTTCTTTTACATTTTTGAAGTATTTTCCAGATCCAGTAACGGCAAAGTATCTGCCTGCAAGTCCAGATGCATCAAAATTCATCGGCACTGTTCTAACCACATTATCAACATCCAGATAAGGTAAAACCTCATATTCATTTAGTAAATAACTAATATTTCCGCCATTACGTTCATCCCAGCCTAATCGATACAGGTTAGAAGTTGCTTCCATCATTTCTTGGATAAATGGTGCTCTATATATTAAATTTCTCACGTTCATACTCATATTCAATCTCTCCCTTTAAATATTGAATTTATGTTTGATTTCTTTAATTTTCTTCTTTATGTGTTTATAATAACCCCACAACAAACTTAAATCAACATAAACGAAGAAATTATTTCTGTTTATTTTTGTTTTATTAACATTATCGTCACATATTTTATTTGTTTAATTCTGATTAACCAAAAAAACAGACCTTTTAGGTCTGTTTTTTTGGTTTTATATTTGACTTAAAAGGCCATAATAATTTGCTATACGCCATTCTTCATTCCAATCGAAATAAGCCGTTTCCAATAGCTGTTCTCAATGGTTCACAAATAATTTATGGCGAGCATCGTCTTTGATTTCCACACATCGTTTTAATTCGTCATTTAATTTCTGAATTAATTCTGAAAGCATTTCTTCGGTAAAAGCACCCTCACAAAAATTTATAAGTCCCCTTAATGGCATATATCTCATGGAGGCCTTCAACATCCTGGCCATGTCGCCATCACCTTCTGCACTAGCTGCTAAAGGGTTGTATTTATTTGCCTCAGTAAGTAATTCCGTTGCCAATGGTGCAAGAATTGGATCGGAAAGCAAATCGCCCATAAGTGTATTTCGATGAATCTCTTTTTGTAGAGTAATGGTTGAATGAACATGAATTGTTTCTTTAAGAATAATCTCTTTTGACGATTTTCCAATTAATATTTCAAACTCACCAGTTTCCACATGAAAATCTTTTATGTCAACGTTATAATACGCAAAAGCTCTTTTATCTAATGTAAAGGTAACTGTTTTTTCTTCACCTGGCTGCAATTCTATTTTTTCAAGGCCTTTTAATTCTTTATTTGGTCTTATCACACTGCTTGCTACATCTCTGACATAAAGCTGGACAATTTCTTTCCCGACAAAATTACCAACATTTTTTATAGTTACATTTACTGTGACCGTGTCCGTATCGTTTATTTCCTTTTTACTGATATACAAATCCCTATATTCGAATTCTGTATAGCTTAATCCATAACCAAATGGAAATAGCGGCTCGATACCTTTCGTATCATAGTAACGGTAGCCTACAAAAATACCTTCTCTATATTCTACTCTGTCTCCTTCTCCCGGGAAGTTAAGAAATGATGGATTATGAGCTAATTTTTTAGGGAAGGTCTCCGCCAATTTCCCGCTTGGGCTCACCTCACCAAATAATAAATCGGCAATTGCGCCACCTAATGCCTGACCGCCGAGGTATCCTTCAAATAAGCCTTTTACCTGATCAACCCAGGGCATTTCAACAGGAGCCCCATTGCTTAAAATAACCACTACGTTATTTTGAACCTCTGCCACAGCTTCAATCAATCGGATATGATTTTCAGGCAAGCGTAAATGCTCCCTATCATATGCTTCAGATTCATAACGATCAGGCAAGCCAACAAAAAGGACGGCCGTTTCAGCTTGCAAAGCAGCTACTTGGGCTTCATTTATTAAGGATTCATCAATTACATCATTATCAAGATGATAACCCTGGGCATATAATATGTTTACATTTTGGCCAGCGGTCTTTTCAATTTCTTCAAGAATGCTTTCAAGTTTCGTTGGATTAACATGGGAGCTTCCGCCACCTTGATATCTTGGTTTTTTCAGGAATTCTCCAATCACCGCAATGGTGCCTTGTTTTTTCATTGGGAGAACCCTATCAACATTCTTCAAAAGGACGATGCTCTCCCTTGCCACTTCTCTCGCAAGTTGATGGTGTGTTTCTTGATCATATACAGCATTTTCGTTTCTTTTATCAACAGCCATAAAAATAATTCTCAATAGCCGTTCTACAGCCAGATTAAGCTTTTCCTCAGATAACTTTCCGCTTAAAACTGCGTTTACAATCTTCGATTCACCGATTCCTCCACTTGAAGGCATTTCAAGCTCTAAGCCTGCTTCCAAGCCATCAGTAAGTTCACTTACAGCACCCCAGTCAGATATAACAAAGCCTTCAAATCCCCATTCATTCTTTAATATATCTGTTAATAATTTCTTATTTTCTGACGCATACTCTCCATTTATCCTGTTATAAGCACTCATAACAGTCCATGGCTGAGCATGTTTGACCGTTTCTTCAAAACTAGCTAGATATATTTCTCTTAGTGTTCTCTCATCGACAATGGCATCAACAGACTTTCTTCTATGTTCTTGGTTATTGACGGCAAAATGTTTAAGGGAGGTTCCTACCCCTTCACTTTGGACCCCCCTTATATGGCTTGATGCCATCTCTGATGAAAGAAATGGATCCTCAGAAAAATATTCAAAGTTTCTTCCGCATAACGGGGAACGTTTAATATTTGCTCCTGGTCCAAGAAGTACTGCTACATTTTCTGCTTGTGCCTCCTTTCCCAGTGCCACCCCTACTTTATGAATTAATTCACGATTCCAGCTGCTTGCCAAACCAACAGCAGAAGGAAAACAGGTTGCCGGAACACTTTTATTTAAACCAAGATGATCAGCATCCCTTAATTGTTTACGAAGTCCATGCGGGCCATCAGACACCATAATGGAAGGAATTCCTAATCTTTCAATTCCTTTTGTATGCCAAAAATCTAATCCAGAGCATAAACTAGCTTTTTCTTCTAAAGTCATTTTTGCAATTAACTCTTTTATATTTTTACTCATTAAATCACCCTCATAAAAAGTAATATTTGATCATATAACCCTTACCCCTGTTTACCTGTTTCCGATTCTGTTTCCGTTACCGTATGAATCACAATTAAACGATTATAATAGTCTATTAAAAATCCTATTCCAAACACAAACAGAATAGTGCCTAATCCCAAACCAGATAGATGATGATGAAGAATAAAAATAACAATGCTTAATGATAAAGGAATAGACATACATATGATTGTTCCAACAGTATAATTTTTCAATAGCCTTCCAAAAGCCTGGAGTAAATAATCAAAAGGTAAATACAGAGATCCCAATTGAAAATACATGCATACAGCTGCTGCAATTAGATTTATACCGACTATCAAATATAAACAACGAACCCAAAAGTTTTCCGGTATATAAACCATGTGCTGTATATGTTCAAAAAAGTCAATAAATAGCCCGAACACGAAAGTCAGAGCCATACTTCTTAAGGCAGTCATTAATGTAATCTTAATTTTCATTATATAACTCAATAAAAACGAACAAAAATTCAAAAAAATTATGCAAATGCCAAGAGAAATTGGGAGTATTGACGCAAGGTTTTGCGCAGCAGCTGTCCAAGGGGCACTGCCAAGGTTAGCTGTTATCATGAAACTATTTCCTAATGCATTTAAAAAAATTGAACCAACAAACCATAATAAGTTTCCATTAACAATTCCGATCTGCTTTCTAATAATCTTATACTTTTTCAAATTATTACTTTTAATGGCAGCAAACAAGTTAATATCTCCTCTTCTCCTAAAAAAGAAGGATGGACGGTTCTGTAATGATGAAATCACAGTCCCATCTCACCCTTTTTATTTCACAGAACCAGCCGTCATACCTGCTACGATCTTCTTATTGAAGAAAATAAATAAAATAAGCGGTGGAAGTGAGATTAATAGAATGTTCGTGAATAATAAGTTCCACTGAGTTTGATACATGCTTGTAAAATTATAAAGTGTCAGCTGTAATGTTACGTTTTCAGCACCAGGATAAAAATACAATGGATTAACAAAATCGTTATAAACTCCAACTGCAGTCAACACAATAACGGTTGCGGAAACCGGTTTTAATAGTGGAAGGATTATATTGAAATATAGCCTAAATTTTCCGCAGCCATCAATCAATGCTGCTTCATCAATTTGGTTAGGTATCGTTGCCATAAATCCTTTGTATAACAGTACGGTAAAAGGCAAATGAAGCGCGACTTCTACAAAAACAATCCCTGGCATCGTTTTAAACAATCCAATGTTTTCTAAAACCCAAATGGTTGGTACAACTGCTGGAGGAATAATCAATCCTGCAAGAATGAGAAAGTTAAAGAATGGCGTTACCTTAGTTACTTTCCTGTGTAAAACATAACCTGCCATCGAACCCACAATGATTAATAGGATGATAGAAAACCCTGTGATCATAATACTGTTAAAAAAAGCACGAATGACCATACCATCATGAGAAGTTAACACCTCTTTCATATTTTCAATTAAATGAAAGGATGATGGCCATGCCATATTTAACAATGAAGATTCACTTGTATTTTTAACAGCATTAATGAAAACGAAGTAAAAAGGAATACCGAACACTACAAGTGTTAATAAAACGGCTATTACTTCCGTAGTAAATTTATTTACCTTTTTACGATTCAGTTTTCTCGTTCCTTCGAGTGCAACAGAGGGAATTGCAGTTTGGTTGACTACTTTACTCATTAAATATCCACCTCTTTTTTGTTTAAATAGGTATACAGAGGGAATGCGAACAAGGACACTACAATAAAAAGAATGACGTTCCCAGCAGTTGAAAGTCCGTAGAAACCGCTCTGATACTGTTTATAGATAATAGAGGCAATCAAGTCTGTACTGAATCCGGGTCCACCTTTAGTCATTGCCCAAATCAAGTCGAACGATCGCAAACCACCAATAAATGCAAGGATAATAACTGAATTCATTGCTGGACGGCTAAGAGGTAAAATTATGTTCCAAAATTTATGGAATGCATTACCACCATCAATCTTCAGCGCTTCATAATAATCTTCCGGGATGGACATTATTCCTGCGATAAAAATGACGGTTGCCATCCCAATTCCTTTCCATACATCTACCAATGCAACCGACAACAGCGCAATATTTGTATCACCCAGCCAATCAGGACCAACGATTCCAATTGTCTTAAGTGATAGATTGATTAACCCTTGTGAAGGATGCATCATCATAGTGAAGGCAATCCCGACAGCAATTGTACTTAAAAGAGTGGGAAAAAATATCATAGAACGAATAAAATTGATAGTCCTTAGTTTCGAACTTAAAAACACTCCAAGCAGCAGTCCAAGAACTACCTTTAAAACACAAGTTACAACAGCATAAATTACGGTGTTTTTGAATCCAATATTTAAAGAAGGCTCACTTAAAAATGTTTTAAAGTTTTCCAATCCAATAAATTTCCAATCTATTAAAGACCACCATGTCATACTGAAAAAGAATGAAACAATTGTCGGAAATAAGAAAAATAATAAATAAATGATTCCTGCAGGAAGCAAGAAATAATAAGTATAATTTTTGTTAGTTAGTGTATTCATATCTTTGACTCTCCCTCCTGTTATGTTTTAAAAAATAGACCCTACTTGCATTAGGCAGGGTCCATTATCCGACTATCAATGCTCGTTTACCATCCTTTTAATCCAAGCTGTTTCGCCTGCTTTTCAACATCTTTATCATAAAGTTTTGCACCGTCTTTAGCTCCACGAATTCCACTGCCTACTTCAGTAGTAATTTGCGGTAAGCTTGGTCCTTTTACAGGGCTTAAAAATTCAAGAGCAGGAGTGATCTTTCCTGCTTCAAAAAACGGAAGCATTTCTTTAACAGCTGGGTAAACTTTGTCAGGTAAATCAATGCCTTTGATGGCGAATGGCCCATTTGGATTTATCTTTGTTAGATATACGTTAACTGCTTCTTGAGAGACAAAGAACTCCATCCATTTCTTTGCTGCATCTACATGCTCGCTATTTTTGTTTACATAGATTCCAGATGGCATCCAGATGGTAAATCCATTTTTATCTGCAGAGTCACCAGGCTGCGGGAAATACCCAATATCTTGTATTTTATCTGGAGAATTTGTTGCAATGGTCCCTAAGCCCATGCTTAGCATTGGATATTGTACGCCTTTTCCATCAGCCAACATTTTTAATCCTTGGTCATAAGTAGTGGCGAGAAAGTCTTTATTCATATAACCTTTTTTGTGGATTTCTGCCAATTTCTCAAAACTTCTTAACGCAGCGGGAGTATTGGCAAATTTAGCTTTATTTGCAGTAAAGTCATTAGCGAACGATGGTGATTCTGCAAGTACATTATGATTATCAGCCAAGAAAATCAACTGGCTAGTCCAATCGTCCTTGTAAGTTCCGATAACGGCTGTTTTACCTGCAGCTTTAATTTTCTCATTATTCGCCATTAATTCGTTCCATGTTTTTGGAACTGAAAGACCAAGTTCTTTATACACCTTTTTATTATAAAGCCATCCGCCTACACCAAAAGTTGATCCCGGAATCCCGTAAGCTTTGCCATTTATAGAAACGGCATCTTTAAAATCATCCATTACATTTTCCATAAACTTTTCATTCGTCAGATCAACAAAGTTTTTCTCAGGATTAAGTGCCTGAAGTAGAGAACCGGAATTATACCAAACTAAATCGGTCATATCTCCTGTAGCAAGCCGTGTTTTTACGAGGTTATCTCCTTCCCCTCCGGCAGGACGGGTTTCAAATTCCGTTTTAATGTTATACTTCTTTTCAAATTCCTCCGCAACCGCCTTTACTCCATCGATTTTCGTTTGGTTATCTACCAAAAATGTGAGTGTTACCGGTTCTGAATCTTTCCCTTTCGAAGCGTTTCTATTTGCAGTGCTTTCTTTACTGCCTCCACATCCAGCCAAAACTCCAGTAAGTAGAGCTGCTGAGCATACCACTGACAATAATTTGTTTCTAGATTTAAACAATTGAATGTCCCCCTTTGTACTATTAAATAATTTAGAAAGATAATAAACCGCCAATAGCCTTACTCTTCATAATTTTGATATTTAAAAACTTTCTTTTAGAAGATAGGTCATTGACTTGCCTTATTTAATTTAATTGTAAGTGTTTACACTTTGTTTCGTAAGCGCTGCATTTTTTGTATTATGTCCGTTTTTTTTTGGGTGGGTGGAAAATTACCGATTCTATCTTTTCTCTGTTTTATTTATCCTAATTAATATTTTCATTTTCTTTGAAGTAACAAAAAAAGCCTGCTCTCTTTTACTTTGAGCGAGGCTATCCATATTGTTTCTCTTTTATAATGTTAAAAACAAACGTTCAATAAAATGTTTCTTAAAAGGAACCACGATACTGTCCCGGATTCACTCCAACATATTTCTTAAATATTGCGGAAAAATGCCGGTAGCTATGGTAACCCACCTTTGCACTCACTTCCCCTACTTTGTGTCCTTCCCGAAGAAGTTTCTTTGCTTGTTCCATTCGTATCTGACTCAAATATTTGATATAGGATTGATGCATTTCTTCTTTAAATAATAGACTAAAATAGGTAGAATTCATACCAACGTATTCAGATACTTCTTGCAATGTAATATCCCGAAAATAATTTTCTTTCATGTACTTGCATGCCTTCTCCACAGACCCGTGCTTTATTTCCTTGCGTACTTCAAGTGACAAATCCATCAATTTTTCCATCTGCTTAACGAACCACTCATACAATTTTTCTTTTGTACTCTTGGACCTAATCTCAACATGCGGGAAAAAATCAACACCATTAATTTTTAAAATATCGTCTCCAACCTCCTTTACTACTTCCATTCCAAGATAAATGATCTTTAATATTTCTCTTTCAATCAGGTCAGGATTTAATCTTTGCCCTTCAAGCTGTTTAATAAAGGAATTTAGCTGTTTGATTAGACCTTCTTTATCACCAGTACGTATATAAAAAATAATAGCTTCTTCTTGTTCTGATAGATTAACAGTTCTTTGGGGATGTTCTCCAATATCCTCAAAACGAGTCCAGCCGGCCTCATCCATGAACTGGCCATACCTTAATGCCTGTAACGCCTCTTTGTAGCTTTTCTTAGCATCTTCTATATTTTTATAAGTATGACCTGAACCTATTGCAATTCCCATCTGTTCCGGACATGATAATAATTGCTCCCACATATCCTCTATTTCATCATGAAATTGAAAAACAACTAGCAAATGTTCCAGCCCGTTACGGACCTGAACTACCTTGTATGAAAAATGTTCTTGTAAAACTGTTTCCTTTCTTGAAAGGGCTAATACTGTAACGCCTACGACAATATCAGCTTCTACTCCAAAACTTTCGCGCCATTTCGGTGTTGCCTCCTCCCCTATCAAGAGCAAGTCCAATGTGGCCTTTTCAAGTAGTTCCTCCCTACTCGCCTCCCACTTTGACTGGATTGAAGTGATATTTTTTTGATGGCTTATTTTTTCGGTAATTCTCTTAATAGTATCCTCAATCATCGGAATCGTAATCGGTTTTTCCAAGTAATCGGCAACACCTAATTTTAAAGACTTTTTTACATACTCAAATTCATTAAAACCACTAAAGACAATGCAAATCGTTTCGGGTGCCATGGACAATATTTTCTCAATAACCTGTAACCCGTCCATTTCCGGCATTCGAATATCTGTAAAAACAATGTCAGGGCGGCATGCTTCAAATAATGCAATAGCCTCCTTGCCGTTCGTTGCTGTTCCTACTAATTCAATATCGTATTTGTTCCAATCAATCATCATTCGTAAACCATGAAGTACAATATACTCGTCGTCAAATATTACAGCCCTTAACACCTGTTACTCCTCCCTTGCATTGTTTTGAAATTTTATTTCAATGCACGTTCCTTCGTTTACCTTACTTGAGATTGTAAGGGTGCTTTCCGGTCCATAACACAACATTAATCTTTCCCGAACGTTCCTTAGCCCAAAACCTTTCTCAGTCACACTTATGTCTTCAATCCCGACTCCATTATCTTCCACAGTAAACCTTACCCAACCATCTGTTATTGTTCCGGTTAACTCAATGATTCCTTCCCCTACTTTCGGCTCCAAACCATGATAAATGGCATTCTCTACTAGTGGTTGAAGCAGAAGCTTTAAGATTTTTTTATCCATTAAGACTTGTTCCACATCTTCTATATACTGAAAGCGATTCTGATAGCGAAGATTTTGAATTGTCATATAGTGGCGAATATGCTCTAATTCCTTTGAAACCGGAATCATGTCTTCTCCTTTGTTCAAGCTCAATTTAAAGCTTTCCGACAAAGCAATTGCCATTTTGGCAATATCATTATTATTTTGCAGGATCGCCATCCAATAGATGGAATCCAATGTGTTATATAAGAAATGAGGTTTAATTTGTGCCTGGAGAGTCCGGAGTTCGGCTTCCCGTTCCTTTAATTGAGCTCTAATAAGTTTTTCATTTAATTCAATATTTTCCACAGAGACCCTTTGAAAAATATTCCTGAGATGGATTAATGGCCGAGAGAGCTTGCCTGACAAAAAGAACGATAGAACCAGAGCAATCAACCCCAGGATGGATGAAATAAGTACTGTAGCTACCCCTATTTGGTTAGATTGTTTAAGCAGCTCTTTTTCCTTTATGAAATGAACAAAGGTCCATCCTGTTGATTTGTTCTTATAACTACTGATAAGGTAGCCTCTCTTCTCCAACTTATTTAGTAAAGAGTTGAGGTCCATTGTGCTATTACCCACTAGATTAAAAGTCGATGTATTACTGAAAACAACATTGCCTTTATTTTCAGTTGAATCCAAAACAGCCCATTCATTATTGCTGCTTTCTTGAAAAACTCTTGAAAATAGAGATTTTTTTACATTTACAACTAGTAAACCTATTTTCTTAGGGTTAAATACATTTTGTGGATCTTTTAAAAGTTTGACTGATGAAAAAGTAGATTGGTCATCTTGATTAAGGACATTATAGCCAATAAATACAGGCCTCCCTTTTGCTTCTGCACTTTTTTTATACCAGGTTGAATAAGAAATAGATCGATAAATCCCGCCATTTCCATATCCTCCTATACTTTTTGAACTCCCGTAACACACAGATCGGTAATTCACGTCGAAAAGGCAAACAGAATCAATATATTGTGTATCAATTAGATATCTGGAAATTAAATTTTGCATTCTTTTTGTTGTTTCATTATCCATTATGTTCTGGCCAACTCCTGCATACTTTGCACTATCAATCAGTTCACGGCGTGTATCACTGTTCCATGAAATAAGCCGCTCCATATTGATAATATTTCGAAATAATAAATCAGCAGCCTCACTGGATGTTTTAAGATAATTTTTTGTTGTTTGCAATTGATTCTCAATTAATGTTTCTTTTGCAATATTAAACGAAATAAATCCTAATAAAATAAGTGGAAATATAGAAATCCCTATCATTAAAAGAAAATATTTCATTCTAACTTGATCACTTTTTAGGTTATTCCTCATTTTTATCATTGCTTTCATCTGCATTCCAACCTTTTAAGTTGTAATATTTTTTTATTATAACAAATATTCATACACAACTTATTAGCTCATATCCCTCAAATGGACTATATTAAGAAAAAAAGCCCCGAGCAGCTCTTTTCCACTCAAGACTTTTTTAATATGCCGAACTAAAATAACTTTCTGATTAATGGCCTATAACCATTATATTCCTCTTATAAATCGTACTTCCTGATTAAATAAGTCGGCGTGCAGCTCCAGGCATGGCAATAGCTGTTGATTAAATAGCTTCCGTAAGGTGAAAACTCTTTATTTTTAGGATCATATAATTCCCAGAACGTATCCGCTCCATCTCGGATCATACCACCCCAGTATGTTTTCATTTCTGCTACCGCCCGTTCTTTTTCTCCGGAAACTATCAACGCTTCTACGAGATGATGGTACATATATGGGGTAGCAATACCTATCATAGGCTTTTCTATTAAAAGATGATTCATCAGTTCTTTGTTCTCATCCTTGGTCAACACACCTGCAAGCACCATCCAAATTTGGCTTGCCCAGGATACTTGACGGTCGGAACCACTGATAAAAAATTGCTGTTTTTCGTCCCACAAATAAGTTTTTGTGGCCTCCACAATTTCTGCCAAACGGACTTCCAATGTCTCCTTTTGAGGAGTATTCAATTCCTCTGCGAGACGGATTGCCCGTTTCATTGTATAAATTAAAACTCCTTGTGACGGGGTTTGCTTATTTAATCCCTCCTGCCAATCAATGAATGACCACCAGTCTGATGAATCTTTCACAATATCATTCTCATCCAGTCGTTCGAGGGCAAGTTCAATCTGACGATAGGCAGTAGGCCATAATTCTTCTAATGTTTCCATATCATTTGTTGCATAATAGTAATCATGCAAAGTTACCGCAAAGAACAAGGAGTAATCGAAAATATAGAGATCATCAGCGATCAGCTTTGGTTCTACAAATACATTTGCCGGCACCTTTCCTGTATCATTTGGAACACCTGCAAACATGTAAAGACATCGTTTAACGAGATCATTTGTTCTGTAAGTTTTATAGTTTGCCAGTGCTTGCAATCGCAGGTCCCCCAACCAAAGTCTGCGATCGCGTTTTGGTCCGTCTTCAAAAACATCCTGCATGCAATCTGCAAGTGTTTTTATGCTGACTTCATCTATTTTTTGAAGTTCAGGATCCGGGTGGGAGATAATTTGAACATCTTTTATTTTTGCAGAGGTAACAGCCCTGCATTCTACATTTTCAAATACAACTCTGTACTTCTTTGATGTATCCACTATGTCAAATTTAACATACCTAAAGCTGTAACGGCGCGGTAATGTTATGGTAGCAGGCAATACATCAACAAAAATCGTTTCTTCCTGCAGCCAGGAACTGCTAAGCCATCCATTATAATTTTCAAAGGGCTGAGCCATCTCAACCGGCATTTCACCAATTGTTATTTTTAGCTTAAAAGGTGCATCTGGTGGACTTCCAGTGGGGCGGATATTTATCGAAAGATATCCAACTTGATGATTACCAAAATCAAGAATAAAGGAATCATTTTTTCCAAATTCTTCGTTTGTAAGAGTTGAAGCAGGAGCAACATCAACAGTTTTCCAGCCATGAATCACATTTGAGTCAGCCTTTACTTCCACTATAGCTTTTGGCTTCACAATCGTTTCAAAAAGCTGCGGCTTTAGTTGTTCTGCTTGTTCAATAAACTTATCATTTCGTATCGTAAACTGTTTTTCAAGCTTTTGTATACTCATGCCTTAATCTCCTGAATTCTCTCGCTTAATACTATGCGTATCTAACTGACACAGATTTGCGAGTATATTTAAGTTAAACGAGTTGTCCTTTTATTAAAACGCTTTCGAATTCACATACAATAAACAGTACTTGCAACTAGGAATTATGGTTACAAATAAGTTTATATTAATTAAGAGGGTAATGTAAGTGCTATATTTTTTGGATAATGTCTGCTTTTTTTGGTTGATTTACAAAAATAAAGCTCAGCAATGCCTTTCGGCAACAACTGTGCTTTTATATTTTACTTGATGTTCATTTTACCTTTGAAATCTTAACTATCAATCAGAAGAACAGGCTCTTTAAATATGAAACTTCACAAATGGCTTAAACACATTAGATATAAAGAATAGTATCCAGTTTTCACAAGTATTCGATTGATAAGATTTAGTTGTATTTATTCAAAAACAAAAGTTTTAAGAAAATCAGGTTCCAAAGTTTATTGCCTATTTTTTTCATCTCGTTAAAATTAAAACAAAAACCGCTTGCAAAGAGCAATGCGGTTTTTGTCTTGATTATGGATAAAGCAATGTCGATTAAAAAGAATAGTAGATTATTTGATAGCACCTTCCGCAATTCCCTTAAGAATGTACTTCTGGAAGATGGCGTAAAATACCACGACTGGAAGTGCTGTAATAATTAAGCCAGAAAGAATTTTCGGCCAATCACTATTGTATTGTCCAAATAACATATTAATTGACAGCATTAAAGTATAATTATTAACATCTGTAAGCATAATCAAAGGCAATAAAAAGTCATTCCAGAGCCATAAAATATCCAAAATTAAGATCGTTGCCGTAATTGGCTTCAACAGTGGGAAAATGATTTTAGTAAAGATCTGAAAATCATTGCAGCCATCGATTTTCGCAGCTTCCTCGAGCTCTTTCGGTATGGATTTTACGAAACCATGGTATAGAAAGATGGCCATGTTCACCCCAAGTCCAATATAAATAAGACCTAATCCCCAAAGAGATCCCTGGACATGTACCCCTTTGGCCATTTTTGTTAAAGTAATCATAATCGAGTGAAACGGAACAAGCATGGATGCGAGAAATAATGTGAAAATAAAGTTACTTAACTTCCCTGGTGTCCTGGCCAGTTTATAACCCGCCAATGATCCACAAAACACAATGCCTGCTAACCCGATTACCGTTACAATAACAGTGTTCCAAGCACTATGGAATAGATTCAATTGATCAAATACTCCGGTATAGTTTTCAAAGTGTAATTTAGTAGGTAACGTTAATACAGACTTAAAAATTTCCCCTTGAGTTTTAAACGAATTAATTAACGCCATGTAAATAGGGAAAAACGAGATAGCTGCAAAAATGCCCAGAATAAGTGTAGTTAGAATCCCAGAAACTCTTTTCATTTAAGCCTCCACCTCTTTCTTCTTCAACACTCTTGTTTGAATTAATGTAATTACTAGTACGATTAAAAACAAAATCATTGCTTTCGCATTGGCATAACCATATCTGAAATTATTCGAAAATGCTTCTTCATAAATATTAAGAGCCATAACCTGCGTCGATCTGCCCGGTCCGCCTGCGGTTAATGCATATACGACATCAAACACCTTAAAGGCACCATTCAATGTTAAAAAGGCGCAGATTGTAATTGCATGCATAATCATCGGAATTGTAACATGAATAAGTCGTTGGAAAGGATTTGCTCCATCAATCAGAGCAGCTTCTTTAAGATGTGCCGGTACACCTTGCAGCGCAGCCATATAAATAACCATCATATAGCCAATTCCATGCCATAAGGACACAATCAGAATCGAATAGAAGGAAACATCTGCATCCCCAATCCACGGTTGATCTAGAAAATGAAGGATAGCCTTTTTAGATAGTTCAGGAAGAACATTTGAAAAAATAAATGAAAACATTAATGCACTAATAATTAGACTTAACATATTTGGCATAAAGAATATGGTTCGGAAAAGGCCTTTTGTTCTCACTCTAGTTTCAATAAATAATGCCAGAAGCAAGGCAATCACATTTTGAAATACAAACATGAAAGCTGTATATTTTAGCGTAAAGAAAAACGAATGACGGAAATCTGGATCGTCTTTAAACGCTTCAATATAATTATCAAAGCCTACGAAATTAAATGTTTGCGATAGAGCATTCCAATCCGTGAAGCTGTAGAACCCTGCCCCCACAGTTGGGATCAATAAAAATACAAAGTAAAAGATAAAGGCCGGAAGTACGAATAATATTAAGCTTAGCGTCCCTTTTTGTTTATTGAAACGTACAGAACTTTTTGAATCGGTTTTCGTCGGAACCTGGTTAATCACCACGTCACTGTTATGTTTGCCTATTTGCGGCATAACTTCACACCTCACCTATTATTTGATTAATGATAAAGGCAGCTGTAAAAAGCTGCCTTTATCAATGGCTGATTATGACTGGTTTACTTATTATTTTTATTGGATTGCTCCCATGCACGGTCCAAGCCTTTAATAACTTCAGCCTTGGATGCATCACCTGCAAGATAGCTTTGGAATAATTTTTGCGACTCGTCTTTAACAGCAATTGGAATTGCTGGGTCTTGTACAGTTTTTCCTTGTGATACATATTCAGATGATTCTTTTAACCAAGGAAATGGCTCAAATGTGTGAACTTTCGAGATTGGATTAAATCCAAGACTCTTATAGAAGTCACTAGAATCTTTGTCATCCAGGATATAATTAATTAAATCCTTTGCAACATCTTTGTTCTTGCTCATTTTTGAAACAGCTAGAGAAGTTGATGTACTTAAATTCAATAAGGTAGCTTTTGGATCATCGTTAATTGGCATTGGTGCAACACCAAATTCAAAGTCTTTATTTGCTTTCAAAATCGATTCTGCCATCCATGGACCTTGTACCCACATTGCAGCCTTTCCATTTGCAAAATCCGCTGCTCCCTGATCCTGACCGTTCTCAAATGCACGTGTTGTCCCATTAGAGTTTGCTAAATCCATCATAGTAAACATGTCTTTAATCTCTTTAAAAGAACCTTTACCTGCATTCATGTCTTTCATAAAATCAGGTGTTTCCGTACTAATGGTTCCACCTACAGTAAGCGGTAAAAATAACTGCGGAATGTATGCATCTTTATAAGTTAACAAAAATGGTGTGACCTTATTTTGTTTTAGTACTTTAACTGTCTCTTTCATTTCAGAAACCGTCTGTGGCAATTTTAAGCCTAGGTCATTAAAAATTTTCTTATTGTATAAATAGCCCCATTGAAGTGTTTCGAGAGGAACCGCCACTACTTTTCCATCTGTTGTTGTTACAGCGGGTTTAATCGTATCATACAACTTATCAGCAAATGGCTCCTTTGATAAATCCTCTAAGTAGCCTGCTTTATTAAATACAGGAATGTCATTTACAGCGTGAAGACTAAAGATGTCAGGGCTATCACCTGAAGCAAGTCTTGTTTTTAATAGCTGTGATGCCTGGTTAACATTTGGAAGCTCCAATTTGATTTTTACATCAATATTCTTTTCGGCTTTTTCTTTTTTCACAAATTGATCAAAATACGTTTCATACTGTTCTTTAAATCTTGGCTGACCGATAAAGATTTTTAATTCAACCTGTTTTCCCCCATTTTCCTTACCGTCACCTGAAGCTGAATCATTTGCAGAACCGCATGCAGCAAGCATGCTGATAACCAAAACAAAAACAAGTATAAGTGAGAACGCTTTCTTCATTTCTTGTTACCCCCTGATTGGTTTTTCTTGCTTGTCTCTATACTAACTTTTTTACTCGGTTGAGAAAATTGAAAATATTAGCGCTTTCATTTGTACTTTTTTAGTTTCACCAATTGTCTAATAATAACAAAGCCATCCTTCGAGGCAGCTGCTCCTTGAAGAATGGCCAGTAAAAATATAAATCTCAGAGAAAAACCTAGTTAATTCTCTTCAATAACAAGTACTCCCCATCGCTCAATGTCCAATAGTTGTTCACTGGCAATAGTAGTGTTAGACAGTAATTCTACCCCTTCTCCGTATGGATACACAAAAGATCTAGTGCTATCGGAATAATTGAAATAGTAACGAATTGTTTTCCCAAATTCATTGATGCCTGACTTCGTAATCAGCGGGAAGGCTAATTCCTGGTCCACACCCCAAAGATCAGCTTGCTTCACAGCATGCTCCAGCACTTTATTCATTGCCGCCTCACTGATCATCGCTCCAATATAAGTAGCAAGCCCTTTTCCGAAACGATTCTGGGTGATCGCTGCATATTGCCCCCAATGCGGATGATCGTAATAGGCCAATACCTCTGCGGATACAGGTGTGATCAGCTCCATCCACGTATCAACGGTATTATGCTCTTGTCCCACACCGAAAGGATCGCCTTTTAAAGAAACGTTTTTCGGCTCTACAAACATGCTGTAAATAATTCCGCACGCCTCACTAATAATACCAGGCTGCTGTACCGTTCTGACTTTAACTGTTTCATCGGTAAAACCGCTTTTGAACGTATAAACAATATGCCCGCCATTTTTTACAAACTCGTTCAAACGGTTCAATAACTCGTCAGAAGCCGTGTATAGTGCAGGTACAATGAGCATGTCATAATCTTCGAGGGTTTCGCTGGACGGATTCACAAAATCACAGCCAATATTCATTTTGTAAAGCTGATCATACATCATTCGGACAACATCATTGTACTTTTTGCTGCTGGAAGAATTGAATGTAAACCATTCAAGCGCTGTTAATGATTCATTGCTAACGAGCATGGCTGCCTTGTTCTTTTTCTTCAGATTGACAAGATGCGGAGAAAGTCGTGCAAAATCATTACCAATTGTTTTGGCTTCATTGTACACAGGGTTGGGCTCAAAGTCGTGGCTTAACAAACCCTTCCAATAAGTTTCGAAGGAGTTATGAATCGAATGCCAGTGCCAATAGGCAACCATATTAGCCCCTGAAGCAAGATGGCTGAACGCCTGCTGCCTTAGCTGGCCGGGATAGGGTACCCAATTGGTAAACGCCTGAGCCTCCGTTTCTATGACTAGATAATTACTTCCTTTCGTCGAACGTGCGACATCCCCCCCGAAGGAGATTTCAATTCCGGTTAGATCATCCTGTGAAGGGTGGTATATATCCACACCTGTTATGTCAAACGCCTTGGAAGCTTTGAAATGGTCCACACTTGGTTGAATACCAAACGAATAACCTCTCCATTCAAAATCAAAATTCTGTGTCACAAACTGATCAGGACGTTTATATTCATTAACGAGGGAGACCTGCCATGCAAGAAAATCTGTAACGAGTTGACGCTGGAACCTCGCAAACTCCGATCCCAAACTTCCATTAATTGTACCGACCACTGAAGGAAAGTCCTCCCAGCTGTTTATCCGGTTGCTCCAATAATCTAGTCCGAATTTTATGTTGATATTTTCCAGTGTCTTGAACTTCTCTCTCATATATTTCACAAATAATAATTGAACATTGGGACCTGCTGTGTGATAATGCTTAGTTTCATTATCTGTCTGATAGCCGATGACTGCAGGATGGTCTTTTACACGTCCAATTAATTTCCGGATAATTCTTTCAGCATAAAACAGGTAGGTGGGATTCGTTATATCCATGATTTGGCGGGCGCCATATTTTCCCGGGCCCTGCGCAGTCACGGCTAATACATCTGGATGCTCTTTTACCATCCAGGTTGGAACCGCATAGGTTGGTGTTCCGACAATAACCTTAATTCCGGCCTTATGCATGGCATCCAGCACCCGATCTACAGATGTAAAATCAAAGATCCCATTTTGCGGTTCGTGTGTGCTCCACGTTGATTCGGCGATCCGGACAACATTTATTCCAGCCTCTTTCATCATTTTAATATCTGTTTCCAGACGATCGTAAGGCATGTACTCATCATAATAGGCAACACCATATAATAGCTCTTTCATTTTAAAACCCCTCTCTGTGTTCCATTTCTGCAAGATCGATAGGCAGAGCCTTTTTATAGAATCTGATGATAAGCGCATCTGTGTTCACGCTTTCAAAAGTAGACTCCTAAACTCTTACCTAATCTTATTACAAACTTTTTCAAGAGGGACTTAATAATATTAGCGTTTTCAATTGTATATTTTTAACTTGTTCTCATTTCTCCTGGTGAAATTTTAAAATATTTCTTGAATACACGATAAAAATAGGAAACATCTTCATAACCAACCCTTTGTGCAATACTCTTGATCTGCAGTTCGTTATCCTGAATCAGCTTCTTGGCCTGTTCCATTCGATGGCTGACAATATACTCGGTAATATTGCATTCATACTTCAGCTTAAATGCTTTGCTTAAATACTCTTTGCTGACAAAGAACTTGTTTGCCAATATCTCCAGGGAGATATCTGAATCCGTATAATTGCGGTCAATATACTCCTTAATCACTTGCAAATCTACTCTTGACTTCTTTTTGTTCAACTGAATGATAGACTCCATAAAGTTCTTTCCTAACGAAAGCTGATGGTCCAGCATTCCTTGGGACGTAAACTCCAATTCTTCCGGACTGCCAAAAAAGTTGGCGATCTTGCAATTGTGCTTTACCATTTGCTCCTCAAGAATCGCAATAAACTCATGGTGTATTTTTAGTAACAGGTTATGGTCGAGAGGACCGAATGATTGCAGTTCACGATAAAATCGCTGAAGGGCATTTTCAAACCCCGATACGTTTAAATCTTGCAGAAAAGAAGCTATAGCTTTTTTGTACTCAATAATCAGTTGGGAGACATCTTGGTTCACTATTGAAAACGGCTGATAAAAGACAAGACCAGACTGTTTTTTTATCTCTTCCATGCATCTTTCAATAGCTAGATTCAAATCGTCAGGATTGATGGGTTTGAGTAAGTATTCTCTCGCTTTTGATCGGATTGCCTGTCTCATGTAAACAAAATCATCATAACCGCTCGCCACAATAAGCTGAATGTGTGGAAAACGCTCCTTCACGACTTGAAGAAGCTCCATTCCGTCTACTCCTGGCATTTTCATATCGGTAATCACGATATCCGGACCCAGCTCCTCAATTAGCTCTATTGCTTCCTTTCCGTTGCTTGCTTCCCCTGCCACTTCAATCTGGTATCGATCCCACTGTCCAAATTGTTTAATGACTTCTCTTGTCCATTTCTCATCATCCACTATTAACATCTTATACATTTTTCTTTCCCTCCAAAGACTTCTCTGCAGGAATCCTAATGATCACTTTTGTCCCGCGGCCAATCTCACTTAAAATATCGAGACCATAATCATCCCCGTAATAAAGTTGAATTCTTGCCATAACATTTTGGATTCCGATGCTTCCTTTAGCCCCCTGAGGTTTATTGGAATTAGCCCGCAGCATCTCCCTTATCTCTATTAAGTGTTTTTCCTCGATTCCAATTCCATTATCGGTAATAGTAATTTCAATTTCATCGAATACTTTTTGCACATCAATCGATAGTTTCCATCTACCAACCTTTTGTTCAAATCCATACTTAAATGCATTTTCAACAATGGGCTGAATGGATAGCATGGGAATAAAAGCAGAATCCAGCCCTTCCTCCACGTAAATATCCGTCTCTACGTTCCCCGTAAAACGCATATTCTGAATATACAAGTAATTTTTGAGATGTTCCATTTCTTTTCTAATCTCGACAATATCCCCTTGTTTTCCAGTAATATATCTAAACATGTCACTTAATGCAGAAATTACGGAATATATCTCCCGAGCATTGTTTGCGATGGCCATTCCCCCTACTAATTGGAGTGTATTATACAAAAAGTGGGGATTAATTTGAGCTTGTAAAGCCATGAATTTTGCATTTCTTTTTTCAATTTCATTTCTATACTCTTTCTCTATTAATTCCTTAATTCGATGAATCATTGAAGTAAAACTTTTTTCAAGCATCCCGATTTCATCTTTCCGCTCTGTTTCTATTTTGACTTCGAAATTGTTGTCCTCGACTTTTCGCATGGCGTGAACAAGCCTGATAATTGGTCTCGTTGTTCCAAGTGCAACTAATATAGAAAGAATAATAGTTAGAATAATGGACAAAACACTAACCAGTATTCCAAATTTGAGTGTTTTCATCGCTCCGGTTGAAACCATTGAGTTCGGGATTGCTTTGACAACTATTACATCACCATGTACTGCTTTCCTAAAGAAAATGTAACCTTCGTTGGTTTTAATATAAGATACATCTTTCTTCATTTTATTAATTCTTTTAGCGGCACTCTCCATTTTTACAAATGGCTTCTTTACTTCATCAGGATTATAAATAATTTCCCCCGCTTTATTCAGTAAGAAAACCTCACTAGCATCTTCGGATTCTAACATATCAATGACACTATCGACCATGTTCCAATTCATCTTCACCGATATTCCCCCCGCTACTTGCTGATCCTCGAATCTAACAATACTGCGGGTTAAGGAAAAAAGTCCCTCTCCATCAAAACTTTGAAAGCTAGAATCTGGGGTACGTTTAAGATCTGTCCAGTTTGTTTCTGACTTACTTGGCATATTTCTAATCCTAAAATCTTCAGCTTCTATGTAATAAACTTTCTGATTCATTTTTGAATATAAGGAAATACCTTCCATATTTTCATTGCCATAATAAATGGAATATAATTTATCTTGAATATAATCCAATTGATTAAACTTCAATGAGGCGTTGTAATCATTCGCCTGGCTTATCGCAGGCACCAATTTTTCGTCAATTAAACTGAAATAGAGAATTCGATCTGCTTGTCTTACCTTCTCATCCACATATTTCCCAGCTAAAACAATTCTAGCTTTATTAGAATTAACAATTTCTCTCTCAAAGGTATTTTGCGAAACATCCATAGCAAATAAAATTAGGATAAGCAGCGGCAGCAGCATAACCATGATCATAATCAGCATCAGTTTATAGCGAAAGCTCCTCACTACCCTCTGATATACATGGCGATACATCGTAATAATAATCGCATTCCATTTCTTCTTTAGGTATGACATAGCGTTCTTCCTTTTCAGCTTTTCTTTGGAGAGATTATGAATTTCCTAATCATATTTAATCAGAATTATAGCATAGAAGAAGAAGTTACAATTATAGGTAAATATTTCATAAGAATATATTTTTAAATCGCATCCTATTTGGATAAATTCTCTTTTTTTCTTTTACACAAAAAAACCAAACACTTTTTGGTGTTTGGCTTATAATTTATTAAATTAATATTTATTTAAGAAATCACCACATAAATGTTTTCTTAATTTCAGGCGGTACAGGCAATTCACCATAAATTTTTGCTAGGCCGGGAATTGTTGAGTGATTATTTCTATTCTCTATCAAGCAAATCCAATCCTGCTCATATCCACGATTAGGTGTGATTATTTTTAAAACGCCTCTCTTTTCATCTATACTAATTGCTTGATCTGATATAACATTCTCTTGTGTATAGCATTGTCCATCTCTGGGATTAAACCACCAAATTTGAATTTGATCTAGATTCAATCTACTTAAATCTACCGTTTCTTCTCCACCTGATGGAAAGTATAGACAAGCGAAATTCCCTTCCTTTTCTACACATGCCTGAATGTGTTCATCAATACTATCTTCCATCTTATCATTCTGTTCCATTAATAATTCCTGACACGGAATGCACTTACTTAAATCTCTAGATTCCAAAAAGTCACGGAGGATTTTCATCTGCCATGCGCCAGGCTGGTCCAAAGCCTCAAACCAAGAATACTCTCTAAAACTATCTCTTTCCTTTTCCGAGATCATCCAACAAACGGATGGATGACCGTAAGTATGACCAAAGGACCCTGCAAATAAACTCCAATAAGCACGTTTCCTCACCATCCAGCCTCCGTGGAAATCAGTTCCGATTGGCCATGACGTCGGCATATGTTCATAGGCGGGTTCTCCATCAAAAACAGGCATAGGGTTTTTTCTATTATAATCATTTTCCACCAATTCATAGTTTTTAGGTGTTAATCCATGACCAGATTGAATCATAATAAATGAAATCCAAGCCTCATCATCGGTCCAATAGGACATGGTTGAGCATTCCCCTGTCTCTGCTTCATGGCATGCATGATAAGTTAGTAAAAGCTTCTGCCAATCAGGATCTTTTACGTTATATGAAAGTTCCTTATCTAGAACCCCTTTTGCAAGCCCTTCAGCCATATTCCGCCAAACATCCTTGTAATCTACCCCTAGATGAATGGGCTGCCTGTCTCCGCCTAAACACCAAATGATATTTTTTCTATCCTTATAGCGGTTCCCAATCCATTTTCCGTATTCAAAAGCATTTTCTGCTGTAACAATCTTTTCTGAAAACTCACCCATCCAGTTATGACCTACTACAAGTTCTCCCCATACAGGAAGTAATAGGACATAAAATCCATATTCTTCTGCTTTGTCTATGATCCAGTCCAAATACTCAAAATATTTTTCATTCGGAGTGTTCAGATTATCATTTAATAAAGCCTTTTCTCCGGCAGGATTTCTCATTTCCTTGTCTTGCTCCGGGTCGAGTGCTACAATCTGCAATACAGTAAATCCTTGCGATTTTCGCTTCTGCATCAAATATTCTGCATCGTCCCATTTTAATCTATGTGCAATGGTCCAATCCGTATCTGCCAGCCAAATAAATGGCTTCCCATCCTGATCTGTAAAAAATCTTCTATTTTCTGAGATTTTTAACCTATTCATTTTCTTATCTCCTTAAGATTAAACAATTAATCGTTCTTTATGTTTTTGAGTTGAATCTCTGATAATTAATTCAGGTTTAAAAAGGATATCCTTTTCCCATTGTATTTCTCTATTTTCAATCTTATTGATTAGCATATCGGCTGCACGTACACCCATTTCAACTTTTGAAGATTGAAGACTGGTTAACTTGTCCAACACCCCAAGAGCATGTCTTACCGTATGCCTGCTTATATGAAACTGTTCAGCAATTTCTTTTTCAGAAGGTATTCTTCCCGCTTTTATAAACTGTCCTGTAACCAACCATGATTGAATTTCTTGCTTAAGTTGTATATATTTTGGTTTTTCCATGATTCACCCTGAAATACTGTTTGACGTCTTATTTAATTCTCTTTTAAAAAAATTATTTCTATAAAAAACAGCCTAAATAATTTAGGCTTTTGGGTTTCAATTAGTCATATAATTTTTAATTTATTTTTCAAGCAAGATTACTAACTTACTAAGACACCATTTACCGACTGCTTCCACCCATGATAATATTTTTCTCTCTCATCACTGGTCATCAAAGGCTGATACAATTCATGTTCCTGATTTAGTTGGTTGATCTCATCTGTCGATTTCCAAATACCTACTCCTAAACCAGCTAGATAAACAGAGCCCATCGAAGATAATTCGGCTACTTCTGAAGCAATCACATCGATATCTAACATATCAGCCTGGTATTGCATTAAGAAACGATTGCTTGTTGCTCCTCCATCCACTTTTACACTCTGAATCAGAATATTGGATTCGGATTGCATCAGTTCAATAACATCCTTAACCTGATAAGCGATACTTTCTAAAGCTGCACGTACAATGTGAGGTCTCCCGGTATTTCGGCTTATTCCCATAATGGCAGCCCGAGTATACGGTTTCCAATAGGGAGCTCCCAAGCCTACAAATGCTGGTACAAGATAGACACCTTGATTATCTGAAATCGAACACGCTAACTGCTCTGCCTCGCCAATTTCATCGATTAATTCAAGCTGCTCCTTTAGCCATTTTATCGTATCGCCGGTACTATTAATAATCCCTTCTAGTGCATAGCTCACTTTTCCATTCATTCCCCATGCTATTGAAGTAACCAAACCATTGGTACCATCTACCATTTCTCCCGTTTGCATGAGAACAGAAGTACCTGTTCCATATGTCGCTTTTGCCATTCCAGGCTCAAAGCATTTCTGTCCAAATAATGCACCTTGGGAATCTCCAATGACACCCGAGATAGGAAGTCGTGTAAACGGAAGAGGTGGATCGTCAGTTACGCCAAATAGTTCATTGGAATCTTTTACTTCAGGAAGCATTTCTCTTGGGATCTCAAATAAGTTTAGCAATTCTTCATCCCATTGAAGAGTATGGATATTAAAAAGAAGAGTCCTGCTTGCATTGGAATAATCTGTTGCATGGACCTTTCCGCTAGTTAATTTCCAGATAAGCCAACTATCAATCGTTCCTAGTAAGAGCTTTCCTTCTCTCGCTCTATCTTTGACGCCATCTACATGATCCAAGATCCATTTCACCTTGGATGCAGAGAAATAGGGATCTGCCTTTAACCCGGTTTTGGATTGGATGATCGATTCATATCCATGTTCTTTCAGCTCTTCACACATGTCTGATGTTCTTCTGCATTGCCAAACAATAGCATTATAAACCGGAATTCCTGTTTCTTTATCCCATACCACGATCGTTTCTCTTTGATTCGTTATAGCCAATACAGCCAACTCATCTTCTGGAACAGAGGTGGTTTGAACCACCTCTGTTAAAAGGGTTTTAACATTTTCATAGATTTCAACCGGGTCATGCTCTACCCAACTAGTTTGAGGATAGTGCTGCTTATGACTGGCAGAACATTTATGAGTGATTTTCCCTTTTGAATTAACAAGCAAAACTTTTGTTCCTGACGTACTTTGATCAATGGCCAGGATATATTGCTCGTGAGACATTAGGAACACCTCATCCTTTATTTACCATCTGAATGGCAACCTTCTTGACATTGTCGACACTTAATCCATAATATTCAAATACTTCCGCTGTTTTTCCGGCAATAGCAGGTTCGTCTGGAAGACCAATAATTTTAACAGGAACCGGATGATTTTGTGAAACAACTTCAGCTACAGCTGAACCTAAACCGCCATATATACTGTGCTCTTCAATGGTGATAATTCTTCCTGTTTCCTCAGCCGCTTTTAGAATTGCTTCCTCATCTAACGGTTTGATTGTATGCATATTAATCACTCTGCAATCAATACCTTCCATTTGAAGTGCTTCCGCGGAATCCAAAGCAATTCTGACTGTCTCCCCAGTTGCAATAATCGTAATATCTGTACCTTTTTTCATCGTAACAGCTTTACCGATTTGGAAGTCATAGTCTTCAGAAACATATGAATCCTCTACAGGATTGCGGCCAATCCGAAGATAGACCGGTCGATCATAATCCACTAATGCTTCAATCATTTTTTTAGCCTCATGTCGATCAGCTGGCATCATGACATCCAGACCAGGTATCGCACGGGTTACAGCAAGATCCTGCAAAGAATGGTGAGACATACCAAGCGCCCCATAACTAACGCCGCCGCTTATGCCGATTAATTTAACATTTGTATTGGAGTACGCCACATCTACCTTAATTTGTTCAATACTTCTCATGCTTAAGAAACAAGCCGGTGAGGCAACAAATGGTTTTTTTCCAGCTGCAGCCAATCCAGCAGCACCCCCAACTAGATTTTGTTCTGCAATCCCTACTTCTACAATCTGATTAGGTAATTCTTTACCAAAATCTACAAGAGATGCCGATCCTCTAGAATCACTTGTTAAGACTAAAATATCTTTATTTTCCTTCGCTAAATCTAGTAAAGTCTCACTGATCGCTTGACGATTGGCAATTTTATTTCCTTTTGCACTTTTTAGAGCAACAATACTCATTGTAGCACCTCCAATTGCTTAGAAAGTTCTTCCATTGCTAATTGATATTCTTCTTTACTTGGAACGTGATGGTGCCATTTTGCTACATTTTCGGCAAATGAAATACCTTTGCCCTTTACTGTATTGGCAACAACAAGAGTTGGTTTCCCAGCAGTTTTTGGAGCTTCCTCGAAAACTTCTACCAACTGTTCAATATCATTTCCATCTACTTCAACAACTTCCCAGCCAAACGCTCTCCACTTTTCGCCGAATGGTTCAAGGGACATAACATCTTCTGTGCTTCCTGTGATTTGCAATCTATTGCGATCAATGATAGCCACTAAATTATCCAGCTTGTAATGAGAGGCAGCCATAGCCCCTTCCCAAACCGATCCTTCTGCCTGTTCTCCGTCTCCCATTAAAGTAAAGACGCGATACGATTTCCCATCCATTTTAGCAGCCAAGGCCATACCAACAGCAACTGGCAGCCCATGACCCAAGGCACCAGTATTCATTTCCACGCCAGGTACTTTATTGTTTGGGTGACCTATTAATCTAGTTCCAAATTGAGAGAATGTTTTTAATTCCTCTTTAGGAAAGAATCCCTTATCTGCTAAGATGGCCCAATAAGCTTCTACTGAATGGCCCTTACTCTGAATATATCGATCACGATCTTCCCACTTCGGATTCTTTGGATCAACATTCATAATATGATAGTAAAGAGCCGTTAAGATATCTGTACTGGATAGAGAGCCGCCTGTATGCCCTGTACCCGCTTCATAAATCATTGTTAGCAATTCCATTCGAATTTCAGTTGCTTTCCGTTTTAGAAACTCAATATTGTTCATTCTCTTTGCCCCCTCGCTTTATTTATTAAGGTCGCTGCCACGAAGCCATGCTTTGATTTCATCTACAGTTGGATCTACTGGGTCAGGATTCAATCCTGGGATATATTCGCATGCCTCAAACAGAGCTGGGATTACATTGGCATGGACACCTACTGAATGGTGAATATACGGACCTTTTACCAGTGTTTCTTCCCATAATGGCCAGTCATTTACTTCTATCCATACATACGATCCTCTCGAGAACGGCCCTTCAATCCCTTTGGCTTTTCCTAGGAAGATTGAATATTCACCATGGTCTCCGTCAAAACGGGCAATTGTCATTTCTCCACCCTTAATTTCCCCTTCATGTGTACCTGGAGAATGATCGTCAAATAAGAAGTGTTTGTTTAACTTTGGCTTTTCTTCAACACTTAACGATACTGGGAAATTTCCACAGTGGAATAATAATTCGCCATTAGGATTTTCTGGATGACGAATAGTAATATCAGCAAAGAATGTTGGCTTAGTATTCATGGTAGCCGCTTGAACCATAATGGAGGTAATCGCTCCATGTATGTCTGTTTCGCAAGTTACCGGAATCTGTTCGTCTGTCAGAATGGCATTAGCCAAACATGGCATGATGCCAATAATATCCTGCAAGGTTGACCAGCATTGAATGGCAATTGCTGTACTTCCTGTATCTGCAGCCAGTTGTTTCATTGCCACTTTTAAGGAAGCGATCCGCCTGACATCCTGTTCTGTAACTGCACTCCAGTCGAGCTTTTCTTTAATATAGCCGATTGCTTCGTTTAATTCTGGACTATCAGTCTTCTCAATTTTCAATGTTGCTTTTTTCAATTCATCAAGTGTGATTGGGTGAATTTGAATTCCAAATGTTTCTAACAATTCACCTTCATTGCAGATGACTGACCAAAAATCAGAAGGTCTTGTGGATATTTGCAAGATTCGTAGATTATTAAACTGCTTTACAACATTCGCTGCAGAAATGAAATTCTTAAACCCTCGTTCAAACACAGGACTATCAACAGCACTGTTGGTGATATATGTAAATTTCACATTAAATCTTCTCAACACTTTACCTGTTGCAAAAATTCCGCATTGTGTGTCACGAAGACGCATTCCATCTTCCAATGGAGCTTCGTCTCTTGGCCCCCAAAGTAGAACTGGTTTGCCGATTGCTTTAGCTACACGGGCAACTATATCTTCTGTTCCAAAGTTACAGTGAGGGAAAAATAATGCATCCACTTCGGCATCTCTAAAGCGCTTTATTATCGCTGATTCTTCTGAACGCTCATACAGCAATCCTTCATCATTGATTCCTTCTAAATCAACGATCTCCATATCAAAGCCAAAGCTCTCAATTTTTTCTCGAATTAAGTTTTTAAACTTTAATGCATCTTCTTTGCTAAATACAAATCTCCGAGTTGGAGCGAATCCAAGCTTAAACGTTTCCATTATTTATGCCTCCTAATTTTCACAAACTCAATTTCAAACTATCCTCAAATAAAGCGCATACAAGGGCAATCAACATTTATGAACTAAAATAATTTAGTTATTATTTAAACTTCTTGGAATTATAATATCAAACAAGACAACTATCAGTCAATCAATTTTATAAAATTATTTAGTTAATATATAAATATAGAATAAATTTGTTTATGATTTTTCTTTTTTCAATTCTGTATTTTAATAGTATATAAATTCTATTATAATAGTGTTTCTTATAGAAAAACCAGTCGATTTTCACGACTAAAAACTAACTAAACTAATTTATATGTGGTATACTTAATTAAAACATTTATATAAATAATAAGTTTTTATCTAACAGGCAGGTGTAGTATTAATGAAAATAGATGATATTGCTAAATTAGCTAATGTTTCGAAATCAGCCGTTTCTTTGGCTTTGAACGGAAAAAATGGTGTCAGTCAAAAAACACGCGAGAAGGTCTTGCGAATCGCTCAAGAACATGGATATATTCCTCGTCCCATTATTAAAGCTGATCAATTTTTTCAGCCAAATACAAAACTGTTGAGATTTGTTGCGATCACAAATGCAGGCATCGTTACAGAGCAATATGAATCTCTCCCTTTTTTCACGGATTTAATTCATAATCTTGAGAGACAAATTGGAACTAGCGGTTATTCACTTATGGTTTCTTCCATTAGTATAGATAACATCCAAGATGAGATAACCAGACTCGAACAAGAACAAAAGTCCGCAGGTATATTATTGTTAGGTACTAACTTAACTCCAGAGCAAATTAACCTCGTTGCAAATGTTCAGCCGAATATTATTGTTTTGGATACTTGTTTTGAAACAATGGATGTAAGCTTTATCGTCATGAACAACCTATACGGGGCTTATCAAGCAGGACAATATTTAATGGAGTTAGGACACCAGCAAATTGGTTATGTTGGTTCAAATACTAGAATGTATAATTTTGACATGAGGAAAAAGGGTTTTTTACAAGCACTTAGTGAAAATGGGTTAAAAATCGCAGAAGTCGATTACTTTTCAGTATCTCCAACAGTCATTTCATCCCAGGATGCATTTAAAGAGAAAATTAAAAAACGGTTAAATCAATTGCCTTCAGCCTTATTTTGTGAAGCGGATTATATGGCAATTAGCGTGATTAAATCTCTCACTGAATTAGGTATCAGCGTTCCGGATGACATTTCAGTGATTGGTTTTGATAACATCTTTGAATCACAAGTGATAACTCCCGAATTAACGACAATTCATGTAAAAAGAGACAGAATTGCCTTACTTGCAGTTGAAAAACTAATAAAACAGATTGAGAATAATGACACTGATAAGATTAAATTGTTTGTGGATACAGAACTCATTGAAAGAAAATCCTGTGTAGTATACACACCGAAAGAAAGTACACTTAAAGTCTAAAAAATAAAAACCTTAGCTGGTATTTCTATATGAATATCAGCTAAGGTTTTTATTTTGATATTCAGCTGCCGATAACAAAAAAGCCGGCTCTAAGTTTCAATAGAAATTTAGAGCCGGCTTTTTAATTTCTTTTTTTGATTGGTATATCTATTGATTAGTAACTAATTTCGTAGGAATGATAATGCTTTATTCTAAATAATCCAATAAAAATACGGTCAGGAATTTTCCTGACCGCAGAAACACATTATAACTCTATTTTTAAAATTACGACACTATAGGAAGGGATTTCATAGACATTACTGTCCAACCATAAAGCAGATTCAATAGGAGTAACCTTGTCAGGCTCTTCCATTGTATTTGTATTATTTGGATCGTCTGATGTTAGAATGATTTGTTTACCCACAAGTTTCTTTTTACCATCAACGTCAATGATGGTTTCAAGACTATACTCAGAGGCATTTACCAATTTAACGATCACTTGATTATTCTTTTCATCAAGTGTCGAGACGGAAGTTAGATATGGAATTTTAGACAATTTATATTCATGTACCAGTTGGTCATCAAGATAACAATAAATAGATTCATTCTCAATCTTAATACATAGATGATGTCCATCAGGATGCACATTTAAAGTCTGATTAGGGCTCAGCTTCACACGGGACCATCCATTGATGTGAACTAAGCGGTTCTCACCATTCGAATCAAATTCCCAAAGAAAATAGTTTTGCTGCCATTCTTTTGTACTTTCCAAGAAACCAATCTTTAACCCATGTGACCCTATGAATGCTTTCATGTCAATGTGATAGTCTTTCCAAGAAATATCGCCAATCTTTAACCCATTCCATTCAAGGCGAGTTGACGGCTGATCCTTAGATAAGTGATCACTCTTAAATAGCAATTGTTCACCACTTAAAATACGAATATCTTTAATATGTGTAAGGTCGCTTTCTCTAAATGACACTCCACCATTAAAATTAGAGAAGCGATTTTCCGTTTCCACCTTACTATCCAGTACCACTTCTCCCCTGTTTTCAGCAAACAGCTTTTGTACATGATAAGAAGGTGTTACATAAGACTCTGTTCCATTAAAATAAATCAGGTTTGGAGTCCAGTTGGTATGACGGACATTGGCGAATAGAGGAGCATAAGAAGACATTGTGACAATGTCCTGATTACGTTCCATTCCTGTCATAAAAGCCGCTTCGCTGATGGCCCCTTTAAGTTTGCCTGCTCCCTCGCCCAGGATCATCGCATATTCGCCGACATAGATCTTCGGACCGTTGCGGTCATACGTATCATACATATCGTGATACATCACATAATAATCATAATCAGCATAAAAATGTTCATCAACAATTTCTACTGGTAATCCTTTTGTTTCTGTACCAACTTCCCAATGGGTATTCCAAATCGTGATAATTTCAGGATATTTTTCTTTTAAAGCATCATAAAACTTTTTGTAGCGGACATTATATTCAGGTCCAAAATTTTCATTTCCAATTTCGATATATTTCATGTTAAATGGAGCTGGATGGCCATTTTCTGCCCGAAGTGCCCCCCACTTGCTTGTTACAGGGCCGTTCGCATACTCGATTGCATCGAGCATGTCCTGAATCCAATCATCGAGATCATCTAATGGGATATGCTCCCCAGGTCTGCCTTGACAGGTGAGTCCGCAGTTGACGACGAACATCAGGTCTAACCCTAAATCCTCGGCCATTTGCAAATACTCATGGTAGCCTAAACCGTTGGTAGTCCGATAATTCCAGAGTGTCCAATGTGAACTTCTTTCCGTTACATCCCCGATGGTTTTTTTCCAGCGATAGGCTGTCTCTACTGAGAAACCTTCAACAAAGCATCCGCCAGGAAATCTCAAAAATTTTGGTTCTAGTTCTTTTACCCTTTTTACAAGATCTGACCGTAAACCATTTTGTCTTTCCATAAATGTGTTTTGCGGAAATAAAGAAACGAACTCAAGCCAAAACGTCCCTCTAGCACCTGTTGAGAAGGCAAGAATGCCTTCAGGCTCCTCAACCCTGCTTTCTAAAACGAACTCATATTTCTGCCAATTTTCGGATGTTACTTCACAAGAGATTGAGGATAATTTTTCTCCTTGTTTATTTTCTAGTGTTATTTCTAAATTTCCAGAGAAGATCCCGTCCCTTTTTGCATAGAAAGATAGATTATATTTTTCATTTTTTTTCAGTGGAATTCCCCAAAAACCTTCATTATATACAGAAATACGGTTGTCTAATGCCTCTAGAATCTCCACCTTAAGAGAGAGAGGGTTTTCACTATTAAGAGGGTCGTTTTCATCTAGTGAAATGCTGGCTTTACTTGCTTCTGAATCTTTGCGTAAATGCCAGCCAGGAATGGAACCAGGTGCTTCTTCAAACGGAGATACCCACCCTGCTGGTGAATGCAATTCACATCCCTTTACTTCACAGCGTTCAGGAATAAGGGTATCCTCGAAAGACCGATTTCGAATTAGCTCCGCATAGATTCCTCCATCACCAGCACGGTTAATTTCTTCAAAAAATAGACCGTATAAAGAAGGACTTACCGGAAATCTTTTATTGTTTGTATCAATCATTACTTTTGCTGACTTATTCATCAATATACCTCCACACACCAATGGTTTATAAAAAAGGTGACCCCGGCAAATTACCGGAGTCGCTTGGCTTTTATTTTAGAACAATCGTATTAAAAGATTCAGATTTCAAATTAAATTGATAGGATTTACCCTGCATTTCAAATATCAATTCCCGTTCTCTCTTAAGTGGATTATTCACAATTAGGACAATCGAATCATCCGGGTTTTGGAATGCAAGCGCATGGGCCGTTAAATGGCCTTTAGTTTCTAGTCTTACTGCTCCATTTTTTACAAAATGAGAATAATGTTTAACTACATAAAATTCAGGATTGTAGGTGAAGCTTTTCGTTTCTGGATCTACAGTAATCATGGAGTTTTGTTCCCAGCCCCACGTGCTGCGGCCTTTTGGCTCTAAAACGGCATTCCAGTACACATATCCGTTAGCTCCATTGACAAAATAATGGCGGAACAGGTTGCTGACATATTGAGCATATTCCCATGTGTTTTTGCCGTTTCCACATTCATTTTCTGTTTGTAAGTAGCGTAACTCAGGGTAACTCTCAGAAGTCCGCTGGATGGCATGTTTACCCGCCCATTGATAGCCGACACCGCTGATATACTTGTACGCTTCAGGATCACTAAGAACAAGACCTGCATACACATCAAAATCAGATGTGGTATCTGTCATTAATTCTTGCCAAGGTTCTGGAGCATTGATGGTTCCAAGCCAAATTTCTGTATTTAGATTATGCTTTTCAAATGCTGGTCCTAGGTAATCACGGATAAATTCCTGTAATTGTTCTCCTGTCCACTTACATGAAGGGAATTTTTGATCAGCCATTACTTCGTTTTGTACATGAATTTGGTTGATTTTGATTCCTTCTTTTTCATAAGCCTGAACAAACTTCACAAAATATAGCGCGTACGCTTCAAGAACTTTTTTCTCCCAGCGCAAGGTTCCATAGTTATAAGCCTTAGGAAACTTTAACCAAGTAGGAGGGCTCCAAGGGGAAGCGAAAAATTTCATATCCGGGTTTCTTTTTTGTGCCTCTCGAATGTAAGGGATGATGTATTTTTGATCCCTTTCAATCGTGAAATGTTCCATTTCATAATCTTCATCGGTTTCATTATGGCTATACCATTCTAAGGCATAATCACTTGCACCTATTGGCAGGCGGCAAAGGGTAAACTGACAATCGCCATCCGCTGCGAATAAGGAGTCCAGCACTTTTGTACGGTCTTCTTCAGACAAGTGATTAAGCGCATACATACCAAGTTCATTAAAACAGCTGCCGAAGCCCTCAACAACTCGGCCTTTATTATTGGTTATATTCAGATTGCTTTGTTTATCAGTGGTTTCGCTTGGCTCATTCTGTTGCCAATATGAATTCCTTGTTGATTCAATCCATGAAACTGTTTTTGCTGCCATTTCATTCATTCCTTTCAAACTTAATCCTCATTATGTAAACGTTTTATTTAGTTTATATTTTTTTAAAAAAGATTTATGGTATTTTCTACGGAAAAATAGTATTAATTTAAGTTTAATCCTTAAAGATAGTTATTTTTTCTGGGTACACCAATCTACGCAAAAAGCCAAACACATGGTTTGGCTTTTTTATCCCTGCTTTTCAAATCACTATTTATACATAGGTTTTAGAGATTTGGTTTATTTTTTTTGACTGCAGCGCCAGCCATTGGAGAAGAGTTACATCTTTTCCATTTGCCTTTACTGGGGAACCATCATAGTCAAATGCGCATTCGTCTTTGAGCATGTAGATCCAGGTACCATGACCGAAGAATTCAAAGGGGTTACCTTCAGAATCTTTGAAAATGCCTGAGGTATCAACTACATTATCAAAATAGGAAAAATGAACATTCGGTGCACCAGCTTCTAACAGACGCTCATACGTTGGTATCACTGTGATCTCAGGTTTAACTATTTCATCATTTTTGGCATGCGTGAACCAGATAGGAGTATTCTTTATATCATCAATATTTTGATCGGTAATCACGTTATCGTAGAGTGCTTCACATACAGGATATGCTGCTGCGAAGAAACCAGGATAATCGATAATCATACGCATCGTCATGAAGCCGCCATTGGAACAGCCGCCGATGTAGATACGATTTGTATCTATGTCTGGATGTAACTGAATAAACTCATCAATCAGCGCTTTAAGTGCTAACACATACATTGAATTTCCGCTCGTAGTATACTCACCGCTGCCATCGTCCATCCACATAGTAGGTACTTGTGGAGCAAGGACATATGCGCCGCCAAATAGTCTCTGTACTTTTTCACTTGATAGATTTACAACGTTATTTCCGGTATAGGCGACCGATGTGTCATGTCCGCCTTCGCCTGCTCCATGGAGCCAGATGATCAATGGACGTTTTTCACTTCTCATTTTTGGTGTAAAATAGCCGAACCGTAAGGGCATCTCAGCATATGATGACTCGCTGTTTACCCAGCCTTTTATTTGCTCCATGCGGCCGCCGCTGAAATGATCGTAAACTAGCCCTGAAATTGAAATACTATCGGTTTGAATTTCTTTTACCTGCGTAATGCGAAAATCGCAGAAAACATAAACATTATGTTCCTTTACAAACGCATTTTCAGAGTTCAAACGGTAGATCGCCTCAACTTCAAGTTCTAACGTGGCGAATTGGCCAATATCGGTTTTGTTTCCTTCACCGTCTGATGTATAGGCATTTTTAACATGACTATATCCTTTTGACGGATAAAGTTCCTCCGAATTCCAATCTTTTCTTAGTTGAAGCACCTCGCCTGTTTCTTTGCTTCGTCTCTCGACATAAACGTTGAAAGTATCTTCCGATAATGCCTCTGATTTAATAGATTCAGGAAGCTTCAGTACGATTTTTGTAATATAAGGGCCATAGTCAGTAACTTCGGTCACAGTCATATAAGAACGATTCATTTTTACTCTCCTCCTATTGATAAACTAAATTTTAGTCATCCTAACAGCCATAAACTGTTTACCTGGAAGGTCTATTCTAAATTTCCCTTCATAGACACCTTCGAGTTCATTAATCGTCATATTCCAAGTATCGATGACTGACACTTTATATTGAGTGCCAGGTTTCATCCGGTACTGTCTAAAACTAGGTCGATTAAATCCATAATAATATAAATAATATTGGTCAGGAATTCCCGCAGAAGGTGCATCCCAATCCGATTCTAAAGGGTTCAATCCCTCTTGCGGACCCTCTTCCATGATCCGCCTCAAGAAACCAATTCGCTCTGGACTGTCTCCATACAGCTTCCCGCCTTTGGACCACCATAAAATATCTTCTGGATGAAGATAGGTTTCACCATGTCCAACATAACCGCCTCTAACTGCACCTTCCCAAAACCGCCGTACCATTTCTTCCCCTGTAATATTTCCCCAGCCTTGGTCAATATTCCCCTCATACGCACATTCGTCGATTACAATTGGTTTATGCCATTGTTTTCTCCATTCATCCGTACTTTCAGCTGTTTTATATACATCAATTCGTTGAACACTGCAGTGTGTAATCCAAGGCCGTGTATAATCATAGAATCCAAAACAGTTATGAATGGAAATGAGGTGCTGGTGAGGGTCATTTTCCGTGATAATCTTAGCAAAGCGTTCCCAATCCTCAATTTCTTTCGCCCACATTAAGTCATATTCATTCGCTAATGACCACCAAAGATTTCTGTAAGCTGAAAGACGAGCGGCAAGATATTTCAAATAACGATCATCCTCGGCCTTTTTCATTTCCGCAAATCCCCATCTGTCATAGGCATGGTACAGGATAAGGTCGGCTTCAATTCCTAGCTTCCCAAGATCTGCAATCCTTTGTTCTAAGTGTTGGAAAAACTTTGGATTAAAGCGTGAAAAGTCAAAGCCTTCCTCAAGAGAACCCTCAAATGGATAGTAGAGAGGCTCATTAGAGTTAAATTGATAGAATTTAGGAAACACACACATGCGCATTTTATTGAATGGAGATGCCTGTAAAGTTTCCAAAGTTTGTTGGATTAATTCTTCCTCCTGATGGATCCATGCATAGCATGTCGTTCCTACAGGAATATAAGGGGTTCCATCCTCATACGAAAAATGATATGTATTTTTAACGCGGACAGGACCATGGTTATCTTTAGAAGGACTTACACATTCGAATTTACCCTCAATACCTGCCAAAGATCTGGCATTGCTCGTTGTTTGAAATGTCCAGATTCCCTCAGCATCAGGCATGAATCTGATTCGATAGATCCCCTCACCATCATAGAATCCAAGTGCTTGATGATGTTTCTGTCCATTAAAGATAAATTCCGCTTCCAGCGTGACGTCTGTAAAAGGATTGCCGTGCTGCGGACCATGAAGTTCAACATCAAAGACAGACCATTTTTCTACTTTGCTTGGGGTACTAACTTTAGCAGACCCCAAACTTACTGACTCAGATTCATAATTAGACACCGGTGCAATATAACCAGTTTCTTCTTCCAACTCTTCAACCTTAGCCAACTCTGAATATAGTTTTTCTACAATAGCCTCTGTACGTTCGGACTCAGGAAGTCTTGGAATTAATTGTTCCAACGTACTAAATTTAACAAACATAATTGGGAATTCAGTAGGTTCCAATAATTGTGGCACGTATTTTCGCAAGACCTCTTTAGCATTTTTATTAGCTAGGATTTTACCCATTTTCATATTTGGTGAATAACTCATATCAACTGTTATCCCCTTTCTCAAAAGATTATTAGTTTCATTTTGGAGAAGAAATGCAATAGTAGCCCTTTTAGCTCTCCCTCAAGGAATTAAAGTGCCTCTGTTCTGGTCCCTTTTACTGTATGAATGGCAGCTTTATTCACTTTTACAAATACATAGTTACTTTGCCACATAAGTAAATAAGCGATAAGACTTCCGCTAAAAAACAGAATGACCCCTGGTATTTTTAAAAAGATAAAACAGAGGAATCCAGTCAAAGTAGCCATAATAAAAGTAGAGATGGGATTAAGCGTCATTAAAATAAATGAATTCTTAATGGCTTCTCTGAGACGAACATCAAAATGGACCAACACTGGAAAAAGATAAAATAAGGTAAGTATAAATATGAGAATGACAATCACATTCGGAATATAAAGTAATTTGAATGCTGGAACAGTCGTTGCTTCCACAATTCTAATATTTGAGTACAATAAGAAACCAATGATACCTATAATTAACCCTAATAAATTCCCCTTAACAAATTCCTTTTTATATGTCATCCAAAAGGTCTTAAAAACGGGAGTATCCGTCTGCTTTAATAGCCATTTACGAATGACTGTAAACATAGCGATTGTGGCCGGAAAAAAGCCAAAAACAATTAAACCAAGCAAGGTAAATGAGATCCAAAGAATATTTACATAAGCAAACCTCATAATCCACTCGGAGATACTATAAAATCCATTCACAAACCCCTTCATCCACCATTCCCTCCTTACTTATTTCGCCCTTAACCTCGGAAATATTAAAGGAGGGTAATTGTTTACCAATCGCCCTCCAAAACTATTAAAATGAATCAACCTTTCACAGACCCTAATGCAATCCCTTTTACTAAGTATTTTTGGAAGAATGGGTAGGCAATCAGGATCGGAAGAATACCGATTACTGCAATGGCCATCCGTACAGCTGTAGTTGGAATTTGTGCTGCTGCCGTGCTTGTGTTTGAACCTAAATTGCTGGTAGCTAAGAATTGAATGTCTGACAGCATCCTGTTCAAGATGTTTTGAATACTAAAGAGTGAAGGTTCTGTGATATAAACAAGTCCATTAAACCAGTCATTCCAATAAATGATCGTTTGAAGCAGGCCAATTGTTGCTAGGATTGGCAGTGAAAGCGGTAGAACAATCGAGAAGAATGTTCTAAATTCACCTGCGCCATCCATCCGTGCTGATTCAATTACCGGCTCTGGTATTGAAGTCATAAAGAATGTTCTCATTAACAAAACGTTAAATCCATTCATGAGTAACCCTGGAACGATTAATGCCCAGATGGTATTTTTAATATCAAACACTTGCGTGTACACAAGATACGTAGGAACAAGTCCACCGTTGAACAATAGGGTAAAGAAAACGATGAAAGCAAAAACATTTTTGTATGGTAAATCACGTCGTGAAAGACCGTAAGCTAAAAATGCTGTCATTGCCAAACTTACAAAAGTACCAAATACGGTAACGAATACTGTAATACCATAAGCCCGTAAGATGCTTGAAGAATTAGCAAGCAGGTAATCATAGGCCGCAAAACTTACTTCCTTCGGGATAAAGGAATACCCTTCCTTTAGAATGGATGCCTCATCACTCAGGGAAGAAGACAAAAGAATGATAAAAGGAATGATGCTTCCTGCCGCAAGTATAATTAAAACGATATGTGATACCCATTGTGTAATTCGATCAGATTTATACATCCTTTTCCACCTCCAATTTTAAAATAATGCATTGTCTTTACTTTTTCTGCGAACGAGATAATTCGATAATAATACAAGTGCAAATCCGACAATGGACTGATATAAACCTGCTGCAGCTGACATACCGATATCTCCAAGCTGCATTAAACCACGGTATACATACGTATCAATAACATTGGTAGTATCATAGAGTGCACCTGAATTCATTGGTACTTGATAGAATAATCCGAAATCGGAGTAGAAAATACGTCCAATGGCCAATAAAGTCATCATAATAATAACTGGCATGATAGAAGGAATCGTAATGTGAATGATTTGCTTCCATTTATTCGCTCCATCTAATGTCGCAGCCTCATAATATTCTTGGTCAATCCCGATAATAGCGGCCAGATAAATAACACATAAGAACCCTACGCCCTTCCAGATATGGATAAAGGTTAAGATATATGGCCAGTATTTGGCTTCGTTATACCATGAGATACTGTCGATACCAAGCATTGGTAAAATAGTTTTATTCAAATAACCAACATCTTCACTAAGGAAAGCAAATCCCAAATAGCTGACGATAACCATAGAGATTAGGAATGGCAAAAGAATAACACTCTGGTAAAAGCTTTTTGCCAACTTATTTTTTACCTCATTTAGCATAATCGCTACAGCGATGGCGATTGTGGTAGTTAATATAATAAAGCCGCCATTGTAAAGAATGGTATTACGGGTTATGACAAAGGCATCTCTTGTGCTAAACAGGTATTCAAAGTTTTTAAAGCCAATCCAATCACTACCGAGAATCCCTTTCGCATAGTTAATATCCTTAAACGCAATAATCAGGCCGAACATTGGTAAATAGTTATTGATCAGTAAGTAGACTAATCCGGGCAGCATCATAATCAATAATGGCAAAGCCCTTTTAAATTTGATCAGCTTCGTGTTTACTTTTTTCACAGGAACGGCTTGGACCCCTGCTTCTACTTTCTTTACTGTCACTTCTGACATCCCTTTTCCCCCTTGTCTCAATAATTGTTTCCGCTTACAAATTTATTTTCCAACCTTATAACCTTATTTTATAAAACTAGTAATATCGAAACTATCCAAAATACGACTTCTTATTTTAGTTTATCCGACTTTTCTGAATATAATTTAAATATATAAGGTGGAAGCAAGAGGACCGTCCCCATACTTCTTTGAAAAAAGAGAACTAGAAACTCTAGCTCTCTTTTTCTGTTCTTTATTGCTTTTCTTTAAAAGCTTCAAACTGCTTTTTCTTTTCAGTGATAATTTTATCAAGGCCTGCTGCTTTCAGCTTTTTATTAAATTCAGGCAGACTTTTTTCAGGATCCAATGTCCCTGATTCTAGGCCCAATTTAAATTGATTAATTACATTCGTTGAAGCCGCTAGTTCTGTTTTCACTGGATCTGGGTTAAAAGTAAAACCAAACGCAGGTGAAAAAGTAGCAGAATCATTGTGTTTTTGCATAACTTCCCAGTAATTAGCTGGATTTCCTTCCCAAGGATAAGTTAGGAAGTTATTCCCGATTTGCCATTGACCAAACACATATTTTGATTTCTGTACATTATCAGGCAATTTAATCGTACCATCAGATTTAACCTGATAATGCTTCCCTTCGACACCATTATCTATCAAGTTCATAATATCTTTATCGGTATAGAGTAAATTGATAAATTCCATTGCCTTCTCTGGGTTTTGGCTGTTTCGTGCAATGGACATATTAAAGCCTGTTGCTGCATCCGTATAAGAATACACATCTGTCAATTTAACAGATACCATATCATACCCTGTGATTCCTTTTTCCTGAACATCATAACCTGGCTTCATGTGATTAAGATATCCAAATGCTTTGCCTGCCTTTACAAGATTAGCAGAAGCTTCTTGTGAAGTAGCTGCATTCTTAAGACTATAGCCTGCCTTGAACCACTTTCTTGCTAACTTGACCGCATCGACATATTCCGGTTCTTCAAACATATTGACGATTTTTTTATCTTTAAAAGATACAACCCCAAGGTTATCCCCTAAAACATCAAACTTACCACCTGCAATAATAGAAGCAGTCGTAATGGTTCCTGCGTTGGCAATCGGAGTTAAAGTTGGTTCTTTTTCTTTAACGATTTTAAATACATTTTCCAGATCAGCAAATGTTTTGACTTGAGAAAGATCAATTTTATATTTATCGACAATATCCTTTCTCATGATATATCCATAATACGAACCCCAATCACGTATACTTGGAATACCATACATTTTGCCATTCACCTTGTTACCTTCTAAAAGACGTTCTGGTACGGAATCCAAAATGCCCTTGCCATGTGATTTAACCAAATCATCTAATGCAAGGAGCTGACCTTTAGTAGCCTGTGTAGCGTAGCCTAAATTGGCCCCAGTCACGACCAAATCTAGTTTGTCGTTACCTGTCAGCATTAAGTTTGTTTGCTGTTGGTAATTCGCAACATTAATTGGTATTAATTTAACAGTGGCATTAATTTTCTTTTTAGCGATTTTATTTATTTCATCTTGTACTAATGGGAGATCTTCCATCTCTGTAAAGGTTAAGTATGCCATATTAATTTGATATGGCTGGTCCTTTGAGTTTGATCCTTCACTAGTACTACTTTCCTTCGAACTGCAGCCAGCTAAAACTAAAACAGCTGACATGACGAGCAGTAAAAAACGTGTGAATCTCTTAAAATGTTTCATCTTTCCTTTCCCCCTTATTTTCTAGTTGTTCTACACTTTTGAAAACGTTACCATGTAACTAATTTTAGTATAGAGGATTGGATAAAAAACACTTACTAAAAATCCGACTTTATATTTTTGTTATAACGACTTTTCTGACAATAGCGACTTTTTTCGATATTCCATTGGATTCAATTTTGTTGACTTTTTGAAAATTGTAGAAAAATAGGAAAAGTTAGAGTAACCAGCTGATAACGCCACTTCACTCACAGGAAGATTGGTTTCTAATAATAACTTTTTTGCGTATTCAATCCGCTGCAGCTGTAGATAGTCTGAAATGGATAGACCCGTTTGCTTTTTAAATAGTCTTGTTAAATAATCCGGATTTAAATAAACAAAATTGGCAATATCTTCACGAGATAAACGTTGTTCTCCAAGATGGTCAAGAATATATTTTTTCACGATATCTACTACTGATCCTTTTTCATGCGGCTGATGAAGCTGATCCATAGCGATATCTGCAATATAAACCACCCACTCCTTAAGCGAGTTCAATGATTTCAAGACACGTTGCGGCTTTTCGGTCAATAGATTTTGTGAATACACTTGATTGGCCTGAATTCCTTTTACCTGAAGAACATAAAAGATTAATTGAAGAAAATCTTGATAAAATAAATGCAAGGATTGTGCGGTAATATTTTTATCAGTCATCTTCCAATTAGTAAAATATAGACTAATAGCCTCTAATAATTTCTCTTTTGGACCACTTTTCATTAATATGGTCCACTCAGCAGTTGGAAGAAGTGGTGAAGAACCAAGGCCTTTTTTTTCCTTATGAAAGACCATTGTTTTATTACTTTCGGTCACGTTATTTCGTTCAAACTCCTGTAAGGTTTGGACCATTCCAACAAATTCCTCAATAGGAACCTGATTACCGATGTACCCGCAAAGGTCACATGAAAAGAATTGAGCAAATTCCAATATAAACTGATTACAGTTTTCCCGAAACTCTTTCAAATTGATGGGAGTATCAAGAGTAATAATCATTAATACATATCCATTTTCTAAATTAAGGACATACCCATCCATATAATACTTTTCTATTATTTCAGCAAGGGCTTTCTTCAAAGCATACTCGCTTACCTTTTCTTCATGTATTGATAGATTTTCTTTCCACTCCTGAACATGGAATAAAATGGGCAGAAAGGAATTATCATCTGTATAGGACAAATGATAATTCTTCATATGTTTTTCAATCGTTTCTTTTGTAGCAGGGACAACTTGATGAATTAAATCCAACCAGAACCGTTCTTCCATAACAGAATGGTGTGACTTTTTTAACCGAAGATATGATTCCTCTACCATTTTTGCTTCCCGTTCTTTTTTGATTTTTTCCAATGCATCATGGATTACTTCTTCAAGCTCTTGATAGTCCACCGGTTTGAGTAAATAGTTAAAACTTTTTAATTGCAAGGCTTGCTTCGCATAGAAAAAGTCTGAATGGCAGGTTAAAAAAATCGCTTCCGTTTCAGAGTAGTGCTCCCGGACCCACTTTAACAAGTCCAGGCCGGAGCCTTTAGGCATCTCAATATCACATAATAACAAATCAACTTTGTGATTTAAGAAAATCGCTTGAGCTTGTCTTAAATTATTTGCCGTAAAAACGGATGTGATATTATGCTTATCCCAATTAACCCCGGCCTGCACACCTCGAATGGAATGAACTTCATCATCAACGATTAGAACATGAAATTGACTCATAAACCATACCACCTTTTAGTTTATATTAACTCGTTTGGAATTCGTATTTCGACCGTTGCCCCCTTGCCCTGTTCATTGAAAAATCTTATGGCAGCCTTTTCTCCATATAACAAACTTAGTCTCTGTTTGACGTTCCAAATCCCCATCCGCTCCCCTTCTTCATTTGTTAAAGGCTGGTCTGCAATTAAACTATGTAAAACCTCCTCTGGGAACCCCTCACCTGTATCTTGCATTCTAATTACCAAAAACTCAGGGTCCTCTTCTTTCATCACTTCTATGAAAATATTAAGTGAATCATCAAGATTAAAAGCATGTTTAATTGAATTCTCCACAATTGTTTGAATGATTAAAGGAGGTATCTTGCAATTTAAAAATTCCGGTGGTGATTCAATATAGTATTTAAAGGAATTTGGAAAACGAAGTTGTTGAATTTTCAGATAATTATCCGTGTGCATTAGTTCATCTTTTAATTTAACAAAATATGAATTACTGCGGCACATAAACCGAAAATAATTTGCCAGACATTTCGCCATTTCTTGAATGACAGCAAAATCCTTTACTGTTGCCAAATTATAAATAATATTTAATGAATTAAGGAAAAAGTGCGGGTTGATCTGTAGCTGCAAATGCTTCAATTCTGCTTTTTGCAAATTTAACCTTTCTTCATATACATTTATTTTTAAATCCTTAATCTCAGAAACCATATGGTTAAAGTTTCCATTCATTAACCTGAATTCTGTTGAATTCCTATTGACAGGAAGGCGAATATCTAAATCTCCTGATCGCAGTTTCTTCATGGCAAAGACAATACGATTAATCGGTTGAAGAAAAACTTTTCTCATTATGAAAATAAAGAATAGTAGAAACAATACAGCTAATACAGTGATCAAGGACGAAATCCTCTGTAAAAATGGAAGTTTCTCGAGGATCTCTTTCTCTGGAATCAATGCTGCAAGATAGAAATTTGCTTGTGATGATTTTTTCTTCATTAATACAAATTGGTCATTTCCCCCAGTCATGACATACTTTTTCTGTCTCATCGTTAAATCTATCATTTCTTTCTCAATAAAGGCTTTATTTGTAATAGGTTTAAAGTTAGAAGTTGCCAGGAGTGCTCTCCCTGTATCACCAAAATCAATATATTTAAACGGGGTAATAAGCTTGTCCATATTCACCCAGGCACCAACATATACTCCATTAACGTTATAATATTGAATCAAGTAATAATCTTCTGCCCCCTTCCAGATATTCCATCTCCCTTCTATGAGATCTTCTGGATGCTTCTCGAGTAACTGATAAATTTCATCCCTGGCTGCATAACGAGCATAATAATCATCTGATGAATTTTGTGTAAACAATAAATCCTTATAGGCTTCCGAGTAGATAAAAATAGAATCAATGGAAGTGTATAAATACGACTGATTAGTAATCGTATTGAAAAGACGTATTTTTGCTTCCTCATAATTATTGGAATCTAGGGTTTCATTATATTGAAGAAAATATAAATCAGTATTGTCCTGTGTTATTTGAAAGATATATTTACCAACACCATCCAATCCTTTGTCGATTTGGTCCATATAAATATTCAGCATATTTTTGTTTGATTGGGCTACCTGACTCCTTATCACTTCGACTGCATAATAGTTATTCACAATATGAACCACAATTAGTGGTCCAATAATTAAAAACACACTTAAAAAGAGTTTGAATAGCAACGAGTTAAAAATAGGCTTAATCTTCGACATAGGTAGCCTCCCTGATGTAATCCCTTACAAACTACATTATACATGATTATTTTTGAATATTTGAAAAGTTTTTAAATAATTTGTCAACAAATTATTCCAAAAGTCCTATGTTTCTATTCAGCTAGTAATGAAAAAAAGCCTTGAGCATTCACTCAAGACTTGTATAAAGTATTATTATATTAGACTTTTAGTGATCCATATATGACAGATTACAGTCTGGCTGCTAAAAATCCTTATAATTCGGCAGCATTTGCTGCATATAAAAAGCTGAAAATTTTCCTTTAGGCAAATAGTCACCCATGTTCCTGACATTCTATTCCAGCCCAATTAACCAATAGGGCTATTACTTTCAGACACCAGTGGATTTAACATGACCTGCACTCCCAGACCATAGCAGTATCCTGCCAGACGGTCCCAAGGAAAAAGAGAACTGGAATATCTTCCAGCTCCCTATTGGACCTATATTACTTATTTTTTTTCCACTTATCATATTGCTTTTGTTTTTCAGCAATGATCTTTTCCAAGCCAGCTTGTTTTAACTTCTTATTAAATTCTGGTAAGCTCTTATTCGGATCTAATGTACCTGATTCAATCCCTATTTTGTATTGATTGATAACGTTAGTAGTTGCAGCAATTTCGGTTTTCACCGGATCTGGATTAAATGTAAAACCAAATGCTGGGGAATAAATGGCGGAATCATTATGCTTTTGAAAGATTTCCCAATAATTTGCCGGGTTTCCTTCCCAAGGATAGGTTAAGAAGTTGTTACCAATCTCCCATTGACCGAATACATATTTGGATTCCTTAACTCCATCCGGTAATTTGATGGTTCCATCAGATTTAACCACGTAATGCTTCCCTTCAATACCATTCGCAAGTAAATTCATAATGTCTTTATCAGTGTATAGTAAGTTCATTAACTCCATTGCTTTTTCAGGATTTTCGCTGTTTCTCGCAATGGACAGTCCAAAGGATGTGGCGGAATCAGTATAGGCATATACATCTGTAAATCGTACAGCAACCATTTCATGCCCTGTAATTCCTTGTTCTTGTACTTCAAAGCCTGGCTTCATATGTGAAAAATAACCAAACCCTTTTCCTGCTTTTACGATATTAGCTGCAGCTTCTTGTGATGTTGCTGCATCCTTTAAAACATACCCATCTTTGAACCATTTTCTTGTTAATTTTACTGAATCTAAATAATCCTGGTCTTCAAACATATTGATGAATTTTTTTTCTTTGAAGGACATTACCCCCAAACTATCACCAAGAACATCATATTTACCGCCATTAAGGACGCTTGTCGTTGTTAATCCTTGAGTATTAACAATTGGAGTTAATGTTGGTTCTTTATCTTTGACAACTTTAAACACTTTCTCTAAATCTGCAAAAGATTTCACCTGTGAAAGGTCGATGTTATATTTGTCAACGATGTCCTTTCTCATAACAAAACCATAATCAACACCCCAGTCTCTTGCACTTGGGACTGCATAGAGTTTTCCGTTCACTCTGTCTCCCTCTAGGAGAGTTGTAGGTACTGCTTCTAAAATGCCTTTACCGTATTTTTCAAGGAGGTCATCCAACGGCAAGTACTGTCCCTTAACAGCAGATGTATTGTAACCAAAGAAGGATGAGGATACGATTAAGTCAAGTTTTTCATTACTTGTCAGCATTAGGTTGGATTGCTGTGACCAAGCAGAGCCGTTAATTGGCACTAGTTTTACGGTTGCATTGATCTTTTTCTTGATAATTTTATTGATTTCTTCTTGAACCAATGGAAGATCATCAATCTTAGTAAAAGCCAAATATGCCATGGTTAATTCATAAGGTTTACCATTTGAATCAGAATTACCTTTGCTAGTCGTCCCGCTTTGCTTCGTAGAGCATCCAGTCAGAATTAAAAAAACTGACATGATGACCACAATAAACCTGACAAAAAATTTCCCCTTTTTCATCGTTTTCCCCCTTATTTTTGGCTTTGAAGGCACTATAGTGGAAGCGCTATCAAAATATACTTTAAGAAGTTGACGTTATCTCCTTCTCCATTTCATTTTAAGTGAGGATATGAAGACAGACTTACTAAAAAAACGACTTTTTATTTTAAATTTTCCGACTTATTTTTTAAATTTTCCGACTTTTATCCAAATTATTACATACTAGCATGTCGGGTTATCTCTATGTACTTCTTAACGTGTTGTCCTTTTTAATTGAACTAGGTATCTTATTCAAGAAAGTACCCCTCTCAAAACAATCAAGCCCGAAAATTGGATTTTTTTCATTCGTCCAATTTCGGGCTTCATTCATCACATTTTTCTTTGACGATTACGCAAATCACGCCATTGTATCAGTTGGATTTCTTCTGAACGCAATAATTCTTGGATTTCTTTGTCCCGAAATACATCAAATTCAAACCGCCTCATTGGCCAAGTTTCGGTGATGCCTTTTAATTCGCTGGTATCCAAGGAAGGATGGAACACTAACTCCGTTACACCTGGTTTTAATGAACGTATACAGTTAATGGCTGCATCTTTTGTGATTTGATACTCTGGTTCTGTTCCTTCAGGTGAAAAGAAAGGTAACATTTCAATATAATCTGGTAATTGAATCCCCTTTTTTTCTGCAAGCGCGATAATTTCTTCATGGTTTGCCTGCGTTCTGAATGAGTGGCCTTGTTTGGCATATCGTAATGGCAGTTGGTACTTTTCACACAAATCTAACAGGATTTCCATGGTGTGGTGCATGCTTCCCATGTGATTGTCAATGTTGGTGGGGTCTAGACCTAATTTAAGAGCAAATTCCATTTGAGCTATCGCTTCTTCACGAAGTTGTACTGGATCTGCCTGTGTGATAACGGTTTGTGTATCTGCAGGAAAATACCCATTTTCGTCCACTAGAGTAGACATATTGGATTTTAGAGGCCCCCATTTGTAGACATTCCATTCGGCTGTGTGGGTAAAGTGAATCCCTACATCCAACTGTGGATTTTGCTTAATGAGTTGGACTGCTTCCAATGTCCAAGGGCATGTCATCATGAGACTTGTAGACGTAATTGAGCCTTCTGTAAGGAGTGTATGAATGGCCTGATTTGTTGTATGGCACATTCCGAAATCATCCGCATTAAGTATTAAATAACGTTCGTTGGACACTATTGTCTCCCCACCTATAAATAATAGTTTGATAGATACCGTTTCATTTACCCTGCGAGCTTCTTTCATCCCATCCCGGTAAATGAAACGGCCTTTCATTTACCCTGCGAGCTCTTTTTTCTCCTCCTCGGGCAATGAAACGGCCTTTCATTTACCCAAGGACCTAAAATTATTCAAGTTGGGGTAATGAGCTCCCCTCTATTTACAAAAGGCATACTAATTATTTAGTAATTTGATATTTTTCGGTTCTTTCATCCTGAATCTTACCAGCCCAATTTAGACCAAATGCAAAGTCATAAATATGTCCTTCAGAGTCCACATGACATTCCATGTCGTGAGCAACATCTTCCAATTGCTCTTCGACGGTTTTCATGTTCGCAGGCATTTGCATTGGCAGAAGACCTGAAGGCTCAGCTGCACCTGTTAAAATATCAAAAATAGCTTGATCTTGTACTCCAAAATTAGCAATAATCGCATCTACGTCCTTTTCAAACTCTTCCACAATGGTTGGGTTGGAAAGCAGTAGCGAAACGATAACCGGTTTCCCCTTCATGGCATCAACTGTCTCTATGACATTATTCAAATCAGTCGTATTGCTTGGAGTCACTGTTTTGCCTTTATACGAACGGTTTAAAACGTCACTTGGACGTGCATCCCCAGCAAGACTTGTTTCGCGGGCGAAGGTTGCTGTATAAGGTTTGTATTGAAGGCTGATTGGTACATATCCATTTCCGCCTTCTTCTACATCATCCTGACTATAACCATTCCCAGACTTTGGTGTACTAATAAAAACCAAACCAAAATCTGCTTCTTCAGGGTTATCGGTCACATTGAAATATTTCTTCGCTACATCGATATTGACTGGATACTCCAATCTTTCAGGTGTTTTATTTCCAAACCAATCTGTGCCTGCAGGGGTAAATCTTTTAGGAATATATACGGTCTTGTCCTTAGTTATTGGCAAAATATTATTCTTGTTTTTCAACATCACAAGAGACTTAAGCTGTACATTGTATCCTTCCTGCATATACTCTGGTTTTCCCACTTCTTGAATTGTTTCCTCTATTTTGAGATAAGGATTTTCAAACAGTCCCAAGCGGAAGATATTCTTTAAAAGACGGACCGCTGATTCTTCAAAGCGGTTTCGCATAAAGGCTTCACCATGTTCAGCAACCCCCATTTGGTAGGCTTCTAAAATAGGACCAGCTTCATTATTTCCTCCGAATTGGTCGACACCTGCCATGAGTAATTTATAATGCCGTTCAGCGACGGTTAAATGTTCAACTCCCCAAGGCTTCCCGCCGACAAAGGTGTCAATATTTTCTGGTTCATCTGCCGTAATAATCCAATCCGTACAAACCACACCGTCATAACCATATTCTTTACGAAGTAAATCATTGATTAAGTAAGAGTTGTAAGAGTTACCGACATTTTCTCCATTTACAGGATCTTGATCTACTGAGATCGTATAGTATGGCATAACGGCAGAAGCCATCTTTGTTTTACCAGGTAACTTAAAGGCCCCTTCTGTAAAAGGAATTAAATGTTCCTCAAAATTACCGCCTGGAAATACAGCATATTTCCCATATCCATAGTGGGCATCCCTGCCGCTCTCACCCGATCCGCCGCCCGGCCAATGTTTGACCATGGCATTGACACTATCATATCCCCATCCTTCAGCAATTTCTTTCTCACCCGCTGAATTCTGAAAGCCTTCCACATAAGCTCGAGCCATATCCGCAGAAAGCTGTGAGTCTTCCCCAAAAGTTCCATTAAAACGGAACCAGCGCGGATCTGTGGCAATATCAACTTGCGGTGATAATGCGGTCGCAATCCCTAATGCCCGATATTCCTTTGAAGCAATTTCTCCAAATCTTTCAGCTAGTTCTGGAGTAAACGTAGCGGCAAGACCCAGCGACTCAGGCCACATTGAGATTTTTCCGCCTGATCCTGCATTAAATTCAGCACTTGAATCTGAACCATGGCGTGGATCTGAGCTGTTGTTTGCCGGGATACCAAGCCCGATTCCTTCTGCAAAAGCCTGAACCTTGTTATTCCATCGAGCAGCTGTTTCGGGACTCTCTAAAATGGTTACGAGTACATGCCTTAAATTATCTTTTGAAAGAAACTCAATTTGCTCATCGGTTAAATCCCAAGGTTTTGCGCCGCTTTCTTCGTATGGCTTGCCGCCATACGAACCATCAAACCAGCCTCTGCTGCCAGCTGGAATGGATTGATGCCTGCTGTATAACATTAGCCCGGCAATCTGCTCAATCGTCATTTTGGAGGCAAGGTCCTTCGCTCTTTTCTCAGGCGTTAACCGCCAATCTTCATACTTATCTATTTTTCCATCTTTGTTTAAATCCTTAAAAAAGTGTCCCTCTTTTTCAATGATTGTTACTCCAGAAGTTTCGGAATAACCTAGTGTTGGCCCGCCGTTATTTTCGACATATTTGATTTGATTATCAGTGTTGATTGTTGTAATATGCTCAGTCATTCTATATCTCCATTCAAATTATCTTTTAATATATCCAATTACATTATTCTCCATCACTTGTAAATCACTCGCAATGCTAGTAAATTTATCTCCAACCTGTCCTTCGTTTTCCACAATCGCATAACGAATCGATCCTAATTCATTCAGCTTTTGATAAGTATCTTGGAAGTTAACAATTCCTGTACCGAGGTTAACGAAATCAGTTGGCTTCACAAGCTCTGTATATAGTTTCATCAGATCCGCGTTGTCCTCTTGACTTGATGCAAATAAATTAACGGTTTCTACATGTTTCCCTAAGTCCTTTTGATGGATCATATCACAGCGGCTGCCTAATTTTTCAAGCAATGCCAATGGTTCATATCCACCCCTCATAACCCAAACGAGGTCCAGCTCAAATTTCACGTTCTTTGGATCTGTATTTTCAACAAGAAGGTCAAATAGGGATGTTTCTCCAATTCTCTTAAACTCATGTGCATGATTATGATAGTAGAAGCCTAAACCTGCCTCGTTGCACTTTTTCCCTAATAGATTTAGTTGTTCAGCAGTTTGGAGGGCATCCTCACGTCCAGAAATAAAGGCCATTGGAAAGACAATAGACTCTGCACCAAGTGTTGCATTTTCTTCAATAATTTTATCCCAATCAGCAGCCAGTAACGATTGTCCTGGAGCAACACCTTCATGTGCGGCAAACGCCTTTAATCCTAGTTCGTCAAACTTCTTTTTAATAACCGGAAGGGTAAAAGTATCAGTAAACCGCTCTCCCGTTGCAAAGTTGGCAGAAATCAACTCTATGTTTTTGTAACCCATCTCAGCTACTTTTTCTAAGGTACCAAAATAATCTTCGTTTAACTCTCTAAATACTGAAAATAAATTTAATCCAATTTCCATTGCCATTTTTATCTGCCCCTTTTTTTAAATTACAAGCATAGATTTGTTTGAAGGTTCTAAGCTTGTGAAAACTGTTCCTGCCACCCACTTCTTTAACCTTCTTTTTTAAAATATTTGAGTGGCCAATATTAAATAGTCTTTTCTACTTTAAAGATACACCATATGTAAGCCCTTTCCTACCCATAAATACGACCTATTATTTTCAAATTTCCGACTTTTTTAATATCAAACAAACCAAACACTTTTTTGTGATTGGCTTGTCTTTACCTACTTTAAATGTTTGTCTAGGAAATCAAGAACTTTTGAGATATTTTCTGGTGTATCAAACTCAGGACCGCCATGACCGGCATCTTGCAGCAGTTCAAAAAAGATCTTATCAGCACCTAGGACAGATTCTAATTTAGCCGCGAAATGGACCGACTGCAGCCGTGGAATAATGTTATCAATCGAACCGTGCTGAATAAATACCGGTGGACAATCTTCCGTGATAAATGTTTCAGGATTATGCTTGGAAACCAGTTCAGGGATCAATGTGATCTGCTGACCCATCAGTTTCGATTCAAAAGAATCGGCTGAATTGTGGATCTGGCCCTCAATTCCAATCTCTATAAACTGTTCGTCCATGGTCAGAAAATTGATAGGACCGTACCAATCGATCGCCGCCTGGATTTTGTCCGAGACATCTACATTGCCAAGATTCGGGTTCTTAAATTCAGCAACATCGCCCGAAGCTGCACACATTGCTGACAAAGCACCGCCGGCAGATCCACCCCAGGTGGCGATTTTTTCCGGATTAAGAGAGTACTTTGCCGCATTGGCCCTAACAAAACGAATGGCCGCTTTCACATCTTCAACGTCCGCAGGAAATTTAGCTTCCCCACTCAAACGATAGTTTACCGATACGATTGCATAGCCCCTCTCCAAACCTTTTAGCGCTGACACACAATCAGAACCGCGGCTATCACCAAACGCGAAGGCTCCGCCATGGATACATACTATAACCGGAAAAGGACCGTCTCCCTCCGGCAAGTAGATATCTAGTGTTTGGGTTGGTGATAGATTTGCATATGGAACATCCAAAATTTTTCTATCATAATAATCCACATTTACCATTGGTAATACGACACCTGGTATGACTTCAACCTCAAAACTTGGCTTTATTTGAACCAAAATTAACACTCCTTTGCTTATCCTTAAATATTACAAATGATCGAGCGCTTACTTCCATTTTAATAGTTTGGCAGATACTTTTCAGGTTCATTTTTAACCTTTTTTATGTCATTTCCTAACATATTTACTTTATAAAAAACAACATGCGCTGTTAAGGGAAATCCTCTCCACAACGCATGTTTAATAGAAAATTTAAACTAGCAATAAACCATCATTAACCTCTTTTATTCTTTTAAACTGTGGTCTTTCCTTGTACAAATCATTTGGATAATGTAAGGCGTACATCCAATCTTTTGCCTTGGTTTGGAATAACATTCCGTGACCTCCGTTTTCACTGTAAAGAGGTGTTTCCAAGTGGTGCCATTTCCCGTCGATTTCTCCATTATCTGAAATGGCCACACCCACGGCATATCCTTTTGCTCCCCAACTAGACCAGAGCATTAGCAGCTTCCCTGATTCTGTCCGATACATACAGGGACCATCAACAAAATAAACGTCCCCATCCATTCCGAATTCCTTTTTTGCAAACGGGATCGGAACCGACCATGGTGCAGTGGAAGCTTCAAATAATAGTTTTGGTTCACCTACAGCCATTCGTAAATCCTGTGATAATTCGATTGCATGCATTTCACCGTTTGGGTTATCCTCAAAGGAATGTCCAAATATCATATAAGGTGTTCCGTCAGCACTAAAATAAAGAGTCCCATCCAAACAATTCCAATCTTTTGGAGTAACTGGTCCATCACTATGAGGCTGAAACGGTCCGGTTGGTGAGTCAGAAATGAGTATTTGCGTTCCTAAATTTTGAATAGCTGATCGGAATGAAGCGACTAAGTAAAACGAGCCTTTATAGTAGTAGCATTCTGGTGCCCAATAGCATCTGTCTGCCCAGAAGTCTCCATGATTGTGGAAAATTTCAATCGGACCTTCCCAATTTTCCAAGTCCTCACTTACATAGCAGTCAAAGCCATCTGCAGGTCCCCAAGTGGTTGCACTTCTTGTTCCATAAAGATAGTATTTTTCTTCATGATTTAAGATGTAAGGATCCCTTATATTAATTTCGTTTGTTTTCATTTTTTATATCTCCTAGAGATTATTGAACAACTACTTTTATTTTCCCAAGCTTTACATCCAGCTCGTCTAAAACCTCTGCAGAGATTGGCAAGAACGGCATATGGGACAATTCTCTTAAGGATTGATGCCCTAAGTTGGCAATCATCTCCTCAGGTAAAGCGGCCGCTTGAGGTGCAGTTTCTGCCAATACTGCTTTTACCTCGTCAGAACCCATTAATTCACCAAATGGCAGATGAGTACTGTAGTATTTTATATATTCAGCTTCCGGCATATAATCGAATTCCCAAGTCCCACTGTGCAGCTCAACCTGTACCCTTTCACCGCTCTGTCTAGCAGTAACCTCTACGTCCCTTAAGGATTTTCCATTCAGCAGTACCTTATCTAAGTCAGCATCAGGCAATTCAACTGTAGCTGTGGCATTAAAAGGAATGACAAACTTAAATGCCAGCTTTCCACTTTCATTTAATTCCCACTGACTTTCATATGAACCAGCCGCAGAATCCAAGGACGCCTTTGCATACTTCAAGCGATAATCAGGCTGAGGCGCCAGCCTCACATGTCTAAATCCTGGCTGATCTTCCACAGGATTGATACCAGCTACATTTCGATACATCCATTCCACAATCGAACCATAAGCATAGTGATTTAACGAGTTCATATCCGTTCCACTTATCTTACCGTCCGGCAATACAGAGTTCCAGCGCTCCCAAATTGTTGTTGCTCCCATCGTTACCGCATACAACCAGCTTGGGTAATCCTTGTTTAGTAGTAATGTATAAGCTAAATCATTGTTTCCATTTTCAGACAACACTCTGCATAGATACGGTGTCCCTACAAATCCGGTCTTTAAATGATTCTTATCCTTTTTCAATCTTTGACGTAAATCATTCGCTATTCTATCTTTATGTTCTTCCGGAACAAGATCCATGAATAGGGAAACAATGAACGCAGTCTGATTATTTAAGGCGAGTCTTCCAGTAGAAGTGAAGTACTCTCCCTGGATGGCCACTCTTACTTCATTTGATAGCTGTTCGTACTCCGAGGCAATTTCCTCCTTACCAAGAACCTTTGCTGCTTTAGCAACTAGCATAGAAGAATAGCAATAATAGGCAGAGGAAATAAATGCTGTTTCGGTACCGCCCATCGGTGATTTTGGATCCTCGCCATCCAATGCCAGCCAATCCCCAAAATGGAAGCCCGTAGTCCATAATCTTTTGGCACCTGAAGCATCATCCGCTCTCTTGATAAAGTCAACCCAGCCCTTCATGCTCTCAAATTGCTGTTCCAGAATGGCTTTATCCCCGTAATGTAAATACACATTCCATGGAATAACAGTTGCTGCCTCTCCCCAGGCACTTGACCCCCCGCCTTTAACCGTTGCCATTGGAACAACCATCGGAACCATTCCATCTTGTGAAGATTGTTCCTGTGCAAGGTCATATCCGTATTTAGTAAAGAAAGCATAGGTATCCATATTGAAGGCTGCTGTTCCAGAAAAGACTTGAGCATCACCAGTCCAGCCCATCCGCTCATCCCGCTGCGGGCAGTCGGTCGGTACATCAAGGAAGTTGCCTTTTTGACCCCATAATGCATTTAAAAATAATCTGTTTACTAATGGATTGCTAGTTTCAATACTTCCTGTTATATCCATATCAGAATATAAGACGCATCCTGTAAAGTCATCTTTATCCAATTCCACATTCCAGCCGGAGACTTTTACATATCTAAAGCCGTAAAAAGTAAAATGCGGTCTTACGGTAGATTCTTCCCCATTGGATATGAACCTAAATTCTGCCTTTGCAGTACGGAGATTGTCTTGATAGAAATTGCCTTCTTGGAGAAGTTCAGCATACTGTAATACAATTTCAGTCCCCTTCGGAGCAGATGTTTTAAATTGTATCCAGCCTACCATATTCTGGCCCATATCCAACACGGTTTCTCCCGCAGGAGTTTTGATTACCTCAATTGGTTTTAATTCTTCCTTTACAACTACTGGCAGGCTCAATCTTGCTTTTAATCGGTCATATCCCAAATCTATTTCCTTAACATTATAGGAAGTAGCATCGTTTGCATTTGCATCAAATATCTCTCCGTCATAAATACCACTGAAAAGAATTGAACTCTTTCTTGCTTTCCACGAATCATCTGTATGAATAACAGTCTTTGTTCCATCCTGATGGGTTACGATAATTTCACATAGTAGAGCAAATTGATTACCGTAGATTTCCGATTCTCCGCCCTCAAAACCAAAGCGCCCCTTGTATAATCCATTTCCAAGACTAACTTCAACAGAGTTTTGACCGGGTCTGACTAGATTAGTAATATCATAGGTTTGGTATTGTACCCATTTGTCATAAGCGTTGAAATTTGGAGATAGATACTCATCTCCAGCCTTTTCACCATTAATCTCTATTTCATATAACCCCAAACCGCAAACATAGGCACGTGCAGAAACAATGTCTTTTGACACATCAAATTCCCTTGAGATTACAGGGTGGATGTCCTTATCAAAATCAGGGGTAATCCACTTGGCATCCCATGATTCTGCTAGTTTTGCCGTTTCAAACCAAGCGATGTCACTTGTAGCCACATCCCCATTATCCGCCCAAACGGTCACACGCCAGTAGTAGCGAGTGTAAGACTCTAATTGAAATGGCAGTTCGTATGCCAAACTATCAATCTCCGTGCTTTTCCCGCTGTCAAATACTAGGTTTGTAAACTCTTGATCTAGCGCAACCTGTATTTGCGCAGCTGTTTGTTTTTTAGCCGTAGTTTCATAAGTAACAAAAGATAATCTCGGTCTTCCTAAATCAAATCCCAGTGGGTTTGTAATTCGGTTCGTTTTTAAATTTTTTATTTTCATCTGTAGACTTCCTTTCAATATGATAATAAAACATAGGATGATTGTGTTTTCTGCTAATTTAATTTTAGCAAACGCTTTAATATAATTTAATATTGAAATGAAAGATTTTATATTGCTCGATTCAAAGATAACTCCTATTAAGAAGTAAAAGGCAGTTCACTCTGCCGTGAAAAGGGGCAGCACTCCATCCTCATAATGGAGTGCTTAATTTTATTTAAAATCTTGTATCCCATTTCCCGCAAAACGGATCGACAGGATTCTTCCCTTTAAACTCTGATTTCCCTAAAATTTTATCCACAACTGCTCCTACTACATATTCATTTGATGAATAAGCATTAATATAGGTCTTAACCATTGGTACGTCCTGTAGATGGTAAGGGTTAGCAACCGAAACAAATAATGTCGGGATATCTTTAACAAACCATGGAGCGTTGGCATTTAGCGGCTGCTGCCAATTAATTCTGACCGACGTTTGGTTACTTGCTGTTTCAAGGTTGGCTACATAGATGATAAGATCATAGTTCTTTTTAAACTCGTTTACACTCATAAACAGCTCTTGGAAATTAACTTGCTTGTCATTATATAAATCTACTTCAAAGCCAGCACTTACAAGAGAATCGATAAACGGTTGAGTGACGGAGCCGCCTTCCTTTAGCCCTCCATCTTGATCACCTAATACATATAGTCGAACCCTTTTATACTGGTCAGCACTAATAGGCAGCAGTTTTTGTGTGTCCTTTACTAATGTAACGGATTGGTCTGCACATTCTCTTGCCCAAACCTTATGTTCCTCACACTGTAATACCGATAACTCAGCTGCGTCAGGTACTAAAGTTCCCATTTCCTTTTGTGCATGAAGACCTAACGATGCTTTTAGAGCAAGTACTCTAGTAACTGCTTCGTCTACTCTTTCTAAGGTTAGAATACCTGTCTCAATCCCATTCAACATAAACTCATAATCTTCTTTTATATTACGATTGAAGAGGAACATATCACAGCCTGAGGCAATTGCCTTAGGTACTGCAACTTCTCTTCTTTCTGAAGTAGTAAACCCTAGCATTGGGGATGCATCAGTCACAATTAAACCATTAAAACCTAACTTTTCCCTTAATAATCCATTTAGTAACTCTGGTGCTAGTGTGGCCGGCATGATTTGTTCATCTTTAATACCCGGCACAAGTTCTCTGGAATATTCAGGGAGCATGATATGTCCCGCCATAATTGATTTCGTCCCGCTGTCTATCATTTCTTGATAAACCATTCCAAAGGTTTGATCCCATTCTTCGGCAGATAAGGTATTTACAGATGATAAAAGATGTTGATCTCTGTCATCCACTCCATCTCCTGGGAAATGCTTGACAGCCGCTGCAAGGCCGCTTTCGTGTATTCCCTTCATAAAGGCTTTAGACATTTGAGCAACCCTAATCGGGTCAGACCCGTACGTTCTTACATTGGTGATTGGGTTTCGATAGTTCATATCTATATCAACAATCGGTGCAAAAGCCCAGTTACAACCGGCCACACGGCCTTCACGACCTGCAACTAATCCTAATTTATAGGCCATTTCTTCATTATCTGTTGCAGCCACCTGCATCTGTTTTCCAAAATAGGTGCCATCGGTTGCAATCCCATTCCCGCCAGCCTCCAAGTTGGCAGAGATTAGTAAAGGAACTGGCGATAACTCTTGTAACAACCGATGTGTTTCCTGTATTTTTGCTCCTATATCCGGCCGGTACATGATGCCGCCAGGATGATATTCCTTAATGAAGGCTTCTAACTCTTGTTTATTGTCTGAACCGCCAATGGGACAAAATAATTGCCCCACTTTTTCATGTAAGGTCATGGATTGAAGAGTTTCTTCCACCCACTGAATTTCTTTTTCATTAAGAAAAAATGGTTTGCTTTTCAAGAAAGTTAGGTTATCACTTAATTTCAGCATAGTCTTAGCTCCTAATCATGTTGAATTCTAGTAACTTTTCTATTTCTATATTGGTTAAATCGATTAATTTCATATCAGCGTTTACGCAGTTAACAGCTGACCCTACACCCACTGCCTTCATACCTGCAGCTTTTGCAGCATCAATTCCTGCTTGTGCGTCTTCGATAACTGCACATGCTTCGGGCTGTATTCCTAGCATTTGGGCAGCCAGCAGAAAGACCTCCGGATCAGGTTTACTGTTTTTGATGCTATTTCCATCCGCAATGGCATCAAAGTTCGAAGTTAATCCAATCTGCTCTAAAATAAAGGGCGTGTTTTTACTAGAAGAGCCGATGGCGATTTTTATATCCCTAGCCTTTAAACTTATTAAAAGATTAATAACCCCTGGTAAAATGTCATTGGGTGATAACTTGTTAAGCAGTTCACAATAGATTTCATTTTTTCTTTGTGCAAGTTGAAGTTTCTCATTTTCACTGTAAGCTTTATCTGAATGACTCAGAATAATATCGAGACTTTCCATTCTGCTTACACCGCGAAGTCTTTCATTTATTTTTCTATCAAAATAGATGTTTTCTTGATCGCTGATTTGTTTCCATGCTTGGTAATGATATTCATCTGTAGAAACAATTACACCGTCTAAATCAAAAATAACTGCTGATATATTCATAGGCCCCATCCTCATTTATCAAAAAGTAAGCAACGCTGCGCCATTTGCGCAATTATCTGTAAGCGTTTCCTATTGCAATTACTATGATATAAGAAATAACACCTGATCGCTTTCCCCTTTTTGGCTGAAAATAGGCTGATATTTGTTCTAATTATGATTTACAGATTTATCCAAAAAGCTAAAGAAAGTAAAAAAAGAACCAGGTTAGCTTAACTGGTTCCGTTTTTTTGTAGTAAAATAGCTATGTCTGATTTTGTTTGTTAAAAAATAATCATATTATTTCACACTAGAGGTTATTAAATGAAGGTATATAAATTAAAAAGGCAGTTTGTTGGATATAAAAAAGGAACACAGTTTTTCTTGATTAGTGAATCGGAATTTATAGGTGTAAAAGAATTTGTATTGAGAACAAAAGATTTAGCGCAGAAACTATCGATCAATGAAAGTGAACTTCATAAGAATTTTATATTTATAAAAGAAATCTTTTAATTAGATACTATCTTAGCCATTGAGTAAATTTCATGTTTAAGGATAGGAGACTCTATAAAAAAGGAACCCTCCTACCACAAATCGGAAATGATGGGTTCCTTTTCTTTCTTTACTTATATCCTTAATATTTATAAATCCTTAATTGCATTAGCTATCTCAATACACAAATCTTCTGCCTGCGGAACATGTCCCAATTTATCGATAAACGCATGGGTCATCCCTTTATAACGGAAACAAGTTGTTTCTACTCCTGCATCCTGAAGCTGCTTGGCATAAAACTCTGTATGAATGCGCAAACCATCAAATTCTGCTCCTGCTAGAATTGCTTTTGGCAGACCTTCGTGTGATTCGGCAAGCATTGGACTAACATATGGATTATTGATATCTTCCTTATCTGGAATATAGGCTCCTAAGAAAAGATTATCTTCATGTTTTGAAGGTCTTCCGAGTGAAATAAGTCCAGTGATGATGTCCTTGTGCTCCTCGGACTTTTCAAAGAAGTTCTCACTCCACTCATATCCATCAACCATGGCATCCGCTTGTGTAACGGCCGGATAAATCAGTACCTGCATGGCAATTTTGGGTGTCCCTTCCTCTCTTGCTTTCAAACAGACTGCCGCTGCATAATTCCCACCAGCACTATCTCCGCCAACACTGATTTTTTCAGGGTCAATACCGTAGGCTTCGGCATTCTCATAAACATGCTTTACCGCATAATAATTGTCATTGAAACCATGAGGGAATGGCTTTTCTGGAGCTAAGGAATAATCAACGTTAAACACAACGGCATCTGCTAATTCAGCTATCAATTTACAGAAGTTTTCAACCGTATAGACGGTGCCGCCAATCCAGCCGCCTCCATGAAAAAATACGAAAGCAGGCCGTTTTGAATTCTTTTCTGATTTTCTTGGATAGTAACGCCATAATCCTACTGTATTTCCGCTTTCTGTAATCTCTTCATATTTTGTATGTATTTCTACTGTGTTTAGATTATAGTTTGGGAACCCCATGTTTTCTCTCATAATGGGAATTAATACTTCCATCGGCGGCATGGCTGCAGGTTCTTCCCCATCTAATTTTCCGGCCCAATGATTATCCATAAGGCTTAATTCCATAGGATCTAGATATCCTGGTCTATCTTCACCAGGGCTTGGTTTTACGATAACCTTAACTCCGTTGTTTTCGATAGTTGTAGTTTCCTTTTGTAGTTGTTCAATAGCATTTGTATCATATTTGCGCACGGTTCTAACATCCCTTCTAAACTCTTATTAATAATTCTTTAGACTATCTACCTAGCAAAGTTTCTTTTAGTTGGGCAAGGAACAGAATTCGTAAACCGCTTTCTTTTACCGTTTTAATAATATAATGGATTTATATAAAATTCATCCCCTTTTTTGACTGAAAATAGGCAATTTTTTGTCCTAAGTAAAATATAATCCGCGTTTAATAAATTACACATTCTCCAAATAGCTTCTAGTGATATTTGGGATAACTATTTTCCCGTTTCTGCTGTATCTTTCAAATAAATTCGATAATGCAGTAATGAAAGACTGATACTCCTTGTCGGTCTTTTTTGGTGAGTAGGAAGCGGATAAGTATCTGCCTAAAAATCCATCTAAATCAAATGGCAAGTCATTACGAAAGTACTTTAGTTCATACTTTCCATCTTTAAAAAATTGTTGAAATGCAATTGGAGTCTCCTCCATACCGCCGCTAAAGCCTTTAAAACTTGGGCAGTACTTTTGGCAAACCTCAGCACTTTCCTTGTTTAGATCACTTGCCCCATCCCGGCTGTTCCAGACAAGGGCCACTCTTCCATCCTGTTTCAAGATTCGTTGACATTCCACTCTGAACGGCTCCATGTCGAACCAGTGAAACGCCTGAGCTACGGTTACTAAATCAATTCTATTATCATTTATAGTTGTGTTTTCAGCCGTGGCCTTTACTGAAATAAAACCGGAATATGGCTTCAAAGTTTGTTCCGCAACTGTTCTCATATCATCATTTGGTTCGACACCGATTACTGTATATCCCCTTTCGAGAAGCTGCCTGCTAAATATACCGGTTCCAGAGCCAATATCTGCAACCATAGAATCCTCATTTAGACTAACTTCAGAAATTAAATAGTCAATATATTCACTAGGGTAGCTGGGACGAGATTTTGCATATACCTCTGCTTTATCTGTGAATTTATCAGTAGATTTCATAAAACCACACTCTCCTTTCGACCAATGCCTTAACAATTTTTAATTTATTGTATTATTCTTTTAATAATTACTATTTCCTTCTTCATTGAACACCCATAATTAATGTGAATTTGAAGTTATTTAAAAATGGTTATCTTAATATGGGTAGGTGTATTAATAGAGATTTTGAACTGGCATCTATTGGGGTTATAATAAAAAACAGAACCATAAGATGTTACAATTTTATATTTTTAGGAGGCAAAAAAAATGGACAAGCAGGGACAAGAAATGTTCTTAAATTTTATTTTACAAAGGGTTCAAGAGGGCAAGGAAGATGAAGCAAAATCTATATTAACAGAAAACTTTAAGAAACAAACGGAAGGCACTTTTTCACAACAAGATATTCAAGAGTTTATCCCTAAGATGATTAGTTTATTAAAGCCGGAAAAATTAGATGAAGTACAGGCAGTTGTGAAGCAATTTTCTGGAGATTTTGGGAATAAATAAGTCAACAAATCTAAACAAGATGTTTTCCAATCTATTTTAGACTCTATCCGTTCTTTTTTGAACAATATTGGGATTTTAAAAGACTTATTGAGGAAGATAACGAATAGTTAAAAGAGAACCAAGATTGTCTAATTTACAATTTTGGTTCTCTTCATTTATTAGTTCCATTTTAACCAAGAATTAATTGCTATACTCAAACCAATCAAAATAGGCAGGGGCACTACTTTTTGGTCTAATTCCTGCTGCATATAGTCCAAAGTATACACCCGTAAATCCACCAGCTACTTCAGTGGATAAAAGAGAACATTCTCCCGAGCCTAGAATAACAGCCTCTCCGTCTTGACGTTGATAGGAAAAAGTATAATTTTTTGCATCAGCATGCACGTTTAAAATAATCGCTTCCTCAGTATATACATGCTCAGACTCAACCTTCCAAAGGGACCCGATTCTTCGTCTTACAAAGACCTTCTTTACACCATCCCTTATTCCTAATGCTATTTCATAATGAAATCTCTCATTCATAAAGACGGTTAAACCTGCCTCTTCCCCATCCTTAGTTGGAGAGAATTCTAAGAGTGTTGAAACTTTGCAATCAAAATGTTGCTGCCTCCGGCCGACGAACGCTTGTGAGCCTAGGTCATTCAGGCTGGTTGAAGCTCCATATAATGTCAGGTATCCAGGTCTGTCCGTTAAAGACCAGCATTCTTCACTAGGATTACGCAAGAAATTCCATGAGAAAGCTAGATTAGCATCATTAAAGTCATCTTTTGAACTTAACTGATCTTTTTCCTCTAGCTTGAGCGTTCTTCCGTCCATTTCTAATTCGACTTGAGCACCAATTACCGGCCATCCTTCCTCATTCCAATCGACTGGGGCCAAGTAAGTTTCCCTGCCAAGATGATGATGTTTTCCACTAAACGGAATAGGGGCAGGACGTATTCCTAAAAACACTGTCCACCAGCTGCCATCAATATATTGAACCAAGTCCGCATGCCCGGTTGCTTGGATTGGACTGTCGCTGCTGCGATGGGTCAAAAATGGGTTATTGGGATGGCTTTCAAACGGACCAAAAGGCTGTTTGCTTCGCGCCATGGTTACCATATGCCCATATTCTGTTCCACCTTCTGCGATCATTAAATAGTAATGATCTTTTATCTTATAAAGATGTGGTCCCTCTGGATGGGCACCGCCTGTACCTTGCCAAATTAAGCGGCGCTCAGTAAGAATCTCCCCAGTTTCCACATTAATTACCGCCTGATAAATCCCTGAAGCTTCCCCACGGAAGATGTCTTGTGTTCCTGTTAGGTAAACCTTCCCATCTTCATCAAATAATAGAGAAGGATCTATTCCAGGCCAATCAAGCCAAATGGGTTCTGACCAAGGGCCTTCAGGGTTTTCAGCCCAGACGATAAAGTTTTTTCCAATTGTTAGATTGGTAGTAATCATATAAAACTTGCCATTATTGTATCGAATAGTTGGGGCAAATATCCCCATAGAACTCTTCGATTCATGTAAAGGTAATTGACTATCACGAGTTAAACAATGTCCGATCTGTTTCCAATTGACAAGATCCTTTGAATGAAAAATCGGTACACTTGGGAAATATTCAAAAGTACTGGTGACTAGATAAAAATCTTCTCCTACTTTACAAATGCTTGGATCAGGATGGAAGCCGCTGATAACTGGGTTTTGATATTTCAAATTGAATTTCCCTTCTTTCTCATATAATGTTGATTAATAGGTATATATCATAAACCCATTTGTGAATGGCACTTAATTCTTACAAGCTGTTCTAATATGAACGGGATCTAATTACCTTTTTTCCTCGAATCTCAGGTCTCATCCCCTGAAGGCGAATGAATTTGAGCGCTTTGACCGATGAGCTCGGGTCTCATCCCCTAAAGGTGAATGAATTTGAGCGCTTCGACCGATGAGCTCGGGTCTCATCCCCTGAAGGCGAATGAATTTGATAGCTTCGACCGATGAGCTCGGGTCTCATCCCCTGAAGGTGAATGAATTTGAGCGCTTCGACCGATGAGACCGAGTCTCATCCCCTGAAAGTGACGGAATTTGAGTGCTTCGACCGATGAGACCCATCCTCATCCCCTGAAGGTGAATGAATTCGAGCGCTTCGACCGATGAGACCAAGTTTCTCCTGAAGATTTATCGGGCGGATCTATCGATTTGTTTAAGACTATTCATTTACAGCATTGGTCTTAGAAATCTCACCCAGAAGACGTCCACTATCTTTTACAACTCTCTCTTGCGTTTCTCGGTTGACCCCAATAATCCCAAAATGCGGATCATAGCCAAACGTCCATTCATAGTTATCAAACGTGGACCAATAAAGGTAACCTAAAACTTGAATCCCCTCCTCCATACACGCATACAGCCCTTTAAGTCCTCGCTGAATAAACTCAATTCGCCGGCTATCGTCATCTGTGGCAATACCATGTTCTGTTACCAAAATAGGGATATCTAACTCAGCAGCTACATTTCGGATGGTTCCAGCAAGTGCTTCCGGATAAAATTCATATCCCATGGCTGTTACTTCTTTTCCTTCAGCAAGCGGAACTTGTCCTTCTGGACCATACACTTCACGGGTGTAGTTCTGTACTCCGATAAAATCATCACCTTCAATGGCAGACTTGAATTGTCCAAAATATTCATGCCAAACTTTTGCAGCCTGCTCTTCCCCACCCTCAATGGCTTGGATTTCAGGCAATGCCAATGATAATCCTACCTTAGTGGATGGATTGACTTTTTTCATCACTTCTCTAGCCTTACGGTGGGCATCTTTCACAATATCTAAAGAAGCCTCATCAGATGCCATATGGAAGGTAAAATATTGATCAATCGTTGTTCCGCATTTTGCAGCAGCCGATTCACGCCAGCCTGGAGCTGTCCATGACTTGGCATCCATCCCCACAGGAGGCATAAAGTTCATATTAATAAACAATTCTTTTAACATGACTGGTAAATTAACTTCATTCATCGTTAAGACGTAAGGAATATCCTGACCAAACTCCTTGAATACGACCTCACAATATCCCGCAAATAGGTCCGCCGTCTCAGGATTCTTCCAGCCGCCTAGTTTCATCAGCCACTGTGGAGAGGTAAAATGCATCATGGTGACGACTGGGGTGATATTGTGGTCATAACATGTTTTAATGACGTCACGATAATGATCCAATTCCTTTTTTGAATAGACACCTTGCTCCGGTTCAATTCTCGCCCACTCAATCGAAAAACGGTAGCTGTTTAAACCTAAGCTTGCCATCAACTCAATATCCTGTTTGTACCGATTATAGTGATCGACGGCATCACCTGAATAATCTCTGTAAGGAGATCCTTCTGAATATTCTTCAGCCCACATATCTGATTTATCATTATTTCCCTCTACTTGGTAGGCAGATGTAGCCGTCCCCCAAAGGAAGGATTTTGGAAAAACATATTTCATTGATAGTTACCCCCTGATCTCAATTCTTATAAATTAATAGTAACTATCAATAACTCAAGATATAATGTTAAAAAACGAGATATTGATTGCTCGAATCATAGTTTTTAAAATTTGCATTATTTGATTTGGTAATAATACGCGTTTAATCAAGATCATTTTTCCAAGTATGTGTTAATATATGGATAAATCCATTAAGCAGACAAGGTACATATTCATAGACCTCGTAGTATTTACATATATGTGGAAGGGGAACATTGAATGGACACAGAAATTCTCGTTTGTGGTTATTCTTACCATAGGAAACCGTTCATCCTTAAAAATGAAATTCTTGATACTTTTCTTTTCAGACTTCAAGTCCAAGGGAAGTCCATGGTCCGTATAAATGGCAATAGTTTAGATATGGAGCCTGGAAATCTATTACTCTTGAAACCTGGTGATTTATATGAGTTAAAAGTGGATGGAGAATCGAGAAGCGGCGATTATTTCATATTATGCAAAGGGACCTGGATCCAAGATTGGTGGGAGAGCTTTGAACCACAACCATTTAACCGTATTCCCTTGGATGAAAGAATCCTTTCTTTATGGGACCACCTCTATTTAGAAAATCACCAAACACTCATACCTGATAATCAACTTGTGGATTATTTGTTTCGTTCCTTATGCTTGTCACTAAAACGAACGATTCAAGGCACGAATGCGGTTCACAAACAACCGCCTAATACAAAGTTCGTAGCTGATTTAATTAAAAGATATATTGAAGATCACTTTATGGAGCAATTCAGCATTGAAGATTTAGCTAAAAACGTTGGATTGAGTGTTTCTCGAGCAAGTCATCTTTTTAAAGAGACATACGGAATAACAATCATACAGTCTGCCATAAACATGCGGCTCAAAAATGCCATTGATCGCATGAGATATACTCCTATGACATTGGAGGTCATTGCCGAGAGTTGCGGTTTTGGAAGCTATTCTTATTTTCACAAGGCCTTTAAGAAGAGATTTGGAATTTCCCCTAAGGAATATCGAGACATGTTTGACCAAGTTGATCACAATTTTAATGAAAAGCTAACTCGCATCACTGCGGAGCAGTTTACTAACGATTAATTCTTAACAGATCTCGGGTCCAGCTTCTTTAACAAAGGGAATATCGGTCGTCTAACCAACAAAAAGAGGGGAGACATCCCCCCCTCTTCCTCCTGGGATTACAAATAAACAGGTTTCCCTGATCTGGAAGACTCGTAAATAGCATCCAGAACTTGTGTTACGACGATAGCCTGTTCAGCTTTGACAAACAATTCTCCCTCACCTTTTAGCGCTGCAACCCATATTTCATGTTCTTTAGACGGAGGAGTATCTCCGCCACCAAATCCAGGAATAAATGGATTGACTTTTTCTCCTACTTTAGTGATGGAAGGTTGACCGGCAACTACATGATTCAGTCTTACTCCATCATAAGTATCGAGTCCGCCTTTCGTTCCGCAAAGCAATACCATCCCCGGATTTGTGACAATATTAAGTGCCCACGAAGCCCTCAGGTTGATCGTCGCTCCATTCTTCATTTTGATAAATCCCATAGCAGAGTCTTCTACATCATAGGTCTCATTATTCCATGGATCAGGTGACCCATCGCGCCAGCTCACCTGACCCTGCTGTTCAGGAGGCAGCATTCTGCCTAACTTCTCATAGGAACTTCCGACAACGTAGTCAACCTCGTAGTTATCCATCATCCAAAGAGTGAGGTCCAAGGCGTGAGTCCCGATATCAATCAACGGGCCGCCCCCTTGTTTTGACTTATCGGTAAAGACGCCCCATGTTGGAACCCCTCGGCGGCGGATGCAAGTGGCTTCCGCGTAGTAGATATCGCCAAGCCACCCATCATCTACTACCTTCTTGGCAATAGCATTTTCATGGAAATGACGGTATTGATAGCCAATGGTAAGCATTTTACCTGATCTGTCCCTTGCATCCAACATCTTCCGTGCTTCCTCAGAATTGATGGCCATTGGTTTTTCACATAAAACATGTTTTCCTGCATCAAGTGCTGCTACAGTTATTTCACTATGTCCGACGTTTGGAGTCAGGACATGGACTGCATCAATAGACTCGTCCGCAAGAAGTTCACGGTAGTCTGTGTAAACCTTAGCATCTGGGGTCCCGTATTTTTTGGCAGCCTCCTCAGCTCTTTCAATCACAAGATCGCAGAAAGCTACAAGGTCAACACCCTTTTGTTGTGCCATTCCAGGGAAATGCTTTAGCTTGGCAATATCTCCACAGCCGATAAATCCGATTTTAACGTTTGCCATAGTTTACTCTCCTTCACATTTTTACTAGAAAACGAGTCTCGTTTTGTTCATCTTTTTGTAGGAACTTATACACTTTGTGTATTTAAAATAATTTTTTTCTTTAGAATTTCTAGGTCCTTTGCCACACTAGCAATTTTATTGGATTCAGCATATTCATTTTCAACAATGGTGTATTTAACAAATCCCAATTCATTAACCTTTTGATATAACCTGTCCAAGTCTAATGGAGCGATATCCGGAAGTGACTCGGAATCTAGAAAATAAGGTTTATATATATCTGGGAGTTCAAACTTCGGGGGTTCAAAGCCTTCTTCAGGTACAAATGGATACAGTTCTTTCTGATGAATCACGTCACAACGAGCACCTAGCCGCTCCATCAAGCCAATCGGATCAACTCCCGCTCTATGTGCCCAAAGGACATCCAATTCAAAGAATACATGATCGGGATCCGTGTTTTCTAACAGGACATCATACAAGGTTTCCTGCTCGTTGATTTTTCTAAATTCAAAATGGTGGTTATGTAAATACAGCTTTATCCCGTTTTCATTCATCTGTTTCCCAATATGGTTCAGCTGTTCGGCTGTCTTTAATGCTTCCTCCCGAGATAACATAAAGGCAGATGGGATCGCAATCCATTGACACCCAATCTCGTAATTATATTTAATAATATGATCCCAGTCGTTATCCAATAGACTTGTGCCTGGGGCTCCTCCGCCATCATGTGCGCCAATAGCAGTCATATTCAATTCTTCCAATTTATTACGTAAAGTCTTCGCTGATACCGTATCACTAAATCGCGAGAGGTTTTTCATATTCGTCGCAATCAATTCCACGTTCTTGTAGCCAATAGCTGAAATTTCCTCGAGAGTACGGAAATAATCTGTACTTATCTCATCTTTTACTGAAAAAAGTTGTAGTCCAATTTCAAGACTCATGATTTCTCCCCCTGTACATCCAATATTTTGTCAACGCTTACATTCTGTATAATAGATGGAATATTTTTATCATTCAGAATGTATGAATGTATAATAACATAAGTATTTTATCTAAGAACATACTCATAACTTATAAAAACATCTCCTATCCTGCTAAAAGTCAAAAGAAGGCGTAAATGATAGTTACAGGTATTAGTGCCTCTTTGTACTAATCGTTAGAATATGATTATAATAAAATTAAGTAATTGATTACTCTAATTTTTAATCATAGGGAGTATATATGGACCGACTACAACTTGAAGGCTACTTAGACAGCTATCATTTAGGGCCAATTGATAAAGAAAGAGTTTTAAAGGAGTATCATCCTCTTACTGAAATGGTAAATGGAGAAGTTGTTTATCTATTTAATAAAGCATTTGATATAAACGATTCACTTATTGATGAGAACATATCCATCTCTCAGCAGCCCTATGGCTCAGATATTCCTCTACATATGCATGATTACATAGAGATGATGTTTGTCTATCGGGGAACCTGTACCGTTTTAATTAGAGGAAAAAAGGTTCATTTAAAAAAAGGGGAGCTAATTTTAATTAACAAAGAAGTGCCTCATAGCGTAGCTGCCACCACCAAAAATGATATTGTTATTAATACCATTCTGAAGCAGGACTATCTATCACCGAGTTTTTTAAGAAGAATGTCACAGAAAAGTATTATCTCTCAATTTATGATTGAATCGCTCGTAAGCCATCGGAAACAAAATCAATTTTTGATTTTTAAACCAGGGGGCATTAAGGTTACGGAAATCATGGAGAATATCATGTGTGAATTTTTTGACCGTGATTTTTGTTCTGCAGAAATTATCGATTCTTATTTAGTCGTTTTATTTTCAACATTAATTCGATCCAATAACACCCAGACAAGATATGAATCTGAGGACAATAAAAACATGGTTTCTTTACTAGATTTTTTGAAGTATATTGAGGACCATTACCGCGATTGTTCGCTTGTTAAAATGGGACAGACCTTTGGATTTAATCCTAGTTACCTGTCCACTTTGCTAAAAAAAGGGACCGGGAAATCATTTAAAGAGCTTCTCCAGATCCAACGGTTGAACCAGGCTGCCTTGTATTTGTCCAATACTGATTTACCTATACCTGAGATTGCTCAAGAAGTAGGCTATTCCAGCCTTACTTTCTTTTATAAAAAATTTAAGGAACTGTTTAAAGAGACCCCGCATTGCTATAAGGAAAAGCATAAAAACCAAGGGTTTAGCATTTAGTCTCCCTTGGTTTTTGTTATCATGTTGTTTCAAACAATTTCTTATTTAATCTAGGAGTATACATGATTAGAAATCCAGACCTTCCAACGGTATAAACAATGAAAGCGAGCCATAGGCCATGATTATGCCAGATAGGGGTAACCGTAATTTGTAAAAGGATATAGACAATCATTGCGTAAATCATAGAGTTTCGAACGGGAGCAATTTCAGTTGCTCCTGTAAAAACACCATAAATAACAAGGCCAAAACACGCTGCAAACGGATAAAGGATTAGCCATTTTCCATACGAATTTGAAAGTTCGATAACACTTGGTAGATTGGTAAAAAGCGCAATAATTTGTTTTTGAAATAATCCATAAATACAAGCGATAACAAAAGCGATAATGACCGACCATTTTTTTGATAAAGAAAGTGTCTTTTTATATAGTTCCTTGTCATTTGATCCTACCGCTTTACCGACGAGAATACTCGTGGCGTTCGCAACCCCCTCAAAAAAATAAGCCATTATGTAATGAATTTGAAATAGAACAGCATTGGCAGCTAACAAGTCTGTTCCAAACGAAGCACCTTTTGCTGTAAACATATTAATAACAACTAATAAACTAATGGTTCGAATAAACAAATCCTTATTAACGTTAAACATCTTTTTCATAGACTGTGTATCTATTAATTTTTGAAATGATGGGAATTGCCACACAAATGGTGATGCCTTTAGTATAATAACTAACCCTACTACAGTGGCTGTTACTTCAGCAATCAACGCGGCTGTTGCGACCCCTTTTACTGCAAAAGAAAAGACATGGACAAAAAGAATGGCTAAAATCATATTCAAAACATTCATTAACACTTGTAAAAATAGTGATTCTTTAATCTTAGCCATCCCCATTAGCCAGCCAAGGATCACATAGTTCATCAACGTAAAAGGTGCCCCCCATATTCTGATTCGAAAATATTCTGCGGCAAACTGACTGACATCAGACTCAGCGGAAAACAATTTCAGAGCCAAATATTCAATGGGCCATTGAAGTAGAATAAAACAAGTTCCAACTACAATCGCTAATAAAAAGGGACGAGCTAAAGCAAGTATTTCTTGATCCGGGTCGCTTGCCCCGTTCGCTTGTGCAGCAAAAGCAGATGTACTAACCCGTAAAAATCCGAAAACCCAATATAACGTATTAAAAATTAAAGTCCCTAATGCAACTCCTCCAATATAAGCTGGATCGGGAAGCTGCCCTACAACGGCTGTATCTACAGCACCTAACAAGGGCGTTGTCATAGTCGAAATGGTTAAGGGGATCGCCAAAGATAGGTACGCCCGATTATTCATTTGTAATAACCTCCTATTATTACTTTAAATTAAAACAATAGCCCCGATTTTGTAAAGAAAATCGAGGCACTTGAAACTGCGGATACTTTTTAAATTAAGCACGTCTAACCGATCGAAAACGTGGGTACTCGGCGAGCATTGAATCCCTCATCTCTTTTACTACAGGATGTCCTGAAGTAAAAAACTGATTTTTGTCATCGTATAGCTCCACCAATTCTCCTTTTTCTAGTACACCTAATCTATCACTAATCGTATAGGCAGCTTTAATATCATGTGTAATAAAAAGAAACGATAGTCCGAAGTCCGCTTTTAACTGTTTAAGTAATTCCAAAATCAGGGTTTGATTCACCATATCAAGACTACTGACAGCTTCGTCCAAGACAATCAGCTTTGGCTTAAGTGAGATGGCTCTCGCAATATTGATTCTTTGCAGTTGACCGCCACTAAATTGGTTCGGATATTTTTTTAAGTCCGCTTCACTTAGCCCTACCCTTTCCAATAATTCAATAACATTCCGTTTTTGTTCAGAGAGAGTAAGCTTTTCAAAGTTCTCTAACGGCTCTGAAATAATTTGTTCCGCCGTCATTCGAGGGTTGACCGATGAATAGGAGTCCTGAAAGACTGCCTGGAGGTCACGGCGAATTTTCCGAGAACTGTTTTTATCTGAATTATAAATATCATGCCCTTGAAAAAGAACCTCTCCATATTGCGGTCGTTCCAAACCAAGAATCACTTTTCCTAAGGTACTTTTCCCAGCTCCACTCATACCAAGCAAACCTAAACAAGTTCCTTCCTCAAGAGAGAGAGAGATGTTGGAAAGTATTTTTTTAGAACGGTCTTTCCAGTTAATAAACTTTCGGGATCCATAGCTATGAGTTACTTCATTTAATTGTAATAAACTCATTTTCTCCCTCCTAAGCCAAATGGATGACAGACTGATCGAATGGTAATACTGTTCGTGCACGTAAAAGTTTTTTCGTATATTCATGCTTTGGCTCATCAAATAGTTGGAACACGTCAGCTTTTTCTACAATTCGTCCATTCTGCATAACAGCAACTTCATCTGCCATTTCAGAAATGACCCCAAGGTCATGGGAAATTAATAATATAGCTGAGCCGTACTCAGAGCGAATTTTATCTAAATGGTATAGTACTTTCTTTTGATTATTGACATCAAGTGCGGTTGTCGGTTCATCGGCAATAATGACCGCTGGGTGTAAGCATGCTGCCATCGCAATCACCAGCCGTTGAAGCATACCACCACTTAATTGAAAAGGATAGTACTTTAATAGTTTAACAGGATCTGGTAAGTTGACATGATGCATCGCCTCAATGGCCAGCTCTGTTGCTTGTTTTTTATTCCATTGTGTATGTGAACGAATCGTTTCAATAAATTGATGGCCAATTGTAAAAACAGGCGTAAAAGCATTCATTGGATTTTGCATAATAAAGGCGATATCCTTACCACGAATTCCACGCATTTCTTTCTCACCTAAACCGATCAATTCATGTCCTTGTAATTTTATGCTCCCTGTCACTTTAGTGGTTTTCCGATCTTGCAGCTGAAGAATGGACATACTCGTAACGGTTTTACCGCATCCACTTTGTCCAACTACGCCAAGAACCTCCCCACGCTTCAGTTCAAAATTTATATCTTGAACGAGAGTGGCAGCCCCATTCTTTGTTTTTACCTCTACATGTAAATTTCTAACTTCTAGCACATTCGACTGTTCATTACCCATCATTCTCATTCCTTTTTAAAATCGCGTTTGACTCCGTAACGTTCTGATAACGCTTCTCCTAATAAATTGAAGGTAACAATAACAAGCATGATCATTAACCCAGGATAAATCATCAAGGCAGGGTTTGTACGAATATACGACTTTCCTTCATGAATCATTGCTCCCCATTCAGGTGTTGGCGGTTGTACTCCTAATCCGAGAAACGACATAGCGGAAATATCCATAATGGCCCAACCCATTTCTAGTGTACCCATTACGACTAATGGAGGGAGTACATTCGGGATAATATGTCTTTTCATAATCTTCCATTGAGAGGAGCCACTTATTTTTGCGGCTGCAATAAAGTTTTGTTCCTTCAAACTTAGGACCATTCCTCGGAACATTCTTGCGTAATAGACCCATTGGACAAGCATTAGCGCCAAGATGACCTGTGAAAGTCCAGGTCCGAAAATACCAACCAAACCAAGGATAAGGATAAGACTCGGAAAAGCCATCACACCATCACAAAATCTCATCAAAACATGATCGATCCAGCCGCCTTTATACCCTGAGAAGGTTCCAACGATTAAACCAATCACTAAGGATGAAATGAAAATGAGCATCGCAAACCCTAAAGAAATTCGTGCCCCATATAAAAGGCGTGATAAGTTACATCTTCCTAAATGGTCGGTTCCTAATGGAAATTCCCAAGAAGGAGGCTGTAATTTATAAACTAAATTGACCGCAGTTGGATCATTGGGTGCTAGCCAGGGGGCAAATATCGCCATAATAAAAAGAATAGCTAGAATTATCGAACATATAGGAATCACTTTTTGACTTATGAATTTCTTACGTATGCTGGTTATCATAAGCGATTCCCTTCTTTCCTGGATATACGCGGGTCAATATACATTTGAATAAGATCCACAATCAAATTACTAAAAATAAATAAGGTAGCTGCAATAAATACATAACATTGAATGACAGGTATATCACGGTTAAAAATCGCTTCAATAAAATAACGTCCAAACCCAGGCCAAGAAAAAACGGTCTCCACGATAATCGTTCCCGTTAACAGTTTACCAAGATTCATCCCTAGTCCCGTAATCATCGGTGAAATGGCAATCCTTAAGACATGCTTGGCCATGATCGTTTTTTCCTTAATCCCCCTTGTTCTTGCGAAAAGCACATAGGGCTCTTGTAAATTTTCAAGGATGCTCGTACGCAACAATCTTGTATACATTGCAATTAATGGAAGAGCTAGTGTAACGGAAGGCAGAACAAGATGCTGCCAAGTCCCAAACCCCTCTACCGGGAAAAGATCTAGCTTTACAGAAAAGAAAAAAATTAATAGATAACCTAACCAAAAAGATGGAATGGACGCCCCCACAAAGGAAAGTATACGACTAAAATGATCAATCGCACTGTTCTTTTTTACCCCTGCGAAAAAGCCAAGGGGGACACTGATGAGCACTGCTATGAATAAACTTCCTAAAGCTAGCTGGAGCGTTGCAGGAATTCGGTAGATCACCTCGTCCCAAACGGACTTATTTGAAACATAAGATTTTCCAAAATCAAGTTGGCCTATCTTCTTAATTGTGTTTACATATTGCATAAAAAATGGTTGATCTAAACCAAACTCATGTCTTTTTTGAGCCAAAATCTCATCGGTCGGTTCGATATGTGCGGCTGTTAAATAGGCCTCGGCCGGATCCACCGGAGAAAGGTGGATCATCCCGGTCGTTAGAAGTGCGGCCAAAAGAAAAACCGGGATAATGGACATTATTCGTTTTATTATATAAGTGCCCATAAAAGCCTCCTACCTTCTTACTGCTTGATAGTAATTCCTGTGAATGGATTTTCGTCACGATTCGCAGAGAATTGGAAGTTCGTAACATCTTTTTGATAAACCGCTGTTTTCTTAATATAAGAAATTGGAACAATTGCTCCCTGGTCTTGCAATGATGTTAAAACAGATGTGTAAAGCTGTTGACGTTCTGCTTCGTCAGTTGTCTGTGGAATGCGTGCGATTTGCTTTAGTAATTCCGCTTTGTTCGGATAGGCCGAAATGGCTTCATTAAATCCAAATCCCTCTTTTGCCACAATGTTGATAAATGTATGCGGATCATATGGAGCACCATAGTTACTAAAGAAATTAATATCAAAGTCATTATCTTTAAATCTTTGAACCTGATCCGCCAGCTCTACCCCAGTAATATTTAATTTAACACCAATGGCTGCCCATTCTGACTGTAGTGTTTCTGCCATTGCTTTTTGAATGGATTCTGCTGAATCGTACATCATCTCAATTTCTAGCGGTTGTCCATCTTTTACACGAACGGTTTTCCCTTTAGGAAGTTTCCAGCCTGCCTCATCCAATAACGCTTTTGCTTTTTTTACATTATAATCCGTTGATTTAACATCAATTTTGGAAGTGTAAGGCAAGTTTGTTGGTAAAATAAAATCTGCTGCTTCTTCTAGTCCCGAAGTAATACCTTCTACCATTGCTTCCTTATTAAATCCATACTGTAGTGCTTGACGGACACGCTCATCGGAAAGCTGTTTTCTATTTGTATTCATAACCAGCTGTCTTGTCGCTACTGGCTCAGAAATACTAGTTTCGTATTTACCTGTTGATTTCAATTGGTTAAAGGCGTCTAAACTAATAACCCCTTCTCCGTATATTAAATCTAGTTCACCTTTTTCAAAGGCTAGTACTCTCGTTTCAGCATCAGGAATCACTTTCACTTTTATTTTTTCTACTTTCGGAAGTTCGCCCCAATAGTTTTCGTTACGTTTGAAAATCGCATATTCATCCGCTTTATACTCGTCCAAAACCCATGGCCCTGTTCCAACTGGTTTCTTAATCCCTTTTGAAGTATCACCATCTTCAGGGAATCCAGCTTCGCCTAAGAAACGAACTGGTCGAACAACAGCGAGCTCCTGAATCGTAGGATAATAGGCTTCAGTTAATGTCATTTTAAACGTATTATCGTCAACAACTTCCGTACTTTGAATTTTTGAAAGAAAACCCAACCAACCATGTAAATCCATATGTTTCAAAATGGTATCAAAATTCTTTTTCACAATTTCAGCATTAAAACTTGTTCCATCAGAAAATTTCACATCTTTCCGCAGATGAAAGGTATATACTTTTCCGTCCTGAGAAATGTCCCATGATTCTGCTAGATGAGGTTTTAACTCGCCACCTTCTCCGTAGCTTACTAACGGCTCATATACCATGGACTGAGCAAATAATTGTGAAGGATTATACACATGCGGATTCATTTCACCCACATCTCTCGCCCAAGCGATTGTTAGCATGTTATCCTTTTTCTTTTCTGACGTTGCATCCTTATCACTAGAATTGGTACAACCTAGTAATATTGTTGATAATAGTAAAATAAAAACAGAAGTTAGTAAAAAATTCCGACTATTTATTATATTAAACATGTAACTTCCCCCTAAATGACGCTGATAATCATTTTCAATTGTAAAAGTATTACATAGTCTTGTCAATGTAATCTTAGAAAAACTATATTAACCTACTTTACCCCCGATCAATAAATTACTTTACATTAACATAGAAAGAATCAATAGTTTGTTAACAGGACATTGGCTTTTTTCTTCATATATATATAAAGGCTGCGTCACATTTCCAGCTTTCAACAATTCTGAATGTTCATAAATTGACTTAATTAATTGTGGACACTAAAATGTAACAAGTAACACTCAAAAAAAATAGATTTATAGGGATGTGGGCATAAATAATGAAACAATATAATACCAGGGCTATCATGGCGTCACTGCTTATCTGCGGTTTCGTCGGCATGTTCAGTGAGACAGCTCTTAACATTGCGATTAGTAATTTAATGGTCGTGTACCACATTTCAGCCGCGACCGCACAATGGTTGACGACGGGGTTCCTGCTTACTCTCGGCATTTTGATGCCGATGACTGGATTACTCCTGCAATGGTTTACAACGAGACAATTGTTTATCGGTTCACTGATTAGCTCGATTGCAGGCACCTTAATTGCGGCTCTCTCTCTTAATTTTGAAATGCTTATGGTCGCCCGCGTTCTTCAGGCTGCCGGCATGGGCCTGCTAATTCCGCTTATGTTCAATACCATCCTCGTCGTGTATCCGCAAGAGAAGCGTGGAGCAGCGATGGGGTTTGTCGGACTTGTGATTATGTTCGCACCGGCGATTGGTCCTACCGTGGCAGGTCTTTTAATCGAATATTTAACATGGCACTACATCTTTTGGATTTCACTGCCATTTTTAGTAATAGGGTTGTTAACAGGACTGAAGTACTTGGAAAATGTTACTGAAGTCACAAAGCCCCGCATTGATCTGCTGTCTGTCGTATTATCAACCATCGGCTTTGGAGGTGTTGTCTTTGGCTTTAGCAAGGCGGGCGAAGGGGTGGAAAACTGGACCAGCCCGGCCGTGGTCTCTTCCATTGTCATTGGTCTTGCTGCACTCCTGCTTTTCATACTAAGGCAGCTGTTTATGCGTGAACCGATGATGGACCTTGGCGTCTTTAAGTACCCCATGTATAACGTGGGGCTCCTAATGGTGCTGGCTTGTATGATGATTATCTTGTCAAGCATGATTATTCTGCCTATGTTTCTTCAAAACGGTATGAAACTATCCGCGTTCACTGCAGGGCTGATGCTGTTGCCCGGCAGCGCGCTGAACGGCATCCTGTCGCCGCGCATGGGCCGGTTGTTTGACAAATATGGGCCCAAGTGGCTTGTCATTTCAGGCCTGGTTATCGTTGCGATTATGTTATGGCTTTTCTCGAGCATGTCGCCTTCATCTTCGATTGGATTTATCGTTGCCTTGCATGTGGGACTAATGGTTGGCATCTCCATGGTCTGGATGCCGGCGCAGACGAATGGCCTGAACCAATTGCCGCCTGAGCTCTACCCACACGGTACTGCAGTCATGAACACACTGCAGCAAGTAGCAGGTGCGATCGGTACAACGATTGCGATCATCCTCCTGACAAGCGGGATGGAGAAGTATATGCACGAATCTCAAGCCCCAACCAAATCCAGCGAGATAGCTAACGCGATGACTTCCGGTTCACAGAATGTGTTCTTGTTTGCATTGATCGTGACGCTGATTAGTCTGGTCCTATCGTTCTTTATCCGTCGTGTCATTGTCAAACATACGGTAATGAATTCGATACATTAATGTTCAAAGGGAGCCTGCAACGGGCTCCCTTTTTTCATCCGATGATAATTACCCTTCCATCGCGATAAGGAAAATGAAAAAACCATCTCAACAGCAGATGGTTTTTTCATTGATATTCTATTTAAAATGCTTCTTCAACCAATTATGAGCTAAATCAAACCAAACCTTACATTCTGGGTTTAGATGGCTGGGTTCCCCCGCAGTAGTCTCATCACAAAGAGACAATCCATGTACACCGCTTTCAAAAACATGCAGCTCATAAGGAACCTTATTCTTTGCCAACATGGTTGCAAACCTTAAAGAATTCTCTGCATAAACTAAGTCATCGTCAGCCGTGTGCCAGATGAATGTCGGCGGCGTCTGAGGTGAAACATAATTTACTGGACTAGCCTCTGAAAGTTGTTCGTCACTAGGATTGGGAGTACCAAATACTGCTTTACCGGAAACGTCCCAGAAACCTTTAATAAACTCATTAGCCTCTGTTTCCACTTTCTCCTTCATTAACTGGTAATCTACTAACGGATATCCAAGAATAACTGCGTTGGGCTTGAATACTACCTGATCAACTTTGAACTTATCTTGTAATAATTTGCTGTTCCAATGAACACCCATGCTTGCTGACAAATGCGCACCTGCAGAGAAACCACATACAGCAATTTTATCTGTATCTACTAGCCACTTTGATGCGTTTTCTCGGATGATCATCATCGCCTTAGCTAGGTCAAACATTGGCTGCGGGTAAGCTGATTTCTCATTAGGATCCGGGAGATTATTGAAATCTCGAACCTTTTCCTTAAAATAAGTGTTATAACGAAGCACGAACGTATGATAGCCAAGAGAAGCAAAACGCATCGCTACCGGTTCAGCTTCCCGATCGGAAGTTCCTAAATATCCTCCGCCAGGGCAAATAACTACTGCAGGGCGCAGCTGATCCTTTTGGAATTCCATTGAGTTATGAAGAATGTAAGTATGTAAGGTTACAGTTTCACTATCATCCCAAAGCTGGATTTTTTCGGTTAACATATTAATCTCTCCCTATCGGTTTTTCATTTCCTATTTTTACTATAATATGGTTTTATCTAAACAACAATAGGGATGAATCTATACACTTGTATAATTCATCCCTATTTCAATTATAAATTAAACCGCTTCACCAATATCATTTTTAACTTCCGACTTTGAGTCCATTTCCGGGATTGGAAGGACCACAACTGCAGAAAGGATAGAGAACACAGCTAAAACTAGGAAGAAGAGTGTATAGCCGTCTCCGCCAAATAATTTTACACCTAAAGCGATTAAGGCAGGTGCTGCAAAATTTACTAGTGTTGAAGCCAAGTTTGTTGTTGTATTCATGATCGAGATATCTTTTGCCGCATTCTCTTTGGAAGGCAGAATTCGGTTTACAAGGGCATTATCTACTGCACCATACATTCCAAAACCGAAGTTGAAGATAAAGTTACCGATGATCACCCAGGTAATGCTAGTTGAGAAAGCAAAGGCGATTAAACAGATTCCTGTTATAACGGCTGCCCCCATAACAAATGGCTTTTGCTTTTTTACTTTGTCTGATAAGAAACCACCCAATATTCCTGATGCAACCATCAATGCAATCGTAGGAGCAGTTAGCGCCATGATTTGGAAAATTTTAGCCTCAGCTAAATGAAATCTTGCAATATAGAATAATGTTAACATGTTCATCCCTGCATTAGAAAAGTTAATTAACAACTTCGTTAATAATGCCCAGGTATAAGAAGGATACTTTTTAAAGCTTGGATAAAAACCACGAATCCCAGTTGACTTCTTCTCACTCTTTGCTGCTCCAGCAAAATAATTATCTTTAATTAACAGGGCAGCTATAAATCCACCAATCAGTTGGACAATAATAATAGTAATCATTTTCTCTTCAAGAGTTGATTTAGCAAAGGCTCCCATAATCATTTGACCAGTCATAACGAACGCTGGGGCGGAGGCACCGATTAGACCAGACACGCGGCCAAACTTCTCCGGTTCCACTTGTTCAGGAACAACGGCGTAACATGAGAGTGAAACCATACCATAAAAAAAGTTAGTTAAACACAAAGTGATGACAAAAACAGGAATGGATGAAGCAAATGTTAAAGCTAACATAGAAAGAGCTCCGCCAACACTGCCCGCGATCATCCAAAACCTTCTTCTTCCCATTTTTAGCTTGGTTTTATCTGCAATTACTCCGCTAAAAAGTCCAAAGATAACGACTGCTATACCGGAGATCCCTGTCGCTGTCGCAAAGGCAGCGGTTGCATGTTCTTGTCCAACAATCCTTATAACAATAAATGTAGAAAGTCCAAATCCTAATAGAACTAACGGTGCGATCGAGGTTCCAACACCAAGCATTGCTGCCACTATTAATCTCACAAATGGTGTCTTATTCATCATAGTTTTCTCCATTATTTTTACCTCCTAAAGGTTAAACGCTTTAATTTCTTTAAAGCTTCGTACTGGAAACGCTTCCTGATGTACTTAATTATAGAGTTATGAAACCCTTTACACTATCCGTTATTTGTTCAAAGCAGGTACCTAAATTGTCATTTCTGTTTTTTATGGTTCCTTTTTACTAGTTTCCCACAACAAAAAAAGGCAGGTTGATTCCTACCTAAAGGTGTTTTTGAGGAATAATCTCAAATAATTGTACTTCGTGAGCCTCAAGAGTTGCGGTTATAATGTAATTTTCTTCAATACGTACTTCACTTACTTGAAGTTTAGGCACACTTGAGTGAATTAAATAGCTTATTTCCTCCTCACTCATATGTTCAGGTGCACCCATTTCGACCCATTTATCAAAGGAACTTCCATGTTGTCTGTTTAGTTGGTACTGTTTTATTTTATAGGTTCCTTTTTTAAACTCATTTAAAACCATCTTAATTTCAATCGGTGATTGATTAAGGAATACATTGTAACGATTTTCTAAATCAATATTTGCATGCTGGTTCATACAATAGAGTCGATCATAATGACAATAATGATAAAGAAGAAGCTGATAGCCCCTTGAACTTTTTGTAAGGAAATAACCATCGCCTTGTGCAATCAGTTGATTCCCCAATTTACCTAGCAGTTGATAAGCGAAAAAAGCGGATTTTGGAATGTTATTGCGGGTAATTAGCCCTAATCCTCCATGAAAGTGGTTTTTTGAAGCTCTTCTTTCTTCAATTAAATCAGTTATCGTCCAATAGCCAAAGCTTTGAATGGTATCAATATTTTCCAAGAGATTTTTTACAATAAAGGCTGCTTTGAAGCTAGTATCATTCGTTAAATCTCGGTGATAGGCCGTAGAGTTCCATTCAGTAAGGTGAATTTCAATGTTATTTAAATGATTCTCTATCAACATTTGCTTGAGATCAGCTATCCGGTTTTTCAAGAATTGTTCATCTCTTGAAATATAACCGGATTCCATTGCATTTTCATTTGTTAAATTCTTTTTCTTATTTATATCCATTTCTTCATGTGAGTAATTATGGAAAGTGATAAAATCAGGAATACATTTTTCTCTTTTACAAAAATCTAAAAATTGCTGCAGCCAGTCACTGTTCTTTATGGAAACAATACTTGGTCCGCCTACCTTATAAAGAGGGTTGATTCCCTTAATGGTTTCATAAGTATTTTTATAAAGAATGCAATATTCTTCGAACGTCCCCCGCCAAAACACATAGAAGTCGGGCTCATTCCATACTTCAAAATACCATTGCAATACTTCTTCTTCTCCATAAAGATTCTCATAATGAAAAATAAACGCCTTTAAAAGGTTATTCCATTTCTCGATATCCTTTGGTTTACTGATGTTACTCTCTTTATAAAATACCGTTTCATCACTAGCGGCTAATTCTGATGGCATGAATCCTAACTCAACAAATGGCCTTACGTGAATGCTCCGCAAAAAATCGATTAACTTGTCTGTATAAAGAAAATTATATTCAGGAATTCCTTGCTCGTTTTCCCCATAAACCATCATCTCATCATCAAAAATTCCATGAAACCGCAGGTATTTAAAATTAGTTGCTTTTTTCACCTGCTTGAGCTGGTTTTGAATATCGGAATAAAGACATTCTTTGGCTTTACCAATGGTCATAAGATTCTTCCATGTATGGTTAAGTTTATCTACCTTTTCTTCTACATTAATTTTGATTGTCTTTTTCAAAATAGCTTTATGTTCAACTACTAATGATTGTTCTTTAGACGGCAAAAAAGCAAATAGCTGATCAAATGCTTGTGTTTTGTCTATTTCCACGTAGTTAGCAAGTGTCACCTTATTACTTTCCGTTTTCTTTGGTTCCATCTCCACCGCACGGCGATATTCGCTCGGCGTCTGATGATAAAATTCCTTAAAAGCCCGGTTAAAAGCTTTTACGCTTGCAAACCCATTATCAAGGGCAATCTGTGTGAGTGGAATATCGGTAAAGACAATATCTTTAACCGCATGATCAAGCCGGATGCTATCCACATATTTTGAAAATGCCATCCCTAAGTGTTTTTGGATGAACTTTGATAAATAATGCACAGACAAAAATTCAATCTGCGATAATTCATTCAAAGTAATCTGCTGCTTAAAATTGTCCTTTACATAGGAGGTAATCCTTAGTAAACGCTCGATATGCTTTTGGCTGGAAAGCTTGCTTTCCTTTTCTGTCTCTTCTTTAAAGTTTTTCATCAGCAAATAAACTAACTGAAAATAAAGGGACTTTATTTGTAATTCATAGCCTTCACTCTCTTTATTGATGACCCACATCATCTGGGCAAGCAAAGAACGCAGTTCATTAAACTCTGCTTGATGATGCTCATCATACAGAAAAGATTTACAAGAGAAAACGTAGGAATCGACTTTGATATTTTCTTTTAAATCAGGAATGGGCAGCTGAATCGTAAGTAATAAATTCTCATCTTGGTGCTGAATCGCATGAATATCGTTTGCATTAATAAGAAATACATCTTTTTCCTTTAATTCAAAGCGCTTATCGTTAACAGATACGCCAACTTTTCCTTTTAGAACAAAAATGATCTCAATACTGTCATGCCAATGGTTGGATACATAATCCACACTGTTTAAAAAAATATGCAGGGGAAGTTCTTTATTCATTTCAATGATTTCATAGGTAAAATTCATTTGGGTCACCCGTCTTAATTGAATTACTTATTTTATCTAGTATACATCCTTGTGTCGAAATATGTAAAAAAACAGACCGTTTGTGGTCTGTTAGTCTACAATTAATAATTTAACTTTTTTATCTTCAAGATCTCTTTTCGTTTCTTCATCTATTTTTGAATCGGTAATGATGCAATCGAGGTTTGAAACAGGGTTAATCCTTGAAAAAGCACGTGTTCCAAATTTACTAGAATCAACCATAAGAATGGTTTCATCAGCTATTTCCATCATCTGTTTCTTCAGTAAGGCTTGGGATTCATTAAAATCACTTAATCCTCTTTCTAAATGGACTCCTTTGCAGGAAAGGAATGCTTTATTCACATGATACATGCTGAGTGATCGTTCGGCTAACGGTCCGACATAGGATAAGGACTGAGCTAGCAATGTTCCGCCAGTCGAAATCACTTTGATTTGTTCTTTTTTACTGAGCTCAATCGCCACTTTGATTGAATTTGTCAAAACGGTTAGCGGCATATCTGGCAGTTCTTTGGCAACATACCATGCAGTGGTACTGGCATCTAACACAATTTGATCACCCGGCTCAATCAAACGAACTGCAGTCGCAGCAATCGCTTTCTTTTGTTCTGCATTGGTGATTTCTCTTTCTAAATAAGAAACCTCCCCTTGGTCCTTTTCAATACTAACCGCACCGCCATGGGAGCGCATTAGTAAGTTTTCTTTCTCAAGCTTTTCAAGATCCCGGCGAATGGTTTCTTCTGTTACAGAGAAAATCTTGCTTAGCTCCGTTACCCGAATGCTTAATCGTTCGTTTACCAATTCAACAATCTTTTTTTGTCTTTCTGCTACCAGCACTTGTTCTGCCCCTTTCTGACCCATACTTTTTATTTATGTTGTTTTATATTTGTTTTTTACTTATTCTCACTATAACTATAACATATTTTTTTGGAAAACAAACACATATAATACAAAAGCAAATATATTTTTGTTTTTTAAGCAAAAAAGGACAGGCACTCCACACGCATCTATCCTCAATCACATCAACCTATTTAAAATGGCTCCTTAGATGGAACTAAGAAGAGGACCTCACTTTACTGCTTTAACGCTTTATTAACAAATTTCGGGCCGGTATTAACAAAAATCCAAGAGATATTAACAAAATTTCATTCCGTATTAACAAAAATTGATACCTTATTAACAAAATTCCATTATTTATTAACAAATCCCCCTATAACGGCAAAAAAAGCCAATCACCTTAAAATGATTGACTCAAACTAGTTCCATTAGAAATTAGTCAAATAATTCATTTGTAAGCTTTTCTACTTCTCTTGAAATTTAGGAGCCAAGCCACTAGTTAGTTTCCGCAAGAAGAATAACTTCCTGATTTTTAAACCAGGCGAAGAATCGCTAGAAATAAAACTGAATTACCTACAACGATTTGTCATGAATATTACAACTGTTTTGTTATACTTCAGGGTTCAGGGCGTTTGTTAGATTTGGAAACAGGACAAGTCGATCCACTTTCGGCACATTCACTTTGTCAGCAGCTTCCAGGGAAAACATATTCTTTATTCATAGAGTCATCCGAACCTTGGTTTGAATTTCATATTAGTATCGGTGAATCTACCTTTCAATCACTTGCTTCATTAGAACTGTTAAATCTAGTAACTCCTGTTTTTGAATTAAACTTAAAACCCTATCTGGAGCAATGGTTCATCGATTTATTATTCCAGTTAAAAACAAACACAGCGGCTGAGCTTCCCGAAGTTCTTTTTAATACACAAAAATTATTAATTAATTTGCACAGGGAAAACATTGTGAATCAAAGCAAAGACATCGAAACGATCATTTCAGGGGCAAAACACATGCTATACGGGGATCTATCTTTGGAGGAGATTGCGGCATCTTTTCATATGAGTTATGAAAAACTTAGAAAATTATTTAAAGAATCTGTTGGAATTTCTCCGAAGCAGTATCGACTTCAAAGCAAATTTCATTTAGCTGAACGTCTATTGACAGTGGGCTATTCTGTTAAAAGTGTAGCCGGCCATGTTGGATATCAAGATCCTTATATTTTTTCAAGGCAATTTAAAAAATACATGGGGAAATCCCCTAGTGAATTTAAAAAGAAACCTGTAGATAGTAAAGAAATTAAGTAAAAGCCAAAAAGAGCACCTCAGTTAGTGCTCCTTTTGGTTTCACTTTACTGCTTTAACGCTTTATTAACAAATTTCGGGATGATATATGCCAGTCAATTCTATATCCTCTTAAGCAACCTTAATCACTGTTTCCTTATTGCCTAGTTCACTCCTATGCCCATGCGAAATAACTTATAAGTGTATTCTAGAAATAACCCTCCCATTTTATGGGAAAGTAACAAATAATGATATAATGAATATACAAACTATAAGAAAGTGGTGATTTTATTGCCTCCAATCAAAGGGAACTCCGTTAGAAGACGGAGAAGTGAAGAAGAACGCAGAGCAGCAATAGAAGTAGCAAAAGAAATCCTAAAAGACCCAAGAATGAGAGCCACCCTTATTAGCAAACATCCCCGACTTAACCGACACTATCTTGAAGAAGAACAAGAGGAGGTTTTAGATGTGGCACCTTCAGTTGACAAGAAACCAGAATGGAATCCAGAAGAAGCATTAAAGATTTTGGATAGTCTATATGGAAAAGCAATTGAAATAAATGAAGATCCTCAAGAATTAGAGGATATAGCAAACAGAAATTATAAGTGGAGGACAAGTGAAGGTGAGTAAGTATGTAATGTTCGATAATAACATGTATATTTATCAATACCAAGGCTACGATGAAGCACAAAGTGCCATTACAGATTATATAAAAAATGGCTATATACCTATTATGTCCTCCATTGTAGCCATGGAGTTTCTTTCAAATGCCAGTTTAGAAAGGAATCCTATTCAAAAAATGCACAGAGAAATGTACCTTGCAACTGTTGCTGAAATTGTTCCTGTTGACAAGGTAATTGCATTAAAAGCAGCTGAACTCAGAAGAAAATATCAATTGAATGATGAAGAAATTGAAGCTCCTGATGCTCTTATTGCTGCTACTGCTATTGTAAAAGGAGCAATTTTAGTGAGTAATAATGATCAAGATTTTGAGTTTGCTAAAACACTAGGATTACAATATCATAATCCTATTACAAGTCAATCAAGATTAAATACATATCTTAAAAGTTTAAGAAAATAAAAGCAGGAGAATAACTCCTGCTTTTATTAATGAAATCCGCTCCGAGTTGTTTTTGTATAGAGTATAGGCCAAAAAGAGCACCTCAGTTGGTGCCCCTTTTGATTCACTTTACTGCTTTAACGCTTTATTAACAAATTTCGGGGCGATATTAACAAAAATCCAAGAGATATTAACAAAATTTCATTCCGTATTAACAAAAATTGATACCTTATTAACAAAATTCCATGAGTTATTAACAAATCCCCCTACAACCGCCCAAAAAAGCCAATCACGACAGGTGATTGGCTTTCATCTATTTATTTTACTAGAACAGCATCCAATTCCAGCGTTTTTAACTCCTCAATAATGGCTTTAACCTTATCCCCTGTTAGATTTGCCTCCTCCAATTCCGCCAATTCTTTCAAGCTTCTAGCTTTTGTTGAAAAAATAGCAGGCGGTTTGGTGATACCAGGGGCATATTTCTCTAAAACACCCACTGCATCATTATAATCGAGGAAATCAATAATTGGCGTATCGGCAGTAAAGTTTGGTCTCAACCCACTCTCGTTTCGGTACCTAAAGTGATACGATCCAGAACCCACTGTTAGCCGCACTCCCTCTACTGTCTCCATATATGAATGGATGTCCACTGAAACCAATGGTCTATTTCCTTCCAGTACATCAGCAAGACGCGCTTTAGGTAAAAGGATTTCAGCTGTTGTATTAGCAGGAATTTCAACCTCTATTTCTACCATTTGATCTGTAAGGTGCCAGGATGATAAAATTCTTCCATACATGGATTCAAAGGCCGCCTTTGCTTGAGTAAACGAAATCCCTGCAAATTTTGGTTCGATTTTTATTTTCTTATAGGCTGGTAGAGTTGAATCCATATCAATCCCTGCTACGACTTTATACATCCAATTTCCAATCGAACCGTATGCATAGTGATTGAAGGAATTCATTTGGTCACTCCAGAACGAACCATCTTGCTTAATACTATCCCAATGCTCCCAAACAGTGGTAGCTCCTTTTTTAACTTGGTACAACCAGGATGGGAAATCATCCTTCATTAATAATTTAACGGCTGTTTCATGATATCCGCCTTTTGAAAGAGCTAAACTAATATATGGTGTTCCAACAAATCCTGTATTCAAATGATAATCATTTTGTATGAGCAGTTGGTTAAGCTCATAGGCTGTCCGTTGTTTGGCTTTTCCTTCCACCATATCAAACATGAGCGCAATGACATGGGCTGTTTGGGTTGGAGATACCAACCTGCCTGATGGAGAAATAAATTCCTGATTAAATTGTTCGATTATTTTATCCAATAGGAAACTATATTCCTGAACTTCATCTGATTTCCCAAGGACTTCTGCTGCATCTCTGAGAATCCTAGTTGAATGGGCATAAAAGACGGTGGCAATAAAATCTCTTGCTGTAGCACCAACAAAGCTATTTTCTTTTGCATCAAGGGCTAACCAATCACCGAAATGGAAGCCAGTGTTCCATAGGTATTCGTTCTTGCCCTGCTTGCGGATATATTCTACCCATGCCTTCATACTGTCAAATTGCTCAGCAAGTACACGTTTATCTCCGTAAGTCTGATAAACGGTCCATGGTATAATCGTCGCTGCATCTCCCCAAGCCGCAGAACCTTTTCCACCTTCTACATTCGGAATGACAAATGGTACATTGCCATCTGGAAGCTGATCGGCTTTTAAATCTTTGAGCCACTTAGTAAAAAATGGACCACCATGATAATTGAATAGAGCTGTTGGAATGAAGACTTGTGCATCCGCCGTCCACCCCAGCCGTTCACTGCGCTGCGGGCAATCTGTTGGTACATCTAGGAAGTTTCCTCTTTGCCCCCAAACAATATTTTGCTGAAGCCGATTCACCATTGGGTCGGAACACTCAAATTCGCCTGTTCTTTCCATATCCGAATGAATCACTTCACCAACAAAGTTTTCAAGTGGCAGACCATTTTCCTGACCTGGATATCCTTCCACTTTTACATAACGAAAGCCTTGGAATGTAAAATGTGGTGCATAGGTTTCTGTATCTTCACCTTTGGTAATATACTCTACTTTTTGCTTTGCAAATTTTAGATTGCCAAAGTAAATATTTCCGTCTTTATCTAGAACCTCGGCATGCTTTAACACAATACGAATTCCTGCAGGAGCATGCACTTTAAAGCGAATTCTCCCCACCATGTTTTGACCCATGTCTATAATGGTATCACCCGCTGGGGTTACAAACGTGTCTATTGGTTTCAACACTTCAGTTACACGAGTTGGGTAGTTTTCTTGTGCAACCAATTGGGTAATTGGCATTTCTTGAATGATTGTGCCGGTCCAATCCTGATCATTAAAGTTGGATTGGCTCCAGCCCTCTTTTTCAAGCCTTGCATCATACGCTTCGCCATGGTAGATTTCTGAAAAAAGAATCGGTCCTGTGGATGCTTTCCAAGTGTTGTCCGTTACAATGACCTCTTCTGTCCCATCGTTATAGGTTACATGGATTTGAAAGAAAGCCGCCCGTCTATCACCATAAATATTCCGATTGTCTTCCCTGACAAGGTTTCCTTTATACCAGCCATCTGCCAGCATAATTCCAATCGCATTGGAACCAGCTAGAAGCTGCTCAGTTACATCGTATGTCTGATACTGCAGCCGTTTATGATAGCTAGTCCATCCCGGAGCAAGTAGTTCATCACCTACGCGTTCTCCGTTCAAATATAATTCATACAAACCAACACCAGTGCCATAGATACGAGCTGATGTAATTCCAGTCTTTAGTTTAAATTCTTTTCTTAGGAGAAAAGCAGGCTCGCTGAGTGGATCGATTTCCTCAGGATCCGGAGTAATCCATTCTGCCTTCCATTCTTCAGGAGATAACAACCCTGTTTCCCACCAAGCTATTTCACTCCATTTAGATTCACGATCAAAGTTATCCCAAACCTTAACACGGTAAAAATACCTTTTGCGTGGAAGTAAATCAGGCCCGCCATATTCAATATGAATCGATTCATCTGTCAGAATCATGCCTGTGTCCCATAACAAATCTGAAAAATCGTCATGATCGACTGTCACTTGAATCTGATAAGCCTTTTGCATGGTTCCTCGTTGATCAGATTGAATTTTCCAGCTGATACGCGGTCTATTTATATCAATCCCCATAGGATTCACTCGATATTCACATGTTAAGGCTTTAGCTTTTAACTCTGCCATATAAAATTCCCCTCCATCAATCAATTCATCTAGTTGCTCTTTTCAAGTGTTGGCATAAACAATATTCTATAAAATTAATAACAGCTGGATTCTTTTCTCACTAAGCACTCAATCAAACGTTATTATCATTATAGCAAGCGTTTCCAACCTTTTTAATAGTAAAATCAAAGAGTTTTTTGCTTGATTCAAAGATTGTTTTTTGTAAATAAAGAAACCGCCCATAAGCGGTTTTAAATTTCTATAAACTTTTATTTGCGTTCTCTCTATATTCTTTTGGAGTTTGAAGGAAAATCTCATTAAATTTTTTATAAAAAAAGGACAGACTTGAATAGCCTACTTCTTCGGCAATTTCAGGGATTGGACTGTCAGAGTTAGCTAGATAAGCCGCAGCTTTATTCAACCTTTGAATTTGAAGGAGATCTACAAAGGACTTACCAGTTGCCTTTTTGAGTACAGCTGAAATATAGTTCGGGTGATATTTAAATTTTTCTGCCATTTTCGATAGGCTGCAGTCTTTATAATGGTCTTCAATATATTTTAGAAAATCAAAAATGTTATCTTCTTTTTTCAGTGTTTCTGTCAACACGTTAGTTGATCTGTTGGTTTGTCGGATTAACTCCGTAAACATTATAAAAAAATAAGCATCAATAATTTCTGTTGTAAAAGCATCTTTTTCAAAATACTCGCCCATAATCTGTTCCATGATTCCAACAATATTGGATTGTTCCTCAAAGGGAAAGTAAAGAAAATTATTGGCTCTTCGGCTGTCGATGATCGAGTCGATAAGAAACTTTGAGATGATACTTTTATTATTAAAACGGCCAATGAACCCCGATGACAAGTAGTCATGTTTTAGTTTTATTTCTATTATAATATCTTTTTCAGAAGTCTCTTTAACAGTGTGAGGTGTGTTTTTATCAATCATAATAATTCCACCCTCAGAAATGTGTATTTCGTTATTCCTCAGAACCACATGACAATTTCCCTTATAAACATAAATTAGTTCAATATATTGATGGATATGCAGTGGAACATGAACGTTAGGAGGACGAAGGGAAATGAAAATATTATCTTCAATCGGATTGATATTGGAATCAAGATTGAAGATCATGTTAAATTCATAAACCGGCTCACCATTTACTTCATCTATTTGTTTTGGATTATAAGTGTTTTTTATAACTTTCCAATCTGGTGGTTGTAATTTGTTTTTTGCAAGCAAAACCTCTCTCAATTCTTTACTATTCATATATTCTCCTACCTTAGAACCAGATTAATATTTAAGAAATTATTGTACTTAATATTAACATATCTTTTAAAGAACACATTGAAAATGATTTAAAAAATGGGATGAATGTTTAACATTCATCCCCATTGAAAATTCAACTATTAAATCACTATTTCATTTGAAGAGTCTTGATTGTTTGCTTTTGCTGATCCCATTTCAGGAATTGGCAAGACTACAACAGCTGATAGGATAGAGAAAACAGCCAATACCAAGAAGAAGAGCGTATAGCCATCTCCACCGAACAATTTTACTCCAAGTGCGATTAAGGCAGGTGCGGCAAAGGTTACTAATGTTGATGATAAACTTGTTGTTGTATTCATAATAGAGATATCTTTTGCTGCACTCTCTTTGGAAGGGAGAATTCGGTTTACAAGGGCATTGTCCACTGCTCCATACATTCCAAAACCAAAATTGAAAATAAAGTTTCCAACAACTACCCAGGTAATATTTGACGAAAAGGCAAAGGCGATTAAACAAAGGCCTGTGACAAGGGCTGCCCCCATAACAAACGGCTTTTGTTTTTTCACTTTATCTGATAAGAATCCACCAAGAATTCCAGCCACAACCATTAGCATGATTGCAGGAGCCGTAAGAGCCATTAATTGAAAAATCTTTGTTTCACTTAAGTGAAATCTTGTAATATAGAACAAGGTTAACATGCCCATTCCAGCATTTGAAAAATTAATAAATAACTTTGTTAATAGTGCCCAAGTATAGGAAGGGTGTTGTTTAAAGCTTGGATAAAAGCCACGCATTCCAATTGACTTTTTCTCACTTTTTCCAGCGCCTGCAAAATAGTTATCTTTAATAAGAAGAGCAGCTACTATTCCACCAATCAGCTGTACAATAATGATTGTAATCATCTTTTCTTCAAGAGTAGATTTTGCAAAGGCTCCCATAACCATTTGTCCAGTCATAACGAAGGCTGGTGCAGCAGCACCGATTAGTCCGGAAACTCGTCCAAACTTCTCTGGTTCTACTTGTTCAGGAACAATCGCATAGCAGGAAAGTGAAACCATACCGTAAAAGAAATTCACTAGACAGATAGAAATAATAAACATCGGAATGGATGCAGCAAAGGTAAGGGCTAACATAGATAGTGCCCCGCCAATACTCCCCGCAATCATCCAAAACCTTCTTCTGCCCATTTTCAATCGGGTTTTATCTGCAATCACTCCGCTAAAAAGTCCGAAAATGACAACTGCAATACCAGAAATACCAGTGGCAGTAGCAAAGGCAGCGGTCGCATGCTCTTGTCCAACTATTCTAATAACAATAAATGTAGAAAGGCCAAAACTTAATAATACTAATGGTGCGATCGAAGTACCAACTCCAAGCATTGCCGCGATTACCAACCTTACAAAAGGCGTCTTTTTCAACATACTATTTTCCATAAATCTAACCCCCTCCAATATTTTTTAAAACTTTGGGATCGAACAATTAGTCGTTATCCTTGTTTCAATCCCCCCTCTTTTGTAAACTAATTATAGCAAGCGTTTTCATTTGCGATAATACTGAAATCAAAGCAATATATTACTTGATTCAAAGATATTACTTGCCCCCGAGATGAACTCGGGAGCCCAAGAAGTTTATTTCAATACAGTTGTGTTCATTTGTGCCATACTTCCTAAATAACGAGCACTTTCCTTTACCTTTCGTTCCTGTGTAGTGCGATCCACTTCTATCAGGCCAAATCTCATGGAATAGCCAGATTGCCATTCATAATTATCAAAAGTGGTCCAGTGAAGGTAACCTCTAACGTCAATTCCTTCGTCTATACAAGTCTGAACACCTTCTAAAGCTTTACCGATGAATTCTACCCTGCGGGTGTCATCATCAGTAGCAATACCGTGTTCCGTAATCATAATTGGAATGGATAAATCTTTTGAAACCTTGCGGATCACGTTTGCAAGAGCTTCAGGATAAAATTCATATCCCATTTGGGTAAGTTCTGCCCCTTCAGCAGGTCTCACTTGTCCTTCAGGTCCGTATACTTCTCTAGTGTAATTCTGAAGTCCGAAGAAGTCATCTCCCTCTAACATCGGTAAATATTGTCTAAAATAACTATGCCATTTCTGTGCAGCCAATTCCTCGCCGCCGGGGATAGACTGAACATCTGATAGAGCCATTGATAAACCTACTTTGGTATTAGGCTGTATTCTCTTAATTGCCTCACGTGCCTTCTGATGAGTTTCCTTTAATATTTTAATAGAGGACTCATCAGAAATCATATGGAACGTAAAGTAGTTTTCAATGGTGGTTCCGCACAATTTAGCAGCAGACTCTCTCCATTTTGGAGCTACCCAAGCATCTCTATCAATCCCAACTGGCGGGATAAAACCAATCTTCGAGAAAATCTCGCGCAGCATAACTGGAAGGTTGATTTCATTCATGGTCAATGCGTATGGGATTAGGTGCCCTAATTCACGAAAGACCACTTCACAATATTTAGCAAACCGATCAGGAACCTCTGGGCTCGCCCATCCTCCCAGTCTCATTAGCCACTTAGGTGAGGAAAAGTGGTGCATAGCCACTACCGGTGTGATTCCGTGTTTGTGACAGGTTTCAAGAACATCCCGATAATGCTCGATTGCTGAACGTGAATATTGTCCTGGTTCCGTTTCGACTCTGGACCATTCAATGGAGAACCGGTATGTGTTCATACCTAGGCTGGCCATTAGAGCAATATCTTCTCGATAAAGCCGATAATGATCAATGGTATCCCCTGATTTGTCTTTATATGGCGAGCCATCTGCATGCTCTTCTGCCCAGAAGTCGCTGTTGTAATTATTCCCTTCTACTTGATATGCTGCTGTTGTTGAACCCCAAAGAAAATTCGATGGAAATTGTAATCCCATTTTAAACACTCCCTGTTTTCTTTATCCTGCTGATTACCTATATTGTAGCAAGCGTTTTCAAGTTATTTAATAGTAAAAACAAAGAGGTTTATTGCTCGAATCAAAGATTTTAACACTTTTGCAAAAAAAAACGCTGATCAGGCGACTCAGTCGTTTTCTCGATCGATGCTTTTAGCAATTAATTCCAAGAGGACATTCACATACAATATAAATAGGGATAGTATAAACTATCCCTTTAAAAAACAATAAACCAGCATTTTTATAATTGAATGGTCCTTGAATTAAACCAGTTCCTCCTATAACTCTAGTATTCTATATATTAAATGACTGTAGAGTTTTTATTTTTTACAACTTTTAAATCATCTCTGTTCAATAGGTCATTTAATTTTTCAGAACCCCAAAACATCATTGCAATAAAACCTGCAATAACAAACGGGAAGATACCTATTGTTGAGTGTCCTGCAATGAAACCAAGAAGAGGGGGCAGGAACGTACTTCCTGTATAAGCAACAGCCATTTGATATCCCATAATTGTCTGAGAATGTTTTTTTCCAAATCGGATGGGTGTTTCTTGTAACACCCCTGGGAAAATAGGTGCTAATCCTAGACCGACCATAATAAAACCTACAAGCGAGAATGTGGACGGCAATGGCAGGAATAGCAGTGCTGCACCAGCTAACGCAATTATTTGTCCCATCCGAATGAGAGTGCGGTTACTAACCTTCAGGGTAATAAATCCTGTTATTAATCTTCCAATTGTAATTCCTGCATAGTATAAGGAAACCCACTTTGCTGCGACATCTACAGATAATTCTTTTACATTTACTAGGAAACTGCTTCCCCATAGTCCCACAGCTGCTTCTGCGCCACAGTAAAACAAAAAAGATAGTAAGGCTAACTTAACACCCCTAATTTGCATAGGTTTGATATTAGCCTCTACTTCATCTAATCCACTATTTGAGCCTTCTAGTTCTTCAGTTGAAATACCATTGTTGTTTCCTCCAAGCTTATTCCATAATGGTAAAGTGAAGAATAGAATAACAACTAATAAAAACTGAAGTCCAGCGATGGCAAGATACCCGCTTCTCCAAGAATTTTGTCCCGAAATAAACTGAGCCATAATTACAGGACCTAGTGTAGCTCCAACTCCCCAAAAACAATGAAGCCAGCTCATGTGGTGTGCCTTGTAATGTGTAGCTACATAATTATTTAATCCCGAGTCAACTGCACCTGCACCTAACCCAAGTGGTATGGCGCAAATAAACAGCCAAATGATTGAAGGAGAAAAGTGAAAGCCAAGCAGTGCTCCGGCTGTCATTAAACAACTGACAAATGTGACAAGGCCCGTTCCAAAGCGTTTAAGTACAGATCCACTAGCAAAACTGGAAATAATCGTTCCTCCAGCAGTTGTCATAAAAAGCAATCCGGCTGTCTCAAGTGGTGCTCCCAGTTCCGATCGCATCAAAGACCATGACACTCCCAACAATGAATCAGGTAAACCTAAACTGATAAAAGCCAAATAGATAATTATTAAAAAGAATGTAGCCAGGATAAATCCCCCTTACAATTTTCATAATTTAAGTATTGATTTTAGTTGCTTATCGCGGTGAACATGCGTTCAAGACTAAGACTTTGTAAACCAAATAGATAGTCTTGTTTCCAATCACTCATTGTAAGTTCTGGAAGATGTTCTGGCGGAATATACTTTGAGCTTCGTTTTAATATCTCATTTAAAGTATTTTGATTGACTTCATCATTGCAAAAAATAATGGTATGTGGGTTAATGATCGCTGCAAATGCGGCTACTAACCTGCTGATAGCATCGAACTGGTTTGCCTCACCTATCAATGCCTTCTTAGTATGGGTTCCTTTTACAAAAGCCTGTCCAAAGTTCTTTTCATCATACTGCGGGACAAAAGAAACCTCTCCTGAAAAATTAGTGCTGCCTCGCACGACAACTCCATTTACGATAATTCCTGCACCTGGACCATTTTGACCTGAATATAGATAAATCAGCGATATATTTTTCTTATTTTCCTTGCTATCGTGATAGCCAAGTACTGCCGCATTCATATCGTTCTCTATTACTACAGGTATAGAGAAGTGATTTTCCATGTATCCCTTCAAGTCAAAATTTTCAAGATGCTCATAACCTGGGATATAAATGATCCTTCCATTATTTACGGAACCAGGTACACCAATAGCGATTGAACCGATCTTCGGAAATTTTGCTATTATTTTTTCAACACACTCGGTTAATAATTTTAAACCTTCATCTACTAATACACTTAAAGTTTTTCCCGCATCCTTGACTTCTCCCAAGCAGTTAAAAACAATATAAATTGTCTCCGTTCTCTCTAAAAAGATAGCCAGCCCTAACATGTACTCTGGGTTGTATCTATACCTTTTCGCCCTTCTCCCTCCGCTTGAATCATCAAGACCAGCTGATATAACTTCGCCATCCTTTTCCATCTGAATAAGGAATTTACTGATTGTAGGGAAACTAATTCCTAATTTATCGCTAAGTTCAACTTTTGTTGCACTTTCGAGTTCTAAAAGTGATTTACGGATACCGCGAAGAATTTCCATTCCCATTGCTTTTGGAGTAGTATTCACAATCCTCACCACCTATTTATGTAAACTTATTAAACCTCTTTAATAAGTATGGAACAAAAAACTTATTAAAGAGGTTTAATAAGTGATGTTAATAATATATCACATAGAATTACCGTAAACAATGCAGGATTTTAAAAAAAAAAACGCTAACTATACTATGTAGAATTCTTTTTTTCTAAAAAAGAAGACCCAAAAAGGAGTCTATAAACCTCCTATTTGAGTCTTCCCCCCAATAAATCTACTTATCTTTTTAATAAAACCTCTTGCTCATATGCTTTTACTTCTTCTAACCAAGACTCTTTTACTGGAACACCCATTTTTTCGCAATAGTAATCCCAAACAGCACCAAATGGATAGGTCTTGAATTCTTCCATTAACGCTAATCTTTCAGTGAAGTTGCCTTCTTCTTGAAGCTGTTTTAAATACTCGTTTGGAACTAACAAAGCAGATAATAATGCCTTGATCATGTTGCGAGTTCCAATTGTCCAAGCAGCCACACGGTTGATGCTGGCATCAAAGAAGTCAAGTCCGATGATGACACGGTCTAGTGCATCATTACGTACGATTTCCAATGCGATTTCTTTTAGTTCATCATCTAAAATAACAACATGGTCACTGTCCCAACGAACAGGTCTTGAAACGTGAAGGGCAAGCTTTTCGCTAAATAAAAGCATGGATGAAATCTTGTTAGATACTGTTTCTGTTGGATGATAGTGGCCTGTATCTAGTAGGCATAATTTATCATTCTTCATTGCATAGTTAAGATAAAATTCATGAGAACCAACTACATAAGATTCTGAGCCAAGTCCAAATACTTTACTTTCTACAGCATCAAGATTGTATTTTTCATCTACTTCCACTGCAAAAATCTTATCTAATGACTCTTTTAATCTTCTTCTTGGAGTTAACCGGTCACTTGGAATATCCTTATAGCCATCTGGAATCCAAATATTTGTTAATGCTGGTGTACCTAATTCTTTACCGAAGTACTCACCAATTTTGCGGCTGCCGATACAGTGGTTAATCCAGAATTCACGAATTTCTTCGTTTGGATGTGAAAGTGTTAAGCCATCATCTGCTTTTGGATGGGAGAACAAAGTCGGATTGTAATCTAATCCTAAACCATTTTCCTTTGCCCAGTTCACCCAGTTTTCAAAGTGCTTTGGTTCTAATTGATCTCTTTCGACTACTTCTCCATTTGTTTCCGCATAAATGGCATGCAAATTAACTCGATGTTTACCAGGAATTAAGGAAAGTGCTTTTTCTAAGTCAGCTCTTAATTCTTCAGGTGTTGACGCTTTACCAGGATAATTTCCAGTAACGGAAATTCCGCCTGATAATTCTTTTTGATTTACTTCAAATCCGCCAATATCATCGCCTTGCCAGCAATGAATGGAGACAGGAACATTTTTTAATTTTTCGATGACTTCATCAACATTAATTCCCCATTTTTCATAAGCCTTTTTAGCAAGTTCGTAGTTTTCTTGAATTGACATGTCATTCTTCCTCTCTATCTGTTAGTTTGTAATCGGTGCAGTGGGCAAATATTTTTTCACTTCAAATGAATTTTTCACAATTAAACGAGCTTCTTTAATATCTTGGATTTCATCAAGCGCCATTAACTGGGCCACGATATTGCCAATGGCAGTCGCTTCAACAGGTCCTGCATATACTTCTTTTTTCGTTACATCAGCAACCAATTGGTTCAACATTTCGTTCTGACAGCCGCCGCCGATGACATTGATTTTTTCAAATCGCTTTTCAAAGATTTCTTCGATTTCGTTAACGGCATCCTGATAGCTGACTGCTAAACTATCATATACGCATTTAGCTACTTCTCCAGGAGTACTAGGAACCGGCTGGCCTGTTTCGACACAGTAGTTCATGATTTCTTGAATCATGTTTTCAGGTTTTAGGAAACGGTCATCGTTAACGTTCACCACAGCTTTGAAGTCCTTTGCCTCTCTAGCTAAATCAACCAGCTGTGCAAAAGAATATTCATTATTGTAGTTGCGTCTAACTTCTTGAATCATCCAAAGTCCCATAATATTTTTCAAGAAGCGGTATTGATAATCGATTCCGCCCTCGTTGGTGAAATTGTAGTCGAGAGCCTTGGTAACACAGATTGGGAAGTAGTTTTCTACTCCAATCAGCGACCAAGTACCAGAACTGATATAGATTGTCTCATTTTCTTCTGGTACGGCAATAACAGCTGAACCTGTATCATGTGTAGCCGGCAGAATCACTTGCAAGTCAAAGCCTAACTCTGAAACTAGTTCTTCTTTTAAGTTTCCGAGGATCGTTTTAGGTGTCTTAATTTCATGGAACATTTCTTGATTGATTCCTAAAATATCCAACAAGTCATGATCCCATTTTTTCGTAAAAGCATTGACTAGCTGCGTTGATGTCGCATTGGTGTATTCGTTTGCTTTTTTACCTGTAAGCAAATAATTAAAGTAATCCGGAATCATTAAGAATGATTTTGCTTGGTCTAGAATTTCCGGTGAATTTTGTTTAATGGAAAACAATTGATAAATGGTATTAAACTTTTGGAACTGGATGCCTGTTTCTAAGTACAGACGCTCCTTCATGATTTTTTCAAAGACCTGTTCCATCATACCGTCTGTTCGAGGGTCACGATAGGAAACCGCCTCTGTTAATGGTTGATCGTTTTCATCTAGTAACACAAAGTCAACGGCCCATGTATCGATTCCGATACTATCTGGCTTTATGCCGAGTTCATTGCACTTTTTCAAGCCATTTTTGATTTCTTGAAAAAGCTGGTCTGCCTCCCAGCAATAGGAGTCACCTTTTTTTACAATTTTGTTTTCAAAACGATGTATTTCTTCTAATTTTAATAATCCATTTTCTAACCAGCCTAAAATCAACCGGCCGCTTGATGCACCAATATCAACAGCAATACTATATTTTGTCATTTACATCACCTCTCGGTTGGAAACGCTTACTGATATATTTATATAATACTAGAAAATGAGGATTTTCCTATAACTTTATTCAACCAATTTATTGTCCTTATTTGCATTTACATCTCATTAAGGCTCTGTTATTATTCAATATTGATTTTCGTGCAGGTGAGATTTCATAGGAGGAGAATTTCCGGCTAATGTATTTAGAGGAGGTTTAAGAAGCAGATATAAGCGGAGATATTCCGATTAACCGATCTAAATAAGCCAATATCCAAAGATTTGGACCATATAAACGGAAAAACTTCCTTTATTCATAAGGAAATATGGGTATTTCCCTATTTAAACGGAATTTTGCCGTTTATTTTTCAAACCCAGTCAATTCAGTTACAACAGAGCCATAAAAAAACACCACAGAATCGGTCTGTGATGTTAAATCATTAGCTTTTGTATTTCAACTGGTGAATTCCCCAAACAAGGAACCCTAAAACAATCAGCATTCCTCCTGTTAAGCACACTCCCTGCCACTGCCATAGATTCCAGGCATAGCTGCCAAGAGATGACCCCAGTGAACCGCCTAGGAAATAGGTTACCATAAAAACAGTATTTAACCGGCTTCTCGCCTCTGGAACCAAACTATAAATTCTTGTTTGGTTGGAGACCTGTGCCCCCTGAACACCTAAATCTAACAGAATAACGCCAGTAACTATTCCCCAGACAGCAGACCCTAAAAATCCAAAGAAAAAATAGGAAATCAACGTAATGATAATGAAGATACCTACCATTGACTTTGGGCTAAACCGATCAGCTAAACGTCCTACAAAGGGAGCGGCCGCAGCCCCGATAACACCAACTAAACCAAATAAACCAGTCACTTCACTTCCAAAGTGAAACGGTGCTCCCTCTAAATAAAATGCAAGCGAAGTCCAGAATACGCTAAAACTCCCAAATAACAATCCTCCCACTAAAGACACTTCTCGTAACGTTGGCTGGGTTACAATAAATTCACCTAAAGATTTTAATACTTGGCCATACGTCAGGTTTGCTTCAGGATAACTTCTCGGCAGGAATTTTCGCAGGATGATTGCTAATGCTAACATTAACACTGCAGCAACCCAATACATCATCTGCCAGCCAAGGCTGCCTCCAATAAACCCTGCTACTGTACGGGCGAGAAGAATACCAAAAAGTAACCCGCTCATCACACTTCCAATTACTTTTCCTCTTTCCTCCGGCCCCGCCATCTGTGCTGCGAGTGGAATAATTACCTGAGGTACAACAGTAGTGATTCCCACAGCCAGACTAGCCACATAAATCCAAAGGAGGGTTTGTGCTGTAGCAACACCAACGAGAGAAATCGTTACAGCAGCCAACAAAATGGTTATAAGCTGACGGCGTTCTCTCATATCTCCTAATGGCACAAATAAAAACATTCCAATGGCATAACCAATTTGTGTAAACATCGAAATGTTTCCTACTTGGTGGGAGCTAGCATGAAAGGTCCGTCCCATATCAGCAAGAAGAGGTTGATTATAGTAAAGGTTCGCAACAGCAAGCCCACATGTAATGGACATCAGTAAGACCAGTCGTTTTGTAAGGATCTTCCCTTTTGGATTATTCCCTTCAATCTCTATTACATTGTTTGTCATTTTGTATTTCTCCCTATCCTTAAGACTAATAAAAAAAGTCTTCCATGAGTAGGAGGACTCTTTACATTGCGGCATTTTTTGACCCTGTAGAGGCAACAGTTTTAACAGATGGCATATTCGCAATAAAAACACCGAGTAATACCAAAATACCGCCAATGATTTGATTGATCGAAATGTGATTTCCTAAAATAAAGTGGGATGCAAGAATAGCGACAAAAGGCTGGATATTCATAAACATTGAAGCTGTACCAGCTCCGACTTTCGCCACCCCTTTATTCCACCAAAAGCCTGCAACTCCTTGGGCCATAATCCCCGCAAAAATTAGCAATACCCACATAAAAAGAGAATGACTAATCACAGAGCCGCTCACCAAATTTTCGACTCCTGCAGCAGGAATCATCAATACACTTCCCAGTACGGTAGAATAAACAGTAATAATAAAAGTGTTCATGGTTTTCGCTAAACCTCGGATAAATAATATACTAATCGAGAGGCAAAGCATGGCGATTAATATGTTAAAATCACCCCATGAAATTCCCAAAGCTCCATTTGCAACACCAATAATTGAAAAAACACCAATTAAACTAATCATGGCTCCTGCCGATTTTTTTATCGTAAACTTGACCTTAAAGATGATTCGTTCCAATAAAATTGTTGCTATCGGTGCCAAGGAAATAATTAATGAGGCATTAGCTGGTGTTGTATGGTGGAGACCCGTAAAATAGAAAGTTTGGTTTAACAGGGTTCCAAAGATTCCAACACCAATGAGGTATTTCCACTCTGAAACGGTAGGACGCATCATACCCTTATGAATCAAGGCACAGATAATCAAAAAAAGTGAGGTAAAGCAAATTCTAACGGTGGATAATAAAACAGGTGAAAATCCTTGCAGTAAGTAGGCACTGATTGGATAATTACAGCCCCACAAAACAGATACCAAAAAGAGACTAATAAAGGCTTTTATTGTACTAGACATTTAAATAAACAACCTTTCTAGGATGTTATGATTTGCAACATTTAATAGTATAGCATGGTATTTCGCGTAGCGAAAGATTATAAAAGGGATTTTCCCTATATTTATAGTGTTTAATGTTTATACCTCCATACTTACAGTCTATCCCTAAATATCCATTTTGTATGACTACTTTATTAAAGGATAAGAAATTGATAAACTATATTTATGATAGGATTCATCAACAAAGGAGGGTGAACTTACTTGGAAACTACCATAATCGAGAAACAATTGAGGGAAATGAGTGACTATGAAAAAAAATATTCCGGCACTGCTGAACACCCAAAACATTACTCCCACTTAGAAGGCTCGGAACTTACTTTTTCTCAAGAAGTTCAAGGACTCGATATTGTACCAGTAGATTATTTTTTTAAACCTGATCAAAATGTTGTATTTTTAAAGCACCCTCGTTTTATTAAATTCACCGAGCATAGACATTCCTTTATTGAAATGAACTATGTTTATTCAGGTACTTGCACACAGTACATTAATGGCAAAGAGGTGATCCTTAAGGAAGGAGATCTTTGTTTGCTTGATACAAATGTTATGCACGGAATTGAAAGCGCCTCCGAGAATGATATTATTATAAATATCATGATTCGAACCAGCTATTTTGATTCGGCCCTGCTTCAAAGACTGTCAGGAAATGATTTATTAACCGATTTTTTTGTTAACGCCATTTACCAACAAAAGAAGGACAGCCGCTATATCATTTTTCCTAAGGGTCAAAACAATCGATTAAAAGAATTTATCCTCCAGGCTCTGGGAGAATTTAAACAGACGCAGCTTTGCTCCAATGAGGCCATCAATTCCTATATGCTCTTAATTTTTACGGAGCTGTTAAGGTCTTATAATAGTTCATCAAATCTCAAGGAAGAACCAACCTTTAAAAAGGCGGTTATCTCGGATATTTTAAGTTATATGGAACAGAATTATCAGACTATGACATTAGAGACCACCGCCGATAGATTTCATTTTCATCCAAACCATTTAACAAGACTACTTAAGACCAATTTAGGCAAAACATTTATTGAACTTTCCCATCAGCTAAAAATTAAAAATGCTTGTACACTAATTGAGAATACGGATTTAACCATTGATCAGATTGCTAATAAAGTCGGGTATACCAATATTACGTTTTTCTATAAATCATTTAAAAAGATTCATGGAGTTACTCCAGCTGAATATCGTAAGAAAAACAGCGAAAGCCCTACTCATTTGTAAAGTAGGGCTTTTGTCCTTTTTCAGATATATAACAGCTAAAACTATTAAACATTCACTTTAATATTCTTCAGTCTAACATCTAGCTCATTTCGCATCTGGCAGTTACTTCAGCTATAGTGTTAAAAGGCTTCAACTGCTTTCTCGAGGAACGGATACTTCAAGCCAGCTCCCATCACTTGGTATCGGAGCATCCTTATCATTTAATCTGAGTACCCCCTGACCATGAGTAGCCCTTACACGTATCTTTTCTTTATCCATATAAATTTCTACATCCCCAGTGCCCATTGGTACCGTTCCCTGAATCCATTCAAGCCCACCAAGATGTGGTTCTACGACAAAAGTTTCGTAGCCGGCGCTAAGGGGTCTGACGCCGAGGAAGTATTTCCCAACGAGATAAAGAGGGCTTGCGCCCCATGCATGACATAGACTTTTCCCGTACGGCATTCCGTACATGCCAAAATGCTCTCTTCCCTTCTGCTTTGGATCGTATTCTTCCCAGAAGCTTGTTGCCCCTAAATCAAGCATACCACCCCAATAATTCAACATCTCGGCAAGAACAAAATCATGCTCACCCACTTCGCACAATGCAGCGAGTTCGTAGAAACGCATGTATGGAGTCTTGATTCCCTGTACGCTTGGATTTAGCATTACATTTTGCTTGACACTCTCTGTTTGTTCTTTGTCCAGATATCCAAACATAAGAGCAAATATATTAGGATATTTAGTAACCTTGTCGCTTAAGATTCCTTCGTGGCGGTTGTGTACTAAGCCACCCTGGTTTTCATCCCAGAAAATATTCATGATTTTGGCCTTTAGTTCATCCGCCAGCTTACGGTACTTCAAAATTTGCTTCTGATCTCCTACTAGCTCGGCTACAAGCGCCATTGTCTCCAAGCTTCGGCACAATAGCAGCTGCACAGTACTCACTTCTCCGAGATTATCGATATCAGCCCAATCTACAAACACCCAGTCTTCTTCAATACCTTCCATCATTCCTTCGCCATTGCGGCGTCCTAGACAGAAATCCATCAATGAAACCATTCTCTCGTACTGCGATTGTACGAAATCCACATCATCAGTATAGAGATAGTAATCGTAGATACCCGAAAACCAGTACAAGCTGTAATCAAGAATCGTATTCATATGGACGACGACCGGATCCTTCCCTCTTAGTGCAATAAGGGTACGCTTCACCACGTCACGATCAAAGAAGCTGTAATAATTCATCAGGAAGGATTGATACGCATCCCCAGACCACACCCAACGGTCACGCTTGATGCCATCGAAGAAAAATTCACGTGTATTCAGATGAAACGTATACTGTGATGTTTCCCATATGTCATTTAGTCGTTGGTTGGAGCTTCGGAAGCTACCGCGGTATTCGACTGGCAGGTATTCATAATACATGGAGATAGACTCAACCTGAAAATCCTTTAACTCCGGTACAAGTTGGACAAAGCGAAAAGCTCGTGGTTCAGGTAATACATAGGACTCATCTTGGAGTCCTTCTATATCTATTTTGTCCAGTAGAACACAATGTTCACGATCTTCCGCCTCTTCTCTTGATTCCCCATAGTAAATTGTAAGGTTACTTCTAACACTTAAACCGTTCAATTGAAGATACCCAAATGTCTCTTTACCAAAATCAACAAACCACCCATCCACAGTTTTTTCAACACTAACCGGTTGCTGTGTTTTGGTAGCCAATCGGTATTGAGAAGGTGGTTTGCTAGAGACATTAAAGGCTTCTTCCCAACTACCGACAGGGTACCATCGTTTGTCAAAACAGGATACTCTCCAATTGCCGTTTGTATTGACATGCTCTCCTTCAATGTACAGAGCCGGGGCACTTACGTCATTATAGACAGTAACACTTATTTCATGTTTGCCCGCTGGCAGCAGAAGACGATGATTGTTAGATCTATAATTGTCCTTGCCATCTAAAAAAAAGGCAAATCGACCATCTGCAGTGATAGAAACTTCCTCGGGTTGATCCAATTCATACGTATAGGTAAAAATAACAGAGCTATAATGCCGATCTAGTCGCCAATAAGCAGGATAAATCACCCCACGAGATTGACGTCGTATGGATATTTGCTCATGAAGCCATACTTCCCAATCTCCGGGATACCATATCCAGTATGAGCTTTTTATATTCATATCCTTATTCAAGTCGTCCTCTCCCAACAATCAAGATATATTTTGTGTTTGACTTTTTTCCAATCTTTAATTTTTTAAATCAATTACGCTTTTTTACCCCTTTCCTAAAAGGCCGACCGTCTAAAACGTTCGGCACATCTAATGTTACTTACTATGAACAATCTCCTCATCCCACTCAATGGTATTTAGCTCGTTAAGGATCGTATGAAGCTTATCCAACGTAGATTGCGATATAGGATGTTCTACTAGATTTTGAAGTGACTTAGATCTCATAAAACCAAATGGGCCTTGAGAGTTAGAGATCCCTGGGAAATGTGACTCTAACACCTTTGATGTCTTTTCTGATAGAAGTATATCAATAACTTTTGTATCCGGAGAAAAGACCGGGTTCAGACCTCGTTTGTTTGGATATACAAAGCGGTAAGAACCAGAACCCATAACAAAGCTAACACCCGCGCTCGATTCCTTTAAATCAACTACATCATCTAACTCAGTTAATGCTGTATTCCCTTCCCTTACATCTTGCAAATCTGCATTTGGCAAAACAATTTCTGCCGTAGTATTAGCTGGAATCTCAATTTCAACCGTTACTTTCTCATGTGTTATACTCCATGCTGAAGTAATCTTCCCATACATAGAATTATGTGTAGCGCGTACATGTGTCAATTCCCTGCCGCCGATTCTTGGCTGAATACGAATTCTTTTATAGGCTGGTAAAGTTTCATCCATATCCAATCCAGCGATCACACGGTACATCCAATCTCCAATTGCCCCATACGCATAGTGATTGTATGAGTTCATATCATCGCTCCAAAATGATCCGTCGGGCTTAATTCCATCCCAGTGTTCCCAAATGGTTGTTGCTCCTTTCGTGATGGAGTACAACCAAGATGGATAAGTATCTTGAAGCAAAAGTTTCACAGCTGTTTCATGATAGCCGTTGTTAGACAGGGCAAAGCATAAATACGGTGTGCCAACAAAACCAGTTGTTAAGTGATAATCGTTTTCTAGGACCAGTTGATTTAAGTCTTTAGCAACACGCTCTTTTCTTTCACCATCAACCAAGTCAAATATAAGTGTAAGGACATGAGCTGTCTGTGTCGGAGCAGCTAATCTTCCTAATGGCGTGATAAACTCATCTTCAAAATATTGCTTAATTTTCTCATGAAGCTCTCCATAAAAAGCAGCATCCTCATTCTTACCTAGCACACTTGCTGCATCACGAAGCAGCTGTGTGGAGTAGGCATAGTATGCAGTTGCAACTAGCTCATTTGGAGTGGCACCAAAGTAGCTGCCCTCTTTTGAATCAAGACCAAGCCAATCCCCGAAGTGGAAGCCCGTGTTCCATTCATACTCATTGTCCCCTTGCACACGAATATACTCCACCCATGCCTTCATGCTGTCATATTGCTCTGCTAGCAATCGCTTGTCTCCATAGCACAAATAAAATGTCCATGGGCAAATTACTGCCGCATCCCCCCATGCTGCCGAAGAATGTCCATTAATTACATTAGGAATAACAAAAGGAACTCCTCCATTTGGAAGCTGATCTGCCTTTAAATCACGCAGCCATTTGGTGAAAAAAGGTCCTCCCTGGTAATTAAATAGTGCTGTACGGATAAAGACTTGTGCATCTCCTGTCCAACCAAGACGCTCGTCACGCTGAGGACAATCTGTCGGAACATCCACAAAGTTTCCTCTTTGACCCCATACAATATTCTGTTGTAATTGGTTAACCATTGGATTGGAGCATTCAAACTCACCGACTGGATCCATATCTGAGTGAATAACTTCACCGATAAAATGATTAAGCGGTAAACCATTCTCTTGCTCTGGGTATCCCTCCACCTTTACATAGCGGAATCCCTGAAACGTGAAATGTGGTGCGTATGTTTCTACACCTTCACCCTTAGTGATATATTCAACGATTTGCTTGGCGCTTCGAAGGTTCCCAAAATAAATATTTCCTTCCTTATCAAGCACCTCAGCATGACGCAATACAATGCGTGTACCAGCAGGTGCATTCACTGTCATTCGAATACGTCCGACCATGTTTTGCCCCATATCCAGTACAGTATCACCAGCAGGAGTGACAAATGAAGAGAGTGGATGAATCCCCTCTGTTACACGAGTTGGACTGTTCTCTTGTGCAACTAGGCTGCCGACTGATGGTGAAGAAACTATTACACTATGCCAATCCCCATCATTGAATTTTGCGTTGCTCCATCCTTCTTTCTCAAGGCGGGCATCATACGTTTCACCATGATATAGCTCGGAAAATAAAATAGGACCTGTACTAGCCTTCCATGTTGTGTCTGTTCCAATAATTTCTTCTGTTCCGTCCTTGTAGCGTATATGCAACTGAAGCAATATAGCACGTTTATCCCCGTAAAGATGACGCTTGTCCTCCCATGTTAAATCTCCTTTGTACCAGCCATCTGCCAGCATGACGCCAACTGCATTTGCATAACTATGCAGATAATCTGTCACATCATATGTTTGATATTGAATACGTTTGCTATAGCTCGTCCAGCCTGGAGCAAGCAATTCATCGCCCACACGCTGTCCGTTTACGTACAATTCATATAAACCGACCCCTGTTACATAGATACGAGCTGAAGTAATACCATCCTTTAATTCGAACTTCTTTCTTAGCAAAGATATTGGCTTTGTCAATTGGTCTAATTCTTCCGGATTCGGCGTAATCCAACTCGCCTTCCATTCGCTCTCATCAAACAAACCTGTTTCCCACCAAGCAATCTCGCTCCATTCTGACTCACGGCCAAAATTGTCCCACACCTTTACCCTATAAAAATAACGTGTCTTTGATGCAAGAGCAGGACCGCTATAAATAATATGAAGGGATTGCTCAGACTTTGTATAATTCGTATCCCATAGGGGTTGTTCAAAATCATCTTCTGCTAAAGCCACTTGATATCGATAGGCGCCCTGCATGGTTCCACGAAGATCTGATTGAATCCGCCAGCTTACTCTCGGCTGTTTAAGGTCGATTCCTAGAGGGTTCTTTCTATACTCACAAGTTACATCTACTACTTGTAATTTAGTCATTTATTTATCACCTTTTCTTTTCTTAAAATATATGTGGCTATTTTACTTCACTGAACCCGCTGTCATGCCTGCTACAATTTTTCTGTTAAAGAAAATAAAAAGGATTAGCGGTGGAATAGAGATTAATAGGATGTTAGTAAATAAAAGGTTCCATTGGGTGTTATACATACTTGTAAAATTATAGAGAGTAAGCTGTAAAGTAGCATTCTCTGCTCCAGGATAGAAATATAACGGATTGACGAAATCATTGTAAACGCCTACTGCAGTTAGAACTATGACTGTAGCAGAAACGGGTTTTAACAACGGTAAGATAATTGAGAAAAATAGTCGGAAGCGGCTGCATCCATCAATCAATGCGGCTTCATCGATTTCACGTGGAATCGTTGCCATAAAGCCTTTGTATAATAGCACTGTAAATGGCAGGCCTAGCGCTACCTCAACAAGCACGATACCAGGCATAGTCTTAAATAATCCGGTTCCGTTTAATACCCAAATGGTCGGCACGATTGCCGGCGGTATAATAAGCCCAGCAAGAATTAAAAAGTTAAAAAACGGAGTAGCTTTACTAACCTTTCGTTGAAGTACATATCCTGACATAGCACCAAGGATAATTAATAGAATGATAGAAAATCCGGTAATTGCAATACTATTAAAGAAAGCACGAACAACCATTCCATCTTGAGTTTCTAATACGACCTTTATGTTTTCTATTAGATGGAAGGAGCTTGGCCAAGCCATACTTAGCAGCGCGGATTCCTGCGTATTTTTCACTGCGTTAATTATGACAAAGTAAAACGGTATACCAAATATAATTAACGTCAATAAAACAGCTATAAATTCCACTGCTAGCTTCCTAATCTTTTTACCCGTTAGTCTCTTTTGTTTTTCTGAAACAATAGATATTGGAGTTACAGATTGGTTTACTACCTTGTTCATTAAATATCCACCTCTTTTTTGTTTAAGTAGGCATATAGTGGGAATGCCAATGCCGAAACTAGTAGGAATAAAATTACGTTTCCAGCTGTAGAAAGACCGTAAAAGCCAGCTTGATACTGCTTATAAATAATGGACGCAATTAAGTCTGTACTAAATCCTGGACCACCCTTTGTCATTGCCCAGACCAGGTCGAATGAACGAAGACCGCCGATAAACGCTAGGATGATAACAGAGTTCATTGCAGGACGACTAAGCGGCAAAATAATATTCCAAAACTTATGCCATGCATTTCCGCCATCAATCATGAGAGCTTCATAATAATCCTCTGGAATGGACATAATCCCTGCAATAAAAATCACAGTTGCCATTCCCACACCCTTCCATACATCAACCAATGCTACGGAAAGAAGGGCTATTTTACTATTACCTAACCAGTCAGGACCTACAATCCCTACTGTCTTTAATACTATGTTAATCAGCCCTTGCGTTGGGTGCATCATCATCATAAAGGCTATCCCTATAGCGATCGTACTTAAAAGTGTTGGGAAGAAAACCATAGAACGAATAAAACCAACAGTTTTAAGTTTCGAGCTGAGAAATACAGCAAGAAGCAATCCAAGAACCACCTTAAGCCCACATGTTACAACTGCATAGATAATGGTATTCTTAAATCCAATATTCAGAGATGGTTCTGTTAAAAATGTCTTAAAGTTTTCTAAGCCGATAAACTTCCAATCTGTAAGTGACCACCATGTCATACTGAAAAATAAGGACATTACGGTGGGCAGCAAGAAAAATAAAAAATAGATAATACCAGCTGGAATGAGAAATGTGTACGTATATGTCCGATTAGTAAGTTTGCTCATTTCTGAATCTCTCCTCTTTGTAATTTGAGTAAAAAGCAGCCCCGTCTTTAATGTGACAGGGCCCCGCCTTTTACTTTCGGTTAGCAGTTTACCAGCCTTGTAAACCAAGCTGCTTCGCTTGTTTTTCTACGTCCTTATCGTATAAAGCAGCCCCTTCTCTCGCCGATCTTATACCGCCTCCTACTTCGGCAGCAATTTGTTCTAAGTTTGGTCCTTTTAATGGGCTTAAGAACTCAAGGGCAGGTGCTGTTTCGCCTTCATCAAAGTATGGCAGCATTTCTTTTACTGCAGCATATACATTATCTGGAAGTTCAACACCCTTAATAACAGATGGACCAGAAGGAACTGATTTAGACATCATCAGTTTTTGTGCCTCAGGAGTAACCCAAAATGCAGCCCATTTTTTTGCTTCCTCTACATGCTTGCTTGTCTTGTTTATATAAATGGCGCTAGGTGTCCAGACAGTCGCACCATTTTTATCAGCGCTATCACCTGGCATTGGGAAGAAACCAATGTTATCAACTTGATTTGGATACGCTTGTGCAATAGCTGGAAGAGCAAAGGAAATCATTGGATACTGTACACCTGTACCTTCCACTAGCATTTTTAAACCAACGTCATAGCCTGTTGAATTGAAATCCTTATTCATGTAACCCTTTTTGTTAATTTCTTCTAGTTTTTCAAAACTTCTGAGTGCAGCAGGTGTTGTTGCAATTTTTGCTTTATTCGCTGTAAAATCCTCCACAAACGATGGATCCTGCGCTAACACGTTATAGTTATCTTCTAAAATCATAATTTGAGTAGTCCAAGTATCCTTGTATGTGCCAATAACCGCTGTTTTGCCGGCTGCTTTAATTTTTTCATTGTTCGCCATTAATTCATCCCATGATTTTGGAATCGAGAGGCCCAGCTCTTTATATACCTTTTTATTGTATAACCAGCCTCCTACACTATAGTTTCCCATCGGAATCCCATATATCTTTTTATTTACCGTTACTGACTGCTTGAAAGATTTATCAAAACTGTCAATATAAGACTCATTTGTGAGGTCAACAAAGTTTTTTTCTGGGTTCAGTGCTTGAAGAAGGGCACCTGAGTTATATAACATTAAGTCCGTCATGTCGCCAGTAGCAAGACGTGTTTTAACAAGATTATCCCCTTCTCCACCACTTGGCCGAGTTTCGATTTCAGTCTTTATGTGATACTTCTTCTCAAATTCTGCAGCTACAGCCTCTACCCCTACAATAGTTTCAGGTGAGTTTGGCAATAATAATTTAAGTGTTGTATCTTTCTCTGTTGAAGAGCTCTTATCTCCGCTGCATCCTGCCAAAATCCCAACAGAAAGAGCTGTACTAAATAACGCTGCTACTATTTTTCTTTTATTCCACATGGTCATTTCCGCCTTCCTTTAAAGTTTTTTAATAGATATTCTTTAATACAAACTAAATTGTAAATGCTTTCACTATAATTCGTAATGAGTGTTTTTTTGTTTTACTTCCACTTTTTTTTGTTTTTAAAAAAAATTATGTATTTAAATGTTGTTTTGGTTTTATTTTCCACTACTTATTCTGAGTAGCTATCTCATATTAGAAAAAATACAAAAAAATAGCCTTGTCCTCCTAAGAAATAAGAGCAAGGCATTTTCATCGATTAATCTTTATAAGCTATTTAATTAAATCTTAAATGTTAAAAGGAATCACGATACTGACCAGGATTTACTCCAACTTGCTTTTTAAATAATTCGGAGAAATATCTATACGTATGGTAACCTACTTTCTCACTGACATACGCTGCCTTATATCCCTCCCGCAGAAGCTCTTTAGCTCGTTCCATCCGCAGCTTAGTCAGATATTTGATATAAGAGATTCCCATTTCCTCCTTAAAGAGTAAACTGAAATAGGTCGGGTTCATCCCAACATAATATGATACATCCTGTAGTTTTAAATCCTTTGAATAATTATCTTTTATAAATGCACACGCTTTCTCTACTGATTCATGCTTCTTTTCTTTTCTAACCTCGAGTGACCAATTCATAATCATTTCCATTCGAGATCTCAGCCAGCTAAACACACTTTCTTTTGTGTTCAGTAATCTTATTTCCACGTGTGGTAAAAAGTCTGTTTGACTTATTCTTGAAACATCTTCTCCCGTTTCTTTTGCTACTTCTAATGCTAGATACATTAGTCTCAAAATCTCACGTTCCATAAGGTCCGGACTTAAGCTATTAACATCAAGATTCTTAATAAAGGCATCAAGTTGGTGGAGTACCCCGGCTTTATCACCAGTTCGCATGCAAAAAATAACTGCATCTTCATATACTGAGAGACCATCCGGAATATTGGGATTTTCTCCAATCTCCTCAAACCTTGTCCATTCTTCCTTTTCCAAAAACTGACCATATCGCAACGTTTGCAGTGCTTCTTTATAGCTTTTGGAGGCATCCGACAGATGTTGATAGGTTCGCCCAGAACCTATTGTCATTCCATATTCGCTTGGCCAATATAATAACTGATTCCATAGCTCTGTAGAATCTTCTTGAAAATGGAAGATGACAAGCAAGTGTTCATTTCCATTTCGAATAGGTACAGACAGGTAAGAAGAATGGCTTTTTAAATCTGGACTTCTCTTTGAAAGTGCAAGGACTGTAACTGCCGCAATACCCTCTGCATCTTCACCAAAACTTTTCCTCCATTTAGGTAATGCTTCATCCCCTTGAAGAAGTAAATCTAGTGTTGCCTTTTCAATCAGTTCGTTCCTACTGTCCTCTCTTGAATTCCGCTCACTTACTAATTTAAGTATTCTCTGAATACTCTCATCGATCATTTGTATGCTAATAGGTTTCTCCAGATAATCGGCAACCCCAAGCTTTAACGCTTTTTTTACATATTCAAATTCATTAAACCCGCTAAAAACAACACAAATAACTTCAGGAGCAACTTCTAATATTTTCTCAACAACCTGTAAGCCGTCCTGGCCGGGCATATGGATATCCGTAAATACAATATCAGGAGAATGTGTTTCAACTATATCTATTGCAGCATGGCCATCAGTTGCTGTTCCAACTAGTTCAATTCCGTATTTAGACCAATCGATCATCATTTGCAAGCCTTGAAGGAAAACATATTCATCATCAAATATGACTGCTTTTAACATTTATCTATTCCCCCATGAAATCTAATCTCTATACTTGTTCCTTCATGTACTTTTGACGTAATGGAAAGCGTACTATCTTGCCCATAGAATAGCTTAAGTCTGTCGCGAACATTTCGCAGTCCATAACCGTTTTCAGTAGCCTGAATATCCTCTATTCCCACTCCATTATCAGTGATGATAAAGGTAACCCATTCATCAGAGACTCTTCCTATTAACTCTATAACCCCTTCACCCTTTGGCTCTATACCGTGACAAACGGCATTTTCAATGATTGGCTGCAGTAAGAGTTTAAGTATCTTTTTCTCCATTAAAACAGGTGCGACATCCTCTATATACCGAAAGCGGTTTCGATTGCGCATATTCTGAATGGTCAAATAGTGTTGTATATGCGCTAATTCCTTTGAAACAGGAATAAGGTCTTCCCCCTTGTTCAAACTTAATTTAAAGCTTTCTGACAAAGCGAAGGTCGCCTTAGCAATATCCTGTTGGTTATTTACCACTGCCATCCAATAAATATCGTTTAAAGTGTTATATAAAAAATGGGGCTTGATTTGTGCCTGCAAAGCACGGAGCTCCGCCTCACGCTCTTTTAATTGTGCCAGGACAAGCTGTTCATTTAACTCTTTATGCTCTACAGTTATTCGCTGAAATGTCTTACCAATCACACCGACAGTGTCCGTTTCGTCATCTTCTCCGAAACCCCAAAAGCCCTTGGACCAATCTAGTACCATTTTTTTCAGGTGCAGCAATGGCTTGGAAACCTTTCCGGATAAAATGTAAGACATAAACAAAGTTATTAAAGCAATAGCCAGAGAAATAAGGGCTGTTATTGTACCAATCTGATTAGGCTGTTTTAATAGATCCTTCTCTTTGATCACACTTGTGAATGTCCAATCAGTTGTCTCATTAATATAACTACTTACCAGATAGCCTTTTTGTTCTAATTTTTGAATGATGATTGAGGTGTCATTATTTTGGCTGAAATCCTTAGATAATTTCGTAGGATTGCTATAAACCGTATTTACTCCTTCCTGAGATGAATCAAATATTACCATCTCACTTTTATTTTCATCATTAAAAACTCTTGAGAACATTCTTTTTTTAATATTTACAACTAGTAAGCCTATTTGTCTAGGATTGAAGACATTTTGTGGATCTCTTAATAATTTAACAGATGAAAAAGTAGAGTTGGAATTTTCCGGTGCTAAAACATTATACCCTAAGAATATAGGCTGTCCCTGAGCTTCTACACTTCTTTTATACCATTCCGAATGCGAAATACCACCGTAAATTCCTCCTGTATCATATTTACCTTGGCTGCTAGGATTACCGTAACAAACAGGCCGAAAATATACATCAAACAAACAAACTGAATCAATATCTTGTGTATCAATTGAATAACTAGAAACTAAACCTTGCATTTTGTCCGCTGTGTTCTTATCTAATACAATTTTCCCCTCTTCAAAATATGCAGCGCTATCAATTAATTCTTGTCGAACATCCTTGTTCCAGATAATGTTTCTCTCTATATTAATTATATTTCTGAATAATAAATCAGCTTGTTCACTCGATGTTTTCAAATGATTTTTTGTTGTTTCCAATTGATTTTGAACTAAAGTATCTTTTGCTATATTAAATGATATAACCCCTAGCAAAACAAGAGGAAATATGGAAAGGCAGATCATTAAAAGAAAATATTTATACCTAATATTATCCTGATACAAATGTTGTTTAAATTTTCTATAAATCACACTCATAATTGTCCTTCCTTTTTAGAAAGTATTTCAATAATTATAGCAAAAAGATTAAGTTTTGAGGGATTGTTAAATAATTACACTAAATTGTCCTAGATTAGCTAAATATCGTAAAAAGAACCACGAAAGTCCTACTTCACTGTAGACTTTCGTGGTTTATTTGTATATGAACTTTGTGACCATTTTGTGACCAAAATCACCAAAAAGAACGATATCACCAAAATATTGTCAGACTATTCTATAATATCTATACTTCAATTAATGAGTTTTCACTATTTTTGCAAAACTTAAATTTGTAAGTGTTTTCATGATTAATAGTATAGGAGGAATGGGAAATGAAAATTAATTTTAAAAGTCTCACAACTCAGGTTGTAATCGCTATCGTTCTTGGTATTATCTTTGGTGCTCTATTTCCTAAAGAAGGTGCTGAATTAAAAGTTTTATCGGATATCTTCGTCAAAATGATTAAAATGGTTATTGCACCGATTATCTTCTTAACGATCGTCGTTGGGATTGCTGGAATGGGAGATATGAAAAAAGTCGGCAGAATTGGCGGTAAAGCATTATTATATTTTGAAATCGTATCCACTATTTCCCTGGCGATTGGGATTCTCTTTGCCACCATATTCAAACCCGGTGCGGGTGTAAATGCACACAGTGCCAAAGGGGATATTACCCAATTCACCAAACAAGCATCTGAAGGAAGCCATAGCTTCATGGATTTTATCATGGGTATCATTCCTGATAACTTTATGGGGGCAATGGTGAACGGAGAGCTATTACCGATTCTTTTCTTAGCCGTTCTATTTGGAATTGCCTTATCTGGGCTTGGTGAAAGAGGAAAATCAGTGATTGATTTTTTTGAAAAACTATCAGAAACTTTCTTTCGGATTGTAAACATTATTATGTACTATTCACCTATTGCAGCGTTTGGAGCAATTTCTTATACAATTGGTGAATTCGGTATCGGTTCACTTGTTTCACTTGGAAAATTGTTCGGGTTAACTGTTTTAGCAATGGTAGTATTTATTGTAGTTGTTTTGGGCGGCATTGCTAAGTTCTATAAATTTAATATCTTTCAATTTATTAAATATATCAAAGATGAAATCTTCTTAGTTCTCGGAACCTCCTCATCTGAATCGGCTCTTCCTAAAATGGTTGAAAAACTGGAGAAATACGGCTGTTCCAAGTCAGTGGTAGGTCTTGTGGTTCCTACTGGATATTCTTTTAATCTCGATGGGACATCCATCTATCTTTCTATGGCTGCTCTTTTCATTGCTCAGGCATTTGGGGTGCATCTAAGCTTTGGTCAAGAAGTCACATTACTAGGCGTGTTAATGCTTACTTCAAAAGGTGCAGCGGGTGTAACTGGTTCTGGATTTGTTACGTTGGCTGCCACATTAGCGGCCTTTCCAAGTGTACCTGTTGAAGGAATTGCGCTCCTGCTAGGGGTTGACCGTTTTATGTCTACCGCTCGTGCGTTAACAAACTTAATTGGTAATGGAGTCGCAACAGTGGTCGTATCTAAAATGGAAAACGAATTCGATGAGACTGTTACCTCCAAGCAATCTATTAGTAAAACTGCATAAACTTTTACTATACGAGAATCAAAACTTCAGCCACGAGAATGTGGCTGAAGTTTTTTTAGAGGTAAGAAAAAAATTAAGCTATAATGGTAGAAAAGCTATCAAAGGAGGTTCATCATGGAGCCTATCAGAGTCTTGATTGTCGAAGATGATCCGATGGTCATGGAGATTAATGCTCAATTCGTTTCCAAGCTTCCTGGCTTTAAGTTAGCTGGAAAAGCTTTTACTGGTAAAGAAGCCATTTCATTAATCAATGAAGGAAAGCCAAATCTCGTTTTGTTGGATTATTTCTTACCAGATACAAACGGACTTTCTTTGTTACATACCATTAGAAGTAACGATTATCCAATAGATGTGATTCTCTTAACCGCCAATCGAGATCCACACCATATTCAGGAGATATTTCGAGCTGGGGTTGTGGATTATATTGTCAAGCCATTCCGGTTTGACCGTTTTCAAACAGCACTTGAACAATATCGTCATTCTTTTAAAAAATTCCAGGAAAATAGACCATTTGAGCAAGCTGATTTGGATAAATTAGCAGGAGTGCAACTCAAAGGGGTAGAGGTAGAGGATCTCTTGCCAAAAGGGCTGAATGATAGAACCCTCAAGCAAATAGTGGAATTTCTAAAAGGACAGGCCGAACCTCTTTCTTCAGAAGATGTTGCCGCGGGAATTGGCTTGGCACGTGTAACGGTTCGCCGTTATTTAGACTATCTAGAGAAAAAAGGCGATATTGTAATGGAAATTCAGTATGGTTCTGTTGGCCGTCCAATGAATAAGTACAGGTTATAGCCTTTTTTTGAAAATATGGAAAGGGGTGATCTTGTGCGAAAAAAAAGACCACGGTTTCGGTTTCGCCTTCAAACAACGATTACCTTCTTAGTCTGCGGGGTTGTGGCTCTGGCTTTATTTGTTACCGATATGCTTATAAGTAACGAGATTGGCAGCACAACATATAAAAACCAGTCAGAGAAAGCGATGAATATTGCTAAAATGATTGCGCATTCCCCCATTATCATAGAGGGACTGCAAAATCCGCAAACCGAGAAGAAGATACAAAAGTTCACCCAAGAAATGACTAAAATCACAAATGTTGAATTTATAGTTGTGATGGATATGAACGGAATACGTAAATCACATCCAAAGCCAGAGAAAATTGGCGAACGCTTCGTTGGCGGTGACGAAGGGCCTGCTCTCCATGGTCATGAAAATATCTCTACCGCAAAAGGGACATTAGGCTATTCGTTAAGGGCCTTTACTCCCGTTTTCTCAGACAGCGGCCAACAAATTGGCGCTGTATCCGTTGGTATTTCACTTAATAAGGTGAAAGAGGCTGTAAAAAATAGTAAAGAGATTATTTATCTGGCTGTGGTCTTTGGTGTCCTTATTGGGATTATTGGGGCGATTTATTTAGCAAGGAAGATTAAGAAAAGCATGTTTGGTCTAGAGCCTTTTGAAATTGGAAAATTACTAGAAGAGAGAAGCGCCATGCTTCAATCTACCAAGGAAGGAATCCTCGCAGTGGACCAGGATGGCTCTATCACATTGATTAATAATGAAGCAATGCGTTTATTTAAAGAAGCGGGAATCAATGACAATCCCATGGGCAATGCTGTTAACCAATATCTGCCTGAGCTTCAGTTACAAAATGTTTTGGAAACAGGGAAACCCCTTTTAAATGAAGAAATTAATTTATCGGGAATTACCCTATTAGCTAATCATCTTCCAATTATTGTTCGTAATCAAATGGTGGGAGCAATCACTACTTTCCGTAACAAAACGGAAATCAATCAGCTAGCGGAAGAACTGACTGGTGTTAAACTCTATGCAGAAGCCTTACGAGCACAATCGCACGAATTTTTAAATAAGATGCATGTGGTTTTAGGATTAGTTCATTTAGAACAATACGAAAAGTTAGCCGATTTTATTGATCAGATTTCCGACCATCTTCACAGTGAAGTCGGTTATGTGATTAGTAAAATTAAGGATCCCGCTTTAGCAGGATTTGTTCTAGCAAAAATGAGCTACGCCAGAGAATTGGGGTCTGAGCTGTCTTTTTCTGGGGATGGTATCCTGCCTGAACCAGCAACGCCTGAAACCACTCATGAGTTAATCACGATTATTGGAAATTTAGTTGATAATGCTTTAGAGGCCTTAACAGATTGTGACCAGCAAAATAAAAAAGTTTCCATCCATTTTGACTATTACGAACATGAGCTTGTCGTTGAAGTAGCAGATAATGGCCCTGGGATAAAAGAGGATTTAGTTGAAATGGTATATTTGAAAGGTGTGTCCACAAAAGGATATGACCGTGGAATTGGTTTATACCTTGTACGAAGGAGCTTGGATAAGCTCCAAGGCCAACTAGAGCTTTCAACAGAAGCTGGAAAAGGAACGAGATTTACGGTTACGATTCCCTATTAAAGATAAAAAAGGGACATTCTCTCATTTGCCCATAAGAGAATGTCCCTTTTATTGTGCAAATTCCAAAGGCATCTTATTAGAAAAGCTTGAACATCCATATTAAATACAGCGGTAGGAGAAATCTTTGTTTTTCACTGCCAAATTTAAATAGGTGAACTCACCTAAAAGGAGAGAGCATTTTATTTCCGTTCTACCCTACATAAGTTAATTGTTTATCGTTACGAACTTGTGGCATAATCTAAAAATGCCTTGAACTTGATTTCCTTATTACATATTACATCAGGCTCTTCATAACCAGGGTTCCTTGTTGATTAAAAAGTATTCAAACATACGGCTGAAAAATGCCCACTTATCTTCTTGAGAAGGAAATGGATAAAATACCCGCAAATTCCTCCAAAGGTCGAATATAGCCTTACTGAAAAATGCTATTTAAAGAGTGTTGTTGTTTAATTTCCTGTATGGATAGATTTAAATTATAGTTCCCATGATCGAGAAGTTTATTGAGAAGTTGATTCAATTGGTCTTGGGATTTAACTTTTAATTTTAAATGGTAACAGCCTTGCCCAGATACTCGGTGAGCTTCAACTACTTCTTTTCGATCTTTAATAAACCGAATAAAAGCATCATGATTTGCTGATTTCATATGAACAATGACAAACGCGGTAAAGATCAACCCCAGCTTCATTTCGATAAAAATCATGATATTATTTATTATTTTATTGTACTTAATCTTTAAATGAGGTGAAACAAATGAGCACAGCTTTAATCATTGTCGATATTCAAAATGACTATTTTCCAAATGGAAAAATGGAATTAAGCAACCCAGAAAAAGCAGCCGCTAATGCTGCTAAAGTTCTTGAATGGTTTAGACAGAATAACAAAGATCATATTTTTCATGTTCAGCATATCGCAAGTAGTCCAGAGTTAGGTTTCTTTCTTCCAGATACGGCGGGAGTTAAACTACATGAAAGTGTTCTACCATTAGAGCACGAAAGTATTATCAGAAAACATTTCCCTAACAGCTTTTTAAAGACTGAATTAGAAAGCGAATTAAAAGGAAAAGGAGTAACCAAGGTAGTAGTTGTAGGTATGATGACACATATGTGTATTGATGCAACAGTTAGAGCTGCAGTGGATTTAGGCTTTGAAACCACACTTATTGAAGATGCATGTGCGACAAGGGACTTATCTTACCAAAATAAAGTGGTACCAGCTGAACAGGTTCACTATGCGTTTGTCAGTGCACTTAACGGTATGTATGCTAATGTAATTACGACCGAGGAATTCCTGCAGCAAAAAGTTAAAACTACCTTGTAGAACCAATAAATATAAACGGGAGTTTATTTTAAAAACAAGCTCCCTATCTGATGGCTAATTTTGGCCGCATTGATACTCGTTACTTGGTTAGAGTTTCATATGTTTATTTGCTGAGCACTTCCTCAAAAAAATACTGTATTGGGAACCCCATATAGTTATGTATGTCATTTTATCAAAAAATATCATTAATCCAATGAGAATCATTAAAAAGCCACCGGTTTTCATTAGTAACGCTGAATATGTTAATATTATTTTTGTCTTGCTGATGAAAAACGCCATTACTGTAAAAGGGATACAGAACCCCAATGAATAGGCAGCAATATTAAAAAAAGTTTGGGTAGGATACATAATATTAGCATAATTGCTCCAAAAATAGGTCCTATGCAAGGAGACCACCCTGCTCCAAAAACTATTCCCACAATAACCGAATTAAAAAATCCCACTTTCTTTTTTGTATAGTGGAAGCGATGATCTTTCATTAAAAAACTTGGTTTAAAAATTTCTAATATAAAGGTTCCCATTGCTACAAGAAAAATGCCACCTAGCATTCTTATTAAATCATTATAGTCAGCAAAAAATTTTTCGATGAAACTCGCTGAAAAACCTAATGCAAAATAAACTATTGTAAAGCCGATAGAAAAATAAATAGAATGTAAAAGTACTGTTTTTCTAGTGTTAGGATGACTTTGCTGATTTTTGATTTCTCCTACAGTTACCCCAGTTATATAAGAGATAAATGATGGATATAAAGGTAGACAGCAAGGAGAAATAAATGCTAATAATCCCCCTGCAAATGCGACCCATATTGTAATTTCTGTCAATAAATCTCCCCCTTTAACATGCTATTTTAAACATAACCTGCTTAAACTAATGATGATACACACTCTGCATTGATTATGCAGTAATCACATTCGGAATTGTTGGTAATCCAAAGATGCCAATTTATTCTCCTTATTCTTAACCTCCTTTACTCGGATTTGAACGTATTATATAGTCATATGAATCACGCAACAAGTATGCACTTTCTTGACGCATACTATCGATGACGATAGTGTAATGATGAGAAGAATCCACTTTTATTCAATACTGTTGATTAGATTGTTCACCCTACAAACTAATTACTTTCATTTTACTAAAATGATCTTCTATTAATTGTAAAGCTTGATCCTCGTCAATCCCATCAGCCTTAATAATAAATTGAGCACCAGGTCTAATTCCCAAGGACATGACATCCATTATAGAATCGAGTGAGTAGTTTAATTCAACCGTAATCCCCTCATATTCGAGAACTAGTTTTGATAAATATTTATTAGAACTACCAACTAACACTCTAGCTGGACGGGCAAATCCCGTACTCGATAAAATATATTGTCTTTCGATCATTGTTCACGTACCCCTATCATACAATCGCTAAATACAAATAATAGGAAATGCGATTATTGGACTTTTATATTCTCATTGCTTGGGTGACCGAACAAACAGAAGTGCTAATACTGCGCCAATAAATGCCGCCATACCACACCAGAAGAATGCTTGTTGATAGCCTTCGTTAAGAGTTACAGCTATCCCTCCTGTAGCACTAGCTGTTGCTGCCGCTGCAACCGACACCATAATCGCTAAACCAACCGCAGATCCAACCTGATATGTCGTATTATACAGGCCTGATGCTAGACCAGAATCCTCTGATTTTGCCTCTGCCACAGCGGCTGTCGTTGCTGGGAGATAGGCCAGGGCATTCCCAAGTGCTGCTAATACCAGTGGGACAAATACATCACCCCAATAAGTTCCATCCACTGTATTACCTGAAAATAATAGTCCTGCAATACCGAGTATGATAAATCCGATCATCATTGTTATTTTCATACCCAATTTATTCATAACCCTTTCAGCTAGAACAATCATGAATATAGCCATCAGAATCGGCGCCGGCAGCATTCCCATTGCCGCTTTAAAAGGTTCAAATTTCAATACTTGTTGCACGTATAAAATAAGGAAATAAACTAAAGGGAACCAAGATGCCGATAATAAAATAAGCGAAATGTTCCCTGCTGTTAAATTAGGAGTCTTAAAGATGCTAAGCTGAACTAATGGCTCTTTTCTAAATACTTGAATAAGGATAAAGATGATGAATAAAACAATACCAAGTCCTAAAGGTACTACAGTTGAAAGTGCTTGCCATCCATTATGTTCTACATTTACGATACCGAAAACAATTAAAACGAGTGCTGTTGTAACAGCAATAGCACCTGCATAATCAATACGACCTGTTTTTGGCATGCCTTTTTGTAGAAGCTTTGGCGCTAATAGTAAAACGATAAGACCGACAGGAACATAAAATAGTAATGTCCATCGCCAACTAAGTAATTGTGTCAAAACACCGCCAAGAACGATACCAATAGCACCGCCTGCTGCACCTGAAAGCCCCCAGATTGCTAGTGCCTTCCCTAATTCTTTCTTATTAGCAGAAAATAAAATCATAACAATTGAAAGTGCTGACGGTGCAATTAAAGCCGATCCAACACCCTGGATTGCTCTTCCAATGTTCAATGACATTTCATTCCAAGCTAATCCAGCTAATAAAGACGAAACAGTTAAGATTGAAACACCCCACATAAAAATGCGTCGGTGACCAAATAAATCAGATAGTTTTCCTCCTAAGAGTAGTAATCCCCCAAACATAATAAGAAAGGCGTTCATAACCCATTGTAAATTCGCCTCCGTATATCCAAGTGCACCTTTAATAGATGGTAAGGCAACTTGAACAACAGCTGAATCCATCATTACTATAAAATTCGCAAATCCCAATAAAGCCAATGCTTTCCAACGCTTCGGGTCAGCTTGTGCAATTGTTTGTGAATTTGTAGACATAATAAACCCTCCTCAAAACTTAAAATTAGATACGTAGTTTATGAGATTGATATGAGCATGAGAGATGCGCTCAAAGTCCATAAATTTTTGTTAACTTATTAATTGTTCTCTATCTATTCGCTCCAAAAAATTATTGAATGTCTCCCGCTTTTTACCCATTTGTGAATATACAGTAATAATCTTTTCTACCACTACGTACAATTCGTCTGGTGTAAGATTCTCCATCAGCAAGGAACCAACCTCAGCGTCTTTACCTTTTGCTTTTCCTCCAACATATAAGTTGTAATGATCTTTAATTTTCATAACACCTATGTCGCTTAACATTGGTTCACCGCAACCTATAGGGCAACCTGTATAAGCAACCTTTAGGGTAAATGGTACAGGTTTTCCTGCTATACGGCGATTTAACTCTTTTGCCACCGGCATACCTTCTTCTTTTTCCCCTTTGCAAAAATTACAGGTCCGCAAGCTCTTTACGTAGTTTCCTACTGGATAACATACTAATCCAACATTTTGGAATTCTTCTACGATTTCTTCTTTCATATCTTCCGGGATTTCCATATAGAGTTGTTGGAATGTTGTTACCTCAAGTTCCTCATCTTCATTCATATATTTGGAGACTGTCAGAAGTTGTTTGGAGTTGAGTTTTGCCCCAAACCCTATTCCACCATTTATGGCGATTTTAATTTTTTTTACCCCATTCTCCATGCTATTTTCTCTCCTTTTAACTATTTAACTACTATACACGGGTAAGGTATATGAATTACTGGGATATACCTGCCACTACATAATGTGACAGGTACTATCAGGTTTTTATGTTTAAAATCTTTCTTATTTCATCTATGTTTTGTTCAAAACCAATCAGGACTTTTGATTTCCTCATTAAAAAGGATTTCTCTTTAAACACAAAGGTTGGCACAATTCTTGTACCGGATATTTTAACTAAATCTTCTCTTTAGAAGGTCGTTTCGTTAAATCATATTCAATATACGATATGTTATTTTTGGAAAGAAACTCTTTCCCTGCCTGACAATCCGTTCAGGTAGGTCTCGTATAAAGCTCAAGTTTTACTTTTGTCATACACACACATCCTTCATTATTTAACTTCTATAACAAATGGGTACACATTGACCTGTCCGTGAAACTTGAATTCCGCCCAAAGCTTATAAATCCCCGGCTTATCAAATTGTGTTTCAAATACAGTTTTACCATTCGAAACTGGATGGACATGGATATATTTCTCCCCAGCTTCGTCTAGTATGACAACATGACCTAATGCGCCTAAATGTGGCTCAGGTTTTGCATCCTTTACATCAAAATTAAGAGTTATCTCCTTGTTGACCTCAAAGGATTCAGTAGTTAATTCAACTGTTTGACCATTGATGGTCTTTGTAAAATCCGAATCGGCAACGAGTTCGTTAACACCGTGTTCATGGTGCGTTTCACCAACATGGAATTTAATAGGCATTACTGAATATTGAAGACCTTTTGGTTTTATGTCAACGAACGCTTTATAAGAATCACCAACTAAACTTACCTTCTGTTGGTAGATTCCATCACCCTTTTTCTCTGGATGTAAATGATGGTACTCTTTTAAGTCTGAACTTACGACAATAAAATGCATGTATTTTTCATGGGAAACTTCCAGTTCCGGAACATGATTATTTTTATCTTTTAGCTCAATGGTGATTTCTCCGTTAGCATAGGATACTTTTGGTGTAACCTCGCTAGTAGTGTTTGCACCATGATTCTCGTGCTCTTGATCACTATGTTGATGATTCATGCTTTCTTCCTCCTGTGCAGTAGTTGCACGATTATCGTGTTCCTCTGATTTTGGATTAATACTTGCATACACACTATAACCAGCGATCACAATCCCAAGGTAAACGATTGCCGATATTGCCCAAATCATTATGCCTTTTTTCAATTAGCCTCTTCCTCTCCTTTTAAGCCTTTAACTTAATCCTCTGAAGTCTGAGTGCGTTAAGAACAACCGATACAGAACTAAATGCCATCGCCGCACCGGCTAACCATGGTGCTAAGAAACCTGCAGCTGCGATTGGAATTCCAATGACGTTATAGGCAAGCGCCCAGAAAAGATTTTGCTTAATATTTGTTATTGTCTTCTTACTCATGAAAATCGCGTCCGCAATACTAGTTAAATCGCCACGAATAAGGGTAATATCTGCTGCTTCCATTGCCACATCAGTACCTGTACCGATTGCCATACCGATATCAGCTGTCGCAAGTGCCGGAGCATCATTAATTCCATCTCCTACCATTGCTACTTTTTTGCCTGCTTGCTGAAGCTTTTTCACTTCTTCTGCTTTTCCTTCTGGTAAAACTTCTGCAATGACTTTCTTAATTCCAACTTGGTTGGCAATTGCTTGTGCGGTTTGGGTATTATCCCCTGTAATCATTACTACGTCTAATCCCATACTGTGCAAACGAGAAATAGCTTCCTTGGATGTTTCCTTTATGGTATCCGCGACAGCCACAATCCCTGCAAAACGTCCATCAATAGCTACTAACATAGCTGTCTTCCCTTGCTTCTCCAAGTTCTCCATCTTTATTAATTCATCTTTTACATTGATGTTATGTTTCGCCATGAGTCTACGAGTACCAATGAATAATTGTTTACTATTCACCATGGATTGAATACCGAAACCAGGGATGGCTTCAAATGAATCAGATGCCCCTAGTTCAATCCCTTTTTCCTTTATACCTTCAACGATTGCTTCAGCAAGTGGATGTTCCGAGTTTCTCTCAGCCGTACCAACCAGCTTTAGAAATTCCTTTTCATCTATCGCCTCTGCTAAAATAACATCTGTTAAAGATGGTTTTCCGTTTGTAACCGTACCCGTTTTATCAAGAATAATGGTATCTAATCGATGTGTTGTTTCAAGGTGTTCCCCACCTTTAAATAAAATCCCAAATTCAGCTGCACGACCCGAGCCAGCCATAATCGAAGTCGGTGTTGCTAATCCTAATGCACAAGGACAAGCGATAACTAATACCGCAATAAATTTCTCAAGAGCGTCCGCAAAATCGCCAGGATTCACAGCGAAATACCATACAAGGAAGGTAATAATTGCTATTCCTACAACGATTGGTACAAATATTCCTGAAATCACGTCAGCTAATCGCTGAATCGGCGCTTTAGAGCCTTGTGCTTCTTCAACTACCTTAATAATTTGAGCTAATGCTGTATCTTTACCAACTTTTGTTGCTTTAATTTTCAGGAAACCATTTTTATTAATAGTTGAACCAATAACGTTATCTCCAATCGTTTTATCAATTGGAATACTTTCACCGGTCAACATGGATTCGTCTAGGGCTGATCTGCCTTCAACAATCTCACCATCAACAGGTACCTTTTCACCTGGTTTTACATAAACAATATCCCCTTCTAAAACTTCTTCAATTGGGATTAACATCTCTTGTCCATCACGAACAACGGTTGCATTTTTCGCCTGTAGTCCCATTAACTTCTTAATCGCCTCAGAAGAACGGCCTTTAGCCTTTGCTTCAAAGAGTTTTCCTAATAGAATTAAGGTAATAAGAACAGCACTTGTTTCATAGTAAAGTTCTACCATATGAGAGCCGGAGCCAATCGAGTTAATACTTAAATATAAACTATAGAAATAAGCAGCTGATGTACCAAGTGCAACAAGCACATCCATATTTGCACTCTTATTTCTTAATGCTTTATAAGCTCCCACATAAAACTGCTTACCAACAACAAATTGCACTGGTGTTGCCAGGGCTAATTGAACCCAAGGATTCATTAACATATCTGGCAGCCAAATAAACCGTGTAAATTCAAAGTGGCTAACCATCGCCCACAGTAAAGGGAATGACAAGATAAGGGAGAAAATAAACTTTCCTTGCTGCTTTTCTATTTCCTTTTGACGATGGTCCACTTGTTCTCCTGTATTTTCTTTCGTTTGTTCAAGGGTATACCCTAACTTTGTAATAGCCTCTTTCATTTCGGAGACAGAGACCTGTTCTGGGTTATACTCCACAAGGACCGTTTCTATCGCGAAATTGACAGTAGCTTTTCCAACGCCATCTAATTTATTTAATCGTTTTTCAATTTTATTCGCACAAGCAGCACAAGTCATTCCTGTAATATCAAATTCCACTTTTTCCTTTACAACATCATAGCCTAAATCCTGAATTTTCTTTTGGAAATCCTGATCAGATAGCATTTCTGGATCGTATTTGATGGTGGACTTTTCAAGTGCTATATTAACATTCGCCTCTTTCACGCCATCCATTTTACTGATCCCTTTTTCAATTCTTGAGGCACATGCCGCACAGGTCATACCTGTTATTTGGAAATTTGTTTCTTTTATTACATTACTCATAATTAATCTCCTCACTTTCAATATACTGGAGGGGGGTATATTTAATTGTTAAAGATAACGCGCTTTTTTAGAGCACGTCATTTTAACATCCTATTCAACATCATAGCCCTGGTCATCAATTGTTTCTTTGATCTTGCTTAAGGTAACTATAGCAGGGTTAAATTCTACATCTACATTTCCTGTTTCCAATTGAACTTTTACTGTTTTAACACCCTGTAACTCTCCGACGCTTCCTTCAATCGATTTTACACAATGACCACAAGACATTCCATTAACCTTTAAAGTTATCTTTTCCATAAATAAGCACTCCCATCTATTTTTTCATTAATTTTTCTATTGTTAAAAGAACTTCATCTAAAACTTCTGTATCACCCTCGTTTATTCGTTCCAAAACACAAGTTTTTAAATGTCCATCTAGAAGAATTTTTGCCACACTGTTTAATGCAGACTGTGTAGCAGAAATTTGTGTAATAACATCATCACAATAAGTATCTTTTTCAATTAATCCTTTTATTCCGCGAATTTGACCTTCTATTCTGTTTAATCGAGTAACTAAATTTTGCTTTACTTTATCAGAATGATGACTCTTTCTTTCTTTACGAAGATGACAATCATGATTCATGTTTTCATCCATTTAGCCTCACCTCTATACTAAATTTACTATACCCCCCTATAGTATGTCAATAATAAAAAGTCCATTCTGATTCCTTCTTTATATTCTCTTACTGCCATAAGGTTAAATTCAGCTATATTTAGCCATAAATAAACACCCCAAAAGTCAGATTTCACTCTAATTTTGGGGGTGCAGTAAAAAATCCATATGAGAATGCCCTTTTTATTAATTATACATTTAACTTGTCACATATTTCTAATTCATACTTCAGATGGATTTGTCCCGATGGTACAGTAAATTCCAACCGTTTTCCTTCCTCATGGAATTGGACATCATTATATCCCATTCCTATTATATAATCATTAAGTTCTTGCATTCTAACCTGATTAACATTTGTTAGTGAAATAACAGCTAATGAGTTCGCTGGTACATTGACTTGAAGGATCATAGTGTTCCCATCTTGAATCTCCCATTTCACCTTAATCTCTCCATACACCGACTCATATTGGGTTTCAGCATATTTTAAACGGTCACCATAATGTGGTTCAACCTTAAACTTGCTGTATCCAGGTTCAATTGGAGTTAAACCGCCAATATGGCGGACAAGCCAATCCCCGATACAGCCGAATGCATAGTGATTAAAAGAAAAAGCACCGACTGTACCATCTGGTTTAATTGCTTCCCATGATTCCCAAATCGTTGTTGCCCCATTCCTTACTTCATATAGCCAAGAAGGGCAGTTTGTCTGGAAGAGCAGCTTATAGGCGATTTCCTCGTTGCCGTTCTCACATAAGACATCCATAATAAACGGAACTGATAAAAATCCCGTATCGATTTTAAAATCATTTTTCTTAATTAGCTCTACTAATCTTTCTACCGCTTTTTTCTTTTGCTCTCCTGAGAGCAGGTTAAATGCAAGAGCAATCGTATACACGCCCTGGTAATCAGCTGTCATCAACCCTGAATCCTTCACATAAGCCTTACCAAAGGCCTCTTTCACCTTGCCATGAAGGTTATCATAAAAATCAGCCTTGTCTTGTTTTTCGAGAATCTTAGCAATTTCAGCTAATAAACCGGCCGAATAAGCATAGTATGCAGTGGCAATTGAATCCTTTGTGGCAAATGCGGAAGCAATTGGTCCTTGCGGCTCTTTACCAAGCATAAAACTCGGAATCATCCAGTCGCCAAAATGAAATTTTGTATCCCATAAGTATCGAACATAATCTTCTTCTGCATTTTCTTTATTTTGTGCAGCACTTGTTTGGACATAATCGAGCCATTTTTCCATTTCCGGGAAGCATTGCTCTAGAATTCTCTTATCACCGTATCTCTGATAAAGTACCCATGGAACAATAAGGATCGCATCCCCCCAGCCTGCCGAAGAAATAGTTCCTGTAAATTTCTTATCATTCCAGATATCCTTTGGTGCCGGGCAGTAATTAAGAATTTCTCCTTCCTCCGTTTGTTCCAGCTGCAAATTCCACAGCCATCTTGTCAAAAATGCTTGAACATCCATATTAAAAGCAGCGGTCGGAGCAAACACCAGGATATCACCGGTCCATCCTGCTCTTTCACGTTGCGGGCAGTCTGTTGGAATCGACAGCATATTGCCTTTTTGGCTCCATTGGATATTGTTCCACAGTTTATTAATTTCTGGATCAGAGGTCGTAAATCGACCTGTCGACTTCATATCGGAATACAAAACAACCGCCTCAATATCCTCTTGTTGAAGTTCAGATTGATAGCCTGATAGTCGAACATAGCGGAAACCATGGAAAGTAAAGGTTGGTTCGAAAACCTCATCAGATTCACCGCTCGTAACGTAGTAATCCGTTTGCTCTTTATTTCTTCCTATTATATTATTAAAAAACTCACCATTTTCATTTAAGACTTCACAATATTCAAATGTAAGTTCTTGTCCGCTTGGACCATTTACACGAAGTCGGATACGTCCGGCAATAACTTGACCAAAGTCGATAATATATGCTTGACTCTGATCCTTCCAAATAGAGACAGGAGACAGTTTTTCAACTGGTTTGACCAATTCCCCATATTGAGCTCTTAAGTTAGCTAACTTATAATCAACAATTGTAACGGGTTCCCATTCATGGGTTAACCCATCATATCCTGGCTGGTCCCATCCTGTCTTTTCAAGAGTTTTATCCTGGTTTTCTCCAATGAAAATATCACTGTAAACATAATGACTGTTAGCTGATAAAAACGAATTGTCTGTGGCAATGATTTGTTTGGTTTGATCGGTATAAGTAATTTCCAATTGCGCGAGCAGCCCTAGTCTGTTGCCAAATTGAGCGCTTCCTCCTGGGACGCTGATTCTGCCTGCATACCAGCCGTCTGCAAGAATGACCCCAAAAACATTTTCACCTTCAAGCAAGAAAGACAAAACATCGTAGGTTTGATACTGCAGGTAGTTGGAATAGGATGTGTAATCTGGCGTAAATTCAGCATCCGTTATTTTTTGACCATTGATTTTGGCGTGATAGAGTCCATGTGCCGTAATGTATAGGCGGGCCTTCTCTAATTTTTTTTGGTCAATATTGAAGGATTTACGAACCAATTTAGGCGGATGCAATCTCTGTTCTGGGGAAAGCTGATCCGCCTTCTTCTTATTAATAAACATATCCTCTAAGGTCAGTTCAGGTTCTTCCGTTACATCTTCTTGCTTTGGCTCAATCCATTTCCCTACCCATTCACTCTCGTTTAAAATCCCCATTTCCCATTGCCCTTCACTGCTCCAAGCTGATACCTCGCCATTAGTGCACCACACACGAACTTGCCAGGTATAGATGGCTTTACTTTGTAAGTTTGGTCCGTCATATGGAATGTTCACTGAAGCATGAGAAGGCACCTTATTTGAATCCCAAATCAACCTTCTTAATTCTGTAGATTCTTTTTCAAACACATGAATTTGATAGGCAGACTGTGAAATCCCTGTGTTTTCACTTTCTATTTTCCAACTGAACCGTGGATGTAAGATGTCTGTACCCAAAAGACTTTCTTGATTTTCTATTGTTAATTTGATGACCTGTACCAAGTTATTTCCTCCTTAAGTTCCGTCGATTTCTCATGTTGTTAACAATAAGAGGTGTTAAGAATATTTCAAAAAGAATCGTTGCAGCTGCGATGATGAATAAAGTAATCCTCATCTGAAACCTCAACCTCCTACAAATATGGATAAAATCCACGCTAGTAACAGCGCGGATTTATTCATCTTATTGAGCCAATTCAATATTAGTTGGATTTTTCCTTTCCAATTCCGGAATTGGTTTAACCATGACTCCAGCTAGAATTCCAAAGACGGCCAGAACTCCAAAGAATAATGGATAGCCTCCTGCTGCTACAATAGGACTTGCAGCCGAGTTGGCAAGAGATCCGCCAATATCATTGGCAATGTTGACGATTCCCATATCCTTAGCTGCATCTTCAGGATGTGGAAGAACTCTAGACATTAAGGCGATATCCACTGCTAAGAACATTCCAAATCCAAGAGAAATGATTGAACCACAAACATAGGAAAAGCCGATACTTGGAGCAAAGCCATAGCCTAAGATTCCGACTGCAGTTACAACTGCCGCAAGAAATACAAATGGTTTTTGACGGCCAAATTTATCAGAAAGACCACCGCCGATGATACTAGCGATTGCTAAGACTGGAATCGTTATATTCATACTAGTAGAGACAATACCAGCAAGATCTTGCTGTGAAACGTGAAAACGCTCAAGATAATAAACACTAGTAAAAGATGATGCTGTATAGGCAATGCCCATGAAAAATCTTGTTAATACTCCGAATGTGAAGTATGGATATTTTCTAGGACTTGGATAAATCCGAGACATTTTTTCTCCGAATGATAATGATTCATTGTTACCACGTTCTTTTTGATACTCTACTTGGTCTTCTTTCACTAAAATACTTGTAATTATGGCAAACACAATACAAATAAGTCCGAGTAATAAAAATTTATTTTGTATAGCCCAGGTATTTAAAATAAACATTAAGTTAATCCCAACCATAATCGCAAGTGGACTGACAAGACCATAAATTCCTGAAGCAGTACCACGTTTATTTTCTGGAACTTGGTCAGGAATCAATGCGGTTAAAGCCGTACCCATAAAACTAAACAAGAGTTTGGCCAAAGCCCAGAACAATAAGACCATTGTAAAAGATTTAGCTACCCCAATTCCGTAGAGTGCAGCCGCTCCGCCTATTGAGCCGATTAAAATCCAAGGACGTCTGCGTCCCAATTTCCATGTGGTCCTATCACTGATTAATCCTGCTAAATATTGACTGAAAATACCAATAATACCGGTTGTTAAACCAATAATACTAAAGTTCTTGGTAACATTTGCTGGGTCGAGCATAGCTAACTTTACAGTGAGCAAGAAAGCAATAGGTGTAATAAGAGCAAGATTATAACCAAAGCTTCCAAGCGAAATACCTGTAATTAAACGAGGAAAAGGTGTTTTGATTACATTAGAATTCATTGTTCAACCTTCTTTCCTTAAAATATTCTTTAAATTCGAAAGCGCTTCTATCCTTAGTTTATAGAAGGTTGTAAGGGATAACTATAGCCATATGCGACATATTTCCTATCCATTTCAAACATGGTTATTAGAATAAGGAACATTAATTCTTGTATAATAAAAAATCCACGCATATAAATGAGCGTGGATTTACCTTTACATTCACTTTTGACTATCTACATTACTTCAACTACTATAGTTAAATAATTTCGATACCCAATTCCATATACTGGTTTAAATTATGACTTTGAGGACCATCCTCCGTAATTAAGTAATCTAGTTCTGAAACAGGACCAACCAAGTAATTAGAAATTGTATTAAGTTTACTTCTTGTTACCAGGGTTGCGATTTTATTTGAACTTTTAATCATCTGACGTTTAACATGAGACTCTTCTATATGAGGAATGCTGATACCAAAGTCAGGGTGCAAGGAATACACTCCTAAAAAACAGAGATCGACTCTAATATTTTTAAGCACTTCAATGACATCTAATCCGACAGTGACAAAAGATTCCTTAAAAAAGGTTCCACCCAAAAGGATGATATCTGTATTGGGATGTTTTGATAATGCCAAACTAATAGAGGGACTATTCGTAATAATGGTCCCTTTAAACTCCATTGGAATTTCTTGAGCCAGAAAAAGATTGGTTGTACTCCCATCTATTAAAAGAACTTGTCCATCTTTAATCATCTTCACCGCTTTTAAGGCTAACTCTTTTTTCGCATCTATATTTTCTTCCGTTCTTTCAGAATAGGTTAAAGCGCTCGCAGATACAGGAAATGCCCCGCCGTGTACTCTTTTGAGAAGACCTAGTGAATCCATTTCTCTTAAATCCCGCCTAATGGTGTCCTCGGAAACATCCCATTTTATGCTTAGTTCTTTCGCAACGACTTTCCCTTCTTTTTCAAGTATCTGTAAAATTTCGCTTTGTCGTTCTTTTCTAAGCATAATAGTGACCAGCCTCCATGTTTTTGCATGTTTTTTCTTACATTATATAATTTTTTCTTGAATTCACCAATTTTTTTTTAAAAAACGGCAAATTTTTTCTTGTTTTTTCTTATTTATAAGGATAAAATATTCTCAAATACGAAAAAACTAGCACAAAGGTGCAAAAACAAGAAAAACGTTACCTTATCCTTACATTAAGTACTACTTTAAAAATCACACGAAATTAAAGGAGGAAACAAAGATGAATAATAATATTGAAACACTAGCTGTAAATACCATTCGAACCTTATCCATTGACGCGATCAATAGTGCAAATTCCGGTCATCCAGGCTTACCTATGGGAGCTGCTCCAATGGCATATGCCCTCTGGGCGAATCATCTAAATCATAATTCTGCAAATGCAAAATGGTTTAATCGTGATCGATTTATTCTTTCTGCCGGACACGGATCTAGCTTATTGTATAGTTTGCTTCATTTAGCTGGGTACAATGTTTCTTTAGAAGATTTAAAAGGTTTTAGAAAGCTTAATAGCAAAACACCTGGTCATCCGGAATTTGGTCACACAGAAGGTGTTGAAGCGACAACTGGGCCTTTAGGACAAGGGATTGCAAATGCAGTAGGAATGGCGATGGCTGAAGCGCATTTAGCTGGAAAATTCAATCAGGATGGATACCCTGTAATTGACCATTATACATATGCTTTAGTTGGCGATGGAGATTTAATGGAAGGCGTCTCTTATGAGGCCATGTCTATGGCTGGCCATATGAAACTAGGAAAATTAATTGCATTATATGACTCCAATGATATTTCTTTGGACGGTGAATTAAACCTTTCCTTTTCAGAAGACATTCAAAAAAGAACAGAATCTGCTAATTGGCAATATTTACGAGTAGAAGATGGCAATGATGTAGCAGAAATCTCAAAAGCGATTTACTTAGCAAAACAAAATACAAACCAGCCAACCTTGATCGAAATTAGAACCACTATCGGCTATGGAAGTCCTAAAGTTGCAGGAACAAACAAAGCACATGGAAATCCCCTTGGTGCAGAAGAAGCTCGTGCAACAAAACAAGTATATGGCTGGCACTATGAAGAGGATTTCTTTGTACCAGAAGAAGTTAAAGCCCATTTTGAAGAGCTAAAACAAAGAGGAATTAATCAAGAACAACAATGGAAGGTATTATTCCAGTCTTATCAAGAGGCATACCCTGAATTAGCTAAAGAACTGGAAAATGCTATCACGGGAGAGGTTTTAATTAATGCGGAAGACATCCTCACATTTGATACAGGCAAAACAATCTCAACTCGTGTAGCCAGCGGAGAAGCTATTAACCATTTTGTCAAATCAGTTCCTTCTATCTTTGGTGGAAGTGCGGATCTTTCTCATTCCACAATGACAGATATTAAGGAAGAAAAAGCATTCGCGGTAGAATCATTTAGCGGACGGAATATCTATTTTGGTGTCCGGGAACACGCAATGGGAGCAGCTGGCAATGGTTTGGCTCTTCATGGCGGGGTAAAGCCTTTTGTAAGTACATTCTTTGTTTTCAATGATTATCTCAGACCATCCATTCGTCTGGCAGCCATACAAAAGCTTCCGGTCACCTATGTATTTACGCATGATTCGATTGCGGTTGGTGAAGATGGACCAACTCATGAACCAGTTGAGCAGTTAGCTTCTCTTCGTGCCATCCCAGGGCTAACCGTTATTCGCCCATCAGATGCAAATGAAACGGCAAGCGCTTGGGCTTATACTTTAAAACAAACAGACGGGCCTGTTGCGATGGTGCTGAGCCGTCAAAACCTGCCTGTGTTCCAAGAAACACAAGCCAATTTAGACAACCTTTCAAAGGGTGCTTACGTATTAACGCAAACAAATGACCAGCCAGAGGTTATCTTGATCGCTACCGGTTCGGAGGTTTCATTAGCCGTTAACGCAAAAGCTGAACTCGAAAAGGAAAATGTATCCGTTCGTGTTGTCGCTATGCCAAGCTGGGAATTGTTCGACCGCCAACCGAAAGAGTATAAAGAGCTGGTCCTCCCTGCTTCCATTAAAAAGCGTGTGGCACTCGAAATGGGTATCTCTCTTGGATGGGAACGCTATGTAGGATTAGAAGGCAAAGTATTATCCATCGAAACATTTGGTGCTTCAGGAACGGGCGCTGCTGTTATGGAGCTATTTGGATTTACAACGGAAAATGTGGTTCGTACGGCTAAAAGTCTACTATAATCTTAAAATGGAGGAAATATACGATGAAATTATTTATTGATACTGCTAATCTTGTTGATATTAAAAAGGCTTATAAAATCGGCGTTTTATCTGGTGTGACAACCAACCCTTCCCTAGTTGCAAAAGAAGGTGTAAAATTCGAAGACCGGATTGAAGAAATCTGTCAGGCAGTTCCACAGGTAGAATCTGTTTCCGCTGAAGTAACTCCAGATGCCGTTACAGCTGACGAAATGATTGCTCAAGCTGAGGAGCTTATTAAAATTAACGGCGGAGATGAGAAAATTACAATCAAGCTTCCGATGACTTTAGAAGGTTTAGAGGCTTGCCGTTATCTTGCTGATAAAGGCGTTAAAACAAATGTCACACTTATCTTTACAGTAAACCAAGCACTATTAGCAGCTCGTGCCGGTGCAACGTATGTATCTCCATTTTTAGGCCGATTAGATGATATTTCAGAAGACGGTGTCCAATTAGTAGCAAAAGTAGCTGAATTGTTCCGCATTCATCAATTCGACACTCAAATTATTGCAGCATCGGTTCGTCATCCAGATCATGTAACTCGTGTAGCAATGGCAGGTGCACATATTGCAACCATTCCATTTTCAGTCATTGACCAAATTTCTAAACATCCCCTTACTAATCAAGGAATGGAAAAATTTGCTGCTGATTGGGAGAATACTCTTTAAAACTAAATTAAATAAAAACCACGACAAGAGAAATTCATCCCTGTCGTGGTTTTTGATTCTAAGCCGACATTTCTTATTAATGTATTCGTTCTTCCAATTCTATTCTCTATATAAGTGGTACAATCCCAACGATATTTTTCTATTATCCTCTAAAACATAATGCATGAACTTCCAAATTATTAACCTTACTAAATTGCAATCTAATTTCATGTTTACCAGAATGCCCATTAAAAGAAGAAGAAACCATTTGACCTTCTTTTAAAGTAATACTACCGGAAGCATCCTCATCGTTATCCAGAAATATAAAGATTTCACCACTCCCTGTTCCTTCAATTGAAATATCTTTTACTTCCTTTTCCCATTCAACATATCGAAAAACCGCTTCATCTTCATTACTAATATTGATTAAAACCTCATCCCCATTTTTAGATGGTGCAATGTAAACACAGCCTGATAACTGACAGGCCCGATAAGCTTCTATTTTTTCATTGATCCCGAATGGCCTTCCTGCACCTTGGGATGTCATCAATACTTCTTGGATGGTACCATCCTCGTTTAAGAAAATCGGTTCAATACAAAGTCGGCGTTTTTGCTGCCTGTTCTGAGAACTGCGATGATAGAAGACATACCACTGCCCGTTTACTTCCTCAATCGAGCCATGATTATTCCAACTCTGTGGATCACATCCATCATTATCAACAATGACCCCTTGATACTTGAATGGTCCCAGTGGTGATTTGCTAGTTGCATAGGCTAAGGATGTTGGTTTTCCGCGGACCATACTGGAATACACAAAATAGTAGGTATCACCGCGTTTGCGAAGAGAACTGCCTTCATGAAAATAATGTTCTTCTTCGGTTACAAGATTATTTACAATCGAGCCTTCTTCAAACTCTACCATGTTGTCTTTCAATTTGGCACAATGGGCAAAGAACTGTCCCCAGTAATAGTAGGCCTGTCCATCATCATCAATAAATATGGCAGGATCGATTCCTCCACATGGTAATTGGATTGAATCACTAAATGGCCCCTCTGGCTTATCCGCAACGGCAACCCCTTCGCTTGAATCTGCCATACAAAAATACAAATAATATTTTCCATTCTTATGAATGGCATCTGGTGCAAACAACATATCCTTCGGGGATTTAGGAATCTCCAACTTTCCGTCCTTGGTATCTTTTTCAATCATTTTTTTCAAGAATGGAGTTGGTTTTGACCAATCAACTCCAGGATATTTAGGGGCGGTTTCATCATAGACCCATGGAACTAGACTTGCATCAAATGATTTCCCATGGTCTACCCAATCAATCATATTCTCTGAAGAAAAAACTCGATATTCCTTACTGCAATAAATATTTTTTTCCTGATCCCAAGAACCGTAGACATACACTCTGCCATCTGGCATTACATGTGCTTCTGGATCAGGAATGTGCAGATTTGTCGGGAAAACTGGATTTCGGCAATCTTTATATTCTTTCATTATTTCACTCTCCAAAAAATTGATTAAAAATACATCTTTGTATCTGTTGCTGAATGAAAACGTTTATAACTTTAGTTTATATGAGTATTTCCCTAATCACTATGGCGATATCAGACAAAAAACTATCCATTTCAAACCAAAAAAAAGAGCCAATGATGGCCCTTCTATAATTAGTTAAAATTTAAACTATATTTTAATATGAAAGTTGTTTTCGAAAAAACTCCTCGATTTTATCAAAAATGAATATAGTCCTGTCTTCATCAATCTCCTCTGCCCCATTCTTTGAAGCAAAAGATGTTGCTGCCCTTGGACCATTTTCATCTAAATTTGTACGATTCAGAAACCCATGGCCGAGCCCATTAATAAGATAAAGAGATACACGATTCTCTCTATCAGCTAATTCCTGATACAATAACTTACTTTGATGTGCTGGAACAGCTACGTCACTTAACCCATGCATAATTAGAAACGGTGGAAGCCCTGATTTTACATACGTTAATGGATTTGCTTCCTTCACACGTTCAAGACATGTCAGTATGGGTGCTCCTAAAAACAACGATTCAAATGAATCAGGGTCAGAAGTCTTTTTATCTTTTGGAATTTGGACTGATTCAGGATCTCCTTCGATTATTCCATCTAATTCCCGTTGTTCATCGATTAGGAGAAAATCAACTGGACCATAGCCAATTACCACAGCTTGAACCTCACTTGTCATCTCAGGATAGAGAGGATTTTCTCCGATAAATTGGTTAGGTTCAGTTGTTGCGGCAAGTGCAGCAAGATGGCCTCCTGCCGATGAGCCCCAAATGCCTATTTTATTGCGGTCTAAACCATATTCTTCTGCGATCGCTTTAACCCATCTAACCGCTGTTTTTACATCATGAATTGGCGCTGGAAAGATTTCCTCATCACTTAACCGGTAATCAATGCTTACCATTGCAAAGCCCTTACTTGCAAAAAATCGCGTGAAATCAGGACCTAATTTTCGATCACCAAAGCGCCATCCCCCGCCATGCAGCCAAATAATCACTGGAAGAGGCTCATTTTTCACCTTGGGTAAATATAAATCTGCTAATAGCTGTCTTCCATTTATCTCCGCGTAAATAAGATCGGATATGATTTCTACAGAATAATTGACTAACTTTTCCAACGAAAGTCCTCCTTAATAGATGCAATCTCTAACTTGTGATTGTCTTCTTGTTCCTATTAATCTTTTACTGGACGACCACCAAGTACTTTCAGGTCAAGAATATCTAAATTTTGCATTACTCGATCAAAACGGAGTGGAGCCGGCTCGCTCGGGAAAATATAATCATCATACACATCGCCAAGAGTACGGAAAAATGGCTCGAATAGACCAGTGGCGAGGATACCCACCATTTTTGTGTAATGAGAATCCATTCGATAAGAATGAACCGTGTTAGCAGGCACGTGAAGTATATCACCAGGGTGTAGAACGACTTCTTCTCCATTTGCCCACAACGTAACTTGCCCTTCAATACAGAAGAAAAATTCCGTATGCTCTTCATGATAGTGTTCAGGAATCGCTTCACCTTTCGGACCTTCTGAAACAACAAAAATAAATTCACCATTAGAATTGGCTTGAGTGGTCATCAAGGTATGAAGTTGATCTCCCGTAACCAAACGAATGCCTTCTCCCGTTTCAAGGACATATGGCGCAGCCTCTTCAGGTACTTCCCCATCTGTTACAAGTTGTGGTGTACTAACAACTTGATGATCAAAGAAAAACTCTACATCTGCAGCGAGTGATGCTTTCTCATATTTTTCAATGGATAGTTCATTCACGGCTTTTGGAGGGTGAACAAACTTGTCGTAAGGCTCACCAATAACGGAATAAAGTTGTGACACCGCTCCTTTTGAAGTAAAGGATAAAACCTGAGTGCGATGGCTGAGCATTTGATAGCTGTGTTCCGTACCAGCAGGAATAAAAGCATAGTTTCCTTCCGTCAGTAAATATTTCTTATTTGCAATCACAAGTTCAAGCCGCCCATGAAGTATGTAAATTCCTTCATGACTATGTAAATGTTTATGCGATGGGAATGAGTCTCCCTTCCCTCCTGAAAGAATGACCATTTCTACTAAATTTTCCGTACTATTTCCATTTGCAATAATAGTAGCTAACTGTCTGCCAAATAGATACCGTTCCCCTTCCCCATTTCTTAATAAATACGGTATCTTGTGATCTGGCAGGTTATTCATAAACAAGTGACTCACTGTAATCCTCCTCTGTTTCTACCTTTTTAATCTAGTTAATTGATAAGTTACCTAGTCGGTACCGCTAACTTCAACACATAGTATATGGTAGAATAGCAAAGGTGAGAAATATAACTAATCGTTCACAGTTATACCTTTTTTTCATATAGGTAATTAGCCTGCATTTACATATTCAACTAGAGAGGAGAAATTGCCTATGGATCTTAAACAATTACGATACTTCGTCTCCGTCGCGGAACGATTGAGTTTTACTGAGGCAGCAATGGAACATTTTGTCGCTCAATCAGCGATTAGCAAGCAAATTTCTAATCTAGAGGAACAAACAGGAGTTCAATTGTTTATTAGAAATAGACGAACGGTTCAATTAACGAATGCTGGAACCCAATTATTAAAAGATGCCAAAAGCGTTATCGCCAGTTATGAAGAAGCGATCAGTAATGCAAGGCTTGCCGGAAATGGACTGTCCGGGAATCTTAAAATTGGGTATTTAGGACTTGAAAAAATCTTTTTACCAAAACTTATTAGTCAATTTACGAAGAAATATCCAGATGTAAATATTGAATTAATTCAATATACTAGAGATACATTAAATTCCTCTTTAAAAATAGGAGAAATCGATATTGGTTTTACACTATCATTATCGATTGAAAAATTTCCCGAAATCATATCTAAAAAAATAGCCAATATACCTTTTAATGTAGTACTGCACAGTGAACATCCTCTTGCCGATTTCAAAAAACTTAGTTTCTCTTCGATTGCATCTGAACCTATTATTGTGATGAATCACGAAATATCTCCTGATGGTTTCCAACATATATCAGAACTTTTTAAAAAGCAGGGACTATCCCCAAACATTGTCAGAGAAGGTTCTCATTTTGAAACGGTATTGCTTATGATTGAAGCTGGCATTGGTATTTCTATACTTCCAAAAGCCATTTCGAATCCTCCTTCCACTCTTCGTTTTATTGAATTGGAAGAAAAAATTGATGAAATTGACTTTATTATTGCTTGGAATCGAAATAACTGTAATCCATTTATTTCTTTATTTACAAAGGAATTTGAATCGTTTATGAACAACCAAGAAGTTGGACTAATCTTTACCTAAAAAAATCCACGCTATCAAAAAGGCGTGGATTTACTTATTATTATCCAATTCAGAGGTCCAGTTATTTAAAGCAGTTACATTCAGCTGTATTAATTATGTTTCAATTGCTATGCACATAAAATTTTTAACTGCAGGGGAAATGATGTAAAAAACTGTACATACTATTATAATCCTTTCGGAGATTTAAATTTAAGCCAAATGAGGTGGAAAAATGGCAAAAGTATTGACTGGCGTACATGCCGTTGTTACAGGAGGATCAAGCGGTTTAGGATATGCAATGGTAGAAGCACTTCTTGATGAAGGAGCAACGGTTGCGGTGGCATCCCGTCCGGGAGCAAAAATGACGGAAGCTATAAAAAACCTTCAAGATAAGGGATATTCAAATGTTTTTGAACTTCCATTGGATGTCAGGTCAGAGGAATCGGTACAAGATGCAGTCAACTGGGTAAAAACAGAATGGGGTAAGATCGATGTCCTCGTGAACAATGCCGGGATTGGCATGAGGACTGTAAACTCAAAATTCCTTACAGAACCACAGCCTTTCTATCAGGTCTCTCCTGAAGGGTTTCGAAATTTAATCGATACAAATGTGACCGGTTATTTCCTAACCTCCCGGGGATTCGCTCCTCTGATGGTCGAGCAGGGAAGAGGAAAAATCATCAATATATCGATGAATTATGAAACCATGAAACGAAAAGGATTTGTCCCATACGGCCCTTCTCGTGCCGCAACCGAGTCCCTGTCATTTATCATGGCTGAAGACCTGCGTGAACTTGGAGTGACTGTAAATATGCTTCTTCCTGGCGGGGCCACCGTAACCGGAATGATACCTGATGAAGTGAGGAAGGAACTTGAAGGAAACTCTCAGCTTCTGAAGCCGGAAATCATGGCAAAACCTATCGTTTATCTTGCCTCCGAGCAATCTGAAGGATTAACAGGTGAACGCCTAGTCGCAACCGAATTTGACAGCTGGTTAAAAAATCGAACCAAATAAATGAGTGAAGAGACTTCTTCCTTGGCAATATGAATGAATAGAGAAAGAGACTTATTATTGCGTTTTTTCGTGGATTCAAAAAGTTTTAGAAGGAGCCAACATCAAACCGGGTTCAGTTCACAATAAGGACACCATTTTATATGAAAATAGAGCCTTATTAATTCACTGTTTACTTATCTAATTTTTGAATGTCCATAGTATAACCTCCTGCATCAGAGATAACCTATCATTATGGAGGTGCTAGACATTGGGTAAAAAATTCGAAAAAAACCTTATAAAATTCCTTTATTTATTCGGTATTAGTTCTTTTATATATTTAATTAAAAAACCACTTGCAAAGGACTGGCTCCTTGTTTTCTTTATAAAAAGTTATTATGCATCACTTGTCGATAATCTGGTTGTAAATAAAGGCTATGTTCAATATCCCACCCGATTTCCAAAACAAGTTAAAACAAACGTGTTGTTTGATTACATACTTTTCCCAATTACTTGTGTCTTTTATAATCAACTAACTAAAGATTCTCGCATTATTCAGTGCCTTATAAAAGTTCTGTATTTCAGTGTACCGATGACAATTGCTGAGCTATGGCTAGAAAAAAATACACAGCTTGTTAAATATAAAAAAGGATGGAATTGGAAAATCACTTTTTGTTCTCTCTCTATTTCCTTTTTATTGGTTAGATTTACAATGTCTGTTATAAGACGTATCTTCAATAATAAATACGAGTTATCTTAGATGGACATTCTTTAATCTCCTATAAGAATCAAAAAGATATTAGGAATGTTTTCTTTTAAAAGGTCGGAGCAGGAAATTGATCAATTTTGATACGAAGTAAACTATAAGGTTTCTGTCGTAAGTCTTTTCCATAATGATATCTAGGCTGTCGATGTAATTGGTTCACAATGACATACAAATATTGATCCGGACCAATTGAAAAAGTATCCGGCCACAAAATTCTCGGATCATGTGCGATAGTTTCCATTATGCCATTTGGCAATATCTTACGGATACTGTTGTTTTCATAATCTCCAGCATAAACAGTTCCCTTTGCATCGGTGATCATTCCATCAGACGCACCTTTTTCTCCCCAATACTCCACATGATAAGGTAAATCGATGTCCTGTATTATTCTGTCTCTTAGGGCTTCTGTTGAGATCGAGAACAAATGACGACTGGTTAGTGGAGCAAAAAATAATATCTTTCCATCGGGAGAAATCGCAAGACTATCAGACGCCAATCTAAATGGAGAAGTTGAACCGTCTTTGTTTCGATTCATTAAAATTTGACCTTCTACTTTTGGTAAAAAATAGGGGTCGGGTGAAGTTGAAGGTGCCCCATTTAACCGTCTAAACGCGTCTCCATTTGATAAATCTACGACGATAATAGCTCCTGGGCCTCTTGAAGAAGAATCCGTTATATAGGCATAACCTTCTTTTCCAACACGAAAATCAAAACGGACATCATTCAGATAAGTTGTAGGCAGGACAACATCTTCTTTAAAGGTATATACTTTTCTTATTGTATTGGTTTTTAAATCAACAGCGACTAATTTTGCCCCCCCTTTAATAGGTTCAGAAAAATTGGGTGCGGCTGTATCTAATATCCAAAGCGTTCCCCTTCCATCAGCAACTACACTTTGGACACTGATGAAAGTCATTGTGATATTCTCGGGGTTAACCAAATTGGTTTGTAAATTAGGATAAGGCTGCAATTTATCCTCAACAATTTCCGCCACCGTAAATTTAACATCGTCTCCCCATTTCGGAAAGCAAATAAAAATACGACCGGTTTCTGAAACAGTAACACCTGTAGGCATAGCCCCATAAAATGCATAAACTAGTTCTAACTTACCGAAATATTTTTCACTTGGTAACATAGGTTTCAAAATATCCTCCTCAGGCATTCAAACGGGATATCTCCTATATATGATTTATATTTTTTCTAGTGCATGTTTCTTAATAAGTTTTAAAGTGGTACTAACTTATTAATTAGCTTCTCTTTCGCCAGCCAAGCTCCTCCAATGACCCCTGCGTTATTGCCTAGTGTGGCAATAACAATCTCGACACCATGTGCAACTCTCGGAAAAGCGAATCGAATAAATTCCTCTTTCAGAGGTCTCAGCAATGTATCACCAGCTTTTGATACTCCGCCTCCAATAACGATTTTTTCAGGATTTAAGCCATTGGCTAAATTAGCAAGGGCCAATCCTAAATGGTAGGCAACCTCACCTATGACTCTGTTTGCGAGTTCATCCCCTTCGTTTGCAGCGTCAAAAACACGCTTGGCAGTCAGAGCCTGTCCATCATAAAAATTTCGTAATATACTAGTCTTGTTGGTAGAAGCTAATCCCTCCATTGCCAAACGGACAACTCCTGTTGCGGATGCTACCGTTTCCAGACATCCTGATTTCCCACAATTACAAGGTGAACCATCTCTAGGTACCGATGTTATATGACCTATTTCACCACCGGCTCCATTTACCCCATGTACAATCTCGCCATTAACGATAATTCCGCCACCAACACCTGTTCCTAAAGTAACACAAATTAAGTTTTTAGCCCCTTTACCCGCACCTTTCCACATTTCACCGATTGCAGCAATATTTGCATCATTGTCCACAACAACCGGCAGGGAGGTTTCCCTCTCAAGAATGGTTTGTAAAAGGAATCGCTCCCAGCCTAGGTTAACCGCCACTTCAACAGAACCATCATCCGAATTAACAGGGCCCGGCGCACCGATTCCGATTCCGACTAATTGATTTTTTGTTTGATTTAATTCTACTAACTTTTGATCAATCGCTCTTGCAATCGATGCAGGTATGTGTTTGCCCTTATTACTTAGATCAGTATCGATCTCCCAGCTATATATGATGTCACCCTGCAAACTGATAAAAGCCATTTTAACCGTGGTCCCACCTACATCAACACCAACTAACCATCTTTCTTCCATAACCATTCACTCATTTCCTTTAAGTTTTCCCACTTTGAAAAGCGCCATGTTTACAAAAGAGGCTCCTCGATTGAGAAGCCTCTTGTTAAGTTTGAGAATTGTCCAACTCCAACGCCCAGTGACTAATGGGCGCTTCTGCCTATCTCATTATTTTACAGCTGCCGCTGTTTTTTCAAGGTTAACCCATTGTCCATTTTCAGCGGATTCAAGGATTGCATCTGCAATTAATTCAATCTGGTAGCCATCATGGAAGTTAGGTGAGAATTCAGTACCCTCACTTATTGCTTTAAAGAAATCATATGTTTCAATGATCTTTGTTTCGCCGTAACCAATACCTAGAGCAGGAATTGGCCATAATCCTTCACCGTAAGGAGTAGCTGGTCCTGTGTAAACAGTTCTGAAGCCTTTTGCATCACTTGGATCATCTGCAAAGCAAACTTGAAGCTCGTCACGGCGCTCATAGTTAAAGTATAAAGAACCTTTTTCACCATGAATTTCAAAAGTTAGGAAGTTGTTGCGGCCATGTGCATTACGAGTTGCCTCGATCGTTCCAATTGCACCATTATCGAATTTGACCATGGTGATAAATTCATCGTCTACATCAACAGCTGCTTTTGGCACATCGTCGCCTCCAGCTTTCACTGTACCTAACTTGTCGATGCCGCCAGTTTGAATTGGTCTTTCAGGAATCCACGTTTTTGTGATCGCATTTACATCTGTAACTTCACCTACAAGGTAACGAGCATAATCAACCACGTGTGTTCCGATATCACCTAGAGCACCTGATCCAGCAATTTTCTTTTGGAAGCGCCATGATAATGGAGAATTCGGATCCGCAGACCAGTCTTGTAAGTATGTTCCACGGAAGCTTAGAACTTTACCAATTCTTCCTTCTTCAATATATTTTTTCGCAAGAGCAACAGCTGGTGTTCTTCTGTAATTGAAAGCAACGGCGTGTTTTACACCTGCAGCTTTTACTGCTTCTAACATTTCCTTCGCTTGTTCAGCGCCTAATGCTAAGGGCTTTTCACAAATAATATGCTTGCCTGCTTTTGCTGCTGCAATCGCGATTTCAGCATGAGTATTGTTTGGAGTAACAATGTCGATGACATCGATTTCTGGGTTGTTAACAACTTCTCTCCAATCGGTAGCATAGTTGTCAAAGCCTAATCTCGCTGCCGCATCTTTAGCTAATCCTTCGTTAACGTCAACTACTGTGTGACGATGAGGAATTGCTGGTGCAGGCCAGAAAAACATTGGCATACCTGCATATGCAAGTGAATGCGCCTTACCCATAAATCCTCCGCCGATCATACCTACGTTTAATTTTTTCATCTTAGTATCCTCCCACAATTATCTTCTTATTTTTAAAAAGTTTGATATTCTTAATGGATGAAACGTTTATGCTTGATTTACTTTATCAAATTGATTTAAATAGCTGCGGCTGATTTTAGCCCCTTGTTTTGGATCTGGGTAGCTGTCTAACTCAACTGTAATCCAGCCATCATAGTTTGCCTCTTCTAATGCTTTAACCATTTCATCAAATTTTTGATGCCCTTCACCTAATGGTAAAAACTCACCATTGGCATAATCTTTGAAGTGAACATATTTGATGCGGTCCACATATTTTCTGATGACAGCCACCGGATCTCCACCGCCAGCTTCAATGTGAGCTGTATCTGGGCAAAGGTTAATCTTTGTTAATGGCATTAGTTTATCTAATTGTTCAGGAGCCTGAACGTTCGTACCTAAATGCGGATGATAACTTGCAATCAGATTATATTTTTCAGCAATTTCAACTACTTTATTAAGTGCATTACCAAGAGCCGTATAATCGCTTTCAAGAATGCCGTTTGCACGCACCGCTCCGCCGCCGATTACCAGGTGGATTGCACCTGCTTCTGACGCGAATTGTGCTACACTTTCAATTTTTATTAATTCTTCTTCTAAAATATCAGGGAAAATAAAATTCCCGCCTGTATATACACCAACCAAAGATAAAGAATAGTCATTCATTAATTTTAAAAATTCTTCTTTTTTATCTTTATATTGCATCAGGTTTCCATCGAAGATTTCAAAGCCGTCATAGCCAGCTTCGGAAATATCCTTTAATGCCTCTTCTGTTGATCCGTAAGCAAGGTAGTAAGAATCCTTAACAGAAGTAACACCCGCTGGATGACCAACTACGCCGCCCCAAGTATTTGTTTGATAACCTAATTTCATGTGATTACCTCCATATCTTTTGGAATTTAGTGTGCCATATTTCATCCTATAAAAACCGAAGCAAACTCACCTTCAAAGTTAGTAATCGATTACATTTTTGCTAATATTATTACTCTCCACCTTAATAATATTAATATTTAAACTAAGTAATAAAAAAACATTAATGTAATCCATTACATTTTTATCTAAAGATGAAAATGCTGTTTCCTATAAGAAAGTAATGATTTATCCTATCTATCGCTAGTCCTCACTATCATCTGACTAAGAAATAGATGTTGTATCGCTTACAAGAATTATTGTAATCGATTACACCTGAATTTGCAACAACTAAATTTCGATTGTCACAATTTGTTCACGATAAGCGTAGGAGGAAAGGAAATTGTAAATATAGTTCCCTTTCCTTGCGAACTATCCACATGTATGGATCCGCCTAATCGCTCAATAATTTCTTTACTTACACTTAAACCTACTCCAGTCCCCTTTTCTTTTGTTGAGAAAAAAGGGATATATAACATCTCCCTCGCTTCTTCTGACATCCCACAGCCATTATCCTCGATGACGATTGTAGCAAATTCATTTTGAACAGACGCAGATAAATTAATTTCTCTTTCATGCTGATCGTCAATTGCTTCCATGGCATTCTTCATCAAATTCATGATTACCTGTTTTAATTGGTTCGTTGGGATATTCAGTACAACGTCATGATCGGCAGTAGAAGTAGAGAGTCGAATATCCCTTAATATCGCTTCACCTTCATAGAGCATGGCCATATCTTTGATCAGTTTATTCAGGGATGTTTTTTGTGCCAAAGGATGTTGTGGCTTTCCTGCATTCAAAAATTCATTAATGATTTGATTAACGCGATCAATTTCTTCTATCATCACATCCGCATAATATTCCTTGCCGATTTCCTTCAAATCGGGCTTTAGCAACTGAATAAAACCTTTTATGGTTGTCAATGGGTTACGGATTTCATGAGCGATACTAACTGCCAGCTTTTCAAGATGTTGACGTTTGTCCATTTCTAACGCTGCCAACTTACAGACTTGCAACGGAGCCACCATCAACTCGAAGGTTGACACCGTTTATAAAAGAAGCCTTGTTTGAAGCAAGGTACACAACAGCTGAAGCAACTTCTTCCACCGTCCCTGGCCGCTTCACTTCAACATGCGGACGATTTTCCTTAAGGAATTGCTGGATTGCTTCATCATAACTGATGTTCAACTTTTTGGCATTATCCTTCAACAGGCCCTCAAGCATGGGTGTCATTATAAACGCAGGCGATACCGTATTGACAAGTATTCCTTCTGCAGCATATGCCTTGGATAAGCTTTTTGTAAAATTAATCAGTGCTGCTTTAGAGGCATTGTAATGAGGCATGAATGCGTCTGGTTGAATGCCGGATTCTGATGAAATGTTAATAATGCGGCCAAATCCTGTTCTTCTCATAAAAGGAATAGTTGCTTTAGTTACACGTACAGTTCCAAAAAGATTGACGTCAAAAATATGCTGCCATTGGTCTATATCTAATGATTCAAAATCATCAAATCCACTAGCAATCCCCGCATTATTAACGAGGATGTCGACGGTTTTAAAACGATCAATAGCAGAAGCAATAAGATTGTCGACGTCTGCTTGTTTCGTTAGATCGGCTTGAATAGCAAGAACACTACCGCCGGTTTTCTCTAATTCAGCCGACGCCTCATTTAACGCTTCCGCGCCGCGTGCACAAATTACAACGTTGGCACCTTCTTCCGCAAAAGCCATGGCAATTGCTTTCCCAATACCTTTACTGCTGCCAGTCACAAGTGCGGTTTTATTTTTTAATTCCAGATTCATTTTTTCATCCACACCTTTCTTTACTAACCTGATACGCTTCCTTAGCTGATACATTGATCGAAGTTAAACCTTATGTTTGTTCAATATTATCTTTTTATTGAAGCCTCAAATAATTCTGCATGGATAGGTTCAGCAACAATAGGTTCAACAGCTTTTATGAATCTTTTAAAGTGTGGGGTTTCCTCATGCAGTTGAATCGCTTCTTCATCATTCCATTTCTCAACAAAGATAAAGCTGTTCACCTCTTCTGGGTTTTCATAATATTGGTAACTAATATTTCCAGACTCCGCTTGTGACGATTTTGTTACAAGTCTTGCCTCTTCCAAGAATATTTCCCGATAAGGCTCCTTCACCTTTATGTTTGCGTGAATGATAATCATGGTACATCCCCCTTAATTTAATTGGTGGCATTTCTAAAAAACTAACCTGCGTGTTTTTCTAATAAGATTTCTTTTTTATTATTTTCTTCGGAAGGAAGCTTCATAAACTTCATTAAATAAGCACCAAGGAAATACGTACCTGCGAAAATCCAGATAACCCCTTTTGCACCAATAAGTCCGATAAAAAGCCCAACAATTGCAGGTGCGATAAAGTAAGACATTCCTGCACCAAAGCTTACAATCGCCATCGCTGATCCTTTTTTCTCAGGAGCAAGTGATGCTACCAATGCTGAAAGCGGAACGAAACCACAAAGAACAATCCCCATAAAAATGCCCGCAATATTTAAAGCCAAGAAACTGTTGCCAAATACTTCAGGTGTGTAAAGCAAGACGAGTAACATTACGCCCATACCGAAGCTGCCAAGCCATTGAATCGTTTTTTGCCAGCCTAACCATTTATCACTGATGTAAGGAATGATTAGGTTAAAGATTATATTTGCAAACCACATGGTTCCCCACATTTGTAAAAACTGTTCAGTTGTGAATCCGTAATTGGACTTCAAGTACATTGGGAAAAAGATTGGCAATGAACCGATCCCTGTTGAATTGATAATCCGAACCACGCCGCCGATCGCCACTTTCGGCTGTTCGACACAAATGGTAAATCCACTCATTAAGCTCTTTAGCTTTTCCTTTGGATCTCCCTTTTGTTCCTTTTTTACATCACCTTTTACTACAATAAGACCGACAATTCCTCCGACTAACACCCAAGCTACAGCACTCCACAATAACCCGATATATCCGATCTTCGGAAGCATGTAAGCCGGGAAATAACTTCCTACAACATAAAGTCCGCCGCTCCACGCTGCCCAGAACAATCCTATAGCTGTTGCCAGAATCCGCTCTGGACTGCGATAAGTAACCCACACTAAGAAAGAGTAGCAGAACAAAGGATAACCTAAACCACGAATCCCATAAGTCGGGAGCATAATAGCGTAATTGTTTAACTTTAAACCATATTCAATGAATAGTACCTGACCGATTAACCAAGTAACAAGACCGATGACCATTACCTTCCTTGGTCCCCACATCTCGGTGAGTACACCAGAAAAATAAGATGCGATAGCTAAGATTGCTCCATAAACCGCAAAAAGAGTGGCTGATTGTTGAACGGTCAATCCCTTTTCAATCAGATAGGGAGACAACCATGCATGCTCAAGACCGTCACCAGCCATAAAAATTAACGTTGCTACAAACCCCCAAACCACTCCCATTGGAAGACCGCCTAAAGTACGTTCTTGACCTACAAACGTTTTCATTTTAACACCCCATTTTTATTAATTGGATGGATGGGTTGGTTCTCATGCTTTGGAAACACGCGAACCGTCCCTGTGCAATCCCTAAGCCCACCACATTTCCGATACTTGCTCTTTAAACAACGTCCCTTTTAACAGTGTGATTGCTTTCATTAAGCCTTCATCGATAGACGCCAACATATCTTCATGTTCAATGGAAACTACGTAATCATACCCTACCGCACGAAGTGTACTGATCATATCTTTCCACATTTTTTCGTTATGGCCATAGCCAACTGAGCGGAAGGTCCATGAACGATCCAATACTTGACTGTAATGCTTCGTATCGAGAACACCATTCACCTTGATATTGGCTTGGTCTAAATAGGTATCTTTTGCATGGAAATGGAAGATCGCATTTTCACGGCCTAATTTTTTAATGGCCTCAACTGGATCAATTCCTTGCCACACCAAATGGCTTGGGTCAAAGTTAGCTCCGATGTTCAGTCCTGCATGTTCCCTTAGTTTTAGTAATGTTTCCGGATTATAGACAACAAAGCCTGGATGCATTTCGAAAGCGATTTGGTGAATCCCATGCTTTTCCGCGAACTTTGCTTCTTCTTTCCAATACGGGATAACCACATCATTCCATTGCCATTCTAAAACTTCTGTATATTCAGGAGGCCAAGAGCATGTCACCCAGTTCGGAAACTTGGCACCCGGATGATCTCCTGGACATCCGGCAAATCCATTGATAACCGGTACCTCCAACTGCTCAGCCAGTAAGACCGTTTTTCTCCAAACGTCATGGGCGTCCTTGGCAGCCTTTACATTTGGATGAAGCGGGTTCCCATGACAGCTTAGTCCGCTGATGATTAATCCCCTGCTTTCAATCGCCCGTTTGAACGATCTGATTTTATCCGGATTCCCTAACAATTCTTCCGGATTACAATGACTATTTCCCGGATAGTTTCCGGTCCCTAACTCAACCGCCTCAACGCCCATTTCAGCTAATTTATCTAGCATCCCTTCGAATGGAAGATTTTGATATAGAACTGTAAACACACCTAGTTTCATACTAAAACCTCCTTTTCCACCTTAACCTTGACCCATTTTTGCTGTTCATGGCTTTCTAAAATGGCATCGGTAATAGCCATTGAAATATGACCGTCCTCGAATGTAGCAAAATTAGCTTGATCCTTTAAAGGATCTTTGCGATCACGTATAAAGGCATAATAATTTAACATCATATTTTTCAGTGCATCCGGCCAGCCTTCGTTATGTCCTCCTGGATGATGGATGGCTGATCTTGCTTCAGGTGCGAACATTGCCGGATCGGCTAGAAGGATTTCATTCGGCTTATCCCTGTGCCCCATCCATAGTTTTTCAGGCTCTTCCTGATTCCAGTAAGCAGAGCTCTCACTGCCATCGATTTCAAAGCTTAGTCGATTTTTTCGGCCTGCACTTACTTGTGAAACAGTGAAGACTCCTCTTGATCCATCTTCGAAACGAACTAGTACGGATGCATAGTCTTCTGTATTGATTGAAACATCTTCATATTCTACATCTTCAGTACCTTGTGTGCTGAAAGTGGCCACACTTCCAATTGCTTTCTTTCTAACTGGAATGACCGTTGCTAAATCAGCAAATACTTCAACAATCTTTTTACCGGTAACAAATTGAACGGTGTCACACCAATGGGAACCGATATCTGCCACCGCACGTGATTTTCCGCCGACTTCCGGTGCTAAACGCCAGTTAAAATCAGTTTGATATAGTAACCAATCCTGCAAATAGCTTCCGTGAACCAAATTCACTTTCCCAAGGTCACCGTTAGCAATTTTAGCTCGCAGGTTTTGCACACTCGCATGCTGTCTGTAATTAAAGTTCACACCATGTACAACACCCTGTTTTTGAGCCAATGCCAGCAATTCCGCTGATTCTTCACTATTCATCGCAAGCGGTTTCTCTGAGATCACATGTTTACCTGCTAAAATAATTTCTTTATTGATCGCGAAATGCACATGGTTTGGCGTACAGTTATGAACAACTTGAATTTCGCTATCACGAAGCATTTCGCTGTAATCGCCATAGGCTTTTGGTATTCCAAGTTCAGCTGCCTTTCTTTCCGCTTGTTCTTGACTCGTCTCTGCTAATGCTACGACTTCCACGAATCCAAGTCTTCTGATTGCTTCGATATGTGTCGGGCCAATGAAACCTGTCCCGATGATTCCTACTTTTATTTTTTCCATTTGTTTTCCGTCCTCCAATCGAACTTTTCGATTCACCTAAGAATGAGTAGAAGTCATACAGTGTAATCGATTACACTACCTCGCAAAAAAAATGTGTTTAGTCCTAGTAAATAAATAATTTACCTTAACCTTCAAACTTCATAAAATGTAATGGATTACATTTTAGTCGAAAAAAATATGAATTTATTCATTTTTTAAATTAAGAAATAATCTTTCAGAATAAAATACCTTCTCACTTTGCATTAAAATATTTTACTCTTTCTTTCGACACCCTTATTGTAATCGATTACAGTATAGAATTCAATATTTTTTTAAAACTTCTTCGGTTCTTTTTTATTCAGAATGATAAAAACTGTTCTTGAACCAATAGAATTATGTTCCCCTAATAATGACTAAAAGGGAGTGAACTATTGTTAAGTTCACTCCCCTTTTGTTTTTCATTATTTTTAATTCTAACAGGAATACGCTAAACTACTCTTCTATAAGTTCTTTGCATGATTCACGGACAATGAGTTTATCAGGAAGAATAAATTGATCTTTCTCTATTTCTTCATCTTTAATTAATTTTAACAGTAAACGCATCGCTTTTTGACCCATATCAAACGTTGGTTGTGCCACGGTTGTTAGAGCAGGTTCAAAAATTGATGCAAATTGAATATCATCAAAGCCAACAACAGATAAATCTTCTGGAACTCTTAAACCTTTAGATTTAGCGGCTTTTATGGCACCCATAGCCATTTCATCATTACCCGCAAAAAGGGCTGTAGGAGGATTCTCTAGTGATAAAAATTTCAACATTAAATTAAATCCACTTTCAAAAGAGAATTCGCCTTCCTGTACCAAACTTGGATCCACAGACAGGCCGTGTTGCGCCATTGCTTGATGAAACCCCCTACATCGATCACGTCCAACAACAATATTCAAGGGTCCGGAAATATGTCCAATTCTCTTGTGGTTTAAGCTAATTAAATATTCGGTTGCCTTTCTTGCACTGCTAACATTATCAATGGAGACCGTAGGCAGCTTGGAACCCTCATAGTATTCACAGGCCAATACTACAGGGTAATCCTGGGATAATTCCTCTAATATTTTTTGATCGGTCCTTGCGGTTAATAATATCAACCCATCGGCTTTTTTCTGTCCTAAAATCGTTAAAAAACTAGTTTCGCTTTCGACCTCGTTTCGTGCATCTCCTAGAAGTACTTGATATCCGTTTTCGATGGCAACGGATTCAATTCCGCGCAGCACCGCAGAAAAGAAAGTATTGGTTATATCAGGAACCACCACAAGAATTGTTTTGGTTTCAGATCTTCTCAATTGTCTTGCCAGCATATTAGGGTGGTAATTTAATTTTTTTATGGCTTCTAAAACTTTTTCAGCTGTTTCTTTTTTTACAGTCCCTGCATTACTTATGACTCGGGATACTGTGGCTGTTGAAACATTTGCCATTTTTGCAACATCCGCAATTCTGACCATGTATAACTTTCCCCTTCAGTGTTCGTTTACATTTATTGTAATCGATTACATTGAGAATTACAATAATTTTCGTAAATCAGCCATAAAACGGTATCTTTTAAAAATATTTTTCTCCAACAACCTGAAATTAAATGTACATCAGTCTATAAAAATTGGGCTTGCACCACATAAACATCTGCATTATATAAAAAAATCGCGAAGGAAGGCATGATTTTTACTTGTTCGGTTTTTAGTTATGATATCAGTTTGTTGCTAACTTAATCGTTTCCGAATCAAATCAACCAAAAAAAGAATGACAGGGATACTCACACACAAAAACCGCAATATGTAACGGATAATAAATGCCCCTTCTTCTAAATGTTCAATCGCATTGATTGCAATGAGGATCGAAAGGAAAAGGATGATAATCCCTCGCATAAAGGGACGAGTGACAATAGGGTCTCCCTTGCCTCCAGTTCCGTCCAAATCTTCCGACGCAAGTTCGGGTCGAAGGACACCGTCAATCCCTTTTCTCGGGCTTTACGCATAGCGACCTTACATGGCCCTTACATGTTTGTAACAATCCGTCCTTATAATAATTAATGGTGTTTAAACGATTTTTGGTTAATTCTTTTAAAATCATATACTTATCTCCTCTCCAACTAGTATTTAACAGAACAAAGATATCGTCCCCTTTTGCCCTATACACCAGAACGTTTGACTATCACCCATTAGAGCAGTGTTCTACCAAGTGGAAATAATGGTTTTCCATCTACATTATATATATTTGCCCTCACATTCTGGATAATTGAAACATACTCCTTTGCTGTACGCATAATTTTCATAAAGTCAGAAGCTGCAATGGCTTTACAGTCTACAAGATTCCCGCCAATTCCTACTGCGGACACACCTGATTCAATAAATGAAGCGACATTGTCCAGATGAATACCTCCAGCTGAAATAATAGGGACATGAGAAAAGAATTCTGTTACATCTTTAATATATTCCAACCCTAACCCTGCTGCCGGGAACACTTTGACAAGATCCGCTCCCGATTCGATGGCACTGACCATTTCTGTCATCTTCATAACCCTTGGTATTGCAACTTTGCCATACTTCAATGTCGTATGGATTACATCCTTATGAAGATTCGTACTTAGAACAAATTCCGCTCCCGATTCGATGGCTAGTCTTGCTCCCTCTTTATATTGCACCGAACCTGCACCTATGATGGCCCGGTCTTTAAAAAGATTTGAGAGTCTATTAATAGATCTAAAGGATTCAGGAGTATCTACGGTCACTTCCAGTGCTGTTACTCCGCCCGCGATTAGACTTTGTGCGACCTCCATTATTTTCTCTTCTGGGATGCCACGAATGACCGCAATAACACCACAATCCACTAATTTTTCTATTAATCTTACCTTTGACTGCATGGCGGCCTCCTATGGTAAAATTTCTTGTGCCATTTTAGTAGATGAAATAAGCGTATCTATAGCGTTTTCCATTCCTGACTCCAAAATCGTAGTCAGGAAACCGCATACTGTTTCAGGTAAATCATTAATTTCATTTAAATCTCTTTCCCATAAAGACTTACTCGATAAGATCGTCTTTACCATATTTTCTAGACATACGTTTTCATTGTTCAGCATGCTCCAGCATTCCATAAACAATTCAATCACTTCTGGTTGATCACGAATGATCCGGCTGCTGCCCTGCATTCGTTCTGGCTGGTAATAGGCGAATAAAGCCGCAAGCGAGAACGATACAATATCAGGCAGTTTATTCTTTTGGTTCGTCCAATCCTCCAGTGTAGGAAGAAGTCTGCTCTTATATTTAAATAACGCATTTAAACCGATATCACTAAGAAAATGCTGATTAAACGGGTTGGAGAAACGCTCGATAACCGAATCCGCAAACGCTTTTGTTTGAAACTCATTCATCTTGATTACCGGAAGAATTTCCGAATAAATCCCACGTCCGACGTATTCTTGCAACAGTTCATCCTCCATTGTCTCGAGCACCGTCTTTTTTCCAGATAGATATCCTGCCGCAAACATCATCGTATGTGCGCCATTTAAGATCCTAACCTTGATATCACGGAAAGGTCTTACATCTGACCAGAACACATTCAATCCAGCCTTGTGAAAAGGTATGGCATCAGCCGTCTCTTCATCGGCTTCAATTGCAAACAAATGATAAGGCTCACCTACCGTAATCAATTCATCTTCATATCCTAATCTAGTTCGATATTCATCAATATCATTTTTGGGATAACCTGTAACGATGCGATCGACAAGTGTATTACAAAATTTATTACTTGCTTGAACCCAATCAATGAATGAATCTGGCAGCTTCCAATCGTTCGCTATGCGGAGGACAATTTCTTTTAATAGATTCCCATTATCTTCTAGTAATTCACAAGGTAATATCACAAGTCCTGCCTCTGCTGCACCATTCATTACCTGGTAACGATGGTAGAGAAAAGCTGTCAATTTTCCTGGAAACGAAAGCGGTGATTTTTCTGAATTGTATTCCTCTGCGGAATAGCTTAAGCCTGCTTCGGTAGTATTGGAAAAAACGAAACGGATATCCTTATTTTCAGCTACCTTCAATACTTCCTGCCAATCGTTATAAGGGTTGATCCCTCTACTAATAGAAGAAACTACTTCAACTTTATCGATAATTTCTCCGTTTTCCATTCCCCTAAGTGCTACCGTATACAGAGCATCTTGATCATTCAGCTTCGGTACCACTTTCCCGTGTGGAGTTGGTTGAATGGCAACTATTTTCCCGTTAAACAAACCTTGTTTGTTCATTTTGTGGACCATCCAGTCGATAAAACCACGCAAGAAATTCCCTTCCCCAAACTGAATGATACGTTCTGGTAATTGATCCATGTGTTTTTGTTCAGTAAACCATTGTTTACTTAGTCTTTTCATGAGAAAACACTCTCCCCCAAATCTTTTAACTTAGAGTATGACACCATCTTTGAAGATGGCAATTTCCTTAAACCCATACTGCTCATTTTTGGTTCGGGTATCACCAGAAGCCAGCTTAACCATATATTCAAAGAAATCATGTTTCAGGCTAACCATATCCGTGCCCTCAATAAGCTGCCCAGCATTATAGTCAATCCAATTTTTCTTTTTCTCGAAAAGTGCAGTATTGGTAGAAATTTTTACAGTTGGGACCGGACCGCCAAAGGGAGTCCCTCTGCCCGTAGTAAACAATACGATATGGGCCCCAGATGCTGCTAATGCCGTAACAGATACCAAATCATTCCCAGGTCCTTCCACCAGATTCAATCCTGTTTTGGTAACCCGTTCTCCATAAGGTAAAACATCCACTACTTCACTAAATCCGCCTTTTTGAACACAGCCTAGCGATTTTTCCTCCAAGGTTGTAATACCGCCTGATTTATTTCCTGGAGATGGGTTCTCGTAAATCACCTGGTCATGGCGGATGAAATATTCCTTAAAGTCATTAACTAAATCCACTGTTTTCAAAAATACATCTTCATTCGCAGCCCGGTTCATGAGTATAGTTTCTGCCCCAAACATCTCAGGAACTTCCGTCATGATCGTGGTTCCCCCTCGTTCCACTAGAAGATCAGAAAAAGCCCCGACAAGCGGATTACCGGTTATCCCTGAAAAACCGTCTGATCCTCCGCACTTTAGACCTACCTTAAGCTTATAAACTGGAACCGGCTGGCGTTTAAATCCTTCCGCATAATCGACCAATTCACTAATAAGAGTCAGTCCTTCTTCCAATTCGTCGCCCGCTTTTTGGACTTCTAAAAATTTTACACGTTCACTCTCATATTCACCAATGGACTGTTTAAATAGTTCCACATAATTATTTTCGCATCCAAGGCCTAATACGAGAATTCCCGCAGCATTCGGATGATTTACAAGATTGGCCAGTATTTTTTGTGTATTGACCAAGTCATCTCCAAGCTGGGAACAGCCGAACGGATGAGGAAAATGAAACACTCCGTCAATGTCACGGTCTTTATGGGTTTCAGTACCCATTTTCGCGAGAAGCTCAGCTGTTTTGTTAATGCAGCCTACTGTATTGATTATCCAAATTTCATTGCGAATGCCTACCTCGCCGTTATTTCGCACATATCCCTTAAAGGTGCAGTCTGAAGCCAGCACTTTGACTTCTTCGCTTGATCTCTGATTGTATTGATAATCTAATTTCTCGCCTAAATTGGTTTGAACATTATGGGTATGAACCCATTCTCCTTCCTCAATATCTGATTTGGCCGAGCCAATGGGGTATCCAAACTTCAGGATATTATCCGTAATCCGAATTTTTTTGATGGCAATCTTATGACCAAAAGAAACGTCTGTTTTCAAGGTAATCTTTTTACTATTGATTATTATTTCTTCACCTGCAGGTAAATCGCGTAAAGCGACACACACCGAATCATCTGGATGAATAAGTAGATAAGTAGCTTTATCTTTCATGATTACACCCTTTTCAATAGAATTTGGACAAACAATAGACATAGCCGGATAAGTCTAGCTATGTCTATTGTCTAATTTCCTAAATATTTAATTTAGAGCATGAACCCATTTGTGATCCGGGTCATCATATGGCCTCAAGGATCTTCCTTCCTCCCCGGCCATGAACCACAGATAGTAAACCTGGTAGCCGCCTGCAGCATTTACAGGATGATACCCTTTGTCAATCGCAAAGCTGTCTCCATTACGAATGATATATGCATCATCAATGCTGCCATCTTTTGTGTAATGAAGCTGCACGCCGAATCCTTGTTCAGGATTCGCTTGATAATGATAGATTTCCTCCAGGTTGGGCTCCTCAGGATAATGCTCGCCATCATGCTTGTGAGGTGGATAACTGGACCATTCCCCTGCATGATTGAACGTTTCGCCTAAAATCATCCGATGGACTCTGCCATCTGCATTATCAGCGATAATGTCGTGAACTTCGCGTTTCCAATTGTTTTTTCCACGCTGATGGATAGCAACATCTTCTGGTCTGACGATAAAAGGCTCGAATTTTTCTTCTGCCTTAACTTTACAAACAGCAACATCCAAATCCGTTTCTGCTTTGATTACATACTCTGAATGACAAGGGATATAGGCAGTTGTTGCTTTGCCGCTGAAAACATTCTCGCGTCCGCCTAACTCCTCCCATGTCTGACTTTCACAAGATATGGTGGCAGTACCCTTTAAAAGAACAAGGGCGGTTTCAAAATCGTTCGTTCCACTTGTGTATTCCTGACCTGCTTTTAACACTATTTTTCCGAAGGCTAAATATTTTAAAAGCGGGCTATCTTCCTGGAAGATATCTTGGTAGCCTTCAATTTCTTTCGCTTTATAAAAACGTTCCATCAATCAGTTCTCCTTCCGCTTATCCTACTTGCTGCCGAGTAAATGACCAAACCGTGTTTGGTATTATTATACAGTTTGAGCGACAGGAGATTTCTGTTCTTCTGTAACGCCATCATTATTTGCTTCAAGGAATAGGTTTAGAAGATCTTGATAGCTTGTTTTTCTTGGGTTTGTTTGACTGTTCATATCCTTAGACGCATCTTCCGCTAAAATGCTCCAGTCAGAATCTTTAATGTTAAATGATCTTAGGGATGGAATATTTGTATCCTTCACCAATCTTTGTACCGCTACAACTGCTTTCTCTGCAGCTTCCATTGGAGATAATCCGTCAATGTTTTCACCCAATGCCACTGCAATGTCCGCGAAGCGGCCAGGACAAGCAATTAAATTAAACTTCATGACATACGGTAACAAGATCGCATTTGCAACACCATGAGGGATATCATAATGCCCGCCTAGTGGATGCGCCAGCGCATGAGCATTACCTAGTCCAACTTGTGGGAATCCAACTCCTGCCATTGTGCTGCCCAGCATTACCTTTTCTCTAGCTTCATAGTTTTCACCACGAGCATAGGCTTCGCGAAGGTTCGCACCAATTAAGCGCACTGCTTCAAGATTAAGAATATCAGCGAACGGTGAAGCACCATTTAGAGCATCTCTAGTAGTATAGGCTTCGATTGCATGTGTAAGAGCATCTATTCCAGTAGCAGCAGTAATGGCTGGTGGTAAACCAAGAGTCATCACTGGATCCACCAAAGCAACTACTGGTGCCATTAAAGGACTGCCAATACTTGACTTCCAATTTTTAGCTTCATTGGTAATAACGGCCCATTGAGTAACTTCGCTTCCTGTACCAGAAGTAGTAGGAATTGTAATGACATCTGGACCTTTTTTAGTGAACTCTTTTCCGCCGATATCATACTCGTTGATATCACCTTCGTTAACCGTCATCATGCTGATAGTTTTACAAGCGTCCATTGCACTGCCTCCGCCAACAGCAATGAAGGAGTCACATCCGTTAGAGCGGAAAATCTCCACACCTTTTACTACTGTTGCAGATGGCGGGTTTGGTGGAACTTCGTCAAAGATAACGTATTCGATATTATTACTAGTTAAGGACTCAAGAATTCCTTTTAATAAACCAGCTCTGATAATTCCCATATCTGTAACGACCATGACCTTCTTGTAATTTCTTGAAGCTAATACTTCTCCAGCCTGTAATGAAGCATTTTTACCAAAAACGATTTTAGTAGAGCAAAGAAATTGAGAATTTTCTAACATAATGAACCTCTCCTTAATAAGTTATTGTTTTTTTATGGTTTGTTTGTTTTACCATTTATAGAATTTATTTCTTTTGCCGACATGAATTTGCACTGTCTTCACTTCAGAGAATCCATCTAAGCCAAGTGTACCAAGCTCTTTTCCAAAGCCACTTTGCTTAAATCCGCCAAACGGTAGTTCAGAGTGGGCTTCCATGTAGTGATTAACCCATAGCGTGCCTGCTTTAATTGTTTGAGCTGCAAGTAATGCTTTATCGATATCCTTAGTCCAAACTGCTCCAGCAAGACCAAAGATTGAATCGTTCGCAATTTGCATCGCATCTTCGAAGTCCTTAAAGCGAATGACTGACAGCACAGGACCAAAAATTTCTTCCCTTGCAATTGTCATATCAGGGGATACATCTCCAAAAATAGTTGGGGCCATGAAGAACCCTTGATCATAAATACCACCAGTCAAACGTTTACCACCAGTAAGTAACTTAGCTCCTTCGGAAATTCCTTTTTCAACATACCCAAGAACAGTGTTTAAATGTGATTCTGTTATAAGAGCCCCCATTTCGGTATCAGCATCCAAAGGATTTCCAACTTTAATTTTGCTTGCTCTAGCAACCAATCTGCCAACAAACTCATCGTATATTTCATCCTGGACTAATAATCGAGATCCAGAGGTACACACCTCACCTTGATTGAAGAAACTACCAAACAGTGCACCATCTAGAGCATCATCTAAATCTGCATCCGCAAAAACGATATTAGGAGACTTTCCGCCTAACTCCATGGAAAGTTTTTTCAATGTATCTGACGATAATTTCATTAGTTCCTGCCCAATTTCTGTGGAACCGGTGAACGCAATTTTATCAACATCGGGATTGGTCGCAAGCTCTTGACCCGCTGCACCGCCTGGTCCTGTGATCACGTTTACCACACCTTTAGGAAAGCCAACTTCATCAAAGATTTTTGCGAACTCTACAGTCGTAACAGGGGTTGCGCTTGCAGGCTTAATGACTACTGTGCAACCAGCAGCTAGTGCTGCAGGCAGTTTTTGCATTAGAGTGCCTAAAGGAAAATTCCATGGTGTAATAATCCCAACAACACCAACCGGAATCCGCAGTGTCAAACCAAGCAAGCCGTCTTGGACTTGGTTCGAAGTCTGTCCATAAATAGATCTTGCCAATCCTGCATAGTAGTTTAAGATATTGGCAGCTGCACCAACCTCCCCCTTGGCTTCTGATAATGGTTTACCCATTTCTTTACTTAGAAGTTCAGCGATTTCGTCTGTCTTTTCTACGATTTTTAAGTAGGCGCTATATAGAAGAGCTGACCGCTCACGGCCAGACATCCTCGGCCATTCGCCTTTATCGAATGCCTTGCGTGCTGCTGAAATCGCCAGCTTTGCATCCTCAACTCCAGCTTTTGCTAATTCAGCTACAATCTCACCATTTGCCGGATTCCTTCTAACGAAAGTATCCCCGTTAGCAGAGTTGGACCATTCTCCATTAATGAATAACTGATAACTTTTCACTAATTGTTTTGTTGTCATAAAATCACCCTTCTTTCTCTAAAATTGAAGAATTATATATTTTAATAAGAGGAATTTGGATCATACATTTTCTCCGCATTCCCCCGATTAATAACCGGATTTGCAATATAATGAAGGGAAGGAACTTGTTTTCCTTGTACCACCTGAATGGCCATTTTTACAGCATCAGCTCCCTGTACCCTAGGATCATTACTAACTGTTACAACTAAACCTGATTTTGGATTTAAAACTTTTTTAATCGCGTCCTTTGTACCATCGATAGATCCAATAAGCACTTTATCGCTCAGACCCGTATTTTTCAAAGCTGTAAAAATACCAGGCAACATAACATCACTCATACAAAATACTACCTGTAAATCAGGATGGGATGTTGCGATGTCTTGCATTTCCGGAAGAGCCTTATCAGGTACCCAGTTACCAAAACGTTCTGCAACTAACTCCAAGTTTGACTTCCCGTATTTTTCTAACATGAAATCTGTCCAACCTGATATCAAACCATTTCGACGATATTGGGATACCAATTCTTTGGGATATCCACTAATCATGGCCGCTTTTATTACTTTATCGCCATATTTTTCTGAAGTAGCTTTAGCTAGTTCCCATCCTGCTTTATATCCAGTATCTCTCGGATCATCTGAAACAAAGGATACAGGATTGGCTTTAGAGTCAACGTTACTGTTAACCGCGATTAATGGAATCTTGTTTTGTGCTAACTTATTCGTTGCAGGTATTACACCTGAAGGATCTTGAGGGTTCATGATAACTGCATCGACACTTTGTGAAATTAAATCTTCAACACCAGATACTTGTTTGGCTACATCACCTTGGGCATCTAATACAACTAACTTTACATCCTGTCTTTTTGCTTCCGCTTCGGCTCCTCTAATTAGGTTTGTATACCAATCACTTCCGGCTACCCGCCTTTGGGAGAAACCGATTACAATTTTATCGCCATTTTTCTTTCTTGCGGGCTCAATTTTTTGTGATTCTTGGTTCGTATTCTTAGTAGTTTCTTGCGGCTTTCCAACAGTAGTGGTAGATCCATTCATCGGGACACAACCTGTAAGAAGAAAAACGATTAACAAAAGAGACAGTGCCGTGATTTTCATTCCAGAAATTGTTCTAATTTTCATATAGTTCCTCACCCCACACATTTAGAAGTAGTAATAACAAGAATTAACAAATACTATACATCTATCATTCTGAGTAAGAAAAAACTCATAGAGTGATAAGGTAATCTTTTAGGACTTCTTCCTTGCAGCCATTGTTGTTAGTAAAACTGCTACTAGAATAATTAACCCTTGAATCACCATTTGAGGGTATGACGCAACACCAGTAAGGTTCAGTATATTTCGAATAATCCCGATTAAAAAAGCTCCTAGAACTGCATTTAGAGCAAAGCCCTTACCGCCTATAAGTGAAGCTCCCCCTACCACAACAGCAGCGATAGCGTCAAGTTCAGCCCCTTGTCCATATAAGGCACTCCCTGTACTTAATCTTGCTGTCATCATCAATCCACCAAGCCCTGCTAATGCACCACTTATGGCATAAGCTATAATAATATCTCGGTTGATCGGTGCCCCGGCCAATCTTGCTGCCTCTGAATTTCCACCAATTGCATATAACCTTCTTCCAAATGTCGTCATCCTCAGTATGAAGATAAATAAACCTAGGGTTAAAAAGAGAATGATAATAGGAGTGTAAATTCCTCCAATTTCTGTCTTACCAGCCAAAATAGCGAGAAATGTGTTGTCTTCAATCGTAACCAAAGATCCCACCTGGAAAATATAAGCCAATCCTCTATAAATCGTTAACGTTGCAAGTGTGACAACAAAAGGAGTTATTTTACCATAAGTTACAGCTAGACCATTTCCTAATCCTGCAATTGCCATTAGTGCCATTACTAAAATGATCGTTAATATAGGATCAAACCCCGCTCCTAGAAATGAGGCTGATAACACGCTTGCTAAAGCTGCGACTGAACCCACTGAGAGGTCAATTCCTCCGGTTATTACTACCATCAATTGTCCTAATGCCAAAATAGAAATAACTGAATTCTGAAGAAGAATGTTACTCAAATTATCGAATGATAAGAACTTATCCGATAAAAACGAGCAGAAGATAACAAGTAAACACAGAAAAATGAATAAGTAATTTTTTATAAGCACTTTCAAAAATGAATATTTTGGTTTAAAGGACGGCGCACTTAATGTTTCATAATTTACTTTCAATCCATTCACCCCTTATAACATATATTGGATTACATTTTCTTCAGAGCATTCTTCGTGTGCAATCTCCTTTACTATTCTTCCACCTGCCATAACTAACACCCGGTCACACATGAGAACTTCAGGTAATTCAGAGGAAATAACTATTACAGAACCTCCCTCCTTAACAAATTGATTGATTAGGTTATAAATTTCAGCTTTCGCCCCCACGTCAATTCCACGTGTTGGTTCATCAAAAATGAGAATCTTAACGTTCTTAAATAACCAGCGAGCAATAATCAATTTTTGCTGATTCCCACCACTCAGCGTTCTAGTTTCCTGATCTAAACCGCTTACACGGACTTTAAGTTTTTTAACTAACGTATTTCCATCTACTTGCTCTTTGCTTCGGTTTACTACTCCAAATCTCGAAATATTATCTAAACCAGAAATTGTCATATTCTCTAGGGCAGACATTCCTAATACCAACCCCTGGTGTTTGCGGTCTTCCGGTAATAACGCAATCCCATGCCTTATGGCATCACGGGGAGACTTTACATCATATGGTTTACCAAATAACTCCATCTTTGCGGTACAGGGGTCTGCCCCAAAAATGGCCCTGACCAATTCTGTCCTTCCACTTCCGACCAGTCCTGCAATTCCTAAAACTTCACCTTCGAACAATTCAAAATTTATATCATTCAGGAGTTTAGGAGTATATAAATTATTGACCGATAAAACTTTGCTTTTCTTGTTGGTGATGGATCCCATCCGCATTTTTAAAACATCACGACCAACCATTAATTTTATTAATTGGTCACGATCTAAATCTTTAGTATCTTTCGTGGAAACAACCTGACCATCCTTGAGAACGGTTACCCGGTCTGAGATTTGAAAAACTTCTGGAAGTCGATGTGATATGTATACAATCCCAAGACCTTCATTACGCAATTTAAGTACTAAATCAATAAGCCGATCAACATCCTGATTGGCAAGCGGGGCAGTTGGTTCATCTAAAATGACCACTTTTGCCTTTTTATGGAGAGCCTTGGCTATTTCCACAATTTGTTGTTTAGCAATTCCAAGATCTCCAACGCGCTGGTCTACATCCATTTTAAAACCCATTTCTTCTAGAACAGTTTCAGCGTTTTTCCTCATCTTGCGCCAATCTACTACACTAGGAAACTTTTGCGGATAATCTCCAATGAAAATATTTTCAGCAACCGTTAATTCAGGGACTAAACTTAACTCCTGATGAATAATCGCGATACCAAGTTTTTGGGCTACGTCTGGTTTTGTGATGTGAACAGTTTCACCTTCAAAGACTATTTCTCCCGCATCCGGCTTATAAATACCCGATAAGATCTTCATCATCGTAGATTTACCAGCACCATTTTCCCCGCAAAGAGCGACTATTTCGCCTTTTCGAATCGAAAAGTCAACATTACTCAATGCTTTTACACCAGGAAAATTTTTTCCTATACCGCGCATTTCTAAAAGCACCTGATGAGAGCCTGTCATGTTAATTCCCCCTTTTTACCTGCTCTAAGTTTTTTTCCAAGAACCTTAAAGGGTGTTGTAGACCTTCCTTCCTTTAAGATCGGATATACCGTCGTAATCTTATCGAATGTTTCATTTCCTTTAATCATTTTGATTAAGATATTCGCGATTGTCTGACCCATTTCAAATAGCGGTAAGGACATGGTAGTTAAAGTGGGGTTCATAAAATGTGTCATCTCAATTCCATCAAAACCGATAACGGACATGTCATCAGGTACCTTTAGATTTAAATCGGTACATGTTTGGAGCACATGCGCTGCCGCCAAATCGTTATAGGTTGTAATGGCTGTCACCTGTTTCTTGATCAGCTGCTCGGCAATTTGATGGACACCTTTGTTATCAGCCTCTACCTGCTTGATTAAATCCCCTTCTAATGGAATATTAAAATCCTGCAAAGCCTTCTTATAACCTTCTAATCTCTGCATACTACTGTACGCACGTGGTGGACCGACAATAATCCCGATTTTTGTGTGACCTTGTTCTATCAAAAACTTGGCTGAAGTATATCCTCCATAATACGCATCTACAAAAACACAAGCCACTCCATCTGTGTCAACTTCACGGTTTAAAAGTACAACCGGTGATATCTTGGGGATTATCCTTCTAAGGTTCGGTTCGTCGAGTCTCGGACTGCAAAGAATCATTCCATCAACATTGTAGTTTTGCGATAGCTGGATATATGAGTTTTCTAGTCCAGCATCCTCTTCTGTTGTCATTAGGAAAACATTCAGGTTATTTGCTCGAAGTGTTCGCTCGATACCGCGTACTATTTCTCCGAAGAACGGATTAGCAATATCAGGAAGTAACACAGCTACCATATTAGTTTGCCTTGTTACCATGCTTCTTGCTTGAAGGCTGGGTCGAAAACCATGTTTCTCTATAATTCGCTGAACATGTTTTCTTGTAGATTCGTTCACCTCCGGTTTATTGTTTAAAACCCTAGAAATTGTTTGTCGTGAAACACCAGCGATCCTTGCAATGTCATTAATCGTTAATTTCTTTCCCATATTATCAATTCCTTTTATGTGAGCGTTATCAAAAATTTCAATCAAAATAACCTTTAAAAACAGAATTAAAGATATCGATTGTTGTGAGCGTTCACATAGGGTATGCAATAAAATTAACACTAAACCTTTTGAAGTGTCAATATTAATTTTTGAATATTTATTTTTTTATAAATTTTTAAAAAACATGTTGACTTTACCCTGGTAAATCAAATAAGGTTAAATTGTGAACGCTCACATATGAGTGAATCATCTATTAAATACAATTTTCGTCTTAGTGGACAAAATGAATGGAGGAATTAGTGATGACAGTTGGAGTACTAACAACAGAATTTGAAACAAGGTTAGCACGTACAAGGGAACAAATGAAGAAGCAGGGGATCGACGTTCTCTTCGTATATAGTGATGAATACCACCCAGGTTATTCTTTCTATTATACAGGTTTCCGTACCATTAACTGTATTGAAGAATCTGCACATGCCCTTTTCATTCCTTTAGAAGGTGAAATCCAAGCATTCTTAGGAAACCTAAACCGTTTCGCTGCAAAACGTTTCTCTTGGATTAAAAATGTTAATAATATCTATGAAATGGAAGCGCTTTTACCTAAATATGTGAGTGAGCTTCCATATGAAGTTAAGACAGTAGGAGTCGTTGGTGAAGAATTATTCCCAATCTCTTTATATCGTGAGATGGAAAAAGCGTTCGTAAACGAAGGCATTAAGATTGTAGATGCGGCTAATGTTGTGGTACAGGAAAGATTATACAAGAGTAAGGCAGAATTGGATTTAATTCGTAAAGCAGGAAAATTAGCTGATGACAGCATTCTAGCTGCGCTTGAGAAACTGGAAATCGGAAGAACAGAGATCGAACTATCTGCAATCGGTGAATATGTAACACGTTCCCGCGGCGGTGAAATTGGTTCCGCTTACTTAGTAGTTTCAGGTCCTGACCATACTAACCTACCTACTTGGAGACCAATGGAGCGTAAAATTGAACGTGGGGATTATGTATGGTTTGATTTTAATCCTATGGTTGAAGGATACTGTTCCGATACTGGTATTGCAGTCGCTATGGAGGGTGCTACTGCTGAACAAATAAGAATCATGGATTTCGCCTATGATACAAATCAACGTATGGTTGAGTTCATTAAGCCGGGAATGACTGGTAAACAATTGTTCCAGGAAACACTTCGCATCTGTGAAAACGCTGGTTTAGCAGAATACTTCCTACCATATACAAAAGGAATGAGAGCAATCGGCCATGGAGTTGGTCTAGAAGTAGTAGAAACACCAGACTTAGGACCTAACAGCGATTTCGTTTTCGAACCGAATATGTGTTTTGGAATTAAATTCGACCTTCATGGATTTCCTTTTGGCGGTGTCAGAGTTGAGCCTACCGTAATTATTACTGAAAATGGTGCAGAGCCTGTGAATGATCTCAGAGGAATGAGAGCTAAATACGAATCTAACTTTAAATAAAGTTATTGAATTTATTAAATTGTGGACTTTCTATTGGTTGTTACATAAATTTGGTAGACTATACTTCATTAAACTTATGAGTATAGAGTCCATTTCCAAACAATAGTTATGTCTGACATTGATGAGCAATCATTCATTTAAAATTAGACCACCACTAACCTGTAAGTGAACAAAATATAGAGGAACTTCTGAAATAAGAAAAAAGCAGCAAGCACTCTTTCAAAAGAACTCGGCTGCTTTTTTCCTTAATTTAACTATCAAATATAAGGAGGTTTATAGTATGCCAGGTTTAACGGTTACATCCCCCCATGCTGAGGAAGCTGTAAAAGCCAGATCCATGGAAGAGCAAATAGATTTGCTTGATCAACTGCTGAAGCCTGATGTACAGCAATCTCTGACCATTCTCGTAGAAAACTTGCCGAAACTAACAGAGATGGTTAATGCTCTCACAAAAACCTATGATGTTGCACAGTCCATCATTACTGATCGCCTGTTGGTTGATGATTTCGTAACAGGTATCCAGGCATTCGTAAAACCGGTAGAAGTTAAAATGAAGCAATATGCTGCGGCGGCTATTGAAGCAAATGACCGCGCAGATGATAACACGGAAGCGACAATAGGTGTATTTGGTTTGATAAAAATGCTCAAGGACCCACAAGTACAGAAAATGTTGCGCTTTGGACAGGCTTATTTAAATATCCTGACTGAAAAACAGAAGTAAAAACATATGTTTTGATTAGGTTTAACGGAGGATTGATTATGAAGAAAAACATTATCATCTTAGGCGGCGGCTACGGTGGGTTACTAAGTGCATTAACTGTCCGTCAAACTTTAGGAATAAATGAGGCTTCAATTACGCTCGTGAACCGATTTCCTACCCATCAAATCATTACAGAACTACACCGTTTAGCAGCGGGTAATTTGTCCGAAAAGGCAATTGCCCTACCATTAGAAAAGCTATTAAAAGGCAAAGATATTGAATTAAAAATTGCGAATGTCGAAAAGATTTCCCCGAATCATAACCAGATTACACTTGGGGATGGAACAAGTATCAGTTATGATTACCTCGTTGTCGCTTTAGGTAGCGAAACAGCTTACTTTGGTATACCAGGTTTACAAGAACATAGCTTTATTCTTAAGTCAGTGGATGATGCAAATCATCTACGTAACCACATTGATACCCGTATCTACGAATATAGTAAAACACACAACAAAAGTGATGCCACTTTCGTAGTTGGAGGCGGCGGTCTGACTGGTATTGAACTTGTTGGTGAAATTGCTGATCTACTGCCAGAATTGTGCCGAAAGTACGCCGTCGATAGTAAAGATATTTCTCTTTATTGTGTAGAGGCCGCCCCGACTATTTTGCCTGGATTCCCAGCTGAATTGGTAGAACGCGCCGAAACAAGCTTATCCGCACGCGGTGTAGAGTTCATAACTGGTACGCCTGTTACACAAATGGAACAAGCTATAGTCTATTTGAAGGATGGTCAACTCATTGAAACAAACACAATGGTATGGACAGGTGGTGTCCAGGGTAATGCTGTTGTGGCCAATTCAGGAATTGAAGTGAATCGCGGTCGTGCTATGGTGAACGAATTTCTACAATCCTTATCACATAAAGACGTGTTTGTAGCCGGTGATAGTGCAGTTGTTATGGGGCCTGAAGGACGCCCTTATCCACCTACAGCACAACTGGCATGGCAAATGGGAGAAGCAATCGGATTTAATATCTCCGCAGCTATTAAAGGAGGAACAATGGAAAAGTTTGTACCGGTATTCTCTGGTACACTGGGTAGTCTTGGCCGAAAAGATGCAATTGGTACAATCGGGGAAAACAAAATCAAGCTGAAAGGTTTACCTGCAATATTAATGAAGGAAGCCGGTAATGTTCGTTATCTTTCTCATATCAAAGGTCTATTTAGTTTGGCTTATTGATTAATTACAGAAATTAAAAACAAAACACCTTTTTCATTGGTATGTCTATTGACGCGTCAATAATTTTGACCTAAGAAAAATTTTCTTTGTTTTCGTGGTAAGTCGAATTGGGATGGAGCCTCTGAAAACCTGATGTTACGATAGAGGTATGTGGGATTTTGTACTTTTACGATGTAACATCCTTTCATGCTCCATTCTCCAAATAAAATCTTTACTCTCTCTTTAAAGCTTATGCTGAAATCTTAAACTAGTAAATCAAACTAGCATCCCAATTCTGATTTCAGCAAAAAAGCTTCATTTAATGATCACCAATATCAGAGAAAAGTTTACTGATTCCTAGTATTTCCATAACACCGAGTAATGGCTTTTAACTTTCTTCCCACGACAGAACCCACTTGGATATTTTCAATTAGAGACTAATCGATTTAGTTGAATTTCCCTTCTTTAAGATGGGATATACCATTGTTAGTCTTTCAAAGGGTTCATTTCCTTTTATCATTTTCACCAAAGTATTTGCAATTGTTTCGCCCATTTCAAAAAGCGGTAAGGACATTGTTGTTAAAGTTGGATTTGTAAACATTGATATAGCTATTCCATCAAAACCGATTATTGATATATCTTCAGGCACTTTCAAGTTCAAATCTGTACATGCTTGGATAACATGTGCAGCCGCTAAATCGTTAAAAGTTGTAATTGAAGTAACGTTTTTATTTATCAATTTCTCAGTCATTTTATGGACATCGTTGTTGTCTACTTCTACTTGCATGATTAAATCTTTTTCTAAAGGAATACCAAAGTCCTTCAGAGCCTTCTTATATCCTTCCAATCTTTGATTACTACTGTAAGCTCGCGAGGGACCCACAATTATTCCAATTTTGGAATGTCCTTGTTCAATTAAGTATTTAGTTGCGACATACCCGCCATGTGTGGCATCAACCACAACACAAGCAGTTCCATCTACATCAAGATCACGATTCAGCAAAACAACAGGTGATATTTCAGGTATCAATTTCCTTAGATTCGCATCGTCAAGTCTTGGACTGCATAAGATCATTCCATCCACATTGTAATTCTTTGAAAGTTGAATAAACGCATTTTCTTGTTCAACATCTTCTTCTGTCGTCATAAGAAAGACATTTAAGTTATTTTCTCGAAGAGTACGCTCAATACCGCGTAAAACTTCCGCAAAGAATGGATTTGCAATATCAGGCAGTAACAAAGCGATCATATTCGTTTTTCTTGTAACCATACTTCTTGCTTGAAGACTCGGCCGAAATCCATGCTTCTCAATAAGTCGCTGTACTTGTTTCCGAGTGGCTTCATTCACCTCAGGTTTATTATTTAATACTCTGGAAACCGTCTGGCGAGATACACCTGCCATTTGTGCAATATCCATAATTGTTAGCTTTTTTCCCATTTATATCATCCTTTTTATGTGAACGCTCTCAAACAGTTACAAAATTAAATTAACATTTACACTGTCATGGCGTCAACACTTGTTTCAAAAAATATTTTTGAAATTATCTGAAAATATATTGAATAAACCTTTCTAAATACTCTTTTATGAAATATGCTTGGATTTCATCTTCTAATAGGAAAAACAGCGCGTGTGCGGATTCCTCGATACAATTGATCGTACGAAAGTTTGTAAAATAAAAAGAATACCCAGGATGATATTCATCACTATAAACGAAAAGAGCATCGATACCTTGTTCCTTCATTTTTTCTCCGAAAACCTGAATCGATTTGCTGCGAAGCGTTTTTCAGGATAAAAAATCTGAATAAAATATATTAGATGCAAGCACCAAAATATGTCAGAGAACTTTCATATCCAGTTAAAACTGTTGTTGGTGGTGGTGAGGAATTGTTCCCAATATCTTTGTTATCGCGGAAATGGAGAAGACATTTGTTAAAGATGGAAATTGCCGGTATAATGCCTTTGATAAATTGTATCCAAACTGCCTTATAAACCTGATTTACTTGAAAGATAAGCTTATTGCTTTTAGCGGTAGAATCCCCTCAGAGGTGCTGCTTAAGGGTGCCAAGATTGGAGTTGGAATTATTCTTTCGAAATTTGCTCTGACCGATCTGGCTCCCGGTTTTGCTGAGGAGCTTGAGATAACGGCAATAGGGTTTATGCGTGGAAACGGATTAAATGTTTACACCCATCAGGATAGAATTTTGAGTATTGATGCCATTAGTCGAACATCTTGAGAAAATCATACACACAGGGGAAATTATTGTAACTTAGATCCAAGCCACTTAGTTTGGCAAGGAATGGATCTTGTGGAAGCAATGAAGAAGCATTGAAGTGAAAAATTCATCTTTCACTTCCATGCAAAAGATACTTATATGGAAGTTAAAAAGATATATATTTTTGTTAATATGATAAAAAAGCTCTAGGGATTAAATCCTTAAAGCCTTTGCACTTTAAAATTAGTAGACCCTCAGTCCAAATTGTATATTGTGATGATTTTTAATCAATCTAAAACCGCACGCCCTGACACTATTAAATAGGAAACTTCATTTTATGATACAACCTGCCCTTCAGGTTTCATCCCTGAATTTTTTGGACCAAGAGTTCGTCCATAGAGGTACAGTATGAACCCACCAATAATTGCTATGAAGCTGATAACTGTAAAGCCAGGAATGTAAGATCCAGTATGTTCTAATAAAAGACCGACAATAAAGCTTGAAATGGTTCCACCGAATCCAACTCCTATTCCGTTAACAATTCCGATAGCTGGACCAACAGAGCTTGGAGACACACTCGATTGAATGATCGCCCAAAAATTTGCTGTGTAAGTGCTAATGAGTGTTCCTAAGGAGAGCGTAATGAGAGCTATTTTTCCAACAGGGCTATCAACCACCGGAAGGAAAACTAATAAGATACCTGCAAATACTAAACCAACAGTTGCAATTAAGACACGTTTTCCTGTTCGATCACTAATCATGGACATCGGAATCGTTAAAATCACGGCAGCCAAGTAAGGCAATCCACTGAGGAATCCCTGTGTCAGTCCAGTAAAACCAAGGGATTTGACAGCGAGTGGGATCCAAAGAGTAATTCCCCAAAAAAGCATATTTTGACCTAAGTGAGCACCTATCAACAATAGAAAGCGCGAACCACCTAAAGAATGAAAGGTCAACTTTTCTTTCAAACTTTGTTCCTCTTTGGGCTTGGTTTCCATTCCGTCAGGTTCTTTTTTAAGCAGCCATAAATAAAGAGGCACTACAATAACCAAACCTGCGGCTCCTAGAATAATAAAAAGTGGTTTCCAACCCAAATTTTCATTTATAGGTATAAGTATCAAAAAACCTAAACCAAGGGCTAAAAATTGACCATAATGCTGAATAATAGTATTAGCTACGGTTAGTTCTTTTTTTGTAAACCACGCTTGCGCAAATCGAGATTGTTGAGGCCAATAAATACCCTCCCCAATTCCTAGAATAAGGCGGAAGAAGATTAAAAGCCCTACTGAATTCACCCAACCGGTTAAAAGTGTAGCAAGTGACCATAATGCATATACGAAAATTACAACCGTTTTAGGATTCATCCTATAGGTCAAAATACCGCCAAAAAAGTTTGCCAAGCCATAACCAATTAAAAAAGCGCTTAATGCCCAGCTGGATGTAACTGAAAAGTCAGTTCCGGAGAAACCAAGTTCTTTAGACATTCCCTCTATCCCTACAGATAAATTAGACCTGTCCAAGTAAGCAATAAACAATCCAATCATAAACGGGAGGGCAATTCTTATCCATTTTGATTTAATCAAATTTATCACAACCTTCTCTATAGTTATTACTATTAATAAAGTTATTAAAATTTCTCGTCAACTACTGAACAAAAGAGCCTACAATTGCTATGAGAACCTGGTTCGCTCACAAAAACTTTGTTAGGTCCTAAATCTGGTGTTTCCACTACCTGTAAGGACAACACCATGTCAAGACTTTCCCATTCTGGTACGTCCCTTTTCATTATAAATAGCATTCTAAGTAATCCATTTTTGACCAAAGGTACACTCAGACTGCTTTATTTGAGGAGCTTTTTACAGTAAAAGAGGCTCTAGAAATCGAGCCTCTTTATTTTTACAGCTGGTTGTTTATTTTACGGCACCTTGAATAGATTTTTGGTGATTTTAATTACCATTTATCTAATACATTTTCTTTCGTTACTAATAACGCAAGGACAGCTACTAAGAATTAGGCACCTTTTATTTCGCTTGCATCGAAAAGTTGTACCTGGATTGGTTCACTTAATAGTCCAGGGACGATATTAACGAAGTTTTGAAAATGAGCAGTCGCTTCGTGAACACCAATCGCCGCTTGATCCTTCCACTTTTCCATAAATACAAAGGTATTAAGCTGTTTTGGATTTTCAAAATATTCATAGCTGATATTGCCTTCTTCGGCTTGAGATGGTTCCGCTACTAGGTTTGCCTGATCCAGGAATACTTGACGTTGTTGAGGTTCCACTTTAAAGTACGCATGAATAATAATCATCTATAAATCCACCTTTTATACTTAATATCTTTTATGATAGCGCTCCAACAATTTCCTTCATATGTTTAATAGACTGCTTTGTGAAGTCATCAAAAACATTAGCTTCCCCTTGAAGCCCTGAAGCCACATAAGGATTTGACACGGCAGGTAGGAACTCCATCGTAATATAACCCTTATACCCTAATTCTTTAAGCAGGGAAATGACTGGACCAAAATCTGTTTGTCCTAGCCCCGCTGCTTCCCTTGTATTATCAGCGATGTGGACATGTGCAAGATAACGTGAAATCTTCAATATCGAATCCGTCATATCTCGTTCCTCAATGCTCATGTGAAACAGATCCGCCATAATCCCTACACCTTCTATATTCACTTCCTCCACAAAACGTAAGGCTAAGGTGAGGTTATTTACTAAGTAGGTTTCATAACGATTTAATGCTTCAATGGCTATGGTGATTCCTTGTTCCTTTGCATACAGCCCCGCCTCTTTCACACTTTGAATGGCATTATTCCATTCTTCCTCAAGCGTCGTTTCTGGGCTAAGTTTACCAACACAAGTAGGAACGACAATTAGGGTTGATGCATGTAAAGTCTTCGCTAAATCAACCGATCTTTTCACATATTCGACTGCCTTTTTTCTAATTTCGTCGTTTGAAGAGGAAAGATCCCTTTCAGGGGTAAAAATTCCACAAATAGAACTGCATTCAAGTTCATACTTTTTTAAGAGTTCTTTCGTTTCCTCAATATCAATGGTATACGGCTCGCCAGCGAGTTCGACTCCTTGATAACCATATTTCTTCAACCTTTTTAAGCTATCTTCTAAACTTTCATTTCCGAATATCCATTGTGTGGTACTATATTTGAACATTGAATTCACCTCTTAGATAATGAAAAAATCAGAGTTCCCATGCAACCCGTGAGAACTCTGTCTACCTATATATTAATTTGAGATTTTAACTACAGTTTTAAGGATATCCTTATTATGCTCTGCCGTTTCAATTCCGTGTTTCACATCTGCAAATTCAAAATGATTTGTGAAAATTGGAGTTGGATCAAAACGCTTGCTTGCGATTAAATCAATCGCTTTAGAGAAGGTATCATATGTTCCTGCATAGGAGGAAACAATCGTTAATTCTCGGCTGTAAATTTCAAATGGGCTTACAGGAATTGTTACATCTGCAGGGGCTGCTCCAAAAACCAGTACTTTTCCGCCTTTTCTCACTAATTTAAACGTTTGCGCGTAGGTATAGGCAGAACCTACCGCTTCAATAACAACATCAGCACCGCGGCCGTATGTTAATCTTTTAACAGCTTCTACCGGATCTTCTTCACCTGCATTGATGACATAATCAACACCAATATTTTTAGCTGATTCAATTCTCGCAGGATTTAGTTCGGAAAGGATTACTTTACTAGCCCCTTTCAATTTTGCAAGTAAGGCATGAGCGATACCCATTGGACCTCCGCCAATAATCGCGACTGTTTCACCGTATTGGACATTAACTTTATCCTGACCGCTTATTGCACATGCTAATGGCTCAATATAGGCTCCATTAATCCAAGACATAGAATCTGGCAACTTATGAATATTACTCTCTGGAACTCTTACAAATTCAGCAAATGCTCCGTTAATGTGTACCCCTAATTGAGTAATTTTTTCACAATGCAATTTTTGACCATGGCGGCAGTAATAGCATGTACCACAAGCAATATTGATATCTGCTGTCACGCGGTCTCCTGGCTGTACAAAGCTCACTTTAGAACCAACCTTTGCCACTTCACCGGAAAATTCATGACCTAAGATGAGTGGAAGCTTTGCAGGAAAACGCCCTTCATAAATGTGCGGGTCAGTACCACATACTGCTGTATACTTTACTTTTATCAATACATCTTTATCCCCAAGTTCAGGAACCGGTACTTCTTCTAATCTTAAATCCTCTTTACCATATAACACAGCAGCTTTCATTACTTTTTGATCAAACCCTGCTTCTAAATTTTCATTGTTTACTACTGTATCTTGTGCCATCTTATTTTTCCTCCTTAAATAGGTTTTTTAGGAAAGTAATTGACTCTTCAGTGTATTGATCATAAAACTCTTCACATCTTGTTCCATTAAATGGATCGGCAAATGGAGGAAGTAGCTCCATCGTTAAATATCCACTATAGTTAATATCACGTAAAGCCTGAGCGATTGGCTCAAAATCGATATGACCACGGCCTGGTGCAGCTCTATTACTATCAGCGATGTGAAGGTGATATAATTTATCTCCAACCATTCTTATGGTATCCGCAATATCGACTTCTTCAATATTCATATGGTAGGTATCACCCATCACACCTACGCTTGGGAGATTCACACGATTGACCAGCTCAAGTGATTGCTCCAATCGATTGATTAAATAGTTTTCATAGCGATTCCATGCTTCTACTGTTAAACGAACCCCATGCTCTCCCGCATAAATACCAGCTTCGCGTATTCCTTCCTCAGCCCACTTTAGCTCAGTTTCTCGATCGGCCTCTCCATAAATTTTCATACAAGCAGTTGGAGTGAGGGAGATTCCTTTTGCACCGATTTTGCTAGCAAAATCAACGCAGCTTTTTAAGTACTCTACTGCATTTCTTCTAATATTTTCATTACTGGAAACTAAATCTCTTTCAGCGTTATAAATGGCACAAATAGTGGAAGCTTCAATATTATATTTTTCCAATAATCCTTTAATGCGGTCTGCATCCATTTGTTCTGGCTCGCCTACAAATTCCACACCGTTATAACCATATTTAGCGAGTCTAGCAATACTAGTTTCAATATCTTCTCCTGCATATACTAGCGTGTTGTAAGAGTACTTAATCATTTGAACCTCTCCTTATCACTATTTTGTCTATGTAACTTTCCTGGATTTCAGATTTTTTAAATAGGGGCCGCATCTAAAAGCGGCCACTATTTCACTTTATTTCTAGAAAGTTTTGTAATCTGCTTTTCTTACTGGTTACGTGATGACTATTTTGCTGCCTTTTGAATAACTTCAGGGGCATCAAGACGATAAGCCATTTTCCAAACCTTTAAGACATTTTCCTTTGTAACTTTCATCGATGGAACAACATAGTATGGATCTAATTGTTTACCAAGTAATGAATATCCGGCAACAAGAGCCTGGGCAGCTCCGTTTTCATATGGTAACTGTGCGCCAAGACCTTTTACATTCCCTCCAGAAGCAATTTGAAGCGCCACATTGGTTCCTAAATCAACAGTAGTGATAACTAAATCATTTTTCCCTGCTGTACGAGCTGCGGCAAGTGTTCCTTCCGCTGGTACATCCCAAATCGCAAAAATTCCATCTAAATCTTTGTGTTTTGTTAACATACCAGAGGCTACTTTTTCAGCATCGTTAGGAGTGATAATTCCACCATGGGCAACAATTTTAATTTTTGGATATTTTTCTTTAATGGTCTTCTCAAAGGCATCTTTACGCTGGTTATTTACAAAGAAATTGACATCGTGGAAAATAACACCGATTTTTCCTTTTCCTTTTAGTTCATCACCCATAATTTCACCGGCAAAGATACCGTTTCCATAGTTATCTGATGAAACAACGCTGACATAATCTTTTCCAGCTTTGAAGCCTTTTGGTACATTATCCATGAAGACTAGTTTTACACCGGCTTCCGCAGCCTTTTTAAAAGCTGGAGCGGTAGCAACAGGATCAACCGGCAGAGCTACGATAATATCTGGCTTTTTAGCCATGATAGTTTCGATATCTGAAATTTGTTTTTCAGGCTTGAATTGTGCATCCGTAACGGCCACAACTTGGATGCCCATTTTTTCAAAAGTGTCTTTTACACCATTGATGATGGCAGTTGAGAAATCATTTCCTGCATAGTGCATGGAAATAGCCGCTTTGAATTTACCTTCTTTAATTTTCTTTACGTCTTCTTCAGACAATTGCAAAGTTGCTGCAGGTGTGGCTGTTTCTCCGTTTGGACCTGTACTTAAAATTTTCTCATCGCTTGGTATTTCAGGATTAATGGTAAGAGGATAAGTGACTTTTGCTGATGCTGCTTTTCCTTCTTTTGGCTGACCTGAAGCAGTTGAACTTTGTTTTCCACATCCCATAAGAGCCAAACTGCTAATTAAGAGTATCGTTACGATAAGTAAAGTAAGTTTTTTCATAGTAACCCCCAATAATAGATTTAGATAATAATAGTGTTTTTATTATTTAGCTGCCCCTTGGATGGACTTAGGTGCCTCTTGGTGGTATACAAGTTTCCATGCACCTAATACATTTTCTTTCGTTACATTTAAAGCAGGAACAGCTACATAAGCAGGTGCTTCTTTACCAAGTAAAGAATAACCGGCTAAAATCGCTTCAGAAATCCCCTGGTCATATGGCAGCTGGGCACCTAGACCTTTAATTAAACCATTTGAGGCGATGTCTAAAGCTACGTTTGTCCCTAAATCAATGGTCGTAATGACAAAATCTTTCTTTCCTGCAGTACGGGCTGCTGCTAATGCACCTTCAGCCGGAACGTCCCAAACGACAAACATTCCATCAAGGTCACGATTTTTGGTCAGCATACCTGATGCTACTTTTTCTCCATCGTTAGGGCCAATGATTCCGCCGCGTTCAACGATTTTGATTTTCGGATATTTTTCTTTGATTGTTTTTTCAAAGGCTTCTGTACGCTGTTTGGTCACAAAGTAATCAGCATCATGATAGATTACGCCGATCTTCCCTTTTCCACCAAGCTGTTTCGCCATGATTTCAGCTGCTTGAACACCATTGCCATAGTTGTCTGCAGAAACAACGCTCACATAATCCTTGCCAGCTTCTAATCCTTTTGGCTTATTATCCATGAACACAACTTTGACTCCTGCATCTGCCGCTTTCTTAAAAGCGGATGCAGTTGAAACAGGATCTACTGGTATCCCCACGATAATATCAGGCTTTTTAGCTAAAACCGTTTCAATATCGGATACTTGTTTTTCAGCCTTGAACTGTGCATCAGTAACAGCTACGACTTTAATTCCCATCTTTGCAAAAGTTGCTTTTAAGCCATTGATTTGTGCTGTTGCCCAGTCATTACCAGCATAGTGCATGACAATGGCCGCTTTGTATTTGCCTTCTTTGATTTTTTGCACTTCTTCTTCAGTAAGCTGCAATGTTTTTGCTGAAACAGCGGATTCTCCACTAGGACCTTTACTTAAAATTTCTTGATCGGGAATCTCTTGATTTATGGTGATTGGACCTGAACTAGCGGTTGTTTCTTCTGTTGTTGTGTTCTCTATTTCTTTGCTTGTGCTGCTAGTCGTGCTATCCTTGCCGCAGCCGACGAGTGCGATGCTAGTGATTAATAGAATCATAGTAAAAAAAGATAGTAACTTTTTCATGATTTGCCACCTTTTAATCCTTATTATTTTTTAATCCTTGATTGAAATACTCAAATATTTGGACCGTATTTATGTATCACATCCTCTGCAACTGTGTAATCGATTACATTTTTTTATTAATAAAAATTGATTTTTTCCTACTTTTCTACGGTGATTATGTTTTCTATTAAATTTTATAAATATTTGAAAAGATTTACTGGGCGAACCAGTTGCAATTAAACGCCTGCATCCGCCCCGATTATATTTTTTTCAATTAGGTTATTACTTACATCCAATTCCTTTTAACTTTTCTGTCAAGTAATCAATGGATGTTTTTGCATACCAATCAGGATCTGCTTTTCTAGTACCAAATCCAATTTCCATTGAGAGGTAGCCCTTGTAATCGATTTCCTTTAATGCTTTTAATACGGAATCCCAATTTACCGTTCCTTGCCCAGGCGGTAAACGATCGTCATCCGAAATATGAACATGATGCAACTTATCTTTCATTTTATAAACATAATCACTCGGTACTTCATTACGATATAGGGCATGGAAAGTATCAAACATTACTTTCACATTGGATTCACCTGATTCTTCAGCCAACTGAAGGGCATCATCTGCCGATTCGATTAAGTTACAATCCGCCGCTTGAGGTTCAACTACTAATGTGATTCCAAGATCTTTTGCATATTTTGCGACATCTTGCAAACCTTCCCGACTATATTTCCATGCTTCTTGTTTGTTCATTCCAAAGCCGTACCAGCCGGCAAGCCACATCACAGTTGGGCATTCCCAGTCATGCGCTAAGCGAATGACTTCTTTATAATGATTGATGGTAAATTCACGCTCTTCTTTCAAAGCTGAACTTGGATTCACTCCAGGTCCTCCTCCTGGAGCGGGAAGCATAGCTGCAACATTAAGATTATTTCTTTGTAAATGCTGAAGGATTTCCTTACGTCTCTGATTGGATAGATAATCAGGCCATGCATGCGGACTCGCACAACCGATTTCAATTCCATCATAACCAAATGCAGCAATTCTACTAATCACTTCTTCTAAAGGATAAAATGGCAGCATGGATGGAAAAGAATTATAAACCCAGGTATTAAATGAAAGTTTCATTTATTGATCCTCCTCAAAAATTAAGTGCCAACAAGTTCTATTATTTGTTAACGTTTATTCCCAGACAAACACAGCTTTCTCAGTCTTTCTTTCATCAAACATACGGAAAGCCGTTTCTGCCTCTTCCAATTTAAATTGGTGAGTAACTAATTTTTCTACAGGCAGATTCTTTCTCACAATAAACTCCGCAATTTCATCAAATTCTTGAATTGGGAAGTACCAAGAACCCATTACAGAAATCTGTTTTCGAATTAATTGCGCACTTGGTTTGATTGTTGTCTCTTTACTTTCGCCGATAAAAGCGACGCGTCCATGTGCTCTTACACAATCTAGCGCATCATTTTCACCAAATGGGCTTCCTGAGCAATCAATCGCAGCGTCTGCACCAAGCCCGTTAGTAATGCGGGCAATTTCTTCCTGCACATTCATCGTTTTACCATTAATCGTATAATCTGCCCCCAATTCCTTCGCAAGCTCTAAGCGCTCATCCAGCATATCAACAGCAATAACGGTTGCGCCTAATCCTTTAGCGATCATCACACCCGCACCGCCCATAGGACCCATTCCAAAAATAACGAGATAATCTCTACCGGAAATCCCTAATCTTTTTTGCGCGTGATAAAGGGTTCCAACTGCGTCGGTTGAAACAGCTGCTGTTACGAAACTCATGCTATCTGGCAATCTCATGCAGTTTTCCGCTGGAACGACCATGTACTCTGCGTCACCGCCATGAGAGTCAAAGCCGATACACTTAAACTCTTTGCAGAACATTTTGTAGCCGCTCTTACAATGTGCACATTCACCACAGCCAAGAGCTAAGTAAACAGCAACTCGGTCACCCGCTTTGTAATTGGAAACGCCAGCTCCTACTTCCGTGATAACTCCTGCAGGTTCATGCCCTGGTACCGTGCATCCACATTTTGTTCCTTCAAAAACGGATGTTCCATAATATAAGCTCATATCGCTACGGCAAATTGCTGAAGCTTTTAATTGAACTAATACCTCTCCCTGGCCTGGCTTTGGGATCTCAACCTGACGAATCTCTACCTTTTTATCTCCTGGAAAAAACACTGCATTCATTGTTGTCATGATACTTCCTCCGATCACTTATTCTTAAAACAATTAATCTATCATTTTTCCCTATAAATAGGATGTAAAGGGACCTGCCGGCCCTTTGGAAGCAAGAGAACCGTCCCCATGCTTCACTGCCTGTACCTTCACCCATTTCTGCTGCTGGTTACTTTCTAAGATTGCGTCTGTGATACACATCGAAAGGTGCCCGTCTGCAAATGTCGCAAAATTTGGCTTGTCTGTTTTCAGGCTTTTGCCGTCACGAACAAACGAGTAGAAATTAAACATCATATTTTTCAATGCATCTGGCCAGCCTTCGTTATGCCCGCCTGGATGATGAATAGCAGACCTTGCCTCCGGTGAAAACAACGCCGGATCCGCTAATAGAACTTCATTTGCTTTATCCCGGTGCCCGATCCATACCTTCTCTGGTTCTTCCTGGCTCCAGAATGTTGAAGCTTGACTTCCATTAATCTCAAAGCTCAATCTATTTTTCCGTCCCGCACTTACTTGAGATACAGTAAAGACTCCTCTAGATCCATCCTCAAACCGGACAAGAACAGATGCATAATCTTCTGTATTAATTGGTACATCTTCATATTTCATATCTTCTGCCGTCTGTGCCCCAAAGGTAGCTACGTTTCCTGTCGGTTTCTTTCTTACTGGAACAACAGTTGCCAAATCGGCAAAAACTTCGACAATCCTTTTGCCTGTTACAAATTGAACGGTATCACACCAATGGGAACCAATGTCTGCTACTGCGCGTGACTTTCCGCCTACTTCCGGCGCCAAGCGCCAGTTGTAGTCTGTTTCATATAATAACCAGTCCTGCAAGTAGCTTCCGTGAACCAAGTTCACTTTCCCAAGATCACCTTCAGTGATTTTTGCTTTTAAGTTTTGTACACTGGCATGTTGTCTGTAATTAAAGTTCACAGCATGGATAACACCGTGTTTTTCCGCTAACTCCAGTAATTGTGCTGATTCATCACTGTTCATTGCCAATGGTTTCTCTGAAACGACATGCTTTCCAGCTAAAATGATCTCTTTGTTGATGGCAAAATGAAGATGATTTGGTGTACAGTTGTGCACGACCTGGATTTCGCTGTCTTTCAGCATTTCTTGGTAATCACCATAGGCTTTCGGGATTCCAAGTTCGGCTGCTTTTTTTTCAGCAGCTTCCTGACTTGTTTCTGCCAAACCAACTACTTCTACAAAGCCAAGTCTTCTGATGGCTTCAATATGGGTTGGCCCGATAAAACCAGTACCAATGATACCAACTTTAATCTTCTCCACCTTTCTTCCTCCTGTTCAAAAGTTGATCGTGTTGTTCAAGGATGCAAATTTATAGACCTTATTCCGCTTTTTTTGAAAAGAATTCCGCCGCTTTTATCATTAATTCCGCCAATTTCCGAGGAAATCCCGCCAGTTTTCTCATTAATTCCGTCAATTTCCGGGGGAATTCCGCAGAATTCTGCTATTATTCCGCGGAAACCTCTATTAAAAATTACCTCTTCAACGCTTTCTTACCAAAAGCCACCGCCAAGATAATGATAATTCCTTTGATAATCATTTGCTGGCTGACATCAAGACCCATAATTATCAAACCATTGTTGATGGTACCAATCATTAGGGAGCCAACAATCGTTCCGATGATTGTTCCTACACCGCCAAACAAGCTTGTTCCACCAAGAATAACCGCAGCGATAACAGAAAGCTCATCGCCTTCACCGAAGGAGAAACGTCCGGCATTCATACGGCCCGCATAGAGAAGACCAGCTAAACCAGCCATTAAACCCGTTGCAAGGAAAACTATTAGCTTGATTTTCATTGTCTTTACACCAGAGAATCTAGCCGCATTTTCGTTACCGCCTGTTGCCAATACCTGGCGGCCAAATGATGTCTTACGAAGTAATATATGGGCAATCACTGTAAATACTAGAGTCCAAATAAGAAGCACTGGAATCGGCCCAATGTCCCCTGAACCAAAGATGAAATTGAAATTTGCGTCAACAATCGGAACTGGAGCAGTATCTGTAACCCACATCGCAGCACCTTTAATGGCTCCCATTGTTCCCAGTGTTACTAAGAAAGAAGGAATCGCTACTTTTGTTACTAGCAAACCATTGATTAATCCAACAACAAGTCCAGTTCCTACACCGCCGATCAGTCCACCGATGATGCCATAACCCGCTTGAATGGCCAGTGCACCAACTAGAGAAGATAGCGCAGCTATAGAACCCACCGAAAGGTCAATTTCTCCAGTGCTAATAACAAATGTCATCGCTAACGCCATCAAAGAAATTGTTGCTGTTTGTCTTACAATGTTTAATAAGTTCCCTGAAGTTAAAAACCCTTCATCACTTAAGCTGATAGAAAAATAGATTAATACGCCCACGAAGGCAAAATAGACAATATAATTACGCCACTCGAATCCTTTCAATGAAGGAGTTGCTGGCTTTTGAATACTAGAAACCTTGGATTGCATATTGTAATTCCTCCTCTGATTTAATCTCCCTGCGAGTCATTTCCTTTTTAATTTTCCCATCATGCATAACGATGACACGATCACTCAAAGCAAGCAGTTCTGGAAGTTCGGAAGAGACCACAAGGATTGCCTTGCCGTTTTCGGCCATGGCTCTAATAATCTCCACAATTTCGGTTTTTGCACCAATATCTACACCAATCGTTGGTTCATCCAACATCAAGACAGTAGGGTCGTTTGCCAGCCATTTAGCTAGAACGATTTTTTGCTGATTACCCCCTGATAACAACCCGGCCTTTTTAAAAATATTATCCGTTTTAATATTTAACTTCCTTACAAATTCATTACTAATTTCATTGGATTTCTTACTATCAATAAAAGCTCCTTTTTTCACCTTCGAAAGAATTGGAAGAATCATATTATCCTTGACACTATGTTCAAGGACCAATCCTTGCATCCGGCGGTCCTCCGGAATCAGTGCAAGTCCGGCTTCTATGGCATTCTTAGGATTCTTAATGGATTGTTTTTGACCATTGATATAGATGTTACCACTCTCAATGGGATCAATCCCGAAGAGATTTCGAAGTAATTCCGTTCTTCCGCTTCCCATCAACCCGGCAATTCCGACGATTTCACCCGGCTGAATTTTAAGATTAATATCCTGGACATGTTCGGCATTTAAGTTTCTTACTTCAAAAATGGGCGGCACGTCCGTTGCGTAGGAACGTTCTTTCCATTCAAACGCTTGATCAAATTGCATACCGACAATATGTGAAATTACAGTATCAAGATCAGTTTCACTGCATTTTTCTGTTGTGATATATCGGCCATCACGCATAATCGTGATACGGTCACATATTTCAAAGATTTCATCCATCCGGTGAGAAATATAGATGATGGAATAACCTTTTGCTTTCAATTTGTTAATAAAACTAAAAAGTACTTCCGTTTCATTTTTGGTTAAGGACGAGGTTGGCTCATCCATAATCAGAATCTTTGCTTCTTGGGAAAGTGCTTTAGCAATTTCCGTCATCTGCCAATAGCCAACCCCTAAATTTTGAACAACGTCATTTGGTCTAATATCTACGCCTAATTCTTCTAGCAATTTTTCTGTTTTCTTCTCACAATCCTTATCATCGAGCAGCCCTAATGATGTTTTCTTCTCACGAGTAAGATAGATGTTTTGGGCGACAGTAAGGGTAGGAATTAAACTAAACTCTTGGAAAATCATCGATATATTATTCTTTTGAGCATCATCATAACTTTTAATGCTTACTGGTTTTCCTTCAATTAAAATCTCGCCGCTGTCTGCTGAGTATACACCTGTAAGGATTTTCATTAACGTCGATTTCCCGGCACCATTCCCCCCCATCAAGGCGTGAACTTCACCTTTTTTGACGGAAAAATGAACATCGTTTAAAACGGTAATCCCATTAAAAGCTTTATTAATACCTCTCATTTCGAGAATCGGTTGTTCCATCCAAGTTCACCTTCTTTTTTTGTTAGAGGCTGCTTTCAAAAGCAGCCTTCATCCTACTATTATTTCATCGCATTTTTTACTGTGTCAGGAGCCTCTGTTCCGTAGATTAACTTCCATTCATCTAATACATTCTCTTTCGTAACTTTGATGGATGGTGAAGCAACATACGCTGGTGCTTCTTTTCCTAATAGGGCATAGCCGGCAAGAATCGCTTGTGCTACCCCTTGGTCATATGGCAGCTGTGCTCCAAGACCTTTAACAATTCCATCTTGTGCAATGGAGATTGCTACGTTTGTACCTAAGTCAACTGTTGTTACAACTAGGTCATCCCTGCCAGCCGTTCTTGCTGCAGCCATAACACCTTCAGCCGGTACATCCCATGGAGCGAAGATACCATCGATATCATGGTGTCTTGTCAACATAGCAGATGCTACTTCTTCTGCCTGATTTGGACCAGTAATCCCACTTTTTGCGACAATCTCAATATTTGGATATTTTTCTTTGATTCTTTTTTCAAAAGCATCAGAACGGTTTTTGGTTACAAAGAAATTTACATCGTGATACACTATGCCGACTTTACCCTTTCCGCCAAGTTTTTCAGCCATAATGTCTGCTGCGGTTGCTCCGTTACCCATGTTGTCACCAGACACAATACTGATGTAATCTTTACCTGCAGCTAAACCTTGTGCAGCACCATCCATGAATACTAACTTTACGCCTTGGGCAACAGCCTTTTTATAAGCTGGTGCGGTAGATACGGCATCAACTGGAACAGAAATCATAATGTCCGGCTTTTTCGCTAAAACGGTTTCGATATCATTTACTTGCTTTTCCGCTTTGAACTGTGCATCTGTTACAGCAACGATCTTGATGCCCATCTTCTTAAATGTATCCTTCATCGCACCAACTGCGGCATTCATATAGTCAGTACCAGAGTAGTGCATAACAATCGCCGCTTTATAATTACCTTCTTTAATCTTCTTTAGCTCATCTTCCGTAAGCTGCAATGTCTTAGCTGAAACGGCCTGTTCTCCGTTCGGCCCTTTATCTTGTACCGCTAAATCAGGAATCTTTGGATTGATCGTTAATGGTCCTGAAGCTGTTTCTGAGTAGTTTTCATTCTTTTTCGTGCTCGCTTGTTCAGATGTAGATTTTTTTCCGCCACACCCTGCAAGAAAAACACTTAAAACAAGTAACAGTAAAACTGTAATAGTAAAGCTCTTTTTCATTTGATTACCCCCACTATATTAGTTATTTAGTTGAAGCTCGTTATTTGTCGGTACCACCTTACAATCTATAAGTGTGGCACCACCCCCTTTTCATGAATCTAAGCTTAATAGAATATTACTAGTAATGGATTACATTCATTTAAGTTATGAAACCAAGCTTCTATGGACCTCAAAAAATGTAATTGATTACACTTTTTTCTAAAAATTTTTACATACTGCTGACGAAACAAATTCCTTCTTTTCTACATATATAATCCCTATCATCTTTGTTATTTTTCCTTTCTTGTTTCTATATTTGGATTGTAATCGATTACAAAATTGTCGTCTAATCATCTTCCGACAAGTTTTTTTTTCAACTGAAATCGTTTTCTATCCTTTTAGACACAATCATCGTTCATTCGGACAATAAAATCATAAATTTTAAAAAAAACAAAAAAAGTGAGGTCCGATAAACCTGGACCTCACAACGATTTATTTTTTTGTAATTCTGCTAACTTATTCTTGGAAACCTTTGCTGTCTCCTCATAATTTTTAAAGTATGCTTTGTACGTTTGCCCTGCCGTTTCAATCCTCTTTAAATATTGCAAATTAATAATATAGGAACGATGGGAGGCTACAAAACGAGAATCAAGAAGTCCTTCAAGATTCGTTAACGCCTCATTTACCTCTATTTTTTGATCAATTGTATGGATGACGGCCTTTCGGTCCGCTCGTTCAATAAAAATAATGTCATCTAACGGTATAAAAGAAAACTGATTGGACTGTTTAACCATTAAATCCTTCTTAACGGTTGGGCGCTCGCTTTCGACTGGAGTCTTAGCAAGTGCAGCTGCTCGTCCTAACGCTGCATAAAGACGGTCACGGTCAATTGGTTTGACAATGTAATCGATTGCATTTACACTAAAAGCTTCTAATGCAAACTCATCATGCCCGGTGATAAAGATAACTTGTAATGACGGAACTACTTTTTTACACGATTTCACCGCTTCCATCCCATTCAACAATGGCATATTAATATCAACCAAAATGATGTCCGGCTTTTCTATCGTCACCTTGCAAATTAAATCCTCACCATTAACTGCTTCTCCAACCATTTCATAACTCTGCAAAGGTTTAATGAGATGCTTCAATAGTTTTCTGGATGGTGCATGGTCCTCTGCAATTAAAACTCTCAAAAGATCACCTCATATTAAAAGCTTCTATTTAAGTGGAACATTAATATAAAAATTAATAGATAACATACTGCTATTGACTAACTACTCTCAGTATAAGGCAGTTTAAGCAGGATAGGAAGTATTTTAATATTAATAGGTATCGCGCTTTTTTGCAGTTTTAAAGAAGAATTCCTGTGGACTATACTAAAGATACGACTTCAGGAAAATGCATAATTATTATTTCGGAAGGCAGGTTATAAGAATGGAAATCACCCCTAACGAAAATTTATATAAAGAAGTTTTACAAACCATGTCTGAATGCGTCATTATTCATGAAAAGTCGGGGATAATGATTGCGCTAAATGAAAATGTTGAAAAGGTATTAGGGATTAAATCAGATTTATTAACAGAATCCAATGTAAGCCAATTAGAATATGTAAAAGAAGATGGATCCCCCCTACCCTATTCGGAATTGCCTGGAATCATCACCCTCGAACAGGGGATTCCTTTCCATGATTATGTCTTGGGAGTAAGCGATCGAAATAATGGGACTAAATGGCTTTCCATTACTTCAAAACCACTTACATTACATAAAGACGGGGAACAAGCTGCGCTTGTGACCATATCGGATATTACCGAAAGAAAAAAAATGGAACAAACGATCATTCAGGCAAAGGAAGCGGCGGAAAAAGCAAACCTAACCAAATCGGACTTTCTTTCCAAAATGAGTCATGAACTCCGGACCCCTTTGAACGGAATCCTTGGTTTTGCCCAGCTATTAGAAATAGATGAAACCTTAAATGAGGAGCAGCGGGACTTTGTCCAAGAGATCTTAAGCGGAGGGAAGCATTTATTAAGCTTAATTAATGATATTTTAGATTTATCCAGAATCGATACAGGTCAATTAAAAGTTTCAATTGAAGAGGTAGATTTGCTGACCATTATCAATGAATGTATCCATATCGTGCAGCCGCTTGCCATGAAAAAAAGAATTACCATTCATAATCAAATGGACCATTCGCAAACCGTAACCGTTCTTGCCGATCCGATTCGCCTGAAACAAATCCTACTTAATCTTCTCGATAATTCCATTAAATATAACCGGGAAGACGGCAAAGTCATGATTTTCTCGTATATGAAACAAAACGAGGCTGTTATTCATATCGCGGATACAGGGGTTGGGCTTTCTGTTGAAGAATATCAGAAAGTGTTTGTTCCATTTTATCGGATTGAAGGGACACAAGAGGAAGGTACGGGCATTGGATTATCTTTAGTAAAGCAACTTGTCCAACTTATGAGTGGAAAAATTAGTGTAGCGAGCCAAAAAGGAATCGGCAGCGATTTTTGCTTTAGCCTCCCCCTTCCTCATGATTTAACGACCGCGATGCAATGGGGGGAAGAAGTGATGGATTTACCAGCAAAGAATGCGAAGTCAGATCACTATGGTTTGCTGTATGTGGAAGATAATGAATCGAACTTATACTTGGTGAAGAACATCCTGAAATCCCAGCCATCCTATACGATTTTAACTGCTCGTTCCGGAAAAGAAGGATTGGCACTGGCTAGGACTGAAAAAGTAGATTTAATTCTACTAGATCTTAACCTCCCAGATATGCATGGTTATGAGGTGTTTGACCTTATAAAACAGGATGAAAAAACGAAAAATATAGCCATTATTGCTGTCAGTGCAAATGCCATGCCTCAGGACATCCAGCAGACATTAGGCAAGGGGTTTGATAATTATCTGACAAAACCTGTTAATGTAAAGGAGTTCTTAACAACTATATACGAAACTTTAACTAGTACAATTAATCAAAATATACCTGAACATAAAATTTTAAGTACCGGACCAAATGGAGAGGAAGCTGTATCTGCCAAGACACTGCAGTTGTCTTTGAAAGATTTAAAAAAGCTAAGAGAAAAGAACTATACAGCTGCTATTGCCATGCACTATACCGGGAATAATTGGGCAAGAGCACAAATTGAAGGATTGAAGACAACTTTTAATAAAATGGGGATTAAGGTCGTGGCTGTAACTGATGCCGAACTTAACAGGGAAAAGCAAGTTGCAGACATTCAAAAGATATTAGCAAAAAAACCGGATATTATTGTTAGTCTTCCCATCGATCCGTTATCAACCGCGGGTGCCTTTCAAACCGCAGCTCAATCAGGTGTTAAGCTGGTTTTTATGGACAATACACCATACGGATTGGAAGCGGGGAAGGATTATGTAAGCGTCGTTTCAGCCGACAATTATGGAAACGGGACCTATGCCGCCGACATCATGGCAGAGAAAATAGGTTTTAAAGGCAAGATTGGGGTCATGTATTACGATGCCGATTTTTTTGTAACGAAACAAAGATTAACGGCTTTTGAAAAGACGATTAGAGAAAGTTATCCTGACATTCAAATCGTAGCCCGCAGCGGTTTTACAAGTCCGAATGATGGGAAAGAGCTTGCAGACGCTATGATTTCTCAACACCTCGATTTGAAGGGAATCTTTGTTGTATGGGATTTGGTGGCGGAAGGTGCTATGGCCTCCGCCCGTGCCTTAGGAAAACATGATTTAGTTATTACAACAATGGATTTGGGTACCAATGCTGCTGTAGAAATCGCAAAAGATGGACTTATCAAGGGGTCGGGTTCGCAGATGCCCTACCATCAAGGAGTGGCCGAGGCGATCCTGGCCGGTTATGCACTGCTCGGCAAACCGGCACCGGCTTATGTAGCTGTACCGGCTCTAAAAGTAACGAAAGAAAATCTCCTTGAAGCATGGAAACTGGTGTATAACCAAGATCCCTCAGTATTAAATAGTTATGCAAAAACTGACCAGATGAAAATGTAAAAAACAAGCTTCAATTTTTTCGGTTTCCATATTTCATATACATAAATTAATAAATAACCGAAAGGAATATACACGATGTCCAGTAGAAGGTCGAACAGTTCATATTTTTCTCTCCTGTAATCTGATATAAATTTGGGGAAACAGAAGCAATTAAATGGTCCATGATTTTGGGCACGGCCATGCTGAACAAAACGATTAGAATGGTGATTTGAGGTTGGTATTTTTTTAGGCAGTCTCCATAATATATACTTAGAAAAATGCCAACCATAATTGTCCATTCATTTGAATCGAAATGTTTTCTCTTTCCATAATTTTTTCTGTATAGCGATAAAGGAACTGTTCTAATTAAACAATCCACCCGTTAATTCAAGAAAAAATCGCGACTTTATTACTGGGTTTCTCTTCTATCCGCCGTGTAGTCTAATACGAAATAAAGGATGTACATTGATATAAAATAAACCACCGCCGAATAGAGTATATTCCATTCACCATAATGTAAAACTCCAATATAAACTACATACAATTCAAGTAATACAAGAATACAGGTCCATCCCAATATATATATAAATTTCTTAATGGCATTAGATTTTAGGGGGAAATAATTAAAAATAATAACTAGTACACCAATCTCACCAAGGGCTACAACAAGGTACAACCACTCTATTTGTTCTTTATCAAAATACCAGTAAAGTTTGTACTTTAAATCAAGATACAAATCAGTTACAAAATTCATTAACAATGCAAACTGTATTGTAGCTAGTAACTCGTGCCTAGTTCTTTTTCTGGGAATTTTGAGGGCAACTAAAAGAACTAATATAACTGTCACTATAAATAGCTTCACCAAGAGGAACACCTCGTTTTAAAAAAACAACATTATCAACCATATTATCATTATTTATTTGATGAATTATTATTCTTCAACCAATAATAGCAATACGTTTATCTTCAAATTTCATTGGGAGCATTAGTAGCACAGAGAATAAACCAGATATTATACCAGATATAATTCATAAGAAAATGTTGTTCATTGGTAATAAATATCCTTTCTCTAACTAACTCATTAATTGATATGATTCTTTTAAAAGAACTAAAAACCCCTGATTTAGTTCGTCTTCATTATGAAATCTAAAGTTATTGTGAAATCTGTTTTTTGAAACTTGTTCAATTTTAGTAATCTTCTCGTGTTCAATTTGATGGTTTGTCACTAAATTAAAATCTAACCATTTCTTTTTTGGATGAACTCCTCCAAAGGAAGATTTATTCAAAAGATGTATAGAAGTCTTTTTAAACTCAATTTCAAAAGGTCCAATTTCTTTCAATAAATCGAGTATTTTTGAATATATTTCATAAACATTAGATGCCTTATTTGAGAATAATTCATCTTCTGACATATCACCATCTCCTACTTTCACTCTAACATATTAAACTTTATTACCTTTATTTTGCCTCTTTTTCATCATTTTACCATTTCTTTATTTAACTATCCCCCCCCCCTTTACTTTAAGTAAAATCCTTCACAATCTAAACTTGGTAGCTACTCCTTTCAACATAATGCAGGTGCAAAATTACTTATATTTAAGTTTTTATTCCCCATAAATCAAAAGCCCACCTTATGTCGCTTTGATTCATTCCACCATCTCCTTAATAATAGATTTAAATTTACAGTAAAAAGGAGCATGAATAGCTTTCCACTATTGATGCCCCTTATCTAAGTTGAATTTTCCAATATCCAGATTTTAATTTATTTACTTCTACTTAAGCAGCTCGTAAACTTCTGTATCTAACTTCTTAGCGAGTTCAGGATTGTAGGTTTTTTCGTATTCCGGTTCAACTGTCACCTTTCCGCCGTAAAACATTACATCTTCTACTTCTTCAATTTCAATCGTGACCACACATAGCTTCATCGTCTTTTCGAAAACTTCAGAAACTGAAGCTCTACCACGTACGGAATAGCAGCTTCCATCCCCTATCATGCCAACAATGACATTAGGATTGCTTTGAATATTATTAATACTTGATGCTTTAGACCCAAGTGCTACTTTTATTTGTGTGCCATCTGGATACGCATTTACCCATGAAACGACACTCAATTGCGGAAGTTTAGTTTCTGCATCCACCGTTATCAATGAAACCATGGTTTCTCCCTGCAAAGAAGAAGCGAGCGCTGGGCTCAGACGATCTAACGTTTTAGTCATTTTGATTCTCTCCTTCTCTTTTTTAGTATTCCACTTTAACCGGTAGACCGAGCTCAAGCTTACCGAAGAGTTCTCCGACCCAGTCAAAATTGAAGGCCGTATGCTGCGCTCCGGCATGGATATCACGCCAAAACTGTTGAAGAGGATGTCTCTCACTGGAAGCTGCGGCACCGCTGCTGGTAAAAATGGTTTCCATCGCTTCCGTACACATCTCTGCACAATACGCATAATTACAGCGTAAGCTTACTCGCTCAGGATAATCCAGTACCCGGCCGGACTCCACTAATTCCAAAGATTTATGGAGAAGTGCGTCGATCGCTTCGATTTTCGCTGCTACTTTTGCCAGGCGAATCTGTTGATGAGTTAAGTTCGCGACTGCTCCACCACCTCTAGCTTTATTTTTTCCAATGACTTGATCACGCCAGATTGCATAAGCTCCTTTGGTTGCTCCGAGAATGACGGATAATAGCGTAACAGGCATAACGGCTGACAATTGGATACGGTAAAGTGGTGCTGTATTAAGATCCATTCCAGGTGAGATCCCATGAAGATTCCATGGTTCCAACTCCATTGTTCGGTATTCCGGAACAAACACGTCTGTTAACTGCAACAAATTACTGCCAGTTCCTCTCATACCAATGACACGCCAAACATCTATCACGTTTAAATCACTTTTGGGAACAAGAAAATATAAAACTTTGGTTTCATCTTCCGTTATTGGTGCCGGGGCACTGATCATCACCCAGTCACAGTGATTGATCCCTGATGAGAATCCCCATTTACCGCTTAGCTTATATCCTCCATCTACACGGCTGATCGTTGAATCGGGACTTGGATTGATCGATGTTGCAAGGCATGCATCAGGATTATCTTTCCAAACATCTGCCTGGGCCTTATTTGGAAAAAAGGCCAGCATCCAACTGTGCAACAGAAGTAAGGAATAACACCAGCCTGTAGACGCATCACCTTTAGAAACTTCAATCGCTGTATCAGCTAACGTCTTCCAATTTAGTTCATGCCCGCCCCAGCGGCTCGGCACCAAGGATCGAACTAAGCCTGATGAAATAAATTCCTGGATGGTTTCGGCAGGTTGATGTCTTAATTCCTCTCCAAGGTTTGGACGGGATTGCAGGGTAGCTGCTAATTCTTTTGCACGGTCAACGGCTTCTTCGTATGAAAACTTCTTTAATACTTCATTCATGTACACGACCTCCTCTGGTTTATTCGATTACATTTGGTGTCCCGTATGTGTGAAAAGTAGATGGAAGCGGTGTTCCCCACGCTAACCCTTTTTTCCGTTCCTCCGGTGTCCAGGTAACTGTTTCCCAATCTGGTGTATAGATGAGAAAACCTCCTGAGCATACCTCAATCCGATTTCCTCCCGGCTCATAGACATAAACAAACATCGTCTGACCGGCAACATGTTTATTAGGTGGCGCCTCAATGAATATTCCATTATCTAAAAAAACATCTGCAGCGCGGAGCACCATTTCTGAACTTTCCACTTTGAAAGCAGCATGATGAAAACGCCCCTGGGCACCTGAATTATCAAGAGAAATGGCTAGGTCATATGATTTATTAGTGACGTGAAGCCAAGCCGTCGTTTGGTTCCCTTCATCGGTTATTGCTTGTTCACTCAGCCTGAAACCAAGTTGATTACGGAAAAATGTGCTATCTGCATCGACATTAGAGCTAAATAAGTTAATATGGTCCAACTGCGTTACTGCTGCACCTCTTGCTGAAAACTTTTGGGGCTGATTTTTCAAACCTGGCTTTAAGTGATCCGGTGTAACATTTTTATCTGCCTGATAGAACACTTCTAAAACATGCCCGTCTGCATCATTAAATTGGTAGGAGCGTCCATGCCCGTAATCTCCATCTGTCCAGCAAATTCCGTATCCGTTTTTCTCTAAGTCAATTACACGCCGCACGAGTGCTTGTTCCGAATAGGTTCTTAATGCTACATGTCCTAAGCCGGCCTCGCTTGCTTCTGTCAGTTTTAAGCTATAAAGCTGCTGGTCTCCCCAGCCGCGGAGAAAGACCGATTGTCCTTCTCGATGGACGATTTCCATACCGAGCAAATCGCGAAAAAATTCAAGACTCTCGGTTGGTTTAGGAGTTAATAATTCAATATGAGCCAAGTGGGCTACATCTCGAATGGGTTCTCGAATGGGTTCTTGATTTGATGTCATGATTCAGTCACCTCCATGATTGTTGTCTCAATCGCACCAATTCCGCTAATTTCAACTCTTACCTTGTCGCCATGCTGTAAAAATTTGTTCTGTGCTTCCCCAACCCCGCCAGGTGTACCTGTAAGGACGATATCTCCCGGCTCTAACGTTACGATGCCTGATAAAAATTCAACGAGGTGATTTACATTGAACAAAAGCTGCTCTGTATTAGATTGTTGTCTTACTTCCTCGTTAACAGTTAACGAAATGTCGAGGCTGTGAGGATTTTTAATTTCATCCTTTGTTACTAAAACGGGTCCGAGTGGAAGACTCTTATCCAAGGTCTTGCCTTGCAGCCATTGTATCGTCCGTTTTTGCATGTCACGGGCTGTAATATCGTTAGCAACTGTGTAACCAAACACATAGTCCAATGCATTTTCATACGGAATGTCTTTTCCTTCTTTTCCAATAACAAACGCTAATTCTGCTTCGTAATCTAGCTTTTTGGTCAAATTTGAATTTAGTGGAAATATATCATTTGGACCTGCTATCGCTGTTGCAAACTTGGCAAAAATTACTGGGTGAACGGGTAGATCCCGTTTCATTTCAAGAATATGATTCTTGTAATTTAGCCCTACGCAGATGATTTTATTTGGTTTCAGTACGGGTGCACCGATTTTGACATCCTCTTTTTGGTAAATAGCCGAAGATGTAGCTGCATTTTCAAGGGCAAAGGCAATCGCTTCTTGTGCAGTTTTTACAGCGAGGTCACCGTTTGCAATAAATTCTGTTGGATTTGCTGGTAATAAAGCGGTTGCAATTTCATTTACTCTTTGCTGGCCATTTTGAGTTAATAGCTCGATGTAGGCTTGCTGTGGATCTACAATGGTATTTTCGTCGACAAGAATGCCGAGTCGTAAAGGTTGGTTATTTGTGGAATAGGTTAGTAGTTTCATGGGATCTCCTCCTCGTTTTCCAACACAACTATGTGTTTTTCTCTCTAAGTTAATGATAAGCTACAATAAATTTTTTTTGAAATACACATATTGCATTTGAGAAATCATGATTTTCGATAAATTGGTATTTTTCTTTTCCACTATCTCTAGCTGATTGTTCATAATTTACATATCACGAACATATGAGCATCATTTCATCCCTTCATGCGAACAAGACCTTATAGTTTTCTACCCTTCTTGTCCTCATAGCGCCAGAATTGGGCTCATTTCATTGGAATCTACAAAGTAAATGCAGAATTCTACAAAATAAGAAGGAATTCTACGAAATAAAGAAGCAATTCTACAAATATTATATTTATTCTACAAATCCCGGCTCCGATTCTACATTAATTGGAAATTAAGTTCCACTTTTTAATAAAACACAAAAAAATACCCCGTCTAGACGGAGTATTGATTCGACTTTGACCCTTTTACAAAAAGGTGTCTCCGAAAAAAGGATTCTACTAATTCAAATATTCTTGCTTCACTAGTCATGACCTGCTCCGGTTTTCCGGCTTCAGCTTTACGCAGGTTCACGCCTACTGGCTGTTCATCCAAATCATTTTTATTGAAAAATCCGTGCCCCAGTCCTTCGATTAAACAGAGGGCAGCCTCATTTTCCTTTTCAATTAACGCATGATAGAGAAGTTCACTTTGGTGAGCAGGGACAGCTGCATCACTCAATCCATGCAAAATAAGAAATGGCGGCACATTTTTATCAATATAGGTAATTGGATTTGCTTCACGAACAAGATGTGGGACCGTTTGTATTGGCGCTCCCAACAATTGTGATTCCGGGGAATTGGAATCTGTATGGCTTCGGACTGGATGAAGTCGAATGGATTCGGGATCAATAGAAGGTTTTAATTCTACATTACTATGCTCTTCCATCTGCAAGAAATCTGTCGGGCCATACCCGTCAACAACAGCTTGTACTTCACTCGAGAAATCCTGATTTCCTAACTCTAAACCTTCCAGTCTACCAAACCCAGTCGTGCCGGCCAATGCTGCCAGATGTCCTCCTGCAGACGAGCCCCAAAGACCAATATTCCCACTATCAAGGCCATATTCATTTGCAGCCGAACGCAGCCAGCGGATGGCTGCCTTTACATCATGGATCTGTGCAGGAAACGTCGCTTCACTGCTTAATCGGTATTCGATGCTAGCCATCACATAGCCCTGCTCTGCAAATCTCACACGGAAATCCGGTCCAAGCTTTCGGTCTCCAATTCGCCAGCCGCCTCCATGGAGCCAGACAATGACAGGAACTGGCCCTTCTTTACCGATAGGCATATAAAGATCCAATAGTAAGGGATTACCATTTGGAGCAGCAAATTCAAGATCTGGTATAACCTTTACTTCAAAACGTTCACTCATTATCAATGAACCTCTTCAACTTCAGCTGGCGGAGCACCTGGCGGCTTTCCTAATAATTTTAAATCTAACTCGCAGATTCGCTGAATCACTCGGTCAAATCGATACGCCGCTGGTTCACTTGGGAAAATTGAATGTTCGTAAGGATCTCCTAGAATGCGGAAGAAGTCTTCAAATTCCCCTGGGGTCAATAATCCAAGGAACTTTGTATAATGGGCGTCACAGCGGAAGCGATGAGGTGTATTTGCCGGCACATAAGCAAAATCACCTGGTGATAAATGCAGCTCTTCACCATCCACCCAGAGAGTCATTTCTCCTTGTAAACACATGAAGGTCTCATTCGTTAATTCATGCGCATGTTCACCTATGGCTTCTCCTTTAGGTCCTTCAGAAACAAGTACGAGAAACTTGCTGTCTGTTGCGGCTTTAGTAGTTAGGAGGGTATGAACCGTATCGCCGCTAAGAAGATGGACCCCTTCACCTGATTCAAGTACATATGGTTGAACTTCTTGCGGAATGGCATTGCCTCTCATCATTTGAGGTAATCCTTCTGTTGGATGACTATTTACGAATTTAATATCTAGGCCAGCGGGATGTTGGTTTAAAATATCAAAGTTTAAGAGGTTCGTAGAAACCGGAGGGCGTTCAAACTTAGCAAATGGCTCTCCAATAATCGAATATAATTTAGCAACGTGACCATTTACAGTAAACGAATAAAAACGTGTTCGATGACTTTGCATCCGGTAAGCATGAACAGTTCCTGCCGGAATACTGACATAGTCCCCAGCCGTTAATAAATACAATTGTCCATCCAATTCGACTTCTAGTCTTCCGTCGAGAACAACGATGCCCTCGTGAGCATGTTCATGAACATGTGCTGGGAAACTATCACCTTTTCCTCCCCACAATTGAACAATCTCCATCATATCGCCGGTGCTTTCAGTTGTAGCAACAAGGGAGGCAACTTGGGTACCGAAAAGATATCGTTCTCCCTCTCCATTTTTAATAAAATATGGTTTCTTCTCGTTAGGTAGTTTGCCAACGACATTTAGAACCATCATCCCCACTCCTTATCTAAATATCCATTATAAATTAAGCGCTTCCAAATTAAACATAATACGAATGAAGGAAAATTGGAAATATAGGTATTCGATTTCTGTAATCACGTTTTTGCATTATTGTTTTTTGGAGGATGCAATCTTTAAGAGTTGTTTAATCTAGAATACTCTCATAATTTCGACTATTTTCTACTTCTTATGATAAAATAGTGGTAACTAAATAACAAGTGAGGATCCTATGGATATTCGTCAATTACGATATTTTATTACCGTAGCGGAGTATTTAAATTTTACCAAAGCAGCCAATCAACTCTATGTGGCTCAATCTGCCATCAGCCATCAAATTGCCGACTTGGAAGAACAAGTTGGTGTTAAACTTTTTATACGGAATAAACGTTCAGTACAGCTTACTCCTGCAGGGGCTGTCTTTTTAAAAGAAGCAATGGAGATTGTTGAAAAAGCGTCGGGAGCCATTGAAAAGGCAAAACAAACAGATGCAGGTGTGATTGGGAATTTGTCGATTGGTTTTTTGAGTGTTCATGTACGCAGTTTTTTACCAGAAGTCATTAAGCGTTTCCGAGAACTTTATCCGAAGGTAGAACTTCATTTAAACCATTTTCCTAGTAAAATGTTAAAGGAAGCGTTGGAAGAAGGAGAATTGGATATCGCTTTTACACAGCCGTCTGGGTTACATAGAATTGAAGAAATTGAAATTCAAACGGTAGCAAAGGAAAGATATTGTATTGTCATGCATAAGAACCACCCTTTTGCGTACCGAAAAACAATCAAGCTTTCTGAACTTGCAACGGAGCCGTTCATTATCCATAACCGTCATGATTCACCTGTTGGTTCTTATGATTTTATCGTCCATTTATGTGAACAAAATGGCCTGACTCCAAGAATTGTCAGTCAGCCTCGATTTGTCGATACTGTTCCCATTCTAGTAGAATCAGAGATAGGCATCTCTATACTGCCAAAAAGCTTTGAAGCGGTATCCAGCCCTTCGCTGAGATTTATCGAAATTGATGGTCTGGAGGGGCATGATTTTGAACTTGTTATGGCAAATAAGAAAAACAATTTAAATCCGTCTATATCGCTGTTTCAAAATGTGTTAGCAAATATTAATGTGGCAACATAAAAAAGCTCTGGTATAAAACCAGGGCTTTTTCCTAATTAAATAGAAACGGTTTGTTCTATATTCCAACCTTCTAAGTACCTCTGTGTATTAAAAAGCATCTTTTCAAAAAGTTCACTTGCATGTTCTGGAGTAAGATTAACAAGTGGATCTTGCACAAATGCCTGTAAGGCTAATCCCTTATCTTTTGAAAGAGCGGCTTGGAGTGTTGTTTCTTGATTATGAATATGGGTTAACACCATATTTTGAATAGGTGTAGGCAACTGGCCAGCTACAACTGGCTGAATACTGTCAAACGTAAATAAGGCGTTCGTTTCCACTACGGAATTGGTTGGTAATCCTTGTATTTGCCCATTATTTGGCAAGTTCACGTTTGTAACTAAATCGCCTAAACCCAACAATGCTTTTATCATAGCAACTCCATCTTCACCTGTTGTTTCGAGGATAAACTCTTCCTTTCCTTCTACAAGTCTGTCCCCCTTTTCAAGTAATTCTTGTCGATGATCTTTACGCCATTGCACATTTGTCAGTCCAAATTTCCATTCCCTGACTTTCTCGGGACTCTTTAAGTACCAGGAATTTGGCATAAATTCTGCTAAATGGCGATCACCAGCAGCTGCAATTAACCCAAACTTTTTAAATAAATCAAATTTCACTCGATTCGCCGAGGCAAAATGATTATTCATCCAATGACCTTTTTCTGTTCCTTCAAACCCTTCTTCATAATACTTGTTGACAAATTCCTTGTATAATGGGAACAGATCAATATCTTTATAAGATGCTTTATCAATCCAGGTATAATGGTTAATGCCTAATACATTGACCTTTACATCCTTATAATCCACACCTTCGATGCCTTCTAGTTCTTCAAGCATGGAAGCTAAAAGTTTTTGTGTTCCAAACACTTCATGGCAGCAGCCAATCGCTTTAATCTCCGGAAAGGTTTCATATAAAGTCCGAACACAAAGACTCATAGGATTAGTGTAATTAATGACCCAAGCTTTTGGAGCATATCTTTTTATTTGTTTCGCAATGTCTACGAAAATTGGAATGGTTCTTATTGCTCGTACCAATCCTCCTGGCCCTACCGTATCGCCTACTGATTGATAAATACCGTATTTTTCAGGTTCATGTACATCGGACTGCATTTCTTCAAATGTCCCTGGTAAAACAGAAATAATAACAAAGTCAGACCCTATTAATGCTTCTTCCATCGTTTTTACCGCTTTATATTTCCACTTACCCGCTACATCCTCCCTGTCATATAAGCGATTCCCAATAATTTCGTTCTTATAGGCTGCATTATAATCAATATCATAAAGTTTAACTGTCCCTGATAGCTTTTTTTCAAGAGCAAGGTCGCTCATTAACCCCCATGCCCAACCTCTTGAACCACCGCCAATATACGCTATATTTAGATTTTTCCCTTTTGATTTAGAAATCATTTCTACAACCTCCATTATCCTATCAATCTATTAGACTGCTACTCTTGATCCTGCTTTTGTACAATAATTTTTCCGTTTTCCTCTAAAATCGGAATGAATTTTGTCCGTTCATTAGGCGTTTGATTTGGAGCATGCAGCGTCAGCATCAGCTTTTCTTCAAATGTCCGAAAAATCATGCCGTGACCACCATCATTTTGATATATGGGGGTTTCATCGTGTACCCATGGTCCTGTTATTTCCCCGCTCACTGACAGTGAAATTCCTTGGGCATATATGTTGTTAACAAAACTGGCCCAAAGCATTAATAGATTTCCATTTGAAGCTTTGAACATAAATGTTCCATCAGTAACATAGTTATGTTCTGATTTTAATCTTTGATGCTTAAAAGAGGTTGGCCACGGTGCATCAGATGCATGAAATAAAAGAACTGGATCGCCCACCGTCCCCTTTAAATCCTCCGTAAGTCTAACCGCGCATATTTCTCCATCCCCCACCTGAACCCATTCATGACAGAACACCATCCAAGGTAACCCTTCTTCGTCTATGTAAAGTGTCCCATCCAAGCTATCCCATTCTTTAGGGGTTACCGGTCCATCACTATGAGGTTGAAATGGGCCTAGTAAACTATCCGATCGTAGGATGGCCGTTCCGCGATGATGGTTATCTTTGCGCAAAAAAGTAGCAAACATATAATAGGTTCCGTTATATTGATGAACCTCCGGAGCCCAAAAGTTTTCATTCGAATAGAAGTCCCCCATTGGACGGAAAACTGGATAGGGACCTTCCCAATTATTTAGGTCTTCTCCAATATAAACATCAAATCCGGTACCCGCTCCCCAAATACTTTTATCAGTACTTCCATACATGTAATACTTTCCATCATCCTTATTAGGATAGATAAATGGATCTCTTATTTGAATATGATTGTTTTCTAACATTACTCTTACCGCCTCTCCTATTTTAAGATTTATATAAATGGATGAAGACCTTCAAACTTAACAATCCATTTTCCATCCTTAGGAAAACCAGGTGCGGGGTATTTAGGAGATCCTTCCCATCCGCATGCCATCATAGAAACAGCCGTTAATAACCCTCCATTGCCGGGCAGATAGGCTGTTAAGCTTGGACTTTGATAATTGTGCCCATTGATCAAATATGTGTTTTTGGTGGCATCCATTAAAAGAAAATCGATTGCCCAATCAGGTTCCCCTAAACGGGCGGCAGTCATGGCACACATTGGAAAATCCCACCCCCAGGCTGTCTCCCACTGCCATTCATTTCGGACCCGCTCAAGTGTTTTCTTCATTTTCACCGGGGCAATTAATGTACCTGGCAAAATTCCTAAAGCTCCTACCATCGAAGGATGGTCATGATTAAAATGTTCAAACGTATCTGGACACCCTTCATGAGCAAGGTAAACGCCTTCAGAATGCGGCGGTTCAGCCAGTCCATTGCCAACCTCTATCCACTTTGGATTAACAGGCTCCCCGAGACGTTCAGCCCATTTTACGGCAATTTCTAAACCGTATTTCCAATATTCTAATTCGTATGGAGGGTTCCAGCTCTCTTCCGGTCGATGGCATTCCTGTGCTGGTATTAATGGCGGGCCAAGTATATATGCTTGCTTTTGTTCATCCCATACAGCAAAGGAAGCCATAAAATTAGCTGTTTCAACCACGATCTCTTTCCATCTTTTTAAAGTAGCTTCACTTAAATTTTCCTTGTACAATAGTTCAGCTAATGCGATTACATGAGGCTGCTGCCAGATTAGGACGGGAGCAATGGCCGAGGGACTCTGCTTCCCATCAAATCCAACCATTTTTGGCCAGCGTGCTCCTTCATAACCTTGGGCAGCCGCAAGCTCCTTTGCTAATGGCAGCATCGAGAGATACCAATTTAAACTATTTTCAAGTAAGACCCCTCTGCCCCATAATGGAAAATGAGCTCCATGCCACCAATGCATTTCCAGGTGAAATTTACCAAACCAACTATTATACATATAACCAGTTTCCTGAGGAGGCATAGAACCAGAACAATGGATCTTAGTTAAATATTGAGACAGAACAACCCGTCTCTCTAATTCATGCGACCTTTCATCCATGCTTTCAGATAAGTCGATTACCCCGCCTTTACTCCAAAAGTTAGACCAATGTTCCTTGCTTTCTTGATAAATTTCATAAAAGGAATATGTTTCTTTTGAGCCTTGTGAAAAATGTACGGAAAAACACAATTCCTCTGTTTCAACTTCAGGAGTCAAACTATATTCATGGACATCCGTAAATTTTATTCTCCCTGAATTCCAAGTCCAATGGACATAATAACGATCTTCATCCATCCTTCTATCAAGTGTCACTGATTGGTTATCTTCAGTAAAGATACTCGTCTGATGCCGGTCATTATTCTCCGAATTTATTGCAACCGATTCTTCCCACTTTCTGGATGTCATATCTGCTGCAGGAAAACGAATCACAACCTGTAATCGATTGTTATCTATAAGCGGCGAAACAACTTTAACACCAATCAGATCTAACTTGGGATGGCAGACGGTGGTGACAGATACTGGGTAGTCTTCGACAGTAAAATGGCTGTATAACGTTCCTTCCCAAAGATCTAACCTTTGGTTAATATTTTTAATATCATCTGCTTTAACAACCTGATTATTTTCCTTTTTTAGCCGAAATGAAATTTGGCCCAGTTGGAGCCGGTGTGGATTTTGTCTTAACCAATGGTAAGCCTCTTTCTTCCCCTCAGGATAAAGCGGATAACCAACTTTACGGTCATGAGTCTGTAATTCCTGAAATTCTACATCATCGAGTGTATATAATTCTGGATGTCCGGTATAATGCCATCCCCAATTTGATTGTGTCCCTAGTGGTACTTCATAATCGTTTGGAAAAGTTTGCAGCCCCGTTACGTCGGCTGTAAATGCAAATTCCCCGTTTCCCACAGATAAAGGTGCTAAAGGCTCTATTTTCGTTAATATAGGATGATGCCTGCCTACTAGTTTTTTTCGATCAATCACATTGTTCTCTCCTTATGCGTTACTTAATATATTCAGAAGGACTAACTCCAGTTATTGATTTAAAAACCTGACTAAAATAGGTTGGATTCTGGTAACCTACCATTTCACTTACTTCATAGACCATATAATGCTGTTCTCTTAATTTTTCCTTTGCTTTTTCTATTCTAAATTTGTTTAAATACGTTACAAAAGACTCGCCCGTCAGTTTTTTAAATAACTGCGACAAATAGTTCCTGTTTACAAATAATGATTCCGAAATTTCAGCTAAGGTGATTTCCTGATCATAATAGTTTTGAACAAACTCCTTGACTTCCCGGATCAGCTTATGGCTTTTTCTACCCCTGAGTTCTTCTATCATTTGGCCTTGCCAATCCTTTAGCTTTTCTCTCATCAAACTAGTTAACTCTTTAGTTGTTGGTTGTGTATGAATATTTTCAACGATTTCAGTCATCGTTAATGTTTTCTGCTGAAATTGATCATCGGAATAATAGTTAATCATTAATATATTAATAATACTTACACAAATATTCTGAACAATATATAATGGAGTCCGTTCCTTTAATACTGTTTGTTCATAGGTCTCCCAAACTTCCAATAAATGATCAAATTCTTTATCATGAATAGCTCTATGTATTTCTTTTATTAATTCAAATGGATACTGGTATTGTTCAGGTTCTTCATCGCCATATACTTCATTAAAGGCGAAAACCCTATTCATTTCTTGATACTCAGCAGCTTCCAGTGCCCTTTGACTTTCTAAATAGGAATTATTTATTTCATGTATCCCTAATTTCATGTCACCTATACCAACATTTGAGGATAATTTCAAAAAGATTAATATATTCTCTATCAACTTATTTGAAAAATCATAGCAAAGTTTATTTAATTCTAAGTTATTCTCCTTAGCCATAAAAACTAGTACAAAAGTGGAGTCAGTAAAATCAACTAGATGAATGTCTACTTGGGAAGTTAGTTGTTTCTCTTCTTCTATTAATTCTTTAACAATATTTCCTGTGCTAAGCTTCATTAACTGCCAATCTTTTTCCTTTGATTTCGTGATATAGGGAGGACGAATTATAGAAAGACTAGCCACAATAATGGTTGTATCTTGTTTAAGGTTTAGCAGCTCTAATTTTTCAATTGGTACCTTGTTAGGAGAGTAATTAGTTACTAACATTTCTCTAAGTAAGGCACCTCTGGTGTAGGTTAGGTATTCTTTTAACTGAGTATTATAACGAGCTAAAAGTGTCTTTTGTTTTTCTTCTGCATCCATATCTTGCGTAATCTCAGTTAACACCGTTTCTATTTCTTGAACGGTTGATGGCTTAAGGAAAAAATGCTTCACACCATACCGAATAGCTTCTCTCGCATTGTCGAAGTGATTATAACCACTGTGAATAATAATATAAATTGAGGGGTACTCTTGATTTATCGTTTTAATTAACTCTAAACCATTCATTTTAGGCATATAAATATCCGTTATTAATATATCTGGCTGATCCTGCCTGATTTTCAACAGGGCCTCGTCACCATTCCCCGCTGTCTCGATCACATTCATGTTTAATTTATTCCATGATATATGATCATTTAATCCATTAATAACACTTTGGTCATCATCGACAATCATTACCTTTTTCATTAAAACTCAGGTCCTTTCATGAAACATCAACCATTGCTGCTGGCTTTCCATCCAGTTAGTTAGCTCAGTTTGGTTTCTTATTACAGGAAGAATAATCTTAGCAACTACTCCGCCTCTTAGATGGTTAAATACATCAACTCCATATTTCTTCCCGCAATATGACCAAATTCGATCCTGAATATTTTTAATGCCAATCCCGTTTAAATGATTTAGATCCCAGTCTTCCGAAAGTCCGATTCCTTGGTCAGTGATTTCAATTTCGAGTACTTCCTCTTCATTCCTTTTAAAACACTTGCCAGTCACCTTTATATTAATGGGGGTCTGACCGACCTCAGGATAGCCATGCCGGATACTATTTTCGATAAAGGGCTGCAGAATAATCTTAGGAACATAGAAATCCTTCATAGATGCTGGTACCTTTATATCAAAGTGAATGTCTTTACCAAGTCTTGCAATCTGTATATTGGTATAGCATTTTACATGTTCTAACTCATCTCTTAATTGAATAAATTTTTGTCCGCCGCTAAGTCCGATACGCAGCATTTTGCTTAACTGATTAACCATAAGACTGATGTCCTCAGCATGATGGTCCATTGCTTTCCAGTGAATCATATCTAGCGTATTGTATAGAAAATGCGGATTAATTTGACTCTGTAACACCTTTAATTCAGCTTCTCTTCTGAAATGGTTTTCTTGTTTTAGATTATCCAAGGATTCAGATAACCTTGATGTCATGTGATTAAAGTTTTTTGAGAGAATATCATACTCTTCTATGTAATAAGGCCCAAGTTCAATGTCGAACTGACCTTTTTCAACATATTTCATCCCTTGAATCAATTGACCTATCGGCTTCATTAGTTTTTTTCCGATCCAATAGGCAAACGGGATGGACAATGCAAGGCCGCATAAACCTAGAAATAAAACAAACATACCAAGTTTCTTTGTTTTCGCATATAGACTGGCAACAGGTATCAGATGTACCATTCGCCACTGGTCATAATTAGGTTTTGATATTAAGAGAAGGTAGAGATCATTATTATGTTTAATAATATGATGAAAGTCTGATTTGTCTTTATATGAGTCTATTAACATATTAAATGGTTCGGAAAGAGAGGAAACTGTAATGTCAGCGATTACATTTTGATATTTAGTTGCTGAATTTTGAGCAATAATATTCCCTCCTGTATTTAAGAGCATTAAAGGCTCATTACCACCATTAACTAAATCCTCCACGCCCATGTTCTTGAAAAAAGTATCATCGAGTACATTTACCTTCAAATATCCTGCTGTTGCACCTTTTGGACCTGTAATCCGATGAATATAACTAATTACTTCGTCATGATTACTGTTACTTAAGGAAACGTGCTTAGGGACCCAGCCATTATCCATTTTATTAAACATTTTCATCCAGGGTTCTTTCTCTAATGTTTGTAGGGGATAAATGACATTAGTTGATAAGTTAGGATAATTTTTATATCTGTCTGTATAAATCTCAACCGAATAAATCGCACTTTTTAAACTCATCACCGCATTACATATCTCTGTTAATTCTCTTTGCTCAACAACAGCATCATAAGAGTTTGTTAGATTTTCAGAAAAAATTTCCCTAACGGTACGGTCTGCGGCAATATACGTCCCAACCTCTTTGACACTTGATATAAAGGTGGAAACCTTCCCAGTACTTTCGTTCAATAATTCCAGCTTGGACTGGCTGATTTCATCAGAAGTAAAATCAAAAAATACCTTATTAGCCATCAGTGTCACACCTGCAAGAAAGACTGCATTAACTGCAACAAAACTAATGACTAATATTGTGGTTAGTTTTCTAATCATATCGGAATGCCCTTCTTATATAGAATATTTTGTTTTATTCTATCCCTTTAATCCGGATGTCGCAATTCCCTCTACGATATATTTTTGAAAAATAAAGAAAATGATTGTTATAGGAAGCAATGCAAGAACAGACATCGCAAAAACAGCACCCCAAGAAGAATCCCCCTGAGAATCTAAAAATAGTCGTAAGCCTAGCGGAACAGTAAAGTTTTTAATTGTGTTTAGATATAAAATTTGGCTAAAGAAATCATCCCATGTCCAGATAAATGTAAAAATAGCAGTTGTAATTAAAACGGGCATTGACAGTGGAAGGAGTATCCTCCAATAAATTTGAAATATGCCGCAACCATCAATGGTGGCACTTTCATCTAATTCTTTTGGAATTCCACGGAAAAATTGGATCATTAAGAAAACGAAAAAGGCATCCGTTGCTAAAAGTTTAGGTACTGTAAGCGGCAATATTGTATCAATCCATCCTAAACTATGGAATATAGCATACCGTGGTACCAATGTTACATGGGCAGGCAGCATAATGGTTAGAAGCATACAAGCAAACCAAAGCTTTTTAAGTGGGAACTTTAATCTAGCAAACGCATAAGCAGCCATTGAGCAGGTAACCAAATTGGCTATAACAGATATAGCACTTATCAAAAAGGAATTCTTAAAGAATAGACCAAAACTTGCATCCTTTGTTATATTCCAGCCTTTCTTAAAGTTTTCCAATGTAAATTCTTTCGGCCAAATCCCTGGGTCTGAAAAGATAAGATTTTCAGGTTTTAGTGAACTTGCAAGCATCCACAATACCGGATACATCATTACTATTCCTATTATTATAATGAGCAAATGAAGTATAACCTTATGCAGTTTGAACTGTTTAAGCAACATTTATAATTTCCCCCCATCTTCATAGTGTACCCAGTATCTTGATGTCCAGAAAATCACAGCTGTCATCATACCTAACACGATGAGCATGACCCAAGCCATTGAAGAGGCATAGCCCATTTCAAAATAAGAGAACCCTTTTTGATATAAATAAAGAGTGTAAAATAAAGTAGAATTGATAGGCCCTCCCGTTCCCTCACTTATTATGTAGGAAGAGGTAAAGGATTGAATCATTTTGATGATCTCCATCACTAAATTAAAGAAAATCACAGGTGTTAGCAAAGGAATCGTAATATGGAATAATTGTCTAAATTTACTCGCACCATCGACAGCTGCAGCTTCATATAAACTTTGAGGAATTTGTTTTAGGCCTGCTAAAAAAATGACCATTGAAGATCCAAATTGCCATGCTGATAGAAGGATTAGCGTATATAAAGCATAATCTGGATTGGATACCCACCCTTGGCCTTTAATATGAAAGATTGCTAAAAATTTATTGATTAGCCCATCAATCCCAAAAAGGTTTTTCCACAATAAGGCAATTGCTACACTGCCGCCAAGTAAAGAAGGAATATAATAGACCGTTCGATAGATTCCAACTCCCCGTAAGCCCTTATTTAACAACAAGGCAACAAGTAAAGCCGAGATCATTTGTACAGGAACTGCAATAAAAACAAAGGTAATAGTGACTTTTACAGAATCCCAATAATTATTATCTGCAAACATTTCCTTATAGTTTTGTAACCCTACCCATTTAGGGACATTCAGCAAATCATAATGCGTAAAGGATAGATATAGGGAACTAATCATTGGGCCTAATACGAGTCCCAAAAAACCAATTAGCCATGGCAGTAGAAAAATATAAGCAATTAAGTGGTTTTTATTGAATTTTATATTCAGCCGTTTTTTGGTTTCGGTCAATACAATTGATTCATTCTTGCCAGTATTGCTGATGGTATCCATCTTAAGTCCTCCCATGATTATAATAGAGGAGACCGGCTTTTATTATCTAACCGATCCCCCTAGGCTGTTTACTAGTTAAATTTTTTAAGGATTTGCTGCACTTCTTTGTAGTAGTCTGCTGATGCCTTATTCACTGTATCTTTTTTAAACGAAATTTTTTCACTAGTTTCTTTGAAAAGCTTTTCATTTTCATTAAAGCCGGGTAAATTTGCTTCATAAGGAGCGTCGGAGGTTGAACCTACCCATTGGATATATTCAAAGATTTCTTTATCAATCTCATTAGCACTTTGGATTAATTTCTCTCTTATTTCGGAATTAACTGGTGCTCCACGGTCGTTTCCTAAAATTGCTGCTGCCTCTTGATCATTCACCATAAAGTTCAAGAATTTAGCCACTTCTTCTGGATATTTAGTTTTAGCATTTCCAGCTAAAAATTGGCTTGGTCTTAAAGCAACACCATTCTTTCCGTTTTCATACGGAGTAATGAATAACTTGAATTCATCCTTAGATGCATTGCTGTAAGCACCTAATTGGTTACTTGCTACCATTTGAATAGCAACCTTTCCTTGAACAATCAGTGATTGCTCAGGTGTTTCAGAACTTGCTGCTTGTACCTCAGGAGATGCTGCTCCTCCACTCTTTCTCATATCCTGCCAGATTTGGAACCAATCTTTTACGTCCTTTTCTTCAAATCCAAGTTTACTTCCATCCTCAGCCACTAGTCTCTTATCTCTTGAAGCTAAGAATGCCCCAAAGCCATTTTGTTCGAAATCGGCCACACCATATACACCTTTAAGTTTCTTGCTGATTTTAGTGCTAATATCATCTAAATCATTCCATGTCCACTCTTTACTTGGCAGTGGAACATTTGCTTTCTCAAATAATGTTTTATTTAATAGAACACTAAATGCATTAGAACCTAAAGTAACACCATAAAACTTTCCATTCATAGTTGCTGCATCTATCATACTTTTATCATGTTTACTGATATCAATTTCTTTACCTACATATTTATCAAGAGGAAGGACTACACCCTTTGCAACATAGTCATTCAAATTACCACCATATTGAATAATATCTGGTGCATTGCCTGCAGCGAACTGCGTGCTTAGTTTATCAAAATATCCATCAACACCTGAATATTCAGCTGTGATTTTTACATTTGGATGTTTCTTTTCATATAATTCGATAACTTTAAGGGTTCTGTCATGTCGATCTTGTCCGCCCCACCAAGCCATTCGCAACTCAATATTTGCTTGTTTTTCAGATTTGTCCTTATTATTACTATTAGTCTCGCTATCCCCACTTGATGATTGTGAACCGCAGCCAGTAATAATCAAAAGCATTGATATTACCGTTAAAAATAAGAGTTTCATTTTCTGCAAGATTATCTCCCCCTTCTAAGATACTCTCATTGTACAATGTAAGCACTTTCAGATTAATAAGAAAAAGTAAGGTAAATCATAACAAAAGTTAGATTTTTTTTAAGATTCCCACTTACTGATAAACAGTTTATATATATAGTAAAAAAGCTTGCAAGGATTGTTACCGATCCTTGCAAGCTCTTTTTAAATATATTAATGACTCAAATCAATTCTATCTTGTAAACGCTGCAGGTACCCCGCCGTCTACTGTTAACATACAACCAGTTGTACGATCAGATTTTGAAGAAGCAAAGAATGCAATAGATTCTGCAATATCGCTAGGATAGATATTTACAAGTAATGTGGTACGTTTACGATAGTGCTCTTCTAATTGATCAGGGTCGATGCCGTAAGCTGCGGCACGCTCCTCACGCCATCTTGAACCCCAAATCGCAGAACCTTGAAGAACGGCATCTGGAAGAACTGAGTTTACACGAATTCCAAACTCGCCGCCTTCTGCTGCAATACATCTTGCCAAGTGAGTTTCCAAAGCTTTAACAGAGCTATAAGCAGCTGCATTTTTACCAGCATACACAGAGTTCTTAGAACCAATGAATACCATGTTACCGCCAATGCCTTGGTCTTTCATTTGCTTGAATGCTTCACGGGCAACTAGGAAATAGCCTGTTCCTAATACATTCATGTTTAAGTTCCACTCTTTAAGAGTTGTTTCAGCGAATGGGCTAGATGTTGCTAAACCTGCATTATTAACAATAATGTCAACTCCGCCAAATGTTAAAGCTGTTTGATCAAAGGCCGCTTGGACCATTTCTTCACTTGTTACATCCATCTTAACAGCGAGCGCACGATCTCCTCCGAATTGTTCGTTAATTTCAGCTGCTACCTTTTCCGCACCTTCAAGGTTTAAGTCAGCAAGAACAACGGCAGCTCCTTCAGATACAAGACGTCGTGCTGTTGCACTTCCAATACCGCCAGCTCCTCCAGTAATAAAGGCTACTTTTCTAGAGAATTCCGCTTCAGCTGGAGCAAGAGATAATTTATATAATTCTAATGGCCAGTATTCTACATTGTAAGATTCGTTTGCACTTAGAGAAACAAAGTTTCCTAATGTTGTAGCGCCCTTCATAACAGCGATAGCACGGTGGTATAATGCGCCGCTGATTCTTGAATTTTTAACGTCCTTACCAGTGTTCACCATTCCTATACCAGGGATTAAGATCACACGTGGTGCTGGTTCAAACATTTTGTCGCCTTCATTTTTGTTTTCTTCAAAATATTCTTGGTAGGATTGCTTAAAGCTAGCAACTCCTTCTTTAATACTAGCAACTAATGCTTCCACATCATTTGATTGTGGATTCCAGTTTACATAAAGTGGAATCATTTTTGTATGAACTAGATGGTCTGGACATGCAGCACCGATTTGTGAAAGTTCTGGAGCATTCTGGCTGTTCACAAATTGTAGAACATCTTCACCACGGTCGTAAGTTAAGAGCATTTTCTTCTCGTCACTAACGGCACCGCGAATGACTGGCATTACTTTTGCTAGAATGCTAGTTGCTTCTTCTTCAGAAAGAGATTGATATTTTTGGCCGCCGAATACAGATGCTTCAACAATTCTTTCATTAATGTATGCTTCCGCTTCATTAATAATTTCAATTGTTTTTGCATAAGCCTCTTCAGAAGTTTCTCCCCATGTTACAAGACCGTGTTTTTCCATTAATACTAGTTCTGCATTTGGGTTATTTAATACTCCTTGTGCGATCATTTTTGAAAGAGTGAATCCTGGGCGGATATATGGTACCCAAACAAAACGATTTCCAAAAATCTCTTCAGCTAATTGTTTACCATTGTCTGCACAGCAGAGGCTGATGATTGCATCTGGATGTGTATGGTCTACATGTTTGAAAGGTAAGAAAGCATGTAATAATGTTTCAATTGATGCTCTTGGGTGCTTGCTGTCGATCATACAATGTGAAAGATAAGCAACCATTTCCTCATCTGGCATTTCGTCGCGTTCGAATAATGGACGAATGTCTTCTAAGTTAAGACCAGTAAAGTTATTTGCTTTCATCGTTGCTAAATCGGAACCGCTTCCTTTTACCCACATTACTTCCACATCACGGCCGCGGAAATCCTTTTCAATTGTCTTCATGGAAGTGTTACCGCCGCCATAGTTACATACGGCACGATCTGACCCGATTAAATTTGAACGATAAACTAATTCTTCTACCCCTTTTGTTACTTGTGAAGCTGTTTCTTTATTCCAAAGATTCTGTACCATCCGAAATCCTCCGTTTGTTTTGTTTTTATGTTTGTTATCTTCTGTTTTTATTATAATATATGTTTGTTTATTTTTGAATAAAAAGTTCAAAAATATTTCACTTTTTTTGTTTTATTGGTTTTATCCCAAATATATTGGCTGCCCGCTGATGGCAGATTGATTTGCAGCAAGTGTTACACGATGCGTTTTTAGAGCATCTTGATAGGTTGATAATATTTTAGATGAATCTCCAGTTTGGACAGCATTAAGGAAAATCTTATTTTCTGCAAGGTAAGGATTTGTTTCTTCTTTGTATTCTTCTACTCGATTACCTCTTATTACTCGTAATAAATCATTACTCAGTTCAATAATCCCTTCATCTGAATAGATATCTAGACCAACCTTACTTGAGTTTTTTAGAATACAGGTATTGGATATCGTGGCAATCATGCCATTTTTAAGTTTCATCGTCACACTGCCTACATCTGGCACTGTCGTTCCTTCGACCTTTTCACTCATAATTTGGTTACTATAGGCTGCATATACTTCATTAATGTCACCAAATAGGAAACGCAGCAGGTCCACAATATGTGTGGTCTGTTCGACAAATTGCCCTCCTGATTTATGTACATCTCTCCACCAGGGGACCATTGGCATCGAGCCCATCCAAAATCCCAAGGCCATCCCGGCTCGACATTCATTCAGTAACGTTAAAACTCTATTAGTCGTATCCTTATACCGCCAGTGGTACCCTACTGAAGTAATAAGACCCTTTTCTTCTATTCTTCTAACAAGGTCATTTGGTCCCTCATTCATTCCAAGCGGCTTTTCCACAAAAAATGGGATGTTTCTATCAATTAAGGCCGCTTCAATCGCTCCATGTGCATGGGGTGGAACACAAATATAGACTGCATCTAATTTCTGTTTATCTAACATCTCGTCTATATTTGAATAGCCAGTGGCATTTGACCAATTCCTTGCCTCTTTTTCCGCTTTTTCCAAACTAGTCCCGCAAAACGCTGTAATGTCTACTCCATCTATTTCTTTTAAAATACTTGCATGTGTTCTTGTAAACCATCCAGTTCCAACAAAACCTATCTTCATAAAAAATTCCTCCTTTAGTAAACAAACGCTTTCATTTTTTTGAAAAATAACGATTAGTCCTATATTAAAAGCTGTTCTAAAAAATCAATAGGATTATTAGAACAGCCTACCTATACATTTTAAAGATCGTTAATGACGATATAAGTCGCTTTAACAGGGCCGTGTACACCGACAACCAAATTTAACTCAATATCGGCTGAATTACTTGGTCCCGTAATAAAATTAATGCAGGATGCGACGTGTCCTGTTTTTTGGTGGATTTCTCTCATTTTTTGTGCTGCTTGTGTCATTCGCGGAACAATCGAGCTTTTCGGAATAAGGGCAATATAGGTTGCCGGTAAAAAGCTTACTGTCCGACCTTTGTTTTCATCACTAAATAACACAACCGTTCCCGATTCAGCCAGTGTAACTTCACTGATGGTGATACCAACATTAGCCTGCTCTGCTTTTGCGATGTTTTCTTCACCTTTTGTATGATCCCATTCGTACACATCGATACTATGGTTTGGCCATTCCTGTTTCATTAGAGAATCAAGTCCCCATTTAGAAAAGCGCTCATCCTTCCAAGTTACAATTGGACCGCCGCCGAAATTTGTGACGACTTCATTTAGGGTTGATGACAGTCCGCTTAAATCCGTCGTAAAAATAGTTGTATGAATTTTTTTACAATGTTCTTTTAATACTTCTAATAATTCATCTTGATTAGCACCTTTTAATACCTCATCCTGAGGGCGAAATTTCCAGTTTGGCCTTTCCACAGGTTTAGAGATACGCGGGCGCCCAAGTCTAGTGGAAATTTGATTAAGAAAGGCTTCACGATTTTGTATAGTTCCTGCCATGATCACTTGCCCCCTTGTTCTCGGTTTTTAAACCAATCTCTGAATCTTTCTTTATTTGGTGCCGGGAACTCACGGATATCTGTCCATGCTTTCAGAGGTCCCGGTCCCTTGGAAATTTTATCTCCCACTGTGAATGGATTCATTGCCGTTGGCGCAATTTTGGAACCAATTTTATAGAGTGTCGGTGAAGCTGCTCCTAGTCCAAATGCTTTCATGGCTAATTTTTCTGAGATTGGTGCTTTGCCTTCTTTTTCGACGATTACTTCCCGATGCTTGTGAAGAAGGTTGTGCAGCGGTATTTTAACCGGGCAAACTTCAGTACAGGCCCCGCAAAGTGTTGAGGCATACGGTAGTTCTTTGTAATCATCATAGCCGCCTAATAATGGAGACAAGACTGCCCCAATTGGTCCTGCATAAATGGATCCATAGGAATGGCCCCCAACATGACGATAAACGGGACAAACATTGACACATGCTGCACAGCGGATACATTGCAGAACGGATTGAAACTCTCCGCCAAGAATGTTGGATCTGCCGTTATCGACAATGACAAGGTGGAAATCCTCTGGGCCGTCTACGTCCAGTTCCTCTTTAGGACCGGTTAGTACAGTGATATAACTGGTTAACTTCTGTCCAACCGCACTTCTTGTTAATAAGGAAACGAGCACTTCCATCTCTTCAAACGTCGGAACAATCCGCTCCATTCCCATTACCGTAATTTGTGTCTTCGGTAACGCCGTAACTAAATCAGCATTCCCTTCATTCGTAACCAAACTGAATGAGCCTGTCTCAGCAACCGCAAAGTTACATCCAGTAATCCCGATATCTGACGTTAAATATTCCTGACGGAGTGTCTCCCTTGCATGCCAAGCTAGTTCTTCGGGTTTGGAGGTTTTGGTGTACCCAATCTTATCAGTGAACACATCCCGAATTTGCTCTTTATTTTTATGTAAAGCTGGTACGACAATATGGGATGGAGGATCATGATCATCTAATTGAAGGATATATTCCCCGAGATCCGTTTCAATCACTTCACAGCCTTCTTGTTCCAGCATGGCATTTAAACTGATTTCCTCGGTCACCATTGATTTGGATTTCACAATTTTTTTGGCATCTTTTTGCTGAACAATGCCTCGAATATATTCATTGGCTTCTTCTTTCGTTTGGGCAAAAAAGACATGCCCGCCCCGTTTTGCTACATTTTCACTTAATTGTTCTAAATAATAATCTAAGTGTTCTAAGACATGCTGGCGGATTTCTTCCCCATGCGACCGCCAGTCTTCCCAATTTCCAAGCTCGTCAGCGGCAACACGCCTTTTCACACCCATTCCGTCCTGGGCACCAGCCACTGCCCCGCGCATAAAGGAATCGTGAATTCCCTTATCCACGCGTTCCTTGAATTGCTGTTCGCTGATTTTCATTGCCATTTATTTTTCCCCCATTCCAAGCAATCTCGTTTTGGTCACCAATATTTTTGATTAGCGGCTGTTTAAAACTTCGGCAATATGAAGAACCTTAATTGGTTTTCCTTTGCGGTCGATTCGTCCACCGATATTCATTAGGCAGCCTGCATCCGCACCGATCAGATAATCAGCTTCTGTTTCTTCGACGTGGCAAACCTTTTCATCGACCATTTGCTCAGAAATTTGCGTCATTTTAACAGAGAAGGTTCCCCCGAATCCGCAGCATTGTTCTTTTCCTGGTAATTCCGTAAACTCTAATCCTTCGACATTGTTCAATAGAATCATTGGTGCCCTTTTAACACCTAATAATCTCGTCATATGGCAAGAGGTATGATAGGTAGCTTTCCCTTCAAATTTGGCACCCACATCTTCAACTTTTAATACATCGAGGATGAATTGGGTGAGTTCATAGGTTTTCTCAGCTAGTTTTTTGGCTTTTGGCTCCCAAATTGGGTCTCCTTTAAAAACGTGAGGATATTCGTGGAACATAAAAGCACATGATCCCGATGGTGATACTACATATTCAGCATCCTGAAACGTATCTATCATCCGCTTCATGGCTTCTTTTGATTCTTTTGTGTAACCGCTATTATATGCCGGCTGGCCGCAGCATACTTGTGACTCTGGAAACTCAATCTCACAACCAAGTCTTTCTAGTAATTCAACGGTTGCTTTACCGACATTACTTTGGAACATATCTACAAGGCAGGTTGCAAATAAGCTGACCTTCATGAATCTTCATCCCCTTTAAATGACGCTAAAAATCTTAAATAACTGAATTAGATTTTTATTTATTTTTGTTTTTATTATATTACATGTTTGTTTACTTTTGAATAGTAATCTTTTAATAAAAAATTAAATCGACAGATGCCCAAGAGCACTATCGATTCTTCCATCATTTTTAATTTTTTACTTTATCGGCACTTGTCGTAGATTTATCGGCACTTTTTGGGTACTTATCGGCACTCTCCATAAAACCTTTTACTTCTAAAAAAAACAACCATTTAAACAGAAGTTAAAAATTCTGTTTCCTCAACCACTTTTCACATAATCTCGTCCACTCGCTAGCCTCAGGATGTTCCTCCGCCAAACCTAATCCGTGCCTGCCGCTTTCAAAGATATGTAAATCAAAAGGTACCTTATTTCGGCCTAACCCAGCTGCAAACAGTAAACTATTCTCGACCGACACAGAAGCATCATCGGCAGTATGCCATAAAAATGCTGGTGGTGTGTCCTCTGTAATTTGTTTTTCATTCGATAAAAGTTCAACTAACCCAGCATCAGGATTTTCGCCCATTAAATTGGTTCGGCTGCCTTCGTGTGTATATTCTCCCATCGAGATTACAGGATAACAAAGAACTATTAGATCCGGACGGCTGCTATATCGCTCAACAGGGTCTTCGGCCTCCGGGTTTCCCCTATCATATTGAGTTCCTGCACTGGATGCAAGATGCCCTCCAGCAGAAAATCCGAGGATTCCTACACGGTTCGGATCTAGATTCCAGTCTCTAGCAAGTGACCGGACCATCCGAATGGCCCTTTTTGCATCATTCAATGGAATAGGATGCTTAAAAGGCGCGACTCTATAATTGAGTACCACCGCTGAGATTCCGATCGAATTTAACCATTTTGCAACCGGATATGCTTCATGTTCTGCCCTCCTGGCATATGCCCCGCCCGCAGCCACTATAATAACCGGAAAGGGCCCAGTTCCTTCAAGTAAGAAAGGCTGGATGCTTGGCGCATTTTCGTTTGGTCCACTTTCTTCAAGATTTATATCATTCCAAAGCGGCAAAATTACCGTCATTCTTTCATCCTCCAATTTTAATAGTATGTATGCAAAACTAAAATGAGAGAGAACACTGTCTCTCCCACTTTTAACGTTATTCCAAGGTTAATTCAGCCTTCGAAGTAAAGCTTTCCCCGTCCTGCAGGAACCCATTAATATTGACCTGAATAGTTCCAGTATAACCTTTTAAAGCTTCTGAAACTTGCTTTCTATCGAATTTAACCATTAATTTATTCGTTTTCTCGCCATTTACTGAGGGATGTGATTCCGCAAAAATAGTTTTTCCGTTAACAACCATTTTGACAGTTGCAGAATTAATCTCTGAAACTTTATGCTCTTTATCCAATTCAATAGTAACAGTCAATGGAACATTACCGCTAGTCTGTTTTCTATCAATTACATTCGGATTTACATCGACTGTGGCAGGAATCACTTTATTTAAATAAAAACTTGGGACAGGCGGCGTTGGCATATCATAGCCTAAGAAGAAGCTAGTATGCGGCGGCTGATTGTACCCAACATTTTGCCAAGCAATACCTGAACGGTACACAGGATCGTGCATCAATGTGCGAATACGCTGTTCTGTCATATCTGTAGTTGTATAGATTCGTAATGCACTGCTATCTTCCGTCCTCCAAATAACTTCTTCTCTCCAGTCACCAAATAGGTCGGCTTGTAAGCTCGGGTTACCTTTCGTACCGTTATTAGAGAAAGTTCCATCTGCAGTTAAGATATTTACTATTTTTTTATTCTCGTAGTCCCATTTACCAATTGTTCCTACCCCGACTTGATCAGCATCATTAAAATTACCATGATCTAGTATCTCGCGCTGCAGGTCACCATCCCACCAAATGGCAAAGTTGGCACCAGGGATGTCAGACGAAATTCTTTCTCCTTGAGCCGTAAACATATCTCCAGTTGGGTCATTCCATGCTCCCCCAACAGCCCATGACTCTTCACCTGGGTACCTAGGATCGATATCTGCTGATAATCCTCGTCCTGTATCTTTTCCGGTATATTTCCCCCAAATGGCCTCACCTGTTTCGACGTCTCTAAATTCAATCCCAAACTTTGAGTTTTTATCCTCATGAACAGCGAACATCTCTAAACCAGGGCGGGTTGGATCTAAATCACCGACATGCTGGGCATCTCCGTGGCCTAAGCCGGTTGAATAGAGACCTGTTCCATTATCATCGATTACCGCTGCACCATAGACGACTTCGTCTTTACCATCCTGATCTACGTCAGCAACACTTAGGTTGTGATACCCTTGTCCGGCGTACCCTCCATTGCCTTCTTTATTACTATCAAAAGTCCATACCTTTGTTAACTTGCCATCACGCCAATTGTAGGCAGCTACTACAGCTCTTGTATAATAGCCGCGTGCCATTAGAAGAGTCGGTCTTTCCCCATCTAAATAGGCAATTCCAGCCAGGAAGCGGTCTACACGGTTACCGTAGCTGTCTCCCCAATCGGCGACATTGCCTCTTGGCGGATCATAATCCGTTGTTGTTAGCGCTTTCCCTGATAAGCCATCAAAGATAGTTAAAAATTCTGGTCCGCTTAAAATATAACCGCTGGAATTACGGTAATCTGCTTTGGCATCACCGATCACTGTTCCTTGACCATCAACAGTTCCATCAGCTGTTTTCATCGCAACTTCCGCTTTCCCGTCTCCATCTAAATCATAAACCATCATTTGTGTATAATGGGCCCCAGAACGAATATTTTTGCCTAAATCAATCCGCCACAGCCTTGTCCCATCAAACTTATAAGCATCCACATAGGTATTTCCGGTATAACCTGATTGGGAATTATCCTTGGCATTAGATGGGTACCATTTTAAAATAATCTCGTATTGACCATCTCCATCCACATCCCCTACACTTGCATCATTGGCACTATATGTATAGGTTTTTCCGTCAGGAGTCGTGCCACCCTCTGGTTTTTGAATTGGGAGATCGTAATAATTTTGGCCCCAAACAACAGCTGAAGCTTCTGCCAGCGGTTCCTCATTTCCATTAAATACAGCACGAACATCATATTTGGAATCCTTTGTCCCATTTTTGTCTAAAAAGTTAGTGCTTGATGTAATCGGCTCTTTATTTACCTTTTGTCCGTCACGGTAAACATTAAAGGCCACTCCCTCGGGATCTGTCCCTAACATACGCCAGCCCACATAAACACCGTTTTCTACTTTTACAGCAACTAAGCCCCGGTCCAGTTTTTCCATTTGACGCTGAACTACCTTTGTTATAGGTGTTTCAATCGTGTTTGAAGGTTCGGAAATACCACCTAGGTTAACAGCTGAGACTCTGTAGTAATAATGTCTAGTTGGTGAAACGGACTGATCATTGAACTCCCCATTTTTGGAAATCCCCACTCTTTCGAATGGCCCTTGTGGAGACTTTGCCCGGTAGACATAATACATCAAAGCATCATCCGAAGTATTCCAATGGAAAGTGAGCGATTTGTCTGTTGAATTGATGAGTGTTGTACCTGTAGGAGTTTTCGGCACTTCCTTCGTTTTATCTACAAGAGCTGCATTAATTGAAGTACTTTCTGCTGATTCAATCCCCTTTTCATTTACTTGAGTAACGGTATATGCGTATTTCAAACCAAGTTGAACTGTTTCGTCTTTATATTCCGGAGTGCTTGTACTCCCTACTTTAATTGATGCTGTTTCTCCCTCGGCTTTTCGATAAACATTGTAACTTTGTGCCTCATTTACCTCAGCCCATTTTAATGAAACAGACGTATCAGGATAAAGACTTTTTTCTGTGAGTGCTAATCTGGTTGGAGCCGCCATTGGGATAATTTCAATCGCGTTGACCCTTCCATTCTCTCCAATATCAACGTTCAACTGACCATCTTGAACCGTCACTATTTTTGACTTTTCTGCAAAGTTGCCTGCACTTGAAGATATCGTACCTAGTGATTGTCCCTCAACGGTAAAACTAGTTTTATTAGTAGCTGTTTGATCCCCCGTTAAAACACTCACATAATAATCACCATTGGCAACGTCCACCGAGAATTTATAATTTGTCCCATTAATAAAGTCTCTTCTAAGGTCATCAGGTGCCCCTCTATCCCTGAAATCTACAGCATTGCTTAATCCATATCCTCTATCGCTGCTATAAATCGTATTATTAGTTACTTGTGTATATCCTTTTGCTACAGGACTAGTGCTGGAACCAAAGTCAAATTTTAGACTAGTCAACTCAGCAGCTTGGATTTGTTTTGTCGGGACTACTCCTGCCCCAGCAAACATCGATAAGACCACAGCAGAACTAACGACAACCGGCAACTTTTTTGAAAACTTTTTAATCATTATTTTCCTCCAATTAAAGAATAGTGAAAAATTTCTTTATGAAAGATTCATAGATGTAGTTTAGTCTGTCTTCCTTATTCGTGAATACTTATATAAAAAATCGGGCAGCCCTTAAGGAGACCCGATTCTATATACCTTGTTCCTGTAAGTAAACCTCATGCTTACGCTGAATCTTGTTAAACGAGTTACATGCAGGTTTCATGAATAGCATTGCTAATAAATTTCCGCTAAATAAGATACAGATAGGCGGCACATAGGACAGAACAAAACAGATTCCAAAACTTCCTATCAGCATATATAGAGTGGATAGTGGATTCATAATCATAACAAAAAATGAATTCTTGATTACATCTGTTATTTTCATCTCATAATGGACAAATATAGGAATGAGATAAAAAAGTGTACATACAAAAATAAAAGTGATGATGAAAAATGGTATATAGAGAAATGCGGCCATATCTTTTTCTGCATTTTGGATGAATAACAGATCTGCATATAACACCAATCCTGCAGCCACAATAATCACACCGAGGAGATTACTTTTTACAAATTCCTTTTTATAAGAAGCCCAGAAGGTTTGCACAATCGAAACCCCCTCTTCGCCGAGCATCCATTTTCGGACAACCGCAAACATTGCCACAGTAGATGGAAAAAAGCCGCAAACACCCAAACCAAGAATAGTACAAGCAATCCATAAAAGATTTAATAATGCGAGTTTCGAAATCCAATCCATTAGTTTATAAATACCACCCAAAATACTCGAAGTTTCCATATGCATTCTCCTTCAGATATTATAAAGTTGATCAAGCCCTGCCACTCCCGTATAAGGGAATGGCACGAATCATCAACCTTTTAATCCGCTTGTGCTGATTCCTTCTACTACATATCTTTGGAAAACAAAGAAGATGACAAAGACTGGAACCAAGGTCACTACGGACATGGCAAACATGGCACCCCAGTTAGAAACGGTTTCATTACTTAGGAACATATTTAATGCCATTGATACGGTATATTTTGCCGGGCTGTTTAAGTATAAAACAGGTCCTAGCAAGGAATCCCAAGTCCAATAGAATGAGAAAATCGCTGCCGTTGCCAACGCTGGTTTAATTAATGGCAAAATGATTTTATAGAAAATTTTAAAGGTATTACACCCATCGATTGTTGCAGCCTCATCCAATTCTCTCGGAATTGTCCGGATAAACTGAACTAATAAGAAAATAAAGAATGGATGTCCAAAGTATGCTGGCACTGCAATCGGCTTAATCGAGTTAAGCCACCCAAGTTTTGAAAAGATGATATATTGTGGAACCATTACAACCTCATAGGGCAGCATCAAGGTTACCATCATAAGTCCAAACCAGAGTGCTTTCCCTTTAAATTCTAATCTCGCAAAACCAAAGGCAATTAACGACGATGAAATAACTTGACCAATTAATGTCACGATAACCAGAATCGCAGTATTCTTGATAAATACTCCAAAGGTATTTCCGCCAATTCCCTTCCAGCCTTCGGCAAAGTTATCCAAAATGAATGGATCAGGTATCAGTGATTTGGCTGTTACGAAAATAGAATTACTTTCCTTAAAGGAGCTCATCAGAAGCCAAATAACTGGATAAAGCATGAGAACTGCAAACCCACCGACAAGTATATGGTAAGTCCACCATTTTGCTGATTTTATCCGCATACGTTATTTTCCTCCTTCTGATTCGTAGTGAACCCAGAATTTTGATGTCGCAAAAATAATAGCTGTTAAAATTCCTACAATAATAAGCATGATCCAAGCCATCGCAGCTGCGTAGCCCATATTGAAGAACTCGAAACCTTGTAAGAATAAATAGAGTGAGTATAGAAGTGTCCCATCTAAAGGACCACCAGTACCTTTGGAAATAATGAAGGCTGGAACAAATGTCATAAACGCAGCAATGGTCTGCATAACTGTATTGAATAAAATGACCGGACTTAGCATTGGCAGGGTGATTTTAGTGAATTTTTGCCAGCCATATGCACCGTCTACACTTGCCGCTTCATAATAGCTTTTCGGAATTCCCTTTAAACCTGCCAAGAAAATTAGCATTGAGGAACCAAACTGCCATATCGATAAAAAGATTAACATCCACAAAGCGGCCGTTGGATCACCGAACCAGCGTACAGTAGGGATTCCTAGGAATTGAAGCAAAATATTTATAATTCCTTGGTCTCCAAAGATGTTACGCCACATGATCGCAACCGCAACACTGCCGCCAATCAAAGAAGGAAGATAAAATAAGGACCGATATAAACCAACTGCTCTGGATGCCGTATTTAGCATCATCGCAATTAAAAGGGCAAACGCTAATCTTAGCGGTACACCCGCAAACACATAAATGAGAGTTACTTTTAATGATTGCCAATACCGTGGATCTGCGGTAAACATTTTTTTGTAGTTTTCTAGACCAATCCATCGAGGGGCAGAAAACAGATTATAGTTAGTGAAAGATAAATATAATGAGACAAGTATTGGGATTAATGTGAAGGCAAGGAATCCAACCACAAAGGGGCTGATGAATAGATAGCCTTGGATATTTTCCTTGAGGGCCTTTTTACGTGCACTTGCAGGAGCAATATAAACATTTTCTTGTGTGTTTTTCTTAACAATGTTAGTTGTTGCCATTTAGCCATCTCCTTTTCTCTGGATCATCACCCTAATATGAAAGGGTGATAGCTGATCCGAGAAAGGACCAGCTACCCGAATTACAATTACTTCTTATTTTGCGATAAAATGCTTTCAGCCTGTTGTCTGAATTGTTTTGCTGCATCTTTTACTTTAATATTTCCATAGCTCATTTGTTCACTTAGGCTGTCAAATAACTCAATCACTTCTCCTGCTCCAACTGGATCTGGACCGTCAAATGCGGAACTATTCTTTTCAGCCCATTCAACATATTCAAATACTTGCTGCTGTGCTGGAGAAAGTAAAGGCTTTAAGGCTTCTTTAACAGTTGCAGATCCCGGTACCCCACGATCGCCAAGTGCTAACTTGTTAGCTTCAATATCGTTAGTTAGGAAGTTAACAAACTTTGCTGCTTCTTCTTTATGCTTGGAGTTATTTGCAACTGACCAGAACATACTTGGTTTTAAGTACAAGCCTTTATTGCTGTCAGGTCCAGGCATATTATTAATTTCTAGCGGTCTGTTAGCCACTTGCTGTAAGCCTACGAATTGGTTCGACCATTGCCAAATACCAATTGCTTTTTGGGTTACTACTGGATCATCTTCAATACCTTTAATTTGGGCCATGAAGTCAGGTGTTGGAACTTCTTTTGCTTTTACTAGACCTGAGGTCATAGTGAAGAAATCTTCAAACAGCTTGTCATCTGAATATCCTAGTTTTGTACCATCTTTACTATAAAGTGATTTTCCTTGTGTTCTTAAATAATAGTTAAAGAATACATCTGCTTTCATACCTGTATCCATAAATAATCCAGCCGCTTTTGCTTTTTTAGCGATTTCTTTATAGTCATCCCAAGTCCAATTTTGATCAAGGGAGTCTACACCAACTTTTTTAAGTAATGCTGGATCATAGTGGAAACCTACTACGTTTACCCCTGCATTCAGTCCATATAACTTGTCGCCAAGTTTCCCGCCATCAATAATATTCTGATTTGTGTCTTTGGTGTCGATTTGCTTATCTAAGTATGGAGTTAAATCAGTGATTTGATTGTTTTGTGCATATTGAGAGAAATAAGAAAGGTCCATTTGAATAATGTCTGGTAATTGACTGGCAGCTGCTTGAGGGGCTAGCTTTTTCCAGTAATCATCCCAGCTTGCATATTCTGCTTCAATTTTTACATTAGGGTTTTGCTTCTCATACATTTCAATAATTTTTAACGTGTAGTCATGTCTTGGCTGTGATCCCCACCAGGCAATCCTTAGTGTTACTTTTTCATCTTTACCAGAAGCTTTTTCTTTTCCATCGGACTCACTTTTGCTAGTAGTACTGCTTCCGCTACAGGCAGCTAATGAGAATACTAGAATCAGTGAAAAGAGCATAACCATGAACTTTTTCATTAATTGATTCCCCCTATTTGTTTTTTGTAAGTGTTTACATTTGTAATTATACCTCCACTATTAGAATTGTCTGAATATAAATAACCGACCTTATTGTTTAAAAAACAGACATTATTAATTTAGGAAGATAAAAAAGACTCCATCTGGTTTTAAATAAAAACCAAATGGAGTCTATTACCTTTAAAAGTGCTATTTAGTGTTCTTTAAGATTTCATTTGCCTCTTTTCTAAATCTCTGTGCACCCTCGAGAGGGGTGATTTTTTTAAAAAGAATTTGTTCCGAGATCTCTTGTAATAAATTAACTACTTCAATGCCGCCTAACGGATCGGCTTTTTCTACCTTGGCATTACTATTTTCAACATTGATTACATAGTCAAAGGACTTTTTATGTTCTGTAGATAGTCCCTTCTTTACGTTTTCAGCCACTTTTGATGATACGGGTACTCCTCTTTCCCCTATTATTAACTTATTAGCCTCCGTATTATTAACGAAAAAGTTAATAAATCTTGCGGCAGCCTCCTTATGTTTGGAGCTTTTTGTTATGGAAAAAAGCATACTTGGTCTCACAGACAAACTTTCCTGTTGATTTGGCCCTGGCGGAGCGATAATTTCAAGAGAGTGGTCCGCCGCTTTTGAAAAACTATAATATTGATTAGAGTAACCCCAGGTCATTGGAGATTGTTGGTTTACTAGTAACTCATCTTCAATCCCTTTAATCTGTTCTGTGACATCTACCCTTGGAAAAGCCCCTTCATTAAGTAATCGTAATTGCATGTCAAAATAATCGACAAATAACTTGTCATCCTCATATCCTAATGACGTTCCCTCTACATTATATAAATTCTTGCCATTGGTTCGGAGATAATATGGAAAGAACACCTCTGGAGGTTTCATTCCATTTGTTCCGTATATATTTTTTTGTTTATGCACGTTTTCGGCAATCTTTTCAAAATCATTCCATGTCCAGTTAAGTTTAGGAACTTGATTTGTAGCGGAAGCAATTAAATTAGAATCCATTATGACAGCAGGAGCATTTAATCCTAGAGGGAAACCATATAATTGCTCCCCTACTTTACCTCCGGAAAGAATTTTGTCATCAATATAGGTAGTATGAATAATATTATTTCTGATATAAGGTGTTAAATCTTCAAGTAACTTATTTTTACTATATGCCTTTAAGTAGAGGAGATCCATTTGCATTATGTCTGGTAACTGATTTGCAGCTGCCATTGGAGCTAACCGCTTCCAATAATCATCCCAATTTGAAAATTCAAACTCAATATGGATGTCCGGGTTTTTTTCTTCAAACAACTTTATAACCTTAACCGTATAATCATGTCTAGGCTGTTCCCCCCACCAGGCAATCCGTAAGGTCACTTTTTCTTCCCTATTCTGAGAAGAATCCGCACTGCTGCTTTCTGAACAACCGGTGAAGGCCAACATTACTATCAGGGGTAAAATAGAGATCAATAGTTTTTTCATCGTTTATTCCCCTTTTGTTTCATTTTACAAACCTTGGACAGTTTCCCTTTTGTATTCTGATGGCGTAAAACCTGTTTGTTTTTTGAAAACCTGACTAAAATATTGTGCGTTTTCCCCAAACCCAATTTTTTCAGCTAACTCAAAGATTTTTACATCGCTTTCATTTTCAATCATGCTGATTGCTTTACTAATTCGGACCTTGGTTAAATAATTAGAAAACTTTTCACCTGTTTCTTTTTTAAACAGCTTTCCAAGGTAATCTGCATTCATATATAACATTTCATTGGCCACCCACTGCAAGCTAAGCTGAGGGTCGGCTAGATGATTTTCAATAACTTCAAGTACCCTACTAATAATGGCCGAATGTTTATTCTTATTTTGTTGATAGAAACCACTCGTTATTTCCTCGGCCATTTCTTTGAAAAAAGACTTCATACTTTGAATAGTCTCTAATTCCAAAAGGAGTGAAAGTTTGATTAAATAAGCATTCATTTGGTTTGAATCACATAGTCGTATCATGCTATTAAAAAGTTGAATGACATATGATTTGGTCGCATTTATATCAAATCTTAATTCAGTTAAGTAATTAAAAAAGATGGTAATCTCTTCCTCAACTTCAACCCAGCATCCGGTTTTGACAAGCCGGCAGAATTTCTGATCATCATAATAAAATTCCTCATGGAACTTATTATTTTTATACTCTATGTCCTCTTTCGTAATGATGCTGCCTTCTCCTAAATAAAAGCGATAATTTAGACAATCAAGTGCTTCTTTATATAATTTATTGGCCTGGCTGATTCTTCCTGTTTCACTAACAGCAATCGTACAATCAAGTTGATAATATTGGTAAAACGTTTTTCTTATTTGTTCCATTTTCTGATGGATCAGACTGGTTTCTACCTCATTATTTATAAGGAGTAAATTTAACTCTCCTACTGAACAACTAAGGACATGTTCTTTGAAAATCTGCTCTGCAATGTTTTTTATTGCTAACAGATGCTCAAATTCAAATTCACCCTCTATTTGGAATAACATTAACCGAACTTTTGGCGTCTCCAAATCTAACTGGAGAAGTTTTTGATAGTATTCAAAATCGCGATTTTCGTAAACATTGGTCACATATTCCTTCAACAATTGTTCTTTGGCATAGGGAAGGACATTTTTAAGTGTATCCTTCATTCTCTCTATAAATTGTTCGCGCTCTCTGGTTTGATTTAGTTCCTCTCCTATTTCTTTTAATGCATCCATGATGGTATGCTCATTACATGGTTTAAGCAGGTAATGTTTTACTCCAAACACCATTGCCTGTTTAGCATAATCAAATTCACTAAATCCTGATAACAAGATAAATCGAATCTCTGGATCATATTCATGAACCTTTGCAACTAATTCAAGGCCATTCATTCCAGGCATTTTAATATCGCTTATGACAATATCCGGTCTACTTTGTTTAATCTTTTCGAATGCTTCAAGTCCATTCTTAGCGGTACCAATTAGGCTCGTCCCAATCGATTCCCATTTAATTACTTTTGACATACCTTCTGTTATGATTCTTTCATCATCAACCAACATTACTTTGTACATGTTTTTCCCCCCTATCATATGGCAGAACGATGATTATTTTGGTTCCATTATTAGGCTCGCTTTCAATTTTCACCCCATAATCATTACCAAATGAGAGTTTGATCCGTTCATTTATATTTGATAAGCCAATTCCCTGCCCCCTTGTTTTCACTTCTCCTTTTCTTAATTTTTCTAAAAAGGCTGGCTCCATTCCGGGACCATTATCTTCTACGATAAGTTGAAAACGGTCTTGATATAAATCGGAATATATGCGGATTTTACATACGTCTACCATATTCTCGAGTGCATAGTGAATCGCATTTTCTACCAAAGGCTGTAAGGTTAGTTTTGGAATATAGACATCAAAAAGATCAGAGTCAACCTGCATCTTAAAGTCTAGTCTTTCATCGAATCTATATTTTTGTATAACAATATAATTTTTGACAATGTTTAATTCATCTTCCATTGGAATAAGCCGTTTTTTTAGGCTGATTGAATTGCGTAATAGGAAACCCAGTGCTTCCACCATTTTTGATATTTGGTCTTGATCATTCATTTTGGCAAGCCAGTTGATTGATTCCAAGGTATTGTATAAAAAATGCGGGTTAATCTGTGCCTGCAGAGCTTTAAATTCGGTTTCTTTAATGGTAAGCTGCTTTGAAAGATTTTCATTGACGAGTTCATCAATTTGCTGCGTCATACTTTGAAAATTTTTATGTAATTTTCCAACCTCATCCTCTGACAAAAAGGATGATTTCAAAAATCCCTTTTGTGCTTCTTTAAAATCTCCGTTCTGAACATACTGCATGCCTTTTACTAAATTTTCTAAAGGAATCGTTATATTTCTGGCAAACCTGATTCCAAGAATCGTGACGATAAAAAACATCAATATAAAAATAAGGATTAAGACAGTTTTAATAAGACTAATATTTTTAAAGATTTCATTGAACGGAATTGCATTGACATAACTCCAGTCAAAATAATGCGAGTTAATATGAACGAGGAAATAATTTTTGCCGGCAATTTTCTTTATTTGATACCCAGGCTTCTCTTTAATTGAAAGGGCAATCTCTTGTAGAAAGCCCGCTGATTCTTTCGGATAGATTAGTTCTTGATTATTAGTAATTAAGAATTCACCATCTTTTTTGCTTGAACCTCCAAAAAGACTGCTGACTAATTTATCCATATTTATATTAATAATTAACGTACCTAGTGGTTCAAAAGTTAGATTCTTATATTGTCTTATCTCACGAGCTGTAACAATCGTAAAGTCTTCCCCTTGCGGATTCACCCAAATATTTTTGCCGTCTGCAATAATTGCTTCTCGAATAATTTTTCTTTTTTGGTCAGTTGGCAATGTAAAATGTCTAGGTCCAGCAATGTATTCTTCACCGTTTGTATCGATGAGGATGAGGGACTGGATATATTTCTCGTTGTTAACATAACTCAATAATTTATCTACCATGTTCGTATGAATGCGATATTTCTCATACTCGGTACTCTTACCGCTGTTACTCGATAAATATTGTTGTATCTGTGGATCTGTCAGGATGTTGTAAGAAAGATCCTCCATTTTCTGCAGTTCATTTTCAATGATATTAGAGGACGTACTTAATACTTGCGAGGACTTACTATAAATTTGTTCATCATAATTTTGAAAGGCATACTGTAAACCAAAAAAGGTAAAAAGAAGCGAACTAATCATAATCCAAGAAACTAAAATAAACAGTTTATACTTAATTTGGAGATTGGCATAATTTTTTTTCAATAGATGAAAGAATTTTTTCATTCGATTATTCTCCTGAATGTTTATAAATGCTCGCATACTGAAAGCGTCACCATATTTCTATATTGTATATCATTCTACAAATTTTTTAAATCAATTTAAACTTTTCAGATTATAGAACAATAGGGAAGTTCAGCCTCTTTTTTAGGCAAACCATCGGAATATGTATATAAATCTAGTTCCAGCTTTTAAATAAAATGATTATAGTTTTCCAGCAATCATACTCTTTTCCTATAAAAGAAAATAGACCACACGAATAATAATCATTGTGTGGTCCTATATCCTATATTTCCCATTTTATTCTAATTAGGCTTGTACTAAATTAACTTGTTTGCCAGCTTTTACTTCGACAATCTGACTGTCTACGCTCAACCAAACTGACATGGCAGATGGATTATAAACAAAATGGCTATCAGCCGAAAACTTGAGGTTCTGAAATGCCTTGATATAGGCGACGATTTCAATATTGGTTGCATACCAAATATCGCTTCGTGCCCCTATATATGCACAAAAATCCTCGATTAAATCCCAGTTTTGATCATCCTCAAACTCATAGCTATGCCCCCAAACATACATCATATACAAATATTGGGTTTTATGGAGTTTTACAAATTCCTCCGCTATCTTGAGCAAGTCCCTTTTGTGATGACATGTTGGGTTCCATTCAAAAAAATCATCAGGCATCGAGAATTCCCCTGTACTTTTTACCGTCCGGGCGTACTCAATTCCTAGATAAGGAAGCATTTCTTTTACTAATTGGTTATAGGAGCCATTAGGGTAAGATAATCCTCTTACAGTGTAACCGGCTATTTTCTCCAAATTTCTTCGATCTTCGATTATTTCCTGGACAATTTGCTCTTTTGGTGACCTGGCAATGGTCGGATGCGTTAAGGTATGTGCGGAAATTTCATGCCCCTCATAAAGCCCTAAGACTTCTTCTTGGGGAATACGATCCCCAGTCCCGAATAAACCAGAATTAATATGGAATGTGCCTTTTATTCCATGTTGATTGAAAACTTCCACCAATTTTCTGTCCGCCGCCCTGCCATCGTCGTAACTCATCGTTAACACTTTATGCTTTCCCTCTGGAAAAGTCATAATTACTTTTGGCATCCTGCTCACCTCTTCTTTTTTTATGTTTCAATAGTATAAATGAATAATCCCTGCAAGTTTTTTTATGCAAGGTATTCTTTCTATTAGTCTTATTTTTTTACGGTTTCAAACTCCCAGCCTGGTAAATAATTTTTCGTATTAAACAACATTTTTTCAAAGAGTTCTTCCGCTTCCTCTGGCGTAATCGAGCTTAAAAGGGGATCCTGTTTAAATGCGCTCAGAGCTAATGGTCTATCACAGTCCATGGCTGCCCTAAGTGTCATTTCCTGATTATGAATATGGCGCAAGACCATATTATTTATCGATGTTGGCAATTCTCCCGAATGAATTGGCTGCACACTATTGTAACGAAACACAGCATTCGTTTCCACAATTACATCTTCTGGTACCCCAGCCATTTGTCCCCTATTTGGGAAGTTTACATTTGAAATAATCTCCCCTAATCCGAGAAGAGCTTTAATCATCTGAACGCCTTCCTCACCCGTAGGATTTAAAATGAAAGACTCCTCCCCTGAGGCCAAGCGCTTGCCTTTTTCATAAAGTTCTTTCCCTTTTTCTATCCGCCAATCTACCGGAGTCAAACCAAATTTCCATTCCCGCACCTTTTCAGGGCTTTGCAAATACCAAGTATTCGGCATAAACTCTGCTAAATGCCGATCACCCGCAGCTGCAATCATCCCAAATTTTTTAAACAAATCAAATTTTACTCTCTGTGCCGATGCAAAATGATCATTCAACCAATTTCCTGTATTTTTCCCTTCGAATCCAGACTCATAGTATTTATCTACGGACTTTGGATATAAAGGAAATAAATCAATATTTTGGTAGGATGCCTGGTCAATCCACGTAAAGTGATTAATTCCCAGAACATTGACTTTAATGTCACTCCGATGTACATTTCTAATTCCTTCTAAGTCTTCTAACATGGAAGCAAGCAATTTTTGTGTGCCAAATACTTCATGACAGCAGCCGATTGCTTTTATTTCTGGAAATACATGATAGAGAGTCCTTGTACAGAGGCTCATTGGGTTTGTATAATTGATCACCCAAGCATTTGGTGCATGTTCTTTAATTTGGTTAGCAATCTCCACAAATAACGGAATGGTCCGCAACGCCCTGACCATGCCTCCTGGCCCTACTGTATCCCCGACAGATTGATAGATGCCATATTGTTCTGGAGTATGGACATCTGATTTCATCTCCAAAAATGTCCCGGGTAAGATGGAGATAATGACAAAATCGGCACCATTTAAGGCTTCTTTTAATGTTTTTACTGCCTCATACTCCCAGTGTCCGACTACATCATCACGGTCAAGTAATCGATTACCAATAATGGCATTTTGCTGTGCTGCCTCATAATTGATATCATACAATTTCACTGTCCCTGAAATACTCTGCTCCGATGCAAGGTCGCTCATCAGACCCCAGGCCCAGCCTCGAGATCCTCCTCCAATATAAGCTATTTTTACATTTTTCACTTGATCAGCCATGTAAAACTCTCCCTTCGATTGGATTATTTGATGATTCATGAAGCCATTTTTTCAACTTTAAAGTTTCTATGCCTGAAAGTAAAACAATTCCGATTCCATGTGTATCATTTAGAATCCATGTCAAATCATGTTTGTAATAATCATTTGTAAATGCATAACCAGAGCCCTGGCATACACCGTAGACATTTCCATGATTATCAATACCCACTTTGGAAAGTCCTTCAAAGCCCCGGAAAACTGCTTCGATATATTCCTCAGGTTGATCGAGCCAGCGGTAGCGGATTCCCCTTGCAAAAGCGTAAATAAACATGGAGGTGCACGATGTTTCTTCATAGGATTCCGGGTCGGTCAACACCTGATGCCATAGGCCACTTTTCCCCTGCAATACAAGGTACCCTTTTGATAGCTCTCTAAAAAAGGTTAATAGTTCATCCCGCTCGGAATGATTTTTCGGCAATACTGCCAGAAGTTCGGAAAGTGAAAAGAGAACCCAGCCATTTCCGCGCCCCCAAGGAACTCCTGTTGCCGTGTTAAATTTGAAATCGTAGACATGTGACATAATGTTAATTTCCGGAATAAATAAAAGTTCCTTATAACGTAAGAATTGGTTAACAGCATCATCAAGATAAGCTCTATCTTTGGTTTCCTCGTAATACCGGGAGAGAAACGGTGTGCTCATGTATAAATCATCACACCAAACCGTATCTTTCATAAATTCTACACTGCCGAATCTGCGATATAATGCCTGATTTGGCAGGCGGTCTTGTTTATTGGAGATGTAGTCCGCAATATCATCGGCAACCTCCCTTGCATGGCGGATAGGCGATATTTGATTGGCTGCGAGCATTGTTGCCCCAAAAGATCCGCAATCATCTAAACTATCAATCGCCGACAATTGGGTATTCACTCCCGCTGCACCGTACTGATTACGATCCCAGAGGGAATATTGATAAAAGGACGTACAAGTCTCAATATGTCTCGAAGCATATTCTACAATGTCCGGGCGGTTCAACTCTTTTCCTGTCTTCAGTAATCCGTATAACGTAACTCCAAGAGGATAATCCCATTTCCCGAACGATGGATTTTCCAAGTATGGCCGCACCCATGTATCAGGCATGTCTAGTCGCCAATAGGCCGGACTGTCAACACCCTCCATTAAAGTATCCATCCTTAATATTTCTGCTAATGGAAGTGGTGTTGACAATGAAAAAGGACCTGAATAAAGCCACTCAGACTTGACACCTTCGATAGGCACCGGAAGGCTAAATCCTACTCCATCAAGCTGAAACCCCCACTCTTTTCCTGGACAAATGCTTTTGATGACTACCTGATGTTCACCTAATGGAAGATCGACAGAAACCTGAAATTCCTGATCTTTTGTTGAACGATAAACACTCTCACCATTGATAATTAATTCAATTGGACCTTTGTTTTCCCCTTTCAGATTATATGTACTGATACCCGGCTTTTTATTGACAAGCTTCGTCCAAGCGAGGGCTTGTGTATTTTCATTTCTCCCATACATTCTAGAGAGTTGAGGCTCTTCACGCTCCCAAGCTAGATTTGGCAGCCACTTCACATCAAAATCAGATTCAAACGTTCCCTCTCCAGGCAGCTGGACCAATTCACGATTCAATGGTTCTGTATAGATCCATCCTTCTTGACCATCGCGCTCTTTCGATGGTGAAATAAAATGCATCGGAAACCTTTTAAAAGATCCTGTTCCAAAAATTCCTCCAAATCCCGAAGGTGTTTTCATGAATTGCAGGATGAAGTGATTCCATCCCTTTTCCACCTTGACACGGAAATTCGTTCTTCTATTTGGATTGGTTTCCTCAACAATACTAGATTTAAAGACTAGCTCGTTATGAAGGTAAAACCGGACAGGTCCAAGGCAGTTTAGCCCCAATGCAACCTCTTTTGGTTCATCGCTCCATATTTTTGCCCAGGTGTAGACCCATTGGCCAACTCTTGCCTCCGGGAATCGATCGCCTAAATTCATTAGATATCGGTAATCGTTTCCACGAAGGAACCCTTTTTTACAGAAAGCCCTGTACGTTATTGGGTGCGGGGGATTACTTCCTATATATCTGTCAGAAATAGTAGACAAAATCCCTTCTATTTGATCGCCTAGCTTTGCATAAATACTCTCATTTCTATGAAAGTAAGATGACATCCTTTCCACTCACTCCCTCCTTTTCTTTCTACTTTAATCAATGAATGCGTTTCCAACAATGAAACTTTTTTAATTCGCTCTCCCAACCAAATAATACTTTTTTGCCGATTAAGCACAAAAATTGTTTTCACTGTAAAGGACTTAATCCAAAAGGCTTATTTTTTATCATACAAAAATGTATGATATACGGGTTGTCCAAAGGAAGTTACTATAAACTCAAAATAGATTCCTTGTTTTAAAGGACGTTCAAAAAAAGAAGAGTGAAATATTACTGTTTTTTCACACAAAATTGTAAACGTTCACACGAGTGCGGTTCGGAAAACAGTACTGTCTTACTTCTATTTGAGAACTTGTCCGAAGGAACAACTGGAGTCATGTATATGCTTTTCTAAAAGGGGGAATTTTTGAAAGGTCAAATGAGGTTTAAAGAAGGGACATACATGCTTGACCAATGCATCAGAGTGAACGTGTCCCATGTAAAAAAAGAAACAGGAAAATTCAATTGTTTTCAAGGGAAGACTTTCAGCATGAAAAACTAAAATCCTTGGTCCAAAAAACAGAGGAGTGAAATGAAAAGTGGGAAAAAATAAAAAGAAAAAGAGAATCGCTTCGATTGCTGCGACAGTAGGTCTAGTTTTTTCAAGCCTGCCATATGCGGCAGCAGAAACTGCATCCAGTCCTTATAACGTCTTATCTAGTACTAATTTCGATAATAATGATCTATGGGGGTTTTCCACAACGGGTGCTGCTGTATCCCTAAACAATAATAATATAGGTGGAAATACTACACCAAAGCTTGAATATAGCATCGTTGATCAAAAAGGCGGTCGTGTTGCTACAAAGAATTTTGCCTCGGCGGTTAAAGGAAGCGATATCCGTATAAAATTTGACTGGTATCCGGGAAAGATTAATGATAAAGGTGCCAATCCTGATGAAAATGGCGGCGAATTTAGACTTATTGATAGTTCCGGTAATATTGTCTTTACAATAAACAATACCCATAATTCAAAATTGAGCTATTTTGCAAAAGGTCAACCTACTGTAGTATCAAGTATTTCAAAAATGGAAGCATGGTATCAATTTGACATTCATTTTGATATAAAAAACAACTCCGTCACGATCAATATTGCAGATCAACAAGGTAATCCTCTTGAAGACCATACCTTTTCATTAGAGGGCTCATCCTTTGATGGTTCGATCGCAGCTATTAAATTGGTCGGGGTTCGTACAGCTGGAAATAATGAAACATGGGATACGTTCCTTGATAATTTCGAGGTTTCCAATGTACCGGTTCCCAATAACACACTTTATTTGGTAGATAAATTAGCATATCACCGTGTTTATGTGGATCAAACAACAACGGACATCTCTTCCATCGGTCTTCCTAAAACGGTTGGAGTAACGCTTGCAGATAATAGTAAAAAAGAAGTGGCCATAACCAAGTGGGAAAACGTTGGTGATAAAGCTTGGGATCCTAGTAAACCAGGAGTCTATGAGTTTAAAGGTACCCTTGCTAAAACAGACGGGATCGACAACTCCTTTAATAAATCTGCAAAAATCTATGTTTACAATCGGCTGACTCCTTCTGAATCCGACAGACAGACGGAGTTTCTTGACAGGGGTTTAATTGCTCTTAAATCAGATGCGGGTAATTTCGTTAGCTGGCGTTTGCTTGCAGATGAATTTAATAAAGATGTGACATTCAATATCTACCGTAATGGAGAAAAATTAAATAAGCAACCGTTAGAGGTTACAAACTATAAGGATTCTGAGGGTACCTCAGGGGATACTTACACAGTTGAAACGCTTGTAAATGGGAAATCGACAGAGAAAAATGACGTACAAGCAACCGATAAGGATTATTTATCAATCCCAATGCAAAAGCCTGAGGGTGGGACAATCCCTAACGGCGAGTCTTATACCTACTCGGTAAATGATTCGGGGGTAGGCGATTTAGACGGTGATGGCCAGTATGAAGTGATTGTAAAATGGTATCCATCTAACGCGATCGACAGCTCTTTTACTGGTTACACGGGCCCAACCATTTTTGATGCGTATAAATTGGATGGAACGCTTCTTTGGCGGATGGATATGGGACATAACCTTACTTCTGGTGCCCACTACAATCAATTTGTCATCTCCGATTTTGATGGTGACGGAAAAGATGAATTCATGATTAAAACGGCTGACGGTACAAAAACATACGGAGCGGCAAACGGAAAATTCGACAAGAGCAAGGTAATCAGTGAAATTGGCAACCCGGCCGATGATGGAAAATATATTGGCTCAAATGGCCATATCATCGGAGGACCTGAATATATTTCCGTTTTTAATGGGGAAACCGGAAAAGTCATTGATACCATTGATTATGCCTACCCAGTAGGAGAAGGAGGCCTTTCATGGGGTGATTCATGGTATAACCGTTCTGACCGTTTTCTGTCCGGATTGGCATACCTGGATGGTAAACACCCAAGCGCCATCTTCGGAAGAGGGTATTATGAACGTACAACTTTTGTTGCCTATACTCTAGAGAATGGCAAGCTTAAACAAGAATGGACTTTTGATTCTGACCAAGCAGGCAGAGGTGGCGGCTTAGGCTTCCACAATCTATCAGTTGGAGATGTCGATAATGATGGCTTTGATGAAATTGTCGCCGGTTCATTAACACTCGATCAGGATGGCAGCATCCTTTATGCCATGGATGGTGAGATGGGACGTGAACAGGGCTCACATGGTGATGCCCAACATTTGGGTGCATTTGATCCAGCCCGCGAAGGACTTAGTGCCATGGAAGTACATGAAATCCCTGCTGTTGCTTCTGAGGAGCTGCATGATGCTGCAACAGGTGAAACATTAATGTCATATTACGCCTACACAGACGCGGGACGTGGCTTAGCTGCCAACATTACTTCAAGCCCTGGTTATGAGTTCTGGGGAGCTGCCGGAACCACTCCTGAAACAGGCGGAGGCGTTTATAATGTCCAAGGCAATATGGAATTATCGAAAAAACCTACAGGACTTTCTACTAATTTCGCGCTGTATTGGGATGGCGACCTGTTGCAGGAATTACTGGATGATACCTCCATTACAAAATACAATGAAACAACAGGTAAAGTCGATCTTCTAAAAAAATTTGCAGATGTTCACAGTAATAATGGAACAAAGGCTACGCCAACACTGCAAGCAGATATTCTGGGTGACTGGCGTGAAGAAGTTCTTCTGCCGACAACAGACGATTCCGAGCTTAGAATCTTTAGTACAACGATTTCCACACCATACAGACTCTATACGCTCATGCAGGATCCTTTATATCGAAACGGGATTGGCTTCCAAAACAGCGGCTATAATCAGCCTCCTCATCTCGGCTTCTACCTTGGCGAAGATATTAAAGATTCTGTCCTAGCCGGTAACATAAAAGCACCGGGTGTCGACTATACAGCCAATCTGCAAGCGATAAAACATACGGTAGGGCTTGAGCTAAATGATCCAGCGTTTACTGTATTAAAAAATAATTTAGATCAAGCACAGCATCAATTGGACAAAGGCAGACCTGAACAGGCTGCAAATCTAATGGAGGATTTTGTTAAGCACCTTAGTGGAGAAACTAAGGTGACCGAAGCTCTCAAAACTAAATTAATAAAAGATGCCAACCAGTTAATAAAAGCTTGGAATAGTCAAGCTTCGAAATAATAAAATGAAAATGAATTGAACTGCACCCCCATTGTTTAGATTCTAGCTTACAATGGGGGTTATATTACTTTCAAAATAAAAAATGATGATTAATTTAAATTAACCATCATTTTTTAGCGTTAATTAGTTAATGTCTTGGTTAAGCTTTCTGAATTGACTAGGAGGAATTCCGATTTGTTTTTTAAATATCCGATTAAAGTAACTATGTCTGTAACCTACACCCTCAGCAATGTCATTGATTTTCATATCTGAGTGTATCAATAGTTCTTTTGCTTTTTCAATTCTTTGTTGGGTTAGATAATCAATAAAATTAATCCCAACAATTTGTTTAAATGCTTTACTAAGAGAATAAGGATTGGTACCAACTTCATCCGCACAACTTTCTAAAGAAATATCGTACATATAATTCTCATTAATTTTAGTTACTACCTGTTCTATTATTCTCTTTAATTCTATATTCATACGACCTTCGAGTCTCTGAATATATGGACTGATTACATCATTTATAAACCAGAGATTAATTCTATCCACATCACGTATCTGAGAGAGTTCCTCAAACATATTTTTTCCTTCAAATAAGTCATTCGGATGGATCCCTGAATGCAATATTTCATGCTGAATACTGCTATATAATTGAATAACAGCCTGTTGAATGTAAATTTCACTAATTTCTCTACAAGTTAATTCTTGGGTGAATTTTTTAATTAACACTTCAATTTCATCAAGTTGTCCCATTCGAATAGCTTGAATGATTTCTTTTTCAGTTGCAAACGGATAATGGAACTCAATATTATTTTTACTATTTTTGTACTCCTCCAAGTCAATAACCTGGTTAATGTTTTCAAACGTTCTAAGCCGCTTTCCCGTCCTTACTTCTTCAAAAATATAAGGTATTTTCTTTATACTTTCGGTTCTTTCACTAATTGTAATCGTTACCTGCAATTTTATAATTCTATTCACAGCCTCTGTTACATTCTCTGCAAAACGATGTAACTTTTCTCGGATTGAGTCATCATGATGATAAATCACTAACATCCCTACTGATAAATCTGAAAAGTTTATTACATTAAATTGCTCAAACATTTCTTTTGCAAACTCTTCCATAATATTGGCCGCCATGAATGTAAATAGTCCATCATCGCTTGTGGAGAAGTTTTCTTTGGAATCGGTCAAGCCAGTTAGTTGAATATCCAAAGCAATAAAAGAACGATTTTTTACATTCCACCCATATGTCTCCATACGCTGACGTAAATCCTCATCATCATAATGGAATAGATACCCTTGGACTAATTGAAAGATAAAGCTATCTTTTAGGTCTGTTAATTGCTCTGAAAGCCGATCTTGCAGCAAATCACTTTTTTGCGACATCTCTCTCCACTGCTGTTCTATGATGGAAAATTCATCTTTACCGGCTTGATTCCAGCTATCTGTTTCTTCTCCAACCAAATTTCTGACCAGTTTTCGGACAGGTGCATAAAGTTTTATTGATGTGAACCATGACAAAATGATTGCTAGAATAAGAGCAGAACTACTAATAATAATGATTAATCTTGACACAAATACAATTGGTGCTGTAATTGATGACATGGGCGCAGCTGAGACATATGTCCAGTTTGAATTAATCCTTGTAAAATGACCGAATGAGATGGAATAAATGCTACTATTATATTTAAATGAAAAAGATCCGCTGTTTTCCTTGTGTTTTTCTATTTCTTTTTTTAGCACATTAATAAAATTGGACTGATTAGTACTGTTAGAAGATAGTATTACATTATTTTGATCATTTAATAGGACAGCTGCCCCATTTTCATAAGGCGTTAATGTCTTTAATAGTTGAAGTGCTTTCTTATGATCGATGGTTACAATTAAAGCGCCAAATGGCTCTTTACTGGTTATTGGAATAGGACTGACAAAAGCCAGAGCTGGTGATCTTTGCCCTTTAGTTTGGGTGTACTCTACCCAATGAAGTTTTATTCCTTTTGACAGTAAACTATGATAAAAAGCTTTCTGTTTTTCATCTAATATATTGTACTGTGGCTTAAATAAGATTGGTTGATCCAAATCTAAATACAATTCGTCATTACTTATCAAATTATGGCTTCCTTGCAATAATGATAAGGTTTTGGTAACATCATAGGTTTCATTATATTGCTTTACAAAATCAATATTTTTTAGTGCTTCCCCAAATCTAGGTTCAAATACCCAATGGGTCGTATACTCCTCTATATATTGAAATTGTTCATCCATATTCTTTGCCCGTTGGACGATTTGGCTGGCATTGGAAGCCCGAAGCTCATCTTCAACTTTACCAACCCCAAACCAATATATGCATAAGCCAGTAATCAGTCCTGGAATGCTAGCAATGAGCAAGATGATAATAAAGCTATTTCGATGGAAGTTTCCTTTCCACCAAAAACGTTTTACTTTATTTCTATCAATATTTTTTAATAACATTTAGAACACTCCAAACCTAAAGCGATAACCACGATTGTATTAATTCTATTATTGCATACCTCCCCTCAAAATTGAAGGCGCTTTAATTTCAAAAACCTTAAAATACAAAAAAACTTGGCTGCAACATGCATACCAAGTTTAAATTTTCTTTTATTTATAGGCTCCATTGATTTTTGATTTCCGTGAATTACCATTCGTACAATTTTACCCATTCCTTTTGTTTAGTGCTGCCTCCCCAACTCTTGAAGCAGCAGCCTGTTCGACTCTCTGTATTCTCGAAAAGGCAAAAAAAGCAGACCACATAATCACAAGCGCCAGCGTGCTGCCGCTAAATAATGGAATTAATCCAGGAACGGTCGTCATTAAAAGATAGACCGCACTCCCCCCCATCACCATTAGAATAGTGGAAAGCGGATTCATCAACATGATAAAACAAGAACTTTTTAATACCTGATGTACCTTCAAATCATAATGGACAAAAACAGGAAAAGCATAACATACAGTTAAAACAAACCCTAGACAGATAAGCAGTGCAGGATAATAGATTAAATTAAGCAGTCCACCCGTGGTTCTTATTAAATGAAGATCTACATATAAAAAGTACCCTAGAATGAACAAGATAAGACCGAGCAGATTACTTTTAATAAAGTCTTTTTTAAAAGACTCCAGGAAGGTCTTAAAAACGGGTATATCAAAGTCACCCATCAGCATTTTCCGGATAACGACAAACATTGCCAGCGTTGCAGGAAAGAAACCCAATACAACTAAACCTAAAATGGAAAAAACCATCCATAATAGATTTATGAAGGCAAGCTTCATAATCCAATCACAAAGCTTATAAAATCCACCGATTGCCCCTTTCATCTGCATGCTCCATTCCCCCTATTTATCTAATAAAAGTATTTAATTTAGAATTGCCTTATGAATAACCAAATTAGCATAGGCTGCTTTCATTGGAGCCATCTGCCTGAAGCCTATTTTTCCTCCTCCATAAATTGGACCGTATGTCTGACCGTCATCTTCCCATTCAAGTACTACCAATTCATTAATGGAAAACTGGACCATCCCTTCATATTTTACTAATTTCAAATGATAAGGCGGGAGGGCATCCTCTACAGGCGGCAATGGATCGGCTCCTATGGCTGCTAAGTGGAATCCGAAGCTTTTCCGTAAATTACACGTGCGAAACGCCCTTTCATCTGCATATTTATGCCTGAAATAAGATAAGTGCAGAGCATTTATCGCACCTGAATGGTATTCAGGATATAGACCATTTCTAACCGGCAATTGTTCATCAAACAGGTCCTCACCTTTTCGCCCGGCTGCAGCGAAAAAGAACATACAAAGACCTGGCTCCCGTAAAGGATAGAATTCCCACTCCATAATAATTTTGTCCGGAAAATCTATTGGACACCAATAAACCCAGTGTGCATGATCCCCAAAAAGATCAGGGTCTAGTTCGTTTTCTAAATGCAAACGATTATGTTCAAAACTTATCTTGGCTTTCCCTTCTAATTTCCAACCCTTTAAATCTTCTTGATTTGAAAGGGGATTAGCGTAGAGGCATTCTCCTTTTTCAAATTGTTTCAAGCTCACTAAGCCTAACCTCCTTTAAAGCTAAATCTACTAATTATATACCTACTAATATAAGACACTCACACTTTTCCTACAACCATACTATTTTGAAATTGAACACTGTTTGACTGTATTTCTTCATATAGCTATAAATAGGTATATATCTAAAACAAATCCAAGTGATTTATTCACTTGGGATTTGTTTTACTGCGAAAAGGAAAAAAGCTTTAACGTTACCGGTCCAATTAGTCCAGATTTTACAGACTCTTTAACATACTCATTCGCTTTACTGTTGGTAACGATAATTTCTAGATTTAGGACATCTGTATCAATAAATGGGGTAATGTCAAAAAGATACGGACTCCACAGTTTAACACCTGCTCTTTTTCCATTGATTTTTAATTCAGCTAACTCACAAACTTCTCCTAAATCTAATTCCACTCTTTGATATCCTTTTATGGAATTCAGTATAACTTTTGACCGATAAATAGATTCACCGGAAAAATACATCATATCTTTAAACTCAGTCAAAGAAACCAAATCATTGATGGACTCATTATCTCGAAATGGATTAGTGATTGTCCAATTTTTCACATTTACAGTGATAACTTGTGGTGAAGTCTTTCTCTGTTGCGCAAAAGATGGTGAATCATCCGGATTAACACTAATGATCAACGATTCACGATGTTGTAAAGAAAGGTTGAATTTTGTATATCCATCAACGACTTCATTAATATCCATTACTTCAATCTTGGACTCCCAGGCATCCCACTTCTCTACATCCCCCGAACATTTTATAGCCAGCTCTCCATCAATGGCATGCTCGTCTTCATTCACTAATACGAAGAAATCAATGCCTTCTTTAACTATATGCGTAACCCGTAACCCCGGATTACTAGGTGTCATATACACATCCCTAGATTCAATACGATCAATCGCACCTATTACGCCATCATAGTTATATAGTTGGATAATATTTCCTTGTAACAGAAGATGTTTCTTTTTAGGATTATATACAATCACATTCCCCCCATCTTCAAGAAACAATTTGATTTTATGGACAAGTTCAATTGATTCGAGCTGATTGAGATTTTCAAGAATAATCGTTCTATAAACTTGCTTTTGAATCCTCACTTTACCTGCTTCGATTATACAATCATGAAGAAAAAGATCTTCCTCCAAATAATTAAATTCGATTTGATTTGTATATAACGGCTCAGCAATTTTCCAAGGAATATGATCCTCTTCACATAAAATGGCAATGTCTGTTACATTTGTACAATTACTCAGCAGCCATGACATCCGTTTTTCATAATCAGCGATCAATTTATAATATTTCCACCACGAGTTATGAGGCCCGTTGTCAGGTGCACGCTCATTTAAGCGTTCTCCTTCAATGGAATAATAAAATGCATGGGGATAAAGCATATTAACGCCCCGGACGAAAAGCCAATCGACAAACCATTTCATATCATCTACAGTAAATTGCCATTGATGACTATTCGGCCCGCAACAGCCAAAACACTCATTGGCATTTCGAGGCAGTCCGCGATGCCTTGCCGCATCGGAGGAACATTTCCCCAAAGTACTGTCACGCCCTGTTATTCCTTTATTTTCTTCCGGTCCTACCCATCTCCATACCAAATCCTGGCCGGGCAGCTGAAAATACTTTAAAAATCCGATATCATCACTAGTTTCCGGATGCCCTGTCAAATGAATGCCATGGCTCTCACACCATTCGGAAATGGGGCGGTAATACGTTTCCTGAAGGCGTTTATTAACCGCTTTTTTAAATTTTGAACTTTTGATGTTTGTGTCACTGCCAACGTCAAACCATAGTGATAACAAGTCCGCTGGATTATTTCCATTTTCCTTATAATAATCCATAAAGCCAATCGTCCATGGTTTAATTTTTTCGGTATCCACACAACGTCCGACAACACTCGGTTCATCTGTAAAAAATGCTGTTATCGTATTTCCGAAGTACTCCTGCAAATGTTCATAATAGACATCATGGGTTACACGGATAAATTTTTGCATCGCATCCGGGTTTAATAAATCCCCTGCCGGTGGAGCCCCAGGTTCGCCATCATCTTCCCCAAAATGGAGACCGCGAATCGTTCCTTTTGAAAAAGTGGAAACAAGGAACACAATCGACCAATTTCCACTTTCTTTAGGTTCAAAAGATACCGTATTGTTTTCAACTTCCAACAAAATGACGGAGAGAGGATCAATCTTCCTTTCCCCTGTAACTTTTACAGCTACCGAGAGAACAATCTCTTCATATTCTTCCAATTTTTCTTCTAATTGTGTAAAACCGTAAACCGAATACGACGACATCCGCAGTCCGCGTGCCGCATATTCCGGATTGTTTTTTACCACCATGCCATGGGCTGATCCTGATGGATACATCCCTTCATCATAAAGGATCACTTTCATTCCCAATTCCGCAGCTTCTTCCACGATAAAGCGCATCAAATCCATAAATTTTGGGCCTAAATATTCAATATCCTCTGGAATACCAATACGCGGATGGGCAACAACGCCGAAAACCCCTTTTGATTTAAAATCACTCAATTGTCTAGCAATCTCTCCTTTATTAAGATTTCCATTTAAAAACCAAAATGGGAAAACTGAATATTCCGCAGAAGGATTATAAAAATCATGTTTTAGTTGTGTTAAATTGTTCATTTGCTCACCCTTCGATTGTTGATATACTGCAGGAAGGCCTATATTTTGGCAATCCTTTATTTAAATACTAGACTTTAGAAAAGTAAAACAGGCGGTTAGATTTTTAATCATCTCCCCGCCTGAATTCTTTGATTAAAATTTATGCTATTATCCTTTGACTGACCCCAAAAGCATCCCTTTTGCAAAATGTTTTTGCAGGAATGGATAAACAATTAAAATTGGCAAAGTAGCCACAACCACAACAGCTAATTTTAATGATTGTGCAGGAGGCTCGACAAATGATGCTCCTTGAGAAGCGGTATCCGCAAGATTTCCCTGAGATAAAATAATAATTTGTTGGAGCAGAACTTGGACTGGCCACTTGGTGTTGTCACTAATATACAATAGGGCATGAAAGAAATCGTTCCAAATCCCGACAGCATAAAACAAGGCAAATGTAGCAAGGACCGGTTTCGACAGTGGTAAGATGATTCTCCAAAAAATCCCCATTTCTGTACAGCCATCAATCTTAGCTGCTTCTTCCAATTCATTCGGAATCCCTTGGAAGAAAGTTTTGACAATGATTAAATTAAATGGATTGATTGCGCCTGGTAAGATTAACGACCAATAGGAATCTAATAATCCCAATTGCTTTACTACGATATACGTTGGGATCATTCCCCCGCTGAATAACATTGAAAATACAATCATATTCATAAATAAGCCGCGTCCCATTAAATTCTTTCTCGATAAGGGGTAAGCCATTGTAAAAGTAAAGAATAGACAAACCAGTGTACCAACTAAGGTGACACCTATCGATACCAGAATGCTGCGCGAGAATGTTGCGGTTGAGAAAATATATTCATAGGCACTTAGGGTAAACGTTTCCGGCCAGATAAAAAAGTTTCTCCTCGTTAACTCAGCCTCTGTAGCAAACGATCCTGCTATTATATAAAGAAATGGCAGAATCATAATAATCCCGATGATGGCTAAAATAACAACGTTAAAGCCATCAAATATGCGCCCTCCACGTGTATTATGCATTTTAAGATTTGCCATATTCTGCACCTCCTTGATAATTGAACATTAAAAGATTCCATCCTCTCCCATTTTCTTGGCTAATTTGTTTGAGCCTAAAACAAGAATGATTCCAATGACAGACTTAAAGAGCCCGACAGCCGTACTATAGCTATACGCCCCCTGTGTAATCCCAACAAAATAAACATATGTATCAAATACATCAGCAACTCCACGGTTTAATGAATTGGACATTAAGTAAATTTGTTGGAAGCCAGTGTCCAGAAAACGGCCAAGTTGAAGGATGAGCATGACTATGATTGTACTTCTAATGGCCGGCAGAGTGACATGCCATAATCGTCTAAATCTTCCTGCTCCGTCGACAATTGCTGCTTCATACTGTTCTTTATCAACAGATGTAAGCGCAGCTAAGAAGATAACCGTTCCCCAGCCAGTCTCTTTCCAAATAATTTGCAGCATAATTAATGGACGAAACCAATCTGGTGATGATAGAAAATCAATCTTTTTCCCGTAAATTTGGGAGACAATATCATTCATAATGCCGCCGCTTGTAGTAAAAAAGATATACGTAATACTCGCAATGATTACCCATGACATGAAGTGAGGTACATAAATAAACGTTTGTACAACTTTCTTGTACGATTCTACACGCAATTCATTTAACAGGATCGATAAAATAATCGGTGCCGGAAAGAAAAATACCAAGTTTAACACCGCAAAAATAGCTGTATTTTTTAATAGTCGAAAGAAATCCGGATTTTTAAAGAAGTCTATAAAATTATCAAATCCAACCCATTTACTTCCGAGCACCCCCGTAAAAGGTGAATAATCTTGGAAGGCTATAACAATGCCCCACATCGGAAGATACTTAAATACAATAAAATACACCAATCCCGGGAGCAGTAGGATATAGAGCCATTTATCTCTCATAATTCGTTGAGCCGGAGAAACAGCTGACTTTGTCTTCGTTTTTGTTTCTATCACCGGTTGGGTTACGTCAGTTTCAGTAATTTGCGCACTAATTTTCCCCATTATCGTTTCCTCTCCTTTCCTTTTTTAAGTTTATTAGTTTTGTTGGATAAACAGGCAGTTAGAAAAACTGCCTGTTTTTTTACCTCGATGGTTACTATTTGTTTTCTTTGTATAATTTATTTATTTCTTCAACATAATCGTCTCCGCCAGAACTGCGCCATAATTTAATGGCATCTTTAAAACCTTTATCATCAATTTGGCCAACAATATATTTTATACGGGCGTCATTGATGATGTTGTCTAATTGCTGTCCTTTTTGGGCGTATACATCGGAAATCAAGGATGCCGCAGGATTTGGTACAACAATTTCTTCATTTTGTTTCATGATTTCGTTTTCTTTTACTTGGAGCGGTGTATACTCTGGGTGTTTGAAATTACTTACAGGAATCCCTGGTACAAATTGGTTAAGGTCCGTATATTCAGTAGCTTCCGGGTCTTGGGTTGTAAAAAGAGGTACGATATTGTTATTCTCCATCTTATAATGACGTCCCTCGACACCAGCATAGGCTATTGTTTGAGCAGGTTCATTATTCAGCTTATCTATAAAAGATAAGACCTGTTTTAATTGTGCTTCGGTTTTCACACTAGATTTTGGGATTGCCAGCATGCCGCTATAACCCGCAGTAGGCAGATTATGAAGACCTTCCGGGCCTGAGACTGCTCCCATTACACCAACTGCGTCTTTTAAATTTGGATCGATTTTTTCCATAGCAGTCTGATTACGATGAGCTTGGTCCAATACGTTAACAATAGCTCCAGCTTGTCCTTTCTGGAATGGAATATCCCATTGTCCAGAATCCATTACAGCAAAATCCTGGTTGATTAATTTTTCGTCATACATTTTCTTAAAGAATTTCAACGCATTCGTATACTCCGGTGTCATGAAATCTGGTTGGAGCTTGCCATCCTCTGTCATGCCAAATTTATTCGGAGCACCAAACCATGTTTGCATAACATCAAACGGACCGGTAAATTTTGAAATAACCATACCGTACGTATCATTTTTCCCGTTCCCATCAGGATCGTTATTTGTAAAGGCTTTTAAGACGTTATAAAAGTCTTCAATCGTTTTAGGCTCTTGTAATCCCAACTTTTTTAACCAATCCTGGCGGAAATAGATCCCGTTTCTTCCAAGCGGGCGGGCCCGATAAACCCCATAGACTTTTCCATCAATTTCACTATTTTTCAAGGTCACTTCATTGGCCTTACTTAAATTTGGATAATCTTTCAAATAAGGTGTAAGATCCCAAAAAGCTCCATTACGGACAGCGCTGACGAAGCTTGGGATTTTATCTGGAATCATGATGATCGTCGGAAGCTTGCCTGAGGCTAAAGTAACATTTAACTTATCTGAATAAACCGAATTCAGAACATAATTTACAGTAATATTAGATTTTGTATACTTTTCCAGCGCCTTTAGGGCCGGACTGTTACTAGAAGGCGGCGTAGCTGAAAACGCTGTCGTCATAATTGAAATATTTAGTTTTCCATCTTTACTCGCTTCACTCGATGACTTTTCTGAATTACTGCATGCTGCAAGGGAAGAAAGCAGCATGGCTGAAAGGAATGGGATTGTCACTTTTTTACTCAACTTTTTACTTTTTTTCATTTGAATACCCCCAATTTAATGTCGTTCCTTACTTGCTTATTCAATTACTAGGCTAGTTCTTCGACAAATAATCCAGTAACTGTTCTTGCTATAACCATAATTTAAACCGCTTTCATTTTTCGGACAATTACATTTTTTTGTCTTTACGAAAACCTTGATTTATCAAGGTTTTCAAACCTTTAAACACTTTTTTGTTGGACTAATACTTTCTTGAATTCTTGATTTGGCAGGTATTCACCAATTAACTCCAAAGATACAATCGTATTTAGACACCACTGTGATGTAGTATTAGTCGTAATACTTGGAACTTCTGTTATCCTCCTCCAACTTTGGACCTTTTCTTCTTTTATTGGCAGCGCCATTTGACTAATTTCTTCTTCTAATAAAAGATTCCAAGCTTTTTCGGCCAGATTTTTATCTTTTTTCCTTGCGGCTGCATAAGCAACCATTCCAGAAGCAAGCATTGGTAAACTAAATAATTTATTGTGAAGAATACCATTGCTTCTAACCAATTTTTCTTCATTACTTAGTACGTAAAATTCGCCAAATTCGGCTAACATATCGTCCCAACCTTCATCATCTAGAACCTGTGCAATTTCCATCCACGCTTGCGGGCCCCCGAAAGCAATCACCATATGATAGCCCCCCTCATTTCCATCCCCCATATGAAGAAGATTGCTAGTCTTCGGGTCATAACCAAAGGTTGGTCCTGAGAGCAATCGGAATGGCAGCTGCTTTAACGTATTTATTCCTGTCATAATCTTTTCTTTGTACATTTGATTTCCTGTTCGTTCCCACTCTGATAACCAATTGGAACAGAAAGCAGCCCAATCTGGACCTACACGGGCATGTGTTGGGAATTGTTCTGTTGAATAGAACTCTCTCATTGGATCAAGATTGGCTATTGCTTGGTCGGCATCTTTTACTTCTGTGAGTAAATCTCTTACTCTTTCATCGGTTGTTAAGAAATAATAGTATTTATGTAACCCCGCCATACTAATTCGCGCTTCTTTACAGCCGCATCCCCAATGGACAACGTTATGGCGAGAACCTAAACCGGCATACTCACCAAAGTGGTAGCAATCGACTTCACTGGTATGTCTTGTCATCGCCTCAGCCATAATAAACACGTCTTCTCGTCCTGACCGTAAAAATGAATACCAGAGCCAAATATTTGGCACGAGCTCCGTATTTTGCCAAGCAAAGCCTCCGATATCATACATCCATTGATGACGGACCGGGTCGTATGTATGCATGACGTCACCATAATTCCAATAACCATACCATCTGCGCTGTTCAATTTCCTTTTTATAAAAATCAAAGGCCCTATCAAGCTGTTCTTCTAAAAGTGCTTTCATTGGGGTGCTGCGATCTTCTAGGCTCCATACACCTGATGCTTTTGTATCGTGGTAGTGCTCTGGTTCACATACTAATAATATAGGTGCTTGCCATTCCTCTATTTGACTAACTAACTTTTCATTTGAAGGTGAATCGGAATAAAATTGTAAAAATATCTCACTGGTGTTGGCTATCCCAAACGGGGTGGAACGCATTTCATCAAAACCCTCATAGGCACTGACAACATGTGTTTCGTTATTATAATGCCGCAGGTCCATTGCTCCGGCATCCGGTGACCAAAACCAGGCTTTCAGCTTTGCTTCGGACTGATTTAAATCGCTAACTTCCAATGCTGAGGGAAACTTTTGCCAAAAATTCTTTATCCCGACAGCAATTCCATAATCCTCTCCACCAATATAAAGCAGGCCCTTTGCTCTAGTACCATGAGTGGATTCCACCCAGGCACAGGATTCTTGTGTCCGTTTGATGATTCGATAGTGGTCTGCTGAATCCTGCTGAATTTTGAAATCATTCCAAATCGCATTTTGTTTGGCATGTTCTAATAATTGAGAGTGTTTTTCTTCTTTTAGGCTGACAATTTCACCAGCTATTTGTTTTTGAAACAAGCCATCAACATTTCTATGTCTTCTCGTAAGCAGAAGCTGGGCTGCTTCCGAATAAATCCCTTCATCTCCTGAAAAGCGAACATTACGATTCCAAGCTTCTCCCGTTAGTGGAACTGATAGTTCCAGTCCTACCCCTTTAATAAAATCCTTTTCTGGATCGCCATCGTAAAGTAAGGTATGAACGGTACGCACGGATTCAGTGTTTGCATAAAAGTAAAGCCTTAATTCAAACGGAAGCAATGTACTTGTTCCTGCTTCTGCCTGATGGGTTCCTTCAAGTTTAATAACAGCTCTTAAAGGACCATTTTGCTCAATTTCCACATTATTGATAATTCCGGCAAATGGTTCTTCGCGGATAACGGTAATCCCATTTTCCTTACTGCGAGTCTCTCTAATTGCCTTTAATTTACCGTCAAACGCAACGGTTTCTGTACCTCTTTTTACAAAATTAATAACTCTATCTCCCCATTTATTTAGCGAGAATAATAGTTTACCTGTATCGATTACAATAGTATGATCAATTTCCTTTACCTGCAAGATACTGTCAGATTTTACATGTTCACTAATAGATACTTCATATGAATCTTCATCGCCCTGAAGGACTGCTGCATGGCCCGTCCACTTCACACTTCCGTCCGGCCAAAAAGCCATTGGCCAAGTTTGTAATGGACTTTTTTTACCGCCGCTGCTCTGGAGACAGATGGTTTCTCCTCTTTTTAATGTCCCTCTTTCCCAAGGAATCCCCCAAGAAATTCCTGTAGGATTCTTCGGCCTTTTGTTTAACCAATGTAATTTCATAATCCCACTCTCCCACTGGCTGGTTTTATATGTTACAATCCTATTATTTTCAGTCTTTTACTTTCCATCAACGCTCAATTTTTGCGAACAATATAATTTGGCTTATTATGATCACCTAAGACATTTTTGCACTATTAACAAAAAAAAACAGGCATTTATTTTTTGCCTGTTTATTCATGTTTATTAACTTTTTATCAATTTTCCTTCTACTAGCTCTGGCAGACTTTCAAACTCAGGAACTTCTACCAGATAAATATTTCCGTATCCAGTGCGATCACTTGTAAATAATATTTTTGTCCCATCGGGAGTATACCGGGGATGGACATGGACTTGCTGAATTTGAAAGCTTCCTCGATGCTTACATAAAATCCGCGGTCCTTCCATTCCCTCATTAGTTTTTTTCCATAAGAAAATACAATCCTGATACCTTTCACCATGGTAGGCACTTGATTGTTGTCCATCTCCTACAATGAAGGTGGAGTCGTTGGAATGGATGTGCATATTTTGATAGGGAAATTCAAACTCTTCACAAGCTGAATTATCATATTTAGCAAACCCAAGAAATTTTCCGTCCTTCCGGTCCAATGATCCGGTGAAACCATGGTAGCCAATATGCAGGACGTCCGCATGCCAATACTCATGTCCTGCATATTGGTTTGGTTCACCCTCTCTTATTTTCCAAACTTCACCGGTATTAATATTCAATACCCATATACGATGGTCCACTTTTTCCCATGGCCCTTCATGACAGAAGGTAATTAGATGCGGCTGTGTTGGTGATGCATTGACATGGCCAATCCACCGTTTTTCCTCATGGATTACTTTTGTTTCTCCCGTCTCAAAAGATAGTAAACATATTTGACAGTGCGGCCTTGCTGCTTCGGTTTCTTCAAACCCGACATAGCCGCCTGATAAATTACTATTAATTGTTTGGGACAAGTCTTCAGAGAGACCAAAACATAGATATTTTCCATCAGCTGTACAGCTTAGATTACTAAAGTTATATCCTTGTGGCAAAGTAAAGATTATTTTTTCCTCATATGAATCTAGATCAATCGCAATAATTGTTTTACCATAGGTAAAGTACGCTTCATTTTTGACAGGATTGATATAGGTTCCTTGTAACCCCTTGGAAATGTTTTTATCTAGGTCTGTTATTTGTGTTAATTCCCCGTTCTTCAAGTCCAGACTAAAAAGGTTAGTGGCGTTTCCACGGTCCGAACAAATTAAAAGTTTAGAACCGTTATCATACCAGCCGTCATTGGTAAAATACAGATGATAACTATGAGACAAGTAATCTGTTAATTGTGTAATGGCCGCACCCGTAATCGGATCTCGGAATTCCTTCATTTCAGATGGCCATTTTGTTCCCTTCCCCATGCTATATTCCTCGTTTCTCTTTAATCTAGGCTCTTTAAAATTGGCTGATGATTTCCACTTCAGGCGCTCCAATCAACAGAGATAAATCACAACAATAACGTTTAAGGAGAGCCCTAATCTAAATAAAATACCTGCTTTAAATCAATTGCTACCGGACTATTATCTGGGTTGGTTTCCATAATATCTTTCATATAGGCCCACCATTTCTGGCACACTTCGGTTTGAGCCATTGCATTCCACTTTTCTTCACTTTCAATTTCAACATAGGCAAACAGATTATTCGTTTTTTCATCAAGAAAAATCGAGTAATGATGGGCACCGTGATTCTTTAATTCTTGGGCCAGCTCAGGCCATATTTCATCATGCCGTTTCTTGTATTCCTCGTGAAATCCTTCAAACACCTTCATGACTGTAGCTTTTCGAATCATTTAAAACCACTCCTTATCATTAATACGAATCATTTTATATTCAAATTTTCCGATTTCAAGTTTTCCCTGGCTTACTTTGCGATTAGTCTGTAGATCGATTCCTTCCGTTGGCAGGGTAACACTTCCACCATTACCGTCCATGTTGATCACAAACCATACAGAATATCCATCACCTTGTCTCGGAGCAACAATGGTTCCCTTGGTTACGTCTGTTCTAAGTGATAAATCCGCTTCTTGTGAATAATGATCCACGAGTTTCTGTAACATTAGGGATCCTTCCGCCCCTTGAGGCATGGAACCAAGCATAACAATTTTTCCCGTCCCTAGGCGATGCTCGGTAATAAAGGATTTCCCTTCAGAAAGTCCCTCTTCAATCATGCCAACTGACTTTTCTTGGTCGAATTCAAATACTGAACTCCACATCCCAAGCGGTGCAGATACATCGAAAGCACGGCCAATGGTTCCGCTGTTATCCATAGGGTAAGTAAATAAAACCTCCACACCAGCAGTATTTTCAAGTTCCCCCAATGCACGATCGGTATGGACCGTATGGGACTCAGTCCTTCCTCCTGTAAAAGGACCGGCGATCCAGACCCCGCCATTTTCAACAAATCGCTTCGCACGATCTAGAAACTCTGATGACACATAAGGGATAAACGGTGTCAATAATACTTTATATCCCTCAAGGCTTGCCCCTTCAGGAATCAGGTCGCGGTGTATCCCCATTGATAATACATTTTCATAAAAATCTGTTACTAAAGAGCGATGATTCAACCCACGATGTGGTTCCGTTTTCAAAAATGCCTTTGCCCTATCGGAATAGGTAATGGCCAATTCTGCCTGACTTGGTCTAGTCGCTAGGATAATTGGTTCGATTTCCTTTCTCATCTTCTCAACTTCCAGCACATTGGCATAGCCCACGGTTGGTTTTCCCCACGCACTAATAACAGAACCATGCGGCTGTTCGCAGCCTGCACGCTGCTGTCTCCACAGCCAATACGAAAATCCTTCCGCCCCTAAAGCATAAGCAGCTGCTGCCTCGGCTACTAAATAGCCATTTGGATGCGGGCTTGCATAGCTTTCAAGCGATGCAGCATAGGACGTGCTAGTTTCCATAACCCAAAAGTCTTTGCCTTTCTTAAAGTTCCGCCACAAATCGCTGTTAATAAGATAGGCAGGGAAATTATCAATGGTTGCATAGGTATCAAAAGAAGCAAAGTCAAGATTTTTAAATAGTCTCTCATTATCAACACTAAACATAACGGAACTGTTATGGGTAATCGGTGCATCCGAATATTTTCTAATAATCTCTGCCTGCTCATCGCAGAACTCCGCAATTTTTTCCATAGAGAATAATTGATACATTGTACTCAACGATGAGTTGTGTAAAAATGGTGCATTCCCTGGCTGAGGTACCTGTTCAAAGCTATGGTAATATTCACTCCAAATTTGTGTACCCCATGCTTCATTAAGTTGGTCGACCGTCCCATACCGTTCTTTTAGCCACTGATGCCATAATTCTTTACATGCAGCGCACATACATTCACTAACATGGCATTTAAATTCATTATCGATCTGCCAGCCAATCACACCTGGCAGACTTCCCAGTGCTTGGGCAATATGTTCGGTAATCAGCGCTGCTTTTTCGCGGAAATAGGAATGGTTGGTGCAGGCATGCTGTCTAGAGCCATGTCCCATTACTCTTCCGTCCCGCTCGACATACATCCGTTCCGGATGTCCGTCTGTGTACCAGATTGGCGGAGTGGGAGTCGGCGTACACATTACAGTCTCTATACCATTCTCATAGAGTTTATTAATTACATTCATAAAAAAGGATAAATCAAACTCGCCTTCTTTCGGCTCCATGTTGGACCAAGCAAATTCACCTATTCTCACTACATTAATACCCGTTTGTTTCATTATATTAATGTCTTCATTCATTACCTTTTCATCCCATAGCTCAGGATAATAAGCTGCTCCGTGATATAACTTTTTGCCCATTTGACTACACCTCAGTATTTGTATTTAGGCTTAAGGATTCTATCAATCTATTCTTTAATAAAATCAGTGATTGGTAATTGTAATTCCTTTATTCCTTCTATGACTAATTTTGCGACCTCACCTGCTCCGTGTTCACAAAAATGAGTGTTATCCTCAATCCCTTCTGGGTAATTAGGATGTACAGAGGGTTCAAACCATGTAAATAATTGCTTAGAACCCTCTGCACCTAATGATTCATATAGCGTTCTTGTCTTTGATAGTAAATCAATTAGCTGTACTTCCAGCCTTTCTGATAGTTGAATCATTGATAAAGGATAGTCCCCAAGTGAGTGGACTAAGTTATCCTTTTCGTCAAAATGTCTGCGATTTACGGATGTAATCAAGATTGGAGTAGCTCCTTTTTCCCTAGCACCTTTAATATATTCTTTCAGGTAAGACTGATACGTTGTAAAGGCCTCTGTTCCATACGGTTTTTGGTCATTATGCCCAAATTGAATGAACAAATAATCTTCCGGTTGAATCGATTCCAGAATCGTTTCTAACCGGCCTTCTGCAATAAAACTGTTTGTACTGGCTCCACCCTTTGCATGATTATGGACTTTTACCTCATCCGTGAAAAAGGATTGAAAGACCTGCCCCCATCCTGCCATGGGTGCTTCATGAGGCGGGCAGTTGGCTACTGTTGAATCTCCTGCTAAAAAAATTTGGACTGGCCTCTTCGAAACCATTTAGAACCCCTCCTATTACTTAATCACCTTTGATTTTTGTCCAGGCTTTACCTCATAAATCTGTGGTACCGGCGGCTTTTCCATGTTATGTCCTAGAAAAAATCCTGGATGCGGCGGTTGATTATAGGCCACATTCTGCCAGGCAATCGCTAATCGATAATTGGGGTCATGCATGAGTGTGTATATCCGATGATCTGTTATTTCAGTTGTAGTATAAATTCTAAGTGCTGTACTATCATCAGTCCGCCAAATGACTTCCTCGCGCCAGTCCCCCAGAATATCGGCCTGTAAACACGGATTCCCCTTTGTTCCATTATTTGATCTAGTTCCATTCGCTGTAAGTAAATTGACTAGTCTGCCATTTTCATAGTCCCATTTATCAATTTTCCCTACGCCAATTCCAGTTCCCATATCATAATCATGGTCGAGGAGTTCCCTTAACAGATCCCCATCCCACCAGATGGCGAAATTAAACGATTGTGGGTTTGCATCCGATATTTTTTCTCCAGAGCTGCTATATAGACCTGCCCCTCCTGTCTTCCAATGAGTGGACGACCAGACCTCAACTCCCTCGTACCTTGGATCAATATCGGCAGCCATTCCTCTGCCAACATCTTCAGCTGATGGAATTCCCCATAAAATCTCTCCCGTTCTTGCATCATGAATTTCCGTACCGTTTTCTTGTGGGTTCTCATGCACTTGGAAGATTTCTAAACCGGGCCTGCTAGGGATAAAGTTCCCGACGTGGATGGCATCTCCATGTCCTAAGCCAGTGGTATAGAGTCCTGTCCCGTCGTGGTCAATGACACAGGAGCCATAGATAATTTCATCTTTCCCATCATCATCCACGTCTGCAACGCTTACACTATGGTTTCCTTGACCGGAATATCCCCCATTACCAGGTTCAAGACTATCAAACTTCCAAATTTTCGTCAGTTCTGCCTCGCGCCAATTATAGGCGACTAATACTGCTCTGGTGTAATAGCCACGGCACATTACTAGACTTGGTCTTTCACCGTCAAGATAGGCAATGCAGGCGAGAAACCGGTCGACACGGTTACCTTCGTCATCTCCCCAATCAGAACCTTTTCCTCTTGGCGGGTCATACTCTGTTGTTACTAGCTCTTTTCCTGTGGTTCCCTCAAAAATAGTCAAATACTCTGGGCCTTCAAGAATGAAACCATCACGATTACGATAATCGGCATCAGCATCTCCAATTACGTTTCCTGCTCCGTCAATCGTGCCGTCAGCTGTTTTACAGACAATTTCCGCTTTCCCATCACCATCAAGGTCATACACCAGAAATTGAGTATAATGCGCACCGGCGCGGATATTTTTGCCTAAATCAATTCGCCATAAATGGTAACCATTTAGCTTATAGGCATCTAAGTAGACGTTTCCTGTATATCCCTTGTGGGCATTATCATGAGAATTAGTGGGGTCCCATTTTAAAATAAGCTCATATTCCCCATCCCCGTCCACATCACCGACACTAGCATCATTTGCATTGTACGAATAGGAGACACCATCCGGGGAGATTCCTCCATGTGGTTTATTTAGTGGAATGGTCAAATAATTGGTATCCCATACCTCTGCTTGTTCTGAAGGAGGCTGTTCCACACCATTCATTATGGGACAAACCGTATAAATTGCATTGCTTTCACCGTTAGTGTCCAAGTAATTGGTACTTGTGGTAATGGGTGAAGGATTCACTCTCCTGCCATTGCAGTAGAGATTAAAGGAAATATCTTCTGGATCCGTTCCGAACAAGCGCCACCCTACATAAACACCATTCTTAACCTTGACTGCGATTAGCCCCCTATTTAAGCTTTCCATTTGACGTAAAGGGAGAGATTGTTTTTTACAGTTATCTGTCATCCATTTGATCCTCCTGAATTGTTTATCATTGGATACCATAAGGGTATAGGAAGCAAGATTAATCCTTCAATTACATTTTTTTGGAATGTAACGTTTTAAGACGGTTTTAACATTTGGACTTTCTTGTTTTTTTGTACTTTTTTGTTATATCTCTCAACATAGTAAAACAATTATATTGTCTGTCTCTGGATAAACAATTCTTCCAGCCTAGTAGAAAGCTCATCATCGGATAATGGATTGCGATGAGTATTTTCCAAATAAATATATTTTTCTGTTTCCGGCATCAAATATTCTTTATACCATAAGAAGAAATCCGGGCTGTCTTCTTGCATTCTAATAAACTTACGTAATGCTTCTAGTGAATATAGAGTACTTTTTACATTGGTTAACCAATCTGCCCGATAAAAATTTTCCCACTTCCCGTGTTCCGCCCGTTTTAGTGCGAGAATACTTTCGTTATAATCGCGTATCGACTGTGATAATCGCACAAATGCAAGCGCGTACTCTTGCTTTTTAAAATGGAAATAGGCGTTACATAAGGCTATAAACCCTTTACATCCAGAAACGTGAAGTTCAACCTGCATAGTGAACTGGTCGTAAAAACGCTTCTGATCCTCTAAACTAAGTTCGTTACTGAAGTTCCGGCATTTCTGTAATAATCCTTCCCATCCCTTCAGCCCCGCTTCGCATTTGTTCTTAAACCAAAGGACTTGCTCATCAAAAGGGATTTCACCTGTTGCCCAAAATAGTTTAGGCAGAGGGATATCCGCTTTTCCTTGAAGCCAGTGCCCGATGATTTTCCTTGCGGGATGATGGTAAAATTCCTCTCCCGCTCTATCATCTTGATTCTCACCATATGGAATGGATTGGTCGAAATAGCTTTGATAGAGCTGTTCGATCTGTTTGCTGCCTGATTTATACAGACGCTTTATAAAACGCTCTAAGTGTAGTTCCTTATTCACTGTTCCTTTATTCCATAATTCACTCACAAGATCTAACGGATAAAGATGGGGCCGAATATTTCCGCTGTTTAATAATAGATAGGAATCTGCTCTAGCTTCAAAGGCTTTCTCCACTTCCTCAATAATCATTTCTGGCGGTGAAGGGAACATCGTTAAATGATTGGAGGCCTGCAGGTCATGAAAGGTGATATGATAGTAAATCCCATGTTCACCTGGATCGTTTGCAGTCGGTAAGGAAGGAATTCTGAGGTTTTCATTCCCTTGTCTGCGTGAAACCATTTTTCCGTATCCATTATCAGCCCATATGTAGATGACACCTTTAGGCACTCTAATATGCCCTTCTTTATACAGCTCAGCAATTTCACCATATAGGGCCATAGAACACACCGGCTGTTCGACCGATTGCTTAATCAATTCATATTGTCGTTCCACAACCTTTGAAATCATGTCTCCCCTTTTTTCTGGAGTGTCAAATTCCGGAGCATACTGCCAAAAGGGTGCGTCTCCTTGTCCGCGGAAAGAGAGGACCCAAATGGTTTTTTGATTTTTTTGTTTTTCAATCGCTTCTTTCCAAAGATTCTCAAAGAGCTCTGGATTTTCTTGATAGTTTGGTTTTTGGCCAGGATAGGCACGTAAAAACATTTCGGCTCCTAAGGGTTCTGCATGGTGATGGGTAACCCATAGCCCCATTTCTGACGCTAAATCGGTGTGAATCCCATGTTTTGGAAGATCTGTACCCGGAATTACCATATTCCCTCCACTGCGTAATAGAGCTTCAAATACTGGGTACCATACTTCTTTTGTTGGTGGATATTCTTCCTTCCAGCCTATTAAACATACCTCATCATTCACGAACCAGCCTCGATATCTAACCTTTGGTTTTTGAGAATCATAATCTTGAACAGGGATTCGGACCTCGGCTTTTTGCTCAATTGGCAGATCTGCCCAGAACCAAAATGGATCCACCCCTAAGTAGTGCTTGCTGTAATGTAGAAGTCCATATATAATCCCCAAATCATCATTCCCAATGATGTGCATGACCAGTTTCCCATTATAAAGATTGAACCGGAAACAATAACCTTCCGGCCACTCGGGACCATCATCGTCCTTTGAGGCATACCGAATAATCAGATCTGGAGACTCATTTAGTGATGCTGCTAATTTAGGAGGCTTGCCAAATACCTTTTTATGATCCCTTATGATCATATCGAGTGCATATTGGACTGGAGTCGTTATGTTTTCTGGCAGAAATATAACTGTACCTTCATCAATAAGAACATAAGAGTGATTAAACATATTTCTCCCCTAACTTTTTGATTATGTAAAAATACCTGTGGAAGGAAAGCCCCTCCCGCAGGTTGATTTTGTATAATCCTAATTTTTCAATTGCCGTTTTAATAATAAGGATAAATAGGCAAGCACCAGACCCTGCCCCCAACCTTGGACCCTCTTATATGGAACGCCTCTATAGCCTTCGGCGTCATCCATGACCGCGGTTCCGGCTGACACATTCATAATGGAACCGTCCTCCTTAATTTGCTTGAGGATCCCGTCAATTGACTTTTGAACATATTTATTGTAAAGCTTTCCTCTTGTAAGTAACGCAGCAGCAATCCCCGCCGAACCTGACGTTTCTAAATAGGATTCAGAATCAGTCACAATCGTATGCCATAGCCCTGAATCATCTTGAAGGCGAACTAATGCACTTAGTTGATCTCTGAGTGACCCATCAATAATCATAAAGGATGGGTGCTGCACCTTCACGAGTTCTAAAGCCCTTGCCATCGTATAGGCCGCCCAGCTGTTTCCACGCGCCCAAAAAATTCCGGACATATGGTTTTGAGCGATATTGTCCCAGCCATGATAATAAAGATTAGTCAGCTCATCCTGAAGAAACTGCTCATGACCATGATATTGCTTCAATCCGAAATCAAAGTAATCCTTCCGATCAAGCAAATGTCCGATTCTTAATAGAAAGTAACCAGCCATAAACATCGTATCGACCCATGCTTGTTCGGGGAATACACTCTTTTCACCGTTTACCGTATGCTGCAGGACACCATCTGCGAATCTTTCAGCATCATGTAATAGAAAATCTGCCATCTGGGTGGCATATTCTAAATATTTTTCCTCGTCTGTTGCTTTATATAATGTCAGGAGAGTATGTCCGATGGATGAGGCGTTGACGGTAAGCTTCGGCAGTCCATCCTCCAGTTCCTCATCGACCCATTCCTTAATAAACTGCAAATATTTTTTCTCACCTGTTGCTTCATAGGCTTCAGCCACACCGTAAAAGGCCACCCCTCCCGGCCAATCCCAGCTGAAATCCATTTTTGAGGTCCTATCCACGATGAGTTCTATAGCTTCTTTTACTTTTTCTTGATCAAATATCAGTTGAGGCATTTATATCCCACCCAAATCATTGATTTCTTCTTTTAAATAAACGTAAATTTATCTGTTATCAGCGGTTTTCAGAGACTTATCAGCGGTTTTGGCAATTTATCGGCGATTTTCTGAGTTTATCAGCGATTTTTAACTTTTATCGGCGAAAACGAAAAACCCCAATCTCAGCCCCATGAAATTCCACTAACTAAACTAATTGCGATGAATCACTCGTTTCCCTCAGCAATTCCTTTATACTAAATGGTCGATTCTCCTTACTCGAACGCCATACTCCCTCACCAACGGCGATAGAATAAGCTCCGGCTTCGGCTCCTGCAAGAATCTCATAAGGCCTGCTAGGATCTACGCCTAGAAAGAGATCTTCCTGAAGCACTGGGTCGCCCCCGCCATGCCCCCCTTCATTTTGCAAGACATGTATAATCTCCTTTGAACCGAATAGCGGATAATATTCGATGGTCTGTTCCGGGAATGGGAAAGGGATTCTGCTTGGCTCATGATATTCAGTTGTTTCAATTCTCCCTTTCGTTCCATTAATAGCCAGGCGATAACCCTCATAAGGAAGGGAAAAATTGACCGAGTAGCTTAAAAAAGCCCCCTTATCATACTTAACTGTGACCGCATATGTATCTTCAATTTCAATTTCATGGTCGAAGATACAGGAATCCGGCCGGTAATTCGTATAGCTTTGTGCTGATTTTTCAATCCCTTCCGATTTAATGTGATCGTCTTTCACCGCAAGGTTATTTCGGCGATTGGACCATCGCATGAAGTATTGGCAATTTTGTTTTTCCTGACAAGTACTGCAATAACGATGATCTGCCGGACTTGGATTTAATTCCCCATCCTTGCCATAATAATTTAAGGCACCATAGGCAAAGACTTGCTCTGGCTGTTGATCGATCCACCAATTGACCAAATCGAAATGGTGGGTGGATTTATGAATCGATAATCCGCCTGAACGATTGCGGTCGCGATTCCATCTTTTGAAGTAACTGGCCCCATGATAGGTGTCAATATACCAGTTCAAATCAACAGAAGTCACCCTGCCAATCTTCCCTTCTGAAATCATCTCTTTAATTTTTCGGTGAAATGGATTGTAACGATAATTGAAGGCTACAATAACTTTCCCATTACTTCTTGCTTCCGCCTCCATCACTCTTTTAGCATCTTGAGCATTGGTAACCATTGGTTTTTCCGTGATAACTGTTAAATCATTCTCTAAACCTTTTAATATGTAATCGATATGGGTATCATCACGGCTTGTGACAATAACGGTATCCGGATGGGTATCTTGAATCATTTGTTGAAATTGATCTGGATGATAAGCAGGAATTGAACTTAATTCAGGAAAACTTTCTTTTGTGATTTCCAATCGCCGTCCATCTGGATCAAGTAAGCCTACAATCTCGTTTTGCTGTGAAAATTGTGTCAGCACCGGTTGAATAAACATCCCTAAAGCTCTATTACTTAGGCCGCAAACTACGATTCTATTCATTATTTTCCCCTCCATTGCCTTTGGAAAATTTGTTTTTCAGCTAATCCCTATAAAAATTCCCATTATAATTTTGTTAGAAATCAAAATTATAATGGGTTTCCAAATGAATCATTCTTACGAGATTAAGAGCTTAACCATCCGCCATCTACTGCCAATATGTGACCATTCACATAATTAGAGGCATCTGATGCAAGGAAGATAACTGCTCCCTTTAAATCTTCTGGAGTACCCCAGCGCCCTTGTGGAATTCTAGAGGTAATCGATGCATTTCTATTTTCATCGCCGCGAATGGGTGCTGTATTATCTGTCGCCATATAGCCGGGAGCAATTGCGTTGACATTGACACCCTTCCCCGCCCACTCATTGGCAAACGATTTCGTCAAACCTGCCACCGCATGTTTACTAGCTGTATAAGCAGGTACACGTAATCCTCCTTGGAAAGATAGCATCGAGGCAATATTAATGATTTTTCCTGAACCTTTTTCAATCATGTGTTTGCCTGCTTCACGGCATAATTGGAAGACGGCATGCTGATTAACATTAATCACTTCATACCAATCCTCATCTGAGAAATTCTCCGCTTCAGCACGGCGGATAATACCTGCATTGTTTACTAAGATATCAATCTGACCAGCAGCGGATAATGCATCCATAACAAGCTGACTTGGTGCTCCTTGTTTTGATAAATCGATTTTAAGTTCATGAAAGGTACCGCCGATGGCTTCAATTTGCTCACGCGTTGAAGTCATATCACTCATTCCGGCACCAATAACAGTGGCCCCCGCTTCTGCAAGGCCAACTGCCATCCCCTGGCCAAGACCACGGCTCGCACCCGTGATCAGGGCCACTTTGCCTTCTAATGAAAATAATGATTTCACGTTTTGTCCTCCTTATTCTGTTTTTCGAGAGTAATCCTGTCTTATCCGAGAGTAATTCCCTCTCATCCGAGAGTAACTTTCCTTCATCCGAAAGTTACCTACCTTAAGTCTTCCATTTTGACGTGGTCCATGTCATCATAAGTGATGTTTTCGCCGCACATCCCCCAAATGAATGTGTAATTGCTTGTAGCTGTTCCAGTATGGATCGACCAGCTTGGTGAAATCGCCGCTTGTTCATTTTTCATTACTAAATGTCTTGTTTCATCCGGTTTACCCATGAAGTGGAACACACGAGTGTCTGGTTCCATATCAAAATATAAATAGACTTCCATCCGGCGTTCATGTGTATGACATGGCATCGTATTCCATACACTTCCTGGTGATAACATCGTTAAGCCCATTTGAAGCTGGCAGGATTCACATACATTTGGATGAATATATTGGTGGATTTTCCGTTCATTTAATGTTGATGGGCTGCCCGCTTCAAGCGGCTTGATTTCATTAATATCAATTTTCACTGTAGGATATTTATGGTGAGCAGGAGTGGAATTGATATAAAATTTAGCCGGATTATTAGCATCAATGGATCTAAATAAAACCTCTTTGGTACCTTTTCCTACATACAAGCCGTCATAGCGCTGCATATCATATTCTTCACCGTCAAGAATAACAAGGCCGTCTCCGCCAATATTGATAATTCCCATCTCACGGCGCTCCAAGAAATAACTTACTCCAAGTTCTTTATCCAGCTTGATCGTCAGTTCTTTTTCTGCCGGTGTAACACCGCCAAAAATCATTCGGTCTACGTGGGTATAAGTTAGATGTACCTGACCTTCCTCGAAAAGTGTTTCTACTAAAAACTCTCTTCTTAGTTCATCAGTCGTATATTTTTTCATTTCCTCCGGATGATGTGCATATCGAGTTTCCATTATTCATACTCCCTTTCTATTTTTCGATTTATTTACTAGATTCTGAAATACAAGTATTCTACTAATGCAAGAATTGCCATGGACTGGCCATAAGGCATTCCCGTTACAGGGATATCTTTATAAAACTGTTGCGTTTCTCCCATAGCCGTTCCAGCAGAAACATGCTGTAATTCTCCGTTTTCATCAATATTCTCAATTACTGCCTGTATGGCTTTCAGTCCCATGTCTACATACTTTTTATCGGTATAGCGCTTCCGGACAGCCTTTAATGAGCCAAAGGCAAAGCCAGCTGTACAAGATGCTTCCACATAAGAAGTTGGGTCATTCAAAACCGTATGCCATAAACCGCTTTCATTTTGAAGTGTTTCAAGAGCTTCAATTTGTCTGTTTAAGGTGTCTATTAATACCTGACGAACAGGGTCGTTTTCTGGTAAATCTACTAAATCCAGAAACTCAGGAATGGCAATTGTTATCCATGAATTCCCGCGGCCCCAAAGTGCTTCTGCAAAATTATGGTTTCCTTCAAAAGTCCAGCCGTGAAACCATAATCCAGTTTTCTTATCAAACAGATATTTAATATGTACCAAGAATTGTTTCTTCGCTTCTTCGATATATTCCTGCTTGTTCAGTAATAAACCTATTTTGGTTAATGGCAGGACACTCATCATTAACGTGTCGTCCCACAATTGTTGATAGTTTTCTGAGCCAAACACAACATGCTGAATTCCGCCATCCTTTGTTCGTGGCATGTCGTGATACAGCCAATCCCCCCAAGTTTCTAAATACGGAAGATAAGCAGGATTGTTTGTTTCTTCATACAAGTAGGCAAGTGTTAACATTTGCACCATTGTATTCACGTTTTTCTCGACCGGCGGTTCTTTAAACTGATCGTCGAACCATTTTACGATGATATGTAATACGTTTTCATTTTTTGTGAGTTTATAGTATTTCATCATTCCATATAGTCCAACGCCCGCTGTCCATTCCCAATAATTAAAGCTCTTATTATCTATTTTTCTGCCATCCGCAAGAGGAATGGCATACTTCCCGTCCGGGTCACTCAAGTTCACAAGATTATCAATGAGCAATTCAATTTTCCGTTCAATTTCAAGTCTGTGCATTTAACTACCTCCACTTATCGAATGTTATTTCAAAGGCTATCGGATAAAAGTGTTAAGGATTCACTTTTTATTATATGGGAACCTTATTTTCTGAAAAATTTAAAAATCAGGTTTCTTTTATTAAAAAACAGTGTTTCTTAAAACTATTTTTCTAATAATACACAAACTTTGAAATTGGTAACTCTGTCTCCTTAATGCATTCAGCGACAAGTTTCGCCATTTGTTTCGCACCTTTTTTCGTGAAATGAGTAAAATCTGTTTCATTAACCGATACCATAAAGAAAGGCAGGGTTTTGTCATAACCAATGGCCTCGAACAATCTAAGACTTTTTGTCATTAAGTCAATTAAAACGACATTCTCTTCTTCAGCAACTTCCTTCATTGCTTGGCAGTAATCTGGAAAATCGTTTATAAACCTTCCATTCTCTTTATGCAGTCTGGCAACCGGGGTAATCAATACTGGGTTAGCCTGACAGTTCCTAGCAGCCTCAATGTACATTTTTAGATAATCTTTATAGGTTGTAAATGGATCAGTATAACGTTCAGGTTTGCTTGCAGTGGCGTCATTATGCCCCATTTGAATAAATAAATAGTCACCTTCCTTCATTTTTTCTACTATTTTATTTAATCTTCCTTCCTCGACAAAAGTTTTAGAACTTCTCCCACCAATTGCATGATTGACGACATGAATATCTTCTGTTAGGTAATCCTGCAGAAATTCTCCCCATCCACCTTGTTCTTTTTCGCTGATCTCATAGGTTTGTACAGTTGAATCGGCAGCTAAAAATACTCTAATTTGATTTTCAGTCATAGAACACTCCTCATTCAGTAAGCTAAAGATTGTACTCTTAATAGTTACCATAACTAAAAACTGCCTGCCATTAGACATTTTTGCTTCTTTAGAATACCATATTGCACTTTTTTGCTAGATTCGTACCTTTTTGTAACCATACAATAATAGTTCATTTATACTGTGATATTAGGCACGAATCCTATTTTTCATTCCTTGACTTCACTGTATTTTCATCAAAATTAACTGAATTTTTTATTAGATTAACAGAATAATTAAAATATAATGAAGGTGGTTTTTTCATCATTCTTTATTTAAATGCATCGATACTTTGTTAGGAGGTAGATAGTTTTTTGTAAGCGTAAACATATTGACTGTCATTTCAAAGTAAATTTGGGAGGGGTAAAATTTTGAAAAAAAATTCCATTACTAAAAAGATCTTATCAAGTACAATCGCTATTCCACTCTTATTAACCAGTGTCTCAACTGTAACTGCAGCAGGAGTTCAGAACAACGCATTTCCCAGCACGTTTAAAGGCAAAGGGGTCCAATTAGAATACCTTGATCGAGGTTTAGTAGCGGCAGCAACGTCCGAGGGGGTATTTTTAAGCTGGCGTCTTTTGGCCAATGAGGTCAAAGGTCATTCTACTACCGGCTTAACGGGGGTTGATTTCAATGTCTATCGGGATGGCAAAAAAATAGCCACGGTAAACGACAGTACAAACTTTTTAGATAAAGAAGGTAAGGCAACTTCGAAATATTATGTTAGCTCGGTCCTAAATGGAAAAGAAATGGACCAAAGCTCATCAGTGAAAGCCTGGGAAAATTCTTACTATGATTTAGCTCTAAAAAAACCCGCTGATGGCGTCACACCAGCAGGTGAAAAGTACACTTATTCAGCCAATGATATGAGTGTTGGAGACGTTGATGGAGACGGGCAATATGAATTTTTTGTCAAATGGTACCCTTCCAATGCCAAGGATGTCTCACAGGTTGGCTATACAGGAAATACCTATATTGATTGCTATAAGTATGACGGCACTCTCCTCTATCGAATTGATATGGGTGTGAATATTCGTTCCGGTGCCCATTATACTCAATTCCTAGTATACGATTTTGATGGAGACGGCAAAGCTGAGATCATGTTTAAAACTGCACCGGGGACAAAGATTCTTAGATTCGATCAATCAGGTAACGTTACCTCGAAAAAATACATCACGATGCCGAAAAAAGACATTGATGCCGGATACAGTAATACCGATGATTATCGTATGAGCAAAGAAGATTATTATAATCATGTCGTAAAAATGTTCATGGACTGGGATAAGCAAGAAGAGGTAGTCAATGGTCATTGGCCAAAGACACTTGAAGAGTGTTTTGGAATTGAAAAGAAATATAACTACCCACTTTCCAAAGAAGATGCGGAAAGTTTGGCAGATTATTTCATGGATGTATATGCCCCAAGCAGAAGCGCCAATAACAAGCTAAGAAACTTTGAAGGATTTATTCTTGAAGGGCCAGAGTATTTATCCGTATTTAATGGGGAAACAGGTGCTGAAATGGATACCATCGACTATAAGCCTGGACGTCATGACGATGGTCTGATGTGGGGAGACTATGCGATGGCAAGGATTGAGCCGGGTAACCGTGTGGACCGATTCCTAGCAAGTGTTGCTTACCTTGATGGTGAAAAGCCTTATGCCGTTTTTGGCCGTGGTTATTATACAAGGACCAATCTTGTTACATATAGCTGGGATGGGAAAAAGATAAAAGAAAACTGGGCCGTTAACAGCGGATGGACACCAATGAGTAATCCCTTTAAAGACAGTCCACATGGTAAAGACGGTACGGATCCACAATTTGGATCAATTACTACACAGGGGGCTCACTCGTTAAGTGCTGCAGATGTTGATGGCGATGGAAAGCAAGAAATCGTTTATGGAGGAGCTACCATTGACCATGACGGGTCTCTGTTATACAGTTCAAAGGATACCTTGCCGCCACAAAGCTCATCACCTGGAACACTTGCCAGATTGGGACACGGGGATGCACTTCATGTAACAGACATTGATCCAAACAGACCTGGTTTGGAAACCTTTATGGTTCATGAGGGAGCAACAGGGGCTCCATATGGTTATTCACTCCGTGATGCTAAAACAGGTCAAACGATTTATGGTGGTTATACTGGTAAAGATACGGGTCGAGGTATGGCTGGGGATGTTGATCCATCGCATCCTGGTTTAGAAACATGGGCCGTTGGTTTATGGACAGCGGATGGGCAAAAAATTAGCAACACTGCACCAGGAACTAATATGAATATTAAGTGGGCCGCAGATATGACTACACAGATTGTGGACGGATCACGGGAAGTCACTCCTACAATTAAAGATTGGCAAAAGGGTATTGTGCTTACTGCAGAGGGGACAAGAACGAATAATGATACAAAGGGAAATCCTGGTTTAGTAGCGGATATATTCGGTGACTGGCGTGAGGAACTCCTTGTCCGAACTGCCGATAGCTCGGCCATCCGGGTTTACCTTAGCACGGAAGTTACAAATCATAAATTGTATACATTAATGCACGACCCGCAATATCGTGCGGAAGTGGCCAGACAAAATACAGCCTATAACCAGCCATCTTATACAAGCTTTTATTTGGCGAGTGATACGAATTGGGCCAATGTTCCTTTAAATGTTTATTGGACCCCGGGTGTCTTGTCAGTAATAGATAAGAAGGTGGAGGAATACAAGGTGACTGGAGAGTTAACAGGACCGATTGTTCCACAATTAGAAAACTCTCTAAAAATGGCGCAATTCCACTTGGAAAAAGGGTCAGTAGATATGGCACTGACTTTCATGGATAAGTTTGCTTCTGAGTTAAACAAGAAAGCGAATCAATCCTATCTATCATCCAATGCAAAGTTGAATCTAAGCCATGATGCAGGGGAAATGATTGACATGTTGGAAAAGGTGGATAAAAAAAATTCCAATATGGAGGAAAGTAATTCGCATTAAAGGATAGCCTGCTCAATTTGCGGAAACACGGCTCTTACTTGCGGATACTGTGTTTCAATTTGCGGATAAGCGGCTTTTACTTGCGGATACTGCGTTTCGATTTGCGGATACCCAGCCCTTACTTGCGATATATATGAAGCTTTAACTTGTTAAGGTGCTAAACAACTCATAATTTTAAGTTGTTTAGCACCTTTTTTAATGCATTATCCTTGTCGTTCTAATTCCAAAAGCCGGGTTTTCATCTCCAAGCCACCGCGATAACCAGTTAAAGCCCCATTCTTCCCTACCACACGATGACAAGGTACGGTTATTAATACAGGGTTCTTTCCGATTGCCGCGCCAACAGCCCTAACGGCAGCAGGCTTATTTATCGCATTCGCAATTTCGGAATAGGACCTAGTCTCTCCGAACGGTATCTCACATAATGCCTTCCACACAGCTAGCTGAAAAACGGTACCATTATAATCAAACGGAATGGTAAAGGACTTCCGTTTACCATCAAGGTACTCAGTCAATTCCTTCTCATACGCGATGAGCTTTTCCTGATCCTCAATAAGAGGGCTGCCAGGCAAATGTTTCTCTGCCCATGCTGTTAATTCATCAAAAGGTCCATTTTGCGAACCTACAAAGCAAAGACCCTTTGAGGTTGCCGCAATGTAAATTTTCCAATTACTATAATCGAACAATGACCAATAAATAATCGACTTAGTCTGAGATTTCACTTTCCCATTCCTCCGATAGATAATTATGTTAAAGTGTTATAATTCTATTATTCAAGCCCTAATAATGTTTAGGAACACTTATTTCGTATTATATCGCATCAATATCAAAAGAGTAGGGATAATCCTCTGAAATCGGGATATTAACATAAACTGTCACGGAGGTGATTTTTTTGACAAGTGTAAACCACTGGTTAAGTGTTGACGAAAAAATAATGATTAATTTACCGCCAGACTTTAATATAACTGCAAATCTAGGTTATCTAGCACGAAGCAAAAATGAATGTATGTTTGAAATTGACAATGGAACCATTACAAGAGTAATTAGAACATGTACAACCCATAGACTTGTCCAATTACATGTTAATGAGAAAAATCAGATGATTGTTCAATTTATTACCTCTTCCCCTCCTACTCCAGCTGAAGAGGTTGAGATTGTCCAATTCATTTATGAATGGTTTGATTTAGATCGGGATTTAATGCCGTTTTATAATATGGCAAAAGTTGATCCGCTCTTGAAGATACCTGTACAAGAATTTAAAGGATTAAGAGTAATAGGCGTGCCAGATTTGTTTGAGGCGCTCTGCTGGGGAATCCTAGGACAGCAAATTAACTTAGCATTTGCTTATACATTAAAAAGGCAGTTTGTTGAAAGATTCGGTTCATCCATTGACATAGATGGTAAAAAACATTGGATTTTTCCCTCTTTTAAACAAGTGGCGGGATTAACTCCAGCAGATTTAAAGGATATTAAAATGACAGTAAAAAAGAGTGAATATATTATTGGGATTGCCCAGTTAATGGACAGCGGAGAACTATCAAAAGAAAAATTAATGGAGATGAATTTTAAAGATGCAGAAAAAAGTTTAATTAAGATCCGTGGAATTGGTCCTTGGACAGCCAATTACGTTTTAATGCGCTGCTTACGTTTTCCTGAAGCTTTTCCGATTGATGATGTAGGGTTACATAACGCTATCAAGTTCTTAACAGGCTCTGAGAAAAAGCCCACAAAAGATGAGCTTAATGAGCTTTCATTAAAATGGACAGGCTGGCAGGCATATGCCACTTTTTATTTATGGAGAGTTCTTTATTAAATAAAAATTGCTCATTACGTTATTTTCTCTATAGATTATAGAGGATACTTAGTATGCATAATCGAAACCATATTTGTGAAGCCTTCTATTAATGAGTTATGTTGATGGAGGAATATGTTTTATATGTTTTCATTACGAGGGGATGCCCATAAAATTTATCTGCAACTAAAAAGGGCCTTGAACAATGAACAATCATTTAATTCCGTAAAGGAAATGAACCAAATCGAACAAATTCAGGACTTTTACATAACACTTGACAGCCCTACATTAAAAAAAATATATCTTTGCATGATTAAAGAGAAAAATGGCTCTGGAATGATTCCTATTCTTGTATCTGCTGGTCCTTGGCTGTTACTCCTATTCACGGAGCAATTACATAAATTTCTGTTTAAAGAGGGGAGCATGCTTTGGATTTTCTTTGTTCTCGCTTATATATCCATCCTTATCCTAAGTGTGATTCTTCATTTCCATGAAAAATCATGGGCTGCCGTTCATATCGAAATCATCCAAGAAATTTTACGAGAACGAAAACACGCACCTCAACTTGAAAGTTGATCATCATAAACCTAAAAAACAGACCATCATTTTGATGATCTGTTCGTTTTTTTATAAGTTATTCCTGTATAAAAATCCGACTAAAAAACAAACCCAGTTATAACCGTTCTTTACAGTTAATTATATCATTTTTATAGCCATTACTATTTTAAACACTTATAATACCGATATTGCAATCTTATAATTATAATAGCCCTTAGTTATTCGGTATTCAGGATGTATATTTTTCGTCCAGCCATTATCCCCGCCTACGCCAGCATGAATAGCATCCACATTTAGATAGATTTGATTATCTTTGAACAATTCATCGCTATAATTGGCACGGTCACAAGCTTCAATTGAGTAATCATGAATATCAAAATGAAATGGAACGGCTCCTGTTACGCATATACCATGGTCTTTGTCATCCTTAACTAGCAGGTATCTGACATCCTCCTTGCCTCCGCACTCGATAGGTTTAATATATGGTGTATATTGTTCAGCCACTGTACTAGTATATAAACCAATCAATGAGGCATCCTTGCGATCTTGATAATTCTCCCATGGTCCTCTGCCATACCAAGAAATTTGTTTTTTATCTTCAGGAAGAACAAAGGTCAATCCGATTCTTGGAATAGTTTCACTCAAGCAATTATTGATGACGTTTTTACTGATTTCTATTCCTTTACTTCCAATATGATATTGAGAAGACACCAACAATCTCCCTTCGTTATAGGAAGTTTCCGTGAAAATAAATATTTGGTTGTCTGTCACGGCTGTTTCAATACTTTGAACCTTACGCGTGAGTTCGTTCAGCCCCTCTTCTCTCCAATCAGAAGCATAATTATTTCCGTCTGCCTTTGTGCCTTCGTCTATTCCTGTCGCTGCCCGATAGAAATTGTCCTGACCACCAGAAAAGGTTTCTTCTCCCTGCAGAATCACTTTGGTAAACTCACATTTTGATTTATTAAAACAAATTTCTGTAAGGTCCCCTTGAATCAAAATTTGGTCTTCCGTTTCCACCATTGTTAACTTTTCACCTGAAAGACGAACATCTGTCCTTTTGAGAACGGACTCCTCTAGTGGAATTTGATAGAGATATACCACTTCTCCTGCCTTCGCATAAAAGGTATCCTCTTTTTGAGTAACCTTTATGTTAACAAAGGCTTCTCCGGTTATTTTTTCCGTATTTAACTGATATTCCAATGTCTCAGATTGTCCTGGAGCTGTAAAATATTGTTTCATCTCTCCACTATCGACAATTTTGCCATCACACTGCAGTTCCCAGATAAATCTTAGATGGCTAAGATCCTTAAATTGGTAGTTATTTTTTATCTTATACTCTCCAACGCCAAAATACGGATGCTTATAATAGAAAATTTTAATAGGTGACTGACCATTTTTCACTTCATAAGCTGCAGGTTTCCAACTTAAATCAGGGAACACTACCCCATTAAGGCACATATCTTCAACAGGATCCACTACATCTTCGCCAAAAGCGCCGCCATAAACATATTTTACAGTTCCGTCGTTACTTTTCTGTACCAATGCCTTATCCTGAAAATCCCAAATAAATCCCCCTTGAAAACGAGGATACTTATCTACCAAATCCCAATATAGTTTAAAGTTGCCATTACTATTACTTTTCGCATAAGCATATTCACACATAATAAATGGCCGCAAATCACTTGAATCTGCCATCGTATCCTCTATCCACGATACCTGAGGGTACATCGGGGCAATAATATCCGTGATATTGCTTCCGGGATTCATTGATTCATATTGGACATATCTGGTCTTATCATATTCTTTTATCCAACCGTACATGGCTGCATGATTGGCTCCCGCACCGGATTCATTACCTAGTGACCAAAGAATAACTGACGGATGGTTTTTATCCCTAAGTACCATTCTCGAGGCACGCTCGACATAAGCGGCTGTCCACTCAGGTGATGTACTCAACTGCCCGCCATATCCATGGGTTTCCACGTTTGCCTCATCTACTAAATAGATTCCAAGTTCATCACACAGATCGTACCATTCGCTTGCGTGAGGGTAATGACTAGTTCGAACGGCATTAAAGTTCAGCTTCTTCATGTTCATAATTTGTTGTCTCATATATTCCTTTGAAACAGTCCTTCCTGTTTCTGGACAAAAGGCATGCAAATTGACTCCACGAATAATCAGTCTTTTTCCGTTTACATAAAGGACACCGTCGTTACGAATTTCAATTTTACGAAAACCCACCTTTGTGCTCTCAATATCCGTTAATTTTCCTGTCCCATCTATCGTTTCCATAACTAGTGTATACAAATAAGGGTCTTCTGCTGACCATAAATTAGGATTCTCCACGGTAACGCTTGGAGTGGCGATAAACTTTGGATCGAGATAAAAACCACATTGTGCATAAGGCTGACTTTGAAAGGTAGTGATAAGGTTGTTCTCCGCGTCATAAAGACTTAATCTAACATAACACTCCCCATACCCTCTCACCGAATTATTTGGGGTAAGATTGACTCTCAAATCTGCTTGATCAAACGCTTCTCCATTAAATATGGTTTCGACCTTATAATCGAAAACACGTTGTTTCGCCTTAGCGTATAGTCTGACGTCACGATAGATTCCTGATAAATGCCAATAATCCTGATCTTCCAAGTAAGTCCCATCACAATACTGAAGGACCTTTACAGCCACTTCATTTTTCCCAGGTTTTATGGCATGAGTAATATCAAAGGCCGCATCCAGTTTACTATCCTGGGAGTAACCGATTTCAATCCCATTAACCCAAAGATAAAAACAGGATTCAACTCCACCGAATTCAATAAAGACGTCTCTTCCTTCAAAATAATCAGGAACTTCAAAATCCCTTCGATAATATCCCGTAAGATTATTTTCAGGTACAAATGGTGCATTTAATTCAACTTGACCTTCCGCGACTTCAATCTCAAATCGGGATTCAGACCCTTCTCTTTTAAAAGGATAGATCATATTGGTGTAGACTGGTTTTCCATAACCATGCAGTTCCCAATTCGAAGGAACGGGGATATCCTCCCAAGATGAGTCATCATAACCGACGGTTTCAAACCCTTCAGGTTCAACTAAAGGACTTTCTGTTAGGTTGAATTTCCACATGCCGTTCAGGCTTTGGACATACTTAGAAACAGATCGATCAGCTGTAAGTGCCTGCTCCACTGTTTCGTAGGCTCCATAGGGAGAATGCATCGGGTAACGATTTCTCTGTGTGATATACTGATTTTCCCAATCTCTCATAATCCTAATCTCCTTTTATCATATTTGGTATGGATAGTTTAATTCCTTGTGCTTATATATTTACAATTGTATATAAATAATGTTATTTATAAAATGTTAAATATGGTGTTTCTTTTATCCATTTTGGTATAAAACTATGAATATTTCTGGGGGAATTCCTGTGAAAATAGAGATGAGAAAAGATATAATCTACCGATGCATAGGGACCAATTTTTCAAATGGGATTCTAGCTTGCGGATATATGACCAAGCCCAACAAAGAACATTCTCAACATGATTTTCTGATTGATTACTATAGTTGTTTCATCCTCTTATCTGGCAGCGGGTACTACTACACAGAAGAAGATCACAAAATCCCTATTCACGCAGGGGATTTTGTGCAACGAATTCCTGGTGTCCGTCATTCGACAGAAGTCATCCCAGATGGCAGATGGCTCGAATTCTTTATCAGTTTTGGCCGAACAACCTATGATTATCTAAACAGTCTTAACCTTCTGCCTGACATTCCAGTAAAAAAGGTTAATTATGATGATGATTCCATACAAAGGTTCAATAGGCTCCTAGAACAATTAAAAGAGGCTGAAGATTCAAAGCTCCCCTCTTTGTCTCTATTGGCCCAGGAGATCGTCCTTTCCACTCTCTCTCCTATACAAAAAGCTTCACCTAAAGATTCCATGAGAGAAGCAATAGAAGAAGCTTGTCTCTTACTTTCTTTAGAGATGGAGAAGACCATCTCCCTAGAGGAGGTTGCTGCAGGACTAAATATGAGCTATGAAAATTTCCGAAAACAGTTCCGAAAATGGACAGGCACCTCACCCGCTCAATATCGAATTGAACAAAAAATGAAGCATGCCAAACTGATGCTTCATTCCGGTATGTCAATTAAGGAGGCCGCGCAACTCACTGGTTATAGTGATACGTATTCTTTTACCAAACAGTTTACAAAAACAGCAGGAGTTCCTCCAGGACGATATAAACAAGATTCCAACAATTATCAAATGGAATCTTGAATATCCAAAAATAAAAGAGGGAAAAGCTTTCCCTCTTTTACTATGAAAACTATAAAGTTATGACAAATATTGTGATTCTTCAACTATATTAATATCGATAAAATCCAATTGAACCTCTCCCTTCATGCATAGGAGGGACAATGAGTATCTATTAGAATCGAGATTTCTGAAAGAAGGGCTTTGAATGGTTGACCATTCACCCTTAACGTTTAATAAACATGTAAAGGTTTCACAACTCAGTTCAAGTACTCCGTCACCTCTTACGAAAATGGAAAATTGAATATCTTTATGGGATTTATCTGTCACAAATTCATAAATGAGGCTTTCTCCTTCCCGAATTTCCACGATTACATTTTCTTCTTTTGGTTCAGGTTCCCCTCCGTATCTGGCGTAATCTGGGACACCCGTTTTTCCATTTTCAAACTGAATCGATACAGGTTCGTTACATCGAAGCTCTGCACCTTTTTGCCGTGTGAGAATATTAGAATAATGAGTATAAAATTCACAATGAAGCCGAATCGGAACTTGTAAACGAAGACTATTAAAAACTGATTCATTCATCATTGGTGTTTGGATACTAAGTAGGAATTGATCAAATAAATGTGTAGCATCTTGTTGGGAAAGTTCTATCTCTCCATCAATGTATTCGGTAAGCTTGTTCCATCCTTCCGGGATTGAAAAGGTAACAGGTGAGTTGGTGCAATCCATTTTTTTGTAGGACCAAAAACTCCATGAAATGTCCAATCGGTCATACAAAGGGAAAATAGCCGAATACCACATTAGATTATTTTCTCCGCCTTCCCCCATGAATATGGGCAGGTTCACTTGATTCCTGTAATCCAAAAAGTAGACCAAACTTTCTTCGTCTGGAGGACTCCAATATTTATGGAATTGGAGCATCAGATTATCATCCAATTCTTCGGGTTTTAAACCGTCAAAAATTGAAAAATCTGTAGACCAATGAACTCCTTCCAGAATGATTAGATGATTCTTATCTACAGAGCGAATTTCATTTATCAATTCCTTATACAATGGAAGAACAAGCTCGTTATACTCGGAGAACCACTTTGGCAATGGTTCATTTAACAGGTCATAGCCTGCAATGATCGTTTCATTGACATACCGGCTAGCAATCTCCTTCCAAAGGGCAAGTAAATCTAGCTGATTTTGCCGATCTAAGAATAATTCAGGTTTATCATTAGCGCTATCATCAATATTTGTGCCGGTTTGTCCGCCAGGCGCCCCGTGCATATCCAGTATGATATAAAGGCCATATTTTTTGCACCATTCAATTAGACGGTCAATATGTCGAAATCCGGCTTCCTTCCACACATATTGATCGTCCTGATATTCGTATAGGAAGCGGGAATTTAAAGGAAGACGTACCGAATTATATCCCCTCGAAGCAATAAGTTCTATATCAAATTTTGTAATATAACTAGAAAAATAAGCTTCCCAAAACCTCTCTGCATATTCTTTTCCGCAAAGCTCTTCAATAAGTTTTTCCATTCGGCGGGGGCGGTCACACTTCGTATATAACTTCCACATATACCCCTCTGGAAGAAGCCATCCCCCTAATCCGAAACCGCGAAGAAGGATTGGCTCATCCCCATAATACAAGGATTTGTTATTCCTTTTAATAAATGTCATAGGATTCACCCTTTCATCGCACCATCTGCAATTCCTTTTAAAATGCTTTTTTGGAAAATGACATAGAAGATAATTACTGGGATTGCCGCAAGGATCAATGCGCTAAGGATTGCCGTCCAATCACTTTTGTATTGCCCAAATAGCGTGTTCGTTGATAACAGCAGTGTATATTTGTTGTTGTCTGATAATAGAATGAGCGGCAATAAAAAATCATTCCATATCCACAGGACATTGGTGATCGCAATGGTAACAGTAATCGGCTTTAGCAGCGGAATGATAATATAAATAAAGGTTTGAAATAAATTGCAGCCGTCAATGAATGCTGATTCCTCTATCTCCTTAGGGATACTCTTAACAAATCCATGATATAAAAAAATGGCCATACTCACTCCAAGACCAACATATACGAGAGCCAATCCTACCAATGAGTTGTTCATATGCAGCACTAATGTCGTTTTGTATAAAGGGATCATGATGGAACTGAATGGAACAAGCATAGAAAATACAAACAGGCCAAATAGAAACTTGGACAATTTCGTTTTGGTTCGTGCCAATCTCCATCCTGCCATGGCAGAAAAAAGAATCATAAGTGAAACACCAATAAAAGCCACCACAACTGTGTTAAGTAAACTGCGTAAATAACTCATCTTTTCAATCGTTCGTATATAATTGTCAACTTGTAATTCCTTTGGTAAAGATAATACATTGGTTAAAAGTTCGCCATTTGACTTAAATGAATTAACTAATGCCATTAGAAAAGGAAAGAGCCAAACTGCCATTAAAGGGAATAAAAAGGAATAGATGATTGTATTCACAACGATTCGTTTTCGCCTCATAGCTCAAGCTCCTTTCGTTTCATGACTCTTAGCTGAATTATGGTTATCAAGAATACAATCAGAAACAATACCGTAGATTTCGCGGTGGCAAAGCCATACTTCACATTTCCTTTAAATGCTTCTTCATAGATATTAAGTGCAACAGCTTGTGTCGCCCGTCCAGGTCCCCCACCTGTTAACGAATAGATGACGTCAAATACTTGAAAGGCAGCGTTCAAAGCCCAAAATGTACAAATCGTAATGGCATGCTGGATCATCGGAAATGTAATATTTTTAAATACTTGCCAGGAATTAGCTCCGTCTAATGTAGCTGCTTCCTTCAATTGAACAGGAACCCCTTGTATAGCTGCTATGTAGATGATCATTAAATAACCGACTGACCCCCACGTAGACACAATGATGATTGCTATAAATGAATAATGAGGATTACCAATCCATGACTTATCTAGGAATGCCATTCCCCAATTGTCAGCCAAATAAAACGTAACCCTGGTAAAAACAAACACCCACATATATCCACCGATAATCATACTTATCATATTTGGCATCAGATACGCGGTTCGAAAGAAGGCCCTCGCTCTTGACACTGATTCAATTAATACCGCTAAAAATAGGGCCAATACATTCGAAATCACGACAAACACGACAACATATTTAAGGGTAAATTGGATAGACGCCCAAAATTCCCTGTCTGTTATGATTTCTTGAAAGTTCAAAAAACCAATAAATTGATAGGTTTTACTTAGCCCATTCCAATCGGTAAGTGAATAGTAAATCCCTGAAATGGCAGGATATAGTTTAAAAATGAGATAGGTCATGAGAGCAGGTAATACATAAAGTAATAGAATTCTATTTTCCTTTTGTTTTGTAAACATCAACAAACCTCCCTTACAAAGGAAGAAAAGAGACGAACAAAAGCCCCGCCTCTTTTCATTTTGCGTACAATATTAGCATTTATCAGATGTCCCTTTTTTACTTCCTGGATTTGGCAAAGACTTCATCCATCCTTTTTATAAAATCATCCTTTTTAACAGTACCAACGTAGTATTCCTGCAGCAATTTACCCTGTTCCTCGGTAACTGCTGATGGAAGAATTAAATCTTGATAGGATTTTCCGGCTTCGACATATTGATAGGCATCTTTAACCCATGGATCAGTTTCAAACTTATGAATTGTTGAAATTGGGTTGAACCTCAAGGATTGAAATAGGGCGGAAGAATCTTTATCATCAAGGACATAATTGGCGAACTTTAGTGCGACTTCCTTTACTTTACTATCCGGGTTAACGGCTAATGTTGTAGATGTGGAAAGGTTGACTAACGTATCCGCTTTATTTTCATTGATTGGTAACGGGAATACGCCTAGTTCCATTTTAGGATTGGTTTCCATAATAGTTCCTGCGGCCCAAGTACCCTGTACAAACATGGCGGCCTTTCCATTTGCAAAATCCGCAGCACCCACTTCTGAGCCGGTTTCCATCGCCCGGTCTGTACCATTTTTCATAATTAAATCGATCGGACCAAAAATATCCTCCATCTCTTTATAAGACCCTTTTCCTTCATTCATTCTGTTAACCCAATCCGGCACTTCACCTGATACTTTTCCGCCTAGGGTAAGCGCTGTCATTAATTGCGGCACCCACTGTTCCTGGAAAGCCAACATAAATGGTGTATATTTATTTTCTTTTAGTGTTTTTGTAACCTGTTCCAACTCACTTAGCGTTTCTGGGGCTTTTAAACCTAACTTATTGAAGATCGCTTTGTTATAGAGAACACCCCAAGCTGTGCTTTCAATTGGAACAACGACCAATTTGTTATCATATGTGACTGTTTTCTTTACATTCTCGAAGAGTTTGGATGCGAGTGGTTCGTTGGAGAGATCTGTCAGGTGCCCAGCTTTGTAGTAGGTTGGGATATTATTGCTATGAATGGTGAAGAGATCAGGTGCGTCACCGCCGCTTAAACGAGCTTGCAGCACGCTGTCATACTGATCTGAACTCGGCATTTCCAGATTTACTTTAACCTTCATATTTTCTTCTTTCAGCATCTTTTTTTCAAACTGTTTTGTATAGGCTTCCCACTGGTCCATATATTGCGGAAAGCTCATCATGATATTCAATTCAACCTCTTCTGGAGCGGAAGAACCGGAACTCGAAGATTTCTTTTCGTTGTTACAGGCAGCCGTAACAAAAACCAGTAACATGATTAGAGCCATAGACATTATTTTTCTCATAAAACCGACCCCTTTCAGATTTAATAAAGATCTCTTTATCTAGCTCAACTATACGGAATCTGAAAAAGTTCGTCATTCAATTTTTATAAGCTGATTTATTGTAATTATTTAATGTCTCCTGCATTTTTCCGGGACTGGTACCGAAATGCTTTTTAAATACCTTATAAAAATAAGCCAAATCTGGATATCCTACGAGTCCGCCAATTTCCTTTAATGGAACTTCTGATTCGATGATGAGCTCTTTCGCCTTTTCCATTCTAAGGGCGGTAACATATTCAGAAAAACTAGTCCCAGTCTTCTCTTTAAAAACCTTACTGAGATATTCTTTGCTAATATAAAACTGATTGGCTGTTTGGTCCAATGTTACTCCTAAATGATAATTTTTCTTTAAATAAAGTTCAATTTGTTTAACATCCATACTTTTTCTTGATTTTATTAATAGGCTAATGATCGATGATGCCTTCGTATAATGTTGCTGAGTGCACCCAAGTACCTCCTCTATGGTGGAGTCTTGACTGAACACATAAGAAGGACCTTTCCCTTCAAATACTTCTTGTATGCTGTATCCCCTGTTGGTGATGAAACGTTGCAGCCAGTTATGAAAATCGAAATAAATACAGACAATTAGACTTTTCTCAACTCCTTGTCCTTCCTTCAATGTAATAAAATCAGCTAGTTCCCTAAATTTTTGCTCGAGTAATTTTGGGTTATCTGACCTCAGACATTCATAAATGGAAGTCCGGAAGTTCGTATACTCATCAAACCAGACAACATTCATAAATCCATTCAAATCCAAAGGCTGTCTCGTTTTATCTGTGGATTCCTTGTTTAGCTCTTCTACACAACGCTCTAATTGGAGGTTCAATTCACCGGGCTTTAGCGGCTTCAAAAGATAATCATTTACCTTTAACTGTACGGCACTTTTTGTGTATTTGAAATCTGCAAACCCACTGACAATCAGCACCTTTGCTTGATCTCCTTCCTCCCGTAATCTTCTAAGTAACTCAATCCCATTTAAATGGGGCATTTCTATGTCGGTGATAATAATATCGGGGTGGAGACGGGTAATTAGTTCATACCCATACTTACCATCCGATGCTTCAGCGACCACTTCCAGCCCAAGCTTATTCCAATTCCCCAGATGTTTAATGGTCATCCTGGTCCAAGGTTCATCCTCAATAAGAATAACTTTGTACGCCATCCTGATCGCCATCCTTCTTATTAATTTTCATATACAATGTAACAACTGTTCCATTTCCTTCTTTGCTTTCGATCGAAAGACCATATTGTTCCCCGTGATACAGCTTAATTCGGGAGTTAACATTAATTAAACCGATGTTACTTGCCGCACTTATGGCTTTCGGTGTCCCTAATTTCAATTCCGCTTGAATGGAATGCAAACGTTCAAATGAAATACCCAAACCGTTGTCATGAATGGTAATCACAGCCTCATTCTCGTATACTCTTTCGGCTGAAAACGAAATATTCCAATCCCCTGCTTTGTTGCGAAATCCATGTTTCAGACAGTTTTCTATGATTGGTTGGACGATTAACTTAGGAACCAACATATCCATTAAAGATTCCGGGATAGATTGCTTCACATGGAGCCGGTTTCCAAACCGTTGATTTTGGATAAAAAGGTAACTATTCAGGTAGATCATTTCTTCACCAAGCGGGACCATCTCTTCAGAGAAATTTAAAGAATACCGCATGATGTCACTCAAACCAAGAGTAATCGTATAAATCTCTTGAACATTTTTCTCTAAAGCCATACCTCCAATAACTTGCAGCGTGTTATACATAAAATGTGGATTAATTTGGGCTTGAAGAGCTCGGATTTGAGCATCCCTGGCGTCAATTCTACTTTGATAATCCTGTAGGATTAGGTTTTGATTCCGTTTGACCATTTCATTAAAGCTGGTATGTAGAATACCAATCTCATCGTACCGTTTAACAGTATTTGGTTTATTGCTAGAATCAAGAGTTTGAGTTTCCATTCTTTTTGAAAGGTTAATAATTGGTTTGCTGATTATATGTGAGAAGATAACGGAGAAGATAATGGCTAAAATAATATTAAAAATAGCGAAGAGGAACCCTATTAATAGAGTTTTTACTATGTTGTTAATCAAAACGTGGTTCGGTACAATCTTAACGACTTGTAATTTTCCATTGCTGACTGAGTGATAAAAATAAAAATTACCATCTTTTTGAACGAACTGATCTGGGGCATTTCTCATTTTTCCTAATAAAGCAGTGATGACTTTTGAAGATGGATCCTCCCCCTTGCCTCTATTCATCAAAATGATCTTGTCTGCATCATTTAGAAGAACAATCGATTCATCTTCACTCGTTTTTATCTTTTCGAGGAGATCGCCAAGCGCTTCAGGTTTGAGCCTTATGACCATTAAGGCCCTGGGAACATTGGTAATAAAATTGTTAATCCGGTGCATGGCCAAAATTTCATTATCCACTCTAATAAAGTAAAGGTTCGTTTGCAAATGATTGTCTCTTTTCCCCGTGAAAATCCTTTTCATTTGTTTCTCAGTAATAACGGTCCCTGAACGTAAGGCCACAAAAGTCTTCTTGGTGTCTAAGTCATGCAACTCGATCGAATTAATTTTTGGATCAATACTAATGGCAGTATAAAAAGCTGTCCTGATTCTCTCTTTAACTGTATAGTCTAACTCTTCCTCTTTCATTGCCCAAGATAACAAATCATTCCGTAATGCCTTGTTTACCTCGAACTCATAAAATTGGGCCATATATTTGTTAACGCTTAGCTGGAGTCTGTCTGCAAGCCAGCTTGTGCTCATTTTCCTGTTTTCAATAAGCTCTCTGTACGTATCGGAGTATACTGAATTTGCCGTGAAAGTGGTCAGGATGATCAGTGGGACGATGGAAATCACGAGCATTGCTGCCAATATTTTTTTTCGGATGGAAAGGGAGTAGAATAATTCCTTCATTTTCAAGCAAAAGCCTCCTTTATTTCTATGAATCTAGAACATAAAAAAACGCCTACTTTTTATAAAGAATAGATATTTATTCCTATTATAAGTTAACCTTATTATAATTCATGCCTTCTTCATTCTCAAACGGATGTGGAATAAAAAAAGATGACCAACATTTACTGGGTGATTTAACTTAAAAAAAGAAAAAGTCCTAACATCAATTAAATGTTAGGACTTTCTTAATGACCTGTGAGGGGTTCGAACCCCCGACCTCAACCCTGTCAAGGTTGCGCTCTCCCAGCTGAGCTAACAGATCTCTTATTTAAGTACAAATTTAATTATAATCAATATTCTAAGAAAGTCAATATTATTTTTTAATCCCCTCTGCAGCCAAACACAAAACAAACACTTGTTCTTATTTTTCATTGAATAAAGAACCTATGTTCGGGTATAATATACCTATAAACGAAAAAAGGAGTGACTACCATGGATGGACTATTAATCCGTTCAATTGAGGAACATATGCCAATCGAAATGATTTATCTTGCTAAAAACCAAGAGCTTTCTCAAAGAAAACTAATCGTAAAAGAAATAAACGATGACTACATCCGTGCCTACTGCTTACTTCGGAAACAAATACGCACTTTTAAACGCGAAAACATTCTTTCAATTATGCCGGAGTCCAGATTTCAAAAAACATACCTCCATTAATCCTACTCCTCCTCCCTCCCAGCACACCCTCCAATAAGAAATCCCAGCCCTTTTATGTTAAAATCAGTTGTATCCATAGACTTACGGGGAGGATGTTTTTCCATGAAATATCCAAGAGGCACGATCAAAGAATATACCCTTCAAAGCACAGAACTACAAGAATCCATGGAACTTCTTATCTATCTGCCTGCTAACTTTTCACCATTATATAAGTACTCGCTGCTGATTGCACAGGACGGGAAAGATTATTTTCAACTTGGCCGAATCGGACGATTAGCAGATGAGTTACTTTTTCAAAAAGAAATTGGAAACTTAATCATTGTTGGGGTACCCTATAAGGATGTAAGGGACCGGCGAAGAAAATACCATCCTGAGGGTGATCAAAACCAGCAATATATACGCTTCCTTGCCCACGAATTGGTGCCATTTATCGAACAGGCATTTCCAACTTATCAAATGGGTTCCACTCGGGGCTTAATTGGCGATTCACTGGGCGCAGCCGTTTCATTAATGACAGCCATAAAATATCCTCATACCTTCGGGAAGGTGCTGCTTCAATCCCCATATGTGGATGAACACATCCTTAACTTAGTTAAAAACTTTAATGACGGACAACTTCTTGAGATTTACCATGTAATCGGCACCCAAGAAACAGCTGTGCCCACTACGGATGGAAAAATAAAAGACTTTATTAGCCCGAATCGATTACTATCATCAGAAATAAAATTAAAACCAATTACATATTTTTATGAAGAGTATAATGGAAATCATACCTGGACTTATTGGCAGCCGGATTTAGAACGTGCCCTCAAAATGTTTTTTTAACATTTTTAGAGGTTTTTATATTATTAGAAAATTTGCTATAATTACACAAGAAAGCGATTTATTATTGTTTTTTCGAAATAATTTCATTATGGAGGTAACCACATGAAATTTGGTGTTGTCATTTTCCCATCCAAAAAGCTTCAAGATATCGTTAATTCTTATCGAAAGCGCTATGATCCGCATTATGCTCTTATTCCTCCACACTTGACGCTAGAAGCCTTTGAAGCAACAGAAGAAGATGCAAAGAAATTTGCTGATAAATTACGAGAAATCGCTGGCGCATCAAGCCCATTTTCTCTAAAAGCAACCAAAATCAGTTCATTTAGGCCTGTCAATAATGTAATCTATTTTAAAGTGGAACCGACAAACGAACTTATAAGCTTACATTCGGAGATCAACCGCGAAATAAATAATCAAAAATCAGAATTTGCCTTTGTCCCACATATTACAATCGGCCAAAAGCTATCGGATCTTGAGCATTCTGATGTCTATGGCTCATTAAGGATGACAAAAATAAATCATGAAGAAACCATTGACCGCTTCCATCTGCTCTATCAACTAGAAAACGAATCTTGGACCGTCTATGAAACATTTCGGCTTGGAAAGGAATAATAATACAACATGACTGTTAAAATCGTAGAAAATCAAAAAGAACTAGAAGATGCTTTTTCCATCAGAAAGACTGTATTCGCCGAGGAGCAAAATGTCCCTCTTGAAGAGGAGATCGACCAATACGAAGATGAGGCCACTCATTTTGTTATGTATAGTGAAACAAACGATCCAATTGCTGCAGGGAGATTCCGGGTAGTTGATGGATATGGAAAAGTGGAACGGATTTGTGTTCTAAACGAAGCCCGTAAAACTGGGGCAGGAAGAAAAATGATGAGCCAAATTGAAGATTATGCACGGAAACAGGACCTACACAAATTAAAATTAAATGCCCAAACCCACGCCATTCCCTTTTATGCGGGACTTGGCTACGAGGTTGTTTCTGAGGAATTTTTAGATGCAGGTATTCCTCATAAAACCATGATAAAACAGATTCCTACGGAAGCACTTGCCGAATAATGGCAGGTGCTTCTGCATTTACTGGATAATTAATCAAATACTTTCCGTACCTTCAAGCATTTGTTAAGATAGAACATGTGTTATTTTTTTTTTGAAATAGAGGTTTGAATATATGAAAACAGCTATCTACCAGCAGCAGCTTATTACACTCTCACAATTAGATCGGGATCAGTACCAAAAGATTTATTTAGCAGGCAAAAGTGGTGAGCTTGACTGCCCCTCCTGCAATGAAAAGGTAAAATTATTTCTCGGGATCCAGCAGGAACCACATTTTATTCATGTCCATTCTCCTGAAAAAAAATGCCTTGACCGCGACCCTATTAACGAAAACGAAACCGATGACGAACCATTGTTTATTGAGCGGAATGGGTTTAGAATTCCGCAAGGACGAACGATTACCGTTCCCAATACTAACCTAGAACTTTTTCAATCTGCCAAACCAATCGAATTCTCTGTACCTTTTACAACTGCAAACAAAAGTGGGATGAAGGAACTGCCCCCCTACTTACAAGTACTTGCTGACAGAGGAGTCACACTCGATGATAGTCAGGTCACTGCTGTCATGGAAACGGAAGGCTCATTATTAGTTCTTGCAGGGGCAGGGAGCGGGAAAACACGTGTATTAACGGCAAGAACCGCCTTTATGCTTTCTGTAAAACAAATCGATCCAAGTTCCATTATGCTTGTTACTTTTACCTCCAAAGCTGCAGCAGAAATGAAAAACCGCCTATTATCCTATCCGAATATGCAGAGAGGAAGAATAAATCAGCTGGTTACCGGTACCTTTCACAGTATTTTCTATCGGATCTTAATGTTTCATAATGCAGAGAACTGGTCCTCTAACAATCTGTTAAAGAGGGATTGGCAGCGCGATAAAATTCTCAAGGAAGCAGGAAAGGAACTCCAGCTTTCCGAAAAGGAATTTGCCTATGATCTAGCCCTGCAGCAAATTGGATTTTGGAAAAATTCTCTCCTGATGCCCAACCAGATTAAGCCTGTATCAGAGTTTGAAGAAAAAGCCGCTTTCTTATATAAAAAGTATGAAGAATACAAACAAAAAGAAGGGTTGTTTGATTTTGACGATATGTTAATCGGCTGTTTTCAGCTTTTTACTCAGTCGCCGGCTCTTCTGGAGTATTACCAAAACAAGTTTCATTATTTTTTAATCGATGAGTTTCAAGATATCAATAAAGTCCAGTATGAGCTCATTAAATTGTTATCAGGAAAAAATAAAAATGTATGTGCTGTCGGGGATGATGATCAGTCGATCTATTCATTCAGAGGCAGTGATCCAAGCTATCTAATTGATTTTGAAAGGGACTTTCCAAATGCAAAATTAGTCACACTTGGGCAAAATTACCGTTCTTCACATGAAATTGTCGCAGCTGCGAATCAAATGATTTCCCTAAATAAAAAGCGCCGTTTAAAAAGAATGGAAGCTCAATATTCTTCAGGTGTCCTTCCTCAGCTGTTTTTTCCCTATGATGAAGAAGAGGAAGCAACGATGATTGTAACAGATATTCAGGAGAAGATTACAAAAGGGGCAAAACCAGGAGACTTTGCGATTCTCTATCGCACAAATGTCAGCTCACGGGCTGTCTTTGAAAGATTAGCCTCCTCCACCCTTCCTTTTAAAATTGATCAGGATGCCGAGGCATTTTACGAACGTTTTATCGTTAGAAGCGCTCTTGCCTTTTTAAAAGTAAGTTTAAATGAAGACGACTCAAATGCAATGAGTGACCTCTTGCCATTATTATTTTTAAAACAAGCCATCCTAAAAGATCTTAAGGCTGAGAGCATCCTCAAGGATTGCACCGTGCTAGGGGCACTTTCCTATTTGAAGACGGCTCATGCTTTTCAAGAGAAAAAATTAAAAAAAGCAGTTGTCCTCATTCGCGGCCTCAAGCATTTATCTCCTTTAGCTGCGATTGAACAAATTGAAAAAGAGATTGGTTTTCTGGATTTCCTAAAAAAACGCGGGAATGAGTCGAACAAACTCGAAAAAGGCTCAGATGACTTAAAAGATTTAAAAGTCGCGGCAAAAAGTTTTTCCACCATTGAAGCGCTGCTTGATCATGCCCAACACATGTCTGCCATGAATAAAGAAATTAAGAACATGAGTAAGCATTTTACCGATGCGATTACACTTAGTACGATTCACCGTGCTAAGGGACTTGAATATCAAACCGTTTATATCTTAAGTGCAGTTGATGGCAGTCTGCCTCACGATTTTTCCCTGGAATCTTATCGTTCCGGAGATGAGTCTCCGCTTGAAGAAGAAAGAAGACTATTCTATGTCGCTATGACAAGGGCAAAGGAAGAACTGTTTATTTCAATTCCTAGTCATAGACGGGGGAAAAAGGCGAACCGCTCGAGGTTTTTGGCCCCAATCAATAAAAAGAGGAAGACCAATTCGTAAAGAACAATTGGTCTCTCCTCTTTTTATTTTTTATTCATCATTTGGGCAATTGTATTAAAGTCAAGCTGTTTGCCATCATTAACGATTGATTTGACAATTTGATCTTCCATGTCTTTACTTACTGGTTTATTGGCAATTTGTGATACCCTCTTAATGACGTTACGGACGGTTTTTTCATCTTTGAAATTTGCGTTTTGTAAGGAATTTGCTAAATCAAAAATATCTTTCATATTTACGCCTGTTTTCTTTTCAATGTTCTTAAAGAATCCATTATCCATGGTAAAATTTCACGCTCCTTCATAAACTACTTTATTCTATGAAGGAGGAGAAAAAAGGTGATGAAAAGGATTAAAACACAGGGTTTATGTAGACAACAGAAAGGGTTAGCACTTGCTCGTGCCAACCCCTTCCATCTCATTGTCATTGTCTATTAATAGAAGCTTGCACCAACAATGATTAAAAGGATGAATAGAACTACGATAAGCACGAATGTGGAACCGTAGCCATAACCACCACCACCGTAGCCGTAGCCGCCGTAACCGAAGCACATAGACTGTCACCTCACTTTCGGTAATCTCACTAATAACATATGAAATTACCTTATCATGCGTACTAGGCATGACAGCCTATTAGCAAAATTAGCTAAAAAATGAGTATTTCACCCTTTAGGCTTAAATATAAGTGCGCCGATAAACCCAAATATGATCGCAGCTGAAATTCCCGAACTTGTCACTTGGAACATTCCTGTTAATACACCAATAATCCCATGCGCTTTGGCATCCTGGAGAGCTCCGTGAACAAGAGAATTCCCAAAGCTTGTGATCGGGATGGTTGCTCCTGCACCGGCAAAATTAATTAACGGCTCATATAATCCCAGCCCATCTAAGACCGCACCAGCAACCACCAGTAAGCTCATTGTATGACCCGGTGTAAGTTTCGCCACGTCAAATAATAGCTGCCCCACCACACAGATCAATCCCCCTACAACAAAGGACCAAAAAAACATTGCAAGCATGGACTCACCCCTTTTCTCCGTTCATCTCAATTGCTACCGCATGGGCAATACATGGAATCGTATCTTTTTGTTGAAAGCTTAGTGGGGACAGCAGCGCTCCAGTTGCCACGACTAAAATTCGTTTATAAGTACCCTTTTTCAGTTCGTTTAGGATATGTCCGTATAAAACAGTCGCTGAACAACCGGCTCCGCTCCCTCCAGCCATAACAGGCTGGTCATCCTTATAAATCAATAATCCGCAGTCCTTAAATTGGTTTTTCTCCAATTTCAGCCCATTTTTATTTAATAATTCAAACGCAGTGTCATGGCCGATTCTTCCTAAGTCACCGGTTATGATTAAGTCATAATAAGAAGGATCCAATTGTAAATCCCTAAAATGTGCCATAATGGTATCGGCTGCGGCAGGGGCCATTGCTCCCCCCATATTAAAAGGATCAGATAACCCCATATCCACGACTTTACCAATCGTTGCAGACGTTGTGACTGGATGATTCTCACCAGGTTTATTTGGTTGAATAAGCGCTGCCCCTGCACCGGTAATCGTCCATTGGGCAGTCGGCGGCTTTTGCCCTCCATATTCAGTCGGATAACGGAACTGCTTTTCAACAGCAGAATTATGGCTGGAGGCCCCTGTTAATACGCAATTAGCTCCCCCGTAATTTACGACAAAGGAGGATAACGCCAGCCCCTCCATAGAGGTGGAGCAGGCACCAAAAAGACCAAAGTATGGAATCTGCATCGTCCTTGCTGCGAAACTTGTCGGGGTTATTTGATTGATTAGGTCACCAGCAAACAAAAACTGTACCTGTTCTCTTTGGATCTCCCCTTTTTTCAATGCTGTATTTATCGCTTCCTCAAGCAATAATCGATGGGCCTTTTCGTACGTTTCTTGTCCCATCCACAGGTCATCATACAACAGGTCAAAATCATTCGCTAAATTGCCATTAGCTTCAAACGGCCCACCTGTTACACCTGTTGCTGTAATCATTGGCCGATTGTCAAAAACCCATGATTGCTGCCCCTTTAACAATTATAAAACCCCCCACATCACAAGTAGCGTTTTAATTAATGCAACAACAAAAGCAGAGAAAACACCGAATAAAATGACTGAACCTGCCAGTTTGAACATATTTCCCCCTACGCCAAGGACGAACCCTTCCGTCCGATGTTCAATCGCAGCGGAAATGACTGAATTCCCGAAACCAGTTACTGGTACTGCACTCCCTGCACCGGCAAATTGGCCTATATGATCATAGACTCCAAATCCTGTTAACAACATAGAGAAAAAGACCATGGTTGCAACGGTTGGGTTTCCAACATTCTGTTCAGTAAAGTTGAAGAAATATATGTAAAAATAACTGACTGCTTGGCCAATCATGCAAATAAGCCCGCCAACTAAAAATGCCTTAAGACAATTTTTTAGAACCGGCCTTTTCAGTTCATGTTTTTGTTGAAGTTTCTGATAGTTTTGCTGCTGAGGGGTCATTTTTTTCTGCTTCTTAGCCATATTCGTACTTCCTTTCTTACTTCATATCTTCTGTCATTTTAACAATTTCCTTTAACCGCTTTTCAGCCTTAGAGTGAGACAACTCTCCTGATTTCATCTTTTCATTCAGCCTTACCGCTTCCAAGAAAATTTTATAATCACTCGATACAGTAAAGTTTTCCTTAGGATACTTATCTTCTAGCTTCTTATTTAGCTTTTTTTCGATTGTTATCATTTTAATTCTCTGCATATGCTTGACCTTATACACCACCAAGGTATCCTCTTTCCCCTCTACAACCGCAACGTCATACAGCTCCGGTAAGGAACTGACATCTCGTTTAATATCTTCTACATGATTATTATTTTTTTTCTTTTCCGTACTAAGAGGTGTCGGATCTGTCGTCTTCATTAGTGCTAGTTGGCTTTCCTTGACTGGCTGATCTTGATTACATGCTGTCAATCCTAACAAACCTATACATACAATCAGTTGATATCCTGCTTTCATCTGCTTCACTTTCCTTATCCGAGTTAAGTGTTAAATACTTGATTAGTTTTTTCGATATCCAGTGAAATTATGACTGGCATCCAAAATCAGGATAAATAAAAAAACTGCCAGAATTACCAGCAGTTTTTTTCTATTTTAATGTTTTTTTACTGCAGCCGCACCCTTTACTCCTTTTAGTAGAAGACGTTTTACGAACAGATTGTGATGTTTGTTTGCTCTGCTTTTTATTATTCATTCAAATCCTCTCCTCTTATCATTTATTGCTACTAATTAGAATATGTGCATCTCGTCAATCTTGTCTCCACGAACGATTTATTTTTCAATAAAATGTTGAACAAAAAGTTCTATTAAAGAAGCAAAACCGGCTACCGCCAGAATCAAAATAATTGGCCTGGAGATTTCTGGACAAACATAATGAAAACCGACGATAAAGGCGGCTGACCATACTCCTGTACACCAATAACAACTAAGCAGTTCACCTATAAACTTTTTAATACCAGATTTCTTTGGAACATAATAAATCTCAATTTCCCCGTCATGTTCTTCCGTCACTTCTTCAAAAAATGGTTCACGAACAAACTCGAAGATTCGATCAAAGACAAGCAGTCTCGTCAGCCGAAAGCTTGCCAGAGATAAAATACTCAAGGTTAAAAAGGTTATATTCATACCGGCTAATATCCTTTCTCTACTTAAATAGATGATTGACCAGCCTAATTTTTACAAACAAGGCGTTTGTCCGTTACCCAAAAGTGCACTCGGCAATATGTTATTACTGTAAGATAAAACGGAATAAGGAGGAAAAATAAATGGGTTGTGGAAAAAATAATAACAACTTCCATGATGAAAACTGTGTTTGTCAGGTAGTTCGTGCCATTAAGGATATTCAAGATAACGCTGTTGAAGCAGCTGAAGAGGAATGTACTGAGTGTACTAGCTGCTTTACAGAACCGCTTGGATCGATGGTGTCACCTGTAAGGAGGGACCCAGTTGATACAAGGGTATTTGTTCTAAGTACTGCAGATGGAACTCCATTTCATGCATTCTTAACGGACGAATGTGACGCATGTGTATCTATCTATTTCCGCGTCGAAGATGTATTCGATAACTGCTGTGCAACTCTCCGTGTGTTAGTACCAGGTCATCGTGATAACGATGGACAATTTGCACCTGTTAACCTGGTTTCAGGAGATAAATGCGGTATCGACCTTAAAAAGGTTTGTAAAGTAGACAGATTCCGCGCAAGCAGAGATTGTATCACTGTTGATTTAAGCTGTTTCTGTGCAGTACAATGTATCGCAGATGTTAACCTAGGGCTTTGCGATTAAGACTGCACCATACAGTTGAATTAAAAAGGCGGTTTACCGTTAATTTAATGAGTAGAGCAGGCGTATAACAAATGAGCCAGTCGTCAATCGGCTGGCTTTTTATTGATTTTAAAAATTACCGCTTAATCCCAATCATGACAACATTATTCATATGCTCTAATGGAATTGTTCTAATTGTTTGGTCGTGGAATCGTATGGTAACGTGCTGGTCAGTGTATTCTGTTAGATAACCTTGAAAGTTACCTTCCGCTGTATAAAAGACGCATGGTACAGGGGGAAGAACTTTTGGAAAGTTAAGAAGATAGTCTAAGCGTTCATATAGCCCCATCTCTTTAAATGGTTTCACCCTTTTTATTGGAGACCGCTGTTTTCCCTGTGGTTTAACTGGTGTATTTACCTCTTCCCGTTCAGATTTTGCAGGCAATTTAGTTTCCAGCTGTTCAGGTTTAACAGGTAATTTAACCTCCGGCTGTTCAGAGTTAACAGGTAATTTAGCTCCTGACTTTTCAAGCTTGACAGGTAATTTAGCCCCCGGCCTTTCAGATTTAACAGGTGAATTTACCTCTGGCTGCTCCTTTTCAGCTCTATCCTCATGAAGTAAATCTTTTTGAGCAAGGGAAATCGTATTGTTACTGTCTTCTTCCAGCGGCAGCTCCTCCTCAAGTAGTTCCTGTTCCCGCCGATTAGTATATACTTCCTGCATGTTTGTAGTTGAAGGAGCCCTATTAAACGTCTGATGAATGTATAACAGAGGGCTTTGATTTTTTTTTGTTGACAAGCATTTCCACCTCCTCATTACGTAATCCCACACGTTATATATATGCGATATGCCTATCCAGGTTCATTTTATGATAAATAAAAAAACCTGCTAAAAGATAAGCAGGCTTGGATGGTTTATAGAATATGGTAACCGGAGTCAACGTGGATATTTTCCCCCGTAATGCCGCGGGAGAAATCACTGAAAAGGAATACAGCAGTGTCACCGACTTCTTCAGGAGTCGTCGTTCTGCGTAATGGTGCTTTTTCTTCAATTTCATTTAAAATAGAATTAAACTCTCCAATCGCTTTAGCTGAAAGCGTACGGATCGGGCCGGCAGAAATGGAATTCACGCGGATATTATCCTTTCCTAAGTCAGCAGCAAGGTAGCGGACACTAGCATCTAATGAGGCCTTTGCTACACCCATTACGTTATAATTCGGGATGGCACGCTCACCGCCTAGGTATGTTAATGTAACAATACTGCCTCCTTCCGTCATTAATGGACGCGCCTCTTTCGCCACAGCTGTCAGTGAATAAGAGCTGATATTTTGTGCAAGCAGGAACCCATCTCTAGACGTATTCACAAATTCACCTTTTAAATCTTCGGTTTTTGCGAACGCAATACAATGTGCAACCCCGTGGATGGTACCGACTGCTTCCTTTATTTGTGCAAAACAGGTAGTAATCGCTTCATCATTTGTTACATCACAAGGCAGTACGATGGTTCCCTCTGCCTCTAAAGAGTTAGCTAAATCACGAACACTACTCTCAATTCTTTCTCCGGCATATGTAAAAATTAATCTTGCCCCTGCGGTATGAAGTGAACGGGCAATTCCCCAAGCGATACTGCGTTTGTTGGCCACACCCATAACAACAAATGTTTTTCCAGAAAGATCCATATTGAAAAAGTCCTCCCACTATAATTACATGATATTAGTACTTGGTACTAATTTTACACTACTTCACCAGAAATGAAAAGGTTCCAACCTTATTCTTTCCCAATCTCTTTACTCAGATCTCACCAAAATTCCAATTCTCTTTTTAATTCATCCACATATTCTGTTGAACCTGTTACAATCAAACGGTCATCCATTTGCAATTCAGTATCACCATGCGGAACAATGGAATCTTTCCCTCTAAAGATTCGGACAAAAATCACATCACCTGTAAAAGGAAATTGACGTATTGGCATTCCAGCAAAATTCCTATTCAACATGGTGATTTCATATAATCCAGTCTCTTGATTTGTTAAGATATTCATGACTGTCGGTGATTCAATTAATGCTCTTAACAGTGTTTTCGTTGACATTAGAGATGAAAACACTTCAATGTTTTGTTCGCGCAAGGCTTGCTCCAGTTCCGTAGTTTCAATTCTGGCAATCGCCCTTCCGACCCCTTTTTCCTTTGCTGTAATAGAGAGTTCTGCGTTTAATTCGTCATTACCGGTTGAGGTAACAACAATGTCCGAATCAAAAACATTTACTTGTTCAAGCGAGTCTATGGAGTAATCTTCAATTTCAATAATTTCAAATAGAGAATCAGCAATTTGTTTATCTGATTTTTCCATTTTCGGATGATACAACACCGGATCATAAAGTCCGGACTTTAACTCTTGCGATAAAGACAAAGTCACAGAGTTAACACCCAAGAACGCAACTTGGACCTTTTTATTAGCCGCTGCCTCCATGGGAAAGAGCTTTTTAAAAACCATCGGTGTAAAAATAGACGTGATGACCGCAACCAAGATCAAAGTACCACTCATCTGTGGTGTAATGACCTCCATCCTCTCTCCAATAGTGGCAGCAGCAATCACCAGGGATAGGGTTGAGGTAAGCAAGAAGCCGGACGAAATAACGGTTTTGGTATCATACCAAATTTTTAAAAGGTAAACCGGTACAAGTTTTGATAACAGCAGGCCAATCAATAGAAGCGGTATGAGTAAAAGCAGTTTTTTTTCGCTAAAAAGTGACCAAACATCAAGATTGACCCCAACCATCACAAAAAAGATAGGGATTAAAAAGCCGTAGCCAAAAGAATCCAGTTTATGCACCAATTCCTGATTGGGAGACAATAGTGAAACTAAAACCCCCGCTAGAAAGGCCCCAAGGATATTCTCTGCTCCAACGGTTTCCGATAAACCTACTAATACTATGATTAGCGTAAAAACTGCCCTAGTGCCAATCTGGACAGTCCCTGTGGACAATGTTTCAATAAATGTACGTGTTTTAAACTTCTTACCAATAACATAAAGGACAACCCCGGCAGCAAATAAAATCAAAAGAAGCCATGTATTCCCATGCCCGGCCTCATAAATTGAAACAAACACGGCTAATAATATCATCGTCACTAAATCAGCAATAACGGCAATAAGTAAGATAATTTGCCCTATGACCGTTTTCATCAAATGAGCTTCTTTTAATGTAGGAACGACTACTCCAAGTGATATCGTAGAAATAATTAACGTCATCAAAAAGGCATTGTCGATGAATCCTGCCAGGACAAATACATAAGATAATGCTAGGGAAAAGATAAAGATTCCTGCAAAAATAGCCGTAGCAGCGACAAATGTATTGGGCTCTGTTTTTCCATTTGGAAGGATCTTTCGTTTTTTACTGCCGCTAAATGCAGTAAAATCAATTTCCAGCCCGCTTAAAAACATAAGAAAAATGAAACCAAGCGTCGAAAGGGTAGACAGCCATGCATCCTCATGCACAATATTAAAACCGCTTTTTCCGATGATAAGACCCATAATAATCTCAGCGACCACTACCGGCATAAAATTTAATTTTAATCGATGCAGGATAATTGGAGTGATAAATGCGGTTGTTACAACGACAAGCAATGAAATAACTGACACATGTTGTTCCATTGTTTATACCACCTTCCATAATAGGAGTTATTTTAAAATAAACAAACTTACAGGGGATGGATCCTATGAAAATTGATATTATCGGTGATATTCATGGCTGTTTTAATGAGTTTAAAGAGCTGACTGAAAAGCTTGGCTATCGCTGGGATACGGGTCTGCCCGTCCACTTTGACGGCAGAAAACTCGGCTTTGTCGGTGATTTAACTGACAGAGGACCAGAGTCGATTAAGGTGATTGAAGTCGTTTGGCAGCTGGTTATTAATCGCCAGGATGCCCACTATACACCAGGCAATCATTGCAATAAGCTTTATCGTTATTTTCTTGGGAATAAGGTGCAAGTTACACATGGCCTAGAAACAACTGTCGCAGAGTATGAATCATTATATAAAAAAGATCAGCAGTCCATTCGTAAAAAATTTATCGAATTGTATGAAAAGGCCCCACTCTATTTAGTATTAGACAAAGGGAAGCTCGTTATCGCTCATGCCGGAATCAAAAAAGAATATATCGGCCAAACACATGGAAAGGTAAAGGAATTTGTCCTCTATGGAGATATTACCGGTAAGAAGAATCCCGATGGGACACCGGTTAGACTTGATTGGGCAAAAAATTATCATGGCGATGCTTGCATTGTCTATGGTCATACTCCTGTGAAAGAACCACGATTGATCAATAATACGTATAACATTGATACTGGAGCTGTTTTTGGCAATAAACTTACCGCTTTACGGTATCCGGAAATGGAATTGGTGTCTGTTCCTTCTACTATGCCATATGTGGAGGAAAAATTTAAATGTTTTGATTAATTTTACGTATATGTAATAAAGTTGAAAAATAACAAGGCTGACCGCAATAAATGCTGATCAGCCTTTTAACATGTTATTCATATCTTGAGGAAGTGAAGCTGAAAACAACATCTCCTCTTTATAAAACGGATGAAGAAATTCTATCCTTTTACAATGAAGGGCTTGCCGCTCAATTAACGAAATATCCCCTCCATACAAATCATCTCCGAGCAACGGATGACCTAAGAAAGACATATGGACTCTAATCTGATGTGTCCTCCCTGTTTCAAGTCGGAGCTCGATATGGGTAAATGCCTCATACCTCTTGATTAGCCGATAATGTGTACAAGCGTATTGACCGTCTTGACGTACTTCCCTCTCGATAATGCTGTCCGATTTTCGGCCAATAGGTTCTTTAATGGTACCATGATTGGCTGCCAGCACCCCGCCGCCTGCAAAAGCCTCATATGTCCTTTTTATCTGTCCCTGCTGCTGCATCTTACTGAATAGATGGTGAACATGACGGTGTTTGGCAATTAATACGATACCAGATGTATCACGGTCAAGCCTTGTAACTATATGAGAGGTGGCTTGAATTCCCTTTTGGTGATAATAACCGACCAAAGCATTGGCAAGACTGCCATTTGGATGTTCACGGGATGGTATTGTGTTCATCATGGCCGGTTTGTTTACTACCAATAAATATTCATCTTCATACAAAATATCCATGGGAATGTCTTCAGCGCGTACACCCTCACTAGGGATTTCAGGCGGGAAAAAGACCGTCAATGAATCACCAGTATTTAACTTATACCTGACGTTTACCTCTTCATCATTTACAAGAATAGTGCCGCCTTTAAATTTTATATCTGTCAGAGCAATTCGCGATATTTCCTCATGTTTCAAAAAATCCTTAATTTGTTCCCCTGAACTTCTCTCATCAATGATCCAGGTTAATTTGAAACGTGCTGCCATAAAAGGTCCTCCGGTTTAATCAGAGATAAATGAATCATGTACCCTTTTCCAAAAAGGAAAGGGTCTAAAGCGGGCAAAGCGGATCTTTTCTTCCGGCACTCTAAATTGGATTGATTTTACGTCCTTATGCAGCAGGGTTAAGTGATCAACCGTTATCTGAAAGTCAGATCTTTTTACCGGTTTCATCATGCACGTATGATGGGCCGGCAGTATAAGAGGTGAACCAACTGTCCGGAACACTCTGTTATTTATAGAGGCCATCTCAGCTACTTGAATGGCCGATATGGATGGGTGAATAATGGCACCGCCCAGCGCTTTATTATAAGCAGTGCTGCCTGATGGGGTGGATACACATAACCCATCACCGCGGAACCGTTCGAAGTGCTCTCCACGGATTTCCACATCCATTACAAGTGTGCCCTCCACACTTTTTACCGTTGATTCATTAAGTGCTAGATAACGGGACTCTTTTCCTGCATGCGTGTAACGGATAATGACTTCAAGGAGCGGGTACTCTACGACTTGATACGGAGTTTTGGCAATAGCAATCACCAGCTTTTCAATCTCATCCGGAATCCAGTCCGCATAAAATCCCAGGTGACCTGTATGGATTCCGACAAAAGCGGTCTTACTAAGCCGGCTTGAGTAGCGATGGAACGCATAGAGCAGGGTTCCATCGCCGCCTATGGAAACAACAATATCAGGTTGGTCTTCATCATAGATCAGATCAAAATCAAGTAAATAGGTTCTCATTTTATGCATGAGTATATTTGACTTTTGATCTCCTTTGGAAGTAATCGCAAATTTCATCTTATTTTCTCCTTACAAATAGTCATTCATTTGGCGGGCGTCACTTTAATTGGTTTCTTCTTGTGCCGATTCTTTTTTTCTTGTAAAAAATGCTTGAGCTTCTTGGATTTCCCCGCGAATTAAAGACATTTCCTCGTCAAGACGGAAGGCAGCTTCTGCAGCTCTTTGCAGTCTCATTTTAATATCAGTCGGAAAAGCCCCTTTATATTTATAGTTAAGCGAATGTTCAATTGTAGCCCAAAAGTTCATCGCCAGCGTTCTTATTTGAATTTCGGCGAGTATTTTTTTTTCACCGTGAATGGTTTGCACAGGATATTGAATCACTACATGATAGGAACGGTAACCACTTGTTTTTTCGTGAGAAATATAATCCCTTTCCTCTACAATTTCAAAATCGTTACGTATTCTTAATAAATTTACTACAGTATGAATATCATCGACAAACTGGCACATAATTCGAATACCAGCGATATCCTGCACTTCTTCTTCCAGTCTCTCAAGCGGAATCCCTTTTTGGTTTGCTTTATCGAGGATACTTGCTATTGGTTTTACCCGTCCTGTTACAAATTCAATCGGGGAATGAGCAGAATCCAACTCATATTGCCCCCTCATTCCTTTTAATTTCACTTTTAATTCCGATACCGCTTGTTTATATGGGGCTATAAATTGATCCCAATGCTTCATGATTTCACCTCGAAGAACAATTTGCTTAGAAAAGCGAAACGATTTCCATTTCTTCCTTTTCCAAACAGATTAGAAAAATTCCTCAACTTTCGTAACCAATTTATCACCATAGTTACTGTTGCCCTTTATGTTACTCAGTATATACTCAAACTCATCGTTAAAGTTTTTAAGTTCGATTTGTTCTTCATTGGCTCTAATGTGTACCTGTAGTTTTTGAGTACTGGCCGTCTTTAAAGAAGGCCATATAGACTCCGGCAGTACGATATATGTATAGTCTTCCTGATCTTCCATTAAATAGATGAATGTGTGATTGTCTGAATCAACAAGTATTTGTTCGGCAGGAATTAACCCGTTAATGGAATGATCTGTTGTTAATAGTAATGTATGGCCGCTTATCGCTGCCGTTTCAATGATTATTTTCTGTTTCATTTTTTAAACCTCCATCTTTCACCTTCCTATTTTAGCATAATTAGACCATTTCACCCAATGATTGTATTTTTAAAAGAAAGCCTTTCATCAGAAACTAGACATCATCCAAAGTTCATAGTTATGATTAAGTTATCGCTAGGCTGAAAGGAAGAAAAAGATGTCACAGAATATAGAAATTGAGTTTAAAAATATGCTTACCAAAGCAGAATATGAAGGAATTTTAGTTGAATTTAATATTGGAGCAAATCAAGTTTTCACTCAGGAAAACCATTACTTTGATACTCCTGATTTTGCATTAAAAAATGCCCGCTGTGCATTGAGGATTAGAAAAAAAGGGGCAGAATATGTGATGACTCTGAAACAGCCAATGGAGATTGGACTTCTTGAAACTAACCAATTGTTAACAAAAGCAGAAACCTCTGCAGCACTGAACCATGGCAGGCTGCCAAACGGCCAAATAAAAAATTTAATTGAGGAAGGTAATATTCCTTTTTCCAAAATTGAATTTTTTGGGTCTCTTATTACAAACCGAGCTGAATTTGCCTATAAAAATGGATTGCTCGTTCTTGACCACAGTATTTTCCTTCAGCATGAAGATTATGAAATGGAGTTTGAAGTAGAAAACTATGAAGAGGGGAAAATATCTTTTCAGGAGCTGCTAAAGCAATTTAATATTCCACAACGGGAAACTAAAAATAAAGTACGCAGATTCTATGAGCAGAAATATAAACAAAGTTAATCTTTAATTTACATAAAAACAATAGCCTGCCTTAAAATTTAGCCATTTCAAGCAATTCATTTGAGATATAAAAATGGCATTGTTAAAATATGAATACAATAAAGAAGAAAGGAGTTGTCAACATGATTGAGAAAAAGCTTACACCTTTTGAAAAAATTGGTGAAGAAAAGCTGTACCGACTTGTCGACACTTTCTATAGCCTTGTTGCACAACATCCTGACCTTGCACCCATTTTTCCGAATCAATTTTCCGAAATTGCCAGGAAACAAAAACAATTTTTGACTCAATATTTAGGAGGGCCTCCTCTTTATACAGATGAACATGGACACCCAATGATGCGTGCACGTCATTTGCCATTTCCGGTCACACCAACTCGTGCGAGGGCTTGGTTATCTTGTATGAACAAAGCAATGGATATGGTCGGACTAGAAGGGCAGTTAAGAGATGAATTTTATTCAAGGTTATACCTTACAGCCCAACATATGATTAACACACCAGATGATGGTGAAATTCCAGGTGAAAATCGTGAATAATCCTTCATCACCAGTGCCCCAGAAACCAATGAATGGCAATGATAAAAAACCAATTGAAATTTATATGTTTATTGACCCATTATGCCCTGAATGCTGGGCATTAGAGCCGATTCTTAAAAAGCTGCATATAGAATATGGCAGATATTTTTCCATTAAACATGTATTAAGCGGACGTTTAGCTAATTTAAATCTGAGCAGAAAAAAGAACTTTGAGAATATGGCTCAAGTTTGGGAAAAAACAGCAAGCAGGTCGGGAATGTCATGTGACGGCAGCCTTTGGTTAGAAAATCCCATAGATAATCCTTATATTGTCTCCATAGCCATTAAGGCTGCTGAATTACAAGGAAGACGAGCCGGTTTACGGTTTTTTCGCCGGATCCAGGAAATGATATTCTTAGAAAAACAGAACACGTCAAATCTTGAGGTGTTGAAGGAATGTGCTTATCGTTCGGGATTAGATGTCGAGGAATTTATGAAAGATATACATTCCGACAGTGCGGCCAAAGCCTTTCAATGTGATCTAAAAATAACATCCGAAATGGATGTAAATGAAATTCCTACGCTTGTTTTTTTTAATGAAAATATTGAAGATGAAGGAATCAAGATTGCTGGGTCCTACCCTTACGAAGTCTATGTCCAAATACTTGAAGAGATGCTGTCGGAAAGGCCTGTGAAATCACAACCCCCTTCCCTGGAATCGTTTCTGAAGTTTTTTAAGCTAGTCGCTTCTAAGGAGATCGCAGTAGTTTACAATATGTCTATCTCACAAATTGAACGGGAAATGAAAAAGCTTTTGTTAAAGCAGGTAGTCGAGCAAATACCTGCAAAGTACGGCACCTTTTGGCGATATATTGATGAATAAAGAAATGTCAATCATGACGATTGGCATTTCTTTTTGATTTTGTAAAAATGCAAAATGCCTTGCAGCTTCCGGAGCTGAAAGGCATTTTTCTATTAATACGAACAAAGGGGATGGGAGAAATTTTTCACGGTCAAACAAAGGGGTATATGTTTGTTGTGATCAACTTCACGTATAAAATATACCATGCGATTAGAGTCTATGACAATAAGTTTGTGCTTTATTTCACATAATTGTCAAAAAGTCATATATTCACGGAATGGACAATAGAATACTACTAATTGATACAAAAAGGTGGAATCTACTTTGGGTAAAATACCTTATATCATCCTGGCCCTATTTCTGGTGATTGCCTTTTTTCTAAACCTGCTTGCATTCATGCATATTTTCCCGATGCTATTAAGTGCCCCGATCCTGTTTACTTCTATCCTAATATTTATAGTGTATCTAAATGATCGTAAACGATTTAGAGGATTTTAAAAGGGATGGAGCTATTCTTGGCTCCATCCCTTACTTTTTAAGATAACAACTTCTCTAATTCATTTAACTTTTCTTCAAATACTTTACATGCATCCTCTATTGGCGCAGCACTCGTCATATCTACTCCAGCTTTCTTAAGTACTTCGATTGGATAGTCCGAGCTTCCCGCACTTAAGAATTCTTCAATATAACGTTTCACTGCCGGCTCGCCTTCCTCGAGAATTTGTTTGCTTAATGCTGTCGCAGCACTAAATCCGGTAGCATATTGATAGACATAATAGTTGTAATAGAAATGAGGAATTCTTGCCCATTCTAATCCGATTTCCTCATCGATGATTATATCTTCTTCACCATAATACTTCTTGTTTAATGCATAATATGCTTCGGTTAATGAATCCGCCGTCAACGCCTCATTATTCTGTGCCTTTTGATGTATTAAATGCTCAAATTCAGCAAACATCGTCTGGCGGAACACAGTCCCTCTAAAGCCTTCTAAATAGTGGTTTAACAGATAAATTCTTTTTTGCTCATCATCAATCGTTTTTAACAAATAGTCGTTAAGAAGTGCCTCGTTACAGGTTGAAGCTACTTCTGCTACGAAAATGGAGTAATTGCCATAAGCATACGGCTGATTCTTTCGAGTATAGTAACTATGCACGGAATGGCCAAATTCATGAGCTAGTGTAAATAAATTATTTACATTATCCTGCCAGTTCATCAAGATATATGGATGAGTCCCATATGCCCCGGATGAATAGGCGCCGCTGCGTTTTCCTTTATTTTCGTGGACATCCACCCAGCGGTTTTCAAACCCTTCTTTAAGAATGTTCGAATATTCTTCCCCTAATGGAGCAAGCCCTTTAATTACAAGGTCTTTTGCATCCTCATACTTGATTTCCATTTTTACATCTTTAACTAGCGGAGTATATAAATCATACATATGAAGTTCCTCAAGTCCAAGGACCTTTTTACGAAGCTTCACATAGCGATGCAGCAGGTGCAGATTTTCCGTCACAGTCGTTACGAGGTTATCATAAACACTTTCTGGGATGTTGTTTCCCGAAAGGGCCGCATGCCTTGCAGAGTCATACTTACGAACTCTGGCATTGAAATTATCCTTCTTTACATTCCCGCTTAAGGTACTTGCAAAGGTGTTTTTAAATGCCCCATACGTCTTATAGACGGCTTTAAAAGCGTCGCTTCTTACACGTTGATCAGCACTTTCCAAAAAGCGGCTGTAACGCCCATGAGTCACTTCAACTTCTTCTCCGTTTTCATCTTTAATAGTCGGGAACTCTATATCTGCATTGTTCAACATACCAAATGTATTGCTGGATGCATCCATCACTTCACTTGCTTCTGCTAATAATGCTTCCTGCTCCGCACTAAGCACATGGGGTCTTTGTAAATTAATTTCTTCGAGTGCATGTTCATATAACTTTAATTCGGATTTCTCTTTTAAGAAACTACTTACTTTCCCCTCGTCAATTGATAAAATTTCTGGCACAATAAATGCAAGCTGGCTTGCTGCTTGGGCGTAGAGATTTTTCATTCTATCATCCAAGCCTTGATAAAAAGAATTGGTTGTATCTTGATCGTAACGCATATGTGAATATGTATAGAGCTTGCCGATTCGCTCTAATAGCTGGTCCTGATACTGAAGAGCTTTATAGAGCGTTTCAGCACTTTCAGCTAATTTACCTTCGTATTCCTTGATACCAGCAATTTGATTTTTAACCTCTTGATATTCTTTTTCCCAATCTTGGTCACTTGCAAAAATATCTTCTAATTTCCACGTATCGTCAACCAGTATTTCACTTCTTGCTGGCAGCTGCTTTACTTTAGTTTCACTTGCCATTACTCTTCCTCCATTCATTCCATTTGGAAAAACTTACTACTAAGTTATTCTCCTTATTTCCCTTAATTCCTTTTAAGCAAACGAAATTCGGTCCATTTATATTATAGCCTTATCAAGAATAGAGTATGAAAATTACCCCCTTATTACCTGAATAAAATATGATTATTTTTCTCTAAGAAGAACTGTTTTGACTGTTCCCTTTCACTATTCGATCGGGGGAGAATAATCATTCTGGTTAATCTAAAATTCACTTCATCCTCCTTTCTAGAAAGGATCTTTAATTTTTCAAGCAGCTGTAAATACTCTATGAATGCTGTTATAGGCTGAATATTTCTTAGTTGAGGCAGTGTACGTGTGGTAATCTGTTTTTTATAAATTCTCTTCTGAAAGGAAGCGTTCACTTCTTTTAAGGTAATGTAATCACCGGGTTTTTTATTAGCTATTAAATCTAGAAAAATATAGGTTTGCCAGATAAACGGAGGAGTTTCGAGAAGAAAGGAGTGTGTAACAGGCAGGCCAATTTCAGGGGGCAGGAGAAAGAGGTTTAATCCATGATGATAGATTTCTTGTAAAAACAGCTTGTTTCTGACATTTGGATGGAGCGCCCAGTTAAAAATAAATTTTTCCATTTCCTTGTTCCAGCGGGTTAAGGAAAGAGAATGGTTTTTTATCGGCTCTAGGATGGAATTAAGTTCAATGGATTGAATGGGTAAGGTTGACATATCCACAAAAGAATTCTTTATTGAAAAGGGAGTAATAGATTCGACTAATAGAAAGAGTTGTTGCTCAGTGGAGTAAGCGGGGATATAAAGTCTCCCAGATGAAGATGGTCTTAAAAAGGAATAATGGAAGTTTGACAAGGCGAGGAGATCTTTCCGTCTTTGTTGGATGTGTTTGCCTGACATAATCCATAGAGGCTTATAACCATTATCAAGATACGCGTGTGTTCTCTTATTGAAAATCTTATCCGGTAATGTAGAACATTGAAACTCCAGCGCATACCTCTGACCTTTATATTTGAACATAATATCAGGCCGTTGCTGAATTTGACGATCATAAAACTCTAATTCTGCCGGAATTTTTTGTTTCATTAGCCACTGAAAAAGCTGCCGCTTCCCTTCTAGATGTTCTAGTGTTTCATTCTCAAAGGTATTTCGGCACTGACTTCCGTTAATATGAGCAAAATGAAATATTCTATGGTCTCCCAGCTTTAATACCACAGACTCGTTACAAATCGGACAAATAAATTTCTCTTTTTTTCGCAGCAAGATCAGAGTCTCCTTCTGGAAATTCAATCCGAGACAAACTTTCCTGCCTGTTTTAGTGATTGCAGTTAACACAATTTTCCCCCTTCCTTTTATACTTTTAATTATTCGACTCTGAGCTCGGAAACACCTTTTATTCACAAAGAAAACTCGTCGTATTCCGACGAGTTTCTACAAATCCTATTAAAGCAAGGGCGAGAGCAGCCGAGCAGTCGATTCTAAAATTCGAAAGCCATAATGCCTTTGTTGAAAGATATCCAAATCAAGCTGCCTTGCAAATTTCAGGTCGTTAATATATTCCTTCACAAGTTCTTCTGTACTATTAGTCCGGAATAAAAACGCATTTACTTCAAAATTCAAATGGAAACTCCGCATATCCATATTAGCTGTGCCAATTGAAGCTAGTTCGTTATCTACAATAATAATTTTACTATGCATAAATCCGCGTTCATATTCATACACCTTCACACCTGCTTCAAGCAGTTCTGGAAAATATGATCTAGAAGCATGGAAAACGATTCGTTTGTCAGGCTTATTTGGCACAAGCAACCTTACATCAATTCCACTAAGTGCGGCCACTTTAATAGCAGAGAAGATATCTTCATCAGGAATAAAATAAGGGGAAGCAATCCAGACAGATTTTTCTGCCGATGCAATCATGGAGAAGAAGATATTTTTAATAACACTCCATTCATTATCTGGTCCTCCAGCGATAAGCTGTACACCACCATGGCGTTTATCATCGAGTTGGGGAGATAAATACTCTGCTGTAAGGAAACTATGATTGGTCATGTAATACCAATCTTGTAAAAAGATTAGCTGCAGCGTCCGGACGGCTTCTCCATTAAGCATTAAATGGGTATCACGCCAAAAGCCAATTTCTTTGTTTCGACCCAGATATTCATCACCAATATTCAAGCCTCCAACAAAGCCGATTGTCCCATCGATGACAATAATCTTTCTATGATTACGAAAATTAAATTTATTATTTAAAAACGGCAATTTAACGGGTCCAAAAGATATGGCTTCAATTCCTGCATTCCTCAAATCACTAATATATTGTTTAGAGAGCTGCCAGGAGCCGACGGCATCAAAGAGAAAGCGGATTTTCACCCCTTCTTTTGCCTTTTGAATTAGCATTTCCTTTATTTCCTGGCCAATATGATCATGGCGGACAATATAATATTCAAGATGGATATGATGTCTTGCTCGTTTTAATTGTTCAATAATATTCTGGAAAGTCTCTTCTCCATTCGTTAAGACTTTTGTAGCCGTATCAAAAGAAATGGGACTATTGCCCAACTTTTGAGCCAAGTGAAATAATTTTCCTTGATGCTGGCCCATTAAATTTCGTTTCTCCTGGCTTCTAGGATCGTCCTCCCCTTCGACCGTAAGAAACGCCTGTTTATCAAGAAAATACTTTTTTCTGAACATCCTTTCCTTCCGATAATTTCTGCCAAATAATAAATAAAAAATAAAGCCAATTAACGGAAAACTCCCCAATACCACTAACCAAGTAAGTGTTTGTGTCGGGTGACGATTCTCAAAAAATATGACAAAGCTGATAAAAATGACCGACAGCGTAATTAAAACACTCAAGAAACCAAAGATACCGCTTTCCAGTTGGTCCTTAAAGAAAAACAATAGTCCGGATATAATTGTTAAAAACACTAGCACCCTTACCGTGTTTTTCAAAGTACTCACCTGCCAAAATTTTCAATTAAAAAACCGATTTCATATCTGAAATCGGTATAATAGTTAGCTAAAATATTTTCGTATTTCTGTGAAAACATGGTTTGGCATAATTTCTTTGCCATATTCCTGTATTCGATGGATGGTCAGTTGTGTTTCGTAGCCATACTCCAGTAATACACTGAGGATGTCATCGATTTCATCTTCTTCATATACATCTTCTGGAAATTCAGTGTATAAGTAATATTTGCCATCAAAATGATAAAGCTTCGTATCTAAATTATCTAACCCTTCTCGATTCGATAAACTAATTATATCCTCAAAATCCTTAAAGGCAAGCAGGAATTCCAAATTCTCCTCCTCAAGCATTAGTTCATCGTCATCAGAATGATGAGTAAAATGCTGATCTAAGAGATCTTCAATTTTTTCTTCACCTGGAATGTCCTTCATTTTGTCATTAGGAATAGGGAGTTCAAACTTTTGTCCGTCTTTTGAAAGTTGGGCTTTCGTAACCAGAACTTCTAACCCTTTATCAAGTGCTTGGACTTGGATCCATAGCGGACCTTCGACTACAAAATCTTCCTCACCATGAACTTCATCCATCATTTCCCAAAAGAGTTCCTCACTGCGTTCGCGATTGTACCAAATCTCTTCACGATCAAAGCCTCTTTCCTCAATATCACCATAGGAAATGTAGAATTTCACAGTATAATCATCAATTCGTTCAATCTCCATCATAACCTCTCCCTTCCGTTTCCATATTGAAGGGACTAAATACCCCCAAGCAGATAATACTATTATGATTTACTTCAAAAGAGGAAATACTCTTGTACTTTCATTTTATGACAAAAGTACATTTATGGGAAATAAAAAACAATAAAATCTTAAAAAACCGTTAGTTTGCCTAATGTTTAATATAAGATATTCCTCTTATATTATCAAAATGATTGATAATTTACAAATTTAATGCTATATACATTTACATCCATAAAAAAAGTGGCTTGAAAAATTCGAGGGCAATGAAAAAGCCCCTTATTTTAGGGTGTGTGTTTAAATTGGGCTGTTGATTTCCGCTCCAGGCGGCTTCGCTTTCCGCGGGCGTGCCGGGGAGCCTCC
>NZ_JAABNN010000030.1 GCF_009928415.1 Bacillus sp. USDA818B3_A
CCTCCATTGCAAATTCAGGAGATTTATGACGTGAATCATAGGCAATGACAACTCCGCGATTCTTTGCTTCTTCTCCTTGTTCTTCTATGTAAGCAGCTAATCCTGCTGATGCCTTGCGTACGGTATAAAGGTTCATACGGTTGGTACCTGCGCCTATTTCCCCGCGCATTCCACCTGTGCCAAACTCGAGATTCTTATAAAATAATTCTTCAAGTTGTTTTTCATTTCCCTTAACTGCTTCTAATTCGCTCTTTAACTCATTGTCTAACTCTTCAAATTCAATCCAACTACTCGCTATTGCTTTCCATTCCATTGATGTATTCCCTCCTATTTCAGTACATACAATATTTCTAAATTTAGGTCGGTTATTCCTCTACAAATATCGAGATAAAAACCGACAATTTTTGCAGAGCACTTGAAAAAGTTTCCCATATTATAATACCTCAAAAATGATGCTAATAACATATAGGACTAAAAACAGGCATAATAAAAAGCCTGCAGAGATGCACAGGCTAAAAACTTTTGCTTTATATAATTAATTCATTATCAGCTTTTGTATATATGCTAAGCATAGTGCTTTTCATATTTTTCCCATCCATAAACTGTTCAAAATCAAATGGGAAACATAATCCAAATTCATTCAGAGTGGCTGCATTTTTGTTAAAAACCATTTCATATTGTTCGTCCAGGGGTGACGATTCTAATATTGAAATAACTGTTTGAATGCTTGTCATAACTTGAAATGCGTCTTTTAATGTATTAAAATCCAAAGACGTATCCAAGACCTTTAATTCTGCAAAATGATTTATTTCTTCATCGCTAAAATATAAAGGGAAAATATTGGAGTAAACGTACCTCACCAGTTCATTAATCTCTTCTTCTTGACTTGGTGTCGAGGCAAAAACTATTTTCACTTAATAACCCACCTTTGCCATCGCTTATTTCTGTCATAATAGATATGATAAGAATAACATAATTTCTTGTTTATTTTGCGTGGTAATTATTGATAATAAGGAGTTAAAAATGACCATTATAAAACGTACGGGTGAATGGCTGCAAATCATCGTCCCAGATGAATGGGATGGGATGACAGTGGATAATCTTTTCCGGGAGGTTTGGGAAGCACCCAAAAAGTTGACCCATCAGTTCCGCAGTGAGAATAAGGTCTTGCTCGAAGGGGATCGAGTGAAGTGGATCAGCCCTCTTGTTTCTGGATCCAAACTGCTTCTCCATCTTTTTGAAGATGAGGCTTCTCAGATAAGACCGACCTATCATGATTTAGATATTTTGTTTGAAGATGACCATGTATTGATTATCAATAAACCTCCATTTATGAATACACATCCCAATGACCCGGAAAAAGAATCCGACTCATTAATAAACGCTGCAGCCTTTTATCTTTTATCAAAAGGAGAATCAGCCAATGTTAGACAGATTCATCGATTAGACCGGGACACATCTGGAGCCATTCTTTTTGCCAAACATGCACTGGCGGGTGCCATTTTAGATAGAATGCTTGAGAAACGTGAAATAAAAAGAACCTATATTGCCGCCTTACACGGTCGATTAAACAAGCGGAAAGGCACAATAAACATGCCAATAGGGCGTGACAGGCACCATGCTACTAGACGAAGAGTATCCCCATCTGGACAAATGGCCGTCACGCATTTTGAAGCTTTAAATGAAGGCAAGCAAAAAGGCTTTACCTTTGTTAAGGCTTGGCTGGAAACAGGGAGAACCCATCAAATCAGGGTTCATTTCAGCCATTTGGGTCATCCCTTGGTAGGGGATGTTTTATACGGTGGTGAGCCGATTATTAACAGACAGGCTCTCCACGCAGCAAAGCTTGAATTTATCCATCCTTTTACTAAGGAAATAATTATTTGTCACGCTCCATTACTTGATTTGCCCGATATTTTTCAAGCAATTGATTTGAATTCAATATAAAAAGGATGTCTCTCATTTGAAGAGACATCCTTTCTCTGTGCACTCTTTAGTCGGCTTTCCTAAAGGCACGCATAATGAAACTTAATAAGAGAACCAATACTGCGGCTCCTATAATGGCAGGGATGATCGCAAAATCAGCCACATTAGGTCCCCAGTCCCCTAAAATCGCTGTTCCTAACCATGCACCAACAAAACCTGCAATGATATTACCAATAATGCCCCCCGGAATATTTCTTCCGACTATTAAACCTGCTAACCAGCCGATAATTCCACCAACAATTAATGACCAAATGAAACTCATTTAGAACACTCCTTTTTAGTATTCTTCATTTCACTTTAAGCAGTTATTTACTAAAATGACTGCTGTACCTATAAAGTACCCATTTTTAAATTTTATACTCATTGAAAAATTAATTAATCAAATCCTCACATAAATAAAAATCACTAGGCTAAATTATAAAGGACTATCTATTTAATTAAAGGGTAAACAAGTAATCAGAAAATTCTAATGTTAAGTTTTTGTAAATTTAACGTAAATTCTTTCTTTTTTCGACATATTTCAGATAAAATAATTTTCGTGCGCTACACATTAATCAATTGTTTATTATTGGAGGTAAACCTATATGGCTAAAAAAGTAGATAAATTCTCTGCATTGTTAAGTAACATTGCTTCGAATCTCGATGAAAGTGTAGATTTTTTTGCAGATTACAAATTGAAAAATATCAGTGATCTAAAAATCTTTTCTGAGAAAATGAAAGAATTTGAATCTAAAGGTGACACCTTCGTTCATGAAGTTATTAAAGAACTTAACGATGCCTTCATCACGCCAATTGAGCGGGAAGACATCCTGCAGCTTGCGATGAGCATGGACGACGTTCTTGACGGTCTTGAAGCCTGTGCTGCCCTTTTTGAAATGTACTCCATCACTCAAGCAGATGAGTTTATGTTAAAGTTTGTTGAAGCAATTCAAGAAAGTGTTCATGAGATTCAAAAGTCAGTTGACCTGCTTTCTAAAAAGAAATTGTCTGAAATTAGAGAACATGCCATTAAAATTAAAGATTTCGAATCAAAATGTGATAATATTTTACGTCAATCAATCAAACATTTATTTACAGTTGAAAAAGACCCGATCCGTATTATTCAATATAAAGAAATTTATGAAGACCTTGAGGATATTGCCGATTACTGCCAAACGGTTGCAAATACCCTTGAATCCATTATCATGAAAAATGCATAAGGAGCAAAAAAATGAGTCTTGTACTAATTTTAACCATCTTAATTGTCATTGGTGCCCTTGCATTTGATTTCATTAATGGGTTCCATGATACAGCAAATGCTATTGCAACATCCGTTTCAACAAAAGCTTTAAAACCGCGGCAAGCTATTTTAATGGCGGCGGTTATGAACTTTATTGGGGCACTAACATTTACCGGGGTTGCTAAAACCGTTTCAAAGGACATTGTCGATCCCTTTACCTTAAGCAATGGGTCAGTGGTTATTCTAGCAGCTCTTATTGCAGCTATTTTTTGGAATTTACTAACCTGGTATTACGGTATCCCAAGCAGTTCATCACATGCGATTATCGGTTCGATTGCTGGAGCAGCTATTGCTGCTGAGGGTTTTCATTCATTAAATTACGGCGGCTTCATAAAAATTCTTGAAGCGCTCATCCTTTCACCAATATTAGCTTTTGTAGTCGGTTATATAGTTTATAGCATTTTTAAAGTTGCTTTTAAAAATTTCAACTTAACAAAAACAAATCGAAATTTCCGTTATATTCAAATTGCAACAGCAGCTTTGCAATCTTATTCACACGGTACAAACGATGCACAAAAATCAATGGGTATCATTACCTTAGCTCTTATTGCTAATAATTATTTGCATCCGGATGCTGACATCCCTTTCTGGGTACAATTAAGCTGTGCGACTGCAATGGGGTTAGGTACATCCATCGGCGGCTGGAAAATTATTAAGACGGTTGGCGGAAAGATTATGAAGATACGTCCAATCAATGGTGTTGCAGCCGACATAACCGGTGCAGCCATCATTTTCGGGGCTACTTTCATTCACTTGCCTGTCAGTACGACACATGTTATTTCCTCAGGTATTCTTGGGGTAGGTGCTTCTCATCGCCTTAAGGGAGTGAAATGGGGCACAGCACAACGGATGTTAATCACTTGGGTGATTACCCTTCCAATCACAGCTTCAATTGCGGCTATTTGCTACTATATCTTAAATTTATTCTTTTAAAACCAGAGTATTATTTTCTGGTCAGGCTATCGAAAAACTCTCGATAGCCTTTTATTTTTTCCTTATTCCTCTTAACAATTCACCGCGTTAGTTGTTATAATTTTATTAATTTAGAGTTTGGAACATGTCTGGTGATTGGCGCTCCAGGCACTTCGCTTTCCGCGGGCGTGCCGGGGAGCCTCCCCGCGGAAAGCGAGTGCCAGGAGCGGAAATTAACAGGCCCAATTGCAGGGACAATCTAATCTATAAATTTGCTATTTAGATTCTGACAACATAATAAATCGGCGAGAAAACTTTCTCGACAATCTAACCAGAGAATTATTTCTCTGGTTTTTGTTATTCATTCCATCAATCCACTTCTAATTATGACTTTGTTTCATATTTTATTTATAAGGACAAGTCTTAGAGGTGAGTAATATTGAAGGAAAAGGTATTTGCCATGTTGATTGGTTCTATTTTATTAAGTCTTGGAATTAATGGTTTTTTAGTCCCTTACCATTTATTGGACGGCGGTGTGATAGGATTGGGGCTAATCATTCATTATTTTTACGGATTGCCTACAGGACTGAGTATTATCTTCTTGAGTCTTCCTTTATATATTTTAGCTTGGTTTTTTGAACGACGTTATTTTTTCTATAGTCTGCACGGATTAATTATCTCTTCTTTTTGTATTGATCTTTTTTCTTTTATCAATGGAAAAATACAAATTGGGATTCTACCCAGCACGATTATTGGAGGAATTCTTGTTGGAGTTGGCATTGGTCTAATGCTTCGGTATGAGACAAGCACGGGAGGGACAGATTTATTAGCCCAGCTGTTAACTAAATTTACTTCAATTAATATCGGAATTATTATTTTCTTAATTGATGGTCTGATTATTACGAGCGGAATCCAAGTAGTCGGACTCGAAAAGTTCTTTTATTCCCTTCTTACAATCATCTTTGTAGGTTTGATGACCACCGTTACGGTTTCAAAGAAGCCTCTAACCCATTAAAGCCACCTTGCAGAAAGTCAAGGTGGCTTTTAAGTTTATTTATTCGTATCAGTCAAATCAATTGAACCGAATGTTTTTTGCATTATTCCATAAGATGATTTCAACCGTTCATAAAAAGCAGGCTGGTCCCATTTATTCCAATTATAAAGAATGGCATCCTTCTGTTGCACCTGACCAGAAACTCGCTTCGGAATCGTTTGATTCACACCGCTCTGATCGGTTGTAACAACAGCCGCCCTGAGCCCGCTGATCTCCACACTCCCTGACAGCCCTTGTTTCCAAACATCTCCCATTGCTTCTTTTTGACTTGGATCTTTTACATTTAATAGCTGCCATGGAATCCTTCCTTCTATCACCTTTTGATCCTTACTCACACTTATGTCTGTCAAGGAATCAAAATCCTCTCTTGCAGGATTCGCATTTCCGTACTTTAAAACACCTGTTTCATAATCTTGAAATGGGATTACTTTCTTGGTAGTAGGAATGGTTTGCTGTTTATTTAATGCCAAGCGGATGGGATTAAATACCCCATTATCCTTCTCAGCAGCAAACGGTTCTTCCGGAATCATCTTTAGAAGTTTGCCATACTGATAATAGAAGGTATCATAATAACTATCAATTAAGATTCGAGAATCATTTGGTCCCTGAAGCTTAATAAGAAAATCTATTCCGTAATCTGTTTTAATCTTTGTTTGTTTCGTTAACGGAATCGTTGTTTGTCCTTGGTTTCCAATCGTATCAAGCATTAAATAGGTACCTTCATTTTTAAAATCTACCGGGCTGTTATATTTTAGTAAAAAATACAAATAACCGCTGTCTGAAGTGAAACGTACTTCCTTTAAGCTTTGTTTAGTATCCGATTGGGATCCTTTTTTAACTCCTGCAATATCCCAGTCACCTGCTGTACCATCAACAGTGATAGCTGTCTCCTTACTTCCTGGTTCAAATCCAAGCAAACCAAAATGCTGTTCATTTGTTTGCTGGTTATTCCAGTACGGCCGGCGGTCTGGATTGTCATAATCCATCGTGTTCCAGGTCCGCTTAAACCACTCATCCTGCCATGTAAATACAAGTCCGCCAGCATATTGCTCTGATACAATCGATTGATATAAACGCTGATTAGTTTTACCTTGTTCCTCTTCAGAGTTAAAGCCTTGATTCATTCCATAAGGGTTCTCATGGGTTAATCCCCTTGAAGAAGGAACACCAAATTCCGCTACCAAGATCGGCATATGATGAGCTGATCGCAGGTCATGAAGATAGCCGGCGTAATTATTTTTCTTTCCGTCTGTGTCCTTATAGTCTAAATATTTCTTTTCATAACTAAGAAAATCCGGATAGTATGGATAAATATGATAAGAAGCAAACAGTCCTGATTTAAAGGCAGCTGAGGCCTTGATATGATTGGGATCTACCGATACCATATCTTCAGTTTCCAATGGTTCAGATGGATGGCTGAGCAAATCAGTTGTCAGCCAGTTCGTAAAGCTCATCGAATGCTGCCATTTGTATTGCGTTGCCTCATAACTTGCAGCGTAATCCATTAATTCAGCCAGCCAAATTTCAAATGGATTGGCATCATCCGTTTCAAAATACTCTCCATTGAATTGAGACATTCCGGAATGTATAGAATTAGTGTTGGTTACCATTGCCGGGTCCCACTCTGTTCCGATAATCATGCCGATGACATACTTAGAGATATTATATTTATACTCTCCTGAGGCATGGCCGGTCCGCTCGGCAAGGCTCGCATTCCCGTGGATAATATCTATCATATTTTTTATCTCTAATTTGGCATCATCTATATTTACCTTTGCAAAGGCATCCTGGGTTTTAATTAAATTTTCTTCATTCACCCATGTTCCATGAAATAAGTATAAAGGCGTTTTAGCGATTTGGTTATATTCGTAAAAAGCTTCATAAAACTGGGGAGGATGAAGGGTATAGACCCTGATGGCATTGGCATTCATGGCTCCTATTTCCTGAAACCAGCGAAAATATTCTTCTTTTGTAATGGCTGCTTCGCCAGGAAAATAGCCGGGTCTTCCAATCCCCATATTTACACCCTTAATTAAAAAATCCTGCCACTTTCCATTTTTTTTGATTTGAATGTAGGATTCATTCGTTTTACTGTTTATCTTCAGACCATTGTCCTCAACCAATTCTACTTTTTCTTGTGGATTAACCTGTTTCAGAACATTACCTAGGATCTCTTTCATCATGGGTACATATGCTGACCAATAAAAAGAATGATTGGTTCCGAATAATTTTTTCCATTTATCAAAACCTAACGTCTGGTAAATTCCAGGTACATCCGCCTCATCGGCATAGTCTCCTGAAAAATAGTAGGAATTATATTTTGCCGTTTTGTGGGAAATAACCGCTGGGAACTCGGTAGGTATCCCATACCCCTTTAAGGTTTCGGCAGCCTTTTTGGAAACAGGCACCTCGTAATTGGCTAAAACCTCGTTACTATTTTTAGGCTGAATGATATCAAACCAATACTGATATACTCCATCAATATTTTGAGAGAAATGTTTTTTCCCTTGACTAGTTAAATTAAAATTCAATCCGGAATTTTTCAAATCATCTTTCCCGATGATGACCACATAATCATTTTTATTAACAAATACAAATCCTTCTCCATTGAAATCCCATTTATGATCTTGCTTTTGGTAATTTTCCTTTACCCACTCAGGTACCTCTTCACTATTTAAATCTGTGAAGTACCTTCCAATCCAGCCTGACCATTCTACATTCAGTAAACTTGAAATTTCTTCCTTGGCCTCGTCTGAGGTGGGACTGGCGAAAGTATTGAATTCAGCAATTAATGTTTTAGGTTTAGGCTGGATAAGTGCCTTCTTGAGCTGCTTAACCTCACTTAGTGTTAATCCTCCATATATTTTTTCGGACTTCTTGCCTTCAGAATTCTCACCATAAAATTCCTTCTCATACACACCGTATTGGTCCGTCAAGTAAAATACATCATAATTTGTTAAATCTTTTGGTAACGGGACAATGGAGTATTTTTGATTACTCTTCGGCTCAAATCCTTTGTAATCATTTTTTACAGAATAGGGATTACCTTCTTTGAAATATTTGGTATTATTTAACACCCAAACGAACCCCTTATGCTCACGATAAGTGGAATTTGGAACGGTTTTATCCAAAATGAGTACATTCAAATCCTTTTCTGGTTTTAGTTGCCATAACCAAAATGGACTCGTCACAATAGCAAGAAAAATCATCGCATAAAAAAATAAGTAAAATGATTTTTTCATTTCGAAACACCTTTTCTTTTCATTTCTCCCCAGCTTGTCTCGCCTTTTATGATTTGCCAGACCCCTTCACACCGCCAAAAAACAGTCATTGGCCGATACCAAATCGTTTCTGTAAGCGAATATAGAAAGAGCTTGAAGATATCTGTCACCTTTGGATATTTAGTTAAACTCCATTCTTCTAAAAGGACAGCTGCCATGGAAAAAATAGACCCATATAAACAGGAGAGTAAAAAAAGTAAAATAGAAAATTCGATGTAGGTTCCTCCAAGGAATAAACATAATACCATAAAGATGTATCCGGAGAGTTCAATAATTGGTCCAAAAAACTCTACTATCCAAAAATATGGGAAGGCTAGAAGCCCTATGGAGCCATATTTAGGGTTAAAGGTTAATTTTCTGTGGGTCCATAAACTTTCAAAAAGCCCCCTATGCCAGCGCCTTCGCTGCCTTCGTAAAAATGTCATATCCTCAGGGACTTCTGTCCAGCAAACGGGATCTGGAACATACACAATCTTCTTTTTTAGTCCTTTTTCTTTTAATAGGCGGTGAATCCGTACAACAAGCTCCATATCTTCGCCAACGGTATCGGTTCGATACCCCCCGGCAGCAATCACCCAATGCTTAGAAAATACACCGAAAGCACCAGAAATAATAAGGAGGAGATTGTGTCTGCTTAACCCAATTCTCCCCATTAAAAAGGCACGTAAATATTCGATAATCTGCATCACAACCAATGGCTTATCGGAAAGACCAATGCTTTTTATATGGCCATTTTGGATTTCACAGCCATTAGCAATCCTTACACTTCCCCCTGAGGCAATGACTTCTTCATTTGAATCTACAATTGGTTTCATTACCTTCAAAAATGCATCTTCCTCTAAAACCGAATCGCCATCTAAAGAACAAAAATACGGATAATGAGAGAAGTTCAGACCGACATTAAGGGCATCTGCCTTTCCTCCGTTTTCTTTATCAATTAAAAATAGATTCGAAAGGATGGATGATTGATAAATCTTTTTTATTGGTTTTGACTTCACTTGGATTCTTACCACTTTTTTTATTTCCTTCATGTCGTAAAAATCTATCATTTTCTGCAAAGTGTCGTCCTTTGAACCATCGTTTACTACTATTACTTCATATGTAGGATAATTAATACTTAATAGGGAGCGGACACTTTGAATAATCCCAACCTCTTCATTGTAGGCAGGAACAATAATCGAAACAGGTTTAGTATAAATTTCATCTAAATAATCTTCATATGCTTGAACTCGATCAAGCTGATATTCTTTTCTAAGTTGAAAACATGAAATGATAAGAATGGCCGAATAAAAGATGATAACAATGACCATATATACAGCAATAAACCAGCCAAAAGCTGTAACGATACCTCCCCAATCTATAAATGGCATCGATCTACTCTCCTTTATGCAGCCATTCCCAGGCCATATCTTTTGCAAATGTGTCTGTTGAAGTTTCTAATACATTCAGTAGTATTTCTTTTCCAGTAGTAAATTGACTGATTGCTTGTCCAGCCTGTGCGCGAACCCACCAAGTTTGATCATGCAGAAGCTCAATTAAACGCGGTATGGCACTTTGTTCTTTTAACGAACCAATTAATTTGACTGCGACCATTCGTTCTTCCCATTTATCAGAATAGAGAAGGTTCATGTATGGAGCAATATTTTTTACATATCCAATTTCGGCTAAGGCTTTTAATGCCCTTAGCTTTATTTCTCCTGAATAGCTTGAAAATATATTCTCAAGGAAAACAATGTAAGTGATCTCTTTTTTACTAGCAATCACGTCAATAATTGCTTTTTGGAGCGCACCCCCGGCATGATGAAAATGCAAAACATATTGGTCAAACCTCTTCTGTTCTAATGGGATAAGAATATGCCGATAATCAAATTCTGTCAGGTCTTGATATCTAGTTGTTAATAGGTCGAATAACTGCTCAAATTGGAATAATGCTAGTGTTCTGAGAATATGAATGAGTTCTTGTTGGGTAAGTCGTTTTCTCTGAAGCATCCTAAAAACATCTTCCGCAAGATTAATCATATTGAAATCCTCAATATGATACAGGGTATTCATTCTTGTGCTCCACTTGCGGCTTTGAATCCGTTTTTGATAATAATCGGATAAATACAGTGATGCTAATTGCGATAATCGTTCTTTTTCCTCTTTTCCCTCAATCACCTTCGTATACTTAATCAACAGTTGTTCTATAGCTGTTTGCTGCAGAATATTCTCGGGGGTTAGTTTCCTTGATAACACTCCCTCGATTAAAATGGAAGTGATCAAGGGATTAAAGATTTCACTGTATTCCTTTACTTTTTTTCTCTTTCGAATCTCAAATGCTTTTCTGATGGTTAAATAACCTAGAAGTATGAAAAGCAGACACACCAAGCATAGTGTAAGAATAGAAAGAAATAGCAACTCATTTGTTAACAAATTATTTCATCCTTTTAATTAACCTTTGTATTCTAGCCTGCAGTTCCTTAATGCTAAATGGCTTGGTCACATAGTCATCGGCCCCAAGTGCTAAGGCCTTCTCTATATCTGCTTCACCTTTTCTTCCAGTCAGCATAAGAACATGAATGTTATGACTATATTTTATTTTTTGTACCCTTTGTAAAACTTCAATGCCATCCATTACAGGCATAACCCCATCTATGATTAAAAAATGTTCTCCTTTTTCCTCTAATCTGTTTGAATGAAAGAATTCCACTCCATCTCCAAATTCTGCTAGGTTTAAGTCGAATTTTGAAAAGTCCATGGTGTTTAAGATCCTCAAAAGCATCGTTCGAATGATTGGGTCATCATCAATAATTGAAACAAATAACTTACTTTTCGGTAATTCCACTTTTGAGTTATTAGCATTTTCTACGCGTGCTCTTCCGTTTGTCTTGGCTGAACGCAGTGCTTGTTCAGCAGCCATAATGGCACTATCCATTGTTATATCGTCGTGATGAATGGTATAAATACCAGCCGAAAAAGTAACATAACTTATTTGTTCTTCATGATGGAATGGAATCGCTGAAAATTTCGCTAGCAGCCTTGAAACAATCTCAGCAACTTCTACTTGATAGGCGTTCTCAAAGAGAATGATAAACTTATCACCGCCATACCTAAAAATGGTATCATAGCTTCTTGTATGTTCTTTTAAAAAAGAGGCAAAGGCTGTTAGTATTTTCTCTCCAAAAGTGTGGCCGAACGCAGCATTCATTTGTTTAAAGTGGTCAAGGTCTAAGATGGCAATACTGAAAGGATGTTTATGACGTTTTAAATCTTTGAGGTTACGGTTATATACATCTAATAAGAATTTTCGATTGTAAAGCTGTGTAAGAGGATCTACTAATGTTAATTGGTTTAATAAATTTTTTCTCTTCAAGTGATGGGAAATCCGAACGATCAATTCTTCAAGATCGATTGGTTTTTCAATAAAGGCATCTGCGCCTAATTTGTAGGCCTTCATTCTGGTCTCCCCGTCATTCAGCAAACTAACAATTATTCTGGGGACAAAGTGCTGGCGAGAATGCTGTTCAATGGTTTCAAAGATACTTCCTCCATCCACAGCGGGAAGGTTACAATCCATAATCACACAGTCAGGAGTTAAATCAAAATATTGAGAGACCGCCTTTTTAGAATCGGTATTCACTACTGTCATCCAGCCTACTTCTTCTAGAGCTTCTTTTAGAAGAATGAGCATTGATACATCTTGGTCAATGATTTGAATCAGCGGAACCGTTTCATCTAATCTTCGTCCTGTATGTTTTTCAGCTTCCCTCTCAATGAAGGTGTCGTATTCCTCTATTAAATTAATTAATTCCTTTAAAAACTTTTGCAAGGAAGCTTTCTCCCACGCCCCATCCTCCTCCGGGCTAATTTGATTCATCAAAAGTCCAGATAGTTGGTGAAGCCCCCCCAGTTGTAATGTTCCTGCACTTCCATGGAGGGAATGCAAAAAATCATAAACCTCTGAATGACTGATTGCTTCATCTGAGTTAAACCACTTGGATAGTTGATTCTTTAACTTTTGAATTAATAAATTTTTATACTTATTTAAGTCCATTAACTATCTGCACCTCATTTTAATCGTGAGACGATATTGTATCTAATGATGATAGTATGTTTCAGTTTGTGTCTTTCTTAAGTTTATTATGAATCCGCTTGAAATACTACGAAAAAGGTCGAAAAAAGGCGAAATAACATTGAAAAAATATCAATAAAAAAGGACCCCTTTATGGAATCCATGTATACAATCATCTTACTTCAAATTTTTTATCTTCTCTGTACAGCTCTCCATTGCCGAAATAACGGCTCCCCTAAAATGTGCCCTTTCAAGCGCTGCTACCGCTTCTATTGTTGCTCCACCTGGCGTACAAACCTGATCTTTCAGTTCTCCAGGATGCAGCTCTGTTTCTAGCACCATCTTAGCAGCGCCAAGTACCGCCTGAGCTGCCAGTCTATAAGCTTGATCCCTAGGGATCCCTTGACGGACACCGCCATCAGCCATCGCTTCGATAAACATATAAACATAAGCAGGTGAAGAACCGCTGATAGCCGGAACCGCATCCATTAGCTTTTCATCTATCCACTCGCTATTACCAAAACATTGAAATAATTGTTCGACCATTGTCAGTTCTCGGTCTGTCATATATTTATTTGCACAGAGTGCACTCATTCCTTCACCCACTAACGAAGGAGTATTTGGCATCGTTCGAACCGCCTTAACCGGAAATGCAAATAAGCTTTCCACTCCAGCTAGCGTAATGCCTGCCGCAATCGTAACAATGATAACATCTTGCTTGATATGATTTTTAATTTCTTCAATGATCGTCACATGCTTGTCAGGCTTAACTGCTAAAATGAGAATGTCTGCAAACTGTGCTATATCCATATTTTGTAATGAAGTAAGGATACCGTACTTTTCAGAAACCGTATTTATCGTCCTATCGGTAGCAGCACTAGCCATTATGTTTTGTTTATCTACTCCATTAGCTGTCATACCCGCTATCATAGCTTGAGCCATTTTTCCTGCCCCAATAAAACCTATTCTTTTGGTCATGATCTTCCATCCCTTAATTTTTTTGAATTTATCAATAGAAATAAAAAAAAGAAGTTATTCCATAGAAATAGCTTCTCTTTTATTAAGCAAGATTATAGTTGTAAAGAAATCTTTTTAATAGTGGTTATTTGAAAGTTCCCCTTTGGCAATAGAAACCCCTGAACTTGCCCCAATGCGGGTAGCTCCTGCTTCAATCATCGCCAGCGCATCTTCACGGCTTCTTACTCCGCCTGAAGCCTTTACACCGATATTAGGGCCAACCGTTTGACGCATTAAACGAATATCCTCTGGAGTTGCTCCCCCAGTCGAGAATCCTGTAGAGGTTTTAACAAAATCTGCCCCTGCCTTTACAGCAAGCTCACAAGCTCTTGCTTTTTCTTCATTTGTCAGTAAGCTTGTTTCAATAATGACCTTTACTAAGGCTTTCCCCTCGGCTGCCTCAACGACTGCGCGGATATCTTTTTCGACTAATTCATTATTTTGGTCTTTAAGTGCGGCAATATTGATGACCATATCCACTTCATCTGCACCGTTTTCAATCGCATTTTTAGTTTCAAAAGCTTTTGTCTCTGAAGTGGTGGCTCCTAATGGAAATCCTATTACTGTACATACTTTTACTTCAGGTGTATCAGCGAGCAGTTCAGCTGCAGTTTTAATCCATGTTGGATTCACACAGACTGATGCAAATAGATATTGTTTCGCTTCGTCAATGATTTTAATAATTTCTTCGCGGGTTGCATCCGCTTTTAATAATGTATGATCAATAATTTTAACAATACTTTCAGTCATTCTAACTTCCCCCTAGATTTTGGAGTTATACAGATCCACTTTTTATGACATTATAACTATAAAAATTAGAATGCCAAATGAATCACTTATACAATATTTTTATTGTACCAAATTACGTGTGGTAAATCCTTTTTTCTTTTACATTCGCAATATTTAGAAACAATTAATTCTTTTTTAAGGAGGGACTTTTAATTTTGGAGAAATTAGGGAGCATTATTTTTAGAAAACGAAAATGGGTATTAGTCCTTTCGGCAGCAGCCATCCTAATTTTCAGCCTTTTTGCCCTGAAATTACCCACCGTATTAAGTGGGAACGGATTTGAATATAACGGGGAATATAATCAAACAAGAAAGCTGCTTGAAAAGGAATTCAATTATCCCAGGTCTTCCATTATTCTTTTTTTTGAAAAAGATAAAAGCATCAGCAAAGAGGATTTTGACGAGTTTATTCAGGATACTCTTAATCGGCTGAAGCTTTTAGACTCAGCTAAGAATATTTCTTCACCGTTTGAGCGTGAGGGAATGATTAAAGACAAGTATGCCTATGGAATTCTTACTTTTGATAAGAAAGCTGAGGATCTTGAGAAAGAAATTGCAGACCTTAAAAGGTCATTAAAAAATAAACATGGGCTTAAAGTGACGCTGACCGGAGAGCCCATTATCGTCCAGGACTTAAATACCGCCAGCCAAGAAGATTTGGCGAGAGCTGAAGGGATCGGGCTGCCAATCGCATTACTCGTTCTGATCCTTGCATTCGGAGGGCTTGTCGCCGCTGCCATACCAATTATTATTGGGGTAGTTTCCATTCTGGTAACAATGGGCACAATCTATTTCTTTAGCTATCATATGGATTTAACAATCTTTATTTTAAACATTGTTCCAATGATCGGACTTGCTTTAAGCATTGATTTTGCCTTATTGTTCATTAATCGATATAAAGAAGAATTGCTGTCAACATCGATCCAGGAAGCCATTGAAATGACCATAAAAACAGCTGGCCGCTCCATTATCTTTTCAGGACTTTGTGTTTTTATAGGTTTATCCGGTTTGTGGTTGATTAAAATCGACATCTTTCAGAATGTGGCACTTGGCGGTATGCTGGTTGTTCTGATTTCTGCGATTTCAGCGCTGACTTTTCTGCCTGCCTTACTTGCGCTAATAGGTGAGAACATACATAAATTCAGTTTATTCCGTAAGACAAGTCAGGAAAATAGTCTATGGTACCGCTTTGCCAAATTAGTGATGAATCACCCCATCATCATGTCTGCCCTGGCACTTGCCATTCTTTTAGGGGGGCTAGTGCCAGTCGGGCAAATGGTTTTGGTCATTCCAGGGACGGATTCATTACCTGAAAATTATCCATCCAGGCTAGCATTAGAAACATTTCAAGAGCACTTTATTGCGAAAGAGAAACGAGACGAAAAGAAGGTAACTATTATTTTAAAAACAGATGGGCCTGTCTTGAATAGAAGTAATTTTAAAAACATAAGTACCATTATCCATGACCTTGAGAGGGATAAGCTAGTAAATAGCGTTAACTCCCCTTTTTCCGCATCAGGACTTCGGGAGGATGAACAGCTTTACCAGTTTCTCCTGCATGGTGATCAGACCCTTACGGCACCGATTACGAAATCCTTTATCAGGGATAATAAAATGCTTGTTGAAGTGTATTTAAATACAGGGGATCATGATATGCGGGCGAGACAGTGGGTAAAAGAATGGCCGAGGGAAAAACTGGGAGTGCATGCCTATATTGGCGGCCCTATCAAATTTGAGCAAGAAATTTTTGATGAAATATATGATCAGGTTCCGCATGGATTACTATTAATTGTCTTGTCAACTCTTATCATTCTAATGGCTGCTTTTCGTTCTATTTTGATTCCTCTTAAGGCTATTTTAATGAATGTATTGAGTTTAGGCTGTACGTTTGGAATCGTTGTATGGATTTTTCAATTAGGACATCTGGGGATGAAACCTGTTAATATCGCCTTGATCTTCCCTGTCTTTGTTTTCACCCTTGTCTTCGGACTTTCGATGGACTATGAAGTCTTCCTGATCTCTAGGATACAAGAATTTTACCTAAAAACGGGTGATAATACTTTAGCCACTATTTCCGGGTTGACTTTTACGAGTAAAATCATTACTTCGGCTGCTGCGATTATGATTGTTGTCACTGGGGCATTTGCTTTTACAGGGGTTATGCCGGTCAAACAGCTTGGAATCGGTATTGCAATAGCGATTTTTATTGATGCCACGATTGTGAGGATGGTTTTGGTCCCTGCCTTAATGAAGTTGTTAGGTGATTGGAATTGGTGGTTCTTCGGCTATAATTTTAAGCCACGGCATACTCGTAAAAAAAGACCAGCCTAAATTTAGGAGCTGGTCTTTTAGGGTTTAGATATTTTTAGCGTAGTTTTCACTAGGGATTTTACTTAAGACAACATATAAACTTAATGGGGTCTCCCCACTGTTAAGGAATGCCATTTCTTCTTCACTGCCAACATGAAGAATATCACCTTCTGTCACTTCTGAAGGATGATTGTCAATAATGATTGTACCATTCCCAGTAACAACCAATAGGTAAACTTCTGTATTAGGATGCTTATGGGGTGGAAGCTGTTGTCCCGGCATAAAATTTAAGACGAAAGCGGTTGTCTCCCCTTTTTTATAAATTACCCGTTTGGTAAATTTATCTTCACTATATTCCATAAATGATTTTAGCGTATTCTTTTCCATCTCTTTTCCTCCCTCAATCTATCTATCTTTATTTTAATTGAAAAACATTCTCAATGAAGTGAGCGAAATCACGGTCTTAAATTCTGAAACAGTCTATGCCCAAGCATACAGTTTGGATAATTCACAATGGAAAAACCATACTAAAACTATTCTCCCTAACAACTGTAGGAGGTAATCATAATGAAAGAAAAAATCATATTGTTACTATCCCTTGTTATAGTCTTCTTTATTTTTACATCTAATACGTTTACAGCTGAGACCGGTTCATCTGGTGAGGAAGTAGTGGATTTGAGGATATTGGAAACGACTGATATCCATGCGGATTTGATGAATTATGATTACTATCAAACAAAAGTAGACAACCGAATTGGGCTGGTCAAAACAGCCACCCTTATTCGGGAGGCACGTAAGAAAAGTAAAAATACGCTGTTATTTGATGACGGCGATCATTTAAAAGGGAATCCGCTTGGCGAATATTTGGCTAGAATTAGAGGTATGCATAAAGGGAAAACACATCCAGTTTACAGGGCCTTCAATTATTTAAAATATGATGCCATCGCAATTGGAAATCATGAATTCAATTATGGTTTGGGATTTTTAAATACAGCTTTAAAAGGGGCTAAGATGCCTGTTTTAAATGCGAATGTGTACTCAGTGAAGCGGAATAAACCTTATTTTAGACCGTATACCATTTTAAAAAGAAAAGTTGTTGATCAAAAGGGCATAACTCATGAATTGAAAATCGCTGTCTTCGCCCTTATGCCCACACATATTATGAAATGGGATAAGGCCAATCTAGAAGGAAAAGTCTTTGCCAAACCTATGCTTGAAACAGCGAAGGAATTGGTCCCTCAAATAAAAGCACAGGGAGCTGATATTATTATTGCCCTGGCTCATACAGGGATTTCTAGTGAGCCGTATCATCCTGATACAGAAAACGCCGTTTATTACTTAACACAAATTCCTGAAATTGATGTGGTACTCGCCGGTCATTCACATAGTGTATTTCCAGGGCCGGTTTATAAAGAGCTGCCTCACACAGATATCGAGAAGGGGCTTATCAATAACAAACCCGTTGTGATGGCTGCAGCCTTTGGAAGCAGATTAGGAATTATTGATCTTCAATTAACCCATCAAACTGGAAAATGGCAAATCACCTCGAAAAAATCATATACAAAACCTATTGCTGATGAGAATGGAAAGTCTCTCGTTAAAACGGATAAAGGTTTATATAGACTAGTCGAAGAAGAGCATGAAGAAACGGTAGAGTTTATTAAAAAATTAGGTCTCTAACCTGACGTAATAGAGAAAAGTGCGAAAATTTGTGAGGTAATGATTGGTAAGAGCTCTTTACATTCACTGGATTGTTTTATAAAATAAAAACAATCATACATATGTTGATTTTGGGGGAGTCTGTCACACACAGGCTCCTTTTTGCATTTTTTCAATATAGTGTAAATACATAGGAGAAGTGGTGCATGCATGTCAACACAAGCAATTATCGCTATAGGTGTCTTTTTAATTACTTATGCTTTTATTGTTACAGAAAAGATTCATCGTACAATTATTGCCATGGCGGGTGGAATTATGATGGTCCTCTTAGGGATTATCAATCAAGAAACAGCCTTACATCACATTGATTTTAATACACTCGGATTACTAACAGGGATGATGATCATTGTTTCAATCACATCTGAGACGGGGGTGTTTAAGTATATCGCTATTTGGTCAGCTAAAAAAGTAAAGGGCGACCCATTAAAGATCTTACTTGCCCTTGGAATCATTACAGCATTAGGCTCTGCTTTTTTAGATAACGTTACAACGGTCCTGCTGATGGTCCCAGTGACATTTAGTATCACAAGGCAATTACGTGTAAATCCAATTCCATTCTTAATTACCGAGGTCATTGCTTCCAATATCGGCGGAACCTCCACCTTAATTGGCGACCCGCCCAATATCATGCTCGGTAGTGCCGTAAAGGAATTAACATTCATGGCCTTCATTAACAATTTGACAGCAATCAGCTTTTTTATATTATTTGTCAATATGGCTATTCTTGCTTTCTTCTATAGGAAACAGCTCCGCGCCTCTGATGATTTGAAAGCAAGCCTTATGGACTTAGACGAAAAAGAAGAAATTACCGACAAGAAATTATTAATCAAGTCCTTAGCAGCACTTTTATTTACTATTATAGGTTTTTTCCTGCATCAGCTGGTACATGTTGAATCAGCAACTGTTGCTTTAGCAGGTGCCTTCTTGTTACTTTTATTAACTGGGGAGGAATATTTGGATAAGTCGTTTGCTAAGGTTGAGTGGACTACGATTTTCTTCTTTATCGGATTGTTCGTACTAGTCTCAGGTTTAATTGAAACAGGAGTTATATCTTTACTTGCTAATTATTCCGTACATTTAACAGGCGGAAATGTGGCCTCCACCTCGATTTTAATCCTTTGGGTGAGTGCGATTGCCTCTGCATTTATTGATAATATTCCGTTTGTAGCCACGATGATTCCGATGATTAAAGATATGGGAGAATTGGGGATTCATAATTTGGAACCTCTTTGGTGGAGTCTTTCCCTTGGAGCTTGTCTGGGAGGCAATGGAACACTTATTGGGGCAAGTGCGAACGTGATCGTGGCCGGACTTGCAGCCAAGGAAGGACATCCAATTACCTTTGGAAAATTTCTATTAATATCTTTTCCATTAATGATTCTCTCGATTGTCATCTGTACAATCTATATTTATTTACGATATTTAATATAGGAGGGCTCTTTATGCGGATTGAGTATATGTACGACAAGAATCTTCTCGAAATAAAAGAAGTAGCGAATGGGAACGATATGGAGTTTTTAATTACTTTGTTTGAGACAGAGTTAAAGAAAAAACTGGTAAAGGTACGGCAGTACTTTGATGAAAATAAGGTTTTAACCGATATACATTTTTACATTCACTCCAATAACAATTTTCAGGTTATTGTCAGAAATGACTTCTACAATGAATTTATCCTACAATTATTTAGGCAGCAATTATTACAAGAAATAAAATGGATTTAAGCTCAAAAAAACTAGTGTATAAGCTATCGAATATGTCTGTTGATTGGCGCTCCAGGCACTTCGCTTTCCGCGGGCGTGCCGGGGAGCCTCCTCGGCGCGTTTGCGCCTGCGGGGTCTCCCCTGCCCCGTACTCCCGCAGGAGTCTTCGTGCCTTCCGCACCAATCAACAGAGTGTTTTCAATAAAGTTCCTTCACTCAACTAATAAATAATAAGAGTTAAAGTCCATTTTTAGATCAAAAGAGTTTACCAAGTTGAAGTTTAATTTGCATCTATTGATGGATTATACTTGATAACCATCTTGTTTGTTTGATAGAAAAAATATATATGATTTCTATTCTTACCTTGAAAATTTTGACAGACTAGGCAAGGCTATAAATAGTGTGTGCGGAACTTAAGTTGTTTTGCCTCCTGTTGATTGGAGCGGAGGCACTCGACTCCTGCGGGATATAGAGGTCACTGGAGACCCCGCAGGCGCTTTCAGCGCCGAGGAGGCTCCAGGACCTCCCCGCGGAAAGCGAGTGCCGGAGCGGAAATCAACAGGACTATTTGCAGGGACTTTCATTAAATTGTTATAAAAAAATGTCGAGAAAGATAACTTTCTCGACATTTTGAGCTGCCAGTGAATGGCAGCTTTTTCTATATTGTTGTTGATTTTATTCCATCCAGTTTGTGTGGAATACGCCTTCTTTGTCGGTACGTTGATAGGTGTGAGCACCAAAGTAGTCGCGTTGTGCTTGCAATAGGTTTGCTGGTAATGTTTCTGTGCGATAGCTGTCATAGTAAGCAATTGCACTTGCGAAAGATGGTACTGGAATACCGCGCTCAATCGCTACTGCAATAACTTGACGTAGAGCTGACTGATAGTTCTCAACAATCTCTTTAAAGTAAGGGTCTAATAATAGGTTTGCTAATTCTGTGTCACGATCATATGCATCTTTGATCTTTTGTAAGAATTGAGCACGGATGATACAGCCACCGCGGAAAATCATAGCGATATCACCATAACGAAGATTCCAGTCATATTCTTCAGAAGCAACACGCATTTGCGCAAAACCTTGAGCATATGAGCAAATTTTGCTCATATATAGGGCTTTACGGACTGCTTCAATTAGTTCTTCCTTGCTTCCTTCAAATGGTTTCACTTCTGGACCAGTCAATACTTTACTTGCTTTAACACGTTCTTCTTTCATTGCTGAAATAAAACGGGCAAAAACAGATTCAGTGATGATTGGAAGTGGCACACCTAAATCTAAAGCATTTTGGCTTGTCCACTTACCAGTACCTTTTTGGCCTGCAGTGTCTAAGATAACATCAACCAATGGTTTACCTGTTTCTTCGTCTACCTTTTTAAAGATATCTGCTGTAATTTCGATTAAATAACTGTCTAATTCGCCTTTATTCCAATCGGCAAAAACAGAATGAAGTTCTTCTGTATTTAATCCAAGCACATTTTTTAAAATGAAATATGCTTCACAAATTAATTGCATATCTCCATACTCAATTCCATTATGTACCATTTTAACATAATGACCAGCACCATTTGGTCCAATATAAGTACAGCATGGATCTCCTTGAACTTTTGCTGAAATTGCTTCTAAAATCGGCTGAACAAGTTCATATGCTTCTTTTTTGCCTCCAGGCATGATTGAAGGTCCTTTTAATGCTCCTTCTTCCCCGCCGGATACACCTGTACCAATAAAATTGAAACCGGCCATTTCTAATTCTTTATTACGTCTAATCGTGTCTTGGAAGAACGTATTTCCTCCATCAATAATGATATCGCCCTCTTCAAGATATGGCTTTAGGGATTCAATCGTTGCGTCAGTAGCTGCGCCTGCCTTAACCATTAATAAAACTTTACGAGGCTTTTCTAAGGAATCAACAAATTCCTCCATCGTACGTGCACCGACAAAGTTTTTTCCTTCCGCTTCATTCTTTAAAAATTCTTCGGTTTTGTCATATGAGCGGTTAAAAACAGCAACTGAATAGCCGCGGCTTTCAATATTTAATGCCAAGTTTTTTCCCATTACTGCTAATCCGATAACACCAATTTGTTGTTTCGACATAAATATCCCTCTTTCTGTGTTTATCTCTATAGATAAACATATTCTTTCCTGATTGACAATAAAAGTGCTTATTTTTTTTAATAAAAGTTCAAGGGATTTTCTTCCAGACCTTTCACCTAATGTTCATCAACTTCACCAATTGTTCAATTTTCATCTACCGTATTTTTTCTATAATTAAGTTGTTAACACATAATAAAATTGAAGGTTGTGACTTAATGGAAAAATTACTATATATCACAGCGAACCCTAAAGGCATAGAAAAATCGAAGGGTCTTAAAATCGGAGAAGCTTTTCTAGAAACATTTCTAGAGGAACGGCCAGACGTAGAAATTAACAGAGTAGATTTGTTTGCTTATGAATTCCCGCAGATGGATGCCGATTTAGTATTCGCAAGAGGAAAGTTAGCTGGTTATGGATATACCATCGATCAACTTTCTGAACCGGAAAGAGAGAAAATTACGAGGATGCATAAACTCGCAGATGAATTTATTTCATATGATTACTATGTATTTGTTTCCCCCATGTGGAATTTAAACTCACCTGCTGTCTTAAAGGCCTATATTGATAATTTATTTATTTCAGGAAAAACTTTCGCCCACACCGCGAACGGGCCTAAAGGGCTTTTATCGAATAAGAAGGCCATTCATATCCAAACGCGAGGCGGCCAATATATCGGAACTCCTATGCAAGAGCTTGAGTCAGGGGACCGTTACTTAAAAATCGCACTTCGCTTTTTAGGTATTGATGTAATGGAAACGGTTGTCGCAGAAGGCTTTGACATAAATCCAAAAAGAGTACCCGAGATTCTTGAACAAGCCATAATAAATGCACGCTATGCTGCAAAGAAATTTGCAAAAGACAGTGTACTAGTTTAATCTATCCGATTAAAGCTTCCTAGTGATTAGGAAGCTTTTTTATCTACCGGCGTTTTTACTGTCAGCTTTGTTAAAATCAAGAAATCTATAGTATAATTGGAATGCTTTTCTAAAATTCAATATGGTAAAATAGCATTCATTTTAAATTTCAGGAGATATTTCATGCTCAAAGAATTTGTTTCAAATGCAGCACTCTTAATTGCCTCTTTCTCTATTATGGGTGTGTTATTTAAAGATAAGCCATTATATCCTACTTCTTCCATGTCCACAAAATTCTATTGGGGAATATGCTTTGGGGTGCTGGGGAATGTGCTAATGATGTTTTCCATTCAAGTAAGTCCTGACATCTACGCTGATTTGCGTCATTTGGCCATTGTCATCGCTGGTGCGTTTGGCGGGTATATACCAGCTATTATTGCAGCCACTCTGATTTCCCTTGGAAGATTTATATTATTCGGCTTCAATCATTCTGCTTTACTGCCTTCCTTGGGGGCACTTTTAATCGGTCCCGTTTGCGGGTTACTCTCAACACTGAAGATCCATCGAACGACTAAAGCTTTTATCATGAACTTATGTGGCTTACTAATTATCTCTACCATCCTCATCATCAGAATTGACGATGCACAAGTTCTAAAAAATGTACTGACCATGCATAGTTTAATTTCATTGATTGGCGGTTTATTTGGATATTATTTCTTTGTATTTGTGGTTGATTCAAATGAGACTCAAAACCAACTAAACAACAGTCTTGTCAAATTAAAAGAAACCGAAGAACGGTTTCGTCTCATCGCAGAATATTCCAGTGATATGATTACCATGCACAATGAACAAACAGAATATATTTATATATCACCTGCAGTAAAAGAGGTCATTCATTTTGAATATCCTGAATTATTGGGAAAAAAGGTAGAAGTGTTTATCCATCCTGAGGATGCAGATCAGACAAATGCAATGTTTCAGAAAGCTCTCCAAGATGGCTCTGCGGAAGCTACCTATCGTTCCCGTTCCAAGTACGGTGACTACGTTTGGATCGAATCGACCTTAAAAAGTGTACCCTTTCAAGAAGATGATGAAAAAAAAGTCATCAATGTCTCTAGAGATATTACGAATCGAAAATTGACAGAACAAAAGCTGCAAGAAGCCAATCAATTACTCAACCGTTTATCCTATATGGACGGATTAACAGGGATTGCTAACCGCCGCTATTTTGATGAAACACTCCTTAAGGAATGGTCTAATGCCATTGAAAACCATAAACCTATTACTTTAATTATGTTTGATATTGATTACTTTAAAAAATATAATGATACATACGGCCATCTGAAAGGGGACTTTTGCTTACAAACAATTGCCCAAACCGTGAATAATTTATTTACCTCAAGCCTGTCAAATGGGACATTTTGCCGCTACGGGGGAGAAGAATTTTCACTAATTCTTCCTTCAGCTGACCGCAAAGAAGGGGTAATGACTGCACAAAAAATTAAGGATGCAGTACACGAACTTCAAGTACCACATAAAAGCTCAGAAATAGCCTTTTATCTAACATTAAGTATTGGGGTAGCTTCCATGAATCCTAGTAAATCAACACTGCCCGATATCTTAATTAATAAAGCTGATTCTGCTCTCTACCTATCTAAAACAAGAGGCAGAAATACCATATCCATCGATGAATAAACCTGGGGGAATTGAAAACTTATTCCTTCCAGGTTTTTTTATAGCTAGACAAAGTGTATATATTCCTACTTTTTCAAAATATTTTGCAAATTTTGTTGTAACTTGCCAAAAATACATGTAAAATTTTTCTATGAGCCCATTATGGACGGTGAGAAAATGGAAATAACGATGCACCTTTTCATCAATCTCTCTCTTATGATTATATTACTGTTGATTGGCTTCATATTATTTGGAAAAGGCAAAAAGACCTTACTATCTAAACCCTCCATTATCATCTTGTTTATCATAACAATTTGGTTATGTATCCAGTTCTCCTATGTAACGGTTTCCCATGTAAGATTCGATTTAAGGAGTCTTCCATTAATCATCGGCGGTTTATATGCTGGAATTGGTCCTATTCTTTCCATTTCAATTATAGGTTTAACAAGCCTCTATGGAGTTAATATTGGTTTTTGGCAGACTTTAGTGGTTTATGTTCCACTAACTTTGATCTTATGGCGTTTATATCCTTGGTTTCAAAACATCAGTCCTGCACGAAGAATTTTTACAACAGTATGTATGGGAATATTCATCGGTTTACTAACCGTTTTTAGCATTGTATTTTATCACATACCGTTGAACCTTCTGGATGCGTCCTTTGCAAGCCTCGTAGTTCCATCCCTTGGTATTGGTATTGTCTCATATAGTCTTGAATTTTTAAGAAAAATTAGTGAGATGCAGCAAGAGCTGATCAAAGCGGAGAAGTTAAAAGCAGTGGAACAAATGGGGGCCGCTATTTCTCATGAAATTCGAAATCCCCTTACCGCTGCGAGCGGTTTCGTTCAGCTATTACAGGATGAATACCTGCCTAGACAAAAAAGAAAAGAATATCTCGCCATCGTTAAAGATGAACTATTTTCGGCTGAAAGGGTCATTCAAGATTATTTGACGTTTGCCAGACCCTCACTAGAAAAGTACGAAGAGTTAAATGTAAAAAGAGAACTTCGGCAAATTATCAATATCCTGCAGCCTTTAGCAAATCAGAATTCTGTTGATATCATGACCGATTTTTCCATTATTGGGTTTATTAAGGGGGACGGACAGAAGTTTAGACAATGCTTTGTCAACGTCTTAAAAAATGCAATAGAGGCAATGCCAAATGGCGGATACTTGCATATTTCCACCGAATATAGCCTTAATTTGGTCACTATTATAATAAAGGATAGCGGTATCGGGATGACACCTCAGCAGCTCGAAAGGTTAGGTGAGCCTTTTTATTCCACTAAAGGGAAAAATGGCACAGGATTAGGTATGATGGTGGTCTATAGCATTGTAAGGGCTATGGATGGATCAATCTGGGTCGAAAGTGAGGTCGGTAAAGGAACTACCTTTCATTTCGAGTTTCCTACGATTTCTATTAATAAATATGAGCAAACCGGCAGCCATTAGTGCTGCCGGTTATTTTGTGTTTAATTTTTTGCTTTAGGGGACAGGGTTCATAGTCCTTACGTCAATAAGGAGCAGCTTATGACTTTCATCCCTGTTAAGTGCCCTATCGCCTTTTCTATTATTTACCGATAAACATTTGTGACCAGTTTTTCCCTGTTTGTTCAAATCCTACACCTATATGGGTAAAATTCGAACTTAGAATGTTTTTACGATGGCCTTCGCTGTTCATCCAAGCCGTTACCACTTCTTGTGGTGTTCTTTGCCCTTGAGCAATGTTTTCACCAGCAGATTTATAGCTGACACCAAAGTCTCTCATCATGTCAAACGGTGAACCATAAGTCGGACTTGTATGAGAAAAATAATGATTTTGCTGCATGTCCACTGCTTTCTTTTGAGCTACACCGCTAAGCTGTGTGTCAGCTTTTAAAGCCTGAAGACCATTCTTTGTTCTTTGTTGATTCGTTAGGTCGATTACTTGTTGAGCAAATTGACTTACGGTTCCAGTGGCAGCTGTATTATTTTGCGCTGCCCCGCTAGGCGCTTGGGTTTGCTGCTGTTTAGGTACAGGTGTGGCCTGCTGTGCAGGGGCTTGGTTTGGCGCCTGGCGAGTTGTTTGCTGTTGGGCAGGTGTTTGTGCTGTTTGTTTTTGTCCTGTATTTGGCTGCCCAGGCTGGATAAAACCAAATTGGAACCAGTTTCTTTGTCTAGGGTCAACGGTGATGTACTGGTACTTCGCATCCCTAATTAGTACAGCTTGAGTGTGCGGGTATTGATTACTATTTAGGTTTGTATTATAAGCGGAAAGCATGTCATCATCATTTTTGTTGACTTTTCGCTTATCATTAAAGAGATTTGTATCTAAATCAGGTTCGTTGTTGTTACGGTTATTGTAGTCCTCTGTAAGCGGCCCGTTATGATCGATACCATTATCTCGATTATCCCGGAGAGTTACATTGCGATTATCTCGATCGTTTGTGTCCACAGCAAGACGATTATTGGTACGATCATTTATATCGTTACGGTCATTTATATTACATGCAGCAAGCCCCATTGTGAGCGTTGCTGTCACTAGTAATCCAATTGATTTTTTTATCATTGGTAATACCCCCTTTTATCGCAAGAAAATTTCTTGCCCTTTTATTTTTAATCATTTAAAGGAAAGTATTATTGGTAATTTACGTCTATTAATGCAGATGCATCAATGCATTCCACCGATTGGCATCACTATCATCTTTTTTCGCAAAAAAATGACAGGAGATGCTCCTGTCATTTTTTAAGCGTATAATTTGGATTGTTCTTGTTGGAAAAAACTCTTCATGGCATGGAAAACATCTGCTTTTTGTTTGAGTATATAATAGCGGAATTGCTCATCCTTGATGTTTTTATAAGCTGACATTAGAGTAGAATGACGATTGTATTGGTTTACTTCTCCGTAACCGAACATGTTCGAAACTTTCATTAATTCTTCTACAAGCTTCACGCACCGGGCATTATCGGATGTTAAATTATCACCGTCTGAAAAGTGGAATGGATAGATGTTGAACTTCCGTGGATTATATTTTGCGTCAATAATTTCTAAAGCTTTTCGGTAAGCGGATGAACAAATGGTTCCACCGCTTTCTCCTTTTGAAAAGAAGTCTTCTTCTGAAACTACTTTTGCCTCCGTATGATGGGCGATAAACTCAATTTCAACTGTTTCATATTTAGTTCTTAAGAAACGCGTCATCCAGAAGAAAAAGCTGCGGGCCATGTATTTCTCCCAAATCCCCATACTTCCGCTTGTATCCATCATTGCAATAACAACAGCCTTTGAATCAGGTTTTACTACTTCATTCCAAGTTTTAAACTTTAAATCATCTTTGTAAATTGGGTGGAAGGCAGGCTTTCCACTCATTGCATTACGTTTAAAAGCAGACATCATCGTCCGTTTTTTATCGATGTTCCCCATTAATCCAGTTTTACGAATATCATTGAACTCAATATTTTCAACGAGATGCTCCTGCTCTTCTTTTTTCTTTAAGTTCGGTAATTCCAGCTGCTTAAACAAGGCTTCCTCAAGCTCCATTAACGATACTTCTGCTTCAAAATAATCTTCTCCTGCTTGATCTCCTGCACCTTGACCTTTACCAGGTCCTTTTTGTTGGCTGTTACCGTCCCGCGCTACTACGTCACCGACTTGACTCTCACCGTCACCTTGGCCCACGTGTTTGTTTTTGTCATAATTATAGCGAATTTTATATTCGTCCAAAGAACGAATTGGAATTTTAACCACATCGCGACCATTAGACATGATAATACTCTCTTCTGTAATTAATTCGGGAAGATTGTTGCGGATTGCCTCCTGGACTTTTTCTTGATGGCGCTGCTGGTCATCGTGGCCTTTACGGTGGAGGGACCAATCTTCTCTTGAAATCACAAATTGATGGTTATCGATAGACACTACAAACCCCTCCTTATTAAATTAAATTAAATTAAAATTAACTCCATACTGCACATTTTTTTTACAATGGCATAAAATAACCCGAATGAAAAAACAAGTAAATGATGGATTACTTTATCCTATGCAAAAGTAGAGAATAATTTACAAATAATTTTGACAATTGGTCAATTGCCTATAAATTGGACAACTAAATTCTATTCCTTTGATTAAAAGCAATAAATAAACTCTTTACTGGAAAAAAACAGACTGACAGTCTTATCTCTGCCAGTCTGTGTATTCTAAACCCAAATTATCTGTTTAATAAACTTCCAACATAGCGAAGTAATTCATTGGCCGATGTCGAATTATAGCCGTGTTCGTCAATTAGACGAGCGACCACATCATTAATTTTCTTCAATTGCTGCTCATCCGGCGTCTTAGAAGAAGTAGTGATCTTTACAACATCCTTAAGATCAGCAAATAGTTTCTTTTGAATCGCTTCCCTGAGCCTGTCGTGGGAATTGTAATCAAATCGCCTGCCTTTTCGGGCAAAAGCTGAAATCCTGATTAATATTTCTTCCCTAAAGGCTTTTTTAGCATTTTCAGAAATACCAATTTGCTCCTCTATCGAACGCATTAGCTTTTCATCTGGATTGATTTCTTCTCCAGTTAATGGGTCACGAAGCTTTGCTTTATTGCAATAAGCCTCCACATTATCAAGATAGTTATCCATCAGTGTTTTAGCTGATTCTTCATAAGAGTAGACAAAAGCCTTTTGTACTTCATTTTTAGCAATATTGTCATACTCTTTTCTTGCTAGCGAGATGTAATTCATATATCGATCACGGAGCTCAGCTGTAATCGATGGATGCTGGTCAAGCCCGTCTTTTAACGATCTTAATACATCAAGGGCGTTAATGGACGGTACTTCTTTACGAATGATAGTAGATGAAATGCGATTGATGACATAACGAGGGTCGATACCGCTCATACCTTCATCTTGGTACTCGCGTTTCAATTCTTCCACATCCGCTATATTAAATCCTTCTACATTCTCCCCATCGTAAAGGCGCATTTTTTTGAGAAGATCGATATCCCCCTTTTTCGGCTCCTTCAGGCGGGTTAAGATCGTAAACATTGCTGCCACCTTTAAGGTATGCGGTGCAATATGAACATCAGAGACATCACTCTCATTAATCATCTTTTCATAAATTCTTTCTTCTTGGGAAACCTTTAAATTATAAGGAATCGGCATGACAATAATCCGGGAATGGAGTGCTTCATTCTTCTTGTTTGATATGAATGACCGATATTCGGTTTCATTCGTATGCGCCACAATCAGCTCATCCGCACTGATTAATGCAAACCTTCCTGCTTTAAAATTTCCTTCTTGTGTCAGTGATAATAAATGCCAGAGGAATTTCTCATCACATTTTAACATTTCCTGGAATTCCATCATCCCACGATTTGCCTTGTTAAGTTCCCCATCAAACCGATAGGCCCTTGGGTCTGATTCTGAGCCAAATTCCGCAATAGTCGAGAAATCAATACTTCCTGTCAAATCAGCGATATCCTGTGATTTAGGGTCGGATGGACTAAATGTACCAATACCAGTCCGTTTATCTTCTGAGAAGAAGATTCTTTCCACTAAAACATCTTCAATTCTGCCGCCATATTCCTCTTCTAGACGCATCATATTCAATGGCGATAAGTTTCCTTCTATCCTAATTCCATATTCCTCATAGAAGTCAGCCCGTAAATGATGAGGAATTAAATGTAATGGATCTTCATGCATCGGGCAGCCTTTGATGGCAAAAACGGAGCCTCTGTCTGAACGTGAGTATTGTTCTAACCCTCTTTTTAACATGGTAACGAGGGTTGATTTACCGCCGCTCACCGGACCCATTAAAAGTAAGATCCTTTTTCTAACGTCCAGCCTTTTGGCAGCTGGATGAAAGTATTCCTCAACAAGCCTTTCAAGTGACTCTTCTAGACCAAATAATTGATTACTAAAGAAATTGTAATGCTTCGTCCCTTTAACTTCTTCAATTCCTGCGTCCCTAATCATATTGTAAACTCGAGAATGTGCAGATTGTGCTACCCACGGCTTTTCCCTCAACAACAATAAATAGTCAGCGAATGATCCTTCCCAGCGCAGTTTTTCCTCTTCTTCACGAAAGCTCTCGATTTTTTTTAAAATATCCATATGGCCCTCCCCCTGTAGATTATCAGAGACGATTAATATACTTTATGCACTATAAGACTTGAACATGCTAAACCATTTCGAGATATTGTCTTTCTTTTTTATTTTAATAAAAGGAATATTGCCCTTTTCATTTTTAAATCTTAGGCTATAATAAAATTGTATGTGTCAGAAATGCGTCCGTTTAGCGGTTTTTACTAACTAAGTGTTACTCTTAGCTAAACAATCTATTTAAAAACGGGACAAAGGGGGCAGTACATAACATGAATACGTTCATAGTTATTTTAGTAATGATTTCGTTCTTGGCAGCCATTTTCACAGCGGGGTATAATGATAGACCAGGAACAAATAAGTAAGAATTAAAAAAATGACTGCCTAAGCTGGGCAGTCATTTTTTTAACGTATATCGAGTTTGTTTTTTTGGATAAATTCCTTCATATACATTCTCGTTTGTTTTGAAAGCATATGAGCAATTTGTTCGGTCCAGCGGTCCTGTCTTTGCCCATTTGTTCTTGCTTCATAATAATTCGATATCAACTGATCATACTCATCAAGCTGTCTAGTAAATTGCCCCGTATCCTGGTTGTATTGATTCTCATGATAAACGTGTTCAAACGGCAATCTTGGCTTCTTATCTGTCATCTTGGCCGGATACCCCACGGCCAGTCCAAACAATGGAATGACACGGTCAGGTATGTTTAAAAGATCCTTCACCGAATGCAAGTCATTACGAATGCCGCCTATATAACATATTCCTAACCCCATGGATTCTGCTGCAATGGCCGCATTTTGTGCCGCCAAGGTTGTATCAATGAGCGCCACCATGAACTTTTCCGTGCTCTCTAGTGATGGGTTCAAATCTAAATTTTCTTTTTCACCAATTATTGTATGACGATAAAGGTCTGCACAAAAAACAAAGAAATGGCCATTTTTCTCTACATATTCTTGGTTGCCTGTTAATTCAGCCAATCTTCTCTTCTTTTCTATATCTTTTACACCTATGATGGAATAGGCCTGAATAAAGCTGGAAGTGGCTGCTGCTTGTGCACAAGATACAATTGTTTGAATTTGTTCATCCGTTAATTGTTTATCTTCAAAATGCCGGATGGAACGATGATTAAGGATGGTATTGATTACATCATTCATAAAAAAAATCCTTTCTATAATTGAAGGAGGCCCAAACCTGCGGGCCTCCTTCTCTTTTATTTAAGATTTGGATAATCCTGCTGACGTAATGCTTCATAAATGAGAATGGCGGCTGTATTGGACATATTTAAGGAACTCATATTTTCACTCATAGGTATCCGAAGCGAGGATTCAAGATTATTTTCAAAAATATCTTTTGGAAGACCAGTTGTTTCCCGTCCAAAAATAAAATAATAGTCCTTAGAAGAATCACTATAATCAAAACTGCTAAATTCCTTTTGACCAGATTTCGTTATATAAAAGAAGTTACCTCCAGCATTCTTCTCGTAAAAATCATCTAACGACTCATAATAAGTAATTTTTACATGTTCCCAATAATCTAAACCTGCCCTTTTTAACCTTTTATCATCTTTCGAAAAACCTAAAGGACCAATTAAATGCAGCCCGGTATCCGTTCCTGCACATGTCCGAGCAATGTTTCCTGTATTAGCAGGTATTTGCGGCTGATATAAAACTACGTGTACTGCCAAAGGTTTCACCTCGTATTAATGCTCTACAAGCAATTATACCACTCTGACTACTGCATTCAAGAATCATCAATCGAGGATGGAATAAAACTTGTATTTGATATTTGGGGTATACGCACTTGAATCCTCATAGGCCCAGTAACGCATCCGGCTATTATAGGTATGGGCGTTTACTAATGGCATACCATAGGCATCCTTACCAGTAACAATGGTGTTATGGTTAAACCTGCCGTCCCCTTCAAAATCATAACAAATAATATCACCTAATATTAACTGATCCGGGCTTGAGACCTCTCGTGCCCGCAGTCCGCTTTTAGAATTCGGTAAGTATAGCCTTAGAGAGTGCGCTACAGCCCAGCTATAGCTCCAGTTATTATGTTGCAGCCACCACCCCGCATCTCGTTTTGGGTAGCCGCGCATCGGTGCTCCACCAGCCTGAAGACATTGGGAGATAAAGTTGGTACAATCATTTTCGAATTTTTTATATGCTGGATTATAGCTGTTCCACCAGCGTTCTGCATATTGTACGGCTTTCAAACGATCGTATTCATAGCTAAGCCGTTCGTCTTGATTCTCAAAAGTCAACATACTGGTGTCTGATTTTGGAAGGTCAACTGGTTCTAGATTTGGTTTCATTTCTTCATCCATTACTAAAGCATTTTTGTAAAACTTGGCTAACCGATCTTCTATTTCTTCTTCCATATAGAGTGTTCCATTTTGTTTAATTAAATATTGATAGTGGGCTTGATATTCGATTGTTTGAAACTCATCCTCCGACGACTCTTTCAATATTTTTCCGGATGCCTTTACTTTCACAATTTCAGCTGATCGATTGGCTAAAGCTCTTTGTTTGATCTCAGCTTTTGGAAAATTAGGTTTAGGACTACGCTTATCGGAAACAAATTGATTGACCCGTTTTTCAAATAAGTCTTGAAGTAATTGCTTCAAACCTATCCACCCCTTTCTCTTTATACATATGAAGGGGGGATAGATTTAACGATGAAAAAATAATGTGATGGATATAATAGCTTTATTATAATGAATCAGCTTTCTACTTTAATGCTTTAATGCTTTATTAACAAATTATAAGGCGGTATTAACAAAAGTTTCAGGTTTATTAACAAAATTCATACTGTTATTTACACAATTTCATATGATATTTACAAACTTTGTGATTTATTAACAAATCCCCAACTAACCATAAGAAAACCAGGCAAAAGCTGCCCGGCCGATAGTCTGTACTGGTGGTACACCCTCTACTATTTATAAATCTCTAAACCTTTTTCTATTTCTTTCTGTACCTCATGATCCGTTTCAAGCTCTTTTGCCTTTTTTAAAGCTTCTAAAGCAGACTCCCCGCCAATTCTTCCTAGTGCCCAGGCAGCAGTCCCTCTGTTAACAGAACTAGCTTCATTCTCCAGGATATCAATTAAATCAGGAACCGCACTTTCATCTTTAAAATGTGCAAGGGCTATAATAGCATTCCTCTGAATGGGTCTTTTTCCTCGCCATGCACCTGAAACCATACCAAAGCTCTTTTTAAATTCTCGATTGCTAAGTTTTAAAATTGGTTTTAATAAGGGCTTCGCGATTTCTGGATCGGTTTCCATTTCTTCATGAAAATGAAAATTAACCCCCTTGTTAACAGGACAGGCGGTTTGACAAGAGTCACATCCATAAATACGATTCCCTATTTTTTCTCTAAATTCATCTGGAATAAGCTCTTTTGTTTGTGTTAAAAAGGAAATGCAGCGTTTGGCATCGATCTGACCGCCTTGAATTAACGCACCTGTAGGACAAGCATCGATACACTTTGTACAAGTGCCGCATTGGTCTTCTATCGGTGTATCCGGTTCAAAAGGGATATTAGTAATCATTTCGCCTAGATAAACATATGAGCCAAATTCAGGGGTAATTATGGAACAGTTCTTTCCGCTCCAGCCGATGCCGGCTCTCTCTGCTACCGCCCTGTCCGAAAGTTCTCCTGTATCGACCATTGATTTTAACTTCGCCTCTGGAAATTTGTCTAATATGAATGCTTCTAGCTTGTTAAGACGGTCACGGAGTATATGGTGATAATCTAGTCCCCATGAAGCCCTGCTGAAGATTCCTCGTCTTTCTCCCTTCCTGCTTTCAACATGACTGGACATTTTAGACGGATATGCAAGGGCAATCGAGATAATTGAATGAGCCCCTTCTAAGAGCATTGCAGGGGTTACCCGCTTATCGATATCCGGCTCTTCAAAACCTGACTGATAGCCCAGCTCCTGCTGCCTCAACAAACGGCTTTTTAATTCAGTAAAAGGATCGGCCGTAGTGAATCCGATTTTATCTATACCGATTTCCTTACTATAGGCAATTAGTTCTTTTTTTAATTCATGAACATCCACTAGTTTTCCTCCTCTCGATTATGACTTGTATCTATATGAGTTGTTTTAATTATTAGTTGGACATCTATTTATGATAAACTATTTTCATTAAATTTTGGAGGTGGAATGGTTGGAAATTCAAGTTGCTACGGAAATTCCCGCACAAATACCTGATTTTAAAATTGGGGTAATTGAATATAGGAACATTATAGTCGGGGAATCACCACAAATGGTTAAAGGAAGGCTTCAGCTTTTCCAAGAGTCTATTTATTTTGAACTGGAGGATAAACAGGTAACCGATCTTCCCGGTATTAAAGAGTGGAGAACTATTTTTAAAAAGATCGGCAAGGATCCCAATAGGTACCGGCATTCAGCAGAGGCTTTATTTAGAAGAGTCCAAAAACAGAATTATCTATCTCCAATCAATAGTGCCATTGATATTAATAACTTTTTCTCGCTGCAATATCAAGTGCCGATTGGTATTTACGACGTTGATCAGATAACGGGCAAGGTTGTGATTCGAATTGGGAAGGAGGACGAGGAGTACATAGGTTTGAATGGGAGGAAAAATTCTTTACAAAACTTAATCCTTTCCTCCGATGAAAATGGACCTTTTGGAAGTCCATTTGTTGATTCTGATAAGGCCCCTGTTACAGTTCATACAAAGAATGCTTTACAAGTCATTTACCTGAGGCCGTCAATTAGTGTTGAGGAGGCTGGAAGGCTGACTGAATCATTAATGAATATGTTTACCCAGATACATGGAGGGGAAGCTAGCTTCAAAATTATTGGATGCCAGTAATATGGTATCTTTTTTGTTTTGAAAAATAATAAAACGCAATGCATCGTTCTCTGAATGTAACGATACACTGCGTTAGTTAATATGTATGGAGCGGGTGATGGGAATCGAACCCACTACATCAGCTTGGAAGGCTGAGGTTTTACCAGTAAACTACACCCGCATTTATAATATTTTCAACTAATTGACCTTTTAAATATTACATATAATCTTTATAGTAGTCAAGTCATTTTCGAATAATTTGTCGATTTAAGTCATATTTCCTATTTGAATTAGATTTTTATATGACTTTTTTCTGAATATTTGCTAATCTATTCTATATATTATAAATTTATTTTATTCCTATTGAGGTGAGAATTATTTTTAAACGGAAGCCGGTCATTATTTCTATATTAATTATTCTATCTATTTTGATGTGTACCGCGTTTTATATTATTAAAGACAACAGGGTAACATCAAATGGTCTGCCTATTCAGCATCTTGAAGTATCAAAAATCACTCAAACGGATGTAGGAAAATATATCTCTAGTAATCATCATTATTGGAATAATGCATTATGCTGGGGGCATAGTAAGAATTTTAGTTTTTTAGAATTCAATAAGCAATATGGTTCTTACATAAAAGAACTCGACCATGTTATTAATTCGGTTGGTGATCAGGATCTAAAAGAGGATTTTACTCATACGAAAGCTTTATTAGCAGAAGCAGAGGCGACAAATGATATTCAGCCATTAATTGATGTACATCGGATTTTTCACGATTTGGACGTAGATTATAACCACTACTCAACAAAAGATTACTTTGGAGTGACACAATATGGTGAGAAGCAATGACGGGCGATAGCCCGTTTCTTGGGGTTCATTCATCAATAAGGTCTATTGACGCCGGCAGGGGACCATTTTTTCTGAGTTCGGTAGCCAATAAGGCCCCTTGGCTACCGAGATGAACGCTTTTTCCTGGTTTCGGTCGTCAATAAGGCTTCTTGGCTACCGAGATGAACGCTTTTCCCTAGTTTTGGTCGTCAATAAGGCCTCTTGGCTACCGAGATGAACGCTTTTCCCTGGTTTCGGTCGTCAATAAGGCTTCTTGGCTACCGAGATGAACACTTTTTCCTGGTTTCGGTCGTCAATAAGGCCTCTTGGCTACCGAGCTAAACGCTTTTTCCTGGTTTCAGTCGTCAATAAGGTTTTCCTTAATAAGTAATAACACTTTACTTTAGGAATAATCAAAAAACAAAAAAACTTTCAACATAATAAGTTGAAAGTTCTTTAGCTGCAGTCATTATAAGCTGCATAGAATACCGGTGGTCGGGGTCGAACCGACACTCCTCACGGAACACGATTTTGAGTCGTGCGCGTCTGCCAATTCCGCCACACCGGCGTATTAAGTTGGTAAAGCAATGCCGAGGACCGGAATCGAACCGGTACGGTAGTCACCTACCGCAGGATTTTAAGTCCTGTGCGTCTGCCAGTTCCGCCACCCCGGCAAAATATAATAGCATTTACTAATTAATAAAATTATGGAGGCGGCAACCGGATTCGAACCGGTGGTAAAGGTTTTGCAGACCTCTGCCTTACCACTTGGCTATGCCGCCATATATTTGGAGCGGAAGACGGGATTCGAACCCGCGACCCCCACCTTGGCAAGGTGGTGTTCTACCACTGAACTACTTCCGCAAATTGGCTGGGCTAGCTGGATTCGAACCAACGCATGTCGCAGTCAAAGTGCGATGCCTTACCGCTTGGCTATAGCCCA
>NZ_JAABNN010000031.1:0-15171 GCF_009928415.1 Bacillus sp. USDA818B3_A
AAATGAATAATTATTGTTTGTTGACGTTTTTGTTTGTTTAGTTTTCAAAGAACAATCTGTCGTTCGTTCAAAAGCGACTTTAATATCATATCAAGTTATTAACTATAAGTCAACAACTTTTTTTCAATCACTTTGTCGTCTTGGTGACGACTTTTAATATATTACAGCATAGAGATTAATGCGTCAAGCATATATTCATAATTTTTTTCAATCTGATAACAACATTATTTACTATTGATTTCCCTGTCTTTTCCCCAAACGATAAAGTAGACCCTCACGTTTCCAGACGTGGGAATAAGCATCTTTTACTCGACTATTTGAAAAAGCACTATCCGTAATTAAGTAACCAAAATAAGCGTAGGTCATCCGCTTAGGTGCATAATGGAACTCGTTTCGGGGTAAATAAGGGAAGGATTTCCGACTTTAAAGAAATAAAATCCCTCATATCACGTTTTTCGAGTTGATAGGCGGAATCTCTCCGCCTATTAAAGTTATTTTCAGTGCTATTTTCAATTTAAGGTGAATTTTTCCTTCTATTTATCAAATCGGGTGTTTAACGAGATTCTCCACCTGATAAGAGCTGGCCCCCACGATCCCATAAGCCGTTCATGAGGACACTTTTAGTAGCTCTGAACTTATCTCCTTTTAACCTGAGTTTATTCATGACGCGTTGTAACTTCTTATGATTCAATTTATTGCCTCGTTTTTTCAACTTTAGCTTTATACGTCGATAACCATAAGACGTTCTTACAATCATTAACTTAAATTGTTCACTATGTTTAGCCATAAAAATACACCCCAAAAGTCAGATTTCACTCTAACTTTGGGGTGCGGTACAAAGCAAGTCATGCATTTTCGATTTTATTTTAGAGCAAGTGTCTTTTCCCAATCGGCAGCAAATTTTTCCATACCCTGATCTGTTAGTGGGTGCTTAGTAAGCTGTTCAATGACACTATATGGAATAGTGGCGATATGTGCACCTGCCATAGCAACACGAGTCACATGGTCTGGGTGACGAACAGAAGCTGCAATAATTTGTGAATCCAAGTTATGGATACGGAATAACTGAGCAATTCTTTCAACTAATTGAACACCATCTTCAGAAATGTCATCTAAACGTCCTAAGAATGGAGAAACATAAGTTGCACCAGCTCTAGCAGCTAATAATGCTTGGTTTACCGTAAAAATAAGGGTTACATTTGTTTTTACACCTTTGTTGGCAAGATAACGGCACGCTTCTAAACCGGCAATTGTCATCGGAAGTTTAATAGTTACCTTTGAATCTCCACCATTAATCTTGATTAGTTCTTCTGCCTGCGCAATCATTTCTTCAGCTGTTACAGCATCAGGAGTGACTTCTGCAGAAACAGATTCAACCTCTGGAACTGCTTGACAGATCTCTTCAATACGATCTTCAAATTTTACGCCTTCTTTTGCTACTAAGGAAGGGTTAGTGGTAACACCAGCTAGCACTCCTACGCGATAGGCTTTCTTAATGTCTTCTAGGTTAGCAGTATCAATAAATAGTTTCATAACGATGTTCCGCCCCTTTTTCAGAATTTAATAGATATTAAGTCTACTTCCTTATATTAAACGATTTCCTTTTATTAGGCAATGCACTTTGTGAAAACCCTCTCAATTTTTTATATGGTGCCTGTCACCAAAAGTAATAGATTGATAGTGTTTAATTCAGATGCGAACCTGCGGCCGATATGGTTCCTGATCAAAAAAGAAGCAAGAGACACCCCTTGCTTCCATGACGTTATATACTATTCAAAAATGATTGAATAAATGGGATGGCAGCCCCCATCGGTACTCCATTTGCCGGTGAACGGCTAATATGAATAAAGGGAGTATTACTTGGAAATGCTGTTTTTTCATTTACTTTTTCATGAAGAATTTCAATATCTTCTTCCTTTAAGTAAGAAGATATATGTCCGCCTAGAATAAATTCTCTGTTAAGGACAAGATGGATATTGTTAATCGAAAGAGCTAAATAATCTAAAAAGGAATGCCACCTCTCTACATAAGAAGAGATTCCGGAGCGGACCCGTTCGAAGAAAAGATCTAATGTTTCCTCTTCTTCTAGAAGTGCATTAACAGAGCTATATGTTTCCATGCACCCTTTCTTTCCGCAGTAACAAGCAGGACCCTCCGGATTAATCGTCATATGTTCGACCGTCCCACTATGTCCTTCTTTTCCCATATAAATCTGACCATCAATGAAAATGGCGCCTCCAAGGTGAGGCCCAATCGAGAGATAGACAGCATCTCCAATATCATTTCTTACCCACAACTCTGTGGTTGCCGCACACTTCGCATCATGTAAAAACAGACAGGGATATGGGAGATACTGTGCAAAAACATCAATATCTAATCCTGTAGCGATTAATATTTTTCCATATGTGATCTTAGTTCCGTCATTTGACGTCAAGCCTTGGACAGCAAAACCAATCCCCAGAACCTGCTCCTCTGACACATCAAGAGATGCGATAAAAGACTGTACAGCTTGGCTTAATTCCCTGTAATAACGATCTTCATTAGAATAATCCATCGCTAGTTTCTCTTGCTGAAAAGCATCTCCACGTAAATCAATCGCCAGAATCTGAACAGTCCTCTTCTGAATCTCTACCCCAATGCTTATCCGAGCCTGAGGGCAAAGGCAATAGGCTGCTGCACGCCTGCCAACGGAAGATTCAAACTGCCCGCTCTTCTCAATCAGTTTTTCTTTTTCCAAGCGAACAAGATTCTGAGTGACCGTCGGTAAACTCAAATGAAGCTGATTGGCAACCTCTTGTTTCGAAAGTTTCTCATTTTGATAAATGAGATGATAAATCGAGGAATAATTGCCTTTTTTTATATCTTTAAACGTAATGCTAGTGTCCATGGAAAAATTACCCCATTTTATAAACTAATTTTATAAAAACACTTACTTTAACTCTTTTAAATATATCACAAGTGCGGATACAAACACAGCTTTGTCAAAAAGTGTCTGCCAATTAAAAATTTTATATTTATTGACTATCGAAGGAAAACGTTCTATTATGTAAATGTATTTTATAAAAGTATTTTACAAAATAAATTAACGAAAAGGGAATGGGAAAAATGGGGATTATTGAAAAAATGAGATTGGATGGAAAGAAAATTTTTGTAACAGGCGGTGCAAGGGGTATTGGAAAAAGTGTGGCAACGGCTTTCGCTGAAGCAGGAGCAGATATTGCAATTGTAGACTTGGATATTGAAGAAGCCACAAAGACGGCTAAGGAACTGGAAGAGAATAATGGGATCAAGTCCATTGCGATCAAAGCAGATGTCACCAACCCAGCAGATGTAGATGCCATGATCGAAACAATCCTAGAAACATTTGGCCGTTTAGATGTTGCCTTCTGTAATGCTGGAATCTGCATGAATATACCAGCAGAGGAAATGACCTTTGAACAGTGGAAAAAAGTCATTGATATTAATCTTACCGGTGTATTTTTAACAGCCCAGGCAGCTGGAAAAGTCATGTTAAAACAAGGCGGCGGTTCCATTATTAATACCGCTTCAATGTCAGGCCATATTGTCAATGTACCGCAGCCACAATGCTCGTACAATGCTTCTAAAGCAGGAGTCATCCAGTTAACCAAATCACTGGCAGTGGAATGGGCAACAAGAAATGTGCGCGTCAATTGTATCAGCCCTGGCTATATTGGAACAGAACTTACCTTAAACTCTCCAAGCTTACAGCCATTGATCGCACAGTGGAATGAAATGGCACCGCTTCAACGCATGGGCAGACCAGAAGAACTTCAGTCCATCTGTGTGTATCTTGCAGGAGACACTAGCAGTTTTACAACAGGATCCGACTTTGTCATCGATGGCGCTTTCACTTGCATTTAATAGATTCCTAGGAGGACACATCTATGAATTACTTACTCGGTACAGATATCGGGACATCCGGTACCAAAACCATCCTTATGGACACAGACGGCAATCTGATTGCTCAAGACTTACAAGAATACGATGTATTAACGCCAAAGCTTTTATGGGCAGAGCAATGGCCAGATGTTTGGCTTGAGGCAGCGAAAACATCGATAAAAAACACGGTACATAAGTCCGGAATAGCGGCTGAGAACATACGTGGAATTGCCATTAGCGGACTATATGGAGGGTCAGGAATTCCACTGGATGAAAAAATGGAACCTGTTAGGTCGTGCATGATTTGGATGGATCGCAGAGCAGAAGCAGAAACAAAGTGGGTCTTAGATCATATCGGTGAGGAGAAACTTCGCGAAATCACCCATAATGGGGCCGATCCTTATTACGGCTACACCAAAATGCTATGGATGAAAAATCATGAACCGGAAAACTGGAAGAAAACCAAGCTCTTCCTCCCGCCAAATGATTATGTCATTTATAAACTAACCGGAGAAATTGCGATTGATTATTCCTCTGCAGGAAACATCGGCGGAATTTTTGATATGAATAACCGGACCTGGTCAAAAGAACTGATGGATGAGATGGGAATTCCGCTTTCAATGATGCCAGAAAAAATCGTGGAATCAACCGATATCGTCGGTGGATTGACAAAAGAAGCCGCAGTAGAGCTTGGGCTTTCGGAAGGAATGCCGGTAATCGCCAGTGGGATTGACTGCGGTGCAGCCAATATTGGTCTCGGTGTATTTGAATCGGGGATTTACGCAGCGGCAATTGGCACTTCGATGTGTGCAGCCTTAATTTCCGACCAACCAGTGAAAGGAAAAGATCTGATTGTTTGGCCGTATTTATATGATGCAAAAAGACTTTCCTATTATTTTGCTGGCGGGGCTACAGCTGGAGCAATTGTAAAATGGTTCCGTCAAACGATGTGTCAATATGAATTGGAAGTAGAAAAAGCTGGCGGAGAAAATGCCTATAATGTGTTAAATGAACAAGCTGCCAACATTCCAGTTGGAAGCGAAGGGTTGATAGTCCTTCCTTACTTTATGGGAGAAAGAAGCCCTATCTGGGATTCAGATGCGAAAGGAACCATCGTTGGACTTTCATTAGCCCATACAAAAGCGCATATTTATCGTGCCTTTCTGGAAGCGGTTGCCTTTAGCTTACGAGATGCAATGGAAGCGACCGGAGAAAATCTCGGTGAATATATCTTGCTGGCCGGCGGGGTCACCAAGTCAACATTATGGAGACAAATCTTTGCCGATGTGACAGGCTATCCAGTAGTTTGTCCCCTTCACGATGTAGAAGCGAATATGGGAGACGTCATGCTGGCTGGAATTGGTACAGGTCTTCTCTCTTATGAAGATGTGAAGAAATGGCAGGTTCTCGATCAGAAGCTGATGCCAAATCCAGAGAATCATAGAAAATATAATGACTATTACCAAGTTTATAAATCTATCTATCAAAATTTAAAGTCTGATATGAAAACGTTGACAAGACTTTCTACAACATGATTTGTGCATATGCTTTACCTATATTTTAAAAAAGGATATGTGATAGAAATGAATATATGGAAAAAAAGAATTGGATACGGGGCGGGCGATTTCGCCTGCAACCTCGTATTCAGTACAATGGCGTCTTACTTGTTGTTTTTTTATACAGATGTCTTTGGAATAACGGCAACCGTTGCTGGTACTTTAATGTTAATAACCAAAATCATCGATGCCTTTGCCGATACGGGTATGGGATTATTGGTTGACCGGACTCGTACTAGATGGGGGCAAGGAAGACCCTATTTCCTGATTGGAGCCATTCCTTTTGCTGCCTTCACTGTCATGACCTTTATCGTTCCTGAGTTCGGTTTGTCAGGTAAAATCTTATGGGCTTATATTACTTATTGCTTGTTAAACATTGCTTATACAGTGGTCAATATCCCATTAAACACCATTGTGCCAAGGTTGACCTCAGATAACCATGAACGTAACTGGTTAGTATCGACTAGAATGATTTGTGCGTTAATTGGAACCGCTTTAGTTATGTCGGTTACGACACCGATGGTCAATTTCTTTGGTCAAGGAAATACACAAAAAGGTTATTTAATTACAATGACGATTTATGCCATCTCCGCGGTCCTCGTATTTGTGTTTACCTTTATGAATACAAAAGAGGTGGTTCCGCCAACCGTCCAGCCTGGGAAGTCCTCTTTTAAAGAAGATTTTAAAGGATTGACTGGCCCTGCCGTTATTTTCTTTATCTTGAACTTTCTCTATTTTGGTCTTTTTGTCATTAGAAATACGACCGTTATCTACTATTTTACATATAATCTAGGACGCACGGATTGGCTGACCTTTGTAGGACTATTCGGCATTCTCTCTGGTCTGCCAATACTGCTGATTTTACCATGGCTGCAAAAGAAAATGACTAAGAAAAATGTATTGCTTTTAAGTACGGTCATTTATATTGTTGGAGATTTAGTGATTTATTTCGGAAAAACCTCACCTGTCTTACTGATTGTAGGTTTGGCGATTACCGGACTTGGGATTTATGGTATCTTTGGCACCACTTTTGCAATTCAGCCAGATGTTATTGATTATTCCGAGTACAAAAACAATCGAAGTATTGCAGGGATGATTGCCGCTTTCCAAGGATTTTTTGTAAAAGTAAGCTTGGGCCTTGGAAGTGCACTTGTAGGAGTGATTCTAAAAATGGGCGGTTATGTACCAAATGCCAAACAAACTGAAACCGCTTTAAGCTATATTGAAACCAGCTTTATCTGGGTGCCAATGGCCATTTGTGTACTGATTGGAATAACGATGTGGTTTTATAAACTCGATGATAAACGGGCGGCGATGGATGTGGAACTTGAACGTCGACGTACCTTAGTAAACAACGAAGTAAATCAGAAAGTTGTAAACGTTTAATAAAGCGAATTCAAGCTGCTAGAGACTAATTTCCGTATCGAGTATGTCTATGTAGACAAATTAGTAGTAAATTAATAGAGAATAGCAAGCATATGTACTGCACGCTCAAGGGTTAGAGTAAAATTTAACTTTTGGGTGTATTTTTATGTCTAAATGTAGCGAACGATTTAAAAAATATATTCGTCCCTTTACCTCGATTCTAGTTACAATAGGAAATACATAGACTAGATATAAAAAGGAGGCAATTCATGAAACGGTTAGCAGTTTATTGCGGTTCAAGCTTTGGTGCTTCAGAAGTCTATAAACTTGGTGCCATCCAATTGGGAAAAGAATTAGCGAAGCGGAACATTACCTTAGTTTATGGGGGATCTAGCAATGGACTGATGGGTGTCGTTGCAGATACAGTCCTGCAAGAGGGTGGACAAGTGATTGGTGTAATCCCAAAAGTGCTGGTTGACCGAGAAATCTCTCATCCAGGGCTGACCGAATTATTTACTGTTGACACCATGCACGAGCGAAAAGCGAAAATGGCGGAGTTAGCAGATGGATTTATCGTCATGCCTGGTGGAACAGGTACGATGGAGGAATTTTTTGAAGTTTTTACATGGGGACAGATCGGGTTGCATCAAAAACCCTGCGGCCTCCTGAACATCGAGCACTATTATGACCCCCTCATGAACTTGTTTGAACATATGATTGATCAAAAATTTTTACAAGAGAAATTCCGTTCCATGCTTATTATAGAAGAAAAACCAGATCTGCTCATCAAGCGGTTCTATGAATACGTGGCTCCGACTGTAAAAACATATGATTAGAAATAAATGGAGAAGCCCTGGAAACCCTAAAAAGAAGCATGGGAACACCCCATGCTTCCGTGAACAGTTATTTTTCGCATAATAATTAATGCAGAAATATAAGCAGTTTATATGTAATGGGGCGTATCATTTCTTAAAATACATGTGTTACCTTAACAAAGTTTCCATTTAGGCCCCTTTTTCTTTTCCTATATCTTCAAATATTTTTTCAAATACCTCGAAAGTTTCTGTATCGATTCCAGCCATCCGGTGAATAGATTTGATTTCTTGTCCGGTTAAATCCCTGTTTAACTGTTTTGAAATTAAACGAACTAATCGCTTATATCGATCTTCTTCATCAGTTATAAAGGTAATAGCCTCTAAAAATTCTTTTCTAGACATCATGTTGAAAATTCCTCCCTCTTTATAGCTCAAAAATTATCTCTTTTTTATAATTTCCCGTAAACTTACATTTACCCAGCTTGCTAAGCCCTTCTTAGTCCCAATCTTGCCCAATAATCAGTAAAATTAAACACCTGCCAACCGATAATTCAGAATACTTAATTTATTTAATATATGGAGTAAATTGGCAGTGTAGCAATTATTGCATATATAATCATATTTTTGTATAATAATACTGGGTTGGATGGTTAATGTGAACATCATGGTATTCAGCGTAGGCGGGGCTAATACAAACTAAGGATAAGGGTCTTTTAGCTGCATTTTCAAAATAATAAAAGTTAATAATTGGTGAATATTTAATAAAAATAATGCTTTTATCCTTCTTATCAAATGCATATTTAGATAAGAAGTACTTTAAAAATATGTTGATTTTGTAAACGTTTTCAATTATAATGTTAGTAGGCGGATGGCATACGTGGTCATCATGGTATTCAGCGTAGGTGGGGCTGGTACTAATATTTTTTTGAGTAAGAGCTTGAAGGCTCTTTTTTATTTGCCTATTTTTAAATGAAGATCTATGGATATGCTTCAATCATGGAGGTAACGGGTTTATAATGATCCATTTTTCTTTAAGTGTGATGCAGATTGGTTATAGACTACCCTGTTAATCTAACTTTTCTATTACACCTCCCTTAAATAAGCAGCCTGATTCTCTAATAAAAAGCCCGCAAATATACGACGCTGTATCTTATTACTCTACTAATTAATTCTTCTATAATATAAAGTAAAAAGCCCAACTCAAGTGAGAAGGACTCAGATTAACATAGCTGCACCGGAAGTAAATCCAACTCGGTTGTTCTATTAAAATGATACTATTGGAGGGTCAATACCTAAAACTGGCACTCCATTAACAGTCAACCATATGTAATAATGGTCAATTTCTTTTCCAGAGATCTTTTCAAGTTTCGCAATAAATGATTCTTGAACTTTGAAAGAATAAGCTGCTGTTTGAGGACCTAGCGGTATGCCTTTTAATCCTAATTCATCAGCTAATTGTCTTGCTTGGTCACTACCAATCTCAATATATTTATCATATTGAGGCAGGTATTCAGCAGACGCTGGTTTTACGATAACAACAACTGATAACAGCATTGCCATCACTAAAACTGCTAATTTCTTCATCTCCTTTTTCCTCCTTAACTAATTTTAGATTGTAAAGATAAAAATATATCTACAATGTCAGGGTCGTACATTGTACCCCGGCATCGAAAGATCTCTTCTAAGGCTTCTTCTTTTGATTTACCCTTTTGATAAACCCTATCGGTTGTCATCGCATCATAAGAGTCAACAATCGCTATAATGGAAGCCTCAATGGAAATTTCATTCTTCATTAAGCCATAAGGATAACCCTTTCCATCATATCTTTCATGGTGCTGCTCAACAATGACACCAGCATCAATTAAAACTGGTAATCTGGTACTTTCCAATAGTTCTCTTCCATAAATGGTGTGTTTCTTCATAATCTCCCATTCCTCGGAAGTAAGCTTACCTGGTTTTTGTAAAATAGATAATGGAACCTTTACTTTTCCAACATCGTGTAGAAAAGATGCTTTATTTAATATTAGAAGCTGTTTTGCATTGAAACCTAGTTCCTCACCGATTAACATTGAAAATCTATTAATTCTTGCACAATGGTCGACTGTATACCCATCTTTTTCTTCAATAGTAAGGGCCAAATCGAGTATATCATGCGAAGCTTTGCTGTAGTGGTGAAAAATGGGTTGGGAAGTAATATATAGAAATTCAGTAGTTTGATTGGATTGAAAAATATAATAATCTGTAACAGGTCTCTTAAAGAAGGAATCACCAGGTTTCAATACTTTATACCCATTATCAGAGGGATATCTTAATTCACCAGACAAGACCAGTAAATACTCTAACGCCGTCCACCCTTCCGCAGGTCCTAATGCCCATCTTACTCCGGGATTTAGCTTATGGTAAATAATTTCAGTTCCGTCTCCAGATGCCAAAAGAGATATTTGGACACCTCTTACATGGACAGTTTCAATAAAGTCCTTATGATTTATGTCCACTTCAATACAGCTCCTCTTTCTTTTATAAGCCTATTGTAACAAAAATATTTCAGATTTTTCATTAAATTATTTATGAACTAGAATCTTTTATTCTAAATTAATTTATCGGAATACCAAAAAGACCTAATTTTTAAAATCCAATTCTTTAATGAGGCAGTAATTGATAAGAATTCATTCATATAGAAGTGCAGATTTATATTTTGTTAAGAAAATACGTTTCAATAATCTTCTAATAAAAAGATAGAGTTAATCTATAGGAATTTCCTCCCATGTGCCTCCCCAGCTATGATGCTCACAAGGAAGGATTAAGATTGGTTAAAGGAGGAAAAAAGAATAATTCAGAGTACTGCTCTCTGCTTTATTCATTTCCTTCCATATCCCAGTCTGGTTCAAAACCCAATTTAACTGCATAGACTAAATTACTGAAAAAAAGCAGGAGGAGATGCTTTTTGGTCATCCATGTTGTCCGCAGCGGCGAAACACTCTGGCAAATAGCAAATCAATATAAGGTTAACATGAATCGAATTGTCCAATTAAATGGGCTGCAAAACGCTAATCAGCTGGTTATTGGCCAGGCGTTAGTCGTTCCCGTCCCTGGTACATCGCACGTAATCAGGTATGGTGAAACGTTATGGTCCATTTCACAACAATATGGGGTATCGATTAACTCAATTATTCAGGCAAATCAACTAACAAACCCCTCTCTTTTGTATCCTGGCACAAAGCTAATCATCCCGCCAAGAATACACGTCACTCAAGCTGGGGAAACGTTATGGCAAATTGCCAATCGTTATGGGGTCACCGTGCAAGAATTAATCACTGAGAATCAGATTCAAAATCCAAACCTCATCTATCAGGGAACATCGTTAAGTATACCGAGACGAAAACCGGCGATTGAAGTCAACGCCTATACCTATCAACCCGACCAAGCAGCCGCCGATACCGTAAATGAACTCGCCCCATTACTAACGTATATCAGTCCATTCGCTTATTTGATCAATGAAAGCGGTGACCTTTCTCCAGCCCATGATGAGTTAACCATTCAAGCCGCCCTATCAAAAAATGTGGTACCGATGATGTCGATTACTAATTTCACCTCTTCTGCGGCAGGGTCCAATGTAGCTCATACTCTTTTATCAAGCCCCGATTTACGCGAAAAGGTTCTAACAAATATGCTGCAAATTATGGACCAAAAGGGATATAAAGGTGCAAACATTGATTTTGAAAATGTCTTGCCCGCCGATCGTGAGAACTACAATCAATTCCTTCAACTAGCAGTGGATCGCCTGCATCCTAAAGGATATTTTGTTTCTACTGCCTTGGCTCCAAAGGCCAGCGCTACGCAAGCGGGTTTATTATACGAAGCACATGATTATGAAGCACATGGCAGAATCGCCGATTTTGTGGTGTTGATGACCTATGAATGGGGATACCGGCTTGGGCCTCCACAGGCGATTTCACCTATAAACCAGATGAGGCGTGTCTTGGAATACGCAAGGACGGTAATGCCGGCTGAAAAGATATTTTTAGGATTCCAAATTTATGCCCGTGATTGGCTCCTGCCTCATGTACAAGGACAAGAGGCCGAAACATTTAGTACACAAGAGGCAGTGGCCAGAGCCATCAAATACGGAGCTGCCATTCAGTATGATACCACTACACAATCACCATTTTTCCGATACACGGATGAACAAGGCCGTGGCCATGAAGTTTGGTTTGAGGATGCCAGGAGTGCACAAGCGAAGTTCGATTTGGCAAAGGAATTTAACCTGCGTGGAATTAGTTACTGGGCATTAGGCTATCCATATCCATCTAACTGGGCATTATTAGCAGATAATTTCTCCATTAAAAAAGGAAGTCCCGTGATACGGCATAATAGTACCGAGATGAATATGAATTTTATACCACACTGGTATGGAGTTTCATAATTAATGTGTAAGATTCTATCACAAACTCTATGACAGCCCCTTTTTTACCATGTAAAATGCCAATTAATCATTCCATATTTATTAAAGTAAGGGGCGATAGGATCATGAATATAAAAAAGGCATGCGTAGGAGACAATATTGTTTCTATTTATGGGATTAAAGGTAAGGTCGAGAAAGTCGGAGAGAACTCAGTCATCATTGAAATCCTCGAAAATTTCTCAGGTAAAAGCTTTGAAAATAATCGGACCGTTGTTTCTCATAAAAGGTATGTAGTTCTATAGGAGATATTAATGCGAAACTCTCTTTCAAGTTATAAAAGTATCAGACTCATGCTAGTTCAATAAGAAAGGACCGTACACATCAACGTGCGGTCCTTTTCATATATCCGCTTATTTAAAAATCAACTTGAAAGGTTTTCATGATTTTGGGAACAACATTCTTTATGAAATCATTGGCTTGCAAATGTTTCTTTGCGTTTTGTGAAACGGAGTAAGAATATACAATATCCTTTTCCTCAGTAAGTTTCACTTCCGCTCCAGATTTCATTGAGGCCCATGTCTGTTTATCGTACATATGGAAACTAAATAATAAAGGCCGATCTTCAAACTTGAAATATACATTGATTGCAGATAACCACTTATTAACCTCAGAGTACTCAGCCCTTTCAAATATCAAACGGTCCATCCATTCCTTTGGAACTGAAAAATGATAGCCTTCAGAAACATAAATGGTTGTTGTATCATTGGGCTGCGAAATATTGATCCCATGACTTTTGAAAAATGCCGTATTTAATACGCTTTGGATATCCGAAAAAGAAAGATGATACAGAAGCGTTCCTGCAGCGAAGGGGGCATATTCATAAGGCGGAAAAAACATCATTAATCCACCCTTCGTTAAATAAACCTGTTCTAAATCATCCGAGCTGATCTGTTTAAAGTCCCCGAACACTTCAAGCATTTGCAAAACATCTTGTTTTAGGATGAGTTCACTAATGATTTGTCTGGTTTGCGACGAACCATTAAACAATTCATTCGGCTCAACAATCCTGCCATTATCCAAGTCAACCAGAATAGGAACACTCGCCGGCATGCCATGTGCGGCCCCGCTAAGATAAAAATACTGATCATACACAAAACTTATAAGGTGGTCATTTTGAAAGGTGATTTTGTATGTTGAGTCAAACGATGACGGCGCACTCGGATCTTCATTAGTCATTTGACTCTCATCAGCTGCATTCGCCTTTTTCTTTAGAAAATCATTAATTTTCGCTTGTGCCGTTTTGTCTGTCATGCCATCAATTTGCGGGTAAGTAATATGAATTGTGGGGGTTTCTTTCACAATAGATTCATCACGAATTTTTATCTTTGTCTGGGTCGTTTCAGGTGGATTGTTAGGTTTGACTTGGTCATCAGTAGTTTTTCCTGGCTGAACGGGTGGTGTTTCTTCCGGGTCGTTAGGTTTTTCTGGATCTTCAGCAGGTTTCTCCGGTGTACCTTCAGTTTGTTGCGGTTCATTTTCCTCGGTTACTTTTGGCTGGTCTGAAACTTGCTTTTTCTCCTGCATACTGCTGCATCCAGCGGCAAAGATAACAACAAGTGCAATGGCCATTACCCACTTCATCCGCTCACTCCCTTTAGTTTCCATCATATATAATTATAGTAAGGTCGTTGTTTCCTAGAATATAAATTTTATTTTCCATAAAATAGGACAGGTCTCGAAGTGGAGCATATTGTTGTGCGATAGGCCTATTGCAATTGGAACCAGCCGGGAATATTACCTTTTATAAAGCAAAAAATGCATTCGCCTACACATCAGCGAATGCATTTTTTGCTTTATTTCCTTTAAGTGATGTTATTAATGTTGTGTTAAAATATCGGAATATTGTTCTTCTAACGGGTGCGGATAACGAAACTGCACTGGCATTCCTTCTGGAATCTCTGGTTTTACCACGACCGTATGGCAGCTTATTTGACTTTCTTGAATTCTATTCGCTAATTGTTCTAAATTTCTCCCGTCATAATAAGGTAGATGGTTTTGTTCTAATTTCATGACTGACTTCCCCCTATGTAATATATTCTCTGTTCCCCTTCGACCCTTTTCCCAATAACCTCCGTGGAACTAATTGGATATAATATAATAATATAGTCATAGGGCTAAGGTTGTAAATTAATGATTTTCGACAATATTCTCAGATATTTCTAGTATTAAAATAGGTAAGAGAATCGTCTTTATTTTTCTATAATATTGCTGTTTTAGATAGTTATTTAATCAATTCGAGTTCAAGCCCATTTTTTTTAAGAGGGTAAATTATACTATTCTAATAGCACCACTAAAATACTATAACTATTCAAAATGAAAACAGGCTATTCCTTATCGGAATAGCCTTTTTCCATACCGTTCAATTTGACATATCCTTTATCATCTTTCCTTTATTTGATATTCACCAGTTCCAAAATTCGCTCGTATGTCTTTGAAAAAGTAGCAAGGTCGGGGTCTTGCCCATTTAATTTTGGAACATCAAAATCCGATAACACAAAATGGTATGTTGGCACAACGTCATGCCGATTTAAACAACTCTTCGAACAGGCCAGCGGGCATCCGTCGATTGCTATAATATCCCTGTTTGATCTAGCTGTTCGGACAAGTGGTTTTACATCCCCTCCGACACCGGCAATGCAAGACATTTCCGCAATATTTTCCCGATCCATTTTTATCGCAATCATATTTGCCGTTTGGGCAGCGGAGGAACAACCAGAGCATGAATATACAACAGGTAAATGATTTCTTTTCAATTTCGGTACTCCTTTCGTGTGTCACATCAATTTTTATATAGTTTAATTCTAGATGATTGGTCTAGTCTGTGACTTTTTTAACAATTCGGTAAATTTAATAAAAAAACATGTGGTCTTCATCGGCTGATGGGATTCAATAAGGGCTATTGGCTACCCAACCAATCTATTTCTTCTCTCTTCGGTCGTCAATAAGCCCTATTGGCTACCCAACCAATCTATTTTTTCTCTCTCGGTCGTCAAGAAGCCCTATTGGCTACCCAACTAATCTATTCTTTTCACTTCGGTCGTCAATAAGCCCTATTGGCTACCCAACTAATCTA
>NZ_JAABNN010000031.1:15269-35516 GCF_009928415.1 Bacillus sp. USDA818B3_A
TATTTTTTCTCACTTCGGTCGTCAATAAGCCCTATTGGCTACCCAACTAATCTATTTTTTCTCACTTCGGTCGTCAATAAGCCCTATTGGCTACCCAACTAATCTATTTCTTCTCTTGTGGATCGACAATAAGCTCTATGGTAAAGGTTACATGAATTACCGTTTAATTTCTTTAAAACCTGGAGTGACAGGCACCAAAAACAACAAAAACACCATAATAAATAATAAAAATTTATTGAAAACGATTAGGAAAATGAGTGTGACAGAACTATCGGAGAGGGTTGGAATCACGATGGCTAACCTTTCTATCTTGAAAAATGGAAAGGCTAAAGCTATTAGATTTTCAACATTAGAGGCAATTTGTAAAGCATTAGATTGTCAACCTCGAGACATTTTAGAATACAAAAGTGACGAGACTTAGCGGGCTTAATAAATTAAGACAAAATGGACGTAATTCTCATACTCCATAAAATGAGATTCTTGAGTCTGATGACTGAATGGATTGTCCGTATCATCAAGAAAAAACAATAAAACTTATAAAAATCTCTTTCTAATTTCTGGCGATGGCACCATACAATGATCTCTTTTCCCGAACCATTTATACCTATTCTTTGCAACAATCCCATAAAAATAATCACGTAATGGTTTGGGTACACTCAACAAGACATACAATAACTTCCACCCGCCTGTTAAGTTTTTACACACTCTTAGAGCAGCGGTTGATTTGTAGAAGCATTTATGACCTTCAACAAGTATAAAACTATTAAGGTCAGCAGGGACACGATGCTTTCTTAAAAGCTCTTGCCCTGCCTCGCTTTGGATCGAAGCGAAGTGGTATAGAGCCTTTTTGTCTCTCTTAATGATAAATTGAACACTCTGGTCACATAAATGACACTCTCCATCAAACAAAATGACGTTCATACGACCACCTCCATATTATTTTTCTTGAATGTTTAGTTATCACTAGGATATCGGATCTTTACTTAAAATAACACTCATATCCCAGCAGAACCATCCTTAATCCAAAAAAATAGCCCTCAAGACTGTTCAAAAACAGTCTTTGAAGGCATCCAGTAATAATATATAAAAGGGGGGCTGAAAAAGATTATCTTAATAATAGCTTCTAATTCTTAATAAAACCTTAAAAAATATTTGTCGAAACGATCTTTTAATAAACAACAATATTCCCCGGAAAATGATACTATTCTCGTTAACCTGCATAACTCTAGTCATTTCCCTTTTATTCAACACTACTTAAACGTTTGATTAAAAATACTCTCAGCGTGCTCCGCTCCTAGGTTCCTATCCCGCAGCAGTTAAAAAGTATGTCGATATTATTCTATAAAAGTGATTGAATAAAATTAGCCCTCGAGTGATCCCCCTTCCTTCAAAAAAAACTAATAGAAATATCTTTATCCCACCTGTCCTTTTATCCTCTCAACCTATATATATAGGACGAAAGGAGGTGATAGAAAATGGCACAAGGATTACTAGAAAGTACAAAGCTTCGGATTGTATTTGATGCAGGAATTGATAACAAAGGAAATCCAATCTTGAAATCTAGATCATTTAACAATGTGAAAAAGGAGGCAACGGCTGACCAGTTGTTTCAAGCAGCTCAAGCAATCGCAGCTTTATGCAACGACGAGCTGAACAAAGTAGAGCGTAACGACAGCTCTGAGATTATCGGTTAATATTCTATAAAAATCTAATAATGGGAGGTGAAAATAAATGGCTAAATCATTAGAATTGCAATTTGCCACCGAGTTTGGAAAAACAGCGAAAATAACAGTCGACAATCCAAAAGAGCCAGTGGATGAAGAAGTGGTAAAGCTTTCCATGTCACAGATCATTGCATCTAACGTATTCACATCAGCGAGCGGCAAATTTGTCTCATCAAAAGGGGCAAGAGTCATCGACAGAAATGTAACTGACTATGAACTTGTCTAATCATCACATGAAGGCCGGATTCTCATGAACCGGTCTTCTTTTTTATCCCAAAAAACAGCCCTCAAGACTGTTCAAAAAAAGACCTTGAGGGCATCTAGTAATACAAAGGGGGGTCCTGTTAAAGCTTGTCTTAATAATAGCTTTTTATTCTTAATAAAATCTTAAGAAGCTTCTTAGCCATACCCCTATAAATAAGTATATGCGGAATTTTGTTTTACAGTAATTTAATTCATGGTAACTGGGTTCTCAACCCCTGTGGGAAAAATATCACCTTTGGAAGGAAATGAATCCTGCCCACCTTCTTTAGTAACAGTTATAGCACTTACGTGAGTCGCGAATTTCATACATTGATCAATAGAGAAGTCTTGTGACAGTGCATAGATAAATGCTCCGATAAAGGAATCTCCTGCCCCAGTAGCATCCACGGCTTGAACCTTCTCGGCAGGAAAAAAGTCGCTGTAAGATTCAGTTACTACTACAGAGCCTTCTTTCCCCAGCGTAATGACAACGATTCCTCCTGTTTGAGTAATTAATTCTTTACCCACATTCATCGCATCATTTGCAGAATGTATAGGTCTTCCTGACATAAAGGATGCTTCCGTTTCATTAACAACTAATATATCAACAGATTTTAATATAGTTTCTTTTATATTTCGAGCAGGAGCGTTATTCAATACAATTTTCAAGTTAGCATTTTTATATTTATCAATAATATACTCCACAACTTCCTCAGGAATTTCTTGCTGTAAAACGATAAAAGCAGTGGAATCAAACAAATGAGCGATTTCATCAATATCATTTACTGTAATTAGATGGTTAGCACCTTTAACAATCGTACTATAATAATCTCCGTCCGGCATTACATGAACAACGCCCATACCCGTGGAACCTTGTTTTTTAATATAGGAGGTATTAACCCCAAAGGCAGTTAATGAACCGACTAGCGCTTCACCAAAACGATCAACCCCAACTTTACCAAACATGATGGTTGGTAATCCTAGTTTTGCACATTGAGCCGCTTGATTCGCACCTTTTCCACCAGGACCTTGAATCAACTCATCAGCAACAAATGTTTCTCCTTTATTGGGCATGCGCTGTTGTTTTACGATAATATCATAATTTAAGCTGCCAATTACAACTACATTTTTTGATTCCAATCTAAACCCCTCCAGAATTTAAGTTCGGTGTGATATAACCGATTCTTTTGTTTTTAACAGGTTTTCATAAGATAAATTTTGCTGATTCAAGCTTAAAATGGTGAATAAAACATCCAATATATTTAATTGAGCGATTCTTGCCGCAGCGTTCTCACCAGTGATTGGGGAATTTCGGGCAGAAGAATGCAAAATGATATTTGAAAATTCCGTAACCGGACTTTTAACGTGATTGGTAACACAAATAGTGGTAGCTTCGTTTTCTTGTGCCAGTTTGAAAATATTGATCACATCTTTAGAAGTACCTGAATGGGATACACCTAATACTACGTCTCCTTTTTTCAATAAGGACGAGCCCATTAATTGCATATGTGAATCCCTATAAAAGATGGCAAAAATACCAATTTTCAATAATTTGTGCTGAAAGTCTTCACAAAGAATACCCGATCCACCATTTCCTACTAATACTAATTTTCCTTTAGACTGAATGTTTTTTAACACACTTACTGCTTTACTTAACTCTTGCCGATTAATAACAGCTAATGTATCTTGTAGTGCAACAATTGAATTAAAAAAGACTTTTTCTAAAATCGTTTCGTTATCGTCTTCATAATCAAAATCCTCTTGCATCTCGTCAGTAATAGCCGTTTCACCATTTTTCAGGTAATCCGCTATCGCATGTTTTAACTCATAAAATCCTTCACATTTCAGTTTTTTACATACTTTAGTAATACTTGACTCACTTACATTAAGATGAGAGGCAAGTTCACTAATCGTCATTTTGGCTAACTCCTGATACTGATTACTTATAAAATTTACTATTAGTTTTTCTTTTTTACCAAGCGACGGAGCAATACTCCTCGCATATAGAATAACTTCTTTTCCTTCTAAATTATTCGATTTCATCGTTATACCCTTCCTTCTGATTCTGGGTTCATTATAACACAATTAGTTAGCGTTTCTACACAAAAATTTTATTATCATTTTATCGAAAGTAAAATTTTCAACGCATTATTTGCAGTTAATAAATATTTTCAGTCAAGTTTTTTATTTTTATTTACTAATTAGTAAAAAACGTTTTATAATCTGGTTAAGTTAAACCTTCCTTCCGAATAATAAACAAAGGAGTGCTAAGATGAAATTTTCAACAAGATTAAATTCATTTAAGACAAAAAAGGAACTTTTCTTTAAAGATTATGGCAGTAAATCCTTGACCGTATTGGATTACATTACAAGAATGGCAACTGTAAAGGGGCTAACGCATGTTGAACTAAATTACCCTGAGCATTTTGTCGGAGTAACAGTGGAAGAGATCCAGAATGTTTTGGAGAAAACCAATCTAAAAGTCAGCGGTGTTGCCTTACGATTTGCTGATAGTTATGCCTACGGTGAATTTGCCAATCCTGATGAAAGCATCCGGGAAAAAGCAATTGCCACAACAATAGAGGCAGTAAAGTTATGTAATGAATTAGGCGGTGATGTTACTACTATTTGGCTTGCGAACGATGGCTTTGATTATCCATTTCAATTGGATTATGAAAAAGCGTTCAATAAAGTTGTGGACGCATTAAAGAGAATTACACAACGCTATCCTGATAGTAAAATTAGCTTTGAATATAAGCCCTACCAACCAAGAGCCTTTTCTTTAATAGGTAATATTTCCACTACATTACTGTTAATTGAAGAAGTTGGTGCTCCTAACTTAGGTGTTACGCTCGATTTTTGTCATATGTTAATGACAAAAGAGAATCCGGCCTATTCCCTTGCTCTAGCAGCAAGAAAAAATAGAGTAATGGGTTTCCATTTGAATGACGGGCATAACGACAATGATGATGGATTAATGCTCGGGTCTATTCACTTAATGCAAACACTTGAATTTATTTATTATGCGAAAAAATATAACTATGATGGACTTATTTATTTTGATACATTCCCGATTCGTGAAGATCCTGTAAAAGAGTGCGAGCAAAACATTGAAATGTACAAAGTATTAGATGCCTTTTTAGAGAATTACGGTTTAGAGAAAATAGAAAAGATTATTCAAAACGAAGATGCACTGGAAGCTCAACAGCTGTTGATGTCTTTAATAAAAGGCCGTATTGATCTTCTGGCAACAAGCATAATCTAAAGGAGATGTTTGCGATGTTGAATAAGATTGGATTACCAAAGAACTTATTGTGGGGTTATATTGGTCTTACTATTTTTATGATAGGTGATGGCGTAGAACAAGCGTGGATTTCGCCATACTTGGTATCAAGAGGGATGAGCATCGAGGATGCTTCCCTTTTACTCACTGTTTATGGAATTACGGCTGCTATTTCGGCGTGGTTTTCTGGAGTTTTAGTACAAACGCTTGGACCGCGTAAAGTTATGTCCTATGGGTTAATTGCTTTTATCATTGGAAGTCTTGGTTTTATCGGATTAGGCATTTATAAACTTAACTTTTCTATGATGGTGCCGTTTTATGCCTTAAGAGGATTCGGATATCCTTTATTTGCATATTCGTTTTTGATATGGATTAACTATAGTTCTCCGTTAAAAATTAGAGGTACGGCAGTAGGCTGGTTTTGGTTTATGTTTTCTCTAGGACTAAGCGTAATCGGACCATTTTACTCATCCATCGCCATCCCTGCATTTGGGGAAATCAACGTACTATGGACTGGACTAATCTTTGTTGTAATCGGTTCCTTATTGGCTATATTTGCTAACAAAGATAAAATACCAGAATCTGAAATTCATTCATTCGAATTAAAGGAACTTTTGCAAGGGATTACAATTTTAAAAAGAAAGCAAATCTCATTAGGCCTAATTGTGAAAACGGTTAACGGATTAGCCCAGTATGGACTTGCTGTATTCATGCCGATTTATCTTGCTCAGTACGGTTATTCTACAACGGAATGGCTGCACATGTGGTCAACCGTTTTCATCGTAGCCATTTTTGCGAATCTGTTCTTTGGATTCGTTGGAGATAAAATAGGATGGAGAAATACGATACAATGGGTTGGCGGGGTCGCCTATGCACTCGTTCTTGTACTTGTATTTTTCACACCACAATTAGTAGGACATAATTATTTGGTCATGACCATTGTGTTAAGTTTATGCGGTGTAACCATGGCCGGATATGTTCCATTATCGGCACTTTTCCCTCTACTCGCACCAGACAATAAAGGCGCGGCAATGTCTATATTAAATTTAGGGGCAGGTTTAAGTACATTTTTAGCCCCTGCCATTGCAGGTTTGTTCTTTAAGTCACTAGGTGCAGGCGGCGTATTATTTATCTATGCTGGATTCTATATATTAAGTGCTATTTTAACTCCATTTTTGAAAACACCGGAAGAATTGGCAAGTGAAAAAAATACAAATGATCAGTCTGATAAAAGCGTAATCGCAGGGTAAATTGTTTTTTACAATCAAAAATTGGGAAAAGAGTAAAAACTCTTTTCCTGTTTTTTTATTCCAGGTTAGTTCTTGCTATTTTAGAGGTTATTCTATTTAAACTGATACCCATCGTCTTCTTTTTCTAAAACCCCGATAAAAGAATGAATGCTTTGGGAGCAAGGCCCCTTACCAATAACCCTACTCCTACATCCCGTTTTCTTCCAATTAATCAGTCATAAACTTATATCTCAATATGGCCGCAAGCCCGGCACCGTGCATAAATTCCCCTTTAATGACGAGTTCCTTCAACTCTTCCATTTGAAGATAATGCAGCTCAATCTGCTCGCTGGCCTCTAGCTTTTGCTCGGTGGGTGTTAAACCGGCTGCAGCAAACAAGAATATTTCTTCTGTCGTAGATCCTGGGGAAGGATAAAAACTTCCTAATTCCAGCCAATGCTCCGCAACATATCCTGTTTCTTCCTCAAGCTCTCTTTTGGCAACGTCTAAAGGCAGTTCTCCTTCAGAGTCAATCATCCCTGCAGGCAACTCCCATTGCCAGCTGTTAACGGCATGACGATATTGTTTTAAACAGACAACTTCATGATCATTTGTGATCGGCAGAATGCAGACTCCCTTGGCGAAGTCTAAATAGGAAAAAGTCTTCTCTTCCCCATTTGGAAGCTCGACCTGATCAATTGTAATACCGAAGCGATCTACCTTTTTCTTATCTGAGCTTTTAATTTTCCACATCATTTTTCCAACTCCTAATAATCACTCTTTGTCTAATAATAACCCAACATTAGGATACTACAAATCATTCGTTTGGTGGAATGATTTATGCACTTATTTGATAAAGATAGTCCTTTTATGTATCATGACTTTTATTCAAACAATAGACTTACCGAAATTCTCAAAAACACTTTTCATATTACAACCATATCATTCAGTGGTAATTTCCTTCAAAAATTTTTCAAAAAAAAAGAGTAACTTTTAATAAGCTACAGCTTTTTTTCCGTTGTTGAATTACGCGTTTTCTGGAGGTTAGCTTGAGACATTTCGTATTTTTGATTGGCTACCGCTGCGACAAGAATATCAATAATGGTTAATTGAGCAATCCTTGATGAGATGGCATCCGTACGGAATAATGTTTCCTTTGAAGCAGTTTGCAGAACGATATCCGAAATTTTTGTAATGGGTGATTTAGATGAATTGGTAATACAAATGAGGGTAGCACCTGCTTCCTTCGCCAATTTCATCGCAGCAAGCACATCTGTATTTGAGCCAGTATGTGAGATCCCAATGACTACATCCTGCTCGGTCAGTACACTTGCGGACATCGCTTGAAGAACCGAATCATTAAAGGCAAATGATTTAATTCCTAACTTTAAAAGTTTATGCTGCGCATCAAGAGCAACGGTGCCTGACCCGCCTGTCCCATAAAACTCAATTAAACGGGCATTGGAAATGGCTTCAACGGCCTTAAGAATTTCATCATCACTGCAAACTTCAATGGAATCATATAAGGCTTGAATGTTTGACTGAAAAACCTTCTTTTTAATCGTAACCGCATTGTCGCCCTTTTCAATCGCTTCATGAATCTGCATTTCAGGAGCGACTACTTCTTTTGCCAAATGAATTTTTAAATCTTGAAATCCTTTATAGCCGAGCCGTTTACATAAACGAACAATGGAGGACTCACTTGTTTCGCTTCTCTCCGCTACTTCAGTAATGGAAAGGTGGATAATTTCCTCCTGATTCTGTTCAATGAACTCAATAATCTTTTTTTCTGAGTCCCGCAGTTTAGACATCGCTGCATTTAGTCTCGTAAAAAATCCAGGATTGGTATTTATATTTAAATCATTCACTCATGGATTCCTCCTTTCCTTTATTTTACTTATTATATTTATAATATAATATTTTTTCGACACTTTTCTACTTTTATTTTTAGAAAAAAAGGGCCATGGAATAATCCATGCCCCGGCCCAGAACTTCTGTCAAGACTGTTGATTGATTCTATCTGGAATGTACAACGTTCTTTGAGCTTCCAGCAACAAACGCCTTTATATTGTCCACAGCCAAATCCAATAACCGGCTGCGTGCTTCCTTGGTAGCCCAAGCAATATGAGGTGTGATAATACAATTTTTTGCCTGCAATAACGGGTTTGTATCTTCGGGAGGCTCCACCGCGAGAACATCCAACCCTGCACCGTATATGACACCTGCATTTAGAGCATCCGCTAAATCCTTATTATTGACAAGTTTTCCGCGCGAGGTATTGATAATAATAGCGGACGGTTTCATAAGCGATAAATTTTCAGCACTTATGATCTCTTCCGTTTCCGGGGTCAGTGGACAATGCAAACTGACTACATCGGATTGCCTCATTAAATCAGACAGATCCTCCGCCCATTGGAAATTTGGCAGGTCTATATCGCGATGATAAGCATCATAGGCAAGAATGCGCATACCAAAAGCGGAAGCAAGCCTTGCCGTTTGAAGCCCAATTCGTCCGAACCCGACGATTCCCATTGTTTTACCAGCCAATTCAATCAGCGGGTAGTTCCAGAAGCACCAATCAGGATTACTCCCCCATTGACCTTCCATAACTGCGTCACTATGGCGTTGAACATGGTGGCAATGTTCCAACAGCAGGGCAAATACCATTTGAGCTACTGACTCCGTCCCATAAGTCGGAATGTTACTAACGACGATTCCCTGTTCTTCAGCCGCCTTCGTATCTACTACATCAAAGCCTGTTGCCAAGACTCCTATATACTTAAGATTAGGCAGCTGTTCCAGTGTAGCCTTGCTTAGCGGTGTTTTATTGGTCAAGATAATCTCTGCGTTTGACGCCCTCTCAATGATGAGATCCTCCGGTGTACGATCGTAAACATCGGTCTTACCAACCTGCGACAACTGATCCCAGCTTAAGTCGCCAGGGTTTAAGGTATATCCATCTAATATACAAATATTCATAAAAATCCATCCCTCACCTTGCGTTTACTATTTTTAATCACTTTCAAGAAAAATATATGATGCGTTTTTAAAAATAAATTTCATATTTCTTAACTGTTTAACGGTGGTAATTTCCTTCAACAACCTTTTAAAAAAAAAATGAACTTTTCGTTAATTACCTGTTTTCTCATTTTCTTACTTTTATAAAAGAAGAGAGGTGTATCTTTCTATCCCCGAATCTCATGGGAGTTTTTCTCCAGGTATGGTTTTGATTAAGCCTGTTTAGGTTCTTTTAATGTTAAAATCACACAGAAACCAATGATTAACATTATCCCAAAGAATCCAAATGCCAAGTTGTAATTGCCTGTTGCATCAAGGATCGCACCAACGATCAATGGGGAGAAGAATCCGCCGAGGTTTCCTCCGCTGTTGACAGTGCCAATCGCAATTGGATAGGTCTCTCTAGTGGTTAAGCCCATTGGATAGGCTGTAAAAGCAGGCCAGCCAATATTAAGGAAGAATCCAGCCAAACCTAAGCTAATGGCGACAAGTGCTCCATTGTTAGGGATTTGAGTAACAACCAGCATCATAGCCGCTGTGGCAATGGCTGTAATTAACATGGTTGGTTTGCGTCTCTTTAAGAAGACCCTATCCGAAATAAAGCCGCCTAAAAGTGCTCCGATTAGTCCGCCAATCGCCGGTGTGGAAGCAAGGAAGCCCATTTTGATTAATGAGAAATGCTTGGCATTTACTAGATACATAGGAACCCATGTTAACATCCCGTATAACACACTGTTCATAAGGAAATAAGCAAGCGTATTCCCCCAAATATTCCAAGAAGTAAAAACCTTTTTTGGAGAGTTGATGGGTTGTACTTTTTGATAACGGATAAATTTATCGATCCAGCCAAGTGATCTTTGGTCAACTTCTTTAGTCGCAACCACTTCCTCTTGGCGAATGTAATCCAATTCGGCTTGTGAAACCATTGAAGAATCTTCTGGCTTTGATCGAACAAATAAATACCAAAGAATAGCGATAAAAATTCCTGGGATTGCAAAGTAGAAGAAAACATAACGCCAGCCTAACGATACAGCAATCGCAGCAGCCACGATCGGTACAAAGACTGGGGCCAGCTGGGTTGAAGCAATATAAAAGCCTGTAGCGGTTGCCTTTTCTTTAGCAGGGAACCATTGGTTAATCGTCGATGTCATACTGACCGGAACAGGTCCTTCTGTTATACCTAATAATAACCTTAGAATAACTAGATAAGCAGCTCCTGACACTAATCCAAGTAAGAAAGTAATTGCTGAAAAACCAATAACGGCAATCGCAACGATTCCACGGGTTCCTTTTTTACGAAGCAAGAAGCCTGCTGGAATTTGGGTACAAGCATATCCTAAGAAGAAGAAGCTTGAAATGGCTCCAATCTGGAAATTATTTAGCGCAAATTCCTTTTGAATAAACGGAAGGACCACGCCAATATTTGCCCGGTCTGCATAACAAACCGTATAAAGAATAAACACGAGTCCAAGAACTAACCAGCGATAGTTCGATTTCTGCTTGAGTGCATGATTGACCCTGACCTTTGCCTCAGGTACTGACATTTGATCTCCCCCAGTTCGTTATTCTTTTGTAAAGGTTTTCATTTCTCTTTTAAATAAGTACTTCTCTGTCCACTTTCTTTAACTTGTTTGCCCTTGATCTAGCATTAGCACTTAACGCAAAGAACGATTGTAAGGACGGATATAACTCATTAAATACTGGATGTAACTCGTCATACGATCTCAACAGTTCTTCTTCAGGCTCAACAATAAAGATTGTATCGTTACTAATTTCATCTGCTGCATTTTCCAAAGAAGAATACCAGCCGATGGCTGCACCAGCTATTAAACAAGTTCCTAAAACACCTGTTTCACAAATATCCTTTAAATGAATTTTCTTATTTAATACATTTGCTTTAATTCGTGCCCATTCTCTATTTTTGGCACCACCGCCAATCGAGGTAAAGCCGTCGAATCGCAGCTGATATTTCGTTTCAATAATCTCATTGATTTGTCTGAGTCCAAATGCGCACCCTTCCAAAACAGCACGATACATATCCGCTTTCGTTGTATTCAAATGAATTCCGACAAAAACACCTCGAGCATCGCCATCCCAAATAGGCGCCCTCTCTCCTTGCATATAAGGAAGGAAAAAGACACCGTTGGCACCTGGTATCGAATCCTGTGCCAGCTCACTTAAAATCGCATTGGAATGACCCTCCGGCTTTAAAAATTGTTCATAGAACCATTGAACGGCTGCACCCGGAAACGACATCGGTCCATGAGATAACCAGCGGTCTTTCATGACATGGCATCGATTCATAAAGCGTATATCCAAGACATCAGGGTTATCCATACAGGTGGTTAGCACGTTGGAGGTTCCTACGGATTCAAACATTTCATTAACACCGATCCCAAGGGCCACTGTTGAACATGCTGTGTCTGCAGCACCAGCAATGACAGGAACAGGAGTAAATAGTGCTTCATCCAGAATTAACTCACCAACAATTGAACTGGGCGCAACAACATCCGGCAGCTTTTCACGATCAATGCCAGCTCTCTCAAAAATGACTGGAGACCACTCGTAATTTTCAATATCATACATGCCGGTGTAAGAACTTTGCGTCCAATCCATCACAAATCTTCCCGTAAGCTTATGCATAATAAAGGTGGAAAGATTGCCCCATTTATACATTTTGTTATACTCTTCTGGATAATGGTTCTTAAACCACAAAAGAGTTGTTAGCGTATACATTCCAGGTTCTAATCGGTTTTTCGTTATCTTAAAGATCAAGTCTTCCCCAATTGTGCTCTTGATCCAATCGCACTCAGCTCTACTTCTTTGGTCTAAATATGTAATACCTTGATGTAACGACTCACCGTTCTCCGTTAAAAATACGGAACTATTGCAAAAAGTTGAAAGGGAAATCCCCTCAACTTTGCCAACTGTCTCTACCTGCTGCCAAACTTTTAATAATAGCGCTTTCGTTTTTTGCCAGACGTCTTCTAAATCTATCTCTACCAAACCCATTTCAGGGTAAATCAGGGAGTATTGCTGGTACTCGAGGTACCGCAATACTCCTTCCTTATTCATGGCTCCGACCTTAATTCCGCTCGTTCCGATATCGATTCCAATAATATAAGACATGACTTGTCACCTTCATTAACTATATACTGGTTTGTGAATTAACTCATTATATAATTCGATGGTCTCTTTAACAGTTCCTTTATTATGGATAATATTTTTAAATGCTTTTACAACCGCTGTTGGATTTGGGTTGTTCCAAACGATTCTTCCAAAGGTGATTCCTGTTCCACCGGCATCAATGACGTCATAAACCATTTGGAAATATTCTTCGATACCGCCGCCGTTATCGCCTCCGGCAACAACTACTTTTCCAGGAGTAGATTCAACCACTTTACGGAAGGTTTCTGGATTTCCAGTGTATTTTGTTTTTACAATATCAACACCAAGCTCTGCTCCAGCACGTACAGCGTAGGCAACATGTTTCCAATCATTCTTTTCATCTTCCGGAATTTGGTTTCCTCTTGGATAAATATGAGCGATCATTGGAAGTCCGACAGCTGCAGCTTGACCGGCAATGATTCCAAGATTACGGAGCTGTTCAGGCTGATCATCCCCGCCAACGATACAACCCATGGACACGGCATCTGCTCCTAAGCGAACGACCTCATCCACTTGAGTCACCCATGCATCATAGTTTGGCTGCCAAGGAGAAAAGGTGGAACATTTTAAAATCAAACCTGCTTTACCAGCATGTGGTTGGAAGCACATTTCCGCAATTCCTTTGTGCATGGTCATTGCATCAGGACCACCGGCCACGATCTCATCAATCTTTCGTTGGATTGGCATCAATTCATCAAAAATGCCTCGCGCCATTGCTTGGTCGACTGCTACTGCTAATAGTTTTCCATCCTGCTGGTTTAATAGACGATTCATACGAATTTCTTTACCTAATAATGCCATGTTCAAACACTCCTCTTTTAATTTTAGTTTTTAGTATTTATTGGGTGATGATTGTTTTCATGCCTTTACCATTTTTCACATCGGCAATCGCCTGTTCAATATCCTCGAGGCCATATCCCGTGGTTGTGATGACTTCTGTATTGATCTGACCGGCAGCAATCAATGATAGTGACTTATGATAGTCAGAGCGAGTCAATGCAGAAGTTCCATTGATAGTAATCTCGTTATAATGAATAACGTTAGGATCAATTTCAGATAGTACGCCTTTTGTAAATCCGGCAAATAGATTTAAGGTGCCGCCCTTTTTCAATAGATTTGCACTTGAATTCACGAGGAACGGAATCCCAATGGCCATAATGACCACATCTGCTCCTAGTCCATCTGTTTCACTAAGAACTAAGTCCTCTAATGAATCCCTGGTAGGGTCGATTGCATAGTCAGCACCGGCAAGAAGACCCTTTTCTCGGCGATGATCAATCGGTTCGCTCAAAATAACGGATTTTGCTCCAGCAATTTTTGCTAATTGAACATGCATAAGTCCAATTGGGCCTCCGCCAACAACCACAACCACATCACCCATTCTTACATTTGCTTTTCTTTGACCGTTGAGACAGCATGCAAGCGGCTCCGTAATAACGGCTTGTTCAAAGGAGATATGATCAGGAATTTTCACTAAGTTACCTGCCTCTAATGCGGTGCGAGGAATTCGGACATATTCCGCAAATCCCCCATCGAATTCATAACCAATCGCCGTCCGGTTGGCACAGACATTTTCTCGTCCATTTAAGCAGTAGTGGCACTTTCCGCATGGAATAACCGGCATAATGCCGACCCGATCTCCCTCAAAAAAGCCTTTTACCTGATCTCCAGCCTCTTCAATAACCCCAACGAGTTCATGGCCGATGATGGAAGGTGTTCTAACACCCTTTGTTTTTTTTCCTTCATAAATGCGGACATCCGTACCGCAGACCGCACTTACTTTAACTTTTACAAGTACCTCATGTTCATCGATTTCTGGTTTGTTCACTTCCTCAAGCTTTAGTTCATTAGGTCCATAGAAAACTGCTGCTTTCATTCCTCCACACTCCTTCCCTATGTACATTTGCTTTGGTGGTAATTTTCTTCATTGATAGATTAAAAAAAATGTAACTATTTTTCTTTTTTGATAATCTACTAGCTAATTATGCCTTTCCACCCCTTAAACAAGAGAATAATACGCTTTCTTTTCTTTGAAAACACTATGAACATGTTTGTTTATAGAATTTTCAATCATTTCTTTCTATGAACTTAGAATAACACATGGTGGTAATTTTCTTCAACATTTTTTTAAAAAAAATGGATATTTTTTTTATATAGTTATTTTTTAAGGGTTTCTCCAGCAAACTTGTGACTTGCTTATACGTTTCCATTCAATTTAATGCAGATTAGGTAACTATTTTTATTAAAAAAGGAAAGTTGAACATTGGCGAGTTTTTCTGGTTTATCGCAAGGAATCATCCAAAGGGTATGAAAAAACAAATAAGGGCCGACAGAATTTTGTCCAGCCCAATCTAGTTATGATTTTAGTGATCAAAGATGTCGTATCAGAATACCAAGAAGCCAATCATACTTAATGCAACATTAAATAGAGAATTTCCCCAGGTCGAAGTAAGATCAAAAATGTCCGCTTCATAAACGTTTCCTTTTTCATACCTTACCTTAACGGCTTAAGCCTACATGATATAGCAAATTTCGATTGTATCACTCAAACTTCTTCTTCAATCAAACGTTTAATTAAAACTGTGAAAACCGTTGAAAAATCAAGCTTCTTCACCCTTTTATCTTGACCTTAATGTATCTCTTCCCAAATCCACAGTCTACTTCTTAAACGCAAGTACTCCACGGCAAAATGTCATAAAAACCTCTAACTGATCATCAAGAATAACAATATCTGCATCCTTTCCTGGTGCAATACTGCCTTTACGGTCATACACATTTAACTGCTTGGCAGGGTTTACCGAGGCCATTTCAATCGCCTCATTAAGCGTACATCCCGTAAAAGTTAGCATATTCTTTACCGCACACCCCATTTTTAGTGTACTTCCGGCAAGTGTTCCATTTTCAAGCACGGCTTTTCCATCCTTTACGAAAACATCCTGGCCGCCGAGGTCGTACTTTCCGTTTTTCAGACACTTCGCCCGCATAGCATCGGTAATTAATAGTAATCCTTCACTTCGTTTTTGCTTGAAGGCGAGCTTAACCATTTCAGGGCATACATGCACTCCGTCTACAATGATTTCAGCCTTCAATTCATCACGTAAAAATGCCGCTCCAACCACCCCTGGTTCCCGGTGATGCAGCCCCCTCATCTGGTTGTAAAGATGGGTTACGTGACTGGCCCCTGCTGAAATAGCCTCACTTACATCTGCATAAGTGGCATCTGTATGGCCAATGGAAGCAATGATTCCATTTTCCTTTAAATAACCGATCAACTCTAATCCGCCAGGCCGTTCAGGGGCCAATGTAACAAGCTTAATATTTTCATTTGACAGTACCTGCCACTTTTTAAAAAGAGAAAGATCAGGGTCGATTATGGATTCAATAGGCTGTGCCCCGGCCATTTTGGAGTTTACAAACGGACCTTCGAGATGGATGCCGAGTATTTCCGCTTTTCCATGTGCTGGTTGATTGGCGATGAATTCCCCCGCATTTGTTAATGCCTTTTCAATGGACTCCTGCTCTTGTGTCATCGTCGTTGCTAAAAAACTGGTGGTCCCTTCTTTTGGCAGGGATGCAGCCATTGTTTCCAAGGCTTCTTTTGTTCCATCCATGGTATCTGCACCATTTACCCCATGAATATGAACATCAATATATCCGGGAATGGCTTTAAAATTTGAAGGAAAATCAACTACTTCAACCGCTTCTTCAAAGGTAAGCTCCTCCGTCTTTCCTACTTCAACTACTTTTTGATCTTTTATTTTTATATAGCCATTTTCAATTATTGCCCCATTTGTATAAACTTGGAGGCCCTTTAATAAAATATCATTTATTTTTGGAATCATTATCTTTATTCCTTTTCATTATTTGTCACTATTTTATATCATTAAATCTTTTCCATGTGAGATTTTTTTTATATAAAAATTCTTCTTTGTAGAACAAATTCAAGATATATTAACAAATCCCTCCAACAGCAAAAAAATCAAACCGGCTCAGAAGATGAGCAATCCAAAAAAAAGAAGCATAGGAACCTTCCCATGCCTCCCCTACTCCGTATCAGCCATCTTAGAAAATGAAATGATAGCCTTAAATAAATCTCCGTCAACGTGGATGTTGAAGGTTCCCTTTTGGACTTCAATGAGGCTTTTTGCAATCGATAACCCTAGCCCGCTGCCCTGACTGGATCTAGATTCATCGCCTCGCTTAAATCGTTCCATTAATTCATCTGCTGAAATATTTAACTCATAGGCGGAAATGTTCTTAAAGGCAATCTGTATTTGGCTACCTGCATCCTCGATATCAATGTATACTCTCGATCCATGGAGTGCGTATTTAAAAATATTGGATAATAAGTTCTCAATAGATCTCCATAGTAATTTTCCATCTGCCAGAATATACACCTTATCCTGGGGATGGATTAGTTTAAATTGTAAATTCGCGGCTTCAATCTTATCATTTACTTCTCCAAGCCCCTGGGTGATTAAAGACACGATATCAATTTTCTCAAAATCAACTGAAATATTTCCACTTGTCGCTTTGGCGGCTTCAAATAAATCATCGGTTAATAGTTTTAGCCTTTTTGACTTTTGATCCAAGATTTCGATATACTCGGCAGCACTTTGCGAAACCTCTTCGTTTTTAAGTAAATCCACATAGGTGATGATGGATGTCAGTGGAGTTCGAATATCATGAGACACATTGGTGATTAGCTCTGTTTTTAGCCGTTCACTTTTCAACTCACTGTCAACTGCCTCTTTCAGCCCATCCGTGATGCTATTGATATTGCTCGCAAGATTTTTAAACTCGCCACGGTTCTCCACCTCGATTCGATGATGAAGATTTCCAGCCTTAATTTTTTCCACTCCATCCTGGATCGCTTGAAAACTCTTAACCTTTTTAAAAGCAAACCAGGCTGCCAGTCCAATGGTAACCGGGAACATAAAGAACGTTAACGCAATTAATACGGGGTAACCAATAACGATTAGTACCGTCTTGACCGCGAGATTCCCTGACTCATACACATTTCTAACAATGGTGATGAGCTTACGAATGATGGTAAATATCAAAGTATGCTTCAGCAATGATTTATTTTTAAAATGTTTAACCAGTGACAGTAACAGAACAATCGCCACCGCTGAAATCGGGATGGTGATGGGAATAGCGATTTTATCAATGCTTGTGCGTCCCACATTATCCATCCAAGTAATCCAAATGGCCATTAGGCACATACATAGGAAAATATTAATATCATTGTATAGTTTGTTCACTGTATGAAGATGTACCTGCTCATCTTTAAAGGACCTTCTTCCTGCAACAAGGATGAGATAGCCAAATGATAGGATAAAACCGAGCAAAAATGCAGCTAAAATATAAAGGTTCTTTGTGGCAGCTGCTTTATCTTCATTCCATTCCTTCATTTTTTGATTTAAAAAGTCATCTGTAAACGCAAGATAAACCACCGTCTTATCCTGGTTCAATTCCTGAATTGGTTCCGTAATCGCCTGTATTTGCGCATTCTCTTCCATCACTTTAGGAAAAATCTCTTTCTTATAATCCCCAAATGTCAAATATGCAGGATACCCTGTAAACTGGCTTTTTTCCTTCATAGTCGTATTTGTAAAGTCATTTACACCATCGCTGGCATAGTATAACGGATTTTTCTGCTCTGAAAGTTCCTGCAATACGGCATGATAATTCCTTAAATCATCCTTTATCAGCTTTTCCTTAGCCAGCGTAATCTTGTCGGCATACTCTCTTTTAAAGGTGGTATAGTTCTCCGCCTCAGTTAATTCCGGCCGATAGCTTTTAGAGTTCATCTGAAAATCGGAATATAAATTCTCCACTTCCATCCTCAAAGTTTCTTCATTAATCGACCCGCCCTTTAAAATATTTTCCTCACTCTTATACTCTCGAAGCAGGGTAGCGAGATTGCTCACGACCTTTTCATTTTCCCTCACAAATGCCTTACTGAGAAAATAGTCATCTTCCATCACAATGCTATAATAACTATCATTTGTCACTACTACATCAATCAACTCTTTGATGCCCCCCGTGAAGCAAACAACCGCGATCATAAAAACGATGATTTTCGTTGTTAATAAGTGGCTATATTTTTTCAACTTTATATCCAACTCCCCATACCACCTTTAAATATTTTGGCTCCTTCGGATTGATTTCAATTTTCTCTCTTATTTTTCTAATGTGAACAGATACGGTATTTTCTGGACTATACGCCGTTTCATTCCATACCTTTTCATAGATATCCTCAATCGAAAAGACTTTTCCGGCATTTGCCGTCAGCAATTTCAAAATCTTATATTGCACCGGTGTAAGATGGACTACTTCCCCATCGACCGTTATGGTTTTACTTTCATCATCAATGACCAGTTCCCCTGTCCGAAAAACATTCTTCGTCGTTTCAAGACTGCCCAAAGTGGTATATCTCCTCAGCTGGGACTTGACTCTCGCAATTAACTCGAGGGGATTAAACGGTTTGGTAAGATAGTCATCGGCCCCTAAATTCAAGCCGATAATCTTGTCCGAATCCTCCGACTTGGCAGATAGCATAATCAATGGGATGTTGTTTTCTTCCCTAATCTTCATCGTCGCACTTAAACCATCCATCTTCGGCATCATAATATCCATGATAATAAGATGAATCTCTTGATCTTTGAGCATATCTATAGCTTCCAAGCCGTTATATGCTTTAAATATCTGGTATCCTTCATTTTTCAAATAAATTCCGATCGCATCAACAATCTCTTTATCATCATCACAAACCAATAAGTTCACAAATATTCACTCCTTGCAATGGATTCACCATTTCTATCACCCCTTTAGTATAGTTGTAAGAAGTATCATAGCAAGCAAATCTTAACAAACACATGATGTAAATCTTAAGATTTTCTTAACATCTTATAAACGGGGCTTTATACTGCTAAAGAAAAACGAAATTACGACCTCTGTTTGTGGGATTTTTTACAGGCAGAACCGTCCTTATGATCAAAAAAAATAGCCCTCAAGACTGTTCGAAAACAATCCTTAAGAGCATCAAGTAATAATATAAAAAAGAGGGTCTTGAAAAAACTTCACTATGAAGAACATTATTTCGACTAATTTCTTACATGCTAATCTAAACAAACGTTTAATTAAATCTGGTGTATGGACCGAAATATAAGGATTTCCCTTAAAATGAATGTAAAAAAATTGCCGAGGAAATCAGGCTATTAAATCTTAATATTCTACAAAAAATGGAGAACTTACATTCACTTTCTTTTTCGTTGGTATAAAAAAAACGCTTGGATACCTATTTTTTATCCAAGCGTTTCCCATTCAACTTTATATTTTTCTACGCGCCTTAGAGGATTCGAACCTCTGACCGTACGCTTAGAAGGCGTATGCTCTATCCAGCTGAGCTAAAGGCGCATGATATAAATGGCGGAGTCGGAGAGATTTGAACTCTCGCGCCGGTTACCCGACCTACTCACTTTCCAGGCGAGCCCCTTCAGCCACTTGGGTACGACTCCGTAGACATAAAAATGGCTCCGCAGGTAGGACTCGAACCTACGACCGATCGGTTAACAGC
>NZ_JAABNN010000032.1 GCF_009928415.1 Bacillus sp. USDA818B3_A
TGCATGTATTAGGCACGCCGCCAGCGTTCGTCCTGAGCCAGGATCAAACTCTCCATGAAAGTTGATTAGCTCAAAATGTTACGTTGGCTCATGATCTTCATTTAATAGAAAAAACATGATGATTATTATTTGTTGACGTTTTTGTTTGTTTAGTTTTCAAAGAACAATGTCACCAAAAGCGACAGGAAAACTATCATATCGCATTTCTCACATTCTATCAATCAACAATTATTTCCAATTCTGATTGACTCGTACGCTCTTTTCGAGAGCAACTTTCATATCTTAACACTGTCGTTGGTTAATTACAACAGAAAGTTTTTTCCGATTTTAGGAACGGATGTGACCTTCTCGCCGTGATTACCAGACTAATTAATTTGTGTCTCTTTTCAGAGGCGACTTTTATATAATACTACTGAAACCAAACCTGTACAATCTGCAATATTTTCCAATTCACTTAGACTTGTTTCCAAGATAGTTATTCCGAATACCCATCAAAAATAAAGAAAGAACATTCCTGATAATAGGAACATTCCCTTTGTTATTTTAACGAAGACTTAACATTTAATTTTTGAGTTATTAATTGTCCCAGCCTTTTAATACCTTCAATAATTTCAGCTTCCCCTTCATAACAAAACGAGAGACGCAGAAATTCTGTTCCATCCTGTGGATTTAAGAAGAAGTATTTTCCTGGAATAAAAGAAATACCCTTTTTAAGCGATCGTTCTAACAATTCCAATGTATCTATTCCGGGAACATGAACCCATACAAAGTAACCACCGCCAGGCTTATACCAGGTTACTGATTCAGGCAGATGAATCTCTAAAGAATTTATTATCGTTTCACATTTTTTACTATAGGCCCCTTTTAACATTAGAATCCGTTCTTCAAAATCAATATCCTCTAAATATGCGGCCATTGTAGCTTGTGAAAATGGCTGATCCAAATCTTTTTTAAACCAAGCAAAGGTGGAAATAAACTCTTCGTTCCCAGCAATCCAGCCTACCCTCATACCCGGAGCAACCACCTTGGATAAAGAGCCGACATGAAGTACTCTTGCATTTGTATCCATTGCTTTTAATGGAACGGGCTCATCATCAAAGGAGAGTTCACCATAAGCGTCATCCTCTACTATAAGAAAATTATATTCCTCGGCCAATTTTACTAAATGCTCTCGACGCTCATGTTCCATGGTCGTGCTGGTAGGGTTATGCGCCGTCGGTATTGTATATAACAAACGGGGCAGCGGGAGATTTTTTTGCTGTCTATCCTTTAATACTTCTTCTAATAGATGGGTTTGGAGTCCATTTGCATCGATTGGTATGTTAATTATCTGCTTGGTGTAGTTCTGGAATATCTCTAATGCTTCCATATAAGTCGGTGCTTCCACTACAACCAAAGAATCCTCATCAAGCAAGACCCGTGATATTAAATCAATGGCTTGGCATGCTCCTGATGTGATTAAAAGTTCATTTACCCGAACATTTATTCCACGCTTCGCCAAGCGATTCTGAATCTGATATTTTAATTTCTCCATCCGCGGACTCCCAAGATAGTGAAGGGGTAAATCCTGTTCTTGCTCAATAAGTTTGGATACAGCTTCCTTAATTTTTATAGAGGGAACGAGAGTGGGATCCGGATATCCCGAACTCAAGCGGATGCATTCCTCCGGCAGCGTTGGCATCCATTCTCCCGGCGGCTCGTTCTTGAGTGCTTCTTTTATATGATTAGAAAAAAATGAATCGATTATCACTATATAAAACACCTTTCGTTAATCATTAAAACGCTAATTAATCGACTTTAAACTCTCTTCCCTAATTAACGATAGCAATTCTTCCTTATACTCTGCAAATTCCACCGTTCCTTTGACACTAAAATCTCTTGGTCTTTCCAGGGTAATCGGTACCTTTTTCTTTAAACGGCCAGGTCTGGCAGTCATCACATACACCGAATCGGCTAGGAAAATCGATTCCTCTACATCGTGGGTAATAAATAATATCGTTTTCTTCGACTCTTCCCATGCCTTCAAGAGAACTTCCTGCATGATATTTCTCGTTTGCGCATCAAGGGCACCAAATGGCTCATCCATTAAAAGAATTTTTGGATCATTCGCTAATGCACGGGCAATGGCGACACGCTGTTTCATCCCGCCTGATAATTGAATCGGATAATGTTTTTCAAATCCTTCGAGCCCAATTAACTGTAGATAATGACGCGCTACATCATCGCGTTCCTTTTGCGAAACACCCTGTAATTTCAGGCCAAATGTTATGTTCTCTTTTACGGTTAACCAAGGGTATAACGTGTAAGATTGAAACACCATTCCACGATCAGGACCCGGCCCATTGATCTGTTGCCCGTCCAGTAACACTTCTCCAGAAGAGGCCTCCTCTAACCCGGCTACGATCCTTAAAACCGTCGATTTACCGCAGCCAGATGGTCCGAGGATCGTCACAAATTCTCCCTCAGCCACCGAAAACGACGTCTTTTCTAATGCTGTAGTCTCTCCGCTCTTTGTTTTAAAAACCTTACCAACATCTTTAATTTCTAACTTTGGTGTTGCAAGTATAGATTGTTTTTTATTAAATCCCACATTCTCCGCTGCAGTTGTGATCATCCTACAAACCATCCTTTCTCATCCATGAAAACGAAGCACGATAAATGGCTTTAAAAATCATATCTGTTAACAAACCTAATAAACCAATGATTAAAATACCAACAATAATTTTATCTGGCTGCAAGAAACGTGAGGCCTGCATGATCATATATCCTAACCCGCTTGAGGCACCTACGATTTCCGCCACAACCAGGTAAGTCCATGCCCAGCCGAAGGTAATTCTTAATGTATCAACAATTCCTGGAAGCGCTGCTGGTAAAATGACTTTGGTAAAGATCTGGCCTTTTTTGGCGCCTAATGTATAAGAAACTTCAACCAAGTCATTCTGAACATTTTTTGTCACGTCCATAATCATCAATGTTAATTGAAAGAAGGTACCTAGAAAGATCACGCTCATTTTTTCCGGTTCCCCAAGACCAATCCATAATATTAATAATGGAATAAAGGCAGAGGCAGGCATGTAACGGATAAACCCTATGATTGGTTCGAATGCGCCTTCCATAATTTTCAAGGAGCCCATTAAAATGCCTAGAGGGATACCGATAATAGCAGCGGCAAGAAATCCTACTAGAACCCTTGAAAAACTTATGCCAATATCGGAGAGGAGATCTCCATTGACAAATAAATCAACAGCAGTTGTTAATACTGCGGATGGTGTCGGTAAAAACAACGGATTTACAATTTTGCCATAGGTTAGAACGCTCCAAATGGCTAAAAATATAAAAAAAGTAACAATACCTGCGATTGAATAAAGCCCTTTGGATATTTCCTTATTAGGCGTAAATAATTTAGCCAACATCATACTCACCCATTCTATCAATCTGATTAAAAAGCCTAATATATGAACACTCATATATTAGGCAGGTTTACAATCTCTAAAATTTACTGAAAACTCGAGTTAATAATTTCTTCTGCTTTCGGCTCAGTCTTTATGATACCTTGTTCTTTATAAAACTGAATAGCATTTTCAGTTGAATTATAAATAGATCCTTTGCTGCTTTCCGTACCAAACAGTTCTTTGTTTTCCTCTTTAGTAAAGAATTTTAGACCTGATTCAGTCCCAACAAATTCTTTTGTATCAATTTTTAAGCCCTTTGCCATAATTTCATCTGCTTCATCTTTATGATCTTTCCAATAAGCCATTGCTTCGCCCATTGCTTTCACAAATGCTTTTACATCATCCGGACGATTTTTAATCACATCTTCTTTAAAGCTGACCGTATCAACGATAATTCCGGGCAGATCTTTGGTTGTTAATAATATCTTTCCATTTGCTGCAGAGCCCTTTGATAACCATGGTTCCCACGTTACTGCGGCATCTACTTTTCCTGCTGCAAAAGCTGCCCCGGCGTCACCTGCTGACATTTGAACCACTTCAACATCTTTCTCTGTTAATCCGCCTTGCTTTAATGCTGTTAATGCCAGCATATGACTAGTTGAGCCTACTTCAAAAGCAACCTTTTTACCTTTTAAGTCTTTGACGCTTTTAATATTATTTTTAACAAGGATCCCGTCACCGCCGTTAGAATCATCTAATACCCATACAACTTGAACGGGGATATTGGATGCAGCAAGTGTAACTTGTACATCAAGTGCTGTTGCCATACCGTCTATTTTTCCACTAGCTAAGGCTTGTTTACGCTCGGCTAAACCTTCTACAATGGAAAGGTCAACATCAATTCCATTTTTCTTAAAGAAGCCTTTCTCTTGTGCTAAAAATAACGGGCCATAACCTGTCCAAGTAGGTAATGTGACCTTTAATGGCTCCGAGGATTTCTTCCCTTCTGTACTTCCGGATGCTTGGTCTTTCCCGCAAGCTGTTAAAGCAAATAACAACATCAATGAACAAAATAAAACTAACCCCTTTTTCATCTATAAGTCCCCCAATTATTTTTTATGTTTAATTTTTAGATACTGCTAACATTTCAGTTCCAATACTATCTGCCTGACGTACAGAGTCTATAACCATTTCTGGTGATACCTCAAAAGGCATATTCGACATGTCTTCAATTGTTACCGTTACTTCACCTAATGTTTTCCACTGATCCTCGGTTAAACCTTTAATCGCCATTTGCTGTAAAGTGTAAGGTAAACCAACCTGTTGGTAGTACTTTATTAATGATCTGATTTCTTCTATTTCTGTCCCTTCCATACATAACTGTGCTAAAATTCCAAACGCAACGATCTCCCCATGATAAGTATCATGGATTTCCGGAAAGATGGTTAAGCCTGAGTATATGGCATGGGCGGCGGCTGTCCGGCAATCATCTCCGCCATAGCCGCTCACGCTGCCGCTGACTAAGATAATCGCATCAATAATATCATTCAGTTCATCGGTTAACTTTTCCTCATGTATAGATTGAACTGCCTTTGTCCCATTTTGAATTAAGGTTTGATATAACTGGGCAGCAATGGCAATGGCCGTTTGATTAATCGCGTTAGGCACAGCTTTTTTAATCGAACATTTTGTTTCAAACCATTTCGCCAGCGTATCTCCAATTCCAGCGATTAAAAAGCGAACAGGAGCATTCAAGATGATCTCACTGTCTACCAAGACTAATTCCGGCACCTTCGATTTTCGGCTGATTTCCAGGAATTCGCCTTCATCACTATAAAGAATGCAAATCGGTGTGGCTGCTGCGCATGTAGCTGCGATGGTCGGGATGGCCACTAATGGCTTATTTAAATAGTAGGCAACTGCTTTGACTGTATCGAGTGCTTTCCCGCCTCCAGCCGCAATGAGTACATCAAAACTTTCATTTTTTAATTGTTCTACCAATCTATCAATATTCGTTTGTGAGGATTCCCCGCCAAACCATAAAGACTGTTTCAATGTTACGTCATGCTCGCTTAAGCTTCGCCGGAGTGGTTCATCAATGACTTGAAGACTTGTATTTCCACCAATTACTACTGCGGTTTTTCCAAGTTGTTTTATGTAGGAACCAACATCAGATAATAAACCAGCTTTTCTATGATATTTCCCCGGTCCGACTGTTACGAACATTTCCAATCCCTCGCTTAAATCTGTATATTTATGAATATTTATCTATCAATATACATTCTTATTCATTTGGTGTCAATATATTATAAAAATATTCTTTCAATTATTTTAATAATTTTTTATCAATAATTATGCGCATATTTCAAGGGTTACTTTGATTTGTAGTCATCTGAATATAATATTTATTCCACAAATTTATTGAATTAGTATAAAAAAAGAGCAATCAAACAAAAAAAGACCCTGAATATTCCTAACGGGTTCCGCTTCCTGTCGCAAACATTAAAAATGTAAGCTAAAATGAGTGCCAATTTGCATAAGCAATTGACACTCATTTTTTATTGGTATAAAGCCATTTGGGTGGAAATTATTTGTCTAAGGAAATGCACCCTAATTTGTCGGGGTACAATGGCTGTTGTACCCCGACAATTTTGCCCTCAATTTGATATACATTTTATCTGACAAAAAACGCTTAGAAACATCAGTAATCCTATCCTTAATTGAATAACCAGTGATATTTAAAATAAGCGGAGAATTTCCGTTTATATGCAGAATGGAGGTCAATTCGGGGTAAATAAGGGGAGGTTTTCCGCTTAAGCACAGCAAAATCCCCAATTTTTCCGTTAATGGAGTCAATAGGGGAAATTTCTCCTCTTATTTAGGCAATTTTTAAGATTATTTACAAATTAAGAGGAATTTCTCCCTCTATTTTTCAAATCAGGTGCTTAGCCTGTCCTCCCCAACCGATAAGAGCCGACCATTACAGACCCAGATGAGGGAATCAGAATCTTTTACAACCAAAAATGGCTCAGTGAACAGAGCCATTTTATTTTTAATTGCAAAAGCAGATACAGGGAGCAATACAAATTGGGCTACATTTTCAGTTGCAATTTAGAGTTTTGTGATAGGAAACGGAACCCGTTAGAATATTCCTAGGTCTTTTAATTATTAAATGTAACTGTTATACAAGCTTCAACGCTTCAGTGATAGGAATCTCACCAGATACCAAATCGAACGCTTTGTAAAAAGTATTCCCCTCATCTAATGAGGAGATAATCGTTTTGGCAACATCTTCACGAGAGATCGTCCCACTCTTTATATCTTCAGCCACTAAGATATTTCCGGTGCCCGCACTGTCTAAGAGTCCGCCCGGCCGTATGATCGTATAAGTTAAGTTACTTTGCTCGAGCATTTTATCAGCGTAGGATTTAGCCACATAATAAGGCTTTATCGCTTCGCTCCAATTTTCTCTGCGATGGGCTTGAAGAGCACTGACCATGATAAAGCGTTTTATTTTCGCCTGTGCTGCTGCTTCAATCGTTTTGACGGCACCATCGAGATCGACTAAGAGCGTTTTGTCTGCACCGGTATGGCCGCCAGAGCCGGCGGTAAAGACAATCGCATCACAGCCCTTGGCCCCGCCTGCAATTTTATCGACACTATCCTCTAAATTAATAATGGCGGTTTCAATCCCCTTTGCTTGTAAAAACTTCGCTTGTTCTTCCTTCCGTACCATGGCTTTTACTGTATGTTTAGTTGTTTCCGACAGCATTTGGACGAGATGCTTCCCTATTTTTCCATTTGCACCGACAACAAAAACCTTCATAATCCTTTACCCCTTATGATGTATTAGTACAAGTTTCTAATCTGATTACTGTCTATTATGCCATTTATTCACGTCTCTATGATTTGTCTGCGGTTATATCGTTATAGGGCAAAATAAGTTTTTTTACCTTATCAGGGCTCATAAAGCTAATTTCTTCTAACAGTCTTGGGATTGATTGCTCTGGATAACCGTAATCTCGAAGTAATTTTTCCATTTCTTCATTTTGTGCCATAAGTAAATTCCTCCAAAATTGTATTTAAATACAAAGATTTATATAGTTTATTTATTACCACAGAAAATTATTGTAAATCCAATTTGCCAAAAATAGTCCAAGCCCCAATACAATATTCATCCATGACAGAATAAGCGATGCTTTATGCTCTCTCTTTTGTTTTGCTTTTTTATACATATTGGCATCTACTAGGAGTATGAAAAGTCCTGTTGCGATAAAAATAGCAATGGCATATGGTAAAAAACCGATGAACATCGTCTATAGTCCTCCGCCTTTTATTTAGCTTTCATGCCTACACGATGTATACGGGAATCAACATGAACATCATAGGTAAGTTCTTTATATACTGTATTCCATTTTTCTTTTGTTTTAATTTCCTTAGCCCAATATTTCGGATATTCTGCCCGGACATGTTCACCAAAACCATAAATATCACTTTCCGCTTTTTGTGTTTTCGCAATAAGCTTCTTTAAAGAACTTGCTACATCTTTTGAAGCTTCATCTTGTATTTTCCCAATAATCGTGGAATTGTTAACATAAATTCCTTTACTAGTCTTTTCTTCAATTTCACTTTCGTAACGAACCTTGATTACCACATGAGGTTTCCCATCCTTTAATTGAACTTTTACTTTCGTTTTACGTGAAATGGCCCTTACAAGGACAAAATCATCTTTACCTGGTACTTTAATAAATGCGCTATACCCCCCCTGGCCTACTCCTCTTATTGCCATAAAAAATCCAATTTCAAGCGGGGTTGTTTTTCCAGCCATCCGATCCCCTCTAAAATAAGCGAGACCACTTAATTGAATAGACTTATTGTCTTTAATGGTCAGATAAGGCAGATAGGGATCTTGACCTTTACTTGAAAGGATCGTCCAAAACAAACCAATAAAACTTGGCGGAAATCTGCCTAACGCAGATAAATTATCAACCATATCTGCTAAATATAATGATGGTACACGCTGTAGTTCTGGAACAAGCTTCATATAATCTGATGCAGGTTCTTTCGAAACAGCAAGCGAAGCTGTTCTGCGGATTTGAGGATTTCGCCTGAGAAAATCATTAAAACGCTGTGTTCCTTTTTTAGCGATTTTTTCATTGAGAACGATAATTCGTAAATGTCCAAGGAACGTTTCGTAAGCAACCTGCTGTTGAAGATTGAGCATTGCATCCTGTATGGTGTGACCAACAACTTGGACAATTGTTACCGAATTATGAGAGCTTTGGCCCTGTGTAGGTCCAAGTGGTATTCGGCCTGGAACGGCAATTTGAGCTGTCACCTTAATCAGCTCTTCTCGTGGTTCAGATGTACTCTTGTCAATATGAGTGATTCCGCCTTCCGATTGTTGATTTTCATCTTCAGTTGAAGCCTTATCAATACCAATTGCCAGTACTGTAGCACGCTGTTCAATTTCCTGAGCGTCCCAGCATCCTGAAAGAAGAGGCATCAGGAGAAAAAATATGCTGACTAATCGTAAACTAGGATTCTTGTGCCACATTTTTTTTCCTCCTCCTGCTCCTAAAGAGATCGATGGCTAATAACATGGCGGGGTAAAGAATGGTTATCAATAATCCTAGTCTCCCGGCTATTTGGATCACATCATACAATTGTAAAATGTTCTGCGGAAGCATAGCTAAGAAAAATACAAAAGGCATAATAAAAAACGACAGCACCCGGTGATCCTTTAACTTAGCCATTTGCTTGATAGAATAGATGGTAAAGTAATAGCTTGAAAAGAGCGTGGTAAAAACCGCGGTCACCCAAACCGCTAAAAAGATTACGTCCAGCCGCTGCAGGATATTTCCTGGCAGCGCGGTCGTGCGGGCCAATTCAAGGGTTGGCCAGAAAATTAGTTTTATTTCTTCTGTTCCAAATACAGCTACGGTAGCAATCACAATTAACAGGTAAAAGCCCCCTGATATAAAAATGCCCCAAAAACTTGCCTTTTTGGCTTTAGCAGGATCCTTCATAAAAGGGATAATCAACGTAACAATAAAAGATCCTTGAAACAAAGCAGAAATGGTTAACATTCCTTTGAACATTGCCATATAGTCATTATCAATAATAGGCCGTAAATACAAGGGATTTGCGTTTTTTAACGAAAACGCGACGATAATGAGTATGGGTGCCAAAATAGCAGGAACATAGAAATTGTGGATGTAAGCAAAGGTGTTAATATCGTACCTGACACTCAAGCATGCTAGTAAAAGCATTACTATAACTGTTATTTCTAATGGTGTTTCTCTTAATACAGCTGATACGACAACCTCTCCGAATTCACGGGCAGCCAGTCCCGATAAAATGACAAAAAAGGTAATCACAATTATACTGCACAACCTGCCAATCCACTTTCCGACGATATCCTCTCCGTATGTGATGATCGTTTTTTTAGGATGACGAATTCCTAATATTGTAAGAATAAATAATCCAATGGCCGCTAATATAATCCCTGCCAGCGTTACAAGCGGTGCACCCGTTCCACCTCCACGGACAGCAAACAACGGTAACGGGAGTACTCCTACACCAATAATTGTACTAACTAAGATGGCAGACGCTTGAACCGTTGTGATCTCCCTAGGATAACTCATTGTTCGTATCCTCCCATTGACGCTTTATTTATTCATTATCATTTTGCTGCTGTCTTTTACGATTTGCGGTCTGGAGAAAACTAGGTCTTTTAGACATCGACCAGAGCGGGCTGCGTGAAACAACGTCTTTCATTCCCTCTGCATTTCCAGGAGAAACAGGTGCCATATATGGTACCCCGAAAGATTTTAAGTTGAGCAGATGATTAAAGGTGAGGATAATCCCGATCATTACCCCATAGAGACCGAATATCCCTGCCAAGATCATGATAGGAAACCTTAACATTCGCAGGGCAAAGGCCGCTGTATAGGCTGGTGTGGCAAAGGAGCCTATCGTAGTTAAAGCAATAACAACCACTGTAATCGGGCTTGCCAAACCTGCTTCCACCGCTGCCTGGCCGACAACCAGCACCCCTACAATCGATAAGGCTCCCCCTACTTGCCTTGGCAAACGAACGGTTGCTTCTCTTAATATTTCCATTGAGATTTCAATAATTAGTACCTCAACGACAGCGGGATAGGGGACACCTGCCCTCCCGCCAGCAACGGCGACCGCAAATTCGGTAGGCAAAAGTTCTGGATTAAAGGCAATTAGCGACACATAAAGGGATGGAAAAACTAGTGAAAACACAAGGGCAAGCATTCGAGCAACCCTTGCAAAGGTCCCCATCAAGAACCTTGAAGAGTAATCCTCTGCGGTTTGATAGAATTGGTTAAATACAACTGGGACTAGCAGTGCAAATGGGGATCCATCTACAAGAATCGCTACCCTGCCTTCGGCTATATTAGCGACCGTTTTATCAGGTCTCTCTGTCGTTTGAATTTGGGGAAACGGTGTAAAATGATTATCTTCAATAAATTGTTCCAGATACCCCACATCCATTATGGCATCAATATCGATCGCAGAGAGCCTCTCCTCTACCTCGGTTATAACGGTTTCGTTCGCCACACCTTTTATATAACAATAACAAACGGTTGATTTCGTCAAACGGCCGATTTTCATCGTCCTCACTTGAAAATCAGACGTTGGAAGGCGGTACCTTAGCATGGCTATATTGGTATCAATACTTTCAATAAAGCCTTCTCGCGGCCCTAAAATGACCTGTTCTGTTTCCGGCTGGCCAACAGAACGATGTTCCACTTCTCTTGTAGTAATATGGATGGCTTCTATTACACCATCTACCAAAATAACCGTCTCTCCGCGTAAAAGAACTTCAATCAATTTATCTAAACTGTCAGTAACCTTTGCTTGGCCATGATAAAGAGTTTCAGTCATAATGATGTCTATCAATTTATTTATCGGTTTCTCTCTAGTAAGTAAATGTTCAGGTACATACATTAAAGGTCTTAAAATATCTTTATTGACATGATCCTGATTTACCAAATTAGAGAAATATAGGATGGTTGCATTATTTTGTCCAAAGATTTTAAAGTGTTTTACATGAAAATCATCATTTTCCCCTAACACCTTTGTTATTAAGGATTCTGTTTCCTTTAGTGACGCAGATATTTTACTTTCCCCTTCTAAAATATGATCGGGTATGGTAAATGGCCTTTTTTTTAGACCTGTTTTAGCCTTCATCATTTGTCGAAATAAAGACACATACATCACCACCTACCTAATAATTTTTGCCATTTTCTTTTTTATATTCCTTAGATCTCTTAGAAAGGGTAATTTTATCTATTTTGGCAGAGTAACAAAAAAAGACCACTTTTCGATGGTCTTCATTGGTAAGTTTATATTATATTTATTTTTAATTATTAAGCTATCCTATTGGGTACTTAACTTTTCTAGTTCATTAAAAACTGCTTCATAATCTTCTCTGTTATCTGCTTTAAATGATGTGTTTAAATAGGTTATGATGCCATCCTTATTTATAACAAAAACCGATCGGATCGCAGTTTCACCTTTTTCGTTAAACACTTTGTAGTCTTTTACGGTTTGTTTATGCCAATCCGAGAGAAGCGGATATGGCAGTGTACCCATACTCGCAGCAAAGACTCGATGAGAATGGATATGATCGACACTTATTGGCAAAACTTCAGAGTCCGTTTGTTCAAAACGTTTATAATCCTCTTTCCAAGAGGCGATTTCTTTAATTCAGCCTGGAGTAAAATCCATTCCATAAAAGGCCACCACTATATTTTTTTGACCGCGATAGTCTGAGAGGGAGATTTGCTCTTTAGTTGTAGCTGGCAGTGAAAAATCCGGAGCTATTTCACCAATATGTAAAGATGTTTCCAAAACAGTCCCTCCTTTAAAATGAGATTTTGTCTCTATATGTATCGTTTCCACATTGATTAAATTTAGACCATTGGAATTTATATAGTAAATTTTGAACGTTTTTCACAAAATTGTCATATTTATCATAATAAAACGTTTCCAATCGGGTTAAAATAAACTTTTTTAAAATAACTTCCCTGAATGGAATAAAATTTATTTTCCGAAAATTGAATCTATGTTATAGTCAAATAAACTAACAAGATGGAGTGAGAATATTGAAACTAAAAGTCCAACGTGCTTACAACTTTAATGCCGGTCCTTCTGCGTTACCTCTTTCAGTCCTTGAAAAAGCGCAAGCAGAATTAATCGATTTCCGTGGCACAGGCATGTCAGTAATGGAACTTAGCCACCGCAGCCGCCCATATGAAGAAGTACATAATCAGGCGATCAGCAGCTTAAAAAACCTCTTAGCCATCCCTGATACGCATGAAGTTCTTTTTCTGCAAGGCGGAGCAAGCCTGCAATTTTCTATGATTCCAATGAACTTTTTACAAGCTGGGAAAAAAGCCAGCTTTGTAATGACAGGTTCTTGGTCCGAAAAAGCTTTCTCTGAAGCTAAATTGTTTGGTGAAGTTTATCATGCTGCATCAACAAAAGAAGGCAATTATCGCAGCATCCCTAAAGTAGGAGATTTACAATTCGACAAGGACGATGCTTACATCCACATCACGTCCAACAATACCATTTATGGTACACAGTGGAAAGACTTTCCTGATACAGGTGATGTTCCACTTATCGCTGACATGTCTAGTGATATTCTTTCAAAGCCGATTGATGTCAGCAAGTTTGCCCTCATTTATGCGGGTGCCCAAAAGAACCTTGGTCCATCAGGCGTAACAGTAGTTATTATCCGTAAAGATCTACTTGAGGGTGCCAACACGAACATCCCTACGATGTTAAAGTACAGCACACATTCAAAAAATAATTCTCTATACAATACACCGCCTACCTTTGGAATTTACATGCTCGGAGAAGTTCTAAACTGGGCACGCGACTTAGGCGGCTTAGAGGCTATCGCTAAGCGTAATGAAGAAAAAGCAAACCTTATCTACTCAGTTATTGACAATAGCAACGGTTTTTATATTGGCCATGCAGACCAAGACAGCCGCTCCCTAATGAACCTTACTTTTAACTTAAAAACTCCTGAATTGGAGAAACAATTCTTAGAGCAGGCAAAACAAGAAGGCTTTGTCGGAGTAAACGGCCACCGTTCGATCGGCGGATGCCGCGTATCTGCCTACAACGCTGTACCAGTTGAGGCTTGCCAAGCATTCAGCGAATTTATGGTTCAATTCCAAAAAGAAAATAACTAAACAAAAAATCACCCTTCTGATTTCAGAGGGTGATTTTTGTTTAATCATTTTCCGTCCACGATTTCCTTAAATATCTCATACGAACGTTTTTGCTTCTCAGGATCAAAAATATATGACACCGCCATAATCTCATCGACATCATATCTTTCTTGGAAGGTTGTTAATTGCTGCCGGACGGTTTCCTTACTGCCCATAAATGTCACGCTCGACATCGATGAAGCCATTTCTTTCTCCATTGGACTCCAAAGCTCATCCAAATTTTCCACAGGGGGACGGAGTGGATTTTGAGTCCCGCGGACGACATTGAGGAAGAATTGCTTCATTGTGGTTGACTGCAATAGGGCTTCCTCATCCGTTTCCGCGGCAATGACGTTTAAACATACCATCATATAAGGCTTATCAAGGTACTCTGATGGCTGGAAGCGGTCACGATAGATCGAAATCGCTTCTTCCATGAATCTTGGGGCAAAGTGGGAAGCAAAAACATATGGCAGACCCAAACTTGCAGCGAGATGAGCAGAATCGGTTGAAGAACCTAAAATGTAAATCGGTATGTTGGTTTCAACCCCGGGATACGCTTTAACATAACTTTGCTGCTCAATCGGTCCAAAATAAGTTAGCAGTGCCTGAACATCCTCTGGAAAGGTATAGACAGAGTCGTTTTTCGATCGTCTCAAGGCGCTTGCAGTCATCATATCGGTTCCTGGAGCACGTCCAAGACCTAAATCGACCCGGTTCGGAAACATGGTCGCCATTGTACCGAATTGCTCTGCCACGACAAGCGGTGCATGGTTCGGCAGCATGATCCCTCCCGAGCCGACCCGAATTTGTTTCGTATGTTCTAATGTATGTTGAATTAAAATCGATGTAGCTGAACTGACCAGTGTGGAAGTATTGTGATGCTCGGCGATCCAATAGCGTTGATAGCCCATATTTTCGACGGCCTGTGCAAGGTCTACCATGGCTTCTATCGCTTCTTTGGAGCCTTGTCCCTCACGTATCGGGGCAAGATTTAACACCGATACAGGTATTTGAATATTTGCCATTTTTAAGAGTCCTTTCATATTTAAAATTCATTACTATAGTAACAATTGCTAAAAAGGAAACAAACTTATATGCTTATGGTGTGCAAATGATCTTGGCATACTATTTGTATAAAAATAAAAAACTGCCACAATGGCAGCCTTTATTTTTCTTTGTTATTCGAGTCTTGTATGGGAACATTTTTTGGCCGTTCAGGATAGGTCGCTTTACCGTCATTCGGACCGGTAAGATCATTTCGTTGGTCCAGCACTCGACCTGTATACTCAATCGGATTATTTCTTGGCATGATTTCACCTCCAAGGAAGAAATATTTTAGCTTTTCTTTCCTAATCCTAAGACTTTTAATTTATATTCAGCCTCACTCATGTTTGGATTTTTCTTAGGGGGGCTAAACTTAAGTGCATTTTTTAATTCCACATTGGCGTCATCGTTGGTATTATATTTTCCATCCATAACTCCCGCCTCCTTTACGTTAATTATTATGGACGGAATCGACCAGTTCATTCTTTTTACAGACACTTAAAAACCTCTAGTATCTGCTAGAAGTTTCAAGCCCGGTATTTTATTAAGAATAAGACTCGATTGCTTGGTCTAAAGCATTATCCTAAGTCATTCCATCAATACGTTAATCCACAAGAACACTTCGTTTTTCCGAATAATACCGAATAGGCTTTTGGAAACTCCTGATTAACCCGTTGGACCTCTTTTGCAAATTCTTCTTCGGTTTTCGTTACCTTTGATAAGCGGTCTGCTTTAGCCTGGCTATCGATGTGGGCACCGGGTGGTACAAAGCTATCTGGCTTCAGGATAACGCCTCCAGTAACAACGGCATCCGTTGAAATGAAGGATCCTTCCCCTACTTGGGCATTATAAACAATAGCTTTAAACCCAATAAAAACATCTTGATCAATCCTGCTTGGACCATGTATTAATGAGCCATGGGCACATGAGACCCGCTCGCCAATATAAATAGAATAATTTTTCCCGTTCACCTCTACATATTTATTTTTTAAACCATGCAGGACTACGCCATCTTGCAAATTACAATTCTGGGCGATATAAAATGGCGTGCCTTCGTCGGCTCGTATGCTGACAAAAGGTCCCACGTAGGTATTATCGCGAATGGTCACATCACCTGCGACAAAGGTAAACGGGCTAAGAAAAGCCGTTTTTTTTATTTTTGGAAAAGTTGGTATGGGATTAATTGAGGTGGGAGGATTGGAACCCACAAAGTAGCTATAAATATTAAAAGGACCATTTGAATTCGTCAAATTTATTTCCCCTTTCAAAACTTGGTCACTCTATTATTCATACTACTTATACGTGGCGGAAGTAGAATTCATTCTGATTTCGCAAAAACGAGTCAGCATGATGGCTGACCCGCTTATCTTTATGATTCATTTTCAATGGCATCCCCCATTCCTTTTTCAACAGCAGCTTGTAAAGAAGAGGCAAACTATTGGATTGACACTGATTGCTTAATCTTGTGTTATGTTGTTATGGCAAGCAACATAGTTTTATAAAGACTAAAGTTTTGCGATTATGACGATAGCTTAGCTTCAACTCCCGTCACAATGAGAATGAAATGCAAAACTAGCCGTCTCCCTCACTCATTCCGATTCACTTTATGTTCCGGCTTTTAGAAAATGGTTCCTCCTTTCTGCCGATGTAAGAGAATTAATTTTTCATTGTGAACCAGTTCCACCTCCTTGGCAGGTACTCCTGATCGGAATTCGTTTGGTTCCTTGCATTTCATTACACTACTATTATTTCCTCCACTTTCCGACTATTTCAGTGAAGGTGTTACATTCCTGTGAACCTTTTAAGAGATGACTAGGTATTCATCCCAGAATTTCAATTAAATAATTAGTTATTTTTTTAAAATGTTTCAATCTAGGTATGAATTGGCAAAATAGATGGTATAGAGATTATGTTTTTTTTTTCGAGTTTTTGATATAATAAAGTGTCTTTAACATTTATGAGGGGGAAACATATTTTTATGTCAGTTGAAGTAGGCAGTAAAGTACAAGGTAAAGTAACCGGTATCACTAATTTTGGAGCATTTGTTGAATTGCCAGGAGGAACTACTGGCTTAGTGCATATTAGTGAGGTTGCAGACAGCTATGTAAAGGATGTTAACGATCATCTAAAGATTGGCGATGTAGTTGAGGTTAAAGTAATTAGCGAGAAAGACGGAAAAACTGCCCTATCCATTAAAAAAGCGATCGATAAACCTGAAGGACAAACTTCTTCTTACTCACAGCGTCCACAGCGCCAGGGCAGAGGAGATAACCGTTCGAAAGACTTCCGTCCAAAAGGCAACTTCAAACCAAAGGAAAGCTTTGAAGACAAAATGGCTAAGTTCTTGAAGTCTAGCGAAGAGAATTTATCAAGCCTTAAACGCAACACCGAAACAAAACGAGGCGGCCGAGGCGGCAGACGCGGATAAAAAACGCATTTGCAAATAAATCTCAAATATAGATCAAAAGGCAAGCCCTCAAAAGGCTTGCCTTTCTATTTTTTTCCAAATGGTGCCTGTCACCATTATTCACTAATCTATATTGTATATAGTGAATTCCATGATGATATGGTAATTGGATTGGCAGCTGTGTTGTATATTTGATACAGTATTTTTATGTATAATGGAAAGGACTTAAAGGCAGCTATGAAATGTTTTTCACTTGATTTAGATGGTACGTTATTAAACTCTCATCATGAAATTACGGAAGAAAGTGTGAAGGTCTTAAACGAATTGCAAGCGCAAGGTCACTGTATTATTTTAAACACTGGGCGCGCTTATGCGGATGTCATTAAATTAGATGCGGTCAAAAAGATGAAGATGCCGATTTTTTGCGTGAATGGTTCCGTATTATTTTCTGCAGAAAGAGAACTTCTCTTCGAAGCAACGCTATCGATTGATGTCTATAAGGACATTTTTTCCATTTTAAAAGGGATGAATGTAGGAATCCTTGTTTACACGAACCATGGCGGTCTTCCTTCGACGCTCCCGCCTCTGCATGACAAAAGCAGACAAGAGCTGGACAAGATTTTTCAAGAATTCGACTATGATCAAATTCTCCACTTAGAAGATTTAAAAATCTACAAACTAATTGCACTCGTCCACCCCGATCAGTTAGAAAAAATTGATGAAGTGAAAAAAGCGTTAGCAGATAAATTCCCTGTCTCAATGGCTTCTTCTCATCCGAATAATTTAGAAATCACCTCAAATGAGGCACATAAAGGGAAGGCTCTCTTACGCTATCAGGATATGATGAACCTTGAATTTGAAGAGATTCTTGCTTTTGGTGACGGCGGGAATGATATCGCTATGTTTGAAGTAGCAACTACAGCAGTCGCCATGGCAAATGCCCCCATGCAGGTTCAACAGGCTGCGGATGTGATCACGAAGTCCAATGACGAGGATGGGTTTTCCCATGCCGTCAGAAATCTGTTAGGTTTATTAGATTAAATATTAAGTATAGGGGAGTGAGTATCCACGGAGCTCGTTTCCCTTATTTTTTTTTAAACTCAGCACTATCCTCAATGGTTATACCTTGTAAGTTGCTTCATAATCTCTCTTTTTCGTTCTTTATCTGTGATTCGCGTCAAATCGAGGGCAAACTCATGCCCTTTATGCTTGGACCGTAGAATCTCTCTAACAGCATTTTTGACACTTTCCTCATTATCCTTGACAACAATCACATTTCTGAGCATCCATCCTTCCTCCCCAATAAATTGTACTTTTTAACACCACAAAAATAAGATTCCTGTATAATGGAGAAATCCCTTCCATTCAGCAAGGGAACGTGCCCCTTGCATTCTATGTTTGTAACCTTTCATTTATCCCCCTTATTTTATCACACAGAAAGACCGCCATTTATCATAAATGACGGCCTATTGGTTTCTATTAAATATGTGGAAAATTCATTAAAGTAGGAATTAAAAGTGCGCCCCAAACTAAGGTAATGAGTGCAGCAAAAATCATGGCTAAGGATGAAAAAGTTGCTTCTTGTTTCCCGTACTCCATCGCTTTGTTTGTTCCAACACCATGTGCTCCCATCCCTAACGCAAGCCCTCTGGCAATCGGTGTTTTAATCGACAGTCCTTTAATAACGGAAGGACCTACGATCCCTCCAACAATGCCAGTAATAATAACGAATACTGTCGTTAACGTTGGCAAGCCGCCAATTTCCTTTGACACCTCGATCGCAATTGGTGTCGTAATCGAACGAGGCAAAATAGAGATAATAAAATCGGATTGCAGATGGAACAACTTAGACAACCCAAAAGTAGAAAAAATGGCAACTAGTGTACCACAGGTAATACTTATAAGAATCGTCCCGATATATTTTTTAATGATCGCTAAATTTTTATAAATCGGCACGGCAAAAGCCACTGTCGCTGGTCCAAGCAAATGGGTCAGCCACTTTGACGCATGCAGGTATTGATCAGCAGACACATGCGATATAGAAATAAGCACAATTAACAAAATCGGAGATAGCAATAATGGATGAAAAAACGGAAAACTCCATTTTCCATAAGCTTTTTTAGAAAAGCGATAAATAAGATAGGTCGCTATGGTAAAGATTATCATCATCAATGCTGTTCACTCCTTTTTCGTCCACTTATTTTTTCTGCGGTGAGTGCCGTCATGCCCATCACAATAATCGTACTAATCCCAATTAACCCGACGATCTCGGCACCTTGTAAGCTTATAATCTCATCATAATTCACAATCCCCACTGCTGATGGGATAAAGAACAACAAAAGTTCGGCTAACAGCCAATTCGCTCCCTGTTCAATCCACTCCAGCTTGATAATTTTAAAGCAAAGAGCTAAAAATAGAAGGAATAATCCAAACATCGAAGCTGGAATTGGAAGTGGCACCACTTCTTTAAGAGCAGCTCCTAAAAATAAAAACACATGTAAAAATAAAACTTGTATCACAATTACTCCTAGTCTCATCTTCATGATCCTTTCTATATAAAAAAGGAGAAATAATCTCCTTATCGTTTCACGAATTTTACTATAGAGTAATCCTACGCTCTTTATTACTATTCGTAAAATACATATTACGAATATTTTTCATAACTATAAGTTATAATGGATCCTTTAAAATAAAATCGATAAAGGTCCTGCCTGCATTTGAGATGTATCTGTCTTTTTTTGTAAGCACTGCCAAACGCCACAAAATTTTTTGCTTTAAATCAATCACTTCAATTTCATTATTAAAGACCCGGTTACAGATGGAATGTGGAAGAATGGTAATGCCAAGATTGGCTGCCACCATCTCAGTCATGAGATCCCATTGAGAACTTTTAAACAGTATTTTGGGTTCAAAACCTGCAGCAATACAGTGATTCCTCATGATTTGATTAAGCGCAAACTCTTCATGATAAAAGATAAATTCTTCATCCTTTAATTCTTCTATATCGACCTTTCTTCGCTTAGCCAAACGGTGGTCCTTGTAAACCAACAGCTTCATTTCCTCTTCCACTATAGGGTAAATATCAAACAGCTGCTCATCAATTGGCAAGACAGCAACACCGAGTTCGAACTCCCCCTCTTCCACACTCTTAACAACCCTTGCACCGCCATACTCTGTAATATTAAGTTCGATATTAGGGAACGTGTGATGAAACTTTGCCATCACTCTTGGGAAAAATAAACTTCCAATAAACGGAGGGAGCCCAATATTAATTTGACCTCTAGCTAAATTGGTCATATCGTTCAGGGTGGTTTTCATTTCATCTAACAGTCCATTTATTTTTTGCCCGTATTCGAGAACAATTTTACCAGCATCCGTTAAATCACTTGTTTTATTTGAACGAATGATTAACGTCATGCCCAGTTCTTCCTCTAAGGCCATGATTGATTTACTAAGAGCGGGCTGTGACAAATGCATCGTCTCGGCTGCTTTGGTAATACTTTTATACTTTGCTACTTCAGCAAATAATTTAATTTGTCTTAATTCCAATATCCGACACCTCATATTAATGAACTAAATAACTATTATTATAATGGATTAGCCACTAATTAAAAAACATCCCCACCTAGTGGAGATGCTAAAATTACTTCACTGTTCTTATAAACTTTTGAATCACTTTTTGTCCTTGCTCATTCACTATAAAATAAAAAGATACCTCTTCGCCTTCTTTTAAGGAAGCTAATTGTCTCCTTGCTGTATCTGTTAATTGAAAGGCTATTTTCTCCCCTTCGATATCCATTTCAATGGTATGTGGGTCGATTTGACCTATATAAACACCTTTTCCATTAGGAAAGGAGTTTTTAATAATTAAGTCTTTGACAGCCTTTGCTTCTTCCTCATCAGCGGTCAAAAATACTTCAAGCTTATACTGGCCGTTTGGCAGATCTATAATGGTAAAATCCTTAGAAATGACTTGATTGTTTTCTACAACCATCTCTTTCATCACTTGAGTGGACATTACTTCATCCGAATATTGTTTAATCTTTTTACCTGAGGCATCGTATACAATATAATCTGCCTCGAGCCCCGTTCGAAACGTTAATTTCTTCGGTTTTCCCGAAATATTTTTCACAGTATAGTGAACAAGTATGTTTCCATTTTCTTCTTTTATAACAATGTCAGTAAGAAAATTTGCAGCTATTTCATCTTGTTTAGGGGGTACATTTTTGCTGACTTCCGAACTTGCATTTGTTTTATCACCCGTTCCGCATCCGGATAATAAGCCCAAGCTTACAGACAAACCAATGACAAGCAGCCAATTTTTCTTTCTCATTTATTTTAATCCCCTTTTTCCACAAAGTATTTTTAGTTTCAGCTAAATAGTCGTAGAAAAGGGGGAAAAAGTTACAAATTTCATCTGGTAGTTTTTACCTATAGTTCAGCTAAGATAGGAAAAAGTTCTTCCAAGTGTTTAATTTCATAGGAAGGAATAACCTCATTCCGCTCTTTATCATGGCGGTTAATCCAAACGGTTTTAATTCCAGCCCGGTTTGCCCCTAAAACATCTGTCATCAAATTATCTCCTACCATGATCACCTCATCCTTTTGAAGCCCCATAAGAGACAAGGCATGTTCAAATATAGATGGATCCGGCTTTCCTCTTCCAAAATCACCAGAGATGACAATTTGGTCAAAGTATGGAACCAGCTCCGGTGTGATTTCTAATTTGGTATTTTGCAGTTCCGGCGATCCGTTGGTTAAAAGAAGAAGCTGATATTTTCCTTTTAAGGCACCAAGGATGTCAAAGGTTTCTTCATAGACAAACGGGCTCTTTTTACGTTCTTCAGGGAACCGCTCGGCTAACTCATAACCGAAATCTGGGTCATCAATCCCCATTTTCTTTAAACCGGCAGTCCAAGCATCTTTTCTATAACTTGGAACGGTATCCTTCATTTTTTTAAAATCTTCGAGATTTTCATCAGAAAAATTGCCCCATAATCCCTCAAACGGGTTAATCCCTATCATTTGTGTAAAAGGATAGAATTCATAGGATGAATAAATGGTTCTAGCCGCCTCACGTACAGCCTCTTCTAATGCTTCAGCATTTACACCAAAACGTTCTTCTGCCACTTTACATGTAGCAGTAAATGCTTCTTTCACACTTTTCTGATCCCAAAGAAGGGTATCATCTAAATCAAAAAAAATCGCTTTAATCATTTTGCTAACTCCTCTAGTAAGATATTTTTAATAGTTTACCATTTTTGACTTAAAAACAAAATATTTCTTTAATTTTAAAAATAAAAAAGGTATGTGCAATCAACATCACACACACCCTTTTCCATATTAAGAAACAACAGTGATTACCTTGTTTGTACCGGAGATGTCTAATAACGCAGGGTCAATAATTTCATTGTGGCCAACGACCATTAGATACGCATCGGGATTCTTAGAGACAATGATTACCCCATCCATAATCTGTGTTTGGCTTCCCACAACAGCATTTTCAATCCAAACGTTATCACCTATAATCGTTTGAGGGAGGATGACAGAATTTTTTATCACTGCACCTTTCCCTACCTTAACACCGTTAAACAATACCGAATTTTCAATCGTTCCATAAATTTCACAGCCCTCGCTAATTATACATTGATGCATCTTTGCCCGTTGATCAAAGTATAAGGGCGGTTCATCACAGCTGGCCGTATGAATCCTCCACTCGGGATTTTGTAAAAAGATATTTCTTTCCCCCATTAATAAATCCAGGTTTGCTTCCCAATAGCTATGGACCGTACCTACATCTTTCCAGTACTTATTAAAATAATAGGCATAAAGCTGTAACTCATCAGCCAGCATTGAAGGAATAATATCTCTGCCAAAATCTCTATGACTATATTCTTTTCGTTCTTCCCGCAGTAAATATTCCTTTAGAATGGGCCATTTAAAAATATAAATCCCCATAGATGCAAGATTGGATGTCGGTTTCATGGGTTTCTCTTCAAAACTGGTAATTCGATGTGTCTTCGGATGTACCTTCATTAAACCAAAGCGGCTGGCTTCTTCCCAAGGGACCTCAGCTACAGAGATGGTACAATCGGCATTTGTCTCCAAATGTTGTTCGAGCATCAAGGAATAATCCATTTTATAAATTTGATCTCCCGAAACAATTAGGACATGGTCAGGATTATAGTGCTCTATATATTCAATGTTTTGGTATACCGCATGGGCCGTCCCTTCATACCATTCTACACCTAATTCACTTCTTGAATAGGGTGGCAGGATTGTAAGGCTGCTATAACCAGAATAATTATTCCAATAACTGCACCGGCCAAGATGGGCGTGAAGCTCAAAGGGTCTGTATTGAGTCAAAATCCCTACCGTTTCGATCCCTGAATTTTTGCAATTACTTAGAGCAAAGTCAATAATGCGATACTTCCCTCCAAATGGGACGGCGGGTTTAACTAGGCTTTTGGTAAGTAGATTTAATCTTGTTCCTTTTCCACCTGCCAACAGCAATGCAATCCACTTTTGCTTTTTCATGGCTCTCCACCTCTTTCTTATTTTTTCAGCCAATGGTTCGATTAATCGTGTTTATTACTGCTTATACTTTTATTATCTCCGATTTTTTCCATTTTTCCGGTGAAGCTGTTACAGCTTTGTGAAGGCAAGAGGATTTTTTATCGACAGAAAATAGAAAGGGAGCCCTGCGTTTGACGGTTATTGTCACTTTTTCAAACAAGTAAAAAAACGCCTTTCCCTGTCATCATTCAGGTAAAAGGCGTTTATTATTAAGAGAGGGCACTGAAAAATCCCCTTAATTTAGGGTGTGTGTCTAAATGGGCCTGTTGATTTCCGTTCCAGGCGGCTTCGCTTTCCGCAGGCATGCCGGGGAGCCTCCTCGGCGCTTTGCGCCTGCGGGGTCTCCCCTGCCCCGTACTCCCTCAGGAGTCTTCGCCGCCTTCCACTCCAATCAACAGTGTTCTTTTAACAGTCCAATTTTTAATAAAATGGACTTTTTCAGTGCCTTTTTATTAATATAGGATTCTTTTTTCTCCATCAATCATCTTGATTGGAGCAATATTTTGAGTTAATTCCAGGGTGCCTGCATAAGTACCTTCTGCGTCTCGGACAGCAAAGTAACGAATATATACATATTTATCCTTGAACTGGATCCAGAAATCTTCTGAGTCTTTCCTTCCAGCTTTAAAGTCTGCGAGAAGTTCCTCCACCACATGAACGCTGCGCGGCGGGTGACAGTTTTGTACCGTCCGCCCAATAATGGCTTTTGTCCGGGCAAAGATTCTTTCCTTCCCGTGAGAAAAGTAACGTACGACATCATCCTGGTCAATGAAGGTTATATCGATTGGCAGATGGTTCAGCATTAATTCTAACTGCTTTAATGATAATATCCCTGTTTCTAACTTGATGAATCCTTCTGAAGTGGCATTCTTGTCCAGTCCCTTTCGCTCGGGTTTCCATTCTTCAGCCGGTGCGATTAAGCAGTATCCAATTTCATCACTCTCTTGGGCGATTTTCACCCACTCATCTTCAGTGAAATTTTTTATAGCCATAGGGAAGAGGATGTTTTCTTCTTTATAAATCATCCCGATTACTTCCTGAATGACGAACTGAAGGACATCAATTAGCGACTGTTTGTTACCGTTATAATGGACCAACTTTTGTTTAGCGTCTTTAATGCTATCGCGGATAAAATCATTAATTCTCCACATGTTTGTTGTTGGACCGAATATTCCGTATTTCTCTAAATACGGGAAAATCAAATTTTCTTTCCGGCTGTAGTGCTTATCTATATCTAATAGCAGGTTAACATCTTCCAATAACAGAAATACGTGATCCTGTGAATCTTCTTCCATAAACTGTTCTAAATGTACTTCCAGCTTATTTTCAATTAATTTTTCAATTTCGTGATTCTCAAACTTAAAGGTGTGTACTGGGTGACCTGGCTGGTCTTCCGGTTTTCCAGCATGCGGAGCCTCTTCTTCAATCCTACCGTTAAACATGTCGGAGTGCTCATGGTATATCTTCATTAATTCTTCGGTGGGAATGCTGTTCTCGTTTGCCAAATCATGTTGAAGCTGAGAGATTTCATCGATGGTTATCCTCCCTACAAATGCATCGAAATGTGCTTTTACTTCATCTAAATTTTTGCCATTATGGAGATCCTGAAAGATTTGTTTGATGATTGCTAAACGGTAGGTATTATTTGAGATTCGTTTTTCACGATTATTAATAAATTCACTCATAGTGGTATTCTCCTTATTGTTGCTGGTTAATTGAGAAACTTTATTAATAATTTTACACGTTAAAATTTGGTTGATTGTGATTTACATCATTATTACGCTTGTAATTGTGAAAACTTTAAGAACTATAAAAACTGAAGTTAGAAGTACCCCCTATCACTTTTATAAAGTTATTTTGATTTGACAAGCGGTCCCATACATGATAACTTTATCTTGAATTAAAGATAAATTAAATTGAGATATCTTGTTAAAGAGAGTGGTTTATCCTAAAGTTGGAATAATAACCATAGATCATTAAACATACGGGAGCGTAACTATATGAACCAATTAAAAGGTATTCACCATGTAACTGCGATTACAAGCAGTGCTGAAAAAAATTATCAATTTTTCACTTATGTATTAGGAATGCGTCTGGTTAAGAAAACCGTTAATCAAGATGACATTCAAACCTACCATTTATTTTTTGCGGATGATACCGGGAGCCCTGGTACGGATATGACGTTTTTTGATTTTCCCGGAATTCCAAAGGGTGTTCATGGAACAAACGAAATTTATAAGACTTCCTTCCGCGTGCCAACTGATGCTGCACTATCCTATTGGAAAGAGCGGTTCGACCGCCTCGATGTCAAGCATACTGGCATTAAAGAGCAGTTTGGGAAACAGACCTTATCATTCTTAGATTTTGATGATCAACACTATCAACTGATCTCAGATGAAAAGAATGAAGGTGTTGCCAGCGGAACTCCATGGCAAAACGGACCTATTCCATTAGAATATGCCATTACCGGACTGGGACCTATTTTTGTCCGTGTGGCAAACTTTGATTATTTTAAAGAAATGATGGAAAAAGTCCTTATGTTTGTGGAAGTTGCTCATGATGGTTCCTTCCACCTATTTGAAGTTGGTGAAGGCGGCAACGGGGCACAAGTGGTGGTCGAATATAACGCCATCCTTCCCCCTGCCCAGCAAGGTTATGGAACAGTCCACCATGCCGCTTTCCGTGTAGAGGACCGCTCCGTATTAGATGAGTGGACTAGTCGAATGGAAGGTTTCGGTTTCCAAACTTCCGGCTTTGTTGACCGGTATTTCTTCGGTTCCTTATACGCTCGTGTGGCTCCGCAAATTTTATTCGAGTTTGCAACAGACGGTCCTGGTTTTATGGGTGATGAGTCTTATGAAACGCTTGGAGAAAAGTTATCCTTACCTCCGTTCCTCGAACCAAAACGTGAACAAATTGAAAGTCTTGTCCGGCCAATTGACACAGTAAGAAGCACTAAAGTATTAATAAAAGAATAATAGTAAAAAGGCAGTGATTTTATTTCAAATCATTGCCTTTTTCAATCTATTTGATTGGGCTTTTTGTGGGATAAAACACTTCACTTAATGCATGACCTGATTTTTCTAAAGCTCTTTTTCCTAGAGAAATGACCGATGCCATACTCATGAAACCATGAATGGTTCCGTCATAACGGACTAATTCTACCTTCACCCCAGCATCCTCTAGCTTCTTAGCATAAAGTTCACCTTCGTCCCGAAGCGGATCGTATTCAGCGGTAATGACGAGTGCAGGCGGCAGACCATTTAAATTTTTAAACAAAATTGGAGCTAAAAGAGGATTACCCTTGTCCACTTCTTCCCCGTTCGAATAGCAATTAAGGAACCATTCCATTGTCCCTCTAGTTAAGAAATATCCTTCTGCATTCTCAACCATTGATTGCGTTGGTTCACCCCAAATGTTTGTTGCTGGATAAAGCAGTAATTGAAAACAAATAGTTGGTTTTTGCCTATCTTTTGCTAGGTTCGAAATGACTGCGGCAAGATTACCTCCTGCGCTATCCCCGCCCACAGCAATCCTAGCGGGATCGACATGAAACTCTTCCGCGTGATCTGACACATATTCCACAGCAGCATAACAATCATAGACAGCTGACGGAAATTTATGCTCCGGTGCCAGTCGATAATCCACAGAAATGGTTATACAGTTTGCAAGGTTTGTTAAAGCCCTGCAAATATTATCATGCGTTTCAATATTGCCGACCACCCAGCCGCCGCCATGATAATAAACAAGCGCAGGATAGGCTGCTTGTTCCTCTTTCGGATAATAGACACGAACAGGTATTTCACATTCTGGTCCTGGAATGGTCCGTTCTTCTACCCTTCCTACTGGTTCGATTTCCCCTTGGGGAAGCTGGAAGGCTTTCCTTGCCAAGTCTGATGATAATGTTTCTAATGGAGGGGTGCCTAAAGAACCTAAATAATCTAATAAAGCTTTCGTTTGTGGGTCAAGTGACATTTGTTCGCCCTCTTTCATGTGGAATAATATTACAATTTTATAATTCGATAGTAAGGTTCAATATCCTTCCACACTAGAAAGCGATTTCAAATAAAAAAAGAGTTAATCCCAACTTTGAGACTAGCTCTTCCTAATTATTTCTCTAATACTCTCTTTTAGTCATTACAACACGTCTGATCGTCGTTTAAATGGCCTGACTTATTGATTTTAGTCTTCAGATATTTCTCATTATATTCAGAAACATCGCCCCAGAGTGGTTCTCTTCCTGAAACCTCGAGGCCTGCATTTTTTAAAGCTTGAAGTTTTTTGGGGTTATTTGTAATCAGTGTGACAGGTTTCGTTCTTAGCGCTTTGAGCACCTGAATGGCATCTCCATAATTGCGGGAATCATCCACAAAGCCAAGCGCTTCATTTGCCTCTACCGTGTCATAGCCATTCTCCTGCAGGATGTAAGCCATCGCTTTACTAAACAGCCCAATGCCCCTTCCTTCATGATTGGCCAGGTAAAATAGTGCCCCTGTTCCATGCTCAACAATCATTTTCATTGATTGCTTTAATTGGAACCCACAATCACACCGCTTACTGCCAAAAATGTCACCTGTATGACAGATGGAATGAAAACGAATAATTGCCTCATCAGCATAGTCAAAGTCCCCATACGCAAGAACACTGGATTGCTGCAGTTCAGCCAAGTTTACAGAAGATAATTTATCAATAATTCTTTGATAATCTTCAGTAACTTCGTCACAATTTAGCCAGCAATACCATTTAAAAACAACTGTTTCTCCATACAAACTGACTGGTAAACGGATGGGGCCAACTAAATAGATGGCGCCTTTATTTGTTTTAATTAATTGAATCTTGTCTTCTAAAATAGAAAGCACTTTTGAATCAAGTGTTTGTTTCATAGTAAGCACTCCTTTTTAGTATAGTGTTTAACTATAGGCTGATTGGCACTCTTGGAAGATTTTACTTAAATAATCTATTGACTAGTCCATTCCCATTTTTATTTTTCTCTAATTGGACTTTAGCCTTGTTCTGAAATGGTGACAGGCACCATTAACACTACTGCACCTATTTTTACTTTGTTAGGCTTATGTCTCAATCAGGGACAGTCAGACCCACATAAATTGATAAAAGAAAAGTGAGGTTAGGCAGACATGTATACCTTGGGTTTACGGTCTCCCTTTTCTAGCTTGCAAGGAGGTGCAAAAGATGAGTGCTTCAAGAGGAGAAGATGATAGACGAGGCACCTTTGATGATTTTATGTTTGGTGATTTTATGTTTGGGGCTCCTAGTTTTCGGGATGAGTCGTCATCCAGTGAAATGCCAGCCATGCATAACAGCCCAAATGAGTCATCATCAGATGATGAAGATACATTACCTGAAGAACAGTCAATAGATTGCAGGAAATCAAGATGGAAAAACTCTGTTCAAGGCAATACTCAAACCAGAATCTGTTGGGCAGATGGAAACATGTGGGAGTTCAGAATTAGAAGACGCATGTACTGAGGTATACCAATAAAAACGGGAAAGGAGCTTAAATCCTTTCCCGTTTTTATTATTTAAACATAAATAGTGGAAAGCTGGAAATAATAAGCCCGATAACCTTGAGAGGATGGGATGTTTGATGTCATTAGAATGGTTTGACCGAGTATGTGCTGAATTACAGGATCACCTAGAGTCCATTTGTGAAGAATATGATCAAGTTGGTCAGATGACAATTGAAAGAGCTGCCAAACATCCAAGGATAGAGTTCTTTGTCGATACGGCAGATGTAGACACAGAAGAGCTCGACCGCGATTATTTCTGCACCCTTTTCTTTGATCCGCAGAATGAAGAATTTTATGTCGATAGTTTCGATGTGGACAGTGGGCACACGGCGAAAATCATCCTTTCAGATATTGAGGAGATTATCGATGAAGTACACGCCAGTCTTCACGACTACATAAACGGGGATGATCACTACACCGAGGACGGGATATACCTGCAAACGGAAGATGTATATGACGCGATAGAATACGACGTAGAAGATTGTGATACCGATGAAAATCAAATAGACGAAGAATACTATGAGGCACAAGCAATCAATGAAGACGACATTTTTGAGGAAATTGATGTTGAATGGTCGACACCTGAAGTTACCGCTTATAAGCATGAAGACGAAGTAGAAGTAACCTACCAATTTGGGGTTGTTCAGGAAACTGGTGACGGAGTACTAAGAAGGGTTAACCGGATTTGGACTACGGATGATGATTTGATTAAGGACGAATCCCACTTTATTTTCAGCAGAGAAGAAGCGTCTACCATCATCGCAATGATTGCGAGTCACATGGATCAATTAAGCGAGTTTGATTTTTAATTTAAAATAACCAAACGCATGGGTTCCCATGCGTTTTTTGTTCATTCCATTCATGTTTTTCCATGTCTTCCTAATCAATTGTATAATCGATCTGAATTAAATCCCAGGCCGTTATGATGCCTAGTGGTACCTCATCCATTTTTCCGTTTTCCGTAATGATGATACCTTCGATTTTTCGTTTATATTTATGGGCCTTCTCAAAAATATTTTCAATTTCAAAGATGTTTATATCTTTTGCGACAACCTCAAGTGGGTGTTCTTTTCCAAACTCCATGATATCAGCTATGCGAATATTTGAAAAATTCACCAGTCCGTTTTCCATATTTCGCGCCATCCATTTCATAATCGCACCTGCCGTTAAAAGGCCCATACATTTCTTATTTTTATAAATGGGGAATTTAGAATAGCCGTACTTCCTTATAGCATCTGTCACCTGTAAGAGGTTATCTTGATGATCAAAGTAAACTACCTTTCTTGTGGCAATACTTAAAGCGTAATTAGGCTGGCTTAACACATTGGCAATTTTTTCAATATGCTGCACTACCTTGGCATTTGGCTCAGCAATATAAAAGCCCACTTCCATTTTCTCATGCACAATGGCATTTCTCAGTTTCGCATATTGCTCTAAGTCTTTCTTAAACGTATCGATAATTTGGTATTTTTTTGACCCGACTTTTACCAACACTACGAATCTCTCATCATTAATTTGAACAATATCCTTTAGGGCATCATGAACCTGGTTGAAAGCCACTTCAAAACGCTCTGACAACAATTGTCCCCGATTTTTATTCATATTCCCATTCTCCCCAAAAATTAGCTTCTATTATTTATATACCCATTATTTTTATAGTAAAATTATTACTCTTAATTTTCAATAATCTATTCAATCCATTTTTGTTTAAGCATTTCAATTTCTTCTCTGTGGCTGATTCCTTCATCATCAGGTGTCTCTAGGATTAATGGGATTCCTTCTAGAATGGGGGATTTAACAAGCACTCTTAATTGCTCCTGATCGATATATCCATTGTTGCTGTTAAAAATATTCGCATGGCGGTCCTTTTTGGAGCCTGTTGGATACTTGGAATTATTTAGGTGGATTACTTTTAAATGTTCCCAATATCCTAAGCTTTCGCCCTTTTCGATTAACTCCCCGGTATTCTCCCCATTCCAAAGACCACTTGCAAATGCATGACAAGTGTCGAGGCAAAATCCAATCTTCTCGGGATAATCACATAGATTTCGAATTTGAACCAATTCTTCAAAAGTGGTCCCAAGCGCTCCCTTGGTCCCTGCATTATTTTCTAAGAGAATCAAAGAGCCTCCATTCCACTGGCTAAGCACACTATTAAGGATTTCTAACATTAAATGATAGCTGGTGAGAGGATCTGTTTCACTTATTTTACTGCCATAATGGACCACGACCCCAATGGATCCGCAGGCATCGGTAATTTCCAAATCATTAAGCAGAGACGCAATCGTTAACTCTTGTTTATCTTTTGAAGGTGTAATGCTCGTGGAGTATGGGGTATGGGCAACCGAATAAAGCTGATGTTCCGTGCAAAACTCTTTACAGCTTTTCGCATCTTCCAGGCTGAACTCCTTAATTGACAAGCTCCTTGGGTTCTTAGGAAAATATTGAAAAGCGGATGCCTGATTTGCAACCGCTCGTTTTGCTGCTCCTAAATATCCTTCTTTAATACTTACATGGCTTCCAAAAATCATTCGTTAATCCCTGCCTATCCGCACAATATGATTAAAAATATCTTTCGTAAAAAAGATTATTTTATACTTGAAAGGCAGGACTATTGATTCGCTAAGATTGTTACGAGTTGTTCCTCTATTTTCTTCCCCTCTTTTTCATCTAGCATATTATTTAACAGTATCGAGAAGATCAAGGTTTGTCCGCTTTTTGTCGTTACATATCCGGATAATGAACTAACAGTCGAGAGTGTACCTGTCTTTGCTTTCACCTTACCTGCCGTACTCGGGTTTTTCAATCGGTTCCGCAACGATCCTCCGATCATTTTCTCTGGTTTTCCAGCGACAGGAAGGGAATTTAAATAGGCAGGAAACCAACTATGCTTTTGAACAGCAAATAATAAAAGAGAGAGCTGCTGCGCGGGAATACTATTTACATGTGAAATGCCTGAACTATCCCTGATCACCATTGTTTTAGGATTAACTCCTAGATTAGACAATTCTGTTTTCATAACTGATAATCCCTTATCCCAGCTGCCTTCTCCTTTTTCTACCCTCCCCATTTCCTTCACTAACATTTCAGCATGGACATTATTACTTAGTTTCATAAAAGGAACAAGCAATTCCGATAATGGCATGGATTGATGCTTGGTTACCAGTTTTGCATGGTCAGGAACTTTTCCGGTGATAATCTTTCCTTTAACCGTAATATCATGTTTTGCCAATGCTTGTTTAAAAAGGGTGGCAGCATAACGGGTGGGCTCCCAGACCCCAATCCATTCTTTCATTTCTTTGGCGTTAACTCGAAGCTTACCACTAATCACGATGGTATTTTTTGCATGCTCTCGTTCTATTTCAATGTCTTGTTTGCCATTCTCACCGACCGTGACAGCACGGTTAATGATTTTTACATAATTCGTTTTTGGTGTAACCGTCACTTTTACCTTTTCGCCGCTTTTCGATCCTGGTCTTACCTTAATTCTGATGGATCCTGAATCAAAATCTTTTGTTGGTGATACGGTCAGGGCAGAAATTTGCGCCCCATAATAAGTAGCTTCATCACTCCAAGGCTGATCCAGTGAATAACGGACATTATCATAGCGGGAATCATCCGCAACAATATTTCCGTCTATCTTCTTAATTCCTACTCTTTTAATCCCCTTTGCCATTTCCTCAAAATCCGTTTTTAGCAGGGTAGGATCTCCATTACCTTTTAAAAATAGATCACCCCGAATAGTTTTCTTGACCTCCTTTGCGTTTGTATATACTTCCGTAAAAAAGGTATAATCTTCGCCCAGAACCTCAAGGGCCGCCGCGGCAGTCAAAAGTTTCATATTTGAAGCAGGCCGTAACCGAACCTCACCTTGGTAATCATATAGAATAGCACCGTTTGCCGCAGATCTTACACTTATCCCCGCCATGGCCCCTTGTAATGCCGGTTCCTTCATAATAATCTTGTTTATCTGCTCCGTCATATTCCCATAGCCAGTCATTGCCCATACCTGTGAATGAGGCAATAAGGCACTAGATACCGCTATAATTGTCATCAGGGTATATTTAAAAATATTTTTCAAGCAAATCCAGCCTTCCCTTTTTCTAATCAGTCTGACCCTTTTTACAAAGTTTATGACAAATAAAAAACCCCGAGATCGAAGAGATCCCGGGTTTCTAGCTTTATTTTGACTCATTAAAGTTATAATAGAATTTTGCTGTAATCGATCCATCATTATTTTCTTTAATGTCAGTTACATGGATACCTGAATCAGCAGGTGTTGAACTATAGCCTTTCCAGAAGTAATAGGAACCTGTATGCACGTTTCCGGAGACAGGAGTGATCTTTGAGCCTGTTTTAAAGAAGTCTGCTGCATCCCCGCGGTTTAGATTTTTTTCTAAATCATACTTTCCATCTGCCTGAAGAACAGAGAGACCATAGTGTGTAACCACTGAACCATTAGCAGCTGTTTGAGATTGATTGAATTGGAAACGTTTATTCATCCAGTTCTCAACGTTATTTGGACGGAAGCTGGCAGTTTGATAGAGTGATAGTATATTTTCATCCACGTGCCATGCCACTAAACCGTGAGCATCTGCTCCCTCGCGAATCAACCCTTTATTAAAGCCTTGCTGTTGAACATTCTCAAATAAGAAATATTCGGTGCCGTTTGAACCTGGCACTTCCATTTTCACAATTCCATCCTCAGCTGTTGCAGCATTAACCGGAGGCAGCGTAATTGTTTGTACACCATCTGTTGGCTTCACTTCTTTTGGAGTGGCCCAGCCAAGGAAGGTTTTTGAGTATGGATCAAAATGAACAGGCGAGTTACCAGAGTATGCCGCAGCATCTGGATATCTCATCCATGAACCGCCTGCCATCATGGAATAGTTTCCGACGCCCTCTGAAGTATAAACCGTATCATAAAAATCCGGGAGACCTAAAGCATGACCAAACTCATGTGCGAATACGCCAGCTTGTCCAGGGAATGGACCTGTTTTTGACGCTTCATCATATCCGCCTGTTGCTTCATTAAACCCAGCAACGTTACCGCCGATTTCAGGCTGGATATTGTAGTTGTTCACTAGGACTCCATCAAGCGTATGATCTTTAATAAACTGTGCTTGCCATGTACTCATTTCAGATGAAGAAACTTTTCCGTCTTTGTTAACATCCGGTGCATAGAAACTAGTTTCATAATACTTACCATAATATAACGCACTTAAAGCGCTCCATTTATGAGACCAAATTTGCGCAGGATCTGCACTGAACTCTGCACCCGTTCCTTCGTGAACAATAAAGACGTTTGGAACTTGTCCCTTAACAGCATATTTTGAGAAGTCTACTACACTATCAGCTGCTTTAAATACATCTGTAACTAATTCACCGTTGTGAGCATCTCCATTTACGTTGCCATTAAGATACTTACCGCCTTCAGCGTACGTTCCTTCCTGATCTAAGTAGTAAGATGCACCTTTAGGAAGTTCAACCCAAACTAGATCTGTATTATCTTTCTTTACTAGTTTCACTTTTCCATAACTTGATTCTTTGTAAATATTTTGCATCGTGCTATCGGTCGGTGCTTTTTGACCATTGTACTGTGCATACTGCTTAAATTCATCTAATTGATATGGGTCATAATGATCACCAAAAATTAAATCTTCAAAGTATTTAGGAGGAACCTGTCCAGGTACATCGCCCTTTGGCTCATCCCCTTCTTTAAATTTTGCTAAAATAACTAATACAGGTACATCACCGGTCGCAGGCTGATTTGTTACATGATTATCTCCTGCCTGCTGGAACTTCTCTCCTTGCTGATTAGCTGTTTTTTCCGCTGGATCTACTTTTGATAAATCCTTACCTAGTTCCTTAGCCTTCGCTTGAAGCTCAGGTGAAGCGCTCACATAGTGAGCAAGGCTTAATTCATATGTACTTAGTGGTGCAGCCGCTTTTACAGATGACCCGCTTGTTGGAACACCGCTAAAAGCAACACTTCCTGCTAACGCTAAGGTAAAAGCAGATTTAGAAAGAACCTTCCACATATTCAACACCCCTTTTTATTTTAGAATTCAAATTTATCAGAATAATCAATAATTAAAAAGTTACTATATTACTATTATTTAGAGACTCGAAATATAGGCATTTTCACTTAGTTTACCCACAAGAAATCGAACCTTTTTACTACAAAAAGATGCAGTAGAGTAAGAAACTGATTTCGAAGGGATAGCTTACGCTATCTCTTTTACTTT
>NZ_JAABNN010000033.1 GCF_009928415.1 Bacillus sp. USDA818B3_A
GCACGCCGCCAGCGTTCGTCCTGAGCCAGGATCAAACTCTCCAAGAAAGTTGATTCGCTCAATTTGATACGTTGACTTAGTTTCACTTAGAAACTAATTATTGTTTGTTGACGTTTTTGTTTGTTTAGTTTTCAAAGAACAATCAAGCGACAAAAAGTATCATAACTTATTTATATCCTTGTTTCAATGGTAATTTCTTACCAATGAAAACATGATATGCTCATCTCTTCAGATATTCATCTTTTCTGAAGGGAACGTTTATTATCTTACCATCAGATAGAACAGCTTACAAGTAGAAACTTTTTCCAATATGCAATAAAAAAACGAGGAGAATCCCTCGCTCGTTTTTTTATTGAAAGAAATATTCAAAATCAAATAAGTTTTTCCATCCCTACGGTTTTAACTTCGAATCCATTAGGGTTAATAATTGTTTCTTCATCTGTAATATTATACCCGAGAGACTCATATAGGAGTATATTTTTTGGCAATGACAATCGGACTCTGCATTTTAGTTTAGGAATGCCTATTTGCTTAGCATGTTCTTCTAACCAGACTAACATAGAAGTGGCAAGTCCATACCCCCTGGCAGCTGGAGAGACAGAGACACGCATAAAATATAACTCTTCTCCCTCCACTTTAAATCTCAATGACCCCAGAGGTATATTATTCTTAAAACAAAGAAGGATTCGTTCGGTTCCGTTCACATATTTTTCAAGTACAGATTGAAGTGATTCATTTATGGCGCTTGAAGGTACCTCTAGATACCGGTATTCTTCAAAAGCCTCAAGCATTAGCTTATGTGCTGTGGCAACATCTTTTTCGTCAGCAAACTTAATCAGAATGCTCACAGATATCTACTCCCTCACCAGTGCTTGTTGAAAGAATGTCAAAACTTTTTGGAAAGCATCCCTTGCTGCATGAACATTGTAAGATGCCCTAGTATCATTAAAAAAGGCATGATGCGTGTCTTTATACATTTCATACTCAAATAACTTTCCGTTACTTTTCATCTGATCTGCAAAAGCAGGTATATTATCAGAAATTCGCTTATCCAAATCACCATAAAAACCATATAGAGGACAATTAATATTTTGAATTTCTTCCTCTGAAGGAGAATTCCCATAAAAAATGGCAGCACATTTTAATTGAGGATCGCGGCTCGCAAGCAATGCAGACAGGGCCCCGCCCATACAGAATCCAATGGAGGCAATACCTTGACCTTTTGATGTTTCACACTCCTCTCGTAAATAAGAGGTTGCTGATAGTAAGTTTTCAATATAAACCGAGGATTGGATTCCTCCAAACATTTTTTCAAATGTTCTTTTTACACGATTCTGCTTCCCTTCTTCCAGTTCTCGAATCGCTTGTTCACGCTCCCCCGGATTATTCCAAACCGTATGTGGTAAGGAATCTAAAAAATCCTTCACTTCTACTACCCGATCCTCTTTTAAATCTTCTATCCTATTTCCGTTTTCAGCATACAGGTCGGGAGCGAACGCTAGATAGCCCGCTTTTGCGAACCTTTCAGTGATGTCCTTAATATGGGCATCTACACCCCATATTTCCTGAATAACAATAACAGCCGGCAAATTTTCTTTGACACGGTCCAGTTTTGCCATGTAGCCAATATATTCTTGGTTTTTTCCGTAACGAACCCAATTGGTTTCTAAAGCCACGTTTTATACCTCCTAATAATTAAATAGAAAAAATGCTGAATAAGTTTTTCCACTGTAAAGATAAATTACAGATTCACACCCTTCATTCCTGCCTCTGGGTACCGTTCCCCGGCGGCTGCACCTCTAGGCGCCACTTCATTAATTCGGGCAAGATCTGTATCAGTTAAGCGAATCGATAAGGCCCCGATATTTTCTTCTAAATACTGAATTCTCTTCGTTCCAGGAATAGGAACAATATCTTCCCCTTGAGCTAGCAGCCAGGCTAGTGCCAATTGGGATGGTTGACATTCTTTTTCATTGGCAATTTCTATTATTTTATCTACGAGATCTAAATTCTTCTGAAAATTTTCACCTTGAAAACGAGGCGAATAGCGTCGATAATCATCTTGTGCCAGGTCCTCAAATTTTTGAATCTGGCCCGTTAAGAATCCTCTACCTAATGGACTATAGGGAACAAAACCAATAGCTAATTCGCGGCAAACAGGTAAAATTTCGTCCTCAACATCCCTGCTCCATAAGGAATACTCCGTTTGGACCGCAGAGATGGGATGAACATTATTGGCACGGCGAATGGTTTGAGGTGCGGCCTCAGATAAGCCAAGAAATCGGACTTTTCCTTCTTTCACCAATTCCGCCATTGCTCCTACCGTCTCTTCAATTGGGGTCTTTGGATCAACACGGTGCTGATAATATAGATCGATATAATCCACACCGAGACGTTGAAGACTAGCCTCACAAGCTTGCTTTACATACTCAGGGCGTCCATTAATCCCTAAAAATTCTCCACCTGGACCCCTTACATTACCAAACTTTGTTGCAATAACAACTTGGTCACGGCGATTTTTAATAGCTTGTCCTACCAATTCTTCATTTTTTCCAACCCCATACATATCGGCTGTATCAAGTAGAGTGATTCCTAATTCCAGTGAACGATGAATCGTTTTAATAGATTCTTCATCATTTCTTCCACTATAAAAATCAGACATTCCCATACAGCCGAGTCCTAAGGCAGATACTTCCAAACCATAACGTCCCAATGTTCTCTTTTGCATTTTTTAACCTCTCTTTATTAACTTTTTATCCTTCATTACAGAAACGAAAAAAATGCTCAACTTTTATTACCTACTGATTATACGAGATGAAGGAGAAATTTTCCAATACGGGCCCTTTGCTTGCTCTTTTTAAGGAAGCTTTCGACTGATTTGGTATAATGGGTATTATAGCTTAAATTTTTGAGGTGACAGCATGAAAAAAACGATTGGCTTGTTTGCCCATGTCGATGCCGGAAAAACCACATTAGCTGAACAATTACTCTATATTACACAAACTATTAGGCATAAAGGAAGGGTCGACCATAAAGATACCTTTCTTGATACACATGAGATTGAAAAACAAAGAGGCATCACTGTTTTTGCGGACCAAGCGATATTCTCATACAATGGTTCAACGTATTATTTAATTGATACTCCAGGGCATGTCGACTTTTCTCCTGAAATGGAACGGGCCATTCAGGTGATGGATTATGCCATTATCATCGTCAGTGCCGTGGAAGGGATTGAGGGACATACGGAAACCGTTTGGAGACTCCTAAAGCAGCATAAGGTTCCGACGTTTTTCTTTATTAATAAAACAGACCGTGTCGGGGCAGACCTTCATGGAGTAATAGCGGAAATCCAAACGCAACTAACTCATGATGTTTGTGACATCACTCATTCACTGACTGAAAATGAAATGAGTGAGGAACTAATTGAATTTATAGCAGAACGAAATGAAGACTTATTGGATCGATACATGGAAGATGGCTACGATGCAGAGTTATGGCTGGAGTCGATGAAAAATCTCCTAAAAAACAATCAAATATATCCTTATTCACATGGTTCGGCTCTTCATGGGAATGGTATCGAAAGTTTTTTAGAAAAAATAAACTTATTAACCATAACAGATTATAACCAATCAGGTGCTTTTTCAGGTACCGTTTACAAGATTCGCTATGATGATAAAGGAACTAGAATCACATTTATAAAAGTTTTAAGCGGTACGCTTAAAGTCCGCGATGAAGTGGCCTATGATTCAGGGGAGAACAATCTAAATGAAAAAGTTACTCAAATCCGGTTGTACAATGGTGATAAATTTCAAACAGTGACTCAGGTTTCTGCTGGGGACTTGTTTGCTGTAACAGGTCTATCTTCAGCTGCAATTGGCGATTGTCTAGGGGCTTTTAAGAATAAAATAAATTATGAAATGATTTCAGCATTAAAATCAAAAGTCACTCATGACCCCACTATAAATGTGAAGGAAGTATTAAAATTCTTTAATATTCTTAACGCCGAAGACCCAGCACTTAATGTGACGTGGATTGAACAGTCACAGGAGATTCATATCCATGTAATGGGGACAATCCAACTCGAAGTCCTAAAGCATGTTGTTAAAGAACGATTTAATCTTAACGTCTCCTTTGATGAACCAGAAATATTGTATAAGGAAACAATCGCTTCCGAGGTAATGGGGTATGGCCATTTTGAACCATTGGGGCACTATGCGGAAGTGCATCTAAAACAGGTGCCCGCACCAAGAAACAGCGGTCTCTCCTTTGAGAACGTCTGCCATACCGATCACCTAACAATCGGCACTCAGAATACAATCCAATCCCACTTATTTGAGCGGGAACATCACGGGATTCTTACAGGCTCCCCTCTCACTGATTTAAAAATAACACTTATTACTGGACGGGCCCATAACAAACATACTTCCGGAGGAGACTTTCGGGAGGCGGCTTTCCGGGCTTTACGTCAGGGCTTAGAAAAGGCAGAAAATATCCTTCTTGAACCTTTTTATCATTTTAAGATAAAAGTAGATTTAGATCATATGGGGAAAGTACTTACCGATATTCAGCAGGCCTATGGAAACTTTGACCCCCCAATTACAGAAGGAAGACACGTATTCCTGACTGGGAAAGTGCCAGTTGCTACCTTTATGAATTATAGCCCTGAATTTGCTTCTCTTACCCAAGGAAAAGGCAGTTTGAATCTGATGGTTGGCGGCTATTATCCATGCCATAATCAAAAAGAGGTGATTGAAAAACTTAAATACAATAAGGATGCGGATCCAGAATACACCTCATCATCAATCTTCTGTTCAAAGGGACAAGGTTATTCGGTCCCTTGGGATGAAGCGGAAGCTAGCATGCACTGTTTATAAATTTTCGGCTAAAAAAGGCGAGCAGAAGATATCTGCTACGCCTCTTTTTTAATGTCGATGTTCAACAAGGTCGATTACACCTAACACAACGTGTGCTAACCCAAACCCGAAAACGGTGTTTGCGATCATTTTATTACTTCCTCGTTTCTGCTTAAGCGCATAACCTGTTGCGGTTACAGCCGTACCTAATGCAGTTGGAATTAAGCCTTCACGTATGTCCATAGTAATCTCCCTTCACATCATGTATTTGGTGTTAACCACCAATTATATTTTTACCTATCCGCACTTCATTATACGATTTTCAAAACTGGAGTTTTAGCAACTGTGCCCCCCATTTATCTCTATTCTTTTCCTGCAACATGTAAAAATGAAAAAACCATCCGAAAAATCTGGATGGTGCGTGCAGGATTATTTAAAGCCAAGCACTGGATGTGGTACGTATGGCTCTTCTAGATAACGAATTTCTTCAGGGGTTAATTTAATTGACAGCGCCTGAACAGCATCCTCTAAATGAGACATTTTGGTTGCGCCAATAATGGGTGCTGATACAGGCTCTTTTTGCAGAACCCATGCTAGGGCGACTTGTGCTCGAGGAATCTCACGCTTTAATGCTAACTCTGCAACCCGGCTGACCACTTTTCGGTCTGCTTCAGCAGTAGCAGCATAAAGGGTCTTACCAAATTCGTCAGTTTCCGATCGGGCGGTTGTTTCATCCCATTCACGAGTAAGCTTCCCTCTTGCAAGCGGACTCCAAGGAATAACACCTATTTTCTCATCTTTACAAAGCGGCAGCATTTCCCGCTCTTCTTCCCGGTATAAAAGATTTAAGTGATTTTGCATCGAAACAAACCTTGTCCAGTTATTTTTCTCTGCTATATGTAACGCTTTAAGAAATTGCCAGGCATACATAGATGAAGCACCTATGTATCTTGTCTTCCCTGCTTTTACTACATCATGCAGTGCTTCCATTGTTTCCTCGATCGGCGTATCATAATCCCAGCGGTGAATTTGATAGAGGTCAACGTAATCTGTGCCCAGCCTTTTCAAACTATGATCAATTTCAGTCATAATCGCCTTACGGGAAAGCCCGCCCCCATTAGGACCAGCATGCATCCTTCCGTGAACCTTGGTTGCAATCACAATTTCATCCCTGTTGGCAAAATCTTTTAATGCCCTGCCGACAATTTCTTCACTCGTACCATCTGAGTAGACATTAGCGGTATCAAAAAAATTAATTCCATAATCCAGTGCTTTTTTTATAATTGGACGGCTCTTTTCTTCATTTAGCACCCATTGGTGATTCCCGCGTTCCGGCACGCCAAAACTCATACAGCCTAAACAAAGCCGTGAAACATCCATTCCGGTCTTTCCTAGTTTCACAAAATCCATTTCCATTACCTGCCTCTCCGAATTAGCGTAGCAACTGCCCTTTTTAATATATTCCAGCTGTGTCCAAACTATATAATGCTTATCAGAGTTTTCTGCATCTCTTCCTTATTTTCCTGCCCTCTCACATAAAATCACTTCGAAAAATACGCTTAAGAAATGGCTTTTCCCTTTATTGTGTTAAATTGGCTTGTATTAAAGAAAACAGTACCCGTTGCGATTAATAATAAAAGTCCTGTTACAATAAACACACTATAGACAGGAAATATTCCCCCTAGGAATCCGCCAATGATAGGTCCTGCCATTCCACCCAATTGATTTGCGGTTTGATTTAAACTAAAGGCTCTTCCGCGGAAGTCGTCTGGAGTAGATTTAACTACCAGACCATTTAAGGCTGGATAAACGGCGCAAAAGAAGATGCCAAAAACAAAGCGAATCATAGAAAATCCCCAAATATGGGTAAAGACAATTTGAGCTAATGTTCCAAGCCCACCGCCCAATAATCCGATAAATAACACCCGCTGAAAGCCCACTTTATCAGCCCATCTCCCCCAAAATGGAGCAAATATCGCACTAGCGATACCAGGAAGTGAAAAAACAATTCCAGCCAGGAAGGATGCATTATCCGAAGAGCCGCCTAATTTTACAATATACAAAGGTAAAACCGGTTCGATCGTCATCACAGAACAGCTGGTAACGAGCGTTAATATAAGAACCATTAAAAACGGACGGTTACTCAAGGCGGAACTAAAATCATTTCTAACCGATCCCTTGCCCTTACTTGGCGTAAAATTCTCTTCTTTCACCCAAAAAATAATTAAAAGCGTTGAGAGACAAACAATAATGCCTGCGCTCGCAAATGCCCAGCGATTGCCCACCAGATCGGCTATCCCACCACCTAACAGCGGACCGATAATACCTCCTGAGGCTGAAGCGGTTGAGATCATAGACAGGGCATATCCCACTTTGTTTCCTGGAGTGTTCGTGCCAATTAAGGCAATAGCACCTGGTATAAAACCGCTTAATAATCCCTGAAGAATTCGTAAGGCTAAAATCTGATAAGGGTTAGTCACGAAGGCCATTAAAGTATAAATCACAAACAGGGCAAAACCGGCACGAATAATCATTGGTTTTCTGCCGTATTTGTCGGCCATCCTACCCCAAAATGGAGAGGCAAGGGCACCTGCAAAAAAGGCGGAACTAAACAGCACCCCTGCCCACATTTCCGTATGTTGATGGACACCTAATTGCAAGAGAAAAATGGGCAAGAAAGGGATAACCATGGAAAAACTTGCAGCAGTAAAAAAGACCCCAACCCAAAGTATCCATAAATTTCGTTTCCACACTAGCATGTAATTCCATCTCCCCAGCATAACTACTATCTGAATTTATTTATAATAGTGTCATCGTAACATAATAAAAGAATATTTTCACTTCCGAAATATTCGATTAATGAAATAGCTGAAAACTGACAAAATTCGGCCACAAAAAGCACCTTTTAAACATAAAAAAAGGGAAATCCTTTTGGACAACCCATTTCATCCGTATCAGTTTTCCGCTAATTTTTTTCGATCAGTTGCTTTTGGCGGCTGTTCTAACCACTGATTATTGACCATCACATCTGTCCAATCTTCTGCAAACTTAAGATCCTCAAGAATAAATTGCTCATAACGAAAAACTAAATATGACATTTATTATAAATCAATCGATTGGTTTTATCAGATCATACCACGTAAATCCACCATGGACTGAGCTTGAGATGCCGTAGTTGATAAATCCATGCTTTTCATAAAAACTAATGTAATTCTCCTTACAAGTAAGGGTGATCGTTTGCCGGTGTTTTACTCTTGCCTCGTTTTCTACATACGCAAGTAAGATGCTGGCAATCCCATGGTTTCGACAATCCGGAGATACGGCTAACCCCAACACGCTTTGATGTCCTCCGGTTGACGGGTTTGCTTTGATTTCACGAAATAAATCATCGGTTATGTACGCAGAATCAATGACTGGTCCATTGATCATTCCTACAATAACACCATCCTTTTCCGCAACAAAGAAACTATCAGCTATCACTTCAATCCTCTTTTTGAAGGCTTCTTCACTAGCTGCCTCTTCCTTTTCAAAACAAAGATTTTCAAGTACTACTAATCTGGCAAGATCTTCACTTTTGACCATTCTTATCTCTAGCATTGTTGTAATCCTCCTGGCTTTCTTATCTAGTTAAACTTATTTTAGCAAAAAAATTTTCATAGGTGAATATCACCAATGGAGGTTAACTCTTGTTCATTTTTCCCTCTCTCCTTCTATATCTAGGCGTTTAACCATTTTTATCTAGGAAGAGAACCCAAAATTTTGTCCATACATATCGTAGGTTAGAAACTTGATTGGATTAGTCGACAATTTTAAGGATTTTTGAAAGTCATAGCTCCTTTATTCCTATTAACTAGTCTATTCAGGAAAGATATAGAAAGGAGAGGGTTTTTATGAGGAGGTTAGTTGTACTTGCCCTGATTGGTTTGGCAGCGCAGTTAGTCGATGGATCTTTAGGGATGGCATATGGAGTGACTTCCACTTCGTTATTACTCATGTTTGGAATCGCACCTGCTGTAGCCTCAGCTTCGGTTCACATGGCAGAAGTTGTGACCACTGCCGCATCAGGAGTTTCACACATTCGGTTTGGAAATGTAGATAAAAGTGTGGTCTATAAATTAATTATCCCAGGGTCGATCGGCGCCTTTATTGGTGCCTGCTTTCTAGGGAGCATTCCTGGTGACATCATTAAACCGTATGTTTCCTTTTTCCTTTTGATGTTGGGCGTTTACGTCCTTTATCGTTTTTTATTTAAATTTAACCCTGCAAAAAAAATAACAGGAAAAAATTTAGGAAAGAAACAACTAATCCCGCTTGGATTTATTGCCGGCTTTTTCGATGCGACTGGAGGAGGCGGCTGGGGGCCAATTGCGACACCTGTTCTATTAACCAGCAGTAAAATGGAACCTAGAAAAGTCATTGGTTCCGTTGATACAAGTGAATTCGCGATTGCCATTTCCTCCACTCTAGGATTCCTTTTAACAATGGGGTGGTCTCAGATTAATGTTCAGTGGGTCATTGCCCTTATGATTGGCGGGATCATCGCCGCACCGATTGCAGCCTGGCTAGTCAAGATTATTCCAACTAACCTGTTAGGGACGCTTGTTGGCGGAATTATCATTATTACCAATATCCGGACGCTTTTAGGGGCATTAGACGCCTCACACACCTTAAGTATATTCATTTACCTCATCCTTGCCGTCCTATGGCTCACAGCTGTTGTTAATGTTAGTTTGAAAATCAAACGGAACAGCTATAGAAAACAATTAGCAGAATAAAAAGGGACCATAGAGAGTGAGGGTTCATCACTCTTTATGGTCCTTTTGATTTTTCATATTCATCGTTCTCCCATCGATACCTTCCTGTTTCCCTTGGCTAAGCACCCTTCGATCGGATGCTTTCGGCGGCTCTTCTAACCAGCCGAGATCAATCATTAAATTCATCCCATCTTCTGCGTATCGGAGCAATTCACTAGTAAGCCCGAGATATTTTTCCCCTAAGTCTCGTCTGTTTGTCACACTTAAGGCGGAGCCATAAAAGGCGATAGCTACTTGAGTCGAGAGAAGAATTTGATACATAATCCATTTATCAGAAAAAGGCGAAACATTCGAACTTGTCACATGAGATTGCCATGAAGCGGGAGAATTCAGCTTTTCTTCACGAAAAACTTGTTCAAATGTAGCAATGTGCTTATTTGAAATCTCCATGCCTCTTTTAACAAATTGACGCACCTTTTTAGATGCTGCTACCTGACTAAATCCAACTTTTAGGGCAACATGCATATGCATTTTGTTCATATTAAAAGTGATATCGCCAATTTCCATTCCAGTTAATGGGCGCCGAGTTCCAAACCAGCCTGTTAGAAAACTCTGATGTTTGACAAAGTCAACAGATTCAGGCGGACAAATGACAGGTGGGCGTGCATAAACCCCTTTAGTCAGCATAGTGTCTATTGTTTTTTCAAAAAGTGTCATAGTTTCATTATTACAATCCATATAATATTTTCTTAGGTCAGCTCTAATGGAGGTGCCAACCGATAAAGCGTATCCGGTCAGTCCTTGTAATGACATAATATACATGTAATAAAGATAGAATGGATCTTGGAACAGCCGCGGCGCTTGATAGTTTACATCCTTTTCTGTAAATCCTTGTGGAATTGGATAGTCCTCGCCTTTAAAAAACTCCTTTGCTTTTTGAACATGGCGTTCAGAGAGTTCCAAAGAATATTTGTAAATCTCTTTTATATCTGGGTCCTCCAAATGTTCTAAAGCATACTTGATAAAACAAATAGACATAGAATCGAACATATATTGAGTCCAAAGACTTGAGATTTCTGGAGCGGTTAGATAAATACGGGCTGGTTCCATAACATACTTCCTTTTCTTGTTATGGCTCTATTTTTTCCAGCTTCTTACAAAATATTCTAAAGTCAACAAAAAACAGGAGGAAATCAGAATCGATTTCCTCCTTGCTTCAATTTAAACCACAATAATTTCTTTGAAAGGTTCAACATTTGGTTCTTTCCTAACACTTTGTAATTCAAACAATCTATTACGGAATCGCACAACCTCGCCTACGACAATCATCGCAGGGTTCTGTACAGATTCTTTTTCTACTACATTCGTAATCGTATTGAGTGTTCCAATGACAGTTCGCTGCAGGTCCCTTGTCCCCTGTTCAATCACAGCCACTGGTGTGTTTTTATTTTTCCCATGGCTAATTAACTGATTACAAATATAGGAAAGATTGCCGATGCCCATATAAATCGCAATCGTATCCACCGCCTTCGCCAAGCTCTCCCAATCAATGTCAACCGGTTTGCCTTTGGCGCAATGCCCTGTTACGACAGCAAAAGAATTACCATATTCACGGTGTGTAATTGGAATACCAGCATACGCTGGAGCCGCTATACCAGCAGTAATCCCGGGTACCACTTCAAATGAGAGTCCATGTTTCGCTAGTGCCTCCGCCTCTTCGGCACCACGGCCAAACACAAATGGGTCGCCGCCTTTTAATCGTACCACGTTTTTCCCCTGGCTCGTATAATGAACTAACAAATCATTAATGATTTCCTGTTTCATTGTATGATGAGTAGGCTTTTTCCCACAATAGATGATCTCACATTCTCTTTTTGCCTCATTAAGCAATACCGGATTAACGAGGCGGTCATAAAGAATGACGTCCGCTTTTCGGATACAATTTAATGCTTTTACAGTTATTAATTCCGGGTCACCTGGACCAGCTCCAACGATATATGCCTTTCCCATTACACCGCCCCCTAAATTTTCGCCCCTTGTGGACGAGCTGCTGTGCTTGTTGATTTTCGAATTTCTATAATCTTTTGTGTATCTGTTTTTCTATGAGTTAAGTACAAGCTTAAACCTGTAAAAAGAAAGCCTCCAACGAGATTTCCAGCCAATACAGGGAGTTGATTCCATAACCACCAATCCGCCAAGGTAATCTGTGCCCCCAGCATCATACCAGCCGGGATCACAAACATATTGACTACGGCGTGTTCAAACCCTTGTGCAAAAAAGATTAAGATCGGCAACCACATTGCCGCGATTTTTCCGCCGACAGACTTGGTTGTCATTGCCATGACCGCACCCAGCGTTACCATCCAATTACAAAGCACCGCTTTTACAAAAACAACGATTAGACCATCTGTCCCAAGGTTTTTATAGCCCAAAGTTTTAGCTTCTGCGACAGCTACTATTTTTGCAGCCACTGGATGATTATTCACATGCCCTAATTGAGTAATCGCTATAATATAAAGAATTGCGTATAGAATGCCTCCGAGTATATGTCCAGCAATAACCCACAGCCAATTTTTCATCATCTGACTGATGGTTACCTTTTTCCCTAAAACAGCCACTGGAAGGAGGGCAAAACTTCCTGTTACCAGTTCCAGCCCAAGTAGAATAATGATGACAAAGGCAGTTGGAAAAAGAATTGCCCCGACAATCCCCATACCAGTCTGAATCTCAGCAGTAAATGCTAATGTAGTTCCGAATCCAAGTAAAGCACCAGATAGGACACCGCGGATCAATAAATCCCTAATCGGTAATTTAGCTTTTGCTTCCCCTGACTGCACCATGCTTTCAATGATTTGATTAGGACTTATTAATGCCAAAATAATCACTCCTTTTACAATACCGAGAGAAAAGCCATTTCATCCGAGATGAATCTTCTCTTATCCAAGAGCTACTCCCGTTTAACCGAGAGTAACCCCACCTGCCTATCCTTCAATTTTCACTTTTCATCTACTAAAACATAAACTTCATCATCTATGATTTCTACCGGGTATGATTTTACACATCCGGTGTCAGGCGCTTGCACCATGCCATCCGTTACACAAATCTTCCAATCATGCATCGGACAAAATACAAATTCTCCGCTGACGATTCCTTGCGCAAGGACTCCTCCTTTATGCGGACAGCGATTTTCAATAGCGCGAATCGCTCCACTCTCTAATGTAAATACCGCAATTTCTGTATGGCCGATAACTACTGTTTTTCCTAGTTTTCTCGGCATCTCTGCTTTATTTCCAATAAATACACGTCGAACCGTTTTCTCCATCGTTTTCGCTCCCCCCATTATTTAACTCCTGTTGGAATCTTTACAGTCTCATAAAGGTCTCTTAATAGTGTTTTATTCTCGATTGCTTCCTTCCATGGATCTTGAACAATTGAAAGCGCCTCTTCCATACGGAAATTCAACATCTTTACGGTTTCAGCATCGGAAAGTACATCCCTAATATGATCAAGTCCAAGGCGGTCCACCCAGGCAGAGGTACGTTCTAAATAGTTGGCTGTCTCACGATAGTACTGAAGATAAGCACCAATCATTTCAATGAGCTTCTCATCCGTTTTAAATTTGAATAGCAAATCGGCTGCACGAAGGTGGGTACCCCCGTTTCCGCCAACATACATTTCCCAAGCCCCATCAGTACCAACCACACCTACGTCCTTAATGCCGCTTTCTGCACAGTTTCTTGGACAAGCAGAGACAGCCATTTTGACTTTATGCGGAGTGTTTAAGCCTTCGAATTTCTTTTCCAAACGGATTCCTAAACCGATAGAATCTTGTGTACCAAAGCGGCAGTAACTTTCACCGACACAAGTTTTTACCGTTCGCAGTCCTTTCGCGTATGCAGCTCCAGACGGCATATCAAGTTCTGCCCAAATCTTTGGCAAATCGTCTTTTTTCACTCCGAGTAAGTCAATTCGCTGACCGCCTGTTACTTTGATGGTACCTACTTGGTATTTATCGGCCACATCCGCAATTTTGCGCAAGTCGTCAGACGTTGTTACCCCGCCATACATTCTCGGTACAACTGAGTAGGTACCATCCTTTTGGATATTGGCATGCAGCCTTTCATTAACAAAACGGGCTTCTTTCTCATCCTGGTACTCTGTTGGATAAATCATTCCCAGATAGTAGTTAAGCGCCGGCTTACATTTGGAGCATCCATCTGTTTTCCATCCTAAGACATTCATTACTTCACGGATATGTGTTAAACGCTTGGAGCGGATTTCCTCAACCACTTCATCGCGAGATAACGTCGTACAGCCACAAATGGCTTCTTTTTCATCCGCCTTAAACTCATCACCTAGAGTGCATGCTAGTAAGTCAGCCACCAATGACTTACAGCCGCCGCAAGAGCGGGATGCATTCGTGCAGCCTTTTACCTGGTCAACCGACGTTAAGCCTTGAGTCCGAATTGCCTCAACAATCGTCCCTTTGCTGACACCGTTACAACCGCAAATGATTTCATCATCCGCCATTGTCACGACAGAACTCACTTCTGACGAATTATTTTGTGACGTCTCAAGATATTCCTCGATTTTAGCCCCATTTTTAATTAGACTTAGAAGTTGATTTCCATCTTTTGTGTTGCCGAATAGAACAGCGCCAGTGATTTTCCCATCTTCAATGAGGATTTTCTTATAGACTCCGCTCCAATCATCGTACATTTTATAAACTTTTGTGTTCTCGTCCTCGTTGATTTTTCCTGATGAAAATACATCCACTCCAGATACTTTTAGCTGGGTAGAAAGGACCGAACCGTGATACCCGTCATTTTCGATTCCGCAAATTCGTTTCGCTAAGACTTGGGCCTGCTGATAAAGTGGTGCCACTAACCCATAAGCAGTTCCGCGGTGTTCTGCGCATTCTCCGACTGCATAGATATTTGTGACATCGGTTTCTAGATAATCATTCACTACGATGCCTCGATTAACGCTGACACCTGCTTTTTGCGCTAATTCTATATTTGGTTTAATACCGACAGCCATCACAACTAAATCGGCATCAATCTTCGTACCGTCTTTAAATTTAAGGCCTGTCACATGTTTTTTACCTAAAATTTCAGCTGTGTTTTTCTGTAATAGGAAATTCATTCCTTGTTTTTCTAATTCTTTTTGTAAAAGTTTCCCTGCGGTACGGTCTAGTTGTCGTTCCATTAGGTAGTCAAAAATATGAATGACGTCTACTTTCATTCCAAGATTTAATAAACCACGAGCCGCTTCTAATCCTAGCAGCCCTCCACCAATGACCGCTGCTTTCGTATATTTTTTTGAATAGTCAATCATTTGTTCGCAGTCTTTGATATTCCGGAAAGCTGTAACGCCTTCTTTATCGGCTCCAGGCAGTGGAAGCATAAATGGATTTGAACCTGTGGCAATAATCAATTTGTCATATGGTTCAATTCTTCCCCTATCAGTCGTAACCACTTGACGATCCTTATCAATGGAAATGACAGATTCCCCGGTATAAAGAGTGATTCCGTTCTCCTCATACCACTGAAGGTCATTTAATGTGATATCTTTAACGGAAGTACCTCCTTGTAATACAGTCGATAATTGAATTCGGTTATAGTTTGGATATGGTTCACTTCCGAATACGGTAATTTCGAATTCATCCCGATTAAGTTTTAGAACTTCTTCAATGGCACGTACCCCTGCCATTCCATTTCCAACAAGTATTAGTTTTTGTTTGTTCAAGTGAAATTCCCTCCCTAAACTTTGCATGTATTTTTTATATCACGATGAGAGTTTTATTAACATGAATGTGGAAGGTTTTCTAACATACTATTTTTCTGCGTTAATTGTCTATAAAACTGGAAAGATATTGTATTCTCAATGATGGCAACGATTACATTTTTAAATAAATTTACTATTTTTAAAAATGCATTTTTGATGTTTTTTATAATCTTTTCAATCCGTTTAACCAAACTTTCTTAAGTTAATAAAGTTATGAAAAGGCCTGTGTGTTCTTTGCAAAAAACATCCAGTATGGTAAAGTTTCAATTAGCAGACAATGTCACTAATTAAATATTTTACAAATGAAAGGCTCATTTATGAAAAAGAAACTAGTATACTTTGGAATTACTGTTCTTGTTGTTTTCCTTTTATTATTTGGCATCTATAAATTAATGAATTCAAGAACATTCCAGCTGTTTGGCGGCTTAACGAACAAGGTGGAAACCAGTCAAAAGGTTGTTGCATTAACCTTTGATGATGGGCCGACTAGTAATGTAGAAAAAATTCTCCCGTTATTAAAGGGGTACAATGCAAAAGCGACCTTTTTCCTAATCGGGAATGAAATTGAAAAGCATCCACAGGAAGCAAAGATGATTGCAGCAGCAGGACATCAGATTGGAAATCATACTTACTCCCATCAGAGGATGATTTTTAAATCTCCTTCTTTTATTAAAGAAGAAATAGAAAAAACAGACAAACTTATCCGGAATTCAGGCTATCAAGGTGAAATAGATGTCCGGCCTCCGAATGGAAAAAAACTTGTCGGACTCCCTTTCTACTTAACAAAGCATGATAGAGAGACCATTACTTGGAACATAGAACCGGATAGTTACTATTCTTCCACAGAAGATAAGGTTAATCTGGTAAAGAAGGAGATTAAGCCCGGTTCGATTATCTTAATCCATCCGATGTATGACCAAACAGGGGAAGAATTGAAAACGATCGAAGGAATCTTACGCTCTCTAACAAAAAAGGGATATAAATTTATTACTGTAAATGAATTACAGGAAATGAGTTAGTCTTTGAAGGTGAAAAATTTTCGCGCTTCGACATTTGAGACCAAAGCTAGGCTTGGAATCTAAAGATTCCAAGCCTTTTTCAATAATTGAGTACCTTCTTCAATTTCATCTTCTGAAAGCCCGCCAAAACCTAATAAGACCATAGGCATTTTGTTGGATTCAGGATGGTGATAATACACGGAAGTCGGATATACTTTAACAAGCTTCTCCTTTGCCTTTTCAATTAACTCTTTTTCCGGTATAGCTTTGGGCACACATACTAATATATGCAGCCCAGAATCATCCCCAATAATTTTGACTTCATTCCCCAAATGCTGCTTTATGGAACTGATTAATGTATGTTGCCTTTTACGGTAAACCGTCCTCATTTTATTTAAATGACGTTCCCAATGACCCTGTTTCATAAATTGCCATAAAGTATGTTGATGCAAGCGAGATACAGTCTGCTTATAGAGGGAAAAATGATCGTTATACTTATTTAGTAACACGTGAGGTAACACCAGATAATTTATTCGGATCGATGGAATTAGCGATTTAGAAAAGGTCCCTAAATAGATAACCTTTCCATTAGGATCCAGTCCTTGGAGGGATGGAATGGGTTTTCCCTTATACCTGAATTCACCATCATAATCATCTTCAATAATGTATCCATCTCGTTCCTCTGCCCATTTTAATAGTTCCATTCTTCTTGTAATCGGCATCACCATCCCAATCGGAAATTGATGAGATGGAGTGACATAGGTAATTTGTGCGTTACTTTCATATAAATGCTTCATGCTAATACCGTCTTCATCCAGAGAAATAGGGATTAGGGTCACTCCTTGATCTTTAAAAGCTTCCCTTGTTCGATGATACCCGGGATCTTCCATAGAAAAAACGGCTTCTCTTCCGATGATCATCGTTAATAAACCTATTAAATATTGCGTACCTGCTCCAATGATAATCTGTTCGGGGGAGCACCTTACCCCTCTTGAGTGATATAAATACTTTGCAATTTCTTCACGTAGTGAAAATTCCCCTTGCCGATCACCGTTTAAGAAAAAAGTACTCTGGTCCTCATACAGACTTTGAATGGTTAACCGTCTCCAGCTCGTAAAAGGGAAATGTTCTAGCGCAATCCGTCCATGACTAAAATCTATAAGATACGGCTCACTCGCTTCCTTATGGATCTCCTGAGTAAGTTTCGGTACTTTTTTGAAGGTTAATACGAGGTCATTTTGTATTTCTTTTACAAAGATCCCTTTTCTCGGCATACTTTCCACATACCCTTCAGCCAATAATTGCTGATACGCGGTTTCAACCGTATTTTGACTGATTCCAAGATGAAGAGCTAACTTTCTTTTCGAGGGCAGCATCACCCCTGGTTCGATTTTTCCGTCTTGAATTTCCTGTTTAAAATATTGATAGAGTTGTAAGTATAAGGGTTCTCCACCTTTATTTTTTAAAACTAGAGTAATTTCAATCATCTAAGGAGTCTCTCCTTTCGTTCAACTGGCATGGTTAATTATATTATAACTGACCCTTTTAGGCATATCAGCTAATAACTATAATCGAGATTATAAAGGATGAAGGGATGAGAGAATCATGGGAAATGTAGTCTTAAAGATCAATGCAGAAGTTAAACCAGAAGAGTTATCAGCTGTTTTTAAACAGTCAGGAATTAGAAGACCTTATGAAGACTTGCCTCGTTTGCAAAAAATGATTGAAAATGCGGATATTCTTATATCAGCATGGGAGGATGAAAAACTCGTCGGGGTTGCTCGGGCTGTCACTGATTTCAGTTATTGCTGTTATTTATCGGATCTTGCGGTTGACAAGGAGTATCAAAAACGGGGAATTGGCAGGGAGCTTGTAAGATTGGTACAAGAACGGATTGGTGAAGGAGTAACGTTATTGTTATTAGCCTCTCCGATTGCGATGGAATACTATCCGCGGATTGGGTTTGATTCGGTTCATAACGGTTTTATCATTCCTCGAAAGGGATAAAGGAAATCTAGGTAGGCTTTTTGCGTAATCTTTGCAAGAAGCCTACAGCTAAGTAATATGGGCTCAGTTAACCATACAGTTATGAGAGGTTGATTTTCTCAAAATGTTCTACGGTTGGGAATGGATCATAGAAATGGTGCAAGAGTTTTTTCCATTCTTGGTACTCACTTGATCGCCTAAAACCGATGGTATGATCTTCTAAAGTCTCCCACTTTACTAGTAGTAAATATTTCCCCTCGACTTCTAGACAACGCTGTAATTCGTGAGTAATATATCCTTTCATGGAAGAAATAATTTTGGATGCTTGTCGAAAAGCTTCCTCAAATTCCTCTTGCATTCCATCCTTAACTTGAAGCATAGCTGCTTCTAAAGTCATGTGTTCTCCCCCTTATAATTAAAATGATTGTTCTTAAACCACCGCGTCAATTTGACTACTTTTTCAAACGAAGCTGTCCTCATGAAGCCATCATGAGGATACAGCACCTTTTGTTCCGCCTAAAAAACAAAGCCTTTACCTTATATTAACAAAGGTAAAGGCTTCATTCCATTTTATCCTCGTATAACCAAATAATCGCCCGATGTCATTTTAACGACGTCCGCTTTCAATGCTTTAGCGATATCAGCTGTCATCGTCTTTTGCTCTTCTTCATCATTTGCCAGCAAAGTCAGCTGCTTGCCGCCCAAGATACGCTCCTTATTTAACGTCACAAGAGCAAGGATATCATAGTTCACTTTCGTTCCTCCTTCACGCCCCAACGCTATTCCCTCCCAACCATATTTGTTTTCATCACAGCTGGACTCTTCTTGGTACTCTCAAGCAGCGGTGTCTTCTTTACCACCTCAATTAAACCATCCATGTCCCTAACAATCGGGACAAGAGCAATGACAATCCGGCCGTCCTTAAAATCTCTCCGGGTAAAATGGTAGCGTTTGTTCCCTAATGTTTTAGTCGCTTCAAAAAGTGCGGCCTGCCTTTGCCCAAAATTTTCTAACGTTACACGTACATGTTCATTTTTCGGAAAAATCACGACAGCCAACCCTTCTTCTTGAAACAATTTAGTGGCATTTTCAGTTCCGAGAAGGTTCGATACGTAAATACCATCTACAAACAATTCGTGATTTTGAACTTCGATTTTCCCCGCTTTCACTTCAGCAATATCGCCAATTGTTTTCCCTTTCGAAAAACGCTTTAAGACATAGATTAAAATAAAACCAACGATGGCACCCGAGATAATATTCACTAGGTCCGATTTACTATCAACAATCTGAATTGTGATTCCACAGCCTAAGGCTACAACTAAGGAAAAATAATTTCTCGACTCAAAAGTCTTAGAAATCCCATCAATATAGGCATCGCCACGGTATGCAAATTCAGTGTTCTCTAAATCCTTCAAACTTTCCCGTTCCGATTTCCTGACATCTCGAAACTGCTGGATAGCTAATGTTAAAAATGTTACGGCCACAAAGTTTTTCGTCATTAATGCAGGAATGGCCACAGCCCCTAAAGCTGCGGCAACAAAGCCTAATACCAAATGAATCAAATAGCCATTCGGATAACTTGGATACTGTCTGAAATCTTCTTTTATCGTAATAATACGTGCAATCGTCCCTACAATAAGTGCTGTTAAAATTAAAATGATCTGATCCCTTTCTAACGGACCACCCATACATAATCCCCCCATTTTCCTTATTTACTATTATTAGGAAGGATCTGAAAAATATTTATAAATATACAAATTAGACTCAAAAACCTTAGCTGGAATACTTACGCAAAAACTTTTCTATTGATTTTAACAAATATGATAAATCCTCTTCAAAATTTTCTCTATCTGACATACCGGTCTTATTTTCATTAGTATTACTGATATTTACTAATTCTTGTCGTGACTCATATGGTTTTGGTAATGAATCACGCTGCGAAGATTCATATAGTAGTGATTCAAATAGTGGCAATTCAAGAGGTCGAGATTTATATGATTGTGACTCAGAGGATTCCGATGATTCAGAGGATTCCGATTCACAGCATTCTGATTCAGAGGATTCTGATTCACAGCATTCTAATTCAAAGGATTCTGATTCATAGGATTCTGATTCATAGGATTCTGATTCATATTGTTGCGGTTCGTATTGTGGTAGTGATTTATGTTTTTTTGATTCATGCTTTTCCGGTTTAGTCTTTTCAACTTTTGGTCCATAACTAACATTTTTAATGTGGAATATGGTAATGCGAACCATCTCTCCATTAGAGACAATATATACATAATCGTCTTTTACCTCAACGAGTACACCCTCTACGGCGTCAGGACCTCCACGATTAATTCTCACCCAAAGATAATTCAGTGAGCCCAGTAGTTCTTTAAAATTCTCGGCCTTTTTAAATTCAAAATCTTTTGGAACATCAACATTAAATTCGAACCCTATATTCTTATTTTCTGTGAAACTCTTAATGTGATGAGTATGGTAATAAACGACACCGTCATTTTCCGTCAAAACCGCAAAATAATCGTCACCTGCATCTAGCAATTTCCCAATCCTGGATTCTGGTCCCCCGCGATCAACCTTAATTACTTTGTCAATGAAATAATGCTTAATGTCCCTACCCATAATTATTCTCCCCTTTATGCTAGCTAATTTAAATACACTGCATGTATATGTATCACTGCATGAAGTTGTCCTAAGAAAATAGCCTGTCTTTTACTCCTCGAGCGAAAAAGATATCATTCTGTCTTACCGACGTTCAAATTTCTGTCAAAACATTTTTAACAAATTGTGAAATAAATCACATAACAATGTTATTTACCTTCAAAAGATATATATTATAACCATAAAGAGAAAAACAAAATTGGAAGGGCGGAATCATTTATGTTTAACAAATTTTTAAGAGAAAATAAAATCGCTGCAGTCATCCTAACTGTTCTACGTTTATATCTTGGTTACTCTTGGTTCACAGCAGGACTTGGAAAATTAACAAGCGGCGGATTTGATGCTTCTGGATTCTTAAAAGGAGCAATTGCTAATCCTGTAAAAGGGCCAGACGGGGCTGTCGTATTTGGCTGGTATGTTGACTTCTTAAAGCACTTTGCATTACCAAATGTTGATGTCTTTAACATCATAGTACCTGTTGGCGAAACCTTAATTGGTTTAGGCTTAATCCTTGGCTGCTTAACAACAACTGCAATGTTCTTTGGTCTAGTAATGAACTTCTCTTTCTTCCTAGCTGGAACAGTATCTCATAACCCTAGAGACATTTTCTTAGGATTCATTATTCTAACAGCTGGCTATAACGCTGGTAGAATTGGTTTAGACCGTTGGGTAGTGCCTTTCTTCAGAAAAATGACTAAAAAAGAAACGGATACTGCTAATCACAAAGCAAGTGCCTAACTTCAAAATGAAAAGCGCAATGCAGATCGTAAACTGCATTGCGCTTTATTATTTACGAACTTACAGAGAGAAAATCTTTTTTAAAAACGGACAGCTTTAAGTGGAACTCCATACCTTTTCTCTTTTTCTAACTTGTTCAAAAAAAGCACCAGTAGCAGTTTGGACTATTAAGAAAACAGGGAATGAATAGGCTAAATGGTATCCTTTTTGTAGCGTAAGGATATCAAGAAATGTAAACAGCCACTGAGCAGCTACTCCGACAATGCTCCAAGCCAAAGTGAAATAAATAAAAGTTTTTTTATTAATATGAAAGATTTCATAAAAATAAAAAAAGAAAAAACCAAATGGAGCAAAAACTAGATAATAAACAACATCAAATAGATCATAGTGGTTGGTATCATTTTGCCTGTAGAAATCGAGTAGCCCCCCGCCGATCGTAAAATCAAATAATATTCCTATCGATAGTCCCCAGAGCAATCCCAGTATTCTAACTTGTCGATTAACCCTTCTACTTAACCAAAAATAGAAAATATACACAAGAACAAAAATAATTGATAAGGATATCTCGTTTTTATCAAAACTATCCCATAATCTCATCTGCTGATCGCCTCACTTAGTTTTAACCTTTGATAAAACTTTAAAGCATAAAAAGCGATAAGATGAAGTGCGGAAAAATAGATAAAATCGTAAATAATATTCCATCTATCCCTATTGGTTATATCAAAGTTAGTTCCCAATTTAACTAAGACAACTAAAAATAGAATAGAACCTGCTGCAATCAATAAGGATTTACCAGCAGAATTAACACTTTTTATCAAATTAAGCGCAACAACTACAATAAACGGAATTCCAATACTCCGGTTAATCATAAAAGCAGTATAATCTAAAGGTTGAGTCGACAGCTTGACCAGTTTCAATTCATAAGATACAATCCATGAAAAATTTATGCTTATGATTAATATAAGCAAAAAAACGAAAGAATTTTCAACAAATGAAAGCTTCTTTTTCATTAATGTAAAAATAACGGTGATCAGCCAAGCGACCAAAAAATAAAAGGCAAACCCCATGTGAACACACTCCAAATTTTTACTAATATTATTTTCTTTCGTTGTAAAAATATTCTTGTATGTTTCATTAGGTAAAAATTTTCATACCTAACAACTTCATTACAGGAGAAAATAATCGTGCATCGTAAATAAGGAGGTAACCAATGATTTATATTAAAACATTGTTGATATGTTTTCTAACTTTTCCGTTCTTTTTCGATGTACGATCGGCTATTGCCGCTCCTCCTGAAAATGAATTAAATCAATATTTAACAGAGCTAGGCTGGACCAAGCAAGAATTACTGGATTACTTAGCCTACTATGAAATCCCTTTAGAGGATTTCGATACGGTAGAAGATCTAAAAATGATCATGGGCACCCCGATCAACTCGAAAAATTTACAGGAGTTATTAACAAAATACGATTTGACGGAAAAAGAACTAAACGAATTATTGGATCATTTTGGAGACTCCCTTACTGAATATAAATTTATTGAGGATTTGGATGCATCTCTAAACTTCTATGTCAACCATGATACTTATATGGCAGATGTCGAAGCAGAACTAGCCAGAATGGGCATTACCGAGGAAGAAACAGAAAAGTTCTTTAATTACTTGTCTCTTGTGGAGGAAAATAATAAAAATCAACTCGATCAAATGACGTTACTTGATTCACGAATGGAAAAATTCTACGATGTGGCAGATACATCCGAACTTTCCGAAGCAGATCTAGATGAATTGGTCGATATCCTGAATCAATCGATTGCTTTATATGAAATTAATGTTAAATTCAGCATGAACAATAAAAACGTAACCCTAAAAGACCTACTTAAAATGAAGGAGCTTCCTGCCAATTTATTTACAAGTGTTTATAGTACGTCTGGAGATCTGCTGATTGATTTTACCATACCAGAAAATTTCTTTGATACAGGATTTGTTCTCGATGAAGGGGAAGAAATGCTGCATGTCGGAGAGCTTTCAGACGAATATGTGGATCATATGCATAATGAAAAGTACGAGAATGCAGACAAGGATATGAAGTAACGGATACCAAGCTTGTTTCTTCTTGGAAGCAAGCTTGGCCATATTTATAAACTGCCTAACAACATTCCAATAAACGCAAATAAGATCCCAAAAGTGTAACTAATTCCCGTATATAAAACCAGTACTTTCCAGTTTTTCTTAGCGTGTAACTGTATATTTTCCAATTTAAAAGTTGAAAAGGTTGTAAAAGCACCCATAAAGCCAGTGCCTAAAAGTAATCTCCACGTGATATCTAAATTTGCACCAAAAATGAAACCGAGTAAAAACGAACCAGCCAGGTTTATACATAACGTGGCAACCGGAAAGGCTGTAGAATACTTACTTTTTATAAAATTGCTTATTCCAAAGCGTGACATGGCTCCAAAAAATCCTCCAACTGCTACTAATACAATATTTACCATCACTAGTTTTCACCTCTATTTATAAACACTTCTTTCAATCCTGATCGATAGCCGAGCCAAGCAAATAAAAGACCTCCCCACAAACTGAGGAGCACATAAAGGATGGCAGTACCCCATTTAGCAGCAATGATTAACTGAACGGTTTCAACACTAAACGTTGAAAAGGTTGTAAAAGAACCAATTAATCCCGTATTCACTGCTGTTATGAATTGGGGCTGAAGGAATTTAAATCTTGGTAATAAATTCGTAAACCAGCCTAAAAGGAAACATCCGATGATATTTGTTATAAATGTTGCTAAAGGAAAGTCATGAAACCACCGCTGACCAAAGTAAACGCCTAAAAAATAACGTAATAATGCGCCAATAATTCCAGCAAGACCCACTAATAAAAAATTCAATATTGTCACCTCAAATTTAACGTTCCCGAAAATAAACAGACTCCTACCAGATCTTATCTGATAGGAGTCATTTGCGTAATTACATTTATGGCGAACTCCATCGCCTTTTCTATTAAATAATTTTTATTTTACCAAAAATTCTTTCAGCTGCCAAACGCTGAATTAAAAAATACTTTTCAAAAAAAAAGAAACAGTCAAACTCACTGTCTCTTCTTAAGTCCGATCCTATTATTAAAACCAGATTCTCTTATAGTAATCATATTCCGAGGTATTCTTGTTTTCATCCTTTTCGATTTGCGGAGTACACTTATCACATGGTTCTTCTGCCTGGTTATGTTCACATTGTTTGATTAAAAGTTCCATCGATGTATCCCCTCTCTCATATTATACTATTATTATAGTGGAAGCGTTTTCAAATGTCACGTGGTTATTTATGGTAATGATATTATTCTATGGCAGACGGAAGAGTAAGTTAAAGAATTCATAAGTTTAAAAAAGCCAGGCAGCATGCCTGGCTTTTTTAACACCCTATTTCCGAATCCCTGTCTTTTCAGCTAACTCCGTATATTTATCTGTTTCGTCTTTAACAGATTTCGTAAAATCGTCCGAGTTCAGATACGCAGGATCCAATTTAATTTTCTCTAGTTCCTTAATAAAATTCTCATCTTTCTCCATTTTTGCGATCGCATCATCCCACTTTTTCACAATCTCATCTGGTGTTCCTGCAGGAAACGATAATCCAGTCCACCATTTTACCGTTAATCCTTTTAATCCTTCTTCTTCTACTGTCGGAACATCTGGGAATAGCGGACTGCGCTCAGACGATTGAACCGCAAGGATTTTAATTTTCCCGGATTCAGCAAGCGAATATAATTCGCCGACCGTGTGTACGGCCAAGACCACGTGACCGCCGGCAACTTTAGCTGCGGAATCACTGGCACCTTCAGAAGATACCATACTTGTTTTCTTATAATCTACTCCAATTGAGTCCAGCCATTCAGCAACTCCAAAAGCGGAGAAACCTGCAGGTCCTACGCTCGCCCAAGTAAGCTTTTGTGGATTTTTCTTCACCCAATCAGTAAATTCACTGAAACTATCCCAAGGTGCATCAGCTTTTACAGCATATGCCAGCGTACCTTCTGCCACGCGGGATACAAAGATATTGTCCTTTGCTGTTAAGGTTGGATTAGAATTACCTGCTTCATACATGGTTGTGGAGGAATTGTTATTTACTAACACCGTATATCCATCAGCTTTCGCTTCTTTTAATGCATATTGCGCTCCAATAATTCCCCCGCCGCCTGGCTTATTAGTGACAATGACTGACTGTCCCCATTCTTTGCTCACATATTCAGCGACGGCTCGAGCGGCTAAATCGACCCCGCCTCCTGCTGCAAAGGGTACAACTAATTCAATTTGTCTTTTTGGATAGGAATCTGCCTTTTTCTCATCACCGGCTGCCGTTTTCGTATTGTTAGAGGAGCATCCTGTTAAAACCACCATTATAAGCAACAGTACGGAAAATATTCCTGAAAAAACCTTCTTCATCTTCATTCCCCCTAGTTATTAAAATTCCATTTGTTCCCCAGTCTCCTGGAGGATCCGCTGTTTTGTTCGTCTCATTAAAAAGATGGAGACAATTAGTAACACTACGGCTGTGATTAATAGTGTTAAAGAAATAGGCCTTTGGAAAAAGATCATCAAATTTCCCGATGAAATCTCTAATGATTGGATAAAGGAACTTTCCATTTTCGGGCCAAGTACTAAACATAAAACAAACGGGATAATCGGCCATTGATATTTGTGGAATAAATATCCCAATATTCCAAACATAATTGAGACAAGCACATCGAACATACTATTTCGAACAGAGTAAGCACCCAATACACTAACCATCAAAATGACAGGTCCTAAGATGCCAAACGGTACTTCAGTGAGCTTAGCCCATAACCCGATTAACGGTAAATTTAGAATGAGCAGGATTACATTTCCAACAAACATACTAGCAATAACTGTCCAGACCAGCTGGCTGTTTTGTTCGAAAAGAACTGGTCCTGGTGTTAATCCGTAGATCATTAAAGCTGCCAAAAGAATCGCTAGAGGCGGTGAGGCCGGAATCCCTAATGCCAATAAAGGGATAAAACCACCTGAGCTTGTAGCATTGTTTGCCGATTCCGGACCAGCAACCCCTTCAATCGCTCCCTTGCCAAATTTTCCAGGAGTTTTGGATACCTTCTTTTCCAAATCATAGGAAAGAAAGGATGTGATTGTCGCCGAGACACCAGGTAAAATTCCTAGAAAAAAACCAAGCAGGCTTCCTCTTAAAATTGGAAAAGCACTTTGTTTCATGTCATTCTTACTTGGGTAGACATTTTTTATTTTTGCGTGTTTAATACTAACTCGCTTCTCTTCAAGTCCCTTCAATACTTCTGTTATAGCAAATAGACCAATAATGATACTGATCATCTCAAATCCGCCCGCTAGTGGGCTAAACCCGAAATCAAATCTTGGCATACCGCTCGAAACCCCAATCCCAACAAGCGAGATTAAAAATCCAAACAAGCCCATAATGATTGATTTCGTAAAGGAATATCCCGTTAGATTAAATAAGATAAATAAGGCAATCAGCATTAAGGTAAAATACTCTGGCGGCCCGAATTTTAAGGCTTGATCAGCTAAAATTGGAGCAAACAGTACAAGGCCAATTAACCCAATGATACCGGCAATAAACGAGCCAATTGCTGCCACTCCAAGGGCGGCACCGCCTTTTCCCATTTTAGCGAGCGGATACCCATCTAACGTAGTTGGTACGGATGAAGCTTCACCAGGAATATTCATCAAAATGGCTGTGGTCGATCCTCCATACATGGACCCGTAATAAATTCCGGCCATCATCATAATTCCTTGTGCAGGCTCCAAGATAGTTGTCATCGGCAAGAGAATCGCAATCGCTGATGTCGGTCCAAGTCCTGGAAGCACTCCAACAACGGTGCCAAGAAGCGAACCCAATAATACAATCAATAGATTGAAAGGGGTAAGGACTTCACTAAGTCCGTGTAAAAGGTACAAGATTGATTCCATTTTATGGCTCACCCCTTCTAAAAAGGTAAATTTATACTCGGAAACGGTGTTTTAAGTAAAACAATGAATAACAAGTACAATAGGGTCGTCAGAACGGCTGCCATCACGCCTGAGAATACCCACCGATAATTTCCGATTAATTTTATAAGGAAGACAAATGCGAGTAATGTACTAAAAAAGTAGCCAATAAATTCAATTAAGAAACAATAAATAAAGAGTATTACAATTGAAGCCAACATGATAAAACCCGTTCTTCCTTTAGGTAGTATCGATTCATTATCTTCTTTTCTCTTTTGTTTAATTACTAGAAAGAGACCTGCAATGACGAGAAGAATCCCTAATAATCCTGGAAAAGTATGGTCTCCTGTCAGAAGTTTTTGACTGTATGGATAAAGCCTTATCGATTCATAGATAGATAAGAATCCTAAAATAATGGCGATCACTCCGCCTATACCGTCAGGTGAAATAAGTTTTATTCGCATTTGCTGCCTCCTTCCTTTGTTCCTGCTTTTAACGTCTGTTCTACACTATCTAAATGAATCTCCATATACTCTCTTGCTTTTTCTGCATTCCTGGCTTTTAACATTTCAGTTATTTTTAAATGTTCATTCCACGAATCTTGTAAGCGTTCCGGAATTTTCGCTGTTTCCTTCCTCATCTTACTTAACTGGCCGGTTAGTATATTCATCATTCGAAAGGCCAGCTCATTATGTGAAGGTTTTGAAATCTCGAGATGGAATTGGTGGTCTCGATTAGACAAATCTGATTTATCCAGTTCCTTTGATTCCATAAGTTGAATCGTCTTTTTCACGTATACATAAAGATCATCCAATTGTTGATCAGAAGCCCGTTCTACGGCCCACACGACGGCCTGTGTCTCGATAAGTTTTCTAATTTCAAACAAATCCGTATACTGGTCGCCTTTAATAAAAAACTGTCCGGCAAAAGAATGTAAATTGGTGTGTTCCTTTGCAACAAAAGCACCCTGACCATGTTTAATTTCAATCAGACCTAATGTTGACAAAACCTTATAAGATTCTCTAATCGTGTTTCTGCTCACATTCAGCAGCTGAGCGAGATCTCTTTCTGGCGGCAGCTGTTCTCCCGGTTTTAATTCTCCCCGTTGGATAAATCCCTTCACTTCTTCCACGATTTTATTTGGCACTGTAGAGCGATCAAATTTTAACTGTTCAAACATGATACTCACCTGTAATTTTCACAATAACTCTAGCTGTTCGGTTGGCCCAACCTCTTAAAAATGGAATACCTGTTTTACATTCCCCCACTGTTATCACTGCCTTTTAATAAAAAGTTATTTGACCACCATCAAGGAATCCATCCCTTTATTCCAAATGCTATGGCACGTTTGGCAATCCTATGACCAATATCTCCTGTTCCTACTAGTCCTAACGTCTTCCCGTATACTTCATTCCCAGTAAAACGCTGACGGTCCCAATTCCCGAGATTTACATCATCAATGGCTTTAGATAGTGACCGCTTAGCATTTAAAATGACGGACAAGACATATTCAGCAACAGAAATGGAATTAGCATGTTGGGCGGATACAATCTTAATATCTAGTTCAGCTGCTGTTTTCACATCGATATTATCTAGACCCACCCCAAGCCTGCCAATTACCTTCAGCCGTTTTCCAGCCGAAAGCACCTCTCGGTCGACGATGGTTTGATTCCTGACAATGAGCGCATCCACTTCTTTTATTTTATTAATCAATTTCTCTCTATTTGCCCATAAATCGGGAATCATTTCTACATGATTTTTCTTACCTAAACGGGTTATACCAAAGGCAGGCATATTTTCTGTAATAAGAATGTTCATGTTTTCCTCTTCCTTAGGCACTACGGTAGAGTTTTGTAAGCACAAATTCTCTATGCCCAAGACTTTCAGCCGCCGTTAAACGTCCATTAATAGTGCGAATTAACATTTGTAATAATTGATCGCCAGCCTGGTTCAGGTTATATTCACGCTTTAATAATCCTGTTACGTCCACATCAATATGCTCGGACATCGTTTCAACCGTAATCGGATTCGCTGAGATTTTGATAACAGGGACGATTGAATTTCCAATGATGTTACCTTGACCAGTTGGAAAGAAGTGGATGACAGCCCCGCCTGCAGCCATTAACGTAATGCACTCAGCAGCTGCAGAGGAAGTATCCATAAAGTTTAAGCCGGTTTTTGTCGGTGTCTCTGCAGGTCCTAATGCATCTACGATTGTTTTGGACCCTGTTTTTTCAATATTACCAAGTGCTTTTTCTTCAATAGTAGTAAGGCCGCCCCTAATATTCCCTTCGGTTGGTTGACTGCCTAACAGGTCAACACCCTTTGATTGGATTTCTTCTATATAATTATTGTAAATGCTTAAAAACTTATCTTTTACTTCCTGGGACTCACAACGATTAACAATTAAGTGCTCTCCCCCGGTTAGTTCGGATGTTTCTCCAAAGAATACTGTTCCGCCATTGTCAACTAATCGATCGACTACATTTCCCACCGTTGGGCATGACCCTAGCCCTGTGGTGGTGTCGGATTCTCCGCATTTGATGCTTACCAATATTTCAGATAGGTCTACGAGTTCTCTTTGGATTTCAGAGGCCGATTGGAGGAACTTTTGTGCCGTTCTTGATGCTTTCTCAATCGTGGAAAAATCACCAAAACGCTCAATCGAATACCCTGCGACAGGTTTACCTGTAACTCTTATTCCTTCAACAATCCGCTCTGTCCACTTTGGTTCAATCCCAATAACAACGACAGCTGCCACATTTGGATTGGCTCCATTGCCGATCATTGTTTGAAAAAATAAATCGAGATCCGGTCCATATTGCAATCTGCCGTATGCATGTGGAATAGCTAGTGTTCCTGGAACAATCTTAGCGACTGCCTCTGCTGCGGCGTTAGATATATCATCCACTGGTAATATAACTACATGATTTCTAATTCCAACTCTTCCATTTTCTCTGCGATAACCCCAAATTTTAATTTCCATGTTTACCACCTCGCCGTTTTTAGGTTATGTGTATGGACATAACTGCCTTCTTTAATTGCTTCCATCGCTACTCCAATTGGTACTCGATATTCAATGACTCTACTATTCTCCGAAATATCATGCAGGGCAATTTTATGTCCTAGCGGGATCTGGTGATTGGAATGTATTAGAATCGTAGAATCATCCTCTAAGAAAACCCCTAGTACTTCTTCACCAGCTGCAATGTCATCAATCGCGACACCGACGGAATCACCGATGTAGTGAACTAAAAATTTGTGTGACAATTTCCTTCATCTCCTTTTTTTCTGGTTGAACGTCCAGTGGTCCAACCAATTAAGTAATAAAAAAACCTTTTAACCAGTGAAAATCGTGATGGAATCCGAATTTTTTTAACAAAAAAGGCCTTGCTCGCTTTGGTAGCGTTGCAAGGCCTACAGTGGTCTGTTCGGCATTATCATCAATATTATTCCGATTGGTTAACTATGTTTTAAAATTTACCATGTCCTGAAATGATTGTCAATTGTATTGTTATCAATTTTCTAAAAATTCTTTTTCTCTCCTTCATCATTTTAAAATTAGCTTTTCATTTTCAGATATGACTTCGTTGTACTCCCGCTCCAATTCAGTTAACGTCCATTCATATAAATGTTTGTTGTTTTTCTTATAGACACCTGATTGAATGAGCTGATTAATGAGGAATTGTCTTTTCTTCTGGACTGCTTTACGAAGTAAATTTTCCACATAAAAACCTCCTGTAACCTGTTGATTTGCATTTTTTGCTGCATTAAGGAAGGTATGTAACTGGATGATAAATTAGAAGTATGAGGTTCTGAGGGTACCATTGGCCAATTTCGTAAGGGGGTCAATTACCACAGGTTTCCTTCCATAAATGCCATTATAAAGAAACATTTTTTAGAATTTGTCGATTTAACAGTTTTTTACTGACTCTTAAAGGAAATGTTACCTTTTCTTAACAAAAGAAAAACACCTGTTTCTTAGTGAAATGTTGTTACGTAATGGAAGCTGGGTATATTTTGAAAAATAACGTCAAAGGAAAATGAAAATAATAGATACTAAATGAGGTGAATAAATGAATATTACTTTTTTAGTGGAAGCATTAGGATTACTTTTTACTAGTACCCTTTTACTTAGAATAGCCGGTAAAAAATCAATGGCTAGAATGACTAATCTTGAAGTAGTGATTATTTTAGCGATCGGCACCACAATGGGACACGCAATAAAAGAACATAAATTTTGGCAAATCATCGTTATTTTATGTTTTTTTATTATTTATCTAATTATTGTTCAATATCTTCAGATGAGATTTAAAAAGATACAACGCTATTTAACCGGAAATGCTACCGTGGTTATACGTAATGGCGGCATCGTTGAAGATAATTTAAAAAAATTAAGAATGACAACCGAACAGTTAGAAATGAAGATCCGTCAAAAAGGCATCGCCTATATATCCAATATTAAAACAGGTACAATTGAAATTGACGGCGGCTTAGGATTTGAACTGATGGAACATGCGCAGCCCCTCACTCGTAAAGAAATCATTGAAATTTTAAACGAAAATCAAAATATACAGTCAACGAATGTCAACACAAAAACCCAAGAAAATTTATTTAATAAGGTCCCTGGCCTTTAATTTTTTAGTGTCGTTCCTACGACTCCCTCGTACATAATCATGAATGTTACTCAGAATAATAAACATATAAAACTATAGGGAGTTTGGAATGAAAAAGTTAAATCTAGTATTGATATCTATGACAATTTTACCGTTTTTGACCATACCGATTCTTGGCGTGAAGACATTCAAAAGGTTCATTCCAGGAGCTTTATTTATGAGTTTATATTTAATCGCTGAAGGAAGATTTGCCGAAAAAAGAAAATGGTGGTGGTTCCCTTTCCGTATTAAGCCTAACGTATTAGGTGAATTACCACTCATAATAGGACCATTTTTTATTGGTTCTATCTGGATTTTAAAGTATACATTTGGAAAATTTAACTTATATCTGTTGATCAATCTTATTGTTGATTCTTTTTTCACCTACTTTGTATTAGATTGGCTCAAAAAGATTGGTTATGTATCCTTAGTTAGATTGTCAAAGTTTCAATTATCTCTTGTGTTTTTAATTAAAACATTCATATTGTATGGAACTCAATTGTTTTATGAAAAACTGTTCAAAAAACAAACATCTTTCCCTAAACATTGAAATAATCAGGATAATTATTGAAAAAAGAATATTAAAGAAATCTTCAAGAAATAATAGGTGAGAACAACTGATGTTAGGGGGCCTTTTTGTGGAGAAGTCGAATACAAGACAGCAAAAGAATGAGATAAACCAGATTGCAGAGGCTAAATCAATTAAAAATGAGCAGGTAAAAGAAATAACCGAAGCACAAAGAGATGGGTTTCGCTTTGATTACACGGATTCTTCTGATTTTTCGTAAGCAGAAAAATCATGTCAGAAAACCTGACAATATACTTGGATTATTAGCAGCAAAATACTATAATAAATTTGCCTAATACCTTTCTTGAAGGAAACCTTTGTGCAGCGCACTCTGTTTCCTTCCTTTTTTATTAGAAAAGTAAATCCTTCAAATTTAGCGGTACGCCAAAAAAACCTTCGCCCTTGAAGGATTTTTTATTTTGAAAACTTAAAAGGAATGTCAAAGTAAATAATTAAGAAAATAATGATTGGAAAAGAGATGAGATATGCTCGAAAAGGTTTATGCTGATGAAGTGCAATGACTGAAAACATAACAAGATCAAAATAAAAGGAATACCAAAATTTCCATCCATTCTGATAGGATATTCTATGAAATGCTAACAAAATCCATTCAACTAAAATATAGATACCAGACCAACCCATGATGTAAATGATTCTTTTCAACCAGGTTTTTGGAAAGTGAGATAGAAATATTAGAATACTAACTGGCATCGTTATCAAGGCATAAACCATGACTACCATTTGATGTCCATATAAGAGATCAGGGTGGAATTTCCATAAAGTATTTTCTTGGACAATATATTCATACATTAAACCACCAGTAGAAATAAAAAACATACTGGCATGGTATTCTCTCCAATTTTTCCAATTTGCGAATTTGAAAGAAGCTAAAATGGTTAGAATCGCAATAACAACATGCATTCCCTTACTACCTTTCCATTGCTTTTCATATAGTTTACCTTTATAATCTGATACCATTCATTCACTCGTTTATAAATCCTTAAATATCCTAAGTGTTTCTCGAAAAGGATTATATACAATTGTACATACAAAAGGACCCGTATAATTTGGGTCCTTTGCCTGTAATAAAGCTCACTTTGAGATGGGTATTTCTAAGATATTTTCTTTTGAGCCATCTTTTGCAGAGTAATTAAATAATTCTATTTTAGCTTGATCAGTAGAAACTGCATCCTTATCGAATGTAATTTCAAACTCTCCCCAAGCAGGAGCCCCATCTGTTTGGTAATGATTTTCTATTACTACTTTGTCTCCATCATACAGTGTATATTGAAACACACCCTCAAAGACCTGAGCTTTCCCTTTTACAATAATTTTTTCTCCTGTCTCCGTAACCACCACATCTTTAAATATATTATTCTGATATACCTTATTTTCAGGTACCGGACTTTCCGGACTAGACGGCTTATCCTCACCATTAGTGGATGGTTTATCTGGAATGGCTGGTCCATCTTCACCACTTGAAGTTGGTTTATCTGGGTTCTTTGGCCCATCTTGTACAGGTGATGCTGGTTTGTCTGGGTTTGCTGATTCTTTCTGGTTACAGCCTGCTAAACCAATCATAACGGTTAATAAAATACATAAATAAGCGAACTTTTTCAAAATTTAATCCCCCTATTTGTATTTTATTCACCCATTCTTTAAACTGTCATCTTTTTTCATGTTCCTTATTTTTTAAAAAGCGAAAAACGGATAAATGAATGATATGAACGATCAACAGAATCGGATAGGTTAATACTGAATAAATCATTTTCCAGCCATTATAATAAAAGAAATGTAACTGCTAGACTATAATCAACAGTTTCTGCTAGATAAGATTGAACACTTTTT
>NZ_JAABNN010000034.1 GCF_009928415.1 Bacillus sp. USDA818B3_A
AACCTTCGACCCTCTGATTAAAAGTCAGATGCTCTACCAACTGAGCTAATGGCTCGTACTAATATTGTACTCTAAACATTAGATTCCGTCGGATGCCCACGCCTCAGAAAGCTTATTCAAGCAGCAACTCGGCGTGTGCCCTGATGCTGTTTCAGTGAAGCTTATTCGATCGTGCTCTACCAACTGAGCTAATGGCTCGTACAATTTTTGTCGTTATCGTGACGACGCTTTTTATAATAGCATGAATGTAATAAACAGTGCAATACCTTTTTAAAAGTTTTTTTAAAAAAATTTAAAGCCCTCAAATAAGAGGGCTTCATTGGTGATTAAATCTGTCTCCAAGGACTGCGAACAACGTTTGTTTGGTTGCGGTCTGGACCGACAGAGAAGGTAGTCAATGGAACACCTGTAAGTTGTGTTACACGTTCAACATAATGACGGGCATTAACAGGCAGTTCATCTAAAGATTTAACCCCCGTAATATCCTCTGTCCAGCCAGGAAGCTCTTCATAAATTGGTTCACATTGTGATAAGATTTTTAAGTTTGCCGGATACTCCGTAATCACTTCATCCTTATAGCGGTAAGCTGTACAGATTTTTAACGTCTCAATTCCTGTTAAAACATCAATTGAGTTTAGGGATAGATCTGTTAAGCCGCTGACACGACGGGCATGACGAACCACGACACTATCAAACCAGCCAACACGGCGCGGACGGCCAGTTGTTGTTCCATACTCACGGCCAACTTCACGGATGCGGTCGCCAGTTTCATTATTTAATTCTGTAGGGAAAGGACCATCACCGACACGAGAAGTGTAGGCTTTACACACACCGACTACATGGGTGATTTTAGACGGCCCTACTCCAGAACCGATCGTAACTCCACCTGCCACTGGGTTAGAAGAAGTAACAAATGGGTAAGTCCCCTGGTCAATATCAAGCATAACGCCTTGGGCACCTTCAAATAACACACGTTTGCCTTCATCAAGTGCATCATTTAATACCACAGAAGTATCGCAGACATACTTCATAATTTGCTGGCCATATTCAAAATATTCGTCTAGGATATCTTCTTTTTTGAACCCTTCTGTTTCATAGAACCGTTCAAATAAACGGTTCTTTTCCGCTAGATTTTGCTCTAATTTTTCTTCAAAAATCTCACGGTCTAAAAGGTCAGCGATACGGATACCGACACGGGCAGCTTTATCCATATATGCTGGTCCGATCCCTTTTTTAGTCGTACCGATTTTATTTGCACCTTTGCGTAATTCTTCTACTTCATCCAATTTCAAATGATAAGGAAGAATGACGTGGGCACGATTACTAATCCGGAGATTATCCGTTGTCACGCCCTTTTCATGTAAATAGGCAAGCTCAGCAACAAGTGCCTTTGGATCAACAACCATTCCATTTCCGATTACACTGATTTTATCTTTATTAAAAATCCCAGATGGAATTAAGTGTAACTTATACGTTTCACCGTTAAATTTTATTGTATGTCCGGCATTGTTTCCACCTTGATAACGAGCAATCACTTCTGCATTTTCAGAAAGGAAATCGGTAATTTTCCCTTTACCTTCGTCTCCCCATTGTGTTCCTACAACAACTACTGATGACATGAATGGCACCTCCGAAATTTCTGCTTCTAATTTAATCTATACCTAGTTTACCAATTTTAGTCTACTAAAGTCAATAAAACACGAACAATTCCTGTAAGGCAAGAAAAATATGTTCGTATATATACGAAACTATGAAAATAAAAAAGGATCAACCAATTAAGGTTAATCCTTTAAACTACGCACCTGGAGGTTCATAACGTGTCTCTAAGTTTACGAACTTATTGTATTCTTTCACAAATGCTAATGCAACCGTACCAGTTGGACCGTTACGCTGCTTAGCAATAATGATTTCAATAATATTTTTATTCTCAGATTCCTTATCATAGTAGTCATCACGATATAGGAACGCAACGATATCCGCATCCTGCTCAATACTCCCTGATTCACGGATATCTGACATCATCGGACGTTTATCCTGACGCTGCTCTACACCACGGGAAAGCTGAGAAAGAGCAATAACAGGGACTTTCAATTCACGGGCTAATTGCTTAAGGGAACGAGAAATCTCAGAAACTTCCTGCTGACGGTTTTCACCCGAACGCCCGCTGCCCAAAATCAGCTGCAAGTAATCAATCAAAATCATACCCAGGCCGTGCTCCTGCTGAAGCCGGCGGCATTTTGAACGAATATCACTGATTCTCACTCCCGGAGTATCATCGATAAATATACCAGAGTTTGAGAGACTGCCCATTGCCATTGTTAACTTGCCCCAGTCATCATCTGTTAAGGAACCGGTACGAAGTCTTTGCGCATCAATATTTCCTTCCGAACAAAGCATACGCATAACCAGCTGTTCAGCACCCATCTCAAGACTGAAGATGGCTACATTTTCACCTGTCTTTGTCGCCACATTGGCAGCAATATTCAAGGCAAAGGCTGTTTTACCTACAGAAGGACGGGCACCCACAATGATTAAATCATTACGCTGGAATCCCGCTGTCATTCTGTCGAGCTCAGCAAATCCTGTTGAAATTCCAGTAATCTCCCCAACACGGTTATGCATTTCCTCGATATTATCGTATGTTCGGACAAGAACATCTTTAATATTATGGAATGCCCCGGCATTCTTTCTTTGAGCCACTTCCATAATATTTTTTTCTGCTTCACTTAAAAGAGCTTCTACCTCGTCTTCTCGGGAATATCCATCAGAAGCAATATTCGTTGCTGTCCGGATTAGTCTTCTAAGCAGCGATTTCTCTTCTACAATTCTAGCATAATACTCTATGTTAGCAGCAGTCGGTACAGAACCGGACAAATCACTTAAGTAACTAACACCGCCTATATCCTCAATCAATTTGGCAGCTGCAAGTTCCTCTGTAACCGTCACAAGGTCAACAGCTTTCCCTTGATCGTTTAGATCCAGCATAACATTAAAGATTTTTTGGTGGGAGGCACGGTAGAAGTCCTCAGGTATCAATATTTCTGAAGCCAGCGTCAGTGCAGAAGGCTCTAAAAAGATAGCCCCTAGAACAGCTTGCTCGGCCTCTATATTTTGCGGCGGCATACGATCTGCTAATACATCATTCATCTATCAAAAACCTCCTAGCTTAGAAGGATAATTAAAACTATATTAAAAATATCATATATTTAAAAGAAAAAAGTGACCAGTCAAAACCGATCACAAGTGAATTGCTACTTATTTATTCTAACATGTTTCTTGATACTTTCGTACTGGCAAATTTTCACCTTATTTGATTTCTGTAACTGAAACCGTTAACGTCGCTGTCACCTCATGATGAAGCTTGACAGGCACCTTTGTGTGTCCTAATGTCCGAATGGCATCGGCTAATTCCATTTTTCGCTTATCAATTTTAATAGCATGTTTCTTTTGTAATTCTTCTGCAACCTGTTTAGTTGTAATGGAACCAAATAGTCTGCCGCCTTCACCAGCCTTGGCCTTTAATTCCACTGTCACTTTATCTAAAACTTCCTTTAGCTTTTTAGCCTCTTCAAGTTCTTGAGCTGCAATTTTTTCTTCTTTTTTCTTTTGGGCATCAAGTGAACTAACATTAGCATTGTTTGCTTCAATCGCCAGTCCTTGCTTGATTAAGAAGTTATGTGCATAGCCATCTGCCACGTTTTTAACTTCTCCTTTTTTTCCTTTTCCCTTAACATCCTTTAAAAAGATCACTTTCATTCTTTTTTCACTCCTTCAAAATAATCATCAATGGCAAGCTTTAACTGACTCTCTGTCTCTTCAATTGTAAGTCCTGTCAGCTGGGTCGCAGCATTTGTTAAATGGCCGCCGCCTTTAAGACTTTCCATAATAACTTGCACATTAATATTTCCAAGCGACCTAGCACTAATCGCGATTACTCCTTCGTCTCTTTTGGCAATGACAAAAGAAGCTACTACTCCATCCATTGCTAACAGTGTATCGGCAGCCTGGGCAATGATGACTTGATCATACAGCTCAAGTTCTGGACCTTTTGCAATAGCAATCCCTTCACGGAAAAAGGAAACCGATTCAATTAGCCTCGACCTTTTGATATATGTATCAACGTCTTCTTTTAAAAACTTTTGTACAAGGATCGTATCGGCTCCATGCGCCCGCAAATAGGAAGCAGCGTCAAATGTCCGTGAACCGGTTCTTAGCGTAAAGCTTTTGGTATCAACAATAATCCCTGCTAATAGTGCGGTCGCCTCTATCATTTCAATTTTACTCCGTTTAGGCTGATATTCCAAAAATTCTGTCACGAGTTCTGCCGTTGAAGAGGCATAAGGTTCCATATATACAAGCAGAGGATTAGCAATAAAATCCTCCCCTCGGCGGTGATGATCAATAACCACCTTATGGTCAATTTTATTTAACAGCCTTTCCTCCATCACCATGGAAGGCTTATGGGTATCGACCACTACAAGCAAAGTTTTTTCTGTTGAAATTTCTAATGCTAATTCAGGATCAATAAAGTAAGAATATAACTCTTCCTGATGCCGGATTTCTTGCATCAATCTCTTAACGCCGCTTTCAATTCCCTGCATATCAATAACAATATAGGCTTCCTTCTGATTCATTTGGGCTACCTTATAGATTCCAATGCTTGAACCGATAGAATCCATATCAGGGTTCTTATGTCCCATAATAATGACTTTATCACTAGCGATGATCAAATCCCTTAGTGCATGAGAGATGACCCGTGCTCTGACCCTTGTACGCTTCTCAACTGGGTTTGTTTTACCCCCATAAAACTTCACCTTTCCGCTTGGCAGTTTAATTGCCACTTGGTCCCCGCCTCTTCCTAATGCTAAGTCAAGGCTTGACTGCGCTAAAGCGCCTAATTCAGGGAGAGAGGTGACTCCTGTACCTACACCAATACTCAAGGTAAAAGTGACATTCTGTTTAGATGTCATTTCCCTGACTTCATCAAGGATTGAAAACTTGCCCTTTTCAAGAATTCGAAGAATCCTTTCACTAAAAACGGCGATAAACCGTTCAGATGAAACCCTTTTTAAATAAATGCCATTATCCTGTGCCCATTTATTTAAGATGGAAGTAACTAAGCTATTAATGCTCCCGCGCATTTGATCGTCCATCCCTTGAGTAAGGTCATCATAATTATCAAGGAAAATGGTGGCAATAGCTGTTCGGTCATCCTGATACTTCTTTTCAATCTCGGTTTGTTCCGTCACATCAAAGAAATATAACAGCCGTTCTTCCCGTTTGTGAACTACACGAAATTTCCGCTCATGAAGAGTGATAATTTCCGTTTCAACCTCTTGTTTAATTAATGGAATGAGTGCATCGGCCACATCATAAAGTGACCTGCCTACCAATGTTACTTCATCAAAGCAGGAGGAAAGATAAGGATTTGTCCATTCAATATAATATTCCTCATTAATGAGCATGATCCCAATCGGCATCTCCATCAGTGCCTCTTCGCCAACCTTTTTGACTCGGTAGGAGAGAGTGGAGATATACTCCTCCATTTCCTTCCGCTCCCTGCGGTCAATGACTAACATATAGTACAGGGGCACTAACATTAATAAAAGCCCGGCTGCGCTTAAAATCCAATTATATAAGGTCAGGATGATAAGCAGTATCACTGTAACGCCAATTAGCCCATAAAAAGGGTAACGAATTGACCGCTTTTCAAAAAATGCAGGCAAAGTCTTCAGCTCCTTGACGTATTACTCTTTTTTCTCGAACCTCTTTCTAAATTCAAAACCTAAATCGGCAATGCCTAATATTCTTATTATATAATGAACAATCGGAATGATGAAAGATAGAATTATTATGAACACCGCAAGTCCTTTTCCCAGTGAACGCTGATGGAAAATATAAAATAAGCAGGCTAGTCCTTGTAAAAATAAAAACATCTCCAAGATAAATCTTGCATTAATAATAGCCAAATATAAATAGCTGCCTTCTTCAGGATGAAATAATAAATAGGCCGCTAATGCTGCTAAATAATACCAGAGGAGATTCTTTGGCAAATTGAAATTTCTAAATTTACCCCATGATGGGACGGAAATACCAAATCTTTTTGCAATAGGGAAACAAATCCACTGCGTAATGAAGGCATACACGATTGACACAGTTATTAAATACCCCGGTGCCAACTCTTTAATACTTTTTAGCAAATTAGCATTTTGCTCCTGCATAAGCTTTATTTGGTCTTCCTTACCTAAAGCCTGCAGCATAGCCTGTGATTGTTTCATTGATTGCTCAAACATCGCAGTAAGCTCATGAACAATATTGATGTTCATAATAGTAACAAGAACGGCATAAAAAATAATCAATCCCACGATGAAGGTAAGGGTGGTTCCAATTAAGATTGCTGTCCGGCTTTTTGTTTTTTGAGTCATATAGCCCATAACAATCCCTGCTATTCCAAATAGGACCATTAAACTGAGCCCCTGCAAGGCAGTGGAAATAAATGAAACGATAAGTGCAGCGATAAAAAAGACCGCGATATTTTTTAGGTTATTTTTTGCTGAATACATGAGAAATGGCAACGGAAGGATGAAGACACTAATCACACTTAAGGGTGGTACGTAAATCGTAATTAACATAAAGACAGTAAAGGCTGCTAAAAGAATGGCACCTTCTGTCAGATTACGGACATTTTTCACTTTGACACCTCATCAAACAATTCAATCTATTACCTTATTTTAGCCACTAACTTGTTTTGTTACAACCTTTGATAAAAGAAAAAGACAGTAAGGTTACCCTCACTGTCTTTTTAAGTCTTACTTTATTATTCACCTGCAACAAATGGAAGTAATGCCATTTGACGTGAACGTTTGATTGCAACTGTTAATTTACGTTGGTATTTAGCGCTAGTACCAGTTACACGACGTGGTAAAATCTTTCCACGTTCAGAGATAAATTTCTTAAGTAGATCTACATCTTTATAGTCGATTTTAGTGATACCATTTGCTGTGAAATAGCACACTTTACGACGCTTTGCGCGACCGCCTTTACGTCCTCCTGCCATGAAAATTCCCTCCTTTAATTTATTTTAATATAACGTTCATAAGGTTTTATTAGAATGGCAGATCATCATCAGAGATGTCAATCTGGCCATTGCCTGCAAATGGATCTTCATCCATACGGGTAAAACCTTTATTTTGATTTTGGTTTGGACGTTGATTCTGATTGCCGCTGCCATATGATCCGCCTTGCGGTTCCATAGGAGGGGCACCGTAGTCGTTGTTGTTTCTTCCACCGCCACCACCAGAAGACGATTTAGGTTCTAGAAATTGAACACTTTCTGCCTGAACCTCTGTAACGTAAACACGTTTACCATCTTGTCCTTCATAGTTGCGCGTTTGAATACGGCCATCAACACCTGCAAGACTGCCCTTTTTTAGGAAGTTTGCCACATTCTCAGCAGGTTTACGCCAAACAACACAGTTAATAAAGTCTGCTTCACGATCACCTGACTGACTAGAAAATGGGCGGTTTACTGCCAAAGTAAAAGTAGCAACAGGAACCCCATTTGGTGTATAACGCAAATCCGGATCTTTTGTTAAACGGCCAACAAGTACAACACGATTCATCATCAGAATCAACTCCTTTTCTTTTGGTAAAATGTTCCACGTGAAACATTTTTGCCAAGTTATATATTAAGCTTCTTCTTTAATTACAATATGGCGAATGATATCTTCGCTGATTTTTGCAAGACGAGAAAATTCTTGTACTGCATCAGCTGAAGATGTAGTTTTAGCGATTTGGTAGTATCCGTCACGGAAATCGTTGATTTCGTATGCAAGACGACGCTTACCCCAATCCTTTGTTTCAGCAGCTTCCGCACCGTTTTCAAGAAGAATTGTGTTAAAACGCTCAACAAGAGCCTTCTTCGCTTCATCTTCAATATTTGGGCGGATGATGTACATGATTTCGTACTTATTCATCACAGTCACCTCCTTTTGGTCTAAACGGCCCAGTAGTGGGCAAGGAGCAATTAATTAATTACTCACAAGTTGAAATTATAGCATACTCAAAACTAAAATGCAACGAGCTTCAAGGAAAGCCATTTTTAACCTTAATTTTTTTTGTAAAATAATGAAAAGCCCTGCCTAAGCAGAGCTAAACGTTTACTTATACATTAAAGCGGAAATGAATAACGTCTCCGTCTTTTACTTCGTATTCCTTACCTTCCAGGCGGACTTTTCCTGCCTCTTTTGCAGCATTATGACTGCCTGCAGCTAATAAATCTTCAAAAGACACCGTTTCTGCACGGATAAATCCGCGTTCAAAATCCGAGTGAATAACGCCGGCACATTGTGGTGCTTTCATTCCTTTTCTGAATGTCCAGGCACGTACTTCTTGTACCCCTGCTGTGAAGTAAGTGGCTAAACCAAGCAGGCTGTAGGCTGCACGGATTAACTGATCTAAACCAGATTCTTCAATGCCTAGCTCTGAAAGGAACATTGCCTTTTCGTCGCCTTCAAGCTCAGCAATTTCTTCTTCAATTTTTGCACAAATAACAATAACTTCAGCATTATCTGCAGCAGCATATTCTCGAACTTTTTGGACGTATTCATTATCAGATGGATCAGCAATATCATCTTCACTCACGTTTGCCACATAAAGGACAGGCTTAATCGTTAGGAGATGCAGACCTTTTACCAGTTTCATTTGTTCGTCAGTAAAATCAACCGTCCGAGCCGGTTTCTCTGCTTCAAACGCATCACGAAGCATCGCTAGCACTTCGAACTCAGCAGCAGCATCTTTATCTTTTTGTTTTGCTAATTTTTCAACCCGGCTAATGCGCTTTTCTACTGATTCCATATCAGCCAGGATTAACTCCAGGTTAATGGTTTCGATATCATCGATAGGATCAACCTTACCTGATACATGGGTAATATTTTCATCAGCAAAGCAGCGGACAACCTGACATATGGCATCTACTTGACGAATATGAGAAAGGAATTTGTTCCCAAGCCCTTCACCTTTACTTGCCCCTTTAACAATCCCAGCAATATCAGTAAATTCAAATGCGGTTGGAACCGTCTTTTTTGGCTGTACAAGTTCAGTTAATTTTTGCAGGCGATAATCAGGAACCTCAACGATTCCTACATTTGGATCAATCGTACAGAAGGGGTAATTCGCTGATTCCGCTCCTGCCTGTGTAATTGCGTTAAATAAGGTTGATTTACCAACGTTCGGCAAACCCACAATACCAGCTGTTAAAGCCATTCACGTTCACTCCTAATAAATAGATCTAGATCTATATAAAAAAATAAGTTCTTTATATATTAAAAAGCCTCTCACAATTATAAGGCAATTAACAATAAAAAGACAAGGTATACAAAAACTGGTGCAAATCTGCACCAGTTAATTGATTTTCTCTAAATTGACCACACAATCATATAACGTGCTCCCTAAACCATTATCAGATTCACGGCTGGAGGTCAGTTGATTAACAGAACCCCCTAACCTCTTCCAAATACCCTCATCGATATTAATCGTATTTGGATGGGCTTTTGATAGGATGGATATATATCCCTTCACTTCACCGCGGTCATTCCAGACCCTGACATAGTCGCCATTAGAGATTCCCTGTTCATCAGCAATATTTGCCGCTATCTCGACCTTTAACTTGATATGATCCCCTAAGAGGTGATAATTCTGTGAATGGTTCGAACGCATGGGATGGATCGTCAACAGCTGATAGGGATATTTTAGAGCCAGCAAGGGACTTTTGAGCTTTGACTCCTCAGGGACTGCCAGTGTCAAAGAGCCGTTGAGTCCTTTTTCCTGGCCTAAAAGCGATGTAAATTCAAATTTACCAGTTGGTGTTTGGAAGTTGCGGTTACTCCATGGCACTTTTTCAACTGGCAGTTCTAGTGTATGCTGGTCTTTCAATTTTTCAAGAGTAATTCCTGCACCCGCTAATGGTTTCAAGGTCATCTTTAACCATTCATCTCTTGTAAAAGAAAAATCCTCTCCAAATCCAAGTCTTTCCGCCAGCTGAGTCCAAATCCATAAATCAGGTTTGGCTTCACCTGGGGCAGAAACAAGCTTGGGGCTATAATTCACATAATGATGATACATAGATGAATAATAAAAGTCTTCTTCTTCAAAAGCTGTAGTCATTGGTAAAACATAATCAGCCAGTAAGGCCGTGTCCGTCATAAATTGCTCCAGCACTACTACCGTTGGCACAGAAGAGAAGGCTTGTTCCACTATATTGGTATCCGGTACTTGTGTTAATGGATTTCCACAGGATACGACTATCATCTGGATGGCCGGGTCCGTTGCTTTTAATACTTCTTCCGCCTGCTTCATAATAGAAAATTGACGGCTGTTCTGTTTGCGATTGCTTAGGGTTAGCTCCTCAAAAGCAAAACTTTGACTGACCTGGAGATTGGCATAATTGGCACCTCCGCCTGGAATACCAATATTGCCGCTCACTGCCGCAAGGGCATCTATTAATCGAATCGTATTTCCGCCATTTTTATAGCGCTGCAGGCCCAGACCCATATATGTTGCTGTTGGCTTGTCACTATAAATATAGGCTAATTGGTTGATAACCTCACAAGATACTTCTGCCATTTCACTTAGCTTTTCCAGGGAAATGCTGTCCAATAGCTTTAGTAAATCAGCAAACCCATGTGTAGACTGCTCAATAAAATTACGATCCTCCAAGCCAAGCCGAAGGATTTCTTTCATAATTCCTGCTGCCAAAATCCCATCCATGCCTGGTTTCACCGTTATAAATTCATCCGCCAGTTTGGCAGTAGCATTATAAAGCGGATCAATAACGTATATTTTAATTCCTTGCCTTTTTGCCTCTAGCAATCTTTCATATAGATGCATATTGGTTCTCGCGACATTCCGTCCCCAAATAACAATGTTTTTACTATTGGAAATATCGTCAGGCTCATGACTCCAGGCGTTTCCAAAATCCCATTTTTGGGCTTCAATCCCTGCTCCCCAGCAGAGTGAACCATACAACTCCGTTACACCGCCATAACAATTGAAAAAACGTTGGTCTAAGTTTTTCAATATCCCATTATTCGCATAATCATGGCTATGAAGCACTGCAGTGGTGCCAAAATTCTGTTTAATATGTTGGAATTTCTCGGCTAGTTCATCTAGTGCTTGTTCCCACGAAATCGTCACAAATTCCCCGTTTATTTTCTTTAAAGGATGCAGTAAACGCTGATTGGAGTTCGCTCTTTTCTCCAGCATCCGGCCACGTCCGCAAATTTTACCTCTGGTAATTGGGTGTGTATCGTCTCCCTCTACTTTTACCACTTTGCCTTCAGAGATGGTTACATTGAAGCTGCAGCTGTCCCAGCAATTTAGCGGACATGCAGCTTTTCGTATTTCTGCCATTAACTCCACCCCCATGTTCCTTGTTTTTATTTATATTAAACTTTTGTGTTGATTTACGCTCCAGGCACTCGCTTTCCGCGGGCGTGCCGTGGAGCCTCCTCGGCGCATGGCGCCTGCGGGGTCTCCACAGCCCCGTACTCCCGCAGGAGTCGAGTGCCTTCCGCTCCAATATCACCCTTGTTAAAATTAAGAATACAATAGCAGGATAAAAAAAGAGCATGAACATCTATCCTTCATGCTTGACTAAGATCTTTTTCATTTTTCTCGAAAACTCTTTTCTAGGGATTAACACACTGTGCCCGCAGCCTTCACATTTAATTCGGACATCCATTCCCATCCGGATGATTTTCCAGCGGTTGGTGCCGCATGGATGCTGCTTTTTCATTTCAACAACATCATTTAGGGCAAATTCTTTTTCCTCCATCTGTTTATCCCCCTTTATACACTTGGTTCTTTTATGTTTCCATTCTCCTTCGAATACATGACCATTCGAGGATATGGGATTTCAATTCCATGCTCATCTAAAGATTGCTTTATATCTTTTCGTATCTTTCTTGATACCGCTGAATGCTGCATCGGCAAGGTTTCTGCAACAATTCTTAAGGTCACCTCGGAAGGTCCAAAGTTCTGAATACCAAGGAAATCTGGAATCCTAACAAGCTCCTCGTACTTTTCCGGCATGGTTTCAAGTAAATCTCTAATAACCTTCTCAGCCTTATCGAGGTTTTCTTCATACGCAATTCCGACATCTATAATTGCTAAACTGTTATTGAGAGAGAAGTTTGTTACTTCTAAAATATTACCATTTGGCAGAATATGAACTTCTCCTGTCCAGCTTTTTAATTTTGTGGTCCTTAAGCCAATGGCCTGGACATTTCCTTCGAACATCCCAATTCGTACATGATCACCAACAGAAAACTGATCCTCAAAAATGATAAAGAATCCAGAAATCACATCCTTGACCAAGCTTTGGGCACCAAACCCTACGGCTAATCCAACAACTCCAGCACCTGCAATAAGTGCCTTCACATCAATTCCCAGCACAGATAGAATCATCATAAAGGCAATAAAATAAACAACATACGTAAGGATATTGTCCAGCAGTCTTGAAAGTGTAGCTTCCCTTCGTTCAGATGTGTTCAATGGAGAGAGGTTTCGTATTTTAAAGATATTATGAATGGCTACTTTTCCGATCCTAATTAAAATGTTAGCAATGATCGTGATTACAATTATTTTAAGCAAGCCTTCTCCAATATTCAACCATGTATCTTCATTTTGATATTTATCTATAAGCTTTTGTATTCCTTTTTGTGTAATACTCATAGCACACCTTCCTAATCCTTTTCCCATTTTATTTTAACAATTTTTCTATATATATAGTAGCATTATGAATTTTCATTTTTTACCACTACAATGTATAGATTTTCAAAATTTTCCGTATACTGAATAAAAAGTAGACCTAATTAGTGCTATCCAAATAGAAATGATCATGGATTAGGGAGTGGAAGGAATGAATTTAAAGACTAGCTTTTTTGAACGGAAGGGCAAGGTCAGTATTGTTCACGATGATTCTAACGCTGCTGAACAGCTTGCCCGTGAATTACTCCTGAATATCCCCGGCGTCACAGGGCGCCCAATTATATTTGTTTGTATTGGGACAGACCGCTCCACAGGGGATTCATTAGGACCGCTAGTCGGAAGCATTCTTGAAGAGAAACAGCTTCAGTCTTTTTACGTCTACGGAACGCTGGATGAGCCTATACACGCGGTGAATTTAGCAGACAAACTTAAGGAAATCCAAACTCTTCATGTGAATCCCTATATTATTGGAATTGATGCCTGCCTGGGAAGAATAAAAAATGTTGGTATCATTCAAGTAGGTAATGGCCCAGTTAAACCCGGTGCAGGAGTGAACAAGGAACTTCCTGCAGTAGGTGATATTCATATCACGGGAATCGTGAATGTGAGTGGATTTATGGAGTTCTTTGTTTTACAGAATACCCGGTTAAATCTAGTCATGAGAATGGCTAAAACGATTGCGCTAGGTATCTATCAAGCAAGCCTGCTTTATTCTAAACAAAACTGGATGGAAGTAGATTGGATAGAAGAGGAGAAGACAAATTAACGAGCGCTCGAAAGAACCCTGAACGCTCGTTTTGACTTTTCTTAATAGAAGTTGTGATAATTATATAGAATGGTAACAATGATACCAGTTACTACGATTCCAGGCAGCAAGTTAGCGACCTTAATTTTTACCATACCAGTCAAGTTTAAACCAATGGCAAAAATCATTACACCGCCAGTTGCCGTCATTTCAACGATGAACTGATCCATTAATTCCTTTGGAACGAACTGATTGATCCGGGTGGCAAATAAGGCAATTAACCCTTCATAGAGGACCACAGGGATCGTTGAGAAGATAACACCAATTCCTAAGGTCGTTGTTAATATTAAGGCCGTAAAACCATCGATAATTGATTTGGTGTATAGCACATCATGATCTCCGCGGATTCCACTGTCAAGTGCTCCTATTATGGCCATTGCCCCAATCACAAATATTAACGTAGCAGTGACAAAGCCCTCGGAAATACTTCCTTTCCCATTAGAACCAACTTTCCGCTCAATCCAGCCGCCTAAATCATTTAATCTATCCTCTAATCGTAATGCCTCACCGGTAACTGCCCCGACCACTAAGCTGATGATGACTATTAGGAAGTTTTCGCTTTTTAAGCCCATTTGCAAGCCTAATACCATAACAGCCAGTCCAATTGCATACATAACTGTCGTTTTCATTCCTTCTGGAATCCGATTTAACAGTTTACCTAGAAGGGTCCCGATAATAATTAATAGTCCGTTTACTAGTGTCCCTAATAAAAACATGGCTTTTCTCCTTTTTCGACTCTCGAAATAACAATAGTTATAACCTATCATGTTTACAAATGATTGAAAAGATTTTTTCCAAAAAATAAAACCCGCCAGTGGGCGAGCTTTTTTATAAAGTGGAATTTTCTTTGTCAAGCATGTCTAAAATCCGATCTAGATCTTCTTTTGAGAAAAATTCGATTTCAATTTTTCCTTTGTTTTTCTTTTGAACAATATTTACGGTTGTCCCGAACCGTTCACGAAGAGTATGCTCGTGCTGCTGTAAAAATATATCCTTTTTCTTTTCAGGTTTTTTTGTTTCACGTGAAACATTCTCATTTAATTGCTGAATTAATTTTTCCAGCTGACGAACATTAAGTCCTTCTTGGATGATCTTTTCCACCAAAGCAGGAAGCTTTGCATTCTGTCTAAGCCCAAGTAAGGCACGGCCATGTCCCATTGAAATGGTTCCACTAGAAATTAGTTCTTGAATTTTAGGAGGGAGTGAGAGGAGGCGGATATGGTTAGCCACATGCGGCCGGCTTTTACCTAATCGTTTCGCTACCTCTTCTTGTGTCAGCTTTAATTTTTCCATTAAAGTTTGATAGGCCTGTCCCTCTTCAATAGGATTTAAGTCTTCTCTTTGCAGGTTTTCTAGTACGGCTAACTCCATCATTTGCTGCTCCGATAACTCACGGACAACGGCCGGGATGGTTTCTAGTTTTGCCTCCTTGGCTGCACGAAAGCGGCGTTCACCGACAACAATTTCATAGCCTCTAATACTTTTGCGGACTACAATCGGCTGCAGGATCCCATGTTCAATGATGGATTCCTTTAATTCGTCAATAGACTCTTGTTGGAAGGTTTTCCGCGGCTGATATGGGTTCGGACGAAGCTCCTTAAGCTTGATTTCCTGAACAGTTTCTTCTTTACTTACTTCATTAAAGAAGGCATTCAGTCCTTTTCCTAAACCTTTAGCCATGTAAGATCACTTCCTTTGCTAAATCTAAATAAACTTCAGCACCACGCGATTTGGCATCATACGTAATAATTGGCTCTCCGTGACTGGGTGCCTCACTTAAACGTACATTTCTTGGAATGATGGTTTTATAAACTTTATCTTGGAAATATTTTTTTACTTCCTCAATGACTTGAAGCCCAAGGTTCGTCCTTGCATCAAGCATGGTGAGCAGAACACCCTCAATTTTTAAATCCTGATTTAAATGTTTTTGTACAAGTCTGACTGTATTTAATAATTGGCTAAGCCCTTCTAATGCATAGTACTCACATTGTACTGGGATTAATACAGCATCCGATGCTGTTAGTGCGTTTAAAGTTAATAGCCCTAATGATGGCGGACAATCAATAATAATATAATCGAATTGGTCCTTCACTTCAGATAGAGCACGTTTTAAGCGGACTTCTCTTGAAATGGTTGGAACCAATTCAATTTCGGCTCCTGCTAATTGAATAGTAGCCGGAATAGCATACAAATTCTCAACAGATGTTGCTTTAATAACATCCTTTGCTTCCACATCATCTACTAAAACATCATATATACATTGTTCCACTTCAGCCTTTTCAATACCAACTCCGCTTGTGGCATTTCCCTGCGGATCAATATCTACTAGTAAGACCCGTTTCCCTATGTAAGCTAAGCAGGCACCTAGGTTGACAGAGGTTGTCGTTTTTCCGACTCCACCTTTTTGATTTGCGATTGAAAGGATTTTCCCCACTTTGTCACCTACCCTATAAAATAGTTATCTTGCATTCTATCAAATGTATTCATTATCTCCCAAACGGAAATAAGGTAAATTTCCATTCATTTATTTTACCATGATTTTATTAGGAGTTGTTTTTTTTCTAAAAAAATTCCATTTAGGAATCTCGCATATTTTTTCCAAATAGCAAAAAAAGAAGAACTAAACATCCTCTTGTCTAGTTCTTCTTGTCATCTATTGATTTATTTTTTCTTTGGAATCCGGATGGTAAATTGATAAAATTCCTCAAATTCCTCTTCTTCAGCGTCTAAGTTGATCCCGCTGTCTGATACCATGGATAAAGATTGCCGAATCGTATTGACAGCAATTCTCATATCCTTACTGAAAGCCCGGCGTTTAGGCTTGGGCTGTTGATTTTTTTGTTCAAGCAGCCGTACCACACGTTCTTCCGTTTGCTTTACATTTAAATTTCTTTCCATGACTTCAGCTAATAAGGCCACTTGTTTTTCCGGGTCCTTAAGCGGTATAAGGGCACGTGCATGGCGCTCAGTAATTACCTTGTTTAACAAGGCCTCTTGAACAGGCTGCGGCAATTTTAAAAGACGCAGCTTGTTTGCAACGGTAGATTGACCTTTTCCAAGGCGCTGAGCTAAGGCTTCCTGCGTTAAGTTGTGTAACTCAAGCAGTTTTCCATAGGCAATAGCTTCCTCGATTGGAGATAATTCTTCGCGTTGCAGGTTTTCTATTAGAGCAACAGATGCTGTTTCTGTATCGGAAAGATTTTTAACAATTGCCGGTGCCTCTGCCCAGCCCAGTTTTTTCATTGCACGCCAGCGCCGCTCACCAGCAATGATTTCAAATTTATCGGCAGCAAACTCTCTGACGACGATTGGCTGTATAATACCGTGTATATGAATCGTACGAGATAATTCTTCAATTTTTTCTTCATCAAATACCGACCGTGGCTGGAAACGGTTCGGAATTATTTGGTTTATCGGTATTTTCTTAATTTCTTCGTTTCGTTCTATATCCAACTCCTGCTCAACCTCTTGCTCAACCTCTTGCTCTCCCTTGTCGCCGAGGCCAAAAAAGCGTGTAAATGAACTCTTCATTCCCCAACACCACCTTTAAGAAACTCCCTATTATTTATTCTATATACAAATAATTTCTTCCTGCCTGGGAGACTATTTTTGTGAAAAATGTTATCTGTCCTTATACTGAATAGCAGCATGAGAGTAAGCGGCATGCTCTATTCAATTGGCGATTTGCCAGGTGTACCCGGCTTTCGAGGGTACTTTTTGGGCGTATGTTTTTCCTTTTTTATAACCAAGATGGTTCTATCACTATCTTCCATTGGCAGGGTGAATGTATGTACATTTTCCACCTTGCCGCCTAGCGTGGTAATCGCCTTTTGGGCCGCATCTAATTCTTCATTAGCATGCAATGCCTTCATGGCCAGGAAGTGTCCGCCCACTTTTGCTAATGGTAAACAAAATTCACTTAAAACAGACATTCTAGCTACCGCCCGTGCGGTTACAACATCAAAGTTTTCCCGATAAGCAGGGTTAACCCCAAAAGTTTCCGCGCGGTCATGAACAAAATGGATATTTTCCAATTCTAATACCTTAGCGAGATGGTTTAAAAAGGAAATCCGCTTGTTCAATGAGTCAACAATGGTCACTTCGATATGAGGGAAAATAATTTTTAACGGAATGCTTGGAAAACCAGCCCCGGCGCCTACATCACATAAATGAAAAGGCCTTGAAAAATCAAAATAGAAGGAAGCTGTAATGGAGTCATAAAAATGCTTTAGATACACCTCTGATTTTTCAGTGATGGCCGTTAAGTTCATTTTTTCATTCCATTCAACCAAGGTTGTAAAATAGGTTTCAAATTGGGCAAGCTGTTTTTCATTAAGGGTAATCCCCTTATCTTGAAGATTGGCTATAAATTGTTCGATGTTCATTAATAAATCTTCCTCACTAATTATGGCATAACCTTGAGGAGCTCTATTGGATAGAGCTCGGGGGTTTGCTTGTTATTCATTAGATACTCTGGCAATTCTTCCTTGTTCAAGGTATACAAGCAGGATCGAAATATCCGCTGGATTTACTCCGGAAATCCTTGATGCCTGGGCAAGGGAAACAGGTTTAATTTTCTTAAGCTTTTGTTTCGCTTCTGTTGCCAGTCCATTAATAGCATCATAATCAATATTTTCAGGAATCCGTTTGTTTTCCATCTTTTTAAGCCGTTCTACTTGTTGAAGGGATTTATCAATATATCCCTCGTATTTAATTTGAATTTCCACTTGCTCTTTCATTTCATCATCCATAGGAATGTCGCTGCTAGTTAATTTTTCTACTAATTCATACGTCATTTCTGGTCTTTTTAATAAATCAGAAGCTAGGATCCCATCTTTTAGCTCACTTCCGCCGGCGCTTCGAATCAGTTCTTGAACTTCAGCTGATGGTTTTAATCTAACCGATTTTAAACGGTCCTTTTCTGATTCAATGGCTTCCTTCTTTTCTAGGAACTTCTTATAACGATCATCGCGAATTAAGCCGATTTTATGGCCAATCTCTGTCAAACGAAGGTCTGCATTATCATGACGTAATAATAAACGATATTCAGCGCGGGACGTTAACAAACGATAAGGCTCGTTCGTTCCTTTAGTAATTAAATCGTCAATTAATACCCCGATATATGCATCGGAACGGCTTAAAACCAATTGTTCTTTTCCTATAGCATTTAAGCCGGCATTAATTCCCGCCATGATTCCTTGGCCAGCGGCTTCTTCATAACCGCTTGTGCCATTAATTTGACCGGCAGTATATAGATTTTTAACTACCTTTGTTTCTAAAGTCGGCCATAATTGTGTCGGCACAATTGCATCATATTCAATGGCATAGCCTGCCCTCATCATTTGAGCCTTTTCCAAGCCAGGAACTGTTTTTAGAATCTGGAGCTGTACATCCTCAGGAAGGCTGGTTGACATACCTTGAACATAGACCTCCTGCGTATTTCTTCCTTCCGGTTCAAGGAAGATTTGGTGACGCGGCTTGTCATTAAAACGAACCACCTTATCCTCAATCGAAGGGCAGTATCTAGGACCCGTTCCTTTGATCATTCCAGAAAACATCGGTGAACGATGCAGATTATTATCAATGATTTGATGGGTTTGATCATTTGTATAGGTTAGCCAGCATGGCAGCTGGTCGGTAATATACTTTGTGGTTTCATATGAAAAGGCTCTTGGAACATCATCGCCTGGCTGAATTTCTGTTTTGCTGTAATCAATCGTATTGCTGTTGACCCTAGGCGGTGTTCCAGTTTTAAAACGCACTAATTCAAACCCAAGCTCCTCCAAGTGCTCAGACAACCTGATAGATGGCTGCTGGTTGTTCGGACCGCTTGAATATTTTAATTCTCCTAAAATAATTTCTCCACGCAAGTAGGTGCCGGTTGTAATAACGACTGTTTTTGAACGGTAAGCTGCCCCTGTTTTGGTGATCACACCAGTTACAACTCCATCTTCCACAATCAATTGTTCAACCATACCTTGAAGCAAAGTTAAATTAGGCTCTTCTTCAAGTGTTTTTTTCATTTCATGCTGGTAAGCAAATTTATCTGCTTGTGCTCTCAGAGCACGCACTGCAGGACCTTTACCAGTGTTTAACATTCTCATTTGAATGTAGGTTTTATCAATATTTTTACCCATCTCACCGCCAAGTGCGTCAATTTCACGCACAACGATTCCCTTGGCCGGTCCGCCGACAGATGGGTTACATGGCATAAACGCCACCATATCTAAGTTAATTGTAATCAATAATGTTTTTGCGCCAAGTCTTGCAGCAGCAAGTCCGGCTTCACAACCGGCATGCCCTGCACCAACGACAATGGTGTCAAAATTTCCTGCTTCGTATTGCATTTGTTTCCTCCTTTTCCGTACACATACGGAAACGTTGCTTCTCCTAGCTCCAAACACTCGCTTAGAATGAAAAGAACGCTTTTTATTTATCGTATCCGAAAATAGGCATTAGTAAAACGAACACCCTACGGATTTCTATTTTCCTAAGCAAAATTGCGAGAACAATTGATCAATCAAGCTTTCATGGACACTATCACCAATAATTTCACCAAGAAGCTCCCATGTTCTTGTCATGTCAATTTGGACAATATCAATAGGTACACCCGTTTCTACACCTTGAATCGCATCTTCTATCGTTTGAAGGCTCTGATTCAATATCGCTATATGACGGGTATTGGAAACATAAGTCATATCTCCCGCTTCAATCGACCCTGCAAAGAATAATGACGAAATGGCCTCCTCTAGTGCATCGACACCACGGTCTTCCAATAAAGAAGTAGTCACAAGTTTATGGTCTTTTGAAAGTTCGTGAACACGTTCCATATTAATTTTTGGCGGCAGGTCTGTTTTGTTCACAATCACAATAACATCCATTCCCTTGACAACTTCAAACAGATTCTCATCTTCAGGAGTCAGTTGATCAGAGTAATTTAACACAAGTAAAATTAAATCAGCCTCTTTTAACACCTGGCGGGAGCGTTCCACTCCAATCCGCTCTACGATATCTTCTGTTTCACGGATTCCTGCAGTATCTAACAGTCTTAGCGGCACACCGCGGACATTAACATACTCTTCAATGACATCACGGGTCGTCCCCGGAATATCTGTGACAATTGCTTTATTTTCATGCACAAGACTATTTAATAGAGAAGATTTCCCGACGTTCGGACGGCCGACAATGACGGTTGATAATCCCTCACGCAATATTTTCCCCTGCTGGGACGTTTGCAATAGCTTTTGAATTTCTTCCCGTACCAAATGTGCCTTTTCTAATAGCATCCTATGAGTCATCTCTTCAACATCATCATACTCAGGATAATCTATATTTACTTCCACATGTGCCAAGACCTCTAAAATTTCCTGGCGTAATTTCCGAATCAACTTTGAAAGACGCCCTTCCATCTGCCCAAGCGCCACATTCATCGCACGGTCTGTTTTTGCCCGGATTAAATCCATCACAGCTTCCGCCTGCGATAGATCAATTCGTCCATTTAAAAAGGCGCGTTTTGTAAATTCTCCCGGTTCAGCCAGCCGGGCTCCATATTTTAATACATGCTGCAGTACTCGATTAACTGAAACAATTCCTCCATGACAATTTATCTCGACAACATCCTCTTTGGTAAATGTCTTTGGGCCCTTCATAACAGAAACCATTACCTCTTCAATCACTTCACCACTTTTCGGATCCAGCAAGTGTCCATAGTGAATGGTATGACTGGCAGCACCCAAAAGTTTTTTTCCGCCAACTCCTCTAAACAACTTGTCCGCAATTTGGATTGCCTCATCTCCGCTCAAGCGCACGATTGCAATCGCACCTTCTCCCATTGGTGTCGAAATTGCAGCAATTGTATCGAATTCCATTTCCTTTCACCTCACATATAAAAACTTAATCTATAATATGATTTTTTATTAATGACCAAAAAAATAGGATACCACATCAGTTTTGGATAAAAAAGCAAACAAACTCGCTTTATCCACAATTTAAGACAGTCCTTTTATTATTTTAACTTATCCACATGTGAATAACAATAAGATGAAATCTCTCTATATACTTTGACTTCACCTGAAAAATATCAACAGGCTGATGAATCTAAAAAAATGGACAAAAAAAAAGACACTCTACTAAATAGAATGTCTTCCCATTAATTATTTCTTGTAACTCCTTACTGGAGTGATGACGATAAATCGATGAGGTTCGGATCCGTCTGAAAGTGTTTTAACCCGTTTGTTTTCAGCTAAAGCGGAATGAATAACTTTACGCTCATACGAAGGCATTGGTTCTAAGGACACATCTTTTCCCGTCTTAATCGCCTTCCCGGCAAGCCGGTGGGCCAGTTGAATAAGTGTTTCACTTCTGCGGTTCCGATAATCTTCGGCATCCAGAATGACCGTTAAATACTGTTTCGAAAAGCGATTAATGACAAGCTGGGTCAAGTATTGCAAGGAATTTAATGTCTGACCTCTTTTTCCAATTAAAAGAGCAATTTTTTCGCCAGTCATTACAAAGGTCACTTGTTTACCCTCGCGTTTTATTTCAATTTCCGCGGGTGCTCCCATTTGTTCACTGACTTGTACCAAAAATTTCTTTGCCTCTTCAATCGGGTCAATAATCACCGTCACTTTAACAACAGCAGGTCGTGATCCGAAAATCCCGAAAATCCCTTTTTTACCTTCATCAATGATATCTACATCTGTGCGGTCTTTGGTGGTATTTAATTGAGCTAAAGCTGATTCTACTGCTTCTTCGACAGTTTGTCCTGTAGCAGTTACCTGTTTCACTTTTTTGCTCCTCCCGCATTACCGGTGGCACGTGCCTTTAGATCCGGTCCTTTAATAAAATAGGTTTGTACTATCATAAATATATTTCCGACAACCCAATACAATGAAAGAGCCGCAGGGAAACTAAACGCAAAGAATACAATCATAATCGGCATCATCCAGAGCATCATCGCCATTTGCGGATTATGCTCCTGTCCTGCCATCATTATTTTTTGCTGGATAAAAGTCGTAATCCCCGCAACAATCGGCAAAATATAATACGGATCCTTTTCTCCGAGGTCAAACCATAAGAAACTATCTGAAGCAATTTCTCTTGTTCTTGAGATCGCATGATAAAAACCAATTAAAATCGGCATTTGCACGATTAACGGGAAACAGCCAGCCATTGGATTGACACCATGTTTTTGAAAAAGTGCCATGGTCTCCTGCTGAAGTTTTTGCTGTGTCTTTTGGTCTTTCGAGCTATATTTTTCACGAAGGGCCTTCATCTCCGGCTGTAAAGCCTGCATCGCCTTAGAGCTCCTCGTTTGTTTGATCATCAGCGGCAAGATCGCTAAACGAATCACAATCGTTACCACGATTAGTGATAATCCATAGCTTCCACCAAGAAGATGTGCTCCTTCTTTTATCAGCCATGATAACGGATAGACAATGTATTCATTCCAAAAACCTGTACTCTCAGATGTAATCGGCTTTTTTATTTCACTGCAGCCAGTTAAAAATAAAAATAATGATAGGATGCCGAACGAAAGTAAAATTCGTTTTTTCAACCAAAATTTCCTCCTTATGTATATATAGATAGTTAATGTTTCATATGTAATACTTTCTTTTACACTAATTCGGCCATTTCAACCGGACTAGTTCAAACTCTATACTATCGCTCTCATTTTAGCATTTTTCCAAAGCGGAGTCTTTATTGTTCTGGTTATTTTTACTGTTTTTTGAAAAAATTTAGTTTTTCCTTAATACTTTGCCGACCTTAAGCACATGGGTTAGACTTTTCTTCACTTCAAAAAAGTCCATTTCTGCAGCAGGTTTTCGGGCAATGATGACATAGTCATTTCCTGCAGCTAATTGTTCTTGTAATTCTAAGATCGATTGTCTGACATATCTTTTGATTCTATTTCTTGTTACCGCATTTCCAAGTTTCTTACTTACAGATAGACCGATACGGAAAAAGTCTTGTTCCTCTTTTTCTAATGAATAGACGACAAATTGCCGATTGGCAAAGGAACGGCCCTTCTTAAATGCCGCTTGAAAATCGTTATTCTTCTTTATACGGAATTCTTTTTTCATAAAAAAAACTCCTTTAACTAAGTTTAAAAAAGTATAAGCTCCTGAGAATTGTCCAGCTTCAGCGCCCAGGGACTTGCAGTCAATCCAACAAGAAGGCCCGACTGCAGCCTTACACCCCTGGTCAAGGCAAGGTGCTTCCGCTTTCCCCTAATAGCGCTTCCACTATAATTGAAAAAAAGACCACTGAGACGTTTCAGTGGTCTAAGCTGATAATACTTTTCTTCCTTTTTGACGACGGCGAGCAAGAACCTTACGTCCGTTTGCTGAGCTCATACGACTGCGGAATCCGTGAACTTTACTATGTTTACGTTTATTTGGTTGATATGTTCTTTTCATATATGACACCTCCCTGAGGAATAGCTATCAAGTTTAAAACTCATTTGACAGTCCTACTTATTATAAAGACGTCCACTTGTAATTGTCAACAACTCTCTAAAGATTATTCCTAATTACCAATATTTTTCGGTTATAGTATCTTTCATTGTCAGAAACTCTATCCATAAAACAATAGATACTTATTTAATTTGCTGCCGAAAAGAGACCTCCTGACAACACCCTATTAAAAAGCTTATTCTGTCCATTTTCGTACTAACTATCTGCCTGTGGATAAAATTTCGACATATTTTTTATTATCCACACATGATATTGACAGGTTTTACACAAACTATTTCCTTGTGGACAATTTTTATACACACAATGTGACCGTTGTGGATAAACTATGAAAAAGCATTGCACCCATTGCAATTATTTGTTATTATATTTGTGTTTTCACTCTGAATAACTTTATCTCAGATATTGTGTTATCCACAAATTGTGGATAACATGTGGATAGTTTATCCTAAGGCTCTGTAAAAACTTGTCCACAAGCGGTGGATATTGTCGAAACTCCACTTTATTTCCTTATTATATATTTTTCCACAATCACTTAATTGTATATTTATAAATTAATAGGATGTACTGCCGGTATAAAACTTAATTTTCATGAAAAAGACCCGAGATAATTATTTATTTCCGTTGAAGTTTTAATTAGGAGTTAGACAGTAATTAGAGTGTGTCAGTATAGTCTTAAAAAAAATTAAGAAGGAGGGATACTTGTTGGAAAACATTGCGGATCTTTGGAATACAGCTCTGGCCAATATTGAGAAAAAGATAAGCAAGCCTAGCTTTGATACCTGGCTAAAGTCTACAAAGGCCCATTCCCTTCAAGGTAATCTGCTAGTCATTACAGCTCCAAATGAATTTGCACGCGACTGGCTTGAAGAGCGTTACTCGCAGTTAATCTCAGGGATTCTCTATGAAATTACCGGAGAAGAGTTATCTGTGAAATTTATCATTCCGCAAAACCAAAATGAAGCTGAAAACGATGTCCAGCTGCCGCCTAAAAAGGTAAAAAAGGATGATGACCATGCCGATTTCCCGCAGGGCATCTTAAATCAAAAGTACACATTTGATACGTTCGTTATTGGCTCGGGCAACCGTTTTGCTCATGCTGCATCGCTTGCAGTAGCTGAAGCGCCTGCTAAGGCCTATAACCCCTTATTTATCTATGGTGGTGTCGGTCTTGGGAAAACGCACTTAATGCATGCCATTGGCCATTATGTTTTAGACCATAATCCAAATGCTAAAGTAGTTTATTTATCATCAGAAAAATTCACGAATGAGTTCATTAACTCCATTCGTGACAATAAGGCTGAGAGTTTCCGCAACAAATATCGAAATGTCGATATTTTACTTATAGATGATATTCAGTTTTTGGCCGGAAAAGAATCAACCCAGGAAGAATTTTTCCATACTTTTAATGCCCTGCATGAAGAAAGTAAACAAATTATCATCTCAAGTGACCGTCCTCCAAGAGAAATTCCAACGCTTGAGGACCGGCTGCGTTCACGGTTTGAGTGGGGTTTGATTACAGATATCACTCCCCCGGACTTAGAGACCAGGATAGCCATCCTCCGCAAAAAGGCTAAGGCGGAAGGGTTAGATATCCCTAATGAAGTCATGCTGTATATTGCCAATCAAATTGATTCAAACATCCGTGAACTTGAGGGGGCACTCATCCGTGTGGTCGCCTACTCTTCTTTAATTAATAAAGATATAAATGCTGATCTTGCGGCAGAAGCATTAAAGGATATCATCCCAAGTTCTAAACCTAAGGTGATAACCATTCATGAAATCCAGAAGGTTGTTGGGGAGCATTATAGTATTAAACTAGATGATTTTAAGGCAAAAAAGCGGACAAAATCTGTTGCTTTCCCTCGTCAAATAGCGATGTATTTATCGCGGGAATTAACAGACTACTCCCTTCCAAAAATAGGAGAGGAATTTGGGGGCCGTGATCATACAACCGTCATTCATGCGCATGAAAAAATATCAAAACTCCTGCAGACAGATTCAACTTTACAAAAGCAGATGAAAGAGCTGCACGAGTTATTAAAAATATAAATGTTAGGATCGATCTTTATTGATAGTTCCTTTTATTTTTTTGTTAAAACTGTGAATAACTTTCTAGGATTTATAAACAGTCTGTCCACATGTGGATAGGCTGTGTTTCTATTGATAATTCCAGTTATCCACATACTAACAGGCCCTACTAGTACTTCTATTACTTTTTTAAAAAATATATTATATGTATGTGCAATAAAAAATATGTATTCATTGGAGGATTACATGCCATGAAATTTATCATCCAGCGGGACCGCTTAGTTCAAAGTGTTCAAGATGTAATGAAGGCTGTCACATCTAGAACGACCATACCAATTTTAACAGGAATCAAGATTACAGCGACAACTGAGGGAGTTACCTTAACAGGAAGTGATTCAGATATTTCAATTGAGTCATTTATTCCCAAAGAGGATGCTGGGAATGAAATTGTTGAAATAAAACAACCAGGTGCAATTGTCCTCCAAGCTAAATTTTTCAGTGAAATTGTAAAAAAACTCCCTACCGATTCAGTAGAAATAGAGGTTTTAGGATCTTTACAAACAGTGATTCGCTCTGGGAAATCCGAGTTCAACTTAAACGGCCTTGATGCAGAGGAATATCCACACCTTCCGCAAATTGAAGAAAACAATAAATTTCATATAGCAACCGATTTATTAAAAGCGATGATTCGTCAAACCCACTTTGCGGTGTCCACCTCAGAAACACGCCCCATCTTGACAGGTGTCAACTGGCGGATTGAAAACGAGGAACTAACCTGTATTGCAACAGATAGTCACCGTCTGGCACTAAGAAAAGCAAAGATCGAAACGGAGAATAATGAAACGTATAATGTTGTTATTCCAGGAAAGAGCTTAAATGAACTAAGTAAAATTATTGATGACTCTAATGAATTAATTGATATTGTTATTACTGAAAATCAAATTCTTTTTAAGGCCAAACACTTATTGTTCTTCTCAAGATTGTTAGAAGGGAACTATCCTGATACTTCCAGATTGATTCCGGATGAGAGTAAAACGGACGTAACTGTTAACACAAAAGAATTTTTACAGGCTATTGATCGGGCATCCCTCTTGGCCCGTGAAGGAAGAAATAATGTTGTTAAATTGTCCACCATTGAGGGAGGAACGATTGAAATTTCATCGAATACACCGGAGATCGGGAAAGTCGTTGAAGAAATTCAAAGCCAGTCTATTGATGGCGAAGAGTTAAAAATTTCATTTAGCGCAAAATATATGATGGACGCCCTTAAGGCATTAGAAGGCACCGAAATTAAAGTTAGCTTTACCGGTGCGATGCGGCCGTTTGTTATTCGCCCATTACATGATGAAACCATTTTGCAGCTGATCCTGCCAGTAAGGACCTATTAATCCTGCTGACAAACTATATGCCACCATATCACTGGTGGTTTTCTTTTTGTTAAAAGACTGCCTCAGAGAAGGAGTTTAAAAACCATTTATATGGATCTTTGATATTTTTTTTTGAGTTTCCTTTGTGTCTGGCAAATTTTTTTAGTAAAATAAAGTATTGGAACCATTTTTAGAAATGAGGATGAAATGATGCCTGAAAAAATTAAATTGGATACCGAATATATTACATTAGGTCAATTTTTAAAACTGGCGGATGTAATCCAAACTGGCGGTATGGCGAAATGGTTTTTAAGTGAACATGAAATATTCATCAATGGTGAACAAGACCAAAGACGGGGAAGAAAGCTTCGTGTTGGTGACAAAGTCCAGATAGCTGGCTTTGGGGAATTTGTGATTAGCGAGTAGCTAAAGGATGTTGTTACCATGTATATAGAAAAATTATCATTAAAAGACTATCGAAACTATGATGAGTTATTTGTCGAGTTTGAAAATAAAGTGAATGTCATTCTGGGTGAAAATGCCCAAGGTAAAACCAATGTCATGGAATCCATTTATGTCTTAGCCATGGCGAAATCCCATCGGACTTCAAATGATAAAGAACTTATTCGCTGGGACCAAGATTATGCTAAAATAGAGGGTAGGGTTCAAAAACTTCACAGCTCCCTCCCCTTACAGCTAGTCATCTCCAAAAAAGGTAAGAAGGCAAAGGTCAACCATATTGAGCAGCAAAAATTAAGTCAATATGTTGGAAATTTAAATGTAGTCATGTTTGCACCGGAGGATTTAAATATTGTTAAAGGCAGCCCCCAGGTGCGAAGACGATTTATTGATATGGAAATTGGCCAGGTCTCGCCAATTTATTTACATGATATGAGTCAGTATCAAAAAATACTTCAACAGCGCAATCATTACTTAAAGATGATGCAAATCAAAAAACAAAGCGACCCCACCATGCTCGAGGTCTTAACAGAGCAGTTTATTGAAATGGCTGTAAAAGTGGTGAAAAAGAGATTTGAATTCCTTAAATTACTCGAAAATTGGGCTAAACCTATTCATCAAGGAATATCAAGAGGCCTAGAAACCCTTGAAATTATCTATAAACCATCAGTAGAGGTATTAGAAGAACAAGATTTGTCGAAAATGATAGAAAGCTTTCAGGAAAAGTTTGCCAAGGTGAAAGCGAGGGAAATGGAACGAGGCACTACTTTGTTTGGTCCCCATCGTGACGACTTATTGTTTTTCGTTAATGGCAGGGATGTTCAAACCTTTGGCTCCCAAGGGCAGCAACGGACAACGGCCCTATCTGTTAAACTTGCCGAAATTGAGTTGATTCATAGTGAAATTGGAGAATATCCCATTCTTTTGCTTGATGATGTTTTATCCGAATTAGATGATTACAGGCAATCCCATTTACTTAATACCATTCAAGGGAAAGTTCAAACGTTTGTAACAACGACAAGTGTGGAAGGAATCGATCATCAAACATTAAAAGATGCCTCCACTTATATTGTCGAGGCGGGCAGCATAAAGAAGGTAAATTGAGGTGGGGCCATGTATATTCACATCGGGGAAGATTTAAATATCAGGGCAAAGGATATCGTTTCGATATTAGATAAAGAAAGTGCCCTTCAATCACCATTGGTAGAGGAATTTTTAAACCGGCAAACTGACAGAGTAGTTAACTTGTCTAAAAACCCCTATAAATCAGTCATTATTACGCATGAGAAGATTTACTTATCCCCCATTGCTTCAGGAACATTAAAAAAACGTTCAAATCAAATGAATATACACGAATTGTAATAATCATTTTTATTTAAATTTTTATAGTGATATTTTTTGTCAGAAGGTGCAGGTGAACAAGTATGAGTTTGGAACAAAAAACAGCAGTAGAAGGTTCATATGGTGCGGACCAAATTCAGGTCCTTGAAGGACTTGAGGCGGTTCGGAAACGTCCAGGTATGTACATTGGTTCAACAAGTGGAAAGGGTCTCCATCATCTTGTTTGGGAAATAGTGGACAATAGTATTGATGAGGCACTTGCAGGCTATTGTGATGAAATTAATGTCTTCATTGAGGAAGATAACAGCATCACAGTGAAAGATAATGGCCGTGGAATCCCAGTTGATATTCAGGAAAAAATGGGCAGGCCAGCTGTTGAAGTTATTATGACCGTACTTCATGCCGGCGGGAAATTTGGCGGCGGAGGCTATAAGGTCTCTGGTGGACTTCATGGGGTCGGCGCGTCGGTTGTAAATGCTTTATCGACTGAACTTGAAGTATTCGTTCATCGGGATGGTAAAATCCATTTCATTAAATTTGAACGCGGCCATGTAGTTACTGAACTTGAAGTAATCGGAACTACTGATCAAACTGGAACAACTACACATTTTAAACCAGATGGGGAAATTTTTACTGAAACATTAGTCTATGAGTATGATATTCTTGCGACCCGTTTACGTGAACTGGCATTCCTTAACAGAGGCATTAAAATTACTATTGAGGATAAACGTGTTGAAAATAAACGGAATGAATACCACTATGAAGGTGGTATCAAGTCATATGTTGAACATTTAAACCGTACGAAAGAAGTCATTCATGAAGAGCCGATCTACATGGAAGGAGAGCGTGATGGCATCAGTGTAGAAGTTGCACTCCAATATAACGAGGGCTATACAGATAACATTTACTCTTTCGCAAATAATATCCACACTTATGAAGGTGGAACGCATGAATCAGGCTTCAAGACGGCTTTAACAAGAGTAATCAATGATTATGCCAGAAAAAATGGTTTGATCAAAGAAAATGATACGAATCTTTCTGGTGAGGATGTTAGGGAAGGATTAACCGCAATTGTTTCGATTAAACATCCTGATCCACAGTTTGAAGGACAGACAAAGACTAAACTTGGAAATTCAGAGGTTAGAACAATTACTGATGCGGTTTTTGCAGCGACCTTTGATAAATTCTTGTTGGAAAATCCAACGATTGCCAGGAAGATTGTCGAGAAAGGCTTAATGGCTGCACGTGCAAGACTTGCTGCTAAAAAGGCTAGAGAGTTAACTAGACGGAAAAGTGCACTTGAGGTATCTAGTTTACCTGGTAAACTAGCTGACTGTTCTTCAAAAGATCCTGCAGAAAGTGAATTATATATCGTTGAGGGTGACTCGGCAGGCGGGTCAGCAAAGCAAGGGCGTGACCGTCATTTCCAGGCGATCTTGCCGCTGCGCGGTAAAATCCTGAATGTTGAAAAGGCACGACTTGATAAGATTCTTTCTAACAATGAAGTTCGGGCCATGATTACAGCCATTGGAACCGGGATTGGCGAAGATTTTGATATTGCCAAAGCCCGTTATCATAAAGTAGTAATCATGACAGATGCTGATGTCGACGGTGCCCATATACGCACCCTGCTCTTAACTTTCTTTTATCGCTATATGCGCAAGATTTTAGAAGCGGGATACGTTTATATTGCCCAGCCGCCTCTTTATAAGGTCCAGCAAGGTAAGCGGATTGAATATGCCTATAACGAGAAAGAGTTGGAAAAGATTTTTGCGGAACTCCCAGCAACACCTAGACCGAATATTCAGCGTTATAAAGGTTTGGGAGAGATGAATCCTGAACAATTATGGGATACAACAATGGACCCATCCACTCGAACCATGCTTCAGGTAAGTCTTGAAGATGCGATTGAGGCGGATGAAACCTTTGATATGTTAATGGGTGAAAAGGTAGAACCACGCAGGATCTTTATTGAAGAAAATGCTCAATATGTTAAAAATTTAGATATTTAAACTAAAGATGGAATTAGGGGTAGAGGGTGACCGCTATCCTCCTTTTTCTTTTTTTAGATGGGTGATCCAATAGGAGGTACCAAATATGGCTGAAACACCAAGTTCTAGAGTACAAGAGATTAATATTAGTCAGGAAATGAAAACTTCTTTCCTTGACTATGCGATGAGTGTTATTGTTTCGCGTGCCCTTCCAGATGTCCGGGATGGGTTAAAACCAGTTCATCGCCGGATTTTATATGCGATGCATGACCTCGGTATTCATGCAGATAAACCATATAAAAAGTCTGCCCGTATAGTTGGGGATGTAATCGGTAAATATCACCCGCACGGTGACTCTGCTGTTTATGAAACGATGGTTAGGATGGCGCAAGATTTTAACTATCGTTACATGCTTGTCGATGGCCACGGGAATTTTGGTTCAGTTGACGGGGATGCAGCAGCTGCTATGCGTTATACAGAATCGAGGATGTCCAAAATTTCAATGGAGCTCCTTCGGGATATCAACAAAGATACCATTGATTATCAGGATAACTATGATGGTGAGGAAAGAGAGCCGGTAGTCTTGCCAGCGCGTTTTCCTAACCTGCTTGTAAATGGGACAACCGGTATTGCCGTAGGTATGGCAACAAACATACCTCCCCATCAATTGGGAGAAGTTATTGATGGAGTATTGGCGGTAAGCCACAATCCGGAGATCTCTACACAAGAATTAATGGAAATTATCCCAGGACCCGATTTTCCAACAGGTGGTATGATCATTGGCCGCAGTGGGATCAGAAAAGCCTATGAAACGGGCCGGGGATCAATTACTGTTCGTGCTAAGGTGGAAATTGAACAGAAATCTAACGGTAAAGAAGTAATCATTGTTACAGAGATCCCTTATCAAGTCAATAAAGCGAGACTGGTTGAAAAAATTGCTGAATTAGCTCGTGATAAAAAAATTGAGGGCATTACCGACTTAAGAGATGAATCAGACAGAAAAGGAATGCGTATTGTCATCGAGGTTCGGAAAGATGCAAATGCGAATGTCCTTTTGAATAACTTATACAAACAAACAGCACTTCAAACAAGTTTTGGTATTAATACATTGGCACTTGTAAATGGTCAGCCGAAGGTATTAAGCCTAAAACAATGCTTAGTCTATTATTTAGACCATCAAAGAGTGGTTATACGCCGTAGAACACAGTTTGAGCTAAATAAAGCAGAAGCACGTGCCCATATTTTAGAAGGGTTAAGAATTGCACTGGATAATTTAGATGCGGTGATTACCTTAATCCGTAACTCACGTACAACTGATATTGCCCGTGAAGGTTTAATGACTGAATTTAATCTTTCTGAAAAACAGGCTCAGGCAATTCTTGATATGCGCTTGCAGCGTTTAACAGGTTTAGAAAGAGAAAAAATTGAGGAAGAGTTCCAAAGTTTAATGAAGCTTATCGCGGAACTAAAAGCAATTTTAGCAGATGAAGAGAAAATTCTAGATATTATCCGTGAAGAATTATTAGAAATTAAGGAACGCTTTAATGATAAGCGCCGCACGGATATTGTTATGGGTGGAATTGAAAATATTGAAGATGAAGACCTGATTCCTCAAGAAAATATTGTTATTTCCCTTACCCATAATGGATATATTAAGCGTCTCCCAGTATCTACTTATCGTGCACAAAGACGGGGTGGGCGTGGTATCCAAGGAATGGGAACAAATGAAGATGACTTTGTAGAGCAGCTAATTACAACCTCTACACACGATACCATTTTATTCTTTACCAACAAAGGAAAAGTCTATCGATCTAAGGGGTATGAAATTCCTGAGTTCAGCAGAACAGCTAAAGGAATTCCAATTATAAACCTTTTAGGGATAGAAAAAGGTGAATGGGTAAATGCCATAATCCCTGTAGAGGAATTTGTGGACGATTGGTTCTTATTCTTTACAACAAAAGAAGGAATCTCTAAGCGCTCTCCACTGTCATCCTTTGCCCATATTCGTAATAATGGGTTAATTGCCTTAAGTCTGCGCGAAGGTGATGAATTAATCTCCGTGCGTCTGACTGATGGAAACAAACATATCATTATTGGGACGAAAAAGGGTATGCTCATCCACTTCCCTGAAACGGATGTACGATCCATGGGACGTACTGCTACCGGGGTTAAAGGAATCACCTTGGATTCGAATGATGAAGTTGTCGGAATGGAAGTATTAGAAGAAGATAACGACGTATTGATTGTGACGAAAAATGGTTATGGAAAACGTACACCTGCATCAGAATACCGTATTCAAGGCCGTGGCGGTAAAGGAATAAAAACTTGCCATGTCACGGAGAAAAATGGTGATTTAGTTTCAGTGAGAGCTGTAACAGGTGAAGAAGACCTCATGCTGATTACAACAGGCGGAGTCTTGATTCGAACTGATGTTGCGGAAATTTCCCAGATGGGACGAAATACACAAGGTGTTAAACTCATTAGCCTAAAAGAAAGTGAAGATGAGTTTGTTGCAACAGTTGCGAAGGTTGAAAAAGAAGAAGAACCTGAGCAAGGTGAAGAAAATGAACTAGAAGAAGAAATCCTTGATCAAGGTGAAGATAATAATCTTCCGATAGATGAAGAATAAGTGAAAAAAAGGGGCATGCAAATGCTCCTTTTTTTTGTGCACAAAAATCAAATGGGTATTTAATGAATCTCCGGCTATAAAAATAATTAAAAAAACTTTTAATATATTGTTGATTTATTCATTTAGAGGTGGTATATTAATTAAGTCGCTTCGGGGCGATGGTCGTTCTTTGAAAACTAAACAAACAAAAACGTCAACAAACAATAACTATTCATTTCTTAGGAAATGAAGCCAACGTAACAAAATGAGCTAATCAACTTTCTTGGAGAGTTTGATC
>NZ_JAABNN010000035.1 GCF_009928415.1 Bacillus sp. USDA818B3_A
AAAAGAAGAGTGTTGACTAGGTCAACACTCTATGCGACTGCCCGTCGCACAAAAAGATAACCCGCAGGTTATCCCAGTAATTTTTCCATCGCCATGACATCCACAAATACGCCGTCTAGCTTCCCTTGTTTTTGAAATACCCCGACTTCGCGGTAACCCATTTTCCTATATAGTCCTTGTCCTGAACGATTAAAGGGGAAGGTAAAGAGGACGATTTTATGGAAGTGGTTAGTTGCTGCAATGGTTTCAATTTCAGCGAGCAGCTGCTTTCCCAAACCACTCCCTCTATGGTCCCTTGATATGTATATCGAAAGATCCGCGACCCCGTCATACGCACGGCGGTTGCTGTATGGATTTAAAGATGCCCATCCTCTAACGCTGCCATCCTGTTCAGCTACCACCACCCTATATCGCCCTTGATGTCTTTCGAACCATTCTTTCATATAGGCATAATCCTTTGTTTCCTCCTCAAGTGTAGCGATTCGATCTTCAATCCCCTGATTGTAGATTTCTAGTATAGAACTTATATCGGATTCCGATGCTTTACGGATCATATTGATTGATGCCATAATTAGTCCTCCCTATACATAAAAAATATCCTTCAATATTCTATATATTATCTCAGAATCCCTCCATAATCTACCCTATTCCTTTTGCGCAATAAGAAAATGGAAGCCCACAGGCTCCCAACTTTCATTTAACGTTACTATATTTTTCCTCCCGTAAAAAATATAACAAGCCCACGCTCTTCAATCTTCTTATAAAATTTCCAACCATGTTTTGATTGCAGTAGCAAAAATTAAAATCCCCATAATGAGTTGCAAAACTTTCGTATTCACTCTTTTTCCAGCATTCGCTCCAATAGGTGAAGCAATTAAACTGGCAAAAACCATGATAACAGAAGGCAGAATTGCCACTTGTCCTGTTGAAATTTTTCCAGTAACCGCTCCAATAGATGAAATAAGTGTAATAGCTAAGGATGAGGCAATGGTCATTCTTGTCGGTATCTTTAACACCGTAAGCAAAATTGGCACCAATAGGAATGCACCTCCAGCACCAACGATACCAGCTCCAATCCCGACGATGAAAGCAAATAGTGCAGCAAGCCACTTGTTAAATTTGACTTGTTCTAATGGAATATCATCAATCCCTCTTTTGGGTACAAACATCATGATTACAGCTATCAAGGCTAAAATTCCATAAACAATATTGATTCCACTTTCCGGCATATGAGTTGAGCTGAATCCTCCAATAAAGCTTCCAATCAAAATACTTATTCCCATGTAGGTAATCAGAGTTTTATTTAAGAATCCACCTTTACGGTAAACCATAACACCGCCAATGGTCGCAAAGAAAACTTGGATAGCCGTAATCCCTGAAACTTCATGTGCAGTAAAATGACCTACCCCCAGTAAAACTGGAATGTACAATAACATGGGAAAATTGATAATCGCCCCACCAATACCTAACATCCCTGAAATAAATGATCCAACAAATCCAATTAGGAAGATCGTTATGATAAAGCTAATATCCATGGTGTCCTCCTTATTAAAAAAAGGGAACCTTTACTGGTTCCCTATATTTTTATCACTTTTTCAATCTGGGATTTATCGAACTGCACAGCGATTTGGTCCAATTTCCATTTCTCGTTGTTGATCAATGTCTGGATTGATTTTCCCCATATTGGTTTGACGAATTTCTTGATACGCATTTGGCTGTGGCGGAAGATTTTCCGTTACCATTTTTCTAAAATCATCTTCGTCTTCGATATTTAGACCATGATTTTTCGCAAATAGGGTTCCTAATTTTTCAGCCACACTGCCATCATCATTTAATTCATCAATAATCATAAAGTGTGCTGGAAGAACGGTAAGCTCTTCAGACAATTCTTTGTAACGTTTATAAAGCGTTTCTCTTAAATCAGCTACCCAGTCTTCTGCCATACCTGCAAGGTCCGGTCTTCCGATGGAATCAATGAATAAAATATCGCCTGATAGCAAGAACTTTTCATCTACTACAAAGGAAGTGGAACCAATCGTGTGACCTGGAGAATATAATGCATGAATATTAATAATAGTATTTCCGATTTTTACGTCATTTCCGTCTTCAAATGGTTGGTAATCAAAGGTTACATCTGTTGCATCTTTAGGCGGCAGCCAATACGTTGCACCTGTTTTTTCGGCGATTTGTCGACCTCCTGAAATATGGTCCGCATGAAGATGCGTATCAAATACGTGTGTGATTTTCGTGCCAATGCTTTCGGCAAAATCAAGATAGATATCGGTCATACGTGTTGCATCGATCAGTGCTGCTTCACCGTTTGACACCACCATATAAGATAAACATCCTTTACCGATTCGGACAAATTGATAAATTTCACCGCCATTATTTAGGTCTCCGACTTTAACCGGTTCTAAATGCTCACTCCATGCTTTCATTCCACCTTTAAGGTAAGCGACGGTTAAACCAGCTTCAGAAAGCATTTCAGCTACCATAACGGAAGAACCTTCTTTTGCACAAACCACAAGAACCTCTTTATCAGTAGGGATTTTTTCAATGATCTCTTCTACACCATCAAGCAATTCAAAATAGGGAACATTTAAATAATTAAAGTTTTCTCCTTCGATTTTCCAATCGTTAAAATCACTTTCATTTCGAACATCAAGAATAAATAACTCTTCTTTATTAATTACTTTTTCCGTTACTTCTTTTGAGGTCATTACGTTAACAGCCATTCTCTATTTACCCCCCAAGGTATTTTTATAATTAAAAAAATATGATAATTAGAAAGTTAGTATATTGATACGTTTATTTATGGTTAATACCTGTTGCTTTACCAGTCCATCCGCTCATACCTGGTACAACATTAATTACGTTTATAAAACCAATATCCGATAATTTTTGTGCAGCTAGATCGCTGCGGTTGCCTGTTCGACAAACCACAAAAATTTCATCCTGTTTATCTATTACATTTATTTTTTCTTCCAACTCACCTAATGGAATTGAGAGTGCACCGGGAATATGGTTAAAAGCATATTCTGCCGCTTCCCTTACATCGATAATGACGATGTTTTCATTTGCTACAAGTTTTCCCTCAAGATCTTCATTATTGATAACATTTGGATGTTTGTTTTCAGTGGCATCATCGTTAGAAGATTTGCGAAGATAATGCTTCAATACTTCGCCATCTTCGATCGTTCCCAAATATTGATGACCAGAACTTTCAGACCATGCTTTCATGTCCGCTTTGGATCCTTTATCTGTCGCTTGAACTTCTAATACTTGTCCTGCCTCCAAGGTATTCATTGCTTTTTTTGTTTTAACGATAGGCATTGGGCATGCTAGTCCCTTGGCATCTAATATGACGTTTGATTTCAAGTTTTCCAATTTAATTCCTCCTAAATACCTATAATGGTATTATTTTTCTTAAAAAAATTTATTCAACCTTACCTTCCCATGTAAGCATTCCACCATCCATGTTGATTACATTAAATCCGTAACTTTCAAGAAATTGCGCAGCACGGCCGCTTCTGCCTCCTGAACGGCATACCATGATATACTCTTTGGATTTATCTAATTCATGCATGCGAAACTCAACTAATCCTAAAGGAATGTTTACAGCACCTGGGATTTTTCCAGCTGCAACCTCATCCACTTCACGTACATCGATGATATTTAATTTCTTTCCTTCATTTAATAATGTTTCAACCTCTTTTGCTGTTGTTCTTTTCATTTTATAGTCCTCCTTCTATTGTTTAAGACCAAGCGCTCATGCCACCCTTGACATTTGTTACTTTTGAAAATCCCAATTTTTTAAGAATCTTACTTGCCTGCCCACTTCTCATCCCACTTTGACATATAACAATAACTTCCTTATCCTTTGAAAGTTCTTTTTCTGCTTTCCCGGCAAGTAGGTTAAGAGGGATATTTTTAAAACCTCTAATATGGTTTCCTTTAAACTCTCCAGGTGTGCGGACATCAACAAATTGTTTATTCTTGTCATTCAATTCTGATTTCAATTCTATTGTCGAAATATTGTTAACACCTTTAGTTGGTAAAAAACGTTTAATCATAATGAATAGAATTGCCGCGATAATAAGATAATTTAGATATTCCATTTGCAAACCTCCTTTTATATAGGAGGAATCCCCCTATTGTTTTAAATAAACAGATTGACATTACCTTCCTCTGCATCTCCTAAATACGCAGCCACTCCTGCATATTCGATTGATTCTAATAACTCTTCCTGTTTAAGACCTAACAAATCCATTGTCATGGTACATGCTACTAGTTTTACATCTTGTTCCTGCGCCATTTCGATTAATTGAGGCAGTGTCATTGCGTTATGTTTTTTCATAATATCCTTAATCATTTTAGGACCGAAACCGGCGAAATTCATTTTGGAAAGACCCATTTTATCTGCTCCTTTAGGCATCATTTTTCCAAACAATTTCTCCATAAATCCTTTTTTCACCGGAACTTTTTCATTTTTACGAAGTGCATTTAATCCCCAAAATGTATGAAAAATGGTTACTTCATGGTCATATGCAGCTGCACCATTGGCAATGATATAGGCTGCCATTGCTTTATCGTAATCTCCACTGAATAAAACGATCGTTGTTTTCTTCTTTTCAGTCATGTAGTTACCTCCTGATTTTTATACCCAATAGGGTATTATATTAACCAAAAAAAATTATCCCTTTTTTATCCAAAACTTCAAAATTCCATTTTCTTCTTCGAATTTTAATAAATCGTGTCCTCCTGATTTTGCCCAGGCAGTCAGATCATTTTTAGCCCCTTTATCCGTTGTATGAATCTCTAAAACTTCACCAGATTCAATTTCATTGATCGCCTTTCTTGTTTTTACAATTGGCATTGGACACGCTAAGCCTTTTGCATCTAATAATTTTACTATATTCATTGTTTGTTTCCTCCTTTGTGTAAATTACCTTTACCCCTATGGGTATTATGTTAATAAAAATAAAAGAGGGTGTCAACCCTTTTTTATCGACTTTTTACTAGCAAATTAACAGCTTCTGCTACCAATTCTTCCATGCTTTTGTCCCCAGTATCATTTGCTCTTTGAACGCATTCCACTAAATTAGAACTAACTATCACACCAATTGTACGATCAATAGCAGTTCTTGCAGCAGATAACTGGGTGATGACTTCTTTACAATCCTTATTTTCTTCCATCATTCTTAGAATTCCTCTTACCTGGCCTTCAATACGTTTCACTCTATTTTTGATTTGTTCATTGTAATCCACGTCTTTTCCTCCTTTATCTATTGATTTGTATTTTTAATCTATTTTCCTTAAGCATTAATGTGTTTGGCCTAATTATAGTATATCCGAGTACATCGTACATGCAACTAGAAATGCATCTAAAACTTCCTTGATAAGGAACAGCATCGACAAGTTATATTTTATACCCATAAGGGTATACTGTCAAGTAGATATTCCCGTTAATTCAAAGGAATTAGATAATAATCAATTATTCACCATGATGCCTTATCGTCCATACAATAAAAATGATATAAAACTATTGAAAATTCATAAAAAAGGTTTATAATCCATAGTATACTCATAGGAATTAGATGGATAGGAGGCTGGGTATGCATTTATTAAAAAGATTATTTAATGAACATTGTCCTACATGCAATAAAGTACTAGAAACAAAAAATTCCAACGTATTAAAATCAATTGTCATTAAAACATGTCCGGAAAATCATTATCAAAAGGAATTTCATCCAGCTTTTGAAACATATATTGAAAGTAATGCAAGTTTTAAAAATTAAAACTAGAAGGTAGCCGATGATCGCTACCTTCGTTTTTTTTTTATTGACCAGTATCCTACTCTTTTTGTCAAATATTTGTGAACAAATTAGTAACTATGATACATATCACAGAAATTTATACCTAAACGGGTATATCCTCATAAGGCGAAGACAACTTAGGAGGTACTAACATGGGACGATATGAACAGCAAAGAAGTTTCTTAAAGTCTAACTTTCTTGAATTTAAACACATAAAAACAGATAAGATAAAGGGTCTGCCAAAACCACCAATCGTTAAGCCTTATTCCACTTCATCTATCATGATTGAACTGCCAGAAGTTAGCAAGAACGTGATAAAAAGTCAAAATATTTATGAATGTATAAAGGAAAGAAGGAGTACAAGGTTTTATTCTGAGGACAGTTTAAGTCTTGAGGAGTTATCCTATCTATTATGGGCTACCCAAGGAATAACAAGTACAACTAAGAATGGATTTACCATTAGAACTGTACCATGCAGTGGTGCAACACATACCTTTGAAACATATCTTTTCATTATGCGAGTAGACGGAATTCAACAAGGAATTTACAGATATCTTCCCGTGGAACATAAACTTTTATTTATGTTCGAATTAAATGAAATTGATCAAAAAATTGATGCCATTACTCTAGATCAGCCTTTTGTCCCTAATTTCGCTAAAAAGGCTTCCGTGGTGTTTGCTTGGAGTACAATTCCATACCGTTCGGAGTGGAAATATGATATTTCAGCACATAAAAAAATTCTGATCGATATCGGACATGTATCGCAAAACCTATATTTAGCAAGTGAATCCATCGATGCAGGAGCTTGTGCTATCGGTATCTATGACCAAAAGCTAATCGACGATGTACTAGGTTTAGATGGAGATGAAGAATTTGTCCTTTTCCTTGGCGCAGTAGGAAAAAAACGGATACCTCATTGCAAGTAAGTGCCCAAAGATTGTGTAGCTAGTATGAAAAAAGAAACTGGTATGGATTGTATGATCGATAATTAAAATAAATAAACATTCTAAGTACCTTAAGGTGCTTAGAATGTTTATTATCAACTGATCCCTCTTTATTTCTTTTCAATCCAAAACTTAATTACCTTTCATTTGTTTTGGTTTCGACGATATTGCTTCCGTATACAGAGGAATAAGTTTTCCAGCCGCCATCCACATTTTTAACCTTGAACCCGTTATTACTTAAAATGCGGCTCGCTAAATATCCTCTTAATCCAACTTGACAGCTGACATAAATGGTTTGTTCCTTTGGAAGTTCTTCCAAATGATTCCTTAAATCATTTAAAGAAATATTAATGGAACCTTTAATAAATCCAAATTCGCGCTCCATTGGCTCACGAACGTCAATTAAAAGTCCGCCTTCTGCAACTATTTGGTCAACTTCATGCCACTGTATTGTTTCTAATTCGCCTTCCATGATATTAGTAGCCACATAGCCAGCCATATTTACAGGATCTTTTGCTGAAGAATATGGTGGTGCATACGACAATTCCAGATTTGTTAAATCTTCAACCGTTAATCCACCTTTAATAGCGGTTGCGATCACATCCATCCGCTTATCGGCCCCGTCAGCTCCAACCGCTTGTGCCCCAAGGATCTTTCCTGTTTCTTTATCAAAAATTAATTTTAAAGAAATCGGTGCTGCTCCAGGATAATAGCCGGCATGTGAACTTGGATGTATATGAACGACTTCATAGGAAATACCTAGTCGTTTCAATAATTTTTCATTGTTACCAGTGGCTGCAACTGTTAAATCAAACACCTTCGCAATGGAAGTACCTAATGTTCCTTTGTATTTCTCCCTCTTGCCCATCATATTATTAGCCGCAATTCGTCCTTGGCGGTTTGCTGGTCCTGCAAGTGGGATCATTGCCTTCGTACCGCTAATATAATCTACAACCTCTACTGCATCCCCAACGGCATAAATATCTTCATTAGAAGTTTGGAGAAGTTCATTTACAACCATTCCCCCACGCTCTCCTAGCTCCAATCCCGCAGCCTTAGCTAACTCATTTTCCGGTCTGACACCGATCGATAGAATGGTCATATCTGTTTCGATTTCTGTTCCATCAGAAAGGATAACCTTTTTTCCATTGGCAGCGAAAGATTTGACACCATTTTCTAAAAATAACTTTACGCCTTTTTCTTTTATATGCGTGTGTAAAATGCTAGCCATTTCAAAATCGATTGGGGCCATAATTTGATTAGCCATTTCAATAATGGTAACGTCGATTCCTTTTTCCACTAAGTTTTCAGCCATTTCTATACCAATAAACCCGCCGCCAATCACAATTGCCTTTTTAGGATTTTTGGCATCAACATAGTTTTTGATTTTATCAGTATCCGGAATATTCCTTAAAGTAAATAAGGTCTCGTTCTCATTTAATCCAGGGATAGGTGGTACGATCGGTCTTGCTCCTGGTGATAATAATAACTTATCATAGGATTCCTCGTACACTTCACCAGTTTGTAAGTTCTTTATAGTAACGTTTTTGGCTTTAGGATTTATATTAACTACTTCGCTTAAATTACGGATATCAAGGTTAAATCGTTCTGACATTCCTTTTACAGTTTGTACTAATAATTTACTTCGATCCTTGATAGTTTCACCTATATAGTAGGGTAATCCGCAATTTGCAAATGAAATGTGCTCTCCACGTTCAACGAGTATTATTTCCACATCTTCACTCATTCTTCTTAATCTTGCAGCAGCTGTTGCTCCCCCCGCTACTCCACCTACGATAATGACTTTTTGTGTCATGTAATTCCCTCCAAATTTATATAGGTTAAATATACTTTATAATGTTATTTTATTTAGGAATACCCGTATGGGTTTTATACCTATAGGGGTATTATATATTCTTTTAAAAAAATGTAAAGTCCTTTCAAGAGGATTTCACATATTCTTCAAAGTTTGGATATTTAAATTCGAAAAAACACTAGGCACCACCCAATTTTTTCCTTATCATAATAATAAAAAGAATAAGAGGATTTATATGAGTTATTACGTTAAAGTAGTACTAGGCTTCATTATGCTGGATTTGTATTTGAACATGGGAATTGCAAAATCAGGCCAATTTTTTCTACAGGTTTTATTAGTCCTTTTGTTTTTCCCATTATTGAAGGGAATTTTAATCCTAACAAAGGTAAAAGAGTATAAAAAGATTGGAATCAGCTTTCATCCAAAATGGTATAAAAATATGATAATTGGTTTTATTATCGGTTTTTCATTTTGGCTGAAGAAGTACATACTCGTTTATGTTTTTGGAGGATTTGAGATTACGGGTGTTAAGTCGTTTCCTGGAATGTTCATGTCACTTTTGATGGTGATACTCACATTTTTTGTTGGATCCTTTTTAAATGACATCATTGTCCGAGGTTTTGTATTTGGGCATTTAAAAGAGAGAATTCCTTTAAAATGGGTGTTTATCATCTCCCTTATACTTTATACCCTAGACGACTCCTGGAATGAAGGGTTCCGTATTACCAACATGCTGTTTTCTCTTATCCTCGGACTATCGTTAACCTATGCCATTTTTAAAACCGGTTCGCTTTGGGCGGACACCGGCATCCATTGGGGGCTGAATGTCTGCTATGGCATCTTTAACGGACCCCTCGGCAGCTCAAATAAGGGAATTATAATCACGAAATACGGACAGCAATCCATGCTTCTAGAAATAATCAGCTACATTGTTCCTTTGTTTATGTTCTTGTTTATATATTTGCTGCGAAACAAATTTTTACGAAAAAACGGCTAGGGATCCCTCTAGCCGTTTTCCGCTGTCTCACAATTTATTCATGAAAAAAGGTTAATCCTTATTGGATCAAGACCCCCGATTAAAAAATCAAACACCGTTCCATATTTCTATTTTGTTCATATTCTGCAATTACAACATTCATTTTAAAAAACCTATTAAAACAGAAATAAAATCATCCAAATTAAAAGGGGTTAAGTACATGATTAACGTTTTATTTGTATGCCTAGGCAATATTTGCCGTTCACCGATGGCTGAAGCTTTTTTTCGCAGGTTAGTCAAAAAAGAAAATTTATCTAACAAAATAGCAGTTGATTCTGCGGCAACTAGTTCATGGCAAATAGGCTTCCCTCCGCACGAAGGAACTCTTAATATTTTAAAGAAATACAATATCTCTTCTAATGGGTTAATTGGACGCAAACTAAGGAAAGAAGACTTTAGGAAATTCGATTATATAATCGGTATGGATGAAAGCAACATAAAAAATATTTACAGAATAACCGGCAAGTCAAATCATCCAAAGATAATTAGGCTGCTAGACCTGACCAAATACAGAAAAGATGTCCCAGATCCATTTTTCACAGGGGATTTTGATGAAACCTATAGACTTGTTTCATCTGGATGCCGCGCATTACTCAATAAAATACGCTGGGAACAAAATTTATAACGCCTTGATAGGCGGCCTTTTTTTTGTCAGTAGAGCCCTTCTATCATTATCCTGAGTGACCTACCTTATTACGAAAGCCACTTAAAAGAACACAGCAACAAATCATCAATGTGGCGAATTCATCACCTTGTTGTTGGTTGCGACACGGCGGATGAAGAACCCAATGATCAGGCTAATCAATGCTATGAACATGGTAAACAGGAACACGTTTTGTGAACCCGATATCATCGCATTTGCAATTTCAGTCTGCTTGGTCGGGGCGGAGGATCTGTGCAAATATTTCTCCATACCGCTTGTAAGTAAACTGATTGCGACCGCTGTTCCAATCGCGCCCACGACCTGCTGCAATGTGTTCATAACTGCCGTGCCGTGCGGGTATAACTCCGGCGGCAATTGATTTAGCCCGTTCGTTTGGGCAGGCATCCATATCATGCCTACCCCAACCATGAGCCCGATATGCAAAGCAACAATAAAGACCACTGAAGAAGCAGGAGATAGGGTAGTAAAGAACCATAACATGACTGCTACAATCACGAGTCCGGGAATAACGAGCCATTTCGGTCCATATTTATCGAACAAGCTCCCCATACGCGGGGAGAGGATACCGTTCAGCGCGCTGCCCGGCAAAAGCATGAGTCCAGTAGTGAATACAGACAGTCCTGTACCAGTCTGCAGAAACATCGGCAGGATAATCATGCTCGACATAATGGTTAACATACACGACAGTACCAGGAGCAGCCCAACGACGTACATTGGGTACTTGAAAACGCTCAGATTCATCATTGGATTGCGCATAACGTTCTGCCGCAGTACGAACAGCACCAGCGCGATGAGCCCAACAATGATTGAAGTGAGCACAACTACGCTGCCCCATCCTTCAGACCCTTCGCCTGCCTTACTGAAACCGAAGACAACTCCTCCAAAGCCGGTCGTTGACAATGCGACAGACAGCAGATCGATACGGGGCTTCGTGACATCGGTGACATTCTCCAAGTACTTCAATCCTATCAACAATCCAACAATCAGGAACAGCAGCGAGAACCAGAATATATAATGCCATGTTAAATATTCAATTAATAGACCGCCTATGGTCGGGCCGGTTGCTGGTGCGAACATGATAACGAGTCCGACGAATCCCATTGCCGCACCCCGCTTTTCCGGCGGATATATAACAAGAATGGTATTGAACATGAGCGGAAGCAACAATCCCATGCCTACTGCCTGTAAAACTCTAGCAAACATCAACATTTCGAAATTAAAACCGAGTGCCGCAATCAATGTACCTACTATTAAGTTAATTAGTGAACCTGTGAACAGCTGCCTCGTCGTAAACATCTGCAGCAGCAACCCGCTCATTGGCATTAAAATGCCAAGAGTCAGCAAGAACCCGGTTGTTAACCACTGTGCGGTTGCGGCCGAAATTTGGAACACTTCCATTAAATTAGTCATTGCTATGTTTAGAGCAGTCTCGCTAAACATGCCAACAAAGCCGCAGATAAGAAGCGATGCCAAGATGGCACGCGTATTGTATTTTTTCATCTCTATATCTCCTATAAATCGATTTATTTAATAATAGTTTATTTTTTTGCAAATCCTTGTTTGTTTAATTACTTAAGCATGAAGGGCTGTCTTCTCTATTAATTATTTTAATATTTCAGCCTTCCGTATTGATAAGGAACTCCCATATTCTCGCGAAGTGTTTTTCCTTCATAATCCCTGTGGAACAAACCGCGGTCTTGCAAAATTGGGACAACCAGGTCCACAAAATCAGCAACACCATCATAGGCTATATCAGGAACAACCGAGAAGCCGTCACATGCACCAGCCAAAAACCATTCTTCCAAGAAGTCAGCAACTTGTACGGGGGTACCTGCAACTACCGGATGATAGTTAATGACCCCATGGGCAAGAACATCTCGAATGGATAGCCCTTTTTTTAGCAGCTCTAAAGCTCTGTGGGAACGAGGATCCATTGGGTTGGCATATGCCTTTTTCAACAAGTCAGCTGATAAAGGTTGATCAATATCAACCGAATTCACTGATATTGGTAACCCAACCATGGAACCAAGGTAACTTACCCTACTTGGAATCTCCTCGGGATTAAAACTCATAAGTTGTCTTCTTCTTTCTAAACCTTCTTCTTCAGTTGAACCGAGGGAAAACATAAAACCTGCATACATCTTGATGTCATCGGGATTTCGCCCAAAACGAGCAGCATTTTGTCGAAGCGCATGCCTGTGTTCACGAGCAGATTTTATATCATAAGGATTTGCATAGACACCAGATGCGTTCCTCCCTGCCAATTCCAATCCCTCTTCCCCTCCACCTGCCTGGAAAATAACTGGCTGACCTTGCTCAGAGGGTGGGATTGGCAAAGGACCACGAGATGCATAATACTGCCCTCCAAGATTGATAGGCTGAATTTTGTCCATGTCGGCAAATTGCCCTCCTTCTACATCTAACGTCCAAGCGTCTGGTTCCCAACTCCCCCACAATGCTTGGACAATTTGGATGGATTCATGAGCCATGTCATATCGTTCTTTCCGGTTTCCAACTCGAGCACCAAAATTTGCTGCAGCTAATGGCTCGGATGTGGTGACTGCATTCCATCCTACACGTCCATGACTTATAACATCGAGTGCTTTAAATTGACGAGCTATGTTGTATGGATAATTGAATGTCGTGGATATGGTAGCAACAAGCCCAATATGTTTCGTTTCTCTGGCAACAGCCATTAGTGCTAACATAGGGTCCATAGGGAAACTAGGAGTCTGAGGACATAAGTCGACGGTTAATGCTGGAGTATCAGCGATAAAGATCATTTGAAATTTTCCTTTTTCAGCTAATTTAGCTCGCTCCACATAACCATCCGTATTTGTGTAGGCTGCTGGGTCGGTACCAGGCATTCTCCAAGCACTGAATTCGGCTCCGTATCCAGAAACCATTTGTAGTGCTAGTTGCATCTCTTTTCTTTTTTTCATATATCTCTTCTCCTTTATTTTTAAATAGGCTTCAAGTAACCAAAAGAGCCTGTTTCCAATCAAATTTCAATAGATCGGAAAAAATCAAATAATATTTAGCATGCTAACTAATTTGTTGGTTATTACCAAGCAAGGACAGTTTTTCACGATATAGAACTATTTAATATTTAGGTTGCTACATAATTATTTAGCATGCTAAATATCCATATAGAGAAAACTTAAAACAAGTTTCTCTCCATTCTCTTCATAAGTTCCCTTAAGATTAAGCGTTCTTCCGGTAAAATTGAATGGAGTAATTTTTCTTGCTGCTGTTTCCATTTAAACCGAACTGGTTTCTCTAATTCTTTTCCTTTACCTGTTAGATAAATTCGCATAACCCTTGCATCATGTTCATCACGTTTACGATATATAAATCCGTTTTGCTCCAATGATTTAACCATATTTGTTACCGTAGGCGGTTCGCATTTTAAATGTTCACAGAGCTGCATTTGTGTCACCCCATCACCTAACCACAATCGAGAGAGTAAATTATCTTGACCTACATAAAGATTAAGTTCTCTTAGACTTTCATTATAATCTCGACGCATTTGAAATGAAATTTTATCTAATGACTGACGAATATCGCAATCAACCTTATCGTTCATAGGTATGCCTCCACTACTAAAATATATTTAGCGTGCTAACTATATCATGGTGGAAATTTAGTTGTCAATTTAAGGGACCTCCACACATTTTATCGGGCTGAATTTATCTAGAACGGAGGTCAAAAGTATATATCCAACAATAAAATGGAACCTTTGATCCCCCATCAGCTGTTTCATACTGAAAAGTCCAGATTCTGTTTATTACACCGTTTGCCTATCAACTTGTTGTATAGAGAATTTCGTTACAAACACTAGAATAAAACCAATTCTCATTTTTTTAAAGAGGGCAATATAAATTGCCGTAGTACATTATTTTGTACTTAATAGCTTGGTTAGTGCAAAAAAGCTGCCACAATGACAGCTTAGGATTTTTACATCTTCCTCCGTTACTTTAATACATTTCTTCACAAACTTTTATCGTAAAAGAAAAAACTTCCGTTAGAACGATCTCTCCTCCTGCACTATGACTTTATCACCATTTAAATTTTGGGGTAAATTGTAAATGATGAATGTGAACGCTTTGGTTAGTCTACCTGCTCCCCGAACTTCTTCCCGAACTCTTCCATCAAATCAATTATAGGAATGAATTCTTTCCCTTTTGATGTTAATGAATAATCTACTCGAGGAGGAACCTCTGGATAAACTTTGCGATTTATTAAGCCATCACTTTCTAATTCTCGAAGTTGCTTTGTAAGAGAACCCTGTGAGATATCCCATAGAAAAGCTTTAATTTCACTATAACGACGCTCTTTGGTCTTTAAATACCAAAGAATAATATATTTCCAACGCCCAGAAAGTATGTTTTGGGTATAGGCAATGCCATAAACTTCTCTTTGTTCCTTTATACACTCTTTGTCAAATCCATCCTTGCATATCCTAGACACCTTTTTACCTGCTTTCTACTGTTAAGTACAAAAAAATGTACTACGTCAATTTTTATTGCCTACTTCAAAAAGATGAGAAATCATTTTATTCTAGTATATGTAACAAAAATACTCAATACGTTTTTATTATCTAATATATGTTTACAGTTTGAATAAACATATGATTGTGTAACTTTAAGCAGAATAATTCTTTTATATACAAATACTTTAGGAGGAAAAATAATGAGATTTGGAATTATTGGTGCAGGACCAATTGGGTCAATTATTTCTAAAAAATTAGTTAAGAATGGACATGATGTCAAAATTGCAGATGCACGAGGAATTGAACGTTTAGCAGGAAAAGAGCTTGCTGGAACACCTGTGCTTGTAGAGGATGCAATAAAAAATATTGAAGTTCTTATAATATCTCTCCCTATAAAAGCACTGCCGAGCATTCGGAACATTATCGATCTAGTCGGGCAGGAAGTAATCATTGTAGATACTTCAAATTATTATCCTTATAGAGACGGCAAAATGGAAGAAATCGAGAACGGGATGGTTGAAAGTGTTTGGGTTTCAAATCAATTAGGCAGACCTATCATTAAAGCTTTCAACAACTTATTAGCCTATACTTTAGAAAATGAAGGAACATCCGAAGATTCTAGTGGACGAATTGCGATGGCAGTTGCTGGTAATGACCCATCACAAAAACAAGTAGTTATGGACGTAGCAAACGAGCTAGGCTTCGACGCAGTAGATAGTGGTTCTTTAAGTGACTCTTGGAGACAACAGCCAGGAACTCCTGCTTACTGCACAGAGCTAACAAAAGATGAGCTCACGAAAGCATTGAAAAAGGCAAATAAAGAAAAAGCACCCTTACTACGAGACAAGGTGATGGAAAGGTTTGCAGAGCTCCTTGCAGAAAAAATAGAAGTTGAATTTTCAAATAAGGATATTGTGAATTTAAACAGAGAAATATACAATTCATAAAACAAATGGTGCACTCAGTTAGAGCGCACCTTATTTTATATCTATATATCCCCATAAAGTTTTGAAGAAATATGTGTGCCTCTTTCCTTTTTGCCGCCAAACAATCCTGAATATTAATACTTGTTCTCGTAAGCTATAATTTTAAATTAAAATTGTTAAATAATAGTATATCTTGGGAGGAGAAGAAAATGAATATTGTGCTGCTTGGTATATTATTTACCATCCTATGGGCATCTGGTGCTGTCTCTGTGAAATTTGGCTTGCTTTCATCCCCACCGTTAACTATGGGGACCATTCGTTTTATTTTAGCTGGAATTCTCTTATTGTTATATATTTATGGGTTTAGACGGGTGAAATATCCACTGCCCCACAAACGAGAATGGAAGCCATTAATTTTATTAGGGTTTTTTAACACTTCGCTATATCTCGGCTGTGGCTTTTGGGCGTTACAAACAGTTTCATCAGGATTTTTTAATCTAGCTGTCGTGGTTAATCCGTTTCTGGTTGCACTGCTTTCCTCCCTATTCGGAAATCGCTCTATTCAAGATCAGAATCTGATTTTATATCTTGTATGGTCGGTAATTGGTGTATCCATTTTTGCGATGATACTTTGGTTTTACTTACCGATTGCAGGATATCTTCAAGCCTCCATCTTATTGGGGGAGAGAATTAACACTTTCAATGTGATTCCTGCACTCTTTGTATTTGCTGGGTTATATTTGTCAGTGAATTTTCGTCTGAACAAGCGACCTGCACCGGCATCGGAGGAAAATCTAAAAGTTTAACCTAACTACCTGATAACACACAGGAAAATTTATTCTTTATATTGGCAACGACTTTATTGGATGATTGATTAAATTCACAATTTTAATTCATCAACATCGAAAAAGGACCTTGTCTGTAGGTCCTTTTTCGGTATACTTCTTCAAGGGCCTGCCCTGTTCTTTCAATATGATATTTTTCATTATTGAATGACATTCATCGCTTAATCAAGACGGACAGGTCGCCCTCAAAAACTTTTTCTTCATTATGATTAAATGTAGATAACAAGACAGTGAGGATACCTGTTTCATCTTTTGTTGCTTTCTTATCAAGAACCTCAACAATTATATGTAATTCATCTTCAGGATACACTGGCTTTATAAATTTAATATTATTCATCCGTGTTCCAGCAATGACATCCTCACCATAGAAACCTTCTTCAATCCAAAGCTTAAAAGAAATGGCTAGCGTATGTATACCAGAAGCTATAATTCCATTAAACCTTCCCTGATTTGCCTTTTCCTCATCCAGATGCATATATTGAGGGTCAAATTCACCTGCAAACCTCATAATATCTTCTTTTGTTAATTTAAATGATTTAGTTTCGAACACTTGTCCTTTTGTAAACTCGTCTAACTTCATTTTTACACCTCTATTTTGTCATCGTTTTTGCCCTTGTTTATTTTAACACCACATACTCATAAGTGAAAAAATACTCAATTTTCTATTAATAGCCTTATTTATATGAACATGGTTAGTTCCTATAATATAATAGATTCAATATGAATTTGGTTAAGGAGAGTTGTATATGCGTATTTTAGTTTTAGGCGCTGGAGGAATCGGAGGCTATTTTGGTGGTCGTTTAGTAGAAAAAGGAGAAGACGTTGTTTTTCTCGTTCGTTCAAAACGAAAAAAACAGCTTGAGAAAAATGGATTAGTTATTCACAGTGTAAAAGGTGATTTCTCATTTGCACCAAAACTGATAACAAAAACTGATGTTACCGAACCATTCGATCTCGTGTTATTTTCAACAAAAGCCTATCATTTAGAAGAAGCAATGCTCGATTTGAGGCCATTTGTCGGTGATAATACAGTAATTATTCCGTTATTAAATGGTGTAGCCCACCTCTCTCCATTAAAAGAAGCATTTGGTGAGAATAAAGTTATTGGAGGCTTATGTTCTATAGAAACAACATTAAATAAAACAGGCGAAGTTATGCATTCAAGTACTTTTGATCGACTTGTATTTGGTGAACTTGGATCTCAGGAGACAGATCGCATCCACCAAATTGCTGATACATTCAGTAATACAAAAGCAGATTTTGTTTTGAGTAATCAAATTATGCAAGAAATATGGCATAAATATTTACTAATTACCGTTATGTCAGGTGTTACGACACTTATGCGTGCACCAATAGGACCCATTCGCGAAAGCAATGGCGGCAAAGACTTTATTAGAAATCTATTTGAGGAAATAACAACGATTATGAAAGCGTGCAAAGCTCCCATTATTGATAATATTGTGGAAGAACAGATGAAATTAATAGATAGCCTTTCTTATAATTTTAAAACTTCTATGCAGCGAGATATGGAAAAAGGTTTACTTATTGAAGGTGAGCATTTGCAAGGATATTTGTTGGGATTAGCCAAACAATTCGAGATAGAAGCACCGTTACTAAGAGCTATTTATCAAAATTTAAAAGTATACGAAGTAATGCTTTAAAATAATTACCAATAAGTAGTTACAAACTACTCAGTCCCTACCTATAACAAACAAAGGGCTGCCTTTTATAGCAGCCCGGTATTTTTTTTAATAATTGTAGCTTTTAAGATTAGTATTTTTTCAATTATCTTTTTTGCCTGTTAAGAGTGAATGATTTTTTAATCGTATATGTGCAAGACCTGTACTATTTACCAGCCACACACCTAAAAGCACCAAAATTATTCCAAGCAATGCAATAGCATTCAAACTTTCCTTTAAAAAAAGGAACCCTGACAGCGTGCTGACTACGGGGACAATTAGTAAAGAAATGGATGCTTTACTGGCTTCCATCTTGGCAAGAATATTAGACCATATGACAAACGCTAAAGCAGAAGCCAAAATTCCAGAATATAAAAGATATACTACAGCCATTAGACTCCAATGTGACTGGCCTTGTTCAAAACTAAAAGAATACAAAAATAAGCCAATAGCTCCCGCGCCCATTTGCCAGGTAGTAAATTGAACTGTGTCACAGCCTTGCAATTTCTTTTTGAAAATCAAACTGGATAGAGCCCATGTTATGGCAGAGCTTAACGCTAGAATAGGAGCCCATATATTTTCTCCAAAATGAATATCCATTGATAAAAACAGCCCCAATATCCCAATCAAGATTCCAACTGTCTTAGTAGAAGTTAATTTTTCTCCAGGAATGAAATAATGAGCAAAAAGTGAAAGAAACAACGGCATACTATAGGTAAGAACAGAAGTAAGCCCTGCATTTATATAATTTAAAGAAATTTGGATCGCAATGTTAAAATATGTTGTCTGCAAAATGCCGCATAGAATATACCATTTAAGTTCCCGTTTACCCGGAAGAGGAATTTTTTTAAACCAGGTTAAGCCAAAGAGTACAATTGCACCAAGCAAAAATCGATAGGCAGCAAACAAAACAGGTGGGAACACGTCATTACCCATTTTCATTACAACAAAATTAAAACCCCAAATAATACATAAAAATAACATCATACCATTCATTCATGTTTCCCCCCCTGTTATATAATTTTTTCATATTACATTTCGGAGTGCTAAGTTTAAAAACTACGAAAAGCATGGACATTCTTTGATATTAACTAAAAAAACAGGAAAGTCCACCCTTGGTGAACCTTCCACAATACCTATTATTCTAACACTCTGTTAAACGGCAAGTCCATCTGTTGCCATTTAATTGCCCCTTCACGATTATTTGACATTTTGTATATAATTCCATGCTTGTCAGTTTCAGATTGAACCAAAGTTTCATAAACTATTGTAGCTTATAGAAAGGAGGAGTTTGTATGAGTCAATCTGATCAATCTAATGGTCAATTTAAATTTAGTGAGCCTTTTAAGTATTGTGAGCCTTGTCAGTCCTCTACACCTAATCCTACCCCTAAACCTACTCCTAAACCCAAGCCTAAGCCTAAACCTCCTAAACCTAAGCCTCCTAAACCTAAACCTCCTAAACCACCATCTCACAAGAAGAAATAATAAGTGTATTCTATAATAAATATTCCGTTAATAAATTACGTCCTTATACACAAAACATCCTTTGATTCTTGTTAGTGTATCCTTAGAGGGCGGATGATACTAATTCTTCAAAAGCTGCATAGTGTTATTTCGAGGGATTCTAAGGATTATTTAGAACCCTCTATTTATGTCTTTTACCTTGTCTTTGGAACAAATATGACAAAAAATAAATCCCTTTTAAACAGCAATAGCATTTTTCATTCTATGTATCTCTTAAAAAAAACCGACCTAATTACCAAGGTCGGTTTGTCATATTCATTCATAAAAAAATTAGAACCCGTCACAGGCATTTAGTCTCAAATACTATTTTGTTTGTGTAATTCCATTAACAAGTTGGGCCAAGGCTTCATTGATAGGTGTTACTGGACGACCAAGAACTTTTTCAAAATCATTGCTTTCAACTGCTAGTGAACCATTGCGAATACTTTCTTGAATTCCTACTACAATCGGAATCACAAAATCAGGTAACCCTAACCCTTTCATGATCTCTGCATATTTTTCGTCACTTACTTGTTGTACAGGTACGTCTTTGCCCAATACTGTACCAAGAGCAGAGGCTAATTCTTCTTGTGTTAAAAGAGGGCCAGAAAGTTCATATACTGTATTTTCGTGACCGTTTCCTACAAGAACCGCTGTCGCTGCATCTGCGTAATCCTGCTGCAATGCCCAGCCCACTTTACCTTCTCCGGCAGTTGTTACCCATGGAGCTCCGGCAAGCGCACCTTGAATGCTTCCGATTTCATTTTCCAAATACCAATTGTTACGCAAGAAAGAATAAGGGATACCCGTCTTAATGATGGCTGCTTCCGTCGCCACATGAGGCGGCGCCATTAAATTTTTGCTTTCTGATGCATTTGCGAGACTTGTGTAAGCAATAAATTTAACCCCTGCACGCGCAGCTGCGTTGACCGCATCCGTATGTTGACGAATTCTAGTTTCATTGTCACCATCCGCAGAAATAATTAACAAGCGGTCTATCCCTTTAAAAGCATGATCTAGAGTTTCCGGCTGGTCAAAATCTCCTTGTCGAACCTCTACTCCACGGGCACGAAGACCCTCTGCTTTCTCTGGGTTTCGAACACTCACTGCCAAATCACTTGCAGGTATTGCTTTTAATAATGAATCTACCACTTTTGAACCTAATTTTCCTGTTGCTCCAGTAACTAATATTTTCATTTATATTCCCTCCAGTTCTTTATAGCTGTAACAATCTTGATTACATGTATTTAGTTTAATCACCTGTAACCATTTTGTCAACAGGAAGGATTAGTTATTATTTTGTTCGTATTTTGGTATAATAAACTTGTAATCAATTTAATTACACGATAAAAACAACAGAATTGATATTAGAGGATGTGACTACACATGTCAATCAGCAGCCGATTTGCTGTCGGAATTCATATATTAGCTCTTATTGAAATAAATAAAGGCGAGGTAAGCTCATCTGAATTTCTAGCCGGAAGTGTAAACACAAATCCAGCCGTGATCAGAAAAATTATGGGAATGCTAAAAAAAGCAGAGCTGATTAAGGTGCGGCCAGGTATTGCAGGGGCTGAGTTAGCGAAGGATTTATCGGATATAACATTACTTGACGTCTATAAAGCGGTTAATGTCGTCCAAGAAAATGAGTTGTTTAGCATACATGAAAATCCAAATCCTGATTGTCCGGTCGGCAGGAATATTCAATGCGCAATTGAACCATTGCTTACAATCGCTCAAACAGCATTGGAAAAGGCTCTTGGGAATGTTACCATTGAGGACGTGGTGAAAGATATTATTGAAAAAGAATCAAATAATAATATGTTAAGTAATTAAAACGACATTCCTCCTTGAATGTCGTTTTAATTTTCTTTATATCTTTAAATTTTTCTTCATCAGTTCGGCAACCTGTAGATTATCTTGATGGGATGTGTTTTCTAGTGCCTTAATAATTAACTCTTGGCGTTCCACAGGATGATTTTGACTCAATTTAGCTTTGCCTTCCATTTTCGTAATGTTTATTCTGAATGCTACAATCCCTTTACTCATGCCTTCAATAAAACTGGGGTTTACATCACTTAATTGGTATGGACTAGCCGGACTTTCATATTTATTTACCATATCATTTAAAGAATCAAAGATTACTTTTTGATCTTCGATGATCTCCATCTTTCCATATACATGGATAGACACATAATTCCATGTGGGTACAGCCTTCATAGATTCGTACCAAGAAGGAGAAATATAACAATGCGGACCTTGAAAAATCACAAGAACTTGTTGGTTTTCAGCATCCTTCCATTGTTCGTTCGGACGTGCAAAATGACCATATAAAGCATTTTCATTTTTATTCAATATCAGTGGAAGATGTGTAGCGCAGGGTTCTCCTTTATGCTGTGAAAATAAAGTGGCAAAGCTATACTTTTCAATAAAATCATAAATTGTGCCTTCATCAATGATTTTAAAGTGTTTAGGTATATACAAAGTGATTCCCCCTTACAAAAAAGTTATCGGAGTGTTTTGGTCATAATAAAGTCTATTTGTTCTTCATCACCCATATAAAAAGAATGAGCTCCCGTTTGAACAAACTCCATTTTCTTATAGAAAGCAATCGCATTTTCATTTTTTTCCCATACGCCCAGCCAGATTTTCTTTTTACTAAGTTCCGTCGCAATGTCCATAGCTTGGTTAAAAAGGTATTTACCAAGCCCATGTTTTTGAAATTCTTTCTTTATATAAATCCTCTCAATCTCAAGTGATTCATCACCCATTTCTTCGGACTGAGCATCATTGATATTCACCTTTAAATATCCAGCGACTTCATTACTAATATAAACGAAGAAGAATTGCGAAGAGTTATTGGACAATTCTTTTTCTAATTGGATTAAGTTAAATGCTTTTTCCAAATAAGCATTCATATTTTCAGGTGTATTCTGCTCCTTAAAAGTCTCATTAAATGTTACATAACTGATTTCTTGAAGCAGGCGTGAATCTGCGGGGGTACATTTTTTTATAATAAAAGTCATATGATTATGTGCTCCTTTATCTATTCAATAATTTCTCTTGTTTCCCTTTTTTACAAATTCCCAATCTTTTTCTATATTCTTTCTTACTCTTTGAAGAAGATCGAAAATGGTCTCTACTTCTGTTCCGGAAAATCCCTCTAATGCAACGGTATTGGAATAATCATTTTCTTTTTTTATAGAAGGATAAACCATTTTCCCTTTCTCTGTTGGAAAAAGCCTTTTTATTTTTTTGTTATGTTGATCATCTTTCTTTTCAATAAAACCATTCATTTCAAGTTTTTGTATAGCACGAGCGGCTGTTGTTCGATCTACTTTTATCATCTCAGCTACCTTTTCTTGAATGATTCCTGGGTTTTCACATATTCGCACCAAGTACAAATACTGCCCTTTTGTAAGGTCAAATTCTTTAAATTCTATATTGCTTATAGAATCTAATGCCCTTGCGATCATTCCAATTTCTCGTAAGATATCTTTCATGTCGATCTCCTTCACCACACTTTTTTGTTGCAATTACTATAAAAGTGATATAGATTAAATTTAAACTAATTTTATTGCATTTGCAACAAAATTATCATAGTCAAATTAATCTAATTGGAGTGAAAAAAAATGGATGCAAAAAGAATTACGATGGATGAAGAGCTAAAGGCAGCATTTGCTATTCGAAAACAAGTATTTGTAGAGGAACAAGGTGTACCACTAAAAGATGAATTTGATCAATTTGATACACTAAACGGCCTATGCGAACACATTTTAGTTCATTATAATGAAACATCGGTAGGTACAGGGAGGATAAGGTTTATAGATGGTGTTGGTAAATTGGAGAGAATCTGCATCCTTGAACCTTACCGTAATTTTGGTCTTGGAAAAATCATTATAAAAGCGTTAGAAGAAATCGCAGAAGAACAGGGAGTATCCCAGGTTAAATTACACGGACAAACACATGCAGAGGGTTTTTATCAAAAACTGGGCTATCGGACTTCATCCGATATATTTATGGAAGATGGAATCCCACATATTTTAATGTTAAAAGAAATACCTACTAAGTTATAAAAAGGTCTAAAAAATATCCACTCTATGTTTTAGGAAATTTAATATTAACCCTTGGTATTACTTTTTCTATACAATGAGACCTCGGTACATCAAATTTTGTTGGTTCATAAGAAGATTATACTATTTCTCAAATCGGAAATAATACTAGGGAGGTGAAGAAATGGATACGGAACAATTAAAACTTACATCTGCTGAAATTGGTTCCTTGTGGGGTGAGTACGTAAACGGAACAGCGGTAGATATAATAAATAGGTATATGTACTCCATTATTGAAGATGATGCAATAAAAGCGGTTTTTAATGATGCTCTCAAAACATTTGAACAACAAAAGAAACAAATTAAGACTTTTCTCGAGAAAGAAGGATTTCCTGTTCCAATTGGATTTAATGAAACCGACCTGTATTTAGGAAAAAAGAGATTGTTTTCAGATGCATTCTGCCTGAATTATTTACACGTAATGACCTTACATGGTTTATTAGGGCATAGCACTGCATTATGTATTTCTGTAAGGAAAGACTTAAGGGATTTTTACGACTCATGTGATAACGATGCCAAAAAAATGTACCATCAAACGGTTGAGTTATTGCTTGAAAAAGGTCTTTTTCAGAGAGATCCATTATATTATCCATATGAACATCCTGAAAGTATTTCAAGCAATGATTTCAAAGATGGTTTTTTTGGCAAGGGCAGAACCCTTGCGGCGACTGAAATCATTAGTATTTCTTTAAACCTTAAAAAAAGTATTCTGTCTAAGACCCTTTCTATTGCCTTCAGCCAGGTGGCTCAATCGAAAGAGGTAAGAAAATTTTTAACTGAATCTGAGCAAACTGCTGATAATCAAATAAGAGCATTTGCAAAAATATTGCAAGCTGATAACTTACCAGTACCGAAATCTCTGGAAACAGAAGTTACCACTTCAACTGACTCTCCATTTTCTGATAAGTTATTACTTTACCACATGGGATTTTTGTTCCAAGCTGCACAAACTTATCATGGGGCAGGTCTTGCAGGATCGATGCGAACAGACCTCGTGGCCACTTATGAGGCAACTATTTTACAAAATCTTATGCTTACAAAAAACTGGTTTAAAATCATGGTGAACAATAAATGGTTGGAACAACCTCCCCTTGCACCTAATAGAACAGAAATTGCAAAGAAAAAATAACTATTTAAAGTTAAATGTTCACTATTGTGTGTGATAGATTTAAAATATCAACTATTCAAGTAGAGTAAGAAACTGATTTCGAAGGGATAGCTTACGCTATCTCTTTTACTTTC
>NZ_JAABNN010000081.1 GCF_009928415.1 Bacillus sp. USDA818B3_A
ATCGGATTGTGGTTCCGACATTCGTGGGTTCGATTCCCATCAGCCGCCCCATTTTTTCATTGGGCTATAGCCAAGCGGTAAGGCAACGGACTTTGACTCCGTCATTCGTAGGTTCGAATCCTGCTAGCCCAGCCATATCTTTAAATCACAGCATAGCCGAGTGTTTGATAAAACTTTAAAAATGGGCCTATAGCTCAGCTGGTTAGAGCGCACGCCTGATAAGCGTGAGGTCGATG
>NZ_JAABNN010000036.1 GCF_009928415.1 Bacillus sp. USDA818B3_A
AGAAAGTGTTCAAAATTAATTAGCAAAAAGTGTTCAAAACAACTTGACGGTTACAATTAGTCACTTGTTTTTAAAAGATATCCCTTCAATTATCAGAATTATATTTTTCAAATTGAACAGGGATGGTAAAAAGTACGAATCTTAATTCAAGAGGCAAAAATAACTTTAGAAAAGGATGATTACATGATTATAGGTAGTAAAAAACCTTTCTACACAATCATTATATTAGGATTACTGCTCCTATTAAATGCATGTAAAGCATCACAAATAAATAATGACAAAGATGAAAGTGAATTATCTGCCAATAAACAGTTAATAGAGAAAGATAATGAAATCCCTATAATCAAAAACATGTATATGCTTGACCTAAAAAGATGGGGAATCCACAATGATGGGACACATCCCAAAGAGACCACAAAAGGGATCAACGATGCTTTACAATGGGCTAGTGAAAAAGAATACACCACATTTTATATTCCAGAAGGCACATATTTGATTACAAAAGGAAAATCAGTTACGGATCATGATGCCAGAATTAACCTAGTATCAAATATGACATTTTTACTAGACAAAAAGGCAATAATTCAAAAAGAAAAGAATGGATTTGAAATATACTCTACTCTTTACCTTGATTCAAATGCTAAGAATATAAAAATAACAGGTGGAACTCTTCGTGGAGATCGAGAAGCTCACGATTATTCGCAAAAAGGGAGAGATACAGACGGTACTCATGAATGGGGTAATGGAATTACAATAGCAGGAGCAAGTAACGTTATCATCGAAAATATTAAAATAGAAAACTTTACCGGTGATGGAATTGAAATAGGCGGATCAACTATATACGGTGATTATATTACAGAACAAGATCTTGAATTAGGCGGGCTCAATGATAAAGGGGAGGAAATTACAGCAAAAGGAAAAATCAGGTCAAATAATTACGATGTAACAAACTTTAAAGAATCTATCTATTCAAATCCTCATTATCGTAATCTAATGATGTGGATTCCCGAAGGAGTAGAGGGCACTTACGATTTATTCTATTTTCGGAAAGATGGTAGGTTTATAAAAGGTGAAAAGGATCAACGATTTAATTCTACATGGGGATATTCCCGCATTCCAAAGGATGCAGATTATTTTAGGGTAGTCTTTAATGCAAATTCAATTGAAAACGTAAAAGTAAATAGAATGACCGTTGCGGTAACAGAAGATTTAACGATTCAAAATTGTGATATTGGGTATAACCGCAGACAGGGAATTACCGTTGGAGCATCTGACAATATTAAAATACTAAATAATAAAATACATCATACGGAAGGAACCGCACCAGAAAGTGGAATTGATATTGAACCTGGTTTTTACCCTGCTATTAACACGTTAATAAAAGGGAATCAATTTTTAAATAATTCCATTCAAATGGTTTTTTCATATGGAGGGAATGCGACTGTAGAAGATAACTATTTTGGGCCTAATGTTGATGATGGGATGGGTTTCTCGATCAACCCTGCGTATTATGGAGCAACTGTAAGAAACAACAAGTTTGAAAATACTAATTTTGTCACATGGGGTAACACCAAATTTATTAAGAACAGTCTAGTTTCTAGTTCGGCAAGTTTTGAAGGAGGCTCAGGTGTAATTGTAGATGGAATAAATGGAGTGGACTCCAATCTAGGATTTACGCAAACTGAAAATAATGGAATAAAAGTTTCCAATATTATATTGAAGTCTTCTCAGAATCCAACAGATACAGGTGGGTTAGCGGTTTATGGTGAACCAATTCAACTGGAATCTATTACACTTAAAGGAAATAACGAAATAAGTGGGGATGGAAATAGCAAAAATGTTTATAAAGGTTTTACTTTTATAAATACCCCCGAAATGAATTTAATTCCAGGAGAATTTACTGAATGTTCTACAAACGAGGGCACATTTGAACTTGGCTTTCCTGGCAAGATTAATTTCACTAAATGTAAGTTTAAAAATACTATACTCTATACGTATAATTCAAAGACTGATGTAACAATTAAGAATTCCTCATTCGAAAATGATAAAGGTTTTAATGGTCCTAGTGTGTTGGCTATGGAAGCTAAAAATGTAAATGTTTTGGATAATACATTTAATGTTAAGACAGTTGAGAAAGATGAGAGCCCAATTATCCAGATAGGTCGTGATGCGTCTGAACAAGGTAAAACCAAAGTATATGGGGCTACTATAAAGGGAAATAAGCTTATCAGTAATATAAAAAGAATAGGAATCGATTCGATTAACGGTGGAATGGGAGCACCTGCTTACTTGGTTGAAAATAATAAATTGTACAATACATCCTTAAATTTAGTTTCGAAGGATATAAACCTAAATAACAAAATTTATAAAAAATTAATTAAAAATTAAAGTTTGTAAAATTAATCTCTTTATAAAGGAAGCGTAGATATGAGTTCAAAAATTGCAAGGACTGCCTATATTCTAGTTATCCATAAGAATCCAGAACAAGTAAATAAATTTGTTAAGCAGCTAATTTCTAAAGAGTATACTGATGTATACATTCATATTGATCAGAAAAATCCGCAGTTAAAAGCAAAAATGATAAAGAGCCCTAGAGTAAAAGTATTAAATAAGAGTGTAGCTGTTAGATGGGGAGATATAACCCTGGTTGATGCGACATTATTATTATTAAAGGAGGTAATAGCTTCAGGAATTTCTTATGATTTTATTTGTTTTAGAAGTGGGCAAGACATGTTGGTGAAAAAAGGTTTTGCAGAATTTCTTGCCGAAAATAAAAATAAGATTTTTATGAATGCATATCGTGTCCAAAAGCGAGAACCACATGCTGCATTTGTAAGTGTAAATTGGCCTGAATGGTCGAGGCAGCTTTATATTACTCCATATCACCCTTATAGACTTATGAGGAGAGGAATTGCCATTTTATACAGCATGGGTGTAAATATCTCTCCTAATAAATATAAGCTTCCTGAAAATTTTTCCATTTATAATGGTTCAAATTGGTTTTGTATTCCCTTAGAAGTAGCTAAGTATATTATAAAGTTTGTAAATAAGAATGAATGGTATTATGAGGTATTTAGGAATAGTTTGGTTCCCGATGAATTCTTTTTTCAAACCTTAATCATGAATTCAAAATATAAGAACGATGTTGTTAATAATAATTTAATGTATATTAAATTCGGGAAAACAGTTAAAACGCGTAATAATCCTATTACATTAAAAATGGATAATGTCGAAACAATCAAAAATTCAAATGAGTTTTTTGCAAGGAAATTTGATGAAAGCGTTGATAATCAAGTAATTGATTATTACTGCAAAAAGATAAGTATGTAGATACGATCGATACTAGAAATTTTTTTTGAATGCACTGTTCATAATAATGAACAAATACAAGTGGAATAGTGAAATATTAAATGGTATTTAGAGGTGATCTCAACGGTGCTTGAAACTCAAACAAAACTTGCTTATACAGGGTTTGGATTAAAAATACTCAGCAATATTGAATTACCTGAACTTGTTCCTCATCTTCCACATCAAAATAGGGCGGATGTAACTATTAAAAGGGTAGACCTAAAACAACTCTGGAATCGATCAAGTAACAATCAATGTTTTATTTTCGAGGGAAATCGAATTCTTTTTAAAGTTCCTGATACCGGTATTTTCTTAGTTGATGAAGGTAAAACAATCATGGTTTCGCCTGATGCAGAAGCGGATGAGGGGTTAATTAGACTTTTTATTCTAGGTACATGTATGGGTGCCATTCTCATGCAAAGAAAAATTTTGCCTTTGCATGGCAGTGCGATTGCTATTAATGGGAAAGCTTACGCGTTTGTAGGGGAATCTGGTGTCGGCAAATCCACTTTGGCGTCGGCATTTATTAAAAAAGGATTTCAAATAATCAGCGATGATATTATTCCTGTTTTATTATCAAATAATTCAAAACCGATTGTTATCCCCTCCTACCCACAACAAAAGTTATGGCAGGAGAGTCTTAACCAATTTGGGATGGAGTTAAATAATTTTCATCCACTTTATGCAAGAGAATCTAAGTATTCAATTCCAGTTCAGACTAACTTCTATAGTGATAATTTACCACTAGGAGGAGTTTTTGAATTAGTAATAGGGGAAGAAGAGAAAATTGAAATCCAGCCTATTAAGGGATTAGAGAGATTTCATACATTATATCGTAATACCTATCGTAATCTTTTCCTTAAACCTTTAGGTTTAATAGATTGGCACTTTACTACTTCTACGAAACTGATTAATCAGTTACCTCTTTATCAAGTAATTCGACCTACATCACGTTTTACCGCCCAAGAATTAGTTACTTTATTTCTTGATAATATTTATAAGGAGATTAATTCATGATAAAAAATCAAGTACTATCAAACAAAGATATCATCGTTAAAAAAGGTGAAAATTATATTAGTAATATGGACGGCGAAAAAGTCATGCTTAGCATTCAAAATGGTAAATACTATAATTTAGGAGGAATTGGAGGAGAAATTTGGGATCGGATCAGAGATTCTATTACCATTCCCGAACTAATAACTACCTTAATTGCTGAATACGATATAGATCGAAATCAATGTGAGGAAGAAGTAATGGCTTTCTTACAGAATTTAATAAAAGAGGATTTGATTGAGATTTTGGAGTAGGTAGACTCGAATGAAGTGAGAGAAATGCTAATGGATATTGTGAGAAAGATAAGAAATTTCTTAATATTGAAATTATTCAACCAGCTATTATTATTAGAAGCTTTCTATACATTAGGGTGGGCTAGGGTATTAAAGAGTCTCCCGTTTGCAAAAGTAGCACCATCACTAGGGGAAAGAATGACTGAAACTGTCTATACACAAGATCCTAAACAACTGGAATTTCTTCAGCAAGTATCAGATTCCATAAGTGTTATGAGTAGGCATACTTGGTGGGAGAGTAAATGCCTTGTCATGGCCATTGCGGGTATGAAAATGCTTGAAAGGCGAAAAATTGAAAGTACCCTTTATATGGGGATGGCAAGGGATGATGAGGGAAATATGATTGCTCATGCCTGGTTAAGAAGCGGCTCGTTTTATGTCTCTGGCAGCACAGGCATGGAGAGGTTTACAATAGTGGCAAAGTTTGCAAAGCGCATGGATGAATTGAAGGTGCTCTAGATGGAAAATATTAATGCCTTACAAGAAATGGATGATTTTTCAAGAGAATTACTATTATTATTTTTTATTGTAAAAAATAACGATACGCCTTTATCCAAGGAATTATTCACCGATGTGAATTGGGATTTATTCCTTCAATACGTAGAACATCATCGCCTGTATCCAATTGTTTATAAAACACTAAAACAAGTAAATAGTAGTACTATTCCTTATTATGTAATGAATACTTTATCGTCTTGGTATAAAAAGAATACTTTTCAAATGCTTTTGTTAAATGCAGAAATGGAGCAAGTTAGCATTCTGTTCTCTCAAAGAGGAATAAAAGCCCTATTTTTGAAAGGCCCTGTCCTTGCCTATGACCTATATCTTGATCTTACAATGCGCACTTCGAAAGATTTAGATATTCTTGTCAAAATAGAAGATTTGGAACATGTAAATCAACTTTTACTCAACCATGGTTATGTAAGAGATGATTATACTCGTACCGTGTTGGATGATTGGAAATGGAAGAATCATCATATCGAGTATGCCCATCCACAAAAGGGGATAAGTTTGGAGATTCATTGGCGACTGCATCCTGGCCCTGGTAAAGAACCTACTTTTCTTGAATTATGGAAGAGGAAACGAATTAGTCCTATCAACCACAAACCGGTTTACTTTTTAAATAGGGAAGATTTATTTGTATATTTAATCGCTCATGGAGCACGCCACGGCTGGTTTAGGCTTCGTTGGTTGACAGATCTAAATCAGATGATTAAACAGGATCTAAATTGGAGAGAAGTGAATGATTTATTAAAAAAATTCAATTATCAACATTTAGGAGGCCAAGTTTTTATTTTGCTGTCTCGTTTGTTAGGTACTCCAATTCCAGTTGAAATGAAACCCTTTAGTCTAGGGAAAAGGTCTATTAATCTTGCTAAGAAAGTAATGCCATTTATTAATCAATTGGAAAATTTACACAGTGAAAATCTGCCTGGTGAAATCTTGTTGAGTTTTAACAAATATTTATATGAATTAATGACATTAAAACAAAAATGTTTTTACTATTATGGATTTCTTTTTCCGGTGCCAGAGGATACTGAAATACTTGCATTACCAAAAAAATTGCATTTTTTATATTTCCCTTTGCGTCCGTTTCTTTGGATTTGGAAAAAAAACATTAGGGCAGAAAGATAATATAAAAAATAAAAGAGGTGTTATTAGATGAAATTAGCATTTATTTCTGATATCCACGGAAATGCTGTGGCTTTGGACGCAGTCTTAAAAGATATTGAAAAAAGAGGCGTAGATAAAATTTATGTTCTTGGGGACATTTGTTTTAGGGGAATAGAGCCCAAGCGGTCAATAGATTTTGTAAGACAATTAGACACAGATGTTATTAAAGGAAATGCGGATGAATGGGTTGTCCGCGGAGTTGAAAAAGGGGAAGTTCCAGACCCTGCACTTGAAATAATGAATAAAGAGCGGGAGTGGACATTATCTCAATTGGATGATGAAAGTATTGAATATTTGAGGAATTTACCAATGGAATTAAAAATCGAAATTGATAATATAAGGATTCATGCCTTTCATGCCACTCCAAATAGCCTATTTGATGTGGTATTACCAGATGAAAGTGATGATAAGTTAAAAGAAAAACTTATGGAAAAGGAAGCAGATGTTTATATCTTTGCTCACATTCATAGACCATTTATTAGATATTTGAAGGGTAAATGCATAATTAATACTGGAAGTGTTGGATTACCATTCGATGGTGTTAATAAAGCCTCATATGCATTTGTAATAATCGAGAAAGAAAATATTGATACCTCAATCGTGAGAGTAGATTTCAATAGGACTGAAGTCATTAATAAACTAAATAATTCAGATTACCCTAATACCCAGTTGCTTAAAAATATCCTTAATTTTGTTGGTTAATAATTAGCATGTAATAAATTTATTATTTTTTCATTTAAAATTTGAAAGTAGTTAATTTGACTATCTACTAGCCTAAAAGAAGAGGGGTTTTCATGGAGAAAAGGTATCATGAATTAGATTCATTAAGAGGTTTGGCAGCTATATCAGTCTTCATAGGACATATTTATCTTATTTTTAACAGTTCTTTATTTTCCAATTTACTATTTGAATTTGGGCCTTTCCGTTTTCTTATTGCCGGTAGTGAAGCAGTAACGTTATTTTTTGTTTTGAGCGGCTTTGTCCTATCTCTCCCATTTTTAGCAAATAACAAAAAAATTAATTATCTTGACTATGTTATTAAGAGAATTTGCAGGATTTACATCCCCTATATAGCAGCTTTACTATTTTCAATAGTAGCTTGGGAGATCTTCTATACTAAAAAGGTAGTAAGTTTATCGAATTGGTTTAATGTTAACTGGTCAACAAAACCAGATTTTCAAGTAATTAAACAGCATTTAATCTTGATAGATACATTTTCTAGCAATCTTAATAACGTAGTCTGGTCCTTAGTTCATGAGATGAGAATTTCATTGATTTTCCCGATTCTTCTAGCAATTTTAATAAAAGTTAGTTATAAAAAAGGGATATTATTAGCGATATTTCTATCATTAATAAGTGTAGTATATTGTACAATCTTAAATCCAACTTATTACGGTACCGAAATTTATGTATCGATACATTGCTGTTCAATGTTCGTTATAGGGGCCCTATTAGCTAAATATAGGGAAGTTATTTTTTTTAGGGTTTCATTTATAAATAGGAAGTATAAAAAGGTTATTTTTATTTTGGGAATAATCTTTTATTTATATGCACATCCTTCTTTTTTGTTAAATTTAATAATAAATGATTTTAATCCATTCTACAGATCTGTAATTGACTCATGGTTTACAACAATTGGGGCAGCACTTCTAATCATTCTTGCAATTTCCTCTAACTCAGTTTCCAGAGTTCTTAATAACAAATTTATCAATCAAATTGGTAAAATCTCATATAGTTTATATCTATCACATTTAGCAGTATTACTTGGTTGTATCCATTTCCTTAATAAACAACTGCCAATCTGGCTAATTGTTGTTATTGCAATAATATTAACATTCCTGGTTTCAAATATTATGTATTACACTGTAGAGAAACCATCTATAAAACTTGGGAAATATATTTCAAAAACATTATTTAGAGAAACTAAAATTGGTAAAAGTACTCATAAAAAAATTAATATATCTTAATTAATTTTTTGGACAATTTTTATAAAGCTTTCGAAAAGTTAGTGATATCAAATTAGGAGAGTTCTTAATGAGGGGACAAATTTTTTTAAATATTAAGCAGTACTTTTCATTTAGAGATTTACGAAGAACATATAGTTTACTAAGTCCTTATATCATAAAATATTGGTTCGCCTACCTAGTTCTACTAATCACTGTATTTGTTGAAACCTTCATAACAATAGGAATGGCTAAATTTTATGGGAATATTACAGAAACAGCGGTTCATGGTAAATTTGATAAAATTCTTACCTTGATTCCAATTGGGATTCTACTTATTGCTATTGGGATGATTTCCAGGTTCGCTTATACATACTTTAATACCATTGCCACAAACGGGGTTAAAAAAGAACTGAAAAATCACCTATTTAAACATATTTTACGCCTTTCACCCGGATATGTATCAAATCTTCGCTCAGGAGAATTAATTTCGCATTTTACCAATGATATTAATGGTGTTGATGGCCTATTAGGAAATAGTATTGTTAATTTTATTAAATTACCGATCACCTATATTTTTATCTTTATTTACTTAATGCAAATAAACTGGGTATTGTGCTTAATGAGCGTACTAATTGCTCCCCTTGCTGCATTATCTGGGATGATATTTGGTTTAATCTTGCGAAACAATAGTAAACAGATTCATCAGTTAATCGGAAAAGTAAACAACCTTCTAACTGAGACTTTTCAAGGTTTTGGGGTTATTCGATCATTTACAATGGAAAAGGATCAATATCAAAAGTACAGAGACGCTAATCAAGAGCTGTATCAATTAGAATTGAAAAATACTAAATTACAGGGATGGTATGCAACAGGTGGGCAATTACTTGGTACGATTACTTTTATTGGCAGTCTTTCTATAGGTGCGTTATTTGTATCCAAAGATACGATGACAGTTGGTGCACTTTTAACATTTGTTAACTTAGTGGGTCATTTAGTATCGCCACTAACCGGACTTGCAGGTCAATGGGCTGGTTTTCAACGATCAATTGCTGCCGTTGAAAGAGTATTAGATTTATTGGATAAACCAGCAGCAATTAAGAAGTTGCCTTTCTTTTCTCCTTCAATGGATCTGAAAGAGTCGATCCAATTTCAAAACATGACTTTTGGCTATGAGAAAAATAAGAACGTATTTGAGGATTTCTCCTTGGAAATTCCTGCAGGTAAGGTTGTTGCATTAGTTGGACCAAGTGGGGCAGGAAAGAGCACTTTATTTAATCTCATCCTAAAATTTTATAGACCCCAGTCAGGGGATATTTTAATAGATCAAAATTCTATTGATGTAATTAATCCTGCTAAATTAAGAAGTGCCATTGCCTATGTACCTCAGGATATCTTCCTTTTTGCAGGTACCATCCGAGAAAATCTGTTAATTGCACGACCAAATTTGACGGAAACAGAAATGGTTGAGGCTACAATTAATGCTAATATACATGATTTTATTATGTCTTTACCACATAAATATGAAACAGAAATAGGTGAAAGAGGGGTTAAATTATCAGGGGGACAGAAACAAAGACTAGCCATAGCTAGAGCGATTTTAAAAAATGCCCCTATATTGTTGCTTGATGAAGCAACTTCTGCTTTAGATGGAGAATCTGAATATCATGTCAAAAATGCGTTGGATCACTTGATGGAGAATCGAACAACAATAGTAATAGCACATCGTTTATCCACAATACAAAACGCCGATTTAATTTTAGTTATGGATAAAGGAAGAATTGTGCAAAAAGGTTCTCACGAAGAGTTATTGAACCAAGAAGGTTTATATAAAAATTTAACCCGGACTAAATTTGATAAGAAAAAATCAAGGAAATTATCACTTGTTAATTATTGAAATGACAAAAAAAGGGGTTCCATTTAAGCCAACATAGATGATTCTTTATGGAACCCTATTTCTTACACAAAAAAAACTAGCTTACTTTACTGTTTAGATATTTTATACTCTTGACCAATAAATAAACCGATAAAACACCTAGGGTATCAATGATAAGATCATAAAACCGTCCATCTCTGCCAAAAAAGAGCTGAAAAAATTCTGTTATAAAAGCAAAAATGATGGAAACTAATATCGCGAACTTGTGATTTCTTAACAGAATAAAGAGAAGGAGATCCATAATTGCAAAACCAATAAAATGCCCTAATTTAATGGTTACATAATCAGGATGAACTAATGTGAAGTCATAAAAATAAAAGAATGACTTATAGTCAGGGGTTGAAACCCATTTAAATTGAAATGACTCAAAATCTAGTACCTGCTCTAAGCTCTCCGTCCATGTATTTATTAATAAAAACAATCCCCAGATTATAGTGAGTAAAATTACCGTAATTCTCCGTTTCTCAAACTTAATTTTATTTACATGACTATTCCCAATATTATTTGCCATTTTACTTTCCCCTATCTTCCCAAATCTCTTCTCCGATTATAATTGATAAATATTGAAAAAAATGTCGAATTCAGTTATAGACCGAAAGGAATATTCATAATTTATTAGGGGAAATAAATGATGATAGTCATTTACAATATTCAACACTTTCTTTATAATTAATTATATGTTCTTCATTAAGAACAACAATAGAAAAGAAGGGGAATCATGATATATCCATTAATAAAGGAAAATGATCGGATTCACATTGTTAAAGACTCTTATTATTGTGTATGTGGACTAGAATTTAATTCAGATAAAGTAATAAAAAGAAAAACCCTTAGAAAAATTAAATTCATTGAATTGGGGTATGTAACCTGTGAAAAATGTGTTTTAAAACTTCTAAGTCAGGGATAGCATTATTTAGTATGTCGGATGATTATCAAAATTGTGTCGAAACTTTTGGATTTATTTCCATTTTATCCCTATTAAGACTATAGTACTATTAACTTAGTTGTTTAATACTTTAATACTATACAAGACAAGGGCAAACCATTCGAAAGAGTGGGACGCAAAGCTACAGGTCTAAGGTTTATTTAACTACGATGGCTGAGTTACCTAAAATAGTTGAAATTTTAGGAGGATATATCGTGTCTACTTTAATCGCTGAAACAGAACCTGATCAAGAATGGCTAGATCTTATTAATGAGGCTAAAAATTTAGGATTGTCTATAGAAGAAATTAGAGATTTCTTATTTAAGCCCAATTAATTGATCCCACTCAAGAATCGTAGCGTAGCAAGCAGATTAAAAGTAAAATCTTTAATAATTTGGAAGAATTGTATATTAAGTTTTCCTAATATTCAATTTAGAATAAATATTATACATAATTGGTGTAGGAGAAAATTAAATTATATGCCGCAGCATAAAATAGAAACAGCTTAACCAATTGTTAAACAATTAGTTAAGCTGTTTGTTTTATTGTAATTATTAATAATTCAAAAACTTCACACATACCCCATAAGGAACCGTAATATCCGAAGTTACCAACGTCAAACGGCCAGAAACCTCATCCCGTGTATACAACACTGCATTCCCAGACTCCTGATTCACAGCAATCACAAACTTCCCGCTAGGATCAATCTCAAAATCCCTAGGCCAATCTCCCTCAGTCGAAGTATGTTCCACAAACGTAAGCTCACCAGAACCATGATCCACACTAAAAACCGCAATACTGTTATGGCCGCGATTACCCGCATAAACATAACGGCCATCCGCAGAAATATGAATCGCACTGCCCTGATTATTTTCTTTGAAATCCTCAGGCAATGTAGAAATATATTGAACTTCACTAAAATGGCCATCTTCTGGATTATAGTTTAATACAATCACTTCAGAGCTAAACTCCGTCATCACATAAGCCATGTCTCTATTTGGGTGAAAAACAAGATGTCTTGGGCCGCTTCCCGCTTTTACAGGCAATAGGTGTGCCTTTGTAAGCGTGCCATCTTCTTCAACCGAATATGTAATCACCGCATCAATTCCTAATTCACACACAGCAAGGTACTTTTCATCAGGTGTCAGTTCAGAATAATGGGTATGAGGCTTTTCTTGTCTTGGGTCAGGACCTGATCCTTCATGTTCACGAATCGATGCATAAGGTAAAACGGAACCGTCTTCTTGGTTAATTAAATTGGATTGAACAAGCCCCTGATGGTAGTTGGATCCAAACACCATACGATTCTTACTATCTACACTTACATAACAAGGTGGCGCTCCTGCTAAGACTTCGCTGTTAATCGCAGTCAAACCACCATTTTCATCGATTGAGAACGCGGCAATACCGCCATTTTCCCCTTCTTTGACAACAGAGTAAAGATAGCGGTTGTCTTTGCTGATGGTTAAATAGGTAGGATTACCAAGCTCAGCAGCTACTTGAATGTCTTCAATTTTTGCTTCCTCTGTATTGAGTGTAAAAGAATAAACCCCTTTACTATCTCCTTTTGTATAAGTTCCAATATACCCCTTAAATACATTTTCATTTTTCATTTTTATACTCTCCTCAATCATTTTCTACCTGTTATTGTATCAAACTATTTGATATTTACTCAAAGTTTGCTTGTTACCCATAGTACATCTATGTCATTTCATTTACCACAACTTTGCACATAAATCTGGAAATACCGCGAATTTTCTTAAAATACTCATTAGATACAACAGGAATCTATTGTTATTTAAAGAATTAATAAAAGAAAGTGAATTTAATGTATCAATAAATCATAAAAGGAAGTGATATTTTGAGTTCCAATATACATAGTAAAAATAAAGAAAATGAGGGGACTGCTTATGTAATGGGATACTTTACTGAGACACCACTCAACGAAGGAAATGAATTCTCCTTACATTTAGCATACAGCTATGATGGCCTTAATTGGATCCCCCTTAATAATAATCAGCCTGTTCTTGTTCCAGCTATTGGAGAAAAGGGGCTTCGAGACCCATTTGTTTATAAAAAACAAGATGGTTCATTTATCGTATTAGCAACAAATATGTGGAATAGTGAGTATGTGATGTGCTACGATTCTGCAAATCTTACAACGTTTGAAAATGGACGCCTTCTTAGGTTAAATACAGCCGGGATGCATGCGTGGGCTCCTGAAATCTTTTTTGATAAGAGATTGGGTAAGTATGGAATTTTCTGGTCCGGCAACACAGATAGAAACAGAATTTACGTTAATTATACCGAGGACTTCGTAACGATCAGCGAGCCAATCCTATACTTTGATCCCGGGTATGACGTAATTGATGCAGCAATTGAAGAGCATGACGGAAAATACTATATGTATTTTAAGGATGAACGCACACCGGCAGAAGCACCTTTGTCAGGCAAACGGATGAAAGGGACGTATTCGTCTTCATTGGAACCTCGGAGTTTTGATTCTAATGAATACACGCGACCGATCGGCGAGCCTATGATTGAAGCATCGATAGTAATTAAAAAATATGGGGCCAATAAATGGTTTCTATATGGCGATTGCTATTACCCTGTGAATGGGAGAATGTTTGTCTGGGAAACGGATGATTTATCCCAAGGAAACTGGACCCCATTAGATAGACGGGACTACAATCCACCGTTAAATGCCAAACATGGATCTATTGTGCGGATGACCAAAAGTGAATTGGAACAATTACAGCATTCTTGGCTAGACAAACCGCTTTGGAACCGCATAAAATCATACAGTTCTCCTGATAGTTATGTCAGACATGAACAAACATTTGCTAAAATTGCTCATTATCCATTCGATTCTTATAAATCATCTCAGTGGCTGATTGTACCCGGTTTAGCTGATTCAACTGGCATCTCCTTTGAATCCTTACAAAATCGAGGCCATTATTTGAGAAATGTAAGTTATGCCCTTCGCCTTGAGAGGAATGATGGTTCAGATGATTTTAAGACCGAATCCACCTTCATGGCAGTTCCAGGCTTAAGTGATTCCAATTGGTCTTCCTTCCAATCACTTCAATACCCCAACAAATTTATCAAATTAGACGGTATCTATTTGCGCGTAGGTGACATTAACAATGAACGCGACGAGAAATTCGCCACCTTCAATGTTTGCTGGTAGACAGCCTTCATTCCTAATTGGAATGAAAGGCTATTTTTTTAAAAAATAACAAGGTATGGTCATGTAAATGGGAGTTCAGTGCCTATATGAAAAATAATTCTTAGAATTAATTGAGTATACGTACAATTTGTAATATTATAAAAATAATAAGTCGACATATACGTATAAGTAATAAGTAACTAATTATAAATGTAAGCGATTCCTATATTACTGGAATTTAGTCCATCGATATTTAATTTGCAAATTAGAGGTGTATATATGAAAAAGAAATATGACATTGTCAAACAAGAAATAAAATCAAGAATTCTAGATGGCACCTTTCAGCCCCATCAAAAAATATCCTCCGAAAGTCAATGGATGAAACAATTTGGGGTTAGCCGCCATACTGTTCGTGCTGCAATTGGTGAACTTGTCAACGAAGGCTGGCTCTACCGAGAACAAGGGGCCGGGACCTTTTGTGCGGACCGAAAAATGGATAATCGCTTGCCAAGTGGGAGCAATCAAAAAAATATCGCTATCATTACAACCTTTATTTCAGATTATATTTTCCCTTCGATCATCAGAGGAGCGGAATCCTATTTAAGCAAACATGGGTACAATGTAAGTTTATTTAGCACAAATAATGACCATGAAAATGAGAAAAGAATCTTAGAGAGAATCTTATCAGAGCCCTTCGATGGAGTAATTGTGGAACCTACTAAAAGTGCGACATCAAACCCAAATATCAACTATTATCTGAATATAGAGCGGCAAAACATCCCCTACATAATGCTTAATGCCTATTATGAAGAATTGGAACCATTAAGCATTACGATGAATGATGAAAAGGGTGGCTATATTCAAGCTGAACACCTAATCCAATTGGGACATACGAATATTGTTGGTTTCTTTAAGACAGATGACCTTCAAGGTGTCAAAAGGATGAAGGGATTTATTAAAGCACACCGCAATTATGGTATTCCTATTAATCCCAATGGTATTATCACCTATAATTCAAGTGAAAAAGCAACAAAACCGTTGGAAGCTCTCGTCAAACTCCTCTCATTTGATCGTGAAAACCGGCCCTCTGCTGTTGTATGCTATAATGACGAGTTAGCAATTAGCTTGTTAGATGTACTTAGAGAGAAAAATGTTCGTGTCCCTGAGGATCTTTCTCTTGTAGGATTTGATAATTCCTTTATGGGAAAGCTTACAGAAGTGAAGTTGACCACCATTGATCACCCACTGAGTAAGATGGGGGAAACCGCTGCTGAAATAATTGTCGATTTGGTTAAAGAGAAAAATGGACAACAAAAAAAATCAATTGATAAAGAAAACCAACAATCTGTTATCTTTGAACCTAGACTAATTATGCGTAATTCAACAAAGCCTTTAATTGAAACTAAAGTGGAACCCGGTAATGCATTATTAAGTACCTAGGTCTTAATACCTTAAATTTATAGACTATTTAAAAAAATCTAAATTTTCTATTGAAACCTTAGTAAGGGTTTAATATAATAAATTTAGAAAAAAGATATACGGACGAGTGAACAAAAATTATAAGATTAATAGATTACGTTCGTACATATGGCATGAAAAAATTATTAATTTATTTTTCGTTATACTTGTAAGCGTTCGCATTAAAACATTAATTAAACCGCATGTACTAATAGTTTTTATACATGTAAAAACAAAGGAGGTGTCATTTATTTAAATAAGAAATGAAGATAGTATCCACACATAACATTACATCAGGAAGCTTTATCCACAATTATGTTTTGTTAACACCTAGAATCTTAAACACCCTCGATAAACGTCAACAATTTGGAGATAAACCGAGAAAGACAATCTTAATTCGAGTCTTTGTCTAAAAAAGGATTATTCTCATTCATCTAACTACTCAACCGAATCTCACCTACATCACAGAACCTGCCAATTGCAATTTGTTAGACAAAAATAGTAGATAACAAGGTCATCACTTCAAAAAGCCACAGCATAAAAATTGCGGAATTATGATTATTATAAAATTTAATACTTTGTAAGGAATTTCGATAATTGGAATTTCGGGTTATTCTAGTACTTTCTAAGGGGGTTTATTAATGATATCTACGCCTAGAAATACAACTCAAGAACTCGCAGCGCCGATCAAAAGACCGAACAGGTTACTGAATTTTTTAAATTCGAAAAAAGTTGTCCCGTATATTTTTGTCTCTCCATTCATTCTTTCATTATTAATTTTTTCTTTATATCCGTCTATTAAAGCAATCATCATGAGTTTCCAAAGTATACTGCCTGGTGAAATTACGTTTATAGGGTTAAAAAACTATACTAGAGTCTTTAATCCAACATTTTATAAAGCGCTTTCAAACACTACTATTTATATGCTTCTAACAGTAGTAATCCTAACCATTTTGCCGATTATCTTTGCAGTGATATTAGATTCTAAATTTGCTAAATTTAAAACATTTTTCCGGGCTTCACTATTTGTACCTGCCTTGGCATCCACGATTGTTTCGGGGATGGTCTTCCGGCTGATGTTTGGTGAAACAGATACGGCTGTTGCCAATCAAATTCTTAATTTCCTTGGTTTGGATTCGGTTGATTGGAGATATAACGCTTGGTCAGGTATGTTTTTAATGGTTTTACTTTGTTCATGGAAATGGATGGGCGTAAATATCATTTATTTCTTAGCGGCTCTTCAAAATGTTCCAAAGGAATTATTTGAGGCAGCAGAAATGGATGGTGCCACCACGTTTAAAAAATTCCTTTATATCACTCTTCCATTCCTTAAGCCTGTTACTATTTTCGTTGTCACGATTTCAGTAATTGCCGGTTTTAGAATGTTTGAAGAAAGTTTTGTGTTCTGGGAAGCGGGCTCACCAGGAAATATAGGACTGACGGTTGTTGGTTACCTTTATCAACAAGGAATTCAACAAAACGACATGGGCTTTGGTGCAGCAATAGGAGTTGTCCTCATGCTAATCATCTTTGTCGTTAGTTTTATCCAGTTAATTCTAACGGGAGCTTTTAAGAAGGAGGATCAATAAATGAAAAAGGAAAAACATTCATTATTAGTATGGATAACTAACATTGGCTTTACCATTATTTCTTTTATTGCTCTATTCCCTATATTAAATTTATTACTTTCTTCCTTTAGACCATCATCTGAAATAATGCGTAATGGAATCAGCTTATCTTTCGATCCTAGTACCTTAAGCCTTGATAACTACACCTATATTTTTACACAAGGTGGCAATTATTGGACTTGGTATGGAAATAGTTTGATGATTACTGCAATCACTGTGGTCTTATCATTATTCTTTTCTTCTATGGTCGGGTACGCACTAGCGGCATATGACTTTAAAGGGAAAAACTTTCTATTTGGATTTGTACTGTTCATATTAATGATTCCTTTTGAGATTTTAATGCTGCCGTTGTTTCAGTTAATGATCAGCATGAACATCATTAATACATACACTGCTGTTATTCTGCCAGCAGTGGTGGCACCAATAGCCGTATTCTTTTTTCGGCAATATGCCCTTGGCCTTCCGAAAGAATTAATGGATGCAGCTAGAATTGATGGGGCTACTGAATATGGGATTTACTTTAAAATCATGCTGCCGCTTATGGCGCCTTCGATGGCTGCTATGGCAATCCTACAAGGGTTAGGCAGCTGGAATAACTTCTTATGGCCTTTGGTCGTCTTAAGATCTAATGATATGTTTAACCTGCCCATCGGGTTAGCAACGCTTTTAACACCTTATGGCAATAATTACGATATCTTAATTACTGGGTCTGTCATGACCATCGTTCCGATTATCATCCTGTTTATCTTCTTCCAACGTTACTTTGTTGCAGGACTAACAGTGGGTGGGGTAAAGGGATAAGTTTAAGCAGCAGTTTATAGAGGTGACAACTGATATGAATGGAAATCAGCTCGTGATAAAACTAGATTTTTTACTTCAATGGATTGTTCGGTTAGTTGTGTTGAATGTGCTATGGATTTTGTTTTCCACACTCGGATTGTTCGTAGCTGGAGTCTTTCCAGCTTCGGCAGCCGTATTTGGTATCGCTCGAAAGTGGGTTATGGGTGAACAAGAGATTAAAATTTGGACAACTTTTAAGCAGCTATACCGTCGGGAATTTGCCACTGCTAATTTGATGGGCTGGATTTTAACCATTCTTGGCATCATTCTTTATCTAAATTATCGAGTGATCTTAAAATCTAGCGGCGAAATGACATTTGTAATACCGTTTGCGTTTTACTTTATTGTCTTTTTCTATAGTATTCTCGTCATTTGGACATTTCCATTGCTTGTGCATTATAAAGCCACATGGAGACAGCACTTTAGAAATGCGATCATCATTGGTTTAACCAAAATCCATTATACGATTGTATGTGGTGCGGTAATCTTTGCCGTCTTATATCTTTCATTTAGCTACCCGGGTGTGATACCATTTTTCACCATCAGTTCCATTGGGATAGGATGTATGTGGTTCACATTAAGAATTTTTAACAAGATGGATAAAGGAAAAGAGCAACCAGCTTCAGAGGTTTCTATGTAAATAGCATGAAATTTGTAAGCGCTTTTCCTGACTGAAAAACCAACCTGCAGTTGCTTAATCAGATTTTGAAGACGACCTGACTTTAGGGAGGTGAGGTATTTTCCATAGTTGATCGTACGCACTCAAAATGAAGATTAATATTAGGGGGAGAAACTGTGAAAAAGAAAAGTTTACTAGCTTTACTTTTTGGATTACTGGCCGTTATGTTAATTGCCTGTAGTAATGGTGGTAACAAAACTTCCGGGAACGAAGCAACTGAGAAGGAAGTAATTGGTGCAGACGAAAAAGATGCTACCGAATTAAAATATTGGACTTTTGTTGAATTACACATGGACTTCTTTAAAGATGCAGTACCTCGTTGGAATGAATTACATCCAGATAAAAAAATTAAGTTAGTAGCTGAAACATTCCCTTATGACCAAATGCACAACAATTTACTATTAGCGTTACAGTCTGGAAAGGGTGCTCCTGATATTTCTGATATCGAAGTTGGCCGTTTCCCTAACTTCTTGCAAGGTAAACCGCAATTATTACCTATGAACGAATATGTAGAGCCAATTAAGGATAAATTCATTGAATCACGTTTGGATTTATATGCAAAAGATGGAAATTATTATGGGATGCCTACGCATGTTGGGGCAACTATGATGTATTACAATAAAGAAATTATGGATAAAGCTGGCGTCGATATCGATTCCATCAAGACATGGGATGATTATATTGAAGCAGGTAAAAAAGTGGTTGCCAATACCGATGCTGTTATGACGACAGTACATACTGGAGATGCCACTCAATTCCAGCAAATGATTAGCCAGCAAGGCTCAGATCTTTTTGACAAAGACGGAAAATTAACAATTGATAGTGATAAAAATGTTAAAACACTGCAACTATTAAGTGACATGCTTTATAAGTATAAAATTGCGGAACTTACTCCAGGCGGAGAACCGCATGCTGAAGAATTCTACGCATATATGAATAAAGGAAAAGCTGCGTCTATTTCTATGCCATTATGGTATATGGGCCGTTTCACCGATTACATGCCTGATCTAAAAGGTAAAATGGTTATCCGTCCATTGCCTGCTTGGGAACCAGGCGGAGGTCGTTCCGTTGGTATCGGTGGTACAGGTACTGTAGTTACTAACCAAACAAAACATCCTGAACTTGCTAAAGAGTTCTTAGCATTTGCCAAGCTTTCAAAAGAAGCGAACCTTAAATTATGGTCCGTCCTAGGCTTTGATCCTCCACGTTGGGATGTTTGGGAAGATCCTGCTATTAAAGAAGATAACAAGTTTTATCAATATTTTGGCACAGATATCTTTGATACATTATTGAGCATTAAAGATGAAATTCCTGGCCTCAATATTAACAAAAACACACCAAATGCGTTGACTGAATTGAATACCAACACATTGGAAAATGTCCTTAGACAGAAAAAGCAATCACCTGAAGAGGCTTTGAAACAAGCGCGAAAAACCATTGAAACTAATATGAAGTAACGTAAAGTAACGGATTTCATAAAGGGTCTCTCTCCTTTGATCAAAAGGAAATTGACCCTTTTCTCTTAATCTAGTTGTTAAAAAATATTTTTTTAAACATGAAAGGAGAAAGTAATGAATAAAAAAGCAAAAATGATCTTAGAAAAGGATTTTAAAATCTCAGAAATTGATAACCGTATCTATGGGTCTTTCATTGAACATCTAGGCCGTGCCGTTTATGGAGGAATTTATGAGCCAGGCCATCCCCAGGCGGATGAAATGGGTTTCCGTCAAGATGTACTCGAAATGGTGAAGGAACTCCAAGTGCCGCTTGTGCGCTACCCAGGGGGTAACTTTGTTTCCGGTTATAATTGGGAAGATGGTGTAGGACCAGTTGATCAGCGTCCACGCCGTTTAGAATTGGCATGGCGGACCACAGAGCCAAATGAAATTGGAACAAACGAGTTCATGCAATGGGCAAAGATGGTCAATGCTGAAGTGAACATGGCTGTAAATCTTGGAACACGCGGAATTGATGCGGCTAGAAATTTAGTGGAATACTGTAATCATCCAGGTGGTTCGTATTATAGTGACCTAAGGATTTCCCATGGATACAAAGAGCCTCATAAGATAAAAACTTGGTGTCTTGGTAATGAGATGGATGGTCCATGGCAAATTGGCCACAAAACAGCAGCTGAATATGGACGAATTGCCCAAGAAGCGGCTAAAGTCATGAAATGGGTTGACCCAACGATCGAGTTGGTTGCCTGCGGCAGTTCACATCGTAACATGCCGACCTTTGCAGATTGGGAAGCAACCGTCTTAGATCATACATATGATCATGTTGAATTTATCTCTCTACATCAATATTACGGAAACAGAGACAATGAAATTTCCAATTATTTAGCCTTATCTCTTGAAATGGATGACTTTATCAAATCAGTCGTTTCAATTGCTGACTATATTAAAGCGAAAAAGCGTGGCAAGAAAAATATTAATCTATCATTCGATGAGTGGAATGTTTGGTACCACAGCAGAGAGCAGGATAAATTAATAGAACCATGGACTGTGGCGCCTCCGCAGCTTGAAGATATTTATAACTTTGAAGATGCCCTATTGGTCGGTTGTATGCTAATTACCCTTTTAAAACATGCCGATCGTGTGAAAATCGCCTGTCTTGCACAGCTAGTAAATGTTATTGCCCCAATTATGACAGAAGAGAATGGCAAGGCGTGGAAACAGACAATTTTCTACCCTTACATGCATACTTCTGTTTATGGTAGAGGAGTTGCGCTGAATCCGATTATTTCTAGTCCTAAATACGATAGTAAAGACTTTACGGATGTTCCATTACTAGAGTCTACTGCCGTTTACAATGAAGAAAATGATCAGTTAACCATTTTTGCTGTAAATCGTGATTTACAAGAGGGCTTACATCTCGAGTGCGATCTTCGTAATTTTGAAGGTTATAAGGTGATTGAACATATCGTTCTTGAGAATGACAACATTAAACAATCAAACTCTGCTCAAGGCACTCCGGTTGCTCCTCATTCAAACGGAAATGCTGAACTTGAGAATGGGGTACTATCTGCTGTATTGCCTAAACTATCTTGGAATGTCATCCGTCTGGCTAAACAGTAATAAGAAATGAGGCCATATCTTTACCATTCATAGGGTAAAGATATGGTTTATTTTATTGCGTGCCCAGCAAGCCGTTAATTGCTAGTTGGTGAAAGTCCAATCCGA
>NZ_JAABNN010000037.1 GCF_009928415.1 Bacillus sp. USDA818B3_A
ATACCGAACACGGAAGTTAAGCTTCTCAGCGCCGATGGTAGTTGGGGCTTTGCCCTTGTGAGAGTAGGACGTTGCCAGGCAAACGATGGGTAACCTTTTTAGGTTATCTTTTTTTTGTAAAAAAATTTTTTGGCTTGTTTGACGAGCTGTGGGTGCCTAATTAGCAGAAAGCTGAGATGTAACTTTGCGTAAATCAATTAAGTTAATGTTAAATTCTCGCTCCGTTTCAATCATCCGTTACTTTAATTCGTACATACTTACTGTGATAAACAGACAATTTTGAGTTCCATGTCATCCCCTATGGCATTTATGGATTTTTGATACAAACATCAAATTGTTAACTAGTAAAATAAATAAGTTGACAATTAATAAAGAAAACTATTATTCTTATTTTATGGAAAATATTACATAGTAAGGCAACATGAGAGAGGATCCTGCCTTAAATCGTAAGAAAACAAATCGAGATATTAGAGGTGATTAGATGAGTAAATGGAATGAACTAGCACAAGCTGTGATAGAAGGAAATGAGCTCTCGAGAGGGGATGCCCTTAGTATACTTAATACGAATGATATCGAATTATTAGAGATTTTACATGCGGCTTATTTAATACGGCATCATCATTACGGTAATAAAGTAAAGTTAAATATGATCGTGAATACTAAATCAGGAATGTGTCCTGAAAACTGTGGCTATTGCTCTCAATCTAGTATATCTACCGCACCAATTAATAAATATCGAATGTTGGATAAAGAGCAAATTTTAATAGGCGCAAAGACTGCTTTTCAACTCAATGTGGGTACCTATTGTATCGTTGCCAGCGGCAGAGGTCCAAGCAATAGTGAAGTGGCTCAAGTTGTGTCTGCAGTAAAAGAAATTAAAAGCAAGTACAACCTAAAAGTTTGTGCCTGCCTTGGTATTTTAAAACCGGAGCAAGCAGTAAGACTAAAGGAAGCAGGGGTCGATAGGTACAACCATAACCTGAATACTTCAGAAAATCACCACGATAACATCACAACATCTCATTCTTTTCAAGATAGAGTGAATACCGTTGAACTAATAAAGCAACATGGAATTTCTCCTTGTTCCGGGGTCATTGTTGGTATGAAGGAAACAAAGGAAGATGTGGTTGATATGGCATACAGTCTAAAAGCTATCAATGCAGACTCGATCCCAATCAATTTCCTGCATGCCATTAAAGGCACTCCCTTAGAAGGCACAAATGAATTAAATCCAAGATATTGTTTAAAAGTATTAGCACTCATGCGTTTCGTAAATCCTACAAAGGAAATACGTATCTCTGGCGGGCGTGAAGTGAATTTACGCAGTCTACAGCCTCTTGGATTGTATGCAGCAAATTCCATTTTTGTCGGAGATTACTTAACAACTGCGGGCCAAGAGAGTAACGCCGACCATCAAATGTTAGAGGATTTAGGTTTTGAAATCGATTTTATAACTGAACCAGCTAAAACATAAATAATAACTGATAGTACGGGAGTGAGCATAACTCTTTTACTATCAGTTTTTTATTTATATTATTTATTTTAATGAGGTTATTAGCTATCTATAGTAGATAGAATGTAGTTATCAATGGCCGCATGGAAAGGAATCACATATGAATTTTTTATTATCTTTTTTTCATACACTGCTAATAAGTTTTATAGAACTGTTTTACTTGTTAGGAGTCATAATTATTATTGGTTTTGTTTTAGGAGCACTTGAAAGGCTTTCAAATTCCTTTTTAGTCCGTACTTTTGGGCCAAAAGGAGTAATGGTTACAGCATGGATTGGAACCCCTATTCATGAAATAGGTCATCTCCTCCAATGCTTTATTTGGGGGCATCGTGTTACAAGGGTCCGCTTACTGCAATTAAATCACCCATCCGGGATTCTTGGTTTTGTGGAACATCACTATAATCCCAATAGTTTATACCAGCAAGTCGGCAATTTTTTTATTGGACTAGGACCCATATTCAGTGGAATCGGTTCATTGATTTTAAGTATGTATTTTTTAATACCACAATCATATTTTGCTTTTAAAAATGAGGTAAACCAACGGGTTAGTTATGAGGAACTAAATTTAACCATCTTAAACACATTTTGGGAATCAATCTCTAGCATTTGTAGGAGCCTTTTTACATTCGAAAATTTGATAAATCCACTTTTTTGGCTCTTTCTAATCATTGCCTTTAGTATTTCTTCCCATATTGCATTAAGTAAATCTGATATTAAGGGGTCTCTGAAAGGGTTAATCATGATCTTTTTCATTTTGTTTTTGTTTAATATCATTTCAGGTTTACTTAATTGGAATTCCTACGATATGATTGTCAAGCTAGCAGGATATAATGTCTATGTTCTTGCATTTGGAAGTATAGCTATACTGTTTTCTCTTATTACTCTAATGATTAGTGTTCTTCTTTTTAAATTATTTCGGTAAATAATCAGGCCTATTGACGACCGAGGTTTTAGAAATACAAGTCTATCGGTAGACAATCAGGCTTATTGGCGACTGAGATTTTAGAAAGATAAGTCTATCGGTAGACAATCAGCCCTATTGGCGACTGAGATTTTAGAATGATAAGTCTTTCGGTAGACAATCAGGCCTATTAACGACCGAGATTTTAGTAATACAAGTTATTCGGTAGACAAACGTTCGAGATTTTAGGATTCCAATACGGGCTATAAATACACAGATATTGAATCAAATAAGGGGGACTGTTCTTGTGCTGCAAAAGACACAAGAACAGTCCCCCTTACTGCTTTATAATTCAATTTCTCTTTGTTTTATTAATATTCCAGACTTCCGGTTCCATCCGTAGAAAATCACCGTCAACAAAATAGAGATACTGCCGAAGATCAGGCTCATTATTTGAAGCCCAATCACATCTAATAACAAACCAGTTAACAGTAAGATTATTTGGTAGGTTACCCGGTCGAGCATGTTTTGGAAAGAGAAAAAACGTCCATGAAAAGCTTTTGGCACTTGGGTTTGAAAGATCGTGGCAGCGGTAGGAAAGAAACTGCCAGCCGAAAACCCAAATAGTAAAAAGGCAAACACCGTCAAGAGTGGATTAGCAGCAAAATAGAGCAGCAGCTGTGATAATCCGATCAAAAACGAACTGCCAAACAAGACAGTATAGGAAGATAGCTGATTATTTATTTTTCTAGCTGAGATTGCGCCAATCATAAAGGAAATTCCCTCTGCCGCATATACCCAGCCTTTGATAGCCGCACTCTCCTGGATCTCACTAATATTAATGACCATCAGATTAACTCCGCTTAGGAAAAGGGCAGGCACAATCGTAATAATAAGCGTCAGTAAGACAATGGGTGTGTTTTTTATAACAGGAAGGACCTCATTAAATCCTGTATCTTCATCAAATGCCTTTCTTAAAGGAACAATCTTGTTTTCCTCGATATTTAAGAAAAAAGTAAGAATGAATAATACCACATAAGCGGCTAATGAACCCACATATAAAAAGGAGAGGGGAAGAACCACTAATAAAAAACCACCTAATGCAGCCCCAATAATACGTGAAAGTGTTGATACATTCATAAAAATGGCATTCAATTGAAGTAAATCCTTATCAGACGCCACTAAAGGCAGGCTTGCTTGAAGCGCAGGAAAGTAAAATGCTGCTGAAATTTGAAATAGTACAAGGAAAAGAACCATCCACCAAATCGAACCTGTCGATATAGCAACTAGCATAAAAAGGACACTAATCATTCGAACAAGTCCGGCAATCAGCATTACTTTCTTTTTGCTTATTTGATCAGTGAGTCTTCCTGCATATGGTCCGAAAACTAAACCTGCTAAAAGCCCTATGGCCATAATTAGTGATTTTAAAAAGTCTGAAGCTATGGTCTTTTGCATAAACTCCAAATCACCAATTAAGCCAAGCCAAAGGCCCAGACCCGCGATGAAATCTCCTGTTAAAAGAATCCATATACTTTTGTTTCTCCACATTTTGAGTGTCCTCACATTCTCATTCCATCAATTATTATTTTACCATAAAATTTTGAAAGAAAAGAGCAAGTCCTTAAATCGGCTTGCTCTTTTTAATATTTTATTTAACTAATGCTTTTTGTACATCATCAATGGTTTTTTCACTTGCAACCAATCCATTTATGGTCCAATAACTCGGGTCGTTCATTTCATAAACATGACCATTCTTAACAGCATCTAGACCTTTCCAAATAGAGCTTTTTGATAGCAGGTCAAGGCCGGCTTCACCTTTTTTACTGATAAGAAAAATGTGATCCGCCTTAATTTCAGGTAATTTTTCAAGTGCAATTGGATCCCACTGAACCGCTGCATCGCCCAGGTTTTTCACAAACTCAGGCTGATTGATTCCAAGATCATTATAAAGCACATTGGCACTGAAACGATTGTGTTCCATTAAATAAAATTTATCTGCCATGACCCAAATAATCGCAACAGTTTGGTCCCCAATAGCGGTTTGAATATTTGATTTAGCATCGGCTGCTTTCTTTTCATAATCAGAGAGGGCAGCCTTTGCCTCGTCCTGCTTACTTAAGATTTCTCCCATTTGGGTAAGCTGTTTACGCCAGTCTGAACTAATCTCGTCCTTAAATACGTAGGTTGGGGCTATTTTCTTATATTCTTCATACTGTCCTTTTTGGATGGCAGAAGGGGAACTGAAAATGATTAGATCGGGATTATTGTTAATCACTTGTTCAAGCGGCATATCCCAGCCGATTTTTGGAACACCTTTTAACTCTGGCTGTAAATAATCTAATACCGAGGTGCCAGTTGACCATTGGGCCGCTGGTTTCACCCCAAGAGCAACTAAAGAATCCTCTAAATAAGGTGCGATGATTTTCTTTGGATTTGCAGGAATGGTGACTTCGCCTTTGGCGTCGGTTAAAGTGACTTCCGTTTTTTCATTTTCCTTGTTCTCTGTATCGTCCGCGGAATTCCCTCCGGAATTATTACAAGCAGTGACTAAAAATAAGATTGAAAGAATTGATAATAATAAAGATAAACGCTTCTTTAACATTGTGTTTCCTCCTATGTATACTTACATGTCTGTTAATGCAAATGATAATCATTTTCAAGTAATCAGTCAATAAGTAAATGAAAAATAATAAAACTATTTGTAAAAAATGTTTTAAGGATATTTATGGAAATTCTTTTTATAGTATGTACATATTGAAATAGCTTTATTAAAACTTTATACTAATGATAATGATTATCAATATAATTCATCAAGCTAAAACTAAGTTTCACTTGTTTTAAAAGAAAGGGTGTTCGTTTTGAATGAACAGGCCAAGCCTCATGGCGCCACTATAGACTATTCTAAGCAGCACAAAACAAAACGGAGCACTTCTATAAAAGGTTTATTCGTTTTAATTATTGGTCTCATGACGATTTTTTTGTTAATCGGATTATCCATTGCCTTTGGGGCAGCAGATATTAAACTTAACACCGTTTGGGAAGCTGTGACTAATTATCATTCAAACCTTGCTTCCCACCAAATTATCCGTGAAATACGTATGCCAAGGGCATTAGGAGCAGTAATGGTAGGTGCGCTTTTAGCTGTTTCTGGGGCCGTTATGCAAGGGTTAACTCGTAATCCGCTGGCATCACCTTCGATTATGGGGGTGACTGATGGTGCAGCTTTTGCTTTGGTGCTCACGCTTTCCTTCTTTCCCACCACAACCATTTTAGGGCTTACTTTTTCTTCATTAGCCGGTGCTGGATTAGGTGTGACCCTTGTCTTTTTGATCGGTTCTTTTTCAAAAGGGGGTCTAACACCTGTAAAATTGGCGCTTGCGGGTGTGGCTGTAGGCTCGATGCTAAATGCGATCTCTAATGCCTTTGCACTTCATTTTCAGGTAGCGAAGGATATGAGCTTTTGGTATGCCGGAGGACTAACCTCCATTAGCTGGACTTCTATTAAAATTTTGTTTATGGCCGGCGCAGTCGGGCTTGTTTTGGCAATGGTTATCTCTCAATCAATTACGATTCTGAGCTTAGGAGAAGAAGTTTCAAAGGGACTGGGACAGAACCCCTTATTAATCAAATCGCTTGGAGTCATTGTGGTGCTTGTTTTGACCGGCGCAGCCGTTTCTGTTGCCGGTTCGGTTGGCTTTATCGGACTAGTCATCCCTCATATCACACGGTTTATCATTGGTTCTGATTACCGCTGGATTATTCCGATTTCCGCTGTATTGGGAGGGCTATTATTAGTCCTTGCTGATATTGCTTCAAGAATGGTTAATGCTCCATATGAAACCCCTGTCGGTGCGATTACAGCTATTATTGGTGTTCCCTTTTTCTTATACCTTGCCCGCGGGGAAAGGAGAGGGCTATGATGCATGAGATGAATAAAAAAAGGAAAAAATTTATCTTAACCTTAAGTAGTTTAGTCATTCTAACCATAATCATGATTATCATCAGCCTGAATTTGGGAGTCGTCAGGATTGCCCCATCGGATGTATTTCACACATTGATTGGACAGGGGACTGCCCGTGATCGACTGGTTTTAGTGGATTTTCGGCTGCCAAGGATGATTTTATCCTTAGTGATTGGAGCAGCTTTGGCGGTTTCGGGTGCCATCCTTCAAGGAGTGACAAAGAATGAACTGGCAGACCCAGGAATCTTAGGTATCAATGCTGGGGCTGGTTTTACTGTTATTCTATTTATCTATTTTTTTCAAAGCTCAATGAATGATGTAGCATCCACTTTTGGCGTGTTCCTAATGCCTTTTTTCGCTTTAATTGGAGCGGTAGTGGCAGCGATATTGATTTATCTGCTCGCTTGGAAAAAAGGAATCGATCCTGTTCGGCTGATCCTTGTAGGAATCGGCGTAAATTCTGGTTTCGGGGCAGCTATTGTTATTTTTCAGCTTAAAATGAACCCACAGGACTTCATGCAAGCAGCTGTTTGGCTCTCAGGGGATATTTGGGGGGCAAATTGGCGGTTTGTTTCGATTATTGTTCCATTGATTTTGCTCATCCTTCCCTATGCGATTTATAAGGCCCATGTTTTAAATGTTTTAAACCTGGGAGACCAAATTGCAACAGGTCTTGGATTAAAGGTGGAAAAGGAACGGAGAATATTACTATTGGCGGCCGTTGCGCTGGCCGGGTTTAGTGTGGCTGCTGGCGGGGGTATAGCATTTTTAGGTTTAGTTACACCGCATATTGCGAGAAAATTGATAGGACCTAGACATCAATTGCTTCTTCCGGTTACAGCTATTTTAGGCTCATTCCTGCTTTTAACGGCAGATGCGATTGGGAAAAACGTGCTTGCTCCGACTGAAATCCCCGTTGGAATCGTAACAGCCGTTTGCAGCGCTCCCTATTTTATCTATTTACTTATGAAAGCAAAATAAAGGAGGCACTCCTATGGTTTCACTTTCGACTGAACATCTTCAGATCGGTTATGGAGAAAAAGTCATTGTAGAGAACTTGAATTTAAATATAAATAAAGGCGAAATTACAACAATTATCGGGGCTAATGGCTGTGGCAAGTCCACGATTCTAAAAACACTGGCTCGTGTGCATAAAGCAAATGCAGGGGTTATCTATCTGGATGGTAAAATGATACACAAGATCCCTTCAAAGGAAATAGCTAAGCAGATGGCTGTTCTTCCGCAAAGTCCAGAAGCGCCCAATGGTTTAACCGTTTATGAATTAATCTCTTTTGGACGCTCACCGCACCAAGGCGGTTTTGGTAAGTTAACTGAAAAGGATCGAAAGGTGATTGATTGGGCCCTAGACGTAACCGGTCTGTCTTCTTTTGCTGGAAATGCTGTGGATGCCCTCTCTGGCGGTCAGCGGCAGCGTGCATGGATTGCGATGGCAATTGCTCAAGAAACAGAATTATTGCTGTTAGATGAACCTACTACTTACCTGGATATGGCTCATCAGCTTGAAATTTTACAACTATTAGACAAATTAAATACAGAAGAGGGACGGACCATTGTAATGGTCATTCATGACTTAAACCATGCGGCACGCTTCTCCCATCATATGGTCGCTCTTCGTGGTGGAAAGCTGGTCAAGGAAGGAACAGCAGACGAGGTTATGACACATGAAGTGTTAAAAGAGGTCTTTCAAATTGATGCGGAAATTGTGAAAGATCCCAGGACGAACAAGCCTGTATGCCTTTCCTATAATTTACTGAAGAAAGAAACACAGATGGAGAAACAAAAAGCGTCTAGCTTTTAGAGGCAGGATGGGGATCATATGAAACTTTACGATGTAACGATAATTGGCGGTGGGCCAGTCGGTTTATATACTGCCTTTTATTGTGGTATGCGGGAAATGGAAACTAAAATTATTGAGTACCTTCCATACTTAGGAGGCAAGGTTTCTTATTTTTATCCAGAAAAAGTGATTGGGGATATTGGCGGGATCCCGGAAATTACCGGGGAAAATTTAATTAGACAATTAGAACAACAAGCAAGGACCTTTAATCCAACAATCGTGTTAAATCAACAAGTAAAGGATTTGGAAAGGCTTAGTGATGGGACATTCTTATTAACGAGTCATAACGGTGCACAGCACCATACAAAAACCGTCATTTTAGCAACAGGTTTTGGAGCAATTAAGAATTCCAAATTAGACCTTCTTAACGCGGACAAATACGCAGGATATCTCTATCATTCAGTGGATAATTATCAAGATTTTCAAAATCAGCATGTGTTAATTTATGGCGGCGGGAACTCTGCGGTTGAATGGGCTAACCGACTACTGCCGATTGCTAAACGTGTGACGGTTGTTCATCGCAGAGATGAGTTTTCCGGAATGGAAAGAAATATCTACAATTTGAAAAGCTCCAGGGCAGACATTTTGACCCCTTACATTTTGGATGCTTTAAACGGTGATGAAGTATTGCGTAGTGTAAGTGTCAAACATATTAAAACAGAAGAAACAATGGAAATTAGCATAGATGCCGTTTTATTAAATCATGGCTTTTCGATCGAGCTGGGCGAAATCAAACAGTGGGGATTAGAATTTGAGAACGGAAGTATTAGAGTTGATCACTCGATGCAAACGAATATTGAAGGAATCTTTGCTGTGGGTGATATTGCCGGTTATAGGAATAAACTGCATCTCATCACCGGCGGATTTTTTGAAGGTCCTACTGCAGTCAATAGTGCCAAAGCATACATAGAGCCTGATAAAAAGGTGAAGCCCCTTTTTTCAACCACACATAGCAAATTGCAGCGTCTAAGGGGCAGCCGAATAACGAACTAATTCGATGATTATTTTTTTAAAAGGACAGCAAAATAAGTGAGGGGGAAATGTCTTAACAAAGGAGGAAATTTAAATGTCCAAGGATAAGAACACACCTTCACCAGAGGTAGACCAAAAGAAACTTTTAAATGATAAAGTGGAGAAAGCTCGTCAAAACAATTTTGAGGACGACCATGTTCGCAGAGTGACTCCAAATGGTGCACAAGGCGAATAATCACCTTTAAAAAGCTTTAGCAGGAGCAGGATATCATTATTTTATGATATTCTGTTTTTTTATGGCAAAGAAAATAGGGTATTGTACCTTTAGACAAACGGCAAACTAAACGTTGTCCAGAATATATAAGGGAGTATTAAAATGGGAGATAACAACACGAAAAAGCAAGAAATTCTCGAGGCATATCAATTCCGTCACGCAACGAAAAGTTTTGACGTAACAAAGAAAATTTCCGATGAAGACTTCCAATTTATCTTAGAAGCGGGAAGATTATCACCCAGTTCAATTGGAATTGAACCATGGGTCTTTTTAGTGATTCAAGATATGAACTTACGGGAACAGTTAAGAGAAGTGTCCTGGGGGGCGCAGGGTCAGCTTCCTACCGCCAGTCATTTTGTCGTTATTTTAGCAAGAACCGATGTTAGATATGATTCTGACTATGTGGCCGACCAGATGAAAAGGGTAAAACAAATGCCGGATGAGGTAGTTCAAACTCTACAGAGCCGTTATAAAAGCTTCCAAGAGAGCGACCTGCCGATGCTTGATAACGACCGTGCCTTATATGAATGGTCTTGCAGACAAACCTATATTGCCCTCGGGAATATGTTGACAGCGGCTGCTCTGATTGGAATTGATTCCTGCCCGATTGAAGGGTTTGATTATCAAGCGGTGAATGAAATTCTCGAAAAAGAGGGTTTATTGGAGGACGGTAAATTACGCGCCTCTGTTATGGCTGCGTTCGGGTATCGTGCAGAAGATCCGAAACGACCGAAGACACGAAAAGAACTAAACGAAATTGTGAGATGGATCAAGTAGGGAGGAGTTACAGATGAATTCAAAATTTGAACCACTGTTCGAATCATTCGCGTTTCCTAGTGGAGTGCAAGTAAGTAACCGCATCGTCATGGCACCAATGACCAACTTTTCTTCCAATCCAGACGGTACTGTCACTGATGCAGAGGTGAAGTATTATGCCCGACGTTCAGGCGGTATCGGGATGGTTATCACCGCATGTACGTATGTAACCGCCAATGGAAAGGGATTCTCTGGCGAGTTTGGCGGCGACAAGGATGAATTTATTCCGAGTTTACGGCAGCTTGCTGAAGGAATCAAAGAACAAGGGGCGAAGGCAGTCCTGCAAATTTTTCACGGAGGCAGACAGTGTCCGCCCGAATTAGTACCAAATGGCGAGATTGTTAGTGCAAGTGCCGTTCCATCTGAAGGAGAAGGGAAACCTGTACCTAGGGAATTAACTGATCAAGAAATCGAATCAATCATACACGATTTCGGTGAGACGACTCGCCGGGCGATTGAAGCAGGCTACGATGGTGTTGAAATTCATGGAGCGAACGGTTATCTGATTCAGCAATTTTTCTCCCCTCACTCTAATCGCCGAGAGGACCGATGGGGAGGGAGCATAGAAAAACGTCTATCGTTTCCGTTAGCGGTGGTGGATGAAGTAATAAAAGTTGTTGCAGAACATGCAAAGAGTCCGTTTATTGTCGGATACCGTTTCTCGCCAGAGGAGCCGGAAACACCTGGAATCACGATGGCCGAGACACTCGTGCTAATGGATGCTCTTGCGGAGAAAGATCTCGATTATCTGCATGTTTCGTTGCAGGAATTTTGGTCAAAACCAAGACGTGGTGTGGATGATTCTCGTGCCCGAATTGAAATCATTCAGGAGCGCGTTGGCGGCAAAGTACCTGTGATCGGTGTGGGCTCTCTTTATACGGCAGATGAGGTATTGAAAGCCTTTCAATCGGGTGTGCCATTAATAGCAATGGGACGGGAGCTCATTATTGATCCTGATTGGGTTCAGAAGGTAAAAGAGGGCCGTGAAGATGAGATTGTCACTAAAATTGATAAAAGTAAACAACAGGAACTGGTGGTGCCTGATCCGCTTTGGCAAGCAATCATACACACGCCTGGCTGGTTTCCAGGGGTTGAATAAGAGAAGCATCCCATATTTTGGGATGCTTTTTAACGATGCTAGGAAAGCTGATTATCGTTACCCTCTGTATCGTTGGTATTGATCATGTCCCGAACATCCTGCGAAATTTTATCAAAGGTTTGATTCACTCTATTCATAATTTCTTCATTATTCGTTGTTTCGGTGGATTGATTATTATTTTTTTCCATTATCTTCACCTCCATTTTTATGGTTTGTAAAAAGTACGAGCTTTATTACATCAATCGCCCCACTTTTCCATTGCTAACAAATGGTTGGAAAGGATTTATATATTAATTGTAGAATAATAAAGAATAGATTGATTAAGGAGAGATTCATTATGTACGAAGAGGGATTTATTGAGGTAACCGGGGGAAAAGTTTGGTATCAAAAGTTTGATGACAATGGAAAAGGCACTCCATTACTTGTTTTACACGGCGGGCCTGGGTCCTCATGCTTTTCGTTACAAGGATTAAAGGAGCTAAGCATTGATCGGCCGGTTATCTTATACGATCAATTAGGCTGTGGACGATCGGATCGGCCAATCAATAATCATTTATGGGAAATTGAGAGATTTGTTGAAGAAGTTGGTCAAGTACGAGAAGCACTTCATCTTGAAAAGGTACATATCCTGGGGCATTCTTGGGGAACGACGCTTGCTGCAGCTTACGCTTTAACAAGACCTGTGGGGATAGAAAGTATTATTTTTTCTAGTCCGTGTCTGAGTGCTCCGATGTGGGAGCAAGACCAAAGACGGAACCTTAAAAAGCTGCCGCTTGATGTCCAAGAGACAATCATACGCTGTGAAGAAAATGGGACAATGGATTCCAAAGAATTCGAAGCGGCAATTGAGGTGTTTGGTAAGCATTTTGTTAACAGGTTGGAGAAAAATCCAGAGTGGCTCGAGCAAAGACCGCGGGAATATCGGAATGCTGAAATCTATAATATTATGTGGGGGCCGTCCGAATTTACTGTTCTCGGGAATTTGAAGGAGTTTGATTGTACCCAGCAGCTAAAGGAGCTAAATTGCCCAACTTTATACACCTGCGGGCGATACGATGAGGCGACTCCTGAATCGACAGAGTATTTTAGCAGGTTGACTCCCAACTCTAAATTTCATGTTTTTGAAAAAAGTGCCCATATGGCTTACATTGAAGAACCGGCGGAATATTTAAGTGTCATGGGAGATTTTCTAAGAACTATCGATCAGAATAAATGATAGTAATTGTATCTAGCAGCGGGATTCCTTCTTGCTGCTTTTTCTATATGAGAAAAAACTTACTTTTTGCCAGCGAAAATTAGAGGATATTGTAGTTTTATGGCGAATATACCCACTTAGTACTAATATTTTTGAACTAATTTATTCATGAGGATAATAAAGATGAAAAGAAATGGTCAATTCATTCTGGTCTCGATCTCCATCCTGTTTACGTTTTATCAGAAACTTACCGGACAGCACGACTTTTTCTCGCTTGACTTTTTTATTTTTACGATCATTGCCTGGGGTGTAGGGTGGCAATATGATAAAGTCCGGTATTATGAAAAAAAAGCTAAGAGCAGTGAAGAGAGCTATAAGAAATTAATCGACTCATTGCCTCAGCCGGTCTATATTACACATAATCATTGTTTTCTATATGCCAATCTTGCCGCAGTAAACATGGCTGGCTTTGATCGCAGAGAGGATATGATCGGAAGGTCCTTGTTTGAGTTTATTATACCCGAGTATAATGAGCGGTTACTGGAACGGTTTAAACAGATCAATAAAGAAAAGAGTCCAATTAACACGATTGAGTACAGGGCTAAGCGTCTGGATGGGTCCACATTCTTTTTCGAAGTCACCTCCTTATTTATTTCATTTGGCGGAAAAGAAGCGGTTTTATCAGTTGGTAAGGATATTACGGATCGAAAAGAACAAACAGAGCAAATCTTACAGAAATCGGAAAAACTGGCCCTTTTAGGCCAAATGGCTGCCGGTATTGCCCATGAAATCCGTAATCCGCTCACGTCTATAAGAGGTTTCATCCAACTATTCAAGGCCAAGCAATTGAAGGATCAATATTTTGATATTGTCTTATCTGAACTCGATCGGATAAATGCCATTGTCGGTGAATTTCTTGTTCTGGCTAAGCCGTCTTCATCCGTTTTTACGGAACGGGATATTAAGGTATTAATAAACGATGTCGTGACCTTAATCGGTACCCAGACGATATTAACTAATGTGGAGATTGCTGTTGATTACGAGAGTGGCCTGCCGATGGTGAGCTGTGAAGAAAATCAATTAAAACAGGTTTTTCTCAATCTTTTTAAAAATGCCATTGAAGCCATGCCCCAAGGAGGAACTATTTCTGTTAAAGTGAGGAAAAAGGACGAAGGTTTCATTTCAATCCAGGTCATTGATGAGGGTGTCGGTATCCCGGTAGAAAGAATTTCTACGTTGGGAGAACCATTTTTTACGACTAAGGAAAAAGGGACTGGTCTTGGACTAATGACTTGCTACAAAATAATTGAAAGCCATCAGGGATCTCTCTCCATTCAAAGCAAAGTAAATGAAGGGACAACCATTGAAATTATTTTACCTTCGATTGTTCAGACTTTGTTGAAGATTGATTCAATCTAAATAATTAACTTTGAAAAGTTCCAGCAGCCGTGCTGGAGCTTTTTTCATTTAAAATTAATAAAATAATAGATGTTGTCATTCATATTTTGCTATAATGATAGGTGCACTATTTTTTTATTTGTTAAAAAAAGGGAGAAGTTTTATGGGTAAAAATAAATATGTTTTTTGGGGCTTGGTAATAACCACTCTAATTTCTGCACTAGATGCCAATATTATGCAAACGGCCAGCCCGACCATCGTCAAACAGTTGGGCGGCATGGAGTTATTTGCCTGGGTTTTTTCTGTATATATGTTAGCTAGTACGATAACTGTGCCGCTTTACGGGAAGCTGTCAGATATGTACGGGCGGAAGAAACTGTTAATGATTTCGGTTGGACTTTTTACGATTGGTTCGATTTTTTGTGGAATGGCCAACTCCATGGTGACGCTAATCGTTTATAGAGGAATTCAAGGGCTGGGTGCCGGCGGTATGGTGCCCCTGTCGATGATTATTGTCGGAGACTTATTTACGATTGAGAAACGCGGTAAAATACAAGCTGTCTTTAGTAGTATTTGGGCGGTTTCATCCATTGTTGGACCCATTTTAGGATCCTTTTTTGTGGAAGCCTTAACTTGGAGATGGATCTTCTTTATCAATATACCAATTGGAATCGCCACTGTACTTTGCTTGATCCCTTATAAGGAGAGTACGGAGTTTAGAAAGGCGCATATTGACTATAAAGGATTCTTTTTATTTGGGATTTCCATTACGCTCTTACTTTTAGCCACCAATGTAAAGACTCCCTTATGGTATTTGGTCATAGGGATCATTGGCTTGATTGTTTTTGTGTTGGTTGAAAGAAAGGAAGAACAGCCTTTTTTACCTGTATCCCTATTTAAAAATAAAGGAATTCTTCGCACGAATCTTTTTATGTTATTTTACTGTCTATCTTTCTTCGGTACTTCCAATTTCATTCCGTTGTTTTTACAAGAAGGAAATCATATGAGTATTTACAAAAGCGGTTTGATACTCTTAAGTATCGCGCTCGGCTGGATGTTTGGAAGTACCCCTGCAGGGAAATGGATTATTCGTTTTGGCTACAAATCTTTATTTATTATTGGAAGTTTTATAACTGCTATTTCTGGCTTGATGCTTTATTTATTCATTAATGATCTTTCTTATTTATTCTTATTTTTAATACTGACTGTACAAGGGGTCGCTTTTGGTTTATTATTTGCGGTCGGTACGATTGCCTCTCAAGAGTTTGCTGAAGCACATATTAAAGGGATGTCAACGTCTCTTCAGATCTTCCTGAGGAACATCGGTACATCAGTAGGAGTTACCGTCATGGGGTTAATTATCAACCAGGCAGTGAATATCAGTGTGGGCATGAAAAACGTGTTTCTATATGCGCTCATTTTGAGCTTAGTGACAGTTGCTATAAGTTTTATCATCCCGTCTCAGACTTCATCGGCCGTTAAGGAACAGTAATTGAAATAGAGAAAGAAACCGATCGTCCGATAAGAATGGTCCGGCCCGATAATGGCCGGACCATTCCATTTTCATTTAATAATCTCTCGATAGTAGTAATGGTGACAGGCACCAAATGTAAGCGCTTTAAAATAAACAAAATAGTTAAAATAGTCTAAAAACATTGACAGACTTTTTTTTCGGTGGTAACCTAATCTAAAATCTTACATATGAATTGATGACGAGAAGAGTAGGTTAGGTCCTTGTTTATAGAGAGTCGACGGTTGGTGAGAGTCGATAACGAGACTATCTGAAAATCATCTCCGAGATGTGTAGCTGAACCTTTTAGTAAGCTATACCGGAATGTCCACCGTTACCTTGGAACACGTACGGCCAGTCGTACGTTGATCGAGAGCCGCTAGCATTATCAATTAGGCAGCGGAAGTAGGGTGGTATCGCGAGTTCACTCGTCCCTATAACCAGGGGCGGGTTTTTTGTTGTCTTTAAACAAATGTGTACTAATAGAGGAGGAAGTAAAGGATGAGTCAACAAGTCGATAAAAAAGCATTTAACGTGGAGGACATCATCATTGCCAGTCATACGATCAAAGATGTCATTTCACCAACTCCACTTCAATACAATCACTTATTATCTGAACGGTATGGATGTCATATTTATTTAAAACGAGAAGATATGCAAAGTGTTCGCTCATTTAAAATCCGCGGCGCCTATAACCGCATTAAAAAGCTAAATGAGGAAGAATTAAAGAACGGGATTATCTGTGCAAGTGCCGGTAACCATGCACAAGGTGTCGCCTATTCCTGTCACTTGTTAAAGATTAACGGAAAAATCTTTATGCCAACTACAACACCAAAACAAAAGGTAAACCAAGTGAAATTCTGGGGCAAAGACAGTGTAGAAATTGTCCTGACCGGTGACACCTTTGATGATGCTTCCGAAAAAGCAAAAGAGTGCAGCGTGGCGGAAAACCGCACCTTTATCCATCCTTTCGATGATTTTGATGTGATCGCGGGCCAAGGGACAGTTGCGGTTGAATTACTCAATGATTGTCCGGAAAAAATAGACTACCTTTTTGCAGCCATCGGGGGCGGTGGACTTGTTGCTGGGTGCGGCACTTATATGAAGCATTTCTCACCGCAGACACAATTAATCGGGGTAGAGCCGGAAGGTGCACCAGGAATGAAGGAATCCATCTTGAAAGGTAAGGTGACTTCATTACCGAAAATCGATCCGTTCGTTGATGGAGCTGCAGTTAAGACAGTAGGTTCTAATACCTTCGAAATTTGTAAGGAGCTTGTTGACGATATTCTCGTGGTACCAGAAGGGAAAGTTTGTACCACTTTGTTATCCCTTTATAACGAAAATGCCATTGTAGTAGAACCAACAGGAGCCCTTTCAGTGGCAGCTTTAGACGCTTACGCGGAGCAAATCAAGGGAAAAACGGTTGTTTGCGTTGTCAGCGGCGGGAACAATGATATCGGCCGGATGCAGGAAATTAAAGAGAGATCTAAGCTATATGAAGGGCTTCAGCATTATTTCATTGTCCAATTCCCGCAGCGCCCAGGCGCATTGCGTGAATTCCTATTTGATGTTTTAGGGCCAAATGACGACATCAGCCATTTCGAATATACGAAAAAGAATAACCGTGAAACTGGGCCTGCATTAGTAGGGATTGAGTTGAAAGATAAAGAAGATTACTATCCATTAATTGAACGGATCAAAGCAAAAGGATTTTTACACAGAGAAGTGAATAAGGACAGCACATTATTTCAGATGTTAGTTTAATTTAAAAAAGACCATCCACGCACTGCTGGAATGGTCTTTTTTATGTTTTAGATGCCAGGATACTTAACAAATGCAACAATTAATGTATAATAATATTTGTGCATGAAGACAATTATTGTTTTCTAGTCAGTATAAAACCTATGAACATCAAAAAGTTATAGTGAAAAATTCATTTTCGCTTAAGGCATTTTGAGAGATTCGAATTGGAAAGAGAGTGTTCAGAATGGGACGTAAATGGAACAACATTAAAGAAAAGAAGGCGTCAAAAGACGCAAATACAAGCCGTATTTACGCAAAGTTTGGCGTTGAAATTTATGTAGCGGCTCGCAGTGGGGAACCAAATCCTGAATCTAACCAAGCATTAAAATTTGTCTTAGAGCGTGCGAAAACTTACAATGTGCCAAGACATATCATTGACCGCGCGATTGAAAAAGCGAAAGGCGGTTCTGAAGAAAGCTATACTGAACTTCGTTATGAAGGCTTTGGACCAAACGGTTCAATGGTAATCGTTGATGCCTTGACAAATAACGTAAACCGTACGGCAGCGGATGTTCGTGCTGCTTTTGGTAAAAACGGCGGGAACATGGGCGTGAGCGGTTCTGTCTCCTATATGTTTGATTCAACAGCTGTTATCGGTGTGGAAGGAAAATCTTCCGATGATGTTCTTGAATTATTAATGGAAGCCGATGTCGATGTACGTGACATCATTGAGGAAGACGAGCAAGTGATTGTATATGCGGAGCCAGATCAGTTCCATGCCATGCAAGAAGCTTTCAAGCAAGCTGGAGTAACTGAATTTACCGTTGCAGAATTAACTATGCTTCCACAGAACGAAGTAACCCTTGAGGATGAAGCATTGGCTAAATTTGAAAAAATGATTGATGTATTAGAAGATTTAGAGGATGTTCAACGAGTGTACCATAACGTTGACCTTGGGGAATAAGAAAAAAGCAGGTTTTAAATAAGGCTTTTGAATATTGTTAGTTTGTTCAAATTTAACGAACAGGGATATACCTGCACAAAACTACTGTAAATTACAGTAACAAATGTTTAACTCACTTTTGGTATGAGAAATTCATAGCAAGGGTGGGTTTTTTTGTATGGATTTAAACGATATTTACAAAGAATTTTTTATACCACTTAAAAATAAAAAAATTATAGTCACTGTACAATAAAAGGCTATAAAAATAAAAACAAAGCATTTATTACGTTTTTGAAAAATGAATTTAATCTTGAAGAAGTAGAAGATATTACAACTAAGCATATAAAAGCCTATCTCATGAACCTATAATAAAGTACGAGAGAGTAAAGCATGAATATTTAAAAGACAAGCCTATGATAGATAATAATTATTTTTTATCAAGAAATGGGAAGATGTTACCTACAGGAGCTGTTGTAATTATCGTGAAAAATGCCAAAAAAAAAAATCAAAAGTGAGACCATCGATTCGCTGTAGTCCGCACACAGCCAGATACTTACAATCACAAAAAAATGAAAACATTGTAGAACTAACAAAATCAACAGGTCCACTATCAAACTTAAAAAGGAAGGCACTAATGATGAATGAAAACATTTACGAGGTTACTTATCGTCTAGATTTTGGGGAATGGCAAGAGGATACCAAAGGCATTCTTATTGATAAAAAGCATGTATTATATTGGTTTGAAAATCATGTCGCATTAGCTGTAAATGTAAATAAAGAAGGTAGATATTATTGGTCACAAAATGCAGGTATTTATCTCGGAGAAGCAAAAGACAGCTCCATTGAATTTCTAAGAAAAATGGAAATGAAACTAAAAACAACATCTTTATTCAACTTCTTTACTACTGATAAAGACGTTACCTATTTAGATCATGAATTTAATTTAACTGAAGAGTAAAAAAGCAGACACTATCACTAAGGATAAGTTGAATGAACTAGGATTTAAATTTCAAAAGAAAATACAAAAATTGTAAATTTTAATAAGGGCGATTTTGACCCTCTGGGTTTCACATTCCCTCACTGGAGAGAAGGAAAGAAAGACAAAAAGCTAGTCTTTCATATAACACCTAAAGAAGACTCCATCAAAGATTTCGGTTAAAAGATAAAAAGGAAAAGACACGGAAGACACTAAAGCTGAGTAGGGAAGAGTGGATTGAAAGTGTGAATCCTATTATTAGAGGGAAAGTCAATTACTTCGTGACTATAATAAAAACTAATAAAGAATTTGGGCAGGAAAGCAAATTGTATAACTCGGTTGATGCGAAAACTTCTTACCTATTGAGGTTACATAAGGAAAAGATTGCGTGTAGCGTTTATTCATAAACATCACAGTTTGATAAGGGGGAAGCCCATGGAGAGGTTTCCCTACTTTATTCATGAAGGATAACATCAATTGTATTTCAGGATTCCCGTTCTTAATGTTGTTAAGTTGGCTGTTCGCTTTATCCCTTTCATGTATGTTATTATTTTAATATTGTGAATAGAGGAAAGGGTGGATTAATTTGTCAATAGAAAGTGTTAAGAAGCATTTTGAACAATGGAATCGGCAGAAGGATGTAATGGAATTTGAAACATCCAGTGCAACCGTGGATCAAGCGGCAGAAACTATTGGTGTAAGCCCTGCGCGGATTGCAAAGACGTTATCCTTCAGGAGTTCAGAAGAAAACGCGATTTTAATTGTTGCGGCTGGAGATGCAAAGATTGATAATAAGAAATTCCGCCAGTTTTTCGGTTACAAAGCTCGCATGCTGTCTCCTGATGAGGTTCTTAAGCAAACAGGACATTCCATTGGCGGGGTTTGCCCGTTTGGTTTGAGCAATAACCTTGAAGTATATCTCGATGTATCCATGCAGCGGTTCGATACAGTTTTCCCAGCATGCGGCAGTACCAATTCTGCCATTGAGTTATCATTGGAAGAATTATATCAGTACTCTTTTGCAAAAGAGTGGGTGGATGTATGTAAAGGATGGGGAGAGGACAAAGAGACCGTCGATGCTAATCAAAAGATAGAGGCATAATTTATTAATAATTTGCCTTAGCAACTAATATAATTACAGTGATTTTATTTTGGATTTTGCAATTATTATCATCATAGGAAGAAGGAATCGTGTGATGAAATTCAAAATATACCGCTGTAATTGCCGAAAGACCTGGTCCATCCAAAACAGAAAGTCGAAAATGAATGCGGGTACGCTGCTCATTGATGCCAGCTGGTCGGCGGAACTAAAGCCGGAACGGAAAAACGACCCGAAAGGATTCGTCACTACAAATGGAGATACAGGGATTATTTATAATCCAGATAAAAATCTGATCGAGCAATTCATTAAAGTAAAAAAGTTAATGTACGACAAAAAGAATGTGGATTTCAATGAAAAACAGGGTGAATGTCTATATTTTGCTGAAGATGGAACCTGTTATATTTTAAAAAGAAGCACGAATGAATTATAGTCCCTTAGTAAAAAGAGGCTTGGAAAGAATCCTTGCCTCTTTTTAGTGCTTAAAATACCAATAATCACCCACAGCATCGCTTCGAATCTTATCCGTTCTTATCTTGGTGTGAGCGGTTTAACAGATAGGGCTGGCGAGTAACTGGTTGTCACACAGCCCTCTAAGTGGCTTTGCGAAAGTAAACCCAGATCGAGAGCTGCCTTAATCTTTGTATCATCCGGTCTCCTGATCACCTGAATCAGGTCAGTCATCTGTAATTCTTCCAATCTTTTAACTGTTTCTTCCTCGTTAAATTTCTCTGTTTTTCGAATTTGCCTTTGAAGTTTAAACCCGCTAACGGTAATTTCCCCTTTTTGCTGCGTACCGACTAAATTATTAAAATAGCGCTGAAACGTATCTTTTAGTTCATTCATTTCCATTTCAATTTCTTTCTTCTGTTTATTAAGTTCGTAATACCTCAGTAACATATCACCTGAAATTAAGGTCTCCCCATTGTTAACCATAGCTGCCCCCTCCTTATACGAACGTACATTCTAAAATATGCCAAGATATAAAAGAATATAACTTAAAAGACCATTTACACATTGCCTTAAAACTAGAGCAAGCATAAAAAAATTAATACTATGCCAACCTACAAAATGGTGACAGGCACCAAAATTCCAGCAAAAGTATTTGCTTTATTGGCTGTAGTCTGGCAAGCTTATAATGACAAATCTTCTTTAGAAAGAGCGTATAGGTGATAATATGATTGAGATAAAGACATCCAAGCTAAGTGATGGGGAATTGAATAGAGGGGTTTTTGCCACTGTTGATATCGCGAAAGGGGAACTGATTCATCAGGCACCGGTCATTCCTTATCCAAATGAAGAACACGTCCACATAGAAAAAACGCTGTTGGCGGATTATGCTTTTGAATATGGTAAGAATCATACAGCTCTACTTTTGGGATATGGAATGCTATTTAACCATTCCTATCAGCCAAATGCTACGTATGAAATTAACTTTCCGAATCATACATTTGATTTTTATGCGTATCGGGATATTAAAGCAGGGGATGAGATTCTGATTAACTACAATGGTGATGAGGATGATCAGGAACCACTTTGGTTTGATAAAGAGAAAAAGTAATTTAGAGCGGGGCACATATTTTTGTGCTCTTTTTTTATTGCGTGCCCAGCAAGCCGTTAATTGCTAGTTGGTGAAAGTCCAATCC
>NZ_JAABNN010000038.1 GCF_009928415.1 Bacillus sp. USDA818B3_A
CCGTTCCCATACCGAACACGGAAGTTAAGCTTCTCAGCGCCGATGGTAGTTGGGGTTTTACCCCTGTGAGAGTAGGACGTTGCCAGGCAGAAGAAAAAAAGTCTCAGTCCTATTAGGTCTGAGACTTTTTTTCTACGGTTAAATAGAGAAAAGCATCACTTAAATAACTTCTCAAAGCAGTAATATTGGTCGTGGCCTTGTGGTTTTCCATTTAATGTTACAACCCCTGTTCTGGAATATCCTCTCTTTTGGTAGAATCCTACCGCAGCCTCATTACCGGAAAACGAATCGAGCCAGAGTGCGGGATATCCTTGTTCCTTGGCAAAGTCTTCAGCATATTGCAGCATTTTCCCTCCGTATCCGCCTCCCTGCGCAGAAGGATGCACGCAAAAAGAATGGAGAATCAACGGATTTCCTTGAATCTTCGTCCATTGGGCTGTTTCCCATTCCGGGGTCTGCCACTCATCAAGAACCATGGCACCTAAGACTTGGTTCTCTTTTTTTAACACAAATAAATTCTCACCCTTTAATGCTGTTTCGAAATACTCCTGGTTTGGATACTTTTCACTCCACTGAAGAATGCCTCTGCTATTTAAATAGGCTTTGCAATCTTCAAATACGTCCATAACGACCTTAAGATCTTCATAGTTTGCTCTTACGATTTGTTCATCTGCCATATAAAAGCACCTTTATCCACCCTTACATATTTTATCTATTGGATATTATGTCCGCTTTCATTGTTTGATACACTCTTGTCATCATTAGTCATAGTCTTCAAAAACTCCATAGTCTTATTTGGAAGCACCACGGAGCTTGAGAACGAGTACACTTGTGGGATACTGGTATGGCTTAATTATCTTCATCAAAAAACTTTAAGAGAAAAAGAGGCACCATTTAAAGTGCCTCTTTCATCAGACTAATATCAGCTAATACTGCTTTGATTAGAAATCTTTACGTTTTTCGTTTCAGACTTTCTGTGTAACCACTCATAAATAATTGGGATGATCACAAAGCTGTTAATGGTTGATGTGATCATACCGCCAATGACGACAATACCAAGTGTTTGAGAAATGACGGTATCGGCGTTGTGTGAAATAGCAAGTGGTAACAAGGTAAGAACGGTTGCTGCAGCTGTCATTAAAATTGGACGAATCCTTGAAAGGCTGCCGTTTAATACAGCTTCTTTCACAGGCATTCCTTCTTTTCGGTTTCTTTCAATCTTATCAATTAACACAATACCATTGGTAACAACGATACCTGTAAGCATCAGAATACCGATTAAAGCTGCTAGATTCCATTCACCGTGGAATAGAATGAGTGCAATAACGACACCACTTAATGCCAGTGGAATGCTTAATAGTACCGATAATGGAGCTCTCCATCCTTTGAAAATGGAAGAAGTGATTAGTAATACCAAAAGCATAGAGAAGGCAACAGCAACAGACATATCAAAAATCATATCTTTTACTTGTTGGGTAATACCGCCCATTGAATACGTTACATCTTTAGGAAGTTTCATACTGCTTAAAGCTTTCTCTGCTTGACTTGACAGCTTGCTGATATCATTGGAAGTAATCTGTGCTGTCACAAGAGAGAATGGCTGGCCATCTCGCTCACTAACCGTTGAAGAATTGGTATCCTTTGAGATTTTAGCAATTTGGTCAAAACGAACCATTTCACCATTAATTCCAGGTAATGTTTCAGTTGAAAGAGATGATAATACATCATCGGCAGTTGCGTTGATCGTAATGCTTGATTGATCTCCTGTGGCAATTTGATCTAAATATTGGTCCACAGGTAATGCTTGGTGATTAACTGTTATCGTCGCATCTTTTGAAGCTGATAAATAACGGTTAATGACTGCAAGAATATCCGTTACTTTTACGCCTTTATCCAGGATTGCTTTTTGGTCAAAAGTCACTTTGTACTTAGGTGCTCCATTCATTAAATCTACTTTTCCATCGACACTTAGATTGGCAACTTTTGATAAGTTGGTTCTCGCTTCTTGAGCGACTTGATCGAGTGTTGCTTGGTCCGATCCAGTGAATAGAATCCTCATTTGAGAATCATCACCAGAGATGTTCTGGCTTGTTACCGTATAAGAAACATCCTTAGATAATGCCGGCAGTTCTGATTGTAACTGTTTAATCACAGCATCCGCTTCTTTATCATTCTTCAACACTACTGATAGGTTAGCAACGTTTGGATAGGTGATAAAGCCGCCGCCTTGGTCGAACACATCATCACTTTGAGGCGTCATGGTAGACCCGAAGTTTGAAGAATAGGCAGAAACCTTTGGATTATCCTTTAATGTTTTTTCAATTTTTTGTACTTCCGAATCCACTTGAACTAACGTACTTCCTTTTGGAAGTTCGGCTTTAATGGCAATTTGTCCGATTTTTCCGCTTGGCAATAAACTCACTGGCAGGAAGGCGGAATAAGCACCAGCAGCGATAAAGACTAAGATTGACACAATTATCATTGCTTTTTTGTGCTTAAAAGCTGATTGCAAGATTGGTTTCATTTTTGAATCGAGTTTAACAGTTTGCTTTTCGCTATTGCCGCCTTTCCATCCCATGAAAGCAAGAGCTGGAATGACAAGCATCGCCACAAAGAAGGAAATAATTAAGGCAATAACCACCGACCAGGCAAATCCGCTGTATGACGCACTGATGACGCCGCCAACAAAGGCGATAGGGATGTAAACAGCAATAGTTGTTAAGGTTGAGCCTAAAATCGCTGGAAGCATTTCAACAACAGAAGAGGCAAGAATCGATAGTAATGGCTTATCCTTCTGTTCCTCCCGTTTTCGATACATATTGTCGAGAATAACAATCGAGTCATCGACGATACGACCCATCGCTACAATCAAACCTGAAACAGTTAAAATATTTAAAGTGATACCCATTGATTTTAAGAAAGTAGTTGTTGCTAGTAATGAAATCGGCAGTGAAATCGCGATTAATAGGGTACTTCTTACATTTCGGAAGAAGAAGAACACACAAATCATCGAGAATAAACAGCCTAGTAAACCTTCACGAACCAATCCGAATAGAGAGCTGTTTAATTCCTTTTCACGGTCAAGCAGTACTTTGAACGAAACATCTTTTGGATTGACGGTATCCAATTGAAGATGTGCCACACGGTCTTTTACTTGATTAGCGACATCTGTAATATTGGCCGATGGTGTTTTAATCACATTTAAAGTGACACTTGGCGCTCCATTCGTTCTGGAAACAGTTTTTACGTCATTTAAGGAATGAGTGATAGTACCAAATGCTGATACAGGAATCATTTTTCCTTCTTTATTCTTAATCGTTGCGTTTTCCATTTGCTGTACGGTTAATAGTAATCCATCAAATGAAACGGGGATGGATAATTGGTTGTTGACAATCGTTCCTTGTGGCATCGAAGGAACAGCCAATGCAAAGGATTTGTTCACATCATCTAAGGTTAAACCGTTTTTCACAAGGTCCTTCATGCGAATAGTTAATACATATCCATCTTTTGCTCCGCCAATGACAGATACATCCGATACACCAGGAACTGATTTTAATTGTTTCACAATTTCCTGTGTAGCAGTGGAGCGAAGGGTTTGTTCATCCAATTTTGAACTTGTTAGGCTATAAGTTAAAATTGGGAAAGAGCTTGTTGTTAATCGTGTTACCGAAGGAGTGCTGGTAATCGTTGAGGGGAGATCTGCATTTGCTAATGCTTTGTTTACTTGATCTTCCGCTTGTTTCATATCTGTATTCATTGGAAAATATAAACTCATAAATAATCCGCCATCATAAGAGGTGCTTTCCACATTAGAAAGTCCATCTACGACTTTGACGCTACTTGCCAAATTATCGGTCACTTGCTGTTTGACTTGTTCAGCCTGTAAATCATTAACCCTCATACTAACGGAAAGAGTCGTATTGTTGATCCCAGGCAGATAATCGCGCTGCATCTGGAAGGCTGAAATACCTCCCCATGCCAAAATGATGACAACACATACAATCATCAAAATGGCTCTTTGCATGGTTGCCTCGACTAATCTTTTCATTGTATTTCCTCCCTTATCTATCTAACTAAACCCAAATAAACGATTGTTTTCTGTGTAAAATCCAAAATGATAATGAATTTGTATTGGGCAATTTAAAGTATATAAAACAACCTTTTGGGTTTCCTAAGTAAAAGATTAAGATTTCATTAATATAGAAAATAAATGGATTAAACGTGCTAAATTGTAATTGAATCTCTAGTTAAGGGATGTTTATACTTTAGATTTTTTTTCAAAAAATGGGGGCATTTATATGTCGTACTTAATCACTCTATTTGAACAGCACAGTTATCTCATATTATTTATAGGGATATTTCTAGAACTCATGGCTCTTCCTATTTCAGGCGAATTTTTAATGAGCTATGCAGGTTACTTCGTCTTTCAGGGGAAAATGAATTACATTTTAGCACTTTTGACCGTCTTTCTTTCGGCCGGTGCGGGTTTTAATGCTACTGTTTTGATTATTATATATGGCACATGCTTATATTTGCTTGTCCGTCATGCCAATAAGAATTATGCGGCCATATTTGGTCCTTTATTTGTAATAGTCCTATTAATGGGACTAGCCATTGTAAATATTGCAACGACCATTGTACTGCCAAGTGATATGGTAGGTGGATATGTCTATGGCGGTGTTTGGATTTTTTTTAACTTCTTATTGTTTGAAATGTTAAGACTTGTAATAGAAAAGTATTGAATGCAATGGCGTATGAAGTCGCAGGGGGAAGAGCTATGAAAACACATATTTTAGTCATTGAAGATGAGACTCAAATTGCACGTGTATTAAAAATGGAGCTTGAGTATGAAGGATATCAGGTAACGGTTGAACATAACGGCAAATCAGGATTAGAAACCGCATTGAATTCAGATGTGGATTTGATTTTGTTGGATGTTATGCTGCCTGGAGTAAGTGGAATAGAAGTTTTAAGACGATTTAGAAAGGATAACAAAAAAACACCTGTTATTCTATTAACAGCTCGGAATACTACCTTCGATAAAGTAGCAGGATTGGATCAAGGGGCTGATGATTATGTCACAAAGCCTTATGAAATTGAAGAATTGCTAGCTCGGATTCGTGCATGTTTGCGACATAATGATGAAGAGGAACCGATGAAGGAACAACCGTTATTAAAAGTTGAGGACTTAGTTATTAATAAAGATACACGAGAAGTAAAAAGGAAGGGACTATCAATTACCTTAACACCTAAGGAATATGATTTACTGGTTTATTTAGTCATGAATAAAAACAAAGTAGTAACCAGAGAAAACATCATTATGAACGTTTGGGGATACGAGTACGAGGGTGAAACCAATGTCATTGATGTTTTCATTAGGCAAATAAGGAAAAAGATGGATGAAGGTTTTTCTTTCCAACTAATAAATACAGTTCGAGGGATTGGTTACACCATCAAGGAGATAAAAGATGAAGATCACAACAAAAATTAATCTTTTAACCACCGTCTGGATGCTTTGCATTTTAATGATCATTAATTTTGTGGTCTTCTTCCTATTTATGAAAACAACAATAAATATGGAAGAGAAAATTCTTCAACAAAAAGCAGAGGATATTCTAAAAGAAATGGGGACAAATCCGTCTAGTAACGTTGAAGCAAGGTTAAAGGAGAATTTAACTGACCATTCATTTATAAGAATCATTCAACCGAAAAATAAGGTTGTTCATGAAGTAACCAATGACCCATTACTCTCCAATAAAATAAAAGGAAAATACATCATGAAAGAGCAATCCCAAACACGGTTGATTTCGGCAGAAAATGGAGAAGAAGAGGTTTTAATTGTCCGTTTGCCAATTAAAGGGAATAATCTGACTTTAGAGATTGGAGAACGATTATCGGGCCTAGAAGCGAGAAAAGAAATCCTGCGTGGGATATTAGGGTTTTGTACACTATTAGCAGCTATATTGTCCTTACTTGGAGGGAGATGGTTAGCCAATATGATTATGAAACCCATTTCCAATATGATTAATACCATGGAAGAGATTGAAAAAAGCGGTGTTCCGAAAAAGATTATCATCCAAACTGAAACGAAGGATGAACTCTTTACTATGGCGAATACGTTTAACCGAATGATTAATAGGATCCAAGAAAATATGGTCAAACAAGCACAGTTTGTTTCTGATGCATCACATGAATTAAAGACACCGTTGACCGTCATCAAGAGCTATGCAAATCTCTTAAGGAGGCAAGGGATAGAAAATAAAGATATAGCCGAAGAGGCCATCCATGCCATTCATACAGAGGCAACTAGAATACAAAAAATGACGGATACTTTTCTAGATCTGGCTAACTTAGAAAATGAAAATGTATTAGAAATAAATAAAATCGACTTAGTATCTTTATCTGAAAACACCATTAAACAACTTAAAGAGGTCCATAAAAGAGAGCTATTACTTCGTTTTAAGAAAAAACCAATCACGATTTACGCGGATGAATTAAAAATAAAGCAAGTGATGATCATCTTGATTGACAATGCGATCAAATATAGCAATGAGAAAATTGAAGTCTTATTGGATAAGCAAGAGCATCATGCGATGATTCAAATAATAGATAATGGGATTGGAATCCCAGAAAATGAACTCGATCATATTTTTGAACGGTTTTATCGAGTGGACAAAGCTAGAAGCCGTGAAACGGGGGGTTCTGGTCTGGGCCTGCATATTGCCAAAAGGATCATCAAACTGCATAAAGGTGACATTAAAATTATAAGTAAAGAAGGTTTAGGTACGACTGTAGAATTGGTCTTGCCAATAACATAGTAAAGATAGGTATTTTGTTCTAATTTACCTAATTTACATAAAATTTACTGAATATCCATAAACCCCTAACAAAACTAATTTAATATTTTAACTGTTAGAACAAGTTTAATAGGGGGAGATAGAAAAATGAAAACTCGTTTTAAGAAGGCAATACCATTAATCGCAACAACAGTTCTTGCAACAACGGCACTTACAACCCAAACTTTATTGAATGAGGGCGGCAATCAAAACGCCAAAGCACAATCATTATCAAAAGAAGAAGTGAAAAAGAATGGTGCATCATGGCTTGCAGGTGACCACCATGTACATAGTGAATGGAGTGTAGGCTGGGACAATTCAACCAACCCTCCGACAGCCATAAGAGGCGGCGATGCCATTTATCCAATTTCGAAAAATGCAGAAAATGGAAAGAAGTATGGTCTTGATTGGATGATGACGACCGATCATGGCGGTCCTAACCATTCCAAGGTTAACTTAGAACAAGCTTATCCTGAATTATTAAAATCCCGTGAAGCAGTTCCTGATGTTCTGCAATTCTACGGAATGGAGCTAGATACACCAGGAGCTGACCACAGCACTCTAATGATCCCTAAAGGTGAAAATGAATCACAAGTACTATATGATCTTGAAAGCAAGTTTAATTCACGTGAAGCTTATCCAACTGACACAAGCCGTAACACTGAATCAAAAATGATTGAAGCTCTTAACTATATGAAACAAATGGACGAGCTACCAATTTCTATCGCGCATCATCCATCCCGTTCAGCAACAGGTGTTGGTGTATGGGGACAAGATACACCACAGGAATTGCGTAATTGGAATGATACAGCTCCGAACATCGCTATCGGTATGGAAGGTGCTCCAGGACACCAAGCGTCTGCTATCAATTCAGATGGTTCCCTAGATCCTAAAGGTTCAAGAGGCTCCTACGGGAACGTTAACGCTCCTACGATGGGTGGATTTGATCAAATGTCGGCTATCGTTGGAGGTTTATGGGATTCAATGTTAGGTGAAGGACGACACTATTGGATTACCGCTACATCTGACTCACACGTTAACTGGCGTGATGGTGGAAGTGACTTCTGGCCTGGTGAATATTCTAAAACATATGTAAAAGCTGAGAAAAATTATGAAGATGTAATGGAAAACCTGCGTAAAGGTAATGTATTTGTGACAACGGGTGATCTAATCTCAGAACTTGATGTAAAAGTACAAGCAGGCGGCAAATCACCATTGCATGCCGTGGCAAAAGGAAATACAGCATCCATCGGTGAAACTCTTACACTACCAAGTAAGAAATCCGATGTAACAGTAACGGTTCGTATCAAAGATCCCAACGCTGCAAACTCTCATGGAGATAAGCCAACTGTTCAACGTGTGGACTTAATCATGGGAGATGTTAATGGGAAAGTGGAAGACCGTTCAACCGCTTCTAATCCTACAACAAAAGTCGTAAAACGGTTCACAGAAAGTGACTGGAAAAAAGATGGTGAATACATCTCCATTACTTATACTTTAAAAGACGTGAACAAAGATAGCTATATTCGTTTACGTGGTACGAACACGGATCAATTAGAACCTGCTCAAGATCCTAAAGGTGAAAATCCATGGAATGACCTCTGGTTCTACTCAAATCCAATTTTCATCAAATCAGATAAATAATTGGGTAAATGGAAATGGACGAGGGGAATAAAAACTCCTCGTCTTTCCATTATCATATATCAAGACATCTTTGATTAGAAAACAATAGAAATGGACGTGAATATTATGAAAAAGTTATTCTACTTTACTTTAATCCTCTTCCTTTCATTAGGTTCTTTCCTTCCTTCCACAGCATTTGCTCACACGAATAACAGCGAAGGCTTTTCTAACATTGTCGTCAAAGAGAAATCATTAGATTATGAATTGAAACTAGATTTAGAAGAACTCGGACATGCCCTTAATAAGGAAACCGATCAAAAGGAGCTTATTGACCATAAGATATTGCAGAATTATATTAATTCCCATATCAAGCTTTATGCAAATAGTGAACAAGTTGAAGGTCGTGTGAAAAAGACCGATATTGAGATGATTAAGGAACGTCCATTTGCAGTTATTAACCTTAATTATCCTATTGAGCACAAACCAGAGAAACTAGTTATTGAGTACAATATGTTTCTTGATGATTCGGACCCTAGCCATGCGAACTATGCAACGGTTAAACTGAACGGCAAACAACAAGAAAAGGTTCTTTCATACGAATCAAGAGAAGTAGAAATTGGAAAAATAAGTTTTCTACAAAACGTAAAACAGTTTGTCGTTCTAGGATTAGAGCATATTTTTACTGGTTATGATCATATCTTGTTTGTCATTAGTTTGCTTATAGGAGCTAGGACGATTCGTCACATTCTTTCTTTAGTGACAGCTTTTACAATTGCACATAGTATTACATTGGCTCTGGCAACTTTTGATCTTGTTCAGCTGCCTAGTAGATTTGTAGAGTCAGCAATCGCATTAAGCATCATTTACGTTGCACTTATAAATATTTTTAATAAAGACTCGAAACATCAGCCATGGCTTGCCTTCGGTTTTGGACTGATTCATGGGTTTGGTTTTGCAGGAATCTTATCGGAAATGAGATTAGATAGCGATTCTTTGGCTATGTCTCTTCTATCTTTTAATATAGGAATAGAAATTGGTCAAATAGTAATCGTATCCTTAGCTTTTCCATTAATTTTGTGGATAAGAAGATTAAAATATAAACCTATCAAATGGGTTATTCCTAGTACATCAGCTGCAATATTAGCTTTTGGGCTAGTATGGTTTATTCAAAGAGCTTTTTAATTTAAGTGATTACACATCTATCTTGTGGCAGGGAACCGTTATGATTTGAATGATTCATGGATAACAAAAGGCTTACACTGAACTTAAAATTTATATTCTATCCCGTTTTCTATATAGATTGTGTTTTCAAAACCGGTTTGGCTTACCACATATTCTAATACATTTTTTGCTGTGTCTCTGATTTTTTCACTTAGACCTAGGTTGTCAAACACACGTGCATAGCAGCGGATAATCAATGTTTCATTTTCTTTAAGCAGATGATAATAGACGGTTTCTTTATGTATTTTCGAAAAACAATGGATAAATAAGTATTCCTCAGTTGGTTCGATTACTTTAAAAAAAAGTTCTTTTTGAACGATTCGTTTTATTTCGGCAATTTGTTTCTCTGAAAAATTAATTCTCAAATCAGCTCACCTTCTTATTTGTTGATCAACTCCATATTTATTAGTATACGAAAAAGTGAGACCGTCTGTCACAAAAGAAATAGATGTCTTTCTTTTTAAACTAATATTGAACGTTGAAATAATAAGGATTTTCGGGAAACTAAACAAAAGTGTTTGGAAACTGACCAATAGAAGAGAAAAGCACCATTCCAGTTTGTAGGAATGGTGCTTTATAACCTTATAGAAACTTCTGTACCGTCTTTAAGGCTAGTTTCAACCAGCAGTAATCCTCTTTGCTTTGAAAGTTCCCTCAGCAAAGGCTCTAAATCATACCTGTGTATATAAGGAATTTGAAATTTTTCCCTTGCCTTTTTTTCAATTGCACGATTTACAAGTACTAGGAGTCGCTTTGAAGTGAGGATTCTAACGAATAGATGTAAAAAAGCATACGGGACTGGGATAATAAATGGTCTGTCATTTACCTTAATTTTTATCTTCATCATATTACTCAATGATAACGAGCACTTTGTCACCTTTTGATGAGGTAACATCTACTATTTGTCCGTCCAACTCGTTGTCAATCGCTTCAATTAACAGTTCAACGTCGATATCCTTTACATACTTTTCGGATTCGGGAATCATTTTTGCAATATTAGTTCCTACCTTTAAAACCGCTTTTAAGAGTTTTATTGGCAGATTAACATTTACATTGTCACCATTCTCAGAAGTAACACGGATTTTTAGCATTTTGTTTAAGTAAGAGGTGGAGGTCCGTTTATTAAGATCGACTTGGTTACCTTTTACTTGCAGGAGATCGATTAATTCAACAGCCTTCTCTTTGGTCAACTTTCCTTCTTCAACCATTGTTAATACTCTTGAAATTTCGTCACTCATTTAGGATTCCTCCCCATTTAATATCCCAATCGCTTCTTCGGCTGTTATTTCGCCTTTTTCTAGCATGAGAATTACTTTTTTTTGATCCATTTTTTCGACCTTCTTTGAGGTGGAATATCCAAGGGAAGAGATAATGTCATCTAATTTCCCGCGAACGGTAGGGTAGGATACTCCAAGTTCTTTTTCAACTTCTTTAATATTTCCGCGGCACTTTAGAAAGGTTTCAATAAACTTTAGCTGTTCCTTGCTAAGAGTTGCAAAATTAGAGAGTTCAAATTCATTTTCAATTGTGGTATGACAATGAGTACACTGTAGCTTGGTAATCTTTAATTGCTTACCACAAACGGGACAATCTGAAATAAGAGGATATGCCATGATTCCCTCCTTCATTGTTAATAATTTTAGTATATATCAATGGGTTGAAATGTTAAATAATAAAATTAAAAAATAAAAAGAATTTGTTAATAAAAATAAATATATTTAACTTTAAAATTAAATAATTTAATTGTGTAGGTAGTATAGAAGCAGGCCGGATTTTTAAGAATCACTTGTTTGAGCAAGAACTTGTTTTGACTACAGAGAATTTAAAAATAATTGGACAAGATTGGGTTATTCTCCATTTCACATAAAGGACATCCTCCATATATTAAAGTATGTTCATTTAGGAAGGAGGATTTATGAATGCCATTAGATTATAATCAAGCAAGGAACTTAGAGGGGAAAATGATTCAGTTTAAAAATATTCAAGGTGAATGGTCAGTTGGTAGAGTCGTAAAGGTAAGAAAAGATGGGCTTGAGATTGAAGAATTAAGCTCTTCCAGTTCTAGTGATGGATATGGATTTGGATTTTTTGGTCCAAGACCTTTTTTCAGACGCAACTTTTTTAGACCACCTGTTTTCTTCCCATTTGTTGGATTTGGTTTTTCTCCATTCTTCTTTTAATCATACAAACTTAAATGTATTTTTGACGAAGAAATGGTGAAGAAGACAGGGGGGGTTTGTTTAAATCACGGATCCCGTCAGTGTCTAAAATAGGAAAAGCTGCCATTATAGGCAGCTTTTCCTATTTACCTGTTAATTATTGTTACTAGTAAAGAGCAGCTTTTGGAATAATAGGCTAACTAAAATACCCAAAAGGGCTGTTGATTAAATGAAAATAATGTGGCTTTTTTCATTCTTCATTCTTCATTTGCCTAAATATATTGAACAATTCCAATTAATTATCCAATTCTTCTATCAACTTTAGAAATCAAGGAAGAATTAATATGACTAACAATAAGAAAGTTTGGTCTATCATTGGTGCTGGACTTAGAATCGCATAGAGTTCGTAAAATCTGCCCTTGCAGCAGGTTGTCGTCGCCACTGGTCGGAATATCTACAAGATAGCCAAAATCCTTGGCGATGACGAAAATCTGTTGAACGTGAGAATGGAAATTACTGACCCAACAGATGCCAAGGCTGCCGTCAATTCAAAGAATTGGATAATTTTGGCTGAATTTCTTTTAAAAACATTTCAGCAGCAGCGGAAAAAGTCTGATGCTTTTTCCAAACAATATTTAAGCCGGATTCAAGATTTGGCTTTAGCGGTTTAAAACAAAGGTTGCTATCACTAGATGTATTCACTATTTTATCAAGGACTACTGCATAACCAATGCCCTCTTCTACCATAATGGAAGCATTATATGCAAGATTGTATGTAGCCACGATGTTTAATTTATCAAAATCTTCACCAAACCAATCAGCAAATTCATTTTTTGAAAATGTTTGTTTTATAGCCTGTCGTGAACAGATCACCGGAACATTTAATAAATCCTCTGCTTCAATTGAATCTTTGAAAGCAAGAGGACTGTCTTTCCTCATAACAACGCCCCAAACATCTTTGCCTGGGATATCGATGTAATTGTATTTTGATAAGTCTGCTGGTTGAATTAAAATACCAAAGTCAAGCAATCCCTTGTCAAGCCGTTCAGTTACATCGTCTGAGTTTCCGCTATACAAGTGATACCGTATATTTGGATAACGCAACTGTAATTCTTTTACTACCTGTGCAATCTGTCGTATGGCGTCTGTTTCCCCGCCACCTATGTAAACATCACCACCTATTGTGTCTTCCATATAATTAAATTCTGCCTCTAATTTATCAACCATATCAACGATTTCTTCTGCCCTTTTTCTCAGGAGCATTCCATCATCTGTAAGAATGATGCTGTGACTACTGCGAATAAATAGTTTTTTCCCTAACTCTTCTTCAAGATCTTTTAATTGTCTTGACAGGGTTGGCTGTGTCACATGCAAAAAATCAGCAGCCCCTGTAATGCTTCCTTCTCTTGCGACAGTAAGAAAATAGCGCAAAACTCTTAATTCCATAAACACTCCTCCTTCATAATGCTTTAGTATATACGCAGTAGAAATGCTTATCAAGCATAACATGTTATAAGATATAGGTATTTGTTATGTGAAAAAGGCACAGCTAGAATAAATAACAGAGAGTGAAAACAACAGTAAGATGGTGTTATCTTAGCTCAATATTAACAAATGTAACGAGTATAGAAGAAGTCAGTAAAAAATTAAATTCCTTAAGGAGAAAAGTATTCAACTTGGAGTATTAGTCGAAAGAAGCCCAGTCACAATGAATTTTAGAAGAAAATGATATGAAACCTGGAGGAGATAAAAAGTATGAAAAAATCAATAATTCATTCAGTTGCATTGTTGCTTCTAGCCTTCACCCTTACCGCTTGTAACAACAATGATACTGAAATAAAGGTCATTTCTCAAAAAGAAGAGAATTCCTCTGGGGCTAAATCTGGGCAATACGCTGAGATTGGATCTGGGGCTAACCTTGTAAAATTCCCTAAAGACCTTGAGAAGGGGATTGTGTTTGCTACTTATGATCGAGGGGATATTCATGAAAACATCTATGTAAATAGTAGGGAAGCAATTGAAGCAGTACAGAACGGAGAGGAGCTTCCGAGCGGCACCGTTATCACTCTCGAAGGATTTCGAGAGGGAGAGATCGAGCATTATTTAGTGATGGAAAAGCGTACCGGCTGGGGTTCCCGCTACTCGCCCGATGAGCGTACTGGGGAATGGGAGTTCCAGGCATTTACTCCTGAAAAAGAAGTGATGGAAGATGGTATTGGTGGACAAGCCATTGGACGATGCTATACCTGCCACGCAAATCAGGAAAGGGATCAATATATGAATTCGTTAGATCAAATGAAAGAGTTTGATTTGGAAGAGATTTCACAATCAAAGAACAGCAAATCAGAAACCTCAATCGCAGCTATCACTACTGACCACTGGAAGGTAAGTGAGATATCTGCTCATATGAATGATTCTAAGGATATAAATAAAGAAGAAAGCAATGCAATAGAAGGTAAGGATAAAGCTAAAATCATTCAGAACGTTCTTTTAAAGATGTATATACAGCAATTTGAAAGTTAATGGATGTGTTGTCATTATAAGATATTCGCATGTCCACTATGGTGACGAAATCCAATGATAATCAAATAGAAAGAGGAAAATACTTTGAATCCAAAGGTGTTATTCAGGCTTGTTAATGACTTTGTAATGACAGTTCTTATGTTGATTGCAATGGCTTACTATATTACTGGAAATATGGTCCACGAAGTTATTGGAGTTGTGGTACTTTTATTATTTATCGTCCATAACTTTTTAAATCGACGTTGGTATAAATCGATATTTAAAGGAAAATATAATATGCGGCGCATTCTACAAATAGCTATCAATCTACTTTTTCTTGTAACTATGGTTTTGATGATGATAAGTGCTATGTTGATTTCGAATGACTTATTTCCCTTTATTCCCATAAATAACGACATGGTGTTACGACAAATACATGTTCAGACAGCTTATTGGGGATTTATCATCATGGCAGTCCATATAGGGTTTTCTTGGGGGATGATTCTTAATTCAGTGCGGAGGATGACGGGAATTACCGGTACTAGTCGTATTCGTACCATTGCGTTGCGTATTCTGTCAGTATTAATTGTTGTCTACGGGGTGCATGCTTCCTTCGAGGGAGAAATGGGTTCTAAGCTATTCATTTACAACCCTTTTGGTTGGTCCTACGATGTTACCACTATAAGGTTTTTAATTGACAACCTATCTATTATGGGAATCTATATTTGTGGGACACATTATGCTTTGAAATTTATTCAAAAGCAGGACAAAAGAGCAGAACAGACAATCTAAATTAGCCTTAAAGTGAAGGATATCAATTAAATTTTTAGACTGGTTTTTCCGGCATAGGTTCAATGGGGAGGAGAAATAGTGAGAAAAGGGGTTATATTCACACTTTTGTTTTTATTGGGTATTTCAACGTTTATTCCAGGTTGCGGAAGTAGTAGTGATGGGAAGGAAAACAATGTTGATGTTACTCCAAATAAAAATTCAAATGGTGAACAAATAGACAAAATCGCTGAGCAGGATAAACAAAATGGTAAGGATTCAATGATTGATAATGGAGGTTTAGTTAATATGGAAGATGTTAAAGTCAAATTGACATTTAATAACGAGGAAGTAATTGTGAATATGTATGATAATTCAGCAAGTAGAGATTTTTTAGCTCAATTGCCTTTAACGGTAACATTAGAAGATTATGTAGGTAAAGAAAAAATTAGCATTTTACAAAAAAAATTATCGGTAGATATAGAAACTTCCGAAAACCAACCAAAAAAAGGAGACTTTGCTTATTTTTCCCCTTGGGGAAATATCGCTATTTTTTATAAAGGTTTAGCTGAACCCACAAATGATCTTATTATACTAGGTGAGATTGAATCTGGAAAAGAAAACTTTGAAAATATTCAGGGGGATTTCACAGTTCATATTGAAAAAATCGATTAAAGGAAGATGAACCTCTTTGCAAAAACAAAATAATTTACTTATATTTACATTGACACTTGGGGCTTTCGGCATCATAAATACTGAAATGGGAGTTATTGGGATATTACCTTACATTGCTGATCACTTTCATGTCAGTGTATCAAAAGCAGGATTGCTTGTGAGTCTTTTTGCCCTTGTTGTTGCTGGATCTGGTCCAACAATGCCGTTATTATTTTCGGGGGTAAATCGCAAGAAAGCAATGTTACTTGTACTTGGTATTTTCGTTCTAGGGAACATTGTCTCTATATTTACGTCTAACTTTGCCATCGCAATAATTGCCCGTGTGATTCCAGCCATATTTCATCCGATCTATTTTTCAGCAGCTTTTACAATGGCGGCTAACTCAGTTCGAAAAGAAGAAGCTCCAAAAGCTGTTTCAAAAGTTTTTATTGGGGTATCTGCGGGAATGGTACTTGGTGTACCAATCGCAAGTTTTCTTGCCAGCGCAATATCATTTCAAATATCAATGACATTTTTCGCCATCGTTAACGCTATAGTATTTATTGCTACATTAGTATCTTTCCCTTCTATGCCTGTTAAAGAAAGACTTTCTTACGGAGCTCAATTATCGGTATTAAAAATACCAATTACTTGGCTTTCCATTATTGCTGTCCTTTTACTTAATTCAGCTGTATTTGGGGTGTATAGTTATCTTGCTGAGTATCTTAAAACCGTTACGAATATCTCTGGGAAATCAATTAGTTTAATGTTAGTCATATTCGGGGGGGCAAATATTATTGGAAACATTGTGGCAGGGAAGTTACTTACTAAAGATGCCAACAAAACTGTAGTATCTTTTCCTTTTGCATTGGGAGCCGTTTACATCCTATTATTCTTATTAGGACAATTTACTTTACCTATGGCTATCATTACTTTATGTTGGGGAATATTGGCTGGCATAGGAACTAATATTAATCAATATTGGATTACGTCTGCAGCTCCAAAAGCTCCTGATTTCGCTAATGGATTATTTTTATCATCTGTTAACTTAGGAACAACAATTGGTACAGCTGTAGGTGGATTATTTATTTCAGATTTAGGTACACAATACGTCGTATTAGTAGGATTATTATCGTTGGTATTAGGACTGTTATTTATTTTACTAAGAAAAATACATGCAGAGTCCTACAAAACCACTTTCTAGATAAGGAATTAATTCAACATTTCAAAGAGCTCCCTGTTCATTGTTGATTTATGTTCCCTGCCCTACTTTCTTTTACTAAATTCATAGAGTGTGAAAAATAGTACATTCCCTCACAAATTAAGTGTAATTTCGGAGTAGCAGTCATTGTAATAGTGGAAAGAAATCGAACTAATTATTTGGCGGTAATCAGTTTCCTATGCTTTAGAACAAGCCGATTTCCAAAAGAAAATCAGCTTGTTCTTTTTTTGGGAGAGGTATTAACATTTATTAACTCCCATTCTTTAGGATTCGTGTCATCTGAGGCTACTCCATTGATAATATCAAGGTAGTGATTTGCTTTTTCTTCCATATATTTAGCTCTTTGTTTTGCTTCCTCCAACTGTTCCAGAGCAATGGCTTTTTGTTTCATAATGATTTCATAACGTTCTTGAATGGTAGATCGTCCTTCCAAACACAAATCTACATAGGATTTAATGTCTTCCACTGACATACCACATTGTTTTAGATATTTAACACCTATAAGCCAACTGATTGATTCTTCATCAAAAAGTCGATTATTGTTTTTGTCTCGCTGTACACTTGGAACTAATCCTTTATCCGTATAGAAACGAACGGTATGTTCAGTCAGATCAAGTAGCTTGGACACTTCCTTCACAGTATGCATTTTAACCACTCCCTAAAAATTTTTTATTAAAACCTTTTAAAATCCCTTGCCTTCGTGTTGCTCGAAGGTGATAGGATTATCATAGTTCAAGTTACTGAAATTGTAAATCACCAATCATAGAGGACTAAATGGGATAAAATCAGTGATTTGAAATATTAAAATTTAAAATACAGGAGGAGTTATATATGCAAAAAGTAATTTTAAACAACGGTGTTGAGATGCCTATTCTTGGCTTTGGTGTATATCAAATTGAAGATCCAAACCTATGTGAACAGGCAGTATATGATGCCCTTATGGCAGGTTATCGCTTGATTGACACAGCAGCAGCCTATATGAATGAAGTAGCAGTAGGCAGAGCTATCAAGCGAAGTGGTGTCCCAAGAGAAGAAATATTTATTACGACAAAACTTTGGATTCAAGATGCAGGTTATGAGAATGCCAAGAAAGGATTCGCAAAATCACTGGAACGATTACAAGTAGATTATATCGATTTGTATTTAATCCATCAGCCATTTGGGGATGTATATGGTTCTTGGCGTGCGATGGAGGAATTGTATCGTGAAGGTAAGATTAGGGCGATTGGAGTCAGCAACTTCTATCCAGACCGTCTAGTTGATTTGATTGATCATAATGAAGTAGTTCCAGCAGTAAACCAGGTTGAAACCCATCCTTTTTGCCAACAAATAGAAAGTCATAACCTTATGAAAGAGAACAATGTTCAGATTATGTCCTGGGGTCCGTTTGCCGAAGGAAAAAATAACATGTTTCAAAATGAAGTATTAACTTCAATAGCTGAAAAATACAATAAATCTGTTGCCCAAGTGATTTTACGCTGGTTAACACAAAGAGAAGTAGTCGTGATTCCAAAGTCAGTTCATAAAGAAAGAATCATTGAAAACTTTAATATCTTTGACTTTGAATTAAGTCATGAAGATATGGAGACTATTGCTACTTTAGATACGAAAGAGAGCGTGTTCTTTTCACATAGAGATCCTGAATTTGTAAGATGGCTTGGTAACGTTAAATTTGATGTTTAATGTTATTTATCACTTAAAAACCGAATTTCCAAATTTGGAAATTCGGTTTTTCCTTTTTGAAGACATTACTAATAAGGGGGAAAAACGCAATGAGAAAGAATGTCAGGAACAAATCAATCAATGATACTTTTATAAAAGAAGGTAACTGCTCTGCCGTTGTAGTTGGTGCGTCGCTTTCTGGACTAATGACAGGGATTGCTCTTTCAAAAGCTGGACTGAAGGTTACAATTTTAGAGAGAGCTGGGGCGAAACCACGTAGTGGTGCTGTTCTTCAGGTTGACAGTGGGGAAATTGATCGAACAAAAACAGCTAAATTCTTGAGAGAACTTGCTTCTGGTGGAATTAGGTCGGCTGAGGCTTGGTCATCTATACAGTTTCGATTACGCAAAGAAGTTGAAGCTGATTCCAGAATTGACTTACGTTATGATGCCCGTGTTCAAACTGTTAATCAGGACGACAACTCTGCTTGGGTTGTGACGGATAAGGGTGAAACATTCCACGGAGATATTTTAATTGGTGCAGATGGTCACCGTAGTATTATGCGACATTATGTTTCACCGCATAAACCGAACGCCACTTTTGCGGGATACTTGATATGGGTAGCTATTGTAGATGAGAAAGACATACCTGAAAAACACCGACCTAGCCTCAATGCCCCGAAGTTTACTATGCCAGATGGTATCGGTGACTTTTTACTTGGTTCCATTATTGCTGGAGCAGACGGTTCTACAGCTCTAGGAGATCGACGACTGGGATGGGCTTGGTACGATAACACTCAAAATGATTTGTTACGTCGTCTTGGATGTGTTGAGGGAGACGTTGTGCAACATTCGCTTCATGCACCAGACATCCCTGAACAGACATTGATTGAGCTAGCTGAAAAGGCTTCTAATAGATGGGCTCAACCTTGGTTGGACGCAATCCTCCATAGTATTCAAACACGTAATCTTATCGGAACACCGATTGCCGAGTACGTTCCTGAAAATCTAGTGAAAGGACGTATAGCAATCGTTGGAGATGCTGCACATCTACCTACACCACTAACTGCGTCAGGATTTAATGCTTCCTTACAAGATGCTTCTACGTTAGCTGAATGTATTGTAAAGGGGATACAAGGAACTGGAGCATCTGAGGCTCTTCTGGAATATGAGTCTCTCCGTCTAAAAAATGCACGTCAAATTGTGCAATCTGGACAATCTTTTAGTCAATCATTTGGACGATAAATGTGGAGTATATACGATAATTTGTGATTCATTACACTTAAACAAACGGGTGCAAGAGTAAAACATTGGAGTTGCTGCGGCATCTCCTTTTTGTGCGACGGGCAGTCGCATAGAGTGTTGACCTAGTCAACACTCTTCTTT
>NZ_JAABNN010000039.1 GCF_009928415.1 Bacillus sp. USDA818B3_A
TAGAGCGCACGCCTGATAAGCGTGAGGTCGATGGTTCGAGTCCATTTAGGCCCATCAAAAAAGTCTGGTTTCCAAAGGGGAATCAGGTTTTTTTTATGTTTGGAAAAAAGCTGCTGCTCTATGAGGACAATATAGAAAGAAATAAGCCGGCCCAGTCCGCAAGAAGCGTCTATGAGGACACAAAGAGAAAGAAATAAGCCAGCCCAGTCCACATGAAGCGTCCATGAGGACAAAAAGAGAAGGAAGTAAGCCGGCCCAGTCCGCATGAAGGAAAACAGCTCATATAGCTCACCCGATCAATACCAGATTAGCAGAAAGCTGATACAAAAAAATGAACAGTCGTTATCACTGTCCGCTCCACATCTCACGATTAAACCGCTCGCTCCAAAAGGCCAATTTGGATCAGACCATTAAGAATTCCATCTTCCGATGAAGAAGTCGTAACGACATCGGCTGCCGCTTAAGCCTCTGGGACGGCATTCCCCATCGCAACTCCTGTTCCAACCGTCATTAACATCTCTATATCATTTAATCCATCCCCAAACGCGTAAGCATCTTCTTTCTTTATATCCAAGGCATCAAGCAGCTTAAGAATCCCGATTGCTTTTGAAGCACCACGCGGTAAAATGTCGTAGGCCACATCGTGCCATTTTACAAAACTAAACTCAGGGAAGCTGTTCAAATACTGTTGGGCATTTTTAGGGTCACAATATAAATGACCTTGAAAAATCGACAACTGTCTATAATACTCCTTATCCACCTCAGGATAGGGCAGCAGCAATGAATCAAAGCTTTCTTCAATAAACGGATGGTTCCTCTCACTTACTTTATAATCCATATGACTACAATAGGCCAACGCATCACCGTTGATAATCGACATATCTGACATTGATTTCAGTATACTTGGGTCAATTGGATTGGAGTAAATCTCTTTCCCTTCATATACTACATATTGTCCATTCATGGAAACATAAGAATCAATATTAAGTTCCTTTTGAATCCAATAGAACATTTTTGGAACACGGCCAGTAGAAATTACGGTTTGGATTCCTTTTTCCTGAAGGCGGCGGACTGCCAACCTGGTAGACTCAGGTATGACTTTATTTTCATCTAATAATGTTCCATCAATATCAAAAAATACAATTGGTTTTTCCATACACTACACCTCCGCTATCATACAATCCCTTCGTAACGCTCAGGAGACATCCTGATCACGCCGAAGGGGCTGTATGTCTTGCAGTTAAAGGATATTTTATGAAACGCGTTTCAGGTCAAGTTTTTTTATAAAAAAAAGAACTTTGCCTAAAAAGGGAAAGTCCTTCATAATCATACCGTTTCACGTTCTATTAAAGTCACAGAAACTTGTTGGTAATGAATTTCTTGACTATGGTTAATCCCTTGAAGAAAAAGTTTCCTGCCAATCTCCATTAACGGGATTTCGATGGTCGTAATTTTCATCATTTGGGCGATTGGCTGATTATTGAAACCGATAATGGCCAGATCCTTGGGTATGATGATATTGTGATTTTGTGTACTTGTAACAATCCCAGCTGCGACCTCATCACTTGATACAAGCAAAGCTGAGGGAGGATCAGACAATTGTTTTAATTGGCCGACTACTTTTTCCCCATCCTCGAACTGAAGACATTGATCAAGTATATATTCAGGATTGTAGGGAAGCTGGTATTTTTTAATAAAATCTTTGTAGGCTAACGCCCTGTTCATGCTATTTGTACCGGAGCGGCGGTAGATGCAATAGCCTATTTTACGATGGCCGTTCTCGTATAGATATTCAAGAGCCGTCATGAACCCTTGATAGTGGTCGACAAACACAGAGGAGACCTGCCTACCGCGGGTATCCTCGCATAAAACAATCCTGCCGTAAGCTAAATACTCCTCAATTACGGGCCAGCGGGAAATCCTTGAACAAATAATGAGGGCATCAATCTGTTTTTGCTTTAACATCTGCAGGGCCTCAAGTTCCTTTGCCTCTTCGTAATTGGTCTGAAATAGGACCAGCTTATAATTGTGTTCTAATGCTTCGACTGCGATCCCTTTTAAAAGAAGAGAAAAGTAAGGATGGTCAATGAATGGAACGACCACACCAATCAGAAAGGTCTTTCCCACACTTAAATGGACCGCATTAATATTTGGCTGATAATTGCTCTCTTTAATTGCCGCCAGTACCTTATGCCGCTTTTCCTCGCTTACATATGGATGGTTATTTAGAACCCTTGAAACAGTGGTCACCGAAACACCCGCTATTTTTGCTAAATCCCTAATGTTTGTCATTTAATCACCCGTTTTTAACACTTAGTTACTACGATTATATACAAGAGATAAAGTTTTTTAAAAAATAATGGTTGCAAAAACGCTTACATCGAGTTTATAATAATGATAAATCGATTTACTAAACCGATTTACTAAAACGTTTTAGATAATGTAATCTAGAGAGGATCTTTGTTATGAGAAACGTGATTATCCCATTAAATGCTTATGACAACGTTGAGGTAACAACAAACGGTCAAGAATCATTTGTCAAACTGATAGCTGACTCTGGGGCTTATGGAATTGAAATCCGCCGCGAATTATTACCGGCAGAAAATGGGCAGATCGAAAAGATAAAGAGTGAAATCGATCAATATGACCTGTTCACTGTTTATTCTGCTCCGATTGAATGCTGGAAGGAGGATGGCCAGTTAAACAAAGAGCAATTAAGTGAGATTTTTCAAGAAGCAGTCTTTCTTGGTGCCAAATGGGTAAAGGTATCATTGGGCCATTTCAAGAAGAACCAATCAAATTTTGTGGAACTCAAAAAGATGTTGAGTCAGCACCAGGACAAGCAACTACTGATAGAAAACGACCAAACACCATATGGAGGAAATGTTAAACATTTACTGGCATTTTTTGAAAGCGTTACAGAATATGAAGTGCCGGTTAAAATGACATTTGATGCAGGAAACTGGTTTTATACAGGGCAGGATGTAGAAGAAGCGCTGGAAAGTTTGGCTCCCCATGTGATCTATATACATTTAAAACAAGTAACTGATGAACTTGAAACAGTCCCGTTACAGCCTGAAGGAGAACATAGTTGGAAAAAGGTAATGGGTCATTTTCCTGCCGATATCGTAAAAGCGCTTGAGTTTCCAATTAGGCCAAAAGTGAAAACGAAAGACTATATTCAAATGATAATGGATTTGGAGAAAGAAAGAGAGGGGGCAATAACATGCAGCCGCTAGATGTAGTAACTTTTGGGGAAGCAATGACAATGTTTATTGCTAATCAACCGGGTCCTTTACATGAAGTCAGTGAGTTTACTCGCGAACTTGCAGGTGCTGAAACAAATGTGGCCATAGGCCTGGCGAGACTCGGTCTTACCGCAGGATGGGCAAGCAAACTTGGGAGTGATGCCTTTGGAAAATTTATTTTAGAAAAACTGAAAAATGAAAACGTCAACATCAATCATGTTTGGACCGATGAGAAATATCCAACAGGCTTCCAATTAAAATCGAAAGTAGACAAAGGGGATCCCGAGGTTCAATATTTTAGAAAAGGCTCGGCAGCAAGCCACTTACATGTGGCTGATTTTAAAGAAGAGTATTTTTTAGCCGCAAAGCACATGCACATGACTGGAATTCCATTAGCCCTTTCGGAAGAGGCAAGAGACTTTGCAAACCATGCTTTAGCATTTATGAAAAAACATGGCCGAACGGTTTCCTTTGATACGAATTTGCGCCCAAGTCTTTGGAACTCACAAGAAGAAATGATTAAATATATAAATGAAGCAGCATTCCAGGCTGATTATGTATTACCAGGAATTGTTGAGGGTGAAATTTTAACAGGTTACAAAGATCCAGGTGACATTGCATCTTTTTATCTAGATCAAGGTGTTAAGCTTGTGGTGATTAAGCTTGGTGAAGCTGGTGCATTTTATAAATCGGCCTCAGCCGAAGGTACCGTTCCCGGCTTTAAGGTTGAAAAAATAGTTGATACCGTGGGTGCCGGCGATGGTTTTGCGGTTGGAATCATCAGTGGGTTACTAGAAGGCCTTCCGATTAAAGAGGCGGTTATAAGAGGGAATGCGATTGGTTCGCTTGCGGTCCAAGCACCTGGAGACAATGACGGATATCCAGCTAAAGATCAATTACTTGCCTATATTGAAAAAAATCTGCAGGGAGTGAAATAGGATGAAACAAACAATTGCAAAACAAAGATGGCTGCGCTTAATTCCGATTGCGTTTATCACTTACAGTCTTGCATATCTGGATCGTGCCAACTATGGATTTGGAGCTGCAGCAGGATTAGCAGAGGATCTGCATATTACACCCGGTACTTCCTCATTACTTGGTTCGCTATTTTTCTTAGGTTATTTCTTTTTCCAAGTGCCAGGTGCAAGCTATGCAGAAAAGAAGAGTGCGAAGAAACTGATTTTCTGGTCATTAATTTTATGGGGCGGGTTGGCCTCAGCAACAGGTTTGATTACCAACATTAACTTGCTATTCGTGATCCGGTTTGCGCTTGGGGTAGTTGAAAGTGCAGTTATGCCTGCGATGTTAGTATTCTTGAGTCATTGGTTTACAAAAGCAGAACGTTCTCGTGCAAATACATTTTTGATTTTAGGGAACCCTGCCACTGTTTTATGGATGTCTATTGTTTCCGGTTACCTGCTCAACTCTGTAGGCTGGAGATGGATGTTTATTATTGAAGGTTTACCTGCGGTTATTTGGGCATTTATTTGGTGGAAAATTGTTGATGATAAACCACGAGAGGCAAAATGGTTAACAGAAGAAGAAAAACGTGAATTTGAACTGCAATTAGAAAAAGAGCAAGAAGGATTGAAAGCGGTTAAAAACTATGGCGAAGCCTTTAGATCTAAACCAGTCATTTTATTAAGTGCTCAATACTTCCTATGGAGCATCGGGGTATATGGTTTCGTGATGTGGCTTCCATCCATTATCAAGGCTGCACCTAATATGGATATTGTTACAACAGGCTGGTTATCATCTGTGCCGTATATTTTAGCAGTAGTCTTAATGTTAGCCGCTTCCTATTTTTCTGATAAGACGTTAAATCGCAGTGGTTTTGTTTGGCCATTCCTATTAATTGGTGCGATTGCCTTTTATGCATCATACGCACTTGGAAGCAGTCATTTTTGGATTTCCTTCATCCTTTTAATCATTGCCGGCGGCGCGATGTATGCACCATATGGACCGTTCTTTGCGATAATTCCTGAGATACTGCCTCGTAATGTAGCTGGCGGTGCAATGGCCCTTATTAATAGTATGGGTGCGTTAGGATCATTCGTTGGATCTTACATTGTAGGTTATTTAAATGGGGCTACAGGTGGATTTGGTGCATCTTACATCTTTATGGCAGGATCGCTGTTCCTATCTGCACTATTAACCATTTGGGCGGTAAGCGCTGCAAAAAAGGACAGTGGCAGCAAGTCAGCTGAAATTAAAGTCACAGCTTAATGAAAGAGAAGAGGGGTGACAGGGTGTGGTAAACTGTCTCCCTCTTTCATTTTATTAACTGGAAAGTTTCTTGCTTTGCGGCTAAAATGGAGTCATCGACAGTGAATGAAAGAGGAAGACTATATGGAAAAAGTGACGATGGCAGATGTTGCAAAAGCTGCAGGTGTTTCTAAAAGTACCGTTTCACAATTTTTAAACAATCGTTTTGAATATATGAGTGGAAAAACAAAACAAAAGATTGAAGAGGCAATTGAAGCTTTAGGTTATCAGCCGAACTATATTGCCCGAAGTTTAAAGCAAAAAAGAACTTCGATGGTGGGGATCATTGTGGCCAATATAATGCATTATTTTTCAACCGAAGTAAGCCGGGCGATTGAGGATTTTTGTCATCAGCACGATCTGCATGCGATTGTTTGTAATGCTGATGATGATCCGGAAAAGGAAAAGAAGTATATTGAAATGCTCCGGGCCAAACAAGTAGATGGCTTGATTATTTTTCCGACAGGACAAAATAATGAATTATATGAAAGTATGATAAAACAAGGTTATCCTGTTGTGTTTGTGGATAGAAAAGCTGTGAATCTTCCGGTCTTCTCGATTGTGACTGATAATCGTGAGTCTACTTATCGAGCGATTCAGCAATTTATAGAAAATGGCCACAAGCGGATCGCATTTGCTGTTCAGCCTTTGAAAGTGAGTACCCGTATAGAACGGTTTGAGGGGTATCAACAGGCACTGCGGGATGCGGTCCTAGAAATCTATCCGGATTTTGTGATTGAATCAGATATTCCAGGGATGCGCAGTAAGCTGGACAAGTTATTTTCATTAGAGGAAAGGCCTACTGCTATTTTTGCAGGAAATGACCGTGTATTCCTAGAGGTTGTAAAGTACCTGAAAGAAAAAGGGATTAAGGCCGGTGAAGAGATTGAGTTGGTGGTCTTCGATAATATCCCGTTTGCAGAAGTGGTCGAGACACCATTTCATTTTATAGTTCAACCTGCGACAGAAATGGGAACTAAGGCAGCTGAATTATTATTTGAACAAATAAAAAAAACTGACATGGCACCAGAGGAGTTTGTTTTTCCTAGCAAGTGGATGTAGAGGGGATGTTGGCTAATCCTCTCTATCCAATGGTGTGATTATGTCGTATACTTTTAATAAATCGGTTTAGTAAACCGTTTTACTATTTGGGGAGAGGAGCTTCTAACGATGAAAATACAAATAGCTTTGGACCGGATGGAAATTGAAGAGGCAATAGATCTGGCGAAGAAGGTGGAGGATTCGGTTGATTGGATTGAGGTCGGAACATCGTTAATTAAAGAATTCGGTGTATTGAGTGTGAAAGAAATAAAAAATGCCTTTCCATCGAAAACTGTAGTCGCTGACATTAAAACCATCGATAATGCACGGTATGAATTTGAAATGTGTTTTGATGCAGGGGCAGATGTGGCCACTGTTATGGGCGTGTCGCCGCTTGTTACAATTGATGCCTGCATGGAAGTGGCGAACAGGTACAATAGGCAAGTGATGATCGATTTACTAAATACTTCTGCTGCACAAAAACAGGCATTAATGAAATACAAAGACGCTATCTTTTGCGATCATGTTAGTAAGGATGAACAGGAGGAAGCGGGCTCACAGAATCAGGGAACCAAGAGGGAGCCGCTATTCGATGACCCTGCCATTCAGGTCGCAGCAGCCGGCGGTATTTCGCTAGATTCAATTGGTAAACTAAGAGAAAAGTTGAACCCGGCAGTTGCTATTATTGGTTCTGCCATTACAAAGGCCGATAACCCGGCAGAAGCTGCGGCTAAATTTAAACAAATTTGTGTTCAGGAGGAGAAATTAGTATGATCGTACCTACTATTTTAAAGGAAGTTGAGACGGTATTAAGCCAAGTAGAGGAGGGACAACTTCAGGAGCTGGCTGGTAAGCTAGAGCGGGCAGCGCGTATTTTTATTATCGGTGAAGGCCGGTCAGGGCTGATGGCTAAATCCTTTGCCATGCGGCTGATGCATTTGGGCGCAACGGTGTATGTAGTGGGGGAAACCATTACACCATCGATTGGTGAGGGAGATCTATTGGTGGCAGTATCAGGGTCTGGAACGACAAAAAGCGTCGTTTGGACAGCGGAAAAGACACAATCACTTGGCTGTGAAGTCATTGGGGTTACCACCAATCCTGAATCTCCATTGGCTGCCGCTTCTACTAGTATTTTACACGTACCGGCAGCAACCAAATACCGTCGTGAAAACGAACTGAAAACCATCCAGCCGCTTGGTTCGTTATTCGACCAATGCGTGCACCTGCTATTTGACACCATCTGCCTGCAATACAGCGAGCTAAGCAGCGTAAGCAATCAAGATGCCTTCGCCCGTCATAGCAACTTAGAGTAGATATATGTTTTTTTTGCTGAATCTAAGGTGACTTTGATTCAGCCTTTTTTGCATTTTACCTAAATTGAAGTAGAGTCAATAAAAAGTTATTAAAAATTATTATGTAATTTATTCCAATACCATCTCCAGAAATCGCGTCATATCAACGGTGCCTGTCACCATTTACGACATTTCCAACTTAAATATGACATTTATCATGGTTGTCATATGACACCTGCTACTAACATGTACTTATTCCTTCCTCTATAATTTCTTTAAAGACTTAGAAGGAAGGGAATTTAACTAATATGGCCTTACATGATACGAAGAATTTAAAGAAACAAGTTGCTCCGTTTGAAAAGTCATCAATTAAAGAAAGTATTACGCAAGTTTTTAATACTGTTGTCCCGTTTATTGTACTTTGGTATCTTGCTTACGTCAGCCTTTCAGTTTCGTATTGGTTAGCTTTAGTTCCGATAATAATTGCGGCAGGCTTTTTAACAAGGATTTTTATCATTTTCCATGATTGTACCCACTTTTCCTTTTTCAAGAGCCGTCGTGCAAACCGTATCCTAGGAACTTGTATGGGTGTCCTTACTTTACATCCCTTTGATCAATGGGGACATGACCACTCAGTACACCATGCAACAAGCGGTAACTTAGATAAGCGTGGTACAGGAGATATTTGGACGCTGACAGTTGATGAATATTTGGCTTCACCGATCCGAACCCGCTTAGCTTACAGGTTCTATCGTAATCCTGTCGTCATGTTTGGAATAGGTCCTATTTATGTATTCCTTTTAAAAAATAGATTTAACCGTAAAGGTGCAAGGGTAAAAGAACGTAACAATACGTATTTAACAAATATTATCATCGTTGCCTTGGTGGCCTTGCTTTGTTGGGCGGTCGGCTGGCAGGAGTTTTTGCTAGTGCAAGGTTCGATTTTCATGATTTCCGGAGCAGCAGGAATTTGGCTGTTCTACGTACAGCACACATTTGAAGACTCCTATTTTGAGCATGACAAAGAGTGGGAATATGTGTTAGCTGCAGTAGAAGGAAGCTCCTTCTACAAGCTGCCTAAAGTCTTACAGTGGCTGACTGGTAATATTGGATTTCACCACGTACACCACTTAAGTCCAAGGGTTCCTAATTATAAATTAGAAGAGGCACACACAACTGCAGCGCCGTTACAACATGTCCCAACCATTACGCTGGCAACGAGTCTTCGCTCATTGCGCTTCCGTCTCTGGGATGAAAAAGCGAAGAATTTTATCACCTTTAAAGAGATAAAAACTGCCCAGAAAAAGAGGATTTCTGTTCAGGCAAAACCTGAATTATAAATAAAACTGATTCCTCTCAACGATGAGGAGCGGCTGTCAAACAGGATTTATAAGAAGTTGCAGGCTCTAATATAACTTAGTGGGCTTACAGATTTCTTATACCTGCCAAATAAGGAGAGAACATATGTGATTCGGATTGTGATAGCGGAAGATCAGGGAATGCTGTTAGCGGCGATTGGCACTCTCCTCAATTTGGAAGAGGATATGAAAGTAGTTGGACTTGCGGAGAATGGAGAAGAGGCTATTACATTAGTCCGCCGTTTAAAGCCGGATGTCTGCCTTATGGATATCGAGATGCCGATTAAGAGTGGATTAGAGGCTGCAGAAATCCTAAAACCGCTGGATTGTAAGGTAATTATACTAACTACCTTTGCTAGAAAAGGTTACTGGAAGCGGGCATTGCAGGCGGATATTAGCGGCTATTTGTTAAAAGATAGTCCGAGCGAAGAGTTAGCTAATTCAATCCGCAGTATTATCGCAGGCAGGCGCATATATTCACAAGAACTTATGGACGAAGAGTTCAATGCAATAGACCAAGAAAAGCTGGTAACTAAAATATCATCACCAGATAAGCCGATTTTAGGAATGGTAAGAAAATATCTTTCGACGTTACGGGAAAAAATAAAGCTCCCGACTGGTTAATATAAAAAAAAGCGCTTGTCACCTGAAAAAGTGACAAGCGCTTTTTTTTCAAAAGAAACTAATCAATCGTTTAATTAAAAAACTGCCACTCCTTGAAAAATCAAGAGAGTGAAAAATCTAATCAAACGATTGATTAAAATTTTCACAAAATTAATCAAACGTTTGATTAATAAAATCAGTTTTCCAAAACAATTTGCCTCTCTTTTTCCACTTCCAAGGCCGACACAATATAAGCAAAACCATTCATTAAAAAAACCACGACATTTGATTGAAGACGTTCACTCTCTCCTATATAAGTATTTATCAAAATGATAACAGAGTACAAAATAACAAAAAACAACGCGATCTTATTAACAATTGCCATTTGTAACAGCCCCTTAGGTTTAGGATGATTATTTAATCATATTTTCCGCAAGCAGATCTTATGCAAGTCATGAATACAGGGATAGAATAATAAAAATAAGAGGCGATGCATTCGCCTCTTATAGTTTATGCTGCTGTATTGAGATTGGCTCTAATACCTCGTTCTTTCTTGCCATGCAAAAAGTAATAAAGGACAGTCGATACGAGAACAACTAACCCTAAGATCACATATAACGATCTATAACCCATCACTGGGATGATAAATCCAAGGATATAGGGTCCAAAACCTAATCCAGCATCAAGAGCAATAAAGAAGGTGGAAGTGGCTAACCCCATTCGATGGGCCGGCGTTAATTTTACCGCGATAGCCTGGGTACTCGACTGCATATTACCGAAGCCAAGACCAATAAGGGCACCGGATACAAGTAACATCAGCCCTGTGCTTACAGAACTTAGCAACAACATCCCTCCCGCTAAAATGAAAAAGCCTGGATACATAATATAGTTCGCGCCTCTTGTATCCATTAAGCGGCCAGTAAAAGGGCGTGACAATAACACGGCGATAGAATAAATCAGAAAGAAAAAGCTTGCCGCACTAACTAAGTTAATTTCATTTGCGTAAAATTTAATAAACGAAAGAACACTCGAATAACAAAAAGAGATGACAAGTGTGATAACAGCAATTGGAATAGCTTTCGGCTCAATAAAATTGGAAAGGTTGAAACCTTCCATTTTCTCAGGTTGTTTCGAAGTAACTGTAACAGCAGGTACATAGACAAACAATGAGGTAACGAAACTAATGATTCCTAAAATCACTGAAAAAATAAAAATGGCATGAAACGTAGTATGCTGTGTCATATAAAGACCAATGAACGGTCCAACCGCGGTGGCGAGCGTGGTACTCATACTAAAGTATCCAATTCCCTCGGCTTTTCGTGGGGCCGGAATAATTTGCGCCGCAACCGTACCGGTAGCTGTCCCAACAATTCCCGCAGCGATACCGTGTAATAATCGGGTCGTCAGCATTAGTCCTAAATTTGTACTGATGAGATAAAGCATGGTCGTTACGATAAAGAAGACCAGACCAATAAATAACGTTCTTCTGCGGCCAATCTGCTCAATAAACCGGCCTGTAAAAAGCCGGCCGATTAAGGATCCGATGATAAAGATCCCGGTCACGAGACCAGCCTGGCTTGTCGAGGCATGAAATTGGTCAACTGTATACTCCCCGATGATGACAATTAATAGATAAAAGACAAGGTTAATTAAAAAATTAATCCCTGAAACAATGATAAAATCTTTTGTCCATAATCTTGATGAATCCATTTGTTATTAACCCCTTACTGTAATGTTTTTACGTATTTCCTCCATGATACGGATCGCTTCAATTTGCTCCTGCTCCGTAATCCCCTCTAAAATTTCTTGTTCGTACCGATCAATGGTTACACGAACATCTTGATAAACTTGTTTGCCAGATTCAGAAAGCTGCATTCTTTTTTCACGTTTGTCCTTGCCGGGTATATGCTCCACATAACCCAGTTCCTCTAACCGATTGATTGTTCTCGTAACGGTCGGCTTTTCAACGCTCATATAATTTGAAAGCTCTACAAGTGTGGACGGTCCAATGTTTTCTAAGTGATATAAAATCGACCATTGCGCTCTATATAGTTGATGTTCGGCAAGATGGATATTTAGTCTGTTTTCAAAAGGGCGGTAGAGCATGAGAAATTGATGAAAGAATTTTTGAGAAGTTTTAATTGCAGACACCTCTTATTTTAAAATATTAGTTACCTACGGTAATAGTTATCTTAGGTAACTATATCAAATTAAGTCTTTCTTGTCCAGTTATCGAATGAAAAAAGGCAAACCGTGTCGGACACGATTTGCCTTTGGTATTTCTTATTAATAATCAGTTACTTCAAGATTTCGATCTAAAAAGGATTCAATTAATTCACTAATTTGATAAGCAACTTGCGGAGAATCATAATTTTCATATGCATATTCACATTTATTTTTATAGCCCATAGTTTCATCGTAATGATTCATATGCCGTTCAATTACTTCATCAGAATCTTGCCTATCATGTTGTCTTTGGATAACGGTATCCCGGTCAGCATAGATAAAGATACGAACAACATTTTCACCATACATTTCCTTCAATTTCTCAGTACCCTCAGGATTTAGAGTTAAATACACGTAGTCGTGGTTTTGAAAAGCATCAACGATATCCTGTTCACGGATTCCATAATGAATGCCATCGATTTCAACACTTTCAAGAAATTCTTGATTTGATTCCATCTGTTTGAAGGTTTCATCGCTGATAAAGTGGTAGTCTTCGCCATTTTTTTCATAGTGACGCGGGGAACGAGTGGTGTAGGAGATGACAGTTTCCATATCGAACGCAGTAGCAACCATTTTTGCAATCGTTTTTCGTCCTGAGCCATCGGGACCTGTGTAGACAAATATTTTTTCTTTTCCTTTGATTTGATACATAGCGTGGCCTCCTTTAGGTTTTAATGAACAATAAATTCTAGTGGATTTCATGCAGACAAGATGGGGATATGATCATTATAGCAAATATTCGTTGGGAACAGATGGATTTTTTGGATGATTTTTGTAGATCAGATAATAAATCTATCAATCCCCATCGGTACAAGTTACTATAAAAGAAATTGTACTAGTAACATTACTATATAGAATGCCCACTTTCTATTAATTCTGCATAGGGATTATCTGACTTTGTTTTTGGGAAGAACGCATAAGTTCTCTCTATAATATCATAACCTGAATGTTTAATAAAAAAAAGTAATAAATTTTTATTGTTTACGATTAGTTTTTCTTATGAAGAGTTACAGTGAAGGATTAAAACATGCGCGGCCGCAATGAGCTGTGAATATTTGCTGAAATCGTAGTAGTTTTGCGCTTCCTTATTGTACAATGGATTAGGTATTAAATGAGTAGGAGACAACAATGGATAAAAAAGAGCAATCATTACTACATTATTATTATGAAAAATTGACAGGAAACACCTTTGATGAAAAGGATCTTTATGGTTTTTTACTATTAATTCGTAATCAAAGTAAAGAGATTCGCAGCATACAGAGTTTAACTGATTTTGTGTTCACTCGTGACATGCATCAAGGAGAAGTTAAACAGTACCTGCTTGATACGAGAAAGAAGTTTGAAAGTCTTGGGAAAACAAAATCCGCCTTCCGGATTGATGATGTGTTCTCTTTTAAAGAAATTAAGAACGGACTGAATAAAGTATTAGCGGCTGCCGATTTAAATGCACTATCCAATGAACAGGTAAATGATTTTGTAGCCTGCCTGATTTCAATCCTGCAGCAAGTGAGGATTACCGAGGATGACTGCGAGATTGGAAAACTATACTTTGCGCTATCCAATAAACAAATCATCCTGATGGCAGAGGTTGAGGTTGCGCAAAATCTATTTAAGAAAACGAATGCGGTGTTTCCAGTACTGACGGCTAACAATGCTTATGTTGAAATTAAAAAGCAAGACCGCTATGATACCCCCTATTTGTTTGTGGATAAAGTAGTTGAGATAACAAACCGTGATGGGAAGCGGGAAATTATCATTCCTGAATAGTGTTTTTGGGCGGTGGACGTATTCCACCGCCCTTTTGTCTTCTAGAAAACTTTACACCGCCGAAAAGAGAATAAATCCCTACACATTCCTGTACAAATATAGCCCAAATCCCAACGTATCCCGTCCCCATCTCAAATAGGTACGTCTCCAGGCTCGGATCCGCTCAAGCATTGCGTCCACATCTGGATCCTCCGGATGCTCCATGCAATAATTCTCTATAGAAGAAGAATATAGCCATTCATACTCATCCCACTCATCATCGCTCGCCACATAGGACCAAAGCGGTATCAAGCCTAATCCTTCCCCAATCCTAACGGTATCAGCGTGACTTTTACATTCTGACTCATCAGCCCCGCCTAACGTCTCCAAATAGCCAGGACTCGGTTTCTGTTTCCAATATCCTTCACCAACCAGGATATAACCATTCTTTTTGACAAGCTTCTTAAGTGTTCCTAGTGTCTCTTCTAAGCCGCCCAATGCATGTGTAGACCCAATACAGAGCCCTAAATGGAAGCTATCCGGTTCTAGTTTTTGAACGGCAGCCCGAGCGTCATCGACAATAAAATCGATACTGCCTGCTGAAGCTCTACCGTCTGCCCTTTGTTTCGCCTCTTCAATGGCACCTTCAAACAATTCTATCGCTGTACCCTTTACCCGATAATTTTCCACCATCCGGATTAACAGTTCACATTTTCCGGCACCAATATCTACTACTTGATCGTTTGGCTTTAGAGAAGTCATTCCTATTATTTTCATGAGCTTTGCTTCACTAATAGGATTTGCAAATGCATGATTGCGATGGGCAATCGCTGAAAATTTGTTTCGATCCAAGTTTTCATCTCCTTTTATCTGCATTACTGCATAAACTAATCATAATTATATCAATTTATTATAATACAGGCCGTTTGCACTAATCTGTTTCGATTTTTTAAAAAGTTGAAACCTAGTCCAAATATTTTCGTATATATAAGAAAGAGGAAAAGGAGATGTAGCCATGTTCTTAGCAGAACTTCAGCCGGAGGAAAAAACCGCTTTCCTTGAACTTGCTAATTTGATTGCATCAATTGATGGAAATTTATCTATATTTGAAACCTCAATCCTGAATAAATATCAGAAGGAATTAGAACTAGAGAATTATAAACCGACAGGGATGGCTTTAGGGGAGATTCTAAATACCTTTAAAAGTGATCGATCGAAAAATATCGTATTAACGGAACTTTTCCAACTGATTTACTCAGATGGCGTTTTTCATGATCGTGAAGGCGAATTTGTCGAGATGATAAAAGAACATTTTGGTTTTGACTCAGACGAATTTGGGAGCTTTAAGGATTGGATAGATAAAATAAGGGAATTGTCCTTAACAAAAGAGAAATCATAAAGACTTGGATCCAGCTGCCATAGTGGATCCTTTTTTTTGTCCATTATAACTAAAAGTTATGATACCAATTCTGACATGTTATTTTACGAATTGTGAATTTTATCGTAACATTTATTAGTAAAACAAAACAATTGTTATAAAACGTTCATTTATATATAAATCTGGATAGGAAAGGAGTGTTTTGATATGAAAAAGAAGATGTCTGCACTCGCAAAATTGTTTGAAAACTGGAAGAAGAATGTTGTTTTGGATTGGGGCGTTGTCGAGCTTACTGAAAGCGTAAAGGGGCATAACACCCAAGAAAATTAATCTATAAAGGGACTTGGGGAATTGCTCCAAGTCCTTTTTTATTTACCCTGCCTATAAAATACTCATTTTTCATAAACTCCAGTATTCGCCACCAATATTTCTGGTATCTCCGGTGCACTCATAGTGTTTTCTCCTTCTATAATATTGTTTAAAATGAGCAGAATCGGGAATTTAGTATAATAATGGGCATTATAAATATAAATAACAAATAAAAAACAAGAGTATCGTAAGGGTGTGAGAAAGTGACAGAGACAGATGTATCCAAATATGAAAAGAAAATTATTATCCGTAACATACGAATGGAAGATATTGATGCAATTATAGAGTTAGGTAAGGTTTGCTTTCCTAACATGGAACCATGGAAACGCGAGCAGCTGCGCAGTCATATCCGTATATTCCCTGAAGGCCAGTTCTGTGTGGAATACGAAGACAAAATCGTTGGTTCATGCTCAAGTCTGATTATAAACTTTGATGAATACAAGGACCAGCACACCTGGAATAACATAACAGACAATGGGTATATCACCAACCATGATCCTTATGGATTTAACCTTTACGGTATCGAGGTCATGGTCGATCCTGAATACCGCCGGATGAAGTTAGGGCATCGGCTTTACGAGGCACGCAAAGAGCTTGCCCGCCAGTTAAACCTGCAAAGTATTATTATCGGAGGAAGGATTCCCAACTATCACTTATACAGAGATAAAATGACTGCCCGTGAGTATGTGGATGCAGTCGAAAAACACAGTATCTATGATCCGGTGTTATCCTTCCAACTCCTTCAGGGGTTTAGTATAAAACGGATTAATTCGCGATACTTGCCTGATGACAAGGCCTCTGCTGCATTTGCAACTCTGATGGAATGGAATAATATTGATTACCATCCAAAGTCAAAGCGTGAATATCGGGCAGCCTATCCTGTAAGAATCTGCTCCATCCAATATATGATGAAAAAAATTGACAGCTTTGAGGAGTTCACGCGTCAGGTAGAATATTATGTGAATGTTGCCGCTGATTTCGGATCGGATTTTGCTGTGTTTCCCGAAATCTTCACCACACAGCTTATGTCTTTTTCTGAAGAGAAAAAGCCTGATCAAGCGGTACGGCTGTTAGCAACCTATACGGACCAATATATCGAGCTGTTTACCGAGCTTGCCGTCCGTTATAACGTTAATATTATTGGCGGTTCTCACTTTGTGGAAGAGAATGGTGATGTCTATAATGTGGCCTTCTTATTCCGGAGGGACGGAACGATTGAAAGGCAGTCAAAGATCCATATCACACCGAATGAACGAAAATGGTGGGGGATTTCTGAAGGAAACGAATTTAATGTTTTTGAGACGGATTGTGGAAAAATAGCCATTCTTATTTGCTATGATATAGAGTTCCCAGAACTTGGCCGGATGGCGGTCGATATGGGGGCGAATATCATCTTCGTTCCATTCTGTACCGACGACCGCCAAGGTTATTTACGCGTGCGGTACTGTGCCCAGGCACGGGCCATCGAGAATCAAATTTATACCTGCATTGCTGGAACAGTGGGGAACTTAACCCATGTGAAGAACATGGATATCCAATATGCACAATCAGGTATATTCAGCCCTTCCGATTTTGAATTTGCCCGAGACGGAATCGTAGGGGAATGTGACGCAAATATAGATACGGTGGTTGTGGGTGACGTCGATATCGAGAAGCTGAGACGTTCACAAAAATCCGGATCTGTCCGGCAATTACAGGATCGCCGGCGCGACTTGTATCACATAGAATGGAAAAATTTAATGGGTGAATCCTAATTAAAAAGAAGCCAAAAATCCTGGGGAAAAACACGGTTCCTTTTTACGTAAAATCCTCTAGTAAAAAACAAGCCTTTTGAATGAAAGGCTTGTTTAGTATTTAATGGACACGGATAATCTCGTGAATATTCTCATCATGGTGAACTCTGGTGTGTTGTGATTCTAAGCGCTCGAATTCTGCAGCCACATCCAATGGTGCACCAAAAAACCAGTTCTTTAGTTCAAACCAAAAATCAGTAATCATGATCATATTCCTCCATTGTAGGTGATTAATAATTACATTCCTATTATACTTGTAAATCCATAAACATGAAAGCGGTTACAAAAATGACGGAATAGCAAAATAATACTGAAAATTGGGGAGTTAACTGGGCAAAGATAAAGTCTGAATTACTTTAAAAAGGCTAATTATATAACTAGGATTAATAATTATTAGGGAATGGTTACAATATATAGATAACGAGTTTTTAATAGGAGAGTAAATGAATGTATATAGATATCACTTTAGAATTAATTGTAGGATTTCTGACTCTTCTCCTTGTATTGAAATTTTTAGGGAAGATTCAATTTTCGCAAATCACCCCCTTTGATTTCATTACTGGATTAGTCATGGGGAACTTCGTAGGAGATGCCGTATTTGATGAAAAGGTTGATATCCCAGAAGTTGTCTATACCATTGTCCTTTGGGGGCTGCTTATCTACTGTGTCGAAAGGTTAACTCAAAGGAACACCACTCTGAGAGTTATGTTCGAAGGTAAACCTTCACTATTAATAAAAAAAGGAGAAATTCTTTATAAAAATTTAAAGAAGAACCATGTAGATTTAAATCAATTACAGCAGATGCTTAGGAAGCTAGGTTATTTTTCTATATACGAAGCGGAATATGTCATCTTGGAGCGGGATGGACAAATAAGCGTCGTTCCGAAACACAAATATGGGGCACCTACCAAACAAGACCTTAAGATACCTGAAAAAAAATTCAATCTGCCAGTTGCTTTCATAATGGATGGGAAATTGATTAAGCGAAATCTTAGTGAGGCAGGGTTTAACGAGGATTGGCTAAAAAAGCAATTATCGCAAAAAAATATTAACAATTATAAAGAGGTATTATATGCAGAGTGGGAAGAAAATCGTGGATTAAATATATCAAAGTATAACTAAAAGAAAAAATAACTCGTCAAAATGAGGGGCACTGAAAAAGTCCATTTTATTAAAATTTAGACTGTGTAAAAGAACACTGTTGATTGGAGTGGAAGGCGGCGATGACTCCTGCGGGAGTACGGGGCAGGGGAGACCCCACAGGCGCAAAGCGCCGAGTTATCATGAACGAAACTAGCTCCTACTCGTAAATGCG
>NZ_JAABNN010000003.1:0-30048 GCF_009928415.1 Bacillus sp. USDA818B3_A
CGCCAGCGTTCGTCCTGAGCCAGGATCAAACTCTCCATGAAAGTTGATTAGCTCATTTTGTTACGTTGGCTTAGTTTCATTTAGAAACTAATATTATTGTTTGTTGACGTTTTTGTTTGTTTAGTTTTCAAAGAGCAACTTTTCTATTATCTACCAATCTATCGATTAGCGACATTTATTATACTAACATATCATTTAACTTCTGTCAACTTCTTTTAAATGTTATTTATTACTTAACTCATAAACATTTCGTCGAAGCGACATTGATAATAATACTATTTTCTCTAACAATCGTCAACTATCTTTTTAAAAAAATTTTAAAACCCTTTTGATCATATTTAACCATTAATAAGAAGGGTAAATAAATAATCAATGGTTATACTATTCAAATAGTAATTGCTGAAGGAGATGTGGATTTATGAATACTATGCACAAAAAAGAAGATGAGCAATACATTGACCAAGAGCCAATAGAAGATCTAAATCAAGAGGAACGAGTACCGGAATTCGATGAAATTGGAACTGCTTTAAATGGTATATAGTTTTTTAAAGAGAATAACCCTTGGCATTATGAGATATCTCTCTTTAATGCCAAGGGTTATTCTTATTTTTTAACTGCTTTTAAAACAAGCGCTTCACCTTGAAACGAAATGACTTGATCTTTCTCAATATTAACCCTGAATTTATCTAAGATTCTTTCTGGTGTCTCTAAGAAAAACTGTGTCAATTTTTCCTTTTCCTCTATAGGTAAGTTCATTCGATTACACCAAGAATCAAAATAAAAGGTTTTTTCAAACCGATGCCATTCTATAATTTCAAAGCCGGCAAACTCTAGCATCCGCAGCCATTCACTCTTCTTCCATGCCCGGAAGTGACTGTAATCCCGCCATTTTTCAATTTTATTATAAAACTGATCATACTCATCATTTTCAGGAACAACATTATCATCGAGTAAAAACTGTCCCCCGTTGTTAAGGACACGGAAAACTTCTGTAATGAACTGATTAAGGTTTGGAAAATGGTGCGGGGCAATTCTGCAGGTCACAATATCAAAGGAACGGTCTGGAAAAGGTAAGTTCTCAGCATCACCCTGTACAAACTGTACATTTTGATTCCCATTTCCTTTTATGAATTTTTCCGCCGCCGCTAACATCTCCTGGGTTAAATCTACTGCTGTTACTTTCTTTACTAAGGGAGAAAAGGCATTCGCTGTATGGCCCCCACCCGTTGCAACATCCAACAATTCTTCATTCCCTGTGATTTCAGCCATCTCTATTAATTTTTGCAAATCCTTCCCGTCTTTGTGTATCGAACTAGTCACATAAGAATCCGCACTTTTTCCAAATTGCTTTTGTATATCCTTCTTGAGATCCATATTATCCCTCCAAGAACCTTATACCCTAACTATAAGTTAGCTCAGCAATAAAGAAAATGACTAAATATTTAACTATCACAATAAGATTTTCTTATTGAGTTAGGCCAGTTCTAGAATAACGGGACAGTGGTCACTCCCCATGATTTCACAATGGATTTCAGCATTTTTAAGGCGATCCTTCATTGATTCTGACACGATAAAGTAGTCTATCCGCCAGCCAATATTTCTTTCCCGGACCTTGTTCATATAAGACCACCATGTATAAGCGCCTTCCTGCTGGGGATAAAAATAACGGAACGTATCGATAAAACCAGTGCCAAGCAAGCTAGTCATTTTTCCTCGTTCCTCATCTGTAAATCCTGAGTTTCCAATATTTGATTTGGGGTTGCGCAGATCTATCTCTTGATGGGCTACATTTAAATCCCCACAAAATACAACTGGTTTCTTTTTATCTAAGTCCTTCAAATGCTGAAAAATACGGTCTTCCCATTCCAGGCGGTAACCTATTCTAGCCAGGTCTCTCTGTGAATTAGGTGTATAGACATTGACCAAGAAAAACTCGTCGAACTCCAGCGTAATAATTCTTCCTTCGTCCTCTTCTTCGTCTTCTCCCACTCCATAACTAACAGATAACGGTTTTACCTTTGTAAAAACAACTGTACCGGAGTAACCTTTCTTAGTTGCATAATTCCAGAATTGATGATATCCATCTAATTCCAGACTGATTTGACCTTCTTGAAGCTTTGTTTCCTGAACACAGAAAATATCAGCATTTACTTCATTAAAATAATCTAAGAATCCTTTTTTAACACAAGCCCTCAGGCCATTGACATTCCACGAGACTAATTTCATTTAGCGATCCTCTCCCCAATTAATTTTTATATATAAACTTAGTTAATTTAAACGGTAGACAGGTGACATTTTACCAGTTTCACCTCAATTGCGAAAGTAATCTGAATGGCTTACCATCGTATTCTACTTACGAAAAAAAGGCAAGCTGACGCTGCCTCCTCATGGTACAAATTGTTTTTTGGTCATTTCACCTTCAAATAATGCTGAAACGGGAACGATCTTTATCTTTCGTTTTTTAAATTCATCAACCGCTTGAAAAATTCCGATTGAACATACTTTTCCTGTTACTCCCACATGTCCAATAGCAATTCCCTGCCCTTTAACTTCTGTTACCTTTGCCAGTCTAACCATTTGTTTCCTTACATAGGAAGAAGAGGAGATATCATCGAGGAATACATCTCGTTTTAATAGTGGAACCCCGTATTCCTTTGCCATTTCCGGGAATTTTGTTCCTGGACTTGTTCCGCTGTCTACAATATATAAGTTCTTTTCCTTAGCAACTTCAACAATCGTACGGACGATTTCTTCGTTTTCAACTGCTCGCGAACCCATATGATTATTCAAACCCACAGCATAGGGGACACTTTTAATTGCCTCCTCCACACGCTTCCTCACTTCTTCTTTCGAAAGATCAACAGTAATGGGTTTTGGACCTAGCCACGATCTTTTCCCTTTTTTAGGTTCCATTGGTAAATGGACCATTACCTCAAAGCCGTTTTTATGGGCCCATTCCGCATGGGCACGAGAACTTTCCGTAAACGGCATCACAGCTGCGGTAATTGGGATATTACCTTCTAAGAAGTCACGGACTCCACCAGTCCCTCCGCCAAAATCATCGATGATAATGGCTGCCTTAAGTTCCTTTGTCTCCATCTTTTCTTCTGCAGCATGTGTGTAAAAAGGAAATAACAAAAACGTTATAAGTATGAGCACTAACTTTTTCATATAGCTCCTCCATTTGTCAGCTTCAAAGTTAATGTACCCCTATAGTTTGCCCTTTACTACTTGGTTAAATTTTTCTGCTGCATAAAAAAAAGAGAGCGAAGCCGCTCCCTTTGTCTTGACTATTCTTGATCAAATACCTTAACTTCAACCATCTTATCGCCATTTCTCATGTTTCTTACCGCTGCTAAGTCAGAAGTTACTTGACCGAAGACAGTGTGAACACCATTTAAATGTGGCTGTGATTCATGAACGATAAAGAATTGGCTTCCGCCTGTGTCTTTTCCTGCATGCGCCATTGATAATGACCCAGGGATATGTTTATGCGGGTTTCCTTGTGTTTCACACTTGATCGTGTAGCCAGGTCCGCCCATCCCTGTTCCCGTTGGGTCGCCCCCTTGAGATACGAAACCTGGGATTACACGGTGAAAAATAACACCATTATAGAAACCTTCGTTCGCTAACTTTTCAAAGTTCTCAACGGTTCCAGGTGCTTCGTTTGGGAAAAGATCAAACTCAATTTTGTCGCCATTTTCCATCAATATGTATCCTTTTTTAGCCATGAAAAACACTCCTTTATGTAAAAATCATTATTATCATACACTTTTCTACACAGAAAGGAAAGTTTAGCCACTTAATATTTTCTCAGCTATTGTATATAATAAGAGTACCCCCTCCGAACATTCGCTTGTTGCGGGACACTTAACCACTGTACGGACGGAGGGGGCTGGTGCCGCAATGACGGCATCACAAAAGCCGAGCCCCCTTTAGAGGTCTCGGCTTTTTGTTTTTAATTTATATTCCTTATCATCCACTCCTGGAATAACACAACGACAACAAAAAACAGTCCATAACAAAAAAACGGGTAGAGATGATTCCATTCTTCAGAATGAGAAAAAAAGCCCAATAAAACGAATAATCGTTCAATGATCGCCATCAATAAACTAACAAGTAAGATAACCCCCGCTTTCCCCCAGTTGGTTAGCTTCGAAATGCATCGTAGAACCATAAGGGTTAGAAGCGGAAGTCCAATTAACGTAAAGGCTATATTAATGGTGAAGATTTCCGGAAACGGCCTTACAGGAAAATGGTAAAGTTCCTTTCCAACAAAATACAGATCTAAATATGTTCCCAATAAAGCAGCAAGAATCATACTTCCAAGTTCATATTTAAAAGATAATCGCTTTTTTTGCAAGGGCCGCAAGTTCGAGTCGTTCGAGTGTTTTGCAATATTCATCTTTTATCTCCCCATCAATGTTTTCTTCTATTTCTCTTAAATACTCCACCACACGCCAGTCAGCAAACCAGTCCCCTGTCTCCGCTTCTTTATGGTTTATATTTTTCCATGCATTTTCAAGGGCAGGGCTATAAATCCTGTTTGCCCCTGCCCTTAACTGACAGGACTTCAAGTGAAGCTGATAAGGAAAACCAGGTTTCCCCTCATTCACACTGTTAAAAATGTGCGGCCAAAAATCCTTCCTTGAACCTGTGTGTGGGTGGGTTTTAGCCCAATTGACAATCATTTGGTGAATCTCTTTATTATTAAAAAGAATGTGATACAATCTCTTACCAAGTAAAATCCTCTCATGTAAAGACTCAAATTGGTGGAGAGTTTGTCCCGCTAGTTTCCCATTTCCATAAGGAAAAAGAATATGATTGAACGACAGCCAATCCTGAAGTAAAAACTCGAACTTATTTAAAACCTCTTTTTGATACTTCGCATTTTGGACCACTCTTTTTTCAAGATAGCTCTGCTCATTGATAACCAACGCTACCGTTAAAATATACGTGTCATGGGTGCTCCAATACTCGTTCCAGATCGTCTTCATAAATGTGGATATATTTAAATGGTCAAATAAATGAAACATTGGTTTCCGTAGTCTAAGGCTTTCCTCATAAAGTAAAAACTGTGGATAAACATCTTGAAAAATCAGCCAATTCCCCCGTTCCAAAAACTGAAAAAATAAATGACGATCTTTTTTTGCTATTAGCCGGGTCAGGAGTTCACCTTTTAAATCCGTCATATTCCAGCCGCCATTTCGCGAGACCATATGGCCAAGAAAGGCCCAATGAATATCTGGATAACGCAAATAGAATTCAAGGTATGCTTTTGTCCTGGTGACATTATTAACATTAAGTTCTTGCGTTTTATTCCTGACTTTATCTAGAAGAATCTCCTCACTCTTGGTAATTGAAGAAGGAGACTCCCCTAATTTATGCTTTTTCTTTAAATCTTCTGCAATTGTTTCAAGCGGGGTCTTCTGTCGGCCTCTGATAAAAAAAATAACACATTCCCTCCCTTACGAATTCTCTTGCGACACTGAGAATATGTATAGATAGATGAGAAATTGGAAGAGGAGCGTGAAGTAGGATGATTGATACGAAAAAAGGTATTGATTGGATTATTGATAACCTTCGAAAAGACCAATCTCCCGCCGGCTCTTGGGACTATCCTTTTGAAACAGGAATATCCACAGATGCTTATATGATCATTTTATTACGGTCACTAGAAATAAATGATGAAGAATTGATACAAGGTCTTACCAAAAGAATTCTCAGTAAGCAGGAAAAAAACGGGGCATGGAAGCTGTTTTTCGATGAGGGAGACGGGAATTTGTCAGCAACCGTCGAAGCTTATTATGCTTGTGTTTATTCTGGTTATTATCCAAAAAATGATAAGCGATTACTGGCAGCTAAACGATTTATTTTGGCAAATGGAGGCATAGAAGAGGTAAGCATGTTCACTAAAATCATGCTTGCGATTACCGGACAATATACTTGGCCTTCCTATTCCCCTCTGCCAATCGAGCTCATCCTTCTACCACTCCATTTTCCGGTTAACTTTTACTCTTTCTCTGTTTTCGGCAGAGCCAATTTAACCCCCATCATGATTTTGGCTGATAAACAATATGTTATAAAAACAGCCAAGAGCCCTGTCCTATCTGACTTACATCTTAATAGAGAATCGGAAAATGACTGGGAGCGCTCGGATGTATATCGTTCCTTATATTCTTTTATTAAAGAGGCTTCTGAGAGTTTACTAGGCTTACCTAAACATCTGCATCAATTAGCGATTGATCGTGCGAAAAAGTATATGCTTGACCATCTGGAGCCGGATGGGACATTTTACAGCTTTTATAGTTCTACTTTTTTAATGATTTTTGCACTTTTAGCGCTAGGGTTTAAAAAAACCGATCCCGTAATTACCAAAGCAGTAGATGGATTAAAGTCGATGAAGTGTGAAATTGAAGGATACCCCCATATGCAATATACGACCGCCAACGTGTGGAATACTTCATTAATAAGTTTCAGTTTACAAGCAGCAGGAGTTCCAGTCAGTGATCCAATGGTTACACAAGCCAATCTGTATCTGCTTGAGCGGCAGCACCGCAAATTCGGGGATTGGGTGATTCATAATCCGAAGACCATGCCAGGCGGCTGGGGGTTCTCCGACATCAACACCATCAACCCGGATGTAGATGATACGACGGCCTCCCTTCGCTCCCTATCACGGATGAATCCTCCTGAGATTCATTGTTGGGACCGCGGAATAACCTGGCTATTGTCGATGCAAAATGATGATGGCGGCTGGCCGGCATTTGAAAAAAACACGAACTCAAAACTGCTGCAGTTCCTGCCAATTGAAAAAGGAGAATTCCTTATCGCTGATCCCTCTTGTGCAGATTTAACCGGGAGAACCCTTGAATTTTTTGGAAAGTACACGAATTTATCACATGATCATACTGCTATAAAAAAAGGGATTCATTGGCTTTTCAGGAATCAAGAAAGGGATGGTTCCTGGTACGGGAGATGGGGAATCTGCTATCTATATGGAACATGGGCCGCGATTACTGGCCTTGCGGCATGTGGTATTTCACCTCAGCATGCTTCCATTGAAAAAGCAGTTAAATGGATTATGGATAAGCAGAATAAAGACGGGGGCTGGGGAGAGTCCTGTCATAGCGACATAAAAAGAACCTTTATCCCATTAGCCTCTAGTACATTAACACATACCGCGTGGGCACTAGATGCCCTGATTTCTGTGTCAGATAAACCGACACCGGCGATTCAGAAAGGTATTCTTTATCTTCTGGATTCACTAGAAAAAGTGGATTGGACGACAAGATACCCAAAAGGACAGGGAATGGCAGGGGCATTTTATATCCATTACCACAGCTACCGTTATATCTTCCCGCTCTTAGCTCTATCTCATTACCATAAAAAATACGAATAAAAAATACCATCGACGGAGTTTACCCGTCGATATTTTTATTTAAATTCATGGAGCTGCCTGTAGATATCCACAATCTCATTTATTTTCATTCTAACTAAACCACTTGAAGAAGGAGCAACAAAATCAATCACCCCTGGAACCGTTTGGTCTCCTTGTTTTCCCCATGGAGCTGATTTTCTGCCGCTATATTCTTGATAGACCCCTTTACCAACAAAACACACCACCTTAGGCCGATACTTCTCGATTTTCTGTGTTAAAACCTCTCGGCCTTCTCTGTATTCATCCTTTGTAATTTCATCGGCTGCCTTTGTTGGTCTCTCAACAATATTAGTAAACCCATAGCCCATTTCTAATAACTGGGCATCTTCTGCCGCTTCATATTTACGTGCCGTTAATCCAGCTTCATATAATATCTTCCAAAAGCGATTGTTAGGGTTGGCATAATGATGGCCAAGTTCACTTGAGCGGATACTTGGATTAAACCCAACAAAAAGGACCTTTAAATTCTCTGCTAGATGATCATCAACTGGATTCACATATGTCCCTCCTCTAAACTATCTATGTAATTATTACACCATACCATTTCTGATTATCTTTTTCAGTAAAGAAGAAACAACAAGTAAATTCGTTATTCTGAACGTAACTTATAAGAGGTAATCATTGTCGCAAGCATTCCAATAATAGAAATAATCAACAATGAATATAAAAGCCTCGCATCCTTAACAAGGAAGAGTCCGGTTAAAATAATGACAGCATCCATTGTTACCATAATTACTCCGACATTCACCTTTGTCCATTTTGCAATCATAAGGGCGAGCAAGTCCATTCCCCCTGGGCTAATATGATTCCGCAGCATGACCCCTACTCCCACTCCGATGATAATAGCTCCAATAATCACACTGCTTATAATAGGTAATTGGATGGTTCCATTCAAGGGCAGGAACAATTCCATCATACAGCCGGAGATAACAGCGCCCATGAGACCATTGTAAAAATAGATTGGGTCCTTCTTTAAAGCAAATAGATAAATAGGAATATTAAGGAGGATAAACATAAGGCCTGTTTTAACCCCCCATAGATAGTTTAATAAAAGACTAATGCCAAATATTCCGCCATTAATCAGATGAAACGGCAGGATAAACATGTTGATCCCTATACTAATCATCGTGCTCCCAAAACCAATAACCGCCAATTTTTTCAGCATCCCATCATCCCTTGTCCAATTTCTTTATTACCACATATATGATAAAAAGATGAACTTCATTCGATACGATGGTTAGTCTGTTGAAAAAGAAAAAAACAGGGGGACCCTGTTTTTTATATCGTAACGGTAGAACAAATATTTAAAAGTAAGTTAGACATTACTAGATTACTTCATCCAATTGGTTATATAACATCTCTCTTTCTTTTTCCCTCACTTCTATCTCCCTATATATTTGCTGCAGTAATACTAGGTCACTTTCTAATTCGAGCTTTTGTTTTAGGGCAGAAATGTCAATTTCTAATTGTTCAATTCTTCTTTCTAGCTGTTCTGTTGGATTCCTTTCGACGGTTATTACGTTTGGTTTGGTTGGTTTATCTTTGACTGTCTTAGCATTAACTGCATTGATTCCTTCTTCCTTCAACTTCCCTTTTGCCCATTCATAATTCCCTGCAAAATAGTGAAGTCTTCCACTTTGCAGCCAATAAATTTTATTAAATAATTTATTTAAAAAGTATCGATCATGGGAAACAGCTAAAATTGTGCCATTAAACTGTTCCAGCGCTTCCTCAAGGACTTCGCATGAATCAATATCAAGATGGTTAGTTGGCTCATCAAGGATTAACAAATTAATGTCTTGATACATAAGCTGTGCAAGCCGCAAACGCATCCGCTCACCGCCGCTTAGTTGATTCACCTTGCGAAACACAGCTGGGCCGTAAAATAAAAATTTTGCTAGGATATGACGAGCTTCGCCTTCATTAACTACTACTTCGGAACGGAAGACATCAATCACCTGTTCATCGCCGATCCCCTGAAATACGTGCTGTGATAAGTAACCCGCCTTTACACTACTTCCAACTTTAACCGTCCCTTGATCCGCTTCGATCTCTTTGAGGATCATTTTTAAAAGAGTCGATTTGCCTGTGCCATTTTCACCGACAATAGCCGTTCTATCTTTGTATTGTACGAGCATATTTACCTCATCAAACAAGGCTCGAGTACCAAAGTGCTTAGAAACGCGGTCCAGAACAATCACATCCTTACCGCTCCGTTCCACTGCTTCAAAATCAATCGCCATTTTTTTCACATCTATTTTAGGACGTTCGAGTGTTTCAATCCGATCAAGTGCCCGCTGCATGTTTGTGGCCCGTTTATGAAGGGCGGCACTTGGCGGATTAGAACGGTTCGCCCAATCACGCAATCGCTTAATGGCTTCCTTCATCTTTTTAATTTTGCGCTGCTGTTCTTGATATTCTTGAAATTCCCGCAGCAGCCGTTCTTCTTTTTCTTTCACATAACCGCTAAAATTCGTATGGTACAGATCAACTTCACCGTCTTCCATTTCCAGTACCTTTGTGACTGCCTCATCTAAAAAGTAACGGTCATGTGAAATCAAGATAATCGTGCCTTTATAATCCTTAAGGTAGGACCCCAGCCATTCAATTGCCTTTAAATCTAGATGGTTGGTCGGCTCATCCAGAAGTAAGAGATCAGGATTTTGCAATAAACTTAATCCAAGTCCAACCTTAGTCTTCTCCCCGCCACTCAAAGCTGCAAATTCTCTTTCAAGCAATACAGTAATATTTAATCCACTGGCAATTCGGTCTAAATGGGCATCCATTTCATAACCGCCATTTAGAATAAACTCATCTTGCAGTTTACCGTATTGATCCATAAGACTTTGCAATTTAACAGGAAGGAGCTCCTGCCCCATTTCCATTTCTAATTCTTGAAGCTTTGATTCGGTTTGGATCAGCTGTTCAAAGGCCGTTTTAAGAACTTCCCTTACCTTTAAATCTTTATAATCAGGAATCTGTGCCAGATAGCCGATCTTTAGTCCCTTTTTCCAATGGATGACTCCCTCATCTACGGATTCCTGATTGGCAAGCAGCTTAATTAAAGTTGTTTTCCCACCGCCGTTCCGGCCAACCAAACCAATCCGGCTCCCTTCATGTACTTCAAAAGATAAATCCTTAAATATCGTATTTCCGCCAAATGTTTTTGAAATATGATTAACACTACAAATGATCATGTTCATTCTCCTTTTTAGGTCTTAAATGAACATCTCTTTAGGCACAAAAAAGCCGCGGGCATCTTTTATCCACGCGGCTTTAACCTTGACATGAAAATGGAGTGTACTTGGGGTGCACTCACTTACATACCTATTTATGGCGGGTAAAGAGATGTATTATCGTTCTAATTTCCATATGCAGTTTCGGAAAAAGGGCAGACTTCCCCCTTGGAAAACTACTTCATGAAAAATTGCACGGTAAATAGTTAGCGCTTCCAGCCACTGTAAGCGTGCAAAAATAGAACGTTTCATCTCTTCTCCACCTCCGCTTCTTAACAAGTTAATTTTATTGTAATTAGTTCAAACATCAATTGCAAGCCCATTTTTCCGATATTTGTTAGTGAAGGTATTTTTTTCTAGAGCTAAATCTTCTGTGATAAACAAACTTCCTTACATCACGATCCTTCAGATTATCGTTGTAAAGCAGAAATAACAATGATTGGAACTCCGGATATTGCTCCATGACAAAAAAGGCGAACTCCTTCCGTTCGCCCTTCATTTTACATTTAAACATATCTTGTTCTACTATTTCCTTCAAGCGCTGTTCATAATAGATCTTTGTATCTTCCCACTTGGCCTTGCGTTTTTCTAAAATATCACGGGCAAACTCCGGTAATTTTTCGATAACTAAATCAATATAGCCTTCAGACCACATGACCATTTTATCCTTTTCCGGCAGCTCAAACACCATTTTCATTAGCTCTAGGTCATCTCCTGGACTATTGGCTGCATGTTTCCCTACCCGATTCACTTTTTTTCACCTCTTGGTTGTGGGTTATGCTTCTGAACTCAACGTATTTTCAATATCATAGTTCTTTTTCTTTCCGTCTAACCATGTTTGGTACTCGGAATCGACTTTCTGATCAAATAACGTTTCCTTAATTTCTGCCTTGCTGTCCTCGTAGTTTGCAGCTTGTGCTGCCTTTTTATCCTCGACTTTAATGATGTGATAACCATAGTCAGTCTTAACAGGGTCACTAATTTGATTGACAGACATCGCGAATGCAGCGTCCTCAAATTCTGTTACCATATCTCCTTTTGCGAAGTAACCCAGCTCCCCGCCACTGTCTTTTGTTGAGTCATCCGTTGAGTATTCTTTTGCCAATGCTGCAAAATCTTCGCCATTATCTAGTTTTTCTTTTACTTTCTTCGCAGTTGCTTCGTCTGCAACAAGAATATGGCTTGCTTTCACTTGCTCAGCAGTTGCAAAAGAATCTTTGTTTTCTTCAAAGTAAGTTTTCATTTCATCTTCAGTAATTTTAATTTCAGGTTCAAGCAGTTTCTTAATTAAAAGATAATTTTTTATATCCGATTTTAATGCCGTAAGAGTAGTCCCAGAGTCTACAAGTGCCTGATTAAATGCATCCTCTCCTCCATACTGTTCTTTTAGCTTGTCAATCTCACTAGTAACTGTTTTAGTCGAAACAGTAATATCTTTCTTTTCTGCCTCGGCCTCTACAATTTTATCATTGATCATTTGATCTACCGTGTCTGAACCATACTGTTTTACCAATGTTTCGTAGAGTTCATCCTTCGTTATTGTTTCATTATTAATTGACGCAACAGCACTCTCTTTGTTTAAGATAAATGTAAGAAATACCCCTGCTGCAATGATGAACGCCATGATGAGAGCGGTCATCCATTTATTTTTCTTGATCCAAGTCATTACTTACTCTTCATCCTTCCGAATCTGCTGTTATTTTTGCTGTTAATGTGATTTGTTTACCATTGCGGTAAACGCCGAATTTGATTGTGTCACCTATTTGAACCTTAGTATACAAATACTTTCTAAGTTCAGACGAATCTGCAATTTCTGTTCCATTCATAGATACAATGATATCTTTTGCTTCAAATCCCGCCTTAGCAGCTGCGGAGTTTGAGTCAATATTCGCAACTAATACACCCTTAGTTACATTCTCTGGAAGATACATCTCAGGTACCTGGTCTAAGTCTGCTAAGCCAACACCTAGATATGGACGGTCAATCTTCCCATTTTTAATTAATTGGTTCACAATCGGAACTAAATCATTACTTGGGATGGCAAAACCTAAACCTTCTACCCCAGTTTCAGAAATTTTCAAGCTGTTAATGCCAATGACCTGACCTTGGGTATTAATTAATGCACCGCCGCTGTTTCCTGGATTAATCGCAGCATCCGTTTGAATGACAGATGTATCCCAATTCCCTGCCGAGGTTGTAACAGAAATAGTTCGGTTAGTGGCACTAATAATCCCTTGCGTTACCGTTCTGGAAAAATCTAATCCGAGCGGATTTCCAATCGCATAAACTGTGTCACCAGGCCTTAATTTTGATGAGTCTCCAAAGTTAGCAGTTGTCGTTACATATTTTGCATCAATTTTTAAAACGGCCAAGTCTGTTAAGGCATCGGTTCCCAATACTTCCGCAGTGGTCTTTTGACCGTCATATAATGAGATCTCTAACTTAGAGGCCCCTTCAACCACATGGTTATTCGTCACGATATAAGCTGTATTATTATTCTTTTGGAAGATAACCCCTGATCCTGAGCCGCTTTCCACACTCTGAGAGGAATTATCAGATTGTGAATTGGAATTAGAATTGCCCCAGAAATCAGTCGTTTGCTGCTGCTGCTGGTAATTTACAATCCCAACAATTGCTTTGGATAGTTTTTCTACGGTGTCAGCAACTGAATTAGTAGAAACAGCCGTCGGCTGCGCTGACACTGGTTGTACTGCATTATTATTAGAAGTACTTGCTGCCTCTTGAGTTTGTGATGTTTGGGTGTTATTTGTAAAGTTGTTCAAATAATCGGTATGTGGCAATACAGCTAATGTTAATACCGAACCAATTACACCCGCTGCAACCGTTGATACGAATCCCCTTGATTTGCTTCGTTTTGCAGCTGGTTTTTGATTGAAACGAGTGGGTTCATTCATTGGAGGGACAGCCCCCTGATCAGGCATAGTGGTTTCATTTCTATTTTCGTATTCGCTTTCGCTGTTTTGGGAATCGACTGAGAAAGTCGCATCTACAGCATTTACAAGTGCGTCCGTATGGCTTTCGTCTTTCAGTTTTTCTATTGGTTCAACATCTGTATGATTCATCTCAGATGAGGAACCTGCGTCTGCATTTGTATGATTCATGTCAGATGAGTTAGATTGATAATTTTCAAATTCATTCTCATTTTTGAATTCCATTGTCATTGGTCTCCTTTACTCTATTTCTTACCTTGTCTATACTTTAACTCACAAATCTTAACAAATTATTAACAAACCTTAACGAGTTTAAGAAAATATGAAAAAAATGAAAAAGCTGCAGCTTAATCTGCAACTTTCTCCTCTTTTAATCGAATCGTAAATTTTGTACCCTTTCCTTCTTCACTCGAAACTTCTATTTCGCCATTATGAAGAAGTACCAACTGTTTAACAATCGACAGTCCTAGACCAAATTCACCATAAGAGGTACTAGTTCTCGAAATATCAGCTTTATAAAAACGACGCCAGATGTTTTCAATTTCAGTGGCATCGATCCCAATTCCTGTGTCTTCCACTTCAATTATTGTTTCGTGTTTTTCTTTCCTTCCGCGCAGCCAAATGGTTCCATTGGAAGTGAACTGAATGCTATTTTTCGTTATATTAATTAATATTTGGATGAGCCGGTCATAATCGGCCAGAACAACTATTTCTGGGTCAGCCTCAACCATAATATGATTGTTTTTTTCTTCGGCTATGAAACTTAACTGTTCCTGAATAATTTCAAGCGCTTCTAATAATTGAATTTCTTCTTTAAATAATTGGATTTGATTAGAGCGGATTTTTTCATAATCTAGATTTTCATTGACCAGTCGAATCAGTCTTTTCGCCTCTTGACTGACTAAATTGATTCCGCGCTCTTTATCCTCTTCTGGAATCATGTCATTTTTCAGGCCTTCGATCACACCGCTGATTGTTGTTAATGGTGTGCGCATTTCATGTGAAACATCCGCCATAAACTGGCGCCTTCTGTTTTCAAGGCTTTCAATTTCTATCATGGATTGTTTAATTTTATTTACCATGTGGTTAAAATCATTTGCCAATTCACCGATCTCATCGAAATTTGATGAGTTTACTTTAACATTATAATTTCCCACTGATACTTGTGAAGTTGCTTCGCGCAGGCGCTTGATCCGATGAACATGGATCCTTGATAAGAACCAGCTTTGAAAAAAGGAGACAACAAGGGCAATTAAAATCGCATAAAATAAGTACTTATTTAGCTGCTCAATCATCTTACTTGAACCGCTGATGGGTGATGTCAATAGGACCCCGCCAATAAATCTTCCGTTATCGATATATGGCAGGACAACAAAGGTTACCCCTTCTTGTCCAAAACTCTTAAAATCACTTTGAACAATAATGGTTTTCCCTTTTGTCACCGCATTCCATTTATCCGCAGGCAAGTTCTTTATGGCAGGACCTTTTCTATTAACCAAGTATAATTTGCCATTTTCATCGAATAAACTAAAGCTCATTTTCCTTGCCTCTAACACATTACTGTATTGACTCATGACCTCATCTGATGCAAAAGATGGCGCATCTTTTAAATCGTTCAGGATTGCCTTGCCATAGGCAGTTAGTTCCTCTGCTTTGTTTTCATAAACTAAATTTTCTACATAATGTGTAAATAAGAGGCTCAATAATAAAAAGGCTACGATAATAATACTAATATGACTAAAAAATTGCTGATAAAAATACTTAAACTTCATCGGTTTTAACTGCATCATCAAATTTATAACCAACTCCCCAAACTGTATGGAAGAAAGGCTGTGACGTTGTTTCTACTTTTTTTCGCAGGCGTTTGATGTGAACATCAACCGTCCGCTCGTCACCATAAAACTGATATCCCCATACCCGTTCTAGTAATTGTTCACGCGAGAATACTTGACGAGGATGTTCTACCATATAGGAAAGTAAATCAAACTCTTTTGGTGTTAAATTGGTCACCTGTGTATCGTCTACAAATACATCTCTCGTGATTTTATTTACCTTAAAATGATCGGTCCTTATAAAATCTTCTTGCTCTTTATGCTCTTGATTCTGTATTCTGCGAGTAACGGCTTTAATTCTGGCCATCAAAGTCAATGGACTAAAAGGCTTAGTTACATAATCATCGGCACCCATTTCTAAACCGAGTACCTGGTCTGATTCACTATCCTTCGCAGTTAACATGATAATTGGAACAGTAAACTTCTCCTCGCGGATTCTTCGGCAAATTGTCACGCCATCCATCCCCGGAAGCATCCAGTCAATGATAAGGGCATCCCATGTTCCACTTTTAAAGCGGTTGTACCCTTCTAAGCCATCGTTCACAAATTCCCCTTCAATCCCCTCCTTGGCAAAAAACATTTCAATCATCGAGCAAACACTTTTATTATCTTCAATCACTAATATTTTCACAGTCATTCATCCCCTAATAAAGAACTCTTTTTTAATTAGTTTAAACGAATTTTTTTGCATATCAAACCTTCTGCGCAATAATTACATTTTAATTAAGACTTTGTTCATAGTTTATTAATATTTCATTTTCCCCATTAGAAAAGAGGCTTGAATTTTCAAGCCTCTTCCTGAGGGAGTTTAAGCTTCTATTAACGAAAATCTAATATTTAAGGCTCTAAAATTAATTTTCCATGTGTTTTTCTTGATTGTAATAAAGTATGCACATTTGCTGCTTCTTGTAAAGGGAACACGCCGCCAATGGTCAGCTTTAATTTTCCTTGCCTCAGATATGCGAATAGCTCTTCTAAACTCGGTTGCAGCAAGTCTGGTTTTCTCATTATCTGCGGTAAGAAAAATCCGATAACGGACTGATTTCTCGCCATGAGTGTCGATGGGTAGAACCTGCTTTGTTCCCCGCTTGCTGCACCAAAAATGACAAGGCGCCCAAATGTAGCAAGGCATTTGACTGTTTTATTAAATACCTCACCCCCGGCCATTTCTAGAGCGACATTTACTCCTCTCCCGCTGGTTGCGTCGAGAACCTGCCTATCCCAATCTGGCTCGGTATAGTTAATTAATACATCGGCACCCATTTCTTTAGCCAATAAAAGTTTTTCTTCTGAGCTCGCGGTAGCGATCACTTTACCAGCTCCCATCAATTTGGCTAGCTGCACTGCAATGGTTCCAACTCCTCCAGCGGCCGCATGAATGAGGACACTTTCCCCTTTTTCCAAACGGCCCATTGTTTTTAGGATATGATAGGCACTTAATCCCTGAAGAGGCAAGGCTGCCGCAGTATGGAAATCGAGTTGTTCTGGAATGGGGATCACCGCTCGCTCATCCGCAAGGGCAAAATCCGCATAGCCCCCTGATTCGATTAATGTCACAATCCTTGTGCCAAGCTTTATTTTTGTTACTTGGTCTCCTACTTCTGCCACCACTCCCGCAATCTCCGCACCTGGAATAAATGGGAGCGGTGTTTTCACGACATACTTTCCTTCACGCCTCGCAGTATCGGCATAGTTTACACCGATTGCTTTAATTTCAATTAATACCTCATGACCTTTTGGAACCGGTTTTTCTAGTTCAACTAGATTTAAAACTTCCGGTCCTCCATATTCCTTTAGTTGTATGGCTCTCATCATTCCATTCCTACTTTCCCTTAAATCTTTTTCATATCTTTAATTAATGTGATAACGATTTACAACCATTATCTTCCCTTCTTTTAAAACAGGTACAACCGAGGTGATTCCTCTAGATGCAGCAACCTTCAAATCATTGTGGTGATTGTGTTTTTCTAAAAGCCCGCCAACATATGAATCTAGCAATATTTCATAGGAATCATCTTGACCGCGATAAAAATAGAGGGCTGACTTCGCTGCATCTGTTAACTCGTATTTACCATTCTTAAGCAGACAATCGATCAAATGTCCCGCCCCATAAAAATCTTCCAAACTTGTTTCACCAGAATTCCCCGAGCAAATAATAAGGATGGTGTGATCTTCAGTAAGATCCTGCAAGGCACTAGCTACAGCAGGGTTATTGAGCAATGAACCAATATAGACCTTATCAGCTAGTACAGACCTCCTTAATGCGACCGTACCATTCGTGGTCGACAAAATCAGAGTCTTCCCTTTGATGCTCTCACGGATTTTTGTCGGACTTGGATATTCGAACCCGGCGATAGGTTTAGCATCAAGTTCACCCGCTAAAATATATTCTTCTTGGGAAAATCTTTTCGCTGCTTCCAATGCTTCACGGCTATGCAAAACAGGAATGACCTCCTTTGCACCATCCTTCAATGCCGAGACAATGGTTGTGGTCGCCAGTAGAATATCTAAGACAACTGCTACTTTATTTCCGGCTGCCATTTTCTCTTCCTTTATGTCTTCCTTTTTCATTAGAAGGTGAACCTTAGTCATCCCTAATTCGCTCCCTCATTACAGCTTTTCTTCCGTTACATGATAAGCATGCAGAATTAAATTTTTTACAAAGTGGTTAAAATTCGCAAAACGCGTGTCATTCGTCTGCCCCTTTTTGTAACGATAATAGATTTGCTGGCCGATAACCGCTAGTTTAAAGTAGGCAAAGGTTAAATAAAAATTGAAATTCTTAATATCTCTGCCACTTTTATCAGCATAAATTTCAACAAATTCTTTCCTTGTAAAAAATCCTTCATGAACTGCCGTAACGGGTTCTTTCCCTAAACCCTTAATCAGAAGTTCAGAGTCGTCTCGTTGATTCCAATAACTCATGGCCACACCAAGGTCGGCCAGCGGGTCCCCAACCGTCGTCATTTCCCAGTCAAATAGACCAACCATATCAGTCAATTCTTTATTAAACATGGCATTGTTAAATTTATAGTCGTAATGGATGATTGCTGCTTCTGATTGTTTAGGAATATGATCGACAAGCCATTTTTTTAATGATTCAATCACTGGTATTTCGTCCGTTTTTGCCCGTTCATACCTGCCAATCCAGCCATGAACCTGCCTTTCCATAAAACCCTCCGGTTTACTGATTTCGGCTATTGGTGTTTTTTTGAAATCAATTTCATGTAATTCCACCATTTTATTGACCATAATGCTTGAGAGACGACGGCAAAGTTCCTTTGTGGCTGAAATCCCTTCCGGCAAAGAAGTGTCAATAACCACGCCATGTTTTCTTTCCATAATAAAGAAGGGACTTCCAACAATGGATAAATCCTCAGAAAAAAGAAGCGGCCTTGGTGCAACAGAAAAGACAGGGTTTAACCCCGAGAGGATTTTGAATTCTCTTCCCATATCGTGGGCTCTGGGTGCGACAGGACCAAGCGGAGGACGTCTTAGTACTGCCTCCCAATTGCCTATCTTCATTTGATAAGTTAAATTGGAATGGCCTGCAGAAAACTGTAATATTTCCAATTGTCCCTCCGGCAAAGAATCCATATTTTCACGGAGATACTTTTCTAAAACACGCAAATTTAATTCTTCACCTGGACGAATGGGAATGGTATCCTTATTGAGTTGATGCGTCACGTAATCCCTCCTAGTCTTTTATACTAACCGGTCGGTATCTATAATTTATAAAAAAGAGAGGAGAATTCCCCTATAAACCCCTCTTTATTTTATTCATTCACTTGGATTCCTTTTAATATCATCTCAACAAAAATTTCAGCGACCTCACGATCCGAACAACTTCCACTTGGGTTAAACCATTGATAACTCCAATTGGTTATCCCAAGAATACCAAATGTAATAATGGAGGCATTGATTTCCGGACGGAATTCCCCGTTCTCGACTCCGGCTTTGATTAATTCCTCAATATTTAAGCGGAACTGATCACGTTTCTCAATAATTAACGCTGAATGCTCCTCATTCAAGTTAGATAGTTCCCGGTAAAATATTTTTGCTGCAGATCCACGGGATTTAATATCCGAAAGCAGCATATACACAATTTCAAATAATTTTTCTTTATAATTCTTGGATGCATCTTTAAAAATCCGCTCTAATTTGACAAGTAATTCATCAATATAGCCTCGATGAATATCCATTAATAACTCTTCTTTACTAGAAAAGTAATAATAAAAGGTCCCCTTCGTTACACCTAAGGAATCGACAATGTCTTGAATGGATGTTTCACTGAACCCCTTCTTTTCAAATAAGCGGATGCTTTGTTCCGTTATTCTTTCCTTCACACTTATGTCCTCACAATCTGTTAAATATTATTCAAATTATACCATACTTTTGTTCACTCCCTTTACCAGCTTTCCGACCATTGGTATGTTAAGTATGTTTATATTTTGTTCGATGCTTTCAGGATAATGCGCCAACCAGGTTTTATTATTCATTAACCTCCAAAAAGGTTTGTAAGCGGAAACAAAAATCTATTAAAGAAATACTAACCAGTCAGTATTTTATATGTACCATTATACCTTCAAATCTTAATTATTCAATTCACTTTCTAAATATTCCGATATTTTTTTACCATCATTCGATAGATCTGGTTTAAGTATTTCCATTTTCTTTCTAGTACCTTTTAAAGGATCTTTTTTGTTTATTCATAACTTCATAAGATTTTTCTATGATATCCGTTAAAACATCCCCCTTATAAATCCTGCCAAGTTTTAAGCCTTGTTGATAATACTCCACGATTTCATCTAATTTAGCCGAAGTCTCTTTAGAAATTCTTACATTTAATTGAATTCTTTCCTGATCCGCCATAGTCTGACACTCCCGTTTTCAGCTAACCATTTGCTAGCAGTTGTCTATTCATTTGTTATCTCACTGCTACTATACTATAGATTTAAACTTTTTTCATTAACAAAAAATATACTTCCATTCATTTTGGATCGGTACCTTCTCTCCATGTTTCATTCTGTCACTTGTTTACACATTTTTTTGGTCCGGGACGATAATGGTCGCTATGCTTCTCCTTCTTCTTCCCTTTTCCGGCTTATTGTGCGCCACCCTTGAAAAAACCTCTGACAACTCTTTAATAAATTGAACAAATTCTTCATCATCTAAAAATACAGAGGTTTGTCTGAAGGCAACCCCGTCACGGACTAAATCAATATACGATTGATTTAGATATCTTTCATACTCACCCATCATATTAGCCATAAACTTAAAAAATAAATTCATATGCTCCTCTTTTGAAAAGTTCTTTAATTGGTCTGGACCAATTGAGGCCATTGCAGGGTCTTGGAGAGAATAAACCTTTTCAATCGTCCCTCTATTTGGTATCTCTTCAATAATATGAATGACACCGGCATCGGCTAGTTTGTTGATATGACGGTATAATGAGGCTTGCGGGACATCCGGGAGACATTCTCTTATTTGCTGGGCGGTGTATTGTTGATTGATTAAGGTTTGGATTATTCTCATTCGAACCGGATGTAAAATAACATCTACTGTTGATTCATTTGTCATGGTTTTTTTCCCCTTTATATTATCATTATCAATAATGATAATATATTGCATTTCAAGAAATTTGTAAATAGTCTAATGGATAGATATCAATTATATTCCTATAACTTCTGTTGTTATTTCTACATGAAAAAGGATTATTTTACTTATATTAAAATGAGGAGGCGTGTAATGAATGATATTATCATGTATTTTAGGTATTATTTTAACGGCACAACCAATCAATAACACCACTGATCATTTAATGATCACCAAACATGGGATCCATGTAACAACGATCAAACAGGAGGATTTCTCCTTTCCTTATTCAACTATTCCCATAATTGATTCGAAAAAATATAATTTATTTTTAGACAATCTAGATAAACAATTTTCGATTGAACCCCAAAATGCCACTATTAATTTAAGCGGGGAAATTGTTCCTGAGAAGATTGGATCAAGAATTCATCGACAGGCCTTTACTGAACAGTTATATGCCTATCTCTTTTCGCATAAGTCAGGTAAGTTAGAGATTCCTATGCTGCCCGTCTATCCTAAAGTGGATAGTGAATTGCTCTCGGATATTCGCGGTATGCGGATTGGCCGTTATATAACCTCCTTTAATCCGAGTAACAAAAAGCGGTCAAATAATATTTCATTAGCAACAGAAGCTATTAATAATTATGTCATTTTTCCGGGAGAGAATTTTTCTTTTAATAAGGCAGTTGGCAAAAGAACTGCATCAAAGGGGTATTTAAGGGCCCCAGTCATTATTAGAGGCGAATTTTCTGAGGATATTGGCGGGGGTATTTGTCAAGTCTCTTCAACCCTGTTTAATGCAGTAGATAACGCTGGGCTTAAGATCATTCAAAGATTTTCTCATACCCGCAAGGTTCCATATATCCCTCCGGGACGAGATGCCACGGTTAGTTGGTATGGTCCTGATTTTGTTTTTAGAAATAATTATAAAGAACCTATCTTAATTAGAGCTAAGACACTTGGGCATTTGCTAGTTATCGATCTATATTCTTCTGATCTGATTGAATACCGGCCAAAGAAGGTTCCACACGCACCATATTAAAAAGTCCGCTTGTAAGCGGACTTTTTCAAATTCTACTGTTTATTATTCAAGGCACTTTCCATTAGTTCGTCAGAGAACTCTGTTAAAGCAGCATTATCCATAACATTTAAGCTGGGAAGGTTTGACCTTTCCGAAAAGTTTTTCATTACATTCTGAAAAGGAAGTGCAAAGTCTTTACGCTTCCCTCTTGTTAACCCGAATACCGCGGCACTTAAAGCAATTCCTGCAAGAGATGCCCAAAGTGACATATTTCTTTTTGGTTTAGGAGTAAACAATTTGAATAACGGCTGCATTTTCATTTTATTCATTTTCCTGCACTCCTTTACTTTTTAATCTCTCCCCTATTTGTTTAATTTGTCCTTAATTCATTCAATAATGTGATGTAATAAATGTTTAAGTTACGTTTAAATGGCAAAGCATTTAGACACTATATATGAACCACCTAACATTCTTTAACATACAATGGCTAAAAAAGAAAACAGGTGGTTTTTATGGGTAGCTTAACTTATTTTGACTTCTTGGCAAAGTTTGGTGTTGGCGGTGCCCATCCAGGTGGTATTAACCTTACACAAAACATACTTTCCAATGAACAAATAAACAACCAATCGGTTATATTAGATGCAGGCTGTGGTACAGGCCAGACAGCCGCTTATTTATATCAACAATACGCTGCAGAAGTCTACGGTCTAGAAATTAACCCCATAATGGTGGAGAAAGCAAAAAACCGGTTTCAAACGTTGCAGCTTCCCATCCATCTTATCCAGGGTTCCATTGAGGAAATTCCTTTTGCCGACAATACATTTGATTTTATCTTATCTGAATCAGTTTTAGCTTTTGTCAACAAGCCAAAGGCAATGAAGGAAATTTATCGGGTACTAAAAAATGGCGGTCGATTACTTGCAAATGAAATGACCATGAATCGTCCCCTTAGTCCACATGAATCAGCTGAAATTATGAATTTTTATGGAGTTGACTCATTATTACAAGAGCAGGATTGGAGTTACCTCATTCAATCCGCTGGGTTCCGAGATATAGAAATTAAAGTCCATGATCTTCCCCTAAGCCATGGCAATCAAACACCTGAATTTAATTTCTCTGATAACTTTGAGCCTGAGCTTTTCCATATATTGAATGAGCACGGGAATATTGTAATTAAATATCAGGATACGCTGAGCTATCGAATCCTTACCGCAACCAAATAATTAATTCGCCTGCTTTGAAAAAGCGGGCTTTTTATTTTGAAGGGGGTGTCATATCTTTAAATATGTATATTATTATCCTTTCGTTAAAAAATAACTAGGTGAAAGGATGTGGGTCCATTTGGATAATACATTAGGATATTTAAAGGAAATCCTGTCTAATTATACCGATGATCATTCAGAAGGGCGGTTTATTTATAAGAAGTTGATTGAAGGCGCTTACAATTCTGAAGAATCTTTTGTTCGTGATTTAACTCAGAAAGAAAGCAAGTTCTTAAACAACATACTTCCTAAGGAAATCAATCATGCGAAAGAAGTTCAAGATGAAAAAAGGGCTTATGAGTTAAACGAGGTATATGAATTATTGTTTTAAAGAAAAAAGATGACAGTACAACTGTCATCTTTTTCGGAAATATTTCATTTTCTGCTAAAACTATTTCCTAGGTAAGCGCATAGTCCGACAAAACCTGAAGGCAGAAAGGTGGTTATGTATTAAATAACGACAATAAATTTATATTAAATACATTATTCATAGCTAATTGCGATCATTCGACATTCGCTAGTCGATTGGTCACTAATGAATATCTCTCTTCTTAAATCGCCCTCCGCGTACTTCCGCAATATCAGCTACAGCTAAAAAAGCATTTCCATCATTTTCTGTAACAATTTCTTTTAATTTTGCTTCTTCCAGACGGTTAATTACGCAAAAGATTACCTTTTTTTCATCCCCGGAATAGGCTCCTTCCCCATTTAAATAGGTGACACCGCGACCTAAACGGTTCATGATTGCATCCCCAATTTGATTGGCGTTGTCACTTATGATCCAAACTGATTTGGATTCGTCTAGACCAGTAATCGTAATATCAATGGTTTTATAGGCAACAAAGTAGGCAATAAGTGAATACATAGCCCGGTCCCATGAAAAAACAAATCCTGCACTTGCTAAGATAAATAAATTAAAGAACATAATAATTTCGCCGACTGAAAATGGAAACTTATTATTGAAAAGGATGGCTAGTATTTCTGTCCCATCTAAAGAGCCTCCATATCGGATGACCAAACCTACGCCGACGCCGAGCAGGATTCCCCCGAAAACAGTTGCTAAGAGTATATCTTGTGTAAAGGCTGGAACTGGATGAAGAAAAGTGGTAGTAATAGATAAAATAACAATTCCATATAGTGTGGATAATGCGAAGGTTTTTCCAATTTGTTTGTAACCCAGAAAAATAAATGGAATATTGAATAGAAATAGAAACACACCCAGTTTCCAGCCTGTAATATAGGACAGCATAATAGAAATGCCGGTAATTCCGCCGTCTATTACGTTATTTGGAACTAGGAAAATTTCCAGTCCCACAGACATGAGAATGGCCCCAAGCGTAATTAGTAATATCCGCTGGAAAATCTTTTTCTTGGTTAAACCTTTGTGCTGAATCTTATGAATGAGGGCTTCTTGTTGACTTAATAAACTAAGCTCTTGACTTCCTGACATTATCTTTCCCCTTTCAATATGGCTTCTTATTTATAGTATAATGAATAATTTGTATTTTTTATAATTATTTGCTTACTTAAACTTTCAGTTAATTTGCTGCTCTAATAACAGGAGGCTCCCCCTGCAAACATAAAAAAAAGCTACCTCTTTATGAAGTAACTCCCTAAATAGTTAACACCTTAGGAGACCCAACCATTACACCAGCCAATGTTTATCAGACCTTTTTTCCGTTTAGTTGTTTTACAGCTAAAGGAAAATTTGAAAACTTAGCCGGCGAGTGTTTGTTCCGCTAAAAGAAATGAATTCACATGTTTTAAATGGAATTCAAATTCCTAAGAAACAAACCTTTTACTTTTGACACATTAAGACTCTTTATTCCTTCATTTAGGTACATGCTTCTTGGCAATACCTCTTTTTTGGTTTGGTTTCAGTTACGGATACATTGTTAAATATATTTCATTAACAATGTACTAACCTATAAATCCTTAACATCTGCCTTTGATATCAATTCTATGACTACATAGATATCAAATATGAAAGGGATCTGTTCTTGATTTAAACCGCTCCAAAAAGGAAAATATCACTCTTCTTACCTAATGAGTTATAGGAATAACCTTACTACTACTCGTTCACACAAAACGGAACGAACACGTATGGTTGAGCCTCCTAAGATGTTATTTTTTTCTATCTTTCTTACACTTTTAGTATACTACAGAATCTTCTAAATAAACGGAAATTTTGTGACGGATACGTGAAGTTTTAGAAGTTTATTCCAGATTAGGATTAAAATAATCAGGGCATCTTATCAAAAATTAAACAATTTATTAAGAAAGGATGCTCAGTTAGATGATAGATTCCTTAAAAAGATACGTTAAACCGTTCCAATCGGTTAATGACCTTGACCCTATATTAGATGCCATTGGTGACGCTAAATATGTACTGCTTGGTGAATCATCTCATGGAACGTCTGAGTTTTACACGATTCGTGCAGAGTTAACGAAGAGATTAATTCAAGAAAAGGGTTTTTCTTTTATTGCAGTTGAGGGTGATTGGCCATCATGCCAATCGATCAATCGTTATATTAAAGGATACTCCCCTTCCAATACTGATGTGCATAAAGTTCTCGAGGATTTTAATCGCTGGCCAACTTGGATGTGGGCTAACGATGAAATTATGGAATTAATCGCGTGGTTAAATGAGTTTAATCTTAATACGAACCGTTCTGAAAAGGTTGGTTTTTACGGTTTAGATGTGTACAGCCTTTGGGAGAGCCTCGATGAGATTGTGCGATATTTAGAAAAGATTCATTCACCGGAACTTGATGCGGCAAGGAAGGCATTTGCTTGTTTTGAGCAGCATAACAGAAACAATGAATCTTATGCCGTGTCTGCAGGATATCTATCAGAGGATTGCATGAAAGAAGCACTGGAACTGCTATCAACGATACAAAAAAACAAATGGAAATTTGAGGATGATCAAGAAAACAGCCTCAATATGGAAGTCAATGCACTTGTTACCGCCCATGCAGAAGATTATTATAGGACCATGGTAAAAAGCGATGATGAATCTTGGAATATCCGGGATCGTCATATGGTCGATGCTTTAGAGTCCATTATTAATTACTATGGCGAGAGTGCTAAAGTTATTGTCTGGGAACATAATACACATGTTGGCGATGCAAGAGCCACTGACATGAGAGATGAAGGTATGGTAAATGTCGGACAGCTTGTCCGTGAAAAATATGGGGAGGACGAAGTATTTATCGTCGGTTTCGGAACTTACACAGGAACGGTTATTGCCTCAACTGAATGGGGAGCAAACTTTGAAGTAATGAATGTACCTCCTGCCCAAAATGGAAGCTGGGAATACCTTATGCATCAGACAGGCCACTTGAATCAGTATCTTATTTTTAACGAACATAACCGTAAAGAGTTTTCCACGACCATAGGTCATAGAGCGATTGGAGTGGTTTACCACCCTGAGTACGAACATTTTGGCAATTATGTTCCATCTAACATGGGGCAGCGGTATGACGGCTTTATTTTTGTAGACAAGACAACAGCCTTACACCCATTGGTTTTAGAACATATCCATATTTAAATAAGCGTCCATAAATTACCCTATGTAACCTATAAAATCCCCTATCAATCTAAATAAAGGCACTGATTTATTAAAAATATAGCCTTTGTAAAAGAAGACTGTTGATTGGAGTGGAAGGCGGCGAAGACTCCTGCGGGAGTACGGGGCTGGGGAGACCCCACAGGCGCTAATGCGCCAAGGAGGCTCCCCGGCACGCCCGCGGAAAGCGAAGCCGCCTGGATCGGAAATCAACAGCCCCATTTAGACACAAACCCTAAATTTAAGGGACTTTTTCAGTGCCCCCAATCTAAATGATAAGGGTTTAGTACATTAGACACTTATATTTTGAATTTTTTGTTTTACCATTTTGTTTGATAAGCGGCTGTGAAGTACCATCCCAATCATAACCAAGACCATTCCGCTCCACGATAAGGATGTGGGCATTGTAGCGTTTAAGAGGAGTAGTTCTCCCATGACAGCAAACAAAACTTCCATAGATTGAGTAGCCTCCACCGCTGCGAGCTTTTGTAAGTCACCCCTTACAAGATCAGTTGCCTGAAAGAAAAGAACCGTAGCAATGACCCCGGAGGAAATCGCAACTAGTCCGGATTGTGCAGTCTGCCCCAGACTAGGCGGGCCTGCTGTTATGAATCCATAAATTGATAAAACAATCCAAAGAGGCAGACTTGCCAGTGTCATCCCTAAAACACGTTGAAAAACATCCAACCGTCCTCCGCACAGTTCCATCATTTTTCTGTTACCTAATGGGTAGGCAAAGGATGCGATAACAACAGGAAACACTCCGAGGATTATGGATATTAGTGAAAGGTGATTGGCTTGTTCTAATTGCATGAGAATAATCCCGAGTAAAATAATCAGCGACATGCCTAGCCCTTTGAAAGGAATCCTGCCTCGTTGACGAATAGCTCCTTTTTCTGTTATCACTGTTTCATAAAAAAGCGGTGCAAGCATTGAGCCTGATATAATTGTAATCTGCCAGGTTGCAGCAATTAACCATCCGGGTGCATAGCCCGCAGAAAAACAGATGGGTGCATAAAATAACCCAAAACCGACAGTACTCCATAACAGCCAAGCACCCGGGTGCTTTTTCATTTCGAATAACAACGGCTTAAGATTCTTCCTTCCGATTACAATTAAAATTAGAAACGGAACCATAAAGAAGTATCTTAACGACGCACTCCAAATCCAACTCCCGCCAGCAAGCTCCATTGATCGATTAAGAATAAATGTAATGGCAAAAAAGAAAGCAGCAAATATGCCTAATATGATCGGTCGCATTCTTCACTTTCCTTTCCTAATTAAGGGATTAATCCCCTGCTCTTTAACTATATAATGTGTAATAGTATATCAGATTTCTGAATTTTATGTTAACATATCTTATGAAAACTCAGGCATATGCTCACATTTCGTGCATAAAATATTCTGTCGTTTAGAGCAAACGTATGAAACTTTCAACACCTCTAGTTCGTACATAGCTTAGACAAAAAAATATAAAGTGAGGTTGGTAGGATGTTTGGAAAAGTGGCTTCTGATATTTTAGGATTAAGCGATGTTGGTTCCGTTATTAAACCGGAGAATTACGATAAGGTAGATGCAGACGATTACGTCATGCATGAAGACAATGAGAAGATTTATTTTCTAATTAAATCTAAATCCGATGAATATTGCTTTACTAATAACGCTCTTATTCATCTTGACGGCACAAGCGCAACAAGCAAGAAACGGATGCTCCACCGTTATAGTTATGCAACAAACAGAATTTCAGATGTCATGCTTGAAACAGCGGGCACTGTGGATCTTGATGTTGAAATTAAATTCAAGATTGGCTCTGTTCCCTTCTCGATTGATGTGCACAAAAAACATATTGAGGAAATAAAGGACTTATATAAAGCATTAATTAAAATCTCCGAGATTTCACACGAGAATGAAATAAGCCTCCAATTTGCCAAGCAAAGCCTGGATGTTGCTTCTACGACACTCGGCCGGATCACAAGTCCTGACAGCAATTTAGTCGTTCAATTCAAAATGCTTAACCAAGCAGCCTTCCAATGGCTAGAGGACAGCAAGAAACAATATTGTGTAAAAGATTTTGGATTTGTATTTGAAAAGTATATTAATAACTAAAATCAACACCCCTAAGACAATTACAGCTTGGGGGTGTTTTTATAATTAATAATCAATGATAACGTCTTCTAGTGGTAAACGTGTTGTGTTGTGCGCTGGTACAGCTGCCTTTCCGATAGGCAATAGGATAATAGGAAAATAGCGATCGGACACGTTAAATCGTTCGATAAACTTATTTTTATCAAATCCAGCCATCGGTACTGTATCATAACCTCTTTCTTTTGCAATCAGCATTAGCTGCATAGAGATAAGACCCGCATCAAAAGTTGCAATATTTTTACGGATTTCTTCAGGTGCATTTGTGTAGGTCCTGTTAGCATTTGCAATTAATTGTTCCATGCTTCCTTTATCCATGAAACCTGCTTCATACGCACTTTGATAAACTTTTTCAGTACTGTTATACATTTCTTTATCACCTAAAACAACAACAACAGCAGAGGCAGTTTCAACTTGTTCCTGGTTGAAAGCAATTGCTCTTAACTCTTTTTTGGTTTCTTGATCTAGAATCACCATAAAGCGCCAGGGCTGAAGATTACTTGAAGATGGTGCCGTGGTTGCCACTTTAATCATATCTTTTATCTCTTCAATAGATATTTTAAAGTCTGCTTCATATTTTCTTACTGAGTGACGTTCTTTCATTATATCTGATAAGCTTTTTTCAGCTATTGTTGCCATGAGAATATTTCCCCCTAGACCTATTTTACTTACTTTTAGTAAGTTGACTTACCCATCTTACTAAAAGTAAGTAAGTATCGTCAAGTAAAGTAGCCTAAGATTGGCTGGACATCGCCTCATCTGTCGTAGCTCCAATATTCTTTCGGCTTCAGGGGTTGGAACTTCTCCTCATCAGCTGTAGCTCCAAAATTCTCCAGGCTTCAGGGGTTGAAACTTCTCCTCATCTGCTGTAGCTCCAAAATTCTCCAGGCTTCAGGGGTTGAGACTCCTCCTCATCTGCTATAGCTCCTAAGTTCTCCAGGCTTCAGGGGTTGAGACTCCTCCTCATCTGCTGTAGCTCCTAAGTTCTTCCGGCTTCAGG
>NZ_JAABNN010000003.1:30144-681114 GCF_009928415.1 Bacillus sp. USDA818B3_A
TGAGACTCCTCCTCATCTGCTGTAGCTCCAAAGTTCTCCCGACTTCAGGGGTTGAGACTCCTCCTCATCTGCTGTAGCTCCTAAGTTCTTCCGGCTTCAGGGGTTGAGACTCCTCCTCATCTGCTGTAGCTCCAAAGTTCTCCCGACTTCAGGGGTTGAAGCTCCGACTCTCTGTCGTAGCTTCAATGGTCTTTCCTCTTCAGAGCTTGAGACTCGACCTTATCTGGCAAAGCTTGTTTCATTTTTCTAAGGTCATACGAAAAAGATACCAAGACGAAAATAGTTATGCAGGTTGTTAAACCAGCATAAATTAAAAAAAAGGCCTGAACGATTGGCCTTTTTTATGGATTAAAAATGATTTTTTCTATGAAACAAACCCATTACTTCAATGGTTTCCGTTATATTTACAAAAGCACACGGATCCACCTCTACAATAAGATTTTTCACTTCATTTAATTCATACCGAGTAATTACCGTTATGATAATGTTACGTTTATCATTTGAATATGCGCCTATCCCGTCCATGATAGTTAAACCTCTGTATACATTGCTAAGCAGATGTTCCTTCAACTCTTGACCTTTATCTGTGATAATCATTAAGGTCAGTTTGGCATGGTCTGTATAAATAGTATCGACTACTTTTCCAGTCAAATATATAGATACTAATGTATTCAGAGCCGCATCCCAATTAAAGAGAAACCCGCTAATCACAATGACAACCGCATTCATCCCCGAAAGTAAAACACCAATAGGAAAATCCTTTTTCCGTGAGACAATCATTCCAATAATGTCAAAGCCTCCAGTAGACCCAGATGAACGAAAGACAATTCCTACACCTAAACCTGTTAAGATACCTCCAAATATCGATGATAGGATCGCATCCTTCGCGATTGGAAATAAAGGAACAATGTAAAGGCCAACTGAAATGATCACAACAGACAAAATGGAATTCATAATGAACTTCTTCCCAAGCATCTTATAACCAATAATGATAAGTGGAAGATTCAATAGGAAGTTTGCCAAACCTGTATTAAGCGGGGTAATCATCCCTAAGATCATTGATATTCCACTTAATCCGCTGCTCAAAACCTCGTGAGGAATTAAAAAAAGGTTAAATGCCACCACTACAATGAGGGAACCGACAATCACTCCAATAATCTGCATGGCAATCCTCCTGCATCCCAATAATTTCTATTTTTTAATGATACTGATTCTCCAAATCAAAGTAAACTTAATAGTTTTTTTCTAATAGCATAAATAGTCTGTTTATTTAGATTTGACTGATTTTAAATCGACACATTGACAAGATTAAGAGATCAATGATACTTTAGTAGTATATTATTTTAATAGTAAAATCCTCATCAAAACCGATGAGGTAGAGGTCGCGGCTTTTATTAGTAGCACGGACGAGATGTAGAGACATCCTTGACTCCGTTTGAAAGGAACAGCTGCCGAAGTGTGCTTTCTTCTCTGTAAAAGCATGCTGGGTCTGTTTTCGAATAGGAACAGAACTGTCACGTTTGATCCTACCAAGCAAACGTGTTGAGCTATCTTTCGGAAGGTATGATGCGGGGTATTATAAATGCCATCGACTCTGCTTCGATGGCATTTTTTATTCCAACACTCCTTCTTGAACTAGAGTCCGCAAGCAGCCAAGCTTGTGTAAGTTAGCTTCATTCTTATTAAAAATGAAAAGGAGTCTTATTATGCAATCACAAACAGCAAGACCACTAGAAGACATTAATTCTGGTAATCATACAGCTAAAAAGGATTCGAATGAATTAAAACGAAGCTTGAAGTCCCGTCATTTAACGATGATCTCACTTGGCGGAACTATTGGAACAGGGTTATTTCTTGCCAGCGGCGGCGCAATCCATTCTGCCGGTCCGGGTGGTGCTATTCTTTCCTATCTTGTTATTGGAGTAATGGTTTACTTCTTAATGCAAAGCTTGGCAGAAATGGGCGCATATATGCCTGTGGCCGGAAGCTTTAGTACGTATGCAACAAAATTCGTCGACCCCGCCCTCGGCTTTGCACTTGGCTGGAATTACTGGTATAACTGGGCAATTACAATTGCAGCAGAATTAGCTGCGGTAACCATGATTATGAAATTCTGGTTCCCACATACCCCTTCAATTATATGGAGTGCTATTTTCTTAGTAATTATGTTCCTATTAAACTATCTTTCAGTAAAAGGATTTGGGGAAGCGGAGTATTGGTTCTCACTTATAAAAGTAGTTACAGTCATTATTTTTATTGTCACAGGTACATTAATGATTTTCGGCATCATGGGAGACCAGGCAATTGGCTTTAAAAACTTCACAGTCGGTGATGCTCCATTCCATGGTGGATTTATGGCGATGCTCGGTATTTTTATGGCAGCCGGTTTCTCTTTTCAAGGAACTGAATTGTTAGGTGTTGCAGCAGGTGAAACTGATGATCCTGGTAAATCAATCCCTCGTGCGGTTAAATCTGTTTTTTGGCGTATTCTCTTATTTTATGTATTAGCGATATTAGTCATTGGTCTACTGATTCCTTACACCAATGAAAACTTGGCAAATGGTGACGTTTCTGTCAGCCCATTCACACTTATTTTTCAAAAAGCAGGTATTGCATTTGCTGCTTCTGTAATGAATGCAGTTATCTTAACAGCCGTTCTTTCGGCTGGTAACTCAGGAATGTATGCATCAACACGTATGCTTTGGGATTTAGCACGTCAAGGAAAGGCTCCTAAATTCCTTGGTAAGCTTAATAAAAATGGCGTTCCGGTTAATGCTTTAATCGTAACAACCTTAGTTGGAACCCTTGCATTTCTTGCCTCCTTCTTTGGTGATGGTACTGTTTATGTTTGGTTATTAAATGCATCCGGTATGTCAGGATTTATTGCATGGCTTGGAATTGCCATCTGTCATTATCGCTTCCGCAGAGCTTATGTAGCACAAGGAAAAGACCTTAACTTATTACCGTTTAAATCAAAGCTTTTCCCATTTGGCCCGATATTTGCCTTTGCAGTTTGTGCATTTGTAGTACTTGGACAAAATTATTCCGCCTTTATGGGTGACCACATCGACTGGAATGGTTTATTAGTATCTTACATCGGCTTACCTTTATTCCTTATTTTATGGCTGGGATACAAATTCACTAAAAAGACTAAAGTTACACCTTTAGCAAAGTGTGATTTAGAGGTATAAAATACAGCAAAAAAACAGACTTGAAACAAGTCTGTTTTTTTAATACCTTTTAATAATAACCGTGCTCTACTTCTCGTCTGTTGACCAGACATATAAGTCTTCAATCTGGCAATTTAATTCCTTTGAAATGGTCATTGCAGAATTAAGGCTCATTACCTTTTTAGACAAGTAGTTGTCAAGTTGACTTTTAGGAATGTTTGTATTTCTTTCTAATCCATCAAGAGTCATACCATTTTTTGATAATAACTCTTTGAGGTTACTTCTTTTCGCTTTATAATTTGTCAAAAATGACACCTCACTTTAGTAAAGCATACCATAGTTGCATTATAATGGAAAGGAGTACAGCCTTGATTATTCTTTTTGTTGATTCCATATCCTATTAGATAGCATCTTTGTGTTATACTTAATGAGGAATCATAAAGGGGTGTGGAAATGAAAGGCACAAATAACCTATACACTACTGGTCAAAATGTTAATATTATTGAAACAGGTGAAGTTGTCACGATTCTTAAATGGCAATATGTGAAAAATATGAAGCGGTATTCTTATATTGTTAAAGAACACCCTAGTACATTTTATTTTGAAGAAGAACTGCAAAATATATAAAATAAAGAGTACACAAAGAAAAAGAAGATCCCGCGGATCTTCTTTTTACTTTTATGATTAAAATTCAGCATTACCTGTTGTTCTTGGGAAAGGAATAACATCTCTAATATTAGACATGCCTGTCAAGTACATGATTAAGCGTTCAAAGCCAAGGCCATAACCCGAGTGCTTGGTTCCGCCATATTTTCTTAGTTCCAGGTACCACCAATAATCTTCTTCATTCATTCCTAGCTCTTTGATTTTTTCAGTTAAAATCTCTTCACGTTCTTCACGCTGACTTCCACCGATTAATTCCCCAATTCCTGGTACAAGTAAATCTGTTGCCGCAACTGTTTTGTCGTCTTCATTTAAACGCATATAAAAGGCTTTGATTTCTTTTGGATAGTCTGTCACAAATACAGGGCGTTCAAAGATTTTCTCACACAAATAACGTTCGTGCTCGGTTTGCAGATCAAGTCCCCATTCAACTGGATAGGCAAATTTTTCTCCAGATCTCTTCAATAACTCAATAGCTTCTGTGTAAGTAACACGACCAAAATCTGCTGTATTTGCCTGATTCAATCGATCTAACAATCCTTTTTCAATAAAACTGTTAAAGAAGTTCATTTCTTCCGGAGCTTGTTCCAATACATAACTTATTACGTATTTTACCATTTCTTCAGCTAAGTCCATGATATCTGGCAGCTCTGCAAATGCAAGCTCAGGCTCAATCATCCAAAATTCAGCCGCATGTCTCGCTGTATTGGAATTTTCCGCTCTAAATGTCGGCCCGAAGGTATAAACATTTCTAAATGCCAGGGCAAACGCCTCACCTGAAAGCTGACCGCTAACAGTAAGATTGGTTTCTTTATTAAAGAAGTCTTTTGTTACATCTGTTTTTCCTTCTTCGTTCTTTGGAAGATTGTCCATATCCAATGTGGTTACACGGAACATTTCACCTGCACCTTCCGTGTCACTGCCCGTAATAATTGGTGAATGGACATAAACAAATCCTTTATCTTGGAAAAATTTATGAATGGCGTAGGATGCTAATGATCTAACCCGGAAAACAGCTGAGAATGTATTCGTTCTTGGACGCAGATGGGCAATTGTTCTTAAATACTCGAAAGAATGCTTTTTCTTTTGGAGCGGATAATCTACATTAGAGATTCCCTCAACCACAATTTCAGTTGCCTTTATTTCAAAAGGCTGTTTTGCTTGAGGTGTATGAATAAAGTCTCCCGTTACTTTAATAGAAGAACTGATTGGAAGCTTTGAAATTTCCTTAAAGTTACTTAATGCCTCGTCAAATACAATCTGTACTCCTTTAAAAAAGCTTCCATCATTTAATTCAATGAATCCAAAAGTTTTAGAATCACGGATCGTCCGAATCCATCCTGATAATTGCACCTTTTGATCAATATAGCTATCTGTATTTCTGTACAAATCTTTTATTAGGGTCTGTTTCATTCTTCTTCCTCCTAATTCGTATGTAAAAGGTTTAGTTAATAGCCAGTTATATATCCAGAAGAATAATAAAAAACCTCTCCTCCCAAAGGGACGAAAGGTAGAATCCTGACTAACATCATTTATCTTTTATCCCTTCAATATTATACAAAATACCACATCCTTTAAGCAATATCCAACAAATTATTCATTATATTAGAAAATTAAATGATTTTCCTGAAAACCTTTACAATACCTTTCAACTTTTTCCTGCATTTCTCAACACTAATTTTTTACAATTCTCAAGCTTTATAGAAGGATTTATTTAAACTAAGAGCGAATAACTATGCTATAAAAACAGAATTTATGTTTGGAGGGTACAAGATGGACAAGGTTACCTGTATTGCTTATCTTCTTTACAATACTTCAAAGAATCCACTCATAAAAGAAAAGGCCATTCAACTATTGAATGGCGACGTGTCTATCCATGAACTAAAGAAGGATCCATTATTTAAGACCCATTTAGTGATGGCTGAATCATTAATAAGAAAAAACAAAATTGATAAGGCGCAGGTCAATGGCTTTGTAGATGAGTTTATGGTTGTCGAAGTTTAATCATAGGCAAGAAATTAGATTTGTTTTTCATAACATAATATACCACTTCCATTTTGAGCACTAGATGTTATATAATAGACAAACCCTAAAGATTCCCAAAAGTGCTGTGCTTTTGTGTTCTCTTGTAAGATGCCTAACCGAATTTTATTCAACCCTCTACTCCGCATCGCACTTTCATATTGCTCATATGCCTGTGTCCCAAAACCATATCCCTGATAATCACTGTGTATCATTAATAATCCGAGCCAAGGAAAAGAATCTTTCGGATTTTCAAGTATGTAATCTATCACTCCAATGTAAGTATCGTCAAGCTTAATAAAGCTTGAGATTGTCTCTGGATTCATAAATTCCTTTTCCATTTCTGTTAGTGAACGGGTTTCAATCCCGTTTTCCATTAGATTATATGGACGATTCGAATTAGTTATTTCGAGGGCGATATATAATGACTCTTTATTTATTTCTTCAAAGCCGATCGACATACTGTTCTCTCCCTTAGATAGTATGTTTAATATTATACCAATTCCCACATCTAACATTAATTATTTATTTAAAAGAAAGGTGATATAAATGGTACAAGTAGACATTACTGTTACTTTAGAAGGAAAAAGCTATTTGACGAATGTGATCGCACATCGTGAAACTTCTGAAGATGAAATCTTCCGTCTTGCGATGGAACAAGTTCAAAAGCAATGGAAAAAATAATAGATTAAAAAGCGGCAGGATTGATGAGAAGCTCCCTGCCGCTTTTATTTTTATTAAACCATTTCATACAAATTTTTACTTACATCACTCATCAGTGGACTAATTTCTTTAGTAGCAAACATATGCAGAACATGCATCGGGCGTGTACAAACGGTATAAAATAATTTTCGTTCACTCTCCGTTTGATAACAGGAACAATCGTGAAGGATTACCGCATCAAATTCAATTCCTTTTGCCAGGTAGGAAGGGATGACATTAATTCCCTTTTCATAGGAGACCGTGCCCTTTTCAATAAGATGAAGCGGTATATTATTGACTTTAAGTTCCTCGAACAAGGCTTTACTCTCGGATTCTGTCCGACAAATAACGGCAATAGTTTGGTGTCCATCTGCTCTCAACTCTTTGATCTTTTCAAAGATTTCATCATTTAATTTTGATTGCCTAACCTGTTTTACTGTAGGCTTTTTACCCCTGCGGTTAAAGGGTTCAATTTGGTTCCCGCCCACAATCAGCGCACGTGAAAATTCGACAATTTCCCTCGTTGAACGATAAGTCTTGGTTAGAGTAAAAGTTTCAATTTCCTCATCTTGAACATTTAAATCAGTTAAAACGGTCTCAGCACCCGTCGCTCCAGAAAAAATGGCTTGATTAAAATCCCCTAGCAGTGTCATCTTACTGTATGGAAAAAGCCGTTGGATAAAAGCAAACTGAAAAGGGGTATAATCCTGGGCTTCATCAATAAAAATATGGCGAATCGCTGTATTATTTTTTCGTCCCTCCAATAAATCCTGCAGATAAACGAGCGGTGTTGCATCTTCATAGGGAATAAATTTATCTTGGACTTGATCAATGGTCTGCTGACATATATCTGGCCAATTTTTCGGAACAGCTTTAGCAGGCTGCTCATCTTTCTTAAACAATTGCAGATAAATTTTTGTGAGATCAATAAATTTCAGATTTTTCACTCTGACAAATAAGGGTTTGAATTTTTCCTTCACTACCATTTCCGCAAGCAGCTTTTGTTCCATTTCAAAATCATCGAAGGTATGTTCGGTAAATTGATTTTTCTCTTGAAGCTTTTTAAAAGCCTCCATATAGTCCTCTTTTTCAAGGTATTGAACCTCTTCCTCTACCCAGCTGCGAGAACGTTCCCGTTTAACTGCTCGCTTTAACTCTTTTAACAACCAATCCTTTACAAGCTGAATTCGATTCGGAATTGAATAACTGCTATCGAGCCCATAGAAATATTCACTAATTTCCCTCTTTGAAATAATAACATCGCCTCGAAAGGATAGATCTTTAAAGATTAATCCACGAGAAGATAGTTTAGCAGCATAATGATCAATCATGTTTCTAAAGTTTAAACTTGCTTTAAAACGGATTGCATCAAGTCTAATCTGATCATTCTCCATTCCCGTTTCCTCAAGCAAATACTCCATTTGTGAAAAAGGATCTTCCACATCGAAGGCTCTGCCCAATCGCTCAGTTAAATATTCTTGGAAGGTGGACTGCTGCATATTATCTTCTCCAAGTTCGGGTAATACAGTTGAAACATAGCTATTAAAAAGAGGGTTTGGCGAAAAGAGCATTATATTCTCGGCATTTAAAGTACCTCGATAGCGATATAGCAAATAAGCTACACGCTGGAGTGCTGCAGAAGTTTTCCCACTTCCCGCTGCTCCCTGAACGATTAGTATTTTGCTGCGTTCATTCCGGATGATTTCATTTTGTTCCCGTTGAATAGTGGCTACAATACTTTTCATTTGTGTATTTGCATTGTTACCCAATACCTCTTGGAGTATTTCATCACCGATTGTAACTCCCGTATCAAACATTGCTTTAATGTCTGAGTCCCGAATGATGAATTGGCGTTTTAAGGTCATTTCTCCTTCTATGGTTCCTTCAGGTATTTTATATTGGGCATAGCCTGGAGAGTAGTCATAATAAAGGCTGGAAATTGGAGCACGCCAATCATAGATTAAAAAGTTTTCCTCCTTCTCATCCATTAATGAAGAAATGCCCAAGTAGACTTGATCCACTCCATTCTCGCCCTCTTCAAGAAAATCTATCCGGCCAAAATAAGGGGAATATTTCAATCGGGAGAGTGTCTTTAAATTTTTATCCATGTGCTTATAAGTACGTTCACGTTCTGAAAGAAATTCGGCCTGCTGCTTAATACTTGCTGCAGTTTCGATTACATCATCTGGTTCATCGGTATTAACCGTTACATCTTCCCAAAAGCTCTTGCGAATTTCGAGAACATCTGATCGAACAGTACCAGTATTTTTCTGCAGACTTTTTATTTTTTGATCAATTACCTTCGTAACCAGTCCTATTCTTTCCTGCTCTTCTCGTAAGTCCTTACTTTGTATTTCACTCATTTAACCACTCCCCGATAATATATGATTTCGATCACTTGACAACACATATCAATATATGTTAATGTTATAATAGGGTTTTAAAAACTCAATTAAAAAATTGCGTATTATACCATCAGTTATTGTATCAAATTCACATTTTATTATCAATAAAAACATTTTACATATTAAAACGCCTCGGAGGCGTTTTTTTTATTTTCTTATATTTATTCCTTTTGCCATATCAGCGTTTATCCACTTTCTATATATCCCATAAATATACACCGCTGCTGCCTTAATTAAGATAAAGTTAAATAAGTTTATTTTTGTCTTTATTATTTTTACTTTATTAAAAATTTGTAATAAACAACCATCAAATAAAAGTATTCTAACTTTTGCCCAGCCACTATTCTCCTTTATTAAATTAAAGTAAGTAAATAATGAAATGGTTATTGAATATAACGGCGTGATAATAAAATGTTCCGTCCACCCATGGTATCTGCCCCACCCGGAACGGATTTTTCGCAAAAGAGCTAACAACAATAATATATTTGTTTCTGTTACCATAATCATTAGAAAGAATGAAATCTTACGGATTGCTACTTGTTTTTTGGCAATTAAATCATACCAGTAATCACTTATTAAGAAGTAAATCGGAAGCAGAAAAAAGGTATAAATTGTCCTCCACCAATTATGTTTATATACACCTAGTCTTAAAAAAACAAGCTCAACTAGAGAAAAATAAATACCACCAAAAATTTTCTTCCCCCACCCTGCTTTTGTAATAGTTAAGTAAACAGCAGTAAACGGGATAAAAATGGATTGAGACAAGAACCCACCAATAACATTGTCCAAATCATTATTTTTTACTACTTTCGGTTTATATTTGTAAGATTTAAATAGATTAAGGACAAAAAACTCTAATAAGTAGGCGAATCCCATCATCGATCCCAAGAGGATAGCTGTTGCTTTTTTATCCTTACTTTTATAAAAGCTTAAAACAATGAGGAAAGAATGGATTACTAACAAGATCAAGAAAGGAACACTTTTTTTATTTATTATCCTCATGAAATTCGACCGTCCTTAGCATTTCTTATTCACTAGTATTAGGAAAAAAACAGGAATTAATTAATAAATTTAATTACGATACTTTTGCTTACAAGAAGGTAAAGCTCTCCAGTTTGGAGAGCTTTTTTTGAATATTTTTTGAACTTATCCGAAATCCGCTGCTCAAATCCTTTCATTAAAATTCTCTGCTTTTTGATAAATTACCCTCTTATATTTAAATTTGCCGTCGAAGATCAAGTGGAATTTACAGATTATTAGAAAAAAAGCCGGTTTTTGCTGAAATGTTCCTATTGATATGTTTTAATTTTCAGAATAATATTTAATTTGCAACAAATCAATTTTAGGGGGGTTTAGCTTTGAAGAAACTTTTTAAAACTGGTCTAACAACAGCAGTGATGGCTGGTACATTGTTCTCCGGGTTTCCCGGTAATTATGTAAGCAGCAGCAGTCTTACAAGTGGGGAATTACTACATAAAAGTACTAGTAATGTCTCACAGTCTTACGGCTCGCTTGACTTATCAGTAGTAAATAAAGATAAATTGCTTGATTCATTAATTAAGCGCGGGGTGATACCGAAGGGTGCATCAACAGCTGAAAAAGAAAAAGCCTTACAAAAGTACTTAGTATTAAAAGGGCAGGAAGTAAATGCAAAAACTTCCGATCCTTTGGCGGCAAAAGTAAAAGCTGGGGATGCTGAAAAGCAACGCAAATTTAAGGATTTTACTAACGGGCTATTAAAAGGAAAAGGTAACAAATATGGCCAGTTAAAGGGTAATCCTGATCCTGTACAAGAAGGAACATCACCAGGTATCCAGAAAAAGGGAAAACTGTTAACTTTAATGGTAGAGTACTCAGATTTCCAACATAATAATATTAAGCCGGAGGAAACAGACAACTATTACTCTGATTACACACCTGAACATTATGAGGAAATGATTTTTGGAAATAAGGGTGAGTATAAAGGTCCCAATGGTGATGATCAGGTTTCACAAAAACAATATTATGAAGAACAATCAGGTGGTACCTATACCATTGATGGACAAGCTTTTGGTTGGTTGAAGGTTCCTGGTACGGCGGCCTATTATGGAGCGGATAAAGCATCGGGACATGACAACGTGACTCCAGGCGGTTCTAAACAATTAGTTATTGACACTTACGCAGCTGCAAAAGCAGCAGGAATCCCTTTAAAAGATTATGACTTAGAAGATCCACATGACCTTGATGGCGACGGAAACTTCTGGGAACCAGATGGATTAGTAGACCATCTTCAAATTATTCATTCTGGTATGGGTCAGGAAGCTGGCGGCGGGTCCAAAGGAGATGATGCGATTTGGTCGCACCGTTCTGCAAAACTTGTTGATCCTGACGGCCTCGGTAATGGATTACCAGGATTCTATGATTATACTATGATGCCTGAAGACGGTGCTACTGGTGTATTCGCACATGAGTATGGCCATGATCTAGGTCTTCCGGATGAATACGATACAGTCTACTCCGGTGCAGGAGAGGCAAATGAATATTGGTCGATTATGTCAAGCGGCTCTTGGGCAGGAAAGATTCCTGGTGCTGAACCAACTGGCTTCTCCCCTTGGGCTAAACAATACTTCCAATCTACACTAGGCGGTAAATGGACAGCCCCTGAAGTTGTTGAATGGAATGATGTTTCCACAAAAGGAACACAATTCTTACTTGATCAAGCCAATTCCCCACTTGGCCAAAACAATCAAGCCATCCGTGTGAATTTACCTGATAAGAAAACCCCTGTAAACACTCCAGCTACAGGAAGCTTTGAATACTGGGGCGGTCAAGCAGATGAGATGGATTCAAATATGGTTACGGACGTTGATTTAACAGGAAAGACTTCAGCCACTTTAACATTTGATGCTTGGTATGATATTGAAGAACAGTGGGATTTTGCTTTTGCACAGGTTTCAGTCGATGGAGGAAAAACCTGGGAATCACTAGGAAACAACAATACTAGATCTGATGTGGTTGCAGAAGGTTATCCAACTATTCTAGGCTCTATGCCAGGCTTCACAGGTAAGTCTGATGGATGGCAAGCCCAGTCCTTTGACCTATCTGATTATGCCGGTAAACAAATCAAACTTCGTCTCCGTTATGCAACAGATTGGGGTACATCACTTGTCGGATTTTTTGCTGATAATATTAAAGTAGTAGCCGATGGAAAAACAATTTTAGATGATGGTGGAGAAACTGCCTCTTCTCCATTTACTTTAAACAAATTCACAAAGATGGATGGAAATAAACTTACAGACCACTATTATTTATTAGAATGGCGGAACCAAAAAGGCGTTGATGAAGGTCTTGCCCATATTAAACGTGGAAAATCCTTAATGAGCTATGATGGTGGTTTAGTTGTGTGGTATGTCGACGATAGCTATACAGATAACTGGACAGGCGACCACCCTGGGGATGGTTTCTTAGGGGTTGTTGATGCACACCTTGGATCAAGCATTAAATTAAGCACGGGTACTGAGGCAATATCCCGCTTCCAAGTCGCAGATGCTGCGTTTGGATTAAACCCTACTTCGGGATTAGATATTACTTACCCGACTTACACAATTGATTTCCCTAGCCAGCCAGCTGTTTCACTATTTGATGACAATAAGTCTTTCGAAAATACGTTTTTACCTGATGCAGGCAGAAAGATTCCGCACTACGGACTGAAGGTACGTGTAAATGGACAAGCCAAAGATAAATCCGTTGGTTCCATCGTCATCTACAAATAAAAAAGTAATACCACTCCTTTTTTGGGAGTGGTATTTTTTATGGACGTATAGTCACACGGGTTCCATTAGGAACCATCCCCGCCAGCTGTAGCACATCCCGATTATACATTCTTATACAACCATGGGACACCGATTTACCAATCGAACTTGGATCATTCGTTCCATGGATTCCGTACCCTTGTTTTGACAGCGAGAGCCATAATACTCCGAATGGACCTCCAGGGTTATATTGTCGATTCACGATGACAAAATCACCTACTGGCGTTTGCGTTAGCATCTTCCCCACAGCAATAGGAAAAATTTTGACTAACTTTCCATTGTGATTTAATGTAAGTCTTTTTTTTCCCACTGATACTTGAATCGAATAGGGTATGGTACTTGGCTCAGGCAGACCTGGAATTTGAATTTTTTGTCCCACATACAAATGCCCGATACCCGGATTTGCTGCATAAAGACGTCTGAGGCTCACTCGATAGTTAGCTGAAATCGTTCCAAGTGTTTCACCGGGTTGAACGGTATGAATCATACTATCCCACCTTCCTGTGTTAGCATATTCATATACAATTTTTTGGTTGACTGTCATACAGAAGATTAATGAAATCTAAAAAATGGCATCATATCTTCCCGAAGGTGGTGAACATAAAAATAGTCATTACTGGACCGGTCATACACATAGTCCTGTTCCCAATCATCAATATTCTCAATAATTTCCCTAATCGCACGAATAAAAATTAATATTTCTTCATCTGTCATAATCGGATGGATTGAAAAACGTACCCAGCCAGGTTTCACATCCATTTTCCCTTGATTTATCTCATTAAAAATTTGTTTAGAAAGGTTCTTATCAATATTTAATAGATAATGGCCATAAGTGCCGGCACATGAACACCCTCCCCTTACCTGAATACCATACCGGTCATTGAGAAGACGAACAACTAAGTTATAATGAATATTTTTAATATTAAACGAAACAATGCCCATTCGATTTTTCATGTTTCCAGCTAATATTTGGACCTCTGAAAACTTTTCCAAATGGAAAAATAAAAGGTCCAGCAGCTCCTTTTCTCGTTGTAAGATATTTTGAATACCCATCTTACTTTTCAAATTTAAACAAAGTGCAATCCTTATCGACTGGAGAATTCCAGGAGTCCCCCCGTCTTCCCGCAGCTCCAAGTCATCGAAATATTGGTGCTCACCCCATGGATTAGTCCATAACACGGTTCCGCCTCCGGGATGGTCTGGAATTTTATTTGTATATATTCTTGAATCAAATACTAATACTCCACTTGTTCCAGGACCCCCTAAAAATTTATGCGGTGAAAAAAATATCGCATCCAGTTTCTCAAGCGGATCTTCCGGATGCATATTGATCTCGATATAGGGTGCAGATGCAGCAAAATCAACAAAACAAATTCCGCCATGTTGGTGCATGATTTTAGCAAGCTTGTGATAAGGAGTTTGAATACCTGTTACATTTGAACATGCTGTAAAGGAACCAATTTTCAGGGGTCGATCCCTAAAAATAAGGAGCAGTTGTTCTAAATGGTTAAGGTCCACCCTACCTTCCTTGTCTGGGTTGACCATTACGACCTCCCCGAGTGTTTCGAGCCAGGATGTTTGGTTTGAATGATGTTCCATATGGGTGATAAAAATAACCGGTCTTTCACTTTGTGAAAGTTGGACACGATTTTTCCACTTTTCTGGTACTCTAAGCCCTAAGATCCGCTGCAGCTTATTAACGACAGAGGTCATCCCAAAACCATCAAGGATGACGACATCATGTTTGTCTGCGTTTACATGTTCTTTAATTATTTTTTTTGACTGCTTATATAATCCGGTCATCTTCAAACTAGTAATATTCGATTCTGTATGGGTATTGGCCATAAAAGGTCCAATTTCCTTTATAATCTTCTGTTCAATCGGCTGGTATAATCGTCCGCTTGCTGTCCAGTCGGCATAAATGATGTTCTTTTTACCATAAGGAGTATCAAATTCCTGGTTCATCCCAATCACATGTGAGCGGAATGGTTGAAAATATTCTTCAAGACTTTCCGGTATCCGAAACGTTTTACTTCCAATGTTGGCCGTGATCAATTGTTCCACACCTCACATTTTTATTCTGTATTCAATATATGCAAGGCTGTTTTACACCGTTTATTTGTTTTTAAAACAAGAGAAAATGAACGAACGCGGGCATTGTTTTTTGGTAATAACAAAAACACCCAATCGACTGAACGATTGGGCTGATTAATTAATTAGTACGTAGTAATCTTGGCAGTTTCCTTTTTGGTTACCTCATCGATTTTTTGAATAAACATTTGAAAGACTCTTCTTTTTTCTTCCAAATCTTTTATGTTCTCTTTGAGTTCGTTATAGTTTTCTTCAAAAGGTTTATGATACATTTCGCGGATTTTTTCAATAATCTCCTCATTTACTGTTGATTGGATCACCTGTTTAGTTATTCCATACTTATAGGAATAAACCTTTAATTCTTGTGCCACCTCATCATATTCTTTAGCAATTTCAGCTAAAACTAAGGATATATCATCCTTCCATTCATCAAGTGATTTTTGTAAGTATGATTTTGCCAATGTTTCTTCCATAAGACACCCGCCCTAACAATTCGACTATATTTTCTTTATTATAGCGAGTTTTGATTACACACAAGTTTCTCCTTGTTTACAATGTAGTTTCATCCTCAGTTTTTAGCTAGCCAAAGGAGGGTTTGCGCAAGGAGCAATGAACACTTTCGGCCTGAAGTTCGGGAGCGAACTCAGCTAATTTTTTAATAAAATAACAAGTTTCAGGGAAATGGTGTTCAAGGAATCTGAGCGTTGTTTTATTTAATAGTCTATCTCCTTTATATTTATCTACCACAGAACGGATATATAGATTCATTTCAATTACTGTTCTTCCTACATCCAAAGCCAGTTCTTTTTGACGCGGAAACCCCTGTTCAGTAAATCGTAAAAAACCTTTTATATGATGATTTTGCAATATGAACATATTAAACCTCTGTGCATATAAATCTGTTTGTCTTTCAACTGTTAATTCAATCGGATCGACCAGATTCCTAAGTAAGATAATATGACCAAGCTGATCCTCCAGCCATAAATCCAACAGTTGATCCAGCCTAAGCGGCACTGCCTGCTGACCATTAACAAGGTAAGATAAGATCCGTAAATATTCCTGGTTTTCATTGAGTGTGCCATTCAAATAGGTTGGTGAAAGGTTCAGGTTTATTTCGTTCTTAATTCTTAAATTCTGCAATCGACCTTCAAAACGGAAGTATTCGTAGGCAGTTGAATAGGCTTGTTTAGCAAATTCGATCATTTCATTCGTAGAATAACTTAATTCTGAATCTAGTTGTTTAAGACGGTCCAATATTCTTTGGAAGGATTGATTAAACCCTTCGGCAATTGATATTTCATTCCTCTCTGTTACGGAAAGGTGGTCTCGTACAAAAATAGCATGATCCTGAAGAATTTCAAGCCAAAATAAGTGCTCCTCCCAAAGATTGATGGTACCTGACATCCCAATCCCCCCTCTATAAGAGGATATTCGCACCGAACTAAAATAGAAATCTTTATAGATTTTTTCAACATCAAAAACAGCTGCCTCCACATCAACCAGCTATTACTATTAATTGACTTCGACTATTTTGGCAAACTCATCGATGGAAGTAGAATACTTAACATAGGTACGAGGGAGCAAATATTGTTCATCCCTTATCCCGGTTGAAACAAAGGGTCCAGGTGTAGTCGTTAGTCCGAACAGATAATACTTTTTTGTCTCTGCAATTACTTCCCGATTAGTGTTTCCATATGGGTAAGCAAGAGCGATGACCTGTCTTCCTGTTATCCGCTTTATTTTGTCTTGAGAATTCTTTAGTTCGTAACTCAAATCAGCCGATTTAGTTAAATCAGGATGGGTCGCCGTATGCGACTGAATCGAAATGAGCCCTGAGTCAGACATTTGTTTAATTTCCTCACTTGAAAGTCGATTTTTTCTGCCAATGAAGTCAGAAATGACAAATATCGTTCCTTTCGGTTTAAACGACCTAGTCTGTAGTTTTTGAAAAATCGAAAACACCGTTAAATTGTTCTTGTAGCCATCATCAAAAGTAATAAATATGGGCTTTTTTACCTTGCTTACTTCCTGCCATTGTTCAAATGTTAATAACGTAAAACCGTGTTCTCGTAAATATATCATTTGATTTTCAAAGTTTTCCGGAGTCACATAAAGCTCCTTGGAACCAGTACCCGAATAGTCCGCAATCGAATGATAAATAAGCATCGGTACCCTCTCTTCGGCACTTACCATATTTGGGAGAGGCAAAACGGCAAAACCTATCCACAAAATAAGAAGTCTAATCATCTATATTCCTCCCCTTTTTCATATTTAAAAGATTCTAGATTACTTTTTCCCATTGCCTATTTAGACATACGGTAAAGGAAGGATGATTTCCCATTTCAAAAAGTGGTAAACTATTCATAACTATGAAAAAAAGGAGCAGCACGATGACAAAGTACGAAGTATTATTCTTAGATATTGACGGGACACTCGTCACACCAGATAACAAAATTCAAGAGTCAACAAAATCAGCTGTTGCCCAGGTTCAAGCCAAGGGAATCGAAGTCTTTTTAGCAACCGGAAGACCGCTGCATGAAATCCACGATTTAGCATCACAATTAAACATCCGATCTTTTATCGGATATAACGGAGCCTATGCGATTTATAAAGGGAAAGATATCTTTCAGGAACCGATTGAAAAGTCCATTGTAAAACGTTACATCGACATTGCTCATCATCACAGCCATGATGCGGTTTTTTATACAGATAAAGAAAATCTATTTACAGACCTTGATGCCTCGTTGATCCAAAATTTTATTAACGTTTTCAACTTCCGTAATAATAAAATTTATACCCCAGAGGTGAATCAGGAAATTTTAGGAATAACCATGATTAATCTAAAACCCGAGGATGTATCTCTTTATGAAAGTGAGCATGGGATCCATTTATCCCAAGTGAATGTTGAAGGACTGAGATCCTGCTATGATGTCATCAGAAATAAAATCCATAAGGGCTATGGGATTGAAATGTTATTAAAACACCTTGACATAAAAAAAGAACAATCAATCGCCTTTGGGGATGGGATGAATGATAAGGAAATGCTCCAGGCTGTTGGGGAAAGTTTCGCGATGGGGAACGGGCATCCTGATATTTTCCAATTTGCTAAATATAAAACAACAGAAGTTACAAACTCGGGCATATTTAATGGATTAAAAATGCTCGGTTTAGTTGAATAAACCAAAAAGTGCAGGATTTCATTATAAAATCCTGCACTTTTTTTATGCCTCATTTTGCAAAAAATTGTTGGTATTTCGTGATTTCGGTCTTGTTTTGAGAGCTTTTGTCAAGCGGCAGGAAAAGTATATACCCTATGGTGAATATCTAGTAAATGACAAAAAAATTTCCTATATAAATAGAGAGAGGAATGGATTTTATGAAAAGCTATACTTTAAAAGAAGTTTCTAAAAAAATAAATGTATCTCCTGGAACATTACGAAAATGGGAAGAGGATTTTGAGGATTTACTTGACATTCCCCGTACAAAACAAGGAGCCAGAATATATACAGATATTGAGATTGAATTATTGTTAGAGATTAAACAGATGACGGACAAAAAGTTGGGTAAAGACGCTTTCAACAGAGAAAAGCAATCAAAAGAAGCTATTCCTCCTGAACCTGAAATTACATTAGAAACCACTTTCGAAGAAGCTGAATTTCCTCCTGAGCCAAAGATTACATTAGGAACTACAATTGAAGAAGCTGAATTTCCCCCTGAGCCTAAGATCACATTAGAAACCACTATCGAAGAAGCAATGGCACTTAATAAGGACCTTCAGATTGATTTTGAAAGTTCAGCACCTTTAGAACCTGATCTCTCATTAGAAATCATTTCAGACGAGTCTATTTCTCGTGCGCCGGCCGCAGAGAGCTCTATGAAAAGTACGGAACTTTTATTCGAAGTAATGGAGAACTATAAAGAAACATTTCTAAGTGAAGTGAAGAATGAAATTAGAAGTGTTGTTCGTAAAGAGGTATTGGATGAGGTTCGAAAAGAAATCTCAAAAGGTACATTTGTAACTGTAAAATCGATTTCAGATTCTATTTATAAATCAACAGAACACACCAAGGCAGAAATCCGAGGCTTATCAGATTCTGTAGAAAAAGCTTCCGAAGAAACGTCAGACTCATTGAAACAACTCTCAAACAAGGTCACACACGCTTCATTAGAAACGTCTGAGGAAATTTTTTCACTCTCAAAGCAGCTGTCTGAGACGTCTGAAGAACTCTCCCATTATGTAGATGTAACAAATAATGAAATCACAAGTTTAACTGAAGCAATTGCAGAAGAACGAGAATTGTTAATCGAGGAACGGAATCACTACCGTCAAGAAGTAACTCAGCGAGAAGTAGCCTTTCAACAAATGTTAACCAATTTCAGAGATGTAGCTGCAGGAAAAGAAAAGAAATGGTGGAAATTCTGGGCCTAATCCAAATTTCTTCTATTGTTATGTTCCTTTGTTCTTTCAGAATTTTCTTATCTCTTTGTCACTCTTGGTTTTTAGCTTATTCTATGATTAGGGGGAATCGGCATGAATACTAGTGAAGTAGCCAAATTATTGGGGGTATCTGCGAGTACGATCCAGCGATGGGTAAAACAACTTGAGCTGCCAATGGAAAAAAATGAACGAGGCCATTATCATTTCAGCAGCGAAGATATTCAACAATTAAGAGAGATTCACGAAAAACTTCAAGCCGGGACACTTCTGCATGAGATCAGCCCAGTAGGTGAGAAAAAAAGCGTGCGCAAAGGGACGGTTAATGCTGTTGTAAATGATAAAGCCATTGAAAAATTATCTGCAAAAGTACGGGAATTGGAGCTAAGCTTACATGATAAGGCTGATTCCGTTACCTCCTATCAACTGCTTCAGCATCGAAGAGAAATAGAGGAGTTACAAGAGCAGGTTAAGACATTAACCCAACAAGTTCAACTGCTTCAAAGCCAGTTGAACGAACTAAACTTACCAGTAAAAAATGATCAGCCAATCGTCATTGAACATAAAGAAGTGAAAAGAAAAAAGAAAAATTTCATAAGCAGTCTTTTGCTTTTAATAAAATAAAAAGTCGAACGCAGACGATGCGTTCGACTTTTCTATCGTTATCCGGTTTTCACCTTTAACTCAACCAGCGGGCGTGTATATTTCTTTATGAAGTAGCTCCCTAGGATTTGGCAAATGAACAAGGACAAGAAGAACAATAAAATGTAATTACTTGACAGGAACTCTAAACTTTCATCTGGTACCATGACCGGTATCAACTTAATAATAAACCCATGAAATAAATAAACATATAATGTTCTTTCACCAATTTTAGTCAGCTTATACTGAGTGGATGGAATCAATGCTAAAAAGCCAAACACAACAACTAATGTAAGCACATATTGTATCATTCGTACAATGCCGTCTGACCATTCCATGCCTCCCATATTAGCATAAGAGGTATCCCCTAACAACCAAGGGACAGCATCCTTAGGAAAACCTAAACCAAAGAATAACATGGTAGCAATAATGATAATTATTCCGATAGGAAGTGAAAACTTGGCTCGGATTAACCTCCTTAACTGATTCCCATTGAGTAAAAAGCCTAGTAAAAAATAGGGAAAGAATACAAAGGTTCTCGAAAGGCTTAAGAAACTGCCAGCATCATTTACATAGCCAATACCTATGCCAATCATAATTGCAATAGCAAATCCAAGCCATTTCATATTTGCAAAAGCATATAATAATAAATTCCAGAAAAATAAACTTAACAAAAACCATAACGACCAATGTGGATGCAAGAAGTCAATTGCGAATTTATCCTCTTGGCCAATTAAGTAATAATACACAGAATAAATCATCTGGAAGATAAAATAAGGGACTAAAATCTTTTTTACTGACTTCATAAAGTAGCCCTTCTTTTTATATCCTTTTGCAAAGTAACCTGAGATCAAAATAAATGCGGGCATATGGAACAAGAAAATCACAGTATATAAAGTGAAAAGTATCCCATTCTGTTCCTTAATCGGACTTATCATATGCCCAAAAACGACAAGAAAAATAAGAATAAATTTGGCATTATCGAAAAATTTACTCCTTTTTGAAGTTGCGGACATTTAATCACCTCGGTCAATTTTTCGCTCAAAAAGGTATTTTAATATGTTTTCACTGAACATTATAATCCGAAACGTAAAACTTTCAATACAGTGAAGAAAATTTTAGACAAATCTCCTTATATCAAGGATAACATAAAAATATTACAGCAATATGTATATGATTTTACCAACTGTTTCATTGAAATAACAATTCTAAAATAACAATACCATCTTCCTATGAATAATTTACCAGATAATCCTTAACAAATCCTTAAGCCGATAAAAAGAACTTAGGGGAGCCCCTAAGTTCTTATACATTCATAATATCAACAAAATGGTTACTTATCGTCTCATTATAGTTTTCCTTCAATTCCTCGACTGGAAGCTTGAGAAAAGCTGACAGCTGTTTTAAATATTCATTATCAAAACGAAGCCATGAAGCATAATTTCTTTTCAGGGCCCGCTCAGCTTCAATAAAACTGGAATATAGGGGGGCTTCTCTTTCTCCTTTATGAACAATATAATAAGTTCCATCCCCTGTTGGGACAATAAAGGATATCTCACCATTATGATTTTGATAACTGGTGCCCACCGCAGATTCCTTTACGTTATATTCATTACGGTCGGTGTCTGGCTTTAAGGGATTGACTCCAAAAACCTCAACAACAAAGGTCTGAAACGCCTCTTTAGACAAATCCGCTCCTGATGCCTTCGGATGTCCCCCGCCACCATAACTTTGCGCAAATTCAGCTGCATTTACTTCATCATGAATCGTTCGAAATCCCATTTTCTTTCCGCTTATATTTAAAAGTACAATCATATCTAGATGAGGATAAATATTATTTAAAGCATTCCCTAACTCAGACAAATATTGTTCAGCATGAACGATTCCTATACAATAATCACCTGCAAATGTCTGAATCATCTGCCTGCTCTTAGAGTGAATATACCGATTAATCTTTTGTTCTTCAAGGTCAAGGATCATATTTTCCGTATCTGTCAGGGTAAAAGATTCTTTATTTTCCGTTAGCCGTTTCAACATTTCTTCTTCAAATTGTTCCCTGTTCAATATGTAAAATAAATCATTTAATCGTTTAGCTGTTACATTATTATTTTCATCCCACTCCCATGTATCATACTGCCGGACCAAATCAATGAATTCCTCCAGGGCAGGATTTCTTTCGAGCTTTTTTTGTTCAATTAAATAATCATAAAATAACGAAGTTGCACAGGTTTTTTTCCCATTTTCATACTCTGTAATAACTCTTCCCCATTTGTATTCATTAAAATGAAGTGCAGTCACGTGATGATCAATCATTTGCACAGGTCTACCTTGCTGATACCGTTTTTCAAGCATTTCTTCAACCGACTGATTTACGGCTAAATCAGTGATTATAATTTCCTCCTGGTGATTACCCGGATGATTAATTACCATTTCTACGCGTTGATTTAAATTGCGATAAGAACAGTAATAAACATTTGCCTGATCTCCGAATGCCAGCTTTGCAATTAGGCCGCATCCTAAGCCGTCTAAATCAATATCCGTAAAAAGTCTTACCATTCATGACACCATCCAATCTTTTTTTCCATAAACATTAGTTTGGTTTGGATGTACATTCCTATTCAACACCTTGTACATCTTTAACCATTTATTATCTATTTGCTAAATATATCCTAAATGAAAAATAAAATCGATTATTTTTTTTATTAATCCATAAAAATAAAATCCAGTCATTTTTCAGACTGGATTTTGTTTTATGGTAATTTCTTTATTTTTTCAGCAATAGGCTTTCGAGGTTTTGGATCTGGTATTAATTCTGGATATCCTACAGCTAAAACTCCTATGACACTATATTCATCTGAAACTCCAAGAATTTCTTTGCTCCGATCTGAAGCCCCGATTGATGACCAAAACGTGCCTACCCCTTCCACCCAGGCGGCTAAATTAAAATTTTGAATAAAGCAGGCGGTCGCCCAAGCATTTTCTTCCGTTTCTGTCTGCGTTGCACCATTCTTCGAAAGGATTGCCATGACTACAGGGGCATTTCCAAAATTCGTCTTATGGTTTAGTTTCTCTCTCGTATCCTTCCCTAAAAAATAGACTTCCCATGGTTCCGTCATACGATGATTTGGTGCCATCGCTGCTGCCTCAAGCCAAGTTATTAGGGATTCTTCCTTTATCTCAGTAGGTTTAAACTTTTTTATATTGCGGCGGGTTCTGATTACCTCTAACATTTTCCCCATCCCTCCATTTATTCTTAATTTTTTTAAATGGACTTACCAATAAGTAAGTCCGTGATTTGTTATTTAGATACCTAGTTTATAATTTCCTTTCTTTAATCCGTAATAACAAAACCAGAGTGCTTGCACGAAAAAGAAAAGCCCCCATAACGGTGCAGGAATAACCCCTGTTAACCTTGCAAGATTCGCTGCATCCCCTGCAGCTTGCGGCTGCATGAGGCTAATCGACAATATTTCATATGCACTTTGAACGGAGTCGACAAGGAGAATGGCTGCTATTAATAATAATAGATGATTCCTTATGGTCTCATTCCCTTTAATAAGTAAGAACAGAAAAGTGAGTGCAAAGGAGAGAAGCCAGAATATCCCGTAAGGATTGCGCACCCAAAAAATCAGGTTTAAAAAAATAAAAGCTAATAAAATATCAATCAGTATCGTCCCCCTTTTTCTCCTTAATAACCAAAAAGACAAAAAGGCCATAAAGGATGCAAAGGTATAGCCTGCTAGACTTGTAAAGAAACTGCCAATCCAAGTTGATTGAGCACTCACCGTCGCTCCTTCAGAGTTCATGAACAAACTGATCGTTTCTACCTTTCCTCCTAAAAGAGCTATAAAAGCGTGACCAGTTTCATGAATCAACGTATTAATTATTCTTACATAGTTTCCTATAATCGGTATCTGTATTAATAAAAATGCTATGACAAGGAAAAGGAAAAATTTCATACTAAACTTGTCACGGACAAAATTCCTCAAGCCCATTCTCCTTTTTAATAACTTTTTATATTTATATTTTAGCATCCTTATAAGAAATATAGTAATTTTAGCTCATTTATCATCGTTTAATCTTTGAGAATACGGGTATTCTACTTGCTAACTAAATAAATTGGGTCGACAAACCAACAACTCATATGTTAACATTAAGTTGTTACTATATTGAACTAATAAATTGAGGGGGAATGAAATTGATAGAATTCAAGAATGTTGTAAAGAAATACCGAACAAAAACAATTATTAATCCATTTTCTTTAAATATTGAAGCCGGCCAGTTAGTCGTCTTTATAGGGCCGAGTGGCTGCGGTAAAACCACTTTACTAAAAATGATTAATAAGCTTATCCAGCCTACGTCCGGAAAGATTTTTGTAAATGGAACGGATATCACCACCATGAATCCCATTGAACTCCGCCGCAATATTGGCTACGTTATTCAAAACACCGGTCTATTCCCACATATGTCAATTAAAGAAAATTTAGAACTAATTCCAAACCTAAAGGGTGAAGATCCCGCCGCAATTGAGAAGAAAACCAATGAATTGCTGGAATTGGTTGGTTTAGACCCAAAAGAATATATACATCGTTATCCAAAGGAATTAAGCGGCGGGCAGCAGCAAAGAGTCGGGGTTGCCAGGGCTTTTTCTACAAATTCAGATATTATCCTCATGGATGAACCATTTAGTGCTCTTGACCCTGTTACAAGAAGCTCCCTCCAGGATGAACTATTCCAAATGCAAAAGGAATTGAACAAAACGATTATTTTCGTTACCCATGATATGGATGAAGCGATTAAAATAGCCGACAAGATTTGTATTTTAAAAGATGGAGATATTCTTCAATATGACACACCGGAAAATATTCTTAAAAATCCTGCTAATGAATTTGTTGAAGGATTTATTGGAAAAAGAAGAGTTTGGAATAATCCTGAGTTGTTAATGGCCGAGGATATCATGATTCAAAATCCTGTTAAGATTACCTCTATGCGTACGGTGTTGCAGGCTATTGAGGTAATGAAGGATCATAAGGTCGATAGTTTAATGGTGACAGATAAAAACAATGTCCTTAAGGGGCTTGTAACGTTAAAAAGCATTCAATTATTGAATCGGAATACGTCTATTGAGATGGTCATGGAGCACAATGTCCAATCTGTTTCACAGGATGCCAATTTAATCTCAGTTTTGGCCACAATGAACGAACACAAAATTGGATATTTGCCTGTTGTGAACAGTATTGGCCAATTAACAGGTTTAATCACAAGAAGTAGTATTTTATCTGCGTTAAGCAGTCAGTTAATTGATTTGGAGGTGGCATTTTAATGAGTGGATTTTGGAATTATCTTACAGGTAACTTTGATCAAATCCTGAGTTTACTAGGAGAACATGTATATTTAAGTATCGTTTCTGTTTTAATTGCGATCATTATTGGTATCCCACTAGGTATTTTAATATCAAATGAACCAAAACTTTCAAAGCCGATTATCGGGACAGCAAATGTCATTCAAGCCATTCCAAGTTTAGCATTACTTGGATTTATCATTCCATTTATTGGTATTGGCAGTACCCCGGCAATTGTGATGGTTGTTCTTTATTCCCTTTTGCCGATTGTGAAAAATACTTACACTGGATTAACCAATATTGATCGAGACATTCTGGAAGCTGCCAAAGGCATCGGTCTGACCAAGGGTCAAACAATGAAAAAGGTTCAGTTACCACTAGCCTTCCCGATGATTATGGCGGGTATCAGAATTTCCGCAGTTACAGCAGTTGGTTTAATGACCATTGCAGCGTTCGTAGGGGCGGGCGGTCTTGGTTATCTTGTCTTCTCCGGTGTGCAAACCGTTGATAATCATATGATCTTAGCAGGAGCAATTCCAGCCTGTATTTTAGCCCTGTTAATTGACTTTGTTGTCGGAAAGCTCGAAACAAGACTTTCCTATACAAGTAAGCAGCAGCATACTTCTAAACCAAAAAAGAAGGCTAAAAAGTGGGTTATAACTACTGCAGCGATTATGGTTATCGCAGCTGGTGGATTAAAAGTATACTCCACTGCTAACGCTGAAGATAAAATTGTCATTGGTTCAAAAAATTTCAGTGAACAATTGATCTTAGGTAATATGCTCGCAGACGTAATTGAAAATAAGACAGATATACAAGTAGATAGAAAACTTAACCTTGGCGGTTCACAAGTAGCATTCAGCGCATTAAAATCAGGTGATATTGACGTTTATGTAGAATACACAGGCACAGGTTTAGTTAATATTTTAAAACAGCCTCCTGAAAGTGATTCAGACAAGGTTTATGATTATGTAAAAAAGGAATTTAAGCAAAAATACGGAATCGATTTATTACAGCCACTGGGATTTAATAATACCTACGCATTGGCCGTTCGACAAGACACGGCCAAACAATATGGGATCGAAACCATTTCAGATTTATCAAAGGTTAGTAATGGTTTAATTATGGGACCAACGATCGAATTTCCAAACCGTGCAGATGGATTAATCGGACTTTCAAAAACTTATAATTTAGCATTTAAGGATGTTAAAGCCATCGATGGCGGTTTACGTTACACGGCCTTAAAAAACCATAAAAGTGATGTTATTGATGCCTTTTCAACGGATGGTTTACTTCAAGCTTTTAACTTAAAGGTGTTAAAGGACGACAAGCAGTTTTTCCCTCCGTATTATGCGGTGCCGATTGTAAAAGAGGAAACGTTGAAAGAACATCCCGAACTGAAAAAAGCACTTAATAGCTTATCAGGAAAACTAACGGATGAAAAAATGAGGGAACTCAACTATAAGGTTGACAGCCTTAAACAATCACCTGCAAAGGTTGCGAAAGACTTTTTAGAAGAAGAGGGATTATTAGATTAATGTAGAAAAGCCGGTCATACGACCGGCTTTTTTGTGCATGCTTTTAGTGCCTAATCCTCTAAGAAATGAACGACCCTGTCGTATGTCTCATCATCCCCGATTACAAGTAAGACATCCCCCTCAAGAATTAGCGCATACGGTCCGGGTGAGATGACCAATTCCCCTTTACGCTTCATCCCTATCACCGTCCCTCCTGTATTCTGCCAAAATTTCACTTCTGAAATCGTTTTTCCAATATGACTGCAGCCCGGAAAAATCTCGACTTCAATAGGCGCTAATGGATTCGTGTGCCTTAGCTTCCCAGAGTAGTCCATGATTTTTCTCAATGTATCAAAAAGCTCCTCATCGAGCCTATTTCTTTCCGTAATGAGGCCGTTCATTTGTTTCTCCAGATCCTTAATACTTGCTAAATTGGAAAAACGGTGAATATATTTATAAGCATTTTCTCTTGATGAGATGACGATCCCACTACCTTTTGTGGATTGGACAATCTCTACATCTTCAAGTATTTTTATGGCTCTTCGGACCGTTTCCGGAGAGACCTTATATTCACTTGCAAGGGTGGACCTGCCATGTATCTTTTCCCCTACTTTAAACTTTCCATCGTAGATCCGATTTGCTAAGTCTATGGCTATCCGTTCATATGTTGGAATTTGCGCCTTTTGCATTGAAAACATCACCAATTTTCATCTCTAATAATTTTATTCTGCATTATTACTATACCGTTTCTTCTTCCCGTTTGCGAGTTGAACCATACCTTTATTTTTTATTACTTTTGGACATAATTGAAAGGAATGGTTTTACTATGAGGTGAACGGATGAAAAAGAAGGTTATTATTAGTTTAAGTATTTTGTTTTGTCTGGGAATGAGCGGATTGTTTATTTATTATCTTATAAAACATGACCATACAAGATGGCAGGTAGCCTTAGGAGGTATTTTAGTCAGTCTGCTGCCTCTCTGTTTATTAAAGATGAGAAAAAATCCATTTAATGTTTCTATTATTACCGGTTATTATTTATTCTTATTTTGTTCCTTATATTTAGGCTCCATCTCAAGCTTTTATTTACACTTAAAATGGTGGGATTCCACTCTTCACTTTTTTAAGGGAATGTATATTGGGTTTGTGGCAATAAGCCTTTTTAAATATTGGATACCCCCACCAGCAAGAAGCAGCGTTTCCTTTGGGATTATATTTTTGTTTATTCTTTCATTAGCCGTTTTTTCAAGTGTTCTTTGGGAGATTTATGAGTTTGTCGGTGATCTTACCCTTACCCATACGATGCAAAGAGGCGGCAATAAGGATACCATGTATGATCTTATATGCGGCTTCGCAGGCGGACTTATAACCGCCGTTTTAGCTATGTTTAGAAAAAGAAGTCTTTAAATAGAGGTGCATCGATGAAAAGAAAACTTGTCATGGTCATTAGTCTATTATATGTCGTATTCATGGTCATTTTAGCAGTGTATTATCGTAATATTGGTGAATCCTTTAAATCTACCGTGGCGATGGGTGGGATTGTTTGCGGAGCAGTCCCGCTTGTATTAGCCCTGTTTACAAAGCTTCAATTTAACCTTCCCATCGTTTTTTCTTATATCATTTTCTTGATCGGTTCACAATATTTGGGTTCTATATTAGGCTGGTATGGTCTTGGATGGTGGGATACCTTTATGCATTTCGTCAGCGGTGCCATCATTGCTTTTGCAGGCATTGCCTTATATGAAAGGCTCATTCACAGGGATGCAGGGTATGAAATTTCTCCATGGTTTGTGTTCCTATTTACCGCTTCGTTTGCCGCTTTTGGAGGGGTTTTATGGGAGGTCTATGAGTTTAGCTGCGACCAATTTTTTAAGATGACCCTCCAAGGTGGAGGAAATAAAGATACGATGACAGATTTAATTGCAGATACGATTGGTGGACTTGCGATCGCTGTATGGGCCTTCATCCGAACAAAAATAAAATTAAAAAAGGTACGCACTATTTAACGTACCTTTTTTCCACCTTCAATCAAACTGTTACTGGAGCAAAAAACTCCTCATAAAGAGCCTGTACAGCCCGCTTTTCATCTACTTCTTTAACCCCAAACATCATACTAACCTCAGATGAACCTTGGTTAATCATTTCAATATTAACGCTTGCCTTAGCGAGTGCCTTAGAAGCTCTTGCCATCGTACCGACATTATGCCGCATGCCTTCCCCAACTACCATAATAAGAGCAAGACTGTGGGCTATTTTCACTTCATCCGCATGCAGTTCATTTTTGATCCTGCTAATGACTTCATCTAAGATGTTATCATTAAATTGATTTTCTCTTAAAATAACCGATACATCATCTATTCCTGATGGTGTATGTTCATAAGATAGTCCATAATCCTCTAATACTCCTAACAGCTTGCGACCGAAACCGATTTCCCGGTTCATTAAGTATTTGCTGACATAAATACTGCAGAATCCTTTATCACTAGCAATGCCTATAACAGGTCCATTTGTATTGTCACGCTGATTCACAATCAGCGTTCCAGGCGCCGCCGGGTTATTTGTATTCTTAATATTTACAGGAATTCCTGCTCTAAAGGCTGGAACCAAGGCTTCGTCATGCAGCACAGTAAATCCGGCATACGAAAGTTCACGCATTTCCCGGTATGTTAATTCTTTAATTTCTTTTGGTTTTTTTACAATTGATGGATTAACTGAATAGACCGCATCCACATCGGTAAAGTTCTCATATAAGTCTGCTTTTAAAGCATTGGCAAGAATGGACCCGGTAATATCTGAACCGCTCCTTGAGAAGGTGAACACCTCTCCACTTTCACTATAACCGAAAAATCCTGGGAAAATTAAAATACCGGACTTTTCATTCAAAGAGTATAATCTGTCATAGGATTCAGGTAAGGCTTGTGCATTTCCTGGTTCATCGCTTACTAGAAGACCAGCCTCTTTAGGATCGATATAATGTGCCTCTACTCCCTTGGATTGAAAATAGGCAGCAACCAACTTTGCATTATTATCTTCACCGCTAGCTTTTAACAAGTCGATAAACCGATCTGGTTTCGTTTTGTCACTAGCAATTCTGGATAATAAATCATCATGAATTTCACGGATGACGCTCTCTGAAAGCGTTAATTCCTCTGCAATCGCTGAATATCTTTCAAGTACGGAATTAATCTTTTCCATCGGATCTTGGTTTTGCAGACTGTATTCCGCACATTCAATCAATAAATCTGTTACCTTTGTATCATCAGAATATCTCTTACCCGGAGCTGATACCACAACAACCTTACGTTCAGGATCAGCAGTGACTATTTTGAATACTTTCTCTAGCTGTTGTCCGGAAGCTAAAGAGGATCCGCCAAACTTTACTACCTTCATGATACATCCCCTACTCTATAAAAATATAATTTTAATTTTATTACAATTTAGAAAATAATCAAGAGTTTTTCCCATGTATAACAGACAATCGTCCTTCCAAAAAGGACAATTGTCTTTTTATAATAAACAAAAACGTAAGCTAGACACTGTTTGATCGCTTTATCTCTTTTTTAAAATAGTAACATAACGGCTCATCGAATAATCTCAATGAAATGAGCCAAAATCCTAGCTGTCAGCCCCCAAATTGCTTTATCACCATAGCGATAAAAATATTCTTCCATTGATCTAGCGCGCCAGTTATATTTTTCACCACCCGGGATTAAATCGAACGGAAAATTTTCCTCGGGCTCCATTTTCATTGCGACTCGATGAATTTCTGGCTCATTATGGATTAAGTATGACAAGGGAACGGTGAAGATTTCTCCAACCTCTGAAGGGTTGGGCTGTATTTTTCCAATGTCGTTAATGTAACCCATATAAGGAAAGATCATCATTCCGAAAGGGGAAATCATATAATCTAAAGGATAGACACTTGTAATATCATGTTTATTTAACCCCAGCTCTTCCATGGTCTCACGAATTGCCGCATCTTCTTCATCCACATCCTGTGCGTCGATTCTGCCACCCGGAAAACAGATCTCCCCAGGCTGCCTTCTTAATTCCATTGAACGCACTTCAAATAAAACATGGATGCCATCCTCCTTTTCTAATAAAGGCACCAGTACAGCATACCTCGAATATCTTTCACTGCCCAAAATCTTTGGAGTATGACTTTTTAATTTGGCTAAAACGGAATCTAAATCCATAATTTCACCTCACTTTATATCTATTAGAAAATACGTATAATACTACAATACCACTTTTTCCAAATGAAAAAAAACAACCCAACCGGAATCGTTGGATTGTTTGGCCAATTTATTTATACCATGAATACATATAGGCAGGATCCTCAATGTCCTGCACCGCCTCGACAATACTTAATGGATGAAAGGTGTCAATCATGACAGCAAGTTCCAACGTCTCTTTTTTCCCAATACTTGCTTCTACCTTCCCGGGGTGCGGTCCATGCGGAATTCCTCCCGGATGTAGTGTCATCGATCCCTCTTGGACTCCATTTCGGCTCATAAAGCTGCCTTTTACATAGTAGAGGAGTTCATCACTATTTACATTGCTATGGTAATATGGGGCTGGTATTGCATCAGGATGATAATCAAACAGCCTTGGAACGAATGAACAAACAACAAAATTATTACCCTCAAAAGTTTGGTGGACCGGCGGCGGCTGGTGGACTCTACCTGTTATAGGCTCAAAATCCTCAATATTGAATGCAAAAGGATATAGATAACCGTCCCATCCTTCCACATCAAATGGATGATGACCCAGAATATGAGAGGAAATCACACCTCTCGACTTTGTTAGAATCTCAAATTCCCCTTTTAGTGCTATCGTATCCAATGTTTCTGGCCCCCGAATATCCCTCTCACAAAAGGGGCTATGCTCCAAGAGCTGCCCATACTCATTTCGATATCGCCTAGGTGTGGTAATCTGACTAAACGATTCAATAAACAGGATTTTAGTCATCTCCTGTTCATTAGGAATGATGCGATATATAGTCCCAATCGGGACAATTAAATAGTCACCTTCGCGATAGGAGATGGTACCGAACATGGTCTCGAGCTTTCCGGAACCATAATGAATGAATAACAATTCATCACCCTCACCATTACGGTAGAAACTTGACATTGGTTCGGTAACGTTTGCTGTTCCAATTAGTAAATCCTGATTTCCCATTAAATACGTTCTTGCTTTCAGTGCGTCTCCCTCACGATGGATCTTACTAGTAAAAAAGTGACGGTGTTTTATTTCCTGCTGTTCCTCATATTCTGGCAAATAACTGCCCACTAATTTTGAGCTAATTACTTCCGTTGGCATATGGTGATGGTACAAAATGGACTGTGTTCCTGAGAATCCGCGCGTTCCCATTACCTGTTCCCGGAAGAGGCTCCCATCAGTCTTTTTAAACATCGTATGCCGTTTATGAGGGATTTTTCCCATTTGACGATAGTACATTATATCGCCTCTTTTCCATCAATTACGGTATTCTTTAAAGTGCCTAGATGATCAATCTCCAGTTCTACTTGATCACCTGGTTCGAGCCAAGCGTGTACCTCAGGGCCAAGCTCTAGAATACAGCCTGTTCCAACGGTTCCAGAGCCAATCAATTCACCTGGATAAAGGGTTACCCCCTGTGAAGCCCTTGAAATCATCTCTGTAAAGGAATAATAAATATCCTTCATATTCCCCTCTGAGAGCAAATTTCCGTTCACACGAGCCTTCATAGAGAGATTAATCCTGCCATCTTTCTTAAGCGGTTCTAGTTCATCACTCGTGACAATCCACGGACCGATCGTGGTGGAGAAATCCTTTCCCTTAGCCGGACCTAGGCCCACCTTCATTTCTTCTCGCTGCAGGTCCCTTGCACTCCAGTCATTTAAAATACAATATCCGAAAATATATTCCTCTGCTTTTTCCGGAGGGATATCCCTGCCTTTCTTTCCAATAATACAAGCAATTTCGAGTTCGTAATCGAGGGCATAGCAATTTTTTGGCCTCACGATTTTATGCTCTGGCCCGCTAATCGCCAGGTGATTGGAAAAATAAAATACCGGAATCTTATACCATTCTGGTACTACTTGCAGCCCCCGCTTTTCCCGCGCCTTCCTCACATGCTGCTCAAACGCATAAAAATCCCGAAAACTTCTCGGATTAGGAAGCGGTGCTTTTAAACGAAGCTCTTTTAATGGATAAACTCCCTTGTTACCCGGAAGCAGACACATCCTTTTTGCCAGCTTCAAATTATCACTGCTATTTTCTAAAAATTGTAATAGATTGTCAGGAAGCCGACCGCCGGTAGCCTCACACATGTCCACTGCATGATTTTCATCTATTAACCATCCTGCACTAATCTTTCCGCCGCTTCTTTCAAAAGTGATAAACTTCACTCGAGCTCTCCCATCTGGATTATTGACCTATTTTTTAGAGGTTGCCGCGTCGTTCTTGTTCACGCTCAATCGATTCAAACAGCGCTTTAAAGTTCCCTTCGCCAAAGCCCCGGGCGCCTTTACGTTGGATGATTTCGATAAATAACGTTGGACGGTCAACAATAGGTTTAGTGAAAATCTGCAGTAAGTACCCCTCATCATCCCTATCTACTAAGATATTAAGCTCGCGAAGCTTTTCTATCTCTTCATCTATTTTTCCTATCCGCTCCGCCAATGACTCATAATAAGTGTCTGGTGTTTTAAGGAAGTCCACGCCATTTTTTTTCAACGTCGTTACAGTCGAAACAATATCTTCCGTTAAAACGGCCAAATGCTGTACTCCCGGACCATTGTTGAACTCTAGAAATTCCTGAATTTGTGATTTTCGCTTTCCTTCGGCTGGTTCATTAATCGGGAACTTGATCCGTCCGCCATTATGCATGACCTTAGACATAAGTGCAGAGTATTCCGTAGTAATATCTTTATCGGAAAAATGTTTCATTTCAATGAAGCCCATGACCTTTGAATAATATTCTACCCATTCCTCCATCCGTTCGACGTTGCCAACTACATGGTCGATTCCAATTAAACCAGCATCTTCAATCGGCAAGTCAGCAGAAAAAGGTACATACCCTGGTAAAAACGCTCCTTGATACTGTTTACGTTCAATTAATGTATGAACCGTATCCCCATAGGTCCCGATAACAGCCTTTTTAACCACCCCAAACGTATCCTTTATTTCATGCGGAGCTGCAAGCGCAATGGCACCTCTATTAACCGCTTCTCCAAACGCCTTTTCCACGTCATCTACTAGTAGTGCTACATCCTTTACGCCATCTCCATGTTTTTTGACAAACTGTGCAACTTTACTGTCTTCTGTATAGGAACCCGTCAATACAATCCGAAGATTTCGTTGTTTTATACAATAGGAAGCGGTTTCACGATTGCCGGTTTCAAGACCTGAGTACGCAACAGGCTGGAAGCCGTATGCAGTACAAAAAAAGTGACAGGCTTGTTTTGCATTACCTGTATAGATTTCAATAAAATCGACATCACGTACCGGAAAAAAATCATTGGCCAGCTTCTCTGCTCTTACTCTCTTATCCTTCATCAAATGCCCCCCATTTCTCGATGAATACAGATGATACTGATTCTATTTTAATGGAAGCAGTTTTGTCCCCTCAAGAGTTAGAAGTAAAGCAATAACGCTTTTAGGCAGTAAAGAATGATGCTTAAATAACTCATTTATTTTCCGAAAAGAACAAAAAACACACCTTTATAAAGGCATGTTTTCACTGTTTATGAACCTGATATAAAACACTTGTCTAAAAATGTAAAAAACTTTTTTGATATTATCCAAGAATGGCCCGGTCACTAGCCATTTGCGTACCGCGAATTCGTTTAAATTCGCTTAACAATCCTTCAATTGTTAGTTTTTGTTTTTCCTCTTCGTTCACTTCTAAAATAATTTGACCCTTATCCATCATAATCAACCGGTTTCCAAGGTCGATCGCTTGCTGCATATTGTGTGTAACCATTAATGTGGTCAGATTATATTTAGCTACAATTTCTTTCGTTAAGTTTGTAATAAGCTCCGCACGTGAAGGATCAAGTGCAGCCGTATGTTCATCAAGCAGGAGAATTGAAGGCTCAGTGAAGGTAGCCATTAACAAGGACAATGCCTGCCGTTCACCACCTGAAAGCAATCCCACCTTTGCACTTAGACGGTTCTCTAATCCCAAATGCAGGGATTCAAGAACTTCACGGAAATATTCCCGTCTTTTTTTCGTGACTCCTTTACGCAGTGTTCTGGGTTTATTTCGTGAATAGGCCATTGCAAGATTCTCTTCAATCGTCATACTGGGAGCTGTGCCTGCCATCGGATCCTGGAACACACGTCCAATCATCCTTGAACGGTTGTACTCTGACATACTTGTCACATTTTTCCCGCCAATAAGAACTTCACCGACATCCGGAATTAAAACCCCTGAGATGATGTTCATTAATGTTGATTTCCCTGCCCCATTACTGCCAATAACGGTTACAAAATCACCTTGTTTTAGTGAGAGGTTCACATGATCAATCGCTATCTTCTCATCCGGTGTACTCTCATTGAAAATTTTATGAATCTGATTTAAGTGCAGCATGATTGTCCCCCTTCCCATTTGCGGAAGCTTGAATCAAGGTTAATCTCTCAGCTTTTCTTTTAGCTTTCCGTTTTTTCTCCTTCGAAGCATCGATGATCTTCGGTGCGGTTAGGGCAATAATAACAATAATTGCGGTAATTAACTTCATATCCCCAGGGCTCATGAATTCCGCTCGCAGTGCCAAAGTCACGACGATACGATAAATAATAGATCCCCCAATAACAGCAAGGGTTGTTCTTGCAATTGTTTTTGTACCAAAAAGTGCCTCACCAATTATAACTGATGCTAAACCAATAACAATCATTCCAATTCCCATTCCAACATCGGCAAATCCACCTTGTTGTGCAATGAGTGCTCCTGAGAAGGCCACTAAGGCATTTGAAAGACCCAGTCCGATAACAACTAGAATATTTGTATTTGCCGAAAAACTGCGAATCATTCTTTTATTATCGCCAGTAGCCCTAATTGCAAGACCAATTTCAGTTCGCAAGAATAGATCGGTTAAAAATTTGATTACGAATGTCACGATGATCATAAAAATTAATATTCCCCATGTTTCAGGCAGGCTGTCACCGAGTCCAACCATCGTTAGGATTTGATTGAAAAATGCATCAATTCCCGATTTTTCAAATAGATCTCCGATTTTTGTAAAGGCTGTATCCGTATTTAGTAAAGGAATATTAGAACGGCCCATAATCCGTAAATTAATAGAATATAAGGCAATCATCATTAAAATACCGGAAAGTAAGTTATTAATTTTTCCGAACGTATGCAGCAGACCTGTCATACACCCAGCAGCAAACCCGGCAAATAATGCCGTAATTGTCGCTATAAAAGGGTTTACTCCATTTGCGATTAGTACTGCTGAAATAGCGGCCCCTGTAACAAAACTTCCATCCACCGTTAAATCTGGAAAATCCAGAATACGAAAGGAAAGATAGACGCCCAGTGCCATAATCGCATAGATGATGCCAGCTTCAAACGATCCAAATATGGCTGTAAACATTTAGAACATCCTTTCTCCAAGTCAATTGCTCACAAAATAAATTTATAAGTCCCGACGCTTAATTGTTTTGTAATAAATCAAGGAGTTAACCTCCGTAAAGGTTACCTCCTTGAAGAAACATTTTCTATCTATTATTTTCCTTCATAAAATTCGCCGAGTTTACTCCACTCTTCCTTAACTGTTAAGCCTTGAGCTTCAGCTGCTTTCTTATTAATCACTAGTTTTAAGCTCTTTGGAAGCTCAACTGGGATGTCAGAAGTCTTTTTCTTTCCGGATAAAATGTCTGCAGCCATAACTCCAGATTGATAACCAAGATCATAGTAACTAAAACCACTAGCTGCTACAGCCCCTTTTTTCATTGAATCAAGTTCTCCAACGAAAAGAGGAATTTTCTTACTATTGGCTACAGCAATAACAGAATCAAGAGCGGTAACAACCGTATTGTCAGTAGGTATGTAAATGGCATCGACACGGCCAACTAATGACTCAGCTGCTTGTTTCACTTCTGAAGTATTTGACACTGAAGCTTCAATGAGCTTAGCCCCTTTTTCCTCAACGAGTTTCTTTACTTCTTTTACTTGAACCTCTGAATTCTGTTCACCTGAATTAAAAATCACACCAACATTTTTGGCTTTTACTTCTTCTGTAATAAAGCTAATTGTTTTCTTTGTGGCATCAGGATGGTTATCAGTGGTACCTGTAATATTATTACCTGGTTTATCAAAAGATTCAACAAACCCCGCTCCGACTGGATCCGTTACTGATGTAAAAATAATAGGAATTTCTTTGGTAGCATTTAAAGCTGCAGTTGCACTTGGTGTAGCATTTGCAAAAATTAAATCTACTTTATCACCCACAAAATTATCAGCGATCGTTTGTGTATTATTCATATCTGCCTGTGCATTTTGCTCGTCAAACTTAACCTTTAAGCCCTTATCCTCAAGCGCTTTCTTAAATCCTTCCGTTGCAGCATCTAAGGACGGGTGTGGTGCAAACTGAGAAATACCAACCGTAAATTCCTTTTCAGCCCCTGACTTTTCCGAACTTCCTGAAGATTCCTTAGAGCCGCATCCTGCTAACAGTAACATTCCTGCTAACGCAATCGAGACTGCCTTTACCTTTCTTTTCATGAACATGTTCCCCCAATTTTCTAACTATTTTTTATATATTAAAAATTATTATTATTCTAGTATCTTTTTTAGATAAAAGCAATAGAAAATACAAAAATATTTTTTTGCTTTAAAGGAGCGAACCCTTAAAGTATGAATCATGCAAGAGTTAGCAATGTTTTATACATAATTTTTCTTTGCTAAAAAGAAAAAATACCCTCTATCTAGTAGAAGGTATTTTTATGTTGTAATATTATTTTATTTTGTTATTTTCTTACCAGTTACGGGTATTTTCAAGAAGTTGGTCAATCTCCACATTTTTCACTTTATTATTGTTTTTCTCAGATGTTAGATCTGATGTGGCTTCTAGTAGTTTGTCGATATCAATTAATTGGATTCCCATATCTAACCTCCATTGAGCTTTTGTTATTATTAATCTACTAAACCTTTCGAGCATGTAATGGAAATTATGGGGGTGGTATTTATAAATATTTATTTTCTAAGCAGTTATTTTTACTTTTTTTTGACTTTCACGATAGTTAAAAAAGTATTTCATCATTGGAGGTGTCACTATGGTAGTAACAAGCACAACGATTACTAAGATGGCGAAAAGTTCTTGGCTTATGAGCTTACTCTCTAAACCAAGCGCAGCAATTATTAAGGCCACTTCTCCTCTTGACACCATTGCCGCACCAATTCCAAGCGAACTGCTCCATGAGAATTTTGCCAGTTTGGCACCTGCCGCAGCTCCAATTAATTTGGTTAGGATGGCAAGAATACTTAGAGCGATGATGGTATCCAAATGTTGTGATAGTCCTTCAAAGCTCGCTTTTACGCCAATGGAAGTAAAAAATACAGGTACAAAAATCGAATAACCAATTGTTTCTACCTTGTTAAAGACTTCCTTTTTAAAATTCGTTAAACTTATGGCCACTCCTGCAATATAAGCCCCAATAATGGCAGCAACTCCGGTTAATTCTGCCATGTAAGCAAATAAAAAGCAAATGATTAATGCGCCAGAAATCACGGACTCGGTAACCTTTAATTTGGCAAATCTTTTTAGTACCCATGGGACTAACTTCCATGAGGCAAGTAACGCTCCTGCAAAAAAGAGAATCTTTTTAACGATGACCATGCTCAAATTTATCTCTCCGCCTGCCATGCTCATTAAAAAGGCAAGTGCAATAATGACAACCACATCATCGATAACAGCTGCACCTAAAATGGCTGTTCCTTCTTTTGACTGCATTTTATCTAATTCTTTAAGTGCCTGGACAGAAATACTTACACTTGTAGCTGAGAGTAATAAACCTAAAAACGATGCTTCGAAGGTGGACATATCCATAATGATCCCGGCTATATATCCAACAAAAAAGGGAACAATGATTCCACTCATTCCTACTAAGGCAGAAGCTTTCCCCGACCTTTTAAATTCATCCACATCCGTTTCCAAACCTGCTATGAACATTAATAAAATAACACCAATTTGGCTTAATTCTTCTAAGGTTTTGGTTTCTGAAATAATGCCTAACATTGCCGGACCTAAAATAATACCGACAAGCAGTTTTCCTAAAACGGACGGCTGGCCTAATTTAACACTTAGATCCCCTGCTATTTTGCTGGCAAATAAAATGATCGCTAATTCGAAAATTAATTCCATCGAATCATCCCTTTCTTTTTAGAAAATAAAAAAGAGTCTGTCATTTTTTCAACAGACTCATACCTATAAAGCAAAAAGAGCCTGTCAACCAATGGACATAATAATCCCTTGGTGACAGGCTCCTCCGAAAACAGTTTTATTAAGTTAATACTATTATAACAGATTCTATAATAATATTCAACACAAGGGGTGCTTTAACAGGTAAGTTACTAATCCCACTTTCTTATTTTACCAATAATGTTCATTTTAATGTAGGTGATGAAAGTGGATTCTCCCTTTTGGACTTTTTGTTTATGCCATTCATTAAAACTAGCGATTGTAATGAGGGTAAGACCTGCAATTAACAGATATGCCCACCATGGCATGTTTCCCCAATAAGGTCTTGTTTGCAGAAAGACATTTAACAATAAAACCCCTGCACCCACAAAAAAGTACGATTTTATTTGTATATACATCCCCGCCACCATTGATAACAAGGAAAGTGATCCTAATATTATCGCATCATAGATGGTATGACTCGTCATGGCATCCTGGATTAAAATCAACGATACGATCACTAATACCAGCCATTGGATCGCCTTTATAATCCTCGAAAATTTCCCATGCAGACAATGCCGAATGAAAATGACTAAGACGATGAAGGGCAGCACAGCTGCTTCACTCTGCCATAATGAAGGGATAGATATCCTGCTAATAATGGCATAATAAGGCTCTAACAAATATCCGCCTGCAGCAATGGTTATGAAAGCTGAAAATTCTGCAGGTACTCTTTTTCTTTGGAGCCATAAAGAGAGAGCAATCAGCGTACCAGGTAATACACTACTCCAAATCTGTTGACTTTCTAAAGAGTACATAAACGAGAAGTAAAATAGAGCGATTACTGTATATCCATCCATTTTGATATCCCAAAACTTAGCAGCAGGTTCCAATAGCTTTTTGTATAGGGCCTGACCTATAAGAAGTAACAGTATTCCTGCCATGGCAAAGGTAAGCATTTTTTGCGGCTCAGTCAAATCACTGACATAAGTGTATTCTACCGTGGCAATGAATGAGAATCCTAAAGGAACAAGGCAAAAAATATCCCATTTAACTTTATGCAAGTAACACAGCAGTCCAATGATATATAGGCAAGTCACCAGGTATGGAATGAAACCATACGGATAGATTACCAGCATAGAACCTATACCAATAGTTGAAAATGGTACAAGATAAAAAGTGATCCGCCTTTTAAATCCTTGATTGGTTATTAAGAACAACCCGGATATCAGCAAACTTGTAATCGGGAATTCATACCTTCCATTCATGTGGAGATTGAATTTGTCCACTCCAGTCGATATGACCAAAAATAATGTGGTAAAACTTCCGTAAAGGAAACACTTCAATTTCCATTCCACAACAGCCCATTTTGTGCTCACTGTATATCCTGCCAACGCTAATAAAAAGCTGAAGACTGAGTCTGCATGATAGACAAACCAAGTAACGGCAAGAGCAAGAGGTAAGAAAATATGGCCCACCCACGCAAACGCAGCTTCAATGTCTGGATCTTTTTTCCTCCAAAGGGCTGCAATGATTAATAAGATCATTGCGCAGACAGTTGCTACTAGCGAATTTATAACTTGGTTAAAGTAAATTTTCTCTGCTATAGCGTTTATGACAGAGAAATAAGAAAAAAGTGTCGTAACACTGATGAAATAAGGAATCCAATTTTTCCTCATCATCTTATAAAAATACGAGTACATCGCGATTCCCGACAGCATAACTATTGGCTGCACCCATGTCTGATTAATAGGACTAACCATTGAGAAAAATAGAGCCAATGTATAAAGAGCCTGAGATATAAGTAATGAACTCCTTGAAAATCCTTTTTTATTTACCTTTTCCCATACAATACTTGTTAATAAAACTATTACTGCCCCTGTTGCGAAATTAACGGCATATCCATAGTTAGAAAAATATTGAAGGGAGTTTACATTCATTTCCTCACCAAAGGCTGCAACCGACAATCCGAGGCCACTGGGCAATATCCACAATGCCGCTTCCTTTAGAAAAGCTCTTTCTTGGTATTGATGAAGCAAATAAGCTGCCACTGTTAAAAATAGGAGCATTACACCTATTTCCCACCAATAGGCAAAGGCTATCGCGCTTAATATGGCTATACCCATGATTGATAGTCCCATTTCCACTGCTGCATGCCGGATTACGAGGACATGTTTAGATATATGAACGATCCCAAATAGGATAAACAAGAGAAACCCTGTCATACATACTCTTAGAGGGAAATTGATGTCTTCGAAAGAATAAGCTGCTAAAGAAATCCCTTCATAAATAGCTGAAGATAAAAAGAGTGTACTTAAGTATGGAAAAATATTTCGGGAACTCTGACGGCATAGATAGATAAAATTCGCTGCCATGATGAGATAGGCAAGCATGAGCACTATGGCAGGCTCTCCTGAACGGAGCAAGATACCTTCTAAACTAATATAGATAAAAGCGAAGCCTGATATAATCGCACTTGTATATTGAAAAACCTTTTCCAATGAAAATCGATCATTTATTACATTAGGAACAAAGGCTATACCAAATGCTACTAATGCATAGATAATCCCCCCTGCATGTTCAAGGAAGCTATTTTCCACCAGCTGATAGGCCCCATAAACAAGCATAATAGTAAAAACGAAGTGATACTCTTTCCTGCCGGTAACATACATCATGGATAAATACACCACTGATGTTAACAGAATATTTATACTGTTGATCACTTCATAATCAAATAGAAAGAGCATAAATAGTGTCGTCAGAACTAAATTAACTTGGATATAAGGCACAAATTCTTTTATAAATATTTGGTGAACATCAATATGTTTGATTCGTCGGTAACTAACAATAAGTACCGCGTTAAAAAGCACCATACCCAAATAAAAGAAATCAACCTGTAAATGTAGTGCTGCTAGTATAAAGGCGAAGCCTATAGAAAATGAAACAAACGAAAACCAAACAAATAACCTTGAACTTAAATTCTTTGCAAATAAAATATACACGATCAGAGGCAGAAAGCTCACGAGCATTCCAAGCAGATATCTGCCTCCGCCTTGAATCGAAAGATACGTCCCTAAGAGCCCAAACCAACCTAAGGAGAGAATGAAAATAGGCAAGAATAAACTCCCAAGGACAGTAAACGCAAAAGCAGTTTTATCGATATGTAACACTCTTTTAGTAAAAAAAGCTATACCATAAAATAATAAGGAAACAATCGCAATCGAGCCGCTTTTCATAGCACCTGTCATTGATTCCCAATTACTCGTGGCCACAAATAATCCACCGATTAATAGGAAGATAACTCCTATATTTAACGACCAAGTGATGTTTCTTTCCCGAATCTCTTCAGGTGTCAGTGTCTTTTTGACCTTAACCGGTTTTGAAGAAACTACAGGCATTGGTTTGATATCGCTTGATTTTATTTTGATGAGGGGCTCCTCATCTTTTATTACATCTAGATGGAATTGATCGTGTGCCTTTGAAATGGTCTCAAATAATGCTTCAGAAAGATATCCGCCTTCTTTTAACTTGGATAACTCATCTCTAAATATTCTTTTTCTCTCTTCCCTTATATTAGGATCCATTTAAACTCCCCCCATTGGAATAAGATGTTAATTATGTATTTTTTACACTATTATCCATATAGTGTAATTTTACACCATTTTAATAAATTTTCAACACTTTTCATTTATTTAAATATAATCAGATTTACGTTTGGGAAAAATATCTGTATGATAAGAGAATATTTGTTACACACAAAAGGAGTAGTATATGCTGACATTTAATGAAAAATTAGCGATTATTGAATCATATCCACAATTAGAGAGAAAAGATGTTTCTCTAAAACGTGTTAATTTCCAGTTTCCAGAAAGTATTTCTGACAAGAAAAACATTGTTTATCACCTTCATCCAAATGGCAATGGTTTTGTGTATGCAGGGCACTTGGATCAATATGAAACAGATGAAAAAGGAATGGTTAATATCCGTGATTTTACGTCTGAAGAATTAAAGAGGCTTTTAACTGCATCCATTACAGCGCTATCGCCATTAGAAAAAGAAACAAATGAGGAAGCAATCATTGGTGATCTAAAAGAGGAACGCTGGGTCGACAATGAGGGAAATGTTCTCATTTTACTCAATGAGAATGAAGTGTGGAATATATATTTTGGATTGAACCTTGATGAAAGCTTTGATACATATGAAGAAGCTGTAAACTTCATGCGGGAAGAAGGCTTTTCACCTAAATAAGTTTAGAGGCAGTGCTCTGCACTGCCTCTTTTATTCGGGATTATATTCATGATCAATTAACTGGTCTAAACGAATGATACTATCTCTGGCACGATCATAATCAATTGTTCGGTAATGATGCATTCCACCCTCTTCTTCATCCTTTTCGTCAGCCCATTTCACTACCTGCTGTAAAGGTGTCCTAACGATATCATTCGAAGGTAAAAAGGAATCCGTATGAAAAAGAATGGCAAGTGCGATTGACTTTGCCTTTATGGGGTTTTCACCAAGACGGATTAAAAGTTTATGAGCCCGCTCCGCACCCTTAATTGGATGGATATCATTCTGCTTATACAGGTCATAATCCCACTTTCCGTTCTTATACCACGTATAGTGACCCATATCATGTAGAAGTCCTGCTTTAACAGCAATATCAATATCAAGCTGATGTTCCTTACTCAAATGAAAAGCATGGTACGCTACCGCAATCGCATGGGCTAGTCCTGAGCGGTTTAAATATTTCTGTGCAATGCGGTGTTCAAAAATATCCAATAAAGTTACATCTCTCATGCGATCCACTCCTGCCTGTTTCTGAATGTATTTCACTTATTATATGCTAACCTGTCCGAAATGGCTATTCCTTTAGTTCTTTCATGGACAAAAAAGGAGAAGGACCAGGTCCTTCTCCTTTTAATTACTATCTTCAGTTGTTTTTGTAGTTTTTCCTTTTGGGCCTAAATATTCATAGTCATTTGGATTAATTGAGGTATAACCCTCAGGCTGATAAAACCTTAATAAATCTTTATAAACGACTTCATCAGACATTTGTAATTCTGTTTTTACCTTTTCATCTATGGTCTTACAAAGGGTATTATCCTCTAATAGTTCAGTCGTTTCATAAGAGTAACACTTTTCATTTAGTTGAATTCCATCAGATGAAACAAAATCACCATTTCTGAATAACGCCCAATTACGATGATCTTTAGATAATAGGTCAGAACCAAATTCCATGTAATCCTTCGTATCAACACCTAATAAATGAAGAACGGTTGGACGAACGTCTACCTCGCCGCCAATTTGATGCTGAACTCCGCCTTTTACTCCAGGTACATGAATAAATAAAGGTACTCGCTGTAATTTTGCATTAATCGCTGGGGTAATTTCATCCACACCCAACACTTTTGCCATTGCTTCATTATGATTTTCAGAAATACCATAATGATCACCGTACATGACAATAACTGTGTTATCATATAAACCATTTGCCTTTAGATCATTAAAGAACTGCTCAAACGCCTGATCCATATAATGGGCTGATTGGAAATATTGATTAACAACCGTATCACCAGTATCACCAGCAGGGAAATCCGTATCCTCTGGATCCATTTCAAATGGAAAATGGTTAGATAATGAAATAAATTTCGTATAAAAAGGCTGTTTTAAGCTGTTTAGTAAAGGAATGGATTCCTTAAAGAATGGTTTATCTTTCATTCCATAGTTTTTAGTGTTCTCGTCTGTCATGTTATAATATTCCGCATCAAAAAATTGATCATACCCAAACGCCTTATAAATTACGTTTCTATTCCAGAATGTTTTATAGTTCCCATGGAATACAGCTGACGTGTATCCCTGTCCTTTTAGAATAGACGGCATAGCTTGGTATGTGTTCTGCGCCTTATTTACAAACACAGCGCCTTGTGCCATCGGATATAAGGAGTTTTCCATTAAGAATTCAGCATCCGATGTCTTCCCCTGGCCGGTTTGATGGTAGAAATTATCAAAGTAGAAGGTACTGCCATCATGTACCAAAGAATTCAAGAAAGGTGTTACCTCTTGTCCGTCTGGCATCTTATAATCAATCATAAAGCTTTGGAAAGACTCCATTGAAATATAAAGAACGTTCATTCCCTTTGCCTTACCAAAATAGACAGGATTTGGCGCTGCATAATTGGCTTTACGGTAGTTCTCTACGTCAGTAATATCACTGCTGTCAGCTAATGCACGCTGACTGGATGATTTAATATTTTGGATTACATCATAAATCGTAAAGTTGTACGCACCCAAATATTTGACTAAATAGTTGCGGTCAAAAGAACGTGTTAATAATTGCGGACGGTCCTTTTCCGCTAATCCTAAGTTAAAAAGGAAGGTGGTGATTGCAAACAATAGAACAATTTTATAAGACTTTCTATTCGTTACCGTCACTTTTTTGAAGAGCGTAAATGCTAAAACAATTAAAATGATTGTATCGAGAAAGTAAAAAATATCTAATGGTGACATCAATGATAATGCACTATCACCTAATTGCCCGGCATTTGTTTTAGTTTGCATTAATACCGGTACAGTAATGAAGTCATTGAAAAAGCGATAATAGGCAATATTAGCGTAAAGCAAAAATGATAAAATGAAATTGATTATGATCATTACCATCTTTGTACGTTTCTTAAAGAGCAAGGCCAGACCGAGAAAGAATAGCGCGGAGCTCAGTGGATTTATTAATAACAAAAATTTCTGCAGGTTATTATCAATTCCTAAGTTGAATTCAATTTGATAGGCCGCATATGTTTTAATCCAGAATAGAAAAACGGCAATTACAAAGAATGAAATATGACTGTTATTTATTGTTTTAGGTAATCTAATTTTACTCATAACAAAAATTCTCCTCTCACTTACCAATAGCTCCGGTAAACGAACCTCAATTACTATAACACACTTTCTAAAAAATTTAAAACATAAAACATGTCATTTTATGTATTGTTTCTTACAATAAAGATGAACTGTTTTTTTGTATATCACAAGATTAGACTACAAAATCCCCTTACCTGTCCATTTAATAATTTCTCCTTTATATTATGACAGTTACTTGTTGGACATGACTGTCCATTCCTCAAATATATAAGACGATGACCAAGTTGTTTTGGTTTCAAAATAATAAATTTTTTTATGTTATTTAAGTTTGTCACATTATTTCACCTATCATAAACCTGAACAAACAAGGGTGGCAATATGAATATAGACTTATCTTTTACGGATTAGTTTCCGAATAATTATATAATTATTGGTAAGCATATTCTAAATGGAAGGTATGGATAGCATTCTGTTTATACCCCCACAATGAGTAGTAACAGTCTGATAAGGATGTGAATTTATGCCTAGAACGAGACCGGAGTTTACAAAAAGTCCGTATTTTGTTGATGAACCAGGAAATTGGCATTTAAAAGCCGGCGCACCTAAAAAAATGCAGGCAGAACTAGATAATTACCTTCAGAGTCTAGAGAATCTCGATGAGGATGGAACTATAAACGGAAACCAGATCGATATATATTCCACTCACTAATATATAATAGAAGAAAACGGTTACAATATATACGTACCCACTACTTTACTAAAAAAAGGAGTGAGAAACTTGAATGAAAACCGAATAAGACAAATTCTGTCCTCATCAGCTGATATTGAAGTAAAATATAATGGTACATCTGTTTGGATCGATCAGCTAAACGAAGACGGAAAAACAGCCACAGTCCATTTACGCGGACCGCTTGAAGAGCGGACCATTGTAGAAATCCATGAACTAGTGGAAGACTAACTAAAAGATACAATAAGGCCATCTTTTCATTGGAAAAGATGGCCTTATTGTTCTTGACTATAAATCGGTAAGCTTAGAGCATATCTTCATTTTCTTTTTCTATTTCACTTGGCTGCGGCTGCTCTTGTTGAACGATGGTGCCTAAAACCTCACGATTATATTTTCCAGCGTCCTTACCTGCTCCAGGGGTAATATTCGCCATCGGGAGCTGTTCTAATTCTTTACCTCTTGGCAATTTTCCTCACTCCTTTCGCTTAAGGTACCCATAGAAACACATATATAACCAGCTACTATTTGGAATCCTTTTAAGAGGCTAACAAAGGTATGTGAGTTATTCGTTCTTAAGAATGCTTTCTCGTACTAAAAGCTCCATTGTCATATCATCCATTGGCGGATTATGGAGACCAGCCCTTACGTCACGGTAATATCGCTGAAGCGGATTTTGAATGGATAAACTTTTCGCGCCTACAATTCTCATTGCCAAATCAACAATCGATAGCGCTGCATTTGTTACTGTTAACTTAACAGCACCCAGAACAGAAAGCATTTTTTCCCTTTCCTCTTCCGATGAGGTATCCCATTGTCTAGCAACGGAATATAAAAAGGACTCTGCTTGCATAATCTTTAATTCCATTTCACCAATTTTCTGCCTTACATTTGGTAAATCGATAATTGTCCCACTGATACTATTAGGAGAATATTCTTTTGCAAATTGAATGGCATACCTTTGCGCCGCTCTTGCAATTCCAAGATAACAAGCAGGAATATGAAGGAGCCAGCCGTTTGCCTTTCTACTATGAGGATTTGGCCTTTCGACCATATATTCTTCTGGAACCGCCACGTGCTCAAGGATTAAATCATGGCTTCCTGTTCCTCTAAGGGCAATACTATCCCATGTTTCTTCGATTTTCACTCCCGCAGTCCCTCTTGGGATTAGAAAGTTAGCTGTCTCGTTCGTATCCTTTAGCGTCGCATTAACAATAAAGTAATCTAATACTGGAGCCATTGTTGTAAAGGTTTTTCTCCCTGATATAACCCAGTTTTGGCCTCTTTTTTCGGCATTGGTCTCAGGTCTTCCTCCACGTGTCGGACTGCCTGTTTTAGGTTCCGTCTGTGCACTGTTAATCAAAGCACCATTGTTTACTTCTTCACACAAAAATTTATATATAGAACCGCTCCAGACATTTTTCTCATGAAGATTCATAATAATCCCCATATGCCAGCCAATGGAAAGCGCAGTAGCCCCGTCCCCTTCCGCAATCATTTCTTGCAGACGTACGAGTTCATATAAAGAAATCTCCTTTCCTCCATATTTGCCAGGGACTGATAGAGAGGTATAACCGGTTCTTTTTAAATCCTCGATATTTTCAAAGGGGAACGAGCCTTCTATATCCACTTTATGTGCTCTTGATAAGAACTGTTTAGATAGAGACCTCATGAGGTCCAGTCGCCCTTCAAATGTATCAATTTGTGAAAAGTTCATCATAGTCACTCCTATTTGTAAGCCGTATGGTTGATTTCTTAAATTTTAACACAATCATTCCTTAAATACTGAACAAGTAGTTTTACTAAAACTTTTTTATTGCTCTGAACCTAGTCTGTTGATTTCCGTTCCAGGTGCTTCGCTTTCCGCGGGCGTGCCGGGGAGCCTCCTCGTCGCATACGCTCCTGCGGGGTCTCCCCTGCCCCGTACTCCCGCAGGAGTCTGCGCGCCTTCCACTCCAATCAACAGAGCGGAAATATTAAAGGTAGAACTTTGTACAATAAAGGCTGCCTCAAAAAAGTCGTGATTCAACGACCTTTTAAGGCAGCCTCTTCTCTAGAAGTTTATCCAATCATAATCTTTCCTTTAGGATACCGGAACGGATCAGGGTTTCTCCTCATGGCAACTGCATAGGCTATTGTTAATGGTCCAACTCTGCCGGCAAACATAGTAAAGATAATTAATCCCTTTCCGATCGGGGATAATTCGGGTGTCAAGCCCATTGACAGTCCCACGGTTGCAAACGCAGATGTAGCTTCAAAAAGAAGGACTAAAAAATCGTGTCCATGTTCGGTTATCGTCAATAATAGTGTTATAAAAATAACAAGGAACAATCCACTCAATGTGACCGTTAGTGCCTTATAAATGGTACTATATTCTATCCGCTGGCGATAAAAAGTAACATCTTCCTTTCCACGTATTTGGGACCAAACGGCACCAAGTAATGTAGCGAAGGTTGTGGTTTTAATTCCTCCCCCTGTAGATCCAGGAGAAGCACCGATAAACATCAACAGAATTATTAATAAAATACTGGATTGAGTAAGAGCTCCAATATTCAGCGTATTTGCCCCTGCTGTTCTAGCTGTGACTGATTGAAACAGGGAGCCGAGTATTTTTCCTGACAGGGATAATGGCTTTAATGTCATTTGATTTGAATACTCTAATAAAAAGATCCCAATTGTGCCCACTAATAAAAGGATTGCACTTGTACAGAGGACAATCTTTGTATGCAGGGAAACTCTTTTTATCGTGTGATACTCATAGAGTTCATTCATTACTATGAAGCCAATCCCACCTAAAATGATTAATAAACAAACCGTTAGAGTAACAGCAGGGTCATCCACATAATCGGTTAAACTGTGGAATTCTCCCATTAAATCAAATCCAGCATTATTAAAATTAGAAATAGAATGAAAGATGCCAAAATAAATGGCCTTCTTTAAAGACATGTCAAAGGAAAAACGAATCGATAATATAAGTGCCCCAGTTAATTCAATGACAGCGCTAAAAATTAATATCCTTTTCGCTAACTTAACAATTTCCTCCATTGATAAATTATTCAAGGATTCCTGAAGCAAGATTCTCTCCTTTAATGATATTTTTTTCCCTAATATCAAGGCAAAAAAAGTGGCAAACGTCATAAATCCAAGTCCTCCGACTTGAATCAACGTAAGGATAACAATCTGGCCAAATATAGTGAAAGTTGTACCCGTATCTACAACAACAAGACCTGTAACACACGTCGCTGATGTTGCAGTAAATAATGCATTTAAAAAAGACAATCCTTGTCCATTCGTGGTTGCAGCCGGGAGAGTTAACAAACAAGCTCCAATCAAAATAATGACAGAAAAACCCAACACAAGGATTTTAGGAGGATCAAAAAAGGTCTTTTTCTGTTTCATAATATCCTTCCTATCCAGACTCTTAATTTTTGAAAAAAATTAAACTATATATAAATTATGGAGGTGTTTGATTACATATTACAGGAAGAATATACTACTATGTTTAATATCTGTAAATTTTTTCACTAGCAGTGTTGAACCTCACTGTCTCCAATAATATTGTAGTTTATAATACATAGGAAAATACTATATGGAACAGCTTCACAGGGGGATGAAAAATGAAACTGGGTACAAGACAACTATTTATTCAAACGAGTAGTCTGGTTGCAGGGTTTATGGTATGGGTAATTATTTCTTCACTTATGCCTTTTATTAATGAAGAAATGCATTTAACATCGACTGAAATAGCTTGGGCAACGGCTGTTCCCGTTATACTTGGATCTCTTCTAAGAGTTCCGATAGGCTATTGGACAAACAAATATGGAGCACGAAAATTATTTAGCACAAGCTTTTTCATATTACTCATTCCTATTGTGATCATAAGTTACTCTAATAATTTATTCATGTTAATCATCGGCGGCTTATTACTTGGAATTGGCGGTGCGATTTTTTCCATTGGAGTTACTTCTTTACCAAAATATTTTGGGAAAACAAAACATGGATTGATCAATGGTTTTTATGGAGCTGGAAATATCGGAACGGCAATCACCTCCTTCCTCGCCCCTTTCCTAGCAAATACTTTCGGGTGGAGAAATACGGTTAAGCTTTATCTTATTTTAATGCTTTTATTCGCCATCTTGAATATCTTATTTGGCGACAAACATGAACGAAAAATCAGCAACTCCTTATCCACACAGATTAAGGGAGTTTATAAAAATCCAAAATTATGGGTCCTAAGTTTATTTTACTTTATTACATTTGGTTCTTTTGTTGCGTTCACTATCTATTTGCCATCCTTTTTAGTTACCCAATTTGAATTAGATAAACTAGATGCTGGAATTCGAACGGCTGGTTTTATTGCTCTGGCAACTTTTTTTCGGCCAGTCGGCGGCTGGCTGGGTGATAAAATCAATCCATATTTGATCCTGATGGGTGTTTTCTTTAGTTTGACTTTTGCTGGCTTTTTATTATCATTCACCCCGTCCTTACCTATATACTCGTTTGGATGTTTATTAGTTGCTTTATTTGCGGGGTTAGGAAATGGGGCCATTTTTAAATTAGTCCCTTTATACTTTTCAAAAGAAGCAGGGATTGTCAATGGAATTGTCTCTGCTATGGGGGGATTAGGCGGATTTTTTCCGCCAGTAATCCTAACCATCTTCTTTAACTGGACGGGTCACTATGCAATCGGTTTTATGTCTCTTTCAGAGTTCTCATTAGCGAGTCTTGTGATCGTCATTTGGTTACTTTATCAAGATAAGCTCGAACTTTCACAAAAAATCGTCAACCACGCGATTGATGGAATATGCATTACCGATGCAAATGGTATCATTCAGAATGTTAATCCGGCCTTTTCGAAGATTACTGGTTATAGGCTTGAAGAAGTGATAGGGAAAACACCAAGTGTTCTTCAATCCGGTGAACATGACAATGACTATTACCGGACCATGTGGGAGGATCTACTATCGAAAGGATATTGGGAAGGGTTTATTTGGAATAAACGCAAAAATAATGAAGTATATAAAGAATGGCTTACCATCACTGCCATTAAGGATGATGCCGGAGAGGTTAAAAACTATGTTGGCATGTTTTACGAGCCCAAAGATCGATCCAATGAAAATGATGAATATACAAGAAATCCTCAAGCCTGAGGATTTCTTTTTTTTGATAAATATTACAACTTTTTGTCTAGTTAGTCGTGTTCACATTTCCTTCACTACTTTTGTGACGTTCGTCACAAAAGTGAGTTCACTATGTAGTTTATAGTAATAACACAAGCAACACCACACGATAAATTAACTATTATTTAGGGGGAATTCAAATGGCCCGAATTAATTATTGGAACCCGGAAGATGAAAAGTTCTGGAGCACTGAAGGAAAAAAACACGCACAAAGGAATTTATGGATTTCTGTACCATCTCTTATGCTTGCTTTTATTGTTTGGCAGATATGGTCTGTAGTAGCTGTGAGACTTAATGATGTTGGCTTTCATTTTACAGAGGGACAATTATTAACACTGGCAGCTATCCCAGGACTTGTCGGTGCAACACTGCGTTTTATTTATACCTTTGCAGTTGGACTTTTTGGAGGGAAAAACTGGACAGTAATCTCTACAGCCATTCTAGCAATACCAGCTGTCGGCATCGGATTTGCAGTCCAAAATCCTGATACACCTTATTCAGTTATGTTACTACTGGCGGCACTTTGCGGTCTTGGCGGAGGAAACTTCTCGTCTTCATCAGCTAATATTAGCTACTTCTTTCCTAAAAAAGAAAAAGGCACCGCTCTTGGCATCAATGGTGGATTAGGAAACATGGGAGTTTCAGTTGTACAATTTGTTACTCCATTAATTATTACTTCAGGAACATTTGCTTTAGTGGGCGGCAAACAGGTTGCAGCTAACGGTCAGTCGCTTTGGTTACAAAATGCAGCTTTTATTTGGGTAATACCTATTGCCATTATGACCATACTTGCGATTTTTAAAATGGATAATGTCCCGGGTGCAAAGCAATCATTTGCAGATCAGTTTGTTATTGTAAAACGTAAGCATACTTGGATTATGACTGTCCTATATGTATCAACATTCGGTTCATTTATTGGATATTCTGCGGCATTCCCGCTGCTATTAAGATCACAATTTCCTGAACATCTTTCACTTGCTTTCCTTGGTGCTTTAGTTGCTGCAGCAGCTAGACCTGTTGGCGGCTGGCTGGCAGATAAGCTTAGCGGCGCAAAAGTGACTGCGTTTGTATTAGTTATCATGAGTATTGGTGCAGCAGGTGTTATATTTTTCCTAAATGGCAAACAATTTAATGGATTCTTGTTCTCGTTCTTAATCCTTTTCTTAGCATCAGGGATCGGTTCCGGTTCCACGTTCCAAATGATTCCGAACATTTTCATTCCAAAAGAAGCCGCATCTGTTATTGGATTCTCAGCTGCATTTGCTGCTTATGGATCATTCTTTATCCCTAAGCTGTTCGGATGGTCTATTAATGCAACTGGTACTTACGTAACTGCTTTCTATTTCTTCATTGGGTTCTATGTGATTTCATTCGTATTAAACTGGTTCTTCTACCAAAGAAAAGTTACAGTTACAAACCCTGTAGTAAAACAAGCAAGTTAAACAAACACAAAAACTGCCTAACGCTTAAGTTAGGCAGCTTTTTTAGTCTATTATTTTGACTGTGATGTGTTTATTTCCCCACTCTAATGCCTCTTGTTCTGTGGCAATAAATACATCAATTCTATTTCCCTTAATGGCACCGCCTGTATCTGCCGCAGTTGCCACTCCGTAACCCTCTACATATACTTTACTGCCAAGTGGAATAACTTTAGGATCAACGGCGATTACTTTAGCGTCTGGATTTGCTTTTAAGTCTACACCTGTTGCGGTTGTACCAGAACATCCTTCGCAAGAAGCTGTATAGGCGGTAGCTTTAACCGTAATTTCCTTTGAATTATCTTCTTCCGTACTTTCTGCTTTAACTGCTGGTGTAACCGGAGCTTTTGAGGCAGGCTTGCTTTCTGAAACTGGTTCAGCAGGCTCAGCTTCGGGAGCTGATTCCTGTTTAACAGTCTTATTCGGTTCGGATTTTGTTACAATTGAGTTTGCAACCGGTTCTTCCAAATTACTTACTTCGGTATTATCCTCATTAGTATCGGATTTCTCTTTATTCTTAACACTTTCCGTTACCTCATCATAAATAACTAGTTCCAAACCTGGATGGATAAGATCCGTATTTAATTTATTCCATTCTTTTATTTGGTTTACTTGTACTTGGTATTTTAATGCAATAGCACTTAGTGTATCATCCTGTTGGACTGTAATTTGTTTTTCAGTCGCAATCGTCAATACATCTCCCGGGTGAATGAGGTCAGTAGAAAGATGATTCCAGTTTTGAATATCTTCTACAGATGTATTATGTACTTGCGATAGATCCCAAAGGGTATCCCCTTCCTGGACCGTTATTTCTTCCGCATGTACATTAGCGCCTACAGCCCCTGAGAGTGCAGCAACTGCTAGGAATGCTTTTATTTTTTTGATCATTTCTATATCCTCCCATGTTCTTCGTTGCTAACTTGTTCTCATCATAACACGAATTTTTCTGAGGAAAAGAACAGGGAGATGTTAATTGGTTTACAAGAATGGCAATTATATTACAATAATATTTCCTTAAGGTAAGAATATTCTGTTAATAAACCATAAAAAAAATAGTGCAGAATACTTATCTGCACTACTTTTTCGAAATGATATTTTATGAGACCTTTGAAATGGCAACTGCACATGCTTTGTACTCAGCTGTCCCTGAGATTGGGTCATATTCATTTAATGTTAATACATTTGTAGGCGTTTCACTCCAATGGAAACTCATAAATACCAGTCCTGGGACTACTTGTTCCGTAATTTTTGCCTTAACCTGAAGTTCTCCTCTTCTCGAACGTACTTGTACAAGCTCACCATCTTCTATCCCTAATGCACCTGCATCTTCCGGATGAATATCAACCGTCTCTTCTGTTTGTTTTATCTTAACTCCTGCAGCATAATAACGGGTTTGTGAATGAGTATTATAGGACTCATACCGCCTGCCAGTTGTTAGCGTAAACGGATATTCTTGATCTGGAAGTTCTAAAGGCTCCGTATATTCGACCGGAACAAACGGAGCTTTTTTCATTTCAGCCTCTGGTTTATGAAAACGCTCATGCAGAATGAAAGTACCTGGATGATTCTCCTCAGGACATGGATAGTGAATACTATACAAATTATCTAATCGTTTATAGGAAATCCCTCCATACACTTCCCAAGCAAGCTTTCTTACTTCATCCCAGATTTCTTCACTATTTTTATAATGCATTGGATAACCCATTAAAGAGGCAAGTTCACAAAGAATCTCCCAATCTTCCTTCGTATTTGGATGGGGTTCGACAGCCTTACGTACCCGCTGGATTCTTCGATCTGTATTGGTATAGGTTCCATCCACCTCTCCCCAAGAACGGGCGGGCAGAACGACATCTGCCAGTTGGGCCGTTTCAGTTAAGAAAATGTCCTGGACAATCAATAAATCCAGTTTTTCTAATAATTTTTTTGTATGATTCATATGAACATCTGCTAATAGGGGATTTTCTCCTATTATATAAAGACCTTTTAATTCACCCATCTCAAGGCGGTCAAAGGTACGGGTTTGCGTATCACCAGGGTGCGGATTTAGTTTGACCCCCCAATGATCTTCATATCTGGCACGGAACTCATCATTTGCTAGACTCATTGCACCCGCCAGCTGATTAGGAAGACATCCCATATCACCTGCGCCTTGTACATTGTTCTGCCCTCTTAAAGGCATGATCCCTGTACCTGGTTTACCTATGTTTCCTGTTAGGAGAGCTAGATTAGCGATATCAAACACATTGTTTACTCCACAGTGGTGTTCTGTAATTCCTAGTGTATAGGCTATCATAGAGCCGCTTGATGCTGCATACTCTCTGGCCGTCGTTACAATATCTTCAGCCGAAACACCTGTAATCTCCGCTGCATACTCAGGGGTATAAACTTCTACCTGATTAGCTAACCGTTCAAAGTCGATGGTTAATTCTTTAATAAAATGTGGATCGTAAAGACCTTCTTTAAGAATAACCCGAATAAAGGCATTAAGGAGAGCAATATCTGTCCCTACATTAATCTGCAGGTGCCGGTGAGCTGATTTCACCATATCTATTTTTCGTGGATCTATAACAATCATTTTTAATCCTGATTTAACAGCCTTCTTAATTCGATTCGCAATAATCGGATGGGCATCTGTTGTGTTTGACCCCATTAGAAGCAGTACTTCTGCTTTATCAAAATCTTCTAAAGTATTGGTTGGGGAACCGCTTCCAAAAATAGTTGCCAGACCGGCAACACTTGGTGCGTGTCACGTTCGGTTACATCCATCGATATTATTACTATGGATTACCGCCCTCATAAACTTTTGTGTAATATAATTAGATTCATTTGTACTTCGTGCACATGCAAACATGCTTATCGCATTAGGACCCCAAGTGGTTTTAATCGCGGAAAGTTTATCAGCAATAAACTGATATGCCTCCTCCCATGTAGCTTCAACAAGCTGTCCTGCTTTTCGGATAAGTGGTGAATGTAATCGGCTTTTTGCATGAACATATTCATATGCAAATGCCCCTTTAACGCACGTTTGTCCTTTATTAACTGGAGCTTCCTTATCCCCGCGGATTTTCACTATTTTATTATCGGCCACTTCTAAAACAAGGCCACAGCCAGTTCCACAATAGCCGCATATTGTTTTAACATGCTTCCTATCTGTCACTACTATCCCTCCCCCATAAATGATATTCCTTCTATAACCATCATAGTCGATATTCATCATTTGTAGATTCGAAATTATTAAAATTTTTCGAAGGAAAATTTTAGGAACAAAAAAACGAGAGGAAACTCTCGTTTAAGCAATTTTTGCAGGTAATAAAATATTAAAGGTTGTTCCTTTATTGGGTTCGCTTTCCACAAAGACTCTGCCATTATGACTTTCAATAATTTTAAAGCTTACCATTAGGCCTAAGCCGTTCCCATTTTTCTTTGTAGTGAAAAATGGCTCTCCCAGTTTCTTTAGTTTTTCTTTTGGAATACCTACGCCCGAATCTTGGATGGAAATTTGTACGTTATTATCATGAATAACTGTTTTAACCTGGAGATCCCCGCCATTTGGCATGGCCTCAATTCCATTTTTAATAAAATTTAGAAATACTTGCTTTAACCGATTTTCATCGCATTCAATTTGAATAATCTCTTCGTTACAATCAAATGACAACCGAACATTCTTTTTCCTGGCTTCAAATTCAAGCAGTGAAACCACATTACGAATGACTGGAACGACATTCTTTTCCTCTAATTCAACCGCTTTTGGCTTTGCTAATACCATGAAGTCTTCAACTATGGTATTTACACGTTCAATCTCATCTAAAATAATATTCAGAAATTCCATCCGTTCAGGATCTTTTTCATCTAACTGCAAGAATTCCGCATATCCTTTCATCGAAGTCAGCGGATTACGGATCTCATGCGCAACACCAGCAGCCAGCTGTCCTACTGCAGCAAGTTTATCTTGACGATGAAGTACCTCTTCGGTTTTCTTCCTCTCTGTTATATCGTTACGAATCGCCAGATATTGATAGGGTTTACCGTGTTTATTTAAAAACGGAACGATGGTCGTATCTACCCAGTAATAGGTTCCGTCCTTTGCTTTATTCCTTAGTTCACCCTTCCATACTTGACCAGAACCAATCGTCTTCCATAAATTTTTAAAAAATTCCTTAGAATGATAGCCCGAATTAAGAATCCGATGATCCTTCCCAATGATTTCTTCACGGCTATACTTTGAAATTTCACAGAACTTATCGTTTACATTTGTTATTTTTCCTTTTTCATCCGTAAAAGCGACAATGGATGATTGATCTAAGGCAAATTTTATATCTTCATTCTCTTTAATCATTTCTTTCAGATGCTCTTCCGCCCTTTTTCGATCAGAAATATCCGACCGGATTGCAATGTATTGGACAGGTTTACCTTTTTTATTCAGAAATGGAACAATAGTCGTATCCACCCAATAAAACGTACCATCCTTCGCTTTGTTCCGAATCTCACCACGCCATATCTTTCCTGTCTCGATGGTTTTCCATAGATTTTCAAAGAACTCTTTCGAATGATAGCCGGAATTGATGATGCGATGTGTCTTCCCAATAATCTCTTCTTTATTATATTTAGAAATTTCCTCGAATTTATCATTTACAAATGTGATAATGCCCTTATTGTCGGTAATGGCCACAATTGTCGAGGCATCAAGTGCTGCTTTAATATCCTTGAGGTTTGTATCCGTAGTGGCCAATTGTTTACTAATTAACATACTTGAAATAATTAGCCCGCCAATGATTAATAATGAAACAAATAAAACCAAAAAGATAAAGAACGGGCTATCTGCTTGGTTCCCCGATAAAGCTCCGCTCATGGTAACCGCCGCTCTTTTTAATAGGAAGTGCCCTTCGGCAATAGCTGTCGTTATAATGATTGCACTAATTGGTTTGAGCCAAATCTGATTCGCTTGTGAATAGCTGGATGAAAAAAGAATCCATAATGATAATAAAAAAGAACCATAAATTAAACATATGGAAAAAATCATTAGACCAACATTATATTCGATATTTACATTCATTGAATATAAACCAATGATCTGTATTGCCATAACCGCAAGGGTTAAGAATAAACTTCCAACTAACAAATGATAGATCGTTATGTTTTTACCAAAAAACCAAAGAAAGGCCATTCCAGTGAAAGCAATTCCTATAAATATGGAAAGAATCGTTAGTGGAATATGATAGCTTGCAAACCTGCTTGCGTCTGCTGAAATTAACGCCATGAAGTTCATTACCCATATCCCAATCCCCATGGATAGCGTCCCGCCTAAGAACAAAAGCCTTTTGTTCTGGTTTGAGGATCGTATCAAAGTAAACATGTCAAGTGCTGTATATGATGCCATGATCGTTAGACCTATAGCGATAAAGATAAAATATGGATGAAAAATTCCAAACATTACACTCATTAACCTGCATCCCCCCGATGCGACAAATTATTTTCTACTACGATTGTAATGTAAATTAAAAGGTTATGGAAGTAAATATTTTCATGCCTTCCCCTTATTTTTAACCCGTTTGTGCTCCTCATCCTACATACAACCAAAATAACTATAAATAGGCCTTAGGACAAATGACTCATTCTAATTTAATGGTCAAAATTTTTAAAAAAAGTCTACACAAAAAGAAGTTTTTCGTTTATACTGTACTATAACAAGAGAACAATTATTAAACTGTATTAATAAAGGAGAGGTTTTTATGTTAATGAATCCGATTGAATTTTTTCGCAGCTTACCAAAAAAGGAATGTCCAGAGTGTGGCCAACATATGGAAGAACAAGCTGAAAGTTACTTAATGGAATGTGACCGCTGTTTGTCTAAAAGAGAAGAGTAGTAATTTTCTGTATTTCAGCTGCAGGCACTGCTTGAATATTTTTTTCGCCTCGTTGTTCTATAACAATAGATTTTAAAATAAACTGTATTATTATTTGAGGAGGGGTTTTATATGTTGATCAGTCCTGTTGAATTTTTCCGGAGCCTGCCAAAAAAAGAATGCCCAGAGTGTGGGCAGCATATGGAGGAACAAGCTGAAAGCTATTTAATGGAATGCGACCATTGTTTATCAAAAAAGGAAGAATAAGGTAGTGAACTCCCCAAATCGAAGGGGAGTTTTTTTATAGTCAATATATTCCGCTAAGGAAAGAATTAGGAAGGCATAAACCATTTTCTATAGGTGAAACCTTTAAGATAAGGAGATGATTTATATGGCCAAGAAGAAAGACTATTTGACACCGGCAGATGAAGAACCACAAGTTACGATTGAAAACGGATCTATATTTCCAAATAAAAAAAACACACCGGGAGATTCGGTGAACGAGCACAAGGCACTTGAGGAAGCCAATATGATTATTACAGGGGATGAAATTAGACAGCAGAACGAAAATTTGTAAAGGAGGATGTTTTTAGATGAGTATGAAGAATTTAGATGATGCAAAACCAGGGGATGAAGTGTATGTTATATACCGTAACCCTCATGTACCATCTGTAGCAAATGTACAAGCTGCAGAAATTGTTCAACATCCTAAAGATCCTAATGCATTAGCCTTGTTTCTTAATGAGACCTTCCATGTAATCGAAGATGATGACGCCTTGTTCACATCATCAGAATCTGCACAGAAAGCATATGAAGACCATTTCTTTGAATTTGGTGAAGAATAAAAGACTGTCCTCTATACAGACAGTCTTTTATAACATATAGCAATTTATTTAAATTTTAGGCAGCTCTCTAATTTCTTCTAACATTTGGTTGCCGCACATCGGACATAGCAGGTCATCTGCGACAAAATCCTTTCTCATCCAGCCAATACAAGCATCATCTGAGCAAGAATATACCTCTGTGTCAACGAGAATGGTTTCAATTTCTTCTTTAGCCCTTTTACCGTAAAATATGGGAACCGCCTCCTTTTTTACTAGTATGCACAAAAAAGGTAATTTTCATTGCCTTAAATTTACTTACATGCAAGGAGTGTTACCAAAGCATGACATCTGCTAATAAGAGATATACCAAAGTCGGAACAGATATTGATGAAGTAAAACGACTAAACAGTCAATCTGGGCTAAGCTATAATGAAGTTAAATTACTGCTTGCACAACAATATTCAAATCAAAAAAAGTAGGTTTTTGCACTGAAAAGGAAACAGGATGTCCTCAGGAGGGCTTTTATAGACTTCAGGCGGAGACATCCTATTGCTTGTTATCTGTGTAATCGATCGTAATGTCTTCTTGATGCCCTTTGGATAAAAGCTTACTTTTCTTACGATTTTCCTTGGATTGAAACACAATATCAAAATCATAATCTTCAGGATATAGTTCAGCTGCGGCAATATATAGGGTCAGCCTTTTATGGTTGACTGATACTTTATCTCCCTTTACCTGAACCAGATAATTTCCAACCTCATCGGGCCCCTTATAAACAATTCCAAATTCATTTGATGGAGAAATCCTCACATTGTCACCTTGCCGATAAAGTGGAATCTCCGCCTTGGAAACCGTTTGCTTTTGCTGATATTTATTGATGATTACCTGTTTTTCTAATTCTTTTAATTTCCAAGGATCCTTCTCCTGGTTAAGATATTCTTTTTCTTCTTTATAGGTAATAGAATGTGCTCTCTTCACAATTTCGGGATGCATCCCTAATCTTAGTGCGATCGCAAACGCCTGACTCTCCCCTCCTCTGCCGATCACTAACCGGTATGTGGGCGAAAGCGTTGTTAAGTCAAACTCCATCGAGCCATTTAAAAACCCTTTATGTTCCTCTGCAAATTCTTTAATTTCACTATAATGAGTTGTAGCGAATAGGAACGATCCTTTTTTATAAAGTGTCTCCAAAATGGCAGTGGCAAGCCCCATTCCCTCACCAGGATCAGTCCCAGAGCCCAGCTCATCTAACATTGCTAATGTTCGGTCATTTGCTTCTTTTAAGATTTCAATGATATTAACGATCCTGGAACTAAAAGTACTTAAATTTTCTGTGATACTTTGACCGTCACCGATATCCACTAAAATCCGTTCGAATATTTTCAGATTACTCTCCTTAGCCGCTGGAATATGCAGCCCGCATTGAACCATTAACGTTAATAGTCCCACCGTTTTGATCGCAACGGTTTTTCCACCCGTGTTTGGTCCGGTGATTACCAATGCCTTTTCATCTTTTCCCATTGTAAAAGATAATGGAACAGCTTTTTCACCAAGCAGAGGGTGCCTTGCCTCTATTAATTTCAATTCATTAAACTGGTTAATATTTACCCTTGAACCGTTAATCATTCGGCAATATTTTGCCTTTGCAAATAAAAAATCATACTGAATCATGGTTTCCACTGCAAGACGGATTTGCTCCTCTTTTTGTTCGACCATTCCAGTTAAATAACTTAATACTTTTTGAACCTCTATTTCCTCATCCGAAAGAAGCCATGTCAATTGATCTTGAAAAATTGAGATTTCTTCTGGCTCGATAAAAAGAGTAGAACCTGATGCAGACGTATCAAGGACCGTTCCTTTTATTTTATTGCGGTATTCCTTCTTTATTGGTATACAATAGCGCCCGTTTCGTTGACTGACTACATTCTCCTGTAAATACGTTTTATATTTATTGGACCTGACCAATTGCATCGTTTTATCTTTCAAGCGCTCTTCTTGTATGGCCAGCTGCTTTCTTACTTTCAATAATTCCTTACTTGCATAATCATCTATCCTGCCCCCCCTGACACAGCGAATAATTTCAGCAGCGAGTTCAGGTAATTCATCGATAATTTCAACGTAGGCTGATACCCTAGGTGCATAATATGCTTTATCTTTCATAAACCTTCGTATCTTTCCACAGCAGTCCAAAAATTCATAAAGCTTCGATAATTGCTCTATTTTAAGTACTGCACCTTTATTCATGTTCCCGAGGATCATGGTCATTCCATCGAGACCGTGAAGAGGGACACTTGAACTAACCTCTAAGATCCGTACTGCCTCAGAAACCTCTTCAAGCCAAGCCTCTATTTGCTTTACATTTGTAGAGGGGACGAGATTCTGAATTTTTTCTTTACCTTCTTTAGTTAGGGCGAAGGCTGCTATTTCATCCTTAATTTTTTGAAATTCCAACTGGTTAAACGTATGTTGATTCATTTTTAAAGCCTCCCAAAATAAAAATAGCCGCAATGAACAATGTCATTGCGGCTTCAAAGTAAATGAATGGTGTACCCACCCATTCTTTCATACATATTAATCCAAAATAAAAACTGTCTACACGAGTGTACACAGCTACATTGGAAAAAGTGTATGCTTATGCTTGCCCATTGTTCTTAACCTCATTCCATACCTAAATAAGCCCTTCATCTTACAAAAAAATGAAAGATTATGATGAAATGAAAATATCCAATTGATTGGATTAGTTAAGAACGACACCTAACATAAAACATACTCCCTTATTAGAAAAGTTTAATTCTTTTATAGAATATGGCATTTTACAAGAATTGTCAACCAAATTTTACCTATTAAATAATAAAGTGGATAATGTAAGGAATGATAAACGAAGTAATAATAGCTGCAATGCCCATTGCTGCTCCGGACACAGCACCTTGGATTTCTCCTTCCTTCACTGCCTCAGCTGTTCCAATCCCATGTGCGATTGTACCAATTGCCAGACCCCTGGCAAATGGATCATCAATCTTAAACCAATTCAGTACTTTTGCCCCAAACATGGCACCCAGCATCCCGGTAACAATAACATACGCTGCGATTAAAGAGATATTCCCATGAATAATCCCCCCTATTTCCGCTGCCACTGGAACAGTAACAGATTTTACTGTTAAGCCAAGGAGATACATTTTAGAAAGGTGCAGTCCTTTTGCCATTAGCAGGGCTGAGAGAATAGTTGAAATACTGCCAATCAACAAACCTGTTACAGCCGCAACAATGTATTTTGCAAATAGAGCACGATTATTATAAATCGGGACCGCCAAAGAAACGGTAGCCGGTCCAAGCAGATAGGTCATAATTGATTTTGCGGGTTCATATTCCGAATAGGATATGTTGGAAGCCAGCAGAATGATAATAATAATGACGGTACTTAAGAAAACAGGGCTCGTTAATGGAGAAGAATATTTTTTCGTTATATAACGCGACGCCAAATAGACAAAAACAGTTAGTATAATACTATAAAGCGTGATCATGATGATTCACATTTTCCTTATGATTTCTTGCCATTACAGTTTGAGTGGTCTTACCTGCTATAACTATACCAATAAAAGCACTAATAAAAAGAATAAGTAATAAAATCCAGCCGACTTTCATGAAAGTCGCACCTAATGTCATTAAACCGACGGATATTGGAATAAAAAAGAACCCGAGATGTTTCAAGAGAAACTCTGAAGCCAGTTGGATTTGTTCTACCTTAATTAGACCTGACAAGAGCATTAGCAATAAAATGACTATTCCAATCACATTTCCGGGGATTTGCAAGTGCAGGTAATTAGTTACTAAATTCCCTGTTTGATAGATAACTATTAGGATGGCAAGTTGAAAGAAGAATTTTGCTGTTTTTTTCATATATACACCAGCTTCCTATTCTTGAAAGTTCAGATTTTAACCATTGTTTCATAATACAGTATAAAGGAATCATGTTTATCAAGCATCAGCTTTTTTTCACAAAATATCCATATCTTTTTTACAAAAACTTATTTATCTTTAGTGTAGGAGGGGATTGTTTTGAAAAGGATTTATATTATTTGCAGTCTTGTAATTTTTTTGGGGATAACCGGAGGAATTTCTTTTTTTCTTCTTAGAGATGCTAATGCTGCTATACCTGCTAATACTACCTTTACTACCCAAAATGGAGATATATTTATTTTCGGGAAAGATAAAACAAAGTTAAAGCTGGTCGAATTTATTTACACCCATTGCCCTGATGTTTGTCCAACCACTACACAAAAGATGATTGATTTAAAGAATGATTTATCGAAAAAAGGAGTATATGGAAGAGAAATAGAGTTTGTCACAATCACCATTGACCCTTACCGCGATACGCCTGAGATTTTGCAAGAATATAAAAAGGGGTTCGGAATAGAGAAAGATAATAACTGGATATTCTTAACTGGGGAAAAACAAAAAATAAAAGATAGTCAAACACAACTCCGTAAAATCACAAACGCCTTGCAATTTCAATATAAAGATCCTGGAAATGGTCAATTCATCCATTCTACCTTTACGTATCTAGTGGATGAAAATAATAAATTTATTGCAAAGTTTCCTATGGGAGAAGAGTTTAATAAACAAGATGTATATGACAAAGTACTCGAAAAATTAGAGTAATAAAAAAAGCGGTTAGTCCTTGGGATTAATCGCTTTTACTTTAATAATTCGGTTGAGGAATGAAGGATTTTATTTTATTTGCTGCAATGTTAATAGATAAGTGGACTTCGGTTTAGTTAGACTTGCTTTAATACCAGCTTTTTTTAATTTATTCACGAATTCAGTAAGCTGTTTTTTTGCCATACTATTCACCCTCTTTAATACTTCTTAAACCAATTTTACAACAAAATTATGAATAAAGTGTGAAAATGAAAAAATTTTTTTAGAAAATTTTTCTACTACTATAATCTATACCAAAAGAATTCGCTCTTGTTCTATTTTAATGATATAATGAGTAGATATTTTTGTTCTGGAGGATTACTACTATGATTACTGTAAGTAACGTAAGTTTAAGATATGGTGACCGAAAATTGTTTGAAGATGTAAATATTAAATTTACCCCTGGTAATTGCTATGGCCTAATCGGGGCTAATGGAGCAGGTAAATCAACATTTTTAAAAATTTTATCCGGTGAAATTGAAGCACAAACAGGAACCGTTCAATTAGGCCCTAATGAGCGGATGGCTGTGTTAAAGCAGAACCATTTTGAATATGAGGAATTTGAGGTACTCAAAACCGTTATTATGGGTCACGCTAGACTATATGAAGTGATGCAAGAAAAAGATGCTATATATATGAAGGAAAATTTCACCGACGAGGATGGCATGAAAGCTGCAGAGCTTGAGGGTGAATTTGCGGAATTAAATGGCTGGGAAGCTGAACCTGAAGCCGCGATTCTCTTAAAGGGCCTGGGTATTGGTGAAGACCTGCATTATAAAAAAATGGCTGACTTATCGGGTTCTGATAAGGTTAAGGTGTTGCTTGCGCAAGCCCTATTTGGCCGGCCAGATGTTTTACTTTTAGACGAACCGACAAACCATTTAGATATTAAGGCCATTCAATGGCTTGAGGATTTCTTAATCAACTTTGAAAACACTGTTATTGTGGTATCCCATGACCGGCATTTCTTAAATAAGGTTTGTACACACATTGCTGATTTGGATTTTAGTAAAATTCAAATTTATGTCGGAAACTATGATTTCTGGTATGAATCAAGTCAACTTGCATCAAGAATGGCTTCAGATGCAAACAAGAAAAAGGAAGAAAAAATTAAAGAACTTCAAAGCTTTATCGCCCGTTTTAGTGCCAATGCGTCTAAGTCTAAACAAGCAACATCACGTAAGAAGTTATTAGATAAGATTACACTTGATGATATCAGGCCGTCTTCCCGCCGTTATCCTTTTGTTGGATTCACGCCGGATCGTGAAATTGGGAATGATTTGCTGCACGTAGAAGGCCTAACTAAAACAATTGATGGTGAAAAGGTTTTAGATAATGTCAGCTTTTTTATGAACAAAGGAGATAAAATTGCGCTCGTTGGAACAAATGAATTGGCAAAAACCACTCTCTTTAAAATCTTAATGGGTGAAATGGAAGCTGACAGCGGTACATTTAAGTGGGGGATTACTACTTCACAGGCTTATTTCCCAAAAGATAACTCCGAGTATTTTGAGAACAGCGATTTAACTCTTGTCGATTGGCTTCGTCAGTTCTCTCCTAAAGATGATAGCGAAAGCTTCTTAAGAGGTTTCTTAGGAAGAATGCTGTTTTCCGGGGAAGAAGTATTAAAAAAGGCCAGTGTCCTTTCTGGTGGAGAAAAGGTTCGCTGTATGCTTTCAAAAATGATGTTGAATGGGGCCAATGTTCTTTTACTAGATGAACCTACCAACCATTTGGACTTAGAATCCATCACTGCCTTAAATAATGGATTAATCAACTTTAAAGGTTCAATGCTGTTTTCTTCACACGACCACCAATTCATCCAAACGATTGCTAATCGAATTTTTGAATTCACACCAAAAGGTTTAGTGGATAAACAGATGACATATGATGAGTATTTAGAGAATGAGGAAATTCAAAAGCAAGTAGCAGCAATGTATCAATAAAGGTAAAGAAACTCTTTAAAAAAAGGATGTCAAATACTTGGCATCCTTTTTGTCGTCTTAAAATCTTTTTTGTTTTTTTCGAGATGATGGTGCTTCTATTGAACCGGTTTCTGTTGTAGTCGTACCTTGACCTTCTACTTGCGGAGAATTAAGGCCGATCGTGGACGGATCCGCTTTACGTTTTCTGCCTCTCGACATTTCATACACCTCCCCTACTATCCTTTGGATAAATATCTCTGCTTATACGGAATATTTCCTAAAGGTTCAGGCAAAATAATCTACAGGAGGAGGTGTTTTGTATGGCAAAAGTTGGAGTAGAACAATCTCTTACAAACATTCAAGAAGCCTTAAGGGAAAAAGGTTATGATGTGGTAGAATTAAAGCAGGAGTCTGATGCTCAAAATTGTGATTGCTGTGTCGTTACTGGTCTTGATTCAAACGTGATGGGTATGTCTGATACCAGCACAAAAGGCTCTGTAATTGATGCAAATGGAATGTCTGCTGATGAGGTCTGCCGTCAAGTAGAGAGCAGACTGCAATAGGATTATAAAAGACTAAAGTATTTTCACACTTTAGTCTTTTTTGTCGGTTTAATATAGGTTCCTACTTAATCGGAATACTGTCACCTTTTTCTAATGTCCGTTCATAGCCCACCAGCAATAAGCCATTCCAAAAATTAGCAGTTAACTGACCTGGACTGATTGTATCAGGCAATGGGACCTGTCTCTCGAAATGACCATAAAACCTTTCTGAATGGATCATGGCTAATTGTGGATGAATAGGATCTGCCTTCCCTTTAATAATCAGTAAATTTTTATTAAGACCTAATTCAATATTTTCCTTGGTTACACCCGGAAGTTCAATTACTACTACCACTTTTTGCTCTCCTGCTAAAATATCAACCAAAGGAAAGGTTTTGTTTTCTTCTGATCGCTCAGACTCCCCACCCATCGTGGAGGAATTTTCGGCTTGTTCATTCATAAAATCTTTTGCAAATTCCTGATCAAAAATATTTTTCCAAAAGTCCCCCCCTTGCATACTTTTGGCGATGTCCATCCACTGTTTTAATTTTTCCATATCCATCTTTTGAGACCTCCTTGTGCAGGAATTGTCTTTCATAAAGTCCCGTAATCACTTCCTACTTCCATCATACGATTCATAATCGATAAATAATCCAATTTTCGCCCTTCTCAACTTTCATCCATACATAATCATCAAAAAAATAAGCCATGGAGGTCTCATCCTTCCATGGCAGGCAAATTAATATTCTCGCTGACCTTTTATACGTAACTTTAAGGCAATCGCAAGTAAAACAACCATCATAATTACGATCGAATTGATTAAGATGATCTCTTCCTCTTCCTGTTTTTGATTATCCTTTTTCGGTGTCTCTATAGCTGCAACTTTTGGTTTTGGAGGCTCCTTGTATGTTAATTGAACAGTCTGAACTAACTGCCCCTTATTATCAAGGATAGAAAGGAGACCATTGTCTGCAACATTCTTTAAACATCCACCGATCCGTTCTGTTATAAGCATATCGTTTTCGGGTGAAAATTCTTTTCGCTCAGCGGTTGTAAAAACTTCTCCCTTTTTAATAACTGTATGTTGAAAGTTCTTAAAACCATAATCCAATAAAACAGTGGTATCAATATATTTATCATTCTTTAAATTTGACTTTAAAACAACCGCAGTTAGTCTGATCTTTCCATTATCGGCAGTTGTGGCTAAGGTTTGTTTCGTTTCGCTGGTATATCCTGTCTTTCCCCCGGTAACCTCAGGATATAGAAACTCCCCCCGTAGCATTTTATGGTGGGTGACAATATTCGTTTGCCACGACTGTCCCTTCCACGGAAGTACTTTTGTTCCGAATATTTCCTTGAAGATAGGATTCTTTATAGCATAATTAGTTATTAGAGCCATATCCATTGCAGTTGTATAATGATTCGCATCAAACAAACCACTTGGGTTAGTAAAATGAGTATGGGTTACACCGATTTTCGCCCTCAAATAGTTATTTAAATTTTCTGCAAACTGCGGAACAGACCCATCAATCGATTCTGCAATGGCAACAGCCGCATCATTTCCTGAGTTAACTAACATACCTTGAAGAAGCATTTTTAATGGTACTTTCTCGCCTTCATTTAAATAAACACGGGTCCCATCTTGCCTGACTGCGTTTCCGCTTACCGTTACAATCCTATCTAATTGTCCCTTTTCTATCGCATAAATGGCTGTAGCAATTTTCGTTAAACTTGCCGGATACATTTTTTGGTTTGCATTCTTAGAGTAAAGCACCGCTCCTGTATCCGAATCTAGCAGTGCAGCCGCTTCACTTTTTAGAGGTAACTGTTGTATTTCCGCAGCAGCCACATGGAACTGATTAAAAATGAAAAAAATGACCATTATACTAATTTGCAAAAAACTTTTCACAAAGATACACCCTTACTTTTTTCATAGGATTCTCCTTGATTTTACCAGATAATTCATAGAAATAAAGTACTATACCAAAATTAATTTTTAACAACGTTTATTATACCAATAAAAAAAACGGTCGAATTGAATCAACCGTCCATCCTTTGTTCTTTTTTAGAAATAAGTAAAGCAATCTGGGCCATAGTAAACGGCAGAGAAGATTTTCTTCTATATGCCAAATATTTAGGCTCCCAAATATCCGTATATTTCTCGTTTAATTTTTGAAACCCTTGAAAATGATCAATAAAGTGACCATGTAAGAATATTTGAGCAGCTATTTTTTCACTTAAAAAGGAAAATCTCGATAAACCTTCATTTGATATCGGTGACATGCCCATATTAAATCGCTGGTACCCTTCTTTAATCGCCCAATCAACCGATGATAAGAAGAGAAAATCAATCATGCCTTCTGGCGCGGCTTGTTTCACTCTTATTAAGTCTACTGTAACTGTCTGATGGGCATCAGCTATATCCATTATGTTCATAAAACCAAGTATTTGGTCATGTCCATCTCTTACAATAGCGATTGGTGCTTTATTTAAATAGTCTTCATCGAAGAATCCAAGTGAAAACCCTTTTTCTTTACTCCCTAATAGCCATTCATCGGACACATTCTTTAATATTTCCAAAAGAGTTTTTGAATAAGGAGGATAAAGTATTTCAAAAAAATACTGGTCACTTAAAAACCTGTTTTTTACTTCTCTTAAACCTTTCATTTTTTCCTCTTCGAGTGAGAAATGATTCAGGTCAACAAAAGCTTCCTCCCCTAATTTAAAAAACGCAAAACCGTGACCGTGCAAGTAAGGAAGCATTTCATCACTAACTTGGTAGAAGACAGGGGTGTAGCCGTTCTTATCAGCAATTTCTTGGAGTTCTTCTATTGCATTTGAAAACTCTTGTTTTTCCCCCACAGGATCTCCAAGGATAATTAATTTATCCGCATATTTCTGGAAAGAGAATAATACATTCCTCTTTCTATTCCAAAATATATATTTATCATGCAAAAAAATTAAATGAGATAATATCTTTCCTGGATAAATGGATAAATGGTTAATAATCTCTGGCTCTTGGTCAATAGATTTATCCAGCTTCCACTTTTTTGGAAAACTAACCAAATAGCCTATAAAGAGAATACTGAAAGCAATAACTAGGCCAATTAATGCACTTGAAAACAAATCGCGGGAATCGACAATAACGTATGGGATCAGTTGCTTTGGAATCGTGATTTTAGCATTTGGAAGATTAAAGTAACCTATTAATATATACATAAACGTAACGATCAAAACAACTGCCACATCAAAGATTGTTTTTCCCCAGGTCAACACATAACTTTCACGATAAAATTGTCCTTTTGACACTCTTAGCAGAAGGGCAACGATAATTAAAAAAGCAGCTTCCTCATATTCAATCCCCTTAAAAATAGAGAATAAAGCAGCAAGAATCAGTGCAAGAATAGTTAAATCATAGGTTCTTTTTACACTGTATTCAATCCCTCGCGATAAACCTAATAAGAGAAATCCAGCCGCAACTGAGAGTTGATGGGATACATTGATAATTGGAAATGATAAAAGTTCCTGAGCCAGTCTGAGCCGCGACATAATCCCTGGGATACTAGCAGATAGAAGTAGAATTAATCCGGATAAAAAAACCAATATAGTTAAAATCACATGACTGATTCCCTGTAGGATAGCTTTAGGGAGCTGATTCCATAACTGATTCCATCTCTGCCAATATAACCGGACAAAAAATATAAGACTAATAATAAATGGAATAAAATAATAACCGATTCGGTAAAACAACAGAAGGACAAGAACCTTTTCTTCTGGTATTTGCAAATCCTGCAATCCCCACAGAAATACTACGTCAAATGAGCCTAAGCCTCCTGGAATCATGCTAATAATCCCTGCGCAGGCAGCAGTAATATAGACAGGGAACAAATCAAAAAATGAAATATGTATTCCTAGGATTCTTGTTAATACAAAAATCGCCGCGAATACCGCAAACCATTCGAAAATTGATACAACTACTAATTGAATAATCACTTTAAGCCTTAAGTTACTGTGATTGTCTTTACCAGATTTAAACATATGGATAACTAAAAAAGCAGGCAAGTAAAGCCCCACACCTATTACAGCCAGATAAAGCCAGCGCGTATGAACAAGCAACGGAAAGTTCCGAAAGTGGATCGTTACAAACCACGCTAGAAACGAAATCCCTGTAAGGTAAAAAAGAGATACAGCAGCAATAACTCCTAACAATTTACGCTTATCTTTTTCATGTTTATGAAAAAAGTATGTTCTTAACATTGCCCCAATCAGCCCGCCAAAGCCGATTAAATTTGAAAATGAGTTGGCGATAAAGGATTGCTCTATTAATTCTTTTTTAGATACTTCCAACTTTAATATTTTCACTAAGATTACATCATATAATATCATCGGAAGTACAGCTGCAAAGGATACAACAAAGACAAGTAAAAGCAGCCAAATATTTAGTTGATTCATTTCATTTTTAAGTAATTCCCCATTAATATTGCCAGTGAATTTTTTCATCTCTATGACTGTAAATATTAATAAAAGTACCGGAAAGGTAAACTTAATTACTTTAAATATCTTTTCTTTATTTATCCCCAACCAGATTACCACCTATTTTTTCATTCCTGTTTTTACTATAAACTGTTCAAAACGAAAAACAAAGAGTTATCTTTAATAAACAGGGCCCCTACTTGATAGTTTAGACAGATCTGTATCGGTTCAACCTCCATTGGACAAGGCTTTAAATAAAGAACGATAAATTTTTCCTATATATAATTAAAAGGAGACAAGTTTTCTAACCTGCTCAGCATAAGTATAAGTAGGACAAATTGTTGGGAGGAATACGGGTGAAATTTATCGTCTTTAAAAAAGAAACGCTGCTATTTTTTGTAGCAGTTGGAGTAGTTTTAGCTTCTATTTCTGCTTGGTTTATGCTTAAAGCTGGGGATACTACAGTATTTAATCAACAGCAAGATCAAAAAATTCGTCAAATCCATATGGTAACGGGCGAATTTAAAAGCACAATGAAAGATGGTAAAGAAATAGAGGCTTATCGCTGGGATCCTGGAACAATCGTCTTAAAAAAGGGAGAAAAGGTAAATTTAATCATAAGCGGCATTAATGGGGCAGAGCATCCTTTTTACATTGAAGGGACCTCAATTAAAGGAACAGTAAAAAAAGGCAAGAATACCCTTGTTCCTCTTCAATTCCAAAAATCAGGAACTTATCGGTTAATTTGTGAAGTTCATCCTGACCGAGCTCATAACGGTCCAATGATTGCCTATATTGTTGTTAATTAGAAGCAGGAATTTTACATTCCTGCTTTTTCACTTGTGGAAGGAAGCTGTTTCATCAGTTTTCACTATTAACACCTTGATATTATTGGTTTCTTTCTATATAACAGTTTAATAATTTTTTTATTATTTTATAGTACAGTTTTATCCCCCCACCATCTCCGTTCATAAAATATACATAATTAACCCCTAAAAACCCATTATTAACAGGGGTTCACAATTTCTTAACAATTCGGTTGATTTTTATCGATTTTCACCTGTTATACTTGGTACATGAAATAAATAACTTTCTGTTATATATTCTTCTACTAAACTAAGAGGTGAAAAATAATGGAACAATGGCAATGTTTTAATAAGGGAACTTGGTCAAAAGAAGTCAATGTACGCGATTTTATTTTAAGAAACTATAAACCATATGAAGGGGATGACTCCTTCCTAGCAGGTGCAACTGATGCTACTAATAAGCTTTGGGCACAAGTAATGGAATTAACAAAACAGGAACGTGAAAATGGCGGCGTTCTTGATATGGATACAGAGACAGTCTCAACGATTACCTCACATGGTCCTGGATACCTTGATGAAAATCTTGAAAAAGTGGTTGGTGTACAGACTGACAAACCTTTTAATCGTTCATTACAGCCTTTCGGCGGTATTCGAATGGCAAAGCAAGCATGTGCATCCTACGGATATGAAATGAATGCTGAAATTGAAAAGATTTTTACTGAATTCCGTAAAACCCATAATCAAGGTGTTTTTGATGCTTATACAGACGAAATGGCACTTGCTCGTAAAGCGGCTATCATTACAGGACTTCCTGATGCATATGGCCGCGGCCGGATCATTGGTGACTATCGCCGTGTGGCATTATATGGTATTGATTTCCTAATTAAACAAAAACAATTAGACAAAAAGAACACTTCAAGCGTAATGACAGCAGAAAATATTCAGCTTCGTGAAGAACTTGCCGAGCAAATCCGTGCATTAAATGAATTAAAAGAACTAGGAACAAGCTATGGATTTGACTTATCACGCCCTGCACAAAATGCTCAAGAAGCATTCCAATGGCTATACCTTGGCTATTTGGCAGCTATTAAAGAACAAAACGGTGCCGCAATGAGTCTTGGCCGTACATCAACATTCTTAGATATTTATATCGAAAGAGATCTTGAAAATGGTACATTAACTGAAGTAGAGGCACAAGAAATTGTTGACCACTTCATTATGAAGCTTCGCCTAGTAAAATTTGCCCGAACACCTGATTATAATGAATTATTCAGTGGTGACCCAACATGGGTTACAGAATCAATTGGAGGAATGGCACAAGATGGACGTTCACTTGTAACGAAAAACTCATTCCGTTTCCTTCATTCATTAGACAATTTAGGTCCAGCTCCTGAACCAAACTTAACTGTTTTATGGTCTTCACAGCTGCCTGAAAACTTCAAGAGATATTGTGCGAACATGTCAATCAAAACAAGTTCTATCCAATATGAAAATGATGACATTATGCGCCCTGAATACGGCGACGATTACGGAATTGCCTGCTGTGTGTCAGCAATGGAAATCGGAAAGCAAATGCAATTCTTCGGTGCTCGCGCTAACCTTGCAAAAGCTCTGCTTTACTCCATTAACGGCGGGGTTGATGAAAAGTTAAAGATCCAAGTAGGACCAAAATATCGTTCAATTACTTCTGATGTTCTTGATTACAATGAGGTTATGGAAAGTTTTGATCGAATGATGGAATGGCTTGCTGGTCTTTACATTAATACCTTAAATGTAATTCATTATATGCATGATAAATATAGCTACGAAAGAATCGAAATGGCTCTGCATGATACAAAAATCCTTCGTACAATGGCAACTGGTATCGCAGGTCTAAGTGTTGTAGCTGACTCATTAAGTGCCATCAAATATGGTGAAGTAAAAGTTATTCGTGATGAAAACGGCCTAGCTGTTGACTTTGAAATAACTGGCGACTTCCCTAAGTATGGTAATAATGATGACCGCGTTGATAGTATTGCTGTTGAAGTCGTTGAAACCTTTATGAAAAAATTACGTAAGCATGTAACCTATCGTGATTCACTTCATACTTTATCAGTCTTGACCATCACTTCTAACGTAGTTTATGGCAAGAAGACAGGTAACACTCCTGATGGACGTCGTGCCGGTGAACCATTTGCACCAGGTGCGAACCCAATGCACGGACGTGATACAAAAGGAACATTAGCTTCCCTTTCATCAGTTGCTAAGATTCCATATGCATATGCAATGGACGGTATCTCAAACACCTTCTCTATCGTACCAAAAGCTTTAGGTAAAGAAGAAGAAAACCGGATCACCAACCTTGTATCAATCTTAGATGGCTATTCTATCAAACAAGGTCATCACTTAAACGTTAACGTCTTTAACAGAGAAACATTAATCGATGCAATGGAGCATCCTGAACTATATCCACAATTAACCATTCGCGTATCTGGATATGCTGTAAACTTTATTAAATTAACTAAAGAACAACAGCTTGACGTTATTAACCGTACTTTCCACGAATCATTGTAATAAATAAATGGAGCACCACTTTTTCAAGGGGGCTCCGGCTTAAAAATAAGGGGGATCATCATCATGATGGGAAATATTCATTCTATAGAAACATTAGGAACTGTTGACGGACCAGGGATTCGTTATGTCATTTTTACACAGGGATGCTTATTGCGCTGCCAATTTTGCCACAACGCCGATACTTGGGAAATCGGTTCCGGTAAACAAATGACTGTTTCTGAAATCATGGATGATCTCACTAGTTATTTACCTTTCATTCAAGCATCAGGCGGCGGTATTACAGTAAGCGGCGGGGAGCCATTATTACAAATCCCCTTCCTAACAGAATTATTTAAAGAGTGTAAAAAGAAAGGAATTCATACCACTATTGATTCATCAGGAGGATGTTTTTCCCATTCTAAGCTCTTTATTGAACAATTAGGAGATCTATTACAATATACAGATTTAATATTACTTGATTTAAAACATATCAACCGAAAAAAACATATTCAACTTACAGGTATGGCCAATGATCATATTCTTGAATTTGCTAAATTCCTATCTGATCGGAAGGTACCTATTTGGGTACGCCATGTCCTTGTTCCAACTGTAACAGATGAACCAGAAGACTTGCAGAAACTCGGAGAGTTCATTGGAACTCTTGAAAATGTCCAAAAGATTGAAATACTTCCCTATCACAAACTTGGTGTTTACAAATGGGAAGCTCTTGGGCATGAATACCCACTAAAACATGTCGAGCCGCCAACTGAAGAAAAAGTGGAATTTGCTTATCAAATGTTGACAGCACATTGGAAAAAAGCATTAAAACACTGATTCAAAAGGATCAGTGTTTTTTCTTACTTTATGATTAGCAAAGTCTTCATATTATGGGATTTGGACAGTAATTAAATTGATTCTTTTCAGATTCTCCGATATACTCATATCATCGGAATTTTAAGCGAGGTGATAATTTTTGTTCCAATTGCTGATTGATCTTTCAGACATCAATGCCCTTAACGCCCTTTATGTAAGTATTTATCTAGGAATTACATTAAAATTTTTATGGGCTTGGGGTGTAGAATATTCATTTTTTGGTTCCCTTGCTGAATCTGCAAACACAAAAATTATTCACCCGTTAGTATTCTACCGGAAACAAAATGGTATAAATGGAAGCTTTATTCTTAATAGAATCGTTAAATATATTCGTAGAAAAAAATGCTCACAGGAAGATTCCGAAGAACCAATTTTCCTCCTCTTTAACTAACTGATACAAAAACACAAAGACATTTTAGGAGGAAATATGAAAAAGAAACGTTCTTCACTTATGCTATCAGGAATATTTATCTTTGCCATTCTGTTATTATCAGCTTGTTCTTCACAAGCATCTCAAACACAAACGACTAATAAAACCGGGTTTTTTCAAACCTATTTTGTTCATCCTTTCTCAACCATTATCCATTCAACCGCTGAATTTTTTGGCGGCAACTATGGCTTAGCTATTATCGCGGTTACACTCATTATCAGACTTGTATTAATGCCATTAATGCTTAAGCAATATAAAAATCAAATGGTTATGAAAGAAAAAATGGATGTATTAAAACCAGAAATGGATGTTATTCAAAAGAAAATGAAGACTGAAAAGGACCCTAAGAAAAAGCAGGAGCTTCAATCTGAAATGATGGGACTTTATCAAAAACATGGTGTTAATCCACTGAATATGGGTTGTTTGCCACTTCTCATTCAAATGCCTATTCTTACAGCCTTTTATTATGCCATTCGCGGTTCAAGTGAAATTGCAACACATCAATTCTTATGGTTTAGTCTAGGCCAGCCGGATATCATTATTACGATCATTGCTGGAATCGTCTATTACTTCCAATTCAAGGTCTCACAAACGAATATGCCAACTGCCCAGCAGCAGCAAATGAAAATGATGGGCTTGATGTCTCCCTTGATGATCGTAATGTTTTCTTTTAATGCTCCAGCTGCCCTCCCACTTTATTGGGTTGTCGGTGGTCTGTTTTTAACACTTCAAACCATGATCAGCCGGAAACTTTACCAAGCTAAAAAGCCTATAGAAACTCCCGTACATCAAAAATAATATCATTTGAAGAAGCATTGCTAGCAATGCTTCTTTTTTATTCCTTAAGAGTCCTAATTTCATCGATGAAATTAGGATATTTTATTCTAAAATAAGGGAACCTATCCCTATGGATAACTTAGGCGAAGGAGTGTTTTCATAAATGAATCAAAGGTCATTGGTGATTGTTTCCTTTCTGATTTGTTTTTATTTCACTGGCTGTTCAAAAAATAATGCAAATGATGATATTGCCAATCAGAATCGCATCTTAAATAACACAGAACCAACGAAAGTCAATTATAATACTCCTAATCATGGCGGCCCAGCTATTACAGGAGTTGATACCAGTGACCCTGAACTAGACAAAAATAGAAATAAAAGAAACAACCTTCCTGCAGCACCTAGAAAAACTTACGATTCATCCATGATTATTGCTGCCAGTCGAGCTGAAAAATATGTTAAGGATTTATCGGAAATTAACGATGCCAATATCATTGTCACAGATAATAACGCCTTTATTGCCGTAAAAATGGAAGCCTCCTATTCATTGACCTCGAAACTTAAAAATAAAATTACAAGAGCAGCTAAATCAGCTGACTCGAATATTGATAATGTTTACATATCGGAGGATGCAGAATTTTTTAACCAGATGAATCGATTTTCCAGGGTTATTAGTAATGGTAAAACCTCTTCCGGTTTCATTGATGAGTTTTCCGATACCATTCGCAGAGTTTTTCCAGATGCCCGTTAACAAACAAAAAAAGACTGGGAGGTCCCCCTCTCAGTCTTTTTTGTTATGCATCTTGAAAATATTCCTTGTAGAATCCGCCTACTTTACCGGAATTATCAATAATGTAATAAAACTCTTCTGTTTCGTTTTTCACATCATAAATTTTCCCTGTAGTTAAAGCATTATGAACAAGATACTTTTTTGCATCTGTATGAACACATTTTACTTTCTTTATGGTTTCACGATTTTTCCATGATAAATGAATCATTGCTGCCACCGTCCTTTTGATCATTGTCCAAGTATTAGTATAATCAATTGTCCCAATGATGTGCAACCATATCATTTTTTTACCCACCAAGAATTTATAGACCTTTTATTATTTTTCATAATTTTGGGTTCTCAAAATTATGATAAACTATTACAATAGTAAAAACTGAATATACAATCCATCTATCTGGAGGAGGCATTCTCAAATTGAAAATTATGAGTAACGAGCAGTTGGTCATATCGTATCGGGATGCATTAAAGTCTGGTGAAAAGGAATGGATTAAACTCTTAAAGGATGAAATAATGCGCAGGGGACTAAGACCTTTGAAAAAAATAAAAGTTTAGTTTAAATGAAAAGGCCGCTGAAAAAAAACAGCGGTCTTTTAACTCCTTATAAAGAGGGAAGTCCAATTAATAGCTGAATGGCAACACAATCTTTACTTTAGTTCCCACCCCTTCCTTACTCTCAATGGAAATAGATCCATTATATTTCTTGATGATTCTTTGAGCAATCGAGAGTCCAAGTCCCGTTCCTCCATTCTCTCGGCTGCGAGCTTTATCGACTCGATAAAAACGGTTAAATACCTTTGCTAAATGTTCACTTGGTATGCCTATTCCACTGTCCACTACCGAAACAATCATTTCTTCTCCTTCTTGTTTCGCACTTATCCAAACCGACTTATTATTAATTGAATATTGAATGGCATTATCCAATAAGATAATCATGATTTGCTCTAAATGCTGCCTTGAAATTGAAATTTTAGGCAGTGATGAACCCACTTCTAAAAAAAGATTATAATCCGGATGTACTATTTCCAAGCTTTTCACCAATTGTTGCAGTGTCTCCGATAGATCAGTCCATTCTTCATTTTTTATTCTTGGATGCTCGGCTCTTGTCATAAGTAACAGGTCGTTGATTAATTTTTTTAATCTTGTAACTTCTTGGACTGAAGCTTCAAGCGATTCATCTAGGATCACGGGGTCCTTTTTCCCCCATCTGTTCAATAATGATAGATGCCCTTCCAAAATCGAAACAGGTGTCCTTAGTTCATGCGAGGCATCCTCTACAAATTGTTTTTGCAGCAAGAATGATTTCTCAATTTCATCCATCATTTCATTAAAAACATTGGTCAGGGCTGTCAATTCATCCTTTTGTTTATATATGACCATTCTCTCTTGAAAGCCTTTTTCCTTGATATCCTTCATTGCCATCGCTAAGTCTTTTACGGGTTTTAATAATTGTTTAGCCAATAAAAATCCGCTTATTGCACTAAAAAGAATCGCAGCAAGTCCGAATATTGTCATTACCCAGAAAAGGTTACCCATCATTCTGCGATAGGTGCTTAATTGACGGACGATTTCTATCGTTCCTGTAAAGTTATCCCCCTTTAAAGGCGCTCTTGCCACATACGCTTCAATTCCTTCAACTGACACCTTTTGTGTGACAAGTTTACTTGTGGGAGAAGCCTCTAAAACTGGAAAATCCCCATTTTTATCTGAAACGATAACATTCCCATTTTGGTCATAAACCCTGATTAATTGATCTTTATCATTCATTTCCCTTAAAAAAGTTTGAGTTTTCTCGATGTCCTCATGTTTTAGCTTATGTGGCCTTGAATTGTAAAATGTAGTTATATCACTCATGGTTCGATTGATGGCAATTTCTTCACGATTCATCATCCATTTTGAAACCGTATGATATTCTAAGAAACTAAATAAAAAAAATGTCAGAAATATGGCTGTGGAACTGCTTAAGATTAGTTTTGTCTGCCAAGGAAAACGATTAAATTGACTGCTGACTTTCCTGATCATCGCATAACATACCCTATTCCCCGAACTGTATGAATATAATGCCCCTCATTTGGGTCTTCAATTTTGTTTCTTAAGTATCGTATATAGACATCCACAACATTCGTTTCGACACCTGTGCTATAGCCCCAAACCTTATTTAGGAGTACTTCTCTGGTTAATACAATGTTTATGTTACTCATGAAGGTAATTAATAAATCATACTCCCGCTTTGTAAGACTAATGACGGTTTCCCCTTTTTTGACAACACATGATTCCAATTCCACAACTAGGTCTTTAAAATCAAGCGTCGTCACTTCATTAGTTTGAAGTGCCTCAACCCTCCTGAATAGCGACCTCAGTCTGGCCAATAACTCTTCAATTGCAAATGGTTTAATAATATAATCATCTGCGCCGCTATCAAGTCCAGAAACTCGATCAAGCACACTATCACGAGCCGTGATCATAATAATTGGAATCGTTTTATTCGATTGCCTTATTCTCCTGCAAACCTCCAATCCATTCAGTTCGGGAAGTAATAAATCGAGGAGAATGGCGTCCCAACTCTCAGAAAGCGCTAATTGCAATCCACTGCGTCCGTCTGTGGCAACGGTTGTTTCATAGCCCTCATGCTGCATTTCAAGCTCTATAAATCTAGCCAGGCTCTTTTCATCTTCAATGATTAATAATTTTGACATACTCCCACACTCACATTATGTTTTATATTTATTTTAACTGATGTTTATCTCGAATAAAATCAAAGACTGCATGGATAATTTCAATGGATTGGTAGGAAACGAGAGAAAGTGCAGTTAACGAAAAGAAGCCAACCATGATTAATCGAAACCAAAACATGTTGTATTCCTCCTAATTGAACTTTTTTTCAATACCTAGATAATTGTTGATTCTAATTAGAGAGATTGGGTGGATGTGTTGGTGGATATTACAATTCTAACTCCTATCTTTGAGACTGCCGTGAGAAAAAGATTAGAATCTCCTTAGAAAATGGGAGAAAAATAAATAAGCACACGACTGTATAAGGGCCGTGTGCTTACAACTATCTTTTTAATTATACGCGGCTATTGGTTTCAAACTTGGGAAGAAATGATAATTCCCTAAGTTTGAAGTCAATCTTCTCCGCTGCATCTTCCGGATTATCAGCATAGATATCAAAAAATGCACCAATATAATCTTGTCTCGCATGGTCATACCGAGGGTCATAATAATGTTCAAGTAAAACGCTAATCAATTCATGATAATTTTTTTGATCAAGTGCCTCAACTAATGTTTTCCTAATTTCAGTATCCCTAACCCGTTTTAAAACCTTTTCGATACCTAAAGATATTTTTTCATCATACCATGGTTCCTGTTCATAAGGCATGACATATTCAGAAACAAGATGCTTAACCCTTTGTTCAAGAGAGGAATGGATATAGATATTCAATCCATTAAATTTGACGTCCATCAGTTTTTCGGGCTGGACTGCTTTGCCAATTCTCTTACTTTCTGCTTCAACGATACTATACTCGCTTCCGCGGATTTCAGTAAGTCCCTTATATAAAAGTGAATCAAATGTTTTCTGATTGTGACCTTCACCGAGACCTATTGTGCCGAATATGGAGCCACGATGACCCGCCATCGCTTCTAAATCCAGTACAGGATAACCTTTTTTCTTTAAAACTTTCAAAACCTCGGTTTTTCCTACACCTGTCATTCCGTGGATAACAACAGCTTTCTCTGGAATCCATGTTGGTATTTCTTCTAAGATGTGATGACGATAGGCTTTATACCCTCCTACCAGTCTCCAAGCATAGATACCTGCAAACTCTAAGAAAGTTACTACAGCTTTGCTGCGCATGCCACCACGCCAGCAATGGATGACTAACTCCCCATCTGATTGATGAGATTTAATGGTTTTCAAAAGGTCAGGAATCTTAGGAGAAACGAATTCCATCGCCTTCCATTTTGCAGCAGCTTGGCCCTCTTGCTTATAAATTGTACCAATAACTTGACGCTCTTCATTTGTAAATAGCGGTACATTTATGGCACCTGGAATCATTCCATCTTCAAACTCAATCGGTGAGCGAATATCAATAACGACCGCGTCCTTGAGGTTTAAGAGCTCTTCAACTGTTATTTCCTTCATTTCTATCTGCTCCTAGCAAAAAAAATCTATAAAAAACAAACAAACTTCCACTTCTGGAAGTTTCAACAAACTTTCGTCATCATGAAAAAGTGTTTTTCTCATTATGATTATATACTTATTATAAAGAAGTTAATCCATGCTATCAAGAAATTCAAAATCCATGCCAGGAATTAACACTTCGCTAAAAAAATAAAAAGGTCCGCCTCCCAAAAACAGAAGCGGACTCCTACTTTTTATAAAACCTTTGATCCCTGTTTTACAATTGACATCAACTCTTCCATTTCACTACGTCGATTTTGTTCAAAAAGGTCAACAATCTTACTGCCTACGATGACCCCATCACAATATTTTGTTATTTCTTCAATTTGCTCTTTAGCTGAAATCCCGAATCCAGCCAAAACCGGAATAGAACTAACTTCTTTTACCGTTGATATAAATTTCGTTAATTCCGCATCGTACTCATTCCTTACCCCAGTGATACCTTTCACGGTAACTGTATATAAGAATCCTCTGCCCTTACTTGAAATCTCCTTAATTCGTTCAATTGGAGTCGTCATGGTTACTAAACGTATCAATTCCACATTTGCGGCTTCTAGCTCGGTTACAATGATATCCTCCTCCTCAATCGGAAGGTCAGGAATAATGCAGCCGTCTACGCCCGCTTGCTGGATATCACGGACAAACTCAGATATTCCGTAAGAATAAATTGGATTTAAATAGGTCATGAGGACGATTGGTACCGATACTGCCTTTCTTGCCTTTTCAATCTCCTTAACAATCCCTTTCAGTGTCGTCCCCTTCTCAAGTGCACGTAGACCCGCAGCCTGAATGGTTGGCCCATCTGCGACGGGATCAGAAAAAGGAACGCCCACCTCAATAGCTGTTGCACCAAACTTTTCAAGTAATATTAGTCTATCAACTAAATTTTCTAATCCCCCGTCACCTGCCATTAAGTAGGGAACAAAGGCTTTTTTATTTTCTTGTTTTAAGGTTGAAAACGACTTTTCAAAACGATTCATGTTAATTCCTCCCCTCTAGTTTTGCTCTTACAGCATCTACATCCTTATCGCCACGTCCGGATAAACAGATGACGATCCTCTCAGTCTCTTTCATTTCCGCTGCAAGTTTAACCGCATAAGCAACTGCATGCGAACTTTCAAGAGCAGGAATAATTCCTTCGAGTTTTGATAAAAGCTGAAAGGCATCTAGGGCCTCTTGGTCTGTAATTGATACATAATTTGCTCTGCCGCTGTCTTTTAAGTAACTATGTTCAGGTCCTACCCCAGGATAATCCAGCCCTGCTGAAATCGAATGAGCCTCCTGGATTTGTCCATCATCATTCTGTAATAAATACATTAAAGAACCATGGAGGACACCTGGTCTCCCTTTTGTTAAGGAAGCGGCATGAAATTTAGTTTCCACACCCTGTCCTGCTGCCTCGACCCCAACTAAACGAACCCCTGCATCCTCGATAAATGGATAAAACATACCAATTGAATTACTGCCGCCGCCGATACATGCCACAACTGCATCAGGAAGCGTTCCCTCTTTCGCTAAGAATTGCTCCTTCGTCTCTTTACCGATCACACTTTGAAAATCTCTGACCATCATTGGGAATGGATGGGGACCCATAGCCGACCCTAATAAGTAGTGTGTATCATCGACATTCGTCACCCAATATCTCAATGCTTCGTTAACCGCATCCTTTAATGTGGCACTGCCTGATGATACGCCTACAACCTTTGCACCGAGCAGCTCCATTCGAAAGACGTTTAAGGCTTGCCGTTTAATGTCTTCTTCCCCCATAAATATGACACAATCAAGATTTAATAATGCACAAACTGTAGCTGTCGCCACACCATGCTGTCCAGCACCCGTTTCAGCAACAATTCTTCTTTTCCCCATTCGGACAGCAAGCAGAGCCTGGCCAATGGCATTGTTTATTTTATGTGCGCCCGTATGGTTCAAATCTTCTCTTTTTAGATAAATTTTTGCCCCGCCCGCACGTTTCGTTAAATTTTCAGCAAAATATAATGGCGTCTCTCTGCCAACATATTCTTTTAGCAAACTAGCAATCTCCTCTTGAAAAGCAAGGTCCTTTTTTGCTTCTTCATAGGCATCATTTAATTCGTTGACTGCCTTCATCAGTGTCTCTGGTACAAATCTTCCTCCAAAAATTCCAAAGTGGCCTTTCTCATTCGGCAATGTATAGGTGCCCATTATCGTTTTCCTCCTACTGGTAAAGTTTTCACTTTTTCAATAAATGCTTTTATTTTAGTTAGATCTTTTATTCCATTTGTCTCAACTCCAGAGCTTACATCGACCATATAAGGATTGATGATTTGGATAGCCTCTTCTACATTCTCAAGATGTAATCCCCCGGCGAGAATGACCTTTTTCCCTTCTAAGTAAGAAGTGTTAACTTGCTGCCAATCAAAGACAATCCCATTTCCCCCGCGATATTTCCCTTTTGGCCCATCGAGCAGGATATAATCAGTGGGAAATTGGGTGATCTCACTTAACGCTTCATTCCCTTCAAAACTGATTGCTTTTACAACCGGGAAAGAGAGAGATTGACAAAAGGAAGCTGGTTCTTCTCCGTGAAGTTGTATATGGGTTAAACCTGCAATGGATGCTATCCTTTCAATTTCTTCCTTTGTTTCATTTACAAACACACCGATTTTTAATACTTCTGCAGGTAATACGGAGACGATATCTTTTGCTTTTTCAGGTGTAACCTTCCGTTTACTTTCTGCAAATACCAATCCTATGGCGTCTGCACCATATTCGGCAGCTTTAAGGGCAGTCTCACTGTCCATGAGTCCGCATATTTTTACTTTAATGTTCATTTATTTACTCCCTCTTGAAGCGGAAGGCGGAGATTTAGAAAAGATGCCTCTATATCTTGGCTGACCATTAAGGCCTCACCGACTAAAACCCCCTTGGCCCCTGCATTTCGGACCCTTTCAGCGTCCTGTTCTGTATGAATCCCACTTTCACTAATCAGATAGGCGCCTGAATTTTTCACTATTTCAGCCAACTGTTCGGTAACTTCGAGTGAAACAGTGAACGTTTTTAAATCACGATTATTTACACCAATGAGTTTAGCGCCTGTTTTAAGGGCTATTTCTAACTCTTTTTGGTTATGAACTTCCACCAATACCTCTAGGCCTTTTGCTTTTGCGTATTGAAACAAATCCTGCAAATGACTCTCCTCTAATGCTGCAACAATTAATAAAATAATGTTCGCCCCATGTGCGGCTGCAACATCAATCTGTACCGGGCTGATGATAAAATCCTTACATAAAATTGGAAGATTAACAGCTTCTCTAACTGCCTTCAAATCGGAGAAGGATCCTTTAAAGAAGGTCGAATCGGTTAATACCGAGATGGCAGATGCACCGGATTTTTCGTAAATGGCAGCTTGGACCTCAGGTTCTACCCCATTATTAATTAAGCCCTTAGATGGTGATGCCCGTTTATATTCCGCAATAATGGAGAGTTCCTTGGCCGTTTGCAATTTTTCTATAAATGATCTTTTTGGATATTCAGCTTCTTGAATGATTTCCTTGCTGTCTTGAAGGAGCAGGACCTCCTTTTTTTTCTGTTCAATGATTCGGTCAAGAATAGTTTCCACTTAAATCGCCTCTTTCTGGCCTATTTTAGATTTTTCAATTAGTGTTGTTAGTTTTCCGTACGCTGCACCTGAATCAATAATTTCCTTGGCAACTTCAATACCTTCGACAAGGGTTCCTGCTTTCCCAGCAGTATAAATACCGATTCCTGCATTTAATAATACGGTATCACGTGGAGCACCTTTTTCCCCTTTTAGCACTTTCAAGAGGATTTCCCCATTTTCTTGCGAGTCCCCGCCCTTGATCTGGCTATTATCATATTGTGGGAGATTAACATCTTCAGGAGTAAATATATGGTTAGTAATTTTTCCATCTTCTAAAAGGGTATAATGATTCTCTCCCTGCAATGAAGCTTCATCCATATATCCTGCACCATTTATAACAACCGCCCTCCTGCGGCCTAACTTATTGAGCACTTCTGCAAATACATTTAATAAATCCCTGCGGCTGACACCTAACAATTGATAATCCAGCTCAATTGGATTTGTTAATGGCCCAATATAATTAAAGACCGTCGGAATCTTCAAGTCTTTACGTACCGTCATCACTTTCTTTAATTTTGGATGAACGTGTGGAGCAAATAAAAAGGCAATCCCTATCTCATGGAGAATTTCTTCGGTTCTTTCTGATGGTAAATTTAGATTGACTCCAAGATACTCAAGGACATCTGCACTTCCAGTTTTACTCGAGATACTTCTATTACCATGCTTCGCAACAGGGATTCCGGCACCAGCAATAACAAAGGCAGATGTGGTACTAACATTGAAGCTTGATGAACCATCGCCGCCAGTTCCACAGTTATCCAGAACATTCGGAAACTTCCGATTAAAGTTCAGTGTGTTTCCTTTCATAGCCCTGACTATACCAGCGATTTCGTCCACGGTTTCCCCCTTAGACTTTAATCCCATTAAAAAGGCAGCAATCTCAGATTCGGAAACCTCCTCACCTAAGATAAAATCAACTGCTTCCTCCATTTGCTGTTCAGAAAATGACTGTTTTTCAGCTAATTGAAGTAGGTAATGTTTCATTTGATCTCATCCTCTCAATTTCATTAATAAAGTTTTTTAACATTTGTTTTCCATCCGGAGTTCCAATCGATTCTGGATGAAATTGCAGCCCGTAAACAGGATATTCTTTATGCTTTATTGCCATAATTTCATTATCATCATTAGAATGAGCAATACTTTCTAATTCTGCTGAGAGATTACTTTCTTCTAGAGTCAACGAGTGATATCGCATAACCTCTAATGGATTAGTTAAATTTGCAAAGACTTCCTTTCCTTGATGTGTAATGAAGGATGTTTTCCCATGCTTAATGTAATGAGCCCTTCTTACTTCACTGCCAAAGGCAGCACCAATTGCTTGATGACCAAGACAAATTCCTAAAATAGGGATCGTCTTGTGGTAGGTTTGAATCAATTCTATACATATACCAGCGTCCTCTGGGCGGCCAGGTCCTGGAGATAAAATAATCGCTTTTGGGTTCAACTCTTTAATTTGTTCCATTCTTAACTGGTTATTACGATATACGATCACTTCTTCACCAAGTTCCCCTAGGTATTGGTAAAGGTTATAAGTAAACGAGTCAAAATTATCAATTAATAAAATCATTTTTCACCCTCCAAAAAGGATCTCAACTTGTTAAGTGTTTCTTCATATTCAGATACAGGGTTGGAATCATAGACTATGCCCGCGCCTGCTTGGATAATGGCTTCTCCATCTTTGATGATCATGGTACGGATGGCTAAGGCAAAATCCATATTCCCGTTTACGGAAACATATCCTACTGCACCAGAATAAAGACCTCGCTTTGACTTTTCTAACTCATTAATGATTTCCATTGCGCGTACCTTTGGTGCTCCAGAAACAGTCCCTGCTGGCAAACAGGCTGCTAAGGCATCTAATGATGTTTTCTCCTGATGCAGTTTACCGCTCACTTCTGAAACTAAGTGAATTACATGACGAAATTTTTCCACCGACATATATTTCTCAATTTGAACAGATCCAAACTCACAGACCTTTCCGAGATCATTTCTACCTAGATCCACAAGCATTCGATGTTCCGCCAGCTCTTTTTCATCGTTAACTAATTCCTGTTCAATCCGCTCATCTTCTTCTGCGGTTTTTCCTCTTTTTTTGGTCCCGGCAATTGGGTTTGAGATGATCGTGTTGCTTCGCGTTTGGATCAAGCTTTCAGGTGAAGAACCAATAACGGTATATTCATCAAAATCAATATAAAACATATATGGTGTCGGATTAGTGCTTCGATGCTTACGATATAAAGAAAGTGGTGTACCTTCAAAGGCTGATTTCATTCTTCTGGAAAGCACTACTTGAAAAATATCTCCGGCAAGGATATGCTCCTTTGCGGTTTCAACACTATTGATAAATGCTTCTTTTGTAGTCTCTGACTCAAAACCACTAAACGAAAATGGTTCTTCTTCCTGATAATAATTCGGCTTTTTTAACTCTTCTATCCTCATGATTAAGCGACTTTCAATTTTCTCCAAATCACTTTTATCAGATAGTGGAATTCCACAAATTTTTACTTTTTCTTGTAGATGATCGAAAACAATCACATCTTCAAAAAACATCAGATGTACATCCGGCATTTCCAATCCATTCGGATATTCTTTACCAATGAGTTCGAACTGTCTAATAATGTCGTAACCAACGTACCCTACTGCCCCTCCTATAAAAGGAAAATCCTGTTCATCCAATTGTTCATGTAAAGGCATAAGTTCTTTGATTACTTCTAAAGGATTTCCTTTCACGACCCTCTTGGAACCATCGCGATAAGTAATTTCATTATGTTCTCCTTTAGATATCAACTCAAAGGCCGGGTCAGCGCCAATAAACGAATATCTCCCTGAATCATTGTATTTATGAGAACTTTCCAGAAGGAATTTCTTCGTTCCGCTGATTTTTTGCAAAATGGAAATAGGTGTTAAGGTATCGCCTTTGATTTCATGTATTAAACATTCATTTAATGTCTTCATGTCACAACCCCTTTTCAAAATAAAAAAATCGCCCTCTATACGCGTAAAATGTTACGTGTATAGAGGACGATTCTTTGATCGTGGTGCCACCTCCCTTTGAAGCAAATTAATGCTTCCTCATTCGGATACAGAATAAAGTTGTTTCGATATCCTATCCCTTTAACGGAGGAAACCGGGCATCCCTACTAAGATTCAAGACACCTCTCACAAGTCCATTCCACAAATTGATTCATATCGGGCTCCCACCTTCCCCGACTCTCTGGAAAGAATCCTCATTTGTGTACTACTCTTGCTCAACGATTGTAACTTATTTATTTAATAACTGGACTGTTGATTTCCGCTCCAGGCGTTCGCTTTCCGCGGGCGTGCCGGTGAGCCTCCTAGGCTAAACGCCTGCGGGGTCTCCCCTGCCCCTTACTCCCGCAGGAGTCGAACGCCCTCCGCTCCAATCAACAGAGTAGAAAAACAAAAAGGGCCCCCCATCCAAAAAGGACGGAAGACCCGTGGTGCCACCTTCATTAGCTAAAAATTAGCTCACTCAACCGATATCGAAGCAAAAATGCTTGAATATCTGTCTCTTGTAACGATGAGATTTTCGCCAAAGCCTACTGCCTATAAGGGTTCGGTTTGGAAGCTCGGAAGTCCATTCGCTTTAACGTCTACACTGATTTGCACCAACCATCAGCTCTCTTAAGAATCCGTAAAAGTTACTACTCTTCGTCAACGCCTATAATGATTTGCTTTATTGATTAGTATCATATCTAATTTTCCTGACTGAGTCAAGTGATTATTTTTGTAAAATTCCAAATTAGGTTTTTCTTATGTTTATTTAGAGAATTGACCGGCTTCATCGTTCGTCCTCTTCCATTTAAAGGATAACTTAAAATTTGTTATTTTCACAGGTATTTGCCCATATTAACATTAGTATTGAAAAGCCAACATTTCTCTTCGGAGTAGAAGTTGAGAGCATAAAAATGAAGGCGGGATAGAAGATTCATGGAACATATTGAACGATTAAGCCAAGATCAAAAGGCAGCAAAAAAGAAACAATCAGCGGCTGGTCAAAAAAAGCAAAGTGAAATTGCCAAACAAAAATGGGCAATCGTTTCGCTGTCTTCCATTCCTTTAGTCATGACTTTGGGAAATTCAATGTTGATTCCAGTATTACCTTCTATGGAGAAGGAATTATCCATCACTTCCTTTCAAACAAGTATGATCATAACGGTTTACTCCATCGTCGCGATTTTCTTAATTCCAGTTGCCGGATACATATCCGACCATATTGGCAGAAAACGGGTTATTATCCCAAGCTTGCTAATTGCGGCGGTCGGTGGACTTATTTCTTGGTGGGCTGCCTGGAAGTTAGCCGATGCCTATTGGCTTATACTAATCGGCCGGGCACTACAAGGAGTAGGAGCAGCAGGCGCAATGCCGATTGTACTTCCTTTAGTGGGCGATATGTTTAAAAGTGAAGATGATGTTAGCAGCTGTTTAGGTTTAATTGAAACGTCTAATACGTTTGGTAAAGTATTAAGTCCAATACTCGGGGCTTTCCTTGCCGGATTCATCTGGTACTTACCCTTTTTCTCCATTCCTGTGTTTTGTCTAATTTCTGTTATCTTAATGATATTTCTCGTTAAATGTCCTAAAAGTAATGAAAAACCAATTCCTTTTAAACAATTCTTTTCAAATGTTAAAAAGACCTTCACTGAAAAGGGACGTTGGCTGTATGCCATCTTTTTTATTGGAGGAATCCTTATGCTTGTCTTGTTTGGCATATTATTTTATCTTTCGGAAACCTTTGAGAAAGAATATGGGATAAAAGACCTGAAAAAGGGAATCTTTTTAGCCTTACCACTTGGAGCGTTGTGCTTAGCCTCCTTTATTAGCGGGAAAATAATAAAGAAAAATAAAGTCTTAATGAAATGGATCACTCTGATTAGTATCATTGCTGCTGCGGCTTCGATTGCTGCACTATGGTTTTCAATCCAGCTTTGGTACATGTTAACAATGTTTCTCATTACCGGTGTTGGCATTGGATTGAGCCTTCCATGTTTAGACGCGTTAATTACGGAAGGGATTGAAAAAGAAGAACGCGGGACCATCTCATCTATTTACAGTTCAATGAGATTTATCGGGGTGGCAGCAGGGCCGCCGTTGATCGCCGTTTTAATGGAGTATGCCAGCCATTGGATTTTTATCGTTCTCAGCAGTTTAAGTGTACTAGCGGCAATTATAACGATGTTTGCAATAAAACCTAAAGCTACAAGTTGAAAAGTGCTGAGTAACCTCAGCACTTTTTTGTTGGACTAGACTATTCGTTTTTAAAAGAGATGCTCTTTTTAATCCCTACTCATAAGGGCTTAACCACTCTGGATTTCTGTCATGGCAAATCGAACATTTATCTTTCTCTAGTTGAAAAGTCAAAAATTCCTTTCCACAAGCTTTGCATCTATTCCTATAATATCGATATTGTGAGATAGATTTATTTCTTAATTCAGGTGTAATCCTTATGGCGTCTTCTGGACAGATATCTGTACAATCAAAACAATTCACACATTTTTCATTAGCAGCCTGCAAAAAACCTCCGTTTATAGTAAATACTTTTTGGGAACAAAAGGAGAAACAAATCTGACATAAGGTACATTTCCCAACAACTAATTCCACTTTATAGAATTGATAATCAGGAAAATACTTTGTAATAAGCCATTGATTTTTTTCCATTTTCCACTCTGCAGGTGTCATGTTTTTTACAAATTGCTTTCCGTCTTTTTGAAGGGATGAAAATAAAGCCCTCCGTGATAACCCCTTATCCTCACTGGTTTCGATTACCTTAATTAAACTTTCATCCAGGTCCCGTAAAGTTTTGTTTGTTTGTTCGAGAATATCATTCCAATTTTTATTGAGAGGGGTTATCCTCGTCATGATAGAGGCTGCCCCTCTTTGTGTGTAAATAAGCAATTCCTTTACAGATGGAATAAACGATGGATTGTAAACAAGACTACCCTTTTCAAATTCCCTAGACTCTATCGTACCTTCGATTGCAGAAAGGGGGCAGACCATTATACATTCCCCACATGAATGACATCGTTCTAGATCGATATCAATGGACTCATGTGTGACCAGCACTGCTCCCTCATTACAGGCATCTTCACATAAAGTGCAGGTGGACCGGCGATGTTTCTTTCTTGAACAATCGCTGCTAATCTTTACATCAACATTCAGACTTTCTAGCCAATTCATTAATAAGGACATATACTCACCTACAGGATATTTTTCTCACTATCAAGCCCGAGCATCTCTGTGAAGGGTAATGACTAAGTTGGGATGGGTAACCGAATCACTTGGCATCCCTTTAGTTTGACTAAGATTTCCGTATTTTTTTCTCAGCTCTTCAATCGGGCCAAATTCAATTGCACGCATCGGACATGAAGCTACGCAGGCAGGATCCTCCCCTTTTTCCTGTAAATCCATACAGAAATCACATTTATTTGATTTAAACACCTTTTTATTATATTGAGGCGAACCATACGGACAAGCCTTTATGCATAATTGTGCCCCCTGACAGACATCCTGGTCGATGGTAACGACTCCATTTTTTTTGTTTTTTACAACTGCTCCGGTTGGACAGCTCGGTATGCAGGCTGCATCCTTACAGTGATTACATGAAATGGAGAAATAAAATGCTTTTATGTTAGGAACCAATCCCTTTGTAGGCTGTTCGGTAAAGTATCCTTCTTCATAGGTGTAAACTCTTCGGAAATTAATGCCTGCATCCAGATTATTCTTATCCTTACAAGCCACTGCACAAGCCTTACAGCCAATACAGAAGCTTTGATTAATATAAAATCCCAGCTGTTCCAAGATCCTCACTCCCTATGCTTTCTTTACATCAACAAGGTTGGTTAATTGCGGGTTAGCTTTTGCCAGAGGTGTTGGTCTTTGCGATGTTAATACGTTAACGGAACCCCGTTGATCAATTCCATTCTTATCAGGCGTATACCATGCGCCCTGAGGGATTCCCGCAACTCCCGGAGTGATGCGCGGTGTAACTTTTACATATATCAATAATGAGCCTCGGTCATTAAATACCTGAACACGGTCCCCATTTTTGATCCCTCTTTTTTCTGCATCCCTTGGATTCATCCACATTTCTTGTTTATACGCCTCCTCCAGCCACGGCTGGTTATCATAGGTGGAGTGACATCTTCGCTTATAGTGCCAGCTGATGAGCTGCAGCGGATACTTTTTAATTAAAGGGTCCTCTGGTCCTTCCCATGATGAAATATATTTGGCAATCGCCGGGATTTCATCGGGTTGGCTCATCTCCCATAGGGCCTTGGAAAATAATTCGATTTTGCCTGAAGGCGTTGAAAAGGGATGATTGGTAATATCATCAATCTGCTCCTTAAATCCGATCAGAGGCTGGTCAAACTTGAAATGGTGGGCCCCCTTTTTCCTTAATTCTTCAAAGGAAGGAAAACTTGGATCTACTTCTTTTCTCGTTCGCGTAATGCTTTCTTTTACCCAATCAAGTGTGGTTTTCCCTTCAGTGAACTGTTCCTTCACCCCAAGTTTTTCAGCAACACCAGCAAACACATCGTATTCATCTCTGCATTCATATAACGGTTCGAGCGTTTTATCGCCAAATACAACATAATCTCCAGCCCCCCAAGGAAATCCGATATCATATCGTTCAAAAAAGGTTGTCCCTGGCAGTAAAATATCAGCATATTTAGCACTAGGGGTCATAAAGAGATCACTGGCAACAATAAATTCAACCTTGCTTTCATCCTCAAGCAGTTTTCTTGTCTTATTGATGTCTGCATGCTGATTGATTAACATATTGCCTGCTAAATTAAAGATTAATTTTATATTCGTATTAAGCCGTTCTGCGCCTTCCAGCCCATCAGCAGCAGTCATTTCCATCCCCTTTTCAGCTGCCATGGTCCATTGAAAACAAGGGATGGAAGCCTTAACTGGATTTTCGTAAGTAAATGGTCGAACAACGTTCGTTCGGCTCCACGAACCTGTCCCTGCAGCCCAGCCTCCAAGCTTGCCAACATTTCCTGTCAGACAGGCCAATTGTGCCCCCGCGCGCATAAACTGCTCACCATATGCCTGGCGCTGCGCAGACCAGCCTTGAATTAAAGCAGCTGGCTTTGCTTCTGCATACTCCCGTGCAATTTGCCTGATTTTATCTGCAGGCACGCGGCATATTTTTTCGGCCCATTCTGGTGTTTTGGGAACTCCGTCTTTTTCCCCTAATAGATAGCTTTTTAATGATTCCTTACCAGCTATACCATCAGGCATATGGGCTTCATCAAAACCAATACAATTTTTATCTAAGAATGCTTGGTCATGTAATTTTTCAGTAATTAGACAATGCCCCATCGCATCCATGAAGGCAACGTCCGTTGTCGGCAAGATAGGGATCCATTCATCCGCATAAGCGATTGCGGTATCAGAATAACGGGGATCAATGACAATAATCTTTGCCCCATTTTTCTTTGCTTGCATTAAATATTCCCGGTAAGGAGTAGAATAGATCATTTCAGCAGGATTTTGTCCCCAGAGAATGATATATTTGGAGTGTAAGAGTGAGTCAAAACTGCTTCCCGAATCATTCGTGCCATATGTATAAGGAGTCGCTACCCCGCCTGCACCTACACTATAGTCCCCGCGGTAACTTAAGAATCCGCCCGTTAGCGACAATAGTTTTCTGGCCGCATTCCGGCCGCCATGAATACCGCTGCTTTGCCCCGTTGCATAGTTTACATATCTTGATTCAGGTCCGTATGTATCACCAATCCGTTTCATTTCCGATGCAATGGTTTCAATAGCCTCATCCCATGTGATCCTTTCAAACTTTCCTTCTCCCCGTTTACCTGTACGTTTCATAGGGTATTTTAAGCGCTCAGGATGATAAAGCATCTTACGATAGTTTCTGCCTCTAACACACGCTCTTAGGGGAGGTGACGACAGGTCTCCTCCTTTTTGAGTATCAGTACTAATACGGACAACTGCCCCATCCTTCACATGGGCTTTGATTACACATCTTCCCCCACAGTTTGTAATACTGCAGGTAGAAATTATTTTCTCTTTGGTCTCCTCTTTGGCTGAAGCAGGTTTTGCTTCTTCTTTCCTATTCACAAGCAGCTTAGATCCTACTCCACCAGCAATGATGGGAATCCCGATGGCACTTGACCATTTTAAAAAGGTCCGTCTTTGCATTTTATTTGATAACAAATTCTTTAAGTGGTTATTTTCAGACATATTCTAATGCCTCCTTTACTTCCAATAAAGATGTTAAATCAAAGATTAAAAATTCTTTGAGCAGCATGGCCGCCCCTATATAAAGCCGGCTATTTGAATGATCAATAATTCTTTGACAAAATTCCGGAATCCAGATAGTCATGTGGTCCTTTAAAAGGTGAATCTGACTCGAAATCAAGTCCTTAATCTCCTTAGTTTCTTCCGTCTGCAGAGATAAATGGATAAGAAAGATCATAAACTCTAATTCAAGAAATAAGGAATCGTCTGGTTCGTTATTTTCATGGATATTTTGAAGTCCATATTGGTGAAAAAGCTCTCTGATCTGAAAAGTCCATTCCTCAAATAATAGACCTTCCTCACTTCGATAATAAGACTCCCAAGGAGGCGCTATTAATGTTCCTGGACCGATAAATAACCGGCGATATTCCTCTTTTTCAGTCATGACGTTTTTATTTCTTGTCATATTCTCAAAAAAATCTGCGAGGATTTTACCGCCTTCATGGTCGAATTTCAGGTCATTAAATTTCCCCGCTTTACTTAACTCGGTCAAACGGTCATCATCAATTGGTTCAGCAAATAATAAATGGAGAAATTGATAAAAATTACTCCTAGCTAATAAAAATGGTTGTAATTGAATCTGTACGGATTCTTTTGTTGATGTCATTTTCTCTCTCCTTGCTTTATGAAATGACCAACTTCCTTGATTTGTAAGCCTTTATATTGTTAATCTTACCGTAATCTAGTAAAACCGGGATAACTTTGTGCATTTTTTCACAATAAATTCAAAAACATAAAAATTACTGTTACCAAAGTCACTTTTTGGGTTATCGCTTAAAAACGTGTATAATGATGGAGGTAATAAACTGCAAAGGATGATTGGATTGAAGATTACAGAACATGAAGTGGAAAAACTAGAGGATCCATTTGGCCTGCTTTCTGGAGAACGATACGAGTTTTTTTTAACACTTGAAGTGGATGAAGAGGATGAACTGTATTCAGATAATGGTGTCGGATTAAGATGTATATATGTTCGTGAAGAAAACGGAGATAAAATAACCAGCTATCACTTTTTTGAGCAAGAATCAGAAAAGGTTCTTGACTTTGAATTAGAAGAGGATGAAGAAGAGTTAGTTCTTTCTTATTGTAAAGAACACGCTGCCGAAGGAGAAGAATAAAGCAGGAAGTTTTGAACTCCCTGCTTTCTTAATTTTACATGAAATTTTTACTGTGGTTATGAATGACTTGCAACTCTTTAGTAGTTTGAGCCATTTCACTTTTGCAGATAGGACAAACTGGATCCTCGCTGCTTTTAAAATTGTCACGAACCCAGCACTTGCAAGTTTCAGATGTACAAACCCAAATCTTTGTTTCCTCTAATTTTATTTCTTCTTCATTTTTTCTGCCAAATGCCAAATCGATCACTCCCCCTTAATAGTCATGATTATCTTTGAACCATGGATTGAAGCTATTATTCTAGTATAACTATATATAAAAGGGTGATGCTTTCAATTGTTGCATCACCCCTTTATTTTTCATAAAAAATGTTTTAATAATAAAAAGACGTAAGCTTACACGAAAGGTAATAAGACATTACACAAACATGCAGTTACGACTAAGCCAAAAATAAATTACAGCGCAAAATATATTTAAATTTTATCACAATTTCATACTTTAGTCAATTATGCAAGCTGTGCCTTGACTTATCAGCTTAACAAACTTAAGTATAACAGCGATATAAAAAAGGCTAAGACAAAGTTCCTTAGCCTTCCTTATTAGATTGAAATTGAAATCTCTATGCTTCTTTCTTTACTTTTGCTGGTGCTTTTTTTCTTGGGACTGCCGCTTTTTTGGGTTTAGCTACATCAGTCGCGGCATTCTTAAGTGCAGGTGCCGGTGTTTTACTCGGTTTTGTTCGGTCAATGGATGCCTGCAGGGCAGCCATTAGATCGGTTACATTGGATGCTGGTTCTTTCGCCGCTGCCGTAACTGTTTCTTGACCGGTTCGTTTAGACTCAATTAGCTCTAATAACGCCGTACGATACTCGTCTGTATATTTTTCCGGCTCAAATTTAGTGGTTAATTGATCAATCAATAATATCGCCGTTTCTAACTCTCTATCTGTTACTTTATCCTCTGCAGGAACATTAGGTACATCTCCTGCTTTCCGGACCTCATCAGGATAATGGATCGTTTCCATCACCAACGTATTTTCGTATACACGAATGACTGCCAGCTGTTCCTTAGAGCGAATAATGATTTTTGCCAGACCTACCTTTTGAGAATCCTGCAACGCTTTGCGCAATAATGAATAAGCTTTACTTCCACCTTCATTTGGTGACATATAATAGGTGCGGTCGAAATAAATCGGATCGATCTCTTCAATTTTTACAAAATCAATAATTTCTACAGCCTTCTCTTCATTTTCTTTACGGAGCTTTTCTAATTCATCATTATCAAGGACAACAAACTTTCCCTTTGTATACTCATACGCTTTGACGATATCTTCCGGTTTTACTTCTTCTTCACAGACGGTACAAATTTTTTCGTACTTAATCGGTGCATGACATTTGTTATGCAAGGTCCGAAGTTTGATATCTTTATCCTCAGTCGCTGTATGGAGTTTAATTGGGATATTTACAAGTCCAAAACTAATACTGCCTTTCCACATTGTATGCATTGGAATTCTCCATTCTTTTTCTTTTATTTTGCGGAAAGCTTTTAAATATCATGCTTTAAAACATTTGCCAAAAGGATGAAGTGTTATCGATTGATGCAAAATAACATAAAAAAGAGAGGATATTAAAATAATGAAGCCGATGCTGCCAAGCTTAACCTTTGATTTACCCGTACGGCCAGATTGGCAGTACGAGGTAAAATATGATGGTTTTCGGGCAATTTTAACTTGGAATGCTGATGGAATCGAACTTATGAGCAGGAATGGAAAGGATTTATTACCCCAATTCCCTGAAATAAAAGAATTCCTAATGCGGTATGAGAGTCAATTAAGACCCTTTATTCCCTTACAATTAGATGGGGAATTAGTCTATCTCGAAAACACACATAAAGCTAATTTTTCTGCGATCCAAGTCCGGGGCAGGTTAAAGAGTGAAAAGAAAATTTCAGAACAAGCCAAAAATTCTCCCTGCCGTTTAATGGTGTTTGATGTATTGATATTTAAAGGAAAAGGGACTTCCGGGGAACCCTTTCATAAAAGGAAAAAAACATTACTGGAATTATTTCGTTCGATAGGGTTTGATTTGGATCCTGACCCCTATAATGACCAGCTTTTTCAATACGTAAAACCACACGAAGACTTTAACGAGTTATGGGAAAAAGTTGTCTTATACGATGGTGAAGGAATTATAGCCAAGAATAATAGAAGTCTTTGGGAGGAAGGGAAACGTTCACTGCAATGGCTCAAGTATAAGAACTGGAAATTTGTCAGCTGTTTTATTACCTCCTATGATAAAACGAATGGGTATTTTTATATCGGTGTATACAAAGGTCAAGCTATTTTTTCAATTGGCCAAGTATTATTTGGGTTTAAACCAGAAGAAAAGGATGCGCTAAAACAAACAATAAGACAAAACATGGTGAAAGAAGACGATCAATTTATTTATGTGGAACCAGCTATATGTCTTGAAGTAAAATACCTGGAACTATATGACAATCAACTGCGCGAACCCCATTTTGACCGCTTTCGTTTTGATTTAGAACCAGCAGGTTGTACTTATGACCACTTTATGTTTGCCCAAAAAAACCTTCCCGAAGATTTGGAAATTACTCATCCTGACAAACCCTTGTGGGAAAAGTTAAACATACAAAAGGCTGATTATATTCTTTATTTACGGGAAGTCTCGCCATATATGCTGCCATTCTTAAAGGACCGCCTGTTAACCGTTATCCGTTTTCCACATGGAATGTTTGGGGAAGCTTTTTATCAAAAAAACTGCCCTGATTATGCACCAGAGTTTGTTCAGACTAAAATAGATGAAGGAATCGATTACATCTTATGCAATAACCTAAAAACACTTGTATGGCTCGGAAATCAAATCGCGATAGAATTTCATATCCCATTTCAAACTGTTAACAGCATAGGTCCAAGCGAAATCGTCTTCGATTTGGACCCGCCGTCCAAGGATGCATTCCATTTAGCGATTAAAGCTGCCTTATTAATAAAAGAAGTACTTGATCAATTGAATCTCATTGGATTCATAAAAACTTCCGGGAACAAAGGTCTGCAAGTGTACCTTCCTTTGCCGGAGAATGTTTATTCCTATGATGACACAAGGTTATTTACCAGCTTTATGGCAGAATATTTAATATCGAAAGATCCTGATTCGTTCACGATCGAACGAATGAAAAAGAATCGCGGCGGCAGATTATATGTGGATTATGTTCAACATTCAGAAGGAAAAACAATTATCGCTCCTTACTCCATGAGAGGAAATGAGCACGCCGGTGTCGCGACCCCTCTCTATTGGGAGGAAGTAAATGAAAAACTGACACCTGTGTCCTTTAATATGGAAAACGCTCTTAAACGAATTCGCAGCCAAGGCGACCCATTTTCAGATTATTTTCAAACAAAGGAGATTCAGCCCTTTTCTCCAGTCCTTGAGTTTTTAAGAAAATCCGGAAAAAAAGGATAAGGCGGAGCCTTATCCTTAAAGTGATTGTTTAATCATTTCTTGTGCATCCTCTTGGAGCTTTTCATACGTAGCTTGTTCAGAAAGATTTGTTCTTGAAAGATTAGAAAAAGTTTTTTCTCCGAGATTTACCTGAATCGAAGCACGATAGAGGTAAGTGGCGTTCCCAATTAAATCAATGGTATAAGTTCCGTCTAATTTATGAACCACACATTGAACTTTACCGCCATTATTATAAACGTCAATAACCTTTTCATATTCGTTCAATTCAGTTAAACACGTAACCAGTGAAGAAGCAGACATTGCGGTACCACATGCATTTGTAAACCCTACTCCCCGTTCAAAGGTTCGAACGTAAATGGAGTCTTTCCCAAGCGGTTTTACAAAACTGACATTGACACCATCCGGAAATAGATGGTTGGGACCATTCACTTTTTCACTTAGTTGTTTCTGTAGGTTATTTTCTAGCTGTTCTGTCTCCACAATGGAAATTAAATGCGGGTTAGGTACAGCCAGAGCCGTAAACCTTAACTCTTCTGAAAGCTCTTTAATTTTTTCATTGAAAAGTGTAGGCTTATTTAAATTTAACGGTAATGCCTTTAATTCAAACAAGACTGGGGAAATTTCAACTTGGTACGTGTGTACTTGGGGATAAATATCGTCTTGCTTGCTGACCTTTAAATTTGCTTTCATTGTTTCAATAACTGCTTCATCTAATCCCCTAAGCTCACAAATATATCTAGCTACGAGACGCAGGCCATTTCCGCACATGGATGCTTCCGAACCGTCCGAATTAAAGACTCTCATTCTTCCAGCTGCATGACTACTTTTCATAACAAACAAAATTCCGTCTGCTCCGAGCTCGGTGTCTCGATTACATAACAGCTTGGCAAGATTCGCTCGTTCTTCTTCAGTAAATACATAATCATTTGAAATCTCATCGATAAGCAGGAAGTCGTTTCCTGAACCATGACCTTTTATTAAATCTATCTGCACGACGTTTACCCCCAGAATAGTATGTTTTATTCATCATATCAAACATTATTCTGTAAGGAAACTGTCATGTTTATCTCTCAATAAAGTATTCATTGATTAATAATGACATCCTAAGCAGCTTGTCCTCCTCTGATAAACCTTCTTTTATCGTAAGTACTGGTGTATTCGGTTCCGGAAAAAAACGGCTCCATTCAATTGGCATCCAGCCCCTGCGGAGCCGTCCCACTTCTTTGTAACCATGATCATAAACCTGTTCATCCATAAATACAGGCGACCCTTCTACTCCACCGATATATCCTCCTGTTTGGTCAAATAACTCTTTTTTTGTTTTTCTAAGAACGGTATTCTTTTTTGCAAAACGGCCTAAAAACTTTTTATTAGAATTATATACTTCAATCGTTACTACTTTCTTGCCTTTTAGTTTATAGAAACCCAGTACCTGGTCTCTATGATCATATAAAACATACGTTCTGGAAGGCTTCAACCTGTCAAATCCAGTTCCGCGAAATTTCTTCATTTTCCCTGCCAAATGACCATTGGTAAAATAAAGGAATAAACAGGAGGACTGGGCACTCCTAAAAAGCAGTAATAGATGGTTTGCTTTGAATAATGAATGTGAGTCATTTTCTAGTGTTTTCATATTTCGTGTGATTGATAAAGATTGTCTCAAGCGAAAAAGATAGACTTGAAAACTAATTAAGCTATACATGATAAATGGAATGGTTAATAGCATTATTTCTTTATGTTTTATGAACATTAGATTTCCGATAATAATCATAGTGGCAGGTACTAGTGCAGCAATACTACCATTTAAGTTTAAATTAGCTGTATCCCGGTAATATTCATTTGTATTCATTCAGATAACCCCTTATAAATTCCTCTACTAAAAGTTTATTTAAGTTTAAGAGAAAAATGATAGAAGTTTTCTACTTTATATAAAAAAGAGAAAAGCCTTGCTAGACTCTTCTCTAATCATTAATATATGAAAGAATTTTTTTCAGTGAAGCCTTTGCATCCTGATATCCCTGAAAATACAATTCTTCTAGTCTTTGTGGATTTCTTTCCATCCTTCCGACTTTCAACGGGTCGGTTGGACGGATAATGAGTATGTTTCCTTCTTTTTCTTCTTTTTCTAAATAGTTGACGGTGTCATTATATTTCTGATATCTCATTCGTAACGACTGTTGTAATCCCTTGTAATTCGGATATTTCCGGTTCACTAAGAAATGGAATTTTGAAGGTTTTTTCAAATAGCCCTTATTTCTGGTTAGGATGACAATATTTTTTTTACATCCATCCTGTTGAGCTTTTTTAATTGGAATAGGATCACTGATCCCGCCATCTAATAATATTTTATCTTGGAATCGTATTTCCGGTGCAAGAAATGGCAATGAACTTGAAGCCCTTAAAACGGTAAGCAAGTCTGAACCATAATCCTGTTTCTTAAAATAAACAGGCAGTCCTGTTACACAATCTGTTGTCCCAACGACAAACTCTGAAGGACTATTATAAAAGACATCATAATGATAAGGAACATGCTGGTTAGGGATTTCATCAAAAATAAAATCCATGCCAAAAAACTGTCCATTTCTCAAATAGTTTTTCCAAGAGATATATCTAGGATCACTTGCATAATCTACGGTAACTAGTTTATTTCTGCCTTTTTGTTTAGATAAGTAGGAAGCGGCATTACACGCACCCGCGGAAACACCAATTACATAAGGAAAAAAGAGTTCCTCTTCTAAGAAGCACTCGAGTATTCCAGCAGTATATACACCACGCATCCCGCCGCCTTCTAATACTAACCCTGTTTGGTCTAACATACTGCCTCACCCCAGTTAAAATTTGCATAAAATACATATGTAATATTATAGAATTAGTTTTATCTAGGCAACCGATACGATTTCAATCAACTTTTCTATAACTCATTGGGCTTATTTGTCCGTTCTACATGTCAAGAACCCGGCAAAGCTGCCGGGTTCTTTTTCTTATTTTATTAATCTAAAGATCCATGGGAATTGATATTCTTTTCCCTCATATGCTTTAACCGCCGCTATTATGGTAAAAATAAGTGCTGCAATGCCTACTATCCACATAAGGAAAATCCCTATAATTACAATCGTCAATATACCTGAGACAATAAAATAGATCGTATACGAAATTAAAAAATTAAAATATTCTTTTCCATGGACGTCAATGAAAGGTGACTCTTCCTTTTTTAATAACCAAATTATGAGTGGAGCTAAGATTGGAAAGGGCAAACTTAAGACATACAAACCTGCTGCTAATAGCTTCTCTTCACTCTTCACCATTTTTTATCCCCCATTAAATAAATTTTTTGTTATCGATAATATTTACGCTATATCTTTCTAAAGGTTTCTTCATTTTTCAAATAAACTTGAAATAAATTAGTAATAGCAGACTTTTACTTAAGACACCTATGTTGCTAAAATCGGTCAAATACCATAAACCTCATTAAGAAAGGTTTTATTATGAATAAAATACTTTTAAAAAATGCAAATGTGTATCCAGTTACCTCTGAACCATCAGCAAATACAGACATCTTAATCGAAAATGGCAGGATTAAGAAAATTGGTAAGAACTTAATAACTGATTTAGAAGTAAATATATTAGACTGTTGTGGGTTTTATTTATTTCCAGGGTTTATTGATGTTCATACCCACTTAGGTTTATACGATGAAGGAACTGGCTGGGCAGGGAATGATGCGAATGAAACAGTTGAGGCTCTCACACCTCACATTCGGGCAATTGATGGAGTTTATCCATTAGATCCGGCCTTTAGCGATGCAGTGAAAAGCGGGATTACCACCGTTCATGTTATGCCGGGAAGTGCAAATGTAATCGGTGGAACTACTTCTGTGATTAAAACAACTGGGAAAAACATTAAAAAGATGATTATTCAAGAAATTGCGGGGTTAAAGATCGCCTTAGGTGAAAATCCAAAAAGGATTCATAGCCATGGGAACAGTGAGTCCATTACAAGAATGGGGATCATGGGCATGCTTAGAGAAGCCTTTTACAAGGCCATCCATTCGGATAATCCAGAGGATCTCCGTGTGGCGCCGTTAGTTATGGCATTAAAAAGAGAAATTCCTGTCAGGATTCATGCCCATCGAGCGGATGATATCATTACTGCCGTGCGTCTTGCAGACGAATTCCAGCTTGATCTGCGGATTGAGCATTGTACTGAAGGGCATTTAATTGCGAATGAATTGGCAGGACTCAATTTAAAAGTATCAGTGGGACCAACACTTACTAGAAGATCTAAAGTAGAGTTAAAAAACAAAACCTGGAAGACCTATCAAGAATTGACGAATCATGGGTTGGAAGTGTCAATTATTACCGATCATCCCTATACACCGATTCAATACTTAAATATATGTGCGAGTCTCGCCGTCCGCGAAGGCCTGCAAGAACAAAAAGCGCTCGAAGGTATTACCATTCTGCCTGCAAGAAATCTAAGAATAGACGATAAAACAGGAAGTATTGAGGAGGGCAAGGATGCTGACTTAGTCCTTTGGACGCACCACCCCTTCCATTATTTAGCCAAGCCGAAATGGACAATGATTGGGGGTGACATTATTTATTCGGAAGCATAGAATAGTGTAGAAAATTGGTAAAAAATATTATCGAAAAACCGCCAAAAACCTATTTCTTTTTTTCTTTTTTTCTTGTATTATACTCTAAGCAAGTAGGATTTTTGGACCTAATTTCGATTTGGGGGTTTATAACCATATTAATTCGGTAACAAAAAAATGATATAGGGAAGGCAAATGGTGCGCCACCAGTTTTACTGGTTCTAGTGGGTTCGATTCCCACCCCGAAATTTTTTACGTAATTCTATAAAAAATTTCGAGGGTGGACCGCTTCTTTAGACATGGGATCGGAATGCCCTAATGGAGGGATTTTCATGTTAAAAAAACGTGATCTTCATGAGAGCCAGACACTGTACGAACTGATGACGCATCCAGATGTCTTCCCTTTTGTGCGTCAAAAAGCAAACTCCTATGAAGAATTTTTATTTATGACCAAACAAACGATTGAAGCGGAAGAACGCGGAGAATTAATCTCACGTACGATCCTCGATGAATGGGGTTCACCTATTGGGACAATCAACTTATTTGACATAGCAGATCAAGCAGGTTTCTTGGGAACATGGCTTGGCAAGCCCTTTCATGGAAAGGGCTATAACAGTCCGGCTAAGGAAGCCTTTTTTAAGGAGCTTTTTTACGAGGCGGGGATTGAAACCATCTTTATGCGAATTCGTAAAATAAATATTCGCTCCATCAAAGCTGCCGAGAAGCTCCCATATGTTGTAAAAGCCAACGAAAATAGAGCGACTCTCTATGCACAGCTGAATGCCAATGAAGACGTATATGACTTATATGAAATTCCAAAAGACTTATATACCTTCCACTTATTGAGAAACGGAACTGAGACTCAGACAGATTCACATTTACTCGAAGCTTAACAAGCAATCGGCCTTTAGCCGATTGCTTTTAATTGTTTAAATTAACTTTGGTTTAAACGCCTTTCCTAAGACATCCGTTCCCCCTGTTACCGAAATGATACTGCCTGTAATAAAATCGGATTTGTCCTCGGTTAAAAAACTAACTACACGCGCAATATCCTCACCCGTCCCCTGCCTGCCAGTGGTTAGGTTTTTTTCTTTTGCTGATATTGATTCTAAAATACTTTTCTCCTTCCACTCGCTGGTTATATCTCCAGGGCAGACCATATTTGCTGTAATACCATATTGAGCTTCTTCCATCGCAATGGTTTTAGTCAGGGAAGCCAAACCTGTCTTTGCAGCGGCAAAAGCTGAACGATAGATCCAGCCCGGGGCCGTTTCAACCCTATCAAAGCCTAAGGTAATAATTCTGCCCCAGTTTTGTTTGCGCATTTCCGGGATGATTAATTTTGATAAATGAAACACCGCTGTTAAATTACCTTGAATTAAATAATTCCATTCATCAAAGGTATAATCAGTCATTTTTTTTCGCTCATGTATGTATGGACCCGCATTATGAACTAAAACATCCACACTCGAATAAACTGAAAGCGACTCATCAACAATTCGAATACAATCCTCTTTATTTGCCACATCTCCTTGAACAGCTATTGTATTCGTCCCGTAATGATCACTTATTTCCTTTGCTAAGAAAACAGCCTCTGACTCACTCTTTCGATAGTTGATCACAAGTTGATACCCATTTTCTGCAAGCAGTTGTGCCGTTTTTTTGCCGATGCCTGATGCTCCCCCTGTAATCAAAGCCGTTTTCTTTTTCACTAATCATTACCTCTCTATACTAAGTTCTCTCTTTATATATATGTTAAAAAGAAATGATTATATATGCAAATTTTAACTTATGCCGTCCCTAAGTCAGAAGTTTTAATAACGGATGGGCGGTTAATTGCATATGATGGGTTAACCAACAATAAAGGATGTGGCAGGATGCAGACTGTAATCAATATCTTCAGCCTGAAAATTAACAGTGTATCTAATAACGGGTCTGTCAACATCGGTGAAGCCCTTCATAATGCCCATACAGCAAATTCCAAATCCCAAGGTCAAAATTCATCTTATGGGGATTTTGCACCGCCTACAGCGGCGATGGAAAATGTCTTCATTGATCCAGACATTAATGATATGGGTGATATCGCAAATCCGTCAAACGTCTTTAGTAATTCGAAATAAAGGACTGAAAAAAATGCCATTTCAAATAAACATATTCAATATAAAGACGAATTCCGTTGCTAACAATGCCAATATTTCTTTGGGACCCTCCGTCCAAAATAGCCATACGGCCAACCAAAAGTGGATTGGATCAAATTTTGCCTTAGGAGATTTATCTCCTTCGAGTTCGTTCTCTCTTAATGGCTTTGGAGACACAGATATTAGTGACCAAGATCAAATTGCCAATCCTTCCTCACCAATTGCAAATCAATTTTAGATTTAGAGAGGTTGAAGAATCATGTTTCCTTGGAATATGTTACCTTTTTCAAAGGATATGAAAGAATCCTTACAAAAAATGAAACCTGATGAGATAAACAATTACGTTCAGGACCTTATTGGAAAAATGATGCCAAACATGGGTGATATGATGAATCGCCAGGATTTATTCAATGGCTTTCAAAAATCAGAGTCAAAGCACCAGTCAAATATTTTAAACTCTTCCACTTTCGAAACCCATGATTATGTATTTGTAAGAATTCCAATTCGTAACGAAGAATGGCTGAATCAACTTCGCTTATATTATACATCCAATCAACTGATTATCGAACATATTCCTGACAGGGAAGATTCAAACACCATTACTCTCCCAGCTATTGTGAAAAGAAAAGGCGCTACTGCCAACTTCAAGGATGGCGTACTAGAAATTAAAATACCGAAGAATATTGATATGCAATACTCACAAATTGACGTAACAGAAATCCTGTAGCGTTAATTTTTTTTGCATGTTTTAGATAAATTCAAATAAGATAAACTAAGAAACATTCCTATGATCGTTATGCCACATCCCAATTCTGAATAGAGGGTTTTTATGAGATTCTTCTTTCACTTGTTCACTTCAAAGAAAACTTTTAGGAAGAAAATATCGGAATTGGAAAATAAAATATCCTCTTTAGAATCCGCTATTAACGATGTCAAAATAGAAGTAAAATCAATAAATGCCCCTGCTCCTGCACAGGAGAAAGAGATGATTCCATCTGTTCAAATTAATCACCTGCAGGTTGATCAAATTTTGATCGAGCGTTTAGACTATGCTAACAATCTCGGCCAATTAGGTATTAAGGAACTGACTGGCAGGTTAAATATCGGTTCGTCATATGAAGGAGATATTTCAAAACAAATTGATAAAATAGTGAAACAGAAACTCGGTAAGCAAGCAGCAGTAAATATTAAAGCAAAAAAGGAGGAATAATTACATTTAAAAAACAAGAAGACAGCAAAGAAGCTGTCTTCTTGTTAATTTAAGCCCCTATTGATTATGGTTTTCATGGTCATCCATATCCATGCCATCCATCGAGTGGCCCGATGTTGAATCTTCTTCCTTCTCACTAGGTGTTCCTACTGTAAATTCCTTTTTGGGCATATTATGCATGTCCCGGGCAGTTACATGGGAGATGACATAATAGGTCCCCTCTTGTTTAAATGTCTTTTCTAACCGATAGATTCCATTTTCTGTGTGTTTAACAGAAATTTTCTCATGATGCTCATCTTTTGACCGCCAAACTTCAAAGGAAACATCCGCATCATCGACTTTTTCCTTCCCTTGGGTTACCTCTGCCTCGAAAGTAATTGGTTTATTAGGTTCACCTGGATTCGGATTCACAGTCAAATTCACTTCGACCATTTCCGGAATCTCTCCTGAATTCTCCTCCTGCTTGCTGCAAGAAACGGCTAAACTAAATAAAAGAAAAACAATCAACATAAGTCCTAGTTTTTTCACGAAATAATCCCCCTTACTTAAATACTCCACTTGCATTGTTACATATTTACCAATATTTTTGCAAAAAATAATGATTAATAAAGATAAGAAAGGAGAAACCAATGTCAACCCCATATAAATGTCCTAATTGTAAAACGAATCGGAGCCGTTTCAATATTATTCAACAAATCCCGCATTCCGTTAAACTTGATCCCCAATCCGGAGATGTTCTTCACGAGTATGGGCAGAATGAGCTTGAACCCTTTCATCTTCCATATAATGGTCCTCAGGTACGTGTTCAATGCGGTGCCTGTGGGTTAATTGAGGATGAATTGACCTTCGTTAAATTTGGTGAACAAAGATAAGTAAAACAAAACCACCTTTATCATTAATAAAGGTGGTTTTGTTTTTTAGAAATGATTCTCTTTTAAAAATGAACTCGAATCCACCTTCCAAGGATCAACAGGGGAAAAACGTATTAAATGGATTTCTTCACGAAAGGTTTGCCCGCCCTTACCCTTTATATACCAATCAATCTCAGCAGGAACATCCAGACTTATTTCCTCGGTAAGGTCTTCAGGCGGCAGCCGTTCTAATCTTGATATCCTTACATTTTCAATTTTTTCTAAGACTGGTGCCCAGCTTATTTTTTGTAAAGAGATACTAGCAACAATCGCAGAATCCTGCTGCTTAAAGCCGGCAACATATGCATTTACGATCTGATAAGGATCGGCATTAGCAAGGTAATGATCTAATCTCCCTGAAGCCTTATAAATCATCAGCATGTGGGATAAATCCATTGAATTGGAGCGATGGGTGGTGCTGCCATAGAAATGTATGCAAAAATGTCCAGGAAAATTATTCTTTAATGCCCCGGCTCCATGAGGCATTCCATGCATGGAAGCAGCAATTCGCTCATTTTTATAAATGACAATAATAGCCCTCCGTTTCCAGCTCCATTTTCCCCCATAGATTTTTTTCATAATCTTAGTATCTTTTGACGTAAGCGGCTGTACATCCGCATGATTACTGCCCGCTCTTCTCTGTACTTTGAACTTTTTTCCCGTTTCTATATCCCGGACAGTAAATTTCGTGTATCTGGGTAAGATTTGATCAACTCTATTCCATTCAGTCATTTCAATCCTACCCATTTGTGAATTTGCTGCATATACCCCATTGCCATTTAGGAGGATTTGCATAATTATAAATAAACAACATGCGGTCTTCTTCATGGGAGCTCCTCCTTTAATGGATTTTTTCTACATTAAAAGAGTTGCCTTTTGGGGAAATTATCATTCACGATTTCTCATTTTCATCCTGATTATCACTGTTTTCAAGAGATGCAAGCTGGTTTTGGATTAATTTCCAATCCACATTTTCACCAATAAACACAAGGTTTAATTTGAGATTCATCAGTTCCTTCATATACAATGGCATCCCATATGAGTATTGGAAAAGGAAGGGATATTCTGAATGGTGAAATTTCACATACCCTTTTATTCTGTAAATTGTTTCAGGTAATTCCTTTAAAAATTCCTCAAAAGCGGTATGATTAACTGCATGGTTAAACTGGTACACAAATGTGGATAGATTTAAGTGGATGTGACCTGACTTTTTCTCTAGAGAGGCTGTTAAATTTCTTATCCGCCCGATTGGAACTTTCGAAAAATTGGTTAATAAGCATGGTGCTTTTTGATTTAAGCCTTGAATCTCAAAAATAAGTTTGGCCTGTTCATTTTCCGTTAAATCATCTGTTTTATTTATTAAGATAAAATCGGCATTTCTAACTTGCTCTAGTATTAATTGCTGCAGCTGCGGTCCCAGCGTTTTTCTATCCTTCCACCTAGTGCCATCAACTGTTGTAATAATCCCTTTTATTATTAATTGATCGGCAAATAATGGAGAAAGAATCGAATCTAGTACCTCTACTGGATGGGCTGCCCCAGTTGTCTCTATATAGATTACATCAGGATGGTTATCCATTAATAATCCTTGAAGCTGGGCTTCAAGTTCGTCTTGAATCGAGCAGCATATGCATCCACCTAATAACTCTCTTAATAACACATCTTCTTCCACACTATCTGAGTCTATTGAAACTTGACCAAGTTCATTCATCATTACAGCCACTTTTCTGCCATGGCTGCGCTCATCTTCGAGTAATTGTTTTAATAGTGTGGTTTTTCCGCTTCCCAGAAAACCAGATAATATGTACACCTCAGTTTTTTCCATCATTCTTTTCCTTTCTAGTTATCCTTCATAGTAATGATAAACCCGATTCCAGTTGTGGAATCGGGTTTCACTAATATTATTTCATACGGCCTTTAAGTACCTCAACTGCTTTTTGAAGCTGTGTGTCACTGTTTTTTATTTTTTCACGTAAAACATCCATTAACTTCAAAGTGGAGTCACCCTTTAACACGCCATTTGCAGGGAGTTTCTCTGCTGTTTGGAACTTAAGGACAGCTTGTCTAGTCTTTTCATCAAAGAACCCATCCACACGACCTGGGTCATACCCAATCGCCTTTAACATCTTCTGAGCTGTCTGAACTTCTGTAGATGAAGTGGACAGTTTTAACTCTTTATCTGGATCTATAATCGGTAATGTCGCATATTCTGGCAGCGCCACTTCTACGTCAGGGACAATCCCCTTTTTATGAATCCAGTTACCATCCGGTGTTAACCATTTGGCAATTGTATATTTTAGATTAGAGCCATCCTCGAAATCAGCTGCCGTTTGAACCGTTCCCTTTCCAAAGGATTTCTCACCAACAAGTGGAACGCCAGCTGATTCTTTTACTGCAGCTGCAAAAATTTCAGAAGCACTTGCACTGCCTTTATCAATTAAAACCACTAGTGGAAGGTCAGGATTCCCTCCATTTTCAGAAGCAATTTCCTTCACTTTTCCATTACGGTCTTCTTCTTTAACAATCACTTTTCCTTTAGGGACAAACATGCTTGTAATACTCACTGCTTGGTCTAATAAGCCCCCTGGGTTTTGACGCAAATCTAAAACGAGGCCTTTCATACCCTTTTTCTGCAGATCGTTTAACGTACTAACTAACTCTTTCGAAGTGTTGCTTGAGAAGCTGGTAATTTGAACCTTTGCAATAGACTTATCAACCATTTCTCCATAAACTGTTTCAATTGGAATCGTATCACGAACAATTGGAACTGTCATAGGAGCTTCTATACCGGGCCGTTGGATAGATAATGTCACTTTAGTACCTTTTTTGCCTCTTATTAATGTGACAGCTTCGGTCGAATTCATTCCCTGAAGACTCTTCCCATTTACAGAAACAACCATATCGTTTGGTTTCAAACCTGCTTTTTCTGCAGGGGAACCCTTAATTGGTGATACAATTACTATATGGCCATCTTTTTCCTGAATTTCGGCGCCAATCCCTTCGAAGGACGAGGAAATACTGTTATGGAAGCTTTTCGCTTCGTCATTACTCATATAATCTGAATAGGGGTCATCTAAGGATTGGACCATCCCATCAATTGCCCCATTAATCAGTTTCTTTTGATTAACATCCTTATAATATCCATTTTTCAAGGTATCAAATGCTTCATAAAGTTTATTAAATTCAGTTCTATCTGGGGTAACAGTTACCACTTTTTCTTTTCCAAACGCTAGAGCAAACGTTGTAATCCCTGCTGATAAGAATACAAGGAAAAATAAAAGCATAATAAAATGGAATTTTTTCAAGCGTATGTAACCTGATTTATTTTCTGACACTTGCTCCTGCTCTACTTTTTTTTCCTCAACTTTTAATTCTTCATTTTTTTCATCCAAAGCCTTCACCACTTTCATTCACCATAAAGATATGAATTGTACCTCAGTCAAGTAGACGGGTATATTTGCATTTATTAAATCAACTAAAAAGTAAGCCCTTAGTGATTAGAATAACATTTTTTATATAAAATTAACAAAGAAAAGTTAATGAATATCATTAGAAATGCATTTTCCTAATGATTTCACTAATAAAAAACGGCACTGCCTGGTGGTAAGTGCCGTTTTTTAAGCTGCTTCATAGCCTTGTCTTCAACTGCTATTTCAATTATATTTTAACCTTCTTTAGTCGAAGTGCGTTAGTCACAACGGATACTGAGCTGAATGCCATTGCCGCTCCCGCTACCCAAGGAGCAAGCAGTCCAAGTGCAGCAATTGGGATCCCGGCGGTATTATAAATAAGTGCCCAGAATAGATTTTGCCGAATATTCTTCATTGTTTTTTTACTCAATGAAATGGCCTTAGAGGTTAGCGTTAGATCACCGCCAAGAATAGTAATATCGGCTGCTTCAATTGCCACGTCCGTCCCTGTACCAATGGCAATCCCAATATCTGCAACGGCAAGGGCTGGGGCATCATTGATTCCGTCACCTACCATTGCCACCTTTAAGCCTTTAGACTGAAGTTCCTTTACATGAACCGCTTTCTCTTCTGGAAGAACTTCAGCAATGACATGGTCAATCCCCACTTGTTTAGCAATGGCCTTGGCAGTCCGCTCATTATCACCTGTAAGCATGTATACCTCTATCCCCAACTCTCTTAATTGCCGGACCGCTAGAGAGGCTGTTTCTTTGACCGTATCTGCAACGGCAACCAGGCCCACAATCTGGTCATTAATAGCAATATACATGGCTGTTTTTCCATCTGTCTCGAAGCGTAAAAGATCATTTTCCAACTCTTGATATGAAATACTTTTTAAATTCATTAATTTACGCGTACCTACAAATACTTCATCATTGCCTATTTTTGCCTCTATTCCGTATCCTGGTATCGCCTTAAAGCGTTTAACTGGAAGTGTACTTGAGCGCTTTTCCATTCCATACCTGACAATCGCGTCTGCAAGTGGATGTTCGGATGACTTTTCAGCAGAAACTAGATACTGAAGTACCTTTTTTTCTTCCTGATAAGCAATGAAATCTGTTACGACAGGTTCTCCCTTTGTAATCGTCCCTGTTTTATCAAAGACAATCGAATGGATTTTGTGTGCTGCCTCCAGATGTTCTCCACCCTTAAAAAGAATCCCCATTTCAGCCGCTTTCCCTGTACCAACCATAATGGATGTAGGAGTAGCAAGTCCTAAAGAACAAGGACAGGCAATAACAAGAACAGCAATCGCTGTTTCTAATGCAGATGGAATATCAGCTGGGTCAATGAAAAAATACCAAATAATAAACGTTAAAATGGATATGGCAACAACCACAGGAACAAAATAGCCTGAAATGGTATCTGCAAGCCGTTGGATAGGAGCTTTACTGCCTTGTGCTTCCTCGACAATTCTAATGATTCCTGCTAAGGCAGTATCTCTTCCTACCTTTGTTGCTGTCATCGTCAGTGTTCCATTTTTATTAATAGTAGAACCAATTATGTTATCACCTGTGGTTTTCTCTACCGGAATGGATTCACCTGTAATCATGGATTCATCAATGGATGATTGTCCTTGGATGATACACCCATCAACAGGAATTTTCTCTCCTGGCTTCACAACTAATTGATCTCCTGCCTTCACATCCTCAATCGGTATTCTTTGTTCCATCCCATCTTTAAGTATTGTCGCTTCTTTTGCTTGTAGGTTTAATAATGTTGAGATCGCCGCGGTGGTCCTCCCCTTTGCGATGGTTTCAAACAATTTACCCAGGAGGATTAACGTAATAAGAACGCTACTTGTTTCAAAATAGAGGTGCGGCATATAAAATGGATGTTTTATGGTTTTTATTGCTTCGGCAAGACTGTAAAAATAGGCAGCAGAAGTTCCCAGTGCAACAAGGACATCCATATTTGCACTTTTACTGCGGAGTGATTTATACGCGGCAATATAAAAGGGACCCCCAATATAAAACTGAACAGGTGTGGCTAATAGGAATTGAAACCACGGGTTCATTAACAAATGCGGCATTGGCAATCCTAATTCAATCGGAAGATGAGCCAGCATCGTATATAAAAGCGGAACAGATAATACGACAGACAAAAGAAATTTTTGCTTCTTTTGTTTGATTTCCTCTTCCTTATGCTGTTGTTTTTCCTCTCTCTTTTCCTTTTCTTTTGCGTGATAGCCTAGTTTTTCTATTTTGGCGATAATTTCAGTACTTGTTACACTGTCTTTTTCATAAGATATGGCTGCACTTTCCATGGCTAAATTAACATTAGCCTCGACACCATTCATTTTATTTAAGACTTTTTCAATCCTGGTTGAACATGCAGCACAGGTCATCCCAGTTATATCAAGTTTGAGCTGCTCCTTCATCTCGTTCACCTCATTCACTAATGAACAACGTCCTCTACTATCTAAATTATAAAATTCTCCATTTACATCAAAGTTCCTTTATTAAAAGAAAAGAAACCTCTTTCCACTTGGAAGAGGTTTCATCCCATTTATTCCGTGATGGCCGCTTCTAATGCAACCTGAATCATATCATTAAAGGTTAATTGTCTTTCTTCAGCAGATGTTTCTTCACCTGTTAGAATATGATCACTAACAGTAAGTACTGAAAGGGCTCTTCGATTGAATTTAGCTGCTAATGTGTAAAGAGCAGTTGTCTCCATTTCAATCGCAAGAATTTGATACTTAGCCCATTTTTCAAGTTCAGCATTATCATTATAAAATGAATCCGCTGTGAAAATATTCCCTACTTTCAGGTTCAACCCTTTAGCAACCCCTGCATCATAAGCCTTCCTTAGAAGATCAAAGTTTGCTGTAGGAGCAAAATCCACATGACCAAAGGTAAGTCGATTCATATTGGAATCAGTCGAGCTCGTCATTGCCAATATAACATCGCGTACTTTTACATCCTTTTGAATGGCTCCGCAAGTGCCAACCCGGATTAAATTTTGTACATTGTAGCTCTGAATCAATTCATTAACATAAATTGAAATAGAAGGAACACCCATTCCCGTGCCTTGAACAGAAATCCTTTTCCCTTTATATGTACCTGTGTACCCAAACATATTACGAACTTCATTGTAACATTTGGCATCCTCTAAAAATGTTTCAGCTATATATTTTGCCCGTAGTGGATCTCCGGGAAGCAATACCGTTTCTGCAATTTCATTCTCTTTTGCTCCAATATGTACACTCATATGTAAACCTCCAATAAAAATTATGTACAGTAATAAGTTTGTACCATAGTCAATATAACATAAACGTTTTTTATTGAAAAACGAAGACATGATTTTTTGAAATTGTGGGAACCTATAGATAGGTTAAAGGAGGGGTAATAATGGGTAAAAAAAACCGAGCACGTATCCGTGGGAAAAAGAAGAATAATCACATCCCACCTGAAGCCATTGTGGCCGAACATGAAGCACATGGAAAAGAATTCAGTGCAGCAGAACGTAAGGCTTAATACTAAGGAAATATCATTTCTTCCATAAAAATAAACCTAAGGGTGACCCTTAGGTTTTATGTATTTTTTCATCGAATATTTATACGATTGACCGTTTCCCAACCACCTGATTTTAATTGAAAATAGTGCTGGCCGCCACGACCTTCATCGATTAAGATAATATCGCCAGTCGACATAAATCTTCCGTTGTAATCCGCAGGAATCCTGTCGGTCACATTAAAGCGGCTAAACGTTTCTAGTAAGCAATGCTGTCGGCTGCTGGCGGGAATAGTCGTACGATAAACTTCTTTATACCCTCTATGTTCACGGTATTTTGGTGTTTGAAAGATTGTCACATCATACAAGGTACATGCTCGTTTCGTTAACATTTTGATCATACGATCCCTCCCAATTATTTGACTTATTAATCTATTTAAATAATTGGCGATTACAAATGTTTTTTCCTCCCTAAAAATTAAAAACTTCACTATTTTTGGTAATTTTCGTGTTTTATTAGCAGATAGGGATAAATTATAAATTTTGCAGAAAGAAAAAAACAATAGAGTCCAGGACCCTATTGTCAATTAAACTATGAATATCTTTGAATGATGCTTTGAATCTTTTGGTGTAAGTTTGGTATTTCTTCGTTCGTAACTGTTAACCTTACATTCGTTTCATCCGTACCAAGTGCCTCAGAGAACAGTCCTGACAAGCCGCGTGCACGTCGGTCCACTTGGAACATAATGTCTAGTGCTCCGTTTCCAGACGGGAAGAATACAACTTCTAATTCATCTAATTTGCCGCGGAATTGTCCTGAAGTTGGAACGAATTCAAATTCCTGAACAAAAGGCAAACGCCCGCGTAATCGGCGTGGTGCTTCCTCACAATCCGCCTCACGAATCCTGAATCCTAATTGGTCGACTGCATTAAATACAGCAGTCATTAATGGATTCGGAATAACTTTTAAGTAGTCTTGATCATTCGGATCAATGGCACCTTTTATATCCAACCCTGTAGTCACCCATACTTTTGAACGGCCAATCGATAGCGGTGTGTCAAATGGAAGCTGAAAGGAAAACGGGATATCCTTTTTTTCATTGGCCCCTATGGTAAACGGAGTAGTAAGACGGAAACGTTCAATTGTTGCTGTAACCGAGTATTTTCGGTCATCTGACTCTCTTAAATAAGTTGTATTCAAGGCAAGGTAAATCTCATCAATCTGCTGATTAATCTTTCCACCTTTTATGGCCACTACACCCTGGACAGTTTCTCCAGGCATGTATGTATCCTTCTCAAGTTTTGTATCCACCTCAGCAGATCCAATCCCCACACTTGCAAATACCTTGTTAAAAAATGACATCATTTCTCCTCCTAAGTAACCAGCTTTTTAATTTCTTCTCTTATCTGTGAGCAATTATCATATGCGGGTTCAATCTGTAAGAGCCTTCTAATAATATGTTTCGCTTCAGCTGAAATAGTTAATTCTTCTTCCCAGCTCTTTTCCTTTTCCGAACTATCAAAAGAAAAATTAGAATACAGCAAAAACAACAGAAAATGTCCAAGTCCATAAAAGTCAGCTTGAAAATTGATTCCTTTTCGCAAATCAAGCTTTTGTATTACTTTTTCTTCTTCCTTTTCCTGTTGCAGATACCTGCCTAATCCTAAATCGATCAGTCTAACTTTAGCTCCGTCATAGATGACATTTGGAATCCTGATATCTCGATGGATGATCCTTTTGTTATGCAAATATTCAATAAGGTTCAGTAATTCATCTGCAATATTAAATGCACCCATTTCAGATATAGTCCAACCATCAGAAAAAATGAGCTGTTCAAAGTTCTTTCCTATAATATACTCCATCGTATAATAAGGGATTTCTTTGAAGGTTCCCTCTTCAAAGTACTGGGGAAACCCAGGATGATCAATTGATCTTAATAATTCCTTCTCCAGCTCAAAGCCCCTCTTACCTGATTTGGTGATTCTTTTATGGATTCTTAATGCTTTTAAAACCTTCAACTGATTGGAGATTAGATCTGTAACTAAATAACTGTGTCCATAGCTGCCCATGCCAAGATGTTTAATGACTTTAAAGTTTCCGGCAATCAATTCATCCGTGTTAAATGGTCTTTCTAGCAAATTAGAAAAAAACAAAACAGACCTTTTTACCATTTAAATGCCTTCTTAGCTGCTAAAAAAACTAGACAAAAAACTGCCGCTTTTATGTTTCTTTTTGTAATGATGATGTCCATAGTGACTGTGTTTATGATGATTCATCTTCTTCCAAGCAGCGCTGGATGACGAATATTTGTGATGATGATTTAGTTTGCTGCCAAGTATAGATTTTAGGATTTTCTTTAACATAAAAAACCCCTCCTTAGGTTCGTATTCATTTATACGAGATAAACAGCTAAAGGTTTCGTTAAAACTAAAAAAAGTAATTCCTTTCTCATGGACGAAATGGTCTATGTTGAGTTCAAACAAAAAGCGAGCATAATTTAATGCTCGTCTTTTCCCTTATCTATCATAAAAGAGGAAGGCCCATCATTACGTCGTTAGTCATCCTCTACTTCCTCATCAATAATACTCTTTTCGATCAGATATTCGAAGGTTATATCTGCGAGTTCTTCTAATTCTTCTTCGCTAGGAACGTAACCCCGCTTCACCAGCTCATGAAAGAAAAATTCGGCAATTTCTTCTGTATCAATAAACACTTCGATTTCTCTCATAGCATCGCCCCCTTTTTAGAGAATGTATGATGTACATGGTCTTTTCATGCTAGTAACTTTAACATGGTGTAACATTCAAAGCATCTTAAAAAATTCATGTCTTTTTTTTTGTGGACAAGCATAGGATGAAAAAAAAGAACTTGGTGAGGTGTTGTAGGATGTCAAATTTACAATTTAAGTTAGAGGCTTTTATTGATGATGTTAATAAAGAAGATGGACTTACCTTCCAACTAATAGAGAAGTTAACTAATTCCATGTTTTCCCTAATTAAATGGGCCGGAATCCCTTTTGTTCTTTATTTATTATTTGAAATTTCCAGATGGTAGCTATACATGGCTTTTGCCATCATTGTTTACTAGACTTTCTAATTTCCTAAGGATTACCCGCATAACTTGATAGTATTCTTGATCTTGGAACATTTCATATAAAATCCGGTAATCATTAAATATGTCCAATAAGTTATCAATTAATTCCTTTTTTTCCTTTTTTCGTTCAATTTCTTCAATTTCTGTTTTTCTGACCATGTTTTGAACTTTTGGTTTTTTTTCCACTTTTTCTTGTTTATTGACTAAGTATAGAAGACCCAGTTTTTGAATGAATGTATCTGCATTCTCTGCATCAGCAACAAGTGTCAATTCCTCTTCACCTGCTTCGAGCCACTCGCCGTCACTTACACGGGAAAGCTCATAGATCACATCTTCCCAGGCATCTTCTTTGTAACGCCAGATTTCCGTTCGAAACCCGACAATCTTAAATAATTCAGCACCGTAGCCGCTTACTTGAACTAAATCTCCAAAAAAGAATTTGTACTCGATATCAATTTGCTCTTGCTCTACCACTGCACCCTCATATTCAGAAAGTAATTGAAGGGCCTCTTCTATATAAAGTCCTTCGCTGTTATTGACTTCATAAACATAATTTCCATCCAGTATTTTAATATCGGTAACCTTTCCCACTGTACCATAAATGGTGATTACAACAGTATCACCGATTTTATACTTTGGTTTTTTCCTCTTTGCCATGTCCTCCCATCCCCTCAAATGGATTAGTCCTGTGTTTGAATACAATAGTATATGCGAGGACAAAAATAACGCTCATAGGAAATTAATAAATGAAAAAATCGCCTCCAAAGGGCGATTTAGTTTTAAGAAATTAACTTTCTGATTGGATGTAATGCTCCCAGGCTTCATCAAATACCGTCATTGACTTTAAATACTGGCCATTCATTTCTAGATAGGAGCTAATTTCATGATAATCCTGCGAAGTTTTCGGAAACCCATGATCCAAAAATGCTTCGTTTGCAAAAATACTGATTTCATCCTTTGGGGCTGGATGTCTATATTTCATTAAAAAATGATAAAATGATTTTCTCATATAGAAAACGCCTTTCTGATCCCATTTGGAGACCACTATTTTTCCTTATGGAATACTATAACGGATACTATATGACTCGTCCAGTACGATGAGCTAATCCCCAAACAAAAACAGCCTTATTAGGCTGCTAGGTTGTAAAATCAAAATAATTTTTCTTTAATAATCTCGGAATCTTCATTAATCCCTTAAAAGTAATCAACTTTCCAATCTGCTTACAATCAATTAAGAACAACTGATCTTCTATCTCTTTGACAATTTTTTCACTTTGATAGGTCATGTTGCAATCACCGCAATTTAGTGCAGGTGTTTCGTTAATTTCAATTGCACGTGAACCGTCAGGTAATTCCCAAAAGACAGAGTTAGTGACCTCTTTTACATTAGAGCTGCTGCACCATTCACATCTCATATTATTTTCCACCTATTCCTTCCTTTGTTCGATAACCTGCTCCGTTTTTCCCCCTTGGTTACTGCCCTTTTCTTTCTCAGTTAATGCTTTAAACTTTTTCTCTTTTAATTCGTCACGCTTACTCCTCTTGTCTTTTAATGAAGCGTGTGCAGGATCTTCGATATATTGCTTACGGCGATTAAGCCTATTTAATCCTTCGGGTACTAAATTGAAATGTTGATCATTCATAATTCCTGCAATTCCGGCAAGAGACTTTTTCTCTCCCGTGTCAGGATACACCTTTTCAAAGTATTCATCCGCTCTGCCAGGAACATAGTTTTCTGGTTCTGGATAAGAAGTAATGACACCTTCAAAATTTCGGAGGACGACCTTTTCCGGGCTTTGTGAAATTAAATAGTTAGGCTGCAAGGCAATTTTCCCTCCTCCTCCCGGTGCATCCACAACAAAGGTTGGTACAGCATATCCGCTTGTATGACCGCGCAATCCCTCGATAATTTCCAATCCTTTTGAAACAGGGGCACGGAAATGGCCAATCCCTTCTGAGAGGTCGCATTGATAGATATAATAAGGGCGAACACGAATTTTTACCAGGTCATGCATCAGTTTTTTCATAATCGGAACACTGTCATTAATACCTGCGAGAATAACAGATTGATTACCCACTGGAACCCCTGCATTAGCCAGCATCTCACAAGCCTTTTTTGAGTCCTCGGTAATTTCAATTGATGTATTAAAATGGGTGTTCAACCAGATTGGATGATATCTTTTCAAAATATTGCAGAGGTTTTCAGTAATACGCTGCGGGAAGACCACAGGTGCCCTTGTACCGATTCGGATAATTTCCACATGGTCAATTTCACGTAGATTTTTTAAAATATATTCCAAAATATTATCATTAATCAATAGACCATCACCGCCGGAAATTAATACATCCCGTACCTCTGGCGTTTGTCTAATATACGCTATTGCAGCATCCAACTGTTTTTTGGGGACGCCCATACCAATCTGACCGGAAAAACGTCTTCTCGTACAATATCTGCAATACATGGAGCACTGATTGGTTACGAGAAAGAGCACACGGTCAGGATAGCGGTGGGTCAGTCCTGGTACCGGGGAGTCCTCATCCTCGTGAAGCGGGTCTTCGAGGTCATATTTTGTTTTATTAATTTCATTTGAAACAGGGACAGATTGCATACGAATTGGGCAGCGCGGATCATCAGGGTTCATTAATGAAGCGTAATAGGGTGTGATGTTTAAGGGAATCGTTTTGGTTGAAATCCTTACTCCTTCTTCTTCATCTGGAGTTAAGTTAATCACTTTTTTTAAATCTTCGGCCGTCCGAATCGTATTGGTTAATTGCCATAACCAGTCATTCCACTGCTCCTCAGTCACATCTTTCCAAAGCTCTATTTCCTTCCAATACCTATTCGGTTTATATAAAAATGGTTTCATGACCATTCCTCCTCCACTTGCTTTACTAAATAATATGCAAGTTTCGTGCCAACTCCACATTATGGTTAAAAAGCTGAGCAACTGTTACCTCTCCAATAAGCGCCAGAAAAAAACCGCCGAAAATCCGGCGGTTTAATAGGGAAGCTTTTTAATTTTATATTGCAGCGTCTGCCTTGGAATTTCAAGTAGCTTGGCAGCCTGATTAATATTTCCATTCGTTTGCTCCATAGCATTCAGGATCAACCTTTTCTCCAACTCCTCCAAATTCTCCCGCAAAGACAAAGTACCAAGGGGATGATGTATAGCTTTTTCTTGTGACAATGATTGCCTTAGAATCATTGGCAAAGTATCTAACTCTAGAAAGTCCCCCACACAGACATTCATCATGTATTCAATCGTATGTTTTAATTCGCGGACATTGCCCGGCCATTGATGCCCCGATAAAAATATGGCTAATTTCTTATCGACACCTTTCACTTTCTTACCTAATTTTGTGTTTAGATCTTGGATAAAGTAATCCGTTAAGTAAAGGATATCCTCTTTTCTTTCCCTTAATGGCAGAAGCGCAAAGGTAAAAACATTCAAACGATAATAAAGGTCATGGCGAATCATGTTCTCTTGCAGGGCTATTTGCGGATGTACATTCATCGCAGCTATGACACGAACATTGACGTAGATATTTTGTGAGCTGCCCACCCTGCGGATCATCCCATCCTCTAAGACCCTTAACAGCTTGGCCTGAAGCTCAATTGGCATGGTATGAAGCTCATCGAGAAATAGTGTCCCTTCATCAGCTAATTCAAACAAACCTTTACGGTCGACTGCCCCAGTATAACTCCCTTTTACGGTCCCAAAAAGTATGCTTTCTAGCAGTGTTTCTGGGATGGCTGCACAATTTTGAGCAACAAAAGGTTTTTCCGAGCGATAGGATTCATGGTGTATTCCTTGGACAAACAATTCCTTGCCAGTCCCCGATTCACCATAGACAAGGATTGGGGAATCCGCTTTAGCCAGTTTTCTTGCCTCTTCCTTCGTATCTGAAAAGATATGGTTAATTGTACGAATATCATTTAATGTGTACGTTACCTGTTTTATCCCCTGTTTATTTTGTTTTTTTGGAAAGCCTTTTTGTAAGTCTAAGAGCCTCTCAGCAAGCAGTTTCATTCTTGAATAATCTTTAGCAATCTCTACTGCTCCGATAATTTCCTCTCCTAGAAATATTGGCAGGGTGGTATTAATGGTATCGATTCTTATGCCGTGCATATTAACATATACCTGGGTTTGATTATAAATAGGCTTACCCGTTTTTATCACCTTTAAAAGTGTACTCGACTCTTCTGTTAAAGAAGGGAATGCCTGTATGATATGCCGTCCCAATACATCTTTACTTTCCATGCCATCATGCTTGGCTGCGACTTCATTATAAAAAATCGTTTTCCCTTCCGTATTTACCACATGGATTCCTTCATCGATACTTTTCAGAATGGCAGCCAAGACCTCTTGTGTGAGTGCAGTTAATTCTCTTATTCTTAACACCTGCCTTTAATTAAGGTTTCGAGGGTGCCGAAAAACTGGCATGTAAAGCCAATAATCTAGCAGTTTGCCAGATCTTTTACCCACATATTCATATTCTCGAGTTTGTCATAGATATAGCAGTTGTTCATGAACCTTCCTCTATAGGAATAACCCAGCTGAAATAAAACGGCATTCATGCCAAATGATAAGGCCCTTGCAATCGAGTAGGCACAGAAGATACCTTGATTTTTCAAGTCCCGTTCAAGCTCCTGAAGGATTATCTTCATTAGTCCATATTTTCTGTGCTCGGTTAATGTTGCACAATCTGTTAGCTCTGCATTTTTGTAAAAGAGATTGATTTCTGCTGATGCAGCACTGACTATTTTTCCTTGATGCGAAAAGACGTAATAGATTGTTCCCTCTTTCATGGTCTTTTTTACATAGTCAGGATCATGTAATGGTGTAGGATAAATCTGAAACACTTGTTTATACAGGGAAGAAAGTTCACTGGCACAATATTCATCCGCCTTTTTTAATTCATATTCCTTTGGCGGCACGGTTTTTTCTATAGATGGACTTAATTGGTAAATATTCTGAATCATACCATCTTCGGTAATCCAGTGATCATTTCTTTTCCGTTCAGCCGAATAGAATTTTGAAAAGAAATGGGCGGTTGAACCCAGGAAATACAGGTCCACCATGGCTTCGGGCAGGAAACCTGCTTCAATAAACGTGAAGTAGTCTTCACTGCGTGCCTTAATGATTAATTTCTCAACTTGATGCAATTTAACCAGCTCTTCCACCTTGATTAATAAATATTTTGTATTGCCGCGATAGTCATCAACCCTGATTCGTTTATTAAAAGGGTCCAAATATAGTTCACTATAAAAATTCGACTCATTCAGGTAAAAAGTGGATGCGGTTTGATTCATAAAAAGACACTCCTTAACTGCTTATCTGTTAATATGAATAAAAAGTCTGGCCGGGATCTGCCAGACTCCATTTTACCAAACAGTCCTTGAAGAACCATTAATGTTCCACCACTTCACACCATTTTAATATTGTTAAGGCAATTATTTCACTTGCTGTAAATAAATCCTCAAGTATGATATGTTCATTTGCATCATGAGCAACTTCTGTTATACCTGGTCCAAAAACGACGACCGGAGTATGCCCAACAGTAGAAAGAATACCCCCATCTGTTCCCCATGGACTTGCTTCGATTACTGGCTGCTCTCCTTTAACATCGATAAAGCTCTTGATTAACTCAATCATTAAAGGATGATCAGACTCAAGGCTTCCTGGCTGCCATCTGCCTCCAAACCATTCAAGCTTGAGAGGATGTTTCTGCAGCCATTCATCTTGACTCATAAGATTTTGCAGAAATTTTTCCATTTCAGATTGAGCAGCTTGAATGGTTTCGTCAGGGGATACCCCCATTCTTCCTTCAATCACGGCAGTATCAGGTACTGAAGAGGGCCATTGGCCGCTAGTAATCTTGCCAATATTAATGGGGATTGGTATGGGTGTTTTATTAAAGAGAGGATCAATAATCCGGGTGTTTCTATCTTTCTCTAATTGTTGCAAACCCTGAATTACTAGGAGAGACTTTTCAATGGCACTTACTCCTTCATATCTAGTTCCACCATGTGCCGCCTTACCTGTTACCGTTATTCGAAACCACATGGAACCCTGTTGTTTTGGAAACAGCTTCATATTGGTCGGTTCTGGAATGATTGCCCCATCTGCATGATAGCCTCTCAATACAGCCGCAAGGGTACCTGCTCCGCCACTTTCTTCTTCAATGACACTTTGAAAAATAACATCTCCTTTCAGTTTTATACCTGTGGCAATGATTGATTCTAAGGCCATTAATAGAGCCACATTTCCGCCCTTCATATCTGTTGCCCCTCTTCCAAATAGCTTGCCGCACTCAATCGCGCCACTAAATGGTTCATGCTTCCAATTTAATGGATCCCCAACAGGCACTACATCGATATGTCCGTTTAAAATGATCGATTTACCGCCTCCAGAACCTTTTAATACTGCAACCAAGTTAGGATTGCCTGCAAAGCTTTGCCTGTCACAGCAATAGGCTGGATGCTTCGTTAATTCATCTCCGCCAATCTCCCATATATCCAGCGTTAATCCAAGCTGACGACACTTCTCAATCACTATAGCCTGAGTACTGCTCTCATTTCCGCGTGTACTATTTTCTCGGACTAATAGTTGCAGGATTCTCGCTGCACGGGCACGGTTATCCTTGAGCCATCGTTTTACTTTAAGTTCGTCTTTATCCACCTCATGTCCCCTCTATTCTTCAATATGGTATTTGCCGAATACTGTCGCAAATTTGAAATGTACATCCTGTTTTACCTATAACATCTTCAAGATTGTAGGGTGGGAATAATTCTGTCAACACCAGTCCTCCACCCGTCACCTTAAAAACGGCTAATTCAGTGATAATTAAATCGACACAGCGGGCCGATGTTAAGGGAAGTGAGCAAGTATTTACAATCTTGGGGTGACCATTTTTATCACAGTGGTTCATCACAACGATGACCTTTTTTGCTTTTTGAGCAAGTTCCATTGCTCCGCCCATACCTGGTACCTTTTTTCCCGGTACAATCCAATTAGCCAAATCACCAAATTGATTGACTTGTAATGACCCTAAAATGGTAATATCCACCCTGCCACTGCGAATCATTCCAAAAGCGATAGCACTGTCACAATAGGAACCGCCCTTCGTCAGGGTTACAGGGAAGCCCCCCGCATTGCATAAGTTCTCATCTTCTTTTCCTTTTACAGGACTTGGTCCCATTCCTGTTATGCCATTCTCGGCATGAAACATGACTTGTATTTCATTGGCAAGGTGGTTGGGAACAAGGGAGGGAATTCCAATTCCTAAATTCACCACCATTCCATTCTTTATTTCCTCTGCCGCCCGTTTGGCCATTTGGTTTCTCGTGTCTACTCCCATGCCCATTTCCAATTCACTCCTTGGGAAGAGATTACATAATCAACGAATACACCGGGTGTAATGATTTCATCTGGATTAAGACTGCCGAGTGGAACAATTTCCTCCACCTCAGCAATGGTAATGGTCCCGGCCATCGCAACAAGGGGATTCGTATTTCGGGCACTTTTGTCATAGATCAAATTGCCATACACATCTGCTCTTTTGGCATAGACAATCGAAACCTCGGCGGTTAAGGCAGTTTCTATCAAGTAATCTTTTCCGTTCAGCGAAACCTTGGGCTTATCCTTAGAGACGATTTCATTGTCCATGCCGATGTCGGACAATATTGCCGGTAAGCCCACCCCTCCGGCGCGGATTCTTTCTGCCAAGATACCTTGAGGCGAGAATTCAACCTCCAACTTGCCATCGTTCATTAGCTGACCTGCGACTGGATTCGAACCAATATGTGATGCGATGACTTTTCTGGCCCTCCCCCTGCTGACTAATTGACCTATGCCGATATGAGGGAAGCCGGTATCATTCCCGATTAAGATTAGTTCTCGAACGCCTTTCTTCAAAATGCCTTCAATTAATGTTGGCGGTGAACCAACTCCTCCGAAACCGCCGAACATGACCTTCATTCCATCGTGAAAAAATTCCATCACCGCTTCTAATGCAGTTACTTTTCCGAATGGGTTTTCCACTTAATGCTCACCATCCGTTCCTGTACAGATTGCACTCAGGAATGCTGCAAATGTTTCTTTTAATAGGTACGCCAATTCCTCCATCTCCCTTTTTGTAATCGTTAATGGAGGGGAGATAATAATGGCATCACCATTTACTCCATCGATTCCCGCACCCGCTGGATAGATTAGTAGCCCCTTTTCTTTTGCTAGTTCAATTATTTTTTGGGTGACTGATGTCTTTCTATCGAATGGCTGTTTTGTCTTGGAATCAGCAACAAATTCGATACCAAACAGCAGCCCCTTACCGCGGATATCCCCAATAAAATAGAATTGGTTTTTTAGCTTCTCAAGTTGGTTTTTTAAATAAACACTCTTATTGTTAACCTCTTTCATAATCCCGTTTTTTTCTAAGTATTCAAGCACAGCCAAGGACACTGCACATGATAGAGGATTGGCACTCAGGGTATGCCCGCTCATCACCGACTTTGAACCAGATAAAATCGGCTCCATGACTTTTTCACTGGCAACAGCAGCTGCAATCGGAGCATAACCTGCCCCCATCCCTTTCCCTAAGGCAACGATATCAGGAACTACTTCCCATTGCTCGCAGGCAAGCATGGTTCCTGTTCTGCCAAAGCCAGTCATGACCTCATCAGCAATAAAGAGAATGTCATTTTCTAAACAGATTTTTTTAATCCGTTTAAAATAATCCTTTGGTGGGGCAATGGCACCTCCTGCTGCCCCAATGACAGGTTCTGCAATAAAGGCAGCAATCTGGCCTTTGCCAACTCGCCTGATTGCTGTTTCTAATTCATTCGCACATAAATAATTACAGGAGGGTGCCTCTAAATTGTACGGGCAACGGTAACAATAAGGAGGATTTATCGCAGGGAAGTCTTCTAAAAGCGGAATGAATCGTGCTCTCCTTCCAGGATGACCTGACATTGAGAGCGCACCCATTGTAATACCGTGATAACTAACCCATCTTGAAAGTATTTTTGTTTTGGTGTGAATTCCTTGTTCCTGCCAATATTGAATCGCCATTTTCATCGCTGTCTCCGTTGCTTCCGATCCGCTGTTTACAAAAAAACACCAATTTAGTTCCCCTGGTGTCCATTCGGCAATCTTTGCAGCCAGCTTTTCAGCCGCCTCACTTGTAAATTGTGAGCGATAAACAAAAGAGACTTTTTTGGCCTGTTCCAACATTGCTTCCATAATTTCTGTTACTCCGTGGCCAATATTTGCTGTTACAGCACCAGAAGCCGCATCTAAGTATTTTTTTCCATTCTTATCAACTAAGTAAACCCCTTTGCCATGGTCAATGACTGGGTATATTTCATCAAGCATTGGTTTGATAAGATATGACTTTTCCACAATGGACACCACTTTCTTTATCAATATAAGTAGTTATATTCCATTGTATGAAGTGATTTTTCATTCTATCATCTCAATTCCCTCGGTCTGACAATAAATATTGTCAACAGGAGAATCCGGGATGAGCTTTTAAATGAAAAAGGCTGACCCTTGGGTCAGCCTTTTTCATTAGCAATAATTCCAGCTTGCGCCGATGATGATTAACAAAATAAACAACACGACAATTAACGCAAATCCTCCAAAACCAAATCCGCAGCCGCCGCCTACTGGGTAAGCAGGATAACCACAGCATCCATCAAATCCACCATGTCCATATCCATAATGCATAAACAGTCACTCCTCAATGTTTTTGTTTCTTTTCATGATTACTTTATGAACTAGATGCTTGACCTGTATGTGCATTCGCCTATATTATGTTAGACAATGATATTTATGTAGGTGATAGGATGAAATCAGTTTTAAAGAATTTTATTAACGGTGTTTTAACCATTGTTCCAATTATTCTCGTTATTTATGTTATTTATAAAACTTTTCTCTTTTTAGACGGGATTCTTGGAAATTCATTAAGACCTTACCTTAAGGACGATTACATACCAGGAATTGGCCTTTTGACTACGATTATCCTGATCACTGTTTTAGGATGGTTGTCTACTAAATTTATTACCGGAAAGATCATCAAGCTAGTTGATGGACTTCTTGAGAAAATCCCTGTTGTTAAAACAATCTATTCCGTCATTAAAGATACTGTCCAATCCTTCTTGGGCGATAAAAAATCTTTTTCTAAAGTAGCTTTAGTCGTCATTCCGGGAACAAACATGCGATGTATCGGGTTTATCACATCAGAGGAATTAGAGGATTTTTATAGTCCCTTAAGTGACCATGTAGCCGTTTATATTCCACAAACCTTTCAGGTTGCAGGATTTACCTTTTTAATTCCGAAAGATCAGGTTGAAATCATTGATGTCAGCCCAGAGGATGCAATGAAATTTGTTCTTTCCGGCGGGATGACTTCCTCTTCAAAGAAAAAGTTAAAAGGTATGTAATCGATATAAAAATAGGGCGTCCTAAAAAGGACGTCCTGTTATTTTTGGTTAAAGAGCCTGCTAAATTCCCCGTAGCCTTCTTCATCAAGTTTTTCTTTTGGGATAAACTTGAGTGCCGCTGAGTTAATACAGTAACGTAACCCCGTAGGATCGGGACCATCATTAAAGACATGGCCTAAGTGAGAATCAGCGGTTTTACTTCTTACCTCTGTCCGGATCATAAAATGACTATAGTCTTCTTTTTCAATCACTTCTTGATCTTCTATAGGTTTCGTAAAGCTTGGCCATCCGCACCCGGCATCAAATTTATCAAGCGAACTGAATAATGGTTTTCCAGATACAATATCCACATAGATACCATCTCTTGTTTCATTCCAATATTCATTCCTAAAAGGCGGCTCTGTTCCATTTTTTTGCGTGACTTCATATTGAATAGGTGTCAATTTTTTTTTCAAATCTTTATTTTGCATGATTTCCTCCCCAATTTCTTTCGATAAACCCGGCACGTCCTGACCCGACATGGTAGGACTCATAATGCGCACGGTTCTTTTTATAGTAGTGCTGATGATATTCTTCAGCTGGATAAAAAGTTTTTGCTGGGAGAATCGGTGTGACAATTGGCTTTGAAAAACGGCCGCTCTCCTCTAGAGCCTGCCTGGATCTTTCAGCAAGCTCTTTTTGTGTTTCGTTATGATAAAAGATTGCTGTCTGATAAGACTGACCTCGATCATAGAATTGACCGCCCGGATCGGTGGGATCAATTTGCTGCCAAAATAATTGCAATAATTTTTCATAAGGAAATACTTGAGGATCAAAAGTGATTTGAACCGCTTCGTAATGTCCAGTAGTATCGGAACATACTTGTTGATAGGTTGGATTTTCAACCGTCCCCCCTGTATATCCGGAGATAACACTATATATTCCTGGCTGTTCATCAAATGGTTTTACCATACACCAAAAACAGCCTCCGGCAAAAGTTGCTAACTGTTGATTATTTTCCATGTTCCCACCCCTTTTTGTTTAAGTAAAAGTATACCGAATGTTTTTTTAAAAAGAAAATATCATGCATTTCCCTTTCCACAGTATTGGAAATATTAGACACTTACCTATGTCAGCTTGAATAATATAGGGTGTAATCTTTTCTAGAAGGAGTTGATTTCATGTCCGAGAAAAGAAATCCGACTGATTTTCTCCAAAAAGCAACCAAGTATGATTTGTTGGCTCAAGCTTATAAGTATACGAACCCCCAATTACACATTCATTTTTATTTAAAACATTATAAATACATGAATAAGGCAATCAACCTAATGAGATCACCTGTCCAAACAGCTCAAGGAGATGCACAGATCCGATTCCTTCATACATCCCCTGATTCCCCAAACGTAGATATCTATATTAATGGAAACCGTGTGATTAAAGATTTAGCTTATAAACATATCAGTCAAATTTTACTGTTAAAGACAGGTAAATACCATATTGATATTTACCCTTCAGGAAATAGTGTGGATAGTGTCTTAAATAAAAATATAACCATTGAAGAAGGAAAATCATACACCTTAACTACCATTGATTCAGTAAAAAAGATGCGATTGTTATTGTATGAAAACCACCCCGAGGTACCAGTAAATGAGGCGAAGGTTCGTTTTATTCATTTATCGCCGGATACACCTGAATTAGATATTGCTGTTAAAGAGCGTGATGTCATTTTTCCGAATGTTTCCTACAAACAAGCTACCGATTACTTAGGTTTGACCCCAATGACTGTTGATTTGGAGGCTAGGGCAGCTGGCAGTAAGGATATTCTGCTTCCGCTGCCAAAAATGACTTTTAAACCTAATCAAAGCTGCACGATCTTCTTCCTGGGACAATCAGCAAAAGAAACGCCCTCATTACAATATATAATTTTAGAAGATTAAAAAATAGGTGTCCAAATGGGCACCTATTTTACCGGGACTAATATAGTAAACGCTATATCGTCCTTGTTTAAATTAAATTTGTTAACCTTAATTTTCAAATCACTTTTAAGCTTTAACTGTTGCATATGAATGTAAACCATGTGGTCATTGGATCTTATTTCTACACCCTTTGGCAGCTTATAGTTTTCACTTATGAAGTTTAGTACGTATGAAATAGGCAGATGTAATTTTCCAACTGACATTGATTTTTGCTTTAGAATTAAATCACCATTTTTTTGTGCAGATGGTTCAAAAGTTAACTTTAATTTTAATTTTTCACTAAAAAAAGGGAGCGTTCCATATAATTCGACTTCGTTGCCGAGCAGGACTCTATAATCGATAGGAGAGTCAGCAGCTTCTTCCTTCAAGTAATGGTTAATTAATCGATTTAAATCATATTTGTTTGATTCAACATGAAAGGATACATAATCTTCATCTGAAATGTTTGCTTTAATGGGCTCTTTTTCATTAACTGGTGATGTAACTAATGAAAAGATGATAACTGCAATTAAAACATTGAGACCTACTAAAATTAGAAATCCCATTTTCCATTTATTTTTCATCTAATTCTCCTCAGTACTGACCGTAAAAGCCTTTTTCTCCAGGTTAGTTAATACCTGTTCAACTAATGTCTCATTGAGTTTTTCTGCAATGAGTTGATACCCTTTATCATTGGGATGAAAATGATCTGTGTACAAGATATCTTCTTTTCCATTCAAAAATAGGTCCTCAATCGAAACAAAATAAGAATTTGAATATTGGTTTACCACGTTCTGGCCAGTCTGGTTCCATTCAGCCACGATTTGATCCATTTCTTTAATATCATTGAACCATTTGGAAAATGGGTTATAGACACCCACTAATATGATCGAGGCATGAGGGTTTTCCGTAGTAATCGTAGTAAATATTTGCGTTAAATGTTTTCGATAAGCATCTTGTTCTTTGAGAAAATCAGATACTTGCAAATTTGATATATTGTCTTTTACAATCTTCATGATGTCATTACCGCCAATAGTAAGGATCACTAAATCCGCCTGTTGTAAGATTGGCCTGATTTCCTCGGATTTTAGTCTTTTTAATAGTTGTGTCGTCCGGTTTCCTTGTACACCAAAGTTATAAAAATCAACCTCTTGTATACCTTTATCCTTTTCAAGCATCGTTTTAAGATACGGTAAATATCCACCTTGTTTCGTACTATCCCCTACGCCCTGAGTTAGAGAATCTCCTGCTGATAAAACCGTCAACTTTCGTGGAATAAAATTCGCAGGGATTGGTTCAAATACTTGTGCAGTGACTTTCTTTTCAGAATGAAATATGAATGAATTGGAAGGACTGCAACCACATAAAGATACCATCAAAAAAATTAGAAGGGGGAAAAACTTTTTCAACTACATTCACCTGCCTTCTAAGGCTTATTTCCAATACAGTACGCAAATTCCTCAAGCAAGCCTTGTTAAATTATTATAACACGACTATTAATATTCAAAACACATATGTACTATATCCAATGTTTATAAAAAAATAGACCGGGAAAGGTCTATTGTAAAGTCTTAATATCATTAATAATCTCCTCATAAGGGACATTTTTATATCCATCATATGTTTTTTTGATATGCCCTTCCTGGTCCACTAAATAAAGGAATGTTTGGTGGATCACCTGATTACCTTCTTCTGGTTTCTTAACGATGGTCTTGAAATTCTCACGAGCAAACTCCTCAATAAATTCTTGAGAGTAACCGGTTAAGAATGTCCAACTATTAAAATCGACCCCAAACTGATTAGCATAGCGTGTCAAAACCTCAGGAGTATCAACTGAAGGGTCCACGCTAAAAGAAACTAACTTTACATCCTTTAAGTTTTCTTCTTTTAATTTCTTTTGCAATGTTACCATATTGCTTGTCATTGGTGGGCATACATCCGCACAGCTGGTAAAAATAAATGCTGATACCCACACATTCCCTTTTAAATCCTTTAGTGCTAATGATGTGTTTTTCTGTGAAGTTGCTGAGAAATCGTCAATTGGCCAATCGACGGCATTTTCAATTTCCTTTTTTCCGCATGCGGTTAACATTAACGTAAAAACTAGTACCAATAAAAACAAGAACCGAGTCTTCATCCAACTACCACAACCTTTTTCTTTACTAATTCGTACATAGTTTAGCAAAGTTATCTGCATGTTGAAAGTAAACAGCCTCTTTCATTAGATCCATTCTTCCTGTCCTAGGCGCATAAAAGAGGAAGGTAAAACAGGTACTAACTTCACCTTCCAATTAATTGAAAATTATGATATTATGAATGAACATTCAGTCAATATCAGGCGATTATAAATGTGAGGTGATCCAAGTGAATCGTATAGGTCCAATCATTATCTTAGAAGGAGCTAATTTTAGTAAGGTTCCTTATTCGAGGAGTCTTTATTTAGACTGTCCTGAGAAGGTACTAATAGATACTGGTGCCGAAGATTGGCTTCTAAAGAATATTGATCAAGAGATGGGCGTCCAATTAATCATAAATACCCATTACCATCCGGATCATACTCTAAATAATCATTTATTTAAGGGGACACCCAAATGGATTAACCCAATTGAATATGAAACTTCACAAACCCTTGAAGGTGTGGCAAGTGTTAATGGAGTTTATCAGGAGTGGGGACAAGAGGGTGTTGAAAAGTGGAAAAACACTGTGCCTCAGGAATGGGTGGAAAACCTTGGGGAATTCACCGGCACTTACGGTTATGAAGAAGAATATAAATTTGGCGATGTAAAGGTTCACTTTTTACACACACCAGGACATACTAGCGGGCTGTCATGTCCTTACTTTCCTGAATTAGGTGTAGTATTTACGGGCGATTATGACATGACCTCGTTTGGGCCATGGTATAACGGGACCGATGGAAGCATTGAGGATTTTATCTCCTCTGGTAAGCGGCTCTTAACTCTGGATGCTGATACCTACATAACGGGGCATCAGAAAGGAATTTTCACGAAAAAAGAATTTATAAAGGCCATGGATCGTTTTCTGGCTAAGATTGAACAGCGTGATGAATTAGTAGTGAAATCTGTGCAAAAAGGGATGAATTTTGAGGAACTCGCTAAAGTTGGCATCTTCTATCCTAAGAAGAGCTTGGAGAATCCTATTCTTAGAACATGGGAGCGGAGTGGGATTCGTAAGCATTTAAGCAGACTTGGGTTTCATGTCTTAAAAAAGGATAATGAAGTAGAAGTAGTAAGAATGCTGCACTAAATTATAAGAAAAAAAGACCTTAACCAAAAAGCTTAAGGTCTTTTCTTATCTATACTTCGAGGATTTCTTCCGTTTCCTCATCTTGCTGCTTTTTTAATTTTTTTCGGTAAACAAACTTGGATAAGTTAATACTCACCTCATAGAGCAGTAACAATGGTACTGTGACAACAAAATCAGACATGAAATCTGGCGGTGTAATTACGACAGCAATGATGATTAAAACAAAGTAAGCGTATTTTCGGATCTTTGCTAAAACAAATGGATTAATAATTCCTAGGGAAGTTAAAAACATGACTACTACTGGCAATTCAAACAATATTCCAAATGGAAGAGTCATATTCAGAATAAAGCTAAAATACCGTTCAGCAGTAAAGTTAGTAACAAACATATCTTGACCAATGTTAACTAGGAAATTAAGCACCATCGGAAAAATAATAAAATAGCCAAATGCAAGACCCATAATGAATAAGATGAATAATGCAGGTATATAGGTAACAGTTATTTTTCGTTCATGCGGTCTTAATGCAGGCCTGACAAACAACCAAATTTGCAAGGCTAAAACCGGTATCGTTCCAGCTGCCGCGACAACTCCCGCCAGCATGAAATAAATCCACATGATATCGCTAGGACCGAGAACCAGTAGCTTTGTACTCCCAACAAACCATTTGTAGATCTCATCCACATAAATAAATCCAACAATAAAAAAAACGATAAAAGCTAAAGCTGTAATAATAATCCTTTTGCGTAATTCCTCTAAATGATCAACTAAGTTTAATTCTTTATCTTCCATGTATTTCCCCTGCCATTTTCAAAGTTAAAAAGGGCACGTATGTTAACTCCTCCCTGATAAGCACTGTAAGGCTTGAACACTTGGGAAATTAACATGTCTTTACGCATCCATATAGGTGTAAACTTCGAGAAGAAAAGGTGCAAGATAAAATCTTACACCTTATTTAGTCAAATTTTGCTTTTCATCTTTAATATCTTCCATCACATCATCCGTTAGCTCACGGGTTGATTTTTTAAATTCTTTTAAAGTTTGTCCAAAGGCTTTGCCGATTTCAGGGAGTTTCTTTGGTCCAAAAATAATCAGTGCAAGAGTCAAAATTAATATTAATCCGGGTACTCCGATATTAGAAAACATGGATTTACATCCCCTTCAAATGATGGTGTTTGTTTCTACTATGATTATAGTATTGAAAAATACTTTTGAGGTAATTATCAATAATAATTCATAGTAATTTCACAAAATTTAACGAAATTCCGATGAAAGTGACATTAGACGTTTTCAACATATATTTACTGTCCTATAGACAATTTAACAATAACGTCCGCTCTAGTCAATGTCTTAGTCCTAATTGGATAATTGAAGTGATTTAATACCTTTTCCCTAAAAGTAAATATCCTGTTACGTTTTATACTTTAATTAGTTTGACAAAGTCTTCCGGCCGTATATTCTAAACTCATAATCATAAGGGTTCTTTTCATCCTTAAGTCCTTTTTCAACCGAAGTCAAAACCCAGTCCTCATGATTAAATGATGGAAAGAAAGTATCTCCAGCAAAGACCTCATCAATATAAGTAATGTACAATCGGTCGGCAAATGGGAATGTCTCATGAAAAATTTCTGCCCCGCCAATGACAAAAATTTCTTCTTGCTTATTTTGATTATCCCTCACAAACTCATCAATGGAGTAAAATACAGTACATCCCTCACTTTGATAGCCTTTCTGCCTAGTAATCACTATATTTTCTCGGCCAGGCAGTACACGGCCAATCGATTCATGAGTCTTTCTTCCCATAGCTATAGGATGTCCCATTGTTACTCTTTTAAAAAACTTTAAGTCTTCCGGTAAATGCCACGGCAGTTGATTGTCTTTACCAATTACTCGGTTTTGATCCATTGCCACAATAAAGGAAATCATACACTGACTGCTCCTTTAATATGTGGATGTGGATCGTATCCTTCTAAAGTAAAGTCTTCATATTTAAAAGAGAAGATATCCTTCACATTTGGATTGATACATAAGGTTGGCAGTGCCCTTGGCTCTCTCGCTAATTGTTGATTTACTTGCTCGAGATGGTTCTGGTAGATATGAACATCTCCAAACGTATGAACAAACTCTCCCGGTTTTAAGTCACACACTTGAGCAATCATTAATGTTAAAAGTGCATATGATGCGATGTTAAACGGGACACCAAGAAAGACATCTGCAGACCGTTGGTATAATTGGCATGATAACTTTCCGTCCGCTACATAAAATTGAAATAGGCAATGACATGGCGGAAGCGCCATATCGTCAATTTCAGCTACATTCCAGGCATTTACAAGCAATCTCCGGGAATTAGGATTTGTCTTAATCTGTTCAATCAATTCACTGATTTGATCGACGGTTTTCCCATTTGCCCCCGTCCAAGAACGCCATTGATGACCATAAACCGGTCCCAATTCTCCATTTTCATCCGCCCACTCATTCCAAATCCGTACACCATTTTCTTGCAGGTAACGGACATTTGTATCTCCATTTAAAAACCAGAGTAATTCATGAATAATTGATTTTAGATGTAATTTTTTTGTAGTTAAAAGCGGGAAACCCTCTTCTAAGTTAAATCTCATCTGATAGCCAAAGGTGCTTATCGTCCCTGTACCGGTTCGATCCCCTTTCACATTGCCATTTTTTAGGATATGTTCGCATAATTGTAGATATTGTTTCAACTTGAAATGACAACTCCTTGTATTAACTCTTCTAAAAATCCATTCTACCATAAAAAAAGAAATACGTTAAAAAAGCTGTCCATTTTTCATGACAGCTTTTAAAAATAAATGAACTAAACCTCTAAACCAAAGTTTCGACAAAGAGCTGCCAAGCCTCCAGCAAAGCCGCTTCCGACTGCGTTAAACTTCCAATCTCCATTATGTCGATACAGCTCACAAAAAACAACAGCGGTTTCAACTGAAAAGTCTTCACCCAAGTCAAACCTCAATACTTCACGACCTGTTTCCTCATCCACAAGGCGGACAAACGCATTAGAAACCTGACCAAAATTTTGGTTTCTAGCTTCTGCTTCATGGATGGTGACAGTAATCGCAATACGATGGATATGGGAAGGGACCTTACTAAAATCAATTTTGATTTGCTCATCATCACCTTCCCCTTCTCCAGTCCGATTATCGCCTGTATGTTCAACCGAACCTGAAGGGTGTGTCAATTGATTGTAGAAAATAAAATCACTATCCTGATTTACTCTTGAATTGGCATCGGTTAAAAAAGCGGAGGCATCCAGATCAAAATCATTACCGCCATGATAATGGTTCGTATCCCAGCCAAGCCCAACAATCACCTTTGTGAGACCTGGATTGGTCTTCGTCAGGTCTATTCTTTGCCCTTTTGATAAATTAATTCCCATGTGATCACCTCGTTAGCCAAGCCTTTTTATTAACTGTACGAACGAACTACTTCACTTAAAGATGCAGCATTGGTTCCACTGCCGATTGCAGCAAACTTCCACTCATTGCCGTGACGGTAAATTTCGCCAGTTACAAGACATGTTAGTCCGCTATAGTTATCCGTTAGATTATAGTGGAGCAATTCTTGATTTGAATTAGGATTAACCACCCTGATAAAGGCATTTTTAATCATCCCAAAATGCTGCTTTCTCTTCACACAATCATAAATATTAACAACGAATACCAATTTTTGAATGTTTGCTGGAACTCGGCTAAGATCAATCATGATTTGTTCGTCATCACCGTCTCCGTCTCCTGTTAGGTTATCCCCAGAGTGCTGGACGCTGCCATCATTACTTCTTAAATTCCCAAAATAGATTACATCTTTATTGTTCTGTAATTTATCGTTGGCCCCAAGCATAATAACAGAAGCATCACAGTCTACATTGGCACTATTCCCTCCGCCGCCAAATAAACCGCCAAGAAATCCACCTCCGCCGCTGCTCTGAACTGGGTCCCAGCCTAATCCTACCATAATTTTTGTTAGTCCCGGATTTCCTTTAGTTAAATCAACTCTTTGGCCTTTTTGCAAATTAATTGCCATAACTTTCACCTCATTAAATAGTTTGAATGAATTAAGATTGTTTCAACTTTTTAAAGTTCTCTTGCAGCTGTTCCAAACGTTTTGTACCTTCTACACGTATGCGCTTATTTTCTTCTTCGATTGCACGTGTTTCTTGCATCCCTTTGATGATGATATTCCAGGATTCCTCAATCGTCTCGATTTTAATGCTTGGCCCCCCAGCAAGTCTTGCGATATCAGTGCTTTGCTGCGAGATGTTCTGAGCATTTCTTAACAGCATTTCATTTGTCCTGCGATCAAGCTCACTCATCGAATCAGCAACCAGCTTTTGTCTTTTCGCTGCAACGGCTTGTATCAGTCCATTTTTAAAAATAGGAATGGTTGTCACAAAGGCGGAGTTAATTTTTCCAATGAGTTTTGTATTCCCTCTTTGTAACAAGCGAATTTGCGGTGCGGTTTGAAGAGATACCATCTTGGCCATTTCCAGGTCATAAATCCGCTGTTCCAAGACCTCAATCGCATTTTTCAGCGTATCTAACTGCATTGATGCCAGTTGGTCCCCTTGGGCGACACGGGCCTCAAGCTGCGGGAGCTTACTGTTCTTCAATTCTTCTGCCTTTAATTCACCAGCAACAATATATTTTTCAAGTGATAAATAATATTGGTAGTTTTGTTCGTACATTTGTTCAAGCATATTAGTGGCATCGACCATTTCATGCTGGTATTTGGAAATTTCCACATATACATTGTCGATTTCTGATCCCATCGTTTGATACTTCCCGAACAGCTTTTCGACCATTTTTCCACCTTTTTTAAAAAGCTTGCTAAATAGTCCCCCCGAAGTCTTTTGAAAATCCTTGGCATCAAATTTATCCATAATCCGGCCTAAATGTTTCAGTAATTCACCAGAGTCTTCTACTTTTGTTGTACGCATATTACTTAATATTTGATCGGAGAAACGCGATATTTGTACAGCAGGCTCTTTTCCAAACTCCAGTATTTGAATTTGGTCCCGTTCATCGATTGAACGGGCTAAATTCTGAATTTCTGGTTCTTTGCGTAAAGCTAATTTTATATCGGTTACTTTACTTTCGGATAAAACATCATCAGTAGTTGCAGGAGTAATACCATTTGATGGATTAGGTGATAAATTCACTATTTAATCCCCCCTTAAATTTTTTAAGATCCCTTGAAAAAGCCCCTTTTTAAAAAGCGATGGTTCCTTAAACTCCAAGTCAAACACCACTTCATCAAGCCAGTGCTTATCAAATAATCGTTCATCGACATAGTTTTCGATATCATTATGGCCAGGAGGATTGTACAAAATGAGATCAATCCCAAATTGATTTAAGAGCAGAAGGAGCGCTGCATCCGACCTTGATAGCATTCCTGTCGTTTCATTATTATAAATAATTAATTTAGGGACTGCTTGCGAATAATCAAATCTCTCCATTAACTGAATGATATTTTTCGGCATGAACATTGCCTGGGTAAACAGATATATTTTCACGTCTTCGCTTGATTCTGTCACTAGCGGTTTTAATCCTGGTGTTTCACAAATTTTCCTAATAGCGTGGGCAATCCCTTTCTGCAATCCTGTTGCTAAAAAGGAATAGGGCCAATAATGGGATTGGATTACTTTTTCGAGACTCACTAATCCCTCTCTATCCAGGGCATTTCGATAATGATAGCGGAAATCACTATTGCTTGAATTTGTGATTGGCAGACTTCTGATCAGCAAGCTATTGCTTAATTGACTGATGGATTGCAGCCGATCCCAATATTCTTTTCGATTCTTGCTTACCCCTTGGATTTTAGCAAAAATTGCCGGGATTCTTACTTCTCCATCCCTCACTAAAAAATCGGGACGAATCATCGCTGTTTCTTTTGCAAGTATGAACAACTCATCATAAGTTGTTTTTAAAGTAATAGAAGAAGGAGTATAATCCCGTAACTGCCAAGGTTTATAAAGACCTGACCCCTCATTATTCAGGATTGACTCAATCTCCTTTGATGCCCGGTACGCAACGGTAGATTTCCTGCTCCGCTTTTCCTTTGGAAATGGCTCAGCCGGCTGCTGATTTGGATAATGGAAGGTGAAGACGGTTTCCTGATTAAGCCTTGCTAAAATATCGCTTCCTTCCGGATGAAAGATCACGAGATCACAGCCTAGCTTAATTAGATAATATAAAAAGTATTGATGACTTTTTTTAAAGTCTCCATACCATAAGAATTTGGGCATTGCCACTTGCGGGTCAGCCTGATCTAATAGTGGTTGTAAATGGTTTATAGACCATTTAACAAGATCAACTAGAACCCTGCGCAGTTCAGGACTCTTCAGGCCATTTGTTTCCTGTTCTTCAAATAATTCTAAAGTAGAAATCATTGCCTCTCTTAATTTCCGGTGAATGACCGGTACTTTTGATTTTAGCAAAAGCTGTTCGCCATCAAGAAAGGCCGCAAAACGTTTGGTGGAAAGTTTTTGTTCATTATGAATATTTATGACCTTTTGAATGGCTTGAAAATGAGTATTATCTATGGTTTTATCCAGCGAGTCCTCACTTAATAGTTCCAGCTTCCATTCCGGACTATTGACAAAATCAAACAGCTGGTTATAATACTCATCTACGTCAATAGGTGCACCCAAAAACTTACCAATTACTTGTCCAATCTGAATCGTTCCATTTTCCACTGAATAATTAGGTCTTTCCGACAGCCTTTTTTTCAGCATGTCCTGCCAATTTTCAAATGAAAGGGATACAGGATGGACGTTTAACTGATTTAATGGTGGATACATTCATAATCCCTTCCCTCTAAAAAACGAAGCTTGTGTAGTCGTTTAGAAAATTATGTAAGGTTTCCATTCCATCATATCACAGTTATTTCATTGGTTCATTTGTTTATACGAAAGAGAACTAAATTTGTTTCAATTTAGGTCCTATCCCCTTTTTCACGTTTTCCGATGTCCTTACATATTAATGGAGTACTATACTAAGTAGGTGACCCCAATGAGATTTTTATATAAACGACCTAGACTTGACCAGGTTTCCGAAGAATTAGAAATTTTAATGGAAGTAATGGTTTCTGACGTGTTTATCTATTTAGACTTATTTTTGTTCAGCGTTATTTTTACTCTGTTACTTTCTCCAGTAATCCCGTCATTAACCTTTGCCATTCTGTTTTTCCTAGCGTGCTATAGCCTGTTTTGCAGTGTTTATTATTTTATTATTAGTAAGATTATGATCAAAAAATAGAATTACATTGATAATAGTTTTAGGGCTTGCTGGATAATTTCTTCTCCAGCCCTGACGCCGCTGCTTTTTGTAAGAATAGGAGTTCCGTTACCAGAAGTAATCTCCATATGTCTAGCCAGCTCCCCATGGTTCGGAACAAATCTAGCCTGACAGTTCTTTAAAAAGTCCCAATCAAGCAAAGAATCACCCGCTCCCGCAACCGCTTCCACCCCCTCAAGGTGACATATAAAATCCAGCGCATTTCCTTTGCTAATTGCCTTTGGAACGAAATATAGTTTTCTCCCTTGCAGCGAAATCCTCCAGCCATATTCAGAAGATAGTTGATTAATCGATTTTCTCTCAGATTCAGATGGGAGGTAATTTAATAGATAGTAAAAAAACCACCCCTCTGCCTGTTTCATTTCCCCATCTAAGCGGGTACCTTCCCTATTCAAAATAGCTAGTAATTCTGCCTGTGTAACAGACTCCGTTTCCAGACGTCTCTGAATATGATCTGACCACTCAATCATTGGGTGCCCATGCAATAAAATATTGGCACCATTTGAGGTGATTGCATATTTAATGGGGATATCTTCTGAAAAGATAACAAACCTATTAAACTGGGCGGTTGTCCGTGTTGTTACAGGCACAAACAGACTTTTTCCCGCTAGCTCCTTTAATTGGTAATAGGATTTCTCTGTCATATAGGCCACCCAGTTGTTTCCCTTTGTTTCAACCGGCCTTAAAGTAATTCCTTCCGGCTTCCCAAATTCTTTAATTGCCCTTTCGGAGTAGATTAGGGTTCTGTCAAGGTCTGAAGCAAAAATCATATTTGCCTCTCCTTGACTTTTTTGATTAGGCCGCAGCATAAATACTTCATATTTGGATAGACAAGGACTTCTACATTTTTTTCTTCAGCAAGCATCAGGATATGTTTAATAAATGGACTTGATGGGTCCCGCAATAATATTTTCCAAGGCACCCTTCGTAACAATACCCTCGTTGTTTCTCCTACACCTGGCTTGATAAAGTGCGTGTTATCGATACAAAATTCCGCTTGTATTTTCTTCACATCTTCCATTCCTTGGTAGCTGCTATCAATATTAGTATTTAAAAGCTTTGCTGCTGTCTCTTTTGCTTCCGTGGCAATATGCGAAAATTCAGCCGCAATCACGTCAATAAACTCGTTTGAAACATCTGCCTTCAGCAGATTTTTATAAAATTTTGCACCGTGAAAATCATCCTTACCAATATAGCTTTCATTTAATACCGTCCTGCTTACTAATCCAGATACCGTAGAATTTAAACAGGCACTTGGAATCAGAAAATCTTCTCTGGTTCCATATAATGTTGTGCAGCAGCCTGGATCAGCAAGAACGGCAAGTGCTGCATCAAGTTTAATTCCATATTTTTTTTCATAATGACTGCAGGCTTTTATCAATTCTAAAGAAATGGCTCCTTTTCCAGTCCATCCATCTACAAATTGAATGTTCGCATTTGGATGCGCCTGATGAATATAAAGAAGGGCATTTTCATCAATTCCTTTATCTCGAATGATGGAAATGCTGTAATGAGGCAGATTGACACCATACTGCAAATCTATATATCTTTTTATTAAAATCCCAACAGGTGTGCCTGCACGAGCTAAGGAAACAAGAATAGTACTTGGTCCCTTTAATCGGTAAATTTGCTCTGCGACAATTCCTGCACATAAGGCCACTTTTCGTTTATATTGCTGCAACGTGTCCCAAAAAACATCCACATAGTCTTCGGGAGGTTGATATTCTATCGGGAGTGATTCGCTATAATGGCCCCCAGACTGTATCTTTGACTCACGATTGATAGCAGAATCCTCTAATTCAACACTGCTTAAATCCTTTAATAGAAATAAAACATCATTTTCATGATAGGTTCCTATTTTGGCAGGTTTGTTGATTATTTTTTGCAATCTCTTCACCTCAGTATCCTGAACAAAAGACAATTTTTATTGTTTGGAAACCCAATTTTTTTAATTCTTCTAGCATTGGCTGGAGCTGTATGTATGAGACTTCCCTTTCCATGAAAACAAACAGTTCATCATAATGGCTGGGAGGGATATTATAAACAAAGTGAGTAATCTTCTCATCCTCAGGGTTGGGGAAAGTTACTCCAAATCTTGCTCCATATCCATCTACATTTTGTATATGAATGGGACTTCTAGTGGTTGATTGGTAATAGACTTCGCTTCCCATTTCTGCAGCAAGTTTCATAGGCAGGTACATAAACTCTCCGGTACCAATACATAGCGTTCGTTTCCCTTCTCTTTTTTGCCTTAAAAAGTGCCCCGCAGAGGTGATTTTTCCCTGTACAGCCACATTTTCTGAGCTGCTTAAACCAAAACGTCCTGTTTCTTTTATAAATGGAACCCCAAGCAGTTGATCCTTGGAAACGTAGGTGGAAGCCGTAAAAAAAGAATCAAGCTGCACAACCTCTATGGATGCCTTTTGATTGGATGTCCCGGTTATTTTAGTCAGACTTTCTATCTCATTGATTGAATGAATGTTTACCTTCCCAGCTATTAAGCTGACTACATTTATTTTAATCCCTAAGTCTTGCTCTAACCTTAAAAACCTTTGCTGGTCTTCCTCTGAACGCCAATCCAAGATACTGACGACAGTATATACTTGTCTAGGAAATGCTGCATGAATAGATTTGATAATATTTAATGCTGTTTTTCCTGTCGTTAATTCATCATCTATAAGGATGATTTCTCTTTTATGGCTAATCATCTCGATAGGAATATAACACCGATGAGATGTTGCGTGGGAATGTTCCTCCTCAAATGTAATAACGGGTGCTTGCCCGTTGATGTCTTCCCTTGTTGTATGGAAATACTCGGCCCTTTGGAAACAATCAAAAAAGCCATGCCCTAGCGCAGTCGCCGTTTCCGCAAATCCAATGATGAGCGGATTTATTTTTTCTGGAATGAAAGGCAAGCTGTCGTAAGAACCCCCATCGAATAATAAAGATAGGAAATCCTTTCTTTTCTTGAATTCTAAACCATCAACGCTCTCAAGATATCTGACACCAAGCAAAGCAGCGATTGCAAGAGCCTTTTCAGGTTCAATCGGTAAATGCTTACCAAGTACCTTACTTACAAATAAAAAGGAACGCTTCTTATTAATTCTAGCTGCCATCGTAAAAAGGTCATTTATAGGTATATCGTATGGGTTTTTAACCCCGTCTATCTCCACCTTTATTGAATCCAGGATGTTAAACATATACTTCTTTTCTGATGAGATCAATGTTTGTAAATTCTTCATGTAACACCCCATAAATCTGTGATTTTAACAGTATTTTCTTTGCCCAAAAATAATGAGGCTTAACTTCATTCATTTTATTCGAAAAATCACTTTTCATAACTCCATTATTGCCATCATAAGCTTTTACGATATTGCTGGCATCAACATATTCCTCATAGGAAACAACATTTAGGGCCTGAACCACCTTAATATGCGATGGATGGATAATCGTTTTTCCGGTTAATCCATTGCTAATATCCATTAGGATTTCACGAATCAGGCCATCCATATTTTCGTTAATTAATTTTGTTCTCCATTTTAGCCCCTCATCGCCATAGCGTTCTCGGAACGGAGTTTGTCGTAACTGCGGCTTTAACATTCTTTGCTTTGCTGAAAAATACTCCCAAACTGGACCTGAAATAACATATGCACTGTCAAATCTTTGAAAAACATTTATAATATCAGAAATGCAATCTCTTAAAACAGCAATATCATAAACGGTTGTATCCATATTTCTTCGTATTCCATATAGTCCGCAAAAATCTGTCGCGCCGATCCGCACATTCAGAATAAGTTCCCTGTATTGATCTAATAAGGTTTTTATTTTCAATAATTCATCCATTCTAGTTTCTCTTTGAATCACCTTAGCAGATTCAAGGATAGGCATAGCATAAAAAGGATGGGCCTCAGTATGAATTTCACGTACCATTTGCAATATCTCTCTGCCATACTCCGCACTAAACTTAGGTATCACTATTCCAGTTAACAGGTTTAAGGCTTCTCCTAACTGCTCCGCTAACTGTTTAAATTGGTCGATATTCCGAATACGAATAAACATCAACGGTAAATCTTCATACTTTAGAAACCCTTTTTTATATTCAACATGCAGCCTTAACAGCTCCCTTACAAGGGAATCTTCGGCTGAATTAAGTTCACCGTCACCTACTGCATCCTCCAAATCAATAACCAGTGAGGTTAAGCCTTCATGTTTTTTTGATAGAATTTCCTGATGGATGTTTGGCCGGGTTGCAGGCATGTAGAGCGTTGCACCTAAACCATAGGACAAAAGTTCACGGTTTGAATATTTTGTAAATGGTACAGGTTTTTGAATAAAAAATCGTTTAAGTTCATCCTCATAAAAGTATGTAAACAATTCCATAACCATTTTCTCCTCTATAAATGGTAAAAAAGAGAGGGAAACAGACTTTCGTCAGCTCCCCACCTCTAGATAAATATTATGAATTACTTTCCTTGCTGCCTTCCTTTTTCTTGTTGTTAAAATGAACGATAAAAGTAGCACCAAAGGTAAGCAATAATATAATAAAGAATGTAATATGTCCCATTTCAATATGAAATACTGCTAGGAGCATTTTTACTGCAATAATTAAAATTAATATATAAGCAGTTGTTTCTAATTCTGGCACTCGGTCAATCAGAGTCAAGAATACACCTGCAACTCCCCGCATCATTAATACACCAAGCATACCGCCAATTAATAAAACCCAAACCTCTTCACTTACGCCAAAGGCAGCCAAAACACTGTCAACAGAAAAGGCAATATCCATTAATTCTACCGCAGCAACGGTTCCCCAGAATGTTCCAAACAAGCGGATCAAGAGACCTTTTTGGTTTATTCCCTCTTCATGTTCCTCTTCCTCTTGGCCCCCTTTTCTCTTATCAAGGAAGTATTTAATGGATAGCCAAGCCAAATATCCGGCACCTAATATTTTTACCCACCATAGTTTGATTAAGAACACACCAATACCGATTGCGATAAAACGGAATACATAGGCACCTAACAAACCGTAAAAAAGGGCTTTTTTCCTCTTTTCCGGCGGTAAGTGCTTGACCATAACTGCTAAAACTAAGGCATTGTCGGCAGATAGTAATCCTTCCAATATTACAAGAGTTCCAATTAACCCCCAGCTAACGGGATTTGTTAACACCTCTCCCCACATTTCCCAGTTAAAAAACTGTGCGTATGTATCTAATATATGTTGTAAAACTGACATTTAAAAAGATTCCCCCTAGTAGTGATAAACAAAATTTTGTAAAAAGACCCATAGGACCGGGTCTCTTTTTTTTAAATATTAACCAACGGATAAACCAAAGTCGGTTGCTAATGCCGCTAGACCGCCTTGATACCCACTGCCAATTGCGCTAAACTTCCATTCACCGTTGTGGCGGTATAATTCACCTACAACAATAGCTGTTTCAATGGAAAAATCTTCACCTAGATCATAACGAATTAATTCTTCACCAGTCGCCTCGTTAAAGATACGGGCATAGGAATTACTAACTTGACCAAAGTTTTGATTTCTGCTGTCCGCTTCGTGAATAGTAATCGTAAAGGCAATTCTCTGAATATTAGCCGGTACAGCCGTTAAATTTATTTTTACCTGTTCATCATCACCTTCACCGTCACCTGTCCGGTTATCACCAGTATGTACGACTGAACCGCCTGCACCTTCTCGATTATTATAGAAAATGAAGTCTGCTTCATTCGTTACTTTCCCATTTTCACCTAGTAGGAATACGGATGAGTCTAAATCAAAATCATTGCCGCCATCATATTTATTTGTGTCCCAGCCCAATCCAACCACAACACTCGTTAAACCAGGATTTGTTTTTGTTAAATCAACCTTTTGTCCTTTTGATAAACTAACTGCCATTTTACATTCCTCCATTTAAGGTAATAGTCTATTTACGAGTTTGTCATAAAAAGGTTTCATTTATAATAAAAAATTTCATAAAAATACTAGCTCATCCATTTCGGCGGTGTATTTTTTGCCCAGAAGATAGATCCTAATTCATGGTGACTTTGAAAATTATCGAAATACGTATGGTAATGAAAATTAAACCAATAGCCTGCTTGCGGCGGGTTGTCTCGTCGAATATGGAAACGTAAGATATCTTTCCCGGAAACGCTGTCTTTTATATTAAAAATTTTTTCCGAAAGTCCTGAACCAGGCTGTTCAGTTATGATCAGGTTCATTACTTCCTCTTCAGAAAACTGAGAGGCCGTTTGTGCTAAAGCCTTTTCAATATTTGGCAGAATAATTTCCCGAAATTCATCTTCAATGACCGGCTTAATTCTTGTCCCAAACTTTTGATAGGACTGAATTTCAGCCTGTTTTATCAAATCATGAATGAACTCTTCTCTATTAAACTCCGACTCTTCTAAAAAATCATTGGAATGGATGAAGCTTCTTTCGGGCGCTGCAGCTTCAAAGCCATCCCGTTCATTTATTTTCTCCGCGTTTACTTGATTATTTAATTGTGATGGCGTAACCAGCCCAAATGTTAAAATGGAAATTGTTATAAAAAGTCCTTTACGCAGCCACTTATTCATTTTGAGTACACACCTTTATATTTAAAGATATTAAAATCTAGCTTCTTATAAAGTATTATACTTCTTTTTTTAGAAAAATGGAAAAAATAGTTTATCCTCTAACAACATAAAAAAACTGAAAGATCAAGCTTTCAGTTTTTTTCAATCACTCCAAAATGAAATTTTGCGGTTTTCCTCTGCAGAACCTGAAAACCATGTTTTTTAAATCGCTGGCTTTTATAATGGTCTTTTAAAACTATTCTTAATTTAGCAACCCTGACGGCTTCTTTCATTAAATCATCGGTTATATCATCATGAAGAGCAAAATGACCTAACGCTTTCAATCCATCCGATTCATGAATCGTTTGTTCAAACATAGGATCAAGGTAGACGCAGTCAACAGATGAATCTTCGAGAGTTTTTAAGTAATCGTATGCCTCAGTATGTATGAGCTTGACTCGGCTCATTGCCTCATTCATTGCCTCCAGCCCTGAATCCCAAGAATTCAGACCATTTTGAACGATATAAGCTAAATATTTTTGTCCCTCTAGACCAATAACCCTGCCTTCCCTGCCCACTAAGTAACTTGCTACAATTGCATCCGAGGCAAGTCCGAGTGTACAGTCAAGAACAGACATTCCGTAACCTAGTTTAGCTGCATCGGCTAATGGATCGTATTCCCCTCTCATCAGGCGCTTTATTCGAAACATGGCTGAATTAGGGTGAAAGAAAAATGGCTGTGTATTATTTTTTTTAAAAAGCTCCAATCGTTCTTTTCCCACGACGATACAGTCACTGTCCGCCTGCTGCTGGATAACACTAATTGACTTTTTCATCCGCGGAAGATACGGAACATGTAAAATCTCTGCAATACACATCGCATTTTCGATCATATCCCGATTTGTTCTACCGGCCGTTGTTACAAACATTTCATCATCTCATTTATTCAGAAATAAAAGAAAAGGACGTCTTTAGACATCCCTTAACAATGTGCTTCGAATGCACCTAATAGATTATGCATGACCGCTTCCATCGGCATACCTTCAATATCATGCCTTGGAATAAAGTGTACCACTTGTTTGTCTTTTATTAATGCCATCGACGGTGAAGATGGTTCAATTCCCTCAAAGTATTCACGCATTTTTGCTGTGGCTTCTTTATCTTGCCCGGCAAAAACGGTAACTAAGTGCCCTGGTTTTTTCTCACTATTTAACACCGCCTGGGTTGCTGCAGGACGGGCTAAGCCAGCGGCACAGCCGCAAACAGAATTAACTACAACAAGCGTAGTACCCGTTGTATTTTCCATGAAATCCCCAACCTCTTCAGCGGTATTAAGCTCTTCAAATCCAGCTCTTGTTAATTCTTCCCGCATAGGTAAAACCATTTGTTTCATATATTCTTCGTATGCATTAGACATTTAATATTCACTCCATTTCTACTTTTTAGAATACCAAAGCCACGACTACTTTTCAAAATTATTGGTCTGATTTTCTCGCTTCAGTCATCTGTTTCCAAACAGAACCTTTCGCTTCTTCGCCGCCCTCAATTCTTTCAATCGCCATTTTTATTTGCAAACTGACTTCAAACTCGGGATCGTTTTCAGCTTCTTTAAGGGCTCTAAGGGACTTTTCATCCCCCTCTTCATAGAGAAACATCGCAGCCCGCCAACGAACAAGCTTGCTGGTATCTTTTAGTGCCTTTGCCATTTCCTCTGCTGCTTCAGCAAAACCTAAGTCAGATAAGCAATCTCCGGCTGTTCTGCGTACGGTTACCGTTTTATCCTTCAATGCTTTATAAAGTAACGGTAAAACTTCCTTTTCTTTAATCATCCCCAGATATACTGTTGCAAGTCTGCGAATAGAGGGTTTCTCATCATTTATCGCTTGTTCTAGCATCGGCAGGTCCTCTAGTTCAGGGTCATCCATTTGCTCGAGCAGCTGATAACGAATTTGCCAGTCAGGGTTGGTCAAATCTTCTGAAGTGACCTTTCTACGGGCTGGCTTTACTTTTTGAATCATCGGAGTATCCTCATTTTGTGCCTTTGTAACAAGTACCTCTAGGCGTTCCTTAGGATACGCAGCAATCAGTTCTTCGACAACCTCTTGACCGATTTGATCAAACTCGCCATAACGGACTCCTGCATTTTGCCACTTCCTCAAGAGGATATAATTATCTTCAGCCAGCTGTGCTTCTTCCCTGGCTTTTAAAAAGTAATCTGGCATGCCAAATCTTCGTTCAGTTGAACTATCGGTTAGTTTAACCTGCAGCGGAATATCCTTAAACATTTGGATTTCCACTTTTATTTCACCGAAATGCTCATTGGGTTTATTAATATCCATACTTTCTGGCAGTTCTTCACCAAAGGCCTGACGGACTTGGGGTAATAATTCCTTCCAATCATATTTGGCGTTTCGCTCAACAGCTAAAAAGTCGGCAACATGATATACACCCTTTATTCCATCAATTTGCAGGATGGCTTGAATGATTGGAGGTGCCTCAGCAGCTGTTTCCTTTTTATAATTATGGCTTTTGCCCATTGAAAGTTCTTGATCTAAATTTATTTTCATTGTATTCGGACTTGGCGTTGGTTCAATCGCCTTAATTTTCAACATAATCACCTAATTCTTATGGGTTCTTTTTTCAAGTTTATCATAATGTTAAAAAGCTATTCATTTGTTTTGCTTAAAAAAAGAGGACGCCGCTTAGACGTCCTGGTTTACTCCTGTTCGGCTATCTCTGCTAGGTATGACCAGCGTTCAATTAAGTACTCAAGCTTTTCATTTAATTCTTTTTCCTGCTTCATTAATTCCTGTGCTCTAGTAAAGTCACTGCCTGTCTCAGCCATTTCACTGGCTACCTGTTCAAGACTCGCCTCTGTACCAGCAATCATCTCGTCAATTTCTTCCCATTCCTTTTTCTCCTTAAAGGTTAACCGCTTCTTTTTTTCCTTTTCAGGAGCCTTCATAGGAGGAGTTGATTTTGCTGGTGCTTTTTGTGCTTCGAGCGCAGTTTCTTTTTCAAGATATTCACTGTAATTTCCATAGAAAGAGTCTATCTTTCCTTCCCCGCGAAGAACGAGAAGCTGTTCGGCTACTTTATCTAGGAAATAGCGATCATGGGAAACGGTAATGACTACTCCTGGAAAATCTTCGAGATAGTCTTCAAGAACAGTTAAGGTTTGTGTATCCAGATCATTAGTAGGCTCATCGAGTAAGAGTACATTAGGTGCCGTCATTAAAAGCTTTAATAGATAGAGACGGCGTTTTTCCCCGCCAGATAATTTTCGGATCGGCGTACCGTGAGTAAACGGGGGAAATAGAAACCTTTCAAGCATTTGTGCAGCGGAAATCGTCTTTCCGTCTGATGTCTCGACCACCTCAGCAGTCTCTTTAATATATTCAATCATCCGCTGATTCTCATCCATATCTTGGCTTTCTTGCGTGTAATAGCTTAGTTTCACCGTTTGCCCGATGATAAATTCACCTTCATCCAACGGGAGCTTTTTAGCTAATATATTTAGTAAAGTTGATTTACCTGCACCATTTTTACCGATAATCCCAATCCTGTCTCCCGGCTTAACCAAAAGGTTAAAATCCTCAAGTATGATTTTCTGCTCATAGCGTTTGGAGGCCTCTTTCAACTCAAATACCTGCTTACCAAGACGGCTGCCATTTAATGATATATCTAATTTTTCTTTGGCCTGTTTACCGCTTGAAAGCTTATCATCGAGTTCCTCAAAACGTTGAATTCTTGCTTTTTGTTTTGTCGACCTCGCTTTGGCACCCCGTCTGATCCATTCCAGCTCTCTTCGAAATAAATTTTTATTTTTTTCAAAAGTTGCTGCCTCGTTTTCCTCGCGAATTGCTTTCGCTTCCAGAAAAGCAGCATAATTTCCCGTGTAACTGTAGAGATTGCCGCCATCTAATTCGAACATCCGATTTGCCACACGGTCCAAAAAGTAGCGGTCATGTGTAACAAGCAAAATGGAGCCTCTATACCTGCTCAAGTAATCTTCCAACCACTTGACAGAATCAAAATCCAAATGGTTCGTCGGTTCGTCAAGGATCAGTAAATCAGGTTCAGCGATCAATACTTGCGCAAGGGCAACCCGCTTTTTTTGACCACCGGAAAGTTCACTAATTTTCTTTGTGAAGTCTTCAATTCCCAATTTCATTAAAATGGACTTGGCATTTGTACTGGCGTCCCATGCATTTAATGCATCCATTTGTTTTTGCCATTGAAAAAGCTCTTCTTGTATCTTTGGATCACTTGGGGAAATATTTAGTTTTAATAAAGTTTCCTCATAGCCGCGCATTAGTTTTAATATTGGAGCATCACCATGGAAGACTTGTTCGAGGACGGTCTTATTTAAGTCTAATTCGGGCTGCTGGGATAAATACGAGATTGAATAGTCTTTGGGTGCAGTGATTTTCCCATCGTCGGGAGCATCCAATCCAGCGATTATTTTTAATAAAGAAGACTTCCCTGTCCCATTTATGCCGATTAACCCTACGCGTTCCTTTTCATTGATCGTAAAGTTAATATGGTCAAAGAGCTGCTTTTCACCATATGTTTTTGAAACATTTTCTACTGTGAGCATTTTCATAAATCTTGTCCATCCCATTCTTGATAAAATTGATCTAAAAAGGTAATCATCATTTGCTGCCGTTTTTCAGCCATTATTCTAGCTGTTTCTGTATTTAATAAATCTTTTAATTTTAATAGTTTTTCATAAAAATGGTGGATACTTGTTGATTTTCCGGTTCGATACTCTTTAAGGCTCATTTCTTCGCGAACCTGAATAGCAGGGTCATAGATTGGCTGTCCCTTTTTACCGCCATAAGCGAATGCTCTAGCAATCCCAATTGCTCCAATTGCATCTAAACGGTCCGCATCCTGAACAATTTTTGCTTCAACGGTTCGAAGTTCCGTTTTGTTGCCGCCTTTAAATGAAATCGTCTCGATAATTTGTATAATATGATCTTTGTCATGATCAGCCATTGCATGTTTTTCAAAAAAAGAGTCAAGTTTAGCCTTGCCCTGTTCCGTGGTCTTATTTAGTTTTTCGTCAGGAATATCATGGAGGAGTGCTGCCATTTCTATTACAAATGGATCTCCAGTCATTTCATGTTTACATATATATAAAGCGTTACGCCGAACACGGTCCACATGATACCAATCATGCCCCGTTGTGTCGTCGCCCAATTCATTACGAACAAATATTTCCGCTTGTTTAATTAAAAAATCCTTCATAAAAAGCACCTGCCTTCACCCTAGTTATTTTAACATGAATAGTAAATAAAAAATAACCCCGATTACTCGAGGTTATTTTTTGTTTGCCTGGCGGCCGCTTTTTTTCTGGCTTTGTGACTTAGTGTTGCCAATTTGAAACTCACTGCCTAATTCAACATCATTGCTGATATCTTGCTTTTCAATTTGTTCTCTTGTTTGATTGGCATTTTGTCTTCCTTGCTTGCTCATCGCATGTGACACCCCTCTCATTAAAGCTGAATGACCTTTATAGTATGTACAGTCAGGTGAGAAGTTATTTTAGGTCATTAAACCAACTAATTCCAAGGGTGTTTTCCCCAGCATGGACGCCAATTACTGCTCCTAATGGACAGCTGATAATTTTAACATTTGGAAACTGCTCCCGAAGTTCAGATTGCCATTGTTTTGTCTGTTCTTCATGTAATCCGTACAAAATGTAGACCTCTTTGATTTGGTTTTGTTTATAAGATGTTTTGAAGTAATCAAGCATTTTTTCTTTAGCTTTTTTCTCGCCTCTAACTTTTTCTTTCACATTAAGGGCTCCATCATCAATTGAAATAATTGGTTTAACATTGAGCATGCTTCCTAGAAAAAACTGCAATCCGGTCATTCGTCCCCCTCTATGCAGCTGTTCAAGGCTCCCAACAAGAACATAGGTCTCACCTGTATCCCTAATTTGTTCCAATTGCCCGATCATCGATTCAAGACTATGACCATCTTTTATCAATTCCATTCCCTTCTTGATTAATGCAGACATGGGGTAGGTAAGGATGTGTGAATCAAAGGTCATAACAGGAATATCTACGAGTGATGCTGCCTGTCTGCTCGAAGAAACCGTTCCGCTAAGTTTCCCAGAGATAAGTACGGTTACAATTTGGTCGTATTGTTTTGCAAGCTGTTCATATAAAGATTGAAACGAACCTACGGATGGCTGTGAGGTTAATGGCGGGTTCTTTAAATTCTTCAATCTAGAAAATAACTCTGTTGAGGTTAGGTCAATTCCATCAGAATATTCATCTCCATCAAGTAAAACGGTTAAGGGGATGGTATATAAATGTTGATGATTCTTTAGTTCCTCATCTAAATAGGCAGTACTATCGGTAACCCACGCGGTTTTAACCATACTTCTCCCTCCTCATTTAAGGCATCCAACTCTTATTATAAATGTACCTTTTAATTCAAAAATTGTAAATATTCAAAAAATGACCAGTTACTTCCTAACTGGTCAATTACTCTTCTCTTTTAATACTGCTCAACCGCTCAAGAGTTGTTATGATAAAATCTGTCATGTCTATTATATCGTCCATTTGGTCCTCCGTAATTAAACGAACAAAATTTACCGAGACAATAGTTGACAAATTATTTTCTCCTTCAAGTGGATTGTATTGATTAGAGAGTAAAATATCTCTGTCTTTTCCCCAAATATCCAAGACGATATGATTTATCTTCTGATTATTGAACTCTTCTAGCTGACTAAGGATAAATTGTAACTGAACATAACATCCTGCATTCCGTTCAATCTGAATAGCCGGTAATAGCTCCGCAGCTATGTTAATTAAATTTGAGGTTATTTCTACTTTGGCAATAACTGTATCATTTGGCAATCGAAAGGATATATCAAAGGATCGGGTCATTTTGGCCATATTGAGCCAATCATTTCGATCAGTTATGACAATTTCCCCCTCTATGTCCCGATCATAAAGAGCCCCTTCTATTACTACCTTCATATTATCAAAGGCTGTTGGATCAAACATCCTCACTCGACTCCCTTTAAAAAAGTCCTAACGCATTTCCTTGATCATCGACATCCATAGTTAAAGCAGCCGGCTTTTTTGGAAGTCCTGGCATGGTCATGACCTCACCTGTTAATGCAACGATAAAACCAGCTCCAATCGATGGCTTAAACTCTCTTATTGATACCGTGAAGCCTGTCGGCCTGCCCAGCTTCGCAGGATCATCTGATAGGGAATATGGTGATTTGGCCATACAGACAGGAAGATGTGACCAGCCAAACTTTTCAAAGTCTACTAATTGTTTTTTAGCTTTTTGAGAGAATTCAACATCCTTGCCCCCGTAAACGACTTGGACAATTGTTCTAACCTTTTCTTCAATCGGATCAGCTAGTTCATAGAGCGGATGGAAATGGTTTTCCTCTTTTTCGATAACCTCTAAAAGTGTTTGGGCAAGTTCTATTCCGCCCTCTCCTCCCTTTTCCCATACTTCTGTTAAGGCAACTGGTACATTTTCCGTTTCACACCATTTTAATAATGTCTGAACCTCTTGCGCTGTATCGGTAATAAATTTGTTGATGGCAACCACCACAGGCAGCCCAAAGCTTTTTACTGTTTCAATATGTTTCTGTAAATTGGCCATTCCAAGTGCAAGTGCTGAAATATTCTCTTTTGCCAATTCTTGCTTTGCTACACCACCGTGCATTTTTAAAGCACGAATGGTTGCAACGACCACAACGGCCTCTGGTTTAATTCCAGCGCTCCGTGCTTTAATATGTAAGAATTTCTCCGCTCCTAAATCGGCCCCAAATCCGCCTTCAGTAATGACATAATCAGCTAATCTTTGAGCAGTTGTAGTGGCAATTACACTATTGCAGCCGTGAGCAATATTTGCGAATGGTCCACCATGAATGAGCGCCGGCGTATGCCCGATGGTTTGAACAAGATTAGGTTTAATAGCATCTTTTAATAACAAAGCTAACGCACCCTCGACACCCAAATCAGCTACTGTAACTGGTTCTTTATTTACATTATAGGCAACGACCATTCGGGATAGCCGCAACTTTAAATCCTTTAGGTCCTTTGCTAAACAAAGGACAGCCATGATTTCAGAAGCTACCGTAATATCAAATCCGTCTTCTCTCGGTACACCTTGAAGGGCTCCTCCAAGCCCAACCACTACTTTCCTTAAAGCACGGTCATTTAAATCTAATGCCCGTTTCCAAACAATTCTTCTTTGATCAATGTTTAGCTCATTGCCCTGATGAAGATGATTATCTATTAACGCTGCCAGCGCATTATTTGCAGTCGAAATTGCATGAAGGTCTCCAGTAAAATGCAGGTTTATGTCCTCCATTGGCAGCACCTGAGAATAGCCGCCGCCTGTAGCTCCGCCTTTAATTCCCATGGTCGGCCCTAGGGAAGGCTCACGCATGGCAATGATCACCTTTTTTCCAAGTCGATTAAACGCATCTCCAAGCCCAACAGTCACTGTAGATTTCCCTTCACCCGCAGACGTAGGATTAATGGAGGTAACGAGTATAATTTTCCCTTCTTTATTTGTCTTTATTTTGTTTAATGCCGTATTGGAAAGCTTCGCCTTAAATCTGCCGTAAAGCTCCAAGTCATTTTCATCTAAACCGATTTTTTCCGCAATCTCAACTATAGGATTCATTTTAGCTGCTTGTGCAATTTCAATATCTGATTTCATTGATGTATTCATTGTCACGTTAATCCCCCGTATTAAGCATAAATTATTACCGCACTACCATTGTACCAAATTAGCTTTTTTATTCCGATATGATATTATATTGAAATTAGTATCTTTTCTGAATTTACAATAATGTTTATAATGTAAGTATTGGATTTTTTTAAGAATTCATAAACTCCATCTGCAGGTAATTTCATACACACAAATACCTTGTATATTTAATGGATTAGAAAGGGGACAATCACTTGCCTATTAATATACCTAGACAGCTTCCTGCAAGGGAGATACTCGAGCAAGAAAATATTTTCATTATGGATGATGAGAGGGCAATCAGCCAAGATATAAGGCCATTAAATATTTTAATATTAAATTTAATGCCGGAAAAAGAAAAAGCTGAAACTCAATTTTTACGTTTATTAGGAAACTCGCCTTTACAGGTAAATGTGAATTTTTTGAAAACAGATTCCTATGAGTCAACCCATACGAGCAAACAGCATTTAGAACAGTTTTATACTACTTTTCAACAAATAAAAAATTTAAAATTTGACGGGATGATCATTACTGGGGCGCCAGTTGAATTATTGGAGTTTGAACAAGTAAAATATTGGAATGAACTAAAAGAAATAATGGACTGGGCGGACCAAAATGTAACCTCAACCTTGCATATCTGCTGGGGGGCACAGGCTGCTCTTTACTATCTTTACGGAATTAACAAATTTGAATTAGAACGAAAATGCTCAGGGATTTACGCTCACCAGATTTTTGAACAAAATGATATATTATTGAGGGGCTTTGACGACCAATTTTATGCTCCCCATTCACGTTATACAGATGTATCTATCGATTCCATCATGAAAAATCCTGAATTAAAATTATTAGCGGCCTCCGAAGAAGCAGGCGCATTGTTAGTTTCTTCAAGAGATCGAAAACATGTCATGGTCACCGGACATTTGGAGTATGACTCCGATTCACTGGCACAAGAATATGAAAGGGACTTGCAAAAAGGTCTTGAAATTCATATGCCGGAAAACTACTTTCCAAATAATGATCCCACACAACCACCTATTAATCGTTGGCGGTCACATGGACATTTATTCTTCTCCAATTGGTTAAATTATTATGTATACCAAGAAACCCCTTTTAATTGGGGGTAAAAGCATCGGCTGACGATGCTTTTTTTTTGCGTTTATATCTTGTTTATTATTCGGTTATATTAGCAATAATACTTTGGAAGGGAGTTTTCTATATGGAAAAAATAACAGCAGTCCATCGTAATCACTCTGGAGACATTATTAATTTTGTTACCTCCGAAGGGCGGATCATTTCTTACCGCAAAGCATTAATGGATGTTGAGCAAGGTTTAATCCAAGGTATACAAACCCTAGAAGCCACCAATGGAACATTAACTCTCATGCCCGAGCTTGAACAATCCTTTGACAATTATCCAAGTCTATTTTAAAAGCACCCAGCTTTAGCTGAGTGCTTTTTGTTTATACATGCTATTCTTGTTCGTTTTGCTTTTGAATTTCCTTTAACGCCTTAATCCGGTTCTGATCATCCTCAAAAAATTGAACAAGATCACCAATCCGATCGATCGAGTCCCAGCTTAAGTGATGTTCGATTCCTTCCACATCATGATAGATGTTTTCATCCTTTACCCCAATAATTTTGAGGAATTGCTCTAGCAGCTCGTGTCGGAAGACCAGGCGTTTACCAATTTTATTTCCCTTAGGTGTCAAACTGAGTCCTCTATATTTCTCATATACTAAATATTCATCTTTATCAAGTTTTTGGACCATTTTTGTTACAGAGGAGGGATGGACAGACAACGCCTCGGCAATATCTGATACACGGGCGTATCCTTTTTCTTCAATCAATATATATATTTGTTCAATATAATCTTCCATACTAGGTGTTGGCATCCCTAAACCTCCAAAAAATATCTCTTCTAAAAGTTTACTATAATAAAAAATGAGTGACAAGGTTCTTTCTCACGGATGAAGAACATGAAGTTATTTTACACTCATCTCTTCAAATAGAAATTTTATTTTCTTTTCCTGTTCATCCAGAATTAGCCTGGCATTAAATGTTTTGTCCTTGTTGGTAAATCCTTCGATCAGTTCTGTTTTTTCACCTGCCAGCAGCAGCTTAACATTTTTCTGGGTAATATTCTTCCCTAGGATTTTTTTTGAAATCGTAAATGTACATTTATTTTTACTGTAGTTGTTACAGCCATAAAAGGTTCCTTTATCAACCACATCTCCATCGCATCTTTTACAGCTTCCTAATTTGGGTTGTGCTCTTCTCTTCCCTTTTTGTTTACCAGGGGTAAAATTCTGAGTGATTTCATCAGAAAAAGCCCAGTTTGCAGATTGTTCCAAACCAGAATTGATTAAATGCAGGACCATTTTTTTTGTTTGTTCCATAAAATGCTTGGGGACAGCAGAACCTTCCGAGATTTCCTTTAGCTTTTGCTCCCACTTTGCTGTCATTTCAGGTGAAGCAAGAATTTCCTTACCAATCGCTTCAACCAATATTTTCGCTTTGGCCGTTGCATACACAAGATTCTTTTTGACTTCAATATATAATCGGTCCTTAAGCATAGTGATAATACCCGCTCTAGTCGCTTCTGTTCCTAATCCTTCCGTTTTGGTAAGGATTTTCTCAAGTTCCTTATCATCTATATGCTTTCCTGCTGTTTTCATTAATGTAATCAGTTGTCCTTCGGTATAACGCTTAGGCGGCTGTGTTTGACTTTCCTTTATATCTACTTTTACCGTATTCCCCTGCTCACCCTTTGTCAGTGCAGGCAATTCAGGCTCATCCTCACGTTCCTTGTGATTTAACACTTTACGCCAGCCCTCTTCAAGTTGCACCTTTCCTTTGGATATAAACGAAGCCCTGCCATCTACTAAAGTCGTAACAGTGGTATACTCTGCTACAGACTTATTATAGTGAGCGGCTATGAGACTAGTAACAATTAAATCATAAATCTTTCGTTCATCCGTATCCAGCCGATCTACATTTGGTATTTGTTCAGTTGGAATAATCGCATAGTGATCCGTAACCTTTTTTTCATTTACATACCGTTTATTATCAGCAATTGAGGCAATCGGAAGTGGAAAATAACTTTGGTAATCTTTAATACGACTTAGTTTATCTAGAATATCAGGGAAGGTATTGGCCTCTTCTTTTGTAACGTACCTCGAATCGGAGCGTGGATAGGAAACAAACCCTTTTTGATAGAGTTTTTGCGTAATATCTAAAGTATTTTTAGGAGGAAGTTTATAGCGTTTATTGGCCTCCGCCTGTAATGCTGAAAGATTATATAACAGTGGTGGTAAAAATTCTTTTCTTTCAGAAATTACCTCTGCCACTTCAGCCAGCTTGTTTTGACAGAAGGCAGCTACTTTTTCAGCCATCTCCTTAGTCTTCACACGGGTTTCCCCGTCACTCTGCCATTTGCCTTTATATTTTTTTCCATTAATCTTAAATTGGGCAATAACCTCCCAAAATGGCTCAGACTTAAAATTTTCAATCTCTAACTCTCTTTTTACAATAAGGGCCAAGGTTGGGGTTTGTACTCTTCCAACTGAAAAAACGTCTGAAAAGCCTTTTTGCTGAAGTAACAAACTATAAAGCCGGGATCCGTTCATACCGACTATCCAATCTGCACAGGCACGGGTATAGGCCTCAAAATATAAACTTTTGGTGTCCTGCTCATCCAATAATTTAGTGAATCCATCGCGTATGGCGTTGGGTGTTAACGATGAGATCCAAAGACGTTTCATTGGTTTTTTACAGTTTGTTAAGCGTAAAATATTCCGGATAATTAACTCACCTTCACGACCCGCATCCCCTGCATGGATTATTTCAGTTACATTCGGATCTGAGACTAACTTTTTAATGATAGCAAACTGTTTGGCTTTATCTTTCGTTACTTCATATTGAAATTGTTCTGGTATAATAGGCAGACTGTCCAATGACCATTTTTTCCAGCCCGATTCATACTTTTCTGGTGCGACCAGCTGGCAAAGATGACCGATTGCCCAAGTTACATAGGCACCTTTCTGGAAAGTATCGTTTGGAAAGATTTCAATAAAACCATTTTGTCTTTTATGTTTAAATATAGAAGCTAAGGTTGAACCTTGATCGGGTTTTTCAGCAATAATTAGTTTCATTTTATTTGCTCCTTCTTAAAGCATCCCTGATTCATTTTCCCACTTCAAACTCATTTCGTAAAGGTAAAAAAATTAGGCAGAAATATTCTGCCTAAGAAAAAAAGCCCGCCGATTGGCGAGCCATTAAGTGAAGACCGGGGCTTAACTGCATTTGGTTAACATATCATAATTAATGAAAGACATTTTAGAATATTCTTTTATTATTTTCGATTTGCTTAAAAGAGTTCTTTTCCTGAACATACCAATGCTCTTCAGGAACAATATTTGAGACAGTCAGAATTAATGATGGTATCCGTTCTACTTCAAAGACGATTGCCCCGATTTTCTTAGCAAACATGATAAAGGCACTCCCGTGAGAGAAATCAGCCAGTTCATTTCCGATATGCATCAATGACATGAGTATGGCTTGTTTTTCTTCTGCTTCAATTAAGACTTGTGGTGAAAACCTTAATATCCAATTCTCTCCAGAAATTGAAAAACGGTACATGGGCTCCCCCCGCCTCGAATGTAATTGTAATTACTTATACATATGAGGAAGAGCCTATTTTATATTCATCCCAGAAGGATAAACGAAATATTTATAAATTATTCAGAAACAATGATTTTTAAGGAAAAAAACACCTGCGATTCCTTGACTGACCATTTTTCTTATTGTATATTTAAAACATCATGTAACCGAATTAATTTCTTTGTACATGATAATATTTAACTTGGTACCAAGGGGTGCCACGATAGGCTTAGGAGGAAGAAGTACATGCAAAACGGTAAAGTAAAATGGTTTAACAACGAAAAAGGTTTTGGTTTTATCGAAGTTGAAGGCGGAGACGATGTATTCGTACATTTCAGTGCGATCACAGGTGAAGGCTTCAAATCATTAGAAGAAGGTCAAGAAGTTTCTTTCGAAATCGTTGAAGGAAACCGTGGACCACAAGCTGCTAACGTAGTAAAACTTTAATCCTTTCTAATATTAACCATTCAAAGGCTGACGATTCTTCGTCAGCCTTTTTTAGTTCTTCTAAATTAATCTTTTCCCGTACTCCCTAAGTTTTTCACCAATGGTACATTGTGAAATACAAAAACGATGAGCAGCTCTCCGTCCGTCTTCCTTTTTTAGATGCTCATGCAAAAAACAGCCACTACAATATTGATTCATCAAGCCTTCTAATTGGCTTAATAATTCCTTTCTTACGGAAGGCTTCACGATTACTTTACACCCCTTCTATAGGATTAATGTTTTAGCAAATATTTCTTTTCCCTCTAAAGCTTGAGTAGCCAATTTATCGGCTTCCTTGTTTTCTTTACGAGGTATTACCGTAAACTTTGGATGCATACCTAATGCCTTTATTTTTTGTTCAATTCTGTCAAGCCAACTGTTAAGGGTTTCTTCATAACATGGCCATTCCCCTTCCAACTGCTTTAATACACCTTGAGAATCTCCCTTAAACTCACACGATAAATGATGAACACCTAAATCCTCTAATATATTCAGTGCAAAATAAAATGCCGCATACTCGGCTTCGCTATTAGATTCCATCTCATCAAAACGTTGATTGGCACGAATACGGTACTTCTTTTTCCCTTGCTTAAAAAAGATAACCGCTCCAAGTCCGGCTTGATTCGTGTCCTTTTGAAAACCACCGTCAAAAAAAACAGTAATTTCATGGGGATCTTCTTCAATTTCTGTCAGGAGTTTTTTCATCTCTTTTAGAATCCAAGATGTCCCTGCTTCATCATAAAAATATATCTCCGTTACTTTCCCAGTCGCCTCTAACTCCTCTGCAAATTGAACTGCTAATTCACCAGACAACCAATCTGAAAACACACGGATTCTTTCATTACTTTTTACTTTATACATCCATTCAAGCTTATAATTCATATTTGCCAGCCTTTCATATTTGTTTTCTTTCGTCTTATCCACTAGCTTATTCAGTTAGGACAAAAATATCGATATATTTATCTTAACCGGTTGTAATATAGAAAAATTATTCTCCTGCATGGCAATGATAAAATATGTTAAACTTCTTTATAGTTGAATGTTACTCTAATCATTGAGGAGGAAACAGCAGTGATTGAAGTCTATATTGATGGAGCAAGTGCTGGTAATCCTGGACCAAGCGGAGCCGGGATTTTTATAAAAGGAAATGGCACTTCAGAAAGATATTCAATACCGCTTGGAAACATGTCAAACCATGAAGCCGAATTTCATGCATTTATCGAGGCTCTGAACATTTGCAAAACAAAAGGGTTAACAGGTTCTATTGTCTCTTTTCGTACAGATTCTGAATTGGTAAATATGTCTGTGGAGAGAGAGTTTACTAAAAATAAATCATATGCTCCTTTACTTGAGAAAGCATTAGAATTAACGAATAAATTTGATTTATTCTTCATGAAGTGGATCCCAAGTTCAGAAAACAAAGTGGCTGATGAACTGGCTAGATTAGCGATACAAAAAAACAACCACGAGGAGAAGTAAGAAACATATGAAAAAATCATTGATTGCCGATTTAAGTTTACTGTTTGTTACCTTTATTTGGGGTACCACTTTTGTGTTAGTCCAAAATGCAATTGATTTTCTTCCGCCATTCGCTTTTAATGGCATACGTTTTATTATTGCAGCCATTCTATTGTTTATCTGCCTGCTTATCTTTGATTTTAAGCAGCTTAAACAGATAAACATCAAATTGCTTGCGTCAGGGCTATTGATTGGTTTTTGGCTCTTCCTGGGGTATATCACCCAAACCATTGGTCTTTTATATACCACTACCTCTAAGGCAGGGTTTATCACAGGTCTAAGTGTTGTATTAGTCCCGCTTTTTTCTCTTATTTTACTTAAGCAATCCCCAAGTAAAAATGCTGTTATTGGTGCGATCGCGGCAACCATTGGTTTATTTTTTTTGACATTTACTGACGTAACCGGTCTAAATATGGGTGATGGGTTCGTTTTTATCTGTGCTATAAGTTTTGGTATGCATATTATTATAACCGGGAAGTACAGCAATAAGTACCCTACACTATTATTAACGGTTATTCAAATTTCAACCGTTGCACTATTTTCTACTGTGGCTTCGTTCATTTTTGAAGATTTTAATCAGTCAGTAAGAATAAATATTTTATTATCAAAGGATGTTTTGATTGCGTTAATAATCACCAGTGTTTTTGCTACTGCCTTTGCTTTTTTTGTTCAAACTAATTTTCAAAAGTACACTTCGGCAACTAGGGTTGCGTTAATTTTTGCCATGGAGCCAGTTTTTGCTGCATTTGCTGGTTACTTCTGGGCCAATGAAAGATTGTCGATTAATGCTCTATTTGGATGCATCTTAATTTTTATGGGAATGATTTTTGCTGAACTGCCATCAGGGAAGTTAAATTTTCTAAAGAAAACGAAAGGTCTCGAAAGTTAACAAGCCCCCTTTATAAGGGAGCTTGTTGTAATAATTAAAAAGAGATCAACTCTTTTTCTTTAACGTATTGTATAGCCGCTTTTCTTGATTTGATTTTATTCGAGGTTAACGTCTCAAGAAGGGCGACGTAGTAGCTCCCATCAAAACGTTTTTGCGCTTTTAATGTTAGTTCTATAGCCGTATTAATGATCTCGTCGGAAGCATTTGTATAGTGTTTTCCGAAGAAAATAAACCCAATCGCCTCATCTTGAAAGTGAAAGCCCTTCCCTTTTAAGAAGGTTAAATACTCTTCAACTGTTGACACGCTCTTGACCAACCCTCTCCCACACATATGAACAGTTAAAATCTTAACTTAAATTTCGACAATTTTCTATCTTTTTTTGTGCAAAGATGTCCGATTATCCCCACTGCCACTCCAAAGATTGCTCCTCCAATTACTTCCTCTGGTTGATGACCTAACACTTCTTTCAGTTTTTTTGGAGCTTCCTGCTCAAATTCTACGCTTTCTTCTTTATGAATTTTGTTTATTAAATCGTTCATTGAGTTTACTTTAAGTGTAAGTTCTCCCGTCTGCCGGCGTACGCCTTGCGCATCATACATAACAATTAAGCCGTAGACAAGGGATAGGGCAAAGTCAAAGGTTGGTAATCCTCTTTGCAAAGCAATGTAGGTAGTTAAGGTTGAAACACCTGCAGAGTGAGAACTTGGCATTCCACCCGTTCCAAAAAACAATTCAGGCCGCCATTCTCTTTTTTTAAAATAATGGATCGGAATCTTTACACCCTGGGCCAGACCAATACTAAAAAGAGCTAAGTAAACACCTTTGTTCATGCTATCACCTCTACTCTTTATTGTTCAAAAAGTGGTGTTTTATTATTCCTTGTGGAAATACTAAAAAAGTGGGAGGTGAGCTATATGACTAAAAAAGGTAACGCTAGTCGAGGAGTGAAAGCTCCAGGAGTAAATCCGCAGGGGTATGGACAGGATGCGGAGATGACAGAGGATCCAAAAAGCAAGTTAGAAAACAGAGCGAAGAAGAGTAATACTAAAATTTAACATAGCCGCTAAAAGAAGGGTGTCCCTTATAGCAGGAACACCCTTTACCTTAAGATATAACGGCCTCATCAAACGGAAGAAAACGCTGCAGTCCGCGAAGTTCTATTTCCATCAGCTTACTTAACGCCTTCTCCTTTGAAATTAACAAACCTGTGCGTTCAAGTTCACAAGAAACTGGCACATCACATTTTATTTCCGCCAAGATTCTCGACAAGTGAAGCATCTCTAAATCCTGCTCAATCTTTGATTTGTGAGATTTAGATAAGCTGTCGAGATTCGCGAGAATTCCTTCTACATGTTCAAACTCTTTTAAAAGTTTAAGGGCAGTTTTTTCCCCTATCCCTTTTACTCCAGGATAATTATCGCTGGGATCCCCCATTAGAGCCTTTAAATCAATCATTTGTCTAGGCATGATTCCCTTTTCTTCAAAGAAGGTTTGTGGTGTATGAACCAGATAATTGCCATAACCCTTTTTCAGCAGGATCACCGATATACTATCATCTAACAACTGAAGAATATCCTGGTCACCCGTTAAAATCGACACATGTGCTAGATCCTTCATTTGATGTGCAATGGTCCCGATACAATCATCAGCCTCATAGCCGGATAATCCAATATTGGGAATATCAAAAGACTCAACAACTTCTTTAACCAGATCAAATTGCGGTATTAGCTCAATTGGGGCCTCACCGCGATTCCCTTTATAATCAGCAAATATCTCCGTTCGAAATGTTTTACTTCCCATATCCCAGCAAACTGCAACGTGTGTAGGCTTAAAAGAAGATACGGCCGTAAATAAATGTTTCACAAAACCATGGATTCCATTAGTAGGAATACCTTTAGAATTTATCATAAATTGACCTGTTACCGCCGTGGCATAAAAAGCACGGAATAACAGGGCCATTCCATCAACAAGCATTAGTGAAGGCTTTAGATTATTCATTATTGTAGTCCTCCTCTTGTTATACTAAAAAACAGCACGTCTACCATTATAACATAAGTAGACTAACATGAGGTTTCAATTTTATTTTCTTCATATGAAATCCAGTCACTAAAGCTTCCAACATACAGTTTAACATTTTTAAAACCAGCTTCTTTTAAGGCAAGATAATTGGGGACTGCTGTTACTCCTGACCCGCAATACACGATAATCGGCTGGTTTGTATTTAAATCAGAAAAGCGCTGTATTTGTTCGGGGATTTGTAAGTAATTTCCTCTTCTTAGCCCTTCCATCCAGGGTTTATTAATTGCGCCCGGAATACGTCCTGCCTTTTTGTCAATTGGTTCTTCTAAACCAAGATAACGTTTTGCTTCACGCGAATCAATTAAGATCTTATTTTGGCTTGCAACGGCTTCCTTAACCTCTTCATACGTTGCAAGCAAGTCAGACCTTAAATTTAATCGAAATTCGGCTCTTTTAAAGTTTGGAATTTCCTTGGTTACCGGCAAATGTGATTCGATCCAATTTTTGAATCCACCGTCAAGTACAAACACATGGTCATGACCGAGATATTGCAATATCCACCAAAAACGCGCGGCAAACGCACCTTCCCCATCATCATAAGCAATAACTGTCGTATCATTACTGATACCAGCTTCTTTAAGCTTTTCAACCAGAACAGCAGCATCTGGCAAGGGATGGCGTCCGCCGTGATTTCCGACAGTTCCTGATAAGTCCTGTTCTAAATCAAAATAGACAGCACCAGGCAAGTGACTTTGTAAATAATGATTTTTTCCTTTTTTTGGGTCAGCTAAATAAAATCGGCAATCAACAATCCTTACATCCTCATCTTTTACATGTTTCAATAACCATTCATGATCTTTTACAAATTCCATGCCTCTCGTCTCCCCCATTATTCTGAAAGCTTACGCTCTATTTCCATTAACAGCTCAATGGAGACTCCTCCATCTAAGGCCGAAAGCAGACTTAAATAAAAATCCTCTGCCTGTACTTCCATTTGTTTTAAAAGACGGCTGTAATTGTCCTTCAGTTCTCTATCAAAATGGTGATTCAAACGAGCCGCTTCCGTCTTTAAATAATCATCTGCAAGTATAACTAGTACTTGATACAACTCATCACTCATTAACTTCTTCTCGTTTTTCTCAAAAAAGGACTTAGGGTTTTTAAAATAAGATAAAGCTTTATTAAATACCTGCGGATCTGCCTCCTTAAAGGCAATTGGGAAATCTATTGGATTACTTTCCTGTTTTTCAAACACAGAAAAAGATAGTTCTTGGTTGATTTCAAGTAAATTCCGAGTAAGCCGATCTTGGTAATCATTAAGCAGATTGTCTATAAACCGATCTATTCTTACGGTTGTTGCCCTGAGTTCTTGAGCAAAGTCATAACCAAAGCTCTCAAGAAACTCATTTAGTCCTGCATGCAGCGCCCTTTTCAAATTGCGGCCGTCATCCCTTAAAGCAGCGGGGTTAAATGCTTCCTTAAAGAAATCACCAAACCGCAAGAAGACTCTTTGTTTAATATAAAAAATTAATTCTTCCGCTTCGTGCTTCAGTCGATCTTGTAATGCGTTTACTTCTTCGTTAGTAAGTATAGTTTTAAGTCTCGTTTTTTGTCTTTCAATTTCTGCTCTTTTCTGTGCCTTGGCCGTCTGGTCTTGTTGAGAATTCTGTATGAGTGTTACAACCAATTCATGAATTCTGGATAATTCCTTTTCTGCTGAAGAAATCGCCATTTCCGTCAGATCATTTGAAATAAAATGATAGAATGCCCGTTCAAAAGGTTTCATACCTGAAGTAACATGTAAATCGGGATTGGTCTTTTCATTAATTGCCAAAAGACTAGATAAGGAATATAGATGCGGGTTCCTTATGCCATACTTAACTAATTGGTCTGTTACATACTCCGCAACGGACTCCTTTTCCTCCTCATTTTCTGCCAAGTCAATGGCATTAATGATAAAGAACATCTTATCCATTTGGAACGATTCCTTTACACGGCCCAGCTGGATTAAAAATTCGCGGTCGGCCTTAGAAAAGGCATGATTATAATAGGTGACAAAAAGAATCGCATCCGAATTTTTAATATAATCAAAGGCTACACCCGTATGTCTGGCATTAATGGAATCTGCCCCTGGGGTATCGACTAATGTGATTCCCTTCCGTGTCAGCTCACAATCATAATATAGTTCGATCCATTCAACGTAGCATGATTTTTCTTCCTGAGCCACGAATTCATGAAAGTCAGCCAAATCTGTTGTCTTTATCTTGCCGAGCAATGGCACAAAGGAGTGATATCCCTTTTGAAAGGCATGTAAAAAAGCTAAATGTGTCTTTTCTTGTACCCCTTCAGCTTGTTCAAGGATCATTCGGTCAATCATGCTTAATGCATCTGAAAAACTATCTGCTTGAAGATCAAAAACCTTTAAGGATCGATTGATATCCTCGAGCATTGTCTTTGCGTCTTTAAATTTTACTAGAACAGTTCCATGAGGATGTTCAACTGTAACAGGTTTGATTTTATTTATTGCAGCTGTGGTGGGATTTGGTGAAACAGGCAGGACCTTCTCCCCCATTAATGCATTGGCAAATGAAGATTTACCTGCACTGAATGCACCAAAAAGTGCTACCGTAAAACCCTTATTAGCAAGCCGATCCGCTTTTTCGGCTAATTCCTTCGATATTTTGGCAAACCCAGGCAGGTCCTTTATTAGGCTGGATGCTTTGTTTAGTTTTGCTGTTATTACATGTAAGTGATCACCTGCATGTGTCTTATCTTGTTTATGTTCTGTCTGACTTACTTGTTTTTCCTTTGTATTCTCGGTCTTTACTTGTGCCTTAGTAACTTCCCCAGTGGAATGAACTACTTCGTACTCCTCTTCCTCAAATGTAAAAAGCTTGTCAAGATCCCCCTGTAAGCCTGGCGATTTTTCTAGCATTTCATTAATTAATTTTTCCCGATTAAGATTTGCTTGTTCATGTTTGTTCAGCTCTTCCAGCGCATGAACATACCTACCTATCTCTTGATATTCCCGGTCATATTTTTCCATTAATGCAGCATTTTGAGCTTTTAAAGCATCCACTAATTTATCTTTAAATTCTGTTAATTGACGCCGGGCTGCTCTCTTAATCTCATTTGCTACATCTTCGGTATAATGAAGGACATAGTCTCCAGTAACACGCGCACCTTGCTTAACTGTATTACTCAATAAATCTGTCGGAACAGGTATAGAAAAAGATTGTGCAAGCCCTTGGAGTTCAGGCTGGTTAAGTTCTGTTTCCTTTATGGCTGAGAGTAAAAATTCACGTAAATGCCACTCCAGCTGTGTTCTTGTTTTTTCTAACAGATCTTGATGGAAACTAGTTAACCGCTTGCCTCGCTCCTCCTCAGTCTTTTGCTTTGAAAATAGAAAACCAACTTTAAAATCCTGTTGACAGCTTACCAAGTATTTTTCGGCTAGTTCTCTTGTTTGAAACGGCATAAGATAGGCGTTCTTCATGATTTGAGCTATCTCAAAATCAAATTCCTTTTCCTTTTCAACAGGGAGATCTTTCACTTCGCTAAGCTTGGATACAAGTGTGTGATAGTTAGTTAATAAATGTTCTCTCTGCTCCTCTGATAGTTCATTCAGTACATCGAGAGAAGGAGCCATCTCTTCAGCTTCCTGCTTTTTCACAAAATTCAGGTGGTCAAAGGAAATTTTCTTTAATGATTGATAAATAGATGGAACTATCAGCTGATCTTTATTATCAAGCTTATGTGCAATAAATTCTTGTAATTGTTGAAACTGGTTAAACGGATGACTCCCCTCTTTTAATGAGGTATAAAAAATCTTTGCTGGTTTTACACCCCATGAGGCAAATGAATCTACAACGCTTTTTTGAAAGTCTGAAAAGGTTAATTCCTCATCTTTATGTTTATCGATTTGATTAATGACAAGATATACTTCTTTTCCGGCCTCTGTTAATTCCTTCGTAAACAAAAAATTCAATTCCGCTTGAACATGATTGTAGTCCATAACATAAAAAATTAAGTCCGCAAGGTGGATCGCGGATTCTGTAGCAATCCGGTGAGCATCATCAGCCGAATCAATCCCTGGGGTATCCATTATGATGGTATTGGCTGGTAACTTTGAGTCACTGTGGCTGATTTCCACTTCCTCAATTTTGTCACCGTCTTTGCAATATTTTTTTACTAACTCGTAATCATAAGGAGCCAAGTAAAGCCTTGGTTTTTCATTTTTAAAGAATACCTTTGCATAATCTTCCCCGGTTTTTACCTTTACAAGATTCGCACTTGTTGGAATAGGACTGGATGGCAGCAGATTTTCCCCTACCACCTGATTAATCATCGTTGATTTTCCAGCTGAAAAATGGCCGCAAAAGGCTATTGAATACTCTCGGCTCTCTAATTTTTTAGCAAGCTGCCGCACTTTTTCGGCCTGTACTTGATCTTGATGATTTCTTAAATATTCATATACCGAAACCATTTTATTTTTTAGTGTAAGATAAGTTTCTACCCGTCTAGCTGTCTGCACCATTACATTTTCCCCTTAACATCATAGTCATATTTTTTATTTTATACGATAATTCAAACATTTCCTATCATGACATTCCATTTGGGTAAAAAAACTCCTTAAAACAACAAAAGCCAAGGGTTATCCCCTTGGCATTTATTGTTATTGAGTTACATGTTTTAATACGTGCTTCATGACAAATGCGTATATAATTACCGTTCCTCCAACAAAAGCAATAGTCAATTGTAACACTCCCCTTGTTGTAAGTATCCCTTGAGAATGATTTTCATTATTGATGTCATTTTATCATGTATGATAATCATTTTCAATAAGGTTTTTTTAATTGTCACAATTATTTAACAAACCTTGGGATAAAGCGGTTACAGTCGTGAAAGATCTCTTCATATTCAGTCAGTGTTTTTAAAGCCTTTTCTTCCATAGGGATTCGAATCATAAGCATCATGACATTTAAAACTGTAAACAGAACCGCTGTGAGGTACGAATTAAAGAGCATGGGTACAGCGAAAAACTCAATGGCAACAACCGTATAATTAGGATGCTTTAAAAAACGATAAGGCCCATCCCTGACAATCTTTGCATTTTTCACAACAAGTATTTTTGTGTTCCAGAATTTACCGAGTGAAGTAATAGCCCATAGTCTCACTACCTGCGCTAGAACAAAAAAACATAAAAACAACGGCCATAAAAATGAAGTTCCCCGCTTCATTATTAACGTTTCAGACAAGAGAGATACAAAAAACATTACATGTAAAATAACCATCACGATATAGTGCCTATTCCCGAACTCAACTGCACCTTGTTGTTTCATCCAAATCTCATTCCTCTTAGCAACTAAAAGTTCAAGGATGCGTTGAATAACTATAAAAGCAATTAACAAAAGAAATGGAGTCATGACCATCATTATTGCCACCTCAAAAGAAGTAATTCTGAGCTAAACCCTGGGCCGAGAGCTGTTGCCAGTCCAAGGTCGCCTTCAGGAACATCCAATTCCATAAAGCGCCTTAGCACATATAAAATAGTCGCTGAAGACATATTGCCATAATTCTTTAGGACATCACTTGAAACTTCATTCATCGAAGCAGCAATTCCTAATGATTTTACGTAGGCGTCCAAGACCTTTTTACCGCCAGGATGTGCAATAAAGTGATTGATTTGGCCTAATTCCATTTGATGTTTAGACAGGAAGTCCATTACATTTGGTTTCAGCCATCCTTCGATAATTTGTGGGATGTCTCGGGAGAAGATTACAAATAATCCTGAATTCCGAATATCCCATCCCATTACATCTAAAGAATCAGGCATCAACGTTGATTGGGTGGCAAGAATCGATGGTGAGCTTGTTCTCTTGCAATATGTCTCTTTATGTACTTCATCACCTATAACCAACGCACATGCAATTCCATCGGCAAACAGGGAAGTTCCGATTAAATTACTTTTTGAAAGGTCGTTCTTTTGAAAGGTTAAACTACATAGCTCAATTGATAGGACAAGTACCTTTGACTTTGGAAAAGCTAAACAGTATTCAAAAGCCCTGGATAACCCAGCTGCTCCCCCTGCACAACCCAATCCCCAAATGGGAATTCGTTTAATATGTGGATGAAATGGTAAAAGATTAATGATCCTTGCATCGATACTTGGAGTGGACAATCCTGTGGTTGAGATAAAGAAAATGGCATCAATTTCCCCATAGGCTATTTCCTCTTTAAGAAAACGGTTGTTATGTAAGCAATTTACTATAGCCTCTCGTCCAAGGGTAACAGCCGATTCAATATATGCATTGTTTTTTTCTTCAAATGTATGAGTTGCTTTAAACCAGTCTAACCCTTTAACGAAATGCCTTTTTTCAATTTGTCCGTTCTGAAAGGCTTTCAACAGTCTCTCAATATCCTTAAATGAATCAGTAAAAAGCTCACGGGCAAAAGCAGATGCATCGTTTTGATTTATCTGAAAAGGAGGGATTACTTCAGATACAGAAATAATAGAAGGCATTTAAATTCTCCTTTTAATTGGATGAGGATATTTTTACCTTTTTATGAGAAATTATTCCATTTGCTAAAAAGGCAAAAAAAAGGCCTCCCACTTCCGGGAAGCAAACGTTTTGAAGGTTGTTGTTGTGCACTTAAATTATATCGCGGTTTTCAAATTCCTTCATTAGATAAACTTTTCCAATTCTTTGTTTCTTGTAACTAATCCCTATTCTTACTTCTCTGATTGTTTTTGGATTTCAATCTTAATTTTGTTCTTCGCTAAAACCCCACAAACCTTGCAATGCTCCATCTCATCATATAATAGACGACAATTCTCGCAATAATATTTCTCCACATTCATCACTCACTTCCGTAACATTTCAGCCCTATAGGATTATCATATTTTTTTTAAGTAAGAATGTTCCCTTGATCTTTACATATGCATAGGCATTAAAGTGTTTGTGAAATAATGTTCAATCACATTAATCAGAGGCCTTTCTCTGCGTTCACAGTTTATTCACACTTTTTGAACGGGTTAGTGATTTAAATCACTGTTACATCAAGTTTTTATCATTAACATAGTAGATAACTAAGGAATGAACAATTTGTGAACTGCATAAATTCATATTTTTCTTTTGCAATTGTTTTGTATTATGAAAGAGAGAATTGATTTATTTATTTTCTGAAGGGAGTGCTAAGGGGATGGCGAAAGCGGAACTGAAAACTAAATCAAAAACAGCAGTTGAAGTAGAAGACAGCTCTTCTCTAAAAGGGACTTTAGCGTCCGTTTTCTTTTTGGGAGCATTTATTATTATTACCTGGGTAAGTGTTTATTACCTATACGTAGAACGGTTTTAACTGATTGAAGGGGGAAGAGATTATGCATATGCATAAGTATGAAAAAATCTGGCTGACCTTTGGCATTGGCTGCCTGATCGTTTTTCTATCGGTGGTCGGTGTCAGCGCTTTCTACCTGGGCAATAAGCCGGCAAGTTGTTTAACAACCATTAATCCTGAAAAAGTTGATCAAACTAAACCTTTTGATAAACCCGGATTACATAAAGTGGAAGGAAAAGAATGGGACTATGAGTTAGTTTTTGTCGCATCTGCTTTCTCATATAACCCAGCACAGGTTAAAGTTCCACTGGGTGCGAAGGTGAAAGTGATTGCGACAACAAAGGACGTGATCCACGGCTTTGAAATGGCAGGCACCAATATAAATATGATGCTTGAGCCGGGTTATGTCAGTGAGTATACGACTACATTTGACAAGACCGGCGAATTTTTAATTGTTTGTAATGAGTATTGTGGTTCTGGACACCACTTAATGAGTGCAAAGATTGAGGTGGTTAAATAATGGCTAACGATAAAGTAAAGATAAAAGTAGATCCGCGTGACGCAAAGCTTTCAATGGCTCACTTTTTCGTGGCCTTTTCTGCTCTTGCTCTTGGCGGATTAATGGGTCTTCTACAAACTCTAGTTAGGTCGGGTAAATGGGAACTTCCATGGGGAATAGATTATTATCAAATTTTAACGGTCCATGGAGTCTTAATGGGTCTTGTATTAACCACCTTTTTTATTATGGGATTCCAATATGCGGCTGTAAGCCGCACAACCAGTGGGCATTCAAATGCTGCCAGACGTACTGGCTGGATAGGATTTTGGGTGATGCTGATTGGAACCCTGATGGCAGCAACAATGGTTTTACTAAAAGAAGCTTCTGTTCTTTATACTTTCTATGCACCACTTAAAGCACATTGGATTTTTTATTTAGGCTTAACTTTTGTAGTTGTTGGCAGCTGGGTTGACGGTGCCGCCCAAATCATGACCTATGCTAAATGGCGTAAAAACAATCCTGGTAAGCCAAGTCCATTATTGAGCTTTATGGCTGTTATTAATACAGTCCTCTGGATTGTTGCTACATTAGGTGTCGCTGCAACGGTTTTATTCCAGCTGCTTCCTTGGTCACTAGGATTAATTGACACAGTTGATGTCTTAGTCAGCCGGACTTTATTCTGGTATTTCGGTCATCCATTAGTTTATTTCTGGCTGCTGCCTGCGTATATGTGCTGGTATGCGATTATTCCAAAAATTATTGGAGGAAAGATTTTTTCAGATTCCTTGGCACGACTGTCGTTTATTTTATTTCTCCTTTTCTCCATTCCGGTTGGGTTCCATCACCAATTAACTGAGCCTGGTATTGATCCGGCATGGAAGTTTTTACAAGTAATTTTAACATTTATGGTTATTATTCCATCATTGATGACAGCATTCTCTTTGTTTGCTACTTTTGAAAGATATGGTCGATCTAAAGGGGCAACAGGCCTCTTTGGCTGGTTCAAAGTATTGCCTTGGAATGATGCACGTTTCACTGTACCATTTATTGGTATGGCTTCATTTATTCCTGCAGGGGCAGGCGGCATTATCAACGCTTCGAACCAAATGGACCAGGTTGTCCATAATACAATCTGGGTAACTGGCCATTTCCATTTAACTGCGGCAACGTCTGTTGTATTAACATTCTTTGGTATATCATACTGGCTCGTTCCACATTTAACAGGACGGCAATTAACAAAGGCAATGAATAAATTGGGTATTATTCAGGCATGGATTTGGTTTATTGGAATGGTTTTCATGTCTGGAGCCATGCATATTCAAGGTTTGCTTGGCGGGCCAAGACGATCTTCTTTCTCAACCTACGGTGGAGCACAGCAGGCTGCCGAGTGGATTCCTTATCAAATTGCTCAAGCAGTTGGAGGTTCGATTTTATTCTTGGGGATTATTTTAGTCATTATAATCTTTGTAAATCTTGCCTTCTTTGCACCTAAAGGAGAACAGGAATTCCCCGTTGCAGAAGCAGAAAACAGTGACGAACAGGCACCGATGGTATTTGAAAACTGGAAATTATGGCTTGGAATTACAGCAGCACTTATTTTATTCGCCTACACCATCCCATTTATTGATATAATTCAAAATGCACCTCCGGGTTCAAAAGGATTCCAAACTTGGGGTAAATGGTAAAATTGAAAATATCAATCTTAAGGGCTTCAATCTGTACGATTGAAGCCCTTTTTATGTTTAATACCATTAATTAAGCTTGTAAACATCTTGGTATTTATTATATAGATAATCAATTAAATAATTCGGATTTAGCCCTTCCCCAGTTACACTCTCCAATATTTCGAGCGGCCTCTTTAATTTTCCATATTGATGTATTTTTGCAGAAAGCCATTCTTTTATTGGTAACAGGTCTCCTTCCTCAACTAGGCGGTTAAATTCAGGAATGTCCTTTAATATAGAATGTTTAAACTGTGCTGCATACATGTAACCTAGAGCATACGATGGGAAGTAACCAAAGCTGCCTCCCGCCCAGTGCACATCCTGGAGAACCCCTTCTGCATCATTTATTGGCTGGATGCCCAAGTATTCCGCATATTTCTCATTCCAGATCTTAGGAAGTTCTTTTACGTTAATTTCATCATTGAATAACCCTTTTTCGATTTCATAACGGATAATAATATGCAAGGAATAAGTTAATTCATCTGCCTCAATTCTAATTAATGACGGTTTCGACTCATTAATCGCCCGGTAAAAATCCTCTAGTCCTATCTGATCAAACTGTCCATTTGCATATCGTTTCAAAAGTTCGAAGTTGTTCTTCCAGAACGAATAGCTGCGGCCAAGGATATTTTCATAGAAGAGAGATTGAGACTCATGAATCCCCATTGAAGTTCCCGTGCAAAGTGGTGTACCGATTAAATCTTTAGAGATATTCTGTTCGTACAAAGCGTGGCCGCCTTCATGAATAGTCCCAAAGATAGCTGTTCTGAAGTCTTGTTCATTATAATTTGTGGTAATACGAACATCTCCTGGGTTTATCCCAATTGCAAAAGGGTGGACGGTTTGGTCAAGTCTCCCTGCATCAAAGTTGTAACCCATTTTCTCAAGAATTTTTATGCTTAGTTCTCGTTGTTTCTCTTTAGGAAACTCCTCAAAAAGGAAATCTGTTTTAGGCTTGTATGAGGAATCCGAAACAGCTTTTACTAAAGGGACAATTTTGTCTCTAAGCTGTCCGAACACTTGATCTAATATACTAACTGTCATCCCGGGTTCGTACATATCTAATAAAGTATCATATTTATTTTCTTGATATCCCCAGTAACCAATGAATATTTTTGTCATCTCTACAAGTTTTTCTAGATAAGGGCTAAATAGGGCAAAATTTGAAGTTTCCTTCGCTTCTTCCCATACACTCTCAGCCTTTGATTGAAGAATGACATATTCTTTATATTCTTCTGCTGGTACTTTTTTATTTCGTTCATATTCCCGTTTACATTCTTGAAGGATTTTGGCTGTTGTTTCCGACAAGGATTGTTTGGATAAATTTGCTATGTACGCAGCCATCTCTTCAGAAGTGGTCATCTTAAATACTTCGGAAGATAGCATTCCAATTACTTCTGAACGCTGTTCGATGCCCTTTTTGGGGGCACCGGTCCTCATATCCCAATAAATAAGGCTAAGTGCTTCGTTATAAGCAGAGATTTTTTTCACAAAATCCAAGAATTCATTTTCTAATTGTTTCATATGTATACCTCCCTACCAGTTAAGTTAAATTTTAACATATTACTTATAATAAGTTATTATTAAGTAAAGCAAAAAAAACAACAGAATGTGAAAAAAGGGAGATGTACCATGAGAGAACTGGTTGGTCATTGTACTTGCTGCAGGAAGGAAGTCTACTGTTTAGATGGCTTTTTAAATGGTGTATACGTACAAAAAGAGATCTATTGTTTTCATTGCTATGAAGAATATGATGAAAAAAAAAATGAACCGCAAAACTAGTTTTGCGGTTCTATCATCTTCTACTTACTCCTCATCTAGTGATAAGTCTCTTACAGGTAGCTTTTCTCCCTCTTGATGTGTTGGTTTACGCAAGTGAAATAATGCTTTTAAGCAGAATACCAACAATACCACAACCCCAATAAGGAAAATGGTGTCAGGCACCGCCCGCCAGGTTAACAGTGTTTGGACAAGGTCCTTTTGCAGGAAGGCTGCTGAGCGTGATGCTGCATATCCATGATGGAAAGCTTCTTTTATTTGAATAAATCCGACAGGAAGTAAGGATAGGAATACCATACCTGCGAGTCCGACATTTAGCATGATACAGCTGAATTTAATCCACTTGTCGTTCCAGAATTCTGGTTTAACGATATTACGCAATGAGTAAAGGAGGACGGCAACTGCAAACATCCCGTAAACCCCCATCATGGATCCATGGCCATGTGCTGGTGTCAAGAATTGGCCATGTTCAAAATAACTCACTGCAGGCAGGTTGATTAGAAATCCTAACACACCTGCGCCTACTAAATTCCAAATTGCGACAGAGATTAAGAACCAGAAGGTCCCTTTATAAGGGAAATCAATACCACCCTCACGCATCATTTTGTATTGTTCGTAAGCTTCAAGAATTAACAGGGTTAACGGTATTACTTCTAAAGCTGAAAATACTGCACCTAGACCCAGCCAAACTTCTGCTGATCCATTGTAATAGTAGTGGTGGCCAATTCCAATCACCCCACTGCCTAATAAAAGGATCAATTGAAAATAAAGCTGTCTGACGGTCGATTTTTTCGTAACAAGACCTAATTGAACCATTAGGAATCCGATTACGACGACTGCAAATACTTCAAAGATTCCTTCTACCCATAAGTGAATAATCCACCAACGCCAATAATCAGCAAAGGTAAAACTTGTTCCAGGGTTAATAAATAAGGCAAAAATATAGAATGCTGGTACTGCAATGGCCGAGTAGAATAAGAGATGGATTAGTCCACCCTTATCTGACTCTCGTTTTAAGCCTGCTCGAATTCCACGATAAACGATAAACAGCCAGATGAGCATGCCGACAATAAGAATGAGCTGCCAAATACGGCCTAATTCAATGTACTCCCAGCCATTATGTCCAAGAAGGAACCAGTTGTTCCCTAAATAGCCATTCGCTCCAAGCCATTCTCCTGCCATACTCCCAGCTACAAGTACGACCAGAGCCCAGAATAAGATGTCGACCAATAGTCCTTGCTTCTTTGGCTCATAACCGCCTACAAGCGGTGCAACATAAATTCCCATTCCGAGCCAAGCAGTTGCAATCCAAAAAATAGCGAGCTGTAAGTGGTAGCCTTTTGTGATATTGAATGGAAGTATGTCATGAATCCACTTTATTCCAAAGAAACTATCCGGCTCAATGTAGTAGTGGGCAAGTAACGCTCCAAACATACACTGGACAAAAAATAACGCTGAAACAATTACAAAATATTTTCCGCTCTTTACTTGTGAACTTGTGACAGGAATCCTCTGTAAATCAATTTTAGGAAATTGTCCCTCTTTATATGCTTCCTGCATGCCAAACTTGTAACGGTAGAATACAAATAAAATCACTCCTACCATTAAGACAAATAGTGTAATACTTGCACCACTCCACCAAACTGCTGAAAATGATAGATGGTTTCCTGCATCCTCATAGTAAGGCCAGTTATTTGTATAAGTGATGGTATCACCTTTACGAACCGTACTGGATAGCCAAGCAGTCCAAAAGAAGAAATCAGATATTTGTTCAATTTGGTCTCCAGCAGCAACATATGCACGATCATTAGACGGCATATCTGTCTCTTTAATCAGATTAGCTTTTAACCCCCAGCCGTCTCCTTTTGTAAACACATCTTTGTAATATTCTCTAACTTTCTCAAGTCCAAATACTTGAGCATTGGTTAATCTCATTGTGTCCTTTTTGCTGTTATAACGATTTTTACGCATCTCTTTAATAACATTATTTTTAATAACTGATCTTTCCTCTGAGGATAAAGCTGCAAAATTTTTACCGTATTTCTCATTGGCTTTAAAATCTTGCATTCCTTCTGTATATATTTTTAAAGCTTCAGCCGTATAGTCTGGCCCCATATACGACCCATGCCCTAGAACTGTTCCGTAATCCATAAGTCCATATTTTTGAAAGACAGCTTGACCTCCCATAATTGAATCCTTTGTGAAAAGAACCTCACCATTTTCGTTGGTGACCTTCAAAGGTCTTGGTGCCTGTTCCTTGAAAATCCAATACCCTCCTGCAAGTAATACAGTAAAGCTTAATAGAATGGTTATCATTAAAACTGATTTTAATAACCCGTTCCGATTTGTATTTACCACCTTATTCAATGTTGTCCCCTTTTGAATTTCCATCCAAATTCATCCTTTCCTATTTCGTCACAATTTGTATTTTAACGTTGTAAGGGAACTTATAAAGTGACGTTCCTCATCAAAACTAAGTGATTTTTCCCACTTAATTGAGAATGAAATTCAACAATGGATTCTTAGTATGATGGAGGTCACATAATCAATACGGAGAAGTTGATACAATATAGCTAACTCTATTACAATATGAAGGTGATTTTAATGGAACTAGAGGTTATTAATAGAAGGTTATCACAAGTACCTATTTTTAAGGAATTATCTGTAAATGAAATCAATCCTATTTTAAAAATCGCGCAAACTCGCTTTTATAAACAAAAGATGTATGTTTTTATGCAGGATGATCCTCTTGATCGTGTGTACTTTATTCATTCTGGTAAAATTAAAATCTTTAAAACGGATCAAATGGGTAAAGAACAATTAATCTCCGTGCTAGAACCAGGTGAAATGTTCCCCCATGCAGGATTTTTTAGAAAAGGAACCTATCCAGCCTATGCGGAGGTAATAGAAGATGCCCATCTTATCATCATTCCTATTGAAAAATTCGAAAAAATCCTGATTGCCTATCCAGAACTATGTATAAAGCTCTTTAAGGTATTAGGTGAAAAGATTGTCGACTTACAAGGACGGCTGGAAGCACAAGTACTTCATAATACTTACGAACAAATTATTTTACTTCTAATCAGGTTATGTAAATCTAATGGAGAAAAAATGGGAGGACAATACAAACTGACAACACCATTTACTAATCGTGAATTAGCCAATATGATCGGAACCTCGAGAGAATCTGTCAGCAGAACCATCACTCAGGTTAAAAAAAAGAATATCGTTTCTTTAGATGAAAAGGGCCATTTTTTAATTAACCGTGACGCACTGGAACAAGAGTTATATTAGTAAAGTTCAGTGTAGTCCTTTAATAAAGCCTCTTATATAAAAAAAGAAAAGCGGAAAAATTAATTTCCGCTTACTTTTTCTTACTTTTCAATTGGAGTGGTAGGAAGAATCGATTTTATTTCCTCTAACACGTTTACATCAACATCCTCATTCAAGAGAATATGAACAGTACCATGATCCTTTTCAGTCCTAATCAGCCGCCCAATTCCTTGGCGGAGCCGGAGCAGCATATAGGGCATATCCACTTCTAAGAAAGGATTGTCCAGACCATTTCTTTTTGCGGTAAAAACCGGATCATTAGGAGGGAAAGGCAGTGAAAAGATAATGACATTTTCTAATGATTTACCTGGAACATCCAGGCCTTCCCACAGATGGATAGAACATAGCACGGCATGCTCATCATTTTGAAACTTTGAAACGAGTGTGCTAATTTCCTCATCACCCTCAAAATAAACAGGATATGGAGTGGCTCCAGACAGCTGTTCTTTTAAAAATAGTAATTCTTCACTATTATTTAGAAGGATCAGCGCACGGCCCTCGGATTGGTAAATATGTTTAAGCAGGTATTGAAACTTCTCTTCCATACTTTGTTTTGGAAAACACGGTAAATAAACTTTCATACTCTCATCATAATCAAATGGTGAAGCAACAGAAAAGGATAAATAATCCTTAACCCCAAGACTATTCGCCATATAATCAAATGACTTTTGATTTGAAAGAGTGGCGGAAGAAAAAATGAATGGCTTCTTTTGAGAAAAAACTTCCTCACGCATCACTTCCTCTACCATCTTAGGCATAATCACCAGGGTACGTTCTCCACCCTTTTCTTCATACCATGTAATTCCGTTTATTTCTTTCAAAAATAATGATAGTGAATAGGTGATTTGTTCTAAATATTCTTCAACTATTTTCAAATCATATTCATTAATCACGTATAATTCACTTTCAAAGACAAGTTCCTCTTCGATTGATTGAAGCGTTGTTTGCAGTTGTTTGCACGTTTTCATCACTAATGGATGCTTCGTGACGATTTGCTTCTCGGAACCTTTCGCTTGAGAAGCAAATTGAGAAACGGCATCAAAGAATGCCTCATTTGCTAATAAGGCCTCTTCAATCGTGTACAATGTCTTTTCACGCACTTCATTTTCCATTAATCTTGTTAGTAATGTATCTAATGTAAAATCAGTAAAACGATAGCTTAATGCCTTCTGAGCAGCGTATTCGAGCAAATGCCCCTCATCAAATACGACCGAAGAGTGCTCAGGTAATAAAGGCAGCTGCCCTTCCCGTTTCCGCGATTCTTTAGTCCAGATATGCTCCATATAAAAATCATGTGAACAGATAATTAAATCTGTTGAATGCCGGTAATGTTCACGGTGCAGCGTTAAACCACAGCGGTGGCGTTTATCACAGGAAAAGCAGTCCTGAAGTGTATCCCAGTTTACATTTCCCCAAACATCATCTGACAGACTCGGATAATCTCTTCTATCGCCATATCTTTCAAAAGACTGCATCGATCCGACTGAATGGACAAAGTCTGGAAGGTTTTGATAAATTTCAGTAATCTCATCAGAGAAATCCATATTCTTTACCTGGTCAAGCTTTTTTAAACAAAGATATTGATCTCTCGATTTTGCTAGACGAACATCAATCTGTAAGTTTAAAATCTTCTCAAGCTTGGCAATATCCCCTTCTTTTTTTACCAGCTGTTCAATTAACGTCTCATCAGCACATGCAATCACGGAAGGTCTGTTCGTATAACGGGCATACATGATGGCATAAAGTAAATACACAATCGTTTTTCCGGTACCTACTCCTGCCTCAGCAAACATTACTTTTTTCTCTTTAAAGGCCTTCTCCAATTGAAAAGCCATATAAATCTGTTCGTCCCTTAATTCAAATCCTGCTTCAGGTAATACATCATAAAATAAATCGCCAATCCATTCCCCTAACTTATCATAAAAAGACTCGGTTTTAGAAACTTCAAACGGCATCCTATTCTGCATATAAATCCTCCCCCATACTCAAACTTCCATCTTTATTGCCGCGGGGGTCTTTTTCCCCAATATTGATAAAGGTCCGTCCGAATAAATCCATTAAACAGTTTCCGTTTCTTAGTTGCCGGTTTTCCGTAGAATTGCTCAAACTCTTCATTTGAAGTCATGATATAGATGGACCAAGTATCGAGCTTGCTAAAGGCCTGTCCCATTTCTTTATACATTTGCTCTACAGCTTTTTTATCCCCCAGACGCTCACCATACGGAGGGTTACCAACAATTACACCGTACTCCTTATTTGTGGATATATCACGAACCTGCATTTGCTTAAAATGAATTAAATCTCCAAACCCAGCTTCCACAGCATTTCCTTCTGCCACTCTAACCATACGATGATCAATGTCAGAACCGGTAATATCTATAGGCTGGTCATACTTTGCCAGGTCCTCTGCCTCCATGCGGGCATCATCCCACACCTTCCCGGGAATCCAATTCCAATTTTCAGAAACAAATTCTCGATTAAACCCAGGTGCAATATTTTGCCCAATCATTGCTGCTTCAATCGGAATCGTACCAGATCCGCAAAATGGATCAATAAAGGGCTTTTCAGGCTTCCAATTGGTTAACATTACGAGTGCAGCCGCCAATGTTTCCTTTAGCGGTGCCTCGCCTTGATCAATCCGATAACCGCGTTTATGAAGTCCACTTCCGCTGGCATCGATTGTAATGGTCGCAACGTCTTTTAACAGAGCAACTTCAATTCTATAAAGTGCACCATTTTCCTCGAACCAGGAATTTCTCTTATAATGTTTTTTCAAACGCTCTACCACTGCTTTTTTTACAATAGCCTGGCAATCGGATACACTGAATAGCTTTGATTTAACTGACTTCCCTATAACCGGAAATTCTGCGTCTTCAGGCAAAAATTGTTCCCAGGGAAGCGCCTTTGTCCTTTCAAATAATTCATCAAAGGTATAGGCCTTAAATTCACCCACTTTAATTTTAATGCGGTCTGCCGTTCGAAGCCATAGATTACTGCGTGCAATGGCCGTCTCATCACCCGTGTAAGTAACTCTGCCGTTTTCCACTTCACAATCATAGCCAAGTGATCGTACCTCTTTAGCAACTAAAGCTTCTAAACCCATTGCTGCCGTTGCAATTAATTGATATTTTCCCATCTGTTTCACCCTTCAAATAGTTCTCAAATGTATGTATAATTTTGTTCATCGTTCGACTTTTCGCTTACATTATTGACAAAATCACCTAAACGAATGCAGTTATTTACAATAAAAAAGCTCCCCATATTAGGAGAGCCCTTAATATCCAGCATTTTATCACATTAATAACGTTCTGTAAGCCATGTTCTGTACCATAGTACTACAAACGACCGATAAAGTCTCGTACACAGGTGGTAATCATCTATCTACAGATTTCAAAAGGAATCTGTCTTTCTCCTTGTTCAGTTCCTCAGAGAAAACGCCCCTACCATAATTTGGGTTTCTCGCTCGTGGGGTTTACCCGTTCCACCCTCCCTGTTTCCAGAGAGGCTACGTCACTGTGGCACTTTTATAGGTATTCATACCATATCCGAATGGACTTAGGTATTTTCCCGGCCGTCAACTGAATGCTAGACTCAGCTGCCCTAGCTTATGAATTCACTAGGCACGAACACTACGAGCATCGCAGCTCGTGCGAGCATGGACTTTCCTCAACGATTTGCTTTTAACAGCTCCTCGCAGCGATTACCCGAACGTTATTAACGATCCTTTTTTATTATATGTATTTCCCACCCATTATACAATGGTTTTTATTAGGAAACTGTAGAATAAAATGTTAATCGTATAATTTATTACCAAATACATGTTTTTCTAAATTTGACAATCGCTTAAGAATATCAAAGTTGGTCGTTCCGGCTGGCTGTGCCACCGGTTGCCTTTTTGACGTCTCTTCAAGCTGTTTACGAAGACGAAGGTTCTCTTGCTGCAGATCCTCAATTTCTTGATGGAACGTTTCATAATCCTTAATAATTAAATCTAAAAATTTATCCACATCTTCTTGTCTATAGCCACGAACACCAGTTTTGAACTCTTTTTCTAAAATATCCTTAGCCGTTAGTTTGACCTTATCAGCCAACATCCAAATCACCTCAAGTTTAGCCAATCATTACCTATTATTTTTCCAAAAATAAATCCTTTTGTCAATTTCTTTTCCTTTATAGGAAATGAGTAATTATTACATGATACAAATACACCCATTCCTTTAAAAGTCGAGATGCTTGAGCTGTTCTTCCTCTACAACCATTTGAAGGTCATAAAAAGTAATTACATGCATTTGATAGTCATGCTCTTTTTTATATTGTAATGCATATTCGTAAAAAAATTTAGGACTACCTTCCTTTTCTTGATCATATAGAAGCAGGAGGCCATCACTTTTTTCTAAAAAGAATTGATTTTTCAGACGAAACTGCCAAGGTTTTTCATACCCTTTTTTCGTGATCGAGTCCACAAAATCCGACTGCATTAAAATTGTTGTATACCATTCTTTATTGCTGTCATTCCAATTCGCTTCCTGCTCTAAAAAGGGAGTAATCACTGCAAGCTTTAACCCAGGATAATCCTGTCGCAAGTCAAAGACTACTTCAGCCGCCCAAAGCTCAACACCCAGCTGGCCGCTGATCAGTATCCATTCTAACCCTTCCTCAACCATTGGGAGTAGAGCTTTTCTAATGGCTGCTTTAATAAATAATACCGATGGATGATCCTTTTTAAATATCCCTAATTCAAAAGGTTTATAACCTGAAATGGCTAAAACTTTTATCAAAACGGTTCTCCTCTTTAAATTTTTTAAAATTAGGACAAACATTTTATTATAAAGAACATAACATATATTAGTAAGATATAAAAAACAAGGGCTAGATAGCCCTTGCAAACACATCCTAGAATATTATCGTCTGCGTCCCATAAATGGTCCTGGTCCACCTGGTCCAAATCCTGGTGCGCCTGGTCCAAATCCTGGTCCACCTGGTCCAAATGCCGGTCCGCCTGGTCCAAATCCTGGTCCGCCTGGTCCAAATCCTGGTCCGCCTGGTCCAAATCCCGGTCCGCCTGGTCCAGCAAAGCCTGGTGCATTTGGCACTGCATTTGAAACAGGGCTTACGGCTGGCATAGCTGGCGCACAAGGGTTACAGCAGTTGATGTGCTGATTGCAAACTTCCTCTTCACATGAAGCAGTTTGCGGACAGAAATGTTTATGTTGAAACATGTGGTGGTTCACTGTAGTGGTATGAACCGGATGAATATGCGGCACCACCGTTGTTGAAAACGTATGGTTCACAATTTGTTGTGTCGGATGAATGACTGGCGGTAAAAAATTAGTTCCTAGAAACATATGAAAATCTCCCTCCAAATATTCTGTTTACATTAACAGCCTATGTAAAAGGAGCTACTCTTGTACTAATGAAAATACCTATTTTTCGTTATGAATTATTAGTTACCTCTTTATAACATTGTATAAAAGCTGTCTTTTAAACTTGTAAACACAACGGCAGTCAAACAGACGACAATAAAAAATAAGAAAAGAATTGCTTTGTACATACTACCAGCTCCATATGTTTTATAGTCGTTTTTTTCTCAACTCAATTTTCAATTTTACCTTTTTCAACTACGATAAACAATATGGAATTACCGATTTTTTTAATAAAAATGTTAATGTTTTGTGACATAAAATTTAAAAAAGTCAAAATAATGAAATGTTTAGCCATAACGTGCGAACGATACGTTTATCCATGGTATTTTGCATATTTTTGTTCCAAGCGCCTAAGTCGAGTCTGCAGCTGTTCAAATATGGGTTTGTTCGAGTTTATTGAATCACTAGAAACATAGTTAACAGCTTCTTGGCAATACCAGATTGCCTTTGAAAGGTCTATGAGCCTATGTTCAAATATTTTTGCCAGTTCTACACAGGCTTCTACCCTCATTTGTAAATCCTCGGATTCAACTACCTCCAAAAACAACTCTTTCGCATTGCCCCAATTACGTTCTTTTTTTTGCTGATAGGCTAAAATAAGTTTTGCTTTAGTTGAGGTTATATCCTTTTCTTTAGTTAGTGTAGTTAATACCTTTTTTGCTTGTTCCGCATCACCTAAACTGGCAAACCAACGTCCTACTTCATATGATTCTTGGCGGGTTTGTTTGTAATCTGTTCCCGTGATCTGAAATGTCAGATGAGTATACAATGTAACTAGTGATAATATATCGATTTCATTATGTTTAAGAATCCCAAGCATTCCATCAGGCTGTTTACTTTCTATAAAGTCAAAATAAATAATTGGTGCCAGATATCCAGGTATATCATCAAACCTTTCAACACCTAATACCTCTTTTTCAACAATGGATAACTTCATTCTGTCTAATTTATGCTTCCAAAGCCTTCTGGCTGCATGAAAAAGGTCAAAATGTCCGAACGCCGGAAGTTTAGGGACATGTTCTCTGACAAGAGTATGCCGTGTTTTTACTTGCGGCCAATCAAATGACTTGCCATTATAGGTGACAAGAGTCCGATAGTTCACTTTTTCCAAAAAGCTATGGTATAAAGGAATCTCGGCACCAGGGTTCGGCAATATATGCTGTCTTAAAATCAGCTCATCCCCTAGTATACTTGCATATCCTAGGATAAAAATGGTATTTCCTACTCCCCCGCCGAGGCCCGTAGTTTCTGTGTCAAAAAAGAATAATTCCTCTACTCTGTGGCCTCTAGCTGATAATGGATGACTAATAGAATTTTGATTCCAACTATCCACAGCCGTCTTCAGCTCTTCGAAACGATAGTGTCCGTGCTGATAGGACAAAGGAAACTTCACTTCCCTGATTAAACAGTAGTTATCGTCTAAAAAATACGGTTTAACACTTTCTTGCTCCCATTTATCTCGAAAAGGAATCTCCATTTCTGGTAATTCTATTTTCTTCGGACTATTTTCGGTAGAATGACTAACAGAAAGATGCGGCTTTAAACGGTTCAGTTTATTTTTTAATGACATGATTAAACATCCCTGCCTATAAGAGGAGTCTCAAGAAACATCTCAAGGATTGTTACCGTATCTTTCTTTGCCGTTTCACCCACGGTATCTGCTCCAATACAAGATGGGCATCCTGCTTGGCATTGGCAATGATTGATCATTCTTAATGTCTCATGGAAAACATCAGACATTCCCGTATGAATTTTTTCACTTAATCCAACCCCGCCCGGATAACGATCATAAAAGAAAATAGTCGGTTTTTCATTGTGATCTGCCTTCACTTGAGGAATAACATGAATATCCTGTGGATCGGCCATGACAAATAAAGGGGCAATAGACCCTAGTGCATGTGCCGCCCCCACGAGGCCCTGTTCAAGGCGCTCCTGCCCCATATCAGCCAGCGGTTTATTAATTGAAATCCATGCGGCATTGGTATGCAGCTCTTCTTCAGGAAGATGGATGGGACCAGAACCGATATTTTCATGTGTTTCGAATTTAATCTTTTTAAAAATGGTCGCCATCGCCCTTACACTCACATCACCATAACCGATTTCAGCTTCTGCGCGGGTTTGAAGTTTGTCCATTTCTAACACCTTTAGTTGAACGGCTAAATTGGCATCGGTAAAATAATCGACATCAACCTCACGAACAAATGCTTTTTTCTCATCCCAATCTAATTTTTCGACCTGATATTGTATTCCTTGATGCAAATAAATGGCTTCATCATGAAGAAGCGTCATAGCGGAAAAACGATCCATTTCTCCGATGACCTTAACATTTGCTACATCTGATTGATCGACGATAATCACGTTTTCCTGTGAAGCAGACCGTAAGCTAATATTATGGGCCGGGAAAGAATCATTCATCCAATAAAATTTATCACCGTTTCGATACAGTACCCGTTCATCTGCCAAGTATTCTAATAACTCTTCTGTTTCTACATTTCCAAACCTATCACCATTCTTAAACGGCAGCTCGTAAGCGGCACATTTCATATGATCAATTAGAATAATAAGATTGTCCGGATTAATTCTCGCTGTTTCAGGGCTTTTATTAAAGAAGTAATCAGGGTTTTGAATAATATACTGATCGAGCGGGCTTGAGCTTGCCACCATGATTACAAGGGCCTCTCCATGTCTTCTTCCTGCTCTGCCCGCTTGCTGCCAAGCACTTGAAATTGTTCCTGGGTAGCCTGTCATAATACAAACTTGAAGCTGCCCAATATCTACCCCCAATTCAAGCGCATTTGTACTGACAACCCCGTAAATTTCACCTGAACGCAAGCCTTTTTCAATTTTTCTCCGTTCTGTTGGCAGGTATCCTCCGCGGTACCCCATAATTGATTTTGCCCCTAATTGGTGCTTTACTAATTCCTGAAGGTATGTCAGGATAATTTCCACCCTGACTCTGCTTCTAGCAAAAACAATGGTTTGGATTTTGTTTTTTAATAGTTCCCCTGCTAGCTTACGAACTTCAAGTGTCGCACTTCTGCGAATATTTAAAGGCTTATTGACAATCGGTGGATTATAAAATAGAAAATGTTTAGTTCCGCTTGGTGCCCCATTATTATTAATTAACGTCATTTTTTCTTCAGTCAGCTTCTCCGCAAGCTCAAGAGGATTGGCAATGGTGGCAGAGGTACAAATAAACACTGGATTGCTGCCATAATAGCGGCAGATTCTCTTCAATCTTCTGACGACATTAGCCACATGACTGCCAAAAACTCCACGATAGGTATGGAGTTCATCTATGACTACAAATTTAAGATTTTCAAATAAAGATACCCATTTTGTATGATGCGGCAGGATGGCTGAATGGAGCATATCTGGGTTAGTAATTACTACATGCCCTGCTTTTCTTACCTTCTGACGTATATTTGCAGGTGTATCTCCATCATAGGTATAGCTGTTGATATCCGCACCAGATGCCTCAATTATTTCATTAATTTCACTTTTTTGGTCTTGTGCAAGAGCCTTTGTGGGGAAAATATAAAGGGCTCTGGTACTTGAATTTGCCAAAATCGACTGTAACACAGGCAAATTGTAGCAAAGTGTTTTTCCTGAGGCAGTCGGGGTAACAGCTACAATACTATGGCCGTTGATAATTTTTTCATAGGCTGATTTTTGATGAGTATAGAGTGAGTTAATTCCTTTTTTCTGAAGGGATTCCTTTAGAACGGAATGCAGGTCCTCCGGCAGCGGAACAGTTTCGGCTGATTTACTTTCAATCGTTTGCCATGTAACAATATTTTCTTTAAACTCATTATTTATTTTTAAATCTGATAGTATTTCTTGCAGGCTTTTTTTCACCTTCATGTTCTCACCTCAATATCTTTATTTTATCGAATAGACGTTCGTAATTAAAGAAAAAAATAAAAATATTATATTAACAAGATTAAAACCTTTTTCCATCAGATAGTATAAACGATTGTAGCATTTTTTGTTAAAATAGAATCAGGAACAAGAATTGAAAGGTGATTAAATGAAAATTGAAGATATTAAGCAGGTACTAAGTGAATTTACCCTATTCCGCTCATTAAACAATTCTGAACTGACAAAAATAGCTGATATTTCTATTACAAGAGAATGGAAAAAACAGAGTCATGTCTTCCTTCAAGGCGATCCACTCGAAAATGTCTACTTTATCTTTGATGGAAAGATAAAGATATACAAGAGTGACATTAGCGGCAAGGAGCAAATCGTTGCAATTGCCAAAAAGGGAGAAATGTTCCCCCATGTAGGGTTCTTTAGAAAAGGGGAATATCCAGCTTACGCAGAGGTGATCGAGCCTTCTACTCTTATAACGGTACCAATAATAAAATTTGAAAAAGTTTTAATAGAAAACCCTGAACTTTGCATTAAAGTTTTTAAGGTGCTTGGAGAAAAAATTGTTGACTTACAAAATCGTTTAGAGGAGCAAATCTTAAATAATACATATGAACAAATAGTAAAGCTCCTCATTCGTCTCGCTCAGAAACATGGACTTCCACAAGCAGATGGTACCATCCTTTTAAAATCAGAGTTCACCAACAAGGATTTGGCTAATATGATTGGAACCACAAGGGAAACCATAAGCCGGACATTAACAAAAATGAAAAAAGACGAATTAATTGAAGTCGATGATGAAGGAAACTTGATTGTAGACATAGAGGTTCTCATGCAGGAAATAAATTTAATATGAGTATGATAAAAAAACACCGCAGCTATATTTCTATTTGCTGCGGTGTTTCTTTATTTTTAGGCTGTTAATCATGAATGTTGATTTCAGCTCCAGGCGGCTTCGCTTTCCGCGGGCGTGCCGGGGAGTCTCCTCGGCGCAGAAGCGCCTGCGGGGTCTCACCTGCCCCGTACTCCCGCAGGAGTCTTCGCCGCCTTCCGCTCCAATCAACATGCTTAAAATCAACACTCTATCTTTAACACACTAATTTTAAAGTTGAAGCATCTCTTCCATATCTTCTTTCGCTGTACCGATTAACTTAAGATTAAATGTATCTTGTAAAACCTGCAGGACTCCTTCTGATATAAATTCAGGCGGTTTTGGCCCAATTCTTATGTCCTTAATACCTAAACTGAATAGTCCTAATAAAATAGCCACTGCTTTCTGTTCAAACCAAGACAAGACAATACTTACTGGCAGCTCATTGACTTCACATCCGAACGCATCCGCTAGTGCTAAGGCAATCTTTACCGTTGAACCGGAATTATTACATTGACCTAGATCAATATATCTTGGAATGTCTGTTCCAGGAACTACACCGTAATCCACATCATTAAATCGGAATTTACCGCAGGATGTAGTCAGTATCACTGTTTCCGGTGGAAGTGAGGTAGCTAGTTCACGATAGTATTCTCCGCCTTTACCCGGTGCATCACACCCTGCAATAACAAAGAATCGTTTAATCTTACCTGCTTTTACTGCATCGATTACCTCTGGTGCTAACCCTAGGACGGTTTCATGGTGGAATCCAGTCAGCAATGTTTCATCAGATTCAATTGCTGCTTCCGGAAGCTCTAATGCCCTGTTAATTAACGGTGTAAAATCATCGTTTACAATTTTTTCAACATTTTCAAGACCTGCGATTTCATAGGAGAACATGCGGTCAGCATAGCTTCCTTTAATTGGCATTACACAGTTAGTAGTGGCAAGAATAGCTCCTGGGAATTTCTCAAATAGGCGGCGTTGGTCATACCATGCCTTTCCGATATTTCCTTTTAAATGCGTGTATTTCTTAAGGGCAGGATAGCCATGGGCAGGGAGCATTTCAGAATGAGTATAAATGTTGATCCCTTTTCCTTCCGTTTGTTTCAATAATTCCTCTAAGGCAAATAAATTATGTCCTGTAACCACAATACACTTGCCTTCAATTTTATTTTGACTGACCCGAATTGGTTCAGGAATACCCAAACGTTTCGTATGTGCCTCATCGAGCATTTCCATGACCCGAACAGCTGAACGCCCCACCTTCATTGCCATATCAATATGTTCTTGTACATTAAAATTAGAGTTTGTTAACGTCATATAAAGTGCTTCATGTGTTGTGGCATCAACAAATGGGTCGGTATATCCCAGCTGATTGGCATGTGTTCTGTAAGCCGCAATTCCTTTTAATCCAAAAATGATGGTATCTTGCAAACTGGCGATGGTTTCATCTTTTCCACAAACACCAATAACCTTACAGCCGCCAGAAGGTGTTTGTTCACATTGATAACAGAACATGTATTTTTCACCGCTCTTTCATAATATTTCCTCTTTAGCGTACAAATTTTTTCACTTTATCAGCGTGATTCAAATCACACCTAATAAATATGTAACAAAATGTTCAATTCTTTGTGACAAACGTATGACGCACCCACCCATTTTTTGTGCATATGATAGGAAGTGAATTAATGGAAAGAGAGGGGAATGAACATGTCATCCATGTTTCCAAGTGATAAAGACAACCATAAATCCCAGCTGCCAGAACCATTCCGGGACCTCATAAAATCAATGAATAATTTCTTTACTGATAAACCTGTGAAGGGTTTTTTACAAAGTATTGATGATTTTTTCAGTCAACCTTTTCCTTTAGGGACAGGTTTTCATGTTGATACAGTGGAAACCGCCAAAGAATATATTATTTCTGCTGAGCTTCCAGGAATAAAGAAAGAGCAAATCCAATTAAATATAAACGGAAACTATTTAACCATATCTATTGAAAATAAAGAGTTAGAAACGGAGGAAAACGAACTTACTCACGTTTACCGTCGAAAATACATTAAGCAGCAAGCTTCGAGAACATTATCATTCCCACATGCTGTCAATGAGAAATTAGTTAAAGCATCCTATCGTGACGGCTTACTTCAAATCCGTATTCCTCGTGAAAGTGGTAAAATAATTGACATTGAAGAATAATTGAAATTCAAAAATTTTTATATTCGAAAAAGACGGCACATATGGCCGTCTTTTCTATTTTTCCATTCATTTAACTTTTAAATATCCCCCCAAAGCCTTTGACAAGGGATGACACTTGATTTACAGCGTTCATCATCTGCCCTGCTGTATTAACCATTTTATTAATGTCTACAGACCCATCTTGTGACTTGAAGGAATTCATTAGTGATTTCACGCCGCCTGGCTGCTTTGGCATGAAACTGTTCTTAGGATAAGGATTCATTACTGGGTATCCATTTATCGGCATATATGGCTGTTGAATCATGTCATCCTTAGGCTGCAATGGGTTTTGAAAAAGAAACTGGTTATCCTTTTGAGAAATGTGAGTTGGATAATTCATATTTTGTGGTACATATCCCTGGTTAAAGGTCTGGCCAAATGTCTGCAATGCTTGCGGGGAATAAGGGTTGTTCTGGTAATATGGCATCATATAGTAATTCTGTGGTGTGGTTTGATATTGGATAGGCTGATTTCGGTTGGTGGCATTCTGTGGGTTCCATTGTAAGTGAGTCATCGGAACTTGGTGCATCATTTGCCCCGAGTATCCATGATGACCGTAATTATTTGGTCTAGTTTTACCAAACATGGGCAAACATCTCCTCTTTATCATTCTCTATTACACATTATGAAGCAAGGAGACATTAGGTGATTATCAGTTAATGTTTGTCAATGTCAAAATCACAGGAATTTTGTCTAAAGTTTAAATATTTTAAAAACTAGGAATCCTATTATTTCATGTTACGATTAAAAAAAGGGTGAAGGGGGAGCTATATATGGACATTCGCGAGTTAAAAAGCAAATTTATTCAAAGCCGGGACTACAGTACTGATGACGTTAATGCCTTATTGGATTTTGCAAAAAGTGCGTATATTCACAATGAAATTGATATTAGAGAATATCGCCTGCTTGTCCGCGAACTTGAAAACCAAGGTGCGGTTATACCTGAAGCATATGTTGAACATCCCCTTCTTGAACATTCTTAAAAATTCCAGCAGTACTCCGTGCTGGGCCTCTGCCGAAATAACGCCGGGCAGATCATCATTTATTAATTAATACTACAAAAAGAGATGCAGAGTGCTGCATCTCTTTCTATTTATTTAGCTCCTTGATTATTTCCAGTAAAATATACTCTATCGTACGATGGGCGTTTAGAAACCTGGACTTGCTAGTCTCTGGAAAAAAGGATTGTATAGAAATTTGATCAATATGGGCAGACGTGATATCAATTTGTTTTGAATGCAAATGATCCGTTTTTGCGGCAAGCAGCCATTTTTTTGCGGCTTTATTCCACTGTTCATTCATTTCCTTGACTTCGTTTGCAAATGGTTTAATCACATCGTTGAAATCATGTTTTATTCCTGTCTTTCTGCATTCTTGATAGTTATTTAAAAATGTTTCATTATATTGTAAGAGTTTTTCTGTTAAATAAAGAATTTCTTTCGGCATGTTCCTTTTCCCTTCTTAAATGCAAATAAAAAAGTAGCAACATTCCAGGATGCTACTTTTAACTATTATTTATTTTAAAGGTAGTTAAAATCCCATTTCAAGTTTTAAGGATTTCGGAACTGGATTAAGATTAGGATCAAGGATATCCTCATAAGGTTTTTGATTTACTTGTCTTGATTTTTCCTCTAGGTCAAGCAGAAGATGACTTGTTATCGTTATTTTCTCTTGTTCCTCTTTTTTCAAATGAAAGCGCTGGTCTGAGAAGGAGGCTTCTAGAACAGACTCCAATTCTTCTAATTGATCATATATTTCAGTTAACATCATAAGCATTTTCTGTTTTTCGGACATTGGTATATTCATTACTAATCCCTCCTCACGAATATCTATTACGTAGTATTCTCTTTCTTTTTTCAGCATCCTTCTGACTTGACAAAACTAGAAGCAATTCGTCAAAGAAAGTGCTCATACTGCGTTCATGAATTTCTTATTCGACATGTTTATTAGACCGCATGAAAAATAGCTGAACCGCACATGCTAGTGATGGAGGTGTTTTTTATGGCGAAGAAAAATAATCCTACAAGCAAGCAATCAAAAGCTGTTACAGAACAAAAAACTGGCTATGGTGATAAAAAGCTTGAAGGACCAAATCGTCCGGCGGAGTAATATTAAGCAAAAGCAAGGAGTTTTTATTCCTTGCTTTTTTTATTTCCACTTTTTTAGATTAAGTGACTTTTGCAGGGAAAGTAGTAAGTGCAGCTGATTGGATTTTTCATAATACCAGTCAGTAAGGTGAATAGGATGATGATGTCGAGCAGTAGAATACAGCCAGGCAGGGTAGATGATTCGCTGTTTACTCCAATCTTTATTCTCATGTTGATGATGGGCAATCACGGGAAAAGTGGTTCTTAGCAGAGGAGTTTTTCTGCCCGTTTTCATTTTAAAATATTGTTCATAATCGTATCTTGAACCAGTATGTGGTGTTTTTTCAGCAAACTCAAAAAAGTAAGGAAACAAACGCGGATGAAAAAGAACACTAGCCAGTCTCTTCCCAAGGTTAATTCGTTTAGAAAGGGACTTAAATCCATATACGCTTGCACCATAAACCTCCCCTCCACAGGTAGGAAAAAGTACACAGCTAAAATGCAGCCAATCCTGAAAAGAAAAAAGGAATGAGTGAAAGACTTTTTTCTTATAAATTGGATGCTCAATCACAGGTTCTTGGATTACATTCTGTTCATTAATGATTAAAGCCGTTGTTAACCTTTTCTGATCGCCCTCCTTCCAATACCGAACCCATTCTTTTTGCATGAAAGCAGAAACATGGAAATAATGAAGTAAGTGAAACATCGGCCGATTAAATTTCGTCGAATATTGATAGAGCATAAGCTGGGGAAATACATCATGAAAAATCAGCCAATTAGCCCGTTCATAAGTTAAAAAAAGCTGCTTTCTAATTTGTGGTTCTATTACTTCTGGGAAAATGTCTCCTTCTAGATCACACATATTCCAGCCGCCATTTCGGGAAACCATACTTGCGAGAAAAGACCAAATAATATCGGAATTTTGCTTAAAATAGGCAAAATAAGCATTCGTTCTTGAAATATTATCGACATTTTTCTTGTTTGTTTCAGCTGTAATTTGACGAATAATTGTTTGTTCCTGTATTGTAAGATGATTCATATTCATCTTCCCTTATATTTAATAGAGTTTAATCTGGGTATTAATCTATACAAAAGGAATGATCCTCTATTTTTTCAATACAATGATACAATTACTATTAGCGTGTTCGACAAAATTTATTTTATACACCCAATTAGAGCGAAGATTTGGTATGATAAGGAATAGCTTAAAGGGGTGTAAATGATGAATCTTAATTACCCAAATGGAAAAAGGTACCAACCGAAGGAACAGCAATTAGACTCTGTCAAAAACTCGAAAAATGGGTCATATAGTAACCGGGGAATGACATTGGAAGAAGATTTAAATGAAACCAATCAGTATTACAGAGAGAAAAAAATCGCGGTGATACATAAAAAACCAACGCCTGTTCAAATTGTTCAGGTGGATTATCCGAATAGAAGTGCAGCTGTAATTAAAGAGGCATACTTTAAACTTGCCTCCACTACCGATTATAACGGGGTATATAAAGGAAGATATATCGATTTTGAAGCAAAAGAAACCCAAAATACGACCTCGTTCCCATTAAAGAATTTCCATCAACATCAAATTCAGCATATGGAGGAAGTAGTGGATCAAGGGGGCATATGTTTTGTGATTCTTCGCTTTACAAAATTTGAACAAGTTTATTTCCTAGAGGCAAAACATTTATTAAAGTTTTGGGAGAGAATGAAGACTGGAGGCAGAAAATCCATTACGAAAGTGGAAATAGAACAGAAAGGATACCACATCCCGCTTGGATTTCAGCCAAGAATTGACTATATTAAAATAATAGACCAACTTTAGAAAGCTTCATTTTTTCATAGTTAAGAAAGGAAGGAAATCATTATGTCTGATCAATACCAATCAAGAGAGGAGCGCAGGAAACAACTCCAGGCCAAAGGTAAGAATAAAGCAAAGAAAAAACCCCGCGGACTTTTCAAAAAAATCATGCTCAGTCTAGTAGTCCTCGGTATTATAGGTATACTTGCTGGAGTTGGGACTTTCGCCTATTTAGTAAAAGACGCTCCTAAATTGGACCCTAAGTTATTAAAAGATCCTATTCCTTCGAAAATTTTAGATAAAGATGGCAAGGAGATTACCGAAGTAGGTGCTGTTAATCGAGAATATGTAAATTATGAAGACATCCCCGAAGTTCTTGAAGATGCGGTGTTGGCTACTGAAGATTATCGTTTCTATCAGCACCATGGAATCGATCCGATTCGTCTTGGCGGTGCCATTTTGGCGAACTTCCAACAGGGCTTTGGTGCGGAAGGCGGCAGTACAATCACACAACAAGTTGTTAAAAATGCCTTCTTAACCCAAGAAAAAACTCTGAAGCGTAAAGTTCAAGAAGCATGGCTTTCATTTCAGCTGGAACAGCAATATACAAAACATCAAATTTTTGAGATGTATGTAAATAAAGTATATGTATCAGAAAATAGTTACGGTCTTGCAACAGCAGCCAAGATATATTATGGAAAAGAGTTAAAAGACTTAACATTAGCTGAAGCTGCCCAACTTGCCGGGATGCCGCAAAGCCCTAACAACTACAATCCATTTAACCATCCAGATCTAGCTGAAAAAAGACGTAATATTGTCTTATCGCTAATGCAACAGCACGGATACATATCAAAACAAGAAATGGATGAAGCCAAAAAGGTTTCTGTAACAGCTACAGTATTAAAGGAAGAACAGCGCCAAGTTGATGATAAACCATATGAAGCATTTGTTGATGCGGTTATTGACGAGGTCAGCGACACTACTGATTTTGATATTTATACAGATGGATTAACTATCTATACAACTCTGGACAAAGATGCACAATTGCATGTTAATGAAATATTAAATACACAGGATTCGAATATCATCCCTTATCCTGATGATAAATTTCAAGCAGGTATCGTCCTCCTTGATACCAAGACCTCAGAAATTCGGGCGATTGGCGGCGGGAGAAACCAACAGGTTAAACGCCCTTTTAACTATGCAATCGATACGAGACGCCAGCCTGGTTCTACCATTAAGCCGGTGCTTGATTATGGTCCGGCTATTGAATATTTAAATTGGGGTACCTATGAAATGATTAACGATAAACCAATTACTTATTCATCAGGCAAGAAATTTGGAAACTGGGACCAAAAATATAAGGGACCAATGACAATGAGAACAGCCCTTCAGTTATCACGTAATAGTCCTGCTGTTCAAGCACTGCAGCAAGTGGGCTTAGATAAAGCAAAAGACTTTGCAGTCGGTCTTGGGATACCGTTAAAAGAAATCTACGAATCTTATGCTATTGGCGGCTTTGAAACAGGAGTATCTCCTCTTCAAATGTCTGGTGCATATGCGGCTTTTGGAAATAATGGATACTATACCAAGCCGCATTCGGTTAATAAAATAAAGCTGCGTGACGGGACTATGATTGATACCGCTCCTGAACCTAAAGTTGCGATGAAGGACTCAACAGCTTTTATGGTTTCAGATATGTTAGAGAGCGTTCTGGAATACCCTGGTACAGGGACTCGGGCCAAAGTATCCGGGCTGCCGATTGCCGGAAAAACAGGGACAACAAATTATACAGACCAAGAAATGCAACAATGGGGTATAAGCAGCAGTTCTGTACCAGATGCCTGGTTCACAGGGTATACAACAAATTATACAGCATCCATTTGGACAGGGTACGAGAGCCGTAAAACTCCAATTACTGCACAAGGCAGCAATCAAAGAATAGCCCAGTTGTTATTTAAGAATTTAATGGCTTATGTATCTGAGGACATTGAAACTCCTGATTTTACAATGCCTGATAGTGTTCAAAAAGTGAGAATTGAGAAAGGAACTATGCCGGCGGTATTGGCTAGTCAATATACTCCAAGCAGTCAGGTTTCTATTGAATATGCGGTCAAGGGGCATTCACCTAAAAAGGTATCCGAGAAATATAACAAACTTAATGCACCTTCAAATTTAGCGGCTAAATATGATGAAACCAGTGGAAATGTTGTGGTCACATGGAACTATAACTCAAGTAGAAATGCCCAGTTTGACATTACCATTGACAGTACAACCAATCCGAATCACTCCGTTCAGTCAGGAGAAAGTATTACTTTTAAGGCTAATCCGGGGGAAAAATATACAATCTCCATTTTTGCCACTAATGGAACTAATAAAAGTGATTCAGTCCACACTTCTATTGAAATTCCTAAGGTTGAAGAGCAAACTGATCCTGGTACTGTAACCGATCCAGGGAATGGGAATGGGAATGGGAACGGGAACGGGAACGGGAACGGGAACGGGAATGATAACGGAAACGGGAATGGGAACGAAACTAATAATGGAAATAATGATGGAACAGATACCGGAAATGATAATGGAACTGATAATGGCAGCGGAAATGAAGAGGATAATAGTAATAACCAAGGAGGGGGCGCCACCCCGCCTGTTACTACCCCTGTAACCCCGCCAAGCAGTCAGAACACCGGTACTGGCGAAGAAGATGAGTAAGTACTATATACAGAAAAAATCGTCCAGGTTAGCTCCTGGACGATTTTTTTGCGATATTACTTTTTACAAACTGCTTTTCCTGCTCACCCATTAGTTCACTTAACTGGCGATAGGAATGATATAGATCAGGTCTTGACTTAACAAAATCTAGTCTCTCTTTCATATTAACCGGCTTAAAATGAAATTGATCATATGCGTCTTCATTAACTGGTAAGCTTACATTATTGGTAAGAAATAAAAATTGCAGGAACAGCTTGATACCCTTTTCCATCCACTCTTTACTGTTTCTCTGATCTCGCGCACGAAATAATGGTTCAATTTGAGATTGAATTTGTCCCCATTCTGTAAGTAGTGCAGCAGCAGCTTTAAGACGATTATCCATTCACAGTGTCCTTGCCTTTCATTCGCTTTTTTCCTTCTCGGCACAGTTCTAATAATGGACAGGTCGGACATTGTGGATTTTGGGCTTTACAGTGATAACGTCCAAAGAAAATTAACCGGTGATGTGTAACAGACCACTCATCTTTTGGTACCTTTTTCATTAACGTTTTCTCAACTTCCAGAACTGAATCCTTCCAACGGCATATGCCTAAGCGTTTACTAACCCTCTCCACATGTGTATCCACTGCTATAGCTGGAATATCAAAGGCTACAGATACAACCACATTGGCCGTTTTCCTGCCTACTCCCGCCAGCTTTGTCAGCTCATCTCGATCCATAGGCAGCACACCATTATATTCTTCTAATAACATTCGGCATAGGCTCTGTATATTTTTTGCTTTATTACGATATAAACCGATTGAGCGGATATCATTTTGAAGTTCTTCTATTGAAACATTTAAATAATCTTCTGGAGTTTTATACTTTTTAAATAAATCCTTTGTCACCTTATTAACAAGTGCGTCGGTACATTGTGCAGATAACGATACGGCGATAACAAGTTCAAAAGGATTGGAATGGTTTAGTTCACAATGTGCTTCTGGAAACATTTTACCCATTTCATCTAAGCAATATCTAATTTGTGTATTATTAAGCAATGAAATCACCTGCCATATAAAATAAAAGAAAACGAGAGAAGGTTCCCTCGTTAATTGAATTTATTACTGCTCCAACCAGTTATAAAAAGGGACGGCGGGCTGCTCTGAGTCATCCTTGCCATGTACTTTTTCAACTTGCTTTTGCCGGAATTTACGTCCATGATTTTTTGCCTGTTCAATGGTTTTAATCCCGTTTTTCTTCCATTCAAAAAGAATCCGATCAATATAGCGAAAATTTAATTTGCCCGACATGACTGCCTCACGAAGTGCAGCTTTTATGATTATTGGATCATGGTGATCATCGTCCATCCACATTCCAAGGGATTCACACTCAAATGGTGATAATGGCCGGCCAAATTCTTTTTCAAAACAAGTATAGACATCTGTTTCTTCTGTTTTCTTTTCTAATTGTCTCGTTAGCTGATCCTTTACTAAAAACTGATCAACTAGTTTTTCCCATAGGGGATTAACTGAATATTTTTCATACCGAATGCCTTCATTGGAATACTGGTCAATTATTTCAATAAAGCCCCGCTGTATCATCCTCCGAAGCATATCATTACATTCAGCAATCGAAATGGTCATTCTAGCTGAAAGCTCCTCAGGAGTAGGAAATTCATTCCCTTTTTCAATGAAAGTAATAATATTTAATAAAAGGACAAGTTCCGTTTCATTTAAGTTTAAATTTCGATATTCCGAAAAAAGCATGGTGGGAATTGATATATTCCCTTCCTGCATCCAGGCTAATATATTTGATTTCATCTGTCGACACCTCTAGATTAGTATATCATGAACAATCTATTCGAGTAAGAGTATTAGGAATCCATCTTTGGAAAGGAAAAACAAAAAGCCTGCAAAATGCAGACTTTTCGTAATACTCGGGTATATAGTGGTTAACTATTAACTTTTGCCGTAACAAATTGCGCCATTCGTTCTACAGCTTTTTCTAATAGGTCAAGTGATGTTGCATAAGATAGACGAATATTATCTGGAGTACCAAACCCGGAACCCGGAATAACAGCAACCTTAGCTTCTACGAGCAACGCCTCAACGAAGTCATCAACATTACTAAAGCCTGTCATTTCAGCAGCATCCTTAACATTTGGATACAGGTAAAAGGCACCCTGCGGCTTCACACAGCTAAATCCAGGGATCGCCACTAATTTATCATAAATGATCTCTAATCTCTGCTCAAATGCCTGCCTCATTTCTTCAACAGGTTCTTGTGAGCCATTATAAGCAGCGATGGCAGCGTATTGTGCTGTAGTAGTAGGATTGGATGTACTATGGCTGGCCAGGTTAGTCATGGCCTCAACGATTTGTTTGTTACCTGCAGCATAACCAATTCTCCAGCCGGTCATCGAATGAGACTTGGATACCCCATTAATAACAATGGTTTGCTCTTTCAATTCAGCAGACAGCTCTGCAATAGAAACATGTTTGGCACCTGAGTAAACAAGTTTCTCATATATTTCATCTGAAACAATTAAAATATCCTCAGCTAAACAGATTTTTCCTAATTCTAAGAGTTCCTTTTCTGTGTATAAAACACCGGTCGGATTGCTTGGTGAATTAATGATCACCGCTTTGGTTTTATCTGTAATTACCGCTTTTAATTGTTCTGGTGTAATTTTAAAACTATTTTCTTCAAGCCCTTCAACATAAACAGGCACACCGCCTGCCAGCTTTACCTGTTCAGGATAGCTGACCCAATAAGGTGTAGGTATGATTACTTCGTCACCCTCATTTAAGATGACTTGGAATAACGTATAAAGAACATGTTTTGCTCCATTGCCAACAATAATTTCATTAGGCTGGTAGGTCAATCCTTGATCAACTGCAAACTTATTTATGATGGCCTTTTTTAAGGCAGGTAACCCTGCCGACGGAGTGTACTTTGTATGCCCTTCATTCATTGATTCTGCAGCGGCATCTAATATGTGCTGAGGGGTATTATAGTCAGGTTCCCCTGCCCCTAATCCAATCACATCTTCCCCTTTTTCCTTCAATTCCTTTGCTTTTGCTGTAATTGCTAACGTAGTAGATGGCGTAAGTGCCATTACCCGGTTTGCAAGTTTGATTGCCATTTCTCTTTCCTCCAGTCTCCACAAGCTATAAATTTTCAATTTTTTTTAGCCATTCACCGGTTTCAAAGTGAACATAGTAATAATTTATTAAATTATTTTCCGAACGGTAGTAGATTTCCCATAAAGGAATATTTTTTTCCATTCCTAACCGGACGGAAATAATTTTCTTAGGTTGTTTCTCCTGCAATAATTTTTGGATAGCATCTTCTTTAGTGATGCCATCCGCTGCCTTTTTAGTGAAAACCTTTTTACTTTTATCAGGTATCCAAACGATGACTTTGTCACCTTGTTTATTTTTCCCTTCAATCACACTAACTGTCTCATTACCATTGTAAATATGGAAGTCATCAATTTCACTAAATTGAATATGATCCTTAGCAACGGAGACAGCCTTTTTTTCAGCTGCTCGAACCGGTTGAACGGAAGAAAAATAAACCTTTACCAACAATGCAGATATGACTAATACAACTAGTAGCGGAATAACAATCCATTTTTTCATTTTTTCTTTTTCACTTCTCTATGTACGATATATAGTAATAACAAGACTCTATTTGTGAAGAATCTTTCTAATTATTATAACAGGATAAATCAGGTTGTGTTATCAATCTTAATTAAAATAGAAAAATTTTTTCATTTTCCCGTTAATCCTAAAACTATTCTTCCTCCTTTAGAGGAATCGTAATGATTTCGTAATTTGATTCTGTAAATTTTATCGTAACCGTCCCATGTTTTTTCGTAAAATACACTTCCGACCAAATCCCTTGCAAATCATGCATTAAATCCTGGTCCAGCTGTTTTTCCTCTGCTCCTGCTAAAATGGATATTTGCGGGTTTAGAGTTTGTATGAAACGGTCAGATAATGATTCATCGGAAAGATTAGCAGGAATTTTAAATACATGAATATCTTCTAAATCCTTTGTTAAAAGTTCTTGCTCCGCACGTTGACTAGAAGACGTCATCAAAAATAGGCTATGCTTAAAAAAGCGCAGCATAAGGTCCATACCTTCATTTTCTTCGGTTCCAAGGAACTGAACATCAGCAAGCATTTCAGGTAAGATTTCTTTCTTTGTCCCCTCATTCCATACAGTAACTAGTACGTCATTCGGTATTTCAGTTGTTAATAAGGTTGACAACTCAGGTGTGGAGGCAATCTCTCTAACATTATATTTTTGAATTATGTCGTCTATTTTCTTTATAGATAAATCTTGATCATTGGTCGTTAGGATTAATGTGGAGAGCTCTTTTACATTATAAAGGGAAAGCCACCCTTCTAGCTCGGACAGTTCACCCTGCCCGCCTATATTTATTAAAATATTTTCTCCATTTGCACCTTGGATAAGCGTAGCCTCCCCTGAAGACAGGCCCAAAAAGGTGACTGCAGCTTGATGTTCAGCTAATTTCACATCTATTTTCTCAACCTCTGCAGGTAAAGTTGTTTCTGCTTTTACTCCAATGCAGCTTGTCATTAATAAGGCAAATATCAGCAGAATGATCCTCATACACATTCCTCCCAGGTAGTTATAGGATGTGTTGTTTTCCAAATTTTATCATAACCATTTTTGGATAATTTCAGCCAATTCTAACATATCTCCTTTTTTAACTGGAATCTGAGGGATCGATTGTAAAAAAGATTTTCCATACTTAGTTGTAACAATTCTTCGATCGAATACAATGATGATCCCGCGATCTTTTTCTGTCCGAATTAACCGGCCAAACCCTTGCTTAAATCGAAGAATGGCTTCTGGAAGTGAATAATCAGTAAAAGCATTTCTCCCCTGCTCTATCATCAGTTGACATTTAGCTTCCGTCAAAGGTTCATCCGGAGGGCTGAACGGCAGCCTTACGATGACTAGGCAAGATAAGTCTTCGCCTGGAATATCGATTCCTTCCCAAAAACTGCTTGTTCCTAATAAAATCGCTTTATCATATCGCTGGAAATTCCTTGTCAGCCTTGAACGGCTTCCACTTGAAATACCTTGGGCAATCAATACGTATTCGTTTAGAAATCCACTCTCTTTAATTAATTCATATGTTTTCTTTAACATATCATAAGCCGTAAAAAGAATAAGCATTCTCCCTTTTGACGCTTCAGCAATCGTGATGATATGTTCAGTGATTGAAATAACATATTCTTCAAGAGATACGGAGTTAATCTCTGGCAAATCCTCAGGTATAAGCAGTTGGACTTGCTCTTTGTATTCAAATGGAGAAGGAATGCTTACTTGAACCGTTGAATTTGCCTCAAGTCCTAATTCTCCCATTATAAATTGAAACGAATTATTTACCGTTAGTGTTGCAGAAGTTAGGATTACAGATTTCTTCGTTTGGAAAAACTTCTTTCTTAGCTGCTCACTGACCGTAGCAGGCTGTGCCAAAAAGGTAGTTACATTTTGTGGTGAGCGGATATCCATTTCAATCCACTTTACTTCGTTAGAATCTTTAATAAAACAGTTTATCAGCATGGTTCGAAACTCTTGCAATTCAACTGTAAATTCAACGATTTCCTCCACCTTATTCAAGTCTGAAATCGACAATAACTCTCTTTGCGCTTTAAGATAAATCAGCCGATCATCAATAGCACTTAGTACGTCCTTAAGTAGAAAAGCTAACCTTTCAGCACTATGGATGAATGCTTTTCTTTCTTTTCCAAGATCAGTGGAAGCAAATCGTACCTTTATACGGTTTATACCTTTCTTATTACCCGCCTTTGTTTTAGCATACAGGGCCATTAATTTGAAAAATTCATCTGTTTCATAGTTAAGGTCCACCATTAATTGATTCAATTCAAATGTATGTAACAGCTTTTTTTTCGAGGCAGGAAGGTGTGAAAGGATCTGCTCCATCTCATAAAAGAACTGTTTTTGCTCGAAAGTGCCAAATTGCACAATAAGCATTCGAGTGGATAAATAATCTAACGTATTACCGAAGAACCGGCTCGCAGTCTTTTCTAAGTGGTGACCCTCGTCTATTATTACATAATCCGTTTCAGGCAAAATGGAAGCTTCACCTTTTACATCACTTAATAATAATGAATGGTTGGTTATAATAATATCCGCTAACTGAGCATTCTTTTTTGCTCTTTCATAGAAATCCTTTTCCTGCCACCTCTTATTCTGAGCAAATGCGGTTGGTACGTCTTTTATTTTATTCCAGTATAGTAGACCACCACTTGATAGGTTTAATTCATCCCTATCACCGGTCTCCGTCTCAGTTAACCAGACTAGAATCTGCATTTTGGTTAACGTAGTATCATAATTATCATTTTCATCTAATAATGTCTGGTGAAATTTTTCTAAATTTAAATATTGACTCCTTCCTTTCAAGAGGACAGCTTTGGTTTTAAAAGGAAGAATTTTTGACAACAATGGTATATCTTTATTTAAAAGTTGTTCTTGCAGCTGGATGGTATGCGTGCTGACAATGATTTGCTTTTTAGATTGCTTTGCGAAATAGGCTAAGGGAAAAAGATACCCAAGCGATTTACCAACCCCTGTTCCTGCTTCTATCAGCGAATGACGTGAATGCTGAAGGGATTGATAGACGGTATCCATCATCTTAAATTGACCCGTCCGCTTTTCAAAACTGCCAAAACCCTTTCCAATTATCTCTGCCTTTTCGTCTCCACTTACTGGGTAATTAATTATTTCTTCATTCAGGAGATTGGTTTCTTTTTTAGTTAAAAATTTCTTTAACGCTATATCGTTAATAATTTCAACGGAATCTGAAACGGGCGCGTTTTCAAATTGATCTGTCATTTCCTCAAGGAAAAGCTGCAGGTCACTTTTTAATCCTCCAGATAACATTTTTAGGTGAGTCATGGTGACCTTCGGTAATCGAGCTAAACGTTTTAGTAAAATTAACAATAACTCGGCTGTCACCAATGCATCGCTATCCGCTTGATGGGGACGATCATGAGTCAAATTTTCTTTCTCAGCCAAATCGGTAAGCTTATAGCTGTCAGCCGTTGGATAAAGGATTCTTGCCAATTCTACCGTATCTAAAACTGACCCATAAAATCCTTCTTCTCCCGCTTGAAGTAATTCTTCTTGAAGAAAGGATAAGTCAAATAATACATTATGAGCTACAAAATAGGCCCCTTCTAACAAAGATTGAACCTTTTCACTTATTTTAGAAAATAATGGTGCATCCTTGACCATATCATCATTAATTCCAGTTAATTCTTCAATAAAGACTGGAATTTGCTTTTGAGGATTAATAAGAGAGGAAAACTGTTCAGTGATAATCCCATTTTCGATCACTACAGCTGCAAATTGGATAATTTTATCACCTTTTTTTGGTGTGTTACCCGTTGTCTCTAAATCAACCACAACAAATTTGTTTAACATTTTGATACACCCCAAACCTTCGTTCATTAAACCGTAACCTTACTTTCAATAAAAATAACCTAATAATGATTTAAATTCTACCATTGTCTTTGAAATAATAAAAACAAAAGAAAAAATCCCCAAAAAATGGGGACCACTACTACATAATCGTAAGTGCTGGTTCTGCATGAAGGAGATCTTTAATCCGATTGTTCTCATCCATGATCGCAACTTTAGGTTTATGGTTTTTAATATTTTCTTCAAGCACCAATGCATATGAAATAATAATAACTGTATCTCCTACTTGAACAAGTCTAGCAGCAGCGCCATTTAAGCAAATTACTCCGCTTCCTCTTTTGCCAGGAATAATATAAGTTTCTAATCTAGCACCATTGTTGTTGTTAACAATCTGTACTTTCTCATTTGCTGCCATTCCAACTGCATCGATAATATCTTCATCAATCGTAATGCTGCCAACGTAGTTTAAATTGGCTTCAGTAACTGTTGCTCGGTGAATTTTGCCGTTCATCATGGTCCGAAACAAGTTGATTCCTCCTCAGGTTATGAAACTTTCATCTATTTAAATAATTATATTGTCTATTAACCTTACCTTCGAGAATTTAACAGCAATGGCTATGATAATGGTATGATCAATTCTTTCCAACGGTTTTAATTCTGGGTAAGTAAGAATCTCGACATAATCTATTTCCCCGTCTGTTTCACTTGATATCATCTCTTTAATCAAAGAAGTCAAATATTCCGGATTACGTTCACCGCCGTCGATTGCCTTCTTTGCTTTTTTTATGCTTTTATAAATGACTGGAGCCTGCTGTCTTTCTCCCGGTAACAAGTTAACATTCCTTGAGCTTTTCGCTAACCCATCCTCTTCTCGAACAATATCAACAGGTATTAACTGAACTGGAAAATTAAAATCGGAAATCAATCCATCAATCACTGCCACCTGCTGGGCATCTTTCTTACCAAAGTAAGCTCTTGTAGGCATAATGATATGAAATAATTTGGTTATAACTGTAGCAACCCCATCAAAATGACCTGGTCGTGATTTACCGCATAGTACATCTGTACGCTGCTGAACCACTACTTTCACAGAGGATTCATGCGGGTACATCTCTTCTACTGAAGGATAAAAGAGATAATCTACCTTTTGGGCTTCTGCTAGTGCACAGTCACGTTCAAAATCACGAGGATAGGTTGAAAAATCTTCCTTAGGCCCAAATTGTAAAGGGTTAACGAATATACTTAGAACGACAATATCATTTTCTTTCCTAGCCTCAGAAATAAGCGTTAGATGACCCTCATGAAGGAAACCCATTGTAGGAACAAAGCCGATACTCTCGTCTCTTTTTTTATGATTCAATATTTCAATCTGCATTTCTTTTATGCTGGTTACTACCTTCATTGTATACCTCCATAGAGAACCTTCAATTCCTCTTCCTTCATGGTAAAGGAGTGTTTATCTTCAGGGAATTGGCTATTCCTCACTTCGGATGTATAAGCTTGAATCGATTCAATCATAAACGGATTGACGGAATGGTACTGCTTCACAAATTTTGGCACCCGATCGACACCATATCCTAAAACATCATGATAAACTAAAACCTGTCCATCCACATGAAGGCCTGCGCCAATACCTATGACTGGGATTTTGATTGATTCTGCGACTTTCTCTGCAAGCTGTTTCGGCACACATTCAAGTACAAGAGCAAATGCCCCCGCCTCTTCCACTCTTTTAGCATCATCCAGCAGCTTCTGAGCGGCATCGGCATTTTTCCCTTGAACTTTATAGCCGCCCAATACCCCAACAGATTGAGGAGTAAGACCTAAATGTCCGCAAACAGGTATACCCGCCTGGGTTAATGCAAAGATTTTTTCTAACACGCCATCAGCGCCTTCTAGTTTAACAGCATGGGCCCCTGCCTCTTGCATAATTCTGCCTGCATTGACCAACGTATCCCTAACAGATAGATGATAGGTTAAGAATGGCAGGTCTGTGACTATGAAAGTGTTTTTAGCTCCGCGTTTTACTGCTTTGGTATGATGAATCATATCTTCCATCGTGACAGGGATGGTAGAGTCATACCCTAGGACTACCATTCCTAATGAATCCCCTACTAGAATCATGTCAACCCCGCCCTGTTCCGCTTGTTTACCTGATGGATAATCATAAGCGGTGAGCATTACAATTTTTTCATTGTTTTCTTTCATTTTTAAAAAGTCAGTGGTTTGCTTCATCATTATTCCCTCCTTTAATAATGGGAGAGGTGATAAAACGCTTGTAGAGAGCAAACAAAAAAGATCCTTCTTATAGGCAGAGGATCTTATCATTACTCATTTACATGTTCATCCCTCTGTCCCGGTCCGTTGCACGGATCTAGGCAGAAACCTTTTTAATTGTGTATGGTCAATCCTTAAGGTGCAGTTCTAAAGAGATACTGCCCAAAGAAATTATAGCATTTTATCAGGAAAGCGCAAGCGCCTTGTACAGGGGCGCAAGGCTACAGACGAGCCGGCAATAAGGCTGCTCTTTAGCCTTATTGACGGATTGGCTTAGACCTAAGAGCCCCTAGGCGCTTGCGCTAGACAACGAAAAGCGCAAGAACCACTATAGTTCTTGCGCTGACTCTATTATAAACTTATCAAATCTCAATATCTGCTGAATAAATATGGTGTATCGTCCCTGTTTTATCCTCCAGCTGTAAAACACCATCATCGGTAATTCCCAGCGCTCTGCCTTCAATTACATTTGTCAGTGTCCTAGCCTTAAGGTTTTTACCTATGCTAATTGCATACCCTTCCCATAAGAGTTTAATTGGGTAAAATCCTTGCTCCAAATATAACAAATATAACTTCTCAAAATGTGTAAAAATACTCCTAATCAGTTCAGATCGAGAGATAGGATCCCCTTTTTCAATCAAAAGAGAACTAGCTGATCCTTGAAGCTCTGCAGGAAAATCTTCCTTTTTTTGGTTGACATTAATGCCCATTCCAATAATTACAGAATGAATCTGATCGGCTTCTGCTTGAAGTTCTGTTAAAATACCAGTTATTTTTTTACCATTAATTAATATATCATTCGGCCACTTAATTTCAGGGATCAAACTTGTTATTTCTTCAATTGCCTGTACAATGGCTACTGCAGTTAAAAGTGTCAACTGCGGGGCTTTTGTAAGAGGAATATTGGGTCTAATAATTAAACTCATCCAAATACCGGTATACTTTGGAGAATGCCAGCTGCGGTTCATTCTTCCTTTCCCCGACCGCTGCTCCTCAGCGATGACAACGGTACCCTCTGGCACCCCTTCATTTGATAAGAGGTGGGCAATTTTTTGTGTTGATTCCACACTTTCCTCAAAATGAATATTCATACCAATAAAATTCGTTGAGAGGCCAAGCCTGATCTCATCTGGCGTTATGCTTTCAGGTGTTTTGACAATTCGATATCCCTTATTTCTAACAGCCTCTAATGTGAATCCTTCTTTCCTCAACTCTTCCATATGCTTCCAAACCGCAGTTCTTGAGCAGCCAATTAGTTCAGCTAAATATTGCCCTGAAAGAAAGGTTTCGCCAGCATTTGTAAAGGCATCGAGCAGTTTTTTTCTTATTTCTGACTGCACTTGACCAGCCACTCCTTAATCTCTTCTTTATCGTTTTGGATTTCCCCTGCTATGATGGCACATTCAATTTTTAGAAGGGTTTCCCTTACCCAAGGTCCTCCTTCGGTATGAAACCATCCCATAAGATCTGTGCCCGAAACTCTCATTTCACTACGTTCCTTGATCGGTAATCGATCATAAATATTTAACCAATAAGCGAGGGGATTTTCCACTTTTGATTCTTTTAAAATGACATAAAGCTTTTCTGTGGAAATTAAGACTTTTCTGCCTGCTAAATAAAGGTCGTATTCCGACCATTCACACACTAGCCGTTTTTCTATAAAAAACAAAATTTGTTGAATTTCTTTGATTTCTTTGACAGGAAGTTTCCATTCTCTTAAAAAGAATTCAATTGATTTATTTTTTAGATTTAACGAAAAGAGCAGCAAGGACCACATTTCAATTTTATTTAATCCTTTAAAAGACATAGTGGCTAAACTTTTTAATTGGGCTTCAGCGTCTCTTAAGCCAGGCAAGTACGAATATAAATGAGTTTTTAAAAGGATCAAAAGAGCAGCGTTAGCATTTTCACCGGCAAGCAATTTTTCAAACTCCACTCGGAGCCGTTCCACAGCAATGTTTTTTAATAAAGGAACAAGTTTTATGATCGCCTCTAGTGTTTTTTCCTCAATTGAAAAAGAGAGTTGGCTGACAAATCGAACCGCTCTCATGATCCTTAATGCATCTTCTTCGAACCGTTCATCAGCTGATCCAACAGTCTGAATGACTTTATCTTGAATAGCCAGCTTTCCAAGATAGGGATCAATCAACTTGCCATTACCGTCCATCGCGATGGCATTCATAGTAAAATCCCGCCGTTTTAAGTCATCATGAAGATTACGTATAAAGGCAACTTCTTTTGGTCTTCGATAATCTTGGTATTCACTTTCCGTTCTAAAGGTTGTAACTTCATAGGAGTTATTTTGAAAAAGAACTAGCACGGTTCCATGTTCAATTCCAACATCAACTGTTCTTGAAAATATCCCTTTAACTTCATTTGGAGTAGCAGAGGTAGCAATATCTACATCAGTGATGGGCCTGTTTAAAAGATAGTCCCTTACTGAGCCGCCAACAAAATAGGCTTTGAAACCTGCTGCCTCTAATTGATTAATAACAGGAATAGCGGATAAAAAAGGCTCGTTCATTTCATTCACCTTAATTCAATAGCTGCCAGTATAGCTGCTCATATTGTTCAACAATCTGGTCAGCCTTAAATTTATTTTTAACTAATTCCAATGACTCAAAAGACATACTTTTATGTAAGTCAGGGTCGTTCAAGAGGGATACAGCCTTTTCCGAGATATCGTCTATGTCACCGACCTTACAGATATATCCTGAAACACCCTGCTGAATAACTTCTGGAATACCGCCAACATCGGTACCTATACATGGTACACCGCATGCCATCGCCTCCAAGGCAACAAGGCCAAAGCTCTCTTTTTCAGATAACAAAAGCAATAAATCACTAATAGAGTATAATTCCTCTAAATTCTCTTGTTTGCCTAAGAAGATTACGTTTTTCTCTAGACCAAGCTGTCTTACCTGTTTACTAACTATAGACATCTCCGGCCCGTCACCAACCAACAGTAATTTAGCCGGCATAGCTTCAGATATCTTTGCAAATGTTTTAATGACATCGCCAACCCTCTTAACAGCGCGAAAATTAGAAACATGAATGATCACTTTTTCATGTTCATTAATTTGGAGTTGAGTTTTTAGAGAGGTATCTTCGGTTTTATGGTATACTCTTTCATCTATAAAATTGTACACGGTCTCGATTTGCTTATCAGGATTAACCAGCTCATAGGTCTGATTTACCAATGCATGTGATACTGCAGTAACAATATCAGATTTTTCAATTCCAAATTTAATGGCATCTGTTAATGTTGGGTCGTAGCCTAAAACGGTAATATCTGTGCCGTGTAAAGTGGTAACGACTTTAATATCTCTACTGGACATTTGTTTAGCTAAAATCGCACATACTGCATGTGGAATAGCGTAGTGGACATGAAGTATATCCAATTTCTCACGATTAGCAACTTCGGCCATTTTACTCGCTAATGCGATATCATAAGGCGGGTATTGAAAAAGGGAATATTGATTTACTTCCACTTGATGGTAGTGTATATTATGATACATCTTGTTCAAACGGAAAGGGAGACTTGATGATATGAAGTGAATTTCATGCCCCTTTTCAGCAAGCATCTTTCCTAACTCGGTTGCTACCACACCAGACCCGCCTACAGTCGGGTAGCATGTAATTCCAATTTTTAATTTTTGCATAATTCTTCTCCTAGCAAATCATGTTTCAATACAAGCGGAACTTTTGTCTTGAAACCCTCGGCATATGTTACTCCGACCAGTTTTCCAAACATTTTTTCCCTGGCCTCGACGGTTTCAATATAATCGTTCACAAGAGGTGTTTGAACACTTTCTGCTGTTAATTCAAATTGACTTTTATATGCACGTAATGCAGCTAACTTTTTATCCATTACATCTGATATGTCAAACGTAAAATCAGGATTATGAAATCCATTGATCATGTAAAAATACATTCTTTCCACACGATGGGGTTCATCATATCCATCGGTCAAGAATTTTCTTATTCCTGCAGAAAAAACGGCTTCTTCGACAATTCGAGCACAATTCCCATGGTCAGGATGACGATCTTCTAAATAGGGTGCAAACACAATCTGGGGTTTGAATCTTCGAATGACAGCTGCAACCTTTTTAATATATTCTTCTTTAAGAAATAATCCTCTGTCAGGAAAACCTAACGACATCCGAACAGATACACCCATTGTCTCAGCCGCAATTGCCGCTTCTTCTTTTCTTAGCTCTACATTTCCATTGGAAGAGAGATCGGCCTCTGTTAAGTCACAAATACCGATATGCCTACCTTCTCCCGATAGTTTCGCAATGGTACCAGCCATGCCAATCTCTACATCATCTGCATGGGCACCAAATGCAAGAATATGTAACCTATTTTGCTCCATTAACATCACCATTCTCTTTAACTACATTTCTCCACTCTAATAAACCCATTTCTAATCCTCGGATAAGTAATTCTGCTGTACCCATATTTGTTGCAAGAGGGATAGAGTAGACATCACATAATCTCACTAAAGCTGTGACATCAGGTTCGTGCGGCTGTGCAGTTAATGGATCACGGAAAAAGAAAATAGCATCCATCTGGTTTTTAGCGATCATCGCTCCGATTTCTTGGTCTCCGCCTAAAGGCCCGGATTTAAACCGAGTAATGTCTAAGCCTGTTGCCTCATTGATTCGGGATCCTGTGGTTCCAGTAGCAAAAAGCATATGCTTGGCAAAAGTATCTTTGTAGGCTGTTACAAATTGGACTAAATCATTCTTCTTTTGGTCATGTGCGATTAAAGCAATATTCATAATCCAAACCCCTAATCTAGTATATTTTCAAGTCCGTAAACAAAAGTATTGTTCTCCATTACTGTTTCAACAGCAACTTTTACACCTGACATAAATGACGCACGGTTATAGGAATCATGACGAATGGTTAAAGTCTGGCCATCAGAACCAAATAAAACCTGTTGATGAGCAATTAGTCCTGGTAATCGAACGGAGTGAATATGCATCCCATCAATTTCAGCACCTCTAGCTCCTGTAATTGTTTCTTTTTCATTTGGATGCCCCTGTTTTTTTAATTCTCTCACAGCTGAAATCATTTCTGCAGTTTTAACGGCTGTTCCCGATGGTGCATCAAGCTTTTGATCATGGTGCAATTCAATAATCTCAACATCAGAAAAATATTTAGCGGCCATTTGAGAAAATTTCATCATTAAAACCGCCCCAATCGCAAAGTTAGGAGCAATAATACAACCAAGTTGTTTTTCCTGACAAAGCCGTTCTAGTTCTTCTAAATCCTCTTTACTAAATCCGGTTGTTCCAACAACAGGCCGAACATTATGGTTAAGAGCTGTTTTAGTGTGGTACATGCCAAATTCCGGAGTTGTTAAATCAATTAATACATCTGCTTCTACCGCTTGCAGACACTTTTCAATATCGGAATAGATAGGTACATTTGAAATGGATTGAAAACCTTCTACATCACTCAACATCATTCCATCATTTTTATGATCAACTACTGCAACTAAATCAAAATGATCTGTATTTGAAGCTAATGTTACTGCTTCTCTTCCCATACGACCACGCGGGCCAGCAATAATAATTTTAATTGTATTCAATTTCTTCACTCCACACTTTCTGGGTCTATTCTAGTCCAACGATCTTTATCCCTGGTATTAAATTTATTCATGACATAGTCATGAGCCTCTTCTAAATCAATATTCAATGAATTGGCAAAACAAATCATCACAAAAAGCAGGTCGCCAAGTTCCTCTTCTATGGCCTTTTCTGTTTCTGTTGATTTTTTTGGTTTTTCTCCATAATAATGATTTACTTCCCTTGCCAGCTCACCAAGCTCCTCAGTTAGTCTTGCAAGCATGGCCAGCGGGCTAAAATATCCTTCCTTAAACTGACTTATGTATTGGTCTACTTCGGCTTGAAGTTCTTTCATTGACTTCCCGTTAGTCATTCTCTCCACCTCATCTTTAAAACGGGCTATTTACCTATAATAATATACCTTTTAATGTTAGCTAAATTACGTAAGATTTACAAATGTTTTCGCTTTAATCAGGTGGATTTCCTCCCTCTCATTGCTCTTATCACCCTAATTCGCTATAATTAGAACCGCCATATAGAGAGAGATGGAAGAGGTGGAAATATTTATGTTACTTGGGCTCAAGTTAAAAAACATTCTTTTTATTCTAATAGGGTCCTCCATTATGTCATTTGGACTTGTCAATTTTAATATGCAAAATAAACTGGCTGAGGGTGGATTTACAGGAATTACACTTCTCTTTTATTTTTTGTTTAAATGGGATCCTTCTTATATCAACTTAATACTCAATATCCCCTTATTTTTCATAGGATGGAAGCTGCTAGGAAGGAATGCTTTTTATTATACAATCATCGGAACGGTTGGTGTTTCGGTTTTTCTATGGATTTTTCAGCGCAATACAATTGAGATGCCTCTTGAACACGACCTAACATTAGCGGCACTTTTTGCAGGGGTATTGACTGGAATTGGACTGGGAATCATTTTTCGTTTTGGCGGTACAACCGGAGGAGTTGATATCATTGCTAGACTCGTCCAAAAATATGCTGGCTGGAATATGGGAAAAACGATGTTCCTATTTGATGCATGTGTCATTGCTGTCTCATGGTTTACATACTTAAATTATAAGCAAGCCATGTACACACTTGTTGCTGTTTTTGTTGGAGCCAGAGTGATTGATTTTATTCAGGAAGGTGCCTACTCTGCTAGGGGAGCTATAATTATATCAGATCAAAATGAGAAAATTGCTGAGAAAATTATGGCCGAAATGGACCGCGGTGTAACTGCACTTAAAGCTTACGGCTCTTACACAAAAAACGAGCGTGAAGTTTTATACTGTGTTGTGGCTAGGAATGAAATCATCCGTTTGAAGAATCTAATTACTTCAATAGACCCCCATGCCTTTGTATCGATATCAGTTGTTCATGATGTTCATGGTGAAGGATTTACACTTGATGAAAACAAAATGCCGATTGGAGAATAAGCGAAAATTTTATAAATTCCTAAACGACAAAAAATGTCCTCAACTTTGAGGACATTTTTTCTAATCGTCATTTCTATTCATACCTGTAAAAATGAAAACAAGTCTTAATAATTCTAAAACAGCTACCGCTGCTGCCGCAACATAAGTTAGTGCAGCTGCATTTAATACTTTCCTTGCCCCTAATCGTTCACGATCGCCTATTAAACCAAGGGAAACCACTTGATTCAGGGCACGGTTCGAGGCATTAAACTCAACCGGAAGGGTGACAATTTGAAAAAGTACAGCTGCAGCCATAAATATAATCCCTAATAATAGTAACCCGCTTAAATGAGCAAAGATACCAATCATTATGAGAATCCAGGAAGCATTAGAACCAAGATTGGCCACTGGAACCAAAGCGTGGCGGAAGCGAAGGAATACATAGCCTTGTCCATCCTGAATGGCATGTCCGCATTCATGTGCCGCTACAGCTGCCGCAGCAATCGAATTCCCATGGAAATTTTCCGGTGAGAGGCGGACGGCCTTGCTTCTTGGATCGTAATGATCACTTAAATATCCGCGTCCTTCTTCAACCCTAACATGATATAGTCCATTTGCATTGAGAATTTCTCTAGCAACATTTGCTCCAGTACGAAAATTCGAAGCAGGTATCCGTGCATATTTGGCAAACGTACTTTTCACTCTCATTTGAGCCCATAAGGGAATAAAAACTATAATAGCAAAGTAAATAAGATACATAATGACCTCCTAATCAGACTCATGATGTTATTAGTTTATGTCTACCCGATTAGACATGCTTCAATCCTTTATGTCTCTAGAACGATTTTTCTTAGGTTCCTTATCACCCTGATACTTTCTCCAGCCCACATATGATAATGTCATAATTATTATACTGCCAGTCGAAATAATCACCCACCATAATGAGGGATCAGCTTCATCCTCTTCCATGTTTGTAAAGAGATTTTTCAAGTCAGTGTCTAGTGCATTAAGTTCTTGCTGGCTTTTCGAATCACTTAGCACTTGTGTCCGATATTCATTAATAAAATCAATCCGAGCATCTAATCTTTGAATATTTTCCACAGGAACATCTATTTTCATACTTGGATAAATAACATTATATAAAGATAAAAAAGTGTTGAAATTTGTATGAAAATGGGCGTTATCACCCATTACCGCCGCTTCTTTTGCCTGGTGTAATGCAGTCATGACTTGACTTTCCAATTCGGTCCATAAAGGTTGATGACTCGTTGCTATAGCATCAATTACAAGACGGAACTTTGTTAGTTTATTTAATCTTTCTTCATATTTCATATTGGGACTTACTGCCGCCTCCATGGCTTCATCATGGGAGGTATTTACAATTCTAACCTCGTCCATTGAGAGTGGTTCTTCCGCCCCTGTTATGTTTGTAAACTGGTCAGAAAAATAATCGAGCAATTTTTTTGCATCTTCATATCTTTGAAACTTCACCATTTGAAGAGCTTCATCAGATATATCATCAAGCTTCTCCAATGGAGTTTGCTGTTCAGCAGAAACTGTTATGGGAGTGAGCATCATGATGATCGCTAAAAAGTATAACCATCTAAATTTCAATCCTTGTCCCCCCTTTCATTACTAATAAAATGTATGTAGGGTTGGACAAGGATAGACCATAATCAATGATTAATTTTTAATTTAAAACGATTAGGTCTGATTCCAAAATAATAGGCAAGTCCAATTGAAAGACAAGAAAGCCAAAATGTAAAATAACCTATTTGTGGTATGTACTTATCAAGCATGGAATAACTCGGCAGCATAAAGAAGACATAATCAATAACATCGTTATGCAGTGTCCAAATAGCAGTCACTATTAAATGCCAAGCCTTTATACGATAGAAAGGAGCATAGAGAATACCTTGGACGGCCATCGCAAAGTGTGAAAATATTAACATGTACCCTACCCAGTCAAGATCCCCTTGGACAATAAATACAAGAATATTCATTACAACTGCCCAAATGCCATATTTGAATAGGGTCACCAACGCAAGTGCTTCCATTAAAGGCCAATTCTTTTTTAGTATGAATGCGATAAGTACAAAAACAAAAAACAAGCTTGCGGTTGGACTATCAGGAACAAACGCCAAAAATACAGATGGAGTCTCTTTTAACTGCCACCCATACCAATAATACCCATAAATGGTACCTGCAATATTTACTAAAAGTAATAACTTTAATACTGAACGATTGGACAGGAGAGGGTAAATCCACCCCACAAAATCTCCTCCTTTTAATAGTCTTCATCAAGAAAAAAGCTGACGATTCCCGTCAGCTTTTTATAAGTAAAATTATTCTTTACCAAGACCTGAGATAAATTCAGAAAGCTTCTTAAGCTGTTCGTCATCCCCTTTAAAGACCCCAGCTGGCATTTTACCTCTACCATTTTTAGCAATCTTAGCTACTTCATCAGCGGATAAACCAGTTCCGACTAATGTTGGAGCACCTGCACCGCCCTGAAAACTGTCACCATGACAAGTAATACAAGTATTATCACTAGCAATTTTATATCCTTCACTAGTTTTGTCAATTTCAACCTTTTCGACAATTTTTCCTTGTCGTTCTGCAGCCGCCCAGTCATGGGTTGCTACAGACTCCCATGTAAGGAAAACTGTAGCTGCAAGTGCTAATAGCATAAAGCCTGTTGCAAGCGGACGTTTTTTAGGACGGCGTTCCGTACCACGATCAAGGAACGGTGCTAATAATAACCCTCCAAATGCTAAACCTGGCATAATCATTGCTCCAATAACGGTATATGGACCAGAAGCAAATGAGTATTTTAGTAATTGATACAAGAACAGGAAATACCAGTCTGGTAATGGAATGTATCCCGTATCAGTTGGGTCCGCTATCCTTTCAAGCGGAGCCGGATGTGCTACTGTCAAACTTAAAAAACCAACAAGAAATACTGCACCAACCATCCATTCTTTTAAAAGGAAGTTTGGCCAGAATGCCTCTGTTTTGCCAGGATATTCTGAATAATCTTTTGGAAGTTTTGGTGTGCGTGTTTCAGGCGCTGGAACACGTGAGTCACCAACAAACTTCATACCTTTACCGCGATGCATTGAGCAATCCCCTCCTTTTTTCTGTAATATACACTCCTATGTCAGAAAAAAACTGATTTTTAAAGCGGTCCAGAGATACCTTGTCTGCGAATCATGATAAAGTGTGCCGCCATTAAACCAAACAATACCGCAGGCAAGAAGAATACATGGATGGCAAAGAAACGGGTTAATGTCTGAGCACCAACAATGTGTTCGTGTCCTGCAAGTAAAACTTTCACGTAAGTACCTATGAACGGTGTTGCCTCAGCAATTTGCAGACCTACTTTTGTAGCGAACAGCGCTTTCATATCCCAAGGCAGTAAGTAACCTGTGAAACCCAAACCTAACATCACGAAGAAAATTAGCACTCCGACAACCCAGTTTAATTCACGAGGCTTTTTATAGGCACCTTGGAAAAAGACGCGCAACGTATGTAAAAACATCATTACAAGTACTAAACTGGCTCCCCAGTGATGCATTCCACGTACGATTTGTCCAAATGCAACTTCATTTTGTAAATAATAAACAGATTCCCAAGCATTTTTAATATCTGGTACATAGTACATGGTTAAAAACATACCAGAAAGTATTTGAATAACAGTTACAAAGAATGTCAGACCGCCAAAGCAGTATACAAACGCTGAAAAATGATGCGCAGGGTTTACATGCTCTGGTACTTCATGATCTGCGATATCGCGCCACAGCGGCGTAATATCTAAACGTTCATCTACCCAATCGTAAATTTTGTTTAACATATTTACGCCTCCTTCCGTGGTTCAGCTTTTCCTAAGTATAGGAAGCCTTCTTTTTCTTTGTATGGGTATACATCAAGCGGGTGTAACGGCGGTGTACCAGGAATATTAGTTCCGTCCTTCTCATAGCGCCCATAGTGACATGGACAGAAGAATTGATTTGGATGTTCCTTGTCCGTATTCCAGTTTACGGTACAGCCCAGATGTTTACAAATTGGCGAAAGTGCAACAATTTTGTCTCCATCCTTATAAACCCAAGCAGTGTTCGTAACCTCTGACTCATACCAAGCATCCTTTTGCTTAAAGGTAAAGTCAACACGAACTGGTTCCTCCGTTATTTCAGAAACCTTTTGTTTTGTCGCAACAAAATCTCCGCCTTCTTCAGCCTTTAATACCGGATCCACAGCAAATCTAACCATTGGCATTAACATACCGGCTGCCATGAACCCACCTACACCAGTTAAAGTGTAGTTTAAAAATTGACGTCTTGAAACACGTTCTTTACTCAAGCTTATCCCCCCCTTGTTCAAAGTTTGAAGTCCATCGGACACAAAATAAACACATATAAAACTAGGACATAACAATGATATATCAATCTTACAGCAAGGTCAATATCATACTATTTTAAAAAACATTTATTATAACAGGCTTTACTCGTTGTTACTCCACTTTTGTGTAAAAATTGATAGCAGCTGTTTAACTTGGCTGTCAACAACCTCCATTTTTTGAGACTCACTCATGTTTCCAAGCGGCAGGGTTGGCAGCCATATCAATGACCCGCCTAATTTTTGCTCATGCATACGCCAATCGAGCTCGGAAGTTATGTAAAATACGTGCTTAAATTCACTCTTCAATATGTTTTCTTCCCAATTTACTAAACTATTTAAGGTATGTTCCATATTATCTTTTTTTAGATAGGTAAATGGAGGGTATAATAAAATTCTCCCTGTAAACTGTCTCTCCAAATGACCTGTCAAGAGTGATATAAATTCAAATGCTGCAGCGGACTGTTTCATCTCCTCTCCAAATGATATAGAGTATATTGGAATAACGGCGGTATCAACGTATTCCTTTGCATTCAAGTAGGTTTCAACCTCTTGTGGCACCCATTTCATTCTTACACCAACCTTTTTGATTCACTACTTCTATCATATCATTTTCTCCTAAAATAATAAAAGATAAAATAGAATATTTCAAAATATTCTCTTAATAGAAAAAAGGAAGCCGGCTAACGCAGGCTTCCTTTTTCTTGAATTACAGACAGTTTATTTAATTTCTCTGTTAGCATTTGAAATGTGTGTTGATCTTGCTTATCAAGCGCTTCATCGATTAGTTCCATTAACTTATCGCGTTGGAAACGTTCAATGCTGTATTGCAATAATTGTTCTGCTACGATCCCATCTTTTTCATTAACTTGTAAATGCTTTGGTACAAATGGATTTTCCTCCAAAACCGCTACATACTGATGTGCCTGATTAGAAGCATGAAAATTTAATTGGATAAAAATATCTTCATCCCGATTCAGCCGAATATCATGGAATGATTTTTCTGCATCGGTTGTCATGACATTCTCTTTATAAAAACGAAACGGCACTTTATCCACACAATGTGTAGACATAATTAGACCCCTAGGGCAATACTGTGCTTGCTCAACAAAATGAACCTTTTCCATTAATTGATCATGGCTCATTAGATAATTAAGTATCCAAACACATTCTCTTCTCTTTAATTGATAATGATTAAGAAACCAGCGAATAAAATCCTTCTTCTCGTTGACAGAAACAGGGGTTGTCATGATAGTTTCCCTCCTCTGCATAATCAGCATTTTTAAATATTCACATCGGTAAGTCGTTCAAACAAATCCAGATATTCTTCGTTTGTTGGGTCCCCTATTAACAGCTGTTTAAAAATTTCGGCAGCGCGGTCATTTTTTCCTTCTTCAACAAGAAAATATCCATAATCCTGTAAGAATGTTTCATTATTCTTGAAAAAAGTATATGCACTTTCATATTTGTCTAATGCAGAAGAAAATTCTTCGAGATGATCATAGGCTAAAGCTGAATCCCAAAGAAGCTGAGGTTCTTCATCTCCATGAACATCCAGCTCGGAAATTAAATCAATAACATCTTCATACCTTTCTTGCCGGAAAAAGAGTTTATTTAAGGTCACGGCCGCCTCCATAAATCCGGGATCCAAGGCAAGAGATTCACGAAAATATTTTTCCGCCTCCTCTTCATAACCCAGCTTTAAACAAATCTTGCCTCCAAAGAAATATAACTCTTTATTAAATTCATCCTGCTTAATACCTTCTTTAATAGAGTTCAAACTATTTTCCAGTTCCTCTTCCCGTTCATACGCCTTAGCTAGGTGCAGATAAAGAGAATGGTATTCTGGATCAAGCTCTTTTAAATCATTGAACTTTTCAATAGCAGTCCGATTATATCCTGCTTGGAGGGCAGTAAATGCATAACCAAATAGAGTGTTAATCTCTAATTTTCCCTGTAATGCCTTGTCATAGTAGTTGAGAGCCTCTTCAAAAGCACCTGAGGCGCTCAATAAATCGGCCATCCTTGCATGGATATTAACTCCAGCAATTTCATCTTCTTCCCTTAGAACCCGCTCGTATGCGTTCTTAGCCTTAATTACCTCGCCTTGCTCACTGTAGAGCTCTCCTAATGCAAAGTCAATTATTACTTCGTCAGGCAGAAGCTCTTTTGCTTTTAACAACTTTCTTTCGCTAACTTCAAAAAGACCTTGCATTTGATAAAGATCAGCTAGTAATAATAGTGACTGTCCAAAGTGTGCATCCTGTTCTGAAATTCTCTCCAATACAAGCATAGCTTCTTCTTCTTCGCCTGCTTCCACCAATATTTCACCAAGCAGGACAAGGAGTTCACCTTCTTCTGGATAGGTTGTTAATAAACTTTCAACCAATTCCCGTGCCTCTTTTAAAAATCCAAAATGGTACAATTCTTCACCGAGAAGAAATTTTTCTTCCGGATTACCGTCTTGTAATACATCATTATATTCATTTAATGCCTCTTTATGTTGGCCGTTTTCTAACATTTGAATAATTTTATTGATTCTTTCCATTGGCTTATACCTCTTCTTCCCCAGATTTACAAAGAAAAAAAGAATGGGGTCCGTACCTGAACAAATTCTCCACTTCCTGGACTGAATAAAACTTTTTCACCCGAACGGATTACCTTTCCTTTGTCAACTGTAACAACAAGTCTATTACTATGATAATGAAATAAACTTTCTTCATCAACCTTCGCGATTTCTCTATCCTTAAGATATAAATTATAACTTAATTCTGTACCCGACATAAAGCATCCTTTATTTGGATATAGACCAATCTTATTTAGAATGGGAATAGACAAGGGCTGACCTTCTTCAATTAAGTGGTATAGGGCTGGGATTTTTTCTTTTATCATTCTATCTTTCCATTTCGACAAGAGGGTCTCTGCTTCCTTCTTTTGCTCTGAAGAAATTATTGGAATTAATGGACTATTAAAGGGAAACATCGCCTCTCTAATCCACCCCCAAGGAATTTTCTCTAATTCAAGTGAATCTTGGATTTCCAAAAAGATAGCCGGGATTTTAAGCTTCTTACACTTTCTAATCAATGTGGGAGTCATTAATCTGGCAGGAATTTTAATTCCGATAAGAAAATCAATTGGACTGCTCATTAAAGCCTTCTTCACTTCATTTAACTTATCCAAAAGTTCATTCTCATAGGAAAGGCTGACATAGGTAAAGATGGTGGTACATCCTTTTAATATAAAGTTCTCAGTAATAAAAGTTTTTAAAACTTGAAAAGAACTCTCAAATGGAATAGCTGAGCTTAAAAGGACATAAGCAGGGGTCATTATATAGGGTGCTAGATTCATCTTCATGTATTTGTAATGAGCAGTACCATTATGAAGCACGGTAATCTGGTCATTTCTTATAAGTAGCGAACATGTAGTTAGCTGCTTATCTTTAAGAACATTGGCATTTTCAATAATATACATTGTCCACCACCTTTATTGTTTCTTAAGACAAGCTATGCAAAAAATAATCAATCTATGACTTTGTCAGCTGACAAAAAAATAAAAGCTGCCGGAAAGGCAGCTTTTGCTTTTTAGTGGATAAGGTTATTTAAATGTTCAAAAAAGTTTGGGTATGAAACAGATATAGCCTCGGATTGTTCGAGCTCTACGGAGTCCTCACATAAAAGGGCTGCAATTGCCAGCATCATGCCAATTCGATGATCTCCATGACTAGAAACATTTCCACCGCTTAACTTGGTCTTTCCACGGATAATCATTCCATCCTCTGTAGCCTCAATATCCGCACCCAATTTTCGTAATTCGAGTACAACGGTATCGATCCGATTGGTTTCCTTCACTTTTAATTCTTCCGCATCTTTAATAATCGTTGTCCCTTCAGCCTGTGTAGCAAGAAGGGCAATGATCGGAATCTCATCAATTAGCCTAGGAATTAACTCACCCTCAACTACCGTTCCTTTAAGATTGGAAGTTTTGATAATCAGATCTCCGACCGGTTCTAAATCATTGCTCTCATTTTGGACAATCTCTAGTTCTGCTCCCATCTTATGCATTACCTCAATAATCCCAGTTCTGGTCGGATTTAGCCCTACATTTTTTAAGACTATTTCACTCCCAGGGATAATGGCTCCTGCAACAAGGAAAAACGCTGCAGACGAGATGTCTCCAGGAACATGGATGTCGGACGCTGTCAGTTTTTGACCGCCTTTCACCCGAATGGTGCGATTATCTTTTGTAATTTCACCGCCAAATTGTCGAATCATTCTTTCAGTATGATCACGAGTCTCGGCTGGCTCAGCAATCGTGCTCTCTCCATCAGCCTGAAGTCCCGCAAGAATTAAGGCAGATTTCACTTGCGCACTTGCAACTGGAAGTTCATATTGAATAGGCTGCAATTGTCCGCCACGGATGGAAATGGGTGTAAAGTCTCCATTTTTTCGGCCATCTAATTTGGCCCCCATTTTAGTTAATGGTACCGTTACTCTTGTCATGGGTCTCTTGCCAATAGAAGCATCGCCGACTAAGGATGAGAAAAAGGGCCGTCCTGCTAAAATCCCCATTAATAAGCGGATGGTGGTTCCTGAATTCCCCACATCCAAAACCTCTGCCGGTTCTTTCAATCCTTCAAAACCATTTCCAACAATCCGAAGCCCCTTATCAGATTCCTCGATCGTCACTCCTAACTTTCGAAAACAAGAGATTGTACTTAAACAATCATCACCAGGCAGGAAATTGGTTACCTTTGTTTCGCCATGAGCAATAGCACCAAACATCACAGACCGATGGGATATAGATTTATCACCCGGGATGGTTACATCACCAGCTAAGCGATTAATATTGTTCTTTAGTTTAAATGCCGCCATTCAATCACCTTTTTTTATTTCATAATTTGTTACTATCTGCCCGAGAGCAGCAAGTCTTTTAAAAAAGTCAGGTCCCCACTGAAGTTGCGTAACTGGAATAGCTGCCAATACAACGTTCAGCCTTTTGGCGATCTTCTTCCGTTTGAAAACTTATCACTAATACTCCATTAATATCTTCACGTGTTTCCAATATGCGAATATTTGTAATGCTGATATTTTCTTTTGCTAAATATCCAGTTATCTCAGAAATTACCCCAGGGTAATCTGGGACATCAACATACAAATCATAAAATGATGGTATGGCCCCTTTTTCCTTCTGCGGCAATCCATCACGGAACTGCTTTGCCTGACTAAAGTAGCTAAAAATAGCCTTACTGTTTTCTTGCTCTAACAGGGTTTTTACTTCATCCATTTCTAATTGCCATTGGTTAAGCAATTCTATTAATATGTCACGATTGTGAAGCAAGATATCCTTCCACATTTCAGGACTGCTTGAGGCAATTCTTGTGATGTCACGAAAGCCACCCGCAGCAAGGCGGGGGATTAGACTCTGTGATTCAGAAAGTCTTTCCGTTTGCCGAACAATCGAAGCGGCAATAATATGCGGAAAATGGCTGACAATTCCTGTTAGATAGTCATGTGTTTCGGGACTAATTGTCAAAAATTTCGCATGCGTACCTTTTAACCACTCTTTTAATACAGTCACTCTGGATTGATCAATGTAATCTTCAGGAGTTAACAAATAAAAGGCATTTTCAAATAATATTTCCTTTGCAGCTGAAACACCGCTTTTATGTGAGCCAGCCATCGGATGCCCGCCGATAAAGGTAATCCCCTGCATTTTTAAACTAAGACTGCTTTCAACAACTTTCTGTTTCGTACTGCCTGTGTCAGTCACAATTACTTCCGGGTTAAGCGGAAGCCCGGAAAGAAGCTGAATAATTTCCTGTGTTTCATTTACTGGAGCCGCAATAATAATTAAGTCGGCTGATAGAGCCCCATCTTGAATACTTTCTGCTATTTCATCTATAACCCCAAGCATTCTGGCTAGCCTTGCCTGTTCAAAGTTAATATCAAATCCGACAATTTCTGAACCTTTATGTTCCTTTTTAATACATAATGCCAAGGATCCGCCTATTAATCCTAAGCCAATGACAAAAACCCGGCCTTTCAATTTCAATCCCCCTATTTTGGGAAAACGTTAGTTCGCCCCCAGAAATTCGCTTAATACCTTTAATAGACCATCGTTTTGTTCTTCGGAGCCAACCGTAATTCTTACTGAAGTCGGGAAACCGAGTGCTTTACCTGAACGGACAATATATCCTCTTTCTTGTAAATATTGAAAAACCTTATCTCCATCTACTTTAAAATCTATTAAGATAAAATTGGTCTGCGTAGGATAATAATCTAATTTATGTTCCTCGCAAAATTTATAAAATTGTGAAAGTCCCTGTCGGTTTTTTTCTTTACAGTCTTCGACAAATTGCTGATCCTGTATTGCCGCACTTGCTGCTATCTGCCCTAAAGAATTTACATTAAATGGCTCTCTTGCCGGTTCCAGCGCTTTTATAATTGCTGGGTTAGCTACCCCATAGCCGACTCTTAAGGCTGCCAAACCATATACTTTTGAAAATGTTCTTAACACAATTAGATTATCGAACTTACGTGTCAAACTAATAGACTGATAATAATCCTCAGCAATTACATACTCATAATAGGCCTCGTCAAGAACGACTAGGATATGAGGCGGTACTTTCTCAAGGAAAGGGACTAATTTATTCTCAGGTATATAAGTACCTGTCGGATTGTTAGGGCTGCATACCCAAACTACATTGGTCTTCTCATCAATTGCGTCCAACATCGCGTCTAAGTCATGCTCTCCATTGACTAGAGGGATCTCCTTGATGATTGCTCCTTCAATTACAGCATTATGCTTGTACTGTGAAAAAGTTGGATCAGCCATTACTGTACTAGCATTGGGATGTAAGAGCGCCCTTGAAATAATTTGAATTAAATTATCTGATCCGTTTCCTAGGATAATTTCATTCTCTTCAACCTGTAAAAACTGGGCAAGTGTCTCTCTTAAATTTGTTGCATAACCATCAGGATAGATGGCAAAGCTGGTCTGGTTAGCATTTAGCGCCTCTTTCACCTTTTCAGAGCATCCAAAAGGATTCTCATTGGATGCAAGCTTAACAATCTTCTCAAGATTGAATTGTTTCTTTACTGCATCAATTGATTTTCCTGGTTGATATGGAGTCAGTGTTAATAACTGCTCTTTCCATCTCATCTTCTCCACCCCAATTGTATAATGTAAATTGATTCTATAATGCTGGACTGTTGTTTAAGTCCGGTCTTAACACTTTTGCACCTCTAAGATATATATGAACAATATTTTCCTGTGCCACATTAGTATTGACATGCATCATCACTCTAACGCACAGCTTTAAAGAGTTAGGAACAGGCATTTCCCTCATACACATGACCGGTACGTAGCTCCAGCCTGGAAGTTCCCGTAATGCCTTTGCAGGAAAAGCAGCATCAATATCTTCTGTAGTTGAAATAAACACGGAGGCGACGGAATCAGGTTGTATTTGATTTTCTTCAATTAGTTTAGCAAAAAGTTCCTCTGAAGCTGAAAAAATAGCCTCTTCGGAATTTGAACTCACCGTCGTGGCTCCCCTCATCCCTCTAATCATAAACAATCCTCCTTAAATTAAAATGTTGTCAATTCTTGCCATAATACGTCTTCAGCAACTTCTTGAAGTAAGGGGTCTCCCACCTGTTTGAGCAGCACGAAGCGGATTGCATTTCCAACCGATTTCTTATCCTGTCTCATTCTGCCAATCAGGCTTTCAAAGGAAAGTTGTTTAGGTATAGTGGTTTGATAACCCAACTCTGTCACCCATTGAATAAATTCATTTATGTTGAACGACAAACCTACTAATTTTTCACTTAATTTTAATGCAAAGATGGTTCCAATCAGCACGGCTTCACCATGTGTAAATTTCCCGTAGCCCATTTCTGCTTCGATTGCATGTCCAAGTGTATGCCCCAAATTCAAGAAAGCACGTATCCCTGTTTCCTTCTCATCCTGTGATACAAATTGATTTTTAATCTTTATTCCTTTTACAAGCGAATCTAATAATTGCTGTTTTGTTATTCCATTTAAGTCGTTGATATTTAATCTTAACCACTGATAAAATTCAGGATCGGCAATAAGTGCATGTTTGATCACTTCAGCAAACCCTGAACGGATCTCATGAATTGGCAGTGATTCTAATAATTCAAGGTCATAAAAGACAGCTTCTGGCTGATAAAAGGCTCCAATCATATTTTTTCCAAGAGGATGATTGATTGCTACTTTCCCGCCAACTGCACTATCATGCGCAAGAATGGTTGTTGGAATTTGAATAAAAGGAATCCCGCGCATAAAAGAGGATGCTACAAAGCCTGATAAATCTCCAACCGCCCCTCCTCCAAAGGAAAGAACAACCGATTTTCGATCTAAATGATTAGAGAGAGCAGTAGTCAGGGCCTCATAATATACATCAAATGTTTTTGCTTTTTCACCCGAAGGGGCAGTAAAAGTGACTGGCTCCCATTGTTTTAGTACCTGCAGTAATTTTTCAAGATGAAGCTTCGCAACCGATTCATCCGTTATGATTAGAATTTTTGTCAGATTGGGGAAATGATCAGATAGAAAGGCAGGTAGTTCTTTTCTAACCCCTTCTCCAACAAACACGGGATATTGCCTTGATTCTGTTTGGATTTGGATCGTTTCCATTAAAACTCCCTCGCATATTCCCGATGTTTATTGATTTCCTCGACAAGAGTTTCAAAACGGTCACTATTAAACTGTTCAATGATTGCGTTAGCAAGTTCCCATGCTACAACATGTTCAGCTACAACGGCTGCGGCAGGCACTGCGCAACTATCAGAGCGCTCCACACTGGCCGCAAATGGCTCTTTGGTTTCAATATCTACACTCATAAGCGGTTTATAAAGGGTTGGAATTGGTTTCATAACCCCTTTAACAACTAGCGGCATACCTGTCGTCATTCCGCCCTCAAAACCGCCAAGACGATTGGTTTTACGGTAATAACCTTTTTCCTCTGACCAGGCAATTTCATCATGTACTAAGCTTCCAGGTAATCTGGCTGCTTCAAAACCTATCCCAATTTCGACACCTTTAAAAGCGTTGATACTCATAATGGCCGCTGCCAATTTACCATCCAATTTCCGATCAAAGTGAACGTAGCTTCCAATACCCGCAGGCATCCCAGTAACAATTACTTCAACTACACCGCCAATAGAATCTCCATTTTTCTTTGCTTCATCAATGGCTGACATCATCTCTTGTTCTACATTAGGATCGGCGACTCGAACAGGGGATAATTCTGTTACTTCTTTTAATGTTTCTATTGAAAGCTCAGGATTAACCGCTGCTTTCACCCCTCCTAATTCGACAACATGACCTACAATCTGCACACCAAGTAAGGATAGTAGTTTTTTGGCTACTGCACCTGCTGCGACCCTGACTGTTGTTTCACGCGCCGAAGAACGCTCTAGGACGTTTCTCATATCATGGTGACCATATTTAATCGCACCATTTAAGTCCGCGTGCCCCGGTCTAGCTCTTGTTACTTTTCGTTTAATTTCATCCTCTTGGCCTTCCTCTAAGACCTCAATTCCCATAATTTTAGTCCAATGCTTCCAATCATTGTTTTTGACTACTAAAGCAATCGGGGAACCTAAGGTGTGTCCATGACGAACTCCTGATACAATTTCAGCTGTATCCTTTTCAATCTGCATCCGTCTTCCTCGTCCATGACCTTTTTGACGTCTTGCCAATTCATCATTTATGTCAGAAGCTTCAAGCGGCATTCCCGCTGGCAAGCCCTCTAGAATCGTCGTTAACTGCGGCCCATGGGATTCTCCTGCTGTTAAATATCTCATTCCCATTGCTCTTTCCCCCTTCAACTCATTAAAGAATTATGTATCAATATAACATATTGAACAAAATAAACATAGTACTACTATTCAGAAAATAAGAATAAATTTTTTTGAAATCGGATACAAAAAAGGCACTTGCATAATGTATTATACAAGTGCCGCTTTTATTAAATTGGCTGTGTTAAACATGGCTGTTGATTTCCACTCCAGGCACTTCGCTTTCCGTGGGCGTTTCGGTGAGCCTCCTCGGCGCTTACGCCTGCGGGGTCTCCCCTGAACCGTACTCCCACAGGAGTCTTCGTGCCTTCCGCTCCAATCAACAGTTGGTTTAAAAATCAACAATGTTCTTTAACAAAGCCATTAAATTAATAAATCCATTGGTTAATCAGCTTTGAATAATCGACCAACTCTTCTTCTTTAAAGAATAGACCGATTTCACGTTCTGCACTTGCAGGGGAATCCGAACCATGAATGACATTTTTACCAACAATCAGACCAAAATCACCGCGAATGGTTCCTGGTGCAGCGTCCTTTGGATTAGTAACACCCATCATTTGGCGGGCCGTTGCGATCACATTCTCACCTTGCCAAACCATCGCAAAAACAGGTCCAGATGTGATAAAGCTTACTAATTCCCCAAAAAAAGGACGCTCTTTATGCTCACCATAATGTTCTTCAGCAAGTTCATTCGGAATACTCATTAATTTTGCCCCAACTAATTGGAAGCCTTTCTTTTCAAAACGAGATACAATTTCCCCAATAAGGTTACGTTGAACTCCGTCCGGCTTTACCATTAAAAATGTTCTCTCCATGAATTCCACCCCTAAAAATATTATGTATATGGTTGTTAGGTTGAACAATCCATGAAAATGTTATCATTTTTTTGAATATTTAGCAAGCTTACATTTGCTTAGGAAACTAGAACTTTCGTCTGCCTATATATTTGGCAATGTCGCGCAAGGTCTTTTTTGCTTTATTCTCAGGCAATTCTTCTAAAACGGTTAATGCTTTATCTAAGTAGTGATCACTTAAAATGAACGCCTTTTCTATGGCACCAGATTGTTTAATGAGAGATATAATTCTATTTATTTCCTCGGGCATCATTTTTTCGTGTACCTTTTTTATTTCGCTTAGTATCTGAAAATCGTTCATAGCAAATAGGGCAGGGGCGGTAATATTTCCTTGTAAAAGATCGCTTCCAGCCGGTTTACCTAACTCCTTTTCAGTTGAGGTGAAATCCAAAATATCATCTATGATCTGATAGGACATACCAACATAATACCCAAACTGGAAAAGTTTCCTATGATAATGTTCTTCCACTCCTGCAGAAATGGCTCCTAACTGACAGCTTACAGCGATTAACAGGGCCGTCTTCCTTTTTATTCTTCTTAGATAGTCCCTTAGATTTTGATCAAAACGATATTTATCCTTAATTTGCTGAATTTCCCCGACCGTAACTTCCACAATGGTATTGGCCAGTATTTTATGTGCTTCTGGTTTATTAATATTGGTCATTAATTCAAGGGCAAGGGCAAAAACGAAATCACCTGTATACATGGCAATTTTATTATCCCATTTTGATTTGACGGTTGGCTGTCCGCGGCGAAGATCTGCATCATCGATGACATCATCGTGTACGAGGGAGGCCATGTGAATTAATTCCAAGGCAACAGCAACATTTTTCAGCACATGAATGTCATAAGACCCAAATTTCCCTGCAAGCAAAACAAAAACAGGACGAATTCGTTTTCCTCCGGCTTGTAATGTATGCATAGAAGCTTGTTTCAAAAGAAGAGACTCCGGCTGGATCGTCTCTTCGAGCTCTTTCTCTATTATGTTAATATCCGAATTCAAAAATGAATACATCATTTTTAATTTCATTTGTATTCACCCTGCTTTTCATCCTGTCTTCATTTTTACTTAATTCTATTTTTTACCGAAATGGACTGCCGCAGCACCACCACTGTACGGTTTATATTTCACATCTTTAAATCCAGCTTTTTCAAATAACTTAGCCAGCTCTTTCATCCCTGGAAAATCACGTGCAGATTCATGGAGCCAAGCATACTCCCGGTAACTTTTAGCAAGCAGCTTTCCAAACATAGGCATGATAAAACGAAAATAAAAGTAATAGAGCTGTTTGTAGCCAATTAAGGTAGGCTGGGATGTTTCCAGGCAGACTGCCATCCCGCCAGGCTTCAGAACCCGTTGCATTTCCTTTAATACCTGCAGATAGTCCGGTACATTACGTAAACCAAAACCTATCGTCACATAATCGAAACTGTTATCAGGAAATGGTAATTCCATAGCATTGCCATGGATTAATGTGACCTGCTCGAGTCCTAACTCCTTCACCTTCTCTTTCCCGACATTTAGCATGTTTTGGCTAAAGTCTAGACCTGAAACTTTTCCTGACGGGCCAACTGCTTCTGCTAAAGCAATGGTCCAATCTGCGGTTCCACAGCAAACATCGAGAGCTTTTGAACCAGGTTGAACATTCATTCTTCTCATGGTATCTTTCCGCCATTTAATGTGCTGCTGAAAACTAATAACTGAATTCATTTTATCATAGTTATCAGATATCTTTTCGAACACATTATGAACGCGCTGTTCTTTCGATTGCTGCATGTTTTACCCTTCTTCCACAAAAGTTTTTGCATTTGGCCGGTATTGACTTAATAATACTTCAACCCTTTTTGTAAGGAATTCATTTAAGTTCGGCAGATGTTTTAACCCATCTTCAACGGCTTCTTTTAAACCCTCTAAATAATCGTCACAAACCTGAAGCAGTCCTTGTGACTGCTTTGGTGTTAATTCTTCTATTTTGGTATCAAAGAAAAGAATCTGTTGCAATGATTGAAATAAATAAGATTGTCCAAATTGAAAATATTGTTCTCTTTCCTTTAATATTCGTTTAAATAATAAAAGATTGGCAATAAAACCATTCCAATCCTCTGCTTTAAAATAATCAGAGACTTTTGTCAGTATAGAACTTTCCATCCTAATTATACTGGTCATTAAACTCTCTATTCCATCAAAGTCAGCCTGGTAAACAAGAATCTTGTTTTCGTTTACTTCCTTTACCCCTTTTGAAAGAGATTTTATCATTTCTACATCTTCTAAATCTGCAAGAAGCTTATAGTAAAGTCCGCTGAAATAATCTCCCGCAAGGACTGTTAACTGACGTTTTTTCTCATCAACTGCATCACCTGATATGTATTCATGGGTGTCAAGGGCAATTTGGATTAGCATTGCAGACAAGGAATAGTTTTGCAGCTTTTTAAAAGAAAGTTCTAATGGTTCCATTATGGAGACAAGGATTAGCAGCTTATCCTCGTCAATAATTGGGGCTTCTATATACTGAAGTAAGTAGGGATCAAAAACCCTTTGTTCGACCTGCTCTTTTATTTTAGTGAATTTTTGTCGAATATCATGCACTTTCATCACCCTTACATCCCCAATGTAATCACTTTATGTATTTTAATTATCTATTTTGTTTGGGATTTTCATGCCCATATAATGCCCCATTTACCATAAAATTAAATAACTCAATTAACAACAAGGCAGACATCATTATATCATAAAAGGTCAACCATGGGCAGAAATTCACAAAATAATCACTGATGTTAAGATAACGTTTTCCCTGCCCATCCTATTTCTTTGCTTCACTTTCAATCTCGCCAAATTGAGTGAGAATTTTAGCTTTTCCACGAATTTTAATTGCGGAGGTATGTTCCGTAAACTGAGCAATCAGCACTTCCCCTTTATCAAGCTTTTCTGAATGATGGAATCTTGTATCAGATCCTCTTGTTAAGCCAATTACACTAACTCCATCATCTTCTGCTTTAATCACCACATAATCGCTGTTTTGTGAATTTCGTTTCTCCAAATTCAACCCTCCATTACTTGTAGAAATCATATTATCCTTAATATTTTATTAAAGATAATACTTCTGATCTTGCAACTGCATCATCCGCAAGCGTCCCACGGACTGCTGTTGTGACGGTTTTAGAACCTGGTTTTTTTACACCGCGCATGGTCATGCACATATGCTCAGCCTCCACAACAACCATTACACCGCGGGGGTCAAGCTTTTCCATCATGCTATCAGCTATTGTCGATGTAATCCGCTCCTGAAGCTGCGGTCTTTTTGCAACAGCCTCTACGGCACGTGCTAATTTACTCAGACCTGTAACACGGCCATTTTGCGGAATATATGCCACATGTGCTTTTCCAAAGAAAGGTACTAAATGATGTTCACACATGGAATAAAATGGGATATCCTTAACTAAGACAAGCTCTTCGTGATCTTCACTAAAAATAGTTTCGAAATGCTGTTTTGGATCCTCATTTAATCCGCTGAAAACTTCCTCATACATTTTAGCTACCCGTTTTGGTGTATCAAGCAGGCCTTCACGATTTGGGTTCTCACCAATTGCTTCTAATATTAAACGTACCGCCTCTTCAATTTGCGGACGATTGATTTGCGACATACCGAATTCCTCCTAAAGTATATCTTTTAAGAATAAACAACATTTACATATTAGCACAATCATTTCTATGCAAGCAAAAAAATAGACGTTTTCTTACAAACTAAAGCGGAAGCGCCTTGACCAGCCCCGACAAGCAAAAGACAAGCCGGCCGAAAGGTTGTTCTTTAACCTTTAGGACGGATTGACCTAAATGTGGAGGCGACTGCCCTGGGACGATAGACTAAGACGCACCCTGCAAGAAGGCGCTTTTTGCCTTCTTCAGGGGGTGGGTTAGGCTTCAGTCCCAAGGAGCCGCAACTGGATAAGCTTGTGACCTCGAGGGGCTAGGCGCTGGAGCTGGACGTCGACAGTCCTTTTTATTAACAGTTATCCCACAAGCGAAAATTTAATAATTTCTTAAACGATAAAAAAAGGCCATGGACTTTCCCATGACCTTTGCTCTTAAGCTACCCACTTAAAGCAATCATTTATGTAATTACTTAACAGCATCTTTAAGCGCTTTACCTGGTTTAAAAGCTGGTACCTTGCTTGCAGCGATTTCGATTTCATCACCTGTTTGAGGGTTACGCCCTTTACGAGCAGCACGCTCACGTACTTCAAAGTTACCAAAACCAATTAATTGAACCTTGTCACCATTTTTTAAAGCATCTAAAATCGCATCAAAAACAGCATCAACTGCTTTTGTAGCGTCCTTTTTTGAAAGCTCGCTCGCTTCAGCAACTGCATTAATAAGTTCTGTCTTGTTCATGCCATTCACCTCCTCCCAAAGAAATTATCAAGATTCGTAAATAAGATTACTTATCTACATTTCTAAACAATTTTTCTAATTTCTATACGTCATAGTAAGGTTTTATTACCAAAGTAATACATTTTTACTACTTTATGGTCCTTAATCTATTTTTTTAATAAAAACCCTTGAGAAATAAAGGTTTCAAGGACTATAACGTAATTCTGTTAAAAGATTATCATAATCATTTCCGCATATCAAGAAGATTTCATGAAATAATGGTAATCTTTTCTTTGGTTCATCAATATTCTGCTATTTTTGTCTTATTTTTAGAAATAGATTTAGGCAAAAAAAAAGACTCCAAATTGGAGCCATACATTTAGAGGATAATAGCAATTAATCCGCCAGAACCTTCGTTAATAATTCTCTCTAACGTTTCTTTTAACTTATATCTTGCATTCTCTGGCATTAAGGAAAGCTTAGCTTGAATTCCCTCGCGTACGATGGAACTTAAACTCCGGCCAAAGATGTCTGAATTCCAGATGGAAAGCGGATCATCCTCAAAGTCCTGCATCAGGTATCGGACTAATTCCTCACTTTGTTTTTCGGTACCGATAATAGGAGCAAATTCAGATTCAACATCGACTTTGATCATATGAATCGATGGAGCTACTGCTCTCAGCCTGACGCCAAATCTAGCTCCCTGACGGATGATCTCTGGTTCCTCTAGACTCATATCCGTTAGTGTAGGGGAAGCAATTCCATACCCTGTTTGTTTCACCATTTTCAAGGCATCAGCAATATGATCATACTCTGCCTTGGCATGAGCGAAATCCTGCATTAATTCAAGTAAGTGATCCTTCCCTCTAATTTCCACTCCGACAATTTCTTTTAATATATCATCATACAATTCATCGGGCGCAATTAAATCAATTTCAGCCACGCCGGAACCCATTTCAATACCTGCTAATCCAGCCCTTTCAATGAATTCAAAGTCGCTGAAACTTTGAACCACACGGTCAACATCTCTCAATCTCTTGATATCTTTAACTGTTTCTTTAACAGCATCCTGATAGCTTGCACGGAGCCAATGATTCTCTCTTAACACCATGACCCAGCTTGGAAGGTTCACATTCACCTCTAGTACTGGGAACTCGTATAATGCCTCACGAAGGACATTGAGCACATCACTGTCCCGCATACTTTCAACACTCATTGCAAGAACAGGAATATCATATTTCTCTGCTAAACTTGATCTTAACGTTTCAGTAGCAGGGTGATATGGCTGAGCACTGTTGACAACCATAATAAATGGTTTTCCAACTTCCTTTAACTCATTTATTACTCTTTCTTCCGCCTCAATATAATTACTTCTTGGAATTTCACCGATTGTACCATCAGTGGTAACCACAACTCCAATGGTGGAATGTTCTTGAATCACTTTTCTTGTACCAATTTCTGCAGCTTCATGGAATGGGATAGGTTCCTCATACCAAGGTGTATTAATCATTCTCGGCCCATTTTCATCTTCATACCCTTTAGCACCAGGGACTGTGTAACCCACGCAATCTACTAACCTGATATTAACATTAAGCCCCTCGTCGACATTCACAGTGGCCGCTTGATTAGGAACAAACTTCGGCTCGGTGGTCATAATGGTTTTACCAGCTGCACTTTGCGGCAGCTCATCCTGTGCCCGAGACCTTTCTGCTTCACTGCTTATATTCGGTAAGACAACAAGCTCCATGAACTTTTTTATAAATGTTGATTTTCCTGTTCGAACTGCTCCGACTACTCCTAAATAAATATCACCGCCTGTTCTCTCGGCAATATCTTTAAAAATATCAACCTTTTCCAAGTGATCCCCTCCCGATCATAGAGTAAAGTGGGATAATATCATCCATATTAGGTATTTTTGGACAGTATATATTTATGATGTTGTCCTATCTTGTTATGACACTTTTATAAAATTTTTTACCCCCTTGTTAAAAATTCACTTGATGTACTGATATCTGTTTTACTTTGCTCTTTAGGTAGAATGGAGGGTTTCTAACCATGGCTAACCGATACGTTCACCGAGTCATATCGCCATTAATTGAATTAGCATAAAAAACCCTTCTCCTACAATATATTTCATAGGAAAAGGGTTATGACAAAAATTAAAACGGTACAGTATGCTGCACTATTTCTAGGGGACTGGACTAAGTTATTCTTCTAAAAAAACAGGTTCTTTCGTCTTAGAATCGATGGTAATGGGAAGAGAATATGCCGGAACAAACATCGAGTCATTTACTAAGATTGATAGTATATCCTCGCCTGGGTTTGGTTTAATTCCTGTCTTTTTTAACATCTGGTAAAGATCAGGGCGATAATCAATATATACCTCTGCATCGCCAGTGATAACGAATGAAAGGTTTTGATTAGTAAATGGACTGACCGCAAAGGGTGCTTTCTTGTATCCAAGTTTGGTAAAATCGAGCGAAAAAACATTTTTGGCAATTTGTTCTTTATATGGGGGATAACCAGTTGATTCGATCCTTAATTTTATTTCACGAATCGTTTCAGCCATCCTTAAATCCAACAATTTAACAGTGGGGTCTGTCTCAACATTAACAAGCACATATTGAAAGATACCACCACTCTCAAAGGCATTTCCTGGCGGTTCAGCCATATACTTTGGGGCAATTTTTTTAAATTCTATTGGGTACTTTTGATAAATAGGCGTACCCGCTTCCTTCGTTTTAATCGGCAGAATCCCGCCATTGTCTTTTTGAAATTCATCAACAGCCGTTTGGACCGCTTTCATTTGATCTTTATACGGCACTTGATTTTGAGTCAATTCCTCTTTTGGATACATACAGCCCGATAAGAGCACAGCTGTAATCATAAAAAAGCTAATCAGCATTTTTCTTTTCATAAAATCACCTATGTATGTTCAATTATTATTCAAGTCAAGAAAACAATCAATAAGGTCAATCCTGCAACAATCATAAATAAATAAGCCATTATAGCAGTTATGATACGAAATACCCCTTTAAACTTATACCTGCTTAAATAAATGGTGATAATGGCAAGAAACATTAAAGCCATACCTGCAATGGATATCCACATCTTCATCATAGCTGGTGACAAAACATATTCCCCCTTTTTCAAAAATTAATTATAACATAGGTATTATTATAAAAAAATTTTAAATAAAAAAACTGAAGTAAAGAGGGGCGAATTCTTTACTTCAGCCAGTTTTGGACTAAATAACCCATTCTCCAACGGTTACTACCAGGTTGCTTCGTTGCATTGTATGCAACCTAGAGAAAAAAAGCATCAGAAAATAGCCTATTTTCTTAATAAAAACGCACATTTTTTAGTCTTCAAGTGATTTTTCTTCAAGGACATTCACTAAATCTTCCATTTCATGTGTCCGGCCCCGCGACATCAGCACATCAACGGCATCCTTGGCGTTTTTACCATTAAATAATACATTATAAAGAGCAGTTGTAATTGGCATTTGAACATCATACTTTTGTGCAAGCTGATAGGCCGCTTTTGTTGTTCTTACCCCTTCAACCACCATGCCCATGCTTTCTAGTACCTCGTTAAGTGTTTTTCCCTTACCCAGCAGATTCCCTGCCTTCCAGTTTCTTGAATGAACACTTGTACACGTAACAATGAGATCTCCGATTCCTGTTAATCCTGAAAATGTTAAAGGGTTAGCACCTATTTTTGTTCCGAGCCGGGCAATTTCAGCCAATCCACGTGTCATTAAAGCCGCTTTGGCATTGTCACCGTAACCAAGTCCGTCTGTGATGCCTGCAGCCAGGGCAATAATATTCTTCAATGCCCCGCCAATCTCCACACCAACGACATCTGAATTAGTATAGACACGGAAGTTTTGATTGATAAATAAATCTTGGATAAGTTCGGCCGCTTCCATATTTTCAGATGAAACAGCAACTGTTGTCGGGTGTCTCAGACTCACCTCTTCGGCATGACTTGGGCCCGATAAAACCACAACATCCTTCAGAATCTCTTTTGGCATTTCTTCTTGAATAATTTCGGTAATTCGTAACAAGGTGTTAGGCTCAATCCCTTTACTTACATGAGTGATCACAAGCGGGGTTTTTTGAATAGCCCGGATTTTCCCAAGCACTTCCCGGATGGCTTTTGTAGGAACAGCTAGGATGATGTTATCTACTCCCGCCAAGGCATCACTAAGTGAGGCATAACCGACAATTAACTCTGGCAGAATGATCTCAGGTAAATATTTTTTATTCGTGTGGGATTGATTGATTTCCTTCACCTGATCCTCGTTATGACTCCACAAACGTACTTCATGGTCGTTATCTGCCAATACAATTGCAAGGGCAGTTCCCCAGCTTCCTGCCCCAATAACTGCTATTGTGGTCTTGTTTACCTCCTGCATAACTATTCACCTCACCTTTTTATTATTTTCTTTCTCGCGCATAAATCTTAATTGGCGTTCCCTCAAATCCAAAAGCATCTCTGATCCTATTTTCTAGAAAACGCTGATAGGAAAAATGCATTAATTCCGGCTCATTGACAAACACAACAAAGGTTGGAGGTTTAACTGCTACTTGTGTTGCATAGTAAATCTTTAACCGTTTCCCTTTGTCAGATGGTGTAGGGTTCATTGCGACTGCATCCATAATCACATCATTCAATACACTTGTTTCCACACGCATTGAGTGGTTTTCACTTGCGGTATCGATCATTGGCATCAATGTATGGATCCGTTTTTTCGTTTTAGCCGATAAGAAGACAATCGGAGCGTAACTTAAAAATAAGAAATGTTCTCTAATTTTTTGTTCTAACTCTTTCATGGTCTTCTCATCTTTTTCGACTGCATCCCATTTATTTACTACGATAACAACAGCTCGTCCGGCCTCATGGGCATATCCCGCAATTTTCTTGTCTTGCTCAATAATTCCTTCTTCTGCATTTATTACTACTAAAACAACATCGGAACGTTCGATTGCTCTTAAAGCTCGCAGCACACTATACTTTTCTGTACTCTCATAGACTTTACCCTTTTTTCTTATTCCCGCTGTATCAATAATGACATATTTTTGGCCGTTATAAGTATATGGAGAATCGACCGCGTCCCGAGTGGTACCAGCAATATTGCTGACAATTACCCGTTCTTCTCCTAATATAGCATTTACTAATGAAGACTTACCAACATTTGGCCGTCCAATTAACGAAAATTTGATTACATCTTCATCATATTCCAATGGCTTATTTTTTGGAAAGTGCTTAGCTGCCTCGTCTAATAAATCCCCAAGGCCGAGTCCATGTGACCCAGAAACAGGAATAGGTTCACCAAATCCTAATGAATAGAAATCATAAATAAATTCCCTCATTTCAGGGTTATCTATCTTATTAACCCCTAATACGACTGGTTTTTTTGACTTATAGAGGATTTTTGCTACTTCTTCATCAGCAGCTGTTACCCCTTCCCGGCCATTTGCTAAAAAGATAATGACATCCGCTTCATCGATAGCCACTTCTGCCTGCTGACGAATTTGCTCTAAAAACGGTTCATCACCGATATCAATTCCACCTGTATCAATCACATTAAAGTCATGTGTTAACCATTCACCTGAACTGTAAATCCGATCTCTCGTTACTCCTGGTATGTCCTCTACTATGGAGACACGCTCACCAACAATCCTATTAAAAATGGTGGATTTTCCTACGTTTGGTCTTCCTACAATGGCAATAACGGGTTTTACCATTAAAATCGCCATCCTTTCTAAATATATTTCATAAAAAATGATTAAGTTAGCATGATCAAATTGAAAGTTCTTACTTAAGTAAAGAAACCCTTCTAAAGAACAAGAAGGGCCTAACTTCAATTATTTTAACAATGTTAAACCTTTCCCGCAATGGAAGGGATTATCCAATCATCTGATTTGAGACGATTTTTGTTTTCCCTTTTCAAAAACTGGATAATGAGTTTGAATATAGGAACCTGCATTTTCAATTACACTCCATCCCCACAGTAAAGCGGAAATTAGCGCACAAACATCAAGATATTCAAACCCGCTTATTGTATATGGAAAAGGGATCTTACTTAGCGTATAAGCATATAAAAACTCCCCTTGCAGAGTGCCGCAAATGGTTATCAATATTCTGCCTTTTAAGGTTTTCTGGAGCAGAATGGCCAGGTATCCAAAACAAATTCCCATCATCCATTCCTTTTTAAAAATAATCCAGATGGGATCAAAAATCTCAAATAAATGAAAGGTCACATAACCAATTGAAACAATTAACGAACAAATATAGTAGTAAATCACTTTCCCTCGTTTTTCTTGACTGAAAAATAGATAGCACATTACTAATAAAAATAAGCCGCTAGTATGAATTTTAAATTCACCAATACCAAATTGATAATTGGATAAAAGGATGACAATTAGAATAATGGCAGATAGCTTAAGTCGGTAGGGGTTTTTCTTATCTGTCAGAAATGTCAAATACACCCAAAAGGACCAACAGATCCAATAAAACATCGAACCTTCCATACATACACCTCCTATTATTTTCATTATTGGTAAACATTATGTACTTTCATACTTCTTTGAATAATATTTCAATCGTGATTCATCTTATAAAGAGGAGGTGTGGAAAATGGGAAAAGACCGCCAAGAAAAAAAGTTGAAGGCTAGTAGAAAAGTGGAGTCAGATCGTGACCAGGCATTACATTATAAAGGCGCCACAAAATTATCAAGTCCCGAGGAAGCAAGGGATTTAAACGACGGAAAGTACGATGAGTAGATAAAATAAAGCTCTCGCGGACGCGAGAGCTTTATTTTATCTTACGCTGGCTGTATTTTTTCGTATCTATCCCTCTTTGATCCAACCAGTGATAGGTTTCACCAGAAATAATAAGAGGAGCCTTCCTTAAATCCGGAATAGACATAGCACCTAATGCAGTCATGATCATAATTAATTCCTGATGCAAGGTTCTTATTCCTTCGATTAATTCATCCATGCCTTCTTCTAAAAGAATTTTCAGGAAATAACCAGACATACCGATGGCACTTGCTCCAAGGGCTAATCCCTTAGCGATATCTAAACTTGAGGAAAATCCGCCGGAACCAATGATCGGCCCCCCATTAGCTGTACTCGCGGCCTCAAGGATTGAAATAGGGGTAGGTATCCCCCAATCATTAAAGAAAGGAAGGGGCTGCTTCCTGCGCTTATTTTCAATTTCCGCAAAATTGGTCCCCCCGGAACCCCCAACGTCGACAATTGAAACCCCTGCTGAAAATAAGGAAGAAATGGTTTCTTTAGACATACCAAAGCCTACTTCCTTTACAATTACAGGTACACCCACTCCTTTTGAGATTTCTTCTATTCTTTTTAGTGAACCACAAAAGTCTCGATCTCCCTCAGGCATGGTTAGTTCCTGAATGACATTTAAATGGATTTGTAAGGCATCAGCATCAATCATATCAATTGCTAATTTTGCATTTTCCACAGTTGCCTCACTGCCTAAATTGGCTATGACAAGTCCGTTAGGGTTTTCTTTACGGACAATTTCATATGTATATCTTTCATGTTGATCTTTAATTGCAGACATTTGTGATCCTACAGCCATTGCCAGCCCTGTTTGTTTTGCAGCGATTGCGAGCTGCTTGTTGATTTGATATGTTTTTTCTCCGCCGCCGCCTGTCATGGCATTGATAAAAATTGGCGAACTTAAAGAAAGTTCGCCAATTTCATCATTTAATTGAACCTCAGATACATTGATATCCGGTAAGCTTTGGTGAATAAATTTAATATCATCGAAAACTGTAGAACGGTTTTGCCTATTTTCAAGGGCAAAGCGAATGTGATCCCATTTTCGTTCAGCTCTAGACACTTACATCACCATTATTTTCCTAGATTCTTTAGTTTATCTCCGATCATTTCTCCAAGCTGGAATCCTTTAGATTCTTCCGGAAGCTCGTAATCAAAGTTTTCCTCGACTTCTTTTTCAAGCAATTCCTTAATGCTTAATGATAAACGCTGATCCTGCTCATTTACATCAAGAACCTTCACTTGTACTTCCTGACCCTCTTTTAAAACTTCATGAGGGGTACCAATATGTTTATGAGCAATTTGTGAAATATGAACAAGTCCTTCTACACCAGGGAATACCTCTACAAAAGCACCGTAAGAAACTAATCTTTTTACTGTTCCAGTATGCACACTTCCTTTTGGAGCCTTTTCAGAGATATTACTCCAAGGTCCTGGAAGGGTATCCTTTATTGATAAGGAAATTCTCTCATTATTGCGATCAACACTTAATACTTTTACTTTGACTTGCTGTCCTTCTTGCACCACATCTGTTGGCTTATTCACATGTTCATGTGATAGCTGTGAAATATGAACAAGTCCATCGATCCCACCGATATCTACAAATGCACCAAAATCAGTAATTCTCTGAACAGTGCCATCGATAACCTGCCCAGCTTCTATTGAACCTAATCGGTTTTGTTTTAATTTTCCTTTTTCTTCTTCTACTACAGCACGATGGGAAAGTATCAGACGATTTTTTTCCTTATCAAGTTCAACGATTTTAAAGGAAAGTGTACGGCCTTTGTAATCGCTGAAATCCTCGACAAAATGCGCTTCCACTAGTGAAGCTGGAACAAATCCGCGAACGCCGAGATCAACAACTAGACCGCCTTTTACAACGTCCTTAACCTCTGTTTCGAATACTTCTCCAGCTTGGAATTTTTGTTCTAATATCTCCCAGGCTTTCTCTGCATCCACTTTCCGCTTTGATAGAACTAGAGCATCTTCCTCTACTTTAGTCACCTCTAATTCTAGTTCATCGCCTTCTTTAGCAGCGTCAGATGCCTTTTCAATATGGAGGCTTGAAAGTTCACTGATTGGGATAATACCATCTAGTTTACTGCCTGGAATATTAACAAGCACCTGTTTTTCTTCTACTTTTGTAACTTGTCCAGTTACTTTATCCCCGATTTCAAAGCTTTTCACTTCAACTTGATTTAATTCTTCCGACATATGTATTCCTCCTTAATCCATTTACTCATAAAAATCTATATATGATTTGGTGATAAGCACACAGCTTCACCACATATAAAACCAAACAACAAGAATTTTCAAAAAAAATCCCTTTTTATAAACTTCTTACAAATCACCTTTTTTGTCAAGCAGAACCTATTTATGCTCTTTTATAAGTTTATCAATTTCTGACATAATTAATTCAGTAACCTGCTCTGCTGAAGCTTTTGACTGCCTCATTTCAGTCATATCAATTGGTTTGCCGTATACCATTTTTAATTTGTTCAGACTTTTATACGGACCAATGACTGCACATGGAACTACCTGAGCATCTGTTCTTAATGCAAAAAAACCTGCTCCTGAAAGCCCCTTTCCTAATTCACCGTTTTTGCTTCTTGTTCCTTCTGGAAAAAGTCCAAAAACATTTCCGTCCTTTAAAAGCTTTAATCCTGTCCTCAGAGCCTCTCGGTCATTAAATCCCCTTTTTACCGGGAAAGCATTACACTTTCTAACAATCCCTCCAAGGACCGGAACCTGAAAAAGCTCGTCCTTAGCCATATAATGAACAGGGCGGGGACACATAATACCGACAACAATTGGGTCGAGTACGGAAATATGGTTGGCACAAAGAAGTACTCCTCCCTCTTTGGGGATATTTTCTACTCCAATCGCTTGAATTCTGTACCACGGTTTAAAAATGGTATAAACCACAGATCTAGCAAATCCGTAAAACGTCACACTCATCCAATCCTTTCATGCACAAGAGCCATTATTTGATCAACGACATCAGGAATGGTCATAGAGGTTGTGTCGATTTCAATCGCATCACTTGCCTTCTTTAATGGGGCTACTTCACGTTCTGAATCAAGTTTATCTCTCTTTGCAATTTCTTCTTTTAATTTTTCCAAATCAGATGGGAAGCCCTTTTCGAGGTTTTCAGCATGGCGCCTTTCAGCCCGCTCCTCAACACTGGCAAGCAAAAACACCTTTACTTCCGCATTAGGCAAAACATGTGTCCCAATATCTCGTCCATCCATGACAACTCCGCATTCTACCGCAAATGCTTGTTGTCTCTTAACCATTTCTTCTCTTACTTTTGGCAGCCTGGCCACATAGGATACAGAATTAGTGACTTTAGCCGAGCGGATTAAATCAGTTACATTATCATTGTCTAGATAAACTAATTGTCCTTTTTCAGAGGGCTTTAGTTCAATAACCGCAGATAGAAGTGTATCCAATAAAGATTCCTCATCTTCTAAATCCAGCTCGTTAATTATTGCTTTATATGTCAAAGCTCTATACATTGCGCCAGTATCGATATAAATATAGGATAATTTTTCTGCCACTATTTTTGCTACTGTACTCTTCCCGGCTGCGGCTGGACCGTCAATTGCGATTGATATTTTGTTTTCCATAAATCCTCCTAAATGCTTGAAAATCACATCTACACTATATATTTTACCACAAGATATAGATAAGCCTCTTTTTTTTACATGTTAATTCAAAGAAAAATAATTAAATGAAGTCCGCTTCTAAGAAAATAGGAAAGCATACTCCTTCCAGTTAATACGGAAGGAATGCTTTCCTATTAAGGGATTCTTTGGTTTATTCATTCTTTTTCTGAAAGGTTTGAAGAATTTCCGTAAAGGTACTATTATTAACACCTTCATACCTTGCCAAATGTTTAATTTGTGGAAAGATATCCATCTGATGAAATAGTATTTGTGATAAAAATAAAAAGGTGAATTGAACGATGACCAATTTAATTAGGATTCTCTCAACCGTCTTCATGATAATCACTCCATGACCATATATTCTTTATTATTGGAGCGGCTATTCGCTTTTATTCGTCACTGGTTCTGCTGGGAATTTAAAAAAAGAGGGAAAAACCTGGTTTTCCCCTCATAGAACATCTTCGTAGGTTGCTTCAGCATTTTTCAGCTTTTCTACTTCTTCTTCTATTCCTGATTTAGCATTAATATAGATGCGGTACGTATCATCACCCAATGTCCCTAAGAACTCATAGCATAATACTTCATCATTTAAATCATTCACAATTACGGCTTGACGATTTTCCATCACTTTTAATTTTGGATTTACCTTTGCCCGAGCCTGCTCAAGGGTAAGCACAGGTTTCTCAATTGTTCGAGTTTGAAAGGACTTTAAATACTCCTCTGCAGAAACACCAATGATATCCCCATTATCGAGAGCTACCTTAACCTTCACAGCTTCTGGGTAAATCCTAACTCCATTTAAATTTGTTACAAAATTAAATACTCCTATATTGTCATATTGCGCACTCTCAAATATTTCCATTTTTTCAAAACCGGTATCTTTTAAAAATTTTGCTGCTTTATTAGTTGACTCATTTAAACTTAGTGTTTGTTTCTTTATGTCCCTGTTATTAATAAACCAAATTGGGTGTCCAGCTTTTTTGGTAATATCCATACTGGATTCTTGACCAGTTTTCTTGTTTTTAATGGAAACGCTGTAAAAACCAAAATCTGATCCTTTTCCATTATTCGTCACCTTTACTGTGGCATTACCGTCAAATTTCATATATTTCTTAGCAATCTGGATTGCTTCTTGTCGAGAAATGGTTTTACCTTTTATTTTATTATAGTTTTCGTCCTTTTTTTGTAAATTTGCAAATGTGGAACCAAAATCAGATTCTTCAAAGTTTGTTACCGTCTTCTCAACGGTCTTAAAACCATCAATTATTGTATTATCTGTATTTTCCTTTCCAGTTGCAAGTGCAAGTTCGACATCCATCCAGCGAAGGTTATTTTTCAATACCAAATGCTGAACATTTCGAAGTTCTCCCTGAATATCACCGGACTGTTTGTACAATGTTTTAAGGGTTTGATATTCCTTGTCCGTCAAAGGATCCTTCGATAAATCTCTTACTGCAGTCCGATAACTGAAATCCCCAATATTCGCCAAGAACTCTTCTGTTTTATTAAATGGTAAAAGTGTTAACGGGAGCTGTCCCACATCCCCATGGGCCTGTGATGTTAGTCTCCATACTTCGATGAGTGATGGAGATAGGGATTCTTTCGAATTCATTGCTAAGGTGGACCCAATCTTATCATTCAGTAGGTCCATTCGATACGTTAAATTGTGAAATGCTCGTTGATAGTTGTTTTCTGCATTAATAAGAACTGCGTTTTTCTCTTGATGTTCTTGATAGCCCCAATAAGCTGTCCCTGCAACACCTATTGCTAGAATACCGATCAAAATACCTCTAATCATTTATAATCACCTCTCTATTTACAGAAAATATGTTGACCAATACGTTTAATTTGCGGCCTTCCCCAAATCCAGCTGCTTGTAGCTGTAGCAGGATTGAAGTAGTACAACGCTTCACCAGTCGGATCCCATCCATTAATAGCATCTAATACTGCTTTTTTTGAAGTTTCGTTAGGTGTCAGCCAAATTTGGCCATCAGCGACAGCCGTAAATGCACCTGGTTCAAAAATAACCCCGGAAACTGTGTTTGGGAACGAAGGACTATTGACTCGATTCAAAATAACGGCAGCAACTGCAACTTGACCAGTATACGGTTCTCCTCGTGATTCCCCATTTACCGCGTTGGCCATTAAGCGAATATCATTCTGTGAAAAGCCCTTGGGTGTATTTGTTGCAGTCGTTTTTGTTCCAGTTGATTTAGGTGCAGCAGAATTTTTTGCTGTTTGTTTATTATATTTTGTAGCTTTGGTTAACTTCGCTTTGGTTGTTGCTCCAGCAAGTCCATCAATCGGCAGCCCAAATTCATATTGAAAATTTCTTAATGCCCAGTATGTACTCCATCCAAAAACCCCATCAATCTTCCCGTGATAGAAACCGATATACTTAAGCCTGGACTGCAGTTCAATGACATCCTCACCAGATGCTCCTCTTTGGATTACCTGATTGGTAAAGGCAAATACCTTATGATTTTCCAATAAAGAAAATGGCATAAGACAAGAAAAGATTAGAATAGAAACTTTGATTAGAATACTTTTCTTAGTCATGGAATAATAACCCCCTTATGAATCTTTTTAGCAGTAACCCTATTTTTTGTTTTATTAGTGTTTTTATTCCAATTAATATAGAAAAAAACCCCTTCAACAAAGTTGAAGGGGTTTCCGAGCTCATAAAAGTTAAACCGGTGCTTGAGCTTTTTGATCCGGGAATTGTTTTTTAAAGTGATTAGCACTTAATATTTTCGCATTTTTTACTTTTCTTAAACCGAACCACCATAAGAAAATCATAAATGGGAATATAATATATAACCAATTTTCAAGGGATAGCAAAATATAATCATAGGAACCATGTAGGAGAATTGGCAAAACCAAAGACAGTAAGAGCCATTTTACTTTAATTCCTTTGGTAAACTTGGCTTTACCTAGATAATAGCCCATAATAACGCCAAATAAGGCATGGCTTGAAACTGGTAATAATGCACGAGTCATGGCATGCTCAATTCCATTTGCAATTAGATAAAAAATATTTTCAACAGTAGCAAAGCCTAGGGAAACTGCTACCCCATAGACAATCCCATCAAATGGTTCATCAAACTCCACATGTTGGTATATAAGATAAAAAAGGATAAACCATTTAAAAAATTCTTCGAGAATGCCTGAGCCGAAGAAGGCATCTAATAGATCGGACTTCAATAAGTGCTCAGTTTCTAATACGTGCTGAATAAACATAATGGGAAAAACAAGCAGGACTCCATACAAAAAAGTTCGAAAAACAAAGGAAATAGGCTCTGGCTCATACTCATCTTTCAAATAAAAATAACTTAATAAAGCCAAACCTGGAGCAACTCCGGCAGATAATATTCCAAGCATGCTGAACCTCTTTTCCAATCCTTTTTCTTAATGGTACCATGTATAGTCTATAATTAAAATGAAAGATTCTCTCTTTTCACCTATAGATTACCAACCCCAAGTATGAATCCGCATCTAAAAATTAATGGTATCCAATCCACTAGCCATAGCTACTGCCAATTTCATTCTAGCTTTTTTAGAATCGTTATCACTGCCTAGAATTACTCCTTTTTTGTAAAGGTCATAGGCACTGCCTTCATAATCGTAGGTTGTATACACAGCTCCTTCTTCTGCGCTGGTCGTAATCACTATCTTTATGCCTGCTTTAATGGATTTTTCAATTTCTTCCATCATTTTTGGAGCTACCTGGCCTCGGCCAACCCCTTCGAGAACGATACCGGCTACACCTGCTTCTCGAGCAGCTTTAATAAATTTACCATCCGCTCCGATATAACATTTAATAATTTCAACTTCAGGAATAGAAGATTTGAGCGGATAATATTCTCTTTTAATAGGTTTTTGAAAAACATGGACCTGATCATTATCGATAATCCCCAGATAGCCAAAACCAAAAGCATTGAATCCTTGAATGTTCGAAGCATGCTCCTTTTTTACATACCTGGCGGCAAAAATCCGTTCATTAAATACAACCACTGTACCGACATCTAGTAAATCCAAAGAACAAGCTGAATAGATTGCATGTCGTAAATTAATATATACATCACTGCCCAGTTCTTCCGGTGAACGCTGCGATCCTGTAACAACAATAGGCCGGCGGTCGTTTATGGTTAAATCCAGAAAATAAGCAGTCTCCTCCATCGTATCCGTCCCATGGGTGACTACAACACCGGAGACAGTTTCATCCTTAAAGTAATCGTTTATTTTATTTTTCAAATGGATTAAATCATCAAAGGTAATATGGATACTAGCTTTTTGAAAAACAGACTCAACGATCACTTCTATTTCGTTTGGCAAATTACACATGGCAGCAAGTTCTTCGCCTGTTATGGCTCCTGAAGCTAATTTCCCAGAAGTTTTATTAGGTTTACTGGCAATTGTACCGCCTGTTGTTAAAAGTACGACTTTTTTCATTTGCTAATCACCCTTTAGCTTCCTTTTCTAATATAGATTGTGCAATCTGCCCGCCATGGAAGCGGCCATTTTCGATAAATATTTCATTAGCATTATTACCTGCAGCAATTACTCCTGCAATATAGATACCGTTTATGTTCGTTTCCATTGTATCAAAATTATAAATTGGCCGTCCTGTTTCTTCATCAATTCCAACACCCATTTTCACTAAAAACTTATGATCTGGATGGTAGCCTGTCATCGCAAAAACAAAATCATTCTTAATCGTTTTTTGTTCCCCTTCCTTACTATAGATGACATGTTCAGGGGTAATTTCTTTTACTTCTGCTTGAAACTCCATGATGATTGTCCCATTCTTCACCAACGATTCAAACTCAGGAAGAATCCATGGTTTTATACTAGATGAATATTCTTTCCCCCGGTATAAAACGGTGACACGCGCTCCCGCCTTTACAAGTTCAATTGCCGCATCTACACTCGAATTCTTGCCCCCAATCACGCATACATCTTTATCAAAATAGGGATGTGCTTCCTTAAAATAATGGAAAACCTTTGACAAATCCTCTCCGGGAACATTCATATAATTTGGATGGTCATAATATCCGGTAGCAATCACAACATATTGGGTCTGATAGGTATCTTTATCAGTCTTAACCTGGAAAATACTATTCTCCTTTGAAACTTCTAATACGGTTTCAAAGGCATTTATCCTCAATTGTTTACGCTTAGCTACTTCCCTGTAATACACCAGTGCCTGGTTTCTTTTCGGTTTATAACTGTCTGTAACAAAAGGGAATCCGCCTATTTCTAATTTCTCACTCGTACTAAAAAAGGTTTGATGTGTTGGATAATGATAAATTGAATTCACGACATTGCCTTTTTCTATGATTAAAGGCTTCTTGCCGGCTTCTTGTAAAGCAATAGCTGCGGCTAATCCGCAAGGTCCCCCACCGACGATGATGACATCTTCCATTATTGCCAGCTCCTTAACAATAAATTATATATAAGGATTATTTTTATAAAAAAAAACTCCTACCGTATCATGATAGGAGATTTCTCGTCTTGTTTCAACAAACAAAACTTCTATAGATAGTTGTGCGTCTAAATCCAGCCTCTGAATCGACTGGCTTCAGCCATTTTTCTTACGCCGATCATATAGGCCGCAAGCCGCATATCCACACGGCGTGTCTGCGCTGTATCGAATATATTATTAAACGACTTTACCATAACTTTTTCAAGCTTTTCTTCTACTTCTTCTTCTGTCCAATAATAACCTTGATTATTTTGTACCCACTCAAAATAGGAAACTGTTACCCCTCCGGCAGATGCTAATACATCCGGAACCAATAAAATACCACGCTCCGTCAATATTTCTGTTGCCTCTAAAGTAGTAGGGCCATTCGCTGCCTCAACCACAATTTTTGCACGAATATTATGAGCATTTTCTCCTGTAATTTGATTTTCAATCGCTGCAGGCACTAAAATATCACAATCAAGTTCAAGTAGTTCTTTATTCGTAATTGTATTATTAAATAGTTTAGTTACTGTTCCAAAGCTGTCTCTTCTATCTAATAGGTAATCAATGTCCAAGCCGTTTGGATCATACAATGCCCCGTAAGCATCTGAAATACCGACTACTTTTGCACCTGCATCATGCATAAACTTTGATAAATAACTTCCTGCATTCCCAAAGCCTTGAACCACCACCTTGGCTCCTTCAATTTGAATGCCTTTCTTTTTGGCGGCTTCACGGATACAGATGGTTACACCTTTTGCAGTTGCAGATTCTCGTCCATGTGAACCACCTAATACAAGCGGTTTTCCGGTAATAAATCCAGGGGAATTAATTTCATCAATCCGACTATATTCGTCCATCATCCAGGCCATAATTTGTGAATTAGTAAATACATCTGGAGCGGGAATATCCTTTGCCGGTCCAACAATTTGGCTTATTGCCCTTACATACCCGCGGCTTAATCTTTCAAGCTCTCTAAAAGACATATCACGCGGGTCACAGACGATTCCTCCTTTTCCTCCGCCGTAAGGAAGATCGACAATCCCGCACTTCAGACTCATCCAAATCGAAAGGGCTTTCACCTCGGTTTCTGTTACATTGGGATGGAAACGAATACCGCCCTTTGTTGGACCAACGGCATCATTATGTTGAGCACGGTATCCGGTAAATATTTTAATTGAACCGTCATCCATTCTTATTGGAATTTTCACTGTCAGCAAACGAAGCGGCTCCTTTAAGAGCTCATAAACTTCTTCAGGATAACCTAACTTTTCAAGGGCCTTATGTATAACTGTTTGTGTTGATTTCAACACATCGTGATGTTCTCCCTCTTGATTAGTTTGACCATTTGCTTTTTCCGCAACCATTTAAAATCCTCCTAGAAAAGCTTTACGATTGTTGTCTATTCAGAGACAAGTATACACGTTTAAGGGATTAATGCAAGAAGAAAAAATGGTAAAAACCCCCTTATAAAAGGGTTGTATACTATATAAATGATAGATAAATTCAGGTTTTCTTAACGTATATTCTCCTATCCATTAATAAAGGGGCGTCCTGCCCCTTTACTTGAATGATAGGTTATTTAAAAAAATGAATAAGGGTTTCAACAGCAAAATGCTTCATTACTGGCTTACCGTATTCCGCTAGAATATAAGGACTAAGAATGGTTGGTGATCCGAATTCCGAAAGGATGCAGGCAGCCTTTTCCTTTTTTACAGCCTCGACATTATCCATTAGCAGGTAATAACGATTATTCATCCAATAAAGACTTCCACCATATATATCTACAATGGCAAGCCTTTTTGCAAGACCAACCAGGTCCTCAAACTCACCAAATTCATATAGGAGGTCCTCACATCCTTCAACCCTTACCTGCATTTCAATATAACCATCGTATAATAATTCTTCATCATCTTTTACTTCATCTACAGTAATGATTAGGATCATACCTTGAGCTTGAAGGGAGAAAATTTCCACAGCTACAGAACCTTGAATATCAACATCAAATTCCTCGCTTGCCTCTTCAAGCATATCATGAAATAGTTGATTCCACTTACTTGAGTCCTTCCAAATATCTTCCTTTGAAAGCCCTCTTTCGAACAAATCATCAGAGGTTAAAAATATTTTTATTTTATTGGCCGTTAAGCGTTCCAAGCGCATGCTTCTGCCCCCTGCCGTGACGTAACTCTTATTTTCAATGTATGCGGGCAAAGGGGTATTGGTGAATTGTTTACCTCAACCTATCTTCTAAAGATCCACGTTTAAGTGTAATAAGATGAGTTTGTGCAGGGGCACCTAACCTTAGCGGTAAGGTAGTTGTGCCATACCCATTACTAATGAAAAGGATCGTAGATTTTAGCTTTTTTATTTTCCCCTTCTCAAACGGGCTATATCCCAGAATATGTATTTGTCCCCCATGGGTATGTCCGCTCAACACCAAACTTATTTTATGTTCAGGAAGGATCTTTTCTGTAATAGTTGGTATATGACAAGCCAAAATTTTAAAACTGCTTTCTTCTGCATCCATTAATGCCAAATCAAGCCGGTCCCTTTCTTGGCTGCAGTCATCAACACCTAGGAGGGATATTTTTTCTCCTTGTGCAGATTCGAAAGTTACTGCTGTATTGTCAAGAGGTTTTACTCCTAAATCCAGCAGGATTGCATCTAATTTCCTAAAATCAACCTCATAATCATTGTTGCCCCACACAAAATAAACGGGTCCAATTTGCTTTAATTTTAATAAGTTCTCCTTCACCTGTTGAAACGATACTCCTTTTTCGGTTAAATCTCCTCCAATGATAACCATGTCCGCTTTCCCTTTGGCCTTTGTAATAATCACATCAGAAATAGCCCGCCTATGAATATCTGAAATAAAAAAAATGGCCACCTTACCAAAGGTATCAGGAAAGTCAGGGAAGGTTAATTCATGCTCTTCAACTTGATTTATAAAGGCCTGTTTCAGCATATACAAGAGGAGAAAAATGCCCCCCAAGATTAATAATCCAACTGTCACCCAAATAATCACATGTTCCCCCCCCCACTTAATGTTCTACGGAAATCATACCATATAGGACACTTAAACTAAAAAAGACAAGTGTAGTCTCCCAGCCAATTTTGAAGAGAAGAAGAAAAACCAAGATTAGTCCCAAGTATTCTATGAAGAGCAGGACCATCCATTTGAGATGGTTTACCCATCCTACTTTTGTACGATCAATTAATTCACGGATCATCTTCCCGCAGCACATAAGCCCGATAAAGAACGCCAAAGCTGCAGCAAAAAACTTTAAAGGATTAAGGACGAGGGAAATGAAAAAATCAGATAGTACAAAAGGATGTTCAATAGGAATCCACTCTATCAATAAGAAACCACTAATAAATATGATCAAAAGCAGCCATAGTCTTTTAAACATAAAACATCCCTCCCATACAGTGTATGAGAGGGATGTTTATTCTTTACCTTTTCACTCTTAATCCTCTTGAATACTTAGGATTCTGAAGCCGTGTTCTTCAAGCTTCTTTGTAAAACGAGCAATATTGTCCTTTTTTTCAATCTTCATTACAATTCTGCGTACAAGCTTATCCGTCTCATCGAAGGTTACAAGGGAGATAATATGCTCATGGAATTGATGGGCAATTTCAGACAGGCGAGCAATCCGTCCTTCGGTCTCCACTGATGTGAAGGCAATCCTTACCCCTGGACGATTTACACCAAATGCACTTTCAAATGAACTTAAAATATCCGACCGGGTGACAACACCAAGGAAGGTATTATGATCATCCACAACGGCTAATAACGGAAAATCTTTCAAATCAAGCAGAGTTTTTTCAAACAACTCTCCGCCAAGCAAAAATTTATCTTTATGCGAGACAATGTCATTTACAGTTGTGGAAGTTAAATAGTCTTCCCTCTGTTTTCCCGACTTAAAAAATCCTTCGTATATGTTAAACCGTGTTGCCACACCTGCATACTTATCCCCATTTAAGATGGGTAACCCGTCTATTTGCTGTTTTTCTAAGATTTCCAAGGCATCCTTTAGCGTAACAGTAACTTGAGCAACAAAGCATTCATGCTTAGGGATCATGATATTTTTAACAAACATTTCCCATCACCTCAAATATAATTCTATGTACTAATTATACTTCCACATAACAATCAAAACCTCTCTTTATTATAAAGAATTATGTCATCTAACGGAAATTATCTCATAAGATTAAATGATAACTATAAAGGGAGGGCGACTATGAATACACATATTAAGACCTATCATCCTTATGCTAGTCCGTTTGACCCTTGTATACCCATCCTTGAAAAGGCATATTCCACACCACCGAATTTATATATGGGCTTTCAACCGCCGAATTTAGAACAGTTTACACCCCTTGAAGCGTTACGAGCCGGGACGCTATGGAAAGCCTTTTATGACCCCTGGTTCAGTCCACTTGAACCCGGAAAAGGGGGACTTCCGCAATGAAACAAGTTCCTGCCGAATATTATCAACTAATGGAGCAGCTGCAGGCAGTAGACTTTGTGTTAGTTGAATTAACATTGTATCTTGATACACATAACGACGACCAGGAAGCCATCCATCAATTTAATCATTATGCAAGAGAAAGGAAACGGATTAAGAAGATGTTTGAAAGCCAGTTTGGTCCATTACAGCAATTTGGAAATAGTTACTCAGGATATCCTTGGAATTGGGATGATTCACCATGGCCATGGCAGGTTTAAATCGGAAAAATAACCAATTTCAAGGGAGGGTCACAAATGTGGATTTACGAAAAAAAGTTGCAATATCCTGTCCGTGTAAGTACTTGTAATCCAAGATTAGCTAAATATTTAATCGAGCAATATGGAGGCGCCGATGGTGAACTTGCTGCTGCACTTCGATACTTAAATCAAAGATATACGATTCCCGATAAGGTAATAGGTCTTTTAACCGATATTGGAACAGAAGAATTTGCGCATCTTGAAATGATAGCTACCATGGTCTATAAATTAACGAAAGATGCTACACCTGAACAAATAAAGGCTGCAGGGATTGAAGATCATTATGTTGACCATGACAAAGCATTATTCTATCATAACGCTGCAGGTGTTCCATTTACTGCTACTTATATTCAAGCTAAAGGGGACCCAATTGCAGACCTTTATGAAGACATTGCCGCTGAGGAAAAAGCAAGGGCTACCTACCAGTGGATTATAAATCTTAGTGACGACCCTGATTTAAATGACGGTTTAAGGTTCTTAAGGGAAAGAGAAATCATCCATTCACAACGTTTCCGGGAAGCTGTAGAAATATTAAAAGAAGAGCGGGGAAAAAAAAGAATATTTTAATAGTAATTAAGAAGCAGCTACAGGATCTGCTTCTTATTTTTTTTCATGATATAAATTGATATCATATTGTTTCTTCATTTTCTCAAACACAATATGACGATTTTTCCATTGTTCTTCCTTCTTCCACAGGTCTTTACTCCGATCAACAATTTCACACCTTAACTCCTGATACTCTTTTTCCTTTTTATCCTTTTGCTGTTTTAATAAATTCATTGCTCCAAATCCAATAATAGTAATCGCCAATAAGTAAACTGCAACAGAATCATTTAATACTGCTGATAACATGGCTAAAAAGGAAAAGGAATAACTTCTAACGAAAGTTAAGTAGAAGTAAACAATAAAGATAAAGGCAAAAAACAGTGTTCCGTATATCGAAAAATAATGCCACTTTTTTATATCATCAAATTTCTTTTTTCTTTTTCTTACATTTTCTAACATTTGTTTCGTCGCCTGATCCGTAAATTCAAGCTCTTTGATCGTTGTATCCAACCCTTTCACCCCCAGTTTCGATATATATATTTATGATCTTGTCCCACGATTTATGATATAAAAATAAAAACCGATCAAAAATCGGTTAAGGACTTAGGAACATGTCTGGTGATTGGCACTCCAGGCACTTCGCTTTCCGCGGGCGTGCCGGGGAGCCTCCTCGGCGCTGAAGCGCCTGCGGGGTCTCCCCAGCCCCGTACTCCCGCAGGAGTCTTCGTGCCTTCCGCGCCAATCACCAGAGTGTTATTAAATAGGTTCCTATACTGAACTAATACATAATAAAAAGTGTTGAAATCAATGTAGGGCTGCAAAGCCTTTGCTACTACCGGTAAGGGGCTTAAAGAATGCAAGTGAACAGGCACTTCTTATTGCAGCCTGTCAAAATATAAAAAAGATTGCAAAACACTTAGCAAGATTAGAAAAAGTGTGTTGCAATACTTTAAGTTGATTTGCCTCCCTGTTGATTGGAGCGGAAGGCATTCGACTCCTGCGGGATAGAGAGGTAACTGGAGACCCCGCAGGCGCAAGCGCCGAGGAGGCTCCAGGACCTCCCCGCGGAAAGCGAATGCCTGGAGCGGAAATCAACAGGCCCTATTGCAGGGACAATCTATTAATATGGCATTTAGATTCTTACAATTATAAAAAATTGCAAAGATAAAAACCCTTTCTAAACAAGCTGAGCCAATCGAGGATCGGTTAGTTGTCTTATTCTTCTGAATCAGCCGACTTGTCAGCATCTTCTTTCTGAGATTTAGATGATTCAACCTTTGATTCTTCATTTTCAGGTTGAGATTTTTTTATTTTAATCGTTTCATAGCCGACTGAACTTCCGGATGTTTTTTGTGTTCCATTAATTTTTACACCATTTTCCCGGTATGAAATCACACTGAAAATAATGATTGGAAGAAGGATAAAACACAAGACTAATAAGCGGATAACCGGATATTTAACCTTCCATTTTGTTTTCTTTTTCTTATGCCTGTGCACTTGCTCCCTGGGCGGTAGTTTTTCACTGTTACCTTCCACTTTTTCATTTATCTTTTGAATTCGTCGTTTTAATCGCTCCGCTTGGTCTCTGTATGGTTCTTCTTTATTCACAGAGGTTCCTCCCCATTCTTGTCAACTGTTGTGTGTCTGAATTTTATATATACTCCAAGAAGAAAGTCTATGACAAAATGCATCATAACGGTTACTGCCAAATTGCCGGTCCATTTGTAAATGACCCCGATTAAAAAGCTCAATAGAATAATATTCACAAATAGGAACCAATTAAAAAGGTAACGATAATGAATAATAGCAAAGATGATACTTGCCAATATTAAACCAACCTTAGTTTGAATAATCCCCCGAAATAGCAGTTCTTCACAGAACGCTACAAAAAGAGCAATGAAAAATGTATGAAGTACGTGTCTGTTCTTAAAGATCCTTTCGTTCAACCCTCCATCATCATAGAAAGAGGAAGGCAGCCACTTCATTAAAATAATATCCATTAAAACAATCAATAGACCAGCTGGGATACCAATTGTGAGAATATGATAATCACTAAGATTAATAAACTGCAAGTAAGAAAAATGGTCGTAAAAAAGGGCTCCTAAAATGAACGAAATAACTAAAAGAATAATTTGGGTCAGGTATAGGTGAAAAAGCAGTTCTTTGTCAGTCAAATCTGCAATAATATGATGATACTTTTTTTTCATTCACTCAACTCACAATTAATTAATATTTTGGCCAGATAATTTTTCCAGTTATCTTCCTTAGTCTGTGTCGAAGGGAAATTGACAACAGCACGATAATCACTAAGGTTAACGCCGCAGACATCACAGCAAGAAGGAATCTTATCAACCATTTTCTCATCAAAATAGTGTAATATATATTCCCTTCTGCACATAGAAGTATCCACCAATTTTTTCATTTGGTAGATATTATCATGCTTTACTTGTAACCTCTCTCTGATATATTCCTTCATGGGAATTTTTAACGATTCAAAATTAGATATTTCGTGTCTTGGATTATTGACGAATTCATTAATAATTCTCCATTGAATCTCTGAGAACCCTCCAAGTGAGCATAATTCTTGATTCAATTCCATTTTTCCATCCTTTAGTTTGTACTGTCCGGATAAATTAGTAAACAACCAATCAATTTGCAGCTCAGATGGCAGTTCACTTTCTGCAAGTTGAAAAGGAAGCTGCTCATCTCCAGGAGCGTATAAAGAAATAGCCAGACTCGGCAAACCATCTCGTCCAGCCCTGCCTATTTCCTGTAGATACGACTCAATTTGCATTGGCAGGTGATAGTGAATAATAAAGCGGATGTTTTCTTTATTGATTCCCATCCCAAATGCACTCGTAGCGCAGACAACATCAAGCTGATTGTGAATAAATTGCTGTTGAATCAATACTCTTGAATTGGGATCCAATCCACCATGATACGCCATCGCTTGGCAAATCCCTTTTTCACTCAGAAGGGAGGCCATTTGATCGGCAGCCTTCTTACTTGAAAAATAAATGATTCCTGGTTTTTGTAATTGAGAAACAAGCTCTATCACTCGATCTTGTTTCTCGTGATAATGAGTTAATTTCTCGAAATGAAAGGCAATATTGGGCCGGTCGATGGTTGATTCTATCTTTTTTATTTGTTCATCTTTTATTCCAAGGGAAGTAATAATGTCTTCACGCACTTTTTTTGTTGCAGTTGCTGTAAGTGCAAGTGTCAGTGGATTCCCTAATTTCTTTCGGATATCACCTAATTTTGAATAGTCCGGACGAAAATCAAATCCCCACTGTGAGATACAATGGGCTTCATCTACAACAAACAATGAAATATGAAGCTTCTGCAGAATACTAATTATAAAAGGAACCCTTAACATTTCAGGTGATATAAATATGAATTTATAGCTGTCTAAATGACGAATGATGTCATTTCTCTCTGCTATAGACAAAAAAGAATTTAGCGCAACAACTCTTTTTTCCCCTAATCGTTTGAATTGCTCTACTTGGTCCTGCATTAAAGAAAGTAGTGGGGAAATAATCAAAGTCTGCCCGCTTAAAATATAGCCGGGAAGTTGGTAACACAGTGACTTACCTGTGCCTGTAGGCAGCATCGCTAACGTATGCTGACCGGCAAGTATGGAGGTAATCACTTCTTTTTGTCCTTTTTTAAATGAAGAATAACCAAAGTACTTTCTTAAATATGTCTCTAATTCCATCTTATTCACCATGCTTTGCTAGCACTAACCTGATTTGAAGGTATGTGGCCGACTTCAGTTGATCTTTTATTAATTTTAATTGTCTTGTTCCAATCCTGCGTGAATGTTCCAGAATCTGTTGTTGTAACTCCAAATCTACAAAAGGGTCAATAGAGAAATTCTCAAGCTGAAGGGCAAATTCCACTAAATGGTCATCTATGGTGCTTAATTTCAAATTCCTTGCAGCTGCAATTTCTTCTGCCGTGTAACCTTGCATCAAGAGATTCAATGTTTTCCTGGAAGAAAGAGTTAATTCATTTTCTTTTTCAAAATTTTTAGTAAGGAAGGCCAGCAGCATGAAGCGGTTTTTATCCTCCATGATTTTCTGCATTAAATAATGCAGTATGTTAATAAATTCTATTTGAAAATCATGTTCATCCATATTAAGTTTTCTCGCAGCTTGCAGCGGGGTCAAGCCTATTCTCTGATAACCAGTTAATCGAAAGACGACAATAGACGGGTCTAGATTCTTTGCCTCATCAAAGCATTTCAATAATTCCGAAAATAAACCCCTGCCTATTTCTTTCCTTGGAATACTCATTTCTTTTAAGAATGATTTAAGCCAATTATGCACGACTTTACTTTTTTGAATAGGAATGTATTTTGCTTCTTGATAAACAAGATTGGAAGTGACCTGTATAAGCAGCGACAATCTCTCCCAAAATAGTGTAGTAAAGGAGTGAAGATTCCAGCCATTCAAATAATGTTCCTTAAATGTATGCTCTAAATAATCAAGTCCAAGAATTGTTATTTGATACCTTTGGTTTCCACATATTTCGATATAGTCGGCTTTGTCTAATTCTTCCGTTACTTGATCAAAGGTTTCTCTAGTTAGATTTTCATATATACCAAAAAACTCCTTAATGGAAAATAAATGTGCATCTTGGATCGTTTGTGATGATTTCTTTCCATTCAGAAGATGATAGATGGAGTAGATGGTCCGTTCATTATTTAGTTGTTTTAAACAATATAAAATAACGTTTTTTAATTGAAGCATCTAACTCACCACCTTACCAATTTATCGACAAAAATCCACATTTTTTTCTTATTTTATTTTAACATGAAATTTGATTCTCTGGTTGACTAATTACCAAGAAGAATTCCGCTATACGAAACACATCTACGTTACAGTAATATCATTTTTCTATTGAAAAGTTGACCATACAGTTTTACAATAGGAATGAGTAATTCGTTTCCATATTTACAATAGGAAACAGAGAAGCATAATATTTGTTATTTATTTACTGGGAGGTTTTTTTCAATGGCAAAGTATACAATTGTTGATAAGGAAACTTGCATCGCATGTGGTGCATGTGGCGCAGCAGCACCAGATATCTATGATTATGATGATGAAGGTATTGCATTTGTAACCCTTGACGATAATGAGGGAATTGTTGAGATTCCTGATGTATTAATCGATGACATGATGGATGCTTTCGAAGGCTGTCCAACTGATTCTATTAAAGTTGCAGATGAGCCATTTGATGGTAATGCAACTAAATTCGAATAAAACATCCGCTTATGCATACCTCGTCTTTTAAAAAGACGAGGTTTTTCAATCCCCTTCCAAAGTGAATAACCTAACAAAACAAGAGCACCATATGGCGCTCTTGTTTTGTTTTTTATGCTTTTATTGTTGAAAATTTATTAATCCATGTTTGCATTCGAATAAACAGAAGCATGAAAATGACAGACATCATAATGCCTTTTAAGATATTAAAAGGTAAAATTGCGGGTATGACCAAATTTCTCATATCTGGGAATCCCATTAACAGTGTATAAGCTGGCAGGATTGCAATATAATTTAAAGCACTCATCACTACAGCCATAATAACGGTACCAGCCACTAAAGCAATCGTCATTCCTTTTTTTGTTTTTAATCGGTTATAGACAAATAAAGTAGGAAGAACAAAGACGATTCCTGCAATGAAATTGGCAATATGGCCTACCGGAACTCCCGTTTGGCTTCCAGTTGCAAAATAATTAAGCACATTTTTGAAAAACTCAACTAAAATTCCTGCAAGCGGTCCGAAAATTAACGCAGCAATTAACGCTGGGATGTCGCTGAAGTCGACAAAAAGAAAATTAGGAAACACCGGCAGCGGGAAATTTAACAGCATTAATAAGTAGGCTAGGCTGCTTAGCATTCCAATTGAAACAAAAGCTTTAACGTTTAATCTTTTTCTTTTTTCCATTTTTCCTCTCTCCTCTTTTCGATCCATCAAGTGTAGGAAGAGAGGTTCAGCAAACAAACGACCCAGGTAATAAAAAATCCCCCAAGTAAAAAAACTTGAGGGAGTTAACAAGGCACGCTTAAGAAACATTCAAATAACCATCATTTTTTGAATGTCTGCAGAACCTCCATCTTCTCCCATCCAGACTATACTGTCGGCTTTGGAATCACACCAAATCCTGCCCTAAAAAAGGCTCGCGGGCTGAAGAGTCATACTCTAATACCGCCGATCGGGAATTTCACCCTGCCCCGAAGATAGATCATTATTAAATTACGATTTTATTATACTAAAGAAACGTGTATTTGTTAAGCAAAAGATGTTATGTAAAAAAATCCGCAGTGACCGACTGCGGATTTTACTCAGGCTCATCTAGGGTATGATTAATATCTGATTTGGTCTAATCAAATCGGAAGTTAATTGATTTACTTTTTTCACTTCCTGTACTGTAGCATCCAGTCTTTGTGCGATTGAGGATAAAGTATCCCCCTGTTTTACAACATATTTATTCAAAATTCCTGGACTGTTTGTAGTTTCATGCTGTTGTGTGTGCAGTTGTGAACTTGCAGCTAAAACTAAATCAACACTGCTTGCTATGCCTGCTTGAACAGAGTTGCCAACTTCTGCATTCCCTAAAAGCTTTTCAGGATCCAGTGCATTCTTTTTATCATATCTCCACTCCAGCTGATGTGTCTCAAAATGGAGATGTGTCCCAGTAGCTTGTCCTGTTCTTCCCATCCTCCCAATCACATCACCCTGCTGGATTGACTGACCTTTTGATACATTCCGTTTGTTTAGGTGAGCATAAACGGTTACAAAGTGACTAGGATGCTTTATAAAAACAACATTTCCGTATGTATTGGAATAATACGACTTCTCAACTATGCCATCCTCGACAGCAAGGATGGGAGTGTCGATTCTTCCTGCGATATCAATTCCTTTATGTCTTCCCTCTCTTGTTCCATATGTGTCGGATATGATTCCATCTGCCGGCCACATCCAGCGGTCATTTAATCGTTCGACTGTATCTGTACCTGCTGCTTCGGAATGTTTTCCACCTAAAAATAATAAACTGACACAAAGCGCCATTATGATGGCAATTAAAAACCTCTTTATGTAGTCACGCATTACTAACTTATCCTCCTTGTCTTTTCCTCTCTTCCAAACCATATGTCACCTCTAGCCTAAATAGAACGGACATAATGGTAAGATCTATGGAGAGTTTGAGCATATTTGTTATATTTTGGAGACTTGGCTTTTTTTATTCATAAAAAAATCAACCACAATGGTTGATTTTGTATATTTATGGTATTTTACGTAAGTTTGGTGCTATAGGAACCTTTATTTCATTGGATAGATCAAATCTGCCAATGTTTGTTAGGGAAGCATTTTTTATGATCATTTTCTCTGCCCCAAACTCTTTGGCTGTTAAGAGCATAGCCTCAATACATAAGATCGACTGCTGATTGTCCTCAATAATTGAACCCTCTTCGAACGATACATACATAATTTTATTAGAAATTGATACATTATTTATTGGAGGCAGGGACTGTAAAGAACTTTTTAGACCCATAGGCTGCTCTGCTTTCATTGCATTAATGGCAGAGCCGATATCATTAAAGGTATCAGCAGATGGTGTTAAGAAGGGTAAATCACTGCCCTCAGCGTAATAAAAAAAGTAGCCATGGTTTGTCTCAGGAATAATATCCATTTCATCCATTCTGCCGAAATTCCCTAATTCAATACCTGGTTGACCATTTGTCATAAATTTAATTTTTTTATAATTGCTATTGGATGAGATATCTTTATTTAATATATTAAGAAAATTAGTTTCAGCTGTTGAACCCAATCCGTATGAATGATTTGAAGGAAGATCAACAATTACAGTATTTTGGCTTTTATCTAGGCTAAAATTTGCATTTATCGGGTAGAAATCTGATAAACCCCATTCCTCTTCCTGTAAGTTTGCCATTATGTCCGTATACTGAGTAATCCAGAAAGGTCCTAAGGTTTGTGGTACAATGATTGAAACAGGAATCAAAATTTGTGCCTGGGCATCAGGAATCCAGTAAGTGAACACTGTATTATTACCAATTTCGTCTTCATAAACTGCTGTGTTTACTTTTTCAGTATTTAGCAAATCTGCCTGCTTAGCCTCGGAAGCTTCCGTTTCTTTCTTTGAAGAAGCGCTGCTATCTTTGGCAGTTGTCCTGCCTGCTGAAGATGATTTTTCTTCTTCACTGCTCTGATAGGAGAAATTGATCCCCCCCATTAACTTTGGGACTAGAATAAAGAGAAGAAGAAAACAAGCTGCAGCCGCAAAACCCGGTAAAAGCCATGGTCTGGTTTTTTTCTTTTTAAGAGAAATATTTTGGTAAATGTCATGAGGATCGCGATGATCTTGTATTCTAGGCATTTGCCTTAATAGTTCCTCGAGCTCTCTATCGCTCCACTCTGACTTTTTCACTTAGTAATCCCCCCTTTTCATAAAACATTTCCATGTGCTTTTTCAATACTTTTAAGGAGCGATGCTGCGTAGTTTTTACCTTACTTTCTGTCCAGCCTAGAACCTTAGCTGTTTCAGAAATAGATAAATCCTGTAGATAACGAAGAATAATAACAGATCTCTGATCCAATGTGCATAACTCTAGACATCTGTATATCCATTGAATTTCTTCTTTTTGGATAGTAATTTCTTCTGGGATGGGATATTCATCCTTCACCTGATTGGTTGACCAATCAAACCTTTCCAGTAATCGATCCTTCCAGCCTTTTTGTTTACGAAAGTAATCAATTGCAACATTTCTAGCGATTGAAAAAAGCCACGTTTTTTCGCTGCTTTTTCCTTCAAAACGATGATAAGCCTTGAAAACACGAATATACACTTCTTGGACAAGGTCCTCAGCTTGCTCCTTATTTCTAACCATATAAAATAAGAACTGAAACACGTCATGGTGATATTTCTGATAAAGCTCATCGAAAACGGAGTCCATCCCTTCCCCTCCCCGTTCATTAATATTAGTCGATTATTCATAAAAAAAGTTTCACTCTTTTAAATATAGACTTTTTTTAGATAAAAAGGAAGATATTTCAAGTAAAATACCGCTAGCAATAAACTTATCCACAATGACTATTTCCTTGATTCCTTGACCACGAGAAAAAGCTCATCGTATTGTGATGAGCTTTGCTTAAATTTAATAGTTTCTCACCTTTGCCGCTGGTGCCTGGGGAATCCTGAAATCAATTTGTTTCCCGTGAATCAAGAACAATCGGCAATTTTTTTGTAAATTTTACTTTTTTCGTAGGAAAAAGGAAAAAGTCGTTCCAGTGCCCATTTTACTGCGAACAGATATGGATCCCAGATGGGCTTCAATGATATTTTTGGAAATGGCAAGTCCTAATCCTGTACCAGCCCTGCCCCTTGTCCTAGCTTTATCTGCTTTATAAAATCTTTCAAAAACAAACGGCAAATCTTCTTCAGGAATACCTGAGCCAGAATCCTTTACTTCCATTCTTATCCCTCTGTCCTCGGAGAGTACCGTTACTTTCACTTTTCCACCCTTTGGTGTATGTCTTATCGCATTATCAATTAAATTCGTTAACACTTGTTCAATTCGGTCAGGATCAAATACAGCAGTTAAACTTTCATTTTCCACTTCAGAAAACAATAGAATTTCATTATCTTTTGCTAAACCTTGAAACTTATAGATGATTCGGTTGATAAAAGCGGATAGATTAACATCTTCCATCGATAGATGGATATGTCCAGCCTCCATCCGAGCCAAATCCAATAATTCATTAACCAGGCGGCCCATTCTTAATGATTCATCGTAGATGACTTTTGCCATTTCCTTTTTCTCTTCCTGTGATTCAGCAATATCATCTACAATTGCTTCGCTATAACCTTGTAACATAGAAATAGGGGTCCTAAGCTCATGAGAAACATTGGCTATGAAATCCTTCCTCATCTTTTCCAGCTGTCTTTCCTCAGTCATATCCCTTAGGACAGCCACTGCTCCGCGAATAAATCGATTGCTATATAACGGGCTCACCAAGATTACCCAGTGGCGCCCTTGAAGTGATATTTCTCCAATTTGCTCTTTTTCAGTTTCCAGAGATTTCTGGAAAAGCTCCATCACTTTTGATGGGATAGCCTCTGCATCAGTTGCAAAATCGCCTTTTTCATAATACCAATATTGCAAAAAACGATCCGCAGGTGGATTTGTAATTAATATAGTACCATCCCGATTAAAAGTGATTACCCCATCAGCCATACTGCTGAGAATACTCGCCAACTGCTCTTTCTCTTGGCTCAATGCATTCATATTGAACTTTAATTGTCTGCCCATTTGGTTAAAGGCGGTTGCCAGTTCTCCTATTTCATCATGCGTTAAAATCGGTACCTTTGTATCAAACTTCCCTCTGGCTACTTCAAAGGCAGCCTCACGCATTTTTCGAAGCGGAGCTGCGATTCTGGTAGACAAGAAGAACGCAAAGATTGTGGTTAAAATGATCGCAACACCAGCAACAAGCAAAATATATTTCGTTGTTTCATTGGATGTTTCCTTCATTACCTCAAGTGATTGATAAATAAAAACGGCGCCATATTTTTCACCAGGCAAATTTAATGGAACGCCAATGATTGAATAGCTCGTATCCTGATTGTTATTTTCTGAAGATAGGCTGGACACCTTATCAACCGATTTATTGTGATGGTATACCGCTAAAAAATCAGCATCCTTTTTGATATCCTCAAAGGACAATTTTTTGTCCTTTTCAGTATTTGGGGAATAATAGATTTCATCATCATTTTTTACAATCACTACTTTGGTCACATCATCAATGATCTCCCAAGAAATTTCTAAGCCGAGCGGGAATTTGTCATTTGGGTGTGCTTCTAAGACATTAGCAATCTTTTCTGCAGTTTGAGTTAAATTGTTTTTTGTTTCAAGAATGTTGTGGTTTTGAAACAGCTCAAGAAGCATGATTGTCAAAATAAACAGAACAAACGAAACTAATAAAATGATGGTAAACCATAGTTTACCAACGACACTTCGTAAAAAGGTCATTCATTAATTACCTCAAATTTGTAGCCCACTCCCCATACAGTAACAATCATTCTTGCCGCTTGCTCGGAAACCTTGTTTAACTTTTCACGGAGACGTTTTACATGAGTATCAACCGTGCGCAGATCCCCAAAGAACTCATAATGCCATACTTCTTTTAATAATTGTTCACGGTCAAACACTTTGTCAGGTGCTTTTGCCAGGAAATATAGCAGCTCGTATTCTTTCGGTGTTAAGCTTACTTCCTTTCCATCGGCCAGCACTCGGTGTGCATCATTGTCAATGGTCAAATGTGGAAACACAATGACGTCTTTTGTTGTTGTTTCTGTTTGCAAATAACTAGTTTGAGATGACCGTCGTAACAGTGCTTTTACCCGCAAAACCACTTCCCTTGGGCTGAATGGTTTTACAATGTAATCATCTGTTCCAACTTCAAATCCCTGTACACGGTTGATTTCCTCACCTTTAGCTGTCAACATAATAACAGGAGTGGCCTTTTTTTCTCTTAGTTCACGGCAAACTTCAATTCCGTCTTTTCCTGGCATCATTAAATCAAGTAAAATCACATCATAATCATTCGCTAACGCCTTTGTTAAGGCTTCATTTCCATCTTCTGCTTCGTCAATTATATATTCTTCGCGCTCTAAATACATTTTCAATAAACGGCGAATTCTTTCCTCATCATCTACAACTAAAATCCTTACGTCTTTTTCCATTATTAATCCCCCCATGGAGTTTATTTTACAAAATGGAACAGCATTTTGCTACATTTTCAAGGTAATTACTCCCACAAACTGTGTCAATAATTTGACAAATTAACTTTCCCATGAAAATTTGCTTGATTTTATAAAAGCCTTCACTTTTGTAAGTGAAGGCATAAAGCTATATTTCTAATTTCTTATCCGGCGTAGGAATGAAGTCCTGCGATTACCAGGTTAACAGCAACTAGGTTGAACATAATGATGACAAAGCCGACCACGGCAAGCCATGCCGATTTCTCTCCATGCCAGCCTTTTGACAAGCGCAGATGTAAAAATGCCGCATAAAAAAGCCACGTGATTAAAGCCCATACTTCCTTTGGATCCCAGCCCCAAAATCTCGACCAGGCCATCTGCGCCCAAATCATTGCAAAAATGAGAGCGCCTAGGGTAAATACCGGAAAGCCAATTAGGACGGAACGGTAACTAATCTCATCTACAAAATCCAGTTTTATATTTTTCACCAATGGTTTCAGCGCAGCCGCAATTCGCTTGCGCAGCACGGCACGAATCAGACCGTATAGGACCAGGCCGCCAAATAATGACCAAATAACCGAATTTAACTTTTTGGCATTAATGAATGCTGGCATTTCGATCAATGGTTCAAAACGATTAGTTGATTGCAAATCACCGTCATGAGGGCCGGTAATGGCAGGCATCTTATACTCCATTACCACTTGGTTGTCATGTTTATCTACCCAATTGAATTTTGCATGATAATCCAGCGCGGAGAAGACAGATGATACCGCTACAAATCCTAGTACTGTTACAAGTGAAAACATCACCATTTCAAGCCAAAAGGTTTGTTTGTTTGCCTTTGTTTGGTCAATTGCTTTTACAAGATAAATTAACCCTGCTGCAAAGCTAATCGCGAGGATTGCTTCCCCCATGGCAGCAGTAGTTACGTGAATATGAAGCCAATAACTTTGTAAGGCTGGTATCAACGGTGTAATTTCTCTTGGAAACATGCTTGCATAGGCAATGACAAGAATTGCAACAGGCATTGTAAATAGTCCTAGCAGGGTTGTTCTATAAATAAAATAAATAACAATAAATGCACCAACAAGAGCCATTCCAAAAAAGGTAGTAAACTCAAACATATTACTTACCGGAGCATGACCAGCTGCAATCCATCTAGTGATAAAATAACCGAGTTGAGAAATAAAACCTGCGATTGTTAGAAGTACTGCAATTTTCCCCCATGTATTTGTTTCAGCTTTTTCATTTGTTTTTTTCTTCGATTTAATAGACCCGCCATAAAATAAGGTGGCAATTAAATAAAGAATAAAAGCAATGAATAATAAATTACTACTTATTGTTGCCAACTAGACTCCCTCCTTATCCATATTTTCCTTTTGCTGCTGATCTTCTGGGATCTCAAGCTTGGTATCTTTTAAAACCGTCTCTATTTCCCTCTTTAAACCATACCAGTTTTTATTAGTATGGGCAGCAATCCATACTTGTCCATTCTTATTCTGAACCCAAATCCGCCGATGGTTCCAATAAGCTCCTTGAATCACACCGATCATGAAGATGATACCGCCTAAAATAATCACCCATAAGGAGGAGTCCTTTCGTACAGTGAATCCTGATACATTCTTGGTCTGAATCCCTTGAAAAGCCAGTTTATACGTATTTTCCCCAAATGGTTCGATTGTCTGCTTTATTGCAACAAAGCTAGTCTCCGGCTCGGATTTATCCGGTGTAGTCATTTGGAATACAAAGGCAGGGTTATTTGGCAGCCTTGATTTAGTTGAAGGTTCACCATTTTTATCAAACTCAAAGTCTGGAAAATAATTAATGATTTTTACGGAATAACCGCTGCCTAAATCATAATTCGCCTTTGGATCCTCCAAGTTAACTTTAACGGCGCCAAAAGTTTCACCAGTTTTTTTATTAGCCAGCACAAAGTCCATTTCTTTAAGCTCACTGCGATAAGATGACTGGAACACTGAATAGCCATTAAAATCCAACGGGTGGTTAACCTTGATTTTATATTCCTTCAGCTTTTTCAATTCAGGCTTTTCACCTGGGAGATTATTACTTACCCGTTCGTATAAGACAACATTTGATTGATAATTTTTGACCACTTGACCTGCCTGTTCAATCGCTTTTTCGAATGTTTTATCTTTGTTTTTATCATAATGCTGCAAAATAAATTGATTATTTTTTATATAATACTGTTCTCCTGTCTCAGGTATAACAGCCGTTTCGCCTTCCTTTACCCACAGGTCTTCATTGACATAGAAACCAGGGATAAACCTGAGCATGGCACCTAATAAGAAAATGATCAGTCCCACATGGTTAACGTAAGGACCCCAGCGAGAAAAGCGGCCCTTTTCGGCTAACAAATCCCCATTTTCCTCTCTCACTCGATAGCGTCTTTCCTTTAAATGATTCCGGATAATATCGAATTCCTTTTGGTTTGCATCCTCTGTCACACCAAATATTCTCTGGCGTTTTAAGAAACCTTCATGCCTTGTAACCCTTTGGGCCTTTAAGGCCTTATAAAGGGGTACTACCCTATCAAGACTACAGATAACCAAAGAAATTCCGATCATTGCGATTAATATTAAGTACCACCATGATCCGTATAAATCATGTAACCCCAGGTTGTAATACAATTTTCCAAACCAGCCATATTCCTGCTCATAATACACTTCTGGTGGAAGATTGATATACATTTCTTGAGGAAGGATGGTTCCAAGAGTGGATGCAAGTAATGTAATTACAATCAGCCAGACCCCCACTTTGACTGATGAAAAAAAGTTCCAAATTTTATCGATAATGGTCTTATTGTATGTTTGTGAACGTCGTGCACTTCCCTCATAGCGCATGTCAAGAAGGTCTTGATTATTTTTCTCTTGTTCATCCAGTACTTTTCCACATGCTTCACACAACACGGTCCCATGTGGATTAACATGACCACATTCACATTTAACATCATTCATTGAAAAAACTCCCTCAGGTCCCTTAAGGTTTTATTTGCTCCATAAAATCCTTTATCTTATTTTCAGTTAGTTCCCCTGTATAATATTTGACTACCTTCCCATCCTTGTCCACAAGGAATGTAGCCGGTAAGAGGTCAATCCCGTATACATTCATCACTTCTTTTTCCGTGTCAATCATGATTGGAAAGTCTAACCCAAGCCGCTCTGCAAATTGATTAACAGCAAGTTCAGGCTCCTGAATATCTACTGTCAAGACTTGAACCCCTTGATCCTTATATTGATGATACTGATTATTAATGTATGGCATTTCTTTCTTACATGGGGGGCACCAAGTTCCCCAAAAATTTAAAAATACCCCTTGCCCGCGATAGTCAGAAAGACGATGTTTGTTTCCCTGCATATCAACTAACGCAAAATCTGGAGCTGTGTCTCCGACTGCGACCTTCTGTTTTGAATCCTTTGTTAGATTAGCATAAAGTGAATAGGCAACGGCAACACCTAAAACGAGTAAAATCAACGTTCTAATGACTAAGCGCCGTTTTTTCATAACTTCCCCTCCAGTAACTCTCCCGCGCATTTTCTAAAATTATAGCATTTAACAACAGAAACACAGTGTTAACAGTTAAAAGTAAATGTGACAAATTTATGAATTTTTCTTTGATTGGTCCGAAGCAAGCGCTCTAAGCTGTTTCACCTCATGTGGAGTCAATTCCCTTGCTTCTCCTGCTCTTAAGCCGCTCAATGTCAAAAAGCCATAACGTTCACGTTTTAATTTCAACACTTCGTTACCTATTGCCTCAAACATCCTTCTCACTTGACGATTTCGGCCCTCATGGATGGCTATCTCAACAATCGCAGTCTGTTTATTTCTATCAGCCGAAAGCAACTTCACTCTAGCAGGTGCTGTTTTGCCATCTTCTAGATGGATACCTCTTTCTAATTTCCTTAGATTTTCTTTTAAGGGTATTCCTTTAGTCTTAGCTACATACACTTTATCGATTTCATTTTTAGGGTGCATAAGCAAATTGGCAAATTCCCCATCGTTTGTTAATAACAATAATCCGGACGTGTCATAATCAAGACGCCCGACAGGAAAAATTCTTTCTTTATAATGGGAAAAATAATCGGTAACCACCTTTCTCCCCTTGTCATCGCTTACACTTGAAATGACCCCTCTTGGTTTGTACAAAAGAAAGTAAACAGGCTCTTCCTTTTCAATTTGTACTTCATTGACCTCAACTCTATCAGATGGAGTAACCTTAAGCCCTAGTTCTGTTACTACCTTACCATTTACCTTTACTTTGCCTTCTTTTATTAATTCTTCGGCTTTTCTTCTAGAGGCAATCCCTGCTCGCGCAATTACCTTTTGCAATCTTTCCATTATTTCACCTCAAAAATTCTGTTAGTAGTTTCCCTGGCGTTTGTAAAATGATATTATTATCCAAGAAAAATCACTATTCTATCCTAATGAATTATGACACAATTTCTCCACTTTTCAAAGTAACGGGTATTAATTACAACAAAAAAGAATTTGTGATGTTTTTTAAACCTAATAAGTTTTATTTTTAAATTTCAAAAAAAAATAAAAAAGCATGCTCCAGTAAAGGAACATGCTTTCTGACTTATGTTGTACCAAAGATTATTGACACGATTAAAATCGATACAATAATCCCCACTACGTCTGCCAGGAGACCTACCTTAAGTGCATCTCCCATCTTTTTAATCCCGACCGCACCAAAATAAACCGTTAATACATAAAAGGTTGTATCCGTACTTCCCTGAAGGACAGATGCCAGTCGGCCAATAAACGAGTCAGGTCCGTAAACGCCAATTAAATCACTTGTCATCCCAAGTGCTGCGGTCCCAGAAATCGGTCTGATGATCAGTAAGGGAACAATTTCAGCGGGTACTCCCATTGTCTTCATGAAAGGTCTAAGCCAATTCATTAAGGCGTCTAATGCACCTGAAGCTCGAAAAATAGAAATGGCGACAAGCATTCCTACTAAAAAAGGAATAATGGATACCGCAATCTTAATTCCTTCTTTTCCCCCCTCAACAAAGCTCTCATAGGTCGGAACTCGTTTATATGTGCCATATAATAGAATAAATCCTATTAGTAAAGGTATAAAAGTTAGCGAAACATACGATAGGAACCCCATACTCATCATCCTTTTCGCCGTCTGCGATAATAAAAATAGCGATCAATCAATACTGCACCTATTGCCGATAGAATGGTAGCGATAATGGTTGGAACAACGATTTCTGTTGGTGATGCGGAATGATAATTGATTCTTATGGCAATTACTGTTGTTGGTATTATGGTAATACTAGCTGTGTTGAGGGCCAGAAAGGTAATCATGCTTCGAGAGGCATCGTTTTTTCCACCATTTAATTTTTTAAGTTCTTCCATTGCCTTTATGCCCAGAGGGGTTGCGGCATTACCTAGTCCAAACATGTTTGATATCATATTTGATAGAATGTATCCCATTGCAGGATGATTGGCAGGTACATCTGGAAATAACGTCTTTACTAGCGGCCGAAATAATCTCGTTAGTTTCTGAAGAAGCCCTGATTCTTCTGCAATCCGCATCATACCGAGCCAGAAGACTAAAACGCTGATTAGCCCGATACACAGTGTAACGGCCTCTTTTGCTCCATCAAAAACTGCTTTATTTACCGCTTCCATGTTACCGTTAATTAATGCAAATACAATTCCAATCACAGTCATCGCTACCCAGATATAGTTAACCATTGACTTTCACACCAATGACTAAAAGAAAGATTTCTTTGATAGAGTTTAGAAAACCCTTCTTCTCTTTTTTCTCAGCAGCCTTTTCGAAATAGATAGGAACTTCTTGAACCACTCTCTCATCCAAATACACTTCTGCCTTCCCTACGATTGCTTCATCTTTGGCTGTCAATCTTTTGCTTGGCTTTTCCAATTTATATTTAATCGAGAACTCGTCCATTTCCTCACTGGTGGCTGGATATACAATTGATTTTTTGACGTAGAGATGACCTTTGTATAGTTTATTTTTTGTGACTTCCACTTTACCCTTTTGTAAAACTTCAGCCATATCATAGCCCTTAAAACCATTTTCATACATTGAAATGTGATCATTCCAATCATCAGGTCCGTTTAGGGTTACAGCAATTAAATCCATATCCCCTTTGGTTGCTGTTGTCACAAGTGTTCGTTTTGCCCGTTTGGTGTATCCTGTTTTTCCCCCGGTTGTATATTTATATTTTGTTAGAAGCCGGTTTTTGTTCCTCCATACTCGGTCCCACTCTTCCGTTGGGTTAGGTGCCCGGTAAACCTTCGTGCCTGATATTTCTTGAAAAGTTTTGTTTTGCATTGCATAACGCATGAGGATTGCCATATCATAGGCTGTTGAGTAATGATCTTCCTGATCATCCAGTCCATGCGGATTGGCAAAATGGGTATTAAACATTCCAATTTCTCTTGCCTTTTGATTCATTAAATAGGCAAAGCCATCGACACTGCCTCCGACGGACTCAGCAATAGCTACTGCTGTATCATTCCCTGATCTTAACATTAAGCCGTAGACTAGATGCTTAAGTTTTATTTTTTCTCCAGGTTTTAGATATACGGAAGACCCTTCAGCTCTTGTTGCTTGTTCGCTTACTTTTACATATTGGTTCATTTTTCCCGATTCAATCGCAAGTATAGCAGTCATGATTTTAGTTATACTAGCTATTCTTCTCTTCGTATGTGCATCTTTTTCAAACAAGACCCGCCCAGATTTCTGTTCAATCAAAACGGCACTTGCAGCACTTATACCAAGGGAAGCATCAACCTTTTGAGGAATGTTTACGGTCATTAGTGAAACCATGAGGGCCAAGATAATTAGCTTTGAAATCATTCTCATCAGATTAACCTCGTCTCCTTTATCTCTATCAAATAGTCCAGCTGCAGCCCCTGAACGAGGCGCCTCCGCTTTTCTTATTGTCTAGCTACGGCGCCTAGGGGCTCGGGGTTATAAGCCAATCCGTCAAGAAGGCCAAAGAACAGCCTTCTCGCTGGCTTGTCTTATACCTGTCGCCCCTGAACGAGGCGCCTCCGCTTTTCTTGTTTGTACATGTTTATGCGGGACGAGTTATGTTATGACAGCAAATAAAGAAAACTCGCCGATAGGCGAGTATATTCTAGAAAGCAGGCCATTTGATATCAGCCGCTTTTTCAAATCGCATTTCAACATCATGCCAATTTACAAGGTTCCACCATTTGTCTACATATTCACCTCGATTATTTTTATATTGCAAATAATAGGCATGCTCCCAAACATCGAGAACGAGTAAAGGGATCGTATCCCATTGTGTGAGAATCATATGACGTTCTGACTGTAGGATCTCTAAATGTCTGGCTCTTGGACTCCATACTAATATCGCCCAGCCAACTCCTTCAACCTGTTTAGCGGCTTCCGAGAACTGCCGCTTAAATCCATCAAAACTTCCAAAGTACTTATCGATCTCCCCTTTGATTACACCTTGAGGAATTCCTCCGCCATTGGGATCCATGTTTTTCCAAAAAATCGTATGCAGATAATGTCCGGATCCGTGAAAAGCGAGCTCTCTTGACCAATGTTTGATTAGTGAAAAATCATTCGTTTCTCTAGCTTTCTTTAAATTTACTTCGGCCCGGTTTAAACCAGCTACATATGATTGATGATGCTTCTGATGATGCAGCCTCATAATTTCCTCGGATATATATGGTTCCAAGGCGTTGTAGTCGTAAGAAAGTTCAGGTAATGTATGACCGCCTGGTGGAACTGCCTTCTCCGGGACCCACATACTCCCGGATTGCTGCTTATTCCGAAAATAACTCTCCATATTCTGATGAATATTTTCTGCCTTTGCTTGGAGACTGAGCAGCTCCTCATTAGATAACTCCCGGTTAGTGCTCTCAATTAAATCTGCGAATTCATCAAGTTTTCCCCATAGTTCTGAGTCTTCTCCCACCTGTTCAGACTGAAGAAAATGTTTCATTTGTTCATTCCATATAAATAAGTCATTAACGTATTTCCTAAACTGTCCCACCCTAGGACCCCCATTTCATCCAAGAAATAATCCCCCTAAATGGTATGAGAACTTCCACTTATTAAGAACGAAAAAAGACTGCTCCAGCCGGAACAGTCTTTTTTATAATCATTTATTCTTTCACTCAACTAACCTAGTAAAGAGTTATTTAGACTGGATCATCTTTGTTCGATAATCAGTTTCATAATATTCAAGTTCTTCCCGTATTCTTTGGAAATCACTTTCTAGACTCTTTATAAGAGTTGATATCTTTTCAGAAACATTTCGGTAAAATTTAATAGAATTTCTGCCTGTATATGCCGAGCGGCTATTTTCAAACCAAGCATCATTTTTAGGTGAGAAAAACTCTTCAATACATTGATGATAAATCTTATACAAAGTTTTTTCTGCCGCTGCTTTTGGGAAAGGTTCACTTTGTAAAAGAACAGAACATGCTTCTAACCCCTCTTCACTATACACGACTAACTTTCTCATGTTCGCAAGGATTAATTTAACATAATTATAATCTTCTTCATTTTCTGCATTTAGTTGAGAAACAGTTGTTTCATTTAAAAAATTTTCAAGTACAATAATTGATTTTGTTAAAAAATCTTTGACATCATTAAGTTGTGTTTTAACCAGTGTATTTCCCATAATTACCCTCCTAAATTAACCATGCTAATTAATGTCACTGCAGTATGAACTCAAGTGGAGAATGAAGCTCAAATTCTTTGTTTTGCTGGATACCTTTAAATATTTCAGGTAATTTATTAAGATTTATATTTTGGAAGTAGGAAGCAAATTCATGCTTTGAATTAATATATAATCTTTTTCGGGTGCGAAGTCCTGGATTTTTCAAGAGACAAACAAGTGCTACGATATCCTTAAAGTAAACATTAGTGGTTCCATCAGCTATTATAGGGTCTTGCTTGTATGGAGTAAACTCATGAAAAAGTTCATCAAAATACCTGAGATATAAAACATGGAGTGTTCTTTCTTGTCCGTTTTCAATAAACGTAACTTCACTTCTATTAAAGAAATCCTCCGAAGTATTTGATTTTTCTTTTTCTAATTCATAACCCTTACATACACTAATTAGCAATATACTCCCTCTCCTTATCAACTGGCTGGTGCAATTAATATATTTAATTTATATATATTTTAGCATAAATTTTGGCCGAGGATTGGGTTATGAGTTAATTGTTTCTTGAAATTTCTCAAAAAACAGGTCTGCTTCTTCCTGGATAAATTCTTCTTCAACCTTTTCAGGCAATTGCGGCAGCTCTTTTAAATTTTTCAACCCAAAATAATCCAAAAATTCTTTTGTGGTCCCGTATAAAATAGCCCGTCCTGTTCCTTCCGCTCTGCCAACTTCTTTAATTAACACCTTTGCCATTAAGGTATGTAGCGGCCGCTCCGTTTTTACCCCTCGGATATCTTCAATTTCAACCCGTGTAATCGGCTGTTTATAAGCAATGATCGCCAAGGTTTCTAATGCAGCCTGTGATAAGGTTGAAGTATGAGGCGAATCTACTAATTTTTTTAAATAGGCGGCATTTTCCTTTTTAGTGGCCAGCTGGAATGTACCTGCCAATTGAACAATCATAATGCCTCTCATTCCATCTCGTTCATATTCTTGCCGCAGATTCTCAATCATTTCACTAGCATGCAGCTCATCCACTTCTATTACCTCGGCAAGCTGCTTAAGGGATAAGCCCTCATCTCCAGCGGCAAATAAAAGACTTTCTAATATGCTATTCCAATTAATGATTTCCACCTAATTTGCCCCCTCCTTCAAAGCTTCAACGAAAATATCCCCGAAGTTTTCCTTCTGCTCTACGTCAATGGCTTGTCTCTTGATTAGTTCTAATATCGCTAAAAATGTAACCACAATATGGTCCTTAGCCGGATAAGGGAACAAGTCATTAAAATTCCTTTTTCCCACCATTAGAGTCAGATCATCCATTATCTCAGTCATTCGCTTCTCAATCGATATTTCCTGGCGGGTAATCTTAGTCGCCATGGGACGCTGCAATTTCTTTCTGCGCAGCAGTTTTTGAAAAGCAGCAAGCATATCATATAATGATACATTTAGCTCTGATTGTTCAGAATTTTGTTCCTTTGTAAAATCAGAAAGGTCACTTGGCGGTTTGGTAAACATCAGGCCCCGTTCTTCTTCTAGATTTTTCAGGTCATGCGCAGCTTCCTTATATTTTCGATATTCAATTAAGCGTTCAACAAGTTCATCCCTTGGATCATCCTCATAGGCGATCTCGGGGTCATTTTCATCTAATATCTCTTCATGCTTAGGTAAAAGCATTTTGCTTTTAATCGCAAGTAGTGTTGCAGCCATCACTAAGAACTCACTGGCAACATCCAGCTGTAATTCATTCATCGTTTGAATATATAGTAAGTACTGCTCGGTTATTTCAGCTACCGGGATATCATATATATCAATTTCAAGCCGATTTATTAAATGAAGAAGTAAATCTAAAGGTCCTTCAAATGCATCGATTTTTACCTGGTAAGGCATTTATATTCACCAAAATTCTCAAAAATAAAATGTACTTTGTCTGCATCATGTTCTTTATTAGTATAGAGGATTCAAGTTTGTTGTCCAATAGAAAAATCAACCTTTCCATCTATATCTTGAAGTCTGGATGTATGCCCATAACAATGGACAACTATCCTTCATATGATGACAAGGAAAGTAAAAAAACTTACAAGGAGGTCTTTCAATATGGATGGCGGATTTGGATCCGGTTTTGCTTTAATCGTCGTTTTATTCATTTTGTTAATCATTGTTGGTGCTTCCTGGGTTTACTAAGTATACACGAGCGCCGATTAGACGCAAGGTAACGCACTAAAGATTATGGAACTAGAGACCTGCCAATCTTGGCAGGTCGTTTTTTATTAAAGGAATAAGAGCGATATGATAAACTAAACACATATCATTTATAGGGGGGATTTTTTGTACCCAAAAGAATATATCCAATTTTTAGCTCATTTTCATGGTGACAGGGATTATTTTGAGTGTCACGAGATACTTGAGGAATATTGGAAAAAAAACAGTAAAAAAACGAAAAATTCCGTATGGGTCGGACTTATTTTACTAGCCGTTTCGACCTACCATCACCGCAGAAATAATTATAAAGGTGCCAAAAAAACCCTTGAAAAAGCGGAAACAATTTTAAAGGCACAGTCTGATTGTTTAAGTAAGCTCGGCATTGACTCACAAGTATTTTTCACTTTATTAAAGGAACGTTTATCGCTCATTTCGAATCAGCAAGGATATGTAAGCTTTAACCTTCCACTTTATGACTCTGCCCTTTTAGAACTAGGTAAGAGTTATTGCAAAGAACATGGGTTGGTCTGGGGGCAAGAAAGTGTTCTTACTGATCAAAATCTTGTCCATCGCCATTTGTTACGGGATCGAACAAGCGTGATAGAAGAAAGAAATCAAGCACTAAATACAAGAAAAGGCAACGGCTAATCCGCTGCCTTTTTCCTATCTTAGCAAACATCACATTTCTCAATAAATGGAGCCGTGTACTCATTTGAAATGATTTCCTTATCCCCATACATCTCTTTTAAAGCCTTCACCATTTTTTTCCCTATACCTTGTAACCGATGTGATGGGTTAACGGATATATGTTGAATGACAATCGTATTGCGAGGATGATCATAAAGAACTCCGAGAAGTCCGATAATATCTTCTTCCTTCCACAGGAAAAGCTGCCAATCCTCTTCTGTTTCATATTCCTTCATGGTCGCCTGAAGCTTCTTCAGGTCCTTTTCTGTCGGCATAAAGGACAACAGGCCCATGGCAATCTTTTCGAATGTCTTCTTGTATCGAATTAACATTTTTATCCCTCATTATAGTAAATAAACCGTTTTTCTGTCTGGTTTAACAATAGTATATTTTTTCCTAATTTTTGAATAATAAACATTTATTCATTGTATGTAATTTGAATTTATTATGTTTCATTAAATAACATCATACATAAATATTGGGCTATCATCAAATAGGTATGTGAGTTATTTACCAGGAAAGATAAAGACCCAGTAAATTAATCCCCAGACCACCGAAAGACCAATAAGAATTCCAAATAATAACCAGTTACTTTTCATAACAGAAACTTTCCTCCAAAAGCATTTCTACCCTGCAACCATTCTACACTAATTAACAAAAATAATCTATTTTCTCTTTTTTTTATACTTATAGCTCTAAGAAAGGATTAAATCTATGAAACTTCCAAGTGAAATTCTTCGTTTATCTTATTGTTTAGGTTATATTATTAGAAGGGATTCGGTATTTATTTAACCACCCGCTATCATTGAAGGAGGCATACAATGAAAAGATTATTTACCTTTCTAATTATTATCTCTCTTTTATGTCTTTATCCTCTCCAAAGCTTTGCAGACCTAGCTGAAGGGGATATGATTGTCACTTTAGGAGAAAATCTAACGGAGGAACAAAAAGACAGTCTTCTAGAAGAAATGGGCGCACCTTCAAATGTTCAAATTGTTACGGTGTCAAACCAGGAAGAACATCAATATTTAGGAAAGTACATTTCAAAAGCTTTAATTGGCACAAAAGCTATTTCATCATCTGCCATTACCATAGCCTCACAGGGGGCAGGTATTACTGTCAAAACCAAGAATATTAATTGGGTTACTGATGAGATGTATGTAAATGCTCTAATTACTGCAGGAGTCAAAGATGCTGACATCTATATCACTGCTCCTATTTCAGTATCAGGAACTGCGGCATTAACCGGCATCATCAAGGCATATGAGATTTCTGCTGAAGAAACGATTCCTGAAGATGTCAAACAGGCTGCAAATGAAGAAATGGTCGAGACGGCGAAGCTTGGGGATTCGATTGGGAAAGAGAATGCCGCTGCATTAATAGCAAAAGTTAAAGAAGAAATTGCCAAAAATAAACCAAAAAATGATGCAGAATTACAGAACATCATTGAACAAGCGGCTAAAGAGTTAAATGTGACACTGTCAGATGCAGAATTGAAAGCATTAATGGACTTTTTTAATAAGCTTATGGACTTAAATATTGATTGGAGCCAAGTGAGCGATCAGCTAAATAAGGCGAAGGACCAGATTTCTAATTTCTTAAAATCGGATGAAGGACAGGGATTTTTAGAAAAGCTAAAACAATTTTTTATTTGGTTAATCGATACGATTAAATCAATATTTTCTTAATTCTAAAAAAAGCTGACGCAACTCGCGTCAGCTTTTATAAACTAATCATTTTAAAGGCAAATCCAATCTAACTAAATCTTCATAAGTTTCTCTTTTTACAACGAGTGTGGCCCTGCCGTTTTCCACAAATACAACTGCTGGACGAGGAATCCGATTATAGTTGTTTGCCATTGAATAACCGTAAGCACCGGTACAAAACACTGCAAGGATGTCCTCTTCGCCAGCTTCCGGAAGCGGCAGATCCCAAATCAACATATCACCAGATTCGCAGCATTTTCCAGCGATCGAGACAGTTTGATTTGCTTTAGCTAAAGGCTTATTAGCAAGGACCGCTTCATATTTGGCTTGATAAAGAGCCGGACGGATATTATCACTCATTCCTCCATCAACAGCCAAATATTTTCTTACGCCCGGCACTTCCTTAGATGATCCAACCTGATATAAGGTAATCCCTGCATCACCAACAAGTGAGCGGCCAGGTTCAATCCAAATTTCCGGCATCTTTAGGGAGTGCTGCTCAGTCAAGTGCTTGACTTCAGTAATAATCTCCCTGACGTATTGCGATGGCTGGATTGGTTCATCTTCCTTAGTGTAGCGGATTCCAAATCCTCCGCCTAAGTTTAAGACTTTGGATTCAAAGCCAATTTCAGTTTTCCACTGTTCCAGCTTCTCGACGATTTTCTTAGCCGCTAGCAAGAAACCCGTTGTTTCAAATATTTGTGAACCGATATGACAATGAAGTCCGAGGACATCAAATGAGTTACAGTCGATTGCTGATCTTAAGGCCTGTTCAGCCTGGCCATTTTGGAGGTCGAAGCCAAACTTTGAGTCCTCTTGACCAGTTAAGATGTAATCATGGGTATGTGCTTCAATTCCAGGTGTAATTCTTAAAAGAATATTAACGATTGCATTTTTCTCCGTACAAATGGATTTTAATAATTCCAGTTCAGTAAAATTATCGACAACAATGCAGCCAATCCTGTGGTCTATCGCCATCTCCAATTCTTCTCTGCTCTTATTATTTCCGTGAAAATGAATTCTTTCTACCGGAAATCCTGCAACAATTGCAGTGTATAACTCCCCTCCAGATACAACATCTAGAGATAATCCTTCTTCTTCCGCTAACTGTATCATTGCAACGGTTGAAAATGCTTTACTGGCATAAGCTACCTGGGCCGTAACATTCAACTCATCGAAAGTTTGTTTAAATCCCTTTGCTCTTTCTCTTATTAAGGCTACATCATAAACATACAGAGGTGTCCCATATTGCTTTGCTAGTTCAACAGCGTCTACGCCGCCTATCTCCAGATTCCCATTCTTATTCACACCCGTTGATCCGTAAAAATACATGCCCTCTCCCTCTCTCCATTCGCTACTAATAGTCTATGAGACAAACCTAAAAACAAATAGACAGAATCTATAAAAGATACTGCCTATTTTTTTATCCCTTTATTTAAATAAAATAAATTTAGCACATCTAAAAAAAAACTGCAAATAAAAATGGAGCCATTATCTCTCATTTGCACCAGGCGGCTGCCTGAAACGATTTCGAGGGCGTACAATGCTCGGCCTTAACAAGGATCCGGGGATTGCACGACGAATAATAATCTGCATAAATCCTTTTGGTTCAAAAGGAAGGAATGGCCAAAAGTATGGAGTATTGAACGCCCGCATATTGACAACAAATAAAAACATTAATGTACAACCAATTATAAAACCAGGTGTATGGAACATGGCCACCAAAATCATGAGAATGATTCTGGCAATCTTATTTGCTACACCTAATTCATAACTTGGAGTTGTAAAAGTACCAATACCTGCTACGGCTACATAAAGGATAACTTCAGGAACAAACAAACCCACATCAATGGCAATTTGTCCAATCAAAACAGCAGCAATTAAGCCCATGGCTGTTGATAACGGTGTTGGAGTATGTATAGCGGCCATCCTCAAAAATTCAATACCAAAATCAGCTAATATTAATTGCACTACAACAGGGATATTGGTTTGGTCATTCGGTCCAATAAAAGCAATCTTTTCAGGTAATAGTGAGGGTTCTAATACAAACAGTAACCACAGTGGCAGTAAAATGATTGAAGCGATTATTCCCAAAAATCTTGTCCATCTTACAAAAGTGCCCATTGCCGGAGATTCCCGAAATTCTTCCGCATGCTGAACATGATGAAAGTACGTCGCAGGTGTGATGATTACACTTGGTGATGTATCACAATAAATAATGATATGTCCTTCTAGTATATGCGCTGCGGCTACATCAGCTCTTTCAGTATATCGAACCATTGGAAAAGGATTCCACCCTTGTTTAACGATGAATTCTTCAATCGTTTTATCCCCCATTGGTATTCCGTCTACTTCAATCGCCTTTATCTCTTTTCTTAAAATATTCAGTAAATCAGCATCTGCGACATCCTCTAAATATCCGAGGGCAACATCTGTTTTTGATCTTTCTCCCACCTTAATCATTTCAAAGCGCAAGCGCTCATCTCTAATTCTTCTTCTCGTTAATGCAGTATTGAGGATAATATTCTCTACAAATCCATCTCGTGAACCACGAACAACCTTTTCCGTATCCGGTTCTTGCGGCGAGCGCCCTGGATAACTCCTTACATCAACGGCTAATGCAGTATTTTCACCTTCAATTACTACGACAATTTGCCCCGAAAGAACTAAATCCACAAGTTCGTCTAATTTATAAATAGGTTGTACAGATTGATTTAGGAGCCGGTTATAAATAAGTTTATAAATATCTGTTGTTTGTCTTTCATGGTCGTTAATTTGGACTAATTCTTCTATTAGTTCAATGATATAACGAGTATCACAAAGACCATTACAGAAATAGATCTGAACGTCTTTTTTGAGAACCTTCAGTTTTCGAACACCTAAGTCAAAGCTGATACCCAGTCCGACTCTTTGCTTCATATAATTTTCTATTTCATTAACGGATTGAGGAATCGGCCATTTCTGTTCATTGCTTCTTGACATGAAAGCCACTCCTTTCAAGTATAAGTTCTACCGCTTTTTTGGTGATTGGTGCACCAAATTTATAAGAGTCATGCCGGGCCATCTTTCCAATATCGCCTACTCCAACGATAATGGGTAAATTTAACTCATCAAGGCAATAAACCGTATCACCATTTATCCTCCCAATTTCAAGTTCTTGTATTCCATATTTATCAACGCCATATGGCGTCAACACCCCATCACGATCAATACTTACATCCACCCGGCTCCATTCCTCATCTCTGGACCTCGCTGCAACGGCAATCGCTCCTAAAACTTCAATATCTTTGTGTGTGGCTACATATTTTAGAGCTGCTTCACCAACTCCTTCACCCACAATCCCGCTATCATCAAACATAACTAAAACTGGGTCGTGTGGTGCCTTTTTTATTAACCTAACAAGCTCAGGTCCAGTTAATTTGGAAGGATTACCATAGGAACTAGTAATACATCGCCCGCCAATTTCTTTGGCTACATGTTCAACAGCCCTCTTTGCATATTCATCACCGTCAGTAATTAAAATGACGCGTCTTTGAATACTCATACTTTGATGTCCTTCCTATAAAAATTAATTGTCCGTAAAATGATTATCCTGGCTTCCCTAACCTCTCCTTTTTATTGGTGAATAAAATAAATCCACTGAAAGATGGAGCCGAAAATCTTTCCAATAACGATTGCCATTATTAAAATAATAATTTGTCCATCCAGGCGGATCCTCTTAGCGAGGATTGGAAAAACGTTCACTACCTCTGTTAAACCAGCTGCGAGCATTCCTACAAACACTCCTCCCGTAAGTCCTAACGGGATTAAAAAATAGACAGAGATATGTAAGGTTGGGTCTCTTAAACTTGCGAACACACCTACTAGGACTCCCAAAATTACAGCCCATTCGTAGTAGTGGATCATGCTTATTGATTTAGAAAGCTGTGTCAGTCTTGGAATAATCCCAAGAACGGTTAAAAAAGCAACAAAACCAGCACCCACCATTAATCCGCTGGCAAGACCAATAAATACGACCAACAAAATTTTAATCGTCATCAATATGCTTCATACTTTCTTTATTTTCATGGATAACTACATAGTTATCTAAATCAAGCTGATAATTAAAAATCTCCACTTCCAATGGGCTAGGTTCTTCATTAAAGCGGTGCTTAAACACATGATTAAAAAATAGAATCATACCAAGGCCCAGTCCAATTGAATATGGAATTTGGAAAAGTAATGGTTTCACTGCTTTTTTTTCAGTTATGATGGTATATATCTTTTCCTGAACACTTTGCATACTTACATCATCATGGAAGTTCATAATCGACATGGCCGAACCAAAAAATAATAAAAACCATATTAAAATAAATATCGACAATGAAACCTCTTTTTTCTTAAAAACAACCTCGACTATCGTTTGGGATGGACCAATCGATTGAACATCGGCATCTATAAATTTATGGGTTATTTTTCTAATCACTTCCATGACATCAATAACGATGATATTTCGGTCGAGTTCCGTTACTTGGTAAACAATCATTGTTTGTAACTCAGAAAGGATCGCTTCTGGGGCAATAATCTGGGCAACATCCTTCAAATAAACCTTTTCTTCTGGCCGTACATGGACTCGGTGCCGCATGCGGATGTAGATTGTTTTTTCCAAAACATTCACTTCCCACACAATAATTTCCTCATGTATAGTATGGATATAATCGAGTCCTTTCATGTAAGAAAATAAAAAACCGTATGGATCAGAGATCCATACGGTCTTTCATTTGTTGAAGTATTTTCTTCTCAAGTCTTGAAACCTGTACTTGAGATATCCCCAATCTCATCGCGACCTCAGATTGGGTTTGATCTTTATAATATCGTAAATAAACAATTAGCCGTTCTCGTTCATCTAACTCACGAATGGCTTCTTTTAATGCGATTTTATCAAACCATTTCCCCTCGTTGCCATCGTCAATCTGATCTAATAAAGTGATGGGATCTCCATCATTTTCATAAACTGTCTCATGAATGGACGATGGTGTCCTGCTGGCTTCCTGAGCGAGGATTACATCCTCGGGGGAGAGTTCCAAATGGGCTGAAATTTCATTCACCGTCGGAATTCTTCCAAGTATTTTTGATAATTCATCCTTTGCTTTGCGGATTCTGTTCCCCATTTCTTTCAGTGAGCGGCTGACCTTCACTGTTCCGTCGTCACGGATGAAACGTTGGATTTCACCAATAATCATTGGAACTGCGTACGTGGAAAATTTGACATCATAGGATAGGTCAAACTTATCAACAGATTTTAATAATCCAATACATCCAATTTGGAATAAATCATCCGGGTCATAACCCCTATTAAGAAACCGCTGGACCACAGACCAGACCAGACGCATATTTTTCTCAACGATTAAATCTCTAGATTCTTGATCTCCAGCTTGGCTCTTTTTAATGAGCTCTTTGACTTCATGATCTTTTAAATATGTTTGACTTTTATCGTTCTTGACCTCCACATCCATCGGCAAGTCTCCTTAATTGCAAAGCATTTTGTTAAGTTTTAAATGCTTCCGTAATCTAACCTCGGTTCCGCTGCCTGGCTGTGAATGAACCTCAACCTCATCCATGAAATTTTCCATGATGGTGAATCCCATGCCGGAACGTTCTAGATCCGGCTTTGTTGTAAATAATGGCTGACGAGCTTCCTCCACATCTGCTATACCTAAACCAACATCTTTGATCGTCATATCAATCAAACTGTCCTCAATCGTTACATGAATATAGACCATACCAGTAGGGTCATTTTCATAACCGTGAATAATTGCATTTGTTACTGCCTCTGAAACGACTGTTTTAATTTCTGTCAGCTCATCCATTGTTGGATCAAGCTGGGCTATAAAAGCAGCAACGGTTACACGGGCAAATGACTCGTTTTGACTTAAAGCACTGAATTGAAGATTCATTTCATTCTTCACTCATGCCACCCCCAATCTTTGCAATGCAAATTCCTCTGTCGGTTCCATTTTGATGATTTTAAATAAACCTGACATATCGAATAATCTTTGTATTGCAGGGGAAATCGCACAAACGACCATTTCACCGTGCACCTGTTTTATTTGTTTGTATCTTCCTAAAATAACCCCTAAACCAGAACTATCCATAAAAGAGAGTTGTTCTAAATTTAAAACAATATGACGTATATCATTTTTCTCAATAACTGTTGAAGCCTGTTCGCGAAGTTCATCTGCTGTGTGATGATCCAGCTCCCCGCTTAACCGGATGCACAAAACATCATGTTTTGTTTCCATATTAATGTTAAGACTCACTATTCCCGTCCTCCTTAATCTGGTATAGTGAGTCAATTCGCTTTATTATTGAAAATATCCTTCTATACATACAAAACTAGTTGTATTTCGCTAAAAATAGTTTTGTAATGCTCTTTTTCGACATATAGCGGCTAAAAGGTATTTTCTAAGAGGAGATTGTGCTATTTGCCGGACTTTGTAAACATGCCAAATGCGCGTTTATACATGGTCCACCAACCTGCCTCTTTCACGCTTTTACTTGCTACTAATGGACTTTCCAGAATTACTTTTCCATTTTTCATTAGTTGAATCGTCCCAACTTGGTCACCTTTTGTTATCGGAGCCTTTAAATTCTTTGCCATGGTGACTTTTTGTTTAACATCCTGAGTTTTTTCACCCTTTTTAGTTAGAATCGAAATCGGTTCGCTTGTAACTGCATTAACATTCTTATCCTTGCCCTTACTTACTTTTGCCAGACCAATGGTTTGATTTCGTTTAAACATTGGATGTGTTTGATATTGGGCAAAGGCAAAGTTTAGCATTTTCGTTACTTGGGCATTTCTTTCTTTGGAAGTTGGCGCTCCAAAAACAACCGCAATGACACGCATGCCATCTTTTTGGGCAGTAGCCGTTAAACAGTATTTTGCTTCAGCTGTAAAACCAGTTTTTAGTCCATCTACCCCAGGATAAAAGCGGACTAGTTTATTTGTATTTACCAGCCAGAATTTTTTATCTGTATTTTCACGAAGGTATGCTTCGTACATGCCTGTAAATTTTGTTATATTTTCATATTTAAGGAGCTCTTTGCCCATCATGGCCATATCCGCAGCCGTACTATAATGGCCGTTGACCGGGAGTCCTGTTGTATTTTTGAAGTGCGTATGCTTTAATCCTAACTCTTTGGCTTTAGCGTTCATCATATCGACAAATGCTTCTTCCGAACCTGCTATTCTTTCAGCCATCGCTACGGATGCATCGTTTCCTGAACCAATCGCAATCCCGCGTAACATTTCTTTGGCGGTCATTTCCTCACCAGGTTCAAGAAAAATTTGCGAGCCGCCCATAGAAGCCGCATACTCACTTGCTCTTACTTTTTCATTCCAAGATAGTTTGCCTTGGTCGATTGCCTCCATGATAAGGAGCATCGTCATAATTTTGGTCATACTCGCAGGCGGGAGCTCTTCGTTACTATTTTTTTCATAAAGAACTGTGCCTGTGTCTCGTTCAATTAAAATAGCGGATTTAACATTACTGACAATATCGGCATTCTTTTTCTCTTCAGCAGCAAAAGCAGATGGAATCCATAAACTTGATAGTAAAAAAGTTGTCACAATGAAAGAGACAAATCGTTTCATTCCCATAACCCTCCATTCTTTATACTATCCATTTTTTCCAAAACCTTTTACTTTATACAGTTATTTCCTATAAATACGTAAAAAAGGGTGACAGGCACCATGTGAATTCTTCACATGGTGCCTGTCACCCTGCATTTTTTTATTGGGTTATTTCTCCGTGAATAAGGATTGGCGCTTCCACTTTTTCTGTGGTGATTTTTATATTTTCATATAGCTTTTGTTTTACTTCGTTTACATTGTCATAGTTGCTGTATATGGTAACCAATGATTCCCCTTTTTTGACCTGGTCGCCGATTTTCTTTTGTAATACGAGTCCAACAGCTAAATCGATTGTTGATTCTTTTGTTGCTCTCCCCGCTCCGAGGATCATTGCAGCCGTTCCTACTTCATCTGCCACTATTTCCGCTACATAACCATCTTCTTTTGCTTCAAGTTCGTACGTATATTTTGCTTGTGGCATTTTTGATGGGTTATCCACGATGGAAGCATCCCCACCTTGAGAACTTAAAAAGACTTTTAATTTCTCTAGAGCCGATCCGTCTTTAATTACATTCTCAAGCTTTTGACGAGCATCCTCTATGGAGCTTGCTTTTTCAGCTAAGTATACCATGTGGCTGCCAAGCGTTAAACAGAGCTCTGTCAAGTCTTCTGGTCCCTGTCCTTTTAGGGTATCAATCGCTTCTTTTACCTCAAGGGCGTTCCCAATCGCGTAGCCAAGCGGCTGGCTCATATCGGAGATTATAGCCATTGTCTTTCTGCCAACATTATTACCGATTCTCACCATGGCACTAGCTAATTCTCTTGAATCGTCCAGTGTCTTCATGAAGGCACCTGCACCTGTTTTAACATCAAGAACAATCGCATCGGCCCCAGCAGCGATTTTTTTACTCATAATCGAACTTGCAATAAGTGGAATGCTGTCAACGGTTGCGGTTACGTCCCGCAGGGCATACAGTTTTTTGTCAGCGGGCGTTAGATTTCCACTTTGTCCGATTACGGCAATTTTATTTTTGTTAACTAAGTCAATAAATTCTTCATTTTTGATTTCTACATGGAAACCTTTAACGGCCTCTAATTTATCAATGGTCCCGCCTGTATGACCTAAACCTCGTCCGGACATTTTAGCAATTGGTACACCCACTGCTGCCACTAAAGGGCCTAAAACTAAAGTGGTTGTATCCCCAACTCCCCCTGTTGAGTGTTTATCGACTTTAATCCCTTCGATTGGCGATAAATCTATTTGATCACCAGATTCCACCATTGCCATGGTTAAATCTGCTCTTTCCTTTTCAGTCATACCCTTAAAATAGATCGCCATTGTTAAGGCACTGACTTGATAATCCGGGATACTGCCATCTGTATACCCATTGATAATAAATTTTATTTCATCAGTTGATAATTCTTGCCCATCTCTCTTTTTTTCTATTAAGTCGACCATTCTCATTCTTAATCACCACATTTTTATAATCATTTTGAATCCCGCATTCTAGCGGAAGGATTACTGACCTATCCCTTTAACAATTTCTTTAATATATAATAGAAAGTCCGCTTTTACTTTTTCAGTTGTTTCAATGACTTCATCGTGGGTTAACGGCTGATCAAGGATTCCAGCAGCCATGTTAGAGATACAAGAAATCCCCAGAACCTTTATCCCGCTGTGCCGGGCCACAATTACCTCAGGAACAGTGGACATTCCTACAGCATCTCCGCCTAAAAGACGAATCATCCGGATTTCCGCAGGAGTTTCATAAACAGGGCCAGGATTGCCAAAATATACGCCTTCTCTGACATTTATATTTAAACGTTCTGCTATCTCTTTTGCCATATGTCTTAATTCTTTGGAGTAAGCTTCAGACAAGTCAGGGAAACGGACACCAAGCTTAGTATCATTAGGTCCTACTAGTGGATTGGTTCCCATGTTATTAATATGATCGGTAATAATCATCAGGTCGCCAGGGGAAAAGCTTTCATTTACCCCTCCTGCTGCGTTGGTGACAATTAATACTTCCACACCCATTTCTTTCATCACACGGACAGGGAAGGTCACTTTATCCATACTGTAGCCTTCATAAAAATGGAATCGGCCTTGCATCGCTACTACTTCTACCCCATTTAACTGACCAAGGACTAGTTGTCCAGCATGACCCTCAACTGTTGAAATAGGAAAATCAGGGATTTGGTTGTAAGGTATTTTAACCGGATTTTCTATTTCATCCGCTAATACACCTAGTCCTGATCCTAGTATGAGGCCTAATTTTGGTGTTGTTTGATATTTTTCTTTTAAAAATTGAGATGCATTTTGAATACTTTCTATATTCATTAAATATTCCTCTCCTTATTTCAATTCATTTAAGAAGCTTTTACCGTAATTAGGCATTTTAACGTCGAAGTTGTCAGCAACGGTCGCACCAAGATCTGCAAATGTCTCACGTAACGGAAGCTCCTTCCCTCCATTCATTCGCTTTGAATAAACGAGTAATGGAACATATTCGCGAGTATGGTCTGTTCCAGGTGCAATCGGATCATTTCCATGGTCAGCTGTAATCATTAACAAATCATCATCGGTCATTTTTTCAAATACCTCTGGCAGGCGGGCGTCGTATTCCTCAAGCGCCTTTCCATAGCCTTCTGGATCCCGGCGGTGACCATATAACGCGTCAAAATCAACCAAGTTTAAAAAACTAATGCCAGTGAAATTCATATCAAAGCTTTCGACAAGCTTATCCATTCCATCCATGTTGGAAACCGTTCTGAGAGATTTAGTTACCCCTTCCCCGTCATAAATATCAGATATTTTTCCAATTGCAATGACATCAAAGCCTGCGTCCCTTAACTCACTCATCACCGTTCGATCAAAAGGTTTTAAGGCATAATCGTGGCGGTTAGGTGTACGTTTAAAGTTTCCTGGTTCACCTAAAAACGGCCGTGCGATCACTCGTCCTACCATGTATTTTTCATCGAGAGTCAATTCACGTGCGATTTTGCAAATTTTATACAACTCTTCGAGTGGGACAACCTCTTCGTGTGCGGCAATTTGAAGAACCGAATCGGCAGACGTGTAAACAATTAAAGCACCTGTTTTCATATGTTCTTCGCCAAGTTCATCTAAAATTTCTGTCCCGCTCGCCGGTTTATTTCCGATAATTTTTCTGCCAGTTCGTTTCTCTAGCTCTGTAATCAGTTCATCCGGGAAGCCTTCCGGGAACACACGGAAGGGTGTTTGAATATTTAGACCCATTATCTCCCAATGCCCTGTCATGGTATCCTTCCCGTTAGAAGCCTCTTTCATTTTTGTATAGAAAGCTAGCGGCTGAGCAGCTTTATCTATTCCATTAATTTCACGAATATTACTTAATCCTAACTTACCCATATTAGGCATATTCAGACCATTCATTCTTTCAGCAATATGTCCAAATGTATCTGCACCCTTGTCCCCGAATTTTTCAGCATCTGGCGCCTCACCGATTCCAACTGAATCCATCACAATAATAAAAATGCGCTTATATGTATTTGTTGTCATACACTTACCTCCTTTTAACATAGAAAACGTTTCCAAACGATAAATAGACAACTTTAGGTTGTCCGCTTAAAAATAGGATTATGAAAGTAAATTAATAAATCATTCGTCAGAAGTCTGACATCTCTATTTTACTCTAAGTTTTTGAAAATACAAGAAAAAAACCGCCAAAATTCTCAGGCAGCTTTTAACACTTTTGTGAATTACATTTCACTATCATCCTATTAGGCCCGAGGATGAAACTTACTATAGACATCCATCATTCGCGATTTTGATAGGTTTGTATATATTTGAGTAGTTGAAATATCCGCATGTCCGAGCATTTCTTGGACCGCTCTTAAATCAGCACCATTTTCAAGCAAATGGGCAGCAAACGAGTGGCGCAGAGTATGAGGAGTTAATTCCTTATCAATCTTTGCCTCCATTGCTAGTTTCTTTAAAATCTTCCAAAAACCCTGCCTAGTTAATCGATGCCCCTGATGATTTAAAAATAAGGCATTATCCTTGTGCTTTTCTGTAACAAAATAGGCTCTGCCATTTTCGAGATATTGTTTAGTTGCTGCTAAAGCGGTTTTCCCAATTGGAATAATCCGTTCCCGATGTCCCGTCCCAACACAGCGAATAAATCCAAGCGTTAAATGAACATCTTCTATTTCCAATGCGATTAATTCACTTACCCTAATCCCTGTTGCGTATAGTAGTTCTAACATAGCCTTGTCCCTTACACCAAAGTGATCAATGGAGTTAGGTGCATTTAGCAGCTGCTCTACTTCCTGTAAGCTCAAAACCTTTGGAATAGACCTTTCTAGTTTTGGCGTTTCTATCAAAACAGATGGGTCCTGGTCCGCTGCCTTTTCCCTTAATAAAAACTGATGAAACGCTCTTACTGAGGCTATGTGTCTAGCTAAAGTTTTCGACGATTTCCCTTGCTCTCTTAAATAATTTAAAAAATGAATAATATGAATACGCTGTACCTCGTTTAGTGACGACACTGCCTCCACGCTTTTTAGATATTTAAGGTAGCTCTTTAAATCCCGTTCATAGGAGATAATTGTATTCTTAGCTAACCCTTTTTCCACTATTAAGTAATCTAAAAAAGTTCTTAACTGGTCTTCCATTACCATTACTCTCCATTCAAATAAAACAACATCAACCGATCAATTATGGATGAACTGTCATCTTCCACTGCGTTTGATACCTTTAAAGAAGATCCTTCTGGTACATCGTAGCGATGATAATTTTGATATTCTTCAGATACCCACATGATACCATAATAAAACAAAACCGTGCACCCAGTGAAAAGGATAAATACTTTTAATGTCTGGAATACAACTTTAATAAAAGAGACCATTTGACATCCCCCAATACTAATTTTCTATTAAAAGGTATGCCAAAATGGACAAACTTTATACCTTCTCCGGTCCATTTGGATAAAAGAAAAAAGTCCTTTTCTCCTGAAAGGGACTTTCCGTTTATATTATTCTGTTTTCTCAGTCTCTTCTTCAGGATCATGGCAGCGATGGCAAATCCCATGAAAAGTTAAACGGTGGTCTTTTATTTTAAAATTCCATCTTCTCTCCACTATAGCTTCAACATCTTCCAGTAAGTCCTCTTGGATTTCATCTACAGCCCCGCACTCAATACAAACTAGATGATGATGGAAATGGGCTGCGCCTTCCTGGCGAAGGTCATAGCGCGAAACTCCGTCACCAAAATTTATTTTATCGACAATTTTCAACTCTGTTAGCAATTCTAATGTTCGATAAACAGTTGCTAAACCAATCTCAGGCGATTTTTCTTTTACGAGGAGGTACACATCTTCTGCACTCAAATGATCCTCTTCATTTTCCAACAAAACTCTAACAGTTGCTTCACGCTGGGGAGTTAATTTATAACTCGCTGAATGCAGCTGTTTCTTAATTCTTTCAATTCTAGTTTCCATTCTGAAGTCCCTCCCTCGCCACTGTTAATTTTCATTATAACAGATGAGTATAGAGATTCAAAATAAAATTATTATAAATAACTATTTATAATTTATATAAAATGATAATTATTTTAATGTGATGGAACTTATAATACTTTTCATTAACCATGGGGACAAATACGCTTCTATTCCTGAAGCCGCTGAAATGAATAGTACGGCAGCCATTAAGGCGACAATGTACCGTTTAAAAAAAGGCATGATTGGCTGTGCATATTTCTTCATAAATTGTCTTTTAATCATTCTAATTGAAAAAATCACTGAGAATGCTGCGATTAGTATAAATACCGGAATGATAATCAGATTCTGCGGAAGTATGGAAGCAAAAGCCATCAAAAAGCCTTTCCAGCCCATTTGACTCACTAAAAAGCCCACCGTAAAACCTACAACCATTCCTTTAAGAAATAAGAGAATTAATATAATAGGAAGTCCTATGATCGAGATTCCTAGAATCCACATTAGGCCAATAAATTTACTGTTGTGTAAAAAACTTTGTAAAAATAGATCATTATCCTCGGCTACCGTCCCGTCAGACACTTGTCCGAAAAATTGTGATAAATAATAAAATAAATCTTCTTTCTGGGTAATACTCATGCTATTGACGACAATCGCTCCGAAAATGACTCCCATTAAAAATAAGACAACAATAAATAAAAAGATTGAGGAATGTTCGCGAAAATAACTGGCGGCATCTGACTGGTACAAACGTTTTTTCATCTTTAATTTCCTCCTACTAACTAAGGATCGCTTATTAAAGTCTATGTTAGTCTAGTTATTCTATGACGAAAAATAATAGATTTTAGAAAGGATAAAATTTTTATCGATGAAAAAACCCGGCAGTTGATAAGCTTGCCGGGGATGATTCCATATTAGTCTGCAATTTTTCCATATTTCCCGCCGCCTCCGGCTGCAAGATTTACTTTGCCTTCTCTCGCCTTCATAATGAGATCGGCAATCTTGGCAGGGACAACTTCTGTTAAAGCTGAATATGGAACTTCATGCAAGATAGCCATTTCACTGCCAAAATGATTCACCAGCTTTTCCAATAGGCGCGGTCCTAAGCCAGGAATAAACTCCAGCGGGACTTGATGGACATACGGCGGACGACCTTGTGGACTTGAATCTGCGGTTTTTAACTCCAGGATTCGGTCTGACACACCTTTAATAATTTTATTACTTCCGCACAAGTGACAGAGTTGGTCCTCCATATTTAGAGGGGTAAAGCATTTCGCACAAACGGTTTTATGATATTTCCCCAATAAAGGATCAAGACCATAATTGGCAATGATATGACGGCCTTCCTCTCCCTTTAATGCCTTTTGCAGTTCCAAAAAAGTCGGCTCTTTCATGGAGATTTCTTGATATTCTCGAGCGATTTTTGCAAGTGAGTGTGCATCTGAATTAGTTACAAACGTATATTGATGAAGTTCTTCTAACTGGTCTGCCATATATGTATCTGAGCTTAACCCCAGTTCAATCCCATCAATTAAATCAGGATCGAGCACCTCGGTCAGTGACTTATTAACCCCTTTACCATACAAACTTTTAAAGGGGGTAAAAACATGGGCAGGAATAAAAATCCCGCCTAGTTCTTTGACCTTTTTTTGCAGAACAAGCCCTGTTACATAAACCCGTTGCGAACTCAGTTGAATATTTTTTAAATGGCCTGAAAGCCAAGCTGAAAATTCACGCATGACACTCAGATTAGGGAAATACATGAGCAGATGAATGGGACCATTGGTTTGTTCATCATAAATCTCTAGTTCCGAACCAGGAATGACCGTTAAATCCCCAAATATTAAACCTCCATCCGGATGCTCAATGATCTCTCCACTTTCAATTAGACTTTCCATTTCCAAGATTACTTCGGGTGAGTGGCTGTCTATGATCCCTACCATATTTAATCCCTTTTCATGCCTTGCATGTTCAATAATATTGGTAAATGTCAGAGATTTAGCACCCGTAATTTTCACCGGCTTGCCTGTCCAAGTCCGGCCAATATGAATGTGTAAATCTACATAATAGCGATTCATTTATGTTTCAGCGCCTCTTGTAATTGTAAATATTGGACAGCAAAAATGGTTTTTGCATCAAAAATCTTTTGATTTGTTACATATTCCTGTGCTTCTTCGAGACTTATTTCTTCAAGATTAACAAATTCATCTTCGTCAAGACTAGCTGAATCCTCCTTTTTAACGAGTCCCTTTGCTAAATAGACATGGACAATTTCATCTGCAAAACCTGGTGATGTATAAAAAGAGGTGACTAGTTCTAAACTGCTGCAAACATAACCTGTTTCTTCTTCTAATTCTCTTCGGGCACAGATTTCAGGTTCTTCATCTTTTTCCAGTTTCCCCGCAGGAATTTCCACAATCGTTCTTTCTAATGCTTTCCGATATTGTTCCACCATTACTACCTTGTTTTCGTCGGTAACTGCTATCACCGCTACAGCCCCAGGATGTTTTACGATTTCACGCTTCGACTGCTTCCCATTTGGCAGCTCCACATCTTGTAAATGAAGGCTGATAATCTTTCCTGAAAATATCTCTTCGCTCTTAATTGTTTTTTCTGTTAGGTTGTCCATTTTATTGTCACTCCGTTCTATTCTGTAAAAATATACGTATATTTTACCATACTTTAATTGGAGGAGCAGGTTATGAAAGTCTATATCCACGAAGATGGGATTACTCTAGTCGGCAAAGCCTGGGAAATCATTCAGAAATTAAAGGAATATCAAAAGGATTATGTTTTAGTCACCGATTGGGTTCAGGATATTTCGCAAAAATAGTAGCTGTCATTTGTAGTCTGCCCTTTTCTTTATTAATATTGTAGGAAAGAGCAGGAGGGGTTGTAATTTATGAAGAAAAGACAATTAGGCCAGTCCGATTTGTATGTTACTGAATTGGGCCTCGGCTGTATGTCCATCGGCACAGAGGAAAAAACGGCTAGAAAAATTATCGAGGCTGCACTTGAGGAAGGAATAAATTATTTTGATACGGCAGATCTTTATGATTTTGGTGAAAATGAGAGAATTGTCGGACAGGCTTTAAAACCTGTTCGAGAACAGGTCATTCTTGCAACTAAGGTAGGAAACCGCTGGAAACCAGATAAAACTGGCTGGACATGGGACCCTTCCAAAGCCTATATAAAGGAAGAAGTAAAATGCAGCTTAAAGCGTCTAGGAACGGACTATATTGATTTATATCAACTGCATGGCGGAACGACTGAAGATAATATAGATGAGACGATTGAAGCGTTTGAAGAATTAAAAGCAGGAGGATACATTCGCTATTATGGGATTTCCTCCATCCGGCCCAATGTCATCCGCGAATATATAAAAAAATCTAATCTGGTGTCCGTTATGATGCAATACAGTATGTTAGACCGCAGACCAGAGGAAGAAATCCTATCCCTTTTACATGAACATGATATAAGCGCAGTCACACGAGGTCCGCTTGCTAAAGGACTGCTTAGCGATAAGCTGCTTGGCAAGGCATCTGAAAAGGGCTATCTGGATTACAGCTACCAAGACTTAGTGGAAATCTTACCTTTGTTAAAAGAAAAAGCTGCTCATTCGCGTTCATTTACAGAGGTCTCTCTCCAGTACAATTTAGCGAATCCTGCTGTCGCTTCTGTTGTTGCAGGTGCAAGCAGCCCTGAACAGATTAGAAGCAATGTTGCCGCAGTAAAAAGTAATCCACTCACCCAAGAAGAGGTTTCGATTATTAAAGAGTTAACAAAGCCAGGTATTTATAGGGAACACAGATAATATAAATCACCTTCAGGCTATGTTATAAAATATAGTTTTAGATTTGGAACATGTCTGTTGATTGGCGCTCCAGACACTTCGCTTTCCGCGGGCGTGCCGGGGAGCCTCCTCGGCGCGGAAGCGCCTGCGGGGTCTCCCCAGCCCCGTACTCCCGCAGGAGTCTTCGTGCCTTCCGCGCCAATCAACAGAGTGTTTTTCAATAATTATTTGAATTCTTTCCAGTTCATGCCACTTTCATTTAATAATTCTTCAAATGATTTGTTCTTTTCTTTTAATCTTCGTTCTTCTCGTTTTCTTCGTTCTTCTTCTGCTTTTTTTCTCTCTTCTTCTGCCTTAAGCTGATCCTGCTGTTCTTTTAGCTGCTTCATTAAATCTGGATTAATTAAATCTTTTAGGGTAACAGCTGGATCTTCCTTTTTTGGTTTAGACTGATTGATTTGTCTCTTTTGTTTTTTCATTCTAAACGCCCTCCATCTAAAAAAATCTCTATTATTATACCAAAAAATCAAAAAACAGGCTGTGTCTTACAGCCCGTTTACCGCATTAATAAGCATCTAATTTAACATCTTGATCAATAGTTAATGCTGCTTCTGTTGACTGGACAATATCCTCAACAGTAAATCCACTCGCGACTTCCACTAGTTTTAATCCAGAATCAGTAACATCCATTACTGCCCGCTCTGTGATTATTCGATCTACTACCCCTTTTCCAGTCAGAGGCAGTGTACATTTTTTTAATATTTTCGATTCTCCTTTTTTATTTACGTGTTCCATGATAACAATGATCTTTTGAGCACCATGAACTAAATCCATTGCTCCGCCCATTCCTTTAATCATTTTTCCTGGAATCATCCAGTTAGCTAAATCTCCTGTTTCTGACACTTCCATTCCGCCAAGAATAGCGATATTAACATGTCCTCCCCGAATCATGGCAAAAGATTCAGCACTATCGAAATAGGCTGCCCCGCTTATAGCTGTGACGGTCTCTTTACCCGCATTAATCAAATCAGGATCTACATCTTCTTCACTAGGGTAAGGTCCGATGCCGAGAAGACCGTTTTCTGATTGTAATACCACTTGCTTATTATCGGTAATATAGTTTGCAACGAGGGTTGGCATACCGATTCCTAGATTTACATAAAAGCCATTTTCTATTTCCTTCTCTGCTCGAATTGCAATTCTTTCTCTGACATTGGCTTTATCATTTACCATAACTATTACTCCCTTCCCCCACTCTATTTTTTTACGGTTAATCTTTCTATTCGCTTTTCCTGTTTGCCTTCAATAAGGGCTTGAACATAAATACTTGGTGTATGGATAAAGTTTGGATCTAATTCACCTATTTCGTAAAGCGTTTCCACTTCAGCGATCGTTACTTTTCCAGCAGCCGCAATCATTGGGTTAAAGTTTCGGGCTGTTTTATGGTAAACGAGATTCCCCATTTTATCTCCTTTCCACGCCCTTACGAGACTAAAGTCGGCTGTAAGCGCTTTTTCCAACAGGTATTCACGGCCATTAAATATCTTTGTCTCTTTCCCCTCAGCTATAGGTGTCCCTACCCCTGCTGGAGTATAAAAGGCTGGAATCCCGGCACCGCCGGCACGTATTTTTTCAGCCAAAGTTCCTTGCGGGGTTAACTCTACTTCCAACTCTCCTGTTAAAACCTGCCGCTCAAACTCTTTATTTTCTCCAACATATGATCCTATCATTTTTTTGATTTGTTTATTATTTAATAGCAGGCCTAACCCCCACTCATCGATTCCACAGTTATTTGATATGACCGTTAAGTCCTTGACTCCTTTTTCGGCTAAAGCCAATATCAAATTTTCCGGAATACCGCATAAACCAAAACCGCCTACCATCAATGTTGCTCCGTCTTGGATATCAGCAACTGCATCCTCAAAGGACGTACAAATCTTCTTCATCCTTTTTCTCTCCCCCTTAAGTTAAGGTAATCATAAATTTTTTCCTTCCTCATTTACATTTACTATTTCTACTTTCAGATGAAAAATTCCTCTAATTTTGTCAAAATTCTATTAACTCTTGCCTTTCTGAAAACGCCACCACTACAATGAAGGTATGAGGATTGGAGGGGGAAAATGATGTTAAATTTACCTAACAAAGTGACGATTATTGAAGTTGGTCCACGGGATGGACTTCAAAATGAGAAATTACTGGTTCCTACGGATATTAAAAAGCAATTTATTGCACGGCTAAAGGCCGCCGGACTCCAAGAAATCGAGCTGACTTCATTTGTATCACCAAAATGGGTGCCGCAAATGGCCGATGCTGCTGAAATTACAGCCCATTGTTTAGACGAAAAAATCAGAAATATCGTCCTTGCCCCTAATCGGAGAGGAATTGAGCGAGTGTATTCGACTGATTGTCAGGCCGTTGCTGTATTTGTCGGTGTCAGTAATAGCTTTAATTTAAAAAACATCAATAAAACAACTCGGGACAGTTTAACTGAATTAAAGCCGATTATTCGTGAATTAAAAGAAAAGGGCTATTTTGTTCGTGCGTGTATTTCTACAGCCTTCTATTGCCCTTATGAGGGCAAAATAAGTGAGAAAGATACCATAGAGCTTTGCCGTGAATTTATCATTGCCGGGGTCGACGAACTAAGCGTTGCGGATACGATCGGCATGGCCACACCCAATGAATCCTTCTCTCTTTTTTCCAAATTAAAAGCGGAGTTCACTGAAACCCTGTTAACTGCCCATTTCCATGATACCCGCAAGCTTGCCCTTGCTAATATACTAGCCGCCCTCCAAGCCGGAATTGACCGATTTGATACCTCTGCAGGGGGTCTCGGTGGCTGCCCGTTTGCCCCCGGTGCGGCAGGCAATGCTGCAACTGAGGACGTGGTTTATATGCTTGAGAGAATGGGAATCACAACAGGTGTTAACCTAGACAAATTAATGTCCGCTATTGAAGTTGTAATCCCTCATCTATCAAGAAAAATTGAGACCGGCTATTACCGCCTTTACGCCCAAACAGTTTAGAAACATTTTTATGAATAAGGAATCTCCATATCAACCATCTTAATAACTGAGACTACCAAGAAGGAAGGGAGACAGAATATGAGTCAGAAGCGTGAGAAAGGAAATAGCCAAAGCGGGAAAAACTATGCTGACACTGCAGGCGGCGGGAAACGGATGATGGCTGCCGAAGAAATGGAAAAAGCCCTCCACCCGACAAAACGACAAAATTCTGAGCAATAAGAAAAGCGGAAGCGCCTTGTACAGGGGCGACTGGCATAAGACGAGCAGGCGAGAAGGCTGGTCTTTGGCCTTCTTGTCGGATTGGCTTATGACCCGAGCCCCTAGGCGCTGGAGCTGGACATGAAGAAAAGCGGAAGCGCCATAATACTTAAAGCCGCTCATTGGTATCAGCGGCTTTTTTTATGTTAAAATTTATTCTGTTAAAATATGGGCACGATGTATTTGTTTTACATAGTTTATTAATACCTTATTTCTTACGGGAGGTGCCATTATGAGAAAGGCATTTCGGGCTTTGTTTGTTCTATTGTTTTTCTGGGTATCTCTGGGTTTGTATTTTACAAACCGATTGATGTATATGAAAAAGAAGAACGAGGATTTAATTTTAAGGCGGGAAACAGATGCCGGGCGATATAATCCTAAAGAATTTGAATCACTCCCAAAGCGGGATGTGGACATTCCCTCACCGTTTGGTTATACCATTAAGGCACTCCTTGTTGAACCACATCCGACGAACCGGTATGTCATTATTTCTCATGGAGTAACGGAAACCAAAATTAACTCGATTAAATATGCAAACCTTTTTTTAGAGCGCGGATTTAATACATTAATTTATGACCATCGCCGCCACGGAGAATCAGGCGGAAAAACTACCAGCTTTGGACATTATGAAAAATTCGATTTAAAAACAGTTGTTGATTGGTTAAAACAGGAGAAAGGGCCTCAGCTTGAATTGGGAATTCACGGTGAATCGATGGGCGCGGCAACCATGCTTTTATATGCAGGTCTCTTGGAAGACGGAGCGGATTTTTATATTGCAGACTGTCCTTTTTCCGATTTCAAGGAACAGCTTGCCTATCTGATTAAAAGAGACTTTAAGCTTATCCCCAGTCTTTTACTGCCAATTGGTGATGCCTTTTTACGGCTGCGCGATAAGTATTCGATCCGTCATGTTTCCCCCATTTCGGTGATTGAAAATATTAAGCATCCGGTATTGTTTATCCATAGTAAAAAAGATGATTTTATCCTCCCTTACATGTCAAAGGATTTATATGAACAAAAAAAGGGGCCAAAAATGCTTTATATTGCAGAGAATGGCCGTCATGCCCAGTCCTTCAATGAAAACCGCGCCGATTACGAACGGGCGATTGATGAATTCTTGCAGAAATATGTTGACCATGCTCTGCCAAGTTAAAAACTTTTAATTGATTTTACCTGTAATTCCATATATTCTCATGTTAAGATGAATTTTTAAGGGGGCTTAACATGTCAAAGGTTCAAATTAAAGTCAATGATAATGGTTCACTAAGAATTACGGGTGATGTGGAATTACTTGATGGGGAAGGCAATGTTTACACAACAAAGCCAGCTTTTTCTCTATGCCGCTGCGGTTTGTCTAATAATAAACCGTTTTGCGATGGTTCTCATAAAGGGAAATTTGAATCACAAGTTAGAGTTTCAAAAGAAGACTAGTTACGAGCGGGCGGCTTTCTAAGCCGCTCTTATTTTATACATCTGTTAACCGAATATCTGCAATATCTGCAATCGGTATTCGGTGCACTTCTTCAAAGTGGTCGATGACATGAAGCTTTTGCGCCCATTCATCCCAATAATGGATTTTAGCGATGACCATTTCATATTTACGCTTCTGATAATAGATAATCGTAACAAACTGGTTAAACTCACTGGCTTCAGCTATCGTTTCATTCATAAACTCCAGCTGCTGCTCATCCATCTCTCGTTTCTGTTCGTACTGATCCTCTTTTACCCAATCTCTTAACATCTTGACGTGTTCAGGGAGCATCATAGACGTCCATTTGATTTTTCCGCGATCGCGAATCATAGGTATTCCTTCTTTCCTTACATTTTGTGTCCGCCAACTAGTGTGGCTCGATGTTTAGCGGTTCCGGCAGCCGTATAGGAAACAGCCCGGAGCAAGGCACCTGACCCGAAACGTCTGCGGATGGAATCCACAACATAGCCAAGCTCGCGCCTCTTAGACGCACCCCTATCAAACAGATCAAGCTGAAGTTCTCGGTCATCGGCCAGATTTCCAATCGCAATGGAAATTTGCCTTACTGTTTTTCCACTATAATGTTCATTAAATAATTCGAGGCAGACACGGTAAAGCTCCATTGTTACATTCGTAGGCTGGCTGATCGTTCGGGAGCGATGAAAACCGCCGCCAAATTCGTCTTGACTATACCCCACTCCCAGGCTGATCGTTCTTCCCGCCTTCCGATGCGTCCGCGCTCTACGGGCCACCTCCTCACATATTTCTAACATGACAGCCTTAATCTCTTCCTCCTCTTTATAATCCCTCAATAAAATTTGGCTCTTTCCAAAACTGATTTGACCTTGAATAATGGGGGCGCCTAAATCGGATAAATCAACTCCCCAGGCATGATAGTAAAGCTGGTTTCCCATAATCCCGAATTTCTTTTCGAGCTTCTCCAAATCAAAACGGGCCAGCTGGCCAACGGTGAAAATCCCCATACTGTTTAATGTTTTTTCGACACGTCTGCCGATCCCCCACATTTCCCTGAGCGGTGAGACATTCCAAAGTCTTTTCTGAACATCTTCATATGTCCATTCAGCTACCCCTTTTTTCTTAGCATCCAGGTCAAGACAAAGCTTCGCCAATAACATGTTAGGCCCGATTCCAATGGCACAGGGCAGCTGGAATTCCCGCTCAATATCGTTTTTTATTTTTTCGGCAATGGTACAGGCATCCCCCCATAAATGAACCGCCCCGTCCACTTTAATAAAGCTTTCATCCACACTATAGACGTGGATGGCTTCCTTCGGAACATAGCGGTTAAACACACGGGTAATTTCAGTTGAAATCCGTAAATAAGTGGCCATTTTCGGCTCGACAATTTTAATCTTGGGATCATCTGGAATCTCAAACATGCGTGAACCTGTTTTTATTCCAAACTCCTTTTTTAAGCGCGGTGAAGCAGCAAGTACGATACTGCCCTGCCGCTTTTTCTCACCTACAACGGCCAAATAACAATCCAAAGGGTCAAGACCTTCCATAACAGCTGCACAGCTTGCATAAAAACTCTTCATGTCCACACATAAAATTTTACTTTTCGGCATCGCGCTGTAATCAATCATGACTTTTCCCTCACAGTTAAATATAGAACACTTGTTCTTTAGTCTATTCATATTTTAAGCGAATATTCGTTCGTATTCAATGGAAATTTTTTGAGAGGTTTCCAATGAGGAAAAACGTTATAATCAGGGAGAGGTGTCGTTGATGGATAAAAAACTGGTGGTCAAAATGATAAAAAATTGTTTTAAACAATATTACGAAACAGATTCACTCCCGATAAGCGAACAAGATTTAGATCTGTTAGTCAATCGTATCCTTCAAACAAAAGGGGAAGAACCGGCAGCGAATTTATATGAGGTTGTCAATGATGTCATTTATGAATATTTGACAAATTAAAAAAGCCTCCTTTCAAAAAAGAGAGGCTTTTATTCTTTAATATATTAAGATAGTATTTCGCGGATATCTTCTTCGGTTAAAAAAGAGGTTTCCTTTTCATTAGACGAATGAATGATTTCTTCAATCAGATGACGCTTTTTATCTTGGAGTTCATTGATTTTTTCCTCAATCGTCCCGCGAGTAACAAGTTTAATGACTTGAACCGTATTTTTTTGGCCTATTCGGTGAGCACGGTCCGCAGCTTGATCCTCAACGGCTGGATTCCACCATAGATCATACAGGATAACCGTATCTGCACCGGTCAAATTCAGACCTGTGCCGCCCGCTTTTAAAGAAATGAGAAAGTAGTCACATTCACCTTCGTTAAAACGACGGCAGATTTCCACTCTTTCTTGCGCAGGCATTTTACCATCCAAATAGAAAAAAGGAAGTCCCTGTAAGCTTAAATTTCTTCCGATTAACTCAAGCATTTTGGTAAACTGTGAAAAGATCAGGACCCTGCGTCCGGCCATCTTGGACTCTTCTACAATTTTAAGCAGCATGTCCAATTTGGCAGAGCCCCCTTTATAACCGTCAACAAACAAGCTAGGATGACAACAAATCTGGCGCAGCCGGGTGAGGCCGGCGAGAATTTTGATCCGATTTTTCCTAATTGTCTCCTTATCCAGATGCTTCAACGTATCCTCCCTTAATTTCGCCAAATAAGCGGCATACAACTTCTTTTGGTCGGGAAGAAGTTCTGCTATTTCGAGGGATTCTAACTTTTCGGGAAGTTCAGAGGCTACATCCTCCTTCATTCTCCGCAGCAAAAAGGGGCGCACTCTAAGAGCAATCTTCTTCTTGGGGAGATGGCTAAATTCTCTTAATCCCTTAAATAATTCAGGAAAGACAACGTGAAAAATGGACCACAATTCTTCCGATGAATTCTCTACCGGTGTGCCGGTAAGAGCGAAGCGATAGTCGGATCTAAGCCTTTTTACACTCCTTGCCGTCTGCGTAGCAGGGTTTTTAAAGGCCTGTGCCTCATCAAAAAAGACAGTATGAAAGGTTTGTTTCTCATACCATTGAATATCCCGCCGCAAAAGTGGGTAGGAGGTGATTAGTACATCCAGTCCTACAGCCTCCCTCTGGATTCTATTCCTTTCCCGCTGAGTACCATCTACAACAATAGCTTGCAGCCCCGGAGCAAATTTCATCATTTCATTTAACCAGTTATAAGTTAAAGAGGACGGACAAACGATTAAAACTGGCTGTTTACCTTTCCGAATAGCGGGGAGCTCCGATAAAATAAACGTAATACTTTGCAATGTTTTGCCAAGTCCCATGTCATCCGCAAGAATTCCGCCAAAGCCATAATGGGCAAGTGTCTTCATCCATCGATAACCGTGTTTTTGATAATCACGCAGAGTAGACTCCAAACTCACCGGCACCTCAAAGCTTAGACTATTAGGATTCCTCAATGTTTCAAGAAAACGGTGAAAAGAGTCCTCGAGCCTTAGCACCTTGCTGTCATCAACCGAATCAAACAGCGGGAGCCCCTGCATAATGGAAACCTCAAAGATGTTTTCAATCTCATTCCTTTGAACGGGAAGTTCTGTTAAGAAGCGCTGAATTTCTTCAAACTCCCTTGTCTCTAACGAGAGAAGACTGCCGCTCGGCAAACGGTAATATTTACGCTTTTCTTCTAAAGCTATTAATATGTCTTTAATTTGCTGATTTGAAATGCCATCAAGTTCGAATTTAAATTCCAGCCAATTCGTTCGTTCTTTTTTTAGTCTTACCCTGAGAGCCGGGCGGGCAGGTCCTCTAAAGATCCGATTTCTTACTGCCGTTGTCGCGTAAATTTGCACCTGCTTTTGCAGCTTTGGGACAACATGGTAAAGAAATTCATACTCTAATTCTTCATTGTGTAAAAAATAGCCGCTATCCGTTTTAACAAGCGAGCTTTCCTCCATTAATTCTAAAATTTGCTCTTCCTTTTCTTTATCCCTGATCATCCGAACGCCCGCAAAAACGGTTTGATCTTCCAAAGGATTAATCACGAAATTTTCATAATGAAACTCAAGTCCAACCAGCAGCCGGTTTTTCACCCGGTCTAAATACAGTTTCGCTGTCAACGGTGTTTTCATGAATTTTCTGGTAAGGGCATTCGATAACTGGACATGACCTAATTTTCTCAACCCAGGGACTACTTTTTCGAAAAATGACGTGATTTGCTCTTGGTGAATAAAAAGTTGATTTGTTCCTGAGATATCCAGCATCTGTTTAATCTCTTCCAAGTGCTGACAATCCTCGGCTTTTATGTTAATAATTTTACTCTCAGACACTACCGAACCATAAGCAGTTAAAACAACCAGACGGGACAGCCCTTTTACCTTTAACCAATAACCAGTGGTTTCAGCCTCTAAAAATTCAAACTGTAAGGGCGGCAGTTCTTCTGTTATTTGCAGTGGACTGACAGTCCCCCCCTCATATTCTAAGTTGACGAAGGGCGCCCTCGTTAACAAGGTTTGCAGCTGCTTCCAGGAAGATGGTGGAATCGGCAGCAATTCTGGGGTGTTAACCACAGATGATCCTTCCTCATCATGAATGAGCTGGATGAGATGCCTCATAACCGAATCTGCCTCTGATGAAAAGCAGTGCAGGTTTGGATCATACAAAAACAGGCCAGGAAGCGGGAATGGACGACCAGATTGGACTCCCTCCAGAAAATTCCTGATATCCGCCACTTTTGTCCCTTGAATGAACAGTTCCAATCCAAGTGAAGGATGTCCTTTTTTCACCTTAATTGGTTTAATAATAAACTCCAACTCAAGAACGGCTCTATCTTCAAAATGAAGCTGATGACCGCTGGGCCTTCTTGGCTTGCTTTGAAAAATGTTCAGCATCCCTTCAGCCAATTCCCCCTGCATACCCCTGACAGTTTTAATCGGGCTCGTTCCTTTCGTTTGAAAATCATGAATTGCTAATAGAACAGCCGCAATATGCTGACATTCCTTTTGAAAGGAGGCGAGTTTAGGGCAGCTGCAACTGGAAAGAAACTGATTATGGTCCATACGTTCAATCACCACGGAAAAATTCTCTGTTCCAAGGACGGTGGCTTCATATCGCTCGGGTCCATATTTTTTAAATAATACTTTATTAGAGCGGAAAAATGCTTCGCCTCTTTTAAAGGAGACGGTCCCGCACAATTCTTTAATCATTTTTTGATTTATTTTAATACTCAAATCTGACTCCTCCCGAAGGCAGTTCTGTCTATCCAATGAATTATTCCATTATACCATTTCTTAAAATTAGGTTGTGGTCTAAATTAGGTTGTTGATTTCCGTTCCAGGCGGCTTCGCTTTCCGCGGGCGTGCCGGAGAGCCTCCTCGGCCCTTAAGGCCTGCGGGGTCTCCCCTGCCCCGTACTCCCGCAGGAGTCTTCGCCGCCTTCCACTCCAATCAACAGGGTTCTTTTACACAGGCTATATTTTAATAAAATGTGCTTTAAAAAAAGCTGCTATTTTGCTTAAGCAGCTTTTCAATCTATCTATTTAGAATTCAGTACTCGTTTTCCTATCCGCTCAAACAATCTCGGAAAAAGAACATAGACAACACTGCCCATGTTCATCCAGCGTGGAAGATTGATTTCTCTTGTTTTTGTCAGCATGCTATCGACGACTTTTTGGGCGACATACTCTGGCTGAAGCATAAACCGCTGCACATTTTTCACATAGGTACCCTGTTCATCCGCAATATTAAAAAAGTTCGTCGCAATGGGTCCTGGATTTACTGAGGTCACTTGGACATTATAATCAGCAAGCTCCATCCTAAGGGCGTTTGTATAGCCAAGAACGGCGTGCTTGGTGGCTGAATAAACACTTGACTTTGGTGTTGCGAGTTTACCGGCCTGGGATGCAATATTGATAATATGGCCGAAACGCCGTTCCCGCATCTTTGGCAAGACCATACTGGTGCATGCCATCAGGCCGACCACATTTACATTAAACATCCCCTTAATTTCATCCATCTTAGCCTCATGGGCTTCCCGGAATACCCCAAATCCGGCATTATTAACAAGTATATCGATATACCCTATTTTCTTAAGGATGTGCTCGAAAACTTCTTTTACACGGTTTGTATCTGATACATCAAGCTGAAATACATCTACATTTATTTGAAACTGCTGTGCAAGGCTTGATTTTAACTGTTCGAGCTTATCCACACTTCTGGCAAGCAGGATAAGATTAGCACCACTAGCAGCGCAAAGTTTGGCGATTTCAGCACCAATCCCGCCGGATGCACCTGTAATGACGATATTTTTACCTTTTAATTGTTCCCTTACCATTTTAGCACCCCATCTGTGTTTAAAAGCCTGACCTATTTGCAGTTAAGGAGAATACAGGCTGTCTAGTACTACTAATAATTTCCTCGATAAAAGATAAATAGTCAAGCTGCGTCTATAAAAACTTAGAAAAAAGTAAAAATTCTTATAATTGATTCTTGACAAATAGATGGGATATCAAGGATAATCACCTCAATTCAATAGGAGGAGTAAGAATGAAAAAAATTGCAATCGTAGGTGCTGGTTCGATGGCGGAAGCCATCATCTCAGGCTTACTAGAAAATGAATTAATCGATAGAAAAAACATCTGGGTAACAAATCATGCTAATAAGGCAAGATTAAAGCAGCTCGAAGAACGGTATGGAATCTGCAGCACGTATGAATTAAATGACCTTTTTAATGGAGCGGACATCGTGATGCTGGCTATGAAGCCAAAGGATGCTGATACCGCAATTGACTATATTCATGAACATCTAACTGAGAACATGCTTATTGTTTCCGTTCTCGCAGGCGTATCGATGAGCACGATTGAAAGCCTGGCTAGAAAGCCACTTTCAGTTGCCCGCTCAATGCCTAATACATCGGCGGCAGTTGGGAAATCAGCTACGGCCATTGCCGTAAATGAACGGGTTACCGCCGAACAGCTGGAATCCATCAAAAAACTATTCGAATCCGTCGGTTTAGCAAGGCTCGTTGAGGAGGAGCAGCTTGACGCGGTAACCGGATTGTCAGGAAGCGGTCCGGCCTATATTTATTACCTAATTGAGGCCATGGAGAATAGTGCGGATGAGATCGGTCTCGACAAGTATATGGCCCAAGAATTAATTGTTCAAACACTAATCGGGGCAGCAGAAATGGTGAAAAACTCCTCAAAATCTCCCGAGCAGCTGCGACGTGAAGTAACAAGTCCTGGCGGAACAACAGAAGCAGGGATCCGGGTCCTAGAGGAATTCGAAGTACAGCAGGCATTTATATCTTGTATTAAAGCCGCAACTGCCCAATCTAAAAAAATGGGTAAGGCCTTAAGTTCCGAATTAAAAGTTGGCAAACCACTATAAAGCAAAAAAAGCACTTACCTTTTAAAAATGGTAAGTGCTTTTTTTTACGTAAAAACTATATTAAATTCTTTAAAATCCTCGGCAATCTCTGTATTTGGAAACACTTCTTTTGCTTCCTCAACCAGTTCCAGCCATGCCTGCCTGTCATAGCGCGAGCTTATGTGAGTTAAGCACAAATGTTTGCAGCCGGCTTGTTTAGCAATTTCTGCTGCTTGGTGTGTTGTTGAATGAAAATAATCAAAGGCAAGCTGTTCCTCCCCTTTAGCAAAGGTCGCTTCATGTATTAAAAAATCCGCCTCTTGAGCAAGTCTTCGTGAATTTTCACAAACTCTTGTATCCCCAAGGATGGTAACAATCCGGCCCTTTTGGGAGGGTCCAAGGAAATCATTCGGTTCAATAACCCTGCCATCTTCAAGAACAACGGTTTCCCCATTTTTTATTTTTCTAAAAATGGGTCCCGGCTTTACCCCTGCTTCCTGCAATTTATCCGCAAGAAGTGTGCCCGGCCTGTCCTTCTCAACGATTCGATATCCATAGGAGGGAATTCCATGCTCTAGCAGCCGGGCCTCTACGGTGAACTGTTCATCTTCGAAAATCATTCCATCTTCAATTTCAATCACTTTTAATGGATACTTTAAATAGGTTTGACTTACTGAAAGACTAACACCGATATATTCTTTAATTCCTTTAGGCCCATAGATCGTCACTTGTGATTCGCCCCCCTGGAAAGAACGGCTTGATAATAGTCCCGGAAGCCCATATATATGATCACCGTGCAGATGGGTAATAAAAATTTTTTCAATTCTCCGCGGTTTAATCGATGTATGTAATATTTGATGCTGGGTCGCCTCTCCAGCATCAAATAGCCAAACTGACCCTCTTTCTTCCAGCAATTTGAGAGCTATGGACGTAACATTTCGAAGTTTGGCAGGCATCCCTGCTCCTGTTCCTAAGAAAAAGATATCCAAAAGAACACTCCTCTCTACTCCTCATTCTTATGGATACTATATCACAATCTTTTTTTAAATGCTTAATTACCCATAATTTCTTCCTGCAACGATTATTTTTTTGTTACATGCAATTCTTTATATTTGCGAAACCTAAAGAAAACAGATAAATTAAATAAAAGCAAATAAAAATACATAACAAGGCTATGAGAAAAGAGGTACAAAAGTGGAACAAAACAACATGACTTCGTTAATTATGATCTTTGGAGCAACTGGAGATTTGGCCAAACGAAAATTATTCCCGTCACTTTACCGGTTGTTTTCACGGAATAAACTTGAAAAATTTGCCGTGATCGGTGTTGCCAGAAGGTCTCTTTCTAATGATGAGTTTCAAGCATCTGTTAAGGAATCAGTAATATCGGCCCTAGGCAACAAAGAAAATTTAGATGAGTTCATTTCCCATTTCTACTATCAATCACATGATGTATCGGATTCCAACTCATATGTAACATTGAGAAATTTCGCTGATCAAGTGGATAAGAATTATGACCTTCTTGGAAATCGAATCTTTTATTTGGCAATGGCACCAGAATTCTTTGGTCCAATTGCCCTGCATTTAAAATCCGATGGTTTGACAGATGTCAAAGGATACAAACGACTTGTCATTGAGAAACCATTTGGCCATGACTTAGAGTCTGCCAAAAAGTTAAACGAACAAATCAGAAGTGCCTTTGAAGAAAAAGAGGTATACCGGATTGACCATTATTTAGGAAAAGAAATGGTACGAAATATCGAGGTTATTCGTTTTGCTAACGCAATCTTTGAACCTCTCTGGAATAACCGCTATATCTCCAATATACAAATTACTTCGAGCGAAACACTCGGAGTGGAAGAGCGCGGCCGTTATTATGAAACAAGCGGCGCACTAAGGGATATGCTGCAAAATCACATGATGCAAATGGTGGCATTGCTTGCAATGGAGCCACCGATCAGTCTGACTACTGATGAAGTTCGTTCTGAAAAAGTAAGAGTATTCAGATCCCTTAGAACCATCGAGGAACAGGAAGTAAAAGAATATTTTGTCCGCGGCCAATATGGAGAAGGAACCATTGAGGATGTTAAGGTTCCAAAATATCGTGATGAAGCAATGGTCGATAAAGAATCCAACACCGAAACCTTTGTAGCCGGGAAGATTATGATTGATAACTTCCGTTGGGCGGGTGTACCTTTTTATATCCGTACAGGTAAAAGAATGGCGACTAAATCAACGAAAATTGTTGTTCAATTTAAAGATATTCCGATGAATTTATATTATCAGCCAGAAAAAATGTTAAATCCAAACTTACTTGTCATTCATATTCAACCTGAAGAAGGAATTACATTGCATCTGAACGCTAAAAAAGCAGGCGGACATCTCGATGCACAAGAAGTAAAATTAAGCTTTGCCAATACAGGCATCCATGCGATGAACACTCCAGAAGGCTATGAGAAGCTCTTGTACGATTGTATGAGAGGAGATGCTACTAATTTCACACATTGGGATGAAGTAGCCTACTCATGGGCATTTGTAGATAAAATTTCAGGCGCTTGGGAAAAAACAAAAGCAGAATTTCCTAATTATCAATCCGGAACAATGGGTCCAGATGCAGCAGATGAGCTTTTAGAAAAAGACGGCTTCTTCTGGTGGCCAGTTACTGATCTAGAGGTTGATATTTGTAAATAAGAAAAGCGTAGGGCGCCCGTCTATCGGCGACAAGCACAAGACGAGCCGGCCGAAAGGTTGTTCTTTAACCTTTTGGACGGATTGGCTTGTGACCTCGAGCCGATGGCGCCTGGAGCTGGACAATTCTCGAAGTCGAAATAAATAAAAGCTCCCTTTGTTACTAACAAAGTGGAGCTTTTATTGTTTGTCCTTCTTTTTTTCGGGAAAAGAACGTAAAAAATCCTTATTAAAACTTGTACCGGTACCAACATTGTCAGTTGTTTTGTTAGCATTTGAGCCGGCGGATTCAATAATATTTTTTCCATACTTTTCGCGCAAACTGGAAAGAGTTTTTAATAGTGGTTCTTTTTTAGCATCTTTTTCATAAGAAAATAAATCCAATTGCTTATAAGCATGATCTTGATCGACTAAATCATTCCCTGTAATCCCTAACAAACGAACAGGGTCTCCATTCCATGCTTTCAAGAAAAGCTGTTTTGCATATGTCGAAATATCCTCTTTCTGACTAATAGGATTCAACAATTTCATACTCTTGGTTATTGTTTTCCGATCTTTATAGCGGATCGTAATGGCCAAGGCAGATGCCATCACTGTTTTCCTCCGTAATCTAGTTGATACGGTTCCAGCTAATCCTTCCAGCACATGAAACAGCTCTTGCTGATTACTAATATCTCTTGGCAGGGTCGTTGAATTCCCAATACTTTTGAATTCGGAAACAGACTCTGGATCGACGGACCTGACATCGATCCCGTTTGCCCTTTCTTTTAGTCTGGTCCCATTAATTCCAAGCAAGGATTTTAATTGAATCTCGTTCCCGCTTGCTAAGTCACCAATGGTATAAATTCCAATTGATTTAAGTTTTTCGGCTGTCTTATTACCTACTCCATGCATTTCATTTGTGTTTAAAGGCCAAAGTACGGAAGAGATATCACGTTTCCTCAAGACGGTGATTCCCATTGGCTTTTCCATATCTGATGCCGTTTTTGCTAAAAATTTATTTGGGGCGATTCCAATACTGCATGGCAGGTCCAACTGTTCAAGGATTCTTTTTTGAATACTTTCTGCGATTTCAATAGGACTCCCTAATGAGAAACTTTCCGTAATATCCATATAACCTTCATCAATTGAAACCGGTTCAACTAGTTCCGTATATTGCCTAAGAATTTCAAACATAGCAATTGACGCCGCACGGTAGCGTTCAAAATTAGGCTTCATAACGATCAGCTTTGGACAAAGTTTTTTCGCTTCCCAAAGAGGCATGGTCGTCTTGACACCTAATTTCCTAGCTTCATAGCTGCAGGTTACAATGATTCCCCTTCGTTCCTCCACATTTCCAGCAATGGCAAGCGGTTTTCCCTTTAGTTCAGGATCAAAGGCCATTTCAACAGAAGCATAAAAACTATTCATATCTACATGTAAAATAACTCGACCGTTTTTTGGATACATTTCTTTCATAAATACCCCCCTAAAAAACCAGGAATTCCTATAATAGTATAACAAAGAAGGAGGCCAATTGGCTCTCCTTCCGAAAGGGTAATTATTGATTAGTAACTTCGTTGATTATAGCGATTGTCATTTCGGCAAGCTTATATAATTCCTCAATCGGCATACGCTCGTTGGTAGTATGAATTTCTTCATACCCCACAGCTAAATTGACAGTTGGAATATTAAAACCATTAAATACATTGGCATCACTGCCGCCGCCGCTATGCTGCAGTTCACAGCTGCGGCCAATTTTTGCTGCCGCTCGGCGGGCAACTTCAACAACTTGGTCACCTTCAGCAAATTTAAATCCAGGATACATGACTTCCACGTCCACTTCCGCTCTTCCGCCCATTTCCGCAGCTACCGTTTCAAACGCATTTTTCATTTTGTTCACTTGAGCCTCCATTTTTTCAGGAATAAGTGAACGTGCTTCTGCCAAAATATCTACACGATCGGCAACGATATTAGTAGCTTGGCCGCCTTCAAAACGGCCGATATTGGCCGTTGTTTCATGATCAATTCTCCCTAAAGGCATCTTGGCAATCGATTTAGCAGCAATCGTAATCGCAGAAACCCCTTTCTCCGGCGCGACACCCGCATGTGCCGTTTTCCCGTAGATAACCGCTTTTACTTTAGCCTGCGTTGGAGCAGCCACAACTATATTCCCTACTAAGCCATCACTGTCAAGGGCATAACCATATTTTGCTTTAAGTAAGGCTGGATCAATTGCTTTTGCACCCTGTAAGCCTGACTCTTCCCCAACTGAGATGACAAATTGAATGAAGCCATGAGGGATATTCTGTTCCTTAAGGAGACGAATGGTTTCAAGCATAACAGCTATACCAGTTTTATCATCAGCGCCTAAAATCGTTGTCCCATCTGTAACAACGTACCCGTCCTTTATAGAAGGTTTTACCCCCTTAGCAGGTGTCACTGTGTCCATATGGCAAGAGAAATAAATAGGATCTACTCCTTCTTTCACAGCAGGCAGTGTACAAATTAGGTTTCCTGCACCATGACCCGTTACAGCCGTTGTATCGTCTTCAAAAACATCGAGACCTAACTCGGTAAACTTTTGTTTAAGTATTTTAGCTATTTCAGCTTCAAATTTTGTTTCAGAATCAATTTGTACAAGTTCTAAGAATTCATTTAACAGTCGTTCCTGATTTACCACATTATGACCCTCCAATATATGTACTCACCTTAATCTAGCTGCAGCGCCTAGGGGCTCTTAGGTCTAAGCCAATCCGACAAGAAGGCTCGTCTAGACTCACGCCCCTGTTCAAGGCGCTTCCGCTTTCTATTTCAGTATACCTCTTTATTTAAGCTATCATCAAATGTAAGAGATAAGTAATCATTAGAGAGGGATATTTCCATGCTTTTTTTTCGGTCTAGATTCTTTTTTATTTTTAAGCATCTCCAAAGCTTGAAGAATTTTTATTCTTGTATCACGCGGGTCTATTACATCATCTACCATGCCCCTGCTTGCTGCCACATAGGGGTTTGCAAATTTTTGGCGATATTCTTCTATTTTTTGCTGTCTAGTAAGCTCCGGATTACTGCTGCTGTTAATTTCCTTTGAAAAAATAATATTCGCTGCCCCTTGCGGACCCATTACAGCAATTTCAGCATTAGGCCATGCAAATACTAAGTCAGCACCGATGGATTTACTATTTAAAGCCACATATGCACCGCCATAGGCCTTTCGTAAAATAACCGTTAATTTAGGTACAGTGGCTTCGGAATAAGCAAACAAAATTTTGGCTCCATGGCGGATAATCCCCCCATGTTCTTGTTTAACGCCAGGAAAGAAACCGGTTACATCCTCAAAGGTAATAATAGGAATATTAAAGGAATCACAGGTCCTAATAAATCTTGCAGCCTTATCAGAGGAATCAATATCCAAACCGCCCGCCATTACTTTGGGCTGATTGCAGACAAGTCCAACCGTTTCACCTTTCATACGCGCTAATCCAACAACAATGTTTTTTGCGAAATTTTGATGGATTTCCATAAAGGAACCATCATCAACTACTTGTTCAATCACTTTTCTAACATCATATGGACGGACGGCATCGAAGGGGACAATATCCATTAAATCAGGACGATAATCATCTTCCTTCCCCGCCTCTAGTCCTGGCGGCTTTTCTTCATTATTCTGAGGAAGATAGCCTAACAGTTTCCGGACACTTTCCAGCACTTCAGCTTCCGTCTCTGCTTGGAAGTGGGCATTTCCACTTATAGAGTTATGAACATTTGCCCCGCCAAGATCTTCAGGAGAGATTTTCTCACCTGTTACCGTTTCAATGACCTTTGGTCCTGTAATAAACATTTGGCTTGTTTTTTCAACCATGAAGACAAAATCTGTAATGGCAGGAGAATAAACCGCACCACCTGCACATGGCCCCATGATAACAGATATTTGTGGAATGACTCCAGAATATATCGCGTTTCGGTAAAAGATATGCCCATACCCATCCAATGAAACAACACCTTCTTGGATACGCGCTCCGCCTGAATCATTAAGACCAACAAAGGGTGTACCATTTTTAGCTGCTAAATCCATGACAGCGGCAATTTTTTTAGCGTGCATTTCCCCTAATGCACCGCCAAAAACGGTAAAGTCCTGCGAAAATAAATAAATGGGCCGGCCATTTACTTTTCCATAGCCTGTCACCACACCATCGCCCGGACCCTTTTGTTCATCTAAACCAAAATCATTGGTTCGGTGTTCAATAAAAGAATTTAATTCAACAAAACTATCCTTATCTACTAACAGGTCAATTCTTTCTCTAGCTGTCAATTTTCCTTTTGCGTGCTGTTTGTCAATCCTTTCATCCCCGCCTCCAAGCTCCACTTCCCTGCGCCGATCATACAATTCATTAATTTTTTCGTAAATGTCGATCATTTAACCCCTTCATCCCCTTTTTTCTCGCAGAGCTCTACCAGAACACCGGCTGCAGATTTAGGGTGCATGAAAGCAATTTGTGCCCCTCCTGCCCCTGGTCTTGATGTTTCATCAATCATCCGGATCCCCTGTTCTTTCATTTCCGCGATTCTTTCTTCAATTGATGACACACCAAGAGCCACATGATGAATTCCCTCACCTCGCTTCGCAATAAAGCCGGCAATCGGGCTATCTTCTGTGGTTGGTTCTAGAAGCTCTATTTTGGTTTCCCCTGCTTTTAGAAAAGCCACCTTGACCTTTTGGCTGTCAACCACTTCAATTCCCAGTAGTGATAGTTTTAATACGTCCGTATAAAAAGGCAATGTGTGTTCAAGTGACTTTACAGCAATCCCAATATGGTCGACTTTTTTAATCATGTTCTCCCCTCTGTTCCCAAAATTAAAATAAATCAGACAATTACCTTATTCGTTACAAAATTCATAAATCCTTCCTGATTTGCTTAGTTGTTCCGTTGTCCATTCAGGAGTTTCTTAGTACAATAGGGATAAGCTATGAAAGACAAAGGAGGTATTCATATTGTCTAAAAAGAAAACAAGAAAAATAATTGTCTATCTAATGCTTTTTGCGATGTTAGCCTCAACCCTCCTATTAGGGATTGCTAATCTTATATCTTAAAAATAGGAAAAGGGACTGTTCAACTTGGAACAGTCCCTTTTCTATTGAATAGCTCTGTTTTCTTTTGCAAGATCCTCGAACGATTTATTTGAGGATGTAACCAATATTTTCGTTCCAAGTGGGATTAATGGAAAAAGAGAGGTAACAACCTCATTTTGGGTGCGGATACAGCCTTGAGAAACATATTTGCCTATCGAGGCTGGCTGATTGGTACCGTGGATACCATATATTCTTCCGTCGGTTCCTTTGGCATTAAAACCGATCCATCTGGCTCCAAGTGGATTTTTGGGGTCGCCTCCAGGAATATTCTTTTTACGAAAATATGGTTTTTTTGCCTTTACCGTAATCGTAAAAAGACCTTCAGGCGTTAGTTCCTGGGTTTTCCCGGTACCCACACTGACAATGGTTTGAATTTTATTGTCATCAATAAACGCTAATTCATTTTTAGTCTTATTGACAATTACGAAAGGGTCACCAGGTAAAGGATTTGGCCCTATTGGCCAAAGGGGTGCGAGAAAAAAAGTCATGAGGAGCGGCGACAATAGTTTAATCAATCCAACCACCTGCCTTTTTTCTCTAGTTTACCACCGCTTTCTTCTTTTCATGCGCGCTTGTTTGGATCACATGAAAAGAACTTTTAATAATTAGATACTCATTCATTTCATTGACTAATTGCAAAAGTGCTGCCCGGACTTCAAATTCCTCCCTTGTTTTCGGAAGTTCCATTTCTTCGAATTCTTTCTTCATCTCTCTTAATTTATCTATATAAATATGAGCCGTATTACCAGGATGTATATTCTCTGAAAGCTCCTCAAGAAAGGCAGCAACCATTTTCCCTTGTACAACCGTACTAGTAAGTGATGTGACGATTGGTAAAACACGTTCAAGGATTTCGAATTGTTTTTCTCTCATTTTAAAATATTCAAAGTACAGGTTCTCTTCACGGAGAAAATGATTTTCAAAATCTCTTAACGCAAGCATTTTTGCTTCATCAAACAGCTTAGCACTTTCGGTAATTTCTTTTCCGTCCCAGCTGCTCTCTCCTGTTCTTAAGTATCTCACGATCTCTAAAAGAATTAATTTGAAGTTATCCTCAATCATCACTTGATAATCTCTAAGTTTGCGATCAACACTCGGCATATACAAGTTAATAAGTAATGCAACACCTATACCAACTGTTATTACCCCTAATTCATTTAAAAATAAAGCCAATGTAATTTGGCGAGCCATAAAGACATGTAAAATAATAACACTACTTGTGACAATTCCGTCCGGCGCTTTTAACATAACGATAGTTGGAATAAAAAGGATCAGCATGACTCCAATTACAATCGGATGATAGGAGATTCCTTCAAAAAAAAGGGCTGAAAAAGGCATTGCTAATACACATGCTAAAAATCGATCCCACGCTGTGCGAAGCGACCGTCTTTTTGTTACCTGTATACACAAAATGGTTAAGATTCCAGCAGATGCAAAGTTGTTTAAGCCCAGCTGCTGAGCAATTAAAATAGAAAAAGCTGTTCCAACGGCAGTTTTAATCGTCCGATAACCAATTCGAAATTTCATAAATCGTCTCCTAGGCTTAGAAAAAATAAAAAGATGATCATTAAGACCATCTTTAGCATATCTCTATTAAACCATTTTTTTCAAATAAACGGTTTTTATAAGATCGAATGAACGTTATTTTTATAATACTTTTTCTAAAAAGTCCTTTGCTCTGCTTGTTCGAGGACGATTGAAAAATTCATCAGGTGAGCCTTCTTCCAATAATTTCCCTTCATCCAGGAAGATAATACGGTCAGAAACCTCACGAGCAAATCCCATTTCATGTGTTACAATGGCCATCGTCATTCCTGATTGGGCGAGATCCTTCATAACGGTTAATACTTCCTTTACCATTTCTGGGTCAAGCGCCGAAGTAGGCTCATCAAATAACATTAGTTCCGGTTCCATTGCAAGAGCACGAGCAATCGCAACACGCTGCTTCTGCCCGCCTGACAGATTATTAGGGAAAGCAGTCTCTTTTTCAGAAAGGCCTACTCTTGAAAGCAATTCACGAGCTTTTGCTACAGCAGATTCACGTGATTCTCCTTTAACTTTAATTGGAGCGTATGTTAAGTTCTCCAAGACTGTTAAATGTGGGAACAAATAAAAGTGCTGAAAAACCATTCCGATTTGTTCTCGAACTTTCATTATATTTGTTTTTCTATCAGTAATCTCTTGATTATTGATCCACACTTTTCCTTTCGTTGGTGTCTCTAACAAATTTAAACAACGAAGAAAAGTGGACTTACCCGAACCTGAAGGTCCAATGATAGAAACTACCTCACCACTATCTATATTGGTTGAAATATTTTTTAAGACTTCATTTTCCCCGAATTGTTTATAGAGGTTCTCAACTTTAATCACTGAATTTCATCCTCCTTTCCACCCATTTACCAGCGAGTGTCAGCACCATAACTAAAATCCAATAGATTAATCCAACAAATATAAGTGGTTCAAAATTTCGATAAGTATCTGCTCCCACTACTTGTGCACGGCGCATCAGATCTAAATATCCAATCGTCGATACAAGAGCAGATTCTTTTGTTAAGGTAATAAATTCATTCATAAGAGCTGGTAAAATATTTTTTAAAGCTTGAGGCAATATAAGGTCCTTCATCATAAGACGATAGGGAACTCCCAGTGCTTGAGCTGCTTCCGTTTGACCTTTATCAACTGCTTGGATTCCTGCCCTGATGATCTCTGAAACGTAGGCTGATGAATTCAAACCAAAAGCTAAAATGGAAGATAAAAATGGTGATATATCATAACCTGTTAATTGCGGAATCGCAAAATAGATGAGCATTAATTGCAAGATTAATGGTGTACCACGAAATATAGATGTATAAGCGTCACCAAACCAATTTAAAGCCTTTATTCGTGAAATTTTAAATAACGCTAGAATCGTACCAAGGATAAAACCTAATATAATGGAAATAATAACAAACTTTAATGTAACCCATATTCCTTCTAGGATAAAAGGAATATAAGGCACAATTTGGCTAAAATCCAAATTCATGCCTTACACCTCACTTCAATATTTTCTTTACTATCATTGAATCAAACTAATGAATTTAGTCTTTATTGCTTATTGTTGATCTTTTAACCATTTGTCCTTCAGTTCTTGAAGTTTTCCGTTCTCTTCAAGTTTTTGAAGTGCTTTATTCACATCGTCAACTAAGTTACTGCCTTTAGGAAAAGCTACAGCCATTCCTGGAGAACTAGATGTTGGATCATCAAAACCGGCTAAGCCCTGTTCCTTCATGTATCCTGTTGCTACTGATTTATCTAAATAAGCTACTTGAACACGACCCGTTACTAGCTCTTGAATCAAAGTTGTTGAATTATCTAAAGGTTTAAGCGTAAAATCAACTTTTTTCTGAAGTGTTTTGGCTCCTTCTTCCTGAATCGTTCCTAACTGTACTGCAACGGTTTTTCCTTTTAGATCATCAACTGTTTTAATTGAAGAATCTTTTTTCGTTAAGAACATTTCACCAGAATGGTTATAAGCTGTAGAAAAATCAACATTTTTTTTACGTTTTTCAGTTGCCGACATACCTGCAAGTACCATGTCAACCCGTTTTGCTTGTAATGCACCGACTAAACCATCGAACTTCATATCTTTAATTTCAAGTTTATAACCTAATTCATCAGCAATGGCATTAGCTAGGTCAATATCAAATCCTTCAACCTTTCCTGATGGATTTCTTGATTCAAATGGTGCAAAATCAGCTGATGTTGCCATTGTTAATACTTTCTTGTCAGTGTTTTTTGCTTCGTTCGTTTCGTCCTTTTGACCACAAGCTGCCATTACGACTAATGTAAAAATAAGCATTAAAATTAATATAGACTTCTTCATGATGTGCCCCCTTGAGTTATATAAAATCTTGCATATATTCTTGGATTTTTATTCAACATAACGAATAATAACACATGAACTATTTTTTGAAAATATGTTTTTTAATATAAAAATATTCTAAAAATTTAGTATATCAGTATATTGTTTGATTTTTTAAAAAAATACCTCTTTAAAAGAGGTATTTTGGGGTTAGGCTTTAATCATCTCGGCCTTATGAAATTCATTTTTCATCTTTTCAAATACTTCATTATCCGTAATTAGATCATAACCTGTCAGTGCAAGAGCCAAAGCACCCTGAGAAAGAATTTTGTGAGAGTTGTCAGTAATCGTTAAGTCCGCAAATTCCCTGGTATGGGCAACTAATCCAGGGGAATCAAGGCCAATATACGGATGAATGGCTGGAACCACATGACTTACATTCCCCATATCAATTGAACCATAACTATCCTTCGCTTTTTCCACTTGTTTAACACCTGTTGATAGGAGATTGTTTGTAAACAACTGGGATAAAGTATCGTTTGTTACCATATTGTCATAGCTTAATTCGTAATTTTCAATATGAACCTCTGCACCTGTCATTGATGATGCACCTTTTGCAATGTTAATGACCTTTTGAACAATCTCGTTTAAGTTATTCCGGTCTTTCGCTCTAACATAAAATTGTGCGACTGCTTTATCTGGAACAATGTTAGCAGCTAATCCGCCTTCTTTAATAATTCCATGAATTCTAACATCTGAGGTAACATGTTGACGCAAAGCATTGATCCCGTTAAATAATTGAATAACCGCATCCAATGCATTAATACCTTTTTCTGGTGATGCTGCAGCGTGACTTGTTCTGCCGCGGAAATCAAATTGAATGGCATCCATTGCTAACGAATCACCACTCTCATAAGACACATCTGCTGGGTGCAAAATCATTGCTGCATCAATATCGTTAAAGATTCCTCGCTCTGCCATTGGTACTTTAGCGCCATTTGTTTCTTCTGCTGGTGTACCTAATACAACTACACGTCCGCCAATTTCATCTACTACTTTACTTAAAAGAACTCCTGCCCCGGCACTCATTGTTCCAATCATATTGTGGCCGCAGCCATGTCCTACCTCCGGCAATGCATCATATTCAGACAAATAGGCAATAGTCGGTCCCTTTTTCTTACTATCATAAACAGCTTTAAATGCTGTAGGCCGGCCAACAATTCCTTTTTCCACTGAAAATTGATGTTGCTCAAGAAACTCTACTAATAGTTTCATAGATTCAAATTCATTATCTCCCAGCTCAGGATGATGATACAAGTGGTCGCTTATCGCCCATAAATTGTTTTGTATAATATCTAAATGATTTTTTAATAACTCCTTCATGTTAAAACACCTCTTTAATGAATGATTAAAATTACGAAATAATTAATAAATATACACTAAAAATCATTCCTGGACAATAAAAAAGTCAAATCCATTAAAGATTTGACTTTTTGGTATTGTATTTTTATATTTCTTCACAGTATTGATCAAATTCACTTTGAAGCTTTGAAACTACGGTTGCAGGATCATATCCCTCGATTTGATGACGTTCAATCATCGTTAGGATCTTTCCATCTTTTAACAAAGCAAATGATGGAGAGGATGGCGGATAGCCTGTGAAATAACTTCTAGCCGTTTCAGTTGCTTCCTTATCCTGACCAGCAAATACCGTTACCAAATGGTCTGGCCGTTTATCATTATGAAGGGAATGAGCAGCTGCAGGGCGCGCAATCCCCCCAGCACAACCACACACAGAATTAATCATCACTAATGTCGTACCTTTTTGAGCAAAAGCTTCTTCTACTTCTGCGGGAGTTTTTAATTCTTTATACCCAGCAGCTGCGATTTCTTCACGCGCCTGCTTTACTACATCATTCATGAAAAAGTTAAAATCCATGCTCATAAAAACACACTCCTTATTTTCCGTATATAACTACATCATAACAGTAAAAATATGTTTTCTCCAAATGAAATGTAATCAAAAAGAGGCAGTAAAAATTGTTAGTAAAAAGCCATTTAATTTTTATTGGATGCTAAAAAAGTTTCAAATAAGGTTTCTACTGCTGTTGCTACTGTCGTTTCCCCTGAAATCACTTTATTTTCGAGGTTAGGCAGGGCGCTTTTTACACCATCGTGATGATAAAACATAAATTGAAGCTGGTCAGTAATCATTGCATATAACCATTCCCGTGCTTGGATTCTTCTTCGATCCTCAAAAACCCCAGAAGAATTCGCAGTTTGTTCGAAGGATTGAATCACACGCCAGATGTCGCTGATTCCATCATGTGTGATTGAAGAACAAGTATAGGCCCTCGTCGTCCAGCCTTTTGTAGCAGGCTGAAGAAAGTGGAGAATTCGGTTATACTCCAGCCTAGTTTGTTCAGCCTTCTGTTTATTTGCCCCATCCGCTTTATGAACGAGAATGGCATCTGCCAATTCCATTATCCCTTTCTTCATTCCCTGCAGTTCATCCCCAGCTCCTGTTAGGACAAGCAGCATGAAAAAGTCAACCATATCTCGGATAATCACTTCACTTTGACCTACCCCGACTGTTTCAATCAAGATAACATCAAAACCGGCAGCTTCACAAATCAATATGGCTTCCCTTGTTTTCCGATGGACACCGCCAAGCTTTCCTGCCGTAGGTGATGGGCGGATAAAAGCGTTTGCATGTTTGGATAGATGTTCCATCCTTGTTTTGTCGCCGAGGATACTTCCCCCGCTAATACTAGAACTTGGGTCAATTGCTAACACAGCCACCCTGTGCCCAAGACCGCACAGGTACATTCCAAAAGCCTCGATAAAAGTACTTTTACCTGCACCTGGTACACCTGTAATCCCGATCCTGATTGATTTACCAGTTTTGGGCAAGAGCTTATGCAGCAACTGCTGGCCTTTTTTAAAATGCTGCTCTGCATTGCTTTCTATTAAGGTAATCGCTCTTGCAAGCAAACTTCTGTCACCATTCATAACGCCATCGTAAAGCGTGTCAATGGAAGGCTCGGTTGATTTGCGTTTTTGAAAACGGGTGTTTCTATCAACCGAGACATCTTGACCTTCTAGAACTCTTCTTAACATACTAGAGCAATATTCAGGTGTATTTGAGTCACTCCATTCCGGCTTAGAATCCTTCCCCATTTATTGCGACACTTCCTCATAACCGAGTTTTAAATAGATTTCCCTAATCACTTTTTGTGCTGCTACCGGGATAATCGTTCCTGGTCCAAAAATTGCGGCTGCACCATGTTCATATAAAAATTGATAATCTTGTACAGGAATGACACCGCCAATTACCACCAAAATATCTTCCCGGCCAAGTTTTTTCAGTTCTTCCACGAGCTGAGGAAGCAATGTTTTATGACCGGCAGCAAGTGAACTCATTCCAACAACATGAACATCATTTTCAATCGCTTGATTGGCGGTTTCTACCGGAGTTTGGAATAATGGACTAATATCAACATCAAAACCCAAATCCGCAAAGGCGGTAGCAATCACTTTTGCTCCACGATCATGGCCATCCTGCCCCATTTTGGCAATTAGGATTCTCGGCCGCCTTCCCTCATTTTCAAGGAATTCATCCGTCATCTTTTTCACTTCAGTTATCTCTTCCTCATTGCTATAGGCAGTACTATATACACCACTTATCGATCGAATCACAGCTTTATGCCGGCCTGCCGCACGCTCAATCGCCTCAGATATTTCTCCAAGCGTTGCCCTGACTCTCGCAGCATTTACTGCTAGTTGTAATAAATTCTGATTTCCTGTCTTTGCCGCTTCAGTTAAAGCGTTAAGTGCTGCCGCTGCTTTTTGATTATCACGCGTTGCTTTTAGTTGGGTTAGCTTCTCCATTTGCTTTAAGCGGACTGCTGTATTATCAATGTCTAAAATATCAATTGGTTCAACATTTTCGGGCCTGTATTGATTAACACCGACAATAATTTCCTTACCCGAATCAATTTGAGCCTGCCTTCTGGCAGCTGCTTCTTCGATTCTCATTTTTGGCAGACCCGTTTCAATGGCTTTAGCCATGCCCCCCAATTCTTCAATTTCTTCAATATGTTTCCAAGCTCTTTTCTCCAATTCATCCGTCAGCTTTTCTACATAATAAGAGCCTCCCCACGGGTCAATCACATGGGTGATTCCTGTTTCCTCTTGTAAAAACAATTGAGTATTGCGGGCAATCCGGGCTGAGAAATCTGTCGGTAAAGCAATGGCTTCATCTAGAGCATTTGTATGGAGTGATTGGGTATGACCCATTACAGCAGCATGTGCTTCTATAAGTGTTCGGGTAACATTATTAAAGGGATCTTGCTCGGTTAAGCTCCATCCTGAGGTTTGTGAATGTGTTCGTAATGCTAATGACTTCTCATTTCTTGGTTCAAAAGACTTCATCATTTTTGCCCAAATGAATCTGGCTGCCCGCATTTTTGCGACTTCCATGAAGTAATTCATCCCAATTGCCCAAAAAAAGGACAGTCTCGGTGCAAATGAGTCAATATCAATACCTGCTTTAAGACCTGTACGTACATACTCCAAACCATCAGCAAGGGTATACGCTAATTCTATATCTGCAGGTGCACCCGCTTCTTGCATATGATAGCCGGAAATACTAATGCTATTAAACTTAGGCATGAATTTCGATGTATATTCAAAAATGTCAGCAATAATCCTCATTGACATGACTGGAGGATAGATATATGTGTTGCGAACCATGTATTCTTTTAAAATATCATTCTGAATCGTTCCCGAAAGTTTTTCCTGACTGACTCCCTGCTCCTCAGCCGTTACGATAAAGAAAGCTAAAATCGGTAGAACAGCACCGTTCATGGTCATTGATACAGACATTTGGTCCAATGGAATGCCGGCAAACAGGGTCTTCATATCGAGAATAGAGTCTATGGCCACTCCTGCTTTTCCAACATCCCCTATTACACGAGGATGATCAGAGTCATAACCGCGGTGGGTAGCTAAATCAAAGGCTACTGATAACCCCTTTTGTCCCATGGCCAGATTTCTCCGGTAAAAAGCATTACTTTCTTCTGCTGTTGAAAAGCCCGCATACTGTCTGACAGTCCAAGGGCGATTGACATACATGGCCGGATACGGACCACGCGTATAAGGAGGCAGTCCTGGAAGGTCATCAATATGCTCTAACCCCTCCCTGTCTTCCTTTGTATAAATTGGCTTAAGAAGAATCTGTTCGTTTGTTTCAAACAATAAATCTTCAAAGGAAACAGCCATTTCTTCATTAATTTTTTCTTCCCACTCTTTTTTGGTGATGAACTTTTGGTCAGCAAACAATGATTGGTTTTGAAAGTTAGGCCTTTGTTTCTTCAACCGTATTCACCTCCATATTTGTGAGAATAGTGTACAGCGTTTCATAGCAATTTGTTTTGGCATGAATAAACTGTTCGATTCCCTCACTCTCCCATTGAATCTGAGTACATTCCTCGGGAAGTCCAGCTAAATAAAAATGGTGATTTGGGAATTCGGATTTTAAGGAAGAGAGGAGCCCATGTCCAGTTAATTCGTACTGTTCATTTGTTCCACAAAAGCAGAAATAAGAAGTAGATGATTCTAAAATAAATTTTTTAGCACCCGCAAGCGTTAAGTTTGGATCGCTGACAACCGTAGTTAAGCCTCCTGCCGCAAAAAATCCTTTCATAAAATCAAGTCTTGATTTATGTTCCTTTATTCCCTCAAGGCATAGCATCCCAACCAAGGGAATGGAACCAGTTTTTTCTTCTAAATTTTTTGCCTTGCTTCGTAAACTTTCATATGGTTCGGCTAATCTCCTTACCGGAATTGATTCCATGTTGGTTAATGAGTATGTTCCACAAGCAAACAAACTCTTTTTATCTTTTTTAAGGAAACTGTGATGGTTTTCATTTAAATCGGCATAGACATTGGTGCCGACTATACTGTGCTTTCTTGTTTGAATGTCCAATATCTTCTTATCAAAAACAGTTTTTATTTCATTCTGGAGCCAATTGGAGGTTAAGACATTTAGAATACCGCCTAGGGATTCAATTTGTTGAAAGTATCCCCAAGCTTTTTCTGCAAGTTCATTTGTCATTTTTTCGACATACCAGGAACCACCGGCTGGGTCAATAACCTTTTCCAGAAGGGCTTCGTGCTGTAGGATTAGTTGTGTATTTCTAGCGATTCTTTCAGAAAATGGAGTAGAGCCTGTTAGACTATTGTAAGGAGCCACATGTAAGTATTGAACCCCTCCTAAAACGGCAGCAAATGCTTCATTTCCAGCTCGAAGCAGGTTAACATAGGGGTCTTGTATGGATTTTGTAAAGTTAGAGGTTTCGGCGGAAATAATCATCTTGCAGGATTCATCTTTGGTACCGTAAAGTTGTGTAATTCGATTCCACAGTACCCGTGCTGCCCGAAGTTTTGCAATTTCCATGAAGAAGTTACTTCCAATTGAAAATTGAAAGACCATTTTTTTGAGAATTTGATTCAGTTCCATCTCGTCTTCTTGGAGAGTATCGAGGTAATATACCCCGGTTGCCATGGCAATCCCAAGCTCTTGAACCACACTCGCTCCTCCATTATGATAAGGGATCGTGTCAATTAGAATGGTGCATAAAGACGGAAGTTTTTTATCGGTCTGGATAACACTGATCTTCCACTCATCGATAAACTCCCTAGAGACAACCCCGTCCTCTACAAATAAAGAAATGGGATCGGAACCCATATAACCGGTGATTTGGTCAGATTGATTTTCAGCTTCTGCCATTTTTGCTAACACGGCTGACATGCGGGTATGCCACCCTCTGGTATTAATGGCTAAAGGATAACGATTATAAAGCCCTTCTAAAACACTTAATAAGCCGTCATTTGTCTCAATTAATTCTTCTGAAATGATAAAAGATAAAGCCTCTTGCCCTTTTTTGATTGCCTCATGTAACTTCTCTTTTAATTCTTCTGATGTTTTGTAAGGAAACTGTTGAGCCACCTTCCACTTGTTTGTAATGTACCCAAGCGGATAAATCCCTCGTCTAAAGTCGGAAGCCCCGGAATAATCCGGAACTTGAAACTCATCCTTACGCGTGTAAAGCGGTTTCAAAATGATGTTTTCGTATGTACCATTAGTTAATGATTTTATATTTTTCCCTTTTAGTGAGGCTTCCGCTTTGACTTGCCAATCATGTAGAGTAATTGGTGAAAAAGATTGATTTTTTATTTTTTCCAACTCCCTCTCCCCTTTCATGTGAAATTGAAGTAAAATTCAATCAATTCTACTTATTTCTATTTTATGGTACAAATGGAATTCAAGCAATGAAAACCATCTTACCAAGAATTTTTGGTCAACCTATTGCTTTCACCGGTAAAGAATAGTTAAAACCGCTGCCAATCCTAAGCAGCGGTTTTAACTTTACTAATAGATCGATGTTGTTGATTTTGAAATGTTTTCAATAATTTCTTTTACGCGTCCTAAGAAACGGCCGCAAATAAGTCCGTCCAAAACTCTATGGTCCAGTGACATACAAAGGTTCACCATATCACGGACAGCAATCATGTTATTATTCATGACGACAGGCCGCTTGACAATAGATTCCACTTGAAGAATGGCGGCTTGTGGATAATTAATGATTCCCATTGATTGAACGGAGCCAAAAGAACCTGTGTTGTTGACCGTGAATGTTCCACCCTGCATATCCTCTGATTTCAGTTTCCCTGTTCTCACCTTTACGGCTAGTTCAGAGATTTCTCGGGCAATACCCTTAATGGTCTTTTCATCGGTATTTTTAATAACAGGTACAAATAGAGCATCATCAGTGGCAACAGCAATGGAAATATTAATATCCTTCTTTTGGATGATTTTATCGCCCGCCCACATCGAATTTATTTGCGGATACTCTTTTAAGGCTTGGGCCACTGCCTTTACAAAGAAGGCGAAGAAAGTTAAATTGAATCCCTCTTTCTTCCTAAAGTCATCTTTTATACTATTCCGATATTCCACAAGATTGGTTGCATCCACCTCAATCATCATCCAGGCATGCGGGGCTTCATGTTTACTGCGAAGCATATTAGCTGCGATTGCTTTACGCACCCCAGTGACAGGAATCTCTATGTCACCTGCAGTTTCAGAAACAACTGCTTGTTGTGCTGATGACGCTTGAACACCCAGCGGCTGAATGGAAGCTGACTGATCTGGTTGTTTTATATTGCTAACAGGCGGTATTGATTCTTTTCCAGTTCCTACTTTTTCACCTGCAGCTGGAATATTCCCAGATTCAATTAATTTCACTAAATCTTTGCGAGTAATCCTTCCCCCGGCACCGGTACCTGAAACTTTAGTTAAATCAATACCATGTTCTTGAGAAATTTTTAAAACTGCAGGAGAGTAACGTGCTTTATTGACAGGAACTACAGAGTTATTCGGCAGTTCTCTATTCGTTTCTTCCGGCTCTCTTATTTCAGTTGCTGAAGGGTCTGTGGTATGACTATCTCCCACTTCAATCGTACAAATGATTTCCCCAACAGCAAGTGTGTCGCCTTCTTCAGCAATTAATTCTTCTATCACACCAGTAAAGGAGGATGGGACTTCTGCATTTACTTTATCGGTCATGACTTCAGCTAAGGGGTCATACTTATTAACCTTATCTCCAACGGATACTAGCCATTTACTGATCGTACCCTCGGTTACACTCTCCCCTAACTGAGGCATTTTAATTTGTTCAACTGTCACTTATTTCCAAACCCCCTTAATATTCTGCCAGCTCACGCATGGCTTTTTCTACTTTATCCGGATTAATCATAAAGAATTTTTCCATTGTCGGAGAATACGGCATTGCCGGTACATCTGGTCCTGCAAGCCTCTTAATTGGAGCATCTAAATCAAATAAGCAATGTTCAGCTATAATTGCCGAAACTTCACTTATGATACTTCCTTCCTTATTGTCCTCAGTAATTAGTAAAACCTTCCCAGTCTTAGAAGCCGCTTCAATGATTGCCTCTTTGTCAAGCGGATAGACGGTTCGTAAATCAAGAATATGAACAGAAATTCCATCATGGGCTAATTTTTCTGCCGCTTGAAGGGCAAAATGTACACATAGACCATACGTAATAACGGTAATATCTTCCCCTTCTCGCTTTATGTCCGCTTTACCGATTGGCAGAGTATAGTCATCTACAGGGACCTCACCCTTGATTAAACGATAGGCACGTTTATGTTCAAAAAAGAGAACGGGGTCATTGTCGCGGATCGCTGCTTTTAACAGTCCTTTAACATCGTATGGTGTAGATGGCATAACGATTTTTAAGCCAGGCTGATTAGCAAAAACCGCTTCAACTGATTGGGAATGGTAAAGTGCCCCATGTACTCCGCCGCCATATGGAGCGCGTATGACCATCGGGCAGTTCCAATCATTATTCGAACGATAGCGGATTTTTGCAGCTTCGGAAATAATTTGGTTGACAGCAGGCATAATAAAATCAGCAAACTGCATCTCTGCGATTGGACGCATTCCGTACATGGCAGCACCAATTCCTACTCCTGCAATCGCGGACTCAGCAAGAGGTGTATCAATGACTCTCTCTTCACCAAATTGTTCATATAGACCTTGGGTCGCTTTAAAAACTCCGCCTTTTACTCCTACATCTTCACCGAGGATAAAAACCTTTGAATCCCGTTCCATCTCCTCACGCATTGCCATTGTAATTGCATCTATATATGAAATAATCGCCATCTTACATCCCCCTTACTCTTCCGTATCCGCATAAACATATTTCAATGCATCTTCTGGTGCAGAATAAGGAGCATTTTCAGCATAATCTGTTGCCTCATTCACCAGTTTCATCACTCGTTCATTGATTTCTTTTTCCAATTCATCACTTAAAACGCCTGTTTCTTTTAGATAAGCACCATAAGTTATAATTGGATCCTTTGTTTTTGCTTTTGCCACTTCATCCGGTGCACGATAAGAACGATCGTCATCATCAGAAGAGTGTGGTGTAAGACGGTAAGAAACCGTTTCTACTAATGTTGGACCTTCACCGCGGCGGCCCCGGTCTGCTGCTTCTTTAACTGCCTTATAAACTTCCAGCGGATCATTACCATCAACCGTTACACCTGGCATCCCATATCCTATTGCCCTGTCTGAAACCTTTTCACAGGCTAACTGCTTTTCAATAGGAACTGAGATCGCATATTTATTATTTTCACACATAAAGATTACCGGGAGTTTATGAACGCCTGCAAAGTTGGCCCCTTCATGGAAATCTCCTTGGTTGGATGACCCCTCACCAAACGTAACAAAGGTCACTAAGTCCTTTTTCTCCATCTTTCCTGCCAGGGCAATTCCTACAGCGTGGGGAACCTGGGTGGTAACCGGTGAGGAACCTGTTACAATTCTATTTTTCTTTTGTCCAAAATGCCCAGGCATTTGGCGGCTTCCTGAATTTGGATCCTCTGCCTTAGCAAAACCTGAGAGCATCAATTCTTTGGGTGTCATACCAAACGCCAGCACAACCCCCATATCCCGGTAATATGGAAGGATATAGTCTTTCTCCCGGTCAAGTGCAAAAGCCGCCCCAACCTGCGCAGCCTCCTGCCCCTGGCATGAAATAACAAATGGTATTTTACCAGCCCTGTTCAATAGCCACATGCGCTCGTCAATGCGCCGGGCCAAAAGCATTGTCTCATACATTTCCAATACTTTCTGGTCGCTTAAGCCTAAAACTTCGTGACGCTTTTCTATCATTTATTCATTACCTCCCGCTTGTTCGATCGACTAAAAGCCATGACTAAACTTTATGTTTATTTAAGAGTGAATGGCCTTCCCATCCACAGCAAGTGCTGCTTCCCCAATCGCTTCTGTTAAAGTCGGATGAGGGTGTATCGTATGAGCGATTTCCCATGGTGTGGCATCTAGTACCATGGCAAGCCCTGCTTCTGTAATCAAATCTGTTACATGCGGACCAATCATATGAACACCTAAGATATCATCCGTCAGAACATCGGCAACAATTTTTACAAATCCGTCTGATTCACCAAAAACAAGGGCTTTTCCAATTGCCCGAAAAGAGAATTTACCTATTTTTACGTTTACACCTTTGGCCCTAGCCTGTTCTTCGGTTATTCCGACGCTTGATACTTCCGGACTACTATAAATGCATCTCGAAACTAGTGAATAATCCATTGGAGATGTTTTTTCACCCGCAATATGCTCCACAGCTAAGATCCCTTCGTGTGAAGCTACATGGGCAAGCTGCAGGCCACCTATACAATCACCAATCGCATAAATATGTGATTCTTTTGTTTGATAATATTCATTCGTTGCAATATAACCCTTTTCGATTTGAATATCAGTATTTTCAAGTCCTATTCCCTCAATATTTGCCTGCCGGCCAACTGAGACTAAGAGTTTTTCCGCTTGAAATTGTTTTAATTCTCCCTTTACCTCTGCTGAGATACTAACCTCTTTTTCTTTTGTGATCGTTTCAGGCAGTACTTTTGCACTGGTTATAAGTTTGATGCCCTTCTTTTTCATTACACGCTGCATTTCTTTTGAGATTTCTTTATCTTCGGTTGGAATGATTCGATCAGCATACTCAATAACCGTGACATCGACTCCAAAATCCGATAACATCGAGGCCCATTCTATTCCAATGACACCCCCGCCAACAATGATGATTGTTTTTGGCAGTTTCTCAAGCTGTAACGCCTCATCAGAAGTCATGACCAACTGACCGTCTATTTCCAAGCCAGGCAATGTTCTTGGCCGTGAACCAGTCGCTACTATTACATTTTTAGGAATGAGCATTTCGTTTTCAGCTCCGCTGCTCATTTCAACAGATATAGTGCCAGGCATGGGTGAAAAAATCGAGGGCCCCAGAATCCGGCCAATTCCTTCGAAAACATCGATTTTCCCTTGTTTCATTAGATGTTGTACACCCTTATGTAATTGGTCTATAATTTTATTTTTTCTAGCCTGGACTTTTCCAAAATCTAATGAAACATCACTAGTGATCACGCCAAACTCCGAACCGCGCTTTGTTGTCGCAAATACCTCCGCGCTTCTGAGCAGGGCCTTACTTGGGATACAGCCTTGATGCAGACAAGTACCGCCTAATTTTCCTTTTTCAACAATGGCTGTTTTTAGGCCAAGCTGTGATGCGCGTATGGCTGCAACATAGCCGCCTGTGCCGCCTCCTAGGATGACCAAATCATACTCTTGTGCCACAAATGTTTTCCTCCCCGTACTTTTTAGATTTTTGAAGTTGAAAAATTCTCTAGATATATTTTCACTTCTTCTTCACCGCTTAAAACTCTAAGTGCCCCTTCTGCCAACGCTTGAAGCTCATCTTCACCAGGATGTACAATCACATCAGCAATCCAATTAATCCGATCAGATATTAGCTTTACAAACCTTTTAGCACAGGCCAGACCACCTGTAAGGATAATGGCATCCACCTTACCTGAAAGCACCGTACTGCAAGCACCTATTTCTTTTGCCACTTGATAAGCCATCGCTTCGTATATTAATTGGGCTTTTTCGTCACCTGCAGCCATTCTGTGTTCGACCTCTTCGGCATCATTTGTGCCCAGATAACCAACAAGACCCCCTTGCCCAACCAGCATTTTCATCATTTCTTCCCGATAATAATCGCCTGCATAACAAAGTGCTATTAAATCACCAGCGGGCACTGTACCTGCCCGTTCGGGACTAAATGGGCCATCACCGTGCAGTCCATTGTTTACATCCACTACTTTTCCTTGTTGATGTGCACCGACAGTAATCCCCCCGCCCATATGGGCAATAATCAGATTCACTTCACTGTATTCTCTTCCGAGCTCTTTTGCCACTCTTCTCGCAACGGCTTTTTGGTTTAAGGCATGAAAGATGCTTTTTCTCTCAATTAAGGTAAAACCAGACACTCTTGCAATCGGAGCAAGTTCGTCAACAACGACTGGATCGACAATAAAGGCAGGTATATTAAGACCCTTAGCAATCTCGTATGCTATAATGCCTCCTAAATTCGATGCATGCTGCCCAGCATAACCTGAACGCAAATCCTCAAGCATTAAATCATTGACCGCGTAGGTCCCTCCTTCAATAGGACGTAATAAGCCGCCGCGTGCACATACAGCTGAAATTTTCGATATATTTATCCCTTCATGATCCAGTGTTTCCAAAATTGCCGTTTTTCTAAATTGGTATTGGTCAATAATAGTAGGAAATGAATTAATTTTCTTTGCGTCATGACGAATTGTCTTTTCAAACATAGAAACTTCATTATCAAAAACACCAATTTTAGTGGATGTTGATCCTGGGTTTATGGTAAGAATGCGAAATTCATAATCTGGCAACGTCGTAACCTCCACTTTACAAAACATCTGCTTACAGGCAAATGCGCTGAATCTGAGGTTCAGCGCTCTGCCAGGACATTACTAATAACAGATCCAACTTTTGATACCATGTATCCACTTTATTTGAATCATGGCTTACCTAGAAATACGGTGACTTAAAATATGATGGCCATTTTGTAAAAACTGACTTCTAGACTTGCGAATTCGAGCGATTCTTTCTTCTGCCATTCGATCAGCAGCAACATAGGTCGGAATTCCATCGCGCTTAGATATCTCAATTACTTTCTCAATGGTCGTATAAAGTTGTTCAACCTTTTTCATCGCCCGCTCTTGATTATATCCATAAAGCTCATCTGCGACATTAATCACACCGCCTGCGTTAATTACATAGTCCGGAGCATATACGATTCCCATTTCATGAATGATATCTCCATGACGGGTGTCTTTTAGTTGATTATTAGCGGAACCAGCGATCACTTTTGCCTTTAATTGAGGTATGGTATGGTCATTGATCGTTGCTCCTAAAGCACATGGGGCATAAATATCACACTCCACACCATAAATATCATCTGGGTCCACGGCCCGGGCTCCAAAGGCTCCGACTGCACGGTTAACGGCTTCTTTATTAATATCCGTTACAACAAGCTGTGCTCCTTCTTCATGCAAATATTCGCACAATGTATAAGCTACATTCCCTACTCCTTGAACGGCAACAATTTTCCCTTCAAGAGAATCTGTTCCAAAAGCTTCCTTTGCCGCTGCTTTCATCCCGCGGTAGACACCAAAAGCAGTGACGGGAGAGGGATTCCCTGACGAACCAAACGCAGGAGAAATTCCAGTTACAAAATCTGTCTCTTCGTGAATGATATCCATATCACTAACAGTGGTACCCACATCTTCAGCTGTAATGTAGCGGCCATTTAATCCTTGTATATAACGGCCAAATGCTCTAAATAATGCTTCACTTTTATCTTTACGGGGATCCCCAATAATTACGGTTTTACCGCCCCCCAGATTTAGGCCTGCCGCTGCATTTTTATAGGTCATTCCTCTAGCCAAACGAAGAGCATCTTCAATGGCTGCTTCTTCTGAGGCATATGTCCACATGCGTGTTCCGCCCAATGCTGGGCCGAGTGTTGTATCATGAATGGCAATAATCGCTTTTAGACCGGACTCTTTATCTTGGCAAAATACTAATTGCTCATAATCATATTTTTCTAAGTAGTTAAAAATCTCCATGAACTTATTCCTCCTCAGATGGGAAAAAACTTATGTTTCTACACAGCATAATGCTAACGCGAGGGAATAGAGTTTGCTTTTTGCAGAATCGGCTCTCGATGTCAGTACAATGGGGGAACTCGCTCCAGCAATGACAGCACCAACTTTTGCGTTAGCAAAGTAAATGAATGATTTATATAACACATTGCCAACTTCAATGGTTGGCACTAATAAAATATCTGCCTTTCCTGCTACTTCACTTTTAATTCCTTTCTGTTTGGCAGCCAGTTCTGAGACAGCATTATCAAAACCGAGGGGCCCATCGACAATGCAGCCGCTAATTTGGCCTCGTCGATTCATCATCGTAAGTGCAGCAGCATCAAGCGTTGCCTGCATATCAGGATTAACTGCCTCTACTGCAGCAAGACAAGCAACTTTGGGCAGCTTGATTCCGATTGACTTTGCCAGTGAAACTGAATTATTCAGAATTTGTACTTTCTGTTCCAGATTAGGTGCTATATTCATAGCGGCGTCTGTAACCAAGAGCAATTGATTTAAACCAGGGATTTCAAAAAATGCAGTATGCGATAAAACATTCCCGGTCCGGAGCCCAAATTCTTTATTTAAAACAGCTTTTAATAGTATGTTGGTCGGAATATTCCCCTTCATCAGGACATTTGCTTGTTTATTTTTAACAGCTTGAACGGCGGATTCTGCTGCCTCTATATCGGAATTTGAATGAACAATTTTTAATTTATGATTATTCAACAGCTGCTGTTTTTGCGAGTTAATCAAAGAAGTAATTTTTTCTTTGTTTCCATATAAAATAAAAGCCGCAAGCTTTCGATCCAATGCATCCATTACGGCCTCAATAACTTCAGCACTATCTGCTGCAGCAACAGCAACCGTATTTTGACCTTTGCGGCTTGCTTGGTCTATCAGTGATTCTAACAACAGCGGTCATCAACCCTTTCTTTGATTCCTGCAACCCACTATAAAACTTGCAAGTTTTATGCCAAAACACTTATATGTAAACGTTTTATTTTTATCTTCAAAGCAGCGCAATAATTTTCATGCTATGAAAATTATTGCATGCTATTTTTTTCAAGATTGAATTTTTCCAGCTTATAGTAAAGGTTTCTTACCGATAAGCCTAACGCTTTCGCTGTTAGAGTTTTATTTCCATTTAATTGTAGAAGTGTTTCCTGAATGATCTTTGCCTCATACTCCTCTACCCTCTCGGATAAAGTCCTTCCTGGGTGAAAGGAAACTTCAGAATCGACGGCTTTCCCCGATTCCTGTCCGCTATTTTTGTTTCTCAGTTCAGGAAAATGATGGATGTCGATTAACGTATCGCTATAATTCATAAAGATAATGGCCCTTCCGAGGATATTTTCCAATTCCCTTACATTACCAGGCCAATCATATACCATTAACTGTTTTAACGCTTCCTTCGTTACCCCTTCAACATTTCTTCCATAATCACGATTAATCTTCTCTATCAGCCTGCCGCATAAGGCAGGTATTTCCTCTTTCCGTTTGCGAAGGGGCGGGATTTGAATTGGCATGCGATTTAACCGATAATATAAGTCTTCCCTAAACAAACCATTGGCAATACCCTTTTCTAGGTTCACATTTGTCGCAGCAATGACCCGCACATTTATAGTAATCGGTTTGGTACCCCCGACACGGATGATTTCACTTTCCTGAAGGACTCGTAAGAGCTTTGCCTGTGTATTGGAAGATAACTCCCCTATCTCATCGAGAAAGATACTGCCATTATTAGCTTCCTCAAACAGTCCGCGTTTGCCGCCTCTTATCGCCCCAGAAAAGGCACCCTCTTCGTAACCAAACAATTCACTCTCTAATAACGATTCAGAAATAGCTGCACAATTCACACGGACAAATTTATTGTATTTTCGGTCACTGGCATTATGGATGGCATGGGCAAACAATTCTTTCCCCGTGCCTGATTCGCCCCTCAGAAGTACGGTTGCCGGGGTTTTTGCTCCCAGTTTTGCCTGTTCAATCGCAATAACCATCTCCTCCGAGAGTCCGATTATATCCTCGAAGGTATACTTTGCTTCAAGGGTTCGGATGATTTGCCTGGCTCGGGTCAATTCTCTGCTTAATGATTTCATTTCTGACATATCATGTATAACACCAACACTGCCTTTTAACTTTCCTTTGACAATAATAGGGGCGACATTGACAATTACTTCTCTTTTGTTAGGACCGACCCTCATAGGTACCCCACGAACAGCCCTTCTTGTCTTCAGGACCTTCATATGCATACTTTCACCCTCAGAAATATCTGCTGTTGCTGGTTTTCCAATAACTTGCTCTTCTGTAAGGCCAGTAAGCCGAGTGTAGGCAGGATTAATGAGAAGTCCACGTCCGTGTTCATCAACAACGGAAATAGCGTCATCACTAGAATGGATGATGGCTTGAAGCATGGTTTGTATTTCCTTTAAATCAGTAATTTCCTCTGCTAAGTTGACCACTTCAGTAATATCTTTAAAAACCGCAAATGCACCAATCAAGGTACCATTCTCTTCAATAACAGGAATCCGGGTTGTAATAATTTTCCGTCCATTATTTAAAACCATTTCCTGATTAGATTCCGTTCTTCTTGTGTTTAGGATCATTAGCAGTCTGCTTGTAGGAATGACGTCCAATACATCCTTACCAATGACCTGATCTCTTGTGACCCCCATGATTTCTTCAGCTCTTTTATTAAAAAGAATGATTTTTCCTTGACGGTCAATAACCACCATGCCATCATTTACAGCATTAAAAATAAGATCCTGCTTATACGAATCGTTTTGAAGCTTGGAAACAAGCTCCTCCCTTTCTTCCATTAACCTGGATATTAAATAAGCAACACTGCCTGGTATTAATACCGTTTGTTTATTCTTTGCGTTTCGGATCTCTTTAAAAACTTCATTATTGCCTGTAACCTCGATAACAATATCAATGTTCTCATTTAAAAAAGGTTCCCAGCTTGTCCCTGTTCTAATTCCCTCTTTTTGCGCAAGGATGATTCCTGGTGCCTTTTCGTTTCGATCAATAACAGCATGAACATTAAGCACTTCTGATTCTTTTAATATTTTTAAGATTGCCGTTCCACCTTTACCAGCACCAACAATCATTATGTTCTGCATTTATTTGTACCCCTTTGATAGTAGGAAATTTTTTTCATTATGTAAAGGAGATTCCCTGCAATTTTCTTCATTACTATTTTATAACTAAAATCCACTCTTGACAATTTTCTTCTATGTAATCCTTTTTTTTTGAGATATAATGAAATAGAAGTATTGAATTTTTCAGTAATTGGAAGGATTTATTTATGATACGAATTGTTGCCCTCATCATTTTAGTCATTCCGGGTGCATTAGCTGCATTAGGAATTAAGTTAATGCGCGATATGACATTTGGTATTCTGCAAGCTCCTTTTCCCAATTTAATCCTGCAATTTTTAGCAGGGTTGATCTTTTTTATTGGAGGCCTAGGGTTTGTCGCAGGATTCATTTTGCACAGAGATAGGAAGCGTAATAAGGTTCAAAATAAATTTAAACGGTATTAAAAAAGGAGAGGACGTTCTATTCGAACTCACTCTCCTTTGTAATTTTAAGCGTTAAGATTTCTTTTCGTATTGTTTTCGAATGCGCAGAGCCTTAACAGGATCGTCAGTTATAATTGCCGTACAATTTATATTAAACAGACGGTGCATATCTGCATCTTTGTTTACGGTATAAGGACGGATAGCTATTCCATTATCCATTGTATTGGTTAAAATATTGTCAGACATTGCAGAATGTTTGGGATGAATTCCCTTTGCCCTAATCGACTCCGCATAGATCCAAGGCATGTATATCCCTTCAATAAAAAGAGGAGCAGTTTCTATTTCAGGAGCCATTCTGTAACTGTATACAATGCTGTAATGATTGAAAGAGGATAAGATAATCCGATCGGACAATCCATAAGCTCTAACAAGCTGTATTACCTTTTGTTCCATTCCTTCATAAGGGATGAGTCCATTTTTCAACTCAATATTACAGATTAATTTGTTAGATCGCATCCATTCTAAAACTTCTGTCAGGGATGGGACCTGTTCTTTTTTTAATCCATTTTTATTAGCATTTAACTTTCTAATTTCTTTAAATGATAAATCTTTGACAAACCCACTCCCGGTAGTGGTTCGATCCACCTTTTCATCATGGATGACGACAATTTCACCATCCTTTGTTAACTGAACATCAATTTCTATTCCATCTGAGCCAGCTTTCTCAGCTTCAATAAAAGCACCCATCGTATTTTCGGCAAATGCAGTGGAATAACCCCGATGAGCAAATATTTGTGTCATTATTTCACTTCCTAAACCTAAAATTGGAGGATTTACATGAGACCATTACAATTATCGACTGAAACTGCCCTAAAACTTTCAAAGGAATTAAACGTACCGTTAGAACAGCTTATGCATTTACCGCAGCATATTCTCATAAAAAAACTGATGGAAATAGATAATAAAGATAATAAAGAAAAATAGACCATAAAGAAGCCTTCATTCACAAAGAATGAAGGCTTTTATTTATTTCTTATTCATTTCATGAAGCTTTATGTTCAAGACGTAATTTATCGGCTACCATTGCAATAAACTCACTATTTGTAGGTTTCGCTTTCGACATACTTACTGTATAACCGAATAAAGAGGAAATGGAATCAATGTTTCCACGGCTCCAAGCGACTTCAATCGCATGACGAATCGCTCTCTCGACACGACTTGCCGTAGTATTATATTTTTTGGCAATATCCGGATAAAGAACCTTGGTGATGGAGCCTAAAAGTTCAATATCGTTATAAACCATTGAAATGGCTTCACGTAAATATAAATACCCTTTGATATGAGCAGGTACGCCAATTTCGTGAATGATACTAGTAATACTCGCATCAAGATTTTTTGGCTTTTGCTCCGATTGCGAACGATAGGTCACCATTGGAGCCTTTCTTGTAAAGGAATTGGTATTACCGCTTACTTGCCTAATGTGATTACCTAGATTTTCCATATCAAAAGGTTTTAAAATAAAGTAGGAAGCACCCAGCTCAACTGCCTTTTTCGTTACATCTTCTTGTCCAAAAGCAGTAAGCATAATGACGTTAGGGATCGTTCCTTTTTTAACATCACGTAAACGCTCTAAAACGGCTAATCCATCAAGGTGGGGCATAATAATATCCAGTACAAGTACATCAGGATCTACTGTAGAAAGCATGTCTAAACATTCTTGACCGTTATGAGCAATACCAACGACTTCCATATCTTCTTGGGAAGAGATATAGTCCTCTAATAATCCAACTAACTCCCTATTATCATCAACAACACATACCTTTATTTTTTTCAATTCCAGTTCCTCCCTCATTACAAATACGATCTCTATTTTCAAACGCACATTACAATCATTTATTTTCTCTTAATTCTATTCTAAATTAGAAATTCGACAATGCAACTAAAATTCCTTTGATTTTTTTATTATTTGTTAAAATAGTGATAAAATCTTATCTTTTCTTTGTTTTACTTACTTTTTCGACTCATATCGCATATTTTCCATAATATAACTGCCTTTTGTCGAATAATCTGTTTTAAAAAAAGAAGCAAAATAGGCATTATCACCTACTTTGCTTAGGTTTGACAAGATCAGCTTGCTTTTTCTTTCGGTGTTTCATATATATTAATTCCAGCTTCATTTAGCATCCACTCAATATGAACTCCATAGCCTGATGTAGGATCATTAACAAAAACATGAGTCACAGCCCCGACAAGCTTACCTTTTTGGATAATCGGACTTCCACTCATCCCTTGTACAATGCCTCCTGTTTTCTCAAGCAATTTTGGATCAGTTACTTTAATAACCATGCCTTTTGTTGCTGGAAACTTTTGCGGAATTGTACTAACGATTTCTATATCAAATTCTTCCACTCGATCATCATTTACTACTGTTAAAATTTTTGCTGGTCCTTCTTTAACCTGATGTGATAAAGCAATAGGAAGCGGTTTGTCCAATACTCCATTCTTTAAATCTCTATTCAATTCTCCAAAAATTCCAAACGGGCTGTTCTTTTGAATATTTCCAACTATTTCATGATCAGAAGAAAAGCGAGCCAGCTTTTCACCTGGATCTCCATTACTTCCTTTTTCAATCGAGGTGACAGTAGATCGGACAATTTGACCATCCTCCACAACGATTGGTTTTTTTGTATCCATGTCTGATATTACATGCCCAAGGGCACCATATTTTTTAGATTGTGGGTGAACAAACGTCATAGTTCCGATTCCTGCTGCAGAATCTCTAATATATAACCCGAGCTTATAGGCATTTTCCCCTTTATCTTTTAAAGGAGTCAATTTGGTGGTGAATTTTCCACTTTCTCTGCTTACAACTAAATTGAGGGGTTTTCCATCTTGTCCGGCAGACTGGACGAACGGGGCCACGTCTGTCATTTTTTCTATCTTACTTCCATTGATTTCTGTAATAATATCTCCAACTTTAATTCCTGCAATTTCACCTGGAGATTTTTTACCGGTTGAAGTGTTTATTAAGTGGTGACCAACCACTAATACTCCAACTGTGTTTAATTTTACGCCAATTGATTGTCCGCCTGGTAAAACACGGAAATCTTTTAAGACATGTACATCGACCTTTTTAATTGGTATTCCTGCATACTCTAGAAGCATTTCATTTTTGCCGTGTTCATTTGCGTTAACAGATACCGACTTTTTTTCCTGATTAAGTGTGATCGTTGAATTGTGAGAAGCTAAGGCGGCTGTTACCGGAGCAGCCTTTTGGAACGTATAATCCTGTCCTTCAAATACAGTTATTGACTTGGGTATTGCAAGAAACTGCTGTATAGGCTGAAAAAAAATTAGGCTAATTAATGAAACAAGGAGAATTCCACCAATGATCTTTCTGATTATTTCTAACTTCAAATCCTTCACTCTCCTCGCTTCTTTTCACTGCACTTATAAAAATGGCTACATCTATAATTTTGCCTCCTTGACAAGACTTTATAACTTCGTTCAACATAAAAAAGCTACCCAATTTGGATAGCTTTTCATTTTAACTTATTTTTGCCAGCTAATTGTAGTAATTCTTCCGCATGTTTCTTTGTTAAGTCGGTAATCTCTGTCCCAGAGATCATACGGCCAATTTCCTTAATTTTTTCTGCAGTCTTCAAAGGAGTAACGGAAGTTTTCGTGCGCCCGCCCTTAATGATCTTTGCAATAAATAAATGTGTATCAGCCATAGCTGCCACTTGAGGTAAATGGGAAATACAAAGTACTTGTGAACCTGACGCAACTTTGTAAATTTTTTCAGCAATGGATTGGGCAACTCTTCCACTAACTCCAGTATCGACTTCATCAAAGATAATCGAAGTTACGCCTTGATGTTTTGAGAAAATACTCTTCAATGCAAGCATAATTCGTGATAATTCCCCCCCTGAAGCTACCTTTGATAACGGTTTTAATGGTTCTCCAGGGTTAGTTGAAATATAGAACTCGATATGATCGACACCATTTTTTGCAAAATGATGCTGTTCAGCTTCGAAACGAATTTCAAAAATAGTTTTCTCCATATATAACTCTTTTAATTCTTTATGAATTAATTTTGTCAGCTTTTCTGCCCACTTCTGCCGCAGTTCTGTTAATTGCTTTGCTTCGAGTTCTAGGTCTTTTTTGATGGACGCTAATTCACTCTCTAACTCGCCAATATGGGTTTCTTTATTCTGAAGCGTTTCAATTTCTTCTTCAATCTTAGCAGCATATTCTAAAATTTCCGCCATTGTTTTCCCATACTTCCGTTTAAGCTGATTGATCTCATTTAAGCGGCTTTCAATTTCATTTAATCTTCGTGGGTCATATTCTAGAACATCTAATTCATTCCTTAATGAATGTGCTGCATCCTCTAATTGGTAAAAACTATTAGAAACCGAGTCGGACAACTCTTTATAGCTTGAATCAAGCGCAGCAGCGTCCTCAAGGCAGCCCATCACCATGCCAATCCAATCGAGTCCCTTTTGTTCACCTTTTAAAGCATTATAACCGGTCTGGATGGCTTCAAATACTTTTTCAAAATTACCTAATCTTCTCTTTTCCTCAAGCAGCTCTTCATCTTCATTCGGCTTTAAGTTTGCCTTTTGAATTTCATCTAATTGAAATTGAATTAAGTCCAAGCGGTGAGCAGTCTGCTGATCATTTTCACTTAATGATTTAAGCTTACCAAGGGTATTCTCGTAGCGGCGGAATATCTGTGAATATTCATTCTGGGCAGGATAAATTTCCTCTGCACCAAATTGATCGAGTAAGGGCAGATGTCTAGTTTCGTCCATTAATTCTTGATGTTCATGCTGACCATGAATATCAACCAGTGTGGATCCGATTTCCCTTAGGGTGGAAATGGTCACAAGTTTGCCATTTATCCGGCAAACACTTTTTCCAGTCCGGGCTATATCACGTCTTAATATAACCATTCCCTCTTCAATTTCAATTCCAAATTCATATGCTTTTAAAATAACAGGATGGTTAGAATCATCAATTTGGAACAAGCCTTCAATGACGGCCTTCTCTTCTCCATGACGGACAAATTCTGCCGATCCCCTGCCTCCAACTAATAAATGGATAGCATCAATGATGATCGATTTACCTGCACCTGTTTCCCCTGTGAGGACAGTCAACCCCTTTTCAAATGAGATCGATAAGTCCTCAATGATCGCAAAGTTTTTAATTGATAGTTCTGCTAACAAAGAACTCTCCCCCAATTTAAAGCATGTCAAGGAACCTATTTGTAATGACCTCTGTATCCTCCGGTGTTCGACAAATAATTAACATTGTATCATCACCACATATGGTTCCTAAAATTTCATCCCAGTCAAGATTGTCGATGAGTGCACCTATTGCCATGGCATTCCCCGGCAAACATTTCATGACAAGTAAATGCCCTGCCGAATCAATTCTGACAAAAGCGTCAATAAGCGATCTTTTTAGTTTTTGCAACGGGTTGAATCGCTGATCAGCCGGCAAACTGTATTTATAACGGCCATCTGTTAATGGGACCTTCACTAAGTGTAATTCTTTAATATCCCTTGATACTGTCGCCTGCGTGACATTATAACCTTGATTCTTTAATTCATCGACTAATTCATCTTGGGTTTCAATATCATTGCTTGCAATTATTTCTCTTATTTTAATATGGCGTTGGCCTTTATTCATCTTTTTCACCTCGTAATAAAAGGAACATCAGAAAATTTGTCCAAGTATCCTATATACCAATATGTTAGCCCATTTCTTAGTGAATGTACATTTTTTTAATAAAAATACACCCAAAAGCGGAAGCGCCTTGATTAGGGGCGACAGGCATAAGACAAGCCGGCGAGAAGGCTTGTACTTTAGCCTTCTTGACGGATTGGCTTATGACCCCGAGCCCCTAGGCGCTGAAGCTGGACGGATAAAACTGTGTATAATGTATTCACATTTAATTTAATTATAAAAGGATAGGCTTTTGGCCTACCCTTCTTCACTCTTTGTATGAAATTCCTGATGGGATTTCTCCACAACTTCAGCAGGCTGAAATTGCAGTTGATTGATCCCATGTTCCCGTTCACCTTCCCATTTAAGGTGAAGTAAAAATTCAATATTTCCATCCCCACCCGTAATAGGAGAATAGGATAGATCCTTCACTGTATAACCTTCCTTTAGAGCAAAATTAATGATTTTATCTAGTACCTGCAAATGGACTTTTTTATCCCTGACGATACCTTTTTTGCCAACTTGCTCGCGCCCCGCTTCAAATTGAGGTTTTACCAGTGAAACGATATCACTTCCTGGGATTAAAAGAGTCTTTAATACAGGCAAGATTAAAGTTAAAGAGATGAATGAAACATCGATGGTCGCGAAGCTTGGCATTTCACCACTTAAATCTGCAGGTGTAACATAGCGGAAATTCGTTCTTTCCATTACGACTACCCGCTCATCTTGGCGCAGCTTCCAGGCCAGCTGGTTGTAACCAACATCGAGTGCATATGACATCTTGGCTCCATTTTGCAGGGCACAATCTGTAAAACCACCTGTCGATGCACCGATATCTAATAGCACCTTGGCTGTCACATCCACATCAAAGACCTTTAAAGCCTTCTCCAGCTTTAAGCCTCCCCTGCTTACATATGGCAGGACATTCCCCTTTATATTCAATGGGATATCAACTTTCACTTTTTCGCCAGGTTTATCCAACCGTTCTTCATTTGTATAAACTAAGCCTGCCATAATTGCTCTCTTTGCTTTTTCTCGTGTCTCAATTAGTCCTCTTTCCACTAATAATACATCTAATCGTTCTTTATTTTTCATAAATGGAAGCCCTTTGTTGTTTTTTTCTCGAAGCCGCTAAAACAGAAGTCCTTTTTATCACTTCATCTGTCGTTAAACCAATTTCCTCAAGCAGGGAATCAACATCACCATGTTCAATAAATTGATCAGGTATCCCCATTCTATCAATAAGGGCATGATGATATCCCTTTTCCCCTGCATGCTCAAGGATGGAACTTCCAAATCCCCCTTGCAAGACAGCTTCCTCGATGGTAAGGATTGGGATATTTTTATCGAGAAGTTCCGTAAGCATATTTTCATCGATCGGCTTTATGAACCTGGAGTTGATTACCCTGATAGACAACCCTTGATTTTCAAGACTCTTCGCAGCTTCCAACGCCATTGGGATCGTAGTTCCGAAAGTTAATATCGCGACGTCTGTTCCTTCTTTTAATGTCTCCCAAGTCCCAATTGGAATGGCTTCGAATTCTTCATCCATTGGTACCCCAATTCCATTTCCACGCGGGAACCTCATCGCAATCGGTCCATCATCATAATTTAAAGCCGTATAAACCATATGCTGTCCTTCATTTTCATCTTTAGGCATCATTAAGACCATATTAGGGAGATGTCTTAAAAAAGCAATATCAAACACTCCCTGATGTGTCTCTCCATCAGCACCGACTAAACCAGCACGGTCAATCCCAATAAAGACATTTAAATTTTGCCTGCAAATATCGTGCAAGACTTGATCATATGCTCGTTGTAAAAAGGTTGAGTAAATTGCTAAAAATGGCTTCATATTTTGTGTGGCCAAACCCGCAGCAACTGTTGCTGCATGCTGCTCGGCAATTCCAACGTCAAACATCCGGTCTGGGAACTCGCTAGCAAAACCTTCTAGTTTTGATCCCACCGGCATTGCCGGGGTGATGGCAACAATTCTTTCATCTTTTCTTGCCAGTTTTCGGACTGTTTCACTCACCACACTGCTCCATGCAGGCGGCTGTTTTTTATTTGGCTTAACAAAATCACCAGTATCCATTTTATATGGTCCGGTCCCGTGCCACGTCCCAACTTTGTCACTTTCAGCCGGTCTAAACCCTTTCCCCTTTTTCGTAATGACATGCAAAAGGACCGGTCCCTCGGTCTTTTTTGCATAATGAAGGCTTTCAAATAAATTATCAAAATTATGACCATCAATAGGTCCTAGATAGGTAAATCCTAATTCTTCAAAAAACATGCCTGAAACAACTAAATACTTGAGACTATCCTTAATCCTCTCCGCCGTTGCCGCAAGTTTTCCGCCAACAGCGGGAACTTTCTTTAATAGTACTTCAAGTTCGTCTTTTACCCATTGATACTTGCCAGCAGTCCGCAATTGACCAAGAATATTATGAAGGGCGCCCACATTGGGTGCAATCGACATCTCATTATCATTAAGAACCACAATCATATCCTTTTTCTCATGCCCAATATGATTTAAAGCCTCAAGAGCCATACCACCTGTTAAGGCACCATCACCAATCACCGGAATAACAAAGGATTTTTCCTTTTTTATATCACGTGCAATGGCCATACCCATGGCAGCAGAAAGAGAAGTAGAGCTGTGTCCTGTCTCCCAAACATCGTGTTCACTTTCCACACGCTTAGGAAATCCGCATAATCCTTTAAATTGCCTTAACGTATCAAATTCACAAGCCCTGCCGGTTAATATTTTATGCACATATGATTGATGGCCCACATCCCAGATAATTTTATCCTTTGGACTATCAAAACATTTATGTAAAGCAATGGTCAATTCCACCACACCTAAATTAGGTCCTATATGACCGCCTGTCACAGACAATTTTCCAATTAAAAACTCGCGTATTTCTTGACTAAGAGCTTCCAGCTCCTGATTCTGCATCCCTTTTAAAAAGGATGGGTCCTTTATTGATAATAAATCCATTTCTGGACCACTCACTTTCATACTTTTTCGTTCTAAACTATTTGTTTATATAGTATTGGTATCTAAATTTGAAAAAATAGCCGCTAACACACTTAGTGATAACGGCAATTAACAATTCTCTGCATGTGAACGATAAATACTTATAAAATTCACCCTCAAAACAACTAGTGGTCCCTTGTAGCAATTAAATCCGTTATTTCATTTAGCACTGTGATTTTTAAGTCTGTCTTTTGTAAGTATTCTTTTGACAGCTTTATTTGCTGCTGAAGGGCTTCTCTTGCCCCATCCAGGGACAATAGTTGTGGATAGGTACTTTTATGGTTAGTCGTATCACTGCCGACAGGCTTTCCAATTATTTCTTGATTGCCTGTCAAGTCTAGAATATCATCCTGGATTTGGAATGCAAGTCCCAAGTGATGAGCAAAGGCCGATAAATCTTGTTTTAAGCGTTCATTTGCTTGAGCCATAATTGCTCCTGCTAACACACTGAATTTAAGCAGCTTACCTGTTTTGTGAATATGTATATATTCCAGTTCATCAAGAGTGAGGACCTTGTTCTCGCCTTCCATATCAGCCACTTGCCCGCCGACCATTCCCTCTGCACCAGCCGCTTTTGCCATTTCAATCACCAATTTCACCTTTGCAGATGGTGAGACAAATTCGTCGGAGAGCATATTAATTACCTCAAAACTATAGGTTAATAAAGCATCCCCAGCGAGGGTCGCAACGGCATCTCCAAAAACTTTATGGTTGGTAGGTTTTCCTCTTCTTAAATCATCATTATCCATACTTGGAAGGTCATCATGAATTAAGGAATACGTATGAATCATTTCAATTGCCGCCGCAGCTGGCAGGCCCTTTTTAGGATCAATCCCAAATGCATCTAAGGTTGCAAACAGTAATAACGGTCGGATTCTCTTACCGCCTGCTTCAAGTGAATAGATCATGGAATCCTTTATTACGGAAGGGGCATCCAGTTTTTCTACTAACGCTTGTAAATTCTGATTTAGCAGTTGTTGATATTCTCTTTTAAATGCGTCAAGTAACCCGGTTTCCAAGCCCTAATCCTCCTCTTGTATCGAAAAACGCTCCGTACGTCCATCCTCCGTAATAATTTGCGTAAGCTGTTCTTCCACAGTTTTTAGTTTATCATGACATAGTTTAGAAAGTTCCATACCTTCTTTATAAAAAGAAATGGCTTCTTCTAATGGAACATCACCTTCTTCAAGCTTTTCAACAATTTGCTCAAGCTTTGACATTGCCTCTTCAAAGGTTAATGTTTTTTCATTGGTCATTGGATTCTCTCTCCTTTATCGTTTCGACATTACAGAAAAGGCTGCCATCTGTTAAATGAATTTGAACCTGTTCATTTTCTTTTACTTGTCTTACACTTTTAACTAGCTGGTTATCTTCTGTGTAAGCCAAACTATAGCCCCGTTCCATTATTTTTAACGGACTTAGCGCCTGAAGAGTAGATAAAATGCGGTCAAATTCTGTTTGTTTTTTTACATAAATTTGCTTTAGCGTCCGCTCTAGATCTTTTTGTGTTCTTTCAAAAACTTTCTTTGCCTCCAGCAGACTTTCCTCCGGATGGTTACGAAGTAAACGTTTTGATAATATTTCATGCTGTCCTTTTTTTACTTCAGATAATCTCGAGGTTCCGCGAATTAACCTTTCTGTTAAACGATCGACCTGCTCAAGTTTTTGCTCGTAAAGCCGATGTGGATATCGAAAGGCATACGATTTTTGCACACGATTTAGCCGTTCTTTTTCAAATTTGAATTTCCCGCTCATCACTCGTATCAATCGTGTTTGCCGCTGAAGAATTCGTTCTGCCAGCTCTTCAATATGGGGGACAGCAAGTTCTGCTGCACCTGTTGGCGTCGGAGCACGAAGGTCCGCAACAAAATCAGCGATGGTAAAGTCTGTTTCATGACCAACCGCTGAGATGATCGGTATTTTTGATGAAAAAATCGCACGGGCAGTCAATTCTTCGTTAAATGCCCATAACTCCTCTATAGAACCTCCACCGCGCCCTACAATTAAAACTTCTACTCCCTCCGTGTTATTAGCCATTTCAATCGCTTTGGCTATCGAAGGAGCAGCATTCTCACCTTGGACAAGTGCTGGAAAAACAAGAATATTTGCGATAGGAAAACGCCTTTTAATTGTAGTAATTACATCTCTTATAGCAGCACCGGTTGGCGAAGTGATTACGCCAATCGTCTTGGGGAAGAGAGGAATGGTCTTTTTTGTTTCAGGAGCAAATAACCCTTCCGCCTCCAAACGCTGTTTAAGCTGTTCATAAGCTAAATATAATTCACCAATGCCATCCGGCTGCATTTCTCTTATATAAATTTGATATTGTCCGCTCGGTTCATAAACACTGACCTCACCCTTCACAATCACATTCATCCCGTTTTCAGGTGAAAACTTCATAAAACGTGATTGTCCAGCAAACATGACGGCAAGAATTCTTGCTTTCTCGTCCTTTAATGTAAAATACATGTGTCCGCTTGAATGCTGCTTGAAATTTGAGATTTCACCTCTTACATGAACTTCTCGTAAATGGGGATCAGCATCAAATTTCCGCTTTATGTATTTAGTTAAAGCATTCACTGATAAGTATCGTTGTTCCTCCATGAAGGGCTCCTTTAATACGCTAGAATAAAACTGTCCTTATCTATTATACATTTAGCTCTATTGTTTGTCTGTAAAAAACAAATAGGAACTAAATGCAGTAAGATAAGGACAATCATTTGCTTAATTACGATTTAAACTTTCTGCAGCAGACTTAACAGTGTTATACATAAGCATAGTAATGGTCATCGGTCCAACTCCTTTTGGAACCGGAGTGATGTAACCTGCCTTCTCTACGACATCATCAAAAGCAACATCGCCACAAAGTTTACCAGCTTCATTACGATTTATTCCAACATCAATAATAACCGCTCCATCCTTCACATGCTCTGCCTTAATGAAGTTTGGTATACCAACCGCTGCGATAAGGATATCCGCTTGGTTTGTATGAAAAGGCAGATCCTTTGTTTTAGAATGACAGTAGGTAACTGTTGCATCTTGATTTAAAAATAATTGACCAACTGGCTTCCCTACAATATTGCTTCTTCCCACGACGACAACATGCTTACCAGGAATGGAAATGCCTGTTTCTTCAAGTAACACCATTATCCCATAAGGAGTACAAGGCAAAAAGGCATTTTGGCCAGTCATCATTCTGCCAATATTAATGGGGTGAAAACCATCAACATCCTTTAGAGGAGAAATGGATTCAATTACTTTCTTTTCATCAATGTGCTTTGGAAGCGGCAGCTGAACCAAGATTCCATGAATATCAGGTGATTCGTTTAGTTCGGTGATTTTCGCCAATAACTCTTCTTGAGAAACTTCTTCGTGCATTTCAATTAATGAAGAATTCATCCCCAATTCTTGACATGCCTTTTCCTTATTCGTTACATAGGTTCTAGACGCATGATTATTCCCAACAAGAATCACAGCTAAACCCGGAGTCACGCCAAGGTTTTTAAGTTTCTCAACCTCCTGGGCAATTTCCACCCTTTTTTTCGCGGCGATTTCTTTTCCATTAATAATTTGTGCTGTCATGATAGCTCCTCCCCTGTATCCAGTTAATAAATAAATTATTATTTAAAGTGTTTCTTTTAATTTAGATAAAACACCATTAATAAACTTACTTGATTGGTCGTCCCCATAAATTTTAGCAATTTCAATCGCTTCATCTAATATAACATTTTGCGGTATATCTCTAGAAAATTTCAATTCATAAGCAGCCATTCTCAGTAAATTCCGGTCGACTGTAGCCAATCGATCTAAAGTCCACTTCTCAAGATGCTTGCTAATAAGAGGATCAATTGCATCCTTCTGTTCGACAACCCCTAAAACCAATTGGTTTAAGTACTCGTCACTTGCCTCCCCTTCCAAGACATGGTCAATTGCTAATGATGGTTCTGTACTGCTGACATCAATTTGAAAAAGTGCTTGCAGCGCCTTTTCCCTAGCTGTTCTTCTCTTCATTTTACCGTTAACTCCTTTATGTATATAACTAAATTTGTTTAAATTTGTACATGACCGACTGTTTTTCACTAGTAACTAGCTTGCACATAAAAAGATAATAGCATAACTAAAAGGGAAGCGCACGGTATGTCTTATTATTTTATAGAGGAATCACCTGAGCTCTAATGGATTTTTCCTAAAAAACAGAAGAACCAAAGGATTGAATTCCTTTGGTTCTCATTATTACAGTTCAGAGTCGATTTCTTGATCATTCTTTTGGGTTTCAAAATGGATACCCACTACGTGAATGTTAACTTCCTCAGCATCTAAGGCGGTCATATTCAACAAGGCCTGACGAATATTATCCTGAACCTTACCTGCAACCGCTGGAATAGACATACCGAACTTCATTAAGCAATAAACATCAACTTTTATTCCTGTTTCAGTTAGCTCTACCTTAACACCTTTACCATGGTTCTTTTTCCCTAGGCGTTCGACAACACCCGTGGCAAAATTACCACGCATTCCGGAGACACCTTCTACCTCGGATGCAGCAATACCGGCAATGACCTCAATGACTTCCGGAGCAATTTCAATTTTCCCGTGTCCATTACTTCCTTGGTCCATTTCCAAGACACTAAATTCACTCATTCAAAACACCTCCAGATTTTAGACAGACTTCATCACATCATGCAATTCCAAGAATTTTGTATTAAAATTGCCTTCAACAAATTTCTCATGATCCAACAATTTCAAATGGAAAGGTATGGTTGTATGAATTCCTTCAACAACAAACTCACTTAATGCCCGCTTCATTCTTGAGATTGCTTCTTCTCTGGTGCTGCCATATGCGATGACTTTTGCAATCATGGAATCGTAGTAAGGCGGTATTGTATACCCTGGATATGCCGCTGAATCAATACGGACTCCTAACCCGCCCGGCGGTAAATACATCTTAATCTTTCCGGCTGAAGGAAGAAAGTTCTTTTCAGGATTTTCTGCATTAATCCGGCACTCAATCGCCCAGCCTGTAAACGTAACATCCTGCTGTTTCAGGGTTAGTTTTTCTCCGTTTGCAACGCGGATTTGTTCTTTGATCAGGTCAGTTCCAGTGACCATTTCTGTTACCGGATGTTCGACCTGAATTCTTGTGTTCATTTCCATAAAATAAAACTTACGGTTGCGGTAGTCATAGATAAATTCTACTGTGCCGGCTCCCGAATAATCAACTGCTTTTGCCGCTTTTACAGCTGCAGTTCCCATTTCTTCGCGAATCTCACCATCTAAAGCTGGTGAAGGCGATTCTTCCAGCAGTTTTTGCAGACGGCGCTGGATCGAGCAATCTCTTTCACCTAAGTGAATCGTATTTCCATGTTTATCACCCAAGACCTGTATCTCAACGTGACGGAAATCCTCGATATATTTTTCTATGTATACACCAGAATTCCCGAAAGCCGTCAACGCTTCCTGCTGAGTGATATTGATTCCTTTTATTAATTCCTGCTCATTTTTGGCAACACGGATCCCTTTACCGCCCCCGCCTGCAGTTGCCTTAATGATGACAGGGTAATCGATTTGTTTAACAAGCTCTAGTGCTTCATCGATATCATTAATGATCCCTGTAGAGCCTGGGACGATTGGTACACCCGCTTCACGCATGGTTTCCCTGGCAATGTCCTTGGTACCCATTTTCGTAATGGCTTCCGGGCTTGGGCCGACAAATGTAATATTACACTCACGGCAGAGCTCTGCAAAATCTGCATTTTCAGCTAGAAACCCATATCCTGGATGAATCGCATCACATGAGGTTAATTTTGCCACACTAATAATATTTGTAACGTTTAAATAACTGTCTTTTGATGATGTTGGTCCTATGCAATAGGCTTCATCTGCGAGTTGAACATGCAGGGCTTCACGGTCGGCTTCTGAAAAAACGGCTACCGATTCAATCCCCATTTCCCGGCAGGCACGAATAATCCTGACGGCAATTTCTCCTCTGTTTGCAATTAACAGTTTCTTTATCATCCTGTTATCGCTCCTTATTCTGGCTTTACTAGAAATAGCGGTTGACCATATTCAACTAATTGGCCATTTTTAACCAGTATTTCAACGATTTCTCCGTCTACTTCTGCCTCGATTTCATTAAATAATTTCATCGCCTCAACAATACAAACGATTGAATCCTTTGATACCCGGTCTCCTGCTTTTACATAATTATCAGCATCTGGAGTTGGTGATGAATAAAAAGTTCCAACCATTGGTGAAGTGATTTTGTGTAAGTTCGCCTGCACGGCTGGTTCATTAGCTGGCGCACTCACTGGTTCTGCTGCAGGTTCTTGAACTTGAACGGCAGGTGCTGGCTGAGCCGAAGGGACAGACTGGACTGCAGGAATTAGTGCTGGTTGTTGTGGTATGGAAGCAACCTGTGAAACCACTGTAGTTGAATTATTTTTCTTCATTTTAATTTTTGAACCTTCAATTTCATATACAAATTCATCGATACTAGATTGATCAACAAGTTTAATCAATTCGCGAATTTCTTGTACTTTTAACATTGAGTAACACTCCTTGTACAACTTAATTAGTACTAACTACTAATACTATACGATAATAGCTAGTAAAAGTTCAATCCTCTTCATTGAAACGAATAAGAATTTCTAATCAGCCTTCCCCCTTATATTAATCTTTTTTGAAAAAAAAAAGAAATTTTTTCGGTTTACAACGAAACAAATGATATTTTTTACCTACTTCTTCATTAACAGAAATACAAGAAAAAGGAAAGTCCCCGAGACTTTCCTCTTTCTTGTGTTTATTATTTTGCAGGCTGGTATTCGACAGCAACATAGTTTGTTTCATCAATTTCTTTTTTCACTTCAAGCATAATCTTATTTGCATCAGATGCAGATGGCTTTTTCTTTGCCTTTACCGTAACGATTACTTTAGAACCATCTGCTCTTACAAGAACATCTTCATATCCCATGGTCTTGATAAATGTTTCTAGCAGCTCTTCACTTTGAGCAATCTGATTGAGTCTATCCATTTGATCTTTTACCTTGCTTTTTTCATCTGGTGAAAGATCCGTAGAAGCCAATTGGCTTGTTAAGTCTTCCTGCTGTTCGCTTCGTAAGTCCTCTAGCTGCATACGTAGTTCTTCAAAAGCGACATCGCCGGCAACACTAGATACAACTGTATTGTCATCCTTCACCTTTGTTGTTTCAGTTTTAGATTTGCCCGTATTTTGATCCTTAGCCTTTTGCTGAACAGCGGTTAGATCGTTGACCTTTTGCTCCGGTGAGGTAATGTAATAAACTGAGAGAACCACTACTAAACTTAACATTGTTAATAACCAAACTGTCTGTTTTTTCAAAAGCATTTTATTTCCCCCTTTATTTTTTAGGCATAACAGCAACTCGATGGCTTGGAACTCCTAAAGCTCTTGTAACTGCTTCCTTAATCCATTTTTTTACCTCTATGTTATCTGCCCCTTTGGCTACTACTAAGACACCGCGAATATCAGGTTTCTTAGTTTCTACAACAATAGGAACCTCTTTATCTCCATTTCGCACAATAACCAGCTGTTCGTCTGTAGAAGAATCAACGACTTTACGCTGCCCGCCTTCCCGGTCGGTTTCATCCGTTGTCTGCGATTTTGTGACTGTATTTTTTTCGAGGACTTTTTTATCGGTTGAATCGATCGTTACTACGACGGTCACATCATCCACGCCAAGCATTTCTTCCAAGGCCTTTTTCATTTGGTTTTCATATTTTTCCTCATACTCAGCAATGGTCTTATTTTCGGAAGATTTCTTTATTCCAAATGCAGGGACATCTTCCGTTGCTGCTTTACTATTGGTGGATGCGGTCTCGGCTAGTGAGGTTGAATTATCTTTAAAAACAATATTACCAACTAGCATAAAAGCAGCCCCAATACAGAGGACCAACAGCATATACTGATATTTCCCAGGTTTCTTTTCACTCTTATCTGCCGGTTTTAATATTTTTTTCAACCATGATAATGGTCCTTTGTTGTTATTCATTATTCTTCATAATCCCCCCTTCAACCGAAACCTCTACTGTTCCCTCTGTTACTTTCCATTTTTCTGACAAAAAAGAAACGATTTTTTTTGTTTCAACTGTGGATCCTGCAGATGGAAGAGGTCTTTCTGTGTTTATTTCGATTTGTTTGATTGCTTCGACTGTCTTTGTGCCGCTGTCTGGCTGTTTCAGAAGAACCGTAACCTTTTGGAGGTTTTCAGGGAATGCTTTATCGCTTTCTTCGTTTACTGCTAGATCGATTTTATCTATCTCCAATCCGTATTGATTCATCAACTCCTCCTTAACATCCTTTTTTAGCTGGACAGCCATTTCTTCTAAAATATATGCATGTTGGGAGGCTTGTATTTCTTTTTTCTTTAATTCTATTGAATTTTTCATATTTTTTTCTCCTGGTGCTTGGTATGAAGGGATGGAACTCATGGTTGTTTCAAAATCCTCGGAGATGAGCTTCAAAATTGGAGTAAGAATGATAGCAATTAAGAGCAATCCGGTAACCATCTTAGTATATTTTTGCATACTAGAATTCGGAAGAAGCATATCAATGACTGTTGCCAACAGGATAAAAAGGATAATATTCGTTACCCATTCTTTTAAAAAATCCATGGAACCACCCCCTTACCTCATCATCATCGTCAAATTCCCTGCAGCGACAATTACAGTAATACTTAAAAAGAACATTAGGGAAACAATGCCAAGAGCGGCAAAGACATAGATGACACTTTTACTGATAATATCCAAGCATTTAATCACAGGCCCTCCCCCTAAGGGTTGAAGAATGGCAGCTGCAAATTTATAAATAAAGGAAATCATTAATATTTTTAAAGCGGGGAACGCCACAATAATTAACAAAATGGCGACACCTGCGATTCCAACCGTATTTTTTAACAGCACCGAAGCACTGACAACGGTGTCAGTTGCATCTGTAAACATTCTTCCGATCACAGGGATAAAATTACCGGTGACAAATTTGGCTGTCCGGATTGCAACCCCGTCGGTTACAGCCGCTGAGGCACCCTGAACTGATATAACACCGAGAAAAACGGTTAAGAAGAGCCCCATTAATCCGATGCTCCAATTCCTGAGGAGCGCAGCTAACTGCGATACTTTGTATTGTTCCGACATTGTACTGACAATACTTAATAAAGTCGCTAAAAAGAGGAGAGGCAAGATGATATATTGCATAATTAATCCACTCGAATTCATTAAAAAGAGAATGACTGGGTGGAAAAAGGCAGCGGATACAATCCCTCCTGAAGCAGCAATTAAAGCTAACAGAAGAGGAACAAGTGCCAGTACAAATGAGATCATCGTTCCAATTGCCTCATTCGTATAGCTAATGGCAATATGAAAACTATTTAATGCTAGAATGACCAGCACCATATAAATGATCGAATAGGCAACTTTACTTATCGTACTTTTTTCAAAAGCATTTTGCATGGATTGAAGGAACATGCTGAAAATGGTCAACATGATAATCGAGCCTAATAACTTGCCATTAGCTACAAACTCATGAAAGGCAAAATTCAGTAAACCCTTTCCCCATTCTTTAAAGGAGAAAGTCTTGTCTCCTTTAATAAAATCATATAGACTTCCCTTCTGACTTTCCGGAAGAAAACCGCCATATTTAGTGGTAATATCCTCCCAATATTGCTCGAGGTCACTTATATCCAATGACTCTACCTGTTGGTCGACTAACTCCTGGGCTGAGAGTGTTGCTTGAGTGTCTTTTGCTTCTTCGGCGGCTTGTACATTTGGAATATAAAAAAACAAGAGTAAGAGAATCATAATAGGAATAAACTGCAGCTTTTGCCTCAATTTCTACACCTCTTTTTAGGGGCTGTCCTCAACTCGGAATAAGTTTAATAATTGTTTCAATTAGAACCGTTAAGATAGGGATGGACATAGCAAGGATGATGATTTTTCCAGCTAATTCGATCTTTGAAGCAATTGCTCCTTGACCAGCATCCTTCGTAATCTGGGTGGCAAATTCTGCAATGTAGGCAATACCGATTATTTTTAGTATCGTCTCCACATAGACCATATTGACTTTGGCGTTTACTGCCAGTTTCTCAAGCATATGAATAATCTCAAAGATCTTATCGATTAAAAACAGAAAGATTACACAACCGACAAAGACGACTAATAGAAAGGCAAAATTAGGTTTTTGCTCTTTTATGATTAATGCAAGAAACGTGGCAATTAGGGCTACTCCAACTATTTTGATGATTTCAATGGCTGAGCCCTCCCTTCTATTGAAACAAGAATACGGACTTTATTTTTTGGAAAAGGTCATCAACAATCGTGGCTACCTGGAACAAAATATAAATAAACCCAAAAAGCGTTACCCATTGTGCATATTCTTTTTTACCTACTTGATCTAAAACAGTATGCAAAAAGGCAACAACAATTCCTACCCCAGCAATCTTAAAGATAATATCCACTTCTAAACCCATTGCTTTTCCCCCTAAAATAATAGAATAATCAGTAACAATCCGGATAAGAATCCCAAACTCTTTAGCATTTTTTCATATTTTGCCTGGGCGTTGATGGCATCCGCTTCTTCTCTTTCAAGGTGGGAAAGTGTGAGCAAAATATGCTTTTGCTGGGAAAGGCGGTCATGACGGCCAAGTGTTTCCCCAAATTGCCTCATTATTTCAAACTCGCCCTTTTTTAATGCAGTTAACTTCCATATTTCTTGTAAACTAGTCTCCCAGGCATCTTTTACTGTTGTTTCGGTATTCGTTAGTCTACTTGCAAAGGTTTTAAAAAAGTTTGCAAGTGGATTTGCTAGTTGTTCAGCTAATCTCCTAGCTGCTTCGTGCAAGGGTGTATGGCTGTACATAATTTCAGCCTCGAGCGACTGTAGAGCGGATCGTAATGCCCTTAACTGTTTGGGCCGGTCACTAAAATTTCGTGCCGCTTCAAACCCAGTCCAGGTGGTTGCAACAATGATGATAATGGCACCAATTAACTTAATCATTTTATGTCACTCTCACTTTTTGCTGCATTTCCTTACCAGTGGCATCAAGAATGCGGGTAATCGTTCCAGGTCCAGATGCTCTGCTTAGGATGACAAACCGATCAAATATTTTTTGGTCGATGATTTCCTTTAAAGAAGGACGTTTCTTAATTTCATCTAAAGTAGAACCATGGGTAGTCATTATTAGTTTTATTCCTGCATGGACGGCTTCTTGAATGGCCACCGCATCTTCTTGTCTGCCGATTTCGTCACAGACTATTACATCCGGACTCATCGATCGAATCATCATCATCATTCCCTCAGCTTTTGGACAGGCATCCAGGACATCAAGGCGATGGCCAAATGTCAATTGAGGCACTCCATTAACGCAGCCAGCAATCTCGCTTCGTTCATCCACAATGCCCACTTTACTTGCATTAATATTTGCCGCTGGATGTCCTGATGAGATAATTCTTGCAAGATCTCTAAGCAGGGTTGTTTTTCCTGTTTGCGGCGGTCCAATAATCATGGTATGCATCCAGTCTTCTTTATATATAAATGGAATGATGGCCTCTGCAATCCCAACCTTCTCCCTGGCAATTCGAATATTATACGATGAAATATCCCTAATCGCCTTGACCTTCCCATCTTCCAGAATAACCTTGCCAGCTAGTCCAATCCGGTGACCCCCTGAAACGGTAATGTACCCCCGCTTAAGTTCTTCCTCAAGTGTATAAATGGAAAACTGACTAATTTTATTAAGAAGATGAATAGCATCCTCAGGGCTAATAATATAGGATAAAAATCTCGGGGCCCCCTTTAAGGTAATCTCAATTGGACGATTGATTCGGATTCGAATTTCTTCTACTTCTTCTTTCTGCTTAGGAGGGATTTGGCTGATTAGATTGGCAAGGTTTTTAGGTAAAAAGCTAAGAATTGTTTCCACGTATATTTCCTCCTCGATTTTCCTTTCTCATTATTTAAAATGTATGCCTGCTTGGACACAATATGACTTGTAAATCTGTAATTTCATTCTATTTTGGGGGTACGAATGCTAGAACACTATATTCATATTTAATAGACTTGATGGTCAGTTAAGAACACTTTAGGGAGGGGCCAAATAATTTATTAAAGGTATGAAATGGAGGGGGAAAAAATTGTATCATTATCATGTGCCTAACCGAAATGGTTCACAGCCTAAAAGTAATTTAATCAAAGTAACAGGTGAGGGGGAACTTTCCGTTCCACCCGATACTGCCTCAGTCAATTTAGGAGTCATAACGGAAGCGAAGGAGCTGGTATCTGCCGGGCAGCAAAATGCGGTTGAAGTGTCAAAAGTGGTCAGTGTACTGCAGAGTCTTGGGGTACCTAAAAATCTTATTCAAACGTTTGATTATCGGATTGAGACAGTCTACGATTATCAAGATGGAAAACAACTGTTTCGCGGGTATAAAATCACTCACCTTCTACAAGTGAAATTAGAAGATTTACAAGCAGCAGGAAAACTGATTGATGCTGCCGTTCAAAGTGGTGCCAATTATGTATCCAATGTACAATTTAGTCTTAAAAATACAGAGACTTATTATTTGCAAGCCTTGTCTCTTGCACTAAACAATGCAACTAATAAAGCTAAAGCGATTGCTTCAACCTTGCAGGTTGCCTTAGTACCAACTCCTATCATGATCATTGAAAGCGGATCTCCTATTCAGCCCATACATTTTCCTGCCGAATCGCTAGCAAAAGGGCTTAGTTCCACACCAGTTGAGCCTGGACAAATCCAAGTAAGAGCTATCGTATCAGCAGAATTTCACTATCACACGAACAACTGATGATAAAAGTAAAAAAGGAATGATCCTTATTTATTGATCATTCCTTTTTTATTTGATGTGATTATTTATCATATTTCTTAGCCCAGTTATATAACTGCATCTCTGTCACAGGTCCATTAAAGTGCACTCTGATTATTCCTTGTCTATCAATAACAAAAGTTTCAGGCTGTCCTGTAACATTATACAGTTTTGAAACCTTTGCATTATAATCAAATAAATAATTCATTCCCTCTTTGTTGTCTTTGGTTGATTTTTTTATCCTATCGATTGTTTCCCCACGGTTTATCATTAGAAATGGATACTTTGCCCCATAGTCTTTTTGAAACGCCGCTAGTTCAGGAAATTCCTCTTTACAAGGTTCACACCAGCTCGCAAAATAATTGATAATAACAACTTTCCCTTTATATTCAGAGAGTTTAGTGGTGCCTCCTTCATATTTAGGCAGTTCAAAGTTATAAGCCTTATCACCGACATCGGTATTTTTCCCTTTTGTTACCAAACTGTACCCAAAAAAACTAAACATTCCTACAATCAGAATTAATACGAGTAATTTGATGACTCGCTGGTTCATCATGTTTCCCCCTGACAGTTTTTACAAAGGGCCTGGATTTGGTTCACAGGTCCCAAAAAAATCACTTATCTAGTTCTTTTAAAAACTCAATTTCCTTTTTTAACTTTGTATGCCTTTTTCCTAAAATGAACATATAAGCAAAAATGACAACCCAAGCAACAGTATAAGCCCCGTACATATATTCAAAACCCATGAATGATCCCTCCGATTATTTATCTAGATCTGCTCTTAATTTTTCTTTATAATGTTCCACTTTTATTTTCATATTTTCAAAGGTAACACCTTTATACAAAAGGTACGAATAGAGAATGGTGAATGCTGCAAGCGAGACAAATAATGCTGTAAGCATCGTCCCATCAATTCCTCCGCCTTGCTGCGACGCTCCCTCACCAAAAACGATTGGATGGAATTTTGTCTGCCACCAGCGAATGGCGAAAAAAACAATTGGAACATCTGCAAATCCAATAATACCGAATACTGCAGCGAGCCTGGCTTTTTTATCCCAAACTCCATCCATTTGACGGATCATGATATAGGCAATATAAATAAAAAATAGAATTAACGTCGTGATTAACCGAGGTTCCCAAACCCACCAGGTATTCCATGAAGATTTTGCCCATATCGGACCTGTAGTTAGCACAATAATTGTAAAAACTACACCGACTTCGGCAGATATATAGGCATAGGTGTCAAATATTCTTTTTCGCTTAATTAAAAAAAGAATACTAAACACGAATGTAACGAAAAAAGCCATAAATGCCAGCCAGGCAGAACTCACATGAAAATAAAAGATTTTTTGTGCCGCCCCCATTGTTTTTTCTTCGGCAGCGTAGATAAAAATAAAATAGATGGCAACTAACATGGAAATAACTGACGCACCAAACAGGATCCCTAAAAGATTGCTTGTCTTCGTTTCCTGCAATTGCGCTCTGTGAAGAACCGCTTTCTCTTGTTCGAGATTTATACTCATCACTTAAACCTCCAGCACATAATCTATTAATAAGAAACAAACAACAAAGAAGATCACATCATAGGCTGCAACCAGTTGGATCCAGGCTATTGCACTCGATAACTTTTCCATATTAGTTAAGATTATCTTTGTTGCTTGTACAACACCGATTAGTATTGGTGTTGTAATGGGAAATAATAAAAGGGGCAGCAGCATTTCACTGCTTTTTGAATTTGCTGCAAGCGCTGCTAAAAACGTACCAATGGCAATAAAGCCAAAACTCCCCAAAAAGATGACTAGGATAAAAAAGCCAAAACTGCCGAGAAATTTAAAATCAAACAGTAAAAATAAAAATGGGATAGATACCATTTCCACAATCAGCATCATGGTAAAGTTCGCCAAAAACTTGCCTAAATAGATACTCGCCGCTTCCATTGGGGCTGTTAATAAACCTTGCATCGTATCATTTCGCTGTTCGGAAATAAACGATCGATTAAGTCCTAGTATCCCTGCAAAAACAATAATGACCCAGATAACCCCTGGGATTACCGCTTTAGTAGTATTATTGGCTGGGTCAAAAGCAAAGCTGAAGACAACGATTACAAGACCTGCAAAAATTATTTGTGTTGTTAAAATTTGTTTTGTTTTCAGTTCTGAATATAAGTCCTTTTGTGCTAATAAGAGGGCAGTCCGAAAAAAATTCATGATACGCCCTCCATATGAAAGTCATATTTTTCATTAACTATTCCAAGATTGTGATGATCCATTCTAAAATCATCAACAATTTTTCCATTCTTTACAATAATGATCCGGTCACAAATCTCAGCTGCTTGTTTAAAATCATGGGTAACCATTAATGTTGTTGTCCCTTTTGCTTTCATAGCCAGGATGACATTATTCAATATCGAAATGGCCCCTTGGTCCAAACCGGTATGAGGTTCGTCCAGCAGGAGGATCTCTGGATCATGAATTATTGCCCTTGCAATAGCAATTCTTTGAATCATCCCTCTTGAGAAATTTTTGACAGGATCGTTTAAAAAAAATGATAATCCCACTTCTTTTACAAGCTTTCTGGCCTTTTGCTCAACATCTTTAACCCCGTAAATATTGCCAAAAAAAACGAGGTTTTCTAATGGAGAGTAATGATCATAGAGCAAACTGGAATGGGGTAAATATCCCAATAGTTTTTTTATGGCTAATTGATTCTTGCGGAGTTCCAAACCATCCACGATCACTTGACCTGAAGTTGGTTTAATTAAGGTTGCCAGTACCTTTAAGAGCGTACTTTTACCCGCACCATTTGGTCCTAAGACAGCCACTGTTTCTCCTTTACTTATTGAGAGGTCTACACCACGTAAGATCAGCTTATTATCAGCCTGCTTCGTCAGTTTATTAATTTCAATCATCACGCTTTCCCTCCCATCCCAGCTGTTACTCAATGAAGCTCCGTAAACTTAGCTTTACTTGCACTAAATGCTGTTTGTACGCAGCAAGCTTTCCATGGTACTCTTCTTCTGTGAGTTTCCCATCATCAAAAGTTTCTTCCAGTTCAATAACCTTTTCCATAATGGCTTTTTGTTTTGACATTAATTGCTGAAATGCCTGTTCTTCTTGATCTGCTCCGAGTCTTTCTTCTTCTAATCTAGCTTTTCTCTTAAAGTAGATAAAAGAAGCAATACCTGCAATAATGATGGCCCCGATAATAATTAAAAAGATATGTGGGTTAAAGCTGTGTAAAGGCGATTGTGCCCACATTCTAAGATGTCCAGGATTATGAAATGCAGGGGCTGTGTGAGTAACACCGCTAGTGCTTTCATTGTCTGTACTTGCTTGAGACTGTTCGGTTTCATCCGCTGAAGGTTGAACATCCTTATTATATATAAGTGAAAATGTTTGATTTACCTTCAGACCCTCAATGCTATAACCATAGTAATTTTGATCATCAAATTTGAATAGACCTTGGCTAGTTGCAACCGCACCAGTCACTTCCACACTGCCCATGCCTTCAGGTACAAGAATTTGCATCATATCAACCGGATAATCCATGGTTAATTTGATTTCTTCTCCTTTTGGCATTCTATAACTGTATGGGAGGACGGTGGTTTGATTCTTAGGAATGGGAGTTGTGGTAATAAACCCCTTATCCACTTGTTTAAAGGCAATTTTATTATCTAGGAAATTTAGAGCTTTTGCATGAGCTGGCAATGTTACCTTTAATACAGCCTCGCTCTGACCATCACCTTTATATTCCCCGGTCGAATGGTTTGAATAGTTCACCATATTCATCATATTAGTTGATCCATCTTCCGCCGGGCTGACAACGAGATAATGCATATCAATGGATACCTTTGAATCTGATGCTGCTAAACCTTGGAAGGGGGCTAGCAGCATCAGTCCTAGGAGAATAATAGTGATTTTTTTAATCACTTTCCTTCCCCCTTTTTCTTGCATAAACTTTCATCTGTGCTTCAATTTCTTTCTCCACTTCTGCTAGTAAATCTTTATCAATACTCGGGTCTACAAACATTTCTTCTTCTTTCATAATATTGGCAATTTCTGTTTCATATTGTCTCTTTAAATTTTTGTAATCTGCATGTGAGATTTTATCCATTTTGTACTCAAACTCTATTTCGTTTAGAGTCGTAAACAGCGCCTCTTTTGTGCTAACTAGATGTTGATCTTTGGAACTGAATTGAATAAATGTTTCCCACTTAAAAAAAGGAGCTAATAGTAAAAATAAACATATCAACGCTAAAGCTGCAGTAAAAATAATTGAAATGATTGAGATATCATGCATTTTGTCCACATCCTAAAGATACTTTTTGCGTTCTTCATCGATCATAGAGGAAAGAATTTCTCCTTCTACTTCATCCACTGCGCTTTCATAATCAGTTATGTCGCCTTGGGTACCTTTTCTCTTCACCCACTTACGGATAATGAAAAACACAGCAACTGCAGCTACTCCTAATACGACAAATGGAAGAACCCAAGCTGTTAAACTAAAACCGCTTTTCTCAGGGGATGTTAAGATTTCTTCACCATAAATATTTACATAATACTGGCGGATTTTATCCTTATCCCAGCCTTTGTTCATCATCTCAACTAAATCCTTTTTAAACTCCGTAGTGAGATTACAGGTATTCGGATCACACTCATAATGATCCTGACCACAGCCGCAAGTACAGGCAAACTGCTGAGCAACAGCTTTAAACTCTGCTGATTTATAATCAATCTGGCTAGCTTCCACCCGGAGGAAGGAGACCTGAAAGATAAACGCAATTACAAGGAGTCCAAGATAAAGTTTTTTCCTCATTTTAAGACACCTCTTTGCGTACTCCTGTGTACCTCGGAGTAACATTTCCATATTTTCCGTTCCAGACGGCAAATAGTGCACCAATTACGATCATAAAAGAACCAATCCATAGCCAATCCATCATTGGATTAATTTTGACAACAAAGGTCGCTTTTCCATCATCTTCCCAGGCACTTAATACAATATATAAGTCTTCTTTTATAGATGAAATGATGGCTACTTCAGAAGATGGCTGTTCCCAGTTGCCATAAAACACTTTTTCCGGCTGGAAGGTACCTAGCTTTTTACCATTTCTAAAAACGGTCACATCAGCATAGACGATATCATTAATACCTTCTTTCTTTTGGTCGAGCCGATCATAATTAATTCGGTAGTCTTTAAGTTCAATTGATTGACCCAAGGCAACTGTTTTCATTGTTTCAACATCATAGTTTTGTGAACCGATGATTCCCATCGTTATAAAGGCAATTCCAAGATGGACGATATATCCTCCGTAGCGCCGGCGATTACGGATCATCAGACGATATAAAGCAACTAACGGGGTTTCTTTTGTCATCTTTCTTCTTGCTTTAACACCTCTATAAAACTCTAAAAAGTGTGTGATCAGTAATAAAATAATGACCCCGTATCCAATTACAGCCCACGCTTTTTGAATTCCGAGGACAACCATTAGAACCATACCAGCTACGGCAAGAATGGCCGGAATTAAAAAGTTTTTTCTTAGATTTTTCACGGTAGACTTCTGCCAGGCAAGCAGCGGACAGACAGCCATCACAAACATCATTGACAATAGGATCGGAGCTTCCACTTTATTAAAGAAAGGCAAGCCCACTGTTACCTTAGTACCACGAACAGCTTCAGATACAAGCGGGAAAATAGTTCCCCAGAATACAGCAAAAGCCGCACCAACTAATAAGAGGTTATTAACTAGAAAACTGCTCTCTTTTGAAATAAATGAATTAAATTCTCCGGCACTGCGTTTAAGCAGGTTATAGCGGCTCATTAGTACGTATAATGATAAAATCACCGCAACACCCATAAAAATTAAAAAATATAATCCAAGATTTGAATTTGCAAACGCATGTACAGAAGTTAATACACCGCTTCGGACAAGAAACGTTCCAAATAATGTCATTGCGTAAGAAACAATAATTAAACTAATGTTCCATATCTTCAGCATGTTCTTCCGTTCCTGGATCATTACGGAATGCAGGAATGCCGTTGCGGTTAACCATGGCATAAATGATGCATTCTCAACAGGGTCCCAGGCCCAGTAACCGCCCCATCCCAGTTCCACATAAGCCCATTGGCCGCCAAAGATATTACCAAGGCTTAAAAATAACCAGGCAATAATGGTCCATCTTCGAGTCATTTTAATCCAGAAATCATCAACATTTTTCAATAGTAATGCTGCCATTGCAAAAGCAAATGGTACAGCAAGCCCGACATATCCCAGATAAAGTGTTACCGGGTGGATAATCATCCCTGGGTTTTGAAGCATAGGGTTTAGACCCTTTCCTTCCGTAGGAATGGTATCCAATAAGACGAAAGGTTTTGCAACAAAGCCTAAAATGAAGAAAAAGAAAACGGCATTAGCCAATAAAATAGCAGAGATGTAAGGCACCATTGGGTTGCCTTTCATCTTTCTTGAGTACGCAATCATCACCATATAAAGAGTTAAAAAGAATGTCCATAATAATAGTGAGCCCGCATTCCCAGCCCATAAGGCAGTAAGTTTATATATCACAGGAAGTTCACTGCTGGTATAATCGGCAACATATTCATATTGAAATTGAGATGTTGCTAAAAGGTAGAATAAGGAGAGCATTGCCATGGCGGCACAAACAAATAATGCAATCATCCCCCCTTTGCCGCTATTAACTAGTTTTTGATTTTTTGTGCTAATTCCGAGGGTCATAATTAGCAGGGAGTAAATTGCGATAGCTAACCCAATAAATATGGTAGCATTAGCAAATAAATACATTTCGTCACCTTCTTACGTTGACTTGTTATTTTTCTGTAGCTGGTTGATCTAACAATTGTTTATGTTTCTCAGGATCATAGTTTTTCATATCTTTCCCCTCATATTTTGAAGGACATCTAGTTTTAACCGATTCAGCAGCAAATGTATCCTTTTTAGTTGGGGAACCTTGCAGGATAGTAATGACTCCTTCAGAAAAGTTATCGGGTTTTGTACCATGGTACAAGACATGCATGACATTGCCATGATTATCTTTAACGTCAAATTTTAATTCGATTTTGTCCGAGTTCCATTTAATTGTGTCTTCCATTAATAAGCCCTCAACAGTTACAAAATCGTCTTTATGCTGTTCTTGAGTTGCCAATAGTTCTTTCATCGTTAACTCCACACCACTTGACCCAGGTGTAGCAGCCATCAATAAGAATACAATTGCACCAGCAATAATGAATCCGCCTAACATTACAAGAGTATTTTTTTTCATCCCTCTCACTCCATTAGATTAATTTTTTCATTTCTTCTTCGTACATTTCTTGGTCAATCTTTCCAGTTAATAGTTTTTTACGCAGTTCCTTTTTTTCTTCGTCATTTAGAGATTTGTTACGATCTTTTTTTTCGGCGGGCTGTTTTGTTGATTGAGACTTTTTATTTTTACCAATTGCCTCCTTACGACGGTTTACAGGAGTTCTTCCTTTTAATCCAAAATAAACGAAGATTCCGGCAATGATCAAAGCAATACCTATAATAGATGCTCCACCAACCCCAATAAGCGGCTGCTCTGTTTTACTGCTTGAACCCTCTTTACTGACTTGGTCTGTTGCGGTTACACCACTATGGGTTTCATCATTTGGCGCCTGCTGCTTATTAATGGCCTCCAATGTGGATTCGGTTCCATCCTTTGTGTATGAAAAAGTATATTTTAGATTTTCTTTGGCCTTTACATTTTTGTATTGGTAATAATAAAGCTCTTCCCCGTATTCACTTTGTATGTTGTTTGCCGTTTTTGGCTCTAACTTAATATTTTCGGCTTCCATTGGGGAGTAAAAGATGACATCTAATTGGTCAATTTGTGCATTATTCAGTAACTGATATGTAAAACTTTTTTGTTCCTTCACATTAATCGTTTTAGTGTAAAATTCGATAACAAATTGATAGGTTTCATTATTCTTAATTGCCTTTGCCGGTTTCCAAGTAATGATTCCCTTTTCTTTATCAACATCATACGGCCGCTCTACTTCTGGCTTATTTTCCTCTGGAAACTCTGCAACCAACGAGGCCTCAAATCCCTTGTCCAACGCAGGAATAGGTATTTCAATTTTCCCCTTATAATCCTGGCCACTTTTGTTAATAATTGTTCCATACTGTCCGACTAGTAATGATGGAACATCTCTTGATCCCCAATCTTCGGGATAATCAAATTCCGGCATTACTTGTACCTGCATTTCCTTAAAGGGAAATTTCTCCGCTTGGAACACAGCTTCGGCGCTCGTTCTAGAACCTGTAAAACTAGTTAGGAATGAGAAAATCACAAACATTGCTAACCATTTTTTCTTAAGCATAATAATCCTCCTTGGCTTAGAAAACTCATCCATAGACATCTTAATTTTCACTATAGTCCTCTTAAAAATAAATATAAGTGTTCTATAAGCGATAGAGTTGAATCACTCTTGAACATTTTGTTAAAGGGTGGAAACGTTTGACTTTTTGACAAAAAACCACCACAAATTGTTCACATTTACAATATCTTCATGGTTTATTAGGGATTTTGTCGGATTGTCATTTATTAAAATAGTAAAAAACCTGTACCCTCAATTGGGCACAGGTTTTCTTTACTAATATAACTATTTCTTTTCTTCTAAGGATCGGATATACATAACAATGTTAGAAATATCCTGTTTCTTTAATTGACGTACACCGTCAAGACCTTTTAACGAAGGACCCATTCTTGTTCCTTCACGTCCATATGCTGTACTAATCCATATTTGCTTATCAGTTGTAAATTTTAAATATTGTCGATGTGATAGGGCGGTTCCCATTCGCAGCATACCGGCACCGTTATCCATATGACAGTTCTTGCAGTATAGATCATAAAGCTTTTTGCCATTTTCAGGATTCCCAGTGATGTTTTTAGGTACATTAAATTTGATTTCCTCCGTTTGCCAATTCCTGATAAAGGCTGTAAGGTTTTTTAACTCACCGGCTGATAATCTCGGTCCATAGGCAGGCATACCGGTTCCTTCTCTGCCAAACTTTATGTAATTAGATAAAGTCTTATCTGTTACAGAGTTTAAGAAATGTTGATTATTTAAAGCTGTACCAGCATATTTCCCTTCACCTTTTCCAGTTTCACCATGACAAACCAGACAATTAGTTTTGTATACCTTTTCACCCGCTTCAATAGCCTGTGAATTCTTTTTGTCGAATATATTACTATTACTTATACAAAAAATAATACCAATAACAACCAAAATATAAAATCCAATAAGTATTTTCTTCATGGGTTACCCCTACTTTGGCTCAGGTGTTGGGGTTGGTTCCCCAAGGTCTTCATACTTTTCAGTAATCAATTTGTAGATCTTCTCAGGACTCTTACCGTTAAGATGCATATCTATTGCCTCCCGGGCAATATTGACACAAGTATCTCACGATATCCCATGTGAATCCCATTCTTGTACAGCATTGTTATCTCCAACACTCTTAACGAAACAGTCTAGATTGCTCTTATGGCCATCTGCCACGCAGCCACAATAACAGGGAACTTGTGCAACGACTTCTGGATGTGTTGAGGCCATTATATATGTTTCTTGAACTTTTTCAGAAGAGTTTAATACGAAATCCGGCAGTGGCTGATGCTTCTTATCAAGTTTCCAACTTTGGTCATCAAGCTTGGAACTGCATCCTGCAGCAATGATTGCTAATAGAATGAAAAGGAAGAAGAAAGTAGTTATTCTTTTCATCTAGTATTCACCCCTTTCCTAATATTCTTATACAACTGTTATTTTAGCAAATAGGGATATCTACACTTATTCTAATTTCTTACTATTTAGTGAAGTTTTTAAGCTTACTAAAGTAAATTACACTTATTTAGGTAAAAAGGAGGCCTAAACGCTGCCTCCTGTTGTTACTACATATTCATCATGTCATGGCCGCCTGCAGAACTTGTACCTAGCGAGGGATCAATCATACCGAAAATCATCGCAATATGGGCAACAACTAAGAAGATACTAACAAAAATGGCATGGATTTTTAACTTTTCTTCTTCTGTCCTATTTTTATAAATCAGGCCTAAATCAAGTAATGCCATGCCAAGAAACGGAATAATACCAAGCAGGTAGAAAGTGACCGCTACAACGTCAATCCAGCCTTTCCATTCACCATTTACTGTTAGTGGGATGTACGCATTTTTCATTAAGTAAATAAATATACCTGTAAAATAAAAACCGGCAAAGATTCCTGTTACCTTATTCAATTTTCTTAAAGCACCATCTAATTTCCTAGTAAATAAAATGGCTATTTCTGTTATTGCAAGGATCTCTGCACAGATGACCGGTACTGCCATAAAAATTAATAAATTCCAAGGCTGATTATCGGCCAGCAGCCCCATATAATGTGTCATATTCATGTTTATCTGCTCCTTTAAGTTATTTACACATTTAATATAAAAAATAAATGTGCAGAAACTTAGGAGAAACTTTGAATAAAATGTGTTAATTGGTCAAAAAAACCTTAGACCATTTTATGATCTAAGGTTGGTATAGATTATGCACGAGAAACATAGCTTGCTTCCGTTGTATTAATGATGAGTTTATCTCCTTGGTTTATAAAGAAAGGAACTTGAACAATAAGACCCGTTTCAAGTGTTGCAGGTTTTGTGCCGCCAGAAGCTGTATCCCCTTTAATGCCAGGTTCTGTTTCGGTAACTTCTAATTCAACCGTATTTGGCAATTCTATACCAAGTGTTTCATATTGGAACATCATGATGTGGACTTCCATATTTTCTTTTAAGAACTTTAATTCATATTCAATGTTTGCAGCTGGAAGTTCCACTTGTTCGTAAGAATCCATATCCATGAACACGTGAGAATCACCGCTTGCATAAAGATATTGCATTTTACGATTGTCAATCTGTGCTTTTTCTACCTTTTCACCTGCACGGAACGTTTTCTCTTGAATCGCTCCGTTTCTTAAATTACGGAGCTTTGAACGAACAAATGCCGCTCCTTTTCCTGGTTTTACGTGTTGGAAGTCAAGAACGCGCCATAGGCCGCCATCGACTTCGATTGTTAGTCCCGTCTTAAAATCGTTAACTGAAATCATGTGTAAATCCTCCTAAAAATTCTTACAATATAATGAGTTCCTTTGTAGAGTGGGTAAGCGCTTCATTATGAGTGTCCGTAATTAAGGTATCGTCTTCAATTCGAACGCCGCCAAGACCCGGTATGTAGATTCCTGGTTCACAAGTAACCACCATGCCAGGTTCTAATATCATATCAGACTTCATGGATAAACCAGGTCCTTCGTGTATCTCAAGTCCAATCCCATGACCAGTAGAGTGGCCAAAGTATTCCCCATAACCCTTTTCTGTTATGTAATCTCTAGTGATAGCATCTGCTTCCTTCCCTGTAATCCCAGGTTTAAATCCTGCCATCCCGCGTAATTGTGCTTCAAGAACAATATTATAAATTTCTTTCAGCTTCGGATCAGGTTCGCCAACGGCAACAGTCCGGGTAATATCTGAGACATAACCGTTATAATAGCAGCCGTAGTCCATAGTGACAATATCTCCCGCTTCAATTACTTTATTACTTGCCACACCATGAGGCAGTGCGGAACGATGACCAGAAGCAACGATAGTATCGAAAGATGAGGAAGTAGCGCCAGCCTTTCTCATAAAAAACTCAAGCTCATTTGACACTTCTAATTCGGTTTTTCCTGGACGGATAAAATCCAAAATATGTTTAAATGCAGCATCAGCAATATCTGCTGCTACCTTTAATATCTTAATCTCTGCGTCCGTCTTAATCAAGCGTAACTTTTCAATGACACCTGAAATTGGGATAAGTTCAGCATCTACTTCTTTTTCATATACTTTAACAGCAGAATATGTTAAAAAATCCGCCTCAAAACCCAGCTTTTTAATCCCTAATTTTTCCACTTGATGAGCAACTTCTTCCGCTATGGAACCAGAAAATTTAATAATATCAAATCCCTGGCATTGTTCTTGAGCCTGTTCAATATAGCGAAAATCTGTAATAAACTGTGCCTTGTCAGCACTAATTAATACCACACCTGCTGTTCCTGTAAAATTAGATATGTAGCGGCGATTGTATGGACTGGTAATTAATATTCCATCAATATTATTTGCCGAAAAAGCAGATCGTAATTTTTCTAATTTTGGCATTTCCCCACTCTCCCTTTTTCTTTGGTTAAAGATAAAAATATTTTATCATAACCTCTTATATTCGACTAATTCAAATTTACGTGGAAGCCTCTTTGTCTTTTACAGTATTAATTTCATATTCATAATTAATGGAATAACCAATAAAAGTTCCATATAGGATATATAAACAAATAGAAGTTATAATGGTATCCCTGCCCAACTCTGTAAATGGTTTAATTCCAGGAAAAATGGGATTAAGAACAAAAAAGACTAATAAGAACAGGACAATACCAAATCCCATTCCGAACCAGATGCCCTTGAGCTTTCTTAGAACCGCATAGTATAGAAATGCAGTTAGAATTGAAACCATTACTAAAAAGACCAACGAAATAACTTTCCCAAGCCAGCCATATTTCCAATTACCTAACGCCCAGGGCTCTAGTATGACATTAGGACTAACTTCTGTGAAATTAAAAAAATATGCAATGTAGCCGATAATACCCCAAAAAAGCCCTCCGAATAAACCGGTCCAAAAAACCATCATTAAAAAAGACATGGGTTTTGGATAATGTTTTATCTGCTGTTCATTTGACATTAAAATACCTCCGATTTATTTTTACTTCGCAAGTTTGTCGTGTTTATTTAACTAAATTCCAACATTATTATGCCCTTAGCGTATCATTCCTTACATAGAAAAAATTTTTTTAGTTATTTTTCTGGAAAAATCATGTCATCCTAGAGGTTTTTTCACTTTTCTAGTAGAATAAAATTAAGTACATACAGATAAATCTATTCTGCTATTGTGCAACTAAGTTAATAGGTTGGTGTTAATAACCATGTCTAAATCTCAAAAACCAATATATGGCGGTCAGGCAGTTGTTGAGGGTGTCATGTTTGGCGGAAAGCATCATTACGTTACTGCCATTCGCAGAAAAGATCGTTCTGTAGAATACTTTCACTTACCACGGAAAGCTAATCCCTTTTTCTCACGATTAAAGAAAATTCCTTTATTACGCGGAATAATTGCCATTATTGAAGCTAGTGCAAATGGCTCAAAACATTTAAACTTTTCAACCGAAAGATATGATGTAGATCCTCAAGATGATCATACAATTAAAGAAAAAGAAGTTTCGAAAGTATCGATGTATTTAGGAGTAGCCGTTATAGGAGTCATCTCATTCTTGTTTGGGAAATTTGCTTTCACTCTAATTCCGGTTTTTTTAGCTTTCCTAACAAAGCCTATATTCCCATCCGATTTTGCTCAAGTAATGGTTGAAGGGTTTTTTAAGCTCTTACTGCTCCTTTCATATATATACTTTGTATCACTTACCCCACTTATAAAAAGAGTGTTTCAATATCATGGTGCAGAGCATAAAGTAATTAACACCTTTGAAGCAGGGGTAGAGTTAACAGTTGAAAATGTGCAGGCCCATTCTCGGCTGCACTACCGCTGTGGCAGCAGTTTTATCCTTTTTACGGTCGTTGTCGGTGTGTTTGTTTATTTACTAGTCCCCACCACGCCATTATGGTTACGTGTGGTGGACCGTCTTCTTCTCATACCTGTAGTATTAGGAATTTCATTTGAAGTCTTACAGGTGACGAACAAATTACGAGATATACCGGTATTAAGGTATTTAGGTCTACCAGGACTTTGGCTTCAATTGTTAACAACAAAGGAACCAACTAATGACCAAGTAGAAGTGGCAATTCTCTCTTTCCAAGAATTATTAAGGAGAGAGCGTGAAACAGAGTTTGATGCAAAAAATGAGGAAATTGTCTAAATCTTTTTACCTATGTGTTTAAAAGAATAAAAAAATGCTTAAGATGCTCTTAGGGAGGTGGCTTTCTTGAAAAATCGGATTTCAACAACCATTGTTGGGATACTTATTATACTTGCATTGCTTGGACTTGTAGGTTCATTTACAGCAAATCCTGCCGGTTTCATTCAGGGAATAGCTGTCATGGCTTTGATTGGTTTAGTCATTTATTTCCTTTTTCGAAGGTTTTCAAATTCGAACCCTCAGAAAAAAGAGCAGCAGGCATTTCTTAAGGCAGCAAAAAAATCTAAAAAGCGACTGCAGCAAAAAAGTGGGGATACTTCTGCCAAAGGCTCCTCTCTTGGAACATTAGCAAAATTAAAGAAAAGCACCAGGACCAAAAAGAAATCACCTGCTCATTTAACCGTAATTGACGGCAAAAAGAGTAAAAAGAAAAATCGAGCGTCTTTTTAGACAGCTCGATTTTTTTTAGAAAAGCGGAAGCGCCTTGAACAGGCGCTGAAGATAGACATTAGCAAATATTTAATAACTCCATTTATTTAAAAACTTTTTTGCCTGTTCCCGGCCGATGTCAAATAATTTTAGTTTTTTTTCGTGAGTCAAATCAAATTCGGTTAAAGAAACTCCTTCAGCTTTTATAAAGAGGATATTATCAACATGTTTTCTTGAGATATATCTTTGATCATGCGCATCCTTCATGGTTTCGAATAAGGCCCCAAATAGTTGAATCCCGTTTTTGATATGATGTTTCTCATGTTCATATTCACTTGGGCTTAGTTTTATTCCTAGTACAGGCCGGACTTTTTTCACATGCTCCGTATCAAACAGCCAAATAGGAAAGTTACTTAATACTCCCCCATCCACTATGACATTCACTCCATCCCTTGACCGTAATTTTACCGGCTCAAAAAAATAAGGGATACTGCAGCTCATTCTTATGGCTTTAGCGATTGAAAAAGATCCAGGATCAATCCCGAACTTCGGTAAATCATCAGGCAGAACCACCATTTGCCCATTTGAAAGGTCAGAAGCAATGACTCTTAAAGCATCCGGAGGCAGGTCTGAAAAAGTCCTTAATCCCTTGGCTGCGAGTTTTTCCTTTAGCCACGATTCCAGTTCATTTCCCTTATAAAGACCCAGTTTCCAGTATACGAGCAGCCATTTAGCAATAGAAAAAGGAACAATTGTTTTTCGGGTATCAAGCATTTTCGGCAAATCAAATTCATCCACTAATTGATAAACCTCTTTACTTGTGTAGCCAGCAACTACTAATGCGGCAATAATCGAGCCTGCACTTGTACCTGCAACCCGGGCAAACTGAAATCCTCTGTTTTCAATTTCTTCGTAGGCTCCAATGAGAGCAAACCCTCTTATCCCCCCACCAGAAAAAACGCCGTCTATCTTCATGGGCAGCCACTCCTATAGATGAACTTGTTACATCTTTAGTCGGCATGCTTAGAATATAGTACGGCGGACAAAGTAAAAATTTTAAGTGAAATATTGGACTACTGCATCAGGAAAAAATTCTTGAACATATGCCCGGATGGTCGTTTCCAAATCCTTTGCTTCTTCGGTCGGATAGACGTATTTACCAATTCCATATCTGCCCCATTTATACTTTCGTTTTTCCTCATTCATTTCGAGCTTCGTTTTTGGATAACGTTTGGCAATGACATTTTTAGCTGGTTTGGTAAAACGATGCTGAATGAGTTCAAATGTCAAATCTGGCACGTCTACACCTTTTAGTTCCTCACTAAGACGTTCAAATAATTCCTTATATCCTTCCTTCCAGTCTTCATGCATGTAGATAGGTGCAACGATAAAACCTAACGGATACCCGGCATTAGCGACTTTGCGGGCTGCTTTTAAACGTTCTTCAAACGGGGAGGTTCCTGGTTCAAAGTTCTTGATCACGTAACGAGAATTGACGCTAAACCTGAATCGTGTTTTCCCGTTGTGTTTCGCATCGAGAAGATGGTCGACATGATGGAATTTTGTCACGAATCGAAGCTGGCCATACTCGGATTGTCCAAAGAATTCTATGGCCTTCTTTAAAGAATGGGTTAAATGATCGATTCCGACAATGTCAGATGTACAAGCTGCCTCAAACCGTGTAATTTCGGGTTTGCGTTCATCCATATACTTTTGCGCCTGCTCAAAAATTTCATCTAAATTTACATAGGTTCGTATATACGGCTTGCTTCCAAGTGTAGTCTGGAGGTAACAATAATGGCAGTGACCCATGCAGCCGGTAGCGAGTGGGATGGCGTACTCTGCAGAAGGTTTAGATGTATCAAATTTCAGCGTTCTTCTTATACCCACTACAAGGGTTGATTTAGCATTTCGGTATTGCTGGAGTTCGTTATCACCAGGTATTCCTCTGACTTGATTATGTGAAGTGGTTTCCCGAATTTCCAGCCCTAACTTTGTAAATTTTTCTTTTAGCTCCCTGCCAAGCGGATATTCTAATGCTTTAGGCTCGATATAGACAAGCTGAGGCATAAAAGGGTCCATAGTGACTCCCTCTTTTCTAATTGTTTTTTAGTAGTATGAGTTGTTGTCAGGGAAGATAATAAGAAATCATAAAGAGAAGTTTTTCCATTTGAAAATTGGATTAAAAAAGAGGATGGAACCAGTTAGTTCCATCCTCCAAAAAGTTTTATAGCCCGCACTTTAATTGTGCATTACAGTTGGTACAAGTATTACATCCGCCAATTTCTTTGACTTTTCCTTTACGGCAGACCGGACATGTATTGCCGACCTCTGATCCGATTGTTACGTCTGTTGAGCGAAGGTCGCTGATTGTGTCTACAAGAACGACATGTTGTTGCGGTTTTTCATCGAACATGGATAATTGTTCATTTGTGTTATCTTCTGCTTTTAAAGTCAATACTTGTGAATCACGTGAACCATCTACATAGACGGTACCGCCTTTAGCTCCGCCGCGGTATAGGCGCTCGTATACTTTTTCTACTTGCTCTACGCTGTATCCCTTTGGTGCGTTAACTGTTTTACTAATGGAGCTGTCGATCCAGCGCTGAATGACACATTGAACGTCGGCATGTGCTTCTGGTGCAAGCTCCATGGCTGTAACGAACCATTTTGGCAGGTTGTTAGGATCTGCTTCTGGGTGCTGATCAATATATTCTTGGACAATATCTGCTTTAACTTCAATAAATTTGCCAAGGCGTCCACTGCGGAAGTAAGAGAATGAGAAATAAGGCTCTAATCCTGTAGAGACGCCGACCATTGTTCCAGTACTCACGTTTGTTACTCTCTATAATTTATAGAGGGCGGGGTTATCAGTACCCGCTCCATATGTCGCCATATGGGTCAGACTATATCATCAACCATTTAAGTGGTTGCTCAGCATGTAGTCGTTGAGGGGTCAGCCACGACTTCCCTGCGGATTGTCTGGTAGGCTTTCGCCAACACTCTTACCTTTTTACCTATGAAAAGTTGGCAAGACAAGGTAGTAAGAGATACGCCAGGGTTTCCCGCATATAGCTAAGTTTACGCAGCGCTCTTACGAACACCGGGGGCAATATATTTACCCGTTGGAGCAACAGTTAGCAAATGTGAATTTCTAATACCTTTTTCTAGGATTGATTCCCGAATATCTTCAGGCATTTTTTTCATGAAGCCAGTGTTAATGAACGCCTGTCTTAAGCGATTTGTTTCTTCAGGTGTTTCCGCTGTTAAGAATGGGAAGCTTCCCTTTTCTGTTGCTAATTCTACAGATGTTCTATAAGCAGTTGTTGCAATCGTTTCAAATACTTGATCAACTAGCTCATTACCTTCTGGTGAACCATACTCTGTTTCACAGTAGATTAACAGGTCATGTAATCCCATGACACCAAGACCTACACGGCGTTCACCAAGCGCTTGTTTTTTGTTTTCTTCTAAGAAATAAGGTGTAGCGTTAATAACGTTGTCTTGCATACGGACACCGACTGCTACTGTCTGTTTTAGTTTCTCAAAATCAACTGTTTTTGTTTCCTTATTAGCCATTTCAGCAAGGTTAACTGCTGCTAAGTTACATACTGAGAATGGTGCAAGTGGTTGTTCCATTTGTTATCCTAATGGCTTTTTATCCACTAGTTCTAACGGTTGATTTCCCGTTAGTTCAGCATATCTTTTCATTACTAAAAGTAATGTTGCGGCCTCGTGCGAAGATTATAGTCTGCCTATGGCAGGATCACTTCGTATGCGTTGCCCCTGACTGAACTTTTACCTTCAGCCTTCGGTTCGGATTCTCAATCTCAGAGTTCCCGCTTCATTCCGCAATTTTTTACGTGAGGCAAACTAAGCCACTTTACCACACGGATTTGTTGCTACTACTTGTTGTCCATATGCTTTAGCATTGGTCATGTCGTTTGCATTATCAATAAAGAAAATACCTGGTTCTGCAGAGTAGGTTGCACAGATGTTGATTAAGTTCCAAAGTTCTTTTGCTTTAATTTTCTTATAAACACGAACCTTGTGGCCAAGTTTTTCCCACTCACGGACATCCCCGACTTTATGCCATTCTTCATTGTAGTTTTTCATTTCATCTTGATTGTATTGCTCTACATATGGGAAACGAAGTTCATATTCACTGTCGTTTTCAACAGCTTCCATAAATTCCTTTGTTAAACACACAGAAATGTTTGCACCAGTTAGGAATTCAGAGTTATGAACTGTATAGTTTCCGCCAGTTAAAAGTTTTTCTTCAGCATGAGCAATGATATTTTCATCAAACCCACCAAAGCCAGGGATGCTTTTATAATTTACGACCCCTTGGTACATTGCCGTTTCTTGAACAGTTAATGGTGTAAACTTTAGTTTATCTTTCGCATGTTTTTTGATTGTTTCATCATTTGTATTTTCAATTAAGAATCGTAGAATTCTAGGATTCTGCATTTTGGAAATAATAAATTCAATAATGTCTGGATGCCAGTCAGCCAGCATGATCATCTGAGCGCCCCTACGCGAACCGCCTTGTTCCACAAGATGAGTCAATTTCGCAATATCATCCAACCAAGAAACCGAACCAGATGATTTTCCATTTACGCCTCTAGCCAGAGTATTCCGTGGTCTTAACGTCGAACCATTTGTTCCAACCCCGCCGCCTCGGCTCATGATTTCCATGACCTGTTTACGATGGTCTGAGATGCCTTCTCGCGAGTCCGCAACAAACGGCATGACATAACAGTTGAAATACGTCACATCCGTATTAGCACCTGCTCCGTAAAGAACCCGGCCGGCCGGAATAAAGTTCAAGTTCACTAACTCTTGATAAAACTTCTCCGTCCACTCTTTACGCTTCTCTTCGGTTGTTTCCACCGCCGCAAGACCTGTAGCATTCCGCTTTGCAATCTGCTCATAGAAAAGCTCTAATGGCTTCTCAATCACATCTAAGGACTTAATGATTTCACCTGTTGCAGCTTCCTCAGGGTCAAGTACTCCTCTAAATTCCTCTTCAACCAATACTTTTGCCTTTTTATTTTCCCAATCAATCTCCAAAATCGTACCTAAGCCGCGTGCTGGGAATTTTGGATCCTCTTTAATTGTAAGAACAACAAAGTCGCCAGTTGTCAGGGTAATTTTTGCAGTGTCTTTAAAGGTGTATCGATCGAGCATAACCAGTCTTGAAACACCTTTATGAGTTATTTTCATATCTGGGGTAACCGGATGCACTTGGGGGAATAGGCGGATATCCTCATTCAACCTTTTAAAATCAATATTCATTTTTTGTCTAAAAACTACAGACATGAGAACAACTCCTTTTATATAAATCTCTATATTGTGCTAGATTCTAGTAGCATCGCTATATCTAGTTGACTTAATAAATTTAAGTTAACATAGATATAGACTATAAATCAACATATAGTACCGAAAATATTTTCGACACCACTATATATTGTATGACGAGCAAATAACATTTATTTTGTCAAACTCAAAAAAAACTAGAATTAGAAGAAAATAAAAGATTTTAACGGTTTTTCGTCAAATAACAGGATAATTTAACAAAATTCGAGGCTTGCCTCTTTTTTATAAAGGGAACTTATCAAAGAAAAAAAGCGGCGATTGCCGCTCACACTTCCCCTATCTTTTGAAATTCCATTCATCACTCTCATAACGCTCATTGGCTATTTTCTCCACATAAGCAAGTTCTTCTTCTGTTAATTGGTATGGTTCCAACTCGATATTTAACCCCTCACCAAAACCTTTATAAAAAGCTTCCTTGGCTTCCTCTAAAGTAATCCTTCTCGGGCTAATCTCATTTATGGCCACTGCCTTATCCTTAAATGCCTTTTTCATCCGTTCCTTTACCCGTTCATTTGGGTATTTAAACAAACTGAATAACTTTTCTTCATCTAAATCAAGCAGGATAGAACCATGCTGCAGAATCACGCCCTTTTGTCTTGTTTGGGCGCTTCCCGCTACCTTCCGGCCTTCAACAACGAGTTCATACCAGCTTGGAGCATCAAAACAAACCGCAGAACGGGGATTCTTTAACGCATCCCTTTCTTCAGCTGTTTTAGGAACCGCAAAATAAGCCTCAAGCCCTAAATGGTGGAACCCTTTTAATATCCCTTCAGAAATCACACGATAGGCCTCAGTAACTGTTTTCGGCATCTCTGGATGGTCTTCTGAAACAATCACACTATATGTAAGCTCATGCTCGTGGAGAACCCCACGGCCGCCTGTAGGTCTTCTTACAAATCCCAATTGATGCTCCTTTACTGCATCCATATCAATTTCTTTTTCAACCTTTTGGAAATAACCTACTGACAAGGTTGGCGGATTCCATCCATAGAACCGAATAACAGGAGGAAACTTTCCTTGACTGTGCCAATCAAGCAGCGCCTCATCCAAAGCCATATTAAAAGATGGTGAACCATTACCAGAATCTATAAAACGCCAAGTTTCTTTTTTCATAGTAAAAACCTCATTTGAAATAAATTCGTACGAATTTTAGTCTACCAAAATCTGATAGGAATTCAAAACGAGATGTTTCTGGTATAATTTTATTAGACAAAATGAAAAAGATTTTCCTTTTCATCTTTATCTTTAATCGAATGACTTATATAATAAATACTAGTGCAGTAAAGCTTGAAGGGAGCAAAAAAAGTTGAATTCACTTTATACTTTATTAATTATTATTGCAGCCGTAATTATCTACTCCGTTTTCACTTATTTTTACCAAAAGCGGATTGTTAAAACGGCAACAGAAGAAGAATTCCGTGCAGGATATCGAAAGGCACAACTAATAGATGTTCGTGAACCGAACGAGTTTGAAGGCGGCCATATCTTAGGAGCACGCAATATTCCAATGTCTCAATTAAAAATGCGCATGGGGGAAATCCGCCAGGACATGCCGGTCTATCTATATTGCCAAAGCGGCATGCGCAGTGCACGTGCTGCACAATTTTTACACCGTAAAGGGTACAGAGAATTAACCCAGCTTCAAGGCGGCTTCAAAAAATGGTCTGGTAAAGTAAAGACGAAAAAATAACTTTGGGCCTCGGCGGCGAGCTTCCTCGGACCCATTCCATAAGGAAAAGGTCAGATTCTTGTTGAATCTGACCTTTTTCATTAGTAAGCTTTTTGAAACTTTAAAACTGGTTTACGGGCTGCCAATGTTTCATCAAGACGTCCGACAACTGTTGTATGTGGTGCCTCTTGAACAATCTCAGAATTTTCTTCTGCTTCTTTGGCGATTTGAATCATTGTATCAATAAACGAATCAAGCGTCTCTTTTGATTCTGTTTCTGTTGGCTCAATCATAATACATTCCTCCACATTTAATGGGAAGTAAATGGTAGGTGGATGATAACCAAAATCAAGCAGTCGTTTAGCGATATCTAGCGTCCGAACCCCTAATTTCTTCTGACGTCTTCCACTTAATACAAACTCATGCTTACAATGTTTGTCAAACGGTAAATCATAATATTCTGCGAGCCTTCTCATCATGTAGTTGGCATTCAAAACCGCATACTCCGTGACTGCTTTTAAGCCATCAGGTCCCATGGAACGTATATACGTATAGGCGCGAACATTGATTCCAAAATTTCCGTAGAAGGGTTTTACACGTCCAATGGATTGTGGCCGATTAAAATCTAATAGAAAACGATCTCCTTGCTTGGAAATGATGGGTTTTGGTAAAAATGGAACTAAATCCGCTTTAACCCCAACAGGACCTGAACCAGGTCCCCCTCCGCCATGTGGACCAGTAAAGGTTTTATGCAGGTTTAAATGAACAACGTCAAATCCCATATCGCCTGGTCGAGCTTTTGAAAGAACGGCGTTAAGGTTTGCACCGTCATAATACAACTTACCACCTGCTCCATGGACAATATCAGCGATTTCAAGAATTTGTTCCTCAAATAAACCAAGTGTATTAGGATTCGTTAACATTAGTGCGGCAGTATCATCACCAACAACCCGTTGTAAATCCTCAAGGTCAACAAGACCTTGGTCTGTGGATTTTACCGTAATGGTTTCAAACCCGGCTATCGCAGCTGAAGCAGGATTTGTTCCATGGGCTGAATCTGGAACGATTACTTTGGTACGTACCATATCACCATTAGCTTCATGGAACGCACGAATGAGCATTAATCCCGTCCATTCTCCATGCGCTCCTGCTGCAGATTGTAAAGTGACTTCGTCCATCCCTGTAATTTCGATTAAATGCTGCTGAAGATCATACATGAGGGTAAGTGCCCCTTGTACCGAACTTTCGTCCTGTAACGGGTGAATATGGGCAAACCCATAATAACGGGCAACATTTTCATTGATTTTTGGATTATATTTCATTGTACATGATCCTAATGGATAAAAACCGGAATCAAGGCCATGATTTCTTTTTGAAAGAGCTGTATAGTGACGCATAATATCGAGCTCGGAAACCTCAGGAAGTTCCGGCTCTTCTTCACGTAAGTACACCTCAGGGAGAAGAGTGCTGATGTCTACTTCCGGGATATCCATTTCCGGGAGACTGTAACCGATTCGACCTGGAGTACTACATTCAAAAATAAGTGCTTGTGCGTGGTCTTGGTTATGCATGCAAATCCCCCAATTCTTTCACTAAAGTATCAATCTCTTCCTTCGTTCTTTGTTCAGTTACGGCAATCAGCATATGATTGGACAATCCAGAATAGTCACGCCCTAAATCATAGCCTCCAATAATACCTTTTTCTAAAAGTAATTGATTGATGACCTTAACGGGTTTTTCTAACTTTACAACAAATTCATTAAAGGCGAACCCCTCGTAAACCACTTCAAATCCAGCCTTTTTAAAAGAATGTTTAGCGTAGTGTGCTTTTTGCAGATTGGCAGCCGCCATTTCACGTACACCTTTTTTACCCAAAGCTGTCATGGCCACAGATGCGGCTAGAGCGTTCAGCGCTTGGTTGGAACAAATATTTGAAGTCGCCTTCTCGCGGCGAATATGCTGCTCACGGGCTTGGAGTGTTAATACAAACCCACGGCGTCCTTGGTCATCTACTGTTTGACCAACAAGACGGCCCGGTACTTTTCTCATTAGTTTGTTCGTGACCGCAAAATAACCGCAATGCGGTCCTCCAAATGCTGTTGGGATTCCAAAAGGCTGTGCATCACCTGTGACAATGTCAGCACCAAGCTTACCTGGTGGTGTTAATACACCTAAAGACAGCGGGTTGCTATTAACAACAAACAGTCCTTTGCTGGCATGTATGATTGCTTCAATCTCTTTTAATGGCTCGATGCGGCCAAAGAAATTGGGATACTGAATAATTACTGCAGCAATTTCTTCGGTAACTAGACTCTTTAAGGTGTCGACATCTGTGACCCCATCTTTAATAGGTGCCTCTAGGACCTCAAGGTTCTGTCCTTTTGCATACGTTTTAAGAACTTCACGATATTCAGGATGAACAGCATCCGATACAACGATTTTCTTTCTCTTTGTATGACCAGCACTAAGCATCGCCGCTTCAGCTAGAGCGGTTCCGCCATCATACATAGACGAATTAGCCACATCCATACCCGTTAATTCACAAATCATCGTCTGGAATTCAAAGATAGCCTGCAATTCACCTTGAGAAATTTCCGGCTGATAGGGTGTATAGGCTGTATAAAATTCAGAGCGTGAAATAACGTGGTCCACGATTACAGGTATATAATGGTCGTAAACACCGGCTCCCAGAAAGCAAACATTTCGTTTGAGATCGGCATTTTGATCTGCTAAATGAAATAACTCTTTCAATAATGATACTTCAGACTTGGCAGGTTTAATGTTGTACTCACCCTTAAATCTAACTTGTTCAGGGATGTCACTAAACAGTTGATCGATGGAAGAAACGCCAATCGTTTCGAGCATGGCCTTTTTATCTTGTTCCGTCATTGGTAAATAGCGATGTCTCATAACCCTACTCCCTTCTATTATTTCTTTTCTCTTTTATAAAATGGGATTGGCACTACCGCAGCTCTTAGCCGTTTCCCACGAATTTCAACCTCAACTTCCGAGTCAAGCCCGGTGAATTCCGTCCTTATCAAAGCGAGTCCGATATTCTTCTTTAAAGTAGGAGACTGTGTACCGGTTGTTATTTCACCAATTTGCTCAGTTCCTTTATAAACAGGATAGCCATGCCGAGGAATCCCCCTGTCAATCATTTCTATTCCCACTATTTTCCTTGTTAAGCCATTTTCCTTCTGTTTCCTTAAGGCTTCCTTGCCTATAAAGTCGGCTTCCTTTGTTAATTTCACGGCAAACCCTATCCCGGCTTCCAGAGGGGAGATATCTGGGGAAAGCTCTTGACCATAAAGTGCCAGTACAGATTCAAACCGGAGGGTATCCCGTGCACCTAATCCGCATGGCAGTACACCCATTTCTTTTCCAGCGTCTAAAATAGCTTTCCAGAGGTCAACCGCATCGGAGGCCTCACAATAAATCTCAAAACCATCCTCACCGGTATATCCTGTCCTTGATACAAGAGCCTTTTTGCCGTCTAAATTTACTTCCTTCTGGAATTTAAAAAATCCGAGCTGACCTAAAACTGTCTCACCTGAGAGCTTTTGCAGAACCTTTTCCGCAAGCGGCCCTTGAATAGCAAGCTGGGCTGTTTTTTCAGACAAATTATCTAGAATTACATCCCCCTCGGCATGCTCCTTTAGCCAGTTGTAGTCTTTTTCAATATTTGAAGCATTCACAACCAGTAAATAATGAAGATCCGTTATTTTATAAACTAGCAAGTCGTCTACCGTCCCGCCATTTTCATAACACATAGCTGTGTATTGAGCAGCTCCAGTGTTAATTTTTGTAATATCGTTTGTCATCATTTTTTGTAAGAAGTTTAAACTGTCTGCCCCTCTCACTTCTATTTCACCCATATGAGAGACGTCAAATAAGCCTGCTCTAGTACGGACGGCTTCATGTTCTTCTTTAATGCTTGAAAATTGTACAGGCAGCTCCCAGCCCCCGAAATCAATCGTTTTTCCCCCGTATTCTTTATACACTTCATAAAGTGGAGTCCGTTTTAATTCAGTCATCCCTAAATCCCCCTTTTTTTATTGTAAAAAAGCAATAAAGGTTGCGAAAAGAGTCTTGTTAAAACATAAAAAAGGACAGAAAACCTCCCTAATATCTAAGAAGGTCTCTGTCCTTGCACCTGAAAGTTTACCTTAGTGGTTATCCCCTTTGGTGGCTGCGCGCATTGCAGCTCTCTCCAGAGTTGCGTCAAGCAAGTGTCTTTTTGCCTGAGAGATTCACATTTCTGCTTGCTCCTTCGGCGCTACGTTCCGTAGTCTCTCCCCTTGCTGTCATTCGCATTATAATATTTTCCAATATGGTAATACTAATTATACTTATAAAATAATTTACATTATGAAAATATTTGAAACATTCTAACGTTATATCCATCCTACCATTAAAACCTAACATTGAGCAATATATTTATTAGAGAATTAGAACAACAATAACAATGGAAATTTGCACTAGACATGACACTACACTATATGTAAGGGAGCTGTAATGATGTCAGTTGAAATCGAATTTGACTCCTCATGGCAGGATGATTTTTTACATAGAATTGACAACGATGGTCCTTGGGGAAATTGGGAGCTGTTTAAACTAGCAATTAATGTGGAAAAACATTTGGTCATTCCTGAATTCGAGGGTTTGCAGGCTCCAAATCATCTCCCAAACTTAACTCCTCTGCCCCACCAACTTGAAACAGCGAAACAGGTTATTGAGAATATGAATGGAAAAGCGATTTTGGGTGATGAAGTAGGACTAGGTAAAACCATTGAAGCAGGTTTAATATTAAAAGAATACATGATTCGCGGACTAGTAAAGAAGGTATTAATTCTTGTCCCGGCATCGTTAGTGACTCAGTGGGCCATTGAACTTAACAGCAAATTTTTTATCCCTGCAGTTACCCAAAGGAAGAGTTATGTTTGGGAACAATGTGATGTGGTTGTGTCTTCCATAGATACCGCCAAGAGAAATCCTCATCGGGATATTATCTATAATCAGGACTATGATCTAATTATTATTGATGAGGCACATAAACTTAAAAATAATAAAACGAAAAACTACGAATTTGTACAAAATCTTAAAAAGAAATTTTGTTTACTGTTAACGGCAACGCCAATTCAAAATCGAATTGAAGAAATCTTTAATCTTGTTTCACTCCTAAAGCCAGGCCACTTAGGAAGCGAGACAGCCTTTTATGAAAAATATAAGCGCGATGCCAGATCATTGAATGATGATGAACATTTGAAAGAATTAGTCAACAAGGTTATGATCCGAAATCGCCGGGCTGACACAGGAATTGAGTGGACAAAAAGACAGGTTGAAACCATTCCAATCAACTTCTCACCTGCTGAAAAGGATCTCTACGATTCCATTTGCATGTTAAAAAGCGAAGGGGATTGGCTTCAAACAAGCGCTTTTTCTGTGATGACTTTACAGCGTGAGGCATGCTCGAGCAGGGAAGCTGTTTTCTACACACTAAAAAATATGCTCCAAAAGAAAGAAGATCCCTCTCCTGCTTTTGAAGAACAAATACAATTTTTAATTAAAAAGGTTGAAGCTGTGCAGCAAAATTCAAAAGCAGAAAAAGCCCTTGAATTAATCCAGAAGGTGAACGATAAGGTAATTATTTTTACAGAATACCGTGCCACCCAGATGTATTTGCAGTGGTATTTAAAGCAGCATGGAATCAGCTCTGTACCTTTTCGCGGCGGTTTTAAGCGCGGAAAAAAAGACTGGATGCGAGAGCTCTTTCAAAAGCACGCCCAAGTCCTGATTGCTACTGAGGCTGGCGGTGAGGGGATCAATCTTCAGTTCTGTAATCACATCATCAATTTTGATTTGCCGTGGAATCCTATGAGACTTGAACAGCGGATTGGACGGATTCATCGCCTCGGGCAGGAAAAGGATGTCATGATATATAATTTTGCCATCAAAGATACTGTAGAAGAACATATTCTTAAATTGCTATATGAAAAAATTAATTTATTTGAAAAAGTAATTGGGGAATTAGACGATATCTTAACAAAATTAGAATTTGGAAATATTGAAGACCACCTTATTGATATTTTCGGCCAATCCAGTTCTGAAGGTGAAATGCGTATAAAAATGGAGAATTTATCATCTATGATTGAATTTGCCCAATCAATGAAGGAGGAGGATCCACATGCAGCAGCAGGAAATTCATGATTTTCTTCTAAAGTATTTTCAAGCAAATGATTGTCCAATTATCGAAAATAAACCAGGGTATTTAATTGTGCAATTAACCGTTGACCTTGATAAAGAATTGATGAACCGTCCCTTCTACTGGCACTATCTTGAAAAAACAGGCGGCATTCCAAATCCAATGAGGTTAACGTTCATTACTGATCAAAAAAAGGCACCGGAAAATATGAAAGGGGAAATTATCCATTTTGGCTCCCCTCGCCTTCATCAAATATTTGCTTCGACAAAAAAGTTGTCCAGTTATATCCGCTTATATGAAAATCATCAACAGGTTCAAAATCAAACCGCCTTGTTTCCTTGGTTGTGCATGAATGTAAAAATCTCGTATCAATGTGACCGGAAGCGGGATATCTTTAAATCGATCGGCTTACAGCTCATAAATGGTCAAATGGTCGAAGAGTTTCACGAGCGTTTACAGAGAGTGCCTTTGACACCTAAAATCCCGGATTATTCTTTTACCTTATCGCCGCTCGTTAAACCGAAAAGCGGAATGATCAGGGTGGAAAATTATTTAAAATCCTTAATTGCCGAGGACGATCACACCTGGGCTGACGAAGCACGAAAACGATGGGAGCAAGACTTACGGTTACTGGATCATTTCTATGAAGACGAAGAAGAAGGCAATGAAAATTATGAAACCGAAAAAATGGCACTGCAAGAACAATACGAACCGAAAATAAACATATCCTTTATCAATGGAGGCCTCTTTTACCTAACCGAAAAAGCCATATAATCGCGGGAAATTCCAGTGACAGGCACCATGTGAAAATTTCACATGGTGCCTGTCACTGATTGTTCACAAAAATTGTAAAAAACTTAAAAATAAAAAAGGATAAGAATGAACGTTGTCGAATTATGATTTATGAAAAATAAAAAGGATGGTGATACTTATTGTTAGTTCAATTGAAATACTAGCGAATCGGATTATTAGAGATGCTGTACAAAATCAAGCAACCGATATTCACATTATTCCACGTAAGGAAGACACACTGATTCAAATCCGTTTAACCAACAAACTTATTCCACGATTATCCCTTCCGAAAGATGAATGCGACAGATTAATATCACATTTTAAATTCACAGCGAATATGGACATCGGGGAAAGAAGACGGCCGCAAAGCGGTGCAGTTTTTTGTGAAGTAGACGGAAAAGTAATGGGCCTTAGACTATCGACACTTCCATCCAATAATAGAGAGAGCCTTGTTATCCGGCTGTTACCACAACAAGAACAAATCCCTTTTCATCAACTCTCCTTATTTCCTTCCATGACTAGAAAGCTATTAGCCCTGCTCAAACACGCACATGGATTAATAATATTCACGGGTCCTACCGGCTCAGGCAAAACCACCACACTTTACTCCCTGCTAAATGAAACCGCACATCTCTTTCATCGTAACGTCATCACACTTGAAGATCCTATTGAAAAAAACTATGACTCTGTTCTGCAAGTACAAGTGAATGAAAAAGCAGGTGTAACCTATGCAACTGGTTTAAAAGCGATTCTTCGGCATGATCCCGATATCATCATGGTCGGTGAAATAAGAGATGCTGAAACTGCAAAAATTGCTGTCAGAGCCGCACTCACAGGCCATTTAGTATTGTCCACCATGCATACACGTGACGCAAAAGGGGCTGTTTACCGGCTGCGAGAATTTGGTGTAAACTGGCTGGAAGTCGAACAGACCCTAATTGCCGTTACCAATCAAAGATTAGTAGAATTGACTTGCCCTTATTGTGAAGGTGAATGTTCACCACTGTGTTATTCCTATGGCAAATGGAAAAGAGCAAGTGTTTTTGAACTCTTATCCGGACGAAACCTAAATACCGTTATGAAAACAGCTAAAGGCGAAAGACTGCACACCCACTACCGGTCACTAAAACAGGTAATAAACAAGGGCATTGCTCTCGGCTACATTCAAGAATCTGAATATGAACGGCTAGTATACGATTATGAGCCGTCATAAGTGGTCTGTAAGCGAGCAAGCTAACTTCCTAAAGAGAACAGGGGATTTACTTCTGCGGGGATATCCAATCGCTGAAGCGATTGAATCCATAGCATTGCAATTATCATTGAATCGAAAGGAGGAATTGCATGAATGTTTAACAGGCTTAAAGCAAGGTTTACCCTTTCATGAAGTACTAAATAACCTTCGCTTTGACAGGGACTTAATCGGATACGTCTATTTTGCCGAACAGCATGGAAGCTTTGCCGAAGCATTATTGGAAGGAAGTAATCTTGCTTTATTAAAAGAAAAAGATTTGCAAAAGCTTTTTAAACTACTGCAATATCCGTTGTTGTTAATGTTCATCACAGGATTTCTATTTATTTTCATTGAGAATACCTTGCTGCCAAGATTTACAACACTATTTGCCTCATTAGGACTCAAGGAGAATTTTTTCACCAAGGTTTTATATGCTTTTGATCAGTATTTCCCAATCGTCATTGCTGCTCTCCTTTTAATCCTCGTTCTAACTGCGGCTTATTATTTTCTTGTATTCCGGAAACAATCCGTCCTCAAGCAAAGAGCACTGCTTGTTCGCATTCCTATTGTTGGCCGGATCCTCAAATTGTTATTTACTCACTATTTTTCCATTCAATTAAGTTTTCTATTGTCCGGAGGGATATCTGTCTCCCATGCACTTTCACTTTTTGAAAGAAATCATAGACAGTTATTTTACAGCCGAGTTGCTGAAGATATTAAAGTAAAACTCGTAACTGGAGAAAAACTAGAGACGATTATTTCCTCCTTTTCATTTTTTGAAAAGGAATTCTCAATGATCATAAAACATGGTCAAGAAAATGGAAAATTAGAGCAAGAATTGCTATTTTTCAGCAAGCATTGTGTCACATCCATGGAGGAAAGGATTGAAAAAAGTTTAAAGACCATCCAACCTGTTTTATATATTTTTATTGGATGTTTAGTTGTTTCCATGTATCTAGCTATATTGTTACCAATGTTTCACCTGCTAGATGGAATATAAAAAAAATGGAGGTATTTTAATTATGAAGAAAAATGAAAAAGGCTTTACATTGATAGAAATGATGATTGTCATGTTAATCATTTCTGTTTTGCTTATGATTACGATTCCAAACGTCGCCAAACATAATTCGAATATTAATAATAAAGGCTGCGAGGCCTACGTGAAAATGGTCCAGGCACAAGTTCAGGCATATGAAATGGAGAAAAATAAAATCCCAACCCTTGCCGAATTACAATCAGATGGCTATTTAAACAATGTAAAGGGCTGTCCAAATGGACAAGAAGTTGCCATCGATTCACAAGGAAATGTTACTGCAGCTGCAAAAGAAGAATAACTAAGGATGATTCGCAGCCAAAACGGATTTACACTCATAGAATCATTGTTAGTTCTCTCCATTTTTATGATCATATCCTCCATCACAGTGTTTTCTCTACAGCCGCAAGATGAAGTATTGCAAGATGAAGCCTTTATTTCTCAGCTTAAGGCAGATCTCCTTTATTCACAACAATATGCTATTTCTCACCAGGATGAAATATCCATTGTGTTTGTTCCAAACCAATATATATATTACGGAATCACCAAAGGAGATAAACCACCTATTGTCGAGAGAAGTTACCCCACAAGTATTTATCTTACCGAAGGGTCTCTCCCCCTTTATTTCAAATTCCTTCCTGATGGAAATGTAAATAAATTTGGCTCCTTTTATATCCAAACAAAGAAAAAAACATATCGGGTGACCTTTTTAATTGGGAAAGGAAGATTTTATGTTACGGAACAATAAGGGATATTTCTTATTGGAACTGCTGTTATCACTTTCAACCATGTTAATGCTTAGTCTATTTTTACTTCCCTTATTTATGGAATTGAGAGATCAATCTAAAAAAGTCCAGATAGAGAAAACCGCACAAAGATTAATGTATGAAGAACTAAAAGCAAAAATCATTGGCAACGGGACAATGTCTGACTCCTCCATTATTCTGAATACGATTGAATACAAAATTAATTGGTCAAATACTGATGTATCCTCACAAAAGGAGGTGTGTGTAAAGGTTGAAAAGAATTCAATTCATCCGGAAACCAATGTTTGTGGTGTCCTTGAATGAAAAAGCTTTTACCCTAATCGAGGTGTTGATTTCATTTTTGATTTTCTCCACCATTATTTTCTTCATGGCACCGGTTTTTCATATCCTCCTAAACCAGAAAACCATGCAAACCAAATTACAATCTATGGAGTGGGATGTATTTTGCAGTCAAGCAACACAAGAAATTGCCACAGTTTCACGTGCAGAGGTAATCGCAGGGCGGCTAATTTTAACCAAGGGCTCTGAAACCATTCAGTATGAAAAATATGGTTCCAATCTAAGACGGCGGGTAAACTCTACTGGACATGAAATCATCCTTCAAAATGTTTCGGAATATTCCTTTTCAATTGTGGATAATGCCGTAAAAATAAGGGTGGTGGATGTATGGGGAAAAGAATATTTACTGACTGCGTTTTCCTTCCTAAAATGGAATTCAACATGATAAATAATCAACGAGGCTTTACCTATCCCCTAACCTTATGCATCCTGCTTCTTTTCCTAATCTTTTTTTCGATGCATATCGAACAATTATTGTCCGAACAAAAAATGGCAGAAGAAACAACAGCACTGCTTAGGCAAGAATATTATTTTCTATCCACTGCGAAAAAGATAGAATTGTTGTACCAAACAAAAGGAACGATTCCTTCCAAAGGAACATACGTTTATGCGCACGGAACAATGGATTACCGTGCAGAAACTCCCTCTGCCTACGTGCAAATCGTGGATTTCACCCTTGTTATTCAAAGGCGCGAACCAGTGGTGGGATTCGGTTACTTTGATACTCGGTCAAGAAGTTTAATTAAATGGGTTCAAGTTAAATAATCTGTTTTAAGATCATATAAAATGGGCATAATGTAGGTGTATAAAGGCAGGTGTGTCCATGAAAACGAACGATTATGTAAAATATATGACCCAAATGATTGTTAAGTATGCTGACCAGCCAAAAGATGAACGAAAACGAATGAAAATTGAGAAGAAACAAACAAAAGCGGACTTCTGGTATCGTTGGTTTGGTATTCTCCCCTATATACTTTATTCTGAAATAATGAAAAAACGAAGATATAAGTAGCGGTTTCCCTCTGACCGCTGCTTTTATCAAAACGTATATATTAACCATTAAGGATGTATTTGGAAGTAGTACGTCTGAATCGCACCTGTAGTTTAAAAGGGTGTCTATGGGTACGTTTTTAGTCTTCTATGTTATACTTATTTAGGAGCCAATAGTATCAGATACAAAGTAGACCTTGTATCGTGGATAAATATTGGCTTTATTTTATTATGATTAGGTAATTCCCAACATGTATGATACAATAAATTTACCATTTGAATTACTTTTTTCGTGTGCCCTGCTCATTTATGAGTGGGGCTCCTGTTTTTTAAGAACAAATAAAAAACAGACTCTATAGAGAGCCTGTTAGATAGTGTTTTTTATTAAGCTTTACGAACGTTAGATGCTTGAGCTCCACGTTGACCTTGCTCAACATCGAAAGTCACTGCTTGACCTTCGTCTAAAGATTTGAAACCTTCGCCTTGGATAGCTGAGAAGTGAACGAATACATCGTCTCCGCCTTCGCGCTCGATGAACCCAAAACCTTTTTCTGCATTAAACCATTTTACTTTACCGTTTTCCATTGTGTTTCCTCCTGCTGTGTGCATTGCACACAATATGTTACTATCCTTGCACTCAGTGATCATCAAGACGAAAAGTTTAATCTTATACTATCCTTTACACCGAACAAAAATAATTCTTTATTATAGTAACATTTAATTAAAATATTTGCAAGGTTTCCAAAAAATTGTATCTCTAATCTAAAATAATAAAGGGTTAGCCAATTAGTCCACTCTACAACTATCAATAATTTTATATTTAATTTTACGTTTATACTGTTATTATTAAGTATTTCTATAGAGTAGGTGACAACATGACTGAACAACAATATATCTAAACAAAATTTACGATTATAAATCATTACCGGATAAAGTAAGTGGACGCTGCGATAATTGTGGTAATGCTCACTTTAAATCAAAAGTAGGTCAAGGGAAATTTATTAAAGAATGTAGTAATTGTGGTATGAAGAAGAGTATTTATACTCTTTTTCATTTCCTCTAAACAAGACAAAGCTGACAATAAACTAAACGTTTTGAATTAGATTTACCCAATTTAGGAAAAGATAAGAAAAAATAATTGGAGGTTCACTAATGGGTCAAATCCTTTCCTGGATTGTAATGATACTACCATGGTTTTTACTCGTACCACTAAATTCAATTAGGGTAAGAAATTTTTTATCAGTTGCGTTTTTTACTGTCCTATTGAATACAATCTATTTCCAAATGGCTGAAATTTGGAATTGGTGGACTGTAAAAACTAATGTGTTTTTTTTAACTAATGTTTCTTCATTTACATATGGATTTCTTCCTGTTACTACCATCCTTGTTTTTTATTTGTTCTATCCCAACTTGTGGTTATTTTTTGGTGCTAATATGATTTTAGATGCAATACAAGCATTTATTATTAGCCCTTTTATTTTTGAAAAAGTTGGACTTTATGAGTTGAACACGATAAATAATTTTGGACTTTTTCTAGCGATTATTAGCCATTTGCCTATAATATATGTTTATCAAAGATGGTACGACTCTGTATTTAATCGTAAAGAGAGTGACCATTTTTAAGTCACTCTTAACCTTTGTCCTATATTCAACATTTTTATTTTTTGTTTCTTCATCATTAAATTCACAACAATTGGATTAATGTAACTCATTTAGTAATAATGAAGTCTTACACCAGTGTCACCGATTGTTTCGATGATTTTTCGACTTATAACAATCACTGGTAATTGTGTGAAGATACCTTTTGTTTCTCTTAATTGAGGAATAACAGATGCGTCTAATAAAATTTCTTGTTTGTGTTTATTTTATCTCACTTTTTTTAAACGTCTATGCTTTATTGTAGCGATTTATTTCGATTTGGAAAATACAACCATAAATTAATTTTATTTGATTATCTTAATAAAGTAACTAAATATGCTTCTTCCGTTAAAAACTTTTTTAGATAATTTTAACTAGTAATATTTGGTGCTAATTACTCTTTTTAACAGTTTAATGGGTTAATATAATTAAGGTACTAATTGACCCCCTTTTGATATATACCTTTGGACTCCATTTAGGGGTCTTTTTTTGATTTCCTCTTATTTAAATTAGTAGTTGATTTATATCTTGATCATTGTAAAAAGCATCTATAAGTTGACCTTTGATTTTGAATAAACTACCACTGGATATGATTTCAATTAATTCCTCTTTATCCTTCTCCCTGAACATACCACCTAAGATTTGAAAGCAGTAGGTTTCGAGAATAAAAACTGTCTCAAATTAGTGCATATTTTTTAAACTTTTAATAATCTCATCCCGATTAGCAGCAACACATTCCCTCAAAAAATTCTTGATGTTAGGTTTCTTTTTTGCCATTGCACCCTGATATGCTTCCTGTAAATCAACCATTATTTCAGTCATTGTTGCTTCCATACTATCTCCCAATAATTTAATTTTAGCCCAAGGATTTTTTTCAATAATCTCCTCTTCTATGAGCCAATTAAAGAAAGGACGAATATGTTGTATCTTCGCATTAATACTGTTAGCCTTGCACCTTTTCTTTTCATCAATAATCCATTTACGTAAAAAAGCAGAAGTAATTTCCTCAACATCCTCTACTCCATTTTGGTTACAGTATCTAATAAATTGATTTAAAAGCACTCTTTTTTGACGTATCGTTTCGACTGTGTAACCATCTGCTTCACATACTAGTAAGCACTCTTCTGCTAAGTCTTTCATTGTACCATCAACATCTCCTATATAGTTAACTTGAATAGTACAATTCTGTGAAAACCCTATAATACCAAGCCTTTTGTGAACATTTTCTAAACATATAGTGTTAACATTGTTAACTTCATTCCCTTTTTTTTTGGCTGTATTATAATGGAATAAATTATGGGGGTATGAGGTGAACAGTGATGGAACAAACATTAAAAATAACAAACGTTTTGTCAGATCCAACACGGTACTACATTTATCAATATATTACCAAACGTCATCAAGAAGTAACGGTTCAAGAGGTTGCTGAAAATTTTAACATTCATCCGAATGTGGCCAGACTACACTTATCAAAGCTCGAAGATGTTAATATGTTAGCATCCGAAACAAAAAAAACGGGGAAAGGCGGCAGACCCAGCCGGCTTTACCGCTTATCTGACGATGTCATTCAATTGCATTTTCCTTACCGCGATTACATGCTTTTATCAAAGGTCGCTATTCAAACAATGATGTCCCTTGGTGAAGCAGGCAAGGATGCACTATATATGACCGGTAAGCGTTTTGGTACAGAAATAATCGAACAGGAATTGGCAAAACGGGCACTCGGTGAAGAACTCACCTTTGACCAAAAACTTGCCATCTTAAAAAGCGCAGCTACACTCGCTGGCTTCTATCCTGAGTTTGAAGTAGGCAGCGATGATCAAACCAAAATTTATTTCCAAATTTTCAATTGTCCTTTTAAAGAAGTGGCAGAAGAACATACCGAAGCAGTGTGTAACATGCACCACGAATTTTTAAAAGGTATGTTTTGCGCTTTATTCGAATCAGTAGAACTGATAGAAAAAGAAAATATGATTACAGGCTGTGAAACTTGTTCTTACCAGGTACTTGTTTCCAACTAATTCGAAACCAATGTTTACATTATGCCTCCTTTTACTTTATAATATTGTATTGATGGTATCGCACGACAAAAGGGGGTATACATATGGATCGCATGTTCAGAGTTTGTGGTTTTTGGACAGGTATTTTTACGGTCATGCTCTATTTAGGTGATATGGATAGAACAGCCATGCTATTCTTAGCGCAAACAGGATTCTTTGTTCTGCTTAGCTACCTAAAGCTTTCCGAACGTATGTATTTGTATGTGTTCGGGGCATATTTAACTATCTTCTTCGCTGGCTTTACGTATTGGACAACATTCATGATGCCACTTGGCGCAGGAGAATAACACCAATTGCGTAAGCGCTTAGAGCTTAATAAAAAAACGCCGGTATACGGCGTTTTTTTATTGTTTGAAAACATCTTCTTCTTTTATACTGAGACCTTTTGTTTGAATAATCACATGAAAATACGCGCTCATTCCTGACGGCATAATTAAACTTCGGATGGCACGATTTCTTCGACTTACCTCTGAAAAAGGATTTGGATCATAATGGCTCTCTAGTTCCTCTAAAATTCCTGCTTTTAACAGAAATTCATCCTGCCTTAGTTTCGTTAAATACACTATCTTTTGCTCCATCCCTTTTTGGACTAAAAAATCAAAATGGATATGGGTGGTAATATCCATTTCCCCGGGATGCTGCAATACATCATCCATCATTACATGTTGATAGTACCCTCTTAAACTTCCCTGTTTATGTACGGGATTTGACCATTCCTCAGCCGTATAGCCGTAATCCGCCGTAACAACAATTCCTTTAATTAAAACATTAGAAATATCCTCAACCATCTTCTCCATCGCTAAAGGTATTTCAATCCTCTGTTTTTCATTTATAGCTAAATTACTTTCTGCCAAGAAGCTAGTAATCGCTTGGTTGGTTACCGGTTCCCTTTGTTCAAATAACTGTCCGTCCTCCTTGATTCCAACCATGACTTCGACTAGTTGTCCATTTATTTTTTCAATCACATGAACTGGAAGGGCATCAAAAAGTTCGTTCGAGAAGATCATTCCAGAGAAAGGCTCAACCTCGCCCAGATTATCCACTTGAATAAACGAAAAATGAGGTGACAATAATTCACGCTGCGACTTTCGATGGTAAGGACTGCTTTCTACCATAATATATTTAATAGGTGTTTGAATGGAGTCATACCACTCCGTTAAAAACGCATGTGCAAAACGCCCGGTACCAGCGCCAATTTCACAAAAAACAGGTGGCATTTTTGTTTTTTGGCAAAGGTTAGAGAACCATTTGGCAAGGAGTCTTCCATATACATCCGAAATATTAGCAGTAGTAATAAAATCTCCTTGTTTTCCTATCTTCGGTTTATCCTTCATATAATAGCCCAATTCCGGATGATAAAGAGCAGCCGATATAAAATCGGCATAGGAGATCACCCCTTTTGGGGAATTTGAGATTAATTGTTGTAAATAGGTAATCATGATTGCTCCCTTTGAAAAACTCTATCAGATTTTAAAAACCATTTAAGAAGGGATTGCTATCCATTTCCTCTCCTATGGTCGTGACAGGACCATGTCCTGGTAAGACATATGTTTCCTCCGGCAAGCATAAGAGTTTATCATGAATACTTTTTAAAAGCTGCGCTGAATTCCCACCAGGTAAGTCCGTACGGCCGATACTTCCCTGAAATAGGGCATCCCCTGAAATAACAACCTCATTTTTCGCAAAATAATAAGAAATACTGCCAGGTGAATGACCAGGTGTATGAAAAATGCGGAAAGAAAAGTCTCCTATTTTCATTTCCTCTTCATTTCGGATAATATGTTCGGCCGGCTTAGCTGTGATCGGTTCCATTTGCATAAATAATTGGGAACCGTTAAGCCTTGGATCACTAAGCCATTTTTCCTCTTGTTTATGTAGGTACACTGGAATATTATAAGTTTCCCTCACCATATCTACTGCACCAATATGATCAAAATGAGCATGGGTTAAAAGCATTGCCAGTGGCTTTAATTTTCTTTGAGTCATTAAGTTAATTAACTTGTTCCCTTCCTCACCCGGGTCAATTATCAAGCAAGTCTTATCAGGATTTTCAACAAGATAGCAATTAGTCTGCAAAGGGCCTAAGGGGATTTGCTGCCATTTCATATAATTTCCTCCCATATAAAAGTACATTAGCTTTATTTTACACTATAGGGCAAAGTTGAGAAAGCATCACAAATAATAAAGCGCTACATTTGCCCTCGACAAATTTATGAAAAAACTATAAAATAGGATACGAATGTATATAATATAGTTACATAATTTTGGGATGGCTTACAACGAAAAGGGGGAATTTAAAATGGGTTTAGTGATAATTTTTGCTCTCGTAACAATCCTTGCAGCCATTGGAGGACTTCGTACACTGAAAGATAAGAACTTCCTAGGCGCTTTTTGGGCTATAGCTTCATTTCTAGTTTTCGGCTGGTTTACAGTCATGACAATTATTGAATCCGGTTACCCAACCGGAACACATTAATCAAATAAAAAAGACTGTCAGTTGACAGTCTTTTTTATTTGATTATTAATTAGCCCTCGTTTAACAGACTATTAACGCGCTCTACTTTATATTCCATGGTCCTTTTAACATCCCTTCGGTCATCAATGCGAATCGTTGTAGCGACCCGCTTAATCCCCTCAGAAAATGGAACCTCATGCATGGCTTGAATCACTTCAAAAAGAACTGGCAGTTCTCCTTCAATAATCGTATTCATCGGTGTTAATTGAAACTTAATTTTCCCTTCCTCTTCATAGTTCCTTAGAACCTTATGAACACTGGCTACATATTTACTTACACTTGGTGTTTCAGTCCCTAATGGAATAACCGCTACATCTACAATCGCCAAAATTATCACCATCACTTTAACATTTTATATTCCTCTGTGATTTTACCATAATTAACAAAAAAGAAAAAAGAATGACTTTTTCTTGTCATCCCTTTATTAAGTCATAAATTTTCTTTTCGTTTAAATCGATTATTTTTTCATAGCTATTTCCGAGTAAAGCGGCTTCTCCAGAAGGTGATATTGAAATGGGCAGATTGTCCAAGTTTTCAAGAATCAATTGACTGGTGCCCTTCTTCAAGTCATACCGTATAAGCTGGAAGCCCTCTGTATATGTATCCACATCACCACTTGAAAGCGGCTGAAAGGTGATAAATTGCTGCTTACTTCCGTTAAAATCATAGAAAGGAACCAGCCAATCTGAAAACTGCTTTAACTGGGGAGTTGAAAAGCTGAAAAGCTTGGTTTCCTTTTTGTCAAAAAATGAATAGTCCACCCTATCCGAATCTCCATCACTCTCAGTTACCGTCATAAGCAGATTGGGATAGGCAGCAAACTGGATGACTCGGGAAAAAGCAGTCCGGTTCGTCCCCTTTTCTAAATGACTAAAAATAAGCGGCGCAGTTAATGAAGAACTGTTCTGGTCCCAATCTATGTAAGCAATCTCTTGTTCCTTGTTCCATTGAACAAATGGCTGCGGTAAACTGAGTACCGTTGTATTGCCATTCTCTGTATCTAATAAAGAGATTTGAAAGCTCCAGTCTTCCTCAAACTTCGTAACAAGTAATTTTGACTCATTATAGGGGTTCCACTCAATCACTAAATCATACGAGGGAAAGGTCTTTATTAAGTGTTCAGTTCCTTTCGTATCAATGATGGTGACCATCCCTTCATTTGCGGACGATGAAGTATGGATCATAAGATATTTCTTAGATGGGCTTATCTGTACATTGACTATAGGATTCTCGGTTGTATATATCAACTTACTTTTTCCTGTTATTAGGTTATAAAGAAAAAGATTTGATGTTTGATTTAAGTTGGTCACATAAAAAATTTGTTGATTAGTAAACCAGCCGATTACCTTATAAAAATCACCCCTATCTTCCGGAATCGTTAGAGGCAGTTTCCATTCAACGGCCACTGATGCGGCAGGTTTTTGATTTTTATCATTTTTTGAATTTTTACGTTCAGGATGTTGATTATTGGCACATGCACCTAATAAAAAAGACGACAAAATAAATATAAGCAAAAATAAAATACGATGCACTTGTTTAAATTTGTTCATATCAATTAAGCCGCCTCCCCCTATCTTTATAATGATTTAGACGCTATTACTCTATAAACGTTTCAATATTTTTCATAGTCAAGGAAAAACAGGAAAAAAGCCGTAAATTTCCGGCTTTTTTATCAGTAATCGTTGTTGAGATGTATTAATGTCTGAATTTTCTTAAGCTAACTTCACTCTATTTTAATGACAATAGCAAGATTTTACAAGTAAGGTGGTGAAAAAATTTTAATCTATTAATACCGCTGCGAATATTTCGAATGATCGACTAAGGATCGTTGGAAATTGGGAAAGCGGCAGTGGATTAATTCCTTTTCCTAGTTCAAGTGTAAATCCCGGCCGTTTGAACTCTTGTATAAACCAATCCTTATATCCAGCGTGACTGTTTACATAGCGAATCGCTTGGTAACCACTTACTTTTTCGAATTTTTTGGCAAGATCCTCTGATTCTGATGGTTCGAGTCCCTCATATCCCCAATAAAATTCTTCCCCCTGGGTATGAAAGGCAATAAGCAGGTCAAAATGATTGTTTTTCGCTAAATCCGCCATAGCGACGGCCTCAGGTTCTGTTAACGGCTCCTCACCTGGAAAATCTCTAGACGCTGGTATTTTGGGCTTTTTATTTTTCCTGCATATGTCCCAATTCGCAGGAAATTGGTTGTTTAAATCTATTCCCCTTATATTTGCTTTCCAATGAATAAAGTCATCACTGCCTTCATTGATTTCGATAACCTCTGTTGCTATATGAGAAGGCGGTCCGTTTAATACCAGATCTACCCCATCGGGATTAACCATGGGCACTAGCGATAACTCAATGGCCTCGTAGAGATCAGCCGCTTTTTTCCCTTTAATGACTTGACCATTAGTCAGGGAGAGTAAAAAATGATTTAATAAACTCATCAGGACCATGGTGGTAATCCATTCATTGGCATGAAAGGAAGCGTTCATGTGGATCTTCCTTTCTCCCTTTCCAATTCTAATTTCATGGATATGATTACCTAACACACTCGTACCAATTTGTTTTACGTTTATAAATGGATATAAGCGTTTAAGATTTTTAACTAATTTTTCAAGTCTTTTATAATCTAACGGGGTTGTTATTGGTACAAACGGAATAACGACTTTTTCGGGGACAAATATCCTCTCTCCTATAACCAAGTGGAGTGGATTTTTTGATTGATTTAGCAGGTAAAGGGAATCAACCGCTATTCCTTTTGAAGCAGCTATTTTTTCAAATGTATCGCCCTCTTTAATTGTATAGGGTACTGACACATATCCAGGTATTTGGACTTTCTGATCTGGTTTCATATTTGTTGGATTTAAGTTGGAGTTAGAATCTAGGATTAATTTGAGCGGGATATTAAATAAACCGCTTAAATATGACAGAGTATCCCCTGTCCGCACACTTATCTCCATCTGCCTTCCTCCCATCATAAAAAAACATATGAGTGTATTAAAGGAAAAATGATAAAAACCCGTATTTCTACGGGTTTTATTGTTGGCGGTTTATCTTATTTTTTCTTTTTGAGTTTGGATTTCATGTCGCAGCAATAAAATGGCTGACTGATATTCTTTTGGCTCAATTAATTGTGAATGATATAAATCTTTTAATTCTGCTATCATGAGTTCAAGATCTCCAATTCGATCACCGACATAAATTACTGTTCCAAATCTCTTCAAAAATTGCTGAATATCATAGATTGTCTTCATTTAGGAACCTCCCCTCCTTCGTTTATTTGAATGGAGAGTATTATTCTATTACTAAACAAAAGTATAACTTATACACATTTTCACCTCAAGAACATTGGATTTACTAATTTTTTTTACCGGAACCTTCAAGGTATTCATTAATTTTATTTACCAAATCCGTATATTGTTCTTTTGTGGGCTCTAAATTCGCTGCTTTATCAGCATTCATTTTAGCCTGCTGGAGTTCATTTTGTTCAAGATTAATGAGCGCAAGATTAAAATAGGCCTCATCAAATTCAGGGTCCAATTGTATCGCTTTTTGTAAATGTATTTTCGCTTCTGGCAGCATATCCTTTTTTATCTCCACAAAAGATAAGAGAAAATAGGTTCTTTCAGAAAGGTTTGCCGCCTGCTGCTCGGATTCTTTCAATAATTTATATGCTTGATCATATTTACCTTGTTTGACATAATCCTCAGCCAATAATAAATTTGAATATTCATCCTTTGATTGGGCGGAGGCACTAAACCCATACGATAATGAAAACCAAACAATGGCAATAGAAGCAATTAGAAAAACCAATTGCCAAAGTTTTTTTTTCCTTGGTAAATGAGTCATTCCGGCTGCAAGGAATCCACCTGCTAAACCTCCAAGGTGTCCAGCATTATCAATTCCTGATGCTGAAAAACCAAACACTAGATTGATACCTAAAACAACGATGAGATTTACTCCCATTGTTCGGAAAAATAATTTAGGATACATGACACCAAAGTACAAAAGAGCCCCAAAGCATCCAAAAATAGCACCACTTGCACCGGCGGATAAGTTCGAACTAAAGAGAAAACTGGCAATAACCCCAATAAATCCTGCAAATAAATAGACGAATAGGAAACGCATTCTCCCATAGATCCGCTCCACTGTGGTGCCAAGAAAATATAAGGCCATTGTATTCATTAGCAGGTGCAAAAAACCGATGTGAAGAAAAACGGGTGTGATTAGTCTCCACCATTCCCCCTGATAAATCAAGGTATTTACTTTTGCACCATATTTTATTAGTGTTGATGTATTTGTACTCCCCCCATTTATTTCCATCCAGAAAAAGACAGCCAGTTGAATGATTATAAATGCATAGGTAAAAAAAGGCTTCCCATTGAAAAGGAGCTCTTGTTCAGCTTTGAGTTTATTTCCAGCCAGAGATAGAGATGATTTTTTCAGCTCATCAACTTCCTGTTCCGAATATTCATCATGAATCGAAAACTGGATGTTCCCATTAACTTGTTCAGAAATTTTACTAAGTCCTGATACAAATTGCTCATTAGCCAAGAGAATAGAAGTGACTTTTGTTTTATTCCCTTGAGGAAAGACAAAGGGTTTTGCAATGCGATGTTCGTACTCATCAACAGGTGGAAACTTACTCACATATATATTCATTACGTTCAGTTCATTTTTCCTAATTTGTTTCCGTATTCTTTCACCATTTGCAGCAGCAAATTCAATATCTCTCTGCATGGCATTGCTCCAATCTAAATCATGGAGCAGCATTCGAATAACTGGAGCTTTCTTATTTTCTAATTTTTCAAGCCACAGTTCTTTTTGATTTTCAAATAATTGAATAACTCGATAACCATAATCAGAAATGAAAGAATATGCCAGCCTCCAAAAAATATAACCTTCTCTATTATTCATTTCTCCCCTACTTTCTAAGATCCATGAAGGAATAATCTGTATTCATTTTTCCCGGTTACTTATATTATAAACGAAATCCATCCATATACATTGTCCGACCCTCCCTTAATGAGAAGAATTTAACGGAATAGACATAAAAAGAACCATCTGGGTTCATTACCTTCCAGATGGTCCTCCAAAAACTGAAGATATTAATTTTTGCCTTATCCCGGGGAAGCTCATAATCGAGCCTACGGCAAGCCTGCGCATCCAGCCTGTTCCTATTAGTACATTAATAATTTTGTACCTATACCGAAAAACTACATATCCAATTGAACCAATCATAAAAATAGATGTTAATAGCCGAGACATCATCATCCCTCCTAAGACTATTCTTTGATATTATCAATGGAATTATCCGCTGGATAAAAAGAAAAAAGGCGAATTAAATGTAATCCGCCTCTTTTTCCTATTGGCTGTGTTAAAGGTAATTGTTGATTTTTAGCATGTTGATTGGAGCGGAAGGCGGCGAAGACTCCTGCGGGAGTACGGGGCAGGGGAGACCCCGCAGGCGCTTTCAGCGCCGAGGAGGCTCCCCGGCACGCCCGCGGAAAGCGAAGCCGCCTGAAGCGGAAATCAACATTCATGATTAACACAGCCTTCATATTAAAAATTCTTAAACACTGGTTCCATGGTCTTTTTTAATACTTGAACAGAATTGGTGAATTGTGCTTTCTCTTGGTCGTTAAGTTCAAGTTCAACAATTTCCCTTACTCCTTTTCGATTGACAACAGCAGGGACACCAATATAGATATCATCGTGACCGTATTCCCCGTCCAAATAGGCAGAAACGGTAAGAACGGAATTTTCATTTCGTAAAATCGCTTTGGTTAAACGGACTAATCCCATTGCAATTCCGTAATACGTCGCACCTTTGCGCTCAATAATATGATAGGCAGCGTCACGTACATTTAAGAAGATTTTATCTAACTCTTCCTGAGTAGGACCTGGCTTATTTTTAGTCCATTCAGAAATCGTTGTACCCGCAATATCCGCATGACTCCAAACAGGTAGTTCTGTATCACCATGTTCACCGATAATATAAGCATGTACATTTCTTGTATCAACATCAAAGTGCTCGCCAAGTAAATAGCGGAACCGGGCAGTATCTAATATCGTTCCTGAACCAATAACCCGTCCTCTTGGAAGTCCAGAGAACTTCCATACGGCATAGGTTAAAATATCCACTGGATTTGTAGCCACTAAAAATATACCATTAAAGCCGCTATCCATGATTTCATCTACAATACCCTTAAAAATCTTTGTGTTTTTTTCCACAAGATCTAATCTTGTTTCCCCAGGCTTTTGGTTTGCACCTGCAGTAATTACTACAAGGTCAGCTACACCACAGTCCTTGTAATCTCCATACCAAATCTTTGTACGTGACGGAGCAAAAGGCATCCCATGATTTAAATCCATGGCATCTCCTTCAGCCTTTTCCTTATTTAAATCAATTAATACTAATTCTTCGGTAATGCCTTGATTTAAAAGCGCAAATGCATAGCTGGAACCTACAAAGCCGGTACCAATTAGGACAACACGATTGACTCTCCTTAGCATCCTCATTCCTCCATTTAGTTATATAGATACTATGTAAAACATTGATATGTATCCATTGTAAGATTTTATCAAAAAAGTCGTAAAATTACGATTAATAATACAGCAGCAATCAAACCGGAAAGAAAATTTACCATATCATTATCCACTAATGCCAAACCTTTTATTCTTTTTGTCGGATAATGACAATGAGTCTTTTTCTCGGTATGAATACCACATTTCTCACATAGATAAACTTGTTGATAAAAAGCACCAATCAATGTATCAATCACATTACCTATAAAACCAAATAGAAAAACGAGAATAAGCAGGCTGATTTCAATATGAAAAAACCCATAACTCAATATAGCAATAAAGAAGGATCCGGCTGCTGCTGCGGCACTGCCCAATCCACTAACCGCACCTGAAGTTCCTCTTTCCACTCGTTTAAATGTCCGGATGTAGATTGGATCTTCCCTGCTTAAACTGCCAACTTCCGATGCCCACGTATCTGAATTAGCACTCGCTAGACAAACTACAAACCCAAGCATCCAAATCTGCTCAGGCTGAAAAAAATAAACTAGACTGAAAAGAGCTGCAGCTCCCCCATTTGCAACAACCTGGAGCCAATCCCTCGTTCCTCCTTTTGCCAGTTTCTCTTCCATTATTTTCTTTGCAGTTCCTTTATACTTCGACCAAAAATTAGAAGATACAAAAAAAGCTCCAAGCAGCACAACACCTTTTAGACCCATACCGGTATAAACGGACATTCCGACAAGCATAGCTGCAAAGGCCCCAGATCGAGTAAGAGATTTTTGAAAGTATCCCGCCAGCGCCCCAATGATTATGACCATATAAATCAACGAATTTACTATCATTTTGTTTCGATAACTCCATCGTTTGTAATCAATTTTGAAACAGGGATATCATGAGCTTCAATTGGAAAATTAGAAATAATTTGCTCTTTAAAAGCCAAGGATAGAGTTTTACCATGATAATTAGTTAAAAACCGATCATAATAGCCTCCTCCAAATCCCAGCCGATACCCCTCCTTAGTATAGGCCAGTCCAGGGACTACTAATAAATCAATCCCTTCAGAAGTAATTTCTTTTGTTAATGCTTCTACTGGTTCAAGTAATCCATAATAAACCGATTCTAGCTCTGTAAAATCAGACAGTGCTCTAAAGGATAGTTGTTTATCTGCCGGCCTGCATTTAGGGACAACAACCTGCTTGCCTTGCTCCCAAGCCTTACGAATAATTTGATATGTATCTACTTCAGGGGGATTTGATATATAAATGCCGATGACTCTAGCAGTTTTCCAATCATTATCGTTTAATAACGTATCGGCAATTCGTTTTGAGTAAGCTTCATATTGGGGTTTTGAAAGGTTAGAAAGAGTTTCTTTTACCCGTTTTCTAACTTTATTTTTATCACTCATTGTTGTCCCTCCTTACTTTTTTAGGCAACAAAAAAAGCAGCAGGAAGCCCTACTGCTTATTTTGTTTCACGGTGTGCTGTTGTACGCTTTTCTCTTGGGCAATATTTCTTAAGCTCAAGACGATCTGGGTTGTTACGTTTATTTTTTGTTGAAATATAGTTACGATCTCCACACTCAGTGCAAGCTAACGTAATATTTACACGCATGTTAATTTCCCTCCAAACGATTAAGCTGTTCGTTCATACGACTTTTCTATAATATCATTTTTCAAAAGGAAATGCTAGTGTGTTTTTTAAGAAGTGCTTTTTCTATTGAAAACAGTTCATTCTTGTTAGTCCCACTAATTATCCAAGTATCCATTTCAGCGGTTTGGTGAGGTTCAATAGACATGCTCATTGTTAATATACTGGCCGCTGGTCCCTTTGCCATTGGTTGGTACTTTAGATTTCCCTTCTCGATGGAAGCCCAAATCCGATCCGTATAGGCATTCCATAATGGTACAGTTGTATACTCTTTCATACAGGCCTTACTGCATCGGCCATTAACGAGATAGATCATTTTATTTGCATGATGAAAAATATGATTATCAACTGGTGATCCAAAAGTTAAATGATCTGGTTCATTATCACGAAAATGATGCATAGCTAAAATAGTAATCTGTTTGGATTGATCACTATGATTACTTACCAATACACTTGAAAGAGATATCTTAGAATGTAGTTGTTCTTGCTTTACTTTTATCAACAAGGATTCTTCGTAAATTACTTCCTCCATCGTGTTTTTCAGCCAGAAGTATTTACCATCCACCCACATCCCAGGAACAAATTGCAGTGCTTCCATGGCCGAATCAGGGTTGGACCTATCATTCTTTTTTTGAAATTCCGTCATAATATTCGTCATCATGTACACCTTATTTAAATTTTATTTTTTGCTGCCTTTTGTTCCTTCTCATTTACTCGATTGTTTAATACTGTATCTTGGATAACCCGGCTTGTATCAGCAGCAATTCGTTTCCATCCATACAAGCTTTGAACGATTTTCTTTCCTTTAGATCCAATCTCTTTTGCTTTAACAGGTTCATTTATTAAAAAGTCAATTTGTTCTAGAAGACTTTGAGCATTCCCTGGGACCATAAGCATTCCCGTTTGCAGATGCTTAACAATCCCCTTCATACCGCCAGTATTAGATACTACAGTTGGTTTCCCAAAAATCATGGATTCTAATACCACTATGCCAAACGGTTCGTAAAGGCTTGGTATAACCACCAGCTCACAGCCTTGGATGAGGGCATTCCTTTGTTCATCAGTCACATAGCCAATAAAGGATACCACGTCATCCAAACCTCGTTCTGTTACCTGTTTTCGATAGTCCTTTAACATAGGCCCCTTACCGGCAATTACATAAGATAAGTCTTTGTTTCTATCCTTTGAAACAGCAGCCGCTTCGATGATCGTTTCAAAACCCTTTTCTTCGACCATTCTTCCGAGTGAAAAAATATATCTTTTTCCTGTTAATTCGGGGAATATCTCAGCTACTGGATAATCTACTGTTAAAGGTTCTATTCCATTTGGAATAACAGCAATACTCCCATCGACATTGGCAAAGACCCGCTGAAGCTCGTCCTTCATATATTGGCTGCAAACAACAAGCTGGTCTGACAGTAAAATTAATTGCTGCTCTTTATCATGAATAAACTTCTGTATTTCTGTATATATTCCGTTATTTCTTCCATGCTCAGTAGCATGGATTGTGGTTAATAACGGAATGCCCAACCGTTCTTTTAAGCTGATTGCAGCGGCCCCAACGAGCCAATCGTGTGCATGAATGATGTCAAATTCCTGCTCCATTGCTAACTGCTCTGCCTTAAATGCCATGGCTAAATTAAGACCCGCAATCCAGTTTAGAAACTTTTCATCATTTTCGTTAACAGGTTTTACACGATGGACGGTTACACCATTGATATTTTCAAAAGAAGGAAGAGCATTTTTCCCCGCTGTTAAAACATAAACCTCATGCCCTAGTTGTGCTAAATTTGAGGATAAGCCAAATACATGTCTAGAAAGTCCACCGACAATATTAGGGGGATACTCCCAGGATAGGATTAATATTTTTAGCCTAGAAGAATGTTGGCTTTTTATATCCAAGTCATCAGTTGGTGAATATGGTTTATTCATTTCGTTCCCCCGTGTTGTTCGATTTCACGTAATAACTATAAGTACTCACATGCTCCGTCCATTTAGGAGATTCTTCTTCATATCGCTGAAATTGCTGTAATTCATGCTGATAGGTTATCCCACCCTGAATATCTGGAGCAGGCGTTTGTATGGCATTGGAACGATAAAAAGGAAAAAAATCATGATTAGAAACGTATACACCTATTTCAGCAATATAGCTGCGTCCTCCCGCCAACTCTTTAATAAACCAGTGGCCACTTTGGTAAGGAATCGTTACTTCATTAAAATGGTGTGCATTTTTCCCATTAAACAACAGATTTGTTACATCATACACTCTAATAACCGTTACAAGGTCTTCAAACTCCCGATTAAAAAATCGTTCCATAATTTTTTTTGGTAATTCGGAAACGTCCCAGAAAAGAATTACTTTGCGAGGTGTTACAAGCTTTATTTTGAGCTCACCTTTTAGTGGAATGGTTTCAGGTGAAATAGAGTAATCTGAGGAATTTGTATCCTGAGTAGATTGCCTATTAACTTTATTCGTCATCTCATGGTCGGTGTCTTCCATCCATTTATTCCAGCGGTACTGAACTTTGCCTACCGTCGTTTGCAATTTTGTGGCAATCTTACGAAATGAAAGACCCTCTTCTCTTAATTTTATTATTTCCTCTATCATTTTTTTCCTCCATTCTGTAAACAATCAATATATGCAGTTAACCGTAAAACAATTCGTAATAATTAATAATTTAATGGTACCATCAGTTTAAAACGCACACAATAAACGCAATTTGTCGTAATTTGGTCACCCTATACTGCATGCTTTGTTTACCGTTCCGAAATTTTTTTAGATTTCTAAACGGTCTCTGTTTTTACAATAACCAACAAATTTTAGAATGGTGGATCAGCATGCATTCGACACTATTTCCCAATTATACAAAAAAATGAGGCTGCATTTTGCAGCCTCATTTTTTTAACTAAGCATTCAAATCAATTCTTTTCCCTGTTACAAGGTAAACCACATGTTCAGCTATATTTGTTGAGTGGTCGGCAATTCTTTCAATAAATCTGCAAACAAAAGATAACTGAATAATTTGATTGGTTGATTCCGGATTATGCGGAATATACCCCATCAATTCATGAATCAGATGGCCGAACATTTGATCAACCTGGTCATCCTTTTTTGCACATTGCTCTGCAAGAAAAACATCCTCAGTGGTAAAAGCTTCGATTGACTCTGAAACCATCTCCAAAGCTAACTCCATCATATGTGGAATATCCACCATTTCTTTAATATGCTCTTCCTCACCGATGTGGATCGCTGATTTGGCGATGTTAACGGCTATATCAGCCAATCTTTCTACCTCAGATGAGACTTTTAATGCGGCATTAATTTTTCTAAGGTCGGTCGCTACCGGTGATTCTCTGGCAATTAATAATAATGCCTTATCATTAATTTCCTGTTCCAATTGATCGATTTCATTATCCCCTAGGAGAACAGCCTTAGCCATCCCCAGGTCTTGATTAACTAAAGAAAGCATCGCATTTTTAATGGCAATTTCCGATTTTTTAGCCATGGAAATTAGCATATCATTTAACTGATTTAAATTATGATCAAAATTTGACCTTGTATTCATTATTCTAGTCACCCCATCATCCGAATCTTCCAGTGATATACCCTTCCGTCCGTGAGTCCGCAGGGTTTGAAAAAATTGCAGCAGTAGAATCCAGCTCAATTAACTCTCCCATTAAGAAGAACGCTGTTTTGTCAGACACCCGTGATGCCTGTTGCATATTGTGAGTAACAATAACAATCGTATATTTTTCTTTTAATTCTAATATTAGTTCTTCAATTTTCAAGGTGGAAATCGGATCTAAAGCAGAAGTAGGCTCATCCATTAACAGAACATCAGGTTTTGTTGCTAATGCTCTGGCAATACATAACCTTTGTTGCTGTCCCCCGGATAATCCTAGCGCAGGTGCGTGTAATCGATCTTTTACTTCATCCCATAATGCTACATCCATCAATGATTTTGTGACGATTTCATCGAGGTGGACTTTCTTTTTTATCCCATGAATTCTTGGTCCGTAGGCAATATTATCATAGATAGATTGTGGAAACGGGTTCCCTTTTTGGAACACCATCCCTACATGTTTTCGCAAATCGACAAGATCCACTTTTTGATCCAGGATGTTTTTTCCGCCGAAGTTTATTTCCCCTGTCATTTTGACATTTGGAACCATATTGATCATAAGGTTTAGAGTTTTAATAAAGGTCGACTTACCACAGCCTGACGGTCCGATAATCGCCGTAACCTCTTTTTTATTTATAGGGAAGTTTATGTCCTTAAGAGCATGATGGTCCCCATACCATAAATTTAATTGATTGATATCAAACACTTCTCTTGTCAATGTGGAAATTGTCATTGGTTTTCCCCCTTATCCGAACCTTCCAGAAATGTATTCTTCTGTCTTTTTAACAGAAGGATTGGTAAAGATTTTTTCGGTAGAATCATATTCAACCAAATCTCCATTTAAGAAGAATGCGGTTTTATCGGAAATTCTGGAAGCCTGCTGCATGTTATGGGTAACAATTATAATGGAATAATCCTTTTTCAAGTCGACGATCAATTCTTCTACTTTCGCGTTAGAGATCGGATCTAGCGCCGAAGACGGTTCGTCAAGAAGCATAACTGCCGGTTTCATGGCAATTGTTCTGGCAATACATAGACGCTGCTGCTGCCCGCCTGAAAGGGATAGGGCCGATTTATGGAGGCGGTCTTTCACTTCATCCCATAATGCTGCCTTTTCAAGACTTTCCTGTACAATATCATCGAGCAGGCCTTTCTTTTTGACTCCGCTAAATTTTAAGGCATGGGTAATATTTTCATAGATTGATTTTGGAAAAGGATTTGGTTTTTGAAACACCATCCCAATCTCTTTTCTTAATGCCACCACATTGATTTGTTCAGATAAAATATTTAAATCCTCATATATGATTTGTCCTTCAGCTCTTGCCCCGGAAATTAAATCATTCATGCGGTTGATACTTCTTAAAAACGTGGACTTACCACAGCCCGAAGGCCCAATTAATGCTGTTACTGAATTTTTTTCGATATCTATTGAGATACCATTTACCGCACGTTTTTCACCATAAAATATCTCTAAGTTATTAACCTCTAATATATTTTCCATTTTCAACGGGACGGTTGGTTGAAATGATTGTTCTATGGCTTCCTTTTCTAAAAGAGTTGTAACCATCCGTTTTCACCTGCCCTTTTATTTAGTTGCTGTGATTTTTTTATGAATCATACTTCCGATCCATCTTGCTAATAGATTAAATAGCAAAACCGAAAGAACTAGCACAGCTGCTGATCCGTTCGAAACTTCTTCAACATCGGGAATAAGCCCCTGTGTATTGACTGACCATATGTGTACAGCAAGCGTTTCGGCAGGACGGAAAATATTTAATGGAGACTGATCGGAAAATGGGTTCCAATTCGTATAATCAAGCCTTGGCGTCGACAGACCTGCAGTAAATAAAAGGGCAGCAGCTTCTCCAAATACCCTACCTGCCGCAAGGATGGCACCAGTTAAAATAGAAGGAAATGCACTTGGCAATATAACTGTTTTAATCGTATGCCAATGAGTAATTCCTAAAGCAAGACTGGCTTCTTTTAAATCACGGGGTACTGAACGAATCGCATCCTCACTTACCCGAACGAGTACTGGCAGATTAAATACGGTTAATGCCAAGGCTCCGCCAAGAATGGTATAACCCCAACCGGTTAAATTAACAAACATTAATAGACCAAACATCCCAATCACAATAGATGGAAGAGAGGCAAGTACTTCAATACAAGAACGAATCATATTTGTAACTTTTCCGGGTTTTGCGTACTCAGCCATATAGATTCCTCCGCCAATACCAAGCGGAACGGTAATTAACATTGTAATAAATAGAACGTAAAAGGAATTAAATAATTGATCACGAATTCCCCCGCCAGCCATCACATTGCTCGATGGGGATGTTAAAAAATCAAGTGAAATATGTTTAAACCCGTTTACTAGGATAAAGGAAAATAAACCAACTAAAATTGAAATGATAATGATTGCAATGGCAACAAAGACTCCAGTAGCTAAACGATCAGCAGTTTTACTATTCATTACATTTTCCTCCTTGATGATAGATAACGAATCAGGAGAATAAAAGCAAACGACATAACTAATAAGATTAGGCCCATGGACCATAGGGTATTATTTTCAACACTGCCATATGTGGTATGTCCCATGTTTAAAGTAATAATTGTCGTTAACGTTGCCGATGCATCCAACAGGCTTGAAGGCAGGTCACGTACGTTTCCGATAACCATTTGAACGGCTAATGCTTCTCCAAATGCCCGCGCCATACCTAAAACTACAGCGGTGAGTAATGTAGGCATTGCAGCAGGAATAAGCACCTTGCGAATGGTTTGCCAACGGGTTGCACCTAAGGCATAAGAGCCTTCTCTTAAGTTCTTTGGTAATGAACTCATCGCATCCGTCGCAATTGTAGTAATTGTGGGTAAAATCATAATAGATAAAACGATCATTCCCGAAAGTAAACTAAATCCTAATCCGCCTACATGTTCTCTTACAAAGGGAACTAATACTGTAAGCCCGATGAATCCATAAACAACAGACGGAATACCAACCAATAGCTCAATGACTGGCTGTAATATTTTTCTTCCCCATGAAGGTGCAATCTCTGTCATGAATATTGCTCCGCCAATCCCCAAAGGTGCCGCAATAAGTGCCGAAAGGAAGGTGACAGCAAATGAGCCGAAGATAAATGGAAGTACTCCATATTTGGGATTCGATTTATCGGTAGGATTCCAATCAGCACTGGTTAAGAACTCAATAAGACTGACACCATTTTTAATGAACGATTGTAAACCTTTTGTGCCCAGGAAAATAGTAATTGAAATTGTGGCTGATATCATAATCACTGCGCATAGGATCACAAGGATCTTTCCACGCAATTCACCATTGTTCCAATTCTTTTCAGATTTTAATAATCTCTCTTTTGCAGGAATAATTTTTTCCATAATGCACTAAACACCCCTAAATACGTCATAAGAGGGTAAATGCTGGTTCGCACTTACCCCGATATCCAATTAAACTGCCAGATTATAAATCTTTTTGGTTCCCTTCAGCGTCACGTTCTACTTCCATTTTTGTAACAGGAAGATATCCTTGCTGCTTAAGCAGGTTATTTTGAATATCTTCTGACATCATATAGTCAAGGAACGCCTTCGCCAATCCTTCTGGCTCACCATTCGTATAGGAGTGTTGGTAAGCCCAAATTGGAAATTCACCTGATTGTACATTTTCAGCGGTTGGCTCCACTCCATCAATGGAAAGAGGTGCAACAGACTCATCGGTAAAGTATGAGAATGCAAGGTAACCAATGGCGCCATCTGTTTCGTTAATAATCTTTTTAACTGTGTTGGAAGAATCCTCAGTAATTCCTTCTGCAGGTGTTGCACCATCTAGAGCGAATTTATTGAATACCGCACGAGTCCCTGAAGAATCAGGACGGTTTACAAGCACAATTTTTTGGTCTTTTCCGCCAAGTTCTTTCCAGTTTGTAATTTTACCAGTGAAGACTTTAATTAAATCCTCTTTTTTAATATCTGTAATACCAACTTTGGGGTTAATTGCAGCAGTCATACCTACTACAGCTACTTTATGATCTACTAGTACATCAGCTGGGATGCCTTCTTTTTCTTCTGCAAAGACGTCAGAGTTACCAATTTGTACCGATCCTTCAGCAACTTGTGATAAGCCTGTACCAGAACCGCCGGCTTGTACTTGAATATCAACCTTCGGATTTTGAGCCATGAATTCTTCAGCGGCAGCTGCTACTAATGGCTGCATTGCAGATGAACCAGAAATAGATAGTGTACCTGAAAGTTCTTTTTCTTCTGCCGTGTTGTTGTTTCCTTCGGATTTATTTGTTGAAGCTCCCTCTCCACATGCAGCAGTGAAAATCATTAAAGCTGCAAACAATGTCAGTAGGCTAAGTTTTTTAAGACTCTTCATTCTCTAATTCCCCCTAAGAAATTGGTAGTTATATAATGTTTGTCTGCCTTACATGATTAAGAATAAAGCATATTCGTAAAGGTAGTTTTAATGGAATGTAAAGGTTTTGTAAATCTATGTTTAGATATTGTAAATTCAGGGCAAACAAAAAACCTGTCAGTGTAACTGACAGGTTTCTAGTAAAATATTAAATTATTGTCCCACTTCTGTGGTGCTTTGAGTAGATTCAGTTGTACTTTGGTCTGCTTGCTGCTCAGCACCTGAAGCGCCGTCAGTAGATTGACGTGTTTTCTTCAGGTCAAAGTAAGCATCCAACACTCTTCGTCCGATTAAATTGTTAATACTTGGTCCACTGCTGCCTTGATAAGCCCATGGCACTACAACAGCCACAGCTACCTCAGGGTTATCGGAAGGCGCATAGCTGACTAGACTCAAGTTCCAGACCTCTGTCCCGCGCTTCGTTTTATCTGAACCGTCATAAAAAGCCTGTGCCGTTCCTGTTTTCCCAGCCGGGTTGTAAGAGGCACTCCCAAAATAACTTTTTGCTGTACCATCCCCAACCTGCATAACCATCCGGAAGCCCTCTTGGACCCGTTCAATCCAAGCATCCTTCATATCGATACGATTTAAGACCTTAGTTTCCTTTTCTTCAACAATTGGCCCTAATTCATTCGTTTCCATTACTGGTTCCCGAATTTCCTTCACAATATGAGGCTGAACACGATTACCCCCGTTAGCAATGGTAGAGACGTATTGTGCTAACTGCATAGGTGTATAGGTATCATATTGGCCGATCGCAAAGTCAAGAAGTTTACCTGGGGAGGTGTTTTCCGTTCCAGGAAACCCGCTCATTTCATTTGGCAAATCAATTCCAGTACGTGTCCCTAGACCAAATTGGCTAAATGATTGGCGCATCGTATTAAATGTCTTTGAAGTCTCCATATTAAGCGTTCCATTTGGAACATACTTTCCATTAGCCATCGCAATTACCGTTTTCCACATATATACGTTAGACGAAACTTGAAGTGCCCTTAAATCATTAATAGTTCCAAAGGTTTTCCATGATTTCTTTATAGGGGTGTTTTTAATCACTAGGGGTTCATCTCTTTGGTAGCTTCCTGGTTGAATGGCACCAGTTTGATAACCAGTTAAAATCGTCGCCCCTTTTACCGCTGACCCCACGTTATACGAACTTGTAAACGTACCGCTTGCATAGTCCTTCATGACTGTCTTGCCATTCTCATCCTTGCCAATTAGTTTCCCAGCCATTGATAATAATTCACCGGTATTAGGATTCATGACAACGACAAAGGCACGATCCATTACACCCGTATTTGGTTTGCTCTTAGCAGACCACATCTCTTCTTCAATGATTTTTTCAACCTGCTGCTGCAGCTGCATATCAATGGTTAAAACTAAATCGTTCCCGCGCTTTCCTTCCGAAACCACCTCTGTTGAAAGGACTTTCCCAGCTTTATCGGTTACTGTTTGAACTTTTGCCTTTTGACCATGAAGCACATCTTCATATTTCAATTCCAGGTAACTTTTCCCCACACGGTCATTTCTGCTATATCCCCGCGCAAGATATTTTTCTAACTGCTCCTTAGGGATCCCTGATTCAGAGGAAGTAACAGCCCCTAAAATAGATTTTAAAGTCTCTCCAAAAGCATACTTACGTTCCCAGTCTGTAGTTGTATCAACACCAGGCAAGTTTTCTAAATTTTCACTGACAATTGCATATTCCTCAGCAGAAACATTCTTATTTTTAACAATTTGCGGAGTTAACGCATAACCACTATTGAATTTATTATAGATCGCGAGGGTTTGAAGCTCCTCTGTGTTAAAACTGTTTAGCTCCTTATCCGTAACCCGGTCAAGCTGCAACTGATAAATTTCCTTATCATCCAATTTATCTTGGTTATATAACGCCCATTCCTTTTTGGTTACTTTCGCTTTTGCCAACTTTGGATGTTTCATAATCCAATAATCCTTTTTATCACGGACGGGGATCTTAGAGGTATCAATATCGATTAGTTTTGCTAACTTTTCAGCAGTATCAACCATCTCCTCTTGCGTCACATTTTGACTTTTTGTATAAGTAATCGCATTTAGAGGACTATTGTCTACAATTGTCTGACCATTTCTGTCATACATTTTCCCTCTTGGTACCGGGTTATTTACTGTAATCTCTTCTGTCCGTTCAATTTCACGTTTAAAATCATCACCAAAGACAATTTGCAATTCTCCTAGACGGAGAACAAGAACAGAGAAAAGGATAAACACCACAAAAAATACCATATTTAAACGAAAAGGGACATGTGTCTTTTTCTTTTTCTTTTTAAGGTTCAAGTTCTATATACACTTCCTTTACTCTTACATAACTTTATTTATTTTATCGGATAATCTTCTATTTTTCTATGAATAACCCTTACCAATTTTGTTAAAAATCCTGGACCAATATGAGGCGATTTTTTGAACCAGTCTTTTCTCTGCAAAAAAAGCGATGAGTGTTAAACTCATCGCTTCATGCCGCAGGCAATTGTACCCGCCTAATGAATAAATATATCAATAGATGACCGGCACCTAAAAAGAATAACAAGATTGGAATACTTTGCTCTTCATTAAACCAGGTGATCGCTGCTAAGAAAGATAAGATGGATACTATTCTGCCAAGATTGAGGTATATTTCCCGGACAACAATGTACTCAATTCTCATTTCTGCTGCTTTCCAGCCAGACCCGATTACATCGTATGTAGTTGAACTATATGGAACCAGCAATAGCGGATAAGCTATCGCTATCATCCCTCCATATAATAGCAATTTTACAAAATTCAAATCCCAAATGATCAAAAGAACTGAAGCGTAAAGAATAATCCCGCCAATGAGAATGGCTTTTTTTCGATTGTTTTTCTTGATCAATCGCGAGGCGAAATAATAAGCGACAAAGGATATTCCTGAATTGATCAGGCCAAATGTACCTAAAGACATTTCACTTCCCGTTGAAATATAAACAAATACCGAAATGACAAACGCAAATGTTCCCTCGCGCAACCCCTGAAAAAAATGAGCATTTGTAACGAGGCGCCAGTTATCGTTTTGCTTTCTTTCCTCTAAAATCCTCTTAAAGCAGTACCTTCCAGAAGCAGGGCGCCGTTTTAATGAAAAACTTAAAAACACAGCCAAACCGAATAATGCCAGTGACAATCCAAAAACAAACGTATATCCAGCAAATTTCTCAAATCTGGTTATAATTAATCCCGCAGCAATAGGGCCAATCATTCCACCCGCAGACGATAATATTCCTAAAAAGCCATTAAAAAAATCCCTGGTCTCCGGTTCGGTTATTTCAAATGTTAACACGTTATAAGCCAGCCAGTAAAAACCATAACCCATTCCCAAGAGTGCCCCCAAAAGAAGTAAGTAGGTAGAGGCTTGCGTTCCGGTAAGGAGTACCGCTAAGTAAAACATAGCTAATAAGATGACACCAATTCGAAGAACAATCACTCTATCAATTTTTTTTGCCCAACGTCCTGCTAAGATAAACGTTAACGGTTGTAATACAACGATTGAGAGGTTAAATAGGGCAATATCGGAATACTTTCCTGTTTGCTTCCAAAGATAAATATTCACGAATGTGTTGGACAAGGCTACACTCAGTGAGTACAACCCGCCTATAATAAGCAATAGTGATAAGTCTTTTGTTAGTTCAACGTCACCTAAAATCTTAAATTTTTTTGCCATAAAAAAAACTCCCCTTTGTCATAAGGGTAGTCTTTATCAAGAAGTTATTTCTTATACAAATATTAAGCGAAGAACAAGCCGTAAAAAAAGACAGCTAAAAGCTGCCTTTTTTAACCATTACTTCGCAGCGTTATAACGCTTTGAAACTTCATCCCAGTTAACTACATTCCAGAAAGAAGAAATATAATCAGGGCGTTTGTTTTGATATTTTAAATAGTAAGCATGCTCCCAAACATCAAGACCAAGGATAGGTGTTTTTCCTTCCATTAATGGAGAATCTTGATTTGGAGTGCTTGAAACTTCTAATTCACCATTATTTACAGATAACCAAGCCCAGCCAGAGCCGAAACGAGTAGTTGCTGCTTTAGCGAATTCTTCTTTAAAACTTTCTAAGCTGCCAAATTTGCTATTGATTGCGTCAGCTAATTCACCAGTTGGGGCACCGCCGCCGTTTGGAGAAAGGATTTGCCAGAATAAAGAGTGGTTAGCATGTCCGCCGCCATTGTTGCGTACAGCTGTACGTGCAGCTTCTGGAACCGCATCCAAATTAGAAATAACTTCCTCTACTGATTTTGAAAGTAATTCTTCGTTTCCTGCTAATGCATTATTTAAATTTGTTACATATGTGTTATGGTGACGAGTGTGGTGAATATTCATTGTTTCTTTGTCAATGTGTGGTTCTAGTGCATCTTCTGCATAAGGTAATTGTGGTAATTCAAATGCCATGGTTAATTCCTCCTATGTACGATTAATTTTTAGGGCTTTAGCTGCTTATAACCAAAATGATTTATAAGAATATTTCTAAAGCTTTACTTTAAAGATACCAAAGTTGATTTTTCCTTTCAAATAAAATGCTTGATTAAACCCAACATAAATACAATGTCCTTTTGTCAGAAATTTATACTCTTAAAAACAATCTCCCAGCTTACTAAAATCTTTCGAAAATTTGTCATGATTCATTCAGCTGGCTTTCTGTCAACGATTTTTGTCATATCCCCCCATAAATCGCTTCCATAATGGGTTATGCCTTATTGACATGTTATTTATAAAGGATTTTAATCAAATTGTAAGGGTGAAAAGGAGTGACAAATATGCAAATGACAAGCATTTCGATATATAATCTGATGGTTCATTTTTTCCAAAAAAGTGAGCCCATTCAAAAAGTTAAAAATGGGACTGCGCTATTTCATGAAAAAGACCCGGTTGAGTATGTTTATTTACTACTAAAAGGGAGCATTGCGCTTGGCAGGGTTCATTTACGGGGTAAGGATTTTATTTTAAAAGTCTTAAGTGAAAAGGAAATCATTGTTGAGTATCAGCTTTTTAAATCCAAGCCTCAATACCAGTTTTATGCTAAGGCACTAACCGATTGTGAATTACTTCAAATTAAAAGAGAACAATTTGAAGAATTTATCTTAACAGACCCAGAAGCTATGAATGCTTTTGTTGCATGGCTAAGCACTGGATATTTAAAGGCCCAGATGAAATGTCAAGACTTAATAATGAATGGCAAAAAAGGCAGCTTATATTCCATCCTTATCCGGTTATGTAACTCTTATGGAGTAAAAACTGAAAACGGTCTATTGATCGACCTTCCGTTAACCCACCAAGAACTTGCAAACTTAACATATGGCACTAGAGAGGTCATCCAACGTGCTTTAAAAGAGCTCCGAGAAAAGGATGTTATTTTATATGAAAATCAAAAATTCACGATAAAGAACCTAGCCTATTTAAAAACGGAAGTTGATTGCCAAAACTGTCCACTGGAAATTTGCGGGATCAATTAACTATTACTCAGGCCAATTAAATTTTTAAAAGCCAAAAGCCACTTGGGTATCGCAAGTGGCTTTATTATAAAACTTCCATAAAAAAGTAACCAACCATAATGAGTTGAATGATGGTTTTTGTAACAACGCTGCTTACAAATCCAATTACCGAGCCAACTCCGACCTTCACACTTTCACTAAAAGATCTTCTATGAACTAACAGCTCGGCTATTATCGCCCCAATGAAAGGCCCAATTAATATTCCGAAGATTGGAATGACAAACGGTCCTGCTATAATACCAATGGTACTTCCCCACACCCCCGCCTTCGAACCGCCGTATTTTTTTATGCCAATTGCGTTTGCGATATAATCCGCTGCAAACAATAAGACTACGAACAATCCTTGAATGATCCAAAACAGCCAATTAAATGGCGCAAAGGAAAAAAACACTCCATATAAAAGAAATCCAGCTAGTAAAAACAAAACACTCGGGATAATCGGATAGACTAAGCCAATAAAGGCTACTAAGAACAAAATACTAATAATAACCCAATAAACGATTTCCATCGCTCTCACCCTCCTTCTGTAATTAACTTCTACGAATGAGCGTCAAAATGGTTTCGATGCCGCTACTTTCTTGTATATCTCAATGACACAGGCTACAATAGAATTTGAATTCTTATTCTCTTGAACTCGTTTATAATTTTGTTTTCTCTAAAGGTGGTTATTTATGAATATCTTCAAGCAATTTTTTAAAAGTATCTATTCCCCAAGGGATATTGCCTTATTCCGGTTTCAGGGAATTGGAAAAACAATTCTTTATGTGTTTTTCTTGACCTTCGTTTCCATCCTGCCATCTATTATTTATTTCAGTACTGCCCTGATTGAAGGGATAGATGCTGCAAAAACAATCCTAAAAGACGAGGCTCCGTCCTTCTCAGTACAAAATGGACGCCTGACAGCTAAAACAGATGTACCTGTTACCATCGACAAAGGAAATTTTACAATCATTATTGACCCTACAGGAGCGATGTCTGAAGAAGATGCGGCCGAGGCAGGAAATGCATTTGCTTTATTGAAGGATAAATTTGCTTTAGCCTCAGCCGGAACCGTTGAATCCTATCCTTATTCAATGATGACTGATTTACATATTACCAATAACAATTTGTTCAACTTTTTAGATACAATCGGTGGAATGAAAGGAATTATCATTCCGGTTGTCTCATTGTTTATCTATTTATTCTCAAGTGCTGCCAGTTTCATTGAGGTTTCTGTTTTAGCCTTGATCGGCTTAGCGTTAAAAGGAAGTAAAAAACTGAATTATAGACAAATGTGGCGAATGGCTGCATATAGCGAAACATTGCCTACGGTGTTTTTCACCATTATGACTACCCTAAGAACAGCCGTACCAAACAGTTTCATTATTAATTGGTTCGTTGTCATCATTGTGTTATATCTCGCGATTAAAGAAGTGCCAAAACCTAAAAGCGCCCAAAAAGACGTCCTTTAAAAGGGCGTTTTTTTGTTCTAATCTAGTGTGGACAAGCATACCAATGTACAAACACCCCATATGGAGGCATGTCCCATGAAGAAATTATTAGGCTTTGTTTTAGCTTTAATTGTGATATACGTTATATATTATGACCTTACAACCGGCACCCTTCCCACCTCCCCTCCTCAACAGGCAGATGCAAAAGCAGAAGACACCCAAGCATCGGCACCCGTAGATACAGATACTGGCATCCCTTCTTTTGATGCAAAAGTAAAACCAGGTGAAACAGTCATATCCATAGTAGAACACAAAATAAATAAATCCCTTCCTGTATCGATTCCTGAACTTATCGAGGACTTCCAGACATTAAATAAAGGAAAATCTCCTGAAAAAATTCAAATAGGTTCTACATATCATTTTCCTGATTACTCAAAATAAAGAGGATAGTCGTTAATCTTGTCAAAAATAGCAAATGGCTGATAAAATAAGTTGAGCCTTCATCTGAGGGATTCTCCCCTATCTATTATTGTAAGAAGGCTTTTTAAACCAGATCGGATTTTATGCGAATTCGAGTCCATTTTAAAGGAGAGCGAATTACACTGTGAGTGAAATTATACATCGTACCAAAACGCGCCCTATTAAAGTCGGTAATTTGACGATTGGCGGAAATAACGAAATTATTATTCAAAGCATGACAACAACGAAAACCCACGATGTGGAGGCAACCGTTGCAGAAATAAAACGATTGGAAGAAGCAGGCTGTCAAATAGTCCGAGTGGCTTGTCCCGACGAACGTGCTGCCAATGCAATTTCAGAGATTAAAAAGAGGATTAATATTCCTTTAGTAGTTGATATTCATTTTGATTATAAATTAGCACTAAAGGCGATTGAAGGCGGTGCCGATAAAATTCGGATTAATCCAGGGAATATTGGAAAACGGGAGAAAGTTGAAGCCGTAGTAAAAGCTGCAAAAGAACGTGGTATCCCCATTCGAATTGGGGTAAATGCAGGCTCGCTTGAAAAGAAAATTCTTGAAAAATATGGTTATCCTACCGCAGATGGTATGGTAGAAAGCGCCTTGCATCATATTCAAATACTTGAAGACTTGGACTTCCATGATATTATCGTCTCAATGAAGGCCTCAGATGTTAATCTGGCGATTGAAGCTTACGAAAAAGCCGCACGCGCTTTCGATTATCCTTTACACTTAGGAATTACCGAATCCGGTACTCTTTTCTCAGGAACGGTAAAAAGTGCTGCCGGATTAGGGGCCATCATAAGTAAGGGAATCGGAAATACCCTTCGTATCTCTTTAAGTGCAGATCCTGTGGAAGAAGTAAAAGTTGCCCGCGAGCTTTTAAAAGTATTTGGACTATCCTCTAATGCAGCAACATTAATTTCATGTCCAACCTGCGGAAGAATTGAAATTGACCTTATTTCAATCGCGAATGAAGTGGAGGAATATATTTCTACAATTAAAGCGCCAATTAAAGTCTCAGTATTGGGCTGTGCTGTAAATGGTCCCGGAGAGGCCCGTGAAGCGGATATTGGCATAGCTGGTGCCCGTGGTGAAGGGTTACTGTTTAGAAAAGGAGAAATCGTCCGGAAGGTTCCTGAGGCACAAATGGTTGAAGAGTTGAAAAAGGAAATCGACCAAGTGGCCGAAGAGTATTTCCGTAAAAAGGCGGAAGAAGAAAAACTAACAAAAACAAACAATTAAAAACATGAAGAAACCCGGTAAATTTACCGGGTTTCTTTTTGCTCCTGCGCAGATTGCTAAAAGAACGGAAGAATAAAGATGCCAACGATAATGGAAATAGCTCCAATACCAATTGCCCATGCACCAAGGCCTGTGGCACCTCTTCTTCTTGCAACGAATCCTAACACAATTCCTGCTGCACCAAACAGTATAGGCATTACAAACAGTGATAAAATCGATAACGCTAAGGCAAGGACACCCATCCCTGTTCCTGCTCCAGCTTGCTGCCCTTCGTTGGTAATACCTTGATTTTTACGAAGTGTGACAGGAACTGGTGCAGCAATCTCTGCCGCCGATTCTTCTCTGTATGGAGAAGTTCGGAGAGGTACGGATGCACCAATCTCAGGTGTATTCTCAGACTTCTTTAAGGAGTAAGAAGTCCTAATTGGTGCCGCTACTTCTGAAGCTGTTTCTTCTCGATATGCGGAAGGAGAATTTGGAATATCCTCTCCAATGATTGGCCCTCGAAGCGCTTCTTGCACTTTCGTGTCTCTTTCATCTGCCATCCTAATCCCTCACTTTCAGTAATAGGAGCATTTATTATTGTGAACTGCCTGAAGTTTTTTAGTATGTTAATGTTTGTCTTAAATAGTTTTTTATTAGAAACTCGAGAAAATTTTACTTATAAAAATAATCCTTTATTGTTGTGAGGTCTTTGGTAAAATATAAAGAGAACTTAGAGCTAAAACGAAAGGAAGAAAGAATGAAAAGATTTGGTATTGACATAGACGGAACGGTAACCTCCCCAGATTCCCTGCTACCATTTATTAACAAAGCCTTTAATTTAAATATTTTATATGAGGATGTTAATCAGTACGAATTAACGCCTTTTGTGAATGTAGACGAAAAGGAATTTGCACATTGGTTTACGGAAAATGAACCAATCATTTATAAAGGCTCCCCTCCAGCAGATGATGCTATTGATGTATTAAATAAATGGAAACATGGCCATGAACTTTTTTTTATCAGTGCCCGCGGGTCTCATTTACTTGATGTTACGGAACAATGGTTTTTTCAGCACGGATTAACCTTTCACCATATTGAATTAATTGGCTCCCATAATAAAGTGGAAACGGCCAAAAAACATAAAGTTGATCTCTTTTTTGAAGATAAACATGACAATGCAGTCATGATACACGAGGAGTGCCAGATTCCAGTCATTCTTTTTGATACACCCTATAATCAGGATCCGGTTCCAAAAGGGGTTATACGAGTAAGGAATTGGAAAGAGGCTTATGATTGGGTGGAAAATTGGTTAAAAACAAATGAAACACTACGTAAAAAACAGCTTGTGTAATCACAAGCTGTTTTTTAATGGCACTCCGGACACCGGCCATATATTTCAAATTTATGGCCTGAAATATCATAGCCTTTTAAATTTTCACTTAACCCATCCATTGGGCAGGTTTCTATTTCTTTCGTTTTTCCACAGTCCAAACAGATAAAGTGATGGTGATGATGATTTCTTGAACAGGTAAACCGGAAATGTTTTTCACCGGATAATTCGGTCATCTCTAGTATCCCCATACTCACAAATAACGAGAGATTTCGATAAATGGTATCAAAACTTAAGCCTGGATAATCGTCTTTTAAAAAATCAAGTACCTCTTTAGCTGTTAAATATTTATCATGATCAGCAAATAGCTGCAGCATGTCTTCTCGTTTACCTGTCTGTTTAAATCCATTTTCCTTTAAATATTGAATGGCTTCATTTACATTCACTTAGCTCCTCCTCCTAGTGCACGAACTGATTTTTTATATAGGATAGCTATTAATAAAATGAGCACAGCAATCATAACAATCGTACCGCCAGGAGCAAGGTCAAGGTAATAGGCGGTGTAAAGGCCGCCTACTACGGAAAGCTCACCAAAAATAACTGAAAGTATGATGGTCTGTTTGAAACCTTTTGCAATTCGGATACTTGCAGCAACTGGAAGTGTCATTAAAGAGGAGACTAATAATATCCCAACAATTCTCATGGAAGCAGCGATCACAAGAGCCACCATGACAATAAATAGAAAATGGATCGTTTTTGCCGGTATTCCTGAAGCTTTAGCATGTTCTTCATCAAAAGAAAGTAAAAATAGTTCTTTATAAAATAAAATAATGGCTAAAATGACGACAATACTAATGATGAGGATAATCCATAAATCGGTTCGGCTGACAGCAGAGACACTTCCAAATAGATAACTGAATAGGTCTGTGTTAAACCCATTTGCAAGTGAAATAAAGATGACACTTAGGCCAATTCCGCTCGACATAATAATTGGGATAGCTAATTCCTGATAGTGTTTATATACTCCTCGTAATTTTTCGATAAACAAAGAGCCCCCTACGGAAAAAACCATCCCCATATAAAGCGGGTTCAAACCTGCGAGCATAACAAATTTGTTTTCAATTAACAGACTGGCAGCAATACCTGCCAAGGTCACATGGCTTAGTGCATCAGCAATTAACGATAAACGTCTAACCACAATAAATACACCTAATAATGGTGCAAGAATACCGATCATGATCCCAGTTAGAAATGCATTCTGTAGAAACTCATAATGAAAAATACCTTCGATCAATTTTTAACGCCTCCATGTTCATGGTTATGGGTAAGTACGTGAACATCATGGCCATAAACCTTAGACAACTCGTTCCTGCTGCTAAGTTGTTCAAATTCTTTGGTAATCCCATGAAAATGCAAATGTTTATTTAGACAGGCAACATGTGTAACCTTATCTGAGATGGTTCCAATATCATGGGTCACCAAAAGAAGAGTAATGCCCCTATTAGTATTTAGATCCGCCAGCATTTGGTAAAACGAGTGAACATTTTCCGCATCGACTCCAACTGTTGGTTCATCCAATATCAATAACTTAGGTTCACTTACGAGTGCACGGGCGATAAATACCCTTTGCTGCTGCCCTCCGGATAGCTCGCCAATATTTCTATGGCTAAACTCCTTCATCCCGACTGCATCCAGGGCTTCGGTGACCTTCTGTTTGTGCTCTTTCTTTAAAAATCTAAACAAACCAATTTTTTTAGTCATTCCGCTCGATACAACTTCAAATACAGTTGCTGGAAATCCGGTATTAAAGGAATTGGCCTTTTGGGAAACAAAACCAATTTTTTGCCAGTCTCTAAATTTACTGATTTCCTCTCCAAATAAAAAAATTTCACCTTTTTGCAGCTTTAATAAGCCTAAAATCAATTTCAGCAGGGTCGATTTCCCTGAGCCATTCGGTCCTACAATAGCTAAAAAGGAACCTTCTGGTACCGTTATGTTTATATCCTCAAGAACACTATCTTTTTCATAACGGTAAGAAAGATTTTTTATATCAATAATAGATTGCATTCTATACACACTCACTTTTAATTATAAGAATCATTCCGATTTAACTTCAAGTAGTATACAATACGAACTTCCACATGTAAAGTATGCTACACTCCCTTTCGACTATCTATTTTTTCCATTGTCACACTCCAACCCCTTTTTCATACATTAGCATGGAGGAGTGATGAGGGTGAAAATATTTGAAAACATCATTAATCATAAAATTAATACCATCACCGGTGAAGAGCTGGTAAAGTATGCAAACCAGTTTAATATTAGGGTTAGTCTTCAACAGGCAAAAAAGATTGCTGAATACTTAAGAGGTAAAAACATTAATATATTTGATACTGCACAGCGGGCCCAATTGGTAAAACAAATTGCTAAAGCTGCCGGTCCAGAAACGGCGCGTGAAGTCAATAAACTGTTGATTCAACTAACGAAGCAATAAAAAGCTGTGCCTGGGCACAGCTTTTACTTATCCTTGCATAATGTCATCTAACAAATTCTCATTGAACACTTGCTCACGCAGCATGTTAATTTCAAACTTGTAAGGTGCCTTTTTATTTTTCTTATCCTCACCAACGAAAGGAGTCTCTAAAATTTTAGGGATATCTTGAAGCTGCGGATGATTCACCACATAATTTAATGCCGTAAATCCAATATGTCCAAACCCAATATTCTCATGGCGGTCTTTTCTCGCTCCGGATGAATTTTTACTATCATTAATATGAAGGACTTTCAGCTTGTCTAAACCGATAATTTTATCAAATTCATTTAGGACACCATCAAAGTCTTCCACAATATTATAGCCTGCATCATGTGTATGGCATGTATCAAAACATACAGATAATTTATCGTTATAGTTGACTCCGTCCATAATCATCGCAAGTTCCTCAAATGATTTCCCACATTCAGAACCCTTCCCAGCCATTGTTTCTAATGCAATTTGAACCTGTTCCTTACCTGTCAGTACTTCATTTAAGCCCTCAATGATTTTTTTGATGCCTAGCTCCGTACCGGCTCCAACATGTGCTCCCGGATGAAGAACAATTTGTTTTGCACCGATTGCCTCAGTCCGTTCAATTTCAGTGCGAAGGAATCTGACCCCTAACTCAAATGTATCCGGATTCGTTGTATTTCCAATGTTAATAATGTAAGGAGCATGAACGACAATTTCAGTTATCCCATTTAGCTCCATATGTTTTCTGCCTGCTTCAATATTTAAGTCTTCAATTTTCTTTCTTCTTGTATTTTGCGGGGCACCTGTATAAATCATAAATGTATTGGCACCATAAGATACGGCTTCAGCGCTGGCTGCGAGCAGCATATCTTTTCCACTCATGGATACATGCGAGCCGATTTTCAACATTCTTTTCTCTCCCTTATTATGATTATTTCTTTCTTTTCTCTATCTTTCGCTGGCGCTTTTTGATTTTATCCATTTCCCACTGTATTTTCTTTTTATAGCCCGGCTTTACCTTTTGTGGTTTTTTGATAATAGATTTAGCGGTCCGATCTGCCTCATCCTCTTTACGTACGCGACTCTTTCGTTTATTTCTATCATCAATATCAATGAATTCCCCATTCTTTAAATCCACATGCTTAAACTGAATACCCATTTTTTCTAACCGGTTTAAAGCATCCTCATCGGAATTCTCGTAAACCGTCAGGGCGATCCCTGAATTACCGGCCCGTGCTGTTCGTCCGACTCGATGAATATAAAAATCTAAATCGGTTGGAAGTTCATAATTGATCACATGGCTGACACCTTCAATATCAATCCCCCGTGAAGCAAGGTCGGTCGCAACAATATACTGATATTCCAAGTCCTGTATTTGTTTCATCATTTTTTTCCGTTCACGCGGACTTAAATCACCATGAACCCGTCCAACCTTTAAACCTTTTTCATTTAAAAAATTGGCAACCTCATCTGCCATCTTTTTTGTATTGGTAAAGACAATTGCTAAGTATGGATTGTAGGTAAGCAATGCATCATGAACCAGTTGCTTTTTATTTCGGTGCCTTGAAGGCAGAAGGAACTGTTCTAAGTTCTCCACTGCTCTTCTCTTTGATTCAATTTGAACCGTTTTTGGGTTTTCCATATATTTTTTTAAGAATGGTTTTAACTTTTCAGGGATGGTGGCAGAAAAAACTAACATTTGGAGTTTATCAGGCATTTTTGCCGCAACCTTGTCCACATCCTCTATGAATCCCATATCGAGCATCATATCCGCTTCATCGACAACAAGAATGTTGGCTGTATGGATGAATAATGCCTGCTCTACCATCAGGTCTTTAATTCTTCCCGGGGTACCTACAACAATTTGCGGCTGAACTTTTAATTTTTCAATTGTTCGCTGCTTATCTGTCCCGCCAATATAACATCTAGTCATAATTTGTCCTTCAGGACTACAATGTTCGGTGACTTTCAAAATTTGCTGGTATATTTGAGAGGCTAATTCTCTTGTTGGAGCTGTAATGACGGCCTGAACCTCTTGCCTGTCAGGATCAATTTTCTCTAGAATCGGCAACACATAGGCATATGTTTTTCCTGTCCCTGTTTGAGACTGACCAATGGCATTTTCCCCTTTTTGAACCAATGGGATCATCCGTTCCTGGATTTCGGTAGGCTCAAAAAATCCAAATTCGTTGAGTGCTTCTATAATAAAGGGCTGAAACTTAAATCTCTCAAATTGATTTGCTTTCATATAATAGCTCCTATTCATATTGATCTTCTTATGGAGTAGTATTTCCTCAAAGTACATCCTTCTCTATTTCCATCATGTTATTATAGTAAAATTTCAACTAAATAACCAGTTAACTATTCTTTTTATACACAGCTTTTACTTTTTGGCTGGTTTTTAAAACGAAATTTAGTTTTTTCTCTGTGTATAAACCTAAACCATTTTTAGTTTTATGCATAGTTTAATGTATTAAGCCAGAATGAAAGGAGGTCGTTAGAATGCAGCCAAGACCTAGAATGCCCTTTAACGGCGGAATGGGGCAGCAAATGTTCGGCGGAGGTGGGCCGATGATGGGACCAGGCGGGTATAATCCAATGATGAATAGGCCCCCAGCAGGACGTTTCGGTGGAGGAAATCCAATGATGGGAGCTAGAATGGGGGCCCGGCCGATGAATCAAACGGGCGGCGGCGGATTACTCTCCAAACTTCTCGGAAGAGGAACACAACCAGGTGCCACAGGCGGCGGTATGATGGGAGTAAACAGAGCAGCAGGAAGCGGCGGTTTATTACAATCCTTAAGTAATCCAGCAGGATTAAATGGTATCTTAAACAATACTCAGCAAGTATTAAAGACCGCACAATCCATCGGACCCGTTATCCAGCAGTACGGGCCAATGGTAAAAAATCTGCCAGCGATGTGGAAGCTATATAGAGGTATAAAAAATGCTTCAAAGAACACTGAATCATCGAGTAAGGAAACCAAAGCTGAAGCCGTTGTAGAATCTTCTTCAACTATGGAAAGTACGGAATCCAATCATTCGAAACATCAATCCAACTCAAGCAGGGGCAAGAAGGAACGTTCTAAAAATAATCAAAAAGGAAGTTCCATGCCAAAAATGTATATCTAATTATTCAGAATGCTGCAGAACAGCATTCTTTTCTATTTTGCAGACATTGGAAAAGGAAAAATGTATCTTTGTATTATATCTATTAGTTTTATATAATAAATACATAGTCTAACAGAAAAGACTTTCCGTAAGTTTAGTTAACAAAGTTCAATTAGGAGGACTTTATTATATGCAAATTATTAAAATATCCCCACGCGGATACTGCTATGGTGTCGTCGATGCCATGGTGATTGCTAGAAACGCCGCTTTAGATAAAACACTGCCTCGCCCTATCTATATTTTAGGGATGATCGTTCATAATAAACATGTCACTGATGCGTTTGCGGAAGAGGGAATTATCACTCTTGACGGTAAGAATCGTCTGGATATCTTAGAAAAAGTGGATTCAGGTACTGTCATTTTTACCGCTCACGGCATTTCACCGGAAGTACGTGAGCTTGCTAAGAAAAAGGGCCTAGTCGCCATTGACGCAACATGTCCTGATGTTACCAGAACACATGATTTAATTGAGGAAAAGACGAAGCAAGGTTATCAAGTTATCTATATCGGTAAAAAGGGGCATCCAGAGCCGGAAGGGGCAGTAGGTGTTGCACCAGGTATGGTTCATTTAGTTGAAACTCCTGCAGATGTTGAAGCATTAACCATACAAAGTGATAAACTTATTGTTACAAACCAGACGACCATGAGCCAATGGGACGTACGGGAAACAATGGAAAAAGTCCAGGAAAAATATCCTCATGTGGAGGTTTATAATGAGATTTGCCATGCTACCCAAATCCGTCAAGAAGCTGTTGCTGAACAAGCTACAGAGGCAGATGTGACAATTGTTGTTGGAGATCCAAAAAGCAATAACTCGAACCGGCTTGCCCAGGTTTCAGAGGAAATTGCAGGGACTAGAGCATATCGTATTGCCGATATAACCGAATTAGATATCGAGTGGATAAAGGATGCCAAAACGGTTGCCGTAACATCCGGCGCTTCTACCCCAACCCCAATCACTAAGGAAGTAGTCTCCTTCCTTGAGCAATTTGATCCAAATAATGAAGCCACATGGGAACGCCGGAAACAGGTACAATTAAATAAGATCCTTCCTAGAGTAAAAAGTGCTGGAAAATAGCATAAATAAAAAACCGATCAATCTAAAGATCGGTTTTTTTCATGGGTTTACAAAAATTGAAACGGTTCTGTATTTGCTTCAGAAGGAAGAATGTCTACCTCATATCCTGACTCTTGACACATTTTTTGTAATACTTTTGTTAACCCTTTTTTCATTACTTTTTCAACATTGTGACCCGGGTCGATCATATTTAATCCCTGCATCATCGCATCATGGGCAGTGTGATAATATATATCTCCTGTTACATATACATCTGCCCCCTTAAACTTAGCATTCATGAAGTATTTATTACCGTCTCCACCTAGTACTGCAGCCTTTTTAACTTTAGAGTTCAAGTCCCCGACAACTCTTACTGTAGACACCCCTAATGCAGTTTTTACTTTTTCAGCAAATTCGGCTAATGTCATTTCATCCACTTTACCGATTCTCCCCAGGCCAAGTACTTCGCCTTTATTCTCTAAAGGGTATACATCGTAGGCCACTTCTTCATATGGATGTGCTTTGATCATCGCAGTTATGGTTTTCTTTAAAATAGGTTCAGGTACAATTGTTTCTACTCTTACTTCCTCAACCTCTTCAAGCTGACCCCGTTTTCCCAGGAACGGATTCGTATTTTCTCCAGGCAGAAATCTCCCTGTACCACTTGCGGAAAAAGAACAATGGCTGTATTCTCCGATAAAACCAGCCCCAGCATCCCCCAGTACTCTTCTCATTTCCTCGGCATGACTAGAAGGGACAAAGACCACTAATTTCTTAAGCTTTGTATCATATGTAGGCACCAGTACCTCGGCATCCGTAAGACCTAAGGCTTCTGCCAAAAGATCATTTACCCCGCCTTTGGCCACATCTAAATTTGTATGGGCGGCATAAACAGCAATATCGTGTTTTAATAACTTTTCAATCATTTGCCCTTGAGTTGTATCTGTCAGTAAGTTTTTAAGCGGCCGAAAAATGATAGGATGATGGGCAATGATTAATTGAACATCTTTTTCAATAGCCTCGTCAATCACATTTTCAAGAACATCGAGAGCAATCATGACCCTTTTTACCTTTTTATTTAAGCGGCCAATTTGCAAGCCTATTTTGTCTCCCTCCATCGCTAAATTCTTCGGAGAGAATTGTTCAAAGAGTTGAATGATTTCATGACCGTTAGGATTCTTCATTTTTTAGGACCTCCTCCACTAATCTGATTTTCTCGATTAGCTCTTTCCTTTTTTCAATGGTCTCGGCAGTTTCCGTCGCACCCTCTAGAGCTTGGCAAATCCGCTGCCAGTTTTTCATTTCAGCTGTCCATTTCTTTATAAAGATTTCATTTTTTTGTTTCAATAGGAAAGGTCCTAATAAAAGCCCTTCTTCCCTTTTTTCCCGATAAGGCCTATCAGGTTCCCCCTGTTCAGCTACTAATATTTCGTAGATCTTCCCATCTTCCTCAATAATCTCTTCGGCTAGTAACTCCCAATTGTTAGAGAGAAGCCATGTTCGAATGGAGATTGCGCTTATATTCGGCTGCAGGACCAAACGCTTTACTGAATCAAGCTTGTCTTTCCCGTTATCCAAAATAGTAGAAATTAAAGCACCACCCATCCCGGCAATGGTAATACAATCTACTTCTCCAGGTTGAATAACCTCAAGTCCATCCCCCATACGAACAGAAATTTGGTCTGCCAGTCCCTCTGCCAGCACATTTTTCTCTGCAGATTGGTATGGACCCTCGGCGACTTCACCTGCAATAGCGAAGGGAATTTTTATATTTTTAGCTAAATAACAGGGTAAATAGGCATGATCCGATCCGATATCGGCCATCCTTGCCCCCTCTGGTACATAATTGGCAACTCTCGTTAATCTGACTGATAATTTATCTGTATTCAAATTTCCACCACATTTACTAAAATATAATATTACCTATACATAGAACTTAGAGAAATGTCCAGCAGCAGTGCCTAGGCGCTGCTGCTCTTCGTTTCAGTATAAAAAAAGTCCTTCACTTATGCAAAGGACCCTTCTTAATTATTTAATTTTAGATACCCATTCTGCCATGGCTTCCGCTTGTTCTTGAGGAACAAGACCTGCTGGCATGTTGCCCTTACCTTTTGTAATAATGTCAACGATTTCATCTTTAGAATACTTCGTGCCGACACCTTTTAATGTAGGACCAACTACCCCTTGATATTGATCCCCATGACAGCCAACACAGGTTTGCGCATAGATATCTTCAGGCTTGGATGCTGCAACCTCTGTTTTCTCGCTGCCTTCCCCATTATCCTTGGCGACCTCTTTCATGTCTCCCAGACCTTTGAAAGAAAGGACAAACACTAATACGATCCCAAAAACCATGACAAGAATGTAAGGAATTACCGGATTCCGTTTCATGATCTTACCTCCCTTATGTACGAACGCTGTTAAAAATAAATAGTCTACAAACAACTACTATTTTACTTGAAAAATAACAGAAGGAAAAGCCCTAAACTTATTTTATCACTATAATCTTTATAAAACAGAAAAAAAGAGACTGAAAAAATAAAAAATTATTTCCTCAGCCTCTTTAGCATTCATCATCCCTTTAACACCCTATAAGGCGGGATATAACCATTCTTTGTACTTCCGAAGTACCTTCTCCAATCTCAAGCAGCTTTGCATCACGCATCATTCTCTCCACCTGATACTCCTTCATATACCCATACCCGCCATGGATTTGAATTGCTTGGTTCGTGACTTCCATACAAATTTCAGAAGCATATAACTTACACATGGCCGCTTCCTTTGAAAACGGCCTGCCTTGGTCTTTTAACCAGGCCGCTTTATAAACCATGTTGCGAGCTAACTCAATTTTCATGGCCATGTCAGCAAGTTTAAATTGAACAGCCTGAAAGGATGAAATGGATTTACCAAATTGCTTTCTTTCCTTTGCGTAAGTTAATGCCTTCTCATAGGCACCTTGAGCGATACCTACAGCCATTGCACCAATACCAATACGCCCGCCATCTAAAGTAATTAAAAACTGCTTAAAGCCCTCTCCACGCTTCCCTAGAAGATTACCAACAGGTACTCTGACATCCTCCAACACCAGCTCCGTTGTATTGGATGCATTCAATCCCATCTTTTCATAATTATCAATGATGGTAAACCCCTCTGAATTCGTAGGAACAATGATGGCACTAATCTCCTTTTGGCCATCCTTTTCACCCGTTATCGCGGTTAAAGCTAAATGTTTCGCATAACTGGCATTGGTAATGAAACACTTATTTCCATTTATGATAAATTCCCCATGCTCTTCTTTCGCAGAAGTCCTAGTTCCTCCTGCATCCGATCCCGCATTTGGTTCAGTAAGGCCAAATGCGCCTAATGAATCTCCTGTACAAATTGGAGTTAAATATTTTTGCTTCTGCTCCTCAGTACCAAATAAATGAAGCGGGGCACCGCCTAATGAAATATGTGCAGAGTAAGTGATCCCCGTCGAGCCGCAGCCTTTGCTTAATTCTTCAACAACAATTGCAAAGCTGGTGGTATCTGCTCCGCCTCCGCCATATTCTTCAGAAAAGGGGAGGCCCATCATTCCTAATTCACTTAGCTTCTTAAATATCTCTACAGGAAACCTCTTCGTTCGGTCACGCTCAACTGCTCCTGGTGCTACCTCTTCCATTACAAATTGCCGGATCGTTTGTTTAATCAATTGCTGTTCAGATGTTAAGTCAAAATCCATATCCATCCCTCCCAAGCGAACTGAATGCGCTTTCTTTTTATTATATAAGGATTTCTAAATAATTCCCAACATTTTAAAATTTTATATTATTATGTTTTTCCATAATAAACGTGCTGAAATGCTAAAAGTCCATTTGCAAAATGAGAGACAATTCAGTAAAATAACAATTACAGAAAGTGCTTTCATTTTATTTTCAGACAAAAAAATAGCTTACTTCTGGTAAGAAGTAAGCTATTTATACACATTTATTCTAAGAAGTCTTTTAAACGTTTGCTTCGGCTTGGATGGCGTAATTTCCTGAGTGCTTTAGCCTCAATTTGACGAATACGTTCACGTGTAACACCAAAGACTTTTCCTACTTCTTCGAGAGTTCGAGTCCGTCCATCATCCAATCCAAAACGGAGTCTAAGGACATTTTCTTCTCGGTCAGTCAGAGTATCTAGAACATCTTCTAATTGTTCTTTTAATAACTCATACGCTGCATGTTCAGAAGGTGAGGTTGCATCCTGATCCTCAATAAAATCTCCTAAGTGTGAATCATCTTCCTCACCAATTGGCGTTTCAAGTGAAACCGGTTCTTGAGCAATTTTTAGAATTTCTCTAACCTTATCAGGAGTTAGATCCATATCTTCACCGATTTCTTCCGGTGTTGGTTCGCGCCCAAGATCTTGCAGCAGCTGCCGCTGAACCCTAATTAGCTTGTTAATCGTTTCTACCATATGAACAGGAATACGAATGGTTCTTGCCTGGTCAGCAATTGCACGAGTGATGGCTTGGCGAATCCACCAGGTAGCGTAGGTACTAAATTTAAAGCCTTTGCGATAATCGAACTTTTCAACTGCTTTAATGAGACCCATATTCCCTTCCTGAATTAAATCAAGGAAAAGCATTCCACGGCCGACATAGCGTTTGGCAATACTGACAACAAGCCTTAAATTCGCCTCGGCAAGACGGCGTTTTGCCTCTTCGTCTCCTTCTTCAATTCGATTCGCAAGTTTAATTTCTTCTTCGGCAGAGAGCAAGTCAACACGGCCGATCTCTTTCAAATACATACGAACAGGGTCATTAATTTTTACACCTGGAGGTACACTGAGATCATTTAAATCGAATTCTTCATCATCTTCTTTTGCGATTTTCTTAATATCTGGATCTTCCTCTTCACTATCGCCTACTAATTCAATTCCCTGCTCAGTTAAGGACTCATAAAATTCATCCATCTGTTCGGAATCGACATCAAAATTAGCCATTTTCTCTGCAATATCATCATAGGCAAGGACACCGATTTTTTTACCCAGTTCAGTCAACTGGTCTTTTACTTGTTCAAGGGTTAATTCATTTTCAACCTCTTTTGAACGGGCTGATTTTTCTGCAGCCATATGTCCCCCTCCTTCCAAAAATCAAAGACAATAATAGGAAATTTATAACGATTTACGCAAGTTTGTAATCTCATTGGCAATCGCCGCTGCCTGAGTAAAATTTTTCTCTCGTTCAGCTTCTTTGAGTTCCACTTCTTTTTCTTTTATCTTTAACCTTTTTTGATAATTCAACACCTGTTTGATATAATCAGATAATTCCTGATCTGTCATCTCTTCATTGATGGACATCATCTCAATGTCGGCGACCAGCCTTCTAAGGTTAACATCTTGAATATAGGTCAAAAACGCACTGGTATCAGGTTCAATATGATCTTCAAAAAATCCTAACAGATAGGTTATTATTGCCTGATGTTCATCCAGATTAAACGTTTGTCCTGAAAGTAATTCCTGAACCCTATAAGCTACGTCACGATTCTTAAGCATATGGGCAATTAACCTTCGCTCAGCGGTAATATATGCCGGTTTAAGCCCTTCTGAAGGCTTGATGATTAAAACCGGCTTGTGTGTTATTTCTTTTTGACCATTTGATTTTCTTTTTTCAGCAAAATAGATTTGTTTTTGCTGCTGCTGTAATGCCTCTAAAGATAGGGAAAACTCTGCTGCCAGCTGTCTTAAATAATGATCCCTTTCAACTGCCTTATCAAGTTTGCTGATTTCCTTAATTATCTGTTCGATATATGCCAGCTGATCTCCTTCATGCTGAAGGTTTTTTCCGCGGCGAAAGTATAGAAATTTAAAGGCCATCCACGTTAAACTAGCGCCAATTACTTCATTTCGAAACTTTTCTGCGCTATTTTTCAGAATATATTCATCAGGATCTAGACCATCTGTCATCATGGCAACTTTTAAATGAAAACCAGCTTCATTCAGATGATTCCCTGCCCGGAAAGCAGCCTCGATCCCAGCCTTATCGGAATCATAGCAAATGGTAATTGTTTGTACATTTTGTCTTAAAAGAGCGATGTGCTCATCTGTTAGCGCTGTTCCCATAGTGGCTATGCCGTTTTCTACACCCGCACGGTCTGCAGCAATGACATCAGCAAATCCTTCAAATAAAACAGCATATTGCATTTTCTTGATACTCGGCTTTGCCAAGTGATAATTATATAAAATTTTGCTTTTATTAAAGATTGCCGTTTCAGGACTATTTAAATATTTTGGCTCATCAGCCCCAAGTGATCTCCCTGAAAAAGCAATCGTATTACCGTGTCGGTCAAAAATTGGAAACATAATCCGGTCCCTAAATCGGTCAAAATAGGTTCCATCCCGTTCTCGTTTGATAATCAATCCGGCTTTTTCCATCCATTCAGGCGAAAAATCCCTTTTAGTAAGGAATTTATAAACAAAGTCCCATGAGTTTAATGAATACCCGATTTGAAACTTATCAATCGATTCTTGGGTAAATCCTCTGTTCAGTAAATACTCCAGAGCATGCTGGCCCTCTTTTGTATTTACTAAGAGATGATGATAAAATTTCCTTAAAAGCTCATGCGCGTCCAACATTGCCTGCAAGTCTTTGGAAACTTTTTTACCGCCAAATGTTTGCGGCAAGTTTACACCTAAATCAATACTTACCTTTGCTGCAAGTTTAATGGCTGCTTCTTGAAATGAGATCCCTTCTAGCTCCATTAAAAATGAAAAAGCATTTCCTCCTGCTCCACAGCCAAAACAATGGAAGATTTGTTTATCAGGTGATACTGAAAAAGATGGGGTGCTCTCTCCATGGAATGGACATAATCCGAAGTAATTTCGCCCCTGTTTTTTCAGTTGTACATAGTCGCTAATTACCTCGACTATATCAACAGCCTGACGAATTTGGTCAATCTTTTCTTCGGCAATAAGGTCTGCCATGAAAACAACTCCATTTGTACTACATGAATTCTGCAGGCATCATTAAAATTCCTGCAAAATTCGACATTTTTTTTGTTGATTGAAACACAATTCTTGCTCGCTCCTCAAATTGTAAGGTTTTTGCCCTTTACTGTCCTCTCCTCCTCTAACTGTATGGTTAGAGATTGAAACACCATTTCTGAATAAACGTATTTCCAGGTTGCCTATGTAATGATTTTCTTTCACACTGTTGATCACAGGAAGCAACAAAAAACGCGTGCGGACAGATTACAATTTCGACAATTTCCTCTTCGACCGGGCAAGTACCTGCATCGACAAAATAGCCGGTTTGGCTTTTCCATAAGTATTAATTCTACATTACTCCACATATTCCTTCTAAAAGGGTAAACTTTTATTAAAAGGGTTTATGTCGAATTTTTTTCAAGGGACTTCCTTGACATCTCACAATAAATAGTTTATTCGTTCCAATGCAACTCTAAACCTAAAAAGATATATTTTTATCACAATTTTTTATTATAGTATATTCGTTATCATTTTACCATAACTTTTTTTCATTTTTTTTAACAAAAAAGCACATAATCATTTGATTATGTGTCAGGATTTCCCCTTTTGAATATAATTTAAAATGACGTTTGCTGTCTCTTCTACAGCTTTATTGGTCACATCTATTACGGGGCACTTTATTTTTTTGACGATTTTCTCAAAGAAAGTTAACTCTTCTTTTATTCGTTCAATATTAGCATAGCTGGCCTGATCGTTTAACCCAAGGGAAAGTAATCGCTCTCTTCTAATATTATTCAGCTTTTCCGGGCTAATTTTCAATCCAAAGCACTTATCTATAGGAACCTTATATAATTCTTCAGGAGGATCTACTTCGGGTACCAAAGGAACGTTTGCCACTTTTAATCGTTTATGTGCCAAATATTGAGATAACGGGGTTTTGGAGGTTCTTGATACCCCGATCAACACGATATCGGCCTTTAAAAGCCCCCTCGGATCTCGTCCATCATCATATTTGACGGCAAACTCAATTGCTTCCACCTTTTTAAAATAGTCTTCGTCCAGTTTCCTTACTAAACCTGGTTCACATAGTGGCGTTTTACCACTGAAGATCTGAATTTGATCGATGATAGGTCCGATTAAATCTACTGCTTGAATACCATCCTGATCGGCCCTTTCTTTTAAATATGTACGCATTTCAGGTTTAACAAGTGTATAGGCCACCATACCTCTATCATGGGAAACCAGTGATAAAACCTCGTCGATATGCTCTTTATCCTCAACATATGGAAATCTTTTTAGTGTCATACCAGAACCATTGAACTGGCTGATTGCTGCTTTTGTCACTAATTCCGCTGTTTCCCCAACCGAATCAGAGACCACATAAATGATAGGTGTACTCATTCTCCCTTTTCAGCTCCAATCCTATTTTATATTTCCTCATCACCTAATGCCAAGAAAGCCTTTGTAATATTGGTTTTCGTGACTCTGCCAATAACCTCAAAACCTCTGTCCGTTCTTTTTACCACAGGTAAGGCATCAATTTGCTTTTCAATTAGCTTTTTGGCCACATCCAATAATAAATCTTCACGTTCACACATTGTAATGTTGGGCATTCTTGTCATAATAATATTAACAGGAATACTTGAAAGCTCTTGTTTCCCAATACTTGCCCTTAAAAGATCCTTCCTGGATAGTACCCCCACCAGGCTCGAGTGTTGATCAACTACGAACAATGTGCCAACATCTTCAAGAAACATTGTACAAATGGCATCATACACAGAAACACTTTCACTCACAACCACTGGTATCGATTGAAAGTCCGATACAAAAATTTTCTGGAGGTTCTCCGTTAATAACTGGGCCCCCGACTTACCTGTATAAAAATAGCCAACACGAGGTCTGGCATCCAAAAAACCTGCCATCGTTAGAATGGCTAAATCTGGCCTTAACGTAGCACGTGTTAAATTCAATTGGTCCGCAATTTGCTCTCCAGTAATCGGGCCATTATCCTTTACAATTTGTAATATTTGGTCCTGGCGTTTAGTCAGTTCGATTGTACTCACCACCTAATATCATATGGTACTTTTTACTTTGTATATTTATTAGAAATATTATATACCACATACACTCTATTTTAAATATTAAATAAAAGCTAAAAGGTGCGGACACCCGCACCTTTTATACTAAAAAGCCATTTTTTCTTGCAAGAAGCTTACTAATTCTGCTATTGGAAGACGTGTTTGTTCCATCGTATCCCGGTCACGAACGGTAACCATGTTGTCTTCTTTTGAATCGAAATCATAGGTGATGCAGAATGGTGTTCCAATTTCATCATGACGGCGGTAACGTTTACCGATAGAACCCGCTTCATCATAATCAACCGTAAAGTGTTTTGAAAGGTCAGCAAATACCTCTCTTGCCTCTTCAGAAAGTTTTTTCGATAAAGGCAGTATTGCTGCTTTATATGGCGCAATGGCTGGATGAAAGTGCATAACTGTTCTAGAAGTACCATCTTCAAGCTGCTCTTCATCATAAGCATCGATTAAGAAAGCAAGTGTAACCCGGTCAGCACCGAGTGATGGTTCGATACAATAAGGTACATATTTTTCATTTGTTTCTTGATCAAGGTAATGGAAATCCTCACCAGAAAATTCCATATGCTGTTTCAAGTCATAATCGGTTCTTGAAGCCACACCCCATAATTCGCCCCAGCCAAATGGGAACTTGAATTCAAAATCTGTTGTTGCATTACTGTAATGAGAAAGCTCATCTTCTGAATGGTCACGGAGTCTGAGATTTTCCTTTGTAAGACCCAAAGATAATAACCAATTTTCTGCAAACTGCTTCCAGTAATCGAACCATTTGAGTTCCTCACCCGGTTTACAGAAAAATTCAAGTTCCATTTGTTCAAATTCTCTTGTACGGAATGTAAAATTACCAGGTGTAATTTCATTACGGAAGCTTTTACCGATTTGTGCAATTCCAAATGGTAATTTTTTTCTCATTGTCCGTTGTACATTTTTAAAATTAACAAAGATACCTTGAGCGGTTTCTGGACGAAGGAAAATTTCATTTGTACTCGTTTCTGTTACCCCTTGGAAAGTTTTAAACATTAAATTGAATTGGCGGATGCCGGTAAAATCATGGCTGCCGCAGTCAGGACAAGCAATATTATGTTCCTTAATTAATTCTTCCATTTTCTCAAACGGAAGACCGTCAACTACTAATTCAATTCCTTTTTCATCAAGGGCATTTTCAATTAGTTTATCCGCACGATGACGGGCCTTACAGTTTTTACAGTCGATCATCGGGTCATTAAAGTTCCCAATATGACCGGAAGCTTCCCAAGTTCTTGGGTTCATTAAAATGCTTGCATCTAAACCGACATTATAGGGGGACTCTTGAACGAATTTTTTCCACCAAGCTTGTTTAATATTGTTTTTAAATTCGACACCTAATGGACCGTAATCCCAAGTGTTAGCCAGTCCTCCATAGATTTCTGAGCCAGGGAAAATAAATCCTCTGTGTTTTGCATGTGATACGATTTGTTCCATTGTTACACCCATTGTTTTCTCGCTCCTTCTAAAAAATATGCTGTGTTAAACATGGATGTTGATTTCCGCTCCAGGCACAAGCGGTTCGCGGGCGTGCCGGGGAGCCTCCTCGGCGCGATTGCGCCTCCGGGGTCTCCCTAGCCCCGTACTCCCGCAGGAGTCTTCGTGCCTGCCGCTCCAATCAACATATGTGTCTTAGTCACAAGGAAAGACATAAAAAAACTCACGTCTCTATGCTTGTGCTAAGCATAGGGACGAGAGTTACCCGCGGTTCCACCCTATTTGCTGCTAGAAAAGCAGCCTCCTTAATTACGATTGCTCAGGAATGCCTTCATTAGTGCTCTATACCCTAGCTCACACCGCCCTAGGTTCGCTTTTATAGAGATTTCTAATTACTACTTTCCGTCACAGCAAATATTATATTAAAGAAATAGTAACGAAAACTTTTAACATTGTCAACAAGGCAATTATAACAGATTACGAAAATGATCCATTGAATTAAGGAACTTTTTTGATTTTAGATGCAGACCGGAATATTCATCATAGTAAGCAGAAATGATTTTTTTTAATTCAGCCTTTGTTTCGTCCTTTACAGATATATTTCCTAACCTTGAAAGATCAATATAATAAAATAGCCGTAATAATTTAACCGTAGCAGGTAATAATGGAAAATGGTATGGATCTTTTTTCAGGCAGCGATGGCAGATAAACCCGCCCTCTCTAATTGAAAATGAAAAATGCCCATCTGTGCTTCCACAAACAGAACATTTATCTAATACCGGGTATAAGCCCATTACATTCAGCATCTTCATTTCGTAGATATTCATGAGAATCTCGGGGTCATAGCCTTCATTCATAAAATTTAAGGTTTGATATAGCAATTCAAAATGAAAGGGATTTGTTTTTTTGTCTTCTGTACATCGATCGGTAAGTTCAACAATATAACTGGCATAGGCTGTTAAAAAAATGTCTTCCCCTATCGAACGTAAGGAAGTAATTATTTCTCCCTGCTGAAGACTGCCAAGGCCGGAACCTGTCTGCAAAAGAAAATATCCATGAGTGAAAACTTGAGAAATAGAGGAAAGGCGGCTGTTTGGCTTTTTGGCTCCTCTCGCCATTACACCAATCTTACCACCCTCCCTAGTATATATTGTTACTATTTTATTGGTTTCTCCATAATCTGTGGTTCTAATAATAATGCCTTCATACTTCTTAAGCATTTGATCCACCTTCTAACGTACGAGCGAAAACAAACTTATGAAACGGGAAAATCAATTTGTGCTAGATCTTCATTCTGATTTCCGGGTATTTCTTGGTTTTCCTTCTCAAGCTCTTTGAAGAGAAGATATGTGTCAATATTACCTGTCTGTAGGAATACTTTCCACGTAAAATCCATCATCGAAAACCCCACCTTTCATTATTTAGACTAGCCTAATGTTAAATCCCAAACCTTATAATTATCATAGCCTGCCTTTGCCAAAATATAAGACGAAATAATTGTTAATGTTGTCCATGCATAATCCTGTTTAGAAGTTAATATTTTAATTAGGGTTTATGCTAATACTCATCTTCATTGAAGCCATAATCACGGAGTTGGGACATTCGATTGCGCCAATCTTTTTGAACTTTTACCCAAAGCTCTAAAAACACCTTCGAACCCAGGAGATTTTCAATATCGACCCGAGCCCGCTTTCCAATTTCCTTAAGCATGCTCCCTTGTTTACCAATAATAATTCCTTTTTGTGAATCTCTTTCAACTATGACCGTGGCCATGACATGAATGATATCCTTATTCGGCTGCCGTTCCATTTTATCTAGAACAACGGCCAGTGAATGTGGAATCTCTTCCCTCGTTAAGTGCAGTGCTTTTTCCCTAATCAACTCGGTAATAATAAACCTTTCCGGATGATCGGTTACTTGATCGGCTGGATAGTATTGCGGCCCTTCAGGTAAAAATGCTTTTATTTGGTCTAATAATCGTTCAACATTGTTTCCTTCCAATGCGGAGATAGGAACAATTTCTTTAAAGTCATATTTTTCTTTATATGATTCAATAATAGGCAGCAATTCATCAGGGTGTAATTGGTCAATTTTATTTATGACAAGAAATATTGGCGTATTAACAGATTGAAATTTTTCGAGAATAAATTCTTCTCCGCGTCCAAATCCTTCTTCGGCATTTACCATAAATAAGACTAAGTCAACTTCTTTAAGTGTATTTTGTGCTACCTTCATCATAAAATCGCCTAGTTTGTGTTTTGGCTTATGGATACCCGGGGTATCTATAAAGATCATCTGGGCATCAGAAAGTGATAATACACCTTGTATTTTATTTCTAGTCGTTTGCGGCTTATCACTCATAATGGCAATTTTTTGACCAATTACCCGGTTTAAAAATGTCGATTTCCCGACATTCGGCCGGCCAATGATGGAGATAAAACCTGACTTGTATGCGTTTTCATTCCTTTTATTTTCCATTAAGATCCTCCGGAGAAAAGGCACCAGGCAGCAACTCTGCTACGGTTAGTTCTTGAACATCGCCTTTAAGATTAGTTAAAATGATTTTCATGTCACTCGGGCATAGTTCAGATATTACTTGCCTGCATGCACCACACGGGGAACAAGGGCGCTCAGTATCAGCAACAACAGCCATCATTTGAAAATCTCGGTCACCTTCAGAGTATGCCTTAAAAAGGGCAGTACGTTCTGCGCAATTACACATACTATAGGCGGCATTTTCAATATTACAGCCATGATATATTTTTCCATCTGTTGTTAACAAGGCTGCTCCTACTCCAAACTTAGAGTATGGAACATAAGCTTTTTCTCTTGCTATTTTTGCTTCATCCATTAATTGCTCAATCTTCACCAAAAAACGTCTTCCCTTCCAGCAAGTTTCTGCTGTTTCTTTATTTTACCTCAAAATGATGAGAAAATCATTACTTGCAATGAAAAAGTAATAAAAAATTTTAAAAAATTAGAATTTTCTCATAATGTAACTTGTTTGTTAAAAACAAATTATTTTAGTTATTTTACCGAAATCGAAACTGGTTTTCAAATCAATTAAATTCTTTTTATTTTAGAATCTTTTGAGTATATATGGCAAAAAAATCACCATCCCGATAATTACTGACAGTATTGCATATATGAATACAGCACCTGCCGCAATATCTTTTGCCTGCTTTGCAAGAGGATGATACTCTTTTGTTACTAAGTCAACTACCCTTTCAATGGCCGTATTGATTAATTCCAAGGCAAACATTCCTCCAATTGCAAGAAGAATGAACAGCCATTCCATTTTGGTAATAGAAAAATAGATGGACACAACCAATACAATCAGGGCAGTTATGAGATGAAAGCGCATATTTCTTTCATTTTTAATCGCAGTCATAATACCAATGACGGCAACTGAAAAAGAGCTTATTAATGAAATGGGCTTATATTTATCGTGTGAGTCCATATTCATTTAAAATTTCCTTTTGCAATGTAAACATTTCCTTTTCATCTTCTTCTGTCATATGGTCATAACCTAAGAGATGAAGGAACCCATGTACAGCTAAAAAGCCAAGCTCCCGCTCAAATGAATGACCGTACTCCTCTGCCTGCTCTTTGGTTCTGGGGATGGAGATAATAATATCGCCTAAAACACGAGGCATGTCAATTCCGGTAAGTTCAACCTCGCCTTCGCCAAGCTCTTCCATCGCAAAAGAAATGACATCAGTCGGCATATCCTTATCACGATACTCTCGATTAATTTCCTGGATTCTCTCATTGGAAACAAAGGTTATAGAAACCTCGCTATGTTCTTCAATCTGCTGATTTCTTGCAGCAAAATTAATTATTCTTTCTATTTCGAGCATTTGCTGCTCTGTTAATTCATTTGTTTCATCGACACTATCAATCAGTAATGTCATGCTTGTTTCACCTGCTTTGTTTTTGTTAATTCTGGATACTCGATCCTAGAATGGAATATTCCCTTCAATGTTTCACACAATGTGTGGGAGACAGTTTCTATTTCTTTCATAGTAAGATCACATTCATTTAATTGTCCATCTTCAAGACGCTCCGCCACTATTTTCTTGACTAAAGACTCAATCAATTCAGGTGTAGGCTGTGATAAGGAGCGGACTGCCGCTTCTACACTGTCGGCAATGCCTACAATGGCTGATTCCTTTGTTTGTGCTTTAGGGCCAGGATATCGAAAATCCTCTTCTTTAATCTCCGGCTCGCTCTGAAGTGCCTTATGATAAAAGAATTTTAGCAAGGTTGTCCCATGATGCTGCTCAGCAATGTCAATAATTTCTTTCGGCATGTGATATTTTTTTAAAATCGCTGCTCCATCTACAACGTGAGCGATGATAATAGGAGCACTTTTTTCAGGCGGTAATCTGTCATGAGGATTGTCATGATGCATTTGATTTTCAATAAAGAAGTTCGGTCTTTTAGTTTTTCCAATATCATGATAGTAACTGCCGACTCTAGCCAACAGTCCATTTGCACCTATTGCTTCACAGGCGGATTCCGCTAAATTAGCAACCATAATACTATGATGGTAGGTTCCCGGAGCCTCCATTAAAATTTTTCTAAGAAGTGGATGGTTCGGGTTTGATAGTTCAATAAGTCTAATAGTTGAGAGTATACCAAAGCTTGCTTCAAAGAAAGGGAGTAATCCAACTGTCAAAACAGCTGAGCTGATCCCTGAAACAAGGGCTGAAATCAAATAATAACCGTATTCAACACCTGAATACTGTCCATTAGGAAGCATCATTAATGCACCAATCGTTAAGACATTGACAATGGCTGCCAATGAACCACCTTGTAAGATTTTTAATCGGCGATTTTGACTATTCAAGAACAATATGGCTGCCACGCTGCTAAAAAGAATGTAAATAGCGACTGAGAAATTCAGTGTCCCCGTAATCCCTTCATTAAAAAGGATACTCCCGCAAACGGACATTAAGATGGACATAAATATGGCTAATTTTTCATCAATGAGTATTTTAATTAACATACCGCCCATTGCTGCGGGAAATAGATAGCCGATTCCCTCAAAATTGAATACTTGGAGCATACTTATAATTTTCATAATAAAAATGGAAAGTATGAAAATGATCCCAAACAAAAGAAGCGAGGTTTGCCGCTTTTCAAGTATGGTCATTTGATAAAAGTAGTAATAGATCGCTGAAAGAATGATGCTAACTAATACAGTTAGTCCAATAAACGGTTTATAGGAATGCTTATTATTTATGAGTCCGACCAGTTTTAATTGCCGGTAAATATCCTGATTGATTAATTCCCCTTCTTCAGCAATAATTTGGCCCTGAAGAATTTTTACTGGTTCGACACTTTCTGCCGCCTGCTGTCTAAGTTCCTCGGTTGCATTTGGATCATAAAACTCATTCTGGATTACAGCATACCTTCCCAGCTCAATGGCAGCTAATTTTAGATCTTCATTTAAAGTAGTATATTTTAATTCTTCTTCCACCCTCTTTTTAGCATTTTCTACTTCATCGGCGGAAATTCTCTTGGTCATCACATTATTGATCGCCGTAACAGTTAAATCTTTTGCAATAGCTAATTCGTCATTATCGGCATGAATCAAAGCTGTAAAAACTTGACTAGAAAGCTCTTTTAAAACACTTGGTGTTAATTTTGCCTTGAGTTGTGCCATTTTTTCAGAATCACTAGGTTCTTCTATAGTGGTATCCGTATCCTCTGAAGCTTCTTCTTCCTGTTTTTTTAACTCTTTTTCTATTTCATTATTGACCTTTATCGTTGCTTGAAAGATAGATGTTATTAAATCCACCCGATTTTGGGTATATTCATTTTTCAATGCATATACAGGCTGCACTTGGTTAATGGCATCTTTCCGCTTATTTTCAGTACTTTCCTTATCCTCGAATGTTGCGGGGGATCGTATCGTGTTTCCTGCGACTGAAAACAGATTGACGTCAAGTTTCTCAGGTTTTACATGATTGTACATCGTCCCAATCATAACGATTCCTAACAAAATAAAAAATATAATTCGGAAAAAAGTTATGTCAAGTAATTTACGTATCCGTATGAAGTTCTGCTGTAGTTTATCCAACTATTATCCCCCCAAACACGGTCCATCCATCAAAGTACTATTCAAAAGAATAACATATTACGGCTCTAAATGCGCTTTATGTAAAATCATATCAGTTTTCACGTGAAGTTTCACGCTCTAAAACGAGATTTTACGTAAATATGGAAAAAGGGATAAACCAATAAGGTTTACCCCTCATTTATTTACTGTTGATTACCCTGCTTTTCGTAAGCCTCGATGATTCTGCCGACGAGAGGATGACGAACCACATCACTTTGTTCTAAAAAGATAAACGAAATCCCTTTTACATTTTGCAAAATGTCTCCTGCAGCAATTAGTCCTGATTTTGCACCTTTTGGTAAATCAATTTGTGTTTGGTCTCCTGTAATAACCATTTTTGAACCAAACCCTAGTCTCGTCAGAAACATTTTCATTTGGGCCTGAGTGGTATTTTGAGCCTCATCCAAGATAACAAATGCATCATCCAATGTACGGCCCCTCATATAGGCAAGAGGAGCAATTTCGATTGTCCCGCGTTCAATTAATCTTTGAGTATGTTCAGCGCCTAGAACATCGTTCAGAGCATCGTATAATGGCCGTAAGTATGGGTCCACTTTTTCTTTTAAATCTCCTGGCAAAAAACCAAGACTTTCGCCGGCTTCCACTGCCGGTCTCGTTAAAATTATTCTATTGACTTGTCCTGTTTTTAAAGCGTTAACGGCCATGACTACAGCAAGATAGGTTTTTCCTGTTCCGGCCGGTCCAATCCCGAACACAAGATCATTTTTCTTAATGGCTGTTACATATTGCCTTTGCCCCAGCGTCTTAATTCGAATCGACTTACCCTTTATATTCTTTCCGATTTCTTCTTCGTATAGATTCACAAAATAATCAAGCGTGCCTTTTTGTGCCATTTGAACGGCATATAGAACATCCCGCTGGCTTATATTTATGCCCTTTCGAATCACAAAGATCAATCTGTCTAATATTTCGCCAGCCATGATGACATGTTCTTCATCACCTGATAAGCTGACAGATTCACCCCTTGTAATGATTGACACATTAAGCTCTTCTTCGATAATTTTTAGGTTTTGATCAGAATTCCCCAGCAAGGTAATTGCTTCTGCTGGATTTTCTAGCTGCACATTAATTGTTGTTAGTTTTTCGGTCATGAGGAATCTCCTTGGAAATCGGTTGTCCGACTGCAATGTTTTCAATTATCTTAAAATGGATATCTAGTATAACTTTACCATTTTCCATTGCCTTGTGTAAAACTTTTTCATCTTTTATCATAGCATCTTCATTTAAGTTACTTTTTATTTGTTTTTTCGCAAGTTCCAGCGCCATTTTTTCCGCCTCACTCGTTGAATAGGTCCGTTGATACAGCTCTCGTTCACGGATGGTTTTATTTATATAAGAAATGGGCAGCTCCCATTTCAAAAATTTTATTCTATGCTCATTTTTCTCTGTCTCAAAGTGCTTAAATTCAGGTTTACCAAATCCCCAAATAGGCACCTCTAACCCGCCAAAAAGCAGGGAATGTTTTTGCACTTCCTTGCCATTGTACACGTTAAATTTAGTGACTAATGGAAGTTCAACATGGCTTTTATACCAGGTTTCCCCCCAAACTTTCCCTTTAGCTGCCGTAATTTCAGGGTTTTCTTCTTGACCATATGCACCCGAAACAAGTAATTGGCCTTTTTCGACATGATCATTAATATCAACAACCTTTTGTCCGTTCTCTACAAACATTTTTACGATAATCGCCTTCTTTTTAGCGATTAAATTTTGCGGTGACAATTGTTCAGTTTTTTTTGGTTCATTCTTTTCCACTACTTGCAAGTGGTAGGTTGTCCCGTTAAGCTCCACGCCAACCCATGTTAATGCCCCAATATTATTAGTTAATTTTCTTTGGATCCCTTCAACATTATCAACAAAGAATTGTATCTTGCCGATTTTAACACCCATCTTGTCCAATTCTTTTCGTATTTGATACTCTGTTGCTGGTTTTGCCCCTTTAATTTCAATCCCCCAAACCATATTAGAAAGAATCATAATTAGAAATAAAAAGGCGGCGGCTCCCAACATAAAGCCGCTGTTTTTCCATAACCTTTTTAGTAAAAATGGGACCCCGCTGCGATGTAAAAAAGAGATTTTACAGCCGCTTTTTCTTGCAAACTTTCTAATTTCCATAGCGTCCTGAACCCGCATTTTAAAGGTAATTGTCTCTGTCCCATGACGCTTGACACTCCATATATGTAACCCGTTTCTTGTTAAAACATTTAAAAACCGTTCAAGACCTTTACCTGTTACCCTGACTGTAACCCTGCCATATATAAATTCAATCCACTGGTTCTTCATTTTGTGCCTCCCGCATTTTCATTTATATAAATGACTTGATCTATTTTTCCTTCCAGTAAAATTTCCTCAGGCAGGATCGTCTTAATGACAAATCCCTTTCCTTTAACTAGTAGATGGCCTTGTTTTAACAACAAACGGAGTTCTTTATCAGTAAAAGACAGCAGGCCGCGGTGATTTTCCACATAAATATGGATTTGACCAATCATCGTAATTCGAGGAAGATCCATCATGACATCTTGAGGAAGATCCATATTATTAGCCATCCAATTTCGAACACGCTGGCCCCATTTTTTTGCCATAAAAAAGAACCCCCTTTCATCTCATATTTATGAGATGAAAGGGGGTTCTAGCACTTCTTTTTCTACTCGTTTCAAATCAACTCGAGCGTTTTTTCACAATATACGGATTCTTTGAACGGGGTTCAGCTAGTATCTCTGACCAGATTATCCCATTTATTATTGCACCCGAATCTGGACCTTCTTTTATAGGGTATTTTATTTCTTCTTGATTTTCTATCGGTCCTCCATTTGCTGCTTGGGTCCGTGCCAATGCCATCCCCATCCTGCCAGCCTCTGACTCTTGTCTGACCTGCAGGTATTCTTTTTCAAGCTTACCTTGGTTACTTTGCAGCGGCCCCTGCTTCTTTTCTGACCGTATTGCCATTGTATCTTTCGGAATATCAATCATTTCTTTTAGCATGGTTTGAATGTCCCCCAGACGATTGCCAAAGGGTATTCTTCTAGATTGTCCTTGGCTGCTTTTTGTTTTTCCAAAAATCATTGAGAAGACTCCAACGACAATCATGATTAATATCGTTTCCAAACCTGTCTCCCTCCTTTTTTGGCAACATGGGGATTATTGATCATTCTTTTTGTCACCCGTCATTTTTCCAATTGAGCCCCTCATATCAGTATCAGCAGAAATATTCTTAAAATTCATATAGTCCATTACACCGATATTCCCTGATTTAAGCGCTTCTGCCATTGCAAGTGGTACTTCCGCTTCTGCTTCCACTACTTTAGCTCTCATTTCCTGTACTTTTGCTTTCATTTCCTGTTCTTGAGCAACTGCCATTGCCCGGCGTTCTTCTGCTTTTGCCTGAGCAATTTTCTTATCTGCTTCCGCCTGTTCTGTCTGCAATTCCGCCCCGATATTTTTACCGATGTCAACATCAGCGATATCTATCGAAAGAATCTCAAAAGCTGTACCAGCGTCGAGTCCCTTTGACAAAACAGTTTGCGAAATTAGATCTGGATTTTCAAGAACTTTGCTGTGACTATCCGACGAACCAATAGTAGATACAACGCCTTCTCCCACTCGGGCTACAACTGTTTCTTCTCCAGCACCACCAACAAGACGTTCTATATTGGCCCGTACGGTAATTCTTGCTTTCGCTTTCACTTCTATCCCATTCATAGCCACACCAGCAATAAACGGCGTTTCAATTACCTTAGGATTTACACTCATTTGTACGGCCTCTAATACATCACGTCCTGCCAGGTCAATGGCCGCACATCGTTCAAAAGATAATTCAATATTAGCGCGGTGCGCTGCGATTAACGCATTGACCACCCGGTCGACATTGCCTCCCGCAAGATAGTGACTCTCAAGCTGATTGGTTGTGACAGTCAAACCGGCTTTATGGGCTTTTATAAGTGGATTTACGACTCTGCTTGGGGTTACTCGTCTAAGTCTCATACCAACTAATGTAAAAATGCTGATCCTGACTCCTGCAGCCAGTGCGGAGATCCACAGCATGACTGGTACAAATGACAGTAATATTCCTAAAAGAATAAGGGCAATGATAACAACTGCAATAATAAAGATAGTTCCTCCTGATACAAAATCCATATTCAATCTCCTCCTTCATTTTTTATACTTCTCTGACGACAATTCGGGCCCCTTCAACCTTGATAACTCTCACTTTGACATTTTTATCGATAAAGCCGCCTTCCGAAACAGCATCCACGCGTTCATTGTTTAAAACAATAGTCCCTGCCGGCCGCAGGATGGTGAGAGTATGGCCTTCCACCCCAAGAAGATCCGTTCGATTAATATTTGAAACATATCCATCCTCTTTTCTAGCCACCTCGGTTAATACCATCCTATTAAATAAAACAAGTTTTTTTCCGAAAGTCTTAATCATCAAAAAGAATATAAAAATTGAGACAGCAATGGCAATTAAAATGGAAACTCCCATTTGCAAGGCATCTTGGCCTGCTAAAAATAGACTTAATATTAAAGCTGCGAATCCTAGTGTACCTGCTATCGCCCCAGGTAAGAAAAATTCTAAAAAAATAAGCAGAATGCCGGAAACAAATAGAAGTAATGTTCCAAATCCTGCTAAACCTGCTTGAAAGTGAGCATAAAAGAATAAAATTAGCGCAAATATCCCTATTAAACCTGCAATACCTAATTTGGCAGTAAAAAGTTCTAAAACGATTCCTACTCCGGCAATAGTTAATAGGATAGTTACAATAACAGGGTTTGTTAAAAATTCAATCATACAAGGCCCCCCTTTCTATTCAGTTCTTTCTGACTATATGTTATACGTCCTTAGCCATTAAAAAGTTTCAGATTTATCATTATATGTAAAAAGACTGCAGGTATGAAAACCTGCAGTCTTTATGTCAGAATACTTATGAAAGGTGTTGTTGTACAAATTTATTTACGAGCGAACCGTCTGCTTTACCTTTAACTTTAGGCATAATAGCAGCCATCACTTTTCCCATTTCCGCTTTTGATGTTGCGCCGACTTCAGTGATCGTTTCTTTGACAATCTCTGACAGCTCCTCTTCAGAAAGCTGTTTCGGTAAATACAGTTCAAGAATCTCAAGCTCTGTACGCAATTTATCAACTAGGTCTTGACGACCAGCCTTATCAAATTCATGGAGGGAGTCTTTGCGTTGTTTTACTTCGCGAGAAAGGACTGTTAACTCTGCATCTTCGGAAAGCTCTTGTGTACCGAGCTTGATCGCTTCATTTTGAAGTGAAGCTTTCACCATCCGAATAACTGAGAGTTTGTCTTTTTCCTTGTTTTTCATCGCTTGTTTCATATCATTGTTTAAACGCTCGAGAAGACTCATGTATTACACCCTCTCTTAAAACTTACGTTTTCTTGCAGCTTCAGACTTTTTCTTACGTTTTACACTTGGTTTTTCATAAAATTCGCGCTTTCTTGCCTCTTGCAAAGTACCAGTTTTTGATACTGTACGTTTGAAGCGACGAAGAGCATCTTCAAGCGATTCGTTTTTACGAACGACGGTTTTAGACATTCTCTTTCCCTCCCTCCGAAACACAACACACTTACATTCAATCCATGTACCTTGCAATTATAATATAACCTTGAAACAAGGTCAACTTAATTTCACACGTAATCTTAAAGCTTGTCTAAAAAAATGGCATGTCCCTCGAATTTCCACCATACAATTGAAGAGAGGGAGGCCAATAGTTATGCTGTACATTCTATTATTTGTCCTATGTATTCTATTATTTATCTTTGGAATGACGATTATTAGGTTTGGGTTATTTAATTTATCAGCCAACAAATTAAAAACATGGTTAATTAAACTAACACGAACTCCGTTAAAAGGAATGTTAACCGGAACATTTATTACTGCCCTCCTGCAGAGCAGCTCCGCAGTCATGGTTATAACCATCGGGCTAATTTCAGCGAGAATTATGACCTTTCCACAGTCGATCGGGATTATTCTTGGAACTAACATAGGGACCACCTTCAAAACAGAATTAATTACTTTTGATATAGATCGTATCCTTGTTCCCTTAGCTGTTAGTGGGGCAGTACTTATTTTATTTAAAAATAAAAAGGCACGAAGCATCGGTATGCTGCTTTTTGGAATTGCTTCCGTATTTACAGCAATGAAAGGCTTTGAGTTAACAGCACAGCCGCTAACAGCTTTGCCCGTAATCAATAAGTTTATTTTATCCATTAATGACAATATCTTATTAAGTCTGCTGACAGGTACCATTATAACCTCCATTATTCAGTCAAGTACAGCGATGACTGGGATTGCCATGGGATTCTTAACAGCGGGTCTGCTTCAGCTTGACGCCGGAATTGCAATTGTCCTCGGAGCGAACATTGGTACTTGTATTACCGCGGTAATTGCATCGATCGGAGGAGGAAAAGAATCACGTTTAGCCGCCTTTGCCCATGTTTGGCTTAACGTTTTTGGAGTCTTACTTTTTATCCCGCTTATCCCACTTTTGACGGAATATGCCGGAATCTTAGCCAATCAAACGGACGTTCAACTCGCACATATCAGTGTCATTTTCAATGTTGCTACCTCATTACTCATCTTGCCATTTGCAACGAAATTCGGCGAAATGATTCTGTTTTTACACGACAGGGCGCCTAAAAATACGATTCAATAAGCTTTGGTAGATTCCTATGTTTATACTCATGAAAAAAAGGACCAATGAGGTCCTTTTTTCATTTATTATATAGCAGCTTCTTCTCTAGAAAAAACGTCTTCTTTTAATGATGCTGAGTTCTCTACAACCTTAACAAATTGCCCCTCATTATATGGATAACCGGCCTTTGTAATCTTCACTTTAACAATTTTGCCAACCATATCTTCGGTTGCTGGGAATACCACTTTCAAGTAGTTATCAGTATAGCCTGCATACAGTCCTGTATTTGCTTTTTCCTTATATTCCTCTTCCGGGATCACCTCTAATACTTCACCTTCAAAAAGGGACGCGTACTCTTTTGCAAGTTGATCTGAAAGGGAAATTAACCGGTGAACACGCTCATTTTTAATTTCCTCATCGACCTGGTCTTCCATACGGGCAGCAGGAGTACCGGTTCGTTTAGAATATGGGAACACATGAAGCTCCGAGAATTTATGTTCATTAATAAAATTATAAGTCTCCATAAACTCTTCCTCTGTTTCTCCAGGGAAGCCAACAATCACATCGGAAGTCACTGCAAGACCTGGAAGGACTTCCTTAAGCCGTTCGAGACGTTCTGCAAAGAATTCCATTGTGTATTTACGGCGCATACGCTTTAGGACAGTATTTGATCCAGATTGTAGAGGTATATGAAGATGACGAACAATCATATTGGAATGTTTAATCACTTCAATTACTTCATCCGTAATTTGACTTGCCTCAATCGAGGAAATCCGTAACCTTTCAAGGCCATTTACACCAGCCTCTAAATCACGTAGAAGCGCAGCAAGGTTATAATCTTTCATATCTTCACCGTAACCGCCTGTATGAATCCCCGTTAAGACGATTTCTCTGTAACCCGCATTCACAAGCTGCTGTGCTTGGTGAATAACTTCTTTAGGATCACGGGACCGCATCAGCCCGCGTGCCCAAGGAATGATACAAAAAGTACAAAAATTATTACAGCCCTCTTGAATTTTCAAAGAAGCACGTGTTCTATCTGTAAAAGCTGGAACATCAAGCTCTTCATAAAACCGGTTTTTCATAATATTTCCAACACCGTTAATAGGCTGACGTTCTTTTTTAAATTGTTCAATATAATCCAGCATCTTCACGCGGTCCTGGGTTCCTACGACAATATCGACACCAGGAATCGCCATTATTTCTGCCGGAGAAGTTTGCGCATAACAGCCGGTAACACAAATAACTGCATCTGGATTCTTACGAACCGCTCGGCGGATTACTTGACGGCTTTTTTTATCACCAGTATTTGTTACCGTACATGTATTAATAATATATACATCGGAAATCGATTCAAAATCGACCCGTTCATATCCTTCTTGTTTAAACAATTGCCATATGGCCTCTGTTTCATAATGGTTAACCTTACATCCTAATGTATGAAACGCAACTGTTGCCACTTTAAATCTCACCTCAATAGTTCAAAATGATAGGAAATAGCCGCAAGTGTGTATAAAGGTGCGGTTTCCGTCCTTAAGATTCGCGGTCCCAATCCGCAAAGATCAAACCCATATTCCTTTAATTGCCGAACTTCTTCCTCGGCTAAACCGCCTTCAGGCCCAAAGACTAAAAGGAGAGACTTTCCTTTTGCCATATTATTTAACGTAGAAGAAAGGACCGATGTCTCACTATGCCTGCTTGCCTCTTCGTATGCTGCTAATTTATAGTCGAAGTCTTTGCTTTTTTCAAGCAAATCTTTAAAGGTCATAGGATGAATAATGGTTGGTAAAATAGTCCGATGGGATTGCTCAGCTGCTTCTTTAGCAATCTTCTCCCAACGATCTATTTTCTTTGCCGCTTTTTTAGCATCCCATTTTACAACGGAACGGGCAGCAGAAAAGGGCAGGAATTGATGAGCACCTAGTTCCGTACCTTTTTGAATGATCCACTCCAGCTTATCCCCTTTTGGTAAGCCACTTGCAATGGTAATTGAAATAGGAAGCTCGGGACTCTCATCCATCCATTGTACAACGTCTGCAACGACACTTGAATTGGTAATTTCTGAAAGACTGCAAACCGCTTGTTTACCGTCTGGATCCACACATATGATTTGATCACCGATTTCCATCCTCATAACCTTTATAATATGATGACGGTCCTCTTCATCAATAAAAAAGTGATCATCCATTACTTTTTGTTGAACAAAGTAGCGTTGCATACATTGCACCTCTCTAAAAACAAATTACTCTTTATTTTACTACGTTAAGGACATAAAGAAAATAAAAAGGGGTTTTATATCCACCCCTTTTTCAATCATTATTTCCTTTTTGCAATAATCGCAACCCAATCTTCCATTAAAATCGTTTCAATAATTTCAAAACCGGAAGCAATTAAAGCATCTTTGACGACATCTTTTTTAGGCTGGATAATTCCAGAAGCTATAAAAGAGCCTCCCGGTTTCACCACACGGGCAACATCATCAGTGAATCGTAAAATCACTTCTGCTAGTATGTTGGCAACAATCACATCAGCGGAATTCTCCTCAACACCGTCTAATAGATTGTTTTGAGCGACGACAACGCGATCATTTACCTTGTTAAGCTTAATATTTAACTTAGCTGATGTAACCGCAACTTCATCCAAATCATAAGCCCTAACATCTTCTGCTCCCAGCATAGCAGCCGCAATACTAAGGACTCCTGACCCTGTTCCAACATCTATTACCCGGTCAAGAGGACACACGGTCTTTTCTAATGCTTGGATACACATAACTGTTGTTGGATGTGTACCGGTGCCAAAGGCCATGCCTGGATCCAATTCGATGATCAATTCATCACTGCTGACAGGTTCATAAATCTCCCATGTCGGTACAATCGTGAATCTTTCAGATATTTTCACTGGATTATAATACTTTTTCCAAGCGGTGGCCCATTCTTCTTCATTTACTTCACTAATGGTTACTTTGTTTAGACCTAAATCGATATCATGCAGAATAAGATTGTTAATTGATTCTTTGATTGCCTCAACAGTTTCCCCAAGAAAACTGTTAACTGGCAAATAGGCTTTAATAATAACGCCCTCTTCAGGATAATCGTCAGGATTAAGTTGGTAGATTTCTCCGAATTGATCTTCCCTTTCCTTTGTCAAATCAAATGGATCCTCTATGACTACACCGCTCGCCCCGGCTTCATGCAATATATTAGAAATAGGTTCGATCGCCTCGTTTGTTGTGTGGATACTAATTTCTGACCACTTCATGTCTACCAACTCCATCCTTACTCGCTTTTAAAAGCTCTTTTTACTTTTGAGAAGAAACTTTCTTCGTGTTCACCTATAGGTGAAGAACCACTAATATCTGCAAATTCTTTAAGAAGATGCCTTTGTTTATCCGATAGTTTCGTCGGGGTAATAATTCGAACGATTATATATTGATCCCCCACACCGTAACCGCGTACGTTAGGAATACCTTTCCCTTTTAAGCGGAATTTTTTACCTGTTTGTGTACCGGCAGGGATTTTAAGCTTAACCTTTCCTTTTAAAGCAGGAACTTCAATTTCATCTCCCAAGGCAGCTTGAACAAATGTAATTGGCATCTCACAATAGATATCATCGCCGTCCCGTTCAAAGAACTCATGCTGACGGACCTGGAATACTACATAAAGATCACCTGCCGGGCCGCCGTTAATTCCGGCTTCCCCCTGGCCTGCCATACGAAGTTGTTGTCCATCATCAATTCCTGCAGGTATCTTGACATGGATTGTTTTTCGTTTTTGGACTTTTCCTCTTCCGCCACAGGTTGAACATTTATGCTTAATTTCTTTCCCTGTGCCATTACAATGATGACAAGTACGACGATTAACAATTCTGCCAAATGGCGTATTTTGCTCTACATTTAACTGGCCTGTACCATGACAGTGCTGACAAGTTTCTGGTGTAGTTCCAGGCTTAGCGCCCGAGCCATGGCAGGTTTCACAGGTCTCTTCTCTTGGAATTTCAATATCAGTCTCTTTTCCAAATGCCGCTTCTTCAAACGACACCGTCATCGTATATTGCAAATCCGCACCTTGTCTAGGAGCATTTGGATCACGTCTTCTCGACCCGCCACCTCCGCCTCCAAAGAAGGTATTAAAGATATCTTCAAAGCCGCCGAAGCCGCCTCCGCCAAAATCACTGCCACCGAAGCCGCCGTAACCTTGGTTAGGATCAGTATGTCCAAATTGGTCATAATGGGCCTTCTTTTGATCATCACTTAAGACTTCATATGCTTCCGCAATCTCTTTGAATTTATCAGCTGCATCCGGCTCTTTATTAATATCCGGATGGTACTGTTTAGATAGTTTACGATAGGCTTTTTTAATTTCATCCTTAGAAGCACTTTTACTAACACCCAGCACTTCATAGTAATCCCGTTTACTCATGATTACCACTCCCGAATCTGTCACATAAAGATTATTCTAACACCTTTTAAAAGGGTATTGCAATAAAAAAGCCAAAGCCTGTTACTCTGACTTTGACTTTTTTACAAGAATAAAAATTACTTTAGACTTTTTAGATGTCTTACTTGTCGTCTTTTACTTCTTCGAACTCAGCATCTACTACATTGTCATCTTTAGGACCTGCAGCGTTCGGATCCTGAGCACCTTGCTGCGCTTGTGCTGCTTGCTCATATAGCTTAACAGTCAACGCTTGAACGATTTCTTGTAATGCATCTTTTTTCGCACGGATCTCATCTAAATCATTTTTCTCAATAGCTTGTTTTAAGGCATCTTTTGCTTCGTTTGCTTTTGCAACCTCTGCTGCGTCTACCTTACCTTCTAGGTCTTTTAACGTTTTTTCAGTTGTGAAGACTAGCTGGTCAGCCTCATTGCGAAGTTCCACTTCTTCCTTTCGCTGCTTGTCTGCTTCAGCATTTTCTTCTGCTTCTCGAACCATTTTTTGAATTTCTTCATCTGAAAGTCCAGTTGAAGACTTAATGGTAATCTGCTGTTCTTTATTTGTGCCAAGGTCTTTAGCACGAACGTTAACAATACCGTTTTTATCAATATCAAATGTAACTTCGATTTGTGGAATTCCACGTGGTGCTGGCGGAATATCAGATAATTGGAAGCGTCCTAGAGTCTTATTGTTTGCTGCCATTGGACGTTCCCCTTGTAATACATGAATATCAACAGCTGTTTGATTGTCAGCAGCAGTTGAGAATACTTGTGATTTTGATGTTGGGATCGTCGTGTTACGGTCGATTAACTTCGTAAACACACCACCCATTGTTTCAATACCAAGAGATAATGGTGTTACGTCAAGTAATACAACATCCTTAACGTCTCCAGTGATTACACCGCCTTGGATGGCTGCTCCCATTGCTACTACTTCATCCGGGTTTACACCGCGGTGCGGTTCTTGTCCAGTTGCCTTCTTGATTGCCTCTTGAACAGCAGGAATTCGCGTAGAACCACCAACAAGGATGACCTTATCGATTTGGGAAGGAGTTAATCCAGCATCACTTAATGCCTGACGAACTGGTCCCATAGTACGTTCAACAAGGTTTGCAGAAATTTCATCAAATTTTGCTCTTGTCATTGATACTTCTAAGTGAAGAGGACCAGCAGCACCAGCAGTGATAAATGGTAAAGAAATTTGAGTTGTAGTTACACCTGATAAATCCTTTTTCGCTTTTTCAGCCGCATCTTTCAAACGTTGTAATGCCATTTTATCTTGAGAAAGGTCAATACCATTTTCTTTTTTGAACTGTTCCACTAAGTAATCGATAATGACTTGGTCAAAGTCATCGCCGCCAAGACGATTATCCCCTGCAGTCGATTTAACTTCAAATACTCCATCACCTAATTCAAGGATCGACACGTCAAATGTACCGCCGCCAAGGTCATAAACAAGAATGGTTTGGTCTTGGTCCGTTTTGTCCAAACCATATGCAAGTGCTGCGGCTGTAGGTTCGTTTATAATACGTTCTACTTCAAGGCCGGCGATTCTGCCTGCATCCTTTGTTGCTTGACGCTCTGCATCGTTAAAGTAAGCTGGCACAGTAATAACTGCTTTTGTTACCGGCTCACCTAAGTAATCTTCAGCGTAAGATTTTAAATATTGAAGAATGATGGCAGACAACTCTTGTGGAGTATAATCTTTGCCTTCGATATTTTCTTTGTAATTTGTACCCATGTGACGCTTAATAGAGATAATTGTATTTGGGTTTGTAATCGCTTGGCGCTTAGCCACTTCCCCTACCTGGCGCTCACCATTTTTAAATGCAATTACGGAAGGAGTTGTACGGTTTCCTTCTGGATTTGGAATTACTTTTGGTTCCCCGCCTTCAAGAACGGATACACAAGAGTTTGTTGTTCCAAGGTCGATACCAATTATTTTACTCATTGCCTTTTCCTCCTAATAAATATGTAGAATTATTGATTTACTTTTACCATTGAAGGGCGAATAACCCGATCTTTTAAAAGATAACCTTTTTGGAATTCATCAGTAATAATGTTTGAACCAAAATTATCATCTTCTCCCTGCATTACTGCCTGATGAAGGTGTGGATCAAATTCTTTACCAACAGCCTCTATTGGTTCAACGCCTTCTTTTTTTAATGCGTCGGCCATACCGCGGTAAACCATGTCCATTCCTTGCAGCAACGACTTGGTTTGTTCATTATCGGCTTCTACTTTCAATGCTCTTTCAAAGTTGTCTAATGCCGGAAGTAAATCAGCAATCAATTTTTGAGCTCTATATTTTTCGCTCGCCTCTTGATCTAATCTAGTACGGCGGCGGAAATTATCAAAATCTGCTTGAAGTCTTAAATACCGATTATCTGCTTCCTCGAGCTTATTCTTTAGTTCTTCGATTTCTTGCAAATATTTGTCAACAGGATTTACTTCTGCTGCTTCTTGTGAAGTTTCTTCACCAACAACAGTTTCACCTGTATTTTCTTCAGTAAGTTCAACTTGTTCAGTACTTTCGATTTCTACTTCTTCATTAATCGTATTGTTATTTTCATTCGTCAACTTACTCACCTCCCTTAAAGGATTCATTACCTATTTACTTGAACTGATATATTACAAGGAAAGAGGGTGAAATCTAAAAGGCATTTCACCCTTACCAATATTACCAGCACTACCTGCTTTGATACAATCTTGTTAATGTATTGGTCAAGTCTTTGCTCAAGAATTGGAGCAGACTTATGACACGCGAATATTCCATTCTTGTAGGGCCTAATATAGCAATGGTTCCTAATTTCTCAGCACCTACAGAATAAGAGGCAGTAATTAAGCTGCAATTATCCATTGCGCTGATATTATTCTCTCTGCCAATCTTAACATGAATACCCGCTGACTCGTTTCGAATAAGATTATAAATCCATTCTTCCTGATCGATCATCGTAAGCAAGCTGCGGATTTTTGTAATATCATGAAATTCAGGCTGGCTTAACATATTTGTTTTCCCACCGAAAAAAAGCTTTTCGGTTACCGGCATTTTAAATGATTCAGCAATCAACTTGAGCATTAAATCAAAGTTATGAATATGCTGCCGCAGGAGCATCGCTACTTCTTTGTAAATCTTATCATTTAACTCTTCCAGCGGAACACCAGATAAACGTTCATTTAAGATATTTACCGTTTTTTCTATATCACTTGCATCCATCATTTCAGGTAACGAAAAAGTCCTGTTTTCCACATGTCCTGTATCCGTTACAAAAATTGCTACTGCAGTCTCCCTATTTAATGGGATAATTTGTATTTTTTTTAACTTATTAATACTCACTGCAGGCCCTAAAACAATCGAAGTGTAATTAGTAAGCTCTGATAGAATTTTCGCGGATCTTTGAATGATTGTTTCAAACTCAAATATTCTCTCAGCAAATAATGACTTTATGATTGAGACATCCTGGTGATTTAATGCTTGAGGTGAGAGTAAATGATCCACATAATACCGATATCCCTTTTCAGAAGGCACACGCCCTGAGGAGGTATGTGTCTTTTCGATATACCCCAGCTCTTCAAGGTCAGCCATTTCATTTCGAATGGTAGCGGAACTAAAGGAAATTTCCTCTTTTTTCGACAAACTTCTTGAGCCGACTGGTTGGGCAGATCGAATAAAATCATCAACAATAACCTGAAGAATCAACAATTGACGATCTGTTAGCAACGTACATCACCTCTGTTAGCACTCCTCATTAACGAGTGCTAATTATATTAATAAATTATCAAAAAAAGTGGGATGGTGTCAATCAAAAAGAAACGCAAAAAGGAAGTAAAGCATGTTGCCTTAACTTTAGATGACCCCCAAAAAGGCCTGGAAAACCTCATTGCCTAATAAGCGTCCTTTTTTAGTTAAATATATATTGCCGTCACTGATTTCAATCCACTGTTTTTCAACTAGATCTGATAGTTCATTTGCAAATAATACAAGTGGATCTTGACCAAATTTTTCAAAAAAGTGAGCAATCGAGACACCTTTAGTTTTTCTGAGCCCAAGGAACATTTCTTCTTCCATTTGTTCCTCTTTTGTCACCTGATGGTCTTCTAGGATTGGAAGAGTATGATTGTTAATTTGATCGATATATTTTTTTAATGGCCCTGAATTGGAGCGTCTCCGTCCATTTAAATAACTATGTGCCCCCGCCCCAAAACCATAATAATATTCATTATTCCAATAGGTTAAATTATGTCTGCTTTCAAACCCTGGTCTTGAAAAATTACTGATTTCGTATTGGTTAAATCCGTGTTTTTCCATTTGTTCCATTAACATTTCATACATACTTGCTTCCACATCTTCACCCGGGGTAGGCAGCTTGCCCTTTTTTAATAAATTATAAAAAACGGTTTTCGGCTCGATAATGAGGGAATAAGCAGAAAAGTGAGGAATATCCAGGGAAAATGCCTCGATTAGTGATTCCTTAAAATCCTCTATTGTTTGAGTTGGCAAACTAAATATCAAATCAACACTTATATTTTCAAACCCTATTTTCTTGGCATTTTCTATCGTCTGATAAACATCCTTAGCTTTATGGACACGGCCGATTTTTTTTAGCAGATCTTCATTAAAGGTCTGCACCCCAAGACTAATCCGGTTTACACCAGCATCTTTTAATATTTGTAACTTCTCACTTTTTAAATCACCCGGATTTGCTTCAAAAGTAAATTCATATTCTTCAGCTTTTGGCAAATTCAAAGAAATACTTTCACAAAACCGATAAAGCTGTTGCTCATTTAGGGAAGTAGGGGTACCTCCTCCAACAAAAATCGTTTTTAACGATTGGGTTGGAAATTCCAAAAGAGTCATTTTCATTTCCTGGTCGAGTGCCTCTAAATAATCGTCAACAGGCTGTCCCTTTAAAAACACTTTATTAAAATCACAATAGTGGCAAATATGCTCACAAAATGGGATATGGAGGTATGCAGCATTAATCATTTGTCTTCCTCTATCTTTCTAACAAAAAGAGGCTAGGAGAACCTGATTCAGCAGGCATTCCCTAACCTCTCACTGTTTTTATTTTTTCGTATTGTTCTCGTCCATTTTCAATACTGCCATAAACGCTTCTTGCGGTACTTCAACGGATCCAACTTGTTTCATCCGTTTCTTACCTTCCTTTTGCTTCTCTAACAATTTACGTTTACGAGAGATATCGCCGCCGTAACATTTAGCTAATACGTTTTTTCGCATCGCTTTGATGGTAGATCGAGCCACAATTTTTTGACCGATTGCCGCTTGAATTGGTACTTCGAACTGTTGTCTTGGGATGAGTTCTTTTAGTTTCTCAACAATGATCTTTCCGCGGTCATAAGCAAAATCTTTATGGACAATAAAACTCAGAGCATCTACTTTTTCTGCATTTAGTAATATATCCATTTTAACCAGACTTGAAGGCTGATATCCAATTAACTCGTAATCGAATGATGCATAGCCTCTTGTACTAGACTTCAGTTGATCAAAGAAATCATAGACGATTTCAGCTAGTGGAATTTGATAAACAATACTGACCCTATTTTCCCCTTGGTATTGCATATCAATAAAAATTCCGCGCTTCAATTGGCAAAGCTCCATAATAGCACCGACATAGTCATTCGGAGCCATCATCGTCGCTTTAACATACGGCTCTTCGACACGGTCGATTTTTTGCGGATCTGGCATATCAGATGGGTTGTCAACATTTAGTTGAGAACCATCTGTTAGGTGAACATGGTAAATAACACTCGGTGCCGTTGTAATTAAATCAATTTTAAATTCACGTTCAATCCGTTCTTGAATAATTTCCATATGAAGTAGTCCGAGGAATCCACAACGGAAACCAAATCCAAGTGCTTGAGATGTTTCTGGCTCAAACTGAAGCGCCGAATCATTCAACTGCAGTTTTTCCAAGGCTTCACGGAGATCATTAAACCTGGCTGTATCAATTGGGTAAAGTCCACAATAAACCATTGGATTTAATTTGCGGTATCCTGGGAGCGGTTCAGTTGCACCATTTTTGGCATTGGTAATCGTATCACCAACACGTGTGTCACCGACATTTTTAATCGATGCAGTCAGGAAGCCAACATCCCCCACAGACAGTTCATCCCGCATAACCGCTTTAGGTGTAAAAACACCGACTTCGTTTACTTCAAACTCTGCTCCCGTAGCCATCATCTTAATTTTATCTCCGACTTTGACGGTACCTTCGACGATTCGAATGTAGGCAACAACTCCGCGGTAGGCATCATATAAGGAGTCAAAAATCAATGCTTTTAGTGGGGCTTCTGGGTCCCCTGCCGGAGCAGGAACCTTTTCCACCACTTGCTCAAGGATTTCCTCTATTCCAATACCTGCTTTGGCAGATGCAAGAACAGCCTCAGATGCATCCAGGCCGATTACTTCTTCAATTTCACCGCGGACTCTTTCTGGTTCCGCACTAGGCAGATCAATTTTATTAATAACAGGTAAAATCTCAAGGTCATTATCGAGGGCTAAGTATACGTTTGCTAGTGTTTGTGCTTCAATTCCCTGTGCAGCGTCTACGACTAATACAGCACCTTCACAGGCTGCAAGGCTTCTTGAAACCTCATAAGTAAAGTCGACGTGCCCTGGTGTATCTATTAAATGAAACGTATATTCTTCGCCATCTTTTGCTTTGTAATTTAACTGTACAGCATTTAACTTTATCGTAATCCCACGTTCTCTTTCTAGATCCATTGAGTCCAACAGCTGATCTTTCATTTCACGAGAGGATAGCGCATTCGTCTTTTCTAAAATCCGGTCAGCTAACGTTGATTTACCATGGTCAATATGGGCAATAATGGAAAAATTTCTAATTTTTGATTGTCGTTTGAGTCTTTCTTCTCTGTTCATGGTCTTCCACTCCTACTATACTCGCACATGTACACTATTTCTGATTATATCAGCAGGGAAACTAAGATTCAATACAGAATGCAGTCAAGCTTATCTGCAGCGTCTGGGAGAAGGCTCCATAAAAGAAGGAAAGACGGCAATAGACCCCGTCTTTCCTTATTCAGCAATAAAATGAATTAATTTTTCAGAAGCTCCCGAGATTCCATCCGACATTTTTCTGCCCATCGAGGAGAAGAAATTATAGGCACTTATTTCCTCTAATTTCTTCTTTTTTGCTTCAATATCATGACTTGAGATATCATTCCCAAGGATGGAGGCCTGAACATGATTGTCTTTTTCATGAATACTTATGGCATCTTCAAGATTTGGATCGTTATACCCCTTCATTTTTTGTATTCCATTACTTGCTAATTGCATACCTGTTAACACGGCAATTAGCAGTAAAGCGGCGAGACATAAGCTTTTTAACATAAATAGTTTCATAAAAGTGCTCCCTGCCTGCTATTGTTTGTTTGAAGGCTGCTCTGTTTCCTGATTAACTTTTTCTGCCTGCCAATAATAATCACTAAACACATCCGCAAGGGCATCAGCTGACCGGTTTAGCTCATCGAAGGAATTATCCACCCCGCCAAATTCAATCAATATGGCATTTTCAGATAGATTTTGATTATAAATACTGTTTGAACCTGCCGCATTTTTAATGATAACTCCTCTGCTTAGCCCCTTATATTTCTCCTGAAGCCTTTTATGGAGTTCCGTTGCAAACTTTGCATTTTTTTCGTAATTAGGATTCTTTCCTCCAATTATGAATGCTACTTTTGCGTAGGCTTTCCCATTAATGGTGACGGTAGTATTATTTTTCCGCTGGGAATCCCGATGGATATCAATAAAGTAATTTAAATCGCGGTTGGAAGTCATAGCTGTTTGGACAACGGTACGAGATTCATCGTAGGATTTCCAAAATTTCCAGCCCTTTTTATTTAAATTTGCTTGAATGTCTGTCTTGTCTATAAAGCTGCCAATTCCTCTGTCGGCTAAGCTTGTTTTTAATTGATCGCCAATCTTGGTCACGTTTATTTGGGAGTGATAGGCTAAATTCGGGTCAGTAACTCCTTTTAAGTACGGTAAATAGGATTCCCGATTATGCGAGAAGTAAACATAAACAACCTTTCTATTTCCGGTCGTTTGCCCAGGAGTATTAGAGGAATTTTCATCTGCAGGCTTGTCCAGCCCCTCCAAATTTTGTAAAGCAGCTTCTCGTTCCTCTTTCATTATTTCGATAGGTGGTGCGGATTCTACTGGCATATTTGTATAATTTGTCCCTTCACCAGCCACAAGGATTTTCCCATCAAACTGATAGAAACCTGGAAGTTCCCTGCCAAGAAGGCTTCGTGGATCATTTAGATTAATATTGCTCGATAGCTTAAATACCAAATTAGTCAATTTTGGGGTGGTTTCCCAGCTATTATCCACCTTTAAGAAATGATGATTTTCCCAGCCGATTAATTGATAGAGTAATTCACCGTTAACATTTGTTGCGGCTTGATTAACAGAAGCAGACATTAATCTATACTGCGGCTTCAACGATGTTAAGAGGCCACTAATGGAGAAGATCAATATGATAAATAGTGAAAGTGCAGCAAAAATTTTCAGAATGCTTGTCCCCTGGACAATTAAAAAGGCACCCGATGGTCTAGCATTTTTCATAGTTCCACCCCGCTTAAACGATTCTAGTAAATACTATGACTCTACTAGAATTGATAGAACTATGATTTAAAAGTCGTCATGAAGAAGACGGGGTCTTATATTATCTAGACCCCGTCTGAAGTAATATTATCTCGTATTAAATCCAGCATTCTCTTGGTCAATAGCCGTGTGCAGTGACGCATTTAATCCCCCGGCTATTAGATTGGCCATATCCTCAATGAACACATCTACTTCTTTCGGTGTCACCATTAAATTATGGCCTAATGGCGATAGGACTTCGTAGATTAGTTTTCTTTTTTCCTCCTCAGGAAGAGTGCCAATCATTCCCAGAAAGGTTTTACGATGCTGCTCCTCTGGCATGTCCTCATCGGTTAATTTTCTTTTTTCACCGAAAGACATGCCGGCTGGTGCAAGAGCTCTAGAAGGGCGATTTCCTTCCCTTAGCTCTTTGCCAAAGTGTTTTAAAATAAAATCAATGGTATCACTTGTAATTGAAACAGCGTCTACAACAGTTGGAACTCCAATGGCTATAACGGGAATCCCAAGTGTCTCCTTACTTAGTTCCTTTCTTTTGTTCCCTACACCTGATCCAGGGTGGATCCCTGTGTCAGAAACTTGTATCGTTGAATTTACTCTCTCAATCGAACGTGATGCCAATGCATCAATGGCAATAACAAAATCAGGTTTTGTTTTTTCAACAACACCAAAAATAATGTCACTGGTTTCAATGCCAGTCAGCCCCATTACACCCGGCGATAAGGCACTGACAGAACGATAGCCTTCCTCAACATTCTCAGGCTGCAGCTGGAATAAATGACGAGTGACCATAAGATTTTCACACACCATTGGTCCGAGTGCATCTGGGGTCACATTCCAGTTCCCTAAACCTACCACCAAGCAAGAGTCTGTTTTTTTTATTCCAGATCCAGCTAAGAAATGAGCAAACTCCCGTGCAAATATTTCTTGTACCTTTTGCTGTACTTCTGAGTCCTGCTGTCTGATCCCTTGTACCTCTAAAGTTAAGTATCGGCCCGCTTTTTTGCCCAATTGCTCGGCACCCTGGTTCGTAACCTCAACAAGAGAGATTTTTATATCATTCACTTCTTTTTCTTTAATGATAACGCCCTCAATGTTTGATAGGTTCTTTTCTTCTCCGACAGACTTGCCTGCGAGTACCATTTCCCTTGCTTCAATTGCTAAGTCTGTTCGGACAGAATACTTACTTAAATCGATAGACTCATTCATTCCATTTCACTCCTAATAGAGAATCCTAAATAGAAACTATTTCCTATTTTCTCCCTCTATCCTGTAAAACATGCACTTTATATTAACTTCCTCTAGAATTGTGTATTGCAATCTTGTCTTCTGTTTGATAAAATACTTCTTGTTCTGAATTATTATGGATGAATGTAAAGTCGAGTTCATATAAGTCTCGATTCTTTGTAGGAGGTGAATGTAATGCCTAACATTAAATCTGCTATTAAGCGTGTGAAAACAACTGAAGCTCGTAATGCTCAAAATACAACTGCTAAATCCGCAATGCGTACGGCTGTTAAAAAAGTAGAAGCTGCTGTTACTCTTAACGATGCTGCTGCTGCTAAAGAAGCATTAGTTGCTGCTGCTAGTAAATTAGACAAGGCTGCTGCTAAAGGTCTTATCCACAAGAACGCTGCTGCTCGTAAAAAATCACGTCTAATGAAAAAAGCTAACACTCTTTAATTAAAAGTGTATAAAAAAAACGATTCCGACTCGGAATCGTTTTTTTATTGTCCATCTCCAGCGCCTAGCTTACCAAGGCCCTGGAGCTTTTTTATTATCTTTTTAAGCGAAACAATAGCATCTCAATCAGTAATGATTTATTCATACCGCCAGTTTTCATCTGGTAATCAGCATCCGCCAAGAGTGCCATCAAGTGGGCTAACTCTTCATCAGTAAATCCTCCGGCCTGCCCAAGAGCAAGCTTTACCCGAAAGGGATGGATTTTTAGGAAGCCTGCAATTTGCTGCTGTCCGTACCCCCGTCTTGATAGTTCCTTTACTTGATAAATCAGGCGGAATTGGCCAGAAAGCAATGCCAAAATCTTAATCGGTTCCTCATTCTGTTTTAATAAGTCATAATAAATCCGCAAGGCCTCATCCAATTTTCTTTGGACTACTTTTTCAATAAGGGTAAAGATATTTTGTTCCAGGGTTCTGGCAACTAATTTTTCAACTAGTTCACGATCAATCCGCTTTTGTTCCGCTGCATATAAAGATAATTTATCCACCTCACCTGCAAGCATAAACATATTCGTACCAGCTAAAGCCAGCAATTGATCAATCGCATTTTCTTCCATTTCCATTCCATTGTTTTTTGCCCGGTCTTTTACCCATTTTTTTAAATCATGTTCCGACATTTTTTTGGCTTCGACTAGTTCGGCATTCTTTTTGAGTTCTTTTGTAATTTTCTTACGCTCGTCTAATTTCTCATACGGAGCTGAAATGACCATCACCGTATATGGAGCTGGTTCTTTGAGATATTGTTCTAGTTTTGCCAGATTGTGCTCTACCTTTTCCTTCGTTTTTTCAGCTGTTAAAAACACGGGGTTATGTAAAATGACAACTTTTTTCTCACCTAAAAAAGGAAAAGTCTCAGCATCCTCTAATGCCAAATCAACGGAGGTCTCCTCCAAATCATAAGCAGAAAAGTTAAAGTCCTTTTCTTCCTCTTCTAAAATATGGTCGAGAAGTAATTGCTTTGTTTCATTGATTAAAAAAGCTTCCGTTCCATATAATAAATAAATAGGAGCAATTTCCTTCTTTTTAATTTTCTTCCATATTTCTAATACCATTTTATCCAGCGCTCCCTTTAATTTCACTCCTATCTTATCGTAAAGAAGCTTGGACCTTTTGACAAGTACTTAAAGGGAATTAGCACTTTATCCATGAAGTGCCAATTCCCGATCTATTTAAACGCCAGTAATATTTGCCCTAGGATCATCATATTAACTGGCGGGGTTCCTAATAATTATATGTTTCCCTTACTGAGTCCAACTATTTTGACAACTCTTGTCAGTAGAGGAAGCGACAAAAGGCATGCTGGATTTTTTCAGACAAATAGCTTATACTATACATGAAAATAGGAGGGGTATAAAAGTGAATCATTTTGAAAAAGACGTGCAAAACAAACGTAATGATGCAATTGATTCTGGGGTTGGATTTGGAGTTTCTTTCGGTTTTTTTGCTATAATGTTTATCATTGCAACAGTCATCAAGTTAATTGGTTCCTAATGAATGCTACATAACTTATTAAAAGGCTGCCAAAGTTCAGCCTTTTTTTATTTAGGCTCTTTCTGTAATACTATAACCTATGGCAAATAGGTTAAAAAGGTTCCTTTTCCACGATAAAAATAGTAGGTAATAGCCCCTTGCAAATCTGTTCGATAAATAACCGCATTGACTGCATTCAAGCGGTCGAGCACCTCTTGATGGGGATGCCCAAATCGATTATGTTCACCTGCTGAAATGAGGGCTGCTTTAGGTCTGATTTGATTAATAAATGCTGTACCGCTCGACGTTTTACTTCCATGGTGTCCTGCTTTTAGAACATCGATGGCCAGATTAGGATATTTTCTGAGAATGTTTTCCTCCCCTTCTTGGTCAAGATCTCCTCCAAAAAACCAACGGACTCCGCCAATTTCCGCAAAAATCGCAATGGAACCCCTGTTACGCTCACCTGTAAAATTCTTTTCTGGAGATAGGACAAAAAATTCACTTTCACTCTGGCTCCAATAATTACCGGATGATACTTTTATGACAGGAATCCTTTGTTTCACTGCCAACTCGGTAATCTGTTGTTCTGTTTCAGACGTTTCTTTTACTGATGGCATTAGAATTTGTTCTACCCGAAGTCCTGATAGGATGGATTCAGCACCGCCAATATGATCCATATCACCGTGTGTTAAGATTAATTTATCAATTTTTGTAATCCCCTTCGCTTTTAAAAAGGGAAGCACTACATCCCGGCCAACTTCAAAAGGTTTGGTCCGCTGTTTCCACTTTTCTTCTAAAAAGTTCATTGAACCGCCTGTATCAATAAGGTAATTCCCTTGCCCATGCGGAAGGTGAATTAAAATGCTGTCTCCCTGGCCTACATCAATCATCGTTACTTCACCATACGGATTCAGCATATTCCAGCACGGCTGAACAGCTAACAATATTACCCCTAGTACGAGTAAATGCGTTTTTCTGTTGGGATAAGGAGCTCTTTCCCAAATGTAAAAAATCCTGCCAAGAAGGATTATGTAAATAACCATCAAAATAATATGAGGACGCCCCGGGGTAAAATTCATATAAGAAATGCCTGCTAAAACCTCAATCAACTTATTTGATAACTCTACCGTCTTTTGCAATAAGCCAATCATCCATGTTGGAGCAGTGCCAAATAGTAAATGAATGATCAATAATACATACACAGCAGGCAGGTAGATAAATGAAAATAAGGGGATATACAGCAAGTTTGCGAATATGCCAATGAGGGAAATTTCAAAATAATGATAAAGCAAGATCGGCATGGCCGAAGCTTGAGCGATAACGGAGGTGGCGAGCATCTTTCCCCCATTCCCTTGATATCCTTTGAGAATGCGGGGAGCTGATAAAATAATCGAAAAACTAACTAAAAAGGAAAGCTGGAAACCAATATCATAAATTATTAATGGGGAAAAAAAGATGAAGAAGACAAACGACAAACTGATCGCATCAATGGTCATAATCTTTAAATGATGTTTCCACTTTTCAGCCAATAAGATGATGGAGATCATGAGGCCAGAACGTACAACTGAGGGTGAGCTGCCGGTCAACACAACATAAATGGGTAACAGTACCAATAACGCATTTGTCATCACTTGTCTAGTTAGGCCGCCCCGAATTCCTATCAAAAAGATCATCCCAATAAACAAGGAGACATGAAGACCAGAAATGGCCAGTAAATGGACAATGCCCGTACGCTGATAGTTACTTAATAATTCAGAATCAAGAATATCTGTCTCACCAAAAATTAAAGCGCTAGATAACCCGGCAATTTCTGAGGGGAAATTTTTTTCAAGATATTTAATGCCTGCAAAGCGGAAGTTTTTTATTAATTCAGCTGGGGAGTTTCGGATGGGGTGACAAGATTGAAGCGGACTCTGATTTAGATCAATGACCCAAAAGATTTCCTTAGCAGCTAAAAACGAGCGGTAGTCAAAGCCATTTGGATTTTTTGCTGTAGAAGGATGGTTTAACGTGCCGGAACCATTACATAAAATTCCGTAAAAGCTTTTGTTTTGTAATGTGTTTTTTTCCTCCTCGGATTTTATTTGATAACGGAGAAGGACTTTTTCTTTTAATTGGGTTTCTATGCCTTGTACTTTTAAAAGATCACCATCAATAATAGGATTCTGGGTATATTTAATAGTAAAAAAGGTCTTAGACTCAAGGATCTTTGTTTGGTTATGTACCTCAGTCCACTCCCCTTTAATAAAACAAGAAACACCAATAATAATCATGATAAACGCTTGGTCTCGTTTAAATCTTTTACTTTTCATTAATATAACTAGATATATAATTGATAATAAAAGAAATGGGAAAAGTTTAACTAGTGCACACAAAACACCAAATAATGCAGCAATAGCAGCATAAATAAATTTTCCGCTCATCGATCCTACTCCATTTTTATCACGCCGGAATTAACCGGCGCCTGATATTGTTTTAATTACTTAATTGAATGGTCCTTTCCTTTAATTCAACCTTTTCAATTTTAACTTTTGCCTGTTCAAACAGTTCAATTGCATAGGGATGATTCTTATAATCCTCTGCATAATAAACGGTTTTAATTCCAGCTTGAATAATAGCCTTACAACATTGCAGGCAAGGAAAATGAGTTACATAAATTTCAGAGTCGGCAGTTGGCACACCAAACTTTGCACATTGTAATAATGCGTTCATTTCAGCATGTATGGTCCTAATACAATGATGGTCAATAACATAGCACCCTTTATCGATGCAGTGATCCCCGCCGGCAATGGAACCGTTATAGCCGCCTGCGATAATACGTTTATCTCTGACAATGGTTGCTCCAACGGTTAATCTCGTACAAGTACTTCTTAACGCAAGTAAATGGCTCTGTGCCATAAAATATTGATCCCAAGAGATTCGTTCCACGTATCTCACTCCCTAAAAATACTTTTCTTCTTAGTTTACTTGTACAAGTCTTTCCAGGTCAATAATAGTTTATTTCACTACGATTGAATCCTTTAGCTTTTCAAATGTTTTATCACCAATTCCGCTGATATTTTTTAGGTCTTCAATTGCTTTAAATGGTCCGCTGGTATTCCGATATTCGATAATCGCTGCGGCCTTTGCAGGGCCGACTCCCGGCAGAGTTTGCAGTTGCTGCTCATCTGCTTTATTGATATTAATTTTCCCCTGCTTTTGCTCTGTTCCAACAGCGGCTGATTCACCCGCTGCATTGGACATAAGTAAAGCAGCTTCCTCTTCACCCTTGGCAGGAATGTAGATAACCATTTCGTCCTCCACATGCTGCGCTAAATTGACTTGGGTCTGGTCCGCTTGCTCCGTTAAGCCACCTGCTCTTCCGATTACGTCCATCACCCTTTCACCTGTATTCGATTCATATACACCGGGACGTTTCACCTGGCCCTTAACATCAACCATTATTTTTTCAGGCAGTTTAGCCTCGGCTGCAGTTGAGTTCTCATTGTTAATCTCCAAGTTTGTTTCTTGAGGTTCGGTTTCCTTGCTAATGGAACTTAATGGGGCAGTCTCTTCTGAACCTTGCACATAAAAGTAATAAAAGCCGGCTAGAGCAATTAATAGGACAACGCCAATCTGAATTTTGTGACTTAACAACCAATCTTTCATGGTTATCCTTCCTTTCTCAAGGTATATTTCACCATTTATTTTCATAATGTTATAAAAGAATACGGGATGCGAAGGAGGGTCGAGTAATGAATATAGGCATTATCGGTACGGGTAATATGGGGAGAATCATTGTGGAGGCTTTGATTGACGGAAAGGCCGCAGCCCCTTCTTCTATGATGATCACAAATAGAACAAAATCAAAAGCCTTGCTGCTTAAAGATAAATATAAGGACATTTTGATTGGGGCAAATCCGGAAGAAGTTGCTGCACAATCCGATTTAATCTTTCTTTGTGTTAAACCCTTAGATATCCGTAAAATACTTAATCAAATAAATCCACATTTAACATCTGATAAGTGTCTCATTTCGATAACCAGTCCTGTCAGTACAAGCCAGCTTGAAAAAACAGTGTCCTGTTCAACGATCCGCATTATTCCAAGTATTACGAACCGGGCATTAGCCGGGGTTTCTCTTGTTACGTATGGTGAACATTGCAGTGATCATTGGAAAACGAGAGTAGAAAAGTTAATTTCGAAGTTTTCTGTTCCAGTGTGTATTGAGGAAGGAATTACGAGAGTAGCGTCTGATATCGTTAGCTGCGGACCTGCCTTCTTTAGCTATCTGCTTCAGCATTTTATCCAAGCAGCGGTAAAGGAGACCGAAATCGATACCGAAACAGCAACCATATTTGCCAGTGAGATGATTGTGGGACTTGGAGAATTAATAAAACAAGGACATTATACATTACCGTCACTACAAGAAAAGGTATGTGTTAAGGGCGGAATTACAGGTGAAGGCATAAAGGTATTAGAGAATGAGCTTGGGTTAGTATTTGAACACATCTTTCAAGCCACCCATGCTAAATTTAAAGAGGACCTGGAACAAGTAGAAATACAATTCTCAAAACAATAATTCGATAAATAAAGACAAATTCCTTCAATGCTTTATAAAAAAGCCATCTTTTTTAAAAAAAGATGGCTTTTTTTATTTCTTCTTAGCAACAAAGAAAATTCTTTCTGACTGCGGTGCAGGTGCTTCATGCTCAAAATCGGCACTCACCTTGAGTAATTCAAAACCAGCTGCATCCAGCCAGTTAGTATATTGCTCGATAGGATATGTCCGCTGTAGATGAAGTTCATCAATCCGGTCGTATTTCCCTGACCGATCATCTAGAACAAAAAAGCTTAGTTCATGTTCTACACTATTAGGAAATTCACCGGGAAAGCTATTCCATATATAAGCTATGTCCTCTTCATTCAGAGCAAAGGTCTGATGGATAAAAATTTCGTTTATCTTATAGATCGAATGGACATCAAAAATAAAAACCCCGTGATCCTCAAGATGCTGATAAACATTTGAAAAGGTTAACCTTACCTCTTCTTCTGACTGCAGATAATTTAAAGAATCACAAAAGATCCCTATAACATTATATTGTCCCTGTCCTTCTAAATTTGCCATGTCTTGCTGAAAAAATGGAATCCTTACATGATTTCCTTCGGCTTTGGCCTGGGCTACGGAAAGCATATCTTCTGATAAATCGATTCCCGTCACTTCAAAACCACGCCCGGCAAATCGGACAGAGAGCTCTCCAGTACCACAAGCTAAATCCAACAGCCGGGGGGATTCAATGTTATTCTGAGCAAGGATACTCTCCACAAACGATACCCACTGGTCATACGGAGCATCTTTCATTAGCTCATCATACAAGTAGGCAAATTGCTCATAACTCATGAACTTAACTCGCTGAGGATATCAACCTGCGGGGCATCTCCCCATAAGCGTTCTAAATTATAATAGCTCCGTTCATCACGATGGAACACATGGGCAACTACATCACCTAAATCAATTAGTACCCATGTCGCTTCATCAAAACCTTCCATTCTTTTTACATCATATCCATTTTCTTGAGCCTTCTCTTTAATCTCTCGAGCAATCGCCTGTACCTGTTTGTCAGAATTACCATGACAAATAATAAAATAATCAGCGATTAACGAGATTCCTTTCATATCTAAAGCTAAGATATCTTCTGCACGTTTATCGTCTGCCGCTTTTACTGCCATTTTTAATAGTTCCTGATTATCCATTCATCAGTCCTCCAATTTTAGGATTAAGTTATTATAAGTATAAAAAGTTTGCGGATAAATGGTCTGATTCTTCTTCATTAGAAACAAAATCGTATTCTGAACTGATTTTACGAGTGCTCTATTGAGATTTTCCTGGGCCAGTTCTCTAACTTCTTCAACGCCTGGGAAGTGTCTGCCAGGTTCAATATAATCGGCCAAATAAATGATTCTTTCAAGCAAAGTCATATTCGGTCTTCCAGAAGTATGATAGCGAATAGCATCCAGTATTTCTGGATCAGTAATTCCTGCCTCTTGCTCTACCAAAAAGGCACCCACGGGAGCATGCCACAATTCTGTATTAAAAAGCAGCAAATCCTGCGGCATACCTTTTGAGACAATAATTTCTTTCATTTCTTCTTTTGGGCGGAACTTTGCATAGTCATGAAAAATAGCTGCCATTTCCGCCTTCTTTACATCTGCCCCATACCTTTCAGCCAAGGCAATCGCCGTTTCCATTACGCCTAACGTATGCTGATAGCGGTGTTCCGTGAGCTGAATTTTAACTAAGTCTAATGCTTTTTGACGATCCATATAATTGTTTCTCCTCAATATAATCAATAACGGAATCCGGCAAAAGATATCGAACTGATTGACCTTTTTTAACTCTATCCCTTATCATGCTCGATGACACATCAATTGCCGGAACATCAATATAAAGAACAGGGTAATCTGTTTGATGGCTATATGACTTTCTCTTGACTCCGACAAATTGGACAAGATTAACGAGTATATCAATATCATGCCATTTCGGTAAATATTCAATCATGTCGGCGCCAATTATAAAGTAAAACTGATGATCTGGATACTCTGTATGAAGTATTTTCATGGTATCCACCGTATAAGAAGGGCCTTTCCGATCCATTTCAATTGGCTGAATGGAAAAGTTGGCGTTCTCTGCAATGGCCAGTTCTAACATGTGGAGACGGTCCTCATCCTCAACTGACTCCGGCTTTTTCTTGTGAGGCGGTTCATGATTTGGCATAAACCAAATTTTATCAAGCTCTAGTGCTGATTGTACTTCATTTGCAATTAAAAGGTGTCCATAATGGGGCGGATCGAACGTGCCTCCCAATATTCCAACTTTCTTCATGGATGCGCCCTTCCTTTACTTAGATTAAGGATTCCATTTTTAAGGAAGAATAATCGTTTTCTTTTCAGTGGACTCTTTATATAACACGATCGTGTTACCGATAATTTGAACGATTTCAGCACCAGTACCTTCCGAAAGCTTTTCAGCCACTTCAGTTTTGTCTTCCTCGCAATTTTGCAGGATACTGACTTTAAAAAGTTCTCTTGCTTCTAGGGCATCAGCAATTTGTTTAATCATATTTTCATTTACGCCGCCTTTCCCCACTTGAAAAATGGGGTCTAAATGATGCGCCTTTGAACGTAAAAATCTTTTTTGTTTACCTGTTAACATTATTTTCCTCCTAATTGTTCCAACACGTTATCTTTCATTCTTTGTATATCTGGAAAAATTCCAGTCCATTTCTCAAAAGCCAATGCCCCTTGATAGACAAACATATCCATTCCATTCTGTACGATTGCCCCATTTTCTTTCGCTTCCCGTAAAAAGCTTGTTTCTAGTGGGTTATAGATAATATCACAAACTACAGAATTCTCACGCAGGTTTTTAAGACCTAAGGGCTGGTCATTAATTTTCGGAGCCATACCAACCATTGTCGTTTGGATAAGTAAATCATATTCACCTAAATGTTTGTCTGCTTCCTCATTTGTAAGTGCTTTTGAGGAAGTAGAGTATGGACATTCTTCAATAAGTCGAGCGGCATTTTCAACCGTACGATTAGCAATATCGATTTGGATTGGGTTTTCTTTGGCTAAGGTAAAGAAAATGGCCCGTGCCGCACCACCTGCTCCAATGACCAAAATCCTTTTTTCTCGAACATCGGGTACAATTGCATGTAAACCTCTCAAAAAACCGAGACCGTCGGTATTGTAGCCAATTAATTTTCCCGCTTCATTCACTACTGTATTGACTGCCCCAATGCTTGCTGCTAATTCATCCACTTCATCAAGGAAGGGGATAACTTTACTTTTATGCGGAACCGTAACATTAAAACCACCTGCTCCGATGGCCTTTAGTCCTTTAACAGCATCTAATAGATCGCCTTCTTTTACTTCAAAAGGAAGATAAATGGCATTTAAATTATATAATGAAAACAAATCATTATGCATAACTGGTGACATTGAATGCCCAATCGGATTCCCCAAAACTCCAAATAGCTTTTTCATGCGTTTCCCCACCCTGTTTACGTACTATCTATACGGTTAGATTAATGACCTGCGCAATAGGGCTTGGACTCCCTTTGGGACATAAGCAGCCACTTTCGCTCCAGCCTCATTTACTGTAATCCACCCAAGTCCAGAAAAAACGATATCTGTCTTGGCTTCTTTTATTGTAAATTCCTGTCTGACCAACTCCGGAAATTCTGCCAGTTCATCCGGTCCTGGCGGTGTCAACATTTCACCAACATGTTTATCATAAAGGCTGCCTGAATTTTCTATCTTTGTTCGATGGATATTCAATTCATTAGATACATAACAAACAAACGATCTTCTGCCGCCGCTTATATAATCAAACCGGGCTAAACCGCCAAAAAATAATGTTTGCCCTTCATTCAATTGAAAGACCTTAGGCTTTATTTCCTTTTTAGGAGTAATGATCTTTAAATCCTTTTTATTAATAAAATGCGCCATTTGATGGTGATTAATAATCCCTGGTGAATCAATTAAGGATTTTTCATCATCTAACGGGATTTTTATGATATCTAGGGTTGTACCAGGAAAATGCGAAGTCGTTATCACGTCAGCCTCCCCAGTTACTTCCTTAATAATTCGATTAATAAAAGTGGATTTGCCCACGTTGGTACATCCAACTACATAGACATCTTTTCCATTTCTTAATTCATCGATAGCAGCGGCTGTCTCTCTAATATTCAGTCCCTTTGCTGCGCTAACTAAGTACACTTCTTCTGGTCTAAGACCTAGTTCCTTTGATTCATTCTTCATCCATTGAATTAACTTACTATGCTTGACGGATTTAGGCAATAAATCAACTTTATTTCCTACAAGCACCACCTTATTATTTCCAACAAAGCGATGTAATCCAGGAAGCCAGCTTCCGTTAAAATCAAAGATATCAACAATCATTACAATCAGAGCGTCGGACTTGCCAATCTCATTAAGTATTTTTAAGAAGTCATCATCGGTTAAGTTAACATCTTGAACCTCATTGTAATGCTTTAATCGAAAACATCTTTGACAAATAATCGTTTCTTTCTCTAAAGCTGAAGAAGGCGCAAACCCAAGTTCATTTGGGTTTTCCGTTTGGACTTTTACACCGCAGCCCATACAAAAATATTGTTGATCACTCACTTATTAATCCTCCCATTGAAGCATCCCTTTTTTACGAAACCAATTCAAAATTCTCCGTTCTGCAAATCGATTAAATTTGGTCCAAAACCCATCTGTTTGGGCTACAGGAACCACTAGGATCGTGTGGAATCCGCTTCGATTTCCTCCGAGAACATCGGTTAATAATTGGTCACCAATGACCACTGCCTCTTCCTTTTTAATCCCCATCAATTGAATGGCGCGAAGAAAAGCAGGTCCCATTGGCTTACGTGCCCTAAATATAAATGGAATATTTAACGGATCTGAAAAAAACTTAACTCGCTCTTCATTATTATTGGAGACAATGGTTACCTTGATATTATGTTTTTTTACTTCGTCAAACCATTTAATTAATTGCGGCGTGGCACTCGGACGATCCCACTCCACAAGTGTATTATCCAAATCGGTAATAATCCCCTTAATTCCTCTTGCTTTTAAGGCATCAGGAGAAATATCGAGAATGCTTTTTACATGTTCATTCGGTAAAAATTGTTTAAGCACTAAGCGTACACCTCATTAATTGTAAATAAAAATGTTGGATAAACAACCATCATTTTCTTTTCTTGTACCATCATAACTAATTTCCCCCCTCGTTTCAAAAGAAAAGTGAAAGGACCTATAAAAGGGTTTATATCTTATTATCCTTCAAAAATCGACATTACATGAGAATCAATTACGAATACTTTCCTTGGGTTACTAATTTTATCTGACTTCAAATAAAAATTTTTCGACAAAACCCTGCATTTTGCTTCTCTGTGGATAACCTTATTAACATTATACCCATTGAATTCTTTAGACTTCGTTACTTTATGAACAAACTAATCACAAGTTATCCACGTAAATCTGTGGATAACGAGAACGATTGTTCTAAAGGAATAAATTTGGTAGATTTAGGTTACAGCAAATGAACTTACCAATTTATGTTTAATTTTAATAAAATAGAACCAATAACTTTAATCGGAGGTGGATTCTGACATGCGGAAACTGTCAGATGAATTATTAATTGAATCATACTTTAAAGCAAGGGAATTAAACTTGAGCCCAGAATTTATTAACCTCATTGAGTCTGAAATTCACCGGCGTTCTTTATACAATAAAATAAAAAGGTCATCATAACTATGATTCACCGCCCTGCTAGGGCTTTTTTTTTCAGAACAAAAGCGCAAGCGCCTTGAACAGCCCCGACAAGCATAAGACGAGCCGGCCGAAAGGTTGCTTTTTAACCTTTTGGACGGATTGGCTTATGACCTCGAGGGGCTAGGCGCTGGACGTCGACAATCCTTTAATTAACAGTTACCCACAAGCGAAAATTTTATAATTTCCTAAACGAGTACAAAAATAACGGCGCTCCCCTGTCGCCGTTGTTTTTACTTTATTAAAACGCCTACTCTTTCTCCAACCTTTAGGTCTTGTGGGATTTGCAAGGTTTGATCGATTTGAAAGATACCTTTTTCAAATAATAGAACCACCGTAGACCCAAAACTGAAGTAGGCCATTTCCCCGCCTTTTTCTAACTTATTGCCCGTATGTGTGGTCTCAATGGAATTAACAAACATCGCCCCTACCTTGACAATGGCAACATGACCATAATCCGTTTGTACCTCCGTTATTACCCTATAGTTCTTGGATAGGGTCCTGCGGCCATATTTTAATCCCCATTTATTAACCGGATACGATTTTGAACCAAGTTTCCATTGTTTAATGACGGTTCCATTGACGGGACTATGAATACGGTGGTAATGACTTGGACTTAAATATAAAATCATATATGTACCGTTAAGATATTTGTTCAAACCATCGGGATCTCCAAGCATTTCTTCGATGGAGTATGTTTTCCCTTTTACGAGTATATCGCTTGTTTCTTTAATGGTTCCTACGTCTTCTAAAACCGCATCAACGGGACTGACGACTGAGTCAGCAGCCTGGTCAATCTTCCTTGTCCCTCTTTTTAACGTTCTGACAAATAAATCATGCAAGGTTGGGTAGTCAGCTAATCCTTTTTCCATTTCTTCTTGATTTAATCGATAAACACGGGCAAATGATGGAACGACAAACCGACTGACTGGTGACCGGGCAAACCACTTTAACCCGCCAGACGACCACCGTCCGTTTGTTAATTCGATCATCAGCCGATAAAAAACTTGTATCACGAGAATACCCCCAAATAGTGTAAAAATACTCTTTACGGAAAGACATAAAACCCTTAGAATTAAATAATATAGAATAACCTAGAAAATACAATTCCCTTCGTTTTTTCAGAAAAAGGAGTGGTGTGGAGAATGTTTTTATTGGACGTATTGGATCACACAATTAAAAAGCTGAAATCCCAAACAGCAAATGTCATTACCATCACAAACCTTTCACTCGGCGGTTTTGCCATTGTACTGGGCTTACATGGGAATTTACGCTTAAGCTTATTGCTTATTTTCATTGCTGCTCTTGCCGATCGGTTTGACGGTATGATTGCCAGAAAATTTAATATTGAATCGGAATTAGGCAAACAATTGGATTCCATGAGTGATATTATATCATTTGGAGTCGCGCCAGCACTATTACTTTATCAAGGAATATTATTTGAATTTGGCGGTCCTGGTTCATTCTTCACCGTATTTTATATTGCTTGCGGTGCTTTTCGCTTAGCAAGATTTAATATTACAGAAAGCAACGGTTATTTCACAGGATTACCAATTACAGCAGCAGGCTGTCTTGCAACCTTAAGTTTTCTTGCCATCCCTTACCTGCCTTCACAAACGTTCTTATTTATTATAATTATTTTATCCTTCTTAATGGTAAGCTCCTTTAAACTGAAAAAAGTATAATATCATTTTTCTTTCACATAATGCTAAATTCATTATGACCTTTTTAGTGTCCGCTAGGAAGGTCATTTTATTTTTTTAAAAATAAAATATAAGGGACAGACACAATTTTGAGTTTTCTTCATAGGAATTATTAAAAGGGCTAGAGTCCAATAAAGCACGGGGGTAGATGTGGATGACTGGAATCTTAACAGCTCTCGGATATTTGATGAAGGAATTTTTATTTCTTGTTTCTTATGTGAAAAATAATGCCTTTCCCCAACCCCTATCTGCTGCTGATGAAAGGAAATATCTGCGGTTAATGGCAGAAGGGGATGCACACGCTCGTAATATGTTAATAGAACACAATTTACGTCTTGTCGCCCATATTGTCAAAAAATTTGAAAATACCGGTGAGGATTCGGAAGACTTAATTTCAATTGGTACAATAGGGTTAATAAAAGCAATTGAGAGTTACTCCGAAGGAAAAGGAACGAAGCTGGCAACCTATGCAGCCAGATGTATCGAAAATGAGATTTTGATGCACTTAAGGGCGCTTAAGAAGACGAAAAAGGATGTTTCCCTGCATGATCCCATTGGGCAGGATAAAGAAGGTAATGAGATATCTTTAATAGATGTCCTTAAATCAGAATCTGAAGATGTGGTTGATACGATTCAGCTTAATATGGAACTGGAAAAAATAAAGAAGTATATCGAAGTACTGGATGATAGGGAAAAGGAAGTCATAATCGGCCGATTCGGACTTGATTTGCAGAAGGAAAAGACACAGCGGGAAATTGCTAAGGAACTTGGTATTTCAAGAAGCTATGTGTCTAGAATTGAAAAACGCGCCTTAATGAAAATGTTCCATGAATTCTACCGGGCTGAAAAAGAGCGCAAAAAGCGATGATATACTAACATGGCAATAAATAGAGCAGGAGAAACTTCTCCTGCCCTTTTTGTGTTATTTACCATCTTTCAGTAAGTTATTCCATGTCTTCCCGCCGTCAATCGTGTTATATAAATCATTGTTGTAGGTGGTAAACGCCATTTCATTTTTGTTCTTTGGATTAACCGCCAGATATGTGATCGGGTTATCATAATCCAGAAAAGGAATGATGATAGTAGACTGTTCACCAGTCAATGGGGAAAGTGTTTTTAATAGGATTTTTTCATTTTCCACACTGGAAAATAAAATGGAGTCACCGTTGAATGTTAACGCCGTAACCATCATCTTCCCTGTAATCAGCTTCATGGTGTTCCCATTATCGGTTGAATAATAGATTCCGGATCTTGTGGCCATCGCCATGGTATTCCCATCCGTTGGGTGCACAGCCATCATTCCCATCGAATCCGCATCAAAATTTTTAAACGTACTCTTATTCCAAGTTTTCCCTTTATCTGTTGAATAGTTAACACCCAAACTGATAGTGTTACTTTCTTTCTCACCAATGATATACAGACCCATTCCAGAATAACTGGCAGCCGTAAAATGAAGGTTCGCTTCATTATAAAAGGCTAGCTTCTGAACAGTCTCACCTTTATCGTCACTTTTTATTAATCCAAGCGGATCCTCTAAGCCTGTCCCCTCCTGTGGGTGACCACTGGCAATAAATCCGGACTCAACAGCTTGAAATCCTATGTAATCATGTTGATTCGTTGTTGCTTCATACCATTTTTTATCCTTATACATTTTTAAACCGTCATTTCCAGCAATGTATAAAGCACTGTCATTTCCTGGATACCCAATCCCGCGGATATTCTTCAAGGTAAAGGCTCCTGCCTCCACGATTTTGAAAGCTGGTTTACTACTGTTGGAGCTCATTTCTTTCTGTTCTTGCTTCTTATTAGAGCAGCCAGATAAAATCAGGAGCACCCCTAACACCAATGTAAAAAACACCTTAATTTTATACTTCATCATGTCCTCCTAAAAGACGTATAGTAATCTATTAATTTGTTTATGCTTCCTTATCCATCCACTTATACCCCACTCCCCAGACCGTTGTCAAATAATCATTCACAGGAAAACCTGCTTTACGTAATTTTTCACGTAAATTGCGAACATGGGAATCAATCGTCCGATCTTCAGTCATAGCAGAATACCCCCATATGGTTGTTAAAAGATGTTCACGTGTATATACCTTATTCTGATTTTTTAATAAAAGGGTCAGCAGGGAAAATTCCTTCGGTGTGACAGAAATTTGCTGGTGCTTATAGGATACCTGAAAAGAATCCTCATTTAAGTTAAGTCCTTGAAAAGAGATTAAACCGTTCGGCACGTGTTTCCTTCTTAACACGGCTTCGATTCGGGCAATTAATTCTTCTTCATCAAACGGCTTCGAGATATAATCGTCTGCCCCAATGTTTAAACCCTTAATAATATCTATTTTTTCACTGCGGGCTGTTAACATGATAATCGGAATATCCCACTTTTTTCTAATTTCCTTACAAACTTCCCAGCCGTTTATTTCCGGCATCATCACATCTAATAGAACGAGGTCTGCATGATCCTCATGCAGATATTGAAGGGCATCAGCCCCGGATGTACATTTAATACAGTGATATCCTCTTGGGGATAGGTAAAGGGATAGTAAATCCAACATTCTTGATTCATCATCAACGAGTAAGATCTTCGCCACTGCTTTTTCACTCCCAGCTTATAAATCTTGTTAAATTATACTATAAAAAGACTGCACAATAATAAATTTAATATGTATTTATTGGGACATGCCATTCTTTTTCCAAGTCCAAATTAAGAGAATTTTTTATAAAAAAGATTATAATGAGAAAGTACATATTTTAAGGAGGACTACCATGACAGCCACTACATATTCAGAAGTATGGAACCTTGATGCTTTGTTTCCAGGAGGAAGTCAATCCGAGGAATTCGAACAGTTCTTAGTCCAGACAGAAGAAACTATTAAAAGGTTCGAAGCAAAGGTAAATAATTGGGTGCCTGCTAACGCAGCTGGGGACACTGAGCATCTTCAGGAGCTTCTTCATGATTTAGAAGAATCTGCAAAGAAGTTGGCGCAGGCTGGAGCATTCACCGGCTGCTTACTAGCTCAAAACACAAAAGATAAAAAGGCATATTCCCTTGATTCAAAAATAACTAGTTTAGGGGCTGCATTTCAAACTGCTTTAGGTTCTCTAGACAATCACTTAACAATGATTGATGATGAAACTTGGCTGGAAATCGTTGATTCTGAGCCGTTAAAAGAGCTGCGCTTTGTATTAACAGAAAGCCGTGAAAAGGCAAAAGAAAAACTTTCAAAAGAGGAAGAGGCCTTAATCAGCACGCTTGAAGTCGATGGCTATCATAGCTGGGGACAATTATACGATTTAATTGTAAGTAAAATAAAAGTTCCCTTTGTGGAAGACGGTGAAGAGAAACAATTATCTGTCGGACAGACCTTTAATAAATTCTCTAACCCCGACCGTAATGTCCGTGCTTCTATATTTAATCAGTGGGAACAGGTTTGGGGCAGCCAAGCCGATCTGCTTGCAAAAACCTTGAACCATCTTGCGGGGTTCCGGTTAAGTGTCTATCAGAAGCGTGGCTGGGACGATGTTTTAAAAGAGCCGCTCAGCATTAACCGCATGCAAAAAGTGACATTGGACACAATGTGGACCGTCATTTCTGAACATAAACAAAAACTTGTTAAGTATTTAGAAAGAAAAGCAAAACTTCTAGGTATTGAAAAATTAAGCTGGTTTGATTTGGATGCGCCATACGGGAAAACAGAATCCAAGGTAACCTACCAAGAGGGGGCCCAATTTATCGAGCAGAACTTCGCCCAGTTTGGAGATAAGCTTGCCTTATTCACTAAACACGCTTTTCGTGACCAATGGATTGAAGCCGAAGATCGTCCCGGGAAGGCTCCAGGAGGATTTTGTACGGATTTTCCAGTGAATGAGCAATCTAGAATATTTATGACTTATTCCGGTACACCATCCAATGTGTCAACACTTGCACATGAACTGGGCCATGCCTTTCATTCTTATGCAATGAGGGACGTTCCATATCTCAATTGCAATTATGCCATGAATGTGGCAGAAACTGCCTCCACTTTTGCGGAAATGATCGTGGCAGACGCTGCTGTTAAAAACGCAAAAGATGAACAAGAAAAGCTTGTGCTTTTGGATGATAAAATCCAGCGTACAGTTGCCCTGCTTATGAATATCCATGCACGCTTCTTGTTTGAAAGCAGTTTTTATGAGGAGCGGAAACTTGGAACCGTCTCTAGTGATCGAATCAGCGAATTAATGTTGGCTGCACAAAAAGAGGCTTATTGTGATGCATTAGAGGAATATCATCCACTTTTTTGGGCTTCGAAGCTGCACTTCTTTATTACCGATGTACCTTTCTATAATTTCCCTTATACATTTGGTTATCTTTTTTCATTGGGCATTTATGCGCGGGCACTAGAAGAAGGAAAAGGGTATGAAGAAAAATATATTGCCCTGTTAAGGGATACTGCCTCCATGACAGTAGAGGAGTTAGCCCAAAAACATTTACAAGTAGATTTAACTCAAAAAGATTTTTGGGAAAAAGCAGTCGGTCTTTGTCTCGCGGACATTGATGAATTTTTGCAGCTCACTGATAATAAATAATTTCGTGATAATAAAAAATGAGCATTGGCTTCTATTGACCAATGCTCATTTTTTTATTTATTCTACACTAATCTCTGCAGAAATTACGCATCCAATCGCCCCTGTAATAACAAGTGCCATCACAACCATAAACATGTTCTCCACCCCTTAGAGATCTGTCATTTTTTAATTTAAATTTATCATATTTACACAGTATCAATCTAAGGGAATCGTGAACATTTTGTTAACACTACTGATATAAAGAAAAACGTATGTCTTACATTAAAATATTTGTTTATGTTTCATCAATTTAATAATTAAAGTTAGAAATACAGTGTGCAGCGGCATTTTCTTGTTAACCTCCTAAATTCTTTTTTTATCTAGGTGGTATCTTTCATACCCCATAAGCTTGCTCCTCGTCCTTGCATTAAAAAAAATGCCATTATTAAAACCACCTTTCGTTATTTTTGAAAACACTCACTTACATCCGGTACATTGAAATCTGCCGGTCATTCTTTTGTTCATAAATTTTTTCAACCATCTCTTGATGGACAGCTTCTTGCGGACTTGTTTTTCGTTTATGGATGGTAATAGTTAAAAATAGGATATTTAGAGTCATTTTTTTCACTTCCTTTTTAATGCAGTCTTACATAAAACGATACATGGAGATTTGACGATCTTTGTTTTCTTCGTAAAGTTTTTCAACAAATTCCTGATTTGCTGCTTCTTCTAAACTTACATTTCGCTTTTTGATTGTGATTGATAAAAATAAAATATTCAGGGTCATAATAACACCTCCCTATAGGAAATTTGCTTAAAGATCATTTTCAACATTAACACCATGCGACTCCTCTAAGGCCCGCAGTTTTACCTTATGCTATACATATCCAAATGGCTCGTAAAAAGGGCACAAAAAGGCCGCAGAAAGAAATCCCTGCGGTCAGAGCATCCGATTTAGACACAAAAATACCGCAAGGCACGATTCTCCCTGCGGCATGGATATGTATTGTCGCTATACACTTATATAAAAGATAAGTGCTAAGCCATCCATTCCAATCTGGTCGAATGAGTGTTATTAAGATATACAGTTTTCATGTTGTTGTACGCGGCTGTGTTTGCTGTCCATGCTTCTCTAACTAACATCATTTTCTTCGACCTCCATTTGGAATATTTGACTTTCTATGGTAATTATATCCACGCTAACTAACTTTGTAAACCACTTTTTCCAAAATTTTTTAATAAATGATTGAAACGCCCGTTTTGGAAACAAGAAAAGCGCTCCGAATTCGGAAGCGCCTAAAGTTTAATTATAAGTTTCTTCATCCACTTCTGACAGTTTCTTTTGATACTGCTTAAATTGAATAAAAAATAAAATGGATAAAGCTATAAAGGACGTTGAAGAAAGAACCATTATATTTAAAGCAAGTTCGGTTTTTTCTCCAACGGGAGTAATCACACCTAAATAAAAAAAGATTCCAACAGCCAATAAGACAGTTCCGAAACGTTTGAAATCAACCATTTTTTCATACAAAGCCTTCGCTTGCTGCTTCACTACCTATCACCTGTCCTTCTTAAAATCTACTAACCTACTTTACCACACAAAAAGCAACCAAACAGTATGTAAATATTAGAAAAGGTGACAGGCACCATGTGAAACATGGTGCCTGTCACCTTTTCTAATTTCTAGACTATTCTAATGCTTGCGATAGGTCTTCGATTAAGTCTTCGACATCTTCAATGCCGACGGAGATTCGGACGAGACCTTCTGTAATGCCTAATTCTGCTCTTCGTTCTGCTGGAATGGACGCATGGGTCATTCGCGCTGGAACAGAGATTAAACTTTCGACTGCTCCAAGGCTTTCTGCCAACGTAAAATACCTAACTTTGCTTAAGATCTGATCGGCCCGCTGCCCGCTTCCCACATCGAAGGATACCATCCCGCCAAACCCTCTTGCCTGCCTTTTTGCAATTTCATGATTTGGATGCGATTCAAGACCAGGGTAAAATACTTTACTGACTTTTGGATGGTTTTGTAAAAACTCAACAATCGCCTTCGTATTTGCTTCAGTTTCTTCCATCCGGATTCCTAATGTTTTAATACCGCGTATCAATAACCAGGAATCCTGAGGTCCTAATACACCGCCAGTCGAATTCTGAACGAAATGCAAATCTTCTGCAAGCTTATCACTATTTACCACAGCTAACCCGGCAACCACATCACTGTGTCCGCCAATATATTTCGTGGCACTGTGAAGAACGATATCCGCCCCAAACTCCAATGGATTCTGCCAATAAGGAGTTGAAAAGGTATTGTCAACGATGGTGAGCAAATGGTGCTCCTTGGCCAGTTTCGCTGCCGCTTCGATATCAGTGATCTTTAAGAGCGGATTTGTCGGAGTTTCAATGTAGATCGCTTTTGTATTCGGCCGGATCTCACGCTTTATATTTTCCAAATTACTAGTATCCACAAAGGTGGAATCAATGCCAACACGCTTCAGTACCTTCGTCAATACACGGAATGTCCCGCCATAAACATCGTCTGTGATAACGACATGATCCCCGCTGTTAAACAGCATAAATACAGCAGTGATGGCCGCCATTCCAGATGCAAAGGCAAAACCCGCTTTACCGCCCTCTATTTCCTTGATCAGCTCTTCTAACGCGTGTCTGGTCGGATTACCCGTCCGCGAATATTCAAACCCCTTATGCCCTCCAATTCCCTCCTGCTTATATGTGCTCACCTGATAAATGGGGAAAGAAACGGCACCAGTGGCAGGGTCTTCACTGATTCCACCGTGAATGAGTCTTGTTTTCGGCTTCAATCTAAATCCCTCCTTCAAAAATCCTCTTACTTAAATAACGTTCACTGCCGTCCGGAAAAATAACCACCAGATTGGACCCAGCTTTTGCCGCTTTTGCCTCCTTTAAAGCGGCACACAAAGCGGCACCTGAAGAACTTCCACAAAGCAGTCCTTCCTTTACTGCTAATTCCTTTACCAAACGAAAGGCATCCCTATCCGAAACGGTATGAATCGCATCAAAATAAGCGGGGTCCATAAACCTAGGTAAAAATTCCATCCCTATCCCTTCTGTTTTATGAGGGCCTGATTCACCGCCATTTAAAATGGATCCTTCCGGTTCTACGATTACCGTCTTCACCTTTTGGTTTTGTTCTTTTAGGTATCGCGCCGTCCCCATAAATGTCCCTCCCGTGCCTGCACCGGCTACGAAAATGTCGACACGTCCATCCAGTTGCTGCCAAATCTCAGGTCCAAGCGTTTTATAATAGGTTTCAGGGTTAGCGGGATTACCGAATTGCTGCGGGTAGTAAGAACCCGGCATTTCTTTTAAAAGCTCCTCCGCTTTCGCAATGGCTCCCTTCATCCCTTGTTCTGTCGGAGTATGAACTACCTTAGCTCCTAACGCCTTCATTAGTTCCTGTTTTTCGATACTGAATTTTTCTGGCACACACAGAATAACCTGTATCCCTTTATTAATGGCGGCAAGTGCCAAGCCGATTCCGGTATTTCCGGCAGTAGGTTCGATGACCGTACCGCCCCTTTTCAGCTTTCCACTCGAAAATGCCTCTTCTAAAAGTTCTATACCAAGCCGGTCCTTGACACTTCCCCCTGGGTTCATGAATTCAAGTTTTGCAAAAATACGCACACCTTCAGGCAAAGAAAATTGTGTAATTTCAACCATAGGTGTATGCCCAATTAACTCGTGGACGTTTTTGTAAAACTGCATTGCCCCACCCCTTAAATACTATTTTAAGGCAGCTACCATTTTCATAACCAAAGTAGCAGAATTAGTTGCTGCTTTGTCTATAAACTGATCAAATGAAATTTCAGACTCCTTGCCGGCTATATCAGAAAGGGAACGGATAATGACAAACGGCACCTCGAAACGGTGGGCTACCTGTGCAATTGCTGCTGCTTCCATTTCAACCGCCTGCAGATCATTAAATTTGGACCGAACAAACTCGACACGTACGGGGTCCTCCATAAAAGAGTCACCTGTTACGATTAGCCCCTTACTAATTTGAAAATTCTCAATTTCTTTTGCAGCTGTCTCGGCAACAGAGATTAATTTTTCATCTGCAACAAATGCAGCAGGAAGCTGAGGTACCTGACCATATTCATATCCAAACGCGGTGACATCGACATCATGATGACGAACTTCCATGGAAATCACTGCATCGCCTACATTTAGAGAAGGATTATAGCCGCCAGCTGAACCCGTATTAATAATACAATCAGGCTTATATTTCTCTAGAAGGATCGTCGTTGACATCGCTGCATTTACTTTTCCAATTCCTGAACGCAGAAGAATGACCTCCACACCGTGCATATTTCCAAAAGTAAATTCACATCCAGCCACCGTTTCTTGTGTCTGACCCTCAATATGATCTCTTAGTAATGTGACCTCTTCTTCCATAGCTCCAATAATTGCAATCTTCATGAATTTACCTCTTCCTTTTCTCGCCACAATAACCCAACAACTTATAACAATAAAATGGATTGTGTTATTGTATTCACTTAGGTAGTGTCAGGTTAGTGAAGGCCCTAGTTTTTTTTAGTTTACGTTTTATGATTATAATCTTCCTCTGATTCAACCAACATATCCGCAAACCCTATTCTATCACCATTTAAAAACAACCTGCTAGATTAATGATAAAGCAATTGTATACACGCAAGAAAATAACTAAAATGAACATATAGAAGGGGGTATCAACTTGATGAATTTTCAACTCGACTTTATTGAGGATAAGGTAGAATTTTTCGAAGCTAATAATTTAAAGACATTGCAAAAAAAGATTGAGTCACAGATTGATGAGAACCGTGCTATTATGTTATCAGTTCATTCCGTATCCCATCAAATGCATGTCAACGAAAACGGTCAGACTTATTTTACAGCTGTTGTGCATTTTAAAAAGAAATAGGATGGTGCATTTATAAGCACCATCCTATTTTCATTATTGTGGTTCAACCTTTGTAGGGACATAGCCTTGGCCATCTACCCATTTTATATAAACCTTATATTTCTGTGAATTACCTTTAGAAGCAACGGTCCCAACGGCTCCATTGGCTGTAGACTTATCACTGCCTAGCCAATAGACTGTCATATTGCTCTGCTCAATACCTGTTGCATTAGAAATGGCATTTATCATCGCCTGCCAGTCTTCGCCCTCGAATGTCATTTTATGGTCACCAGTTTCAGTTGTCGTGGCAGCTTCTTCATCAGCCTGTGTATCAGCTGGCTGCTCTGGTGTGGTCGTTTCTTGACTTTCCTGGTCATCTGCATTTTGATCCTCTGAAGAACTGTCGTCACTTGCTACAGTGTCGTCTGTTGTGTTCTCATCGGTTGTTGTTTCTTTATCCGTTGTTGTTTCTTTATCATTTGTTTTTTCTTTATCCGTTGTTTTTGTTTGTTCTGTTTTTGTACTTTCCGTTTTTGATGAGGATGCATTGTCATTTCCCGAAGCGAAAATATTATAGGCAACAAAAATAATTAGTAACAGGACGACAACAATTAACGAATTCAAAACTAGATTTGTTTTTTTCCGTTTCGATCGATAACCCGAACGCGAATTGAAATCATTATTCAAAATTAATCCCTCCAAAAAATATGGCTCTCAATATTCTAACACGATTTGATGAGAACTTGAAGGGAAAACCTTTCCACTTGCTTAGTCTTGATCCTCTTCATAAAGCATTTTGACCATGTCGGCAAATAACAGATTCACTCCGCCCTCAGAATCTAGGACATCTAAATTCACAGCCACAAGTGCATATTTAGGATCTTTGTATGGAAAGTATCCAGCAAACCATTTATTATGAAGCTGCTTCCCGTTCATATATTTCCCTGTTTCAGCCGTCCCGGATTTCCCCGCTGTTTCATAAGGCAGCTCTTTAAACCATCTTCCTGTACCATTTGGGTTAACGACCACTTCCCGAAGCAATTTTTGCAGCCTCATGCTTGTGTATGGTGAGATGGTATCCCCCTTTAATTCCTGAACGGGAAAATTCACCATGGTTGTCCCATTTTTATACTCAATTTTGGATACCGTCCTAACCATCTCTTTTTTCCCCCCTCTAGCAATAGTTGCCATCATATTGGCAACAGCTAAAGGGGTGGCGCGGACTTCATGCTGGCCAATCCCCGACATGGCTACAATGTTGGCGTCCTTTCTTGCCTCATCTGAAATAAATACACGGCCCTTCTCTTCATTAGTAAACTGTTTGAAATCACTTGTATGATACACGTCACCCTGCCAGCCGACCGTGCTAGTTAAAGATAATTTATCAGCATAGACCTCTAAAAGATGAGAGTCCTTTTTTTGTAATTCCTTAGCTATCTCACCAAAAGTGCGGTTGCAGCTTCTTGCAAAGCTTTCAGTGAAACCCAGTGATCCATAATTATATTTCAACTCTTGTCTGCCATTAATTTTTTTACTGCAATCAAATTGACGCCCAGGGTTATCTAGATTATTATCAATTGCGGCGGCTGCGACAACTGTTTTGAACACGGATCCCATTATCTGCTGTTTTAACATATGATTAACGATTCCGGCACCGCCATAGGGATCCTTTTTATTAATAGCAGGCCGGGATACCATTGCGAGAACGCTGTTATCTTCAATATTAAGCAGGATGAGTCCGCCCTTTTTAATATGATACCTGTCCACCAAGACCTCAGCCTTTTGCTGGATTCCTTTATCAAGAGTAGTACGTACATTCACAGGATAAAACGGATTAGCAGGGTCAACATATTTCACATTGATGCCAAATAAAGGACCACCCGTGCCGTCTACATGATAGACAAGCTTTGATTTACCCTCAGGAAGCAAGAATTCATCAAAGCTTTCCTCAAGGCCCGAAACACCCAATAAGGTTTTCTCTGATAATTCTTTATTAGGATACCTTTTTTTTACTAATTCTGGGTTTTCACCCGTTAATCCTAACAATTGTTCTGCGGGAATTTGAGAACGTTCAAACTTCTTCTCAACGGCAAATACACCAGGAATATTTAATTGATTAATTCGTTCCATTTGTGAAGCAGTTAACTCCAGTGGTTGTGGGTCACCATAAGCAAACGGCTTCTTAGCCCCCTTGACCGCCATTTTTAATACATTTTCCTGAACACCGGTAATTGCTGAAACTTTTTTGGCGTCCCAGTCTACTTTTTTTAAAAAAGGGAAAAGGACTAGGACGGATACTTTTTTAGAGTTGAGCATCGTACCGTTCCGGTCAAGAAAGTTTCCCCGGCCATTATCAATGACCAATTCCTGAGTTCTTTGCTTCACACTTTCCTCAAGTAAGTTAATGTTATGCTTTGAAAATGTTTCTGTCTCGGTTAATTGTATTTGTATAAGGCGGACCAAAAGCAGTGTCAGACCCATAATACAAATGAAAAGCCACCCCAGCGCCCGTCTTTTCCACATAAAAAACACCTCGTCAAAAGTTTTGACGAGGTGAAGACATTTCAAACTATGGTTATAAATTATTTAATTGAAACAATACGTACGTTCATTTCTCCGCCTGGAGTTTGCACGGTTACTTGGTCGCCAACTTTTTTCCCAAGAAGGCTCTTAGCAATTGGTGAATCGTTTGAAATTTTTCCTTCAAACGGGTCAGCTTCTGCACTTCCCACGATGGAGTAAGTTTCTTCTTCCCCATCCGGAAGCTCAATAAAAGTAACAGATCTTCCTAATGCAACAGAGTCTCCTGCCATTTCGCTTTCAGCAATGATCTTTGCATTACGAATCATATTTTCTAAGGTTGTAATACGACCTTCAACAAATGCTTGCTCTTCTTTTGCAGAATCGTACTCGGAGTTTTCAGATAAATCACCAAAGCTTCTGGCAATTTTAATTCTTTCCACCACTTCTTTACGTTTTACTGATTTTAAATATTCAAGTTCTTGTACAAGCTTATCTTTACCTGCTTGTGTCATTGGAAATACTTTCTCAGTAGCCAAAACCCTCACTCCTTCTAGTCTTCACAATCCCCCATGATAGAATTGTGTATAATATTATGTAGGTGTAATACCATATGGTAAATACATAGTAGCGCGTCCTTATAAAAGGGCGCGCATTTTATCTATTTATTTACGTCTATTCTTTTGCTATTGTGTCATAAAATTGCTTTTTGTTCAAGAATTGTTTGAATTTTTGTGACCATTAAATCTATGGCAACATGATTATGGCCGCCTTCAGGAATAATGATATCTGCATATCGCTTCGTAGGTTCGATAAACTGGTTGTGCATAGGACGGACAACATTGAGATATTGTTCGATAACCGAATCAAATGTCCGTCCCCGCTCTCTAATATCACGTGTCAGCCGGCGGATAATTCTTAAATCTGCATCTGTATCCACATATAATTTAATATCCATTAAATTTCGGAGACGCTCATCCTCAAGGACAAGAATGCCCTCTAGGATGATTACATCCTTAGGTTCTACCGGTATCACCTTTTCCGAACGGGTATGAATGGAATAATCATACACAGGTTTATCAATAGCCTCATAGCGAAGAAGCTTCTCGATATGTTCAATCAGCAAGTCATTATCAAAAGCTAGCGGATGATCATAGTTTGTTTTCAAACGTTCTTCAAATGGTAAATGATGCTGATCTTTATAATAATAATCCTGTTCAAGAACTAAAATCGAATGATCCTTTAAAGTTTCATAAATGGATTTTGTTACACTGGTTTTTCCGGAGCCGGAGCCGCCGGTTACACCAATAACAACCGGTTTGCGCATTAAGCGTTCTCCTTTCGCATCATGTTGTTAGGGTACACCGGTTTGTCCAATTTAAATTGTACAATTTGAAGTGGATGTCTAGCCGCATCCAATTCATTCCCTTTTTCATCCCAAATTTTATCAATGACATGAGTAAAATTCTCAATTTCAGGACCGAAGAATTCCACTTCATCACCTGGTCTGAAATGGTTACGCTGCTGCAAAGTAACCATTTGTGTCTCTTTGTTATAATCTAACACGAGTCCAACAAAGTCAAACGTTGTCTTCTTGCTATGATTACCAAACATTTGCTCTTTATACCCCGGAATTCCTTCAAAGAATGCTGGAGCTGTTTCACGGTTCGCACATTTATCAAGCTCTTCTAACCATTCTTTCTTAATTACAAAATTCTCAGGATCGGCACAATAAGCATCGATTACTTTGCGATAAACACTAACAACTGTTGCAATGTAATGAATGGATTTCATACGGCCTTCAATTTTTAAGCTATCGATTCCAAGCTCAATCATATTCGGAATTGCCTGGATTAAATTAAGGTCTTTAGGACTCATCGCAAAAGGTGAATCGTTTTCTCCAAACAAGGCATTTTCTTGGTCAGTGCCCTCAAGCTTGTAAAGATCATAGTCCCAGCGGCATGACTGACAGCAGCCGCCGCGATTTGAATCTCGGGCTGTCATGTGATTACTTAATGTACAACGGCCAGAATAGGCAATACACATTGCGCCGTGAATGAAGGTTTCGATTTCTACATCGACCTTTTCTTTCATTTCTCTAATTTCCTCAGCTCCAACCTCACGAGCTAACACGACCCGTTCTGCCCCCGCTTCTTTCCAAAACTGAGCTGCTTTCCAGTTAGAAAGTGATTGCTGGGTACTAATATGAATTTCAATTTCAGGCGCCAGGCGGCGGCAAGTTTCAATGATCAGCGGATCAGCAACGATAATTCCTGCAATACCGGTTTCCTTCAAGCCTAAAATATATTCCTCTAAGCCATCAATATTTTCATTGTGAGCAAAAATGTTTGTTGTTACATAGATTTTTGCTCCGTATCTCTTCGCAAACTCTACGCCTTCTTTCATTTCTTCGAAGGTAAAGTTATCGGCGTTCGAACGAAGTCCATATTCCTGACCGCCAATAAAAACAGCATCCGCACCATAATGCACAGCAATTTTTAATTTTTCAAGATTGCCTGCTGGAGCAAGGAGTTCCGGCTTCTTTACAATGACGCGTTTTCCATCGATGATTTCAGAAATTTTGTCTATGACTGTATTCACGAGTGAACCCCTCCCAATAATTTTCTAATTTTTATATCAGCGCTGCTAAAAGCGCCGCAACTTTGTTTAATAAACGGTCTCTTTGAAAAAGAATCCTGTATCCAATGAACGATTGGCTGGCTGAATTTCCTCAATAGCCTCTAGCAGCTCGTCCTTCTTGTCATCATATGCATCTGGATCTTCCACACATAGATCGATTGCGGTGCGGTATGCTTTTGTTACCGCTAGAATGTATTCAGGGCTTTTTAGAATCCCATCAATTTTAAATGAATCAACACCGGCCTCAATCATTTCTTGAAGCTCATCAATGATACAAATATCATTCGGGCTCATAATATGGGTACCATTTTCATCTTCGAAAATCGGATATTTATTTCCGCGCTCCTTGTCATGCAGGAACATATTTTCTTCTTTCTTGCGGTTTTCGACTTCCATAACCTTGCCTTGATACTCATAATAGTTTCCAAGCAGGGAACGTTTGGATTGGAACATGCAGCTCATCCCATGTACCTGAACTTCAATCTCCACTTCCGCATTTTCTTTGATTTCCACGATAGCATCCATGTTAATCTCACGAGCCAGCACCGATCGTTTTGCACCTTTTGTGCCCCAATAATTACAAGTAAACCAGTTTGTTCCGGTTGTTTCTGTATTCCAATGAAGCTTCATTTCAGGAGCTGCATCTTTCGCAGACATTAAAACAGCTGGGTCACCAAAAATGATAGCATCGGCATCCGCTTCTTTGACAAATTTGATATAGTCGTCCAGCTCTTCAATTCTCTCGTTATGGAAAATAGCATTCATGGCTACATAAACTTTCTTTCCTTGGCTGTGTGCCAGTTCAATCGCCTTTTTAACATTATCACGGTTAAATTCACCGGCAAGACGCAGTCCGTAGCGCTGTTCACCGACTACAAACGCATCTGCTCCCGCTTCTGCTAAAGGCAAAATATCGTCCACTGTTAATGGAGTGACAAGTAATTCCGGTTTTTTCATACCTCTCGCCTCTTTCTTTTGCTAATCGCAATACCATCACCAACTGGTAAGATGATGGAATCATAATCGTTATGGTTCATTAACCAATCATTAAAATCATCTATTTTCTTCACCAGATTCCGGATTCTTTTGGATTCAATTATCTCTTTTTCCGCAACAAGACCCTTAAAAAGTACATTATCTGTAACAATTAAACCGTCAGAATTTAAATACTTTGAATAGATTTCAAAAAACTTTTTATATTGCCCTTTTGCAGCATCAATAAATATAGCATCAAATGGACCATGCTCACGAACAGCATCCCCTACTTCAAGGGCATCTCCCTCAATTAAGGTGATTTGTTCAGCCTTACCCGATCGATGAATAAATTCTTTAGCCTTTTCGATTCTCTCCAAATCCCGTTCAATGGTAATGATCCTCGCATCAGGCAGAGCTGTGGCCATTCTTAATGCCGAATAGCCAATGGCCGTTCCTACCTCAAGGATTTTTTTAGAACGGTGGACTCGGAGCAATTGCAGCATGGTTTCTATTCCGGTAAGTTCCATGATGGGCACTTGATGTTCGAGTGCATAGTTCTCCATTTCCATTAATAATTCATTCCGCAATGGAATAAGACTTTCTATATAAGATTGCAGCTTATCATTTACCAAGCTGCCCTCACCTCTATCCTACTGAGAAAAGCACAAGGCGATTAAACTATGGCTCGTTGCCTCGGGTCCGATGGCGCCTAGTCTCACAATTCTCAAATTCTTAACTTAAATTAAATGCTTCTATTATTGCCAATACAGTATTCTTTAGACATGAAAAAATAGCGTACACAGGTTCGATTCATACAAGCGAAAGTCATGGCTTGTGCTTTGTTTGGGGAAAAAGAGCCGCCAAATCCTAGAACTGTGGGTTACGCTATAGAATACTTATTAAAACACCTGAATTATTTTACCATAAAAAAAGGAGGAATGCTAATCTTTCCTCCATGTACTAACTATTTTTTATTGGTAATATATTGAGCCTTTTTTTGATTATGTTCGGCTAAAGTTTTGGTAAACACCACTTCTCCACTATCTGTTGCAAGGAAATAATAATAATCCGTTTGATTCGGTTCAAGTGCTGCCTCAATAGACACCCTGCCCGAGTTGGCAATTGGTCCCGGAGGCAGTCCCGTATTCAAATAAGTATTATAAGGTGAATTGACTTCCAGATCCTTATAGTAGACCTTTTCTTTATGTTTGCCTTGTGCATACAGAACCGTTGGATCTGTTTGCAGCGGCATTCCTTTTTTCAGCCGATTATAAAATACACTAGCAATGGTTTTACGATCAGCCTTCCCGGTTGCTTCCTCCTCAACAAGTGAGGCCATCGTTAACAACTGATGGACGGACAACTTTCTCTCTTCACTTTTCTCCGTGTAATCCGATAGCACTGTTCTTGTCTTATCGAGCATGGCAGTTACCATTTCTTCCACAGTCGGATTTGGTTTATAAAATGGATACGTCGCTGGATATAAGTACCCTTCCAGCGGATACTTCACAGTGGAATGCAAGATTTCTTCTGTTAATATATCAGGATATTTAGTCATAAGTGATTTGATATATTCTTGATTATTTAATTTATTAAATACATCTGCTTCATTTTGATTGGTAGCTTTCGCCATAATACCGGCAATTTCCTTCAGCTGTCTGCCTTCTGGAATGGTAATTTTAAAATCAGCTTCAGCCAAAACCTTTCCCGTTTTCAAACGATTGACAATTTCAGCAATATCCATCGAAGGACTCATCTGGTATTTACCTGCCATAAAGCCGCCTTCATTTTTTAACTTAACATAGTATTTAAATACCTTTGCATTTTTTATTATTCCGCTGGCTTCTAATCTTTCACCAATACCTGTTACAGATGACCCCATTGGTATATCAACGGTTTTAGTCACCTTACTGTCAGCATCAATAGGTTTTAGTGCAGATTGTATATATAAGTAACCTCCACCGCCAATTAAAATAATGGATAATAGCAGGAATATTGATATGGCAAGAACAAACTTACGTACAATTTTTGCTTCATGATGTTGTTCAAGCATTTTTTGTCGAATGATATCTTTTTTACTGCCCTTTTCCTTTGTTGTCATCCTGTTCCCCCTTCCCTAATGCACTGATACATTAACTCTTAGTCTATAGATTCACTTAAAAAGCTATCAATAATAATTTGAGCATACAGTAAGAAAAATGTCAATTTAACAATTAATATGTAAAAAAAGCACACAAAAAGACCGGCCAAAATTAGCCGGTCTAAGCGTTTATTCTTCTTCTTGTTCCTCGTTAAAGGTATTAAATACCTCTTCTACCATATCCCATTCTTCGTCCGTTTCAATTTCCATTAACTCACCGAAACCGCCATCTTCTGTAGGGATATACGCATATGTAAGGATATCAATTTCTTCTTCCTCATCCTCATTTGCACCCACAGGGTAAAAGAATACGTAGGACTTTTCAAACTCATCGGAGTCAAATGTGAAAAGTATTTCAAATAGTTGTTCATCGCCATTTTCATCGACAAGTGTGATGTAGCGTTCTTCTTCTTCATGATTATGTTCGTGTGCCATTTTTTCACCTCATTAATTTTTGCTATCAAGATAACCTTGCAGGATCATAACTGCTGCCATTTTATCAATGACTTTCTTTCGTTTTTTCCGGCTGACGTCAGCCTCTAACAAAACACGTTCAGCAGCCATTGTTGTTAAACGCTCGTCCCACAGTACGGTTGGAACATCAAACCGGCTCTCAACTTCAGCCGCATATTGCTTACTGGCCTCTCCACGCGGTCCAATTGTCCCATTCATATTTTTAGGTAATCCGATAACGACAGTATCAACTTGATACTCCTTTATTAATTTCCCAATTTCCTCAAAACCAAACTCTTGTTTTTCCTCGTTTATTTTGAGGGTCGTTAAGCCCTGCGCCGTCCAGCCTAGTTCATCACTTAAGGCAATCCCGACGGTCTTTGAGCCTACATCTAATCCCAATGCGCGCATTCATTAAACCTCTCGCTGTTTTTTTAGATAGGATTTCACTAGTTCCTCAATAATCTCATCCCGTTCTAGTTTTCGTATGATGTTACGGGCATCACGATGACGAGGAATATAGGCAGGGTCTCCAGATAATAAGTAACCAACTATTTGATTAATTGGGTTATATCCTTTTTCCTGCAGGGCCTCATATACTTGAAAAAGAACATCGTTGACATCATGTTCAAACGGCTCTTCAGGAAAATTAAACCGCATCGTTTTATCAAATGAGCTCATTTCATACACCTCGCTTATTTTTTACGAGAATTGTCTAGCTCCAGCGCCTAGGGGCTCGGGTCATAAGCCAATCCGTCAAGAAGGTTAAAGAACAACCTTCTCGCCGGCTCGTCTTATGCCGGTCGCCCCTGGACAAGGCGCTTCCGCTTTTCTAGTTACCTACATTTTACACTAGTTTGGCCCATTATCAAATGGATTTCACCCATTCATCAACGAATTGAAGGGCACCATCTAATTTTTCTGGGTCTTTACCACCCGCTTGAGCCATATCCGGACGGCCGCCTCCGCCGCCTCCGCAACGTGTTGCGACCTCTTTAATTAACTTTCCGGCATGATAGCCTTTTTCAATGAGGTCCTTTGTAACAGCAGCAATTAAATTCACTTTTCCATCTTGCGCGCTGCCAAGAACAATTACACCTGAACCTAATTTTTGTTTCAAATCATCGGCCATATTTCTCAGGTTATTCATATCAGCAGCTTGTACTTTTGCAGATAAGACTGTTACACCATCAATTTCTCTTGCCTTTGAAACCAGGCTGCCAGCTTCAATATTTCCTAGCTTGGCTGAAAGTGATTCATTCTCGCGCTGCAGCTGCTTAATTTCTGCCAACAGTCCTTCAATCCTGCCGCCAATATCCTTTGGATTTGTTTTTAATTTTTCAGCAGCATCCTTTAATTGCCCGACTTGCTCATTTAATAATTTGTAAGCAGATTCGCCTGTTACAGCTTCAATCCTTCTAGTGCCGGCCCCGATTCCACCCTCGGAAACAATTTTAAAGAGACCAATCACAGAAGTATTCGGTACGTGGCATCCGCCGCAAAGTTCTAAACTGTAATCTCCGACTCTAACAACACGGACAATATCACCATATTTTTCGCCAAAGAGTGCCATGGCTCCCATTTCTTTTGCTTCAGCAATTGGTTTTAAGCTAATATCTACTTCGATATTGCGCCAAATTTTTTCATTAACAATCCGTTCAACTTGCTCCAATTCTTCCGGTTTAATTTGACCAAAGTGAGAAAAGTCAAAACGGAGACGTTCTGGTTCAACAAGTGAACCGGCTTGGTTTACATGCTCACCTAGTACATCTTTAAGGGCACGATGAAGCAAATGGGTTGCCGTATGGTTTTTAATAATTTTGACACGATTTTCAGGGTCAACAGTAGCTTTAACTTGGTGATTGGTTTTCAACTGTCCGCTTTGGATAACAACCTTATGCAGGTTTTGACCATTTGGCGCCTTTTGAACATCCTTCACTTCAGCTGTCACACCGTCACCTTGAAGTAAACCGCGGTCAGCAATTTGGCCTCCGCTTTCTGCGTAGAAAGGAGTGATGTTTAAGATGAGCTGTACTTCTTCACCTGCCACTGCTTGGTCAACTAGTTCACCGTCTTTAATAATGGCTGAAACGGCAGAGTGAGTTGTCATTTCGTCATAGCCAACAAATTTACTTTCGAGTGTAACATCTCTAAGGACACCGCCTTGAACTTGCATCGAATCAACATCTTGACGGGCTGCCCGGGCACGTTCACGCTGCTGCTCCATCTCTGACTCAAATCCTGCGTGATCTACTTTCATACCTTCTTCTTCTGCATATTCTTCTGTTAATTCAACCGGGAAACCATACGTGTCATATAGACGGAAAATATCGGCCCCAGAAATGGTATCACTGCCCTTTTCTTTTTCCTTGCTGATGACACTTGCTAAAATCGTTAAGCCTTCATGCAGGGTTTCGTGGAAACGCTCTTCCTCATTCTTAATGACCTTTTGAATAAATTCTGTCTTATCCTTGACTTCTGGATAGTAATCTTGCATAATCTCGCCCACTACTGGAACCAATTCAAACATAAATGGACGGTTAATATTAATTTGCTTCGCATAGCGGACCGCACGGCGCAGCAAACGACGCAATACGTAGCCGCGGCCTTCATTTGATGGCAGCGCTCCATCACCTACAGCAAAAGCAACTGTACGGATATGGTCGGCAATTACTTTAAATGCCACATCCTGTTCCTTGTCGACCCCGTAACTCACACCAGAAATTTCTTCTGTTGCCCGAATAATCGGGATAAATAAATCTGTATCGAAGTTCGTTGGAACATTTTGCACGACGGAAGCCATCCGCTCAAGTCCCATACCTGTATCAATGTTTTTCTTAGGCAGTGGTGTATAAGTGCCATCAGGGTTGTGGTTAAATTGAGAAAATACAAGATTCCAAACTTCCAGGTAACGATCGTTTTCCCCGCCTGGATATAATTCTGGGTCAGCTGGGTCGTCCCCATACTCTTCTCCGCGGTCATAGAAAATTTCTGTATTTGGGCCGCTTGGTCCTTCACCGATATCCCAGAAGTTTCCTTCTAAACGAATAATACGTTCTTCCGGAATACCAATCTTTTTATTCCAGATTTCATAGGCTTCATGATCTTCCGGATGAACAGTAACACTAAGCAGTTCAGGGTCAAAGCCCATCCATTTATCAGAAGTTAAAAACTCCCATGCCCAGACGATGGCTTCATCCTTGAAATATTCTCCGATCGAGAAGTTTCCAAGCATCTCAAAAAAAGTATGGTGACGTGCAGTCTTACCAACATTTTCGATATCATTGGTACGAATTGATTTTTGCGCATTCGTAATTCTTGGATTTTCGGGTACTACACGTCCATCAAAGTATTTCTTTAAGGTTGCAACCCCGCTGTTAATCCATAATAATGACGGATCGTCATGCGGAACAAGTGATGCACTTGGTTCAATGTTATGTCCTTTTTCCTCATTAAAAAATTGAAGAAACATGGAACGAATCTGGGCTCCTGTTAATTTTTTCATTTCTTATAGACCTCCTTAATATAAAAAAGCATACAAAAAAGCCCTCATCCCAAAACAGGGACGAGAGCTTAGTCTCGCGGTACCACCCTGATTATGAATACAAATCTATGTACTCATCTCTCAATAATAGCCTTAACGCGGCCGTGACGGCAGTGATTAGCTGCACTCCGGATTAGCTTTCTGTCATCCTTCATCTAGAACTTCTTTCAGCCTGGGAAGCTCCTCTCTTCTGCGCAAACCTGCGTTACAGATGGACTATAACATACTTGATCCTTCTACATTTTTAAACAATTATACTATATGACGAATTATAGCCACCAAAAAAACGTTTGTCAATTTGAATTGTGAATTAGGTGGTTTTTTGCATGAATGATTCCTACTTTTAAAATGGCTAGGATCGGGACAGCAAGTATGAGTCCTAACACTCCCCCGACTTCACCCCCAGTTGTCAATGCCCCCATGATCAATAACGGGTGCATATGCAAACTCTTGCCGACAATGTAAGGGGATAATATATTTCCCTCGAGAAATTGGAGTCCAAAGACAATGACGATAGTTATTATCACTAATTTCATGGATATGGTGGCGGCAACAATGACTGCGGGTACAGCCCCAATGATTGGACCAAAATATGGTATGACATTTGTAGCCCCAACAATCACCCCTAATAGGAGCGGATATTTCAAATCGAACAACCAAAATAGCAGAGAGGAAAGACTGCCGATGATCACACAAACAAGCAGTTGTCCTCTAATATAGCCTCCGAGAGAAAGGTCTACATCCCTAAGGAATAATGTCCCTTTTTTTCTCCACCTTTTAGGTGTCAGATACCAAACAGCCCGTTTTAATAGTGGATAGTCTTTTAACATATAGAAGGTGATAAAAGGAATAATCATCATTAACAGGGCTGAGTTTAAAACGTTAACTAGAATATTGACGATAATCGTTAATAAGGAATCAAGTTTACTTTCGAAAACGTCTATCCCTTCATCTATTCTTGCCTGCAAGCCATCTGGCCATTCCCTCGTATGCTTTTGGAGCTGTGCTATCCATTCGCGGTACTGCTCGGCAAAGACAGGAGCACTTTCTGATAAGTCTTTTATTTGGTCAATAACGATCGGAATTCCCTTATATAAGGAGAAACCAATTCCTCCAAAAAAGATAAGATAAATAAGAATGATTGCAAAACCGCGATGAAGTCCTTTTTCATGTAACTTCTCAACAATGGGATGCAGTAAATAGGTGATGAATCCTGCAATAACGAAGGGTAAAATAATCGTTCCAATCATTCGAACAATCGGCACCCATAAGGAGCTGATTTTCAGAAAAACAAAAATAGCGATTAATAATAGCAGTAAGAAACCAATCCGATAATACCATTTTACCCGAATATCCACATCAAGCCCCTCCTTGCATTAGTTTTGGAGACTGGTGGTGGAAATATACAGGATGATACAGAAATCCCCCTCAAGGTTCCCTGAGGGGGATTAAACTTAAAGAAACGCGCGTTTTACCTTTTTACTCATCTTTTTTATATTGCGGGCTGACATCATATTATTTCTTTGGGCAATATTGTAGGTTGCCATCCCTGCACCAAAAACAAGCATGGTCGTCATCATTTTATTCAATCGTCTCACCTCTTTAACAGAATGGCCAGACTAAACCCTGAGATTCCTCAGTTAAATCGTATAACGACGCTCTTCTTCTTCAAACAAATCATCCAATGAACTCAGCGACCCGTCTTCTTCAACCTGATGGGTATTGATGATCCCTTTGTTAACGGAGAGCTCAATGAAACAATTCCAGCAATAATATTGGTTGATGCCAATTTTGCCGATATCTTTGCTTTGACAATTGGGACACTTGAACATGAAAAGACACCTCACGTATTATCTACATCTACGATAATGGCATCCTTTCCGATCGCTACGGGCTTCCCGGATTGAATGACTTGTTTGCCTTCCGTGATCTCCGAAAAGAAGCCATCCGTGATTTCATACCCTACGATTGTGCCCAATTCTTCCTGAAAATAAACATCTTTTAACATTCCGAGTGAATCGCCGCTTTTAGATAACATCATCATGCCATCTAAGGAATGTTGATGGTTTAATGTATATTCAGGGCTCTCCCGCAATTTTTCTAAATGCTTGCTATCATCAATCATTACCCCATCCCAGCCAAAGGAGGCCACTTTTTTGATTTCAAGGAAGTAGGTTTGCTTGAAGAATACTCCTTTTTTAACCAATAGCCCTTCGACTTTTCCGGTGCTTGCTATACATAGGTCAGTAATTTCGCCTATTTTTGAACCGCTTTTTGTTTCAAAAACAGGCTGCCCTTTTAATAAAGAGAATGTCCGCAAAGAGTTTCCACCCCCGAACATTTCTTAGTTTCCGTCATTGGTTAGAAAATCATAAGGGGTAACGTTTTCCATTCCGATCATCGGACTTGCTTGCATTAATATTTCTTCATAAGATAATTCACTGTCGATCTCTTGATTCGTTTGGGCAACAAGGACGATAGAATCTTGCAGCTTTTGGCAGAGTGTCGTTTGTCGTTGAAGCTCATCTGAGCGTTCTATCCCCATTCTAAGGGCATCTTCCTCCCCGCAAATAATTAGGGATTGTTTACTTCTTGTGATGGCGGTATAGATTAGATTTCTTTGCAGCATCCGATAGTAGCTTCTTGTGATTGGCATAATAACAATAGGAAATTCACTGCCCTGTGATTTATGAACTGAACAGCAATAGGCATGTGTAATTTGATTTAAATCCTGTCTGGTATACTCCACTTCATTACCTTCAAAAGAGATATAAATCATGTCTTGCTTTTCGGTATTTTCTCTTGCATAAATAATCGAGATAATTTCCCCGATATCACCGTTAAAGACATTGCTATCCGGCTGGTTCACCAGCTGAAGCACCTTATCGCCAATTCGGTATTTAACATCCCCAAAGGCGATTTCCTTACGTTTTCCGTCAGGATTAGGATTAAAGATCTCCTGAAGTAATACATTTAAACGGTCAATACCTGCCGGCCCCCGGTACATCGGGGCAAGAACTTGGATATCCTTTGATGTATATCCTTTGTTTTTGGCATTCAAGGCTACTTTTTCAACTACTTGAGCGACCTGTGCGGTTGAACATTTGATGAAAGACCGATCCGCTTGTTTCGCTGTGACATTTGGCGGCAAGTAACCTTTTTTTATATCATGCGCCAGTTCGATAATGGAAGATCCCTCAGCTTGGCGGTAAATATCGGTAAGGCGGACGGTCGGAATCCTTTCTGATTTCAGCATATCCTTTAGCACTTGTCCTGGACCGACCGAAGGAAGCTGATCCTCATCGCCTACCATGATGACTTGAATATGTTCCGGCAGGGCCTTAAACAATTGATTAGCGAGCCATATATCGAGCATCGAGGTCTCATCCACTATCAATATTTTACCCTCTAGAGGACTTGCATCATCACGGTCAAATCCTTCCGATCCATTAAAACCAAGCAAGCGGTGAATAGTGACAGCCGGCAGCCCTGTGGATTCAGTCATCCGTTTCGCCGCTCTTCCGGTGGGGGCCGCAAGTAAGATAGGGAACGGTTCATCTTTTTTATAGTAATCCTTCGGCTCTAATGAACAGCCGTGAAGTTCGCCGTACAGTTCAACAATCCCTTTAATTACCGTTGTTTTACCTGTTCCCGGACCACCCGTTAGGATGAGCATTGGAGACATGAGCGCCGTTTGGATCGCTTCTCTCTGGGAAGGAGCATATTGCACGCCCAAGCGTTCTTCTAATCCGCCCAATGCCAAAAGGAACTCAGACTCAGGGAATTGGTTACTGTATTCGGTTTGCTTTAAGATTCGGTTAATATTAGTAACCAGGCCTTTTTCTGCGAAAAATAATGTTGGAAGATAAATACGTTTTTCCTCACCGATTATTTTCCCTTCCTCTTCAAGCTTAATCAGCTCATTTGAGATCTCGCTGTATTCAATTTGATCACTTTTATTGTCTTCAAGCAGTGTCTTTACCTGTTCAAGTAAATCCTCTGCATGTAAATAGACATGGCCCGTCTGCATACAATCATTTTCAAGGGTATAAAGGCATGCCGCTTTAATTCGATCAGGATGACTGCCGGTAATCCCCAGCTGATAGCCAAGCTCATCGGCACGGCCAAACCCGATCCCCTCAATATCCTCAACAAGCTGAAAGGGATTCTTTTGAATAATGGAAAGCGTCTCTTCTTTATAGGCTTGGTAGATTCTCATGGAAATCTGCGGACCAAATCCATATTGATTAAGTGCGACCATGACTTGTTCAAGTCCCTGGTGCTCCATTAAGGTATCATAAAGTGTTTTTGCTTTTTCTGGAGGAAGCTTGGGAATGGAATCGAGCAATGAAGGTTCATTCAGAATTTTAGAGATTGCATTTTCCCCGAGCGTTTCAACTATATTTTCAGCCGTCTTTTTTCCGATACCTTTAAACATTTCACCTGATAGATAGGCAATGACCCCTTGTTTGGTCTGCGGCATGTCCTTCCTGAAATGTTGAGTATGGAACTGTACCCCAAACTTTGGGTGATCCTTAAACTCCCCGTAAAAGACATACGTTTCCTGCTCGTGGATTTTCGGGAAATACCCTGTGACCACCGCTTCTTTGTCATCATATTGATCATTTGTTTCATCGACACGAATTCTAAGAACGGTATATAGATTGTTTTCATTATGAAAAATCGTTACGATGGGTCTTCCCTTTACGAACTTTCCTTGCTCGGCAAATAGATCAAGGGTGTCTTGTTTTTCCATTCTGCTCCCTCCTTTCGGCTACTTTGATTTATTAAAGATTTTGTTCAAGTAAATTTTTTGCGTGGCCCGCGAGTAAGTGGTCCGGCTGGATTTCGAGTGCTTTGTTAAACATGGCTAATGCCTTATCTTGATTTTCCTTAAATGCATAGGAAACGCCCAAGTTATAGTAGGCATCTGAATGTTTTGGATCTAGTTCGATACATGCCTTTAGCTGCACGGTCGCTTCGTCAATAAGTTCATTTTGAGCGAGGCATAGTCCATATTGGAAGCGTGCTTCTGAGTCATTTTCGTTCAGTTCGACACTTCGCTGCAGGTATGGCAAGGCTTGTCTGCCTTGATTTAATTGCAGGTGGGTTAATCCTAACATAAAATATGTATCACTAGAGTCGAGCCCTTTTTTCATGGCTTGCTCAAATACTTGTTTCGCTTCCTCGAAGCGGTCGTGACTGAATAGGATGTTACCGATGCTATAGTAAGCAGCAGCGGCGTTTTCATCGATTTCGATCGCTTTTTGATAGAATCTAATGGCTTTTTCATCGTCCCCGACTGCTGAGAGGACATTGCCAAAATTGATGTAGGCTACTGGGTCTTGTGGGTTTTGTTCAATGGCTTCATTGAAGGCCTTTGCCGCCTCTTCCCAGTTTCCTTCTTGCATGTATTTAACACCTAATTGGTTTTTATCCATTTTTTCAACTCCAATCCTAAATGAAAGTATATCATATTTTAAGTAAAAGTTATCCTGAGATACTAGGATGGTGGTGTAGAATTGGATTCCGCCGTTTTTTGTGTTTTTCCCGCGTATTTCGGGATTTTTTCCGCGCGTTTTCTAATTAATTCCGCCTACTTTCTAATTAATTCCGCGCGATTCCTTATTTTTTCCGCCAAACATTAAAACAAGCTATTCTCGTGCGTCGAACCTGGCGCGGAATTCCTCCGATTTTAGGATTTTTCCAGCGCATTTTGGGATTTTTCCCGCGCGTTTTCTAATTAATTCCGCGCGATTCCTTATTTTTTCCGCCAAACATCAAAACAAGCTATACTAGTGCGTCAAACCTAGGGCGGAATTCGGCCGGTTTTAAGATTTATCCAGCGTGTTTTCTATTTAATTCCGCCAGCTTCCAAATTATTTCCGCGCACTTTTCTTTTTTTTCCCGCTAAACAGTCTGAACCCCACAAAAAAAGACCTGACTCCAAAAAGGAATCAGGATCTCTCTTAGCCCACATAGGTTAAACGTTCACCATCTTTATAAACTTCATCAATCGTTCCGCCGCCCAGGCATTCATCACCATTATAGAACACAACTGCCTGTCCTGGAGTAATCGCACGGATTGGTTCATGGAAGAGCACCTGTACTTTGTCACCCTCTAGAAGGCGAACCGTTACTTTGTTGTCTTCCTGACGATAGCGGAATTTCGCTGTGCATTCAAATTCAGCAGGCTTCTCACGGTCCGAAACCCAGCTAACATTTACAGCAGTAATCGCATCAGAATAAAGTTTCTCATGATGGAACCCTTGTCCAACATATAGGATATTTCTTTTTAAATCCTTACCGATGGCAAACCATGGCTCACCCGATCCGCCAATTCCAAGACCATGACGCTGGCCGATGGTATGATACATCAACCCTTCATGTTTGCCCTTAACTTCTCCTTCAAAGGTCTCCATGTTTCCAGGCTGCGCTGGCAGATACTGACCTAAGAACTCTTTAAAGTTCCGTTCGCCAATAAAACAAATACCCGTACTGTCCTTTTTCGTTGCAGTAGCAAGCTCTGCCTCCTTGGCAATTTCCCGAACTCTGGATTTTTCAAGATTACCAATTGGGAACATCACTTTACTTAACTGCTCCTGCGATAATTGGTTTAGGAAATACGTTTGGTCCTTATTTTCATCAAGGCCGCGCAGCATCTTATATTCGCCGTCTCGGTACTCTACACGAGCATAATGCCCTGTAGCAAGATAGTCCGCACCAAGGTTCACGGCATGCTCCAGGAAGGCTTTAAACTTGATTTCTTTGTTACACATTACGTCAGGGTTTGGTGTCCTGCCCGCTTTATATTCATCAAGGAAATAGGTAAATACCTTATCCCAATATTGTTTTTCAAAGTTTACCGCATAATAAGGAATGCCAATTTGATTGCAGACACGAATAACGTCCTCATAATCTTCTGTCGCTGTACAAACACCGTTCTCATCGGTGTCATCCCAGTTTTTCATAAAAATCCCGATAACGTCATACCCCTGCTGCTTCAATAAAAGCGCTGCAACCGAGGAATCTACTCCACCTGACATTCCTACCACTACACGTATATCTTTTGGATCTTTTTTTTTCATGATTTCACCTCTCCTTCAAGCATGTTAACTAAAACTCTATTTTTTCAGGCGCTTAACAATTTTCATAAGTTCGTCAGCAGCTTTAATCACGTCTTCGGTTGTCGTATTAAAGCCAAAGCTGAAGCGGATAGAATTTGTCAGCCGCGCTGATTGTTTACCAAACATGGCAACAAGAACATGGGATGGCTCGATTGAACCGGCCGTACAAGCTGAACCGCTTGAAACAGCTACTCCTGCTAAATCAAGATTGACCAGCATGGCCTCCACACTAGTTCCCGGAAAGCTTAAGTTTAATACATGTGGCAGTGAATATTCAAGCGATCCGTTTATGTTAAAATCAACCTGGCCTTCTCGAAGCTTTTCTATTAATGTTTCTTTTAACTCGATGAACTTCGCTCGTTTTGCCGGCCTTTCTTGATTTGCGATCAAAACAGCTTCATGAAATCCCACAATCGAGGCAACATTTTCCGTCCCGGCCCGTCGTTTTCTTTCTTGATCCCCTCCAAAAAGGCGTGGAGCCAGCTTGACAGCAGATCTTGCGAATAGAAAGCCAACCCCTTTTGGGCCGTTTATTTTGTGAGCCGATACTGATAATAAATCAATTTTACTTTGATCAACATCAATCTCTTCTATTCCATAAGCCTGTACAGCATCTGTATGAAAAAAAGCCTGATGATCTTGCAGCAGTTCGCCAATTTCATTAATCGGCTGGATTGTGCCCACTTCGTTATTGCCGTACATGATAGATACTAGAATCGTATCATCCCTCAATGCCGCTTTTAGGTCGCGGATCGAAATTCGTCCAGTTTCATCAACCGGGAGGTAGGTAATCTCATATCCGTTTTTTTCTAACCTTTGACAGGCATGGAGGATAGCATGATGTTCTACCTCCGTTGTTATGATGTGTTTGCCTTTCATTTGATAACTCTCAGCCACACCAAACAACGCCATATTATCTGCTTCGGTCCCGCCGCCTGTAAAAATAATTTCCGTCTCACGCGCACCAATACTGCGGGCAAGCGCAGCCCGGGCTAAATCGATATAATGACGTGCCTCCCTGCCATAGGAATGAATACTGGAGGGATTTCCAAACACGGTATTCATAACGGTTACCATCTTGTCTATCACACTAGGATGCATCGGACTGGTTGCAGCATGGTCAAGATAGATTCGTTCCATAATTACACCTTCAATCAAGATAGTTCTAATAATATCTAAAGTCACCTAAATAAATAGGTGACTAGTCGACTCTTACTATTATTTTTAACATTAAATATAAAACATATAACCTTCTGTCTCCTGGTCATCACTATGGCTTGCCAGATCTTCTAATGTCGTGTTGTCAAGGACATTTCTAATTGCATCACGGATCCGAATCCAAAGCTCCCGCTTTGCTGGCTCTTCATCCTCTATCCCTTCAACAGGGGTGATTGGACCTTCTAATACGCGGATAACATCTCCTGCGGTAATTTTTGTAGGATGATTTGTTAGTTCATACCCACCATAAGCTCCACGGATACTTTTTACTAATCCGGCATTTCGTAATGGAGCAATCAGCTGCTCTAAATAATGCTCGGATAAATCATTTGCCTGAGCAATCGTTTTTAAAGAAGTAGGACCTTCACCATGTTTTTTCGCCAGTTCAATCATAATGGTCAACCCATATCGACCTTTAGTAGAAATCTTCATCTCACGCACCCCAATTCATTAATGTATCTATTAAATAAAATAATCTCAGTAAAATGATAGGCATTAAAAATTATAACATATTCTTCTTTAATATGCTTTTTTCGCAAAAATGATAAAAATCAATTTGCTTTAAAAAATTTTGACTCATCACCTTGCCAAAAAATCCCCATTGTTAATATTTTGAAATTATTTTATAATTTGCTAGAAAAGTAAATAGAGAAAAAAGGAGAAACTGCATGAAAAAACTGGGGGCAATTATACTGACATTTGCATTGTTAATCGGTTTATCCCCGCAACTAACAATGGCAGCTCAAAACACTAATTTTGAGCAGGAACTGTCGCAATATCTACAAAAAGTAAGCCAAGAACGAGGGTTTAAAGTATCAAGAGATATGATTGAAGAGTCACTGGCTCTAAATGGAGAAAGTATTGAAGACTATCAATCTGTTAAAGAAATGGAAGACTCCCTTGGTGAAGTAATCAAAGCAGATTTGAGCAACTTAGACTCAATCTATGAAGAGTATGAGCTGGATAAAGACAGTCTTAATGAATTGTTAAATGAGTACGGGGAAGAGATTAATGATTATATTTTCCTTAATGACCTTGATCAAGCTGTTTCCTTCTATTCAGAAGACAGCACTTTTGAGCGAGATCCAGATTTCGACCAAAATCTTGCTAATTATTTAACACAGATATCCACAGAACGAGGCTTTGAAGTGACCAAAGAGAAGATTGAAGCGTCTCTCAGCCTTTATGAGACGAGTCTGGATGAGTTTGAAACGGTAAAGGATCTAAGTGATTTCTTAGGGGACGTCATTAAAGCGGACCTATCAAATCTAGATTATTTTAAAGAAAATTATGACCTGGACCAGCAAGCCTTACTTAAACTTTTAGAGGATAATGGAAAAACCATCAACGATTACGTATTCATCGACGACCTGGAGCAAACGGTCTGGGAGTTAAATGGCGGCGACTTCCCAGGGATGGACGAGGAAATTATTGGTGAACTGCTTCCTATTTTTCAAGAAGAAGTGGATTTAACCGATGAAGAACTTCAACGGCTTGAAGACCATTTACTGTCCTTGGAGGACCATTTTACTGATCCAGAAACCCTGGCGGAACTAGAAGAATTGGGCAATCGCATGATGGCTTTCGAAGATTTTGATACAGCGGACGAGCTTTCTTCCGAACAAATTGCAGAGTTAGCGTCCATTTATGAAGAATTACTATCTATTTTTCAACTAAAGGTTTCTTACAGCCTCGTTGCTAGTGGTAAAGATACACCTATTTCTTTAATCGATTTAATGCATTTAGAGGAATTAAAAGGGGCAAATCTTAAAGTAATGATCTACAGTTTGGACGGGAAATTTTTAGCGGACCTTATTGTGACAGGAGAAATGGTTGATTCTGGCACAGTAGTTGATACTGGTGAACAAATTAAGGATTCTGCTGATGAAGCAGCAAAAACGGTAGAACAATCACCAGTCATTAAGAAGAAACCCCAGAAGGAAGCACCGGCAAGTAAGACAGTAAAAGGAGCTAAACTTCCAAAGACTGCTTCTGATTATCTTCCACAAGCACTGCTGGGACTATTCTTTGTTGCAGCTGGACTCTTTACGTACCGAAAAGTAAGGAATGTTTAAAATTGGAATCAATAAAAAATCATAGGGTCAAACGCAAAAAGCGTTTGATTCTTCTTTCCTTAAGTATTGTTTTTATTGTTTTTGGTCTTTGGTTTTCTACTACTAATATCTTTAAATTTGCAAAAGGCTATTATATTTACAAGACCCATTCCCAAAACTCTCAGACAACTGCCGCTTCCAAACCTAATACAATGGTCAACCAAGTGGAAAAAGAGAGAGAACAAGAGCTGTATCCTGTCCGTCCTAAAATGGGAGAAGAAATGGGAGAGCTGTTTATTCCGAAATTAAATGCAACCTTACCCATCTTTCATGGAACCAATGAGGATGAGTTGGCAAAAGGCGTGGGGCATTTTGCCGAAAGTGTGCTGCCAGGTGAAAATGACAATTCTGTCCTATCCGGCCACAGGGATACTGTATTCCGCAAACTCGGTGAAGTCGGCAAAGGCGATGAATTAATTGTTCGAACGTCAGCTGGTGAATTCACATACAGAGTCAACAAAGTACGGATTGTTGATGCGGATGATCGGACTGTTATTGTTCCAAAACCTAGAGCTACACTAACGGTTAGTACCTGTTATCCCTTTAACTATATCGGACCAGCGCCTAAACGCTATATACTGGTCGCCTATCTAGTTTCCAAAACAATCAGTAAAGAATGAATGTACTTTAAAGCCTCTGATTCCTCAAATTGGAACCCGAGGCTATTCATGTTTGGACCAAATCTGTATCGCTTTTTGTGTTTATAATGATATGTTAAGATTAGGGAATGAACGATTCTGTTGGAGAGATGATTATGAATCAGAAACCATTAGCATTTCGAATGCGTCCAAGAACCATTGAAGAAGTTGTCGGTCAGCAGCATCTAGTTGGACATGGAAAAATTATTGCCAGAATGGTAAAGGCAAAACAGCTGACCTCCATGATATTATATGGACCGCCTGGCATTGGGAAAACATCAATCGCAAGTGCAATTGCCGGAAGTACCAAATATGCTTTTAGAACACTTAACGCTGTCACCAACAATAAAAAGGATATGGAAATTGTTGCTGCCGAAGCAAAAATGTCCGGCAAGGTCATCCTTCTTTTGGATGAAGTCCATCGATTAGATAAGGCTAAGCAGGATTTTTTACTCCCTTATTTGGAAAACGGAATGATTGTATTAATAGGGGCTACAACGAGCAATCCTTATCACGCGATCAACCCAGCAATCCGAAGCCGCTGTCAAATCTTCGAGCTAAAGCCTTTGTCTCCGGAAGAAGTGAAGCAAGCCATACTGCGGGCGCTCATGGATGAAGAACGCGGCTATGGGAAAGAAAAAGTGGAGATTTCTGAAGAAGCTTTATTGCATTTTGCTCAAGGTTCTAACGGGGATGTCCGTAGTTCCTTGAATGCACTGGAGCTGGCAATTCTATCGACAGATAAAAATGATGATGGGACGATCCATATTGATGTGGAAACTGCCGAGGAGTGCTTGCAGAAGAAAAGTTTGGTTGCCGATAAAGATGGAGATGGTCATTATGATGTCCTCTCAGCTTTTCAGAAGTCCATTCGTGGAAGTGATGTGAACGCTGCCCTCCACTATCTTGGACGTCTAATAGAAGCCGGTGACATGCCAAGTATCAGCCGAAGATTGATCGTGATTGCCTATGAGGACATAGGTTTAGCCAATCCTCAAGCAGGAGCAAGGACACTCGCCGCGATTGAAACGGCTGAACGGATTGGATTTCCCGAAGCAAGAATTCCACTCGCAAATGCTGTCATCGAACTTTGCTTATCACCAAAATCGAATTCAGCTGTAATAGCCATTCAAGCGGCTTTAGACGATATTCAAAAAGGCATTGTGGGTGAAGTACCCGATCACCTTAAAGATGCCCATTATAAAGGCGCAAAAGACCTAGGCAGAGGGATTGGCTACTTATACCCGCACGACTACGAAAACGGCTGGGTTCCACAGCAATATCTGCCGAATAAATTAAAAAATAAACAATACTATCAGCCAAAGAAAACAGGAAAATTTGAACAAGCCCTAGCTTCGGTCTACGAAAAATTAACAAGATCAAAATAGCACAAACAGTGACAGGCACCATGTGAATTCTTCACATGGTGCCTGTCACTGTTTTTATGCCGCTACGTCTCGTTTTTTGAAGGTGTAGAATGCTAGGAACTGGAATAGGATGAAGTAGATGGCTAGCATGATGATTGAAAAGGTCAATGACATTCCTTCAATCAGTGGTGTACCTTCGAGATATTGGGTAAGGTCGGTATTGGCAAAGAGAATATATTTTGCCCAATCAAATCTCATGGCCAGTAAGGCTGTAAATTGAGCTCCGGTAAATAAGAAAAATAACGAGAGTCCGATTGCAAGTGAACTATTTCTAAACACGGCAGAAATCATGAATGCCATGGTAACCAGCATAATCATATCAATCGAGCTTAGCCCATAATAGATCAATAAATGAATCACTATGTTCTGCTCTGAAACATGACCATTGCTATAATTCAAATAGGAAACTGCCTTGTCAGGCATCCCAAACAAAATGGCTCCTAATAGACTAGATAAAACAAATAAAATCGCAATCAGTAACATGGCAAATAAGAGGACTGTCAAATATTTTGCTAATAGGATTTTCGTCCGATTAATCGGCCGGATCAATAGCAGCTTAATCGTCCCCCAGTTGAACTCACTGGCTACAATGCCCGCAGATACGATAATAATAAATACTCCGGCCAGCATGATAAGCTGCGAGGAATCTTTTACAAAAGACCAAACCGTATATTCCTCTTTAGGTGGAATATTATGCTGGATTCGATAAGCGTTAATGGCAATTTCTCTTTTAAAATATTGTTTTTCCGCTTGAGTCCGGCTTTTGTCCATCTGTTGTTTTAAGGCATTGTTTTCATCCTGTAAAATCTGCTGCCAGTTTTTATCCTGCTGTATATCCATGCTATTATGCTGTGACTTAATCACAATTCCAACCAGGGACAGGGATAAAACAAGAATCGCAAGCATCACAATGGTTCCCGGGCGTCTAAAGATTTTCATCCACTCATTTTTTATTAAATTAACCACGAATAGCTGCCTCCTTTTCAGATGTTACTTCAAGGAAGCGATCCTCTAATGTCTTTGCCACTTCCCTAACCCCAAAAATAGAAATGTCTTCCGCAACCAATAATTTAACTAAATCTGGAACTTCCTCTTTTTTCATTTCAATGGTTAAGCCGTTTCTCGAACGGCCGGCCTTAACATTGGGGTAATTCTCCTCCAACAGATCCAGTGCTTTTTCACTTGGCACTACTTCAAGTTCAAAGGCTGTTTTTGCATTATGTACAAATTCCCGGACAAGTTCTACATCTATTAACTTGCCATCCTGTATGATACCAATTCGGTCACACATCATTTCCATTTCAGACAGTAGATGACTAGATACAATCACGGCCATATTTTTTTCTCTGGCTAGCAGACGGACATAGTCACGTATCTCTCTAATTCCCGCAGGATCTAAACCATTCGTTGGCTCATCAAGAATTAACACCTGAGGATCATGTAAGAGGCATTGAGCCAGCCCTAATCGCTGCCTCATTCCAAGCGAATAAGTTTTTACTTTGTCATTTATTCGTTCGGTTAATCCTACCAATTCTACTGTTTCATCAATTTTTTCCTTAGTGATTCCTTTAACCATGCGTGCATAATGAACCAAGTTCTGATAACCCGTCAAGAATTTGTACATTTCTGGATTTTCAACGATGGCTCCGATATGACGTACGGCATCCTCGAACTGCGATTTAATGCTGCAGCCGCCAATTGTAATGTCACCAGAGGTTATGCCCATCAAACCGACAATCATTCGAATCGTAGTCGTTTTCCCTGCTCCGTTTGGGCCTAAAAAACCAAAGACCTCCCCTTTATTAACCTGGAAGCTGATCTGATCTATGATTGTTCTCCCTTTAATTACCTTTGTCACATTTTTTAATTCTACGATTGTTTCCAAGTTCTCACTCCTCTCTAAACAAACTATCCTTATCCATTTTACCTGAAATTAACAAAGTATTCCTGCCCTATTGAAAAAAGCTCTAAACTATAATAGTTTAGAGCCCCTCGTTTATTTTTCATCGGAAACGCGCTGTATCTTAATGTCTTTTAATAATTGTCTTACCACATAGCTTGCCATGATGAGGCCGGCTGCAGAAGGGACGAATGCATTGGACGCTGGCGGCATTTGCGCTTTGCGGATTGGTGCATTCTCATTTCCAACTTCTTTTTTGACATCTTCGCGAATCACAATTGGACTTTCATCCGAGAAGACGACAGGAATTCCCTTATGGATTCGCTCCTTACGAAGTCTGGTGCGAATAACCTTTGCAATCGGGTCAGTATGCGTTTTTGAAATATCGGCAATTTGGAAACGGGTCGGATCCATTTTGTTCGCTGCACCCATACTCGAAATGATGGGGATATTTCTTTTTAAACATTCCTTCATTAAATGAATTTTATAAACAATCGTATCAGAGGCATCAACAACAAAATCTAAATTATGACTAAAGATTTCTTCATACGTTTCCTCTGTATAAAACATTTTTAAAGAGATAACTTCACAATCAGGATTAATGTCCCTAATCCGCTCCTCCATGATTTCTACTTTTGGTCTCCCAACCGTAGATAATAGGGCAATCAGCTGACGGTTAATATTCGTTATATCCACATCGTCTTTATCAATCAAAATTAATTTACCAACACCAGAACGGGCCAAAGCTTCAGCGGCAAATGAACCAACACCCCCGATTCCTAAAACAGCAACCGTACTGTTCTTCATAATATTTAATCCTTCTTTACCAATAGCAAGCTCATTACGAGAAAATTGATGCAGCATGATTTTCACTCCAAATTAATATTCACTTTTATATATTTTTCTACATTAGGATATATCATACCATCCTATAAAAACAAGTAATTCAGTAGGATTTATGTAATAGAAAAGCGGAAGCGCCTTGAACAGGGGCGACAGGCATAAGACGAGCCGGCGAGAAGGCTGTTCTTTAGCCTTCTTGACGGATTGGCTTATGACCCCGAGCCCCTAGGCGCTGGAGCTAGACAATTCTCTATGTTTATACTTCCTTTATCTACAAAAGAAAACCTTCCGCATAAGCAGAAGGTATTTTTTAAAAATAATAAAGAGTCCCAATGGTGCCGTCGCTCTTGATCCTTCGTTTTGATCCCGCTACTAGCAGGTGGGTGCCCTGTTTCCGAAATTGTAAGTCCCTTTACCGTATAGGTGGGGCATTTACGCATATCAGAAAACTCTGGACTCCCGAATCTTAAATGTTCGGTCAAAACTTCAGGTAACACAACGTACATTTCAGGACTCTTCCTAATTGCCTTTATCATACCACAATTAAAAATGGTCTTCAAGGATAAAATGAAAGCGAATTCCTGTTATTTATTAACATTTAGTGACAAATATAATTCTTTCAGTTGAGCCTCAGAAACTTCACCAGGTGCATCTGTTAACAAGCAGCTTGCACTGGCTGTTTTAGGGAAGGCAATCGTATCCCGCAGGTTAGAACTGCCGGCAAGCAGCATAACCAAACGGTCAAGGCCGATGGCGATTCCCCCGTGCGGAGGTGTTCCATATTCAAAAGCATTCATAAGGAATCCGAACTGTTCCATTGCTTCTTCCGGAGTAAAGCCCAGCACGCTGAACATTTTTTCTTGAACCTCACGTTCGAATATTCTTAGCGAACCACCGCCAAGTTCATACCCATTTAAAACAATGTCATAGGCTTGAGCGCGAACTTTTGAAGGGTCAGTTTCCAGAAGTTCAAGATCTTCTCTAAACGGCATCGTGAATGGATGGTGTGCGGCATAGTACCGCCCTTCTTCCTCAGCATACTCAAGAAGCGGCCAGTCCGTAACCCAAAGGAAATTAAACTTGTCAGGATCAATTAAGCCTAATTCCTTTCCAAGTTTTTGTCTTAACGCACCAAGTGCATCTGCAACAACGCTCTTCTTATCTGCAACAAATAACAATAAATCGCCTTCAGCCGCTTCAAGCGTAGCTTTGATTGCTTTTGCATCCTCTTCAGAGAAGAATTTAGCAATCGGCCCTTTTAAGCCTTCCGCATCTACCTTTAACCAAGCAAGGCCTTTGGCGCCATATACAGCAACAAACTCAGTTAAGGCATCGATATCCTTACGAGAATAGTTGTCGGCTGCACCCTTTACATTAATCGCTTTTACTTGGCCTCCGTTTGCAACTGCAGCTGCAAATACTTTAAAGCCGGATTCCTTTACGATTTCAGATAGGTCAACTAGTTCTAGGCCAAAACGTGTATCAGGTTTATCTGATCCAAAGCGGCTCATTGCTTCCGCATAGGTCATCCGTGGGAAGTTTTTAGGAACTTCTACTCCCTTTATTTCCTTCATTAAGCCTGACAGCATGTTTTCCATCATGCCCATAATGTCTTCCTGACTCATAAAGCTCGTTTCAATATCGACTTGAGTAAATTCAGGCTGACGGTCAGCGCGCAAGTCCTCATCACGGAAACAGCGGGCAATTTGATAATAACGCTCGACTCCGCCTACCATAAGCAATTGCTTAAAGATTTGCGGCGATTGCGGCAATGCGTAGAATTCACCCGGATGGACACGGCTTGGAACTAAATAGTCACGTGCTCCTTCCGGTGTGCTTTTTGTTAAAATTGGTGTTTCAATATCTAAGAAACCCTCACTGTCTAGGTAGTTTCTAATATGTTTCGTTACTTGATGGCGCATTTTCAATGTTTCAAATATAGCCGGACGCCGGAAATCTAAATAACGATATTTTAAACGAACATCTTCCGAAGCATCTGTCCGATCAGAAATCTGGAATGGCGGTGTTTTCGCTTCATTGATAATCGTTACTTCTTCCGCCTGAACTTCAATCGTACCAGTTGAAATATTTTCATTTATGGTACCTTCTTCGCGGCTGATCACTGTTCCGACTACATTAAGTACATATTCGTTTCGAATAGTTTCAGCTAATTGGAGTGCTTCCTTTGATGTATCTGGATTGAATACAACCTGAACAATTCCAGAACGGTCACGTAAATCGATAAAAATTAACCCGCCAAGGTCACGGCGCTTTTGAACCCAGCCTTTTAAAGTTACCTTCTCACCAACTGCTGACTCTGGAACTTCTCCACAAAAATACGATCTGCCAAACATGATTATCCCCCTTAAGCTTGCAATTCCTTGAATTGTTTTATAAATGTGTTTAGGTCTAATTCTACCTGTTCACCTGTAGCCATATTTTTAACATTAATTTTATTATTTTGAAGCTCATCGTCTCCGAGTATTGCTACATATTTGGCTTTTAAGCGGTCAGCCGCTTTAAACTGTGCCTTGAATTTCCGATCCAGATAGTCTCTTTCTGCAGAAAATCCGGCCATTCGTAATTGCTGCAAGAGTCCTACTGTATAATCTTTAGCAGCTTCCCCAAGCGCTGCTACATAGCAGTCAATCCCCTGGTTGATTTCTAGTTCAATGCCCTCTGCATTAAGGGCAGCAATAAACCGTTCAATACTCAAGGCAAAGCCGATACCAGGTGTTTCAGGACCGCCAATTTCTTCTGCCAATCCATTGTAGCGGCCGCCTCCGCAAAGGGTAGTAATCGCTCCAAAGCCTTCAGCATTACTCATAATCTCAAAAGCCGTGTGATTATAATAATCTAAGCCGCGGACTAAGTTTGGATCCACTTCAAATGGAATATCAAGCAAAGTTAAATAGTTCTGTAATTTTTCAAAATAGGTCTTTGAAAAATCATTTAAATAATCCAAAATCGATGGTGCTGTTTTCATTAATTCATGATCACGGTCTTGCTTACAGTCAAGGATCCGAAGCGGATTTTTCTCTAGACGGTTTTGGCAGTCATGACAAAACTCTCCAATCCGCGGTTTGAAATGATTCACAAGGGCCTCACGATGTGCGGTCCGACTCTCTTTATCACCCAAACTGTTGATAATAAGCCTTAACTTTTGTAGTCCCATTTCTTTATAAAGATTCATGGCTAGAGAAATAACTTCTGCGTCAATCGCCGGATCGTTACTTCCTAATGCCTCGACACCAAATTGAACGAATTGACGGAAGCGGCCAGCCTGGGGGCGTTCATAACGGAACATTGGCCCCATGTAGTAAAGTTTTACAGGCTGATTAGCCAGCCCAAACATTTTCTTCTCAACAAAGGAGCGGACAACCGCCGCCGTCCCTTCTGGTCTTAGCGTAATACTTCGTTTTCCTCTATCTTCAAACGTGTACATTTCCTTTTGGACAATATCAGTGCTGTCGCCAACACCTCTTGAGAAAAGATCAGTATGTTCAAAAATCGGTGTACGAATCTCTTGATATTGATATTTTTCACAAAGTTCTCTTGCTTTTGCTTCAATGAGCTGCCACTTTTCTACTTCACCTGGCAGTATGTCCTGCGTGCCTCTTGGGATGCTAATAGACATGGTGATAGACCTCCTTTATAAACATAACGCGTATGTAGATATTGTTAATTGGATAGTTTTCTTTTTTCTGGAAACGCAAAAAAACTCCCATCCCTTGTATACATACAAGGGACGAGAGTTTAAAATCCCGCGGTGCCACCCTAGTTGAAGAACATGAACATGCCCTTCCTCTTAAACAGTTAACGCCTGCAACGTTCAACTCCTACTAAAGCATTTGCTTTTTCAGAGAGAAGCCTACGGAGTGTTCTTTCACTAAGGTACATGTAGAAATGCTTTCAGCCTAAGGCATTCCCTCTCTTTTCATGGATAATCTTAATTACTGTGCTCCATCATTGGTTATTTTCGAATATGACTTATATTTATATAATAATACGGAGCATCTAAACTAATGTCAAGAGACATTTACGACCTTCCTAGATGTTTTTTTAACTTTCTGACATCGCCCATCGTAAGCCCAAATTCAGATGCAAGTTCAAACGAGTTTGTGTGTCCTTCTTTTTGAATAAAGTCATGAAAGTCTACCCCAAATAGGCGGCAGTCCATGGATTGTATATTCATTCCCTTTTCACTTGACCTCATATCACAATCACCTCAGTTTTTTTTCTATTATTTCCATCCATCAGAAAAAAATTCTTATTAGAGAGAGGATTTCTAGTAATTTTAGTTAAAATAGCCATTTAAGGAATGAATTTCTGTTTTTTTTACGATAGAATAGATGGGTAAAGGAGGTTGTCATGTCAAAAAAGTTAACTCTACTTCTATTCTCTATTATTCTCCTATTTGGTACCTTCCTGCCACAAGGAGGGATGGCTTCAAGTGGAACAGTTACTATTTCCACTGACACGGTAAATGTCCGCAGCGGACCGGGATTAAGCTACCCCCTTGTTTTGACCGCAGTACGGGGTGAAAGTTACTCCATTGTTAGTGAGAAGGGTGATTGGCTTGAAATCAAGCTCGGGGTGGGACAAACCGGCTGGGTTGTCAGTTGGCTGGTCACAAAAGATAATGAAGAAGAATCGGGAACAACATCAGGATCTGCTGGAAGAAATGCCGCCAAGGCCAACACCGATCAATTAAGAATTCGTTCAGGCCCTGGGACAAGCTTCCCAATCGTTGGTTCTCTAAATCAAGGGCAGGAAGTAACGATCCTTGATCAAAATGAAAATTGGTATAAAATCACTTCAGACTTCGGTGAAGGATGGGTCCTTCGAGAATTTTTACAAGTACAATCTGGTGAAAATTACTCTGATTCATCAAACTCCACCGAAATGGGAACTGTAAACGCTGATACCATAAATATAAGGGAAGAAGCTTCCGAGACTAGTCCGATTCTTGGAAAATTAACCAATGGTACGGATGTTACGATTGTTTCGAAAGAAAATAATTGGCTGGAGATTCGTTATTCAGACCTTAGCGGGTGGGTAAAAGCAGAGTTTATTGATACCCAATCAAAAACATCACAGAATACGCCTAAGAAAAAATTAACAGGCGTTTATGGCACTGTAACAGCCGGAAGTCTTAGTGTCCGGTCAGAGCCCTCATTAAATGCAGACATCATTAGCAGTGTGTCAAAGGATCAGCGATTTGCTATTTTGGAAGAAAATAATAATTTTTCAAAAGTAGAGTTTGAGTCTGGTAGTTTTGGCTGGATTTCAAGCCTGTACCTTGAGAAATCCACTGAATCAAAACCTTCACAGTTACAGGGCAGTACGGTCACTATCTTACATAACGGAACAAATATTCGAGAGGAAGCAACGGCCGATTCTCAAGTGGCTGCCTTGGCAAACGAAGGAGATTCTTTTCCTGTAAAAGGGATTGTGAATGACTGGTACGAGATTGAGTTAAACGATGGAAGCACGGGATATGTAGCTGGATGGATTGTGTCTAGCAATGGGTCAACAACTCAAATCCATAAAGGCGGCGCCGAAGGCTATCTGAAAAACAAAACGATTGTCCTTGATCCAGGTCATGGCGGCGGCGATAACGGGACCACTGGTGCAAATGGTACATTAGAAAAGGAACTTACCTTAAGAACTGCACGGCTTTTATATGATAAATTAAGTGCTGCCGGAGCCAATGTCTATCTTACCAGAAGCAGTGATTCTTTTATTACCCTTCCATCCCGTGTAAGTGCCGCTGCTGCAAGAGATGCAGATGCCTTTATAAGTTTGCATTATGACAGCAGTCTTGACCGAAGTGCGCGAGGTATGACAGGTTATTACTTTTACGATTATCAAGAAGGTCTAGCTGATTCTCTCTATTCCTCAACCGTTGCGCAAACCAATTTGGATGGACGCGGGGTTAGATTCGGTGATTTTCATGTGATTCGGGAAAACAGTCAAACAGCTGCCCTGATTGAGCTGGGATACTTAAGCAACCCGCAGGAGGAAATCACATTAAACTCCGGGGTCTTTCAAGAAAATGCAGCATCGGGTCTATATAATGGATTAGCTAGATATTTTAAAAACAACTAAGCATAAGGCTCTGGAAGAATTCTCTTCCGGGGCTTTTTTAAACAGCAAAAAAGCCTGGCACGATTGCCTAGGCTTCTTACTTACTTTCTACAATTAACGTAACGGGACCATCATTGACTAATTCTACATCCATCATGGCACCGAATACGCCTGTTTCAACGGTAATTCCTTTATCACGAAGCATCTGGTTGAAGGTTTCATACAATATGACGGCCTGTTCAGGTCTAGCCGCTTCCATAAAGTTTGGTCTGCGGCCTTTCCTGCAGTCGCCAAATAAAGTGAACTGTGATACAGACAGGATTTCCCCGCCAACATCCAATAAAGAAAGATTCATTTTACCCGCATTGTCATCAAAGACCCGTAAATTAGCTATTTTGTCAGCTAGGTAGGCAGCATCCTCTTCCTTATCTTCATGGGTCACCCCAACCAGCAAGACAAACCCTTTGGTTATTTTTCCGGTGATTTCTCCGTCAACCGTTACTTTTGCCTGTTTGCTGCGTTGTACTACTATTCTCATGCTAGAAACTCCTTAACTTATGGCTCTGTTAATCTAGAATGTTGATTTCCGCTCCAGGTGCTCCCTTTCCGCGGGCGTGCCGGGGAGCCTCCTCGCCGCTTCGCGCCTGCGGGGTCTCCCCTGCCCCGTACTCCCGCAGGAGTGGAGCACCTTCCGCTCCAATCAACAATGTGCATTAACAAAATTTAACTTATAATCCTGCGAACGGAATAGATATCAGGGATTTGCTTGATTCGGTCGACAACTTTTTGGAGATGGCTGACATTGTGGATCGCAATCGACATGATGATGGTCGCCATTTTATTACGGTCTGATTTTCCGGAAACCGCTGAGATATTTGTTTTGGTCTCACTAACGGCTTGAAGAACCTCATTAAGCAGTCCCTGACGGTCATAACCGCTGATCTCAATGTCGACGTTATACTCCTTACGGTCATTTAAGGAAGATTCCCACTCAACCTGGATTAATCTTGATTGGGCATCATTTGAATCAATATTTGGGCAATCCGAGCGATGGACAGAGACACCGCGGCCTTTGGTAATAAACCCGACAATCTCATCCCCCGGAACAGGATTACAGCATTTTGACAAGCGGATCAACAGGTTATCGATCCCTTGGACGCGTACACCTGATTCCCGTTTTTTCGTCGATGGAAAGGACTTCAAATCGGTAATGGCATTCGCAATCGTTGCCGATTGTTCTTTATCCCGTTTTTTGCGCCACTTCTCGGTCAGGCGGTTGGCCACCTGCAATGCAGTAACACCATTATAACCAACGGCTGCATACATATCTTCTTCATTGGAAAAATTAAACTTCTCAGCTACCTTTTTCAGGTTCTCAGCTGTTAAAATTTCCTTAATGTCGAATTCCATGCTGCGAATTTCTTTTTCAACTAACTCTTTGCCTTTAATGATATTTTCATCACGGCGCTGCTTCTTAAAAAACGCTCGAATCTTATTTTTCGCCTGCGAGGTTTGAGCCAGCTTCAACCAGTCCTGGCTAGGTCCATAGGAATGTTTAGAAGTCAGGATCTCAATGATATCACCGGTCTTCAGTTTATAATCGAGTGTCACCATTTTTCCGTTCACTTTTGCACCAATCGTTTTATTGCCGATTTCAGAGTGAATCCGATAGGCAAAATCGATAGGAACAGAACCAGACGGCAATTCGATGACATCGCCTTTTGGCGTAAAAACGAACACCATATCCGAGAACAAATCGATTTTTAATGATTCCATAAATTCTTCGGCATTGGCGGTATCGTTTTGAAAATCTAGGATTTCCCTAAACCAGGTAAGTTTTTGTTCGAAGGTGGAACTGTCGCTAATCGCTTTTCCTTCTTTATAAGCCCAGTGAGCTGCAACCCCGAACTCCGCGATTCGGTGCATTTCATCCGTTCTAATTTGCACTTCAAGCGGATCCCCTTTTGGACCTATGACGGTCGTATGCAAGGACTGATACATATTTGGCTTAGGCATCGCAATATAATCTTTAAACCGGCCGGGCATCGGTTTCCAGCAAGTATGAATAATGCCAAGAACCGCATAACAATCCTTAATACTATTCACCACAATCCGGACGGCAAGCAAATCATAAATTTCACTGAATTGTTTGTTTTGCAAGGCCATCTTCCGATAAATGCTGTAAATATGTTTAGGACGTCCTGAAAGCTCCGCTTTAATGGATACTTCACTTAAACGGCCCTTTACTTCGTCAATGACATCATCAAGATATTGCTCACGCTCTGCCCGTTTCTTTTTCATTAAGTTCACAATCCGGTAATACTGCTGTGGATTTAAATATCTTAATGCGGTATCTTCCAGCTCCCATTTAATCTTAGAAATACCAAGACGATGAGCTAAAGGTGCAAAAATTTCAAGTGTCTCATTGGAGATCCGGCGTTGTTTCTCGACAGGAAGATGTTTTAGTGTCCGCATATTATGCAAACGGTCCGCCAGTTTAATCAGGATGACGCGGATATCTTGTGCCATTGCAACAAACATCTTTCGATGATTCTCTGCCTGCTGCTCTTCATGAGACTTATATTTAATTTTTCCTAACTTCGTCACTCCATCAACAAGCATTGCCACTTCGCCGTTAAAAGCCTCTGCAATATCCCCTAAGGTTACATTGGTATCCTCAACAACGTCATGGAGAAAACCAGCCGCCACAGTTGCCGGGTCCATTTCAAGGTCGGCTAAAATACCGGCAACTTGAATGGGATGAATAATGTATGGCTCTCCCGATTTTCTATATTGTTCACGATGGGCATGTTTCGCGTACTCATAGGCTTTTTTCACCAGTTCCACATGCTCATCATTTAAATATTTTCTAGTCTTGTCGATGACTTGGTCGGCCGTTAACACTTGATCGTTCGCCATGAAATCACCTTTATCTTCATCTCAATTTTTATATCAAAATCCCGCCAAGCTGCGAGAGAATCTTTTTATATAAATATTTTCCTAAAAAAAATTGTTACTAAATTAGAATGATTGTTACTATTATCGAAAAAAATAGCGAAATTGTAAAGAGATTGTACTGTTTTTTTACTAAATTACGAAATCTTTGTCACTTCTAGCGGCTTTTATAGGCTATTTTGCCTGTTAAAACGTATTTAAAAATTATATAAAGAGAGCACTCGTAAATTGAGTGCCCTCATGCATCATTTAGTAGTGCAATAATGTAAGAACATCGTAACCGTCTAATTTGCTGCGGCCTTCTAAATAGCTTAATTCTACTAAGAAAGCAATCCCAGCAACCACACCGCCAAGCTCTTCCACCAATTTAATAGTGGCATCAATGGTTCCGCCGGTAGCTAACAAATCGTCTGTGATTAACACACGTTGACCAGGCTGAATGGCATCTTTGTGAATAGTAAGAACATCTTTACCATATTCCAAACCATAGCTTACCTTAATGGTTTCTCGAGGCAGCTTACCTTCTTTACGGACTGGTGCAAATCCAACCCCTAATGAGTAGGCAACAGGGCAGCCGATAATAAAGCCGCGTGCTTCAGGTCCAACGATAATATCAATTTGTTTCTCTTTTGCGTAAGAAACGATTTGATCCGTTGCGTATTTATAAGCTTCTCCGTTATTCATTAAAGGAGTAATGTCTTTAAACTTAATTCCTGGTTTTGGCCAGTCAGGTACGATTGTAATATATTCTCTTAAATCCATTGTTAAATTGCCTCCTCAGATTCAACTGATTCTTGGATGACTTGATCGAACCAGCCTTTTAATTCTTGAAAGGAGGAAAACAATAGCTCTCTTTCAAGAGTATACTGGGCCTGTTTTGTTTGATAAGTGTGTGAATCAGTCAGGTCACGCTTTTGCGCTCCCGTATTTAAAGTAATAAATCCATTGTTTATTGTAACAAAATCCAGTTCAGAAAACACCTTTGACATAAATTTAATCGTTTCCTGTGACCAGCCGCGGTGTTTAGCGATTGTTTCGCCATGAAGATTCAAGTCAATGGGACCCTTTTTTAACAGCAAGGCATAGAACCATTTAAAGTGATCACGTGTTGGTATCGTCGAAAAATAATCGCTTGCTTCTTTATAAAAATACGCATAGATTCTGGCTGGTTTTTCCCCTGCAATTAATTCTTTAAGAAGGTCTTTTGACGGCGGAAAATCCACTAATGCAATATTGGCCCCGTTTCCATCAAAGACTTTGGCTTCTTCCAGGTCTTGAATTAAAATGGCCTCTGATTGTAATTCTGGGTTCATTTTTTCAAGGTTCGCTTTATTGAAAACAACAATCTTCCTGTTTTCAGCCGGTACTGTGTTTTGTAAGTGATGCGTTCTCCTTTGTCCACGAAAATCAAATAGCTGCCACTTATTGACCGCTACATCGTGGATAAAGATTTGCGGTTTACGTATATTGTTCCATTCATTAATAGATAATTCTCCAATTAATGAAATTTTGGAAGCAGGAGAGATATGGTCCACCAGCGGCCCTAAACCAAATCCGATGCCATCAAGGCTTGCGCCTTCTTCATTTATTAAAAGTTTAAGATGGTTTTGCTCACTGCCAATTTTTCTGATACTTTTTATCGCCACATTATTGATTAACACTTTTGGTTTTGGATTGTCCACACCAAATGGCGCCAGAAGACTAAGCTCATCTAAGGCATTTAAGCTGATATTTTCAAGATGTATTTCCTCATCAAGCTGGGTGATTGGTATTAAATCATCCTCTGAAAGTTGCTCGTCCGCAAGGAGATTGAGACGCTGACGGAGCTCTGCAACATCCTCAAGTTTCAATGTCATCCCTGCCGCCATAGGATGTCCGCCAAAATGTGGAAGAAGTTCTCTGCAAGTAGATAAATTTTTAAATAAGTCAAAACCAAATATACTTCTTGCCGAACCCTTAGCAACGCCTTTTTCAGGGTCGAAATTTAACACGATAGTCGGCCGGTAAAATTTTTCAACAAGCCTTGAGGCTACAATCCCGATTACACCGGCATTCCAGCCTTCTCTGCCAATCACAAGCACTTTATTAGTCTCAATTGGGAAGTTTTTCTCGACCTCTTCGATGGCCTCGGCAGTAATTGTATTAACAATTTCCTGCCTCGTCTTATTTAAGGCATTCATTTCTTCTGCAAGAGCAGCTGCTTCATCTTGATCGTCTGTCAAGAGCAGCTGAACCGCCAAATCGGCATCTTCAAGTCTGCCGACAGCATTGATTCTAGGTGCAAGCGTAAAGCCGATCGTCTCTTCGTTGATCGACTTAAAATCCACACCTGCTAGTTTTAAAATAGCCTTCAAACCAATATTTTCGGTCGTTTTTAGTTTTTCCAAGCCTTTTCTTGCAATTAAGCGATTTTCATCTTTTAACGAGACGAGGTCAGCAATCGTACCAATCACGGCAATTTCCAACAAGTGCTCTGGAACTTCTCCATATAACGCATGGGCAAGTTTAAAGGCTACACCCACTCCTGCCAGTTCGCGAAAAGGATACGTACTGTCTGGCAGCTTGGGATGAATGATAGCCAATGCTTCTGGTAAGACGGGTCCAGGTTCATGGTGGTCAGTAATTATCAGATCCATCCCAAGCTCTTTGGCAACTGAGGCCTCATGAACAGCCGCGATTCCTGTATCTACCGTTATCAACAGTTTAATGCCATTCTCTGCTGCATGACGGAAGGCAGCTTCGTTTGGACCATAGCCTTCTGAAAAACGATTAGGTATATAAAATTGGACGTTCGCCCCTAGATCGCGCAGTGTAATCATTAACACAGTAGTACTGCTTACACCATCTGCATCATAATCTCCGTAGATGAGAATTGGTTCTTGTTTCTCAATCGCTTCACGAATTCGATTAACAGCCGTTTCCATCCCTTTAAGCAGGTAGGGATCATGAAACCCATCTTTTCCAAATAAAAAATACCGAGCAGATTCTACGGTATTGAGTCCACGGTTGACAAGTAGTGATGCAACTAGAGGTGTTATTTTCAACTCATTAACGAGCATATCAACATTATTATAATCAGAATTGCGTACAATCCATTTTGTTTTTGACTTTAACACTGGTAGGTTCACCCCTCAGACTTACTAATTATACAGGAGCAGGTCAGAGGTTTCAATCAAAAGAAAAAACTGCAAAATGGTTTGCAGTTTTTTCGTAAAATCTATACCTGTGGCTGATCGGAATATTTTCTCTTTTCCTTTACCGTACGAATAGTACCCTTTTTCTTAAGTTCGCGCGTCTTGAACACATACCAAAGCGGACCGGCAATACCGATAGAAGAGTAAACTCCCACTACTAAACCAATGAACAAGGCAATTGAGAAATTAAGGATCGATTCATTGCCAAAAATAATTAAAGCAACTACCGTGATTAATACGGTTAAAACTGTATTAACGGATCGCGTCAAGGTTTGACGGATACTTGTATTCAACACATCAGCAATATCTTCATTTGTTTTAAGCCTTTTCTTCTTACGCATGTTTTCACGCATTCTGTCAAAGGTAACAATGGTATCGTTAATGGAATAACCAACAATGGTCAATACCGCCGCAATAAACGTTAAGTCAACTTCAAGTCTTGTCAGACTGAATAGGGCAACCATAAAGAATGCATCATGGAGCAGCGAAACAATTGCTGCAATCGCCATTGAGATTTCAAAACGAATTGTTACATAAATGATAATCCCAATCGATGCAATTGCAAGGGCAATAATAGCATTTTTCGCCAATTCCTTACCGATAGTCGGAGAAACGGTGCTTACATTTGGTTCAGAACCAAATTCCTTTTTAAAATCTGATTTTAATTTAGCAATTTCATCCTTATTAAGGACACCTACGAAGCGGGCAGAAGCACGTTCATTATTGTCCCCGGAAATGACAATGTCGTCTGCCGTTAAATCATGTTTTTCAAATGCTGTGTTTACTTGTTCAGTGGTTAGTGCTTTATCAGAGAGTACTTCCACACGGGTACCACTTGAAAAATCAATCGCCAGGTTTAGTTTAAAGACAATTAATACGATTAATCCAGCAACGATTAAAATAGCAGAAATCCCAAAAAATTTCTTCCTTGGCTTAACAAAGTCAAGTTTATCAAAGCGAGTAGGTAAATCTAATGTATCAAAGCTTTCTTTAATGTCGTGTATATCAGCCTGTTTTACACCAAACCAGCTTGGTTTCTTGTTAAAGAGATTACTGTGAACCCATAATCCCAATAATAGACGTGCACCGTAAACCGATGTTAAAAAGCTCATAAGAATACTGATAATTAACATGGTTGCAAACCCTTTTACAGAGCTTGTCCCGTAAAAGAATAATACAGCAGCAGTTAGTAATGTCGTCAAGTTTGCGTCAAGTATGGATGTAAAGGCATTTTTCTCACCAGCTTGAAATGCGGCTTTAACTGATTTACCAACCTTTAGCTCTTCTCGAATGCGTTCATAGGTAATAATGTTGGCGTCAACAGCCATACCGATCCCGAGAATAATCGCCGCAATCCCCGGCAAAGTCAGAACCCCATTCATCCAATCGAATATTAATAGCACCAGATAAGTAAAAATACTTAAAGTAATCGTAGCAATAAAACCTGGAAAACGGTAATAGAAAATCATGAATAAATAAATGATAGCCACTCCGACAAGTCCAGCGAAAATGGTTTCATTTAAAGCTTGCTCTCCAAATTTAGCTCCAACAGAAGTAGAGTATACTTCTTTCAGTTTTACAGGCAAGGAACCTGCATTTAATAGGGAAGCTAATGTTTGGGCTTCTTCGGCCGTAAAGCTGCCGACAATGGAAACTGAATTTTGATTAAAGATTTGGTTTACAGTTGGAGCAGATAAGAACTTGGGATCCTCTTTGGCTACTTCCGTTTTAAAGGAATCTTTTCCCTCTTCAAAGTCAAGCCAAATGACAAGGTAATTATTTGGCGACATATTCATAATTTCTTCAGAAACTTTCCTGAATTTATCCGCACTCTTTAATGTCAGACTTACACTTGGTTTGCCATTTTCATCGAAGGTTTGCTTAGCTCCGCCCTGTTTTAAATCAGAACCATCCATCTTTAGTTTGTCATTAGCATCCCTGAAAGATAAATTAGCCTGGGTTGACAAGATTTCCCTTGCTTGGTTTTGGTCTTTAACGCCGGCCAGCTGCACCCTGATTCGGTTAGTCCCTTCAATTTGAATAACTGGCTCACTCACGCCAAGGACGTTAATCCGTCGATCCAAGGCTTCAGCGGTACTAGCCAAAACTTCCTGGGTAATTTTCTGTCCTTTTTTCGCAGGCTGAACTTCATACAAAACCTCAAACCCGCCCTGAAGGTCCAGTCCAAGCTTAATATTATTTAAGATATTCTTTGTTGTTGCTCCCATTGTGCTTCCAAGAATGATGATTAGAAGAAAGAAAGCAATAATTCTACTGCGCTTTACCATTATGTATTGTTCCTCCTTAGTGCATGTGCACACCTGCACTGGTACGTCTCGTACTATTTAATTAACATAAAAAAAGTCACAAATTCATTATGAAATAAGTTGAACAAGCTGTCAATTTAACATTTTTTCTCATTTTAACAGTTCTTTAAGCTCCTCTTCATTTTCGATGGAAAATTCGGAAGTTTTATACGACTCAATGGTGACATAATTGAGATAATCACTCGCCTTAACAGAGAGAATTTCCTGGATCATTTCATATAGCCTCATCTCGTGTTTTACCTTTTTCCATTTTTTCTTCACTAAGAATTCCCAGAATCCTTGTTCGGAAACTGAATCAAGCCCCAGCAAGCGAAACTCTTCTAATTTACTTTTTAAGGCCGGACGTACCTGAATTTGCAAATCTTCGCTAATTTGGCTAATATCCATTCTCACTGCCCCCTCCGAATCTCTCCTAAAAGATTCGCCTCTTTTTATGTAACACATTTGAAAAAGGTCTTACTACTTGTCATGCTTTGTCCACCATTAGGCATATAGATAATTGTATATGAATTCTTCTTTTTTGAGAAGGTGGGAACCTAAATGTCAAAGTTTTTAAAAGGGACTTTTATCCTGTTAATAGCAGGCTTTATCACTCGAGTCCTTGGCTTTATCTACCGCATTGTTCTTGCAAGAAGTATTGGTGAAGAAGGCGTCGGTTTATATATGATGGCATATCCTACGTTTATCCTCGTGGTGACGATTATCCAGTTAGGCCTTCCAGTTGCCATCTCGAAAAATATTGCAGAGGCAGAAGCAAGAAGGGATTATGCTGAAATCAAAAAAATTCTCGTCGTTTCCTTGGCGATTACAGTTGGTTTATCCATTATTCTTACACCTGCACTTATCTTATTGGCACCGATTTTATCTACTACTCTATTTACCGATTCAAGAACTTACTATCCACTCATTGCGATTGCACCAGCTCTTCCAATCATTGCAGTTGCATCCGTATTGAGAGGTTACTTTCAAGGCCGGCAGAACATGCGTCCCTCAGCCATCTCTCAAATACTAGAACAATTTGTCCGGATAACCTTAATTGCAACCGCAACAAAAACATTCCTCCCATATGGGGTAGAATATGGGGCGGCTGCGGCAATGGGTGCATCTGTTTTAGGTGAATTACTTTCATTGCTTTATTTACTAACGACCTTTAAATTAAAAAAGCGGTTTAGGCTTAGAAAAAACTTTTTTCAATTCGTTCACAAAGGAAAAAAAACATTTAAAGATTTAATGGAGATTGCCCTTCCTACGACAGGAAGCAGAATGATTGGTTCGATCTCCTGGTTTTTTGAACCGATTGTAGTCGCCCATAGCCTCGCACTCGCAGGTGTATTAGCTGGGGAGGCTACAAAACAGTATGGGGCCTTAACCGGTTATGCGATGCCATTGTTGATGCTGCCGTCCTTTGTTACCTTTTCATTAGCAACTTCACTTGTGCCCGCGATCAGTGAGGCTAATTCAAAGAACCATCACAAAGTAATCGAATACCGGTTGCAGCAAGCGCTGCGGTTTGTTTTTTTAACGGGCGGGCTTGCCGTCATCCTTCTTTATGTATTGGCAGACCCGCTCATGCAGCTCATGTATGGCTCAACAAAAGGATCCTTTTTTATTCGCCTTATGGCCCCGTTTATGTTGGTTTATTACTATCAGGGTCCCCTTCAGGCTGTTTTACAGGCTTTAAATCTGGCACGAGCAGCGATGATCAATAGCCTTGTTGGTTCTGTTGTAAAAACTGCTGTCATATTTTTGCTCGCCTCACAGGCTACTTTCGGTATTAGCGGTGCTGCATTAGGAATTGTCGTTGGGTTTGTCTTAGTCACGGGATTACATTTTGCGACCGTATTAAAAAAGGTATCCTTTTCCTTCTATATCAGAGATTATCTAAAAGGATTTCTTGTAATGGGGCTATCCGGCTGGTTAGGCTATTGGCTTTTTGAACATACCCTTTTACAGGAAAATTTAATCCTTCGAGTAGTATCAGCTGCAATTGCCATGATGGTTTCCTATCTAGTGATGCTCATCCTATTCCGGCTCATTAAAAAAGAGGAATTGAAACGGATCCCTTGGATTGGAAATCTGATTCCTTCATAGTTTAACTAAAAGAAGACATGCCATGTGGGCGTGTCTTCTTAAACATCATCTTTTAAATCAATATAAAAATTTCCATTTTCAAAACTGCAGAAAGAAATATTTTTTATCTCTCTGTATCCCTTCTTTTTTAATTCCTGGCGCAGCCATAGATTGGTTTTATTAATCCGCTTCAGGTTTTCTTCATCAATTTGTCCATCCATTATTAAAGGGATCGTGATATCCCCTTCTTTTGACGGACCATCAGGATTTTTTAATTTTTCAATAACTGATAAACTGCCAGAGGGCTCTAAAATAGCAAACTCTACATCAGTAATACTGCGGATGTCCTTTTCTCTTAATTGCACCATTAAATCATCAAAATTATAGCGCTGCTTTCGCATGGCCGTCTCATCTATTTTCCCTCTATTAATAATAATAATTGGTTTCCCATCAACTAAATCCCGAATCCGTTTACTTTTTAAAGAAATAACAGCCATAATGATTTGAATGGTCATTAATGCAATCATTGGAATCATGGTGTGTAACAATGGGGAGTGGTGTTTTTCAATTGCGACCACCGCCATCTCACCAATCATAATAAAAACGACTAGATCCAGTATGCTTAATTCTCCAATCTCACGTTTGCCCATTACACGAAAAATAATGAGAATTAGAAAATAAAACAAGATGGTTCGTAACACGATGGATACATATTCCACTATTGGTCGCCCCTTTTTTTAATCAAAGAATAGTATCGGAAAATATATAGGCTTTTATGAAAGGAAGTTAGTACCAAATAAAAGGTGAGAGGAGGAAATATCGATTCTACTTTGTACTTTGCGTGAATACGCTTGTACTAGGAAGAATAACTGTTCAGGACCTTGCCGGCTAAGAAAAAGAGGACGGTGTGGTCTTGGAATAAAGGGGGAGAGTTAAAATCGAATCGAAAAGCTTTGGGATATCCATATTGTATGGATTAATTTTTATTTTAGCCTTTGTTATGATTTCCAGTATTATTTTTGCGTCTATCCTTCGGTTTACATCCGTTCGAGAAGGATCACTTCAATATGTGATAACAGCCTTATCTTTCATCGGACTGTTTGGCGGCGGATTTCTCTCTGGAGGCAAGCGGAAAGAAAAGGGCTGGCTCATTGGAGGATTAACAGGGCTTATTTATTCAGTTGTTGTTTTTTTATTTCAATACCTTGGCTATGACCGCTTGTTTGACGCGGAACAAGTCATCTATCACACCTGCTATACATTAATCGCAATGATGGGTGGAATATTGGGAGTAAATATCTCCTCCAATCACTCACACAGATCTGCTTAAATGAAAAGGAAGCCATTTCAAAATATGGCTTCCTTTTTTCATTCATTATTTAGAAAGGTTTACGCTTCCTTCAGCCGTACCAGCCGCGGATTCTGTTACCTCACGGATCGCATTACGGTCATATGTAAGACGGCTTCCGTCGCCACATTTAATCACTACTTTATTTTCATCAATTGAATCAATAAAGCCATGGAGACCACCAATCGTGACGATTTTATCCCCTTTTTTCAATGAGCCTTGCATGTTCGCAACTGACTTTTGGCGTTTTTGCTGCGGACGGATTAATAGGAAATAAAATAACACAAACATTAAAATTAATGGAATGATTGTTCCAATACCACCTGACATCTTGTTTCCCTCCTTTCAAAAATAGCTATTAGAAATTTTTCGCGTTCGGTTTATTAAAACCGTAACGTTCAAAAAACTCTTCACGGAAATCTCCAAGCCTGTCTTCCATAATGGCTTGTCTGACCTTCTCCATTAATCTTAACAGAAAATAGAGATTATGGTAAGACGTTAAACGAATTCCAAACGTTTCATCACATTTAATTAAGTGACGAATATAAGCTCTCGAGTAGTTTCGGCATGTATAGCAATCGCATTCTGGATCAAGTGGTCCAAAATCGCGGGCATACTGGGCATTTTTTACCACAAGGCGGCCGCTGCTTGTCATTAATGTACCATTTCGAGCGATACGTGTCGGCAATACACAATCAAACATATCAATCCCGCGAATCGCACCATCAATAAGGGAATCCGGCGAGCCGACACCCATTAAATACCGTGGTTTATTTGACGGCAGCATCGGTGTGGTAAATTCAAGGACCCGGTTCATCACATCCTTAGGCTCTCCGACTGATAACCCGCCTACAGCGTAACCAGGGAAGTCAAGCGAAACAAGGTCGTTTGCACTTTGCCTGCGGAGTTCTTCATATTCGCCGCCTTGGACAATCCCAAATAACCCTTGATCTTGCGGACGCTGGTGAGCATTTAAACAGCGCTCTGCCCATCTTGACGTCCGCTCAACAGATTTCTTCATATATTCAAAAGTGGCAGGAAATGGCGGACATTCATCAAAGGCCATCATAATATCAGAACCAAGTGCATTCTGAATTTCCATTGCCTTTTCCGGTGATAAAAATAACTTTTCACCACTCATATGATTGCGGAAATGAACTCCCTCTTCCTCAATTTTCCGGAATTCACTTAAACTGAATACCTGAAAACCGCCTGAGTCTGTTAAAATGGCCCGGTCCCAATTCATGAATTTATGAAGGCCGCCAGCCTCTTTAATAATTTCATGACCCGGTCTTAGCCATAAGTGATAGGTATTACTTAAAATAATCCCGGCACCCATTTCTTTTAAATCTTCAGGTGACATCGTTTTTACAGTTGCAAGGGTGCCTACCGGCATAAAGGCAGGTGTGTCAAACGATCCATGCGGAGTGTGGACCCTCCCAAGCCTTGCTCCTGTCTGTTTACATGTTTTAATTAATTCATAGCGAATAGCTGTCAAATTGTTGTCTCCTTCCTATAAGAAAAGCGTAAGGCGCCCGTCTATCGGCGACAAGCACAAGACGAGCCGGCCGAAAGGTTGTTCTTTAACCTTTTGGACGGATTGACTTGTGACCTCGAGCCGATGGCGCCTGGAGCTGGACATCAGAGAATCAGCATGGCATCACCAAAACTGAAAAAGCGGTAACGTTCGGCAACGGCCGTATTGTAGGCATGTAAAATATTTTCTCTTCCGGCCAAGGCACTGACAAGCATGATCAAAGTTGATTTAGGCAGGTGGAAATTTGTAATCATTCCATCAATCCCCTTAAATTCATAACCAGGATAAATAAAAATACTTGTCCAGCCGCTTCCAGCCCTAAACTGTCCGTTATTTGCTGATGCAATAGTCTCTAATGTTCTTGTAGAGGTGGTTCCGACAGTAATGATTCTGCCGCCATTTTCTCTTACCTCGTTAAGCAATTGGGCCGTTCCCTCTGTCATCATATATAATTCAGCATGCATATCATGCTCCAATACATCGTCGACACTGACAGGACGGAACGTACCAAGACCGACATGAAGCGTGATAAATGCAATATGTACCCCTTTTGCTCTTATTTGATCCAATAGGGCTTCAGTGAAATGCAGGCCTGCTGTTGGTGCAGCGGCAGATCCTGGTTCGCGGGCATAAACGGTTTGATATCGGTCACGGTCTTCCAGCTGCTCTTTAATGTAGGGAGGAAGCGGCATTTCACCCAGAGCATCAAGCACTTCATAAAATATTCCGGTGTACTTAAACTCTAATACTCTTCCGCCATGGTCTGACTCCTCCATGCAAACAGCTGTAAGCAGTCCATCACCAAAGACGATTTCTGTCCCTTTTTTCACTCGTTTTGCCGGTTTCACCAGTGTTTCCCACTGATCACCTTCTAGTTGTTTTAACAGTAAAACTTCAATCTTTGCACCTGTATCGGTTTTCACACCAAAAAGACGTGCAGGTAATACCTTTGTGTCATTTAAGACAAGGCAGTCCCCTTCACGAAAATATTCAGTGATATTTTTAAACACTTCATGGTTAATTTCACCAGTTTGTTTGTTCAAAACCATCAACCGGCTGTCGGTTCGGTTTTTTAAAGGAACCTGGGCAATTAATTCCTCAGGTAAATGAAAATCAAATAAATCTACTTTCATATTTAACACACCTTATTTCTATTAAATCTTCCAAAAAGGTAAAACTTAAGTTTATTCCCTCGGCACCTCTATACCAAAATGGTGATATACTGCACCAGTTACGACCCTTCCCCTTGGTGTTCGCTGTAAAAAACCAATTTGAAGGAGGTATGGTTCATAAACATCTTCAATCGTTTCAGCCTCTTCCCCAATCGAGGCTGCAATCGTATCAAGCCCGACCGGTCCGCCACGGAATTTTTCAATAATCCCTTTAAGAAGTTTATGATCAATATGATCTAAACCAAGGCGGTCAACCTGAAGCAATTCCAATGCTTCTCTAGCGAGAGGCAGGTCAATTGTACCATTTCCTTTCACTTGAGCAAAATCCCTCACCCTGCGAAGAAGCCGGTTGGCAATCCTCGGGGTCCCCCTTGCTCTTCTGGCAATTTCAGCAGCAGAAGGCTCATCAATCTCCGTGTCAAACAAATCAGCCGTTCTTATCACAATATTTTTCAACTGATCTTCTTTATAATACTCGAGCCTCGACAAAACTCCAAATCGGTCTCTTAGCGGAGCGGATAAAGAGCCTGCCCGGGTTGTCGCACCAACAAGGGTAAACGGAGGAAGATCAAGCCGGACTGACCTGGCGCTTGGTCCCTTGCCAATGACAATATCGAGACAAAAATCCTCCATTGCGGGATAAAGGACTTCTTCAATCGACCTTGGAAGCCTGTGTATTTCGTCAATAAATAAGACATCACCCGGTTCAAGCGAGGTTAAAATAGCTGCTAAATCCCCTGGCCTTTCGATGGCAGGTCCTGAGGTGGTCCTAATATTAACCCCCATTTCATTGGCAATAATGACAGCAAGGGTGGTCTTCCCTAATCCAGGAGGACCATAGAGGAGAACATGATCAAGCGTTTCCTTGCGCAGCTTTGCCGCCTTAATAAATATCTCCAAATTTTCTTTTACCTGCGTTTGCCCAATATATTGTTTTAGGGTTTGTGGACGCAGGCTTTGTTCAATATTAATCTCGCTTTCAGTCACTTCACCAGATATGATCCGCTCTTCCATGAATTATCACCTATTTCAAAAGCCGCTGAAGGGCTTTTTTAATATATTGATCGGTTGAAAGCTGTTCTTTTTGTAAGTCAGGCGAAATCTTTTTAATTTCTTTATCTGAATAGCCAAGAGCTTTCAAGGCAAGGATGGCTTCTTCGAAGGCCGAATTGACTGCCTTCTCCTGAAGCGGGAAGGTTTCGGAATTGAAAAGGTTAGGGAAGTAATCTGGAACAATATCCTGCAATTTCCCTTTCAGGTCAAGAATCATTTGCCGGGCTGTCTTTTTACCGACACCAGGGAATTTGACAAGAAAGCTTTCATCCTCATTTTCAATCGCATTGACCACTTGCTGAACTTCACCCGAAGCTAAAATGGCTAAAGCTCCTTTAGGGCCAATCCCCGAGACATTTAATAGTTTGGTAAATAATCTTTTTTCTTCTCTCGTTTCAAAACCGTATAAGGCGATGATATCTTCGCGGACATAATGGTAAGTGTATACTGTTATCAATGATTCCATTTTTCCAGCAAAAATAAACGGATTGGGTGTGGAGATTTGGTAACCGATCCCATTATTTTCGATCACAATATATTCTGGTCCGACGAAGTCGACCGTCCCTTTTATAAATTCATACAATCGTATTCTCTCCCCAGATAGAGTTCAAAGGTTTGTTCTGTTTAAAATAGGCTGCCTTTCATTTTAACATAAGTCCAGAAAGTTATTGAAGGAAATCGCCTTTTGGGGAAAAGTCTAATAATTCAGGCTAAACATAAAAAAACAGGCTGATATGTCTCAATCAGTCTGAATTTGCTTAACTATTCTTTTTTTACCGAGTAAGGTTCAAATGTCTCTAAAACCTCAACATAGTGATCCTTGGATTTAATGGGGATGCCCTGGATTAATTCTTCTTGTTTTTTACTCTCAAGTTTCTTGATATCTATTTGAAAAAAAGACTGGATGATACGTGATTGTCCTGGCCTGCCATTAAAGATGGTCAAAACGCCCTGGTCTGTTACACCGAAAAATCCATTAGCTTTTAATAATGGAGAAATATCATCCACTTGTTTTCGGAAGACGTATGTTGACTTATTGGTGTCGGTAAGCTGCCATTGGTCATATTTGGCCCAAAAGTTCTCCATGTTCCAACAGGTCTCGTGCACCAATTCCTGACTTACTTCTCCATCAAGATAGACTCTTTCTAAAATAACGGTTAAGTGTAATGGCTCTACTTTTTGACTATCTTGCTGCGCAGCCGAGCTTGTTGTTATTAACCCAGAAATACTGCCGAAAAACATGAAGAGAATAACAGCAAATGCGGCGATGGTATACCGATATATTGCTATGTTTATGACCCTCATGTCACTCACCTCTTACTGTTTTAATTGACTAATCTTTACAGTACTAGTTTAGCCTTTATTTGCCTTTTTATCCTTTGAAAAATGAAAGAGGCAAGCACAAGTGCTTGCCTCTTTAGCGGGGGATGGTCAGTTGCCGCCCTTCTCCCGCTGGAAATCATTATGAATATTTTTGTCGCGGCCCATAGTTCCTTCATCCACGAGCACCTGTACAGTTTTTCCATCGGCGTATGGCTTAACTGCACTTTTAATCGCCCGTTTGGTTTCGGATGCCTGATCCTTGTCATGTAAGGAAACGGAAACAATTACTGTATTTCCATAAGCAACCGATCTTACATTTCTTACATTTTCAATATTTTCTACTTTATCTTTAATCTTCGCCGTCACACGATCTTGAAAATCAGGATTTGTTACAACACCATTTTTCCCATTTTTTGTACTTAAGTGACCATGATAATTCAAATCACTTGTACTAAAACGATTATCCCGCTGGAAGAAGTTCCGGTCGGTTTTTGCCCTAGGGACGGTTGGGTTTTGGGGATTCCCGTTCTCGTCTCTAGTTTGCATCTGCTTTCTGGTATTTTCATCAATGACTTGGTCTTCTACTCCAAGATTATGGTCCATGATTTCTGTCATGGCTCCATCATTATCCCTTAATAACTCATAATCGTTATTGGGGTGATTTTCATTGGAATAATAGCCAAGCGGCCGAGCAACATTATTACTCCCTTTACCCTCATTATTATTGGCACATCCGGTTACACCTAATAACAAGGAAAGGGAAAGAGGAATCATCCACTGTTTTTGCTGCAATTGATAAACCCCCTAGAAAACAATCTGAACATAGAATCATGCTCATTTATAGGGTGTTATCTTTGGTTGGAATTCATTCTGATAAAATCATTTCACTTTTTCCTGTAATTGACTAATAAATTTTTTTCTCAGGTAAAACTGATTAATGGTTAAATCGATAACCTGCCTGATTTTCGCCTGGTCGTTATAGGATTTTTCCCTAATCAGCCGATTCCATTCCCGAAAAATATCTGCTGGAAAGGCTAACGCATACAAAAATGCTTCTTCATCTAAATATCTTCCTATTTGTTTCAAACCTCCCAATTTCCCCAGCGACCAATCTAAATTGGGAAGGATTCGATTGGCATATTGTAAATAATCATAGGATGGCGGGCCAATACTAATTAAATCAAAATCAATAATGTTCAGCTGCCCATTTCGATCGCGCAAAAAATTATGATGGGCAACATCACCATGGAGAATGACTGCTGGTTCCTTTTTAAAAAACCGTTCATTTTTCACCATACCTGCAAGGGACCATTTGGCCCATGAAATCATATCTGAAATGATGGACTCATCAATAAAGTATTTAATATAAGAAAGATTGCGTGTAAATATATGAAGTCTTTCTGTCCATTTTTCCAATAATTGACCTTTAGAAAGCAAGGTTCTATACCGGCTTTCAAATGAAGCAGTGGTATCATGAAATTCCTTTAATAACTCAAGTCCCTCTTGCCGGTTGTGCGGGGTTTGATAGGAAAAGCCTGTTTTATGCGGCGGGATATATTCAATACATCCGAAGTAGGTATCCTCAAAGAAAAGCTGATCTTTGATGGGATGTGTTAAAAACAGATAGGTTTTAAAAAATCCTTCTGTTCTTAATGTGGCCGTAAACGCCTCTTGCAGTTTCAACCGGTTATTTGAAGAAAATCCTTTCAGAATATACCTATTCCTATCGGTTTTTAGTAAATAAACAGACTTCCGAACAGGAACGAGCTGAATCACTTTTTCATGGAACTGGACCTGAAAATAAGAGAGGAGACGATTTAAATAATCATCGTCTCCTTTTTGGCTGCCAGGTGAATTAATTGCTCTCATCACGGTAACCTGGCATACCGTAAGGATTTGTTCCAGCTGGTCCCATACCGTAAGGATTCATATAAGGCGGCTGTGCGGCATTATACGGTCCTGCATATGGGGCGCTGTAAATAGGCGGTGTTGGAGGTACAAAGCTGGATGGCGCTATTCCGGCGGGCTGCGCTCCACCGCCGCATCCACAGTCACCGCCACTCACTGTTGGAATTGCTTGTGCTGGTGCTGATGGCATAAATGGCATTTGGCCTGTGTGAAGGTCGGAAGATTCAAAATCATGCATTCCCATTCCTTGAGGTCCTGGGCCGCCCATTTGCGGATAACCGTAAGGTGTCATTCCTGTTCCATAAGGACTAACCATCCCCGGGTTACCATACGTTGTTCCAGGCATACCTGGTGATCCTTGCATCATGCCGCCTTGGTAGGCACCCGGATATCCTGCCCCTGCCATCGGATCGACGGGACTTCCTCCTGGCATCTCACCATAACCCATTGGCATTTGGCCTGGGCCTGCTGCTGGCATTCCTCCATATCCCATTGGCATCTGCCCTGGGTTTGCCGGCGTTCCTCCGTATCCCATCGGCATTTGTTCTGGGCCCGCTGGCATTCCTCCATATCCCATTGGCATCTGCCCTGGGTTTGCCGGTGCTCCTCCGTATCCCATCGGCATTTGTTCTGGGCCTGCTGGCATTCCTCCGTATCCCATTGGCATCTGGCCTGCGGTGCCTGTCGGCATTCCTCCATATCCCATTGGCGGCATCTGACCTGTGCCCGCTGGCATTCCTCCGTATTCCATTGGCATTTGTCCAGTACCCGCTGGCATTCCTCCGTATCCCATCGGCATCTGACCTGTGCCTGCCGGCATTCCTCCGTATCCCATCGGCATCTGGCCTGGACCTGCCGGCATCTCTCCATAACTCATCGGCATCTGGCCTGGACCCGCTGGCATTCCTCCGTATCCCATCGGCATTTGGCCATACATAGCCGGATCGGTTGGCGCTTGTTGAAATCCTGGATTTTGCTGCACTCCCATGACAGATCCTGGAGCGTAAGCCGGATTCATAAGCGGCATTTGCGGCATAAAGGATGACGATTCATCATGATAAAACTGCCCTGGCATAACGGAAGGCCCCGCAAAAGAAGGTGCGGATCCCGGAATCCCATGAATCATGTCAGGCTGCGGTGCAAAAGCGGCTCCCTGCATTGGCGGCATAAATGGCTGGATTGGGATTCCTCCAAAAGGCGGCGGGCAGAAACCCGGACCTGGCATAACAGGAGTAATCGGCACACAATAATCTTGCGGCGGCGGTGGCGGCGGTGACTGAACAGGCATTTCCTGTACAGGCATCTCCTTTATAGGCATTTCCTTTATAGGCATCTCCTTTATAGGCATCTCCTTTGCAGGAGGTGGAACTGGTATCTCTTTCTTTGGTACTTCTTTGACCTCTGGGAGTATATTAGCAGGTTTTGGTGGAAGTTGTGGCTGAACGGTCATATTTGTCATGTTGGTCATGTAATAATTGTTAATGTCGATTTCTGGGATGATTTGCAGAGGCATTTTTGGAGTATAGGGTGCTTTTGGTGCTTCTTTGATAATCGGCTGTTCTTTGATTGGTTGTTCTTTTACAATTGGTTGTTCCTTAATTGGCTGCTCTTTTATTATCGGCTGTTCCTTTACGATCGGTTGTTCTTTCGCTATCGGTACTTCTTTGGCTGGCAGCGGTACTGGTTTCTCTTTGGCAAACGGATGCTCAGCAATTGGCATTTCCTTTTTGGCTCCTAACGAAGTTTCCGGTTTTGTTCCCATCGGTGCTTCTTTTTTTATGGATCCACCTGTAGTTGGAACTTTAATTTTCATTCCGGGCATCATCATATCAGGGTTGCTGAGCTGTGAATTCATCTTTTTCAGCTCTTCAAAATTCACGCCGTACTTCTTGGCGATCTTCCAAAGAGTATCCCCTTTCTGTACGATATGGATCTTCACTCTGATTTCCCTCCTATGGCATAAGTCCATATAGTGTATGTCAAAATGGGCAAAGTGCTAACCTTCTTCAAAAAAATCTATGCTTCTAACTAACAAAATATGAATCTGTTCCCAAAGAAAGGCGGTTTTTACGTATCGCTGATAAAATTAAAAATCCGCTGATATATTTCCATTTTCGCTGATAAATCTCTATTTTCGCTGAAAAAGTAAAAAATTACGCCGATAAAATTGCAAATTTTAAAATTAACATAAAAAAATGGATGCAACTTAACTTCATTGCATCCATTTAAAGCTGTTTATGAATTTTTCAGCATCCGTTCTAGCGCTAATTTTGCTTTTTCGGCCATTTCTGGACTAACTTTAATTATATTATTGGTTTCTTCTAATGTCTCCAAACTCCAAACCAAATGCGGCAAATCAATTCGATTCATGGTTAAGCACGGACACATATGCGGATTTAATGAAATAATCTGTTTATCCGGATGTTCATTAATAATCCTGTTCACAAGGTTCATTTCCGTTCCAATCGCCCAGGATGACCCCGGCTCAGCGTTTTCGATCGCATTAATAATATAGCTTGTTGAACCCGCCATATCCGCTAATTCCACCACTTCACGACGGCATTCCGGATGGACGATAATTTTCATATCTGGGTAAAGATTACGAGTTTCGGTCACATTTTGAACAGTAAAGTTTTCATGGACAGAGCAATGACCCTTCCATAGGATTACGCGGATGTTTGAAACCTCTCCCTCAAATTCGAGAGCATTTGTGATCGGGTTCCAAATGGCCATTTCATCTAGGCCAATCCCTAAATCAGCTGCTGTATTCCGTCCCAAGTGCTGATCAGGTAAAAATAAAATTCGCTCTTTTAAGTCCAAAGCCCATTTCACCATTGTTTCTGCATTAGAGGATGTAACGGTTGCTCCGCCATGATCCCCGACAAACGCCTTAATCGCAGCTGTAGAGTTGACATATGTTAATGGAAGGATCGTGTCACCAAAAAGTTCTTGAAGCTTTTCCCAAGCTCGTTCTGTTTGCTGTATATCAGCCATATCCGCCATCGAACAACCGGCACGCATATCAGGCAGAAACACCTTTTGATTGTCATTCGTTAGAATGTCGGCAGTCTCTGCCATAAAGTGAACACCGCAAAAGATAATAAACTCGGCTTCGGTATTTTCAGCCGATAATTGTGCTAACTTTAACGAATCACCAGTAGCATCGGCAAACTGAATCACTTCATCTTTTTGATAATGATGGCCCGGAATAAAGAGCCGTGAGCCCAACTGTTTTTTTTTCTCGATGACACGGCTTTCAAGTTCTTCACGTGTCATTTGCTTATATTTTTCAGGAATCATATTCTTTTGTAACGTCTCTAAAAAGCTCATTCTACTCATCACCTTTCGTCCATAACACTTTTACACTAATATCCAGTGCTTTATAGGAATGGGTCAGATACCCAAGTGAAATATAATCTACTCCTGTATCTCGATAGTCAGCGATGTTCGATAATTGGATCCCGCCGGAAGCCTCGGTAATAATACCAGCCGGAACCAGTTTAATAAATTCCTTAATTTCATCAGGTGTACGGTTATCAAACATAATCACATCCGCACCAGCTTGAACGGCTTCTAGCACCTGTACTTCCGTTTCGACCTCAACCTCAACTTTTACCATATGACCCGCTTTTTTTCGGACCGCTTCCACTGCCTTTGAAATGGAGCCGGCAAACGAGATATGGTTATCCTTAATCATGACCCCATCATACAAACCAAAGCGGTGATTAAAACCTCCTCCGCAGCGGACCGCATATTTCTCAAGCATTCTTAAACCTGGCGTCGTTTTCCGTGTATCACATACCTTTGTATGACCGCTGTCCAGCGTATGCACCGTCTTCTGCGTTAAGGTGGCGATGCCGCTCATCCTTTGAAGAAGATTAAGGACCACCCGCTCTCCTTTTAATAAATCCGAGATTTTGCCTGAGACATGGGCCAGCTCCTGACCCTTAGCAATCGCTTGACCATCCCTTACAAAAAGCTCAACCACAATCTCATGATTTAAAAGGTGAAAACCAGTCCTGATTACTTCCTCCCCGCAAAAGACTCCCTCATCCTTTGCAAGGAAAACAATTTTCCCTTCGGTTTCATCCGAAAAAATATAATCAGTAGTTAAATCCTGTTCCCCAATGTCTTCGATAAAAAATTCCTCAAGTTGCGAGCGCAGTTTTAATGAGTTCATTGTTTTTCTCCAATCCCCGATCCTTTTTATGAATAATTGATTTACGTAACCAATGCTGATTGTCTTCTATCGGAAAGTCACTTCGATAGTGACCGCCGCGGCTCTCTGTCCTTTGTAAAGCCGCTTTTGTTATCAGACTTGCGGTAATCACCATAAAAATCTTTGTTAAGTCTGCTGTAGAACATGTATCTAAGCGGATGTCATCAACATTAAATTGGGCGAGCCAGGCTTGCTGCTTTTTCAAATTGGCTCCATTTCTGACAATACCGACCTGTTCCATCATGGAATCCTTGATTTGCAAAATATCCGGCAAGTCCGCCTGCTCGGAAAAAACAGGTTGAAATGAATGACTAAAGTCTAATTCTTGATGTTCTGTTCTCGTGCCATTAATCCATTTTGCTAGTTGGTTTCCTTGATAAAGCCCCTCTAATAAAGAGTTGCTTGCCAAGCGGTTGGCACCATGTAAACCCGTACAAGCTGCCTCGCCGATCGCATATAACCCTCTAATGGAAGACCTGCCTGCTAAATCCGTTTTAATTCCGCCCATTAAAAAATGACTGCCCGGGGCTACCGGGATTTTCCCGTCGGCTAAACAAATTCCATTTTCTTCACAAATCGCCGTAATCGTAGGAAATCTTTTGCTAAATTCTTTGATGCTGCGAATATCTAAATATACTTGTTTTCCTTTTTTAAGAAATTCATAGATTCTCTGGGATACCACATGCCTTGGCGCCAGGTCCTTCATCGGATGAATCCCTTCCATAATTGGGGTTCCATCTTCTGTCACAAGGATCGCCCCGTCCCCTCTTACAGCTTCAGAAATTAATCCTTTTGTTTGACCGTTAATAGACAAAAGGGTCGGATGAAATTGAATAAATTCCATATCAACGATTTCCGCTCCAGCTAAGTAGGCCATCGCGATGCCGTCCCCACACACCGTTTCTGCGTTTGAGGTGTAGGTAAACAATTGCCCGCAGCCTCCGGCAGCAATAATAATATGGCTTCCATAAAATCTTTGGATTACACCATCCGTTTGTTTCACCTTAACGCCAATACAGCGGGTTTTGTCGGCATTTAATAACAATTCGTAAGCAAAAACATCCTCTTCAACCGTTACATTTTCTGGGAGCCTGCCGATTAAATGTTCTATGACGTTTTTACCTGTCGCATCACCGCCGCCATGGACAATTCTATGCTCGCTATGGGCGCCTTCCATCCCTAAAAATAACTCTCCGTTCGAATCCCTATCAAACACATCCCCCTGCTGTGACAGGTTTCGGATCAGGGACGGAGCTGCAGTAATGATTTCCCGGACGGTATCGAGATTATTATGAAATCTTCCCGCCTCAAGCGTATCCCCGATATGCTTGGATGGATGGTCATTTACGCCTATAGCGGCAGCAATGCCGCCTTGGGCAAGATAGGAGTTTGCTGTTCGTACTTTCCCCTTTGTGAGTATTCTCACATTTAAATGATTATTTAATTGAACAGCCAGCTGTAACGCGGCAATTCCACTACCAATAATTACTACATCATCATTTGTCATGGATAAACCTCCTGACATTAACAGGTGTCTTGACATATATATTTACACAGAATTAAACTAAAAACAAGTACCAAAAAAATAGATTATTGGAGAAATAGGATGATATATTTTGATTTTGCTGCGACAACACCACTGGATCAGGATGCGGCTGAGGTTTATGTAAAAGTGGCAACTGAATACTTTGGAAACACCCAAAGTCTGCATGATATCGGCGGACAGGCTCAACAATTACTGGAAAATTGCCGTGAAGAATTAGCCAATATGCTTGGTATTGATAAAAAAGGCTTATATTTTACAAGCGGCGGCTCGGAAGGAAACTTCTTAGCAATCGAGGCCCTTTTGTCTGCTCCATTAAAGGCTGGCAAACATATTATTGCAGGCATGGCCGAACATTCCTCTGTCCATGGTGTGTTAAATCGGCTCAAACAGGATGGCTACGAGGTCACCCTCATACCATTTGATTCAAATGGATTGCTTAACGTTGACCTCGTCCTGAGTTCGATTAGACAGGATACGATTTTAATGATAGTGCAGCATGTGAATTCGGAAATTGGAACGATTCAGCCTATCGAGGAAATGGCGAGAATAGCCCGTACAAACAATATTCATCTCCACAGCGACTTTGTTCAGTCCTTTGGAAAAATAAATGTAAAAAACATCACGCCATTAGTTAGCAGCTTTTCTTTTTCAGGGCACAAAATCTATGGGCCAAAAGGGATTGGCGGAGTTTATCTGAATCCAAACCTTGCTTGGGAGCCATTTTTTCCAGGGGGTACTCATGAAAGCGGCTTTCGCCCCGGCACAGTCAATCTTCCGGCGATCACTGCCATGACAGCAGCAGCCAAGAAAATTCTCGGACAACTGGAAGAGGAGCAAACTAAATTTCAATTGCTGCGAAATACATTAATCGAAACTCTAAAGCCGGTAAGAGAATCTGTCGAGATTTATCAAGCTCTTCATGACCGCCAGCTAGCCAATATTATTGGGCTGCGGTTTACTGGTATCGAGGGTCAATGGATGATGCTCGAATGTAACCGGCAGGGATTTGCGATCTCAACGGGAAGTGCCTGCCAAATCGGGATGCAAGCCCCCGCAAAGGTAACCGACGCACTTGGGTTAGAAAAAGACGCAGCCAAGGAATTTATCCGAATCTCATTCGGTTCGACGTCCACACTAGATGAAGTGGTAAAGCTTGGGGAAACGATGGTCAGGATTGTTAAATCATTTAAACGGCTTCCGTGATAGAAAGAATCGAACTGTGCTAGAATAAGTAGATAGATTAAATTTAAAGGAGAGCTATTATGGCTGAACAAAAGAAAATTTTGGGAGAGGAAAGAAGGTCGTACATTCTCCGACAGCTGAAAGACAGCTCTGAACCGCTCACAGGCAGTGAACTAGCAGCTAAAACCAATGTAAGCAGACAAGTAATTGTTGGGGATATGACCCTTCTCAAAGCGAAAAATGAACCGATTATCGCCACAAGCCAAGGCTATATTTATTTAAAAACCAACACTGGGGCTCAAGTCTTTGAAAGAACCATCGCCTGCAAGCATTCGCCGGGAGATACCGAGAAAGAATTGAATTTACTTGTTGACCATGGTGTGCTTGTCAAAGATGTAAAAATTGAGCACTCCGTTTACGGTGATTTAACGGCTTCCATCATGGTATCCAACCGCCGTGAAGTGAAGCAATTCATGGAAAATATAAAAAACTCGAAGGCATCCCTATTATCTGAACTAACGGGCGGCTTCCACCTTCATACGATTTCTGCTTCAAGTTCGCAAGTTTTAGACCAAGCGGAACAAGCCTTAAAGGCAGAAGGATTCATCATAGAATAAAACGCAAGAGACCCGCGCAGAAAAGCACGGGTCTCTATTTTTTAATCGAGATTTACCACTACAGATGGATAGCTTCCTAAGACTTTAACGCCACAGCCAAGGGCTTCAAGCTCGGCAATGGCGCCTGGAATCAACACATCGTCAAGTTTCATTTCAAGATCAATGATAAAGAAGTAATTGCCTATCCCCGTTTTCATTGGTCTTGATTCAATTTTGGAAAGATTCAATTTTCTCCAGGCAAACGCCGACAATACCTGATGCAATGCCCCCGCCTGATCAGATGGCAGTGTAACCATTAGGGTCGTTTTATAATGGGAGGAACTGCTGATTTCCTCAAAATCTAAGCCCTGCTCGGATAATACGAAAAAGCTGGTATGGTTAAAATCAAAATCATGGATACTCTTTTGGACAATCGCCAGTCCATATTCTTTTGCTGCAAGTTCATTCGCAATCGCAGCTGCATTCATTCCGGGCTCTTCCATCACCATCTTAGCCGCTGCTGCTGTTGATGAGACACTTTCAATGGGTACACCTTTAAAATGGGTATGTAAAAATTTATGGCACTGTGCGATTGCATGGGAATGACTGTATACCTTGGAAACTTCCCGCCACTTATTCTGATTTTCAGGATGAACCATCAAATGCTGTTTGATTGGCAGGGTAATTTCACCGACAATGGGAATATCAACAACATGTGTTAAATAATCTAGTGTAATGTTTACGGAACCTTCAAGGGCATTTTCAACCGGAACAACGGCCAGATCCACTTCTTTCGCAGCAAGGGCATCAATACTTTCCGGAATCGTCCGATATGGCTCATATTCAAGCCCTTGAAAAACCTTACTTACTGCTAATTCTGTAAATGTTGCTTTGGGTCCTAAATAACCAACCTTCATGACTTTCTACACTCCCCTGTATTTTTAAAAAGGAAGGCCAAAGAGCAGGAGCTAACCAGACCTCGTCCGCTACACCCCTGTCCCCAGCACTTCCACTTTATCTACAAATTCAAGTTTTCTTAGTTCTGTAAGGAAATCATCTAATTTAGTTGTAATATTCGAAGTATTTAATGACAATGTCACATTGGCCCTGCCCTGAAGCGGTATCGTTTGATGGATGGTCAGCAAATTACAGCCGGACCGAGCCACAACACTTAACAAGTTAGACAATGTTCCAGAGCGGTCTTCCAAGTGAAAGAAGAGGGAGATGATTTTCTCTTTCTGTATGGATGAAAAAGGAAAAACCGTATCCCTGTATTTATAAAAAGCACTTCTGCTCAAGTCCACTTTTAAAACCGCATCCGCAATCGATTCAGCTTTGCCTCTTTCAAGCATTTCTTTCACTTCAATGGTTTTTTTCATCGCTTCTGGCAAAACATCCTCACGGACCAAGTAAAACTTCTTATCCAAATTATCCATGCCAACTCTACCTCGATCTTTCACAGAAAACTACTCAACAAATTCAAACTCGAAGTCCATTAACTTAACGATATCCCCATCTTTTGCTCCTCTTTGTCTAAGGGCATCATCTACTCCAAAACCGCGCAGCTGACGTGCGAAACGGCGCACGGATTCTTCTCTTGAAAAGTCTGTCATCTTAAACAATCTTTCTAACTTTTCACCCGAGAGGACATAGGAACCATCTGGATCTCTTGTAATCGTAAAGGCATCCGGATCGGCTTCATGTTTATATAATACACGATGGACGCCGGTAACCTCTTCTTCATAATCAAGCGGGAACTCCGGAGTTTCCTCAATCTTATCGGCAATCGCATATAATAAATCACGCAGTCCTTGTCTAGTAAGGGCTGAAATTGGGAAGATCGGATAATCCTCTTCTAACTGCTCTTTAAACATCTCCAAATGTTCTTCTGCATCCGGCATATCCATTTTATTGGCCACAATGATCTGCGGACGTTCGGTCAATCTAAGGTTATAATCTTTTAACTCTTTGTTGATGGTTAGGTAATCCTCATATGGATCTCGTCCTTCGGTCGCTGCCATATCAATCACATGGACAATGACTCTTGTTCGTTCAATATGCCGCAAGAATTGATGACCCAGTCCTACCCCCTCACTAGCTCCTTCAATTAATCCAGGGAGATCGGCCATGACAAAGCTTCGGCCATCTTCTGTTTCTACCATTCCTAGGTTCGGAACAATCGTTGTAAAATGGTATTCAGCAATTTTAGGCTTTGCTGATGAAACAACGGATAGTAATGTCGATTTTCCTACACTTGGGAAACCAACAAGACCCACATCAGCGAGCAGCTTTAATTCAAGGATAACATCACGCTCTTGTCCTGGCTCACCATTTTCCGCTATCTCGGGAGCAGGATTTTGCGGGGTCGCAAAACGAGTGTTTCCGCGGCCGCCGCGGCCGCCTTTGGCAATAATCGCCCGTTGGCCGTGTTCCACTAAATCGGCAATAACCTCTTTTGTTTCGGCGTCAGTGACAACCGTTCCTGGCGGCACCTTGACAATCATATCCTGAGAGCCTCGGCCGTGCATCCCTTTGGACATGCCGTGTTCACCGCGCTCTGCTTTGAAATGACGCTTATAACGGAAATCCATTAAGGTACGAAGTCCTTCGTTTACTTCAAAAACAACATTGGCTCCTTTTCCGCCGTCCCCGCCAGCTGGACCACCATTTGGTACATATTTCTCACGGCGGAAGGCAACCATCCCGTTACCGCCGTCTCCGCCTTTAACATATATTTTGACTTGATCGACAAACATCTAATTCCTCCAGTCTTGCACAATGAATAAACTGATCGCAGTTCGTATTATTCTTTTAGTATGGGCATAAATAGCTCTAGCGAGAGCTCCGTTTCTGAAAATTCCTTAATGATTAAATCAATCTTTTTTTCAGATAGGAAGTTCTCGATCAGTTCTCTGTTACTTATTATTCCGCTAAAATCAAAAAAGAAACGAATCCCGTCTGATTGCGGTTCAATGGTAATCGATAAATTATTTTCTTGAAAGGGCTCAATCGCTTGGTTCAAACTCCAAAAAAAGTTGTTCGTCCAATTCGTGACAGCCAAATCATTAATTTTTGAGGACTCTGAATCAAACAGGACCTCATATTCCAACTTAAAAGAAGGATTCTCCCAGTTGGATTTTAACAGCAGCGCAGCAAATAAAGGCATATGTAAATTTGATAGTTTTGTTTCATGCTGGGCTTCAATCACAATCTCATCAATTACTTGTTTCACCCGGTCAATTCGATTTAAGTCCAGGTTCCCCTTAATTAGCTGCAGCTTGTTTAACCAATCATGCCGTGAGTGCCGGAGCACCTCAACAATATCCCATTCTTTCTCCATATGTACACTCCCACATTTAAGTGTTGACACTGTTTGCTGTAAGTATATCAAAAAAACAAACATGAGTAGACTTTTTTCGCTAAGAAATGTTGATAAGAGGCAAAAATTACTATGAAGAGTCCCTGAAGTGGAAAGCGAGAGGTATCTTTTTCAAGACAAAAAGAAAACTCTAACCAAACAGGTTAGAGTTTTCTAAGCAAACCTTAAGCCTCTTGAGCTACAGGATAAACACTTACTTGTTTGCGGTCACGACCTAAACGTTCGAATTTAACAACGCCGTCGACTTTTGCAAAAAGAGTATCGTCCCCACCGCGGCCAACGTTTTCACCTGGGTAAATCTTTGTACCGCGTTGACGGTAAAGGATAGAACCACCAGTTACAAATTGACCGTCTGCACGCTTAGCACCAAGGCGCTTCGCGATAGAGTCACGTCCGTTCTTTGTAGAACCTACTCCCTTTTTAGATGCAAACAATTGAAGATCTAATTTTAATAACATTTCATTCCACCTCCTGCTTTTTGAAGGTTATTTTAATGTGCTCTCCGTACTCTTCTTCTATCGTTCGTAATGAAACAGTCATCCCCTCAAGAAGAAGCTGAACTTTCTCATTTATGTCTACCGGAATATTTTCCGGGAGGACACAGCGGAGAAAGCCATCTCCTTGTTCAATCTCTGGAGTGATGCCTGTAATGGCATGCACGGCATTAATTGCCCCAACGGAAACTGCAGATGCTCCTGCACAGACAATGTCTTGTCCCCGATTGGCAAAAAAAGCATGACCGCTTATTTCAAACGATTGGATAGAGCCGGACTCAGTACGATAAATCGTAATGTTAATCATCTATGATTCAACACCTTACGCGTTGATTTTTTCGATGACAACTTTAGTGTAAGGTTGACGATGACCTTGTTTCTTACGGTTGTTTTTCTTCGCTTTGTACTTGAAAACAATGATTTTCTTCGCACGGCCTTGTTTTTCAACTTTAGCTGTAACAGTAGCGCCTGCAACAACAGGACTTCCAACTTTTACAGTTTCACCGCCAACGAAAAGAACCTTGTCAAAAGTAACTGTTTCACCAGCTTCAACATCTAATTTTTCGATGTAGATAGCTTGGCCTTCTTCAACTTTCAATTGCTTACCGCCAGTTTCGATAATTGCGTACATGAACTGCACCTCCTTATAAACTCAGACTCGCCAAATACAGGCGCTCATGCACTTTTTAAAGGCAAAAGACTTAGTACCTGGATTGTGCGGTTGTAGCACGGGTGCTACAAACATAACAGTAAGATGTTAACATAGATTGATTGAATGTGTCAATAGAATTTGGGTACTTCATTTTTTTAAGTCCTATTCCTTCAGTGCAAGTTCATCAGCATCCCCAAACTGATTTAGCTGATAATAATGCGGCAAAGCAGGCTGAAGGGTAAAATAAAGTTTAACCTTGAGCAGTTCTTCGAGCATATCTTTATGAGCCCCATCTACACCAAGCAGCATCTCTTTTACTTCCGGTGTTGTTTCGATGAGAACCGCCTCAAAATCGGCATGACGGTGCTCAATCAGCTCTCGTTCGAGCCGGAAAGCAACTGTTTCCGGACTAAGGATCCGGCCAGTCCCTTCACAGACGGGGCATTTATCTTTCAGTGCCTCTGAAATTGTCACCTTTGTCTTTTTCCTCGTGAGCTGAAGGATACCAAGCTCCGTGAATCCAATCATCTTGGTTCTTCTTTCATCTTTCGTTAATTCTTTTTCCATCGTATCGAGAATCGACTGCTTATCATGCTCCCGAGTCATGTCGATGAAATCAATCAGGACGATTCCGCCAATATCGCGAAGGCGAAGCTGCCTGACAATTTCTTTGGCCGCAAGCTGGTTCGTTTTTAGGACGGTTTCCTGGTAATCTGCCTTGCCAGAAAACTTTCCTGTATTTACATCTACGATCGTTAAGGCCTCTGTTTCATCAAAGATCAAGTAAGCCCCGTGGTCAAGCCAGACAATCCGCTTTAGTGCTTTATCGATTTCATGGTCTATTTTGTTCGTTGAAAAAATATTCTCTTTCCCATTGTAATAGGTAACTTTAATGTGTTTATTGAGCGGCTCAAGTAATTTTTTTAGAGAAATATCATCCACGAGTATTTCGCCGGACTTCATCCTGGCAGCTTGGGAGGAAATCCTATCAACAAAGGTATCTCTTTGAAAAATTAACCCGGGCTTTTTTAAGGATGAAGCTTTATGTAAGAGATGTTGGTATTGGTCTCTTAGTGTCTGAAGTTCGCTTGCAAGTTCTTCTTCTGAACTATAAATTCCAGAGGTCCGGATGATCAACCCTTCTTCATCGGTTTTTAACTGACTTCCGATTCGCCTTAGTGCCGATTTTTTCGATTCATCGGCGATCTTTTTTGATACCGCCACATATCGTCCCTGCGGCATATAAATAAGGTGATTCCCCTCTATTTCGATTATCCCCTTAACCTTTGGACCTTTGGGGCCTGTTGCGTCCTTCTCCACCTGTACCAGCATCTTTTCGCCTTGATGGACGAATGATGTGATATTCTTTTGTTTATCAGTGGACTGGACATAGGACGGGAGGACATTCCGGTTTAAATAGGCATTCTTCTCCTCACCGATATCAATAAAGGCAGCATTCATTCCCGGGAGGACCTTTGTGACGGTCCCAAAATAAATATTACCGACTAACGAGCGATTGCTTGGTCTGTCGATGACAATGGTTTCAACCCGGTTGTCTCTTAAATAAGCAAAGCGCTTTTCGCGCGAATTGTAATTCACAATTAAGGTTTCCAAATGACGTTTTCCTCACTTATTTACAATATATTAAACTAACCGTTGAGGACATTTCTTCTTGTATTTTCCTTCGATTGTCCTCAAGAGCAACCATTGAGGGCACTTTTTCACGGGTTCCCTTCTTGATTGTCCTCAAGTGCACTCATTGAGGACACTTTCTCACGGGTTCCCTTCTTGATTGTCCTCAAGTGCACTCATTGAGGACACTTTCTCACGGGTTCCCTTCTTGATTGTCCCCAATAACCTAACAAAAGACATCTTAACAAACCTTCACTTAATATATCCATGGAAGCCGTTATTGGGAACAGCGGTTACTCAATATCGACTCTCATGTTTATATGTTCTTAATGTACCTTTTGCAAGAGCCGCCTATCTGTTTAGGTTTTCTAATCACAGAAGAAGCGCTCGGTCTCCGGGCGCTTCTCCTGCTTTTATATATTATACCCTAATAATAGGAAAAAAGAAGGTCGCTGATTTTATCCGTCAGCCGCTTTTCGGTAAAATAAGCATGTAAGAGTTCATTTTCATCAAGCGTTCCGGTCTCCCTGCCATCTGCCTCCACAATAATTGGATGCTTGCAGCCCCGCTGGAATTTTTCGAGAACATGTATGACTAAGTCCTCTTCATTGGCTTGGATTGGCTTCAAATTGTCTGGGGACGATTTTTTTCCATAATAGCGCTCAAGTAAAAATCTCATAAAGATATAGCGGCGCTGCTTCCATTCATGGTAAAGCGAGAAAAACAGGAAGAAGATGACCACCCACACATTCAAGTGCAATGGTGCTGTTAACAAAATAATCATGGAAAACAACCCTAAGCCAATCAGCGATATCACCAAAGTCATTTGATGGGCCTTAGGAAATGAATCTTTTAAGGAAAGAAGCAAAAATACCAATTTCCCTCCATCCAGCGGCCAGACTGGAAAGAGGTTGAACACTAGAATCATCACATTATAATGGATGAATAATTGAAATAAATCCTCCGGGAGAATCTGCAGCGAAAATAGGCCGTAGGCAAGCGCAACCATCCAAACATGCTGCAGTGGACCGGCAAGAACGACAATCGTCTCTTCCTTCAGCGGGCGGTTACCGTGCTCATCCATTTCCGCCACCCCGCCAAACGGGAGCAGCGAAATTTTTTTAATTCTCCACGAAAAAAAAGAAGCTGCAGCAGCATGTCCCATCTCGTGTATAAAGATAATACCAAGAAGCATGGAGACCTCTAGAAAATGTGCTGTAGCGATTGATAACGCAATGACAATCCACAGCAAGGGATGGATTGAAATCAGTTTTAAAAGTGTAATCGCCCTATTCAAAGCGGATCACCTGGATAGGATCGATAAAATTATCGCCCTTTTTAATGGCAAAATAATATTTGCCCTTTGTCTTATCTTCATTCGCTGAGGTGGAAACCGTTCCAACTACTGCCCTTTTGTCAATATACTCATATAATTTAACCTTTACTTCGTCTAAATTACCGTACCATGTTTCTGATTGATCTGCATGCTGGATGATAATGGTTTTGCCTATTCCTTCTTTTACACCTACAAACGTAACAAGTCCATCATTAATCGCTTGAACGGCTGCACCCTTCCCTGTTTCAATCATAATGCCTTGGCCATTTTTTTCGAAGTTTTCAAGGATTTTTCCCATTGCTGGAACAGAGAAATTCTGATTCTCAGCTACTGTTTTTTCTTCCGCTTTATCACTATCTGTAAATGGCAGCAGCGCTAATGGTTTGCCGAACTTCTCTTCATACCAATTCGAGACTACAGCAAATTCAAAATCCTTGTCCATTTGACCTGTAATGAAGTCCCTGGCAGGATCGAGTTTTGCGGTATGATTACGAAATAAAATTGCTATCGCTAAGAATAGCAGTGCTGAGGCTAATATTTTGAAAAAGAAGACTTCCTTTTTAAAAAGCGGATGCCCCGCATCATCCCCTCCGTTTCCTGAAGGACTCATATTCTTAAAATCATAGTGATCATCCGCACCCGGCCAAGTAATTTGGCGTTCAGGCATTCGTTCTGGACCTTTTGAGTTATTCCCTTGTTCCTTTTTCCTTTTGGCGATACGCCGCCGTATTTCTTCCGGTGTAGACCGCGCCATACCCATCAACCCTTTTCCCGCTTTTTGTACAAGTTTATGTACGAGAATGAAAGAGTATGACTGTATAAAAAAAACCTGTCCATTATTTATCGGACAGGTTGGTAATTTAATTTATCTAACGCCAAAAAACTTTTTAAGTTTGGTAAAAACACCTTTGTTTGCTTCCTCAAGCGGCTGGAGCGGAATGGATTCACCAAGAATTCTTCTGGCGATATTCCGGTAGGCAATCGATGCTTTGCTGTTTGGATTAAGGGCAATCGGCTCACCGTGATTGGAGGCTTTAATGACCTCTTCGTCGTCGGCCACAATCCCCATCAACTCAATCGATAAATGCTGGGTAATTTCATCAATATCCAGCATATCGCCGCTCTTCATCATATGATTGCGAATCCGGTTGACGACTAATCTTGGTGCCTCCATATGCTGCTGTTTTTCAATCAGACCAATTATTCGGTCAGCATCACGAACAGCAGAAACCTCAGGCGTTGTCACAACAATCGCCTTATCAGCCCCTGCAATCGCATTTTGGAAGCCCTGCTCAATACCGGCCGGACAATCGATGATAATATAATCATAATCTTGTTTTAATTCGGTCATCAGTTCTTTCATTTGGTCAGGCGTAACGGCTGATTTATCAACAGTTTGTGCCGCTGGCAGTAAATATAATAAACCATCAAATCGCTTATCTTTTACCAAGGCTTGATGGATTTTACATCTTTTTTCGACTACATCGACCAAGTCATAAATAATTCGATTCTCTAAACCCATGACTACATCTAAATTTCGAAGACCGATGTCTGTATCTACTAAGCATACCTTTTTACCTTGAAGGGCTAATGATGTACCAATATTAGCAGAAGTAGTGGTTTTTCCCACTCCGCCCTTACCGGATGTAATTACGATTGCCTCTCCCACTTAAAGTCCCCCTTCGAATCTATTTAAATTCGGCCTTAATTGAACTAAAACTTGTAATCTATCAACAATGATCTGCCGGTTCTCATCTATGTATGCACATTCCATTTCCCGTGGTTCATTGTTTTCTGCATGATCGGGTGCACTATTAATTTGATCACTGATCCTTAACTGTGATGGTTTCATGCTAGACGCAGCAATGACTGCCTCCTCGTTGCCATAGCAGCCTGCATGCGCCACACCTTTTAATGTTCCCATGATAAAAATATTTCCGCCGGCGATAACTGTACCACCAGGGTTTACATCACCAATTAATAATAAATCACCAGGGGCTTCGAGCACCTGCCCTGAGCGGATAATTTTTGAAACGGTCTTTACCTCATGTTCTTTTTTTAGTTGTTCCGCTTCTTCCATCGTAATCACATTCGAAACAATATCATCTACGATTAAGTTCTTTTTCAGGCGGATTAATTCGTTTAATTCTTCCCGTTGCTCTTCGGTTATATAACGGTTGCCCATATTTACTTTTACATAAATAAGATTACGCTCATCCTGTGTACGGGAGTTTTCTGATAGCTTTTCATCTAGTTCCCTTTTCAGTTCTTGAAACGAACATGTATCGTCAAGATGAAGGACAAGGCCTTCCTTCGTACCTTTTATTGTAACATTTTGCCGCTTTTTCATGGAGAATTTTTCACCTCATAATAAGAAAACAATTTCGAAATAAACAGTCCATTGTCTTATTTCAAATCAAAGAATACAGATATTAAATAAAAATTCGACACGAAGGGTCCGTTCTCCTTTTTTTAAAAAAGAAAACTGTGATAGAACTATTCAGCCCGGATTGCTTCACTATGCTTTTCAAACAATCGTTTCAGTGGATATCCAAAAATAATAACAAACAAAGTATTTAAGAGTAGAGTTGGATAAAACCGTAAATCAATAAAGCTCATAAAGTCTAAATCTGTCACATCGATGAGATGGTCCATCTCATAAACGCCCACTTCTAATAACGCTATCCCGACAATCGAAACAAGGATGGCAATGAAAAAGTTGTTTTGCAGGATGTTCAGTAATTTGGACGCGATATAAACGACGAATGGAAAAAGAAATAAGTAGATCCCAATAATTTCAATATAAACAATATCAAACAAAAGACCGAAGATGGCAGCATAAATTAACCCTTTTTTCCGGCTGACGAATATCGCTAAAAATAACAGTGCAGCAAAAAGAAAGTGAGGGGCTATGATTTTATTATCGCCAAAAAGATTTGTTGGAACATATTGAACGAATAGGCTTTCAAATAAAAATAAAAACAGAAACAAAAGAGGAAGCAGGAATTTTTTCATTATTCCTCCTCCTCTGTCGTCGTATCGGTTTCATCAGCCTGTTTCATGATTCTTTTGGTGACAATCACGGTTTTGATATCGTAAAAGTCAGCTCCTGGCTTGACTAAAGCCGTTTGGTTCAATCCATATTGATCCTGCTTTACCTCAACCACTTTCCCGATCATTAAGCCCTTAGGGAAAACATCTCCCAATCCTGAGGTAATGACGGTCTGTCCTTTTTTGATTTCAGCACCAGAAGGAATGGCTTTGACTTGGAGTAATTTTTTCTTGTCATCATAGCCTTCAACAAGTCCATAGACATCTGTTTTCCCTTGGACGATAGCAGAAATCCGGTTCTTTGGATCATTTGAACTCAACAATTGGACAGTCGAGCTAAATTGCGTGACACTTTTCACTTTACCAATCAATCCGTTCGCAGTGACCACCGCCATATTTTTCTTGACTCCGTTTAATGTTCCTTTATCAATGATAATCATTTCATGCCAACGATCAGGGTTTCTTCCAATAACAGTTGCTGAGAGTGGATCATAGTCTCTCAGAGTTTTTGTTTCATCGAGAACGTCACGTAATTCTTTATTGTCTTTCTTCAGCTCCTGAACTTCTGCTTCAAGGCTGGCCAAATTTTCAATTCGTGATTTTAATGCTTTATTCTCTTCGTATGTATTGGTAAGGTCCTGGAGATTTTCAAAAAAGCCTGCAACATAGTTGGTAGGCTTTGCAACCAAAGATTGAACCCAGCCGGTTGTATCTTTAACAAATTGTTCCGGCCAGGTTAGTTTGCTTCTCTCCCGTAAAGAAAACCCAATCAATGCCACGAGAACGATAATGCTGACAAGCAAAATAATCAGTCGTTTATTCATAAAGAACTGTGGCATGATTATACACCTCTTTTTTTCTATATAGATAAGAAAGTAATAGTTTAATTAACACCCTTAACGTGTATCTCTAGCTTTGTTTTTAAACAGATGGATATGGTCGAGTGCTTTTCCTGTGCCGATAGCTACGCAATCAAGTGGATTCTCTGCAATTAACACAGGCATTTTTGTTTCTTCGCTAATAACCCTATCTAAATTGCGAAGCAGCGCACCTCCGCCAGTTAAGACAATCCCACGGTCCATAATATCGGCCGCAAGCTCTGGCGGTGTTTTTTCTAATGTGGCTTTAACAGCTTCTACAATCGCATATACTGTATCATTTAGAGCTGATGCAATTTCTTTTGCGGTAATTTCAATTGTCTTTGGCAGACCGGTTAATAAATCACGTCCGCGGATTTCCATATTTTCAATTCCTTCAGGCGTGCCGGCAGAACCAATCTCTACTTTAATTTGTTCGGCTGTGCGTTCCCCAATCATCAAATTGTAGTTTTTACGGATATAAGAAATGACGGAGTCGTCCATTTCATCCCCAGCAACCCGAATCGATTGGCTAGTCACAATTCCGCCTAAAGAGATAATCGCTACTTCTGTTGTACCACCGCCAATATCTACGACCATACTCCCGGTTGGCTCCCAAACGGGCAGGTTCGCACCGATAGCTGCCGCAAATGGCTCTTCAATCGTATAGGCATCCTTTGCTCCAGCTTGTCTTGTAGCATCAATAACGGCTCTTTCTTCTACCGCAGTAATCCCGGATGGCACGCAAACCATGACATAAGGCTTACCTGAAAAAAGATTGTTACTTTTTTGCGCTTGGCGGATATGGTATTTCATCATCGAAGCCGTCGTTTCAAAATCAGCGATGACGCCGTCCTTCATTGGTCTCATGGCAACAACGTTCCCCGGTGTCCGTCCAATCATATTTTTTGCGTCGTTACCAACTGCCACAATACTTTTTGTATCGGTCTGCATGGCTACTACGGATGGCTCACGCAAGACAATGCCTTTTCCTTTTACATAGACAAGGGTGTTGGCGGTTCCCAAGTCAATTCCAAGATCTCTAGGTCTAATTCCAAACATAATGTTGTATCTCCCTTTCTGATACGAAATGCACAAATTCCTATAGGCAGGTAATCACCTTAATTATCATGTCTTTTTTCGTACTATTTAAGTGTTTACTTTTTTAAAAACAGTCCTAAAAAATCATACCCAATATTATAACCCAACGTCAAATAATATCCTAGTGTTATAAATATCCTTTTTCTTTTAAGCTAACAAACTTGTTTTCACCGATGATAAGATGATCTAACAAATCAATGCCAATGATTTTCCCACACTCGACCAAACGCTTCGTAACTTCAATGTCTTCACGGCTTGGAGTAGGGTCGTAGGGTAGGGAGCATGCGCCTTACTTTGTCTCCAAAGTAGGTCTCACAGTCCCCCCCTCAGAACCGTACGTACACCTTTCAGCGTATACGGCTCGCCAGTTGATTTAAAGGAATTTGTTTTTCATGATGGTCGTGATGGCATTTGTAACAAAGGACAAGTGTTTTCGATTCCGTTCAATCATCTTCTTGTCCAAATATGTTAAATGCTTTTTATCCTTCAAGTCCTTTAATTTCCGAACATGATGGACTTCCATCTGACCTTCTGTTGTACCGCACGCTTCGCATTTGTTGGCTAATAATCGTTGTTCAAATTCTGTTCTACCTGAATATTTTACGGAGTTTACTAATACATCTGTTTCAGGTAAATCTACTTTAATTGCACCTTTTGGTTTCGGCAAATCTTTTAGTTTTACGAATTGATGTAATTTTTCATTGCCTTTATTATCCTTCCTTATCAAGCATAATACTCCCTGTTTATGAGTTCTCATGCTCGATGCTACTTTCATTGAGGTGCTTCTACGTTTATTAGCAATGGTTTTTATGAAACTACTTTCAGCTAAATAAAATAACTTATCAAGATGATGATAATTATTAGCCAGTTTGTAGTAGTTTGCAATTCCTCTTAGCTCAGCGTTATAGGTATAAAGGATTTCTAACTCCGAATTGTTTATAAGTTTGGCTCGGTGAATAATTTTAAAGTTGTCTAAATTTCCGTATCCGTTTGTTAAGGCAAATGCTTTTAATTTCTTTTCAGGTATTTCTAGCTTGATTGCCCCTGAGAGAGTCCTCTTTTTCAGCGGGTGTTTTTGATTTTTGTATAAAACCCTCGTGACCTTGGTCTCATTCCACTTGCAAAATTCATATCCAAGAAAAGGAATTGGATTTTCCAAATGTGTTATAAGAGTCTTTTCAACGCTTAGGTCAAGAAGAAGTTCCTCTTTGAGATAATTTTTGATTGCTTCCTTAATATTTATCGCACTTTCTTTGGAACCTGCTATTCCTACAACAAAATCGTCAGCGTATCGGACATATTTCATTCTTTGATAGTTTTTATCCATTGGGTCAACTGAAGGTATTTCTATTTGTTTCTGTTTCAGTTCTTGTATGTTTAGAATTAATTCCTCTCGACCCTTCCAGTCTGTATGTCCATTTCTTTTATCATGACTTTCTATTTTCCTTGATTTTGTCCTAATATCTGAACGGATTTTTGTGTAGTCTTTGTTTCTCTCTCTCAATTTCCCTTTATCGAACTTTTTCATTTGTCCTTCCATGAATTTGTCGAACTCATCAAGGTACATGTTCGCTAATAAAGGGGAGATGATTCCGCCTTGTGGTGTTCCGCTGTATGTTTTATGAAAAGTCCAATTTTCCATAACACCACTAGAAAGTGCATTGTGTATAAGAAGCAGGAATCGACAATCATTAATTTTCTTTGATATAAGTTTTAATAGTACAGTATGGTCAATGTTATCAAAGAAGCCTTTTATGTCACCTTCAATGCACCATGTTAGACCTTTCCATGTGTTCTTTATCTGTGAGAGTGCCGTGTGGCAACTTCTGCCTTCTCTGAATCCATGGGAATTTTCTGAGAATGTTGGTTCATATACGTTCTCTAAAATCATTCTCATGACTTCCTGTACTAGCTTATCCTTGAAGTTGGGAACTCCTAAGGGTCTCTTTTTACCATTTGCTTTAGGAATATAAACCCTTCTCACTGGAGCAAAACGGAATGTTCCAACCTTGAGTTCTTCGATAATTTCGTCAATCTTTTGTAAGCTGAATCCATCGATTGTTTCTTCTGATGTTCCTTTTGTTAGATTCCCTGAATTTGGGTACAATTTTGCATATGCCTTAATCCATAAATCTCTTTTGTACATGAGCCGATAACAATCCGTTATTATCTTTCCTTCTTTAGAAGCATTCCTTATAACGTCCAATTGTCGAAATGGATTTGTCGCCATATTCATGACTCCTTTCCTATTGACGTTAACATCAACCTGTCTCCCTTCCCCCTGCTAAACTCATTACAAGCAAACGTTGGGTACTACGGAGACTCCGTTACCATATGCAATTTTCATAGACCTACGTCTAATAGCCAAATGGCACTTGCACTTAGGTAATCCCTGCATTATACATAATTTTAGAAACGTGATGGTTAGGTATCCCTTTCGATGGTTTCCTCTAGTGGAGGATTGAAGGACAAACCTTACTATGGACAGGAAAGCGGCGATTTCCAATGGACGCTCCGGAGATACGTCCCCCATTTTGTCCTCATTGCCTGTTAACTATCGTAGACAAAGGCGCACCCATCGCTCATTCATCTAGGATTCAAGCAGTATAGCTTTTACCGTACATCACTTGGTCTGAAGAACTGACTCGACTTTAGATAGTTTTGTCGTCTTTTCTCCTTTTCACATCATGCTCTGTTCCCTCTACGGGTTTCCCCTCAAGGTAAGATGCTGACCATAGAACATTGTAAGGAGTTCTAGATTTCCTTAGAAATCACTAAAATTACGCACCTTACAGGCGCACTCCACTGGGGTGATTATGCAGCGCAATAATCGATGCTGCTGAACGCTTTAAGGCCTCGCGGAACACCTCTCGAGGGTGCACTATCGAGGCATTTAAGCTGCCGATAAAAACAGTTTGTTTATGAATGACCTGATTTTTCGTGTTTAAAAATAAACATACGAAATGTTCCTGAGTCAAAAAGCGCATATCATTCATGACATACTTCGCTCCGTCTTCCGGTGAGCGTATCACATAGCGATCTGTGTAATTGAGATTAGCGATCCTTCTGCCAATCTCTACGGCTGCGAGGATCTGAATCGCCTTTGCAGAGCCAATCCCTTTGATTTCCGTCATTTCTTCTAGGGTAGCCGCCTTTAACAGGCGCAGCCCCTCAAAGTGGGTCAGAAGCCGATTGGATAATTGCAGAACCGATTCGTCCTTTGTGCCCGTTCGTAGCAAGATTGCAATCAGCTCATGATTCGATAGGCTTTGCGGGCCATGTTTAACAAAGCGCTCTCTCGGTCTTTCGTCTTGCGGAAAATCACGGATCATTAATGAATTAGTGGACACTTCTTTTCCTCCCTTTTTAACGGGAGTCTTTTCTAATATGGCAACTGGTAGCCTGCTTTCTTTAATTCGCGGATGGTCCGTGCCACAGGCAGGCCGACAACCGCAAAATAATCTCCATTTATTTTTTTGACAAGCATGCTGCCAAACTGCTGAATTCCGTAGGCACCTGCTTTGTCAAATGGTTCACCACTTTGCACATAAGCGTTGATTTCTTTATCTGTTAACTCCCAAAACCATACTTCTGTTCTTTCATAGAATCTAGTCGTACCTGTTGCAGAAACGATTGCAACACCAGTGAATACTTCGTGCTTCCGGCCTGACAACTTTTTTAACATGTGAATGGCTTCTGCTTCATCTGCTGGCTTTCCTAAGATTTGCTGATCCGCGACGACAACCGTGTCGGAGCCGATAACAAAGGCGTCTTGATTTTGTTGAGAGACGACCTGTGCTTTACGTTCAGCCAGCTCCATTACTACTTCGTCAGGGGAGAGTCTAGGATCAAAGCTTTCATCAACATCACTGCTTGAAATCGTGAATGATAAGCGGAGATTTTCTAGAAGTTCTTTTCGCCGTGGAGAAGAAGAGGCTAAAATGAGGTTTTGCATTCGATCACCTTACCTTTTGCATTTTGTATAGGGAGATACATGCTAATCGTATCAGAAATTGTCCAAGCAAACAATTTTAATATATTTAAATTTTGAAGATTATTGTCAAATTATGCAAGTTTTTGATTAAAACAGAAATAAGCCCCGCCAACTAGGTCAGAGCATTGAAAAAGTCATATAAATTTTATTTACGGACTAACTTGGCTGTTGAATTCCGCTCCAGGCACAAGCGGTTCGTGGGCCTGCCGGGGAGCCTCCTCGCCGCTAAAGCGCCTGCGGGGTATCCCCAGCCCCGTACTCCCGCAGGAGTCTGCGTGCCTTCCGCTCCAATCAACAGACGTTCTTTTAAATAGGCAAATTTATCAATAGGACTTTTTCAGTACCTCTCAAATTGGCAAGACTTATTTCCCGGAAAATATCAAGGATTGTCGATTATAATGCATAAAAGGCATTTAAAAATTTTAATAGGTGCTGCTGGGCTTCATTTAAGCTCTCGGAATCTTTGGATTTTTGAAAGGATTTTACCTTAGCTGACGCATTGCTTAATTCTGTTTTCAATGTTTTTACTTTCGCATTCTTTAGACCACTCGCAGGCAATTGTTTATCCATACTAGCGATAGCCTTTGTTGATTCTTCAGATAAGCTATTATTTATTAGCGCAGTTGAAGTGGCTGATGATAAGGTCTGATAGATTGAAAGTGCATTTTCAAGGAAGGCCTTCTCTTTGGCATTTACATCCGTTACTTCTTTTTCATCAAGTAATAGGGGCTTGGCAAAGACCTCATTGACACCATCTGCTTTATATTGATTGCCAAGTGATTTGGCTGTTTCAATAGAATCCGCAACCCCGAGGAATAGAAATTGTTTCCCGCTTATTTCAACCAATTGGGTTGGCATTCCTTTTGCGGCAACTTGAGTAGATGTTTCCTTGGCGCCTTCCTTCGAGGTGAACACCCCTCCTTGGATCACATAGGTCGTCATCTGCTCTAAGGTGACCGTGTTTGTTTTTTCTCCCGTTTCTTCAACCGGTGTGGTAGTTCCTTGCTCCGCTATAGTTGAGATCGTTTCGGTTCCATTATTATCTGAAGGTCCTGTGATGAACAATTTCAACATAACCACACCAATGGTAGTGCCTATTAATATTGCGAAGGCAGCTGAGATAAGAATGGATACGAAATTACGATCCTTTTTCTTTTTTTGATTGGTTGAAAAGGTGGTTATTTTGGGGAGGCTGGCTTTTTGGGATTTTTTATTAGGTACGATTGAAAATTCTTCTATATCCTGATCGGAGGATTCTGGAATAATCCAGTCGAAGCTTTCATCAACAGATTCCTGTGTTGCTGCCGTTTCTAAAAATACATCTGAGTCCAATTCTTCCGAATTTATTTTTATTACTCTTGGAGCAGTATCAATGATAGGTTCGGGTTCGGGTTCGATTTTCTTTGGTTCTTCCTGGTAGGCCTGGGATTCTCCATTTAATTTGATCTTGATCGTATTGCCTTTGTTAGGCTTGTCCACTGTTTGTACTCCTCTCTCTATCGAAGGGTCATTGGATACATCCTAACATAGAGGCAAAAAAAAATAACAAGACTTTTGTCGTCTTGTTATCGTAGAGTTTCGTCAAATTGTTTTTTAGTTCGTCATTGTTTTAACTATGGCTGTGTTGTTGCGGTTGTGTCTGGGAACTCGCTTAGTGGATTTTCCTTGCCAGCTGGTGCCGGGGAATCTATTTTTGGCAGCTGTGCAACTAGGTCCGTTAAACCAGGCATATAAAATGCTGAAAATGTCAGGCTATAGCTTAGTGGCTGGGTTTCTTGAACCAAACTAGTTATTTCTTGACCTCCTGAATAACTAATAGATTCAATCACTACAATCCGCTGTAATGATTCTAGTGTTTCAATGAACTTCTCTAGATCCTTATAAGTTGGAGATTCGACTTTCAAAGAAACAGTTAGCTTTTTTAATGCAGGAGTTTGAGCTGCTGCTGTTTGTTGATCAGTTGTTTGTTGTGTGGTTGTATTTTGTGCTGTTGGACTTTTGTTAGTTGTTGCTTGCGTACCAGACGTTTGCTGATTACTTGTGTTGGTGTCTGCGGATGCCGTACTGACATCAACATCTTTTGAAAAACCCATTGAACTTATTTTACTATTGGAAAGTGTTTCTGCTTTCTCAAGGTCTAAAATTAGCTGTTCTTGAAGCGGCTTTACAGGGAGTTTCTTTTGTAACTCTTTTGTATCTTCAGCTGTTTGACTGGTCGTTTCAGCATTTTTTTCACTTATAGTTTCAAGCAATTTTTGTTCCGATTCCAATGACTGCTGTTTTACACTTAGTTCTGATTTCAAGGGTGAAAGAGAAAAGAACTGAGCATAAACGAAGATTAGAACTAACAAAAGAGCACCGGCAGCCAGTATCCATTTATCTTTTTTAGAGAAATGAAGCTTCATGAACCGGTCACTCCTTTATCAGTCTTGCTTTTGTTAATTTCTTTTTTCACGTACTCTTTATCCAACTTGATTTCAAATTGGCCTGTGTAACGCGGAAGAACATTTACATTCGTTTCAGTACCAGTTACCGTGTTCGTTGTAGCCACTGTATTTGTATTGGTTATTGTTGTCGTAGCTGCAGTACCTTGGACAGCGTTAGTTGTACCCGCAGTGTTTTGACTGCTGCCACTTGTAGTTGTCTCATTTTCTTCCACAGTCTGACCAGCAGTCGTCTGACTTGTAGCTGCATTACTAGTATCGTTGGCAGTACCAGCTGTTGTATTTGTTGAAGTAGTCTGATTTGTTGCCGTAGTTGACGTACTTGTCGTATTCGTTTGACTCGCTGTACCTGCACTAGTACTTGTCGCAGTAGTTTCAGATGTAGATAATGAGCTTAAGCTCGCTTCTGAGATCCATTTAGAATCCTCGAGATCATCTAAGAAGTACGCCGCCTCACGGGCACTATCAAATTGAACGGTTAAGGCTATGGTACCCGCTTCCGTATAAGCAAAGCTTTGGATAAAACCGCGCTCTGGCAAAAGCGAAGTCAGGTGCTGCATAACCGGTATTGTTTGGATTGGATAGTCACTCGCCCAGTCAATCGCACTTTTCAATTGACTAACTGAATTGGCTGCTTCTGCAGTGCTACTCGTTTTTTCTTGATTTTCTGCCACTTTCTTTGTCATGGCAATTTGTTGGTCTAAGGAAGCCACTTCACTTTTAATGGTATTGATTTGCCAAAGGTAAAAAGCACCGACAAGGATTATAATCAACAGTAAACTTGAAAGCGCAATGATAAGTTTTACTTTTTTCGGTTCTTTTTGGGGAAGCAGGTTAATTTCGACTAGCATTATTGCACCCCTTTTAGAGCGAGACCTAGAGAAAGAAATAAACTGATAGGAGTCTGAGTTATATTTCCTTTTGTTTCTGTTTCAAGTGAAATCACATCGACAGGAATTTCAAATCGCTCTTTCATTTCATCATAGATGGCTTGAAGCATTGGGTGATCACCGTTTAAAAGAAACTTGGTAATATCATGCTGTTCACTATTTAAGGAATAACGATAAAAGTCGATTAACTTGTTTATCTCTCTAAGAATATCCTCAAACTGGATTACCAGTTCATCCATATCACCTTTGTATTTGTAGACCAATCCACCCAAAAGATCTTTTTTGATATCCCAACTGTCAACGTTAAACGGTAAAGCAAATTGCCGCATGACTAATGGAATATTATCTTGAAAAACAGATAAATTCACACTGGTTAAATCAAATTGCACAGAGAAAAGGACTTCATTTACACTTGCTCTGTCCATTTGATAGTACAAACGGTATAAAGCAAGCGGGGAAATATCCGCTGCAACTGGATCTAATTTATGCTTTGAGAATAACTTAGCATAGTCCATCACATGCTGTTCCGGCGCTGCAAATAACAATAAATCCCTCGTTTCCCCACTACCTTCGAGTGGATAATAATCAAAAACTGGTTCTTCAAAAGGCAAGTGGATACTAGAACCAAGCTCCAAATACAGGTATCCCTGAATTTCATCGTCCTGAATTTCAGCAGGAACAGATACTTTTCGGATAATGACCAGTTGGTCTGGTACCAGGAACCGAACTTGACGCCGTTGAATCTTCCAATCATTGATACACTCATCTATTATGTTTTCCAAGGAATTCAGATCGGTAATTTTCCCTTCTATAATGATTCCGGGCGGCAAAAAGCGCTCAAACCATCTCTGAGCAACGGGAGGATTCACCTGTTTTAATTCAAGCATACGAATTGAATGATCATTGAATACTATATTGATAATTTTGTTTTTAGAAGAAAACAGGGAAAAAGCCACAGAAACAACCCCTTAGTTAGAATCCTTGATGAAGGAATTGTAAATATAATTCAATTATTTTCGATCCCCAATAATAAGCAGTTAATGTTCCAGCTGTTATAAATGGTACAAATGGAATAGGCTGACGCCTTTTAACAATTCTAAATAATAAAGCCAAAATGCCAATAACGGCACCATATAACGTTGAAACAAAGAATGATATAAGAACAAGTTTGAATCCTAATACAAATCCTAATAAGGCATACAGTTTTACATCACCAAACCCCATTCCGCCCTTACTAACCAGGGCGATCATTAGGAGAAGGGCAAATCCCGAAACTGATCCTAATAAACTGTCCCACCACGGGGTTAACGGCCAAATGATTCTCTCCAATAAAAAAAACCCTGCAAACCAAATCAGAATTTTATCAGGGATGATCATATAGTGTATATCTGATACAGTGATAATCATAAACAATGAGATTAGTGTAAGGGCAACGACTAATTCTCCGGACCAACCAATTATTAATGGTGCTGTCATAAATAGTAGGCCTGTAAGAAGTTCAAAAGTTGGGTAGATTGGAGAAATCCGCGACTTGCAGCCGCGGCATTTCCCCTTTTGAAGCAAATAGGAAATCACTGGTATTAGTTCATATACCTTTAATTGATGACCACAGTTTGGACAAGCTGACCTTGGAACAACTATCGATTTACTTATTGGTACTCGTAATCCGACTACATTAAAGAAGGAACCTAATGTTATCCCATAAATAAATAATAACAAAGATAATAAAATATTATATATAATCATTAGCTAGGGTTATTTATTACTACTCCTCGTTTTAACGCACTAGGAACAACGCCTAGTTTACCACCTGTTTGAACACCTCTAACATTTGTAACAAGTTTTACCTCAGTAACTTCACCATTTACAATTTTAACATATGATGTTTTTGCAGTACCGTCAAAAGTACTATCTTGTGTAGTAGTATTTCCTGGAATATAGTTTTCTCCTGAATCTGGACTCTCAATTGGTTCAATAAATTTTTGAGTTTGAAGATAGCCTAAAGGTAAATAAACAGTGCCTGTTTGCAAATTAACATCAGTAGTAATAGCCATCTTAGCTGAGTTAACCATTTGCTGTGCATTAGCCACATGAGCATCTTTTTTAGTGTTATCAATCAATCCTAAAATTGACGGTACTGCAATAGCAGCAATAATTCCTAAAATAACAATAACAGCAAGCAATTCAATCAAAGTCAAACCACGTTGATCTTTTAACCTATTCTTTAAATTTTGAATCATATAATACATCTCCTTTATGGTTCTATGAACCTAGTAATATTGTCTCTTGTAGTATACATTAATTTACAATGGTATGAAAAGAACTTTTTTGGGTATTTTGTCACTTTATAACGTTTAATTAATTTATTTGCCGCATTATTGATTAAGTTGTTGAAATTGGTCGAACATTGCGAGCTGAGGCATCATAATTGCAGCAACAATGGTACCTACAATCCCAGCTAGAAATACAATCATTAACGGCTCTATCATTGATTTAAGTCTATCTGTTCCAGTATCAACTTCTTTTTCATAAAACTCAGCAATTTTAGATAGCATTGCGTCTAATGCACCAGTTTCTTCTCCAATTAAAATCATTTGTGTCACAAGGGGAGGAAAGGCCCAATGTTGCTGCATTGGTTCAGTCATCGATTGACCTTTTTCAAGAGTATCACGCGATTCCCGAATTACCTTTGCAAGAACTTCATTTTCAACAACTTTTTCAACAATTGACATTGCCTGAAGAATAGGAACAGAACTTGAAAATAAAGAACTAAGGGTTCTCATCATCCGGGCAAGCGCGGCCTTTTGTAATAAATTCCCGAATATAGGCATCTTTAAAAGACAGAAATCTAAATAGTATTTAGTTTGACCATTACTTTTAAGATAAGTAATGATAAGAACTATACCAATAATTAGTAGTACCAGTAACCACCAAAAAGATTGCATAAAATTACTTGAAGAAACAACAAATTGTGTAATTGCTGGAAGCTTCCCACCCATATCTGCAAACATGCTTACAAAAGTTGGTACTACTACTACAAGTAAAAAGATAACTACAGCAAGTGCAATAACTCCAACTACGGCAGGATATGAAAGAGCCGAGATTATCTTCTGCTTAGTATAGTGTTGTTTTTCAAAGTGCTCCGCCAAACGGTCAAGCGTTTCATCTAAGTTACCGCTGATCTCTCCAGCTTTAACAAGATTAATAAACATTTGATTGAATATTTTTTTATGTTTTGAACAAGCATCTGATAATTGATTTCCTTCTCTTAATTCCTGTTCAACATCGAGTAAAGCCTTCTTTAAGACCTTACTTTCGGTTTGTACCGCTAAAATGGATGTAGCATCAACAACTGTAACTCCCGCCTTAATTAGAGTTGCAAACTGTCTTAAATAAATCACAAAATGTTGCAGCTTCACGGCATTGCCGAAAGATAAATGTAAGTCTTTGGTCAAGAAGGTTTCGGGTACTTCGGTTATTTCAATTACCCTACACCCCTCTTCCTTAAGCTTAAGCATCGCTTCCCGCTTAGAGCCCGCATTTATAGTGCCCTGACGTTTTCCTCTTCGATCGCGACCAGAGTATTTAAATCTAGCCATTCATGATCATTTTTTCATGTAGATATTGTGATGCCACTTCTTTTTGAATTACATTTCGATCAAGGAGTTCTTTAATACTCATCTCAAGGGTATGCATTCCTTGGGCACGTGAGGTCTGCATTGTACTTTGAATCTGATGAATCTTTTCATTTCGAATTAGGTTTGCAATTGCTGCATTGTTGACCAATATCTCAGTAGCTGCTTTTCTCCCCTTCTTATCCACAGTAGGAAAAAGACGCTGTGATATAACCCCTACCAATACAGAAGCCAATTGAATACGAATTTGCGCCTGTTGTTCTGATGGAAACACGTCAATAATCCGGTTAATAGTGGTAGGAGCACTTGAGGTATGCAATGTTCCTAGTACTAAATGACCTGTTTCCGCTGCAGTAATAGCAATGGACATGGTTTCTAAGTCCCGCATCTCTCCAACCAAAATAACATCAGGGTCTTGACGAAGTGCTGCCTTTAATCCGCTAGCGTAATTATTTGTGTCAAACCCGACTTCACGCTGATCAATGATGGAATTTCCATGACGATGTAAATATTCAATTGGATCTTCAAGCGTAATAATGTGCTTACGCATGGTGCGGTTCATATAATCAATCATAGAAGCAAGGGTTGTAGATTTTCCACTCCCTGTAGGGCCAGTTACGAGAATGAGCCCTTGGGGTTTTTCCACTAGCTTAGAAACAATACCTGGCAAATCTAATTCTTCAATAGTTGGAACTTTGGAGGCAACTACCCTTAAAGCAATCGAAATACTTTTTCTCTGATGATAGGCGTTTACACGAAACCTGGAGCTGCCCGGAACTCCGTACGAGAAGTCGAGCTCTCCCTTACTTATAAACGTATCCCATAAATGCTCAGGAATAATAGCTTTTGCCATCCCTTCTGTATCAGCAGGCAATAATTTATCAGTACCGTATCTTCTCAGATCACCATTTATTCTCATTACAGGAGGGACCCCGACCGTTAAGTGCACATCAGATGCTTTATATTCAACGGAAGCCCTTAAGATAGTATCAATTTTATCTTTCATCACTTGTTCTCCTACTCCAGAATGGCTACTTTTAATACTTCTTCTGTTGTTGTTAAACCTTGTTTCACTTTTATTAATCCATCATCAAGCAAAAATATTGTTTTATTTTTCACAGCAAGTTCCTTAATTGATTTAAAAGATTCACCGTTCATCATTGCCCGACTCATATCATCATTAATGACCAGTACCTCATGGAGGGCGACCCTGCCTTTATAACCGGTCATGTTGCAAGAAGCGCACCCCTTTGCACGCGTTATTTTCTCGATTTTCATTCCGCGTTTTGAAAAAATCTCAATTTCACGTTTTGTTGGTTCTTGGGTTTCAGCACAATCACGGCAAACCTTACGGACAAGACGCTGTGCAACGACCCCACTCAAAGAGGAGGCTAATAAAAATGGTTCAACTCCCATGTCCATCAATCTTGTAACGGTCCCAATTGAGTCATTTGTATGAAGCGTGCTTAGTACTAAGTGACCCGTTAGCGAAGCTCGGATCGCCACATCAGCTGTTTCCTTATCACGTATTTCCCCAACCATAATAATGTTTGGATCTTGACGTAGAATCGAGCGTAGCCCTGCTGCAAAAGTCATTCCAACATTAGAATTGACTTGAATTTGGTTAATCCCCTCCAATTGATATTCAACGGGATCTTCAATCGTAATAATATTAACAGCCTCACTATTTAGCTTATTTAGCGTTGCATAGAGGGTCGAGGATTTACCTGAGCCTGTTGGACCTGTAATAAGAACGATACCTGTGGGCTTTTCAATCATTTCTATAAACCTTTTCATATTTAATGAATTAAAGCCAAGTTTATCTAAATCATTTAATGTTGATCCCATATCGAGTAGCCGCATAACAATTTTTTCGCCGTAAACTGTCGGCAATGTGGAAACACGGAGGTCGACGGGATGAAAGTCTAAATTCAACTTAATCCTTCCATCTTGTGGAACTCGATGCTCAGTTATATCTAGATTAGACATAATTTTGATTCTTGCAGTCAGTACACTTTGCATTGTTTTCGGGAGAACCCGCTCATTACGCAGAACACCGTCGATACGATAACGAACGACCACTTTGTTCTCTTGAGGGTCGATGTGTATATCGCTTGCTCTTTGAATCACTGCATTTGACAAGATCTGATTCACTAAGCGGACAATAGGTGAGTTTTGATCTGTTGCATCATTATTCCTATTACTATCGTTTTGTGGCAGTTCATCAAGTAATTCATCGAGTCCGTCATCGACATTATAATATTTATTAATTGCTCGAAGAATATCGTCTTTTGTAGAAATGGCTGGTTCTACCTGGAACCCGGTGGATAATCGTAAATCATCAATTACGATAAAATCCATAGGATTTGCCATGGCAACAAATAGTTTATTAGCTTCTTTTTTTAAGGGAATGATTAAATTTCGACGAGCTGATTCTTTTGAAATAAGCGAAAATAGATTAGTATCAAATGGATATTGAAATAAGCTGACATGCGGGATTCCCAATTGGAGTTCTAGCACTTCCACTAACTGCTGCTCTGTTAGATAGCCTCTTTGTATCAGAGCATCACCGATTTTTTGACTGGGTTCTTTTTCATTAAGGGTAGACTGAAGTTGCTCTTCTGTTATCAGTCCCTCTTCAATCAACAAATCACCTAGTCGTTGTCGTGTATTCCTCATAAAACATCCCATCTCCTATTTTTCTTGTTCATTAGCTTTGCCCCAAATATCACTATTAGTAGGATTTTGTTGAGTAGAGGATGATGTCGTTTGATCTGCAGCTGCACTTTCGGTTGTTTGGCTATTTGTTGCAGCTCCATTGTTTGCTGTTCCAGTAGACGTATTTGCAGTTGACTGGCTGCCAAATAATCCATGAATTTCAACTTGGTAAACTGGAGGATAATAGTCTTCAGAGATGAATTCACTTTTAATTAAACTACTTCCTTGATAAACATCCCGGTACAGTTTTACTACTATTCCTGCTACTCCCTTTGTCTGTATTTCCGTTTTTCCAGGAATGAGTTGTGGGCTATATTGAACAATGGTCTTTGCCTTTAATTCTTGTTTGTCTTTTAAGCTAACCTGATAGTCGTAAGCAAACTTTTGCCCTTTTAGGGTAACTATTAAATGATTGTTTTCAAGCTGTAATTCAAGGCTGTATCTAGTCTTATTAGGATTAGTGATAACTAAATCAGCTCTCTTGCTTGAATCTACCTTCGCTTCATTTCCTAGCTTTGCGTATTCTGGAAGTGTTCTTCCTATATTTCTTTCTATAATAGAGAAGTTGGAAGGTAAAATAGCTTGATAAATTCCTGTAGCCATTACATTTAACGATTCAGAAGATGTAATTTTGTGATCTTGCACGAAATCTAACAATGAGAAGGTTGTGTTTTCTTTGATTTCAATTTTGTTTACCTTCTCGATAAGATTTGGCAAATCAACAGGAAGGTCAGTCATTGTTACTGTTGCAACATTTAAAATAACATCTTTCTTTATATTGTCATTCAATAGATAATCATTATAAATGTCAAAAGAGTTGGTACCTGATCCGAAAAGCGCTGCCGTACTATTTAAGCTGTTCATCAGCTTTTCTATATCAATATCACTGGTTTTGGCTTGTGGAAAAAGTATTTCTACCTGTTCTTCTACCTGCACTTTATCGACTGTGATGAAGGCTGAATTTTTTTGCCCGTCCTTTAGCGAGTTAATGGTTTGTGTAGCATCTAAATGAAATTGATTCATATCAACCGAAGCCGACTGTTCTCCGTATTCCAGCTTAAATGAACTAGTTTTTAGCCAATCAATGTACTTTTCCTCAAGAAGAGTCGTAGCTTCTTGTTCTGTCTTTCCAGAGATATCTAATGCTCCAATCGTTGTTCCATCTGAGAATTTACCATTTTTGTTAATTATGGTTTCATATGCTTTAGCCCCAAAATGCGAAAAACTAAACATAAATGCTGTACTGAAAAACAGGACAACAAATAGTTTAATTAGCTGCCGATATTTATCCAAGATCCTAAGCCCCCTTCATCCAACACTTGATTACTTCTGAATACTAATCTTTTCCTTTGTAGAATCCTCAAGTTCAACAGCCACTTCTTTTTCAGCAAGAAGAAAATCAAATAGAGAATCATCTAACTGATTATCGGGTTCTTCATTTTGCAAAGGGATTTTCTCCTCCAAGTTTAAAGGTTGTAAGTCTTCTACGTCCTCCAACTTTTCTTCCTGTTTAAATTCATTCTCAATTTCTATTAAGCTTTCAATCTCCGAAAGATAGTCTTCTTCCGGCTTATCTAATTCTATTTCTTTATTTTCATAATTTTCTGGAGGAAACATAATGGGGTTATCTAGATTAATTATTTCTGATTCTCTATCAATTTCTAACAAGTCATTCATTTTGAGTGAAGAATTAGAATCTGCTAACAAATCATTTTCCAAATTAAAATTAGTAGCAATGGGTAATAATGCTTCTTTATTAAGTTCCAACAAAATATCATCTTTAATACCCGTAGAACTTTGACTAAGTTGATGTTGAGCTACTACGATTTCAGCATTAATCCCATAAACTTCCTTATCCGCCTTAATAATAAACGGCTCCATTCGACTATTCATAAGGTAAGTAGCAATACAAATAAGCGCAAAAGTTATTAGGCCCGTCTCCCAAATTGGTAATATTTTTAGAGCTAAAAGTCCAACAAGTGATAAAAGAAAGCTAGTAATAACCACTAAAACTTTTCCTTTAAGAGAATATCCTATTGGTATAAAAAAGCTAATCAACATTAGAACAACCATAGAACTAATGGCCCATATCATTGTTTGCATCCATACACTCCACCTTATACTAGTCTTTTCATCCTATAAATAACTAATTTATTACCATAAATTATTTGTCAAATTAAGCAAAATAAAGACAAAAATCGACTAATAAATATTGTATAATACTATTAAGTAATTTAAAAGAAGAAGGCGGAGAATTTTTATGACGAAAAATTTCCATAGCCAAAAAGGACTAACCCTGATAGAGGTCCTAATTTCAATTGTGTTATTAGGAATAATTTTAACCACATTTATGGGCTTTTTTACTCAGTCATCTTTATTTAGTAAGAAAAATGAAGAGAAATTGGGGACAATGCAAACGGCTCAAATGTATATAAATCTCGTGGAAGATAATGTATCGAAAAGTAACATTGACATAACCAAAGTAACCACACTAAACAAACTACAATTAGATGCAATAATTAAACCAATAGATCCAATAGTTACTCCATACACAATAACAGCAGTAATAAAGACAAAAGCTTCGGATGTAAATATCCCGGATAATCTAATTCAATTTAAGATAACTGTTAAAGATCCTAATACTAATAGTAAATCAGAAACGTATACCTATCTTATGAAATAAATGGGGACATGAAAAATGAAAAAAGAAAATGGTTTAACATTGATAGAGGTTTTAGCAACATTAACCATACTTTTTATTATTACTTCTGTGATATATAGTGTTTTTTTTGGTGTTAATAAAAATTACATTAAAATTTCCCAAAAAAATAAAGAGGAGCAACAAGTAAACCTAATTTTTTCAACTATAAAAAGTTATCATACCAAAAATGTTATATATGAATTAAAGTATTTTGATAATACAGCGAATGGTGTTGATGATGGCTCTTACTTTATTGGTGCTCCATCGGCATCTAACCAATTAGGTGATGACCAAATTGAGTATATTTATCTTTATAATTATAAAGATAACAAAATTATTAAGATTTTTGATAAGGTCACTAAAAGTGTATCTATCAACACATCACAAACTGAATATAAATCTGTTAAGGTAACTTTAAAGTTTAAGGGCCAAGAAAAAGAATATGATACATTTATTAAAAGGTATTAGGGAGAATCACATGAAAAATGAAAGAGGCTACGCTTTAGTTATCGTTTTGTTAATTATTACCCTTTCAATGATTTTAGGACTTGCATTAAGTGGGGCTGTTTTAACGACAAATAAGCAGGTCTATAAATCTGACAATATTAATAAAGCCACTGATCTTGCTGAAATGGGAATTACTTATTACCAAACTGCAATAAACACACTTATAAACGATACGCAAGCAGCCATTAAGGTCAACAATAAAGACTTTTGTACTGAATTTTTAAACCAGGAAACTCTTAAGACTAGTCTTTATTCTTCTAAACCAATTGATTCTACAAATAATAAATATAAAATTGATAAGGTTGCACCCATACAATGCTCCAATGTAGGACAATTTAAATTCAAATTTATAAGCACTGGGACCACTTCATCTGGGGAAACTAAACAACTTCAAGGTACTATTTCCATTTCTCAAATTAGAATTGGAAAGGATATGCCAGATTATTTAGCATTTACTGATCCTGGAATTAATAAACTAAATTATTCTATTACATTCCCATCAACTCAGTATCCACTTGGGGTTAAATTCACTTCAGGTCTTACAATCGTTGGAAATAATATCTTAACTGTAGTTAAAAGCGCATATTTTAATACCCTGGAGATAAACGGGGGTTCTCAAGTTATTGTTCAAGAGACCGCAATAATAAATAAGATTACTTCCGTAAACGGAAATACAAACCTTAAGATATATGGGGATGCTATATTCCTTTCCGATACACCAAGGATAGATAAGATTGCTGGTCAAGCTGATATATGTATTTATGGAAATATTTATACTGTTAAAGATAATAAACTCGTAGATTATCCTGACTTCTCTACCTATTTTAAAAATTCTTGTCAAAATACAAATTCTAGCTGGACTGTAAATCCCGAGAGTGGGGTAACAGTTACTTATTAAATCATTTAAAAAGCCAATTCACTACGAGAATTGGCTTTTTTTACTTCCCCTTATATGTTATTACATATGAATGGTTTTGCTTCTGAGATAAAATAAAGAGAACCTGTGACTACAAGGACCTCGTTTAATTCCACATTTTTTATCTTCTCAATCAAGTATGACTTCCAGTCATCTACTGCCAGTTTGTTATCTGACTTACTAATTTTAAGCAATTCCTCAGCCTTAGCAGCACGAGGAAAATCAAAGCTTACAAAAGAAATTTGTTCGGCAATCCCATCAAGCATCGCAATCATCTCATCCAATTTCTTATCTCTCATAGCGGCAAATACAATTTGAATGCTTCGATCTTTAAATCGGTTAGAAAGCTCATGGATTAAAGCCGTAATACCTTCCTTATTATGAGCCCCATCAATCACCACCAGCGGATTTTCCGAAAGAATTTCAAATCTGCCTGGCCAATAGGCTTCATTTAATCCCCTTCGAATAGATGCCTCTGTTACTTGAAACCCTGCTTGGTTTAAAAAGTCGGCAGCAAGAACAGCTAATGATGCATTTTCCGTTTGATGCTGGCCAATCATACTTATCTTTAGTTCTTCATAAGATAGAGTTTTCGTTTTTACGGTAAAAACTTCACCTTTAGCGATCGATTCATGTCCAGAGATCTGGAATTCTTGATTTAATCGGAAGATAGGAGCAGACATCTTTTCTGCAGCCTCCTCAATCACCTTCAAGGCACCAGGATGTTTCACAGCTGTAAAGATCGGTGTATTATTTTTAATAATCCCTGCTTTTTCAAAAGCGATCTCCTCGTAGGTATCCCCAAGGATATTGGTATGGTCTAATCCTATGTTTGTAATAATCGAAGCTAACGGTTGGATGATATTCGTGGAATCAAACCGCCCGCCTAACCCCACTTCAAAAATAACAATGTCGATATTGTTTGTATTGGCGAAATAGTAAAAGGCCATTGCCGTGATTACTTCGAACTCCGTTGGACCGCCTAGTTCCGTTCCTTCCAATTCATCTGAGAGTGGCTTAATAACATTGGTCAGCTCTAAAATTTCCTCATCACTGATAGGTATGCCATTGACACTAATCCGTTCATTAAATTGTTCAATGTACGGCGAGGTAAATGTTCCAACCGTATATCCCCCTGCCTGTAGAATCGATCGTAAAAAGGTAACTGTGGAGCCTTTTCCATTTGTTCCGCCGACATGGACCGCCTTGATTTTCTTTTCCGGAGAGCCGAGCCTATCCATCATCCATTCCATTCGTGTTAAGCCGGGCTTAATCCCTAATCTTAATCTCCCATGTATCCAATCGAGGGCTTCTTGATAAGTTGTAAACATTTTTGTACACCCCTTTTATGTAAGCGAGACGAATCCAGAATGGAATTCGTCTCGCTTAACTTGTTATCCTCTTAACTCTTTAATACGGGCTTCAACCGTATCTCTCTTTTCTAGATAATCTTTCTCTTTTGCCCGTTCCTCGGCAACTACACTTTCAGGGGCCTTTTTCATAAAGCCTTCGTTGCCTAACTTCTTCTGAACTCGCTCGACTTCTTTATTTAGGCGGTCTAATTCTTTATTTAGGCGGGCAATCTCTTCATCGATATTAATCAAGCCTTCTAGCGGCAGGATAATTTCTAAGCCAGTTACTACGGCGGTCATCGCTTTTTCTGGTACTTCGATATCCACACCCATTGTCAGCTCTTCAGGATTACAGAAGCGTTCAATATAGCTGCGGTTTTCTTCGACTGCCTTTAGAACTGCTTCATCCTTAGCTTTTACAAGCATCTTGATTTTCTTGCTCATTGGTGTATTCACTTCTGCACGGATGTTTCGTACTGAGCGAATCATTTCCACAAGTAATTTCATATCTTGGGCTGACTGCTCATCAGTAAGCTCTGGTTTAACAACCGGCCACGCTGCAGTTGTAATGGATTCACCAGCATGCGGAAGGTTCTGCCAAATTTCCTCCGTGATAAACGGCATGAATGGATGTAACAAACGCATGGTGTTGTCTAATACATAAGCCAGGATGGAACGAGTTGTTTTCTTGGCTGCTTCATCTTCCCCATATAGTGGCAGCTTCGCCATTTCAATGTACCAATCACAGAAGTCATCCCAGATGAAATTATATAGAGCACGGCCTACTTCACCGAATTCATAACGCTCAGAAAGTCTTGTTACATGCTCAATCGTTTCATTTAGACGAGTTAAAATCCATTTATCTGCAACGGATTTTTCACCACTGAAATCAATTTCCTCATAGGTTAAGCCGTCCATGTTCATTAACGCAAAGCGGGAAGCATTCCAGATTTTATTAGCAAAGTTCCAAGTGGACTCAACTTTTTCAAAGCTGAAACGTAAATCTTGACCAGGTGAGCTTCCTGTTGATAAGAAATAACGTAGAGCATCTGCACCATACTTCTCAATAACATCCATTGGATCAACACCGTTGCCAAGGGATTTACTCATCTTACGACCTTGTTCGTCACGAACTAAACCGTGAATCAGTACATCTTTAAATGGGCGTTCGCCGGTGAACTCGATACTTTGGAAAATCATCCGGGAAACCCAGAAGAAGATGATGTCATAACCTGTTACTAATGCATCGGTTGGGAAGTAGCGCTTATAATCAGCCGCTTCTTCGTTTGGCCAGCCCATAGTAGAGAACGGCCATAAGGCAGAACTGAACCATGTATCTAGTACATCTTTATCCTGTTCCCAGTTTTCAGCATCTGCTGGTGCTTCTGTTCCAACGTAAACTTCTCCTGTTTGCTTGTGATACCAGGCTGGAATACGATGGCCCCACCAAAGCTGTCTAGAAATACACCAGTCGCGGATATTTTCCATCCAGCGAAGGTAAGTTTTTTCAAAACGATCCGGAACGAAGTTTACTTTATTTTCTTTTTCCTGAAGTGCAATTGCTTCGTCTGCGAGCGGCTGCATCTTTACGAACCATTGAGTTGATAGATATGGTTCAACTACAGCGCCGCTGCGCTCGGAATGACCAACGGAATGCATATGCTCCTCAATTTTGAAAAGAACGCCTTGTTCTTGCAGGTCTTTAACGATTTGTTTACGGCATTCAAAGCGGTCTAGACCTTGATATTTACCTGCTTTTTCATTCATAGAACCATCTTCATTCATAACGAGGATACGCTCTAAGTTATGGCGGTTACCAAGTTCAAAATCATTAGGATCGTGTGCAGGTGTAATTTTTACAGCACCTGAACCGAATTCCATATCCACATAATCATCACCAACGATTGGAATCTCGCGGCCAACGATTGGCAGGATGACAGTTTTGCCGATTAAGTGCTTGTAGCGGTCATCTTCTGGATGAACGGCAACGGCAGTATCTCCAAGCATCGTTTCCGGACGTGTTGTTGCAACTTCAATCTGGCCGGAACCATCTGCAAGCGGGTAATTCATATGATAAAACCCACCTTGAACATCCTTGTAGATTACTTCGATATCAGATAGAGCAGTTTTTGTGGAAGGGTCCCAGTTAATAATGTATTCACCGCGATAGATTAAACCTTTTTTATAAAGGGTGACAAATACTTCTTTAACCGCATCAGAAAGGCCTTCATCTAAAGTAAAACGCTCACGGCTGTAATCAAGGCCTAAGCCTAATTTCGACCATTGCTGGCGGATGTGGGAAGCATATTCTTCCTTCCACTTCCATGTTTCTTCAACAAATTTTTCGCGGCCTAAATCATAACGGCTTTTTCCTTCGCTGCGAAGTTTCTCTTCTACTTTCGCCTGGGTTGCGATACCCGCATGGTCCATGCCTGGAAGCCAAAGAACATCATAACCCTGCATCCGTTTCATACGTGTCAGAATATCTTGCAGGGTTGTATCCCATGCATGACCTAAATGAAGCTTTCCGGTAACGTTTGGCGGCGGGATTACGATGGTGTATGGCTGTTTGCCTTCATCGTCCTTTGCTTCAAAAAATTTGCCTTTTAGCCACCACTCATAACGACCTTTTTCAATCGTTTGCGGATCATACTTGGTCGGCATTGTTAATTCCTTTGTTTCCATTTTATTTCCTCCTTAACATAAAAAACCCCACTCGTCATAAAAGGACGAATGGAGTTTGCTTCGCGGTACCACCTTTTTTCCAATCAGAAAAACTTAGATTGGCTCTTAACATAGATAACGGATTTTATCCGTCTTCAACTACTTGGATTTTATCCGTTCGCAGAAGAAGCTCATGGGCGACCTTCCAACGTTCCGCTTAGGAAATCTTCCAGCTATTGATTTCCCTCTCTTTAAGCAAGGAGTGCATTGTACTCTTCCCTGTCGTTGCTTTGATAATTAAATTATATTGTTATACTACCCAAAAAAGGGGAGTGACGTCAATCATGATGGACAATTTTTTTATATTTTATACCTTATGTAATAAGAGGAGAACTTATATAGGCTTTTGGAATATATATAAATAAATATTTTATTATTCTTAGGGAGGTACCCCAAACTTGAAGCATAATAAATTTCACAAATACAAATACCGTCCCTGGTTCATTACTTCGCGCAGGATTGCCGCCCAATTAATTATTCCCTTTAGTATCTTTCAATTTATCCGCACCCTGTTCTTACCGACCGTGCTGGATGTCTTGCTGTTAATGATTTTTCTTGTGATAGCTGTTTCCATCTATTTTGAAATTATTTAAGGAGCCCAACAGGCAGATTATGACTGCTGCTGGGCTCCTTCTTTTGCCTGCTTTCGCTGATTCTCGATTTCTGTCATCCGCATCACAACATACTCTGAATTTTTGAGATGCCAATATTGCTCTTGGAGCTTTCTGACAAACTTCATTTCATTCTTTTTTCCCTGCTTTTTATAATAGCTCTCGGCCACTTGCATAATGGGAACCGGCAAGGCTAAATAGCTGTTAAATAATAGCTTCTCATCTTCCTTATAAGGGAAATACTTAAAGTAATGATAAACCCAATCAATGGCTGTATCATTCCGCTGCGGTCTTGTATTCAAGGCCCTCGATAAATAGGGTAGGAGATCATGAATAGGGGATCCGTAACGGGCATTTTCAAAATTAATAAAAAAGCCGTACCCCCTGTCATCGTAAAGAAAATGCTCAGAAGATAATTTCCCATGGGTAATGACCATCCGTGCCTTTTCGGCGTCTTTCGTATTTTCGTACCATTCCTCGAATTTGGCTTTCGAGAAACGAAGTGCCTGGCTGATTTCGTTGTAGTACAGACAATATAACAATTGAAATGGCGACATATACGTCTTCTTTTCACATTCATCAATAAACCCATCGAGAAATTCCTGCTGTTTTTCAAGCTGCTGGATCGTAGTTTCATAATGTTCGGAGCGCTCTTCCTTGCTTACCGTCACTTCCTTGGCGGAAAGGGTATGAAGCCGGGCCAGCTCCCGAAAAAGCTCTTGATTTTTCTGGTCGCGGTTTTCTTTTTGCTGATTGGGCATCCACGGCATTAAATAGTAAAGATTATTTTCATGGAGAACCGCATATCTGCCGTCCATCGTTGGGTAGATCGGGACGATGCGGTTGAAGCCCTTTTGGTATAACAGGTGCACATGCCGGATAAAATCTGTCCCTATCGTGGGTGGGATTTTTTTTAATGCAAACGTGCCCTTATTGGAATATACTTTTTGAACAATCCCATAGTCCTCTACAAAGTAAGGCTCCACAAGATAATTTTTTAAAATCGGTGCCACTTCTTCTAACCGATTCATATCACTCATGAGATGTCATCTCTCTTTCAAAGAAAGGCGAGGTAATAGTAAAAACAAGCTGAGCAGGTTTATGAAAACCCGCTCACCTTTACTTCGTTAATTTTTTGCAAATGTTACTGGGATGTATAGGACTTGACCAACGGACACATCTTGATTTAACTCAAGATTATTAACTCTAAGCAAGTTTGGAACGGTCACATCATAGCGGTCAGCTAAACTTGCAACCGTATCTCCTTTTTGAACGATGCATACCTTTAGTTTTGTTTGCGCGTTTCTTTCATCCTTGCGTGCAAGGAACTCCGTTAATGTCATACTCTTTTTCTTGGCTGTTTTCTTCTTTTTTACGTGCTTTGGCTGTTCTTCAGAGGAAGAGGACGAGGAAGAACTTTCTTCAGCTACTACCACTTCTTTATGCACTTCATGTGTCTTTTCCTCTTCCACCACAACAATTTGTTCTACTTGCACTTCCTCTACAGGCTTGCTGCCTTCACTTCGAGCCTCCTGAAGGCTAAATAAAGGTGTATATTCTTCTTCCTGTACCTCTTCTTCCTCTTTTTGAGGCTGGTAGTTGAAGGTAGGAAACTTCGGTAAAATTTCAACAGGTTCTTCTTCCTGTGGTTTTCTTGCTTCCGCTTCAAACAAATAGTTGTTTTCATAACTGCTATGGACCTCAGGCTGTTCTGCTTCCAGCTCTTCTACTTCTTGGTCTTCGTAGCGGTGAAGCACCTCATACTCTTGTTCTTCTTGCTGCTGCTCGGCCTGTTCATTTCCGTATAGTCCGCTGATCGTCAATTCAGCCGAGAGCTTTAAGCAGCTGCGTTCAGGGATGGAATAATCGAATGATTCTACAAGGACGTCAATATCATAGATACTTTGAATCCGGTTATTCGGAATCGTGATATCAACAGGGAACCGATGTGAAAACTCGCAGCATCCCTCCTCCTCGAGTTCAGCTACCCTCTCGACAAATTTCTGTGAGGTCACAGCATCTTCTTCACTTACTTCGCTTGTTTCGTAACTTTTATATTCGCCGGTTAGTTCTAGCGAACCACGGATGGTTACGTACTGATCGTTTTCCTGGATGGTGATGTCCGGGTCTAGGGAAATCGAAATGAGTTCCTCGACTTCCTGTCCTTTTCTAAACCACAATGACTCCTCCAAGGAAAATCGCAGGCACGATTGATTCTCTTGGGACAAAGCGACTCCTCCTTTCGTATCCTTTACGTAAAATCACTATGTCACTTTCACTCTATGAGAATTGTTTTTTAATTATGATAAAAATACAAGCAGGAATACAAAAAACACCCACTTTTTACAAAGTGAGTGTTAAAAAAAGCCTATTTAACTTTTGAAAAAGCAACTTCAGCTGCCTGGATCGTTTTTTCAATATCCTCGTCAGAATGCTCTGTTGATAGGAATAAGCCTTCAAACTGTGACGGTGGGAGGAATACCCCTTGATTGGCCATTTCACGATAATAGGCCGCAAAGAACTCTAGATTAGACGATTTCGCTTTTTCATAATTAATAACCGCTTCATCAGTGAAGAAGAATCCAATCATCGAACCGGCACGGTTAAAGCTAATTGGAATACCATATTTTTCCGCCGCTGCTTCAAAGCCCTTTTGAAGCAGGTCACCTTTACGGATAAACTCTTGATAGTGCTCTGGTGTTAATTGACTTAACGTTTCAAGTCCAGCTGTCATCGCAAGCGGGTTTCCTGATAATGTACCTGCTTGGTAAATCGGGCCGCTTGGGGCGATTTGCTGCATGATTTCTGCTTTACCGCCGTATGCTCCGACTGGCAGTCCTCCGCCGATTACCTTGCCAAGGCAGGTAATGTCAGGTGTTACATTGAAATAGCCTTGTGCACAATTGTAGCCGACACGGAAGCCGGTCATTACTTCATCAAAAATAAGTAAAGAACCATTTGCCGTCGTAATCTCACGAAGGCCTTCCAGGAAGCCTGGAAGCGGCGGAACGAGTCCCATGTTCCCAGCCACAGGCTCAACGATGATACAGGCAATATCTTCGCCAAAGTGTTCAAACGCATATTTTACACTTTCAAGGTCATTATACGGAACCGTGATCGTATTTTTTGCAATCCCCTCAGGAACTCCCGGGCTGTCAGGTAAACCGAGTGTCGCCACACCTGAGCCAGCTTTAATCAACAGGGAATCACCATGGCCATGGTAGCAGCCTTCAAATTTTAGAATTTTGTTACGTCCTGTATAGCCGCGGGCTAACCTTAGTGCACTCATTGTCGCTTCGGTCCCTGAGTTCACCATTCTGACGACTTCAATCGATGGGACACGCTCAATGACAAGCTGGGCTAATTTTGTTTCCAGCTCTGTTGGGGCGCCAAAGCTTGTACCCATTTCAGCGGTCTTTTTCAAGGCCTCGACTACCCTGTCATTGGAGTGGCCCAAAATCAGCGGACCCCATGACAATACGTAATCAATATATTCATTCCCATCGATATCATAGATTTTAGAGCCTTTTCCTCTTTCCATAAAAATAGGGCTCATATTGACGGATTTAAAGGCGCGAACCGGGCTGTTTACACCGCCTGGCATAAGGTGCTGGGCTTCTTTAAATGCTTCAATCGATTTAGTATACGAACGCATTTTTCTCCCTCATTTCAAAAGTGGTTTATTCCTCTTCTTTTAACCAGCGGCAGGCATCTTTCGCATGGTAGGTAATGATTAAGTCAGCACCGGCACGCTTCATTCCAACTAACATCTCTAAAACGGCCTTTTTCTCATCAAGCCAGCCATTTTGGGCTGCAGCTTTAATCATTGCATATTCACCGCTCACGTTGTAAATGACAACAGGCAGATTAAAGGTATTTTTCACATCACGAACGATATCAAGGTATGGCATACCAGGCTTCACAATTAAGAAGTCTGCGCCTTCAGCCACATCGGATTCGGCTTCCCTGAATGCTTCCAGACGGTTTGCCGGGTCCATTTGATAGGTTTTACGGTCACCAAATTGCGGTGCGCCCTCTGCTGCTTCGCGGAAAGGTCCGTAGAAAGCAGACGCATATTTTACGGCATAAGACATGATTGGAATTTCCGTAAATCCGGCTTCATCTAATCCCGCACGGATTGCTGCCACAAAGCCGTCCATCATGTTGGAAGGAGCGATGATATCTGCACCTGCTTTTGCTTGAGCAACAGCTGTTTTTACAAGCAGATCTAATGACTGGTCGTTTAGGATTTTGTCTCCTTCAACCATTCCGCAGTGGCCGTGGTCGGTGTATTCGCATAGGCATGTATCGGCAACAATGATGATTTCTGGGAAGTGTTCTTTTATGTAGCGAGTCGCCACTTGTACGATTCCGTGATCATGGAAAGCTTGTGTTCCGCAGGCATCCTTTGTTTGTGGGATTCCAAATAGTAAGACCGATTTGATTCCGTGGGCAATGATGTCTTCCATTTCTGCATGAAGATGATCCATGGATACTTGGAATACTCCAGGCATGGATGAGACTTCTTTACGGATATTTTCACCTTCATAGATAAAAAGCGGATAAATGAAGTCATCCGGTCTTAGGTGGTTTTCCCTGACGAGTGCACGCATATTTGCACTTGTACGCAGTCTGCGATGACGTTGAAATTGAAGTTCCATTATTTTTTACCTCCAAAGATTTTGAAATGTTATTACTGGCGGATTTCCCTGATTCACTAGTATATACCCACCATTTACTGATTTTCTAAAAAAGCAATTGTGCTTTTAATCATATCCTTCACCGTATACTCCTCCGGAGAAGCATGTACCGGCAATCCGTACTCGAGAAGCTTTTTTTCTGTAACCGGTCCGATACAGCCGATTATACATTTTTCCAACTTCTCCTCCAAACCAAACTCCCTGACAACCTCCATCAGATGGTCCACAGTAGACGGACTCGTAAAAGTAAGGATATCTAACTCATTATTATCTAGCATCTGAGCCAGCCTCTCACGGCTCTCTTCGGGCAGATAGGTCTCATAAATGACAACCTCATCGACCTGCGCTCCTGCATCCATTAAGGATGAAGCGATATATTCCCGAGCCAAATTGCCTTTAGGAAGCAATACCCTTGCATCTGCATCAACAACAGGTAAAAACTCACTTACGAACACCTCGGCGACATAAGCCGAAGGAATAAACGCCGCGTGAATCCCCTTTTCCCTCAAAACCTCGGCCGTCTTTTTCCCGATGACAGCAATCTTAGGGAGCGCTGTTACTTCCCGGTCATAAAAGCTAAAAAAGGTTTCAACGGTGACATTGCTCGTAAAAATAATCCAATCATATGTATCAAGGGCCTCCAGACAATCTTGGAGGCGGTGATTTTTTTCAATCGGCCGAAAGGCAATTAGAGGGATTTCAACAGGAATCCCTCCATACCTTTCGACTAGCTGTGAAAATGATTTTGCTTGACCTTTTCCTCGTGGTACAAGGACTTTTTTTTCAAGCAAAGGAGAGCATTTACTCACGGCCTTCTAGCTCCCGCTTAACCCTATCAATCAGGTCCTTGGCGCCTTTTTTAATTAATAAATCTGCCGCCTCGTTGCCGAGCTGTTCCGGATTTTGTCCGCGAAGTTCTTCCCTGTAGATCTCTTGACCTTCAGGTGACCCAACTAAAACATTTAAGACGATTTCGTCATTATTATCTACTTGCGCAAAGCCCGCAATCGGTACCTGGCAGCCGCCTTCCATTTTTTGAAGGAAAGCACGTTCCGCACGAACCGCTCTTTCCGTGTTCTTGCAAGTGAATTTTTCAAATAGTTCTAGTAATTCCTTGTCATCTTCACGGCATTCAATCGATAATGCGCCCTGTCCTACAGCTGGAACACAAATATCGGCGTCGATAAATTCAGTTACTACTTCTTTTGCCCAGCCAAGACGGGATAGTCCTGCTGCCGCTAGAATGATGGCATCATATTCACCCGTTTTTAATTTATCTAATCTAGTATCCACATTTCCGCGAATCCATTTGATTTCTAAATCCGGACGCTTAGCTAAAAGCTGGGCACTGCGGCGAAGACTGCTCGTTCCAACGATGGCCCCTGGCTTTAGGTCATTCAATTTTACATGATCAGTAGAAATCAAGGCATCACGATGGTCCTCACGGAATGGAATACATCCAATCGTTAACCCTTCCGGAAGGACTGCCGGCATATCTTTCATACTATGAACAGCCATATCAATCTCTTTATCAAGCATAGCCTGCTCGATTTCTTTTACGAATAATCCTTTTCCGCCAACCTTTGATAAGGTAACATCAAGGATTTTATCACCTTTAGTTACAATTTCTTTTACTTCAAATTCGTAATCGGGGTTGAGCTTTTTCAGCTGCTCAATCACCCAATTCGTTTGAGTTAATGCCAGTTTGCTTCGTCTAGAACCAACAATTATTTTTCTCATGATTGCCTCCTAAATTATGAGTACCATAAATGAAACGATGATAATCGCCCAAATAAGAAAAAGTTAATTAAAACAATTAAAAACGATCCCGTATTCCAGATAGCTAATTTCTTTCCGGAGAGATTTTTTACGATCCTCAGATATAAATAGACACTATAAACCGTTAACAGCAGAAACGATCCGATAATTTTCATATCGTACCAAGCCATGCCAGGCACCTTTATAAACGCCCACTGCAGACCCAAAATTAAGGCAAGGAGAAGCATGGGAACCCCGGTTACTGCGAATATGTATGATAATTTTTCAAGCTGCCCTAAATCCGCAAGCCGGATCAGCCGTGTCCCCCACTTTTTCCGTTTCAACAAATCGTATTGAAGTAAGTATAAGGTCGAAAAAACAAATGACAGGGAAAATGCCCCGTAAGAGAGTATCGCCATTGTAATATGAATCAGCAGCAGCTCCGATACGAGCTTGTTCGCCATCACGATGGAGTGGTATTGCATCGGAACGAACGTATGGATGGCCATGACGGTAAATCCAAGGATATTGGTAAAAAAGACGATAAAATCGACCCTCAATAAGTGATTGATAATGATCGACAATGTAACCAATACCCAGGCATAAAAATAGAGTCCCTCAAAAATCGTTAATACAGGGAATCTGCCTGTTTTGGTCATATATAAGAATAGAAAGACCGTTTGCAAAATCCATACAAATGCAAGTAACCAGAAAGCAATACGGTTTGCCTTCCGGTTATGGTGAATGAAGTCGAAAAAATATAACAACACACTGAAGGCATATAGAACAACTGTAAATTCGTGAAGCCTCGTCAAAAGAGTGCTAAACATCCAAACCACTCCTTATGACTGAAAAGAAGCCTGAACTGTTCCAACCGGCATTTTAGTCGTTTTGGCTGCTTTCGAATGTTGTTCCTGAACAAGCTCTTCAATATTAAATATCTTCATAAACAATTCCATTGCCTGATCTGCATCCGGTCTTGCTGCCAATTCTTTCGCTTGTAAAATAGGATCCTTTAACATCTGGTTGATAATGCTCTTTGTATGTTTATTTAACACTTTTATATCGCGGTCCGATAGGTTAGGCAGCTTCCGCTCAAGACTTTCCATCGTATCTGCCTGAATCGCTAGTGCTTTTTCCCTTAATGCTGAAATAACTGGGACAACACCAAGTGTACCAAGCCACTGGTTGAAATCGACGATTTCCTTTTCAATCATCAGCCTGATTTTGGCCGCCGCTTTCTGACGTTCCTGCAAGTTGGCCTCGACAATACCTTCTAAATCATCAATATCATATAAAAAGATATTCTCTAACTCGGAGATTCGTGGATCTAAATCACGAGGGACGGCAATATCAACCATAAATAATGGTTTACCTTTGCGCTTTTTCTCCACTTTTGCCATCATCTCTTTGGAAATGACAAAGTCCTTGGACCCTGTTGAACTGATTAAGATATCGGCATCAGTTAGTGATTTTTCTAATTCGGTTAGATTTTTAGCCACACCGTTAAAGCGGCCGGCAAGCACTTGTGCTTTTTCGAAAGTACGGTTAATGACGGTTACCTTTTTTACACCGTTGCCGTGCAAATTCTGGGCAGCAAGTTCTCCCATTTTACCTGCACCAAAAATCAGCACATGCTTATTCTCAAGTGAACCGAAGATTTTCTTGGCAAGTTCGACTGCAGCGTAGCTGACAGAAACAGCATTGGCACCAATCTCCGTTTCAGAGTGCGCCCGTTTACCAAGCGTTACTGCTTGTTTAAAGAGGTGATTGAACACTGAACCAATGGTTTCTTCTTGTTGTGACAGCATAAAGCTTGTTCGTACCTGTCCAAGAATTTGAGTTTCTCCTAATACCATCGAGTTTAGTCCACATGTTACGTTAAAGAGATGTTCTACAGCACCATCGTCTTCGTAGACAAACAGAAACGATGAAAATTCTGATTGCTCAATTCCAAACCATTCAGATAGAAACTCTTTTATATAATAGCGGCCTGTGTGTAGCTGATCGACGACCGCATATATTTCCGTACGATTACATGTTGATAAGATGATATTTTCTAGGATGCTCTTTTTCGTATTTAGTTGTTTGATGGCATCCACAAGATCGGTTTCATTGAATGTCAACCGCTCACGGATTTCGACAGGGGCAGTTTTATAGTTAAGACCGACTGCTACAATATGCATTTATTCATGACACCCCCAAGAGATTTTCAGTATTAGCTAGTAAAATTATATCACGAGCAATTTCGACTTTTGCTCGAAAAATGTGAACATAGAATGAAACAATATGCTAATATAAAATAGACTCGGGTTGTTTTCGAGCCATATGAAAGAATAGTTTAGCAAAGCTTCCTTAAGATAACATTAATAATAAAATAAAATACTTCCCTATGTACAGTATCAAAAAAATAGAATAGATTCAAGTGAACCTTACTGGAAGTGATGGTGTTTTTAATGAAAAATCAACGAATTTTCCCTGGGATTATCCTTATTGGATTTGGGGCTTATTTTCTTCTCCAGCAGACAGGCCTCACTCTTTTTCAACAATTTTATACATGGCCGACATTGCTGATTATTGTTGGGATTGCTTTTTTGGGTCAGGGTTATTCTGCAGGCGAATATGATGCGATTCTCCCTGGGGTGATTATGAGCGGCTTCGGTCTTCATTTTCATCTTTCAGGCCATCTTGCTTTTTGGCCCACGAACACAATTGGTATGTTAATTTTAATTATTTCTGTCGGCTTCTTTTTCCGTTTTCAAAAAACCAATAACGGCTTGTTTCAAGCGTTCTTATTTCTGATTATAGCTGTTTTGCTGCTGTTTTATGATAAGATTGCCAGCTATTTTGGTTTGCTGCAAAATGGAATGAATTTAGTTTGGAAGTTTTGGCCGGCACTATTAATTGTTGTTGGTATTTATTTTTTACTAAAAAAGAAAAAATAACCGCCAAGGGCAGTAAGAACTGCCAAGGCGGTTATTTTTTTGGGAATTTATTTGGACTTATCAGTGCTTTTGATTAACTTATCGGCACTTTTCATGTATTTATCGGCGCTTTGAGCCAACTTAACGGCACTTTTGATGAATTTATCGGCACTTTTGGCCAATTTATCGGCACTTTTAATTCTCGCCCTCAAATTTCCCCACTATCTCGGGGTCGTCCAGAGCGGCAGGGGTTTACTGATTTGTTACATATAACTATGCAAAATCGACCAGACCTGATCTTTCCCTTCACCCGTTTCCGAAGAAAACACCACTATATGGTCACTCTTTTCCAATTCCAAGGTCTCACGCGTTACCTTTAAATGTTTCTGCCATTTTCCTTTAGGTATTTTATCAGCCTTGGTTGCGATGATGATACAAGGGAGTTCATAATGTTTAAGAAAATCATACATCATCACATCATCAACTGTTGGCGGGTGACGCAAGTCAACGATCAAAACCACCGCCCGAAGCTGTTCACGGGTCGTAAAATAGGTTTCAATCATCCTGCCCCATGCCGCCCGCTCCGTCTTCGATACTTTCGCATACCCATAACCCGGTACATCAACAAAATGCATGATTTCATTAATCAGATAAAAATTAAGGGTCTGCGTTTTACCAGGTTTTGAGGAAATCCGTGCCAACCCTTTTCGGTTCAGCATCTTATTAATAAATGAAGATTTCCCCACATTAGAGCGGCCCGCAAGCGCAAACTCCGGAAGCTCAGTTTCCGGGTATTGCTCCGGTTTTACCGCACTAATGACTATTTCAGAACTAACTACTTTCATTGAACTTCTCCTTCTAATAGGGCACGTTTCAAAACTTCATCGACATGGGTAACAGGGACAAATTCCAAATCATTTCGGACACTTTCAGGGATATCATCAATATCCTTGACATTATCCTTTGGAATGATGACCGTCTTAAGCCCGGCGCGATGGGCGCTAAGTGACTTTTCCTTCAAACCGCCGATTGGAAGAACACGGCCTCTTAAGGTGATTTCACCTGTCATTCCCACTTCACGGCGGATTGGTTTACCAGTCAGAGCCGAAACAAGAGCAGTTGCCATTGTAATTCCGGCAGACGGACCATCTTTTGGGACCGCCCCTTCAGGAACATGGATATGAATATCATATTTTTCATGGAAGTCTTCCTCAATTCCAAGCTCACTTGCCTTGGAGCGAACATAACTAAACGCCGCTTGCGCCGATTCTTTCATGACATCTCCCAGCTTACCTGTTAAAGCAAGTTTTCCTTTACCAGGAGATAAGGCGACTTCAATCTGCAAGGTATCGCCGCCAACAGTGGTATACGCTAACCCAGTTGCTACCCCTACTTGATCTTCGGCCTCTGCCATACCATAGTGGAATCTCGGCTTTCCTAAGAATTCCTCCACATTCTTCTCGGTAATGATCACGCGCTTTTTCTCACCAGCTACAACGATTTTTGCCGTTTTTCGGCAAATCGTCGCCATTTGACGTTCAAGGCTCCGGACACCTGCTTCACGAGTATAGTAGCGGATCACTTTCAGAATCGCTTCATCGCGCACTTGCAAAGTTCCTTTAGACAAACCATTTTCTTTAATTTGGCGCGGCAGCAAGTGATCGCGGCAAATATTAACTTTCTCGATTTCCGTATAGCCTTCAATCGTGATGATCTCCATCCGATCTAACAATGGCCCTGGTACGGTCGACAGGTTATTTGCGGTCGCAATAAACATAACCTTCGATAAATCGTATGTTTCTTCTATATAATGGTCACTGAAATTACTATTTTGTTCTGGGTCTAATACTTCGAGCATCGCACTTGATGGGTCACCGCGGAAATCACTCGACATTTTATCAATTTCATCCAGCAAAAAGACCGGATTAATGGTCCCCGCTTTTTTCATTCCTTGAATAATTCGGCCTGGCATTGCCCCGACATAGGTTCTGCGATGACCGCGGATTTCAGATTCATCACGCACACCGCCTAGTGATACGCGGACAAAATTACGGTTCAACGAAGTCGCAATCGAACGCGCCAAGCTTGTTTTACCCACTCCCGGAGGTCCGGCAAGACATAGGATTGGACCCTTAATGGAATTAGTCAGCTTTTGGACCGCTAAATATTCAAGGACACGCTCTTTCACCTTTTCAAGTCCAAAATGTTCTTCATTTAGAATCTTTTCAGCCCGAAGGATATCGATATCGTCCTCTGTTTTTTTGGACCATGGCAAAGCAATCAGCCAGTCAATATAATTTCGAATGACCGCACTTTCAGCAGAGCTTGCTGGTACCTTTTCATAACGGTCAAGTTCTCTGTTTGCTGCAGTCATGACATGCTCCGGCATGCCTGCCTCTTCAATTTTCTTTTTGAGTTCCGAAATTTCTCCGGTTTTGCCTTCCTTATCGCCAAGTTCCTTTTGAATCGCCTTCATTTGTTCGCGAAGGTAGTATTCCTTTTGCGTTCTTTCCATAGAACGTTTGACACGCTGGCCAATTTTTTTCTCAAGATTAAGAACCTCTTTTTCATTATGAATGGTATCAATGACACGGTTCATCCGTTCTTTAACATCAATCATCTCAAGAATTTCTTGCTTTTCTTTTAGCTTAATCGGAAGGTGTGAAGCAATAATATCTGCCATCCGCCCCGGTTCTTCAATATCAGCAACCGTTGCATAGGTTTCTGCAGAAACCTTTTTCGATAACTTTATGTATTGCTCAAAATATTCCAGCATCGTTCTCATCAATGCTTGGTCTTCTACATCTTTTGTATCCGGTTCATCGTAGGTAGCAATACTTACGGAATAATAGTCTTCTTCTTCATAAAATGAAACCACTTCAGCTCTATTTAAACCTTCTACTAGCACGCGGATCGTACCATTAGGAAGCTTTAACATCTGCTTAACCTTTGTCAAAGTTCCCAATTTGTATAGATCCTCTTCGGCAGGTTCGTCAATTGAGACATCCTTTTGTGTAGTTAAAAATATCAAATGGTCATCTACCATTGCTTTTTCGAGTGCTTGCACAGATTTTTCACGGCCAACATCCAAGTGAAGAACCATTGTCGGATAGACCAGCAATCCTCGAAGCGGCAGGAGGGGGACGATTAATTCATTCTGTTTCGCCATTTTACTGCACCTCCACATGCAATCCTTTTATTTTCTACTGCAAAGCAGAATAGTCTTTGTTGTACAATTCTATCTTATTTGGTGCTTATGTGTCTATTTTTAGAGAGTGTCTGTTGATTCTTTTTCAATATAATTATTTTCCCCAACCACATCATTTTCTTTCTCAAAAAAAACTTCGGTTTGATCTTTTGAACCAAACCGAAGTTTTTTCTAGATAGACTCTTTTTTTGATAATTCAATCGAAGCAGGAATGGCCTCGGTTTTTGGAAAGGACGGAACTAAAGCAAGATCAAATACCTGTTGAAGATGGGTTACAGGGACAATATTGATGCCCTCGATTTCATTTAAGATGGTTTGCATATTTTCTTCTGGGATAATAACTGTTCTTGCCCCAGCTTTTTTAGCAGCCTTTACCTTCGGATATACACCGCCAATCGGCTTTACATTTCCATGAATACTAATTTCTCCAGTCATGGCTACTGTGTTATCAATCGGGATTTTATAAATGGCCGAGTAAATTCCCGTTGCCATGGCAATTCCTGCAGATGGGCCATCAATCGGCACACCGCCTGGGAAATTAACATGGATATCATAATCATTTGCCGGTACTCCCATTGAGCGTAATACCGTGAGTACATTTTCAATTGAACCACGCGCCATACTTTTGCGGCGGATCGACTTGCCCTGACTGCCTATACTTTCTTCTTCAACAATTCCTGTAATATTAATTGAGCCCTTTTCCTTCGCCGGAATGACGGTGACCTCAATTTCAAGTAATGCTCCAGAATTCGGACCATAAACCGCTAAGCCATTTACGAGGCCTATATGTGAGATATCATTAATTTTTCTTTCCATTCTTGGCGTCATCTGGCTGGAATGAATGACCCATTCAATATCTTCGTCTTTAATGAAGCCGCGATCTTCCGTAATGGCCAGCCCGGCAGCAATTTGAATCATATTGACCGTTTCCCGGCCATTTCTTGCATATGTAGATAGCGTATTTACACCATTTTCGCTTATTTCCATATTGACTTTATCGGCTGCTTTTTGGGCCACCGTTATAATCTCTTCTTGATTTAAATCACGGAAGAAGACTTCCATACAGCGTGAACGGATCGCTGGAGGAATTTCACTTGGTGTTCTGGTCGTAGCCCCGATTAAACGAAAATCCGCCGGTAGTCCGTTTTTAAAAATATCATGAATATGGGTTGGAATCTGTGTATTTTCTTCATGATAGTAAGCACTTTCAAGAAATACTTTGCGGTCCTCCAACACTTTTAACAGCTTATTCATTTGAATCGGATGTAATTCACCAATTTCGTCAATAAAGAGAACGCCACCATGCGCATTGGTAACCGCCCCTTGTTTCGGCTGTGGAATTCCTGCTTGTCCCATCGCCCCGGCACCTTGATAAATCGGATCATGAACGGATCCAATCAGCGGGTCCGCGATCCCTCTTTCATCAAATCGAGCGGTTGTTGCATCTAGCTCAATAAAAACAGACTGTGGTTTAAATGGTGACTTAGCATTCTTTTTCGCTTCCTCCAATACGAGACGGGCAGCGGCCGTTTTCCCGACCCCAGGAGGTCCATAAATAATCACATGCTGCGGATTGGGTCCGCATAAGGCAGCTTTCAATGACTTTATACCATCCTCTTGGCCTACAATATCATTAAAACTGGTAGGACGAACTTTCTCAGATAACGGTTCTGTTAAGGATATTGATCTCATTTTGCGAAGCTGTTCCATCTCTTTTCGGGATTCCCGATCAATGGATACCTTTTGTGTGCGCTGGCTCCTCAGCAAATTCCAAAAATAGAGCCCTATGATAATACCGAAAAAGAGCTGTATAAATAAGGCAATCCCCGTCCAACTCATTATATTCCCTCCTACAACTGTACTCATCTATAGTAAGAAGTATTTCCTTTAGAGTGGCGGAATAAACCAATAATGTAAAAACAAATCGATACATGGGGAGTGTTCTATCGTTCATCGTACAGGTTGATTTACCCATTTTTCCGGAGAAAATGGCTTTCTTATAATGGAGATTGGCCATATTCCCAGTTTAATGGTCCTTTCATATGATGATTGGCTCATTTTTGTAAATTTTCGCATTCATTTATAAATAGGGACTCAGAATCACACAAAAAGACCCGGCTTGATAAGCCAGGTCTCACTTCATTACGCAGATTTTTCTTCAACAACAACCGTTCCATCTTCTAAGACTAACTTAGGTACACTGCTGCCTAGAACGGTTTCTTTAGTAATAATACACTTTGTGATGTCGTCGCGTGAAGGCAGGTCATACATAACATCCAGCATAATGCCTTCAATAATCGAACGTAAACCACGAGCGCCTGTTTTGCGTTCGATTGCCTTTTTCGCGATTTCATTTAGAGCGCCTTCTTCAAACTCAAGCTCAACATCATCGATTTCAAGCATTTTTTGATATTGCTTCACTAATGCATTTTTTGGTTTTGTCAGGATTTCAATTAAAGCTTCCTCGTCTAATTGCTCAAGGCTCGCAATAACTGGAAGACGTCCAATAAATTCTGGAATTAATCCAAAACGAAGTAAGTCTTCTGGCAATACCTTTGAAAGTAGTTCTTTTTGTGCCACTTCTTCCTGCTTCACTTCAGAACCAAAACCGATTACTTTCTGGCCTAAACGGCGTTTAATAATAGGTTCAATTCCGTCAAACGCACCACCACAAATAAATAAGATGTTAGTGGTATCGATTTGGATAAATTCTTGATGAGGGTGCTTTCTTCCCCCTTGTGGCGGAACACTTGCAACTGTGCCTTCAAGAATTTTTAATAGTGCCTGCTGCACACCTTCACCGGAAACATCTCTAGTAATAGATGGATTTTCAGACTTACGGGCAATTTTATCGATTTCATCGATGTAAATGATGCCTTTTTCAGCTTTTTCTACATCATAATCAGCAGCCTGAATTAATTTTAGCAGGATGTTTTCAACATCTTCACCTACATAACCAGCTTCAGTGAGAGAGGTTGCATCAGCAATGGCAAATGGCACATTCAAGATGCGCGCTAATGTTTGCGCTAATAACGTCTTACCAGAACCAGTCGGCCCAATCATACAGATGTTACTTTTTGAAAGTTCCACATCATCAATTTTGCTATTTGAATTGATACGCTTGTAGTGGTTATAGACCGCTACGGAAAGAGATTTTTTCGCCTTGTCTTGGCCAATGACGTAATCTTTAAGAATTTCATAAATTTCTTTTGGTTTTGGTACGTCTTTGAATTCTACTTCCTCTTCTGTTCCAAGTTCTTCCTCTACGATCTCCGTGCAAAGCTCGATGCATTCATCACATATATATACACCCGGGCCAGCCACTAATTTACGAACTTGATCCTGTGTTTTTCCACAGAAGGAACACTTTAACTGTCCTTTTTCATCATTAAATTTAAACAATTCTTTCACCCCTTAACACGTGTTAAAAACCTATTGAAGCTCGTGAATTACACAAACAAAGTCCGAGTTTTTTTCTATCTTTCAAAGGTATGTATTTTGCATTGTAACACATTAGGCTAACAGACTGGAAATAAAACGCTTTAACAAGTATGTCTTCTTTTTCTCAAGTTTGTTGTGTAATCATGTAAAAATATGTACCCATTAATCTTAACCATAATTCTAAAAAATAAATCTAAAATGGTTATGGAAATATTTATTCGTTGCCTGCAGCGTTTTTTCCTGCCCAATTTAAAGAAATTGAATCTAGGGAAACATTAAAAGTTTTCCCTGCCCTTATTATAATATGTAATTGATAAAAAGTATAAAACAAGGCACGATAAAAATCGCGCCTTGTCCAAAAGTTCACTATTATTTCTTATTTTCAACTAAGAAGTTAACTGCTTTTTGAAGTTGAAGATCACCTTTGATGCCATCAACGCCGCCAAGAGCTTGCTTAATAGCGTCAACAGGCATATTGTACATGCCAGCCATTCTTTCAAGTTCAGCGTTCACATCTTCTTCTGATACTTCGATGTTTTCTTGCTTAGCAATCGCTTCAAGTGTAAGGTTGATTTTCACACGCTTCTGTGCATCTTCCTTCATTTGTTCACGAAGAGCATTTTCATCTTGACCAGAGAATTGGAAGTAAAGCTCAAGGTTCATGCCTTGCATTTGCAGGCGTTGTTCGAATTCTTGAAGCATACGGTTTACTTCAGTAGTCACCATTACTTCAGGAACTTCTACTTCTGAATTTTCAGCAGCTTTTTCAACTAAAGTATCACGAAGGTTGTGTTCTGCTTCATGCTTTTTGCTGTCTTCTAAACGAGTTTTGATTTTTTCTTTTAATGCATCTAAAGTTTCCACTTCATCGTCTACATCTTTAGCAAACTCGTCATCTAACTCAGGAAGTTCTTTTCCTTTGATTTCATGTACAGTTACTTTGAAAACAGCTGGTTTACCAGCAAGCTCTGCAGCATGGTATTCTTCTGGGAATGTAACTTCCACATCTTTAGATTCGCCAGCTTTTACGCCAACTAATTGCTCTTCAAAACCTGGGATGAATGAGCCAGAACCAAGTTCTAATGAATGATTTTCAGCTTTTCCGCCTTCAAATGCTTCGCCATCAACGAAACCTTCGAAGTCAAGAACAACTGTGTCACCATTTTCAGCAGCAGTATCTTCTTTAACAACAAGCTCAGCTTGACGTTCTTGCATTGTTTTTAATTCGTTTGCAACATCTTCATCAGTTACAGCAGTATCGATTTCTTCTACTTCTAAGCCTGTGTACTCGCCTAATTTCACTTCAGGCTTCACTTGTACTGTTGCTTTGAAGATAAGGTCTTTACCTTTTTCCATTTGCTCGATGTCGATATCAGGACGGTCGATTGGCTCAATGCCAGTTTCGTCAATTGCATTTCCGTAAGCTTCTGGAAGAAGAATATCTAATGCATCTTGGTAAAGAGCTTCTACACCGAAACGCTTTTCGAACATTCCACGAGGCATTTTACCTTTACGGAATCCTGGAACGTTTACTTGCTTAACCACTTTTTGGAATGCCGCGTCTAGGCCTTTGTTTACCTCTTCAGCACTTACTTCAATAGTAAGGACGCCTTGGTTTCCTTCTAATTTTTCCCATTTTGCTGTCATACCTTTTTTTCCCTCCAACAAATCTATTCTCATTTCATTCGATAACGAATTAGAGTCGAAAAATGTCTTGTCTATCAAGTCATTTTCCTTTTTTAAATGTAAAATATAGTTTTTTACACAATGCAACCCCTACATTATAACATAGACTCGACTTCTTTCAACACCGAGTCCTAAATATTAGGGTAGGAAATTTTCTCAATTGTCTCTATTTGCTCTCTAGCTTTCTCTAGATCAGGGATTTCAGCTCCGTATTTTCTTGCTATTTTGCTAATTTCCGGGGCCATTCCCAAGTATTCTTGCGCCAGGAGTTCAAAAGCGGCGGCCCATGCCTCTCTCGATTCAGGCTCAAGATCGAAAGGGAAACTAATAAAAAAGGTTCTCTCTACGATATTGACCGAGTGTTCATAAAGACCAGGATTTTTACTTTCTAATTGCTCTTCAAGTATGGCCTTTATCTCTGCCATTTTAGGCTGCTCTCTTACATCAGGAAGCTGCAGGGGTATGAAGTCTTCTATAGAAGCGAATTTTTCAACAGTCAGTTCTTTTTCTATTTCTTGTTCTTTTAATAGATTTAGTAACATCGTTTTTAAAAATGGATGGCCAGCTTTTGCCTTTAAGTAATCCGTGATATCCTCTAAATAGGGCCGGATGTTCTTGTCCGCTAAATTAGCTGCTACTCGCATTTGCTCATTAATGTCCTCAATCGCAAATAAGTTCAGACCTGCAGCTTCCTCTTCTATTTCATTCATTTCTTGGGCCTCGCGGCTGTCTGCCATCCGGCTGCTAAATTGTAAGATCGTCAGAAAATGATCATATTTCTCTGGAGGAATTTCTCTTTCGTCTAAGAGTGCTTCAATGGTGGTAACAATTTCCCGGTATTCATGTAGTTGGATAAGGACGGTCAGATACAGATCGACCATCTGAAAATAATCACCAATCCCTTTTAACAGCATCTCATTTGCAAGAGATTTAGCTTTTTTAAAGGCCCCTGCCTCAAAATAGGCCACCACCAGTCCAATTAATATGTTTTCATTATCTGGGTCGAGCTCGCATGCTTCTTCTAAAAGGGGAATCGCTTCATGGAATTTTTTGTTTTCGAGGCTCTCCAACCCTTTGTCCGTTAATCTTTTGTCGAGTCCGGGAAAGAAGATGACGTTATCTTTTCGTTTTACTTGTCCCCGTTTTTTCATAGAATCCGTCCTTCTATTTGTATTAAAAGAAAGTGTAGCATAATTTGGAAGTAAAAAAAACTCACCGCCCTCGGTAAGTTTTGATAGTTAGATGCGTTTTGCGCCAATAAATCTTGGCTTCCAGTAAACGTTGTTCGTATAAGCAATGGAAACTCCTTTTGATGAAGCCGCTTGAATCATTTGTCCGTTTCCGATGTAGATGGCTACATGGTTAGGTTTACTTGCCTTGTTTGGTGCAAAGAACATTAAATCTCCTACCTGCAACGTGCTGACACGCGTCCCTTTAGTATACATTTCAGCTGACGTACGAGGCAGAACTTTTCCTGCCTTGCCGTAAGAATATTTAACAAGTCCTGAACAATCGAAACCACTTGGTGTAATGCCACCCCATTTATATGGTACTCCCAGATTTGCCTTTGCTACAGAAATTGCTTTTGTATGATATGTAGCCGCTTCCACTTTATCGTTCAAAGAAGCGAAGAAAGTTGTCGTAAGTAAAAGGATAAAAGTCAGAGATAAGGATATTTTTTTCAGCATATTATTTAATCTCCCTGCTGCGTTTATGTTATCTCTACTATACAAAAGGAGAGTAACACCGATGTAACAGGTAAATTACAATTATATTACAAATTTCAACTTTTTATGCAAAAATATTCGACAAAATTAAAATGAATTACCCTGACTAAACTCGATTCCTTCGATTGTCACGTTTTTTCATTGAATACTCCATGGGATTTTCGGACTGTATATGTCTAATGACTCACGGTGGGTATCCTGGGCATAATACAATTTAAATACATTAGAGGTGGGATATTATGCGGCTAAGAAATGGAGATTTTTATTCTAATGTTTTTACCAATAAGTTATATAGGTTAAATGAAGATGGTGACAGCAACTGGTACTTGAGTTTGCGTGATGAAGAAGGTTATCATGAAACTGAAAAGACTTCAGGTCGTGATATGATTAGATTGATAGAAGGTGGGTATAAAAAAAGCAAATAAAAAAAGCTGCCCATTACTGTCAGGGTACCTGTAATCAGATGCTTTTAGTGGAAATTTGGTAAAACTTGAAACAATACAACATATTCCAAGGAAAAAGTCCACTTTATGTCGAATATAACAGCTAAAGGGGATGATCCAATGAATAAAGTTGAGTTATTAAAAAGATTATTAAATGGCAGTCGAGGTAATATGTTTTCATTAGAGATTCCTACTACCAAAGAAAATGAGAAAAAGATTCAAGAATTGGTTAGAGTTTTAGAAACAGAACAAAAAATTAAATTAAGAGAATATGTACAAAGAGAATACTCAGTTTATTTACATGGAATAATTAAGTATGCATCCGAATAATCGGATGCTTATTTTAGTTTGCAAACGAACCTCTATAAAAGCACATTAAAAATTTTTATTCAAAGATGATTAGGATAATTTTTGATTATGTGATACACTTTGTTTACCATTTGATTTACTTGTTTACATGTGCCCCACTCATTCGTGAGTGGGGCTCCTTGTTTTAGAAGAAAAAATAAAAAAAACAGACTCTATGAAGAGCCTGCTTTATTTGTTCTTATTATTAAGCTTTACGCACGTTAGCTGCTTGAGCTCCACGTTGACCTTGCTCAACGTCAAAAGTAACTGTTTGACCTTCGTCTAAAGATTTGAAACCTTCGCCTTGGATCGCTGAGAAATGAACGAATACGTCTTCTCCGCCTTCACGCTCGATGAATCCGAAACCTTTTTCTGCGTTAAACCATTTTACTTTACCTTGTTCCATTTTGTTTCCTCCTGCTGTGTGCTTTGCACACAATGTATTACTATCCTTGCACTCAGTGATCATCAAGACGAAAAGTTAATCTTATACTATCCTTTACACCGAACAAAAATAATTCTTCTAAAGCATAACATCTTTTTAAAGTATTTGCAAGAAGAACTAAAGAATAATTCATTTAGATCCTCAGTAATTGTAAGGATTGCTTCTTTTTTGTCATATAGAAAAACCTCCCATGAGTTAAAATGTTCGAGTCATTTAACGTCACAAGAGGTTAATTTTGCAGGGCTTTATAGCCGCTTTTTTAGCGTCCCAGGAGAGATTCGAACTCCCGACCGTACGCTTAGAAGGCGTATGCTCTATCCGGCTGAGCTACTGGGACATATCAATTATCAAAGACAAGATTTATTATATTATCCCAATATCTTATTGTCAACAGCTTTTTAGATATTTCATAAAAGGGGGAAGCAGCCCCCCTTTATAGTGCAAATTCCCTTGCTAGTTCTTTGATCTCATGACCTGATAGATCAAACACAGCTAAGTGGATCTTATCATCTTGCAGATCAAGAATCACATATGTTTTTTCAAAGCGCTCACGCGGGAGACGGATGCTTCCTGGATTAAGGAAAAGCTTACCATCAACTACTTCTGCTCCTAGGATATGGGAGTGCCCAAAACAGATAATATTGGCGTTAACTTCGTCTGCTTTATATTTTAAATTCATTAATGTGGATTTTACCGAATAACGGTGGCCATGTGTAATAAAAAATTTACGCTCCGCTACTTCTGCTGTTGTTTCCAATGGATACTCAGCCCCAAAATCACAGTTACCCATAACCGTTAAGTAGCCCTTCATATATTTATCGGTTGGCATCAGTTGTGAATCACCGCAGTGAATCATTAAATCTACTTCCTCTAAGTGCCGTTCCCTGATGATTTCAAGTTCGTCTGTTAACCCGTGGCTGTCACTAACAATCAACACTTTGCTCATGACTTTTCAACTCTTTCTAAAATAGAATCTAACATCACATCAAGTTTTTTCAGGGCATTGGCACGGTGGCTGATTTTATTTTTTTCATCGGAGGATAGTTCGGCCATTGACCGGCCCTGTTCTGGCACATAAAATACTGGGTCGTATCCGAATCCGTTTGTTCCTTTAGGCTCTTTTAAAATCAGTCCTTCACAGGTGCCTGACACTGTTTTTGTCTCTTGTCCTGGTATTGCGATTGCCAGCGCACAGTAGAATCGTGCGGTTCTTTTTTCTTCAGGAACTTCTTGTAGTTCTGACAACACTTTGTTTGTGTTGTTCTGATCATTTTTGGACTCACCGGCATAGCGGGCAGAGTAAATCCCTGGTCTGCCGTCTAGTGCATCGACCATGAGTCCTGAGTCATCGCTAATGACCATTTTTTGAAGGGCACGGGAGACGGCCTCCGCTTTAAGGATGGCATTTTCCTCAAAAGTTGTGCCTGTTTCCTCTACCTCAGGAATTTCAGGAAAATCTAGCAATGTACGGACCTTTATCCCCCTTGAAGCAAAGATATGTTGAAATTCTTTTGCTTTGCCGGGGTTTTTAGTCGCAATAATGACTTCTTTCATCTCTATCTCCTCTTTTAAATGACAGTAATTTTGGCTTATCCGCCAGTTAATTCATGTTATCCGCTAGTAAACTTGGTTTATCCGCAAGTAATCCAGATTTATCCGACAGTAAACTCGGACTATCCGCCAGTAATCCCGATTTATCCGACAGTAAACTCAGACCGGCCAACTTATTTCTTCCGTCTATTCTCAATCTTTTTAATAATATCCTCACCCAGTGCAGCTTTCTGCTTCTCAAATAATTCCATCAATCCTTCTTGAGCTGCAGACAGCAAGCCTTGGAGTTGATCATAAGAGAAGGTAGACTCTTCGCCCGTCCCTTGCAGCTCAACAAACTCCCCATTGCCTGTCATCACCACATTCATATCCACTTCAGCCTTCGAATCCTCGGCATAATTTAAATCAAGCACAACCTGTCCACCTTTTAGAATCCCAACACTGGTAGCAGCTAAGTAATCGATGATTGGATATCTTGAAAAAGACTTTTTTTCGGATAACTTATTTAAGGCAAGCGTAAGCGCAACAAACGCACCAGTAATCGATGCAGTCCGCGTGCCGCCATCTGCTTGAATGACGTCACAGTCAATCCAGACCGTTCTCTCGCCAAGTGCACTTAAATCAACAATAGCCCGAAGCGCCCGGCCAATCAGACGCTGAATCTCCATTGTCCGGCCGGAAACTTTTCCTTTTGAAGATTCGCGAATATTTCTTGTTTCTGTTGCCCGAGGAAGCATGGAATATTCCGCTGTAATCCACCCTTTTCCTTCCCCCCTCATAAAGTGAGGAACCCTGTCCTCGATGCTGGCGGTACATATTACCTTTGTATTCCCTACCGAGATAAGGACAGAACCTTCCGGATGCATTAAATAATTGGTTTCAATATGTATAGGTCTTAAGCTTAACGGGCTTCTTCCATCAACGCGCACAACTTTTCCTCCTTATCAAAACGCTAATTCAAATAAAGAAGAGGCGGCTATAATGAGCCAACCTCTTACATGGTCAATATATAGTATAACAAAAATGCTTTTTTAATAACTACCTGTATTGACTTTTTCTGGACGAGTTACCGGTTCTGAAACACTCTTACCTTGATCATTCTTTATGCCGGCCTTACCGTTAACCTCTACAGCCACTTTTTCTACCCCCTGTTGTTCTGTCAGAGAAAGAACTAGCGCATCTAGTAAAGATTGCGAGATTTCTTTTTTATCAAAGCTATCATAAATATTCTTGTTAAAGTTTAATGTAACAGTTCCGTCTTCATACTTTGGTGCTTCAAGCAGCTTTACATCTGACATAAATTCTGAAACAAGAGTAGACTTCGCACTTGGTCCCTTAATTAATTGGTCAATAACCGCTGCATAATTATCTTTCTCCGAATTGCTAATCCGGCGGGTGACTGGAACATAATAATAAGAGCCCTCTTCACCGCCCATGTAATAAATGGTGACTGGTTTTGTATTCGCAATATCGACCACACCACTGTTATCAATATTAATTCCAGTGGCTCTTGATAGATTCTCGCTGATTGGGGTGCCATTGACAGGCATTTCAGTTAAATCATGTCCATTCATTTGTAGCTTGACCGACTTTACGTTATCAAATTGCGTTAACGTCCAAGTGACAGATTGGAGAATTTTTTGTTCATCCTCTGGCTGATAATTTTTGAATTCCTTTGAAAAATTAACGATTGCTAACCCATTATCCTTAATGTTTACCGAGATGTCTGTATCCTCTGGAAGTACCGCCCTAAAATCATTTGGCAGCATGTCGGTGACAGGGCCATTTGCGACTAAATACTGAAGGGCCTGTTTGGCAACTGAAGTCGTTTTTGGAAGAGCTAATGTTTGAGGAACAACATAGCCATCCTTGTCAATCAAGTACAGTTCCATCTTTACTGTGTCTTTTGCAGCAGCCTTTTCTTTCACAGTAGTCTCTTTACTTACATCTTTACTTACATCTTTACTTACATTCTCTTCCTTCACCGTAACCGTTTTTGGCGGATCGATTTGCTTTTGCGTCTCTTTGTTTAATAACCCGCAGCCCGAAAGTAGAATAGTCGAAGTTAATACAGTGGCACCAATGATTTTTGCTTTATTTTTGGACACATGAATTCCCCCCTAAGACAGTTTGTACTAACATATATACGAGCCTTATGAAAAAATAGACCGCCTTAGCAAAGAAAAAATAAAAGAAGCTCCCCTCGGCGGAAGCTCCTTCTAAAGTTTTATTTTATTGACATTGTTTACAGGTATGCCGAGCCATTGAGAGGCAATTTTTGAAAAAAGTCTTTTCGAACCTGTAGTGTAGAACTCGTGCTCCGGTTCTTCGTCACACTCGTCCAGCAAATCATTATATTGGAGAATGGCACTAATTTCTCGTGCGGTTTCGTCACCGGAACTAATGACCTTTACTTTTTCGCCCATGACATTCTTAATAAGGGGTTCAAGTAATGGATAATGGGTACATCCTAATATTAAGGTATCTAAATTTTGTTCCAACAGCGGTTGTAAGGATTCCTCTACAATTCTCTCAGGAATGGCTCCCGTATATTCTCCGCTTTCCACAAGAGGAACAAATTTTGGGCAGGCCTGACTAGTTACAAACAGCCTGCTGTTCAGCGATTTTAACGCTTTTTCATAGGCCCCGCTTTTGACTGTTCCAAGTGTACCGATAATACCGACCCGGTAATTTTTGGTTTGTTTAATAGCGGCTCGGGCCCCAGGGTTAATCACCCCAATCACAGGAATCGATAATTCTTTCCGAATTTCGTCTAACGCTGCCGCAGTTGCCGTATTGCAGGCGATAACAAGCATTTTGATCTTCTTTTCTAATAGAAAAGAAGTTAGTTCCCAGGTAAACCTCTTTACCTCCTGCCTTGATCTTGGACCATATGGGCAGCGGGCAGTATCTCCTAGATAGATGATTTTCTCATTCGGAAGCTGCCTCATCACTTCTTTGGCGACAGTTAATCCACCGACACCAGAATCTATAACACCTATTGGTTGTTTCAAAAATCTCGCCTCTTTATTCACGCATTTCTTGATGCATTTTACTAAAGTTGGATTGAAGAAGTAAGATTTCATCCATTGAAAAGTTTTTTAATACTTCATCTAGATACGCTTGGCGTTTCTTAATCACTTCATCAATGATTCTTTTTCCTTCTTCTAATAAATGAATCCGAACCACGCGCCGGTCGCTTGGATCTTTCACCCGTTCCACCAGCAGATTCTTCTCCATTCGGTCAACTAAATCAGTCGTTGTACTGCACGCCAAATACATTTTAGTTGAAAGTTCGCCAATCGTCATATCTCCCTCTTCAAAAAGCCATTGTAAGGCCACGAATTGTGGAGGGGTGATTTTGTAATTACTTAACATTTCCCTGCCCTTTTGCTTAATGATCCCAGAAATATAACGAAGGTCTTTTTCAATCGCAGCAATAATGTCCACTGTAACTTTTTGTGGATTTTCGAGTTCCATTTTATTTACACTCCTATATATTTGCTTCTCCTCAAGACAAATCTATTTAATCGTGCTAATCCTTGTTGAAAATCTTAAAGCTTGTACTTATTTTCTACTTTTTCTGTTAAAATTTCAAGTTTGAAACTACTAATTGGCAGCACTCCTGAAAAGCTATTAAGCAAAACAAGTGTTATAATAAATTTATTTTAACAGATTAGTTCATAATATGTTCATGTTGACTATTAAAACAAAGGTGAGAAGAAGATGAAAATAGGGATAAGCAATGACGCATTAAGATGGTTCAAGAATGAAGTTGAGTTAAAAGCAGGGGATCAAGTTAGATTCTACGTTAAGATTTATGGGAACAGTCCCGTTCAAGAAGGATTTTCACTTGCTTTCACAGTGGACAATCAGCCGATTGATATTGCTGTTAAAACTGAAATAGACGGCCTGACTTTTTTTATTGAAGGCTCAGATTTATGGTTTTTTAACGGCCATGATTTAATGGTTGAATATAATAACGAAATGGATGAATTGGAATTTAGTTATATCGTACCAGAGAAATAAATAAAAACCGGCATTGGACACCGATGCCGGTTTTACTATTCTAATGAAGCCTTAGACTTGCAATCGGTAAGATTACTTCAATAATCGTCCCATGCTCATCACTCCAAATATTGAAGCTGCCACTATGATTTTCGACGATTTGCTTAGAAATCATGATTCCAAGTCCGGTGCCGTCCTGTTTCGTTGTAAAAAAAGGTTCGCCGACGCGTTTTAAGATATCGGGTGACATACCAAAACCGGTATCCTTAAAAAAGATCTTCACCATATTACAACCGTATTCCTTTACTTCAATCGTGATAAACCCGCCTTTAGGCATCGCTTCAACGGCATTTTTTAAAATATTAATAAACACCTGCTTTAGCTGGTTCTGATCGCACTTAATCGTAAAGGTATCAAAATTGTTGTATATCGTTTCGATTTGAATTCCATTTAACACAGCCTGTGTATCAATTAATGTCTTAATATTATCTAAGAGAGTGATGAGGTCCACCGCTTCAAATTTTAATTCATGTGGTTTGGCTATGACTAATAATTCACTAAGGATTAGTTCAATCCTATCCATTTCAGACTGAATAATATCGAAATAGGAGTGATTTCCATCCCCTTCAGTCTCCATTAACTGCAGAAACCCTTTGATCGCAGTCAGCGGGTTGCGCACTTCATGAGCAATCCCTGCCGCCAGTTGTCCAGCCACATTTAATTTTTCCGAATTAAGAAGGAGCTCGTGCGTTTTTTTCCGTTCTGTTACATCACGAATAATAATATGTCTAGCCAAGGTATTCTGATAAAAAGTTGGAATCCCTTTCACTTCCGCGACAAAAACAGAACCGTCCAGCCGGAGCAATTTATACTCCATAAATTCGGTGACATTCCCTTCCATCACCGTTTTTTGACGAACTTTAGAAATCTCATGAAATTCGGGATGAACGAGGTCTCCCAGCGGTTTATTTAAAATATCCATTTTGCCCTGTGCCCCAAACAATTTAGCACCCGTTTCGTTTATAAAAAGGATGTCCGAATCTTTGGCAATAATGACTGCATCAGGTGAGTGCTCTACTAGGTCACGATAGGTCTCCTCGCGTCGTTTCGCTTCTTCCTCACCCTTTTTACGTTCTGATATATCCCTAATGACACTGACCATTTCTAAAACGTGAAGAGTATCGTGAGCGATAATCGGCTTACTGAGTGATTCGACCCACATATATTCGCCGCTTTTTTTCCGGACCCGATATTCTTCTCGTCCGCTCTCTTGGTTGTCAAGCACTTGTTTTCGGCTCTGAAAGGCTTTTTCAGCATCATCTGGATGGACAAACGATAAAATATTCTGCTTTATGACTTCATTTGGATCATAGCCGAGAATATATTCACAGGAAGGAGATACATAGGCAATTTCACCTTGCAGGTTCGTACTCACAATCACATCTAAAATATTATCGGTCAGAACCCGCTGCATCTCTTCTATTTTTCTAATCTCTTCTTTTTTTCTTTTTAATTCCGTAATATCTTTCCCAATTGCGCGAACTCCGACGATTTGGTCCTCTACACTAATTGGAATGAACATGATATTCAAATCAAGAATTTGCTCGATTTTAGTGATGATCTTCGTATCAAAGTTTGAAAAACGGCCCGATACAGCATTACTAAAATGATGGAACACTTTATTTATATGATCGATTGGAAAAAGAAATTGAAGTCTTAGCTCGTCCCCATTCAATGGTGAATAACCTGTTAATTGTTGGAATGCGGGATTCGATTGAACAACATGCCCTTCTATATCCAATACAAAAATACTATCTTCATTGCGGGAAAATAGCGTCTCATATCTGCTGTGATTGTTTTTTAAATAATTCAGTAAAAGCATTCTTTTTTCATTTTTAATCACTTCAACAGGACTGTTCATCTCTTACTTTCAGTTCCTTTCTCCCCAGATCATGCAAATTACCTACTTTAGTCTTAATTGTAAGTTTTACTGATAAAACTTTCAATATATTTCTACTATTTACCATCAACTATTATCACCGTGTTAATCTAGCAAAACAATTAAATCGCTTGAAGGTTTTTTCTTACAAGACAGGCAACTTACTTTTCGTTTATTTTTCTAAAAAACTTTTCACAAAAATGAACCGGCCCCCCATTAGGAAGCCGGGTCATTTTTAAAGTTCTAGCTCTCCCATTCGAAGGAGCTCTACAACAGCTTGTGAACGCCCCTTGACTCCAAGCTTTTGCATTGCATTTGAAATGTGGTTCCTAACTGTTTTCTCGCTTATAAATAATTCACCAGCGATTTCTTTTGTTGTTTTGTCCTGTACTAATAATTCAAATACTTCTCTTTCGCGTTTGGTGAGTAATGGCTTGTGATTATATTCATTCTCCTTCAAGTATTGTAACCCTCCTTGCCGTCGCCAGTAATGTATCGTGGGATGGGTATATATTTAGTCACCATATCTTATGTAAACGATACATTTGGAGTGACTATATTTACTTAAAGGAGAATGTTTTTTTATGAAGGAGTGACTCGCTTTTTTTACGATTTAATTAACTTTGCATAAATAATATATCGCTTTGGTGCATTTCCAACATAATGAAACGGATAACAAGTAGTTAGAATCAATTCTTCCTGCTGATTTTGCAGGGTAATGATGCTTCTGTCGTTTGACTTCACAATTTTTGTTTTTGTAATTTGATACGTAAAATCTCCGTTTGGCATTTGCATCTTTAGTTGATTTCCAATTTTCAACTCACCTAAATGGCGAAAAACGGTATCCCGGTGGCCCGATAACACAATTTGCCCGTTATCACCAGGAAAATAAGAACCTTTATAATGACCGACGCCCTTTTGAAGATCATCGGGGTCTGTCCCTTCTACGATGGCTAATTCTGCTTTCAGTTTTGGAATTCCTAAAATTCCTATTGTATCACCAGTAGATGGCGGCGTTTCCTTGTTGATTTTCTTTTTATCTGCAGCTGCAGGCTGTTTCTGGCTAATTAAAACTTTTGCTTGTGCCAGCGCGGATGTGGTTTGGAGCTTTGTTTGAGTAAATTGCCAAACGCCCCATCCCAATAGAATGAGCCCAGTCAATATAATGAACAAAGGAAGCTTTTTTTTCACGTTAAAATACCTGCCTTCTATCCTCATTTGTTCAAGTATAACAAAAAGTGCTCAAAAAGGACTAATGAAACTTCTGCCTTAAACATTAAAACCTTCTTTCCTATGTGAAAAGAAGGTTTTAGTCGTCTATTTTTTAATAACCACTATCGCTGCCAAAGAAGTTTTTAAATGCCTGCATGGTTGCTGCACGGTTAACTGCAGCGATTGATGTTGTAATTGGAATCCCTTTAGGACATGCCTGCACGCAGTTTTGAGAATTCCCACAGTCCTGCATACCGCCATCTTCCATAAAAGCATTTAAGCGCTCCGCTTTATTCATTTCCCCAGTCGGATGAGCATTGAATAAGCGAACTTGGTTAAATACAGCCGGTCCCATAAAGTTTGATTTACTATTCACATTTGGACAAGCCTCTAAACAAACACCGCATGTCATACACTTGGAAAGCTCGTATGCCCATTGGCGTTTTCGCTCAGGCATCCGTGGTCCAGGTCCTAAATCATAAGTTCCATCGATTGGAATCCATGCTTTAACCTTTTTCAAGGAATCAAACATTCTGCTGCGGTCTACTGATAAGTCACGGACCACAGGGAATGTGTTCATTGGAGCTAAACGGATTGGCTGTTCTAATTGATCAACCAATGCCGAACAAGATTGGCGCGGCTTTCCGTTAATCACCATGGAACACGCTCCGCAAACCTCTTCAAGGCAGTTCATTTCCCAAGTAACCGGAGTTGTAGCTTTCCCCTGTGCATTTACGGGGTTTTTACGAATTTCCATTAATGCCGAAATCACGTTCATATTCGGACGATATGGAATTTCAAAAGTCTCCTCATAAGGAGCAGCTTCTGGGCTGTCTTGACGAGTAATAATAAAAGTTACCTTTTTGTTTTCAGACATGTTTCTCTACTCCCCTTTCTATTAATGTTTTGTTGTGTAATCGCGTTTTCTTGGCTGAATTAACGAAACGTCGATTTCTTCGTAATGGAAAGCTGGAGCAGTTTTAGAATCAACGAATTTAGCCATCGTAGTTTTCATGAATTCCTCATCATTACGCTCAGGGAAATCAGGTTTATAATGAGCGCCTCGGCTCTCATTACGGTTCAATGCACCAATGGTAATTACACGGGCCAATTGCAGCATGTTCTGTAATTGTCTAGTGAACGCTGCTCCTTGGTTGCTCCACTTAGATGTGTCATTGATATTGATGTTTTGATAGCGTTCTAATAGTTCTTGAATCTTTTCGTCTGTTTGCTCGAGCTTGTCATTATAGCGGACAACGGTTACGTTATCGGTCATCCATTCGCCAAGCTCTTTATGAAGTACGTATGCATTTTCCGTACCATCCAAGGACATAACATCATTCCATTTTGCTTCCTGTTCTCTAACATGGCGATCAAAAACAGCAGAAGAAATGGAATCCGTGCTCTTTTCAAGTCCGTCAATATAGTTAACAGCATTTGGTCCTGCGACCATCCCGCCGTAAACCGCTGATAACAAGGAGTTTGCACCAAGCCGGTTTGCACCGTGCTGTGAATAATCGCACTCACCAGCAGCAAATAACCCTTTGATGTTTGTCATCTGGTCATAATCAACCCATAGTCCGCCCATTGAATAGTGAACGGCAGGGAAAATTTTCATCGGTACCTTACGTGGATTATCGCCCATGAATTTTTCATAGATTTCGATAATTCCGCCTAGTTTGATATCTAATTCATGTGGATCCTTGTGAGATAGATCGAGGAATACCATGTTCTCCCCGTTCACACCAAGCTTTTGACGTACACAAACATCAAAAATTTCACGTGTAGCAATATCACGCGGTACAAGGTTACCATATGCAGGATATTTTTCCTCTAAGAAGTACCATGGTTTACCGTCTTTATAGGTCCAGATACGACCGCCTTCTCCACGGGCAGATTCACTCATTAAGCGAAGTTTATCATCTCCAGGAATAGCTGTTGGGTGAATTTGAATCATTTCACCATTGGCATAGTAAGCACCTTGCTGATAAACGATCGATGCAGCAGATCCTGTATTAATGACAGAGTTGGTTGACTTTCCAAAAATAATCCCAGGGCCGCCAGTTGCCATGATGACCGCATCGGCCGCAAAAGATTTGATTTCCATTGTTTTTAGATTTTGGCAAACAACCCCACGGCAAACTTCCTCATCATCTAAAATTGCACCAAGGAATTCCCAGCCTTCATATTTAGTGACTAAACCGTCCACTTCATGGCGGCGAACCTGCTCATCTAGTGCATATAAAAGCTGCTGCCCGGTTGTTGCGCCAGCGAATGCTGTCCGGTGATGCTGTGTACCTCCGAAACGGCGGAAATCAAGCAACCCTTCAGGCGTACGGTTGAACATAACACCCATCCGGTCAAAAAGATTAATGATACCAGGTGCCGCATCACACATTGCTTTTACAGGCGGCTGATTCGCTAAGAAATCTCCTCCATAAATGGTATCGTCAAAGTGAATCCAAGGAGAATCTCCTTCACCTTTTGTATTTACCGCTCCATTAATACCACCTTGGGCACAAACAGAGTGAGAACGTTTAACCGGAACAAGAGAAAATAACTCTACCGGTGTTCCTGATTCTGCCACTTTGATAGTAGCCATTAAGCCGGCAAGGCCGCCGCCGACTACGATCACTTTACCTTTACCCATTCGTGACTCACTCCCTCTAATCCAACATACGATATTTTTCCGAGATTACTAATCTATTAAGATACAAATGCAATTAATGTTTGAATACTAATAAATGAAAGAATAACGAACACACCAATCGTCACGTAGGTTGTAATAAGCTGTGAACGAGGTGAAACGGTAATTCCCCAGCTGACTAAGAATGACCACAATCCATTGGCGAAGTGGAAGATCGCTGAGAGAATTCCTACTAAATAGAAACCAAACATAAATGGTGATGATAGAATATCATTCATCATATCAAAGTTAACTTCCGTCCCAAATGCTGCTGCCACGCGTGTCTGCCACACATGCCAGGCAATAAAGATCAACGTAAGGACGCCTGTAATACGCTGCAATAAATACATCCAGTTTCTGAATGTACCAAATCTATTAACATTGCTAGTACCTGTAAAGGCAATATATAGTCCATAGATGGCATGATATAACAATGGTAAATAGATAATTACTGTTTCTAGGACAATCTTGAAAGGAAGATTTCCCATAAAATCTGAAGCCTTGTTGAAAGACTCAGGTCCCCCTGTAACAAAATGGTTGACGATCAAGTGCTGCGTCAGGAATACTCCAATCGGAATAACTCCTAGTAATGAGTGCAATCTGCGATTAACAAACTCACGATTACCCGCCATTATTTTTACCCCCCTTTTGGTTTTGAAAAAATGTTTTTTTACACTTTGCTAAATTATTACATCTAATTTCTATGATTATCACCACTGTGACAATTATGTGACATGTTCATTTTACTCCCATCATCTTGGAGCGTCAAGAAAACGGATACAGATTCTTTACCAAAAATATAAAATTTTTTAAATATATTGATATTATAATAGACCATTATAACAGCTATGTTTTATGCCCTTTTGTTATGTAATACTTCCATATTTCTCAATCAATTTCCAACATCTAACTGTTAGAAATTAATTGCTGAAGGAAATAATAATTATGATGAAAAATAGGAATAAATATTGTGAGATAATTTATTTATTTAAGGTAAAACGTACTGAAATCCGCCTCAAATTGTATATAATAGAATGATAGAAAGAGGGGAAACATATTGAAAGAAAGTACTGTTGCCGATGTAAGTTTGAACTCAGCTGAACAATCGGCTGATCTCACAGCAGACCCGCGTACCATTTCAATCTTCGGATATGAATTAATAAGGGAAATCCTTCTGCCTGAAATTCTTGGCAAGGATACACCGGAAATACTATATTGGGCAGGCAAACGACTGGCACGTATTTATCCATCTGCCGATTTTGATGAGGTCACTGCCTTTTTCCATAAGGCTTCATGGGGTCAGCTGGAAATCAAAAAAGAAACAAAGAATGAAATAGAAATCGAATTGCTTAGCCCATTGCTTGTATCACGGGTAAAATCAAAAGCAGAACACTACTTCCAACTTGAAGCAGGGTTTCTCGCCCAGCAAATGGAACTTCAAAAAGGAGTCGTTGCTGAAGCCTTCGAACACCCCGTCAAAAAAGGAAACAAAGTCCAATTCACCGTTAAATGGGACAGTAAAGACTACATCAAGTAAACAATTCAAACATTGCATTAGCCCGCACGCCTTAATAATTCTATAGAGATAGTAAAAATGGTGTCAGGTTACCTTTCGGTGCCTGACACCATTTTTATTATTTTCACCATTTTTTCTTTTTATATAGTCTCTATTATCTTATTGCTGCTGGCCTAGTTCAAATGCTGTGTGGAGGGCTTCGACTGCTTTTAGCATTTGTTTTTCTTCGACTACGACTGAGACTTTGATTTCGGATGTGCTGACCATTTTGACGTGGATGTCGTTTTCTGCAAGGACTTTGAACATTTTAGCAGCGACGCCTGGATTAGAGATCATTCCTGAGCCGACAATCGATACCTTTGCCAGTTTATTTTCTGCATCCAGTTGTTCATAGCCAAGTTCTGCTTTATTATCTTCAAGTACCTTCACTGTTTCCATTAGATCATTTGTATGGATAGAGAAGGACAGGCATTCACTTCCGCTTTCTGTCGTACTTTGAATAATGATATCTACGTTTAAATGATTCTGCGCCAGAGTGGTGAAAATAGTTGATAAACTTGTAAGTGAGTTAGTCAAACCTAATACGGTTACTCTTGTAATTTCGTCTTCAAATGCCACTCCGCGTACCACTAAATTTTGTTCCATCGTTGCTTCCTCCTCAATGACTGTACCTTCTACTTTCTCCATGCTTGATCTGACAACCAGCTGTACTTTATAGTTTTTCGCATATTCTACTGCTCGTGGATGAAGTACACCCGCACCTAAATTGGCAAGCTCGAGCATTTCATCATATGAAACAGATAATAGTTTACGAGCATCTTTGACATAACGCGGGTCGGTCGTAAACACTCCAGTCACATCTGTATAAATATCGCATTTATCGGCTTTTAATGCAGCTGCTAAGGCAACTGCAGTTGTATCTGAGCCGCCGCGTCCTAGTGTGGTAATCTCACCATCCTCCGTTACGCCTTGGAAACCTGCCACAATGACAACCTTCCCTTCTTGAAGTTTGGCCTGAATGGCTTCCGGATTCATTTTAGAAATCCGGGCATTTCCATGAACTGGTTCCGTAACAATTCCTGCCTGCCAGCCTGTGAATGACACAGCCTCAAGACCTTGTTGCTGCAAAGCCATAGAAAGTAAGGCAATGGTCACCTGCTCACCTGTGGACAAAAGCATATCCATTTCACGTTTACTAGGCTCTTTTGTTATATCCTTTGCCAACCTTACTAGCTGGTCGGTCGACTTTCCCATTGCTGAAACGACGACAACAACATCATTGCCCCGCTCCTTCTCCTCTTTTACACATCCGGCAACATTTAATATTCTTTCTACACTTCCAACGGAAGTACCGCCAAATTTTTGAACTACTAAACCCATCTATTTCCCCTTCTTTCCACTTTGAATCACTAGCAGGCTAGTAAAATAAAAAAAGCAATGAGAAGGGCATCTCATTGCTTTTTGAACACGAAAATATATATTCCTGAACAAACAACGTAAGATAGCTCTCCAAGACAACAGGTCTTGACAATTCTGGATTTATTCAATACAGAACCAGCAAAAAAAGATTATGAGACCTTTTTCACTTCGGCGAACCTTCCCTTTCATGATCCTTCATTGAAGCTCATACTTCTCCGAATCATTACTATTGAATTTCGCACCTCTACCTTCACTTTAATACGATAAAGTGACTGATTAAATTTTCACTCATTATAGCATGTTCATTTTTATATGACAATAATTATGAACGAAGTTTTTCAATTAACTCTTCTGCCACATTCACAGGAATTCCTAGAGCCGTAAATTCCTCCAGGCTCGCTTCCTTCATTTTTTTCACCGAACCAAATTGTTTTAACAATAATTTTTTGCGTTTTTCACCAATGCCCGGGATATCATCAAGTAAGGATTGAAACGCGTTTTTCCCACGTATTTGCCGGTGGAAGGTGATTGCAAAACGGTGGACTTCATCTTGAATACGCTGAAGTAAATAAAATTCCTGACTGTTTCGGGCTAATGGTACAATTTCCAGTGGATTACCGTAAAGCAGCTGCGATGTACGGTGCTTCTCATCCTTGACAAGACCTGAGAGCGGAATATCCAAACCAAGTTCATTTTCCAGAACATCTCTAACCGCTTCTACATGCCCCTTCCCGCCATCAATAATGATTAAATCCGGGAGTGGCAGATTTTCTTTAAGAGCCCTGGAATATCTTCTTCGGGTAACCTCCCGCATGGATTCATAATCATCCGGGCCTTTGACTGATTTTATCTTATATTTTCGATATTCCCGCTTGTTCGCTTTCCCATCAGTAAAAACAACCATTGCGGAAACGGGGTCTGTTCCCTGAATATTGGAGTTATCGAATGCCTCAATTCGATGCGGGGTGTAAATACCGAGCAGCTCTCCCAGATTTTCAACTGCCTTAATCGTTCTCTCCTCATCCTTTTCAATAAGTGAGAATTTTTCCGTAAGAGCAATATTGGCATTCTTAATAGCCATTTTCACAAGATCCTTTTTAGCCCCTCTTTGCGGCTGCAACACTTTAACTTCCAACAATTGTTCCGCCAAATGAAGATCGACTTCATCCTGAATAAGGATTTCTTTTGGCTTGAAATGATTAGCTTTCGTATAAAATTGGCCAAGGAAGGTTAAAATCTCTTCCTCAGGTTCATTATAAATTGGAAACATGGAGACGTCCCGCTCAATCAATTTTCCTTGGCGGACAAAAAAGACTTGAACACACATCCAGCCTTTGTCGACTGCATAGCCAAACACATCACGGTCAGTAAAATCGGTCATCGTGATCTTCTGCTTTTCCATGATTGTCTCAATATGAACGATTTTATCACGGTATTCTTTTGCTCGTTCAAAATCAAGTTCTTCGGCTGCCGCTGTCATTTTTTCGGTCAGCTCTTTCTTAATTTCCTTATAGCCGCCATTTAAAAATCGCGTGATTTCATCGGTCATTTGTTTATACTGATCTTCACTTACTTCATTCACACATGGTGCCAGGCACTGGCCTAAATGGTAGTACAAGCAAACCCGGTCCGGCAATGTAGAGCACTTGCGGAGCGGATAAATTCGATCGAGCAGCTTTTTCGTTTCGTTTGCCGCTATGACATTCGGATAAGGGCCAAAGTATTTCCCTTTATCCTTCTTTACTTTTCTCGTAATAATCAGTTTTGGATGTCTTTCCGCTGTAAGCTTAATAAACGGATAGGTTTTATCATCCTTTAACATGATATTGTATTTTGGGTCGTATTTCTTGATCAGATTTAGTTCAAGCAGCAGGGCTTCTATATTGGAAGAGGTAACAATATATTCAAAATCCTCGATTTCATTGACAAGTCTTAATGTTTTCCCATCATGAGAACCGTTAAAATAAGAACGGACACGATTTTTCAACACTTTCGCTTTTCCCACATAAATGATCGTTCCCTGACGGTCTTTCATTAAGTAGCAGCCAGGCTGATCAGGCAGCAGGGTCAGTTTTTGCTTTATAATTTCATTCATTCCGGCCACTCCTCCGTCTTTTTTATCATATCTTATAAATTCTAATGCAAACTCACAATAAAGGGAAGCAGGAGAATCCTGTAAAAAAAATAAAGAACCTCAGCCGGGTTGGCTAAGGTTCTCGCATTTAGTTGATTAAACGTGCTTTTCTAATACGCTTGCTAACGCATCTTTAGGCTGGAAGCCGACAACTTTGTCAACCACTTCGCCGTCTTTGAGCACTAACAATGTCGGGATGCTCATTACACCAAAGTTAGAAGCAGTTTGTGGGTTATCATCCACATCAAGCTTCGTGATTTTTACTTTTTCGCCCATTTCTGCATCAAGTTCTTCAAGAACTGGAGCAATCATTTTACAAGGTCCGCACCATGGTGCCCAGAAATCTACAAGCACTAGGCCTGAACCTGTTTCAGCCGCAAAATTTTGATCGGTTACGTGTGAAATAGCCATTTATATTGACCTCCTAATAATTACTGAAATACTACGGAAAGTATATCATTTGTTCGTCATATCACGCTAATAATATGTCTCGCAAATACTATACCCTTTTTTTCTATAAGTATTCTATTCAAATCCATGATAAAAAGCGAGCAGCACACCGCCCGCTTCTTATTATTAACCTGCTTTTCCGTTCATAAACACGTAAGCCAGCTTTTTACCAAAGGTCCGCTTAGCTGAGTCTTATGAATGGACTTTTAGTTTTCTGAATTCTTCTGTTAATAATGGGACCACTTCGAACAAGTCACCGACAATTCCATAGTCGGCCACTTTAAAAATATTAGCCTCCGGATCTTTGTTGATTGCCACAATCACCTTTGAGTTTGACATTCCTGCCAAGTGCTGGATTGCCCCTGAAATACCGCAGGCAATATAAAGGTCTGGTGTAACCACTTTCCCTGTTTGGCCAATTTGTAAGGAATAGTCACAATAGTCTGCGTCACAAGCACCACGAGAAGCCCCAACGGCCCCGCCTAATACTTGGGCTAATTCCTTTAAAGGCTCAAACCCTTCCGCGCTCTTCACACCGCGGCCTCCAGAAACGACCACTTTTGCTTCACTTAAATCTACCCCTTCACTTGCTTTTCTAACCACCTCTTTAATGATGGCACGAAGGTCTTTAATATCAACAGACAGCGAAGTGACCTCACCAGTTCTGCTTTCATCCTTTGCCAATGGTGCGATATTATTTGGACGGACCGTGGCAAAGATAATTCCATCCGTTACGATTTTCTTTTCAAATGCTTTACCAGAATAAATCGGTCTAGTAAACACAATGTTTCCGCCTGCCGCCTCTACTGCGGTAGCATCAGAAACCAAACCGGAGGAAAGCTTGCCTGCAATTCTTGGAGCCAAGTCCTTTCCTAAAGCCGTATGGCCTAATACTAATCCTTCCGGTTTTTCTTGTTCAATAACTGACAATAACGCTTGGGCAAAGCCGTCGGATGTATACTGCTTTAATTTTACATTTTCAACAGCAACAACACGGTCTGCTCCATATTGAATCAATTCGTCACCTAAAGCGCTTACAGATTCACCCGCTAAAACTCCAACAACTTCTCCGCCCTCTGCTACGACTTTAGCAGCAGCAATCGCTTCGAAAGAAACATTACGTAATGCTCCGTCACGAACTTCACCCAGCACCAATACTTTTCTTGTCATTCTAGTACCCTCCTGAAAAACAATTTTTATGTGAATGGATTAGATTACTTTTGCTTCTGTGTGAAGAAGATGCACAAGTTCTTTGACTTGGTCATTTAAATCACCTGATAACACTTTTCCTGCTTCTTTTTTAGGCGGCAAATAAATTTCAATTGTTTTTGTTTTAGCCTCTACTTCATCTTCCTCAAGATCCAAATCATCTAACTCTAATTCTTCGAGCGGCTTTTTCTTTGCTTTCATAATGCCTGGTAATGAAGGGTAACGCGGCTCGTTAAGTCCTTGCTGTGCGGTTACCAATAGCGGCAGGCTGGTTTCAATCACTTCAGAGTCGCCCTCGACATCACGGGTGACTGTCACATTGTTTCCGTCGATTTCTAACTTTGTAATGGTTGTTACGTATGGGATATTAAGAAGTTCTGCCACACGAGGGCCAACTTGGCCTGAACCGCCATCAATGGCAACATTTCCGCCTAAAATCAAATCAGCTTCTTTGTCTTTTAAGAATTCAGCAAGAACTTTAGCGGTCGTATATTGGTCCCCATTTTCTATATCATCTTCTATATTAATAAGAACGGCTTTGTCGGCTCCCATGGCAAGGGCTGTACGTAATTGCTTTTCCGACTCCTCACTTCCAACAGAAATGACGGTCACTTCCCCGCCATTAGCATCGCGGACTTGAATAGCTTCTTCAATTGCGTATTCATCGTAAGGATTGATGATGAATTCTGCTCCATCCTCATTGATTTTGCCGCCAGAAATGGCAATCTTTTCTTCCGTATCAAAGGTTCTTTTCATTAATACATAAATGTTCATGGTTTCCCTCCTAGGTAAATTTCAAACATTAAGTTAGTTCGAAAGATTGAAAAAATTTTTGGCAAAAAAATTTTTTATACTTTTAGACAGCGTACCTGCCCACAAAAGTTATGCCCCTTTGAAATTCGGCTCTCTTTTTTCAAGAAATGCCTGAATCCCTTCTTTTGCATCGTTAGAGACAAATACTTCTCCAAATAATTCTGCTTCTCTTTTGGTTCCTTCATAAAACTCTTCTGTTTTAGCATAATTCAGTAATTCAATGGCTGCACGGATGGAGCCAGGGCTTTTCTTAGCAATCTTGCCTGCAAGCTTATACGTTTCATCTAAAAGTTCGCTTTCCGGAAAAGCACGATTCGCGAGACCGTATTGTACCGCTTCAAGTCCGGAAATTGGTTCAGAGGTGAACAGCATCTCCGCAGCACGGGCTGCCCCTATATATTTAGGCAATCGCTGTGTCCCGGCAAATCCCGGTATTAAACCAATCTGCAGTTCAGGCAGACCCAATTTAGCATTTTCACTTACATAACGGATATGACAAGCCATCGCGAGTTCAAGTCCCCCGCCAAGGGCTGCGCCATGAATCGCAGCGATAATTGGCTTAGGGAACTTTTCCATCCGGTCGAATAAATCCTGGCCAAACTTACCAAGGTTTACAAACCCTTCTGATGAGGTCACAGTTGTAAATTCCTTAATATCCGCCCCTGCCGAGAAAAATCGTCCTTCGCCGTGGATAACAACGACTCCAATCTCACGATTAGGTTCGATTTCATCAAGTACAGCCGATAGCTCTTTTAACAGACCTGATGAAAGAGCATTCGCTGGCGGACGCTCGATGGTAATCGCAGCAATCCGGTCCTGATACGACCATTTTAAGTATCCCAATGCAACTCCCCCTTTAAAGTTTTTTACCTTTTCCCACATCCATTGATCAGCAATCGATGGACAGGAGATGCAAGTGCTAATAAATCATACTTCTCCTCATTCATTACCCATGATGTAACAGTCTCATCAATTGTACCGAAAATCATCTGCCGGGCTAGACGAACATCAAGGTCACTGGAAAATTCACCTGTTTCTTTACCTTCTATAATGATATTGTCAATCACTTGTAAATATCCTTTAAGGACTCCATTGATCCTTAGCCGCAATTCTTTATTGGATTGACGTAACTCCAGCTGGGTAACAATGGCCATATGGTGATCACTAGATAGAAGTTGGAAATGGGTTTCAATCATCATTAATAACTTCTCTTCAGCCGTCACTTTTCCTGCAATCTTCGCTTCTATTTTTTCAACGAATTCGCCCATTTTTTCTTCAAAGAGAGAGATAAGGATGTCTTCTTTATTCTTAAAATATAGATAAATCGTTCCATCAGCCACCCCTGCCTGTTTCGCAATTTTGGAAACCTGTGCTTGATGGTATCCATTTTCAGCGATGACGATTACCGCTGCATCTATAATTTGCATATACTTCGGTTTGTTTTTTTTCAATTTATATCACCCTTTGAAGAATCTTACTATTATACTTTCCAATTAAAAAAGAAAAAATATGAATGAATCATCATTCATATTTTTATATTAAAATTTAAATGGTGCGCTGTCAAGAAAAATCAACCATTTCATCATATAATGAGGAATGTCTGACAGACAAGCCCTGTTGTTCAAAAAAAAATTTGCTTAGGCTTGTTTTTTTCTTTCTTCCTCTATTTTTAATTTTTCTTCCTCAACAAGTGTTCTTCTTAATATTTTTCCAATCGCTGTTTTTGGCAGCTCCTTTCTAAATTCAAAAAGCCGAGGTGCTTTATAGGCGGCCAAAAACTTTCTGGCAAATTGATTCATTTCTTCTTCCGTTACCTTTGAACCTTCCTTTAGGACGATATACGCCTTGACGGTTTCCCCGCGATACGGATCAGGAATACCTGCTGCAACGGCTTCGACTACGTCCGGATGTTCATATAACACTTCTTCAATCTCTCTAGGATAGATATTAAATCCACCTGCAATAATCATATCTTTTTTACGATCAACGATATAAAAATGACCCTTTTTATCCATATAACCCAGGTCACCGGTATAAAGCCAGCCGTCTTTTAGTACCTCATCCGTTTCCTTTGGACGGTTCCAGTAACCCTTCATAATTTGCGGGCCCTTAATGACGATTTCTCCAATTTCTCCAATCGGTACCGGTTCGCCTGTTTCAACAGATAGAACGGCTGCATCTGTATCTGGATAAGGAACCCCAATGCTGCCCTTCACCCTGGGGACATCCCATAAAAAATTGGAATGTGTGACAGGAGATGCTTCAGACAGACCATACCCTTCGACCAGTTTACCGCCAGTTATTTCTTCAAACTTCTGCTGGACTTCCACCGGAAGCGGTGCAGACCCGCTGATACAGGAATCAATGCTAGACAGATCATATTTTTGTAAGTCCGGATGATTCAATAAGCCGATATAAATGGTTGGAGCTCCCGGAAAAAGGGTTGGTCTCTGTTTGTGTATTGTTTTTAACGTCGTTAACGCATCAAATTTAGGGAGGAGAATCATTTTACATGCCATTTTAATGGATAGAATCATGACAGTGGTCATTCCATAGACATGGAAGAAAGGCAAGATACCCAAAATGGATTCCTCTCCTGGTTTACACTTATATAACCAGGCTTCACTCATACAAGTATTGGCGCTTAAATTTTTATGTGTCAGCATCACGCCCTTAGGAGATCCAGTTGTTCCGCCTGTATATTGTAATAAGGCGATATCTTCCTCAACATTAAAATCGTACTGGGTTAACTCCTTCGGATTTGATTTTAGAATTTGAGTTAATAAATGGGAGTGCCCCTCATGTTTGACCTTGACGACAATTCCATATTGCTTTTTCTGGATGAAAGGATAAACAAGATTTTTCGGAAATGGCAGATAGTCTTTGATAGCGGTTACAATAATGTGTTGTATATTCGTTTGCGGCATGACTTTGGTGACTCGCGGATAGAGAATATCTAGGGTGATGATTGCTTTTGCACCGGAGTCTTTCATTTGATACTCCAGTTCTCGTTCGGTATACAAAGGATTCGTTTGAACAACGATTCCTCCAGCCATTAATATACCAAAATAACTGATTACGGCTTGTGGGGAATTTGGCAGCATGATCGCTACCCGGTCATCTTTTTGAATGTTTAAGGATTGCTGCAGATAGCTGGCAACGCTCAAAGCTTCTTCATAAAGCTGCTTATACGTTATTTCTTTACCTAAAAAATGAATCGCTATTTTCTCTGGAAATTCATTGGCTGCATGGACTAAATATTCTTGTATCGGTTCTTCGGTGTAGTCAAGCTTGGCGGGTATTTCCTTTGGATAAAGGTCCAACCATGGTTTTGACTCCAAAATTACAACCTCCCTTTATCTATAAAATGGCTCTCCTTCTATTATATTACAGCGATTGGTTATAGACAATGAGACTTTCAATTAGAGGGCTTATTCAATTTTTAGTTTAAAAATAAACAATCATCGCCGAATGACTTCAGCGATGATTGTTTTAAACAAAAAACACCATATAAATAACGCCAATAATTAAAAATAAACCACACAATCCCAGCAGAACTTTTGCTAATGTCTCCACCGCTTCTTCTCCCCTTACGATATTCCTGCACCAATTACGAATGACAATCCAATTGAGATAATCAGTGAGATCAATCCGACTGCCCGATTATCATTTTGGATTTCCTCATCAATCTTAAATTTGGGTGTTAAAAATTCGAAGATAAAGTATCCAGCTAAAAGAAGGACAAACCCGTAAACACCCCAGCCGATCATTTCCAGCAAGGAATTGTTCTCCCTAACTGAGGCACGGAAAATATTGGCCAGTCCCAATATTTTTCCACCAGTTGCCATCGCCACAGCCAGGTTTCCCTTCTTGATTTCTTCCCAATTTTTATATTTCGTCACCACTTCAAAAATGGCTAAAAAAACAACCATGCATAAAATGACAACACTGTAATATGCAGCAATTTGAATGTATTTATTATTCCAAAATTGATCCATACGTTTCTCCCAGGATTTTATTTAAATTCGACGATGGTTACCCCTGTACCACCTTCACCGGCATCTCCAAAGCGGATTTTTTTAACAGAACGATGGTTTTTTAAGTATTCCTGTACACCTTGTCTTAATGCTCCTGTACCCTTTCCATGGATGATAGAAACTCGTGGATAACTTGAAAGAAGAGCGTCATCTATATATTTTTCTACCTTCATCAGTGCATCCTCATATCTTTCCCCGCGAAGATCCAATTCAAGTTTTACTAATGTATCCCGTCCTTTTACAATGGCCATTGGCTTTGTTTCCACTTGTTTAGGTGTACTCAGGTACTCTAGGTCCTTCTCTTTGACCTTCATTTTCAAAATGCCGATTTGAACCTGCCATTCATTGTCCGAGACACGTTCCACTAAGGTCCCTCTTTGACCGAAGGTTAACACCTTCACTTCATCACCAGGCGTAAAGGTATGCTTTTTATCTTTTTTATTTGACATTTTCCCGGATTTCTTGATTTCCGGTGCTGCCTGTTCAAGCCGTCTTTTGGCATCGATCAGCTCATGCTCTTTTATTTCTGCATGTTTCTCTGTCCTCATTTTTCGTAAATCGCGAATGACCTTTTCGGCCTCTTGTTTGGCTTCATCCACAATATCCGCAGCCTTTTCAGCCGCTTTTTCGAGCATTGTATCTTTCTTATCATAATACTCGATCATTTGCTTTTGCAGGTCTTGATGAAGTTTTTCCGCTTGTTTTAAGAAATCGCGTGCTTCTTGTTGTTCACGTTCCGCCTGGCGCTTGCTTTCCTCAAGTGAAGCAATCATCTTATCAATCTGATTCGTATCTTCACTCACATGAGAACGGGCTGCTTCAATGACCCTTTCGTTTAAGCCAAGCCGTTTTGAAATTTCAAACGCATTACTCCGGCCCGGTACTCCTAATAATAGTTTATAAGTAGGGCTCAAGGTCTCTACATCAAATTCTACACTCGCATTTAATACTCCTTCACGGTTGTAGCCATAAGCCTTTAATTCCGGATAGTGGGTAGTAGCAATAACCCTTGCCCCACGCTTATGAACTTCATCTAAAATCGAAATCGCCAGGGCAGCACCTTCCTGCGGGTCCGTTCCTGCGCCCAGTTCATCGAATAGAACCAGGCTGTTAAAATCGACTCGATTTAAGATATCAACAATATTCACCATGTGGGATGAAAAGGTACTAAGGCTTTGTTCAATGGACTGCTCATCACCAATATCCGCATAAATCGCGTCAAATACAGCTAGTTCTGAGCCATCCAGAGCTGGTATCTGAAGACCCGCCTGCGCCATTATTGAGCAAAGGCCAAGTGTTTTTAGTGTCACTGTTTTTCCGCCTGTATTGGGACCCGTAATGACAATCGTTGTGTAGTCCTTGCCAAGCATAATATCATTGGCAACGACTTCATCGATTGGAATGAGCGGATGACGGGCCTTAAATAAAGCAATTCTGCCTTCATTATTCATGACGGGCATCGATGCCTTTATTTTCCTGCCATATTTCGCTTTTGCAAAAATAAAGTCCAGGTTAGCTAAAATCCCGACAATAACCCTGAGTTCACTTTCAAATTCAGCGGTTTTAGCAGATAAGTCTGTCAGGATTCGTTCAATTTCCAGCTGCTCCTTCACACGGATATCTTGAAGCTGATTATTTAATTGTACAATGACCTGCGGCTCAATAAATAGGGTCTGGCCTGATGAACTTTGGTCATGAATAATTCCGCCATAATGGCCGCGATACTCCTGCTTTACCGGAATAACAAACCGGTCATTCCGGATCGTAACAATCGCATCAGACAACATTTTTGCCGCGTTGGATGAACGGATCATACTCTCTAAGCGTTCACGGATTCGTGACTCGTTTGACCTGAGCTGTTGCCTTAGTGAGCGCAGCAAGTCACTTGCACTATCTAACACTTCGCCGCTCTCGTCAATGGCATGTTTAATTTCATGTTCTAGATTCGTAAGCGGAATGATCTGCGCAACTTGTTCAATTAAAATAGGAAGTTCTGTTCTTTCTTCAGCAAGCTCCTCAATAAATCGTTTGATTTGGCGGCTGGTATGAATGGTGCTGGCAATTTGCACCAACTCATGTGAGCTTAGTACGCCGCCAATTACCGAACGTTTTATATGCGGTCGGATATCGTGAATACCTGATAAGGGAACATTTCCTTTTATCCGGACAACAGTTGTGGCTTCATCCGTTTCTGCTTGAAGCCGGACCACCTCTTCAAAATTGATCGAAGGCATTAAATTCTTTATTTGATCTCTTCCAAGCGAGGAAGAGGCATGTTCGAATAGCTGTTCTTTTATTTTTGTAAATTCTAAAACCTTTAAAGCTCTTTCATGCATGGAGTTTCCCCCCTTTTATCGTTGATGTAAAAATTCTAGTAATTCATACTTATCTAAAGCATTGATAACTGTAGATTTCTTAATCCAGCCCTTCTTCGCAGCGGATACGCCAATTTTCATATGCTTTAATGTATCCAATTGATGAGCATCGGTATTAATAAGGATCTTAACCCCATTCTCCTGGGCCTTTCGTAAATATTCCGCTGCCAAATCAAGCCGGTTCGGGTTCGCATTTAATTCCAATGCTGTATTCGTCTCTTTTGCCAATTGGATTAATAAGTCCACATCGACATCATAACCCTCCCGGCGGCCAATTTTACGCCCTGTTGGATGGGCAATCAGATCGACATGAGCATTTTCAAGTGCGGTCTTTAGACGGTCCATAATCTTATCCCTTGGCTGAGAAAAGGCCGAATGAATCGAGGCGATAACAAAATCCATTTCAGCTAACAGTTCATCATCGTAGTCTAATGTACCATCAGGCAGAATATCCATTTCCACCCCTGAAAGAATCAGGATATCATCGTATTTTTCGTTTAACTTTTTAATTTCTTCTTTTTGTCTTAACAAGCGCTCTCGGGTAAGCCCGTTCGCTACTTTAAGGTACTGCGAATGATCTGTGATTGCCAAATATTGATAACCCCTAGCCCGGCAGGCTTCGACCATTTCCTCAATCGAGTGGGCTCCGTCACTCCAGGTGGTATGCATATGCAGATCACCTTTAATATCATCTAGTTCAATTAATTCTTCAGACTCCGAAAATTGCTCTACTTCTCTTCCATCTTCCCTGATTTCCGGCGGGATAAATGGCAGATCAAAATGTTTGAAAAATTCTTCTTCCGATGAAAAAGTAAGGATTTCTCCTGTTTCCACATTTTCGACTCCATATTCACTGATCTTTTCCCCGCGTTCTTTGGCCAACTGACGCATCCGGACATTATGATCCTTAGAACCTGTGAAGTGATGCAGAGTTGTAATAAATTCCTCAGGTTTAACAAGTCGGAAGTCAACCGAAACGTCGTAATCCAGGTCTAAAACAATCGAGACCTTTGTATCGCCGGCACCAATAACTTCCTTGATACGCGGTATTTTTAATAAATGTTCTCGTACCTTTTCCGGTTGAGTAGTTGCAATGATGAAATCAAGATCTTTTATCGTTTCCCTCATTCTTCTGATGCTTCCCGCTTTGGAAAAACGGACGATGTCAGGCATCTCAGCGAGGTTAGCTTCAATTTGTTCGGAAATTGGCAGCATATATGCCAATGGGAGCCGCTCCGGCCTTGTTCCCACATTGGCAATCGCACTTAAGATTTTCTCTTCTGTCTTTTTCCCAAATCCGGCAAGAGCTTGTACCCGGTTCTCCTCGCACGCTTCTTTTAAACTATCAACGTCGATAATCCCAAGCTCTTTATAAAGCTTAGCGATTTTCTTCCCGCCAAGCCCTTGAATCTGCAATAACGGAATTAATCCAGCCGGCACTTCTTCTTTCAACTCTGTTAATACAGTCGATGTGCCCTCTTTTACATACTCATCAATAACGGCCGCCGTACCCTTACCAATCCCGGATATACTTGTAAAGTCCTCAATTTCTGCTAAAACACGCTCATCTGTTTCAAGTGCGTTTGCTGCTTTGCGAAAGGCAGAGACTTTAAATGGGTTTTCACCCTTTAATTCCATATAAATGGCGATGGTTTCCAATAACCGTATTAAATCCTTTTTATTTACTTCCATAAAATAATCACCTGCCTAAGTTAACATTTTTTTATTTTATCCTATTTTTTGCATGAATAGAAAAACTCCTCTGCTAAAGAGAAGTTCAAGCAGTTGTATATTCAATCCACAAGCTTTTGATCTGCTGCGAAAGGATAGGAGTGTGGTTTACAATCGATTTCGCCAGAGAAGATTGATCCAGTGCATCCTGAATAAATCCGATTGGAATCAAGGCGGCAATATATAATAAAATAAAAATAATTAAATAGACTTCGCAAAAACCTAACAGGCCGCCAGCTAATACATTTAACTGTCTAAGTACCGGTAAGTGGGCAATAAAGTCCAGCATGGAGCCTATAATTTGGAACAGTACTTTTACTGCAAAAAAGATAATGACAAAGGCAACAGCCCGGTAGAATGCGCTTTCCATATCACTTGAGTCTGTTAATACTTTTAATGCTGTAGAATCGCCGAAGTTCGGATAGGGAATCCATAAAATGAGTTTTGTCGAAAGTTCTTCGTAGTAGGAAGCGGCGGCAACATATGCAATAATAAAGCCAATGATATGAACAAGCTGGAGGATAAACCCTCTTTTAAGTCCAACAAAGAATCCAATAATAAGAAAAATAATAATGGCTAAACCTAACATAATTTTTAGTCCTTTTCTTTTTGTATTTCTGCTTGCAGCTTTTCTAACTGGTCTTTGATTTTTATATAGTCATTGACTGCGTTTAAAGCGGTCAGAACAGCTAGTTTATTTACTTCAAGTGTTGGATTCTTAAAACCGATTTCGCGCATTTTGTCGTCAACCAAGGATGCCACAAGCCGGATATGACTGGGATTCTCCGTACCCAATATGACGTATTGCTGTCCGTAAATATCAACGGTTGTTCTGTGTTTTTCTGTATTTGACAACGTAAAGCCTCCATTCCAGAATCCTACTCTATACTATAACACGAACGTATATGTGTCGAAAAGTCAAACCAATTGAAAATAAAAACAGACTTGATTCTTAGTAAGATATTTTTTAGAAATGTGGTGTATTTTAGTGGGAAATGTGGTTCTCAATTTAGAAATGTCAAAGATTAACGAAATGAAAAACTATTATGCCAAACAGCTTTTAGATAAAAACATACCTGGAGGTGTGTTTGCAGCAAAGACTCCAGCCTGTATGATTACAGCCTATAAATCTGGAAAGGTCTTGTTCCAAGGGAATGATTGTGAAAAGGAAGCTGGGAAATGGGGCAGTGCCGGAAGTACTGGTGCTTCAAGTACTAAGCCTTCTTCTGGGAAAAATAAAGTTGTCCCAAAAGGTGACTTGCCTGTGGGTATAAGCGGGATGTCGGCAATCGGTTCTGATGAAGTCGGGACCGGTGACTTTTTTGGGCCGATTACGGTTGTGGCTGCCTATGTAAGAAAGGAAGATATTCCGCTATTAAAGGAGTTAGGTGTACGGGATTCTAAGGATTTAAATGATGAAAAGATTATTCAAATTGCTAAAGTGATTAAAGATGTCATACCATTCAGCTTGATGACACTAAAGAATGATAAGTATAATCAGGTTCAAAGTTCGGGAATGTCTCAAGGAAAAATGAAGGCATTGCTTCATAATCAGGCGATTTTAAAAGTGTTAGAGAAGATTTCTCCTGCAAAACCGGAGGCGATTCTAATCGACCAATTTGTTCAGCCGAGTACTTATTTTCAGCATTTAAAAGGGCAAAAGGCGATAGCCACTAAGGATGTTTATTTTAGTACGAAGGCGGAAGGTATTCATCTTGCTGTGGCGGCAGCAAGTATTATAGCAAGGTATGCGTTTATTCAATATATTGATAAGCTTAGTGAGACGGCAGGATTTAAGATTCCTAAAGGAGCCGGGGCACAGGTGGATGTGGCTGCGGCTAAGCTAATTTTGAGTAAAGGCCGGGAAAGTCTGCCTTCGTTTGTAAAACTTCATTTTGCGAATACCGATAAGGCGATGGCTATTGCAAATAAAAAACGGAACTAATTTTTGTGGGTGCCGTTGAATAAAGTGATAGTAAATGGCGATGGGAGTTGGTGTATGTGGTAAAGAGATTAGGTTTGACAGAGATTGATCAGGCTTTGGCCGGGCTATCCGGATGGAAATTAGACGGTAAGTTTATTGTAAAAAAGTATCGTTTCCGGGAGTTTTTAAGTGGTATAGCGTTTGTAAATGAAATTGCCCAGTTTTCGGAAGAGAAGAATCATCATCCGTTTATTGCGATTGATTATAAGTTAGTGACTTTGAGGCTTACCTCTTGGAATGCCGGGGGATTGACGGACTTGGATGTTGATTTGGCGAAGGTTTATGATGAGATTTATCAAAAAATGTAATCAATGAGGCTATTCATGCATACTAGTTGTTGAAACGGCCTCTAATCTTAGGACTTTTCTGCGTTTAAATCTTTTATCAGCGATTTGAGATAACATATCATCGTTTTTTTATTTTTATCGGCGTTTTTATGGGTATATCAGCGAAATTTCGAATTTATCAGCGGAATTCTTGTTCTACCAGGGGATGGTCTTAGGAAAATAAAACCTTCCCTTTTTTGTTCCTGAAAAACTAAGGTTTGCCGATTGTAATAACCTTTTTGACGTATGGGATGAACTTAAATGGCAATAATCACGAAACTGTTGATTCGTTATTTTTGAGTCAATCAGTAAAAAGTAGTCCATTAGAGCATGAATATGGGCATCTTTTGAATAAGTCTCACAAACGGAACAATACCATTTTGATTTTTTTCGACTAAGGGGGAAATTGTTGCAGCGAGGACAGAAGACAGCCGTTAATAAATCAGATTTATTAATACCATATTTCCTCAGAACATAATTTGTGGGGATCGTATTCAGTTTTACCAGCAGCCGGCATAGTTTACGAAGATCCTTGGCATCTAGGAGAGGTTTCTTGTACTGATTTTCAAAGAAATGAATCTTATTTGGAAACACATCTGACTTACAAACACGCGGCTTTACCTTATATGCATTTTTCCCAGTAACAACATAGTTCGCAAAATTATTAGTGATTACTACTAGGTATTCAATTGGAATAGCCGGAAATTTATGTGCTGCTAGAAGTTTTTCAAGGTAATCTTGGTGTCTTTCTGCTTGTGCAATTGGATAGGGGTAACCCTTTTCTTTTTCATTATGGATCTGGATAAATTGCTCATTTTCGGTATCAAATATCAATTTACCTGCCATATTTTTGACTTCAATTATTAAGGCATATTCCGATGTAAGGAGGAGGGTGTCGTTTTGGCAGTTGTAATCGCCATCCGGAAGGTTTAAATCATGGAGTATCATGTATTTATCCTTGGGGAGATATCTAAGATAGTAGTCAAATGCAACTTCACCTTGGTAACCAACTCGCCTCCTTCCCAGCTCATCTTGAATCTCTTTATATTTGGGATGAGCAGGAGGAAGACGCCGGCATAAGGCCTCCAATATATGTATAGTTAGCGGGATTTCCCTCTCTTTTATTAGCACTATTTTTCACTCCTTTCGTTTTATGAGATACCTTTCTAATTAGAAGGCTAAAACTCCTGCAGAATTTTATCGAAATTTGTAAGAATTTTTTAATATCAGCGATTCATATATACTTATCAGCGATTTTTTGAATATATCAGCGATTCCAACCGTTTATCAGCGAAAATTAAATTTTATCAGCGAAACAGAAAAAAAGCCGGTTCGAATACAATCGAACCAGCTTTTTCAATGTCTTACCCTCTAAGAACAGCTCCAGCCTTCTCTTTCAAAGCCTCAAGCACACGCTCATGAACCTTCGTTACCTCTTCATCCGTCAACGTACGTTCAGGATCTAAATATTTCAACGAGAACGCAATCGACTTCTTGCCTTCTTCCATTCTTTCACCCTCATACAAATCGAATACCTCAGCCTCTTTTAGAAGCGGTGCACCAGTTGTTAGAATGATTTCTTTCAAGGTGCCTGACACCGTTTCTCTGTTTACCACAAGGGCAATGTCTCTTGTGATCGTTGGGAAGCGTGGGATGGCGTCGTATTGCAGTGGTACAGTTTCTTCTTGAAGAACAGCCTGTAAGGATAACTCAAATACATAGGTATCTTTTAGGTCTAGTTCTTTCTGGACGGTTGGGTGTACTTGGCCAACAAAGCCAATCTTCTCACCATCCAAGCGTACTTCAGCGGTACGGCCAGGGTGCATGCCTTCTACTTGCGCAGCAGCATATTCAATACGGTCTTCGAGACCAAGCATTGCAAACATACCTTCTAAAATACCTTTCACTACAAAGAAGTCAACTGCCTTCTTTTCACCTTGCCATGCTTGGCTGTGCCATAATCCTGTGACAGCCCCTGCTAAATGCTCGTTTTCAACCGGCAACGTTTCTTCACCATTTGATAAGAATACACCGCCAGTTTCATAAACCGCTAAGCTGTCGTTTTGTCGAGCACTATTATATTTTAGTACTTCTAATAATTGAGGCATGATACTTAAACGAAGCACACTTCTCTCTTCACTCATTGGCATGGCTAAACGGATTGGTTCCCGCTTTTCAAGGGCGTATTGTGAAGCTTTTTCCACGCTGGTCAATGAATAGGTTACCGCCTGAAACAATCCTGCTCCTTCAAGATACTGACGGACCACACGGCGTTTCTTTTGATAAGCAGACAATTTACCAGGTGTGGATGATCCAACTGGCAATGTTTTTGGAATGTCATCATAACCGTATAGACGGGCTACTTCTTCCACTAAGTCCTCTTCAATTCTAATATCTCCGCGGCGCGTTGGTGCCGTAACTGTAATCGTATCTTGTTCGATCGTTACCGGGAATTGCAAACGGTCAAAAATAGCTTTGACATCGTTCATTTGAATATCTGTGCCAAGCACACGGTTAATTTTCTCTAATGTGATAGAAACGACTGCAGGTTCTACCGTTAATGTGTCGACCTCTGAAGTACCTTCAAGCACTTCACCGCCAGCATATTTCGCCATTAAGTAAGCCGCACGTTCACCGGCTGCACGGACACGGTTTGGATCCACACCTTTTTCGAAACGAGCGCTCGCTTCGCTTCTTAAGCCGTGGTCCTTAGAAGCTTTACGGACGGTCTGACCGTTGAAATAAGCTGCTTCCAATAACACAGTGGTTGTATCTGCAGTAACCTCTGAATTTGCACCGCCCATTACTCCAGCAAGTGCAACTGGCTCATTTCCATTCGTGATGACAAGATGGTCAGATGACAATGTGCGTTCCACATCATCAAGGGTTACGAACTTCTCGCCATCTGTCGCACGGCGGACAAGGATTTCCTTTGAACCTAAACGATCATAATCAAATGCATGAAGCGGCTGTCCGTACTCTAAAAGAATATAGTTAGTAATATCGACCACGTTATTGTGTGGACGGATTCCAGCATTCATCAAACGAGTTTGCATCCATAATGGGGAAGGACCAATTTTAACGTTTTTAATGACCTTAGCAGCGTAAAGTGGATTATCTTCTTTTGCTTCAACATTAATTTCCACAAAATCTGATGCCTTTTCACTAATCGGTTCAAGCTCAGTTTCTGGAAACTTAACGTCTCTTCCTAGAATGGCCGCCACCTCATAGGCAACTCCGAGCATACTTAAGCAATCAGAGCGGTTAGGTGTTAAGCTTAGCTCTAACACTTCATCATCACGATTAAGCTGCGCTAACGCGTCAACGCCAACTTCCGTCTCTGCTGGAAAAACAAAGATTCCCTCGGAATATTCTTTCGCAACAATTTTCCCTTCCATACCAAGCTCTTGTAGAGAACAAATCATTCCATTTGACTCTTCACCGCGAAGCTTTGCTTTTTTGATTTTAAAATTACCAGGAAGTACCGCACCCACTGTAGCAACGGCAACCTTTTGGCCTTGTGCTACGTTTGGGGCACCGCATATAATTTGAACTGGCTGTTCTGCACCGATATCAACCAGACATTTGCTTAATTTATCGGCATTTGGATGCTGTTCACGTTCAAGGACATGACCAACAACGACACCTTTAATTCCTTCGTTAAGGACCTCTACTCCTTCAACTTCAATACCGCTTTTCGTGATTTTTTCTGCTAATTCAGCTGAGGTTACACCTGTTAAATCAACATAATCCTGCAGCCATTTATATGATACGAACATGTCTCCGTCTCCTCCTTACTCATGCTTAGAAAATTGTTTTAAAAATCGTACATCGTTTGTATAGAAATGACGGATATCATCGACACCGTATTTCAACATCGCAATCCGCTCAGGTCCCATTCCAAATGCAAATCCTGTGTATTTTTTAGAATCATAACCGGCCATTTCAAGCACGTTTGGATGAACCATCCCTGCACCTAAAATCTCAATCCAGCCGGTTTTTTTACATACATTACAGCCATGCCCGCCGCAAATTTTACAAGAGATATCCATTTCAACAGATGGTTCTGTGAATGGGAAGAAACTTGGACGAAGACGAATTTCACGATCTTCACCAAACATCTTTTTCGCAAAAACTTCTAATGTCCCTTTTAAGTCACTCATACGGATGTTTTCACCAACAACTAACCCTTCAATTTGCATGAATTGATGGGAGTGTGTCGCATCATCATTATCGCGGCGGTAAACTTTACCTGGGCAGATAATTTTAATCGGCCCTTTACCTTCATGCTTTTCCATTGTCCGTGCTTGGACTGGTGAGGTATGGGTGCGAAGAAGGATTTCTTCCGTAATATAGAAGGAGTCCTGCATATCGCGGGCTGGGTGGCCTTTTGGTAAATTAAGCGCCTCGAAATTATAATAGTCCTGCTCTACCTCAGGACCTTCAGCAACTTGATAGCCCATGCCGATAAATAGGTCTTCAATTTCTTCAATGATTCTTGTCAGTGGATGATGGTTTCCAACCTTGATTGGGCTGCCTGGCAGGGTGACATCGATGCTTTCAGATGCTAATCTTTCTAACACTGCAGCTTCTTCTAATCCTTTTTGTTTCACTTCAATTTTAGCAGCAATGGTTTCACGCACTTCATTGACAAGCGCCCCCATTACTGGACGTTCTTCAGCTGAAAGCTTCCCCATTCCGCGCAGCACTTCCGTAATAGGTCCCTTTTTCCCCAGGTAAGCAACGCGGACGTCATTTAATTCTTTTAAGCTGGAAGACTGTTCAACTTTTTCAATAGCCTCTTGCTGCAATTCTTTTAAACGTTCTTGCATATCATCTATTCCTCCTTAATGGTAATTGGCCACATTAGAATGGTAATTGAAAAACAAAAAAACCCCATCCCTGGAAAGGGACGAGGTTTGTTATTCGCGGTACCACCCTTGTAAACACGTTATGTAAAAAAAACATTGTGTTCGCTTGATTCTAATAACGGCTTATGCCGGTACACCTTTACACTTAAAAAGTGGTCCTGGTGCCAACTCAGGAGGTGAACTTCCCTAATCTAGAACCATAAAAGTGCTTGCAGTCACGGCACTTTCTCCCTAAATGGTCGATAACTAGGTACTTTTCTCCGTCATCGTTTTTAACTTTTTTCAATTGTTCATTATTATATAACGTTTTTCAGCAAAAGGTCAAACCTATTCCGCTTATTTTTTCAAATAATAGAGCAGGATTCCAGTGGCGACCGCTACATTTAACGACTCACTTTTTCCGAAGATCGGAATGTACAAATTGGTGTTTGTACTTGTAAGGAGGTCTTTCGCAACACCATTGCCTTCATTGCCGACAATCAGGGCAAACGAGTCTTGACTGGAAACCTCCGTGTAGGCAGCCGCTTCTTCAAGCGCCGTTCCATAAACCGGTATATTGTTGTCTTGAAGTTTATCTATCCATTCATGAAGGTCATCCCTAAGGATTGGCAGGTGAAAGTGACTTCCCTGTGCCGCCCGCAGCACCTTGGAGTTATAAATATCAACACATCCACGTCCAGCGATGACTGCGTCAATTCCTGCTGCATCCGCAGTACGAATCATCGTTCCAAGATTACCCGGATCCTGTACAGCGTCTATTAATAGGAAAGTCTTTCCCTTTTCGGCCAAGGCTTCAGACATTTTACTTGGAACACGGCAAACAGCATAAATTCCTTGCGGAGCTTCGGTTTCAGTTAACAATTTAGAAATTTCCTCTGTAACTTGAGTGACTGGTGTAGAACTTATATCCCAGCGCGGGGGCAGATCGACCTGATCCGAAACGATAATTTCTAAAATCTGCTCTCCTTGCTTCAATGCTTCTTCTACTAAATGAAACCCCTCTATGATAAACGACTCGGTTTTATCCCGCTCTTTTTTGGTTAAAAGTTTTCTCCATTGTTTTACCTTAGGATTATTGACAGATTCGATGTATTTCAAACTAAACAGTTCTCCTTTAATTAGCTCATATGATTTTCTCATTATATCCTAAATTTATTACATAATAAAACCAAAAACTAGAAATCATATTATTGAATGCATGCTAACAAAAGGAGGGTGCTATAAATGAACTTAAACCTAAGAAATGCTATTCTTCACAATGTTTCTGGGAATTCACAAGATCAATTAGAAGATACCATCGTTGATGCAATTCAAAGCGGTGAGGAAAAGATGCTTCCAGGACTTGGTGTCTTATTCGAAGTGATTTGGAAAAATTCATCTGAAGATGAGAAGAAAGAAATGCTTGATACCCTTGAAAAAGGTGTAAAGTAATTCACCGGCTGCCATCATGGCGGCTTTTTTTATTGAAAAAATCCCTCAGTTACTAGCTAACCGAGGGACTGCAAAAGTTTTATTCAAAAGTAATTTTATCAACCGTCTCACGGTCAAGACGCTTAATAACCTCTACAATCAGTTTAACCGCGTTTTCATAATCATCACGGTGGAGCATCGCTGCATGTGAGTGGATATAACGAGTCGCAATCGTGATGGCGAGTGCAGGTACACCATTATGTGTTAAATGAATGGATCCGGCATCTGTACCGCCGCCAGGAATTGATTCGAATTGATAAGGGATATTCAATTCATCCGCTGTATCTGTTACAAAATCACGTAGGCCTTTATGGGCAACCATCGAAGCATCATAAACAACTACTTGCGGGCCTTTTCCCATTTTGCTCATCGCTTCTTTTTCAGAAATCCCCGGTGTATCACCGGCAATACCAACGTCCACTGCAAAACCGATATCAGGTTCAATTTTGTAAGTAGCTGTCTTCGCCCCGCGTAGGCCAACCTCTTCTTGAACATTCCCGACACCATAAACAACGTTTGGATGATCAACATCTTTTAACTGTCTTAGCACATCAATTGCAATCGCACAGCCGATCCGATTATCCCAGGCTTTCGCTAACAGCATTTTTTCATTGTTCATCACAGTAAATTCAAAATATGGAACAACCATATCTCCAGGCCGGACGCCCCACTCTGAAGCTTCTTCCCGGCTTGATGCACCAATATCAATGAACATGTCTTTGATTTCAACTGGCTTCTTACGTGCTTCAGCAGATAAAACATGCGGCGGCTTAGAACCGATGATCCCTGTCACTTCCCCTTTTCTCGTCACAATTGTTACGCGCTGGGCCAGCATTACTTGTCCCCACCAGCCGCCTACTGTTTGAAAGCGGAGGAACCCTTTGTCATCGATTGCCGTAATCATAAAACCAACTTCATCTAAGTGGCCGGCTACCATGATTTTCGGACCACCCTCTTTACCTACCTTTTTTGCAATTAAACTACCTAGACCATCGGTAGTAATTTCATCGGCATATGGAGCTATGTATTGTTTCATTACTTCGCGCACTTCACGCTCATTACCAGGAATTCCTTTAGCATCTGTCAAATCCTTTAGCATTGTCAATGTTTCGTCTAAATTTGCCATGTTTTACCCCCTAATTGGTATTTAACACCTTCATTATACAAAACTGCATTCCAAAGCTACAAATTTTTGAGCTAATAGTTATTTTGCTGTCTTTGATAATTTACTTCGTTTTTTGCAAAATATGCCTGTTCGATTTCTCCCCCTGTGAACCCTAATACGGTTGACAGCGTCAGATATGCTTCAAATAACTTTTTATAATCTGTAAATGCCCTGCTTTTTTGAAAGATGCCGATCAATTCATAGACATGAAGAAACTGTTCGGTGGCGCTTCGTTCTGGTTCTGCCGGTTCGATTTCAAATGTGTTTTCATTAAAACCACACGCTATTCCAAGGGATAAGATAAAGTGAACTCCATCGACAAACTCTTCCAATACCACTTGCTTAGAAGAAGAAGGCTTCACGCTCCAAAATTTAAAACAGCGGGTTTCATTTGCTAATTCACCAATTTCCACCAACAGCGCAAGAACCTTTTTGTCAAATAAGTCCGCATCATGCAGTCCGTGTTTTTGTTCGATATGTGCATCCAATGCTTGTTGCATTTGAAAAAGTTTTTTAATTTCCATTTCCAGCGCTCCTCAAATAAAAAATTTTAAAAAGATAATTAACTCGATGACTGCAAGAATAGGAAAGCCCAGCTTAAAGGATGTATGCTTCGTCTTATGACGGAAAGCTTGCATGCCTGCGGTTGTTCCAATCGCTCCGCCAAAGATGGCCACAAGCCAAAGGGTTCTCTCACTTATTCTATATTCATGTTTTTTGGCCCGCTTTTTATCCTCCCCCATGATAAAAAGACCTACAATATTCATTACAATAACCGCAATCAAGAATATTTTCATTCCTCCATATCCCCTTTATAGAAAAAGCCATCCTCCTAAAAGAGAATGGCATTTATCATTTATTACTTATTCATTTGTGCTTTAGCAGCGTCTGCTAATTGAGTGAATGCAGCTGCATCGCTAATAGCTAATTCAGCAAGCATCTTGCGGTTTACTTCGATACCAGCAAGCTTTAGTCCGTGCATTAAACGGCTGTAAGAAAGACCGTTCATACGAGCTGCTGCGTTGATACGAGTAATCCAAAGTTTGCGGAAATCACGCTTAACCTGACGACGGTCACGGAAAGCATATTGTAATGATTTCATAACCTGTTGGTTAGCAACTTTATATAATGTATGTTTTGAACCGTAATAACCTTTAGCTAATTTAAGAACTCTTTTACGACGTTTGCGGGTAACAGTACCGCCTTTTACACGTGGCATGAAATTTCCCTCCTATAATAAATCGATCACTTATATTATTTTACGTAAGTTAATAATTGACGGATGCGTTTGAAATCGCCTTTTGAAACAAGACCTGATTTGCGAAGCTTACGCTTAGCTTTTGTTGATTTGTTAGCGAATAAGTGGCTTGTATAAGCATGGTCACGCTTAAGTTGACCAGAACCAGTTTTCTTGAAACGCTTTGCAGCGCCGCGGTGAGTTTTCATTTTTGGCATTGTAATAGTCCTCCCTATATTACTTATCGTTTTTAGGTGCTAACACTAGGAACATGCTTCGTCCATCCATTTTAGGATGTGATTCGATCGTCGCAACTTCCTTGCACGCTTCTGAAAAACGGTCTAATACTCGTTGACCGATTTCTTTATGGGTAATCGCCCGGCCCTTAAATCGGATTGACGCTTTTACCTTGTCGCCTTTTTCCAAAAACTTAATGGCATTACGAAGCTTTGTATTAAAGTCATGTTCATCAATCGTTGGGCTTAGACGAACTTCTTTAGTAGTAATAATCTTTTGATTCTTACGAGCTTCTTTTTCTTTCTTTTGATTCTCGAATTTGAATTTGCCATAGTCCATAATCCGGGCTACCGGAGGCTTTGCATTTGGTGCAACAAGTACCAAATCAAGATTTACTCTTCCGGCAATCTCCAATGCTTCGAATTTGGTTTTAATCCCTAATTGTTCGCCATTCTGGTCAATTAAACGAACTTCACGTGCACGGATGCCCTCATTTAACAACATATCTTTGCTAATAATTAGCCACCTCCAAGGTTTTATCAAGAATACAACGTCTGGGTACAAGAATAAGATCACCTTATTGTTTGACACCCTAATTGATTGACAGGCATGAATTACTTTTAAAAGTGCTATTTCTTAAGTAAACAAACAAAAAAGTGCGGATGAATACACCCACACTTTACAGAACATAAGTAATAAACAAAAAGTTCACGTAAAACCTGCCAACTGCTTAACTAGCGTCAATCAGGTGAGAAGCGGGTGCTTCTTCTTTTCCCAAAAATAAGTATTCAATTTTACCTTAGTAACTATATCATAGCTAGGATTACTTGTCAAACGAACTATTTTTCTTTGACAACGAAATTTATTGTAGCAAGAAACCAAAAATTATTCAACATTTTTTTTTAAGAACCATGAATTTGCAAAAAATAAAGTAGGGAAACCTTTTTCAAGGCTTCCCCCTTATCAAACCGTACGTGCCC
>NZ_JAABNN010000040.1 GCF_009928415.1 Bacillus sp. USDA818B3_A
GAGGGGGGAGGAGTACAATTTACCGCAAGGTAGAAAGGCTCCCTTCTACTCGACTTATTTGGAGAGAGGTCTTCGAAAGCCGGTTTTTTTAGAAAGAACGGAGAGGGATGGAAAAAAGATGAAATAATAAGAGAATGGTACATGAGACACGCTTTCACTGGAGATGTTCCCGTTTTCATGACGTATGTTTGCGTTTTCTTCAGCTTTGTCTAAAAAGACTTTTAAACAGATAATAAGAGTATACTTTTTAGGAAGGTGGGAACTTAAATGAAAAAATTTGTTAAAGTAGTAGCGAAGGCGTTTGAACATCTTGGCAGTTGTTATGTGATGAAATAATTCAACCAAAAAACGTAAGGATGATTATAATTGAAAATTTATATTGAATTTCATATTTATCCACCACAAGTCGGTTCTCAAATTTAAAAAAGAGAATCGGCTTTTTTGATGGAAATATTTCTCATATAACATACATAAATAGTTAAATCAACCGCGAGGCTGATAACTATATTAGTAACCCTTTCTTAATTTTTTACGTCTTTAACCATAAAGGAGGGTGCCTATGAACAAATGTCTTTTTATATTTGTAGTCCTGTTTGGACTTACCATTATGGGTTGTTCAAAAGAGGTAATGTCTGGAGAAAAGCCTCCAGAAGTATATATAAAAATTGGTAATGAGAAGTATAAAACAAAACTTGGCACGTATTGTTGGAAAGGTACATGTGCTGATACGGCTGGACCGGTTGAACTATTAAAAGGAAAAGAACCTATTAAGGTAATTCCTGGCGAGAAAATATCTTTTATAATGGACTATGAACCAAAACCAAATGAACTCCATCTTATTCAGATTAGTGAAAATAAAGAAAATGAAATCTTGATAAAAGAAAATGCTTTTTCCGCACCTACTCAAAAAGGGGTATATTTTTATTCTTATGGTGTATGGTGGATGGATGAAAAAGAAGAAAACCTATCTCATGGAGATGCTTTTTATGCATTTGTTTTAGAAGTAAAGTAGTTTTATTGAACTATAGGGTGCATTACAAAGTTTTATTCAGATTCATTCTAGATCCCCTGATATTTCAAATTAAATATGGATTATTAGGGGATCTTAGATTGGACTGTTCATTTACCTTTCTCCTTTCAAAAAGGGATAAACCCGGGGGATGTAGATTTATCTTAGATTTTTTCCAAATAAATGATTATTTGATTTTTAGCGTGATTAGACGCTTATAGATGTTCTCCGAAATAGGAATTAAATGTAGTTCTCTCTCAGTCGGTTTATGTCTGCTCTAGGCGAGAAACCGAACATGCGGGAATATTCCCGGCTGAATTGAGATTGACTTTCGTAACCTACTCTGAAAGCGACATCACCTACATCTGAAGATTCAGCTAACAACAAACGCCTAGCTTCCTGCAATCTCAATTGTTTTTGAAACTGAATGGGACTCATTGCGGTTACCTCTTTAAAATGCCGATGAAACGAAGCCACACTCATATTCGCTATTTCCGCTAAATCCTCTATTCTAAAGGACTTCTCATAGTTATTCATTATATGTTCGATTACGTTTCTGATTCGGATCGCATTGCTGCCCTCTAACGCCATTTGCTCCAGTGCTTCCCCGTGCGGACCTTGCAGAACCCAATAAAGGATTTCTTTCTTAAATAACGGAGCTAGGATTGGGATATGCTTCGGATTGTCTAGCAAAGCAGCTAATCTGATTACTGCATCCAACAAAAATGGCTCTACTTCACTAATAAACATTGCTCGTTTCGCATTTTTTCTATGTCCTGATTGAATATCTGTAGCACTTAAAACCTCTAAGATTTCGCTTGCTGCAAATTCAATTTTGAGTGCCAAATAGGGGGAGTCAGCTGAGGCTTTGATTACTTGCCCTGTAACTGGCAAGTCTACGGATGCCACAATGTAATGTCCAGAACCATACCTAAAGCATTCTTCTCCCAACCATACCTCTTTCTCGCCTTGGACGATAAGGCAAAAGGAGGTCTCGTTCACTCGAGAGATGGGTTCGGTGATAATGGATTCATGGATGAGAAATAGTGATGGGATGGTGGTAGGATGGACACCATCTTTACCTGAATAACGCTCTATAAGTTTGCCTAATTCATGTTGCTTATCGATGTTCTCAGACATTTTCTGCCTCCTTTTATTTCACCTTAGATGGTTTCATTTTACTTGATATTCACAGAGTCAGAAAGGGGTTTGATAGGATTAGGCAAAAACTTGATAGGATTGGGTTTAGGGTTTGTATAAGATTTGTGACATAATTAAAAGTGTAATTTACAAACATAAATGGAAATGGGCAATAAGGGAAGGGAGTAATAAATAAATGGAATATGTGAAACTTGGTAATACAGGATTGGATGTATCTAGATTTTGTCTTGGCTGCATGAGTTTTGGAGAAGCCGAAAAATGGATTCATCAATGGGTCCTGAATGAAGAGCAAAGTCGCTCTATTATCAAAAAAGCATTGGATCTGGGAATCAACTTTTTTGATACAGCGAACGTGTATTCAATGGGAACTAGTGAAGAATTTCTAGGACGCGCCCTAAAAGATTTTGCAAATCGTGATGAAGTTGTTATTGCAACAAAACTGCATGGTAGAATGCATGAAGGACCTAATGGTGCGGGTCTATCCAGAAAAGCCATTTTGAGTGAAATTGATAAGAGTCTTAAAAGACTAGGAACTGATTATGTAGATCTTTATATTATCCATCGCTGGGACTACCATACTCCGATTGAAGAAACGATGGAAGCATTGCATGATGTAGTGAAAGCTGGGAAGGCACGGTACATTGGTGCATCTGCCATGTACGCATGGCAATTTCAAAAGGCATTACATGTAGCAGAGAAAAATGGCTGGACCCGCTTTGTGTCGATGCAGGACCATTACAATCTAATCTATCGTGAAGAAGAAAGAGAAATGCTTCCACTTTGTAAAGAAGAGAAAATTGCTGTGACACCTTACAGCCCGCTTGCATCAGGAAGATTGACTCGTGATTGGTCAGAAACAACGCTTCGCTCCGAAACGGACCAAATTCTAAAATCTAAGTATGATGCGACTGCAGATGCAGACCGATTAGTTGTCGAACGGGTTGCCTCACTTGCAGAAAAACATGGTGTTCCACGTATTCATATCGCACTAGCTTGGCTGCTTCAGAAAGAACCAGTAACATCTCCTATTATCGGTGCAACAAAAATCTCTCATCTCGAAGGGGCGGTAGGTTCTCTGTCGGTAAAGCTGTCACCAGAAGAAATGGCGTTTCTTGAAGAGCCCTATGTACCACATCCAATCGTTGGGCATAATTAAATATTTGATAATAATCAAGGAAACCCAATTTTCCATAAAGGAGGATTGGGTTTTTCTCATCTTATAGAACAAAGTTAAAAAGGACTTATTCCAAAAGCACAAAAAAGATAGAACGACGACACGTTTACGTACCGGTTTACGATAGGTGGACAAAAAGAAAAAAAAGAAAAAGAAAAAGATTATAAATAAAAAACAACAACAAGAAAAACTTGCTCCCAGATAGTGAACAAGCCAAACACAGTGAATGTTCAAATATGCTAAGTAATAAAAAAATAAACGAGTAGAATATAGAAAAACAAGTAATCAGTAAGCGAAAATAATTGTCACAAAATATCCACATTATTGGAGAAAACCTACTGCCCAATTTATTCAACCAAACATATATAAACAGTGAAAAATGATGAGAAGAAAGGCAGTGATTTCAGATGGCAAAGTTTAGAATTATACGTACTGATTTTTGGAAGGATCCGATTGTTTCAGAAGAAATGACCGTGGAGGACAAGTATTTTTATCTTTATCTACTTACGAATCCAAATACAACGCAAATTGGAATTTATATGATTACGAAAAAACAAATGGCTTTTGATTTAGGCTATACCATAGAGACGGTACAGTCATTAATGGTACGTTTCACCCAGCACCATAAGTTGATTCGATACAATCCTGAAACGAGAGAACTGGCGATAAAAAACTGGGGGCTTTATAACCTTCATAAAGGTGGAAAACCGGTGATGGATTGTATTAATGCCGAATTAAAAGAGGTCCAAGATCAATCACTTATTTCATATGTGGCAGAATCCATTCATAAACAGGAGATTTGCAGTGTATTTGAATCATATTCTAATAAAGAAGAGATGTTCTTCGACAATGACATGAACGTTCAAGAAGAAAATGATCTATACCGAGACTTAGAATATGCTGAATTTGACGAAACATTACATATGAAAGATGGACAAAGAGGCACTAAACAAGAAAAAAATGATGCTTCTCCAATCATTGAAAAACGTTCAAACGCTGCTAATCATCAAAAAGCAAAAGAGGTAAAAGAAATCGTTGAGTTTTGGGATAACAATGGTTTTGGTTTTTCGAACGTCCATGCGAAAGAGCAGCTGTTAGCTTGGATAGATGATTCCCGCTTCTTACAGCCAAAAGAGGTGATTCTCAAAGCTATGAATATTGCATGTGCCAATAACAAGCGAAGATTAAATTATGTTGTTGGTATTTTGAAGAACTGGACAAATGAATCGTTACTGACGGTAGAGGAAATTGATTCCTATCAGGAAAGCCAAAAGCCTATATTAAGACCATCTTTCCAATCGGTACCAACCGGAAGACATATTCCACGTATATTTGAACTGGATATAACGGCAGGAGAGGATTAAGTATGGTCGAAGAACGTTCTAATATTTAAAAAATACATAGTTTTTTATATATTAGAAACAACTATTCTTCCTATAATGGACATTACTACAAATATTAAAGGCACAAATTTGCAGCTTTAATATTTGTAGTGTACTTGCTTTTGTCATAGGAAGAAGGGAATATGGAAAGCAAAAATAATTACAAAAGTTAATTATAATTAAGCAATATGCCTTTAATTTTATTTAGCACTTTTGCGTAACCTCATTAAATACATATTTATTCAAATAGGCATTGCGAAACTTGCCATTTGGATCATACTTCATTAAAAGTTTCTGAAAGGCAGGCATCTTTTCATAAAGTGCTTGTATTTTAGCAGGGGAGGTAGTAAACAATTTTCCCCAATGCGGTTTTGCTTGAAAAGGCTCAAGCTGAGCTTCGATGAGAGGAAGCACCTGCTGAACATCTTCCCATCGATCATGCCAAGTAAAGTGAAAGGCAACGGAGTCCTCCTGATAGGATGGGCTTAACCAAAGATGGTCCTGTGCAATGGTCCGCACCTCGGATGTAAGTAAATGTGGAGCGATATGTTCCCGGATTTCACTAAGCGCACAAAGAGCGTCATAGGCATGTTTACGGTCCATAATATATTCACTTTGCAGCTCTTGACCTTTACTAGGGGTAAAATCCATTCTGAAGTGTGGCATACGGTCAAGCCAATTCCCTGGGACTCCTAGCTGCGCTGTACAATTCTCTGCTCCAACTCCCGGTACTGGATGAAGACTTTCTTTGGCTGCTTTTGCTCCATAGAATTCCTCTCCCAATGAAAAAGTCTGATCATCCGTCCATTTACTCTTCAGCCAGACCTGGTTAAACGTTTCATCCTGCCAATCGGTAAACAAACTAACGCTATAGGCACTTGAAAAAATGGAATTAAAATGTTGATCTAGCTGTGCAAAAGGAAGGTTCTCATAAACATCCTGCCTCATTTGATGACTTGGATGGACATCAAGCATTAGCTTTGTGACTACACCTAGTCCGCCAAGTCCAACAACTGCGCCGTGTAATTCGTCTTCTGATTTTTCTTTGGAAAAAGTGACAATACTTCCATCAGCAGTGACTACTTCCATCGCACGGACCGCTGCAGCCAAATTCTGATTGTCATTTCCTGAACCATGTGTGGCTGTAGCAATAGCCCCTGCAACTGAAATATGCGGAAGGGAAGCAAGGTTATGTAGGGCATAGCCATGTTGCTGAAGCACAGGGCAAAGTTCTCCATATTTAATTCCTGCTTCGACAGTGACAGTTTGTTTTTCTCGATCAATGGAAATTACTTTGTTCAGCTTCTGCAAGGAAATCATATTTTCAGTAGAATCTGCGATACTATTAAACGAGTGACGCGACCCGACTACACGCAGCTTTTTTATACTTGAAACCAATTGTTGAACTTCTTCAACCGTTTCAGGTACATGCCAGTTATTCGTACTATATTGATAATTACCTGCCCAATTTTTTCTGCGCTCCATGAGGATCACTCCATTCTTACTGTTATATTTCTCTTATCTATACAGATAAAAAGAAAGTGCTTTCAACCATTATAGCATTCTTTACAACAGCATGAGATAAAAAAGCGCCTTATCTTATTAATCTACTAGTTTATGTACATGTATCTTAATTGTGATGGGGAAAATATAGATGGATAAAAATAGAAGGGATATAGTAAGGGATTCAACGAATTTAGAATACAAAAACGCTTAAGGTAGTTAAAAGTACCTCAAGCGTTTTTCCTTTATAGTGGCTGGGCATGGCCAAGGTGGCCAATAATTTTATTTCAGACCCTTAAACCCAAACTTTTCAAAAATTTTCATCGAATAATCATTTTGTAGATAGTCGCAGAATAACTGGGCTTCTTTTGGATGGATACTGTTCTTGATCACACCCAAAGGATAAATAATAGGAGCGTGAGAACTCTCGTCTGCTGTTGCTGCAATTTTAACCTTTTTAGAAATCAATGCATCGGTTTTATAGACAATTCCTGCGTCAACATTGTTCGTCTCTACATATGTAAGCACCTGCCTGACATCCTTGGCATAGACCACTTTCCCATCAATAGCTGTCCAAACATGTAATTTTTCTAATGTCGCCTTTGCATATTGTCCTGCCGGGACGGCTTCTGGGGTACCGATGGAAATTTTATCTGTTTTGGTGAGGTCCCCAAATGTTTTAATCTCTTTTTTTGAGTCGATTGGAACCACTAAGACAAGTTCATTTCCAACTAAATCTATTCCACTAGACTTGTCGATCAGTCCGTCTTGCACTAATTTATCAAATTTGTCCACAGCAGCAGAAAAGAATAGATCGACAGGTGCTCCTTGTGAAATTTGCTGCTGCAATGCTCCTGAAGCACCAAAGTTAAAGTTTACTTTTACGTTCGTATGTTCTTTCTCGAAGTTTGCTTTAATCTCATTTAACGCATCTTGTAAACTAGCAGCTGCTGAAATGGTCACCTCCACTGTCTTCTCATAAACTTCTTGTTTCTGCTCATCTGGCTTTTTCGTTTGTTCATTTGATGAACATCCAGCCATTGCTAGTAAAAGCAGCATGACCGTGAGAATAAAAAGAAATTGTTTTTTCACAAATTCATCTCCCTTTCCAAAGAATGTAAACGATCATTTTATTGACGGGGTGCTAATAACATGACAGAAACACCAACTAAACATATTCCTGCACCTAACCAATCATATAAATCAGGTGTTTTTTTATCTACACCCCATCCCCATAATACGGAGAGAAAAATAAATATCCCCCCATAGGCAGCATAGACTCTGCCAAAGGATGGAAAGGATTGAAGAGTGGCGATCACCCCATATAAAACTAAGGCTATTCCTCCAACTAGTCCTAAATAGGCAGACTTTCCTTCCCTTAACCAAAGCCATATAAGGTATCCACCACCAATTTCGGCTAAACCGGCTAATATAAAAATAAAAACGGCTTTGAACAATATACAACTTCCTCTCAACACAATTTCCACGCAACAAGTCCCACTTTGAAAACATTCCACGATTTAACCCTTACAATTATACCGAATTTCGGGTAATATTGCTGTTTTCTTTGGCTTTTTATACGTGAACATTCCAGTAGAAACGTTTCTCAAAGACCACCGCCGCCTCAAAAGATAGAGGCTCCTGCAAGGTTTTATTGACCAATCCTAAACATTTAATATGCTTCCGGCCTTTTCCTGATAATATTTTATAAATTGGAAAAAAATAGTCTTAGAAAGGAGGGATGAAATTGTATATGAAAAAGTGGTTAACAAGCTTAGGCGTTTTATTCGCACTGATGGTGATGGTCTCAACCACAAGCTCACTCAGTGTCCGTGCTGAATCAGAGTCCCTGACACAGCCTATAGAACCAGCAAAAGCGATGGAGATCGAATTGAACGATGATTACTTTAACCCAAAAGAAATTACCCTTCCGAATAGAAAAGCGACAACGCTGATCTTGAAGAACAAGGGCAGAAAAGAGCACACCTTCACCGTGGAAAAGCTCAAAATTGACACAGAAATCCAGCCTGGAAAACAAGAAACCATTATCGTGAAACCGACAAATCCCGGTACATATGATCTGGTATGCCGGTACCATTTGCACGAAGGAATGGTTGGAAAAATAATCGTCAAATAATAAGCGGGGCCAAATGGCCTTGCTTTTTAATGAAACGTTAAAACAGAAAATAGAAAAGTAAAAATATCACAAGCGTAAAGTTTGAATGTTACTCAATTATTAATTATACTTATTTTAGTAACATTGAAGGGGTAATGATCAGTTGGAAACAGTCGATGCACTTAGAGACCTAGAACAAATAAATTCCATAAAAGAATACCTTAAAAAACATTCTGCCCGGGATTATTTATTGTTTGTCTTTGGAATTAATACAGGCCTAAAAATATCTGAGCTGCTCTTGATTAAGGTAAAGGAACTTTTTACTAGTGAGGGAGAAATCAAGGATTTTTATCATTACTCGGAAATGGAGAGTGAAAGGAGGCAGTCCGTATTTTTAAATAAAAAAGTGAAGGAAGCGGTAATGACTTATTTAAGCCAAGTCAATATCGGAGAACAGATCTATTTATTTCAATCACGTAAGTTTAACCAGCCGATTACTCGCCAACAGGCCTATCGAATTATCCATGAAGCAGCTGTTAATGTTGGTATTGAAGGAAAGATAGGGACCAATTCAATGGCAAAGACCTTTGGATTTCATGCATTTAAACAAGGTGTCTCAATTGCACTTTTACAAAAACACTTTAACCATTCTACACCAGCAGAGACACTAAAATTTTTAGGAATAACGAAGGATGACATGATTACCACCCAGATCGATGTCAATTTATAAGTTCAAATCATACATAGGGGGATCACGATGAATGAGTAAAGCATATTCCAAAAAAGAAGTAAAAGAGATGAATAAAATGAAGACAAACAAATTACATAAAACGAATAAACTAAAATTGGCCCTGAGAGGAATAATGGTCATTATCGGGGGATTTATTGCAGCATACGGACTTGAAACGGTCCTCATCCCAAACAACGTATCGGATGGGGGAGTTACGGGGCTAAGTATCGTTGGTTCAGAACTATTTGATTTACCATTAGGAGTTCTTATTGCCATTATAAACCTTCCTTTTATCTGGTTAGGTTATAAACAAATTGGAAAAAGTTTTGCCTTATTTTCGATCATTGGAATTGTGTCACTTGCGATTGGTACAATCCTCATGCATCATACCCCAGCTATTATCGAAGGGGATACGTTGTTAATTACCGTTGTGGGCGGAATTATCATTGGATTTGGGATGGGCTTAGCCTTGCGTAATGGCGGTGCATTAGATGGTATTGACATGCTTGCAGTACTTCTTTCAAGAAAATTACCATTTGGTACAAGTGATCTCATTCTTTTCTTGAATATTTTTGTGTTTATTTTCGTTTCGATTGTATTTGGTTTACAAGGGGCAATTCTTTCGGCAATTGCTTACTTTATTGCTTCAAAAGTCATTCACATTGTGGAAGAGGGTCTAAGTGGTTCGAAAACCTTTAATATTATCACCGCTGAACCCGAAGTAATGGTAGAGACCATCCGTGATCGTTTAGGGCGAAGTGCCACGTATAAAGTAGCGTATGGAGGTTTTTCCCATGAAAAATTTAAAGAAATCACCTGTGTGATTAACCGCTTGGAAGAAACGAAACTGAAGGAAATTATTAATGAACAGGATCCTAAAGCCTTTGTTACTGTATACGACGTTGCAGAAGTAAAGGGCGGTAATTTTAGAAAGCATAATATTCATTGATTTAGCTGTCAGATGGTTGGCGGCTTTTTTTCTTATTGTTCAAAAATACTTAACTGAACATATTACAAATCTTCCAGCATAAAAGGTTAATACGTTTTGATCAACTCAGGTAAAAGCTTAAAAGGATCTCAATATTCATGAATTCTTTCATACTAATATGAATAAATGTTAGTAAGGAGGGATTAGGAATGATAGTAATAAAAATGGCCGGTGGAGAAACACATGAATTAGATATGTCATTAAAAGATTTCTTTAATGATATCAAATATGAAAATGATTCGAAAATGAATGGTTTTTATCCTATTTTCGGAGATGTGGTTATAAGATTAGAGAACATATCGAGTATATTTCAAATAGATAATTAAGCATCCGAATTGGATGCTTTTATTTTGTTCAGATAGAGATGATACTGCTGAAAATTGAAAATTACTTCCAGTATTAAAGGGAGGGGGCATTCACCTAACTTCTATCATTATTTTAGTAACATAGTTCTCCTTATGATTTTTAACAACCGTATCATAAATATATTCTTCAAACACATAATCACCTAGTTCCAATTGTAAACGTTCCATTTCTGAGAAAAGTCGCTTATATGTACTCTCAATTGTTTTCTCATCACCAACATGATACCCAATCAAAAATAGACCCTTTACTGCGTGAAAGTATGGATATCCTGCCATTGGATTTGGCTGTTCAATATATAAATAGCTATAATTGGAGAATTCACCTTGTAATACTTGCTCTCTTTTAGTGATTGAACCAATAGGGTATCCAGTATCAAAATGCGATAAGTTCAGTTCATTAATGAATTCTGAAACCACCTCTATAAATTCTTCGTTCGTCATATTTTCAATATTTCTGCTTAAATAGAGCCTTGCTTCTGGCAGCTCTTTAAGAGTAATTTGCTGAAAATCAGTTAGTGTTGCTTCCTCCATCAAAGCAATTCTCGTTTCGATTACTTTTTCCTTCAATTCAATCTCCTGACGTTTTTTCACGATCTCTTCTTTTTTTTCATACATCAAAGCTAAAAAACTTTCAGGTGACTTATTTTGTACGTATTGGTGAATATCGGTTAGAGACATTCCGAGATCCTTTAATAAATCAATGACAAAAAATAACTCTAATTGGTTAATTGAATAATAGCGATATCCCTTTTCATTTTTTAATACCGGCGACAAAAGCCCGATTTGATCGTAATAAAAAAGGGTCTGTTTATTGACCTTGCAAAGCTTTGCGAATTCACCAGTAGTTAAGTATTTTCCCTTTTTTTTGCTCATTTCTACAAACATCCCCCTTGACTATATAGTAACTATATAGCTTAACATGAAAATTGTAAATTAATTGAAACATACAGGGGCTTGCTGGTCTCAACTTTAGTAAGGAGAATAAACAAAATGAAACAAAAAGTCACTTTGGGTTTATTATTAATGAATTTATTTATCGCCTTTATGGGGATTGGTCTTGTTATTCCAGTTTTACCTAAGTTAATGAATGAATTGGGGATTACTGGCACAACGGTTGGTTATTTAACAGCAACCTTTGCTATTGCTCAATTAATCGCTTCACCTTTTTCAGGAAAAGCAGTGGATAAATGGGGCCGAAAGATTATGCTTGTGATTGGCTTATTTACTTTCGGTCTGTCTGAATTTTTATTTGGGATGGGCAAGGTCATTGAAGTGTTATTTATTTCCCGTCTTCTAGGAGGAATTAGTGCGGCATTCATCATGCCAGCGGTAACAGCCTTTATTGCGGACATTACAGACACCGATACTCGTCCTAAAGCACTGGGGTATATGTCAGCTTCCATTAGTACAGGATTTATCATTGGTCCAGGCATCGGCGGTTTCTTAGCCGAATTTGGCACACGGGTACCATTTTTCTTTGCAGGGGCATTCGGAACCATTGCGGCGATTCTTTCTATCATTTTGCTTTCAGAGCCAAAACGTTTAGAGGTTGCAGATGCGCAGGAGTTAGACCAAAAAAATGGAATGAAACGCATGTTGGAACCCAAATATTTGCTTGCGTTTATATTAATTTTTATTGCCTCATTTGGATTAGCTGCCTTTGAATCGTTCTTTAGTTTATTTGTGGACCACAAATTCCAATTTACTTCATCCGACATAGCGATTGTGATTACAGGTGGTGCCATTTTTGCTGCGGTGGCACAGGTTCTGCTATTTGGCAGGCTTACACGTATTTGGGGTGAAATTAAACTGATTCGCTACAGTTTAATTTTATCAACACTTCTTGTCTTTTTAATGACGGTTGTGAATTCGTATTTTTCTATATTACTGGTCACTTTTATTATTTTTGTCGGATTTGATATCTTTCGCCCAGCCGTTACTTCTTACCTTTCAAATATCGCTGGAAAAGAACAGGGGTTCGCTGGTGGAATGAATTCGATGTTTACGAGTTTAGCAAACATTAGTGGACCAATTATTGGCGGGATGCTTTTTGATATCGATATAAATTACCCATACTACTTTGCTACTGTAGTCCTTATCTTTGGAATCGTTCTTACATTTTTCTGGCACAAGCAAGTAGCTGGTTACACTCCTAAAAAAAGGACTGTTGTAAGTAATGAAGCAAAACAAATAGAAATTTAAAATGTTTTTTGAAGTTCTACAACTATTGTATATGGTATAATTTGAATGTTAAATTTTTCAAGATAATATGATCGCTGCGGCGGTCATTTTTTTTGTTGAACAACGGAACTTGTAAATTAAAGAAATAAAATGAGGTGCAGATTTTTTTTTGATAAACTCTCTTCTTTGTTTTTATCACAATGTTTCTTCCTTTGGTTCATGAATGAAAGAGACATAAAGAGGAAAATTAGAGATGGAGGTTGATGATGAAAAAAATAATGCTGTTTATTGGTCTCCTTATCCTATTCGTGTTAACGGGTTGTAGCAGTGGGGTCCAAGAAAGGGAAAATCAAGAAAAAAATCAAGCAACAGATAAACCAAAAAATAACGATTTGAAAAACGCCGAGGAGATTATTGCCTACTTTAAAGAGAAGAATGGTAACATTGCGTATACGAAAATTTATAATGAAGAGAATGATCCAAATGAATTGTTAGGAAGACCTGGGGGATATATCGGCAAAGTGGATTTCATTGACAGTGGGGTTGAAGAAAAATTTATCGAGGGTCTATTGATCAAAGATAAGGTGCTCCTTGAATCTGTAAAAAGAGAAATGCGAGAAGACTTTAAGGTTAAATATGGTGGTAGCATCGAAGTATTTGACAACAAAAAAGATGCAAAAAAACGCTTTGAATATGTAACAACGACGGCTCAGGAATCAGGCGGAGCATTCACGGAATATGGGTACTTACACAAAAATATCTTTTTGAGGTTGTCCAAATCATTAACCCCTGCACAGGCAGAAGCATATGATCAAATTCTAACCGAGTTTGTCGAACGAAATTAAAAAAGTTTAAATTGATGATTAAAAACCACATCTAAACGTTCTGGTTTTGTTCTTAGTTACCTTTAAAACAGAAAAGGAACAGACTGCTATTACGGCAGCCTAGTCTAATAAGGGTATTTTAAATAATATTCGTTCAACAGATTTCGATAGGTAACAGCAGCTGGTGGTACTGGTGGTGGAGGAATAATTGGAACCATAATTGGTTTATACCATGGATTGTAGTGATGCAATAATATGTAATAAACCATTAATATCATCCTTTCATTCAAAGTTACACTAAATTATGATTGTTCACCCAAATATGATTGGATGGATGCCTAGATTTTAAAAAAGAAACACGCTGAAATCTCAGTGTGCTTCTTAATGAATATGTGACATGGTCCTTCTTCTTATACCAATATGATTAATACTGTAAACCCATAATGCATTTAGCAATAATAAAGCACTTGTAGTGAAGAACACATAATGAATACCGAAGAATGCTGCCATTTGCCCGCCTAATACAGATCCACCGAGAGTACCAATATACTGTGCAGATTGATTATACCCGAAAATACGGCCAACAATTTCATCCGGTGCACTTGTTCGGACAAGGTTGTTAATGGATGGCAATAATCCAGCTGTAGCAAGTCCAAGACAGAAGCGCAGTCCCATGAGCTCCCATGGTGTTTTTACAAAAGCTTGAGGAATAAAGATAATTCCCGCAGCAATAAGTGCTCCAATCAATATTTTTCTTGAACCAATCCGGTCAGCAAGCTTACCTAATCGTGGAGCAGCGATTATATTGGCTAAACCGGCAGCGGCCACCACCATTCCCGCAATCATAGATAAATGGGCTGCATGTGGTGATAATTCTTTTACATAAACCGTAATTAATGGCTGAATGGACATATTGGCAATTTGCAAAATAAATGTGCTAGCAAACAATGAAATAAGCAATCTCGTATCAGGAACTCGCTTCCAAACCTGGCTAAAGGCTAACGGGGTTTTATGAACAGGTGTAAATTCTTCTTTTACCAAAAGTAGAACCGCAAAAAAGCCGATTAACAATAACACGCTTGTTACAATAAAACAGCTTCGAATTCCAAGGAATTCTGTAATAAAACCCCCCATTAAAGGACCTAGAAGTCCGCCGCTGACGGAGCCTGTTGAAAGAGTACCGAGTGCCCAGCCTGAATGTTTCTTCGGTGTTTGTGTGGCAACTAATATAACCGAAGCAGAAATGTAACCGGAAACGGCTCCCATTAACATCCGTAATGCGAGCAATTCATAAACGTTTTGTACAAATGCCATCATAAAAACCACAATGGCCATTCCAAGGCTTGCACGGAGTAACATTAGTTTTCTGCCCTTTTTATCTGCAAGTTTTCCCCATATAGGCGAAACAATGGCTGAGATTAAAAAGGTAGAACCAAAAATCAATCCAGACCATTTTTCAATATCTGAAGTTGCGTGAACTCCTAGCTGATCAATATAGATAGGCAGCATAGGGGATATTTGACTCATTCCAGCGGCCGTCACAAATGAACCGAACCAGCAAACAAATAAATTTCTTTTCCAAATCTCCATATTAACACCTTTCTTATTAGTAAAATTTATTTCGACTTCCAAAATAATTGATATTCTCAATCATACTCCAAATAATTGATAACGACTAATATATATATTACTATTTACTTATAGGTTAAGGACTATCGATAGAGGTGGACAAATGGATTTCTTACAATTAAGGTATTTCCAAACGGTTGCCAAGTTTGAACATATGACTAGGGCTGCCAAAGAGCTTACGATTGTACAACCATCCCTAAGCCAAACCATTTCTCGTTTAGAAGAAGAGCTGGGTTTTTCCCTCTTTGATCGAGAGGGAAGGAATATTAAACTAAATCAATTCGGGAAAATTTTTTTAAAAGGAGTAGATTGCGCTTTTTCTGAATTAGAATCTGCCCAGCTTGAGATGGCGGAACTCGCAGGAGAGAGCAGGAATCAAATTTCACTTTCGGTCATGCATATCCCGTTATTGCCAAATATGATTAGTCAATTTCGTAAGACCTATCCATTCGTCAATTTTCAAGTAAGTTTACATTCTCCTTTTCGACTCGTGGAACAATTGGAAAAAGGGGAAATCGATTTATGTGTGACTTACTTTCCTATTGAGAAAGAAGGAATTAGCTGGATTAATCTTATGGAGGATGAAGTATTCATCGTAGTCCCAGAAACCCATTATTTGGCTGGGAGAGATAGCATTCAGTTAAAGGAAGTGGCAGATGAACAATTTATACACAGAGAGCCGGCCAATCCCTTCCGAATCCTAACAGATGGTTTTTGTGAGAAAGCAGGATTCACACCGAAAATCGCCTTTGAACTTGAAGAACCGGGATCCATTCATCACTATGTAGAGGAGGGATTGGGTATATCCTTTTTAACCGAGCATACCCTTCGCTATTCACACTATGAAAAACTTGTTCCATTGCACATTGAACAGCCTGTCTGCAAAAGAACGATAGGAATGGCCTGGAAAACAGAGCGGTATACTTCAAAGGTAGTTAGGGAATTTCGGAAATTTATGATTGGATATTTTAAGGAATTAAGCTAAATTCGACAATGATCGCAGCGGCGGCCATTGTGATTTAGCTAACGGGGCATTTAGTTGAACAAATGGAGTACGTAGTTAGATTAAATGTTGTAATTTGAGTCAATCGTATGGAAGGGAATATATATTTATTCTAAAGGGAGGAAGTATGGAATTAGATATAATAAAAGCCGACTTAAAGGATACATATAAAGAACTGAGAGAAAAGGGATATGATCCTAGAGAATCATTTAATCAAATATTAACCAAAATAGAACATTTGATTAATGAGCTGTCCCTTTCATTAATCAAAAAGGAAAATTCTATGACATTGGATGAAATAAAAAAACTTACATCGATAGTTTATAAGAATGTTGGTGAATGGGTACAAGCTCCAAAAGTTATTTATAACGACATTTTACCAGCAGTGATTTATGATTATCCTATTGAAAATGGCAATAATCCTTTAAGCATTGAATGTAATGATAAATATTTTATTAATGCAAATGGCTTTTCCTACTCCTATTCACAATATCTATCGGACTCTAAAATTTTTCATGATAGTGAGGTCCATAGAAAAATTCCTATAGGATATAAAGTGTTATGTTCCTATGAGAAAATGGTTTTCATAAAGAATGGAAATATTATAAAGAGCTTTGAGGAAATCCCAGAACAAGTCGAAGGGGACCATTATTCAATAATGACAACATCAGAGTATCTTGGTGAACGTGGTTATCAAAATGCCCCAGATTTAAGTTTATTGGATAAGAGTGATTATTCAAAAATTAAACAGTGGGCAATTTGCCTGTCAAAAGGAGATAAAAAAGGTATTTATCTAGTGTGCAAAAACAACGCAAACATTTATTGGCATTAAACTTACTTTTACTATTCTCCTAATGGGTGCATTACTGGAACAACGGTAATGCTTTTTCTTTTTGAAGTAACTGGGAAAGTTAGTTGATAGATAGATGTTTAGCTATGTTCAATAATGGAGTCATTTAATTGAATAAAGATTTTATTTCCAACTTATGAAGTGATTATATGAGCTTTGTTGTATTTAATATAAATATCAAAATAAAGGAGCAGGTGAAAATGGAAAAAACTAAGCAATTAGTTATCCCTTTAGATGGCTTGATTAAATTAAAAGAACAATCAACAAGACTATTTCTTAAGTATAAATTCACTTCTGCCTTAGTTTTAACAGTATTGATATATTACTTTTTAATGGTGACAAATAATTTACACACTGTAAATAACCTATTCTCCAATGAAGCGGTTACTATTTTCAAAAATATTACGATTCAAACAGGCAGAACGCACCTTATTTTAATGGGGTGATGAATGCCTGTTTTTTTGTGCCTTCCTGAGTTTTATTAATTGATTATTACTAAAATTACCCATATAATTAATTAAAGAGAACATTTGTTTGGAGGTTGTTGAAATGGCTAAAGAGAAAAAATCACGTTATATAGTGGAACTCGATATGCATTTAGAATTATTTCAACTTCATATATTAGAAATCAGATTTGAAATTGCTCGTCAGATCTACAATGCTTGTAAGAGGAAAATGTTAGATAATATTTCTCTTATGAGAGCCGATGAGGAGTATCAATTTTGGATGGGGCATGAAAAATCCCAAGAACGGTCGGATGCACTTAAGAAAATCAGAGGAAAATTTGATGTCTCTCAAACCGGGGCTGAGCGAATTGTCAAAGAAATGGGGAAACATTTTAAACAAAAGAAGCCAAAGAATCCAAAACATAAACAAAAAGTTCATTTAGATTCTCATGTCGTACAGAAGATTGCCCTTCAAGTCTGGAAATCTATTTCTGACTATCTTTTCGGTAATGGTAAAAAGGTTCATTTTAAAAAGTATAGACGATATAATTCGGTTGAAGGAAAGAATAACCAGGCGGGTTTAACCTACGAAAACGGAATTCTGTACTGGAATGGTTTAACAATGAAAGTGCATATACCTATGAAGGATACATACATC
>NZ_JAABNN010000041.1 GCF_009928415.1 Bacillus sp. USDA818B3_A
GAAAGTGTTCAAAATTAATTAGCAAAAAGTGTTCAAAACAACTTGACGGTTACAAGAAACCACTAATTAAGGATGTCCATTCATATAACAAACAGAAACCTGTCCAAATAAGTATATATAAGATCTGCTTAAATAAAGATTCTTTTCTCGGATAATAGTTTAGGAATACAATTCCTGCTGATGGAAAAAGACCTATAATGACGATTAGGCTTCGTAATTGGACGCCTCCTTCAAAATACCCGTAAAGATGGTACTTTAAAGCAAGAATGACATCTAACAGGATTCCTAAGGAAAAAGAAAAAAGTGCACTCGTATAGATTTCTTGTTTCGTCAATTGTTTTGGAACCACATAGGCCGCTATATTAAAAATAAACACGCTGATCAGTAAGTAAATCATCTTTTCTCCTGTAATTTGAAAATTAGATTGCTTCCCTTAAAACAGTTAATGTTTGTGCAGATTGGATCTAATATAAGAAGAAACTATCTTCAGTTTCTAAAGGTATAATTGAAGCTTGCCCGTTTTGGGATTAATGAATACTGTACTTGATCGGCAAACTTCATTTTTCTTTACTTCCTGACTCCAAGAATATTTTTCCGTAGAAAGCTTCTGCGTCCTCCCCTTCTTCTAAAGAATAATAATTCACATATTCTTAACAACTACGTTTATCTTTGTGATTAATATCACAATTTCAGAAATGATGCCATGTTATATTTTTATTGAGAAAAGTTATCACTTTCTATCAGGAGTGAAAAAAATGACAAGAGTACTCAATATTCAACAATCAGTTTATCAACTATGTACCGAACACCCTGAAATCATCTCGATAATGAAGGGATTAGGTTTTGAGAATATAACAAATCCCCAGATGTTGAAAACGGCTGGACGTGTGATGACACTGCCTAATGGATGCCGGATGAAAGGTATTTCCTTAGAAAAAGTAATTGAAACATTCGAAAATAATGGCTTTACAATTAATAAGTAGAGGAGAATATAAAATGAGTGAAATCATTAATAACCGTGAACAAGAAACTATTACTTCATCAGAGCGTCAAACCGTTTTAAAAGAAATTATTAAAGACTTGCATAATGGTAAAAGTGTCGAGGAAGTAAAAGCACGATTTGAAGAAGCTGCAGGTAATATTTCTGTTGCCGAGATTTCAAAATTGGAACAGGCCCTGATGGAGGAAGAAGGAATTCCTGTCGAAGAGGTTCAGCGCTTATGTTCGGTCCACACCGCTATTTTCAAAGAATCAATTGAAGAAATTCATCGTTCTGAAAAACCGGAAGAGCAGCCAGGACACCCAATCCATACATTTAAATTAGAGAATAAAGAAATTGATATGCTTGTGAACTTCAAAATGCAGCTCCATTTTGACCGTTTTGAAAAAGAAGAAAATGACGAAAACAAATTTAAACTGCTAGAGGATTTAAACCTGCTCCTAGATATCGACAAACATTACAGCCGAAAAGAAAATTTATTATTCCCTTACTTAGAAAAGTATGGAATCATGGGGCCGACCCAGGTTATGTGGGGAGTAGACGATGGAATCCGAGCTGCTATCAAGGAGGCAAAAGATAAATTAACAAACTATAACGGAGAAAAGCAATCCGTCATCGACTCCTTATATTTTGTCATCCGGGAAGTAAGTGAGATGATTTTTAAAGAAGAAAACATTCTTTTCCCAATGGCCTTACAAACTATAACGGAAGATGAATGGGTGAAAATTGCGCATGAAAGTGATGAAATTGGTTTCTGTTTAACAGGTCCTGCTGGAGTTTGGAAGCCTGAACGCAAAACGATTGAAGAGAACGCCCTAACTGATGGATATATTCGGTTAGAAACCGGTATGTTATCTTTAAAACAACTAGAGGTCATGCTAAATCATTTGCCTGTTGACATCACTTTTATTGACCAAGATGATGTTGTACGTTATTTCTCGCATGGCAAAGAAAGAATCTTCGCCCGGACCAAAGCAGTCATTGGCCGCACAGTCCAAAACTGCCATCCGCCAAAAAGCGTTCACGTCGTAGAAAAATTGCTGGAAGAATTTAAATCAGGGGTGAAGGATCACGAAGACTTTTATATTCAATTTAAGGATAAGTATGTGTACATCCGATACTTTGCTGTCAGAGATGAACATGGTGAGTATACAGGTACACTTGAATTTACACAAAATATTGCCTCTATCAAGGAAATTCAAGGTGAAAAGCGGATACTTAATTAATCTGAGAACTGACTCAAGAAGGGATGAAATCCCTTTTGAGTCAGTTTTTTTATGATTTTTTGAACAAGATATTGCTTTTCATAACAAAAAATTATTCCCACTGACAGCTGATTACATGAAAGAATGTTTTCTTATCCATAATAAATAAGGAGAAGGAGGCAGCATAGGAAATGAACTTTTCATGGTTATTTGGGCTATTAATGATTTCCCAACAAGTCAATTTGCCAGACAGTTTATTATTCACTAACAACGGGCAGCCTATCACCGGTGTTAAGTGTCCGCAATTATCGATGAACCTGCCAGGATTACCACTCATTCAATTTGACCAGTTAAATCAGTGCATGGACGAATTAGATAAACTTGTTTCTAAACCACCCAGGAATGCAAGCTTTGATAGGAATGGAAAAATGATACCAGAACAAGTTGGTTACCGGTTGCATCGGCAAAATTTTATTGAAAATGTTTACTCTTATTATTTTAACAATGGTTCTTCTAAATTCAATCTTCCTTATCAAACCATATATCCAAAGGTAGACAGTGAATTACTTGCCGATCTTCAAAATAAAAAAATTGGGGGATATGTCACATCTTTTAATACCTTTAACCAAGAACGAACGAATAATATTTACCTTGCCACCAGTGCAATTAATAATGTTGTGCTTTTCCCGGGAGAAACCTTTTCCTTTAATCATGTAGTGGGAAAAAGAACGTCAGAAAAAGGGTATTTGCCTGCTACGGTTATCAAAAAAGGGGAGTTTTCTGAGGATATTGGCGGAGGAATCTGTCAGGTATCTTCTACTCTTTATAACGCGGTTGATAATGCAGGATTGGACGTTCTCAAACGTTTTTCTCATAGTAGAAAAGTTTCTTACATTCCACCAGGCCGCGATGCTACGGTCAGCTGGAATGGTCCTGATTTCGTATTTAAAAATAAATATAATCAACCAATCCTTATTCAGGCAAAAACATTAAGAAACAAGGTAGTTGTAGATATTTATTCTTCAGAGGTCATTAAGTTTGAACCTAGACAAGTCCCCTACCTCCCTGATGATCAAAATTACCTTCACAAATAAAAAGGAACCATCAACAAATGTGTTGATGGTTCCTTTTTTTAAAGGGGATTCAATCCACTCCCTTTAGAATCTGTTAGTTTGCTAGATTTATGATACGTCCTTCCACGCTTGGGCTGATTGTTTTTCCTTCTTGAGTGCCAATATAATCCGTAAAGATTTCCCAGTCTACATATCCAGGCTCGCTCACACGGCCTTCACTATAAGCTTTCGCAAAAACGGTGTATCCGTCTCCGCCTTTTGCTGTAAAGGTATTAGTGGCGACTGCGTATGTTTTACTTGGGTCGATTGGTACGTAGTTTGCCCCATCTTCTTTTACATCAATAGATTGCACTTTTTGACCTAAAGTTTTACTGCTATCGTAAGTGAATCTTAATCCTGAAACTTGCAGGAACCCGCCGAACGCATTTGGAGCGTCCTTTACACTAATCTCTAAAGCCTCTTTAATTTCCGCCCCCGTCAGTTTCATGATGCCGAGAGTATTACCAAATGGCATGATTTCAAAGACCTTGGCCAATGTAATGTCTCCTGCAGCTACAGATGTACGAATGCCGCCGCCATTTTGTAATGCAATGACTGTTTCTGGATTGATCGTTTTAGCTTTTGCGAGCATTCCATCCGTAACTAAGTTTCCTAGATTAGTTTCCCCTGTTCGTGCAGGAGGGTTTCCACCTATTAAATCAACAGTAGTTTTCCCGATCACCGTTTGCTGCATTTCCACAATGGTTGGTTTATAATTTGTTTCCAAGATTTGAGCGGCCTTGGGATCGTCTGGAATGACATAAGCGGTACCTACCTTTTGATCAAGATCGATGAGTTTGCCGGAATAGTCGACTACTTTTCCTTTTTTATCAAACTCAATATCCAATGTCCCTAAATATTTGTTATATTCATTGGCCTGTACAATGACGGTTGGTTCTTCACCTGCCTCGACAACCACGGGTTGATCTAATTTATCGTGGGAATGACCGCCGACGATGACATCGATTCCTTCTACTTCTTTTGCAAGCGTAAGATCGTTATCTCCGCCTCCGTCATTGTAACCAATGTGAGTAAGAGCAATAATTTTATTGACGCCTTTTTCCTTAAGAGCAGCTACTGCTTGATTTGCTTCTTCGATATAGTTTTCAAATTCTACACCAGGTCCAGGGCTGGAGATATCTTTTGTTTCAGCAGTTGTAAGCCCAAAGATTCCAATTTTCTCTCCGTTTAATGTTTTTATCATTCCATTATAGATTTCTCCATTTTCAGGATGCTTCTCAACGCGATCAATAAAAATATCTTTTAAATTACTATCCTTCTGAAAGTTGACATTTGCACTTACAAAAGGAAAGTTCGCAGACTTGATAAAATTAGCCAGCGTTGCTGTGCCTTTATCAAATTCATGGTTTCCAAATGTCATAGCATCATAACCCGCTAGATTCATAAACTCTAAATCTGCCAATCCCTCAAACTGATTAAAATAGAGTGTTCCAGTAAAGACATCGCCTGCATCTAACAAAAGAGAATTTGGGTTTTCAGCACGTACTTGTTTGATTGCTGATAGTTTTCTTGCCACATTATCAATATGGGCATGGGTATCATTGGTGTGCATGATAGTTAAATCATAGTTCTTATCTTTTTTGGCTTTCTTCACATTATTATTATGTATATTGGTCTTCATGGATGATGGTGTGTTTGCACTTGCAAAGGCAGCAGGTGCTGAAATAGATGTCGTAATGGCGGCAGCGGCTAAAACGGAGAAAAACTTTCGGTAAGATTTCTTTTGATCTTTCATAATGAACTCCTCTCTTTTCCTGCATTTATTGACTTAGACGTACCCTTATATCCGCCTTCCCAATTGGCTAACCTATAGATCCATCTAATGTGAATCAACCATATTTTATCAAATTATACAAAAAATAGCCCGTGGTTATCATTTTAAATACATAAATTTAACAATAAAAATCTTTTGTAACCCTCTTAGGAGTTATGATCCGCTCTTATCGACCGCACTAACTTCTATCTATGGCCTTTAGGAATTATGCGAGGAGAAAATTAGTATCTTTAACATCTTATTGAACCATTCACCATTTTTAACGAGTCTTCTTCTATTTTTTGTATTCAAAAGCGGTAACCAGGTATCAAAATCTCAAATAAAACAGGCACCATCATATGATAGTGCCTGTCTCTTGGTACACTCCCCCGATCTAACGGAACCTTTCTTCTTTAAATGGATTGGCTGTCATCGAATAGCCAAAGTCCTCCCAGAATCCGGCCTGGTCTTCTTTCATAAATTCAATCCCCGACACCCACTTGGTTCCTTTCCATAGATAAAATGTTTCTGGTGGAATGAATCTTAGGGGATAGCCATGTTTTGGATCGATATCCTGCCAATCATGATATTGGTCCTTGAAGCGGTAAACAAACAAAGAATCGTCCCCTAATAAAGGTTCGAGCGGCAGGTTGGCTGAATAGCCGAATCGTTCTCTATTGTAATAGCCGTAAATTTTTATGTATTTTACTTCTTCGTTTAGTTCTACAAATTTTAATAACTCTCTAAGTGCAATACCCTCAAATGTTGTATCAAATTTTGACCAGGTGGTCACACAATGCATGTTAACCGTTGAAATGGTTTTTGGAAGCTCCATTATTTGTTTATACGTTAATGTCTTTTCTTCTTTTACCTCACCAAAAAGTCTGAAGTTCCATGTCGTTTCATTAAACGCTGGCACATCCCCTTTGTGCAGAATCGGCCATTTTTCTGTTTCGAATTGACCCGGTGGAAGTTGTTTCTCCATCAAATACCATCCCCTTTCTCCTCTAAAACGAACAACTAAATTGATTATACGGTATTGACTAGTATACAGTAAAAAATAACAGATTCAAAAAAACAGGCATCATTAAAAACGATGCCTGTTCCCATTCCGGAGTTCCTACCGGAATTGTATATAATTAGTTAGAAGAAGTTTTTACCATCAAGTATTCATCAACAGTACGTGCTACTTCACGGCCTTCATTAATAGCCCAAACGATAAGGCTTTGTCCTCTTCTTGCATCACCTGCAGCAAAGACGCCTTCCACGTTGGTTTTGAACTCACCGTATCTTGCTTGAACCTTTTGGTTGACAGCTCTCACACCGAATTGCTTTAACAATGGCTGTTCTGTTCCCTCAAAGCCAATTGCGATAAAGACAAACTGTGCAGGCCATACTTTTTCAGTGCCTGGAATTTCTTCAAAATAATAACGACCGTTTTCATCCTTTAGTTTTTCCATTTGGATCGTGTGAAGCTCTTTCAGATTACCATTCTCATCCGCAACAACTTTCTTTGTTTGAATGGAATATTGACGAGGATCTTCCCCAAATTTCGCTTCTGCTTCCTTATAAGCATAATCCATTGTAAAAACATTTGGATAAGCTGGCCATAAATTATCAGATGTACGTTCAGCAGGGAGTTGTGGATGCTTACCAAACTGAACAACACTGCGGCAATTCTGACGAAGCGCTGTTGCCACACAGTCGGCGCCTGTATCTCCACCGCCAATAACGATGACGTCTTTGCCTTCTACATCGATAAATTGACCATCTTCGAAATTGGAATCTAATAAACTTTTAGTCGAAAGCGTTAAATAGTCCATCGCAAAGTGAATACCTTTTGCTTCACGGCCTTCAATGACTAAATCACGCTGCCTTTGTGCACCGGTACAAAGGATCACGGCATCGAACTGTGCTTGAAGTTCTTCAGTTGTGATATCTTTACCCACTTCTGTATTCGTAACAAAGTCGATGCCTTCTTGGGCCAATAAACGAATTCGGCGTTCAACGACTTCTTTTTCAAGCTTCATGTTCGGAATTCCGTACATCAGCAAGCCGCCAGGACGGTCCGCTCTTTCAAAAACAGTAACGGAGTGGCCTGCTTGATTAAGCTGGTCAGCAGCTGCCATACCGGCAGGGCCAGAACCGATAATCGCAACTTTCATTCCAGTTCTTGAAGCTGGAATTCTTGGTGTGATCCATCCGTTTTCAAAACCTTTATCGATGATTGCTTGCTCGATATTTTTAATGGTTACTGCAGGGTCGGAAATGGCCACTGTACATGAACCTTCACATGGAGCCGGACAAACTCTTCCTGTAAACTCAGGGAAATTATTTGTTTTCATCAGGCGGTCAAGTGCCTCTTTCCAGCGGCCGCGATAGACCAGATCATTCCATTCCGGAATGAGGTTGTGAATCGGACAGCCTGAGGTCGCTCCTTGAATGTCCATCCCGATATGGCAGAAAGGAGTGGCGCAGTCCATGCACCGCGCCCCCTGTATACTTAACTTTTCATCAGAAAAAGGAAGTTTATGCTCTTTCCAGTCATTTAGGCGTGTTAAAGGATCTCTTTCTCCCACTTTTTCACGAGCATATTCCATAAAACCTGTTGCTTTTCCCATTTTCATAATCTCCTTTCTTAGCGGATTGCAGCTTCCTGCTGTTTAGATGTATTTGGTTTTGCTCCGGAATTCGCTAAAAAGGCGTTCATTACAGCTTCTTCTTCCGATAAACCTGCTAGTTTTTGCTCGTCGATCAATTGAATCATCCGTTTGTAATCTTTCGGAATGACTTTGACAAATTTTCTGACACACTCTTCCCAGTTTTCTAGAACACAGCTTGCCTTTACACTTTCTGTAAACGCAAAGTGATTCTCGATTAACTGTTTTAGCTCATCCTGATCAGCAGGAGTTGTTACCGATTCAAATTCAATTAATTCCTGGTTGCATAAATGTTTAAATGCATCCTGGTCATCAGCTAACACATAGGCAATACCGCCAGACATACCAGCTGCGAAGTTCTTGCCAACATCTCCTAGAACGACCACACGTCCGCCCGTCATATATTCACAGCCATGGTCGCCAATTCCTTCAACAACCACGTTTACGCCGCTGTTACGAACGGCAAAACGTTCACCGGCACGGCCGTTAATATACGCTTCACCGCTAGTTGCCCCGATAAAGGCGACATTTCCGGCGATGACATTTTCACCTGAAACAATTTTTGTATGTTCATCAGCTTTGACGATAATTTTACCGCCAGACAGTCCTTTACCAACATAATCGTTCACGTCTCCGGTAAGCTCAAGCGTCATCCCTTTTGGTGCAAAGGCTCCAAAGCTTTGCCCCGCAGAACCGGTAAATCTTAGAGTAATTGTATCCTCAGGAAGTCCTTCTTCCCCATAGCGTTTAGAAATTTCGCTTCCGACAATCGTACCGGCTACGCGATTTACGTTGGTAATTGAGAAACTTGCATCCACTGGTGTTCCGTTCTCAATAGCCGATTGAACAGCCGGCAGAATTTTAGTTATATCAAGAGTTTCATTGATTCTATGGTTTTGCGGACGTTTAAACGTGCGCGCACCTTCAGGCTTATGAAGTAAAGCTGTTAAGTCTAAGTCTTTAGCCTTCCAGTGTGTTTTTGCCCGATTACTTACAGATAGTACATCTGTACGGCCAATCATTTCCTCAACCGTTCTAAAACCAAGCTTCGCCATGATTTCACGTACCTCTTCTGCAATAAATCGCATAAAGTTAACGATATAATCCGCTTCGCCTGTGAACTTTCTGCGAAGCTCTGGATTTTGTGTTGCAATACCAACTGGACATGTATCCAAATGGCAAACACGCATCATCACGCAGCCAAGAACCACAAGCGGTGCCGTTGCAAACCCAAATTCCTCTGCTCCAAGTAATGCTGCCATAACAACATCTTTACCTGTCATTAATTTTCCATCTGTTTCAAGAACGACACGGTCACGTAATCCGTTTAACATTAGCGTTTGGTGTGCTTCTGCTAATCCAAGCTCCCAAGGCAATCCAGCATGCTGAATACTTGTTTTAGGAGATGCACCCGTACCGCCATCATAACCGCTGATGACAATAACATCGGCTACTGCTTTAGCAACACCTGCAGCAATCGTTCCGACGCCGCCCTTAGAAACAAGCTTTACGCTGATGCGGGCATCGCGATTGGCATTCTTTAAGTCATGGATTAGCTGAGCTAAATCCTCGATGGAGTAAATGTCATGGTGCGGCGGCGGTGAAATTAAACTTACACCCGGTGTTGCCCCGCGAACGTCGGCAACCCAAGGATACACCTTTTTACCCATCAACTGTCCGCCTTCACCCGGCTTCGCACCTTGTGCCATTTTAATTTGCAGCTCATCGGCATTGACAAGATAATGACTCTTTACACCAAAACGGCCAGAAGCAATCTGTTTGATTCTGCTTCCTCTGTTGTCGCCATTTTCATCAGGAACAAAGCGGCTTGGGTCTTCTCCGCCTTCACCTGAGTTGCTTTTTCCGCCTAGACGGTTCATCGCAATTGCTAATGTTTCATGCGCTTCCTTACTGATTGATCCAAAGGACATCGCACCTGTTTTAAAGCGGCGGACAATCGAATCAACAGATTCTACTTCTTCAATTGGCACAGCTGTTCCTGTTCGATTAAAGGAGAATAAGTTGCGTAAGAAGCCCAGTCTTTCTTCGTTTGCAAGAGTTGAATATTTTTTAAATAAGTCATAATCACCGTTGCGGCAAGCCCATTGTAACGTATGGATTGTGCCTGGATTGAAAGCGTGGTGTTCGCCATCATGTCTCCATTGGAAGTTGCTTCCCGATTCTAATGTCTTGTCAGTCGTTTCCTTAAATGCATCCGCATGGCGCAATTTCGCTTCTTCTGCGATGGTTTCTAAGCCAATACCGCTAAGCTGAGAAACGGTTCCAGTGAAGTAACGATCAATCACATCAGAGCTAATTCCCACAGCTTCAAAAATTTGCGCACCGCGGTAACTTTGGACTGTTGAAATACCCATTTTGGACATGACCTTAACAACACCCTCGGTCATCGCGTACAAGTATTTCTCAACCGCTTCTTGGTAGGAGAACGGTAAAGTGCCTTCTTGAACTGCTTCCTGATAAGTAGCGAAGACAAGATATGGGTTAATCGCATCAACGCCATATCCAAGTAACACGGCAAAATGATGAACTTCTCTTGCTTCCCCTGTTTCCAAAATGATGCTCGCCTTCGTTCTTAATCCTTCACGAATCATATGCTGATGAAGGGCGCTTACTGCCAATAGTGAAGGAATAGCCACTTCATTTTCATTCATGTTACGGTCAGAAAGGATAATTAAGCTAGATCCTTCGGCAATCGCTTCGTCTGCTTGACGGAAAACTTCGTTCAAGCTGTCTTCTAAACTCTTAGTGAATAAAATGTCGATTACTTTGCTCTTAAATGAATCGCTGCTCTTTAATTCCGCAAGCTGGCTGTTAGTTATGATCGGTGTCTCCAGCTGAATCCGACGGCAGTTTTCTGCTGATGGATGAAGTAAATTCCCTTCCGCCCCTAAATAGGAAATCGTAGAAGTAACGATTGCTTCACGAATCGAATCAATTGGCGGATTGGTTACTTGGGCAAATAATTGCTTAAAGTAGTTAAATAAGTTTTGCGGACGATCGGACAATACCGCAAGCGGCATATCATTTCCCATGGCTCCAAGCGGATCCTTGCCTTCACTCACAGCCGGCAGGATGTACTTTTGAATATCTTCATACGTATAGCCGAACGCTTTTTGGCGAGTCAGTAAATCTGCAGGAACTTCTCCTTCAGCCTCTACTTTTTCTTCCAAGCGAACAAGCTGCTCGTCTAACCATTGCTGATAAGGCTGCCCGCCTGCTAACTGGGATTTAATTTCCTCGTCAGAGATGATACGGCCTTCTTCTAAATCAATTAAAAGCATTTTTCCTGGGCTTAAGCGCTCTTTGTATAACACCTTTTCTGGCTCAACATCGATGACGCCAACTTCAGAAGAAAAAATAATATAATCATCTTCTGTAACATAATAACGGGCTGGACGAAGACCATTACGATCCAAAATCGCACCAATTTGTTTCCCGTCGGTAAAAGAAATGGCTGATGGTCCATCCCATGGCTCCATCAATGAGCTGTGAAACTCATAGAAAGCCCGCTTTTCATCTGAGATATGTGGATTGTCAGACCATGGTTCTGGAACAAGCATCATCGCTGCATGTGCAGGTTTACGTCCAGCAAGCACCAAGAATTCAAGGGCATTGTCTAAAATCGAAGAGTCACTTCCATCCGTATCAAGGATTGGCAGTACTTTTTCCAAATCACTTCCAAACGCCTCAGAAACGAATTGACTTTCACGCGCCTTCATCCAATGAATATTTCCCTGAAGGGTATTAATCTCACCGTTGTGGATTAAATAACGGTTAGGGTGAGCTCTTTCCCAGCTTGGGAATGTATTTGTACTAAAGCGCGAATGCACTAATGCAAACGCAGAGACAAAACTTTCATTCTGTAAGTCCAGATAGAACTGATCCACTTGTTCAGGTGTTAATAGACCTTTGTAAACGATGGTTCTGCTTGAAAAACTAGCAAAGTAAAAACGAAATTCAGATTTCTTAGCCCAATTTTCAGCCTGTTTCCGAATCACGTACAATTTTCTTTCAAATGCTAGCGAATCTGTACAATTTTCATTGGCACCAACAAACAATTGGCGGACAACAGGACAGCTTGCCTGTGCCGTTACCCCGATATTTTCAGCATTGACAGGAACTGTTCTCCAGCCAAGCACCGTTTGCCCCTCTTGTTCAACCAATTCATTAATATATGATTCAATTTTTTCCCGTTCCGCATCATCCTTTGAGAAGAACAACATCCCCACGCCATATTTTCCTTGTTCAGGTAAGTTCATTTCTGAACATTCTTGGCGGAAAAATAAATCCGGTATTTGAACCATTAGTCCGGCGCCATCGCCTGTTAGCGGATCGCTTCCTTGTCCGCCGCGATGATCTAATTGACAAAGCATGTTAAGTCCTTTAGCCACAATGTCGTGTGTGGCTTTGCCTTTGATATGAGCATATAAGCCGATACCACAGGCATCATGTTCAAATTCAGGACGGTAGAGACCTTGTGCTTTAGGTAATTGATGATACGTCATAGTAAATCTCTCCCTGTTGATTGTTGTCGAAATATTGCATATAAATATATTTTAGGGTACCTTAATAATACAAACAATATATTATTTATATGAAATTAATCTAATTTTTATATGAATCAAAGGAGAACAATATATGGAGCTTCGTCAAATACGTTATTTCATCGAAGTTGCGGAACGGCAGCATGTGACAGAGGCAGCAGATCATCTTAACGTTGCCCAGTCAGCCGTCAGCTATCAAATTACCAAACTAGAGGAAGAATTGGGAGTTAAGCTATTAGAACGAGTCGGGAGGAACATTAAGGTCACCCAGATTGGACATGTTTTTTTACAATATGTAAAAAGCGCCTTAAAGACGATTGAAGAAGCACAGGAAAAAATAGACGAATATCTCGATCCACAAGCAGGTACGATTAAAATTGGTTATCCATCAAGTCTGGCAAGATATTGGCTGCCAAATGTCATTTCTGCTTATAAGAAAGATGTACCAAATGTGAACTTCCATTTACGGCAAGGCTCCTATGCCTATTTAATTGATGCTGTTAAAAACGGTGAAATTGATTTAGCTTTTCTTGGCCCTGTCCCCATGAAGGATCCCGATATAGAGTCTAAAATATTATTTATGGAAAATATCGTCGCTTTGCTGCCTAGTCATCACCCAATGGCAGATAGAAAAAGTTTATTATTAAGTGACTTACGGACAGATTCGTTTGTCTTATTTCCAAAGGGATATGTCCTGCGAAAAATTGCGGTCGACGCATGTCGCGAGGCTGGATTTGAACCTAACATCACCTCTGAAGGGGAAGATATGGATGCTTTAAAAGGACTAGTTTCTGCAGGAATCGGTGTGAGTCTATTGCCAGAGAGCACGTTCTATGATTCCATCCCGCGATTTACAGTGAAATTACAGATTGAATTACCAAAGGCTAACCGTTCAGTTGGTGTAATTATCCCAAAACATAGAGATATTGCCCCATCTGAACGGAATTTCTATCATTTTCTCATCCAATATTTCGACAGATTAAATCAGTATAAATAAGAAACTGGTGCAGACGATTAAATTTAGTAAAAACTGATTTTCAAAAGCCAAGTGATATAAGTTTTATATCGTTTGGCTTTTTTTATTCGCCCCTAACCTAGATTGGTGTATTTTGTTTTAAAGCTGGGCAGGAGAAATAATTTAGGTGAAGAAATAATAATAATATTATTAATAGATTTTTAAATTGTTATTTATTTAATAATACTTCCTCTTTAAGGAACTTACTTTATTACAGGAGAAGAAAAACATGAGAGTAAAAGACATTAAAATTTCGAAAAACTTATCAGTAGATGAATTAGTTAAGTTCATTAATACGGCAAATATATTTGAAAGCGATATCAAGATAAAAGGAACAAATTTCACCATTGATGCGAAAAGCATTATCGGTGTCCTAACATTAGTAAGAGCTGGGCTGGAAGTAACCATCATGACAATCGGCGACGATGATGAAGAAGCTCTAAGGGCTATTTCAGATTTATTGTTATAAAACAATGAAAAGTATGTAAGTAGATCTGACATGTTACCTTGGAAAGAATAAAAAAACTAGTATAATAAAGTTGTGGCATTATTCAAGGAATGGAAAACCTAGTGTGGGAAGGCACTTTGATTTTCATTCCTTTATTATTTTTTTCATAATATGACTGCCTTATGTAAATTCTATATTTGATGTAAATATTAAAATTATAAAGGAGTCTTATTATGCAAATGAACCAACCACCTATTCCTAACCCGCCAAGAGCCATTACTACAAAGGATAGCTTGTATTTAAAGGATGCTATGTCTTGGGAGCTATTGGCATTTAAGAAATTTCATTCAATGGCACAACATGTGCAAAATCCTCAATTTAAGGATGCACTCGAAAGAGCTGGACAAATGCATCAGAACCATTTCCAGCGAATCCTTACTCATCTTCAAGTAGATAATAATGCAGCTTTAGCCAGCTTGCCTAATACACAGTTACAGTAACTAATAGAAACTAGGAGGATAAGTGATGCAAAACCAACAATCACAACAAAGTCAAAACAAAAATCAAATTGCTAATCCGCAAACGGGGGAACTGCCAAAAGTTAAATCTCCAGAAATGAATGATCGTGACTATATTAATGATGCACTCAGTACTTGTAAATATATAACCGACAGCTTAAATATTGCCGTTCGTGAAGCCAGCCATGACCAGCTGCACCAAGAACTGCTGCAGCTTCTAAATGAAACACACCAAAGCGCCCGTGAGATGTATAATTTAATGTTCCAGCATGGCTGGTATAAACTCGAGGCAGAAGAACAGCAAAAAATCGATCAGGCCTACCAGCAATTTAACAATTATTCCTCACAGTTCCCATACTAATTTTGAAGCCTAGGATCCTAGGCTTTTTTAATTTAATTCCCCATCCCCTCCTTTCATTTATTTTAAAATAAAATAGCAGAATAATCTTTACGAGCCATTTTTCTCCCAATCAGTCATATTTTCTGAATTTTAATTATATTCATAAAACTAACTTGACTTTTCCAAATTAAGTGAGTTATAAAATTTGTATACAACATGGTTTTTTAACCAATTTCAAACCAAGGATCCTTGTAATTTGGTAGAACTCCTCTTTGTGCTGCAAGTTAAGGAAAATCAAATTTTAACAAAGTGAGGTAATGTTATGTACAAAGCCTATTGCCGAACGTTTCAAGGAGTCATGAAGACGACTTCCTACCTCCTGCCCTGGCGGGAACCTGAGTTACTTGAAGGCGAAAATAGTATCCGGAAATTAGCACCACTCGTTAGAAAACAAGGTATTGAAACCGTTTTAATTGTAACCGATCACGGAATTGTTTCTGTCGGTCTTATGGATGAAATGCTACATGATCTAGAAAATGAGGGTATTAGTTACGTTATCTATGACAAAACGGTCCCAAATCCTACAATTGCTAATATTGAAGAAGCATATCAGATCTATATTAAACATCATTGTCAAGGCATCATCGCATTTGGCGGAGGATCCCCGATGGATTGTGCAAAAGGTGTCGGTTCTAGGGTCGCCAAACCTAATAAAAGCATTCCACAAATGAAAGGCGTATTAAAAGTATTAAAAAAACTCCCTCCCCTCTTTGCCATTCCGACTACATCTGGTACAGGCAGTGAAGCAACACTTGCTGCAGTAGTTTCAAATAGCGAAACTCATGAAAAATATGCCATAATGGATACATCACTCATTCCTCATTTCGCCGTTCTAGATCCCTTGTTAACCGTCAAACTTCCCCCTCACATTACAGCTGCAACAGGGATGGATGCGTTGACACATGCTGTTGAAGCGTTTATTGGCAGGAGTAATACAAAGCATACAACGAATCAAAGTATGACTGCAGTGAAATTAATTTTTGAAAATCTTTACGAATCCTATTCCAATGGGAGCAATTTAACAGCCCGTTCCAATATGCAAAAAGCCGCTTATCTCGCGGGAATGGCATTTACCCGTGCCTATGTTGGCTATGTACATGCAATTGCCCACACGCTTGGTGGATTTTATTCGGTTCCCCACGGTCTTGCGAATGCCATTATCTTACCGTATGTTCTTGAGTACTACGGCGATTCCGTTCATCTTGCACTAGCCGAGCTTGCTGCAGCAGCCGGGATTAGTGATCCGTCAGACAGCGCCGAGAATAATGCTAATAAATTCATCTCAGCCATTAAAAATATGAATGAAATGATGGATATTCCTAAAAAAGTCAGCGGGATTGTGGAAAGTGATATTCCGCTCATGGTCGAACGGGCATATAAAGAAGCAAATCCTCTTTATCCTGTGCCGAGAATTCTTGCTAAGGATGACCTATTTCAACTATATCAGCTAATTAAAGAATAATTTTTAAAAAATATGAAGGTGGATGAAAAATGGAGACATACAGTTCTCTCATTGCCAAGCAAAAATCATTTTTCAAAACGGAAAAAACTAAAAATGTTGCTTTCCGGATAGAAGCACTCCAGAAATTACGTCATACGATTAAAAATAATGAAAAAATACTGATGGAAGCCTTAAGGGCGGACTTGAATAAATCCGAATTCGATGCGTATTCTTCAGAAATTGGTTTTGTCCTTGAGGAATTACGTTTTACAATTAAACATCTGCGTTCATGGGCAGCGCCAAAAAAGGTCAAAACACCGGTTACCCATATTGGCTCAAACAGTTATATTTACCCCGAACCATATGGAGTGGCGCTCATCATTGCCCCCTGGAACTATCCATTCCAATTGGCGGTTGCCCCATTAATTGGAGCAATTGCCGCTGGAAATTGTGCCATTATCAAACCATCGGAATTAACACCAAAGACTTCTGAAGTGTTAGAGAACTTGATCCATGAGATTTTCACAGAGGAGTTTATTGCCGTTGTTCAGGGCGGAGTTGAAACGAGTCAGGCCTTGTTAAACCAACAGGTTGATTATATCTTCTTCACAGGAAGTGTCCCTGTTGGAAAAATTATTATGGAAGCGGCAGCTAAACACTTAACTCCGGTTACCCTAGAGCTTGGCGGAAAAAGTCCATGTATCGTTCACGAGGATGCCAATCTTAAGCTGGCTGCCAAACGAATTGCCTGGGGGAAGTTTACCAATGCAGGACAAACCTGTATTGCACCTGATTATCTGTATGTCCATAAAAAGGTTAGATCCGAGTTTCTGCAGCAATTCAAGGAAACCACGATTGAATTGTATGGGAACCAGCCTTTAAAAAATCCAAACTTTACTCGGATTATCAGTAAAAGACATTTTCAGCGGCTGGCAGCATTTTTAGAAAACGGACAATTATTTATGGGCGGCAATACGGACCAGGAGCGGTTAACGATTGAGCTTACAGTCTTAACCGATATCACCTGGGAAAATTCAATCATGCAGGTTGAAATTTTTGGACCTATTCTCCCCGTCATGGAATATGAAGAATTAACAGAAGTAATTGAGGGGATTCATCGTCACCCGAAACCACTTGCCCTTTATATTTTCACAGAAAATGACAGCATCCAAGAAGAAGTTTTGAGCAAGGTTTCCTTCGGGGGCGGCTGTGTGAATGATACTGTTTATCACGTTGCATCACCGTACCTTCCGTTTGGCGGTGTCGGAACCAGCGGAATTGGGGCCTACCATGGAAAGGGGAATTTTGATACATTCTCCCATCAAAAAAGCGTACTGAAACAAACAACCAAGTTTGACATACCGTTCCGCTATCCAAATGTAAAGAACGGATTGGAGAAAATTAAGTTGTTTATGAAATAGTAGAGTAAGAAACTGATTTCGAAGGGATAGCTTACGCTATCTCTTTTACTTT
>NZ_JAABNN010000042.1 GCF_009928415.1 Bacillus sp. USDA818B3_A
GATTGGACTTTCACCAACTAGCAATTAACGGCTTGCTGGGCACGCAATAAAAAAGGCCTATTTCAGGCCTTTTTTCAAATTCATACGTTTAATATTCATCATTGTATCTATATCTTTTATACTTTGCAGCATGACAAGCATCACAAGTTGGAAAGGTATGATCCCATGGCAGCTTCTTTCCACATATTTTACACTTTTTAACAAACTTTCTTATATCCGTTTTCAAACGGTCTTGGACACTATCACTTACCTCTTCACGAAGCCGCTCCCAATAAATAGCTTCCGTTTGTTTACCTAACCGGTACAAGAATAAAAGATGTAACCCAATCGCTTTGTAACTTAATTCTAAATCCTCCAGGCTTCGTTCCCTAACAGTCGGTTCTGGCAACTCTTGGCCATGGATAAGAGCGTACATCGTGTCTTCCCATTGTCTTGTCAGTACTGGTTCATTTTTCGAAAAAGGGAGGTGTAAAAAGCCATAAAGGTCCATTAGAGATAGTCGTGCTTCCACCTCCGTGCCGGCAACCAGTTGGTAGAGCGACTTTTCTTCTGACAGCGACGCCTTTTTCGTTCCACTTGGACTTTCAAATTTACCCCATAATTCAAAAAATGTCCCCAGATCATGATAATAACGTTGAAATCGTTCAAACACCGAGTTGGTTGGAGCGATGGCAAAGGTATGAACAGGCTTATCTTCCTGCTCAAGCAAATTCCGCATTTTTTTAATATCACTCGTAAATGCCACTTTTCCAACATCATAAATGCCTTTCCGTCCAGCACGACCGGCAATTTGCTTCACCTCTTGGGAAGTTAACAAACGCCTTCTTGTCCCATCAAACTTGTCATTTTCAAGAAAAACAATCCGGCGGATCGGCAGATTTAAGCCCATTCCAATCGCATCTGTCGCCACCATCACCTTAGTTCTGCCGGTATTAAACTGTTCAATCTGTTTTTTCCTTGTCTCTGGAGGCATACTCCCGTAAATCATACTGACGGAATGGCCATCACTTTCGAGCCTTGAGGCCGTTTCGAGTACACGTCTCCTAGAAAAGCAAATCAAGGCATCCCCCTTTTTCACATGTTTGATATTGAATTCTTTCTTTTCTACTTCTAATGGTGTATCACGACTATATTCGTGAATTTCAATGTCAGCATCCCCCAATAACTGCAGCACCATGGTTCGTGCATTACGGCTGCCGATAATATGAACTTCCCTTGCATTTGCTTTAGTAATGGCCTTATACCACGCAAAACCACGGTCCTTGTCGGTCAGCATTTGCGCTTCGTCAATAACCACGACCTCATAGTAGGCTTTTTCATGAAACATTTCGACGGTACACGAAATATGCTGAGCATCTGCCACCACTTTTTCTTCTTCACCAGTTTTCAGTGAACAAGGGATCCCTTCAGCATTTAATTTATCGAACACCTCCAGTGCTAATAGACGCAGCGGTGCTAAATATAAACCACTCGCAGCCTCCTTCATTTTTTCAAGTGCATGATGGGTTTTACCAGTATTGGTTTCACCGATATGGAGAACATAACGGACATTCCTACGTAAAGAAGGATCATACTCTTCTCCAAAAATATCCCTCATCATTCGTTCTTCTGCTTCTTTTTTACGCTGCCGTTCTTCCTCTTCTGCTTTTTTCTTTAATTCCCGCTCCTGATAATCCTTTTCAAATATTTCCCTATGAACATCCTCGTCGAATGGAATCCCTGCTAATTTTAATAAATCAGTGAGATATTCTTGTTGAATATCTTCAATAAAATAGCTCTCAACATCATATAAAGGCTGGGTGATGCTTCCTTTTACAAAGGATACAGATAATTCTTCATGAAAGGTTGCAGAAAAATTTTCCTTAAGGGCTTCCGGGAGTTGATCCAGAACTTTTTGAGGGATTATCTCTGATAGATAATCAGAAATTAGACCTTCATAAACAAAGAAGTAGGTTTGATATTCATAAAAGCTCCTTCCCCAGTGTAAGGTTTTATGGATGTCACCTGTCAGTTCCTCAAAGAAGGATGCAACCGTTGTGTAAGCAGTGGGATTAAAGGCACCCTCGTCAACCAATTTTTCCTCAAGGGCAAAGGTGTCAACGGATTTGAATTTAACGTTATTTTTTATATCTGCATCAAGCTGTTTCGCGACGAAATATCGAATATATAAGTAGAAGAGATCATATTGTTCCTCTAAGATCCCAACGGCAGTATCCTCTATTTCAATTTGGATTGCCTGCTTTTCGGCTTCAAGTTTTTTCTGTTCCTCCCGTTTTACAAAGTTCTCCTTTGCCTCCTGATAGCGTTGTTTCCATTTGTCTGCCTGACCTTCAAATTGTCCGCGGAGCCACTCCATGGCATCAAACGGCATATGGTTGCGCATTTCATCACGAAACAGTTTATTTATCAGCTTTCGGTCGACCCCTTGTACTTCATACCCTTGATCGCTTAAATATTGTTTCTTCTCATTTTTAGATACATCGTTCGTGACTTTATTCAACCAGACATTCACCCAGATTTGCTCACTATAATGACCGCGGTCAGCTAAATACTGTTCAAAGGATGGCAATGATTCCTGAGTTTCAAGATACTTATCTATATCCTCATAAATTTTTACTTTCGTCTGTTCAATTGCTTGAGGGTGAATAGCAGCTAATTTAATCATTCTCTTCCCTCCATGTTAAATTTGATTTTCCTTTTTTCTTAAAGTTATGTATAATGTGAGTATAGAATATCGTATAGTAAAAAAGACCGAGCTAGACGACAAAAATGGCTCGGTCATGCAATAGCTGTTTCCCTTATTTAGGATTGGGGATCGGCTTTACGGGTAATAATCCACCGCTTCTGCTTGCCGGCTCAAGGGTGGATTATTTTTTTTTGTGGAAAGACAGAATCGTGACAATGAGACTAGCAAACGATAGGCTAAACATCAATGCTTGAAAAACTGTCAAAAGCATCACCTCCTTTCCGTGGGAGATGTGCCGTCCACCCTTGAGAAAACAATTCTATTGCATGTTCATTATAGCATTTTAAAAAATATCGAACAAGTGTTCTTTAAATATTATGTTTATTACAATACTCGTCAACTATTCCCTCGATTTTATCCATTTCAGGAAATTTCCCCGAAAACTGGAATTTAATTTCATCAATAAAGTCTTCTCTATTATACACATGAATGGCCCCATTTTGTTGTATGACACTATATTCAGGTACAAATCGGTATCCGCCGCGTTCTATTGCCCCCATAATGAACCCCTTTTTTAAAATTTTTTTATAGTATAACTCAGGAGTTTTGATCTCATCCTCAGCTAAGGATCCCGTCACAAAAAGAAGAGGACGGCGCTCTTTAGCACACATCCCCTAGTTAAAGTTATTAAGCTGTTGTATACACTTCTTCTTTGTTCAATTCATGCCGAATGGTTGCCTGTGCTGCTGCTAACCGGGCAAGCGGTACGCGGTATGGGGAGCAGCTGACATAATCTAAACCTGTTCGATAGCAAAAATCAATCGAACTTTTCTCCCCGCCATGTTCGCCGCAAATGCCTGTTTTTAATGCTGGCTTCGTTGCACGTCCTAGCTTTACTCCTGTTTCGACCAATTTCCCTACCCCTTCTTGATCTAGTACAGCAAATGGATTCTCTGGAAGTACTTTGTTTTCAATATAAGCCTGCAAAAATTTACTTTCCGCATCATCCCGGCTATATCCGAAGGTGGTTTGTGTTAAATCGTTTGTTCCAAATGAAAAGAAGTCTGCTTCCTCGGCAATTTGATCAGCTGTTAAAGCTGCACGAGGGATTTCAATCATCGTACCGATTGTATAATTGAAACACTTGCCTGTTTCTTGTTGAACAAGAAGAGCCGAGTCAATCACCAACCGCCGCATTTCCTTTAATTCGTTCACATGACCAACCAATGGGATCATGATTTCAGGCTGCACTTCCATCCCTTTTTCAGCTAGCTTGGCAGCAGCATAGAAGATCGCTTTGGCCTGCATTTCATAAATTTCCGGAAAAATCATACCAAGCCGGCAGCCGCGGTGTCCGAGCATTGGGTTAAATTCATCGAGCTGGCGGACTTTTTTAAGCAGCTTTTCCTTCTTCTTTAATTCTGCTGATTGCGGGTCGGTAATTTGAAGCTTGGTTACTTCCACTAATAATTCCTCTTTATCTGGTAAAAATTCATGTAACGGTGGATCTAGTAAACGGATCGTCACCGGAAAGCCTTGCATTGCTTCAAATATCCCTTCAAAATCTCCTTGCTGCATCGGCAGCAACTGTGAGAGCGCCTCCATTCTTTCACTGTAGTTTTCTGCAAGAATCATCTTTTGAACAATAGGAATTCGTTTTTGATCCATGAACATATGCTCAGTCCGACAGAGGCCTATGCCGGCTGCACCGAACTCAAAGGATTTCTTGGCATCTTCAGGGTTATCCGCATTCGCTCGAACCCCGATTTTCCGTTCTTGGTCAGCCCAAGCTAAAAGAAGTTGAAATTCATCGGAAAGTTCCGGGTCAATCATCGGAATTTCACCAAGCATAATCTCTCCTGTGGAACCATCGATCGTGATAATATCACCATCATTCACTACCGTTTCACCAACAATAAATTGTTTCGCTCTTAAGTCGATCTTGAGTGCCTCACATCCACAGATACAAGCTTTGCCCATTCCGCGTGCGACAACGGCGGCGTGGCTGGTCATCCCTCCGCGGCTTGTTAAAATTGCCTGCGCCGCAACAATTCCATGAATGTCGTCTGGAGTTGTTTCCTGTCTGACAAGGATTACTTTTTGCCCATCATTCCCTAAACGCTCTGCTTCATCCGCATCAAAAACAACTTGACCTGTCGCCGCCCCAGGTGATGCCGGCAGACCTTTAGCTAAAATCTTCTTTTGGAATTTATCATCAATTCGGCGGTGAAGCAGTTGATTTAATTGATCCGGATCCACTCTCAAAAGGGCAGTCTTTTTATCAATGATTCCTTCCTGGACCATTTCAACAGCAATTCGTATCGCTGCTTGTGCTGTTCTTTTACCATTACGGGTTTGCAAGATATATAGCTTGCCTCGTTCCACCGTGAATTCAATGTCCTGCATCTCCTGATAATGCTGTTCGAGTGTTTTACACGTATCCGTGAACTGCTTAAAAACTTCAGGCATGGCTTCTTTTAACGTGACAATCGGCTGAGGTGTCCGAATACCGGCAACCACGTCTTCTCCTTGAGCATTGATTAAATATTCCCCATACAGAACATGTTCACCGGTTGAAGGATTTCTTGTAAAAGCAACACCAGTACCTGAATCATTACCCATATTCCCAAACACCATACTTTGAATATTAACTGCGGTCCCCAGAAGATCTGGGATTTTATTTATGCGGCGGTAAACGAGCGCCCGCTGATTGTTCCAAGAATTAAACACCGCGGTAATAGCAAGGAAAAGCTGCTGTATGGGATCCTGCGGGAAATCTTTTCTTGTATGCTTTTTGACTATTTCTTTATATCCAGCTATGACTTGCTGCCAATCTTCTGCATTCATTTCCGGATCTGTTGAATAGCCTTTTTCTTCGCGTGTATCTTCAAGATATTGCTCAAAATAGAATGTATCAATTTCCAGCACTACATTACTAAACATTTGAATAAAACGGCGGTAGGAATCATAAGCAAACCGAGGATTCTTGGTTAATTTAGCTAGACCGATTACCGTTTCATCATTCATTCCCAGGTTTAGGATAGTATCCATCATCCCAGGCATGGAAAAAACCGAGCCGGATCGCACGGAAACTAATAAAGGGTTTTTGGGGTCGCCCAGTTTTTTACCCATTTTTTCTTCTAAGTGTCTAAGTGCTTCCAGCGTTTGTGTCTCAACTACTTTAGGTATGTTTTTACTAGATTCATAGTATGCATTACACGCTTGCGTTGTTATAGTGAAGCCAAATGGGACCGGGAGGCCGATTCTCGTCATTTCTGCTAGATTTGCCCCTTTCCCCCCAAGTAAATCTCGCATATTTCCATTTCCCTCTTGAAATAAATAGACAAACTTCTCCATTATTAAAAGCTCCTCTCTTTTTTCAATACTTCCAGAATTAAGCCTGCTGTTTCTTCTACGGCTTTATTAGAAACATCAATAACAGGGCATCCTACCCGCTTCATGATTTTTTCTGCATGATCTAATTCTTTTAAAATCCTTTCATAGCTAGCGTAATTAGCCCGTGAGGCTAATCCTAAAGATCTTAGCCGTTCTATACGGATTTCGTTTAATTTATCAGGGGAAATAATCAGCCCGATACAATTCTTTCTTGGTATTTGGAATAACTCCTCTGGCGGGTACACCTCTGGTACCAGTGGAACATTGGCAACCTTAAAGCGCTTATGGGCCAAATACATCGACAGCGGTGTTTTTGAGGTGCGTGAAACACCGATAAGGACGATATCAGCCTTTGTGATGCCTCTCGGGTCGCGTCCATCATCGTACTTAACGGTAAATTCAATCGCTTCAATTTTCCGAAAATATTCCTCATCGAGTTTTCTAATTAGTCCTGGGCGATGGTGCGGTTCTTTGTTAAACTGTGCTTGGAATGCATTCATTAACGGACTTAGTAAGTCAACAGCGATTATACCCTCTTCTTTTGCACGCCTGTCTAAATACTCTTTTAAAGCCGGGATAACAATGGTGTAGGCGATAATCGAATGATCCTTGACGGCTAAAAGCAAAACATCTTCAATATCTTCAAAATCCTCAACATAAGAATTACGCCGGATTTCTACTTGCCCACCGTTAAATTGTGTGGCTACCGCCTTCACAACAAACTCTGCTGTTTCCCCAACTGAGTCGGAGATTACATAAACCACTTCTTTTTTTGTCAAAATTTTAGCCGCTCCCCTCGCCTCATTTTTCCTCGTTCATTTCTAAATACGCGTGTGTAATGGTTGTCTTAGTAATTCGTCCTACAAGCAAATATGTATTGTTTTGTTCATCGGCCCTCCGAACAACAGGGAGGGAATCAATGTGATTTTGAATCATTTTTTTTGCTGCCTCGTATAAGGTTTCCTCCGGACTAATCGTAATTATATTTGGCATTCTCGTCATGATCACACTTACTGGTAACTCCGATAAATTTTGATTTCCTAATGATGCTCTTAGCAAATCTTTTCTTGAAATCACACCTGCTAAATTACCCGCTTGGTCAACTGCATAAAGTGTGCCGACATCCTCTAAAAATAGTTGGACAATCGCATCGTAAACTGATGTTGATTTTCCAACAACAATTGGAAGTGCTTTATAATTATTAACTGTTTGATGGAGGATCCTTTCAGCTTGGCGCTTCCCTTTCAATTTTTCGTTATAAAAATATCCTACTCGCGGCCTTGCATCGATACTGCCTGACATGGTTAGAATCGCAAGGTCTGGTCTTAATGCTGCTCTTGATAGCGACAGCTTTTCAGCGATTTCTTTTCCTGTGATGGGGCCATTCTGTTTCACAATCTCCAATATTTCATCTTGCCTCTTAGAGAGTTTTATCATTACCACCCCTTCCTCCAATTAATAGGGTAAAATATTTAGAAAAAATTAAATGTGTTATACTTATTTTTTATATAGTATATTACATTTAAAAATAAAATGGAACATTTATTTGTTAAAAAATTAACATGTTATACTATTGGCCAAAGAAAAGGCACAAACGATTTTTCGGAGTCGCTTGTGCCTTTTTCTTTGGGAGAAGGGCAGTATTTGCTAAAGCCTTCTCATTTATTTCTGACAATTGGGACAATAAAAAGTTTTTCTGGAGGAAATCATTTCGATTACAATCGTGGCTCCACACCGGTTGCATGGTTGACCTTCACGATCATATACTTGACAGCGATCATTAAAACCCCCTGTTAGGGCGTCACCCTTAAAAAGTGGATTATCCATATATCCTCCGTGTTTGATTCCATCTTGAAGCACAGATTGCATTGAATGGTAGAGCTTACCTCGAGCTCCTTCATTTATGTCATCAATATCCTTAGTCGGTACTATTCCGGCATGATAACAAATCTCTGCTGAATAACAATTACCGATGCCTGCAATAAATGATTGATCAAGCATGGTGGTCTTTAATCGGCCATGTTTAGATCCTATCCTTTTTAAAAATTCATTTAACGTAAAGTCTGAATTTATTGGTTCCGGACCTAAATCCGCTAACTTTTCCTCTGTTTGCGTCCTGTTATAAAGATGCAAATAGCCTAGCCGCAAACCGATAAAGTATAGATGATTCTGTCCAAATGATAATCGAACCTGGATTGTCCGGTCAGGTTTATCCGACTCAGTACCAAAAAACATCCATCCACCCAGCATTAAATGTAATAAAAGAGTTTGCTCATTTTGCAATTCAAAAAGCAAATGTTTTCCCCTTCTCTTGATATCGATTATTTTCTGGTGCTGCACCGTTTTTTTGAAGAGGTCAGGATTGATGTTAATGGATTTCTCTCGATTTATTTGAACCTCTGTGATCACTTGGTTACCAATTTTCTCTTTTAACAGGTTTTTATAGTTTTCCATTTCCGGGAGCTCAGGCATGTTTTTGACTCCTCTCTTTTCACTTTCTGATTATCTTTCCCAATTACAAATTAGAAAATGAACAACAAAAAAACCGAACAGTAATCTGTTCGGTTAATGTATATATGTATGAATGGGCCTAAATGGACTCGAACCATCGACCTCACGCTTATCAGGCGTGCGCTCTAACCAGCTGAGCTATAGGCCCTTTTTGGAGCGGGTGATGGGAATCGAACCCACTACATCAGCTTGGAAGGCTGAGGTTTTACCAGTAAACTACACCCGCAAAAGTTTTTTCTAACAACGAAATATATAATACCATACATTCTATCATCTGTCTAGAGTTATTATTAAATTAATAAACTACTCAAAATTAATATGACCATTTAATCTCTCCAGAAGTTTATAGGGCCGAACCTTGAAAGATTCATAGGGAATACAATTTCCTTTCATCGCATCTATTACCCTTGGAATGAACTTTCCCCTCTTTATATATTGGGAAACATTCATTGAATTGAGTTTAACAAAACGAACATCCTTTGTTTCATCAGAAGTTTTTAAAATGCCTCCAATACTTTTACCGAGATAAACGATTGAAACAACACTTCCATTAGAGTATACCCCCGTTACACCTTGTAACTTAACGATGATCCCTGTTTCCTCCTGTATTTCTCTACAGAGTGCATTGTCGAGCATTTCCCCATCATCCACACCACCACCAGGCAGCTCCCAGGTATCTGCTCTCCAGAAAGTCCTCACAAGTAACGTTTCATTCTTATCATTTGTTATATACCCACTCACCGTGACAGTTTGTTTAGGAGAATAATAAACACCTGCTTCGGTTAAAAAGTCGATATGTTTATCTAAAAAAAGCGGTCCCGCTTTCTGAAGTTGAGTTTGTATTGCTTGTTGCATCTCATCTCTTAATACTCTCTCTTCAATTTTCAAATATTCTTCATAGCTGGGATACTCCCAAATGGATATGATTTCATTCCGCAATTCTGTCACCCAACGTCCAAATATCCTTGCTCCATTCTTCACATGAACCGGGAGCCAGTATTCATGAAAAAACTTGTTGAAATCACTAACCTTCTCAGGGAGAACTCGATAAACCTCTCGAATAAAAAACATAGTCAATCTCTCCAAATGCAAAGTTTATTCATTTTACGTCTTACCAATCAATATGTGCAAGATGCTTATTATTCGGTATAAATAAAAAAGACCTATGCTCTGATTCCTCAAAAGCATGAGTCTTTAATTAATACCGATGGTCGGGTGTTTCATAACCGGCCCTGCACACGGAAATAAACACTAGTAGGCCCCAGAGCCTCTGTATGACTTATTGCCAATCTCTTTTATTCATTTGTAAGCCCTCGTCTCCAAAGAAGTGTTTGATATATTTCTGTTCCTCTTCAACAGTTCTTATCTTCTGTACCGGACTTTCGCTTGGTTTCGTTGGATCGCCTTTAATGTCTCTAATGGTCAGATAGTCATTTTCGAAATTAGAGAAGTCTCCTTTTAACCATTTATCCAATGTTGTTTGATACGGTTTAGATGCTCTTAATTCAACTGCTTTGTTTTTCAAATATTGAAGGTTAGCTCGATTAAACTGAATTCTTTTTATACTTTCAGGAGTATTTGGGAGACGGTAATTTTCTTCTCCTTTGAACTCAAGCTTCTGAATAGCCATCGTTATCATTCCATAGTAGAAAATGTCATCCCCCTTGACATTACTCTCAATTTCATCAAAGTTTTTTGCTGCTTTATCTAACTCAGCTTGACTAATTGTTGGGACTTGCTTAGTGGCCACTTTTTTAGAGGTTGTGGTTTCTTGTTTGTCAGTTATGGCTGCCTCTTTTTTCTCTCCATTAGATGAAAGAACTGCGTATGTACCTCCTATTAAAATTACAAATCCAACACATGCATAAAAAAGAGTTTTTTTCATTATTATTCCCCCATAATTTTTTCAACTTTAGTTAAAAGTTATATTTATATAGAGTTTACCATATGTTTCCTTCATATCGACCATTCTCCTCTTTTTTCTTAGCTATCAGGGGCTATGAAACCTTCATATCTACTTTTCTACTCTTTTTTCTTGGCTTTCGGGAGTTATGAGCCCCTCATATCTACCGTTCTTCCCTTTTTACTCGGCTTTTGGGAGTTGTGAACCCCTCATATCTACCGTTCTTTCCTTTTTACTCGGCTTTTGGGAGTTATGAATTCTTCATATCTACCGGACTTTAGGTACACAGTTTTGGAAGTTGTAATAAAACAAAAATACTTCCGACTAATTCGTTGAAAGTCTTGATACATCTGCACTTACGATACCGATGGTCGGGGTCGAACCGACACTCCTCACGGAACACGATTTTGAGTCAAGACTCTCCGCTTCCAAGCCACCAGCCCAACAATATCAATAGTTTATTTAGTTTTAAGTAAAAACTCAGCATACGATTGTTTACTATTACGCTGCTTATTATCAGAATAGTCAAGCGTTAGTCACTTGTTAATTGAAACTTGCCTGTTGAATCTGCTTGTATTTCTTGATAAGCTCGGCTTCGTATTTCCTTGCATCCTTTTCAATTTCATATTCACCAACAATTTTATATTGAAGTTTTCCCTCCTCCATTAGCATGTTATATTCTTGATTTCTCCTGTTTGTATATCTCCTGCATCGATACCAAACACCACTTCCAACATACACTACTTCGTCTCCAAGCCAATGCTCGTAAACTATAAACTTATCTGTTTTTCTAAGTTCGTCTGGATTAAGCTTGTACTTCTTAGTAAGTTGTTGAATTTATTGATAAGTAGTTCCATAAATTTTAACTATGTCTTGATTTGTCATCTTGTCTAATAAATGCTGCTTAAGTTCTTCTTTGTTTGGTAGCATTCCTATCACCTCTTTATCCTTATATCTGCTGACCTTTTTTGTCAAAAGGTATGGTAAAATTAAACGATTTTAATTAATAAGGATGAAGATAGTAGAATGGCAAATAGGTATTTCACTGAAAAAGATTATTCAAAAGCGAAACAATCTTACTATAACTTTTATAAAGATGAAGAAACCGGAGGCTTGAGAGCATTTAACGGCTTGCGTAAAGAGTTAACAGTTGAAGAGGTAAAAGAAATTATTGATGGATTAACAACATCATATTTAAAATTAAGAACGAAGATTATGTTGAACGCACAATTGCTCAAATCGAATATGATAAAGAATCTTTATTTAACGAGTTAAATGCAGGACCTCCAATAAAAAAGCTTTTCCGAAAGGGTTTAAAAAGAAATTACTCAATTAAATGCACAAATTGTCTAAAGAAAATATCTACAAAAGATAACGATGGATATTGGGTGGCACAGAATTGGCATAAGGAAATTCATGGGGAAAAGTTTTGCTCAGATTGGTGTCTTAACAAGTTTATGGACGAAATTAAACAAATCGCAATAAAAGGCAAAAAACTACAGTATAATTTATGAAAGGTGATTAAATAAAGACTGCTGAAAAAATTTAAAGGCTATTGATGACATGAAAAATTAGGAACGTTGGAAGCTACTTCTCGAACTATTTTATCGATACTATAACAATAGTAATTTACCTCGTTTAGAGATTGACATGGATTAATAAGCGGAGTTAAAAAAACACCTCTATTATTTAATGTGTACCCGTTGTAAAGGACATTTTTAAAAAAAGCCTAGGCTGATTTAAGAAGATGATCTCTGTATTGAACAGGGGTCATCTTTTTTAAATTCCATTGGTATCTATAGTGATTGTAATACATCATATATTGCTTAATTTCTCTTTTTAGTTCCTCTAGGGTTGTACATTCTTTTATAGAAGCTTCATCTTTTAAATGGCCAAAGAAAGATTCCATTGGTGCGTTATCCCAACAATTGCCTCTTCTTGACATAGATTGGCGTAGTCTAAGTTTTTTTACAGATTTTTGAAATTCTGGATACGTATAATGTACTCCCTGGTCTGAATGGATCAATGCATCTTTCACTTTTTTAAAGTGTTTATTCTTCTTTAGTTTTTTTAGGGTATCTGTGGCTAAATCAATGGTCATACGTTCTGAAATATTATAGGCTAATAGTTCACCTGTGGAACTGTCTTTTATGGCAGATAAATATGCTCTCCGACCTTCACCGTAAAATAAGTAAGTGATATCTGTTAGAAGAACTTTATAAGGGATCTCCTGCTTAAATTCCCGATTTAAAAGGTTGGTTACGACTCTATGTTCTTGTGTTGCTTTCATCATCCGTCGATAAGGGTTTGCCTTTCTGATAGGGCAAATAATTCCGTATTTCTTCATGATTCTTCTAATCCGTTTTAAATTGAATTTAACATTAAATTGACCCGCCAAAGTCATTTTAATTTGACGTGCCCCTTTTTTACGGCGTTTATAATGAAAGGCTTTTAGGATGATCTCCTTAACTTTCTCATCTTTCGCTTCTTTTTCTTCTCTTACTTTTTGTGACCTTTCAGAGAAATAATTATAATAACCAGACCGGGAAACACCAGCTACGTCACATAAATAGCTCACCATATTCTTTAACTTATACTTCTGTATAACTGAACGGATAATGATAAACTTTTGATCAGTGGGTAAGGTTATAGGTTCCTTTTCAGCCCCCTTTCTGAAAATCGTATCTTTTTTAATAGTTCATTTTCTGCCTTTAATAAATTGTTTTGAGCTTCTAATCTCGCAAATTTCTCTTCTAGTGTTAGCTCCCTTTCACAAGATCTCCCTGAATTTTCACCTCTGGTATCACGTAGACCGGCTACTCCATTTTCTCTATAGGAGGCACGCCATCTCTTACCAGCAGCTTTAACACACTCCATTCCTAAAACATCAATATCGAATCCACATTGTTCAAAGATCTCTCTAGGTAGCTTTCCACCTGAATTTTCTTCAATGAAAAGATGTTTAAATTCATCTGTATAGGTAATTCCCTTTGAACTAACTGATTTAACATAAGGGTTATTAGAAAGATTCTTAACCTCTTTCTCTTTAAATAATTTCTTACTCATTTTGGTTTCCCCAATTCCGTTTTTCTTAAGTATACAAAAAAGTACCTGATAGAGGACTTTTTTTAAGTGTCTACTCTATCGGGTACTTTTTAATTTAGACAGAGGTGTTTTTTTATGAAAATTTTACTAGGAAAATTGGTTATTTTTGCTATAATTGGTACGATAGTATTTAAATTTAGTATTACGAAAGGATATTCGAAACAATGTCGCAAAAAATGCATTTAAACCAGGCAATATATGAAATAACAGACTCACTTTCTATAAGGGATTTTCCTTTCTACTTTATAGTAGGTGCAGGAATTTCTTACGATTCGGTACCATTAGCAAAGGATATTATTGAACTTTGTAAAACAAAGCTTAAAAAAAGTAATATCCCAATTACAATAGATGAAAACCTTAAAGGAGCAGAAGAATATTCTTTTTGGTTAGATAAAGCGTACCATCAGCCAATATCCAGGCAAAGATTTTTTCGTGATCTAATTGAAAATAAAAATATAACACCGGCCAATTTTCGTTTAGCCCATTTATTAGCTTATAGTAAGCTAGCAAATATCGTTATTACCCCAAATTTTGATGACTTTCTGACACGAGCTCTAAACCATTTTAATGTTAAGCATATAGTATGTGACCAACCTGAGAGTGCATTTAAAGTAAATAATGAAATTGAAGACATTCAAATAGTCCATGTTCATGGGACTTATTTATCATATGACTGTTGTAATCTTACACCAGAAATAATTGCAAGAAATAAAGGTTCCGAAATAACAACTAATACTATAGCGTCTCTTTTAGAAAGAATAAGTGAATCAATATCCCCTATTGTAGTTGGTTACAGCGGTTGGGAAAATGATGTAATTATGACCTCTTTACGTAAGAGATTACAATCCAGAAGGTTACCATTCAAACTTTATTGGTTTTGTTATTCAGATGACCAACTCAATAACTTCCCAGAATGGCTTGTTAACCATACTGATGTGGCTTTTGTGGTCCCAGAAAATAAAGATAAAGTTACTATTATTGATGATACACAGGAAATTGAAAAAATAGAGCAAGTTAATCAAATTGATACAAAATTAAGTGCCCATGTTGTTTTAGATAAATTAGTTAATGCACTTGATTTACCAGAGCCAGAAATAACAGAAGATCCATTAAGTTTTTTAATTAAATTTCTTGGTGGAAATAGAATAGATGAAAAATCTAAAGATGTTTTTTTCTTGAATCATGTCATTGAGAAGTTAAAGAATTTAAAAAGTTTAGAACAAGAAAATGAAGGAAAAGATAATCAGAACTTAAATTTATTTAAAAACATTAGAGGTTTTGCTAGACGCTCTCAATATAATACTGCTGCAAGACTACTATTGGAATTAAATTATGAAAATTTAAGCAATAGTACATTACTGGAATTATTGCAGGTAATTGTATCAATTCTGGAAAGAATTGATGAAGATAAAGATTCTCAATTAATATTAAAGGTTTGTAATTGTTTTGAAGACATTGTTAATAAATTAAAAGAGAAGGATGCAAAAAATAATTTTAACGATTTGCTTATTATGTCTTTTGAGCAAAAAGCTACTTACTTTAAAAATATTGGTGACGAACAAAATGTCTTTCTTATGAATGAAAAGATAATTAATTTATCTTCTGAAAAAGGTGATCCAAATGTTAACATTTTCATTGTAGAAGCTATCTTTAATAACGCTGATTACTTAATGGATTCTGAACCAACAAAATCACTTACTATGTTTGAAAGTCTGATTCAAAATTTTGAAACAGAAAATGACGAGGACATACAACCTTATCTAAGGTCTTCAGCTAGTAGATTAATAAAAATCTACTTTAATTTAGGCGATTATACAAATGCACATAAATATTGTGATTATCTAATTAAACAATCTGATGCCCTAGGAGAAATAGCAGAACCATTTGGCTTATATTATAAAATAAGGACTTTTATTAATGAAGGAAACCTAGAAGAAGCAGCCTTAGTTCTACAAACTTTTGAATCTAAGTTTATTAAAAGTACCAATGAGGATATTCTAGTATTATTAATAATTGCTATTAGAACATTGGGAGCGTCGGATAATTCATTGTATTCAATAGATAAAATAATTGGGTTTTTCCGTGATAGTAAATTAAAAAGAGTTAAAAAGCTTGTGGCAGAAACATACTTTGATAAAGCCTTTTATTTTTATCAAAAAGGAGATCAACTAACTGCTGCTGACAATTTTGTAAAGTCATTTGAATATGGTATGACGATAGCTGGTGTTAACATTTTTTATCTTTTAAGAAAAGAAGGAATACAACAGAATATTATCCCATTTACTATGGAAGAACTTATAACACCAAAATTAAATGAGAATGAACCCTTCGCAATAGTTAACCAGGCATTATACCTTATCGAAAGTGATGAACGAAATTGGGTTGAAGCGGATAATTTGATAAGTAAAATTAAAGAATCACCCGAATATGATAAGCTTGATGATGTAGAATCTTGGTGGTATAATCTATCAATTTCGGAGGATACTGAGGGTGATTTAGTTTTAGCTTGGTTAGTTAGACATAGGTTAATAGAAGACCCACAAGAACTAAGTATTAGGGATAGGTTAGAAAAGGTTAATCAATGGAAAATACCTGATTTTATGTTTAGTTATGCTGATGAAGTATCATTCATAGAAAAATAGGATAAATCATACAAAAATATAATTGCTATAAAGACGAGCTTAAGCTCGTTTTTTTTTATTAGAAGAAACATAATTAAAAAAGCCTGCATTAGCAGACCTCTTCATTGCCATACCTGTCATCTCCTCCAGGAGCTTCATTATAGAAGTTATCATCCTTGGTTGCATTGAAATAGTTGATGTACAATTTTTCAAGAACATTCAGTTGTTCTGGGGAATAGGCATACGCAATTTCTTCTCTTGAGAAGTTCACTCTGCAGTATTTTTTAATTGCTTTTTTAAGTTTGACTCCACTTCCAAGATAGTCATCACTAAAGTTCGTATGCTTTCCTATGTACTTCTCTTTAGTAAATTTCTACTAATAAACTTTTTACTGACTTCAACTCATTTCTATAAAATTCGATGGTTGAGGGTCTTAAATTTTTCAATCGGCAATCTCTCTGGAATTTATAAAAAGCTTCTTCATCAGTTAATTTCTTTCTAACTATTTGCAACTCTTCATCTGATAATAATCCCCTTCTCGTCATATTCTTCCTCCTAAGCATAAGATTTTACGCATACGATTTTGGCCTATTCGAATATTGTGCTGAATGCAAAAAAGACCTCCAACATGAACTGTTGAAAGTCTTGATTTATAAGGTTTCTCACCTTATTTATGATACCGATGGTCGGGGTCGAACCGACACTCCTCACGGAACACGATTTTGAGTCGTGCGCGTC
>NZ_JAABNN010000043.1 GCF_009928415.1 Bacillus sp. USDA818B3_A
AGCGCCGATGGTAGTTGGGGCTTTGCCCCTGTGAGAGTAGGACGTTGCCAGGCACTTTAAGGACAATCCGGAAGGATTGTCCTTTTATTTTTTATCCCATTAGATACTGAAAGATTAAGAATGGACCCTTATTCATTGTTATTTCAATAAATGAATGAATAAAGGGATAATCCCGGTTTGGCATCATCTTTGTTAACTCACTCCACCATTCCGTTTCATAACGGGCAATCATACTTAAGTTATATAACAATAAATAATGAACCAGCAGCTCTGGAAAATGAAGAAAATTACCTTTGCTAAGCGGTATTGAGTACCTATCGTCTTCCAAGTTGTAGAATAGCGGCGACATTTCTGAAAGAAAGCTGTTATTTAGTTGAAATGAAAGCCCCTCATTTGAAAACTCCACACCGTTTTTAAACTTTGTAGCAAAATAGTCCTTAAACCGGCTCTCCGTCATATGAAAGCTATCTAATACCGACTCAGGAATGATGAGGTTATTATCTTGCTTCATCAAACCCGCAAATGTCTTTTTACCCTCCATGATATAGAATAATTCATCCAATTCAGGCACAAGCATTAAAAGTTCTTCCATGATAACTTTTTCTCCTTCCAATTGTTTCATGTGAAACATTTTCTCTGACATAAATGGAAAGAGGCCATTTTTTTGAAACTTTACCTCATCATGAAAGAAAAGGTAATTTTGTTTTTTTCTTTTTCTTGTTGAGACACCATGGGCTAATACAGCCGTTGTCTCAGGATAGGAAGGATCAATCGTTAAGATACATGCCTTAATTAAGTGAACGAGCCCATAGAAAAGCAGAATTGGTTTTAAAATTAGTGGAGACTTTTTTGCCTGGTCATAATATATTTGCCCATGTTCGAGATAATAGAGAAAGGCATACCCATTTTCATAGCTTTTTTGTTCAGCGTTATCAATATTTCGCTTTTGGTAGCACATTTTTAAATACTTTTGGCAGTATTCAGCCGAGAAGAAACAAGAGAAACTTTTCCAATCTTTATAAGGAGTAATCAAGTTATTCACCTTTTTCAGAAAAATCAATTAAATATTTATTCCTTGACAGTATTTTGTCCAATTGATAACCTACAAATAATATTTTTTGTTCTGGGGGGCTGTTAAAAATGTGGGAGAATAAATTTGCAAAAGAAGGATTAACGTTTGATGATGTGTTATTGATTCCGGGTAAATCAGAGGTATTGCCTAAAGATGTAAACCTGCAAGTTGAATTATCGCCAAGTGTAAAGCTTAATATTCCGCTTATCAGTGCTGGTATGGATACTGTAACGGAATCAGAAATGGCCATCTCTATTGCCCGTCAAGGCGGCTTAGGAATTATTCACAAGAATATGACCATTGAACAACAGGCAGAACAGGTAGAAAAGGTTAAGCGGTCTGAGAGCGGCGTTATAACTGACCCATTCTTCCTTACTCCTGAACATCAGGTGTTTGACGCAGAACATTTGATGGGGAAATACCGCATCTCTGGGGTCCCTATCGTTAATAACATGGAAGACCAAAAGCTGATTGGTATTATCACTAACCGTGATCTTCGCTTTATTCAGGATCAAGATTATTCATTTAAAATTGCAGATGTAATGACAAAGGAACATCTTGTAACAGCCCCAGTCGGAACCACTTTAAAAGAGGCTGAAAAAATTCTTCAAAAGCATAAAATTGAAAAATTACCGCTTGTGAATGAAGAAGGAGTTTTAAAAGGCTTAATCACTATTAAAGACATTGAAAAGGTAATTGAGTTCCCTAACTCCGCTAAAGACAAGCAGGGACGTTTACTGGCAGGTGCGGCGGTAGGCATTACATCTGATACGATGAAGCGCGTTGAAGCGTTAGTAGCTGCTAATGTTGATGCAATTGTAATTGATACGGCCCATGGACATTCAAAAGGTGTTTTAGATCAAGTCAGGGTAATTAGAAATGCATATCCGGACTTGACTATTATTGCAGGTAATGTCGCTACAGCGGAAGCAACGAAGGATCTAATTGAGGCTGGTGCTGATGTGGTGAAGGTAGGAATCGGACCTGGCTCTATTTGTACGACAAGGGTTGTAGCGGGTGTAGGGGTACCGCAAATTACCGCTGTCTATGATTGTGCTACTGAGGCAATGAAGCATGGCAAAACCATTATCGCTGATGGCGGCATTAAATATTCTGGTGATATTGTTAAGGCCTTAGCAGCAGGCGGTAATGCCGTTATGCTTGGAAGCTTATTGGCAGGGGTATCAGAGAGCCCAGGTGAGACAGAAATTTTCCAAGGACGCCGTTTTAAGGTTTACCGGGGTATGGGTTCAGTCGCTGCGATGGAAAAGGGATCGAAAGACCGTTATTTCCAAGAAGATAATAAAAAGTTTGTCCCTGAAGGTATCGAAGGACGTATTCCATATAAAGGGCCATTATCTGAGACAGTTTACCAGCTAATTGGAGGCATCCGGTCTGGTATGGGTTATTGCGGTACAAAGGATCTTCATGATTTAAGAACAAAAGCACAATTTATTAAAATGACAGGTGCCGGTCTAAAAGAAAGTCATCCGCATGATGTTCAAATCACCAAAGAAGCACCAAATTATTCATTATAAATTTTAAAAAACAGAGAGGGAATCTTCTCTGTTTTTATTATGAAAAATTTCCTATTAAAATTTAATCATATACAAAGAATGGTTCTATGCTCATTCTATGATTTAGTAGGCAGGTATGATAAAATATTCAAAGTGTATAAATTCCTTGGAGGGCGTGTAATAGTGAACAAACATCTTTATCGAAAATATATTGCCAGTGCATTGGCAATGCTTATGTTTTTTAGTGTTTTTGCTGGTGTAGGTGCAGATAAGGCCCATGCAGAAGCAGCTATAAATGTGAATGCAGATGGAGCCATTTTAGTAGATGGAAAAACAGGTAAGGTTTTATATGAAAAGAATGCTGACACTGTACTTGGAATTGCTAGTATGACCAAAATGATGACTGAGTACATCTTACTGGATTCCATTAAAAAAGGAAAAGTCAAATGGGATCAAGAGTATCGAGTAAGTGATCTTGTGTACAAAGTTTCTCAACGCCGTGACCTCTCCAATGTGCCGTTACGTGCAGATGGAACCTATAAAGTTCGAGAATTATATGAAGCAATGGCCATTTATTCTGCGAATGCTGCGACCATAGCAATTGCAGAAATTATTGGCGGGTCAGAAACAAATTTTGTGAAAATGATGAATGAAAAAGCAAAAGCAATGGGTTTGAAAGATTATAAATTTGTGAACTCTACCGGTCTGAACAATCGGGATTATAATGGCCTGCATCCGGAGGGAACTGGTGCAGAAGATGAGAATGTAATGTCTTCCCGTGCGGTTGCAAAATTGGCTTTTCATCTGATTAATGATTTCCCTGATGTATTAAAAACAGCCAGCACTCCAAAGAAGGTCTTCCGTGAAGGTACAGATGACCAGATTGATATGATTAACTGGAACTGGATGCTGCCATCTCTAGATTACGGCTACCAAGGAATGGACGGGCTGAAGACAGGAACCACTGATTTTGCCGGTTACTGCTTTACAGGAACAGCAAGCCGTGATGGAAAACGATTTATCACAGTTGTACAGAATGCGAAGGATGCAAGTGGCGAGGGTGGCTACAAAGCCCGCTTTGAAGAAACTAGAAAAATGCTTGATTATGCGTTTAGCAATTATACAAATGTAAAACTTGTTCCAAAACACTACCAAGTGAAGGGACAAAAGACATTACCTGTTCTTAAAGGAAAAGAGGATCAGGTGAAAATATATACAAAGTCTGCGGTTAATATGATCGTTTTAAACGGTGAAGAGAAAAATTATCAGCCAGTGCTTGTATTGGATAAGAAAAAGGTCAATGAAAAGGGCGAATTGACCGCTCCAATTAAGAAAGGCGAGACCATTGGTTATTTGACATTGAAGCCCAAAAATGGCGAGAAGGTAAGCTTCTTAACTGCTGAGGGACAAAAGAAAGCGCAAGTAGATGTGATTGCCGCTGAGGATGTCGAAAAAGCCAACTGGTTTGTGTTAATGATGCGCGGTATCGGTAATTTCTTCGGTGATGTTTTTCACGGCATTGGGTCAACTGTAAAAGGTTGGTTCTAAATAGAAATTGTTTAATTTGGTTGCATTTGGTTCATAATTATAGTAAATTATAAAACAAATCAATAATGAAAAAGCAATGAGAGGAACTAGTAACAAGAACCTCACTCCTAAGAGAGCCGGTGGGTGGTGTGAACCGGTGTGTGATCCTTGTGAATCCCTCCTCGAGCAAGGTATGGAACACCTGTATAGGTAAGTAAGTACTTTCGGTAAAAACCGTTACAATTTCTTGAGGTGGACAGCGAATGCTGTCAACCAGGGTGGTATCGCGACTAACTCTCGTCCCTGTATTTGGGGCGGGAGTTTTTTTTGTCTTTAACAAGACGGTTATACCCAATAAGATTAAAGAGCTCTGAAAAAGATCATTTTATTAGATAGCCTGTGTAAAAACACTGTTGATTGGAGTGGAAGGCGGCGAAGACTCCTGCGGGAGTATGGGGCAGGTGAGACCCCGCAGGCGCTTTAGGCGTCGAGGAGGCTCACCGGCACGCCCGCGGAAAGCGAAGCCGCCTGGAACGGAAATCAACACTATTTTAAAACACAACCTATTTTTTAAAGACTTTTTCAGTGCATCTAAGATCCATATGTATAAAAGGAGTGGTCAATATGTTGGATATCAAAGTATTAAGAGCTAATTTTACTGAAGTAAAAGAAAAGCTCCAGCATCGCGGAGAGGATTTAACCGATTTAGGAAAATTCGAAGACCTAGATGTGAAAAGACGCGAGTTAATCGTTGAATCTGAAAAACTTAAAAGCCGAAAAAATGAAGTATCTCAGCAAGTAGCCGCACTAAAGCGTGAAAAAAAGGATGCCGATCAACTAATTACAGAAATGCGTGAAGTTGGCGATAAAATTAAAATCCTTGATGACGAACTCCGCGGTGTCGAAGAGACATTAGAACAGTTGCTATTAAGCATACCAAACATTCCACATGAGAGTGTGCCCATCGGTGAAACCGAGGACGATAATGTGGAAATCAGAAAATGGGGGCAAGTCCGTGATTTTGAATTTGAAGCAAAGCCGCACTGGGACATTGCAACTGAACTAGGCATCCTTGACTTCGAGCGGGCAGGAAAGGTTACCGGAAGCCGCTTTGTCTTTTATAAGGGGCTTGGAGCTCGTCTGGAACGGGCCTTAATCAGCTTCATGCTCGATCTTCATGTTGATGAGCATGGCTACACAGAGATCCTCCCTCCATACCTTGTTAACCGCACAAGCATGACAGGAACTGGCCAGCTGCCTAAATTTGAAGAAGATGCTTTTTTAATTGAAAGAGAAGATTATTTCTTAATCCCTACGGCTGAGGTGCCTGTCACTAACTATCATCGAGATGAAATTTTAAGCGGGGAAGAACTTCCGATTCGCTTTGCTGCATACAGTGCATGTTTCCGTTCTGAAGCAGGCTCTGCAGGGCGTGATACAAGAGGCTTAATCCGTCAGCACCAATTTAATAAAGTAGAGCTTGTGAAATTTGTAAAACCAGAAGATTCTTACGAGGAACTTGAAAAGCTGACAAATAATGCTGAACGTGTTTTACAGCTATTAGAACTGCCGTACCGTGTATTGAGCATGTGTACAGGAGACCTTGGCTTTACAGCGGCAAAAAAATACGATATCGAAGTTTGGATCCCAAGCTACGGTATGTATCGTGAGATTTCTTCTTGCAGTAACTTTGAGGCCTTCCAGGCAAGAAGGGCGAATATCCGCTTCCGCCGTGATCCAAAGGCAAAGCCAGAGCATGTTCATACTTTGAATGGATCTGGGCTTGCAATTGGCCGCACGGTCGCCGCCATCCTAGAAAATTATCAGCAGGCAGACGGCAGTGTCATCATTCCTGCGGCACTAAGACCGTATATGGGCAACCGTGAAGTGATTAAACCATAATAAATGATAACAAGCTGAATGGTCATTGGATTTTCCGGGCAATCTAAATTGTCCGGAAAATTCATGTATATGAATTGACATCTTCATTAGATTATGATAAATTATCATTTGTTGATACGGAGGAATACCCAAGTCCGGCTGAAGGGATCGGTCTTGAAAACCGACAGGCGGGTTAAACCGCGCGGGGGTTCGAATCCCTCTTCCTCCTCCATTATTAAAAAACAATCACGCGCATAAAAACTGGAGATAAAAAATTCGTTACAATTACTTGTAGCGAATTTTTTTTTGCAAAAAAATGTGTCTGGCTGCGGTCCCTGACCAAGGAGCCTCTACCTTCCGATAAAAAAGCACAGATTGGATTACCCAATCTGTGCTTTTTCTATTTTTAATATTTCATTTAATTTTTCTTCAACAGCCTCACAGACCATAACCGCATCTGTTTTACTTTTAACTACGTCGGTTTTGTCCATATCAATGACAATCACTTCGCTGGCTGAGTACTGATTCAATACCCATTCATCATAACCCTTCCATACTTCGAAGTAGTACTCTTTTAGTTCAGGGTTAATTTCGAAGCTTCTGCCTCGGGCCATAATCCGATCAATTACCGTTTCAAATGATCCCTTTAAGTAAACCATTATATCCGGTGCTTTCTTAGGAAGTTCTTTTAGTTCTTCCATCATATTATCAACAAGCTCTTCATAAATCTTAAATTCAAGATCAGAGATTCGGCCCAGGTTCTTATTCACATAGGCGAAGTACCAATCTTCATAGATGGAGCGATCCTGAATCGTATAAATCGGTTCAAGCCAATTCACACATTCCTTAACCGTCTTAAACCGTTTATTTAAAAAGAATAATTGTAACAGGAATGGAATTCTTCTTGCATCTAATTCTTCAGGTGTCAGCTCATAATAAAGGGGAAGAATCGGATTATCATCAACTGCTTCATAGTAGACCTTGCTTTCAATTCCTTTATTTTTAAAGTGTGCATTCAATGTGTCTGCCACACTTGTTTTTCCTAGACCAATCATACCACCAATTACGATACTCACTAACCTAACATCCCCCGTTCAATATTATGTTGTTTGCCCAGTTGCTTTCTTTTAAGGAAGTTGATAACTTTTGAAAAATATAATTTAAATCCTGCTCACTTTTTACGAAATCCAGCTCATCACCACTAAAGCGAAGAACGGGGACTTCCGGATGTTCTTTTTCAAAAGCAGCTATGGTGTTTTCATAATCAATGGATAGCTGTTCTAAATATAAAGGACTAATATTTTTCTCGACTTCGCGCCCTCTTTTTTTAATCCGCTTTAAAAGTGTATCGAGACTTGCATTTAAATAAATAATCACATTGGGTTTAGGCATATCCTCTGTTAAAATTTGATATATTTTAAAGTACTTTTGGTACTCTGCATTATTAAGGGTCCGTTCAGCAAAGATCAAGTTTTTTAAAATATGATAATCTGCAATAACAGACTTATTCTGGCTTAAGTATTGGGTATTGATATCCCCTAATTGCTTATATCGATTGCACAGAAAGAACATCTCCGTCTGGAAACTCCATTCTTCTATATTTTCGTAGAATTTCCCTAAGAACGGATTTTCATCAACAATCTCTTTTAAAAGAGCAAATTGAAACTTTTCCGAAATGGCTTTTGCGAGAGATGTCTTTCCTACACCAATCGGCCCTTCAACAGTAATAAAGGGTGTATCCCCCATTGCAAGTCCTCCTTCTCCAACTGCCTGTACATCTATATTATTTATGATCGATTAATCATCTGTTAAAAGTTTTTTAATAACCGTCTTTTTGGCTATTCATTTTTTGACGCAAAGAATATTTTATCACAATCTGCCGCAGGAAGGGATATGGAATATTTACAAGATGAAGGTTTCATGTCAAATAATAAAGAAAACTGCCGAAAGACGGCAGTTTTTGTAAGATGGAAATTTTTATAAACCTGTAAAAAATGAAGCAGTCTATGTTCCGCGCTTGGTTACATTGAAGTTGTCTACGATTAACAGCCAATTTTGCGGAAAAGCTAATCCGAGCTTCCAGTAACTCATACCTCTAAGGTTTAGCTCCTTAATTAAATTAAACTTTGCCTGAATCGACCGGGCATCTTCAAACCAGACTTCATGCTGTTTGCCATCCGCAGTGTAACGGAAGTGTGGAGCCTGCGCCTTCGTATCGTATTCAATCGGAACATTGTGCGTGGCAGCAAGCTGAATGGCCTGCTGCGGACTAACTGCTCGTGCAACTGTTCCTTGGACAAAAGGAAGTGTCCAGTCATATCCGTAAAGGTTTTGCCCCATTAGAATCTTAGTAGATGGCATTTCAGTAACCGCATATTCGAGAACTTTTCGTACCTGATCAATAGGTGAGACAGCCATAGCCGGACCGCCGCTGTAACCCCACTCATAAGTCATAATTACCACAAAGTCGGAAATTTCCCCGTGAGCTCGATAATCATGTCCTTCATACCATTTTCCTTTTTGGGTTGCACTAGTTTTAGGTGCGAGAGCAGTCGACATTAGCCAGCCTTCCCGGCTGAATCGTTGCTTTGCTTTCCGCAAAAAGTTGTTATAGGCTTCCCTGTCAGCTGGCCGTATAAATTCAAAATCAAAATGAATGTCACGGAATCCATACTTTTTAGCTGTAGCAACAATATTATTGAGAAAACGATCTTGGATTGTCATATCGTTTAGTAGAATGCGGCCAAGTTCATCACTAAATTGGTCATTTTCCTGATTGTTAATAACCATCATTAAAACGTTGCGATTGGCTCTAGCAATGGCAGGAAATTGATTTAATAAAGGCTCTTTTAAGGTCCCATCGCGGCGTGCCTGGAAGCTGAAGGGGGCTAGATAGGTTAGATAGGGTGCGGCTTCACGGGCGGCTGTTTCTAAGGCAGGAGCGACAGTTGTTCCGCGTGGTTCAACATAGGCGTTAAATTCAGCATTTCTTTTGGGACCTTGGGGGATATAGAGACGAATTCCTGTATTTAAAGGCTGATTGATGTTAATGCGGTTAACGCTTGCCAATGCTTGAGGAGTAGTGTTGAACCTGCGGGCGATTGAATAAAGTGAATCACCCGATTGGACAAAATAAAAACGGCCGATAATAGGAATAACCATCGATTGTCCGATGACAAGATTATTTGGATTAGGCAGGTCATTAGCCTCTACAATATCCTGAACAGTTGAATGGTAAGTCCTAGCAATAGTTGTTAAAGATTCACCACTTCTTACTACATGAATCTGCATCATGAATCCCTCCCGAAACATACGCTACAGCTATTCTATGTGGGCGGGGGGCATTAGATGATATAATGTTGGTAAATTTCGTGGGTACTTGGTTCAATCCCAGCCTTTAACACATTTTTCATCATCATCAGGGCATAATGGTTATCATTGTCGTCAACAGAGGCGATACAATCATCCGGGATGAAAAGCTTGTATTCACGCATATATGCATCATTTGCTGTAAAAAGCACACAGATATTTCCGGCAATCCCGGTTAATATAAGAGTATTTACTTTTAATTGGCTCAGTAATGTATGTAGGGCAGTTCCGTAAAAGCCGGAATGCTTGGGTTTGATTAAGAAAAAATCATCCTTACCGGGCAATAATGTTTCAATGACTGGTCTGCTAGTAGGATTACTGCAATAGTCAATAATTTTATGATAATCTGCCTGCCATAGATTATAATGGTCGTTAATAAAGATCACAGGCAATTGCTTTTGATTGAAGCGTTCTTTTAATTCTCTTATTCGTTCAGCCGTTTTTTGAGCCTTTTGGGCTAGAATGGAACCATGAGAAAAGTCAAAGTTATTAATCATATCAATAATAAGTAACGCAATCCGCTCTTGGCTCAACTATTTATTCACTCCTTTTTTCACACTTTGAAAAAATAACTTGAATGCAGTAATATTCTATATATTTTGGTATAGTACCCAATTTTTAATTCTGTATTTCATTTATAAGTTAATTAATAGTATTAAAAGTAAATTAGGTGATCGATAATGAAAGTAATAGAACCTCAAGATGAATTTTTTATGAGGGAAGCGATAAAGGAAGCAGAGAAAGCACAGGAAATCCAAGAAGTACCGATTGGTGCAGTACTCGTGATTAATGGAGAAATTATTTCTCGGGCCCATAATTTAAGGGAAACGGATCAAAATGCGATTGCCCATGCTGAGCTGCTTGCAATTGACAAAGCTTGCCGGCAAACGGGCTCATGGAGATTAGAGGATTCTACTCTTTATGTCACATTAGAGCCCTGTCCAATGTGTGCAGGTGCCATTATTTTATCAAGAGTAAATAGGGTGGTTTACGGTGCCAGCGACCCTAAAGGCGGTTGTGCCGGGACACTGATGAATTTGTTGCAGGATGAACGCTTTAATCATCAATGTGAAATGACAAAAGGTGTACTAGAAAAGGAATGCGGGCAGCTGCTCTCTGATTTTTTTCGCAGCTTAAGAGAAAGAAAAAAGCTTGCTAAGAAAATGAAGGATGACCAGGGAAAAATTAATTTACAGTAATTTACAAATGAAATACAATTGCTTTTTCAAACGATAAGTTGTATATTTAAAAGGCGTCAGATAACGACGCACAAAACTTAGGTATCAATTTTGCCGTGCTAGGTGGGGAGGTAGCGGTGCCCTGTACCCGCAATCCGCTCTAGCGGGACTGAATCCCTTCCCGAGGCTTACGACCTGTAGGGCCTGCCTTAAGTAAGTGGTGTTGACGTCCTGGTCCTGCGCAATGGGAATCCATGAACCATGTCAGGTCCGGAAGGAAGCAGCATTAAGTGGACGCTCCCATGTGCCGCAGGGTTGCCTGGGCCGAGCTAACTGCTTAAGTAACGCTTATGGGCGTATGTCGACGGAAGGTGCACGGCAGTACATAAATGCACTTTAAAAACTCATTCTAAATTCAGGATGAGTTTTTTTACATACACTTTGAAAAATAGAAATTAGATAAGCTATAATGTAGAAGATGATAAAAATTTGAAGGGGGCGGTGTCAATTGGCATACCAGGCTTTATATCGTGTTTGGCGTCCGCAGAGCTTTATTGATGTAGTAGGACAAGAACATGTAACCAAGACATTGCAAAACGCCCTGCTTCAACAAAAAATTTCACACGCCTATCTTTTTTCCGGTCCAAGAGGAACAGGTAAAACAAGTGCTGCTAAAATATTAGCAAAGGCAATTAATTGTGAGCGTGCACCAGTTTCCGAACCATGTAATGAATGTGCGGCATGCCTAGGCATTACCAATGGAACCATCTCAGATGTCTTAGAATTTGATGCTGCTTCTAACTCCCGTGTCGAAGAGATGAGGGATGTCCTCGATAAGGTGAGGTTTGCGCCCACTGCCGTAAACTATAAAGTTTATATTATCGATGAAGTGCATATGCTCTCAATTAGTGCATTTAATGCCTTGCTTAAAACACTAGAGGAACCGCCAAAGCACGTGATATTTATTTTAGCGACAACTGAACCTCATAAAATTCCGTTAACGATTATCTCTAGGTGTCAGCGCTTTGATTTTAGACGGATTACAGCCGGATCAATTGTAAACCGAATGAAATTGATTGTGGAAGAAACAGGTGTGAACTGTGATGAAACAGCGCTGCAAATGATTGCCCGGGCTGCAGAGGGTGGAATGCGTGATGCCTTAAGTTTATTGGATCAAGCGATATCCTACAGTCAAGATCGTGTCACGATGGAGGATGCCTTAACCGTGACAGGTTCTGTTTCGCAAGGGTTTCTCAATAAGCTGGCCAATGCTTTTCAGGAAGGGAATGTAGCCAGTGGTTTGGAGGCGCTTGATGAACTGTTGTTCCATGGGAAGGATCCGTCCAGATTTATCGAGGATTTCATTCTATTTTATAGGGATATGCTGCTTTATAAAACGGCGCCCAACTTAGAAGAGTCACTTGAAAGAGTGATGTTGGATGACGATTTTAAGAGATTGGCCGAGACTATTCCTATCGATAAGATTTATCAGCTGATAGATGTGCTGAACAAAACACAGCAGGAAATGCGCTGGACCAATCATCCACGAATCTTTTTAGAGGTAGCGGTGGTAAAGCTTTGTCAGACGGAAGTCAAACCATCCAGTCAAGCTGATTCTGGTTCAATCGAGCAATTACTAGCAAGGATTGACCAGCTTGAATCTGAATTGCAGCATTTAAAGGTAAATGGGACTGTACCTGCTCCTCAGGAAGGAACAACACAGCAGCAAAAGCCTGCCCAGAGGACGTCCTCAAAAAAATCCTTCCAGGCACCAGTCGGAAAAATAAATGAAGTTTTAAAGCAGGCAACGAAAAGTGATTTAAATTTAATTAAAGCGAATTGGGGAGAAATGCGTTCAAATCTATTGAAATCGCAGGCGGCATTATTGAATGATGCTGAACCTATCGCCGCTTCCTCAACTGCTTTTATTATAAAGTTTAAGCATGAAATGATTTGTCAAATGGCGATGAACCGCACTGATTTTCTCGAAGCTGTCTCAAATGCGATAGTGAAATTAACGGGCAAGAGACTCCAGTTTTTAGGTGTTCCAGAAGACCAATGGCTGCCGATCCGTGAAGGGTTCCTAAACAGCCAGCATGGTGAAGAAGGGGAAAACATCAGCGGTGAATCTGTCAAGGAAGAGGAACCGCATATTGCAGAGGCAAAGAAACTATTTGGCGAAGAATTTGTAGAAATTATTGACTAATGAATAAATAAATGGAGGTTAGGAATTATGATGCGTGGTGGCGGAATGGGTAACATGCAAAATATGATGAAACAAATGCAAAAAATGCAAAAGAAAATGGCTGAGGCTCAAGAAGAACTTGGCGAGCAAAAAATTGAAGGTACTGCCGGCGGCGGTATGGTCACTGTTGTTGTTTCAGGCCATAAAGAAGTGTTAGATGTGCAAATTAAACCTGAAGCTGTAGATCCGGATGATGTAGAAATGCTTCAGGATTTGGTTCTTGCAGCGGTTAATGATGCTTTGAAAAAGGCAGAGGAATTAACGAATAATACAATGGGGCAATTCACTAAAGGAATGAATTTACCTTTTTAATAAAAAAAGAAGCTGGGGTGCATGGAAACTTAGGGGATTAACCCTTAGAGGTCAGGCACCCCTGCTTTTCTAGAGGAGAAAAAATAAATGCACTATCCAGAACCGATTACAAAGCTGATCGACAGCTTTATGAAGCTGCCGGGGATCGGTCCTAAAACGGCTGCCCGTCTGGCTTTTCATGTTCTAAATATGAAGGAAGATACAGTATTGGATTTTGCAAAGGCGCTGGTCAATGCAAAACGTAATCTTACTTACTGTTCCGTATGCGGCCATATTACCGATCAAGATCCATGTTATATATGTGAAGATCTGCGAAGAGATAAAAGTATCATTTGTGTTGTCCAAGACCCAAAAGATGTTATTGCGATGGAGAAAATGAAGGAATTCAATGGCTTATACCATGTACTGCATGGTGCGATCTCTCCAATGGATGGAATTGGTCCGGAAGATATAAATATTCCTGATCTATTGAAACGGCTTCAAGATGAGACGGTTCAAGAAGTGATCCTTGCAACAAACCCAAATATCGAGGGTGAAGCAACCGCGATGTATATTTCCCGATTATTGAAACCATCGGGAATCAAAACAACCAGAATCGCTCATGGGCTTCCTGTTGGGGGAGACCTAGAGTATGCAGATGAGGTAACCTTATCGAAAGCTATTGAAGGCAGACGGGAATTATAAGGTAAAAGGTAGTAGCACAACACTATAACCGGGGGAATAAACACATGTTTTTTCGGCGCAAAGGGCGGCTGCGAAAAGAGTATGATGAAAAGCTGCTGGCACAATTAAACCGGTATAAAATACATTGGCAACAGGAAAAGCAGTTATTAGAAAGAAGTTTTGATCCTTCGGAAGAAGTAATCTGTCAGACTAAAATAGCTGAAGCTAAATATATTTTTTTATTGAGAGAAGCAAAGCAGCGAAATGTAACCGTCTTTAAGTAACAGTATTTCCCCTAATATGGTCTATCCTCAACAACTTGTACATATGTTGTAAGTAAAAAGGCAATAGAGGGGGAAAGTTTCGTTGGAACCGATAGTAGTCATATCTATTTTAGGCGGGCTCATTCTATTATTATTATTTTCTGGTGCGCCTTTCAAGCCGGCGCGATTCGTAGGACAAGCGGCTATTAAATTTTTAATAGGAGCGCTGTTTTTGTTTTTTTTGAATGTCGCGGGGAACCGCTATGGAATTCATGTTCCAATTAATTTTGCAACTTCCGCCGTTTCAGGATTTCTCGGTATACCAGGATTAGTTGCACTAGTGGCAATTCAACATTGGGTCATATAATAAAAAAACTGCTGGCGAAACATAACGGGTCCCGTTTACTATCGTAAAATGTGAATCAATTATTAACAAAAAATGCATAGTAAAATGCCTAACAAAAAGCACCATATCTGTGGTGCCTTTTGTTTTTTTTAAAACAAAGGACAACTAATAGTGTCCTCATGAACGGCTTATGGGATCATGAGGGTGCGCCCTTATCAGTTGGAGATCCTCGTTAAGCACCCGAACTGATAAATAGACGGAAAAAATCCCCTTAATTTTAAAATAGCATTGGAAATAGCTTAAATAGACGGAGAGATTCCGCCTATTGACTCGGAAAACGTGAAATGGGGGCTTTTATTTTTGTATAGTCGGAAATCCTCCCCTTATTTACCCTCGAAACGAGTTCCATTGTGCAAATAAGCGGAAAACCTCCGCTAATTTTGATGACATAATTATGGATAGCACTTCTTCAATAGCAAAAGATGCATATTCCCACATCTGGGGACATGAAGGTCTACTCTTATTGGTTAGGAAAAACACAGAAGATATCAATACTAAATAATGTTGTATCATAGTGAAAAAAATATAAATATATGCTTGACGCATTAATATCTATGCTGTAATATATTAAAAGTCGTCACCAAGACGACAAAGTAATTAAAAAAAGTTGTTGACTTACAGTTGATAACTTGGTATGATAATAAAGTCGTTTTTGAGCGACGGATTGTCCTTTGAAAACTAAACAAACAAAAACGTCAACAAACAATAACTATTCATTTCTTAG
>NZ_JAABNN010000044.1 GCF_009928415.1 Bacillus sp. USDA818B3_A
AGTAAAAGAGATAGCGTAAGCTATCCCTTCGAAATCAGTTTCTTACTCTACTATTGGACAAATCCCCATTTATAGCCCTTTCTATGTTGGACAACCTTCCCTCCACTGTAATTAGGAATAAATTAATACTAGTTCTTAAGGAGGGAAGATCATGGTACGAAAAGCAATTATCCCAGCAGCAGGATATGGAACAAGAACCCTGCCGATTACAAAGGTTTTGCCAAAGGAGATGCTGCCAATCTGTGGAAAGCCGGCGATTGATTACCTCGTCCAAGAAGCGATCAATTCGGGAATTGAGCAAATCTTAATCGTTGTCTCAAGGTCCAAAAATATGATCTTGGATTACTACGACCGGTCAGTCGAATTAGAAACGTATCTAGAAGAAAAAGGAAAAAATCATCTATTGAAAGAAGTCAGCCTCCCGGATGTCCACTTTCAATATGTCCGACAAACCTATGCACGTGGCTTAGGAGATGCCATTTTACTAGGAAAACACTTTGTTGGAAATGAACCTTTTGCAGTGCTGCTTCCTGATGAAATTATCATGTCCGATCAGCAGCCGCCGCTGGGTCAACTAATTGAAATGTATAAAAAATATAAGGGGAACATTGTCGGCGTCAAAAAAATGAACAAAGAACTATTAGGAAGCTACGGTGTCATCCAGCCTGATCCCTTAGGTGAAAAAGAATACAAGCTCAACGATATCATTGAAAAACCTCAAGCTGACCCTCCCTCTGATTTAGCAGTCGTGGGAAGGTATGTTTTTGACCCAGCCATCTTCCATTATCTTCATAAAGTGAACCCAGGCATTGGAGGAGAGATTCAATTAACAGATGCCATCAAAGAGATGGCCCAAGATTATACAAGCTATGGGTTGGAGATTGAGGGAAAAAGCTATGATATTTCAAAAAGCTCAGAGTATGTCAAATTGATTAACTTTGTATGTGGAGCTAAGGGGGAAGAACGTTCGTGAAAATACTAATTGTCGGCACAGGATATGTGGGGACAACGACAGGTCTCATATTCTGTGAAATGGGCCACCAAGTAACAGGTCTTGATCTTGATATCAACAAAATTAACGCCTTACAGGCGGGTAAATTACACTTCTATGAGCCGGGGCTTGATACCCTCTTAATTAAGCACGTCGAAGCCAACAATATTCATTTTACTAATCAAACAGAAGCTGCTATTAGAGACAATGACATTATTTTCATATGCGTGGGAACACCTCAAGGTGCTGATGGCAATGCAGACCTTAGGTTTGTAAAAAGCGTCGCTGAATCGATTGGCCAATATATGAACCAGTACAAAGTAATCGTTACAAAGAGTACAGTTCCAGTGGGAACAGCAGAGCTAGTAACTGGGTGGATCAGAAATACGCAAAAAACACCCATCCCATTTGATGTCGTTTCTAATCCTGAGTTTCTTCGGGAAGGTTCGGCTCTAACGGATGCCCTAAATCCAGATCGGATCGTCATCGGTACTACAAGTGAGAAATCTCGCAAACTGTTACGTGAATTGTATCAAAATTTTTCATGTCCGATAGTAGAGACCAATCCAAAGGCCTCCGAAATGATCAAGTATGCCGCAAATTCCTTCTTAGCTCTAAAAATTTCTTACATTAACGAGCTGGCTAAATTGTGTGATGAACTGCAAATTAATGTGAATGATGTTTCCAAAGGAATTGGCCTTGATCACAGAATTGGCCCGCAATTTTTAAAAGCTGGGATGGGGTACGGGGGCTCTTGTTTTCCTAAGGATGTGAACGCCTTAATTGAAACAGCAAAGAAAAACTCCAATCCATTATCGATCTTAGAAAGCGTTGTGAAGGTGAACAAAGAACAGCCGCTTTATTTTGTGAAAAAAATAAAACAGGCTCTCGGTGGAGAATTGCAAGGAAAGACGTTTGCGGTACTTGGGTTGTCGTTTAAGGCAAATACCGATGATACGAGGGAGTCACCTAGTCTCCTGCTGATTGATAGATTACTAGAGGAAAAAGCAAACATACGGGTCCACGACCCCATTGTCCAATCAGCAATGAATCAATTTGCTGCAGTTGAAGAAACCGTCACTGGTGCAGATGCGATTGTACTTTGCACAGATTGGGATGACTATAAAAATCTAAATTGGCATTCTTTGAAACCATTAATGAAACAACCATATATTTTTGATGGCAGAAACATGCTTAATAAGAGAATAGTCGAATCTGCGGGATTTAATTATTTAGGAATCGCCAATCATTAAAGTCGATAAAAAGAGCATGAAGCAAGTGCTCTTTTTTTTAAAAGACAGCTCTGTTTAATCTGATCGCATCAGGGGGAGCCTGCCCCGGCAATTTGTGTCTGCAGGGGCCCCTCTATACCTGCAGTAATCGAAACACTTTGCGTTTTACCAGCGCTTTAAGTAAAAGAGGAGGAAGTGATTTTGAAAAATAACCATACGATTCCTGATGGTTTTTATGAATATACCTGGCAATGGGTTAATGAAAACTTTGACCCTGAACACTATAAGGATATCCATCCCAGACATGATACGACCTTCAGGCTCCCTAAATGTTTAAAAGAAGATGAGATAGAATTATTCGAACATCTTTCCCCGCACGTTACCTCATATGGTGCCTTTGTTACAGCCATGCCTGGGGGACGGCTGGTTGGGGATGGGGCACAATTTGCCGTTATCTCGCAGGATCATAAATTAATCCATGATGTATCTCGAAGCGGGGCATCTGAACCAGGAATGCACTGGATCTTCCAACAAGAACAGCTGCCGAAAATGAACTCCATTAAAGGGAATGCGGCCTTTCTTGATACGATTCCTTCCTGGCATAATAATTATTATCATTGGATGTTTGATGTGATGGCCAAGTTTGACTTATTAAAGCGCAGTTGTTTTAACATAGATTATTACATTATGAATCCAAGAAAACATCCATTTCAGTACGAAACCCTTCAGCTCCTTGGTATTCCCGAGGAAAAAATCATCGAGAATTATCATGGTTTGCATCTTCAGGCAGATCAATTAGTGTTAGCCTCTCAGCCAACCATGGTCCCAGAATGGGCCTGTCATTTTTTAACTAAAGCAATAAAAGACCAGTGCAGAATGAAGCAAAACCCCAGGTACAAATATGTTTATATCAGCCGGAAGAATGCGGCTGGAAGAAAGGTAATAAATGAAACAGAGCTTATTGAGGCATTGGAAAAAATGGGTTTTACGGTAATAGAGCTCGAGAAGTTGGCGGTGTTAGAGCAAGCATCCGTGTTTGCCTCAGCTGAACTCATCATTTCCCCTCATGGTGCCGGGCTGAGCAATTTACTGTTTGCAAACAAGGGAACGAAACTAATTGAACTTTTTTCTCCTGCATATGTTCATCCAATCTATTGGCTGTTGAGTAATCGTTTGAATGTGGATTACCACTATTGTTTAGGAGAGGGAGAACGGTTAGAAAAGGATCTATATAAGGAATGGCCGAGCTCTGGGGGGGATGATGACATTACTATCAATATAAATAAACTAAAAAAAGTTTTACGGCGTGCAGGATACTAGACTAAGGAGTAATACAATTATGGATATATCAATTGTAATGACCGTATATAATGGTGAGGAGTTTGTAAAAGAAGCTGTCCAAAGCGTTCTTGACCAAACCTATCACCATTTTGAATTTATTATAGTAGATGATTACTCAACAGACCGAACGAAGGATATTTTAGCTGCTTTTAAGGATTCCCGCCTTAAAGTCTATCATCTGGATAAAAATTTGGGGCAAACTTATGCGTTAAATTATGGAATTGACCAGGCTCGTGGAGATTGGATTTTTAGACAAGACGCAGATGATATAAGTTTACCCGAGCGATTAGAGAAGCAGATTACCTTTATCAAAGAACATCCGGACACCGTCGCGGTTGGTACGCAAATTAGGGGTATTTCCGCTCTAAGAACGGCAGATGCCCACTCAGTAAGAGCCATTGAGTGGAGTAATGCGCTGCTTACCAGAGAGGAAATTAAAAAATATCGCTTTATCGCCCCTCCAATCGTCCATGGGACCGTGGCATTTTCAAAAGAGGCCTTTTATAAAGCAGGCAAATATAATGAACGTTATCAAATTGGCCAAGACCTTGATTTATGGATTCGTTTACTTGAAATAGGTCCCATCGACAAGGTGCCGGAAGTATTGTATCACTACCGGGTTGACCCGCAATCGATAAGCCGAAAAGATGAAACAAAAACATGCAAAGAATCCTTAACCTGTACAAGTTTCCATATTGAAAACAAGCTGAAAAAAGAACGTAATCATAAGCCGAACTTGCTTGTTGCTGGACCAAGTGCAGGCAGTGATTATTTTCGTGACGAAATTGCCAGTGTCAATGAACTTACCGTAATTGAATATGTGAACGAAGAACAGGGGTTTCAAGTGATTTTAGAAAAATTTTGGTCACAGAATGTGGATGCCATCATTGTACTGGACGGAAAACATTCCGAGAAGCTCGTTGCTGATTTAGTCGATCATGGATTAGAGTTTAACTCTCAAGTTTTCCGTTTATGGAATATATTCATGGAATCCACGCAAGTAAGGGGGAAGAATGGATATGCCAGTATTGTTGTTCCCTGCTATAATGCTCTTTCTTCCATTAGAAATACCATCCTTTCCTTAGGCAGACAGACACTTAAACATTACTCCTATGAAATTATTATTGTTGATGATGCCTCAACAGATGGAACTTATGAGTTGTTAAAGACGTTTCATCTGCCAAACTTAAAAATTATCCGCCACCTTCATAACAAAGGGGCAGCAGCTGCTCGTAATACAGGAGTGGTTCATGCTAAGGGAGACCTCATAATTTTTTGCGATAGTGATTTTATTGTTCCGCCTTGGTTTATTGAAAGCCATATCCAGATGCATGAAAAAAAGGAGCGGGCGATCGTTTCCGGGATGGGACGCTGGCATTATCTCATAACCTTCAATTTTGACCGTCAATGGTCCTCATATGAAAAAAAGTATGTAAAACCTTTCTATAATCAATCATTTATTCAGAAAAGGCTCCGAGCCGCTGAGGATGGTCATTTGGTACACGAATCCGATATTTATTCATGGAATATGACACCATTTTATTTTTGCCCGGCTTATCTAACGGAGTGGGCAGAAATGGCGTCCGACATCTATAAACGGTATGGTCCTGAGATAAAAGGATTTTATCTTCCTTGGATTAGTTGCTGCACCGGTAATCTCTCGATTCGAAAAGAACATTTCCTAGAGCTAAACGGGTTTGATGAAAGCTTAACCAGGTTAGAGGATTGGGAATTTGGCTATCGTTTCTATCAATCTGGCGGAAAGTTTATCTACGGGGAACGATGTGAAGCCTTGCAACAGTTAGGACCCATCTCACCAAAGAGGAATCCTGCCCAAAGGGAAGCCTTCCAATTACTCCGTCAAAAGCATCCCCATTTTGAAGTCTGTTTGTTAGCCTTGCTGTTTTATCATAATCTGAGCTTTATCCAGCTTTCAACCATTTATGAGCAGCACCAAATGATCAAACAGGACCCTGCCCGCCAAATTATTGCGGAAAAGATGGAGAAATCACTTAGGCATTATGCTGGAGGGGGAGCAGAGGAACTTTCCAAACAAGAAAGACAATATTTCAACATGATGATTTCTTCTATGCCTTTAGAGTATGGAGCGTGGGTGAATTTATTTCAACGCCTCCATAAATAAAACAGTCACATCGAAACCTTATGAAATTTTAGGAGGAAACCGGATGGAATTATATCCCCGCTTGTCCGGAGTTTACGAAACTACTGAAAAATGGTTAAGGGATTTTTTTAAAGATGAACATTTAATCCTAGAACACTGCCAAAAACTAAATATGGAGCCGACAACATTCCATCAGCAGCCGAAAACGATTGAGAAAAAAGTACATTGGAAATTTAACCAACCATCAAAGCCGCCATCTGCCTTTGTAGTGAGAATGGATAAAGGCCGGATTCTTTCTTATAATGGTGCGATTGTCTCACCTGATAACCATTTGATTTGGGATTTATCAATCGAATTTTGGGCCGATTTTCCGCAGAACCACTTTTTACTCCAAAAATCATCCCTCCCGCCGCTCCAATCAACTGATAAAAAAATTGCAGCCTTAACCTTCTGTGCCAGCCAGTATTATTATCATTGGTTATTTGATGTCCTTCCAAGATTATATCTCCTTCGCTATATGGGAATTGATATGGATCAGTATGCGATCAATTGGAATGGAAAGCCTGCCTTTCAAACAGAGACACTGGATCTATTGGGGATTGATCAAAGTAAAATAATCATGGTTACGGAAAACACTAATCTTCAGGCAGAGAAGTTATATATTCCTTCCCTGCCTGGGTACACAGGTCATATGGGCAAGTGGACAGTGGATTATTTAAGAAACGAATTAATGATACAGGCCTTAAAAAAGAGCCGGTCTGGCTCTATGCCAAAAAGGATTTATATTTGCAGGGGAAAAGCTCAATCTAGAAAAGTGACCAATGAACCCGAACTAATTTCTTTATTAAAAAAATATGACATTACACCAGTTTACTTGGAAAAGATGACGGTTGCCGATCAAGTTCGTCTCTTTCATGAAGCAGAGGTTATTATTGGGCCTCATGGCGGAGGTTTAACGAATTTAGCGTTTTGCAGCCCTAAGACAAAGGTTCTTGAAATCTTTTCTCCGTATTATGTTCACACCTGTTATTGGATCCTCTCTCAGCATGTAAAAGCAGATTATCATTATTTAATCGGGATTGGCGAAAGGCCGCCTGAATATACTGATCCAAATGCTGTTCATCGAGAAATTGAAGTTGATTTACAGGATGTAAAAAAAATGCTGAAGCTTATGAATATAAAAAAGCCCTCTTGAGGGCTTTTTTATATTACCGAAGTCTTTCCCAATTTAATTTTTTAGCATAATAATCGTAATACTCCTTTAATGGCGGCTCCCCATTCCAAGGCTTGGTTGGTGATGTAAAATGAACGATTGATGGATACTGGAGGGGAATGCCGGATAAGGCTTGATAGTTCCATTTCATATCAAGTTTTAACCATTTATCAAATAGAATCGCATTTAGGGCATCTTGGTCCCACCACCAGATTTTAGTGGGATTTTCCGCAATAAAGCGCATCGTCTGTTCTGAGATGTAGTGCTCTCTCCACTTTGATAAATTAATTAAAAGGACACCTGCATTAAAATAACTATTTTCCGGTATCGACAATGCTTCAAGACGATAATGGCCCAATGGATCCTCAACGGCCGCTAAAAAGAACTCATCAATGTTGGTCTCCCAAAGTCGAGTGATATCATCATGAACAATGATGTCGCTATCCAAATAAAGAACCTTTTGTACCTGGTGGTCGACTAGATTGGGAATAAGCAGCCGATAGTAGGTTTCTTTTGTTATATGACTCGAAATTAAACAGTTTTCAAAAATTCTATCATCCATCTTAATGAAGTGAACAAAAGCATTATAACGGGAAATAAATTTTTTAAGCTTATGTTTATTACCTTCTGTTAAGTCTGCTTCTAACACATAAATGACAAGCGGATTCCTCGACTTCTTGTTTTGAAATAATGAAAATAACATGACGGCCATATGTTTGGCGAAGTTATTATTTATAGCCGTGACGATATAAATGGTTTCCAATCTATCCACCTCGATTAAAAATTGCACCAGTTTAGTCAAATTCCATATGATGAATGGAAAGTATTTTCAACATGAGTGGCAGCCAATGTAATAATGTGCTCAAATAAGGTGTGTTCCTTAGAAGCGGAGGACCTTTATGGAATTAAGTGTGGTAACAGCTGTATATAATGGGGAGAATTTTATAAAGGACTCAATCAAGAGCATTTTAAAGCAAACACAGCCAAACTTTGAATATATGATTGTTAATGATGGTTCAACGGACGAAACAAAAAACATTCTAAATTCCATCTCTGACAGTCGGATAAAAATCATTCATCTTGAACAGAATCAAGGGGCTGCTAAATGTCTGAAGCAGGCGGTTGAAATGTCAGAAGGCAGTCTGATAGCGATTCAGGATGCTGATGATATTAGTTATCCCGAGAGACTTGAAAAACAAGCGGCTTTTTTAAAAAATAACTTGGAATACGGCTTAACTGGTTCCTATATCGAGTGTATTTACCAAGAAAAACGGCTACAAAAAAGAGCACAGTTTACAGAGCGGCTGATTAATAATAATCGGTCCCAGGATTTTTACGGTTCGAGCTTTTGCCATGGGACTTTTATGTTTAGAAAAGAGCTCTACAAAAAAATTGGCGGCTACTCTTCACGATACGAAATTGCTTATGATTATGATTTATTACTGCGGTTTGCCTCTGGTGGAAAAGTTCACAAAATCCCAGAAAAACTATACGGCTATCGACTCCATTCTTCCTCGTTATCTAGTCTGGATATTCAAAAGACAAATGACGAATCGATGGAAGTTTCCATTAGGGGGATTATCGAATGTGCGAAACAAGAACATAAACTTCAGAATTATTTAATCGTCGGTACAGACAAGGCACGCCAATATTTTAAACAAAAAATAGAGCCGAAGCTGCAGCATCAATTCTCTTACGCGGCTCCCATTTTAAGTGAGAGTTTACACAACTCAACTATTATTATTTTAGATTATTATGGTTCATTTACATTTACCAAGGAGCTGGATAAAAAAGGGCTGCGTTATTATAAAGTATGGTGTGCAGTACATTAAGGGGTGGTTGAATGATTTTGGTTACAGGCGGTGCTGGTTATATTGGCAGCCATGTTGCACGGGACTTGCTTGATAAAGGATACTCTGTGGCGGTGATAGACAATTTATCAACAGGTCATCTTCAGGCTGTTGATCCGCGTGCGACATTTATTTTTGGAGATATCGGGGACGAACAACTGCTTGACCAAGTTTTTAGTGTATTTTCCATCCGTGCGGTTATGCATTTCTCCTCCAGCTGTTTAGTAGGAGAATCGGTTCATAGTCCTATGAAATACTATCAAAATAATGTGGAAAAAACGATCCGGCTCTTAAAGAAGATGCTCGAGCATAAAATAAATAGATTGGTTTTTTCCTCGACTTGTGCCACCTATGGAATTCCTTCTGTACCAATTATAACAGAGGAACAACCGCTGCAACCGATCAACCCTTATGGCCGTTCAAAGCTAATGATCGAAAAAATAATTAAAGATCTGTCGCAAAGTAATGGGTTAAATTATATTGCACTCCGATATTTTAATGTTGGCGGTGCCCATTTGTCCGCAGAGATAGGGGAAGATCATCAACCGGAAACACATATCATTCCAAGTGTATTGCAACATTTACAGGGGAAAACAAAGGAAGTCTTTATTTTTGGTAAAAACTACCCTACTCCTGATGGAACTTGTATAAGAGATTATATCCATGTCTCTGATCTGTCACATGCCCATATCCTAGCCCTTGAATATTTACTGGAGTATCAGCCTGTTTCCGAAACTTTTAATCTCGGAAATGAGATAGGCTATTCTGTACTAGATATTATAAAAATGTGTGAGAGGGTTTCTAATAGACAAGCAAAAGTAGAAGTATTGGAAAATAGACCTGGAGATCCGCCTTTATTAGTAGCATCTTCTGAAAAAATTAAAAAGGCTTTGGGCTGGAAACCTGCTTACAATCTTGAACAAATCATCCGCACAGCATGGAATTGGCATGAAAAACACCCGAATGGTTTTTCTTAATCCCTCTGAACACAGTTTTTCAATTTGGATTTGTAATCATTGATCGTCAATTTTAATCCCTCTTCCAAAGAAACAATTGGTTCCCATTCAAGCAATTTTCTTGCCTTTTCAATGACCGGACGCCGGATTTTTGGATCATTCTCCGGAAGCGGCTCGAAAACGATCTTACTTCTTGATTCAGTTAAATCCTTGATGAAATAGGCTAGGTCTAAAATTTTATATTCGATAGGATTTCCTATATTAATAATTTCACCATTTGCTGCTTCTTTCTCCATCATTAATTTCAGCCCTTTAATCGTATCTGTCACATAGCAAAAGGAACGTGTTTGGGAACCATCACCGTATACAGTGATATCCTCACCTTTTAAGGCTTGGGTAACGAAATTGGAAATCACACGTCCATCATCATTGGCTAGTCCAGCTGAATAGGTATTAAAAAGCCTGGCTACTTTTACTTGTGTATTATGATGCATGAAATATAAATAACAAAGGACTTCCCCTAAACGTTTGGATTCATCATAACAGGCACGGGGACCCCATGTATTAACATTCCCTCTATAGGTTTCAGGCTGAGGATGGATTTCGGGATCACCATAAGCCTCGCTGGTGCTTGTATAAACAATCTTTGCACCAGTACATTTGGCTAATTCAAGCATATTCTCGGTTCCGACAGTATTAGCGTTAATGGTTCCAAAAGGATTCATTTGATAAGACCGCGGTGAAGCAGGGGAGGCAAAATGATAAATTTCCTGCACAGTTTTTAAATCAGGATCATCAAGTAATTCTTTAGAACAAACATCCATTTTTTTAAAAATAAACTGCTGGTTAGGTAGGTCTTTTATATTCATTAATTTTCCGGAATACATATTATCAATTCCGATTACCATACAGCCTTCAGCTATTAAATCTTTGGCAAGATGCGAACCTAGAAAACCAGCAGCTCCGGTAATTAACACTTTTTTTAACATATTTCACCTCAATTGATTGTGTCCTTTTCATAATATGAAAAAATTAAGGATTTGCTATAGACAAGGAGTGGACCTCTTGATATCTGTTGTCACGAGTACATTTAGAAGTCATATGCTAGAGCGGGTAATAGAGAACTTTACTAGGCAAAATTTACAAGAAAAAGAGCTTATCCTCATTTTAAATAAAGATTCGATTCAGTTTGAAAATCCGAATACAGCAAATATTAGAGTATTCCGATTGGATGAAGCGAAAACTCTTGGCGAATGTTTGAATTTTGGGGCAAGTATAGCGAAGTATAACATCATTGCTAAAATGGATGACGACGACTATTACTCCCCCCAATATTTAACGAATTCGCTGCGTGATCTTCAGGAAACCAAGGCAGATGTAGTTGGTAAAGCGGCATTTTTTGTATATTTTAAACATAAAAAACTGTTATCCATATATAGGCCTAGAATGAACCATCTTTTTATAAAAAATAAAAAGCTGTTACTTTCGGGAGGTACGTTAGTTTTTAAAAAAGAGATTCTTCAAAATGCGCCTTTTCCTCATTTAAATAACGGTGAGGATATACTTTTTCAACAAAATTGTCTAAGTCAACAGTTATCCATTTATTCTGGAGGTCAACAAGATTATGTGCTAATCCGGCATGGTATTGAACACCAACATTCGTGGCAGGTGGACGATGAGCTTTTTCTAAAGCACTGTAAAGAGGTAACCACTACAGATGCCTTTGAAAGTTTTGTATGGGATGGGAGCAGTGAAACATGATTACTGTGATTGCATGTACAAATCGAAAGGATTTTGTCCAGTCAATTATTGATAATTTTCAAAAACAAACACTCGTTGAAAAAGAGTTAATTCTGATTTTGCACTCTTTGAATATCAACATAGATTCTAAAGAGCATACGGTACTGCACCTTCCTGATGAAATGAGTTTAGGTGAATGTTTAAACCAAGGGGTTAAGCATGCTAAATTTCAATACATTGCAAAAATGGATGATGATGATTATTATGGTCCAGATTATTTAAAGGAGGCCTATGATACCCTTACGCAAACTAATGCAGATCTTGTCGGGAAAAGTTCTTTTTATATTTATTTTAAAAACAATCAGGAATTGCGCCTCTATAATCCCAATTTTAAGCAAAAGTGGATTGTGAATAATGGCCCTTATCAATCCTCTTTTTTTTTAAGTGGCGCAACAATGGTCTTTAGAAAATGTATATTTTCTAGAGTGAGGTTTCCGGATGTGAATATTGGCGAGGACAGCGGCTTTCAAAAACTTTGTTATGAGAACGGGATGAAGATTTATGCATTATCTAAAGATCATTATGCCTACCTGCGCTACCCTGACTCATTCCACCATCATTCTGATGTAAAAGAGCCATTATTGAAGCGAAGAAGTAGATTTATAGCAAATGTTCCCTCAATTGAAGCTTTTATAAATCATCAAAACCATTAAGGCAGTGCAGAGTGCCTGTCACTGCCTTATAAGGTGTTAAAATGATTCCGTAGTATCGAGTAAATCGACAGAAAAGCTCTCAATATCTTTGCAGCGGACTACAGTCAATCTTGCATTTACAAAAGGTGTCATCATTGCTGGTTCCAAAATTTTCACACAGCCTTTTTTAACCTTTTGTAAAGTTCCAGTGATCATGTCTCCTGATTTAGTTCGTACGGTAACTTCATTTCCTTTGAAATCTTTAAGTAAATCGCACAAACAATCATTATTGGAACAGCAATTACTGTTCTTCTTGCACTTTTCGTTACTTTTATTTTTGCCCAAGCTTTTTTCACCTCTATTCTTGTTACAATCTAATATATTCACACGCATAAGGTTGGACAGGGCATATATGTAATTTAATAAAAATGGGGAGTTGTCCATTATATACGTATGATTTTGGTTGACACTGAATCGGAATGATTGTAATATAGTATTCTCTCGTAGAGAGAGTGAGTCTATAATTTATTAAAATCCAATCTTATCATTATTTTAAAAAAGTTATTGACTTGATGAAAAATGATATGTTATTATATAAAAGTTGTCGCCGACATTGATTGCATTGATGAAAATAAATGTTGACAACTTAAAAGAAATGATGGTAAGATAATAAATGTCGTTTCGAAAATTGTTCTTTGAAAACTAAACAAACAAAAACGTCAACAAACAATAATATTCATGTTTCTTCTATATATTAGAGAACATGAGCCAACGTAACATTTTTGAGCTAATCAACTTTCTTGGAGAGTTTGATCCTGGCTCAGGACGAACGCTGGCG
>NZ_JAABNN010000065.1 GCF_009928415.1 Bacillus sp. USDA818B3_A
TAGAGCATACGCCTTCTAAGCGTACGGTCAGAGGTTCGAATCCTCTAAGGCGCGTCAAAAAACGCTTGAGTAATAGACATACTCAGGCGTTTTTTGTTAATTAATATGATTAAAATTCATTTCCTCCGTTAATTAGTGTTTAAGTGACAGTGGTTGAACTAATTTATAATAGAGAGCTGCATATTATTTTTAAAAAATAGTTGACACAATGTAAAGACGATGATAAGATATAAAAGTTGTCAGCGAAACTTTATTAAATATTATTAAATAATATTGAAGATTTAATAAAAAAGTTGTTGACATAAGCGATGGAATTTGATAAGATGTAAAAGTTGTCTCATCAAATTTGTTCTTTGAAAACTAAACAAACAAAAACGTCAACAAACAATAATATTAGTTTC
>NZ_JAABNN010000045.1 GCF_009928415.1 Bacillus sp. USDA818B3_A
TACTCGACGGGAATCCCACCCGTTATATGATACGACCTAGGCTCGGCCGCACACCTGCTATTTAGTTGAACAATAATAAAGCCGCCAATTATGGCAGCCCAATCTTAAAGTAATGCACCCGTTAATTAAGTTTAAACAATCCTTGTTCTTTCCATTGGTCGAAATATTTTTGATAACCCATTTCCTCAGCTGTCATAGTGTATTGCGTATCTCCCAATTTAAAAGTATGAGATCCTGATAATTCTTGATAGGCTGGATTCCCAACTACATCCCCAAAAAGCGTTTCGAATGTATTTACATCCACAGAGTGAGTTGTTCCATTATCGTAGGTTTCAAGAAGAATATAATCAATCTCCTCCTGAGCAAGAGCTGAATGCCCCTTAAACATCAAACCAGCTTCATTTAATGACAAATATAATTGAATCATATACAACATCGTCCTTTAACTAAAATACATATTATTCCCCCAAACAATTCCCATAAATAATAGCCAAGTCAAAACAGGAATTGCCAAACTTTTAATTGCTTCCAACCATTTGTACCTTTTATAACGACTCCTCAATATTCTATCGGTAATAAAAAATAATATAGATGCTCCAAGACTAACCCAGAATAATATCAGTCCAAAAATGATATGCAAGGCTCCAGACACAAAAGGTTCTACATTTTTTTCTTTAATTTTGATTGATATAAAATCTCCGAGCTTATCACTGATAATTGACGTAAACACCCCATAAATTAAGATTGCTGGAAAACAATACATCATATATACAGGGATACTTGTGATGGTAGACACAAAATGGCTCTGGTTAAAACTTAGATTTATATCACCAGTCGAATGGGGTAGTGTTAATCCTAATATAATCGCAAAAAGCGTCCCAGAAACTGAAGCAGATATTACTTTTCTTGGTAAAATTGTCTTCACCCCTCGTTTGTTTATTTTTTCTATATTTTAACATATTAGAGGTTCAATTTTTCATTTTTTATTGAACAAACCTGCCCCGTTCGTATTATAAGGTTAACCAGAATGCTAAATATTTCTGGTTGACCTTATTTATTTTGGTCTTATTATATCAGTAGCCAGGGTAGAACGTAACTGCCCGTGGGGCTTTGACCCCGTCAAGTAAACCGTTCGCCCCCTACTTGTAGAAACATGATTGAGGCTGGTTGGGACTTAGATCTCGTATAACAAGCGAAGCTGTGACACTGCATGGAGGATTAGGGGTTACTGGCAAATCACTAGATTAGGAGGAGATACAATATGAATCCAGTCGTAGGTCTGGATATATCTAAAGGAGAAAGTCAGGTTCAAGCATTTCTGGATAAGGGTAGACCTTATCGAAAGAGTTTTAAAGTAGATCATACTAATAAGGGGCTTAGTTCACTTGTAACGTTTCTTGAGGAAGTTAAAAATGAGTCAGGAAAGAAACCTTCGGTCATATTAGAGGCTACAGGGCATTATCAAACTTCAGTTGTTTAATACTTGGAAGAACGAGGATATTTATTAATTATCATCAATCCTTTGATTTCATATAAGGCAAGAGGTTCAAGTTTAAGAAAAGTAAAAACTGATGCCATTGATGCCTATCTCCTCTGTGAGTTGTTTTATAAAGAGGAATTTGAACCGTATAGAAAGCGTGGTGTTCAGCTATTGAACCTTCGTAATCTTACAAGACAACATGAAAATATAACTGGTGTGATGATACAAACAAAACTTCAATTTCAGGCAGTGCTTGAGCAAGTTTTTCCCGAGTATATTGGGGTCTTTGGAGATTTATATTCTGTGGTGTCACTCTTAACTCTTTCAGAGTTTCCCTCTTCAGAAGACATTTTGAAGGCTAGTGAAGAAACAATTTCAGAAAAAATTTTTCAAGTATGTAAAAGTCGATCAATCAGGTGGGCAAAAGAAAAAGCGATTGAACTTAAAGCTGCGGCGTCACGTAACCCTTTTGAAAAGACAGTTTATCAGAGTCATATTTTAAGCCTTGGTATGTATATAAGTATGATTCTTCAGTATAAAGAGCATCTATCAAAGTTAGAGTCGGAGATAGATGCCCTCGCTAAGGAAATTGAAGAATATAATATCATCAAATCTATCCCAGGTATCGGAGAAAAGATCGCTGCAACGATCATTTCTGAAATTGGGGAAATAGATCGATTTAATGACCCTAAAAAGCTTGTAGCATTCGCTGGAGTTGATCCAAGTGTTTTTGAATCTGGTAAATTTTCTGCCACCAAAAATCGAATCACTAAAAGAGGATCTAGTAGACTTAGACATGCCTTGTATATGGCAGTCCGTTGTGCCATTCGTGATTGTCGTAAAAAGAAAACAACTGAAGAAATCATCCCGCGAAACAAAAGAATGCGAGAGTATTACGACAAGAAACGTGAAGAAGGAAAGCCTTTTAAAGTAGCTGTAATAGCATGTGTAAATAAGCTCTTACATTGGATATTTGCCCTTTTAAAGAACAAAACTACTTTCCAAGATATAGCTTAGAACCTAAATCTAACTAGATAACGTAAAACCTTCCAAAAATAAACTACAGGAAGGTTATTTGGCATGCACATTTTTAGTATAACATGAGATATTTTAAGTTTTTAATGAAAAATATTGACAAACTATTAGCTGGTTTACTTCAATTAGGAAAAGCATTCCCGTTGTTTCAGTATGCTCTCCGAACGTACCATCATCAAATAGGTATACTTTATTCCCAGTACCATAAAATAATCTCAAAATAATAAATGGGACATTGGAGGTATTTTCTTTGGGTGTCTTCGGTTAAATCAAAACCTCACACATTAACTGCTGCGGAAGTATCCGCTCTTTGGCTTCAATTTATGGGCGATAGTATGGCAATATGTGTTTTCAAATATTTTCTTACTATTGTTGAAAACAAAGAGATAAAATCCATTTTTGAATTCGCATTGCAGTTATCTGAAATCCATATAAGGAAAATCAAGGAATTCTTAAAAGATGCAAATTTTCAAATTCCAATAGGATTTACAGAGAATGATGTGAATGTTAATGCACCACGCCTATTTTCTGACCAGTTTTTACTTTTTTACCTCTATATTATGACAATACATGGCTTAACCGCTTACAGCTTAGCTATTGCAAACTCAGAGCGAGAAGACATTCAAAATTATTTTTCTGAATGTTCAATTTCATCTAAGGAATTGTTCCAAAAAATAATAAAATTAGCTAAAAACCATCCAAAATATACAAGTGTCCCCTCGATTCCTTCAACTCATGGGACGGAGTTTATGGAATCACCAGGGTTCATTTCAAATTTAATAGGTGACAAAAGACCACTAAGCAGTTCGGAAATAAGCTCCCTTTTCTTTAATTCAACGAAAACTGGATTTGTTAGGTCTTTAAGTTTAGCTTTTAGCCAGGTAGCAATCCGTGAAGACGTACGTAGTTTCATGTTAAAAAATGTTAAATTAGCAGGGAAAGATGCTGAAAGCTTTGACACTATCTTACAGCAGGATCATTTGCCAATCCCTGAGAAGTGGGATGATGAGATTACCGATTCTACTGTAAGCCCGTTTTCTGACAAATTGATTATGTTTCACGCAGGATTTTTGGTAAATACGGCTCTTACTTACTATGGTGCATCGTTAGGTTCCAGCTTCAGATCGGATATAATTCTAAACTATTCTAAAGTATTTACCCACGTAATGGAGGCTGGTGCCTTCTCATACAATATTATGGTTAAACATGGATGGTTTGAGAAACAACCTGATTCCGTCTGAGGTAAAGCTCTGTTAAAAGGTCAACAGTCGTTTTCTGCATTGGTCCAGGCCTGTCGAATCAATTCTGCCAATTCATCAGTTCCTGCTTCCGCCATTATCCTTACTTTGACGTGACGCATACGTTTTCCAGTGCCCTCTAATCGTTCTTTCGGGTCAACAAGATTTGCCCCGAAGAAAAAACCCAGCCTTACAAAAATATTCTAATCATATTCTTCCTGAATCCGCACAAAAAGCAGTGTGATTTCCATATGAGAAACACACTGCTTGACTCTATACTGTAATCTCGATTATTTAATTTCTGGGATTCTTTTTATTCTCGGGTCTGTAAACACATCACTTTCATCTGTGCTTCTTGTCGAGAATTCAGAAACGACCGCACCTTCACTTCCTGCTTTAAACCAATGAAGTGTATTCGGATAAATGGTATATTGCTCACCTGGCAGTAAAATAAACTCATTGAATGCCGTATAGTACTCTTCATCCCCTTGCGGCGGATTCATTCTGCGATTTTTTGTTTCTTCTCCTTCTACGTATAGATAGACTGTTCCGTATCGACATCTAAAAGTCTCTTCTTTTCCTTCATCAAAGTCTCTTTTTGGATGCTTATGTTCAGGACAAGTTTGATAGGGCAGCAAAGCCAGTTCCTTCGCACAAACCAGATCCGTGTTCACATAAGTAATCAATTGCAAGCCTGTATCCTCAATTTTATTTAGGCCAAAGTCAGCCACCTCTAAACCGTTTTTCTCTTTTTCAGTCAAAATGATATGGGCCTTTTCAAACAATTGTAATGACTCGGCTTTGACTTTTTCATAATCTTGCAGATTCATATTTCATTCATTCCCCCTTTGACGGATAACAGTCAGCCATTATTGGCCGACCCTAGATCTATTCATTTAGCATCTTTAAAGCAATATTTAATGTGTCAACTACTCTGTCACACCAATGGTCAAATTCCTCATCTGGTACTTGTAGATCAGGATGAGCTAATATGTATTCAACCGTTTTCTTTACCCCTTGGTCAAATCGGGTTGTCGCCACAAAATCGGGAACCAGTCTTTTTAGCTTAGAATTATCGAAAACGACGGAATTGGCCTTATCTCCCAATAATCCACCCCTGTAATCCTCCTTGCTGCATGCGTCCAAAAATGCTGATGACACATGGATCGCATTGAGTTTTACGCCAAGTGCGTCTGCAATAGCTTCGTAAATTTGATTCCAAGTAAGACTTTCATCTGAAGTGATTTGAACAGACTCACCGATTGCATGAATATTGCCCATTAAGCCAATAAAACCTTTAGCAAAATCACTATTGTGTGTCATTGTCCACAAAGAGGTTCCATCCCCATGAATAATCACCGGTTTATTCTCGAGCATTCGTTTGGCTACCTGCCAGGATCCTTTGCTTCCATGTACGCCAAGTGGAATCGAACGTTCATCATAGGTGTGGCTTGGTCTTACAATGGTAATCGGGAAGCCTTCCTCTCGGTAAAGTTTCAGCAAATACTCTTCACAGGCAATCTTATTTCTCGAATATTGCCAATAGGGATTGGATAATGGCGTTCCTTCTGTGATTCGATAGTCAGATGCGGGAGTTTGATAGGCAGAAGCAGAGCTGATAAACATAAATTGTTTCGTTTTTCCTTTAAATAAGCGATAATCTCTTTCGAGTTGTTCAGGTACAAAAGCGATGAAATCTGCAACCACATCAAACTCTAAATCTTCTATTAGTCTTGAAACTTGGTCCTCATCATTAATATCCGCTTGAAGTAAGTTGATCCCTTCAGGCAAACGATCCTTTCGATTCCCTCTATTAAGAAGGTAAAGCTCACATCCCATTGCAACCAATTGCTTTGTAATAGCAGAACTAATCGTTCCTGTCCCACCGATAAATAACGCTTTCATTTTTCCACCTCCGCTAAATTTTAAAGAAACATTATACCAAGTAATTATTCTAGACTTATATCAAAATTCCTTTTTTCATATTACAAGGATAACTTTATTCTATTTTTGAAATAGATTTACCGTTTTTATCTTAAGCTTGGGAAAATAAACTGTTGTAAGCGCCCTATAAAAATACTATGATTACTTGGTAGGCTGAATTTACATCCAGGCGAGGGCGAGGGCGAGGAAATAGTTATGCATTTATTTGATATGAGAAGAATTTGGATGATGGTGATGGGAAATTTATGTATAGGAATCGCAGTTTCACTTTTACGTTTAAGTCATTTTGGTACTGACCCATTTAGCACGATGAATTTAGGGGTAAGTGGATTTATAGATGTTTCGTTTGGTGTTTATCAATTAATCTTTAATTTATTCATCCTGATCATTCAATTTATTTTTGCTCGGAATGCTATTGGGGTGGGTACGATTGTTAACATGGTTGGAATCGGTTTTATATCCGATTTTTTTGTGTATGGTTACCAAGAACTTTTCGGTCCTTCTCCACTGATCGTTACAAAAATTATATTCCTTCTTATTTCTGTAGTCATTGTTGGAATCGGAGTGGCCCTTTATATGACAGCCGATATGGGCATTTCACCCTGGGATGCAATGCCGCTAGTGATTCAAAATATATCACATAACAAAATACCGTTTATATGGGCTCGAATGATGCAAGATATTTTAGGCGTAGTGATTGGTTTTTCCTTCGGGGCCGTCGTCGGGGTTGCGACTGTTATCATGGCTTTTGGTATCGGACCGCTTGTTCAATACTTCCGCAAACATCTTACAGAACCATTATTACGTAATAATCGCGCAGCTTTATCAGCGTCAATCAATCTTAATAAGTAACTATGCAACTAGCATTTTTAGTGCTTTCTATTGCTGTGTTCAAGACCAAACAAAAAAATCTCCCTTTCAAAACAGAATGGGAGTCTTTTTTGTTTTATCATTTTCTGGGAACGTAGGTTAACATTATACCATTTGTTTTTCTCATTCTTTCTACTCCCTATTAACCGATTGTTCCAATCTAATTAACTTAGCTTCAAATCTATCTATCATTTCATGCAGCTCTTCAAATCCATTCTTGCATTCCCGAAGCAAAGTTTTCAACGCCCTTTCCCTTACTGCTTGCCGTATGGCTTGACTTACTGTTTTCCCCTCATGTCTGATCTGCTGCACTTTCTCCAAATCAGCCATATGGGTATCATTTAAGTATTCGAATTCTCTTATTAAATGATATTTTCTATACTCTTCTTTTAGCTCATTTAAAACTGATTGGCTCAAACCAGTCATTGCCCTTACTGCCTTATCTGGATACATTCCATCACGTCCTTAATTTGTTCTCTACTAGAACTTATTAAAGATCGTTTAGATTTATGCCTCCACAGTAAGTTAAACCAAAACTACTTTCTACTTTCACTATTTAAACTGCATACTATGCTTAGCCCGAAATGTTTCTCTTGGTTTAAGATTATTTATACCATATTTTTCCTTGAAGTTCCCGGTTGTATCGAATGTATCGGCAATACCATACCAAGGCTCAATGCAAACGAACGGAGCCATCTCCCCATCTGTGTCCGAGTATTTCGACCAAATTCCAACAAAAGGAAATCCCTCAAACGAAACTACTACTCCATGTTCCGAATTTTTTGATTCCAGTTTAACTTGATCAATATGGCTAAAAACAAGCGCATCATGTGCGAAAAGCGAGTCTTTCAGCTGGATTGATGATAGATTGTTGGCTTTTCCCTTCTCATAAATCAAGGAATCCTTTAGCTCATATTCGATCACATTTTTATCTGGAGCCGGTGTAAAGTACAAATTATAGTCCTCAATAGCTTCATTTTCAAAAAGCGGAACCTTAAAAGCAGGATGGGCGCCAATCGAAAAGTACATTTCCTTTTTATTTTCATTTACGATTTCCCAACGGACAGCGAGTGTATCCTCATTAAGTTCATAACGAATAATCGCTTTAAAATCATAAGGATAAACATGAAGGTAACGTCCGCCAGACGTGAAACTAAAAGATACGCCAGTTGTTGTCTGCTCTTCCACCTCAAACTCCACGTCCCGTAAAAAGCCGTGCTGCGGCATTTCGTAGGTCCTTCCATCAATCTGATATCGATCTTCCTTTAAGCGTCCAACAATCGGAAATAATACAGGGGAGACGCGTCCCCAGTAGGCTTTATCACCTGTCCACATATAGTCCAATCCATTTTTCTTATGCTTCACTTTTCGTACTTCTGCTCCTTGGTGAGTGATTTCCACCAGCAGCCAATCATTTTCAATGACAATCATCTTAAATCCCTCATCTCTTGGTATGTATTGTTTAATTGTTATTATACCCTGATTACTCTCTGCATAATGTTTGAATCATTTCCTAGGTAAGCGCGAAATCTGACAATTCACTATAGATATTTGACAGCGATCCAGCGAACCTTTATAAAGCCTACATGAAGTCATGTAGGCTTTTAATAAATTGTGGTAATTTCTATAATGAGAATTTAATTACCTATCACAATATCATCAAAATTGATTCGGCTTCCCGTAGTGCCCGATACAACAATCCTGAATCGAACTGGAGCTGTTTGAGTTACGCTGAAAGTTTTAACTGTTAAAGTGGATGAACTTGTATTCAAACTACCAACGTTTGTCCACGTCGAACCGCCATTGGCAGACATTTGAAGCTGCCAATTTGCCCCACTGTCGCTGCTAAAATTAGCGTGGGAAATTTGTATACTTTTTGCCCCGCTAACATCGAAATTCATTGAAATCTTTCCGGCTGCCCGTACACGCGCAGACTGCAAGCCCGTTTTCTTATCCCCAGATAAATTGCCGATAAGAGCATTATCAAAATACCAAGAGCCACTCGAAAGTGTTACATTTCCTGCAGAATACGCTGTTTTTGTACCGGATTCGAACTTTTCATTCAAGGCTGTGATTCCAACTGTTCCCCCACCTGAACCACTAGAGCCATAGCCATACGACCCAGATTTGAAGGTGGAAGAATCATACCATTTATAACCTGTAGCAGGTGCTGCCCAAGGTTCTGCCATAGGTTCAGTCGATGTCTGTGGATTTTCCATCGATAATAAAGTGGTTGGCTGATCCAACTGCAGGCCACTCACCTGAGATAACGCCGTATAACTCTCCTGTTTCGCTAACCAATCGACGATATTCACAAGTAGAGTACTGTCATTCTGTTCTCTAAACCCATCATATGTTGTCTTTTTTGTTCCTGTTTCCTCGCGTACATATTTTGGACTCGCGTCTTCGACTGGAGACGAATCACCGATAAAAGCGGTCTTACCTAACCCCAGCTTAGAAACGGCTGCAAAAGGACCCTCTGCTCTGCCACCGCCATTATAGACACCTTGATCGACCGCACTTCCCCAGGCTGCAGTTGTTTTAGGAAGATAAACGATCCCTTTTGCCTTATTAGGATCAGTAATGGCTAAGGTGGAACCAGCATGCATGGCAACAGTAGAAACGCCGGTTGTTATGCCGAAGGATTGACTTGGTGCAACGATATCATTGGCTGTTACATCGCCAATGGCGTTATATCGGAATCGAATCCCAAAGTTGGCTGCCAGCCAGTCCGATCCTGTAACACCCTGCATTGTTGCAGACAAAGCCTCCTCTGTCGTCATCCCTTTTGCCGGATTGGAATAAGCCCCCCGCCGATAGCCATTAAAGACCTCGGAAGCATCCCAACGGTTTTTATTACGGTCTGCATTATAATGGTCCCCGATAAAAAAGATACTCCCTCCATTTTGTACATATTGGATCAGGGCAGCTTGCTCGGAAGCTTTGTAAGGAATATTTGCTTCTCCGATGATGAACACATTGTAGCCTTGTAAGTCTTCATAGGCAAGGGGAGTGTTTTTTCGAAGCTCTTTTGCATAATAGCCTTTGTTGGCTAAGGCATTGGCGAAATCAGAGAATCCGCCATCTAACACCCAGTCGGCTGCACCGGCTGTTTGTCCATGTGTATTGTCAAATAAGATCTTCTTTCCATTTGCAGTGCCAACAGGCTGCAATTGTGGTGCAGGATCGAGTGCATTTTCGGCTGAAGCAAATTGTGTAATAGAAAAAAGAAACGTAGACAAAAGCAGAAGAACGAATGAAAAAATAGAAAAGCTTCGACTCTTAATATCAATCACTCCTTTTTTGTGTGTTCCTCCATAAAATACCACACCCATGTTAGCTGAATGTTAAAAATTATTAAAATTAATTTTTTTCCCAATAAGAATAACTGTCTCCTATTATTATATTCATTAACTCAGCAGGAAAATTTTTCCTTACATCTATCATTTACCTTTAATGCAGATATTCTTAAACCTCAAAATGGAAAAAGGCTAAACGATAGAGTGAAGGAACTCCCCATCATTCAGCCTCTTAACTATATTTTTTTCATAAACAGCGCCGCTCTAAAAAATTTTTCTCCTTCCAAACCTTACATAATTAAATGGCTTATTTTCTCCCTTTCAAGTTAAACTACCCTTTACCCCGCAATTGTTGCTGGAAACCGGATTGTAACCGTTGTTCCCTTACTTTTTCACTATCAAAGTGAATGGTTCCTTTATACTTTGCAGCAATATGAAAGCAAATCATCATCCCTAGACCTGTTCCCTTACTCTTTAACGACTGAATCCTCTCCCTATTGAAATAGGGAGGTTCTAATAGATTAGACCTTCTTTA
>NZ_JAABNN010000046.1 GCF_009928415.1 Bacillus sp. USDA818B3_A
TAATAAGACTCAGGAAGGCACAAAAAAACAGGCATTCATCACCTCATTAAAATAAGGTGCGTTCTGCCTGTTTTAATCGTAAATGATATTTGAAACAAAGTGAAACCTTTAAAACAACATCCTTCATATTCCGAACAACCCCTTCATAAAATGGACAAGTAAGGATTGTCCTAGGGGGTTATGAACTTGGTTAAACGTAATAAACAATTTAAAATAGAGTCTGCTATATTATGAAAAGAACAGTGCTTACCTATTGCTGCATAATAATAGGCGCCAGCATGCAAGGAATGGCTATGTCATTGTTTTTATTTCCTCATTCCATTCCATCAGGCGGGGCTGCTGGTATTGCCATATTGATGAATCACTGGTTTCATTTATCATTAGGATTTTCCTTATGGATTGCAAATATTGTTTTTTTATTTTTCGCGATTCGGTATTTTGGCTATACGTGGACTTTCAAAACGATCCTTTCCGTTGCCACTACATCAACCACGGTCAATTACTTAACGATCTATGTCCCTCATATACATGTCCATTTAATATTGGACCTTCTTGCCGGGGCGGTTATTTTTGGAGTGGGCGTGGGGATGCTAATCAGAGCTGGTGCATCCAGTGGGGGTATGGTCATTCCCGCCTTAATGATTGCTACCTACAAAAATTGGAGCCCAGGTAAAGTAATGATGGGCATCAACCTTTTAATATTTTTATTAACTGCTCTGGTGATTGATTATAAAATAGTGATATTTGCGATTATCTGCCAATTTTTTTCGACTAATATAATCGATTATATATACGAACTAAAAATCCACAAGATTAGTTTTCTATCCGCTAATTGGCGAAAGAGATAAGAAGATCCCTTATAGAATCTTCTTATCTGATAAATATTTGAATACTTTTTCTACAGATTGTTCAATGGTCCTTTTATCGGAATGAATGATGATCTCCGGATGTACGGGTGCTTCGTAAGGGGAGGAAATACCTGTGAATTCGGGAATTTCTCCTTTTCGTGCCTTTTTATATAACCCCTTGGGGTCGCGATTTTCACATACATTGATAGGACAATCTAGGTATACTTCAATAAACTCCCCTGGTGCAAACATTTTACGTACCAGTTCCCTATCTTCAATGAATGGTGAAATAAATGCAGTGCATACAATCTGGCCGCTATCGACAAATAGTTTTGCCACTTCCCCTATTCTGCGAATGTTCTCCTTTCTATCCTTTGGAAGAAAACTTAAATCTCTGTTAAGTCCATGACGGATATTGTCTCCATCCAGTACATAGCTCCGATAGCTTTCTCTGAATAACATTTGGTCAACCGCATTTGCGAGTGTTGATTTTCCTGAGCCGGATAACCCGGTAAACCATAGAACACAGCTTTTATGTCCATTTAATAGATAACGGTCTTCTTTTGTAACTGTTGATTGATGCCAGGTGATGTGGCTGCTTTTATTCATTCTCCTACACCCTTTATTTATTGGCTGTAGCCAATACTTGAATTTTCACTTACAGAAGCTTGCCTCATCCCTTGAATAAGGATGTCTACCACTTCTGGCCGGCTGAACTCTTTGGGAGGATGAACACCATTACTTAACATTCCTCTGACAGCTGTCCCTGATAAAATGACATGATATCCACGGTCATGCGGGCAAGTTTTTGCAGACGCCATGTTTTCGCATTTTTTACAGTAGAAACTGTGTTCAAAGAAGAGGGGTTTGATCCCAAGTTCTTCTTCATTAAAGTGACTAAATATCTTTTGGGCATCATAGGTTCCATAGTAATTCCCAACCCCGGCGTGGTCCCTGCCGACAATAAAATGCGTGCATCCATAATTTTTCCGGACAAGGGCATGGAAAATAGCCTCTCTTGGTCCGGCATAACGCATGGCAGCCGGAAAAACGGACAAGAATACCCTGTCTTGCGGGTAATAGTTTTCGAGTAGAACCTGGTAGCTCTTCATTCTAATTTCACTTGGAATATCATCCGCTTTGGTTTCACCAACCAACGGGTTTAAGAATAGTCCATCAACAATTTCTAAAGCCGTCTTTTGAATATATTCATGAGCTCTGTGAACAGGATTTCTTGTCTGGAACCCTACAACTGTTTCCCAGCCTAATTCTTTAAATTTTTCCCTTGTTTGCTTCGGGTCTAAATAAAAATGTTCAAACTTTGTTTTCTTTGGACTTTTGGTTAGGGTAATCGGACCGGCTATATAAATTTCATGACGTTCAAACAGTTTTTTTACTCCGGGATGGTTGGGGTCGATTGTTCTATATACCTTTTCAGCTTCCAGCTTCTTATCCGGCCGGAATACTTCCTTGACCGTCATCATCCCAAAAACCGTACCATTATGGGTTAAGTGAATGTCTTCCCCGTTTTTGAGCTGTTTTGCCTTTGAAGGCTCTACCGCCAGCGTAATCGGGATGGACCATGGCAGCCCATTAGCCAGTCTCATATTGTTTACGACAGACTCGTACTCCTTTTTATCCATAAACCCCTCAAGCGGACTATAAGCACCGTTTGCAATTAACTCTAAATCACTTAACTCTAACGTACTGATTTCGACCGAATTTCGGATATTTTCTTTTGAAAAATTAAGATCCATCCGATTGATTAATTTGCCGCCATGCGGCATAATTTCATCCATATCATTTACCTCCCCTGACCTCCCAAAGATGCGGTCTTTTTTTGAATGTCTTTCATCCCTCATGGAGGCCACACTCTGTTTTTGTACTTCCAGACCAGCGCCCCGCACGCTGATTACCTGTGTCAGTTACCGGCTTTGTACAGGGAGCACAGCCGATACTGGGATATCCCCGGTCATGCAAGGGGTTATAGGGAAGATTATTTAGTGTTATATAGGTCATGACATCATCCCATGACCAATGAATGAGGGGGCAGATTTTGACTTTATGGAATTTTTCATCCTTATTAATATATTGAGTATTCCTTCTTGTGGGGGATTGATCTCTTCTTAATCCTGAGATCCATGCGGACACATGGGATAATGCCTCTTTTAGTGGGACAACTTTTCTCATATGGCAGCAAAGATTCGGATTATGCTTCCATAATTCATCTCCATACCATTTTGCCTGGTCATCTAAGCTGTCCTTGGGTTTAAGCATATTAATCTCCAAGGAAGGGTAACGTTCCTTTACTTTATCAATCAACTCATAGGTTTCTGGAAAGTGCAGGCCAGTATCAAGAAATATAATTTTGGCCTGTTTGTTGACCTTATAGATTAAATCAATCAAAACAATTCCTTCGGCACCAAAACTGCAGGAATAAACGATATCGTCCTTGTACTCTTGATAAGCCCATTTCAAAACATCTAAGAAATCTGGTTTACTTTTCATAAAGGAGGCTATTTTCTCTTCATCCCAGTTTTCATACGTTAACAGTTCACACATCCCTTAGCCCTCCATTTCATTCACTCATTCCACTTCTAAGGTAATGCACTGATTGTTCTCGACAATGATTTTATTCATTTGGTTGATATCTCCATAACGAGTATAGGAAACGATCCCTCGTATCCATGATCCGTGTCCAAATACTAAGAGATGATCAAAACTCTTATATTTTTCTAAAAATAGAGCTATTCGGTCCTCCAGGTTTTTTAAACTTTCACCAAGAACCAATTCCTTTGGATGATCAATCCATTGTTTACCATACGCCTCAATGAGTTCTTTCTTTGGAACTCCTTCAAACCGGCCAAAATCTAACTCATCTAATAATCCTTCTGGTTCAGGCTGATAACCGTATATGCGTGCAGTTTGATGGGTCCTTTTTAGGGTGCTAGCCAATACGACATCGAACGTTTGTTCCTTTAATAGTTCCTTATTCTGTTTGATTTTATGAGCAAACTCCGCAGAGATAGGAGCAATGTCAATATCCTGTCTTCCTTGAAGCCATGTTTTTCTATTCCATTCAGTGGGAAGGTGCCGTATTAGGGTGACGATCATTTTCTGCCTCCAAAAAAAAGGTTTCACTTCTAAGTCCACAGCGCTGGGATTCTAAAACCAGCACATCCTGAAGTTTTACATTACCTAAATTCACGTTAGGACCAATTTCTTTTATAAAGTACATTTGATGCTTTGCAGTGGGGGCTTCAAAAATAATTTTTCTTGTATCTAAATCCTTCAATAATTCTTGAATTAAATTGGACTTAACAGTTCCGCACTTTTCATATATCCCTGAAGTACCGGAATCCCTTCCTTCTGTTATTACATAATCACAACCAGCATTTAAGAGCAGCTGCATTTCGTTTTTCCAGTCAGTAATAGGCATCTCATTATTAGAATCCTTCGAGCCGACTTCTGCAATGACATGGAAATCATTCTTTACAAGAGAAATCAGCTTTAACCGTTCTTGCAGCGGGATATCTATCGTGCCATTTGAAATCTCAAGCCACTCTATTCCTAAATCAGTTAAATAGGCGAGGTACTCGGGAATTTTATTCTGGTAATAACATTTTTCAAATAAAGTCCCGCCACAATAGGGTTTAATTTTATATTCTTTATATAGATTTATTTTTTGTTTTAAGTTTGGGGTAACATAGGCAGAACCAATACCAATCTTCGCAATATCGATTATGCTGCCATAGTCCGATAAAATACTTTTTAACTCACCAATAGGAGTTCCCAAATCAATGACGGAAGTTAGTCCGTATGTTCTGCTTCCAGTAGTCCGTTCGGGTAATGTTAAAAAATTCATAGGCATGCGCCTCCTCTATTTTCTAGGATAGATTATTCAAAAATTGGGTGATTGTGTTAACAATGGGCTATTACACCTATTAATTAGGCATTTGTCATGCATAAACATCCCCCTAGAACAAACAATATTAAAGCTTAATTTTATAGTTAGGGGTGTACATCCTTGTCAAAGCAAAAACACAAGGGCATAACAATTACAGCTATCAGTTCTATACCACTTATTTTAGTTCTTGGGAACTCGATGTTGATTCCTGTCCTGCCAAGTATGAAATCCGAATTAAATATAACTCAATTTCAAACAAGTTTGATTATTTCTGTATTTTCGATTGCTGCAGCAATATCAATACCTGTATTAGGTTATTTTTCTGACCGTTTTTCTCGTAAGGCTGTTATTATACCTTCACTGATTTTGTATGGGAGCGGGGGGCTTTTAGCAGGAGCTGCAGCCGCTTGGTTTTCAAGTGCCTATACTTGGATATTAGCAGGCAGGATTATGCAGGGTATGGGGGCGGCTGGAACTGCACCAATCGCAATGGCTTTAGCAGGAGACTTATTTAAAGGTGCTGAACAAAGTAAGGTATTAGGCTTAGTGGAAGCCTCCAATGGATTCGGTAAGGTAATCAGTCCCATTATAGGGTCACTATTAGCTCTGCTCTTTTGGTATGCGGCCTTCTTTGCTTTCCCGATTTTTTGCTTACTTTCTGTTTTATTGACAATCTTTTTTATCAAAGAGAAAAAAGCGAAAAAAGAACCACCGCCAGTTAAAAAATATGTCAAAGGGCTTGCTTCTGTCTTTAGAACCGAGGGCCGCTGGTTATTTGCCGCTTATTTAACCGGGGCTTCCTGTCTATTCACTCTGTTTGGAATACTATTTTATATCTCTGACATCCTTGAGAAAGACCATCATATAGATGGCCTGTTAAAGGGAGCTATTTTAGCCATTCCACTTTTATTTATGACATCCACTTCTTATATCACAGGAAGTAATATTGGAAAAAAAATGAGCCTTATGAAAAAGTTAATTGTCATTGGCTGTTTATTAATGACAGCATCTTTCGCCTCACTAGTTTTCTTCACCAAATTAATACCATTCTTTGCAGTACTTGTAGTGAGCAGTATTGGCACAGGGCTTGTGCTTCCTTGTATTAATAGTTTTATTACCGGCTCCGTCCCCTCAGATCGAAGAGGGTTTGTAACCTCATTATATGGATCCGTTCGGTTTTTAGGTGTTGCGATTGGACCTCCTATCTTCAGTACATTAATGACATGGTCAAGATCTGGAATGTTTTTATCGACGGCGGGATTGACCCTTTTATGCGGCCTGCTTTGCATGATGTTAATACATGTCGCTAAAAAGAAACCGACCGAAGAGGAAAATGATTCCCTATTTGAAAAGCTGCAATTCACTTAAAATCACCAGAGTCTGTAAAGGAGAAGATTTCATTGCAAATATATTTTTCACCCGAAGTAATAACACCGGAGTATCAAGTATTAAATGTGGTTGATGGGAAAAATAAAGGCGTAGGAAATGTAGCCTTTTTGTTTGATGAAAAAAAACTTTATGTATACGGCATCTTGGAAGAGGATGAAGTAGGAGCAGATTTTAAGGATCTTATCACACCATACATTAAAGGGTTAGCAAAAGCAAAGCCAGGATTAGACATCTTCTCTTGTTTATATGTGGGCTGTAAGAAGATTAAATTGAATAATGACGAAGAGGAGTAATATCTTAACACGGTTGACTCAGTTATAATCTGGGTCAGCTTTTTTTGGGTGCATGGATAAATTTCAAGAAAAAACCTGTCCTTCTCTCGGAGGTATCAACATATAATGTGTTGAAATGGATATTTTCGGGAGGTAGCTATGTTTATTATCTTAGAAAAAGCAGTCTTGGGAATGGCCTTTTTACGATTATTATCTGGCAGTATCGAAATATTTGCAGCGATTTTAATGTTAAAGTTTAATTCGGTTGAGAAAGCTCTAATGATTAATTCTTCACTTGCCCTAGTGGGTCCTATTATTTTAATTTTAACCACAACAATAGGCTTAGTAGGAATAGTTGGTGATATATCAGTCATGAAAATTGTCTGGATTCTGCTTGGGGTTGCATTTATATTAATTGGTGTAAAATCATAACTCGGCTGTGCTTTTGCCTAGCAAAGGAAAAGCCTATCAGATATGATAGGTCTGATAGGCTTACTCGGTTTCTTGTCTACTCCGATCCTGCGGGTTAAGCATATGACCTCTTACATTACTAAATGGAACAGGTGAACGAAGAAGGACTAATTTAAAATCTAGAGGATTAAAAGGGATAAATGGGTATAAATATGGAATATTCATTGTTCTTGTTTTGACTAAAAGCAGAATCCATAAAGTGATACCGATTACTAAACCAGGTACTTGAAGTATGGCAACCATGAGTAAAAAGAAAACACGGAAGATACGATTTGCAAGACTTAATTCATAACTTGGTGTGGCGAATGTTCCAATTGCAGCAACAGCCACATACAGTACCACCTCATGAGTAAAAATTCCAACTTGCACAGCTACATCACCAATTATAATTGCGGAGACGATACCTAGTGCAGTCGCAAGGGCATTTGGGGTGTGTATAGCTGCCATCCGTAGAATTTCAATCCCGACTTCTGCGATAAGAAATTGCCAAATGAGGGCAATCTCTCCATGATCCTTAACCCCTATAAATTTCCACCGTTCGGAGAGCAGCTGCTCATTTGTTGCATAGGTATACCAAATAGGTAATAGAAATAATGATGCCGCAACGGCAATCAATCGTGCAAACCGCAAAAAGGCGCCTACCAGAGGCTTCTGGCGGTATTCCTCCGCATGCTGCAGGTGATGCCAATAGGTAGCTGGGCAGATCATCACACTTGGCGACCCATCAACAACAACAAGAACATGTCCCTCCATTAGATGAACTGAACTTGTATCGGCCCTTTCTGTGTACCTAACTAATGGATATGGGTTATAGTTCCTGCCGAAAACAAACTCTTCAATTGTTTTTTCACCCATTGATACCCCATCGATTGAAATATCCTCAAGTCTTTTTCTCAACCATTTCACATTTTCCATATCAACAATGCTGTCTATGTATACTAAAGCTACATCTGTCTTGGAGCGATTTCCAACCTGTACATATTCCATTACTAAAGATCGATCTCGTACCCTGCGACGGATCAATGCAAGATTAAAAACAATCGTTTCTACAAACCCATCACGCGGCCCGCGGACTACACGCTCAATATCCGGTTCCTGAGGTGATCGGATTGGATACTCCCGTGAATCAATCAATACTACTTTGCTGCCCTTTTCAACTACTAATGCTGTCTGTCCTGCAAGGACTTGGGCAATTACCTCTTCTAAATCAGGTGTTGTAACAACCTCTACGTGCGGAATAAAGGTTTCTACAAGCTCATTGATTGGATCATTTCTAAAATCCTCTGGCTTACGCTTTTCAATCTCCTTCATAATTAAAAGTAGAATGTTTGCGCTTGCAAATCCATCAATGAGGAACATGCTCATTTTATGTCCGGCATAATCAATCTTACGGTGAATAATATCAAAGCTTTTGCCTACACGCAGCTCTTTCTTCAGGTATTCAATATTTTCTTCATATGATTCCTTGACCGGAATTTGCGTTCCTTTTTTTCCCAACCTCGCCAACTCCTAAGATAGTCATTAATGGTATTTTGCGGCAAGTTGGAGGTTAATATACCAGTTGCACGAATTATTATATTAGAAAAACAAAAAGGACAATCCTTACGGATTGTCCTTTTACTTGCCTGGCAACGTCCTACTCTCACAGGGGTAAAACCCCAACTACCATCGGCGCTG
>NZ_JAABNN010000047.1 GCF_009928415.1 Bacillus sp. USDA818B3_A
GGCACGTACGGTTTGATAAGGGGGAAGCCTTGAAAAAGGTTTCCCTACTTTATTTGTTGAGCTAACGGAGCAGGGGAATGGAAGAGGGTTTTAAAACATTATCATACTTAGATTCTGTTTTTGAAACTATTATTGAATATAAAATTATGCCATTTTTTCTTTTCGCCTAATGGTTAAAAAAAAACAAAATTTATTCTTTACCAATCGTTCTCAAAATGATATTATAGATTTGTAAGGTTATTAGCTACTTTTTGTCATAATGAGAATGTTCATTCTAAAAACTTCACTTAGCACTATCTCAAGGTTACAGAAACAGATTTAAAAATCCTTTTTTAGGAGGTGAAGCTGGTAAAACGTATAGTTCATACAAAATTGGAGAATTTAGTAGTAACTCTTTAAGCTAATCTTTACTGTTCATTCTTAAAATGATATTATTGGCGAAAGGCGAGAAAGTCAATATTCTTCACCTTGTTGATTGATGATTATTTTGAAGTTAGCATTAAGATTTTCTGGTTACTTTCAGATTAATCAAAGGAAATGATAGTATGGCTAGAAATAAGGAATTCGATGAAAATGAAGTATTACGAAAAGCTATGGAACTTTTTTGGATACAAGGCTATGAAAAAACCTCCATGCAGGATTTAGTAAAGTATATGGGTATCCATCGTCGTAGCTTATATGATACGTTTGGCGACAAGCACACTTTGTTTATAAAAGCGTTGGATCATTATAATGAAATAATAAGAACTAGAATAGAGAATGAATTAAGCCAGCTGAATTCGGTAAAGGATGCTATTAGGCAATTATTTGAAATGATAATTGTCAGAGATAAACAACAACTTATTGGATGTTTGACAGTAAATACGGCAGTTGAGTTGTCTTTACATGATGAACAAGCAGCAGAAAAGGTAGTGGAGAGTTTTTCTAAGACCGAATTACTGCTAAACAATCTAGTGCTAAAAGGTCAAAAAGCTGGAGAAATATCTAAACATCATGATGCAAAAAAAACATCGGAATTTCTTCATAATTCCTTAGTAGGTCTACGCGTTATGACCAAAACTACCGATGACACAGAAAAATTAAATAATATTATTGATATTACACTTTCGGTATTAGATTAATTTTTTTACTCTTTTGGGAACAATCATTCCCAAAAGGTAATAATCAATCTAGCTGAACTTCACTTGTTTTGAAGATAAAGGGAGCAAACCCAAGGTTATGTTCATTCAATATATAGACAAGGTTATAATCTGACCCTTTAAATACTGTGTTAGTATTCTTTCTACATGCATTTTTAGAATGATCATTCTAAAAAGGGTATGTCATTCAACTAATTTATATTAAAAAATTTAGAACTCAATGTTCGAAGGAGAAGTGACTAAAATGACAACATTTACCATACCAGCTCAATCAGAATTTATTGAAGTTGAAGGTACTAGTTATGCTTATAGAAGGTTTGGTGAAAAAACGGGAGTACCTGTCGTATTTCTAGTTCACTTTAGAGGAACTATGGAAAATTGGGATCCTAATATGGTTGGTCCAATAGCGAAGGAACGTCCAGTTATCCTATTTGATAACAAAGGGGTTGGTGAGACGGAAGGACAAACACCTGTTACGATTGCTGAGATGGCACAAGATGCAGGGAAATTTATAAAAGCACTTGGTTTAGATCAAGTCGATATTCTCGGTTTTTCAATTGGTGGAATGGTTGCACAAGAATTGGCATTACAAGAAGGGAATTTGATTAGACGAATCATCATGGCAGGTACTGGACCTGAGTCTGGAATTAATCCTGAGCCAGAAATATTTGAAAGAATGAGTAGACACGGTGGGAATGCAGAGAATGCTTTGGATGATTTCATGTTTTTCTTCTACCGTTCAACTGAAACAAGTAAATCTGCGGGAATGGCATCTTTACAAAGAATTATCAATCAGAAAAAGGTTGAAAGTTCTGACCAAGTACAACAAGCCCAATTAAAGGCTTTGGCAAAGTGGTCTCAACCAAAACCCAATAATGATTACAATTGGTTACAGAACATTAAACATCCTGTGCTTGTGACAAATGGTAATAACGATGTTATGGTTCCAACCAAAAATAGTTATATTTTAGCTGAGCACTTACCAAAAGCACAACTCATTATATATCCTGATTCTGGTCACGGACACCTATTCCAATTTCCAGAACTATTTGCTGAGAACGTCAATTCGTTCCTGAATTCAACATCTTTATAAAAAATTGATAACGATTAAAAAGGAGGAAGTTATATGAGCAAGTTATTTGAACCAGTCAGAATTGGAAATATAGAACTAAAAAACCGTTTAGGTATGGCACCAATGACAAGGAGTAGAGCACTTCCAGATGGAACACCTAGTGATTTGGCGGCAGAGTATTACGGCCAGCGTGCATCGGTTGGTTTAATAATAAGTGAGGGTACTCAACCCTCAGAGGATGGTCAGGGTTATACAAATACACCTGGTATTTATACAGAATCACACATTGAGGGGTGGAAAAAGGTAACATCAAAAGTGCATAACGAAGGAGGACGTATATTTGTTCAACTTATGCATGTAGGCCGTGTCTCACATCCTGACAATACACCTCATCACCGTCAAGCTGTTGCCCCTTCAGCTATTGCGCCTAATATAGAAATATTTACAGCACAAGGAATGAAGGAGATTCCTACACCTAGAGCGTTGAGTGAAGGAGAAATTAAGGACGTTATAAATGAGTTTCGCCTAGCAGCACGAGCAGCAGTAGAAGCTGGTGCAGATGGCGTTGAAATCCACGGAGCAAATGGTTACCTTATTCAACAGTTCTTAAGTGAAAATGCTAATCAACGTCAGGATGCATACGGTGGAACGATTGAAAATCGCTCAAGATTTGCCATTGAAGTAGCAAAAGCAGTTGTTAATGAGATTGGACCAGAACGAACGGGCATACGCTTCTCTCCTCAAGGAACACTAAATGGAATAGAAGAGGGAGAAACAAGTAGTGAAATGTACCGTTATTTAGTCAGTGAGTTAGATAAGCTCAACCTTGCATATCTCCACATCATGCACTTCGGAAATGAATCATTATTACAAGAGATCCGTCAACTCTGGTCGCAAGCACTTCTTGTTAACCGAGCAGGACGTACTTTAGACCAACTTACGTTAGACTTAGATAATGAACTTGCGGACGTTATAACTGTAGGGACTTGGATGATAGCCAACCCAGATTTTGTCGAACGATTGAAATTGGATGCCCCACTGAATATGCCTGATAAAAATACCATTTATGCAGGAGGAGCGGAAGGGTATATAGATTATCCGTTCTTAAAAGAATAAGTCGGTTAGTTTTAACAGTTAAAGGGATCGACAAAACATTTTAGATTAAAAACGGTGCTTTAGGATACACAGACTAGACTAAATTAATGAAATAAACGAATGATAAAAACCATCAATGTAAGAGTTGGTGGTTTTTTAAAAGGAGATTGGGAATATGAAAGCAGCCCAAATACAAAAATACTCGAAAAACATTGAAGCACAGATTGTTGATATCCCTATACCAAGTATTAATGATAATGAGGTACTGGTAAAGGTAAAAGTTGCTGCAATAAATCCACTTGAAATATTAAATATTACAGGAAGTGTAAAATTAATACAAGACTATGATATGCCCCTTGTATTAGGAAATGAACTAACAGGGATTGTTGAAAAAGTGGGTAATCATGTATCTGGTTTTAACGTTGGAGATTCTATTTATACAAGACTCCCTATTGAAAAAATTGGGGCATTTGCAGAATATGTTGCAGTTGATGCTCAATCCATATGGCACTTGCCGAAAAATTTAGATTTTGTTACTGGAGCTGGTGCACCTTTAACAGGTCTAACGGCATACCAAGGCTTAGTAGAAGAGTTAGAAGCAAAAAAGGGACAAACAGTGTTTATTCCAGGAGGGTCAGGAAGTTTTGGCCAAATGGCTGTTCCTATAGCTAAAGCAATGGGATTAAAGGTTATTGTTTCCGGTAGTCCTTCGGCTAAAGAGAGAACGTTGAATGCTGGTGCTGATCAATATATTGATTATACTAAGGAAAATTATTGGGAAATATTAGACGAAGTTGATTTTGTAATTGATACTCTAGGTGCTGATGAATTCGAACGCGAGTTATCCATTATTAAACCAGGTGGTCGGTTACTAAGTCTTCGTACTGGACCAAATAAACAGTTTGCAATTGATAAAGGTCTGCCTAAATGGAAGCAAATTATTTTTGGATTAGTTGGCTCAAAATTTGATAAGAAAGCAAAGAAGAAAGGTGTTCAATATCGCTTCATTTTCGTTAGAGCAGATGGAAAACAATTAGAAAAAATCACAAAAATCATTGAAGAAAATAATATTGTTCCTGCCATTGATCCTACCAATTTTACAATTGATGACATTAATGCTGCACTAAAATTAGTGGCAAATGGACATCCAAAAGGAAAAGTAGTTATCAAATTTTAAAAAGGTATGCAGGAGGGGAAGTAGCAATGTCAGTTCATTATTCTTACATTGACGCACCTAACTTATTCATTCAGCATCAAAATGGTAAACGGTATGCATATAGAGAATTAGGAAAAAAAAAGGAATCCCAATTATTTTATTGACACATCTTTCAGCTAATCTTGATAATTGGGATCCTAGGATTATCGATGGTCTTGCTAAAAGCCATTGGGTCATCGTATTTAATAACTTAAGAGTGGGACTTTCCAATGGTAAAGTACCAAACAACATCCCTCAAATGGCAAATGATGCAATCACATTTATTAAACTACTAGGATTAGGTAGATTTGATAGCTTTGTCAATGGGAGGAATGATTGCTCAAGAATTAATCTTAAAGGAACCAAGCTTAGTTAGAAAGCTAGTATTAGTTGGTACGGGACCTCGAGGAGGGAAAGGTATTTCCAAGGTCACGCATATTACTAATCTTATTTAGTCCGTGCAATATTGACTTTCAAAGACATAAAGACCTATTTGTTTTTCCCAAACACACAGAATGGTAAGAAAAAACCTAAAGAATTTCTAATTCAAATAAAAAAAAGGAAAAAACATCGAGATAAAACTATCAGTTTAGGAGCGTATAGAATGCAATTAGATGCAATCAATAAATGGGGAAAAGACAAGCCTGAGGATCTATCTAAAATTGTTCAGCCAACATTAATAATAAATGGAAATCATGATCGCATCGTTCCAACAAGTTAAATCCTGATGTTGATCATTACGATAAGAAAACCGCCTAATTGAAGAGGCGGTTTATTGAGCTATCGTATCCGTCGTAATCTGCTTTAGGAGACAAGGTCATCTAACCGTCTGGTTTGCTTTGGGAAAAGGAATTTTTCAATATAAGGTGAAGATATACCTTGATGAAATTTTATGGCGGTATCGGCAAAAAAGCGTTTTGCTTCGCCCACAGTGCGCTTACCAGTAACAATTTCATTTACCATATTCAATGCCAGAAAATTCATTTCTTCTTTGTCACACTTCGCCGAAACTTCTTCACTCGTGCGGTCAGGATAAACACTTCAATCAAATTGTGCAACTTTATCAAAAAGTTCAACAGGCACCATGTAATCAATGGTCTGCCAAATCAGTATTCTTGAACTAGTTGGCAGCCCGTATTTATTGATTAACTTATGAACAACCATTTTTTGAGGTTGGGACCAACTGGCTATAATCTTCGTATTTTCTAATTATTCCGATTAGAAACCGTGAAAGTAAAAAGGTTAAAGAAATGGAAACAAAACTATGGATTGAAGTCCAAGATTTTTTGTACTTAATTAATTTTGTTTTCTTTTCAAGCCAAAACTCTACAACTGAAGATGGGATACTAAATAATAAGCACTTAAAAATAATTCCCCAAATACTTGAATTTTTAGTTATTTGATTGTAGTAAATACAACTTATAGGAAAAAGTAGGTAGCTAAACAAAACGCTAATATCAAACTTGTGTCCTAATTTAACAGGGTACTTTAAATAACCCTTTTTTACTAATAAAGTATCTAAAATTGTCGCTAAGTAGCTTTTCATAAAGAAAATTAGTAACCAATCCTTTAATGGAGGCTTTCTAATTAAATTAAAAAAAGAGCAAAGACCAAAAATAAACAACAATCTTATAATATTTTTTTGAACCTGTTTGCCCATTCTGTTACCTCCTCATTGATCCATAGTTAGTTTTATCCAAAAAGAGATTAAAAATTTAAATCGATTTGGATTATTTATTACCTAGTGTACATTTCGAGAATAATGTGTAAAGAAAAAGACTATAGACCAATTAACAGTTCCCAAGAAGGCTTTATAAAGAGAGTTGAAGAATATATAATAGGAAGAATTACATAAAGGGGCGGAAGAATGAAAAATCACTTGGTTTCACTTTCGATTTTTAGTTTAGCAGTGTGTTTAGTTATAGGCTGTTGGTTAATTTCGGATAGTTTAAGTGGTAAGAAAAACGATCATAAAAAAGAGACTCAACAACGATTGCTTACAAAGTCAGAGGTAGCAAAATACTTAGGCATAAGTCCTGTGGAAGTTCAAAAGTTAACAGAAATAAACAATGGTGATAACAGTTTTACGAGTAAAATCCCGCATATAAAAATTGATCAAACTGATTACTACCCTAAAAAAGCAATAGACAAATGGCTTCTAAACACAGAACTTATTGTTGTTCCATAATAAACTTGAACATAAATAAACAATAGATACACTAATCCTACTTAAACTAAAGAGAACGTTCGTTGAAATGTCTGAAATAGGAAATTATTCATATAAACGTCAGATCGATTGAATGTAGATACACATCTTAATCGTTTTCTACGTATAAAAATATAATAATATAAAAATAACAAGCCTCTAGGGCTGCCATAAATAGGGGCAGCCCTTTATCTATTGCGTGCCCAGCAAGCCGTTAATTGCTAGTTGGTGAAAGTCCAATCCGAGTA
>NZ_JAABNN010000004.1:0-138728 GCF_009928415.1 Bacillus sp. USDA818B3_A
TAGAAGCCAACACAAATTAGGTGCCATATCCTACATTTTTATGATGCCATAAACAAATTGTACTTCCTCCGATTTCAATTTCAGGGTCGTGTTCTCTTAACCAATCTTCGATTTGAGCAGATGATAAATCAGGATGTTCCTTCAACCAATTTATTATACGAGCCCGATAGGGATCTAACTTCTTCCTTCTGTTCCCTAGGGAATTAATCCACTCTGTTGCTTCCTCTAGATTCATATCTAAATACTTATAAACTGTATTCCTGGAAATCTTTAATTTCTTGGCAATTGCTGCAACTTTAAATCCTTGTTCTTTTAGTTGATGAACTTCTATATACATAAGTAACTTTTTCACCTTTCATATCCTCCAGCTAAACAAAATTGATAATAGTATCATAGCTTAGCTGGTAAAAATATTGGTAAAAAAGTGTTCAATCTTATCTAGCAGAAACTGTTGATTATAGTCTAGCAGTTACACTAATTTTGTCCCTTACTTTTTGTATAGTTAAATTGAAATAGTGAGATACAATAAAAATAATTAGTGTTTAACATAAATTCCAAAAGTATTTCTACCTATTCTAGTCAGAATAGAGTGTTTTCCAAAGTTTTTATTTTTTAGTACTAGCAAAAAAAGACTAATAGTTAATGGAATTGTAGAAAGATAATATCCAATTCCACCTTCAGTTCCATCAAGTAATCGATAGGTTATGTAGCTTTCGACAATTTGCAATATACATGATAGTAAGAAAACATAGATTAAGGTTGTTGATTTAACCTTATTAATGATTAGTTTAATTCCTTCATAGTGTTTCGAGATGAAGCAACCTGCAGACACGTAGAATAAACCAAAGAACAGTGCATCTCTGGTATCTATTGGAAGATGAAATATACCCGAATAGGTTTGACCAAAAAGCCCTAACAAATTTAGCATAAGACTTATGATTAACAAGATGTGTAATTTCTTAACAATTATGAATAAATACAAGATTGTTATTGACCAAATTAGTGCGGTTATGAACCATAAATGGTATGCCGTATCACCAATCCCATAATACACAACACTAAAGTTTGGTAAAGAATGAACATATTTAACTAATTCATCTTTTAATGAATTTCCTTGAAATAAGGCAAAAACTATCGCTATGAAAAGATCGTAAAATAGTTAAAAAATATACCAGCCAACAAATAATCTTATTAAGTTAAAAGTATAAGATTTAAAGTAATTCAGATTAGTTAAACAATTCTTTAATTTTCCCCCAAATAAAAACCCTGAAACAATAAAAAAGTAAGGGATAACGTACCTCGGAAAAGCTAAAAACCAGATACTAAGGCTTTCTGTCTCTGCAGCATTAAAAGTGACAGTATGAAAATATATTACATTAAATATCGCAAGACATTTTATGGAATCTATTGAGTAAATCTATCCAAATCTTATATCCTCCTTTTAGAAAGGTGAGTAATCTAAAATTCTTTGTGAAATCTTTCTCTGCCCCAATAAAAAGAGGAGACTTGACATACACTACTCTTATTTTATTGAATTAAATCTGTTTTTTTGCATAGGTAATTTTTAATTAGTTCCTTGTAATCTACTTGATGAGACAAAATAAAATCTATTGCTTCCCTAACAGCTCCCATACCTCCATTTAAACTGCTAACAAAATTAACTGTTTCTTTTACTAATTCTGCACTATCATTAGGAGCAGCTGAGAAACCTACTATTCTTATTATGGGTAGGTCATTAATATCATCACCCATATAAAATACATTGTTATATTGAATACCAAGTGAAGCTGTGATTTTATCTAGCACTTCAACTTTGTTTGTAATTCCCTGATAAACGCAATCAATTTTTAGTTCTTTCGATCGAATTTGTACAGATTCCGAATCTCTTCCAGTGATAATGGCAACTTTTAATCCACAAAATTTGGCCAAACCTATTCCTAAACCATCCTTCACGTTAAAGCTTTTATACTCTACTCCATTTGAGCCAATTAATAACTTACCATCCGTTAAGACACCATCAACATCTAATACGATTAATTTAATTTCTGGTATAGACATAATTAAAACCCTAATTTTGTAATATCATGTAAGTGGATCATAGCAATGGGTTCATCTGAATTATTTACTACAGGTAAAACATTTATTTTTAAATTTTCCATAGTATTCAACGCCTCAACCGCAAGAGTATTAGGTCTAACAGTTACTGGCTTCTTATTGTATAAATCGGTTACCGAAAGTTCCATAAAATTTTCCCCTTGCGCTAACCTTCTTCTAATATCGCCATCAGTAATAATGCCAACTAGCTTACCATCATGATTAATAATACTCGTTGCGCCCAAACCCGATTTCGTCATAGTAAACATAATGTCCTGGATAGTGCAATTATCTAAAGAGGTTGGATTTCTTTTCGTAATTTCCATAATTGTTTCAACAGTGAATAACAGTCTTTTACCAAGTGATCCTCCAGGATGAAAAACAGCAAAATGTTCGGAGGAGAAATTACGAGCCTTTAACAAAGCAATAGCTACCGCATCTCCTAAAGAAAGCATTAATGTTGTGCTTGTTGTAGGGGCTAAACCTAGTGGACAGGCCTCTTTTACTTTACCGATACAAAGAATATGGTCAGCCTTATTTCCTAATGTAGAAGCACGATTTCCAACAAATGCTATAAGTTTAGCACCTATTCGTTTAATAGATGGAATTAATTTTATGACTTCCTCTGATTCCCCGCTATTAGATAACGCTAAAATAATATCTGAATTTGTCACCATTCCTAAGTCACCATGAAGACCTTCTGCAGGGTGCAAAAACAGAGATGGTGTCCCTGTACTGGCTAATGTAGCAGTAATTTTCCTTCCAACTAAACCTGATTTTCCAACACCTGTTACAATTATTCTTCCATTACAATTATGGATTGTCTCTATTACCTCTGAAATTTCTTGGTCTACAGTTTCAATTAAATTAAAGATTGCCTGGCCTTCTTGTTCTAGAACTTCTTTTACGGTGGTGATATGATTATTTACTGTAAATAAACTCTCAACCATCCTTTAACCCTCCTGCCCTCAGATTCCTTTAATTATTCTATCAATTTCAATAATTGGTTTAAGGAATTCCTCAAGTTGATCAAGTTTTATCATATTTGGCCCATCTGACAACGCATGGTCGGGATCAGGATGGGTTTCGACAAACAACGCATCGATTCCAACAGCAGTGGCAGCACGTGCCAAATAGGGAACAAACTCTCTTTTACCCCCAGTAGCTGTGCCCAGTCCTCCAGGTATTTGAACACTATGTGTTGCATCAAATACTACAGGGGCATCAAGTTCTCTCATTGTAGGAAGGGAGCGCAAATCGACAACTAAGTTGTTATAACCAAATGTTGTCCCTCTTTCTGTCAACAAAATTTTATTATTTCCTGATTCTCTAATCTTCACCACCGCATTGTTCATATCCCATGGAGCAAGAAATTGCCCTTTTTTTATGTTAACAATTTTATTAGTTTTTGCTGCACTAACTAATAAATCAGTTTGTCTACACAAAAAGGCAGGAATTTGTATAATATCGACAACCTCCCCTACAACTTCGGCTTGATTCACCTCATGGATATCCGTTGTAACAGGGAGCAACAATTCCTTTTTCACTTTTTCTAAAATCTCTAAGCCTTTTTGAATCCCAGGACCTCTTTCTGAATAAATCGATGAGCGATTAGCTTTATCAAAAGATCCTTTAAACACAAATGGAATATTATATTTTTGTGTTATTTCTTTAATAACCGAAGCAGTTTCCATTACAAGGGACTCACTTTCCAACATACATGGTCCAGCAATGAGGACCATTGAACGATTTCCCCCAAAAATGATGTTATTATTTAAAGTTACTTCGTTGATCATAAAATCCAGCTCCCATTATCTATATTTCTTGTAGAAGTTTATTCGGCTCAATGATCCTTAAAGCAAATTCATAATCCTCTTTTGTATCAATATCAATTGCTTCAATATCATCTAATTCTTGAAAATATGGTAAGAAACCAATTCTTTGACCATGTGTTAAAAAATGGTCTTTCTTAAATATAAAAAATCCACTTGTTTCAATATAGACTGGTTCTATATCTTGGGTCCTTGGTATATCGTCTAGCTTGTAATTTAATGTTTCTCCTTTGTACCAGACAAAGGTTTGTTTCTTTATAACGCTCAAGGCTGAATCATAATTTTCACTTAAAACGTTTATTAATGCATTCCTTACAGAAGTTTCAGACATAAATGGTGATGTTGTATGTGCCAACAAATAAATGTCACTATCAATCGTATTGATGAAAGCTTCATAGATTTCGTGACCTTTTACTAAGTCCCCATTGAGACGACTGTCCCGTTTTACAAATCTAACGCCTTTCGGCAAATATTCCATTACCTTCTCATCACTACAGAATACACAAACCTCATCAATTTGCTCAATTTGCAATAATGTATTGAAAATATACCAACTTAGGGAGTGTTCACCTAATGGAAGAATATTTTTATGTGGTAATCGTTGACTGTTTAACTTAATAGGGACAAAAGCGACAACTTTTTTTTCCACTTTTAAATTCCACTTCCTTGATTCATTTTTAATTAAAATCAAATTAAATTTAAGTTTATAACTCATTTCTTCGTTCACAATAAAGAACGCCGAAATAAAAAAATATAAATATAAAGGTTTTAATCTAAACAGTTATGAAATTAAAGTGGTTGGGAGATAATTTAATCCTAATATTAATATAAGATATTAATTGAATTTTCCTGTTGTCGGAAGTTATATAGTGCACCAATTAGATTAGAATCATTTTCAAATTTACATTTCTCTACTCTAATATCAATCCTTCCTTTCATTCCTAAGAGTTTTTCGTTAATTTTATCGATTAAATCATAACGTTCAGTGATTGCCCCCCCAATCAGAAATTTTTCAGGATCGATAACGTGTTGTATATTATAAATACCTACAGCCAAACGCTTGGTGAATTTTTCTATCTCATTTTTAACCTTTCTATCACCATTGTCGGCCATTTGAAATATTTTTTTCCCATCAAAGATACTTGACCCTCTTTTTTTACGTTTAGCAACTTGATTAACTAATGCTTTAGTCGAAGCAAGGGAACTCCAACTAACCCCATGTGGTTGTTCCAAGTAATCCTCCATTATCATATAACCAAATTCCCCGGCGAAGAGATTGGTACCATGTCGGAGCTTTTTATCAAGAAATATTGAACCACCTATACCGCTACCAAGTACAATACAAACATAATCTTGAACATCCTTCGCATTCCCTAACCAGCCTTCTGCAAGTCCTGCACAATTCCCGTCATTCTCTAGTTCAACACGTAAATTTGTTTTATCTTGTAAAAGATGTTTAATGTTGGGGCCATGGATATAAGGTATTGCACTGATTCCACCTATAGTACCTTTTTTAATATCTACAACTCCAGGTATGCTTATTGCTATTCCGTCTAATAAGTAATCGTCACGGTAATTTTCTATTACCCAATTAATTGTATTAACAAAAACTGCCAAACTATTGGGAGTTGGAGTGTAGCTTTTACTTATAAAATTCCCATTTTCATTCATTAGGGCGTATTTTATAGTCGAACCTCCCACATCAAAAACTGCATAATATTTCATTATTTTACCTCCGTATACTTTAACCATTAGAAAATAAGTGGAAGTATTAAAAACAGGTCAATTATATTATCACCTTTTTCTATAAAAAATACAATATATTCATTATAAAGAACAAAAGGTTTCTACTAAATTTTTAACACTTTATGGTTTATACCTATATGACTTTTTAAATAATCCTTTAATTTATACACATTTTTGAATTGCTTAGTTTCATATAAATATATTAGGTCTTTATATAATAATGATCTTATGGAGTGATTGAAGAATAGGAATTTTTGATTCATTTTCTCAGAAGTTCCCCAATAGTTTTTATATGATTCGTCACCTCTGAGGAAATCTAAAATTTCATAATCCTCTCTGCAACCCTCAAGCATAATATTATACATTAAAATACTCCCCGGAGAATATTTACTGTATTGAATATTAATAGAATGAACATACAAGTAAATTCTTTTTCTATCGGACATTCCGAATTGAACAACTATTATTTCATTATCAAAAGTTAGATATGTTAAATGTAGTAAATTACTTTTAAAAAGGTTTTTTGCAGTTAGTATTAAACTTTCCCTTTTATCCTTATGTCTATATTCACTCGGTGTATTTGTATTCGCCCATCTTTGACAGTGTAATTCAAAAAATTTATTCAATATAGGTTCAATATCTTCTTCTTTCGTTACTTTTGAATAAGTAAATTTGCCTTCTCTATTTAATCTTCTCTCTTTATAAAGAGTTTTTTTTAAAAATTCTTTACCTAATTTTATTTTTACTTTTTCAGCGTCTTTATCAAGTAATAAATATGGGCAAATATGATCTTTTTTTCTCTGAATTAAAGCATAATTCCCTAATCGATCATTATTGATAAAATGAGCAAAATGTGAATCTTCCGGTACATCTCCCCATTCAATACAATCCCAACTTAATTTGTCTTTGTAAATCCTCGAAAATGCTAAGTCTAGTAATTCCTCTGCTGGGTACTGGTTAGATAGAATTGGCACTAAATAATCTGAAAGCTCCGAGCCAATAGGTTTTAAGATTCTAAATTTAAACTTTAAGAATTTTATATGAAGAATGTGGAGTGGAATTATCCCGATTGGATTGTTATTGTCCTTTATTTCAATAATATAAGGAGTGATATTTGCTTGTTTATTTTTAAAATCCCACCAACTTTTTAGCCAACTAAAATCTTGAAATACTGTAATATCATAAAAATTACCTATTAACATTTCCCATTCCGGGAATATATCATCAAGTACCTCTATTTGTTTATGAACCAATACTTCCATTATTATCATCCTCTTTAAGATACTTAAATAATAAATTATTTTTTTATTTCTTGCTTTTTGTTAAAACTGATTATTTATTAAAGAAATGATACTGAATAAAGAAAAGCCTTATTACCCAGCAGTAAGAGAACTTGAATTTTTGATATTCACAGATAACACTTTATCTAAATCTACTCTTTCAAATACCTCAAGCATCCCACCTCTTGTTGCGTTATAAATTTTAATATGATGCCGATCAGCGTACTCTTTAGCTACCTTGTAAGAGCTGACCATTCTTTCACCTGCCAATAAAAATGACGAATCAACAATTCCATGCTCTTTAAAATGGTGTTTCATATCACTTGAATAATTGCAATCGGCCCCTAATAAATAAATTTCCTTAAATCCCATATATACGGCCATTTGAATTAAAGAGTATGTGACTGTAAATCCACTGTAGATCGCCTTATAAGGGTCTTTACTAAATTTGGTGGTTAGTTTACTAGGATTGTAATTGTGATGAAGCATATCTAACGGAAAAATATAATCACACTTTGATAAATTTATCCTTTCTTTATTAAGAATGGTATCGCTAATAAATTTACACTCCACCTCTAATTGTTCGATTTGCTCCCTAAGCTTTGAATATACACGCTCATCTTGAATGCCATAATATGTGGGTCTCCAGCTAGTTTCGTTAAAGGCAAGGCAAATTGAATTCATACTGATAGTAATTTCATTCTTTAATTTTTCAAGATCTTCTATTGTTAGACTTGGGCCTGTTGCAACAATAAAGCATCTCTCTCCAGTATGTATATTCTTCAGCATTTTTAATTTTTCATAAGGGGTTTTATATTTAATATTCATAACCCTTAATATTTTTTTAATATTAAATTTGCTTCTTGAGATATAGTATGGGAGTTGTACAAATTGGAATTTCCTTACCTTTTTAATAAAATAATAGGTAAACTTGTTTCTTTTAAAAACTTCTCTAATCCACATCTAAATCACCCTATTTTTAAATAAACTTTAAATAATTGATAATCTTTTAAAGTATCATTAATAATTCATCAAGTTCAAAAAACTGTTGAACATTTAGAAGAGTAATTATTAATATTCTTAATTTACTTTTTAATAACTTCATCTCAAAAAATTTATTAATATATAATTTTAAAAGTTTTGATTTATATACCTGATAAAGTATTTTGTAAAATACGGACTTTAGGGAAAAATTAAAAAATGTGTATTTTACGTTATATTTTTGTAAAGTCCCCCACTGCTTCTTATAGTTTTCTCCTCCCCTTGTAAAGTCCAAAATATCAAACCCCTCTTTACAAGCATCAATAATAAGTTTATATAACATAATATTTCCAACTGAATATTTTTTATATTTATTACTATAACCAGTATTGTAAAGATAAATCTTTTTATCGTCTTTCATCGCAAATTCGACCGATATTATTTCGTTATTAAAACTTAAATATGTAAGATGTAGCAAATTGCATTTAAAAAGACTTCTGGCTGCATCTAAGGCATGCTGTCTGTCCTCCAAATTGCTAAATCTACTTGGTGATTTTGTATTTGCCCATCTTTCACAATGGAATTCAAAAAGCATATTCATTACAGGTTCAATCTCTTTTTCTGCTAACACTTTAGAAAATAGTAGATCGCCTTTCTTTTCTAACTTTCTTTCTTTTTTTAGAATTTCATTTAAGAGATTTTGTTCAAATTTTAGTTTAACAGTCTCAGCATTATTATTGAGCTCTAAAAAAGGACAAACATGCCCTCTTATTCTGCTTATTAATGGATTTTTCCATTTTGATTGTCTTTTGAAAAAAGAATCTAAAACTGAGTTTTCAGGTATATCACCCCATTCTATAAAATCCCAACTGTCCCTATCTTTTTTTATTTTTTTCCATGCTATTCCAAGTTGCTTATCAGTTGGGTATTTTATTGATAAAATTGGGATTAAATAATCTGAGAGTTCATCACCAATAGGCTTAAGTATACGGAAATTAATATTTTTAAATTTTTCTTGAGAACAATAAAGTGGTATGATACCAATTGTTTTATTATGTTCCCTAATTTCTATTATATAAGGGGTAATAGTTTCAATTTTACTTTTATATTCCCACCAACTTTCTAACCATCCAGTCTCTTGGAAAATTGTTATTTCTTGATATTCCTCTTTCAATTTCACCCATTTAGGAAACAACTTCCTAATTGATTCCTTTTTTTTATGTATTACTGCGTCCAAATACTCACCCCATTATATTAATATAAAGCGCATACCAAACAATTACATTCCAACTATTTCCATAAGTACAAAATCTTATTAAAAAGAATAAACTTTAATTATTTATCCTATTAAAGTACTACTCTAGTGTTTCTTTTCGAGAGTTTCTTTTTGTAATCTTTTACTATTGTTTTAATTTTAGAATTAGGAAATTGACAATGTTCATACAATTCCCATTCAAAATTAGAAGTATCGGCCTTCCGAATAGCCTCACCTTGTAAGAAGTGCTTTTCTACATTTTGTGAAGTATGACAGGCCAACATTTCCTTTTTGATTCTGCGCTCTTCTTTAGAAATAACAATTTTTGTTTCTTGTGATTTACTTTTTAGAGTTGATAAAAACTTTATATCGTGTGTACCTAACTGTTGTTTTGGATTATATTCAGCCCACTCAAACAAATTAGTATATTCTATCTTCCGACATATAGACTTTACTACAAAACTTGTAAAATCATGATCTCCATGTCCTCCTTCAATACAATGAGCATAAATCTGATGCGGGTTCAGATTTCTAATTAAGTTAAGAATATCACTAGAAATATTTTTCAAATATCTTTGTGATCCTTTATCTGGATATCCGAGGCAAACAATATTTTCTTCTGATATATTTATTAGAGACAATGCCTTTACTGCCTCTTTATACCTAATTTCTGATATCTCCTTTGATACACTTTTTTTTATATGCCAACTCTCCCCATTCCGAGCTGTACCATTAGTTACAAATACAATAACTATGTTGTCCCCATTAAGTCTATGTCTATATAAGATGGTCCCTAATCCTAAAACATCATCATCTGGGTGTGCAGCAAAGACTAGTGCGTCTACTTTATTATTATTGAAAGTATTTAGACGTTTACGGCCAACCATTTTATTAGGATACCTATATAACCCTCTAAAATATTCAATTTTTTTTATTAAAATTTCATTTCCTTCTATAAATGGAATTAATCTTAGAATAGGTTTTTTTATATTAGCCAATAGCATGAAATTCCACCTTTAAAATAATATTAGCTTACACCTTCAAATAGTTTATTAATTTCATTTGTTGTGTCTAATTTAATGTTCTTTAAGTTATTTCTGAACTTTTCACACAACTCTGGCTTAATTATAAGGGAATTGACAGCATTAAATATTTCAATTTCATCAAAATTTACTATCAATCCATTCTTACCATTTATGATTTGTTCCCTTGCACCAACAAAATCTGTAGTTACAATTGGTTTTGAAAATAATCTTGCCTCAGCTAGTGAAAGGCAATATGCTTCATGTCTGGACGGTTGGACATAGATATCACATTGCTTGATATAGTTATAAGGGTTGCTTTTCGTACCCAATATAATAAGATTCTCTTCCAAACCATATTGTCTAATTAACTTTTCAAGCTCCGATCGAGAAGTTCCGTCTCCAATACAATACCATCTCACATTGTGACCTGCGGCCTTTAACTTAAATAGTATTCGTGGAATTATGTCCTGACCCTTTTCTGAACTTAACCTTCCTACTGTTAGAATTCTTATTCCCTTGAAATGATCACTAAATCCTTCTCCATTTACCGCCATTTCCTCCATATTCTTTCCATCTAGAATATTGTAAAAGACAGATGTCTTTGCTTTAAGTTGAGGTAGCAGATCAATAAACTTATTCTTTGCAAATTCCGATACACAGAATATTTTGTCGTATTTTTCAAAATAATTTTTATACAGTTCCATCTTTTCTATCATTGCTGAAACATCGGAGTGAATCCAGGCAAACTTTTTTTTTGCTTTAATATTATTTACTACAAAAACTACTGGAAATGATGTGGGTATATGATAAGAGATTGCTAAGTCGTATTCTGAGTTAAGCACTGGAATCATTTTAGAGTAATAACTCTCATATTTATATCTATCTTTTGTTCCCTTAGCCAACAGCATATACCAGCCAATTTTGAACGCCTGAATTAGTCTACCTTTTTTTGCCAATTTCCATATCTTTTCTAAGGCAGATTTCTCAGATCCATATAAATTTTCAACTTTAACATGATTAGGTACTTCATCCTCAAGTAAGCCCTTTTCCATTACTAATACAGTTACTTGGTATTCTTCTTTAGGTATAGATTTCAACATAGATATTAATGCCTTTCCTATACCGCCCATTCCAAATCTATGTGTTACAATAACAAGCTTTTTCATATTAAACACAACCTTAATTTATTTCTTGAAATTTTAAGATTATCATTTAGTTCGTTCCTTTATCTTACATAGCTGACTGCCTTTACTTTATTTTCAATAGAAACTAATCTCCCTTTACTTAATTTAAAAACGATATCACAATTTTCAATGGTACTTAATCTATGAGCTATGATAATTAAAGTTTTCTCTCCCCTTAGTCCATCTATTGCCTTCATTATTTCCTTTTCTGTTTCGTTATCTAAGGCAGATGTTGCTTCATCCATGAATAATATTTCAGGATTATTATACAAAGCTCTTGCAATGCCGATACGTTGACGTTGTCCACCCGAAAGTCTTACTCCTCTTTCTCCTACCTTTGTATCTAGCTGGTCAGGTAGACCTTCAATAAATTCTTTTAACTGTGCTTGCTCTAAAGCTCTCCAAACCTTATCATCGTCAATATTTCCCTCTTCTATCCCAAAAGCAACATTACTACGGATCGTATCGTCCGATAAATAAATAGTTTGTGGGATATAACCTATTTTTTGCTGCCACATTGCCTTTTGTTCAAATAAATTTTTACCATCAACCAACACACGCCCTTTATCTGGTTGGAAAAGTCCTAGTATAATATCGACTAGAGTCGTTTTACCTGCCCCTGATTCACCAATAAAAGCAACTGATTGACCTATTGGGATAGTTAACGATATATCATTCACTGAATACTCTCTTTGATTGAGGTAACAAAAAGAAACCCCTTGTAATTTTATGGAGTCTTTAAAAACTCTCTTATTTGTATCTTGTAATTTAACACCTAGTTTTGTACTACTCTTATAAAAAGTTAGTCCTTTATTTTCAAATAGGTCCTCATAAACAACTTCTAATGCTGGTTTACTATATCGCATAGTAGTAATTAATCCAATTACACGGTTAATAGATGGCATTAATCGAAACGCTGCCATAGCAAATAATGCCATTGTAGATACTAATTGAGTTGTATCCATTCCTTGAAAAACAATAATTAACATCGTTACCAAGACCACTGAAACCATTAATGTTTCGATAAAAAGCCTTGGTAAAAGATCTAACATATTCATATATCTACCATTATTTGCACTAATATGGCTTTGTCGGGTATATGCCTTAATAAAAAAGTCCTCTTTGCCTGATACGAGTACTTCTTTACTAGCACCTAAACCTTGATTAACCCATTTAATCATTTCACTACTTACTTTTTGTTGTTCCTTGCCTAAATAGTTAATCTTTTTACGAAAAAATTTAAAAAACAATAATACACTCCCCCCTAAAAGAACAGTGGCAGTTATTGTTGCCAAAGGAGCTTGCATTAATAGTAAAATTAAAATAAAAGTTATTGTTAATAATTCGGTAAACAATTGAAACCCAGATATAACAAGTCCATTAAATACCCTAGAAACTTCATTATTTACATTTCTTAGTAATTGTGCAGAATTTCGTTGAATGTGGAATGAATAAGGTTTTGTTAGATATTCCTTAAATAGACCACTAGATAACTTGACTTTCTGACTCAAATTTACCTTTAACTGTACAAAGTTATATAAGAATAAATAAAGGTTTTTCAACACAAAGACCAGTAATAGAAAAATTACAGAAAATACGATAAATGTAGTTGAGGACTGAAAATTAAACAACTTAAAAATATAAGACAATAAAGCTTGCTCTTGTATCATTTTTGGATTTGTTAGAATCCCCACAATGGGAATTATTAATCCTATACCTATCGTTTCAAACAATGCTGCAACGATCATCATTAATAATAATATTATTAATCTTTTTTTATCACCCTTATCAAAAAGCTTAACAAGCTTATTGATTGTGTCCATCATTCTCAACTGCCTTCCTTAATTAACTTTTGCAATTTTTAATGTTTCTTTATATCCAGGGTTACCATTTAAAACAACCTCTTTTAAAAAAGGGATTTTTTTCAATAGGCGAAAGTCCGTAATGTTGTTATTTGCAAGATTTAGCTTCTCTAAGCCCCAAAAATACTGAATGCCATCCAGGGCAGAAATGCAGCAATTGCTCAAATCTAACTCTTTAATATTGACCAAATCTGAGATTCTTAACCATTTACTTTCTATAGGTTTTGCAATTATTTTTCTAACTGCGGATTCTAAGTTATTGTCCATAATATTGGCTATCCCAGCCAATTCTGATGTGGTGTAAAATTCCATATCATTGTTTCTGACTTCATTTATAATTGTTTGAATTAGCTTAGTGGTTACAGCCCACCTTGCCCATCTATCAGCTTTTGTCCCGTCAACTAATTTCTCCATTTTCGCTTCTTCGGGGATTATTGAATGGCAAGTAAAGATTACATTTTCCCCCTTTTCCTTAGCTAACTTAATGATTTTCTTCAAATAATAAACATTACATGAATAATAACCATCTAAACAAATAGAAGGAGCAAATCCTTCATAATTAAAAGCAGTTAAATTATCCTTATTTAAGTGTCCTCTGGTGATTTTAAAATAATTTGGAACTAGCTTTTTAATATGTTCTTTATCGTATTGGAAATGAGGAAAGGCAAATGAAACTGGTTTTTTGAATTTATCCTTTGTTGTAGAATGTGTTTGCTCATTCATCCAATTTAAAAGCAATTCTATCTCATCTTTGATCCAACGATGATACCCATGTTGTGTTGAATAGTCTGTTGCTTTCATATGATTAAATCCGTGATGACCAATTTCATGACCATTTGCCTGAAGTTCTAATAGTTTGTCAATTTCTTCTTGATTATGTTTACGCTCTCCATCCAAAGGGTGTATGCCATTTATATTGAAGGTTACTTTCACATCATAGTATCCAAAAAGTTCCTTTCCATTTTCATACCACTCATGAACTCTATAACTATCATCAAATGAAAGCGCTACTCCAGGTTTATTTATGTAAGGAATGCATTCTTGATTGGTTTTATGATGGTGATTCTCTAAATTATTAAACATATCATGGTATAAATTGGACCAATATCTCCATTGAAAATATTTTTCCTTTAGGGATGGTATGCTCATAAATTTCATTTATACACCTCCTATAATATTCCAAATAAAGAAAGAGATCGCTATGATGTAAAGTATTTATTTCATCTCATTAATAAATACTTTGACCATATCTGATCCAGCTTCCAAATAAGATAGCTCTTATTAACCAATTTATGCCCGTCGACTGCTACAATCCATTTCTGATCTGTTATTTTTATTTGATCAATTGTGTGCATTCCATCTTTATTCCAATCTTTATCTTTATTAGAACCGTTTAAAACCATGCTAATTGGTTCTTCTTCGTATTCACTTTCTGATAATCTTGTAATTTTAAATAAATGAACAGCACTGCCATAATTTGGCTTTCCATCTTGTGTGTATCGAAAAATGATATCATTGTCAACAATCACCCGGCCCCCAGGTCTTGTAATGTTATAATTATTTTTGATCAATGGACTTTTAGGATGTTCATACCAATTTTTCTCGAGCGTATCTGAGAAAAATAAATGCAATTTTCCACCCTTTCCTGCGAATAACCACCATTTTTTCTTATAATAAAAAATACTTGAATCTACATATTTACCATCAATAAGCCCTGAAACCTTTTCCCATTCATAAGGGAAGTTCTTTGCCTTATATAACAAAACTTTATTGGCCTCACTGGACTCCGGTATCATATAAAATTCATTATTGGATTTGAATACATATGGATATGATAAATGGAAATTTTCCTTTAATATCGCTCGATCATACTTCCAAGTTTCACCATCCTTGCTTTTGGCTAACCCTAATATACCTTTTCCAGTAGTTTTATCTAGGATCTCAAAAAACATATAAAATAATGAGTTATGAGTGATAATAAATGGATCAGCAATAAACTCTGCGGGTACATCTGTAACATCTGATGCTTGTAAACTAGGTTTTTTTAGAATTTTCTGATCAGGTATTCCATTAATCATGGAATTTGACTGAAAGACTGTAATTGACCATATTCCTAGGAGTATTTTTTTCCTGCTTAAAATAACGAATATAAGAATTAGCATGGTTAAAGCCATGGAGACAATAAAATACATATAATCACCTATTTTGAAATTTTATACATCCATTAAATTGCACAATTAAGAAATAAATTTATTTCTTGATTGTCAATAGGGTTTTCATTTTTTAAATTCTCAGTAAATTGTTTCCTCATATCTTTATTATTAATTAATTCCACAATTCCATTGTAAAGCTCCTTTTCGTCAATACCCACGATTAATCCGTTTTCTCTGTTTCGAATTTGTTCTCTAGCTGCACTAAATTCAGTGGAAACAATTGGCTTCCTTAAACATCTTGCTTCTGCAAGTGTGATACAAAATCCTTCATGTTTTGATGGCTGTACATAAATATCGCATTGGTCTATAAATGGGTACGGATTGGGTGTTGCGCCTAATAAGATAAACCTATTTTGTAAATTATACTTTTTGATTAATTTCTCATAATGTTCTCTGGCATTTCCGTCTCCAATACAATACCACTTAGCATCATATCCATCCTTTAATAAACGACTAAAAGCATATATCGCTAAATCCTGCCCTTTTTCTATGGACAATCTTCCTACTGTTAAGATTCTTATGCCATTAAATTTATCTGTAAAGCCTGTTCCTTTTTTAGCATGTGACTTAATTAATTCAGGTGAAGAAATGTTAAAAAAAACATTTGTCTTATTTTTTAGTGTTGGTACTTTTTCAGTTAACTTTTTTTCAGCTTCATTTGATACTACAAAAATCTTATCAAATTGACTGTATATTTTTTCAGCAAACCTCGGATTGAATCCTATTTTTGTAATATCAAAGTGGATCCATTGGAATTTCTTCTTAGCCCTTATCTTCTTTAAAACAAAATAGCTTATGAAATCCATTGGACCGTCATAAGCTACAGCAACATCATATTCCTTTTCAAGTAGCGGATAGTTTCTTAAAATGTATTTAAAATACAAACTTCTATTCTGTAATATTCGAGTTAATATGTGTAAAAATATGATTATAAAAGCTTGTATTAATTTCCATTTTTTCAATAGGTTAAAGAAAATTAACTTTGGAGGCTTATTTAGCAGGTCTTTAATATCTTTATACCCTGAAAAATATTCCACTTTCACTTCAGGAGGGATAGAGTTAAGAAAACCACCATATTCCTCTAACATAAATATAGTCATGTTATATTTATCAAGTGGTAATTCATTAATCATATTGAGTAAAGCCTTTTCCGTGCCACCAATGTTCATATTAATTAACATGAATAACATATTTTTTTTCATATATGTTCTTCTCTCTTTCGAAGATTAATTATCCAATTAATTCGTAGAATTTTGTTAACTCTTCAATATTACCTTTCTTTTCCTCTTTCAAATATTTTATTATATTATTCTTTAGTTCCTTATTATTTATAAGCTTTAGGATTCCTTCACAGACTGCATCGTAATTCATCTCAACCACCAGTCCATTTTCCCCATCGATCATTTGGGAAAATACGGCATCAAATTTTGTGGTTACGACTGGTTTATTTAGCATTCTTGCCTCTGCAATTGCAAGACCAAAGCCTTCAAATCTAGAGGTTTGAACATACAAATCACAGTCTTTAATAAAAGGATATGGATTTGAAGTAACACCTAAAAGGATAAAATAATCTTGAAGATTATTTTTGATAATATATTGGTTTATTTCTTCTTTTAGGGGACCTTTTCCTAGTACATACCATCGGAAATTAACACCTTTTTGCTTCAACTTTTTACAGGCTTTAAGTGCAATATCATAGCCCTTTTGATGGGCAAGTCTACCAATCGTTAGGATTCTAATCCCAGTAAAATCATCTTTAAAACTACCTCCTAAACCGGCCATACTTTCTATAAAATTAGGATTGTTAATATCATAAATTACATTTGTTTTATTAAAGTATTGTGGGAATGTTTGTAAAAAGATATCTTTTGCACTATCAGAAACAGCCACAATATTTCGGTATACATCATAAAATTGTTTTTGGTATGCTGCTTCTCTCTCATCCAAGCGATAACTTACATTTACCCAGGCAAATTTCTTATCAGCATTAATTTTATCTGCAACATAAAAAGTAGGAACGCCTTGGGCATAACTTATGGCAATATCATATTTTTTAGGGTTTACCTCAATTACGGATGAAACATTTTCCCAATACAACCGTGCTTTCTGCGCATTACTATATTCTTTCATTCTGATACTTATAGAATATTTTAACCTCGAGTAAAGCATATCAAAGTTAATGTTCTTAAGTGAAAAAAATAACGCACTTTTTAAATTCAACCTGGTAAAAGTTGAATACTTTAATGGTTCTAAAATATTTACTTCCTTTGGCACTAGTTCCTCAAGCAATTCACCATGAGTAAATAACATTAAATCTACAGAATACTTTTTATAATCTAAGAGTGATAATAATGTAATCAAACTTTTCTCTGCACCCGCACCTACTAATGAATCAATAACAAATAGCAGTTTTTTTTTCCTCATAATTATCTTCCAATCTAATTTAATTACATTTCATGTAAGGGTTAAAATGCAGCTTTAATGTTTTTTTCTAGTTTAATTAACCAATCATAAATAAAGGGATTAATAATAAATCCAATCGTTGCAAATTTTTGTTTCCATCCTATTAGAGGATTTTTAATTAAATATATTAAACTTTTATTAAAATCCCTCTTTAGCTGCTTCAACTCCTGTTTTAAATAAGGGAAATCCTTTTTGGCTGTATAGTAATTCCAAAAAAATGACTCCATGTAAGATTTGTAAGCTTTGTAATGTAGATCAAATTCTTTAATAGTTAAAAAAAACTCTGACCTATCCTTTAATGCATATACTTTATCAGCAAACCTTTTTAGTGAATAAGGTGACCGAATAATACTATTCGGTCTTTGAACGTAATAATATAACTGCGTTGAAATATAGATTGTTTTCCTACTATAGAATAAGATTTTATGAATAAGCAATTCATCTTCACAAATTCTACCTTCTTCAAACCGAAGATTTTCAAAAATTTCCCGTTTATAAATTTTATTCCATAGAACTACCCATCCAATATTATTTCCTGCACCAGTTTTTAAACCACTGGAATCATTAGCAAACATCTGTCTTAAGGCTTCAATATTTGTAAAGTTTCTAACTTTCAAGTCACATTTATTCTTTTGAGTATCAATTACCTCATCCATATTTACATATTTAAAATCGCAGACAGCTATGTCAGCAGAGTGCTTAATTGCAGTTTCAAATAATATCCGATACATATTTGCGTGTATAAAATCATCACTATCAACAAATCCAATATAATATCCTTTTGCAGCTTCTATTCCTGCATTCCTAGCAGAGGAAATACCACCATTATTTTTATGAATAACTTTTATTCTTGAGTCATGTTTTGCATATTGATCACATATCTCACCACATTTATCCGGTGAACCGTCATTAACTAAAATTAATTCAAAATCACTAAAAGTTTGCGAGAGAATAGAATCAATACATTTTTTTAAATAAGGTACTACTTTATATACTGGAACAATAATACTTAATTTTGGGTTCATACACCTTCTCATATCCTTTATTAATTATTCCTTTTTCCTATAAGAGTTTTGATTTGGTTTGAAAGTATGAAAAATCTAAAATTTGCCATTAATAAAAAAATGTAATATTTATAAAGTAAAGAAAATGATTCAACTTTTACGATATATTTATACCTTTTTCTAATGTTTTTCTGAATTCTAATCAGATAGTAATCTCTTTCCTTTGAATCATGAACCTGATTCAAAATATAAAACACATTGTCAATGGTCCAGTATACATAGCAGCAAATAACTTCATTGTAAATTGAGCTGTATTTTTCCTGCATAAAACTCAAAATCTCTTCCCAGCCAACGAATGCATCCAACCTTTTTTGATTATAAGAAGCTGTTAAAATACTATTTTCACGCTTGATATAGATATACCCAATAAAGTTTGTAAACACGGCCTTGCTACTATTAGCAAAGAGTCGGTAGGTAGTGGATAAATCCTCATGAATACGTCCTTCAGGAAATGACACACCCTTAAAACAATGTTTCTTAAACAATTTGTTGCAAAGAGAAAAACGATATAAGTTACCTTTAAATAGTTCTTTCATAGCCTCATTGTGAGTCAGTTCTTTTTCAAATTCACTTTGATCCGAGTTGATTATTCGACCATTAATTTCTCTTCCTAATTTACATATGCCAATATCACTATCCGTTTGCATACATAAATCATAAAGTACCTGTAACATTTCTTCATCTATTCGGTCATCTGAATCTACAAAACTGATATAATCTCCTTGAGCCAGCGTAACTCCCAAATTTCTGGCAGAACTTACCCCACCGTATTCTTTGTGTACCACCCGAACTCTTCTGTCTTTTCTAGCATATTCATCACAAATCTCTCCACTTGTATCATTTGAGCCATCATCCACTAATAGCAGCTCAAATTCCAAAAAACTTTGTGCAAGGATACTATCAACGCAGCTCTTGATATAGGATTCAACATTATATACAGGAACAATAACACTAATTATTGGTTTCATAGGCCTTAATCCATTCATTAAATTGATATTTTTTGTTTCACAATTGTCGATGACACCCCGGCCGTATATGGAAAATAGACAATGGAAACGCCCACTTCCTTAAACCTTTTCTCCATATCATTGAAAAGAGTGCTTCCTTTCCAATCATCCCCTACAAACATAACATCAAACTTTAACTCTTCCCATGCAGCAAACTTATCCCTATTTGTTTGTGGGATAACCTTATCAACATATTTAATCCCTTCTACAATTTCCATTCGTTCTTCGAAGTTAATTACTGGTTGTTTCTTTTTATATTCCAGGACCAACTCGTCTGTGCTTACCCCAACAATTAAGTATTCACATTGTTCTTTTGCCTGTTTCAATATATTTAGATGACCAACATGAAATAAGTCAAATACACCCGTTGTATAACCCATTTTATATGGCTTCTGTTGCATAATTTTTTCTCCTCCTTTTCTGTTTGAAGCAAACCTCATCGATATGTTTTAGTAATTTTCCACTGGCTTTCCCATCTTCAAATGAGCCAATCCTTTCTAAAAATTTTGTTAGATCCTTTTTATATTTTTCATAATCAAAGGCTTCAATTTTGTCTCCTAAATCCTTATTGCTATATGCACTTATAAATGGAAGTGCTTGAATATCAAAATATAAATCTCGCTCAGTTTTTATATAATTTTTTAAATCTGGCACATATAAAAAACAAGGGCGTTGAGTAATTGCAAAATCAAACATTAATGAGGAATAATCTGAAATTAATATGTCTGAAATACTTAACAGCTCTTGAATATCATCAAATGCTGTAGCATCAATCACATTTTGGGTAAAAGTTAATTGATTGGATTTTGCAATTAAATGCGGGTGAAGTTTAACCAAGATCACCCATTCACCGCCAAACTTTTCTTTTAATTTCTTAGAGACAATCTCGTAATTTATATCATAAACATCAAGGCTCTCATCTTTTCTAAATGTGGGTGCATATAAGACTAGTTTTGCATCAAAGGGAATATTGAGATCATTAAGTATTTTTCTTTTCAATACCGATATGTCTTGAAAAAAAATATCATTCCTCGGAGTTCCGAGTTCAATAATATCCCCTTTATACCAAAATGCTCGTTTAAATATTTCAGTACTTAATTTACAGCCAGATAATAGCAGATCGCACTTTTGAGAGTCCCTTTTGGCCATCCTGATATACTCATTTGATAAAGAGCTTTCGGCATCTTTCTCAATCTTTTTCAACCGTAAAGAACTATGCCAAGTTTGAATATAATATTGACTTTTTCTTTTAATAAACAAATCAGTTGTTCTAAAATTTGTGACAATAACTTTAGATGTACATAACTCATAAAAATATCTAAGTGACATTGTTTTTGTTATTCTAATGCCATTTATCTGATGTTTGTTTCTTATATCATTAAATGACCAAACGATATCAAATTGTTTATTTGGGTAATTCTTCAAAATGTACTCTGAAATATACTTTGGGTTGCAGCCATACTGATTGCCGTAATAACTGAATATAAAGATTTTATTTGCCTTTATTGGAAAACAATTAAATACATGGATGATGGCCAGTGCAATCATTCTTTTAATAAATTGAACCCAGTTAATTAACAACATGGAAAAAGCTTCCCCTTTCTTTGGAAGAAGCCAGACAATTTGATATGATAATCTCCATTTCCTTACTCCTATGCTCTACAGATTAATTTTCTCCAGTCCATATGTGTTTGGGCTGCTCTTGACCTTTCTTAACAGCTTCTTGAAAAGCAAATAGGCAACATTAACATATGGATGGATATAAAATAACTGAAGCTGCTTATTTAACTCCTTATCGTATTTAACAGCCTTTTTTATTTTTAGATAGTTATTTTTTAAATAGCCCTGCAGATCTTTTCTATATTTTCCGTCATGATCTTTATTTCTATTTAATACGAGCAGGTTGTAATGTATTAAAATCGTCTTGGTAAGAACCTTATAGGATTCATTTGATAAATCTTGATAAAATTCTTCAATAAAACTCTGTCTTTCTATTAAACCTTTAATGATATCTAGGTTCCTTGGAGTATAGTTGGATACAATGCTATCACTTCGCTGAAAATAAAAGTACAGAGGTTGGTGAAGAATGACATAGGTGGAAACCCTTTGCATGACTTGGTGTGCCCAAAAAACATCTTCAAACAAAACCCCTTTTTTAAAAGGAATATCTTGTATAATCTCTGTCTTAAAGAGCTTTCCCCAGGCAAAGTTTTTCACTTTTTCATTTATGACTAATTCATTCATTAACGCTTTATTGTCTAAAATAACAGGTGCATCCCCTTTTTCATAATACCTGTTATCAAATAACAAGTAATTCTCGTAAGCATAATAAAAAGCAGTTTGAACAATATCTGCTTGGAATTGAATACTATTTTGGACCATTTCCTCTACCATATGGTTTTCCAGCCAATCGTCACTATCAACAAAGAGTGTGTAGTCCCCTGTAATATTCTGTATTCCTACGTTTCTTGCATCCGACAAGCCTCCATTACTTTTGTGGATCACCTTTATCCGGCTATCAAATTTTGCATAGTTCTCTGCAATTTCACCGCACCTATCAGGCGAACCATCATTAACTAATATAATTTCTAAATTTTTATAAGTTTGATTAATTATTGAATCAATACACCTATTAATAAATTTTTCTACCTTATAAATAGGAACAATTACACTTATTTTATGTGGTACCATGTTATTTCTTATCTCCGACATGATCTTTTTTCCATTTCATATATTCAATCACTTTTCTAATTTCGTTTATCTGGTCTTTTTCAACTCCGGAATCCTTTATTTCATTGACTAGCTCAATCCACTCTGGTTCAAGTTTTAGTTGTGCGTCTTCTTGGGAATTTGCATTTAATAATACTTTTAAATCTACATCTAAAACCGAAGCTAACTTCTTAATAATATAAATAGAAGGATTTTGATTTAAATCACGCTCAATATTACTTAAATAGGATTTAGATATATTGGCTCTTTCAGCAACCTCTGTTAACGTTAGGCCCTTTTTCTTCCGAATTTCATGAATTTTTCTACCTACCATCATATTTTACCTCTATCCTAATTTTGTTAAATAATATGGATAACATCCCTTTCTTTCGAACTTTTGTTAATTACATTTTTGATACAGTTTATTACTCTTAACTGATTATCCTCGGTTAAATTTGAACCTGATGGAAGACATATCCCATTCAAAAACAACTTTTCAGATATATTTTCGTTCAAACTATGCGGATAATACCTTACTCCTTCAAATACGGGCTGCAGATGAAGTGGCTTCCAGACTGGACGCGCTTCAATATTCTCCTCACTCAAGGCTTTTAATACTTCACTTGTGTTAATCCCTGTTTCTACTGCATTGACCGTGAACGCCGTTAGCCAGCGATTTGACCTTGTATCTTTTAATTCAGGCATAAAGGAGATCCCAGGAATTGGAGCAAGTTCCCGAAAATATCGCTCAAAAATCGCTCTTCGAGCTAATACTCGTTCTTCTAAAACCTCTAATTGAGCCCTGCCAATTCCAGCCAAGATATTGCTCATTCGATAATTAAATCCGATTCGGCTATGCTGATAATGTGGGGCTGGGTCACGTGCCTGAGTAGCTAAAAACCGTGCTTTTAAAAGTTTATCGCTGTTATTCGATACAAGCATCCCACCACCGGATGTGGTGATAATTTTATTTCCATTAAATGAGAAAATACCAAACATCCCAAAAGTACCGCTTGCTTTTCCTTTATAGGTAGCTCCCAATGATTCAGCTGCATCTTCAATAATAGGAACACTGTATCGATTGCAAATTGATACGATTTCATCCATTTTTGCACTTTGGCCATATAAGTTGACTACTATTACTGCCTTAGGGAGATATCCCTCATTAAAGGCATCCTGAAAAGCTCTCTCTAGCGCCAGCGGAGACATATTCCAAGTGTCTGGTTCTGAATCAATAAAGATAGGTTCAGCTCCTTGGTAAATAATAGGATTTGCACTCGCTATAAAAGTTAAAGTGGAACAGAAAACCTTATCTCCTTTTTCCACCTTTAATAAAGAAAGAGCCAAATGAATGGCAGCAGTTCCTGAACTAACGGCTACGGCATCATTGGCTCCAACATAGGCAGCTATTTCCGTTTCAAAAGCATCCACATTAGGTCCTAATGGCGCAATCCAGTTGGTCCTCAATGCTTCATCAATGTATTTTTGTTCACTTCCACTTAAATGTGGTGGCGATAAGAAAACTTTACTTTGTTTCACTAAGACCCCCCCCTTTATATCCTAATAAGGTTTCTTGGTTCCATTTTTCCTCGATAACAAGGAAAATAGTTCTCATCAAATTCGTAGCGTAAATTTAATTGATTAATGATTTTATTGTATGCCGTTTCATTATGGACTTTTTTCCCTATAAAATAATCATAATTATTTTGATTAGTAAATGAGGTTTTAAATTTAAAAAGACCATCGTTTTCCTGATACCCTCCACCCAGGTGAAGTTGCTTCGAACCCTTACTTCTACAGAATTCAATCATATAATCAAATAATAAATTATTAGGTTTGAAATCTAAGTATTTTGTTTTTGACGCTCCCAGATGATAGTGAGAAAATTCCTTGCCAACTAATACCATTACTCCAGCAATAATTTCATTATTTAAACTCGTAAACAGTAAAAAGGTTTCACTTAAATCTGTGTCTTGTACTTGGTTGAAAAAATACTCTTCATCAAAATAATAATAACTAGCGGCATGATTTCGATCCATTGTCTCGTGATAAAGCTCTATAAAGGTATTAATATTAGATTGGTTATTCTCTGCAACAAAACATGTAAGATTATTATTTATGGCTTTTTTTATATTTCGTTTATTCATTCCTGAATAATTTTGTCTAATCTCATCTAATGAAGCTCGTAAATCCACAGACGTTGTTTTTCTAATATAATCTATATCTAAAAGGTTACCTAAATAACGATAATTTTGATAGAACGGATGACATCGAATCGTCTCTGTAATAATGTTATGTAATTGACAATACGAACTAAATAATGGATAGAAGTTTTTAACTATTGCTTCATCACCTTGGATAAAGGGACCACCATAACCATACGGTGTTACGATGTCATATAACTCTTCTTCCGCAAAGGGAACCCTTCTTTTAATAAAAGGATAAAAAATCCTCGTATCTTCCTCCTGATAATACGCAGCAAATAATTTTCCGTTTTCATTTTTCGCAAATAGATTTCCATATTCATAAGAATAGTAACAATCAATGTTGTTAAAATTCTTTAATATCCCTTTCCAATAATCCTGTTGCTCAATGATATCAAAATGAGCCATGTCATCCCCTCACACCTTCTATAAATACTTTCTAAAGAGCCTTTGTGTTCTCTGATTTTTCAGCCCTTTTACTACCTGTAAAAATAGGCATTGTTGCATGATCTCCATTTTGTATTCCTTCAGATTTAATTACTTTTAAGAAAGTAAGGAATAGAATCTTCATATCTAGAAAAAAACTTTGATTTTCAACATACCATACATCTAAATTAAATTTTTCTTCCCATGAAATGGAGTTTCTACCATTTACCTGTGCCCAGCCCGTAATTCCTGGTTTTACATTATGGCGTTTTGCCTGTTCAGGAGTATATAAAGGTAAATATTCCATAAGAAGTGGTCTTGGACCAACGAAACTTAATTCTCCTTTTAAGACGTTAGCAAGTTGAACGAACTCATCTAAACTATATTTTCTAAGGAACTTTCCAAACAATGTTAAGCGAGCTTCATCAGGTAATAATTCTCCATTACTACCTCGTTCATCAGTCATTGTGCGAAATTTATAAATATAAAACGGCTTTCCATAGAGACCTGGTCGTTTTTGTTTAAAAATAATAGGACTTCCTAATTTCCACCTTACAATAATGGCAATGAATGCAATTATCGTGGAAAGACATACTAATAAAAAAATCGATACAGAAATGTCAAAAATCCGTTTCACTTTTTAATCCCCTCATTCGTACCACTAATCCTTTGTATTAATTTCTAATAAAACTTTCTGTTTTATCTCTTCTAAAATTTGAGACATCTGAACATTCTCTACTTCTTGACCAATCATGTATGCTGTCATCATGATTTCAAGTAATTTTTGCTGCGATATCTTATCTGATATATTCATAATTCTTTCCCCTCAGGTAATGCCTTATATCCTGCAACATCATTATGCTTCAATTAATTGATAAAATTTTTCTAATTGTTCTTGTTTTTTAGCTGAAGGTCTTGTTAAGTTTTCCGTTAAATTTTCTCGTAATTTTTTCGACCTGATCAATTGCTTTATGCCCTCTGCAATACCTTCTGGATTTGCTTGAACAATTATCCCTGTTTCTTTATCTTGCACCTGGTCCTGGAATGAAGGAATATTTGTTACCACAATAGGGCGTTCAAGTGCCATCGCCTCTTCTACAGCTACACAATGGGCCTCCGTTTTGGAAGGCTGTACGTAAATATCACATAATTTCATGTAAGGATAGGGATTGACTATTTCTCCTAATAAAATAAAACTATTTTCAAGACCTAATTCCTGCACTTTTTTCTTTAGCTCCTGAAATAACGGACCATTCCCTATTAAATACCAATTAATATTAAAGCCTTGATTAACTAATATCTTACATGCCTCTAACGCAAAAAAGACTCCTTTTTCATCAACGAGTCTTGCAACAGTTACTATTTTTATATCCTTTGTTCGTTTTATTTTTTCAGGAATCTTTCCGTTATCAGCCATCTCGTGTATCGTACTAGACGCTACTCGATTATTAATTACATACATTTTTCGAGAGAATTCTGGAAAGTATTGTTCTAATGATTTTTTTGATGATTCAGCTACTGAAACGATGAAATCCGATTGTGAAAAACTTTTCCTTTCTAATCTAGGACAAGGCCAGCCTTTTTTTTGACTATATGCATAGTCCATATGGTTATATACGATTTTTTTGTCCGCTTGAACCTTTTCAGTCACATAATAATTGCAGAAGAAATCTATATAACTTATCGCTACATCATAATGTTTTTTTTGTTTTGGCAGAATTTTTCGGTAAACTTCCCATCTCACACCAGTTCCAATTCCTGGAGTTAACTTTGACAAACTTGCTGCTAATAATTTTCCTAAAAGTAAGTTATACTTTCTAGATCTGATTAACTCAGGAGCTGCTTGCAAAAGCGATGTAGAAAATGTTTCAAATAGTGGTGGTAGGATGTTTACTTGTGAAGGAATCATTTTAAAAAGAACACCACTATGATCGAATAAAAGAAGATCGACATCATACTGACTGTAATCTAAGTCAGAGAGAAGAGTTAATAAGCTTTTCTCTATACCTCCTGTATGAAGGTATTGAGTAATAAATAACAATTTTTTTTTCACTTCTCTTGCCTCCCTTTATAGATTAACCGAAGCATTAGCTTGCTTTTGTTTATTTAAGCCGTATATGGATAACCAATGGGGAATATTATCTTGAATACTATAACCATGCTTTTTAATATTACTAGCTATGATTTTTGAATCTGTTAGCTTTTGGCTTGTTTTTTTGATTACTTCTTGTGACCACAAATTCAAATCACTTTCTAAGCTGATAAAGGAAACTAAATCAAGTCCCATATCGGTCGATCTGGGTACTGAATTTGAAACAACACAAGGTGTCCCCGCACATTGCGCTTCAACCATGACAATGCCAAATCCTTCAAATATTGATGGAAACAAAAACACGTCAAATGCCTTCATAAGCCTTGGAATATCATCTCTAATCCCTAAGAACCTAATGTTCTCTAATACTCCAAGTCTCACCGCCTCTTCTTCAATCCGGGATTTTAATGGTCCCTCTCCAATTAGAAGAGCTATAAAGGATGAATCAGATTTTAATAGATTTTGTAATACCTTTAAGATGAAGGATTGATTCTTGGACTCAGAAAAGCGCCCAATATGACCTACAATTTTTACATCTTTCGGTAACTTCAGTTCTTCTATTACACTCTTTCTACAATCACCTAAGTTTAAAAATGGTTGAATTTCAATTCCGTTTTTCAATAAATTAACTTTGCCTTGCTTCACTAGTTTTTTACCAAACAAAAAGTCAGCAGCTTCTTGACTGCAACTACAATAATTTGTGGCTGACACTCTGATTAAAGTTTGGAGAGATTTTAATGTTAGAAGGGACTTTAAACTTTTTCCTAATGGCCAATTATTACTATGTGAATGGCAAATTCTTTTCTCAATACCACAAATTTTTGCTGCTAAAGTGGAAAAACCACCTTGAAAGTCAGTATGCGAATGTACCGCTGCAAATTTTTTTCTAGACATTATTCGAATAAGTTCTTTTACATATTTAAGTGGACCTAATTCTCCCAGGCTTGAAATCGGAAAAATTTCGCCCCCTAATGAAATAATTTCATCATCAAAATCACCTTTTGTAGTTGAATGTGTAATAAAATCAAACTGGCATTTTGACTTATCTAAATTTCTATAAACATTCATTAATAGCGTTTCTGCCCCACCCCGATCCATTGCACTTACAATGTGTAAAACCCTGTCTGGATTATTCATAAATTCACACCCAATTCTGAAAAGAAAGGTCTCAAAATGTCACTTTTATAAACAATATTCATGGATATCACGCTATCATAGTAATGATAAGCCACATAAAATACTAGAATTGTAAAATACATCAATCTTTGACTCTTTTTTTTAAAAAGCAATATAATCCAAGATGCTAATATAAACTGGTATAAACTAAAGTAGATTGAAAATCGAGCAAATATCCAATTTTGTGTAGAAATAATCATGAATACTAAACTAAGCATTGCCATATTTACAATGATGTCACTGTTAGGCATGATAGTCCTAAGTTTATCCCTACCCATAAATGCAATAAGCAGAGGAGCACCCTCAACGGCTACTCTAATGACATTTGCACCACCTTCAGCAAAATCCTTATATCCTCCATATTGTGTATCTTGAATAGCAGAAAATAAAATTCCGGAAAAATAATTAAACCCTAAAACAATAAACACCGATGATAAAATAATAAGGAAAGTTGTTTTAGTCCATGCCTTTCTTCGAACAACAAAGTAAATTGGAATTAGCATTAGTGCAGTTTGGTGAAAGGTAGAAGCAAATAAAACCACAATTAAATATTTTTTAAAACTGCCATCAATGAGCAACTTTGTTGCAGCAAATATAATGGCAGCTGCTAGGCATTGTCTAATCCCATTCATGGAAGTTATAAAAAAACCACTGGTAATATAAATAAAAAGGCTTACCTCAATCATTCGAGAATACTTGTAAAACACATGAATGATTAATAGATTCGTAAACAATGCAGTTGTAAAAATCAAGATTTGGGAATCGTTTGTATAATTTTTTATGATCATTTGAAGAATTCCAAATCCGATATCTTTTTGTGATTCTACATAATCCCATGTAAAATCATTATTAATAAAAGCAAACTTATAAGCACCAGTATCGCCGATATTCGACCTAAGACCTGAAACTCCTATAAAACATACCATGACCAAAAATATCAATAGTTTATTGGGCTTTATTAACTCAAATGAATAAGAGGATATAGTACTAACCGAAAAGTATCTTGCAAAATAAGCAAGAACAAAAGTAAGTATAAGATTAATCCAGAGTATTGTCATCCAATATTTTCCTTTCAGACTTATATAGACATTCTCCAATAAGTAGAAAATCAATATCATTCATTTTAATTTCAACTGCCCCTGTCTTTGTTGAATATATATAAATAATAAAAGACCAAAAGGGATGGCAAGAAAAGTTAGACTTTTTAGTGGGGACTCAGATAAAAAACTATAATTCCTATTTAAAAGACTACTTGACACGTAATGAATGGCCTGCCTATATTTGAACGATTTACTTGCAAATGGCAGCTTCATTAACTCCTTCCGATAAAAAGCCCAGCCTTTTGGGTTTTTTCTATATTGATTAAACATATTTAATGAAGATCCATCTGGCAGATATTCTACACAACAAAGGATTTCATTCAATAGAAGCATCTTATACTGTTTATCAAGCATGTAGTACTTATAGGCTAAACCGACATATCGTTCATTTTCAAATAATGGATAAGGATATAATTTTGTTAATTCCGTACGGTAAACTAATTTTTTATCACCTTTAACTCCATATTTATAATATAGATCAAACAATGTGGAGCTGGGTAGGTACTTGGGTAATTCAGTCCCAATAATTGTATGGTCATTATAAGAATCTAAACCAATGATTCCGCTAACTTCATTACTTCCATATTTTTTCCAAAAATTAATAATTTTCTCTACAGTCTGAGTAGGCATTGTATCATCAGAATCTATGCACACATTCAGTTCAGTATCAATAATTCTATATGCTGAATTATGTGCTCCATGCATTCCCTGGTTCTCCTGGTAAAAGTATCTAATTTCAATTAGATTTTCGGATTTCCAATTATTCACTAGTTCCCTAGTGTTATCGGTTGATCCATCATCAATAATCAACCAAACAAATTCCTTGCAAGATTGTTGTAGTAAACTTCTGTAACAATTTTCAAGGCAATAAGCTCTATTATAGGTTGGTGTAAAAACAGTTAACATTTTCAATAGAGTTCACCTCAAAATGGAATAGTAATAATCTTCAATAAAGTTCGCTGTTTTCCTAATATCAAATCCTTGTTTTATTATCTGTTCTGAGACCCCATCCCTTTTAAATTGTAATATCTTGGACAATTTTATTTTTTTCACCCAACTATTTATGTTTGCTAGTGAAGCGTAGTCAATAAGATTTAATCCTAAGTCAACTTCGTTAGATATATGATTTGATATTACACAGGGTAATCCCGATCCTTGAGCCTCGATTAGAGAAACTGGCAATCCTTCATGTAAGGAAGGGAAAATAAACAGATCAAAAGCTTGGAGCAGTTCTGGAATATCACTTCTAATTCCAAGTAACTTTACTTTATCTTGTAAGTTTAGTATTTGGATTTTATTTTCAATTTCCGGACGGAGCTCCCCGTCTCCCACCAGGACTAAAACTGAGTTAGGGATTTCTTTGGTTACTTCTAAAAAGATTTCCAGAAGATACGAATGATTTTTCTGATGATTAAAGCGTCCGACATGGCTTAGAACAAAGGTGGAGTGGTCTAATCCTAATTCATTTCTTACATGATTTCTAATCTCGGTGGAAAATTTAAATCTATCTATATCGATACCGTTTTTTACTATAGTTGTTGTGTGGTATTTTTCTTTAAATAACCATTGTGCAGCATCGTTGGAGCATGCAACAAGGTGGGTTGAGTTTGGAGTAATCAAAGATCCAATTAAAGATTTATAGAACCTTGCTACCATCCCCCCCTCACTTCTCGTATTATGGCTATGTGAAATTCGAATCGGAATTCCTGTCTTTTTAGCCTCTCGAAGTACAAGTCCACTCATCTTATCAAGGTGAGAATGAACGATTTGATACTGATTATTTAAATAAAAAAATTCCTTTAACTCTTTCACAAATTGAGAATGGCCAACTTGCGAAATATAAGGAATTCGGTACACTTTGCCACCTAATGCTTGAATTTCTGAATCAAACACACCTTCTATACAAGTGAGAAAGTCAAACTGAACTTTTGAACGGTCAATATTCCTATAAAGGTTCATTATTAGAGTTTCTGCTCCGCCCCGGTTCATATTAACAACCACATGTAGTATTCTTAATGGACCGCCCACCTTTTTTCCTCCTTATCTTCCATAAATAGAGAATATAATTGACTTTTCTCATTTAAAACATTTGATATGGCATAATTCTCTTCAATCACTTTACGCGCCTGCTTACCAAAACCGCTTCGGAGTTTTTCATTTTTTATTAGGAGCTTTATTTTGTCAGACATTTCCTGTACACCATTTGTGCTCACTATCCAACCATTCTCTCCATTTTGAATCAGTTCCCTATGCCCTCTATTGTCGGTTGCAATAACAGCTAAACCGCTAGCCATCGCTTCCATGATATTAACTGGCAGGCCTTCACGTAAACTGGATGCAACTGCTATATCACTCATTTTTAACAATTTATCAATATCACTACGATAACCTAAAAAGTGGACCATTTCCCCTACACCTAAATTAATAGCAAGCTTTTTGCAATCCTCTAACAATGGACCGTCTCCTGCCAGTAGCAGCCTTACGTTAGATGCTTGTTTTTTTATTAGTGCCAATGTCTTAATAAGATATTGTTGATTTTTATTTTTATTAAATTCGGCAGCATAAAACAACAGGATATCTTGCTTAGAATAGCCATAATGATCCTTTAAAATATTTTTTTTAAGTTGATTTACAGGAAAGAAAACATCTATATTTATCCCAACACCATGAATATGTTTAATGTGCTCAGCGTTAAATCGATGTTTTAGTGCTTGATGATAGTCCTCTTTGTTTATAGTAATCAGACAGTCTGTATATTTAGATAAAAATTTTTCGATAGGATAATAAAAAGCCCAGTTAATTAACGGGGCTCCTTTAAAAAAGTGAAAACCGTGAGCAGTATAAATGAGCTTTGTACCAATGTTTCGAGCCTCTTTTGCTGCCATTCTTGAAATTACTCCACCCATCGGGGTATGACAATGAATTATATCGTATTCGTTTTTATCAATAATTTCTTTTAATTCTTTATAAGCAGTTATGTTCTTTAGACTAAATGGAGATCTCTCTATTGAAATATTAAACTTTTGGTCTACATAAGGTAACGGTATATCTCCATTTGCTGCCACGTGAACTTCCCATCCTTGTTCTTTAAACCACTTTAAATATGGTAAATGAAAAGATTCGAAATGTGTATCAACAGTTGCACAAAACATTACTTTTTTAGGCATTTTTATCTCCACCTATAATCTAATCTAGCTACTTACTAAGTTCTTTGTTAAGAATAGTTGAAAGATATTCCAAAAGTTGCGTTCTTAATTCTTCCTTCTGTAAAGCAAATTCAATACTGGTTTGGATAAAGCCCATTTTTTCTCCTACATCATATCGAATACCCTCAAAATCGTATGCGTATACCGCTTCATGGCAATTCAAAGTAGCAATTGCATCAGTTAGCTGAATCTCACCACCGGCACCAGGTGACTGTTTACTTAATACCTCAAAGATTCTTGGACTTATTATATATCTTCCTAAAATAGCAAGATTTGATGGTGCATCATCTTGTTTTGGTTTTTCAACCAAGTTATTAACACTATAAATACGGTTACCGATATTATTCCCATCAACAATGCCGTATCTAGAAACTTCAGAATCTAAAACCGTTTGAACACCCAAAATTGATGCATTATATCTATCATATTGATCAATTAATTGTTTTAAACATGGCTTATCTGCCCTTACGATGTCATCACCAAGTAAAACAGCAAATGGCTCATTACCAATAAACTTCCGTGCACACCAAATTGCATGACCTAAACCCTTAGGTTCTTTTTGACGTATATAATGGATATCAACTAATTTAGAAGATTTTTGTACCTCACTTAATAATTCAAACTTCCCCTTTTCCAGAAGGTTTTGTTCTAATTCAAAAGAGTGATCAAAATGATCTTCAATTGCTCTTTTTCCTTTTCCGGTGACAATAATAATATCTTCTATTCCAGATGCTACCGCTTCCTCAACAATATACTGAATGGTTGGTTTATCAACGATTGGCAGCATTTCCTTAGGCATTGCTTTTGTGGCTGGAAGAAACCTAGTTCCAAGGCCTGCAGCTGGAATAATCGCTTTTCTGACTTTCATAGTTTGGACTCCTTTACACTGAAATTGATAATTTAGACTTTGAAGTTACTTTACTATTTGCTAGATTTAATAATTTTTCCTTAATTTCTTCTTTATTTAGTGTTTGGTAAGTATTTATAATTTCCTCTATATCACTTAACAATAAATCTGATTTTTTTCCAATATAGATTTTTGGATAAATCTGCTCTTCTTGTACTTCATCTGGTTTTAATAATTCTTCAAATAGCTTTTCACCAGGCCTTATCCCTGAAAATTCTATATCTATTTCATCTATTGAATTTCCTGAAAGTTTTATTAAGTTCTTTGCCAGATCAACAATTTTTACTGGATCTCCCATATCTAATACAAAGATTTCTCCACCCTTTGACAGAGCGCCGGCCTGTAAAACCAATCTGGATGCTTCTGGAATAGTCATAAAATATCGGACCATTTCAGGATGAGTGACTGTAACAGGTCCACCTTTTTCTATTTGTTTTTTAAATAATGGGATGACACTCCCCCTACTTCCTAAAACATTCCCAAACCTTACTGCTACAAATTTAGTTTCACTTGAACTATCCATGTACTGAATAATCATCTCTGCTAGCCTTTTTGATGCCCCCATTACGCTTGTGGGATTGACAGCCTTATCTGTCGAAATCATTACAAAAGTTTTGACTCCATTCCAACTTGCCGCTTTAGCAACATTCATTGTTCCTATGATATTGTTTTTAATGGCTTCTTCAGGATTAGCCTCCATTAAAGGAACATGTTTATGTGCAGCAGCATGATAAACAGTATCCGGCTGATATGTATTCATAACATGTTGCATTTTTCTTTCATCTTGTAAATCAGCTATCACAGGAATAAATTGTATGCTTTTATCCTTAAATGTTTCATTTAATTCCATTTCAATTGAATAAATGCTATTTTCGCCATGTCCTAATAATATTAATTGTCGAGGATTAAACCTGACGATTTGGCGGCAGATTTCGGATCCAATTGAACCCCCCGCCCCAGTAACTAATACCACCTTGTTCGCAATATTTGCAGAGATACTATTAATATCCAGTTCCACGGGTTCACGACCAAGTAAATCTTCTACCTGTACATCCCTAAATTGTTTAACAGATATTTTTCCAGTTACTAAATCTTCTAACATCGGTAAAATCTGTGTTTTTGCATTCGTTTTTACACATTCTTGAAATATTACATTTAGTTCTTTTTTTCTTAGAGATGGTATCGCAATAATAATATTATCAATCTTAAATTTACTAACAGTTTCCTCAATATCTTCAATACCGCCAATAACGGGTATCCCTAATATATCTAGTTTTTGCTTTTTTTGATCATCATCTATAAATCCAACTGGGAATAAATCTGCTTCTTTATTTCTTTGCAGTTGCCTTGCAACCATTGTTCCTGCCGCACCTGCTCCGATAATTAGAGTTCTTTTTCTGTTATTAGCACTATTTAAATATAAATCTCGGAACATTCTCCAGCAAAAACGTGAACCACCAATGAATGACATGTTCAGCAGCCAGGTTACAGTTAGTAATCTAAACTGAATTTCTCGTAAAATTATTTCTTGTGTAACTGCTGCAATAAGAATTGAAAGGCTTACTACCTTTAAAATGCTAAGCAGTTCACCAACACTTGCATATTCCCATGCTTTTTTGTAAAGATGAAAATTAAAAGAAAAAATTTGATGACTTATCAATATAGCTATTGAACTTAATATAATCGGGAGAGTAATAACTTCAGTTGTTGCGTTCACTAATAGACGACTAAAAAAAATGGCTGTTAAGACAATACATGAATCTATAAAAATAAAAAAAGATAAACGTTGTCGATATGTCATACTATCCCCCTTAATACTAATTATTTGGTCAATTTGTAATTCTGATTCTTTAATCTTATCGCTTTTTCTATTATTTCCTTTATTTCTGATAACTGTTCTTGTGAGGCATCTTGCTTTATATACCTTACTGTTTTCTTTATACATTTTGGAAAGTGATCAATATTTTTCAAAATATCACGTCCTTAAAAAATTTTAGTTATTTGTTCTATTAATAGAGCACATAATTAAAATTTTTTAAGTAATTGGGCATCTAACCCATCCTCACACCACACTACCGACGACTTACGTCTAAGGTCCTAGACCCACAGCATGACCGAGTGCCTCCGTTGATATCGGCAAGGAGACATCACCTAACATATTTAAATGTAAGTACTATATATTCTTTATTAAGAACATTAAGGTTAAATTTTTTTAACTGAAAATATGCTATTCATTTATGATGGCCCCAATTACCTTAGCCTTAGAAAATTCTAATACCTTTTTAGCCTCAAGTGCATTCCCTTGGATGGTTTTCCCACTTTGAATGACTAAGATTACTCCATCACATTGACTTGCCAAAAGTCTTGTATCAGTTAACTCCAAAACTGAATGAGAATCGATTAATACTACATTATAAGATCTTAATGCAGTAAATAATATTTCTTTCATCATCGGAGAAGAAAGTAATTCTAATGGGTTAATAGGGACAGCGCCGCTTGGTATTATATCTAATCTACCAATTTTCGTATGATGGATTTCATCATAAAATGTTGTTCTTCCTGTAAGAACATCGGTCAACCCACTGTTATTTTTAATATTAAAAATTGAATGCAAACTAGGGTTTCGTAAATTTGCATCAATTAAAAGTACCTTTTCTTTCTGTTGGGCTAATGATATTGCTAAGTTAGAGGCTACTGTTGATTTTCCTTCTCCTTTATTAGGGGACGTTATTAGGAACGTTCGACTTTTTTTATCTTCCATAACAAAATTAATATTTGCTTGAATGGAACGATACTGTTCAGAAACTATAGATTCGGGATGAGTATAGGTAACTAAAGATCTTCCTTTTACTGAATCTCCAATTTTACTATTTATCACCAATTGACTCACCTCTCGCATCAAATTCCATTTGCTTACCACGTTTTACTTTCAAATTCTTTTTATTTTTTTTAGGAATTCTCCCCAGTACTGGCAGACCTAAAAGTACTTCAACTTCCCGGTTAGTCCGCAATTTCTCATCTAAAGAATCTAGTAAAAACACTAACCCCATCCCTATAACTAAACCAATTACAACGGAGATAATCTTCATTTGATTTCCAGGCGGATTAATCGGCCAAGAATTTATTTTTGCTTCAGATAATATTCTTACATTAGAGGATTTCATTATCTTAGGTATTTCCTCTTTAAAGATTCTTGCTGTGGTATTGGCAATATTGGCTGCCATTTCCGGATTACTTTCGGTAACACCAATACTTATCACCTGAGAACCTTCAATACTCTCTACTGTTATCTGCCCTGCTAAGGTTTCAGGTGTTACAGGTAATCCTAGTTCATTAACTACCTTCTCTAAGACTACTGTGTCCTTAATAATAACCAGTAAGGTTGTCCGATTATCTGGTGTATCTTCAACAATAATTCGACATGCAGTTTGATAGACAGGCTTATATGTTGTATTACTGTAGTATGTACCAATTGCTGTGGTGACAATAGTTATTACTATAACCATCCAAAGACGTTTTTTTATAACACTAAATAACTCTTTTAAATTAATTTCCTTTGCCTTGTTCATAGGTTGAACATACATTCCGTCATTGTTATTCACTTTTGTCACCCCTATTTAGAGCATTTCTTCTAAAAAACCAGTTAATTACGTTCTAAATAATGAACTTAATTTTATAAAAAAAAGAAGTTGCCTTCTTATTATTCTCAAATCCGTATTGTTTCTCCAAAAAACCCCATTCAATAATAAGTTAAAGTTCATCTATATTCATAATATAGTTCTTTAAAAAGAACAAGTCAATAAAATAATTTTTATTTTTTCTAATTTTATTATTCTATTAAATAAAAGGCCCCAATACATTGTTACATTGCATTAGGGCACACACTTCACATACGATTAACTAGTAAAACGTCTCCAAGTCTCAGGATTATTTGGGTCTACTGCTTTTCCCGGCACATATGCTTCGTCCGTATATGGTCCCCACATAGTCGATGCCATTGTCATTTTAACATCAAGTACCTCTAATTGAGGCTGTTTCCATTCCTTTTTCATTCTTATCACCTCCTTTTATGTGTAGTTTTTAATAAATCTGTGGACAATTATGGCCCTCATTAGGATTTTAAAATGAGGATCTGTAGCACTTTCTGGATTAGGATATTCCTTTACTTTTGAAACAGCTTCCCTAATGACCTTGTCATTGATAAATTCAAAAATTTGATTGTCCCTAATCATCTCCTGAAGTTCCTTTTTGAAGGAGCCCCATACAGGGGCCATTCGATGGACCCAATCCGCACCTTGTACACCACTAATCTTTTGGTTTAACCGAACTTTATCAGGTAAATAACTTTCTGTTGCCCTTCGGATTAGTGCACGGTCAAGCCCATTTTGAACGTATTGTTCTTCTGGTAAGGATAAGCAAAAACGAATGACACGCAAGTCATTTGAAGGGTCACGTTTCCATAATGAATACCTTAAGGAAAGTTTTGATGCAATAGTATTACTTGCATTCCAATGAAAGACATCTTCAAAATGTTGGTTTCTTTGTTCATAAATATTAGTGGTTGCAAACCATCCTGTTCCATCCATTCCATGATCTTTCAATTTTTCTATAACATTTGTTTTTTTTTCAAACTCTGGATTGATCATTTTTGGAAATATATAAGATGAGTCTACTTGGGGTACACGATATAAAAATGGAAAGGCCTCTCTGCTCAGGGCAGAGAAAAGCAGTAATCTACTTGCACCCGCTTTTTGACTATACTGTTTTAATTCTTTAAGCAAGTGCACCAGCTTTAGCTTCTTTAAAAGTGTTACATAATAATCAAAAGCTGAGCCCCAAGATATACTTAGATTACCTCTTCCTCCATTTAGCAGGACTCCAATTTTTTGATCATGAGCTTTTTCAAACATCCCTTTTAACCAGTAAGAGTTTTCGAAAAATTTATATGGCATCTCCATAATCTCTAGAAAACTATCAATTTCAGAAAAAGGCTCCCTTCCTTCGAAGGCAAAATACTTATCTGAAATATTACCTACATGTTGTACGGTTGCTTTAATAAAAGGTGTCTCATCTGGCATTAAATGATTTGGAGTAAAATCTTTAAAATCTTGAGGAGGAATATAGCTTAAGGTATGTAATTTCTTCCCCTCTAATTTAAGGAGTTTAGATGCAAAGCTAACAATCGATCCAGAATCTAACCCGCCACTTAATTGCGCTCCAACATCATGGTATGTGCGCAACCTAGAAGAAACTGCTTGTTGAAATATTTCCTGAAAAGCTTCAACATACTCTAGATTGGATTTAAGTCGCAATGACTCGCCTGGCTTTAATAGACAATATTGTTTAAGTGTTAACTTTCCATTCACTATTGAAAAACTGTGTGAAGGAGGTAATTGAAAAATTTCTTTATAGGGGGTGGCATCAGCTTCGACCACATCAATCATTCCAACAATGGCTAAATACTGAGCCAACCACTGTTCATTTAGTTTTTTTTCTATTTTTGGGAGAGCTAATAATGGTTTGATTGTAGAACAAAATGAAAATGTCTGTTGATTATAGTTAAAATATAGCGTCCTACTCCCAGAAAAGTCTCTAGCACCAAAAAGTTTCCGTTTTCTTTCATCCCAAATAATAAAAGCAAAATCACCTATTAGATATTTGGGTGAATCTTCTTCCCATTTATGATAGGAAAGCAAGATAAGTTCACTATCAGTAATTTCTTTTTGTTTCCATTTATCAACTTGTAGTCGCTCATATAGTTCTTCCCGATTATCAATAATGGCATCTGCTGTAATGGCTAACTTCCTTTCATGATCAAAATAAGGAAGTTTTTCACCCTTAGATTCAGGTGTAATCCACTGTGCATGGCAACCTAGGAAAACCCTTTCATTATTCCAGGATTGAACATCATCAGCTGGAAAGGTCTCTAACTCTTTCATCAGCTTTTTTCCGTGCTCTAAATTGATTGGTTCATCGTTTACCTGATAGATTCCTGCAATAGCACTCATGCTTTTCTCCTACTAGATATAAGTTTAACTAATGTTCATTAAATAGAACATTAATTCCATGCTTCAATAAACAGATTACTCTAATTTCATAAACCTGGGAGTTATGTTATAAGTTATTAAATGTTATCTATCAAACCACAATACTTTATACCTGTTTTTCATATCTTTAGTTCTTTATTTAGAACGACCAATAAATTTATAATATAATCTGCTTCAATCACTGTCAACATTTTTCAAGCTAACTGTTTATATATTTTCCATTATTTAATTAAAGCTAGTTTCTTCATTAATATTCCTATTTTGAAAAACAAATTGACATAACACGAAATTTGTAGTAAATTTTATAAATAATCTAAATAATGTGTTCTTATCAAGAGAGGTTGAGGGAAGGGCCCTGCGACGCCTCAGCAACCTTCAATGTTTTTTCTCATTGAAAAGGTGCTAAGTCCTGCAAATTTACTAATTTGCAAGATAAGAAGAATGACAAATGTGCTGCCTGCAAAAGTCTTCTTCTTATAAGAAGACTTTTTTTATTTATCTAAAAGCTTTAACACGTAATCGCGTTAGAGTTGAACTTATACTATTTAACTACAAGGAGTGTCCGATATGTACAAAATCGATACAAAACTAGCCCAAATTGGTAACCGCAGCGAAACAACAACGGGAACAGTAAACCCGCCTGTATACTTCTCAACAGCCTTCCGCCATGAGGGAATCGGGCAATCTACCGGGTTTGACTATACACGAACAGGAAATCCAACACGCCAGCTGCTTGAAAAAACGATCGCTGATTTGGAAGGTGCCGATCAAGGATTTGCTACTAGCTCTGGTATGGCAGCTATCCAACTGATCCTAGCATTATTTGAATCTGGTGACGAATGGATCGTGAGTGAAGATCTATATGGCGGAACTTATCGCTTATTAGAAAAAGGCTATAAAAAATGGGGCTTAAAGACTCAATATGTAAATACATGTTGTCCGGAAGATGTTGAGAAAAAAATCACCACGCAAACAAAAGCGATTTTCTTAGAAACACCAACCAATCCGTTGATGCAGGAATCTGATATTGCGGCGATTTCAAAAATTGCAAAGCAGCATGGACTATTGTTAATCGTGGACAATACGTTCTATACACCACTTTTACAACAGCCAATCAGCCTTGGGGCAGATATTGTTATCCATAGCGGCACGAAATACCTTGGAGGTCATAATGACGTCTTAGCCGGCTTAGTTGTAGCAAAAGGAAAAGAGATTTGCGAAGCGCTGGCTTTCCATCATAATGGTGCTGGAGCAGTCTTGAGTCCATTTGACTCTTGGTTATTAATGCGCGGAATGAAGACATTGTCCCTAAGAATGGAACGCCATGAAAAGAATGCAAAGGCCATCGTAGAGTTCTTTTCCCAGCATGATGCTGTAACCGATGTTCTTTACCCAGGCCGCGGCGGAATGGTTTCCTTCAGAATCAAGGACGAAGCATGGGTAAATCCATTCTTACAGAATTTAAATCTAATTAGTTTTGCCGAAAGCTTAGGCGGCACAGAAAGCTTCATTACTTATCCAGCAACTCAGACACATATGGATATCCCAGAAGAGATCCGCATTGCTGCTGGTGTTTGCAATCGTTTATTACGTTTCTCAGTTGGAATTGAAGATTCACAAGATATTATTGAAGATTTACATCACGCATTCGCTAAAGTTCAGGAAGGGGTAATTGCATAATGGCACACGAAGAATTTAGTTTTGAAACCAGACTGCTTCACAACAAACATAAAATTGATCCGGTAACTGGGGCGGTTAGTGTTCCTATTCAGCATGCTTCTACCTTCCATCAATCTGACTTTGATTCGTTTGGTAAGTATGATTATGGCCGCAGTTTAAACCCAACAAGGGAAGCACTGGAAGATGTGATTGCGGAACTTGAGGGCGGTGTGAAAGGATTTGCTTTTGCGTCAGGAATGGCAGCTATTTCAACTGCCTTCCTTCTTCTATCCTCTGGTGACCATATTGTGATTACTGAGGATGTTTACGGCGGTACCTTCCGTATGGTAACCCAAGTTCTTACAAGACTTGGAATTGAGCATACGTTTGTGGATATGACCAATTTAGATGAAGTGAAAGACGCCATTCAGCCGAATACGAAAGCTTTTTATGTGGAAACACCATCCAATCCATTAATGAAAGTAACAGATATCAAAGCGGTCAGTGAGATTGCAAAGGAAATCGGTGCATTAACCTTTGTTGATAACACATTCCTTACTCCATACCACCAGAAGCCATTGCTACTAGGGGCAGATGTCGTGCTTCATAGTGCGACTAAGTTCTTGGCAGGTCATAGTGATGTCGTGGCAGGACTTGCTGTTGTTAAAGATGAAGAGTTGGCTAAAAGACTAGGATTCTTACAAAATAGTTTCGGTGCGATTCTAGGTGTTCAAGATGCATGGCTTGTATTACGTGGAATCAAGACTCTGTCTGTTCGTCTCGAACAATCACAAAAAGCAGCGATTAAAATAGCAGAGTTTTTAGATGTACACCCACTTGTAGAGAAGGTTCATTATCCAGGGCTCGAAAGCCACCCGCAATATGCAATTCAAAAAGAGCAAGCCGATGGTCCAGGAGCAGTTTTATCCTTTGAACTAGCGACTGAAGATGCCCTTCGTACGTTTGTTGCGAATGTGAAAATACCTGTTTTTGCGGTAAGCTTAGGAGCAGTTGAATCGATTCTTTCTTATCCAGCAAAAATGTCTCACGCGGCGATGTCTCGCGAAGACCGCCTGCAACGAGGAATTACCGATGGACTTGTCCGCTTATCGGTTGGTCTTGAAAATCCAGATGACTTGATTAAGGATTTCTCTCAAGCCCTTGAGGAGGTACGTGCAAAACATTTGGTTTTACATCAAGGAGAGTCATAAACAATGAATCTATTAGAAAAATTACAAAATCAAATTTTAATAGCTGATGGTGCGATGGGCACGCTGCTTTATTCATTTGGGTTGGATTCCTGTTCGGAGGAATTAAACATTTCTCAAGCCGAACAAATCCAAAATATCCATCGGGCCTATATTGACGCTGGCGCAGATGTCATTCAAACCCACACCTATGCTGCAAACTATTTAAAGTTGCAGCGGTATGGATTAGAAGACTCGGTAAAGGAAATCAATAGCGCCGCCGTTCGTAATGCAAAAAAAGCTGCCCAATCGAATGCATATGTGCTCGGGACGATTGGCGGCAATCGCGGGATTAAAACGAGTTCCATAACAATAGAAGAATTAAAACGAAGCTTCCGTGAGCAATTATATTGTTTGCTGATGGAAGGTGTCGATGGATTATTGTTTGAGACCTTTTACGACCTAGAAGAACTTGAAACTGTCCTTACGATTGCACGGAAGGAAACCAAGCTGCCAATCATTACTCAGGTTTCCCTTTCCGAACCTGGATTTTTACATGACCGTACTCCTGTGAATGACGCATTAAAAAGGCTGGAAGGTCTTGGCGCCGATGTGGTCGGCCTGAACTGCCGGTTAGGCCCGCACCATATGTTGTTAGCGTTGGAGCAAGTTGAAATTCCGAAGCATAGCTTCCTTTCAGCCTATCCAAATGCCAGTCTTCCAACCTATACAGATGGAAAGTTTCATTATGAAGGTGATGCGGATTATTTTCAGAAATCAGCGCAAAACTTTAGAAATGAAGGCGTACGCTTGCTTGGGGGCTGCTGTGGTACCACGCCCGATCACATTCGCGGTTTTGCGGCAGAGTTAAAGAACAGTATCCCTGTGACTGAAAAAGTTGTAAAATTGCAACAAAAGAAGATTGTTGTCGAATCTGCTCCGAAACGGGAATACACTCCCCTGCAGGAAATCGTTAAAGAACGGCCTTCTGTTATTGTTGAGCTGGATCCTCCTCGGAAGCTGGATACGACTAAATTTTTCGAAGGAGCTAAAGCTCTTAAGGAAGCGGGCATTGATTCGATTACACTAGCAGATAACTCGCTGGCAACCGTTCGAATTTCTAATGAGTCTTTAGGCTATCTTTTAAAAAGTGAATTGGGGATGCGGCCGCTGATTCATCTTGCCTGCCGCGACCGTAATATTATCGGACTTCAATCTCACTTAATGGGCCTTCATACCCTTGGCATGCATGATGTCCTTGCAATTACAGGCGACCCGGCCAGAGTTGGGGATTTCCCTGGTGCCTCTTCTGTTTATGATGTATCCTCATTTGAATTGATTCAAATGATTAAACAGATGAACGAGGGCTTATCCTTCTCCGGTAAAGACCTGGGGCAAAAAACAGCCTTTAGTGTGGCGGGAGCTTTTAATCCGAATGTCCGCTCAGTCGAGAAAGCTGTAAAGCGTTTGGAAAAAAAGATTCAATACGGTGCCGATTATTTCATTTCTCAGCCTGTTTTTTCTGAGGAGAAATTGATTGAAGTCTATGAACATACGAAACATCTAGATGCACCGGTTTATATTGGCCTAATGCCATTAACAGGCAGTAAAAATGCAGAGTTTTTACACAATGAAGTGCCTGGAATCAAGATTGCCGACTCGATTCGCGACCGGATGGCTTCGTTGAATGACAATCCGATTGCAGCCGCTAGAGAAGGCGTGGCGATTACCAAGTCACTCATTGATACTGCATTAGATTTATTCAATGGAATTTATTTAATTACACCATTCCTGCGTTATGAAATGACCGCTGAACTGGCTCTATATGCCAACCAGCGAGCAAGTGAGATTAGGGGGGCCAGCTATGCCGAAAACACCATTTTCTGAACAACTTAAAAAGCGCATCTTAGTCATGGACGGTGCAATGGGTACGATGCTGCAGCAAGCCAATCTTACAGCCGAGGATTTTGGCGGTGAAGAGTACGAGGGCTGTAATGAACACCTTGTTTTAACAGCTCCTTCCGTCATTTCCCGTATTCACCGTGAATACTTAGAGGCTGGTGCAGACATCATTGAAACGAATACGTTCGGGGCAACAAGCCTTGTTTTGGACGAATATGAACTTGGATATAAAGCTTATGAGATTAATAAAATCGCGGCGATGCTTGCTGTCCGGGAAGTGATGAGCGTTTCGACGGATGAATGGCCACGTTATGTAGCAGGATCCATGGGTCCGACTACGAAAACATTAAGTGTCACTGGGGGCACTACCTTCGACGCCCTCTCTGCCACTTATGAGGAGCAGGCGATTGGTTTAATTGACGGCGGCGTTGATTTACTTTTATTAGAAACAAGCCAGGACTTATTGAACGTAAAGGCTGGTTTCGTTGGGATTCAAAGTGCTTTTTCAAAAACAGGCAAAACCTTGCCGATCTTTATTTCAGGTACCATCGAACCGATGGGAACCACATTGGCTGGACAAACGATTGAATCGTTCTTTATTTCTGTTGAACACATGAATCCTATCGCTGTCGGTCTTAACTGTGCGACGGGCCCTGAATTCATGCAGGACCATATTCGTTCACTATCAGGTTTATCAACAGTAGCGGTCAGCTGCTATCCAAATGCCGGCTTGCCTGATGAAGATGGCCACTACCATGAAACACCGGAAATATTGGCGAAGAAGCTGTCCGATTTTGCTGCCCATGGCTGGTTGAATATTGTCGGCGGCTGCTGCGGAACAACACCTGAGCATATCAAGGCGATTGCTGACGCGATGAAGGAATATCAGCCTCGTCCATTCCAATCATCCACAACGCACATGGTGTCAGGGATTGATCCATTTATTTATGATGATCCTACCTTAAGACCGATCATGGTTGGGGAACGGACAAATGTTATTGGTTCTCGGAAGTTCAAACGATTAATTACCGAAGGCAAATTTGAAGAAGCTTCAGAAGTTGCCCGTGCACAGGTAAAGGGCGGCGCCCATGTTATTGATATTTGTCTTGCCGACCCAGATCGTGACGAAATAGTTGATATGGAGAATTTTATAAAAGAAGTTGTTAAAAAAGTAAAAGTGCCGCTTGTCATTGATTCTACTGATGAAAAGGTCATTGAAAGAGCCCTCAAGTATTCCCAAGGGAAAGCGATTATCAATTCGATTAACCTTGAGGATGGAGAAGAGCGCTTTGAAGCGATTGTACCTTTGATTCACCGTTACGGTGCGGCTGTTGTTGTCGGAACGATTGATGAAGAAGGAATGGGTGTTTCAGCTGAACGCAAACTGGCGATTGCCAAACGTTCCCATGACCTGTTAGTCAATAAATATGGGCTAAAGTCACAGGATCTGATTTTTGACCCGCTTGTGTTCCCTGTGGGTACAGGTGATGAACAATATATCGGCTCAGCAAAAGCGACCGTTGATGGAATTCGAATGATTAAAGAAGCCTTGCCAAATGTGCAGACCATCCTTGGAATCAGTAACGTTTCCTTCGGGCTGCCTCCTGTTGGACGGGAAGTGCTGAATTCAGTTTTCCTTTACCATTGTACGCAGGCTGGCTTGGATTATGCGATTGTGAATACCGAAAAGCTTGAGCGGTTTGCTTCCATCTCTAAGGATGAAGTTCAACTAGCGGAAGCTTTGTTATTTGATACAACCGATGAAACATTAGCTACTTTTACTGAGTTTTATCGCGGGAAAAAGAAGGAAGCAAAGACCACTATTCCTAATATGACATTAGAAGAACGCCTTGCCTATTATGTGATTGAGGGCACAAAGGAAGGTCTGCTCCCGGATTTAGAGATAGCCCTTTCTACGTACCCTGCTCCACTTGATATTATTAATGGTCCATTAATGGATGGCATGAAAGAGGTTGGCCGTCTGTTTAATGACAACCAGTTAATTGTGGCGGAGGTTCTGCAAAGTGCCGAAGTGATGAAAGCTTCAGTTTCCTTCCTTGAGCCTCATATGGAAAAAGGCGATGTGTCTGCTTCAAAAGGTAAAGTTATTTTAGCAACCGTTAAAGGTGATGTTCACGATATCGGTAAAAACCTTGTTGATATTATTTTAAGCAATAATGGTTATGATGTTGTCGACTTGGGAATTAAAGTTACTCCAACAGAATTGGTGCAAGCCATTCGTGAAGAGAAGCCTGATATGGTTGGGTTGTCCGGTTTGCTGGTTAAATCAGCACAGCAGATGGTGTTAACTGCCCAAGACATGAAGGAAGCTGGAATTTCTGTGCCGATACTAGTTGGCGGTGCAGCCCTTTCTCGCAAGTTCACTGACACGAGGATTGCCAAGGAATATGATGGCCTAGTTCTTTATGCAAAGGATGCCATGAACGGTCTATCGCTTGCCAACCAATTGCAGTCACCGGAAGAATATCAGAAGCTGTTGGATGATAAAGCAGAAAAGCTGGCGGCATTGGATGTACCAAGGGAATTACCTGCCCGTCCAGCGAGTTCCGTTGCGGTAAAAGTGAAACCGGCGGTGTCAACAGAGGTACCTGTTTTTACACCGATGGATACGAAAAGGCATATTTTAAGATCTTATTCTCTATCTCATATTGAGCCGTATATTAATATGCAAATGTTAATCGGGCATCATCTTGGTTTGAAAGGAAAACTTTCTAAGCTGCTTGCAGAGAAGGATGAAAAGGCCTTAAAAATCAAAGGGACAGTTGATCAATTGTTAGCAGATGCCAGTGCAAATAACTGGATTACACCTGCAGCATCCTATCAATTCTTCCCGGCCCAATCGGACGGTAATAAGGTATTTATCTATGATCCAGAAGATCAAAAGACCATTATTGAAACCTTTGATTTCCCTCGTCAGGAATCCGCACCATTCCTTTGTTTAGCTGACTTTTTAAAGTCGGTTGACAGTGGTGTGATGGATTATGTTGGCTTCTTTACGGTGACAGCTGGCCGAGGCATTCGCCAAAAGGCCGATGAGTTCAAGGCAGAAGGACGTTTTCTTGAAAGTCATGCGCTTCAGTCATTGGCGCTTGAGTCTGCTGAAGGTTTTGCTGAGTTGATTCACCGCCAGATGCGTGATCGCTGGGGCTTCCCGGATCCGCTTGATTTCACGATGCAGGATCGTTTTACGGCGAAATATCAGGGGCAGCGTTTCTCGTTTGGTTACCCGGCATGTCCGGAGTTAGAAGACCAGAAGAAGTTGTTTAAGTTGATTCATCCTGAGGAGATTGGGATTGAGTTGACGGAGGGCTGTATGATGGAGCCGGAGGCATCGGTTTCTGCGATTGTTTTTGCTCATCCTGAGGCTCGGTATTTTAATGTGAATAGATAAGATGTAGTCCGCGGATATTATTTCCGCGGATTTTTTGTGTGTGGATTGGGATGGTGGTGGTGATGCGTGTGTGGTGATGAGGTGATTTCCGCCTGTTTTTGAGTTTTTTCCGCGCATTGTGGAATTTTTCCCGCCTGTTCTTGTTGTATTTCCGCCGAATTATGGAGTAATTCCGCCAAACCTAATTTTCACCCTTTAAAAATTGCGTTTCTTAATGGGATTTCTTTTTGATTGTTGCTGTGAATTCCGCCGATTTTTGCGTTTTTTCCGCGCGACTTAGAATTTATTCCGCCTATTTTTGTTATATTTCCGCCGTTTTCTGGAATAATTCCGCCATTCTTCCCTTTTATTCCGCCTGCCCGTCTTTTATCATAAAAAAAGCCAGATCCGCCGTCAGCACCGCTCGCCCCTTATGTCATACCACCACCCAATTTTTAGCACAACCCTTGACATAAACACCAATATAGAATATATTTACCTAGGTAACTATTAAAAAAGATGGAGCGACTTATGATAACCCACGAACTATTCCATACCCTTCATCAGCTATCAAGACATCTCACCAATACACTTAACGAAGCTCTAAAACCATTAGGATTATATAGTGCCCAGTGGTCCGTTATCTATGTACTCAAAAATAAAGGGTCGCTGACACAAAAAGAACTTTGCGATTACCTATTTGTCGAAGCGCCACCTATGACACGAACCATCCAACGTCTAGTCAAACAAGGCTACGTAACTCAAATACCTGGGAAAGACAAACGAGAAAAATATGTACAATTAACGAATATAGCCCTTCAGGAATACCCAGCCTGGGAACAAATCGTGAATTCGGCCAATCAGGAACTCATGAAAAACTTCCCTCTTGAATCACGAGAACAACTTTTACAATTGCAAAAAAGCTGGTTACAGCAAATTTTATAACAGAGGTGCATCATATGAATAAACCAAAACTTTGGACGAAAAACTTTATTAGTATCTCCTTTAGTAATCTTTTTCTCTTTTTAACCTTTTATGTCTTACTTGTCACCCTTCCCTCATACGCCCTTGACGAATTACATAGCAGTTCTTCAATGGCAGGACTAATGACCACCGTATTTTTACTATCAGCCATCATCTCCCGACCTTTAGCCGGTCAATGGCTTGGGCGAGCTGGCAATAAGAAGGTTCTGCTCACAGCACTCATTCTTTTCGCAGCTGCATCCCTTTTATATTTCTTCCCTAAAACCATTACAGGATTCTTAATTATCCGCCTGTTACATGGAATTGGGTTTGGAATGGCGACAACAGCTGTTGGTACGATTGTAGCCGATATGATTCCTGCCTCCCGCCGCGGTGAGGGAATGGGGTACTTCGCGATGTCAACCAATTTGGCGATGGTTTTTGGTCCATTTATTGGTTTAATGGCCATGCAGCAATGGGGTGCACGTCCATTATTTATCCTTAGTGTCATTGTAGCTTTTTGTTCGTTAGTTACAGGGCTCATTGTGAAACACAACACATTTGAAGAACCTGCACAAACGAAGGCTCAGTCATCGTTTTCGATCAGCAGCCTATTTGAAGTCTCTGCTGTTCCAATTTCTATCGTCGGAAGCTTTATGGCGATTGTGTATTCGGCGCTTTTATCATTTGTATCGATTTATGCAAGTGAAATTCATTTAGAGCACATCGCCAGTATGTTCTTTGTGGTCTATGCGATTGTCTTATTAGCATCAAGACCATTTACAGGCAAGTGGCTGGACCAATATGGCCCTAATGTAATGACTTACCCATGTATCGTTCTTTTTGCCATCGGGATGTTTATCTTGAGTCAAAGCAATGGAGCTGTTACGTTCCTTGTATCAGCAGGTTTGATTGGTATCGGCTGGGGAACCCTTTTCCCAACCTTCCAAACCATTGCGATTCAAGATGCGGAGCCACGAAAAAGAGGATTGGCTACGGCAACGTTCCTATCTATTTATGATACTGGAATTGCGTTAGGTTCCTTTATCGTTGGGGTTATTGCCTCAACGATGGATTATAGTACTTTATATTGCTTCTTCTCCTTCTATATCTTAATCGGCTTAGTGCTTTTTTACTTCCTTCATACGAAGAAGAGCACTGCTGCCAAAGAATCTGCACAACAGCAAACAAAAGTACAGGAAATTTAAGCTTTGAAGTAAATATCAGTTTAAACACAAGAACCATCATTCCCACTTAGGAAATGATGGTTCTTTTTATTTTGCCGCCCCCAGCTGCAAATGTTTTAATAATCTCTGCCTTTCAACATAAAGCTGCTGCGCTTCCTCTACTGACACCATGGAAAAGTGAATAATGGTGCCTGTCACCGCTTGGGCAAGCCTCGCAATGTCTACGGAGATCACTGTGCCGATTCTAGTGTAGCCTCCGGTGGTTTGTCTGTCGGCGAGGAGGATGATGGGCTGGCCGCTGGCGGGGACTTGGATTCCTCCTAATGGAATGGGGTCGGATATGATGTCTGGGCCGCCGATGTGTTCCAGTTTTGGTCCCTTTAGCTGATAGCCCATCCGGTTCGATTGAGGTGTTACTATAAATTCTTCGGAGAAAAAGCGTTGAATACTCTGCTCCGTAAATCTCCCCTCTTGCGGACCTAAAATGACCCTTACCGTGATTTCTTTTGAATAAGAAGGAACTAAATCTGGACGAAGTTTCTTAAAGGGTTTTCTGATCACCGGTCTGCCCTTCAATACATCGCCCTTACTCAATGCCCGTCCCTCATATCCGCCTAGCTTTCCATTTAAGAAGGTAGATTTACTGCCTAACACAAAGGGAACGTCAATGCCACCTCCAATAGCTATTAATGCACGCGCTCCTTGTTGACACGTTCCTATCGTCAAAACCTGGCCCTTTCGCAGCAGGAAGCTTTTCCATAGGGCCACTTCCTCCCCGTCCACTTTCGGACTAAAATCCCCACCGCAAATCGCCACTGCCACATCGCATAATGCCTCCAGTTCCGGTCCAATCATGGCTGCCTCAAGAACGGCTTCACCAGCAGCATTACCCACGAGGATATTTGCGGCATGCATGGAGTAACTATCCATCGCCCCGGATGTGCTAATTCCATATTGCTGGTACCCATATCGTCCTAGATCCTGCACCGATGTTTGCAGCCCCGGTTTTAATACTTTTAAAATGGCACACAATTGGTTCACCAGCTTTTTCTCATCTGGATATTCTCTTGGAGAAAAGCCTTCTTTAATTTGGAGGCAAATTCCAGGGCGTGCGGGTCATCCCCATGAACACAAATAGTATCCGCTTCAATTGCGATATCCGTCCCATCAACGATCTCGACTTTTCCTTCCTTAATCATCCGAATCACTCGGTTAATGGCAAGTTCTGAATCGTGAATCATAGCATTCGGTTCCTTTCGGTGGGTTAACGTTCCATCAGGCTGGTAGGTCCGGTCAGCAAACACTTCTCCAGCGACCTTTAAGCCTCTCTCTTTCCCAGCCATGGCTAGTTTGCTTCCAGCTAGGGCAAATAACACGAGTCCAGGATTCACATCATACACAGCTTGTGTGATCGCATCGGCCATTTCTCGATTCTTTGCTGCCATATTATATAAAGCACCATGAGGCTTTACATGTACTAGATCAGCCCCACACGCCTTACACACAGCTGCTAATGCACCGATTTGATAAATAACGAGATGATGAATCTCGCTAGGAGTCAGCTGCATTTCTCTCCTGCCAAATCCCGCTAAATCTGGGAAGCCGGGATGTGCACCGATTTGAACTCCATATTTTTTGGCAAGTCTTACGGTCTCAAACATCACATTGTGATCACCGCTATGATACCCGCAGGCAATATTTGCAGATGAGATGTATTTTAAAACTTCTTCATCATTTCCAATCTTAAACGCTCCAAAACTTTCACCCAAATCACTATTTAAATCAATCACTCTCATTTGTTTACTCCTTTTTATAGGTCTTTACCTCAAATGCTTTTAAAGCTAGTAATTGCTGGATTTCTTTATACTCCTTGAAATCTACCGAATAAAATTTAATATAATCCCCGGCAGAGAAAAGAAATGGTGACGGACGCTCGATGTCAAAGAGCGGAACGGGTGTGATACCAATAATACGCCAGCCGGATGGTACCTCAGCCGGATAAATGCCTGTTTGATTTCCTCCTATTCCGACCGAGCCTGCCTGCACTTTTGGCCGTGGATGGTCGAGTCTTGGAACCGCAAGACTCGGGGGAAGTCCTCCCAAATAAGGAAAGCCTGGAACAAAACCCATCATATAAATCAGGTATTCCTGGCTCGTATGCAGACGAATCACCGCTTCTTCGCTCAGTTGATGGTAGTTTGCCACATACGTTAAATCAGGACCTGTCGTTCCGCCGTAATAGACAGGAACTTCGTAAACCACTCGTTCCTGTTGTTCCAAATTAGTTTGATGATGATAAATGCTTTTGAGGCTTTCTTCTAATTCATAAAAGTTAATAATCTCAGGTTTATAATAAATGGCAACCGTACAGTAGGAAGGCACAAACTCGACCACGCCTTTTAGATTTGCCTGCTTAACCCTAGAAATGAATTGCTGTATCTCCTTATAGAGCACTTCATTTATTTCATTCCCGAACGAAACACTAACCGCGCTATCTCCCAATAAATGAATCTCAATCATAGCAATCCCCTATTATTCATCGTTGGTTTAAAGTTATCTGCTAGAAGGGTAAAATTCAAGTATTATGGCCCACTTTCCACCCAAAATTTACATTGAAAGCACTTCATTTTACATTAATTTTTAATTGCGATAAGCTAGAATTATTACTAGATATAGGAGGGATCTTAGATGTTTGATGTAGTTGTTATTGGGGCAGGTGCTGCCGGGGCAAGTGCTGCGCTTTTTACTGCCAAGGCAGGAAAGAAAACATTAGTTGTTGATAATGATAAAAGTATGACAAAACGTGCTTGGATTGAAAACCATTATGGAGTGGCGGAAATTACTGGACCAGATCTAATTGATATTGGTAAAAAGCAAGCCGCAAAATTTGGGGCAGAAATAGTAGAAGCTACCGTAACCGATGTTCATAAAAATGAAGAAGGTTTCAAAGTCGTAACCGATCAAAACGAATACCAAGCCAAGCATGTCATTGTGGCAACTGGAGCCTTAACTGCTCTCGCTGAACCTATTGGTCTAAAAACCAAGCCTGGAACAGAACCAAGAATCAAAACTGTCTTGGATGTAGATGCAGCTGGAAAAACAAATATCGATGGAATTTGGGCAGCCGGAACCGTAGCTGGTGTGAGTGTACATACAATCATTACTGCTGGTGACGGTGCGAAAGTGGCGATTAATGTAATTAGTGAAATCAACGGTGAACGCTATGTTGACCATGATGTATTGAAATCTTAATTAAGCTAAGGAGCAATCAAAATGGCTGTTAAAAAGATGGACCATGTTGGCGTATTTGTTAAAGACTTAAATGCATCACTTACCTTTTATCAAGAGGTTGTTGGGATGGAACTAAAGGACCAGTTTACCATTGCTGATGGAGCCCTTACCCTTGCTTTCCTTGGTTTCAACGGTTCGGATGAAACGGAATTAGAATTAGTTCATGGAGGCAATCCAAACCTGCCGGAAGAAGGAAAGGTAAATCACATTGCTTTCTTAGTAGATGATATCGACGAAGAATTTAACCGGTTAAAAGGACTAGAAGTAGCTTTTATTAGCGAAGAAGTGGATACCCTTCCTAACGGGTATCGCAATTTCTTTGTCAATGGCCCTGATGGGGAAAAAGTAGAGTTTTTCAAAAGATAATTTTAGATCCACGAAAAAAGAGGCTTAAGTTAGCCTCTTTTTCGTTAAAAAAATATATTAAAATTTGGCTCTTTGCTTTAAGCGTGCTGTAAGCGGGACAACAATGATTCCCGCGATTACCACTTGCATCACGTTTCCTGGGATGGAACCGAGTGGCTGGACCCAGTTACCGTAGAGGGCCACTTCTGCAAAATAGTAGCCTACTACTTTTATAATCAGTGCAAGGGCAATGGCAAGTGTGCTTACAAGGGCCCGATTACCAGGTACCTTTTCCGTTATAAGACCGACGACAAAGCCCATCAACCCTACGATAACGAAGGTAAATGGTGACCATATCGCCCAGCCTGAGATAATATCGAATAAGCCCATCCCGAAGGCTCCTGCAATCGCCCCTGTTTTTTTACCGTAAACCAAGGCCGCTATAAAAAGTGGTACGTTTCCGAGATGGATTAATCCACCGTTCCCCATGATTGGAAGTCTTAAATTGATGAACATGGTCGCTACTAGAGTTAATGCAATGAAAAGTGCATTAATGACGATAGCCCTAGTTTTAGTTGGTGCTGCATGTGAGTATGTAGAATTCATATGATGACCCCTTTTTTCTTTTTTTTCATAATATCATACTACTTTATCGATGTCGTATATTAGATATTGGAAATATTCAGAATGAGGTGGGGAAATCAAATACGAAAAAACATGATGAATTTGAATCGTAAAAAAGTTCAGAGCCTTAAAGGGTCTGAACTTTTTTACAGTAATACCTGTACCCCACCAGATAGTGTGGGAGTTTCTAAACTTTAAGATCCTTGCCAGCTTCGACGATATGAAACAGCAAATGGGCTAGATGATGAATAGGGCCATATTCCTGCTCTTCCTCTTCATCCTCTTCGTCGCCAATTGTAAGGTCATTTAAAAATAGCGCCATAAACTCATAGAAGTCTTTAAGCTGGAAGGAATAACAGCCGACAGGGTCTTCATTATCCTCTTCATACTGCAATACCATATAAGAAAGATTCCCATCAATGTCTGCCGCATCAAAAAAGACAAAAAAGCCAATATTGGTATCAAGCTCAAATAAATGTCTTGTCCCGCCTTCAGTTGCTGTGTTAAATTCCTCTTGATTTATTTTCTGTACTTGCATGCTGTCCACATTATCTTCTTGGTGAAAACCAACTACAAATGATTCCATGATATCCTCCTTACCTTTTCATCAAAGTCAAACACTGTTAGTAGGATGCCCACTTTTTGAATCATTTCATTCAAGTGGATTATTGTCATCCTCATTTCTCTCTTGGTAATATTCCGTCAAAAGAGGATTTTCCGTTGTCGCAAAGCGTGCTGTCTGCAGACTCATCTCAGGTTCAACTCCATACAGCTTTTTCATCGCCTCTTTCTCCCATTCCTCATCTTCAAACAATCGGCTCGGTTCTTGATCTTTCATCACTTCTCACCTGCTTTCTTTTCCTCATTAATCACATAAAGCTTTCTCCAAATCATGGATCAGAACATTTACATCCTCTAGACCTACTGCCAGTCGAATAGTCCCCGGGCTGATATGTTCCTTTAGCAGCTGTCCCTCATTGTTCCGCAAATTAGGAGACAGGACTAGGCTTTCAAATGAACCCCAGGAAACTCCGATTTTAAAAGCAGTTAGTTTGTTAATTACCCTTTCTACTCCACAATAATCTGCTTCCGTTAGTTCTATGCTCATTAAACCGCTGTAACCAGTGAGTTGTTTTTTTCCTAATAAAAAATCCGGATGGGATTCAAGTCCAGGGAAATTAACTTTAGCTACTTTCGGGTGGGACTCCAAATACGCGGCAACTTTTAATGCATTCTCCTGATGGGACTGCATGCGCAGTGGTAAGGTCCGTAAGCCCCTTAGCAAAAGGGCTGCTTCGGACGGCGGCATCGCAGCTCCCATTAGTAAATATTCTTTCTCAAATAATGATTTCATGATTTTATAACTTGTAATTAACACCCCGCCTAAGACATCACTATGGCCGCCAAGATATTTAGAAGCGGAATGGACGACGATATCGATCCCATGCGGTATTGGTTTTTGAAAAAGGGGCGTCGCCCAGGTATTATCGATAATCGTCCGGATTCCATTTTCCTTTGCCAGTTTACTGATCGCGGCAAGATCTAGCAATCGATAGGTCAGATCCGTCGGGCTTTCGAGAAAGATCACCTTCGTGTTCGATTGAATGGCTTGTGAAATTTCCTCGGTATTAGTAGAGTATACAACTGAGTGACTTACATTAAACTTTCCTAAATATTTTAAGAGCTCCATCGTGGAGTAATATAAATTACTCACACACAGTACATGGTCGCCGCTTTCCACGCTGTTAATTATCGCCGCACTTATCGCTGCCATGCCTGACCCGAAGGTCTTGCATTCTTCCCCCCGCTCTAATGCGGCTAGTTTTTCCTCCACGATTTCGACCGTAGGATTGGTTCCTCTTCCATAGACATAGTGATATTTTTCTGTTTTAACCGCATCTGTCAACTCACTAAACGTCTGATAGGTGAATACGGTATTTTGAAAAATGGGAGGGACAACCGCACCATTAAAGCGATTCCGGTCATCTTCATAATGCATACAAATTTGTTTATCGACCTCAAACTCTTTTCCCTGTGACATAAGAAAGTTGACTCCTATTAAACAAAATTTATTTTTACCTATTGTCTGTCTTTCTTCAATATTCATTCCAGTCCATAAAAAAAATCCCTGAAAACAGGGATTTTTTGTTTGCCATCATCATACTGGCGGCTGGATGGGATGACCTTCAGGTGCTTCGTATGCAACGACCTGAGGATGTGATTCACTTTTTACGGAAGTTGTGTTGGATACAAAAAGAGCAAGGAACGTAACTGATAATAGTAGCGCAGTCCATTTTTTCATAACAATCCTCCTGCTATTTTATTTAAATAACTGACTGCTTCATGGATCTTACCGTTGTCATTATAGTAATCTGAGAGCATCTTATAAAAGCGGGTAAGGTCATCAATATGTTCATTGGTCTCCTCAAAGTAAGGGATGACCTTGGTTTCTAAGTATTTATATGCTTTTTGTGGTGAAGCCATTCGGCACAAGTAAAAGTCAGCCAACAGACGGTATTTTTTATTTCCCAGCTCCTTTGATAAGGAATAGACTTCTTGAAAGTATTTTTTGGCACTCTCCATCGAGTCTATGGAGAAATAAATTTCACCAATTGCATACATAGTTACAAGATAATGCGGATTAATGGCAGGCTGAAGGGCTAAACTTTTTTCATAATACTTAATCGCTTCCAAATGATTGTTCATTTTGTTTTGTAAAAAGCCCATGTTGTGATAAATTTGCGGAAGCATCTTGTCCTCCTTTAAAATTTCTGCATTCCGGATTAAATGCTGATAACATCCTTCCGCTTCCTCGTAAATTTTTGAATGGGTGTAATTGATGCCTAAGAGCATTAACGTGTGCAGGATTCTAAGAAAGTTATGCTGGTTCATGAAAATTTGCAAGGCCATCTTGCCAAAATGGATCGCATGACCTGATTGTTCCAGCGAACTTTTTACTAAAGCACGGTGATACAAGAATTCACCGCTGGTTGTATCCTGATCATTTTCTTGATAGAGACTATCGAGGATATCATCTGCGTTCTTAAACTGTTGTTTTAATATTAAGAATATCGCATTATAGTAACGAAATAAATAGCTTTCATGTTGGGAAAAATTCTTCTTTTGCTTATACAATAAGTCCCTTTGTGACTCGGCATCATCAATTAATCCTTTAAAAAGGAAATAACGATATTTTGTTAATTCGCAAGAAAAAAGATGTTTGGAGAAGGGGATGAGATGCTCGATACTCTTTAATGTCTGATAGATTTCATCTACTTCTTCCATTAGAAAAAAGTTCATTTTATTGCTTAAATCTCTAAGGAGGTTTTTAATTTGTCCTTCCTGTTCTTCCATTTCTTCGAGACTAATGCTGAGCCGTTGAAGTAATAGTGCAATAGTTTCCTCGTTAGCTTCTTTTGAGTTGTTTTCAATTTTACTTAGATGCGGGACAGAGCAAATCCCTTTAGCAAGCGCTGTTTGGGTGATTCCTCTTTGGGTACGATAGTATTTGATCAAGGCTCCGAACTCCATCATCTCACCAGCTTGTCTGTCTTTTTTCCCATTTTACTATAATAAAAATGATTCCGACAGTTATTTTTTAAAAATAAAGAATTTTTAAAATATGTAAATAACCATCCGAAGTCAAGACCCCAGATGGCTATTTGGTTATCACTTTACTTTCGGGAAACCAAAACCAGATGCATTATCGTCACCTGCTGCTGAACTAATCCCGCCTTTGATATCATTGGCTCTTGCTCGATTCTGCAGTTCTGTCCGCACTTGGGTACTAGACCACGACGGATTGGCAGACCAAAGTTTGGCAGCAAGGCCGGAGACATGCGGTGTAGCCATGGAGGTACCGCTAATGGTGTTATATCCTCCATCATTCCAAGTGGATTCGATGGATCTTCCAGGTGCAGAAACCTCTACGTCCCGTTCTTGAATGATATAATCGCCATCTGTAGCAGAGCTGCCTCTCGAGGAGAAATCAGCTACGCGATACGTACCGTTTTCTTGAACATTTTCTAATGCAGCCACCGCGACCACATTAGCTAATGCCCCAGGGTATCCGATCGTGTTGTCAGCAGAACCGCTATTCCCTGCTGCCGCAATAATTAGAACTCCTTTTTGATAGGCGTAGTCTGCCGCACTAGCAATCAGTGAATCCTTTGTGCTTGAACCCAGGGACATTGAAATAATTACCCTTTTTCCTGCGGCTTGATCGGCTACTTTTCGAATAGCGGCGGCAATGTCATCTGAATAGCCGCTGCCACGGTCGTTTAACACTTTATATGACCAAAGTTTCGCTTCAGGGGCCACTCCGTAAATTCCCTTGCCGCTGCCGCCATTCGCTAAAACCGTTCCGGAAACGTGCGTACCATGTCCATCTCCATCCGCACAGGTTCCATCGACCCAGGAGACCTTCATCTGAGAGAAATCCTGGCATTGTTCTAAACTGCCGGCTAAATCTGGATGAGTCCGGTAAACCCCTGTATCAAGCACGGCAACAACTACTCCGCTGCCGCCAGAGGTACTAGCAATGAGAGGATCGTTATAAATGGCCTGTATGCCCCATGGAGTTCGGTCGCTCGGCACAGTACCCGCTGTTCCGCCCGGTTTTGCAGCTGCTTCCACTCTTCCATCCGTTAAAGAAACTTCAGGAACCTGCTCAATCTGCAAGTTTTTATTATGAAGGAGTGCTTGGTACTGCTTGGTATTGACGGTTGTTGTGAAACCATTTGCTGCGAAATCCCAGCGGACTCCATAGCTTGCCTTCGCTTTCGTTTGTTCTGACGCGGGGCCTTTAATCAGGACACGATAGGTGTCATTGGACTCAACCTGCTGTCCAAATGCTCCTGTCGCAAATAACGACATCCCCATTGCTACACTCATCAAAACTGCACCCAAAGTTCTCTTTTTCCTCATTCAAACTCCCCTTTCAAAAAATCGCCATGGACAAATTGGCTTGCGGTAAATTATATTCGCACCCATATAGCAATATAAGAAAAGTTCGTCTTAAAAAGTTGGGAAAATTTTTAAAAAAAAATAAAAAAACCAGTCTAATGTAAGACTGGTAATCTAGAAATATTTCTTTTTCCAAAAAATAAACGCAGTTAAACATGTTAAACATGCAGATAAAATCAATGGAATCATATATGGATGTCTAATATGCTGAAACGGGATCGACACATTCATTCCGTAAAAACTCGCCACCATCGTTGGCAGCGCCAAGATAATCGTGACTGATGTGAGAAACTTCATGACAATGTTCAGGTTATTCGAGATGATCGAAGCAAAGGCATTCATCATCCCGCTTAAAATCGAACGGTACGTTTCCGCCATTTCAATGGCCTGCGTTTTCTCAATAATCACGTCTTCTAATAAATCCTTATCTTCTTCGTACATTTTTAAATAATTAAAACGCAAAATTTTATCAAGAACTACCTTATTAGATTTTAAGGAAGTGGTAAAGTAAACTAAACTTTTCTCTAGAGCTAAAAATGCATAAAGCTCTTTATTTTTTAAGGATTGATGCACTTCCCGTTCAATTTCGTTTGTTTTCTTATTAATCAACTTCAGATAACGGAGATAATAAGATGAAATGACAAACAATAATTGCAAGGCAAAGCGTGTTTTTTTAAATGTATAGAATTCCTTGATCCGATTTTTCCGAAATTCCTCAATAATAGGTGAATCCTTTAAAGAAACAGTAATAACATTATCTTCAGTTAAAATAATGCCAATTGGAATGGTTTCATAAACCGCAAAACCTGTTTCATCATGGATAATGTAAGGAAAGTCGACGATGATATAGACTCGGCCGTCATCACGTTCAATCCTTGGACGCTCTTCATCATCGAGCGCATCTTTGATAATATCGACATCCACCTGAGCGTCATTCGATACCTTCATTATTTCTTCTGCCGTTGGGGCATACATATTCACCCAGCAGCCTTTTGAGACCGCGTCAACCTGTTCCAAAACCCGTGCATCAGTGCTTTTAAAAATTTCTAACATGGCAAAACCTCCTCTAGTCTCTTAGTCGAGGAAGCCAACAACCTTTTTAAGAGTTGATATTTTGGTATTCAATTTCATCAATTCTAAGATTTCATTGACTTCCCCCCGCCTACTTGGGTCCGGGTCTACGGAATAACTCAAAAATATCAACTCCCTTAACTTTTATATCCTATCCTATCATAAACCGAAATGGCTCAAAGTACAAAGGAGTTTTTTTTAGGAATTATTTGTCTTCAGGAAAATATGGATTTAAATGGATTAATACTTCATGAATATTATCATACTGATCCATAAGTGCCTGTTTAATTAATTTTGCCAGATCATGCCCTTCCTTAATGGTCTTAAAATGATCAATGGCTATTCGGACATCCACTAAAACATAATGGCCATGCTCTCTTGCGCGAACCCGGTCAATCCTTCGAACTTCAGGGAAGCTTTCGATCACACCGATATATTCCTGCAGCGTGTCCGTATCGATATTCCGCTCTAATAGGATATCAAAAGCTTCGGTCATCATTTCTTTGGCAATCTTAAAGATTAAATAGGCGACAAAAATACTGGCTGCCTTATCCCCATATAGTAAGAAGTGAATATCAAACCGTTCTCCGATGACGGATAGAAGAACACCAATGGCCGCTGCAATCGATGCAACAATATCTGCTTTGTGGTCGAAGGCAATCGCCTCAATGGCCTTGCTATGATGTTCATTTGCCACCTTTAACGAGCTGCGATAAAGAATAATTTTCGCAGCAAAGGAAAAAAGAGCAACCCACATAGCTAAAAGACTCGGTGACTCTACCGCATGAAAGAAACCGCTTATGCCCTCGAATGCCACATAGATGGCAACTAAAAATAGGAGAATACCCACGATTTCTGAGACAATGACCTCAGCCTTTCCATGCCCATAAGGATGTTCTTTATCTGCTGGTTTATTAGAGATTTTAATGACCAATAAAACGATTACAGATGCAAACACATCTGCAGCGGAATGAATACCGTCAGCAAAAACAGCATCACTGTTTCCCAGCCGGCCAATAACAATCTTCCCGAGCGTCAAAATCACATTACTAATCACACTAATCCACGCTATTTTTTTTGCAAGAGTTTCTCTATTTATTACCATTATTAAACCACCTTTAAACTCAGAAAAGCGCAAGCGCCATTTTTATATAAACTCAAAGTAACTTAGCCTCAGGAATCATAACAAACATGGTCCTAGTGGGTCTAGAGAAAAACTCTTGCCTCGTTCAACGAGTGTTGCAGCCAGCAAAAATACTAATCCTCGAGACCCTCATTTTCCTTTTTAAGCATTTCAACCTCTTCTGTGACAGAAATACGGTTAATTTGATCATGAAGGTAGTGGAAGGCTTGATCTAATTCTTCCCGCGATGGAAATTCATTGTTTTGTTTCATGGACCCTCGTCCCCTTTCAAATTTTTTAGGAGTAAGAAATGTGAAATAAGAAAAAATACGGTTGTACCACTAATCCAAAAAGGAGGATGAAAAAATGGAACATCAGAAAGCAAATCCTAAAAAAGAACTTGCCGGAAGTTTTTATCATCCAAGTTATTACCAAGAAAGTGACGACCTCTCTAAAGGTATCGCTACTTCCCATGAGCAAGTAAGCGATGTCTATACAGAAGGAGAAATCGGTGCCGTTATCGACGATGTGAACGGGAAGGATATCCCTATCGGAAAAGTAGGCACAAAAGAAAGTTAAAGCAAGAAGGAAAACAGCTCTCATTTGAAAGCTGTTTTCTTTTTAGCCAACTTTTAGTCTTCAACATATGGATCGTGTTCGTAAGCCGGTAAGTCTCCGAAGCTTGTCATAATTCCTTCTTCATCAAGGGCAGCCTCGTACTTTTCATGCTGGGCATTCGGATAGACAGTAATATTATTTCCATACATATCATTGCCCACAAAGTTTTCAAAGTCCTCTACATAACCAATACTCTCTTCGGATTCATTATAAGTATCATTATAGTGATCCTTCGGAAAGGCAAGGTCTGATGGGGTATCTGAGGTTCCCCATTCCGCTACTGCCTGCCAGGAATCCTCCGCATCAAAAGCGACATTCTCATCTGATTCATCCATATCAAACTTACCGAATGGAGGAATCAGCACGCCCTCTTCAATCGGCCGATCATGAGATAGATGCTGATCGGGGGTATGCTCCTTGCAATAGGTTGTATTGGGCAAAGCTTGCAACCTTTCTAGCGGGATTTCCTGTTTGCATACCTCACATTTCCCATACATTCCGTTTTCCATCGCCTCTAGCGCCCGATTAATATTACCCAGCTGCAATTTGTAGTGTTCTAGCAAGGCATTATCTTTTTCGCGCTCATAGAGGTCCGTGGCTTCGTCAGCCGGATGGTTATCATAACTCGATAACTCTCCCATTGACTCATGAGCATGCCCTCGTTCAAACCCAAAATGGTCGTTCTGATCGAGACGCTCCTCTACTTCATCTTTTTCCTTTAACAATTGTAATCGTAGCTCAGAGAGCTGCTGTGTCGATAACATATGGTTACCCCTTTCAGAAGCACTATTTCACCATCTATTTATCCATTTATGTTTTTATTTATCGTTCCCTTATATTTTCATTTTTTTCACTGTTGATTATGTAATAAAAATTTAATTCCAATAAATTTCGAATTCGTTTCTGCGGCATATCTCGAATAAGTTTCAGACGGTCGTGTATCTTAAGAATGATTAATTGAAGTGAAACTTAAAACAGAAATGAGGAGATGTTAATGGTAAACGAAAACTTTGATAAATTTAGAGAGGTCGAACTCAAGCATCAAGGCAAGTATATAGGCAGTGATAAAAATCAACAGCCTGGTTTGAACGACCGTGAATATAATAATCAATCCAATACCGATAAATCACCAGGTGCCACAGGCCGGAATATTTAGTTTCCCTTATTTGTGCGGCCTAAAGGGGACTCCCTCTTAACCATTTTATACACGGTATAGGGATGGATACAAAGGAGAGTACAATGAGTAAATCCAAATCCGGTGCAAATGAAAATAACAATATGAAATGGTGGCAGCTGTCCCTGTTTGGAGTGGGATGTACGATTGGGACAGGGTTCTTCCTAGGTTCTGGTCTTGCTATTAAAATGGCAGGGCCCGCTATTTTGATTGCGTTTTTAATTGCTGCGCTTGGCACTTATTTTGTCTATGATGCCCTGTCAAAAATGACTTCCAAAGAGCCTTTAAAAGGCGGGTTCAGATCATATGCCAAAAAGGCCTATGGCAGATGGGCCGGCTTTAGCAGCGGATGGGTGTATTGGTCCTCGGAAGTGTTGATTATGGGAAGTCAATTGACAGCCTTGTCCATTTTTTCCCGTTTTTGGTTTCCAAACGTTCCATTGTGGGTATTTACCGCCATCTATGCTGCTCTAGGGTTAACCATTATTTTAATTGGGGTAAAAGTGTTAAATAGGCTCGAAAACATCTTGGCCATTTTAAAAATCTCAGCAATTACAATGTTCATTGTTATCGCCCTATTAGCGATTTTTGGTGTGATCGATGGCGATCGTCCGATTCAATTTCCGAATAGTAGCAATGAAATCATCCCGCACGGAACAATCGGTCTATGGTCTGCTGTTATCTTTGCGTTTTATGCGTTTGGCGGAATAGAAATTTTAGGGTTAATGGCTACAAAATTAAAAGATCCAAGTGAAGCGCCTAAAGCTGGAAAAGTCATGTTGTTCACTCTAATGATTATTTATGTCTTATCGATTGGCCTGGCTGTAATCATGGTTTCCTGGAATCAATTTAATACAAAGGAAAGCACCTTTGTTGTGGCCCTAAATGCGTACCATTTGCCTTTTATCCCCCATTTCTTTAACGCCACACTCATTATAGCGGGTTTTTCAACGATGACCGCATCTTTATATGGGGTAACCAGCGTTCTGGAAACCTTGGGCGAAGAGCATGATGCTCCTGCCTGTTTTGCTAAGAAAGGGAAACTGAATGTCCCATTATGGACGTTAATTATTACCATGCTTGGGATTACAGCATCGATTATCTCTGCTTTAGTTCTTCCCGATAAAATTTACGAATGGGTGACGACGGCAGCAGGATTAATGCTCCTGTATAACTGGCTCTTTATACTTGCCTCCTCAAGAAAAATATTAGAGTTAAAAACAAAAGAGAAGGTCATGTATACCATCGGAGCCCTATTTATCTTAATTGCCGTCACCGGGACATTATTCCACGATACGAGCAGGCCAGGTTTTTTTATTAGCTTAGCATTTGTTGGTGTGATTGGAATAATCACTTTGATTTTGAGCTTTAAATGGAAAAAAGAAAAGAACAAGGAAAAAAGTAAGAGCAGTGTCCTTAAACCATGGCCGACAGCCTAAGAATAGAGCCTTGCATGGACTTGCTCTCTCCATAAAACAAAAAGTCAGCCTTTTTGCTGACTTTTTTGTTATCCAAATAAGTTATGAAATGCTTGCATGCCAAAATAGACCCCGAATCCAATTAATGAGATTCCAGAAAGACATGAGATGATGACCAACAGGTGGGATGTTAAAAATTTACGGGCGCTGCTTGCTACACCTGCCATCGTTAAATCCCACGTCAACAGCCCAATGAAAATGGCACTGCTATAGAGGATTAATTGACTCGTATCATAGGTAGCTGCAGTTTTAGCAAGTACTGACCCATAAATCCCCAGCCAAAAGAGGATGGTTAATGGATTCGAAATGGACATTAAGAAACCCGAAAAAAATGATTTATAAAGCGGTTCTTGACCACGTGCCTGCTGCAGATTAATTTTTCCAGCATTCATAAAGGTTTCGATTCCTGTATACATAAGGACAAAACAGCCAAAAAACCATAAGAAGGTTTGCATAAAGGCAGTTTCTAGGAATTGGACGACCCCTATATAGACCACAAGCATATAGATTCCATCTGCTACTACGGCCCCCACTCCAATCAGCCATGAGTGCATAAAGCCATTACGAATTCCCCGATCAATTTGGGCCGCATTTATCGGCCCGATTGGAGCGGCTAGCGAAAGTCCCAACAATATATAGCTCAAAAATACATTCATTAAATACCTCTCCCCCCCAATGCAATGGATAGATGCCTTTCTATCCATGTTTATTCATAATAGGAGGGTTGTACCACAAAAATATTAGAAAAGCGGAAGCGCCTTGAACAGGCGCTGGAGCTGGACAATAAAAAAGAGCTGCCTATTTATTTAGGCACGCCCTTTTCTTTACTGGCTACTGATTCGACTCGGAAATTTTCCTTAAATCAAAACCGAATCCCGCTTCTTCTACCGTATGACTAAGCAAATGATGTCTTGGTTTTGGTATCGAGTAGGAATCAATCTCCACAATGTATTTCGGTCTGTGTTTCGTTTCTTTATAAATTTTCCCAACATATTCGCCAATTAGGCCAATCGCAATCAATTGCAGTCCGCCAATCAGCCAGATGGAAGTGATTAAGGATGTCCATCCCGTTTGCGTGGTTCCAAAAAATTTAAGCGCTAAAAAGTAACCTCCAAAAATAAGACTCATGAAAAACGAAACAAAACCAGTGATTAGCACAAAACGGATCGGCGAGACGGAAAAGGAGGTAATCCCATCAAAAGCAAACGCCAGCATCTTTTTTAATGGATACTTCGTTTCCCCTGCCTGCCTTTCTAAACGGTCATAATAAACCACATCCGAGCGAAAACCAAGCAGCGGAACAATGCCCCTTAGGAATAAATTCACTTCATTAAACCGCTCCAGTTCCTGGACAGCCCGTTTGCTTAACAGACGGAAATCCGCATGATTGTACACAAGGTCGACACCCATTTTTTTCATCAGCTTGTAAAATCCTTGGGCTGTACTGCGTTTGAAAAGACTGTCTGTCTCACGCCCTTTCCGGACGCCATAGACAATGTCAAAGCCCTGCTGAAACTTAAGGATAAATTCACGGATGACCCGGATATCGTCCTGCAGGTCAGCATCGATAGATATGACACAATCAGAATGCTCTTTTGCCGTGTATAATCCTGCAAGTAAAGCATTCTGATGCCCAGCATTACGGGACAATTTTAAGCCGCGGACATAATCGTTCCTGAGGCTCTCCTTATAAATCACTTCCCATGTACGATCCTTACTGCCGTCATCAACAAATAGGATTTTGCTTTGCTTAGAAACAAGCGAATCAGCAATCAATTCTTTTAGCTGTCCCGCGAGCTCCTTTATTGATTGCGGCAAAACCTCTTCTTCGTTATAGCATGGTACCACAATGGTAAGGATTGGTTCTATCATTTAAAATACCCCCGCTGTCTACATGGTTTTGTATAAGTAAATCTTCCAAGCTGAGTTTTTTGAAGTAAAAACCCTTTCGAGTAAAAGCTTATTCTGCTTTGCATTATCAATCGGAAGAGCTGAAAAGATATACCTCCCGCCCATCTCCTTAAACACTTCTGTATTTAGCTCCAAATTCTTTAAGTGCCGTTTTGAATCTTTTTTTATCATATATCTTTTGCCAAGCTGGGCCGTAAAAAGATAGCAGCGTCCGCCCCACTTGTCATAATAGGTCTCAATGGTTTTATTTTTGGCTAATTCCTTTTCAATAATTTTCCTAAATTGATGTTTGTAGTTTAAAGGATAGAAATTATTGTAGGTATCAATGGTAAAGAAGCCGTTATATTGCGAGATTGCCGGATGGATCCCGATACTTGCGACCCGGTATTGTTCCGGTTCGAGGCCAATATAGTCCTTTACCTCGGCAAATAAGTCTTCTGCAAAAAATTCTTTCACCGTAGGCTTTTCTCGATAGATGATTTCATCATTTAACAGCCCTAAAAAAACAATCTGCGCAATTACCAGCCATTTGGCTAGCTTAAATCCATCAAGACCATGGATTGCAATAATTTTTAAAGCAAGAGCAAAGCTTGCATAAATCACCATTGGTCTTAAAAAATGATAACGGGCAAAGTTAAACGTATCCATGAAGTGAAAAATTTTCGTTACTGGCAGCCAGCCTTCATAAAACCAAAAAGCATACCATAAGGACAAAATAATATTTAACCCAAATAAAAAGACATACAGCCGCTCCTGCTCCCATAACTTTTTCTTAAATACAATGTAAATAGCCATAAAGGTCGCTGGCAGAATGATAAGGGTATGTACCGTCATTACATGCGTATGCCCAAGCAAATAATTCTTTACAAACAGCCTGACAGCCCGTGAAAAAGTAAGATGGGCATGGAAATATTCATCCCTGCTATTAGGTTCTGTCGAGAATAAAAAGGAATAAATAAGCCGGTACTCAACTAGCATGAAAATCCCGGTCATGTAACTAATCCCAAATAAAAATCGAAGATTCCATCCCTTCCCCTTTATAACCTCCCATAACCAAAACATTCCCATCGCACTTAAAAAAAAGAAAAAGCCTAAAACGATACTTGAGTATAAAGGCAGTAAGGTAAGAACCAAATAATCCTTCCATGTATCCTCATGCTTTCGAATATTTAAAAAGGCCCATAATGCTAATGGCATCCCTAAGGTACTTAACATTCCCGACGGCCAAAATGGGGTCAAGGCAAAGGCAAGGGCAGTGCCAATTTTAATTACCAGCCATTTATCTCCAGGGAGAAAATGGTCTTTAAGCAATAAATACATCCCAAAGAAAGCGACAACCCTTGTGAGCGCTTGACTTAACCCGTAGGCAGCCATCGTTGGAAAGAGTGAATACAACCAAACAATGACACTATATTCTGTACCAAAAGCATTCCTCGATAAATGTCCATTGATAATTTGCGGGATTACGGCATTCACACTGCCAAACATTTCCCCACTTTGCGCCAGTACCTTATACCAAGCCAAATTGCTGTCAAGATTATCATGAACCCGGATATGGGCATTTTCCTGCAAAATAAACAATGGTGAAAGATAGGCCAGGATCACTAGTAAAGCGAAAAGGATGAATAGGCGCTCCTTTTTCGTTTCCATTAACACTCTTCTACACCCCTATGTACACGAGTTCTTCTATTATAAATTTTACTCAAGGGTTGAAAATTATTCCAAAAACTAAAAAAACCCTCCAGCTTTCTGGAAGGTTTTTATCTCTTAATTATTTGATTATGATAAACATTGAGCAGGGAATCGAGTTTCTGACTGCATTTGACGACATTGGGATTAGAAAACCCGAGTTGTTGAGCTAACTGAATCATTTCCGTGCGAGTGATTTCAATATCTTCTTGTAGTGCTATTGTACTGGTATTCATCTGCCAACCCTCTTTCCCATTATAACTGCAGTGATGTTATTAACCTTAATTTATAAGTTTTTTAAAGAGAAGACAAGTAGGTTTCAGCTAAAGAATTCCAACTTTTTGTGAACAATGGACTATTAGTTGAAATAGGTGCTTATGGATTATGAGACGGTTTATTTTTGACCATAATAGTGAATACAGAAACGAGGTGCTATTTTTTGCCAAGAGTTTATATCAGCTTTTTACGCTTACCGCTTCTTATTCGAATCTTAGTAATGGCATTAGTCGTGTTCCTCCTATTCGGAGTTACTATACACTTATTAGAGCCGGACACCTTCCCAACAATTTTTGACGGGATCTGGTGGGCAATTATCACTGCTTCAACCGTTGGTTACGGAGACTTTGTCCCCCATTCCATATTGGGAAGATTAACCGCATTACTCTTAATTTTATTTGGCGTAGCATTCGTTTCCTCTTATTTTGGAACCTTAGCTGCAGCGGCTGTTACTAAACAGGATGCCCTTTTTGAAGGAAAAATCCCTTTTAAAGGAGAAGGCCATATTATTATCATCGGCTGGAATGAGCGCTCAAAAGAATTGATTCATAAGCTAACGAATGCAAATAATCAGCAAATGATTGTGTTAATTGATGAAACACTTAATACCAATCCGGTGAAATCACGGTTTGTCCATTTTATCCAAGGAAAAGGACATGTCGATGATACGATTATTAAAAGTGATATCCAGCACGCAGAAAAAGTTTTAATCACAGCAGATCGAGGGAACGATGAACTACAGGCAGATATGAACAGTATCTTAACCTTACTCACTATTAAAGGAATTTGTGCCCAAGTAAAATGTATTATTGAAATATTAACTGCAGAACAAGTGGTCAATGCGAAAAGAGCTGGTGCGGATGAGGTAATCCAATCTAATAAATTAACAAGTGTTTTTATGATTAATAGCCTCCACAGTAAAGAAGATGGACTGCTATTAAATGTCATTCATCAACTGCAGGAAAGCAGGCTCTCGGCCCGCACGGTCAAGATAGATGATAGGGGAAAGAATTTTAGGGACATAGCTCTTGAGCTTATGAAAGAGGATTTATTAGTCATTGGAGTAAAAAGGGGGGATGAAACATTTCTTAATCCCCCGCAATCATTTGAATTTGAGGAAGATGATCAATTACTGATGTTTAAATGATTAATCGCTTGTTAAGATAACCTTTTCTAATTCGGTTACCAATTTCTTACCCTTATCAATATATTGAGATGGGATATCTGCATCCTCATCTATGGGTGCTTGGAATTGATTTAGGGAAGCAGAAAAATTACCAGTATCCCCGTGCTCATCAATCCCATATTCATACTGATGGGCCAACAAATAGGGCCTGCCAATTTCAACTGTACATCCCCTGGTATCCAGCTCGCCATCAACGGCAGTAAAGGGCACCCTTAAAAATTCATAACTATCTTCATCATTCAGTTTATAATCGAATGAACCATGGTCATATTCCCAATTACCGCCAATCGTATAGCCGATTGGTTTTAATTTTTGTTCGAGTTTAAACAATTCAAACGTCTTTCCTTCTACCTTTGACGGGATTTCATGCATGTACAAATTCCCCCTTTTTTAGGGTTAGTTTTCCCAAATAAAAGAGTGCTGATGCAATAATACATCAGCACTCTTTTTTAATTTATTTTAAACGTTTCTCAAGTTCTGCTTTCTTTTCTTCAAATCCTGGCTTTCCAAGTAAAGCAAACATATTCACTTTGTAAGCTTCAACTCCTGGCTGGTCAAATGGATTGACGCCAAGAAGGTATCCGCTCATGGCACATGCTTTTTCAAAGAAATAAACAAGGTAGCCAAACGAATATTCATCCATTCCAGGGATGGTTACAATTAAGTTTGGCACGCCGCCGTCTGTATGAGCAAGCATGGTTCCTTCAAAAGCTTTATTATTAACAAAATCGATGGTTTTTCCCTCTAAATAGTTAAGACCATCTAAATCATTTTCAAATGCTTCGATTGATAGCTCATGGCGAGGCTTGTCTACTTTTACAATGGTTTCAAATAGGTCGCGTCGTCCTTCTTGAACATATTGTCCAAGTGAGTGAAGGTCAGTTGAGTAGTTGGCTGAAGATGGGTAAATCCCTTTTTGGTCTTTCCCTTCGCTTTCACCAAACAATTGCTTCCACCATTCATTGAAGTATTGCAGGCCTGGTTCATAGTTAATCAGCATTTCAATTGTTTTTCCTTTATTGTAAAGGACATTTCTTACCGCAGCATATTGGTAGGCTGGATTCTCTTCGATTTCGGAATGACTGAAATCATTTTGTGCCTGGCGGGCACCTTCCATCATCTTATCAATATCTGCACCAGAAACAGCGATAGGTAAAAGACCAACAGCTGTTAAAACAGAGTAACGTCCGCCGACATCATCGGGAATCACAAAGGATTCGTAGCCTTCTTCTGTCGCTAATGTTTTAAGAGCGCCTCTTGCTTTGTCAGTAGTCGCGTAAATGCGTTTACGAGCTTCTTCAACGCCGTACTTTTCTTCAAGAAGCTTGCGGAAAATACGGAAAGCAATCGCTGGCTCTGTAGTCGTTCCTGATTTTGAGATGACGTTAATAGAGAAATCCTTACCTTCAAGCAGGTCCATTAAATCGCGCATATAAGTGGAGCTAATGCTGTTTCCGACAAAAATGATCTGTGGATTGCTGCGCTTTTCTTTTGGTAGTGCGTTGTAAAAGCTGTGAGACAGCATGTCAATCGCTGCTCTTGCACCAAGGTAAGAACCGCCAATTCCGATTACAAGTAAAACATCGGAATCAGATTTAATTTTCTCAGCAGATTTTTGAATGCGGGAAAATTCCTCTTTGTCATAGTTAGTCGGCAGTTCGATCCAGCCTAAGAAGTCATTACCAGCACCTGTTCCCTCGTGAAGAGAATGGTGGGCAACTTTTACGGCATCACGTAAATATGTAAGTTCATGTTCTCCGAAAAAGGAGAGGGCCTTCGAGTAATCAAAACGAACGTGTGTCATGAATGAATAATCCTCCATTATTTTATTTTTCAGTTATCACTTTACCGAAGCTTGAGGAATTTATCAAGAAACCTTAACAGATGAAAGCGCACCCATTTTCGACAATTTCCTACTTTTATAGGGATGCCCGATAAATGGCAAGTACATCTTCACGATTTAGCTTTTTAAAATTACCAAAATCGCCATTGACCATCGCACGATCTGCCATCAGCTCGATCTTACTGTCATCAATATCATAATCTGCCAAACGCGCTGGAGCCTCAATGCTGTTCCAGAATTCACGAAGCTTACGAATGCCTTCAAGACCTGCTTCTTCGGCACTCTTGCCTTCAGGATCTACTCCAAACACTCTGACAGCCAGCTGCTTAAAACGCTCCGGTTTTACACTTAGATTATGCTCCATCCAGTGTGGGAAAAGGATTGCCAGTCCGCCGCCGTGTGGAATGTCATAGACTGCAGATACGGCGTGTTCTAGATTATGTGTCGCCCAGTCACCATGATAGCCCATGTTTACCATTCCATTTAATGCCATGGTTCCACAATATAAAATGGTTGCACGGTGCTCATAATTTTCAAGGTCTTCAAGTAACTTAGGAGCCGTCTCCATGACCGTTGTGAGCAGTGATTCACACATGCGGTCTTGAAACTCTGTATGTTCTGCAAGATGGAAATAATGTTCAAATACGTGTGACATCATATCGACCATGCCATAAATGGTTTGGTTTCTAGGTACTGTATAGGTATTAACCGGATCAAGGATTGAAAATTTAGGGAATGTGACCGCACTTCCCCAGCCGTATTTCTCGTTTGTTTCCCAATTGGTAATGACAGATCCTGAATTCATTTCTGATCCTGTCGCAGCCAAGGTTAGGACGGTACCAAACGGCAGGGCTTCCTGGGCAACAGTTTTTCTGGTGACAATATCCCAAGGGTCTCCATCATATTTAGCGCCCGCGGCAATCAGCTTTGTACAGTCAATGACACTTCCTCCACCGACTGCTAACAGGAATTCGATGCCTTCTTGTTTACAGATGTCCACACCTCTTCTGGCTGTTGTCAGGCGTGGATTAGGTTCGACTCCAGCAAGTTCAAAGACTTGGGCTCCGATTTCATCGAGCAGGCCTGTCACTTGATCATAGAGGCCGCTTTTTTTGATGCTGCCGCCGCCGTAGACAAGTAATACCTTTTTCCCGTATTGAGGGATTTCTGTTTTTAATTGTTCCAGCTGACCTTTTCCAAATATTAATTTAGTTGGGTTTAGGAATGTAAAATTCTCCAAAGATAACACCTTCCTTTTCTTTTACTATTATTATTTATTATGTTTTTTTTTGCAAAAAAAACAGTCTTTGTATTTTAAGGCTCCTCCTTTTGGGGGAGACTCCTCCTCATCTGTCGAAGCTCCAGCTTTCTTCCTCCTTCGGGGGTTGAGACCTCGCCTCATCCGTCGAAGCTCCAGCTTTCTTCCTCCTTCGGGGGTTGAGACCTCGTTTCATCTGTCGAAGCTCCAGCTTTCTTCCTCATTCAGGGGTTGAGACCTCGCCTCATCTGTCGAAGCTCCAGCTTCCTTCCTCATTCAGGGGTTGAGACCTCGCCTCATCGTCGCAGTGGTTGAGATTCTCACCTTTTTAAGCAGCGGCAGGAAGCGCGCTCAAGGTTATATTCTTTACTTATGTGCAAAAAAAATCCCCGCATCATTTTCATGATGCAGGAATTTTTTAAACCCAGCCTCTAACAAGGGATGCCTCTGCCAGTTTTTTCACACCTACCATATACGCAGCAAGGCGCATATCAATACGATGACTTTGCGCAAGCTCGTAAATCCGATCAAAGGATGCGACTATTTTTTGCCGTAACTTCTCTTCTATTTCATCTTCATCCCAATAAAGTCCCTGGTTATTTTGAACCCATTCCAAATAAGAAACCGTCACACTTCCCGCACCTGCCAAAACATCCGGTACAAGTAGAATATTCCGTTCTGCCAATATAGAAGCAGCCTCAAGTGTCGTAGGTCCACTTGCCGCTTCCACCACAATTTTCGCTCCTATATTGTACGCATTTTCAGCGGTTATTTGATTAGCAACAGCTGCAGGAACTAAAATATCACATTCCTTTGTAAGCAGTTCCTCGTTTGGCATAACACCATCAAAGAGCGTAGAAATCGTCCCAAAACTGTCACGCCGGTCAAGAAGATAATCAATCGGTAAACCGTCGGGGTTATAGAGGGCACCATACACATCGGAGATACCGATAATCACTGCCCCAGCGTCATGTAAAAACTTTGCGACAAAGCCGCCAGCATTACCAAAGCCCTGGACAATAACCCGCGACCCTATGATTGACACTCCCCGTCTCTTGGCAGCCTCTTCAATACATATGGTAATCCCCATAGCCCCAGCCTTTTCCCAACTCTCCAGGCCTCCCAATACCACTGGTTTGCCCGAAATAAAGCCGGGAGAGACATTTTGTCTGAGACGGCTGTACTCATCGAGCATCCAGGCCATGATTTGTGAGTTCGTATACATTTCAGGGGAAGGGATATCCTTCGCAGGTCCGACCATTTGGCTGATGGCCCGGACATACCCCCGGCTTAAACGTTCTAACTCCCCAAAGGACATGGTCCGCGGATTACAAAGGATCCCGCCTTTAGCGCCGCCAAATGGCAGGTCACAAATCCCACATTTAATGCTCATCCACATGGATAGTGCCTTAACCTCATCCTCTGTTACTTTCGGATGAAATCGGACCCCGCCCATGGTGGGTCCGACCGCATCACTATGCTGCGCACGATACCCTTTAAAAATCTTGGTTGTACCATCATCCATCCGGACAGGAATCCTGACAATGAGTGTCCGAAGCGGCTCTTCTAAAAGATGAAACATATCTTGATGATAGCCGAGCTTTTTTAAGGCATCATGTATTACAATCTTTGTTGATGTAAGGAGATTTAAATCTTCATTAACCGTTCTGTCCTCATCAATCGTCACCATTTTGGCACCCCTGATATATAAAAATTATCCTAAAACTTTGTTGATTCGCTCAAGAGCCCAGTCTAATTCATCCTTCGTAATCACTAGCGGCGGTGCAAAACGGATGACTGTCTCATGTGTTTCCTTACACAGCAGTCCAGATTCTTTTAACTGCTCACAATATTTCCGTGCTGATTCTGTTAATTCCACCCCGATAAACAAGCCACGGCCGCGGACTTCCTTAATTTTGGGATTCTTAATTTCTCTCAACTTGTTAATAAAATATTCCCCAAGCTTCAATGATTTCTCAGCAAGCTTTTCATCTACCAGTACATCTAATGCCGCAATTGAAACAGCGCAAGCGATTGGATTTCCTCCAAATGTTGAACCGTGAGAACCAGGATTAAAAACACCCAATATGTCTTTATTTGCTGTAACACAAGAAATAGGGAATACCCCTCCGCCTAGTGCCTTTCCAAGGATATACATATCCGGTTCAATGCCTTCCCACTCACTTGCAAACATTTTACCTGTACGTGCTAGTCCGGCCTGAATTTCATCGGCAATGAAAAGAACATTGTTTTCTTTACAAACCTCAAATGCTGATGACATAAAGCCCTTAGGCGGGATGATGATCCCTGCTTCCCCCTGAATGGGTTCAATTAAAAAAGCTGCAGTATTTGGAGTAATTGCGGCTTTTAGCGCCTGTAAGTCACCGTATGGGATTAATTTGATACCAGGAAGGATCGGACCAAATCCGCGCTTATACTCCTCATCAGAAGACAGTGAGACCGCTGTCATTGTTCTTCCATGAAAGTTCCCGATACAAGCGATAATTTCCGCTTGATTTTCAGCGACGCCTTTCACATCATAGCTCCAGCGTCTTGCAGCTTTAATAGCCGTCTCGACCGCCTCCGCACCTGTATTCATCGGCAATACCATGTCTTTATTCGTTAAATGAGAGACCTTTTCATACCAAAGACCGAGCTGATCGTTATGAAAAGCGCGGGAAGTTAAGGTTACCTTATCGGCTTGGTCTTTGAGCGCTTGAACGATTTTGGGATGTCGGTGTCCTTGATTTAGGGCTGAATAAGCACTTAGCATGTCCATGTACTTTTTGCCTTCCGGGTCTTCAACCCAAACCCCTTCAGCGCGTGAAATCACGATTGGCAGTGGATGATAATTATGGGCACCATACTTCTCTGTTTGCTCAATCAATTCACTTGTGCTGTTTTTTATTTCCATGCTATTCCTCCATCCGATTTCCGAATTTTATGTATAGATACTTCTATTGTAGCCGAGCCGGAAAAAAGAATGAACACTTTTTTATAAAGACTTAGGTATTCCTCCCACAGTAGCTATCTTCCCCCAAAAAAAAGCCTAGTCCAAACCAGGGAATAGTTTGGGCTAGGCTTACAATCTGCTTATTTTTTAATTAAATCATCACGTGAAGATTGGTCAATCCATTCTTGCAGTTTATCTTTTAAGGTATTAAAACCTTGTTGTCCTTCAGCTTCAGGAATGATAGCAGCCGCAACGCGCTTACGAGGCTTTTTTGGCTTTGCAGACGCTTGAACAGGTGCTTCCTCGGTTTGACGGATAGAAAGACCGATTTTTCCTGCTCCTTCATCAACAGACAAAACTTTAACCTTAATTTCATCTCCAACTTTAAGATGTTCATTAATGTCCTTTACAAACCCGTGGGTAATTTCCGAAATATGAACAAGACCTTGTGTATTTTCGTCTAATGCGACAAACGCTCCGTAAGGTTGAATTCCAGTTACTTTACCTGTTAAAATACTTCCGACTTCTAATTTTTCTGTCATGAAAACACTCCTAAGTAGATAATTATTTTTTCCCATATATACGCATTAAAAAATTATATCATAAACACAGTATTTAATCAAAAAAGCTTTCTAATTTATGCTCAAACTTTCCACACTCTATAGAAACCTTAACATAACTTTCAAAGAAGAATAAATAGAGTGGTCCTATAGCATGATATATTAATAGTGAGAAGTTTAACTTTGGAATGTTGAGGTGAGTGGTATGAATACAATTGGCCGGACCATTAAAACGTATCGGGAAAGCTTAAAAATGACCCAAGAGGAACTGGCTATACGGTTGAGAGTGGGTACTCAACAAATCTCTAAATATGAATCCGGGGAACAAATTCCAAGTAATCAAACGATCTTAAAACTGTCCACTGTACTTGATATACCTGCATCAGAATTATTACAGCAAAATAATAATCATCCAAACTCCTCTATTGTAAACTCAAAATAGTATAAGAAGCAGGCTAAGGACGGAAAAATTTACCGTTTTTTTACTGATTAGTGTATAAAAATGGGGAGCTTGGAAACACTTGAATTATAAAGCTTTCTAGTATTCCCCCTTTTTGAGAGGACAATCCAATCGGTTGTCCTCCTTTTTTGTTGATAAGATTATAATGAACAGGATTGATTCGCTTTAATGACCAATAACTCTTTAGCAACTTGCAGACAGGCTTGCATCGGGATGACCTTTTCAAATGAAAATTCATAGATGGCCTGGATACGTTCTGCCAGCATTTTGGGTTCATCTAATTCATAAACCGCTTGAATGGTATCGGCAATTTCCGTCTCATAATCCCCATTGACTAAATGTAAAGGATCCCATTGATTTAACAAGTCCACAAACTGCAAGTTGGTTTGTACCTCATTTCGCATGCTTTAATCTCCTATCTATTTTCAAAGTGGTTTATTTGTTTATTAAAGATACTAATTTCTCAAGAATCTGTTCGGTTGTTAGGACTGCGTCTCCTCCACCTTGAGCAAAGGACTCATTCCCGCCGCCTTTGCCATTTATCATCGGCAAAATTTCGCCTATTACTTGTTTCATATTTTCTGTTCTCGCTTTTCCTCTTGCGCAAACCAGCTGCTTTCGAGTTCCATCTGATGAAGCAAAAATAACAAGGCTTTCAGCATCCTCTGAAACAATCATGCGGGCAAGCTTCTGCAGTTCTCGAATGGTCCTGTTCTCAAAGGCTTTTGCAATAACCGCCTGCCCCTTTTTCGCCAATTCCAGTGCTTCATATTGAAGAATGGTCTCATTTGCTTGCTCAAGCGCTTTGATCAGGTGCTTTTCGTTTTCTAACAAACGAGTGACGGCTTTCTGCATATCTATTTCCGGAGCATTCAAGAGTTTAGTTAATTGATGTAAGATGGTTTGCTTTTCCCCAAGTTTTTGGATGACTCGCAATCCGCAGGCAAACTGAACGCGAATATTTTTCCGCTGCTTGTCCCAATCTAAAATTTTTATCGCACTAACTTCGCCAGTAGCTTTTGGATGTGTACCGCCGCAGCCGTTATAATCGAAGTCTGGGATGATGACAAGTCGAATATCTTCTTTCACCTTTGTATCTTTTCTTAGATTATACTGAGACAATTCTTCTTCTGTTACCCATTTCGTTTCAATCGGCCGGTTTTCTAGGATGATTTGATTAGCCAGCTGCTCCGCTTGTCTTGCTTCCTCTTTCGTTAATTCCTCTGTTTCTAAGTCGATGGTGAGGTTTTCTTTCCCTAGATGGAAGCCAACCGTCTTATAGCCAAATAAATGGTCAAAGGTAGCCGATAAAATATGCTGTCCTGCATGCTGCTGCATATGATCAAATCTTCTTTCCCAATCAATTTTACTGTTTACTTCCGAATCGATCGTATGTATAGGTCCGCTTAGATAATGACGAACTTCGCCGTTTACTTCTTCTACATCTTCAACCGTCTGATTGGCAATTCGGCCTGTATCATGAGGCTGGCCGCCTCCTGTCGGGTAAAAAGCAGTTTGATTAAGTACCACATAATTTTTTCCTGTTTCATCCACTTCCTGTTTAAGGATGCGGGCTGAGAAGGTTTTCAGGTATGGATCCTGATAAAACAGTTTAGTTTTCATGGCAATACACTCCGATTTTTGAATTGATGTACTCATTTTCTATAAAGATGGGAATGAAAGCAAGAGAAAAGGAAAACCTGTCCCTTTTTCCAGGAACAGGCTCTCACTGTTATTGATTATTTATTCTTTTTTCGTTGTCCCTGCATGGAACCGCCCATCATTTGTGGGAAGCCTCCCATTGGCTGCTGACCGCCCATTTGTGGGGAGCCTCCCATTGACTGCTGACCGCCCATTTGCGGGAAACCTCCCATTGACTGCTGACCGCCCATTTGCGGGAAGCCTCCCATTGGCTGCTGTCCGCCCATTTGAGGGAAGCCTCCCATTGGCTGCTGTCCACCCATCATATGAGGAAAGCCGCCCATTTGTGGATAGCCTTGGTGAAATCCGCCCATCATCTGTGGATGATATCCACCCATTTGCGGGTAGCCCATCATTTGCTGACCACCCATCATTGGGTACCCTCCCATTTGTGGATAGCCTTGATAACCGCCCATCATTTGAGGAACCCCCATTTGTCCAAATTGCCTTTTTTCCATAAGATCGCCTCCTTGCATTCTCCCTAACAGTGTATGTCCACTTTTTGGATAAGCTTAGATGGATACCTATGGTTTTAAAAAAAACTGTATGTGGCCGGTAAATAGGTGAACAAAGGCGAAGGAAGCTTCATAACTGCCATTGTGATGTGAGCTTTTAACCATAACGATCGATTAGACGCTCTCATAACTACCGTTGGCTGTGAGCTTGAACCATAACGGTCGATTAGACGCTCTCATAACTACCGTTTCCTCTAAGTTTGAACCCTAACGGTCGATTAGACGCTCTCATAACTACCGTTGGCTTTAAGTTTGAACCCTAACGGTTGATTAGACACTCTCATAACTACCGTTGGCTCTAAGTTTAAACTATAACGGTTGATTAAACGCTCACATAACTCTTAGAGTTGGAATTAACTCTATTTCTTTTCGTCTTGTGCCTTTTGCTGCCCTGCTTTTTTCTCTTTAGAAATTTCTCCGCAGGCAATTCGATTCCCGGAATTTCCCGCTGGCTGAGTCATCCCATCATCTTTTCCTTCATGAATGACAATTGAGGTGCCTTCCTTTGTAAATAATGATGTCTTTCCGTTTTTTAAAGTCACATTAGGCGCCATTATATCCGCCATTATAGAACCGTCATCCTCCACAATTAAGTTCGGCAAATCTCCTGCATGAGCACCCTTAGGATGCAAGAGGCCATGCTCTTTACTTTCAGGATTAAAATGGTTCCCTGCTGACTTGAAATCAGGGGCCTCACATTTACCCGTTTCATGTATATGAATGGCATGTTCCCCTGCAGGCAGCCCTTTTAAATTGACCGACATCTTCACACCGCTCGACTGTTCAGCAAGGGTGATCGTCCCAAGTGAGTCTCCAGAAGGATTATACATCTCCACATCTAACTTTTTTATTTCCTTTTCCATACAGCCTGAAAGGAAAAGAAGTGGAATAAGCATCCAACTTTTCTTCATCAGATTTCCCCCATCTAAGACAATTTGGGATTAGTATGAGCAAGACGGATGGCTGCTATTCCAAAAACTTCATCCAAAAAACAAAAAAGGAACAGTCAGGCTTAACTGTTCCTTTGGGAAGATTGATTGTTTGTTACTTGTTCTTCTAATTCTTTCGTCTTAGCCGCTTCCCGATTGGAAATCTTGATGATCAGCCTCATGGTCAGTAAGGCACCGATTAAGAAAATAGCACAGGTGATGGCTGCAGGAATATATTCTGATTTATCTTCAGGAAAATATAAAAATAATGCTAGTACGGATGGCAGAAACATTTTTCTTCTCCCCTTCTAAAAAACCCCTAATAAGTTCAACCTTATTATAACAAAAGATTCCGTACCAATGAAGAATACTGTCCGGCTGCATTATTTTAATACTTTAATTCCCTTAATCAAGACATCTTGTTCAGGCTTATCTTTACTATCCACTTTCGTATCAGCTATTTTATCAACAATGTCCATTCCTTCAATGACTTGCCCAAATACTGTGTGGCGATTATCAAGCCATGGTGTGCCGCCATTTTTATCATAGGCATCGATGATTTCTTTCGGATAATCTGCTTTTTCCATTTCAGATTTCATCGAAGGGTCTAGGGAACTACTCTGAACAATAAAAAATTGACTTCCATTTGTATTAGATCCGGCATTTGCCATCGATAATGCTCCGCGAAGATTAAAGAGATGATTAGAAAATTCATCTTCAAATGGATTACCCCAGATACTTTCACCGCCCGTTCCGTTCCCTTTTGGATCGCCGCCTTGAATCATGAAATCTTTGATTACCCGGTGAAAGATTTGACCATCATAGTAGCCTTCTTGACTGTGTTTTACAAAGTTTTCGACAGCCTTTGGAGCGTACTCCGGAAAAAGTTTAATTTTAACCGAACCCATCGAGGTTTCCATTTCTACTAATTTCTCATTTTCAGCTACTTCGGTTGAAAGCTGAGGAAAATTGGTATCTGACACTTGGGCTGCTCCTTCCTTTTGTTCCGTTTTTGAAGCCGAGCTTTCTTCTTGTTTTTTCAGGCTTGTCCCACACGCCGCTAACATCAGGACAATCGTTAAATAAAGAAAAATTAATGGCCACCGCTTTCTCAATTATCATCCCTCCATTTTATTCACTTTAAACTTTTTGCACTATGTTTTTAATTTAGTCATAATGAAGGAGAGGAATCAAGTGAATTTATTAATAAGGGGGTTGATTTGTGATGGAATTACAAGTTGGCGATATGGTAACAGGAATCTATAAAACAGGAAAATATATTGGAGAAATAACCGATGTTCGCCCTCAGCATTATTTAGTGAGAGTTTTAGCCGTGCTGAAACATCCCATCCAGGGGGATCTGCACCATCCAAAGGATGCGGATGTTGGTTTTTTCCATGAAAGAAAGGCTTTAAGTTTCAGAGAACAAACCAATGTTCCAAAACAAATGGTAAAACCGTTTGAGGGAGAAGTACCAAATTATCAGACTTCCTTAAAAGAGGCTTTAGAAAAGATGAAAAATGAATTAGCTGAAACGGATTCGCAGTGGGCAGAGATGAGTCTTCGGGCATTGGAGTCTCTTGAGGCGGACTACAAATTATCTTAAAAAAACAAAAGTGGGAGCGCCTTAATGTTGGCACTCAAAATGCTGGAACATGATTAAAGGCCAAATCAGTTTGAATGATTTGGCCTTTTATGCGAATTCATTTAGCAGTTTTGAAAAATCGATTCGGTCACCGATCGTCGTTGGTTGAGGTTTTTCCAAATAGCGTTTATCCTTTTCAACCAGTCTGAATATATTGTAGGTAGTTAAGGCATCGTCCAGTGCCCGATGGTGCTTTCCGGTCCCTTCTTTTCCGTATTCCTGAACGGCTTTCCACAAACCTGTTTGGTTTTGATCTCCAAAGAATCGTTTATACTCCATTGATAAATCTAATTCAGCTCCTGTAAATGGGAATGGTGCTCCCGCCATTAAACAATTTTGCCTCAGTACCTTCATATCCATGTTTCCCCAAGTAACGATGGTTGTGTCAACATTGTCCTTATTGAATTCCGCCAATTTCTTAATGAGCTCGTATATGCTCATCCCCCTGTCGACCTGTTGCTGCGTAATATGTAAGAATGATTTGCAGCGTTCAGATAATCTGGGGAACTTTAACGGAGTTACGTAGGAAGAGAACTGTTCTGTTACTTGGTCATCCACAACAGCAACAATCCCGACCTCAATGATTTCCGCAAAGAAGTCTTTCATACGAACATTTCGCTCCGGCATGGTAAATTCAAAATCAATAAATAAATATTGTTTCTTTACTCTCATCGTTTTCACCACCTTTTCTTTTCCATCTTACTACCATTATATAAAGATACCTGTACAAAAAATTGTGCTTTTTTTCTATTTTTTTATTTCTTATATTATAACATGAATCAAGAGAGAATTTTTTAAATTTTTGTACAATGGACACAAAAAAAGAATGGTTACTCCATTCTCTTTATAGAAAGCTTATTTTTTGAGTTTGATGACGGCCATTGTACATCTAGAAACACAGATGAGCCTATTCTGTTCATCGGTAATTCTTATATCCCATACCATCGTGGTTTTGCCTTGATGCAGGACAGTTCCCACTGCCGTAACGATTCCCTCTGTTTTCGGACGGACATGATTTGCATTGATTTCAAGCCCTGCTACCGCTTCTGATTCTTTGTCAACGAGTTCATAGGCTCCTAGACTTGCAACTGTCTCCGCTAAAGCAACAGATGCGCCGCCATGAAGTAAGCCAAATGGCTGCTTAGTCCGATGATCTACAGGCATGGTTGCAGTGACTTTCCCTGGTTCCATTTTAGTAATTTCGATTCCAAGTGCCTCGATTAATGTATTTTTAATCATCTTACCCCTCCAAACCTTTTTCTTTTTCATATTAACGTATTCTTTACCATGTTGCATATTCCTCTTATTGAATGTTGTTTACTATGTTAAAAAAAGAAAAAACAGCTGCAGGAGCTGTTTTTTCCGAAATTTAATAAAAACCAGGGTATCCGAATCCAGGACCTCCGAATCCCGGGCCACCAAAACCAGGGTATCCAAAACCTGGATAACCGCCGAATCCAGGGTATCCGCCATAGAAGGGCCGAGCTCCAAAAGATGCTCCTAATCCCCCTCCAATTAAACCACCTAAAAAGCTAAGTCCACCGATCGCTAATGGCCAGCCAAGACCGATAAACCGCTGATCTTGTACCGGGTACGGGCTTCGATATGGGTACATACCTTATTACCTCCTTTTTTCTATACTTGCCTACACTATTTCATATGCAAAAACTGTCGGTTTTGAGTGGGCAAAAAGAAAAGCGGAAGCGCCCGTTTAGCGGCGTATGGCCTGGAGTGCATCGACTGAGATAAAGGAAAACCGAAAAGCGGAGGCGCCTTGACCAGGGGCGACAGGTATAAGACGAGCCGGCGAGAAGGCAGCTCTTTAGCCTTCTTGACGGATTGGCTTATAACCCCGAGCCCCTAGGCGCCGAAGCTAGACAACACGAAGAGCGCTAGCGATTCGATGTTGACTTATCGTAGGGAGAAGCGCGGAAGGACACTAGCCGCTGGGCGCTGCAGCTAGACAATAGAAAAGCGGAAGCGCCCGTTTAGCGGCGTTTGGCTAATAAGCTGCTGGGGCTTAAGTTTATTTTTCAATAGATTCAAAACGTTCTACAAACAATGCAAGTGTACGAACCATTACACCTGTGGCTCCCGCTGGACCAAGATCATGGTCTTTTGCAGTTGTTGCTGTTCCGGCAATATCTAAATGAACCCATGGAGTTCCTTCAGTAAATTCGCCGATAAACGCACCAGCCACAAGGGCGTGTCCCTCACTGCCTGGAGAATTATTTAAATCAGCCACTTTACTGTTACGAACTCGCTCTATTTCCGTCTCAAACAAAGGCAGCAGCCACATCTGTTCCCCTGCCTCGGCAGAAGCTTCACGCACTTGTTCATACAATCGTTCTTCATTTGTCATGGCTCCAGTTGTGTGTAAACCAAGTGCCGTGATTACTCCGCCTGTTAAAGTTGCCACATCGACTAAATAATTGGCTCCATGGTGCTTAGCATATGTAATGGCATCAGCTAACACCAGACGTCCCTCAGCATCCGTATTCAAGACCTCAATCGTCTTTCCATTCATGGATGTAATCACATCATCCGGCTTGAACGCTCCACCGCTAATCATATTATCTGTTGATGGAATGACCGCGACTACGTTTTGTTCCGGCCTTGTTTCACCAATAATCTCCATCGCTCCTAACACCGCAGCAGCACCACCCATATCGGTCTTCATACCAACAATGCCGGCTTTTGTTTTAATCGAATAACCACCTGTATCGAAGGTAATTCCCTTTCCAACAAGGCCGATGACATCTGTCCAATTATCTTTTCCTTGATATTTTAAGACAATCATTTTTGGAGGCTCAACAGACCCTTTATTGACAGCAAGAAATGCCCCCATCCCTAATTTCTCGATTTCCTCTTTATCAAGAATCTCCACGTCGAAATCAAATTTTGCTGCAAGTTCCGCTGAATAATTTGCCAAATCTGTTGCATTTAGTAAATTCCCAGGAGTATTCACAAGAGTGCGTGCTGAATTAGTTCCCTTACCGAAGGCATAACCTACAGTTAAAGAAGCTCGGACATCCTCCTCTTCTGCTCCAGCGAAATAAACGGTTACCTTATCTAGTTTTTTCTCTGGTTCATTTGATTTTTGTTTATATCCATCGAATTGATACATAGAGAGCGCCAATGCTTCGCTCAAAGCATGAGCTGCGTCTAAGCCATTAACTTCCTCGGTAACAAACGAATCCAGGAAGACAGCTGTTTCCTCGAGTTTATTTACCTTTAACTGCTTAAAGACTTTTCCAAACGAGGATCGAAGTTTTTCAAAGGATAATTCCTTTTCCTTTCCTAATCCAACAAAATAGATCCGTTTCGCTCCTATTTTTTCAAAACTATGTACTTTCGTTATGCTTTTTCGTTTAGCTGAAAGATCGCCTGATTTAACCAGTTCTGTTAATTGTCCATTAAATTTCTCATCTAGCCCAGCTAAAACACCTGTAAATTTCTCAGGCTTTTCAAATAGTCCAATAACCAAGCTCTCCTGGCCTACTTCTAAATCTACCTCTTTAATCACATGAAACATGTGCCTTCACCTCCAAGATATATGATTATATTATAACGAAAAGGATATTGTTTCGGAACTCTAAGTAACGTAAAAAACAGGCACAAAGCCTGCTAGGTTGATTAGTATTTATCTTTTCTCTGAGCGGGTATATTGTTGGCGGAATACCTGCAGCGATTTATCATTATTTAATGTTTGTAATTGTTCTTCCGTTAGATGACCATTTCCCTGCTCGACAACATACACATCGACCTGTTTTTTGCCCCACTGCTTATAGACATCGTCAACTGTTTCATAATAAAGATCAAGCTCATTTCCTTTAATAGCGCCACCCTTATCGGCAACAACGCCATACCCATAGCCAGGGATAAAAAGAATGGTCCCAATCGGAAATATATTTAGATCAGCTGCAATGGTTGAGAATAAGTCACGTTTCACTTTCACCCCTGAGTAGGTAATGCCATATTCAGGATGACCCTGGGATTTTCCAGTGGATTCAAAACCTGCTGTATACCCTGTAGCTGTTACCGTATGCTTAGGGTACTTCGACCAGTCGAAAGCGTCTTCCAACAATGGAGGTGCTTTCGCCTCCACCTGGTTACTAAACGAAAAAACGGATGCAAACGGCAGAATCAATGATCTTACATTCACACCGGTAATGGACTGAAAAGTTGCAGCCAATGCCATAATAAACAGGCAGAACATTGCCAATCGTTTCGTCCAATTTTTTACTTTACTCATTGAATTTTTTCACTCCTCCAAAATATTCATTCCCAAAGTAAAGGGAAATATACAAATTGGAGGAGGAAAAATATAGGTACAAAAAAAGACTCTTACTTAAGGTAAAAGTCTTAAAACATTTGATATCCACTTTTTCGTAATAGTTTAATCGTAAATCCAGCTGCAATCGCACCTGCGAGCCCGCTAATCAAAATGAAAATATCAGCCGCGGCTAATGCGCTGATTCTTGACCACAGATCTTGAAAGGCGTATTTACTGTTTGTAAAATACTCCGCAAACCCCACTTTATCTACAATAAAAATAGCTATAATAGGATAAATAATTGCCATAACCCAAGACATTCTTAAGAGCATATTGAGAATAAAACCGATTCCAAAAAATAAAACAAAAAATAGCACGATTGAGATGATTAGGACCACAATGCTCATCTGCATCTGACAATTCCCCCTTTATACATCAACAATTAGTGTACTTAAAGTCGATGGGGGAGTCAATAAAAACGCAAACAAAAAAATAGCCTCTTACAATCTAAGAAGCTTTACATACACAATCGTTTATTCTTTTTTCTTACCAGTTCCCTCACAGCCCGGGCAAGTTTCCGATCCGCCTAACACTAATTGAAAATACCCTTTTCCATCACAATAATCACAAGTCTTTGTCGATTCAGCCGTTTTTACAGTCATTCTCTTCGCCCTCCTTTTTATTATCTCAATTTTCTGATAATATACCAAAAATCCGTAAAAAAGGAAAGAGTTATATTTATCCAAATTCCACCATGGAACCGGATACACGTTAGATTTTCTCCCATTTACATAAGCTTACTCTAATTATCTAAAAATTTAACAAATAATATAATCCATAATAAAAAGGACAGAACTTCTCTGCCCTTTTACGAATCACTTATTAAAAGAAATTAAATTTACCTTTTTTCATTACCATACCCGCGCCGCCGATCATGAATAACGCACGGTTATCAACAACTTTTTTCATAAAAGATGCTTTGCCGCCGGTAAGTTTTTTACCAAAAACAACACCAATTGCATCATCTTCACCAAGAGAGCAAACAGTACCTTTATTATCGAATGTAAAGGTTTCTAAGTCTGCCTTGTTACGAATTAATGCAGTAATATTCTTTGCAGTTAATTCAGCTTGCTGCATTGCAATTTGCGCAGTTGGCGGATATGGACGATTGATTTCTTCATTGATAACAAGAGAGCTGTCACCAATGATAAAGACATCATCAAATCCAGGAACAAGAAGATTCGGTTGAACCTTTACGCGGCCTCTCATTGCTTCAAAGCCTGACTTTTCGATGACAGAGTTACCACGTACACCTGCTGCCCAAACAACAGTTTCAGACTTGATTTCATATGGCTCCGCATCGCCTTTGGCTACAAAAATACCGCCAGGCACAGCTTCCTTAATCGCAGTACCAATTAAAAACTCAACACCTTTACGCTCTAACACTGATACAGCGTAATTAACTAGCTCAGGATCGAAACCAGGCAATACGGTTGGGGCTGCTTCTACACAATAAATTTTAACCTTGTGGAAATCCACATCATATTCTTTGCATAATTCTGGAATACGGTTTGTTAATTCACCAAGGAATTCAATTCCTGTAAAACCAGCACCACCAACAACAATGGATAGACGATTATCGTTCTTTTCCTCTTCCATATTGTAAGTAGCAAATTGATATTCAATATGCTCACGTAATTGACGGGCAGAATTGACATTCGTAATTCCAAAGGCATATTCTTTTAAGCCTTTAATACCGAATGTTTCTGGTTCACCACCAAGGGCAATAACAAGATAGTCATAATTAACTTCGCCTTTTCCTAAGATGACTTTCTTTTCTTCTTTATTAATTTCAACAACAGTGTCTTGAACAAAATCAACCTTGCTGCGGTCTATAACATCACGAATATCGTAACGGACTTTATCGTGGTGAAGAGTACCAGCAGATGCCTCATGTAACCATGTTGTTTCATAATGGTAATCATTTTTATTTACTAAAACGATATCTGCTTCATTTACACCGATTAATTTCTGCAAACGAACTGTTGTAAGAAGTCCGCCGTAACCTGCACCGAGAATCACAATTTTAGGCTTTTTCAAAGTGATCACTTCCACCTTTTATAGTATTTTGAATTATAAATGCTCTTTTTCTTATCTTCCGCTTCAATCACCATTTTTATTTTATTAATCAAAAAAATGATGTATGTGAGATACTTCACGATTAAAGGCAAAAAACAATTATGTGATTTACTTCACGAATAGGAATAAAGAAAAAGAAATGACCATAAGTACATAGAGTAAGTGAGTCATTTAAATGAAAAAGAATGAATATTATGAATAGAGACACATTCACATAAGTGTACTTATTTTGTCACAAAAACTTAACAATATATCCACATTACATGTTATGCTACTTTCACGCTATTTTCAAGCAATTTTTATAAATATTTTCGCGGTTTATACATCCAAAGATTCCCTTATCAAAAGATCCATACTTCATAACGATTTCATGTCATATGATATGGAATAAAGGTAGTTACAACTTGTTGGGGGGATACGAATGCAAGAGGATCAAAAAATTTATGATATTACTATTATTGGCGGCGGTCCTACCGGTCTTTTTACAGCTTTTTATGGAGGCCTGAGACAAGCGTCTGTTAAAATTATTGAAAGTCTGCCGCAGCTTGGCGGTCAATTATCCGCCCTATACCCCGAAAAATATATTTATGATGTAGCAGGTTTTCCAAAGATTCGCGCACAAGAATTGATCAATAATTTAAAAGAACAGATGGCTAAATTTGAACCGACAGTCGTTCTAGAGCAGTCTGTTGAGAAATTTGAAAAACACAAAGATGGTTTGTTTAAATTAACAACGAATAAGGAAGTTCATTATACAAAATCTATTATTATAACGACTGGTAATGGTGCATTCCAACCGCGCCGCTTAGAGCTGGAGTGTGCCCGGCAATATGAGAATAGGAACCTTTATTACTTTATAGATGACTTAAACCAGTTACGAGGGCAAAAAGTGGTCGTCTTTGGCGGCGGGGATTCTGCCGTTGACTGGGCCTTAATGCTGGAGCCTATTGCTGAATCTGTAACAATTGTCCATCGCCGCGATAAATTCCGAGCCCATGAACACAGTGTAGAGAATCTCTATAACTCAAAGGTTGAAGTGAAAACCCCCTATGTTCCCGCCGACTTAATTGGTGACGATGAAGGGATTAAACAAGTGGTGCTTAAAACAGTAAAGGGGGAGGAAACCGAAATCATCGATGTGGATGCGGTCATTTGTAATTATGGATTTGTTTCTTCGCTTGGCCCGATCAAAGAGTGGGGACTTACCATTGAAAAAAATTCAATTGTCGTTAATTCAAAAATGGAAACCAATATTCCAGGAATTTACGCAGCAGGTGACATTTGTACATATGCCGGAAAAGTTAAACTAATTGCCTGTGGATTTGGGGAAGCACCAACAGCCATTAATAATGCAAAATCCTTTATTGATCCAAAAGCAAAAATCCAGCCGCTCCATAGTTCGTCTATGTTTGATAAATAAAAAAGCTCCGGCGCCCTAAAACAGGGCGCTGGAGCCGGAAAAGGCGTCTTTAGCCGGCGCCTTTTTGTTCATTTCTTAACATTCCTCTGGTGTTCCAGCTGCTGTTGCCGTCCGGAATGATGAACCACAGCCGCATGAAGCGATGGCATTTGGATTATCGATGGTGAATCCGCCGCCCATCATGGATTCTTTATAATCAATTTTTGTACCTTGCAGGATTAGGGCACTTTCTTTATCAACGAGAACAGGAATTCCGTGCTGCTCAAATTGAAGGTCGTCTTCGTTTACTTCATGGGCAAAACCCATTCCGTACGAAAGGCCGCTGCAGCCGCCTCCCTTTACACTCACTCGTAAAAAGGCACCTTCTTCTTCGTTATGCTTCATCATCTCTTTAATGTGTGAGATGGCCGCTTCGGTTAGAATGATAATTTCCTTGCTCATCATAATTCCTCCTTCTTGAGGCTTTTAATATAGTATATACACGTGTGATTGAAGACTCAACTAATTTAAATGCACTAATTTTTTAAAAAAAACATTATATAAAAAGGAGCACGATTGCCCCTTTATTAAAACATCGGATTTTCATCCAGATATTGATAGATCTTTTCAACCAGATCGTCTGGTGTGTCCCCTGCCACCACTTCTCCATTAACTAAAGCATAAAGAGATAGCGCACATTTCCCGCAGTACCCGAGACATCCGTATTCGATAATATCCAGATTAGGATCTCTTTGCAGTTTTTCCAGTGCTTTTTGTGCACCATTTGCCAGATTGCTTATACAAAATTCAATGATCGGCTTAATCAATATTTTCACCTCTTAACACCCTTTAATCCTACTCTATTTAATTAAAACCGTCAAATACCATGTTTGTTATACCTTTGTCAATACCGAAGTGAAAAATGTTGTTGTTTTGCCACAATTTATATATACTCTAGATGTTAATGAGATAATATTATTCTACTATTTTATTTTTCAGTCATACTATTACAAGCCTGTTAAAGCAAAGGGGTAAATAACCATGAAAAACCTTGTTATTCTCGGCGGCGGCTATGGCGGAATGAAAATCTTACATGAACTGCTTCCCAACTTGCCCGAAGATGTCACCATCACCCTCGTCGACCGTGTTCCATATCACTGCTTAAAAACCGAATATTATGCTTTAGCTGCCGGGACTATTTCTGATAAAGAAATACGTGTTGCTTTTCCCGAACATCCGCGTCTAAAGATTAAATATGGAGAGGTAATTGGAATTGATACTAAACATAATCAAGTGAATCTAAAGGATACCTCTTCCTTTCACTATGATGATTTAGTCATCGGCCTTGGCTGCGAAGATAAGTACCACGATGTCCCAGGAGCGTCTGAATTTACCTATAGTATTCAATCGATTGAAAAGGCCCGGCTTACCTACTCGGTCTTAAATAACCTTGGTCCCGGCTCTGTCGTTGGAATTGTCGGGGCTGGCTTAAGCGGGGTTGAATTAGCAAGTGAGTTAAGTGAAAGCCGTGAAGATCTTAAGATTAAATTATTTGATAGAGGCAAACATATCTTATCCTCATTTCCTGAGAGATTAAGCAAGTATGTTGAAAACTGGTTTGTCCGGAATAATGTTGAGATTATTAATCAATCCAATATTACGAAAGTAGAAGATAAGCGTTTATATAATCACGATGTGCCAATTGATTGCGATGTGATTGTATGGACAGCAGGCATTCAAGCCAATCAAATCATTCGGCAAATGGACGGTGAAAAAGACCGCTTAGGCAGGATGATTGTCACCCCCCGCCATCACTTACCGAATGATGAACATGTCTTTATTGTGGGTGACTGTGCCCATTCGCCCCATGCCCCGAGTGCGCAGCTAGCAGAGGGACAGGCAGAACAGGTTGTCGAAGTACTAAAAAGACGCTGGAACGGTGAACCACTTCCAGAAGCTTTCCCGCCTATTAAATTGAAAGGTGTCCTCGGCTCGCTTGGGAAAAAGCAAGGTTTTGGAGTGATGGCCGACCGTGCGATTACAGGCCGGGTAGCCCGTCTGTTAAAATCAGGGATACTGTGGTTATATAAGTTTCATAATGGTTAAAAATAAAGCGAAGAACAGCTCTGAACGTAACAAAAGAAGCATTCCAACTATGAAGAGGGCACTGAAAAAGTCCTTTAAATTTAGGGTGTGTGTCTAAATGAGGCTGTTGATTTCCGTTCCAGGCGGCTTCGCTTTCCGCGGGCGTGCCGGGGAGCCTCCTCGGCGCATTGGCGCCTGCGGGGTCTCCCCTGCCCCGTACTCCCGCAGGAGTCTTCGCCGCCTTCCACTCCAATCAACAGTGTTCTTTTACACAGGCTAAATTTTAATAAAATGGATTTTTTCAGTGCCTTTACTATGAATGGAATGCTTCTTTTACTTTGCTATGTAACCATATTTCTCAAGTTCAGCAAAAATTGTTTTTAGTCGAGGATTACCTTCTCCAACAATTTTTTCATTAATGACGACCACTGGATAAAATAAATCTTCTTCAAGCACCCTTTTCGCAAAGGTTAATTTTTCGCTGTCACCCGATGGTTGAAATATATCCACATACGACATTTTTACAGGCTGATTGGGAAACTTCCTGGCAATAGCGGCTTCAAGCCACTCAAAAGTCTCTTTTGATGACGGTAAATTCACACAACTTGGACATAAGGTTTCAGCCCCATACAGGATTATTTCCACTTCTTTCATTCCCATTCTAATCATTCCTGCCTTTTTCTTTTATTTTAAACGATAGGAAAAATTTTCACTAAAAATAAGGGTATAAAACTGTATTTTCCTAATTTCTGAGAATGGATTTTTAGCACTTATCGCATTATAATATAATTAGGAAAGGAGTCGATTAATATGGCAACAGAAACTCAAATTTTTGAACAAGTTCAAGAAGTATTAGATAAATTACGTCCATTTCTTCTTCGCGATGGTGGAGATTGTGAATTAGTAGATGTGGAGGATGGCATTGTTAAGCTTCGCCTATTAGGTGCTTGCGGCAGCTGCCCAAGTTCTACAATCACACTTAAAGCGGGCATTGAGAGAGCTCTTCTTGAAGAAGTTCCTGGAATTGTGGAAGTAGAGCAGGTATTCTAAAATGCTAAAAAGCGATTGCCGAAATCGGCAGTCGCTTTTCTTTTTATTTCAAACCTTTAACTAAGGGCCGCCAGTCTTTGTTAACCAATGTTTTCGGTTCTTTTTCCTCCAATACAGCGATAATATTTTCGATACAGAGCTGAATCATTGCTGTTCTTGTTTCTACGCTTGAACTGCCGATATGCGGAAGGGCAACGACATTAGGGAGCTTTACTAATGGATGGTCTGAAGAAATAGGCTCTTTTTGGAATACATCAAGGCCAGCTCCTGCAATCTCTCCTGCCTCAAGGGCTTCTTGTAAGGCCTGTTCATCAACGACTGCCCCTCTAGATACATTAATAAAAATGGCCGACGGCTTCATTTTTTGGAAGACTTCACGGGTAAACAGATTTTTTGTTTCATGTGTGAGCGGGGTAAGACACACTATGAAATCTGACTTTTCCACAAGTTCATCAAAAGATGAATATTGAACACCAAGTTGCTTTTCTGCCTCAGGTTTTCTTGTCCGGTTATAATACAGAGTGTTCATGTCAAAACCCGTTGCCCGTTTTGCAACCGTTTCCCCAATTCTCCCCATCCCTACAATTCCAAGCGTTTTATGGTGAATATCAGTACCGGCCATAAGGAAAGGATTCCAAGCAAGCCATTTCCCCTCTTTAACAAACTCGGCAGCTTCGATCATCCTGCGCGCAGCCGCCATTAAGAGGGCAAAGGCAAGATCCGCTGTCGTATCGGTAAGTACATCTGGAGTATTGCAAACGGCAATTCCTTTTTTACTCGCCGTTTCTAAATCAATATTATTAAACCCAACTGCAAGGTTTGCCACAACCTTTAGATGGTTACCTGCCGTTAGGACCTGATCATCAATTGAGTCTGCAAGTACGGTGAATAAAGCATTTGCTTTTTTGGCTTCTTCCAATAAGACATCTCTTGGTACCGGGATATCATCATGTTCCCACATATTCACGTTGAATTTTTCCTGCAATGGTTTCACAAGTGCTTCAGGGAGCTTTCTTGTTATATAGACATAGGGCTTCATATCCTGCCACATCCTTTGCTGTTTTATATTTTAAGTGTACCATAATTTCCCGTTTTGCTCCCTTTAATAACAAGTCTGATTTAAACGGAATAGAGCCAATCCAGCGGCGGCAGGTGCAGCTGTTTTAAAGGTGCCCCAGATATTTGATAGAATTCTGCCAAAAAACGCTCATAATCGCCCGATTGTCGTAATATTTTACTTAACCGTTCTTCCAATACTTTCTTTTCCTGTTCTGAGCGGGTGATATAATAGGTTTCAATGCACTCAAAATAGTGAAGCGGAAAAACCAAACGTGCATATAACAGGCGCCAAGAGAAGGAAGATAAGGGAGCAATACTCTGATACTCGTCATAAAAATTTCTTAACTCGATATGATAGGTTTGGATATTGCGAAAATACCTTGCCCGCGTCCATTCAGCCAAATCTCGGCTTCGATGATCAAAAACCCAGTCAAATGGACTTTTAATCATATACTGGTCATAAGGTCCCCATGTTTTATTCGTAAACCGTTCATGACAAACAGTACCGCTATCTTCCTCGCGCGGTTCATCATCTATTTCCGTATCGACTAAATATTGAATCGCGTTTTCAGTTAATCCAAGATAATACGGGAACGAATCAATAAACATTCGTTCAAACTCATCTTCCGGTGTTTGAAATAACAGCCCGTTCCACACCTTTTCCATTTGTTCCAAACGCTTTTCCCATAAGCCTTTCCATTGGCCCATTCGGCTCGACCTTTCGATTTGAAAAGGTACTCTCCTTCCCCGTTCATGGAACCTTGCTAATTTTCGGCCTAACTTTATTTTTGGATGGGATGCCATTTGCCGATTCGCTAAAACACAATATTGATTCTGTTCCCATGTGGTAATCAGGTTCCCTTCTTTTGAGGGAAGGAAAATGGGTACATTCTGGTCTCCATAATTTCGTAAGTGTTCCGCAATTTTTTCCAGTTCGGTAATATCCTCTTCTCCTTTTCCGCCTGGTTTTGAAACCAGATAAAGCCAGCCATTTCCCCTCAAAGCATCATATATATCCAGCTTCACATATTCTTCTACGGTAATCCCATATTGATTCTCGAGCATTTTTCGAAGCATGTTAGCACCCCGCCCTAGTTTCCTTTTCTTACCTTATGTATATGTGCACAATCTAAAAACTAGTTGTTATAAAAAGAGGCGAATGCCCCGAAATAAGATTGGGAAAAATAACATTTTGTTTAGGCAGGAGGCACTAAGCTGCATAATTTCGTAAAAAAAGTATATATATATTGAAAATAGAAAGTGCTGGAGCTAAGTTCAAATCAGTATCTCAAATTATTTCACAAGGAAAAGGTGATAAGTCAAATGGCAGACAACAAAAAAGTAGACCTAACTGAAGAAACGGCACGAAAATGGTTAAAAGAAAGAGGAGTAGAAGTTAAAGATATTGCGGATTTAGTCTTCTTTTTACAAGAAAAGTATCATAAAAATTTAAAAATGGAAGATTGTATTTCCAATGTAGAACGTGTTCTTTCCAAACGAGAAGTACAAAATGCCATTCTTACAGGGATACAGCTTGATGTCCTGGCTGAAAAAGGCCTGCTTGAAGAGCCGCTTCAATCCATTATCGGGACGGACGAAAGCCTTTATGGTGTAGATGAAATCCTTGCCTTTTCAATTGTAAATGTTTATGGTTCAATTGGTTTTACCAATTATGGATACATTGATAAATTAAAGCCAGGAATCCTCGCTCATCTGAATGATAAATCGACCGGAGAATGCCATACATTCCTGGATGATATCGTCGGTGCCATTGCAGCGGCAGCCTCAAGCAGACTTGCCCATCGCGCCGCTCATGCAGAAGAAGAGGAAAAGGATTAACAAGAACAAAAGCGCAAGCGCCTTGAACAGCCCCGACAAGCATAAGACGAGCCGGCCGAAAGGTTGCTTTTTAACCTTTTGGTCGGATTGGCTTATGACCTCGAGGGGCTAGGCGCTGGAGCTGGACGTCGACAGTCCTTTGTTTAACAGTTATCCACAAGCGTTCCTAGACGATTAAAAAGGGATGGATTATTTCCATCCCTTTTCTATTTCCCATTCATCTAATGAATCAATAGAATACGTTGGCTTTTGATCATATCCTGCCAGTAATTCCTTTGTGGTCACCCCTGTATGGACAAGTAATGTATCCATTCCGGCATTCATTCCAGCTAAGATATCTGTATCATAATAATCGCCAACCATTAACGTCTCTTCTTTAGCCGTACCTAAAACCTTCAACGCTTGCTCCATAATAATTGCTTCAGGCTTACCGATAAAGGTCGGTTTCGTTTGTGTCGAAACGGCAATAACGGAAGTAAGTGAACCATTTCCTGGAACTAGCCCTCTCTCTGTAGGAATGGCGATATCTCCATTTGTCGAGATAAACTTTGCCCCATTACGAACCGCAAGGCAGGCAACCGCTAACTTTTCATAACTGATTTCACGGTCAATCCCGATCACAACGAAATCGGCATCTTCCCCTGCAAGTCTAAATCCTTTTTCTTTAATGGCAGACTGAAGGCCGTCTTCTCCAATTAAATAAACCGAGGCATCTTTATCCTGTTCATATATATAATTGGCCGTCGCTTGACTTGTCGTAAAAACAAGTTGTTCTTCTGCCGGGATATCAAAACCATTTAACTTATCCGCCACCTGTAAGGGAGTACGAGATGAGTTATTCGTAACAAATAAATAAGGAATATGGTTATCCCTTAATTTTTTCACAAAATCTGATGCTGCCTCAATTCGTTCTGTTCCTTTATACATCGTTCCGTCTAAATCAATCAGGTATCCTTTATATTGTTTCATTTATAAAAATCGCTCCTCAAAAAATTGGTAACTAGAAAAGAAATTGACCGCGGATAGAGTCAGTATTAATTTTTAAATGCTGAAACCGGACCCAATTCATTAGCTAAATAATTGCGGACATTTGTGGAAAATAACCCTAACTCAGGTAACCGTTGTGAAAAATCCTCTTCCAGCTTCTGATGGGGAATCTCCAGATAATCCTGGACAAGTACCTTACGATAATGAATAAGCGTCTTTAAACTTTCACCTAACTGACTATCAATGACTTGCTCATCCATTAATATATCGATAATGTCCTCATAACTGCCGGGATCACGCATAATAAAGCCATCAATCATACTATTGCCAACGTCTAGTACAGACTCAATCATCATCACGCACAAACGCTCCAAGGCTGCTGCTTCAATCGGGGTTGTCCACTCCTTTTGACCTCGGAAAAGATGAATTTGTTTTTCTAAATATTGAAGTGTACTTTCAATTTTTTCTCTGTCAACGAAATACATCTTGTCCACTTCCTTCCACTCAAGTTTATTGTATGTAATTCCATCTGTTTCTTATTGTATCACAAAAGCATCCATTCTCTTTTTTTAACAGGAGAATTTCTCCCATCATTAGAGATAATTTGTTACTATAAAGGAGACGGATAACAGTATAAATCAAAAGGAGATTAAGCAATGACGGAACGTTTTTATTTATATGATGATACAGAAAATACCAAGACAAGATTTGTCAGTTTTGTTGGTGAAAACCAGCGCTTTGATTTGGCCATAATCCAAACGAACCGCCACTATGGAAAATCCTTAGTCCTTGATATGCAAGGAAATCGTTTTGCAATTATTGGACCTGATGACTTGGAGGAAGAAGGTTATTTAGAGTTTGCCTTCCAATTAAATGAGGAAGATGCTGAAGAATTGAGAAGCTTTTTAGCAGAAATCATCTAATGCAAGCACACATGTTTTTAATTTCAGTTTCCCATAATAAGGGTTAAAGGAGTGAAAACATGACAGATAAGGATTCTGAAACATATACGGAATTATCCAATGTTGAAAAACAGCATAATTATCTTACATCCCAAGAGTTTCCGGAAGGACCTTATGGTTCACCGATTCGAAAAAATCAACCCGTTCAGAATAAAAGTACTCCCTGGCAAGAGGGGCAACGCTATTACAGCAATTTTAATTATGAAAATAAATCATTGCATCAGGATATCCCAAGACAAATGGAGGGGGCTCATCCGACTCACGATGACCCTGATAAAGATTTTCAATCTCCATACGACAATTGAAGCAAAAAAAGTGAGAAGGATCCATTTACTGATCCTTCTCACTTTTTTACTTTTTTTAGTACAAAATAGGCACAGCCAAAGTTACAGTATTCGTAAAGATATTCGCTTAGCGTACTGATTTTGGTATCAAAGGTAGCTTTTTGGTTCTGATCTTCAAAAAACCCCTTTAAGCGAAGCTGCCCATAGCCCCAATCGCCTACAATATAGTCATATCTGGATAAAATATCACTATACCTTGTTTTAAAGGCTTCCTCATTATACCCATTCCGGTACTCCTGTAAGATTTCATACGTAGTATTGTTAATCACTATCATCCATTTCACCTCATTTTAGCCGACAAATCCCTATTTCCCATTATAACCGATTCCCCATCAATTGCTAAGAAAATAAATGGCTGTGTTGGTCATCCTATGTATAGGAGGTGCTATAAATTTGAAAAAGCTACTCATAATCGCCGGATTATGTACCATAACAGCATTAAGTGGATGTTCTAAGGATACGGGCAATAACGATGTATACGAAGAGAGCGGCAATACGATTAATGTGAATAACAAACGGCATGAACTTTATAGCGAGGGAGCAAGCCGTAAAATTCGCAGTGACAGCACAAATTATGGCTTTGTCCGTCACCAAAAAAGCCCATTAATGAATGATAATACATCTAATGATAGCTATACGGCCCTTGACCGTGAGCAGCTGGCGAATATTATCAGTAAGTACAGTGCTAATATCCCGAATGTGAATGATGTGGCAACATTAGTAACAGACCAAGAGGTTTTAATCGCTTATCGAACAGATTCAAAAAATCGAAACCTGACAGCAGACCAGGTAAAAAAGACTGCCTTTTCGGTAGTGCCTCGATATTTTCATGTCTATGTGACAGATAATGCCACATTAATGCGTGATGTTGAGAATCTTGCTAATCTTGATTCCACTAGCCGTAATGCCCGTCGTTCAGTCAATCATGTGATTTCAGAAATGACAAAATCCCCTCAAGGGGCCCGCTTGAATGCAAGTGAAGACGAAAATGGCCGGACACCAGACGACTTGAATATCAATAATACGCCTAACTGGAATAATAAACGCCCGAACACGTCCGAAACACTTGATAAAAATACAAATGAGGGCGGAAAAAACACCGATATGAACAAGACCAATCAATAAAAAATAAGAGTTCACGCCATTTTGGCTGAACTCTTATTTTTATTAGGCTTCCTTAGCTTCTTTTTCACCAAGCATTTGTTTATGCTTTGCCGCGGCGTTCACCTGCTCATCAGCGTGGTAAGACGAACGGACAAGCGGGCCGGCTTCACAGTGGCTGAACCCTTTGCTGAAGGCAATTTCCTGGAATTCCTTAAATTCATCGGGTGTATAGTACTTTTCCACCTTTAGATGAGTTTTAGTTGGCTGTAAATATTGTCCAATGGTCATGATATCTACATTGTTTGCTCTTAGGTCATCCATAACTTCCAAAATTTCTTCTTTTGTTTCCCCTAAACCAATCATTAAGCTGGATTTGGTTGGGATAGTTGGCTGCATTTCTTTCGCACGGCGGAGAAACTCAAGTGAACGATCATATTTCGCACGTGCACGCACTCTTGGAGTTAACCGTCTAACTGTTTCGATATTATGGTTAAGGATATCTGGCTTGGCATCCATTAGGATTTGTAAATTCTCTTCCTTTCCACCCATATCGGATGGGAGAACTTCAATACTTGTAAATGGATTTTTACGGCGGATGGCACGTACGGTTTCAGCAAACACCGCTGCACCGCCATCTTTTAAATCATCCCGGGCCACGGCAGTAACAACCACATGCTTAAGATTCATTAATTGAACAGAATCCGCCACTCTTTCTGGCTCTTGCAAGTCAAGTTCGGTTGGAAGACCCGTTTTAACGGCACAGAAACGGCATGCCCGTGTACAGGTATCGCCAAGAATCATAAACGTAGCTGTCCGTCTAACAGCCCAGCATTCGTGGATGTTAGGACATCTTGCCTCCTCACATACCGTATGTAAATTCTTTTCACGCATCATTTTTTTCAAGCCTGTATAAGACTCATTCGTATTTAATTTTATTTTTAGCCATTCCGGCTTACGTAAAATTTCTTCTTTCTTGCTCATTCTTACACTCCTCAAAGCTTTAAATTGAGTTCTTCTGTCACTTTATCATACTACAAAAGGAACAACAAGCAATTCAATTTTGATTACCAATTATTAACCATTATGAAAAAGCGTAAAGTCCGCACACTAAACTTGTACATCAATTGGAAGGAGGATTCCTGTTGCGGGCTGTTCTAATGGTTGGAACCATCCTTATACTTTGTCTGTCTGCTTTGTCTGTCAGGGATGCTCATGCACAAGAACCCATTCCCTATCAGGAAAGAATGAGGCTTTATAAAAAAGTTGAAACCATTACCCAAATTCCTTGGTATTATTTAGCTGCGATTGATCAATATGAAAGAAATGTCCGCCTGGCTCGCAGAGACCTGCCAAAAGCAGAGGGAATCACTGGTATCTATTTTCGTCCGGAAGTCTGGGCTGGGGTTTCAAACCCTAATCTAGGCGAAGAAAATCCGGCAGTCATCCAGTTTTTTAACGGCATAGGTGTAGATGGTGACGGAGATGGCAAAGCGAGTTTAAAGAGCGATGAGGATGTTTTATACGCATTTGCAAATTATCTTCTTTCATACGGTGTTGATCCTGAGAATATAAAAATTGGATTATGGAACTATTATCATCGCGATAGAACCGTTGGTATTATTTCGGGACAGGCAAAAATTTACCGCCATTTTGGACGGTTGGATTTAGATAAAAGAGTTTTTCCTGTTCCTTTAAGAAGTAATCACAGTTACCGGAGCACATGGGGCGATGCACGGGGCTGGGGCGGAAGAAGAATTCATGAAGGAACGGATATTTTTGCGGGTTACGGCGTTCCGGTCCGGGCAACTGCCTACGGGATTGTTGAAATGAAAGGCTGGAATAAGTTCGGCGGCTGGAGAATCGGAATACGTGATATTAATAACACGTATCACTATTTCGCCCATCTAAGCGGCTTTGCGAAGGATTTAAAAGTTGGCCAAGTAGTAGAACCTGGTATGTTAATAGGCGGTGTCGGCAGCACAGGATATGGGCCGCCTGGAACGAGCGGGAAGTTCCCGCCCCATTTGCATTATGGAATGTACAAAGATAATGGGATTACCGAATGGTCCTTTGATCCCTATCCACACTTAGCACAGTGGAAACGAATGGAACGGATTGAACTCAGGAAAGCATCGAAAAATCGTTAGTATGTCAAAAAGGACCATCCGATGGGATCGTCCTTTTTTGTTCGCTTTATTCATTCTTTTTCTTACTAGAGTCTGTGCTTTTTTCTGGCAGTTGAATGGAAGGTGTTATCCCGCCTCCACTATTATAAAATTGTGGGACTTCTCCCTCGACAAGGGCTGAACCAACAGGAATGCTTTGTTTTAGCTTCGTCACTTCGGTTGCAAATGGCGTAATGATTTGAACAGAAACTTCTATATCTACAGAAACCTCCATCCACGTATTGTTGATGCCCATTTCTTTTGTTTCAATATGCACATCTGGTTCCACTTCACCAATAGCATGGAATTTCACAGGAATCTTAGGGCCAATATTTCCCAGTAATGTAATATTGGTTGCCTGCCCTAATGGAATATACCAAACAATCCCGTCTTCTTTTTCGGTATTTTCTGTTTCAATCTCCACATCACTTTCTAATAGTGCTATATCACCTTTCTTGGCTGTTTTTAAATTCCTTTGAATCTGTGCGGTCGTTTCTGCCAAGACTCGATTAATTAAATCCGTATTTAATTGGGCATTTTGTCCCTTTCCGTTACTGCCTGGCACAATTTTAATGACCTCATTGTTATCACCCACATTCGTCGTTCGTTTGGTAATCGCTCGATTGATCACGAGTGAGGCGATATTCCGGGTTTCAGATGTGGCAATTCTCATTAAAGTCGGCTCAATCCCCTTATTGACGAGCCATAATCCTGTAGCAGTAGAAAACAAGAAAAGGATAAAGGATAGCATCAAGACATAGCGGAAAGGCAGCGGCCCCGGTTTGCGAATACGCCTAGAAAACTTAGCCAAGAAAAATCACCCCTTCTTGTTAAATGTATGCACAAGAAAGGGGAACTAGCCCAATAAAAGGACACCCTTTTTACTGCAAAAAAAAACCTGCCAAAACATCTGGCAAGTTTAAACCATTTTAAGCAAAGCTTCTTTACCGATCATTCCCTTATGGATGCCAAGTTCCTCTGCTTCCCATGTGACTGACTCTAAAGGGGCATTTAGAAGCTGATCAATTGTCCGAACACCGACCGCCCGTCCGGCAATTATTTTCCGATCTTTTAGTTTATCATTTAATAGGCCTACATCTAACGCTCCGCACATGATATAGCCCTTATCATTCGAAACGGCAAGCAAGGTGGTTTTAGGGAGCAGTACCGTCACAGCCAAAAAAGTATGACCATTAATATCAATTGGTGAAAGCTCAACCAAAGGTTTCTCACTCCTTTCCTTACTAACACTGTATGATTAGAAGGATTAAAGGGTGACAGGCTATCGTCTAGTGATGTTGTTCCAACTCCCATTTTAATAAATCGCGCATGAATTCTGGCAGCAGATATTCTTTATGTTTGTACGGCAGTACCTCTTTGAAAAAATGGCCAAAGGTAAACATATCCGGAAGCGCCAAAGAATAGGTTTCATTTTTTTGCAAAGGCTGGTGATTTATGAATATTACTCCATTTTCAATGTGAATACCTTCATATACAAAGATTCCTAATACGGTACCTCTAAAACCTAATCCTTTTATCTCTCTTCGCGACATTTCCTCACTACTTGCTTCAATCATAATTTTACCCAGTTCGTCACCAGTCAGTTCAACAACGCAGGGATTGATGGGATGGGGACAAATGCTAAGCAAATCATAATTTGTGACTTCATCGGATAATGAACCTAAAAGCAGGCCAGCATTGATCATCGCACAATCGGTTTGACACCAATCCTTTAACGCTTTACATAATAACTTTGAAAGATTAGTTACTTGAAAAGGATGATGAACAAATGGTTCCTTTAGGAAGGTTACTTGTTGGTTTAATAATTGCTTACCGGTCTCTAAAAAGGCGGTAATCTGCTGTTCTTCATTTTTTGGGGCTGGCAGTTCCGTGAATTCATAAAGTGCTGCCTTTTTACTAATCACAGTCTTTTCCTCATTAACGGTAATGGTCATGTGACCGACATAATGACCGTATTTTCCTGCAGCGCCAATTAGTGTTTGCCCCACCCACTTCCCTTCTTCAAGAAAATGATGGGTGTGGGCTCCCAAAATCAAATCGACCTCTGGAAAATTGGCAGCTATTTTTTCATCGTCATTGATTCCAAGATGCGAGAGCAAAATGATAACATCAGACTCTTTTTTTAAAATCTCGAGCCATTTCTTAAGCTCTGGGATCGGTTCTGTGACCTGCCAGCCTAATAGATGATAGAGATGGTTAAAGCAGGCTGTGAGACCGATGACACCTATTCGTGTTCCTTTATTTGTGTAATAGATATGATACGGCTTGACCCATTCAGGAAAATCACCATTGGGCCGATAAAGGTTCGCGTTAATGACATCGAATGCTGCGCCATCATAGAGATGATCCAGAACAGAATGGGGAAGATTAACTCCTTCATTATTGCCGAGCGTTACTGCCGTATACCCGGATGCATTCAACAACTCTATATTCCCTTGCCCTTTGGTTGCCTCCGTTAAGGGATGCCAGCGGTCAATGAAGTCACCGATATCAAAGAGATAATATTCCTCTCCTTTTGCTTGGTAATACTCCCCTTTTCCCCTTAAAAATTCATCTATCCTTGGCCAATGCTCCAGATGGCTGTGAACATCATTGGTATGAAAAATATGTATGGTTTCCATTTTTTAAAATCCTTATCCTGTTATTCCTTGATAAATCATGCGAACCCCAACAATGACTAGGACCGTTCTGATAATCAGTACAATTGTTTTACTCTTAAACTTCGTATTTAAGTATACCCCAACCCTCGCGCCTATCCATGCTCCAGGTATCAGAGCCAAGGCATAAAGCCAATTCACATTTCCTAGTGAAATATGTGTGATGGAACTTAGAATGGAAGTTGGCAGGATCATAAACATGGAAGTGGCTGTGGCCACATGGGGCGGGAAGAAAAATAGTAAAATCATCGTTGGTACCATGAGTGAGCCGCCGCCTATTCCAAAAATACCTGATAAGAAACCGACAATAAAAGCGATCATCACTCCAAGAATTGGGTTATAGCCATATTCGAATGTTTTGCCGCTATTATCGGTATAGGTTCTGACAATTCCTTTATCCTTCCGGAAAGGAAGGGGTTTTAATTTATCCTTCACTACTAAAACCAATGAGATAAACAAAATAAATGTACCAAAATAGATATTAAAAGAATGCAGGGCCATTCTTTCCGTCACCCAAGCTCCCAAAATACTGCCGGGTCCGCTGCCTATTAGAAAAATGAATCCACTTTTATAATCGACGGTTTTATGCTTCATGTAGGCCAGTGTAGAAGATAGGCCTGTAAAAATCATGGTAAACAGCGAGGTACCTACAACCACTTGGGGTGTCAGGTGATGGAAGGATGGGAGAGTGGCCAGGTAAAGTAAGGCAGGAACCACGACAATTCCTCCTCCCATTCCAATCAGGGACCCAAGTGAGCTAGCCGCTATTCCTATGATGATTAAAATAATCCACTCCATTGATGCTTTCACCTACTAGTGTCAGTTTATATTTCGTTGAATAAATCCAGTTGTTTGGGTGCGAGCCCTTCATATGTGATCTCCAGGAGTTTCATCATTTCTTTGGCATTGTCGGCAGCATCCCCGCCCGAGTTATTGTTAAACAGAAGGTATACATGTTTGCATTCCTTCGCTAACTTTTTGATATGAACAGCCCATTCCTCGAGCTCCTGTTGATTATACCGATAGAGGTAACGGACCTCGCGCCAGTTTTCTGCATTTCTTTTCTGCCAGCCGTACACATTGCGGCCATGAAATCTTACTAGTACTTGTTCTTCAGTGGTGGGCTCTAAAACGGTTGGAATGGAGCCCTCGCCTGATTGCGGTTCATCGCAAATACTATGGATCCATTTTTCTGATTTCATGAATGCCAGAGTATTCTGCCGATAGTCCGCGGCAAACCATGACTGGTGCCGAAATTCCAAAGCACATGGGAGATCACCCATCTCTTGTCTGCACCACCGTAAGTAGTCGACATTTTCTCTTTTACAATCAAACCATGGCGGGAATTGGAACAGTACCATGGCCAGTTTATTATGTTCGATATAAGGTTCTAGAGAATCCTTAAATGCTTGAAACATGACTTTTCTGTTATCAAACGGGATATCCCCCCGCTGGTGGCCAGTCATCCCTTGATAGGCTTTGACAATAAATTGAAAACCTTCCGGGGTGTCCTTTACCCATTTTTCGGCATTTCGTTTGGGTTGAACGGCATAAAAAGCAGTATCCACTTCCACGATTGGAAAGTGCCCGGCATATTCTTTTAGTTTATCCCTTGAGGAGATTTTACTAAGGATTAAGCTGTCATGGTCTCCCCAGCCGGTTACTCCAATATAGATCATGTCTTTCACCCCTATCTTATAATAGCATAACCATTTTTTCTTCCGCCAAATTAACAGCAGCTACTGGTGAAAAATTGGTTTTCTTAAGACTAATGCTAGACTTAATTCCGCGCCTTTTAGAGATAATTCCGCCAGTTGTGGATTTATTTCCGCGCCTTTTAGAAATAATCCCGCCAGTTTTTGATGTTTTTCCGCGAGTTTCCTAATTAATTCCGCCAAGTGCTTCCTTTATGCTGCCAAATCTGGATTTGCTTCCTACCGATTATCATATATTAATTTCCCCAGGGAACCTTAGAATTCCCGGTTGCAGCGGATCATTTATATAAAAATACCCGTCTGCCTATATAAGCAAACGGGTAACTTTTTACATATTAACCGATAGAACCTTCCATCTCGAACTTGATTAAAAGTACTTAAAACAGCATCAAACCACATCCAAAAAAGTCCCTTCAACAGAACTAGCTTAACGTCTTGTTGGCTTCGTTTCATCATGACATATAACTATCTCTTAAACTTCTCAAGAAACCTTGTAGGATACTCGCTAGGAAGTTTACTTATTTCATCCAATACATTCCATTGTTCCTCACTTAAGCTCCAGCCAACACTTCCCATATTTTCTTCAAATTGTTCTAGACTGCTGGCACCAAAAATAGGGGATGTTATTTCTTCTTTGTTTAACAGCCAATTTAGAGCGACTTGAACAGGGGTTTTATCAATCTCATAAGCTACTTCCTGTACTGCTCGTAAAATCTCGAAATTTTTATCATATGCACGGTTTTGCCAGTTAGATTCACCTACGTCATTAGATAATCTTCCAGCAGTAGGTGTTTCTCCTTGTTTATATTTCCCCGTTAAAAATCCTCCACCAATTGGTGCCCAAGGAATGACCCCTACGTTTTCTTCCTTACAAAGTGGCAGAATTTCTCGATCCATATCACGAGTGACAAGACTATACTGAGGTTGAATCGAAATGAACCGAACAAGATTGTTATAATCGCTATATGATAAGGCTTTCATCATTTGCCAAGCTAAAAAGTTTGAACAGCCTATGTATCGAACTTTTCCGGAACTGACTAAATCGTCTAACGTCCTGATCGTTTCTTCAATAGGAGTAATATTATCCCAAACATGCAATTGATAAAGATCAATATAATCTGTATTCAATCGCTTTAGGCTTTGATCTACTCCTTCCATGATCCGACGACGAGAATAACCAAAATCATTCGGATGTGGACCTACTCGCATCCGTACCTTGGTTGCTACTACAACCTCAGAACGACGGTCTTTAATGGCTTTTCCAACAATTTTCTCAGATTCTCCGCCAACATATACATCGGCAGTATCGATGAAATTCCCTCCACGGTCAAGGAATTGATGAATCATATTAATGGAGTCTGTTTCATTCACCTCTCTACCAAAGGTCATGGATCCTAAGCAAAGCTCAGACACTAATAAGCCACTTTTTCCTAACGTCTTGTATTGCATCTTATCTCTCCCATCATGTTTAATAATCCCCACCTCTTTTATTCTAGACTTTAGTAAGTTATTCCTTTAAATCAGTAAAGAAATTTTGCTTAAACACGTTGAAGTGAGTGTGGGTAATTTTAGTTAAAGGAGAGCATGTAATGTAGTGTAATACTTAATTAATCTCAAAAGTCATTAAACCTTACTTGGTACTTCAGAAAGTAATGATTACATTTCTCAAAGTAAGAGAAGCTTTTTTTGTAGATTTATGAAGTTAACAGATATGGAAAATCAACTTCAAATGTTTTTATTAATAATGATACATAAACTGGAATGATATGGGTTATGGAGGTACATGAAAGCGTGTACATGTTTATACAAGTAGAGGGTGAACAGTTTAGTTGACGGAATCGAGTTCCACGGGTGCGACGTTCTACTCCGACTACCGTAATAATAAGACCATAAACAAAAAGGTCAACCAGAAATCTGGCTAACCTTATATTATGAGCGGGTGCTTTACTGAAAAAAGCAATCATAATTAATAAGACACGGTATACAAGATTTTATGCAATTTTTTTACATTGTGGCTTATTTTCAATCCAAAAATTATACTGCCATAAACGACATTTCTTAATTGCCAAATACATTACAGAAGTTGTTAAGAGAGCAAATGCCAAAGGAATGGCTCTTGACCAAGCCTATGCTAAATCAGTTTTAAAAGGAAAAGCAAGTGACGAACTTCATAGAATGTTAAGGTCTGGCTATCTTGCACGATTGAAACCTAAAAAAGAGAGACTTTACTGATCTTTATAATCAACGGAAATTTGTTTCAGTTGAAAACACTGCAAACGGAGAAGTTTCTTCAAATACGATTTTTGAATACAACCAAGAAGGGAACATCCTGACAGCCACCTATAGTGGAGGAGAAATTGTAAAAGGGACACTAATTGGTATAGTAAAGGACAATGGCAGTTTACAGTTTAGATATAACCATGTGAACGTCAGAAACGAAATAAGAGGCGGTCAATGTTACTCTACTCCCGAAACACTGCCAGATGGAAGAATTAGATTACATGAGAAGTGGAAATGGACGGATACTGACCAAACTGAAGGAGAATCCATAATTGAAGAAGTTAAATAACCTATAACCCTATCCACGTTATGGACTAAAATGATCAAAATAAAACAGACCATCACTGTCAGTGAAACTCTGTTTTATTTTGGCTACATATTCTCAATTTTTCTCAGTTTATAAAAACGAATGACATTTTTAAGGGTTACTTTAATAACAGAATAGAGCGGTATGGCGATAATGATGCCTACAAATCCATAAATAGCCCCTGAAATTAACAAAATGAAAATAACTGTTAATGGATGAAGATTCAGTTTTTTCCCCATAACTCTTGGCGTAACTAAGTGTCCATCTAATTGCTGGGTAACGATTACAACTAATATGACTTTCAAGACCATAAACGGACCTTGTAAAAGTGCGACAATGATGGCCGGTAGCATTCCAATCACAGGGCCAATAAAGGGTACAATCGTCATACACATGGCGAAAATGGCAAGCACTAGACTATTGTTCAGGCCAATCATGCAAAAACCAATATACATCAAGATTCCATCCGATAACGCTATGATACATTGTCCGATGATATACGCGGAAAAAGTCTTATCGATATCAACCAGAAGCAAATTTCCCTCTTCCACGTGTTCAACGGGAAGATTTTTTAAGAGAGCAGGCTTCAGTTTCTCTCCATCCCGTAAAAAATAAAAAACAATAAAGGGAACCACTGCAAGCACCGTTGCGATACTAGTGACAATAGATAGGATATTCGTGATATTTTGTTCGACATGCTGTAAAAAAGAGTTTGAGAGGGAACTTGCTTTTTTCTCAATCATTCTTAATGAACTGTTTCCCAAGCTATTATGCTTAACCATATTATGGGAGACATTTGAGATCTTATCAAACTTATTTGGAAATTGCTCCGAAAGCTGCTGGACTTGTTGTGCAATAGGAGTACCAGTAAAATGAACAAAAAGATATCCCGCCCCAATGAATAGTAGATAAACAATCAATATACTTATATTTTTGCTGATATATTTGGAAAAAAAGGTTACAAATGGCCTCATGATATAATAAATGATACCGGAAATGAGGATCGGAAAGAATATGGTAGCAATTAATTTTTGAAAAGGCCAAACAAAGTAATCGATTTTGCCAAATAAGAAAATGATTAATAAAATTAACAGGGTTCCGGTTGCATATTTAAAAAAAGGTCTCTTAATCCACATACCAACCCCCCTAGAATTTTAAAAAATTAGGTCTCTATTTAACTATCCTCTTTTAGTCCAACATAAACCTTTAGGAAATCCATCGTCCCATATCGTCATCTTTACGGCATGGCTGTATTCCATTGCGTAACCTAAACATAAGAAAAACCCTTGATATACAAGGGTCTTTTCTTTGTTAACCGATAGAACCTTCCATCTCGAACTTGATCAAACGGTTCATTTCAACGGCATATTCCATTGGTAATTCTTTTGTAAATGGCTCAATGAAGCCCATAACGATCATCTCAGTTGCTTCCTGCTCAGAAATACCGCGGCTCATCAGATAGAATAACTGCTCTTCTGAAACCTTCGATACCTTCGCTTCGTGCTCAAGAGAAATATTGTCGTTTAGGATTTCATTGTATGGAATCGTATCAGATGTTGATTGATTATCCATAATCAATGTATCACATTCAATATTGGCACGTGCCCCATCCGCTTTGCGTCCAAAATGAACCACACCGCGATAGGTTACTTTACCACCATGTTTAGAGATGGATTTAGATACAATCGTTGAAGATGTATTTGGAGCTAAGTGAATCATTTTCGCTCCCGCATCCTGGTGCTGACCTTTACCTGCAATCGCAATCGATAAGGTCATTCCACGTGCGCCTTCGCCTTTTAAAATAACGGCAGGGTATTTCATCGTTAACTTAGAACCAATATTACCATCAATCCATTCCATTGTTGCGTTTGCTTCACAAACCGCACGCTTCGTAACTAGGTTAAACACGTTGTTTGCCCAGTTTTGAATGGTTGTATAACGGCAATAAGCATCCTTCTTAATGATGATTTCTACAACCGCACTGTGTAGTGAGTTAGTTGTATAAACTGGTGCTGTACATCCTTCTACATAGTGTACAGATGAACCTTCATCAACAATAATTAGAGTACGTTCAAATTGACCCATGTTCTCAGAGTTGATCCGGAAGTAAGCCTGTAATGGCGTATCTACCTTAATACCAGGTGGTACATAGATGAATGAACCGCCAGACCATACGGCTGAGTTTAATGCTGCGAATTTATTATCCGTTGGCGGAATTACTTTTGCCCAGTGTTCACGGAAAATGTCTTCGTTTTCTCTTAAGGCAGAATCTGTATCCTTAAAGACGATTCCGAGCTCTTCAAGGTCTTCCTTCATGTTATGGTAAACAACCTCTGATTCGTACTGTGCAGATACACCGGCAAGGTATTTCTGCTCAGCTTCAGGAATTCCAAGCTTATCGAAAGTCGCTTTGATTTCCTCTGGTACTTCATCCCAAGACTTCTCGGATTTTTCAGACGGTTTTACATAATAAGTAATTTCGTCAAAGCTTAAAGAATTTAAGTCGCCGCCCCATTGTGGCATTGGCATATTGTAGAAATGCTCTAAAGACTTTAGGCGGAAGTCAAGCATCCACTGTGGTTCGTTTTTCATTTTTGAAATTTCTTCAACAATCTCACGTGTTAAACCACGTTTTGATCGGAAAATGGAAACGTCTTTATCGGCAAAACCGTATTTATAATCCCCGATTTCAGGCATCTTTTTTGCCATCGTCGTATTCCTCCTTCATAAACGATTAGAGCATTAGCCCAATCGTTTTACTTTTGTTCCTCTTCCTTTAATCCCTTTTCCATTGCCTTCCATGCTAAAGTCGCACATTTTATCCTGGCAGGGAATTTGGCCACACCTTGAAGTGCTTCGATATCCCCTAAATCAAAGGAATCATCGGGTTCTTTTCCTAACATCATGTCAGAAAAAATCCCGGACATTTGCAACGCCTCTTCTACCTTTTTCCCTTTGATGGCCTGTGTCATCATTGAAGCAGAAGACATCGAAATTGAGCAGCCTTCACCTTCAAACATGGCATCCTTGACAATCCCATCTTCTACCTTAAAGGTTAATTGAATGCGGTCGCCGCAGGTAGGGTTATTCATATTAATCGTATGACTGCCATCCTCTAAAATACCACGATTACGCGGTTTTTTATAATGGTCCATAATGACTCGACGGTATAATGCATCTAAATCTATATTTTTAGAAGACATCGCTGAAATACTCCTTTGTTTTGACAAGCCCTTCAACGAGTTTATCAATATCTTCTTCCGTATTGTATAAATAAAAGCTTGCACGAGCGGTTGCTGATGCGTTAAGCCATCTCATCAGCGGCTGTGCACAGTGATGTCCGGCACGGACGGCAATTCCTTCTGCGTCCAATACGGTAGCCACATCATGCGGGTGAACATCTTTAATATTAAAGGTAATCAGTCCGGCACGTTTAGCTGCATCAAGGGGACCGTAAATGGCCATGCCTTCAACTGCAGACATTTTTTCAAGCGCATAGGCAGCAAGCTTGTGTTCATGCTCGGCAATATTGTCTAAGCCAATCTCATTTAAAAAGTCGATGGCCGCTCCTAGACCTACAGCACCAGCAATAATAGGAGTTCCGCCTTCAAACTTCCAAGGCAGTTCCTTCCAAGTCGATTCCTGCAAGTGAACAAAATCAATCATTTCACCGCCAAATTCAATCGGCTCCATGTTTTCAAGCAAATGTTTCTTTCCATAAAGTACCCCGATACCGGTAGGACCACACATTTTGTGTCCAGAAAAAGCCAAGAAATCACAATCGAGATCTTGCACATCAATGTTCATATGCGGTGCACTTTGTGCGCCATCAACAACCATGATGGCTCCATTTTCGTGTGCAATTTGTGCGATTTCTTTCACCGGATTAATAACGCCAAGTACGTTTGACACCTGCATGATAGATACAATCTTAGTATTTGGCGTAATCGTTGCCCTAGCATCCTCTAAAGAAATAGTTCCATCTTCTTGAAGCGGGATGTAATTTAACTGGGCGCCTGTACGTTTTGCCACCTGCTGCCATGGAATAATGTTACTGTGATGCTCCATGTAAGTAATGACAATTTCGTCTCCTTCCTTTAAATTAGCAGCGGCATAACTTGAAGCCACTGTATTAAGGGAAGTCGTAGTGCCTCTTGTAAAAATAACTTCTTGTGTGGATTTTGCATTTATAAATTTGCGAACCTTTTCCCGTGCCCCTTCATAGGCGTCCGTCGCTCTCGTTCCAAGAGTGTGAACGCCGCGGTGGACATTGGAATTGATTTCACGGTAGTATTTTTCAACTGTTTCAATAACCTGTATCGGTTTTTGTGAAGTAGCAGAGCTATCCAAGTAAACCAATGGCTTCCCATTCACTTCTTGATCAAGGATCGGAAACTGGCTGCGAATCTCTTGGATGTTCATTAGCGAACTTTCCTTTCAATCACTTCAGTTAATTGTTTCTTTACTCCTTCGATCGGAAGCTGTGTAACAACTGGTGCAAGGAAACCATGAATGACTAAGCGTTCTGCTTCCGTTTTTGGAATTCCGCGGCTCATTAGATAATAAAGTTGAACTGGATCCACACGGCCAACAGAGGCAGCGTGACCAGCTACAACATCATCTTCATCAATTAGCAGAATTGGGTTCGCATCTCCTCGTGCTTTTTCGCTCAGCATTAAGACACGAGAAGTTTGCTCTGCATCTGACTTCGATGCACCATGTTCAATTTTACCGATACCGTTAAAGATGGAAGTCGCACTATCTTTTACAACCCCATGATTTAAGATGTTTCCGGTTGTATTTTTCCCGAAGTGAACGACCTTAGTGGTAAAGTTTTGCGTTTGCTCTCCGCGGCCGACTACGACAGTTTTCGTGTCGCCATGCGCGCCATCACCAAGCAGGTTGGTTGTGTTTTCAGAGATCGTATTTCCTTCGTTCATAAGACCAAGTGCCCATTCAATCGAGGAATCTCTTCCAGCCACACCACGGCGGTTAACGTAGGTAGTAATCCCTTTTGCCAAATAATCAACGGCTCCATATTGAACCTTTGCGTTTACATTGGCAATAACCTCAGTCAGGATATTCGCAAGAGTATTCGAGCTTTCCACTGTAGAAATGTAGTTTTCTACGTATGTGACAGCACTATTGTCCTCAGCCACTACAATGACATGGTTGAACAAGTTTGCCTCCGGATGATCTTGAACAAATACAGACTGAATTGGTTCTTTGATTTCTACATTTTTAGGAACGTATAGGAAAACTCCTCCGTTCACAAGCGCTGCATGGAGGGCCGTTAAACGATGCTCATCCATATTGATCGCCTGAGTCATGTAATACTTTTTCAAAAGATCGCCATGCTCTCTTGCAGCTGTTAATAAATCTGTGAATATTACTCCTTGCCCTTTTAGCTCTTCAGACAATGATAAAAAGGCAGGAGTCTGATTGCGTTGGACATAGAGATTTTTATTTTGATCATCTAAGTTAACTAATGCCTTAACTTCTTCAGGAAGTGCATCTAGTGATGAATAGGCATCACTTTTAACCGTGTGCTGCTGAAATTGTGTAAAGTTCCATTTATCTATTTTCGTTTTGTCAGGTCTTGGCATGGAAAGCTGTTCGAATTCGTTTAGTGCTTTAAGCCGGAATTCTTCAAACCAAGCAGGCTCATTCATTTCTTTTGAGAACGAGCGGACAAATTCCTGATCAACTGGTAATTTGGTTTCTGTTGTCATTGTAATCCTCCTAACACTCTGTTACGCTTCTTGCCCAACTGTTTCATCTTCAATGCCAAGCTCTTGTTTGATCCAGTCATATCCTTCTGCTTCTAAGCGTTGTGCAAGCTCTGGTCCGCCAGATTTAACAACACGGCCCTGCATCATAATATGCACATGGTCAGGAGTGATATAGTTTAACAGACGTTGATAGTGTGTGATAATTAAGCAGCCGAAATCTTCTCCGCGCATTTGATTAACACCCTTTGAAACAACTTTTAGGGCATCGATATCAAGACCAGAGTCAATTTCATCCAAGATCGCAATTTTTGGTTCGATCATCATTAATTGAAGAATTTCGTTACGCTTTTTCTCACCGCCGGAAAATCCTTCATTTAGATAACGCTGTGCCATATCTAAATCCATTTCGAGGAATTCCATTTGCTTATCCATTTTACGGATGAATTTCATTAGAGAAATTTCGTTTCCTTCACCTAAACGGCTGTTAATCGCCGAACGTAAAAAATCGGCATTTGTTACGCCGTTGATTTCGCTAGGATATTGCATTGCTAAGAATAATCCTGCACGTGCGCGCTCATCTACTTCCATTTCAAGAACATCTTGTCCGTCTAGTGTAATAGAACCGCTAGTTACTTCATATTTTGGGTGTCCCATAATGGCAGAAGATAAAGTTGATTTACCAGTACCGTTTGGCCCCATGATTGCGTGGATTTCTCCGCCTTTTATTTCGAGGTTTACACCTTTTAAAATTTCTTTCCCATCAATTGCTACATGTAAATCTTTGATCGTTAATGTTGATCCAGCCATATTTATACCTCCGAAAAGAAAGTGTTGTTAGCTTGCAAAGCAAGTTTGTTTGTAACTCTTATTCTCATTTTATTCTCATTACAATCTTATAACAAATAGAATGTATTAGCAACTCTTAAACAGTATAACAAAGCTCTATTTTCATTAAGCGATTGTTAATTGAGAATAGAATAAGTGGATTTAAACGAAAATTCAGACATCTACTTCTTATGTAAGATAGACCCGAATAAAATCATACCTTATTTTTAGAAAATTACCAAGAAATGAATTTGTCTTCCCTCAGTCCACTTTTTACCATTACAAAGGATTAAGTACTATATCCATTCCGTTTCCTATAGGTTGCTTTAACTAGATATTCTTCATTCGTAAGAAACAAAGAACCAGTGCTATATCGCACTGGCCCCATCACTTTATTAAAGATTATTATTTGGCAATTTGAACGGCACCTTGATATTTATCTTTAATAAACTTTTGAATTTCTTCTGATTTTAGAACCTCTACAAGTGTTTTAATTTCTGCACGGTTTTTGTCCTCAGAGCGAACCACTACAAGGTTGGCCGGTACAACATCACTGCCTTCAAAGGCAATTCCATACTTACCGATGTCAATTCCACCTTCTAATGCGTAGTTGGTATTAATAACAACTGCATCACCTTCGCCGCTTTCGAAAGAAGAGGCTAATAATTTAGCTTCAATTAAAGTAGAGAAATCAAGTTTCTTTGGATTTTCAATAATATCCTCTACCCTTGCATTAGCGCCAACGCCTTCTTTTAGCTTAATTAAACCAGCTTTTTCAAAAATAGGTAAGATTCGTCCGTGGTCACTAAATGAATCACTCATAATAATTTTGGCACCTGTTGGCAGATCCTTTAGGCTTTTATACTTTTTAGAATAAATGCCGATTGGTTCCTTATGAATTTCACCAACACTAACAAAATCATAATCCTTGTTTTCCTTCATTTGAAGCTCTAAATAACCTGGTGTTTGGAAATAGTTTGCATCAATTTCTTTATCCCTTAAGGCTACATTTGGAAGAACATAATCTTGGAAAACTTGCACTTCTAGATCGATACCTTTTTTCTTTAACAAAGGTTTTGCAGCTTCAAGTACTTCAGCATGAGGTACGGCAGATGCACCGACGATTAATTTTTTGTTGCCATCTTTTCCTTCTTTAGCTGTGTCATCTTTAGCAGCGCCACAAGCTGACAATGCAAATGCTAATAAGGCAATTGCGATAAGACTAAATACTTTTTTCATTTTTTCTCCCCCTGTTATCGTTTGTCAGTTTTCTTTGTAAAATAATCTCCAATAAATTGGATAATAAAAACTAAAATTAATACAGCAACTGTTGCAATTAAGGTAATCATTGGTCTATTGCGCTGAAAGCCTTCCAAGTAAGCGAAATGACCAAGTCCGCCAGCTCCAATTACCCCCGCCATAGCGGTAAAGCTGACTAAAGAAATGGCTGTGACAGTAATTCCTGAAATTAACGCTGGCAATGATTCAGGTATTAACACCTTAAATATAATATGTCCATGTGTGGCTCCCATCGATTGAGATGCCTCTATCACACCCTTGTCAATTTCCCTAAGTGCAATTTCCACCATACGCGCGTAGAAAGGCGCCGCCCCAATAATTAAGGCCGGTAAGGCTGCGTTTGCACCGAGCATTGACCCAACTAGTAATTTCGTAAAAGGAATTAACAATACAATTAAGATAATAAATGGAATGGATCTAAAAATATTAACAAATCCAGCAATAATGATATGTACCATTTTACTTTGCCAGATATTTCCCTCATCTGTTAAAAACAATAAAAGACCGAGTAACAAACCCAAAATAAATGTAACAACAACCGATATTGAAGTCATGTAGATGGTTTCTTGGGTTGCAGCAAATAATTGATCCCAGTTTAGTGTTTCCGTTAAATTAGTCATTGCTTAACACCTCCACACCGATTTGCTGTGAATGGAGATAATCGACCGCTTTTTGAATTTCAGCCGTCTGCCCATCAAGGTGAAGAAATAATGAACCGTATGACCCATTTTGTGTATGCGATATTTTACCTTGGAGAATATTTACTATAACGTTATAATCCCGAATAAGGTTTGTAATTAATGGCTGTTCTGCCGATTCACCAACGAACGAAAGCTGAATAACTTGTCCCTGAGGATAACGTCCAAGTAAATGGTCAATTGTTTCCTTTGTTTCTTCCGGTTCCGTAACCTGTTGGACAAATCGTTTGGTTATTGGCTGCTTTGGATGTTTAAATACATCTAGAACAGGGCCCATTTCCACCATTTTACCGCCTTCCATCACAGCAACACGGTGACAGATTTTTCGAATAACATGCATTTCATGCGTAATTAGCACAATGGTTAATCCAAGTCGTTTATTAATATCGACAAGCAGATCCAGAATGGAATCCGTTGTTTGCGGGTCGAGTGCCGATGTTGCTTCATCACATAATAAGACTTTCGGATTATTTGCAAGTGCCCTAGCAATTCCAACCCGCTGCTTTTGACCGCCGCTAAGCTCTGATGGATATGCATTTTCTCTGCCTTCTAAACCAACTAGCTTAATAAGCTCAGCCACCCTCTTCTTTCTTTGCGGTCCTTTAACACCGGCAATCTCAAGAGGGAAAGCAATATTTTCACTGACAGTTCTCGACCACAGTAAGTTAAAATGCTGGAAGATCATGCTGATTTCCTGACGAGCCTTACGGAGTTCAGCTCCCTTAATTTTCGAAATAACACGCCCGGCAACCGTAACGCTTCCGTCTGTTGGGATCTCCAGCCCGTTTAACATACGGATTAATGTACTTTTTCCGGCACCGCTATAACCAATCACGCCGAAAATCTCTCCGTCTTTAATCTCAAGATTTACATCGTCGACTGCCTTGAGTTGACCTTTTTTACTAGAGAAGATTTTCCGGACATTCTGGATTGAAATCATTTGATCACCTACTTTATTAAATCTTGAATATAGGGTTCACTGTTTGAATAAAAAGGATTCTATTATCTTAGAAAAACAAAAATACCTATCTGCACGGGCAGAAAGGCATGATAAAAGATAACCTTTCTCCCATCTCCCAAGGCAAAACGCCTTGTGTGAATTGGCACCATTTCAATGTTCATTGACGGTTGCCGGGCTTCATCGGGCACATCCCTCCACCTCTCTTGATAAGAGTTTACAGATTCTATATTCAATTAAATCGTTATATTATTTAAATAATTTTACTTTTTAACAAAAGTTATCGTATCACGGATAAAATGGGGTGTCAACGTTTTTTCTGGATCTATTTAATAGTTAAATTTAGGCATTGGTCTTTAGTGATGTTAAGCCTGTTGCAGACTCTATTGCTGTTTCAAGGTCCTCCACTAAATCTTCCACATTCTCAATTCCGATCGAGAGACGGATTAAATCTTCTGATACCCCTGCCGCTTTAAGTCCTTCCGCATCCAGCTGCTGATGGGTTGTGCTCGCAGGGTGAATAATTAGACTCTTTGCATCCCCAACGTTGGCAACATGTGCCCAGAGGGTAAGTGAGTTAATTAATTTAGCGCCTGCTTCCTTTCCGCCTTTAATGCCAAAAACAACCATAGACCCAGCACCTTTTGGCAGGTATCTTTCTGCTAGCTCATAATCAGGATGGGAGCTATGACCAGGATAAGACACCCACTCCACTGCCGGATGGGCTAATAGGTAATCTACAATTTCCTTTGTATTGGCTATATGTTCCTTCATGCGTACATGAAGAGTTTCTAGTCCTAGTGTGAAAAGGAACGAATTTTGCGGACTGAGCGCAGGCCCCAGATCTCGTAATAATTGAACACGCGCTTTGATGATATAGGCAATGTTCCCAAGTGCTTCGGCATAGACAAGGCCATGGTAGCTTTCATCTGGTGTCGTGAAACCAGGGAATTTGGAAGAGTTCCAATCAAACTTGCCCCCATCGACAATGATTCCCCCAGTTGTGGTTCCATTTCCTAATAACCATTTGGTTGCGGAATGGACGACAATGTCGGCACCATGCTCGATTGGCCGGCAAAGATAGGGAGTGGCAAAGGTATTGTCAATAATTAACGGTACCCCTGCTTGATGAGCAATATCTGCTACTTTTTCGATATCGAGGATACGTAAACTTGGATTCCCAATCGTTTCAGCAAAAATGGCTTTTGTTTTATCCGTAATAGCATGACGGAAGTTTTCAGGATTTTCCGCATCTACAAATTTTACGTTTATCCCGTATTTAGGCAGGGTAACTGCCAGCAAATTGTAGGTTCCGCCATAAAGATTGGATGCTGCCACGATTTCATCGCCAGCTTCAGCAATATTTAAGATGGCAAGTGAAATGGCGGCCATCCCGCTTGCAACAGCGAGGGCCCCTACGCCGCCTTCTAGCAGAGCGACTCGGTCTTCAAAAACCGTCGTTGTGGGATTGTGAATTCTTGTGTATATGTACCCAGGTTCTGCTAAGCTAAACAAGTTCGCTGCATGTTCTGTGTTTTTAAATTGATAGGCATTGTTTTGATAGATAGGAACGGCTCTTGCGCCTGTGACAGGATCTGGCGATAATCCACCATGAACACTTAATGTTTCAAAACGGTATTTCTTTTGATTTTCTCCCATATTTCCTGTTCCTCCTTTTTTCAAACGAAATGACAAAACCCCCTCTTCCTAAGAAGAGGGGGTTCACTCTTCTCATCTTCCAGAGCTTGATTTGCTCTGCTGGAATTGGCACCGTGTTATAAAACCGGTTGCCGGGCTTCAAAGGGCCAGTCCCTCCGCCACTCTTGATAAGTTTGGGGTAGATTCGATTGTTGTTATCTTTAGATTACTAGAAATTTAATCCCGAGTCAACCTATAGGATTATATGACTTTAGCAAGATTTTCATGCGCCTTTGTTAAAAAGAAGATGGATTCTAACAATAGTATGGTTCTTAACGGGGCCTCTATTGTTAGCTGCCCTTTACGTTCGAGGATTCGAAGTCTTTCTGTTCCCTCGAAGAGTTGCTTCAGTGTATGGTAGTCCCCTGCGATTTGGTAACAATTTTGTTGGTGATGGTTTTTTAATACTATTTGGCTGTTTTTAATTTCAAGTATGAAGGTTCCACTGTCACATGATATTTTTACTCTTAGGTCTGCTCTTTTTATTAAACCCAGGGTATGTCCCTGCAGGTTAAATCTATTTATGAAATCTTCGGCTAGTTGTTCCATTTGCACCACCCCAGTTTTTGTGCGATTTGTTTACTAATTCAGCACAGAGGAAGGGATTCCTTTGACAATCGCTCGACAATTCTCAGTCATTTCCTGAGAAATATGTCGGTATTCGCTGAGGGATTGCAAAATGTCAGGAATATTTCAATTATTGTTGGGTGATTTTTTTATACAATGAAGCTATGTATAAGGAAAGGATGTGGATATATGATTTTTAAGGAACGTTCTGAACCACTTGAATTAAAAATTCTCCGGTCATTAGATAGGCGAGTGGGGTTGGAAGAAAAAGAGGTAATTAATCTTCAAAATCTTTCTAAGGGTTATGAAGGTGAAGTAATGTTCGATCGGATGACGAAGGAACTGGAATGTCCGAATTATCTCTTGAATGATTTGTTTTTAGAATGGAATGGCAGCAAATTTCAGATGGATACGTTAATGATCACTAAGGATCCCATTTATTTGTTTGAAGTGAAAAATTTTGAAGGTGATTTTTATTTTGAAAATGGCAGGTTTTATGCGCTTAACAGTAAAAAGGAAATTAAAAATCCGCTGCTTCAATTAGAAAGGTGTGAATCACTGCTGCGGCAATTTCTCCAAAGTCTCGGTTATCGTATGGAGATTGTGTCCTATGTCATTTTTATTAACCCCAGGTTCCACTTGTATCAATCCCCGCTAAATAAACCTATTATTTATCCAAATCAGCTTCCCAATTTTATGAAAAAACTAAATAGAAATTCGTCGGCTTTGAATGGCCGTCATAAGGGGCTGGCGGAGCAGTTGGCGTCTATGCATCGGTTAGAGTCCCCTTATGAAAAGTATGCTAAGTATAAGATTGATTTGCTAAGGAAAGGGCTATTTTGTGCTTTATGTGGAGCGTTTGAGGTTTTTTGTTGTGGTCGGCATCTTGAGTGCGGGGTATGTGGTCATCAAGAAGGGATAGATAATGCAGTTTTAAGAATAGCTGGTGAGATTAGGTTGTTGTATCCTAATGAAAGGATTTCAACTAGTTTAGTGTATGAATGGTGTAATGGGATATTATCAAAGCAGTCAATTGGAAGGGTGCTGAGACAAAATTTTTGTGCTTCGGGGATTAAAAATCATACTTATTATTACTAAAGCAGGGGATGGTTTCTTTCTCATCTGTCTAAGCATAGCAAGGATTCCTCCTTCAGGGGTTGAGCTCCTCTCTCATCTGTCGAAGCACCAAACAGTTTCCTCCTTCAGGGGTTGAGCTCCTCTCTCATCTGTCGAAACACTGCACGGTTTCCTCCTTCAGAGGTTGAGCCCCTCTCTCATCTGTCGAAGCACTGCACGGTTTCCTCCTTCAGGGGTTGAGCTCCTCTCTCATCTGTCGAAGCACCAAACGGTTTCCTCCTTCAGGGGTTGAGCTCCTCTCTCATCGGTCGAAGCACGGTACTGATTCCTCCTTCAGGGGTTGAGCTCCTCTCTCATCTGTCGAAGCACGGTACGGATTCCTCCTTCAGGGGTTGAGACTCTTCTCTGCACTGACTGACTACTTCCAACTAGAGTTTAATCCTTCTCTATTAACCAAAATTTTAAAAAGCAGATGCGCCTGCGCATCTGCTCACTCAAGATAAGATTTTATCTTCTCCAACAAAAAAGGAACTGAATGAAACGCATAGATCGTTTCTAAAACCGTACCATCCTGAATAATCAACAAGCAAGGTACACTCTCAACTTCAAAATTCTTCGCCAAATCAGGATAAAAATTAAGGTTCATTTTTCCCATTGGGACCTTTACCAGCTCACCGACAATTTGCAGCATTCGGGATGCCACCTGACAGGTGCCGCATAAAGGAGTATAGAAATATAACAGACCGACTCCCTCACCATCGAGGAAATCAGCCAGGTCAGACTGATTCCATTCATTCATCATATATTAACCCATTTCTAAATACTCAGCATGCACATCAATATTCGCCCCTAACAGGACCATAGCCAGGTGATGTTCGGGGGCAGTCGCAACCTCCCGATACATCCGGTCAATATAGAGATGCTCTGCATGAGGAAATTCACGTCTAAATTGTCTGCGCAGCTTCTCGCCAGAATCATCTGCATCCACAAGGATATAGACATCCTTATCCTCAAGAAAATCAATTAATTCCTCGAGCTTGGAATGACTAATCGTTCCATTAGTACAAATGATCTCAATAGGTTCCTTTAAAATATGCTTAACCTTATTTTTATCTGATTTACCTTCGACAATAAGAACTTTGTCAACATACGAATCATTCATATCCCATCACCTGTAATATAAAGTTGTTTATGTTAACATATTCTAACTTACTGTTTTCGTGTGCTACTGTTTGTACGTTAACTATATCATTATTGTCCATTCAGCAACAGATCTTTGCCTAGCACCATCCACCATCATCACAATCGGTATACTTAGCATCCGGCTGATCGGTTACCGTAACATTCTGATAAATCTTTTTTTGTTCTGTCTCAAAATGGTGATCCAATTCCACCTGAATTTGATCCTTAAGCTTGATCTTTCCAATCGATTCATTTTCAAGGAATAGCTGGATTTCGCCATCTTTCAATTTACCAACCACTCGATCCGTAACGTCAATCTTTTGCTGTTTTAACGTCATTATATCCACCCTCTTCAAGTTATTTAGGATTAGTTTTACCAAGGGCGAGCAAGAAAAAGAGTGGTAATATAAGTGAAAAAGCACCCATAAAAAAGGGTGCTTTAAAAAATTAGTCTGCCTTGATCATTTCTTCATATTTCTCAGAAGTCATTAACTTCTCTACTTCGCTTACATCAGTTGGTTCAATGACAATCATCCATGCTTTTTCATATGGTGATTCATTGACAAACTCTGGACTGTCACTAAGTTCTTCATTAATTTCAACCACTTTTCCGCTAACAGGCGCGTATAACTCAGAAACGGTTTTAACTGATTCCACACTGCCAAAAGGTTCGTCGGCTTTTAATTCTGCACCAACCTCTGGAAGTTCAACGAAAACGATATCGCCTAATTCATGCTGTGCAAAATCGGTAATCCCCACACGGATCTTTTCTCCTTCAACCTTTACCCATTCATGCTCTTCTGAATAACGTAATTCTTTTGGTACACTCATTAGAAAATCCCTCCTGATTTTTTAATATTTAAGCCCAAGTTTTTTCATATTCATCTTCTTTAAAACCAACTGTAACACGTTCGCCATCAGTTAAAATAGGCCTTTTAATTAACATCCCATCTGTTGCAAGCAAGTCGAGCAATTCAGCCTCTGTCGCCGTCTTCATTTTATCTTTTATTCCTAATTCACGGTATTTTAATCCGCTCGTATTAAAAAATTTCTTCAATTCCAAGCCGCTCTTTTGATAAAGCTCATGAAGCTGTTCCCGTGACGGTGGATGCTCGACGATATGTACCTCTTCATAGGAAAGATGATGTTCATCCAGCCATTTCTTCGCGTTTCGGCATGTGCCGCATTTTGGATACCAATAAAAAGTTAAAGCCACTGGTTTCACCACCAATCCTTATGTTTCAGTAAAATTTTATCATACAGCCTTTTAAAATCCTAATGGCCCGTACTCACTATGGGAAAAATTCGTCACGATGGTTTCATTTCCTTCTCTTTCAAAAAATTAAAGGCCCCCGACAAGGAAAGGGCCCCTAATTCTAAATCTTAAACAAGATAGCGCTCTGCTTCAATAATAATATCTGCTGCTTCGCGTTTTTTCGCGATTACATTAATTGGCTGGTGGCGGGTAAATTTGCGAAGGGACGATAGCATCATTCGAAGCGTATCACCCTGCTCAATGGCAACAAGTGACTCTTTAGCCGTTGCTTCAATTTCATTAAAAGCTTCTTGGCAGAAAATTTGTGTATATAGAAGCTTTTGTTTATTCTTATCCAGGCCGTCTTTTGCAATTGCCTTTTCTGTTCGCAAGACAACCGATTCCATGGCATACACATTTGAAACGATATCAGCAATATTGGCTAGGATCTCTTGTTCTTTTTCTAATGCCTTGCCAAATTTCTGTGCAGCTAATCCAGAGGCCAATAAGGCAATCTTTTTCGCATTTCTTACTAAGTATTTCTCTTGTGCCAGCGGCTCATCACCCGGTTCTTCAGGCATTAGCATCATTAATTCCTCTTGTAGTGCCATGGCTTTTTGAAAAAGTGGAAGCTCGCCTTTTAATGCTTTTTTCACAAGGGTGCCTGGCACCAAGAGGCGGTTAATTTCATTGGTTCCCTCGAAGATCCGGTTAATCCTGGCATCGCGATAGGCTCTTTCAATCGGATACTCCTGCATAAAGCCATAACCGCCGTGAATTTGAACCCCTTCATCGACAACATAGGATAATACTTCGCTCGCAAAGAATTTGTTCACTGAACATTCGATCGCGTATTCTGCAATGGAATTCGCCACTTTTTTAAGATCCTTTGCCTCTTCGGCGGACAGCTTCCCTTGATTTTCTTCATATAAACCAATCGTGCGGTAAACCGAACTTTCAGCGGCATAAATTTTTGATGCCATGGTGCCGAACTTTTCCTTTGTTAAGTTGAACTGAGATATTGCCGTTTTAAACTGTTTACGGCCATTCGCATATTTGACAGACATATCAAATGCTTTCTTGGAACCGCCAACAGCCCCGACTGCCAATTTGTAGCGTCCAATATTTAAGATGTTAAAAGCAATGACGTGGCCTTTACCATATTCACCCAATAAATTTTCAACAGGAACCGGAACATCCTCTAAAATGAGAGTTCGAGTCGAAGAACTCTTAATCCCCATTTTCTTTTCTTCCGCACCCGTTGAAACCCCTGGGAAATCCCGCTCTACGATAAATGCTGAGAAGTGCTCGCCATCAATTTTTGCGTAGACCACAAATACATCGGCAAAACCGGCATTCGTGATCCACTGCTTTTCACCGTTCAGGATATAATGAGTACCTGCCGCATTTAATTTGGCAGTTGTTCTAGCACCCAAAGCGTCGGATCCTGAACCAGGTTCTGTTAATGCATAGGCCGCAATCTTTTCACCTGATGCAAGGGCAGGTAAATATTTTTTCTTTTGCTCGTCATTTCCGAATAAAACGATTGGCAGAGAGCCGATTCCCACATGTGCTCCATAGGAAAGAGAGAATCCGCCTGCACCGGCCATTTTTTCCGTAATCAAGGACGAAGTTATTTTATCCAGACCTAAACCTTCGAATTCTTCTGGAACATCCACTGCTAGCAGGCCGAGCCCGCCCATTTTCTTTAACAGCTTAACCGTACGGTCGAATTCATGGTTTTCTAGGTGCTCCAGCTGCGGGACCACTTCCTTTTCCACAAAGTCTGAAGCCGTTTGAGCAATCATTAAATGCTCTTCATTAAAATCCTCTGGTGTATAAATATCTTGATAGGAAAGATCCTCAATTAAAAAGCTGCCGCCTTTAACCACTTTCTTTGTTTCAGCCATTCATAATTCCCCCTAATCATTTTTACAATAATTCGAATACTCCAGCTGCACCCATTCCGCCGCCAATACACATCGTTACAACACCAAATTGTTCGTTCCGGCGCTTTAATTCGTGGATGAGGGAAAGGGTGAGCTTTGCTCCTGTACAGCCGAGCGGATGTCCAAGAGCGATTGCTCCGCCGTTGACGTTGACGATTTCTTCATTAAGGCCAAGTTCTCTAATGACTTGCAAGGATTGGGAAGCAAAAGCTTCATTTAATTCGAATAGGTTAATATCCGATAGCTCTAATCCTGCCAGCTGTACCGCTTTTGGAATGGCGACAACCGGACCGACACCCATGATTTCTGGCGGGACTCCCCCAACCGCAAACGAACGGAATTTAGCCAGCGGTTTTAAGCCAAGTGACTCTGCTTTTTCCCGGTCCATTAGCATTAAGGCTGCCGCCCCGTCACTTGTTTGGGAAGCATTCCCTGCAGTTACCGAACCGTTTACAGCAAAAGCTGGACGAAGCTTTGATAGTGTCGCTAAATTGGTGTCAGGACGCACCCCTTCATCCATAGAAAATTGGACCGATCTTTCAACAAGTTTATGATCATTTCCGACTGAACGAATCGTTACATCAACAGGAAGGATTTCATCGACAAACTTTCCTTCCTCAATTGCTTTCGCAGCACGTTGATGACTTCTTACCGCAAATGCATCTTGGTCTTCACGGGAAATCCCATATTTTTGAGCGACCTGCTCGGCTGTATGACCCATTCCCATGTAATATTGCGGGGCCGATTCGGCAAGTTTAATATTTGGGCGAACCACATGACCCATCATTGGAATCATACTCATTGATTCTGCGCCGCCGGCGATGCTGGTGTCGGTATGCCCCAGCATGATTCCCTGTGCCGCATAGGCGATTGCCTGCAATCCGGAGGAACAGAATCGATTAATGGTAATCGCAGGTACTGTATGAGGAAGTCCTGCCAGTGCCCCGATATTGCGGGCCATATTGTTTCCTTGCTCCGCCTCTGGCATCGCACAGCCGATAATTAAGTCATCAATGTTTCCTTCATAGTTCCCGGCACGTTTTAGGGTTTCTTTTACAACTAATGCTCCTAAGTCATCAGGACGTACTGCAGCAAGCGTTCCTTTCTTTGCCTTGCCAACCGGGGTACGAGCCCCGGCCACAATCACTGCTTCTCTCATTCCATCTCCCTCGCTTTCTCTCAAACTATTATTTAGTTTCTTAAGGGTTTCCCTTTTACCAGCATGTGCTGCATCCTCTGCTGTGATTTTGGTTCTGCAATCAGACTTAAGAAAGCTTCCCGTTCGAGATCTAATAGATATTGCTCGTCGACTTCCGTTCCAAATGGCACCCGTCCGCCTGCAATGACATAAGCAATTTTCTTCGCTATTTTTAAATCATGATCGGAAATGTAGCCGGATAATCGCATCGCTTCTGCCCCTAGCAAAAGAGTAGCGTAACCCGTTTCCCCAACGACCGGAACTTTCCTGCGGACTCGCGGTTTATATCCTTGTTCATGTAAAGAAAGCACGGCCTTTTTTGCATCATAAATGAGATGGTCACTATTCACGCTAATGCCGTCAGATGAACGTAAGAAATTATTTTCGCGCGCTTCTTCTGCGGATGTAGACACTTTTGCCATGGCAATTGTCTCGAATACTTTATTGACGACATTTTGCAGATCAAATGAAACCCCGTTTGGCAGATTTTCTAAGTGCTTCATGTAAAGCTCCTTGTTACCTCCTCCACCTGGAAGCAGACCGACACCAACTTCGACAAGGCCCATGTATGTTTCTGATGAGGCTTGAATATGAGCTGCCGGCAGGCAAACCTCGGCACCTCCGCCTAGGGTCATCCCAAATGGAGCAGCGACTATCGGCTTAGAGCTGTATTTCACTTTTAACAAGGCGCTATGAAGGTGGCGGACAATCATATCCAACTCATAAATATTGTCATCCTGTACTTCCATTAACATCATCGCCAGGTTGGCACCGACGCAGAAATTTTTGCCCTGATTACCGATGACGAGACCTTTATAATTTTTTTCAACTTCGTCGATTGAATAATTAATCATTTGAACAATGTCAAGGCCGATCGCATTGTTTGGCGAATGAAACTCTAGGAGAGCAACACCATCGCCGATATCAATTAGACTTGCCCCGCTGTTCTTTTTAATCACACCGCTTTGCTGCTTGATCTTCTTAAGGTCAATCACCTTTGGATTGGTTTCTACAAGACGATATTGACCGTTATGATAGTAGAACTGCTCGCCGTTTTCTTCTAAGTAGAAAGAGGTATGACCTGCATCAAGCATCTCAGTCACCCATGACGGTACTTCCACACCGCTACTTTTCAGTTTTTGCACTGATTTTTCCAAACCAATCGCATCCCAGGCCTCAAACGGACCCATTTCCCAGCCAAAGCCCCATTTCATCGCCCTGTCAATCGCAACAATATCATCGGCAATCACACCTAATAATTGGGCAGAGTATATGAAGGATTCTGTAAATGTATTCCATAAGAATTGTCCAGCCTTGTCGTTCGCATATATAAGCGCTTTCAATTTATTCGCTGTTCCTTTTTCTTGCTTAGCAAGTTCAATAGAAACTGCTGAAAGCTTTTTACGAGGACCATATTCTAATGTACTTGGATCTAGTTCAAGAATTTCCTTTCCTTTTTTCAAAAAGAACCCTTGACCTGATTTACTTCCAAGCCATCCTTTGTCAACCATTGATTTAATGAAAGCAGGGATTACAAATACTTCTTTTTCTTTGCCCTCGACTTGTTCATACACATTGCCAGCTACATGATAAAAGGTGTCCAAGCCCACTACATCAAGTGTTCGGAAAGTAGCACTCTTGGCCCGGCCGATTAGTGGGCCTGTAATCGAATCGACTTCACCGATACTAAGTCCTGACTTTAACATTTCCCTGACAGTCACAAGCAGTCCATACGTTCCAATTCGGTTGGCAATAAAGTTTGGTGTGTCCTTGGCCTCGACTACACCTTTTCCTAATACGTCCTCACCGAAAGTTTTCATGAATGAAAGGACTTCTGGTGACGTATATTGTGTTGGGATGACTTCGAGTAATTTTAAATAGCGAGGCGGGTTAAAGAAGTGTGTTCCTAGGAAGTGCTTTTTAAAATCATCGGAACGTCCTTCCACCATGGCTTCAACTGATATTCCAGAGGTATTCGAGCTGACAATGCTGCCAGGTTTGCGGTACTGGTCGACTTTTTCAAAAACCTGCTTCTTGACGTTTAGGTTTTCGACGACCACTTCAATGACCCAGTCCACATCTTTCAATTTAACTAAATCATCTTCGAGGTTACCTGCTTCAATGAGGGCGAGATTCTTTTTGGAGGTTAGTGGTGCAGGTTTTTGCTTTAAAAGTTTTTGGATATTTTGGGCACTGATCCGATTGCGGACTTGTTTATCAGCTAAGGTAAGTCCTTTTGCTGCTTCTTCTTTCGTTAACTCAGGTGGCACAATATCAAGCAAAAGTGTTGGAATCCCAATATTAGCTAAGTGGGCAGCAATTCCTGATCCCATGACACCCGAGCCAAGGACAGCTGCTTTTCTAATCAATTGGTTCAAATTTGTCTCCCCCTTCAACCTTTGAATGAATACTCATTCATTTTTATGGTAAAAAAATTTAGTTTTGAAATGTTTCTTGCTACTATTTAATATAAAATATTTAGAAAATTTGTGCAATCAATAAACGTGGAATTTTGAATTTTTTTTGAATCCTTCTTTTACCTTCATATTTTTAGGCAGTCAGTTGGGCATCCTATAAATGAGGTGATAAGAATGGCAAGAGTGAAAAAGAACCCTTCAAAAGCTGCAGTAAGTGCTGCAAGCGTTAAGGGCAATGCCGGACCAGGAAATGAACAAGCCGGGATTGATAAACAGAACAGCCAAAATAGTCAATTTAAACGCTAATTGTCAAACAGGCTGAGTTTCAGCCTGTTTTTGTTTTATAGCTATGAATGAATGCGGCGAATATTACACATGATAGAAACGATTTCAATCATTCGTTATACTGGAGGTGAAAAACATGAAAACCTTATCACGAATTGCCTTGGTATTAGTCATTATTGGTGCCATTAACTGGGGATTAATCGGGTTTTTTCAGTTTGATTTAGTTGCTGCTCTATTTGGCGGGCAGGATTCGGCTTTATCAAGAATTATTTATAGTCTTGTTGGACTAAGCGGACTTGCTTGTATTCCACTATTATTTGCTAAGATTGGCGAGTCTGAGACAGATACTACCCGTCAAAACGTCGGCCAGCCTAGCTATGCCACCGAGTTTGGTGAAGAAAACGATATGACAGACATTAATAACCAAGCAAAACAATCTTCCAGCCAAACGTACAAGCCGACCGATTCAGATGATCAAATGTAAGCAAAGCGGCCATGCCCATGCATGGCCGTTACTTTTTATTTTTTCGCATTTCTGTGCTGTTCATTTAGCTGTTTAATCTCTTGAATAATTTGTTTCATTTCCTCTTTTGCATCGGGGTATAGCTCGTTCCAATGCTTTGCCAATGCTGGCATCGACTTGGCAATATGGGTGTACAAGGCCCATGCTTTTACCTTTTCTTTTGTATCATCATTACTTTCTCCAACCAGAAGCTCACTGTATTTTTCAAGTAATGCTTCGAACTGGGCAGTAAATTCCTTCTCCATTCATAACACCTTCCGTCATTGACAATTTGCTTTTGCTTTCTTAGGCAGGTTATGTAATGTTTCTCCGCCTGATACCGGTACTTCTTCCATCCATTTTACCATATTTTTTAGTTCCGTCGATTCCGCCGGTTTGGATGGGAATTCAGCGGGTTTTCAAATTTATTCCGCCTCCTTTTGCTATTTTCCCGCCGGGTTTCTACCGTTTTTCCGCGCAATTTCGGAATATTTCCGCTGCCCCCCGCCATCTGCTCCAACAAAAAAAAGAGCAGACACGAATGCCGCTCTTTTCTAAGCTGTTGTCGAAAACATATATTTTTTATAATGATAGCGAATCGAGAAGATTAATCCCAGTCCCATCATATTCCCCATCAAGGCACTTCCCCCGTAGCTGATAAATGGCAGCGGGATACCTGTGATCGGCAGAACACCAATCGTCATCCCAATATTTTGGAAGACGTGGAACGTAATCATACTAATGATTCCCACACAAATATACGTATAAAAATTATTCTTAGTCTCCATACCAACCTTGGTAATATGATAAATCAACAAAAAGAACAAACTAATTAACACACTCGAACCAATAAAGCCATATTCCTCGCCGACCACACTAAAAATAAAGTCCGTTTGGCTCTCAGGCAAGTAAACCTCTCGATTACCGAAACCTTTACCGCCTGTTTGACCAGAACCAATCGCAAGCAGCGATTTTGTCAGCTGATAGGCATCTGAACCCTGATAGCTGTATGGATCAAGCCAAGAATAAATCCGGCGCAGCTGATATTCCCCGACACCCAGATACTTTTCCAGCACATTCGGATTCCAGAGAACGAAATAGAAGATCGTACCAATAAGAAGAATTCCAAACGAAAATATTGGAACCAGTATCTTCCACGAAATACCGGATATAAAAATCATCCCAAGTAAAATAGCCAAAAAGACCAGTGATGTCCCTAAGTCCTGTTTAATGATCAGTCCCAAAGGAACCATCGTAACCAAACCCATTTTTACTAAAAGCCAAAAATCACTCTGAATCGTTTTAAGCGGATTTTTACTGTGGTGCAGTTCAATTGTCCGGGCAAGACCTAAAATAATAAAGATTTTAACAAATTCCGATGGCTGGATCGAACCAACTCCTGGGAGTACAAACCAGTTTTTTGCTCCATTAATAACCGGTGCAATACTTGCTGGCGCCACAATTAAGAAACCTAGCAAACAGATGCCCAACCCATAAGCGTACCAAGTCAACTTTTTCAATTGGTCCGAATCAAGGGTCATAACTACAGTAATAATACCGGCACCAACGACATACCAGACGATTTGCTTAATTAAGAAGTTCTCCTTATACTGGCCGCTCGCTTGCGCACTATAAATCGCTAAACAGCTCGCTAGAAAGAGCAGGATTAAGATAAAAACAAGGCTGTAATCAAGTTTTGAAGTTGTATTGCTATTTGAAGTCATATTTGTTCCACCTTACAAAAAACTTGTCCATTCCTCCATTATATTTTGAAAACAGGTAAATCTCAACTTAAACCCACAGCTGGTTTTATTTACATGATGGAGAAATAGATCCTTCTTACCTCCTCTGCCATCATTTCCAGGTTATTCGGGACCTGAGGAATTCCATATCCAATATAAAGCGGGGTGGTTACGAAACGGGAAACAATTTTTGCGTAAATCTTATCATCCAGGTGATGAAAGAAGACATTATAGCTTGTGGCTTTAAAGGGAAAATGATTCAGAATATAGTGGACCGCCTTTTGAATATATTCGCCAAACTCTTGCTTGTAATTTACATCCCCCATTTCCACGTTAAATTCATAAAAGCCTACGCGCGGCTTAGTGGACAAAGTAAAGCGGACACCGTTCTGCTCGGAGATCAGGAGGCCTTCAAACATATCATGGGAATCCTTTTCCCGGTAATCAATGTCATGTAAACCGACAATCTGCATATGCGGATGGGCGATCGTCCCTCCGGATAGCGGTCCATGATTTTTGAAAAAAATAACCGAGCGATACTGACCCGTACTTTCCATCTCCAACCAGAATTTTAGCCCGAACCGGATCAAACGATGGAGATGCTCTTTGGAATAAGTTGATAGATCGGCATGGCAATCGTCCGTTTCTATCAGGACTGTTTGATACGCATTTTCAAGGACGGGATATTTATTTTTCAAAAGAATGATGGGACCATCCACCGCAATGAGGTCTCTCAGCTGGTCTCTTTCGCAAAATGGGCAGGCCTGATTTTTATTCCGGATATTTTCCGGTTTTTGGACTCCGATGGACGTATTGAAGTGTAGATGTGTATTTACCAAAGTGCGTTTCTCCTCTCGGCATGTTTATTACTATTTTATGGGAGAAAACGTTCCTTTTGCACCTATTTTGATTGAGCTTTTAATATTTATTGACCTAATTACCAATAACCCCCTAAAATAGGAAGAGGATTTCATGAAATATCTAGTTTAAGCATATCTTTAGTACAGGCCTACATTATTCAGAATGAGAGGGAGAGTATGTTAACAAAACTTGAATCATTCATCCTCGGTATTATCCAGGGGTTAACCGAATTTTTACCTATCAGCAGTACGGGACATCTTTACCTGGGAAGAAATTTATTCGGTCTGCAAGAGGCGGGTCTGCTGCTCGATACGATGCTGCATGTCGGAACCTTACTTGCGGTATTTGTTTTTTATAAAGATGAATTTATAAAAATATTGAAGAAGCCGTTTAGTAAATTAACCTTTTTATTAGTGATTGGAACGATTCCTGCCGTTATCTTTGGGCTTGCTTTTAAAGATTATATTGATGAAATTTCAAAAACTGGGGTAACGATCGGCTGGGAGTTTTTAATTACAGGAGTATTTTTATGGATGGCTGATTCAGCCAAAAATGGTTATAAGAAAATGGATGATATCAGCTATAAGGATGCCTTAATTATTGGTACGTTCCAGGCAGTTGCCATCATGCCGGCTATCTCACGTTCAGGTATGACCATTGTTGCGGCCTTATGGCGTAAGTTAGATCGGGAAACAGCGGCCTATTTTTCTTTCTTGCTGTCAACACCAGCCATTGCTGGGGCGATTGTCCTGCAGTCAAAGGATTTATTAGAAGGCCAAGGAGAAGCGATTTCTCTATCCGCTTTATTAGTCGGTATCGTGGCCTCAGCCGTTTTCGGTTATGTTGCGGTTAGATGGATGATTGGTTATTTAAAAAAGCATTCCTTGAAACCATTTGCGATTTATGTATGGGCATTAGGAATCATTGTTTTGTTCTTTCAATTCACCGGTAAATTTTAAAAAACTGACCGGGTACTCTTTTTAAAAGAAAAATGCGACTCTTCACCGAGTCGCATTTTTTATTATAATGTAACTGTTTCTTTTGCCATTTCTCTTGCCGCAGCCGCAGCCTGTTCTTTTGCTTTGGCCATAATTTCTGGAATTTGTTTAGGAAAATGATCCATTCCCTCGGCCACAACTGTCTCTAAGCTGTCGAACCCAAGGAATTGGAAGACCTTGCGTAAGTAGCGGTCGCCAAACTCAAAATCCACCATTGGCCCAGATGAATAGATGCCGCCGCGTGTTTGAATATGAATCGCTTTTCGGCCGGTTAATAATCCTTTAGGACCTTCTGGTGTATTAGTGAAGGTCTTTTCAACAATAAATAGATTATCAATAAATTTTTTCAGAATAGAAGGAGCACCGAGATTCCAAATTGGTGTGACAAATACATAATAATCAGCGGCAATAAACCGGTCTGCTAATTCATGCATATTTTCAAGCTTGGTACGCTCTGCTTCTGATAGTTGATCTTTTGTATAACCCATAAAGGATAGTTTTGCCCTTGCAAATAAGAGGTCCATATCAATGTCAGGGATATCCATATCATAAAGATGCCAGCGTTCTATCTCAACGTCCGGCTGAGCAGCCTTAAACTCCTCTAAAAACACTTCTCCAATTTGCATCCCTTTTGAAAGTTTTAGATCATTTTTAGGATTTGCTGTAATATACAAAAGTTTCGACATTTACATCCCTTCCCTTAACCAGAAAATCTTCACCTATTACAATACTACTACAATTTCTTTGCTCATTAATGAACAATAGGTGACGATTTCGGTAAAATTGTTAACTCATTTTCCTCTTTGAACAAATCATGACATTTCCAAACAAAACCCAACAAAACTTAACAAAACTTAACAAAACTTAACAAAAGTCACATGCATTATGCTAAACTTTTTAATAGAATAAACACTGGAAAAAGGAGGGTGAACAATGGACGAACGTGCTTATACTCCTGATGAGGTGGCACAAATCTTTCAAATCTCCAAGCATACGGTTTATGAGCTGATAAAAAGAGGGGATCTGCATGCTTTTAAGATAGGTAATAAAATGAGAATTGAGCATGCAGAAATAGAACGTTATAAAGAAAGCATGAAGGCACCAGCTAAAAAGGCTTCAGATGTTTCAAACACAAACAGCCCTTCTTCAGGATTCATCCGCCTTACAGGCAGCCATGACTTTCTAGTTGAACATTTTGCCAAGCAGGCTGGAAGCGCTTTAAACCTACAGATTCAGCCATCCTTTATCGGCAGTTTAGAAGGTTTAATGATGCTTTACCGCGGTCAAAGTGATATGGCAGCGATTCATCTTTTAGATCCTGCTTCACAAGAGTATAATCTGCCATTTATCCATCAGCTATTTGTCTATGAAAATATTGCCGTCATGAGATTCGCTGATAGACAACAGGGCTTCATTGTCGCAAAAGGCAATCCGAAGAGTATCCTTGATTTTTCGGATCTTACTAGAAAAGATGTACAGTTTGTTAACCGCCAAAAAGGAGCAGGAACAAGATTTTTACTTGATAGCCTGCTTTCAAACTACGGAATTAATCCTAGCAAGATAAACGGCTATAGCAATGAAGAATGGAACCATCTATCTGCTGCATCTTATATCAGCCGGGGCAACGCTGATGTGGCCTTTGGGATTCAATCGGCCGCGAGCCACTTAGGACTGGATTTTGTGCCAGTGGCGCAAGAAAAGTTCGATCTCGTTTTTCGTTTTACAGCTGAAAACAAACAGAATTTAATCCTTTTAATTCACTATTTACAGTCTGCAAGCTTTAGAGAAAATCTAACAGATTTAGAAGGCTATTCAATCCAAGATTTAGGAAAAATAATCTATCAAACTAGTCAACCGGAGGAACTTGTATGAAAAAAAATCGTCTATTTATGGTCTTATTTGCGTTAATGCTTCTAGTTTTATCTGCTTGCGGAACTACCGATACAAAGGATACGGCTTCAAAAGAGAAAAAGTCAGCGGCTAAACCGGCACCAACAGAAATGATCCTTGCTACTACAACCAGCACACAAGACAGCGGCTTACTTGATGTCATTATCCCTATGTTTGAAAAAGAAAATAATGTAAAAGTAAAAGTAATTGCTGTTGGTACGGGTGAAGCATTGGCAATGGGTACGAAAGGTGAAGCGGATGCCCTTCTTGTTCATGCTCCAGCAGCAGAGCAGGCGGTCGTTGATGCAGGTGATGCGATTAATTATAAGCGCGTCATGTACAATGATTTTGTCTTAGCAGGTCCAAAGGAAAACCCAGCAGGCGTTAGCGGTGAAGACATTGCAGCTGCTTTTAAAAAATTAGCTGAAACAAAGGCTACATTTATTTCACGTGGTGATGATTCTGGTACAAATAAAAAAGAACTTGCCATTTGGACAACAGCAAACATCAAGCCAGCAGGTGATTGGTATGTTTCAACTGGACAAGGGATGGGACAAACCTTACAAGTGGCTGCAGAGAAAAAAGGATATGTGTTAACGGATCGTGCGACATGGCTGGCCCAACAAAAAAATCTAGATACTCTTCAAATTGTGGTTGAAGGCGGAAAAGATTTAATGAATATCTATCATGTGATGGAAGTAAATCCAGAAAAACATGATAAAGTGAATAGTAAAGATGCTGAAAAGTTTGTAGAATTTATGGTAGATGAAAAAACACAAGATGTGATCGAAAACTTTGGTAAAAAGGAATATGGAAGATCACTATTTATTAGCTATACAGAATAGTAGAATGAGCGGCGGTCTCTTTATGAGTCCGCCTCTTGCCTGCTTCATAAAGAAAAATCTTGGGGGCATGAGATCATGGAATTACTGCTGGATGGAATGAAAAAAGCACTCGAAATAATACTTTCCGGGGATCAGGAAGTATTAGCAATCACAGCTCTGACGCTTAAGGTATGTCTCATTTCCATTCTAATTAGCACCATCATCGGATTACCTCTGGGTATTTTACTAGGTTTAACTAGGTTTAAAGGCCGAAAAATCCTATTAGTCTTCATTAATATTGGGCTGGGACTGCCGCCTGTTGTGGCCGGTCTTTGGATTACCATGCTTTTATGGCGATCCGGCCCATTAGGGGATTTCTCCCTACTCTATTCGCCTGCTGCCATTGTTATGGCCCAAATCTTAGTCAGCCTGCCAATCGTTACGAGCCTTACCTGTACAGCCTTTCAGCAAATCAGTGATAAGATGCTGCTGCAAATTAAAGCACTGGGAGCAACGAGACTGCAGACATTATTCATTCTTATAAAACAATTGAAAATGGCGATCCTTGCAGCCATCATGGCTGGTTTTGGCCGCGTGATTGCTGAAGTTGGCGCTGCGATGATGGTAGGAGGCAATATACAAGGTGATACAAGGATTTTAACGACGACGATCGTGATGGAAGTCTCTAAAGGGAATTTTGACATTGCCCTCGCCCTCTCGTTTATCTTATTGTCTGTTGCCTTATTGATTACTGCCCTATTAACATTTTTACAGCAAAGGAGGCGAATATCATGAACCCGTTAATTGAGCTAAAGAACCTAACCTATAATGTCCGCCAAAAAACGATTCTTGATATCTCTTCATTCGAGATTTATAATGGTGAATTTCTCGGGATTATGGGTCCAAATGGGGCTGGAAAAAGTACATTACTTAAGGTTCTCTCTTTTCTCGACAAACAAACCGGCGGAGAGATTTTCTATCGGGGACAAATGGTTCCTCCCGGCCAAGCACCAATGGATTTGCGCAGGAAGTTTTCAGTAGCCCTTCAGCAATCACTTTTATTAGATGGAACGGTCTTTCACAATATCGCCATAGGGTTAAAATTACGCAAGGTTCCAAAACCAGTGATTAAAGAAAAAGTTGCCCATTGGCTGGAATTGTTTTAGATTAGTCATTTAGCGAAAAAGAATGCTCTCTATTTATCTGGCGGTGAAGCGCAAAGGGTTAATCTTGCCCGTGCTATGATTGTGGAGCCGGAAATTCTTTTTCTTGATGAACCCTTTTCAGCGCTCGACTTTCCAACCAAGATTCGCTTAATGGAGGATTTCAAACGGATTATGGAAGAAACCAGTACGACGGCTGTGTTTGTCAGCCATGACTTAATGGAGATTCATTATCTGACCAATCGGCTTGCGATTATTGTAAATGGTCAAGTGAAGCAATCAGGACCAACCGGCATGGTCCTTGAACATCCTAACGCTTCAACAAAAACCTTCTTAAATGAGTGGAAGAAATTCTTTCCCGCAATAAACCAGGGCTCATTTAGACAAGAAAAAAGGTATAACTGAGGAAGCAGTTCGAAATAGGAACTGCTTTTTCTATTACCTTCCAAATTTGCTTAATACTTTTTGGAGGAATAAAATAGATTATATACATACTAAACTGCTTTCAGGGGGAGTTTTCCATGAAGTATGCCATTATAACCGGGGCTTCAAAGGGATTGGGAGAAAGTATTGCGAAACGCCTTTTTCAGGAACAAATATCGGTTGTCTCTGTTTCTCGGACCGAAAATGAAGAGTTGAAAAACCTTGCACTTGATAATGGGATAGAATATAAACACGTTTCTTGCAATCTCTCATTAGAAACAGAGATACAAGAAGTTTTTATGGAGATTGCCCATTGTATATTTGAAAAAAATCCAACTGATATCCTGCTATTTAATAATGCAGGTGTGATTGAACCGATCCAAAAGGTAGGAAACTTAGACCAAACTCCGATTATCCGAAATATTAAAGTGAATCTGATTGCCCCTATTTTGATTACTAATCTATTTTTTAGCAAGGCTCATTTAACAAACACAAAAGTAACCGTTATCAATGTGACATCAGGCGCTGCCGTCCGCTCGATTGAAGGGTGGAGTGTCTATTGCAGTTCTAAGGCAGGGTTAAACATGTTTACCCAAACGGCTGCGATTGAACAGTCAGACTTGCAAACGAAGCATGTCATTATTGGATTTAGTCCTGGTATTATGAATACTGGCATGCAGGAAACGATCCGTTCCACCTCCGAGGATGCCTTTAAAGAACTAGAAACATTCAAGGAATTTAAAGAAAAGAATTTATTATTAGAAACCGATGCGGTTGCTAAGCATTTAGTAGACCTTGTTTTAAGTGAAAATCTTGAAAGCGGCAGGGTCTATGATGTAAAAGAATTAATAGAATCTTAAGTCCAGCAGCTTTCCGTGGACTTTATTCGTTTAAAAATTAAAGTACTAAATTGATATATGAATTTATTTGCATTGCATACCGAGACAGTAAGTTTTTTGAGGGGCTCGGGCGTCAATGAGCCCTATTGTCTACCGACACAGAAGTGTTTTGTCGCGCTC
>NZ_JAABNN010000004.1:138827-241092 GCF_009928415.1 Bacillus sp. USDA818B3_A
ATGAGCCCTATTGTCTACCGACACAGAAGTGTTTTGTCGCGCTCGGGCGTCAATGAGCCCTATTGTCTACCGACACAGAAGTGTTTTGTCGCGCTCGGGCGTCAATGAGCCCTATTGTCTACCGACACAGAAGTGTTTTGAGGTGTCCGGTCGTCAACGGAGCCCTAATGTCTCTTCGGTCTTATTCTTCCTGCGGAAACCACAAGGTAATACTTGTTCCTTTATTTAACCTGCTTTTTACTTTGATTAGTCCTTTATGGGCATCCATTAAGGCTTTTACAATCGATAAGCCAATCCCTACCCCGCCTGTTTTTCGGTCACGTGATTTGTCACCACGGTAGAAGCGTTCAAAAATATGCGGGATATCATCGTCAGCCATCCCCGAACCTTCATCTTGAATGTGAAAACCAACATACCCTTCCATTTCTGATACAACCGAAAGAGTCACATTTTTTCCTGCAGGTGTATATTTTAAAGCATTGTTAAGGATATTGGATAGAATTTGCATGAGGCGGTCTTTATCTGCCTCAAACAATTCTTCCTGGACAGGCTCCTCAATCTGAAGACCAACACCCTTTTCTTTAAAAATAGGCAAAAACATTTCCCATAATGCAGCCAGGACACCGCCGGCCTCTAACTCTATTTTTTCCAGTTTAATTTGAGGATTCTCTGCGGCAAGCAGTTTCTCTAATTCATTTACCAGTCTCACTAAACGCATCAGTTCTTCATGACTTACCTGCAAACGCTGGGGTGTCGGTTCCCAAATCCCATCCTGGAAAGCCTCAATCTGACTTCTCAAGGTGGCAAGCGGCGTCCTGAGTTCGTGGGCGAGGTCGCCTGTAAATTGTTTCCGTAATCGTTCTTCCTTTGCCAAGGATTCCGCCAAATTATTAAATGAGATCGCAATTTGTTTAACCTCGGCGGGAAGACCGGATAAAGGGATACGGATATCTAAATTATGCTGCTGCAGTTCCTTTGCCGCAAACGATAACTTATTTAAACCCGATGTTAATTTTTTTGAAAATAACATACTAAAGACAATGGCCAGGAAAATAGTTAAACAAACGGCTGCCAAGATATATAGTTGAATGGTTTGAATAAAGGTGTTCTCGTCATCAATTAGTCCTTCTGGATAGATCGCTACTAGTTTCCCGATAACGGCATTGTCTACTTTCAACGTGTAGGATTTACTGTGCCATTCTTCCCCATTTGGCTCTGGTTCTGTTAATCCAAAACTATTTAACATGCTGCGGATATTAGAAGTATCCATCTGCATCTTCCCATAACGATCATATAATTGAAAATAAAGCTGATCTGTCATCGCATTCTCATGCAGGAGCCCATATACGGGGTCGCTGGTAAAATGACCATTCAGCCGGTAGTCCTTCTCGATTTCCGTGATGATTCTATCAATCTTTTTTTCACGATTTCTATCCAGATAGCTATTAAAACTTTCTTCAAATCCATACTGAATAAAAAAGCTGACAATTAAAATGCCAATCATTGAGAGGAGTACTAGATAAAAGAGAATTTTAGACCGAAGCGTTTGCAGCATCTAGTACCCCTCCAAATTTATATCCCATCCCAAAAACAGTGACGATAAAGTCAGGCTGCCGTGTATCCAGTTCTATTTTTTTACGAAGGTTTTTGATATGGGTATCCACACTACGTTCATAGCCATCATAATACACGCCTTCATCTTGAATCTTTTCAAGCAGATCCATCCGGCTATAGACACGGCCTGGATTTGCCGCCATGTTTGTTAACAATTTATATTCAATCGGTGTCAAGGTGACATATTCTCCATTTATAGTTACTTCTTTTTTTACGAGGTCAATGGCCAGCCTATGTCCATTAAATTCAAGGCGTTCGACTTTCTCTGACTTCTTCACCCGTCTAAGGATAGCTTGGACGCGAACGACTACTTCTCTCGGACTAAATGGTTTCGTTAAATAGTCATCGGCCCCCATGACGATTCCGTTTATCCGGTCATCTTCTGCGGATTTGGCTGTCAGCATTAAGATAGGCACATCCGACTCTTTCCGGACCAGCCGGCAAACCTCTTCCCCAGAGATATCAGGCAGCATAAGGTCGAGAATAATTAAATCAGGTTCGATTGATTTCGCTTTTTTTAAAGCATCTATTCCATTATCAGCACTATGAATTTCATAACCTTCTCTTTCTAAATACGCTTCGAGGACTTCTACTATTCTGCGTTCATCATCTACTAATAAAATCTTCATGAATCATCACTCCTCATACGATAACTATATCATCTCAGGTCTGTAATTTTTGTAACTTCACAAATTCACCACAAGTTCTTCATAACATCTTCAATCTTTTTAGCTACGATAATAATGTAAAGAGCAGATACACCTCAAACACCCCAAAGTTTAGATGGTCAGCTCTTTAAAGAGAATATGGTTTTTCAGCCATCTTACTCATCCCAAAAATAATCTCTCTACTATACAAAGGGTGTCCCGGTCATGGGGGCACCCACTTTTTTCGTAAATTAGCAACAAAATGGCACTTGCACCTCACTAAATATTTAGTATCCTAAAAGGGTGAGGTGCTAGCAGAATGAACAGAATATCTCTAAAAATTGGTTTATTATTCTTTTTGGCTATCTGTGTATTAGAAGGCATCTCGATGTTTCTTTTACACAATAATATTATCCATTCACGGGTCCATGAGGAATTATCTGCTCTTCAGACGAGAGGCAATAATCATCGGGATGTGCTGGAAGCTTCCTTTCAGGAGGATACCGTGATGCATATTGCGATGATGGAAGCCCGGACGGATACACAAGTGGTTCTAACCAAACCAGATGGCTCTATTTATATGTCATCCAATAAAGTGACAGATGAAATGAAAAGTATCATGAAATCCAAGCCTAAGAATGTCCCCCACGAAGGGACAATTCTTGAAGAGGATTGGAAGCATGCGAATAATATTGCTTCGATTAGCCCTGTTGTGATTGACGGGAAGATTACCGGCTATGTTTATATGTTCCAAACTACGCAGAAAATAAGGGATTTAATTTCTGGTTTAAATCGGCACTTTTTGCTGGCAGGCCTGCTTTCCCTTATTTTCATGATCATTATTATTATCTTTTTAACTAGGGCAGTTACCCAGCCGCTTATTCAAATAAGTGCGGCGACGAAACGGATTAGTAAAGGTGAGCTGTCTGTCTCTTTGCCTAAACTGGGGAAAGATGAAATTGGGGATCTTGGTAAAGCGATTAAGGTGTTAGCGAATGACTTAGAAATCTTAAAGAATGAACGGAATGAGTTTTTGTCGAGTATCTCTCATGAGCTGAGAACGCCGCTTACGTATATTAAGGGTTATGCCGATATTGCCCGCCGCAAGGATACGGATAATGTGGACAAGGATAAGTATTTAGAGATCATACATGAAGAGTCGGTGAAGCTTTCTAAGCTTGTCATAGAGTTATTTCATCTGGCTAAGATGGATGAAAACTCATTTTCGATTGAGAAGGAAGAAATTCATCTTCTCCCCTATTTTCAAACGATCATTGAAAAGGTAACGCCTGCCCTTTGGGAAAATAAGATGAGGCTTGAACTGGATTGTGCTGAACATCTTTACGCGAGTATTGATCCCATCCGGTTTGAACAGGTTGTCCTGAATCTTCTTGATAATGCTCGAAAATATTCTGAGCCAAATACGAAAATTATGGTTTCTGTATTTGAATTTCAAGAAAGGATTCATATTAAGGTTCAAGATGAAGGGAAAGGAATTCCTGAAGAAGATTTGCCGCGGATATTCGAGCGTTTTTATCGTGTCGATAAATCGAGGGCCCGTGCACTTGGGGGAACAGGTCTTGGGCTTTCGATTGTGAAACAGCTGGTGGAGGCACATGGAGGGACGATTGAGGTAATAAGCAGTCAAAATGCGGGTACGACATTTGAAATTGTTTTATTAGAAAACTAGCCGATTGGCGAGCCCAAAAGGGCGTAGACAGAGGCGTAGTTGCACTTATGCCTGATAGGAAAGTTATACTTTCCTATCGGCAAAAAAGAGACATCGGGGACGTCCCAATGTCTCTTTTTTCATTCTTATTTGTGGATCCAAACGGCACCAGCAGAGTTGTCTTTTGCTTCGCCGATGACTTGGAACTTAAGTGGATACTGTGACGGAACTTTTACTCCGGCATCAGGAATTTCTTTGTTAATATAAGTCTTCGTTGAATCAAATGTCGTTACGCCTGGAAGGCCTTTGTAATCATAGATTCCGCGAGTTGGAGAATCGATATACCATGCAGGTGCCTTGTCCAATGAGAACGCTGCATCTGCAACTTGATATCTTACACTTTGATTAATAGATGGTTTACCGGCTAATGTACCGATAATCGCCTCAGGGTGTGCGTCTACCACATTCAGGAATCCTTCACCAGGGTGAACGCCAGTCCAGTTATCTGTAAACGTATCATCACCATACCAAACTACTAAACCAGTATTATACTTAACACCGCGTGAGAATTGTAAAGCTGTATCAGAGCCAGCATAGTTTCTCCACTCTAGGTAATAGTAATGTGGCTTGTTGATAAAGCCATCAGAAACTTCGAACCCATCTAATGTTACTTTTGGTGTTCCTTCTGCATCGTCAGAGAAAGTAACTTCGCCATCAACTGTTAATTGAAGGTTATCAAGAGCGAATCCTTCAGGCGCAAGACCACCGTCTGTTACATATTCAAATACTAACTTCACTTTTTGGCCGGCGAATTGAGTTAAGTTTAAAGACTTATCTTCCCATTGACCTTTTGAAGTTTCAAAGTCACCACCATCAGTGTTTTCATCTCCAATCGTATCAAGGAGTACACTTTTACCATCTGCAGTAACAGCATTAACGTAAAGATAATCGTAATCTGTTTCGACTTTATAATATTGTTTGTAATCAAATGTAGCAGAAGTTGCATTTGTTAAATCAAAGACTGGTGTTTCCATTACTGTATCAAGGTCATCACCTTTTGTACTGTAATAGTACTTAGTACCGAATGCTGGAGCAATTCCAGGAACCTTTTTGTTAGGAAGGTTTACTTTTACAATACCAGGATTGTTAGATTTGGTAACACTCTGATCGATTACAGCAGCTATACCATTTTTATCGATATCTTCATAGTTTACTTCGGTAATATTCGCCCAATTTCCGCCAATAGTTTTTTGGTAGAATTCTTTTACTTGTGGAGAGAAACTTGGCGGCTGTGTACCAGCAATATTACCACTCCAGCTTCCTCCGCTCATGATGGACCATTGTTCAACAGTATCACCATGTCCAGTGTATTGTGTATCATATTCATCTGGCGCACCTAAATCATGACCATATTCGTGAGCAAATACTCCAACTGCGCCGTCTTCTGGCTCAACTGTATAGTCATAAGCAGCCATTTTGCCACCCCAGTAATCTACAGAAGCAGTTGTGTTTGCAACTGGATACACACCATTTAATGTCCAGCGGTGTGACCAAATAGCATCATCTCCGACTGAACCGCCGCCAGCTTCCTGGCCAACACCTGCGTGAAGAACCATTAAGTGGTCAACTAAACCATCCGGCTCGTTTTGGTTGCCGTCGCCATCCAAGTCATATAAATCAAATTCATCATAATCGGCTAGATTCATACCAGAAGCAACCGCTGCATTTAACGCATCCTTTACAAGTCCGCGTGCACCTTTTGTTCCAGGGGCATTATCATGACCACTTGCACTGTCGCCGCCATACTCAGCAGCTTTTCCTGGTACAGACAACCAATCAGATACCGTACCGTCAACGGTGTAGCTGCCACCCGATTGCTCTTCATAATATTGTTTAAATGTTTTTACCTTGTCACCGTTGAAGAGGGTGAAATCTTCATCGCCAAACAACATTTTTTCATAATGTTCTTTATTGAAGTCATCCGCATACATATAGCCAGCTTCTTGTTCTACATTATTGTGTTTTAAGTCAGCATACTCTACTAAAAGCACAAGTACCTTATCTTCACGGACATCTCCGTTATAGCCAGCCTGTTTTGCAGAATCTACTTTAACAGCTCCAGTAGGCTTGCCTTTTTTGAAGTTTTCGTGTCCTTTTGCAAGCTGCTTCATAAGCTTGTCCTTTTGCTTAGTTACAAAGTCTTTTGCTTTTTTATCAAACTCTTGCTGCTGTTTTGTTAAGTTTTTGTCTGCTTTCCCTGGTTTTTGCCCCTGTTTTTTCTCTATGTAGGCCTTTGCTGCTTTTGTAATTTCTGCAGGTGTTGCATTCTTCGCAATCAGTCCTCTTTTTTGAAGCGCTTTACCAAGACGATCGATATCAACTACATTCAAATCGATTGGTGACGATGAGACTGTTGTTGCCGCTGATGCCGGTTTTGGTGCGACCGTACTTCCAGCAAATGCGCCTGCGAACATGGTAGTAGCTACCATAGTACTAGCTGCAACGCTGGATAAGACCTTTAAAGTACTTTTCTTCTTCACCTGTTTATTCCCCCCAATTATACATTACAAAGTTCTTCGATAAGAACAGTGCTCTATCATTTTATCAGACTAGTACAAAAATTGTAAATAATGAAAATATAGTGATAATTTACCAGTTACAAATAGTAAATTACTCACTGTTTAGAAAAATGAATCCGCATTCATAGTTCTTTAATCTGTGTGTATTATATTTAATAGATGGCTTTATGCCTGTTTACTAGTTTTCAGGCCTTTTTTCTACTAGAAGCTAATATTCCGAAACTCGAAATTTGAACCATTTGGACTATACTTTCCCTCGCAAGCTTACTTAGAAGTTGTGGTTCCTAAAAAAATCAACACTACCTTAAAAAAAGTTCCTTCTATCTCGATCTCGGCGAATGATTGTAATTGAAGTAGTTTCCTATCAGACCAAGTCTTCTTCCAGTTTTCTGAAATTGTCCTATAAACATGGTCTATTGGACAAAAAACATAGTTATTTGGTTAAAGTGTCCAATAGAAACAAACCTATTGGACAAGATTGTTCAGAAGACCAGACAACTGTCCAATAGACTTTCCCTATTAGACAAAGTTTCCTCCTATCTCTTAAAATTGTCTTATATGTTCCAACTAACTATTAGACACAATCAATTATTGCTATATTCGAACCATCAGGTATCCACTATTTCTATGAAACGAAAAAAAAACCTTATCACAATGGATAAGGTTCTTTATCGTTTATTCCGCTTTATTCTTTATTTCATCTGTTAATTCCTCAATGCTTCTTCTCACATTGGCTTTACCGGAATAATTTTCAATTAATTCCTTCACATCAATGCCGCTGGAAGCCTTCAAAGACTCTTGCAAGCTTGCCATGAGGTTGGTAGCATAGCCGGTGATTTTATTGGCACCGCCATTCTCACCAGAGCCGCCGCCCGTATCAACAACGGTAATTTTGTCAATGTTTGATAATGGAGCCGCCACCTGCTTCGCATACTCTGGAAGCATTTTGACAATCATATCCAAAATAGCTGCCTGACCAAACTGTTCGAAGGCTTCAGCAATTTTTTCTTTTGCTTCTGCTTCTGCCAGACCTTTTAAGCGGATAATTTCAGCTTCTGTAGAACCCTGTGCTTTTTGCGCTTCCGCTTTAGCAAGACCATCGAGACGGATCCGTTCTGCTTCGGCCTTTGCCATTGCTTCAATCCGGTATTTATTAGCCTCTGCTTCGGCAATTTCCTTCGCCTTATTAGCGGCGGCTGATTGCTCTACTGAATAACGATCAGCGTCGGCTTTTTTCTTTACTTCCGAATCATATTGACGTTCACGGCGCAAGATCTCTTTTTCCTCTAGTTCAATTTGCTTTTGTCTCTCGATGATCTTGATTTGCATTTCCTGCTCGGTTACATCCTGCTTGGATCTTGCACTTTCGAGATCATATGCTTGGTCTGCACGTGCTTTGGCAATATCCTGTTCACGGCGGAATTCGGCTATTTTCAGTTGATTAATTTTTTCAGCCTCTGCAATTTCAGTGGCCCGTTCCAATTCACTTCGCTTTGCTTCTTTTGAGGCTTCCGCTTTTTTAATCCGGGTTTCTTTTTCAGCCTCTGCGGTAGCAATATCAGCATCCCGTTTAACTTGAGCAATCCGTGGTTTCCCCAGGGAATCCAGATAGCCGTTTTTATCGCGCACATCTTTTATGGTGAATGAAACAATCACTAGCCCCATTTTCGCTAAGTCCTGGGAGGCAACCCGTTGGACCTCTTGTGAGAATTTATCGCGGTTTTTGTAAATTTCTTCGACCGTCATCGAACCAAGAATGGAACGTAAATGTCCTTCAAGAACCTCTCTCGCTTCGTTTTCACGATCTTCCTTTGGTTTCCCAAGAAACTGCTCTGCTGCTGTCGCAATCTCGCTTATGGAGCCGCCAATTTTAATAATCGCGACACCATCTGCCATGACAGGAACCCCTTGCTCGGTATAAACTTCAGGAGTGGTTACTTCCAGTTTACTAGATAACAAGCTTAGTGGTTTCGCTTGTTGAAAGACTGGTAAAATAAAACTCCCGCCGCCGCGGATAATTTTGATTCTATTACCTGATTCATCGACATGCACGTTCTTATTTCCAAGAAAACTGCCTGTAACAATCAACGCTTCATCCGGCCCCGCTGTTTTGTACTTCGTAATAAATACACCGATTAATGCCAGCACGATTAACACAACTACCCCAATGATAATCCAAATAAATCCCATCTCTTCAACCTCCCTATATAGTGAAATTCTCTAATTGTTGAAAAACAGTTACTTCAAGTACACCGTTTTTCACCTGGACTACTAAGACCCTTGTACCATTCGGAATGGATTCACCGTCAAAACCTTTCGCTGGTTTGGCAATCCGGCCGCTTGTGCTATCAATCAGGACCTCTCCATACCCATCAACGGGGACTGGCGTTATGACAGTACCCACTCTTCCTTGCAAATCTGACTCTTTATAGACAAGTGATTCCTCCGCTTTAGATACCGGTACAAGTACAAATACATTTAAAAGAGTGACTAGAATAAACGCAATGACTGCGGAAATACCAAGTATAAGTAAATAATTTAGGGAAGATAGCTTTTCAAATAAGTATCCGCTTGCAGATAAAATCGTTACAAAGGCAAAGATTAATACCGGATTTAGAAAATCAAGCCCCTCTCCTGCCCCATGAAAATGAAAGACGTCTGCAAACAAAACGTACAAAACCGTAATGACACCTGATATTATTAGGGCGTATAAATAAATCGTTTCTAAAGGAATGCTGAAAGGTTCCATTCGTATCCATCCTTATTTTTTAATAAGATATAACACTTACCTAGTCAGGAAAGATATCCTTACTTGTTAACTATACTAAGTAATACGAACTAACAAAAGGAAAAGTTTCACAATTTTTAACTGAATTTTCCTTATAAACAAAAAAGCGCCATAGCTCTTAGTGAGCTACAGCACCTTATTGAATCATATTCAAAAACCTTTTCGTTCGTTCTTCTTTTGGATTCGTAAAAATTTCTTCAGGTTGATTGCGTTCTACGACAACACCTTGGTCCATAAAGATGACTTCATCTGCCGCTTCACGCGCAAATCTCATTTCATGGGTCACAACAATCATTGTCATCCCTTCGGCAGCAAGGTCCTTCATCACCTTTAACACCTCACTGACCAATTCCGGGTCAAGTGCAGAGGTCGGTTCATCAAATAGCATGACTTCAGGCTCCATCGCAAGCGCACGAGCGATTCCGACACGCTGCTGCTGGCCGCCTGATAACTGTGCGGGATAATAATCCTGCTTATCCCCGAGTCCAACTTTTTGTAAAAGTGCCGAGGCTTTTTTTCGTGCATTTTCTTTGCTTTCTCCCTTTACCACAACCGGCCCCTCCATCACATTCTCAAGGGCCGTTTTATGCGGGAATAAATTATAGCTTTGAAACACCATTCCAGTTAAACGCCGGAACGGAACAATATCCTTTTTTGATACTGTCTTTGAAAAATCTAAACTTTGTCCTGAAATGGTAATGACTCCTTTTGTAGGTGTTTCCAGCACGTTTAAGCAGCGGAGCATCGTGGTTTTCCCTGAACCAGACGGTCCAATGACAACAACCACTTTTCCCTTTTCTACTTCGATATTAATCCCTTTTAAAACCTGCAATTCACCAAATTGTTTATGTAGACCACTGATCCTAATCATCCTAACACTCCCTTGACCCTCTAGTTAAGCCCCGTATCGGTCCAGTCTTTTTTCCAAGTATCCTTGAAGAATGGAAAGGAAAAAGCAGATTACCCAATAAATGAGTGCTACTTCTGAATAGACTAAAAGAAACTCATAATTGGTAGAAGCAATCTCTTGAGCCCGGCGAAACATCTCTGTGACTAATACAAGTGAAGCCAATGAGGTATCTTTAACAAGACTTATAAATGAATTAGATAAAGGCGGAATGGATACCCTGGCTGCCTGCGGCAAGATGATTCGTCTCAGAACTTGTGAATAGGTCATCCCAATCGAATAGCCCGCTTCCCACTGTCCTTTCGGGGTCGATAATATGGCGGCTCTGATAATTTCTGACGAATAGGCACCGACACTTAACGAGAAACCAATGACCGCAGAAATATAGGGTTCTAATGTAATTCCGAGATTAGGAAGACCATAAAAAATAATGAATAGTTGAACGAGTAATGGAGTCCCACGGATGGCTGAAACATACACACGAGCGATGATTTGAAAAATTTTCACTTCAGATATTCTCGCTAAAGCCGTAAGAATGGCCAAGATTAAGCCAATGACAAACGTAATTAAAGTTAACGGTATTGTATAAAAAACAGCCCCCTCCAATAGCGGCAGGAGGGAACTTTTGGCAATACCGGCTAACCTTGCTGTTCTTTCCGGATCAGCAAATATACTATTTAAGTACATCTTCACCAAACCATTTCTCTGAGATTTTTTTATAAGTGCCGTCATCAACCATCTCTTTAAGAGCTTTATTAACTTCATCTACAAGAGTGTCACTATTTTTTCTAAACATAAATCCGCTTGATGATGCATCATTTGCCGTTGCTGCAACCTTAATTGGTGCATCAGGCTTTTGTTTTTTATAGTCCAAATAGGTCAGCTTATCATTAATCGTCACATCGACACGTTTTTGTGCCAACAATTCAACCGCCTGCTGGAATCCTTCGACCCCAACAAGATTGGCTCCATACTTTTTAGCAATATCACCGTAGTTACTTGTCAGCGATTGGGCAGCATTTAAGCCTTTAATATCTTCAAATTTTTTCACTTTCGTGTTAGCAGTATTGACAATGAGAACACCCGCCGACGTTATATATGGGTCAGAGAATTCGTATTTTTTTTGACGGTCAGGACGAATTCCCACCTCGTTCGCAATCATATCAAAACGCTTCGCATCTAAACCAGCAAACATAGCATCCCATTGGGTTTCTTTAAACTCTGCTTTTACACCAAGACGCTTCGCCACTTCATTGGCTAAGTCTACATCAAAACCTGTCAAATCGCCGTTTGTATCATGGTAGGTAAACGGCGGATATGTACCTTCCGTTCCTATCGTAATTTTTCCATCGTCTTGGATACTTTTCAACAAATCTTGATTATCCTCAGAGTCCTTATCTTTTGTATTAACTGCTGTCTTTTCTTTATCTTTTGCCTCTTCTTTATCTTTCCCGCAAGCTGATAGCACGAACGTAAAGCTTAGGAGCAGTGCAAAAATAACCATCAGTTTTTTCATGTAGTTAATCCCCCTCATTCCTATTGATTTTTTAGCGACTCACAACGACTTTTAATGAATCTGATACATTTGAAGTATGGTTATTTTACCCTGATATCAAAAATAAAAACCTATCAGAAAAAATCTGATAGGTTACGCAGATAACGCACGTTTATTTTTTGACTTGGCCGTTTCATTCTTATTGGTAATTGGCCGGTAGAAAAGAATGCCGCTCGCAAGTAAGATCATTCCATACATAAATGTTTTTATATCTGCTGTACCTGCTATAATGACCCAAATGGAATAAATCGTTGCAAAAACGGCGATAATCCCGTCTGTGATTCTTTGCGTTCTAAGCTGATAGGTTTCACCTGTTATGACTAATTTCAACTGATAAACAGATGAGATTAGATATGGCACTAAATATGCTAATGTCGCGATGACAATAATAAAATCAAACGCACCTGAGATGGATTTTGACACCGTTGAAAAAATAAATAACTGGCCTAATCCATTTGAAATAATCATCGAGAACACCGGAAGGCCTGATTTGCTTTCTTTTAAGAATGCAGGAAGAAATAGGCCCTGTTTCGCTGCCTGGTATGGAACCTCTGCACTCAACATTAACCAGCCAATCGTTGAACCAAATAGACTAATCAACCCAATGGCTGCGAGAAGTTTACCGCCAATCGGCCCTAGAACGGTTTGAATGGCATCAATTAATGGTTTTTCAGAGTGGATGAGTGTGTTTTGGTCCAGCATTCCCATGACAAGTGTGCTTATACCAATATAAATGCCAAGAGCGATAAATAGGCCTAAAATAGTCGCCCTTTTAACATCGGTCTGCTTTTTAGCACGAGAAGCAAATACAACCGCTGATTCTACTCCAATAAACGCCCACAAGGTGTTGACAGCAGCACCGTTAATCTGGCTCATCAGTCCGATTGATTGTCCCGCTTCATCCATTCTCGCTGCCATAAACGGCAGGATGTTACTTTTTTCAAAAGCAAATAGACCAACAATAATAAAGAGTACAAATCCCGCTACTTTGGCTGCAGTGGCAAGGAAGTTTAATTTCCCGGCACTTTCCATACCGCGCAGGATAATAAAATGAGTCCCCCAAAGCAATAAAGAACAAACTAGAAACGTTAAACCATTCCCAACCTTCAAAGTAAATCCGCCAATTGTAAACCAATCAGCCTCGCTTGTTAAGATGGGGAAAAAGGTAGATAAATATCCGGCAAAGGTGGTAATCATCGCAACATTGCCAGCTAAGTTTCCAATCCAATATCCCCATGTAGACATAAAGCCAGATAGCATTGACGCTTGTGAACCAGGCTTAAATAACTCTTTCGCATAGATTTGCGGACCGCCTGTCAAGTTGGGTTTCCGTACCGCTAAGCTGCCAAACACAAGCGCCAGCATCAAAACACCAAAGCCTGTCACAAGCCATGCCGAAATAACTCCTGCAGGGCTAGCGGCTTCCGATAAAGAACGAGGAAGCATAAAAATACCCGAGCCAACCATATTTCCAATGACGAGAGCTGTAAGTACCCAAAATCCTAATTTATTTGACTTTTCCAAGGGTGTTACCTCCTCGAATAATTCTTATATTAAAATAACGAATGATTATAAATAAACATAAATGAACCTCATTAAATATAAGCATTTCAGTATTCTATGTCAATGGAAATTTTATCTCAATAAAGCATTAAAGGCCCCATTTAAAAAAACTAAAAAGAGACTGCCTCCACTGGCAATCTCTCATACTGCTTATTTCCACCAATCATCAAACATGCTGGCTGGTAGTTGGCGTTTATGTTCCGTAAGGATAAAACGTTTTTCAACTTTTTCTGCGATTTCTGGAGATACTGGTTTACCTTCTAAATAATCATCAAGTTCATCATAACTAATTCCTAATTCCGTTTCATCTGCTTGTCCGGGTTTTTGGTCGAGAAGGTCAGCCGTAGGGACTTTTAAATATAGACGCTCATCAGCATTAAGCTCCTTAAGCAGGGCTTTCCCTTGTCTTTTTGTTAACCCGGTAAGCGGCAAAATATCGGCACCGCCATCTCCGTATTTAGTATAAAAACCTGTTACAGCTTCTGCTGCATGGTCTGTACCAATGACAAGCAGGCCTTCCATTCCGCCAATCGCATATTGGGCAATCATTCTCATTCTGGCTTTTACATTTCCTTTATGGTAATCACTGATTGGTTCACCTTTAATCGCAGCGTTATACTCGGTTTCTACTTCATCCACTGGATTTTTGATGTTAAAGACTTCTTCCCGATCTGCCTTGATAAAATCAAGCGAGGCTTGAGCATCCTCCTCATCCTTCTGAACACCATACGGCAGGCGAACAGCAATGAACTTTGCTTCCGTGCCTTCCTCACGTAATTCTTCAACAGCCAGCTGTGCTAAGCGGCCAGCTAAGGTGGAGTCTTGTCCACCGCTTATTCCTAAGACAAAACCTTTTGCCTTTGTATTTAACAAATAACTTTTTAAAAAGTCAATTCGCTTACGAATTTCTTCCTTTGGATCGATGTTGGGATTCACATTTAACTCTCTCATAATTTGTTCTTGCAAACTCATTTGTTGACCTCCTGACCATTTAATTGATATATGTAATGTACCACATTTTTCTACATTTAACTAAAAGGAAACAAGAAAATTCAGATTGTGGATAAAATAAATAGAACAAACTGGAGGGATTATAATGGAAGCCAAAACATGTAATGAAACAAGAGTAGTGCGAACAAGCCGAATTTTTCCAAATGATGTAAATAATCATAATACCCTTTTTGGGGGCAAGCTGATTAGCGATATCGATATGATTGCATCGATTTCTGCCGTACGTCATTCGCGATTAGAGTGTGTGACTGCCTCTATAGATTCAGTAGATTTTCTTAGTCCGATTACACCTAATGATTCTGTTTGCATTGAAACCTTTGTATCTTCTACGGGGACGAGTTCAATGGAGGTTTTCGCAAAAGTGATTGCGGAAGATCTTATGTCCGGAAATCGAAAAATTGCTGCGACAGCTTTTTTAACCTTTGTTGCCTTAGATAAAAACGGAAGACCTACAAAGGTTCCAAGAATTATTCCTGAAACAGAGGAAGAGAAGAAACTGTTTGAAACCGGAAAAGACAGGGCGGAAAAGCGGAAAGAACATCGAAAGAACAGTAAAGATCTTGCTAGTGTTTTGATTACTCATAAACCTTGGGAATAGAAAACTCGGGTACTCCCTACTAAAAAAAGAAGGTCACGATTCTACTCGTACCTTCTTTTTCTAAATTTATCGTGTTGTTTGCGGATTTTTCCAGGTCATTACCTCATCGGCTTCATCAATCTCAATCGTGACATCAACGACACCTTTTTCGGCCATTATTTTTTCCTCGAGCCGGTCTTTAATGTCATCGGCTGCTGCTACCGTTAATTTAGGATCAATTTCAATCTCCAATTCAACATGGAGGTCTTCCCCTTCTTTAATAACGGTAATATCTTGAATATCCTTTACATCTGGATCCTCCATGACAAGGACACCAATTCTATTCTCCATTTCCTCATCAGCTTGACCAATCACTCCTGCGGCATTATCCAAGAACACCTTTCCCACTACAAAAAGCATCATTGCTCCGATCAAGATCGAGGCAAAACCTTCCGATTGATGCAGAGGGGTATAATGCGCAATAACAACCGCAAGAATTGCCAGCAAGCCCCCTAAAGTTGCAACCAAATCCTCCATAAACACCAGCTTTGTCGCAGGCTTTGCCCGGCCCAAATTCGCAAAAGCCTTCTGAAAAACATTTATCCCCTTGGCCTCAATCTCTAAATCATGTAAAATTTCCTTCATCGCTTTAAACAGAACAAAGGTTTCGAGCAAAGTGGCTAAGGCTAACACAAGGATATTAATCAGAAAACCACTGGACTTAGTCGGATGAACAATGTGATGATAACCTTCTTTAATGGTTTCAAACGCCATAATGCCCACGATTAACACCGCACCTAGGAGCACCAAGTTAACCAAGCGGCCAAACCCGTTTGGATACTTTTCTGTTGGTGCCTTTTTACTTAGTGCGGAACCGACAAACACAAAGAACTGATTTGCTGCATCGCCAAGACTGTGCATTGTTTCAGCAAACATCGCAACATTTCCTGTAAACAGAAATGCGACACCTTTTATAATGGCAATAATCGTATTAATAATCGCAGCAAGAAATGCAGACTTATTCCCTCTTTTTAATAATTGAAATAATTCTCCCATCCGAACCTCTTTCTTAGACATTTTTCAGCACTAGATATAATTGGTTATTCCTACCACTTTTTTCTTCATCTGATGCTAAATCATATTTTTTCAATAAATGAAACACTTCATTCAACAGTTCCTGTGTATGTACCCTGGTAAAAAACTGGTTAAACAGCTCTCTCATATCTTCAGGTAAAAACTCGGCTTGTGATTCGTATTTATTTTTTACATCTTCCAGAGTGTGATTCAGTTTACATTCGCTCATGTGATCCTTCCTCCTCCTAAACGTTTTATTTAGCATAACAGATGTGTATATAAAGAAAAAAGCCCAATGCATTGGACTTTTCAATTATACTTTCTTATGATCGGTCACTTCTAATACATCCAACAGGAATACGAAAATTGGAATCCCAACGATTAGGCCCCACACACCAAAGAAGTGCTCAGAGAAAATCAAGATAATGAAGGTATAGAAGACAGGGAGATTTGTTTTTGAACTCATCAAATTTGGATTTAAGATATATGCCTCAATCGCATGTATGATCATGATCGCTATCCCCACATAAAGAACCTTCATGATTCCACCAATACTGTAAGCTATAATCACGAGTGGGATTAACGAAATAATCACCCCGGCCACTGGGATTAATCCTAACACTAAAACCATTAGAGACAGCCCGCCTAATTGCGGGAAATCTAACAGCCATAAAGAGATAGTGGTCAGAATACAGTTTACAATCGCAATAATTAATTGAGCTTCAATTACCTTACCGAACGTTCCTACAAACTTACGGGCAAAAAACTCTACTTCTTCATAAATGAAGGCAACTTTACTTGTTCTAAATTTCTTGGTAAATTCTATTAACCGCGGCTTTTCAAGTAAGCAAAAAATACTCAAAAGTAAGGCCAATAAGACTTGCAAGGTAACACTGCTGATATCCGTAAAATACTTAATTAAGAAGGTAAAGCCTTGCTCCAGGTAACTGGAAATCTTAATTTCTTCCAATCGGTTCACAAGATAATTTAAGATGATATTATCGTGTTTGGAGGTATAGAATGATGTGATTTGCTTTATTAGTGCAGTAATTTCTTGGATAATCATCGGCAGATACATAACTACACAGTAGGATAGTAAACCGACAATACAAGCATAAGAAATGACGACAATGAATCTTCGATTAATCGGAATCTTTTTTTCAATGAATTGGACTAACCGATTCATTAGAAAGGTAAAGATAAAGGTAAGTAATATTAAATTAATCATCGATCTCATTGCATAGATGACTAGGGCAATGATGACAAAAATAGAAATTCGTTTAAAGCTGCTGTTTTGTATGATTTTATTTATCATAGATAATTATCGAACTCCATTACGTTTCCTGAGAAAAGTTTTGTTGTGTTAAGTATAACAAAAATTTGCCCAATTTTGTCTATTTTAGACTTCTTTTATGATTTAAATTGAACCGGCACCATGGATTTATCAATTGCTTTACCAATCCAGCCCTGACCCGCTAAGAATTCAAGCAATTTCGGTAAATAGGCCAGCGTTTCCTTTCTTTCGTGAAGCAAAATAACAATCGGTCCTTGATGATTCGCCAGCTGATTTAATTGTGTGATGACACTGTTAACATACCTTGCATCTTTATAATCCCAATCCCTGCTGTCAATATTCCAATCCCACATTAAATAGCCGTGATCGTGGACCGCCTCTCGATATTCCGCAGTCATATACGGAACACTGCCATACGGGGTTCTCATAATAACCGAATCAACTCCTGAAATTTCCTTTAAGGTATTACGGTTTTGTGCTAATTCCGCTAGGATGGATGCGGCTGATGCATAAAAGGTCTTTGTATTATGTGAAACGCTGTGCAAGCCAACAGTCTCACCCGTTTGAACCATTAATTTCACTGCATTTTGATAGCGGCGGATATTCCCATCAACCATAAAAAAGGTTGCTTTGTAATGGTACTTTTCCAATAGAGAAATAATTTGGCCTGAATAGACAGACGGACCGTCATCAAATGTTAAATAAATTGTTTTTTGAGAGCTGGGACTAGCTGGCGGTGTTTTGGGTGCCTCTGACTGTGCTGGTTTCGTTTCCAAGGCTTGCGGTTGAGTAGAAGCTACAGTGTTTGTGGCAGGTTTTGCCGCGTCCGTTACCGTGGTTGGCGGTTTCTTTACGTTACTTTTCTCTCGTTCTTGTTGATTTCTCCTTGCAATTGCTTGTTCCTTAGCTCTAAGGATCTGTTCCTTTTTTAGATCATCCGTACTAATATCAATTGTTCCTCTATCAAGCGCGGGTCCTTTTGCCATAGCCTTATTAATAGTTTGATTTTTTGGTTGATTACTAGGTTTATGTGCAGCGTTTGCCTGAAAGTAGTAATGCATTAATACTCCTGTGAAAAAGAACCCAGTGGCAAGCAGGATCATAATCGAACCCTTCGGCCATCCTTTTTTTAGATTCCCCATTGTACATCCCTCTTTGATGTTTTTTCTCTTTCCCCATTATAGACGAAATTCCCATCCGATTGTTTCAAATCTATTAAAAATATTACATTTATATTAAAATACTCATTTATCATAGGTAATTTATCACTCATTTATATTACAAGTTTTACCAATATATTATAACAATAAAAATCGAAAAAGAGTGCACATTGGAAAAATTAATCAAAAATTTCAAAGAGGTAGACAGGCAAATTCTAAAACTGTCTTACATAGATATCATTGAACAAGTTTTTTCTCCTATAACCAGATGCAAAAATGTGGAGGTGAAATGAGTGTCAGGTGGGCAAAAAGCACTTTTATATATCCTCTCGATACTTATTCCGATTGTTGGTATTATTGTAGGGATTATTTGGATGAATGATCAAGATTTCGAGAAGAAAGCCGTGGGGAAAAACTGTCTGATTATCGCCATTGTGATGTTTGTTTTAAGCTGTATATGCTGGTTTGCTGCATCTGCTCTTTCCATCATGCCGGCGTTTACCGGCTATTAAAGTTAGGAATATAAGTAGTTGTAACGGAACCCAATTTTGCCTTATAAAAAAATTGGGTTCTTTCCTTGGAGGGATACCAATTGATTCAAGAAATCTTAAACTTTTTTGGAAGGGCCATCTGCCATCAGTTAGAAGAACGTTCTCTACATGTTTCTGGAGCCGCCCTTTCTGTTTGTGCCAGGGATACCGGGATTTATATCGGGATTTTTTCTACACTGGTGTATTTACATATATTTAAGAGGAAATTAACAATCACTATCCCCTCTGTTAGTGTCAGTTTTCTTCTATTAATTTTGATGGTGCCCATGATCATTGATGGGTTGGGTTCATACACCCATTTGTTTCAGAGTAATAATATAAGAAGGCTAATATCAGGAATTAGTTTTGGTTTGGTTCTTCCCTACTTTCTTTATCCATTACTTACGGCCAACTCACTTAAACCTTATTCTGAGCCGGTTATTAAAAGTAGAAGGGATTTTGGGATTCCCCTTTTAGTCAGCATCATCTTAGGAGGGATTTTTTATTTTGAGGGATTACCTTTTTACCTCTTAGACAGCTTCATTATTTTATCGGTTATTGTTTGGTTTAGTTTATGTATCTCTTTCTTATTCCAGTTTATTAAACATTCCTTCTATAAAAGAATGATTCCTTTTATTTTTAGCATCATGTTTCTAAGTTTTTTATCATGGCTGCATTTTTGGTTTCAAAGTTTTACTTTTTAAATGATTTAGACTGCTGGTTGTACGATAAAAAGGGAGCCCCATTGATCAGGGCTCCCTCTGAGTTATAGCTTTTATCTATAATTATCGGCTTACTTCAACATTAGCCAACTTTTCATAATATTTTAAAAGTGCGCTATGATCGTCAAACTCATTACCATCTTCCTTCAAGGCATACATCATTTCAAGAACAGCAGCCGTTAAAGGAGCTGGTGCGCCGAACTCATGGCTCGTTTCTATCGCGTTTGTTAAATCTTTAATGTGTAAGTTGATACGGAAACCAGGGTTGAAGTTGCGGTCTAACATCATTGGTGCTTTTGCATCTAGTACTGTACTTCCTGCTAATCCGCCGCGGATTGCTTGGTATACAGCTTCTGGGTTTACACCAGCTTTTTGTGCTAAAACAAACGCTTCAGACACAGCTGCGATATTTAGGGCAACAATTACTTGGTTTGCAAGCTTTGTTACGTTGCCAGCACCGATTTCACCAACATGTACAACAGAACCTGCCATTGCTTCTAGTACATCTTTCACTTCTTCAAATATTTCTTTCTTACCACCCACCATTACAGAGATTGTACCATCAATGGCTTTTGGCTCCCCGCCGCTGACAGGTGCATCTAACATTTCAACGCCTTTTTCTACTAATACACGATTAATCTCTTGTGAAGCAGCAGGAGCGATTGAGCTCATATCAATGAAAATTAATCCTTCGCGTGCACCTTCAATCAATCCATTTTCTCCTAAAGCAACAGCCTTAACGTTTGGAGAGTTTGGAAGCATCGTAATTACGATATCTGCTTTTTCTGCGATTGCCTTTGGCGTTGATTCTACTTCTGCACCTAATTGTTCAAGTTCTTTCACAGCATCTTTATTAAAGTCACTAACGATTAACTGGTAGCCAGCCTTGATCAAGTTTTTGCTCATAGGCTTACCCATAATCCCTAGACCGATAAATCCAATTTTTTTCATAGATAATTCACTCCTACATTTTTTATTGTCATGAAAAGATTATATTTGTAACTTATCAAGTTAGTTTTATTCGTTAATTAACCTGGCTTCAACCATTGATTTTTTCATCGACTCTAAAACTTGCCCTTTACTGCTCTGGACAGGCTTTACACATTCCCCAACCTCTAATCCCATCAAATTAGCCATATCTTTAGTGGCAACAGGGAAGGTGGCTTTGTCTTGAGCCAGACGGACTGGATCTAAAGTAAACTGTGCTTCTAATGATCCCGCTAGGTCCCCCTCCATATATTTATTGTAAATAGAGGTCACTAATGGGCCGAACATATTGGCGGTTGAGCAAACACTTCCGACTGTGCCAATGCACAAGCCAGGAAATACAAGTGTATCTTTACCAGCCATTACTTTAAAACCAAAATCTTTTGTGCGGCGGACCAATTCACTAAGCAATGTAAAATCTCCACTTGAATCCTTAATGCCTACAATATTATCAACATTTCGTCCTAATTTTTCTACCAAATCACCGGACATGTTGTAGCCGACACGCCCCGGGTTATTATACAGAAGGACTGCAGTGTTTGGTACAGCATCTGCCACTGCTTTAAAATGATCGTATAATTCATCAAAAGTTGGTTTAAGGAACATAGGCTGGAGGATGGAAATGCCATCTGCACCCATCTCTTCTGCCATTTTTGCTTGACGAATGGCATGTTTGGTTCGTATGGACCCAATTCCATAGTAAACTGGAACCCGGCCTTTTGCTTGATCGATGATGATTTCAAAAGCATTTTGTAATTCATGATCATCAAATGCATAGAATTCACCATTACTTCCGAAAGCTAATATTCCATGGACACCATCTTCAATAACATGGTCTACCATAAAACGTAATTTTGCTTCATCGATATTTTCCTCTTTATCAATCGGTGTAATGAGTGGTACGATAATTCCTTTAATATTGTCGACATTCATCATAACGGGATCTCTCCTATTTTGTAATTCCCTAGATTTCCAATAAAAATTAATCAACTATTTATAGTAACTCTATAGATACTATTTTATATTTGTCTGACAAATAAACCATTAGGCAAATGCACAAATAAATTGATTATTTCTTTGAATGATCAGCAATAAGAATGGTACTAACTTAATAGTGTTCACAACAGGTCGTGGTTCAACTGATTTATTGAAGATGAAAATTATAATTGAAGAAAAATTTTTTGAGTTATAAATTTTGATATAAAAATACTGGATAGCCAAAAAGACTATCCAGTGTTGAAAAGACATTATTTAAAAATCACTAAATGAATACTGTGGCAAAATAATTTGAATATGTGTTCCTTTTGGACCGCTATCCATCACTTTTATATCTCCACGATGTTCAAAAATGATGTTTTTGACAAATGGCAGGCCTAAACCTAATCCATCTTTTTTTGAAGAAGTAAACGGGTCAAAAATACTTTCCCAATTATTTGTAGAAATTCCTTTCCCGGTATCCATAAAATCAATCATAATCTTATCGATTTGAATATCAGTGGAAATGATAATTTTTCTTTCGGAACTTTCCTTAGGAAAGGCTTCCGAACTATTTTTAATTAAATTGACAAAAACTTGCTTTAAGTATGTTTGGTTAGCATGAGTTTTAAGCGTTCTATATTTCTTGTCAAAAGTAATTACTACAGAGTTTCTTTTGATAAATTCTTCCGAGATTTCAATGGCTTGTTCAATGATTTCATTTAGATCTACCATTTTAAAATCAATCGATTTATACTTTAGAAATTCGGTGTAATTTCTTAATAACCCATCCAATTGCTGTCCAGCCGATTGAATCATTTCATTCATCTTTTTACCTTCACTCGGTAAGGATGGTAACTCACTTAATAAACTAGAAAATCCATTGATAATTTGCAGCGTATTTTTCACCTCATGAACTAAACTTGCGGTGAGATTCCCGGCATTATCAAGTTTCTTTTGACGTTCCATTATACGGTTAAAGTTCACGGTTTGAATGGTATGCATTCTCATAAATGAAAAAACAATTATAACAGAAAAAATGATAATGCCAAAACTGCTGCATAACGCTCCTGTTCCCGGTATAAAGTTTAAAAGGCCACAGATAAATAATAAAAAAGTACAAAAAGAAAAGGTGCTTAAAAAATCTTTCAAATATACATTTTGGATTTGTCTAGAAATAATAAAAATGAAAATGATTAAAATAATACAACTACCCGTATGGATTAAAAATAAAATTTGCAAGGGTCCATATTCCGGAAAATAATAGTCGATAGAGGAATTCAATATTTTTATTTCTTTTATTCCATTAATTCCAAACCTAGTCATGTTGATTAGATAGATTAGGAAGCTCCATAGTACTAAAAAGAACAATACTTTCCGGTTAAAAATCGATAATAAAAACTGATAACCTCTCTGATTTTTAAAATTGGCTGTATGTTTTTTTATTAGGATATAAGCTAAGTAAAAAACTATAGGCACCAAAAAGGTCGTCCCCATTCTAAACAACCTGAAAAGTAGAGTAATCAGTTCCTTCGAAAATACTCCTTTTAAATATAAAACAGCTACATCCAATTGCCAAAAACTGATGAATAGCATATAAAGCAGTAGAGCTGTAGCTAATTCCGACCCTTTATATATCTTTAAAACACAAATCGCTAAAACGATTGGTATCAATCCAATCATAGTAATTAAACATGCGATGATCAAACCCTTCACCACTCTATGTATATCTTTTTTTATATAGGCTCAAGCATTATTTCCTCCATGACCATGATTCGTTTATAGCCACTGTGTTTATTTTGATTACGTCCATTATATAGTTTGTCATGTTTTATTTAAATAATTATACTTAAGAAAGGTAATTATTCATAGGTAATTTCATAAAAGTAACACTTATAATTACCTTTTTCCTCTTTTTGTAGCTTAACTTAAGAGGTACATTTAAGCCCTGATAAATTGCATTTTAAGGTATTATTTTACCTAAAGAAAAAGAAGCATAACTATGCCAGCGGCAAAATTATGCTTCTTTTTACATTTATGCTAGTTTTATTATCCACCTATGTATGGTGGAGACGGCGGGACGTGCGTTTCCATGCTTTCGTCATGGCACTGACTATATCTTGAACCTGCCTATAAACAGGTCCTCTGGCGTCTTATGCGAAACATAAATTTACCACTTAGGTTGAATTTCGCATCCTAGTACTACCTTCAAAAAGGCAGCCTATAAGTCGATACACGGCTGTTGAATTACTTCACATACCGCTCGGCATTGCCCTATCGCTCCATGCGACTTAGGTTTCACCGATAAAGCCAGATTATCACTTGCGTGTTACCACACAAGGCGACTAATAATTAATCGAACCCGCGTCCAAAGATATCGGCACTTAAGCATCTACGAGTGTAGTCGATATATTGGCGTTTCACTGATCCTTTTGCCTATCGACCGGCGTCCGGTCAGCTAGCCTGGTTGTTCTCTTCCTTCATCCTCAGGCGGTGGAATCCGGCGTAGCCCACTTAAAGTGAGTCCGCTACCCTACCACATGGGCGATGGAGGGGCGAACAGCTATGCAGTTATTAAGCTGCGAAAGCTAAGTTGTTGTTAGTTTTGCCAGTTATGGCTTTGACGTTTTAACGAGGCCGATCCCCTCGACTCGCAACCTAAGCTCAAACTACCCCTGTCGAATCCGTAGCGTCCCCATTATAAAATGTGCATAAAATCAATTAAGATTTTAGCAGCAGACGTTTAGGATGCTCCAATGTTTGTAAGAGCAAAAGATTGTGCCGCCTCATCAGCGACAAACTTATTATAACACACTCAGAACATTTTTCAATTGTAACTATTTGTAAAATAATTTCCAGTTACATCTTTTGACGATCACGGAAAGCCCGCTCAATCTCACGCTTTGCTTCTTTTTGCTTTAATGATTCACGCTTATCATAATTCTTTTTACCCTTTGCCAGGCCAATTAAAACCTTACAGAAGCCATTTTTTAAATATAACTTTAACGGGACAAGAGCATATCCTGCTTCTTTTGTTTCTCCTAGCAGTTTACTAATTTCACGTTTATGGAGTAACAGTTTGCGTGTTCGCAATGGATCGTGATTAAAAATGTTTCCCTGCTCATAAGGACTCACGTGCATCCCAAACAGAATCGCTTCTCCATTCTGAATCCTTGCATATGCATCCTTCAAATTGACTTTCCCGGCACGAATCGATTTAATTTCAGTCCCCTGCAGGACAATCCCGGCCTCGTACGTTTCTTCGATAAAATAGTCGTGGTAAGCCTTTTTGTTTTGTGCGACTGTTTTTCCTACACCTTTTGGCATTTATATCACCTCAACTCTATGGACCTATTTTAGCAGAAATACATAAGTCGTACAATGAAAAGGGGCCTTGCGCTAAGGCCCCTCCTATTATTTATTTTTTCTTTTTCTACTTTTAGATTTTGGAACATTATCGTAGAATTTCCGTTTATTTTTCGATTTGCCGCCTTGCTGGCCTCCACCGGATTCAGACTTTTGACCATTCCGGCTGCGTCCCTGCCCTTGTTTCCCATCGCCTTGCTTATTTCGGCGCGGCTTTCGGGCATCACTGCCAGTACTAAAGACCCTTGGTGTATCTGAACGTTCACGGCGTGTTCCTTTCATACCGACGATTTCAAAATCAATCGAGCGCTCGTCTTTATTGACTTTTACAACACGAACGGTTATTTCATCCCCAATTCGGAACACATTTCCGGTCCGCTCACCAATCATTGCGTAATGACGCTCGTCGAATCGATAATAATCATCCGTCATATAGCTTACATGGACAAGACCTTCAATTGTATTAGGCAGTTCCACAAACATTCCAAAGTTGGTCACCGAGCTGATGATCCCATCGTACTCGACGCCAATCTTATCTTCCATATACTCGGCTTTTTTCAATTCATCCGTTTCGCGTTCAGCATCGACGGCACGGCGCTCCATTTTGGAAGAATGCTCGGCAATCTCAGGCAAACGGGCATTCCATTTTTCCTGTGTGGTCGAATCGATTTTCCCTTCAATTAAGTAGGTACGGATTAAGCGATGGACAATCGTATCCGGGTAACGGCGAATTGGCGAGGTGAAATGAGTGTAAAACTCCGTTGATAAACCAAAGTGCCCAAGGCTCTCCGGATAATATTTTGCCTGCTGCATCGAACGAAGCATGACCGTCGAAATCACCATTTCTTCTGGTTTTCCTTGCACCTCTTCAATAATTTCCTGAAGGGCCCGAGGATGCACATCGTTAGCAGTTCCTTTTACGATATAGCCAAAGTTAGTAATAAACTCGAAAAATCTCCGTAATTTATCTTCCTTTGGATCCTCATGGATACGGTAAATAAATGGAACTTCCATCCAGTGGAAATGCTCTGCAACGGTTTCGTTCGCCGCAAGCATGAATTCCTCAATTAACCGCTCTGCTACAGAACGTTCCCTTAGGACCACATCGGTAGGTTTTCCTTCTTCATCGACCAAAACCTTCGATTCTTTAAAATCAAAATCGATGGCGCCTCGTTGCATCCGTTTGTTCCGAAGGACTTCGGCCAGTTCCTCCATCAATTCAAACATAGGCACCAATGACTCATATCTTGAACGTGTTTCTTCATCCTTATCAGTAAGGATTCGGTTCACATCATAGTAGGTCATCCGCTCCGTTGTTTTAATCACACTTTGAAAAATTTCATTCGAAACAACAGTACCTTCCGGTGAAATTTCCATTTCACAAGACAATACAAGGCGATCCACCTTAGGATTTAAGGAACAAATTCCATTCGAAAGGCGGTGCGGAATCATCGGAATAACTCGGTCTACTAAATAAACACTCGTCGCCCGGTCCTCTGCTTCCACATCAATTGGCGTGCCTTCTTTAACATAGTAGCTGACATCAGCAATGTGTACTCCAAGCTTATAGTTACCGTTTTCTAATTTTGTTACGGTGACTGCGTCATCTAAGTCTTTAGCGTCTGCACCGTCAATGGTTACAATCGTTTCATTTCTTAGGTCGCGACGGTTTGCCAGTTCACTTTCATCAATCGTATCCGGAGTCTCATTGGCCTGCTTTAATACATCATCAGGAAAGGCCATTGGGAGCCCGTGTTTATGTATGACTGATAGGATGTCTACGCCCGGGTCATTTTTATGCCCAAGTACTTGGATCACTTCACCTTCTGCACTTTTCCGTCCATCAGGGTACGTAACAAGTTTTACGACTACTTTATGTCCTTCGACCGCCCCTTTAGAGGCATTCTTCGGAATAAAGATGTCATTGGCAAATTTTTTATCATCAGGAATGACAAAGCCAAAGCTTTTGCTCTCGACGTAGGTCCCAACAATTTGCTGGACACCGCGTTCAATGATCCGAATAATACTTCCTTCCCGGCGTTGTCCGGATGTTTCTGAAGAAACACGGGCAAGGACCGTATCTCCATGCATAGCCGTATTCGTTTCATTCGGCGGAATGAAAATATCATCCATCCCAGGCTCGTCAGGTGTGACAAATGCAAAGCCTTTCGCATGCCCAATCAGCTTACCGCGGATTAAGTTCATTTTTTGCGGAAGCCCGTACCGGTTGCTTCTGGTGCGAACCACAAGACCCTTCTCTTCCATTTGAACTAGTGCCTTGACGAATTCTTTAAAATCACCGGAATCATGAATTCCAAAAGCCTCTTCCAGTTCTTGTACGGTTAATGGTTTATAGGCTTCATCTCTCATATAATGCAAAAGCTTATCTATGTGCTTTTGAATGTTATCTTCCAAACTATTTCCTCCTTATTTGGGCTGCTTCTTACACATGCCAATCGAGTTTTTCTAAAAAGGCATAAACATCTTCATGGAGCTGTTCACGCTCTTTATCTAACGTAATGACATGCCCTGATTCTTCATACCATTTGATTTCTTTTTCAGTAGATTCAATTTCGTTATAAATAATGTTAGCACTTTCTGTATTAATCATCTTGTCATGACGAGCCTGAACAACGAAGGTCGGAGCATAGATCATGTCTACGTTGTTTCGAACATCCGCAATTAATTGCTGCAGTGCTTTTAATGTGTTCATGGGTGTCTTTTTAAACTCGTTCATTTCCAATTCGATTTGCTCGTCCGTTTTTCCTTCATATCTTTTATATTCACGGGCATATTCTAGAATTCCTTGATACATGACCTCTTCACTTTTTATATACATTGGTGCACACATAGGTACAATACCCTTTATAGGTACAGTGTATCCCAATTTCAAGGAAAATACGCCGCCAAGCGAAAGTCCTGCGACAGCAATTTCTTGATGTCCTTTATTTTTTAAAAAATTGTATCCATTTAAGACGTCTTCCCACCAGTCGTCGGGACCGGTATGGACGAGTTCTTCTGGAGGAACCCCATGGCCTTTATAGTGCGGGGCATGACAGGTATAGCCTTTTTTTTCTAAAAACCGTCCAAGCATCCGGACATCTGCTGAGTTCCCGGTGAATCCGTGCAGCAGCAAGACGGCGCGTTTTCCTCCTTCAAAGGTGAATGGTTTCGGTGGTGCAACTTTCATCTTAAAAACTCCTTTATTTCGATTAGCTTCTATTAGTTTAAGCATTAATAGAGGTAACATTCCAGAAAAAAGCCTTATGGGGTGTGGTTTTAGCAGATAGGATTGAGGCTGAGTTTGGGATTCGGCGGGATGAGGGAAGAATTTACGTCTGCTTTACTACCTTTCCGACAGATTGAGTATTTTTACCGCGTGTTTTCTTGTTAATTCCGCCAATTTTTCTATTTTTCCCGCCGATTTTGATAATATTTCCGCCAAACCCGTTCTGGAGCAAAAATTTTTCCCTATAAAAAACAAAAAACCCGGCCACTGGCCAGGTTTGAATGTTCAAATTAAATTTTAAAATACGTAACTGCAAGAGCTAGAAGGAAAAATAATACTGACAACACAACCGTAATACGATGCAGAATCAAGTCAATTCCCCGAGCTTTTTGCTTGCCGAATAGGGTCTCAGCACCACCAGAAATGGCACCAGATAATCCAGCACTCTTACCAGACTGCAGGAGAACTACTGCAATAAGAGCGATACTTACGATAACTAATAATGTTACAACCAATGCATGCATGAAAGCCACCTCCTGTTAAGACGTACAGTTCACAGTATATTAAATTTACCATATTATTTCCCATTAGACAATAGTCGTTATTGTGACTGCACGGAGGGAAATGTTTTATCTCTCCTGCAGTTCCCTTAAATCCTTCTTAAGCCATTCGATGAGTTCCCGCTCACGCTCCTCATTCATTTGTTCTGAAAATGCTGGGGTCCATTCATAAAAACCTGCACCATTTTTCTGTCCATACCGACCCTCTTCTACACAGCCTTTCATGGCAGACATGGATACCGGACTATCAGATAAATCAGGGAAAAGGTAACTTGAAATCGACTCAAACACATCAAGCCCCCCCATATCTGCCGATAGGAAAGGCCCTGTTACAGGAAGCCTGCGGCCAATACTATAGCGAACAGCTGCATCAATATCCTCAATCGTTGCGGCCCCTTGTTCTAAGATATACTGTGCCTCACGAAAGAGGGCATATTGAAGGCGGTTTCCGATCGCACCAAGGATCTCCTTTTGCACAACTATCGGCTTCTTATTCATTTTTTTAAGCAGGTCAAGTGAGCGTTCAACCGTACGATCGGAGGTATATTTCCCTCTAACAATCTCCACAAGCGGTATGAGGTGGCCCGGATTCCAAAAATGGGTGACGACGGTACGCTCGGGACTTTTTGTATATTTGGCTATTTCTGACGGGCTTAACCCAGATGTATTGCTCGCAAGAATCGTTTCTTCGCCGCAAAGTTGGTCCAGCTTCTGAAACCATTCTTGTTTCAACGGCAACTTTTCAGGAATCGCTTCAATAATAAACGTCGCTCCGTTCAGACACTCGTCCAGAACATCTGTAAACATGATCCGTCTATCAATCTGTTCAACCTCTTCAGACGATATGACTTGATATTTTTCAAGCACCTGAAGCTTTTCTGAAAGACCCTTCTTTCCGCGTTCAATGTCCTCTCTGTCATTCCCCCAAACCTTTACCACAACCCCAGCCAAACTTGCCGATAAAGCAATGGAATGCCCCATCGTACCACAACCAATAATGGAAACTTTTTCATTGTTTAGCATAATAACATCCTCCCCTTCTATTAAATAGCTGTCCAGCCGCCGTCGACTTTTATCGTTTCCCCAGTGATAAAATTGGCAAGGTCAGAGGCAAGAAATAAGACCGCTCCCGTAACATCAGTAGGGCGTGCCAGCTGACCAAGCGGTATGCGATTCAACACGTCTTCATAAAAATCTCGGTCATCGAACATCGCCTTTGTCATTTCTGTTTCAACAAAAGTAGGAGCAACCGCGTTCACCTTAATCTGATGTTTGGCCCATTCAACGGCGAGTGCTTTTGTTAACTGAACCGCACCGCCCTTACTCGAACAATAAGCAGCGCGCTTTATATAACCAACAAAGGCCATTTGTGAGACAATATTGATCACTTTCCCATGTCCATTTGGAATCATATATTTCCCTGCCCGTTGTGAACAAAAAAACAGTCCTTTAAGGTTCGTATTCATAATTTGATCCCAGTCTTCTTCAGTGACTTCAAGTGCCTCCTTTGGAATATTGACACCTGCATTATTGACAAGAATGTCTAATCCGCCCAATCGTTCGACTGCCTGGTCCACCATGGTATAAACACTCTCAACGTTCTGCATGTCGGCAACAAGATAGGAACAATTTCGGCCATCGGCTTTTATCGATTCTACTGCTTCTAATAATGCAGATTCAGTCCTACCCGTAATAATGACATTTGCCCCAAGACTTGCAAAGGCTTGGGCAATATCCAAACCAAGCCCCTTACTTCCCCCAGTGACTATCACCTTTTTTCCATTTAGCTCCGAAAAATATGTCAAGATCGTCTCCCCCATGTAAAAAGCAGGGCACTGGAAAGAAGTGACCTGCCCTGATTAGTTAAATAAGTCCTGTAAGCGAATATAATCCGATAATAAAGAACACGGCAACTGTTTTAATGATGGTTACAGCAAAGATATCGCGGTAAGATTGCTTGTGTGTTAGTCCACAGACGGCAAGCAAGGTAATGACCGCCCCATTATGCGGCAGTGAATCCATCCCTCCAGACGCCATGGCTACAATACGGTGCATAACTTCCAGCGGAATTCCATGATCCAGCGCAGCCTGAACATATTTTTCTCCCATTGCACTTAACGCAATCCCCATTCCGCCCGATGCAGAACCGGTGATTCCTGCTAGAACGTTGGTCGTAACTGCTCCGTTCATTAATGGGTTTGTGAACGTATGAGAGATCCCATCACGGACGATACCAAAGCCAGGTAATGAGGAAATAACTCCACCAAATCCATATTCGGAACCAGTATTCATCGCTGCCAGCAACGCTCCCCCAATACTTGCGTTAATTCCTGTTTTGAAGTCAAGCTTGACGGCTTTAAAGTTAAATGCAAGCGTTGTCAAAATTCCGATAACCAATGCCAGTTCAACAGACCAAACACCAAGAACTGCTGACAACTCTACTTTACCAAAGGCTTCAAGACCGATGCTGGAAAAATCAAATCCGTTTGGATACCATTTAGGAATAAAGACAGTGAAAAATTTGTTCATTACACCCACTAAAATAAGTGGCACGAAGGCTAGCACTTGACGAAGGGTACTGTCTGTTTCAGTTTTTGTTAATGCTACTGGAGCAGCTTCGAGCTTTTCTGCGGCTGCTGCCATTTCACTTTGTGCATCACCAAATCCGAAATAACCTTCACCGTCTTTTTGTGCCTTACGGCGGCGGGATTCTAAATAAAGCATGCCAAGAACAAAGACAAAGATGGCACCGATAATCCCTAGTGTTGGAGCTGCATAAATATCAGATTTGAAGAAAGTAGTAGGAATAACGTTTTGAATTTGCGGCGTTCCTGGAAGAGCGTCCATCGTAAACGAAAGAGCTCCCAATGCCATGGTACCTGGGATTAATCGTTTAGGAATATTAGCTTCTTGGAATAATTTCGCTGCAAACGGGTAGGCTGCAAAGGCTACAACAAATAGACTGACGCCGCTGTAGGTTAAGATGGCGCACAAGAGTACAATCGCAAGCATCGAGCGTTTTGCGCCAACCACTTTTACAATCGATTTTGCGATAGATGCAGCTAAACCAGACATTTCAACTACCTTTCCAAAAATCGCACCTAATAAAAACACAGGAAAATAGGTTTTGATAAAGCCGACCATCTTTTCCATGAAAATATTCGAGAAAAACGGCAAAACGTGTCCTGGATCTGTGAGCAAGACGGCAAAAAGAGCGCATATAGGGGCAAACAAAATGACTGAAAACCCTCGGTAGGCAACAAACATGAGCATACCTAACGCGAGTAATATAATAATAAGCTCCATAAACTTCCTCCTGAAATTTGTAGTGGTACAGTGTTAAGGAGCAGGGCAGCGGATGCTGTCCGCTTCTTAACATCCGGTACTGATTTAATTATGAACAGTCTCTTTTTTATAACGGCGGACTCTTAGCAATGCCTGCTCACGGTGACCGGCGAAGTTTTCTAAATGACAGAGCCGTTCTGCATATTCTCCAATTAAAGCACTTGCCTCCGGTGTTTTCACCTCTTGGTATGTACAGGTTTTTAAGAACTTTCCGACCCATAGACCGCCTGTATAGCGAGCTGCGCCCTTTGTCGGCAGCGTATGATTGGTACCGATAACCTTATCTCCATAGGCAACATTTGTTTCAGGTCCTAAGAACAACGCACCGTAATTAGTCATATTTTCTAAGAAGTAGCGTGGATCTTCAGTCAGTACTTCTACGTGTTCATACGCAAGCTTATCCGCTTCCGTGACAGCTTCATCAATGCTGTCAACAAGAATAATTTTGCCGTATTCTTCCCAGGCAGCTCTTGCTACTTCTGCCGTTTCAAGCGTTTGCAGCTGTCTTTCAATCTCTAAAACGGTTTCATTTGCAAGCTTCTCAGATGTGGTAATCAAGGCAGCTGGTGAAGTTGGACCATGTTCAGCTTGTCCTAGCAGATCAGTAGCAATAATTTCCGCATCTGATGTTTCATCAGCAATGACTAATACTTCAGTTGGACCGGCAAGTAGGTCAATTCCCACACGTCCAAACAGCTGGCGCTTTGCTTCCGCCACAAATGCATTACCAGGACCAACCAGCATATCAACCGGTTCAATTGATTCGGTTCCAATTGCCATGGCAGCCATCGCCTGAACACCGCCAAGTAAATAAATCTCGTCTGCACCCGCAAGCGCCATAGCTGCAACTGTCGCAGCTGGTATTTCACCATTAATCGGCGGAGTACATGCAATTACTCGTTTCACTCCAGCCACTTTTGCGGTTAATACACTCATATGTGCTGAAGCTACCATCGGATATCTTCCGCCTGGTATATAGCAGCCGACACTGTTCACAGGGATATTTTTATGGCCTAGAACAACACCCGGAATCGTTTCAACCTCAATATCTTGTAAAGCCGATTTTTGTGCTGTTGCAAAGCGGCGGATTTGGGCCTGTGCAAATTTTATATCCTCAATGGTTTCTTCAGGTACTCTTTTGATAATTTCTTCTATCTCTTCTGGTGAGAGTCTGAAGCTTTGCGGTGACCATTTGTCAAATTTAGCTGAGTAATCCCGGACAGCACGATCGCCGTTGTCTTCAATATCTTTTAGAATGTTTTTAACGGTCTCTGATACTTGTGCTGCTTGGACTGCCAGTTCCTCTTTTGTTTTACCAGCTTTCAAAAATCTTGCCATGATCGAATCTCCCCTTTGTTCATAAATAATATCAGGCTGCCGGGGGAAGAATCTGCCCCGGCTTCATAATCTATTATTCTATTAATAACGTGCTGTCAGCATTTTTTTACGAGTATAGAATTCAACGCCATCTTTTCCATTAGCATGTAAATCACCATAGAAGGATTTCTTATAGCCGGAGAATGGGAAGAAGGCCATTGGTGCTGGTACGCCCATGTTGACACCTAACATTCCGGCATCAATATCCTCACGGAACTGTCTGACAGCCTTTGCACTGTCTGTGAATAAGCAGGCACCGTTAGCAAATTCTGATTGATTGGCAATCTCAATCGCTTCGGTTAAATCTTTAGCACGAACAATGGATAGAACAGGTGCAAAAATCTCATCCTTCCAGATTTTCATCTCTGTTGTGACCTTATCAAAAATGGTTGGTCCGACAAAATAACCTTGGCCAGCGGTGGCTGCATCTTTCCTGCCATCGCGAATGAGCAATGCTCCTTCGTTTTCACCAATTTCAATATATTTAACGGTTTTCTCTTTATGGGTGTCACGAATCACTGGTCCTAAGAAAACACCCTCTTCAAGACCATTTCCGATTTTCATTTCCTCCGCTTCTTTAACCAAACGGGCCACTAATTCATCCGCAACATCCCCAACTGCCACTACCACGGCACATGCCATGCAGCGTTCACCTGCCGAACCAAAGGCTGCTCCCATAATATTAGTCACTGTAACATCAAGGTCTGCATCCGGAAGAACGATCGTATGGTTTTTCGCACCCGCTAACGCTTGAACACGCTTACCGTTTTGTGCTGCTGTTTTATAAACATATTCAGCTACTGGCTGAGAACCGACGAAAGAGACAGCTTTAATATCTTGGTGCTCCAAAATACCATTAACCACGTCATGCGCACCATGGACGATATTTAACACGCCGTTTGGCAGACCGGCTTCCTGAAACAGCTCTGCTAGACGGTTTGCCAACAGCGGTGTCCGTTCAGATGGTTTTAAAATAAAGGTATTTCCACAGGCAATCGCAAGCGGGAACATCCAGCAAGGAACCATCATTGGAAAATTAAATGGGGTAATACCGCCGACAACCCCGATTGGGTAACGATACATCCCTGATTCGATTCCAGTAGCAATATCAGGCAGCTGATTCCCCATCATTAATGTTGGAGCACCGGCAGCGAATTCTACACATTCAATCCCCCGCTGTACTTCACCCTTTGCTTCAGCGAAGCTTTTTCCATTCTCTTCCGTAATTAGCCGTGCAAGTTCATCCCAGTTCTCAACTAGCAGCTGCTGGTAACGAAATAGAATACGAGCTCTTTTTGGCACAGCTGTATTTTTCCAAGATTGATAGGCTTTCTTTGCAACAGCGGCTGCCTTATCTAAATCCTCACGGCTGCTAAGTGGCACATAAGCTAAAATTTCACCTGTTGCCGGATTTGGGACGGCCTCTGTTTTTTCAGATGTAGATGCCACCCATTCCCCGCCAATGAAATTTTTCAAGATTTTCGTTTCAGTAATGACAGACATTTTTCTATCCCCTCTCCTATCTATTAATGGACAACCTTTTCAAGTGTAGTAAAGTCATAGTCAAAACAAACTTGATAGAGTTTGATGATTTCTTCATGGCTTGGCACACGCGGATTATTGCCAGGGCTTCCGCTTGCCAATGCATCGGTTGCCATCTTGGCTGCAACCTCATTGAATTTCTCCTGGTTCAATCCGTAATCTTTCATATTCGGTATGTTTAAATCACGGCAAAGCTTTTTCACTTCATTCACGGTGACGTCTGCCAGTTCCTCCTGCGTTAATCCAGTTAAATCTGGGCGCAATAATTTGCCAATAACCGCTAACCGGTCGACAGCGCTTTCTTTTGTATACTCCAGCACAGCGGGCAGGAGCATGGCATTCGATATTCCATGCGGTACATGGAATAATGCCCCGATTGGGCGAGACATTCCATGTACTAGGGTAACCGATGCATTCGTAAAAGCGAGACCCGCCTGCATGGAGGCCAAAGCCATTTTCTCCCTCGCCTCTTGATCTTCACCATTTTGGTAAGCGGCACGAAGATTGTTAACGATTAACTCAATCGCTGATAAGGCGAGTTGATCCGTCAGCGGCTGTGAAACTCTAGAAATATAGGCTTCCATCGCATGACATAAGGCATCTACACCTGTAGCAGCGGTTACATGCTGCGGTGAGGAATATGTAAAGACTGGATCGACAATGGCCACAGCTGGAATAAACGCTGGATCTTTAATCATCATTTTTATATCATCATTTGTATTCGTAATAACCGTAACACTGGTGACTTCTGACCCAGTGCCGGCTGTCGTAGGAATCGCAATGAGCGGAATAGGTTTACAAGCTATTGGTTTTCTTCCGCCCATATAATCACCAATATAACCACCATTTGTTGCCAGTACAGCGACAGCCTTAGCTGCATCGATACAGCTTCCTCCGCCAACGGTAACAATTAACTCACATTGATTATCTTGGAATGCAGTTAAAGCTTCAGATACGTGCACGTCTGTCGGCTCGGAGTTCACTTCCAAATAGGAAACGGTTGTCAACCCTGCAGATTCTAGATAACTCCTGCATTTTTCAACATTACCGATTTGATCCATAATCTTGTCGCTTATGATCAAAGCTTTTTTCCCAAAAAGAGCTGCTTGTTCTCCCAGTTTAGTTAATGATTCATTACCATAAAAAACTGCCTGAGGCATCCGAAATTCAGAAAACCCTTTCATAAATATCCCTCCTTGTTTACACTTTCTATATATGCAAGAAGCGTGCCAAACCGCAAAAGGGGAATATTATTAATATTCGGTTAACAAACTGTCCATTCATCCCTACAATTGTGTCCGAATTGTGTCTGTCGCACCAGACACTTACAAAGTAATTCTGTATTTCTTCATTTTTTCATATAATGTTGATCTTTGAATTCCTAAATTTCTGGAAGCAGCAGCTTTGTTCCCATTCGTTTCATGAAGTGCTTGAATAATCATTTCTCTTTCTTTTATAAAAACAGAATCCTTTATATCCATTAACAGCCCTTTCTCCTTTTGCGCAGGGGAAGAGCTGAATTCTACTAAATCGTTTGTCCGATGCTTAGGGAGTAACTCTTGTTCTGTAATAATAGCAGTCTCTGATAAATTAACGAGCATTTCTACGGTATTTACAAGCTCTCTAACATTTCCCGGCCAAGAATAGTTGACCAATGCAGCCATAGCCTCTCTTCCGAAAGACTTTGGACCGAAGCCAAACCGGTCAGAGAAATGATCGAGATACTGATTTAACAATACCGGAATATCCTCTTGTCTTTCTCTTAAGGGAGGAATTTCAAGACGGATGATATTTAATCGATAGTATAAATCTTCACGGAATTTACCTTCTGCCACCATTTCCTCTAAGTGTTGGTTGGTTGCGGCAATAATCCTAACATCAATCTTGTGTTTGGCTATACCTCCCACTCTTTCGACCTCCCGTTCCTGGAGAACACGAAGGATTTTAGTTTGCATAAATAGGGGCATATCCCCGACCTCATCTAGAAAGAGTGTCCCTTTGTGAGCCAGTTCAAACTTACCGGGTTTCCCTCCTTTTTTTGCACCGGTAAACGCTCCATCCTCGTAACCAAATAATTCTGCCTCAAGCAAATGTTCTGGAATAGCCGCACAATTCACACTGATAAAATTGCCTTCAGCATAAGAACTTAATTCATGTATCGCTTTTGCGAACATCTCCTTCCCTGTTCCACTTTCTCCAGTAATGAGGACGGTTGATGGGGTACCCGCAACCTTACGAGCCATTCGTTTGACCGCTTGGATTTGTGCACTTTGGCCAATGATTTTGTCAAAGCTGTCTAATTCTATATAAGGGTTGTCCGCTGCTGTGCTATTTGCTGAAACTTGACGGGATAGTTCCTGCATCCTGCCGAGAATATTGTAAAGCTCTGTTACCCCATGAAAAATAAGCATTCCAATCGCCCCAACCACTTTTCCTTCTTTCAAAATGGGAATGCGGTGTACCACCATATCCTGCCCTTGGATGCGTTGTATGTAGCCTTTTTCAGCCACACCTGTTTGGATTACGATGTGCAGCCGGGTATTTTCAATAATTTGGGTTACATGCTGCCCTATTACTTCTTCCCGTTTCTTTCCAATGAATCGGCAATAGGCATTATTAAATTCTTGGATATAACCATTTGCATCAATGACAACGACTCCCTCATACGCACTTTCAAGGATCGTACTTAACGTTTCAGCTATATGGAGTGTTTGTTGAAGCTGGCCGATATGTTCGGCATAACAATGCAAGAGATCGGTCCGTGTTAATATGCCAACAAGTCGTCCGGCCTCATCCACAACAGGGAGACGTCCTACCGGAAGCTCATAGGCCGTTGTGATCGCTTCCTGTTGATCGATGGTCACTACGGGTTCTGTCATGACGGCTTCAACAGGACTGTCAGCTGAAAGCCCTTCCAAAAAACAAGACATTAATTTTGTTCTAGTAATTAAACCGACCACTCTATTTGTTCCATCCACAACCGGTAAACCGTCAATCCGATAAGTCTGCAGGATGGTGATTGCTTCTCTTAATGTCTGCTTAGGCCGGACCGTATATGGATTAGTTGTCATCCATTTCCAAACTGGGTCAGAACTATTTAAATTTTGGATTTGTTTATCATCTTTTTTGTCATTTACAATCATCAGTAAACCTCCCCAAAAATTGTAATAAACCACTACATAAGTGTACACTATTTTGACAAAGATTTGTCAACTTTCTGACACATGTCCGGAAATGGATACAACATAACAAAAAAACCCCCGGAATTTCTGGATTATACCCAGATCCCGGAGGTTAATAAAATTACTTCTTCAAGTTATAGAAAGACTTAAGACCATTGTATTGAGCTGTTTCAGCCAATTGATCTTCGATACGAAGCAATTGGTTGTATTTTGCTACACGGTCAGTACGTGAAGGAGCACCAGTCTTGATTTGACCAGCATTTGTTGCAACCGCGATATCAGCGATTGTGCTGTCTTCTGTTTCACCAGAACGGTGAGAGATAACAGCTGTGTAACCTGCACGCTTAGCCATTTCAATCGCATCAAAAGTTTCAGTAAGAGTACCGATTTGGTTAACTTTGATAAGGATTGAGTTGCCGATTGATTTTTCGATACCTTCAGCAAGCTTCTTAGTGTTAGTTACGAATAAGTCATCACCAACTAATTGAACTCTTCCACCGATACGTTCAGTTAATAGCTTGTGACCTTCCCAGTCGTTTTCATCTAAACCGTCTTCGATAGAGATGATTGGGTATTTAGAAGTAAGTTCTTCATACCACTCAACCATTTCTGCAGATGTTTTAACAACACCTTCACCAGAAAGATGGTATTTACCGTCTTCTTTGTTGTAGAACTCAGAAGATGCTGCATCCATTGCTAAGAATACTTCTTCACCAGGCTTGAAGCCAGCTTTTTCGATTGCTTCTACAATTGTTTGAAGAGCTTCTTCGTTTGATCCAAGGTTTGGAGCAAATCCGCCTTCGTCACCAACAGCAGTGTTAAGGCCTTTTCCTTTTAATACAGAACGTAATGTATGGAAGATTTCAGCGCCCATGCGAAGTGCTTCTTTAAAGTTAGGAGCACCAACAGGCATGATCATGAATTCTTGAATATCAACATTGTTATCAGCATGCTCGCCGCCGTTTACGATGTTCATCATTGGAACTGGAAGCTGCTTCGCGTTGACACCGCCAAGGTATTGGTATAAAGGCAAGCCAAGGTAGTCAGCAGCAGCACGAGCTACAGCAAGAGACACACCAAGAATAGCGTTAGCACCTAATTTACCTTTGTTTTCAGTACCGTCTAATTCGATCAATGCACGGTCAACAGCAACTTGGTCAAGAACGCTTAATTCTTCTTGAACTAAGTGTGGTGCAATGATTGTGTTTACATTCTCAACCGCTTTAAGAACACCTTTTCCAAGGTAACGTTCTTTGTCGCCGTCACGAAGTTCAACAGCTTCGTATTCACCAGTTGACGCACCACTTGGTACTAAAGCGCGGCCAAATGCGCCAGAGTCAGTTGTTACTTCTACTTCGATTGTTGGATTACCGCGGGAATCTAATACTTCACGAGCGTATACATCTAAAATATGTGGCATGTAATTCTCTCCTTAATAATCATGAGTTATTTTTTAATGATTGATGTTCCAGTCATTTCGGCTGGTTGTTGAACATTTAATAAGTCTAGCATAGTTGGCGCTATGTCACCAAGAATACCGCCATCACGCAGCTCAATACCCTCTTTTGTTACAATAACCGGCACTGGGTTTGTTGTGTGAGCTGTCATTGGCTCACCTTCAAGTGTAATTACTTCATCGGCATTACCATGGTCAGCCGTAATGATTGCATAGCCGCCTTTTTCAACGATTAGGTCAACTACTTTCCCTAGGCATTCGTCAACCGCTTCAATCGCTTTAACCGTAGGTTCAAGCATTCCTGAGTGGCCAACCATGTCTGGGTTTGCGAAGTTTAAGATGATCGCATCGAATTTATCATTCTGGATTTCATTGACTAATGCATCTGTTACTTCGTAAGCACTCATTTCAGGCTGAAGGTCATAGGTTGCAACCTTTGGAGAATTGATTAAGATCCGTTCTTCTCCAGGGAATTTTGCCTCACGTCCGCCGCTCATAAAGAAGGTAACATGCGGATATTTTTCCGTTTCGGCAATTCTAAGCTGTTTTAAATTATTTTGTGAAAGGACTTCACCTAACGTGTTGTCTAAGTTATTGGGCTTAAATGCCACATAACCATCAACTGATTCACTGAAGTGTGTTAAGCAAACGAAGAATAAATCTTTTGGATGCTTTGGTCCGCGGTCAAAATCACGGAAATCTTTATTTGTGAATGTGTTAGAGATCTGGATGGCACGGTCAGGACGGAAGTTATAGAAAATAACCGCATCATTGTCTTGAATCGTTGCCACAGGCTGTCCATCTTCTTTAGTGATAACGGATGGGATGACGAATTCATCATAAATTCCGTGCTCATAGGAATCCTTTACTACGTCTAATGGATTAGTGTATGCAGGACCTTCACCGTAAACCATTGAGCGGTATGATTTTTCCACACGCTCCCAACGCTTGTCACGGTCCATGGAATAATAGCGTCCAGAAATCGTAGCGAATTCTCCAACGCCATACTCCTTCATTTTGTCCAATGTTTGCTGAATATATTTTTCAGCCGTTTTTGGACCAACATCACGTCCATCTAAGAACGCATGAACATAAACCTTTTCCACGCCTTCTTCTTTTGCCAGTTTCAATAAGGCAAACATATGCTGAATATGGCTATGAACACCGCCATCTGACAATAAACCAAATAAGTGCAGCGCCGTACCATTCTTCTTCACATGTTCCATTGCACCTGTAAAGGTTTCATTTTTTTCAAATTCGCCTTCACGAATCGCAATATTAACACGAGTTAAGCTTTGATAGACAATCCGGCCGGCACCGATATTTAAGTGGCCAACTTCAGAATTACCCATTTGTCCTTCCGGAAGACCTACTGCTTCACCAGATGCTGTTAAATGGGAATTAGGGTAAGTGCTCCAAAAACGGTCAAAGTTTGGCTTTTTCGCATGAAAAACCGCATTTCCTTTTGTTTCGCCTCTGCATCCAAATCCATCAAGGATGATTAGCGCAACTGGAGACTTACTCATACTGACCTGCCTCCAGTAGCTTTAAGAATGATTGTGCTTCAAGGCTTGCTCCGCCTACTAACGCACCATCAATATCAGGCTGTGCCATGTATTCTTTAATGTTTTCTGGTTTTACGCTGCCGCCGTACTGAATACGTACTGCATCCGCTACATCTTGAGAGAATTGCTGTGCTACAACTTGGCGGATATGGGCACATACTTCATTTGCATCTGAAGATGTGGAAGATTTACCTGTGCCGATTGCCCAGATTGGTTCGTAAGCAATAACAGATTGCTTCACTTGCTCATCAGTAAATCCAGCAAGAGCTTTGGCCACTTGGTCACCAACTAATTGGTTGGTTTCGCCATTTTCACGCTGCTCTAGTGTTTCACCACAGCAAATGATCGGTGTTAAGTTATATTTGAAAGCTGCAAGAGCTTTTTTATTTACAGACTCGTCTGTTTCATTGAACATTTCACGGCGCTCAGAGTGACCGATGATTACGTATTGAACACCAAGGTCAGCAAGTGCTTTCGGGCTGATTTCACCTGTGAATGCTCCGCTTTCTTCGAAGTGCATATTTTGAGCACCAATTTTTACGTTTGTACCTTCTGTTACTTCTACTAAGCTTTGTAAAAATAAAGCCGGTGAACAAATAACGGATTCCATTGTGTCGGATGGTGGTACTAGCCCTTTAACTTCCTCAGCAAAGCTTTTTGCCTCAGAAAGGGTTTTGTTCATTTTCCAGTTACCAGCAATGATTGGTTTACGCATAGTGGCACATCCTTTCATCTTCTATTTATCGTTTAATGCTACAACGCCTGGAAGTGCTTTACCTTCCATGAATTCAAGAGAAGCTCCGCCGCCTGTTGAGATATGGCTCATCTTATCTGCCAAATGGAACTTTTCAACTGCCGCTGCTGAGTCTCCGCCGCCGATTACGGAATATGTACCTTCTGATTCAGCTAGTGCTTCAGCAACTGCCTTTGTTCCATTTGCAAAAGTATCAATTTCGAATACACCCATAGGTCCATTCCAGATCACAAGCTTTGATTTTTTGATAACATCAGCATAAATTTCTCTTGTCTTAGGCCCGATATCAAGTGCTTCCCAATCTGAAGGAATTTCTTCAATTGAAACCACTTGTGTATTTGCATCAGCTGAGAAATCATCAGCAACTACAACATCAACCGGCATGTAAAAATTAACACCTTTTTGCTTTGCTTTTTCAATGAAAGAGTTCGCAAGGTCAAGCTTATCTGCTTCTAATAATGATTTACCTACTTCATGGCCTTGAGCTTTTACAAAAGTATAAGCCAAACCGCCGCCAATGATGAGGTTATCAACTAGCTCTAGAAGGTTTTCGATTACACCGATTTTGTCCTTTACCTTCGCACCGCCGACAATCGCTGTAAAAGGACGTTCTGGATTAGAAAGAGCTTTGCCTAGGACATCAAGTTCTTTTTCCATTAAGAAACCTGCAACCGCTGGAAGTAAATGTGCAATACCTTCTGTTGAAGAATGCGCACGGTGAGCGGCACCAAAGGCATCATTTACATATACATCTGCAAGTTCAGCAAAAGCTTTTGCTAATTCCGGATCGTTCTTCTCTTCACCTGGATAAAAACGAACGTTTTCAAGAAGCAGGACATCGCCTTCAGTCATAGAATCAATGATTGCTTTAACTGAATCACCATATGCCTCATCAGCTTTTTTCACTTCATTACCAAGAATCTCAGACAGTCTTACACCAACTGGAGTCAGGCGCATTTCTTCTACCACTTGACCTTTTGGACGGCCGAAATGGCTTGCAAGAATAACTTTTGCCCCTTGTTCTACTAAGTATTGAATTGTAGGGATTGCTGCACGAATACGTGTTTCGTCAGTAATTTTTCCATCTTGCATTGGAACGTTAAAATCCACACGGCAAAAAACGCGTTTGCCTTTTACATCGATATCCTTAAGTGTTTTCTTGTTCATGTGTAAAGGACCTCCATCTTGCGGTAGTATACCGCTTCCGAGTTATATTGAAAGTTCAGCATTCAAGGAAAAAAGGAGGGGGAATCTTCCCCGCTCCCCTTTGGAAAACATTAAATTATATAATCTTAAGGATTAAAGTCCTTTAGAAGCGATGTAATCGCAAAGGTCAACTACACGGTTAGAGTAACCAACTTCGTTGTCATACCAAGATAATACTTTAACCATGCTGCCTTCAAGAACCATTGTTGATAATGCATCGATTGTTGAAGAAACAGTTGCTCCATTGTAGTCAGTAGAAACTAATGGAAGATCGCTGTATGCAAGAATGCCTTTTAATGGACCTTCAGCAGCTGCTTTTAATGCTTCGTTAACTTCATCAGCTGTAACGTCTCTTTCTAATTCTGCTACTAAGTCAACAACTGAAACGTTTGGAGTTGGAACACGCATTGCCATACCGTTTAATTTACCTTTAAGTTCAGGTAAAACAAGTGCAACTGCTTTTGCAGCACCAGTTGAAGTTGGGATCATGTTTTCAGCTGCTGCACGTGCACGACGGTAGTCCTTATGTGGTAAGTCAAGGATTTGTTGGTCGTTAGTATAAGAGTGAACAGTTGTCATCATACCGCGCTTGATGCCGAAAGTATCATTTAATACTTTAGCAAATGGAGCTAAACAGTTTGTTGTACAAGAAGCGTTTGAAAGTACATGGTGGTTAGCTGCATCGTATTTGTCTTCGTTAACACCCATAACGATTGTGATATCTTCGTTATTTGCTGGAGCAGAGATGATTACTTTCTTCGCACCTGCTTCTAAGTGTTTCGCAGCATCTTCACGATTTGTGAAACGGCCAGTAGATTCAACAACTACGTCTACACCAAGGTCGCCCCAGCCAAGTTGTGCAGGATCGCGCTCAGCGATAACCTTTACTTTGTGGCTGCCGATTACTAGGTATTCACCGTCAACTGTTACTTCTTCAGCAAGAGTTCCGTGAACAGTATCATATTTTAAAAGATGTGCAAGCATTTTTGCATCTGTTAAGTCGTTGATTGCAACGATTTCTACATTGCTATTGTTTAAAGCCGCACGGAATACGTTACGACCAATACGTCCAAATCCATTAATACCAACTTTTACTGTCATGATAAAATTTCCTCCTTTGTTTGGGTAAAGCTATATTTTTTAAAAGGTATTACCCTTTCAATAACGTTTTTGCCGCACCTTCATCGGTAATTAAAATCGTTGATTTGGGTGCCTGTTTTAAATAAGCCTTAATGGCTTTGGCCTTCGATTTTCCGCCTGCGACTGCTAGCACATTCGGAATATTCGCTAAATGTTCTAGCTGCAGACCAATGGTCAACACCTTGTGAACAATCTCGCCTTCTTCGTTAAAATAATACCCGAAAGCCTCTCCGACAGCCTTCCCCTCTTCGAGTTTCCTCATTATATCAGGGTTGGTTTTCCGCCGATCAGCCATTGAAATAGCATCCCCTATTCCATGGAGAACCATGCTGGCTGATTGAATTAAAGTTAAAACCTCGTGAATATCAGGCTCTTTGATCAGAGATTCGTATATTTCCGAACTGACCTGTCCTGGTACATATAAAACTCGATGCTTGGAATCAGTGTTATGCGCCATATTCGAGCAAATTGTATTTGCCTGATTATGTACATCTTCACCAACCCCTCCCCTTGCCGGAACAAACAATAATTCCTTTTGGGTTAAATCGGGTGAAAGTCTTTCTGCGACAGCAGCCATTGTAGAACCGCCAGTCACAGCGATGATATTTTTCCCGCCAAGAAGTCTTTTCATACATATGGCAGTCGCTTTGCCGAGTTCACCTTTGACTAACGGCGATTCGTCACTATCTCCAGGGACGATCATCACCTTTTTAATGCCGAGCCGGTGTTTTAATTCTAGTTCCATGACGTCTATACCCTTTAGCTCACGCATTAAACCTTCTAAATCTTCAAGTAAATTTTTCCCTTCTGACGTTAAACTCATTCCTACATTATTTGTAGTAATAAGATTTTGGTCTTTGAGGAATTCTACTTCACTGCGAAGTATTCTTTCGGTAAGCCCAAGGCTGACAGCTAAGCTCCTTCTTCCTACTGGCTGCATGTATCCTATGTATCGTAAAATCGTGTGCCGCTTCTGCAGGATTTGAAGGAGATCGGGTAATAATCTTTTTTGAATATCAATAAATGACTGCATGAACTGCATGCTCCTTTATTATATGTAGTTGGTCTCAAAATGTCCACCCTAGACATATTATGTCCCACCTACACTAAAAAAAATCACCCCTGCTTACGGTTTTCATTTTAACAGGAGTAAAAATCGATTTCAACACATTTGATTTAGTTTTTTTCTTGTAAACGGTTACTTATGTCAAATTTGTCAACAAATCCATAGCCCACTTCTTCTCCATCTAAATGAATCACCGGAATCATTAAGCCGTAGCGTTCTGTTAACTCATCACTTGTTTCAATATCGATTTCTTCAAGTTGAATATTCCAAACCTCTCGAAGTTCTAAGATAGCATCTTTTGCTTTATTACAAAGTGGACATCGTTGCCGTGTGTAAAGAGTAATTTTATGCATGTCTCAAAGTCCTTTCAATTAAACCGTTTCCTTTTGGATGATGAGGGTATTTTAAGCTGTTCCCGGTATTTAGCCACCGTTCTTCGTGAAACAAGTATTCCCTTTTGATGCTTTAATTGTTCTGCCATATCTTGGTCTGACAACGGCTTTTCTTTATTTTCCTTAGCAACTAACAGACTGATTTCCTTTTTCACCTGTGTAGAGGATGTACTTTCCTCATCAGAGATTGTTTGAATGGTACTCGTAAAAAAGGTCTTTAGCGGAAAGGTCCCATTAGGTGTTTGCACATATTTCTCCCGGACCGCACGGCTGACTGTAGATTCATGGATATCTAATTCATTGGCTATCTCCTTCATGGTCATGGGGATTAAATATTCCCTGCCCTTTGCAAAAAAAGCAGGTTGTTTTTCTACAATTTTAGCTACAACCTTTGTAAGGGTCTCTTTCCTCTGCTCAATACTTTTTAAAATCCACTGATAATCCTGGACCTTATCCTGTAAAAAACGGTTGACCTGCTGATTTTGATTCTGAAACTTTTGATAGTATGACTCATTAAAACGAATCCGCGGCAGAAATTCATCATACAGACGTACGGTTAATCCCTCATTCGTTTGTTCAATAATGGCATCCGGAATAATATAGGTGGTTACTTCCTGAAACAACAAGCCAGCTGGTTTTGGATTAAACTGCTGAATCTCATCAAATATCCCCTGTAAATCCTTCAGGCTTACTCCTAATTCTTTTGCAATTGGCTTCCATTTCTTTTCGGCGAACGGGACAAAATAGTTTGATAGAATCGTTTGTGCCAGCTCATTGTCAGGATTTTTGTAATAACATTGCATGAGCAAACATTCTTGCAAGTTTCTTGCACCAATGCCAGCTGGTTCAAGCGTTTGGATGATGGCCAGGCATTCCTCAACGATTTCAAGGTCCATACGCAATTTATGAGCTATCTCGTTAAGGTTCCCTGTAAAGTAACCGTTTTCATCTAAGTTTTTAATTAAATGCCGAATAACTTTCATTTGATCTGCTGTTAAGTTTGTAATCTTAAGTTGAGAGATTAAGTATTCCTCAAGAGAAAACGGTTTGTCAGCAATCTGTTCAATCCAGTCTTTCTCGGTCTTCTGATGTTTCTTGCGATTGCGGTCGATTAGGGGATTCATCGGTTTGACATTCACATTCTCGATTTTCAGCAATGGATTTTCCAATGCCTTATCTTCTAAAAAAGCAGCCAGCTCCTGAGTAGAGTACTGTAGTAAGGCAATTGCCTGTGACAACTCCTGCGTCATTGCTAGTTTTAATGTTTGCTGCTGCCATAAACCTGCTCTTAAATCCATCAGGCTCACCCCTCCTGTTCTTATTTTACACGATGATTCCCTATCCGTGTGAAAATAATTGGCTTTCGCTGGCGCTTTGGATGGATAATTTGAACATTATATGAATCCCTATCTCTTTTAGCGATAATTAGATAGAAAGATCAGTGGTGAATATCTTCAGCACTGATCTTTCATGAAATATTATTCTTCTAAAATGGTTCTATTCTATTTCAACTTTCTCTGTCCCTTATTAACCTATTTTTATTGATAGCGATTTTTATTAAAATGCGAATTGATTTGGCCGATAATCATTTTGTGTTTTTCTTTTTTAACTAACTCTTTGCGTATTTCATGTGTTTGGACACCTTCTTCAATTTGCTCTGCAATTTCCATAAGCCTTTCAATGTCAGAGAAAGAGTACTTACGCGTTCCAGAAGGGGTTCGTTCCGGAAAGATCAGTTTACGAATTTCGTAATAGCGTATCTTCCGGTTTGACAGCCCCGTGATTTCAGTTACGATCCCGATTCCCATCACCTTTTTATCACGATATGATTGATTATTGTCCACCAATATCCACTCCTATCCAATTTAGCTAATTAGTTACAAGTTATATGTAATGTTTTCTAACATTAATGAGAAAAATATGAGTCAAACTGTCATTGATTCAACCGAAATATTCAGAATATTTATTTACGTTAACTATTCTAACATGGTTTGTAAGGAAATCAATACAAAATCGGACTGTTAATTTCCAATTTATTTCATATAAAAATGTTTAGGAGAAGAATGATATTGGTATGAATAATATTAAGGAAGAAACCAGGTTACTTATATCATCGGATGGAGGAAAAAGGTACCAATTACTACAAACACTGGGTTCATGTCATTCTATTAATATAGAGGGGATAGCTAGTTAGCGTTTACAATAACAACAAAAAGCGCGGTCATCAGGGTATTCATTTCTATTCTAATATTTTAATGCCGCTAAACACTTATTTTCTTAGAATAATCATTTTTTTGAGATAAAAAAAAAGATCACTTACGTTTTAAAAACGAAGTGACCTTTTTGACGCGCTCGGCAGGAATCGAACCTGCATTTCAAGCTTCGGAGGCTTGCGTGCTATCCGTTGCACCACGAGCGCATGATTATTAGCGACTTTTATATTATATGATAAATTCTCTATAAATGCAAGTAGTGATTAGGTTTTAAATAAATCAGAAATGGTTATCCTGATGATGGGAAAGTTGTCGAACATTTTAAAAGGCAAACTGTTTGACCTTTATTGACCATCAGTGTATGATACTATTACATAAGCTTTTACCTTTTATAATCAAAGGAGGAAGAAAAATGAATTTGATTCCTACAGTTATTGAACAAACAAACCGCGGCGAAAGAGCCTATGACATTTATTCCCGTCTGTTAAAAGACCGGATTATTATGCTGGGAAGCGCAATCGATGACAATGTGGCTAACAGCATTGTTGCACAGCTATTATTCCTTGAAGCTGAAAATCCTGAAAAAGATATTACCCTTTACATCAACAGCCCAGGCGGAAGCATCACAGCTGGAATGGCGATTTATGATACGATGCAGTACATAAAAGCAGATGTTTCAACTGTATGTATCGGTATGGCAGCATCAATGGGAGCCTTCTTACTTGCTGCTGGACAGACTGGCAAACGTTACGCATTGCCAAACGCTGAAGTCATGATTCACCAGCCGCTAGGCGGAGCTCAAGGCCAAGCAACTGAAATCGAAATTGCTGCTAAACGCATTCTTTTCCTTCGCGAAAAATTAAACGGCATCTTAGCAGAGCGTACAGGTCAGCCGCTTGAAGTCATTCAACGCGATACAGACCGTGATAATTTCATGACTGCTGAAAGAGCCAAAGAATACGGTCTAATTGACAGCATTATCACACGTAAGCCAACTGAATTAGATAAAAAATAATCAAAAAAGCAATCGACTTCAAAGTCGGTTGCTTTTTAATTTACCAAAAAAAGGATTCAGTCTCTGCCGAATCCTTTTCTCATTAATGTTCTTTTTGAATAAAAGTAGATAACGCATCAATTGCTTTATCTTCATCTTCTCCATCTGCAATGATATTAATAGACACTCCAGAACCGACAGCAAGGCTCATTAGACCCATAATGCTTTTTGCATTTACTTTCTTGCCATCCTTTTCTAGAAAAATATCTGCAGAATAGCGGTTAGCCTCTTGGACAAACAGGGCCGCAGGACGTGCTTGAAGGCCCGTTTTCAATTTAACTTCGATTTCTTTTGTCACCATAATCCAATTCCTCCTCAAGTTGATTTTTATATACTTGTTACTTATTACACAAATAAGAACATGGGATTTTGACGCTAATTCCCAACACGGAGTTTATCAGCGATCTCATCTATTTTACGCAAGCGGTGATTAATACCAGATTTGCTAATGGCACCGCCAGACACCATTTCCCCTAATTCTTTCAATGTCACATCAGGATATTGAACCCGAAGTTCCGCAATCTCCCTAAGCTTGTCAGGCAGAACTTGCAAGCCGACGGTAGAGTCAATAAAGCGAATGTTTTCTACCTGTCTGATCGATGCTCCAATTGTTTTATTTAAATTGGCGGTTTCACAGTTCACTAGGCGATTAACAGAGTTACGCATATCCCTGACAATCCTGACATCTTCAAAACGGAGCAAGGCATTATGTGCACCTACAATATTTAGAAACTCGGTAATTTTTTCGGCTTCCTTTAAGTAAGTGATAAAGCCCTTTTTCCGTTCCAGCGTTTTACTGTTCAACCCAAATGTATTCATCAATTCACATAAAGAGTCATTATGCTCTTTATACAGTGAAGCTATTTCTAAATGATAGGAAGAGGTCTCTGGATTATTAACAGAACCTCCCGCAAGAAATGCTCCCCGAAGATAAGAACGCTTACAACACTTCTTTTTGATTAATTCTGGAGAAATATCATGAATGAAGGTAAAACCTTCCCCAAGTATCTTCGTATCTTCTAAAATTTCTTTGGCCTGCTCCGCCAATCGAACAATGTACACATTGTTTTTCTTCAGCCTCATCTTTTTCCGAACTAAAAGTTCTACTTGAATTTGATAGCTTTTTTTCAATAATGTATAGATTCTCCTGGCAATCGCGGCATTTTCTGTTTGAATGTCAACTACTAACTTACGATTTGAAAAGGAAAGGGAACCATTCATGCGGATCAGCGCTGATAATTCAGCAAGATTGCAGCATGTTTTCACTTCCAAGTTAGTTAACTCTTTTTTTGTCTCCGAAGCGAAAGACATCCCCTCACCACCTTTAAAAAGAAACTGCTCTTAATCGATATGGTTATACTTATTACGATTCATAACGCTTTTTAGTTTCATCTATTAGTAAATTATATAAAAGTTTGGCTACTTTTTTTGGATCGTGCCTTAAGGCCCCATTTTCTTGATAGGCAATATCCGCATGAACGACCTCAAGACCAAGTTTAGATAACGCCGGCAGGTCGTAATGAACAGGATCCGCTAATTCCTCATTATAACGGAGCTGTACATCGGGCGGAATTTCTTCATTGTTCACCAGAATGGTATTGATAAAGGCACAGCTCATGTGATCATAGAGAGCCTTCACATGATCACTCGCTGTAAACCCGTGCGTCTCTCCCGCCTGTGTCATCAGGTTGCAAATATACACCTTTTTGGCATGAGAACGGCACAATTCATCCCCTAAGCGAGGGACAAGTAAATTAGGCAAGATACTGGTATATAAACTGCCTGGTCCAATGATAATTAAATCAGCCTGACGAATGGCTTGAATCGACTCAGGTAAGGGCCTGATGCTGCTTTTAGAAGTAAGGAAAACCCGTTTAATTTTTTTCCCTGAGTAAGGGATTTTAGATTCACCTGAAACGATAGCGCCGTCCTCCATTTCAGCATGCAAGACAACGCTTTGGTTCGCAGCCGGCAGCACCTTCCCGCGCACATTGAGAATTTTGCTCATTTCTTGGATGGCATGAACAAAATTTCCCGTAATGGAGGTCATGGCAGCAAGAATTAAATTCCCTAATGAATGACCGGAAAGTTCATTCGCAGTTTTAAAGCGATGCTGAAACATCTCCTCAACGAGCGGTTCAACATCTGACAGGGAGGCTAACACATTGCGAATGTCGCCAGGAGGCGGAATATGAAGATTTTCTCGCAAGCGGCCCGAACTGCCACCATCATCCGCAACTGTCACAATGGCAGTGATATCAACAGGATACTGCTTTAATCCCCGCAAAAGTACGGGTAATCCAGTTCCACCGCCAATGACGACAATGCGAGGCTGTCCTATCTCTCTCATGTTGTTTTTTCCTTTCTCCTCTCGATGTCACGATGCGAAACAATGGTTTTATAATCTTTTTGGAAGAAATGGCCGATACTTTCTGCCAATGCTACCGAACGGTGCTGCCCGCCGGTACAGCCAATGGCAATGACAAGCTGTGCTTTCCCTTCCCTTTTGTAATGAGGCAGCATAAAACTAAGCAAGTCTGTTACCTTTTCCAAAAACTTCTGCGTTTCATTCCATTTCAATACATAGCTCGCAACGTCCTCATCCAGGCCTGTTTTCGGGCGCATATGTTCAATATAATGAGGATTTGGCAAGAAACGCACATCAAAGACTAGATCAGCGTCGATTGGAATTCCATATTTAAACCCAAAGGACATCACATTGACCGTAAACATTAATTGTTTATTCGTGGTGAATTCAGTTAATATTTTCTCACGTAATTCACGTGGTTTCATCTGGGAAGTATTGTAAACCAATTGTGCTCTGCCTTTTAATTCTTCCAAAAGTTCGCGCTCCAGCGTTATTCCTTCAAGTGGAAGTCCGGTAGGTGCAAGCGGATGGGTCCGTCTTGTTTCCTTGTATCTTCGCACCAATGTGGCATCGTCCGAATCTAAAAATAAAATCTGCGGCGTTACCCAAGAGGTTTCGGCCAATTCATCCAATCCTTTAAATAAATGGTCAAAGAATTCTCTGCCGCGCAAGTCCATAACGAGGGCAACTTTATTCATTTTATTCCCAGACTCTTTCATTAGTTCAAGGAATTTTGGAAGAAGTGTAGGAGGTAAATTATCAACACAGAAGAACCCCAAATCTTCAAAGCTTTGAACCGCGACTGTTTTTCCAGCACCAGACATTCCAGTGATAATGACCATCTGGGTTTCGCTTGTCGAACCGGTACTCATCATACATTCCCCCTATTTTTAACTTGGATCTAATCGATAACTGAGTAACTCAAAGTCACTTGTATAAGTAAACGTTCCGTAAATAATTCCTTTACCATGAATCATATAATCAATGATATGCAGATCGCCCGCTGCCATTGGCAGACCTTTTATTTGATCAACCGGCTGCCACTCAAGCTTTCCTTCTTCTGACTCATCAAGATCCACCCCGTCAGAATCCGTTGCCACGAACGTAAACATCATCCATTCGGACAATAGCTGGTCGCCATCCTTCATAATCATTGTAAAAATTCCCTTTAATTGCGGGTTCTTTAGATAAATGCCTGTTTCTTCACGAAATTCTCTGATACAAGAATCTCGAACAGACTCGCCTGGTTCCATTTTTCCGCCTGGGGCCACCCACCAGCCGCGGCGCGGTTTTTGCAATAATAGTACTTGGTTATTTCGAATTAATACACAATTGGTAACCCGCTGCACTTATTTCACCTCTTTAGAAGTGCACATGTGCCGATTGGCACAAGTTGAAATTTAGAAGAACAAGCAACTATTTGAAGCTTGTATCATCACTTGTTATTTATTCTTTTCATTATACTATTTTTGATAATCAGTCACAATGAATAGAAATTTTATATTTTTACACCAAAAGCGGAAGCCCCTAGGCGCTGCAGCTAGACGATACTTCATTAGATACTTCATAAACAAAAAAAGAGCACAAGCTTCTTAAGCCTGTGCTAAAAAGGTATATATTTTTAAAGGGGGTCAATTTCCTTTATTTTACCTTATTTTTGTTTCACTACTGTTACAGAAAAATGATAAAAGGGTTACTTTTTTAATTTCAATTCTTCCATAAGCTCTTCCACAAAGTGCTGTGCACTTTGTGCAGCAATACTTCCGTCACCGGTCGCTGTGACAATCTGACGAAGCATTTTTTCACGAATATCCCCAGCTGCAAAAATACCTGGTACCCTTGTTTCCATACGGTCATTGGTTTCGATGTAGCCATTTTCATTGGTGATGCCAAGGGTTTCAAATGGTTTGGATAGCGGCACCATTCCTATATAGATGAACACTCCATCTGCCGGCAATTCCTGTTCTTCTCCATTTTGCGTAGAAACAAGAGTAACACTGCCTACTTTTCCATCTTTATCATTAATCGATTTAATGGTGTGGTTCCAGATAAAATCAACCTTTTCGTTAGCGAATGCACGATCCTGAAGAATCTTTTGGGCACGAAGCTGGTCACGTCGGTGAACAATCGTTACCTTTGACGCAAAACGGGTTAAATAGACGCCTTCTTCAACAGCAGAGTCTCCCCCGCCAATAACAAACAGTTCTTTTCCTTTGAAGAATGCTCCGTCACAAACGGCACAATAAGAAACTCCGCGTCCGCCTAGTTCTTTTTCACCTGGTACTCCGACTTTTTTGTACTCCGCACCAGCTGTAATGATTACCGCGCGAGCTTTATACTGTTTGGAACCGGCGTTAACAATTTTGTAATCGCCATGGTCTTCGATGCCTTTAATATCACCATATGCATATTCAGCACCGAATTTTTTCGCATGCTCAAACATTTTTGTTGATAAATCGGGGCCTAAAATGCTCTCAAAACCAGGATAGTTCTCAACATCCTCGGTGTTAGCCATTTGCCCGCCCGGCATTCCTCGTTCAACCATAAGTGTGGACAGATTGGCGCGAGAGGTATAAACAGCTGCTGTCATCCCTGCAGGACCAGCACCAGCAATAATCACGTCATAAATTTTTTCTTCTGACATCTATTTCACTCCTTACCTTCCTATATAAAAAAATACGATTAAGTATTAGTATTCCCACTTAATCGTATAAAACAATTGGATTATAGTCCACGAATATGCTTTATTGTAGATAATTGTTAACCAATTTTACATATTTGCCAATGGTCGCAGGTGACAGACCATAATGGCCAGCGATTTCCTGCTGGGAAACTTTTTCGCTACGCAGTTTATGCCACAGATATTCGACTGCCCCAGCCCAAGCCCGCTTATTACTCAAATTAAGGTCTGTCTTGGAAGCTTCGGCGAATACTGAAAACCAAAGCAGATATAAACCTGACTCAACCGTCCCAATGGGCTGATGCTTTTCATACATTAGTTCAGCAACTTCCTGGGCATCAGATGCTTTCCCCAAGCGAATCATAGAGAGATAATCCTTTTCTAGATTGGTCAGCTTTTGATTTTGGATGAGCCTGCTGTTATTAAGAAGCTCCTCTTTTTTACTCGAAACAGTTGTCAAAAAAAGCGCAAATAACCGTTCTTCTATATAGTCACTCTCTAGCTTTTGGAAAATGGATTCTGTCAGTTCTTCAAACCCGTTTACCGCTGGCTTTTCTTGGTTCCAAGGTTCTTGACCCTCTTTATCGGGAGACATTTCAAGTACCTTTTTCCAAATATTTTTAGCGAAATTTTCATAACCGGTGTAGAATGCTGAGTTAGCAAGCCAGTAATAAAATGGCCCATCCCCGTCAAAACCGTGCTTATATAGTTTTTTCAACCAAAGATACGCCAGTTCATATTTACCTACTAGCGCAAAAGTCGCGCCCAGTTTATATTGCTGCTCACTTAGAAGCGGCTGGACCTTTTGCAAAACCTCGAGTAATTCAGCGGCCTTCTCTGATTGGTCTTGATAGTGTGCAAACACAAGCTTGTTACAGAGGGCGTGGAAATTGCCAGGATTTCGTTCTATTACTTCTTCTAAAATAGCTTCTGCTTTTTCCACTTTACCTAGATAAAAGTAGGCTAAAGCAAGATTATTATAAGCAGACCAGTATTCCGGATATTCCTTGACGACATCTTTGAGCAGCTCGATTGCCTTTGGAAAATAGCCGGATTCCAATAGACCACGCGCTTGCTCTTGTTTGATGATGAGGTCATCCTGCTCATAGAGCTCCTCATCAAATTCTTCCGCCTCCAAAGTAAGTACTTCTAATAATTCTTCGGTATCATCGGAAAAGTCGCCTTCCGGATCAAGCTGCAAATAGAGCTTGCTGTGATGATAGGCATCTTTAAAAAATCCCATATGGGCATAATTATTTGCTAAAAAGTAATGGCATTCAGCCATTTCTGGGTCAAGCTCTTCGAGGATTTGATGTAGGAGTCGGTTGGATTGTTCGAATTCACCAAGCTCTGTCGAAACAATCGCCAGCTGGCATGTAATCATCGGTTCACCTGGCTCAAGCTGAATGGCCCGTCCGAGATATTTCTTTGCCTTAATAAAATCCCGACGATGGTATGCTTTGATTCCCTTTGTGAAATAGTATTCACCTGTAGGAACAAATGATAATATTTTTCCTTTTTGAATTCTTGCCTTCGCTTCTTTCACCATGAAGTCCTCCACATGTTTCAACATAACTTATGCATTATATCATATTTAGGGTCCATTCGAGAAGGGGAATGTTGGAATGATCATTCGATTAAAGGGATCAACCTATACAACTGTAGACTCAATCTAAAAAACAAAAAACCGAGCCCTATTAGGACCGGTCTTTGTGTCTTTCTTCCAGTGTTCTCAGTACTTCCTTAAATGGAAGCTCTTGTTCCACCAATAAAACTTGGAGATGATAAAGCAAATCAGCCGCTTCCCATCTTAATTCCTCATGATCACGATTTTTTGCAGCAATGATTACTTCTGCTGCCTCCTCGCCGACCTTTTTCAAAATTTTATCGACGCCTTTTTCAAACAGGTAAGTAGTGTACGCACCCTCTGGACGCTCTTTTTCACGTTCTAAGATGACTTTTTCTAGCGATTGCAGAATCTGATAATCTGCTAAATTGGCTTCACGCTCTACAACCCGTTCAGAAAAACAACTGACGGCACCGGTGTGGCAGGCAGGTCCTTTCGGATAAACCTGAACTAATAACGCATCTTGGTCGCAGTCATAATTGATGCTGGCAACCGTCTGTGTATTTCCGCTTGTCGCGCCTTTATGCCACAACTCCTGACGGGAGCGGCTGTAAAACCATGTTTCTCCTGAATCAATCGTCTTTTTCAATGATTCCTCGTTCATATAAGCGAGAGTTAAAACCTCTTTTGTGTCTGCATCTTGGATAATAGCGGGGACGAGCCCCTTTTCATCAAATTTTACGTTCATCGTATGCTCACTCCTTTTTCCCTTAAAAAGCCCTTGACCTCATCAACAGATGTTTCTTTATAATGAAAAATTGAGGCAGCAAGGGCTGCGTCTGCTTTTCCGGCTAAAAAGGCCTCAGCAAAGTGATCGGCATTTCCTGCTCCGCCCGAAGCGATGACAGGAATGGTTACAGCTTCACTTACCGCTTTAGTCAACTCTAAATCAAATCCATCTTTCTCTCCGTCACTGTCCATGCTTGTCAACAGGATCTCACCGGCGCCAAGCTCGGCGGCTTCCACAGCCCACTCGACTACCTTTTTCTCTGTCGGTGTCCGGCCGCCATGGGTGTAGACACGCCAGGTTCCAATCTCCGGATCATATTTAGCATCAATGGCGACAACGATACATTGGGAACCAAAGTAATCAGCGCCTTCTTTGATTAATCCTGGATTTACGACTGCTGCTGTGTTCAGTGACACTTTATCGGCACCCGCGCGGAGAATTCTTTTCATATCCTCGAGGGCATTGATTCCCCCGCCAACCGTGAACGGAATCGCCAGCTCCGATGCTACTGCCTTAACGACTTCTACCATGGTTTTCCGGCCTTCAACCGAAGCGGAAATATCAAGGAACACGAGTTCATCTGCCCCTTGCTCATCATAAAACCGTGCCAGTTCAACCGGATCGCCGGCGTCGCGCAGCTGGACAAATTGAATTCCTTTGACTACCCGGCCGTCTTTTACATCAAGGCAGGGGATAATACGCTTTGTTAATGTCACTTGGTCCCCACCTCTTCCAAAGCTTCCTTTAGAGTAAAGCGATTTTCATAAAGGGCCTTCCCTACAATCGCTCCATTGATCCCTTTTCCTGCGATGGCCTGTAAATCTTCGAGACTGCTGACCCCGCCAGAGGCAATCACATTTTTCCCAGTGGCTTCTGCCATTTCACAAACGGCATCAATATTTGGACCTGCTAAGGTTCCATCTGTAGCGATATCAGTAAAAATAAATGTTTCGGCACCTGCATCAGCAAATCGCTTGCCAAGCTCAACCGCTTTTACGGAAGAGGTATCAAGCCAGCCATGTGTAGCGACATAACCGTTTTTCGCATCGATTCCAACAGCAATCTTTTCGCCATACTTTTGAATCATCTCGATAGCAAACTCCGGATTCGAAACAGCAATACTGCCGATAATGACACGGTCCACGCCGTTTTCAAGATAATGAAGAATATCCTCTTCCGTCCGGATTCCACCGCCAATTTGAACTTTTGCGTCTAAGTTTTGCGCCGCCTCAATGACAAACCGGTCATTCACGCGCTTACCGTCTTTGGCCCCATCAAGGTCGACCATATGAATCCATTCGGCGCCGGCTGCAGCAAAGCTTTTTGCCATTTCAAAAGGGGAATCCCCATAAACGGTTTCCTTTCCGTAGTCTCCCTGAAGGAGACGAACACATTTTCCGCCGCGCATATCGATTGCCGGATAAATTGTTAAACTCATCGAACCGTCTCCCTTTCAGCAGCCAATTTTAAAAAGTTATTTAATAAAGCCATCCCAAGTCTGCTGCTTTTTTCAGGATGAAATTGCATGCCAAAGATGTTATTTTTCCCAACCACCGCTGATACTTGTTCGTGGTAGTCTGCCTTTGCCAACAGGGCGTCGTTGCTTCCGGCATCGACAAAATAGGAATGGACGAAATAAACGTAGTCTTCGTTTAGGTCTTTTAATAAAGGTGAATCTTTAACAAATTCGAGCCGGTTCCAGCCCATATGCGGGACTTTGTAAGTTTCGCCTTCTGGAGTGGTCCCCGGAAATCGGCGGACCTTTCCTTCTAGCAAACCTAATCCCTTAGTTGGACCATTTTCTTCACTTTCTTCAAAAAGGAGCTGCATGCCGAGGCAGATGCCCAATAGAGGTTTGCCTGTCGCGGCAAATTCATGGATGGTTTCAACCGGCAGCCGTTCCATTGCATCACGGAAAGAACCCACGCCCGGAAGAATTAAGGCATCGGCATGAAGTAATTCCTCTTTGTCTGCGGAAATAAAATAGTTGGCGTCAAGCCGCTCAAGGGCTTTGCTTACGCTAAAAAGATTTCCCATCCCGTAATCTACGATTCCGATCATTTCTGTCACCTTCCTCTGATGGTATGTATAGTATCGCCTTAGGCTGTTAGAGCATCCCTTTAGTGGAAGGCACGCCTTTGATACGTGGATCAATAGTGGTTGCTTCATCCAGCGCTCTTGCTAATGCTTTAAACACAGCTTCGATCATATGGTGTGTGTTTTGTCCATAATGTACAATGACATGAAGGTTCATTCGGGCCTCAAGCGCCAGTTTCCAAAGGAATTCGTGAACAAGCTCCGTATCAAACGTGCCAACCTTTTGGCTTGGGAATTCGGCACGCATTTCGAGGTGCGGACGGTTGCTAAGGTCTACAACTACTTGTGCGAGCGCCTCATCCATTGGAACGAATGCATTTCCGTAACGCTTGATGCCGCGTTTGTCACCTAAAGCTTCACGAAGTGCCTGACCTAAACAAATCCCGATATCTTCTGTGGTGTGATGGTCATCGACTTCAATATCTCCTTGGGCATCGACGGTTAAATTAAATTGTCCGTGCTTGGTAAACAAGTCAAGCATGTGGCTCATAAATGGGACGCCAGTTTCAAGATTGGAACTGCCTTCTCCGTCAATATCAAACGCTAGTTTAATTTTTGTTTCGCCGGTATATCGTTCAACACTTGCTGATCTTTCCATTTTAAGATACCCCTTTACTCTTTCTAATTATCGTTCTTCAATCTCGTCTCAACCGCTCGTGCATGTGCCTCGAGCCCTTCCATGCGGGCGAACTTGGCGATTTTTGCTCCATTTTCCTTTAATGCCTTCTCACTATATATAATGACACTAGATTTCTTTTGAAAATCATCAACATTCAGCGGACTAGAGAAACGGGCTGTTCCATTCGTCGGCAGCACATGATTGGGTCCTGCGAAATAATCGCCCACTGGTTCAGAGCTATATCGACCGACAAAAATGGCCCCCGCATGACGAATTTTCCCCAAAAGTTCGATTGCATTTTCCGTGATTACTTCGAGATGCTCTGGAGCTAACTGATTGACCGTTTCAACTGCTTCATCGAGATCAGCTGTTACATAAATCGCACCATAATCGGCAATCGAACGGGCAGCGATTTCTTTCCTTGGCAATACAGCAAGCTGTTTTTCCACTTCTTCAGCAACCGCCTCTGCTAATGCAAGTGAAGGTGTTACAAGCACACTGCAGGCGCGCGGGTCGTGTTCAGCCTGTGATAATAAATCAGCAGCCACCTCATCCGCCCGGGCAGTATCATCTGCTAAAACGGCGATTTCACTTGGACCGGCAATCATATCAATATCAACATCGCCAAATACTTCACGTTTCGCTAAAGCGACAAAAATATTACCTGGACCGGTAATCTTATCAACAGGAGCAATTGAATCTGTTCCATAAGCAAGGGCAGCAACCGCTTGGGCTCCGCCTACTTTAAAAATTTCTTTGACACCCGCTTCTTTTGCCGCCACTAGTACGGCTGCAGGAAGCTTCCCTTCCGAGTCCGGCGGTGACACCATCACAATCCGCTTTACCCCCGCTACCTGTGCCGGAATGACATTCATTAACACGGAAGATGGATAAGCAGCTGTTCCGCCAGGTACATATACGCCAACCGAATCGAGCGGAGTGATTTTTTGGCCAAGAACCGTTCCATTCTCTTCTGTGGTCATCCAAGAAGGACGGAGCTGCTTTTCATGAAAAGACTTAATATTCTCTGCAGCTTCTCGAACGATTTCAATATACTCCTGATCTACCTCTTGATAGGCAGCTTCCAATTCACCTTCGGTTACAGAAAAAGAAGATAATTGTACGCGGTCAAATTTCTCCGTAAACTCTTTTAATGCCTCATCACCGCGAGTGCGAATTGCTGAAATTATTTCTTTAACAACTGCAAGCTGCTCGGAGGTGCCTGATTCAATTGACCGTTTAATTGAAACAAGGTCATCTACTTTTAAGATTTTCATATTTCAAACCTCCATTAAACTACTTCACTAAGTCGTTTCACCATATCATCAATCTGTTGATCTTTGATTCGATAGCTGACGGGATTGACGACAAATCGCGAAGTGACATCCTTAATACGTTCATACTCCACAAGTCCATTTTCTTTCAATGTCCGTCCAGTAGAAACAATATCGACAATCCGGTCAGATAACCCGATGATTGGTGCCAGCTCAATCGAGCCATTTAATTTAATGATTTCCACCTGTTCCCCCTGCTCACGGAAGTAAGCCTCGGCCACATTCGGATACTTGGTCGCAACCCTTGGTGCAACGTCATTCATTTTGGTATCAGGAAGACCTGCTACAGCCAGATAGCAGTAGCTGATTTTTAAATCAAGAAGTTCGTACACATCGCGCTCTTCTTCCAGCAATACATCCTTCCCGGCAATCCCGACGTCTGCCACGCCATGTTCCACATAGGTAGCAACATCCATTGGCTTGGCTAAAATAAACCGCAGGCCCTCTTCTGGAACGTCAATAATTAGTTTGCGTGAATCATCAAATTCTGGTGGAAGATTGTATCCCGCTTTGCGGAGCAGATCCACGGCCTCTATAAAAATACGCCCTTTTGGCATCGCTATTGTTAGTACGTTACTCATTCCGCGCGACCTCCAATTAAATAAGTTGTCTCGGCAAATCTTTTTGTAAATGCATCGAGATTTCTTACTCCGGTAATATCTTGGAGTACAGCCTTTTTCCCTTGCTCATGCATGCTTGCAGCCAATTCAAAAGCCTCTCTCCGTCGTTCCTGACTAAAGAAGATACAGTGAGTGTTATTTTCGACTTGGCCGCCGCTAAGTGCTTCAAGGAGCATATCCATACGAACGGCAAAACCTGTCGCGCTCGCTGTTTTTCCAAACTTCTCTATTAAACTATAGCGGCCGCCATTTCCGATTGGGAAACCAACATTTCCGGCATAGGCTTCAAAAAGAATCCCGGAATAGTAACTCATATGGCTGACGATCGTAAAATCAAATTTTACATACTCGGCAACGCCATAATCCTTAATTACGTCCCAAAGTTCCTTTAGTTCTAAAATGGCCTGTTTCCCTTTATCATTCTCAATAATATCGAGTGCCAAGCCCATCACTTCTTCTCCCCCGCGCAGCTCGAGAAGCTGTAAGAGTCTCTTTTTATCAATCGATGATAACGAAAGCGATTGGACGTGCTCACGGTAGCCGACATAATTTTTTTCAAATAAAAATTTACGTAATGCGGTGGCTCTGCCATTTGTTCCAAGGATCTGCACGAAAAGTTCGTTCGCAAAGCCTACATGTCCAATCGATACTTGAAATTGCTCCAGTCCCGCTTTTTTAAGAGAGGAAATCAACAGGGCAATAACCTCGCCGTCACAGGAAACTGTTTCTTCATTGAGGCATTCCACACCGATTTGTTCAAATTCAGCCGGACGTCCCCCTTCGCGCTGCTGTGCACGAAAGACATTGGCGGAGTATGCAAGCCTTACAGGAAGGTCCTCATTTAACAGCTTTGATGCCGCTACCCGGGCAATCGGAGCTGTCATATCAGGTCGAAGTACGAGAGTATGGCCTTCTTTGTCGAGTAATTTAAAAAGCTGCTGGTCATCGATTGCTGATGCAGCTCCAACTGTTTCGTAATATTCAAGTGTTGGGGTTTCAATAAATTGGTATCCCCACAGTTTCATCGTATCTGCCATGAAGGTACGAACACGATGTTTCTTCTCATATAGTTCGGGCAGTGTATCCCGCATTCCCAGCGGCTTTTCAAACATAAACAAGCGACTCATTTTGTTCATCCTTTATCTTCAGATTTTATAGTATTTTTCAGAATCCTTTAGTCTGCTAATGTGATAATATACTAAAGTTTACTCTTTTATATAGGTCACGTCAAATAAAAACTTTAGAGTTTCTTTCTATTTTAAACTAGTTTTACTGACTGTACGCAATAAATTTATCGAATTTTCACGAGATTCGGTGGAATTTGTTTTTTTCAGCCGAAAAAAAACACCCCTCAACATAAGTCAGGAGTGCCTTTTTAAAAAAATTATTGGAATTTCGGATTACTTTTTACTAGTTTTACTGAAGTTACCTCACTTGTATTCCCAGCAGCATCTGTAGCTGTGAAGGTTAAAACTGTATCATGTGTCTGAGCAGATTTAAAGGAAATCGTGAATACTCCTTTTTGATTTGCTTCAACACTGCCTAGCAATGTTTGACCTTTGTAAACTTTTACAGCGGCACCTGCTTCCGCTTTTCCAGTTACACTCTTTGCAGGGGCAATCATTTGTCCTACTTTAGGTGCGTCTGGAGCAACATTATCAAGCACAATTCTGCCTTCAATTTCTGCTGACACTGATCCGGAAATGGACTTAATGTAGTTTACAAATGCATCAAGGTCTGGACCCCAAGTTACGCGGTTGGTTCCTTGTTTAAGAACAACAAATCCGTCGCCGCCGTCAGCCATGAAGTTATTAACGGTTACGGAATAAGTTTTATTAGGGTCAATTTTCGAACCATCTGGAAGGTAAATATCAACGACCTTTTGACCAAGCGGGAAGTTATTGGACCAAGTATATTTCAAACCAGAAATTTGCATAATTCGGTTGCGATCAGCGGCAAACTGCTGATTTAATAAAGTCCTTACCTGCTCACCAGTAATATTCATGGAAACAATATCGTTGCCGAATGGCTGGATGGCGAATAATTCTCCCCATGTAATCGGACCTGCATCCTTGATATCATCACGAATCCCGCCAATATTCATAAACGCAAAGTCTGTATCAGTAGCCGCTCTCATACCATCAGCGATTAAGTTACCGAGCGCAGCTTCTCCTGATTCATTAGTCGAACGGGAAATTGGCGCAGCCGCCTGCCCTACTACTTCACTAGTGATTGGAGCCACATCTGCCTGATATTGATCCATCTCTGCCTTAATTTTTGCATCAAGATGGGCAGCATCTTGGAAGGTTGTCACAATTTCAGCCTGTTTCGAAACAATATCCTTTGTCACTGGGTCAATCGTTAAATCCACATCTGAGAATGCTGTTCCATAAGAATATGATTGAACAAGCAGCTTTCCGTCTACCGTGGAGTTTAAGTATTTATGGTCATGTGCTCCAAAAATAACATCCACTTCATCATCGACTGCTTTAGCAATATCGACGACTTTTCCTGTTGGGTTAGAGCCGTCTGTTGCTGATGTTCCAGGATCATGAGCAAGAACCACAATGGATTTAATTCCTTTTCCTTTCAACTCAGCCGCATACTTGTTAATCGCTTCTGCTTCGTCTGTAAATTTAACTCCGGCCACACCGCTTGGGGTAACAATGCTTGGAGTTTCCGTTGTCACAACACCGATAAAACCAACTTTCACACCGTCTACTTCTTTGACAACGTATGGAGGCAGAATCAACTGGTTGGTTTCTTCCTTTACGACGTTTGCCGCAATATAAGGGAAATTAGCACCTTCAAATGGACCATACTTATCGACCGTTTTCGGATGAGAACCGCCATTAATTAATCGCAACATTTCAGTTACGCCTTCATCAAATTCATGGTTACCAATTGTACCAACATCAAAACCAAGTTCGTTTAGAATTTTGATTGTTGGCTCATCTTGTAATAAAGCAGATACCGGACGGCTCGCACCAACCGCATCTCCTGCTTGTACCAATAAAGTATTAGAAGGATTTGCTGCTTCTCTTTCCTTTAAGTAACCAGCCAAATATTCAATCCCGCCGGCAGGCTTACCAGATACAGTAGCCTTATAGTCTAATTGACCGTGAAGGTCGTTGATACCTAATAATTGAACATGAACGTCTTGATCTAATTCATAGGTTTCATAACCTGCTTTTGTTGTCGAAGCTCCTAGATCTTTCACATTCGGAGTTTGTTCTAAGTAGTTTTTTGCTACAGGAGATGAGTTAAAAGTTAATGTCGCCTTGCCGCCAACCGGAGCGATCTTCCAGTTGTTGTCAGCAACAGGATTAACTGTGCCTTGATCACTAATATAGTCCATTAGGATCTGACGGTTTTCATATGGAGAATCAATCACAACCTGTGCTCCTCCGCCTACTAGTGGCGGGAAGCCGCCGCCGCCGCTGGCACGGTAATTGTTGGTTGCTACGATAAACTGTTGATCATCCGCAATTGGTGTTCCATCCATCATGGTAAAATTGATGATACGATGGGAATCAGGGTTTGCCAGTGCACCTGTGGCCCAGTTGTATCTAGCATCTTTGGTTATATCGATTTGATATTTAATTCCATCAAAAACATCATAATTGTATGGTCGGAAATCGTAATCTAGTAATTCCTGATTTCCTTCTGTATTCGGATCAATTTTCTTAAATTGAGCCGCTGACATTTCTAGCCATTCTTTTACTTGAGCACCATTTAACTTAACTGCTTTTAAGGTGTTGTTGAATAAATACAAATCATTGGCACTCTTAATAGAAAGTTCGCCTTTTTCGATATTTGTAAAATCACCGACACCGCCGCGTCCGCCTTTGAATGGGGCAGCAGCAGAAATAACTGGGATTCCTTTTAACTCGGGGGCTTTTGTTTGAACCCAATTATTCACATAGTCGATTTGGGCATTGTTGACGATTTGAACAGACGGGTCATCCATTACACGTGAGAAGTAGCTGTGCATTGGAATTTCAGTTTCGCCAATTTTCCCGCGAACATAGGCAAGTGTTCCCTCATGCTCAGGTTTTACATCCTCAACAATCGTTTGATCTAATTTGGTATCTGCATTTACTGGGCGGTTAACAGAGTTTGAGTTTGCCTTATCCACTGTCCACTTGCCGTCTTCGTCCTGAACCAGTGCTAAATCCAGCACACCTAGATTGTTCCCCCAATAACCGGCTTCAACGGCTTGAGTTCCATTAATTTTCCCGTTGGTATTATCAATATTGGATTTACCGTTAAATGAAGCATCACCAGGGAAGTTTACATGAGCATGTCCAAATAACATGGCGTCGATGGCAGGGACTTTTGTTAAATCATAGACTGCATTTTCAGCTTCCTCTTGTCCCTCTGATGTAATATCACAGCCGGAGTGGGCGATGGCGACAATCACATCTGCACCTTTTGCCTTCATTTCAGGGATAAACTTATTAGCCTGTTCCACAATATCCTTGGTGATCACTTTTCCTGTAAGATTATCCTTATCCCACTGCATGATTTGCGGCGGAGCGAAGCCGATGACTCCAACTTTAATAGTAGATTCATTACCCTCCGAATCTATTATTTTTTTATCTTTAATCTCATATGGAGTGAAATAGTTAACATCGTTATCAGGGTTAGTATCGTGGTCGTCTTTGTAAATATTTGCATTTACAATTGGGAACTTCGCCTCTTCTAATACATTGTCTAAGTAATCTAAACCATAGTTAAACTCATGGTTGCCGACAATTCCACCATCATATTTGAGATAATTCATCGCTCTCAAAATCGGGTGTGTATCATTTTCGCCAAGAGGTTTAATTCTATTCACATAGTCTGCAAGCGGGTTGCCTTGGATTAAATCCCCCGCATCAAAAAGCATGGAGTTTGAGACTTCGGACCGAGCCTGTTGGATTAACGTAGCTGTCTTAGCCAGTCCATAGTTAATGTCTTTACTGGTATCCTGATAATAATCATATGGCATGATATTTGAATGTAAATCGGTAGTTTCTAAGATACGGAGTGTAGCAGTATTTACTGTTGCTGCTTTCGCTTTGAAAGGTATCGAAGGTGATACTATTGTGCTGAGTACCAAAGCTGTCGCGGCTAATTTACTATATCTTTTTATATTCCTCTTTTTCATTTGCCTCTTCACCTATCCCCTTGAATAAATTTTCTTGCTAAGACCTCCATTTTTTATCTTTCTGATAATCCTCTCCTTTTTTAGGATTCAGAAAAATCACATCATCTGGCACCCGAAGAATTATCTATCTTTTCCTTTCGGCCAAAAATCGACGTTTTTTAATAGAAGAATATCATTCTATTAAGAGTCTGAATCTACTAGATTACCATGCCATATTATTATATAGTTCCAAATCAAGAACAAAAATGTGCCTTATTTCCTATTTTTAACAGAAAGTTTTCAAACAATATAAAAAAGTCTGATCAGATTTGACCAGACTTTTTTACTTTCGATAGATGGGGTCCTCTGCCCAGCGTTTTTCTAGTTCTTCTTTCGTATATATCACCCGCATCGGATTGCCGCCGACAAAGCACCCAGGAGGAACATCCTTATGAACTAACGTTCCAGCCGAGACGATCGCACCATTTCCTATCGTTATACCAGGAAGAATTGTAGAATTTGCTCCAATCATCACTTCATTCCCAATTTCGACATTCCCAAGCCGGTATTCTTTAATTAAATACTCGTGGGCTAGAATCGTGGTATTATAACCAATAACGGTGTTGCGGCCGACGCTGATTTTTTCAGGAAACATGACATCGAGCATCACCATTAAGGCGAAGGAGGTCTGTTCCCCCACTTTCACCTTAAGGAATGCACGGTACATCCAGTTTTTAATTTTTAAAAAAGGCATATACCTTGCTAACTGGATGACGATAAAATTTTTTACAACCTTCCAGAATGGAACCGTCTTGTAGACGTGCCACAATGAATTTGCCCCCTCAACAGGGTAGCGGGTCGTATTTCTCATCCTTCTCACTCTCCGAGAACGGTTAATAAGTCAGTCATGCTCTCCAGCATATAATCGGGTTCATAGCTTGCAACATAGTCACGGCCCTTAATCGACCAAGCCACACCTGCTGTTTGCGTTCCGGCATTTTTACCAGCTAAAATATCATGATAGTTATCCCCAACCATCATTGTCTCTGAAGGAGTGGAATTTAGCTGTTCGAGTGCTTTAAAAATGGGTTCCGGATCTGGCTTGGTTTTGGCTACATGTTCATAGGCTACAATGACTTCAAAATACTTTTCGAGGTTCATCAGCCGTAATCCTTTAAGCGTGACATCCAAGCGTTTAGTTGTCACTACTGCCAGTTTATAGCCCCGTTCCTTCAGCGTCTGAATTGTTTCCGATACTCCAATAAACTCTTTTACCAAATCGTCATGTTTGGAGATATTATAGTCACGATAAGCCGCGATCATTTCCTCCACCTGCTCCGGTACCTGGGTCATACCTCCAAATACTTCGTGAAGTGTTGGGCCGAGGAATGGCAGTACATCCTCACGTTTATACTTACTAGGAAAATACTTTTCCAGCGTGTGTAAGTAAGTCGTTATAATGAGTTCATTTGTATCGATTAACGTTCCATCTAAATCAAAGAGTATGGTCGTAATTTTGTTGGTCATAGCTGACTTCCTTTCTTCTAATAAGCTCTGTACGTTTCCAGATGGCTCCTAGGAATAACGTTAAAGCGCCCCTTATGATTCATTTGTCTGATCTAAGTAGTGCGCCGACGCCTTGTGTTTCGTCCGGCGATAAACTATAATTGCCGCTGCTATAACAATCAAAGCAATGGATATGGTTTGTGCCATCCGAAGGCTTCCAAGCATTAAACTGTCTGTTCGAAGGCCCTCAACGAAAAAGCGGCCAATCGAGTACCAAATCACATAAGATAAAAACAGTTCCCCGCGGCGGAAATTCACACGGCGGAGCAAGATTAATAAAATAAAGCCGGCAAAATCCCACAAGGACTCATAAAGAAAAGTCGGGTGGTAATAGACGCCATTGATATACATTTGATTAACAATAAAATCCGGCAAATGTAAGCTTTCAAGGAAGGACCTTGTTACTTCGCGTCCATGGGCCTCCTGGTTCATAAAATTTCCCCAGCGGCCAATGGCCTGTCCCAAAATAATACTTGGGGCGGCAATGTCAGCAATCTTCCAAAAGGAAATCCCTCTTTTTTTAGCAAACACAATGGTCGTGATGACCGAACCAATTAAGGCCCCATGAATGGCAATACCGCCATTCCAAATTTTAGGAATATCCGCAGGATGACTGCCATAATAATCCCATTCAAAAATAACATAATAAATCCGCGCCGAAATAATCGCGATGGGAATCGCCCATAGCATTAAATCAGCAAACGTGTCTTTCGGTAATCCCCTTCTGTTTGCCTCTCTGATTGCCAGATATAAGGCAAGTGCCAGACCGGAGCCGATAATAATCCCATACCAATGAACCTGAATGGGTCCTAATGAAAAGGCGATGGGATTCAATGGCTGAATGGTTTCGTTCATCTCTCATTTCTCCCCTTATTCCTGATCTCCCTCTTCAATTACATCTGCCAGACGGTCAGTAAATTGTTGTGCAGCATTGACACCTAACCGTTTTAAGCGGAAGTTCATGGCGGCCACTTCAATAATAACCGCTAGATTTCGCCCTGGACGAACCGGAACGGTTAATCTCGGTATTTCCGTATCAATAATTTTCATCTTTTCCTCATCTAAACCAAGACGGTCATACTGCTTTTTGGCATCCCAAATTTCCAGATTCATAATCAGCGTGATCCGCTTATGGCTGCGGACAGCCCCTGCACCAAATAGGGTCATGACATTAATAATCCCTAAACCGCGGATCTCTAACAAATGTTCAATTAAATCGGGGGAAGACCCTACCAATGTGTCCTGGTCTTCTTGACGAATTTCCACACAATCGTCAGCAACTAAACGATGTCCGCGCTTAACCAGTTCAAGTGCAGTTTCACTTTTACCAACGCCACTTTTTCCTGTAATTAAGACACCAATACCATAAACATCGACCAATACCCCGTGAACAGCAGTAGTTGGAGCAAGCTTACTTTCTAAAAAGTTCGTCAAACGGCTCGAGAATCGGGTCGTTACCATGTTTGTCCTTAACACAGGAACAGACTCGCGTTCAGATGCTTCAATCAGCTCATCAGGAACCTCAATTCCTCTTGTAACAATGATAGCCGGAGTGACATCCGTACATAGCCGCTCCATTCTCGAAGCGCGGTCGCTTGGAGAGAGTTCTTGAAAAAAGGATAGTTCTGTTTTTCCTAGCAGCTGGATGCGCTCAGCGGGATAAAATTCAAAATAGCCGGCAATTTCAATCCCCGGACGGGATATATCACTCACGGTAATTGGGCGGTTAATGCCTTCTTCTCCACTAATTAGTTCAAGTTGAAATTGCTCCAGAATATCTTTTGTGCGTACTTTTGGCAAGAAGTTTTCCTCCTTTAAGCGAATGTTTTAGTCATGAATAGAATTCATACCTTCTATTTTAGCATTTTTTGAAAAAGAACCAAATATTAGTTTTTCAAAAAGCAAAAAGGTGCACTCCGTATAAAGCCGGAGTACACCCTTGACGTTTATTTGGTTGCCTTTCTAGATGGATCGAACAATGTTTTTTGGATGATGATGTTAATGAGCGACATCAGTACGGCAAAGAACATGGCCATGCTAAAGCCGGCAATTTCAAAGTCAGTTCCCATCAAATAATCGGTCAGCTCAAGCGTAACGGCGTTAATGACAAACAGAAAAAGCCCCATCGTTAAAACCGTCACAGGTAAGGTCAATAAAATCAGAAATGGACGAACAAGTATATTTAAGATGGATAATAAAACACTCGCCTCGATGGCTGCAACAAAGCCGGTTAGCTGGAAGCTTTCGTGAAAATATCCGGCAAGTGCCATAAACAATATTGCATTGATTAAACAACCTATCAGCCATCTCATTTTTTAAGTCTCCTACTTTTCTTCTTTTGATTGGTGGATTGTGATGGATCCAGTTTTTGTATCGGCATACATGTAAGCCATCTGCTCTGGGTGATTAACTGATTGGAAACGCAGTGATTTTTGAATCATTTCACTTTTCTCCTCGAGCACCTGAATGCCAGTAAGGTTCACATGGAAGCCGCCTAGATTGGTCTTTAAGTTCCCATTTACCGGGAGGTCTTCGGGGATATAGAGGTCAATTCCCCCGGCAGCCGTTTTGACTTGAATGAATTCCGTTTGGTTTCCTTGTAGATTGACATTAATATTTCCATTAAACGACCCGGCCTCAAGTTTTCTTATTTCCCCATCCACTGAAATGGAACCGTTAATGGTTTCTGCCTCTACCTTTTCAAACTGACTTCTTTTTAGTTTAATCTTACCGTTTGCCGTTTCCAGTTCTGTTTTTTTGCCTGTTACATTTTCAAACGCTATTTTTCCATTTGCGGTTTTTACACGAAGTTCGTCTGCGTTCAATTGTTCCCCAGTAATCGGACCATTAAACAGTCTAACCCGAACTTGATTATAGACGGATTTTGGAACATATACGATTGCATCGACTTTCATCCATTTTTGTTGTGAACCGAATCGTAATTTTTCGTGCTCTACTGTGAAAGTAACATCTCGTAAAAAGTTTTGCCGGGCCTGATCCTGGTTGTCAACACGAAAAACTTTTGCCTGGCACTCGACGCGGATGTCCGGCTGCTCCCAGCCGACGAGTTTTACAGCCCCGTTGGCAACATCAATATTTATATCTTTTATTTCGGCGTTCCCTTGGTGAAAAATATGAGAAATTTCCACGGAGTGGCCAAAGTTTAGATCTAGATCTAGGTCTTTTACTTTTTTCAAGGCAAGATCAACAAATTCAAAGATTTTATCTTTTGTTGATTGATATTTTGCTTGGGATGGCTCTTCTTTTTTTGTTTCTTCAAATTGGACGGCGGTTGATAGTTCATTGACCATTTGAGCTTGTTTTTGCTCCATGTTTTGTTGTGTTTTTTCTAGTTCTTCAAGTAGTGCTAAGGCCTCATCAGCCTTGAGCTTTCCTTCTTCGACCATTTGTAAAATTCGTTTTCTTTCTTCTTTCATTTTGTCCACCTCGAGTTTTATGATTTTCTCACTTACAGTTTATTCAGCTGTTATTACCTTTACGCCTTTGACGATGTTCCAGATGATGACGATGAGCCAGAGCACGGTGAGAACGATTAGGCTGATGATGGTAAGGACAGGGATTGAGACGGTGCCTTGCTGGGAAGTAAAATCATAGAATACAGCAAATATGATTAGTGGTGTTGGGATTAATGGGATTAGGTGTGACAGGAGTGACTTTTTGGCATGTCGTTTGGTTCCTTCGTCGCCGGTTGCTAAATAGACCGCTAAGGGGAAAATAAAGCCGGCGAAGAAGATACTAAAGTAGCATAAACTGGATAGGACTTTTCTCGATTCCATAACGATATCACCTCTATTCTTTCTTACGAATTAGTAGTGAAATAGTTTCTTTTTTGTTTGTTATTTTTAGGCGCGGCTGTGCGGCTGGGATGGTAGTGGGTATTTTTGGCTGAATTCCGCGTGATTTAGGATTAATTCCGCCGGTTTTGCGATTTTTCCCACGTGATTTTGAATTATTTCCGCCAACTTTCTAGTTTATTCCGCCAACATCCTCATTAATTCCGCCAAACCTTATTTTTTCGAGCATAAAAAAAAGCTGAAACCAGCCAGGTTCTATACCTGCTGATTTCAGCTCTTTTTCTAAGCCTTGATCGTACTCTTTTCTTTAATTTGCTGCTTCATCCGTTCCCGATCACGCTCTAAGATCGGCTTCAAGTATTTTCCTGTATACGACTCAGGAACCTCTGCTACTTTTTCCGGCGTTCCCGTTGCGACAACCGTTCCACCCTTGTCGCCTCCCTCAGGACCGAGGTCGACAATATAATCAGCAGCCTTTATGACATCAAGATTATGCTCAATCACAAGGACCGTATCGCCATTTTCAACGAGCCGCTGTAAAACAACTAACAAACGGGAAATGTCATCGACATGAAGCCCCGTCGTCGGCTCATCTAAAATATAAAAGGTTTTACCCGTCGAACGGCGGTGCAGCTCCGAAGCAAGCTTCACACGTTGTGCTTCCCCGCCGGATAAGGTCGTTGCCGGCTGGCCAAGCTTAACATAACCAAGACCGACATCCATAATCGTCTGCAGCTTCCGGCTGATTTTTGGAATATTTTCAAAAAACTCCACCGCCGCTTCCACAGTCATATCAAGAATGTCTGAAATATTTTTTCCTTTATATTTCACTTCAAGCGTTTCACGGTTATATCGTTTACCATGGCAAACCTCACATGGAACATAGACATCAGGTAAAAAGTGCATTTCAATTTTAATGATCCCATCCCCGCGGCAGGCCTCACAGCGGCCGCCTTTCACATTAAAACTAAAGCGGCCTTTCTTGTACCCGCGCACCTTTGCCTCATTCGTCGAAGCAAATACATCACGAACGTCATCAAAAACACCTGTATACGTTGCAGGATTGGAACGCGGTGTTCTGCCGATTGGTGATTGGTCGATATCAATAACCTTTTCTAAATGCTCTATTCCCTTGATCGACTTGTGATTGCCTGGCTTTGTTTTAGCACGATTAAGCTTTTGCGCCAATGATTTATGAAGAATCTCATTAATAAGCGTACTTTTTCCAGACCCGGATACACCTGTTACAGCGATAAACAGGCCAAGCGGAAACTTCGCATTCACATTTTTTAAATTATTTTCAAATGCACCCTTGATTTCGATATAACGGCCATCCGGCTTCCGGCGCTCAAGTGGGAGCGGAATGAATTTTTTTCCGGATAAATATTGGCCTGTCAGGGAGTTTGGATCTGACATGACCTCTTTCGGTGTGCCTGCAGAGACAATCTCCCCTCCATGCACGCCGGCACCAGGGCCAATATCAATCAAGTAATCAGCTGCGAGCATCGTGTCTTCATCATGCTCAACAACAATTAATGTATTACCGATATCACGCATGCTTTGCATGGTACTGATTAACCTGTCATTATCACGTTGATGCAGCCCGATTGAAGGTTCATCCAAAATATAGAGCACACCTGTTAAACGCGAGCCAATTTGCGTAGCCAGACGAATCCGCTGGGCTTCACCGCCGGAGAGGGTTCCCGCCGTACGGCTAAGCGTTAAATAATCTAAACCAACATTAATCAGGAAACCAAGCCGTTCACTAATCTCTTGGAAAATCAGCTTAGCAATCTGCATTTCTTTTTCAGAAAGCTGCAGCTCACTAAAAAATTGATAGGACTCCCCAACTGAAAGGTCGGTTATTTGCGAAATATGGCGCCCATTGATTAACACGGCCATCGATTCCTTTTTCAGGCGGTAGCCTTTACAGGTTGGACATGGCTGCTGGCCCATATATTTTTCCATCTGCTCACGGATAAAGTCAGAGCTAGTTTCTTTAAAACGACGCTCGACATTACGGATTACACCTTCAAATTGGATATGACCCTCACGGAGCTGCCCAAAATCATTTTCATAACGGAAATAAATTTTGTCCTTGCCGGAACCGTATAGGATCTTCTCCATTTGGTGTTCAGGGATATCCTTCACTGGTAAATCCATCTCAATTCCATAATGGTCACAAACGGCCGCAAGCAGCTGCGGATAATATTGTGAACTGGTTGGCTCCCATGGAGCAATCGCATGCTGTTTTAACGTCAGATCCTTATTAGGGATAACTAAATCAACATCCACTTCGAGTTTGGAACCGAGTCCGTCACATTCCGGGCAGGCGCCGAATGGACTATTAAAAGAAAACATCCGCGGCTCTAATTCACCAATGGAGAAACCGCAGATTGGACAGGCATGGTTCTCACTGAACAACAGCTCTTCCTCACCAATGACATCAACAATTACGTTACCTTCCCCTAACTTTAAAGCGGACTCAAGCGAATCTGCCACACGTGAAGAGATGCCCTCTTTGACGACAATTCGGTCGACGACCACTTCAATCGAATGTTTCTTATTTTTGTCTAACTCAATTTCATCACCAAGATCAAGCAATTCTCCGTCCACACGAACACGGACATACCCTTGCTTCTTAATATCCTCCAATACCTTGACATGGGCTCCTTTACGTCCCGATACAACAGGAGCGAGGATTTGCATTTTGGTTCGTTCTGGATAGCTAATAATCCGGTCGACCATCTGTTCAATGGTTTGCGAGGAGATTTCAATCCCATGATTCGGACACGTTGGATGCCCGACTCTTGCAAAAAGCAAACGTAAATAATCATAGATTTCCGTTACCGTCCCGACTGTGGAGCGCGGGTTCCGGCTTGTTGTTTTTTGATCAATTGAAATGGCGGGAGATAATCCTTCAATCATATCGACATCCGGCTTATCCATTTGACCAAGAAATTGGCGGGCATAAGCAGACAGGGATTCCACATAACGGCGCTGCCCTTCTGCATAAATGGTATCAAATGCGAGCGAGGACTTTCCTGAACCGGAAAGTCCTGTCAGTACAACAAGCTGATCTCTCGGAATGGTGACATCTATATTTTTCAAATTGTGGGCGCGGGCGCCTTTCACAATCAGTTTTTCCATTGCCATTTAACCGTCATCCTTCCGCTTTCAATTCCAATAATAAATCACGAAGCTCGGCGGCACGTTCGAAGTTGAGTGCCTTGGCTTCTTCTTTCATTTCTTTTTCCATTGTCATAATCAGTTTTTCTCGTTCCTTCTTCGACATCTTACCGAAGGATGCTGAAGGTTTATACTCTTCTTGGTCCTCCGCGGCCTGGGTCGCACGGATGACATCACGGATTTCTTTTTGAATCGTTTGTGGTGTGATGCCGTGCATTTCGTTGTACTCTTCTTGGATGGCCCGGCGACGTTTGGTCTCACTAATGGCCTTTTCCATCGAATCTGTCATTCTATCTGCATACATGATGACATGACCATTGGAGTTTCGGGCAGCCCGGCCAATGGTTTGTATTAAGGAACGTTCGGACCTTAGGAAGCCTTCTTTGTCAGCATCTAGTATAGTAATAAGGGAAACCTCTGGAATATCGAGTCCTTCTCGCAGCAAGTTAATCCCGATAAGCACATCATATTTCCCAAGCCGCAGCTCACGGATAATTTCAATCCGCTCGAGTGTTTTAACTTCGGAATGCAAATATTGCACTTTAATCCCAATCTCTTTTAAGTAATCCGTTAAATCCTCTGACATTTTCTTTGTTAACGTCGTCACGAGGACACGTTCATTTTTCTTCACGCGTTCTTGAATCTCACCAATCAGATCATCAATTTGTCCTTCAATTGGACGGATTTCAATCGTAGGGTCGAGCAAACCTGTCGGCCGGATGATTTGTTGAATCATTTCCGGTGTATGCTCAAGTTCATATGGTCCAGGTGTGGCCGACACAAAAATAGCATTGTGAACATGCTTATCAAATTCATCAAAAGTGAGCGGACGGTTATCGAGTGCCGATGGAAGCCGGAAGCCGTGGTCCACAAGCACTTGTTTACGAGCCTTGTCTCCATTAAACATACCCCTGATTTGCGGTAAGGTAACATGAGACTCATCAATGACGATCAGGAAATCTTCCGGAAAATAGTCAAGCAATGTATATGGGGTTGACCCTGGCGGCCTTAAGGTCAAATGACGGGAATAGTTTTCAATCCCTGAGCAAAAGCCCATCTCCCTCATCATTTCTAAATCATAGCGGGTGCGCTGTTCAATCCGTTGAGCTTCCAACAGTTTGTCATCTGCCCTAAGCTCTTCCAGCCGTTCCTCGAGTTCTTTTTCAATATTCTCAATCGCTAAGCGCATCTTCTCTTCACGTGTGACGAAGTGGGACGCCGGGAAAATGGCGATATGCGAGCGTTCCCCAATGATTTCACCTGTTAAGGCATCCACTTCGCGAATGCGGTCAATTTCGTCTCCGAAAAATTCAACACGCACACAGTGTTCATCACGGGAAACAGGGAAAATCTCGACAACGTCTCCGCGGACACGGAACGTTCCCCGTTTAAAATCAATATCATTTCGTTCATATTGAATATCGACTAAGCGATGCAGCAGCTGATTGCGTTCAATTTCCATCCCTGTCCGGAGCGATACCACCATTTCACGGTATTCTTCCGGCGAACCGAGACCGTAGATGCAGGACACGCTCGCAATGATGATGACATCTTTCCGTTCAAATAAGGACGAGGTCGCTGAGTGGCGCAGCTTATCAATTTCATCATTGATGCTGGCATCTTTTTCAATAAATGTATCGGTTTGCGGCACATAAGCTTCCGGCTGATAGTAATCATAGTAGCTGACGAAGTATTCAACTGCATTGTTTGGAAAAAAATCTTTGAATTCACTATATAGCTGTCCTGCCAGCGTTTTATTATGGGCAATCACAAGGGTCGGCTTGTTTACTTCTTTAATCACGTTAGAAACCGTAAAAGTCTTCCCTGTACCAGTGGCACCAAGCAAGGTTTGGTGACGTTTATTGTTTTTAATCCCTTCCACAAGCTGCCGGATGGCCTCTGGCTGGTCTCCTTGTGGCGAGTACTTGGAAACTAATTCAAATTGGTCTTCCACTTTTTTATCCTCCCGTAAAAAAATATCCCTCTAAAGCTTAGAAACTGTTTATTATCCGGGATGGTGCTAAATCTCGAAAATACATATTAACATTCTACCACAATCCCCCAAAAACAAACCAATAATATGCGAACTAGTATTCGTTTTTTCAGTTTTTTCACTTGGTGACTATCTGCTCATTTTTTTATCGGCAGTTTTCCGAAACTTATCGGCACTTTTCTGAGATTTATCGGCACTTTTCCGGTATTTATCGGCGAAATTTCGATTTTATCGGCACTTTCATAAAAATAAAAAGCCTGCCGGATTTCCAGACAGACTTAGAAGACTTGATAAGTTAATTAACTATTTTTAACTGCGCGGTGTTTCATCTTAGCTGCGAGCCAGAAACCTGCCGTAAGTGAAAAGGCATCAATCACAATAAGATAAAAGGTGTCGGTGTAGCCTTTGTAGACTGAGGCAGCGATTAGTGCAACGGTTAAGATAAGGCCGATCACTCGATTGTAAGTAACCCGTGAAAAAAGCAATACCAATAATCCAGGCATAATAAACGCTGAAAATATCCTAACGATCTCAAACATGGGCACACCTCGTTTATAATCTCATTCATTTATTTTAAAAACTAAACAGCAAAATTGCAACTAAAACACACCTTAATCCCTTGCCTGCACGAGAACATCTGATGCCTTTTGCTGTGATAATAAACTAACAATAATAAAGCCCAAAAATGACAGCACAATCGGCAGCACAACGGTATGTAAGCCAAAGGCATTTGGATAAAAACGGTCAAATAAAATATAAGAGCCCATTCCGAGAATCATCGACGTGATTGCGCCATACTTGTTCCCTTTACTCCAATACAAACCTAAAATAACCGGCCAAATGAAAACAGATTCCAATCCCCCAAAAGCAAACAGATTCAGCCAGACAATTAAGTCAGGTGGACTTAACGAGAAAATAATCACGATAATCCCAATTACCGCCGTTACACTGAAGCTGACCTTTTTGATTTGGTTCTCATCCGCATCTGGCTTGATATAATTCAAGTAAATATCCTTTACCAAAGTTGAACTCACCAAAATGAGCAGTGCATCTACCGTTGACATAATGGCTGCCATCGGAGCGGCCAGGACAATTCCGGCAACAAACGGCGGCAATACTTTCATCGATAACAATGGCATAACGGTATCGCCGATTTTAATGCCTGGGAGCACCGGCCTCGCAAATACGCCAATCAAATGCATGCCAAGCATAATAAATCCAACGACAACCGTTCCGATAATGATCGCATGGTGCATCGCTTTCGAGTTTTTATAAGACATCGCTCTGACAGCGATTTGCGGCAAACCGACCACCCCTACCCCTACTAAAATCCAAAAGGAAGAAACATAGGCCGGAGTTAAGTTGTGTTCCGCACCAAACGGACTGATCAGGTTCGGATTTTCCGCTGCCAAATCAGAGATGATGTGAGGAATCCCCCCGCCAGCTTTAATGACCGCAATTAGAAGAATCAACGTCCCACCAAACATCACAACGCCCTGGACAGCATCGGTAAGTGCGACCGCACGAAAGCCGCCGACAATGACAAAGACAAGGACCGAAAAGGCAAAAATCAGTAAAGCGGTAGAATAAGGCATGCCAGTCAGCGATTCTACCAGTCTTGCCCCGCCAATCCACTGGGCCGTCATGGATGAAAAAAGAAAGATAATAATACTTGCCGCTGACAGAATAACTACTGTTTTACTTTTATATCGTTCTTTTAGAAAATCAATTAAAGTGATCGCCTTATACTGGCGGGCTACAATCGCAAATTTCTTCCCTAGAACCATTAACGTAAAATAGCCGGTTGCCAGCTGTGCCATGGCGAGGAACACCCAGCCTAATCCCTGAGTATAAGCGACACCCGGACCGCCGATAAAGCTTGAGGCACTTCCATAGGTAGCCACCATCGTCATCGCTAGAATGAACCCGCCCATTTGTCGTTCGCCTAGGAAGTACCCTTCTAAAAAAGAAGTGGATTTGAGCACCAATTTGTTAGACCAAAGGCCCACCGCAAAAATGATCAATAAGAAAATAATTAATGGCGTAATAACGGCCCAATTCATTTGTTTTCCTCCTCGTTAACATCAAAGGGGATATCCTTGAAGAGATATTTCACTACTATGATGACAAGGATAATCATAACAATGGAGCCAAGAATGCAGCTGTAGAAGAACCAGGCTGGCAGACCAAACACATAAGTATAATCTTTGACATCGGCAGATCCCATACCATAGCCAAAACCATACCATATGATAAAGTTGATAAGAACAAGGATAACTCCAATAAGTGCTTCCTTATGGGCAATCTTAAAGCGCTTGTCCATAGAATCCACAGATTTTTTCACTCTTCATACACCCCTAGTATGTAGACATTTAGTCAAATTTTTAACCAAGTTAGAACATTTTACCACAAAAAAACGAAGAAAACCTTACTAACATGCGGATGGGACGTCACACGTTAGATAAGGTTTGAGTTTTTGATATTCTAATTACACGTGCCATGCGGACTCGGACAGCCGTTGGCTTCTTTTTCAACCTGAACCGTACTGTGTTCAATATGGAACTGGTCATGAAGTATTTTTTGGGATTGAGACAAGATTTCGTCATGAACACCATTATCGAAAATTGTCATGTGGCAGCTTAGGACAGGATAGCCTGAGGTAATCGTCCAAATGTGTAAATCATGGACCTCCTTGACGTTAGGTATCTTGCACAAAGCCTTTTTGACTTGAGTTATATCAATTTGTGAAGGTGCCCCCTCCATCAAAATGTGAAAAGAATCTTTTGTGACCCGGTAGCCGCTAATCAGTATCAATACGGCAACAATGATGCTGGCAATCGGATCGGCAATCCCCCAGCCGAAAAACATAATCAGTAAAGCGGCAGCAATGGCACCTACCGAACCAAGCATGTCACCAAGAACATGAAGGAAGGCACTTCTGACATTTAAGTTTTCTTCCTTATCACCCCTCATTAAAATCCAAGCGGCAATGATATTAATCAATAATCCGGTAACAGAAATCATGAGCATCCCCGTACTTTGGACCTCCGGTGGATTGAAAAGGCGCTGAAAGGCTTCGTAGAAAATATAAACAGAAATGATCACAAGGGTTAGACCATTTAGGGCCGCAGCGATGATTTCGAACCGCTTATAGCCATAGGTCTTTTCTTGTGAGACTTGCTTTTCCCCAAGTTTTAAAGCATAAAAACTTAATCCTAATGCAGCAGCATCGCTAAGCATATGACCTGCATCGGATAATAATGCCAGGCTGTTTGTGATTATACCGCCGATCACTTCGACAATCATGAAGGCAGTTATTAATATAAAGGAACTAAGCAATGCCTTTTTGTTACTTGTATGTGAATGGCCATGCGAGTGACCGTGCGAGTGGCCATGATGATGGTGATGATGTCCCATGTTTATCCCCCCCTGAACCCTAAAAAAATGAGCTCTAATTCTCTTTTTAAAACGAAAAGGTTCCGATTATGTTATCCTTTTCTAATTCATATCTTTCAATACATTTCTCCATTTGAACAGGGAAATTCCCCTCAAGTTATTCCTTTCCCCTTAACAGAGGTAATCCATCTAATGTACTAATAATGTCATACCCATATCTGCAAAGGCGTACGCTATTTTCAAGCAGGTTTCATCCGGTAATGTCTCATTTGATTATATGATATTCAAATGAACATTTGAATGTCAATCATATTGATAAAAATAAAAGAAGAACCCTTTATCTAGGTCCTTCTTTCATTGGAAGAAAACAACTTTATGTATCATATTAGCTTTTCGGCAAAAATAACACGGCTTCTGTACCTATACCTTCTGTACTGCTTATTTTGATTTCACCGTGATGCTGCTTCATGATATTTTTCGCGATTGACAGTCCAAGTCCTGTGCCGCCAGTTTCACGGCTTCTAGCCTTGTCGACCCGATAAAATCGCTCAAATATATTTTCAATTTCTTCTTCTGGAATGCCAATTCCGTAATCCTTCACTTTAATAACCGTGTCGTGCTCATTTACAAGGATAGCCACGTCTATTTTATCTGTACTATATTTAATCGCATTATCAATTAAAATAATGATGGCTTGCTTAAGTTTCAGCTCGTCTGCAGTTATTATAATAGAGGGGGCAGCAAAGTGAAGCTGGATTTCCCGTTTATACGCACCTTTAAGCTGCTTACTGATGTTCTCACATAACTTTACTAAATCAAACGATTTTTTTTCTAAAAGATTTCCTGATTCAGTATCGGCTAAGTCTAAAAATTTCTCGGTCATCTTCTGGATCCTGGCAGCTTCCGAATGGATGGTTTCAATTGCTTCCAAGGCGTCCGCTTCGTTTCGGATTCCCCTTCTTAATAGATGATCAGCAAAACTCTTAATAACGGTCAGCGGGGTTTTTAATTCATGGGAAGCATCAGAAATAAATTGTTTTTGTTTTTCGAGATTTTCTTCTAACCTCCGAATCATCCGGTTAAAAGTGACCGCCATTTTTTGCAGTTCATCATGTGTATTATGCTGAATGACTATTTTCTTCGGAATGCCGCTCTGTTCAATGTCCTCCATCGTGTTGATCATGTTAGAAATCGGCCTCATAATTAGAGTAGACAGGAGCACTCCGCCAATCATAGCTAATAACCCTCCAAGGATCGTGCTCGAAATTTGAATCGAAAGTAAAATATCCTTAGCAAGTTCCAGCTCTGATAACTTTTCGCCAATCTCCAGTGTCCCCGTTATTTTGTCTTTGGAATAAATAGGGACTCTGACCATAAGGATTTGTTCTTCACGCTTATTTTGTCTGATCGTTTTCCTTACCGCTTCTTTTTCCCTAACAAACTTCGGCTGGATTTTTGCTGCCAAAGGTTTATCATTAGTCACTTCATTGATGACGTTTGAATTTGGTTGAACAATCCTTATAAAAGAATCGCCGGTAAGGTAGGGGGTTAATTGGTCTTTTAATCGAGTAGAGGAATGCTCCACCTTCATTTCCTTGATCAGAATGTCCGCCCGCTGATAAAGATCCTGATCCTCCATGTTCACTGTTATCTTCATAAACGAAAAAAAGACCACTGCATTTACAGCTATTAAGACACAAAGGATCCAAGCAGTTGTCATGAGGTTTATTTTCGTTGTAATCTTCATGCTCTTAATTCTCCTTTATGGTATAACCAATTCCCCTCACTGTTTGGATAATCGTTGGCTCGGCGAAACCCTCTTCGATTTTTTTCCTTAAATGACGAATAAAAACATCGATGACATTTGTTTCCCCTTCATACTCATATCCCCAGACATGATACAGGATATTTTCCCTAGCAACGATTTTATTTTTATTGGCTAATAAATAAACAAGCAAATCAAATTCTTTCGGTGTCAGGGTAATAGGTGTATTCCCTCTGGTAACTTCACGTGTTTCACGATTAACGGTTAAATCTTCAAACGTTAGGATCGATTCCTCTGGCTGGGAGGCTTTGATGGCAATCGCATTATGACGCAGGCAGGAACGCACACGTGCCAGTAATTCTTCCATTTCAAATGGTTTGGTTATATAATCATTTGCCCCCTGATCGAGTCCAGTTACCTTGTCCATTGTAAGGTTTCGGGCGGTTAATAATATGATTGGTATGAGGGAGTTTTCCTTTCGGATTCTCCTTAGTACTTCAATCCCATTCATTTCAGGCAGCATGACATCTAAAAGAATTAAATCGAGTTTTTCGGAGAGGGCCGCTTGCAAACCCGTCTTTCCATCATAGGCAACTAAAACCTGATATCCTTCGTATTCGAGTTCAATTTTCAAGATTTTAGCAATATGCCGTTCGTCCTCAACCACTAAAATTTTCTGCTGCATCATTTGTCCCCCTTTTCTGTATGGGTAGAGAACCTGCTAATGATATCTTCTACAATTTATCACTAATTTTCTTTATTTTACTTGATTTAATAAAATTTTAATCTTATCCGCTTGTCTTAGATAGAGAATGAAAAAAAGAAATGGTTGTCAGCCATTCCTAGTCAAATCACGTGTTAGGACCTTACTTTTCAGATGAGTGGTGAAGAGTAGTGCTGATTTATGGATAAATATCATCATTCCCCCTGCAAGAATGAGGTCAACCCTTGTGTTGAGCAGTGCCGGGTGGAGGGAGTTTAAGGACGAGGGCGTCAGGCACAGAGTAGTCATGATTTTGCTTAGAAGCGGGTTCGCCGTACTTCCAAACAGACCGTTCACAATGAGCAGTCCGCACGCCGGCATAAGGACCAATCCACTCAAAAAGGCAAATTGTTTATTCTGTTCCATGACAATCCGCCCCCAAATAAGGAATGATAAAAACATGAGCAGAAGCAGATAACTGGAATGGATCATTGAATGTAACGAAAGATAGGTTAATACTGCTGGGAGATGATAGAGGAAGAGCAAGACTGCGAAGGTAATTAAAGCTGCCATTGAGGGCATGTTCAGCGCCTTTATACTGTGGGAATAAGTTTCTGGCAGACCCAGTATGAATAGAGGCGGGATGACAAAAAACAATAAACTCATCTGAATCATATGAAAACTGAATGAAACATGATTAATGACTGATAAAGGGGTGCCGATGGTGATATACAGTAAAAGTAAAGAGAGGAAAAACAAGAATGGCTGTTTAGAATGGAACCTCATTTGCCTGTACGATGATCGTATAACCAATATATATATAACACCGATACAAACAAGCCCCGAAAGTAATGGGAAGTTCCACACTAATTGCCCTTCAAGCAATAGCACATCGAGCATACTTCTGCCTCCTTTACTAACAAAATTTATACTGAACTATAAATCATATGACCCACTCATAAGAATTAAACCAAAAAAACACTCCTTACTCTAACTATAGAAGGAGTGTTTATATTAGTAATGGTGTCAGGCACCAGCGATTTCCTGCAGAGAATGTTTTCGAATGGCGAGGACGAGGTCAGCAAGAAAGTAGAGTCCAACGACTGACCAGATTAAGGCCCAAAAAGGTTCAATGCCCCCGTATATAGACACAATGGCTGGGTGAAGCCACTTGATACATACGAGTGATAAAAAACCCCAGCAAATCGAAAAAGGTAAACAAATATGACCATTGACCTGGAATGGAGTGTCAGAATAATCCCACCATTTCCTTTGGAACAGTTTCACAAGCATGGCCCCGCTAAGATATTCAACGAGAGTAGGGATTAGAAAGCTTAACAGAAGAACATATGCCCAATGGGAGCCGGGTGGCGTAAAGTAGACCAGGAGCACTGGTGCAATACCGTACATCGGCTTAAATGGGCCAAATAAAAAATTCTCCTTAAAGAATACCCGCCTTGTGAAGTAATTATAACTATTCTCCAGCAGCCAGCCAAGGAAGGAATAAATCGTGAAATAAAAAAGCATGGCGGCTGCTCCTTCGATCGTAAGCACCTCTACAAGTTGGAGTTCCAAGCCTTTTAACCAAATATGAGTCATGGCTAAACCACCTTCCACGGATAAGAATTTCCCATTTTAGGATTTACTGGGAAGGTGGTGAATATACCAAAAGATTCCTTAAAAAACCCGAAAATACATAGTAAATGACGTATAAACAAATACCTTACAGCTTAACTTTTGGAGCAGCAAATTTGCAAGACTATAAACATTCTTACCATATATATATTGAAAAAGGTGCCTGTCACCAGGCACCTTCATATGATTATCTAATTGTTTTTAATGCACCGCTCCATTTGATTACTTCGTCTAGCATAGCATTTACGTTTGTAAGGTGTAATTCGGCTGGTTTGAAGACACTGCCGTTTTCGAAGTCAGTGAATAGTGACAAGGTTGGGTGTGTACGAACGTCTGCCACTTTTAGTTCTCCTAAGATGCCGCGTAAATGTTCTGCTGCACGGGCACCGCCTGTTGATCCGTAGCTTACGATACCGGCAGCTTTGTCATTCCATGCTTCACGTGCAAAATCAAGGGCATTCTTTAGAGCGCCTGTAATGCTATGGTTGTATTCTTGAACGATGAATACAAAGCCGTCTAAGCTGTCTAGTTTTTGATTCCATGCAGCAATTCCAGGTTCAGTGCCATCAGTAGTACCTAAGAATGGCAGGTTGAAATCCGCAATATCAACGATTTCGTAGTTAGCGTCACCGCGTTTCTCTGCAATGCTTTTCACCCATTCGCCAACTTGTGGGCTAACACGTCCTTGACGTGTGCTTCCTAAAATAATCCCGATGTTTAATTTTGTCATTTTATTTTCCTCCTCTGGTGTTTGACCAAATAATCGATTTAAAAAACCCATTGCCTGCACCGCCTTCTTGATGTTTATTATCTTAGATGTGAGTATCTCAAAGTCATTTATTTTTAATTCGAGATAATCATATAATAATGTTTTAATCAAGTCAACAATTTTTTGTATCGATCATTAATTTCTCTCCCCCCCTTTATCCTCATTATGAAGATACAACAAAAAGCTCGACAGTTTTACGTGTCGAGCGGATCTGTTAATGGGAGCGGAAGGCACATGCTTTCCGTTGTATTGTATGACAGTGCAAAAAGTTAAGCCTTTTGAAGCTGCTTCTCACTATAAAATGCCGGTCTTTCGTTTAGGATAATCGCTTCTTTTTGACCGGTTTGCTGGGCTTTAACACAAGCATCCGCTGTTACGGCTGCAATATAGCCATCCCATGATGTTGGTCCTTGCGGCTCGCCCTTTTTAGTAATAGAATCAATAAAATCCTGGATTTCAACATTGTAAGCATCCATAAAACGGTATTTCCAATCATTTAAGATGCTGGTGCTCAGTTTCTCATCTTTTCGCATCACGATACTGGAGTATTCAGGTAATTTTGCAATTCCATCTTCACCAACGACCTCACATTGAATATCATAGCCATATTTACAATTGACAAACACTTCCACATTCATCACAATTCCGCCATTTGTTTCAATGGTAAATAATTGCGGGTCTTGCAGCTTTTCATGGGAGTATTTTGTTTTCCTTGGAAAAACAACTTGAACTGATTTATAGTCATCATTGACAAGCCAGTGAAGGACATCAATTTCGTGGATTAATGTATCTACTACAGCCATTTCCGTTACATAATTTTCACCTACAGCTGGATTGCGGTGTGCAGCATGAATCATTAACGGCTCACCAATTTCTTTGTTATCAATGGCTTGTTTTAATTGAACATATCCACTATCGTAACGGCGCATGAAGCCTACTTGAACTAATTTTTTACCTTGCTTCATTTCTGCTTCCACAATTCTCATACAGCCTTCCGCAGTAGTCGCTAATGGCTTTTCACAGAAAACATATTTACCAGCATCGACGGCAGCTACAACCGTTGCTTCATGAGCAGGTCCCCAGCTTGTCACAACAACAACATCCACATTCTCATCGGCAATAAGTGCTTTATCGTCTGGATAAACGACAGCATCTAATTGGTACATCGCAACAGTTTGTTTAGCAGATTCCTGGTTAACGTCGGTTACAGCGACGATTTTTCCACCTGATAATTTATTGGTAATTCGATCAATATGCTCTCTTCCGATTGCCCCAGTTCCTACTACACCAAATTTTAAAGTCATGTTGATACTCTCCTTTATGTTTACGTATTTAATATGATCCATCTAGACAACGCTTTCATTTTTTGCTTAATTCATCATGTTATAAAAAGTTGATGCGATTATTGATTGGAAGCTTGTTTATGACTTTCTTGTCCATAGTTACGGAAATAGCTTTCCAATTGTTCAAGTGACTTTCCTTTCGTCTCTGGCAAGATTTTATGCACAAATAGAATGGCACCAATTCCACACACAGCGAAAATAAAGAAGGTGACCGCCAAGCCTACTGCACTTAATAAGATTGGGAAAAACAGGCCAACAAGGAAGTTTGTGATCCATAAGCAGAATACTGTTACACCCATTCCAATCCCACGTAATTTTAATGGGAAGATCTCTGATAACATTAGCCAGGTTACAGGAGAAATTGCACCCTGTTGGAAGGCAAGGAAGATAACAGTCAAGCTAAGAACGACAAACGGAAGGGCCGGTGATCCTTTAAGTACTAACGAGAATACACCAATGAGGGCAAGAGCTGCCGTTGTTCCCGTTAAACCAGCAATCAGCATCGGACGCCGGCCGATTTTTCCTAAAAGCCAGATACCGACAAAGGTTGCTATGACGGAGATGGCACCATTAGCGATATTACCGATAAGTGCTGCACTGGTTGAAAAACCTGATTGCTGAAGAATTTGAGTACCATAATACATAATGGAGTTAACTCCTGTAATTTGCTGTACAATCGCAATCCCGATCCCAATTCCAACAATCCGGCGAACCCATGGTACATTTAAATCCTTAAATGTCGCATGTTGAACCCCTGATTCTTGAGCAATATTGTCTTTAATCTCTTTAAGTTCAGAATCTGCAGCGTTTGTTTCCCGTATTTCTTTAAGGACTCTTAGTGCATCCCCCAGTTTTCCTTTTGACGCAAGCCAACGCGGGCTCTCTGGAACCGTTAACATTCCAAACCATAAGACCACAGCCGGAAGTGACGCAATCACTAACATATAGCGCCAAACATGTGATACTCCATCACCAAACGCATTTCCAAGGATAGCATTAAATACAAACGCTAACAGTTGACCGGAAACAATCATTAATTCGTTCTGCGTAACCATCCTTCCCCGCTTCTCAACCGGAGACATTTCTGCTAAAAAGGATGGCACCATGACGGATGCTGCCCCAACGGCTAACCCCAGCAAGAATCGGAAGACGATCATAACGCCAGCAGACGGTGAAAGCGTACAGCCAATTGCAGCAATAAAGAATAGTAATGCGAGATTTAAAATCATTTTTCGGCGGCCAAAACGGTCGGATAAACGCCCGCCAAATATGGATCCAAAGGCAGCTCCAAAAAGTAAGGAACTTGTAACGAGACCTTCCGTTGCCGGTGTCAGGTTGAGCTGGTCAGATTTCGCCATAAAAGGTAATGCACCGTTAATCACACCGGTGTCATATCCAAATAGAAGGCCCCCAAATGTAGATATAACCGTAATCCTTTTTAAAGCTTTTTGGTAATCACGTGGTTTTTCAATCGCCTGATTACTCATGTTCTCCCTCCCCAGGGTTCGTTTTTTTAAGCTTTGATTAATGAACTATTTTCTAGTGGAATTAATTCCTCATTAATGTAATTACGGGCTTTCAACGCATACTCCAACGGATGTGCAACTGAGGGGTCTTGTTCTGCCTCAATAACAATCCAGCCTGAATAATTCGTTTCCAAAAGCTTGTTGTATACTTCTGTAAAATCGATGCATCCGTCACCAGGAACGGTAAACATTCCTGCTAAAAAGGATTGTAAGAAAGACTTTCCTACCTTTTCACATTGTTCTTTTACGGCTGGACGCACATCTTTAAAATGAACATGATGAATACGTTGGATATGACTAGTTAATAGAGTCATATAATCAGCATCGGAGACAAAGATATGGCCGGTATCATACAGCAAATGAACGTGATTCGGATCCGTGTTTTCCATCAGACGATCAATCTCGGCCAATGTTTGTACGCCCGTCCCCATATGATGGTGAAAAACTAGCTTCAAATCATATTCTTCAGCAATTTTTCCTAATTCATTTAGTCCCTGGCATAACTGATCCCATTCATTATCTGTGAAGTATGGCTTATCTTCAAAGACATTTTTCTCTGTGCCTTGAATACTATAGGTTTGTTCTGATACTACAGCAACAGCTGCGTTAACCGCTTTCAAATATTCGCAATGTTTACGGAAAGCTTTAGCGGCTTCTTCCACACCGTCGCGAATAATAAAACTACTAAACCACTGTCCGGCAATTTTTAAGTTGCGAAGTTGAAGTTCTTTGTTCAATACTTTCGGTTCTGGAAAAAAGCCGCCAACTTCTGTTCCTTCAAAGCCTGCTACTACTATATCACTGAGTAAGTGGGACAAGGTATTCTCTGCCCCTATTTCCGGGATGTCATCATTGCGCCATCCAATTGGAGCAATTCCCCATGAGATTTTTTTATTTTCCATCGTATAACCTTCTTCCTTGTAAAAGTAAGATTGTTTAACCGGTTGTCCCTATTTTATAAATTAAAGTGAGTCCATGTATTATAAAAAATTGCTATCAAATTATCATTTCTTGCTAATCATTGATCAATCTTTCACAAACATTATCAAAACTTAACAAAAAAATACCCATAAACTAGGGTATTTTTTGAGGATATATAATTAAAAACGAAGTTTTCTAAACTTACCTGGTGTTATGCCACCTGTAGATTGGGAGAACACTTTAATAAAATGGCCAATACTATTAAATCCGCATTCCATGCTTATTTGCTCGATTGAGAGATTCGTTTCCACCAATCGATTCTTCGCTTGGATTAATCTGTAATTTAATACATATTGGTGAGGGCTGGTTCCCACATACTTTTTAAACGTACGACAAAAATGATAGGTACTTATATTGGATATTTCACTCAACTGGTCGATAGAAATTTTTGATGAGTAATTCTCTCTAATATAATTCAGTACGGCTTGTATTTCAGTTGGTACTACTTTTGTCCCGTTTGTATCTCTATTTTCAAATGTATCACGGGTGCTTTCTACTAAGTTACCCAACAATTCATAGATTTCTAAGGATATGTTGAAGTCTATTTCCTGGTTCGAGGCTATAAGAGATAAAATAGTTGGAATTTTATTTTTTTCAGTCGGCAGTCTAAACATGCAGCCCTTTCTTTTGTATAACTCGTTATACATAACTTGTGTGTGGATCCCTGTAAAATGGAAAAATTGGAAGGTCGTTTCCTCCAGTGCATGGTAATTATTTTTTTCTTTACAATCTAAAAAAACAATATCATCTTTCGAGGCAACAAATGATTGGTCCAAATAGTGGAATTGCATCGATCCTTCTTTTATATAAAAAATGATAAAGGAATTCATGTAATCACGTTGAATGCTGTAGGGGACATCTACTATATATTCACCGCCCCATAGGACATAATGATATAATTCTTTCGTTAAAGCGGAAGGTTCATAAAAATATAATCCTTTTGATTTAATGCCTGGTTCTACATTTGGAATATAGTAATTCATTTCTTCACCTCTAACTAATGTAAGCACAAACATTACTAATATAGTATATTTTATACTAACTTAAATAGTAATGGTTTATTTTTAGAAAACTATTTTACTTTTAATACATAGGACAGTGAATTAAAATAGCACCAAAACACAATTTTAAAGCAAGATTATATAGAATAAACAAGGAAATTTTCCTTTAAAATGAAATCGCATACATAAGATAAATGGAGGGTTTCCAATGAAATTATCATTTAATGAAGGAACAACATTCGAAAGTGCTTCGCTTCAACAGAATTTAGAGTATTGTGAAAAACACGGGTACGATTTTATTGAAATTCGTTCAATCGATCAATTAAAAGATTATCTTAAAGAATATACATTAGAAGATTTAAAAGCCTATTTTGATACCCATCATATTAAACCACTTTCTTTGAACGCATTATGCTTTTTTAATAACCGTACGAAAGAAGACGAAGAGCAGATTATTGAGGAATTCAAAGAATACTTGGAGATTTGTAAAAAAATAGATTGTCCATATATTTGCGCGGTACCTTCTAATATTGATGTGACGGAAAAAGGAAAAACATTGACGGAGGAAGTCAATGCAAGTTGTATTCGAGTATTAACCCATCTATCTGATTTAGCCGAACCATACGGAGTAAAGATTGCGATTGAGTTTATCGGAATTCAAGAAAATACAGTGAACACATTCGCTCAAGCATACAGTATTGTAAAAGCAGTTGACCGAGATAACGTAGGTCTCGTGTATGATACGTTCCAATTCACTGGAATGGGGTCAAGATTAGAAGATGTAACAGAGGAGACATCTGATAAATTGTTTATCTTCCATATCAATGATGTGGAGGGTTATCCGATTGGCCAAATGCGTGATAGTGACAGAGTATGGCCTGGACATGGTGTGATTGATTTAGAAGCACATTTAAAAAGATTAAAAGAATTGAATTATGATTTTGTTGCCTCCGTTGAGTTATTCCGACCAGAATATTATCAAATGGATCCTGAAGAAGTTATCAAAAAAGCAAAAGAAACGACCTTGGAAGTATTGGAAAAGTACTATATTAAATACGCTGTTCATAATTGATCGAAAGGCATAAAGGATCTTTTCTAGAAAAAATCCTTTATGCCTTTTTAATTTTCATAAAAAAATAGAAAAATTGAGGATAACTCTCCTTTACACGCTTTCATCATGATTGTTAGCGTTTTCTTTATACTTGTTTTCGTTTTCATCATGATTGCGTAATAGACTCAAAGGGTACAAAATTAAATTAACCAAATTATTCCTAGGGAGGAATCATGATGAAAAGAATAATGGAACTCATTCAACATACAATGCAATCTTTTAACCATTCAATGTATGAATATGGCGAAGCACGAATCGTCTTTTATGAAAGTATGTCTCCTTTAAGCGAAAAGAAAATAATCTCATCTAACAAAGCCTATACAAAAAAACGCGGAGCGGCCCTCTAGACCATCTCCGCGTTTCAGTTATTCATTTAATTTTTCTATGCTCTCATTTTAAAGTTATCTTCTATTTGTTCTAATGAAAGCCCTCTTGTCTCTGGCAAGTTTTTCGCTACAAATACAACCCCAATGAATCCAAATACAGCAAATAAGAAAAATGTTCCTGAAAGTCCGAGTGTGTTTAAAAGAGTAGGGAACAGTAGTCCTACTATAAAATTACAAAGCCATAAAAATAATGTAGCAATTCCCATACCCAGACCACGTATGCGAGCTGGAGATGTTTCAGCAATAATCAGCCAACCTAAAGGACCAATTGCTCCTTGGAAGAAGGCTAAATATAGGACTGTCAGTGATAATACTACAAATGGCAGGGCCGGTGAACCAGCAAGTGCGAAGGTAGAAATACCAATCGTAATTAAAACAATGGTTACACCCGTTAAACCTGTAAGCAGCATGGTCCGTCTGTTGATTTTGTTCGTTAAGGACATACCAACCATAACAGCAATAACGGCGATCAATCCATTGGCCACGTTTGCAATCAAAGCCGTTTTTGTTCCAAAACCGGAACTTTCAAGAATTTGTGTTCCATAATACATAATCGAGTTTATACCGACTAATTGAGATATGGATCCAACGACAACCCCTATTAATACCATCTTTCGAATCCAAGGGATCTTTAAATCTTTTAGTGATCCTTTTTCCATTTTTTGCTCTGCTTGGATACGTGCTTTTATTTCATTTAATTCTTGTTGAGCGATATCCTCATTACGGATCATTCGAAGTACTTTTAATGCATCAGCCATTCTTCCTTTTGATGCTAACCAGCGAGGACTTTCTGGTAAAATAACCACTCCAATCCATAAAGCCACAGCTGGTAATGTTGCAATGACTAACATGTAACGCCAAACATGTCCTGTATCACCGAAAGCATTTCCGATGACTGCATTAAAGATATAAGCTAGAAACTGCCCAGTTACGATCATCAATTCATTTCGAGTAACCATCATGCCCCTTCTGTCCGATGGAGACATTTCTGCAAGATACGATGGTATGATCACGGAAGAACCGCCGACAGCAAGACCGAGCAAAAAGCGGAAAACAATCATGATGGAGGCATTTGGTGCAAGAACGCAGCCTATGGTTGAAAATAAAAATAAAATTGCTAGATACATGATGAGGCTTCTGCGCCCTTTTTTATCAGATAACCGGCCTCCCGTTATGGAACCAAAAGCGGCACCTAGGATTAATGAACTCGCTACTAACCCTTCTGTAAAAGCATTAAGATTCAATTGATCTGGTTTAGCCATAAATGGGAGTGCTCCATTAATTACCCCTGTATCATATCCAAATAATAGCCCCCCGAATGTTGATACCGTCGTAATTAATTTCAAGAACTTTTTTGGGTTCTTTTCCTGGACGTGTTCCAGTTGAACTGAATTCTCAGAAACGTTGAGATTTTGCATGTTAAATATTCCCCTTTGTCTAATTGTTTTTTAACAAATTCCTTCTGACAGATTCTTTGATTAAATCAGAGTGGAATCCGGGATTAATTTAAAACGCTTTCATTTTAAAAATAAGATAAAAGATATATTTTATCTAACCGGAGAACAATCTAACATAATTGCCCTCCGGTCCTAGAGGTTATTCTTTTATAACGATGCTGTTTACCTTACACTAGCTGTGGCTTTTTGCTCTCATACTCCACCCAAACGGATCCGTTGTCTGCAGAACGAACACAGTTTTCAATCCAGCGAATCCCTTCAATTCCAGCATTAATATCAGGGTATACGAGATTTTTCAATGTTTCCTCATCACCCCGATTTTTCGCATCAATGGCAATAGCAAATTTCAGATAAATATTGGCCCAAGATTCGGTTAACCCTTCTTGATGCAATGCTCCCAAACGCTCATCCGCATTACATGTTTCATCCAAGTAAGGCATGGCACGAATTAACGTTTGAATAGGTTCTCCCTGAACTTCGTATCTTAGTTCATTTGGTTTGCTATCCCACCATTCCAGACTTGCTTTCGATCCGACAATCCGGATTCTGTGGCCGTCCATACATCCGGCATTGATCGAAGAGGTCCAAAGTCTTCCTACTGCTCCGTTTTCATACTGCATCAGAACAAAAGCATTATCCTCTAAAGGAGCACGGGATCCAACAAAACTTTGTCGATCACATAATAATTTTTTAATTTTCATGTTTGGCATAATCAGTTCGGACATATAGTAAGTATGGGTTGAAAGATCTCCCAAAACAAAGCTTGGACCAGCAACCTTAGGATCTACACGCCATTTTTGGGCAGCATTTGTTTTATCACCTTGCTCGGTTGCACTAAAACCATGTGTGTACTGCAAATCAACTACACGTATTTCACCGATCTTACCTTGTTCAATCATAGCCCGCATTTGAAGGAGCAATTGATTTCCAGAGAAACCATACGTTACTCCGACAATTTTCCCTTGTTTTTCTGCCAGAGCTTTAATCTCCTCACCCTCTGCGACAGTAAAGAACAAAGGTTTTTCACAAATAACATGCAATCCGGCTTCCAATGCTGCTTTCGTAATTTCATAGTGTGTTCCATTTGGAGTGGCAATGGATACAACCTCAATACCATCTTCTCTTTTCGCTTCTTCTGCAAACATGGTTTGATAATCAGGGTAACAGCGGTTTCCATCAACTCCGATATTTACACCAAAGTCTTTTCCTCTTTCAGCATCAATATCAAATGCACCTGCTACTAATTGATAAGCGGTATTATCTCTTAGTGCACCAATGCGGTGTTTATAACCAACCTGGCCGGTTCGCCCGCCTCCGATCATAGCCCATCGTAGTGGTCTTGCAATCTTTTTCTCTCCATTTAACATTGTAAAAACTCCTCTCAATTGAACCATTTATATTTTTTATTTCAGAAATTTCTGTAAAGATTAAAAGCTAAGGGTTTGTTTTAAAGCATCGATTGATGTTTTAATACCTGCCTCAACGGACATGGTCAAATCTTCCATTTCTAAGGAAACTTCACCGTTATAGCCCATCATACGTACCACAGAGAAGAATTCTTTCCACCATTGCAAATCTTGACCACAGCCAACAGCCACATAATTCCAAGCTCTATTTGCTGTATCCGTAACCTCTTTTGTTTCCAATACGCCATTAACAGCTGATAAATGTCTTTCAATTCTTACATCTTTACCATGAACATGGTGAATCGCTGCTCCCAGCTCTCTCGCTGACAAAATCGGATCTGCCCCCATCCAGATTAAATGGCTTGGGTCTAAATTCAAACCAACCATTGGTCCAATGGCATTTCGCAATCTAAATAATGTTTCCGGATTATACACTAACATTGAACTGAAATTTTCAAGGGCAATTTTTTCAACACCACATGCTTCAGCCTTTTTCACTAACTCTTTCCAATAGGGGATCGCTACCTCATTCCATTGATAATCCAAAATATCTTTTAGTACTGGAGGCCAGCTGACTGTATAGGTAATCCAGTTGGGGATTTTATCCTCTGGGCTTCCTGCCGGCAGACCACTCATCATAATGACCTTCTTCACACCAAGTAATCCGGCTAATTCCATTGTTTTTTCTGTTACTTCTCGGTGCTCTTTGCCAAGTTCACCTGGATCTAAAGGATTCCCGGAACAATTTAATGCACAAAGCTTAATATTCCGCTTCTCTAATTCACCTAGAAATTCACTTCTTTTTGCTTCACTTTCAAGCAATTCATTTAAACGCAAGTGTGGAGCAGGTGACCAGCCTCCTGTTGTCATTTCAATGGTATCAATCCCCATTTCAGCCACGGTGTCCAACATTTTTTCAAACGGCAGGTGGCCTAAGCTATCTGTTACATATGATAATTTCATAGAATTCTTTCCTCCTTGTTTTAATGCTGTATATTTTATGAATCCTTTATTGCATAAAAATATTTGGTTTTACATTTAAGGACATCCTACAAATCAACTTGTTTCTAGGGAATTCGCTTTCATTTCCTCATGTCTTTATTTTTCAATGAATCACCTTCTATGATCTTGTCATGACCTTGTTTACATAGCTAATTATATAAAAAGAATTCAGAATAGTAATTAAATTATAGAGACATGTTTTTATACTTTAAGGACATCTTTCTTTCATGGATTAAATTTTAATCGTAAAAAAACACCCCCAATTTAATATGGAGGTGTCAGCTATGCGAATAGGTAGTTGTATTTTGATCTACAAAAAGAGAGCGAAATCTTCCTGGTGATGTTTGCATCATGGAAGTAAAAACTCGGGTAAAATATTGAACATTCATAAAACCTGTTTCTTCAGCAATTTCTTTTAACGATAAATTCGATTTTTTAAGTAATATCATGGCTTTTTTTATTCGTTCATCTTGAACGTACTTTGAAAAACTGACTCCTAATTCAGATACAAAAACTCGAGACAAATGTCTTCCTGATATGTGTAAATGTTTGGCTACTTCCGTAAGCTTCAAGGAATTTGATAGATTGTCATTAATATATAATTGAGCCTGAGTAAGAAGGACGGAATGCTGTTCGGAATCATGTTTATGATTACTTCTATTCAAAGCAGGGACAAAATCTTGCAAGATAGAAAGAATAAGCGAATAAGCAATATTGGAAAGCATTTCTTCAAAAAACTCATTTTGCCGCTTTGTTGCCTGGATAAGCAGTGATTTCCATAATAATGCTGTTTCCATTTCATCTTTATTATGTAGAATAACTTCGGTGCATTTTTTTGCAGTTTCCATGATTCTAATCCAGCTTTCATTCGATTCTGATTCGAGAAGGTCAAAGGCAACGTATAAGAGAGACAGCCCCTTCTCGCTTTTTATTTGGTGCTGAATTTCAGGTCTTGATAAAAAAAGTGTATTCTCTTGAAGAGTAAAGGTATTTTGATCATCTAGGTAAGTTCCTTCCCCCTCCACTACATAACACACTTCGAAAAAAGAATGTTTATGTAATTGATTGTCATAATGTTTCGGCATGACTCCCCAATAATGAATGTGAAATGAGGCGCCATTATGGTTTAAATGATGGACATAATCATTTAAAGAAGTTTTTCCAGAAAGGTATCTATTTAAATCCAATTTAAGCACTCCTTTTCCAACTTTCATTCAAGCAGAATATGAAAAAATTTATTTCTGTCATTATAAGAGAAAACGATTGCAATAACAAGATTAACAGGATTTCTTAGTAAAACCCCTCACTCGCATTACTTTTATTTATTGCTTTATACTTTTATATTTTATTATAATAAAAATACAAATACATTAAGCGATATTGCTTAATACTTAAATATATTGCTTTTATCAGTTAAAGGGGATCCCTATGAAGATCATTGAAAAAGGTGTGCTGCAAAAATCCGAAATTTTCTTTCATATTCCAAGTGACTTTGCCAAAAAGGCACTTTACTGTGTGCATGATTCTGGCCTATTCTACTGTGATGATAAATATATCGTGGAAAGAAATCATTACAACAACTTTCTCATCATGTTGATTAGGAAAGGATCCATGACCATTCGATATAGAGATCAAGAATATCAAGCTAGAAAAAACACTCTCGTATTTCTCAATTGCCATGAACCTCATACATACTTGGCAAGTGAGAATGTATTCTTTGAATGGTTTCATTTTTCAGGCATTGCCAGTCAACCTTATTTTGATTTTCTCTATGAGAAAAGTGGATGTATTTTTTCAATCGAGAATAATTTTGTCATTCCGGAATGCATGGATCAAATTCTCCATATGGCCGAAAAGGGGAATATCAATGAGCATTTTGTTTCGATGAATATTCATAAAATTATGTATGAGTTGAATGAGATTTCAAATGAATCAACTGATATTCAAGAAAAAATTATCCTCCAAGCGATTGCCTATATTGAAAACCACTTTAATACGGATATCAATCTTAAAGAGCTAGCTCAATACGTCAATTTAACTCCCTTTCATTTTTCTCGTGTATTTAAAAAATATACTGGATATTCACCATATGAATACGTCCTTAACTTTCGCATAAACCATGCAAAACAATTGCTTCAAAACACGAGTCTATCAATTAAGAAGATTTCTATTACAGCAGGATTCAATAGTGACACCCACTTTATCACAACCTTTAAAAAGCACACGAAACTAACACCAAAACAGTTTAGGGAAATACAATTCTAGACGCCACGGAAAAAATCACTTCAAATGTTGAAGTGATTTTTTTCGTGAGCCAATCTTTTCCTATCTAAGAAGCTTTAAAATTATCTTCTATTTGTTCTAATGACAGCCCTCTTGTTTCAGGTAAATACTTTGCTATAAAAATGATACCCAAAGCACCAAATACTGCGAATATGAAAAAGGTTGCTGAAAGTCCAATTTTATTTAAAAGAACAGGAAAGAACATACCTACTAAAAAATTGCAAATCCATAAAAACAAAACGGCGTTTCCCATCCCCATACCACGTAAACGGGCAGGGAAAATTTCTGATAATGTCAGCCATGTCATGGGACCAATAGCTCCTTGAAAGAAAGCTAAATATAGTACGGTCATTGATAATACTACGTATGGCAGCATTGGCGAACCAGCAAGGGTTAGAGTGGCAATACCAATAGCTATAAGCGCAATGGTTGCACCTATTAAACCGGTAAGAAACATGGTCCGTCTATTCACTTTGTGCATGATGGACATTCCAACAATAACGGCAATCACAGAAATCAAGCCATTTGCTACGTTCCCGATCAATGCTGCTTTTGTTCCAAAACCAGAATTTTGAAGAATTTGTGTTCCATAGTACATGATCGAGTTTATACCTACTAATTGCGATATAGCTCCAATCCCCATACCAAGAAAGACAATCCGTCGAACCCAAGGGATCCCCAAATCTTTGAATGTCACTCTTTTTACTTTTTCCTGTTCTGAGATACGTGCTTTAATTTCATCTAATTCGAGTTCAGCAGCATTCTCGTGACGAATCTGTTTAAGTATTCTTAGTGCATCACCAGCTCTACCTTTAGATGCTAACCAACGAGGACTTTCAGGTAAAATAATGACTCCAATCCAAAGCGCCACAGCTGGTAAGGTAGCAACCACTAACATGTAACGCCATACATGGCCTGTATCTCCAAAAACATTTCCAATGACAGCATTAAATACGTACGCAAGAAACTGTCCAGTAACAATCATTAATTCATTTTGCGTCACTAACCTGCCACGGCGTGCGGAAGGTGACATTTCGGCTAGATAAGATGGAACGACTACAGACGCACCGCCGACAGCTAATCCTAATAGAAAACGGAAAATAACCATACGGTCGTATTGGGGGAGATGACGCAGCCCAATGCGGAAAACAAAAATAATATGGCAAGATACATGATGGCCTTGCGGCGTCCCTGATGATCCGATAAACGGCCGCCAAATAACGAACCAAAAGCAGCGCCTAATACTAAAGAACTTGCGACTAGCCCCTCAGTGAAAGGTGTTAAGTTTAGTTGATCGGGTTTAGCCATAAATGGAAGTGCACCATTAATCACTCCTGTATCATAGCCAAATAATAGTCCCCCAAAGGTTGATACAATGGTAACTAACTTCAAAAACTTTTCTGGGTCCTTTTTCTTTGCATGTTCCAGCTGAGCTGAATGATCAGTCACTCTGCTACTTTCCATGTTAAATATCCCCTTTGCATTAGTTTACATGTTAGTCCAGTTACTTTATGTATTTAGCAATATAGAAGTCTATTCGTTTCTTCAATCATCTTAGGACTAAATTGTAATCGCTTACTATTCACATTAAAATATAAACCACGAGAGCCTGTCAACCAGGCTCTCAAAGCTTAGCTCATACCAATTGTTGTTAAGTATTTTCTGGTTCTTTTTGCGATTGGGAATGGTTTCTCAAAAGGTGCAGGATACATATCCTGTTCAACGATTGCCCAACCAGTAAAGTCAATATCCTCTAATACTTGCACGAATGCTTTCATATCGACAACACCAAGTTCAGGCTCACACATGATATCTTCACTCACTGCCTTTGCGAAGGACCAGCCCTGTGCCTGCATTTTTTCTCTAACGCTTAGATCACAGCTTTTTATGTGAAGATAAGGAATACGAGTGTGATACTTCCGCATAAAAGCAACTGGATCCCCATCAGCGTACGCATGATGGCCTGTGTCCAAACAGAGATTAATATCCGTGTCATTCAAGAGTCTTTCAATTTGCTCTTCCGTTTCAACATGGCTTTGGGCATGAGGATGAAAAACCACTTCCAAACCGTAATTTACTTTCGCATGGTCGCGGATTTTTACGATGTTGGAAATAAACTTGTCCCAGTCTGCGCCGTTTAAAACTCGTGGTCTTAGCAATTCACCTGTAAATAGATCGGTATAACAATCATCAATCAAGACAACATATTTAGCACTCTCAAATTTCAGTTGAAGCTCAGACATCTCATCTAGTAAAGCAATCAGTTCCTCTGTTTTGCGATCGGAAGTAAGATCTCCCACAAGGGTTGTGGCGGTCAATTCAAGATTTCTTTTTTCAAGTTCTTCTTTTAATCGATCATAATCATTCGGAAGGTATCCCCACGGTCCCAGTTCAATCCCTGCATATCCGGCTTCAGCCATTTCATTCATACATCTTTCCCACGGTGTCTGTTTTTCATTTTCAGGAAACCATACTCCCCAAGAATCTGGTGCTGTTCCAATTTTGACGTTCATATTCTCTCTCCTCCTTAAATAACCTCTACCAATTGTTTTTCTACTTCTACCCATTTTCTTTCTGCGGCAGATTCAAGAATAGCGCTTACAGTTCTGTCAATTTTATAACCAAACTCAAAATCACACGCGTATGGCTTGCCTTCAGTAATAGCAGAAAGCAGTTCATGTGCCTCTAAAACTTTCATATCATTGTATCCGATCGCAATTCCGGATGCAGGATAGAAGGCATTGTATCCTTTATGATCAGGACCAAGAAATACATTTCTGAAACCTCGATCAGCACTATTGTCGGACGTGAAGTAGACATTCACTTCGTTCATTCTTTCTAGTGAATAGTAAACTGAACCCTCGGTTCCTTGAATTTCAAATGAAAGATAGTTTTTGCGTCCTGTTGCCACACGACTTGCCCCAATTGTGCCAATTGCTCCATTTTCATATTCTGCAAGAATATTAATCAAGTCATCATTTTCTACATCTGCAAGTTCCGATGAACCCGCCTGTTTTGGTCTTTTCGGAATAACGATCTTCGATAAAGCATTGACACTTTTGATATCCCCAAGAATAAACTGAGAAACACTGAGTAAGTGTGAGCCAAGATCACCAAGTGCACCGCTGCCAGAATGTTTGTTGATATGGCGCCATGTAATCGGCAATGTTGGATCCAGCAGACCATCCTGGTCGTAAGTTCCTGAGAATCTCATGATTTTGCCTAGTTTACCAGAAGAAACAAGTTCCTTAATATAAGAGTTTGCAGGATTCATCACATTGTTGTAACCAACATAATTAACGACTCCTTTTTGCTTAGCAAGTTCAGATAATTCTTTTGATTGCTCTGCTGTAAGGGTTAGTGGTTTTTCACAGTAAACGTGTTTTCCGTTTTCTAAAGCTGCTTTTGCCACCTCATAGTGAAAGGCATTTGGCGTAGCAATATCAACAACATCCACATTTTGATCCGTAACAACCTCTTGCCAGCTTTCAACCCATCTTGAATATCCAAGTTTCTCACACGCAACCTTCGCTGCCTCAATACTTACATCTGCTACCACTTCAAAAACAGGTTTTCCGGCGTCCGGTCCAAACAACATTAAAGCATTTAAAAATGAATTAGTGTGAGCCTTTCCCATCCATCCTGCACCAACAAGTCCGATTCTGATCTCCTTCATATGTATCTCTCCTTCTAAATACTATTATTTATTGCTTTCTACATGTTTAATTTTATTACAATGAATACACAATTACATTAAGTGATATTGCTCACTTACTTAAACATCTTGCTCTTTATAAGGGCGTTCAAAAAGTTGAAGTGTTTTGAAAGAGAGATCCAATTAAAAGTAAAAAATTCCCCTTTTTAATAAAAGGGGAATCTCATTTTCCAAAATATTTACTAGGCACGAGCCTTACTTTTTTCGATAGATTTTTCTATTGTCAATTCAGCATGATCTTTCCCCCAAATAATAATGAGAAGCGTAGCCAATAATCCCAGTACTCCGACAAAATAAAAACCTGCTTTAATTCCCATAAGTGAATTAAAGATCCCTGCAAAAAATGGTCCTGCAAAGATGCCTGCAGCATAAATCGCCTGGTAGGCCCCCATCGCCGTCGCCCTTTTTTCGGGTGCAATTTTATCAATAGCCAATCCCAACAATAACGGAAAAATTAAGCCCAGTGAAAATCCGCAAAAAATCTGTACGGTCAATAATAATCCTTTATTCTGTACGAACGGAATCGGTAACGTAAAAACAGCGGCAAGGAAAAAGGCCGTCTTGAGGGCATTCCATTCACCCAAAAGCGGAACCAATACTCTCCCCATAAAAAGAGTCGCAATGGCGTGAGGGACCATAAACGCAAACACGATCCAAGTTAGCTCACTTTTCGAAAAGCCAATTTGGAGAGCATAGTTGGACGTAAATCCAAACATCGTTGAAAAAATAATACTATGTGCCAAGATCGATAAGAGAGCCACCTTCAACAATGATGGTTCTTTTATAACAGCCGCTAAATCCTTTACCTTTAAAGGCTCTCATAAGTGTTATTCATTCTTTTTCTAATTCAGAGAAAAGAACACCCCATCGTATAAATCGGATTTATTGTGAACCGTAAACCCTATTGACTACCGAACG
>NZ_JAABNN010000004.1:241190-321741 GCF_009928415.1 Bacillus sp. USDA818B3_A
CGCTTTCAAACTGGTTCAACTGGGTAGACAAGAGACCCTATTGTCTACCGAACGCTTTCAAACTAGTCCAGATGGGTAGACAAGAGACCCTATTGTCTACCGAACGCTTTCAAACTGGTTCAACTGAGTAGACAAGAGACCCTATTGTCTACCGAACGCTTTCAAACTGGTTCAACTGGGTAGACAAGAGACCCTATTGTCTACCGAACGCTTCCAAACTGCTCCAGCTGGGTAGACAAGAGACCCTATTGACGACCGAATGCTTCCATACTGGTCCAGCTGGGTAGACAAGAGACCCTATTGACGACCGAACGCTTCCTAACTGCTCCAGCTGGGTAGACAAGAGACCCTATTGACGACCGAACGCTTCCAAACTAGTCCAGCTGGGTAGACAAGAGACCCCCAGTATTTTTTCGATAGGAATGGCCATATCCCAATAAAAAATGACTATCAAATTAACATACATTTTGATAGTCATTTTTTATTGTTTGTGATAGTTAACCGAACCCGTTACAAGCAGCGCCCGGTTGATTTATGCTTTATTGCTTGATTTAAACTCTCTAATCTTCTCTCTGACTGTTTCTTTCACAGCTTCCTTACCTGGTGTAAGGATCGCCCGGGCGTCATACACTTCTCTATCGTTCTCTAGTACATTTCGGACAGCTCTCGTCCATGCCTGCAAGCATTCTGTATTCACATTAATTTTGGCATGACCCAATTCAATCGCTTGATGGATTTGGTGTAATGGGATGCCTGAACCGCCATGTAAGACAAGCGGCAGATTTGTTAATTCTGAAATCTCCTTCATTTCAGCAAACCCTAATTTGGGTTCTCCTAGGTAAGGACCATGTACAGAGCCAAGAGCCGCTGCCAGTGCATCAATTTCTGTTTCTTGGACAAGCCGTAAACATTCCTGTGGATCTGCATAATTAATGCCGCCGATAAGACCGTCTTCATTACCGCCCACGGTTCCAACTTCCGCTTCGACAGTCACCCCATGAACCCGGGCATAGTCCGTCACTTGCTTTGTCATGGCAATGTTTTCTTCAATAGAATAATGCGAACCGTCAATCATTACCGAAGTATATCCGGCATCAATGGCTTCCTTACATCGTTCCACACTTTTCCCATGATCAAGATGAAGGGCAACAGGTACGGTAATCTTCTTTTCCTCTACAATTCTATTTACCATCATAGCAATCGTCTTAAATCCGCCTAAATAATCTACTAATCGATCGGATGAGGCTACAATGATAGGAGACCGTTCCTCCTCAGCCGCTTCCAGCATCGCTTCTGCCCATTGAAAGCTGTTGATATTAAATTGCCCGACTGCATATTTTTCTTTTTTCGCTTTCTCAAGCATTTCTTTCATCGGAACTAATCTTGATGTTGCGATCATTTCTATCTCACCCCTCTTATCTGAATTTTCAAACTTATTAAGGCGGATCAAATTCCAGAGAATTTGATCCAACCCTTATTATTTAATATTGTCTTGCAGTTTCTAATTTTTGTTTTCTTGCTTCATACGCCTTTTGAATGCTTTCTTTATGAGATACTTCCGCAACCCCAACATTCCACCAGCTGTCATAGCCGTCCGTCATTGTTTTTGGAAGAACTTTGATATCGATTAGTGTAGATCCCTCTTGCTGTTTGGCATCTTCTAAAGCTTCTTTCAGCTGTTCAACTGTATTCACACGATAAGTCTTAGCACCATAGCCTTCAGCTACTTTTGCATAATCGATCGTTAATATTTTATTGTCGTGTGTTCTAAATTCCGTATGGAAACTGTCGCTTCCATTCTCCATTTGTAAATTGTTGATACAGCCCCATCCTGAGTTATCAAATAGGACGATATTAACCTTTTGATTGTATTGGATTGCAGTAATGAATTCAGAGTGCATCAACAAGAAACTGCCATCGCCCACTAGCGAATAGACTTCTTGATTTGGTGCTGCCAATTTGGCTCCTAATGCACCCGATACTTCATACCCCATGCAGGAATAGCCGTACTCAACGTTATACGTATTCGTTACCATTGGATTCCAAATCCGCTGTACATCTCCTGGCAATGATCCTGCTGAAGTAATAATGATGCTATCTGGAGCAACCGTATCATTAACCGCTAATAATGCCGTTGTCTGCGCAAGCTCCGTGTTAAGCGCATCAGCATACTCATTTAGTACTTCTTGAGTAAAATTATTTTTTACTTCCGGCTGGAAATTTTCACGGTTAAAGGTTACTTGGCTCAAGCGGCTGCGCTCCGCAGTCCATTCTTCCCTCAGTTCAGAAATGATCGGGCCGAATTCACTTTCATATCCGTCTAATAATGGTGCTAATTGCTCCAATGTGGTTTTGGCATCTGCTACCACTTGGAAAGCATCCAATTTATAAGCCTGCAGTCGGCTGACATTGATGTTTAAGAACTTAGCTGTTTCAAAGTTAAAAGCCGTTTTTGAAGAAGTGGCAAAATCCGTGTATCGGGTACCGATACCAATGATTAAGTCGGCTTGGCGGGCCGCTTTATTGGCCGCTAATGTACCTGTAATCCCCATACCGCCTAAGTTATTCTTAAAATCAGACTCAACAGTGGATTTACCAGCTTGTGTCTCTACTAATGGAATATTATGCTTCTCTGAAAGCGCCATTAAGATTTCACGAGCTTGCGAATATTTCGCTCCGCCGCCCACTAAGATGACTGGTTTTTTGCTAGCTTTGATTAATTCTGCCGCTCCATTTAGTTCACGTTCAACTGGTGCTTTGCGATCTAAATAATGGACACGCTTTTCAAAGAATTTTTCATCATAATCGTACGCTTCCCCTTCTACATCCTGGGAAATACAAATCGTAGCAGGGCCCGCTTTTCCTGGGTCAGTCATCACTTCAAACGCACGAATTAAACTGGACATCAGCTGTTCTGGGCGGGTTACACGATCCCAGTATCTTGAAACCGGCTTTAATGCATCATTGGTTGTGACAGCCGCGCTATATTCTTGTTCAACCTGCTGTAATACCGGATCAGGCTGGCGGGTAGCAAACGTATCTCCTGGTATTAATAACATTGGAATATTATTGGCAAGAGCCGTTGCTGCAGCCGTTACCAAGTTCGCTGAACCTGGTCCGACAGAGGTGCTTACCGCGTAAATTTTTTGACGCAGCATTTGTTTGCTGTAAGCCATTGCGGCAAGAGCCATGCCTTGTTCATTCTTACCTTGGATGACTTTCAGAGATCCCTGTTCCTGCTCAAGTGCCTGACCTATCCCAAGTACATTTCCATGTCCAAATACAGCGAAGACTCCTTCCACAAAAGGAAATTCCCGGCCATCCACATGGATATATTGTTGTTTGATAAATTTAATTAAAGCTTGACCCGTTGTTAATCGAATTTTCCCCATGGCTATTTACACCCCTAGCTTAATTGTTCTGCTTTCTCTGTTCTTTCTTCAATCAATTGTTCAATTTCAGCCACTGTAGGCATCGCTTCTGATGAGCTGTGCTTACTTACCACAATTGCCGCAGAAGCACTGCCGAATTTTAGAGCTGTTTCAATATCCTTGCCTGTAATTAACGCGTATAAGAAGGCAGATGCGTAGGAGTCCCCTGCGCCAAACGTTTTTAATACCTTTGTTAAGTATGCGCGGCCTCTGAATGTTTCTCCTGACTTTGCATAGGCATAGGAACCTTCTACCCCATGTTTGATCACAACTAATTCTGGGGAATGCTTAAACAGCTGTTCGATGGTTGCTGCGTTGCTGCCTTCCTTTACATTTTCCATGACATCAAATTCATCACGTGTTCCTACGACAACATCGGCCTGCTGAGCCACTAATGTATAATAAACAGATGTTTCTTCAAGCGATGTCCATGTATATCCGCGATAGTCCAATTCAAAGACTACCTTTACGTCATTTTTCTTTGCCAGTTGAATCGCTTTTAAAACCGCTTCACGGGAAGGACTTTTGGCAAGAGCGGTACCTGAAACTAGCAGAACCTTCGCCTTTTTAATATAATTTTCATCTACTTCTGATGGCTGTAAATAGAGATCCGCTACTTCATCACGATACATTAGAATGCTGCATTCTTCCGGACTCTTAATCTCTGTAAAAGCCAAGCCTGTCTTATGACCTTCTTGATCCACCATCATGTTGGATGTATCCACACCCACACCGCTCATATATTGCTCAATAAACCGGCCATGCTGATCATCGGCAAGTTTCCCAATAAATCCTGCTTTTAAACCAAGCTTTGATGAACCGATGGCGATATTTGCTGGTGAACCGCCTACATACTTTTTAAATGTCATCGTTTCTTCCATTGGACGATTATATTCCACTGCGTTCAAGTCCATGCAAGCACGGCCAATCGCAATAAGATCAAACTCTCTATCAGAATGAAATTGAATTTTCATGATTAAAAGCCACTCCTTTATTTACGGTTTAAAATCCATTCATGGGCTGGTTCGTTGTAAAACTTCCAAATACGTGTCGGGCCTGCCATTACATTTAAATAATAGGACTCATACCCATCGGGTACACCAACGGGATGATAGCCGGCCGGTACTAATACAACATCACCATGCTCAACTGCCATCGTTTCATCGATGGAACGGTCATCTGTATAGACACGCTGGAATACAAATCCTTGCTGCGGGTTCATTTCATGGTAGTAGCTTTCTTCTAAAAATGATTCCTCTGGCAAGTTATCCTGATCATGTTTATGCGGAGGATAGCTTGACCAGTTTCCGCTTTCTGTGAATACTTCTACAACTAGTAAACTATTAGCAGATGGATTGGAATCTGGCAGGATATTATGAACTAAACGCTTATTGCTGTATTTTCCTCTATTTTCAATTCCATTCTCTTCTGCCTTTATTAATTTTGTAGGCAGCTGCTTATTAGATGGTGAATAACAAAGAGCCACACGAGCTTGTGTAACACCCTCCACCTCAAAAGAACGGTCATTGGAAACATACACACTGTCAGTCGGTTTCTTTTCGAAAACGCTTTCCCTTGTGCCAATATTTTCAAAAACTTCTTCTCCAGCCGACACATTTATTTTCCCTGTTAATGCAACGATGCAGCATTCCACTTTGCTTAAGTCTTCTGTATACTTAGCGCCCGGGGCTAAATCGACTACTTTGAAACCAACATATTCTAACGGGGAGTTTTCACTAGTTACTTCCTGAACGATGGTAACTCCTGGTGACGTTTCGTTTTGTTTGGGTTTTCGGAGCAATTTACTCACGTGTAATCCTCTCCTATCTATGTAATCGCTATTATCCTGACTGTGAAAGACAGGATAATAGCCTTTTTATGGTGCTGATCCTTATTCGAATGATGGTGTTTTATAATTAGCCGTAACCACTTTTTTATGTGTATAGAATTCTACACCGTCTTTTCCGTTCGCAGGTAATGTTCCAAAGAAGGAAGATTTCCATCCAGAGAATGGGAAGAAAGCGATTGGTGCTGGAACACCTAAGTTAATACCAAGCATTCCTGCATCAATATTCTCACGGAAGTAACGAATCGAAGATGCATTTGAAGTATAGATACATGCTCCGTTTGCAAACTCTGATTTATTGGCGGTTTCAACCGCTTCTTTTAGATGTTTCACACGAACAATTGAAAGGACTGGTGCGAAAATTTCATCTTTCCAGATGGTCATATCAGTTGTCACATCATCGAAAATAGTTGGTCCGACAAAATATCCTTCTTCAGGGGCATTTTCACGGCCATCACATACTAGTTTAGCACCTTCATCAATACCTGTTTGAATATAGCCTAATGTACGCTGCTGATTTTGTTCGCGAATAACTGGTCCTAAGAATACACCCTCATCAAGGCCATGTCCGATTTTGACTGCTTTTGCTTTCTCAACTAATTTCTCAAGAAACTCATCAGCAATTCCTTCTTCTACGGTTACAACAGCGCAAGCCATGCAGCGCTCGCCGGCTGAACCAAACGCTGAAGCAATGACGTTTGTGGTGGCAAGTTCTAAATCTGCATCATTTAATACGATGGAGTGGTTTTTAGCACCTGTTAAGGCTTGAACACGTTTTAGGTTTTGGCTTCCGCGCTTATAAACATATTCTCCAACTGGCTTTGAACCTACGAATGAAATAGCTTTTACTTCTGGGTGGTCTAACAATCCGTTTACTACATCATGTGCACCATGAACCACATTAAATACGCCTTTAGGAAGACCAGCTTCTTCTAATAGTTCTGCTAATCTATTAGCTAATAATGGTGTTCTTTCAGATGGTTTAAGAACGAATGTATTTCCAACGGCAATGGCGGTTGGGAACATCCAGCATGGTACCATCATTGGGAAGTTGAATGGTGTAATTCCGCCAACAACCCCGATTGGATAACGGAAATTGGTGACTTCCACATCTGTTGCAATCGTTGAAAGTGAATCTCCCATCATCAATGTAGGAGCACCTGATGCAAATTCCACATTCTCAATTCCACGCCCTACCTCACCAAGTGCTTCAGTAAGGTTTTTGCCGTTTTCGATCGTGATAATACGAGCCAATTCTTGTTTATTCTTTTCTAATAATTGCTGAAAATTAAACAGGACTTTCGTACGTTTTGTCACAGGTACCTTTTTCCAGCTTTCGAATGCTTTTGCTGCGACTTCAACTGCATAATCCAGCTCTTCTTTTGTTGAAAGTGGCACCTTTGCAATAATTTCCTTTTTAGCTGGATCGTAGATATCTTCAAACTGTGTCGTTTTACTTTCGACCCATTCACCATTTATGTAATTTTTTAGAGTTTCAACTTTTACGATTACGTTAGACATTTTTTTCTTCCTCCTTTAATCATAACTTTATTGTATTTTGGTACAAGTGTTAAAAAGACCATCTATCAGTATAGGAAACTAATAAACTTATTCATTTGTTTATCACTTGTTGGTTATCTTTTGGTTATCTTTGATTACATATTAATACTAAAACCGCTTTCAGTCAACAGTTTTTTATTACTTTTTAGATAAAAACTAACTATTAATAGACTGCACTTATGATTACAACTTTCCAGTTAAAAACTGTGCTTCTCCAAAACCAAAGCTCCAGTCAGATGCCCCATTTGTAACGATTGAAACCATGATGTCATTTGGCTCCATATCACAGGATTCTACCAGCTCTTTTACTAAGAGTTTATAAAATTCCTTCTTTTGTTTGTCACTTCTTTGAGTACTTGTTACACTGACAATAACTAGATTCCGGCTTCTTTCAAATCCTAAACCAGTATCTTCAATGATTAATTCATGGGCAGGGTGCTGATTGACAATTTGGTAACGATCCCGTTCTGGTACGCCAAAGGCTTCTACAACAGCTCGGTGCGCGGCATCCAATAATTGTTTTATAGCATCCTTACCTCGTCCCTCTATTAAATCAAATCTAACTAACGGCATCTAATCTCCTCCCATTGCTTTCATTCTAACCAGCAACTAAATATCAACTATTGATTAAGTTTTGGTTATATTATGATTAAATCATAATAAATTCTAGAGATTCCGTCAACCACTTTCGTCCATAGTATAAGAAAAAAAGTCTCTTCTCAACGATCGAGAATAGACTTCTAATATAAATAGACTATTAAATATGCAGACCTTCTCTAATGGATTTCAACGTAACTTCATTGGACCATTCTGGTTTATCAGGATAAGCAAATACTGAATTCGTTACAATTCCATCAAACTTCATTTCTCTTAATTTTCGATACAGGGCATCAAAGTTTATTTCCCCTTCACCCGGATTCAAATGCTGGTGGATTGTTACGTTTGCATTAGGAGGATTAATAATATATCTTAATCCGAAGGCCGCTTTATGATTAAGTGTGTCAGCAATTAACACATGGGCAAGTAAATCTCCCGCTTCCTCTAAGTGTTGAGCTACATCGCCGATCCCATCATCATAAAAGAAAGCATGTGCCACAGAGTAAACCAGTTTAATCCAATCTTTATCGAATGCACGGATCATCCGGATGGCTTCTGTGTTTAACTCAATAAAATCGTTTGGATGGGATTGTAGATTTAAATGAATCCCTTCTCTTTCAAAAATAGGCATTAGCTCTTCCATGGACTTTACAAAAGCAGCTTCACTTTCCACTGGACGGCTCTTGTCACCAGCGAATTCACTGTTCATTAAATCTACGCCTAAATCAGAAGTGATTTCAATACAGCGTTTCCAATTTCTTACGGCAGCTTGGCGTTCTTGTTCATCTGGCGAAGACCATTGCTGAACTGGAAGGACAGAAGAGATTCGAACACCAGCGTCGGAACAATATCTTTTTAAATCCTTTATCAATTGCCTATCAACCTTTGGATATTCATAAAACCAAATAAAATCTTTACGTGGAGATAACTCTACCCATTCATATCCTAATCTAGCAACTGCATCAATTGTTTCTTTTAGATTCGTATTGTCACGATAATGTGACGGATCGTATGCTAAACGCATTCTAATTTCCCCTTTCTTTTGTAGGCCATAGCGCTTTCAATTTAATTAATACCAGAAATCAACTTTTTATAATGTGTTGGTTAACTTTTGGTTATCTATAAGAACATATTAATACTAACAGTGCCAATAATCAATATATTTTTATTATTTTAAACAAAAAACCCTTCCTAAATGGGATTAGCCAATTAGAAGGGAATTTTTCAAGAAACTGCTATTCAGCAATAACAAGCTGGATTTGGTTATTCTTAGCGTATTCTTGGTAAGAGTCATCCGGCAGTTGATCCGTAATTAAAAAATCAATCTCATGTAAACCGCAATAGGTCATTAATCCATATTTATCGAATTTATCGTGGTCTGCCAATAAATAGACTTCAGAACTTCGGTTAACAATTGTCTTCTTTAATTCACTTTCCAAGGGTGATGCATTCGTTACCCCGTTAACCAACGAGATACCAGTTGAGGCCATAAAGGCCTTCTTTATATTGTAATCTTTAAATAACTCCATATTTCTTGGATTCACAAACGAATTGGTTTTACGTTCCAGCATTCCCCCTACAGAAATGACATTTAGATTTTCATATGGAAGAGCACGAACAATGAAGTCAATACTATTCGTGAAAACGGTCAGGTTTTTTTCCTTTAGAAAGCCAAACATTTCAATCGTAGTGGTGCCTGAATCGATAAAGATAAAATCTCCATCTTCTACATAGCTAGATGCTATCTCTGAAATTAAAACTTTTTGCTCTTGATTACGTATTTGTCTATCTTTAAACGATTCAAGTTTTTTATGAACAGAGGATACCCCGCCATAAACTTTTTTGAGATCTCCCCGATCGACCAACTCTTGAACATCCCGTCTAATTGTATTTTTAGATACATCAAAAACTTCTACTAATTCATCTAATGAGGCGGATTGATGTTCAATCACATAATCATATATTTTTTTAATGCGTTTTTCCTTAATCATTTCATTTCACCCTATTATTTGTTATCGCTTACATCATATCTATTCTAACTCCATAGTACCAACAAATAACCAGAACTTCATTATATTTTTATAAAAAGAATGAAATATTTTTATTTATTTCCTCAAAAAGATAATCATTTTCTATTATTAGGTAGCTATTACAAGCCGGATAGTATGTTTTTTAGCAAATTCTAGATAACTTGTTTTTGGACTCCTATCAGTAATCAGGTAATCAATTTCATCTAACCCGCAATAGGTCATCATTCCATATTGATCAAATTTATCGTGGTCAACCAATAGATAGACCTCTGCACTTTTTTTAACAATTAGCTTTTTTAATTTACTTTCAAGCGGAGAAGCATTTGTTACTCCGATGGAAATTGAGATCCCAGTTGATGCCATAAACGCTTTCTTAATATTGTAATCACTTAGTAAGTCCAGATTGAGCGGGTTGCCAAACGAATCGGTTTGACGATCAAGTACCCCTCCAATAGAAATCACATTCAAATGTTCATAGGGAAGAGCACGAACAATAAATTCCATGCTGTTAGTAAAAATGGTCAGGTGCTTCTCCTTAATATATTCAAACATTTCAATCGTTGTTGTCCCTGAATCGATGAAGATAATATCACCATCGGTCACAAAACTGGCTGCCTTTTTTACAATGGATGTTTTCTGTTCCTGGTTACGTGTTTTTCTCTCTTGAAGTGACTCAAGTTTTCTATGGGTAGCAGCAGATACTCCGCCATAAACCTTTTTTAGTTCCCCGCGTTCCACCAGCATTTGAACATCACGCCTGATTGTATTTTTTGATACATTAAAGACCGAAACCAATTCATCTAATGAGGCATGTTGTTGTTCAATCACATAGTCATGAATTTTATTAATACGCTTTTCCTTAATCAAAACATTCCTACCCCCTAGATATATAATAATATATTTAACAAATATATTATCAAAAAATAACCAATAATTCACTAATATTATTATGAACTTTAAGATATTTCTACTCAACTCATTCACTAATTACCCGCATCTATACCATAAAATTATATCTTTCTGTAAAATAAAACAACACTGTCATAGATAATAGCATTGTTTAACTAACTCACAATGCATACAAAAAAGGCTCGGAATCTGAGATTCGCGAGCCTTTCTTCATTTAAAACTAATCCACATATTTCAGATCATCAAACTTCCGTTCATCCTGAACAAACAGAACCCCCAACTCATGATGGTCCCCCTCATAAAGAGCCCGTTGTACAAAGCGGATTTCACCTTTCGTGTCGAACACTTCTAACTTACAATGGGCACGATTTTTTTGCAGTGCCTCATAGAAAGTATGTTCATCAACGACCGATACCCCATTGACCTTCGAAATAATCTCTCCCACCTGAAGCCCCATCCTGTTCCCTGGCGATTCCGGGATAATTCCGATAATCATCAGACCATTATTCTTCTTAGAAAAGTACGACGCCATACTGTCATCTTTCATATAAGCAAACAAAGCTAACAGCTCACGTCCAACCACAGCCACGGCAGCAACAACGATGGCCATTAACGGATACCAATAGCCTGCAGCCGAAAGCAATGTAATGAGCACACCAAGGACGACGACCCGACGGCCATGGAGCTGAATCGCCTCCTTGGGAAGCGTGCCTTTAATCTGTTGATGGAAACCAATCGCAAACGGAACAAAAATGAACGAATACTCTTTCGCCCCCAAATGGAAAATGGGCCACCAATCAAAAGGGAGATCAAGAGCGTCTCCAGGGAACAGCAAGAACAACGGCACCATCCAAAGCCGTTTCACCTCGTGAACCCCAACTGCTTGCCCGCGCTTACTTCTTGCTAGTTTAGGAGAAGAGCCCCTGCTGCCATTTTTAAAAATCAAAATACCTTCAGCAACTAACAATAACCCGAGAACGACGATCAAGGATGGATAAACACCTGCATCAATAGATGTAACGAACGGTATGGACCAGTTATTTTGAGCAATTATAATAATTGCAAAAAATGCCGCCCCAATCGTATATGCCGGTGACATCCACCGTATATTCGTAGTCAGCGACCAGATTAGCGTGAAACCGGCGATAATAAGAATGGATGCAAATGGTAAAGCAATCCCTGCTGCAACAATAATAATAGATAGGATGAGCCCAATGATGGTCCCCAACGGAAATAACTGTCGAAGTTCAAAATAGGCATCCTCAGCCCGTATATGGAAATTTTTCCGCTCACGTTTTACCCTCATAACACCTAATACACCTGCAAGGAAAACGAGATAGTATAAAACAGGATGAAGAAAGAACCTGCCTGTCCCTTTTAGAAATTCCACAAGCCATGTCTCTGCCATTTCCTGCCACCTGCCCTATTAAAATTCTAGTAATGTATGAAAAAAATTCTCTTAAACTTTATTTTACCAAATTAGCAACATAAAACAAATTGCTACTTTTTAGAAAATAAAATAAATCAAAGATTTTGCTGGGACTTCGCCAAATCCTGCCGGCTTTTGTAAATTTATCGCATTTCCAGCAAGTACTTCTCCTATTTCCGTGGAAATTTTCAATAAAAAAACAGTTTTCTACAAAAAAAATACAGAGGCTAAAAGCCCCTGTCGGATTTATTTTGTGATTAATTTCAAAGCCATTTTTAACTGTAAATCATTTTTTTCCTTTTTCATTTCCTTCACAGCTGCCTCTTCTAACTTACCTGCTGTCTTTTCATCAATTTTTCCAGTTGCCACAAGATTATACTCCTGCTGGAAGCCCTTCACGGCTACTTTCGTCTCATCGCTAAAATACCCATCTGTCCGTCCGGGTTCAAAACCCAATCCATCTAAAATTTCCTGCGCATTTTTGACTTGCTCGTTATTCATATCCTCTTTCAGCGGCTCCTCGATTTGAATCGGATGGGTATCAAAGATGGCCGGCTGATTGATGGCCACATCCGGTTTAATTCCTTTTCTATGAATCCAATTTCCATCTGGTGTCAGCCACTTGGCTAATGTCAGCTTAATATTACTTCCATCCCCCATTGGAATCGCCTGCTGGACGGTCCCCTTGCCAAACGTGGTTTCCCCCACAACCTTATACCCATCGGCCTCTTTTAAGGCTCCAGCTAGAATTTCTGATGCTGAAGCACTGCCTTTATTGACCAGAACAAGGACAGGATACTCTTTTTTCTCTGATAGTGTTGAGAAGAAACGCTGTTTTTTGCCATTACGCTGTTCAATTTGTACATATGGCTGATCCTTAGGGACAAATTCTTTTAAAATTTCCCCAACACTTTCTAAGAAACCGCCAGGGTTTCCGCGAACATCTAAAATTAATCCTTTAATATTGTCATTTTCCAATGCCTTTAAATCTTTCTTAAAATCTGCTGCTGTATCTTCGGAGAAGGAGGTAATCTCCATATAGCCAATTTTTTTGCCATCCTGTTTTTTAATGGAGGTATGAACCGTCTCGAGTGGAATTTCGTCACGCTTGACTGGAATGGTCAGCGTTTCCTTTAACCCTTTTCTAGCTATCTCTAATTTAACGGTCGTTCCTTTTTTTCCGCGAATTTTAAGGGTTGCCTTATTGAGATCAAGGCCCTCGACACTTTTTCCATTCACTTTTAAAATTTGGTCGTTCGGTTTGATGCCTGCTTTTTCAGCTGGAGAATTTTTAAATGGGGAAACAATGACAATTTTCCCATCAACCATCCCTACCTCCGCCCCGATTCCTTCGAAGGACGACTCCAAGGTTTGGGTGAATTGTTTGGCCGTCTCCTTGTCCATATAAACCGAATACGGATCTTTTAAAACAGACAGCATTCCTTGGATTGCTCCTTCGACCAATTGATCCTGATCTACCTTTTCCACATACCGGCTTAAAATCAGATCATAGGCCTGTTCTACCTTTACAAGGCTGTCCGTATTTGTCTCAGAGTTTTCTGCTGCTTGCATGGGACTGACTGCTTGTTCCAGTTTGGATGCTGCTTCGGTTTTATTTAAATAAGTCATTCCTGCGTAAGTGCCCCCTGCTCCTGTCAGCAATGAGCCTGTCATTAACAGGGCAATCCATTTTCGATTCATCCGAATCCTCCTCAAGTAAAAATTGCCTGTCCTATCTATTTCTCATAGTGGCACCGAACTCCTGCCCGATTATTAACTTATATGTAAAGATAAGACAAGTTATGATAGAAATGAGGTGAGAAAATGTATCGGAAAAAGGAAAAAGGAAGAAACCCTTCGGTTCCTTCCTTTTTTATGGCAGCGGTACAATACCCACTGGACTGATCGCATAACGCTTATCCTGAGTCCACGGGCCTTTATGAAGTTCAAAGTGCAAGTGCTGGCCATGGGATGCACCGGTGTTACCCATTACACCAATCTGCTGGCCTTTTTTCACAACTGCCCCATTGCCAACCAATCGTGTGGACATGTGGGCATAAACAGTAGTGTAAACCTGTCCATTAATAGAATGTGAGACAAAGATGCAGTTTCCATATGTGCTAGATAAATAGGATCGACTGACAACGCCATCTGCTGCCGCTACAATCGGAACACTTGCACCATTGGCAATGTCCACACCGACATGTCTTTCACTGCCTCGTTGTCCAAAACCAGAGCTTAAATAACCGGTTGCGGGCTGTGTCCATATGCCGCTTGAAACGCCAGGTGTGCTTCCAGAACTTGCCACAGAACTAGCCCCAGAACTTGCGCTTTTAGAACTTGAACTTGATCCGCTGCTAGCAGTAGTGCTTGCAGCCCTCTTGGCTGCTTCTGCCGCAGCTGTTGCTTTTGCTTCTGCCGCAGCAGCTGCTTTTGCTTGTGCTTCTTGCTCCATCTTAATCGCTTGTTGAATAGCTGTTTGCTGCGCGGCAAGAAGTGCATCTTGTTCTTGCAGATCCATTACTCCCTCATGAGCTTCAGCTTCCTGTTCCTTAAGGCTCGCTAAAGCTTTATCTTTTTCAGCTTTTTGCACATTTAATTGTTGTTTTAATTTCTGTAGGTCAGCGGCCATCTTTTCGATGCTGGCAAGATTTGCTGTCACTTGCTCTTGCTTTGTTTCTAATGCCTGCTTATCTGCCTCGTGTTCTTTGAGGATTGCTTGGTCAGCCTCCATAATGGTTACAACGGCATTAGCACGGCCCACAAAATCACTAAAGCTGGACGCCCCCATTAGAACATCGATATAGTTAACCATACCGCCGGTTTCTTGATAGCTGCGTGCTCTGTCTTTCAAGAGGATATTACGTTTCTCAATCCGATCTTTAATGACCTCCATTTCCCCTTGGAGTTTAAGAATCTCAGCTTTTGTACTTTCTAATTTAGCATTTGTTTCATTAATCTTATTGGTTGAGTCAGAAATAGCCTTATCTAATCTAGTAATTTCACTCAGTACATTTGCCTGCTGATTTTGCAGATCACTAATTTGATTGTTTTTTTGAGTAATAGTGGAATTTATATCGGAGCGCTTTTCCTGAATGTTGCTTTGTTCTCCCTTTAAGCCGGAAATCGATGCAGCTTCAGTTGTATATGTTCCTCCAAAGATTGTTCCAAACCCTACTGTTGCCGTAACAGCAAGGGTCATAACTGATTTCTTCATCTTCAATTGTTCCCTCCATCTGTACTTATACATGTTTGAAGGAAGGACAATAAATCGCCCTTCCTTAAAAATTGACTGTGTTAAAACAAATTGTTGATTTTGAAGCGATGCTGATTGGAGCGGAGGGCGCTCGACTCCTGCGGGAGTACGGGGCAGGGGAGACCCCGCAGGCGCAAAGCGCCGAGGAGGCTCCCCGGCACGCCCGCGGAAAGCGAGTGCCTGGAGCGGAAATCAGCATCCCAGTTTAACACGGCAAAAATTAGACCTTTAAGAACTTACGTACGGACATAACACTGCCCCATACACCAATGACGGCACCCATCAAAATCAAAATGCCCGACATCTGATAAACAAATGGATCAAATGGCAATACCTTAATAAAGGTTCCTTGAAGCTTAGGGCCAATATAATCGTAAGCACGATAGTAGGCAATTGAAATCAGAACAATCGGTAAAATGGAGCCAACAATTCCAAGCCATAAGCCTTCCAAAAAGAACGGCCAGCGAATAAAGTTATTCGTCGCCCCTACTAATCTCATAATCTTAATTTCACGGCGTCTCGCAATAATCGTAATCTTAATTGTATTTGAGATTAAGAATACAGCTGTCAAGAATAAGCCGATAATTAGCACGATCCCAACATTACGAGCGGCACTGATAAACTTAAATAATTTTTCAACCTTACCCTGACCGTATTTAACCTTGGCAACAAAGTTTTCCTTTTGAATTTTCTCAGCAACTTTCGGTGTATCAGCAGGATTTTTCGTTTTAACGATAAATACATCATTTAAAGGATTATCTTGTTCAAAAAGCTGGAACGCTTTTCCGTCCTCACCAAGACTTTTTACTAGGTTATCAAGTTCTTGGGTTTTTGGTGAAAAATCTATACTCTTAACTTCTGGAATACTACTAATCTGAGTTTTCAAGGTTTGCTGATCTTGTTTACTTGCAGCAACATCTATATGAACACGGATTTCAACGTCCTGTTCAATCGTTTCCGCCACCCTGTTTAAGTTCATCATAATCGCGAAAAAAACACCAACAAGAATTAATGTGACAGTGACAGCCCCAATGGATGCGAAAGTCATCCAGCCGTTTCTTTTAATGCTCTTTAAACTTTCACGGGCGTGACGGCCTACAGTTCTAATTTTCATAACCGTAATCACCTCTCTGCTCATCACGAACAATCTTTCCGCCTTCAATGGCAATAACGCGATGTTTTAATGTATTAACAATTTCTCGGTTGTGCGTGGCCATGACAACCGTAGTACCTCTATTATTAATCTCTTCAAATATCTTCATGATTTCCCAAGACGTTTCCGGATCAAGGTTCCCGGTAGGCTCATCCGCAATAACCACCTTCGGAGAATTTACAATCGAGCGGGCGATGGAAACACGCTGCTGCTCACCGCCGGATAATTCATTAGGCATCATTTTAATCTTATGCTTTAGTCCAACGAGTTCGAGAACCTCCATTACCCGTTTGCGGATATATTTTGGCTGGGCCTCAATAACTTCAAGGGCAAAAGCGACATTTTCATAGACTGTTAGAGACGGAAGGAGTTTAAAGTCTTGGAAAACCACCCCTAAATTTCTCCTGAACAGCGGAACCTTTTTCATTTTTAATTTCGCAAGGTTAACGCCATTCATCGTAATTGTCCCGGTTGATGGTATTTCTTCACGGTACATCATTTTAATAAAAGTAGATTTACCGGCACCACTCGGACCTACTACATACACAAATTCACCCTGATCGATTCGAACATCTATACCATTTATAGCAGTTACACCATTTGGGTACTTCTTATATACTTCCTTTAGTTCTAACATTTAATATCACCTTTTTTCGAAGTTAGTTCGAATAAAATTCGACATTATTCTTCGTATTTTTCCATATTGGTCCATAATAACAAACAATTTGTGCATAATTTAGCGCATTTTCATTATAACATCATAAACTGTTAAAAAAAGCGATAAAAATATTACAGTTTCTTTTCAATCTATATACAAAACTTGACAATTATCTCACAATTCGTAATTTAAACCGTTATAATCCAAATAAAAAACGCTCTGTCAATTGTAACAGAGCGTTTTCTTATAGTCCTTATTTTTTCGCTGCCAGCCATGAAGCCATCGTCTCAGCATCATCGCCAGTAACCAAACCTGCAGGCATTCCACCTGATTTACCGTTTTTAAGAATGTCTAGAATTTCATCTTTTGAATACTTCGATCCAACTTTGGTTAAATTTGGACCCATTGCCCCTTTCATATCGCCGCCATGACAGCTGGAACATTTTTGGTCGTAAATTTTTTGAGCATCAGCTGTTTCTGTTGTTTTCGTTGTCCCGCCGTTGTCCGTATTTTTTGACTCATCTTTGTCGCCACCTCCACAGGCAGCAAGACCCATTACAAGCGAAGTTCCAAGTAATAAGGCTGATAGTTTTTTCTTCATTCCATGACCCCCTTTTTCGAGAAAATGTTTCCATCAATGTACTATTATACCAGCGTTACGCACGTTTGAAACCTTCACCGAGGACTTCGGCTGCATCCATAACAATGACAAAGGCTGATGGATCAAGGGTTTTCACCAAATTTTTCAATTTTGTGAACTCCGTTTGATCTACCACACACATTAGCACTGGCCGCTCATGGTCTGTAAAGCCACCATATGCTGATAGTTTTGTCACTCCACGGTCGATTTTATTCAAAATCCCTTCCCGAACCTCATCTTGATTGTTCGTGATGATCATGGCCATTTTCGAGCTGTTAAAACCCACTTGAATAAGGTCGATTGTTTTACTTGTCACAAAGAGGGCAATTAACGCATACAGTCCTTTTTCGATATCAAAGACAGCCGCAGCAGTGAGAACAATCACCCCATCGATGATGACAACGCATCTGCCAAGGGTAAAACCGGTATATTTATGGATGATTTGCGCGGCTACATCGGTGCCGCCAGTGGAGCCATTTCCTCTAAAAACAATTCCAAGCCCCAGTCCTACGCCTATTCCTCCAAATAATGCGCCAAGAAGGGCATCATGTGTCCAAGGTTCAAGATGCTTCGTCAGAAACACGACAAATGGCAAAAAGATGGTTCCGGCAAAAGTTTTCACTCCGAATTGTTTTCCTAAAAAGACAACACCAGCAATAAATAACGGAATATTAAAGGCCCATTGAACATAGGCTGGTTCCCATCCAAAAACGCCCTTTAAAATCGTACTAATTCCGCTTACTCCACCCGAGGCGACTTGGTTTGGGAGCAAAAACACATTAAAGGTTATGGCGATGATTGCCGCTCCTATTAACACGAGAATATATTCAAACGCCACTCTCAGTTTCGGATAGGTTTGTGTTAGGTTGTCAAATACGTTCATAAAACAGATTCTCCTCTTTTTTCTATCTAAATCTGAAAGTGAGTATAGCATTTCATAAATATTGGTGTAAATGGCATTATGTTAACGTGATAAAGTGGTAATACCCTGAACATTCGCTGGTCTTAGCATTCGCCTTTCCTCATGATTTCATAAGAGAGCTTTTTGAAAAAGGCTGATCGACTGAAGTATGGATTAAATTATAATTGGGAGCAATGAAAAGTGCGGTCGTTGCCCAGATCCTTTATTTCATGCTTCCTCGGGCAATGAAGCGCCTTTTCATTGACCCAAATCCCTTATTTCATGCTTCCTGGGACAATGAAGCGCCCTTTCATTGACCCAAATCCTTTTTTTCATGCCTCATCGGGTAATGAAGCGTCCGTTTTAGTAAAAAAGCCTTTGCTGAGTAAATCAGCAAAGGCTCTTTCAATATTATGAAATTCTAGAACGTAAATAGGCATTAATAAATGGATCCAAGTCCCCATCCATGACCGCTTGAACATTACCAGATTCCGTACTTGTACGATGGTCTTTCACCATAGAATATGGGTGGAACACATAGGAACGGATTTGGCTTCCCCAGCCGATTTCCTTCTGTTCACCGCGGATTTCCAATAGTTCTTGCTCCTGGCGCTCAATTTCCCGTTGATACAGCTTCGCTTTTAACATTTTCATTGCTGACTCGCGGTTTTTAATCTGTGAACGTTCCGATTGGCAGGTAACGACAACCCCCGTTGGCAGGTGGGTAATCCGGACTGCCGAATCTGTTGTATTGATATGCTGTCCACCTGCACCCGTTGCACGATAAGTATCAATTTTTAAATCCTCTGTACGAACTTCCACCTGAATTTCTTCATTAAATTCAGGCATGACCTCACAGGAAACAAACGAGGTGTGCCGGCGGCCAGATGAATCGAATGGCGAAATCCGAACAAGCCGGTGTACTCCTTTTTCTGCTTTCAAATAGCCATAGGCATTATGCCCTTTAATCGACAAGGTGACACTCTTGATTCCGGCTTCATCACCAGGAAGATAGTCAAGCGTTTCAACCTTAAAGCCCTTTTTCTCTGCCCAGCGGGTATACATCCGAAGCAGCATCGATCCCCAGTCCTGAGATTCCGTTCCACCAGCACCTGGATGCAGCTCTAGGATCGCATTATTTTTATCATATTCCTCACTCAACAGAAGCTGAAGTTCAAACTGGCCTAGGCGGCTTGTCAATTGCTCCAGTTCTTCTTCGAGTTCAGCCTTTAATTCTTGGTCATCCTCTTCTTTGACAAGTTCATAGGTGATTTCGAGATTTTCATAAGACTCGTTTAAGCCCATGAACTCATTCACCTGATCTTTTAACGCATTTGCTTCACTAATAACGGCCTGGGCCTTCTCCTGATCATTCCAGAAATCAGGCTGCAGCATCTCATCATCTAGCTCAGCAATTCTCGCCTCTTTATTTTCTAGGTCAAAGAGACCCCCTAAAGTCCGCTAATTTCTTAGCTGTTTTTTCAAGTTCATTCCGAATTTCTGCTAATTCCATGTTCTTCACCTCTATAAAAATAATCATTACCTTTGTAAAATTAGTCAATCCCTATCCATTATAGCGTGAGAACCCTGTTAAATTCAAAATTAGGCCGCACTTTTTAAAAATCACTCCTCTGTTTAGACAAAAATAAAACGTAAAAATCCACTAAATATCCTTAGTATTTATATATTTCATTGTGTCTAAGATGGTACTATTAAATAGGAACAAATTGGATTTTACGGATAACTTATATATAAAAAATGTTTAGGCTATATTACCGAAAGGAGAATGGAGAAGATGAACCGTAATGAACTTTGTCCTTGCGGGAGTGGAAAAAAGTATAAAAAGTGCTGCGGAGCACATGATGCCATTTCCATCACCGAGGTGCTCGTAAATGAAATAGAATATCTTCAAAAACAATTCCTCCATTTTGCTTATTATCACTTCGGCCATGAAATCGCAGAAGATTTTGAAATCCTTGAGGAGAGTATGGATTTTGAAAATGAACAGGAGCGGGAATTCTTTGAAGCGATTCACTCCATTTGGTTTGCTCTGTTTGCAGAGTTGGATGATGGTGATACCGTTATTAAAAAATTCATCTCAGCTGAAGCCGGAAAAATAAAACGCCCTAAATTAAAGCATATTTTGCAATCATGGACTTCTGCAAGGACGATTGCCGGGAAGATCGTATCTTTTAATGATCACACACTGACTGTTGAAGATGGCTTCACCTCAGAACAATTAGAGGCATTGATCTTTAATGATTCCTATCAGGTAAAAGAGGGGTCGTTCTTTATTGGGATCCTGCTGCCATTTGAACAAAAGAATGTATTCTTCCCATCACTTTTGGAATTACCTGGCCTCAACGCGGATCTTGCCTTTTCCTATATTGAAGATAACAGCTTCGATTATGATTACGACACACCACAAGAATATCTGACTGACTACTTCATGGAGGTAATCAGTGAGCTTCCAATGGTGGGAGGACTCTTGGAAGTCGATGAAATGGACTGGCCTGCTCCTATCTACAGGGAAATAGCCCTTCTCTTTAAGGAGAAGATGGAACTATTTCTACCGTCTCCGGTGATAGATACTGGTGTGGTTCTCTGGAATCATTTTTGTCAGAAAAAACAAAAACGAATTCAAAATCCCAATATTTATGTAGCCGCCCTTCATTATTTAGTCACAACGATTGCACCCATCGATAGGCGACTAACGAAAAAGGAACTTGCGAACCTGTATGGTGTTTCTGCAGGAAGCCTTTCCTCGGTCGTCACGGAACTTGAACATGAATTGGCTGAAGAAATAGCCCAGTTAAACAGGCTTGTTGACAGCAGTGATGAACAAGAGCCTGCCATCCAATTGGCCTCTGTGATTGATTTTCCTAAGCATAAAGATTCTCAAGCTTCTGAGCCTGCTCCGGGACAATCAACGATCATGACCCTTCAAGGTACTGCAGAAAAGCATGGGAAGAAAACGACAGGACGAAAGGTTTCCAAGCGCAATGAAGAAAGGGCCCGCAGCTTGATTTATGATGCGATGCAAACCGATGGAAAACAGCGATATAAGCTGGCTGAAGAAGCATTAAAACTGAATCCAAATTGTGTGGATGCCTATGTGATTCTTGCGGAAAAAACAAAGAGCTTAGAGGAAGCGATTTTGCTGTTTGAAAAAGGAATCAAGGCCGGGGAAACAGAACTTGGCAAAGCCTTTTTCAAAGAAAACACGGGCTATTTCTGGGGATTGCTTGAAACAAGACCCTTAATGCGGGCAAAGCTTCATTATGCTGAAGCACTTTCCCTTTTAGGAAATGTAGATCAGGCGGTCCGGCAATATGAAGAGCTGCTGGATTTAAACCCTATGGATAACCAGGGTGTCCGGTTCTCGTTGTTTGTGGCTTATATGGACTTGGGAGAGTTTAACAAAGCTCATGCGCTCTTAGAACAATATGATGATGAAACGGCGCAGCATTTATACAACAAGCTGCTGCTGGAATTATATGAAAGTGGCTTTACCGCACGAGCCGAAATGCTCTTGAAGGGGGCAAAGAAGGAAAATAAACATGTGATTGGGTACTTAACCGGTAAAAAAAGATTGCCTGCCTATCCTCCTGAATACTATGGTTTCGGGGATGAAAATGAAGCGATTGTTTATGCAGATATGCATTTGCGGTTGTGGAAGAAGATTGATGGATTGGAGATGTGGTTGAAGGGGAAATGAAAAACGAGAGGGTTCTCCCTCTCGTTTTTTATGGAGCCACAACATCAGTCGTTTCGGTCGTTGGGGTAACTTGTTCGTCTGGTGGTGAACTAGCATCATCATCTGGTAATGGTTCAGATGCAGGCGTGGCTGAATCATTGCTAGTATCAGAAGTCGATGAACTAGTATCAGTCTGTGTTGTACTATTTGTTTCCGCAGCTGGATTGGTCGTAGTTGAAGATTCCTTCGCGGCACTTGTTTCTGTTGTTTCATTGGTTGTTGTAGTTGTTACAGGATCAGGTAAAGGGACATACTTTGGCCCATGAGCCGCACTCAATATTCGGTCACTATTTAAGGATCCAGTACCATGACACAAAGAGCAGGCTTCAGTTTGACTAGAATGATATTCTGGGCTTGGAAGCTTAGCTGTGACACCATAAATAGATGTAGATCCATTATGACATTTCATACAAAATTGTTTTTCGGTATTAACATCCCAATCTTTTATACCACCTGTAAATGTAAAACCATCGGTTGGATTGTCGTGACCAAATGTACTTCTCAATAAATATGAGTTATTGGATCCATGTGTTTCATGACATTCCGCACATGGCATGAACCCTTGCAATTTACTGCCATCTTGGGCTGTAATAGAATGCTGTGTGGAAACACCATCTGTATAGTATTTCTTGATATCCGTATGACAAGAGAGGCATAAAGAATAATTATCCATACTGCCGTCAGCTGTTAGAGCCTTTTTATATTTAAGGAACTCATAGTAACCATTTTTAAAAGTTGTCGTGTCAAAGATACTTTTATTTGTGTTAGAAGCCGAATCCAATACTGTGTTTTCTTCATGGCAATTTATACAAGAGTTTTCTATGCTATCTACTTTTAAACTGGTTAGTCCTCTTTGGTTGAGATCTGCCGCTTTATGATTATAAACATAATGGTCCTTTAATAGATTGGGGTTGTCTTTACTCCAATCTAAGTGTGGGTTGTGACAGGTAGTGCAGGATTGCTGCTGCAATTTGTCTATACCAGCAGTATGATGGTTTTTACTTTCTTGATTTTCAATGGCTGGTGCATTGAGAGTTCCATCGTGACATGCCATGCAATAGTTCTCTGTGGCATCGTCACTTGGTTTTACTTCTAGTGTATCGGTTGACCCTTTATGGGTACTGTGACAAGTCGAACACATATTAGTGTTTAATGTGTAATGACCATGCGGATTGGAACTTGTATGATGAGATTGATCGTCAAAGTCCTCCCAGTCAACATTTGTCTTAGTAGTAAATTTAAATGATATATTATTAATTTTATTAATTGCAGGATCACCTATGTAACTTGGTTGAATACTTGCTATAAAAGATTTATTTAGCTCAAAGTCATTTTCCGGCTCAAAGGTAATACTATAAGCCAGCATGCCTGGAATGTTAAGATCCTTTAATGTCGAAGTACCAGTGATTTCCGCATCACCCTGTATTACCTTAATAGCTTTTTGCTCGTTTATCTGTGCTATAGGTTTTTGGTCTACAATAGTAAATTTTATCTTAGCATCTTTGGGGATATTGGTTAAATCATCTCCAAGTAATTCTGTATTATCTGGTAATACTATTCCTGTTCCAGATATATCAGATGCAGAGACCAAGTTATTTGGAATTGCAAGCGCTAAGCCTATTAAAAAGAGGAATAAGATTAATAAACTAGTGGTATATACTATTTTATATCTTGTTAGAAGATTCATTCGATTCATCTCTTTTTCTGTTAATTTATTTATGCCGGACATGTTTCTTCCATTATTAATAAGAATTACAAGTCAATTATAGCAATGAAAAGGCGTGTATTTGGGGCTTAAATAGAGCAATTTTTTGACAGTTTTCCAAAATGAGAGGATAATAGAAGGAATATGGAAAAATCCATAAAAACAAGGTAACAATATTACTATTGCTACCTTGTTTTAGGAGTTTAATACTTTTCATTTAGTCATCAAATATTGGCAGATATTTGATGACTTTTTTAGTAGTTGGATCCCCTTGCAGCTCCAGGTTGACCAGATACTGGTCTCTCTTTGTTGTTAGGGTTACCTAAGAATTGTTCACCTTGACCATGACATGCATAACATACTGACATACCAGTATAACGTTTTAATGCAGATGATGGGTTAGGGTCTTTTAAATAATCAAGTGCAGCAGTAGGAGTCATTCCTGCTTCTACTTTTTCAAAATAGTTTTGATCGTTTGCATCACTCATTAACTGAGATTCTGAACCGTGCGCAAAGTGACAGCGTACACACGTTAAATTGTCAGCTCCTGTTTTGTGGCGGTGAGCTGTTGTGTAAGTACCAGTGTCATTTGTACGTGTAGCAGATAGATAGTCTGTGTGACATGCTGAGCAATATTTGCTCATTTGAAGACCACTGTCCACAACATAGTTTGCATTTGCAGTATCAAATAGAGAAGCAATATTATCTGTTGTTTCAACATCAACACCGATAGCGATTTGAGCAGTTGAAACATTGTCTACCGCTGAACCAGATGCAAAACCATCTTTCCAAACAACGTTTAATGTGTTTGTAATGTCAGTTCCAGTTGAATCCTTAAAGAATGTGTCTGCATTACTAAATGGAGCACCTACGTGACCTTTGTCTCTTAACCATAAAGAGTAATCGGCAACATATTTACTTCCATCCCATCTGTAAGTTTGGATGACCTTGTCTCCAGCAGCCAATTTAGCACGAGAATATAAGTAGCCGTACTTAGTTTTATCAGTAGAGATATCACTAGCAGTAAGAGTTTTCTTTACTAGAATGTAAGGTGTGCTGAATGTTGTTGGCACTGTTGAGTTAACACTAAGATTTTGGAATAACTTTCCGTTTTGAGTATCCTTAGTTGTAGTAGAATAAGCTACTTGCGCCCAGCCCATAGGGTCTAAGTTCAAGTTGTTTTCGCTTGAAGTACCAGAACCGTGCGCAGCGTGACAGCTTGCACAATCAAATTCTGCACCCCAAGTACTTGCCCCTACTGAGCCTTTTGCTGTATCAGGATTGTTGTTTCCTCCTGGTGCAGCACTCACTTGTAAAGAGCCGTCTGCATCATGAAGGGAACCATTGTGTCCTGCTGTCTGAACGTTGAATGTCCCTGAAATGCTATCAGCATTTTCCTCTGAAACTGGAGCAAATGAGTTATAGGCACCTGTTGTACCATCATGACATGCGGAACATGTGCTGTAAGTACCGTCTTTAAATAATAAGTATTCGCCGTCAGCTGCTGTATGTGTTTGGTGACAGCTAGCACAAGAGTTTGTGTTGTTAGTATAGAAACCATGAACTTTTTGACCAGTTCTTTGTTTTCTTGTATTGTTGTAACCAGTTTGGTTAGCGTTTTGTAATCCGCTGCCGTCTTTATCCACATGGTCATCTGGTAATTGATACATACCAGTGTTATGTGAATCAGTAACTAAACCAGTAGATTTAGAAAGTGGCGTTGTTCCATATCTAGCATAAAGTTCTACTGTATAAACAGTGCCAGGTGTTACAACTGAAGCAGGAATTGTTACACTCCCCTTAAGAGTTGTAGCATCAACATGGATGTCATAATAACTTTTTACAACTGTATCACCTAATTTAAGTGACATGTCATAACTTGAATCCTTTGTTTCTCCATTCGCTGTATTTGCATTAAATGGAACCACAAGATCTAAACCAGATTGATATGGCTTTAGTCCATATGGATCTTTCGCGAATGCAGCAGTGCTAAGGATTCCCACTAAAAAGATGGCAAGAATTAGTGAGAAACTCATTTTGATCTTACTCATTCCAAAAACCTCCCATTTTTTCTCTCTTTCTCTCTCTCTTTTTCTCTCTTCATTTTTCTATTTCCTTTGAAACCTATGTCCTTCTTCTTGATGCATCACCTCCTTCAATGGTTTAACAGATTAATAGTATAGACCGACCCTTTGGTTAACCGTATCAGTTACAAAAACTTCTCCTTTATCGTCAACAAATAATCCGTTGGGCAAATAGAATTGTTCTTTTTCGGCTCCCATGGTTCCAAACTGATAAACCTGTTTACCATTTTTATCAAATCCGTATATGTTATGAGTCATGTTATCAACCATTAGCAGTGTCCCATCACCCAAAACACCCACACCGCGCGGATTGACAAACTTAGATTCACCTTTTCCATCTGTTGAACCATTTATAATACGAGTGAATTTACCATCTTTATTAAAAATGACGATCCGCTGGTTCCCGGTATCAGACACAATAATATTTTGATCCTCATCAATAGTTACTGAATTTGGTGCATTTAATAGGTCGTCTATGCTAGAGGCAGCGGTAATTTCTAATAATTTTTTTCCTTCTAAGCTATAAACCATTACCTTATTTTGTTGGATATCAGTAATGTATAACTTTTTGTTATAAATCCTTAGTCCGCCAGGCGACTTAATAAAATCAGCCTTTTTATTTTCATCGGTAAAGTATTTAATAAACTTTCCTTTTGGAGTAAAAACAGAAATTTTACCATTGTAAAGATCAGCAACATAGACATTTCCATCTTTGTCTCCGGTAATGCCATAAGGAAATTGGAATTCACCATCTCCAGTCCCTTTTTTACCAAACTTAAATATAGGGGTCCCAGATGTATCAAATACTTGAATCTGTTGATGGTTTGTATCTGAAACGTAAACATATTCACCTATTTTTGTGACATCCATTGGTTTACTAAGAGGTGTTTCCATGTCCCCCTGTAAATAGTAACTTAACTCTGGCGGACCGCCCTTAACAGTACTTGCCACCTTTACAGCATCATCCTGAAGATTGAAGAAGTAAATGACAGCAAATAACACAGCAGTAAGACCAACGATGGTGCCCATCCATATATACATGGTTTTCTTCTTCAAGGAATCCATCTCCTGTTCTTATTTGTTTTTCGAATTTAATCTATCTAAAGCGTTCAATGCAGGTTTATAGGTTGGATCAAATGATAATGATTCTTTGAACAATTGCTCTGCTTCTTTTTTCTTACCTTGAGCTTCTGCAACTAATCCAGCTTCATAAATAACATCAGTATTTCCGTTTTTTAACCGATATGCTTCTTGTAATGCCTCTGTTGCTTTGTCATACATCTTTAATTTTCTATAGCTTCTGCCTTTTAAAAGATGGCCTTTATAGTCCCTCGGAGAGATCTTTACAGCCTTGATAGCCATCTGTAAGGCATCATCAATACGTTTTTCTTTGTCATATACAATGCTCAAGTTGAGATAAGCATCAAAATAGTTTTTATCTAAGCTCTTTGCCGTTTGGTATTGTTTAATAGCTGCACTATCATCACCTTTTAAATAGTAGGTGTAACCAAGCTGGATTCTAAGTTTAGGATCATTTGGTTTTTCATCCACCTGCTCTTTGTAAAAAGTTAACTGTTTATCGAGTTGCGCATCTTTTTTATTCCAAAGATATTTATCACTAACGTAATAACCAGCGGATAAACAAATTGCTAATGTGACAGCAAGAATAATCAAAGATTGCCACCAGGTAACTCTATCTTTTTTTGCCTTTTTTGCCTTTTCTCTTGAAGGTTCTTGGGCATTAGGCTGAATAGCACTTTCCATATTAGCCCTCCTAATCTAGTAAATTACAATTATTCCTTATGACAGGCTGTACACTTAGGCTTATAGTGACATGTATAACATTTATCAACCGGTTTTTGCGTGTCAGATAACGGGATTGGATGCCCTTCTTTATAATTCTTCTCTGCATGACTGGCTGGATGGCAAGTGTTACAAGTGACTGTATTAGTTTTATTGAATCCTGTTTTTTGATAATCGTGACAGGTTAAACATTTTTGTTTATCTTTTTCAGCCAGTGGGCCGTGTAAATTAACAAACCCTTTTACGTGACTTGCAGGTCTTGTTGAGTGGCAGTCCTTACAGAAAGTATTTTCCCTTGCATAATCTTCTGCTGAAATTGATTTATTGGTAACAGTTCCTGTCGAAAGAAATTGTTGGGTCGGCGATATACTCTTTAAATCTTGTATCACTTCATCTGACATGTATTGATGACAGCTATTGCATTTGTCAATATCCTTTTTAGCAGCTTCGCCATGTTCTCCTGTTTTAAATGTTGCCTGTTTATGAGATTTAGGATACATATCGCTTGAATGACATGTTTTACATTCATTTGAAACTTCGCGTGCCTCATGGCATTCAATACAAGTTTCCATTTTGGTCCTTGTGAACTTAATCTCACTCATCATTGATTTTCCAAGTGAGCTATCCCACTTGTCATAATCTGATTTGAACGTTACATTCCTTTCAGAGATTTTCCCGTGTGCAACACCGCTGTGACATTGTGTACATTTAATATCTTTCGCTAAATGTTTATCATGCGGAATGATTAAATCACCAGAAGAGGTCACTTGACGGTTATTCATATCATGACATTGTTCACAGGCCGAATTAGGTATCTCTTTCGGCATTTGGATTGGCGCTGTATACGTATTTGTTTCCTTTGCAAAAATTTTAGTAATTCCTTCTGCTTTATCTTTGGCTATATTTTTGGCCCCCGGCTGTACATGGCAGCTTACACAGTCAACCTCACTATGGGAAGAAGCTTTCCAAGTATAGTATTCAGGTTTCATCTCATGACAGGATGAACAAAAAGATGAACTTGAGCTTGCCTCTAGCCCAAATGTACCTAAGGCAAAAAACAGGGCTAGAAACAAGACTGTTAGTGTCAAAATTTTTATTAATTTATAACGATATTGCGGAGGGGCCGAGCGTGTTTCTTTTTCTTCTTCCATAAAAGCGTCCCTCCAGATTAAGAATTAATTTTTTGCATCATCTTTAAAGCCCGTTCTATGACAATATTGACAATAAACATCTGTTGGTGCTTTTGGTGTGGTTGTACCTTCTGCAGGTTTCTCATTATCATGGCAGACAAAACATTCCTCTTTCTGATCTGCTGTTTTCGCTTTACTAGCATGAGCAGTTAACCATTGATCACTGTTCCCATGACCAGCAGGGCGGTCTGTATGACAGGCACTGCAGTATTTATTAATACGTGTTTGCTCTTTTACAACCGTTAGGTTTGGTTCATAATTAGGAGTTTCTTTCATTTTTAGCAGAGAGATTATATCTTCTTTTGGAATGGCTCTTGACCATTTTGAATCCTGGTGACAGTCCATACACTGATCCAGCTTGTTGATCGCTGTGGTACCGTGATTTCCATTCCATCCTTCTACTTTATGACTCTTAGGAACTTCTATCTTTTTATGACAAGTTTCACAAGCCATTGAGAGCTTGACATCTTTTTGCTGCTTACCAATCGCTTGCAGGATAATTTCTTGTGTTTTTTGGTCATGCACTGCGGCTGTTTCTGCATCCGTTTTTTCAGTTTCCGTTGCTGCAGGTTCAGTAGAAACAGTAGTTGCTTTACCAGTTGGCTCTTCTTTATTCTCCTCAAGTGTTTTCTCAACCTCTTCAGGATTTGGCGGCACGCTGTATGCAGGGTCAAGCCATGGTTTCACACCGTTGTTTACTTGATCATGACAGTCAATGCATGTCCCCATATTCGGTCTTAAATATTTTTCTTCCATTAACTTTTCAGCGTTTTCTGCTGTCCATTTTCCGCGAACCTCTTCTGTATTAATGCCGCGAGTCGCCATTTTCGCATGAACAACCCCTGCGTGACAGGTAATACAAGGAACTCCTTCTTCGATATGTCCTTTGTGGTTCACCTTTAAATCACCTGAAGCGGTAACTAAGCGGTTTTTCGAGTGACATTGTAAACAGTTTTCATTGGAGACGGCTTCTTCTTCTGTCTGTACAATCTGTTCTGGTACTCCAGTTGCGTGATAATACAATTCCTTCAGTGATTTCATTTTGTGTGTGATCATATTTACCGCCCCCGGCTTAATATGACACTGGACACAGGAAATCTGATTATGGGCGCTGGCTGTATAGGAAGAATATTCTGGCTGCATTTCATGACAGCTCGCACAAAATGTTGGAGAGTTGGTCATCTGTAAGACTCCATATCCCCCGCCAAACACAACTATACAACCAACTAATGAAACAAATAATAACTTCCATCTATTAACTGGATTTTTCCAGTCAATCGCTCTGAACTTTTGCCAGAGTTTACGAATCGGGCCAATGTTTTTTCTCTTTTTTCTAGTTTCGGGTTCTGTCTCTGTATGTTTCTTTTTCCCCCAGATGGCCACTTCACTCACCCTTCCCATATCGGACTTTTTCTCTATTTATTTTCCAATTAAACCTCTCTAAAGGTAGTATCTAACATTGCAAGAGTATATTCCAATGTACAATTTGTGAATATTTTTTCATACTTCACCATAGGTTGTTTTTACCTAAAAACAACATACAAATGTTGTTATACAGGGGTTTAGTTAGCACTATGCGCACATTGTTAAATTTGAACAATATTAATTTTTATACAAAATACAGTTAACTTATGCAAAACATATACATATTTTTGTCCTCCCCAGTCTTACTGCCATCAGTCTGTCATAATTGACGAAAAATCGAATCTTTGATAACGCTTTATTAGTCGTTTCATGCTCAGATAATATATAATAGTAGAATCACGGTTTTTACTCCGCTTTAACATTGTTGTCACTGTAAAAAGTAAATGGTAAGATGAAAAGTGATATTATTGTACATTTGACAGGGTTATTTTTTATTGTGAATTAGTCTCAGGATAAAGGAGCGTTCATCAGGTATGGGGATTTTAAATAAAGTATTTGATTTGAACAAACGCGAGTTGAAGCGGTTAGATAAGCTCGCGGCTAAGATTGACGAGCTTGCTGCCGCAACCGAAAGATTATCGGATGATCAGCTTCGTGAGAAAACAGAAGAATTTAAAGCGCGCTATCAAAAAGGCGAAACACTTGATGATTTGCTTGTAGAAGCATTCGCGGTTGTCCGTGAAGGAGCCCGCCGTGTGCTGGGATTATACCCGTACCACGTTCAATTAATGGGTGGTATTTCTCTTCATGAAGGAAATATTTCCGAGATGAAGACAGGGGAAGGTAAAACATTAACGGCAACCATGCCGGTTTACTTAAATGCTTTATCTGGTAAAGGGGTTCACGTTGTTACTGTCAACGAATACTTGGCCAGCCGTGACGCCACAGAAATGGGTCAGTTATATGAGTTTTTAGGACTGACTGTCGGCTTAAACCTGAACAGCATGGATAGTGATGAAAAGCAGGCTGCCTATGCTGCCGATATCACTTATGGAACAAACAACGAATTTGGTTTCGACTACCTTCGTGACAATATGGTCCTTTACAAGGAACAAAAGGTTCAGCGCCCGCTTTTCTATGCGGTCATTGACGAGGTCGACTCGATCTTAATTGACGAAGCCCGTACACCATTAATCATTTCAGGTTCGGCACAAAAATCAACAGCCCTCTATATTCAAGCGAATGCGTTTGTAAGAATGCTGACCAAAGATGTGGATTACACCTATGATGAAAAAACAAAAGGAGTCATGCTGACTGAAGAAGGGATTGCCAAATCTGAAAAAGCGTTTGGTATCGAAAATCTCTTTGATATGGCACATGTGACCTTGAACCATCATATTAACCAAGCATTGAAAGCAAATGTCAGCATGCACCTTGATGTCGACTATGTCGTTCAAGACGGCGAAATTGTCATTGTTGACCAGTTTACCGGCCGTTTGATGAAGGGGCGCCGCTACAGTGAAGGCTTGCACCAGGCGATTGAAGCGAAAGAAGGCCTAGAGGTGCAGAACGAAAGCATGACCATGGCTACGATTACCTTCCAGAACTACTTCCGTATGTATGAAAAATTAGCCGGTATGACCGGTACAGCGAAGACGGAAGAAGAGGAATTCCGCAACATTTATAATATGAATGTTATTGTCATTCCAACGAACCGGCCGATTGCCCGTGACGACCGTGCGGATTTAATTTACTCATCTATGGACGGCAAATTCCGTGCCGTGGTGGAGGATATTGCCGATCGTCATCAAAAAGGACAACCCGTACTTGTTGGTACAGTGGCAATTGAAACATCTGAATTGATTTCAAATTATTTATCGAAAAAACGCATTCCACATAATGTCTTAAATGCGAAAAATCATGAACGGGAAGCAGAAATCATTGCTCAAGCAGGCCACAAGGGCTCAGTAACGATCGCAACCAACATGGCCGGCCGTGGTACGGATATTAAGCTTGGTGAAGGTGTCATTGACCTAGGCGGACTTGCAGTTATTGGTACAGAGCGCCATGAGAGCCGCCGGATCGATAATCAGCTTCGCGGACGTTCTGGGCGTCAAGGGGACCCTGGTGTGACTCAGTTCTACTTATCGATGGAAGACGAATTGATGCGCCGCTTTGGTTCTGACAATATGAAAGCGATGATGCAAAGACTAGGGATGGACGATACCCAGCCAATTCAGAGTAAGATGGTCTCCCGCGCTGTTGAATCCGCGCAAAAACGAGTGGAGGGTAATAACTTCGATGCCCGTAAACAGCTCTTGCAGTATGATGATGTTCTTCGTCAACAGCGTGAAATCATCTACTCTCAGCGTGATGAAGTATTGGAATCTGAAAATCTGCGTGACATCGTTCAGAAAATGATCCTTAACTCAATTGAACGGAATGTAGATGTCCACGCCCCTCGCCATGAGGATGAGGAAGACTGGGATCTCCAAGCAATTGTGGACCATGTTCATGCCAACCTTCTTCATGAGGGCGATATTACCGTTGAGGACTTAAAAGGCAAAGAGCCGGATGAGATGGTCGAAGAGATTTTTGCAAAAGTTAAAGAGCGCTACGAAGAAAAAGAACAGATTCTCTTCCCTGAACAAATGCGTGAATTTGAGAAGGTCGTCACACTCCGGGCGGTTGACTCTAAGTGGACGGACCATATCGATGCGATGGATCAGCTTCGACAAGGAATCCATTTACGTGCTTATGGACAAATCGATCCGCTTCGTGAATACCAGCATGAAGGGTTCGCAATGTTTGAAGCGATGATTCAATCGATTGAAGATGAGACGGCAATGTACATCATGAAGGCGGAGATTCGCAATAACCTTGAGCGCCAAGAGGTAGCAAAAGGCCAAGCCGTGAATCCTAAGGAAGACGGCGAACCTGTGAAGCAGAAGCCAAAGGTAAAACAGATTGATGTTGGCCGAAACGATCCATGTATTTGCGGAAGCGGTAAGAAGTATAAGAACTGCTGCGGAGCGGGGAAATAAACAAATCTATTAAAGTAAAGGTCAGCAGAAATAATGCTGACCTTTTTATCTATTTAAGAATGTTATCCACATAGTAACAAAAATGCTGTGTTTAATGTGTATAAGATTCTGAATTTTGTGGGTAACTGCAAAGAAAAAGAGTTATCCACATGGGGATAACTCTTTTTCAGCTATTTTTCATATACTCCAATATCTCTGAATCGATCATCCCTGCAGGCTGTTCTCTCATTTCAAAGTTTTCGGTATGAATAAAATTAGTTAAGGCGCGAAATACGTCCTCTTCCGTAAAAGCATGACCTTTTAGATAACCCCATTTTCCCAGCTGCTCCACTAAATCTGCTTTTACTTTACCTTCAATCGGAACAATCTTGTCCGGGTTAGAAGGCGAAAAATATAACTGCTGCAGCTCAAAAATTCGAATCAGCTCTTTAATGGGAGCGGGATGGTCGTCGACGCGGAGATCAATATAGCGATCATTAAACCCTCCGTAGCCGCCAGCTTCCTTCACCACATAAAGGGCCGCTGACTGCTGGCCTCTGCTATCGCCGCCTGCAGCTTGTCCGGCATCCAATGCTGCCAGGAGTTTTTTGGCAAGCGTTCCTTCCGTCTTTTCAAACACTCGTGCCATTGCTTCCACAGTTTTTTCATCCACTAAAATATTACCTTGTGCCGCAAAATGAGTCCCGGTTATCCCGCCTGCCCAATCATAGCATTCCTTGCCTGTGAACGTAGCTGCATTCCCAGCCGCATCAATCAAGCCGAACTGACGCATCTCACGCTCAGGATCATCTGCAATTAATAACTCAACTACCTCCATTGCGGTTTTACCCTGTGCCATTAATTCAAGCGCTTTGGGACCATAAGAAGTATTGGCATACGACTGGGTGGCCACTGCACCTGCTCCGGCTTTTGCCCATGGAACAACCGCGCCTACTCCTAAAAACTTGGATTGGACAGCAATGCCCCATTCTTTCTCAATGGGATCGTAGCCGACGATAGAAAATGTCATGACGTAGCCTCCACTATTTTTACGTTAATTATATAAGAAAAACAGTCTTTAGCAAATCGAAAAAGTTATATTCACCAAAAAACGCTGCTCCATAAGGAACAGCGTTAGTCATTCATATTAATGAGCTTCAATCAAGCCATAACGGCCATCTTTCCGCTTATATACAACATTGGTACGGTTAGTATCAGAATTTGTGAAAACATAGAAGCTGTGGCCAAGCATGTTCATTTGCAGGATTGCTTCCTCACTGTCCATAGGTTTCAAATCAAAACGCTTGGTCCGGACTAATTCAAGATCTTCATCTTCATAATCGTGAACATCAGGGCTTTCAGGTGCTGCAAAAGTGAAAGAAGGTTCCCCTTTTTCACGGAATTTACGGTTCACCTTTGTTTTATGCTTACGGATTTGACGCTCAAGTTTGTCAGTGATTAAATCAATTGCTGCATACATATCAACATTTGTTTCTTCTGCACGTAAGACTAATTGTGGCAGCGGGATAGTTACTTCTACTTTAGATGATTTATCTTGATTGAATTTAAGATTCACGTGTACTGTTGCATCTGGTGCCTCAGTAAAATAGCGCTCTAATTTAGTAATTTTCTTCTCAACATACTCTCTAATTGCTGGAGTAACCTCAATGTTTTCGCCACGTACGTTATACTTCATGTGGACTCCTCCTTTTGATGGGGCTATGTATTAACAATTCTATTTTACCCTGTTAGATTCCTGCTAAATCACGACAGAAATTTTGTCGAATTATTGACAAAAACAACAAGAAAATAGTAACAAAGGTAGATACAATTATTGACATGACATTATTCATTTATCTAAAATGAATGGTTATTCATATATTTATTGTATTATTTTGGAGGACAATTTGCCACTAAAATACCCTGGGAATAGGTTACAGTGATGTGAACACGAATGGAGGATGCAAAACATGGAACAGGAAAATAGAAAAGCCCTTGCCTGGCATGAAACCTTGGAATTACATGAGTTAGTGGCATTCCAGTCGGTTGGATTAATGAAACTTAAAATGTCCATTAAAATGGTTAACGACCCTGAGCTAAAAGAATTATACAGAATGTGTATTCAAGACCTTGAAAAAAATCTAAAAGAGTTGCTGAAGTATTATCCTTCTGCTCCAGTCGATCAAACTCGTGAAGAGGAAGAGATCCGCGAAGATATCGGCTTTTTTGCTGCAGACCTGTTAGCCTTATCAAAAACAATGGTACGTAATCTGGCAATCGCCATTACCGAAACAGCTACCCCAGCTTTACGCAAAACATTCACCAACCAGCTGATGGGCGCCATTCAAGGGCATGAAAGAGTCTTTAGCTATATGCACAAGCATGGATACTATCCAGCCTACGATTTAGCTCTTTTACTCGGACATGATATTGAAAATGCACAAAAAGCACTAAAAATGAGATTCTAATGCGGAGGCGGGGAGGCAGCTACCTAGAGATCGTAAAAGACTGGATGCTCTCGGCCCCCGCCTCTTTTAACAGTTTGGCTCCATGTCTCAGTGTGGAGCCGGTTGTATAGATGTCATCGATTAATAAGATCTTTTTGCCTTCGATCTCAGCATCAGGATTGATTTTGAAAACTTGCGGAATATGGATCCGCTCTGCTCTTGATTTTTTGGACTGTTTTTCGGAATGGATGCGCGTGAGGATTCCAGCTGGAGTCAATCCGGCAAATGTTAGAACCGCTGCTGCCTGATTAAATCCGCGCTCATACAGCCGTTCATCGCTTAGAGGAATCGGAACAAGCAGGTCGGGAACAATTCGGGAGATTTCTTTTTTAAAATGTTCAGCAAATATCTTTGCCAATACATAATCGCCGCGAAATTTGTATGTGGCGATCAGTTCTTTTAAAAAATCATTGTAGACATAAAGAGAGTGGTTTTTTTCAAGGAACCCCTGCCATTCAAGGTTCTCCTCCCAGCGAGTACAATCATGGCATAGATCGCCATCACGGAAGGATTCTGGTAAATCGTGAAACGGCCGGGCACAGATCCGGCAGGTTTCCCCTTCAATTTTTTCAAGCTTCCCTTCGCAAGCTGGGCACAGGAGCGGTTCTTTTTCTTTTGAAAATAGCGCCACCCAGCCAATGACTGGCACGATGGTGGTATGGCAATAGAGACAGCGGTCCTCTTGAAATATACTCATTTTGCTTCCCCCTGCGCATCAAGTAAGCCTTTTTTAAATCCTTCTCGATTCATAGTAATAATTTGTTTTTTCGCCTTTAGCATTTCTTCGGTTTTTCCGTAATGGAAAAAGGACACGACACCCTTTGGGTGATCCTTGCTCCGCCCTGCCCTGCCGGCTATTTGAACGAGAGCACTTTCGGTAAAAATAGAGTCCTCGGCACCCACTACTGCCACATCGATATTCGGAAAAGTAACGCCTCGTTCAAGGATGGTGGTAGTGAGCAGCATGGGAATATCCTTGTTGCGCATTTTTTGAACCTTGTTTTTTCGGTCAGGATCTTCGGCGTGGACCGCCTCAATTGCCGGATGCAGCTGACGCAGGATTTTCAGGGCTTTTTCCATTAGTGGAATATGTGAAAAAAAGACTAACGTCTGCTTGCCTGATTGAATTCGTTTTTTAATCCAATGAATGATATTTGGGGGCAGTTTTCCCTTTTGAAGCTGTTTTTGCCAGTTGCCGCACCATACAAATTCCGGGACGGGCAGCGGTTTGCGATGGAAACGGGCCGGAATGGTGGTATAAGCCCTTTTGCCAGTTAGGCATTCTCGCTGCCATTTAGTATTGGGTGTTGCCGTGAGATAGATCATTGCCGATTCTGGTTTGCGCGCATGAATGGCCGCATGCTGGAGTGATTCCTCTGCTGTATACGGAAAGGCGTCGACTTCATCTAAAATGACCGCATCGAATGCATGATAAAACCGGAGGAGTTGATGGGTTGTGGCGATGGTTAATGGTGCATATAGATGACGGTCTTCACTTCCTCCGTAAAGGGATGCGATGGGAATTTCAGGAAAGGCTGCTTTTAATCTCGGGGTCAGTTCTAGGACGACATCTGTTCTTGGGGTGCTTATGCATATTCTTTTGTCTGCGGCGAGGGCGGACGCAATTCCAGCAAATAGTACCTCCGTTTTACCTGCGCCGCATACAGCCCATACCAGGTGCTCTTGATTTTGACGGATGGCCTCGACGACCTGGACAGATGCTGTTTTTTGTCCTCCAGAAAGGGAGCCTTGCCATGCCATGATTTGATCAGGGAGTTGGATTACCGGGGGCGGGCCATTCCAGCCAATGAGCGGGGTGCATTCGCTGATTCTTCCCATCATGAGGCATTTGCGGCAGTATAGACAATTTTCTTTACATCGGGCGCATGGAAAGGTGGCAAACCACTGGGGGTCCTTGTTTCCGCACCGGGCGCAGATGGGTTGTTTACCGTTTTTGTTGATTCCTTTTCGGTAGGTAACATATCCATTTTGGTAATGTTCTTGAATTTCAGTCAGTTCGAATGGTAGGTCATCTAAAAGAAGCTGTTTGCCGGTTAGAAAGTGCTGCAAATCCTTGTTGTAGGCGTATAATGGATTGGGCTCAGGCTGTGGGATGGTTGGGAGGTTTGAGATTGGAAAGGAATGATCGTTTGTTGACATGCTTGGGATGATTAGCTGGTCTTTTAAGATAAATCGCAAATGTGGTCACCCTTTTAGTTTTTTTTCTATTAAAATATAACTTTTGTTATCAGGCCATTGATGATAGACCCTTTTCTTGGTATGTCCTGATGTTGGCAGGTCAAGGGCTATGAGCTTTTTTTGTGTGATGTTTGCTGAAGGAAGATGGAGGATTTTCTGACATTCTCGATTAGTGATGGTAGGTTTAACTAGGAGAAAATGGTCATTAATCGTTTCTATATGCCCATCTCTCGACTTCGAGCCGCATTTGATGCATATCCATTTGCCTTTTTGATATTCCATGGGGATGTGTTTACAACTAGAGCACTGAACCCCTTGGATAGGCTCTGTTTCTGTTAGTTCGTATTCTTTTAGAATATCTATTTGTTTAGGCGTGTGTTTACTTAAGAGAAAATTGGCTATTTCAATCATTTCTGGCGTTTGTATTTTTACTTGTTTGTAGCGATTTTCGCTGTTCTCAATTTTATTAAATAGGTCCCTGCCTTTACAGATCCTTGTTAGGTCCGTACCTGTACCGCTGGTTTTTAAGATGGTCCGGTTCGAGCTTTTAAAAAAAATAAGGTAATCGATGGGGAGCAAATGGAGGTTATGCAGGATGAGCCATCTTCCTAGAAGGGATTGCAGTCGGCGGCATTGGATGCGCGGGTCTTCGAAGGATTCTTCTGTTCCATCTGGATTGGTTCGGATGAGTTGGTTGAAGATATTGTCAAAGTATAATGTTCCGATGATGTTTTTTGCTTCGATGATTTGGATATAAGTTTGTGTGAGTATTAGGGTGTCGATTTGAAAATGGATGCCGTGGAGTTGCAGCTGGAGGTCGTGGAGGATGTAGTATTTTTCTGATGGCAGTTCTTTTAGATAGTTGGCTAGTGCGGCTTCTCCCCAATAGCCTGCCCATCTTCTGGCGAGTTCTTTTTCGATTACGGGGTATTTGGGATGATTTGGTTTGAGGTATTTTTTTAGGATTTCGGTCAAGATGAGTCTTCTAGGGAGGGTTAGTTCTTTGATCACCACGATAGATCACTCCTTTTTTCTTTATAATTCTACAAAAAAGGAAAGATTCCTACAGGATTTTTAATTTTTTTAATGGTGGCGTTTTTCTATGATCTTTTTAAAATACTAACCTGGTTGGACTTCGTTTTGATTCCGCCAGTTTGCAGCAGATTTCCGCCGGTTTTTAATTTTTTTCTGCCGACTCTCTCATTATTTCCGCGCACTATTCTCTTTTTCCCGCCGCTTTCCTCATTATTTCCGCTAACCCTCTTTTTCTATGACCTTTTTATGTAATAAACCAGTTTGGCCTTCGCTTCGATTCCGCCAGTTTGTAGCGGATTTCCGCCGACTTTTGATTTTTTTCCGCCGACTCTCTCGTTATTTCCGCGTACTTTTCACTTTTTTTCACCACTTTTCCCATTATTTCCGCCTACCCTCTTAATCTATGACCTTTTTATGTAATAAACCAGCCCGCACTTCGCTTCGATTCCGCCAGTTTGCAGCGGATTTCCGCCGGTTTTTGATTTTTTTCCGCCAACTCTCTCATTATTTCCGCGTACTTTTCACTTTTTTTCGCGTACTTTTCACTTTTTTCCGCCACTTCTCCCATAATTTCCGCCAACTCTCTTTTTCTATGACCTTTTTAATTACAAAACCAGCCCGCACTTCGCTTTGATTTCGCCAGTTTCCAGCGGATTTCCGCTGACTTTTGATTTTTTTCCGCCGACTCTCTCATTATTTCCGCGTACTTTTCACTTTTTTCCGCCACTTTCTCCATTATTTCCGCCAACTCTCTTTTTCTATGACCTTTTTAAGTAATAAACCAGCCCGCACTTCGCTTCGATTCCGCCAGTTTGCAGCGGATTTCCGCCGGTTTTTGATTTTTTTCCGCCGACTCTCTCATTATTTCCGCATACTTTTCACTTTTTTCCGCCTCTTCCCCCATTATTTCCGCCAACCCCAATCTCCCGCCGCAAAACAAAAAAACCATCCCGGCCAAAGGCCGGAATGGCAGCTAACTTAAAATCTTATCTTTTCATCCAGCCCATACCCATCGCACCCTCACCCAAATGAGTGCCGATCACAGCGCCAAAATACCCAATCACAAAATCCACATTTGGATACAAAGCAGACAGCTCCTGACGCCACTCCTCTGCTTCCTCCTCACGATTCGCGTGGATAATAACCGCCCGGTAATCCCCGCCGCCGGAAACATCCTCTCCAAGTAAATCAACAATCCGTTTCAAAGCCTTCTTCCGTGTGCGGATTTTTTCAAACGGTACAATCACCTTATTTTCAAAATGCAGCAAAGGTTTCACCTGAAGCAAACTGCCAATAAAAGCCTGGGCACTCGACAACCGGCCGCCCCGCTGGAGATTAGATAAATCATCCACCATGAAATATGCACGGGCCGACTTCTGCAAGTCCGACAACCGGCTCATAATCACCTCAGCCGGCTCCCCGCGCCCAGCCATCTCAGCCGCCTCCAGCGCATAAAACCCTTGGACCATACAGCTGATTTCTGAATCAAACGGATAAACCTTAATTCCCTCAACCATTGTGCCAGCCGTGACCGCCCCTTGATACGTGCCGCTGATTCCGCTCGATAAATGAACACAGATTACTGCATCATAACCGGACGAAAGCTCCTCAAACAGCTCCACGAACTTCCCAATCGGCGGCTGGGAAGTGGTTGGCAAATCTTTTGTTTTTATCTCATCATAAAACGCATTAGCGCTTAAATCCTCTTCTTCTTGATAAACCTCTGTCCCGAAAATGACATTTAACGAGATCATATGTATATTCCATTTTTCACGCAATTCCTTCGGTATGTACGCGGTGCTATCCGTGACAATTGCCGTTTTCATAAAAAAGTACCATCCTTGTCTTCTGAACTACCCTTTATTGTATATGATACAACAAAAAAAGAACACACCGTAAAGGCATGCTCCCTGAAAAATAATTATCTCACTTCGACCCAGCCATTTTTAATCGCAGAAACCACTGCCTGGGTACGGTCATTTACATTCATTTTTTGTAAAATATTACTTACATGGTTTTTAACCGTCTTTTCACTGATAAACAATGATTCACCAATACCACGGTTGCTTTTCCCGTCCGCGAGCATTTGCAGTACTTCACATTCACGGCGGGTTAATAGATGTAATGGACGGCGTATTTCAAGTGTTGGAACATAGCCGCCGCCTCCTGAGCCGCCTGTCGTCGCAGCAAGTTTGCGATATTCATTGACGAGGTTGTGTGTCACTTTTGGATGTAGGTAAGACCCGCCATCGGCAACAACGCGGACTGCCTCAATCAGAGCATCGGCATCCATTTCTTTTAACAAGTAACCGCAGGCACCTGTTTTTAACGCATGAGTAACATAATTTTCATCATCGTGTATCGATAAAATAATAATTTTCGTATTAGGGTATTGTTCAACCAATTCTCTGGTTGCCTCGACACCATTCATTCCTGGCATGTTGATATCCATAATGACAACATCAGGCTGGTGTTGTTCGACAATTTTTAAAGCCTCCGTGCCGTCATCGCCCTCGGCCACCACTTGGAATGACTTTTCAAATTCTAGTATTCTTTTAACCCCTTCTCTGAAAAGCTGGTGATCATCGATTATCGCAATTTTGGTCGTCATTTTGGTACTCCCCCTTATTTCAATTCTAACATTTGTCGCAAAAAATTCTTTAGTTAATTAGTGGAACACGAATCAGTACAGATGTCCCCTTGCCCATTTTTGAATCGTAAGTAATTTCACCTTCAAGCAAATCGACACGCTCTCGCATCCCGATCATCCCAAAGGATTCAGGTTTCTTAATCGAGGTATCAAATCCAACACCGTTATCCTTGATAAGAACAGTGATTTCAGAATTGGTTATTTCCATTCGGACTTTAATTTCACAGGCATTGGCATGCTTAAGTGCATTTTGGACAGACTCCTGGATCATACGGAACAATGCTACCTCATATTTTGTAGGAAGCCTGCGTTCTTGGCCAATATTAACAAAATCGATCCTCGAGTGGTTATGATATTCTTCGATGGTTTGTAAATATTTTCTTAGGGTAGGGACAAGTCCCAAATCATCAAGTGCCATCGGACGGAGGTCATATATAATTCTTCGGACCTCATAAAGCGCGGCACGCACCATTTTTTTATAACTATGCATCTCCGCAAATGCCTCATCCGGACCTTGATCCCTATAAACACGTTCAATCAGATCAGAACGCATAATGACATTGGCCAGCATCTGGGCTGGACCATCGTGAATCTCCCGGGACAAACGTTTCCGTTCCTCTTCCTGAGCTTCAATAATTTTTAATCCAAAGTCTTGTTTGGCTTTCGCTGTTTCAAGTACTTCCCCTACCTGTTTTAAATCACTTGTCAAGTAATTCATCACAACAGAAATTTGGGAAATAAGCTGGTCGGCGCGGTCGATCGTGTCGTTTAACCCTATGAGCCTGCGCTCTAAATCATCCCTTTTCTCTAACAATTGTTTCTTATACTGCCAATTGATGGAGAGGTCCATTTGCAGCTGGTGGGCTTTTTCATATGCCTCACGAACTTCTTCTTCGGTATAATGTTTAAAATTCATACTTACTTCAGACAGCATGAGGCGGGCTTGATGAACTTGGTCCTCGAGTTGGTTTCCCTCTTCAATAAGCTTAACCATCATTTCCTTGATATTCCGAAGCTCCGTTGTCATACTTTCGTAATCTTGACGGCACTGTTCGCCAATACGGAAAATATCTCCCTTGCTGTTTGTGACTCTGTCAATCATCTCTTCACGAATTTCATCAATGGACGACGTATTGAATTGTTTTAGTTTCATTTCTTTGCCTCCAGGGTTTTCCCTTTAGGTTCTTAACGTATTTTATCTTGAAATTTAGGTAATGGCGAACCTTAACACTTATATTGACCTTCCACTAGGGTGAAAGTAATATAATGATAGTGTTACAATAAATTTATACTATTGAACCATTACTATTATATCATTCGAACGTTACTTCTGTATTAAAGGTATATTACAACAATATTTTATTAACTAATGAAAGGAAATATTAATGATGCTTTCTTGTTACCTAACTGTAAAAAAGACAGGCGAACATGAGATTACGATCCAAAAATCCCGTTTTATCGCTCATATAACAAGAGCGGAAACCGAAACGGAAGCGACGGAATTCATCCAGGCCATAAAAAAACAGCATTGGGATGCGACCCATAATTGCTCGGCCTATTTGATTGGCGAGCATGACCAAATTCAGAAAGCGAATGACGATGGTGAACCAAGCGGAACAGCCGGTGTACCGATCCTAGAAGTATTAAAAAAACGAAAACTAAAGGACACAGCAGTCGTTGTCACACGGTACTTTGGAGGTATTAAGTTAGGAGCGGGAGGTCTGATCCGTGCTTACGGCAAAGCCACTTCAGAAGGTCTTGATGCAGTTGGCATTGTGGAAAGAAAACTTTCCCAAATTGTTCATGCCAAATTTGATTATACCTGGCTTGGGAAAATTGAGAAAGAACTTCGTGCCGCCAAATATACGATTAAAGAAATCCATTACTTAGACACGGTTGAAGTAGAAACCTATGTTGACGAAAGCCAGGTACAGGTCTTCAAGGACTGGATGATCGAGCTTACCAATGGCCAGTGCACCCTGAATCTTGGTGATACCGTTTATCTCGAGGATGATTACATCCGCGAATAAATAATATTCTCAGTACTATTATAGTACTATTTACCGGTACAAACAATTGGGAAAAAAAGCGGAAGACCTCTTGACCAAGGATGTGCTGGACAATCCTCACAATGTAATTCATGAATTAAATAATTAAAGGGGCTCAAATACATGAGTCCCTTTTCCTGTTAAGAGCGGTCTTTTACTGTTGTTAATGTTCGGAAAATCTTAAGCAGCGGGCGATGGTCCTTTCCCATTAAACCGATTTTTTCAGCAATGATTTCAATTAGCAAAATGACTACTGTAATTAAAAAGAGTGCCCCGCCGATTCTAGCCTGTGAGTAAATGACTGCAACCAATCCAAAAAAAGCAGCCATGGCATAGATAATTAACACGGTTTGACGATGGGAATAGCCCATTCTAAGCATGCAATGATGGAGATGGGATTTATCTGGAGCAGACAAGGGCTGTTTATTAATAAGCCTCCGGATAATTGCAAAAAAGGTATCAGAAATGGGTACTCCGAGTATGATGACGGGAATAACAAACGAAATAAAGGTTACGTTTTTAAATCCGAGCAGCGATAAAACGGAGATGATAAATCCCAAAAAGAGTGCACCAGTATCTCCCATAAAAATGCTGGCAGGATGAAAATTGTAAAGCAAGAACCCTAACGTACTGGCTAATACGATTAACCCAACAGCAACCACAAATAAATTTCCCTGAATAAGAGCGATTCCTGAGATAGTAATTAAGGCAATGGAAGAAACCCCGGCTGCCAAGCCGTCAAGCCCATCAATTAAATTAATTGCGTTCGTTATTCCTACAATCCAAAGGATTGTAAAGGGAATACTCAAGAGGCCAAATTGAAGTTGTCCGCCAAAAGGAAGATTAATGAATACAACCTGTAGATTGCCTAAAAATACGACAGAACAAGCAGCTGCTAATTGACCAAGCATTTTATACTTGGCTGGTAATTCAAACAGATCATCACAAATGCCAGTCACAATGATGATGAAGCAGCCAAGCAAAATCGCGAAAGAATATTGATTTTCCGGCCGGATAAGGAGAATGCCTGCCATAAAACTAATATAAATGGCTAATCCTCCAAGTCTTGGCATAATCGACTGGTGAACCTTCCGCTGGTTTGGGCGGTCTGTTGCACCAATAAGGAAGGCTAACTTTTTAATTAGCGGAGTAGCGATCACTGAAATGAAAAAACAAACGATTAAGGTAAGATAAAACATCAAACATCCTCCTTATTAGTCAGTTTATCCATTTAAAGCAATCAAAAAACAACTAATGTTTGGTAAAAGTCATTAAAAATGCCAGGTATTCTAAACACCTGGCATCCATAATTTTCTATTGTTTGGTTTCCTCTTTGGCCTTTTTCATTAAATCGAAATAATCTCCTTGCAAGATCTTTTCGTTATAGAATCTTGAATTTTTAGCCAGCTCGCTATTCACATAGCCCAGGCCGCGTTCTTCCTCCAGCGTTTTTTTACTGGAAAATAAATTGGTCCCTACTCCCAAACGTTCTCCGCTAATTTTCACTCCCATGCTGCCTAAGATGGTTGGATACATGTCTAAAGAGGTAAAGACTCTATTTTTTGAATTGACAGGCTCCATGGCCGGATTAATAAACGCGTTATAAGTAGTTCTTTGATATCCACTGTAGGTATATTTCTGGAAGTATCCTCCAGGCTGCATACTTAAGTGATCTCCCATTAGCACTATGGTGGTGTTATCATAAAAATCCTGCTTTTGCAGCCATTTAACAAATTCGTACACTTGTTTGGAAGATAACGCAAAAACATTTTCGTATTGTGTGTCATATTTATGCTCTGCTTTGCTCTCCACGTAACCATCCGGAAAATGAGTATTAGCTGTTAATAGGGTGAAGTTAAAAGGTTTCTTAGAACTTGCAATCGTAGTGATTTCTTCTTTTGCCCATTCAAATAAATGGCTGTCATCATATCCCCACCAGACCTTTTGGCTTTCTGTCATCTTTCCTTCTTTAATGGCTGTATTTAAATCAGAAATAGCAAAGCTGCCATGGCTCGTGTAATAATTGCTCCGCCCTCCAAATTTAGCATCTGACCCAAACATGATTTCTTGGTTATATCCCTCTTTTTTCAAAATATCACCTAGAGTATAGGCCCCAGTTAGAAACTTGCTGGAGGCTGTGTACTCATTCCCATTGACAGGTATTTTCAACGGAATACCCGATGTAGTACCCACCATTGCCCCAACTGTCCAAGTGGTGCCAAAGATGGGGAGAGCCCCGCCAACTTTATCCGAATTTGAAAAATTCACGTTCGTCTTTGCGATGGTGGTTAATTCGGGCATAACATTATAACTCCAGCCGCCGCCGTTATCCTTATCAATCATGGAGTTTTCCATTGACTCTAAATAGATAAGTATTAAGTTCCTTTTCTCTTTGGGAAAGGTAATTGATACATCCCTGCCATCAACGTAATGATCATCTATATAAGTAGAATAGTCGGTTAAACTTTTCAAATAATCCCTGACACCTAACAGCTGATAACTGGTGAATAGTGAGAGGATGAAAATAAGGAACGAATAAAATAATCGATATTTAAAAAATAACCTATGAGGGAATAGATGAATGGAAAATTGCTTATTTTTTATTGTCACATCAATGATATTCTTCCTTTTTTCTATTCTCATAATGGGCAGATAAAGAATCAAAAAGATTGTTAAAAAGGGAAGTAAACTGGATAAGATGGCAGAAATGACTACCTCACTTGATGTACCTTCCGTACCGCTTACAAGATAAAAAATCATTTCATCTATACTTTGGTCAGCGAATTTTTGTTTCAGATAGATGGAAAAGGAAAAAATAAAGGTACTCAAAATCAGAATAAAAATCGTTATGTAAGTGATGATTAATTTATGCTTTTTCTTTTTCATTTCTAGACTCGACCCTTAATTTTATTTTTAGATTTAGTTCAATCAATCGATAAAAGAAAGCAATGACAAGTCCCATACAGACAGCCAATAAGCAGTATTTCATGGTAAAAATAGTAGTAAACAAAATCACTTCTGTTTTAGCGATCGTCAAAATTGCATAACATAAACAATTTATACTTAACATAAATAGGGCTAAATGGCAGATCCCCTCAAAAATCGTTAAACTTTTATTAATAAGCTTTGTGTAAAAAAGCAACACTATAAAAGATGGCATGATCAAAGCCATTACTTCATTAAACGTCATAATATCCTCCTGAGCAAAGTATTGAAAATGGCACACTATATATAGTGCCTCATTCCCATCACACCTAAACATTATTCTACTACTTGTTATATTTGAGATTTATTAAAATTTGTTGAACAAGAAAGGCTTTGGAAACAAGTCCAAAGCCTTTTCTATCATTATATGATTATCGATCTTTCAGGTTAATTGGCTTGAAGCCCTTCATAAACTTTAAGAGCGGCTTATAATCTTCACGTACCAAACCAACTTTTTCAACAATAATCTCTATCGCAACTAATAATGTCAAAATCACAATCAATGATCCCCACACAGTGGATTGTGAGAAGATAAATGCTACAAGTCCAAAAGCTAAACTCATTGCATAAATGATTAGCACAGATTGCTTATGAGAAAAGCCTAAACGCAATAAGCAATGGTGCAAATGGGATTTATCCGGTGCAGATAATGGTTGTTTGTTGACAAGTCTGCGAATAATCGCAAAGAATGTATCAGAAATCGGAACACCTAGAATAATAATTGGAATAACAAGTGAGATAAAGGTAACATTTTTAAATCCGAGCAGTGAAAGCACACTGATTAAGTATCCTAAAAATAACGCCCCGGTATCGCCCATAAAAATTTTGGCAGGATGGAAGTTGAAAATCAAGAAACCTAATGATGATACAGCGGTTATAAGTGCTAAAATCATAACATACGGGTTCCCCATAAGGTACGCCATGCCAGAGATTGCAAATAAAGCAATGGTTGAGACACCAGCAGCTAAACCGTCAAGGCCATCAATTAAATTAATGGCATTGGTAATCCCAATAATCCAAAACATTGTAATTGGAATGCTTAAGTAGCCAAAATCTAATTGTCCGCCAAAAGGCAGGTTAATAAACTCTACTTTAAGATCTCCCATAAATACGACGATAAACGAAGCTAATATTTGTCCGAATAATTTTACCTTTGGAGAAATCTCCTTTGTATCATCCAGTACACCGGTTAAGATAATGATGAGACTTCCAAGGATAATGGCCAAATGAAGGTTCTCACTCGGATTCATAATCGGTAAAAGTGATTTTGCGTCTGGACGTAAGATCGCAATTCCAATCAAGAAACTAATATATATGGCCAATCCGCCTAAACGCGGCATGATTCTTTGATGAACTTTTCGTTGATTTGGTTTATCTGTTGCTCCAATTTTGAATGCAAGTTTTTTCACTAGCGGGGTGAGAATGATCGCCGAGAAAAAACATATGGCTAACGTTAAATAGAACATATAGACCTCCATGGTTCATTCCGTTTTTTGTAATTTACTATTTTTCTAATTTAATAAAATCAATGAAACCTAGAGACATACCCTAATGGATTATAGCACAGCCAATAGAAGAAATAAACACTTCCATTCTACAATTTTTTCACCTTCTGGAAATCACCCAAAATGACTATTTTACAAGAAAGTGAGATTTAACAATGTTTTAGGACCATTCAATCAGAAATGACTTTTTGCTGAATGTGACAAATAATCTTCCAATACTACTATAATCGCCATTTGGTTCGGCCATCTATATAGACGTACTTTTATATATAAAAGTTTCCCGTTTTTATTAAAAGAAAAACCTCTGTTTATTACAACAGAGGCACCTTAACATTTTCTTAAATTATTTAGATTCCTGGAGATAAGCGGCGAGCGCTTCTTTCCAATCACGAAGAGGTGTGAGACCTTCCTCTTCAATTCTTTTCTTACTTAATACGGAGTAAGCCGGACGTTTCGCAGGTCTAGGGAATTGATCACTTGTCAATGGGTTAACCGTCACATGGAGTCCAGCTTGTTTAAAGATCTCGACTGCAAATTCATACCATGAACAAACCCCGCTGTTAGTTGCATGATAAATCCCGTATTTGTCCGTTTCCATGAGCTCAACCATAAACTTAGCTAAGTCCACGGTATAGGTCGGTGAACCTACTTGATCATGAACCACACCTACTTCACCGCGCTCCTCACCTAAACGAAGCATGGTTTTTACAAAATTATTTCCATAGATACCAAATACCCAGGCAGTCCGCACGATAAAAAATCGGTCTAAATGCTTTTGCAGGAGCTGCTCTCCTGCTAACTTAGTCCGGCCATAAGCTCCTAATGGACTAGTTTCCTGGTTGACTTCATACGGCTCGTTTGCGGTACCATCAAAGACATAATCCGTGCTGATATAAAGCAATTTTGCCCCTGCTTCTTTAGCAGCCTTGGCAAGATATTCGGTTCCAAGCGCATTGATTTGGTAGGCAGTATCTTCATCTTCTTCAGCCGCATCCACGTTTGTATAGGCGGCGCAGTGTAAGATCACATCAGGTTTGACCTCATTAATAAGACTAAAAACATCTGCTTCATTCGTAATGTCTAATTGCTCGCGATCTAACCCAAAGGCCTCATGATTTTTATTCTCAAGCTCCCTTAGGACATCTTTACCTAATTGTCCGGCTGCACCGGTTACAACTACTCTCATTACTCTACCCCTAATCTATCGCCATACTGCTTTTTCACATAATCCTGATAATCACCGGAGATGATATTTTCCCACCATTCTTGGTTGTTTAGGTACCAATTAATGGTTTGTTCAATCCCTGTGTCAAAATTGTATTTAGGAGACCAGCCTAGTTCGGTGCGTAATTTGGTTGCATCGATTGCATAGCGGCGGTCATGTCCCGGGCGGTCCTTTACAAATTTGATTAATGATTCAGGCTTGTTTAACTGCTTTAGAATAGTTTTCACGATATCAATATTTGTACGTTCATTATTCCCGCCCACATTATAAACCTCTCCAACACGGCCATTATGAAGAACAAGATCGATTGCTTGGCAATGGTCTTCCACATGAAGCCAATCACGAACATTTAGACCATCACCATAAATTGGAAGTTCTTTGTCGTTTAGAGCATTGATAATCATCAATGGGATTAACTTCTCAGGGAAATGGAAGGGTCCATAGTTATTAGAACAACGGGTAATATTAACCGGAAGGCCAAATGTTTCATGGTACGCACGAACCAGCAAGTCAGCACCTGCTTTACTTGCACTATATGGGCTATTAGCAGCAAGCGGTGTTTCTTCTGTAAAGTAGCCTGTCTCACCTAATGTACCATACACCTCATCCGTAGAGACTTGCAGGTACTTTGCCACACTGTATGTTTTTGCTGCATCAAGCAAGGCTAATGTCCCTTGAATGTTCGTTTGCACAAAAATTCCTGGGTCTGTAATACTGCGGTCAACATGGGACTCTGCTGCAAAATTAATCACATAATCAAATTTCTCTTCTGCAAACAGCCCATGGATAAAGTCACGGTCTGCAATATCTCCGCGGACAAATTTATAATTTGGAGCATTCTCAATGTCTTTCAAATTCTCCAGATTTCCTGCATAGGTTAATAAGTCTAAATTAACAATCATATAATTTGGATATTTGTTTACCATGTAGCGGACGAAGTTGCTGCCGATAAAGCCGGCACCGCCTGTTACTAATAATTTCATCATTGTCCTCCTATTCCTCAAACACAAAATTCAAATGAGTGGCTTCTTTTAGTGTTGGATGCTTTGTATCTTTATCAGAAAGGATTGGTTCCGATGCAGGCCAATCAATACCTAGGTCCGGGTCATTCCAAAGAATACCGCCATCATGCTCTGGAGAATAATACTCATCAACCTTATAGGCCACTGTGGTGTCAGGCACCAGTGTACAAAAACCATGGGCAAATCCTTTAGGCACTAAAAGCTGACGTTTGTTATATTCACTTAAGATGACTCCCACCCACTGTCCATAGGTAGGTGAGCCTTTACGGATATCAACGGCCACATCATAAATAGCGCCTGTAACACAACGAACGACTTTTGTCTGTGCCTTTGGATTTAATTGAAAGTGCAGGCCGCGCAATGTACCTACAGGTGCAGACAAGGACTGGTTGTCTTGAACAAAGTCATAATGCAATCCTAGTTTTTCAAATAATTCTTTGTTATAGCTTTCCATAAAATAACCGCGGTGATCACCAAAAACCTTTGGCTCGAGGATTTTCACTCCGGATAATTTTGTGTCAATCACATTCATGTTTATTCCCTCACTTCTGGTTTACTTGGCTTGCTCAGCAATTTTCACCAAATATTGGCCATACTGATTTTTCTTTAATGGTTCAGCAAGCTCGAGCAGCTTTTCCTTTGATATATATCCCATTTTGAAGGCAATCTCTTCAAGACAAGCAATTTTCAATGACTGCCGCTTTTCTACCGTTTCAATAAATTGAGAGGCTTCTAAAAGGGAAGCATGGGTTCCTGTATCTAACCAGGCATAGCCGCGTCCTAATAGTTCAACACTTAGCTCGCCCATTTCTAAATAAGCCTTATTGATATCGGTAATTTCCAATTCTCCGCGCGGGGAAGGTTGAATGTTTTTGGCGATATCCACCACACGATTGTCATAAAAATAAAGACCGGTAACAGCATAATTGGATTTTGGAACTTCCGGTTTTTCTTCAATCGAAACAGCTTTGCCGTTATTATCAAATTCCACCACCCCGAAACGCTCAGGGTCATTCACATAATAACCAAACACAGTGGCTCCCGTTTCACGAGCCGCTGCTTTTCCTAGAAGCTCCGTTAAACCATGGCCATAGAAAATATTATCGCCAAGGACCAAAGCGACATTGTCATCGCCAATAAATTCATCCCCAATGATGAAGGCTTGTGCCAATCCGCCTGGATGCGGCTGGATTTTATATGTAAAGTTCATTCCTAAATCAGATCCATCGCCTAAAATCTGTTCAAAACGGGCGGTATCCTCTGGTGTAGAGATAATCAAGATGTCTTTAATTCCCGCTAACATTAATACAGATAGTGGATAATAAATCATTGGTTTGTCATACACAGGTAATAATTGTTTGGAAACTACTTTTGTTAACGGGTAGAGTCTCGTTCCGCTGCCACCCGCAAGAATAATACCTTTCATTTTAACAACTCCTCACTTACATTTATCTTACAAATTTCGCCAAAATACCCCTTCCCCATTATAAAGAAAGGCTTCGTAAAAAGAATAGTCGTCTTTAAAATGTAACAAAAATTTAACCTCAAGGCTAACGTTTATAACCAGCAATTGCTGAAATGGTCCGCAGGCGGCCCTTTATCTGGGTCATCCGTGACCGTTTCTTCATTCCTGTCACATTGCCGCCATGACGAACGTATTTAACGAGCGGAGTATCTAGAAAAACAATCTTTTTCTTCTTTACCATACACACGAGTGCAATCCATTGATCATGCATTTCGATCGAAGAAGGAAATGGAAGAATCAATGGGACTACTTCTTTTTTAAAAGCCATAAAAGCCCCGGTATAAGCGTTTTTTAAAATATTCCCAAAAATTCCTTGGTTTATGTTGTTATGGTTAAAATCATTCCAGGATGGATTAATGACCTGCAGCTCCCCATTGACAACATAGGCATCATGGACAACCAAATCTGCCTGTTGTTCCTGAAAGGCTGTGACTACGGTTTGGACTTTATGATCCTCCCACACATCGTCTTGGTCACAAAGAAAAAGGATATCCCCTTTTGCTAAAGATATCGCCTTTTCAAAGCTTTTAATCACACCTGAATTTCTTTCATTCACGTAAACCTGAACCCGATCACCATAATGGTCCTTGATTACCTGAACAGTATGATCTTTTGAGCCATCATCCACGACAATCACTTCATCGTCAGAATTCAACTGCTTAAGTACGCTGTCTAGTTGTCTGATGACAAATCGTTCCCCATTATATGTCGCCATACAAACCGATAACATAGTTAACCCTCTTTCCTGTTCAAGATCCTCTTTAACGTATACATGGCAATTTTTTTATTTTTAACCGTTAATACTTGTTTAAAAAATCTCATCACTAGCTGTTTCCGATAGGATGAATATAGATCCATTTTGTAATTTTTGTAAAAGTTAATTTCTGAATCCAAAATACTTTTATAACGGCCTATCGAAACCTGGCTGTAATCCATCACAGATAATTCATGTTCAAGAACAACCGGCAGTACCCAAACCTTACGACTCTGTCTATAAATCTCATGAAATAGCCAATGATCTAAATAATCCAGTGGAAAAGCCGAATTAAACCCACCAATCTCCGTTAAAAATCCGAGCCTGATCAATGAACCTGAATTGATCGCCATGACCGGTTCGGGTTGAAGCCCCGTCTGTGGCTGCTCCCCAGCTAAGGGACGCAGATAACGGCTGTATACAGGAGAAATCATCGTGCCGTTACTTGTAATCTTCGGCACCACTGCAGCAACAGCCGAATCTATTTCCGACATGCCGTCTAATGCTCGGGCATAGTCCTTCGTCAATTGGGTATCGTGATCTAACAGAAGCAGCCAATCACTCCCGTTATTAGCTGCCATGGACCAGGCAAAATTGTAAGCAGCCGCAATCCCTAAATTGCGGGGATCATGAATATACTCAATGGAGATCTCCTTGTCATGATCAGGGGAGAAATCCTGCTTTTCTGGACTATTATCATAAATGATTAGTTCTAATTCATGGGAAAAATTTTCCTTTTTCAACAGGGTTTTTCGTAAAGTTCGGTATGTTTTGCTTTCTTCAACAGCTTGTTTATATAGAACCATTACAGCCGTGACTTTCATTGAAGTACCTCATCTTTTAATTCCTTTTTTTGTTGGGACACAATTAAAAGAACAAGGAAGAAGCTCATTCCAATCGGATTATTAATAAAAGGGTTAATATTTGTCAGTAATAACACACCCATAAATACCGCTAATAACGAGACATCAAGGGTTGATAAATGATGCCCTTTTTTGTAGGCAAGATAGTAATTAAAGTAAATAATCAAAAATAAGAAACCCCAGATACCGAGTCCGATTAACCCCTGTTCTACCAAAATATCTAGAAAACTCATTTCTATTCCAGTAACCCTGCCTGCTATTTCCGTTCCATAACCTGTCCCGAAAACTAGGTTTGCAGGATGCACTAAAATGTCTTTAGAAGCAGTAATAAATTCAATCCGGTGGTTCACACTTATATCATTGACTTCTGTCTCTTGTTCCCCAAGTTCCGTATTTGGCTGAACATTCGCAGATGGATCGACCTTGACCACTTCAAACCGTTCGAGTGTCATATATTTATACAAGAATGGAACAGCAACAAACACCATAACTAAAATAGCAAATTTCTTAATAAATTGCTTATTGTGAAACAACTTTTGGATTTTCCTTGCCATCCCCTTGATTGGATCGACAAGAACTTTAATGTCTAACACGATAATCATAAATACACTTAGCATAAAGGCTAATAGGAAACCCCTAGTTTCTGACCAAAGGACAGAGATGGAAGCAAATATGACAATGGCAATGCTGAGCTTGCTCTTACTTTTATTGAAGAGGTCATTTAAAGCAATCACCAATCCAACCAATACAAAGAAGTGGCTCTTATAAAAAACACTGTGACTTGGTCTAAAGAACAGATCCCCGGGAAACACCCGATTTAAAAAGTCATAGTAGGGCTTAAAATCATCCGGTGCAGGAACAATGGTCTTTCCAATCAATGAGATTATAATCGTAAAAAGGGCAACAGTAAGTGCAGAATATTTTAATAATGTAATGATTCGCTCAAGAGAGAATCGTTCTTTAGAAATATAATAGGCCAATGGAAAATAAACGATAAAGTATGATACCCTCAGAAAATCGGTGACAATGGCACCTAACGAGTGTCCGTGTAATACGCCGATAACGGAGCTTACGACAAACCATCCAAGCAGCAAATAAACCCCGATTGTGACCGGATTCAGACGGAAAAATGTATTGATTTCTCTATTAAACACCGCTTTTTCTTTGATAAGTCGAAACAGATAGACCAATATCAACAGTAAAAACAACACTTGACGAATGGATAGTATCCCAAAATCAATTAGCCGGCCGCCGCCGCCTACAAACACTTCAATAAAAAAGATCGTCAACAATACTTTTTCAAATCTATTCATAAAAATAACCCTCTCCTATTACCTCGTGCCAAAAGAAATTGGTCCGAGAGTGCTGGCATTTTTTTTATTTTTATCTAAATCTGATGGAGATAATCTCATCAATCAACCCCAAACATTTCCAGCCTTAAAACAAACGCCATCCCCATTTATTAAAATATTTATACATCGATTGCATAAAAATCTTAAACAATTTTTTATTCTTATGTGCTCCTCTTTCATAATAATGGACCACGTGGGAAAAAGGAGTATAGACAATTCTTCTATTTCGTTTTTTCAGTTCAAGGCAAAGATCATAATCCTCAAAATACATAAAATAGCGGTCATCAAATCCGCCGACTTCTTTAAAATCCTGACCTCTCAATAACATAAAACAGCCGGAACCAATCCGGATATCCACATCGTGATCATCAGAAATGTTTCTTAGTTCATAGGAGGCTAATCGTTTGTGAAACATTTTTTTCACAAAATGAAAAGGGACAAAACGGAGCGCATAGTCAAAGACTGATACGCGGTCACGCATCAAATGCTGTACCGTCCCATCAGGATTTAGCACCTTTGGCACTAATAAAGCAATCGATGGATCTTTTTCCATCATATCAATCATTTTAAGTAAATCGTTTCTTACCAGAACGATATCTGGATTAAAGACTAGGAAATACTTTTCCTCCGCATGCAATAAATTATAGTTGTGGCCAAATCCAAAACCATTGTTCTCATGATAGAAGGTGATCTCTGCAAAATCCATATACTCACGAAGCTGCTGTTGGTAGTCCTCATTGGAATGGTTATCGAATATTACAAAGCGAAAGTTTCTATCTTGGCCAAATTCTTTTTTCAGATTATCTAAAACGTCAAAGATATGTTTACTATTGTAGGTCACAATACTAATTGCAACTTTTGCATTAGACACTTTTTTCACACACTTTCATCTCATAATTTTTATGTCTAGGCTAAACCTTTTTAGGAAGTAATCTTGCAGGTATATTTAGAAAAACCTTACAGTTAATGATTAATTCCTCAATGGTCAACTTACCAAGTGTAAATTATAGCATCATTGTGGCGAAACTTGTACTTTTATGGAGGATTTTTTTAAATCCTGTTGAACTTAAGACTGTTCAATATTATAATATCCCTTAGTATTTCTTTTAACATCAATACCTTTAGAAGGGAATTATATAAATGAATAGAACTAGATCGAGCCTTAAGCAGGGGAAGAGAAGAAAGGTAAAATGGCTTCGTGTTACATTGCTATTTCTTGTTATCCTTTTGGCAGGCGGCGCTACTTATGCATACAGTGTGTTTCATAATGTAGCTAAGGCTGTGAATAAGATGACTTCACCTCTTTCAAGGGAAGTTTCCGCAAAGCGGGAAACACAGGTCGAATTTAATAATTCCGATCCAATCTCCATTTTATTAGTAGGGGTAGATGAGCGGGAGGGCGACAGCGGCCGGACAGACTCGATGATTGTGGCTACCATTAACCCTAAAACAAAATCTACTAAACTATTAAGTATCCCTCGTGATACAAGAACATTATTAATAAATCCAGACAATCCGAATAAGAAACGATACGATAAAATCAATGCGGCTTATGCCTACGGGGGAATCGAAGAAAGCATTGCTACAGTCGAGAACTTTTTAAATATACCAATTGATTATTATATTAAAGTAAATATGGAAAGCTTCAAAGGTATTGTCGATGCCGTTGGAGGTATTGATGTAAACAATAAATATGCATTTGAATTAGACGGAGTTTCCCTTGATGTTGGAAAGTACCATTTAAATGGTACAGAGGCTCTTATGTATGCGAGAATGAGACACCAGGACCCACTAGGCGATTTTGGACGCCAACAACGCCAGCGGGAGGTTATCTCTAAAATTGTCGCAAAAGGAAAATCATTTTCTACCCTTACCAAATACGACGACATTTTGGAAGCACTCGAAGATAATATAAAAACCAACCTTACGCTTGATGATATGATCGGCATTCAATCTACGTATAAACCTGCTGCTGAAAAAATGGACAGTCTTCAGGTGGACGGCGAAGGGAAAATTGTTGATGGAATTTGGTACTACTATGTAGACGATGAAACAAGACAAGAACTTTCTAACCAGTTGCGTGAACATTTAGGTTTAACCCAACAAACAGTGGACAGCATCGAATAATCTAATAAAAAAAATCCTTTAGGCTAAGACCTAAAGGATTTTTTTTATATATTTAGTGAATAATTTGCTTCACAAATTCTCCTGAAACCCAGCCTGTTTGTGTTGAATTAGGAAGGTAGACTTGATACCAGCCATTACTAGAAACTAGGTTATCATTACTGGTTACTGCTTTTAGGTATGTTCCACTTGCAACAGACGTTAATACGGTCGAATCCGAACTTGTAGAAGCACTGCTGCGAATTCGTAAACTATCGACATCACTGTTCACCTGCAGCAAATTAACAATCGTAATATTTTGTCCATTCAACCAGCCGCTCCGGCCATTCACCCCGACACGGAACCAACGGTAAGAATTATAATTTAAACTTGATGGATTGTAATATACATCGGTATTATATCCGTTAACTGTCACAACTGTGAATAGGTCGAGTGATTCCAAAATGGTTGATGATGATACATACGGCAGTGATCTAAAATTCACCGAATAACTATTGGTTTTCGCCAAAATTCCAGTTGGGAAATTGATGATCTTATTTGCCGGGTAAGGATTCCCTGCTGGAATATCCCTTCCGTTAACTGGCGGAGCACTTGCTGTCATCGTTAGCTCCTGTCTATTCCAATAATACGAAGAGTCATATGATTGAATGCTTTCCATTAGGTTTGCTATTCCAGTTTTCCAATTTTGATCGGTAGCATATCTGACATTCATCCCCGTTAAGGTAGGACCATTGTAGTAAGCGCCACTTTCTTCGAGGTAATCCTGTCTAACCTGATATGCTACTTTATTAATACTATCCTGCACGGTTGGGAAGTAATAACCGCATGTAAACGGGCAAACATCATAGGCCCCGTAACCATAAAGGTTATGTTTATAGGTTATTAAATCCGATCCTCCCCAGCCGGTCTCCCATATCGCATGTGCGACTAAATAAAGGGCATTCACACCATATAAATTCTGAGCATTAATAAAACCTTGGGCATAATCCTTTAGCGGACTACTTGGATTTTTAGCGTTAAAGAAAGCCACAATTCCTGCTGCTGTTATGTTAGCTGGTTTCTTCAAGTTTAGGACAGCGTATAGATTTCCATTTCCAATCGTAATCTGAGTAGAAATAGTACTGACTCCGCCATTTTTCCCGGTTTCCTTAACAGTTATGGTATGCTGGCCATCCGAAAACTGCAGCGTGTTAAGGGTGTATTGATAACTGGCATTTGTATTGTTATAGGCGGGATAGGAGGCTGCCACATCCGTACGGACTAGGCCATACTGCGCTTGACCGATGATTTTTCCATCAATTGAAATTTCAACCTGTGATACTCCGCTTCCGTCTAAATACCAGCCGCTGATAAGAGTGGACCCTTTAACTGTCGTCCCATTCTTAGGAGACTCCAAAGATCCTATTGCAATCAGATTCCGAACAGTTATCGTACGTGTAAGCTCGGTTTTCACACCGGTTTTCCCTGTCTCTCGGACTGTTAAGGTGTGCTGGCCATTTGAGAGATTTGCCGTGTTTAACGTGTATTGGTAGCCGGAATTGGCATTTTTATAAGCAGGATAGGCTGCTGCCACATCCGTACGGGCTAGGCCATACTTTGCTTGACCGGTGATTTTTCCATCCACTAACACTTCAACCTTTGCCACTCCGTTTTGATCTAAGAACCAGCCGCGGATAAGTGTATTGCCTTTAACCTGGGAATCGTTCTTTGGTTCATCAACGGTTCCTCTTACAGGTAACTTTTGAACAATGTTTTGAACTGTGAAGAGGCGGTTTAACTCCTTCATCACTCCATTTTTCCCTGTCTCCCTGACGGTCAGGGTGTGCTGGCCATTGGTAAGTGCTGTCGTATTGAGGGTGTATTGATAGCCAGCATTCGCATTTTTATAAAGAGGATATGCCTTGGCCACATCCGTACGGGCTAAACCATACTGCGCCTGACCGAGGAGTTTCCCATCTACCATTATCTCAATCTCCGCCACTGCGCTAGTATCTAAAAACCAGCCGCGGACAACCGTGCTGCCTTTGACCGTCGCGCCATTCGCTGGTACATCAATGATCCCTCTTACAGGTAAGTTCTGAACGGGATTGGCTACAGTGTTTTGGATGTTGATAAGACGTTTAAGCTCGGTCGTCTTTCCATTTTTCCCCGTCTCCCGAATGGTCAGGGTGTGCTGGCCATTGGTAAGTGCCGTCGTATTGAGGGTGTATTGGTATCCAGCATTGGCATTTTTATAGGCAGGATACGCCTTGGCCACATCTGTACGGGCTAAACCATACTCTGCTTGACCGAGAAGTTTCCCATCGACTAATGCCTCAACCTTCGCCACTCCGCTTCCATCTAAAAACCAGCCGCGGACAACTGTGCTGCCTTTGACCGTCGCGCCATTCGCTGGTGCATCAACGGTGCCTCTGACAGATAGAGTCTGAGCCGTGTTAGTAACCGTGTTTTGAGCAGCATTCTGGATATTCACCAGACGTTTAAGCTCGTTCCTTTTACCATTTTTCCCTGTTTCCCTGACGGTCAGGGTGTGCTGGCCATTGGTAAGTGCCGTTGTATTGAGGGTGTATTCGTATCCAGCATTTGCATTATTATAGCCAGAATACGCCTTGGCCACATCCGTACGGGCTAAACCATACTGTGCTTGACCGAGGATTTTTCCATCCACCAGCACCTCAACCTTAGCCGCTCCGCTTCCATCTAAAAACCAGCCGCGGACAACTGTGCTGCCTTTAACTGCCGCGCCATTCGCCGGCACATCAATGGAGCCTTTAGCCGGTAAGGATTGAACGGTATTTTGGACTGCGTTCTGAACGTTAACCAGCCGTTTAAGTTCGGTCTTCACGCCTGTTTTCCCTGTTTCCCTAACGGTCAGAGTGTGCTGGCCATTGGCTAGGGCCGCTGTATTTAAGGAATACTGATATCCAGCGTTTCCATTTTTATAAGCTGGATACGCCTTTAATACATCAGAACGTGCAATCCCGTACTTTGCTTGGGCTACAATTTTTCCATCTACCAATATGTCAACTTTCGCCACTCCGTTTCCATCCAAGAACCAGCCTTTGACAACGCTGATCCCTTTAAGGGTGGAACTCGAGAGCGGTGTTTCCAAGGTTCCTTTTGGTGCTAGAACACCAGCAGCTGAAGCTATATTGCCGTGGAAGATTAATAGAATGGCAAAAAAGGATGCCAAAAATACATATTCAGTTAACTTGCGTTTAATTCTCCCCATCTCCTCTATATATTTTAATCTATTTCTAAAGACCTACTTTAAATTCTACCAAACTATTAGATTGTAAACAATGAAATATCGACAAAATATGTGTAAAACCGCCAACAATTTACAAAAGAGGAAACTTCGTTTTTTTAAAATTAAGGCTGTGTTAAAGGAAATTGTTGATTTTCAGCATGTTGATTGGAGTGGAAGGCGGCGTAGACTCCTGCGGGAGTACGGGGCAGGGGAGACCCCGCAGGCGCTTTCAGCGCCGAGGAGGCTCCCCGGCACGCCCGCGAACCGCTTGCCGCCTGGAGCGGAAATCAACATTCATAATTAACACAGCCTAAATTAAAAAAGGCTTACTCCTTAGTTTAGGAGTAAGCCTTCATAGCTTCAGGTTTCGTACTTAATACTCGCTTGTATAGTTCTTCATTACTAATTCCTGTTTCATCATTTAAAAGAAACTCAATCACCTTCGTACGATCAGCCTTATGCAAATCTGGTGAAGTCAAATTTTCCTCCAAGGATGCAACAAGGTCTTCCTCCGTCATGACTAAAGAACCGCCACAGACCTTTTCTAAATCATAATAGAAGCCCCGGTCGACACTTCCATAGGATTGATAATCAAAGGCATAATGAATAATCGGTCTGTCTAACAATAAAAAGTCAAAATAGCAGCTGGAGTAATCTGTAACTAAGACATCTGTTGCCAAAAGCAACTCCTGTGAGTCAAATGGAAGCTTGGAAATCGATAGAATATTAGGAGAGACAGCAGCTTGTCCTTGAACAGCACCTGATTCAGCATAATGATTTTTCTCTACTATTACGGCATTATGCTTTTTAAGGACTCCTTCCAGTCTTTCTTGATCTTTTCCTGTTAACAATTGAAAGGAAAAATTTTTCCCTGTCGCATCACGAAACGTCGGCATATACGTAATAATTGTCTTATCTTTTATTTCAGGTAATAAATCATAGAGCTTCTTTTTATAGCGATAGGATTGATCTTTTTGCTCTATTAAAAAATCATTTCGCGGCTGGCCGATTGAGAGAATTTTATCTCTTGTTATATTAAAACTTTGAAAGGCACTTAACAGCTTATCCGCATTTTCCTGTGAAGAAGAAATATAATAACGATAGTTGTCCATATTCTTTTTCTTAAATTGACTAAATAGCCCCTCTTGGCTCTGGTAGCCTATCGCGTCATCACCAATCCGTTTTAAAGGAATCCCATGCCAAAGCTGGACCGTGATACACTTTCCAAAAATATTTAAATTGGAAATGTCCGTATGGGAATGAGAAAAAAATGCATACTTGGCTGTAATCGCATAATACATAGCTGTCAGTGAGTTCTTTTTATAAAATCTAATATGATCATGATTGCTGATTTGCGTGAAGACGGGTTCTTTCCCAATCCAAATTAATTCAAATTCAGAAGGACGATGCTCTGAAAGCCACTCCACGAGAAACCTTGGATTATCCCCATACCTATCGCCAAACCAGGCACCAAAAACAATCCGATTCTTCTTTTTTACCACTAAACAGCTGATCAAATAAAAAATGATATTAATAAACTGCTTGATATAATATTTCATGTCTCACCTTTGTTTATTTAAATCGGTTTTCACTTTTGTTGTCGAAATGCCTTCTGTCCGCGGCAGATACACCACTTCGCAAATATCGGAAAGATCATCGAACTTTCCTTCCCAGTCGTTCCCCATCACAAAAGTTTGAACATCATTATTCAAGATATCGCTGCGTTTTTGTTCCCAATTCATTTCAGGTACCACTTCGTCGACATAAACAATTGATTCTAATAGTAACTTTCGCTGGTCATAAGAAAAATAAGATTTCTTTCCTTTAATATCATTAAATTCATCTGAAGAAAGTCCAACGATTAAATAATCACCTAAATCTTTTGCTCTTCTCAAAAGGTTAATATGTCCATAATGCAATAAATCAAATGTACCGTAAGTAATGACTTTTTTCATTTTATACCCTCTTACCTGTTTATTTAATGGTTCCAAGCTGCAGAAAAAAATACTTTTATCCTTTAAAATTGTATATTTTTTATATTCTTACCTACCCATACTAAAACAATACTTGCCGGATAATCAAGACTTTTATCCATTTCAACTTCTTAACCAAGCTTCTTCTTTACCTGAAGGAGGACTTTCTTGGCTGTTTCTTTATTGATTAAGATAAAAAAGGCTAAATACAATAGATATGCCAGGACACCAACAACGATAATCGTTAGGATGGACCCGGCGTGCAGCCCCTGTTTGACCCAGGCGCCTGCATAGTAAATGGGAATCCCGGCAGCAATTAACAGAAAGTGCATTTTCCCATAAGGAAATAAGTTAAACAGACGTTTATTTTGATACACATTTAAAGTATTGATAAATATTTTAGAAACAGAGAAGGAAACGGCCGCACCTAAAAGTCCGATTTTGCTGATTAAAATCAAACTCAGCAGAACATTCAAGACAAATAATAAGATATTATTGATCAAATTAATTTTTGAATACTTGGTCATGCTTAAAAGGGCGCCAGCAGGGCCAATAATGGCATCATATACGGTCCCAAGGAAGAACAAGAACATAATTAAAGTGATATTGCTGACATGCGAGGCATCCACGCCAAATATTTGCAGGATCTCTTCTGTACAGATGGTAAGCGTGACCCATGCAGGTAAAATTAATGCCGCAATGACAAGAGTCGACTGTTTAAACAGGTCTTTCAGCTCATCCATTTTATTGTTTTGATAATACTCGGACATAATCGGCCACATTGTCACAAAAGGAGCGACAAACAAAGCCAAGATTGCTGAGTAATTTTCAAAAATACGCAAGATCCCTACCTCAAAATTCCCCATCATATAACTTAAAATAAACTTATCCAAGGAGACGAGGACGATGGAAATAGAAGCAACAAAGAAGAGCGGGACGGAATAACGTATGTATTCGTTCACACGGCCTTTTGCCGCAGATTTTACATCGGAATACTCCTTAAAAATATAGATATACCGAATGACCACCAATACCATTTCAACCCCAAGCAGGACCATAACTGCTGCCTGCAATCCTTTAGTGATATAAAACACAGCAACCAAAAGGACGATTTTAAGTAAATTATTTAGAAAAGGGTTAAAGATGTTCGCCAGAACCGTCCGTTTTTCTCCCTGAAAAAAACCATCCAATATTTTAGAATAGGACAAGATAATGACATACAGCAATAGGTATATTCCTAAATCTGCGTCTAATTTGAATGAATGAAATAATGGCGTTTTAACTATCCACACAATGGATAATACCAAAACCAAGAGAAGCGTAGTAATGATTGTCGATATTTTTAGAAACCATTTCCGTTGGCTTTTTTCATCGGTCCCGGCCACACTTCGAATGATCCCCGTATCCATACCGATTAGCGGCAGGACCATTAGAATATTGGCAAAGGATAAAAATATACTTAATGAACCATAGGCTTCGATCCCTAATGATTTACTTAAAACGACTTGACTTAAAAAAGCTAATCCGGACCCTAATAGTTTAATGAGAAAAACATAAAATGTTCCTTTAAAAAATGTATTTTTGCTTTCCAACTGTAGTTGCTCTCCATTCTTTGAATAATGGGCCAAAACCAGAAAAATTCATAGTTTCGAAAATCACTACTCTATAATACCATCATTCAGCTATAATTCCATAACCGAATCATACTCATAAAGAAAACCCGCCGGTTGGCGAGTTGTCTTAGTCAAACATCACATCCCAAGTCTTTTGTCCAACAATTCCATCTGCGGCTAATCCATTGCGTTTTTGGAAGGCCTTAACGGCCGCTTCTGTCTTCGGGCCAAAAGATCCTACCTGCGATACCCCCAAGGTCCTTTGAATCATCTTAACCTCTTCCCCTTTTGATCCTCTGCGAATCAAATGGCCTGGATATGGAGCACTTTTCAAGGCATCTTGCGAAGGTGATGCTGGATTATCGATCCAATAAAGATTCTTCCCGCCATTACCATCAATCCAGTTCGCACCACCTACATTGTGCCAATCCCCTTCACGCGCGAAGACATTAAACTCTTCCCCCGGCCTGGTATCACGGACAAATCCGGCCGAATGACTTGGCGCACTGCGGATATCAGTCTGCACTAAAGCTCGTACTCTTTGTATAATGGTATTGCTGTGAACAAACACCGGTTCAATGGGACCAATTTGAACCGGTCTGGCCTGGATGGCTTGGACAGCTTCAGCTTTCCCGCTTTTCACCAGATTAAGAAAGTCACTCCAAGTAACCCCCTTAGCACCATTTCTTAGGTTTCTAGGACAGTTTTTTCCACTCCAGCGATTGTGCTGGACCACATTGGCAAGGGGAATTTTATACGTGCTCATCAATTGCTTAGTTACTTCCGCAGCATTTTCAACTGCCTGTCTAAAATCCCCATCACTGTTTACACAAATTTCGATATGAATCGATGAGGAATTCCCTTTACCATTTCTTCCATCCCCAGCAGCCCATGCTACCTCATTAAATGGGATAGATTGAATCGCTTCCGAGTCATCAATTTGTAAGTGCCAGGAGGCGGAACGGTCATTTCCCCGCTGCTGGAGTCTTGCATGTGCTTCAGCATCTGCACCCGGGCTTGGATTATCTGTTTCATGGATGGTAATGTATTTAGGGACCATTCGAATACCCGGTCGTGTGTCTTTATTTGAAGCAGGAATCAATTGTTGAATGATGTTCACACTTTTCCTCTCCTTTCGTTTATATTTATGCATTTCTTGATCATCCGGTTAGGGTCGATAGTCCTGTTTTGCTTTTCTTTTCACAAATCATTAGTATGTAGGTAAGCAAATTGAATGGATAGAAGGTATTAGGATGAAAAGGTTAATAAAATTCGGTCTGGTCGGAGTCGTTAATACCCTGATTTCCATCGGATGTTATATATTGTTTGTTAAGCTTGGCATGCACTATATCCTCGCAAATATCCTTTCTTATTTGATTGGGCTACTAAATAGTTATTATTGGAATAAGAAATGGGTGTTTGAATTCAAAGAAACCCGCCTGTCTGTTTTTGGCAAATTTACAATCGTTAATTTGGCCGTTCTCAGTTTTAATACTTTAGTCTTGTTTTTATGTGTTAACAAACTTGGCTTGAATCAGTATATATCTCAATTAATCGCTACCGTGTTCGGGATGGGAATCAACTTCTTTTTAAATAAAAATTGGACCTTTGAATCGAAGGTTAAAAACAAGAATCAGCTCCATTAGGATATTTATGTAAAAAAAGGCTTCGCATAATTAGGAGAGCACTGAAAAAGTCTCTAAAAAATTAGTTTGTGTTCTAAATTCGCTGCTGATTTCCGTTCCAGGCGGCTTCGCTTTCCGCGGGCGTGCCGGGGAGCCTCCTCGGCGCTTAAACGCCTGCGGGGTCTCCCCTGCCCCGTACTCCCGCAGGACATTGAACTAGCATCCTTGAATCTGCCCACGCACGAAGAAAATGCGACAGCATTTTCGAGGAGTCTTCGCCGCCTTCCACTCCAATCAACAGTGTTCTTTTACACAGGCTAACTTTTAATAAAATGGACTTTTTCAGTTCCTTTTCTAATAAGCGGAACCTTTTTTTATTATTCGGCTGCCTGCACACTTTCTTCTGCTTCTAGCTGTGGAGGCTGCTTTTTTGTAGATAGCTTTTCAATGGTAAGGACGAAGACGTGGACACTTAAAACCACCAAGGTCATCAGTTCGACTGCATAATCCAGATAGTGCCAGGAAAGCGTCGCGGTAATATCGTAAAGGGAATGGACAAGGACGGTGACCCAAAGATTTCTTGTCCATAATAGAATCAACCCAAATAATAAGCCCATATTGGCAAAGGTAACAATTGCTCCAATCTTCACCCTCCACGGCTCCACTGTATCCAATGTATGATCAATCCCAAATAAAATAGAGGTGAGGAATAAGGCAAGCATCAGAAACAGGTCTCTCCTCCCGCTTGCCCATCTTTTCGAAAAGATTTTTTTACAAAGAGCCAAAAGCAGGATGATATAAGCCAGACGCCATACCTCCTCTAAACCTGCAAGGGTATCCGTATATAAATCAGCCCCCAATGCATCTACTTTTTCAAAAAAGGTGAGCAAAGATTCTTTCTTTGTTTCTTCTGATTTACCACCTGCCTGATAATCGTCGATTTCCACCTGCATGTCCGTATAATCTTGAATGTACTGATCGTATTCAACGTTAAAATCGTTAAAGGTATTGGCTGAATAGATGTTAATGATGGTGCTTCCTAGAAAGAAAACTAAGAAGGCCCCCGTAAACTTTAAGGTAAGCTGCCGTTTCGTTACTCGTTGAGGTTCAGAACTGCTGATCCTCCGATGTAACTTCAGGCCGACAAAAAAGGAGGATACCATCATGGCATCATACAATGTGCCCGCTAAATAGCTGTAGCGGGTTAAGTAAAGCAGTACTTCAGCCCCTAGTGTTACTACCAGCATAGCAAAGAGTAACTTGCTTGAAATTGGTTTGGTCAAATTGGTTATCATCCGAGTCACTCCCGCCCTATTGGCTTATTTAAAGATGGTCACAGTAAGTAGTCCAAATCCATTTAATAAAAGCAGAAATACCAAACAGCCTAAAATCCACTTCCAGGTTCGTTTCACTATTTTTTCTCCTTTTAAGGTTGGTAGGATTTAAATGTTTACCAAATTTATTAATAGATAATAATAGTAATAATCTAACATATCAGCAGACAAATATCATTATTATCATGTATACCCAGTGATTTTTTGTGTTTTCAGTACATAAGATGGTACAAGCCGCGGGTCTATTTTTTGGGGATAGGAGGTTAAAAATATGAGGCGTTTTGTTTCTTTGATTTTATTGGTTGGCATCCTCTATGTAATGTCCGTTACAAATCCTGGACGGTCGGAATATATTGACTGGGTGAATCAGAAAACAATGGATCATTCATCCAACCTGCTAAAGAGGGGAATCCTCTCCATTGCAGGTAAGTCCATTTTTGATGCCGGGACAACGAAATCAGATTATGTGGTTTTCTCCATCTATAAAACCGATTTTTCGGATGTTGGAGAGGGAAGGATGACGACACTTGGGATATTTAATCAGTTTATACCGATATCTGATTGGGAAAAGGAAAAATGACAAGAAGGACGACTGGGAAAAACCCCATTCGGCCTTTTTTTATGCATGACTAGTAACTTTTTCCTGCCCCATAAACATCTTAAAATCGGGGTCATTACAATAATTCCTTTCTACTAGTTCGATTGTTCTTTTTTGAAGCTTACCCCAATCCACATTTGGATTTTTATGGATTACCTTGTAAAGCCTAAGCAGGCGTACTTTTGGCATAAAATCGAGAAATTCCTCAATAAATGCTGAGAATTCGAGAATATACAGCTTCATTCGTAACGCCGTATCAGCAATGGCAACTATTTTCTCCTTTCCAAAATCAAGCTCAATGTTCCTTCGGTATTGGACACAATAAGCGATGCATCTTTTGGTGATTTGGGCACGATTGTTTGTTATTACCTTCAATAAATATTTCACAAAATTTTTATCGTAGGATGCGGGAATCAGCCTTTCCAAGTCAAAATCGGAACCAGCTTTTAATGGCAACTTGTTTAACAATTTCACCTGTTTTTTCTTCAATTCATCACTTTGAACAAACTCACCGATTTCACGGAGTTTATCATAGGCTTCTTCGAGCTTGCCCTCCCTCTCCTCTGCTTCCGCCTGCATACAGTCAAACCTGATTCCTGCTTGGATTTTACGAATGTCCTTCCTTAACGATTTTTTTAGCTGATAGTAAAATTGACTTTTTGAAAAGAGTACAGTTAAGACCAAGCAGCTGACCCAAAACACGGCTCCCGCAGCCAGGCAATAGATGGTTTGCTTCACCGGGGCAAACATGGCTGCGAGCGCAGTCATCGTTAGAATCCATGTGGTTTCAGTCAGTACGCGCTTAATTAATATTTTCGTGACAAGACTAGAGACTTTTTTGTAGTGCCTGCCGCATTCTGGACATTTCTTGGTCCTGAGGACCGAATAGCGCTGGCACTTTTTACAAAATTTCAGTCTCTGAAAGAGGTAGTTTTCTACAGTCTTTTTAGACAGATTTACAGTCTGATTAGTCAAAGATATTACCCTCTGTCAGCATGATGACTAATTCCTCATCAATATCTTCGAAATCTCCATTGCTGCGTTTATTTTTTTGTAGAAGTTTGGTTTTAAAAATTAGTATGCAAACGAACATGCCCGCAAGGATCAATCCATACATAACTTCCCCTCCCTTTAAGAATAAGAGCTTGGCAGCTCATCTCTCCTGAACATCTTTTGGACCTTTTTAATTCTAGGGAATATAGCTTGGGAATATAATGACAACAATTGGGATGAGTTAGGCTTGGAACAAAGACTGCTAGTGGAGGTTGCACCATATGTTAAAAAAATCAATTAGTAGTTTTATCATACTGGCCATTATTTTCTGCACCTTTAGTTATTTAAGTGTACGCGCTCAGAGTCCGTTACATTCCACTTCCCGGATGGAGGCAATGCTCGTTGTCGACGTCAGTAATTCGATGAAAACCAGCGATCCGAATGATATTAGCCATGAAGCGATGAAGATGTTTATCGATATGGCCTCACTTGAGGGGGATCAAATTGGTGTGATTGCCTACTCAGACGAGGTGATGCGTGAAAAGTCCCTCGTGAAAATTGACTCTGCCGAGGAAAAGCAAGACTTAAAGGCGTTCATCGACTCACTTGAGAAATATACCTATACTGATTTATCCACCGGGGTTTTAGAAGCTGTAAAGGTACTAGAAACAGACCATGAAGAGGATTTCGTCCCGCTCATCGTGCTGCTAGCCGATGGGAATAACGAATTAAATCCGAATAAGTCTAAAACCCTCTCCGAGGCAAACGAAAATCTCCAGTCAGCGGTCGATGAGGCAAAAGCAAAGGGTTATCCGATCTATACCATCGGCTTAAACGCGGATGGTACGCTGAACAAGGATGTACTTACAAATGTGGCAAACAGCACGAACGGTAAATTTTTTGAGGCAGCTTCAGCCAATCAGCTCCCCTCCATCCTAAGCGAAATCTTCGCCAGGCATCTAAAACTAAAAGTGGTTCCGGTCAAGCAGCTGGTTGGAAATGGGGAGTTCCAGGATGTAAAGATTACCGTACCAAATGAAAATGTTCTAGAAGCAAATATATCCCTAATCTCTAACCAGCCCGTTGAAGTTCAATTAATCGATCCTTCCGGCAAAGAAGCAGCGATTCCATCTAATCAGATTTTGCTGACCCAATCTAGAACCTATTCAATGGTCAAACTGCTGAAGCCTTTAGAGGGGGATTGGACATTAAAGGTGAAAGGTGTTCCACAGGATAAAATCGGGATCAATCTAGTTTTTAACTATGACTTACAGTTGAAACTAAACGCCCTCTCCAAGGGGATTTACAAAGCCGGTGACACGGTTCAAATTAATGCCTTTTTGGAGGACACTGGAATTGCGGTAAAGGATCCAGCCATCTACCAAATGATGAAGGCCACTCTCTTTGTGAAGAATCTTGATAATGGGGAAACGGAAGAACTTGCGCTAAAAGGCGGTGGAGAAGGCTTTACAGGAAAGTATAAGCTTGGAAGTGCCTCTGCCTATGAAGTTGTTGTGAAAGCAGAGGATAATAGCTTCTTCCGCCAGACAGCACCGCAGAAAATTACTTTACAAACAACAGCCTCTGTTCCTATAGAGGTGAAACCACGTAAAGCTGCAGGCAGCGGCGGGGGTGACGGCGGCTCCCTTTCTTGGCTATCTTTCGCCGCAGGTGCGGCTGGCATTATTCTTTTGGCGGCTCTCTCCTTCCTCCTTTGGTCGAAATCGAAAGTGAGAAACCGCAGGTTTAGCGGGCAAATGGTGATTGAAATCCGGGATGAAGTCAGCGGTGACAGAAGCAGCCCGCAATATAAAAAGTTAAAAATCTTTAAAGGGAAATTCCGCCTCCATCAACTTGTGGCCCTGGCACCAGAGTTTGCAGAAACCGATAAAATCATCTTTAAACCAGCAGCAGGTGACTCATTATTGCTTATCAATCAGTCCAACTGCACCATCGAAAAAAGCGGCCGGGCCATCAATGCCCAAAAAGGACTCATCATCAAGCGAACCGACCGGCTTCGCATCACCCCAAAACAAGTTAATAAATCTATCTATATTGAGTATATTTCATAAGGTGACAGGCACCGTTTCTAACACCGAGGGAGGAATAATGATGAAAGCTAGTGTAAGAGAGCATATTCAGCAGTTGGATGTTTCGTTAGGCGGTGGGATTATTTCGGAGAAGATCCGTGTCGATACGATCGAGAATCCCATGCTTGTCATTGGTCTTGGCGGAACTGGGATTGATGCCTTGCTCAGGCTAAAATACCAGGTGAACCGCCGCTTTAAGCTACCGCAGGATCCTTTATCAAAGAAGAAAAAGGAAAAACCCAACAACATTGAGTTCCTAGCCTTTGAAACCAATGAGTACGACCGCTACAAAACATATAAAGGGATTGGTCTTGATCCAAATAAGGAGTTCGTCCTCCTTTCTAACCCTGAGATCGGCGGCCTGCTCCAAAACCGCAGCACACTCGAGCCGTGCATCAAGGAGTGGCTGTCACCAGAATTATCAATCACAGATGGAATCAGCGGTGCCTCCGGTGTCCGCCAGGCCGGGCGACTTCTGCTGTTTACAAAAATCAACCAAGTGGTCCAAACGATGGAGCGAAAAATCGAGTCGGTCCTCGAAGGGACAAATAAACGGCTATATGTTTTCATTTTGACAGGGGTTTCCGGAGGCACTGGCAGCGGATGTTTTCTTGATATTGCCTACATCACGCGCGGGATTATGGAGCGTAAATTTGGCCCGACCGGTATCGATAAGGTCAGCATGCTTGGGTATCTGTTCATGCCGGATGTGAATCTATCCAAACGCGGCCTAAGCTCCCATACAGTCGAGTATATCGAGAAAAATGGCTATGCTGCCCTAAAAGAGCTCGATTATTGGATGAATTGCGATGAACGAAATGAACGTTTCAAAATGAAATATGGCAGCATCTTAGACGTCAACTCCCCGATGCCGCCGTTTAATCTTTGCCATTTCATCTCAGGAACGAATCTGGAAGGGAAATGGCTTGAAAATGCCTATGATTACTGCATGAATGTCACCGCTGAAAATATTACCAACTTCATGGCCAATGAGGATAAGAAATCCAGCGAGGAATTTGCCATCCATGATTATATCAGCAATATCCGTACCAATATCGCCCAAATGCCAAAGCCCTATGCTGCCAACTACCAATACAATATTATCGGTGCCTCGATGGCTGAAATACCAGTGGAAGAAATGACCACCTATATTGGCTTTAAACTATTTGAAAAAATGAAGAAAATGTTTGAGGCGGAACCCGACCAAACGGATATAGAAAGGTTTGCGGAAAAACTGCGGATTGACCCTGACTCCATTCATCAGCGGTTCAATGAGCGTGTACCGGAGCCCCTCTCAGGGTATGAGCACAGTGAACGTTTTTCCTATAACAACGTCATTAAATCAGCCGTGATTAATCTTGACGAAGAGCTGGAGAGAGACTATTTAGTAAAGGCGAAAGAACAATACCGGAAATGCAAAAAGCATCTGCCAAGCGAGAGTATCGAGGAGTTCCGGCGCCAAATGGAGCGGATCTTTCTTAGTCCAGAAAAGGGTCCGATCTATGCATCGAGGTTAATTTATGCCAATGACAGTTCCTGCCTGTTAAAAACAATAAAGACCTATATCGAGCGTTTGCGAGACCGATTGGAACACTTGCCTCGAGCCATTCAATCGGAACAAGATTACGCATATACCAGGCTTGAGGAGGCAAGGAGTGCTTTCCTCTCCAAAGACCGCAAAAAGAATGCCTATATCGAAGCAAAATTAAACGAATTCGATGCTCGGGCAGAAAAGGCAAGACTCGAAGAAATGACTGAATTTTATGAGGAACTTTACCAGCTTCTTTACAACCAGAACAACAAAATATATGAGGTTTATCAAGAAATCTTACTAACCTTGAAAAATATCTTTGAAAAAAATGCCGGTATTTTAATAGAAAAAGAGGAGATGAATCAGGATACCCCCCTCACCTATTATTGGCATCTGGTCAGTATCCCTGATACCTCCCCAGAGATTCAGCGGATGTTTGATTCGAAGGATGGCGAATTGCTGGTGCAGAAATGGTCGGAAATGCTCCTTGAAAAATCAGCCTATTGGATTAAAGAACAAGAAGTCGATGTGGTTGGCACCGTATCCGAGTTTCTCACCGATCAGTTCGGTGATTTGATCACGAAATCGATGGAAGACTTCCTGCGTCTGAAGTACGGCGAGGATAAACCGATCGATAAAATTATTGAAGAAAAAATCGCTGCCCGCCTGGACCGCGACGCCCTGCCAGTGTTCCACCTTGCCAATAGCAACGGCCAGCTCCACTTCCCGCAATGGGGGTTTGTGAGCGTGCCAGTAAAGGCTCCAAATATTTATAACGGGATTAAAAATTTTGAAAAGCACTCGTTAAGCCATTCCCGCTTCACCATTAAAGAAAGTGAGCTAAGAAATCGGATTTTCTGGTTAAATACGAAAAACGGAATTCCCCTGTTTGCCTACTCGCCTTTAAATATTTACGAGGCATCCTATGAAAAGACGATCTTAGAAAAAGAGGGAGTCGGCCGGCACCTGGTGCAGACGGAGAAGGAAAACTGGCTCTACCTCCCCTCACCCATCCCGGAAAAATCCTGGGGTGATACGTACCAAAACTCACGGGTGAAAGAATACAATGCCGGAGTTCGGGCTTTATTTGATCAAGCGTTGGAATTCGGCTGTATCACAGTAAAAGAAGACGAGCGGAATACCAGTGCCAAATACCTGTGCCATTTTACAAAAGAGTTAAACAGGGGAGCATTTTTCGCCAAGTATGAGATTGACCTAAACAAGCTTGATAGAGCCAGTCTTGGCAATTTGCATCAAGTACTAAGAAAGCTGAAAGAATGGTCTGCTGGGGGCATGGATCCTGAAGGCAGCTGCGATATTTTCGGAAGCACCAACTTAGAAATGGCAAAAGAAAACTTTATTCGTTCGCCTAAGTTGATTGAAAAGTTGAAACTAGAGGTTCGAAAATACCAATTTATACAAGAAATGATCACGGAAATTGAAAAATTCATCTCCCTGCAAAAAGAAGATGAGAGGCTTAAAAACCTGTATATTCAAGCAATTTACACCCATACGATAAAAAAACGAGGTGCACTTTACGTATTCGATCATGGATTGGAGGAAGACCCGTGGGAGCCGTTGGTTAATCTAATGAAAAATACGAAATTCGTTGACTATGAAATTTTTCAAGCATTCAAGGAATTACCTCCAAAGCAAATGGCCCAGCTTGAAAAAAAATCGGAGCAGCGCAGCCATGAGTTAATCCTACAAGAAAGCGCGGCCCAGTTAATCTTCGCCTTAGAAGAAATGGCAAACACCTTTCAAAGAGAAAAAGAAGATCTTAATTATGAATACAAAGATTTGGTCAATGGCGAGGAAGTGTACAGCTTCTATAAAGAGATGATGATTAAGGTGCAGGAAATGCTAAGACAATTAAAATCATGAGAAAAGCGGAAGCGCCTTGACCAGGGGCGCAAGGCTACAGACGAGCCGGCGAGAAGGCTGCTCTTTAGCCTTCTTGACGGATTGGCTAGACCTAAGAGCCCCTAGGCGCTGTAGCTAGACAATTTTCAAATTAATTCCAAATGCCGCACGCATTTCGATGCCTGTGGCCCGCCTCATTTCATGTTTTTCAAGGAGGGAAACACTTGTGCGAGATCTATTACAAAAATATGCCGATTCCTTCGCCATTCAACTTGAAAAAATAAGCCAATCCGAAAATGTGCAGCGCAGTGTCAACTATCCGATTGTTTTTTTATTTTTAGGCGACCTCGTTAAAGATGCCCTATTAGCTATCAAAAAGTTGAACAAGGAAAAATGGCATAACAGTAACGGAGTCTTATACTTTCATGCCTATCAAACAGAAACCATCCTTGCTGATAATCTATTTTCACTCCAGCTGGCGAATAATGGGTTCGATCGCCAATCACAACGGAAAGAGCTCGCAGAGACTTTTTACCAGGATGAAACGATGCTGATTGAGCTCAATAAAACCTTTCGGAAGCTTACAGCAAAGCTGGCTGATTATGGAAGGGCCTTTTCTTCGCTCCAGAAAGTAAACCTATGTGTGGTAACTGCCGTCCATGACCCGGCAAATATCCTGATCCAAGAATTCACCCTTCTTCTCAAAGGCATCCTTCAGGAATCATTCCGAATCGTAGAGGTGGATTTATTCGGTTTGTTAATGGAAAAGCAGGACGGTGAGAACTTTGCCTTCACAACCTCGCTTGGGATCAGCTTCCTAAAAGAGCTAGATCATTATCAACAGAATGATTATCATTTCGAAAAGGACCTTCAGCTGACAGAGGACCATTTAAGATTGCCCATTTGCCATCCCCCATCCCCGCTCTTTGAAGTGGTCTATTTATTAAGCGATAAAAATGAGAATGGTCTGATTAGGGAGGAAGCCGTTCAACAAAACTATGAATTAATCAGTCATCTAAACCTGTTGAAGAATCGCAAAATATGGACCGAGCACCATGAAAAAATGAATGGTTATTCTCATCAATCCTTTAAGCGCGCGATGAAGGGGAATACAAGTGATCCTGTTTATGCATCAGCCGGATTTGCTAAGGTGACACGGCCCAATAAAGCGATTGTTCTTAACGCTGCGAGTCACTTTTTTCGAGATTTATTAGAAATCCTAAAAAAACAAAGCAAGCAGCCCAAGGAGAAAATCCTTCAGCTCTTCGATTTATCTGAGTCTTCTTTTCAAAAATATTATGAGCACTTCCTTCCTCCAGCTGACCGGCTTTACGACATGCTTGGATTGATGAGGGTTAGCAATTCCTATAAAGCCGTGAGGAAAATGTCACTGAGCGAAACAGAAGAGTTTCTTTACGAAGGTGGTACGGAATCGTTCTTTTACCAGAACTTCGAAGAACCCGTCCGTGAATTTTTAGGGGTTTTAGACCTAAGGGAGCAAATTGAATGGTGCTTTTATGAAAATGTCATCAACCATGAACAGTACGGAATCTATTGCGCTTATAGTTGGACAGCGAACAACGTTCACTCTGTGTCAAATGTATTGAATGTAATTAGCGATCTTTCCCAAGAAACAAAACAGGAACAGTTAAAGCTTGAAGAACATCTGGAACTAACTTATCAGCAAATCGTGGATCAATGTGATTTTAAAAAAAGCCTTCTGCCATTTTCAAGCAGGAAAAACCTGACCAGTTTCCTTGAATACTTTTTCGAGGAAATCTATGGGACCAAATACGAGCTGCTAAGGCTTAAAGTGAAACAGACCATTTTAAAACAATACCGAACAGTGCTCAAGGAACTGCACCGCTCATTGCAGCCAAAGATTCGACTGATGAACAAGGTGGATACCTTCCTGAAAAAGACCGCGTCGGAAAGCTTATTTGATTCTAATGATGATTTAGACAAGAATATCGCCCAGTATTACTCAAAAGTGATTCAGCAAATTACAGCAAAGTTAAAGGAAAAACGAGGGCCCCATTTCTTTTTGAATGATCGTTTTTTTAGAAACCTCTATGGGTATCTGGAGGACGATCAACCTGAAGTTCTATTGGAGCGGCTGTTGGTTGTTTGTGACCAGGAGATATTAACCCAGGAAGAATTCCAGCGCACCTTTGAAGATGAATTACTAGAAAGAGCCAATGTGATTACCGATTATGAAAACAGGGAGATTCTCTCTAAAGAGGAATTGTTTCAAAAATTATATCTTCGATTGGACGAAAGTTCGTCGATTCATATTGAAGTGTTCAACTACACCCAAGTGAACCGTTATGAAGAAAAGTATTTTTTTGGCGACTTTTACAGTCAATTCATGCGGTTTGCCTTAGAAAAAGAACATGACACACGCCAATGGAAGGTTGGCTGTGATCATGAAAGGAAAACCTCTGGAGTTGAAAAACTTACTCTCATGGGAGGATTCACCTTAAATGATCTAATGTTCTACCGTAATGGAAAAAAATACTATGATAAATATATTGAAAATGGGTACGAATTTCATACAAAAACGGAAGCTTCCGTTTAACAATAAATCCTGGGGTGATGCTGGTGAACTGGGAACCGATTTCTTCCCCTCATTTAGAAATAAAAGAAATGAAAAGTACAGTGAATGACTCGGATGTACATGTCAGCTGGCATTGGCAAAATGAGATCGAGTTCGTCTATGTTTACAAAACAGCTGCTGACCTTCTAAAACCAAACCATCAAATCCTAGCAAGCGAACTAAAACTCTACACCCGTGAAGAGTTTAAAGCAAATCAAGGGCTGATATTTAGATTGGATAAACCAGGCTCAATCGCCCTTCGTATCCTGCCAGGTAAAAAAGTCGATAATAGACTAATCATTGTCAATCAGGAAGATGAACGTAATCTACTATATATTAACGGTTTAAAATCAAGAATTTATTTTTCCATTACTTATAAACAGAAACTCTTTCAAACTCGAAAAAAAGTAAAAATAACAATTATTTCCGAACTGCCTATTGATAAAGAACAGCTGGTTTATGTAAAAAAAAGGGGGAGTATTCCTCTTTCGGTTGACGATGGGACGATCTACCCCTTCGTCCGAGATTTCTCCTCCGGTAAAACCGTTCTGCCGGAAATAGAAATCAATAAGCATGAGTTTATTCAAATTTTTCTAAGCAAAGGAAAACAAACAGCTCAAATCTACGAGCTGATTCCGGAATAAGGAGGGCCAGTCATGTTCTCATTGTTAAAAAGACTCTTTGAAAATAAACAACGGATCAAGGAGAGATTACCTTTCTATGATATTGTCTGCCCCTACTGTTTCTTAAAATTCCACCATGAGGAGGTAGTTTTTCGAGCGGCCCACTTTCGTGACGACGATGAAGAATTTGCCCTTCAGGAAGATGAACGATTGAACGATTATCGTGCCAAATTTGGACTTGCGCCGATTGATGAACTAGAAGCAATTATTCATCCTTTAACAATCCCAAGTGAGGATCGGATTTATTCTAATAATGTTCTTATCGGTGTTTCTGATAAATATTCGGTTATAACAAGAAGTCGGCTTTGTCCAGATTGTCATAACGACCTTCCAATTACGGCTGGCAAATATCCAAGCAATATCGTCTCCATTATTGGTGGGACCTCTGTCGGAAAGACCGTTTACATGACCTCGCTCATTCATACCCTGCAGCATATCACCGCCAACCATTTTAATGCAGCGTGTATTCCACTTACGACTGAGGTCAGCATGCGTTTTCGAGTAAACTATGAGGTTCCACTCTTTGGACATGGCAGCATGTTACAATCGACTGAAAAAACCATCCGGCAAGAGCCGTTGATTTTTCAATTTATTTTTAAAAATGAAGACCAGTCCCCATTGACTCTTTGTTTTTTCGATGTTGCGGGTGAAGGAATGACAGACCAAGATTACTTAAAGATTTATGCCGCTCATATTAAAAATTCTGCCGGGATTATGTTCTTGGTCGACCCAATGCAAATTAAGATGATTCGCGATAAGCTTATTTATCAAATGGGTGAACAGGCGGTTGGAAGGCTTGACTTAGGTGACGAGCCCCGTGAAGTCGTGATTTCATTATTTGGTGACTTTATTGCCCACTTAGAAAACAATCATACAACGATCCCAACTGCTGTCATCTTGACAAAAAGTGATCTTTTGAATGCTTTAAAAAGCGATGGTGACTATATTAGTGCGAACAGCAATGTCTTCCGCAATTATATTCACAAAGATTACCTCCATCTTGATGAATATGAAAATATCAACGGTGAAATCAGGAGATTTTTATCTAGAATTGATACACCGTTAGTCAATTCACTTGAGGTGTATTTTAAGGAAATTTCATATTTTGCGGTATCCGCCTTAGGAAGTAATCCAGTCAATCAGCAAGTAAATGGGATAATTAGCCCGGTTCGTGTGGATGAACCATTTGTTTGGCTGCTCTATAAATTAGGCTATATAGAAGGGAGAGGCCCGGAGTGAATGAAAAAGTCCAGCAGCATATGTATACACGCGAACGGAAGGGACTATTTCACAACACCCCTGGCTATGACACCATTGCGATCTCCAAAGGGCTCGAACCTTCTTTTGTAAAAAACTATTTGCACCCCTTCTGCTTTTATCATGGTCCCAAAGTGTTAAGGGAACGTGGGAAAAAAGATCCTTCTTACTATCCCCCAGCGGTAACCATTTTTCAGCCTGATACCGGGGACCTTGTTATTGGTCAGGCAGTGTTTGTTCCTGCTGATTTTACGGGAGCCCGCAGTACGTATTTTATGCATAACTATGTGATTCCATCTAACTTGAAGGAAGATTGGATAGACCGGCCTGAGAAGATGTTTCAACTCAAAGATTTCCATACTTGCTATGATCTCCGTAATGGTCCTGTTTTGCCAGAACTAGATGCAGTTCCCCTTAATGAGACTAAACTCTTTGAAAATCAAACTCTAAAATCACTAGGGATGGAGGAGGATGCTTTTCAACAGATATTATTAGCTGTGATGATTTCCATTTCCGGTAAAAAGAAAGTATTTATTTCTCTAAGGGTGGCCGTGCAGGATTATACCAACTATGCACTTCGGCTCTTGGAAATGCTTTTTTCTTTTCTGCCCTATAGTTACCGAAGGAAACTGGGGGCAATCACGTTTACGAGTGAACCTGAGGTAAGGAATTGGATACACGTTACCTTTTTTGAACCAGGAACACTAAACGTTCATAATCATATATTTAAAAATCAATTGGTCTTTAATTTTGCTGGTGGATCCCTTTCCAAGGCAGACAACGACTTAAGTAAGCATAAGTATTTAGAGCTTGTCTCAAAACAAAGACAAAAATCGCAATGCATGGATGATTTCTTTAGGTTTGCTGATATGGCATTAGCTGGTCTGAGCGATGGGGAAAAACTTTCAATCTTAAATTATGATCAGTTAATTGATTTATATGTAAGTTTGAAAGAGGGTGATTTGCAGCTCTATTACAAAGATAAACCTGAATTTTTAAGCCATCTGGTTAAACTTTTGAAGTTAAATAGTGAGGAAAAACCTGAATTAATCAGTCTGATGTTAAAGATATTTGAGCACGAAAAATCAGCTGAAGATCGAAAAATTGCACTCATCTTTACCGAGGCAGTGGTATCCATAACCAATCTGTTGAGGTTTGATGAGTCTCGTTTATTTTTACTAAATATCTTGGCACTTTACCAAAAAGAGCCGCTTTTCCTAGAGATTTGGAAAATCCTCGAGCAGGACAAGATTACCTTTAAATCGTTGGTATGCTTCATCAGTGAACAACGAGACTATAAGTACCTATTAAAACATTATCTTACTACCCGTATGGATAACCTTAAATTGGAGGATATAAGGTTGTTTGGAGATATTATTCCAGATGACCTTGTTGCAAAAATAAATGATGAAACAACACGTGAGCAATTCTTGCTGCTAAATACACTATTCAAACTAGTTAACTTCCCAAAAGAACAAGCTTTCACCCAATTAGATTGGTTAAGTAGGAATGCTCGTGACCAGCTAAACAAGTTCCTTCGAATAATATTAAGAGATTATGCTTTACCTGAACGATTCGGTCTGCTTTTTGTTGCTTTTGAAACCAGTGAGAATAGGGTTGATTATCCTAAGTTGTTAAATTTTATTATCAGCTATTATGATGTAAATACAATGTGTTCATTTATTATAGAAAATGCTAACCTTGCTGTGTCAGACCTACACTTTAGAAAAGCCTTGAAAGCCTATTTAACAGACCATCCAAAATCAATTTGGAAGGATAAAACACAACGAAAGGAATTGTACGCTGTTAATAATGATCATTTAAAGATTCTTGTAAAGGAAGTAGAGAAGGAAACCATGAATCTTCTCGTTAGGCTTATAAAAAGGACTGGAATTAACCTTTAAAAAATATTTTTTTGGAAAACAAAAAAGGGCAGCTATATTTAGCTGTCCTTTTCCGTGCCTGGCAACGTCCTACTCTCACAGGGGCAAAGCCCCAACTACCATCGGCGCTG
>NZ_JAABNN010000082.1 GCF_009928415.1 Bacillus sp. USDA818B3_A
TAGTATTCGCATCCGACTTTAACCTGCCAAACAAGAAAGATCTAAAACTCACGTCATAGATTTCTTGTTCTTCCGTGGGATTCATCACGGCAAAGGTTTGTTTGATACAATATTAAAACCCGATACTAGATATAATATTTTTATTTAATGACCGAAGAGTTTCTTCGGATTTTTTATAGTTTTCAAAAAACGATAAATAATCGTTTGAACATTTCTCTCTGTTT
>NZ_JAABNN010000066.1 GCF_009928415.1 Bacillus sp. USDA818B3_A
CACCGCCCGTCACACCACGAGAGTTTGTAACACCCGAAGTCGGTGGGGTAACCTTTTAGGAGCCAGCCGCCTAAGGTGGGACAGATGATTGGGGTGAAGTCGTAACAAGGTAGCCGTATCGGAAGGTGCGGCTGGATCACCTCCTTTCTAAGGATAATGCAGTCCTCTCGGACTGATAAGAAGTTGACCGTTTCTTGTTTGTTTAGTTTTGAGGGAGCAATTCTCTCAAAGCTTTTTTAAATCGTTCTTTGAAAACTAGATAATCGTATAGAAGAAACCAAGTAAAAACCGAGTAAAATCGCCATTTTAGTTTTTCTCTCTATTAAATTAGAGTAAAACCTTTTAGGTTAAGTTAGAAAGGGCGCACGGTGAATGCCTTGGCA
>NZ_JAABNN010000048.1 GCF_009928415.1 Bacillus sp. USDA818B3_A
AGTACAATTCGAGGATATGTAAGTGAAATAAGAGATATCTATCATATTCCAAAGGAATTTCATATTCGCCGTCATGAGGCTGTAGAGGAATTACCTATGGGACAACAAGCCCAAGTAGATTGGGGAGAAATTAGTGTAAAGAATTCGGCAAACAAGGAAGTTAAATTATATTTTATAACCTTTGTCCTCGCCCACTCAAGGTATAAATACGTGGAATGGTTAGCCCGACCGTTTACTACTAGAGATACGATCCATTGTCATGAGAGAGCGTTCCAATATATTGGTGGAATGCCTGAGGAAATAGTTTACGATCAAGACCATCTAATTACAGTAAGCGAAAATGCAGGAGACATTATTCTAACAGGGGAATTTCAAGCATACAAGCAGGAACGAGGTTTCCGAATTTATTTATGTCGTAAAGCAGATCCAGCAACAAAGGGAAAGGTTGAAAATGTTGTTAAATTTGTAAAAGGAAACTTTGCAAAACACAGGGTATTTTCGAATATTGATGCATGGAATGATAAGTGCCTTTCGTGGTTAGAAAGAACGGGTAATTACAATGTACATAACACAACTAAAAAGAGACCGGTAGAAGTGCACGCCCTGGAAAAGCAACACTTAAAGCCAGTCTCATCCCTACTCTCTCTCGAGAGTAACATTGGTTCTAGTATATCAAGAACAGTTCAAAAGGACAATGTAATTAAATATAAATCCAATCGTTATTCAGTACCTTTAGGTACATACCGACCAAGAGGTAATAATACAGTTTTTATTGATATTCAAGATGAAGAGCTTACTATTAGTGCAACTCCGCAAGGAGAGATATTAGCCAAACATCGGCTATGTCATGGTAAAGGTGAATTGATTAAGAACCGTCAGCACACAAGAGATCGTTCTAAAGGTATACAAGCATATAAAGAGACAATAATTCGTCAGTTTAATGATCCGGAAAAAGCAGAGTTATTTATTCATGAAGTAGCTGTTCGTTACCCAAGATATGTACGGGATCAGCTTCAAGTCATTCAACACGCGATTACCCATTACCGTCCTGTGATAGAAGAAGCCTTAGTTGTTTGCGTTAAAGATCAGTTATGGAGTGCCAACGATCTTCGCGATATTGCACAACATATAACTCGATTAAAGGAAACAAATACTCCTAGTTCTCCTCCAAAACAAAAAGTAAAAAATAATAACCCCGCTTTAAAAGCTACAGCAGCAACTAGGGAAATGAATGTCTATTTCAACATTATTGGGGGTGTTTCGTAATGACAACAACAGTACAGATTCTTCAAGAGCAACTCCGTCATCTTCGGATGACGGAAACAGCTAATGAGCTGCCGATCTTACTTCGTAATGCGGAAACAAAGTCATGGACTTATCAAGAGTTCATGCAGGAAATACTAATGTTTGAAGTAAATCGACGAGAAGAAAAAAATGTGAAAAAAAGGCTAAAATTGGCTAGATTCCCTTATCATAAGACATTAGATGAATTTAATATTGAAGAACAAGAATCTCTTAGTAAGCGTCAATTAAACCAACTAAGAGAACTCAATTGGCTGGAGCAGCAATACAATATTATTCTATTAGGACCGCCAGGTGCGGGGAAAACTCATATTGGAATTGGTCTAGGAGTAGAAGCCATACATAAGGGCTACAAGGTAGCCTTTTCAAGTATGGGCGAACTGGTACACCTATTAAAAACAGAAGAGTATATTCGTAAATCACAGATGCAATTAAAAAGAATAAAAGAATCAGATTTGGTTATTATTGATGACCTAATGTATTTGGCAATGGATCAACGGGAAGCTAACCTGTTTTTTCATCTAATTAACCATTTATATGAACGAAGTTCCCTAATTTTGACCTCTAATAAAGGACCAGAAGAATGGGTTGAATTAATGGGAGATCAAGGAATCACTACGGCAATATTAGACCGTTTACTTCACCGAGTTGAGGTTATTCAATTAAATGAAAATGACAGTTATAGATTGAAGCATCGATTTACCATTTTTGAGAAAGAAAGTGTTCAAAATTAATTAGCAAAAAGTGTTCAAAACAACTTGACGGTTACA
>NZ_JAABNN010000049.1 GCF_009928415.1 Bacillus sp. USDA818B3_A
AGTAGAGTAAGAAACTGATTTCGAAGGGATAGCTTACGCTATCTCTTTTACTTTCAGTTCCTCCTCATCAAACCGTACGTGAGGTTTTCCCTCATACGGCTTTCCGACGTTCTTCTTTCTTTGGCTTTACGGTATCTAACCAGCCAATTTCACTAATATGTGTTCGACTTCTTTCCTTACGTCCCCTAAATTTCCATGCTTCTTCCGATTGTTTCTTTTCTTGTTATAAAACAATGTGAGGCGTTCAAGTACATACCAATCAATGCGATTTAGCCATCTCTTTCCCAGAGGGGAAATTGCGTAATAGTTCTTGAAACCTTGAAGCTTTCTATTTAACCCTTTAACCAATTCAGTTATATCCATATATAACTTTTGCCTTGGTTCCGTGTAGTCTTTAATTTTCGCACGCATTTTCTTCATTGCGTTTTTCTTTGGTATGTGAGACATGACATGTATCGATTTCCCACCTTTAACTCTTTTAGGAAATTTACGATTATGAAAACCGAGAAAATCGAAGCCCTCTATGTCATTCCACAGGTGGACCAATCTTGACTTATCTCGATTAATTGAAAGGTCGAGTTTCCTCAATATCGCTAGAATTACTTGGATGCTTTCCAATGCTTGTTTCTTGGTTTCACACATGATGACGAAGTCATCCGCATACCGAATGATTTCTCCTAGATGATTAAATTTCTTCTGCCATATCCTATCCATTGTGTTTAGATATATATTGGCTAAAAGTGGAGAAATCACCCCTCCTTGCGGAGTGCCGGTGATTGGATTTCTTATCTTCCCTTCTTCCAAAATGCCAGCTTCCAGCCATTTTCGAATTAACTTCAAAACCCGTCGGTCATTAATTCGTTGTTCCAGTAATTTCATCAATTTCTCTTGATTGATATTATCGAAATATCCTTGGATATCGACGTCTACTACCCAAAAACATTTCCTACTTGTTTTTCGTATCTTAGCTATGGCTTGATGGGCATTACGTTTTGGACGAAAACCAAATGAACAATCATGAAAGTCCGCTTCAAAAATGGGTTCAATAACCATTTTCGTAGCCATTTGTGCAACTCTGTCTTTAATTGTGGGTATCCCTAATGGACGTTTCTTTCCATTGTCCTTTGGGATATAGGTTCTTAGGACTGGACTCGGATTATAGCGTTTCTCCTTTAGCTCCAAATAGAGTTCATTCATAAACTTTCTTTCCCCGTATTCCAAAACGATTTGTTCAATCGTTTGTCCATCTACACCTCCACTGCCTTTCTTACGTTTTACACGTTGCCATGCCTCCCACAGAATATCAGGACGATAAATTTTGTCATATAAAGCGTGAAATCTGCGAGTTGGACTTTCCTTGGCACAAAGATATAACGTCTTCCAGAGTTCTTGAGCTTTTGCATTATTGGTGTAGTTAGCCATTTTCTTGGCATTCACTGACTCTTACCTCCTTCTGACATGTGAACGAAGTAGGGTAATGGCTTATGCCGTCCTTCCCTAGACAATGTTGTGTTGTCATTGTCATAATCGGTACTATGACCCCCTCCGACTCCCTCTCGTCCATCCACCATTTCGTTTGTACTTATAGGTTTCTGCTTTACTCTCCTTCGAAAGTGACAAGGAGGGTATCCCCAGTTCCGTTAATTACTTTCCTAACATGTCGTTCCCCTTACCCCGAGAGATTCTTCGGTGCTGCTATTCCAAGTTCTTCACACCTTCCATGGTCTTCGCCCATCTACTCAAGGCTCGACTTCTCCTTGGCCACCGTAGGTGGATGCCTTTGACGAGACGGCAGGATTCACTTTATGTTACAACCTGTTAGTTTGCTCGTACTCTTCGAGAGAGTTACTTTGTCACAGGGCTTCAACCTTAGGATTTCTCCACCAGTTGCCTGTCAGCTACCAAGCGTCTTGGTACTTACTCGGATTGGACTTTCACCAACTAGCAATTAACGGCTTGCTGGGCACGCA
>NZ_JAABNN010000050.1 GCF_009928415.1 Bacillus sp. USDA818B3_A
AGTCGAGTAGAAGGGAGCCTTTCTACCTTGCGGTAAATTGTACTCCTCCCCCCTCACAGAACCGTGCTTGCGCTATTAACGCACACGGCTCCTCCTAGTTATCATTTACAAAATATAGCTAATTTCTTTTCTTAAGTCGTATATATTAACCTTAACTCTTGCGTAAGGTAATGGATATTTATTAAGAAAGAGTCTGAATTTATCCCAAGTAAATGATTTCCTTTGACTTCTTCTATTGAGCCATTTAAACAGTAAGTACCCGATTTTGTCTCTGAATTTGTTTACACTTTGGGTATTATCTGTGATGCAATAATAGTTGTAATAACCTACTAGTGAGCGTTTGAATCTATCCATAATCATATGAATGTCTTTATTTCTGTTAATTTTCAACCATTCTTTAGTTTCCTTTAGTTTAGCTTGGACTTTCTTATTGCATGTTTTCCGTTTTACTCGAAATTTCCCTTGTTTACTCCTACCGCAATAGTGTGTAAATCCAAGGAAATCAAAAGTTTCCGGTTTACTTCTTCCCTGTTGATTTGCATTTTGCTCCGCAAACCGCCCGAAGGGTATGATTTTGGTTTTATCCTCGGCTATTTCTAGATTAAATTTCTTTAATCTCAACTTTAATGAATGGAAGAATTGCTCGGCTTCACATTTATATTGAAAACAACAAACAAAATCGTCCGCATATCTCACTATGTATGCTTGTCCCTTGCACTGTTTCCTAACCCTTTTCTCGAACCATAGGTCAAGGACATAATGGAGGTATACATTGGCTAATATCGGAGATATTACTCCACCTTGCGGTGTGCCTTTGTCTGTTTTATATTTCTTACCTTCCTCCATATATCCACCTTTAAGAAACCTACCAATGATTCTAAGTAAGTTAGGGTCAGCGATTCGCAGTTTTAAGAACTCCATCATCCATGTGTGGTCAACGTTGTCAAAGAATCCTTTAATATCTACATCTACTACATAGTTTACTGATTTCTTTTCAATATAATGGTTCAGTATTTTCAAAGCATCGTGGCAGTTACGATTTGGACGGAATCCAAATGAACAGTCTAGAAAATCCTTTTCATAGATGGTATTTAATATTTTCGTAATTCCTCTTTGAACAATCTTATCTTCATGTTCCGGAATTCCCAATGGTCTTTTCTTGTTTGAATTGAGCTTTGGAATATACATTCTTCTTACTGGAACAGGATGATAACTTTTGCTTTTAAGCCTATTTACTAAATCCTCTATGTTTTCCTTTAGATTTTCACTGTATTGCTCTTTAGTTGTACCATTAACCCCAGTGGCCTTTTTGGTAGGTAGCTCCTGGTGGCATTGAGCTAGTGATTGCTCATTTAATAAATGTGCAAGAGATGTAAATTTCATTTTAGGATCAGATTTTGCTAATTCTGCTATCCTTAGTAGTTTTGTTTCCATTTATTATTCCTACCTCTGCGTGTAGTAAATGTGTCCCTAGTAAGGGTGATAACTGGTAGCTAGCCTTTCCTCCATCGGCATTACCCAACTTCATTGGTACTACGCTGCTATCCGACTCCCTACAATCGGCATTTGGTTTCCTTGCTTGTTATCGCTTGTACACCATACTCTTCTATATGAAGAGACCGGTAGGGTCTCCCGAGTTGCCGTATCATATCAATGTGTAACGTGCCAAGGTCTCTGACTCCAGAGAGGTTTTATCCTTCTTGCCCTTAACGAGGGATAAAATGTAGCTTTCTGTCGCAGGTAAGGCATCAGCCCTCTCGATTTACTAACATTATGGAGCTCCATCCCTTCAACCATTTGGCTTTCGGCCCGCTATCTAACTGTCTACGCTTAAAGACTAAAGTTACCTTTAGCCCTCCAAGACTCGCTACGAGCGAATGGCTAGTTCTTACTCGACGGGAATCCCACCCGTTATATGATACGACCTAGGCTCGGCCGCACACC
>NZ_JAABNN010000051.1 GCF_009928415.1 Bacillus sp. USDA818B3_A
TCGCTTTCCGCGGGCGTGCCGGGGAGCCTCCTGATATGAACGAAACTGTCAAGGCCCTCCTCCTTAAACTAGGTTTTGGTCTATTTTTGACCAACTTTAAGAAGAGAAGCTATTTTCGCTTCTTCGCTTACTTGGTTAGATTGCAGCCGTTACTGGCTAAAGTAACTCCTTCTTTAGCTTACTGACCACACCTCACCTCTTTGGAAGGCTGTCAAGTGCTCTCCTTGACAGCCTTCCAAAGAGGTGAGACACTTTTTAAGCTAAAGATGGAATAATCGTACCTCCCTCATCTTTTTTTGGAATGGATGCTAAGGACACGGCACGAAGGCAAAAATCTCTACTGCGGTTAGCGTTCTGATATTCGTGGGTTCTCACATTTTATCTTTCCGTATAAAGGACGTATCCACTAACTCGGAACGTGCGTTAATCTACATAGATATAGCACAGAGGAGGCACGTGGGTTTTCCTTTCCGGTTTTCTCTTTGCCTTCGAGCCCTATTCTCATTCATCTATTATTGTTCAAATGTACTGTACGTCATGTAAAATATACTTCTTTAAGCTGTTGGAACTACTTCGTCCAATTCCTGCGTGATTGCCCAAATAAAACCTGCTAATTCTCTTGCTACTGCTGTAATGGCTTTACCACTTTCTTTTCCTCTTGATAATAATCGAAAATATTTCTTATGAAGTCGGTTTTGTGCTTTCCAGGATATTGCTTGAACGGTTGGCGATTGTCCATTTTGTCTCTTTTGTAATTCACCTTTAACGGACGGTTGATATCGGTAACTCCAGGCCGATTCCACTAACAGACGCCGCACATGGCGATTTCCTGTTTTAGTGATCTTTCCCTGTTTTCTACTTTCACCGCTCGAATATTCACTAGGTACTAACCCCACATACGCCATAAACTGTCTAGGGGTGGAAAATCGTTTAAAAGATCCTATTTCGGCCACAATACTAGTCGCTGTAATTAGTGCTACGCCTCTTAATGCTTGTAAAGCTTGGATGGTTGGGGCATGAACACCGTCTGTTGCTTGTATTCTGATTTCTTCTTCTAGTCTTAAGACTCGTTGTTGTATCTCTTTAATTTGATGATAATATTCTTGAAAAACTACTTTTAGTTTAGAGTTTTCAAACTTTAAAGTGTCCAACCATCTATAGTACCTAACGGTCCATTTTTTGCCCTTTGATGGTGGTTGGATATCATAACGTAGTAAAAATTTACTTAACCGGTGTTTAGCTCTTAATTCGTCTTCTTTTGCATCCTCCCGACATCTAACAAGATCTCGTAATGCCTCATCCTCTGGAGTAGGAACGTAAATAGAAGTTAATTCTCCAGCTCGATATAACTGGGCTAGTCGAACGGAATCTCTACGATCCGTTTTAATACGCTCACCAGGTCTTTGAGGAATTAAAGATGGTGCTATAACAGTACAGTGAATATTTAACGTAAGGAGTAATCTATACAATGCATATCCGGTAGGACCTGCTTCGTAACACACTCGTAAGTTTTCACTGCTTCCAATCTTTTTCATCAATTTCTTAACTGCTTCTGGTGTATTCGTAATCATCCCCCAGTATCTAGGCTCATCTCGTCCTTCATCTGCAATCGCAACAGCTATTTTTTCTTTTGATACGTCTAAACCTACATATTTTATGGTATCCTTCATAATAACTAGCTCCTTTCGTAATGTAGCTCTGATTTGGTTTGATTTTTCAGTAACATTCTAACCAAATTAACCTACGCATTTACGAGTAGGAGCTAGTTTCGTTCATGATAACTCGGCGCTTTG
>NZ_JAABNN010000067.1 GCF_009928415.1 Bacillus sp. USDA818B3_A
CTGAGAAGCTTAACTTCCGTGTTCGGTATGGGAACGGGTGTGACCTTCTCGCCATAATTACCAGACTATTTATCAGACACTATTTTATTATAATGTCTTTTTTATATTTTGCAAGAGGAAATTTAACTTTTTTCATTCCCTCAAAACTAGATAATATAGAAGAAGTTAGTAAAAACGAGTTCATCTAAAAATTTGTCCAGCTACGGCTCCTAACTTCTCGGCCGTTTCGATCCGTTCCTACAAATCCAAAACCCGGATTTGCAGTGCCGGCTCTCCAACGTCTATCGAAGTTGAACAGTCGCCTCCGCTTTTCTATTAGGATAAGTCCTCGATCGATTAGTATCAGTCAGCTCCACATGTCACCATGCTTC
>NZ_JAABNN010000083.1 GCF_009928415.1 Bacillus sp. USDA818B3_A
TGATACTAATCGATCGAGGACTTATCCTAGTTTTTAGGTGAACTCGTTTTTACTTCTTCTTCTACATTATCTAGTTTTGAGGGAATGAAAAAATTAAATTTTCCTCTTGCAAAATCTTAAAAAGTTATTATAATAAGATAGTGTCAATTAAATAGTCTGGTAATAATGGCGAGAAGGTCACACCCGTTCCCATACCGAACACGGAAGTTAAGCTTC
>NZ_JAABNN010000005.1 GCF_009928415.1 Bacillus sp. USDA818B3_A
ACTTACTCGGATTGGACTTTCACCAACTAGCAATTAACGGCTTGCTGGGCACGCAGAAGAAAAGGCCCGAACTCAAGTGAATTCAGGCCTTTTTTAATTTGTTGAGTTCCTTATCTTAAAGCTCAAATTCCCATTCGTCCTTTAAGATTAAATAAAGGACAAGCAGCAGGTCTTCTAATTCCCTTTCTGTTTTCTCATCCCAATCAAATCCTGTCTTTGCTAGCAGCAGATCAGCAATTTGTCTGGTCAGCTGATTTCGTTCCTCGATCGGCAGCTGCACAAAACGATTTGCATAGGTACTGATTAATTTCCAATCCTTAGCTGTAAACGATTTTAGCGTCCATTCATCTATCGAAACATCGTCTTTGCTAAGTCCTCTCCGATTGATTTCTTTTTCGATTGGTGAAGGCTTCTTCTTTTTGGCCTTCCGTTCATGGACGACAATGGTACCGGCCACAAGGTCCCCGAGCCGTTTATGTTTCGGATGAAAAAAGACCATAATAATCCCGAGAAAATAGGCAGTTGGGAGCGAATCAATCAAACGAACAAGATTACGAATGAAACTAGATAAAAGCGTAATGCTGTGACCATTTTCTTGAATCACTCGAATTCCGACCATTTTTTTACCGAAGGTTCGCCCGCCGGTAAAAAATTCACAAAAGAAAAAGTACCCCCAATTGAGAAGAAACAAACCGATGATGACCATTGCGATAGGAAATGAACTATCCCAAAGAAAAATAGACAAGGATTCCATGCCGTCCATCACAAAATAAAGAATCACAATAATCAAGATATTTACGAGCATTAGCAAGACCCGATCGATAATAAACGCGGCTGCTCTGCTTCCTAATCCGGCAATTTGAAATTGAATGGCGACATATTCTGGTGTTTTTATATCTAAATGGTCTTCTATCATTAAGTTTTCCCCCTTAAAGCTGATGTTTTCTCAAGTTATGGTTTCTATTTTTCTACTATTTTTCTATAATAAGGGAAAAGCAAATCTACATCGCTCCATATAAGAGGTGTGAAAATGAATATCAAGCAATTTGTCAAAATGCACCGTGAAGACTGGCAGCAGCTAGAACAATTAGTCACTAGTTTAAGCAAACGGAAAAGGGCTTATACGGGAGAAACCATTAGCCAATTCCATCGGCTTTATCAAAAAGCAGCCCAAAATCTCTCCTATAGTCAGACCTATTATCCCAATGAAGAAGTAACCCCCTACTTAAACGGCCTTGTCTCCAAAGCACATAACCTTTTGTATAAAGACCAGGTATCGAGCTTTAAGCAGATTCGAACCTTTTTCAGCACTCAGTTTATTGGCTTATTGCTGGAACAATGGAAGTTTGTTGTGGCCGCCATGGTGTTATTTTTAATCGGTGCTGTGGGAAGCTTTATGTCGGTGATGAATGATCCGCTCCATATTTATTCGATTCTCCCAGCGGAAATTTCTCAAGGCGTGGATCCAGGCCAACTAGGAAAAGGAAGGGGCGCTGTTGATTCCTCGCTGATGTCGGCGAGTATTTTGACTAACAATATTCAGGTTGCCATCTTTGCCTTTGCCGGGGGGATTACTTTTGGCCTGATAACCATTTACTTAATGGTCTACAATGGAATCATTGTTGGTGCACTCGCTGCCCTGTTTTGGCATCATGGCAAATCCTATGATTTCTGGGCCTATATTGTTCCGCATGGGATGATCGAGCTTACAGCCATCTTTATCGCAGGCGGTGCCGGACTTTTGATGGGTTATAAGCTCTTTGTCCCAGGCCATTACTCAAGGGGCTGGCAATTAAAACGTCAGGCTAAACGGTCCATCCAGCTGCTCCTTGGTACGCTCCCATTGTTTGTGATAGCCGGCATTATTGAAGGGTTTATTACACCTGCCAAAATTTCATTGGAAGCAAAATATACCGTTGCCTTCTTGACGGTAGCTGGACTTATCCTATACGTAATCATCGGAAAACTTAAACTAGCGAAAACAGCTATAAAAGATTTTGATTGATCATCTGAATATAATGAGAAACGGCGGTAACCGCCAATTTTTCCTCCCGGGCCTCTATCAACTGGAGGCCCCGTTTTTCCCATTTGTTCTTCTCCCGCTTTTTAATCAGAACCTGCTGCTGTGCCATACTTTTTACCATTGCCTGCTGAACCGTCTCAGGCATTGCTTTTACCCTGTTCACTAAAGTCTCATCTTCTACCCCAATCATAAAAAACATATGGCGCTGACGAAGCCGCTGTATATAGACGAGAGCACTTTCCTCATGTAAAAAAGTCGACACATCGCTGAATAATAGAAGCAGGCTGCGTTTCTTTTGGACGGATTCCAAATACCGTAAAACGGCTCCATAATTGGATTCGGATGCATTTACCTCTAAATGGTAAATCGCTTGTAAAATGGTTTGTAAATGTGGCAATCCCTTTGCAGGCGGTACATAGACGTGGATCTCTTTTGAAAAAGCAAGCAGGGAAACATAATCACCTTTTTTCAGTGCGGCCGCACTCACCGTCAAGGCTGCTTCCAACGCTCTTTCTAATCGGTTTCCCTTCTTTAATTCGGCTCCCATCATCCGTCCGCAATCAATTAAGATCGTAATATATTTACCATGCTCCGGTTCGTAGTCATTTGTCATAACCTCATGCAGCTTGGCTGTTTGCCGCCAGTTGATCTTGCGGGGATCGTCGCCGACTACATAACTGCGAATCTTTGCAAAATCTCCGACACCGCTTTTCTGTCTGCGGATGTTTAAACCTTCGTATTTTAAAAAGCTTTGAGCATTTTCTAAGTATTGTTTTGTTTCCGTTAAATCGGGTATGACTTTAACCGATTCCGTTAATTCAACAGTGGTCTGTTTTTCCCAAAAGCCAAAGCGGCTGCCATAGCGAAAATAAAGTTTATGAACTTCATAATTTCCTCTCACAAAAGCAGTGGTATGGTAAGTAATCACTGCAACTGAATCCTTTGGGATCTCTCCCTTAAGCGGGAACGGTCTGTCAAAGGACTGAGGCAGCCCATCCACCACCCGGTAAAAAAGAGGATATGTGGAGGCATTGCTTACCTCCAAATCGATAGGATAAGTAATTCCCCTTTCCAATTCCTTTGGTATAGTCCTTTTAAAGGAAAGCTCACGTTTGCTTGGTGAAAAAAGCAAATCCAGCAGACTGATACATACGGTTAATAGATTAAAGCTGATGACAAAAGTCCATGAAAGGCCAAACACCGAGCTAATCACTAATAATAGAGAAATAGTGAGGTAAACGAATAGAAAACGTTTGGCTGGCAGGATCCCTCTATCTTGGAACAGGAACCGAGCCCACAAGCTCTTCAATAACTTGGTCAACGGTGGCTCCCTCCAATTCTATATGCGGGGATAATTGGATCCGATGTCTTAGTGCAGGCTTAGCCACCATTTTAATGTCATCTGGCGTCACATAGTCCCTCCCCAAGAGATAGGCCCAAGCTTGGGCTGCTTTACCGATCGCTATACCTGCTCTCGTGCTTGCCCCAAACCGAATCGATTCAGACTCACGGCTTTTTCTTACGATTTGCAGAATGTAACCTAATACCGTCTCGCTTACGGTTACCTTTTCAATTTCTTTTCGAATCGCGATAAAAGTCTCCATGTCCAGGATGGATGAAACAGGATTCTTGTCAAAGCTGTTCTCGATCACCATTTTCAAAATATTTTTCTCCTCTTCAAAAGCAGGAAAATCGATGTAAAGCTTAAATAAAAAACGGTCTTGCTGTGCTTCTGGCAGCGGGTATGTACCTTCAAATTCGATCGGGTTTTGCGTGGCGACCACAAAAAATACATCCGGCAAACGATAGGTTTCCCCCTGGATCGTTACCTGCTTTTCTTCCATCGCCTCTAAAAGGGCTGCTTGGGTTTTTGCAGGTGTCCGGTTAATTTCATCAGCTAATAAGATATTAGTGAAAATCGGTCCCTTAAGTGTCTGAAAAGTGCTCTCTTTCATGTTATAAATCGTACTGCCCGTAATATCACTTGGCAGTAAATCTGGAGTGAACTGGATCCGGTTAAAACTGCCGCCAAGCAGTCCTGCAAGTGTCCGGACCATTTGTGTTTTACCTGTGCCAGGCACTCCTTCTAAAAGGACATGACCGCCAGATAAAATAGCGGATAGAAGCAGCCTTAGATTTTGACCTTGGCCTAAAATTCGCTCTTCATATTTTTCTAGGAGGGATGATAACTCTGTTTTCATGATTCAACCTCGTTTCGTAATTTCTCTAGTTTTCTTGACCACAAAAGATATTCCTGTTTATTTATATTTTCCCGGCTGAGAATGCCGGCTAAGCCGCTCAGAAAAGTTTGAATCTCATGAACAGGCATTTCGATCCATTTTCTTTCAAAGTACGGAGTAAGGTCCCGCCATTCTTTGTTGTATGGCACCTGCCATCGTTCTTGTAATAATAGCTTTACATAGTCGGCCTGAATCTTGAGTGAATCCTGGTAACGACGGCCTCTTAAATACCAAGCCGCAATCGCCTGGATGCTCTCATCACTAAAACGAACCCACTCTTCCCGGGCTTTTAACAGCGGTCCAAACCGTTTCCCCTTATACCATAGCCAGAAAATTAACAGAAGAATTCCTTGGAAAATAAGAACCAAAAACCACATCGGATAAACGGTTAAAACGGTCGATTCATTTTGACCAGCATGTATATATTCATCAAACATAAGGCTGTTAGGATTTCCTTGGTTAAAGAGTTGAAAACTAAGCGCCAAATGGTCTTCTTTTAATAATTTGTCATTCGTTATCCACTCAGGAGTAATGGCAATAATCAATTGTCCATCACCATACGCTCTTTTAACCGCGATTGCGCCTTGCTGATCAAAAAGCAAAATGTCATCGTTCTTATCTGTACGAATTCGAACGTCTGATTGAACTTCAGCTCGATACGTGTGATGGTGTGGGTCTTCGATTTTCTTTGGTTTATCACTTTGAGAAGGAACGGTTGGAATAAAATCTGTCTCAACATTGAACATCCCTTTTGGATTACTTTGCATCAGCAGAATCGTATTTCCGGCTTTCATAAAATCGATATAGGACTTCATGATCTTTTTTTCAGGAGTAAATGCGGGACCAACCATGACAAGCATTTGCTGACGTTCCTGTTTTGGCAGCAGGGTGGGCGAATGGTTCCAGGTTTTTACCTCTTTTTCCTTTTTTAGATATGTATATAATGCCTTTACACCAGTAGGAGAAGGAGAGGATGTGACATAGTCAGGATAGGGTTCCGGCTTTGGCTGGTAGGCAAAATAACTGACATTTAAAAAGAACAGTAGGAGTACCAGAAACCAAATCCAGCCGCGTAGTTTAGACTGATTCTTCATTGTATAGGTTCCATCCCCTTTCCCCCACTGCGTCGTTAATCTTAGTTAGAAAAGGTTGATATTCTTCTGGACTAACATTGTGTTCCCCGTACGTCACAATCTCAAAAAAGTGAGCGAGCTCATTAAATTGATCTGCTTTCTGCTGGTCTACTTTTCTTAGTTCCTCATAGTAATCCCAATTCGTTTTCCAGATTCGCGCCTCAAGCCACTTCTTCCCGTGATAAAAGAGAAGCATGGCAAGAAAAAGATGGCGGGTTGCTTCTTTTAAGTCCCCTCGTGATTCCAGGTCCGCCGCCTCTTTTAGGTGCCGTTCTGTGGTCCAGTTTCTATCTTTGATTGATTGAAGCGGCTTCTGACTACGCAGCAGCCGATTACGTCTCGTATTCCGGATGAGAACAAAAGCAGTGACCGCTAACAAAAGAATAACAATCACAATAATGGCAATTAAAATGATGCCTGAAGCACTGCCAGCAGATGGGATAGAAGGGAATAATTTTTCCAGCTGATCTGAGATCCACTCTCGCGCCTTTTCCCACCAAGTTTCAATCAAACCTTTGGAACGATAATAAACTTGATATTCTTCTTTTTTTAATATTTCTTGTATCTCATCTCTTGCTTTATTTGCATCTAACATAACCATCACCTAACATTAGGTTTTCAAATCGACTGATAATCTTCTATTAACTCCTTTAAATCCTCGGCATCATTTCTTGTTTTTAAATCAAGATACATAATCCCATAGCCTATTGAAAAAATCATCGTTGTGAAAAGAGAGGCCATATTTGAGATTAGCCCTAAAAGGACACTGTTTCCTAAAAGTGCTCCAAAAGTGACTTGGATGGCAAAGCTAATGATTGTGACAATTAAGTAAAATACAATGTAAAGACCGAATAAGGCCCATGTTCTCTTCCGCGACAGCCGCCAGCTCCGAGCAAATCCTGGCGATACCTTATCAAGGACAACCGAACCAAAATAAAAGCTCCAGCGAGTAATAAGCAGACTCCCGCCAATTGCGAAGCCAATGAATAACACGATCCCGGTCAAAATCCCTAAAACAGGGTGGACAGCCGCAGCCAAAACTACCCCTGATAAAGCAACAATCAGAATCGGTATTAAGAAAATCCCTAAAAGCATAAGTCCAAAAAGAATAGAGCTGCCAAGCATCGGCCAGAACCGGCGAAACGCCTGCTTTATTACTGAGCCTGCCGTAAATTCTTCCTCGTTCCGGATATGATTGATGGCAAATAATACGGCTGCTTCAGCAACCGGAAAAAGCAAAACACTTAATAAGACAACAACTATTAAGCCAATATCCGCACCTAAAGAACTTGAGTCAAACGAGCCGGACTCCTCAAAGCTTGAAAGTATTTGTTCATACCATTCCCCGCCAGTCCCAGTCTCTCTAAAAAAGCTTGTTCCTGTGGCCGTCTGAATGATCGCTTGCAGCAAGTATACTGGCCCCATAAAGACAATTAAAATCATAAAAAATTCCTTAAAACGATTTTTGCTTAAACTAAATGTATGATCTAATATTTCTCCAAATCCTTTTGGTTTTGAAAATTTAGCATCCAAATCGTTATCCTCCTAAAATTTGTTATAAGTTATATTTTAACAAAACTTAAGTGTAAAAAGCTGTAAAAATACGCAAAAAATGGCCAAACTCTTAAAATTTGAATTTGACCACTTTTTCTTTATTTATATATGTGAGAACTCTTCAACAAGCTCTCCGAATCGTTTAAGAGCTTTTTGGATGGGATCTGGTGTAGTTAAATCGACTCCGGTTTTCTTTAATAACTCCAGCGGATAGTCGGCGCTTCCGCTTTTTAAGAATTCTAAATAGGAGTCTAGTGTCTGTTGATCTCCCTCTAGAATTTTTGTCGCTAAATGAATCGCGGAGGCATAGCCTGTCGCATATTTATAAACATAGAATGGACGATAGAAATGAGGAATTCTTGACCAGCCATATTTGACTTCGTCATCAAAGACAATCTCTTCCCCGTTATATTCTCTGAATAAGGTTTCGTACGTTTGATTGAACACTTCCGCATTCAACGGAATCCCCTTCTCAGCCATGTCATGTGTCTTCATTTCAAACTCAGCAAACATCACTTGAGTGAAAAAAGTTCCCTTAAATTGGTCAATAAAATGATTGAGCAGGTGTTTTCGCAGTTCAGGATCTTTTTCATTGTTCAATAAATAGTTGATTAACAGGACCTCGTTCACTGTCGAAGCTACTTCTGCCACGAAAATGCTGTATCCCGCTGTGATTTGCGGCTGGTACTGCGAGCTTAGTTTGCTGTGGACCCCATGACCGCACTCATGAACCAAGGTGAATAAACTGTCCAAATCATCCTGGTGATTTAAGAGAATATACGGATGGACCCCATACACTCCCAAATTATAGGCTCCGGAACGCTTCCCCGGTGTTTCCCGAACATCAATGTACCGGCCATCTTTAAACTCTTTTAAAATCGTCAGATAGTCTTCCCCTAGAGGTGCCAGAGCTTTTAACATCGTTTCGTAGGCTTCTTCATAGGAAATCACTTGCTTCACCCCGCTGACTAGCGGGACACTCATATCGTATTGCCGGATTTCATCCAGATTCAACTTCTCTTTGCGGATTCTAGAATATTGGTGCATCGCAGCAATGTTTTCTTTGGTGGTTTGAATCAGATTTTCATAAACCTCCCGAGGGACATTGTCGCCGAACAGCGCTTTTTCAAGTGCAGAGGGATATTGACGAATACCCGCTAACGTGACATTATTCTTAATCGCAGCTGACAGTGTGGCGGCAATCGAGTTTTTCAATTGTACATACGGCTGATAGTACGCCTTATAGGCTTCCCTCCGCTTTTCACGGTCTTCGTCTTCGATCAGTTTCGAGTACATCCCTCGTGTGAGTTCAACCCGTTCACCATTTTCATCCGTTACTTCACCAAATTTAATATCGGCATTGTTGATCATCCCGAAAGTATGGCCAGGAACCGATAACGCCTCTCCTAATTGGGACAGGATTTCTTCTTGCTCCTTGCTTAACACATGCTTTTTGTAGCGGAATGAGTCCAATAAATCTTCTTCAAAATAAATGAGTCTTTGCTCTTCTTTTATAAATCCCTTTAATGTTTCTTCTTCTAAGCTGAGTAAATAAGGCATAAAGAAGGACGTGGCAGCACTGACTTTTACACTTAGCTGTTTCGCTTTATCTAAGTATGATTGCGGCTGTGTTTCTCTTGTATTCTCGTCCACACTTAACATGGCATAGGCATAGACCTTGTTAAAATGGTAGGATAGTTCTTCTCTTTTTTTCAAATACTCAAATAAAGTTTGACCGTCATGAATATGACCGTCGAATTTTTTTAAATCGGCGGAGATTTTTTCAATGAGCTGGTAATCCTGCTCCCATTTACTGATATCAGGATAAATATCGGATAAATTCCACTTTTCATGGACGGGGACTTCGTTTCTGTTTTTATAGCTGGTCATAAGTAAACTCCCTTCATGCTAATCTTTTTTTAAAATTGTAACGCACTCACAAGTATATTCCATATGTATCAACGTTTATCCTTTTTTATGTTAGATTTCAGGGCCTATATAGGAAAAGCAGGTCATCACCATGACCTGCTTTCACATATTAGTTATGGCTTAATGCCAATAATCTTTCATTTACTTCTTCTTCAGTTAAACCGTGCTGCGCTACATAGCGGTTTCTTGGATGGACACGGCATTCATGTGAGCAGCTTCGTAAATGTTTGTGTTCATTTTCTTCTGAGCAAAGGATTTTTTTGTTACATTCAGGGTTTGCGCAGTTGACATAACGCTCACATGGTTCGCCGCTAAAGTAATCCTTGCCGACCACCACATGCTCTTTACGGTTAACCGGCACACTGATTCGCTCGTCAAACACATAAAGCTGGCCATCCCATAGTTCCCCTTGAACTTCTGGATCTTTACCATAAGTAACAATTCCGCCTTCTAGCTGCGCTACGTCTTCAAAGCCTTCCTTCTTTAACCAGCCAGAGAATTTTTCACAGCGAATTCCGCCAGTACAATAGGTAAGAACTTTTTTACCTTCAAACTGTTCTTTATTTTCTCTAATCCAATCTGGGAGGTCGCGGAAGTTTAAAATATCGGGGCGAACGGCTCCTCTGAAATGACCAAGATCATACTCATAATCATTACGGGCGTCGATAACAACCGTATCTTCTCTTTGCATAGCCTCAAAGAATTCCTTTGGCTTCAAATGCTTACCTGTTAACAAATTAGGATCGACATCATCTTCTAATCTTAAGGTAACTAGTTCTGATCTAAAGCGTACTTTCATTTTTTTGAAAGCATGTTCTGATGACTCATCGATTTTAAACCAAGTACCTGTGAATAATGGATGCTCGTCCATATACTTCATGTAAGCGTCCGTTTGTTCGACGGTGCCTGACACCGTACCATTGATTCCCTCAGAAGCAATGATAATCCGGCCTTTTAGTCCTAAGTCAATACAAAATTGACGGTGCTCGTTGGCAACTTCTTCAGCATTCTCAATTGGTACGTATTTATAATAAAGTAATACTTTATATTCTTGATTCATTATTAACCACCCTTAAATCTTTATATACATAATGTGCTAGTATTCAACATTAACCTTATGATTATATCAGAAACCTACAAACCTTTCAAATCTGATTACCTAGGTAAGTAATTCCGTCCGTACAAAGGTGGATATTACCAGCTATTCTTTACGGTGAATCTGTTACAATTTTTATAGAAATAGAAGGAGGAATTCATTCATGAAAAAAAGTCATCTCCTCCTAACCATGGTAATTGTTCTTACCTTCCTTGGAGGAATTTATACAGGGATTCAATATAAATCAAATGAGTCTGAGAGCCAAAAGACAGTTAAATCGGCTAAAGTGCCAAAGTCATCCATTAACCCTCAGACAAAAGAGCTACCAAATGTCGAAAAAGCACCTTCTAAAGTTGTCATCGGTTATATGCAGGATTTCCGTGATCCAAACCAAGTGGACTATAGTAAATTAACTCACGTCATCTTCTCTTTTGCCCATCCGGCAAAAGACGGCGGGATCTCACTGAATGGCGATGCGGCTTTAAAAAACCTGCGGACAACCGTAGCCAAAGCAAAAAAAGCAAATACGAAGGTCATCTTAGCTGTCGGCGGATGGTATCACATGAACGGCGGGGAATCATACCCATACTTTAAGGCTGCCATCTCTAATCCAACTTCACGGACAAAACTAGTTAACGAGCTTACTAGTTTAGCAGACCGTGAGAATCTGGATGGAATTGATATTGATTTTGAACATCCACATTCAAAAGCGGACGCCGTCAATCTTGCTGCTTTCGCAAAACAGTTAAGCGGGAAGCTGCATGCTAAAAATAAAGAACTCTCCATTGCTGTTTATTCAAAAATTCATGCCGTCACTTTAACTGAGATTGGTTTTGTTCAATATGAGCCATCCATGTTTAAAGATGTTGATCATGTTAATATCATGGCATATGACGGACAATATGACGATGGCTATCATGCGGCTAACCTCTCACCATATCCGTTTACGGAAAGAATAGTGAATTATTGGAGCCAATTATTTGAAGAACAAAATATCTCAAAAGAGAAATTAGTACTTGGGGTTCCTTTTTATGCCCAGCCAACCGATCCTAAAATTAAGCAGGTATCCTACGATACCATCATCAGTCAAAATCCGGCCAATGCCAATCATGACACCGTTAAAATGAATGGAACTACTTATTACTATAACGGTGCCGCAACCATGAAAAAGAAAACCCAGCTTGCTTTAAACAATGGGTTCGGCGGTATGATGATATGGGAGCTCGGCCTTGATGCAAAGGGGACAAATAGTTTAACCAGTACCATTTCTGCGGCAATCGATAATGCTGCAAATTCTCCAGTAAAATACTATACGGTCGTAAAGGCCCAGTAACACAAAAGGCTGTACACTCCACTACGAGCGTACAGCCTTTTTTATGCATGAAAAGCTTCTTCAGCAATCAATTGATAGGATTTCACTTTGTCTTCAGGAGAATGGGTAATCGTTACAAGCATCAATTCACCTGCTTGATACTGGGAAGCTAATTCATTTAGTTTATTAACCACCTTTTTGGGGCTTCCAATAGCAATATTTCTCTTCATTTTTTCTAAAGTCTCTCGTTCTTTATCATCTAGTTCATACCGCTTTGCTTCAGAAACTGACGGAACACCACTTTTCTCCCCTTTTCCCCTATGCAAGGACCAGATCAGCGGACTTAAGGCAATCTCTTCCGCCTTTTCATCCGTCTCCGCACAGATTACATTTACTGTAACAATCACCTCAGGCTTTTGTCCTTGTTTCCGCGGTTTAAAAGCATCTAGATATTGTTGAATAATCTCTTGACCGTCGTTTTCACTCATAAACTGTCCGAACGCATAGGCCAGCCCATTTTCTGCGGCCAATAAAGCACTTTTTTTACTAGTTCCGAGCAACCATGGAGCAGGCGCGATGGGTGGGATTGGTGATGCGGAAAGGTTTTTAAACTCATGATCTGAAGGAAAATTATTTTCTAAGAAGTGCATCAGGTCCTTTACCGACTTGGGCATATTCCAGACCTGTTGTAAAAAGTTATCGGATAATGCATTGGAAGCTTCAGCGGAACCGCCTGGTGCTCTGCCAATTCCAATATCGATACGTCCGGGAAAAAGCGTGGCAAGCATATTGTATACTTCTGCTACTTTATAAGGCTTATAGTGCGGCAGCAAAACGGCACCAGACCCGATGCGAATCTTAGAGGTATTAGCCCCAATATAACTCAACATCACTTCTGGGGCAGAACAGGCAAGTCCGGGAAGATCATGATGCTCTGCAATCCAATAACGGGTGTACCCGAACTTCTCCCCCATTTGGGCCAGCCTCATCGATGCATTCAGTGCATTATAGGCAGTTTGATTGGACGAAATTGGCGCTTGGTCTAGAATACTTAGTTTCACGGCGCCTCACTCCTTTGTTTCAAGCAGACTAAGTTTAAAAACCCCCACCTGTTCCTTTTCATATAAGTTTGTAATTGAAGTGGAGTATTGGTGAATGGCCGCCTTAAACGCCAATTGTCTTTCAGGTATTTTCACATCGAAGGTTCCTTGATAAAGTAATGTTGTGATATCATGGTAATCCTCGCTTGTAACTTTGAAAGTCACATCTATTTTATATAAATGATTGATGTTTTCTTCTTGATAATCGTCCAGCTTAATCAGGGTATCATTTAATATCAATTCTGTTACCATTTAAATCGTCTCCCTTCGTTCCATGTAAAGGATAGCACTTGGGAATATCCCAAGCAAATAATGCACTCAATTAAAAAATCCCGAATGATCATCCATTCGGGTAAATGAGTTATTTATTAAAGGTGACAGTAATTTTCAAAATTTCCGAGCGGCTGCCAAGTCTAATTGGTGTTCCCCATAATCCATATCCAGAAGAAACAATCGATTGAAGGGTTCCTTTTTTCAAATAGCCCCAGTCATTTTCATAAATTTTGTCGGTAATGAAATTCATTGGGGCGATTTGGCCGCGGTGGGTATGGCCTGATAGCATTAAATCGATACCGTAGTTTTTGGCAATATCTAAATCATACGGCTGGTGTTCAAGTAATAGCAATGGTTTTGATGCATCCACCTGCTTTAATAACTCAGGCAGTTTGGCGCGGACAACATCCTGATAGCCCCGATCCTTCCTGCCAATTAAGGTAACACCATTCTCTAACTCGACTACCTCATCAGCAAGAAGCCGCATCCCGCTTTCGTTAAGTATCTTATAAAGGTCAACTTCATCATCACGATCATGGTTACCTAAGGAAGCATAGACGGGCGCGTTGATCTGTTTTAAAATATCCGGTATTCCTTCATCAAGGAAGGGCTGTACATCATCATCGATGATATCTCCGGGAAAAATGACAAGATCAGGGTTCATGGAATTGATTTTATCGACTAGTTTTTTGGCCTGTTTATCACCTGACAGCATCCCAAAATGCATATCACTTGCCATGGCAATCGTTATGGTTTGTTTGTCCTTCACTTGTTTTGGAATATTAATGGCATAGTTTCTGACAACCGGGCTGTATGCATTAAATATTCCATAACTAAACAAACCAGCCACCACGGTAAGTGTTACTATCCCTGTGTTCTTCGTTACTGCTGTTTTAGAAAGCGTAGTGTATTTTTTAATAAGAAAAACGGTTAAGTTTACGAATGGCAGCAATAGTAACAAAAAATAAAACAAGCCGAGCCATATTGCGCCAATCCACGTGATGAAAAAGTCTTCGTTAAAAAGCCGGCCCAGCATAAATGAATAGGCAAAGAAAAGCAGAACAAGCCAGTAAACGTATTTAAAGACTGGCCGCTTTTCACCCCAGATACTTTTTATCCATTTCCAGCCATTCCAGCCGATATAAAAAAGAAGTAGATTATAAATCAGTACTACGCCAATGATGAACCACACGAGTTAATCCCCTCAACTTTAAGCGTTTTCCTTAATTAGACCTTATTTCACAAATTTTAACAACCAATAGGTCTTTTTATTCTGAATTGACATGATTCTGACACAAAAAATGCCATTTGTCGAATTATTTTCCAAATTTTTTAAAGGAGATTGTCGAAAAAGAACGAAATGAATTAAATAGATTTTAAAAAGGAGGAAAATGTAATCATGAAAAAATTATTAACTGTGATTGGTGGACTAGTAATAGCAGGAACGTTGTTTATTACATCTGGGAATACGGTTAAAGCATCAGAAAATGAAGAACCCTGTACTTGCCACGATTTAAAACCGCTCCAAGGACCCGAAAGAAATAAGCTTGTTGCAGATTTATTAAGCAGTAAAGAATTTAAAGCAAAGAAACATGAACTTTTATCATTAGGTTATAAATGGAACGGTGCACACTCAATCGAGGTAATGGTACCTATGGAAGGTGTTACCATGATTGGAGTACCTTTTGTTAGTGAAGATGGAAATTCTTATATGTATGTATTTATTAATGGAGTATTTACTGAACCCGTTGTCCCTTTATAAAAATTAAAATTCCCAACAAAAGAGTTGGGAATTTTTTAATAAATTTCAACCAAACTGCCAAACACTATGACTCAAGTTCCCATACCGATAACTACGATGCAGCAACTCAGCTTTCTTTCCATCATCTGCCGCACCCATCGCATAGAAAATAGGGATAAAATGCTCATTTCCATATCGAGGCACAGCATGATCTGCATTTGGCGCAAGCGAATCATACTTAAACAATGACTCTAAGTCCCAATTTGCCAGATGAACAGCAAGCCAATCATCAAATTCCTGGGCCCACTGATCGATACCATTATCAGCCCATTTCACCGCTCTTAAATTATGAACAGTACCCCCGCTTCCCACTACTAAAACATCTTTTGCTCTTAATGTAGCAAGCGACTTCCCTATTTTATATTGTTCTTCCGGTGAAAGGTTAGGATTAACTGACATCGCAATGACAGGAATATCAGCGTCCGGATAAAGTAAACGAAGCACAACCCATGCACCATGATCCAAGCCGCGCTCCGTTTCCACCTCAAATTCAATACCATTTTCCTTAAACAATTCCTTAATTTCATCAGATATCTGTTGGTCACCCTGTGCAGGATATTGAATCTGATAAAGCTCAGGCGAAAATCCGCCAAAATCATAAATAGTGCTGTAAGAATCCACTTCACTCACTTTTTGAACTCGTGATTCCCAGTGGGCAGAAAATAATACAATCGCCTTCGGACGCGGTAAATTTTTGCCTAACTTCTTTAAGAATTCAGTGTACTCATTATTCTCGATGGCTAACAATGGCGCACCATGCGCAATAAACAAAGATGGCATCATTTTCCTATAACCTCCTGCTCCCGTTAAAAGGATTTAGATTCAGACTTTTGTCCTTTAAAAATAACCTGATCAAGTGCAAACATTTTACTGCCATTAATCGCAATAACGATAGCCATTGCTAATAAGGCTAAATCAAGTTCATAACCTGCCATTTTCCCATCACCTAAAAATCCGACAGCAAGCTTCACTTTAACTGTTGCACCAATCATCACTAACGCAAGTAAAGCTGAAACGAAACGGCTTCCTAATCCTAGTATCAACGCAATTCCGCCGACCATTTCGATGGATGCGACTGCATAAGCCAAAAATCCTGGTAAGCCGATCGCATTAAACCAACCTACAATATTCTCAATTCCCCCTTGGAATTTAACTAATCCATGAACAAAAAACGTCATTCCTAAAACAACACGTAAAATAAATGTACTAACCTCGAATTTTTTTAACATTTTTCCTTACCTCCACTTTTTATTTATCTAATTGTTCAGATATCCATCTGATCAATTCTTGATGATTTTGTTCAGAAACAGAATGTCCCTCTGGATAAGTCCGGAACGTTACATTTGCACCTAGCTTGCGGAAATATTCGTCATTCGCCACTCCCCATTCAAAGGGAAGTACCTGGTCCATCTCACCATGTGAGATGAATAGGGATAGCTGGTCAACAGGCTTAATGTTATATTCATCCTTTACAAAAGCAGGAACATACCCGCTTAAAGCAACGATTCCCTTAATACGGCTTCCTAATGTTACCCCCAAGGTCATTGATAGAATGGCTCCCTGGCTGAAACCCAGTAAAAAGAGTTGTTCGTTATCTAAAGGATATTGTCTGCAGGCGTAATCAATAAATTGAGTGAGCTTATTTACCCCTTCATCAAATACCTCGCGATGTGGTTTTCCATAACCTTGAATCGTAAAAAAAGCATAGCCTGGAGGCTGTGGCAAATGGCCGCGGATACTAAAAATAAAACATTTATTTTCAAATCCTTCTACCAGAGGCAGCATGTTCTTTTCGTTACTGCCAATTCCATGCAAAAGAAAGATGGCCGGATAGGTTTGATCCGGTTCAATTTGTGCAGGCTGGCGAAGTTCATAAATCATAGGTGCTGTCATCATTTCACCATCCCTTTCTAAATTGTTTATTATTTTTAGTGTTTCCTAAAAACAAATAATTCATATAGAATAAAAAGATTCATATTAGTAAACAACTAAACAAAAAAATAAAGCCCTTTGTTTTTAAATATGAACTTTTGTTGTTTATAGGATAACAATAGATAAACTAGCTTGTCAATTATTTTTTTGCTAATATATAAATATGTTCTATATTAGAAAACTATAGAGGTGGACCATTTGGATATCGGCGCAAAGATTCGTGCGGTACGAAATAGAAAAAAAATCACCATTGCCCAGATGTGTGAAGCAACAGGACTTTCAAAAGGGTTTATCAGTAATGTAGAAAACAACAATACTTCCCCGTCAATCAACACATTACAGACGATCGCAACTTATTTAGATGTACCTCTGCCCTACCTGCTTTTAGAAAAAAAGCAACATATGCAGGTGGTACGAAAAGAGGAACGAACGTTTTCTACCATGAATCAATTAAAAATTGAGCACATTTCTTCAAAAGGCGGCTTATCGTTAAGAAGTGTGGAATTTCCACCTGGCGCATCGATTGGCGATGCCCATGCACATGAGGGGGTAGAATGCCATCTAGTTTTAGAGGGAAAAATTCTCGCGGAACAGGGCGAAGATTCCTTTACTCTGGAGAAAGGAGATTCCTTTAGCTGGAATGCAAGTGTCCCCCATACCGTTACGAATATCGGAACAGAACGAGCAGTTGTCCTGATTGCCGTCCATTCAAATGACAAGCTAAGCGACTTGTTTTAAAGGTAGAAGGAGGAACTCCCAAAAAAGTACCTCCTTCTAAAACACTTATTTTACAAAGTCCTTAATAGCGGCAATGAGGTCGGATGGATTTTCATACATACTCATATGACCAGAATCCTTAATAATGACTTGTTTAATGTTTGCTTTACTCACTGAAAAAGTTTTTTCAGTCGGTATAATCTGATCTTTTTCCCCCGCAATTAACAGCACTGGTAAGGAGGCAGCTTCAAGTACCTTATTCCGATCAGGCCTGTCTCTCATTGCAGCCAATGTAGCCATCGCACCATCGGGAGGTGTTTGGTACCCAATTTCTTTGGCCGTTTCCACATATGCTTCATCCAGGTGATCGGGTGAGAAAAGTTTTGGAACAAGCCCATCAATTAACGACTGTATTCCCTCGTTCTTCACTTTTTCAATATTGGCTGTTCTTCCTTTCTTTGCCTCTTCCGCATCTGGAAAAGCGGTAGAATGAACAAGTGAGAAACCGCTTAAAGACTCACTGTACTTCTCCGCAAACGCCAACGTAATGTAACCCCCTAAGGAGTGGCCAAACATGGTAACTTGGTCTAGATTCAATTTTACCAATAACTCTTTCATCACATCTGCTATGTCGCTAATCGAATAGTTCTGTAAAGCTGTCGTGGATCCTCCATGACCTGGCAGATCCGGAGCAATAACCCGATAATTTTCCGATAAGCTCGGAATGATTTCTGACCAATATCCTGAACTCCCACAAAACCCATGAAGAAGCAGGATCGGTTTTCCAGCCCCCTTGTCTATGTATTTAATCGTAGAATCATTTAATACTGCACTTTTCTTTTCCATATTCGATATCACTCCTTTTTTATTTATCTTATAATAGCCACGACGTAATCAATAATAAAAAGCACTACTTCTTAAAAGAAGTAATGCCATATGTTTACCCTATCTGCTCTTCATTCAATTCATGAGTCAATAATGATCTTTTATTTGGAATGACCGTTAAATTCGATTTCTTTAATAGATATTGCATATGTTCGACAGGCATGGAACCATGTCCTTTACTGTCCCCTAAAATAAATTGGACTGTGATGCCATTATAGCTTTTCACCGTCATGGTTTCTGCAGAATTGAAAAACCCTTTTGCATTTTGCGAAATTTGATACCTATTACCTTCTTCGATTAACATGAATGAACTCCTTTTTATTTACTCTCTGTTAGTATGCCAATTTTAAAAATATACATACATAATTTTCCCAAAATAAAAAGAGAGGTACATTCCTCTCTTCGATCATTATTCTTCCGCTTCTTCTTCATCCATCATTTCATCAAATGCGGCTGAAACTTTGTCAAATTCCTCATCGCTTTCAATGGCGGAAAAATCACCCTCTTCATCCACCTTTAAAAAGAAGATATCGATATCCTCCTCCGTTTCTTCCTGCCTTACGTCATCCGCAAAAGCAACAGCCACATAGTCATTTCCTTCAATTGTCATCACACCAAGAACTTCTACTTCCTGCTCTTCATTCGTTTCATCACTGATGGTAAAGATTTCGCCTACTTCAATTTTGCTCATAACTAACTCCCCTTTTCTTTCAAAATAAATGTTACAGACAGTATCTCATAAAATCTTGTCCATACCAAATTTTACCCATGTTATTATGGTACTATAAAGCAGAATCCGATAAATTTTAAGGGAGAATTAATTATGCATTCAAAAGAATTAGAAGAAAAAATCATTCAACACTACCAAGGTGAGGAAAAAATGATGATCCTTGTCTTTGCCCAGTGGTGTATTAATCACAGCCTTAATCCCGAAGAATTATATTTACGCGCCTACCCATCCCAGTCTTCCAATCCGGCATTAAAAGAAGCAATCGAGTTAACTGTTCCAAAAGAGGAAGCAGGAGAAATTGCCGACCAGACGTTACTCGGTGTACTTTCACTATTCGGTAATGATGACCTTGCATTTGTCGTAACAGAGGAAATACAAAAAAGAAAATAAACCAAGACACCAGTTTCCACGAAAAAACTGGTGTCTTAGTTTTTTACAGAATACCCAGCCATCTAACTGTTTGAGTAATCACTAACGGAACAAGGATCGCAATGACAGTTGGAATCAGAAACGCTAAAAACGTCCATTTCTTGCTCTTTGTTTCTTTATAAATATTCAGGAGAGTCGTTCCGCATGGATAATGCAAGAGGGAGAATAACATCATATTCAAGGCTGTAAGCCACGTCCAGCCATGGTCAAGGAATATTTTCTTCAAATCGACCAGATTATCCACTTCGGTTAACGATCCAGTGGATAGATATCCCATCAAAAGGATTGGCAGAACAATTTCATTGGCCGGCAGACCTAAGATGAACGCCATCATGATATATCCATCAAGGCCAAGCAGCTTGCCAAACGGGTCTAAAAAGTTTACAGCATACATGAGAATACTCGTATCCCCGATAAAAATATTTGCAAACACCCAGGTCAAAATCGCGGCAGGAGCTGCTACTTTAACCGCGCGAACCAAGACCGACCAGGATTTGGTTAAGGATGAGCGGATGACCGTATCAAGGATTTTCGGTTTCCTGTATGGCGGCAGCTCTAACGTATAATGGGTCGGCACCCCTTTAAGGGCCGTTTTTGATAGTATCCAAGATACAAAGAAGGTCACGATGATGCCAAACAAGACAATTCCGACGATTACCCCTGTGGTTATTAAGGATTTTATTCCCCCTGTAAAATTAGCAGCCATAAATAACGATGCTAACAGAATCAAGGTGCCCCAGCGGCCATTACAAGGAACAAAATTATTAGTTAAAATAGCAAGCATTCTTTCCCGCGGCGACTCAATGATTCTAGTTGAAATGACGGCGGCCGCATTACAGCCGAACCCCATTGCCATCGTTAACGATTGTTTTCCATGTGCCCCAACTCTCTTAAAAAGCCGATCCATATTAAAGGCAACTCTTGGCAGATAGCCATAATTCTCTAAAAGCGCGAAAGCTGGGAAGAAAATGGCCATCGGCGGAAGCATCACACTAACTACCCATGTAGTCCCTCTATATAAACCTAGTACAAGAATGCCGTGAAGCCAATCCGGTGCATGAAGGGCATGAAAGAGAACTGTTATTTGTGACTCGATATATCCAAACATCTCAGCAAGCATGGATGATGGGATATTGGCTCCAGCAATCGTCAGGTAAAACAGAACGCCTAACATCGTGATCATGATTGGAAAGCCAAAAATAGGAGAAGTGAAGATCGAATCAAGTTTTTCTGTCCGGGTATCTTGTTTTGACTTGGTAAAAGTAATTCCTTCTTTACATAACTGACGGCTTTGTTGGTATAGCTGCTGGACAATGTCGTCGCGCAGCTTTTCATTGGACAGAGCTTGCGCCTCTGAATATAGCTCCTGAATACTCATATCTACACCACCTCTGGTACAAATCTTTTATTCAATTCTTGAAGCAATGCCTCGTCACCATCTAGTAATCTTAAAGAAACCCATCGTGATGATAAATCATCCCCAATCAGTTGCCGGACCTTAGGTTCAATCACTTTTATCTTTTCTTCAATTTCATCCGCATACTTTGTCTGGACGGGATTACACTCAATTTTTCCTGTTACGATGCGGTCAAGCGTATCAAGAAGCATCGGGAAGCCCTTTTTGTTCCGGGCTGAAATTTTAATTACAGGTACGCCTAAGCGGTTCGTTAACAGCCTTTCATTGATGTGGATTCCCTGTTGTTCAGCAATATCAATAAGATTAATGCAAATGACTACATTTTTTGTCATCTCTAATACCTGTAAAGCGAGATTGAAATTACGCTCTAATGAGGTCGCATCCAAGACGACGAGCGTGACATCTGGCTTATCAAAGACAATATAGTTTCTAGCAACCTCTTCATCTGTTGAATTGGAAAAAAGTGAATATGTCCCGGGAAGATCAATTAACTGGAAGGTCTTATCCTTGAAAGGAACGCTGCCCTCTGCAAGGGTAACGGTTTTCCCTGCCCAGTTTCCGGTATGCTGTCTAAGACCTGTCAGCGCATTAAATAAGGTGCTTTTTCCTGTATTCGGGTTACCTGCTAATGCGATTCTGTATTCATTCCCCATTTGACAACAGCTCCCCTTCGATTTGTGAACTTTCCTCTTTTCTGAGGGCAATCGTCGTTTGACTGACGCGGAAGGCAATCGGATCACCCAAGGGACTCTTACGAACCACTTCAACTAACGCTCCTGTCACAAATCCAAGATCCAACAGTCTTCTTCTCATCACACCTTCTAGATTTAAGGATGTTATTTTGATTAAATTCCCTTTTTCACCATTTACTAATTTGATTTTTTTAGTATAAGCCATCTCTCTTTCCCCTTTTTCAAAGTTTTTACCGTGCGCAACTTTTCTTTAATTATATGTAAAAGTACAAAGTATTGTCACGCTAAAGATAAAAAAAAGCAGCCTTTTTTTGGCCGCAGTAAATCTTTCATTAAATTATGACAAAATTGCTCCATTCGCTTGGAAGAAGCTGTTGATACTGCACTTGCAGGAACCGATCATCGATTAAGACAATCGTTCCATGATCATGTTCAGAACGGATCAATCTCCCTCCTGCTTGCAACACCTTATTAACACCAGGAAAAACATAGGCATACTCATATCCATTTTTCCCTTGGGCTGAAAAATGGTCCTTGATAAGATTCCGTTCCAAACAAAGCTGCGGCAGACCTACTCCAATCACGGCCACCCCGTTTAAACGGTCACCGATGAGATCCACACCTTCCGAGAATATTCCGCCAAGAACAGCAAAACCAACCAATGTCCCCGTTTGATTTGGTTTGAAGGCAGCTAAAAAGGCTTCTCTTTCTAATTCAGACATTCCTGTTTCTTGAACAATGGTTGGGATGTCTTCGTTCTTTTCTTTAAACAGCTGATAAACGGACGTCAAGTATTGATAAGAGGGAAAGAATACCAGGTAATTTCCTGGACGTCTGGTTACTAAGGAATGAATCACTTTAATAATCTCACCCTTTGTCCGCTCGCGGTCACGATAGCGAGTTGAAAGCGGCTTGATAAATACATCCACCTGCTCTGCCTTAAAAGGGGATGGGATCCTTATCTGATAATCACCTTCAACTCCCCCTAAAATGTCCTGATAATAGGGCATGGGCGAAAGCGTGGCCGAAAAAAAGATTTTGGCCCGAAACCCTTTCCCCATTTGCCCTAGAAATTGCGATGGATTCACACAGAACAATTTAATTCGTATGTCCTTACGATCCTTACTTACATAAATGACATAATGCTCATCAAGCAGTTCGGTTATTTTTAAAAATTGATTAACTGAAAAATACGTGTCCAGTATTAATGAAGAAGGTTGGAATGGTAATACCTGCTCTGCTGCCAAGATGAATTCACTGAGTTCTTTTATAAAATCCTCCTCCAGTAAATCAATCACAAACTCTTTTTCATCGTCATTGATCTTTTTCAATTGGATGAATCTTGAATTGATCTTTTTGGCAGACTCATAGACAGCCGGATGCACTCCTTTAGATTCTTTCTTTAACTGGAGAAAAGGCTCTTTGTTTATGGCAGCAGAAAACATCTCACGGCCTCGGTCCACAAGATTATGAGCCTCATCAACGAGCAGAGCGGTAGATTTCTTCTGTTCTTCGAGCAGCCGTTTCAAGGACACGCGCGGTTCAAAGATATAATTATAATCACAAATAATCGCATCTGCCGAATAAGCAAGGTCAAGCGAATATTCGAAGGGACAGACCTTATGTTTCCGGGCATAACGCTCAATGACTTCTCGATTCATCGAGTTTTCATTTGTTAAAATATCAAGGACTGCGCCATTAATCCGATCATAATAACCGTTCGCAAACTCACATGTTTCCTTTTGACAGTTTGTTTCCTCTTGAAAACAAATCTTGTCCTTTGCGGTGAGCGTCACCGCCTTCATACATAATCCACAGGAAGCCATTCGGGCAATCGCTTCTTCGGCAGTCGTACGTGTGATTGTTTTGGCCGTAAGATAAAAAACACGGTTTAGCTGCCCTTCACCCATTGCCTTCATCGCTGGAAAAAGCGTTGAGATGGTTTTTCCAATTCCTGTAGGGGCTTTTGCAAATAAACTCTTTTGATCGACAATCGTCTTATAAACCGCTCCTGCCAACTTCCGCTGGCCATTTCGATAGGATTTAAATGGAAATGCCAGTTCTCTGCAGCTTTCATTTCTTTTCGTGCGATGGTCATGCATGAGTCTGGCATATGGTGCATAGCTCTTAATGACATCTGCTGCAAATGCCTCAAGTCCTTTTGTTGAAAATCTCTGTTTGAAAATCTTTTTCTCTTCGGTTTCCACATGGACATAGGTCAGCTGGACATCCATTTCTTCTAGTTCCCTGTCCTTGGCGATGATGTAGGCATACATTTTTGCCTGGGCCCAGTGTACAGGATACCCCTCCGTGTCCCATTGGCCGCTTGGCTGAGAGAAAGATTTGATTTCGTCGATGATTACAGAATCATCATCAAACAAAAGCCCATCACAGCGGCCGTCAATGATGTAGATGAGTCCATCGTAAGGAATCTCAGTACTGACGTATACTTCCTTTTGGTCGCCCTCTTTGTAGGACTTTTGAATTTTCTGATGGATTCTTGTCCCGTCTGTAAGTGCGGTTTGCGAGCGGAACCGTGCATCAATACTGCCGCTGGAAAACACATATTCAACTAATGTTCTTACCGATATTCGAACCTCTGTCGTCACCCATTCACCAACTCACTAAATAAGAATGTATGTTTGTATTCTATTATATCAAAAGGCAAAAAAATAGCGCATTTCTGCACTATTTTCATGATCGTCATTCGGAAGCCTGCTTTCGCTTTTTTTATTACGAGCGAATTTGTCCTGTTCCCCTGACAATTGCCTTCGTTGTTGTTAATGCCTTCAGCCCCATTGGTCCGCGGGCATGAAGCTTTTGCGTGCTAATCCCAATCTCAGCACCGTAGCCAAACTGTTCCCCATCCGTAAAACGAGTGGATGCATTATGGTAGAGAACCGCTGCATCAACCGCCTGGAAAAATAACCGTACATTTTCCGCATTTTCACCAATGATCGCCTCAGAGTGCTTGGTTCCATATTGATCGATATGGCCAATCGCTTCTTTTACATCACTTACTTGCTTGACTGCTAAAATCGCGTCTAAAAATTCAACTTCCCAATCCTGCTCGGTTGCTGGGGTCACAAACGAATATCCGGTAACCAACGATTGATCCCCGCGTAATTCAACCCCTTTTTCATGTAAACGAGTCAATAACTCTGAGGTATGCGGCCAGTTTTCATGAATTAGAACCGTTTCAGCGGCATTACAAACGGATGGACGATGTAATTTTGCATTGATCGCAATCTCAATCGCCATTTCCTTTTCCGCCGATTCGTCGATAAACACATGACAGTTGCCTACTCCCGTTTCCAAGACAGGTACTGTCGCATTCTGAACGACTGTTTGAATGAGCCCTGCGCCGCCGCGTGGGATAAGTACATCTAAATATTCATTTAACCGAAACATTTCTGAGGCTGTTTCCCGGCTCGTATCCTCAAGCAGTTGGACTGCATCCTCAGGGATTGCCGTTCCTGCTAATGCATCTCGCATGACTTTAACAAGGGCTTTATTGGAATGAATGGCTGAAGAACTGCCTCGTAAAAGTACTGCATTACCAGCTTTTAAACAAAGGCTTCCTGCATCAACCGTTACGTTTGGACGCGCCTCATACACCATGCCGACCACTCCAAGGGGAACACGGATGGTTTCAATTTGTAATCCATTGGGTCTCTCCCAAGCTTCAATCGTCTCGCCTATTGGATCATCGATTTTAACGAGCTGGCGCACACCATCAACAATCTGTTCGATCCTTTCTTCCGTTAAAAGCAATCGGTCAAGAAGAGAGGCAGAAAGTCCGCGGTCTTTTCCTGCTTCGATATCTTTTGCATTCTCACTTAAGATGAATTCCTTTTCCGTTAAAAGATGGTCAGCCATTTTCAACAGTGCCTCGTTCTTTTCAACCGTAGACAGCATTCCTAATTGCTTTGACGCCTTTTTAAGTTTCTTTGCTTTTTCTAACAGTTCTCCCATTCCCACTCACTCCTTTGGTAATGTAACCCAGTTATCTCGATGGATCACTTCTGCTTTTTTATTAATCGAAAAGCTTTTCGCTTTTTCACTTGATAATCCTTTAACATTGATTAAATCTTCTGCGGAATAATAAACCTGACCTTTACCGACGATTTTCCCTCGTTTGTTTCTAACTTCTACAACATCCAAGGCATTAAAGTCACCATTGACTTTAGTAACGCCGACCGGCAATAGGCTTTTTCCATGAAAAAGAATCGCATTCTCTGCCCCATCATCAATCTCAATCACGCCGCCAACTTGGGAATGATAGGCAATCCATTGTTTTCTCATTTGCATCTGTGAATTGAAGGGGCCGCCAATATAGGTTCCATCCCCTTTTCCCGCTAAAATATCGGCCAATTTTTCTTTCCCTTGACCGGTACCAACAAAGACGCTCACACCCAGTGAGAGTGCTTTCTTTGCAGCGGTCAATTTTGATTTCATGCCCCCTGTGCCAACGGATGACCCGCTTTCCCCGGCAAAACCAAGCAATTCGTCAGAAACCTCTGGGATAAAATTAAACTTCTTGGCATTTTTTGATACCTTTGGGTTACCATCATAAAGTCCGTTAATATCTGTTAGAATAATCAAGGCATTGGCGTGTAAAAAGCCGCTGACAAGTGCCGATAATAGATCATTGTCACCAAAGGTTAATTCCTCAATCGATACGGAATCATTTTCATTGATAATCGGCAAGACACCACGCCCAAGCAGCTCATGAATAGTAGAAAATAGATTTTGAAAGCGGGTTTGGCTGTAAAAATCTTCTCTTGTTAGTAAGATTTGAGCAGGCATCATATCAAACTCTTTAAAAAGTTCAATATAATGCTGCATTAACAGCCCTTGCCCAACTGCGGCGGCCGCCTGTTTCCCAGCTGTCGTTTTGGGTCTTGTCGGATAGCCCAGTGAGCCAAATCCTGCTGCAACAGCACCGGATGAAATCAAGAGGACTTCATGCCCCTGTGCTTTTAAGTAGGCGAGAGCCTCCACATGATCACGCATTTTCTCTTCGGAAATTGTTCCCGTCGCATTTGTTAATGAGCTGCTTCCAATTTTAACGACCACCAGCTGTTTTTTCATGATTCGAACGACCTTTCATAATAAAAAATAAAAAAAACGATTCCTCTGTCCTAAAAAAAGGACGGAAGAATCGTTTCCGCGGTACCACCTTTGTTGATGCAAGTGCATCCTCTTGAACCCGTAACGAGGGAGACGGCTTATGTTTGCATAAGCAGCTATTCCTAGGGCAGGTTCAAACACCTTTCTGCGAGAAACCTTTCAGCCGGTGGGTTTCACTCTCTAACACATTCCAATGATTTACTAGTCCCTTACCATTTTCGATTTATAATTTATTTGATTATCTTAAGAAATTAGAAAATTGTCAAGATAGTAACTCAGAAAATAATAAAAAAAGCTACGAGGCTTTGATGATTTAGCCCCGAACATTTCTATTGTTTATTATTACTCTTTAAGACCTCTAACAGGGTACTCGGCTTAAAAAGAATCGCTGCCGGACTGACTAAATTCGTAACTTTAACTAAGTCACTATAAATCTGTTTATTTTTCGAAGATAATAAAAAGATTCGTTTTACATACCACTGAAGAACTTTTAGGCCAAATGGCTTTTTACCTTTTACCTTCTCGTAACGAAAATCCTCAGATAGGACCATTAACCATGCAGGTGCAATGATTCTTGCCAATTCTTTTTGCAAGCTTTTAAGTTGCTATTTTTATATTTGGAAGCAAAATATTTTCTAATTGCCACTGCTTCTAAGGCAGCCAAACTCATTCCCTGGCCAAAGACTGGATCTATCCGGCAGATGGAATCACCGGCTACTAGCAGTCCGTCCGGTAAAGTTATTTTTTCAAAATGACGCCATTTGATATGTGGTACTTGATAAATGGCTGTTTCTGAGAGGGATGTTGATTTTTGTAATGCCTGATAGATATCCGGGAGAGGCAGCTTCCTGGTCATTTCGATAAAGCCTTCTGCCTCTTTCACTGAAGAAGGAGTCAGGGTGTTTAAATAGCCGTTAAGAGTAACCGTGTATTGATTGTTTTCTACCATGGACAGTGTCCCTCCTAAGGTTTGATTGGGAGGCTCCGGGTAGAGAATTTTAATTTTAAAATCATCGGGCGGCTCGGCTAGGTTAAATTTTCGTGTGGCATAACAAAGTCCAATCTCCACTTTTTCCTCAGGAACCGGATACCCCTGTTTTTCTAGCCATGCTTTCGTAAGGGACGCCGCCCCGCTTGTATCGACGACCAAATCTCCTTTTATGGATTTGGTATTATTTTCATGCAAAAATTCTACACCGTAAACCTTGCTTCCATCTTCATTTGTTAGATAGGATTTTACCTTGGTATCATATGTATAGGTGATATTGGAGATTTGCCCTACTCTTTCTTCAATATATGATTCTAGTAAGCTTCTTGTCTGTAAAAGGGTTGTTTCTTGGCTTTCAAATCGTCGTTTCCATACTCCGTGATGAAACCAGGCCAGGTCATTCAAGGAATCGATTTTAATGGAGCCCCGTTTGACCATATCCTCCTGAAATCCGGGAAAAAGCTCTTCTAATGCACGGTCGCCTGCATGCAGAAGGGCATGGATGTGATGAGCCTGAGTCACTCCCGGTCTAATGGTGTGCATGTTTTCAGGCTGGGGATCTTTCTCCAAGATTTGAATTCTATTAAAATAAGGAGAAATGGCCGCGGCGATTAATTTCCCTGCCATTCCCCCGCCGATAATTATAGCTTGATTGGTACCCTGTTCAGCGTTCTTCAACTTTCTGTTTCTCCTTTTATGTTCGTCTAGATGATAAAATTAGTTTACCATATTCTGTTTTTGAGTTGGATTTTTTTTAGGAACGCAGTTTTATTGGGAAAGTGCCGTTAAATTGAAAAAAGTGCCGTTAAAGTTCAGAAAAGTGCCGATAAACTTCAAAAAAGTGCCGTTAAAATTAAAAAGTTCCGATGTCTGGTTACTAATCACTCTTTTAACGCAAAAATGGCAGGGCCCTATCCTGCCATTTTACTCTTTAGTTATGAATTGACTTAAAAGATATTCGCAGACCTTCTCTGAAACCAGTCTTGCTGCTACATAGGGAGGGCGGATTTCCTTTGAACCTTCCAAGGGGAGACCCAGCCAAAGTACCTGTTGGTCAATCATGATAAATGGAAACGATAAACTGTCTGCTATTCTTCGATTCGGCTGAAGTACCTGCCATTCATCTTCCGAAAGAATCGTCAATTTGACAGATGCACCCCTGCTTTTTAGATTCTCGTGCCATTCCGCTGGGAGACTTGTTTGTGGAGGTAATGAAATAACCAAAGACTCCCTTGATGTTTCAATATCCTGGAATACTTTTTCTAACCTTCGTGCATGCATCCACTGCAATTTCGGATGCTGATGCTGGATCCAAGTCCCAACATCTTTTGTCTCAACCATCTGTCTGTTTGTCACTTGGTGTTCCACTAACTGTCTCAATGTTTTGCCATGGAACACATGCCTCTTAATAAAGGCTTGATTGCTGACATGAATGAATTTTCCTTTTGTTCTGGTAATAGCTACATTAATCAGCCGTTCACTATCCTTACCTATTAAAAGCATACCCACCCTAGTCTGTGGTGCGCCTTCCACTGTATCAAAAACCATTACATCCCTTTCACTGCCTTGAAATCGGTGGACAGTGGCGGCAATAATATCTGCTTCTGCCCGTTCCAATTCATAAAGATCATCGAGCATCAATTCCATTAATTGAGCTTGTGCGCGGTAGGGAGTGACATATCCTATCGATCGTAAGCCCCCCAGAAAAGACTCATGAATAAGCTGAAACGACAATAGCGCCTGCCAAAGGTTAATTTTTGAACGAGATGTCCGTTCTTGAATGCAGTAGGCTCCTGTAAAACTTGTATCAACTAATATGGAAGAACGGTTCGCAAAAGGGGCACTTTCAACAATTTGCTGCCGGACCCGCTTCACACTTTCGTGATCATCGACAAGCGAATGATAGATATATTGATTGGTGAACCTAGAAATATCCGGATGCATACGCCGTTGTTCTTTTAATAGAAAAAGATGGGGATGGAGTTTGCCTTCATTGACCCAATCGACAACCCCCGCACGGTGAAAAATATCCTCCCGCAGCCATTTTTCCACTAATGAATCCCTTGAAGAAGCAATTGGCGGCAGTTGTTTGAAATCTCCGCAGATGATGACCCGTTTCCCAAGACTAGCGGCAAAAGCGGTTTGAGGAACATAAGCCATGCTTGCTTCGTCCACAATCACTACATCAAAGGTTTTTTCATAGATAGCCGGATCGCTTGCTGCTTTTGCCAGCGTGGTCCCGACTACTAAAGCATCCTGAACAAATTCAATTTCTTTCTGCCGGATTTTCTCAAGCACTCTGGCAATTTTCGTCTCCAGCTCCAGCAGTTGATTGGTGTCCCGTTTACTGAATGAACGAGCAATGTCCTGCTTTAAATTCTTTCGTTCGCTTAGCAGAATATCTTTTTCTTCTGCCAGTGCGGGGTCCTGCTTTTGAAGCAATTTGCTCGTAGTAATCGCCTCACGATCCTCTGCCATTTCACCTGCTCCAAAGCCATACCGGAGAACATCACCTTCACGGAAGGAGCCTTTCTTATTAATAAAGTCCGTTAGTTCGCCAATGAGGACATTTACCGCTTGGTTGCTTTGGGAAAGGATGAGAACCCGCTTTCTTTGAAGATATTTATTGGCTGCTGTTCTTGCAAGTGTATAGGTTTTTCCCGTTCCAGGCGGCCCCCATACAAAAGTGACAGGATTATATTTAGAGCGCAGGACTAATTCATGCACATTACTTTTAATTTTTTCTACCGGGTGTTGGGCCGGCATGGAGGGATCCATTAGTTTTTTTACTCGAATTCGTTTTTGTTTATCTTTTTTGATCTCATCCAGTCGCTGGATTAATTGTTCGAGCAGTTCCCATGGATCATGAAAAAGGGTTGCTTCAGAAATTAAGTCTCCGAATGATTGTTCAAGTGAAAGGATGAGGCCCTTTCCTTCTGATGAAAGGATTCGTCCATTTTGCGCCATTCCTCCCCACTCGAGTCTGACAGAAGAACCGACAGGGATCCTTAATGCTCCAGTGGTTTCAAAATAATATGAGAATGCTCCATCCGTTGACAGCAGCCTTCCATTGGTAACCAGGTATTTGGTGCTGCCGAACTTTTTTAAGTAATTAATTTCATTCTGAAGGGCTTGCTGCCACTCTTTAATATACGATGCTACAGTTGTCATTTTTCTCTTCCTTTAAAGGGGATGTAGATTACTATAGCACGATATTAAAAAAAAGAAAAAAGCATTCATTGTTGACGAATGCTTAACTAAAGATTATTTTCCAGATTTTAAATAATAATTCGCTAGTGTAATGATCATCGCACCCATACGTTCATTTTCTGGGGCTACGACGCGGTCAATTCCTTCTTCTTTTAAGGCTTCTAACGTTACTTTTCCAACCGCAACGGCTAGAGTGGACTCCTTAAAGACGTCTGCTACTTGTTCTATGATATTATTTCTTCGGGCATAATCAAAAAGTGAACGGACTTGAACAGCTGTCGTAAAACATACAGCATCGCACTCTTTAGCCATTAGTTCTTGGCATAAAGTTTTTACAGTCTCCGTTTCCGGTTCAATATGCTGATAAGGGAGAATTTTTTGTACCTCCGCACCTTGGCTCTCCAAATATTGAGTTAAAGCCGGTGCGGTTTCGCCGTGGAGCTGCACCATAACCCTTTTACCTTGAAAGTCAGTACCTTCAAAGGCACGAACCAAGCCTTTTGTTGTTCCATCATCAGAGACTGCAATCGGCTGAATTTCTAACTTTTTTAACGCAGCCAGTGATTTATAACCGCGTGAGGCCACCTTACTGCCGCGAATTTTATTAATAAAAGCTTCTTCCATTCCTAGCTTTGCTGCCACATTGATTAACGTTTCTAACCCGATGCCAGTTGTAATAATGACCCAATCTGCACCCTTTTCAACAAACTCAACTAAATCGGGCTGCACTTCTTTTTCTGCCAAAAATACCGTCCCCTGCAGGGAACGAATGACAGGAGTCCCGCCTTGTTTTTCAATTAATACACTGATTTCATCAAGCTTTCTGGTACCGCCAACTACAATTCGTTTTCCTGAAAGACCTTTTTCCATTTATGTACCTCACATCTTTTTTACTTATAAATGTAACATAATTTAACGCAAAAAAAATAAAGGAGCTATATTTTTCTCCTTCATTTTTCACTCGAGTTACGTCTCGGCCTCTGTATACTCCAGCCTTTTTTTAATAATCCTTCTAACGAATAGGAACATCACAACTAACAGGAACTCTAAAAGCAGGCCAACTAGATTCCAGGTATAGAAGGAAAAACGTAACAGGTCCATGGTGTTCTTAAACATCAAAATAGACAAATATCCAATAATCAAGGATATAGGGAATAAAAATTTGTTCGTATTTCCCTTGTATATGTAGCTATAACAATGATTAATTGCATATAGCAGAAAGGCAACCTTTGTAACTAATGTTGGAAGCCAAGCGACAGTAATAAACAAGTCAAGACGATCAAGAAAATCGGTGATGTTTATTTGCTGAATAAGCATCAAGCTTGGGTAGGTGGATTCTCTAATGATATTTGCGCCTAATACTGCCAACGCCGACAACATCACGACTAAGAAAAGGAACAAACCTAACCCTGCCCCAATAATAACGGCTCTCCGCGCATGACGAGGCGGATTGAGATTAGAAATAATAATTAAAAAGAAAAAAATCTCCCCCATCCAAGAAAAGGTAACATACAAGGCTCTTAAAATCGCCGGTATGGAATCCCAGCCTAACAAGGGCTGAAGATTACCAAAATCCCATTCGTTCATCAATAACAAGGGCAGCATCGCGACAATAACAAATAAAATAAAAAAGTGGATAGAGGTGATTCGGGCAACGACTTCAATTCCTGAAATGGCGATATAGGCAGTCACTAAGATAGTAAGGACCATAATGATGTCATTGGGAGTCGTAGGTAAGAGGACTGTCGCTACAAAATCTGACATTCCCCGCAAATCTCTGACTAATGTAAAAATCGCAAACAACAGGAAAAGCAGGATAAAGCCCTTCTCTATCCATTTACTCTTCCTTCCTACCAAAAAAACGTGCTGCAGCCATTCCGTGTTTTTATTTTTACCAAAAATGATAAAGATAAAAGCTAGTAGAATCGGATAAATGATAATGGGAACTACCCATGAATTTTGGTCACCTTGTTGTAAGATAATCTGAGGCAGACTGATCACTGGTCCTGCAAAAATTAGATTTGCGATCAGCAGGGATAATTGGAGTTCAGATAATTTTTGTTTCATAATTTCACAACCAATCTTGAAATGCCTTCAAATGTAACATTCAAAAACGTAGTAATCATACTAAGTGATAAATGAAACATATCTAACATGGAGACACCAAATGCTAATCCTACCCATAAAAAGACCCATTTCCGCTCTTTTTTATCGATTATTTTTGCTTTAAATACAACCAAGAGATAGAAAATGAGACTAAACCATACCACAATCATTCCTATTTTCATCCTGTCATTCCTTTTCAATAATCCCTGAATTCGTTGATCTTTGAATATCTGCATCGACTGTGATCGTAACTTTTAAGTCTGGCAGCATGGTTCGCCAGTTTTTCTGCCATTTGTTTTCCCAGTCTGGATGCTGATTTTTAAAAAGGTACCAGCCAAAGCCAAACACATCCACTTCTTCTGAATGGGCATGCTTTAACACTGCTTCTATCTCTCTTTTAATTTGTCTTTCCATTTTCCTAATGATTAAACGGTATGTTCGCGGATCCTCAATTCGATAATTAGGTTCATTTTCAAATAAAACACCATCAGCCCTGACTTTCACGGAAAATGCGGGTTCTCCGTTTATCATTTTGACATCTGGCCGGATTGAATTCTCAAATATTTGCACGGAGATTTCCTTATTTTTAGCCACGGGAAAGGAGGTGGATTTCTTCTCCATTTTTTCAAACAGCCACAAAAGCCCTGCACTTTCATTCCGGTTGGTAAAGAACGCTAGCTTGTCATCCTTAAATACAGCAAAGCTGCTCATTTGGACTTCTTTTTTGCCTTTATCATCCTTTGTAGTGCCAGCTCTTTCGATTGCAGGAATCACCATGTCTTTTCCCTCTCGATACAAGTCCTGCAGAGCATCTCTCGCAGTCATATTGAGACTGACTTTTGACATTTCCCGCATGCCTTCGCCCGAATATTGTTCCATTCGGGGCTGGGCCTTTAATAGATTGACGGCGTCATCCTTTGAGACCAATAAAAAGGTTGATATCCGTGAACGAGGCTGCGTGAAGATCGCATTTAAAGAATTCTTAATTCCAACTCTTGCAAGTCCCTCGCCAATAACATGAACTCTTCTGTGCCCTAGATAAATCCTTCTTGACAATTTCGTTTGAATATCCTCGATTCCTTGTCTTTCGTTTCCGCCTTCTCCTTGGGCCACAAGGTAGGGACCTTCCCCGCTGGTCCCGCCGCCGCCCCCGCTTGAACCTGCTCCTCCCATAGAGCTGGGAAGGGGGATCTGCAAAGAGTATAGGAATTTATCTTTTGTTCCTTTATCAATACCAGTCGCAACGACAAACCCGATATCATTTATTTCTGAGCGATCCCAACATCCTGTCAATAATACAATCGAAAGGAGACTAATTAACAAAGACAAGCTAACTTTCATGTTGGATTCCCCTCTTCACTGCCTTTTCCAGGGCTAGGTTTTAAATTTTCCCCTTCTCTGGTTGTATCTTTTTTAACAGTTTGATTCGGACGCTTATTCATCGACCACCATGGGGCCCTGATAAATACGTCCTTGACCCCATTCCATGAGAAAGGAGAAACAGGTGATAGATAAGGGATGCCAAAAGATCTCATTTTACATAAATGCGTTAAAAGGATTAGAATCCCTAGAACAATACCAAATAAACCGAACATTCCTGCAAGGACGATAAAAGGAAAGCGGAGCAGACGAATAGAAATCGCCATATTAAATCTGGGTATGGTAAAAGAGGCAATCCCAGTAATCGACACGACAATAACCATTGGAGCGGAAACAATCCCAGCCTCAACTGCTGCCTGGCCAATAACAAGGGCGCCAAGAATACTCACAGCCTGCCCGACAATTTTAGGAAGTCTTACCCCTGCTTCCCGTAAGGCTTCAAAAGATATTTCCATGATTAGAGCCTCGACTAATGCCGGAAAAGGAATGGCTTCCCTGCTAGCCGCGATACTAAACAACAGATTGGTCGGTATCATCTCTTGATGGTAGGTCGTCACAGCCACATATAAACTTGGTAAAGTAAGGGCTATAAAGACAAAAATAAGTCTCAGGAGACGAAGAAAAATAGAAATGTGATAACGGTGGTAATAATCTTCACTTGCTTGCATAAACTGCCAAAAAGTTGCTGGCATAATTAGGGCTAGAGGTGTACCATCAATAATAAGGGCCACTCTTCCTTCTAACAAATTGGCTGCAATCGTGTCAGGACGTTCTGTATTTTGGATTTGCGGAAACACACTCCAAGGGTTGTCCTCAATTAATTCTTCAATGTATCCACTTTCCAAGACACCGTCAATTTTTATTCGGTCCAGACGTGCTTGTACTTCCTCTAAAAGTTGGGGTGAAACCAAGCCATCGATGTATAAAATGGCCATACCGGTCTTCGTTTCCTCACCTACATCTTTAGAGAGCATTTTCAGCCGGTTGGAACGGATTTTATGTCTCACAAGAGCGGTATTAACTCTTAGGCTTTCCGTCATGCCTTCACGTGGGCCGCGGACGACGGATTCCGTTTCCGGTTCAGAAACGCTTCTTCTTTGTCCGCCTTTAGCATCGATGACAATTCCAGTCGGGACTCTATCAACTAAAAGGACGGTATTTCCTTTTAGAATATTTGATACGACATCGTCAAGCTTGGTAATTTCATTTACAGAGCTGACAGAAAGAATTTTTTCTACTAAAAAATCAGCAGTGACCCGCTCTCTCTCAACTTCCTTTAACATTTGGTTAATTCCATGCAGCTGGATGCTATTCGTATCAATCAATCCATCTACAAACAATAGATAGGCTTCCACTTCTCCGGCTAGAATCTGACGAAAAACAATATCGGAGCAGTCCTTAAATAGTTCTTTTAATCGCTCAATGTTAACGTGTAAATCCGCTTCGATGTCTTTTTCAGACTTTTCACTAGGAACCGACCTACTTTGGTCGTTTTTAAGAATTTTTTTAATTTTTCTCATTGAAAAACTCCGGATCTTTTTTTTGGATGAACAAGAAATTTACTAAAATGGCATTTATAATTTGCACCATATCTTGAATATTATTCCTGTTATTCTTGGCTTGATTTTCATTTGGATAGGAAATACTGAATAGGTGTGTAAAACTATAAATATGTTTAAAGGAGTGAATATCTGTTTATGGAAGGTCAGTTTAGTAATTTTATTAATGAGGTGTCCATCCAGGCTAAAATGGAAAATGTTTGGGGATATACATGCCGTTCCTGGCAAAATTGCAATCAATATACCATTCAATCGTTCCTCTCTCAATGCATGGAATACAATATTGACCCACAATACTGTATGAGCTGGGTAGAACAGCATAAGAATGAGATACCTAATTGGCAGGCAGTTTCTGAAACGTCACTTGGATGGGTGAATGAACACACATCCACTGGATCAGCGATTTCCATTACAGAGCAGGAATTAAGTTGATTGTGCGAAATCAAATCCTTCTATCAAAAAAAATCCTAACCAGATGGAACTCTGATTAGGATTTTTTACTTATTTTCCCATTTCTACTTTCTCGACCAATTTAAACAAGAAATGATAGATTAACTGAAAGGCTTCCCCCATTGTCATATCCTCTCGAAACCCTTCCACATAATCAAGGGCGAAGTTTAAATTCCATAGTCCATCTTCATTGCTGAATATTAAATCAAATTTTGCTTCATCTCCATGTAATTGGGCATCTAAGAAATCCTTTAACAGTGGTTGAAATTTCTTCTGAACCCGTAAACCAAGCATCACATCATATGTACCAAACACATCGTCTACTTCTAGAGAAATCGCATCAACACTTACAATATCCAGCCATTTCGATTCAAAATAGATAAATTCATTTTTATGCTTCTTTAAATAGGAAAGTGGTTCCGACAAAAAAGAAGACGTCTCGTTCTTTAACATATTTTCCGACTCTTTATCGCAGCGTTCAATATAAGCATCGGCAAAACGATTACCTGTCTCCATCTCGAACAAATTAGCATCACCAGAGAGCTGCTTCTCTTCAACATATTCCATTTCCTCTTTAAACAAAACAACACCATCATCACTATGAGCTTTTTGATCTAATATGTACTTTTGAATCTTCTCCTTTAACATTTAAACCCTCCTCCAATTTACCTGCTTGTACTAAATATGAAATAACTTCACCAAAAAAGCAAATACCCTGCATTAACAACATCCACACACAAAAAAAGGTGCAAAGCCACCAAATGGTGCCTGACACCTTTTTACCTAATTACACTTTTAGAAACATCCCAAATCACAAAATACTTGGAATACTGTCTGGTCATGACGAGCGCTTCTTTCTCGTCCTTTAGAAAGATGAGTCCGGAGCCCATTTGTTCCTCGAAGTCCCACCCTTTTGATTTCATAAATTCTTTCACTTGTTTATATGGGGGATGACTTGTATCGCTCGATAGATATCGGCTCTGTTTTTCTGTATTTAGAAACTGAACATAATCAGTATCCGTAAGTTTTAATTTCACGATGGAGACCAAGAGCGGGATCGGGTTTCCTTCTTGAAATAGGGCAGATCCTAAGATTCCGAAGGTCATACAGGAGACCAATGAGAGAACAAAGACAACCGTAATTAGCATTTTTTTTAACAGCCGGTACACCGCTTAACCTCCCTTGAAAAACGTTTCATCTATCATCTATATGACGGCTCAAGGGTGTATTTGGTTTCATTTGGAAGTATTACATTTTTATTACAATTAGCCGATACACTCTAGAAAGAGCAAGTGGCCCGCCCTATTAACCTTCTTTCTTAAAAGTGCTTGGCATAACAACGGCCACTACTTCACCGCTTGCACATAATATATCATTTGCAAACACATCGGCTGCTACCTTAAATTTTTTAGGATGTATCTCCTCGACCCTTCCTACTGCTTTTAACGGGACACCATGTGGAGTTGGCTTGTGGAAGTTCACCTGGAGGGAAGCGGTTACAAATCGTGGTACTGCTTTTCCCTCACCAGGCTCAGAGCCGTTTTTTCGATGCAGGGCCAGTGCTGCAGAACCCGTTCCGTGACAATCAATCAGTGAGGCAATCAATCCGCCATAGACAAATCCAGGGAGCGCCGTATGTTCGGGTCTTGGTGTATAAATCGTTACCGTCGTATCTCCATCCCAGCCTGTACGGAAATGATGTCCCGCCTCATTTAATCTGCCGCACCCATAACACCAGGCAAAATCATCCGGATAATCATCCTGTATGGCTTTCATTACCTTTTCCTCCATTGTCAAACCCCCTTTTTTTGAATAGTATAACATATTTGAAAATTTATGTTAAAATGAGTGGTACGAAAGTTTTTTAAGGAGGAGATTTCTTTTGACAAAAACAATGGGAAAACGGCTCCATCGATCACAGGTTCCACCCGAACAGACCTGGAACCTGGCGGATCTATTTCCAACAGAAGAAGCTTGGAAAGCGGAATTGAACGTGATTGAAAATGAAATATCTCAATTCAACCGATTCAAAGGAACACTACATACGGGTCCAAAGGCTTTATTAGAGTGCCTGCTCGCACAGGAACAGCTTCAGATGAGGATCATAAAGGCAGGAACATTTGCGAGTCTGCAGCAATCTGCAGATGGAACAGATCCCAACCATCAAGCAAACGCAGCCAAGTTTTCCGCCTTGCGTACTAAAAGTCTATCAGCCCTTTCGTTTATCAATTCAGAAATTCTCGCTCTTGAAAAGGAAACCATTGAACAATTTATAAAAGAAGAACCTGAACTGAAGGCGTTTGAGAAAAACCTCCTTGAACTGCTTGAAACGAAAAAACATACCTTGTCTCCCGAAACTGAGGAAGCATTAGCAGCACTTGGTGAGCTTCAAGGTGCCCCCTATCAAATCTATCAAATGACCAAATTAGCGGATATGGATTTTGAGCCGATTCTTGATCCTTTAGGAACGGAACAGCCTGTTTCATTTGCTTTATTTGAGAATCTTTATGAATTTTCTGCTGACACAGATATCCGCAGGAAGGCCTATGGCTCGTTTGTTTCAACCTTAAGAAAATACAAAAATACAATGGCACAAACGTATACTGCCGAGGTTAAAAAACAGGTTGCTCTGGCTCGTTTACGTAAATATGATTCTGTTACCCATATGCTCCTGGAACCACACCAAGTCACAATGGACATGTACAACAATCAGATTGATACGATCTTTAAAGAGTTAGCCCCGCATATGCGCAGATTTGCCCAATTAAAAAAGCAGGTGCTAGGACTGGATACGATGTGCTTCTGTGATTTGAAGGCACCGTTAGATCCTGACTTCGATCCCTCTACCACATATGAAGAAGCAAGCCAGCTCATTGTCGAATCATTAAAAGTAATGGGGCCTGAATACGTCGAAATCATCGAACGTGGCTTTAAGGAGAGATGGGTGGACCGCGCGGATAATATCGGAAAATCCACTGGTGCCTTCTGTTCGAGCCCTTATGGAGCACATCCATATATCCTGGTTACCTGGCAGGATAATATGCGCGGATGCTTTACCTTGGCCCATGAATTCGGCCATGCCGGCCATTTCTATTTAGCCAATAAGCACCAGCGGATGATGAATGTCCGTCCTTCCATGTACTTTATAGAAGCCCCTTCAACGATGAATGAAATGCTATTAGGTCAGTATCTGTTCAATAAGTATGAAGATAAACAAATGCGCCGCTGGGTCGTTCTACAGCTCTTGGGAACCTATTACCATAACTTTGTCACGCATTTGCTTGAAGCTGAATACCAGCGAAGAGTATATCAGCTTGCCGAGAAAGGAAAAGCGTTGACAGCAGCCACCTTATCTGAAGTAACAGGAGATGTTCTTACTGAGTTCTGGGGGGACACGGTTGAGATTGATGAAGGAGCCCGATTAACATGGATGCGCCAGCCGCACTACTATATGGGTTTATACCCATATACCTACTCTGCAGGCTTAACCGCTTCAACGGCTGTTGCCCAAATCATTCAGGAACAAGGACAGCCGGCTGTTAACGCTTGGCTCGAGGTGCTTCGTGCAGGAGGTACAAAGAAACCGCTTGAATTATTAAAACAAGCCGGGGTCGATATGTCTAAGACGGAGCCAATCAGCAAAGCCGTCGCTTATGTTGGTTCTTTAATTGATGAATTAGAGAGTTCTTATAAATAAATATAGGATGCCGCAGCAAAAGGCGGCATCCTCTTTAATGTTTGATGAGACTTTCATAGGCAGCGGATGTTCTCACTTCAACCGTTAATTTCCCGTTTGCATAGATGGTTTTAATTAAAAGGGGGACGCCTGTTGTATTTTGAAAACGGAAATCCGGGCCGCCATAGGAAACGGTGGCATCTCTTCCTTTCGGGACATAGCCGACAGATAAAGAATGATGATGCTTTTCGACATAGCTTACACCCACTTGGTCAACCGCATTAAACAACGTCGAAGAGGTCTGACAAATCCCTCCGCCGATTCCCATCACCATTTTTTTATTGACAATTTCCTTGGCCGGTTGATATCCATGGGCAGCGTCACTAGGCCCTACGGTTGTATTAAAAGAAAATATATCTTGGGTACCAACAATTACATTATTTATTGCCTGTGCTGACAGCTCAATATTTTTTGAACGGCCAGCCACCCCGCTGTTAAAATAGGTGGTATACGAAGCAACGACCACTTCACTCAAATGGGAAGGATCGTCTGGTTTATATCCGCTCTCCGTTACAGTAATAGGCAGTTCCACATCACCGCCATTAACTGAAGCGGCCATTACACGACTGACTAATTCCGCTTCATCTAAAATAATTTGAGGTATTCCTTTGATAATTTGTCCGTTGGCATTGATTTTGTCTAGGACCATCCGTTGGTCGTATCCTTTTGTATTCTCTGTTCCCCTTGCTAGGTCTTTAGCCCATTTTTCCAATTCCTGTTTATATGAATCTGGATTCACCGCAAATCCTAGTTCTTCGGGCATAAAAGTTTTCACAACACTTTTTGTATTCGGATCAATCACATTCACAACAATCGGCTTCTTTTCTTCTTCCTTTTGCGGTTGTTCCTGCGGTTGTTGAACCGGCTGTTTTTTAGGTTCTGATACTTTTACCTGATCCTGCTTTTCCGTTGCCGTCTTTTCGTTACATCCTGCTAAACCTAGTAAACTTCCGATTACTAATATTGAAATGACCCAGCGCTGTTTCACCATGTTTCCCAACTTCTCCTCTTATACTATAGGTTATTCATGCAGCTAATTGTGTCGGCTGCATTGCCTCCATTCACCCATTGTATTCTCACGGAGAACGTAATATTACATAGAAAATTGCCGCTAAACAGCGCTTAATCATAGCCAACAAATAGAAAAGCAGCCTGAACTAAAAAGTTCAAAGCTGCTCATCCACCTCTTTATTATCTAGTACCTGTTTTAGCCATTGGCTTTATCACTTTTGCTTCCGTTAAGACAGGAAAATACTTTTTATAACTATACCAATATGCCATCGCAATAAAGATGGTGCCGCCTGCGGCATTCCCTAAAAAGACGGGAACGAAATTATGAATGTATTCAATCCAAGAAAAATGTCCAGCGAAAATCGCTGCAGGAATGACAAACATATTGGCAACGACGTGTTGGAACCCAATAGCGACAAATGCCATCGTCGGGAACCATATGCCTAAGATTTTTCCGGACATGTCATTCGCACCATAGGACAACCAGACAGCAGAAGCTACCAGCCAGTTACAGCCGATTCCTGAAATAAACGCCTGGAGAAAGGTGGCTTCAAGCTTGTGTTCTGCGATACTAATCGTCTTGTCTAAAAATGGAGCTGCTTCTGTCAAACCAACCAGGTGGCCGAAGAAATAAGCAACAAAGATTGCTCCTAAAAAGTTGCTGATTGTCACTAAGAACCAATTGTATAGAACCTTCCCCGTGCTTACTCTTTTAGCCAGTCGCGCCAGAGGAACGGCCATCATGTTTCCTGTCAATAACTCCCCGCCGGCTAGAAGCGTGAGAATAAGTCCAATGGGGAACACACTGGCTCCTATCAAACTGCCTAATCCTTCGAGATTACCGGTTAAAGTAGCTGTCACACGGATAAATAACAAGTACCCCAGGGCAATAAATGCCCCTGCTTCAAAACCAAGTATCATCGTTTGTAATGGTGCATACTTGGTCTTTTTCACTCCGTTTTCTACAGTGATTCCCATGATTTGGTCCGGTTTACTAAACCCCATAATTCTTACACCTTCATTTTCTATTCTTTATATTTGTGAAATATTTAACATACTCTTATTTTATATTATTTTATATCCTTTTCTTAAGGAAACCTGTGAATATTTCTTTAATTATTTTGGAGCGCTTTCATATGGATAACTTAAATTGAACTCTTTGTCTTTCACATCTACGCGCTTATTTTATGTTATAATATATTTATGTGTTTATTTTACTAGTAAAACATTATTTATGATTGGTTTATCCTAAATACTTGGATCACTTCATATAGTAATCACTAATTGAATGGATGTGTTAACGTGGAACATACAATCGAAACGATTTATCGATTAGAAAATCCGGAGAGGAACATTATTAAATTTGTAACTGGTTCACAGCTGCGATATGAAGATGTAGTGAAAGAGGTTTTTGGCGTGGCATGTATCGCAGATTTAAATATGATGATTCAATACAATAAAAGCTTTCAAACAAGTGTAGTGAATCGATTTGGTGTAACAAATGAAAAAAAGATTTCTTTGGATAAACTGATTCGCATCGCTTCAAGGGCCGATATGCTCGACCTAAAACAACACCTAATCAATCAACAAAAAGTCAATCACCCACTGGATCAGGATGATACCATTCAATCTGAAGATTTTCCTCTGATCGGCTGCCCATTTGACTCCATCATCCAGCTCCAAGAAGGTATCTACCAATGGAACGACAATAGTTACTCCTACAACGCTATTATAAATGGTGCCTGACACCAAAAAAAATGGAAGAATTCTACACAGTCTCCTGGACTCTCGCTGTAGTTTCACTTCCATTTTTTTATTAAAGTTTTGATCGTTTTTTCCTAACCCAAGTTCGTTAGTTATTTTCTCTTCTTCTTATTATTAGACTTAGTTAGTCTGCCTAATAGGAATGCTCCTGCTGCCACGCCGATGATGGTGTTTGTCTTCTTATTAAATACCTGTTTTGCCACAAGATTTAAATTTTGCGGTCTTTCGGCTAACCGTCTCATGAAATATCCGTACCAGTCATTCCCAAACGGGACATACGTACAGAAATGGTAGCCTTCACTTGCTAAGCTTAACTGGAGCTCTTTTCTAAAGCCATATAACATTTGGAATTCGAATTGGTCATTTGAAATATTGTGCTGCTTGACAAACTCTTTTACATAGTTAATGATCCGATGGTCATGGGTGGCAATCGAAGTAAATTTGCCATTCAATAGATGCCATTCAATTAATCTAATAAAATTAGTATCGATATCTTTTTTATCTTGATAGGCAATATCTGACGATTCTTTGTAGGCACCCTTTACAATCCGGATTCGGTAGTCTTTGTATCTTTCAAGGTACTCCAGGGCTTTATGGAAATAAGCTTGGATGACCGTCCCGACATTATCATATTCCAATGATAATTCTTCTAAGATTTGAAAAGTAAGATCGAGATGTTTGGAATCTTCCATATCAAGATTGACGAACATATCATATTGGCTCGCCTTAGCAACAATTTCTCTTATATTACTTAAACAAAAAGAATAATCTATATCCAAGCCAACTTGAGTGGGCTTGAGGGAAATATGGGCATCCACTTGATTCTCATGGATGGCGTCAATCACTTTAAGTATTTGTTCCTTTGCCGCAGCGGCCTCTTCTTCCTTACATACAAACTCCCCTAGATTATCAACGGTACAAGAGATTCCATGGGCATTAAGCTCCTTTATACTTTTAATGACTTCAGGAATATTGGTCCCGGCAACAACACTTTGCGCCCCCATTTTCAAGCCATATTTCTTAGCGGCGTTATTGAGAAATTGATTTTGTGATAACCCTATAAAAAGATCCTTCAACATTCCGATTTCCCCTTGCTGACAGTTTTAATATAATTATAGCATACGCTTTCAATAATATTTGTTTTGTGAATTTTCAAAAATAAAGCGCTAACATCTGTGCTTTTGTATGACAGCCAACAAATACAAAAAACCCATCTCTTCATAATAAGAAATGGGCTTAATTACTGTCGATATATTACTAATGGTGACAGGCACCTTTAGTTTTCAGCTAATTTGTTTGCTACTTTTTTTCCGGATGCTTGGCTTTTTCCTTCTAAGTCATCGGCTGGTGTCGCCCGCTTGATGAAGAAGGATAAGACTAGTGCAATAGCGGCAATAAAAGTGGCGATTAGGAAGGAATAATTGATTCCGTTTAACATTGCCTGTGCCATGATTTGTTGTTTCATTTGGGCGATGGCCTCTTTAGTAGGCTCAGCTGTTAAATGCTGCATGGCAGCAGTTCCTAGTTCTTTCGCTTCCGATTCGGTCCGGTTTGACATAATCGTAACCATTAGTGCCGTTCCAATCGCTCCGGCAACCTGGTTTAATGTATTATTCATGGCGGTTCCATGAGGGTACAAACGTTTTGGGAGCTGATTTAATCCATTAGTTGAAACTGGCATCATAACCATCGACATCCCTAACATCCTTACTGAATAGATAATAATTAAATGTGTATAGGTTGTTTCAAGAGTTAATTTGCTAAAAGCATAGGTTGTGACAACAATTATGGTTAAACCCGTAACAGCCAAAATTCTTCCGCCAATTTTATCAAATAACTTACCTGTAACAGGTGACATAAACGCCATCAAAATGGCCCCAGGCATTAGTAAGAGTCCTGCATCCATTGGAGAAATTCCGCGAAGATTTTGCGTATAAATGGGAAGGAGAATCATCCCAGAAAATAATGCCATGTTGACAACCATCGCTATGACAGATGATAGAGCGAACATTGGATATTTATAGACCCGGAAATTTAACAATGGCGACTCTTTCTTTAGTTGGCGCAAAACAAAAATAATCAAGGAAATGATACCAACCATAATGGTTCCATAAACTTCTGGGCTGTCCCATCCCTTGCTTCCTGCAGAACTAAAGCCGTAGAGAATCCCTCCAAAACCTATACTTGATAGGATTACTGATAGGAAATCTAAGCGAAGCGTAACCTTTTCTTTCTTATCTTTAAGTAGGAATAAACCAATTAATAAAACGACAATAGCAATTGGTGTAATAAAGTGGAAAAGCATTCTCCAGTCATAATGTTCAACGATCCAGCCTGATAATGTCGGACCAATTGCAGGAGCGAACATTAATATGAGACCGAAAACGCCCATCGCTGCTCCTCTTTTTTCAACTGGGAAGCTTACGAGCATAACATTCATTAACAATGGCATTAGGATGGCTGAACCGGAAGCTTGAAGCATCCGCCCTCCTAACAACAATGGAAATACATGAGCAAATCCTGCAAGGATGGTACCCACTGTGAATAAGCCAATCGCCGCTAAGAAGATATGGCGAACGGAGAACTTTTGTATCAAATAGGCACTAATCGGAATCAAGACTCCGTTTACGAGCATAAAACCCGTTGTAAGCCACTGAACAGTTGATGCCTCAATATTTAAGTCTTTCATAATTGAAGGCAGAGCAATGTTTAGTAATGTATTATTTAAAAATGAAATAAAAGCACCGACCATTAATACGGCAATAATTCCATAAGGCGGGCGGTTCGTTTGCTTTTTGGTTTGATCCATCTATTTTCCCCCTAAAACAATATAATCCTATACGTTATTTTTTGCGCAAGTTCTATCTTATACCTTTGGTTCAATTATTGCAATGCAAAAGTAGTTAGTATAAGGGAGTTTTTTTACCTTATACAATGTTGACATACATATTTAGACAAGCAGTTCAAAAACGGCAACATTCCCACCACCATAACTAGAGAAAATCGAAATAGATATAAAGAGATAGTTTATTTTTCATCTAAAACACATTTAATAATCATCTTTTTTCAAAGAGTTAACCCTATATACAAATAGTGGAAATGAAAAAACACCCCCAATACAAAAATCGATTGGGAGTGTCTTACAAGTTATCGTCTTCGATTGCGATTACGTAAAAAAGTTGGAATGTCTAGTGAATCTTCTTGTCCTTGGTTAGAACGATTGTAATCATTCATTGGTTCTTCAACATACTGCCTTTGTGTGCTTTGCTCCTGTCTGAATGGCTCGTCTAAAGGTTCTTCCCGTCTTGGCTGCGAAGCAGTTTCTCTGATAAGAGAAGGCGCAGGACGCTCTGACGGTCTTTCTTCTTCTCCAGTAAATCCTGTTGCGATGACTGTAATCATGATTTCATCTTTTAAATTATCATTAATAATGGAACCAAAAATCATATTCAGCTCGTGATCAGAGGCAGATGCAACAAGGTCCGCTGCTTCTTGTACTTCAAACAGACTTAAATTACTGCCGCCGGTGATATTCATTAACACACCTTGCGCACCATCAATGGAAGTTTCGAGTAAAGGACTTGAGATCGCTTTTTTCGCTGCTTCAACAGCACGATCCGGCCCTTTGGCAACACCAATCCCCATCAAGGCTGTTCCTTGGTTAGTCATAATTGTTTTTACATCGGCGAAGTCGAGATTAATTAAACCGGGAACAGCAATTAAGTCCGAGATCCCTTGCACACCCTGGCGAAGGACATTATCCGCTTCACGGAAAGCCTCCATGATAGGAGTTTTTTTGTCGACAATTTGCAGCAAGCGATCATTTGGAATGATAATTAACGTATCAACTGCTTCCCTCATTAAATTAATTCCATTCGCAGCATTGACAGCACGCCTCTTTCCTTCAAATCCGAACGGACGTGTCACAACACCAATCGTAAGGGCACCAAGTTTACGTGCGATTTCTGCAATCGCAGGAGCTGCACCTGTTCCGGTACCGCCGCCCATTCCGGCAGTGACAAATACCATGTCAGCCCCTTCTAAAACCTCTTGGAGCTGCTTTCTGCTTTCTTCTACTGCCTTTCTTCCTACTTCAGGATTCGCACCTGCACCAAGTCCCCTTGTTAAAGTCGCACCAATTTGCATTTTAATCTCCGCTTTTGACAGATTTAGGGCCTGTGCATCTGTATTTACGGCAATAAATTCCACACCTTGAATTCCATCTTCAATCATTCGATTTACGGCATTATTTCCGCCGCCGCCAACACCAATAACTTTAATTCTTGCTATTTGATCTATATTCATGTCAAGATCCCACATTTGCTACTCCTCCTAAGACACTATTACTTCATAATTCAGAAAATTGTTTTTTTCATAAAAGTACTTTATTCCCAAACGCTCCACTATTATTCTATCAAAATAATAGGCTTGTTTGTATAGTACCACGTATTCATTTCAGTGAAAATATAAAAAAAACCCTCAAAACCTGAGGGCAACTTTCTAGCTATTTTGGACTTTATTCATCGTCCCGTCTCTCTGGATATATTGTACTACCAATAAGACACCAAACGCGGCTAATCCAATAATATCACTTATCTTTTCAGGATAGATTAAACATAATCCCGAAATAAAGGCGGCAATTCGTTCAAACCAGTACATTTTTCGCATCCAATAGCCGATGACACCTGCACTTACTAATAACATCCCAATAAAAGCAGTTAACACTACCCAGATTAAATAGGTCCAGGTCGTATCAATCATCAATAGTTCGGGTGAAAAAACAAACATATACGGAATAATAAACGCAGAAATCGCCAATTTCGATGACTCAACCCCCGTTTTGAATGGTTCACCGCCTGACACCGCAGCGGCTGCAAAGGCTGCTAGGGCCACTGGGGGTGTAATATCGGCAACGATTCCAAAATAGAAAACAAACAGATGGGCCGATAAATCAGGTACACCTAGTAAAATAATTGCCGGAGCGGCAATCGTAGAGGTAATGACATAGTTTGCAGTCGTTGGAGATCCCATGCCAAGGATTAAGGAAGCAAGCATGGTTAATAGTAGTGTCGGCAACAGCGCGCCGCCAGATAAATCTAATAATCCATTTGCCATCTTTAATCCAAGTCCCGTTTTCGTCACCACACCAACAATAATACCTGCTGCGGCAGTGGCAGCAGCGACACCTAATGCGGAACGCGCCCCGTCTACAAGTGCATCGATTACCCCTTTAAAGCCGATCCTCGTTTCTTTTCGAATGGCGCTGACGATTACCGTAATGACAATCGACCATAAGGCGGCGCGAGTCACACTCATTCCGGACATTAGCAAGAGTATAATGCCAAGAATCGGAAGTAATAAATAGAGTTTTCCAAAGACCTCTTTGCGGCTGGGCATTTCCTCTTTCGTTAAACCGCGCAGTCCAATCCGCTTCGCTTCAAAATGCGTCATAATCCAAATGCCGGTAAAATATAGAATAGCCGGAATAGCAGCGGCTTTTGCGATATCCCAATAGCTGATCCCGCCTCCGATAAACTCCACCATTAAAAAGGCAGCGGCACCCATAATCGGCGGCATTAATTGTCCTCCGGTTGACGACGAGGCTTCTACGGCACCGGCGAATTCCTTTTTATAGCCGAGATTTTTCATCATCGGAATGGTAAAGGCACCCGAAGTAACCACATTGGCAACTGAACTGCCGCTGATGGTCCCTTGAAGGGCACTCGAAAATACGGCTACCTTGGCCGGGCCTCCCACACTTCTGCCCGCAATGGCAATCGATAGGTCATTAAAATATTCGCCGACTCCTGTCTTGATTAAAAAGGAGCCAAATAAAAGGAAGAGAAAAATAAAAGTAGAAGAAACGGCAAGTGGTGTACCCAGGATTCCTTCTGTGGTAAAAAACATCGTTTGGACTAAACGTTCCAAATCAAGCCCGCGGTGGGCAAGAAACCCTGGCATGTAAGGACCAAACAAAGCATAAATCATGAAGACAATCGCAATAATGGTGATCGGCAGCCCAACGGTACGGCGTGTCGCTTCCAATACTAAAAGAATAGCAGCGAGGCCGATCGTGAAATCAAGACTAGTGATATTGCCGGTCCTTAGGACTAACTCATCAATCATCAATGGCCAATAGGCCCCCACGACTAGGGAAAGACCGGCGAGGAGGAGATCATACCATGCCACCTTTAGCTCTTTCCCTCTGTTTTTTCTGCGCGCAGGAAAAAGTAAAAAAATAAGGGCGAGCGCAAAGCCTAAGTGAATCGTCCGTTGAAGCTGCGCCGTTAACACGCCAAATATTCCTGTATACACCTGAAATAAGGAAAAGGCCAAAAGACCTGCAAAAGCAATCCAGGCGAGTATCCCTGTTAACTTTCTTGTCCCCGCCTCCGGATCATATTTTTCCATTAACTCCTGCTGTTTTTGCTCAGATAGCGGCTCCTCATAATGACTCAAGAATATTCACTCCCTTCCATAGCTCAACCATCGTTAGCCTCCGAATCTCTACCTTTACAGCGGTACCAGGTCGAATCGATTTTGATAATGGATATACTTTTTGCTTAAAAATGACTCGATGATTGGCACGAACCTGTCCGACTCGTAAATAAAAATAAGGAAAGATCCGGTTCATATTTTTTAGATAATATCTTCCATTCCTTTGAACAAACCTTTCACCATGTTCGGCATTCGAAGGCATTCCAATCGCAAAATCCTCATAGGACAATTCATATTGCTGGATTTCGTGATTAGCTGTAATCCTGTAGCTCTCGACAACATCTGTCAGATGAATGGAATGTGTATATTTAATTTTAAAACGAGTTTCGTCATTTAACGGGAGGTAGGCTGATTTTGTCGAAGATTGGTATGGTTGGAATACGATTGCTAGCTTAAGAGGCAGGTATACTAGCAATATGCTAGCAGAAACAAAGCAGATTACTAGTACAATGCTAACGTATGCCATCTTCCTTCTTCTCTTCATTTTGCACACCTTCATATCAGGGAAACGTCGATAAATGTCCAAAGAGAAACGAGCGTTGACGAAAGCCGGTTTCTCTCGGACTGATTAATCAATTATACTTATTGGGCTTTAACCCCTTTTTCCGTAAAATATTTCTTAGCTCCAGGATGGATTTCAATTCCCACACCAGTAAGAGCATTTTCTACCTTAATCAATTTGCCTTTGGCATGTGTAACCTTATTAAGATTTTCAAAAATGGCCTTCGTAATATCATAAACGGCTTGCTCTGACAGGTCGCTCCGTGCGACTAACATCGCTTGGACAGCAACAGTAGAGACGGAATCAGTTAATTTATACGTCCCTGCTGGAACCTCGTCCTTAACATAATAAGGATACTTCTCAATTAATTGGTCAATTTTTTCCTGTTCAATTGGTACAATCACCACATCTTCGGTAGCGGAAAGACTTTCCACTGCACCAGTTGGCGTCCCGGCTGTGACAAACGCCGCATCAATGGTACCATCCTGGATTCCCTCTGTAGATTCATCGAAGGAAAGATCTTGTTTTTTAATATCATTAAAGGTTAACCCGTACATCTCCAGTATTTGCTCAGCGTTAGCAACGGTCCCAGAACCTGGTGCCCCAACTGACACCTTTTTCCCCTTCAGATCATTTACCGTCTTGATTCCGGCTTTTTTGGTGGTCACGATTTGTATCGTTTCTGGATAAAGAGTCGCTATCGCCTGTACATTGCTAACCTTATTATCCTTGAACATTAACTTGCCTTCATTCGCATAACTGGCGATATCCGTTTGCGTAAAAGCAATCTCCCCATCCCCATTTTTAAGGGTGGTCATGTTCTCAGCAGAAGCTCCCGAGGTTTCCGCATTTGTTTCGATCCCAGTCTCATCTTTTATGATTTTTGCAAAAGAACCCCCGAGCGGGTAATAAGTTCCTCCTGTTCCTCCTGTCAGTATACTAATAAATTCTAGTTTTTCTTCACTCTCAGACCCTTTCTGATTTTCCTCTTTACTGTCACAAGCTGAGAGAATGACAGACATGAGTACTAGAAAAACTGTCGATAAAAGAAACCTTTTCTTTTTCAATAAAAAACATCCCCCTTTTTGCATTTTCCTCCGGACATACTTTATTCTTATTAGCCTATTTCCTAAAACTTGTCATTTTGAAACAAGTTGGAACTTTTGTCCTACTGCAAAATAACACTGAAATTACGAAAAGAGTTTTTTAGAATGTGGTTGACTGTCTCACCGCTTTATGTCACTTTAAAGAGGGATAAGGCAGACTTCCTAAAGTAAGAGGAGATTGAATCAGTGAAACGAAAAATAATTGCTTATAACTTTGAATTAACAGAAACACTGGAAAAACTAACTGATGAATTTAAGGTACAAATTTTCGATACGATTAACCCGAAAACGGATCTCGAGTTTTTATTGGCGCTTAAAGAGGTGGAAGGAATCGTGGGACTTGCTTTGCCAGTAGATCAAGAATTACTCGAGCGGGCTCCGAAGCTAAAAATAGTTTCCAATAACTCTACAGGCTTTAATAATCTGTCCATTGAAGTGATGACCAAGCGCGGCGTGATGGGAACCAACACTCCTGGTGTCCTCGAAGATACCACGGCGGATGCCATCTTTGGCATCTTGCTCGCCTCCGCTCGCAGGATTGCTGAATTGGATCACTTTGTGAAAGCCGGAAATTGGAAGGGACATTTAACTAAAGCGGAATATGCGATCGATGTACATCATAAAACACTTGGGATTATTGGCATGGGGAAAATTGGATCAGCGATCGCCAAACGTGCCCATCTAGGGTTTGACATGAATATCTTGTACCATAATCGGAAGCGAAACATCGAAGCAGAAGAAAAATACAACGCCGCCTATTGTGACCTTGATACCTTGTTAAAAGAAGCTGATTTTGTCTGCCTGATGACACCGCTCACAAAGGAAACAGAAAACTTAATCAGCAATCGAGAATTTAAACTGATGAAATCCTCTGCGATCTTTGTCAACGGCTCACGTGGCAGGACAGTGGATGAAGCAGCATTAATAGAAGCGCTAAAAAACAAGGAAATCCATGGAGCAGCCCTAGATGTATACCAGATAGAGCCGCTAAAGAAGGACCATCCCCTGCTGCAGTTTCCGAATGTTGTCACCACCCCGCATATTGGCTCGTCGACCTATGAAACAGAACGAAAAATGGCTGAGCTCGCCGTAGAAAATTTACTCGCAGGCTTAAAAGGTAAACGGCCTAGAAACTTGATAAATCCGGAAGTACTGAACTAAACTCAAATAGAAGATCACTTGAATAATGAACATGAAGGAGTAAAAATCATGGCTGCACCTAAAAGTGTCATAGAAAAACTAAATCTGCAAAAATACACCAATAAGATCATCCTCCATAAACCAGAAGAAATAATAGAGTTTCAAGAGCTAGAATATGATTCCTCTATTAAAAAAGAGAAATATGATCTCATCTTTAGTTTTATTTTTAGCTTAGAAGAGTTTTCAAATGAGCTTCAAACCGTAATTGATAAACAATTACTTGCGGATAATGGCTATTTATACTTCGCTTATCCAAAAAAGAATAATAAAGTATATAAGGAATACATAGACCGTGACAGTTTTATTAGTGCCCTCCCTTCTGATGAGGAAGGTTATGTACTGAACAGCAACATCAAGTTTGCAAGAATGGTCAGTTTAAACGATGTTTTTACAGTAGTGGGTTTGAAATCCACCCCAAAAAAGACGGGAAAAGCAGCCAGCAGCAAAAGCAGTCAATGTGTGGATGACTATATTAACAATGTGGTGGATATTAAGCAGTACTTACAAAAAAACGAAGAACTTCTGAATAAATATAACGGATTAACTCCTGGATACCAAAAAGATTGGGCCCGCTACGTCTATAGTGCTAAAAGAAAAGAGACACAGGAAAAAAGGCTTCTCGAAATGGAGACTGTTTTAGGAGAAGGCTATAAAACCATTGAATTATATAGACAAGCAAAAAGATAGGTAGAAGATAAAATAAAGGTGCTTGGTTCGAGTCACATAACAAACCAAGCACCTTTATTAATTCTTCGTTTTTCAGTTTACATAATATTATTATCTGTTTATAGAGCAGGGGCTTCCATGCCAATCTGGCTCCATTCTTCTCTTGCCGGCCCATAGACACCTGGCACTTTCAATCCAGCTTGACGCATTAATACAGTCATTTGGCCGCGATGATGAATGATATGCTTAATTAAAAGAGACAAAGAAGCAGCTCTTGGCATTTCCCTGCCAAATACATTTTGGACTTCGCTTAATGATTCATCGGTCCACTGCTTCTGTACCTGATTAGCTACATCGGCACTAACTTTTCTAAAAGTATCTGCTACTTCTTTTGCGGAAGCTGGTGTGGTATTTCCGTCACCAACATTTTCGATCGTCACTCCAAATTCATTTAACATTCCAGGCGTACTTGTAACAATATGCCAAGCAATCCTTCCTAGTGTCCGGTCATCTGAGGAAACGGCTTGCTGTAGCGATTCATCTGTTAAGGCATCCAGTACCTTTTGGGTAGATGAAGCTTCATAGCTCCATTCCTGGCTAAATTCATTAATAGAAGTAAACATAATACTTCCCTCCAATTTCATTCTCATTTGCCAAAATTAGCAAATTAACTATATCATTTCACCGTAAAAAGACAAAATAAAATCTACTGAGCAGACTTTCCTTACAAAGCAAGTGGCAGCCGGACCATGTAATCGATCACAAAACACTAGCATCTAATTTCGAGAGGGTTTCCCCGATCGATTCTTGGATAACAAAGGTATTTGGTGCAAAATCGTAAGGAGTATCTCCCTTATTAATGATGATTAATGGTACTCCTGCACTTCTATGCTGCGGGAAGGTGGAAAAAGGGGTCACTTTCAAACTGGTTCCCAATACGAGTATACAGTCTGCCTGACGAACAAGGTTCAATATATGGTTGAATCCTTCCATCGAAAACCAATCACCTGTATCCCCAAACAACACCACATCCGGTTTAATGAAGCGAGCATCCTTCCGCTTGGTTTCACAATGACTGCACACATAAAATTCCTCAATCGTCTCTATACGTGAAATCATCTCACTCGTTGTATACGTCTTTCCACAGTTTTGGCAGGTGGCTGTCTTAATGGTTCCATGGAATTCAATCACACTCTCGCTGCCTGCTTTTTGATGAAGCCCATCGATATTTTGGGTAATAATCGAGTTCACCTTCCCTTCCTTCTCCCACTTAGCGAGGATTTGATGGCCTTTATTCGAAAACGCCTCAGGATGGTACAAATTTTCAATGGCAAACCTGTAAAACTCCTTTGGATGTTTATAAAAATAATCAATTGAAAGAATGTATTCAGGTGTTAATTTATAAATCCCTGTCCGGGAACGGAAGTCTTTGATACCCGATTCTGTACTAATACCCGCTCCAGTAAGAACAACGATTCATTTTGCCTCTTTTAAAATCCTTGTGCAGGTTTCAATAGTATTGTCGTTCATTTCTATTTCTCTCCTTTTACTCTACACACATTTAGTTTAAAACCTATCTTATGATTGAGCCCTTTCCTTCTCAAGCAAATGGTTTCGAATGAGCTTAAAAAAGGAATACCTATAAAAAACAATCTCATTACAATATAAATATGGAGGAGAGTCAATGTCAAAGACAAACGAAATGCCAAAGGAAGAAGGAATTGATCATAGTCTCAATCTTCTAAGAGAAGGTTATATGTTTATTACAAACAGAAGAGGGAAATTTCAATCAGAAGTATTTGAAACCCACTTGCTTGGTCAAAAGGCCATTTGCCTGGGCGGAAAGGAAGCCGCGGAAATTTTTTATGATCCTGAAAAGTTCAAGAGAATGGGTGCCGCACCGAAACGAGCAAAGGAAACATTATTTGGAAAAGATGGTGTACAGGGTTTAGATGGTGAACAACATAGACATCGTAAAAAATTATTCATGTCGCTTATGTCACCTGAACAAATAGACCAACTAATAGTAATGACAAAAAAACAATGGGAAATGGCAGTTAGAAAATGGGAACAAATGGAGCAGGTGGTTCTCTATGAAGAATCAAAGAAAATACTATGTAAAATAGCCTGTGAATGGGCAGGTATTCCTGTACCTGAAGAGGAATCTGAACGGCTTCCAAAGGACTTAGCAGACATGTTTGAATCTGCTGGCAGACTTGGTCCCCCTCATTGGAAAGGCCGGATGGCAAGGAATCATGTGGAAAATTGGCTTGGGAAGGTGATTAATCAGGTCCGGGAAGGAAAAGTCACCCCTCCTGAAAATAGTGCGCTTCATCGAATATCATTTCATCGAAATTTGACAGGTAACCTTATGGATACAGAGACAGCTGCTGTTGAAATTCTTAATATCCTAAGGCCCATTGTCGCTGTCTCCGTTTTTATCAATTTTATTGCATTAGCCGTTTTTCAGTTTCCCGAAGAAACAGAAAAACTGCGAAGTGGGGATGAAAAATTTGCTATGATGTTTGTTCAGGAAGTTCGCCGTTTTTATCCCTTTTTCCCATTTGTGGTGGCTCGAGTAAACAAAAACTTCACTTGGAAGGACTTTGATTTTGTAGAAGACACCTTAACTTTGTTAGATCTATACGGGACAAATCACGATCCTAATATATGGGATCATCCAGATGTGTTCCATCCGGATAGATTTAGAACCTGGGACGGAAGCCCGTTTAGTTTCATTCCCCAAGGCGGCGGAGACTATTATACGGGGCATCGCTGTGCCGGTGAATGGATTACACTGGAGCTTATGAAGGTGAGCCTCGATTTTCTGGCAAACAAGCTCCAATATGAGATTCCTGACCAGGATTTAAGTTATAATCTGGCCAAGGTCCCGAGTATTCCTCACAGTAAAATAATCCTTACCCATGTTACCGATAGAAATAATTTTTAAAGTTAATGAGATATTAAATAGTAGAAACGATTAAATGATTATATAAAAAAGGATGCTGATCTTCATGATTGAAATTCCAAGAACCCTATTCTGTGAGCAATGCCAAAAAGAAACAGAGCATATGGTTCGAGAGGATGCCCTTGAAATTGAATATACCTGTACTGTTTGTCAAAAACATGAGGATATAGTCAAATCATTTTTCTAAATCAGCTAACTGAATTAAAAAAACTCAAACCAGAAGGCTTGAGTTTTTTTAATTATTATAGGATTAAATTCCTTTATAAGCTAAGCGGTAGATTTCTGCCAATTCAGTTACTAACGGAAGCTTAGGATTGGCTGTTGTACATTGATCCTCAAAAGCTTTTTCTGCCAAGTAATCAACTTTGCTTTCGAATTTAGCTTGGTCCACTCCATTTGCAGCGATGCTCATTGGAATATCCATTTCTTGAGCCAATTTGATGATTGCTTGAACTAAGCTTTCTACACCCTCTTCTGTCGTTGCTGCAGGCAGCCCTAAAGTTCTTGCAATCTCTGCATAGCGCTTATCAGCTTTAAAGTGATTATACTTAGGGAAAGCTGTAAACTTCTTAGGTTTTGTTGCATTATAGCGAATAACATGCGGCATTAAAATTGTGTTAGAACGTCCGTGAGCGATATGGAATTCAGCACCTAATTTATGCGCAAGGCTGTGGTTAATACCTAAGAATGCATTGGCAAACGCCATACCGGCAATCGTTGAAGCGTTATGAACTTTTTCACGTGCTTCTTCGTCATTTCCATTGCGATAGGCTCTTGGCAAATATTCGAATACAAGCTGGATCGCTTTCATCGCGAGACCATCGGTAAAATCATTCGCCATACAAGATACATAGGCCTCAATCGCATGGGTTAGAACGTCCATACCAGTATCAGCTGTAATATGCTTTGGAACCGTCATGACGAACTGTGGATCAATAATTGCCACATCTGGTGTTAACTCATAGTCAGCCAATGGGTATTTAAGGTTGGCTTCTTTATCTGTAATAACAGCGAATGATGTTACTTCAGAGCCTGTTCCAGACGTGGTTGGAATCGCAACAAATTGTGCTCTTTGACCTAAGTGTGGATATTTCACAATCCGTTTGCGGATATCAAGGAATTTTTGCTTTAAGCCGAAGAACTCAGCATCTGGATGTTCATAGAACAGCCACATTCCTTTCGCCGCATCCATTGCAGATCCGCCGCCAAGTGCGATAATCACATCCGGCTGGAACTTAGCCATCATTTCTGCACCTTTCATAACGGTTTCGATGGATGGATCTGGTTCTACTTCAGAGAAAATTTCACAGTGTACATAATCTGGGCGTTTACGCAGGTAGTATAGGACTCTGTCTACATATCCTAAATTAACCATGCCTGGGTCCGTTACAATAAATGCTTTAGATATCTTTGGCATTTTGGCTAGATATTGTGTTGAATTCTTCTCAAAGTAAATTTTAGAAGGAACCTTGAACCACTGCATATTAACATTCCTCTTCGCCACTTTTTTGATATTGATTAAATGTACGGCACCCACGTTAGTAGAAACAGAGTTTCCTCCATAAGATCCACAGCCAAGTGTTAAGGATGGCATATAAGCATTGTAAATATCACCAATCGCACCTTGTGATGATGGAGCATTGACAATAATTCTTCCTGCTTTCATACGTAAGCCGTATTGGTTAATCACGTTTTGGTCGTTTGTATGAATAACAGCAGAGTGACCTAGACCGCCAAACTCAAGCATCTCTTCTGCTCTTTTTAAGCCTTCCTCTGTAGAATTAACCTTATAGCAAGCTAAGACTGGGCTTAATTTTTCTCTAGATAGCGGATATTTAGGACCTACGCCCTTCAATTCAGCAACAAGGATTTTTGTTCCTTCTGGTACGGCCACTCCTGCTTTTTCAGCAATCTTATAGGCAGCCATTCCGACAATTTCAGGATTCACCGCACAAGAATGTTCATTAATGACTAATTTCTCCACTTTTGCTTTTTCCTCTTCATTTAAGAAGTAGCAATTGTTATCGATCATTTCATTTTTTACTTCGTTATATATTTCTTTATCAATAATAACAGCTTGCTCAGATGCACAAATCATACCATTATCAAACGTTTTTGACAGGATTAAATCATTAACCGCTTGTTTTAAATTGGCTGTTTTTTCAATGTAGCATGGTACGTTACCTGGTCCTACACCTAAAGCAGGCTTACCTGAACTATAAGCGGATTTCACCATGCCTGCACCGCCTGTTGCGAGGATCATCGAAATTTTATTATGATTCATTAATGCTTGTGTAGCTTCAATTGATGGAGTCTCAATCCATTGGATACAATTCTCTGGCGCTCCTGCTTTAATCGCTGCCTCCCTTAACACCCTTGCTGCTTCACTTGAGCATTTCTGTGCAGATGGATGGAAAGCGAAAATGATTGGATTGCGTGTTTTAATGGAAATGAGTGCTTTGAACATGGTTGTGGATGTAGGATTGGTAACTGGTGTTACCCCTGCAACAACCCCAACTGGCTCAGCGATTTCGATCATGCCTTCATGTTCGTTTTCGTTGATGATGCCGACTGTTTTGTTATATTTAATGTTGTGATAGACATACTCTGTGGCAAACATGTTTTTAATAATCTTATCTTCGTATACGCCTCTTCCAGTTTCTTCAACAGCGAGTTTTGCTAAAGGCATGTGCTGATCAAGTCCTGCTAATGCCATTTGCTTAACAATCTCATCGATCTTATCTTGGTCAAAAGTTCTGAATTCCTCTAATGCCTTCAATCCTTTTTCGACCAAACCATTGATCATGTTGGTTACATTTTGTTTTTCTTTCACTGTTTTTTCTACTACTGCCATTTTAATTCCCTCCAATTATTATATATGTGAAATGTTTCACATATATTTTTAAAAAAATTAGATTACGGATTTAGCATATATGAAGTTATATAATTGTGAATATTTTCACAAATATAACTAAATAATTAAAGTGAAAAATGATTATTCGCACACCGGATTACGCGGTATTTTTTCAAATAAAATTTCTGTCACCACTTTGGAGTATTTTTTTACAATGACAACATAATTAACTGTCCAAATATAACTAGGAATCTCTTCGTTTTCTTTTTTCAGCATGGCTTCAAATGGGTCCCCTACTATTTCTTCGAAAATCTCTTGAGTGTAGGTTTCAGCGTCTGTTGAGAAGGTTTGCCATTCACAAATCATCATGTCTTATCACTCCCTGTTCTTTATGTTTACATCATAACATGAAAAAACGATAATAGTTTGTGAAATATTGAACAAACTTTGAACATTGGTTACTTTTACTATTTTTAGTTCAATAGCCCTAAATAAGGCTTTTTGTAAAATCAAATTGGTGTACTCCGCTATAATATTTGAAAACGTTTACAATTTAATATTATATTAATATATTATAGATAAAATGTGTTACTATAAGCATATTACTTATATTATTAATGAATTTTGGTTAGAATTTTAATAGAAATGGAGGTAGATCTATGTTTCGTTTGCTGATGATTATTATTAGCATTTTTTTAATACATTCTTCCTGGCCATATATCAAGAACGAACTCAACCATACCAGCTTAACGCAAAGTCTTTCCGACTTGAATACATTAAAAGATACTCCTGAAGTAAAGAACACCATTCAAAATATATCCGGCGATATACAGGATGCATTGAAACAGCTCGGTGTTCTATCAGATGATTCCGCTCAGCAAAATCAACCATCATCTGAATCAAATAAACCATCAAAGGTAGAATTAGATACACCTGCCCAACAGGAATTTTCAATCTTTAACATTGAACTTGGCGATCCTAAAGACGATGTGATTGAAAACTTAGGCAATCCCCTTCGTTCTACTATGAATGAATATGGGACCACTTGGAATACCTATCATGATCATTACCAGAACTTTTTCATGGTGATGTACGATAAGGATAATAAAGTGGCCGGTCTTTATACGGACCAAGATTTAATTGCTTCTAGGAATGGAATCAAATTAGGGGCAGCAAAAGAAATCGTCAGTAACCTGCTAGGCAGCCCACTAACTAGTATTCAAAAAGGGCTTGTTCTTTACAAATTACCGGAAGAAGAGGACTATGATATTTTCTTGCGGGAGAATACCTATGTCACGGTTTTTTATGATAAACATGAAGAGAACACCGTTACAGCCGTCCAATTGATTAGCAAAGACATGGAAAATAAAAAGATAGACTTTTATACTAAACCTACCGCACAGTTAAAAGAAGGCTTTGAGTATCAGTTATTTGACCTGACGAACGCTGCCCGGGTCGAACATCAGTTACCAGCCTTAACATGGGATGAACACGTCCAAGTAACTGCTCGAAAGCATAGTACAGATATGGCAGACAATAATTATTTTAACCATACCAATTTAAAGGGGCAATCACCGTTTGACCGGATGGCAGCGGATGATATTGTCTATCAGCTGGCCGGTGAAAACCTGGCTTACGGCCAGCTCAGCAGTATTTTTGCCCATGAGGGCTTGATGAATTCCCTTGGACATCGCGAAAATATCCTGCGTGAAGGTTACGAGTATTTAGGAGTAGGCGTCGCCTTTAATGGTCAATCACAGCCGTACTATACGGAAAACTTTTATGCTAAATAAGATATAATTCGAAACTCGCTTACTATTGTGGCGAGTTTTTTTAATAGGAATTTTCCCATTTATTAAAAAATTTGCAGTTGGTTCTCTTGAAATCTAACGAAAAATTTGTTATATTAATATTAATTACATACTTTCTTACTTCAATACCTTTTGAAGTGAGGATAGAGGCGCAAAGACCATCAGTAAGCCAGTGGAGGAGAATGAGGTCCTATGACATTGGTGGAAAGGGGAATTTGCCGAAGCGGATAGATCTCATTAGTCTTGAAGCTGGTTCTGTGTTGAATAAGCACAGAATTGTCATATAGGAAACTATATGGAGGGCTATCTCACGCATAGGAACTTATACTTAGATGTTTCTACGCAGCAGCGGTCCCTCGTTGCTGCTTCTTTGCGTTTACATCAGGATGTCCTTACCCCTCTTATTTAAAAATAATTACAAAGGGTGAGAAAAATGAATTTTGGCCAAGTATTAACTGCAATGGTTACCCCGTTTGATCAAAATGGAGATGTGGATTATAGCGCCGCAAGAAGGTTAGTAAACTATTTAATTGAAAATGGTACAGAAGCCTTAGTTGTATCTGGTACAACCGGTGAGTCCCCTACTTTAACAACAGAAGAAAAAATTGCTCTATTTAAGTTAGTAGTTGAAGAAGCAGCCGGACGTGTTCCAGTCATCGCTGGTACAGGATCGAATAACACAAGATCATCGATCCAGTTAACGAAACTAGCTGCGGAAGCTGGTGTAGATGGTATTTTATTAGTTGCTCCTTACTACAATAAACCATCTCAAGAAGGAATGTTTCAGCATTTCAAGGCCATTGCCGAATCAACCGTCCTGCCAATCATGCTCTATAATATCCCTGGCCGCTGTGGTGTGAACATTTCGGTTGAAACAGTTGTCCGTCTCTCACGGATTCCTAATATCACAGCCATTAAAGAAGCTAGCGGTAATCTAGACGCGATGGCTGAAATGATTAGTAAAACGCCTGACCATTTCTCTTTATACAGTGGAGATGATGGGTTAACCCTTCCTGTATTAGCAATCGGCGGTACGGGTGTCGTTTCGGTTGCTTCTCACATTATCGGCAACGAAATGCAGGATATGATTTCAAAATTCAAGAATGGCCAGCTAGCTGAAGCATCAGCTGCACACCGCAAACTTCTTCCGCTGATGAAAGGTTTATTCGCTGCACCTAACCCAACACCAGTGAAAGCTGCCCTAAACATGACAGGTGTTCGTGTTGGAGAAGTGCGTTTGCCATTAGTGCCATTAACCGAAGAAGAAAAATTAACATTGGAGCAGCTCCTTCCGGCTGACAAATTAGTAAGTGTAAGTTAAAAACAGGCTGCCTTTTAAGGCATGCCTGTTTTTTTGTGCTCTTCTCTCCCCCTTTTAAAATAGTTTTTTCTATGCAAATCTTTCCTTAATAAGTTTTAATTAAGACAGAAGCTTTGAAAGGAGAATAAGAATGGAAAAAAAAACAGCGATTGTAACGGGTTCGTCGAGCGGATTTGGGTTACTATGTGTGATAGAACTTGCCATAAAAGGCTTTACTGTCATCGCGACAATGAGGGATACAAACAGGTCGCAAGAGCTATTAAATACCGCCAAAGAGAAAAATTTGATGAATTCTATCATTGTCACTCCATTGGATGTCACCTCAAGTGAATCGGTTCGGGAATTTAAGGGTTTCCTGGAAGCTTTCTCTCAGATTGATGTGCTGGTGAACAACGCAGGCTTTGCAGTCGGTGGTTTTAGTGAGGAACTCTCTGTTGACGACTATCGAAAGCAATTTGAAACCAACTTTTTCGGCGTCATTGCGGTAACAAATGCCGTTCTGCCAATCATGAGAGCTAGAAAACAGGGGCGGATCATTAATATGAGCAGCATTAGTGGACGATTCGGTTTTCCAGGGTTATCTGCTTATAGCGCCTCCAAACATGCGCTCGAAGGATACAGCGAGTCTTTAAGGCTCGAACTGGGTCCCTTTGGGATCGATGTGATTTTAATCGAGCCCGGCTCCTATCAAACGAATATTTGGTCTAGTGTTGATCGGATTGAAAACAACCCAGATTCACCATATAGCTTTTATATGGATCGTATTTTTAAAGAAATGAGTAATGGCAAAGAGGATTATGGCGACCCATATGAGGTAGCTGCACTTGCAGCCCAAATTGCTTCCCTGCCTGGTAGCCCCGATCTGCGTTACCCAATTGGCAAAGGTGTAAAGACCAATCTTTTTCTTAAAAAGACACTCCCTTGGAAAGTAATTGAGAAGGTTGTATTAAAGAAGCTTAAGCCTTAATTAGTTCTTTGAGTTCTATTTGGTTGATTCTTCCAAGTGGAGGGTAATATGCTTAGTGTTGTATTACTGTTAAGGAGGAGAAAATGTTGAATAGCTTACAGTCTAGCACTACCCTACATAATGGTGTAAAGATGCCATGGTTCGGACTGGGTGTCTACAAGGTCCCCGAGGGTAAAGTGGCCCTTGATTCCGTACAGCTGGCCATTAAAGCAGGTTACAGAAGCATTGATACCGCTGCCCTTTACGAAAATGAAGAAAGTGTCGGCCAAGCGATCAAAGAGTCCGGTGTTGCCCGTGAGGAACTCTTTATCACTACTAAAGTCTGGAATGAAGACTTGCGTAATCATTCCGTTGAAGAAGCATTTGAAACAAGCCTAAGAAAGCTTGGCCTTGACTATGTAGATTTGTACCTCATCCATTGGCCTGTTAAGGATAAGTACAAAGACGCATGGAAGGTTCTTGAAAAGTTATATAAAGAAAAGCGTGTTCGGGCGATCGGAGTTAGCAATTTCAACATCCATCACCTTGAGGATTTGATGTCCACAGCCGAAATTAAACCGATGGTGAATCAGGTAGAGCTTCATCCACTCCACTCGCAGCAGGAACTTCACGACTATTGCAAAAAACAAGAGATTCAAATTGAGGCCTGGGCACCGCTTGGCCAAGGCAGACTGCTCGATCACCCTGTCTTACAGGAGATCGCATCAAGCCACCATAAATCGATCGCTCAAGTGATTTTACGCTGGGATATCCAAAATGAAATCGTGACGATTCCAAAATCCATTAGGGAAAACCGCATTAAGGAAAATGCCAACATCTTTGACTTTACGTTATCAGAAAGCGATATGGAGAAGATTAATGCCCTGAACGAAAACCAACGCTTTGGTGCCGATCCAGATAATTTTAATTTTTAATAATGGCAGGACTGTCCTTACGGGGATGGTCTTTTTGTTTTGTTTTTGATTATGGTTCGTCAATTAAGGGTAAAGTGATGGAAAAGAAAAAAAGTTCGCAGGTGAGTAGTTTGATAAATTCAAGAAGCAATAAAGATCTTTCCGTTCATAAAAAGAAAAATCTTTGGTCAGGAATACTTTTTGGGATTGGACTTGTCGCATTTATTGATGAGACAGTATTCCATCAGATCCTTCATTGGCATCATTTTTATGATAAGAGCACAACCGCGGCCGGGTTGGTATCGGATGGGATTTTCCATGCCTTTAGCTGGTTTTTCACGGTTGGGGGGCTTTTTATGGTGGCAGATGTCCGGCGCCGGAAGGTATGGCAGCCTATGAAATGGGTAGCCGGGGGCCTGCTTGGGGCAGGCGGGTTTCAATTATATGATGGGATTATTCAGCATAAACTGATGCGTCTTCATCAAATTCGCTATCATGTGGATATCGTGCCTTATGATATGGTTTGGCATATTACTTCTGTTTTAATGCTCATTATAGGGATTATCCTGTTTATTCGTTCTTCTAAGAAAACGGGGACGGTTTTGGAAAATGGACAATAGTCACCATCTAGGGCATACTTTCAGTTCTCCGTTCTTGTTATTGTTTCTTTTTGCCTTAGTGATTTATTTAGGGGCAGTTGTTAAAATCTATCTCGCCGGTAAAACATGGCCCCTTTACCGTTTATTATGGTGGGTAATAGGTATTTGTTGCGGATTGGCTGCGGTAACTGGTCCAATTGCCGCAAGTGCGCATCACGACTTTACGGCACATATGCTTGGACATCTGCTCCTAGGGATGCTTTCTCCTATGTTAATGGTTCTCTCCGCACCAATTACATTGATTCTACGAACTCTAAATGTGACGAATGCCCGCCGTTTGACTAGGATTTTACGAAGTAAATTTGTAGCGTTTGTAAGCAGCCCTGTTATTGCCTCGATTTTAAATATTGGCGGGCTGTGGGTGCTTTATAGCAGCAATCTGTATCATTTAATGCAAGAAAATGTCTTGTTGCACCTGGTCGTCCATATGCATGTTTTTCTGGGAGGTTATATTTTTACTGCATCTATTATCTATATTGATCCGGCTCCACACCACAGGAGCTTCTTGTATCGTGGTATTGTGTTTGCGGCGGCTTTATCAGGGCACGGGATTTTGGCTAAATATCTTTATGCCCACCCTCCGGCAGGTGTCTCTGCCGAACAGTCGGAGATGGCGGGTATGATAATGTATTATGGCGGTGATGTGATCGATCTTGTTTTGATCATTGTCTTTTGTTATCAGTGGTATAAGTCGGCGAGGCCGGTTAGGGCAGTGGGTGCATCTATGGATGCGGAGAAGTCGGTGTGAGCTGATTATGGTTTCATTGACCATTCGTACGAAAATTCTTCCCATTCGGTCAATGACAGCCCGGTTCATTGACCGTTCGTATGAAAAATGTCCCAACTCGGTCAATGAAACCCCAATTCATTGACCATTCGCACCAAAATTTTTCCTGTTCGGTCAATGACCACCCGATTCATTTACCGTTCGCAATAGAATTCTTCCCGTTCGGTCAATGACCACCAGATTCATTTACCGTTCTCAACAAAATTCTTGCCGTTTGGTCAATGACAGCTCGGTTCATTGACCGTTCTCAACAAAATTCTTCCCGTTCGGTCAATGACCTCCGATTCATTGACCGTTCCATAAAGGTCTCCTGCTATTTTCCCAACACCCGCAGCTGCTCCCTAATCCCATCAATTAAATCCAAGGGTCCTACCCCGTAACTAGATAACGTGGCCGCCTTCTCTTCCCCTGTTCTCGCATGCAAATAACTCGCTGCTATTAGGGCCTTAACAGGTGAAGAACCCTGAGCTAAAAACGAAGCAATCATCCCTGTTAATACATCCCCGCTTCCACCCTTACCCAGCGCATCATGACCATGCGGGTTAATAAACACCTCTCCATCTGGCGTTGCAATAATCGACCGATGTCCCTTCAGCAGCAAATGCACACCGTAATCTTTCGCAAAAGCTTTCGCAATCCCAATCCGGTCCTCTTCCACTTCTTTAACGGTCTTATCCAACAACCTTGCCATTTCACCAGGATGAGGAGTAAAAATCACATCCCCTTGATAATCCCGGACCATATCCAATTCATTACGAAGCAAATACAACGCATCCGCATCCACCACAACCGGCTGGGTCGTTAACAAAGACATCAATGACTTCATCCAAGCCTCACCGCCAGCAAATCGGCCCATCCCCGGACCAATGGCAACACACTTGAATGTCTTCAGCAAAGGTTGAAGTTCAGTAAGCGCATCTGCAGAAAAATGTCCATCCTCATCTGGAAGCGGCATAAATAACGACTCCGGATTTTGTACAGCAGCCATCGGATAGATACTCTGAGGGACAGCTAAAGTCACCAGCCCTGCACCTGAATTCAGCGCAGCTTTTGCTGAGAAAATCGGTGCCCCTACATAGGACTTGGATCCCCCTGCTACCAAAACATGGCCAAATGTTCCTTTATGGCCGTGTTTTGGCCGCACCGGAACAGAGTCCTTAACGACTTGTTCCGTTATTAAACGCGGCAACATCATCCCCAAATCCGTAACAATTGAAGGCGGCACAGAAATATCCACCGCCTTCCACTCGCCAACATACTTTGGCCCATCCTGCAAAAAGAACCCTCGTTTAGGAAAAACAAAGGTCACCGTCTTACTAGCTTGCACCGCGGTCCCCTCTACCTTCCCGCTATCGCTGTTAACACCAGATGGTATATCAACTGAGATAATATATTTACTCTCCGAATGTCCATTCACCATGGAAATAATCGCACCAAACGGTTCCCTTAATGGCCCGCTCACACCCGTTCCTAATAGTGCATCAACAATCACATCCGCCTGCTCCACTTCAGACCGGATCTTCTCAAGGGTACTATCAACCAAATAGAGGATCGGTAATTGACGGTTTCGGTACACATCAAAATGAACCTTTGCATCCCCCTTTATCCGCTCAGGAGGAACAACTAAACATAGCAGGGGGTCATACCCCTGATCATACAATCTTCTGGCAATCACAAATCCGTCCCCGCCATTATTTCCCCCGCCCGCAAGTACTAAAATCCGCGGATTCACATTTGGGATATTCGCTACAATCTCATCAACGACTCTTGCACCAGCATTTTCCATTAAAACGATGCCAGGCAGTTCCAGCTTGTCCATCGTATATTGGTCCATTTGCTGCATTTCCTTTTGCCCCGCGATGTACATAACATCATCACTCCCTTTTTCCAGCATTTTCCCTTATTATAAACCTTTCCCAAGTCCATGACAGTTCAAGTCAAAGCGAATTTCAAAATTCAATTAGGATAAATTATATACGAGCAACTGTTTAGCTGCTCAAAAAAATTCGTCGGGAGTGATGTATCATGGGTAGAAACAAACTTTTGGTTCCTGGTTCAGGCGATGTCCTTAATCAAATGAAAGAGGAAATTGCCAACGAGTTTGGAGTTCAACTTGGTGCTGATACGACCGCACGAGCCAACGGTTCAGTCGGCGGTGAAATGACGAAACGTCTCGTTGCTTACGCTGAACAATCATTACGAAATCAACAAGGTCAATAACTTTGTGATTTCAAAAGGGTGTCCAAATCTTGGACACCCTTTTATCAACATTTAATTGGCAAACAGAATCTTAATCTCCGATTCGGCCTCAACCATCCGTCCAAACCGATACCCTTCGATCAGTACATGCCGCTCATGATCCGTTAAACGGCGGTTCCATTTTGCTTCTAAATAAAGAATGACTTCGTTATAAAAAATTTCAGGATATTCAAAAGGGGTATTCATCAAATAATTCTCCTCCTTTATTTACCGCCTCTGCCTTATTCATCATGTCCAAATTTTTAAACTTTTAAAAAAGAAGGCAGAAAAATCGCGAATAATCTAAACGATATTTGGAATAATCCCTTTACTATTAACTTATGCAGAAATAAATTAGTTGTATAGTCCAATTGCCATAGGTAAGTATCATTATTTTTTCATAATAGGGAATAATAATGCTGAAGCGGATTGAAAAATAAATAATGTGTATGTAAACGATATATTATTATTATATTATCGGAAAGTGGTGAATGTGTTGATGAATCAGGATTTTAATATCAAGCAAGAACAAATACCTGCTTTTAAAAGTCATGATGAAGCTCGTACTTATTTTAAAAATCTTTACGGTGATCGTTTTTTAAATAGGGGTACAGATCTGAGCGAAGGTAAAAGGGTCAGTATCTACCATTTGGTCAAAGATCCTAATGTATATCAACCATACATGGAAAGCTTTTCTCATGAGATTAAACACGAAATTACCAACATGGACGTTTTTAAAAGTTATAACACGATTGAAATTGATGAAAATGGAAATGTCCATTTTGAATCTTAAACGAATCAAAGGGAGGCATTCTACATGCCTCCCTTTTAAAGCTTACATGGTCGTTTGATTTCCAGAAACTTTTTTAATAAAATGAATGATAAAGGTGCTGAAAAAGACACCAATCAAGATACTAAAAAATACAAATTCGTTCATTTGGATCCCAAATGCTGAAACAATCATCTTCACCCCAATGATGGCTACTAAAATAAAGGCGGTTTTTTCAAATTCAGGCACTTTTTCGATCAGGGTAAGGAACAGGCGTGCAACACCCCTCATCATTAAAATACCAAGGATTCCTCCCAGAAGTAAAATCCACTCTTCATTCGAAACACCAAACGCTGCAATCACACTGTCAAAGCTAAAAGCAATGTCCATTAGCTCGACAGTTAAGACGGTCCGCCAAAAACCCTTGGTCTTTCGTTGAACCTCATCTTCTTCATCATTCTTATTTAGAAGGGCTTGAAAGACAATCCACAGCAGATAGTGTCCACCGATAATTTTAATCCATGGAATCGTTGTTAACGTTACACCTACTCCAATGGCTATGATCCGAAAAAAATAAGCTCCAAATATCCCGTAAAATAAAGCCTTTTTTTGCTGCTTCTTGGGAAGGTGTTTGACCATGACCGCTAATACCAAGGCATTATCAGCAGACAATAAGCCCTCAAGGATAATCAGAGTCCCAATAACTCCCCAACTGGCTGGATTGGTAAAAACGTCCTTAAACGCTTCGAATGAAAAAATCGTCTGGTAACTATTTAAAATTTCATGTAAGAAATCCATCTGGATATATTTCGCCCTTTCTCATTCCAGTGATAAATGACCTGTTTTATTGGTTGTCTCTTATTTATATGTATGAGATGACTTAGATTATATGACAAGCTCTCATTTTGCGTTTAACCACAAAAAAGCCTGCATTCCAAATTAATCAGGAATACAGGCTTCTCTACTATTCTATTCTTTTATCTGGTGAATGAATCGCTCAACCACTTCATCCACAAACTTAAGAGTTGCTTCATCCTTTAATCGGCCATCAAATTTATCTGCAGCTTGATTAATAAGAATTTCGTTGCCTACTGGCGGCAAAAGCTTTACTTGTAAAGCGGTTAAAATTTGACGCAGTTGAAGCTGTGCCCGCAGTGTCCCCATAATTCCAGTAGCCGCCCCAGCCGTCATCATAGGCTTGCCAATGAGGACTTTATCTACACGGGATAACCAATCAAGTGCATTTTTCAATACCCCAGGAATGGACCAATTATATTCAGGGGTAATAATAATCACACCATCCGCTTCTTTTACTTTACGTTTAAACTCCACTACAGCTTCTGCTGGATTCAATTCCTCATCCTGGTTATAATGCGGCAGGACACCCAAATCTAATACTTCTAAATCAAATTGATCGGTGAATCTGTCCTGAATTGTATAAGCCAACTGCTTATTAAATGAATCTTTTCTCAAACTTCCCACCAGTGCCACAATTTTCATCTTTTTCCCACCTTTTCCTATGTACTATGACGATTATAAATAATAATGATTACAGATATCAATTTACTTGCTTATCATGCAAAAATCCGGTTTCCAAATAGAAACCGGATTTTGCTGATTATTTAAATATGGTGGCTACAATTTGATCGTAGGTCATCTTACTGTCGACAACAAAAACGCCTGGGCGCAATTTGTTTTCAAGCCCTTTGGCCTCAATATCCTTGGAAAAATCAAAAGCATTCTTGACCATATTTGCCGCCTGAAGCACTCTGCCAACATCAATGCTCGTCATGCCATCACTTACATTTACCACCACACGGGTGACAGATTTGGAAGCATCCGCGGCAGCAGGTTTAGTCTGAACCGATGCCTTGGCATCCTCTACCTGCTTTTCATCTTCCGCCTTGGTCTGTACGACAAAGCCTTGCTCCTCAAGCTGCTTTGTCATCTCTTCGTTTGAAGGCTGCACCTTTTCGGCTGCCGCGGTTACAGCTGGTGTATTAGCTGCCTTTGAAACATCGTTCTTCGAAGAAAGATAAACGGCTCCACAAATAGTCGTGGTGATCAGCATACCGGCTGCGAAGCTGCTTAATGCGTTAATTTTCATTTGCAATCTTTCTCCCTTCCTTTAATGTCTGGTAAGGAGCAAGCATTTGTTCAATTTTCTCATGGCTAACTTGTTTCATTTCGGCAATACTCTCGGTTGAGTAATTCCGGTTCGCTAAGTCAAGGACCTCACGGATCAAAACTTTTTCTTCTGAAGAAAGTTGAACGCCTGCTTCCTTCATAACGACTTCTAGATCAAGTTCAATGTTTCTAATTGAATCTTGAATCGCATTGATTTCCTTCATAGTTGAAATATGAACCATATCAATTTGATTATGTTGTGCCTTAGTTTTTTTAGAAGTCCTCATAATTGAAATGACTAACAATATAATAGAAACCCCAAATAAACCGGCTAATGTCCATAACATCATTTTTAAAACCCTCCAATAGTTTATAACATCCATATTATACAACCAATCTAGTTTTTTTGCCCGCTTTTACTGCAAAATACAGCGAAAGTCGTAGAGATTTGGCAAATCGAGGCGAAATAGGTAAACAAAATATTATATTTTTTAATAGATTTACGGGGGCTAAATATTAAAAGCGATGAGACATAACGCTCATCGCTTAAGATTAAGAATGGAAAATTTGGTCAATCTCTTTTATTTCTGCATCCGTTAACTCGACTTCTAAGGTTTTCAGATTGTTTAGAACTTGATCCGCCCTTTTTGCTCCTGGAATAATTACATCAATTACTGGACGGGTCAAATACCAGGCGAGAACCACATGAGCCACCTCTGCCCCTTTTTCATTGGCAATTTGGCGAATGTGATCCACTTTATCTATGGCAGCTTCAAAGATTTCTTTTTTAAAGAATTTGCCGCGCTTTTCGTCGAGATTTGTATTTTTGTTGTATTTCCCAGTTAATAAACCTGAAGCTAGCGGGAAATAAGGGATATAAGAAATGCTGTTAGCTGCGGCATAAGGGAACAATTCCTTTTCGGCATCCCGGTTTAATAAGTTATATTCCCCTTGATAGACATCCACATATCCATCTTTATTCGCTTCTTTTAACTGCTCAAAGGAAAAATTTGAAACCCCAATCGCCCGGATTTTCCCTTCATCCTTCAGTTGTTTTAATGCTCCAACCGCTTCATCTTTTGGTGTATCATTGTCAGGAAAATGGATATAGAAAAGATCTATGTAATCCGTCTGCAGCCTTCGTAAACTCTCTTCGACCGATTGTTTTAAAAAGGCTGGTGAATTATCGAGGACCATTTCGTTACCTGCAAATTTATGGGCTGCCTTAGTGGCAATGACAATCTCCGAACGGTTACCGTGTTCTTTTACGACCTCTCCGATGATTTCTTCAGAGCGTTTAGGGCCATAAATAAATGCCGTGTCCAGAAAGTTAATTCCGTTCGAAAGTCCAGTACGGACCAGCTCCCTGCCTGCTTCTTCATCAAGGTTTGGAAATAAATTATGTCCACCAACGGCATTTGTACCCAACCCAATCGGATTAACATGTAAATCAGTTTTCCCTAGACGAACTTGTTTTGCCATTTTCCAATCATCTCCTTTTTTTCCTAGGATTATGATATCAGACTTTTAACGGTTAAACGAAATAATACGCCTTAAAAAATGACACGCTTTAATTCATCTGGCGTATAATGACCCTTTATGCCATCCTTAGTTTCAAAATAACGATAAATCTCATCATTGGAGTAGTGATCTTTTAATCCCTCTATTATCGTTCTTAAGTAGGCATGGGAAGGCTTTTTGTATTCTACCTCATTTATATTCCATGGTGCCGTAAAGGTAAAGATCGGGTGACCTTTATCCTCTCCTAAATACATAATATTTCCGTACCACGCGTTGCGGCGGAATACTTTCGAACCGTTTTTAATGACATCATTTAAATCGATATTAACAGGAATTCCGTTGTTTTCCTGTACCACTACATCAATAAATTGTTCTATCGTGATTAAGTATTTTTTACTGTATGTTTTACATTCAGGATCTTGGGTTATACCAATAAAACCCACCCCGCCTGATTCCCACTTTGCTGCTTCTTTTGCAAAGTAAAGAGGGTAATTCATTGTAAAAGTGGATGAAGCTATTGGAGGCGATGGGTCCTTACAACCTGTTTCAACCTTTGATGAACCTTTTGGTTTGCCTCCTTGGATATAGCATAAGAAACGATCGGTATTTATATTTGAACCATAACTGGCATACCAAACATACTTGTCAGTCATACAAAGCACCCCATTTTCAGCTTATTAAAAAAATAGACTTCGATATTAATTATGAATACTAGCAGAAAAGATAACACTATAGCTAATTAAATGATTACGGGAGGATAACATGAAACTTACGGATTTACTTGTTAAATGCTTAGAGAATGAAGGAGTGGACTACATCTTTGGAATTGTAGGAACCGAGACGCTGGACCTCGTTGACTCTATATCGCAATCAAGCCAAATTAAGTATGTAAATGTGAGACACGAGCAAGGCGCCGCTTTTATGGCTGACGTATACGGCAGATTATCTCATAAAGCAGGTGTTTGTTTATCGACACTCGGCCCAGGGGCTGCCAATCTCGTTACAGGACTCGCTAGCGCAAAGCTTGACCATTCACCGGTAGTAGCACTCATTGGCCAGGCCGGGGTCGAACGCCAGCATAAGGAATCACATCAATATATCGATATTGTTAGTCTGCTAGAACCCGCAACAAAATGGAACACCCAAATCCAAGATCCCAATACGGTCTCTTCGGTTATCCGTAAGGCTTTCAGACTAGCCTCAATGGAGAAACCAGGTTCAGTTGCCATTACCTTACCAGAAAACTATGCAGCGGAGCAAATAACCGACACCCCGCTGCCAATTGCCCAATTACCTAAAACCGCCCCACATCCAGAATCGTTTATAGCAGCAAAGGAACTTATTCACAAATACAAAAAACCTTTCATTTTATTCGGAAACGGCGTAGTTCGCGAGGGGGCTGCCGATGAGCTTGAGATTTTAATTAATACCCTGCAATGCCCTGCCGCAAATAGCTTTATGGCAAAAGGAGTACTGCCGAAAGATCACCCTCTTAACTTTTTTACTTTCGGATTCAAAGAAAACGATGCGGTCCTGCCTGGTATAAATGAAGCAGACCTGTTAATTGCCGTTGGTTTCGATTTTGTTGAGCAGCTTCCAAATGCTTGGAATAAAAACAAACTCCCAATTTTGCATATTGATACTTTACCAGCGGAAGTGAATGAGTATTATCCTGTAGAGTGTGAATTGGTTGGAAACATTAAAAGGACGCTGCAGGCTCTAAACAATACCGAGTTACCTGCCAAATCATGGCTGCCTTCCGGTGACCTTCACGCTAATATAAAAACGGCCTATCAGATCAACCAACAACAAGAGGAGTCATTGACAATTGAGAATGTCCTCCACCTGATTGAAAAACATACATCAGAGAACACGATTGTCATTTCTGATGTTGGTGCCCATAAAGTGTCGGTTGCTAAAACCTATCAGCCTAAAAAGCCCAACCGATTAATCATCTCAAATGGACTTGCTACGATGGGAATTGCCATCCCTGGATCAGTCGGGGCAAAACTTGCCTGCCCTCATGACCCTGTTATTTGTATTACTGGAGACGGCGGCGCTCTCATGAATTTTGCCGAACTCGAGACCGCTAAACGCCTTGGCCTATCGTTTACAATTATTGTCATCGATGATTCCATGTTAAAGCTAGAGGTGAAACAAATGAACAAAAAGTTCGGGGAGAGCTATGGCGCCACCTTCCAAAACCCTGACTTTGTCCAGTTTGCCGAAAGCTTTGGGGTGAAAGGAATACGCCCTAAAACCCTTGCGGAAATCGAAGCGATTCTAAAAGAACCACAACAAGAAATGGTTCTAATCGACCTCGTTACACAAAATAACAAATAAACCTTTGATTTGGATCCTTGCCGGGAGCGGCAGCCAGTTTCAGCGTGGCAGAAAAAGATTATGCCGGGGGTTAAAAGTGCTTACCAGGCATAATCTTTCCTGTCACATTCACAAGGAAAAACCTTCTCTTTATTTCCCCTTAAAATATATATAACCCTACAGTAGAAAGTGCCCTTTCATCTATAAATTTGTTCAAAGTACCAACATAAACAGCGTTGATAAATCATTAATGGTGACAGGCACCATTGTTATATAACAAATTTAACTGTACTATATCAATTTACTTAAAATAATGTAACTGTTACCTGCACTTTTCTTTCTAAAGTGAATATTGCTTTGTAAACAGCCATAATTATGAGTAAGTGTAAAATTCTGTTGTAACCAATTTAGCATCCTGTTACAATATATCCATAGAATTTATAGAAAATTTATAAAATTCTAACTGTTAATGTGATTGGAGGAGTGCTTGTTGTCAAAATTACCAAAAGTGAATGAATCCGGTTTCTTTGAAATCCGTCTAGAATCCATTGGCGGTTTAGGAGCCAATTTGGCTGGAAAAATGCTATCTGAGGATGGAGTGGTTGGAAACGGACTCAATGGAGTCGGTTTTTCATCATATGGATCCGAGAAAAAAGGCTCTCCTGTTAAAGCACACATACGGTTTTGCCCCCCAGAAATAAACATACGCGACACCACACCAATAGAACGTCCACATGTTGTTGGCATTTTCCATGATGCCCTCTTCAAAACCATCGATTGCACCAGCGGGATATACCCCGACAGCACGATCTTAGTTAATTCACAAAAATCTCCTGACGAACTTAAAAATGCAATGAAAATCGCTGGCGGTACAATCGCTATTATTGATGCCACAGGAATTGCCCTCGAAGAACAGACCAAAGCCAATACGGCTATGCTTGGGGCACTATACCGGGTGTTAACCTTTTTAGATCCAGAGTCGATGAGACAGACTATTCGCCGTACCTTTGAAAAAAAATATCCACATTTAGTGGAACCCAATATTCGTACTTTTAACCGCGGGCTTCAGGAAGTCAAATTTCAAACCTATGAAGTGGATAAAACCGAACCGCTAAAGCCTTTTAAACGGGCTGAACCCCTCCTAGGCTATGAAACTCAGACGATCGGCGGTACGATTATTAATCCGGGAAACAGCATTCTAAAGGATTTGAGTATCTCTCGTGCCGGGATGCTGCCGCATTTCCATGAAGAAAAATGTATCAATTGCGCTGCCTGCGATACGGCCTGCCCTGACTTTTGCTTTGTCTGGGAAGAAAAAGCGGATAAACGCGGGCGCCCGCAAATGTTTTTGAGGGGAATTGACTACCAATATTGCAAAGGCTGTTTGAAATGCGTCCATGCCTGTCCTGTTGAGGCCTTAACCGATGAGCGTGAATACAATGACGGCTATGCAGATAAGAATCGGGTGCCCCACTTATTCGATCTAGCCATTAGGAACTAAGGAAAGGGTGAGACTATGTCCATCGAAATGAACCAAGAAAATATAACCGTTCCAAAAGGAACAATCGAACAGAGTATTGTATTTGAATCTGGTAACGAAATGGCAGCCTATGCAGCCCATCAAATAAATTATCATGTCATGGGATACTATCCTATCTCCCCTTCAACTGAAGTTGCCCAGTTCCTCGACGGGATGAAGGCGAAAGGTGAACATGATATCGTGTTGATTCCTGCTGACGGAGAACACGGTTCGGCTGGTATCTGTTACGGGGCGGCGACCGGCGGCGGACGTGTGTTTAACGCGACAAGTGCAAACGGTTTCTTGTATATGTTAGAGCAGCTCCCTGTTCAATCCGGAACCCGCTTTCCAATGGTACTTAATTTGGTTAACCGTTCCGTATCGGGACCTTTAAATATTCATGGCGATCACTCTGATTTGTACTTTGCCTTAAACACGGGCTGGCCGATTTTAATGGCGCGCGATCCGCAAATCGTCTATGATATGAACATTATTGCTATTAAACTAGCAGAAGACCCAGAGGTCAGATTGCCTGTTATTGTCTCATTTGACGGTTATTTTACCTCCCACCAAAAACGCCGGGTGCAGGTGATGAAACACCGCGCCGATGTACAAAAATTTATCGGGGAACCGCCTAGGAACTTCCCGCTTGCGTTGGACCGTGAAAATCCGGTGACAATCGGCCCATATATGAACGAACCTGATTATATAAATAACTGTTACCAGCAATCACAAGCGATGTATCAAGCCGAGCAGGTATACGAAAGAATTTCAAAAGAGTATGCGGAATTAACAGGCCGCGAATATCCTGTTCTGGATCTATACCGGATGGATGATGCAGAAGTAGCTGTCTTTATGTTGAATTCAGCGGCGGAGGTATGTAAAGATGCAGCCGATCGGATGCGTGCAAAGGGAATTAAAGCCGGAGTCATCTCTCCTAATATGATCCGCCCCTTCCCGCAGCAAAAACTTGCGGAAGCATTAAAAAATGTTAAAGCGGTTACAGTTGGCGACCGGGCAGACTCCTACGGTGCACATGGAGGAAACATGGCCCTTGAAGTAAGAGCCGCTCTGCAAACCGTCGGCAATAGCCACACCAAAGTGGTCAATCGTGTTTATGGATTGGGAGGAAAAGATTTCTATGCCGATGAGGCTGAATTGTTTTTCCAATTGGCAGCCGAAGCAGCGGAAAAAGGCTTCGTTGAAAAACCGTTCGATTATTTTGGCCACAATCCTGGTAAACCGGAATCTGTGCCTCAGCGCGTCTTAAATCCGATGAAAAAAGAAGATTTAAATACCGGATTAATCACGGTCACTCCTGATGAGAAAACCGGAGAATTAAAGGTGAAAATCCCTCCGTTAAGAAGCTTAACAAAAAAGCCGAAACGCTTGGCTTCTGGACACGGAGCATGTCCTGGATGCGGAATTTTCTCCGGATTAGAGTTATTTTTCAAAGGAATTGAAGGAGATATTGTCGCGTTATTCCATACAGGATGTGCGATGGTGGTAACAACTGGTTTCCCTTACAGTTCTCACAAGGCAACCTATATTCATAATCTCTTCCAAAATGGCTCGGCGACATTATCCGGTCTTGTGGAAATGTTCCATGAACGGAAGCGCCGCGGGGAACTGGATGAACTAGGTCTCTCCGATGAGTTTACCTTTGTGATGGTAACCGGTGACGGAGGAATGGATATCGGAATGGGGCCTGCTATCGGGACGGCACTCCGTAATCATAAAATGATCATCCTTGAGTACGATAACGAAGGCTATATGAATACAGGCAGCCAGTTATCCTATTCTACACCAATGGGCCATATGACAAGTACTTCGAGTGTTGGTAAATTCCAAAAGGGAAAACCATTTCATCACAAAGATACCGCACAAATTATGGCAGCGACCCATATCCCTTATGTGTTTACGGGAACGGAAGCATTTGACCGGGATTTGTTAAAAAAGGCCGCCAAAGCTCAGTGGTATGCTAATAATGAAGGATTGGTGTATGGTAAAATTTTAATTACCTGTCCGTTGAACTGGAAGTCGAAGGATGAATTAGGCCAGTCGATTGTCGAAGCTGCGGTTAACTCCTGTTTCTTCCCTCTTTACGAGGTTGAACATGGAATTACGACCCTTACCTATGATCCTGAACAGAAAAACAAACGTTTACCTGTGACTGATTGGCTGAAGATGATGGGAAAAACGAAGCATCTTTTACAGGAAGACAGCCAGGAATTATTGAAATTGTTTGATGAAGAGGTCGAGAGGCGCTGGATGAGATTGAAGGCAAAGCATGAAAGTCCATATTTATAAGTAAGGATTGGCACAGAAAAGAAAAAGCGCCGATAAATCCTTGGAAAGTGCCGATAAAACTTCAGATAGTGCCGATAAATAATAAAAAACTCAATAAAGATTTATCTTCTTGCAGAAAAATCCCGCTATGAGCTCTCTCACAGCGGGATTCTTTTTATTCAAATAACGGACTAACCGCTTTTTCATTATGAATACGTTCAATCGCCTCCACTAACAGCGGAGCAACAGATAAAGTAGTGAGTTTACTGATTCTCTGTTCTTCAGGTATTTCAATCGTATTCGTTACAACCAGTTCTTTAATTGGAGACGACTCAATTTTGCTAATGGCATCAGCAGAGAAAACAGGATGAGTACAGCAAGCATAAATTTCTTTAGCTCCCCTTTCAGCTAACGCATCTGCAGCCATAGTAATCGTTCCGCCAGTATTGATTAAATCATCAATAATAATGGCATTTTTACCCTCAATATTCCCAATTACATTCATAATTTCTATTTCACCATTATCGCCTTGACGTTTATCAATTAGAGCAATCGGTGCATCTAAAATACTTGCTAATTTTCGAGCTCTAGTCACTGCTCCATTATGAGGAGCAACCACTACGACATCTGTTAATTCTTTTTTCTCAAAATAATTCCCAAGGATCGGGTTGCCAATCAAATGATCGACCGGGATATCAAAAAAGCCTTGTACCTGCGGCGCGTGAAGGTCCATGGTAAGAACTCTGGTAGAACCCGTTCTTTCCAATAGTCTTGCGACTAATTTCGCAGTAATGGGCTCACGCGGTCTGGCTGTACGGTCCTGGCGGGCATAGCCATAGTACGGAATCACCACATTGATCATACCAGCAGAAGCTCTCTTCAAGGCGTCCACCATCACTAGCAGCTGCATTATATTGTCATTAATTGGCTGTGATGTGGATTGCACCACAAATACATCACTGCCGCGGACACTTTCCTCGATATTGATTTGAATTTCACCATCACTAAATTGTTTGACAGAGCTTTTTCCTAATTCACAACCCAAAAGTTTGGCCATCTCTTCAGCAAGCTCACGGTTGGAATTTAATGAAAACATCTTAAAGCTTTTCTTCAGTTGATATGTCACCTTTGATCCCCCAAAATAGTTTATTCATTCATTATTAACGCTAGTCCATTATCCTATTCTACATGAAGAGAAGGAATCAGGGTAGAATTTGCCCTTATTTTTTTTTCAAAAAAGAAACCCAATGAAGTGAATACCAACTCCATTGGGCACCAATTACGCTTATTTCATTAAGGTTCCCGCTAAATCAGTTAAGATTTGCACTTGTTTCTCAGTCAATCCTTTTTCATTTTTAGCTTTCACTTCGTTAATAAAAGCTTGCACCTGTCCATCCCGTGCACTCTTATTACCTTTTTCCTCAGAGGCGGATGCTTGAGCCAGTTTTGTTTTTAATGAGTTTAAGAAATCCGAACGGTCTCCTGCAAACTGTTCTGTTAAAGTTCCTAAATTTTCATAGTTAACAACTACGGTAATATGGAGGGTGTGATTAGATTCATTACCCGCCTTATCAACCGCCTCCGCCGTAAAGGAATGGCTTCCTAATCCGAGCTCATAAGCAGGTGTTGATACATCATTACAGGTCGAAGCCGCCACCCCGGATAGAGCATCTTCTGCTGCACAGGTAATGGAAACTTGCTGATCAACCCCAAACTCCGCACCTTCTTTTACAGAGAAAGTTATTTCAGGTCCGGTTTGGTCAATGTTAATATTCACTGATTTCTTTGACTCAACGTTTCCAGCCTTATCTATACTCCAGTAATATAAAACATGCTTCCCATCTTTCTCGATTTTGATAGAGGTGCCGGTCGCTACAGCCCCATCATCTAGTGAGTAGTGGGTTTCCGAAACGCCCGATTGGTCATCATTAGCCGTAAGATTGATGGTAACTGGCTTATTATACCAGCCATTCTTTTCCTCCCCGGACACTGCAAACTCGGTTTCAGGTGCGGTAACATCTGGTCTCTCGACGACATGAATACGCGGCACCGGAGCAGCAGACATTCCTTCCCCAATATAGAAGCTTGCATGCGGCGGCTGATTATAGCCGACATTTTGCCAGGCAACAGATAATCTGTATTGTGGATCATGCATCAAGGTGTAAATTCTGTGTTCTGTTTCATCTGTAGTCATATACACACGTAAGGCACTGCTGTCCTCTGTCCTCCAGATGATTTCTTCACGCCAATCACCAAACAAATCGGCCTGGAGAGTCGGATTACCTTTCGTGCTATTATTTGATAGTGTTCCGTCTGCAGTAAGTAAGTTTACTAGTTTGTTATTTTTATAATCCCACTTGTCAATTGTACCAACACCGCTACCTTTAGCGGCATCCCATTTATGGTCTGCTAATTCACGTAGCAGGTCGCCATCCCACCAAATCGCAAAATTGCTTGTTGGAATGTTGTCCGATATCTTTTCACCTTCCGCTGTATGAAGACCGCCGATACGGCTGTTCCATTCGCCTGAAATGGCCCATGCTTCTTCCCCTTTATGGGTAGGGTCGATATCAGCCACTAGACCGCGGCCCGTATCCTGCCCCGTTTTCTCGCCCCAAAGGATTTTTCCTGTTTCGGCATCGCGCATATCATAACCATATGGTGAATCGGTATGTTCTTGAACGCCGAACACTTCAAGGCCAGGACGGTCTGGAATAAAGTCGCCGACATGCAAGGCATCGCCGTGTCCTAATCCAGTCGTATATAAGCCCTTGCCATCATCATCGACCACCATTTGACCATAGACAATTTCATCTTTGCCATCCTTATCAATATCAGCGACACTTAACGTATGGTACCCTTGGCCAGCATAGTCGCCATTGCCTTCCTCATTGGAATCGAACACCCACTGTTTGGTAAGCTTCCCATCTTTCCAAGTGTACGCAGCCAATACGGATCTGGTGTAATATCCACGAGCCATGATAATGCTTGGATGCTCCCCATCTAAGTAAGCCACTCCTGCCAGGAAGCGATCGACCCTATTTCCATAAGAATCTCCCCAAGCCGAAACGTCACCGCGCGGAGGATCATAATCGACGGTAGACAACGCTTTACCTGTAGCACCTTCAAAAACAGTTAAGTACTCCTGGCCTTGTACAATATACCCCGTGCTATTCCGATGGTCGGCATCTGCTCGGCCAATCGCCGTTCCTTTTCCATCAACCGTTCCATCAGCTGTTTTAAAAACAACCTCCGCTTTTGTGTCACCATCAAAATCGTACACTAAGAACGGAGAATAATGGGCGCCGGCACGGATGTTTTTCCCTAGGTCAATCCGCCATTTTAACGTTCCATCCATTTCGTAGGCATCTACAAAGACGTTTCCTGTATATCCTGCTTGTGAATTATCCTTCGAATTGGATGGGTCCCATTTCAACACAAGTTCATATTGTCCATCACCGTCCAGGTCTCCAACACTTGCATCATTTGCACGATAGGTATAAGGATCTCCTAGAGGTGTGACACCATCCTTTGGCTTTTGAAGCGGAATATCCATATAATTCTTACTTAATACTTTGGCAGTATCCTGTGATTTTCTTTCCTTACCGTTCATAACCGCACGAATTTCATAGACAGAATCTGACTTTCCTTCTTTATCTGTATAGTTCGTGCTAGTTGTTATTGGTGATTCATTTATTTTTTTACCGTCACGATAAACGTTAAAACTAATGTCGGCAGGATCTGTGCCGAGCATTCTCCAGCTCACGTATACCCCATCATCAGTTTTGATTGAAACAGGCGCTCGATCCAAATCTTCCATCTGGCGCTTTAATACCGTTACAGCTGGTGTTTCAAGGCTGTCGGAAAAATCCGAGATTCCGCCTGCATTTACAGCGGCAACCTTATAAAAATAAGGAATCGTGGTTAACACAGTCGAATCTTTATAGGATGCCGTTTTTGATTTTCCAATCAGCTGGTACGTGCCATCCTGTTTTTTGGAACGATATACATTGTATGTGATCGCACCATCGACTGGATCCCAGCTTATTGTAAGATCATTTTTATTAACATCCCCTGCTTTAAGATTCGCAGGCTTCGCTGGCACCGGCTGTGAAGGATCAATCATCTTCACATCGAGCGGCAGGGATGGAACCGTTTCTACGTTGGCATTGTCAATTGTTGTGGCTGCATATTGATACTCTAAACCTACATCCACATTCTTATCTTTAAAGGTATTGCTGTCGGCACTTCCAATTAACACATAATCTTTGGCACCGGATATTTTACGATAAACATTATATTTTACCGCATCCTCTACGCCCTTCCATGAAAGGGTTACAAATGGCTGATTCACATCAAGGGACTGTTCCTCTACTTTAAGCTCGGAAGGTGCAAGTAAGATAGGGGTGAGTTCTACTCCGTTAACAATGGCAGTGGAACCTCCGAAACTGAAATTCATTTGCCCATCCTTTACAGAAACCTGTGAAACAACCTTTGTGGTCGTGTTCTTGCTTGGTGCGGAAATGGTGCCATAATCCTGCCCTTCAATGGCTAAAGTGGTTCGGGCACTGCCTAAGAAATCTCCCACATAGACTTTTGCAGCATAAAGGCCATTTGGTAGATCGACATTAAATTTCCAGCCCACATTAAAGTAACCAAGCCAATCTCGGAGCAAATCGCCTCCAGTGCTTCGGTCACGGCCAATCATGCCTGTCGGGTCGACAATCCCATAGCCTTTTTCTTTCGTATACTTAGTTGAAAGATTGACGCCAGTGTATCCTTCGGCAATCGGACTTCCGGCTAAACCAAAGTCAAATTTCAATGTTGCTTTTTTAGTTGTCACGTGTACTGTCTCTGATTTTTCAGATTCTCCCTTACCATTTACAGCCGTAACAACTAAATCATAGGATTTCCCTTCTTCCATTCCATTAACATTTAGACGTGGAATGGTTGCCGAGCCAACTAGAGAAAAGTCATTATCAGTTGAAGGCTTGCGATAAACTTTATAAATATCGGCGCCTTCTACCTCTTTCCAGGTTAATAAGGCCCCAGCATTACTAATACTGCTGGCAGCTAGGTTCCTAGGTTTGTCAGGAACATTAGCAGGTGGTTCTACTCCCGTAACATAGGAAGATAGCGGAATGTCTAATTTTTTCACTTCATCCGAAATCAAACGGGCCATTTGGATGGCCCCATACTCTTGGAAGTGAGTATTATCCTGCGAACCATTTGGAAATGCTGTATAGATACCCGGTTCTAAATGAAGGAATACAGATAACGACCCTTCAGGACCAATCGTATCGTAGTAAGCGACACTGCGGGCGCTCAAATCGACCACATCAACGTCTAATTCTTCAGCGACTTCCTTCATCCCCAGTACATACTCAGGGAAGCTGACATTAAACTTACCTGTCGTTGCATTAAAGTCCCGTCGGCCCATCGGCGTCACCAGAATAGGAATCGCCCCGCGCTGGCGTGCCCCGTTAATGTAGGTCTTCAAGTAATTTTTATAATCTGGCACGGATGCATAACGTTCTGGAACACTGATGGTTGCATCGTTATGGCCAAATTGAATAAAGAAATAATCGTTAGGTTTGATTTCTCGTAAAACCGTATCCAATCGGCCTTCATTGATGAAGGTTTTTGTACTGCGGCCGCCAATCGCATGGTTTTTAAAGGTGATATCGGAGCTAAAAAAACGGGAAATCATCTGTCCCCAGCCCGCCTGCGGTCTCCAATATTCATCATAGGTTTGTACGGTCGAGTCGCCTGCTATGTAAACCGTCGGCAGTTCCCCGGCTGACCGTTCCGGAAGTTTTTCAATCTTCAATCCGTTGAGTTTTGGATTGGTACCGGTTAACTCGAACGTTAATTGTCCATCAACGAGGGCGATATCAAAGGTACGTTCGATGTATTCTCCAGCAGCAATCGTCGTATCTTGAACCTTTTGAATATTCTCTGCCTTAATCCCTACTACTGTCCCTTCCGTTTCATCTCCCGAAATGACTGTGACAGAATAGTCTCCATTAGGAAGGTCCACGTTAAAGGAAGTATCCTTTGTAGAAATAAAATCGGATTTTAAAGGGTCCGCAGTCTTTCTTTCTACGGAGGAGACCCTTGTTGGGTCAGCGAAACCATAACCCTTTTCTGCTGTATAGGCGGTATCCGAAGTGACTTGCAGATACCCTTCTTTTACCAAACTTGTCGATGTACCAAAATCAAATTGTTTTAATACAGAGTCTGCTTCTGCAGCTGCAGGAAGAGATGCTGGAAATGAAGCCAAGATAAGTAAAAAACTTAGGATGATGGCCGCCATTCTTTTCTTCTGCCTTTTTTGAATGTTCAAAACTTAATTCCTCCCCTATTATTTAATAAAAAACTTCCCTCTTAACCGCCTCCTCTCCCTCTGATAGCGTTTCCAAAAGTAATCTTACAACTATTGTTTTCTTTCTGAATATACAAAATTCAGACTATTCAGTTTAAAAATCAGTGGTTGATACAAAATAAGGAAAAACTACTAGATCCATTCAGTCTTTTTGAACTACAAAAAGCCAAGGCAGCGGTCCTGCCTTGGCTTCGTTTGTTTCATCATGCTTTTGCTAATAAAATGGACATAAATTCATCGCCAGTGATGGTCTCTTTTTCTAACAGATACTTCGTCAATTCATGCAATTTATCTTTGTTTTCTTCTAAAATCTCGATTGCTTTTTGGTGACACGATTTAATAATCTTAAGAATTTCTGCATCCACTTTGGCAGCTGTTTCTGCGGATACCATTAAGGACGTATCTCCGCCTAAGTAAGGATTATTGACGGTTTCAAGGGCCATCATATCAAACTCTTCACTCATTCCAAATCTAGTAATCATCGCTCTAGCAATCTTGGTTGCTTGTTCGATATCATTGGATGCACCCGATGTCACTGTTTTAAAGATAATTTCTTCAGCAGCACGGCCCCCCATATAAGTGGTGATTTTATCTAAGGCCTGTTCTTTTGTCATTAACACCGTTTCGTGCTCATCCACTTGCATCGTATAACCTAATGCTCCGGATGTTCTTGGGATGATGGTTATTTTATGAACAGGTGCAGAGTGACTCTGTTTCGCAGCAACTAAGGCATGTCCGATTTCGTGATAAGAAATGGTTAATTTGTCCTTCATCGAGATCACTGCGTTTTTACGCTGATAACCTGCAATGACCACTTCTACGGACTCTTCTAAATCATTTTGGATTACCTTATTACGGCCTAACCTAACCGCTCTTAAGGCCGCTTCGTTAATGATATTGGCTAAATCGGCACCGGATGCTCCCGATGTCGCCCTAGCAATGACATTAAAGTCGACATTTTCATCTAGTTTTACTTTAGAAGCATGGACATTCAGGATTGATTCACGTCCCTTTAAGTCCGGTAATTCAACTGGAACCCTTCTGTCAAAGCGGCCAGGTCTCAATAGAGCCTTATCAAGGGTTTCTGGTCTATTGGTTGCGGCTAAAATCACGACACCTTTATCCGCATCGAATCCATCCATCTCCGTTAAAAGCTGGTTCAGGGTTTGTTCCCGTTCATCATTACCGCCAGGCATGCCTGAATTACGGCTCTTCCCAATGGCATCAATTTCGTCAATAAATACGATACATGGAGCTTTTTCTTGAGCTTGTTTAAATAAATCTCTTACTCTAGCAGCCCCCATGCCGACAAACATCTCGACAAACTCAGAACCTGACATCGAGAAGAATGGCACGTTTGACTCCCCAGCAACAGCTTTGGCAAGAAGAGTTTTACCTGTTCCTGGAGGTCCTACTAATAGGGCACCTTTTGGAATGTTCGCGCCGATTTCTTTATATTTTTTAGGGTTATGAAGGAAGTCAACAATCTCCTGCAGTGCCTCTTTCGCTTCATCCTGGCCTGCCACATCTTTAAACGTTATACCGGTTTCTTTTTCTACATACACTTTCGCATTGCTCTTTCCAAATGACATGGGACCGCTGCCGCCCATCATCTTACCCGACATTTTCTTAGTTAACCATTGTCCAATGGCAATAAAGATTGCAAAAGGAAGAATCCAGCTAAGGATGAAATTTAACAAGGGTGACGTCTCTTTTGGGATGACCTTGGTAAATTTAACATCTGCCTTATGCAAACGGTCTACTAACTCTGGGTCTTCAATCGTTCCTGTTTTATAAACTTTCGTTTCATTACTTTGTTTTGCTTTAAACGTAATCGTATTATCGTCAATTTCAACTTGTTTTACTTTCCCATCATCAACCATGGTTAAGAAGGTTCCATAATCCACTTCCTTGACCGAATAGTTGGAAATCAATGGGAAAATAAACGAATTTAATAGCAGGATGATGACAATGATTATTCCATAATAAAATATCAGTGGTTTCTTTGGTGGTTTTACTCGTTTCACGTTGGTTCCTCCATTTTTCGGACAAGTCCATTTTTGAGAAGCTCTATTTCTAGTTTATAATTCGCCAAAGCGTCTTCCTTTGACAGTTCCTTTGCAAACTTTTCAACCACATTTCTTAACGTGATGGTGAACACAATTTGTAAGAGATGAAATAATTCCCTGTGATTGGAAATATTCAACTGGCTTGTATTAAGTAAAGACAAAAACTCACTAAGCTGGCCGCTCGTATCTTGGCCTTTAAAAATTTTTGAAAAAGATAATTCTATTTTATAGGTCATATTTAAAAATGCATTTTTTAGAAAATGAACATCCTCTTCTTCCATAATAATCAATTGATAGAATTCGATCATGGTATCAAATAAATCACCGTCATATTTTTTTAGCAGAATAACAAAGTTATGCCTAATACGAAGGACCAAATCATTGAATAGGAAGAAAAACGCATCCTCTTTATCCTCAAAATATTGATAAAAACTGCCTCGCGGGATATTGGCAGATTTAACGATATTGGCGATCGAAGCATCATACAACGGCACTCTTGAAAACTCTTTTTTCATGGCCGCAATCAGTGTTTGCTTTTTTTCCTCTGGTAGATTTATAAAGGTGATCTTGGGCAATGGATACCCCTCCTCTTTTTCTATGACACATTGTCACTATAAGTGTATTTTAGATGACAATGTGTCATTTGTCAAAGAAAAAGATGACACTTTGTCACCCCTCAAAATATTTCAATATAAATGAATCTTATATATTTTCTAAAAATTTTGTTGTTTTCATTTGAAATAATTGTTACTATTATTATCGTTGAAAAATTTTTTACCAGGGGGTTATAAAAATGGGCAAAAAGTCCATCATCATTTTACTATCCATTGTGCCGTTTATTCTTATGCTGGCAGCCATTCCATTTGTTAACCAAATTCAGCCAATTATATTTGGATTACCCTTCCTAGCGTTTTGGTTATTTTTCGGGATGATAATCACTCCTTTATGTACCTTTGCGATTTACCAATTACAAAAAACAGAAAGAAGTGCTGAGTAATGCAAGGAAATCTTACAGCTTTGTTAATCACAGGATTCATCGTTTTAAGCGTTGTCCTCATTGGATTTTTATCCGGAAGAGATAAAAAAAACAGAAGTTCAGTTGAAGAATGGTCTGTTGGCGGGAGAAGGTTTGGAACTCTACTTGTTTGGTTTTTAGTCGGAGCAGACCTTTACACGGCGTACACCTTTTTAGGTTTAACTAGTACGGCTTATACCGGCGGAAGTCTGGCTTTCTTTGCCATTCCTTATACGATTATCGCGTACTTTATCTCCTATTTTTTTCTTCCAAAACTATGGAAGTTTTCGAAAAACTATAAAATAACAACGCTTGCCGATTATGCTAAGGTTCGGTTTAATAGTAAATTTTTAGCCTTCTTAATCGCCGCGGTTGGTGTGTTAATGCTCATCCCATACATAGATTTACAATTAGCAGGCATCCAAGATACGTTGACTGTCGCAGGAACAGGTTATATCAATGTAAAAGTGGTTGTCATCGTCTCCTTCTTATTAGTGGCCCTATTCACATTTTTCAGCGGGATCAAGGGACCAACTTATACAGCGGTAATCAAAGACATTTTAGTTTGGGTAATTATGTTATTCCTTGTCGTTAATCTTCCAATCATTCACTTTGGAAGCTGGGGTTCGATGATTGATAAGGTAGCTAGTGATTCACCACAATTATTAACGATTCCTACCTCTGGTCCAAAAGGAATTCCATGGTTTTTGACTGCATCGCTAGTATCTGGGCTGGCCTTGTTTATGTGGGCCCATGCAGCAACAGGTGTGTTTACGGCAAAAAGTGCAGATGCACTTCGAAAAAATGCAATCTTCCTGCCATTATATAATATCGTTTTAATCTTGCTTATTTTCCTAGGCTTTGTTGCCTTTCACGTTCTACCGGAGGGCACGAACCCGCGTTTTGCTCTGTTAAATTTAATCCAGGTTTCTTATGGCGGCGTGGTTCAAGGTTTGGCCTATGCGACGATTGCCCTTGCCTCATTGATTCCTTGTTCTATCATGGCGATTGGCGCATCCAATTTGTTTGCGAATAACATCTACCGCGACTTAATTAATCCGAAGGTCCAGCCAGCAAAATTAACATTGATCACTCGTTGTATGGTGTTTGTGGTTATTGGACTTGCACTCGTGTTTGGAATGGTGTTCCCTTCTGCCCTCGTATCGTTACAATTACTAGGAGTATCAGGAATGGTACAGATTTTCCCAGCGATTGTGTTTAGCTTATTTTGGAAAAATCAAACCAAAGAAGCGACTATTGCAGGATTACTTGTTGGATTAGTGGTCACTTTCACCGTGTATGCTACTGGAACATCTTTTGGTATCTATGAAGGATTCTGGGGATTAACAGCGAATGTGATTGTAACGGCAGCGTTAAATCCGTTGTTTGTTTCAAAAATCAAAAACAAATCGAATCCTGTCCTTGATCAATTATTTGGGGTAAAACGGAGTGGCTTGAAGAAAGGCGCTTAAATTGGTAAAAGACCTATTCTTTCTTGATGAAAGGTAGGTCTTTTTTGTGGACAGTGGTCCCGGTTATAGGGACAGGAAAAACTTCCCCTATTGGACACTTCACCTTGAATATTAAAGGATCCTGTCTAATAGGCCCGTTCAAAGTATCTTTTAAATGTCCCCATGAAATCGCCATGAGGTCAGGAATCTTTCCATGTTGTCCCCATAACCCAGTTATTCACCAATGGCCCCTGCTACATCATACAGCCCAAAATCTATCTCCGTTTCCCTTCCTAAAACACGCTTAGCTAATTCCGCCCCAATGTATGGCCCGCTTGTGAGCCCCGAAGCACCAAGTCCGTTGGCCACATAAATGCCCTCATATCCAGGTAATTCTCCTACGACCGGCAAAAAGCCCGGAGTGAAAGGACGAAACCCTACCCGTGTCTCAAGATAAGTCCCAGCTGAAAGCCCCGGCGCCACTTCCAAAGCTTTATTCAAAATCTCCTGTATTCCGCCTGCTGTTGGTCGATGATCAAAGCCGGCCTCATTTTCATGAGTAGAGCCTACGACTACCCGCCCATGATCAAAAGTAAGGATATACTGATTTGTCACAGGCATCACGACGGGCCATGAACCTGAATCCATTTGTGGTAATTCAAGATGAATGATTTGTGCCTTTTGCGGTTTAACTAAAAAGTCAACCCCTAACGGCTCTAACAACGCTTTAGACCAAGCCCCTCCAGTATCAATTACCTGGTCAGCAGGCAAATCCCTTCCCTCTAAATGAACACCAGCTACCCGATTTCCCTCACAAATAATAGAAGCCTCCCCTTTCAGAAACGTCGCTCCATTTTTTTGTGCAGCGCTTAATAAGGCATCACGTATGGCTCTGCCATCCACACGTGCCCCGCCGCTTACAAAAACCGAGCCGTATTCCTCTGCAAGTGGTGGAAATAGCCGCTTTGTTTCAGAAGGACTCAAGATGGTTATTTCACCAATTTCGGGGGCATCCTCCCTGCGTTTTCTTGCACGCTCGGCCATCTTTTCCAGCTTTTCAGGATCAGTATGAAGGCTAATGGCTCCGACACGCTTATACCCTGTATGGGTTTCTCCATCCGCTTCCAATTGAGCAACCAGCTCAGGATAGTAGCGCGCTCCCCCTTTAGCCAGTTGATACCAAGCTTTATTTCTTCGTTGTGAAAGCCAGGGACAGACGATACCTGCTGCGGCATCAGTGGCTTGTCCGTAATCGTGACGATCAATCAAAGTAACTTCTGCACCGAATTTGGCGAGATGATAAGCGGTTGATGCCCCTAGAATTCCTGCACCAATGACAATTATTTTTTGCATAAGACACCTTTTCTCTGTACATTTATTGTATTTACTATTTTAGCAAAGGTGAATAACGGAAAAAAGGAGATTGCCTGGATCATTGTCCACTAAACCCACTTATTGATAAAAAAAATACACCATAGACATGATGTAATTTTGAGAACCATTTTGAAATCACATAAAGAAGTGGAGCATGTGTCCAATAGAATTTATTCAATTCTAATAATATCTTCTATGGCGCTCTGTTCTACATTTTCAAAAGAAACGGTTAATTTTTTGTGCAAATAGGAAACAATTCCTTTTTCTGAAGAGTGAATCATTAGGACTCGTCCTTTTTTATGTATTTCTATGAAGGCTGTTCCTCTAAGACCATAGATGCGATTTCCATAAATCGATAGAGTGTTTTCGTCCATAAGGTTCTTTACGATATTTTGCACCTTATCCAAATGCATATAAGTTTTTACAAGTAAAGTACCCCCATCATGGTTAACAGCAAGTTGCATGGTGGCCATTTCTTCTGGCTTTCCATCCCTATGGATTGTTTGTTCAACGGTCCTATAGGCATTGACCAATTCATGCGCAGGCAGTGGCCTGCTGAACAAATAACCTTGTCCCCTATCACAATGCTGCTGTTGCAGAAAAATTAATTGTTCTTTCGTTTCGACCCCTTCTGCAATGACACCCATTCCCAATTCGTGAGCCATTGCAATAATAGCTTTGATGATTGTGGAATCTTTAGTATACAAGGTGCAATTCCGAACAAAACTTTTATCGATCTTCACAACATCAATCGGAAATTCCTTCAAGTAATAGAGAGAACTATACCCTGTGCCGAAATCGTCCAAACTGATTCTGACACCGATTCCCTTTAAATCCTTGATAATAGGAAGAACTTTTTGGACATCTACCATCATACTTTCTGTAATCTCAAGTTCGAGATATTCGGGAGAAAGACCCGTGCTATTCAAAATATCTTGGATTTTTTCTACTAAATTGGGTTGGTATAATTGTTGTGCGGATAGATTAACGGCCATGATCCAAGAAGGGAGCCCCTCCTCTTGCCACTTTTTATTTTGTATGCAAGCGGTATATAAAACCCAGTCTCCTATTTCGAGGATTCTGCCTGTTTTTTCAGCTGTCGGAATGAAGTCCATAGGAAAGATCATCCCTTTTTCGGGGTGACGCCAACGGATTAACGCCTCTACCCCCGAAAATTTACCCGTATGTAAATCCAACTTTGGTTGATAATGCAGCTCAAATTCGTTTTCTTTTATCGCTCTGGACAGGTTTGTTTCCAATTCGAATTCTTCATTGTACAATTTGTTCAAATCCCTCATCCTCAACCATTTATTTTATAGGAAAGATAGTTAGGTATGACTTCTTCATGATACATATAATTCCCTTTATATAACATTTTACAAATTTTTGGTAGTTTGATCATTTTGAAAATTAACATAGCACGGGCATTTTTGATAAAAAAATACACCATAGGAGGTGAAATCCGCCTATGGTGTATTTATATTAAGGTTATAGTTAATTAGAAGTGTATTTCGTCAATTTTCATTTTGGAAATGCCTCATTTTTTGAGATTCGTATCATGTCGCTAGGAAAATATTTCTGAAAATGCCTTGCCGTCATTTGATGCAAATCCATTCGATACCACTTCGCTAGTTCATGCTTCTGGAATAACGCGGGCATTCCCAATCTCTCAGAACGCTTTCCCCTTGCTCCATCCCCAATGCTTAGTGTATCAATCCAGATATGGTCCACAATCCCTTCCAGCAATCGCGGAAAATCAGGAGTAAAAGGTAAAACAGGAGAAAGAGAAGCCTGGGTAGATATTCCCGCATCATGTATTTCTTTTAAAGCTTTTACCCTTAGTTTAATTCCAGGAGCAGTGGGAGCAAATATTTGCTTGATATCTTCCCTGTCGGTTTCAATCGTCATGGATACAAGAAGATCACTTTTTTCTTTTAATTGCACTAACAAATCAAGATCCCTCGTAATAAGTGGTCCTCTTGTTTGGATTTGAAGAAAATCGGGAGGATTCTCAATCATTTCTTCTAATATCCCCCGTGTAATGTTCGCTTTTCGCTCGATGGGTTGGTAGGGATCTGTTGCCGAAGACATAAATATATTTACAGGCTTATTTTTTTCTCGAAGTTTCGTGATTTCTTTTCGATAGTTTTCTGCTGCATTTGTCTTTATGTCCAACCATTTTCCCCAAGGAATATCTTTAAACTTTTGGATGGGCATTTCTCTCACATAGCAATAGGAGCAGGAAAACGAGCAGCCACTGTACGGATTTAATGAATGTGTGAACCCAACATCCAAATATCCCTTTGCTTCAGTAAGAATCTTCTTGCTAATAATATCTTTCATTTCAATCCCCATAAATGTCACTCCTCTCTTTGAAGTGAATTAATTTGGGAAGAGCTTTATACTCCTCTTTTGTTTCCCCAAAGGAAGGTATGCAATTGCGGCAGGACCTTAACGTCATTAAGTTCTGGGTCCGCCATTACTTTATCAATAAGGCGTTCATATTGATTAAGTAGATGTAATAACAACTGTTGGTTATCAGCGGTTGTTAAGTCATTATTTCCAACTTGTACGAAAAAAGGAACATCTGGATAGCGGCGGTGAATCTTTCTTGCATACTCGTAATCTTCTTCATCAAATACTACTACTTTTAAGCTGACATTATTGTCTTTCACATTATCAAGAATCATGTCCAAAATGCTGAAGTCCGTTACCATTTTAGAGCTTGGCGGTTTCGGTGAGATTGTTAATTCATCGATTCTTTTAAACCAATCCTGCCACTTGCTTCCTTGCGTTTCCAAACCGATTTTTATCTGATTGTCCTTTAAAATATCGATTAGGGCATCTAAATTTTTTAATAGCGCAGGGTTACCGCCAGATATGGTGACGAACGAGAAGTTGTCCCCGCCAATTTGTTTCAATTCAGCCCAAACTTCTTCTGCTTCCATCATGCGGATGTCATTTTTGCCTGTACCATCCCATGTAAAGGCAGAGTCACACCAGCTGCAGGAATAATCGCAACCGGCAGTTCTCACAAACATCGTTTTTTGGCCAATGACCATTCCTTCACCTTGAATGGTCGGACCGAATACTTCCATTACGGGAATCTTACTCATTTTCCATCCACTCCCGTCTTGCTTCCGCATAGCTTGTAGGTGTCTCGAATAAACGGACAAACTCCACCCTTGCACCGGCGTATTTTTCTTGTCTGTCTTGTTGCTTTAGGGCTTCTGCCATTTTCTCGTAAATCCAAACCACCATGTTTTCAGCCGTCGTATTCATCAGCGGCAGGGTTTCATTAAGGTAACGGTGATCAAGGAAGATTTCAATTTCCTTTTTCCAAATTTCTTTAATGTCGCCAAAGTCCATCATCAGGCCGCGTTCATCGACAAAACCGCTGATCCCAAAGATCACCTTATAGGTATGACCATGTAAGTTTTTGCATTTTCCTTCATAACAGTGCAGATGGTGTGCCGCATCAAAGGTGAATTCCTTGCTGACAAGTACTCGTTTGTGATGGTATTTTAATTGATTTGGCTGTATATCTTCATTTATTTTTTGTAGTTTATCGACAATACGGAAACCGTACATTATTTATGCGCCTCTCTTGTTGATAAATATTTCTCTAGGCCTTTTTTTCGTAATAGACAGGAAGGGCATTCCCCGCAGCCGTCGGCAATGATTCCGTTGTAACAGGTTAATGTTTTTTCTCTAACGAAATCCAAGGCATCAAGATCATCGGCCATCTGCCAGGTTTCAGCCTTATCAAGCCACATTAATGGGGTATGGATCACAAATTCCTTATCCATCGACAGGTTTAAGGTTACGTTTAATGATTTTATAAAAATATCACGGCAATCAGGGTAACCACTGAAGTCTGTTTCACAAACACCGGTTACAATGTGTTTGGCGCCAACTTGACTTGCCAGCACTCCGGCAAATGAGATAAATAATAGATTCCGTCCAGGAACAAAGGTCGATGGCAGCTCGCCGTCCTCGCCCTCTTTTACCTCAATGTCATTGCGGGTTAATGCGTTTGGAGCTAGTTGGTTTAATAAAGACATATCTAAAATATGGTGCCTGACACCAAGTTCGTTCGCTATATTTTTGGCACACTCAATTTCTAAGGAATGCCTTTGGTTATAATCAAAAGTAACGACTTCTACTTCTTTGAATTGCTTTAATGCCCAAAATAAACAAGTGGTGCTGTCTTGGCCGCCACTGAATACAACTACTGCTTTTTCATCCTTTAACATGCTAAGGAATTCTCCTTTCAAATAGAAAAAACAGCACCCCAAGAAGAAGTGCTGCTTCATCTTAGTTTTTTTAACGAGGGGGACTAGAACCTCTTTCTTAAAATTGCAATACTAGAATAATAACATAAGTTATAAAAAAAGGGTACCTATTCAAACTGTTTTTTTAGTTCATCAACATCTATAGTAGCAGTTAGAGCGCCGATCTTTGTTGTAGCGGCAGCACCTACTTGATTAGCAAACTGAAGGTATTTTGTCAGTTCGGAGAGATTGGCCGGTTTCCCATAATCATGGAAGCAAAAAATGAGAGCGGACATAAACGCGTCACCTGCACCCGTAGTGTCCACAGCATTTACTTCCGGAGCGGGTACGAAAATCTTTTTTCCATCCATGACAGCGAAAGCACCTTTCCCTCCCATCGTGACAAACAGAAAAGGAATTTTCCAAGATGATACAAGTTCCAAAGCACTTTCAAGTGTATGGGTTTGTGTCAAAAAATATAGTTCGTCCTCCGCAATTTTAACTAAATCAGCTTTTTTAATAAAAGAAGTGATTGTTTCCCTGCATTGTTCCTCGCTTGTCCAGCGCTTTAACCGAATGTTTGAATCGAATGCAATAAAATTCCCTGCATCTCGGGCGTATTGTATGGATGTTTCTGATGCGGCTTTGGCTTTGTCATGAAAAAGGGTGCCTGAACCGAAATAAAAAGCCTTCGTTTGTTCGAACACTTCTTTCCTTAATTCATTCACTGTTAATACTTCGTCTGGAGTTTCGTTTAGGTAAGAATGAAAAAACCGCTCACCATCTTCATTAAGATATACATATACTCCGCAAATCTTCTTACTCGCAGAATGAACTGAGAACTCCGTATGGATTCCTTCCATTATAAGTTCTTGTTCAACAAAATGGCTGATGTCGTCATGGCCTAGTTTACATAAATAATAAGTTGGGAGGCCGAGCCTGCTTGTTCCTGCTGCGACATTAACAGTTGCACCGCCCATGAATGGCTGAAATGTTGTATTTGAAGCATCGACTGAAACATAGTCGACAAACGCTTCACCAAGTGAAATAACCCCTAACTTCTCCAATAGTAGAAGCCCCCCCTAGCAATGATAGTAATCGTGGTGAATAAATTGGTTTTTATGTAAAAAGAACTTTTTTAACTGTTCTCAAATGCAGACTCCCGAACAACAAGTTCTGGATGTAAGATAATTCTTTCGGTTGGCCGGTCAATATCGTTAATTCGCTTATGAAGAAGAGCAGCAGCAGAGGCACCAATATCACTTGCGAAGGAAGATACAGTCGTTAACGGCGGGTTGGTAATGCCCGCTTCCGGGATATCATCAAACCCAATTACAGCCACATCCTTCCCAGGGATTAAACCCGATTCTCTTAAACCAACCATGACACCGAGGGCCACTAAATCATTAAAACAAAAGATGGCTGTAGGCTTTGTTCCTTGACTTAGTAATTCCTTAACCCCTAAAGCCCCGCCATCCCTTGTTGGTGCGGTACTAACTAACATCGAGTCTTCCACTTCAAATCCTGCTGATTGATAGGCTTGTTTAAACCCCTCTACCCTTTGCTGCCAAGCCGTTGATTCCTTACGGCCGCCCACAAAGGCGATTTGCTGATGTCCGTTTTTCAATAAATAATTGATCGCCAATTTTGCTCCCATTGAATAATCAATACCTACATAGTCACAATCTAAATTGGCAATTTCTCTTACTGCATGGACAATGGGTAGATCTAATTTTTTTAACTTTTCAATCGGTTCCTTTGAACTGCCCGAAACAGGACAAAGAATAATGCCGTCTACTCGATGTTCAAGCATCGTCGATAAAAGGTGTACCTGTTTTTCCTCTGAATCAAAGGTTGTCCCTAATAGTACGGTATACCCCTCAGATTCTAAAGTCGTACTTACTCCCTTTAATAAATCTGAAAAATAGGTATTAGCAATATCAGTAAAGATGACACCAATTGTGGATGAACGCTTTGAACGAAGATTAGCCGCTATCCGGTCGTATACATACCCAAGTTCCTCCATGGAGGCTAACACTTTTTTTCTGGTCTTTTCGGCAACATTCGGACTATTTCTCACAATGAGCGATGCGGTGGCTCTAGAGACACCCGCATGTTCAGCGACATCTTTTAAAGTCACTCTCGCCCGGTTTTTTTGTTTCATACTACCACCCTGCTCACTAATTCCTGATTATTTCATTATATAATAATCTTTCTAAACAAAGAAACTACCTGTCCACATATTGGGACAAGTAGTTTTTTTAGTGAATTAAACAAGCAGGCCGCCTTGTTTAATATATTTTAAAATACCTTCAGCCGCACGATAGGAAAGCGCACCTAATGTACCGGTTGGATTAAAGTTACTATTATGAGGAAAAGCAGAAGCTCCAGCCACAAAAACATTCTCCGCATCCCACATTTGTAAATACGTGTTAACGGCAGAATTTTCAGGCTTTGCTCCCATGATGACTCCGCCTGTGTTATGCGTATTGGTATCTTTGTTTACGTTGAATGGACCTTGCTCTTCATTTGTTTCCATAATATCTGCGCCGAACTCTTTGGCAATTTTTTTCGTAATCTTTGCCATGTATTTGACCATTTCACGATCTTGTTCTGTGTAGTCATAAGTCATCCGTAATAAAGGCATACCGTACGCATCCTTATAGGTAGGATCTAGATCCAGATAATTATCTTTGTGTGGCATGCTTGCTGCTTGTACCTTTACAGGGAAGGTACTGTTTGCATACTTGATGGATTGTTTCTTGAATTCCGCCCCCCATGCAGGTGTTCCTTTTGGAACGGTATTGTTAGCGATTGGACGGTTTCCATATTGAGTGACACGCACACAGCCTCCATGAATGAAGTTTTCATTCGTATGGTCAATTTGATCCCCTGTGAAATCAGGAATCTCCATCCCAAGTGCCCCGGCACCACCATACAAGTTAAACTCTTTATCATTAAAGAATAGAGTAGTGGCCCCTCCTGTTACTTGATAGCAATAGTTCTTGCCGATTACGCCTTTCCCTGTTTCCGGATTGTATGGCTGACCAAGGCCTGAATTCAATAAAAGTCTCACATTATTAAACACATAACTTGCGACCACTACGATATCAGCAGACTGCTCAAACTCTTCACCAGTAATCGTATTAACATAAAGTACACCAGTTGCTTTTTTTCCATCATTTAAGATTTTAATCACATTTGAATGGGTTCTTAAATCAAGGTTTCCAGTCTGTTTGGCCACAGGAATCACCGTTACGGCTGGATCCGCCTTCGCACCGTATTCACAGCCAAAGTTTTCACAGTAGGCACAATACTGGCAGGCACCACGTTGAATGCCATCTGGGTTTTTATATGATTCTGATAGATTAGAAGATGGAATGACATATGGGCTGTAGCCAAGTTTTTTAGTTATCGTTTCAAATTCCTTCATGATCGGTGTCTTAACCATCGGACCAGTAGGATATGGATTGGTCCGTTTTCCATATTTCTCAACGGTCTCACCGGAGATGCCTGCCATTTTTTCGAATCTATCATAATAAGGTTCGATTTCGTCGTACGTCAAGCCCCAATCTTGGATCAGATACTCAGGCTTTACTTTATTTGGGCCATATTTTTTTTCGGTTAACGTCTTAATTTCGAAATCATAGGGTAAAAAACGGTAGGTTTGACCGTTCCAGTGACTGCCGGCACCACCCACGCCGTCTCCGACGATAAAGGTGCCATAACTGCGCATGGGAAGAGCCGTCATGTTTTTATTATTTCGTGATGTAATCGTCTCTTTTGAAAGGTCCTGCATCAACTCTGTCCGATGTTGATAGCGAAGTTCATCATGTCCCATTAAATAATCGCTGGTGGTCCGATCTTTCCCTCGTTCAATTCCAACCACTTTGATGCCAGCTTTTGTTAATTCCGAGGCGATGATTCCGCCTGCCCATCCCATACCAACAATTACAACTGGTACTTTTGGAAGTTTTGTAGCCATTTGATCGTCATTCCTTTCTATCATTAATGACCCATATGGTCATGTAAACTTTGTGGAGTCATTTCTACGAATTTATCACTTTGTATTTCTTTGGTATAACCCATCTGAGCGCCGGGATATTTCCGCATTTTCCAGCCCTGCATATCTTTATTACCGCCATACATTGGATCAGCATAAGCTCCTTCAATGGTTAACGTTCGGAGCATTTTAAAAAATGCAGTGGTCGAAACACCTGATAGATTACCAGCTTTTCCACTCTCAAAATCTGCTAATACTTCATCCTGCTCTTTCGCTTCTAATTCAGTGAATTTCTTTTGATACTTTTTATTGCTATAATCGTCTAAACCGTTCAAGCCTAACAGAAATAAATCCTTACGGAGGATCCGCAGTTGTCCGCCTTGTTTTTCATCAGGCGTTTTAAAAGGTGCCATCATGTAGTCCTTTGCATTAACTCCCCATGGACTCGCGAGTTGATGGTCAATATAAATCGCCACATTTAAATCATTTGCTCCTGGACCGGTTTCATCTTTCGGAAAAATCCGCTCAGCCGCAGCTGCAGCTGTCTGATATTGATTTTGATTAAAAAACATCAGAGCTTCATTAGGATTCGCAGCCATCTCTTGTACCGGGGATGACGCTGGCTCCGTTTTTGAGGATGGTTTCATTCCGAATAGGCTTCCGACTGCTCCGCCTATAATTAAACCACCGACTGTTAATCCTGAATTTTTCATAAAGGTTCGTCTTGTTTTGTCCTGAACCCCAGTTAATTTTTTCTCGTCATTTGACATAGAAAACCCCCCATTTCATTAGGTAAAGTTTACAAACACTGTTTTTTAGATCGATCTATTAGATCGATCTAAATTAACAGCAAAAAATTTACTTCTCATTCTTCCTATCCGCTTCAAATGGTTCTTTCACATCGTCAACCATTTCTCTCGTTGACTTTTTGAATTCACGAAGTGTATCTCCAACAGCTTTTCCAAGCTGAGGTAATTTAGATGGGCCAAATAGAATTAAAGCCAATACTAAAATGATGATGAGTCCAGGAACACCTATTGAACTTAACAAAACAATTCCCCCTTTATAAATAGCTTGTTTGATCATGACAGATAACCCAACTTAAACCTATCAGCAATTTTATTAGATCGATCTAATTTTTAAGTAACATTAATCTCATCCTCTGTTTTTCTTATAGATCCAGTTAGAACATAGAATACTAACTTCATAGAGGACCAATAGTGGGACACTAAAAATAAAATCTGAAATAAAATCCGGTGGTGTAATGGTAATGGCTACTATTACAAGCACAAAGTAAGCAGCTTTTCTTATTTTTCTTAAGAATTTAGGATTAACCAAACCAATTTTCGTTAAAAAGACAATGATAATGGGTAATTCAAACATGAGGCTCACAGGCAGAATAATCCCAAACATCATCTTAAAATATTGTGTAATTCCATAAGTTTCTGTGGCACCAATGGATTGGTTAATTGACGATAAAAATTGAATCATCATCGGGAATAGCACAAAATAGCTAAACGATACTCCCAAAATAAATAATAAAAACGTAATCGGGATAAAAACAAATACTCCCTTTTTTTCCACATCAGTTAACCCTGGCTTTACAAACAGCCACGTTTGATGCATGGCAACCGGCAAGGATATTAATAAGGCCACAACAAGTGCACATTTAAAATAAATAGCAATTCCATCAGCAAATCCGAACACATTCCATTCAATTCTAACTGCCGATGGCTGTGATTTTATGAATTGTAAAATCATCGGAGAGGCAATAAATCCTGCAATTAAGGAAAGAGCTAAAATAACTAGTACGATAATAAGACGCTTCCTTAATTCGGTTAGATGTGCAACAAGGAGCTGTTCTTGATCCTGTTGAATATTGGCCTGTTCCATAATAAATTATTGAACACCCCTTTTTAAATAGATTGAAAACTAGTATAATTTGTTTCGTTACCCTAAAAAACAATAACTAGTATACGATAATAATTTAAAAAAAGACATTCTTTTGTCACAAAATGTTCAAAACTAATGATTCTAAAAATTTAAAATACTTTGTCTTAAGAGGAGTAAAGTAATGACTACTCATATAAAAACTGAATTATCTTACTTAAGTGAGCTCATTTTTTCTTTGCTGTTAACAGCCAGCATAGGAGTTTTTTGTGATAAAACTTTTGTTACCTTTCCATGGCTTGCCTTTATAGGAATTCCTATCGGTTTAGCCCTGGTTATCAGCTGCTGGGAACAAAAGAAAAATAATTGGACCCTTTTTATCGCGGGTTTATTAATAAACGCATTTGTATGGTCCATAGTTTTTAACTGGCATACATTTTTCTAAAAATAAATTTAGGAGATTCATATGAAAAAAACATATATGATAACTAGTTTTAATGTCATTTTAGCTGCATGCCTTGTATTCCTGCTGTTTGTTTATGAAGGACCAAAACAATCACAATCCGTTTCAGCGAATGCTGGCGGAACTTCTTCTGCATCCGCAGGAAATGCGGAAGATATTGTCGGGAAAAATTGTATCACTTGTCATGGTGATCAATTACAAGGCGGCGCAGGTCCTGCCTTAACTAAAATTGGCTCTAAATATAATCAGAGTGAGATTGAAAATATTATAAAAAACGGCAAAAACGCCATGCCTGCAGGTGTGATTTCGGGGGACGAAGTTACGATTGTAGCGAAATGGCTTTCTGAGAAAAAGTAACAAACTGTTTAACAAACGAAAAGCAATGCCAACTAGCCTAAACTTAGGCGTTGGCATTGCTTTTTAGTATGTTTTAAATTCGATTTATTTATCTTACATTTTCAAATTCTCTAGCCATTCTTTCAAATGCCTCTTGAATCATTGGGCGTGGCGACGGAATACAAATTCGTTGATAATTCAGTCCCTCTTCACCGAACATTTTTCCGTCTTCTAAAATGACATTGGCTTTGTTATAAATACGATCATGAACATCTTCAGGGGTTAAGCCATATCCGCTGAAGTCCATCCACATAATATAGGTACCCTCGGGGATTCTCACCTTTACTCTTGGCATCTTTTCCGCTAAGAACTGGACCACCCACTCCATTGTTCCGTCAATATATTCCTTCAGCTGCTCAAGCCACTCTTCGCCGTCGTGGTAAACCGATACTAAGGCAGAAACCGTAAATGGCGATGGTAAATGGTTACCCATTACGCTAGTAAAGGCTTTTCTGAGTTTAGAATTGGTGATAATGACATTCGTGCAGTGAAGTCCAGCCAAATTGAACGTTTTGTTAATGGCTGTAAACGTGATAATATGGTCGGTGTTCTCAGCGACCTTTGCAATTGGAATGAATGTTTGATTCTGGCGGATTAAATCTCCATGGATCTCGTCTGCAACAATCAACACATGATTGGCCGCACAAATATCGGATAATTTCTGCAGCTCCTCTTTGGTGAAGATCCTTCCAGTTGGATTATGAGGATTACATAAAATGAACATTTTCGTGTTTTCATCTTTTGCTTTTTCTTCAAAATCCGTAAAATCAATCTGATAATAACCCTCTTCGTCACATAGAAGAGCGTTATTTAAAAGTTCTCTTTTGTTCGCTTTAATGGCTGCCGTAAATGGAGGATAGACAGGACGTTGAATAATAACGCCTTCCCCTGGATTTGTGAACGCTCGAACGGCAATATTTAAGGCATGGACAGTCCCGGGGCTATAGATAATCTCTTCCTTTTTTATTTCCCAATCATGTCGCTTTTTGAACCAATGCTGAATGGCTTCAAAATACTCATCCGGAAAGATGGAGTAACCAAATATCCGATGATCAACGGTCTTATGTAAGGCATCAATTAATGGCTGAGGTACGGGTAGATCCATATCTGCAGTAAACAATGGAATGGTCTCTTCGTCATACCTTTCCGTGAGTCCAAACTTTTTAATCACCTCTCCGCCATCCCACTTGATAGAATACGTCCCTCTCCGATTAACAACTTCATCAAAATTATACTTCATTCCTATCACCCTTCGTCGTCGAATAGATGTGTAACTTTAGTAATCAGTCATTACATATACTTTGCATTCTACTCAAATCGTAACCTACAATAGCGAATATTTCCATTTAATTGTCTTACGATAAAACCATTCAAGCCAGGATATATTCTACTATCCTGGCATTAGTAATGGTGACAGGCACCAATAAAGGCACCTTAGAAATTCAGTTTGGAGATCATGTAGAGTTCGTCTTGGAGTTTGTCTAGGATTTGTTGGAAGGGGGTGTTCATGAAGAGTGGGAAGAGTTCGGCCAAGGCATCCTCATAGTCTTGTCCCATGAGTTCTCGTAATTTTACGTACCTTTCATAGAGCATGGCTTTCTCGAAATCGATTCCCAATTGATAGAGGCCCTGGAAAAGTTCTTCTTTAGGGAACTTTTTAATTCGCCTAAAGACAATTTCGTTTTTATCTATTAAGGTCTCATTTAAATAATGGGTAACATAATCGGTATAAATCATTTGACCAATATCGGGGGTTTCTTGTTTTGTATAATTAAACCCGATGACACGGTCATCTTTATTTTCATGAAGAATAAATGTCTTATTCCCTCGTAAATGAGAAATAAAGCTTTTTACATTTCTATCGAAGATCTTATCAAATTGGATGATTTGCTGGAGCTTATACGCAAATTCTTTATGTTCCTCTCCTACAACAAATAACCGGTCCACTATCGGCAACAGCTTTAATACCCCTTCTGATAATTGGCTGGAGGCATCATATATCGTTATATCGTGTGCTTTTTTCATTTGCTTTACTTTCCGTTTTTGTTCGGTAAGGGTCAATTTAGAAAATTCTTGGATCAGTTCATTTGTCGTATCTTCTTTTTGTAAAGACCCATATGATATGAATGCAACGGATAAGTTCGTATGGGTTTTGAGCCAATGATACACCGAAACAGACAACTCGGTTACACCTGATTTTGCTTTAGGAGAATAAAAACCAACTAAATACATTTCTATCACCTGCCTTAATAAATTATATTCACAGAGATAGAAATGGAATGGGACAAACCTCTACTTGCCAGAACAAAAGCGCAAGCGCCTTGAACAGCCCCGACAAGCATAAGACGAGCCGGCCGAAAGGTTGCATTTTAACCTTTTGGACGGATTGGCTTATGACCTCGAGGGGCTAGGCGCTGGAGCTGGACGTCGATAGTCCTTTTTTAACAGTTATCCACAAGCGAAAATTTTATTTTTCCTAAACGATCAGAAAAATGGACATGATCTAGAGTCATGTCCACTAATTAAATTAATGATTAAAATACTTATATTCGCTTGGATGGGTATTAGCTTGAGATGGATTTCCTATCATTTGACCATGAATGACAGATGGTGCCTGTTGATGCTGTTGCTGCATCGCTGCTCCGGCTGGCATACCACCAAGCTGATTCATTGGCATCATGTTTTGACCTGATCCAGAAGTATGCATTGGTTGGCTCATTTGTTGGTTCATTGGATGATTCTGTTGGTTCATTTGTTGGTTCATTGGAGCATTCCCCATCATGTTACCCATCATTGCTTGGTCAGCACCCTGTAATTGGCCTGGGTTCACCATATATTGAGCCTTTAATGATTCACTAGACGGCTGAAAAGCGTGTAAATAGGTTTTAGCTGTATGATCCTTCATCGTTGGGATTTGGTACTGTCCCTGAGAATTCATAAATAAAAATACTTCATATGCCTGGTTCACACAGTTAACAGCCCCATTTAAAAGAACCTGGCGAAGATTTGGGTCGGCAATTTCTAATGTTGCCTTCACCCCATTAGCCGCCCCATTTTTATGACAAATCAGCAGCGCGCTGGCAATTTCAAAATCATTAAAGGTTGTACTCACTTCAGGGGCTACCATACTTGGATTATCGAGGCCATACTGGATTTGATCAGGTTGTGCAGAACGAATATTCGTATTAGCCGGCATTGGTGTAAAGTTTTGATAATCATGTGTATAGGAAACGACTGCATCATACGATTTAATCTCTTCTTGTAAATGACGATGAATCATTTCCTTTAACTGCGGGTTTTTCGCTTGTGCTGCATACATATGGAAATGATTAATCATATTAATTTTTTCAGTTAGGATTTCATGGACTTCCATGGCTTCATGTGCTCCGAATGGCATAGATAACACTCCTTTTTGTTTTCTTGAACAAAAGTATTATCCTCAACCGTGCTCACATGTATGTGCTGCGAACTGTTTTCCGAGATAGTAAAATTAGGAAGGCTTTTTAACCGGCATGCCTGCAGTCCGTTCTACTTTGTAAGCATCTAGGGCGGCCTGCAGTGCCTCTCCTCGATGTACGTTGACACCATGACGAATTAGGACGGCTTCTAATGCCCCCAATACAGATAGGATGTTTTCCTTCCGGCAGCTGTATCCCATCGTACCAATCCGCCAAATCTTTCCATGCAAGGGCCCAAATGAGGAAGCTATTTCAATACTAAATTGATCTAACAGCATTTTCCGCACCTGTTCTCCATCCACACCTCTTGGAATTTCCACACAGGTTACACATGGGAGTTTGTGATCCGGATCGCCGAACAGACTAAGCCCCATCCTCTCAAGCCCTGCGATCAAAGCTTTTTCATGCAATTTATGGCGGGTAAATCTCTGTTCAAGGCCTTCCGTTAAAACAAGCCGCAATCCCTCGTGCAGAGCATAAATCATCGATGTGGCTTCCGTATGATGATTGAGTCTTCTTGGTCCCCAATAATCCTGGAGCATGCTTAAATCAAAATAGTTGCTCGCAATCGCTTGTCTTAACCGGGAATAACGCAAATCCTCCTCTGTCGCAATGCCGCGCTCGACCTTTTTCCGAGAAAACAAAATCTTTTCTATCCGGTCATTATACGTGATAGGTGCCATCCCTGATGGGACCGATAAGCATTTTTGTGTACCGCCTATCAAACCATCGATAAACCACTCATCGGTTTTGACTTCCACTCCTCCAATCGAAGCTACTGCATCGACAACGAGAAGGATATCTCTTTCCCGGCTCGCTTTGCCAATTTCCTCAAGCGGCTGCATCCGGCCTGTTGAGGTTTCCCCATGAACGATAGCCACGATTTTAGGCTCCACTTTGTTCATCTCATCAATCACTTCTTGCGGATCGAACACCTCTCCCCAAGGGCACTCAATCGTATGAACCTCAGCTCCATATCGTTCACAAATTTCAACAAGCAGGTGTCCGAATCTTCCGAAAATAGGAACCAGCACTTTATCACCTGGCTCAATGATACTGCACAGGACCGCTTCATTTCCTGAACGCGAAGTACCGTCAATCGGAAAAGCCCATTGATTCTTCGTTTGAAAAACCTGACGAAGCATCTCCATAACCTCATTCATAATATTGGTAAAAGCCGGATCAAACTGTCCTAATATAGGTGTACTCATGGCACGTAATACCCGCGGATCCACTTCGACCGGTCCGGGTGTCATAATTGTCCGTGCAGGTGTATGCAGCTCAGAAAAGACCATTTCTTCCATCTCCCTTTAATAGGCTAATTTATATAAAACCTCTGTTAATAATTCAATGCCAGTTTCTAGATCGTCCCAGTGGGTAAATTCAGCCGGTGAATGACTGATCCCATTTTGACTGGGGACAAATAATAAACAGGTAGGATATGAACCTCCAAATACCTGGGCATCATGTCCAGCACCACTTATGATTTCTTGATAACGCATATTTTTTTCTTCGGCAATCGCTCGAGCCAAGTCATTCATCGGTTCATCCATCTCGACCGGCTTTACATCCATCCACTGTGAAATGGATACTTCCATATTTAAGCTTTCCGCCACTCGTTTAAATTCAGCAAAGATCTCATTACAGTACCGATCAATGATTTCCTCTATGTGATGACGGATATCTAAACTAAATTCTACCTCACCAGCGACCACATTTGGAACATTTGGTTTAACTGTTAATTTACCAACCGTCGCCACTAAATGCGGATCCAATTCCTTTGCCTTTTCTGTTAAAAAAGAAATCAAATAGGAGGCGGTACTGACCGCATCTTTCCGGAACGGCATCGGAGTGGTTCCCGCGTGATTGCTTTCTCCCATGATATGAATCATATATCGGCGCTGTCCCACAATATGCGTTACAACACCAATTTGGTTCCGATTTTTTTCCAGCACCATTCCCTGCTCAATATGAATTTCAACAAAACGTTCAATATCGGACCGTACAGGAGGTGTATACTTTTCTGGACCAAAGCCAGCAAAGCTCATAGCATCCAAAAATGATGTACCTTCAGCATCTTGGACGTTTTTCACACGCTCAAGATTGTAAGCACCCGTAATATTTCTTGAACCCCAAAAGGTTAAAGGAAAACGGCTTCCTTCTTCCTCACATAAGGAGACCACTTCAATCGTTTTCTTTGGATAACCATATTTGGCAAATAACCTTTGGGCAGCAAGCAAACTGGCAATAATCCCATAGGCCCCATCATATTTTCCACCCTCTACTACCGTATCAATATGTGAACCTGTCAGAATCGTTTTCTCACTTGAGTCTGTTCCTTGTAACCTTCCAAATAAATTCCCGACACAGTCAAAATAAGTATTCAAATTCATTTCTTCCATTAATTTTTCTAACGCGTGCTGGGCTTCCTGCCAGGAAGGTGTGTACAAAAGTCTCGTAACTCCCCCATTCTCCACTTGCCCAAAGGAAGCAAGCCATTCAATCATTGCTCCAACTTGGCCTTTATCCATTGAATGTTTCTCCACTTGAATGGCCATTTCCTTCACTCCTTACTATGTTAATTTTAGTTACATTAAGCGTTATAGATATAGTTTACATTCTGGATTAATAGACTTCATTAGCTAATAAGTAAAAATTTTCACAATTTTTTATGCAAAGTAACCAAAATCTGTTACAATAGTGAAAAATAACTAACATAACATGTTATATTTCCTTACATAAAGAGAGGTGTTCCAAATGAAAATGGATGAACTTTTAACCATCCCCCAACTAACAGGAATGCATGTCATTGCAGGAGAAGCAGGAACAGAGCGTGAGGTGGCATCGGTCAATATGATGGATGCGCCTGATATTATTCACTTTTTAAAGGAGAATGAATTCCTCGTCACAACCGCATACCATTTCAAAGATCATCCACATACGCTTTCCGAACTGGTCACAACAATGGCCGAACAAGGTTGCGCAGGTCTTGGAATTAAAACAAAACGGTTTTTAAATGAAGTTCCAGAAGAAGTAATTAGGCTGGCAAACAAGTTAACCTTACCAATCATCGAACTGCCATTAGAATTGTCACTGGGCGAAATCGTGAATCTCACTTTTCAAACCATCCTTGATAAAAAAGCAGCCGAACTACAATTAGTGCTCGAAACACATAAGAAATTCACCACCACCATCATGCAAGGAAAAGGTTTACAATCATTACTTCATGATTTATCCAAGATGATTAATCGTCCCGTCCAATTGATTGATCAGCACTATAACCCTATAACCCAGCCAATCAACAGCCTTGATTTTTACAAACTTTTAGACGGAATAAACTTACAAACAACGAAACCGTCACCTATTTCATTTTCAATTATCGCAGCCAAAGAGGAGTGTACACTCTTTCCTGTTCACATCAGCGATAAGAAATACGGTTTTCTCATTATTATTGAAAGAATTGATAAAACCGATCAATTAACCTTGTTAACGATTGAACAAGCTACTAATGTCATTTCATTTTCGTTAATGAAGGAAAACGCACTCAAACTGCACGACAGAAGAATCCGCAATGATTTCTTCCTTCACTTTTTGGACGGCACTTTGTCGTCACAAGAAGAAATCATCGGCCGAGCCGCAGAATTCTCCTTACAAAATCATCAAATGTATGTATGCGCGGTTGGCAAACTCGATGGAGAACTTTACCACCCCACTTACATCCAGCAACACGAAGATACGGATGAATTATTCGATTTTATCGAAAGTGATCTTGCCAAAACAACTTCCCTTATCCATTTTTTCAAAAAAGGAGAGACATGCATCTTATTATTTACAGTTCAAGAAAACATCACTAACCCCTCGGCATATCTAGAATCCAATCTGCACGAAATACAGGAGAGAGTATCAAAATTCTTTGGAAATACCATCTCGTTTGGAGTGAGCACTTTATGTCAGAACTTCTTACAAACCAAAGACGCCTATAAGGAAGCTGTTGATGCCCTGTCGCAAGGAAAGCTTTCGAAGAAAAAAGCGTACATTCAAACGTATCATACCAAAGACATCATGGAGTTAATGCGTCAAATACCAATAGAGGATTTAAAAAATTACTATTCTTTCGCATTAAGCGGCTTTAGCGATACAAAAATCGCAGAGGAACAATCCTTACTCGAAACACTATCAGTCTATTTAGAAACACACTGCCAGATATCCGAAACAGCCAAACGATTATTTGTCCATCGTAACACCGTCGTTTATCGGATTGAAAAATGCGAAGAAATTCTTGGGAAAAGCTTAAAAGATCCAGATACCACCTTACAAATAAGACTTGCCCTTAGAATTAAAGCTTTATTTGAAAACTAACAGCGACAAATAGCGCAAGACAGCAAAAGTAACATATAACAGCCTGTTTTTTTATTTTTTGTATGAAATGACTAGAGGAAATCTGAATTTTTAGTCATCTTAAACAATGACAGTTTAATACTAATTGATTATGATGTAACTAATCGTAACATAACATGTTACATTATATAACATTAGTGATAACACTTAATTAAAAAGGAGGATTTTCCCATGAAACAAGAAATCGGAAAGCCAAAAATTATCTCATTAGGATTACAGCATGTACTCGCAATGTATGCAGGTGCCATTCTCGTCCCTTTAATCGTGGGTGGAGCACTAAAGTTCACACCACAGGAACAAGCATTCCTCATCGCTATAGACTTGCTTACTTGCGGAATCGCAACCTTACTTCAATCGATCAGCAATAAATATATCGGTATTGGCCTTCCGGTTGTCTTAGGAACTTCATTTGTCGCTGTATCTCCAATGATTACGATCGGTTCCAATTATGGAATCACTGCTATCTATGGATCCATTATTGCCGCCGGTATATTCATCATTCTATTTGCGAATTTATACGGGAAACTGTTAAAGCTCTTCCCACCTGTCGTAACTGGTACTGTCGTAATTATTATTGGTTTATCACTGATCCCAACAGGAATCAAGAATATGGGCGGCGGTGCATCAAGCCCTGAATTCGGTTCTGCAGAAAACCTCATTCTTTCTTTCGGTGTCCTGTTCTTCATCTTATTGATGAATCGTTTCTTCACCGGTTTTATGCGGGCCATTTCTGTTCTACTCGGCATCATCGCTGGCACCATCGTCGCTTCGTTCATGGGAAAAGTGAATCTGCAAACAGTTGCTGATGCTTCATGGTTCCGTATTCCGACTCCTTTCTACTTTGGGGTTCCAAGTTTTGAGATTGTACCAATTTTAACCATGATTATTGTGGGAACCGTTATCCTTGTTGAATCAACAGGAGCCTTCCTCGCTTTAGGTAAAATAACGGAAAAAGAGCTATCTGAAAAAGACATTATCCGTGGCTACCGTACAGAAGGTATTGCCTTTGTACTCGGTGGAATATTCAATGCCTTCCCATATAGTACGTTTGCTCAAAATGTCGGTCTTGTTCAGCTCTCCGGCATCAAAAAAAGAAGTGTCACAATTGCCGCCGGCATCATTTTAATCGGCTTAGGACTTGTTCCTAAAATAGCCGCATTTGCGACCATTATTCCAACATCCGTCCTAGGCGGTGCAACGGTCATTATGTTTGGCATGGTGGTATCTTCCGGGATTAAAATGCTAAGCAATGTAGACTTTTCCGACAATAACAATCTATTAATTATCGCTTGTTCCATTTCATTAGGACTCGGTTCCACTGTTGTGCCTGAGTTATTTAAAGTTCTTCCAGAAACACTTCGGATTTTAGTTGGAGATGGAATTATTACCGGCAGTCTTTCCGCCATTATCTTAAACCTAATCCTTACAGCACGATCAAAGAGTTCTTTAAAGGTGGTACCTGACACACCACTAGCATCCAATCCAAAAAGCGTATAAAGAAAGGAATACAAAAAATGTACACAATCAAGCAAATAAACGAAGCAGACCGCCAGCAATTCTTAGAAATGACTGGCGGCATTTTTGAACATTCCGCGTGGATTGCTGAAGAAGCCTTCAAGCAAAAACCGTTCGCTTCCCTTTATCACTTACATCATGAAATGGTTAAGGTGGTTGAAAACACATCGATCGAACAGAAATCGGCCTTAATTAAAGCACATCCAAACCTAGGTGAACGAGCGGCGATGACGCATGAGTCCACCTCCGAACAAAAGGGGGCCGGATTACAAAATCTATCTCCTGAGGAATATAAGCAAATCATTTTTCTGAATCAACAATACATGGAGAAATTCGGGTTCCCTTTTATATTGGCGGTCCGCGGGAAAACCAAGCAGCAAATTATGGAGGCCATGGAGGGAAGAATTCAACATTCAAAAGAAACTGAATTCGAAACTGCCCTCTCCGAAATCTATAAAATTGCCTTACTGCGTTTAGAAGAAAAAATTACAAATCTGCCTGTCATGTAATAAAAGCTTACTCATGAAGAGAATATACCTGTGAAAGAGATGATAGATATGAGCCTAGAAGCATTAAATAAACAAGTTAAAAAGGATCTTTCTTATCTTGCCTTTGGTGGAACGAATTGGGTGCGCCCTGTCCAGCATCCGGATGGCCATGTTTATGATGTCGTCATAATCGGCGGCGGCCAAAGTGGTTTAGCGGCTGCTTTTGGACTGATGAGGGAACGAATGTCCAACATCCTTGTCCTTGACGAAAATCCCGAGGGCTATGAAGGTCCCTGGGAAACATACGCCAGAATGGTCACGTTAAGAACACCAAAACACCTGACCTCCATTGATCTCGGCATCCCCTCTCTCACCTTCCGTTCTTGGTGGGAAGCCCAATTTGGTACAAAGAGCTGGGAGGCCATCGACAAAATTCCTCGTGGAGACTGGATGAACTACCTGCGCTGGTACCGGGAGATCCTTGGCCTCCCCGTAAGAAACGAAGTAAAGTTACATTTAATTGAGCCTTTAGAAAAAAATCTTTATCGTTTACACCTGGATAGACATTCTGAAAAAACACTATTGGCCCGTAAAGTCATTTTGGCTACCGGTATTCAAGGCGGCGGCGAGTGGCATGTCCCTTCCTTTATTAGTGAAAAATTACCAGCACATCTCTATGCACATACTTCAAAACCCATAGATTTCACTGCATTAAAAGGAAAAAAAGTAGCGATTTTAGGGGGCGGCGCCTCAGCCTTTGATAATGCACATTTCGCTTTATCAAAAGGTGTTTCACAAGCACATGTTTTTGTACGCCGCAAAGAAATGCCGCGCATTAATCCTATCCGTCAAATGGAGGGTTCCGGACTAATTGAACGGTTCCAGGTTTTACCTGACGAAGATAAGTATCAAGTAATGTCTCATTTCTTTAAGCATAATCAGCCGCCAACAAACGATACCTTTGGACGCGCCTCCTCATGGCCTGGGTTTAAGCTGCACTTAGGTTCACCGTGGCTCGACGTCGAAGCAGCAAATGACCGAGCAGTTGTAACAACTCCTCACGGGAAATTTACCTTTGATTTCTTAATTGTCAGTACCGGTTTAGTGACGAATCCTTCTTTACGGCCTGAGCTTAAGTTAGTTGAAAATCACATCCTCCGCTGGGGTGATCAATACAAAGCTCCAGATGGGATAGCCAATCCCATGATTGATGCACACCCTTATTTAAGCCCGGGTTTTGCTTTCCAAAGCCGTAATGAAGAAGGAAAGGATCACCTTGAAGGTCTTTTCGCCTTCAATTATTCAGCCCTGATCAGTTGTGGTATTTTAGCTTCAGCGCTTTCAGGGATGAGATTTGGTATTCCTAAACTGGTTACCGAAGTAGCCAATCAACTATTCCTAGATAATCGTCAAGAAATTCTGGAAGATTACTATAATTATAAGGAACAAGAATTTATAGCTGACCTAACCGCCAGCCAAGAGTTAGCTTAAGCTGTCTCTTGGTGGTGTTATTATTTATACATAAAGGAGTGCCCGCCCCTATGTCTGGTTTAACTGCACATATTCTTGATTTAACCCATGGTCTCCCTGCTTCAAATGTAAAAATTGAGCTTTACTTCCTATCAAACGAGGAACGTCATTTAGTAAAGACAGCTGTAACAAATGGTGACGGGCGATTAGATCAGCCGCTTCTAACAGCAGCTGATCTAAAAATCGGTACCTATGAATTGATCTTTCATATTGGGGATTATTTTCGAGGCAAAAACATGGCGCTGCCCGAACCCTTATTTTTAGACCTGGTTCCCGTCCGGTTTGGGATCGCTAACTTAGACAGTCATTATCATGTTCCGTTGCTGGTATCCCCTTATGGTTATCAAATTTACCGGGGAAGTTAAGAAAAGCCTCAGCGTCTTTATCGTCGCTGAGGCTTTTTTGTTTTTTAACTTAAAAATATAGCACCGTAGGCTAAGCCGCCTACAATCACAAAGGCCGGATGCACTTTCCATTTTTCTAATAATAATAAACTTATAACCGCAATTACAATGGTTTGCACCAGTCCATTCGAGCTATAAGAGGTTTGAAAAAAGTCGTAAGTAAGTCCAGCCATTAAGATGGCAACTGTCGGTACAACAATTTTGGATAATCGTTTCACTCTTGGTGAATCTTTATATCGGAAAATTAACTGTAACAGAACAATCATTAAGATTAAGGAAGGAGCAATGGTAGCAAATTCAGCGACTACTACTCCTAAACCTCCGCCCACTTCATAACCAATATACCCAGCCATTTTAGTGGCGATCGGCCCTGGCAATGCATTCCCCAACGCTAAAATCTCACTAAATTCACTGGTTGTAATCCAGCCATGACGGTTGACCACCTCATGTTCAATTAACGGAATTGTTGCAGGACCGCCGCCATACCCTATAATATTCGGAATAAAAAATGCGATAAATATCTGTAAATAAATCATATGCTCTCACTTTTTTCCTTCATTGGCATTTCAACCTTTTCTTTTTTATCCGGAATCACTAATGCAGTAACTAGCAAAATGGCAACCACAATCCCTGGATTTACATGGAAGATTTCCATCACGATAAAACTGCCGGCAAGCAGAAGAAGGCCCTTCGCCCAGCCCCAGCCAGCCTTTGATTTTTTCAAAAACTCCCATGTCAGGGTTGCCATCATTACACCCACAATGGGAACGACAGCACCGGTCATCCCCTGGACTCTTGGGTTATCTTTAAATTTATTAAAAGAAGTTAATAGGACCAACATCATCAAAATGGTAGGCAACACAGTCGCCAGAATGGCATTGACCATGCCGATAATCCCGCCGAGCTTATAGCCAATATAGCCCGCCATTTTGGTAGCTATAGGGCCAGGAAGTGTGTTTGCCAGCGCCAATACATCACTAAATTCCTGGTCATTCATCCATTTAAATGTACCCACTATCTCTTTATGGACGAGTGGGATGGCGGATGGTCCACCGCCAAATCCTAACAGTCCGGATCTGAAAAATGCTATAAATAGATCCCATTGAAGTTTCACTGTATAACCACCTTTTTTCTGTAAGCTTTATATCGTTGATGCAAAAAGAGAAGTTTATACTGGCCGGGAGATACCTTTTTGACTCAGGGAGCAAGCTTTTCCTTTTCAGTCAAAGAGCCACTATCTCACCAAACCAGCAATTCCTCTATTAAGCTAGAATCCTAGTGCAGCCCCGTCACCTCTCGGATCGGCTCCGCCGAATTTCACTCGGCTGTCAGGATCAATTTTGATCACACCGGCATGCCCCATCAAATCTGTAAAATCTTCGGCCACCTCTACCTGATGTCCTCTTAATTGGAGTGATTTTATGATCTCATGAGGTATTCTTCCTTCCATCTTCACCGAATTAGTTTCCGAGCCCCATGTACGGCCATACAACCACCTCGGCGCCTCTATCGCAGCCTGAATCGGAAAATGGTAATCTAGGATTCTCGTAACAAGGGCCGCCTGTGTCTGCGGCTGCCCCTCTCCTCCCATCGTTCCGTAAACCAAAAAAGGCTGATTCCCCTTAAAAATCATGGCAGGATTCAACGTATGGTACGTTCGTTTTCTTGGCTGCAGGCAATTCACATGGGTTTCATCAAGTGAAAAAAAGCTGCCCCGATTTTGCAAAACAATGCCGGTGCCCTTTGGGATGAAACCAGATCCATACTCATGATAAATACTCTGAATAAGTGACACCGCATTTCCAAACCTGTCAACCACACCAAGCCAAACCGTATCCCCTTTTGGGTCCAACTGTTTTTGAAGATTAATAGACTTAGTGAAATCGATTTTGTCAGCAAACTCAATTCCTCTTTTTACAGATAAAAGTTCATCTATAGGAATATGCGAAAAATCAGGATCGGTTAAATATTGGTCACGGTCCTTGAATGCTAGTTTTGTAGCTTCGATTAATAAATGATAATAATCAGCCGACCCTTCCTCCATTGAAGGGAGATCGAACTGATTTAAAATATTTAAAATCGATAGGGAAGCAAAGCCTTGCGTATTCGGAGGTAAATTATAAACACCGTACCCTCTATAATCTACCGAAAGAGGCTGAACCCAATCGGAACGGTGGGAAACAAAATCATCGTATGTTAACACGCCGCCATATTGCTTCAGATCCTCAACAATTGCCTTTGCGACTTCCCCTTTATAAAACAAGGAGCTTCCTTCCTTGGATATTCCCTCTAATGTTAATGCTAAATCCTTCTGTTTTATTATTTCACCAAAACGATAAGAAAAGCCAGAGGTTTTTGTGAAAATCTTTTTAAATTCCGAAAATCGTTGCAAATGACGAAACTGACTGTCTGTTTCATCCAGATTAATATTTGTCCAATATTCTTGGCTCGGGGTTACCGGAAACCCCTCCTTGGCATAATGGATCGCAGAACCTAACAGGTCTTCCCAAGAAATGCCGCCCTTCATTTTTGCAATGGAATATTGATAGGCCTTTTCCCAGCCAGCAACTGCTCCAGGAACCGTGTTAGCTGCAAGCGGTCCCCTGGCAGGAATCTTCTTTAGCCCCTGCTTTTGATAAAAGTCAATCGCAGCATTCTCCCCAGAACGGCCGCTGCTATTTAATCCCATTAATTCTTTGTTGTTAGCGTTGTAGATTAACCAAAAATTATCTCCGCCGATTCCATTCATATGGGGATAGACCACACCAATTGTTGAAGCGGCGGCAATCGCTGCTTCTACCGCGTTTCCGCCCTCCTGCAGAACCTTCATACCAGCTTGGGAGGCCAAATAATGAGGTGTCGTAATCATTGCGTTTGGTGCCATTGTTGTCGGCCGATGGGACCAATGGGTTTGAGTTTGCATTTGATAACCCCTTTTCTCTATTCTGCTATATCAACATTTCTTTCCTTTAAAATGCGGGTAAACTCCTGGACCCATCTAAGCAGTTTCATATCTTGGTTTTGATTGGCGATGAATGATAACCCAATGGGGATCCCATTTGCTTTCAGCAACGGAATCGTGACCTGCGGAAAGCCAGTTAATCCAGCAATGCAGGTAAGCTGCATCGTTTTGTTTCGATATTGCTCCATATCCTCCATAGATAATTGGCGTAAAGGCGCTTCTCCCGGAGCAGTCGGGATTACCAACAGACCATTCGTTTTTAAAAGGTTTGCGAGGTTCTGTTTGATTTCCTCCCGTTTGCTATTTAAGGAGTCGAGTCCATCAGGGTTTAACGAACTCGACCATGCAAATCGTTCACTGATTCCCGGCCCAAAACATGGCTTTGCTTCTTCAATCCAAGCACCATGTTCCTTCCATATTTCTATTCCTTGGATAGATCTAAAAAGCTCTGCCCAATTGGACAGTCCGTTTCCTGAAATTCGAATAGTCTCACTGTTACTGACTCGTTCCTGTAAAATCTTAGCGGCATTTAATATGCAGCCCTTTGTATCTCTGTCTCCGTCGACAAATGACCATGCTTCTTCATCGAAATAAAGATTTGTAAAATCTTCGTCAGAATCATCTTCCCTGCCAATCAGAACTTCCCCAACTTTTACCAAGATTTCAGGATTTTTAGCCATCCATCCTACCGTATCAAAGGATTTGGCAAGCGGAATCACTCCATCTATATTCACCAGACCATGTGTCGGCCTGATACCAAAAAGACCGCAATACGATGACGGAATTCGGACCGATCCCCCTGTATCCGTTCCAAGGGTGAAGTCCACTATCCCTCCAGCCGCCGCAACAGCAGAGCCGCTTGAAGAACCACCAGGAATTCGGTCTTCGGCACGCGGGTTAGTTGGTGTTCCATAGTGGAAGTTCTCACCGTTCAAGCTATACATTAATTCATCTGTATGGGTCATTCCTTTGAGATATGCCCCTTGGGCTAATAACTGGTCAATCACTGGGGCGTTTCGCTTGGCTGGACAATGAGTTCGCAGCCAATCAGGATTTCCGGCACTACTAACATAATCCTCAATCGCAAAAACATCCTTAACCGCAAACGTATACCCGTCTAAACTTCCCGAGCCAGTAGGATTCATAATTAAATGTTCATTCATAAAAGCATTCCAACGATCTCTCATAACGTTCCTAATCCCCCTGACGCTAAAACAAAGTTTAAGTTTTACCCATAATTATAATGAGAAAATTCAAACAAGTCATTGGCATTCCTATCTAAAGATTCAAACATTTTTAGTTAACATCACCAATAAGATGCAAAAAGTGACAGGCACCATAAAGGTTACTGGCACAGTATTAATGTGTTAATTTGGTTGGAGAAACACAAAACTTTGTTTATCCATCAAACAATAATAAATCTACTATTTACTTGACGACATAGTTTTTACTATAAAAACATTAAATAACTCACATTTCCAAATAGGTATTTTACACTAAATAAAGTTGGTTTAAACGTATTTTATCGTTTTAATACTAGTTCTTTTCAACTAAATTTATAAAATTCACAATAAACTTTGTTTGTTGTGTGGATAAAGTATATAAAATATTTTATAATGAGCATGTCAGGGTAAATAGTGTTACATAAACGAATCATCAAATGAAAACCCTTTCTTTTACCTTGAGACTATAAAACTATGAAAAGGAGGTTCTTCTATAGTTTCCAGAAAACCTTTCAAAAAATATATTTATAAAAGGAGACCCAGAACATGTTAAAAGTATTGCGTAAACCAGTGATTTCCGGATTAGCGTTAGCCTTATTATTACCTGTTGGAGCAGCAAATGCCGCAACAAACATTGAAAATAAACCAGCTATTAGTGGTCTGACAGCACCACAACTGGACCAGCGTTATAAAGATGTTTTTACAATCGGTGCTGCGGTTGAGCCTTCTCAATTACAAGGCAATGATGCAGCCATGTTAAAGCGTCATTTTAATAGTATTGTTGCCGAGAATGTGATGAAGCCTGCAAGTTTACAGCCTGCAAAAGGTGAATTTAACTGGGGTCCTGCAGACCAAATCATCAAATTTGCCAAAGAAAATGGTATGGATGTTCGAGGACATAATCTTGTTTGGCATAGCCAGGTGCCTGATTGGTTCTTCAAAGATGCAAACGGTAACCAAATGGTTGTTTGGCAAGATGGAAAACAAGTGGTTGCTGATCCAGCAAACCTTGAGAAAAACAAACAGCTTTTATTACAGCGTTTACACGATCATATTCAAGCCGTGGTAACACGATATAAAGATGACGTAAAATCTTGGGATGTTGTGAACGAGGTAATCGATGAATGGGGCGGAAATCCTAATGGCTATCGCCAATCCCCATGGTACTTAATCACAGGACTTGACTATATTAAGGTCGCTTTTGCAACGGCCCGTGAATATGCTGCACCAGACGCAAAGCTTTATATCAATGATTATAATACTGAAGTTGAACCAAAGAGAACATACCTTTATAACTTAGTGAAAAGCTTAAAAGAGCAAGGAGTTCCTATTGATGGGGTTGGCCACCAGTCCCACATCCAAATCGGCTGGCCATCTGAAAAAGAAATTGAAGATACCATCAACATGTATGCCGAATTAGGTTTGGATAATCAAATTACTGAGCTAGATGTCAGTATGTACGGCTGGCCGGTAAGATCGTTCCCAACCTACGCTGCCATCCCACAACAGAAATTCGCAGATCAGGCAGAGCGTTACGATCGTTTATTTAAATTATATGAGAAATTAGGCGATAAAATAAGCAACGTAACCTTCTGGGGTATTGCTGATAACCATACATGGTTAAATGACCGCGCCGATGTTTATTATGATGCTAACGGAAACGTTGTAACCGACCTCATTGCACCGTATGCAACTGTAATAAAAGGATCAGGAAAAGATGCCCCATTCGTCTTTGATCCAGATTACAATGTAAAACCAGCCTATTGGGCAATTATTGACCATAAATAATATTGTAGAAATCAGTTCCAAGCCTCTGGAGCTGATTTTTCTTTTGCAGTAAAAAAACTATAATTATTTAAAGTATAACTTTTATGCGGTCCCCTTCCCTCTCTTCAGTATAATTTATTTGATAATTTTTTCTATTTATATTAATATATTTAAAAAATTCAAAAGTTTTTTGTGCAAAAAAACATATCTGAATTGTTCATTTTGTGTTAAATTGAACGAGGAAAGCAACACTAACTAGTATGGTTACATTTTGTATTTGGGGTGAAAATATTATGCAAGTGACTGCAGAAAACAAAAAAGTTCCACCAACTTATTCTAGAACAAATCCTTTTCACGCAAAGGTACTCAAAAACATAAATTTAAATGGTGCCGATTCAAGTAAAGAAACAAGGCATATTGAATTATCTTTACAAGGTTCAGGACTTTCCTATAACCCTGGGGATGCCCTTGGCATCGTCCCATCAAATGATCCCCAACTTGTATCGTCAATAATTGAGGAAATGCATTGGGACGCGGAAACAGCTGTTACCATCAATAAGCAAGGTGAAACACTTGCTTTAAAAGATGCATTAACCATTTATTTTGAAATTACGCTCTTGTCGAAAAAAATTCTCCAGCAGGCTGCGGAATTTACTGATAATGAAGAGCTGAAAAACCTGGTCCTAGTGGAAAATACGGACAAACTTAAAGCATATACCGATGGACGGGATTTACTTGACATGCTCCGTGAATTTGGCCCATGGAAGGCTACCGCCCAAGAGATTGTTTCTTTACTAAGAAAAATGACACCACGTTTGTATTCCATTGCAAGCAGTATCTCTGCCCACCCGGATGAGGTCCATCTAACCATTGGTGCTGTACGTTACACAGCACACGGCCGTGACCGTAAGGGTGTATGTTCAGTGCAGGTTGCCGAACGTGTTACAGAAGGTGAAACCCTTCCTGTTTTTGTTCAGCCAAATAAGCATTTCCACCTGCCAGAGTCAGGGGACAAGGATATCATCATGGTTGGCCCTGGAACAGGAATTGCACCATTCCGTTCATTTATAGAGGAACGTGCAGTAACCAAGGCCGCAGGAAAATCATGGTTATTTTTCGGCGATCAGCATGCGGCGACAGATTTCCTTTATCAAGACGAATTAGAAAAATATCAAAAGGAAGGCACCCTTGCAAAATTAGAGACAGCCTTCTCTCGTGATTCAGAGAAAAAAGTATATGTGCAGCATAAAATGGAAGAAAGCAGCAAAGAGTTGTATGAATGGCTGGAAAATGGAGCTTACTTCTATGTTTGTGGAGATAAGACTTACATGGCCAAAGATGTTCACAACATGCTTTTAAACATTATTGAAAAAGAAGGCGGCAAGACCCTTGAAGAAGCGGAAGCCTATCTCATTGATTTGAAAAAAGCAGGCCGCTACCAGCGCGACGTATATTAACTTTTAAAAAATGACTTCACCAAATGATAAGGTGAAGTCATTTTTTTGTTCAATTATCTTCACTCCTACAGACTTTTTGAGAAAAAATCATCCACCTGTCTTTTCATTGCTTGCTTATTCTCCCGAAATTGCCTATGGCGGTGGCCATTTCCTCCAGACGGATGCGGAAAGCCGTTTACTATATATTCATTCTGTATCAACTGCTGATCTGCTAAGAAGGTTAAAACCTTAGAGATATTAACACCTAACGGAATAATTAAAGGATTTCGAAGTCTCTTTATATCGTTAACAAAGAATGTAAGTACATATTTCCATAAAAGTTCTGTCTTCATTATATTTGGTCTGGAACCATTAAAATTCTTGTGATCATAAAAAACAGCATATGGAAGCAGAGATGTATTGTAAACCAAGTGACTCGCTGAACTAAATAGTTCCAGGGTAGTTGGGATTCCCAAATGATCAGCCAGTCCCAGTTCATCCAGCATGGCAACGAGATTTTTCCGCATCGTCCCTTCAAAGCTCGCCTTCATTTTCACTTGGTGGAGAATTTCCTCATCACCTAAACCGCAATCCTTATATTCCAATACAGTGGTATAGGCCTTCTTCATTTGATGCAATCCAGGGGTGATCCCGACAATAACGACTTTAGCCCGTTCATTAATATAATCGAACGGTGTGTAATAAATCTCTAACTTCTTTTGTGGGTCCTGCTCAAGTAAAAACTTCTCATTGAGAATATCGTGATCCTGCAGTGGGAGGTTTAACGTATTTATGTCATTTTTAAAATCGGAAAACATGGATCCCGCAACGATTCCCAACTAATCAACCCCTTCTATTTGAAATACAAAGCAGAGCCCTATCGACGCTCCCAAAGGAACACTCTCACTAAAAAAGAGGCATTCTCATAGCGAATACCTCTGCCCTCAGATTAAACTTTGCCTCACACATCATATCCTTTACTCTTTAAAACATTCCTTATTTCCTCAATATGATCCTGATCCTTTGTCTCTAAAGCCAAGTCTATCTTTACATAGCCAGGATAAATATCCTCCCCCAAATGATCGTGATGAACAGATTGGATATTCGCATCTAATTCAGATATTGATCCCAGCACTCGCTGCAGTTCACCCGGTTTGTCTTTGACGATCATGGAAAAATGAGCGTATCTGCCTGACTCCACCATACCACGCTCAATGATCCGTGAAATAAAGTTAACATCAACATTGCCGCCGCTGAGTACAGCCACCACATTCTTTTCTTTAATATTTACTTTTTGATATAAAAGAGATGCCAAAGAAACCGCCCCGGACCCTTCTACCAGCAGCTTATTGCGTTCTAACAATAATAGCATGGTACGGGCAATCTCCATTTCATCCACACAGATAATATCATCCACATATTTTTCAACTAGCTCAAAATTATGTACCCCCGGTTTCTTAACAGCAATTCCATCTGCCATCGTCGGTGTTGAATCGACACGAACGGGCTGGTTCTCCATTAATGATTGTTTCATGCTCGGGCAGGCCATGGCTTGAACACCATATACTCGGACATGGGGATTTTTTTCTTTAACAGCTAAAGCAATTCCGCCAACAAGTCCGCCGCCCCCAACTGGAACCATGATGGCTTCAACGTCTGGAAGCTGTTCTAGGATTTCTAAACCAACTGTTCCCTGCCCTGCGATCACTGCATCATCATCAAAGGCATGTACAAAGGTGGCTCCCATTTGTTCCTTTAAATCCAATGCATAGGCAAGAGCATCATCAAACACATTTCCTTGCAGTTCCACCTTCGCCCCATACTGTCTGGTTGCCGAAATTTTACTAAGCGGTGCCCCCTTTGGCATAACAATGGTACAAGGAATCCCCAGCATCTGGCTCGAATAAGCCACTCCCTGGGCATGATTTCCCGCGGAGGCAGCGATCACCCCTCTTTGCAATTCCTCTTCCGTTAAGGATATCATTTTATTATAAGAGCCTCTTACTTTAAAAGATCCTGTTTTCTGCAGGTTTTCAAGCTTAAGATATACTTTATTATGTCCGGATATATCGCTAAAGGTCTGCGAAAAGTCCAGGGGAGTTGTGTGCACAATCCCCTTCATTTTTTCCCGCGCTAGAATAATATCATCTAAGCTAATCATCTTATCTACCCCCTGCATCCCACTTTTAACTTTATCTTGTACTTGAGTAAGTAATCTATACTTATGGATCTTGTATCTCGTAATCTTCATTCATTGGAAAACTCTTAAGCAGTTCCTTATGGCTCAAAACTAAGGAACAATCCGGGGAGGTTTTTCCGTTTCCTCATCAAGCACTCGCAGTCCGCCGATTACTTCATAGGCTGACCCCACTGACACAAGGAAATCACCCGCAATCGCGATTTTTTGTTCTTGTATCAATTTTATTTTATCAATTTCACCAATTTGGCTTTGCACCGAAAAAGCCTCCATCAATTGTCCGATGGTCCGCACCCAAGCCCCAGTCAGGATTTGCTGCTCCCCTACCCTATTAGAATCATCTTCTAATTGGAATAACCCCGTTAAGCCCTTAAGCTCGATAAACTGTCCAATCACTTGAATCCAAAGACCGAGGGCAACTTCTTTTTCCAATTGTGAAATAACTTGATCATTTTCCTTACTGTTACTATTCGCTTCATTCAAGTCCCTAGGTATTTCCATCGTTCCCACCCCGAACCACATATTTGAATTAGTTTATGTCTTATCCCGTATTCGTGTGTTTTCTATAAGGACCTGCCAAACCCAACTGGCATAGAGTAATAAAGAGACATTTAAAAATTTGGGCGGTGGATGAAACTTGATTGAGGTAAAAGAAAGTAAATATGGCAGAGGAGTATTTGCAACAAAGAGCATAAAGAAGGGTGAATTGATACATGAAGCCCCAGTCATTATTTCTCCAAGCAAGGAATATAAACATTTAAAGAAAACGGTGTTTATCGAATATGTTTTTTGGTGGGGAGAAGATTTAGAGGAATGTGCATTGGCATTGGGCCATGGTTCACTATTTAACCATTCTTTTACACCAAACGCCTTATATAAACTTAACCTGTCACAGAAGACCATTGACTTCTATGCCCATACCGATATACAACCAGGTGAGGAAATTATGATAAATTATAACGGCGATCCAAATGATCATACTCCCGTTTGGTTTAAACTTCTCTAAAGAAATTAGGGACTTCATTGTACATCCGACAATGAGTCCCTTTTTGTTTGCTTATTGGTAGATGATATCGTCTCTTAAAGTTGCTACTTTAGTTAAAGCCGTATCAATATCACTTTCGCTCACTCCATAATGGGCAAGGGCATCATGCAAATGATTAACAATCGCACTAAAATGTTCTGGCTGCAGATTCATTCCTTTATGTGCTTTCGCCATCGAATTCCCCGAGTATTGGTTGGGGCCGCCAAGAGCAAAGCTTATAAATTTAGTTTGATGTTTTTTTTGCTTTTCCATATCTGTATTCTCAAAAAATTTACTAACAGTCTCATCCTTTAAGACTAATTCATTATAAAAATAGTCCACCACTTTCCCGATCGCTTCTTGCCCGCCTAATTTCTCATATAAACTTTGTTCCATGTAAGAATCACTCCTAATCTGTTGTATACGAAACTATTTTCCACAAAATCAAACCAAATATTCATTTTCCCATTTATAATACCTCATTTGGATAATTCCCAAACAATAGAAAAAACTAAGATTAAAATCACTAAGGGGAATGACTGATGCAGCCCAATAAAACATTAAAACCATTGAAATTAAACCCTGAAAACTTAAAACCAAACGCAAAATTAACTGCAGCAGAGTTAGCTAAACTATGGGCAACTTATGTTGGGAACAGTATGTCCAAACAGATCTTAACTTACTTCCTCAAGCATGTGGAAGATGAGGACGTGCGATTACTTTTGGAAAATGGATTAAGTTTAACTGGGGAGTTTATGAAAAAAATAGAAGAATTTTTGAAAAGGGAAAACTACCCTATTCCAATTGGTTTTACAGAGGAGGATGTCAATCTAGGCGCCCCTAGATTATTTCAGGATGAATTTTATGTACATTATTTAAAGTACGCGGCAAAAGCTGGATTAAGTATATATGGGGTAGCCATTCCAATAGTCATGCGTAAAGATATCAAGGAATTCTTCATTTATTGTAATGATTCTACAACTACACTTATAGGTCAGATTAATGATGTCTTAATGACCAAGGGTTTAATAATCAAACCGCCTGTGCTGCCAATTCCGGAAAAGGTCGATTTTATTAAAAAACAGAGTTTCTTAAATGGATTTATTGGAGATGTCCGTCCTTTACATGCTCTGGAGATTACACATCTTTATGATAACATTGAAAACAATGTAACGAGCAAAGGCTTATTAATTGGATTTAGTCAGGCTGCTAAGGATGAAAAGGTAAGACAATTCCTCATCCGAGGCCGAGAAATAACAGACCGGGCCGTTAATCAGTATAGTGAAAAACTACATAAAGACAACCTGCCTTTTCCGACTCTTTTAGACCATTTGGTAACAGACTCTACCTTTTCACCTTTCTCTGATAAACTAATGGTTTTCCACAAGGTTGATATGTTCTCAATGAAAATAAGAGCTTTCGGGAATTCATTAGCGGTTAATGGAAGAAAAGACATAGGAGCGATGTATACACGCGCATTATTAGAAATGACGTTGTTTGTGGAAGATGGCGCGAATATTTTGATAGATAACGGCTGGATGGAACAGCCGCCGCAAGCTGCCGATCGCTCAGATTTAGCATCCAATAAGTCGTAATTATTGGATGCTTTTCAAATAATTTATAATAGATCTCTTAAAGCATCATCAAGTGACGGATAGGTGAATTCAAATTCTTCTTTTTGCAAAACGGCTGGAACCACATACTGCCCTTCCAAGACTAGAGCGCTCTTCTTTCCGAGCACTATTTTCATGACAAAGGATGGGACGGGCAGCCAATGCGGCCGATGTAATACAGTACCAATCCTTTTTCCAAACTCCTTCATCCTAACTGGAGTCGGAGCAGTCACATTGACAGGTCCACGCAGTCGTTGATTTTGCAAGGCGAAATCAATGGCTCGAATAACATCCTGGACATGGACCCAGGACACCCACTGCTCCCCAGACCCAACCGTACCTCCGGCGAACAATTTATAAGGCAGCACCATCAATGGAAGTGCTCCCCCTTCCTTACCTAAGACTACCCCAAATCTCATAAATACAGGCCGGATCCCCATCCGTTCTACCTGCCCTGCTTTCTTTTCCCAATCCAGTACAGTACGGCCTAAAAAATCATCTGCTGCTTCTATCGAGCCCTCTGTATAGACTTCATGTAATGAAGCAGGATAAACACCAATTGCACTCGCATTGATTAAGACACTAGGTTTTTTTTCAAAGTGATTGATCATTCGAATGAGTTCATCGGTTGCCTTCATTCGGCTCTCATAGATTTGCTTTTGATGGTTTGCATCCCATCTCCCTTTGTTAATCGATACCCCAGCTAAATTAATGATCGCATCCGCATGCTTGATTTCATTCTCCGGAGAGGATCCTTCGGTCATCCAGTTTACATAGGTTAATCTTTCTTCCGTCTTATGTACCTTTTTTCTTGTTAACACAACTAACTCGTGGCCTCTTTCAAGAAAGAAATCAGTTAATTTCTGGCCGATAAAACCTGAACCGCCGGTAATGACAATTTTCATTCTATCCCCTCCGAACACTAGTCTTGTCTTTTCCAATGCTCATAAATGAATTCTTTTAGTAATTCATTCAATTTTGCCTTTTTCTGTTTTTTCAACCATTCTACTTGGTCAATCGGAAGTTTTACCTTTACACTGATATCCTCATTTGGCATTTCCACTTCCCTGATTTGCTCCAAGGTGATCCCTTCTTCTATATTCGGAAACCATGCATCATCCTCATTCACACGGTCTAAAAAAGAATAATCATCGGGGTCATCTATTTCACAGAATAAATTGAGCTGCGGCAATCCTCCCGATAAAACTTTTACTTGCATGATAGAATGGATACTCTCCCCATCTTCTAAATCTATTTCAACAAACAGATTATTTTCCTTTTTATATTTCTTCACTGCTACCTCGCTGACAATGATGTCTAACTCCAAGGTAAAGCCTGTACTTGCTGCAAAAACATAGATTGCACTATTAAATAGGTGAATGTTCTCACCATCAATTTTCACTGATTTTACTACAGCCATAAAGATCCCCCAAAAAGTTGTTTCCCGATAAAAATAAAGTATTGGATTTATCTAACATGATAACACCATTTTCCCTTTTTGAGGATTAAAAATAGTTTGGGATAGCTTTCATTAATGGAGATAAAACTAAGAAATAAACTAATAAGAGGTGTTCACTTGTGGTAAAAGAAAAAAGGAATGATGATAATAATGAATATTCAAATAAACAACAGCAAAAAACATTAAAAGACATTAAAAAAAGGAATCCCTTAAACTGGGGTGTATTGGACCTTCCTGAAAGTGTTCAGCACAAAGACACACCAGAAGAGTAGTAACAAGCAAAAAAGGAGAATGGGCAGCCACTCTCCTTTTTATGCCTTTTTTAGAATCTCTAAATCCATTTTCTTATTGACCATTTGGGTCATCTCAGAATGATAGATACTATAACAGCTTCTTCCCTGTTCCTTTGAACCATACATCGCCAGATCTGCATTTTTGATAAGCGAATGAATGTCTTTCCCATCTTTGGGATAAAAGCTAATCCCCATACTTGTGGTAATATTTAGTTTTTGATCCAGGATAAGAAAAGGGTCTGACATGATCTCCATTATTCTGTCACAAATGTCAAAGATCTCATCACTCGATAAATGTGGAACAAGAACAATAAACTCATCTCCCCCAAATCTGGCCACGTCAATCGGTCTATTCTCGGCTACAGATAGGAGCCGGCTTGACACTTCCTTAAGCAGGATATCTCCCGCTTCATGCCCTAAGCTATCATTTACCACCTTGAAATAATCCAAATCCAGCAAAATAAAACCTAACTTAGTATTTTGTTCGGTGGCTTTCGATATATGTTGTTCTAGAATCGACTGGATTGCCCAACGATTTGGCAGATCGGTTAGTGCGTCATGATAGGCCATATGTTTGATTTGCTCTTCCGCTCTTTTTTTGTCACGGATATCTCTGCATAAAGCAAAATACATTGGCCTTTCACCAATATTAATCAGACGGATATTGATATCAACAGGAATTACCAAATGATCCTTGCCTGTCATCAGATCTTCAAAAATGATGGAGGACTGCTCTTTCGAATCAAGTTTTAATTGTTTAATTTTTGAAGTGAGCTTAGAAAAAATATTTTCTATGTTCATTCCGATTAATTGTTCTTTTGAATAGCTTAACACTTCACAGGCAGTTGGATTAACTTCTGTAAGCCTTCCATCTGTTCCAATCAGAAAAAAACTATCTGCCGCCTGCTCCGTTAAACTTCTAAACTTTTCTTCACTTTCCTTTAGACGATTTTCAGCTAACACCCGGTCTGTAATATCCAGCCCAAAACCTAATAAAAAATCCTCATTCGATTCATCGATATGGATGATGGTTTTTCCGGAAAACATGTAATGTTCTTCACCCTTATATCCGCTGGGGAATTCTTTGGTGATTAGCTCTCGTTTCTTCCATACTTCGAGATCATATTCTCGATTTAATTCTGCAATTTCACGAGGAAAAACATCAAAGATCGTCATTCCAATTAATTCATTTAGATCTTTCCCATTGGAAAGGCATGCTTCTTTATTAGCATAGATCGTACGCCCATCAGGAACTTCCAGGAAGATATTGATTGGTAAAGCATCCAGTATACTGCGATATAAGGATTCAGTTATTCGGATTTGCTTTGAGAGCTCCTGGTTTTGCCGTTCGAGTTCAGCAATTTGTGAACGCAGCTTTTTCATTTCGTTTGAATCCCCATTAGCCTGAACGTTCATCTATATCCTCCTCAACTTATTACCCTCTGTTATATATATAATTGAACTATTTACCAACATGATTTGCAATGGATTATTTATAATTTATTCCTATTATATAACATTATATAATAGGAATATTTAATTACTTTTTGGAATTACGACATAATTATGAAAACAAAAATAAAAAACACTTATTTTGAACTACATTATCTGAATAAATCAGGGGAAGATGGGGACTATATAAATAGGACTTGTAGCTCAACTGATCAGAGCAGCTTGCAGTCATTCGCTGAAGACTGTAATGCATCTTGCGGGTTTAAATCCCGCCAGGTCCTTTTCCTCCAAATATCCTTTAAAACATAGCAAAGACACCATCCCTTTGGATGATGTCTTAAGCTATGTTTTTTTGAATGAAAATTAAATTCCTCCACCCTCATCGTGAATCGTGCTGTTTTCTTTACGGATGTTGGCATATAGACTTAAAGTTCCCAGCGCGGCGATTAAAGTGCTTAAAATAACAATGATGTTATAAAAATTATTTTTAATAAAAAGATTAATTAACGTATAAGAAATAACCAATGAAGCTAACGGTGAAATGAGCCAGACCTTTAAAATTTTTCGAATGACCGCTTTTTGCCAAAAATCGATTCCTTTTTGTGATGCCCCGATTCCTAAGATTCCACAAGTGGTGACTTGAGTAAGCGGGATTGGCAATCCAAAAACCGAAGCAATGGTAACGAGAGCCCCGCCCGTAAAGGATATCGCACTTCCCTCTAATAACGATAGTTTAGTGATTTTCTTTCCATTCGTCTCGATTACCCTTCCACCTAATAAAATGGCACCCAACGCCACAAATAAGCCGCCAATCCAGATTCCTTTTGTCGTTGAAAGCATTCCTGCCCCGACTAATGGTCCGACCGCATTGGCCACATTATTCATTCCTGCTGAGAAGGCTTCAAAGCAGCCGCCGAAGACAAGGATACGGCCCAGCCATTTTTTCCAATTTCCTTGTTTAGTCAAACTTGGCCAGCGCTTTTCAGATGCAGCAATGATTTTTCCAAGAATAAAAGTAATGAGAAATGAAATAACAGGAACAATTACCCAAAAAGCAAAAATAACCAGCAAACTATTAAGGAATAAATTTTTATAGGCAATACCTGCACCAACAATGGCACCAACTGTTACTTCGCTTGTTGATAAGGGAATTCCCATTAGATTCGCAATAAACAACGTCAAGGTTGCACCGGCAAGGATTAGGACGACCAGTTCAATCGTCAGGATCTTAGATGGAATAATCCCATTACCAATGGTCTTCACGACTTCTCCTCCGCCAAGAACTGCACCTAAAAAAGCGGCAATTGCTACAAGAACCATAGCAAGCCATTTATTCTTGATCGCATCAGCCCCATAGGCTGATCCCATTGACGCAGCAGTCCCGCTTGCTCCAATGTTCATTGCGAAGAAGAATGCTATGATAAAAGCCAAATATGTCCAAAACATACCAATCTCTCCTTATGTACCTCTAGCAATCTAGCAGAATAATCTCGCAATGTTCCGAAACTTCAATTCAGACTATTCAGGTAGGAATAATTTTATATTATACAATTCCTTTATACAATAATCAACCTGCAAAGTGCTTATGTCACTGAATTTTTGAAAAATTTTTATTAAGAAAAATGCTATGACTCACAGAGCCATAGCATGTTAACACCACTTTATCTTCTTACTTTCCTTGAGATCTTAATGCCACGCGGCGGATTTTTCCAGAGTCCGTCTTAGGCAGTGCTTCCATATATTCAATTACACGTGGATATTTATAAGGAGCTGTTGAGTTTTTAACAAAGCTCTGCAATTCTTTTGTTAATTCAGAGGTCCCTTCGATCCCTTCTTTTAGAACGATACATGCTTTGACAACATTTCCTCTAACAGGATCCGGTGACGCCACCACAGCGCACTCTTTCACGGCCTTATGTTTCATCAGTGCATCCTCGACTTCAAAAGGTCCAATCGTATAGCCGGAACTAATAATGACATCATCTTTTCTTCCTTGGAACCAGTAATAATTGTCCTCATCACGGCAAGCGCGGTCCCCAGTTAAGAAATATTCTCCCAGGTAAGAAGCGGCCGTTGATTCAGAGTTTTTATAATATTGCTGGAATAATGCCGGGAAATCCTTTTTAACCGCAATCGTCCCAACCTCATTTATAGGAGCAGGACGGCCTTCATCGTCGACAACCGCTAAGTATTCAGGCATTAACGGCTGGCCCATCGAACCTAATTTATTAACATCTGTATTTAAATTGGCAATCAATAACGTACTTTCGGTTTGGCCGTAACCATCACGAATTAAGATATTAAATTCATTTTTGAAGACATCAATAACTTCACGGTTTAAAGCCTCCCCCGCAGAAACAGCGGTGTGCAGTGGAGTTAAATCAAAAGTGGATATATCATCCAATTTTGCCATCATCCGATATTCAGTTGGTGTACAGCATAACACATTGACCTTGTTATCCTGAAGAAGCTGTAAATATTTATGCGGCTGGAATCGGCCGTTATAGACAAATCCAGTAGCCCCGGAGCCGAGGATCGATAAGAAAGGACTCCAGACCCATTTTTGCCAGCCTGGCGCAGCAGTTGCCCAAACAAGATCGTCTTCACTAATATTCAGCCATTTAGAAGCAGCGATTCGCAAATGAGCATAACCCCACCCGTGACTATGAACCACACCTTTTGGCTGCCCAGTTGTTCCGGATGTATAGGCTAAAAAGGCAAAATCATCTTTTAATGTATCGACATCAACAAAAGTCTCTGATTCTTCTTCCATTAATGTTTCCATTGAAAGCCAATTTGGCACTTCTTCCCCAAAAGCGATTTTATGTTGAAGGTATGGTGTTTCGTCAGTAATATTTTCAAATTCTTTAATTAAGTTGTAATAAGATATAACTGCTTTTGCTTCGGAATGATTTAAACGGTAAACCAAATCCTTTGCCCGCAGCAGCTCCGATGACGGGCTAATGACGATTCCCGCTTTTAAACACGCTAGATAAATCACATAGGACTCAATTAAACGAGTGGTCATCACGACAACGCGGTCGCCCTTCTCCAGTCCTAACTTAGTAAACCCATTGGCCAGTTTATTTGCCTGTTTATTTAGTACGTCATATGTAATTGTCTTAGTTTCGCCATTCTCATTTTCCCATTTCAAAGCAATTTTATCGGATGCATGCTTTGAGATTTCACTGGCTAAATTAAAATGTTCTGGTGCAATCAATGATTTAAAATCCACTGTTGTCAATCTCCAATCTAATAATTTAAAAACACATGTATGTATAGAAACTGTGCTCTTATTGAAATTTCTAAGAATTAGTACCTAGTAATAGTACAAGCCTTTAAAAATTATATACTTACAATAATACCACTTTGAAATGGAATGTAAATTATTTAACTTCGAAATACACCTATTCGTAGGATTTATTATCTAGTCAATTGTTATTCCTTATTGATATCCAGTTTTATGGTTGTTTTGAAAAATTTAAATATTTATTTTAATACTTTAATAAATTAAAGTTTTACTGTATTATTGTACTAAAATCATTATAGATGGATAGTAAAGGGGAAGGTGAATAAGATGAAGGAGTTAGAAAAAAAGAAAATTGCGATTATCGCCAGCAGTGGAGGCAATTTGTTTTACCTAGGGGGAAAAGATCCAGTAAAACTATTAGATGAGCTGCTCTTACAAATTGAAGCTGCTGGGATGGTGTGTACAGCTCTACAATTTATTGCAGCAAAAGCTAGCATGGATAACATCAAGAATGATACACAGGCTGAGTTATATACTTGGGATGAACAAACAAAGAGCCCTGTTGTAACAGCCGCAGGGACGATTGCAGAAGTCAACAAAGCGGCTTCACTTCTGGATAAGGAGATAGCTGATAAAATTAATCTTGGAGAAGTGGATGCACTAATTTTAATGAGTGCCGATCCAAACGGTGCCAATTTACATACGGTAGAAGCAGCTGCTAAGAAAAAATTGCCAGCGACCGGTACGGGTGGAACCTCAATGGCAACGATTGCTTCCAAAGGGGTTAACGTCATCTCTACTTCTGGAACCACAGGTACAACGAATCGAACGAGAGCCGTTACGTTCATCACTTCCTTAAGCAAGCATTTTGGACTTTCCTACCGTCCTATCATCGGTAAGGCAGTTTCTAATGATCAATTAGAGCAATCAGCATCTTCCGTCTTTAAACGCATAAACCTGCGCGGAATGATGTTGTCCTCCCTTCCTGGTTTTATTGCGATGGCCTTGGTTTTAGCGATTAGCAAGATACCAGGATTGTCAGGACTTAGTGAAGTGTTTGATTTAATGATTAACGCTCTCCCAGTGATTTTAGCAGTTGTTGCCGCTAAACAAGTCGCAGAACTGGATGAGGTTTCGATTGTCGCGGGTATTGTTGCAGGGGTATTAGCGGTTAAAGGCGGAATCATCGGAGGAATTATTGCAGGTATTTTGGCCGGGCTTTTGGTTCAATACATATTTAGAAAATGTGTAGAATGGAGGTTTCCTGCTACAACCGTAAATATTGCGGCAGGAGGAATTTCTGGATTGATTTCTGGTTTAGCCGTTTATTTTCTGATTGCTCCGGTTGCTTTATGGCTGGGTGGCGAAATTCGTGCTTTAATCGATTTCCTAGTTTCTACGAATGGTGTATTAGCCGGATTAATTGCAGGACTGTTAATTTGGCCAGCCATTATCGGCGGGATTTATCATGCAGCGATTTTACCAATCGTCCTTTTGGAAATGGAGAAGACGGGTAACAGCTTTTTAGGGGCTGTGGATATGGTTGGATTGGTGATGGTATCAGCTGGGATAACCCTGGCCAATATTGTTTCACCAAGGGACAAAGGCGAGGCAGCCGTAGCCGCCCCTGGTTTTGCAATCAACATGGGATTTGGTACTTTTGTTGAAGCGGCCTATCCATTTATGTTCTCCAACAAAATGATCTTTGCCGGAGCCATCATTTCATCAGGTTTAGGCGGTTTGCTTGTCGGCTTCTTTGATGTCCGTGGTACGGCTTACGTTCCATCGTTTATGGCCCCGCTTTTGTCCAATAATACAACGGGTTTTATTATTGCGATGGCTGGAAGCTTAGTTTGTTCATTTGTTATTACTTTCTTTGTGAATAAGGTTTCTAGGAAACAAGTTAAAAATAAGACCGCTAAAAAGACGTCCAATGAATTAGCAGGTTAATAAAAAACAGAACCTCGGGTTTTAAACTTGAGGTTCTTTTCTATTTTAGAGTATATTGGTTCTTGTATTTGCTCAATTTATAGTTGTTCTAAATTTTAAGGTAAGGATTGATTATTATGATTTCATTAAAAGGTAAGAATGCGATTGTTACTGGGGCCGGACGAGGAATTGGCCGTGCTGTGGCCATTGCTTTAGCGAAGGAAGGCGTTAATCTCGGTCTAATCGGATTGAACATGTCTAATCTTGAAAAAGTAACGTCTGAACTCGAACCGTATGATGTACAAATTTCAGCTGCCACCGCTGATGTATCGGATCTAGAATCCGTCACACATGCCTTTGAACATATTCAATCAGATTTAGGAAACATTGATATCTTGGTTAACAATGCCGGTGTTGCCAAATTTGGAGGGTTCCTCGATTTAGCTCCGGAGGAATGGGAGAATATTATTCGGGTCAATTTGATGGGTGTTTATAATGTAACTAGAGTGGTTTTACCTGGGATGATTGAGAAGAAAGCGGGAGATATCGTGAATATCTCTTCTACTGCAGGGCAAAAAGGGGCGCCGGTAACCAGTGCATACAGTGCTTCAAAGTTTGCGGTTTTGGGTCTGACAGAATCACTTGCTCTTGAGGTAAGGAAGCATAATATTCGTGTCACTGCGTTAACACCTAGTACGGTTGCTACCGATTTAGCGATTGAAACGAATCTTATTTCTGGTAATCCAGAGAATGTGATGCAGCCGGAAGATTTGGCTGATTTATTAGTTGCGGGTTTAAAACTTCATCCGCGGGTTTTCCTTAAGTCGGCTGGATTATGGTCGACGAATCCTTAAGGGATTTTTCATAATCAGGATGAAGGACTTTTTCTTGTTAGGCCGGCAGGGTTTGTGCTTCATAACTCGGATGAAGGACTTTTTCCTGTTTGGCCACCGGGTGTTTGTCCTTCATCATACGGATGAAGGATTATTTCCTGTTTTGGCAATCAAGTTTTGTCCTTCATCACACGGATGAAGGACACTTTCCCTGTTAGACAACCAAGGGCTGTCCTTCATAACTCGAATGAAGGACTTTTTCAAGTTAGGTCACCGTGAGGGTGTCCTTCATAACTCGGATGAAGGATTTTCTCTCTTGTTAAAAACTAGATTTTGTCCTTCACAACCGTTATGAAAAATTCTGTAAAGCAACAGTAAAAAACTATAGGCTATTACAAAAAAGCAACTATATCTCAAAATCTACAATAATACTATCTTCCAAGCCAATCTCCTGTAAGTAACTAAAAACCTCTTGGTGCGACGGATGCGGACCATAGTTTTCCAAAGACGTCCGATCTTCAAAGCGTACAGTCAATCCCATCTCAAACCCTTGACTCCTGTCTGAAAAATTATTCCCCTGCCGAATATCCATAATGCCGGGAATCTCATTTCTCAGCAATAATGTCTTGCGAATCAATTCCTGCTTCTGTTCTTCCGTCGTCTTTGAGGAAAATTTTAATAAGACAATATGCTCAATCATGATTTTACTCCCATCTTACTATTCAGCTTCTCCCTGTCAAACCCAGCAATCTGCTTATATTTATTAGCAATCTCCTCTAGTTCTTGATAGGAAACTACATCATCTAAATTAGTAAATCCATTAGGCGCACGTTCTTCGACTATTTGCATGACTTGTTCAGGACCATTTTTACGATTAGTCCTAACAATGTTCGCTGTAGCCTCTAATCTAACATCTTCATATACCTTCAAGGCGCGTTCGGCATCATAATGTTCTAAAATAGCCTCGCCTAATGCATCTGCATCCAGGATCGCTTGTGAAGCGCCATTGGACCCAATCGGATACATAGGATGTGCTGCGTCTCCTAATAAGGTTACACGCCCGAACGTCCATTGCGGCAGCGGATCACGGTCAACCATGGGGAATTCATAAACAGCGTCAGTGTCCTCGATTAGTTTTGGCACGTTCAGCCAGCCAAAATCCCAAGAAGCAAACGCAGGAGCAAATACTTCTTTGTCGATTTTTTTGTTCCAGTCTGCACGAGATGGCATTTCGTCTTCGACAGACAATTCTGCAATCCAGTTAACGAGCGAGCTCCCCTTCGCCGCAGTTTCTGGACAAACCGGGTAGGCCACGAATTTTTGATCCTGATATCCTGCCATTATCATCGATCTTCCAGTAAGGAAAGCTGACGATTCAGTGATACCGCGCCATAAAATACGGCCGCTAAATTTAGGCAGCCCTTCATCCGGATAATAAAATTTTCTAACAACAGAATGGATACCATCCGCTCCTATCAAAATATCAGCATGATACGATCCAAGACTTTCTCCCGTTTTTCTGTTTTCAAACTGGGCCACCACTAGGTCTCCAAAGGTTTGGAAAGATTTCAGATGATGACCGGTATGAACTGAATCCTCGCCAATTTCTTTTTTGACCGCTTCTAATAACAGCATTTGAAGCTTTCCACGGTGAATGGAATATTGCGGCCAATGATACCCTGCTTCTATTCCACGCGCCTCCCGCCAGATATTTTTGCCAAATTTGTTGACATAGATTAGTTCCGCTGTTGGTATGCCTATCTTTTCCAGTTCCTCTGCCAAACCAAGCTCAGTTAACACCCTGACTGCATGTGGTAAAAGATTAATCCCTACCCCCAAAGCTTTAATTGTTTCGACACTTTCAAAGACACGCACTGACACGCCAACGCGGTGAAGTTTTAGGGCAGTAACAAGCCCTCCGATACCACCGCCAACAATTAGGGCCGTTTTGATATTTGTCATTAGAATCTCTCCTTGTTCGACATAACTCCTGATAATTCTTAATTATTACATAAATCAAAAATATATCAATATTTTATCATAAACCTTTTCGAAAATGATTCAGATTCATATATTTAGCCAAACCAAATATAATTCACAAAATGTTCACTTATGTCAAAGTTAACACTATAGCTATAATACAAAAGACTAATTTGGAAGGAATGATCTAGAAGTGCCAACAACGAAGAAAGAAAGTATTATTTTTGGAACAATGATGTGTTTTGGGATGGTTGTAGTCATGACGGTTTATAATTTATATATAAACGGATTGTTCGGTAAGCTAGCCTTGGGTGAAATAATAATCGAAGGGATTATCGGATTTATCATTGCCTTACTGCTGGATTTATTTATTGTCGGTCCTGCAGCCAAGAAAGTGGCTTTCCTTCTTCCCTTCGACAAATCTAAGAAGGTCAATGTGATTCTATCGATTTCATTTTGTATGATCGTAGGAATGGTTTTATTTATGTCTTTGTACGGATTCACAACTGCTGTCCTTACAAACGGATTTCCATCAGAATCAATCCTATTAAGCTACTTAACGATTGTCTGGAAAAACTTTATCTTTGCTTTTCCTCTACAACTCTTGATTATGGGACCAGTCGTCCGGTTTTTATTTATGAGTCTTGTTAAAGGAAAGAAATCCATGATTGCTGCATAATTTTATCACACTAAAAAGCTGCCATTCACTGGCAGCTTTTTAGTGTAATAGTATAGTAGTTTTAATTCCTCAAACAAGCTTATGGGCATACCACTTCTTCCCTTTAAATCTCCAGCTAAAGATAAGTGTCCTCATGCCCCATTCAATATTCATGGCCGTCCAAACCCCGATAATTCCAAAACCAAAGGTAATCCCTAGAAGATACCCAAGTACGACCCGAAGCAGCCACATGGATAACAACGAAGCAATGGATGTAAAGTTCGAATCACCTGCTGCCCTTAACGCAGATGGCATGATAAAGCTTACTGGCCACAAGAGCGGGTGACCTATCGCAGATATTAAAATAAGCGTAAAGATGGTCGGGATAATCTCATCTGGAGCATTGAACATTTTAATCAATAGCGGAAACAATGGGATTAATACCATATCAGCGATTAAAAACAAGACGCTGCCAAGACCAATTAATGAAAGGATAAACTTCCTGGCATCCTGAATGTTCCTTCTCCCCATACACTGCCCTACAACCGTTATAATGGCGATACTTAACGAGTTAGGCCCCATTTGAAATAGTAAGGCAATGGAGTTCGCAATGGCATAGGATGTCATGGCAAGTGTTCCTAACTGTACAATGAACGTTTGCGTCAACAGTTTCCCGCCATTGAAAAATAATTGTTCTGCTGCAAACGGAAGGCCAATGAACATGACTTTCTTTAAGATAGCCATATCGATGTGCAAAGCATTTCTAAAAGTAAACCGGATCGTTTCATTGTATTTAACGATATAAATTAATGAAGCTGCTACACCCAGTAATCTTGCAATAATAGTTGAAATGACCAGCCCTTCGATTCCCATTTTAAAAACAGTGATGAGTAAAATATTGAGGACTGTATTCGTTACATTCATTAATAATGATAGATTAAGGCAGGGTTTGGTCTCTCCGACTCCTCTAAGGGCTCCCGTTACCGCCTGGAAAATAGCGATAAGTGGATAAGACAGACAGCTGCCAATCAAATAAATGCGCGCATTTTGGAAGACGTTTGGATCCGCTTTACCAAATAAAAGGCTTAAGGTAGGTGTATGAAAAGTAATCACCAGTAAACTTAACAATAAGGAAAATAAGGTAACAGCCATGATCGCTTGTGTGGCTGTTTTAGAAACCATCTCTGGATTTCCGCTCCCTTTGTATTGAGCGACCATTACCGTTCCACCTGTAGCCACTGCAATAAAGACGTTGACTAGAAAGATGTTCAATGAATCTACCATACTAACGGCACTAACAGCATCAACCCCAGCAGAGCTGATCATTGCAGTGTTTAATAGACTCATAAAAATCAAAAAAGCCTGGTCTACAAAAATAGGTGTGATAATGGCAAACAGCTTTTTGTAGTCAATCGATTCGCCAGTAAAATACTTATCTAACAAATAAACAGTCCGAGGTTTTAATTTCACTGCAATTTTATTCATTCGCTACACTTCTTTTCAATTTGTTTGCCATTCACAATATATGTAAATGAACCATGGATTATTATAGCACTATTTTGGGTAGAAATAAGTGATTATTTATGAGAAATAGAATCATTGTACAAAGTAAAAAATAGTAAATAATAAAATAGAACACATGAAGTAAATATTTAAATAAACATTCCCAAGTAATTGCAAAAATAAACCATTTTTATTGTAAATAGTCTATATTATTTAAAGGAAGGGTAAATAAAAATATGAGTTCAATGTGAATGAGTGATAATGTTTTATTAACTGGCGGAGGTGAAGTATGTTTTTATCGTATCCCATTTTGGCTGCACTTTTGGGCATGCTGATTGCCCAATTTGTAAAAATACCAATTCATTTTATCTCGACAAGAGAATTAAAATGGAATTTGATGTTTAGCACTGGCGGAATGCCTAGTTCGCATACATCCACCATTATTTCCTTAACCACAGCCATTGGGTTGGTATCTGGATTCCAATCCAATGAATTTGCCATTTGTGTGGTCGTTTCGGCTATTGTCATGCATGATGCGACAGGTGTACGCAGGCACGCTGGATATCATGCCGAAATTTTAAACACATTATTAGTCGATTTTAATACCCTGATTGAAACGTTAAAGGATCCAAATTTAAAAAAACCCGAATCTCGAAAAAAATTAAAAGAATTATTAGGCCACCAGCCAATCGAAGTATTCGGTGGAGCGATTACAGGTATTATTGTTGGCGTGGCTACATATTATTTTTATCCGTTTTAACTTTTTAAACATAAATAAATCCACCCTATCATACATACAAGGGTGGATTTATTTTTTAACATTAAACCTATGCAAATCGATAGTAAATCAATAAGAAGGTCGCTAATACAAAAATGAAATTCAAGAAAACAAAGATAAATTGATCCAGTTTTGTTTTATGCATTTTAATTGGCGGGTTGTAGAATGATACACCTTCAATTATGAAAATTAATAACACGATGTGAATCATGAAATGTCCAATCACTTCTGTCATACCAAAAAGCATCGTAGTAGAGATGAAGATACCTGTTACAACAAAGCCTAGAACTCGATTTAAAATACCAACAACTAATAAATAACCCACAACAAATTCAATAAACGCACACATTACTACAAATAAATCTGGAGCAAAGCCAAATGTTGGTACATGGTGGTTGGCTACGATATCCAAGGCCATATCCGGATAAACCCATTTTTCAACGGCTACCCAGCTTAGTGATAATCCAGTTCCAAGGTATAAAAACGGGAACCCTGCTTTTTCAAGCTTGGTATTGCCGACCAATAAAACACCGATAATTGCCACATAAAAGCCGTAATCCAGCATATAGAAAACACCATGATGGATGGTAACATAAATGAATAATCCTAAAAGTATGGATGCACCAATTTTTGTAGAAATATGGTGTGGAATTAATAAGAATCCAATGGTAACCCAAGTTAATACTACAGCTAAAGTATTTTCGATATGGAACTCAGGAGCAAACAATGTTCCATTGATCATTTGAATGATTAATGCGGCGGCAGTTCCGTATTTTAGTAGGTAACGAGAATACTTTCTTAAGCTTGAGAGGCGGTCCTCCCACTTTTTCACTGGTGCCCATTCCGTCATTTTAGGAATGATAAGTGTTAATGAACCTAAAACAATGGCAGCTAATAGAGCAAAGAATATAAATATCGGTGATAAAATATGTTCAATAGACTCCTTATGCGGCTCCACATTTGTGAACCACTTCACATGAGCCTCAGTAAGAAAAGGTGTCATAATAAGTCCGAGCATGATGATGAGTTGAAATATCTTTTTCATTGGTAAATCCCCCTTGATAACATTAACAATATGAATATAGTGTTAATATACATGATAGATTAGTCCTATGACCGCTTTAATTTTGAACATTATGTGAAAAAAATCACATGTATTGTAGGAAGATTGATTTAATTTACGTATTAGTGCTGTTTATTTTGCGGACAAATATCACCATCTCATTTAAGCGTCGACTGCTTTCAATAGACTTTATTTGACAAAATGCTAGTTTCTTCTCTAGAATTTTATGTACCCACAATTTAGATAAGAAACACACTTTTTGGGGTAATATACATTTAGAAATTCATCTACATAAATTTTTATTTGATGTTTTAAAGTTTCATAGGTACAAAAGACTAAGGATAAAAGATGGATTTACTTTCCTCTTTTATTTCTTAAAATACAAAGAAGGAGGTAAGTATATGATTAAAAGAATAATAATTCTTGTGGCGCTTTGTTCAATTTTATTAGTATTACTTAAATTTCAGTCATCCACTCCTGTAAATAATACAAGCGTGAAAAGCGAAAGTTCCTCCAAGTACACTACCGTTACATACAAGATTACTAATATTAAGGGTGATCAATACTACGGTGAAAAAGAAAATGGGAACGAAATTATTTTTTCTGCTGAAAAAATCACATCAGGTGATTCAATAAAAGTTAATGATCAGGTCATTTGCTATTTTGATAAAAATAATCTAGGTAACGGCATAGTCAAAGTTGAAAAGAAATAAGCTCGCTATGCCCACTTCAAATGATATGAGAAAGGAGAATTCGTTTGAAAGAATTTACCATCTGCTATACGTTTGACGATTGTTTTATTACTGAAAAAATGATAAAAACCTTAGATGTAAAAAAAGAAGAAGTGGAAAAAGAGATTTTTGAAAAGATGGATCGTAATCAATACTTTATCGTGAAAAATGATCAAGGAATATTTACTATCAATTCTAGTTTAGTTCGTTATGTACGTATATTGAACGAGAGGATATTGGTCTCCTAATCCTCTCCGGTATGAAAAAGAGGTTCCTCCATACTTTTAAGAAACTAAGGTGACATTTGTTATTATTACCCCGTAACCCCACATAACCCGAAGCTAATTCAGCTAAATAATCCATAATAAAATTAGCTTCGACAATTGTCCATAATGTTCCCCTTCTTAATTTGCGATGATCCCCAAACAAGCTCATCCCTTTTTAAGTTTTCTAACATCCTGTATCATCTGCTGACTATTCTCTTTTAAATTGGATGGTCAATTTTTAGATAAATTGGATGGTTAATTATTAATCTTCATACGTTATGATTAATGTAAAAGTTCTATATTTATATTATAATAGTCGAGGTGAATCATGAATATCATGTTCGGTTTAGTTACGCTGGTTATAATCTTTGCCATCGTTTCTACACTATTTTTAACCGGGAAATCGGATGAAAACTACAGTAGCTCCACCAAGAGAAACACCACAAATCTAACTTTAATTTACGTGGTGATTATTTTCCTCGCTCTCATTTCACTTGGCATCTATATTTGGCTAACTTAGTGAAACCAGCAAATAATATAATAAGTATTAGATGGAGATGATGATTTATGGTATGGACAATTATTTCGATTGTTCTTCTTAGCATTCTTAAACTCTTAATCACTTGTCTTCCGACTGGACCGGTGGAATGGCTGATCAAGAAATTTGAAACTCATTCAAAACTTAGTGTTGACAAAATTACCTTAACGAGGGACGGAAAACCGTTGGAAGGGGAAGACAAAGTAAAATTAGTTAATAGTTTTAACGAGGCCATTTTCTTAAAGAAACACTATATATATCCTGGAACAGAGGAATCATTTTTACATCCGGAGAATAGTGAAACTCCTTTAGTCATTGATACTAAGACGGGCAAAAAAGATGTTAGGTTATTTTTATACAGATATAATGACCGTGTGGATGTCGTAAAACAGTACAAGAAAAAATTGGTCGCCTATAGCCTCATGTCTGACAACCTTCAGAAATTTACTATTTAGAGTGACAATTTGTATAAAAAACTAAGGCTCAGCGCAGTACTGAGCCTTATAATTGAAATGTGTCTTTAATGATTTCCGCGACTTGTTCTGCACTTATTTTAGTATTATTTATTTTTATATACTCCTTCTTTTTGATTTCCCCTTCTAATGAATTTAATCTATGTTTCTTCATCGTCTTTTTTAATTCATTTTCAGAACATTCAACTTTTCTTTTGGTAGGCTTATGTTCAAGTCTATGAGGACTTTTATTTCGTTTAAGCCTTTCCCCCAGGTTGCGGACCAAATATCAATACTAGCTTCATGTTAATCTCCTTTATCTATATTCATTTTGAATATAATTCTCTTTAAATATTAAATATCCTTTTTAACGCCCCCATGACAATATGGAGCTCAATTAGCGAAGTATCTCTAAATACACTATAATGATGAAGAGGAAAACAGGGAAAGTGTCTAGTCCCTCCCATTATGGTACACTTGAGGGGCAAAGTTGATATGACATTAGAGGTGGCAAGATTGAAAACAGTTGTAATAATTGGCGGCGGGATTACGGGATTATCCGCCATATATGAATTGCAAAAATGGAAAAAATCACATAAATCAGATGTTCGGCTGGTGCTCGCAGAAGCGTCAGAGCATCTTGGCGGGAAAATCCGAACCATTAAACAGGACGGATTTGTGATGGAAGCGGGTGCGGATTCCATCGTGGCCCGTAAAATGGAAACTATGACAACAATCGAAGAACTTGGTTTAGAAAATGAAGTGGTCTTCAATGCGACAGGCCGTTCCTACATATATTCAGATGGAGAATTAAAGTTAATTCCTGAGGATGCCGTTTTCGGTATTCCTGCAAGTATTGAATCTTTGGCGAAAAGCACGCTCGTTTCTGCAGAAGGAAAGGTCGCGGCACTGAAGGACTTTTATACAAAAAATGAAACTTTCACAAAGAACGATTCCATCGGTTCTTTTCTTGAGCATTTTCTAGGGACAGAACTGGTCGAAAAACAAATTGCCCCTGTCCTTTCAGGCGTCTATTCCGGAAAATTAACTGATTTAACACTTGCCTCTACCCTTCCTTATTTGATCGATTATAAGGAACAATACGGAAGTATTATTAAAGGGCTCGAGGCCAATAAACAAAGATTTAAAGGCGGAGAAAGAAAGTTTATTTCGTTTAAAAATGGTCTGGGATCAATTATTGACGCGTTTGAGGAAAAGCTGGATGATACAGAAATCTTAACCAAAACAAAGGCGGTTAAAATTGAAAAAAGCAAGAGCGGGTATCAAGTGTTTCTAGACAATCAGGAAATCATCGAAGCGGATTACGTCGTACTTAGTATTCCGAATACAGCTGCCGAAAAGCTAATCGATGATTTAGAACTTATAAATGAATTCTCCAAATTCAAAAACAGTTCACTTATCAGTGTGTATATGGGATTTGACGTGCCTGACAGTCTGCTCCCTTCAGATGGAACAGGTTTTATTGCTGCAAATACGGATGAATTGTCCTGCAATGCCTGTACTTGGACAAGCCGGAAGTGGGAGCATACGTCAGGTTCCGGAAACCTGCTTGTCAGACTGTTTTATAAAAACAGCCATCCTGCCTACGCTTCGTTAGAAAAAATGGAGAAAGAGGAACTGCTTGAGATGGCGTTAGAGGATATTTACAAAAGTCTCGGGATCACTGCCAAACCAGTTGCCAGCGAAGTGACGAAATGGGCCGATCAAATGCCAAATTATTTGATTTCCCATCCAAAAGGTGTAGAATCGCTTGAAAGCAAACTGGCAGCCGATTACCCTGGAATCATCCTTGCCGGTTGTTCCTATTATGGAGTTGGTATTCCAGACTGTATCCAAAACGGTATCGATACAGCAAGGAAGATCATCCTAACTTTTTAAAAAGTAGTTGTGTTAAAAGAGAAATCTAAAAAACAATTGAAAAAAGACCAAACGTGTGTGACGTTGGTCTTTTTTCAATCATTTTTTCATCTCACGTTCAAGTCTTGCAATTTTCTGTTGAATTTTTATTAAAATACCTTTATTTGCCCCTGTTACAAGCGTATTTTGTCATATTTTTTTCCTCCAATATTATATTGATTAATACAATTAAGAATATACAACCTAAACCTAAGTTGAGGTCAAGGTGTTTTTTTAGCGTCATCATGTCATTGCTATGGGTCGGGAAGGAAGTACATATCTTAAAAAACTTGGTGCCCTTAAAAGAGGATTCTAGGCTTGATTAAGACCCCTTTTCTAATAGTTATTTTTCAAATGATGTACCAGTTCTTCTGCACTTTCGAGGACTTGTTCGTTCGTTAATAGGCGTACTCCCTGCTTCGTAAAAGTAGGCAAGAACCTCATTCCGGTTAAGTTAGCGGTTGCCTGGAATGGTTTGGTTAATTCGCTCAAGCTGAAGTAATTATATCCTCCAGCTTGATAGGCTGATTCTGGTCCGCCAGTTGAAATAGCTAACACAAGCTCCTTGCCGCGCAATTTCGTTCCTTCTGATCCATATGCCCAACCGTAAGTAAGAACCAAATCCTGCCATTGTTTTAATAAAGCTGGTGAACTGTACCAGTAGAATGGGAATTGCAAAACGATACGATCATGCTCCATTAGGAGCTGCTGTTCTGTTTCCACATCAATCTCAAATGTTGGGTAATGTGCATATAGATTATGGACAGTAACATTTTCTTCTTGTTGAAGACGGTTCATCCAGGTTCTATTTACCTTCGATTGTTCCAAGTTTGGATGGGTAACAATAACTAATGTTTTCATTTTGATCACCTTTCAATTGTTTGTATATGTAAACAAAAATCATGAAAAGGTATTTCAGTGGAAGAAATACCTTTATTTAAATATTTTAATTAAGCTTCTATTAAAGATGGCTGAAGAACGTGATTTACATAGGCTTTTGCATTTTCTTCAAGTTGTTCATCTGTGACATGCATAACACCATTGAGCACAAATAACGGCATAAAACGAGTACCTATGAGGTTGCTTGTTTGCTGCAAAGGAGTTGTTAAAGTCTCCATAGTAAAATGATTGTAGCCAGTAGGCTGATAAGAATTTTCCGGCCCAAAGGTTGAAATCGCAAGACCTAGTTCTTTACCGTGAAGCTTGTTTCCGCCTTCTCCATAAGCCCAGCCGTAAGAGAGCACTTCATCCTGCCATTGTTTTAACAAAGTAGGCGTGCTGTACCAGTAGAATGGAAATTGAAGAATAATACGGTCATGTGATTCTAATAGGTTTTGCTCGTGTGCTACGTTTATTTTCCCGTCCGGATACGTTTGATAAAGAGTATGAATCGTAATTTCTTCGTGTTTTTTCAATTCCTGCATCCAAGTGCGGTTAATTCGAGATTGTTCCAAATTTGGGTGGGTAATAATTACAAGAGTTTTCATTTTTAAGTCTCCTTTTTTTCTAGTTTTGAATACACTTATTTTTCATCCGAGAACTTTTACATTTGTATATACAAATGTAGTTTTAAAAAATTTTATTTTTCTTCAAATATAATTTCTGTTTCCGTTTGATTTTCGAACATGCTATAAAATGCATTCGCAATATTTTCAGCTGAGAAGTAGGTTCCTTCTTGTACAAACCCTTTTATGGTTAAGGTTCCAACATAAATTCCTTTAGGGCTCAATTCTTGTTGTAAGCTGTATGCTAAATTGCGAATTCCTGCTTTTCCAATCGCTAAGGAAGAATAGTCAGCATAGGGGTGAAGAGCTAATCCTCCGCCCGTTAATAAAATTGTTCCATTTTCCATATGAGGAATCACTTCTTTTACACTAGTAAGAGCTCCAGCTACACTGATTTTAAAATCTTCTACTAATTGGTCAACGCTTAATGCTGTTGGTTTGCCTGGTCTTCCTGAAGCAGCATTATATAAAAGTACATCAATTTTTCCATAAGTTTTAATTACTGTCTTAATGGCTGTTTTTAAAGATTCTTCTGAAGAGGCATCCCCTGGAAATCCTTTTGCTTCGATCCCATCATGTTTAAGTTCATATTCATATTTTTGTAGTGACTCCATACTCCGGGAAATCAGAGCAACTTTAAAGCCTTCTTTTCCGAATCTCCTTGCTGTATTTAAGCTAATCCCTGGTCCAGCACCGACAATTAGCAAAATCTTTTCCAACATAACAACAGCCTCCAACTTATTTGTATATGCAAATGAAAGGGTAAAAAAATTATTGATCTTTTTCTAGCTTATTGCTTGCTTCGTGAAGCATTTTACTTAAATCTTTACTGAATTCGCTTCCTAAGACACTGGAATAGCTAGTAAACAATTCTTTTAAAGAAACCCGAAATTGATGGTACATTTTTTCTCCTTCTTCAGTTAAAGAGATAAACGTTTGTTTTCCATCCATTTTTCTGGTGACCAGTTTTAATTTTTCAAGTTTATCAATAAACCTCGTACTTGTCGAAGGCGCTATGGATAACTTGTGGCATAGTTCCTTTTGTGTGATTTCCGGATGGAATTTCACAATCATAATCATGTAAAGATATGAAGGAGCTAAGTCACCAAAATCAAATGTTTTTTCGGCTAATTTTGTAATGTTACGAGCAAACCGGCTGGCTGTAAAGTAAAGACAATGAATTAATACCTGTTCTTCTTCATTCATTTAATCAGATCCTTTTAATCATTTGCATATACAAATTAACACGAAATTATGTTAAGGTCAACTATATCATTTTTCTTGTTTCCATCAGAAACAGTGTATATTATATGTTCTAAAAACCTACTAATAATACGAAAATGCCTATATACTAACAAATAAAAGGAGTCCAATTCATATGCGAATTGAACTCTGAAATATATTGCTAATTTACTTTCCTACTTTAAAACCAAACCAGTTACTGTATTCAGCTATCCTTTTTCTTTTAGGTTAATACGGTATGAAGGGCATCTGCAAATCTTTTAATTCCTTCATGAATATTTTCTTCCTTTTCCCTTGAAAAGGTAAAACGGACAAATCCTTTTCCGGAGCCCATCGTCGAACCCGGAACAAAAATAACTCCTCGTTTAATCGATTCTTCAAGCAACTGGATTTCATTAACTTCCTTTTTTATCCGGGACCATAGATGAATACCGCCATTTGGAATCGTATATTCAACGAGTCCATGTAAATTTGACTCAAGGCTATCAACGATTTGATTTCTTCTGCTTTCTAACTGTTTCACGAGATGCTTGATATGGGATTCAAACTCCGTCGAGTCTAAAAAGTCATTTGCAATCCATTGACTGTAACTTGCATGTCCAAAATCTACTTGCTGTTTGGCATCAGACAGCCTCTCAATCACCGCCCTTGGTCCGATAATCCAGCCGATTCTTAGTCCTGAAGCAACTATCTTGGTCAACGAACTAATATAAAGCACATTTCCATGCTGGTCAAATGATTTAAGCGTCCGCATTTTTTCCCCTGTAAATGATGTTAAGCTGTATGGATCATCTTCCACAACTGGGATCCCGTATTCAGAGGATATTTCCAGCACCTTTTTCCGTCTTTCTTCATCCATTAAAGTTCCAGTCGGATTGTGAAAAATGGGATTCAAAAAAATCATTTTGATTCGATGTTTTTTATATAATTCGGTGATATCGTTTGGGTTGATCCCTTCCTTATCTACCTTTAAGGGATACGTTTTGATGCCAGCTGATTTAAAAACAGGCAAATTATAATGATAGGAAGGGGCTTCGATGGCAACGGCATCCCCCGGCTTTAAAAGGCATTGAACAACGAGATGCAAGGCCTGCTGCGCCCCTGATGTAACTAGGATTGAAGAAGGGTCCGTTTCAATCCCGCGGAATTGTTTGACATGATTCGTTAGGGTCTCACGAAGGATGACGCTGCCTTGGGGATGATCATAACCTAAGGACCCGATAAAGGATCGATTGGCGGTAATCTCTCGCAGTGAGTTCATCGGAAAAAGATCCTGAGATAATTCCCCGCTGGCTAAATTAATGAGTTTCTGCTCTGCCATTTCCTTGTGAATCCTTTGAGTGACAGGCAAATTAGGCAAAAATGAACCTGCCTCAATATACCGGTTCCAGCTTGGAATCCGTTTCTTAGTCATTCCCCAAATATCTTTGCTGACGGTCGTCCCGCTTCCCCTATTTCGATTAATGAGTCCGTTGGATTCGAGTTCATCATAGGCAGCAATGACTGTGCTTCTATTAACCCCAAGCTCTTTAGCTAAACCTCTTTCAGAAGGCAGCGGCTTATCCGGCGGAAATGTACCATCAGCAATTCCGTTCTCAATATACTCGGCAAGTTGTCTATAAATTGGTGTTTTTGAGTTTCGATCAGGTTTCCAATCCATTTGTGATATCCTTTGATTTTTTTAATTTCATATTATCATTTATAGCCTATTGTTTAAACAGAAATAATCCCCTGTTAACCAAATAGGAGTTTTAAATCTTAATGAATTATTAATGCTTTGTTAAGGAGAACCTAAATGTTTATTTGTATGATTAGATTGCCCAATTCAGTTTGAACAAAACATTCTTTAATTCGGAGATGAGGGGATAGAATGAATTATCAAATATTTAAGGCAATCAACCAACTTGCAGGACATCACCCCATTATGGACAAGGTAATGGTCTTCACCACACAATATGCATTGATTGTTTTTGCTGTAGTTTTGCTGCTTATGTGGTTTTTAGGTAAAGAACAGTATAAATATTCGGTGGTTTATGCAGCAATAACTGGTGGTATAGGTTTACTCATAAATTTTGTTCTCGGTCATATTTATTATGAACCACGTCCATTTGTTACACATCACGTCCATCCGCTAATTCAACATGCAAAGGATGCTTCATTTCCAAGTGACCACACGACAGGTGCGTTTTCCCTAGCCCTTGCCATATTGCTACGCCACCGAAAAATAGGTTTTGGTATGCTCGTTTTTGCCATACTAACAGGTTTTTCTCGTATTTATGTAGGTCATCATTATCCATTTGATGTACTTGGCAGCATGATCGTTGGAATTGCGGTAAGCTCCCTTGTTTATAAATTCAGTTCCACATTGAAGCCAATCACACGCCTAATTGTGAACATTTATAACCAAATCCCATTAGTACCTAAAAACACTAAAACAATTAGCGAAAATAATTGATAAAAAATAAAACAAGCAGGATCTAAAACTAGACCCTGCTTGTAATTTTCTAATTATATAGTCACTAAACAACCTTGTAGGCGACTTTTTTAAGACTTTTTTCTTCAGACATAATTTGATCTAATATTTCTTCTACATAACTATTAAAAGCAGGATTGGATCGTTGTCTTGGCCTCGGCAGATTAACCGTTTGATTCATGCTGACCTTCCCATCCCTTAAAACAATAACTCGGTCTGATAACATAACGGCTTCTTCCACATCATGTGTGACCAGTACAGTCGTAAAGTGCTTGTTTGCCCAGATGGACTCTATTAGTTTTTGCATTTCCATTCTTGTGAGTGCATCTAAGGCACCTAGGGGCTCATCCAATAGAAGGAGCTGGGGTTCATGGACAAGCGCCCGTCCTAATGCAATTCGCTGCTTTTGTCCCCCGGAAAGGGAAGACGGGAAATTTGAAGCGCGGTCTTCAAGGCCAACACTGCGTAATGCCTCCATTGCCCTGTCTTTCCAATCACCTGTGAGGCCAAGTCCTATGTTCTGGATGATATTCTTCCAGGGTAATAATCTTCCATCTTGGAACATGATTCGAGCATTCGTGTTTAATGATTCTAATTTTTTTCCATTCATCAAAATATTGCCGCCACTAACTGATTCCAGCCCAGCAAGCATTCGAAGCAAGGTACTTTTTCCACAACCGCTCTTCCCCACAATCGAAATAAATTCCCCTTCTTTAAATGAAAGATTAATCCCTTTTAAAACGGGAAGATTGCTATAACCCTTTTGAACGTCTTGTAATACTAACAATTCCTTCTTTTCCATTTGCCTTTTCCCCCTCTCACAAATTTCCTACGACAACTGTCTCCACATTAACCATTTATTTTCACATAATTTCGCAATCCAATCAGAAAGCTTGCCCAGTAAGGCATATATAATGATACTTAAGACGATGATATCCATTTGCATAAACTCCCGCGCATTCATCGCCATATACCCTACTCCCGAATTAGTTGCAATGGTTTCAGCAACGATCAATGTCGTCCACATGATTCCAAGCGAATAACGAATTCCTACTAAAATAGAAGATAGCGCACCTGGAAAAATGACATGAATAAATAGGGAAAATCCTTTTAAACCATAGGCCCGGCCCATTTCAATCAACCCTTTATCCACTGACTTAATGCCATGATAGGTATTAATATAAACAGGAAAAAGTACACCAAGCGCTACGAGGAAGATCTTTGATGTTTCATCAATACCGAACCATAGGATGACAAGCGGGATGAGAGCTAAGTGAGGGATATTCCTTAACATTTGGATGGTTGTATCAAACAGTAAATCAAAGGGTTTGAACATACCGTTAAACAACCCAAGGGCCAAGCCAATTGTTCCGCCAATGAAAAATCCGGCTAAAGCTCGATATAAACTGATCGATATATGATCCCCTAATTCTCCAGATGCAGAAAGTTCCACTCCCGCGTTCATCACCGCAATTGGTGATGGCAAGATCTTAGCAGGAATAATGCCAGCCGAGCTAAAAACTTGCCATAAAATCAGGACAAGCGCAGGAATGAGCCAAGGGAGCAACTTAGCTCCCCAAGATTTCCTAAACATACTTTTACCTCCATTAATTAACATTCATTGCTTCTGATACAGTAATCTTCTTAGGTATAATTTTTAACTGATAAAATAAATCAGCAATTTCCTGCTGCTCCGTAACAATTTCATCTGTAATCTCTTCTACACCATAGACACGGCGCTCGACTGTCTTAGTAACAGATTCGGTGTCCATTTTTAGTGCCTTTGCAAGCATATCAATGAGTTCTTGATGATTGTTGTTAGCCCAATCCATCGCGTCTGTTATTTCTTCAAGCATCGCTTTGATCACAGCTTGTTGATTACTGGCAAATTTTTCGGAGGCAACGAAGAAATCACGGTCGGTTGTTAATCCCTCTCCATTCACTAGTAATTTAGCATCGGAGTTCACTTCTGTTGAAGCCGTATAAGGATCCCAAACGGCCCATGCATCGACTTGGCCTTGTTCAAAGGCGACTCGGGCATTGCCTGGTGCTAGATAAACGGGTTCAATATCATCCAGTGTAAGCCCTGCTTTTTCTAACGCCTTGACGATTAGATAATGGGAGCTCGATCCCTTTGAAAAAGCAACCTTTTTCCCCTTTAAATCTTCAAGAGATTTTATGGAGGAGTCCTTACTTACCAGGATCCCGCTGCCTTCATATTTGGAAGCTCCTGCAGCCACATACTTCAAGGTTGAACCAGATGCCTGGGAAAAAATCGGCGGTGTATTACCGACCCGTCCAAAATCAATACTTCCTGCATTCAGGGCCTCAAGAAGGGAAGGGCCATCCTGGAATTCTTTCCATTCCACTTTATAGCCTAATTCCTCTAAGCGTTGATCGAGTGTTCCTAATGATTTGACGATAAAAAGCGGGCCATTTTTCTGATAGCCGATCCGTACCACCTTTTCTTCGCTTTTGGTTGTATCACTATTCGCTTCGCTGGCACTATTACTGCATCCCGCAATAAAGATGTTAAGTAGCATAAAACTAATAAATATCAAAATGACTCTTCTATTCTTTTTCACTATTTTTCCACAACCCTATTCTCATTTGAATAATCCCGATATTCGGTTTGATGTTTGATTATGATAAGTTTCGGTACTGATTTCTTTTAATTTAGAGCGTTGAATTTTCCCAGTTGGACCAACCGGGATTTCTTCTACTAGATAAACTTCAGCTGGACATTTATAGCTTGATAGTTTTTTTTCACAATGGTCCATTACCATTTTCGTGACGTCGTCGCTGTTTCCTTGGCTGCTGCGGCTAACAATATAAGCCACGACCATTTCCCCATATAGCGGGTTCGGCATTCCTATAACAGCAGCCTCTTTGATGGCTGGTAATTGGCGGATCACCTCTTCTACCTCATATGGGCTGATCTTTTCCCCGCCTCGGTTAATCATTTCTTTGATCCTGCCGACAATGAACACATACCCGTCTTTATCCACATACCCCAGGTCACCTGTATGGAACCACCCGTGCTGGAAGTCATTCTGATTATCTGCTTCGATGTAGTGATGAATCACATTTTTTCCTTGAATGGCTATTTCTCCAATCTTATTCGGCAAACATTGCTCGCCATTTGGATCCACCACTTTTAATTGCAGCCCTGCCGGCCGCCCGACAGATCCTAAGACCCTTTTTCCAGGAGGCAGTGGATTGACACATATTTGACTAGCTGCCTCTGTCATGCCATAGGATTGGATAAGGGGAATCCCAAACGATTGCTCAAAGCGCCGTGCGATCACCATCGACAACTGGGAGGAGGCGGACCTAATGAACCGTAAACGCTCCGAAATATGACTTGGTCGAGAGGAGTTCAATAGTATGGAGATTACGGTTGGCACCGCAGAAACCCATGTTACATTATGTTCATTTATCACATTCCAAAACTTTGAGGCGCTGAACTTAGCTGCGATGACGATCTTTCCTCCAGATAATAACGTGGAAAGGACCGCAACAACTTGAGCATTAATATGAAATAAAGGTAAAAAACAATAAGTGATGTCTTTTGCACTTAATTCATGTGATGTAATGATATTCTCTATCGCTGCTAAAATCTGCCCATGGGTTAGACCCACAGCTTTCGGCTTTCCTGTTGTCCCAGAGGTATAAAGCAAGACTGCTAAGGAATTTTCGAAAGTTTCATAGGGTACACGATTGATAATCTTTCCGCTAATATCCTTTTCCAGCCATTCTGATCCGCTGTAATCATACTTATTTTTTAAAATCGCTTCTTCTTCAACAGAAAAAAAGGACTTCAAGGCGAAATTCTGCGCCTGTTCCTTTAATAATATGGATGAATGGTGACTTCCAATAAAACCACTCACAACTCGGGATCGATGCAGGAAGGCCATAAGTTCATATTCCGGCATCTCTGGATTAATAGGAACAACTACTGCACCATAATCGATAATAGCTAGATATAGACATATAAATTTGTAGGAATTAGGGATACTTACTAACACCCGGTCTCCTTTTTGAATTCCTGCACCCGCGAGGCAATCTTGAACTTTTGAAATATCAGATAATAAATTATTAGTAAAATACCATTGTTCCTCATCATGGATGATGGGTTTTGGTATAAAAAACGAGTACGTAAGTCTATCTGTTAATTCAGACATCTAATCATCTCCTAAATTTACAATTTTCCAGGGACGGGAACTGTTTTTACCCTGGTTTGCAGCTTTGATTTTTTCCCAACCACAAAGGAAATCAGCGGAATTTTGTTGAGCCAATAGGAAAGAAACATGGATGAACCATATACAAACAAAATGGAGGCCGGCAGTAGAATCACATACAGCCACTTGACATCGTCAAAGAACGGCACGATTTGTTTGATGATGAACAATGGAAATGGCTGAACGAGAAACATTCCAAATGAGGTGTGAGAAGCAAGCATAATATAGCTGCTAAAGTAATGCATTTTTTCCTCGGTACGTTTGTGTGACCACTTTCTTCCCAACATAAAGAGTACTGTGATCACCAGTAAACTATAGGGGAGAAATAAAGGCTGATGGGGCTCTTGGGCCTTATTTTCCGTCAGCAAAAGGACAAAGCGATTGTAAAAATAGTAGGCCCACATAACCGCAACACTGCCTAAAAGGGTCCAAATGATCGCTCGGGAATGCCTTTCAATGAATTGGCAAATTTTTTCGTAATGGCATGCGACCATTCCTCCAGAGATAAACCAGCATTGATAAGTCAGGACAAATACTCCATAATGAGAAAACAAATACGGCCAACCCGTTCTGTTTAGGTGCGGGATGCCAAATTTATAAAATGTCATCAACACTAATTGCAGAATGACACTTCCAATAAATATCTGAAGATGCCATTTTTCAAACTTCCTCAGCCCATACAGCAGGAAAGGAAATACAAGATAAAACTGAAAACTAATTAACACGAAATAGATGTAAAATTCATCCCCCTGCATGAGGGATGTACCCAATTCCTTCATAAAGCTTGAAAAAGAGCCCGTTAATTCTGATGAATAGCTGCTGCGAAACAGAAGATAGATTACATTCCAAAATAAATAAGGGATGGCGATTAACACCAATCTCTTTTTCCAAAAAGAAAGAATATGAAACTCTCTATAATAGTAAGTAATAAATAAAACTAACCCTGTAATGAACATAAACGCCAGCCGGGTAACATGCATAGAAGAGTGGACAGCTGACATCGCTAAAGAAGTAATACTCTCATCGTCCATTTGATTAGTAAAGATGGTCATCGTATGTACTGAAAGAACCCCCAGCATGATATATGTCCGCATGAAATCTATTTCGTAAAGATGCGTCTTTTTCAAATAGGAAATGACCTCCTTGATTAAATTTTTATTAGAATACTAAGTCCTTTTATTTAATCGAAAAAGTATGAACTATCCGTGACCATAGTTTTAATAAAATAAAGATAAGTTTTAACATTTTTAGTTACGAAATGTGAAAAAGGTGACCGTTTGGTCACCTTCTCTTTTTTAAATGGTCGTCAAAGAATGCTTGAACCGTATTTAGGATGACCGGGCGTGCGAACCCTCCATGCCCCGCGCCTTGGATTTTGTACATCGATGCCTCGACATGTGCCTTTTTTAAAGCACTATACAGTAAAACACTTTGGTTATATGGAACTCTCCGATCCCTGTCCCCATGCATGATTAAAAACGGCGGGTCATCAGGGGTGATGTAGGTAATCGGGTTTGCCTTTTTTACCTTTTCCTCGTTTTCCTGAATTGGGCCGCCGATTAACATCGATTCAGGTGAATCCGGAGCATCAAAGTCGATAGAAGCAGGATACTTACTCATTTGTAAAAAGTCAGTTGGACCATACCAATCGACAACGGCTTGCACTGAACTGTCTTCACTCAGTTTCCCTGATTGCCCTTCAAGCTGCTCTACACCCCCGGTTGTGCCAACTAACGCTGCCAGATGACCGCCCGAAGAGCTCCCCCAAACGCCTACTCGCTCGGAATCGATACCATACTGCTCAGCATGTTCCTTAAGATAGCGGATAGCTGCTTTTATATCATAAAGCTGGGCAGGAAATTTGGCTTCATGGCTCGTCCTATGTTCCACACTTGCCACAACATATCCGCTTTTGGCGAACTGAACCAATTGCGGTATAAAGATAAATGTTTTCTGTGGATGGTTTCTGCCCCAGCCTCCCCCTTTGATATAGATAATCAAGGGGCGTGGTGACGGGGCATTCTTCGGAATCAGCAAATGCATGTTTAAGGCCTTATTCCCTGGTTTTGAATAAACGATATTGGGCTTAAATTGCACATCATTTTCTTTCGTTTCATTTATGCTGATGGTTTTGATCCCTAATCTTTTATCTTCCATTTCGGCAGCGGCTTTATTCCAGATTGTGATACAAATGACTAAAACCGCGAGTGAGATTGCCATCATTCTTATCATTCTACCAATCCTAGCCTAGTTTAATTTTAATGTTATCTTTTCCTTAATTATCCAAGATATTCGTTTGAAGCATGACCGTCCTTATGTTGAAAAAAGAGGCTGCCCTAGTTATCCTTTTGGGCCAGCCTCTTCATTTCTATTATCCTTCTTTTGGACCCTTAAAGAAAAAATGCATTCCGTGTCCTCTATGAGGAAACAGATCTAGCTTATCAACCTTATCTGCATGCTTGGTCATGATTTCTTGGAATAGCTCGTCCGCGGACTTATTTTTAGTGTCGATTCCTAGCTCCTCTGCTGCTTGGAAGATCTTTTTATCACGGACTTCTCTGGCGAGTTGATGAAAATCCTTATTGGCTGTGGATAGGCCTAATTCCTTTGCTTCTTTCTTTATTTGTGTTTCACGTACCTCACGAGCCACATCACGGAGGTCCTTTCCCTCCGTTGATATCCCTAATTCTTTCGCTTCTTCTTTTATCTGAGTTTCCTGGATTTCACGGGCTACATCACGAAGTTCCTTTCCTTCTGTAGAAATCCCTAACTTTTTAGCCTCATTTTTTATTTGTTTTTCAAAAACCTCTTTGGCTAAGGAATCAATCTCTTTCCCTTTCGTACTAATCCCGAGCTCCTCTGCTCTCTTTTTAATCATGGCTGCTCTAACTTCTTTGGCAATCGTCTCTGTATCTTTGCCGTCAGTCTTAATCCCTAGCGACTCTGCCTGACTTTTTATAAACTCAGGGTTGGGTCTGAAATGCCCGTGGCCATGTCCATGGCCATGGGCCTCTGCTGATTGATTTTGTTGTTCATTTGTCTGTGTTGCCGCAAACGCTTGGATTGGACCCAAAAGACCAATCAATAAAGCAGGGGCAAAAAAATAATTCATCAGCATCTTTCTCATCTTGTAACTTCCTCCTAATAAGTGGTTTTTGTTTACAGATGGTAGGATGCCCATGAATTATTACCAAATTATGAACAAATTGTTAAATTATATATTTGTACTCAATGAAAGTTCTCTACTGCCCTTTCTTGTTGTTTTCCCTAACATGAATGGGAAATAATGATTGATGGCATATACTGCTGGTATCAATATGACCACGGTAATCAATGTGTATATCAATCCTTCCACAATCGGATAGTCTGAGATCGTTTCAATATTTAAAACCGATTTCTGAATCATTAAACTAAAGATAAAAAATACGATTTTTTGGTGGAAAGCTAAATAAATGAAAGAATTCTTTCCAATGTATTGCAGAAACCTATTTTTCTTCAAATGCTTAATTAATATGACAAATGCACCAATTCCTGAAAAAGCAGATAGATAGAAAAGCCCGATATTGCCTAAACTGCTATTATAAAAATCAACTCTTTCACCTGTAAGAGCATAATTTAAGTATCCAATTAAGATATTAACGATAAACAAAAGGACAAAGGTTTTTAGATGATTAAAGATTTCAAACCTTTTATTGTATTCCTTGTATAAATAACCTCCACCATAAAATCCAACGCTAATTAGGGCAACATCTAGATTCCAAGGCAAAGGCTGTCCAACCGTCTTGTTATAAATGCAGCCTGCAGCTGAACTTACTAACAATAAGATTCCAATGGTCAGTTTTGTTCTTCCCATTTTTGCAATAAAATAAAACAATAATTCCGTACAGAACAAACAGGCGACAAACCATAGTGCACCGGTATGAACGGTCCAAATGGATTTTCTTATTGCTATTAATGAACCTATTAACGGAGTGAATAAGTTGTTTTCATAGCTGACAAGCCCTAAATGATTTAATAATAAAAACCAAAGATACGCGATTAGGGAAAAAGACAAATATGGGAGTATTAATGACTTCGTTCTTCTAATTAAAAAGACTTTTAGGTTTGGAAATTTATCTTTATTATATAAATACCCTGATAGGAAAAAAAATAATGGCATATGGAAGGTATAGATATATGTTTTTAAAAGAGCTGGAATATCTGCATGTCCTAACATTACCAGCAGCATTCCTAATCCTTTGCCAATATCTAACCAATCTAATCTCTTTCTCAATAGTTTCCCCTCTCTTCTGTTAAAATTTGAGGATGACTGGTATTGAAGTAGCTTAGGTAACTAACGAGTAAGAGTATAACATGACTTCCTTAACTGAAACTTAAGACCCTTAAGTAATGTGGTTCGTTTTGTCAAAGAATTAAATGCGGAGGGCAAATTGATCGCTGGAATTTCTCATGGACCACAGGTCATGATCAGTGCAGATGTTTTAACTATTTAATTAAATAAATGTCCAATAGACAGGGTCTATTGGACAAAAATCTCTCTAATCTATTGAATTTGTCTTTTAGAAGACAGCTATTGGACAAATTTCACGAATGATTGGATAAATTGTCCAATAGGTTTAACTCTATAAGACAGATTCTTTATTATAATTGAAAAAATGTCCAATAGGCAGGGTCTATTGGACAAAAACTCCTCTAATCTATTGAATTTGTCTTTTATAAGACAGTTATTGGACAAATTACACAAATCCTTGGATAAATTGTCCAATAGGTACAACGCTATAAGACAATTACTTCTTTTTAACCGAAAAAATGTCCAATAGGGAGGGCCTATTGGACAAAGTTTCCTCTAACCTATTGAATTTGTCTTTTAGAAAACAGCTAATGGACAAATTTCGCGAATCCTTGGATAAATTGTCTAATAGCTGTCTCCTTAATGGACATTTCCTTCTTATAAACACTAATTTGTCCAATAATCTTATTAATTAGAACACAATCGTCTTATTTTGATGAACAATAATTCGGTCTTCGATATGCCATTTTACAGCCCGAGCCAGCACGCTTCGTTCAATTCTCCGGCCGATTTTTTTAAGACTATCCACATTATCATGATGGCCTACCCGGCTGATATCCTGTTCGATAATCGGGCCTTCATCAAGGTCATTGGTCACATAATGCGAGGTCGCACCAATTAATTTCACCCCGCGATTGAACGCGCGCTCATACGGCCTGGCCCCAACAAACGCAGGTAGAAACGAATGGTGAATATTAATAATTTTATTTGGATTTTCCTCAATAAAATTCGGCGTTAAAATTTGCATATAACGAGCCAATACGATGAAATCGATCTCATGCTCTTTTAAAAGCTTAAGCTGTTCGGCTTCTGCTTGTTGACGAATTTCCTTGTTAGCCGGTATGTAATAAAACGGGATATTAAGCCCCTCAACGACCTCTCGTGCATTTTCATGATTACTCACGACAAGAGCAATGTCAGCCATTAAATCTCCACTTTGCCATTCCCATAAAAGTTCGAGCAAGCAGTGAAGTTCTTTCGATACAAAGATCGCAGCCTTCTTGATATTGTGGACATGCGTAAATTTCCATTCCATCGAAAAATTCTCAGCAATATCATTAAACTGGCTTTCCATATCTTTTGCTTTTTCCGTTAACCCAGGGCACTCGAATTCAATCCGAATGAAAAAGATGCCTCCCTCAGGATTGGTGGAATACTGGCTGGATTCAATAATGTTGGCATTATGGGAAAATAAAAATTTTGAAATGGCAGAAACAATGCCTGGCTGGTCCGGACAGCTTACTAGAAGCCGGCCGCGGTTCTTATTTTGTTCTTGGAATAATTCAATTTGGTCTTTTATAAATGCATTCATCTCTTAAACCTCTCAATCTTGTTTGAAACATTATACCTGAAAAACTCACAATAGTTAATAAAAATTATTTGAAAATTCTTTATGCATAAAAAAATACCAGGTTCCTGTGAAAGAACCTGATTTTTAAAAAACGATCCTAATATCCTAATTCTTTGTTTACTACATTAAGGAGCGGTTTCCCTGCATAGAAACGTTTTAGGTTTTCTAAAATTAATTCCATAACCCGCTCTGAATGATTTGCAGAGTTGTAGGCATTGTGCGGGGAGACAATCACATTATCCATAAACCAAAACGGATGATCTTTTGGTAATGGCTCGACTTCAAATACATCCAGCCCCGCCCCTGCTATTATTCCACTCTGCAAATATTCCACTAAATCCTCTTCAGCAATCGTGTTCCCGCGTCCAACATTGATTAAATAGCTGTCCTTTTTCATTTTTTCAAAGCGTTCTTTATTCATAAAATGGATCGTTTCGTCTGTGGAAGGAAGCGCAATAACGACATAATCAGATTTTGAAAGGACGTCATCCACCTGATCCATACCCACCACTAGATCGGCAGGTTCGTATTCCTTGTTCTTCTTAGCAGGATTCCTGCGGCAGCCAATCACCTTCATATCTAACCCTTTACATCGTTTCGCAATCTCATAGCCGATTTCTCCGTATCCAATAATCCCGACAGTGGAGCCTGCAAGCGTTCTGACTGGCAGCACTTTACACCAGTCCTGCGTTCGTTGGTTTCTCACCATTGCCGGTACCGCTCTGGCAAATGCGGAGATTAATGCAATCGTGTGTTCAGCTATGGGGACAGAGGTACATCCTTTGGCGTTAGTAATGATAACGTCACTGTTTTTCACCTCTTCGGTGAGCATCGCATCCAATCCAGCGCTAACGGAATGGACCCATTTTACGTTTTTGGCTTTTTTTAATATGTTGAGGTTATCACGCATACCCAGGGTTAATACAACCTCGCAATCTGATAAATCTACGGTCACCTCTGGCTCAGGTTCATCAAATTTCCACGGCTCTACCACAATATTCGGACAAATCTCTTTAAATTGTTTCAGATATACCTCCGGAAGATCATAACGAATGTAAATGGAAGGAGAAACTTTTTTGGTCATTACCTTCATTTATTTCCCCCCTCTAAGACGAACATGCTTTGTTTATATTCTTGATAAGATTCTGCCAAACGCTCAATCCCCCGTTTAATTTCTTCCTCGCTGCAGTAGGTAAAACCGAGTCGGATATGATTTTTCTCATCGGCATTCAAATAAAAATGGGCTCCATCTAAATAGCTGACGCCTTTATTCAGTGATTGCTGCATAAACTGACTCGTATCTGTTCCTTCCGGGAAGGTTAACCAGAGGAAGAAGCCCCCGTCAGGCACAATATAAGAAACTTCCTCCTCAAAGGATTCCTCAATAGCCACTACCATGGCTTCCATTCTTGACCGATAAATGGAGTTAAGGAAGTCTACATGCTGATCAAAATCAATCGTTGATAAAAATTGCGAAACCACTTCTTGAACATACACACTCGTCGAGCCATCCGATTTTAACATTCGCATTTTATTTATCAAGGGTTCACTCGCTACGGCCCAGCCCATGCGGATTCCCGGTGCGACAATTTTTGAGAACGTACTTAAATAAACGACACGTTCTGGTCCAAAAGAATAAATGGATGGGACATACTCCCCGGTAAAACTTAACTCCACATAGGCATCATCCTCAAGGACATAGAAGTTATATTCATACGCCAATTCCGCGAGTCTCTTTCTTCTTTCAATCGAAAGACTAACCCCTGTTGGATTGTGGTAATTTGGCATGACATAAACCATTTTTGGCATGTGGCCACCATTTTCTTTCACTTCCTGCAGCTTTTGCTCCACCAAATCAACCCTTAACCCATCTTCATCGACCGGAAAGGAAGTCAACTTTGTTTCTGCCAATAAAAACTGGCGGATGGCCCCGAAAAAGGACGGCCCTTCTACCCATACATGATCGCCAGGGTCTGTCAGGGTTCTGGTCGCGATATCGATTGCTTGGCTTGAGCCGGCTGTAACGAGTATTTCATTCGTTTCAGCACGCACGGAACGCAACATGGACCTTTGTTTAATCCATTCCGCAACGACAGTAGGCCCTGCCCCACCCCCGTATTCGAGCGGTTTGACTCCCCCTTTTTTAATCGCCTCCACGGAGGACTCGATCATAAGGGAGAGATCAAAAGATTCTTTGGCCGGCAATCCAAAGGCCAGCGGGATTAAATCGGGATGCTGATCGGCAAAAGCAGCTGCGATTAAAGGGAGTTTTGGAAACCGTTTTGAATACGTAAATTCTTTTAAGATTGTCATTTGATCATTCCTCCTAAAAGTAAGTTGTAACTATCAAATTTTTATTTCCAGTAATCTTCCTTTCAGGATGATGAAGGGATTACAGAACCTAACAATGATTCAAAGGCCGACTGCAATTGACGAGTATAAAAACCTGGGGATCCCTTCCCGATCTTGACTTCGTCAATTTGAATCACGGGGCACACTTCTTGACCTGTATTTGTAATAAATACTTCATCCATTTCTATTAATTCCTCCATGGTAAAAGGTGTTTCTCGTAACGTTAAATTAGTATTCTTAATCAAACGCAATACCACTTGCCGGGTAATACCATTTAAAATAAGATGATTAGCAGGATGGGTATAGCAAAGATTCCCTTTGATGGCAAAAACATTGGAACTGCTTCCTTCCGTTACCACGCCATCTCGGATCAAAATCGCTTCCGCCGCCCCTTGTTCGACGGCTTTTTGTCTCGCTAAAACATTTCCTAGCAAATTAAGACTCTTTATATCTACCCTAAGCCAGCGTATATCCTCTGCTGTAATAACTTTAATACCGTTTCTTATTTGCTCAAGCGGCCGCTTCATTTCACGAACGTATGCCACTAAGGTCGGCTCCGTTTTTTCCGGAAAGGCATGGAACCGGGGCGCCGTCCCTCGTGTGATTTGAATATAAACCGATCCATCGGTAATCTGACTCTCTTTCAAAAGAAGCTGTAGATTTTCATAGAGTATGTCGATAGCTTGCGGCAGAGGCAGCATTAATTCTTTGGCACTGCGGATCAAACGTTCGAAATGCGCCTCCCATTCGAAAAAAACTCCATCATAAATTCGGATAACTTCGTAGATTCCATCCCCAAATTGAAAGCCCCGATCCTCTATATCTACTGAAAAGCTTTCTCTAGGTACAATCCTGTTATTTAGCAAGATATTCATTACCAGTCTCCTTTTCTCGCATCAATGATTGACTTTCTTTTTTTAGACTGAACACTATAAAGATGAAGAGAACCAAGCAAATGCATGTTGAAAAAATAAACGGGGCCGATGGATGGAACAGGAAAATCCAGCCGGCAAACAGCGGCCCCACACTTCTGCCGAAGCTATCCATGGATTGCTGAAACCCCATCACCGTCCCTTGCCCGACCGCCTCCTGTTTGGATAAAAGCGAGATAATCGTTGGTCTTGCAATCGCCTGCCCTGCTCCAACCAAGAGGCAGCCAGCAAAAACCATCCATGTCGAAACCGCAAAAGCGATGCAGGCAAACCCGAGCATTTCTACTATTAACCCCATTTTCGTAATCGAAATTTCATGAAGTTTTGCAAGGATGACTCCCATAAAAAACAGCTGAATGACTACGGAAGAGAGGGATTGAGCACTAAAGGCAAACCCTGTTTCACTAGCCGATGATGAAAACCGTTCAATCATAAAATATCCTAGAACTCCAAACAAACTGGAGGTTGAAACTGCCAACCCGAAGGTAATGAGCAACAGATGACGGTATCCTGGTTTCACCATATGTTTAATGGAATCTTTAAAGGAGATCTCCTTCAGCTTTTGGTTCTTCTGTTCAGGTTCTTGCAGAAGGAAATGAGCAAAAGGGATGGTCAAGAGACTAAGCAATCCGGCCGCAATAAAAGGGGCATGTAACCCGAGCGGTGAAAACATGGCACCTACGGTTGGTCCGCAAAGGAAACCAAGAGCATTGGCAGCCCCCATGCTGGCTATAGCGCGGCTCCGTTTTTCTTTTTCATGTGTATCAATCACAAGTGCCAGGGCAGCAGGCTGTGTTCCGCTCGAAATAATCGCTCCGATGATTCGAATCACGAGCAGCTGCAGGTAGGATTCAGCGAAAATCATTAATAAAAAAGCAATCCCGAACCCAATTAATCCAATCAGCAGAACCGGTTTCCGGCCGATGCGGTCAATCAGGCTTCCCCAAAACGGAACGACAAGGAATTGGGTTAACGCCCAGCCGGTAATCAGACTGCCCATTTGAAATGAGCTCAGTCCCAAATGATCGGCTAAGTATGGCAAGGCCGGGAGTACGATGCCGTACCCTGTCATGGAGAGGAACATAATGAAAGCTAGTAAGTAAAACGACTTTCTTGTCATGGTAAGTCCTTTCTAATGAAGGCTGCTTTTTTAGATGTAAACTTTTTTGATAGAATTAGTTAATAACTGCCGATATATCCCCATAGACCTCCTAATAGTGCCAAACCACTTTATATATATTTGTGGTTAATTTAAAGAATCGCTGATAAATTTAAATTTCCGCTGATAAGTTTCTAGAAACCGCTGATATTTCGGTTAATATCGCTGATATCAGCGTAAAAACCGCTGATAAAACCTTATAGACCTCCGAACAGGTAATTCCAACCCTACATTAAATGGCAGGCAAGCTGATGACCGCCCCCAATGTCTTTAATCACCGGTTCCTCCACCGAACACTGCTCCGTTTTAAACGGACAGCGGGTATGAAAACGGCAGCCGCTTGGCGGATTCAACGGTGTTGGCAGCTCCCCTTCAAGAACAATCCGTTCCAGCTGATCTTTTTCATGAATCATCGGACGAGCAGACAATAACGCTTTTGTATATGGATGCTTAGGCCTGTTAAAAAGATCTTCGGTATCTGCAATTTCCACCAGCTTACCTAGATACATCACACCCACGCGGTCTGAAATATGTTTTACCACACTTAAATCGTGAGAAATAAATAAGTAGGTTAAGTTGAATTCCTTCTGCAAATCTTGAAACAGGTTGATGACCTGCGCTTGGACGGATACATCAAGGGCCGATACCGGCTCATCACAAATGACAAGCTTCGGATTAAGGGCAAGCGCCTTGGCAATCCCAATCCGCTGCCTTTGTCCGCCCGAGAATTCATGGGGATACCGATTCTTCATTCTTGCAGAAAGACCCACGGTTTCCATCAAACTCTCGACTCGTTTCACCCGTTCCGCATTTGTCCCAACCTTATGTATATGAAGGGGTTCAGCGATAATTTCTGCCACGGTCATCCGAGGATGGAGGGATGCATAAGGATCTTGGAAAACAATCTGCATCTCCCTTCTCGCCTTCTTTAATACCTGATTCGAATGCTCCAATATATTTTTTCCTTCAAAAAGAACTTTGCCATCGGTTGGTTCTATCAAACGCAAAAGCGACCGTCCCGTTGTGCTTTTTCCGCAGCCGGACTCCCCGACAAGAGCCAATGTCTCGCCTCGATAAATCGTAAAGTTGACATCGTCCACTGCCTTCACAACCGGAGGCGCCTGACCCTTTAAGCGGTTTAGTAATCCATGTTTCACAGGATAGTATTTTTTCAAATGACTAATTTCCATTAATGGTTCTTTCTCAGCTAACAATGCCATTTACTCCTCCCCCTTCCATGATTTCTTTATGGCGAAAACAACTTACTTTTCTTCCGTCTTCTAAATCCATCAATGGTGGTTCTTGATTGACACACTGTTGAATCGCATAAGGGCAGCGATCATGAAACACACAGCCAGTTACCATTTCATCCGGTAATGGAACCCGGCCTGGAATGGAATAAATCCGTTCACTTTGTTCCTCAATCGAGGTTACCGATTGCAGAAGGCCCTTCGTGTAAGGGTGCAGCGGGGCAGCAAATAATTGATCTTTGCTTGCTTCTTCCATTACCTTTCCCGCATACATAACAATGACTTTTTGGCAGTAATTGGCGACCACCCCTAAATCATGCGTAATTAATATCATGGACATATCCATTTTCTTCGAGACGCCTGCTAGTAGGTCCAAGATTTGCGCCTGAATGGTTACATCAAGGGCTGTTGTTGGTTCATCGGCAATCAATAATCTTGGCTCACAGGATAAGGCCATCGCAATCATTGCCCTTTGTCTCATTCCCCCGGATAATTCATGTGGATAAGCTTTCAATCTTTGTTCTGGAGAGGGTATTCCCACAAGCTTCAACATCTCAACTGCTTTTTCGGCAGCTTTCTTTTTACTGATGGATTGATGGGCAAGAATCTGTTCCGTGATTTGCCTGCCAATCGTCAGGAGCGGGTTTAAGGCGGTCATCGGTTCTTGAAAAATCATTGCGATATCATTCCCGCGAAGTCCCCGCCAGTCTTGCTTGGTATGGGTTAGCAGGTTATCTCCTTCCCACAAAATCTCACCATTTGTGGCAACTAGCCCCTTGTTTTTTAATAAACCCATAATCGCTAAGGAGGTCATGCTTTTTCCACAGCCCGACTCTCCGACAATCCCAAGACTTTCTCCTTTTTCAAGTGAAAAATGAACCCCTTTTAATACATCAGTAACTTCATCATTTTTACGAAAACCAACCCGTAAATCCCGGATATCAAGCAGAGCAGACATGTGACCAGACCCCTTTCCTATTTGGAAGATTTCATTTTCGGATCGAAGTAATCGCGAAGAACATCTCCCAGTAAATTAATCCCTAATATCGTGACAAACATGACCGCACCAGGAGCGAACAAATACCACGGGGCAAAGAACATATAATCCTTTCCTTGATTCACCATGGATCCCCAGCTGGGATCTGGCGGCTGCACCCCTAAACCAAGAAAGCTTAAACTGGATTCGGCTAGGATTGTGGTAGCCATCCCGAGTGTCATTAAAACAGCGATATTTCCGTAGCAGTTCGGGAGGATGTATCGAAATAGAATCCGGCCGACACTAGCACCCAGGGCATGACCGCCTTCCACAAATTCCCGCTCCTTTAAGGACATGGTCTGCGAGCGGACCAGCCGGCAGACTTCCGGCCAACTGACAATACCTAAGGCAAGGATAAGATTGAATATACTTGGTCCAAGTGCTGCCATGATTGCGATGGCGAACAATAGACCTGGGAAACTGAACATAATATTGGTTACCGCCATGATCACTTTATCTGTTTTCCCTCCAAAGTAACCCGAAATCAGTCCTAACATTGCACCGATGACAACAGACATCAATTGAACCGCAACGGCTATTAATAAAGATTTTTGTCCCCCATACAAGACCCGGGTAAATAAATCCCGGCCTAGATGATCGGTACCAAACCAGTGGGCTGCACTTGGCGCCTGCAATACCCGGGTCAGGTCATTGGTATTCGGATTATAGTTTGTTAAGAGGGGAGCACAAATGGTCCCCGCTAAGACAAGTCCAGCAATCCCAATGCCTATCATGGAAAATGAGAGTTTAATGGTTTTTTTCCTTGCTTTTTGCCGCGGAAAAGTGGACGTTTGCTCCAACACGTGTGTTTCAACAGTTTCCATTACAATCCTCTCCTCTGTGGAAAATCCTCCATCGTCCATTTACGAGGCAATGGAGGCCGTTTGCTTTTTTACGCTTCGACTTTAATTCTTGGATCAATCCAGCGACAGCAAAGGTCAGTCAACAAGTTAACTAGTAAAAATATCGTGGCGATAAAGACGACACAGCCTTGAACCGTCGGCAAGTCCCGCTGCAAAATGCTATCAATTAAAAGCCGGCCAATCCCTGGGAGTCCAAAGATCGTCTCCGTGATCACGGCCCCTGAAAGCAACAGTCCCATTTGAACACCAATAATCGTCATAATCGGCGGCAACGCATTTTTTAGCGCATGCAGGATGGTTATTCTTAACGATGAGATGCCCTTCGAATATGCTGTCGTGATATAATCATGTTTCAATACATCAATCATCGATGATCGGGTGATACGGGCGATGACCCCGCTCACTGCCAAACCAAGGGTCACAGCCGGGAGAATTAAGAATTTCAACTCCCCTGCTTGGTATCCGGAAGAAGGCAGAATCTTGAACTTAACAGCAAAGATGTACATTAAGATCAAACCTAAAAAGAAGGAAGGAATCGAAACACCTGAAACCGAGAAGGAACTTACAAGGGAATCTACCCATGTACCTCGTTTATAAGCACCGATGATACCAATCGCAATTCCTGTTATGATGGCCATCATTAAGCCTAAAACCGTAATACTCACCGTAACAGGAATACGCTCCAGCAATAACTCCGTAACCCCGCTCCGTGTTTGGTAAGAGGTTCCGAAATCCCCTACAATTGCACCTTTCAAAAAATTCAGATATTGAAGGGCAAGCGGGTCATTCAGACCCCACTCTTCCCTAATTTGTTCAATCACTTGCTTATCCAAGGCACCAGAACGGGCATCCATTAATTGTGCCACCGGGTCGCCGGGAATAATGTTCATTAAGATGAACACAATCAGCGTAATTGCGATCCAGATTGGAATGGCCTCAAGTAAGCGGCGAACCGTGTATCCCATCATAGCTGGCAGCTCCCTTCATTTTATTTTTGAGTTTCGTCGATCCACACCTTTGTCAGATCTTGATAGTCAATATCTGTTGGAACAGGCTGCAAGCCCTTTACCCATTTCTGATGGACAATAACTGCTTTATTGTAGTTAAAGAACCACCACGGGGCATCTTTCACAATCAAATCTTCCGCCTTTTGAAGGTCACTAATCATTTCCTTGTCATCAGTGGTCTCACTCGCTTGATCCAGTAACGTATCTACCTCTGTGTTCTTATAATGACTGGTATTTCCGGAAGCTCCATCATTTTTCGAGTGGAAATAGCGGCTTAAATATTCAACTGGATTGGTAGAACCCCCGTTTGAAGACATGGCCACTTCATAATCGCCGCTATTTAAGCGGTCTGTTAGTGCAGCAAAATCGACTTGCTCTGTCTTCACCTTTATTCCTACTTTTTCAAGATATCCACTTAATGCTTCAACAGCCGGTAAGCCAAAGGCTGGATGGGAAGTAGTTAAAATCGTTAAGGTAAATCCATTGCCATACCCTGCTTCTTCAAGTAGACTCTTTGCCTTTTTAGGATCATATTTATAGGTGCTGACCGCTTTGTTAAAGCCTTGGATGGAAGTTGGCAATACACCTTGAGCAGAATAGGCTTTGCCCTGGATAACAGAGTCAATAATCGTCTCACGGTCAATGGCATAGTTAATGGCTTGACGGACGCGAACATCTTGCCATGGTCCCTTTTTATCAAGATTGAATTTCATATTTCGGGTAAATAGTTCCGGTACTTCAACGATTTGAGATTTATAAGATGGATCGGTTGAATAACGCTTATATTGAGCATCACCTAAAACCATCATATCGATTTGTTTAGAAGCAAACGCATTGTCACGCGCCGTTTGGTCGGTCATAATCTTATAAACTACTTTTTCGAGGTATGGTTTACCAGCATAGTAGTCCTCGTTTGCGACTAAATCCACCTCACTGTCTCTTACCCATTTGGAGAACTTAAATGGCCCTGCACCGACAGGCTCCTGACCGAATTTCTCTCCTTTTTCCTCTACCACTTCTTTTGGCACAGCCCCTGTAAATGGTAAGGACATAATGGTTAAGAAAGTGTTATCAGGTTTTGATAGGGTAATTTCTAACTTACTAGAATCAACGACTTTAATTCCGGAAACTTCTTTGCTCGTTCCAGCCATAAATTCTTTGCTGCCCGCAATAACTGTTAAACTACCTGCATTAGGGGAAGCTGTATTTGGATTTAGAACACGTTCTAATGTGTATTTAAAATCTTCTGCCGTTACTTCGCGGCCGTTGTGGAATTTTACTCCCTTCCGTAAGGTAAAGGAATACACCTTGCCGTCTGAGCTAATATCCCAACTTTCAGCATTGGCCGGCAGGAATTTCCCCTCCACAGCATCGTAGCGGACAAGCGGTTCAAATATGTTCCATGTTATCATCGATGGGTTCGTGCCATGTGAGCGAATGGCCGGATCTAAGTTTTGCGGATCTCCATATATATTGGCTCTGACTAACGTCCCCCCGTATGTAGGCTTCCCTGAATCCTTTGCTGAAGTATTTTCTGTTGAACTTGTTGTACTAGAATTACTGCTGCAGGCACTAAGAACTAAAATCATTACAAGCATCGCTATTAGACTGTTAAAAATACTTCGTTTTCCTCTCATCATATGGCCCCCTTGTTTATTGAATTTATTTAATATTCAGATTTCAATAGGTAAAAAAATTTACCTTCCTTTACCCCACCCCCTTATTGGATCGATGATTAATATGAGCTTCCAACCAAACATGTTGGCAAGAAGGTAAAAACCTTAGTTGATCTTTTGCTGTTGCTCGAGAGTTAGTAACATTTCTTAGGAGTTAGAAAATAGTAAAGTGTATATTTTGAAATGGCATTCGTGATGAGAAGTGTCTTAGAAGTAGAATACAGTGATGATAGATAGGCTTATGTTAGATTTTTTAACATCTAGTAAGATTTTTGATGATTTCCCTTCCATCTCTTACATTCGATGTTAATTTAATACAAATTATATACTGCAATTTTTCATTCGTAAATAGATAAATCGCAAGAAAATGTTTTCTCAGTATCTATTTTCAAATGAAAACATTTACATTTTTTGATGAAAAACGTTTACTTTATAAGGTTTTGTCAGAAAAACTCACAATAAATTTATATTTTAAAATAATTAAATACTAGAGTGAAGATAAAATCACCTTTCCCAAACACTTGATATTTTGTGTGATATTTTATAACACGACTCATTTTCTAGGAATAAACGATGAACGTGCTTATAATTGGCATTTTAACGAATTAGTATAAGCAGGTACAAAAAAAACTGTGCTTTTTAGACACAGGATACCTAAGGCGTTGAAAGGTTAGTAATTGATCATGTGAATATTTCAATATACCATAGGGCTGATTTTGCTTTACTACCTCTTCTTTATTAAAAAAATTTTTGTGATTTGAGTAAAAAAATATAAAGAATTCAGAACTAACTGGGTGAATGTTCGGATTTAGCCATTGTTAGACTATTTCTAATCCAAGTTTAACCTTTCCAAAATTGGACAGGTTTCTATATTTTCCTTTCACTTTTTTTGACAAAATTTGTGTTAGTTCTTTTCGACTAAGTTTATGATTGAGGCACATATTAACAATAAATAAATGAAAAAGAAAAATTACATGGATATTAAATAATACTTTGTTTGAAAGAACCTTAAAACGGAGGTCAATCATGGACACTCATGTGAAATCTGAATTATCTTCATTAAGCGAGCTGCTCTTTTCAATCTTACTAACATCGACCATTGGTCTCTTTTGTTACAAATTTAGCGATCCCTTCCCTTGGCTTACATTCATCGGATTCCCATTGGGGATTGCCCTTATGGTTGCATGCTGGGAAGATAAAAAATATTCATGGAGCATTTTTATAACCGGTATATTATTTAGTGGTTTTGTTTGGTCGATCTTTTATAATTGGTCATCACTGCTGTAAATCATGATCTTTTTATGGACAAGGGGGTGTTAGCATGAAGAAAGTACGGATTACAATGATTGGTAATCTAATCCTTGCAGGATGTCTTGTGTTTTTACTATTTTTTTATGAAGGTCCTCAAAAACAAGCAACAAATCAAGTCGCAGATAAGGGCACCTCTTCAACCGATAAGGCAGAACAGATTGTAGGCAATAATTGCGTCACCTGTCATGGTCAAAACCTGCAAGGCGGAGCAGGTCCCAATTTAACAAAGATAGGCTCTAAGTATTCGCAAAGTGAAATCGAAAATATCATTAATCACGGGAAAAATGCTATGCCTGCAGGGGTCATCCCTCCTGAAAAAGCAAAAATTGTTTCAGAATGGCTTTCGCAGAAGAAATGACAACTAACTATAATGAATAAAAATATTTTTTTGCCTTAATAATCCACAGATGCCGGCTTAATAACGGTTAGGTTTTTTACCCTTACCTAGGAGATAAGGGTATTTTTAGTTTACAGCGTATTTTTCCAATCAGCGGCAAATTTTTCAATTCCTTGATCGGTCAATGGATGTTTAGATAATTGCTCAATGACTTTAAATGGAATAGTCGCAATATGAGCCCCTGCCATGGCCACACGTGTCACATGATCTGGATGGCGAACAGAAGCAGCAATGATTTGTGTATCCAATTTTTGAATACGGAACAATTCCGCAATTTTTGAAACAAGCTGTACGCCATCTTCATTGATATCATCTAAGCGGCCCAAGAATGGCGATACATACGTTGCTCCGGCACGTGCGGCCAAGAGAGCTTGGTTAACTGAGAAGATAAGGGTGACATTTGTCTTTACTCCCTTTTTAGTAAGGTAACGGCATGCCTCTAAGCCATCTAATGTCATAGGTAATTTAATGGTGATATTTTTATCCCCCCCATTAATTTTAATCAATTCATTAGCTTCTGCGATCATTTGGACCGCAGTTAAAGCATTTGGAGTTACTTCAGCCGATACAGACTCCACCTCAGGAACAGCTTTTAAGATTTCTGCGATCCGATCTTCAAATTTTACGCCTTCTTTTGCAACCAAAGATGGATTGGTAGTAACACCAGATAAAACGCCAATTTTGTAAGCTTTGTTTATTTCGTCTAAATTGGCAGTATCGATAAAAAATTTCATGCTTACTTCCTCCATTTGTATGAATGCCTTTATTTACTTGTTTTTGCTGCCGCATATCCACATGCGCGGCATAATCCATAATATTCCTGGCTGTTCAAAAGATTGAACGAGTTCTTTGGTTAAAGCCTGGTCATCTTTTTATTGTGTTCTATTTTTTCAACCCATTTTCATCTAATAAATTGGAAGGGTGTGGTACCTTTTCGACCATCCTAATGCCGTAAAAGGGTTTCAATTTCCTTATTTGCATTTAAGGTAATGACTATATCGGCCATTCCAATAAATAAGCCATTATCGACAACGCCGGGTATCATGTTCAAGTCTCTCTCCAAATCCCCAGGATGAATAATATCCGGGAAATTACAGTCGTATATATAATTCCCGTTATCTGTTCGATATGGAATCCCATCCTTTTTTCTTACTACCGGAGAGCCTCCGAGTTCTTGCAGATATTTTCTGGTCATTTCCATTCCAAAAGGTGTCACTTCAACTGGCAACGGGAACGCCCCTAACTTATTGACCATTTTGTGAGAGTCTGCCACAACAATAAAAGTTTTCGCTGCTTGCGCTATAATTTTCTCTCTTAATAGGGCACCGCCTCCACCTTTAATGAGGTTCAATTCAGGGCTGACTTCATCCGCACCATCGATCGCCACATCAAGTTGATCAATTTGATGAAAGGAAACTAAAGGGATGCCAAGTTCTTTTGCTAACTTCTCTGTTTGTAAAGAAGTGGGGATCCCTTTAACAGAGAGTCCTTGTTGGACTAATTCTCCTAATTTCAAAATGGTATAGTACACGGTTGAACCCGTTCCAAGACCAATGACCATCCCATCCTTTACAAACTCTGCCGCTTTTTCACCGACTTCTTTCTTCTCATTCAAGGCGTCATACTCCTTCCCATTTATATCAGGGGAATCTATATTGCCCTTTTTAAATTACCCCTTTGTTTCTTAATTTGTTCTTTTGCGATCTGCAATATTTGTTTTTCCGGGGTACCCTTCTCAACAATTACATTTGTTAAAAAGTTTTTCCCTTTATAATGAATTAATAAAGTCACTTCCTCCATTGTTTATCCCCCAATATATATATTTATCTAATAAACATTTAAGTAACCTAAATAACCCTAGGCTATTTTACGTACCCATGATACTCTCCCACTTTTTTACCGTCAAGAAATGTATCTCGACTTAGAGATTTTAGATAATAAAAATAAATCATACAATGAACGTAACTACAAAAAATGAAAAAAACCTATTGATTGTTTTCAACAGGTTTTAAGAGAGTATTTATTTCATTGTTTTAAAAAGCATAATTATCATGCATTTTCTGTTCTTCCCTTTTTTCTAAAGGTTGTTGGCGACATACCAATATATTTTTTAAACTTATTATGGAAATAATCAACATTAGCATATCCAACACTTTCTGCCACTTGATAAACTTTATTTCCTTGAGATAGCAAAGCTTTGGCATTTTCCATTCTAACCTTATCAAGGTATGTATTAAAATAATCCCCAGTGTAATTTTTAAATAGCTTTCCTAAATAGGCACTATTATAATTAAATAAATCCGCCAGGGTTTCTAGTTTTAAATTTTTATAATAATTACGATGAATAAAATCCACTAATTTTTTAATTTGAATCGTTTGGTCCCCCGCATCTAAATGATCTATAATTTTCCTTAAGATTTTATTGAGATAACAAATAAGTGAATATAAATTAGGTTGATGATGAATGTCGACCACAACACTTGTCGACACCTCCGTAATCACTTGCTGGAGGGCAGGTTTAGCAGCAGAACACTTGCTTAATAAATTCGTCACTAGCTGGATAAATCTTTTTCTAATTTCGTCTTCATTAAAATCTAGTTTGACCATTACCTGGGCTGCTTCTAGGAGCCTTTCCGCAACAGCCTCTTTGTCTGCAAGATCAATAGCATAATAGATTTTTTCAGAATAGAGGTGCAAGGGGAATTCATGGTGTAAAATCTCGATGTCAGTCAGTTGATGTTCCTTAATAAATAACTCTGAATTCTTTTTCAAGATACCATTTTCCATGTAAAAGAAGTGTTGGCCCAATAAAGTTTTTGCCTCATCAAACGCATGTTTAACCCCATAAATACTAAGAAACTCTTCACTTATGCCAGCAATGATACTTTCTTTACCGGCTGTTTTTGAGATAATCTCAAAAAGATTTTTTTGACTTTCTTCTGTTCTTAGAGATTCTTTTAACAAAATGCCTATATATGGCTCCGCAGTTGAAAATACGATTCCTTTTTCCGCTTCAACTACCGTCTCAAGCTTTTCTTTTAGAGAATTTAGAGGATTCGCCTCTAATTTGTTTCTAGTTTGTTCTTTTATTAAAACCAAAGTAAACTTTTTCCAATCAAGTTTAAGTTCTTCAATCTTTGATTTTACATCAGGATGTTCTGCTGCATCGTTTGTATTTAACAATATCTGGATCAGTTGATCTTTATGAAAAGATAAGTTGTGGCTTTGTAATTGCATGATTTCCTTCTTTGTGTCCATTTTCTCTTTTAAAGGACCTAATAATTCTATAAGCTCGTCTTCATCAATAGGCTTTAATAAATACCCTGTCACATGATTGCGGATGGCTTTTTGGGCATACTCAAAGTCAGCATAACCACTTAAAATAATAAAACGTATGTCAGCATTAGTCTGCCTAATCGTTTCAATTAATTGGATTCCGTCCATTCCCGGCATCCGAATATCAATAATCACTAAGTCAATGGAATGGGTTTTTAGTTTTTGAAGGGCATCATGCCCATCAACGGCTGTATCCACCACTTGAAAACCATGATCAGACCAAGGTATTAAGCTTGTTAATCCATCACGAATCAGTGGTTCATCATCAACAATTAAAACCCTATACATATTCGTTTCCCCCTATTGGTATGATGAACGAAACACACGTTCCTTTGCCTGCCTCACTCTCTATAACAAGCCCACTGGCCTTGCCAAAGGTCAAACATAATCTTTGATGAACATTCAGCAATCCAATTCTATTTTCCTTGCTGTCATCAATATGATTTAATGCTCTATGAATAGCCTCCCTTTTCTCCTCAGGAATTCCAGTGCCATTATCTTTTATTTGAACTTGTAGCTGGTTATCCAATACCCGGGTTATGACACTGATTTTTCCGCCTTTCCCCTTATCTTCTAATCCATGAATAACAGCGTTTTCTACTAAAGGCTGGATAATCAACGGGTGAATGAAAAGGCTCTCCGACAAGGGGTCTATGTCCAACTCATATTTAAGACGGTCTTCATACCGAAACCTTTGGATTTCTAAATAGGAAACGACCATTTCGATTTCTTTTTTTAAAGGTATCATTTCGGCTGAAACTTCAATACTTTTTCTCATTAGCTTTCCCAATTGCTTGACTACACTGGAAATTTCCTTTTCGCCTTTTAAATGGGCCTTCATACGAATGGATTCCAATGCATTAAACAAGAAATGTGGATTAATCTGGCTGGCCATCATTTTCAGCTTTATTTCCTGCTGCCTTTTTTCCAGAATATTCTTCTCTAAATGCATTTTCTCTAGCTCGGTAATGAGATCTTTAATATTTTTGACCATCCGATTCAACTGGTTAGCGAGCAGCCCAATCTCATCACTGCCCTCGACATGGATCACTTCATCTAAATTCCCCTCTGCAACCACATTTATTTGATTACTCAGGGTGACAATCCGATGAGATATCAAGCGGGAAAAGAGATAGATCAGGATGACAGCGATTACAAAACTAACAAAAATAACCATAACACCAAGAGTGACAAAGCGATTTGCATCAGCTAAAATCGTATCGTTAGGAATAACCGATACAAACTTGAGTTTATTTACACTTGTATCAGGAAACAACAAATCAACTACGATCTCTGATTGCTGTCCATTTACTTCGCCGCGAATGGAGTCCTTGGTTCCTGTAAGCTTTTGGTCCGTTTTAATGATATGATTCAGCTTTTTACCAATAAAACTTTTCCGGTTCGAGACCACCACATTATTGCTATCATCAACGATCATAATGGGTGAACTTTCCTGATTTAGGATTGTATTTAAATTATCTGTATTAACATCGATCACTAAAATGGTGCTTGTCTTATAATCAAAATAATTAATTTTCCGAACTAAGCTTAAAAACATGCGGCTTTTTTTGGTTTCATCTGGCATATAAAACCATCCATTCAGCCCATTTGCCTTGTCCGCTGCCTTATACCAAAAGGTATTCTTGATGGAGTCCTCAGCCGGCATAAACTCCCAATTATTCAGCATCGTGGGATTATCCACATATAATCGAATATTGGATAATTCATCAAAATTATTAAGCGATGTTTTGAACGCTGTATACTCCCGGTAGGCCTCCACTACTTGCTGTCTAGTGGAATACCTCGTATTTACAAGTTCTTTTAATTGTTGGTCGAGCGTTAGATTGTTGGCTACATAAATAGCTGATTCTAATGTTTCGGCTGTCCGTTTCTTTACCCTCTCAATATTGGCGGATGATTCACTAATGGCATCGTTTAATGCCTTTGTCCTAAGTTCATGTGTTAAATAAAATCCAACAATAAGCAACGGGATAATGACTGCGACAAAAAATGAAAACACCAGCTTTGAATGGATATTACGGTCATTAAATTTTTTAATAAAATATTTTAACAAAGGCTCACCGCCATGAGGAAGTATATGTAAATTTGTGATAAGTTTAATTATACACTAGATTGATAGAGTGTTGCAGATAGATTAAAAAACCTGCCGAAACAGGTCTTCTTTTGTAAGATTCTAGTATTAGAGGCAGTACCCAATTTTACGTCACGGGATAAAGAGTCCTCTCAAACCGAGAGGACTCTTTATTATTTATAGAGTAATAGTAAACTGATTTACTCCTCTTTCAGGTGTAATTTTGACACCCAGTTCAGTGGTTTCCACGGCTCCATCGGTAACCTCTAAAACTTCCTCCCTGCCACGAACGACTAGACTCCATGGTTTTCCAACGTTTCTATCTGTAGAAACAAATAGCTTGTTGCCTTCGCGGCTTATTGAAACCTCTAACTCTGCTTCAGCAGACAAATTCCGCACGGTGCAGTTTGCAGTTTTTCCATCCTCCAGATTAAATAAATGAAGGTTGACACCATCCGCATAATCATAATCAGGCTTGGAATTGACGCCGCCAAATGCGACAAGAGAATTTGGCCGTACATATAAAGGAAGACTAAAATAATCGTGTTCTTCTAGTCTCCAAGTACCGCCCTCTACCTGCTCATTTGATAATAAATGAGTCCATTTGCCTTCTGGCAAGTAGAAAGAAGCTTCCCCCTCTTCATTAAACACTGGGGCAACTAGTAAAGAGTCACCAAACATGTATTGTCTATCCAGCGTTTCAACAGCAGGATCCCTCGGAAACTCTAAAACCATCGCTCTCATCATTGGCAGACCCGTGACAGCAGACTCTGTGGCAGAATCAAAAATATAAGGCATGAGACCGCATTTTAATTTTGTAAAGAAACGGGCAACATCAGAGGCTTCTTCATCATATGCCCATGGCACACGGTAGGAGCTGCTGCCATGCAGACGGCTATGGCTCGAAAGCAATCCGAATGCCAGCCAGCGCTTAAAAAGATCGGTTGGCGCCGTACTTTCAAAACCGCCAATATCATGGCTCCAAAAACCAAAACCTGTCATTCCTAAGGAAAGACCTCCACGAATGCTCTCGGCCATTGACTCATAAGTGGCATCACAATCACCGCCCCAATGAACGGGGAACTGCTGCCCGCCCGCCGTAGCAGAACGCGCAAACAAGGTTGCTTCTCCCTCCCCTAACTGATCTTTTAACACCTCATGGACCACTTTGTTATAAAGGAAGGTATAGTAATTATGCATTTTTTCCGGGTCAGAACCATCGAAATAAACCACATCTGTAGGAATCCTCTCACCGAAATCTGTTTTAAAAGCATCTACCCCCATTTCCACCAATCGACGTAAATGACCGGCAAACCATTCACAAGCTTCAGGATTAGTGAAGTCGACTACTCCCATTCCCGGCTGCCACTTATCCCATTGCCAAACATCACCATTAGCTTTTTTCAATAGATAACTATTTTCTACAGCTTCATCAAAAAGAATCGACTCTTGGGCAATATATGGATTAATCCAGACACAAATCTTCAGCCCTTTATCTTTTAACCGCCGGAGCATCCCAGCAGGGTCTGGGAACATACTCTGATCCCATTCAAAGTCTGTCCAGTGAAGGGCCTCCATCCAGAAGCAATCATAGTGGAATACCGATAATGGAATATCCCGTTCACTCATACCTTCTACGAAACTATTAACCGTATTTTCATCATAATTGGTTGTAAAGGAGGTGGATAACCATAAACCGAAAGACCAAGCTGGCGGAAGGGCAGGTTTTCCTGTCAGACTAGTATAATGACTGATTACTTCTTTCAAATCGCTGCCGCCAATTATAATATAGTCCAGTGATTCACCTTTTACGCTGAATTGAACCTTTGACACCTTTTCCGAAGCGACTTCTAATGAAACATTTTCAGGCTGATTGATAAACACTCCATACCCTTTGTTTGATAGATAGAAAGGAATATTTTTATAGGATTGTTCCGAGCTGGTTCCGCCGTCTTTATTCCAAATATCAACTGATTGGCCATTCTTGATAAAGGAAGTGAATCGCTCCCCTAAACCGTAAATATATTCACCGACACCTAAATTCAGCTCTTCCCGCATATAAGTTGTTTTATTGGCATCTGTAATATGAGACATCGCTTTAAAGCCGCTGCCCGTCATTTTCTTTCCATTATATTGGTACTCGACTCCCCATGGACCCTGCTTTGATATCTTTGCACTAGTTTTACCGCTCGTAAAAATAATTTCTTGTTCTGTCTCCAAAATGGACACAGGTACCTGAGTCTCATATAATTCAAATTCAGGACCGCGCTTTTTTACACCCTTATGGTGATATAGCTTCACACGAATACAATCTTCTTTGGGGGAAGAAAACTCAACCGTTAGCAGCGGGGTATCCAATTGTCCGCCGCGGGCAGAGAGGTCCCTTGGTCCAACAAGAACTTTTAATCCATTATTTTGTCGACTGGCTTTGAAAAATTGTACACCAGATATTAACTCAAAGCCTTCACGTATTAGCCAGTTACCATCAGTAAATTTCATTATTCTTCACACACCTCGTTATATTTTTAAAGAGAGACCCAAAAATAATGGGTCTCCTTCGTCATGTTTATTTCCAGAGTTCCACTCTTTCTTTGATTAACTTTGTACGTTCTTTCTCAGCTTTTTCTACCCCGGCAGCATCTAATTCTTTAAGGAAAGTATCATAGACCTTATCGAACTGAGATGGTTTTGCAAGAATCGCTTCAGGAATACGCTTTTTCACAATATCGAGAGCTTTTTTCTCAATAAGAGCTAATTCCGAATCACTTGCGACTTGGATATTATAAGAGGCACCCCAAGGTTTGACAGAGAACTCTTCTGTTTTTGGATAAAGATCTCTCCACATTTCCACACCGTAGTTTTTCAATACGTCCTTCTCTACATCTGTGTAAGAATCTTTCACTTGTTCTGGAGAGGCAATTGTATACGTTTGGCCGCTTTCATCCGCTACTCCATCACCATAAGAAGGGGCCCAGCCTTTTAATACACCAATACCAGTCTTCTTCACATAGTTAGCATCGGTATTACGTTTTTGCATTTCATCTGCAGGGATCACACGTTTGCCATTTTCAACCTTATAGTTTTCACCCTCAATCCCCCAGTTTTGAAGGATCTGGCCTTCATCTGAAGCTAAGAAATCCAAGAATTTAATCGCAGCTACCGGATCTTTACAATCTTTTGTAATCCCGATTCCCCAGCCAGCTAAGTAACCGCTGCTTTGGAAGTTTGCATGTTTCATATCACCAGTAAGTGTTGCCGGGTACATACCAAACATTCTGTCCGCTTTCCCTTGTTCCTTTAATGCACGCTGGGCATCTGCAAACTCCCAGTCATCATCCGTAATAGAAAGGACACGGCCAGAAGATAGTTTCGCGATATATTGGTCATATTTTTGAACAAAGCTTTCAGGGTCAAGTAAGCCAATATCGTTCATATGGTTTAACCAGCGGAAATATTCTTTCTCGTCTGGACGTTTATAGTGCATAGTGGCTTTGTAGGTTTTAGGATCAATGTAGTATTCTCCATCATCAGATGCACCAGTTGCCCAGAAAGCAGGGTTCGTGGTGGAAATCATAATGCGCCAGTCATCTGCCAGTAAGGATAAACCAATGGTGTCTTGTCCATCAATTTTCGGATATTTCTCTTTGTAGGCTTTCACCGCATTCTCCACATCTTTTAATGTCTTGATTTGTGGATATCCAAGTTCTTTTACAACAGAGTTTTGAAGTCCCACCCCATGACCTGGGCTAAAATACTGTGTATCGATTGCACTTGTTGGTAAAATGTAAATGGATTTATCGTCATTGCTCCATTTTAAACGGCTGAAGTAGTCTCCATAAATTTTCTTAAGGTTCGGTGCATGTTTGTCTATTAAATCGGTAAGATCAATAAGGGCACCTGCTTCTACTAACGTTCCTGCACTGCCTTTTGGAAAAATTAAATCAGGATATTCACCACTAGCTACCATTAATGAAATCTTTTGTGTACCACCATTTACATCGAATTCTGGTTTGATGGTCACACCTGTTTTTTCTTTAATCAATTTACTTACCGGACTTTCCATATTGTCCCACTGGGAGTTAGGATCGGCACTAAATAAGGTCAGTTCCGTTAGCCCGTCTTTGTTTTTGCTTGCTGTTTTTTTGGATGTTTCTTTGCTGCACCCAGTGATGACCAGCATAAAAATGAGGACCGATAAAAAGATAAATCTACTAGTGCGCTTCATACTTTGCCTCCTACTATCATTTTTTGTTATTTTTAGAGATACTCTGTTAGTTAACTTCCTAGCTTTTAACTGCTCCGATCGTCATCCCCTGTACAAAATGTTTTTGAACGAAAGGATAGACAATTAAGATAGGAACAACGGTTACAATCGTAATCGCCATTTTAATAGATTCAGGGGAAACAAACTGAGCCATCTGGTCCTTGGTTAATCCCTTCATGGCATTTGGATCGGTTGCACCCATATTAGTATTTTGTAAGATTTTCATTAGTTCATATTGCAAGGTGGTTAAGGCTGGGTTTTGACTGTTAAATAAGTAGGTATCATACCAAGAATTCCATTGACCAACTGCTACAAACAGGGCAACTGTTGCAAGAACGGGCTTACAGAGCGGCATAATAATTTTCCAAAAGATCGTAAAATCATTGGCCCCATCAATTTTCGCCGATTCTTGCAGCGAATAAGGCAGTCCATCCATAAATGAACGAACGATAATAATATTAAAAGCGTTTACAATACCAGGAATAATATAAACCCAGTAGGTGTTAATCATCCCTAAATCCCTAATTAACATGTAGCCAGGAATAAGTCCGCCTGAAAAATACATGGTCAGAACAATAATGGTTGATATCACTTTACGTCCTTGAAAATCCGCTCTGCTTAAGGTAAACGCTACCATAGCCGATGATAAAACGCCAAGGATCGTTCCAATAACTGTCCGAGTAGCCGAGTTGATAAAACCTGTAATTAAATTATCATATTTAAAGATTTCACGGTAATTGTCTAATGTAAATTCCCTCGGCCAAATATGGATGCCGCCGCGAACAGTGTCGATAGAGTCGTTTAAGGAGATCGCCAGTACGTTTAAAAAGGGATAAACTGTCACGATCGCAATCACCGTTAGAAAAATAATATTTCCAATATCAAATAGCCGGTCGTATTTTTTTTGTCTGCCAAATGAAGCTGTCTTCGCCAAAGTACACACTCCCTCCTTACATCACACTTTGATTTGAAAAGCGCTTAAAGATTCCGTTGGCAATAAGCAGCAGGATAATACTAATCACTGAATTAAAGATTCCTATTGCGGTACCATAAGAGAAACGGCCTAGACCAATCCCGTAGTTTAATGCATACAGATCAAGCACCTCTGAATAATCAACTGTTAAAGAATTTCCTAATAAAAATTGCTTTTCAAAGCCGATACTGGTTAAATGGCCAATCGAGAGGATTAATAGAACTAAAACGGTTGGCCGAATTCCCGGTAAAGTGACATGCCAAATTTGTCTCCATCTTCCTGCTCCATCCACTTTGGCTGCTTCATATAATTGTGAATCGATTCCTGCAATTGCCGCTAAAAAGATAATGGCATTCCAGCCCATTTCCTTCCAAAGGTCAGATAACACTACAATTCCCCAGAAATACTCTCCTTTGGCCATAAATTGAACGGGTTTATCAATAATGCCCCAATTTACTAACAGCTCATTGACAACCCCGCCATCAATGGAAAGCATTTTCGTAATGATCCCGGCAACAACCACCCATGAAACAAAGTGTGGTAAATAGGTGATCGTTTGGACGGTTCTTTTAAAATAGGATAATCTTACTTCATTTAATAGAACAGCAAACATAATGGGAAACACAAAGCCAACAACTAATCCCAAGATACTCATCGCAAGGGTGTTACGAAGGACCAAGTAAAATCTCTCATCGGAGAATAGCTCTGCAAAGTGTTTGAACCCGACCCATTCTTGTTCTGAAAATGGAAGGGCCGGCTTATAATTTTGGAAAGCCATTGTCCAGCCCCATAGTGGCAGGTAATTAAAAATAATCACCAGAATGACAAAAGGGATGGACATCAGATATAAATATCTTTGCTGCAAAAAAACTTTCCAAAAGCTCCTTTTCTTACTTACTGGCATGATTGTATCTTTCGGGGATTCCATCACCAATGTATCCGCTTTCTTAAAAACTGGTTTCATTTGACCTCCTCCTTACTATTTGATTACATCTTATCGAATTTGAGAAATTCTTTAAACCTAACAAATTAACACAAAAATCATATAAAAATTTGATAAAACAATATGTAATTTACACATGAAACTAGTTAAAAGAGTATTAAAAAAGCACCATCCTCTCACATCAGATAGTGCCATAAAAGTTATTTTTTTTTCAGTTTATAAGAGAGTTAAAAATTGTTTAGATGAATGCTATTGTTTCTGACAAAAAAGGGTTTGACGTCCCACATCTTCATTTTCTTCAAAATAAAGTATTCTCCAGTCTGCAAATTCGCCCAACAATTCTTTAGGTTTGAGCTTATACTGATCTGAAACTCCTTGGCTCCCGTTTTTAGGTGAGAGATAGTAGGTCTCTATGAAAACATACCCACCCACTTTTAGACTTTTTTTTTGATATGAGGAAAAAGAGTACGGTCCAAGTAATAGGTCACTACAATGGTATCAAAGGATTGGTTATCTCAGCTCAATTGGTCGAGTTTGGTGAGGTCTGTTATTTTGGCATCAATTGGAAGGGTATTTTTTGCTGCCTGTTCCTTTAGATAACCAATTGCTACGTCCGAAATATCCAATGCTAGCACTTGATAATTCTTGTGAGCTAGAAACAAACTGTTACCACCGAGCCCGCAAGCTAGATCCAGAGCGATTCCACCTTTAAGATAAGGGGAAAGTCTCACTAATCTTGGATTCGCAACAGGTTCCTTAAGTTGTTTGATCCGTTCACTGTGTTTAGTATTCCATTTTAATTCCATATTCAAGATAACTTCCTTAAAAACCATTTTTAAATTCATCATAGTCTGCTTTAACGTAATTAAAAACTAAAGGGTTGCCGCCATGATCAGGGTGTGTCATGAGTAATAATTTTTTATATCTTGATAAAACTTCTTTCTCGCTCGCATTTTTAGATAACCCTAACTTCTTACGATGATCCAATGTTTGAGCAGACGCGGTAAAATGGACTTTTTCAGGCTCTCTTTTACCTTTAGAAAGTTTTTCTTTTAAGTATAACAATTCGCTCCGTAGCTCAATATTTTCTTTTAATACTTTTCTAGTTTCGCTTTGTAAATCATTTTTCTCCAGCTCGAGGTTGATGATTTGTTTTTGCAATTTATTTCTTAGTTGAGTTAAAGATTTCATTGAAGTCTTGTGCAGCTCTTCTAGTTCTTTGATATGGTCATCCTGGACTTTTATTTTTGCTTTTAACTCACGGATCAGTTTGTCCTGGTCAGAAGGCCGGCTTAATAACTGCTTAGGATTTTTTACATTTGACAGGTAATCGGCTAGCTGCTTCCCCTTCCCTACTTTTTGAATTTTACCTTCATACAGCCAGCGTTGAACGACTTGAATGCCCATACTAGCAGAAATACCAGCGTCCTCTAACAAATGAATCGCTTGATCCGTATCCTGTAAAATATATCCGGCGGGTTGTTGAAGCCCCAACTTACCATCAAATTTAATTTTTTTCTCACGCAGCCAGCGCCTAACGGTTTGCATACAAAGATCTTCCGAAAGTCCGGCGTCTTTTAAAAAATCAAAAGCTTGATCTGTATTCACATAGATCACCTTTCCACAATGCGTTTAGCAATGCCGATTCTACTTCATCTTGTTATGTATAAAGCTCTTACAAATAGATTACTATCATTCATCTTTTTATCTTATAGGAGTTAAGCTATAAAGTGAATGGCTAAAAAAGACTATTAGGACATTCTTCCTGTTTCTATGTTGCATTAATTAAGTTTACATAATAAGATAATTTACAACCAAATTGAATCGAAAAAAGAACCTTCAATCGATAATAGATCAAAGGTTCCACGTTTTTATTTTTATCTTCCTTAAAGATTAATTAATTAAAAATTAGCTCTTTTTCAGTTTCAGGAAGTGCTTCTTCTGATGAGTAGACATGTTCTTTCTCGACTAGACCAAGTGTTTCGGCTGTTGAGGTGTGAAGTTCTTGGAAAAGCTCTGGGTTTTCCACTAAGGAAATGCCATAAGAAGGAATCATTTCTTTTATTTTCGGCTCCCACTCTTTCATCTGCTGCGGGAAGCATTTCTCTAGTACCTCCAGCATGACATGAACGGCAGTAGAAGCACCTGGAGAAGCACCGAGTAAAGCAGCAACCGAGCCATCAGAAGCGCTGACCACTTCTGTACCGAATTGAAGTGTTCCCTTACCGCCGGTCTCCGTATCTTTAATGACTTGGACACGCTGGCCTGCTACCACAATATCCCAATCCTCGCTTTTTGCATTTGGAATAAACTCACGTAATTCTTCGATACGCTTCTCATGTGATAACATCACTTGCTGAATCAAATATTTGGTTAGAGACATCTCTTTTACGCCTGCAGCCAGCATCGTTAATAAATTATTCGGTTTTACGGAACCGATTAGATCAAAGTTTGAGCCTGTTTTTAAGAATTTTGGTGAGAATCCGGCAAACGGTCCAAACAGTAATGATTTTTTGTTGTCAATAAATCTAGTATCAAGATGCGGAACAGACATTGGCGGCGCACCAACCTTTGCCTTACCGTACACTTTTGCGTGATGCTTCTCGACCACTTCCGGCTTATTGCATACTAAAAATAGTCCGCTAACTGGGAATCCTCCGATATGCTTCGATTCAGGAATACCCGTTTTTTGGAGTAAAGGCAGACTTCCGCCCCCACCGCCGATAAAAACAAATTTAGCCGTATGGTATTCTATTTTTCCACTATTGATATCATGCACTTTCACTTCCCACAAGCCGTCGCTTGTCCGTTTAAGGTCTTCTACACTATGTCGATAGTTAATCTCAACGTTTTCCCGCTTTAAGTGGTCAAACAATAAACGAGTTAATGCACCAAAGTTTACATCCGTACCAAAATCCGTTTTGGTTGCAGCAATCGGTTCATTCGATGTCCGGCCTTCCATAATAAGCGGAATCCATTCCTTCAGTTTGTCATGGTCATCGGAATACTCCATCCCTTGGAACAATGGATTTTTTGACAGTGCTTCAAAGCGTTTCTTCAAAAAAGATACATTCTTTTCACCTTGCACCAAACTCATATGAGGGATTGGCATGATAAATTCATGCGGATTACTGATCAAACCGCTGTTCACTAAATAAGCCCAAAACTGTCTGGAAAGCTGAAACTGTTCATTAATATTAATCGCTTTCTTAATGTCTATCGATCCATCAGATTTTTCGGATGTATAATTAAGTTCGCACAATGCAGCATGACCCGTTCCCGCATTATTCCATTCGTTTGAGCTTTCTTCTCCCGCGCTCTCAAGTTTCTCGAAAACTTTGATATCCCAATTAGGTGCTAATTCTTTCAGTAAAGATCCCAAGGTAGCGCTCATGACTCCGGCGCCAATTAAAATAACATCTGTTTTATTCGGCATGTTGCTCATTTTAACTTCCCCATCCCCTATTTTGCAAATAAGACTAACGTGTCCTGCTTAGGTGTTATAAATCCAAGATGCAACATAGAACACGACTTTTCTGACTGAATAATATTGCTATCCTATTCTATTATAATAATTCATTTACTAAAATATCTAGTATTATCTGATAATTATAAACTATTTAAAGCTTGAAAAAAAGTATAAAGTCCTTCCAAGAGATTTAGATATAACTTGATATAATATTATTACCCATAAAATAAAGGTTTCAAAGAATAATTTATATAAAAAAAAGGCAAGTTACCCTGCCTTTGCTTTGTTTTAACTTATTTGATTGAACCAGCTATTAACTAGCTCTTGTATCCGGTGACAAGCTGCGGATTTTCCCAGAATTCCTTTTATCCTTCATCTTCGGCTTTCCATTGCCCGGTACCTTAATCATCATAGCAATGATGACAGAAACAATGCTTAAGACGGCAATCAACTTAAAGGTTGGGATAAATCCTCCTAAAGAAGAAGCAATAAATGATCCTGAAATCGCGCCTATTCCGAAGCCTTGATAGATAATTCCGTAGTTTTTACTTTGATTTTTCAAGCCAAAGAAATCAGCTACGATGGCCGGAAACACCGTAATATTACCGCCAAAACAAAACGCAATTGCGGCCACACTAGCAAAAAACAGTGCATAGTTCAATTGAACAAAACTTAAAACAGTAACGGCTGCTGCGGTCACCAGCAATGCGCCTGATACCACTCGTAAACGGCCCACTTTATCTGATAAAGCACCGAGAATGATTCGGCCGCTTGTATTAAAGATGGCGACTAAGGCCACTGCGTTACTTGCTGTTGCAATATCAAGCCCCGCCATTTTAACGCCGATGTCTTTCACAATTCCGATCAAAAACAATCCGCTCATGCAGGTTGTAAAGAAGATGACAAATAAGAGATACGCTTCCTTTGTTTTCAGCATTTCTTTAACCGTATAATCTTTTTGAATGCTGCCGTTTTGCATACTGTTCTGTTGAGCTATTTTTGCTTCACGTACTAAGAAAGATCCTCCGACAACCATGATCATTACAATTAATCCCCAATAGAAGAATGCTTGGGTTACTCCTACTGATTGAATGAATGAACCGTTAATAAACTTGAAGATCAAACTACCCGTACCGTATGCCCCAACAGATATACCAGAAATAAGCCCTTTTCTTTCCGGAAACCATTTAATTAAATTAGATAAAGAAGTGATATAGGCAGTACCATCTGCTGCACCGACGATGACACCTGCTAAAATATAAAGCATCGACAAGGATGATACTTGGGAACTAACCATTAATCCAACACCGAGCACGATGCCGGCGAATGTAAGTAATCGGCGAATTCCCCATTTATCTTGCAGCTTTCCGGCAACCAAAGTGGATAATGCCAAGGCTAAGCTAGTAATTGAAAAAGTAAAAGCAACAGAATTTAAGTTCCAGCCAAAGCGGTCTACTAAAGGCTGGTTGAAAAGACTCCAGGTATAAATAGTTCCTAGCCCCATTTGTACGATAATTGTTCCTACCACAATCAACCAACGGCGGTCTGTGCTTGTTTTCATCAGAATCCCTCTTTTCTTCCTTTAAAAAAATCATGTTTTATATTATTTGATATCGTTTACATGATTGATAATACCACTGAAAAAAAGAGAGAAACCGTTTTCGGAATGAAATGCCTATAATCCGGAATGAATGGAGGTTATAGATTCATTATTTGCCGGAAGTCTTTCACCTTGCTTCTACTTACCGGAATCTCTATGGCGAGATCTTTTAGACGCAATTGGTAGGTTTGGTTAAACCAAGGAACAATTTCACGTATCTTTGTTATGTTAACGGTATAGGAACGGTGGCAGCGAAAGAACATGTCTTCCGGCAGCAGGGCATGAAATTCCGAGATGCTCATCTGCATGGTATATTCGTCATTACGTGTATAAACTAATGTTACCTTTTCGCTTGCTTCTGCATAATAAATGTCGTTTACATCCGTAACAATGATTTTATCGTTCTTTTTTAAATTGATTCGGGTTGAAGTTTTTGCATAGGTCTCAACTTCGTGTGCTTCTCCATTCCGCCTTCTGTCCGGCTTTGTTTCTTCCGCCGCATGGTCACGTTTAAACGCAGCCTCAAGCCTGCTTAACATGGCTGCAAGCCGCTTTTCATCGTATGGCTTTAGAACATAATCAAATGCTTCAAGTTCAAATGCCTGCGCGGCATGTTCTTTGTAGGCGGTAGTAAATACTATATACGGTCTTTTTGTGAATTTACTGATTGTACTTGCCAACAGCATCCCATCAAGTGACGGGATATTGATATCTAAAAAAATGACATCTGTTTCCTGTTCTTGCACAAATTTTAACACCTCTAAGCCATCATCAAAGGTATTCGTCACTTCAATTTCACTATAAGCCTCAATTAAATACTCCAGTTCCTGACGAGCTGGTAATTCATCCTCTACAATAATTGCTTTCATACAGACTCCTTTTCTATATCAAAAAAAACTTCTGTTCCCGGGTTCAGCAGGCGTATAACCAGTCCATGTCCATAAATAAGTTTTACACGCTGGTGAACATTAGCTAAACCAATTTTGTTGGCCGGTACAGTATCAGACTGTAAATTGTTGATGACTTCTTCAGTAATTCCCGCCCCTGTATCCTTAACGCTGACCCTTATTTTATCCAAGAAATCCTTGACTTCAATGGTTACCACTCCAGGCCCCTTTTTCTTCAAAATGCCATGGATGATGGCATTCTCCACTAAAGGCTGGATAAGAAGGCTTGGTATATTTACATTCACTTCATCAATATCATATTCCACCGTGAGACGGTTACCGAACCTAGCTTTTTCAATTTCCACATAATCGCGGACCTGCTCTAATTCTCTATGAATGTCGATCAATTCATCACTTACTTCTAAATTGTAGCGCATATATCCTGAAAGATTGATGATCAACTCGCGGGCCTTGTCAGGATTCCTGCGAGTGGTAGAGGCAATGGCATTGAGGGCGTTAAACAAAAAGTGAGGATTAATCTTTGTTTGAAGTGCCTTCAACTCTGCCTTATTCGCTGCTACCTTTATTTGTTCAATCCGAGAAACTTCCATAAGGGTTGAAATAATTTGAGAGAGCCCAATCGCCATCGTCTGCAGTGAATGAGTCATCTTATATGCTTTACGATAGTAGATTTTTAATGTTCCCGTCACCTCTCCATGTTCCTCAAAAGGAACAATCAACAGTGAGTGGATTTGCGGCGTATGGTGATCGGCTATTTGATTTCGTATAATGAACTTCCCCGTTCGAATCGCTTCTTTCGTCAAATCACTAATGATTTCTTGTCCAATCTTATACCGTTCTTCCCCAAAACCAACATAGGCAAGCACATTATGGATATCCGTAATGGCAACGGCATCTGCCTTGATATCGTTTTTTATGATGCTGCAGATTTTCCTTAATGAATCCGCATTAATCGAGCGGAAATAAGGAAGCGTCTTATTCGCGATATCCAAAGCCAGCTTGGCCTGTCTTGCAGCAATGGTTTCCTTTTCCCCCTCCACACTCATCACCAATAAGACGATCAGGCCAATATTAACCTCTCCTGCGATCATTGGAAATGCTATCTTCGACACGATATCCAAGCCTAGTGAAAATGGGTTTGCCATGGCAAGAATCAACAGCATCGTCAAAACTTCACAAAACATCCCGGCAGCAATTCCATAAATCCAACGTAAGGATCTTTTTACTTTTCGGTTGATGTAACCCGAAACAATCCCGGCAAGTATACTTGTGATTAGACATGGGACCGAAGTGATTCCTCCAATATCAATCAAATAGCGGTGTACGCCTGAAACGACTCCTGAAATAATCCCTACCCAAGGTCCGAACAGAATCCCCCCCGACACAACCGCGATAATCCTGATGTTAACCAGTGAACCTTCGACATGGATCCCCGAATAGGTACCAAATATAGCAAACAAACAAAACATGAGTGTAATCACAAGCCGCTCGGTAAGAGAATGACGATCTTTTTGCAGGGATTCCTTAAACCTTGGAATCCTGATCATAAAAAACAGACAAATTAACAAAAGCGCCGCTCGTTCAAATAAATGGATCAGCATTTCTAAAGATGTATTCATCGGAAAATCCTTTCCTATTTCGTATCAATCTTTTAATAATAATCATTCCTGTCCTGTTCGTGCAAGGCGTTCCACAGGAAAAGTCTGCCCCTTAAAAGAGGCAGACTGAATCATTCAACAATAAATTATCTTCCACAGCACTTTTTAAATTTTTTGTTACTGCCGCAAGGACATGGATCATTTCTGCCAATTTTCTTTTTTGTTGTGAAATCGATAATATTGTCTTTATTTTTTGGTAAGACTTGTGTAAATTGCTGCTTGTGTGCGGATAGCTCTTTCGGTGTATATCCTTTAAGCACCCATTGTTTCGTATGATTCATAAGGTTTACGAGCATATCCATGGTATCCCGCAGGCTTTCCAAAGTCGGAAGTTCGATTCTGCTTTGAAGAAATTTTACAATCTCATTTGGACCCTCACCAATGTTAGTTGCGTAGACACATTCGCTAACAATATCATCAGCTTCTTGTTTTGTCATTTCATAGTTTTGCGTTAAAAAATGAACAAATTGAAGATAGCTGTCGTTCCGTTCAATATAGTCCACTTCACCTGCTCTAAGAATTTGTTCTTTGGAGTATGGGAAAAATTCCACGTCTTTTCTCATTTTGTGTTCAAGAATCACTTTTTCTGGATCAAACACTCTTATATTAGAAAATCCTGTTTTGTCCATCCTAATTTGTTCATAGTAAGAAACAGCTTGCTCGATTACTGATAGATAGTCGGATAATTGGACGGGTCCGTTCGTGTACTTTTCTAGCAAACTTTGTAACTCAACTATAGTGAGAGTTCCATAATAGTAGAGTAATCCTTGTGTAAGCTTAATCCATTCGGTATTTCGACGGCAAATGGCGATTAATGGCTTGTGGTTCTCCTGCAAAAACTGATTTTGGACGATTTCCTCTGGAAGGGCGATGATTCTTTTTCCATCAAAAGTTCCGGTATATAGGATGCCTATGTCGCGAAAGTAGTTTAATTGATTCGCAGTCAATTTTGGCTCTTCCATATACCCGCCATTACGAATGATTCTTTTGATCAAGTTGTATTGCTCTTGGTCCATATACATGCATTGCTTTTCAAGAGCAAATGGGATTTTACTACTTAATAATTCGATTAAGTCTCCTTTTTTTAATTGACTTGCGCCTTTTATGTCTAAACGTCTTCTAATGATACTTAAATCGTCTTTTGAAAGCCTCGCAAGAGCATCCTTTATGGTTATAGGAACAGAAATTTCACTCCAAATTTTCAATTCACGTTTCGCTTGAGCTTTCTGAGTCATTTCTTTCATTCCTTCTAAAGCGCCAAGTAATTTATCATAAGTCTCTTTGTCTATGTTGCTATTATTCAAGATGATCACCTTCTAAAAAATTTGTTTCTTTTCTTATGTAAAGACATAGGATTGCTTTTCAAAGTATTTATTATAGCAGAATATAACTCTTATTTCTAAACAGATTTATCCAAGTCTATTATTGTATACTTGAATAACTATATCATCACAGCGCCTTTGCAAATATAAGGGTTCCGTTTTGAGGTGTCTTTTCCTTAATCGAGTGACCAGCAAAAGTAAATTAAGCCGAGAATTTCCGGTTAGATGCAGAATGGAGCTCGTTTTTTGGGATATAAGGGGAGGTTTTCCGATTATGCAAAGCAAAATCTCTAATTATCGAAATTTTCGGGCCAATAGGCGGAATCTCTCCGTCTATTTAAGCCCTTTTTAACAATAAATACTAATTAAGAGAAATTTTTCCGTCTTTTTATAACCCTGATCCCCCAACCGATAAGTGCGGACCCTCTTGATTCTATCTGCGGGAATCGGCAGCTTTTCTAAGTCTCATTTTCTTTCACCCATTAAACGAACTCCCGAAATTTCTTAACCAAACGCTTCGGCGCCGCGCGTAAATAGGCTTCTTGAATGAGATCACTCAATTCTTCCCAGTCTTCCTCAGCCGGATTCTTGATAGAGACCCAGCCATGATGACCTATATAGGGAGTTTTATAAAAATGCTCCTTTTGCAGCAGAAGTTCTTGCGTTTCCCGGTCGGACTTGAATGATAAGTTAAATCCTTTCTCACTTTCACCTGAGATGACGAATGATTTCCCATTGATTTTAAAAGTATTGTGCCCAAACCCGTCAATGACTTCGATGGCTTCGGGCAATGAAAGGCAGATATTCCGCAATTTCTCTAACGTTCGTTCAGTGTCTTGTGAGTTCATGTTGTATTCACCTATCATATACTCTATTTTGCATTCGCATCCGGTTGATGGATGCCGAATATGTTGCCTTCAGTATCCACATAGTAACCTTGCCAAGCCATACCTGGCAGTGCATATTTTGGCAATGCCACCTTGCCGCCATTTTCAATGATTTTAGCTTCTGTTACATCGTAATCTTCCACACCCATTGTACAAGCATATCCATTTAAAGCTTGGTTTGGCGCCGGCGGAGCACTTTGGCGCTGCATTAGAGCACCATTAATCCCAAGTTCATCTTCACTGCCTGTTACTGCTCCAAAGTAAGGCATTCCCGCATATTCAGTCCAGTCTTGAAAGGACCATCCGAATACCTCTCCATAAAACTTCTTGGCACGTTCCATATCATCTACATGTATTTCGAAATGAACTAATCTTCCCATTTATAACCCTCCTCAAAAAATAAACTACGCTATACTTTTTCTATGACTTATATGATTTATCCTCCCCATCATCTCCACTTTTATGGTTTTCAAAACCGGCCCTTTTCCAAAGGATCAAGATAATTTTATTTTAATAAAATTTCCATACAATATTTTTAATATTATTATTAGTGATCTCAGTTGTAGGAAAAATCTTGCTACTGTGTTGTCATACTGCTTATCTCAAAAAGTAAAAACAGCCACCTGATTGGAGACTGTTTCTATATGAATAAAAAATAAGTTATTTGGTTAACATAATAATATTATGATTATTATGTGTATTTCCTTATCGAAATAATACTCCTACTTAAAAACTCTTATAAACTATAAAACATTCTTAAACTTTTTAACTTGCTCAGTAATGGCAATTTCCGTTGGCAGCCGCTCCATGCTGGAAGCTCCAAAAAAGCCTGCAACTCCATTGGTTTTACTTAAAACATAGGCTGCATCTTCCGGTTCAGAGATAGGTCCGCCGTGACATAATACAATTATTTCTGGATTAACAGATTTGGCTGCATCATGTATTTTCTGAACAAGATCCACTGATTGGTCAAGCGTTAAGGCTGTTTTTGCGCCAATACTGCCCTTAGTGGTCAGCCCAACATGTGCTACTAGCACATCAGCTCCAGCTTCCGCCATTTTCATTGCATCTTCTTCATTAAAAACATAGGGAGTCGTAAGTAATCCAAGTTTATGAGCTTTTCTAATCATCTCCACTTCGAGATCATACCCCATGCCAGTTTCTTCAAGATTTTGTCTGAAAACCCCATCACAGAGCCCAACCGTAGGAAAATTTTGTACCCCAGAAAAGCCCATACGTTTTAAATCTTCCAAGAAAACATCCATTATCCTAAAAGGATCTGTTCCGCATACTCCAGCTAACACTGGTGCATTTTCTACAATTGGCAGAACTTCTCTTCCCATATCTACTACAATTTGATTGGCATCCCCATAAGGCATTAATCCGGCTAACGAACCTCTGCCTGACATACGGTATCTGCCAGAATTATAAATAATAATTAAATCTACTCCGCCCATTTCAGCACATTTAGCTGATAATCCTGTACCCGCTCCTGCACCAACCACAGCTATATTTTCTTTAATATTTGTCCTCAGCCTTTGTAAGATTTCTTCTCTAGCTATACTCATTTAATAGAGATCTCCTCTCTTAATATACTTAATAATTGCTCCGCAATAAGTGCAGATACAGAAGGATCATTTATGTCCTTATCACTCTCAAAAAATGGAATATCACATCGCAAATTTTCTTTCAAAGACTTATATAGGGCTTTCCTTTCCTCTACCCCTTCAAACACTTGAGAGACCTGATCAATGAGCGAAACTCCTCCTTTTGGAAAAATAACAACAGTCGGTGACTTGGCTTGATTCAGCTTTTTCGCTATGATTTCTCCCAATTGACGATTCTCTTCTATTGTTGTCCTCATTAAGGTTGTCGTTGGATTGTGCTGATAAAACTTGCGATTATTAAACCTTTCTGGAACAGTATCTGGTGGTCCGAAATTCACCATGTCCAAAGCTCCAACCGATACAACCTGTGGTACTCCAGATCTGCCTGCCGCTTCCAATCTTGAAGGGCCAGCAGTGAAAATGCCACCTACCAATTCGTCCGCTAATTCAGTAGTCGTAATGTCAGCAATTGCCTTAATAAAACCTGCATCAACTAACTCTTCCATAGCGAGACCACCTGTTCCAGTTGCGTGAAATACTAATATATCGAATCCTTTTTCTTCAAGGATTTCCCGAACTCTTGTTACACATGGTGTTGTTACCCCAAACATGGTCATTCCAATCGTTGTTTTTTCTTCTACTTGTTCAAACTCACTAGAAATCCCCTTAACCATTCCTGCCATTGCATAGGCAGCGTTACTCAAGATACGGCGTGATAGTTTGTTTAGCCCAGCAATATCAATCACTGAATACATCATTGATACATCCTTCACACCCACATATGGCCTTGTATTACCGGATGCAACTGTTGAAAGAAGTAATTTAGGGATTCCAATAGGCACGACCTTCATGGCAGTGGCCCCAACAGTAGTACCTGCTGTACCTCCCATTCCAAAAATGCCGCCAACAATCCCTTGTTCCAGTAATTTTTCTACCGCTTTGGCAGCTCCTTCAGCCATTACAGTTACTGAATTCCCTCTATCTTTTTCTTTTCTAAGGATTTCTAACGTTGTTCCCGCTAACTGTGCGACTTCAGAACTTGGAATATCTGGATTAAAAGCAGGTTTATCAAGGACACCCACGTCAACAACCAGAGTCTCGATGCCCAATTTTTCTAAAGCATCCTTTACATACTGGAATTCAATCCCCTTTGTGTCCAATGAACCAACAAGAACCACTTTCTTCGTCAAAAGTACTACACCCCTTTTACTCAAATGAAATTGTGCAGTATAAACATCTCAAAGTGAATATTTAGTTCTAATTGTTATTCCCCAATGGTTTGACGGTCAGGTGCAGAATAAGCAATAATCATACGGCACGGCTCCCAACTTGTTACCACTGCATTATGCGATACTCCCCGTGGAATTCTCAACATCATACCGGGTGAAAGATGGTGAACCTCATCCCCTAATGTATGGTCACATTCACCTGAAAGTACAAAAATATACTCTTCACAATTGGGATGTATATGTCTCGGGTTTGACTCACCAGCATTAATAAAAACCATGCCAAAAGTCATTTCACAATCCGAATCTATCTCTTGGCCGCATAACCATTGAATCTTTCCCCACTCCATATCTAGAACATGTTTTTTTTCTTTTAAATCAGTAATTGTCGCCATTTTCTCATCTCCTTATAATTTTAAAGATTTGGCATGACCATTTATCGAAAATCCTGGCATCAGAATCATCTCGTTTTTACAAATGGATCATGCCCTCCTGATAGTTAACTATTTTAAAGAAGCCTCACGATCCTTGTATGCTTGATTCATTTCCTTGATAATTTTTTGGTACGTAGCATCTTTCTTAAGCTGGGCAACCAGTTTATCCCATGCCTCAATTGGCTCTTTCCCCATAATAACTTTAATTTTTAAATCATTGATTTTTTTATCATAATCAGCACCCATAGTTAATTGTGTTTGGGAAACCAATCCGATAGATGGATCTGGTTCACTTATAGGTTCTTTTTCATCAATAATCTTTTTATTCCGATCAAATATTTCCTTTGGCATCCCCGGTGCATAGGCATACATATAGGGATCAAATTTCATAAACATTTTTCCAAATGCCCCAACACCTACACTATCTTTTACAGCTTGTTCTGTAGTTACCTTAAATCCATCTTCTTCGTTAAAATGCACACCCTTTATACCATAAAGAGTTAACGTACCACCTTCTTCGGATGCGCCGTAATCGATAAGTGATAAGATCTTTTTCATCTTCGCTTCAGGGACTGATTTAGGGATGGCAATACTGCCAATATATCCTCTATACTGTTCGGCATATGGTTCTTTCCCCGGTGCGCTAATGGCAACAAGCGGCTCCCAGTTAACCGTGTTATCCTTTTTCCACTGGTCGTAGGTCCAACGCCATGTTGCTTCAATCGTTTCGGCCGTAATACCAGCCCTGTTACCAGTGGCAAGATCCCAGAATTGCGATTCCTGCATCACTGCATAATCAGGTGGAATTAAGCCCTCATTATATAATTTGTTTTTATACAATAAAGCATCTCGAATATCAGAGCCCAGTGTTACATCAACGAGTTTCCCGTTTTCTTCTTTCCATTTTCCTCTTGCACCCGTAAATACAGACTCAAGCCAATAATCCGCACGCATAGTGTACCCATATGTGGTATCTTGGCCGCCTGGTTTCTTCTCCTTAAAAGCCTTCATGACTTCATATAATTCATCAGTGGTTTTAGGAATCTCAAGCCCTAGCTTATCGAGCCAATCTTTCCTGATAGACGGGGTAACAAAGCCATCCAAAGGTCTGGCAACTGGAACGACAAAGTTTTTCCCATCAATTGTTGTATTTTTCCAAATGACCTCGGGATATTGTTTTAAGTTCTTTTTATCCTTCAGATAAGGGGTTAAATCCCAAAAGGCACCTTGTTTTACCAGCTTTTGAAAAACCGGATTTACGACATCATCAATTTTAATAAGATCGGGTAGATCACCTGAGCTTAAGACAACATTTAATCTGTCTAAATAATCTGGACCTGCCACCCAAGTAATATCTAAGTCTGTATTTGTTTTCTTTTCTAACTCTTTTAACACAGGATTATCCTTTGAAGGTGGTTGTGCAATTGTAAAATCAGACATAATCGAAATTTTAACCGGTCCTTTTTGACCAGCTGAACTTTCCTCTGTATTGGAACATCCGGCTAACACCGAGCTAAATAATACCCCTGTGACCAATATGGAGGTAAACCATTTTCTTTTTGAAACCCCTGTATTTCTACTCATCATATACTGCCCCCCTCATTTACAATAATTGGATTACTCTTTAATGGAACCTAACATTACACCCTTTGAAAAATGTTTTTGTAAAAATGGATAGACTAATAGAATTGGCAGTGTAGAAAGGACCACTGCTGCCATTTTTATTGTTTGTGTAGGAATCTGCTGGTCTGAGACCATTTCAACCGCCGCTGCACCGCCCGTTGATGTATCTGAATCAATCAACATATTTCTCAACACAACCTGCAGAGGTACTTTGTCAAAGTCATTTATATAAAGTATTGCGTTAAAGAAAGTATTCCAGTAAGCAACAGCATAAAATAATCCAAATGCAACCATTGCTGGCAGCGATAACGGCAGAACAATTCGAAAAAATATCCCCAAATCGTTACAACCGTCCATTTTAGCTGCTTCTTCTAATTCAATTGGAATGCTATCAAAAAAGCTTTTCATCAAAATAACGTACCATCCGCTAGTAAGGACTGGAAGAATTAATGACCATACACTATTAATTAAACCTAGATCCCTTACCAAAATGTATTGTGGAATAATTCCAGGATGAAATAAAATGGTAAATAGAATTAACATTAACATGATCTTTCTCCCTCTTAATCGTTTACGAGAGATAGAAAATGCCATTCCGGCTGTTACCACAAGGCTTAAGGCTGTTCCTACAGTCGCTAAAAAAGTACTTACACCAAGAGATTTAATAAAAGCTGAGGTGTTGAGCAAATATTTATAAGCCGCAAGTGTCCATTCAGTTGGAAACAATATAAATCCATTCTTTTCAACAAACTCTTGGGGTGTAGCAAATGAAACGACAAAAACATAGTAAAGAGGGAATAAAGTTACAAGCCCAATTATGGTTAGTACAGTATAGTTAAAAAAATTAAATAAGCGATCCCCAGAACTTTCTCTCATCTCTTCCCCCTCATTCTTAATAGATTCCTTCTTCCCCGAAACGCTCTGCTAACCAGTTAGCAAACACTACTAGTACTAACCCGATTACTGATTTAAACAAGCCCACTGCTGTGGTATAGCTAAATTGGCCGCTTTGGATACCGTTCCGATATACATATGTTTCAAATACATCAGCTACATTAGAGACGGCACCGTTTGCCATTAAAAATACCTGTTCAAAACCCACATCCATAATGCTTCCAAGTCGCAATATAAACAGAACAATAATGACATTTTTTATCCCTGGTAAGGTAATGTGCCAGATTTGTCTGAGTTTGCTCGCACCATCTATTTTGGCTGCTTCATATAATTGAGGATTTACTCCTGCAACAGCTGCGAGGAAAATGATTGTCCCCCAGCCCGTTTCTTTCCAAATATTTTGCCCTACTAACAGATACCAAAATGTTCCTTCGTTGGTCAGGAAGTCAAAGCTTTTCAATCCGATTTTCTCAAGTAAGAGATTGATGATACCAGTAGACTCAGCTAGTAATAAGAATGAGATTCCTGCAATGATGACCCAAGAAAGAAAATGAGGCAAATATACAATTGATTGAATAGACCGTTTAAATACTTTCGATCGTATTTCATTTAGCAATATTGCTAGGAGGATTGGTATCGGGAAAAAGAAAACTAGATTTAATAAGCTAATCATCATCGTATTACGAAAAAGGATAAGAAAATCCGGGTTAGTAAAAAATCTTTCAAAATGAGCTAAACCCACCCATTCACTATCTAAGATTCCAAGATAGGGCGAATATTCTTGAAATGAAATTATAATCCCCCACATCGGAATAAATTTAAAAATGATAAAAAACAATATACCAGGGAGCATTAATAGATAAAGGAATTTATCACGTTTTAAATCCGCGTAAAACTTTGATCTTTTCTTCTTTTTTTCAATCACTTGTGAAGAAGAAGTTACTGTAGACACGGTTTCCAATTCGAAACACAACCTTTCTATAATCCTTACAGATTGGTTCCAAGATAAAATCATAGCTGCTATCTCTATTAAAACGATTTCATTTTAATGGTGATAACAGCTATTTTAAAAATTTACTAATCGGTTGTTTTGACCAGTAAACCCTGTTTAATAAAGGAATAACAATCCTTCATTCCACCTATGACACTGCTTCCACTTTCCTCGTCAGCAGATATCCATCCACTATACTTAATATCGTCAATTGCTTTAAAAACTGGTGAAAAATCGATATCTCCTTTTCCAAGGACTCTCCAATCTCCATCAGCAAAATCCTTCAGATGGAAGTTATCAATCACTCCTCCAAAACTTTGAATGACTTCTGATATATTCGTAATACCTGATTTTACAAGATGGGCAGTATCAACGGTTAACCCAACCGTTTTATTTTTAGCTTTTTCAAAAAATACATCAAAATCATCTCTATACATAACTGGGTTATTATAGTGGTGATGAAGGGATAGCTTTACACCAAACTGTTCTGCTTCTTTTCCCAGTTCGGAGAACAAATCTGCGAACTTGCGTATATCATCCACTCCAACCTGATCTCTTGGAATTAAATGACAAAAGATAATCAGATCCGTTCCCGCTTTTTCTGCAAATTTAAAAACCCGTCGCAGCTGTTCTTTATTCTTGTCATCAAGAATTCCTGCAGTAATTAACCCGGAAGCTAGTCCAGGGGATGTATCCCAATCTGCTAGAAATCTTTCTGGTTTATCTAAATACTGTGCATACTGCCCAATCTTTAATTGGAGACCATCGTAACCAATGGAACGATAGTTCTGAAAAAGAGAAGCTTGTTCTTCAATGGTTTCTGTTGGTCTTGAAAAAGCCAATTTTTCCGTCATACTAATACCCCTTGCTTAAAGGTGACGATTCTTTTTTCATTTGCAGCTCTATAGGCAGCATCAAGTAATGCAACCGTTTTCAAATTATCGATAGAACTATTTGGAGCTTCCTGTCCTGTTTCTATTGAAGTTAGTAACTGATTGATCCCCCCGAACGTAGCTTCTTCTCTTGAAATATGATTCTCCCAAGTTTGAACCGGCTCTCTTTCACCATTTCGGTACAGTTTTACAGAAGTATGATTTGCGACTAAGGTTCCTGTTTCACCAATTAGAGTCATTTCATTTTTCCGGTATGTACTGGAAAAACTTTGAACATAGGTTACAATGGTGCCATTTTCAAAGGCTACTAAAACAGTGGAATCAGTTTCACCTTTACAATCTATCGCAGATGAGGAACGGGTTAAGCAGGCAACTGATGCTGGATTAGAACCAAGAACTAACCTAAAACCGTCAAACCAGTGAATCCCCATAACGGACATAGCATGTCGTTCGCAATTTAACCGCCAGCCTTGGTCCTGCCTGAAAAACATCTCATTAAAGATGATTTGTGTAACATTTCCAACTGTCCCCCGACCAACTATTTCCTTCATTAATTCAAACGGATAATGACGTCTAAAGTTTTGGTTTACAGAAATAGGGACTTTATGCTCTTTAGCCTTTTCCGTTATTTCGATTGCTTCTTGAATAGAATCCGAAAAAGGTTTTTCAACAAAAATTGGAAATCCCGCTTCTATTAGCGGAAATAGAATATCTTTTCTGATTGAAGTTGGAGTACAAACAACAGCTACATCAACATTACTAAATTGAATAAAATCTTCTAAGCTAGTAAACCTGTTAGGTATTCCAAATTTGTCTGCTCTCTCTTTTAAAATGGCAGGATTTGAGTCACAAATTGCAGTTACTTTCACACGATCACTCTTACCTTTGTACCCTTCTAAATGCAATTCTGTTACTCCACCAGCACCAATAAGACCTATATTAAAACATTTACCCATACAAGCTCACCCCTTATTCCTATTAAAAGCTATTGAACCTTGTTCAACTGTTTTTATTTTAATTCAACTAAGTTTCCGAGTCAATATTATTTTTTTACTTTTTCAAAACTTTAGATTCTTTAAAAAATTCACTCATTTCCCACGATATCCTTCTTTAATACAAATTTTTTATTTTTAAATAGATAGTGATAAACAGTAAACAAAATCTTTTTTTCAGGGGTGATCAAGCAATGGACTTTAACACTCAATAGAATCTAGAAATATTTTTTATATATAACAATGAAAAAAACAACTATTTTAAAATAGTTGTTTTCAATAGTTCTATTCATCGGCTTTGGATTGGGTAAAAACGGCTAAGTATCTTACTTCATCCGTTAACGGTTCCAATCTATGCTCTTCAAGTGAATCAAAATAAATACTGTCCCCGGTGCTAAGTGTATATTGATTATTACCGACTATATATTTCATTACACCATCAAGTACATAAATAAACTCTTCACCTGTATGGGATAATGGTTTTTTATCTGTTTCACCTTTTTTAGCTACAAACAAATACGGCTGCATTAATTTATTTTGTCGTTCAACAGCAAAAGCAAAAAAAGAATAACCTTTTTCAGTTTTAACTAATTGATCCATGCTTGTTTCTTTAGTGGTAAAAATAGTGCCCGACTCATCATGATCATCCAACAATGCTGAAACTTTGGTTCCTAATGTTTCCGCAATCTTTACAAGTGTTGCTATTGGAGGAACCGTCTTTCCATTTTCTATTTTAGATAGCAAACTTTTGGAAAATCCACATGCATCTGCAATATCAGATAAATTTCGATTTTGTTCTTTACGCAGTTTTCGAATCTTTTGTCCCAAATCCATCCACAATCACACCTAATTTTAATTTTATTCAACTATGTTTAGTTTATTTCAACTAGATAATTTAGTCAAAGGATTTCTTATATTAAGATATTAAAAGGGAAATAAATTCTGCAAGATTAATTTAATGGCTCCTATCATACCTAAAATTAATATTATCCTCTGAAAAATGTGTTGAGAAATATACTTTACTATTTTAATTCCAATATAAGCGCCAATAAAAATAAAAGGAGTAATCCAAAGATTGATTTGAAAGGAATGTACAGTAATCATTCCTAATCCAATGTAAAAAGGAACTTTTATTATATTTACAACTAAATAAAACCAAGCTCCTGTCCCAATAAACTCGGTTTTTGGAAGGTCTTTAGCTATTAAGTATATTGACATAATCACGCCTGATACATTTCCAATCATGGTAGCAAAACCAGCCAATATTCCTATAAAATAGGTGAACCAAGTTGAATCGAATAAATGATCATTAACCTTAGAATGGATAAAGTCCTTGCAAATTTGCAGAACCAATAAAACAAAAATTAATAAACCAAGTAAGAGAGTCAGCTGTTCACTATTGACTTTCCACAATACAAAAAAGCCGATTAAGAGCCCTGCAAAAACCCAAGGTATTAGTGAAAATAAGTGTTTCCAAACGACACTACGGCGATAATAAATTACAGCGAATAAATCACCAATAATTAACATCGGAAGCATCATACCTACTGTTTCTTTTGCAGGAAAAACCTGAACCAAAAGAGTGAGATTAAAAATTCCCAAAGTAGCAATTGCTGTCTTGGCTACACCTATTAAACATCCTACAATGATAGAAATGATCCATTCAATTGGACTAAAAGAGGGAAAAATATTTTCCACCCGCCTTTCATTTTTCAGGAATGATTGAAATTAATTTATTTATTAAGAAGAACAAGAAGCCAGACTAAACCAATCCCACTAATCAACATTCTCTCTTTTTTATTTCCTAATAACTTTTGCAGCCAATTTAAACAAATCAAGCTCCACTTTCTTTAATTTATGGATTTCAACATAGTTGAATAATATGAAACTTATGAATTTAAAGTTTATTATATAGATAAATTACTAAAAATAGAAGTGTTTTATTTAAAGATTGTTAGAATCACTACCTTCAAAACCTGGATTAAATAACTATTTCAAAGGACATTATTCCACTTTATATGATGAAAGATATTTAATTTTCTAAAGAATATCTTTAGTTTTTACGGGTTAATTGTTATTAGTAACAGGCTAAAATAGAAGGATAATAGAATGAGAGGAGGATAGTTAGAGTTTCTTTGTAAGCGCTTTATATACCGTATATTAAATTTTATGGGGGAATGCAGTAAATGAGGAGTAAGATAAAAAGATTGGTTTCATTACTTCTGGTAGCCTTTTTGGTCATCCCGTCAGGCTGGTTTACGCATGTTGCAAAAGCGGCAACTGCAGATATTCCAGTTATTCTTTATCATCGAATTATGGATAATCCCAACAACCAATGGACTGATACTAGCACAGATACGTTTAAACAGATGATGAAGTATCTTGATGACAATGGTTATACCACTTTGTCTTCGGAACAATATGTGAACATCTTGGAAGGAAAAGAAACGGCTCCTGCAAAACCGATTCTATTAACCTTTGATGATGGAACTCCTGAATTTATAACCAACGCCCTTCCGACATTGGAGCAATATAACATGAAGACTGTCTTGTTTATTGTGAGCGACTGGATCGGCGGCGGTTACAGCATGTCACTAGCACAGCTTCAAGATCTTGCCAAGAACCCGTCTTTGAGTCTGGAGAACCATACAAAAACTCACGACGGTGCTATTTGGGGAACTGATGGCGGTACTAGAAGTTCTATAACGAAAGAACAAGCTGAGGATCAAATCAAATCAGCAAATACTTACCTTAAAAGTATTACAGGCAAAGACCCTGTTCTCATGGCATATCCTTATGGCAGCTATAATGATGCTGTAATACAGGTAAACAAAGAAAATGGGATTAAGTATGCATTTAAGGTTGGATACCCTAATGGGGCCGACAATTATACCATGGGTCGTTACTATGTAACCAATCAGACCCTGGCTCAGTTTGCACAAATGATTGGCGGACCGGCTCCGACTACTGGAGACCAGACTTCAACGCAAACGGTATATCATGAAACCTTTGCTGGGGGAGTAGGTGTTGCTACAAAAGCGGGCAACCCGCAAGTAGAAGCAGTTTCCGGAAAAGTGTTTGATGGCAATGATGATGGAAAAGCTATCTATGTAAGTGGCAGAACGAACAACTGGGATAGCGTGGATATTCCATTCAGCAAGGTCGGGATGGAAAACGGAAAAAAATATACGATTACAGTCAAAGGTTATGTTGACGGTAGTGTAAGTGTTCCATCAGGTGCACAAGCTCTCCTTCAGAATGTGGACAGCTATAATGGCTTGTATTTAGCTGCAGATTATCAGGCTGGCCAAGCTTTTACTTTAACAGGGGATTACACTGTTGATACAAGTAAAGATAGAGCACTACGCATTCAGTCAAACGATCCAGGAAAAACCGTTCCGTTCTACATCGGAGATATTCTGATAACAGAACAGGTAACTTCTGGCGGCGGCACTGATCCTGTAGACCAAAGACCACCTTCGCAAGCCTTTAACACAATTACTTTTGAGGATCAAACAACAGGAGGTTTCGAAGGCAGAGCTGGTACTGAGACTTTAACTGTAACCAATGAAGCAAACCATACTTCTGGCGGTTCATATGCCCTTAAAGTTGATGGCAGAACACAGGCTTGGAATGGTCCATCTTTACGTGTTGAAAAATATGTTGACCTTGGAAAAGAATATAAGATTTCTGCTTGGGTCAAGCTGATTTCACCTGATAGCACACAGCTTCAGCTTTCCACACAGGTAGGAAATGGCGGAAGCGCAAGCTATAACAATCTTCAAGGTAAAACAATCAACAAGGCAGACGGCTGGGTTAAGCTAGAAGGCACATACCGTTATACCAATGCAGGCGATGAATTTTTATCTATTTATGTAGAAAGTTCAAATAACGCTACTGCATCCTTCTATATTGACGATATCACCTTTGAAGCTACTGGTACAGGCCCGATTGAAATCCAAGATTTAACTCCAATAAAAGATGTTTACAAAGATGATTTCTTAATCGGAAACGCAGTATCAATGGGAGATCTGGACGGTGTCAGACTTCAACTTCTCAAAAAGCATCATAATGTGGTTACAGCAGAAAACGCTATGAAACCCGACCAAGCGTATGATGCGAATCGTCAATTTGACTTTACCGATGAGGATGCGCTAGTCAAAAAAATTAAGGATGAAGGTCTAAAATTACATGGACATGTCCTTGTTTGGCATCAGCAGACTCCAACATGGTTGTTTGCAGATGATAATGGTAATCCTTTAAGCAGAGAAGTAGCACTTGCAAACTTAAGAAACCACGTAAAAACAGTCGTAGAGCATTACGGCAACAATGTAATTTCTTGGGATGTCGTCAATGAAGCGATAAACGATGGCCTATCCAACCCTTCAGATTGGAAAGCATCACTTCGTCAATCCGGCTGGTACAAGGCAGTTGGGCCAGACTTCGTGGAACAGGCCTACCTCGCAGCTAGAGAAGTATTGGATGAAAAAGGCTTAAACGTGAAGCTATATTACAACGATTACAACGACGATAATCAAAATAAAGCAGAAGCCATTTACCAAATGGTAAAAGAAATCAATGAAAGATATGCAAGCACACACAATGGAAAACTTCTCATTGACGGCATCGGTATGCAGGCACACTACAATAAAAACACCAACCCAGAAAATGTAAGATTGTCTTTGGAGAAGTTTATTTCCCTAGGTGTAGAAGTAAGTGTGACCGAGCTTGACATTCAAGCTGGAACCAACAATGTACTGACTACAGAGGAAGCAAGAACGCAAGGTTATTTATACGCACAGTTATTTAAAATCTACAAAGAACATGCAGATCATATCTCTCGTGTTACATTCTGGGGACTGAATGACGCAACAAGCTGGAGAGCGGCCACTAGTCCATTAGTATTTGATAAAGACCTGCAAGCAAAACCTGCTTACTATGGAGTAATTAATCCTGATAACTTTATTGAAGAAAATCAGCCTGAACAAAGAGAAGCTAGACAAGGAAATGGTATGTACGGTACACCTGTTATTGACGGATCAATTGATGCTGCGTGGACCAATGCACCGGAACTTCCAGTCAACAGTTATCAAATGGCTTGGCAAGGAGCAAATGGCGTTTCCAAAGTCCTTTGGGATAACGAAAACCTTTATGTACTGACTCAGGTAAGCGACTCGCAGCTTGATAAGTCCAGCCCAAATCCATGGGAACAGGATTCAGTTGAAGTCTTCGTTGACGAAAACAATGGAAAGACATCATCCTATGAAAATGGCGATGGACAATATCGCGTAAACTTTGCCAATGAGGCATCTTTCAACCCTGTTAGCATCGCTGATGGTTTCGAATCAGCAACCCATGTATCTGGTAATAGCTACGTTGTTGAAATAAAGATTCCGTTAAAGACAATTGCGCCAGGAAATAACACTAAGATCGGTTTTGACGTACAAATTAACGATGGTAAAGAAGGCGCTCGTCAAAGTGCGGCTACATGGAACGACACAACTGGTAATGGATATCAAGATACATCGGTGTTCGGAGTTCTGACGCTTGTTAAGCCTGCTGACACTACTGCCCCTGTTACCACTGATAACGCACCAACTGATTGGGTGAATAAAGACGTTAAGGTTGATTTAACAGCAACGGATAATGGTTCTGGTGTTAAAGCAACTCATTTCAAAGTGGATAACGGTGCTGAACAAACTGGAAAATCTATCACAATTTCTGATGAAGGTGTTCACACCATCACTTATTGGAGTGAAGACAACGCTGGAAACGTCGAGGCAAAACACACAGCCACAGTCAAAATTGACAAGACCGCACCATCGTTAACTATCACTCTAGACAAAACGAAAATTTTGACACCAAATCACAAAATGGTACCAGTTACGGCAACAATTACTTCATCTGATGCCGCATCAGGAATGGACTCAGTTGCGTTAACTTCCATTACTAGCAATGAGAAGCTTCAATCTGATGATATTCAGAAAGCTAATTTCAATAAACCTATTACAGGTTCTACTACTTCCTTTGACCTTCGTGCAGACAGATTAGGAAGCGGTAATGGACGAGTATACACGATTACCTTTACGGCAACAGATAAAGTTGGCAATAAGACAACTAAAACCGTTACCGTCACAGTTCCACACGATCAATCAAAATAAGATTTGCATCAAAAAATACCCTGAATCTGAAACATTCAGGGTATTTTTCTGATCTTCTAAATATATGACTTAACCTAGTACTTGCCCTCTTATTTTTATATGTTAGAGATAGTCCAATCAATCTCCTCCTGCCCCATTTCTCGTAAGAAGTCATTAGTTCGAGAAAAAGGTTTACTGCCAAAGAAACCACTGTTAGCAGAAAACGGACTAGGATGCGGCGATTTTATAATAAAGTGCCTTGTCGAAGTAATTAACTGCTGCTTTTGTTGAGCGAATTTCCCCCATAAGATAAAAACGACCGGTGTCTCCCGTTCATTTAAGATTTCGATGATTCGATCCGTAAACTTTTCCCAACCCAACCCTTTATGCGAGTTGGGTTTCCCCGCCTGTACGGTCAGCACCGCATTAAGGAGCAGTATCCCCTGCTTCGTCCATTCCGTCAGCGATCCATGATTGGGTATCTCACAGCCGATATCACTATGTAATTCTTTATATATATTTTTCAATGACGGAGGAACAGTTACCCCTGGCTTGACCGAGAAACTAAGTCCCTGAGCCTGTCCCGCTCCATGGTATGGATCCTGTCCGATTATCACCACTTTCGTATCCTTAAAGGAAGTAAAATGGAGTGCATTGAATATATCCTGTATTTCAGGATAAATCACTTTGTTTTGGTATTCCTCCTTTAATATCTCACGCAGCTTAATATAATAGTCCTTTGCAAATTCTTCTGCTAGTAAAGGAGCCCAATCATTTTTTAAGATTTTCATTACTTTAAACACCCGTTTCATAATTAAGTCGTCTTCTAATTATAAATACCACTACATGAGGTTATCAATCTCCAAAAATATTTCCTTATTAGTAATCTTTGAAATTTAATATTTCCTGATAAACGAGCAAAACCACCCGACAGGATGGTTTTGAATGTAGTTGTTTAAATGATTAGAATCACTATGCAAAAAACGTTTTAACTTTTTTCGTGCCTTTAACTAAATAGGCGATGGATTTAATATAGATAGGATATCCTTGAGTGTTTTGAATTGCATCTTCAACATCTATTAAAGCAGGAACAAATCTTTTCTTGCCAAACACAGTTTCCTCACCTATTTTTTCGATTCGAAATTTAAACTTTTCGGTTAATTTGTCATAATGGTTTTTCTCCAAGTAGCTCAAATAAAAGCGTACCTGTTTATTTTTGGCATGCATAGCGGCAAGTTTAAGCAAATCTAATAAGACAGTCTTTGAGGCAAACTCTCTTTTCACTCCCATTTTTCGAACCTGGTAAGAATGCTTTAGATTTTGCATAATACGCGTTTCATTTGATATATCCACTAGGTCATTCATTTCCAAGAGATTCCCAACACATGGAACAAACTCGATGGTTCCAATTCCGTTCCCGGCTTTGTCTTTTAAGATAAATGCTTCGGAGTTTTCTTCAAGCTCTGTTACTTGGTACTTCCTCTCGTTAGCGATTTGATTCCATAGATTCATAAACTCTGCCTTTTTTTCATTGTTGTCTACAAGTACATTCATCGTGTCTCATCCCCACTAACCTTCTAACTTTGACTATTCTATTGTGTAATATTTGCCCAATTTTGGCAATAAAAAAATAAGTTTTTTCGTAGAAAGAAACGGTCTGGGTTTTCTACAAGATTTATAAATATAATAAGAAAAAATTAATAAAAAACTTCTAAAAAATCATTATAGTTAGTTGTATGGATAAACAAAGTTTGATAAAATTTAGAATAGTGGCACGAAAGCGTTTTCTTGTTATTAAGCTGTGCTAACATGCATGAAATGGGGGCAATAAAATGGCAAAAATGGAAGAATTGAAACACCGTGTGGCGAGCAAGACGATCAAACTTGTGGATGGATCAGGAAATCCTATTGCAGGAAAAGAAATTGCATTAAAACAGACTAACCATAAGTTCCTATTTGGCTGCGGCATTTTCGATGCAATTGACGTAGCAAACAAAAATGTTTCAGCTGAAAGACTTGCTTTTCAGGAAAGAAAACTGGATCAGTTCCTAGATGTATTTAATGCTGCAACACTTCCTTTCTATTGGGGAACATTCGAGCCTGAAAAAGGAAAACCGAAGACAAAAGAATTAAAAGCGGCTGCACAGTGGTTAAAAGACCGAAACATAACAGTCAAAGGCCACCCCCTCAGCTGGCACACGGTAACTGCTCCATGGCTGTTGGAAATGAGCAATGAGGAAATCCTAGCAGCACAGTTTGCTAGAATTGAACGGGAAGTTTCTGACTTCAAGGGACTAATCGATATTTGGGATGTCATCAATGAAGTCGTGATCATGCCTATCTTTGACAAGTATGATAATGGTATTACAAGAATATCTAAGGACCTTGGCCGTGTGGGAATCATTAAAGAAATGTTTGCTAAAACACGTGAATTCAATCCTGGTGCAACACTATTATTAAATGACTTTAATACATCTATTAACTATGAAATCTTAATTGATGGCTGTTTAAATGCAGGCATTTCCATTGATGCGATTGGAATACAGTCACATCAGCATCAGGGGTATTGGGGACATGAGAAGTTAGAAGAAGTACTAGACCGTTTCTCTCACTTTGGCCTTCCCATTCACTTTACAGAAAACACATTACCATCTGGCCACATCATGCCAGCTGAAATTGAAGACCTGAATGATTACCAAATTCCAGAATGGCCATCTACACCTGAATTTGAAGAACGTCAGGCAAAAGAAGTAGAAGAAATGTACTCCATTCTGTTCAAACACCCTCTAGTAGAAGCAATTACAGCCTGGTCTTTCAGCGATGATGGTGCATGGCTGGGTGCTCCTGCCGGATTTATCAGAAAAGATAATAGCCCAAAACCATCCTTTAAAGCAGTAAAGAAACTGATCAAAGAAGACTGGAATACAAATGTGACGAGTAAGACAGATGACAACGGAATCGTTACATTTGAAGGATTCCTTGGTGATTATGAACTTGTTTGTGGAGATAAAACAGTAAGTTTCAAATTAGATAAAGATGCTGAAGAAGCACAACTAGTAGCGATTTAAATTTTTTTCAACATTTGAAGTTCGTGATTCTATGAATAACTAGTATCATAAATAAGTTGTGTTATATGTTTTAAAAAGAGCGCAAAATAATTCCTAAAAGGAAAGTTATTTTGCGCTCTAGCTATATTAACTGGTAATTGCCTCTGTCTAAACCTATCCCATAAAGCAAACGCCTTTTTCAGACAGTTTCTAAATTGAGACTGACTTCGGATGGTTTTGGTTATTAAATTTGGGAGTCGACCTGAGGCAGACTGCCTTCCTACGAAGAATACTCCTATTAAACCAATGAGAACACCGATAAAGATATCAATTTATAGCGTTGACATTTCGTTGTCTAAATTAGGCGTTTCAGCACAAGTTTTTGGAGATAAATAATCGACCTTCGTCAGTTCCTCCGTCCTTAAAAGCACAGAAAATAGCTAGTTTTTTTGTTTCATTAAAAGCTTCATTGGGGTCATTTGTATTAGTTTCTGTGAAAAAGATTCTAATAAGCGAGTCTTCGGGGGATATTCGTATTAAACTGAGGGAGTTTAAGTATAAAACTTCACAATTTTAGCCACTTTCAACAATAGCACAATAAAAATGTAATTAGGAGAATTCGTCATTATGTGATACACTGTGTTTACCATTTGATTTACTTGTTTACATGTGCCCTACTCATTCGTGAGTGGGGCTCCTTGTTTTTAAACCGAATAATAATAAAAAAGCAGACTCTATTAAGAGTCTGCTTTTTTATTATTATTATGAAGCTTTACGCACGTTAGCTGCTTGAGCTCCACGTTGACCTTGCTCAACGTCAAAAGTAACTGCTTGACCTTCGTCTAAAGATTTGAAACCTTCGCCTTGGATCGCTGAGAAATGAACGAAAACGTCTTCTCCACCTTCACGTTCGATGAATCCGAAACCTTTTTCTGCGTTAAACCATTTTACTTTACCTTGTTCCATTTTGTTTCCTCCTGCTGTGTGCTTTACACACACAATGTGTTACTATCCTTGCACTCAGTGATCATCAAGACGCATAGTCAATCTTATATTATCCTTTACACCGAACAAAAATAATTCTTCTAAAGTTTAACATTTTTGAAAAGTATTTGCAAGTACATTATCTTTTATTTTCTTTTAATATCGGTAGCTTAATAGTTGTATCCGTCAGCACTTTTTAGTATGAGGTTTATTTTGTTAGCTTTAAATATTTTTTCTAACGCCGATTAATCCTTAAGCTATATTGTTCCAAATATAGTTAATTCAGGAGGAAAAAAAGCAAACAATGAGGACAATAGCTACTATAATCCTCCTTGCATTATTTTCACAATCCTTACTTTTTATGTGAGGTCATGGTAGTTTTTTTTCGTTTACCATTTCCCGCTTTTCCACCAAATTCCCTATTCCCTCTATAGTTTTTCCTTGATTTCTCTTGTACCTTTATTTTAGGCTTACTGGCATATCGCGGTGTCTCGGAAGTTAACTGAACAGGAACATTCCTCTGTTCCTTCGACAACAATTTCAAGGCAACTGAAACTAATTCAATCGAATCGTACTGATCGAGCAATTCGCTTGCTGCACGTTTAAACTGGTTGTACTGCTCCTCTTCTACCATTTGAATCATCTTTTCTACTGCGGCTTGCTGTATAGACTCCCTTGCCTCTGCTATCGTCGGTATTGATTTGCGCTGGATATTTCCTTTCGAGGCTTTTTCAATATTGCGGATCTGTCCGGTTTCCCTTGGTGTAGCAAATGTAATAGCTAAACCTGTTTTTCCTGCTCTCCCCGTTCGTCCGATTCGGTGAACATAACTTTCCGGGTCTTGAGGAATGTCAAAATTGTAGACGTGGGTAACTCCTGATACATCAATTCCCCTCGCAGCCACATCGGTCGCCACTAAAATATCAATGTTTCCCTCACGAAATTTATTCATCACAACATCTCGCTGTCGCTGATTTAAATCTCCGTGCAATCCATCAGCAAGATACCCTCTTTTATTCAATGCATCACTTAATTCATCCACGCGTCGTTTTGTTCTTCCAAAAATCACGGCTAATTCTGGGTTATCTACGTCTAGAAGACGGCAAAGCACTTCAAATTTATCCCGTTCATTAACCTCGTAATAAATTTGCTTTACAGTTGGAGAGGTAACTTCCTTTGCTTTCATCCTTACTAACTCTGGATCGTTCATAAACCTTTCTGCAAGATTTTGAATCGGTTTAGGCATGGTTGCGGAGAACAGCAAGGTTTGTTTTTCTTCAGGGGTCTCTTTTAGGATTCGTTCGATATCCTCCAGAAAGCCCATATCTAACATTTCATCAGCTTCATCCAAAACCACCAATGAGATGCGGTCTAATTTTAGCGTTTTACGTTTAATGTGGTCTAAAAGTCTTCCGGGTGTACCCGTAATAATGTGAGGTCCCTTTTTTAATGCCTTAATTTGGCGATCTATCGACTGCCCTCCATAAATAGGGAGAGAGGTTATGCCCATGTATTTCGCCAGTCGATTGATCTCTTCTGAAACCTGAATAGCTAATTCTCTCGTAGGTGCAATTGCAATCGCCTGAACATATTTTTTGCTCGTATCCACTTTCTCCAAGATCGGTATGGCGAAGGCAGCCGTCTTTCCGGTACCTGTTTGTGCTTGACCAATAATGTCCTTCCCCGACAAAGCTATGGGAATGGCTTTCTCTTGTATAGGAGATGCTTCTTCAAATCCCATATCCGTAATCGCTCTTTTAATGGGCTCACTAATGCCCAATTCCTTAAATGTTGTCATACCCAAAAACCCCTTCTATGCGTTTACTATTTTTTATATTAGACTAAACTCCTTGATTGAATGCACATCTATATTGATTTTAAAAGCTAATTAGGTAAGTAAGGCATCCACCTCTCGGTTGCAAGGGAAATAAAGACAATAGGCATCATCACGTTTGATATAAAAGTGTCGACGCATCCCACTGTATGTGACCTGCCAAAAAAGAATATTGTTTTCAAGAAATACGTATTTTTCATAGATTTCCAATCATCTTCTACCAAACAAGAAGTAAAGAAAAAACAAGCAATTTTACAATTATAATCTGGGGATACCCTGATTTTGTTTTAAAATAAAAAACAGACTCTTAAATAGAAGTCTGTCCTTATTCGTTCTTCTTATAATTAAGCTTTATGGACGTTTGAAGCTTGGGGTCCGCGTTGACCTTGCTCTACGTCAAAAGTAACCTCTTGACCTTCTTCAAGTGATTTATATCCTTCGCCTTGGATCGCTGAGAAATGAACGAATACATCGTCTCCACCTTCACGTTCAATGAATCCGAAACCTTTTTCGCTGTTAAACCATTTTACTTTACCTTTTTCCACTTTTAGTTGCCTCCTATTGTGTAAATTGCACACAATTGTTGATGGATTGAAACATGACCAAGATATCTTGGTATGGTCATATTATTACCTTGAAGAATGAAAGTTTATTCAGTATATATGTTTAATACGAAACCATCCAAGAATGATGGTTATAAATTTGGACTTGTTTTACTGCTTTTTATCCACTAAAAAATGGCATATAATAAAAGAGGAGCTAATTAATACTTTGATGTAGTGTGACCCTGCATCTAGTAATAAGGTTGGCTTTCTTTTACTTTATACTGTATAAAATTTTTAAATAACCCATTTTAAAAGTACAAAGAGCGCCAAAAGCTTGGAACCTTTTACTGTCAACTGCCATCCTTTCCCCATAACTTGGTAGTTCTATTCTTTTTATTCGCTAAAAAAACACCCATTTTTCATGAGCGTTTCTTCCAGATTTCCTCAAACGTTCGTAAAAGAAATTTAAATAATTAAATGGATCAGATTGTAGAATTAATAAAGAGGTTAATGCTCTAAAGGTGTGTTGGAGAAGTTGAATGTCTCTGAAAAGATTTACTTTTAATAATAAACATATTTCTATAAAATTCAGAACACTTCCGGGAGATATAATACATTTTTCTTAAATTACCTTAACAGAAACTTTTTATTTGATTTTCAGTAATCCCTTTAATTAATCCCAGTTCACTAATCAAAAATTCATGTGCGTTATCTAACATTTTTTTTTCGCTTGTATTAAGTGCTTTTTCTTTCTTCATACGCATTAAATCACGTACAACTTCAGTACATTCTTGTATTTTACCCGTTTTTATTTTGTCCGTGTTCACTTTATACCTTTGTTTCCACGGCAGTAATCTATCTGATTCTCCCTGATGAAAAATGCTTATGATGTGTTTTAATGCAGTTATGTCAGTAACAGGGCGTATTCTTGAACTCATTATTTCACCCGTAGGAATCATGACTTGCATATTACCGATTAACATTTTTATGACATAATACTGTTGTTTTTCCCCTGAGATTTCCTTTTCTTCTATGGCTTTAATTATACCTGCTCCGTGCATTGGATAAACAATGTTATCGCCTATTTGAAACAAATAATCCACCTCCATATATGGTAACCTTTTTAACCTTAACATATAAATTATTTTTAATCAAATTTTTAATAATATCATAATTTTATTTTTATTGTCAACTACTTTTTTCATTAAAAATCAAAAAAAGCAAAAACAATAGGATTCGTGTTGAATTACCAATAAAGGACAGGTTAATTTCCCAAAAGGAATCTCAGTTCTTTGTTAAATATTATCTTCAAATTCTCTTTGGCTCAATTATTATTTCTTTCATATTAGCTTTAATTTCTGAAAAAGGCTTATTGAGAAAGATAGTATTAGGTTTTATTGCTTTAGCTGTTGTATTTATTGTTCTATTTTTTATAATAATGGGCGTTCTTTGGAATAAACCATGAATTTACTCCAAGTGGACTTAACGCTTTTTATAATAGTTTCTTGATTTCTAAACAAATAAGGAAATCAGCTTTCTTTCATTGAGCTTTACCAAGGAGTGATTACAAAACATTTGACTTCTTCCCCTTTTTTCCTTTTTCCTGATACAAATAAAAATCTCACCTTCCTTCAGAAAGTGAGACTTTTTACATGATTATTAGATTCGATCGTTGTTTACCTTACCGGAGAGACTTCCTCCCCTTGGTAAATCCGAAACGCTGGAACAATCGTATCCGATACAATTTCTTTTCCTTTTTCCCGGATGAATTCCAATTTATAATAGGCCTCAAATCTTTGGCTGATTTCCGTTTTCACCAGTTCAGGCGGAGTCACGACGATGAATTGGAACTTCAACTTTTCAGCAACTGCGAAGATCGGGTCAAGAACATGTGCGGATGCAGCTTGACCGAACGGATTATCACACACTAACGGAACCCAGCTTTGATCGGTCTCACTTTTCACGGATAATAACATCATCATCATCACCATACGAGCCGATAACTTTTGCCCGCCGCTGCCATCCGATTTCGTCCGAGAACCCTGATTAATCGTCTGCCAGGTTGAATAGTGCTCCCTTTGCGGCTTTCCGTACATAAAGGCATTATCCGTCCGCATATTATAGACAAGCAGTTCAGGATATCGATTCCGCAGTGAGACAAATAAAATTTGCTCATCACTAATCAGCTGTTTGATTTCTTGGTCTAAGGCCTGATTCCCATCATCAATCACATCAAATTGTTTCGTTATTTTATTAATCGCTGCAACAAAATGCTGCTTTAATAATGGTTCGATATCTTCAGCTTTTTTCGGTAAGATATCTTCTTTTAGCTGAACGAGAGGAAAGGAACCTCGTTCATTTTTCAGCTTCATTTTTGCAATCATCGAACGAATGGCCTCTGAAATGCTCATCACTTTCATGCTGGCACGGCTGGCCCAGAAGCTTTGAGCGTTCTCTGCCCTTTCTTTATCTAGTTCTAATTGCTCCAATCCACTTTGTGAAAAACGCTTCATGTTTTTCACGATGGTTTGGATATGTGCATAATGCCTTGTATCCAGATGATCGAGTGTGGTTAGGACCTCATTTTTAAAGCGGATCTCCCAATCTTTTCCCTCAATCGCAAGCTTTAAATTACGCAAGGATTGTTCGATTTTCGCATGTTTTTCTTGACCTTCGTCCTGAATCGCTTGATGTTCTTCACACCAGGATAGGATCCCTGCTTTTCCTTGGCTGTTAATTCTTTCAACATCCTCGTCCGTAAAGGCTGCCGCTTCCTCCTTAAGGATAACGGATAAGGTTAATAAATCTCCTTCATATCCCGTAATTTTCGTTTCTGTTTCTTTTTGGCGCTTCTCCGCCTTCTTTATTTCGTCTTTCGCTAATTTTGTTTGGTCTTTAATTTCTACTTCCTTAATCTCTAAATCGAGGTCTTCCCATGCTTCAGGCTGTTTCTCATGCTTTTCGATCTTTTTACCTAACTTGCCGCGCTGTTCGGCTGCAAGCTTTAAGGAGGTTTCGGCTACGGTTACAGCCGTCCCTTGTTCCCGTTCCTCTTTTTCCGCTGCCTTCGCTTCCTTTTGTGCGGTTTGCTGCATATTTTCTAATATACTAATCGGTTCCTCTGGTTCTGGAGCTTGATTCCATTCCTTATTTTGCGAATCGAGTTTCTTTTCTAATTTCTTTTGCTGCTTTTGCTCGGTTTCTTTTCTTGCTTGAATCACAAGTAATTCTCTCGCCTGTTCTTCCTTAGACTTTTGCAGCTGTTTTAACTCTTGTATACTTCCATTGATCTCTTCTAATAAATGTGGGGATAGACTCGGAACCTCTTCACTAAGATCCGCTTTTTCATCAGCAGGATAAGCCGACCCTTCTATAAAAAAGCTAATCTCTTTGATATTTTGTTCGATTGAAAGTTTCCATTCCAGATACGTTTGATTCCACTTGTTTTGCAGAGCAACGATGTCTTGGTGCTCTTTAACAATCTCTTGCTGCTCGGAGCTAAAGGCATCCTTTTGTTTCTCTTTCTCTAGTTTCACCCGTTTATTTTCTTGATATTGGGTCTTTTCTTGGTCAAACAGCTCTAATTTCTCAACATTTTTTGAAAGCTTGCCTATCTTTCGCTTCGTCGTTTCCAGCTGATCTTTGAGCTGAAGCTGTAATTCTTTTTCTTTAGCTTCCTGTGTGGTGATTTCCTGTAATTTCGATTTCTTAGAAAGAAGGGCATTCTGTTCTTGATGGAGTGCTCTTTCGATATCACTCGATAACTCGCCTGATAAAAAACGATCCATTTCTTTTAAAATACGACGGTAGGAGTCTTCTGTTTTTTCAATTTCGTTGAGAGTATCTTTCTTTTCGTCTATTTGTTTAGCAATCTTTATTTTCCAATTAGTAAATAGGTTTTTATCAGTTAACAGCTCTCTCTCGGTTCCGTTGATAATCACAAAGGATAACTGCTGATTTTCACGGTTCATTTCTTCACGCAAGAAAATGGGAACAGGGCTTTTAAACATCCTGCCTGAAAGGACCTGCTGATTAATTTTTTGCCATTGATGCTGGCTGACGACCAGACCGTATGGAAGAAGCGGATAGTTCAAAAGATAGTTATTCATTTCCTCCGTACTTAGTGATTGCAGAAACTGAGTTCCATAAAAGACATCAATTCCCGTCTTCTCATCGATCCATTCCTTTAATTCCTTCACATCTTTATTGGCAATCCAGAAATGCTCATCATTTAAGGAATGGTCGAGTTGGGTTTCCCACAGATCTTTTTTAATTTGTTCCCCTTGTTCCCGGTTGTCTACTAGCATCTCTTCAATCTGGATGACATACTTCGAAAGAAGCGAATGAGTAAACGGCGCTGTGACATCATCTAATAAACCATGCAGCCTATCTAATAGTTTCGATTCTTTCTGCTTTTGCGCTTCATTGGCAGCCTGTAATTCTTCACATTTTTCTTCTGAAAATTGAATGGATTGGACAAGTGTCCCATGTGAGGTGGCAAGCTGATTTTGCTTTTCACTAGATTCTTTCTCTTTTGCTTGCAGCTCCTCTAACGTTACCTGCTTGTCTTCAATTTGTTTTTGAAGGTAATCGACGAGTCCCTTTAAATCATAGGTTAAACGGTCGCCAAATTCTTTGACCAGTGCCGCTTCCTTCGATTCAAAGTTATGTATATCCGTATAGATATAATCAATTTCTGTACTAAGCTGCGCAATGTCTTTTGTCTTTTGTTTATCCTGGCGCGACAGCTCCGTTCCTTTTTTAGTAAGAAACTTTTGATACCCAGCGTACTGCTTAACTGCTTCTTGAATGGAGAGATAGGAATGTTCCCATTGCGCCCTTGCTTCTTTTTTGATTTCATCCATTCTTTGATTCACTTGCTCTAAACCGCTATTTTGTTCCAATTTCTCGATTTGCTGTGAAAGCGAGCGGATGCTCTGTTCGTTTTCAAACCACTCTTTCAATAAAAGTTGAAACGAGTATTGATCTTTTCGTTCCTGTTTTTCTTTCACAATCTCTTGTAAAGACGTATGCTTGGTTCGTTCTTCGGCTAATTTCTTTTCCCAATCCATTACTTCTCTGTGCGCTTTTGCATACTCTAAGTTGTCTTTTTGGAAACGTAAATCTGCCTGCCTTACGATTAATTTTTCAATTTCTTTTTCTAAAGTAAGCAGTGCTTCCTCTTCCGTTTGTTTCAAATGCTCTAAAGCCCCCAGCAGCTGTCTGCCAGTCTTTATACTTTCCTGAACAATTTCTTTATGTTCTACCCCTTTAGCAAGGTGCGCTTCAAATGGGACAATGTCTTCTAAAAACTCTTTATGGGCTTGCTCTCTTTTTAACAGAACAGGCAGGTCCTTCGCGATACTTGCCTGGCTTTTGAAAATCTCCACAAGATCGTTCTTTTGATGTTCGGTTCGATGCAACACTTGACTAACGGTCGGAATAATTCTTTTTTGAAACAGGGAAAAATCATCCTCCGCTCCTTCAAAATATTTCCCAACGCCTCCTTCATCCTTGTTGATGTCCTTCATAATATCCCAATCTTTACGGTTAATTCCGTATGTATCAAGGATGCGATAGTGCTTTTTCGTATCTCGGTAAACGTCATATCCATTCCATTTCAAATAATCCTTCAAGCTCTCGGTTTCAGCCACCTCATCATTTTCAAAGAGTGGAATATGCTCAAGTGCTGCCTCTTCTTTCCGGTCAAATTCTCTTGTATAAAAAGTAATATTAGGAAGGATCTTTGCTTCTTGTTCCAATGTCTTACTATCATTTCCACTTTCTTCACTCATCGAAATCCGCTGTTCAGCTGAGAACATTCCTCCTGTCACCAAATGCCTGCGGTCAGCACCGTCCAATTCCCATTGAATCAGGACATGAAAGGTGTAAGGAATAAATTGTTCTTTATTGTTAAAAAAGAACTGCTGATAATATCGGTTATTTTGTTTTCCCCATGAAGTACCAGGTTTCAGTATCTGAAAAATCGTTTGCAGGAACACACCTTTCCCGCCCCCGTTCATCATCGCAATGAGGCCATTTGTCGATGTCTCCTCATTATGGAAATTAAAAGTCGTATCTTTGTATTGCTTTTGCATGCCATCATACTTGAGGCCGACAATTCTAATTCTGTGGATTTTCGGCATGCTCATCCTCCTCTGAAGTCATTAACTGTTTAAATAATTCATAACGGTCATAATCGTGATACAAGTATTCAATTCGCTCAAAAAGCTCTTGTTTGGGAATCGCCTTTGGAATATCGTCGCGGTCAAGGATGACAATTAATCCTTCCGTCTCTAATAAACGCATCGCACCGGCAATTAACCCAATTCTGGTTCGCCGATTGCCTTTTTTAACACCATAATCGTCCGTGTCGACCTCCATGTATTTCCAGGTGGTCACCACATCTTTCATATCAATCCGTTCTTCTTCCCCAAAAGAAGGCTTCGTTTTAAGGATGCTATCCCAACTCATGATAAGATCGTTCACTTGCCGCTCTAACGCGTAATAGCTGATCCCTTCCCGCTTGGTGCGGATTTTTGCCGCCTGGTTGCGGTCGATCGCCGCCAAAAACGACATAATGACAACGCTCATCAGATGAAAGTGTTTCTTCGTTTCGACTTGCCGATGTTTATCTTTCAAATGAGTAAAATTCGTGGCAAAGACGGAACCGGTTGGCTGGACCACCAATTGGATCCGCTTGGGTGATTCAATGATATAGGTACCAGATTCGTCCGCTAATAAGAGAACGGTCTGTCTCACTTCCGGATGAAAATAAGCCTGGAAATGTTCACTATTCTCGTCGATTACTTTGTCTTTTAATAGAGTAAAATAGACGGCCGACGCCTGTTTAATTGTTTCTGCATTCATACTTTCTCCTCCTGTACACATATTTTAAAAGGAGTGATTTTCATTCTGTACCAAGTGAAAGGCTCCGCTCGATGATCAAAGGATGTGAAAATCTTAGAGCCTTCAAACACTTGAAATTGCGGATACTCCATCATTAGTTTATAAAGAAGGATTTCCCTTTCATCACTTAAGGTATCTTCCTTTCGATGCAGCACCTGAACCTTCAGCGGCTTTTTATCAAACATCATCCATAAATCAATCGTTTCAGATTCTTCAAACCATAAATCCTGCACTTCTAATGGCAGTTCTTCTAAATCAGCCAATGAAAACTCCCCGGATGTTTGCAGAAATTGAAAAACATAACTCCAGGCCTTAATAACAGAGTCCCAGTTGGTTACACGCTGGCGAGTAATGCTTTCTTCGACCTCATCTTCGATTACGATGTCCGCATTTAGAGTTTCGTTCAATTCCTGTTCACCCCAAATCCAATCGAGCGGCAAAATAAACTCATTCTTCGGTGAAAATAAAGGCGAAAGCACCCGTTCTATTTCATTAAACCCTTGAACCCCTTCCCTCAGGAACCAATTTTCATAAAAATGCTCACGGAAGGAAACCAGGCTGTTTTCCCAGAACAAGGAAGGGTTTTCCGCTTTTAATTTCATCTCATAGGAGATATTTTGAATCACCAATTTAGCAAAACGATCATGCAATTGCCTGGTATGGCCAATTTTTTCTTGAAGAAGAATCAGTTCCTTCTGAATATAATCATCTTCTTCGTTCCTTCGTTTTGTTTTTTCGATCATGCTAGTGATCGTACGGAAGTGGTTTTTTTCTTCTTCAAATTGCTTTTCAATTTCCACACGATTGTCAGCCCGCTGCCATTCTTCTTCAATCAATAAGATTTTGGGATTGTTAATCATTTCCTTCTGGAAGGTAAATTCATTAGCCATCAGGCGGTTTACTCGTGAAATGAGGTGATCGAGGTTTCGCGTAGCTTTGCGGAAATTACCATTTTTAATCAGCTGCATACTATAGAGCTGCTCAATGGTGATGGAGAACTCCTCCGCCATTTCCCTGCTCATAAAAATCATTTCTTGCGCAACATCCGTCAGTTTATAAACAATCGATCCGCCCATCTCTAGATTGGTATATAATTCATCCATTGCAACATAGCGGAAAGTCTGCGTTTCCCAGGATTGTTTGATTTCATCATAATAGAAGGCTTCAAACGGTCTACTATACTCTTCTTTTCCCTGATATAAAAGCCCGCTTGTAATCCGTTCAATCTGTTTTTCGTCTGCTAAAAGCCTCATTTGTTTGATCGAATCTTGCACCATATACTTGATATCCGCTTTGCGCCGATGATCATCATCATTTAATTCCCGATAAAAGATAGTGAGGAGCACTTGCATGAGAATGGTTTGAATATAAGGTTTCAACTCCCCTACTTCCATTCCCCTCCCAAGTTCAAATAATGGATTTAGCCGCTGCAGTCGCTTGCCAAATCCTTCCCATGACTCGTTCACATCCATCTCCTCCATGATTCGATTGTCAACACTTCTTGAGCAATCCGTTTATTTTCCTGCCATAATTGATGTAATATCGCTTGCTCGTCGTCAGTAAACCATTGAAAAAATGGATCACGGTATTGGGTGTTTTGTGTTTGGCCCGCTTTCTGGTCATTTCTTTGTTCGAGACATTCTAGCATTTTGCGATAGATTTTTAAGGCCGGCTGAATACAGCAATCTGGATACTTTTCGATCAAGCGAATAAGAATAGCATATCCTGCAGCATCTAAATCTCCGGCATAATAAAATAGGTAAGGTTTAGCTGGAAACATCCGAAAGAAAAAGGAAAAGCTCCGTTCAATCTTCGTTCCTTCCCCATAGATGATCAGTTCTGGTTCATAATCAAGTTCATTTGCTTCCAATAATTTAATGGAAGTATGGAAGAAAGATAGATTTTCCACAATCAGAACCCGCTGAATATCTTTGAGTTCTTTCCCTTGTTTAATCCAGAATACAAAAGGCTCCCCGTAGTTCACCATTTTAAGCTGCTCTTCTGATACCCCAATTCTAGCTAAAAAGCCTTTTCCTTCAGGAAAACTATCTCCATCTAGTAAGAATTTTTCATGGCCAAAGAGCTCGAGGCTTCTTTCTTCAACGGATACGGTTTCCCGTTCCTGACTGGACTTTAGAAAGGTATATAGATTTTGGATTCGGCTCCATTCCTCTTCTGTTTGCCATTCGGGATGACGTTCATAATAGGAAAAATCAAACAAGTCTCCTAATTTCATCATCGCGAGACGATCCCATTTGACTGCCTGAACTTTCATATTGACCCAGTAGTATAAGGCAAGCGCTGGCGTTCTTCCATTGTATTGATGATTTTGAATCGGGGTCAGCTGTCCTTCTGCCTGCAATGCTTCGATTGTCCGATAGAACAACGTATAACCATCCATTTCAAAATAATCATCCAACCGCTTGCGCAACTGAATTTCTAAATCATTAATATTGATTTTCTTTTTTTGTTTAGGGTGCTGGATATCTTCAATAAAACTTCTCACCCTTGTTTCAATGATATCGATTGTAATCACCTGCTTAAATCTTTTACACTTTGAATGGATTTAATGTCTATTAATCAATTAGGACATCCTTATATTATAAACTAGTTGAGTAATTCGAGGTAAATGAAATTTTTATAGATTAATGTAATCAAAAAAAAAGGACTATCCATAAGATAGTCAAAGTTAGTATGGAAAAAGAATATGGGGGAAAGCAGCTAATTACTATATACCCGAATTTTAAAAGTTAAACCAAAAAAGCGATCATTACTTAAATAAGGAGGAAGGAATAGATACGTCCCAAGGATTGCTGCTCAACGTTGGACCGAACATCGTTTTTACTAACACCTGTCCCTGTCCCCTTGCATACCCCATTAATGAAAAGGCACCGGCAGGGGTCTCCACTTGTACATCTACTCTTACCAGACTTTTTTTTAATCCTTCCACTATCTCCCTCGCTATTGATAACTCCAATGGTTCCGGTGAGCGAATGATTAAATCCAGGTCACTTTTGGATGTTACAGTTTCCACTCCACTAGCAAGCTCGAAACCCGCACTTCCTCCGGGCCCCCATGAAAGTTTGTGGGTATTGAGTATGCCCTCTGCCAACTCCATTGCAGCGAAAACTGGGGAAGGTTTACCTTTCCACAGATCTCTTCCGGTAAGGTCTTCAGGCTTTATTTGTTTTATGACACACTGTACTGGTAAAAATGCACCGAATCTCTGGCTTCTTTCCTTCCCTCTTATACCAATGGCAACCTCCCCTCTTGGAGCATGGATCCTCCTGACCACAACAAACGGGGCTGCCTCCAAAGAAGGAAACACCCATTCAGGGAATGGAGAGTGGCTGATGATATCCTTTGGATTAATCTTTAGTAAATCATGTGGTTCTAATGCCATTGTTCTGAAAGCTTCTTCCGTACAAGTATCGAAGCTGCCCGCCCGCCTTCTCGAGCAAAAGAAGTGTGGAGTCTGCTGCTAAGATCGCTTGGACTGTTTTTGGTGTCTTCAATGGCCTCAACTAATTTACCGATGACTGCTTCACGGTCAGAAATCCCAGGGGAATCTGCGTTGATACCACCCATAAGGGCAAATAGTGCCCCTAGTTTTTCAAAGGAATGAATATCATAAGCCATGGCAGGCACTTTTTTTGTCGCTTCTTCCATTTCTTCAATCGTACGGCGTGTAATTCTAGCCGCTGATTTTTTGGACATGACATGAACATTCACACCCTCATCCTCTAGTGCGACCAGACGGTTGGCTTGCATTCCATGGGAAAGAAATGCACCCGAGATAGCCTTTCCGGGTATAAAGGCTATGACTGGATGTCCTGCTAATCTAGCAGTGGCATACGCATCAACTGCCGCAGCACATGCCTGATGAATCCCCAGAAGTTCCTCACGATAGCCGTAAGCCTGGCTTGGTACATCAACAATGGCGACAATGGCTCGCTTCTCCTGGTACCGATCCTCCTCGATCACATCCCGTACATGCTTCGCGATCATCCATCCCTGTTCAAGGCCGAATTCACCGGATCGTGCTCTTGGGAAGCGGCTAGATGGATCTGGTACCACTGCAAGGAACCGTGCAGGAATATTTCCAATAATTGAATCTGCACAAAGAACAGAAGAGATTTCACTAATAGATGGAGCCCCCTTTGTTAAGAGAGTAAACCATTTATTCCCTCTGCTTACGATCCCCTTCTCCTGAATAGGTCCTTCAAAAAAATATTCATTTAGAGTATTTTGCTCGAATTGTTTCCAAACTTGACGTGCTTTTTCTGCGTTAATGGGTTTAAAAGGATCGACCGTTTGTAAAAACGATAGATACCTTTCAACCTGTGTGCATCTTGGGGGTTTTCCGGCAGCTGTTTTGATTGAAGAAAGAATGGCCTGTTGAAAAGCTGCCATATCATCATCTACAATAAGGTCGGCAAATCCCATTGCCTTTCTTTGATTCCCGCCGATGGTATTCCAGATTAACTGACGATCCATGGAATCGAATTCCTCAATTCCCGCTTCTTGTTCGATCACCTCAGGTCCATTTAATCCAAGCCGCCCTTCACGGGTCATGATTAAGGTGCTGCATAAACCAGCCGTAATGGACATCCCGCCAAACGCTCCAATTTTCCCTGGAATCATACCAATTACCGGCACATATTCCCTAAGCGCAACAATGGCAGCTCCAATTTCTGCAATCGACAATAATCCATAGTTTGCTTCCTGCAGCCTTACGCCCCCTGTATCAAACACAATGACTGGATACACTGCTCCGCCTGCTTTATTTTCCTCCAGAGCAAGTTCCAGCGCACCGGCAATTTTAGCACCTGAGACCTCACCGATTCCTCCTCCTTGGAAATTCCCTTCTAATGAAATCACCAATAGAGAAAGACCCTGAAGTTCTCCCCTTGCAATCACCACCCCATCATCACATTGCGGGACAATGCCCTGTGGTTCCAAATGGGGTGATTCAATCCCTGTGAATGGGTCCAGTAATTCCCTATAACTGGATTCATCCAACAATGCCCGTGCCCGATCACGACCACCGCATTCAACAAAACTATTTTTCAACGTATTGAGCATCATTAGCCACCTCCAATGCTTGTGATAAACGTAATGTGACAACTCCTGGAGTTGCACCGAAATCATTAATCTTAATCATTGCGGAAACATCATGCTGTGAAAAAAATCTCTCTAAAACGTAACTCCATGTTTCTTTAAACCCCGTTGTACCAGTACGTACAATGACTTCTGTATAGGTACCATCTAAAGGTTCCATCAAAATTTCCAAATCCCCAGATCCAACCACACCCACATGTGAAACCGAATTTAATTTTTTTGTTGCAGGAAAACGAAATAGTAATTTTTCCATAATGGCTCCCTCCTTAGATACTAATAATCGTATACTTATTGAACCCCCATAAATGGCTAGTGTTATTTTCATAGAGTGAATCGAGGAAGATCGTAGCCGCAAGCAAATCCGCACTTCCGCCTGGGGATGCATTGCTCTTTATTAGGTATTTATTAAGCACCTCTAAAACCCTCCAGCCTTTCGGTGTCCAAACTCCGCCAGATTTTAGGATCTCGGAAGCAAGTTCCTTGGTAGTGGTCAAGCTTCGAGCCCCACCCCGATGTAAAATACAGGTGTCATCAAGATTTGCCATAAGGGCAATTAAGGTATTCAGCCTGCACAGGTCCTCTTTAATGCCCTTGCTCCTCGAATCATAAAGAACAGGTAAAGATATATTTCTTATATGAGGGAACCCAAGTTGTGCTTCCCCCAGTGCTCCATTCACTCCATATTTTGATTTTACTCTTTTACCATTTGTTATTTGCTGCGGCAGGTGCCTATCCTGGAAGAGGGCGAGGTTTCCTGCGGTTTTAGCAATCAGGTCCAAAGATGTCTCTCCTGGGTTCATGGCTGCGCTTGAAATAAGCAGGCCCAATGCCCAGATCGCACCTTTGTGTGTATTCACGCCCCCGGTAGCTTGGAACATATCGATTTCCCCTTGGCGCCCGATAGCAGCAACCTCTTCCCTTAATTCCTGAGAAGGAACCCTTCCATAGCTTACCTTGGCCATTTCTCTGAACGCCGGCTCTAATGATCTCGCAGATTGAATCATTAATTCTATCGACATATCCTGATGGGAACCTGTGCTCTCTTTGTCAACAAGACCTGGTTTCGGTGTCAGTTCTGCCTCTTCGATCAGCGCTTGTACTGCTAAAATGGCAAGTTTCTCTGGGTAGGTTTGTATTTTTTCCATTTGAACTGTACCCTGTTACCAGCTGCGGAATTTAGCAGGCGGTTCATATAAACCATCTGACCATTCCACCAGCTCTTCTACATTTTTAGCAGCAAGCAAGGAACGCTTTGCATCGGTTCTTCTAATCCCAAGATCCTCAGGGAGCGCAATGAGTCCTTCCCTTCTCAACTTATCCGTCTTTCTGATGTCATGTTCAAGCCCAATTGGAGTAACGCCTGCAATGGCTGCAATGGCCTGCCTGCGTTCTTCCATGCTGGTTGCCTTATATAAATAGGCAATCCCTTCTTCAGTCACAATATGTGTGACGTCTTCACCATAAATCATCACAGGTGCCGTTGCGAGATTTGCATCCTTTTTTACATCCAAGGCATCTAATGATTCAACAAACACCGGTTTATTTCCGTTTTGGAAGGTTTCTACCACTTGGACTACCAGCTTTTTCCCACGTGCAAGCGGTTCATTATTCGTTTTCATGTCCAGCCATGCCTCGGAAGAATGTCTCCTGCCGCCTGGGTCATGCCCCATATTTGGTGCCCCGCCGAACCCTGCAAGCCGTCCGCGGGTAACTGTGGAAGAATTTCCGAAAGCGTCGATTTGCAGACTTGAACCTACAAACAAATCAACAGCATATTGTCCTGCCAGCTGGCATAATGTCCGGTTGGAGCGTAAACTTCCATCATGGCCTGTGAAAAATATATCCCTTCTTGCGGCCACATATTTTTCCATGCCCACTTCCCCGCCAAAGCAATGGACGCTCTCTACCCAGCCGCTTTCAATGGCGGGAATCAATGTAGGATGAGGATTTAACGCCCAGTGTTTGCAGATTTTCCCTTTAAGCCCAAGCTTTTCTCCATATGTAGGTAGTAACAACTCCACAGCAGCTGTATTATAGCCAATTCCATGATTCAACGACTTCACCTGATGCTTTTCATATATCCCTCGAATTATCATCATTGCTTGAAGCACCTGAATATCAGTAATATGGCGCGGATCACGGGTAAAAAGAGGCTCAAGCTGATACGGCTTGTCAGCCACTACGACATAATCAATCCATGAACCAGGTATGTCAACACGCGGAAGTTCATCCACTAGTTCATTCACCTGCGCTATGACAATCCCATCACGAAAAGCAGCTGCTTCAACCAAGGTTGGAGTTTCTTCTGTGTTCGGTCCAGTGTATAAATTACCAGCCGCATCGGCTTTGTCAGCAGCAACCAGCGCAACGGATGGAATCAAATCGATAAACAACCTTCCATACAGCTCGATATAAGTATGGATCTCACCCATTGTAAGTTTCCCATCCTCCAGCATTTGTGCAATCCGAAGACTTTGCGGGCCGGCATAAGAAAAGTCTACTTTTTTAGCAATACCATATTCAAACAGATCCAAATGCTCAGGCCGGGAGATACTCGACATAATCATATGCAAATCATATAATTTTCCCGGGTCTGCCTTGGCAAGGGCTGTCGACAGGAAGGATGCCTGCTTCTGATTGTTTCCCTCCAAAACAACGCGGTCACCAGGCTCGATTAAGGTTTCAAGCGCCTGAACAATTTTGTTCGTAGGAATAATCCGGCTGCTTGTTATGTCTTTCATTTTCTCCATTCTCTTCTCTTTTGCCTCTAATCGTTTTGTCCAAGAGTGTTTCTTAATTGCCTGCATATCCTGCTATCCCCTTTCTCCTATCAATCTTTTATACTTAAGAATGTTCAGAACAGAAACGCCTAGCCAAAACCAAACAATTTCCAAACCCGTTTTCATCCACAGAAAGAGAACGTGCACCCGGCAATGCTTTTTTAGATAAGCTGCTAAGAACATTCCCTGGCGGCATTTCAATAAAGAGCCTTGTACCGTGTTCACAAAGGATGGAAGAAATATTATGCCACATAACTGGATGGGAAACGTTAAAGGCAAGATCCTCCCTAATCTGATCCGGCGATCTTAAAAGCCTTGCCGTTCGGTTACAGGCATATGGAATGACTGGCTGGCTGAATGTAATTTTTGATAATTCCTGATGTAAAGATTTAGAAACTGCGTCTAATAAGGAGCAATGGGACGGTATGTTCACATTTAGAAGTTCCGCTGTTCTTGCCCCACTAGTTGAGGCACGGTCAATGACCTTGTTCAGAGCAGTAATAGAACCTGCAATGACAATTTGATCCGGAGCATTAATATTTGCGGTGTAAATAGGTTCTGTCTCTGTAAAACAAGAATTTACAAGTTCTTTTACAGTCTGTTCATTCAATCCTGTAATGACACCCATTCCGTATCCGCTGGGAAAGGCCTGTTCCATTAGCTGCCCTCTTAGCTTGATCATTTTTAAAGCATCAGCAAACCCAATGGCCTTACAGGCAACGGCTGCACCATAAGCACCTGCCGAATGGCCTGCCACAATATGGGGGTAGATTCCTTCTGCTTCAAAGACTTTTAAGATTGCAACTGAGGAAACTAGCAAACAGATTTGAACAGATACGGTCGATGTCAAAGTTTTATTGGAATGAAAATTGCAAACGCTTTCTCCGAGTACCTCTGTAGCTTCTTGCAGGACAGCTTCAACTGCTGGATGTTCAGGCAGTTCTTTTAGCATATTCGGCTTTTGAGAACCTTGGCCAGGAAATAAGAATGCGAGCTTCACCAACTTTCACCACCTTGTTTGAAAAATCAACTAGTCTATTAATCATGTAAAAACTTATTTATTTTGGGAAGCTAGCTTTTTCTTCATACTTGAAATGACATCCTCGTTATGACGCTTTAAGAGATTCGCTGCTTCCTTGATGTTTTCTTCTCTCAAAAATTCGATTAACATTTGATGCTCTTTTATAGACTTTTCAATATTCCCATCGTTTGCAAACGAGAGGCTTTGAATTCTTAGCAGTGGCCATCCTAGCCTTGAATACATCGTTTTAATCGTCTCACTTTTACTCATTTCCACGAGTACCATATGGAAAGAGTGATTTAGTTGGGTATATTGATGAACCGAGGTCTCATCATTCATTTCTTTTAAAATATCAGCCATCTTCTGTAATTCCACTTGGTCTACTCCATTTCGGCCAATGCGTTCAATCGCCATCATTTCAAGCATGTTACGTATTTCAAGAAGATCATAGATCTCATTTTCTGTATAATCTTTGACCACGGCCCCTTTTCTTGGAATTCTTTCCACGAGACCTTCAATGGAAAGTAGATAAATAGCCTCCCTAACAGGAGCGCGGCTGGTTCCATACTCTTCTGCATAAATATGTTCAATCAGTTTTTCTCCAGGGGCTAGTTCCCCCTTAATAATTTGATCTGTAATATGTTCAGCAATATGATTGGATAAGGCATTTTGAGTCAATTTATTCGTTTTCATGACGAGGTCTCCTTTAATAGATTTTAAAATAGTCGACTGTCGATTTCATTATAGCTCCTATGTTATTAGATTTCAATATATTTAGAAAATTTAAAAAATGGTTGACATTTTATTTTCTTACGATTTATTATGGGTTTTAGGAATACAGTCGACTGTTGATTCTTTTGTTTTGCAAACGCTTTCCTTTATTTCGAATTTCTTCTTAGTACAGACATACGTTTCATTGTTCTGTTCGCTTTCAGTTTTATGCCTTTTGTTCGAAAGAAAAAATTGAAAAGGAGAAATTGCATGATTATTTTTGGGGTCGCAATATTATCGATCTGCTTTTTATCAGGGGTGTTTTTTGGAGATCTTTTAGGTCACATCCTTGGAATTGATGCAAATGTCGGCGGTGTTGGCTTTGCTATGCTTATGCTGATTCTACTTGTGGAATATTTAAAAAAGAAAGATAAGCTAAACAAACAAACGCAAGAAGGTCTATCTTTTTGGAGTGGAATGTACATTCCAATCGTTATTGCCATGTCAGCACAGCAAAATGTAGTTGCGGCCCTAGATGGAGGATTCTTGGCTATTATCGCCGGAGTGGCTGTAGTGGTGATTAGCTGGGCGGTCGTTCCTCTTTTAAGTAAGGGCGGCAAGGCAGATATTCTTGAAATCGATGTGAATGGAGGCGAGCAGGGTGTTAGAAATATTAGGTAATGTTCTTAAAAATAATGGATTCATTGTTGCTTTTGCCATTGTCGGATTAACTATGTATCTCTCTTATTTTCTCTCTAATAAATTAACAAAGGGCCGCATCCATGGTTCTGCGATTGCCATTACCCTTGGGCTTGTCCTCGCTTACATCGGGGGAGCCGTTACCGGAGGAGAAAAAGGTTTATCAGACATTACTCTCTTTTCTGGCATCGGGCTAATGGGCGGCGGAATGCTCAGGGACTTTGCGATCGTTGCTACCGCCTTTGGGGCAAACTTTAGCGAAATCAAGAAAGCTGGTGTAAACGGGGTCCTATCCTTATTTATTGGTGTTGTCCTCTCTTTTGTCGTTGGTGTTATTATTGCACTTGCCTTTGGATACAGAGATGCCATTAGCTTAACGACTATTGGTGCCGGGACGGCTACATACATTGTAGGACCAGTAACAGGATCTGCCATTGGTGCAAGTTCCGAAGTAATCACTCTTAGCATCGCCGCAGGACTGGTAAAGTCCATCTTGACCATGATTGGCACACCATTTATTGCAAAATATATTGGATTAAATAATCCGCGGACTGCCATGGTATACGGCGGTATGATGGGAACTACGAGTGGAGTAGCAGGAGGATTAGCCGCAACCGATCCAAAACTTGTTCCATATGGGGCGGTAACCGCTACATTTTATACTGGCCTAGGGTGCCTGCTTGCCCCATCTGTTCTATTCTTAATAACAAAAGCTATTTTTGCATAACCTTTATCCTTCATAAAATTATTTCATACTTTCATAATAAACGAACATAGGACTTCAAATAAAAAGTATCGTTCCCAAGCAATCTTAGTATTTCTGTACTTTACAGGACTAAGATTGCTTATTTTTTTATATCCTTCTAAAAAATATATAAATCCTCTATCACTTTATAACTACAATTAGAAATGGCAAAATAATAAATGAGACAAGTGTTGTCCAAAGAATACACTTAGATACAATTGTAGGTGATGCATTAAATTTTTCCGCAAGAATGCCGGCATTTACGGCTACAGGCATACACGCTAAAATAAACAGAACCGATTGCAAGATGCCTTTTATTTGCAAGATTGATAGGCAAAGCAAAGCAACTGCAGGGGAAATCAACAAACGAACAGTCATCCCTGTCCAAAAGGCGGGTTGAGATTTCCAATCGAACTTCGCGACTTTGACACTTGCAATTTGCGCCCCTAAAATCGCCATGACAACTGGAGAGTAAGCATCAGCAATCATGGACACCCCTTTCGCCACTCCGCCAGGTAAGGGAAGATCTAAGCTTCGAAGGACAAGTGCTAGAATCGCGGCATAAATAGCTGGAAGGGTAAACACCGATCGCACCGCGTTTTTTATCGAAAAATGCGAGCGTGCCGCAAAATAAACGCCAATGGTATTGACGATGACCATTTGAATGACAACATAAACAGATGCTTTTTCGAGCCCTAATTTTCCGAACGCAAGTAAAACTAGCGGAAGCCCATAGTTGACACTGTTTGTAAAGGAGGACACTAATACGAGAGCTGCCTTATCGTTAGCCGGAAAATGAAGCGGCTTACTTACGCTTGTTGCAATCACCCAGAGCATGACAAGGTTAAGCAAGGAAAAAGCAAGCGTTTGAAAGATATCATGATGTGAAACACGGGCAGTCATTAAGGTATCTAATATCATAGCCGGGCTTAAATAATATAATGTAAGGGTTAACAATGGCTTGGTGTCAATCCGTGCAAATCGGCCAAGGAGAAACCCGGCAATAACCGGTATCGACAGCGGAACCATCACTTGAAAAAGGGTTGAAATCACAGTCTGAATCAAATCAATAAACATCCTCTCTACTCTATTATTCTCATGCTATCATTTGCTTAATGAGAATGTCTATTTTAAAATTTTCTGTGATTGATTGACTCCAATATCCAAGTGACAACTCCCTGTTCACTGCCTGATAGATATAATTGTCTGCCGCCTCTAATTTGGGATTAACACTTGAAGATGATGTTTAAGAACGTTAATATGACTAGGTGTCTTGGTATACACTTCACCATCCATATCTGCATCCTGTTTTTCTTGTGTATGAATGGTGATTGATTTTCCTGAATAATGGTCCATTTCCTGGATTATTTCATTATTAAGTATCGTAATATCTGTCGTAAAAAGTTCTTTCAACAACGTCATGTTTGTATGTTTGATGATAAAAACATCTGCTAGTCCATCATTATAACTGATTGCTTGAAATGGCAGCTTCCTTGTTCCTATGTAATTCCCATTGATAGCAATAATTAATAGCGCCTCTCCTTCCTTTCTCTCCCCATCTATATCTAGTACATAATGAAATGGATCCATATCTTTCATTGTACGAATGGCGCTTAACATATAACTAATCTTTCCGAGATGATGTTTTTCCGTTTGTCTAATGTTATTGGAGGTTTCGGCAATCAACCCTGTGCCCCAAAAGTTTAGACAGTAATGGTCATCTACTTTGAGTATATCCACTGGCATACTTTTACCATGAATGATTTGTTCTGCAGCAGTTGCGATATCCTGGTCAACCATTAAGGACCTTGAAAAATCATTGCAGGTACCAGCAGGCAGGATCCCAATCATCGGGCGATGATCCAGGTTGGACAATCCGTTGATACATTCATGGACCGTACCATCTCCACCCAGGATAATGACCAAATCAATTTCCGATCCATATTGCTCACAAATCTCTTTTGCATGGTTGATTCTTTGGGTTGGCATAATCATTAAATTTGATATATGAGAGGACAGAATGGGGACTGAAAGCCCAAGTGCCTGTTTCATGTCTTTTTTTCCGGCATTACCGTTATAAATTAATAGTGCTCGTTCGAAACGCATACCAATCACTTCCTTATTACAATCTTTTAAGTTATATACCCTTTCATTTTGGATCCTTCACTTCCAATTTCTACTAATCAAAAATTCTAGTAACAACCTTATGTTTCTAATTTTGATGAAGGGGTAAATGTACGGTATTAGGAAAATTTATACTTGGAGGTAAACCTATGACAAATAAAAGAGATAACCAAACGGACCGTGATCAATATTTCAAGGAGCGCGCTGGGACCGATGAGGCAAGATTTCATGTCGTTCCACATGACGAGGATCGCTGGGCAGTGAAGGTTGAGGGTGAAGAGGAACCAGCCTATACAGCTGATTCAAAGAATGAGGCCGTAAAAGAAGCAAAACGTATGGCAGAAGAAGCCAAAACAATGGCCTATATTCATGATGATGATGGAAAAATTGAACGGCAGCATAATTACATGGAATCTTAATTGTAAAGAGAAGTGAACATGATAAGATTAGGTAATATTTGAAATAGCAAGGTTTTTACCCTTGCTATTTTTTCTTATATGACCAATGCCTCTGATTGCGAATGATGAAGTTTGCAAACCATTTCTGCCTTCTCCGTATCAATTTTGTGAAGGGATGAAAATTCATAGGCGGAGAATTTCCTGCTAATGTATATAGGGGAGGCTTAAGAAGCGGATATAAGCGGAAATATTCCGATTAACTGCTCTAAATAAGGCTAAATCAAGAGATTTGGAGCATATTAACGGAAAAACTCCCCTTATTATTAAGGAAATATGGGTATTTCCCAATTTAGCCGGAAATTTACCGTTTATTTTTCACATGCAGTGAATTCAACAAATATTTTAAAAAAAGCCCTGAATAAGCCGACTTTACCGACATAATGCAGGGCGTGAAAGATATCTTTAATTGTATTCTCGTACCATTTCAATAAAATATTTCATGATTCGAGTGTCTTCTGTTAGTTCTGGATGAAAAGAGCAACCTAAAAATTGACCTTCGCGAGCTAGAACAATGCGATCCTCATGCTTGGCGAGAATTTCAACATTTTCACCTGCCGCCACGATATGCGGGGCCCGAATAAACACAGCGGGAATGTCGTCCCCTATTCCTCGAGTGGACAATTCTACTTCAAAACTATCCACTTGGCGTCCAAAGGAATTCCGTTCAACCACGACATCCATTAATCCCAAATGCGGCGTGTCAGAGCCGGCGATTTCTTTTGCCAATAAAATCAGACCTGCACATGTTCCAAACATCGGAATTCCATTAAGGGCTAAATCACGAATGGGCTCAAGCAGTTCATAACGGTCTAGCAGTTTACGCATGGTTGTACTCTCCCCGCCAGGTAATACTAGTCCATTAAGTTCATTTAGGTTTTCAACTGATTTAACCGGAATGGCCTCACAGCCAAGCTCTTCAATTTGTCTTATATGCTCTCTGGCTGCACCTTGTAAGGCAAGTATCCCAATTTTCAGCATATTACCAACCACGTTCCTGCATACGTTCACTTGCATTTAGCGTTGCAATATCAATACCTTTCATCGGTGTACCCAGCTCTTTTGAAATTTCAGCAATTAGTTTATAGTCTTGATAATGCGTTGTTGCCTCTACAATGGCACGTGCGAATTTTTCTGGGTTATCAGACTTGAAAATACCTGATCCTACAAATACACCATCTGCTCCAAGTTCCATCATTAAAGCGGCATCTGCAGGTGTTGCCACCCCACCAGCAGCAAAATTTACAACTGGTAAGCGCCCTAATTTTTTGATTTCTAATAATAATTCAAATGGTGCACCTAAAATTTTCGCTTCTGTCATTAATTCATCTGCGCTCATACCAACAACACGTCTTACCTGTGAATTAACTTTACGAATATGACGAACAGCTTCGACAATATTTCCAGTTCCCGGTTCACCTTTCGTACGTAACATGGAAGCTCCTTCTCCAATACGACGAGCAGCTTCCCCTAAATCGCGGCATCCACATACAAAAGGTACGGTGTAGTCGCTTTTTAATAAATGGAATTCCTCATCAGCAGGTGTTAATACTTCACTTTCATCTATGTAATCAACGCCCATTGATTCTAAAACACGTGCTTCGACAATATGGCCAATACGTGCTTTTGCCATTACTGGAATGGTTACTGCGTTCAACACTTCCTCTACAATCCGAGGATCTGCCATACGAGCTACACCACCAGCTTTTCGAATATCGGATGGTACCCGCTCTAAAGCCATAACAGCAACTGCACCTGCAGCCTCTGCTATTTTTGCCTGCTCGGCATTAATGACGTCCATAATCACGCCGCCTTTTTGCATTTCCGCCATACCGCGTTTTACTCTATCTGTTCCTACCTGTTTCATCAATAAACCCTCCATTTCTTTAATGATTACTAGTATAATAGAAATTGACTTTGTGAAAAGGTTCAATTTTTAAAAAAATTATGTGGTCAGATGGAGGGATTGCAGATGGACATGCTGATGTTTACATTGGATAAAAATACAAAAAAACCCTTGTATGAACAGCTTTATTTCGGAATCAAAGACGCCATTATCCATAAACAAATTGAAGTTGGAACTAAATTGCCTTCCAAAAAAAAATTAGCCGACTTTTTAAATATCAGCCAAACCACCATTGAAATTGCCTATGCACAGCTGATGGCGGAAGGCTATGTTGGTTCGAAACCACGGATAGGATTCTTTGTAGAAGAGTTTGATGAATTACCTTATATTGAAAAAGAGCCGTTAACCATGCCTATTGATATAGCAAAGGATAAAACCTATCAATTTGACTTTCACCCAGGAAAAATTGATACCGATTCATTCCCGTTTTCAATCTGGCGAAAATATGCGAAAAACTTATATGATCAAGGTTCAAAAGAGTTGTTGCAAATTGGGGACCCGCAAGGAGAATTCGCATTAAGAGCAGAAATTTCGAATTATCTTTATCAATCTAGAGGGATTTGCTGCAAGCCTGAACAGATTGTCATCGGCTCAGGAACGGAACAACTGCTGCCTATGATCCTGCGATTATTGGGAGAGGATTCAAAATTTGCCCTTGAAAATCCCGGCTATTCGGCCATCCCAAGAATCCAATTGCAAAATAGAGCCGTGCCCATTCCGATTGATGATGATGGTTTAGTAGTGGATAAGCTTGAAAGGACCAATGCCAATATTGTTTACATTACACCTTCCCACCAATTCCCTACAGGTGCGGTTCTATCAGCAACAAGAAGGACCCAGCTATTAAACTGGGCGGCAAAAGATGAAAATCGCTATATTATTGAAGACGATTACGATAGTGAGTTCCGCTATAAAGGAAAACCCATTCCCGCTTTACAAGGTATGGACCAAAATCATAAAGTTATTTATCTCAGCACGTTTACCAAATCGCTAATGCCTTCACTGCGTGTTGCTTATTTTGTATTGCCGCTGCCATTGCTGTCAAAGTACAAACAGACTTTAAGTTTTTACTCCGCCACCGTACCAAGATTTGATCAACATCTTCTAGCTAACTTTATGAGAGATGGCTATTTTTCCAAACACTTAAACCGGATGCGGAAAATTTATCGAAAAAAACATGAAAAATTAACCGAGGTATTTGAAACGTATTATCCGCATGTCTCCATCACCGGTGACAAAGCCGGAATGCACATTTTAATTTCAGTCCCACTGAATAAAAGTGAAAATGAGTTAAAAGAGATGGCGGAAAGAAACAAGATTGCCATTTATCCGGTAAGCGATTATCTATTAAGCCCCATTGAATGGAAATCTCCAACATTTCTATTGGGCTTTGGCGGGATTCCATTGCAACAAATGGAAGATGGGATCCACAAATTAATGAAATGCTGGGGAATTTCAAAATCAGTATGATCTGTTATCTAATATTCACCAAAAAAGGTCACTATCACTTAAGGAATCTTCTTTTACCATTTCTAATTTATTCGTTACTTCAAAAAAAGGAGAAGCAGCCTCGACTTTAAAGTAAGTCATGGATGTTTCTCCTTTTTTAAAAACTAGTTAAATACTAACAATTAGCCTGTTATAAATATTATTTTTTACCAAGCTCCCATTTTTCCGCTTTTACCTTTGTTTGTCCTCCAAGAGAAAAAAAGCGGATTCCTCTGCTTTCTTTGCCAGGAAATATTCTCCCAGTGAAAACCTTCTCCCCATTGTTTACAAAGATTTCAACTGAAGAAACGTCAACAAAGACTCGGAACGATATGGCTTCAGATTCCGTACTGCATTTCCTAATCGAACCAAACTCCTCACCGAACGCCTGCCCGGAGTGGGTACGGTCGAAAATAACTTTTTTCTCATCAGCGTGATATTTAATCACTGTTTTTTCATTTGCTCCAACACGGATCTCAATACCAAATTCCTCAGCTGTACTTGAGGAGAATTCTGCTAATAGTTCGTAAATATCCCCCTCAAAGTCTTCGAAAGTTATTGATTCATTATTCAATAGTTTATTAGCTTCTATTTTCCCTTCACGAAGCAATTCAAGTTCAGCTACTGGTTTTTGAAGAATCTTGCCCTCCTTAATAGATAACTCTCTTGGCAGGGTTAAACAATGAGCCCATCCTTCGGAATCAGTAGGATATTCAATTTCGGGCAATCCCATCCAGCCAACAAGAATACGTCTTCCGTCAGGGGATAAAGTGGTTTGCGGAGCATAGAAATCAAACCCAGCATCCAGTTCTTGAAAATCACCATGTTCAAAAGTACCCGTTAAGGTATCTAAAGGATTACCAATAAAAAATCCCGTTTGATAAATGTTTTGATAAGCATCACCTTTAGGCTCGAGCCCCTGGGGACTAAATAAAAGAACTCCCTGATTTTGCAACTCAAAGTAATCTGGACATTCCCACATAAAACCAAAATCTTTTTCTTTTGTTATGACCTCTCCAATCCACGTCCACTGTGTTAAATCACTCGATTGGTAAAGAAGTGCACAACCCGTCAAATTTCTTCGTTGTGCCCCAACAATCATAAAAAACTTATCATCCGCCTTCCAAACCTTTGGATCTCTAAATTGGTCCGTGTATCCTTCTGGCTGCCGTTTAATAATTGGTTCAGGCTGTTTGATAATTCTTCCTGATTCATCCATGATCGCTAAACATTGAGAAGCATGACGATTCCATTGTTCATCACGTTTATTTCCCGTGTAGAACAGATAAAGAAGTTGATTATGTACAAACCCGCTTCCAGAATATACCCCGTGACTTTCATAACCAAACTCAGGTTTTAACGCGACCCCTTTATTTTCCCAGTTTATCAGGTCGGCGGATTCTGTCTGGAACCAATGCTTCATCCCGTGAACAGCTCCAAAAGGGAACCATTGATAAAACAAATAATAACGTCCGTTATACCAGACAAATCCATTAGGATCATTTAACAGTCCATATTTCGGTTGAATGTGATATTTTTGCCGCCATAAACTGTCCGATACTGATGCTTCCAGCCTTTTTCGTTCTTCTTCAGTCATACTGTCATATGTTCGATAACGTTCTTCTACTGTCCATGCCATGCTGCTTTTCCTCCAAAACTAATTTTATGAAAAATACGAGCTGCTAAGTGCAACTCGTATAAACCGTATAAAATTCATCAAAATAGTACCAATCAGCTGGCTCTACTTTTACTCTGATCCTGGTCATCTTCCATAACTGCTTTTGGTACCGCAAAAAGGTATGTGATAATAAAGGCAGCAACAAAAATCAATATTGACACTACAACGTACACAGCAAGCTGGTTCCACTCATAAATGTACATTAAAGGAGAAAGGACGACAGCCAAGCCATATGAATTAGCTTTAATATTCAAGAACGAAAGAATCGCACCCCCGACCGCTGAACAAGCAATCATCACATAAAGTGGTTTCATACTGTATCTCATAACGACACCAAACAAGGCTGGTTCACTAACACCAAGTAATTGGGTTAGAGTTGCACTCATCCCAGTTACTTTTACCGTTTTCTTTTTTGCTTTTAAGGTAATCCCTAAACAAACCCCTGCATTGGAAAATCCATACATCGCACATAGAGTAATAAGTGGATTAAACCCAGTGTTGGCAAGCAAGGTTGTTTCAATTGCAATAAACAAATGGTGCATTCCCGTCATGACCGCTAATGGATAAAGGAAACCAATTAACAATCCCCCAATGCCAAGAGGAGCACTAATAAGTTTAGTAATAACCGTTACTAACCCTGCTTCTACAAAATGTAGCAAAGGACCGATGATGAGTAAACCAGTAATCATCATCGTTAATAAAACAAAGAAAGGAGTAAAAATTAAATCTAACGCATTCGGCATGATGGCCCGGAGCTTTTTCTCAAGTTTCGCACCGAGAATACCAACCACCAGTGCTGTCAATACTTTACCTTGATAACCCACTACCGGAATAAAACCAAAAGCCATTAATGGTTCTACCCCACTATTGACATCTGCTACCGCATAAGCATTTGGAAGAGCAGGAGAAACGAGCATTAATCCAAGGACAAAACCGATTATAGGCATACCGCCAAAATTCCTAAATGCAGACCAACAAATTAAAGCTGGTAAAAAGGCAAACGCAGTGTCTGTTAGTACAGATGTAAGGGTCTTTAAATTTTCAGGAATATCATTTGCACTCATATCCATTAAACCTAAGAAGGCGTCACTGAACAATACACCCTTTAAACCAAGAAATAAGCCTGTAGCTGCAATAATTGGGATAATAGGGATAAAGATATCTGCTAATGTCCGGACAGCCCTTCTTATTCCCTTTTCCTTACTGGCAGAAGAAGCTTTCTTATTGGGATGCTCATCCATCTGATCAGGTTGGTTCCCTCTTAGCGCGGCATAAACTTTATTTACTGTCCCCGTACCCAAAATAATCTGGTATTGACCAGCATTATAAAAAACGCCCTTGACTTCATCGATTCTCTCAATCGCTTCATCATCAATTTTTTCACGATTCTTTACGGAAATGCGCAATCTCGTGGCACAATGAGTATACGATTCAATATTATCCATACCGATAACTTTAACTATCTCATTTCCTATACGTTCATATTTATTTTCGCTCATGCTAGTTCGCTTCCTTCTTTAAGAGTACTAGTGCCTGATATGGCTTTAATGTATATTCTTGCTCTGTTATCGCAGCGTCTTCTTCTTTGTAGTTATTAAGGAGGACATCGTATGGATAAAGTTCCAATTCAACGTTCTCTGGTTCAGTTGAAAAGTTGAAATAACAAACAACTTCTTCCATGTTAAAATTTCGTTTATAAGCTATAATGGTTGGATGTTCTTCTAATATAGGTTTAATCTCTCCATAAATAAGAGATTCAGTTGATTGTCTAACTTGAATCATTTTTTTATAAAAATTGAGAATGGAATTTGGGTCTTGTTCTTGTTGTTCTACATTAATCGTTTTGTAATTTTCATTCATCCCCAGCCATGGTTTGACTTTTGAAAATCCGCCATATTCCTGCGCATTCCAATGGAAAGGTGTTCTAGAATTATCACGGCTTCGCAGGTTTATAAAGTGCAATGCTTCTTCTGCACTAAAGCCTTCCTCCATTGATCGATAGTACTGATCAATACTTGAAATATCGTCAAATTCCTCAATGCTTTTTCGTTTAAAATTTGTCATTCCAATTTCCTGGCCTTGGTAGATAAAAGGTGTCCCTCTTAAATTGAAATACATAGCACCCAGCATGGTCGCTGAATAGAAATTTCGATCCGCTTCTTCTTTTATATACTTGCTTATGGAACGATTCTGGTCATGATTCTCTATAAAATTGGCTCCCCAGCCGACTTTTTGGATTTCATTTTGACTAGTAAAGATTAATTTCTTTAAATCCAAGACATTCCATTCAACCCTCTTAAACCACTCACTGCCAGATGCAACATCAAGATCTGCGTATTTAAAATCAAATATCATGGAAAAATATCCTTTGTCCCCAATATAATCACCGTATTGTTCATACGGAACGCCTGGGGCTTCACCGATAGTTACACAATGATATTTAGAGAAGGTTTCTTTATTTAACTCATGTAAGAAAACTTCAATTCCGGGACGATTCCGCGTTTTCCTTGTACATTTGCCTAGCCCGTCTACCCCATCAGCAGGGATGTTATCATAGCTTTGATCTTTTTTAATAAATGTAATAGCATCTACTCTAAATCCAGCAATCCCTTTTTCCAGCCAGTAATTGACCATTTTATATAACTCTTCGCGAACTTCCCTGTTTTCCCAATTTAAGTCAGGCTGTTTCACATGAAAAGAATGAAAATAATACTCTTCCGTACCTTTCAAGGGTTCCCATACACTCCCGCCAAAAACTGAGCGCCAATTTGTAGGTGGCTGACCGTTATTTCCTTGCTTTAAAATGTAGTAATCCCTATATTTACTGTCCTTTGGATTATTCAATAAGTCCTGGAACCATGGATGTTCATCGGATGTATGATTGATGACCAAGTCAAGGACAACCTTTATCCCTTTTTCCTTTGCCTTATCTATTAATTCATCAAGATCTTTCATGTCCCCGAACTCTGGGTTTAATTGATAATAATCAGAAATATCATATCCATTATCAGCCATCGGAGATTGATAGATTGGACATACCCATATCATTGTAATCCCAAGTGACTGTAGATAATCCAATTTTTGGGTGATTCCTCTTATATCCCCTATTCCGTCATTATTGGAGTCATTAAAACTCTTTGGATAGATTTGATAAATTACTTCTTTTTGCCACCATTTTTTCTCCATGTTGCCCTCCTGTTGTAAATGAGTCCCTCGATTCATTTATATGGTATCGATTCCATACTCATTAAAAAAAATAATCGCTATAATAATAGCTTAAAATTATAACCCACTTAAAATATTTTTATGGTATCGATTCCACATCATCATAATAAACTTTGGGAACCGGTTCTATTTTTATTATATTTACTGTTCTTTAACCTGTCAACGCTTTCTTGTTTGCAAATATCATACAATCTCTTCCAACGATTTACCTAATAACATAAAAAAGTGAAATCGATACCAGACTTCACTTTTAAACATGAGACTACGCTTACGTCGATTGGCGGACAATTAAATCAATTGGCAGCTCATACGTTTTTATCTGCATTTTAGGATTTTCTAACAAATCAATCATAACCTGTACGGACTTTTCCCCCATCTGGTCCATAGGCTGACGGATCGTCGTCAGTTTCGGATCCAAAATTTCTGCAATTGGTTGGTCATCAAAACCAACAACAGCAAGATCTTGAGGAATGGATAGACTATGCTCCTTTGCTTCAATGATGATTCCTGCAGCTACCTCATCACTTCCTGTAAATATGGCCGTTGGACGGTCATCCATCTCAAGAATTTGCTTCAACACTCTTTTTCCATCTTCAATCGTATGTTGGTCCACAAAGATCCATCTTGGATTAATCTTTATTTTTGCTTCCTGCATGGCATTTTGGAATCCAAGATTGCGGTCTCTCCCTCTCCCATGCGCATCGAATAATCCACCCGTACAATAAGCGATTCTTTGATGACCCTTTTCAACTAAGTGTTTTATTCCTAGATAAGCCCCTCTTATCTGGTCCAAACGGATCATCGGAGCCACTTCCTGATTGACGTAATCATTGCACAGCAAGATGGTACCATATTTTGTATACTGTTCTATAATTTTCCAATCATTTTCAATTGAGGTCATGATGATCCCATCTACCTGCTTGTTTTTTAACAGATTTAAAAAGGCCAGTTCCTTTTCTTTGTCCTCATTACTTTGAGCTATTAACACCTGATATCCTTTTTGGTAGGCTGCATTTTCGATAGAATTCACGAGATAGGAAAAGAAAGGATTAACGATTCTTGGGACAATGACCCCTATGGTTGTAGTTAGCTGGCCTCTTAGTCTCCTGGCGGTAGGGTTTGGTGTATAGCCCAGCTCTTCCATTGCCTTTAAAACCAATTCCCTTTTCTCATCGGAAACATATGGATGATTATTTATAACCCTTGATACGGTCGTTTTGGATTGTCCCGATAACTTTGCAACATCTGAAATTGTAGCCATTTACTAATTAAACCACCTTATCAATTACATTGTTCATTATTAAAATAAGTTTACTTGACCAAAGCCCTTAATGCAATCGATTCCATATAGAAATTGATTTTCGTCTTGTATGCTATTATAGTTTTGGTATATGAATTTTTTAAAACTAAAGCATTGTTAGTTCTACAAGATGGGTAGAAAAAAAGACCAACGCATTTACGTTGACCCCTTTTTACTATCCTTTTTTTATTTTTAACATCGAATTGGCATTTGTTTGAAATTCATATGGTACTTTCAGTTCTTCAACTGTACAACTACTGTCAGCCAGGTAACTTATTAATTTATCTAAATGCTCATATCTTTTTCCCTCTAAATCAATTAACGGGAAAATACGAACTTCCTCTTTCGTAACTCTCAATAATTCATTTAGCGTATCGACATGAAATTGGTAATCTAATCTATCGGCATACATAAATAGAAAATGTGCAGAGAGAAGAATATCAAATTCTGCATTCTTAAACGGCAAAGAAGGTAAAGTGGCAGGGATGTATCTTTCATTGGATTCCCTCATATCGTTAGCACAATCTTGTAAGGCACTTAAACGATGTTTTCTAAGACCTTCTATATCATTGAAATAATCCCATTTATAATTGTTTTGGGCTTTTTGCATATGCTCCATTGCGTGTTCAATATCCTGGAGACCTTTATTTTTTAGGTCTTCATCCGAATGGTAATAGGCAATATCACAAGCTGTTACATCTAAACCCAATTTGTTACCAACAGCAGTAAATGAACAAGCTCCTGCTGGACAATCGAGTATTTTCTTTCCTCGCAGTTCTTCTTCTGAAAGCGAGAACATGTCCATATACTCTTCAAAGGTCCTACCAATAAAAATAATTCGTTCTAAATCTAACTTTGTACTCTGCTCAACTCTACTCAACTAAACTCACCTCTCTAAAAGATTACATTCATATTATCATGACAAATTGGTAATGTTAACCTTTTTTTGCTTTTCTTATTTCACCAACCTGCGGTTTAGTTGAATAAACTATCCTTTTATTTTAACATAAATAACCAATTATCTAGATGTTGATTTAGTTAGTTGTTTCCACTGTTCTCTGTTTCGCTTGTTCCATAAGGGTTTTGGATTCCATTTCTGAGACTTGTTTAACCTTCTTGATAAACAAGGAAAGTAATAATCCGATAATACCAATTCCAATGATGACAAGGTACGCGTCATTAATCCCTTGTATGGTCGATTCCTTTATCAACTGTGACTGGGTCAAGCCCTTAGCAGCTGCCGTAGGAATCATATCCTGAAGATGTGTTTTCGTCCTGTCTGACATAACCGTTACTAGTAGTGAAGTACCGACGGCACCAGCCACTTGCCGAATCGTATTGCTTATAGCGGTTCCGTGTGCATTTAGACTCTGTGGCAGCTGATTCAAACCAGCTGTCTGCAAAGGCATCATCATCAAGGCCATCCCAATCCTACGCCCTGTGGACATGAGTACCAAATAGGTATAACTTGTAGAATCTGTTAGGTTCGTAAAGCCCAACGTTGTGACAATGGTAATAATCATTCCAATCACCGTCAGCCACTTCGCGCCAAAACGATCGAACAGCTTGCCGGTTATTGGCATAAGGAAGCCCATGACCAGCGCACCCGGCAGAAGGAGAAGGCCGGATTCTATGGCTGTGTAACCGCGGACGTTTTGAAGGTATAGCGGAAGCAGCATCATATCCGCATACATTACCATCGTAACCGCGATATTAATAATGGTCGTTAGAGAGAACATGTTGTATTTGAATGCACGTAAGTCGAGCAAAGGATTGTGCGTCTTCAACATCCTCCATGAAAAGAGTGCAAGCGATATGACACCAACAGCAATCGTACTAAGTACTTCAATGTCTGACCATCCTAGACTTCCTGCCCGGCTGAAACCATAGAGTAATGCGCCGAATCCAATGGTTGAGAGGATAACACTCAGGATATCGAGCTTTGTCTTGATTGGTTCGGATACATTTCGAAGATAAATGAACCCCAATACAATAACAATGACAGCAAATGGAATCATACCATAAAACATCGTTTCCCATTTGTAGTTTTCGATAATATAGCCGGCAATGGTAGGCCCAATAGCTGGGGCAAAAATAATCGCAAGTCCGACCATCCCCATCGCCGCTCCTCTTTTATTAGGAGGGAAGATGGTCAGAATCACATTCGTAAGCAGCGGCATGATAATTCCTGCTCCAGCCGCCTGTATCATACGGCCGGTTAATAATAATGAAAATCCGTCTGCCAAGCTTGAAACGATGGTTCCCGCTAAAAAGATAAACATGGAAGCTTGAAAAAGCTGCCTCGTTGTAAACCGCTGCATAAAGTAAGCGGTAATGGGAATTAAGACACCATTAACAAGCATGTATCCTGTTGTTAACCACTGTGCTGTTGCAGCTGTGATATTAAATTCAACCATTAGTTCAGGCGTTGCGACGCTCATGAGTGTTTGGTTTAATGTTGCAATGAAAGCACCTAAAATCATAATGAACATAATAGGTCCTTTTTTTATCGAGTTTGTGACAGTTTTATGAGTATTCGTCAAATCTCTCCGATCCTTTCTCCTTTGAATGTAGACTTTTTTTACAATGTGTTTAATAATTAACATTGTATAAATTACTTTATAATGAGATCTTGGTTATGACAACAGACAATTTCTCAGGAAGTGTAAATTAGTTTACGTTTAGTTTATTTATGTTTAGGAGTTTGAAAATAATAGACAGAACTGAGATTTTTGTAAATTACCAAATAAAAGGAAGGGAGAATATACATGACGGATAATGTAAAGCACCGAGTAGATCCTCGAATCATTCGTACCCGCCAATTGATTAAGGATGCCTTAATTGATTTGCTGCAGGAGATGGAAATCAACAAAATAACGGTTAATCGGATTGCCGAACGCGCAACGATTAACCGTGTGACATTTTATCTCCATTACGATGACATTCAAGATATGCTAGAGAAAATGGCCCAAGAAATGGCAGAGGATATTGAGTCTATTTTAAAGAGTACGGAAACTAATCAAAATCCCTTAAATGATATTAATTGGTTAAAGCTGCTCACCCTGCTTGAGCATATTGCCGAGAATGCTAAATTCTATAAAGTGGTTCTTGGTTCTAGACGAACTCCAATTTTTACGGAGCGATTGTTAACGATCATTACTGAAACCATAACTGAAAGTATAGATAGTAATTCGCTCGCTTCTAAAGGCATTCAAAAGGATATTGCTATTTGGCATGGTTCTTCGGCTCTAATCGGTACGATTTCAGCGTGGCTGCGTAAGGATATGCCCTATACACCGCAATTTCTTGCCAAGCAGATGTCCTTACTTTTTCAATCAGGTAAGAAATAAAGGATTTACACAATAAAAGGTCTGTACTTCTGTGCATTAAAAATACCCTTTAGGGGGAAATTTAAAAAAAGAGAGGAAGGTGGAGTATGTGCCTGATCTTTTAGAAGCGTTGAAAAGTGTAGTTCAGTCTTTTATTAAAGATGAGAATAAAACGCCTCTTCATATTGGCGAGGCTATGGGATGCTGGATATTTTTAGCTTTAGTTGGTGAGACACAAGTACAGACTGAAGCAGGGATTAACAGTACAACGGACCCTGAATTGAGAAAAGCTCTCCAAGAAGCAGTTAACATGTTCAAATCGCAGAAAGAGCGAATTTCGGCATTTATGCGGTCAGAAGGGATTCCATTACCACCTCTGAGTGAATCGAAACCAATCTCTGACCCGAATACTGTTCCATTGGGTGTTAAGCTGACAGATAACGAACTTGCAAACAGCCTTAAGAAAAAAATATCGATGGCGATTACAAACAGTTCGGAAACGGCGGCACAATCCCTTCGCAGCGATGTTAGTCTGATGTGGGCCGTATTTTTACAAGAACACATAACTTTTTTAACAACATTTAAATCATTGATGCGAAAACGGGGATGGCTTAAGGTTCCACCACCGTATTATCCTGCAAGTTTGCCACAAACGGAAAAGTGAGGTGAGGAGTATGCCAGATGTCATAAAAGCTGTTAATAATGTTATCCAATCATTTGTTGATGATGAACCCAAATCACCATTACATGTGGGGGAAGTCATGTCCTGCTGGTCCTATCTTTCCGAATTATCGGATGAACAAGTTCATTCCGAAGCAGGGATTAACAGTACAACGGACCCCGAATTAAGAAAAGCTTTCCATGAAGCCGTAGAGATGTTCAAATCACAGAAAGAACGAATTATTACCTTTATGTTATCTGAGGGAGTTCCCATTCCGCCCTTAAGTGAGTCCAAGCCTCAGTCTAACCCAAGCGATGTTCCATTGGGTGTCAAGTTAACGGATGATGAACTTGCAAACAGCCTTAATATTAAAATGGTTATTTTAATTTCCTATTGTGCAAATGCAATCATTCAAACCGTGCGCAATGATGTTACCTTGATATGGCTTGAATATTTACAGGAATATATGACGTTTGGAGCAACCTTAAAAGAACTTGTGAAAAGACGGGGATGGCTTAAAGTGCCTCCATACTACTATGCTCCAGGAGCACCAATAAAATGACAAGCTAAAAAAGGACCTGGATAATCTACTCCCCGTCCTTTTCAACTGTTCTGTTTCGCAAAATTTTGATTCTGCTTTTTCCCAAATAAGGGGCGCAATTCTTATTTCAGAAAAGTGCCCTATTATTCGTGAGTGGGTTCCATGCTTTTTAAATAAAATTTTTAAATAAAAAAACAGACTCAGTAAAAAGAGCCTGCATGAATTGTTATTCTTAATATTTACGGATGTTTGTTGCTCGAGCTCCACGTTGACCTTGCTCAACATCGAAAGTCACAGATTGACCTACTTCTAAAGGCCCCATTATCAATGGCACGCTTAAATGGGATTAACTCGAGTTTTTTTAGCTCCGTCAGATTTTTATAAACGATTGGCAACTCGAGATGGGAATCAACCGATGTATCTCCATGTCCAGGAAAACCTATTTCACTTTAAATCATAGGTAATTCAAACCAGAAGCATGTATATCCTTCCTCAGGACTATCTACTCCGATTCTTCCATCGTGCCTTAGAATGATTTCACGTGCAATAGATAATCCAAGACCACTCCCCCCCATTCGACTTGTTCGCGCGGTATCGGAACGATAGAAACGATCAAATACCCGTTCTCGTTCTTCAGGTGATATACCAGATCCACGATCTGCTACTTCCACACGCACCCAATTGTTCTCCGAACACAGACGAACCCTCATCCACTTTCCAATAGCCCCATACTTAAGAGCATTTTCTAAAAAATTACTAATTACCCGTTCAATCTTCCCTGGGGTGATGTTCACCCAATACTCCTCTTCAGGTACATCAATATCTATCTCAATTCCTGAGGTCTCTACTTTTGGGAAAATAGCCACCACTTCCCGTCGAACTAATTCTGTTAGATTCAACCGAACTCGATCCCATTGTTCCTGATGTGCGTCTAATGAGGCAAGTTCAAATAGATCGTCAATCAACCCCTTGAGTAATAATCCTTTGTTATGGATAACAGAAAGTGATGCTTGAGGATTATCGGTAATTCCATTTTCTAATGCTTCCGCATGGGCAAGAACAGCTGTAAGGGGAGTTCGAAGGTCATGAGAAGCCGCCGCTACCATATACCGGCGGGCTTTATCCAACTCTTCAATCTTCCTATTCGCTTTTTGAAGATTATCTGCCATCACATTTATATCCCGGCCAAGCGTACCAATTTCATCCATTCTTTTAAATTCCACTCGTGCGCTAAGATTCCCATGGGCAAATTGCTCCACAATGCTAGATAGCTTCAATATAGGATTTACCAAAATCCTGCCGTAAACAGAAAGAAGGATAAAACCAATGAGTATGATCGTTATAAGTAGACTGATTACCCAAAAAAGGGTGCCCGGCGGAGAGGTTATATGATCAACGTTAGGGATTGAACTCGAAGGGATCGTAATAATATATAACCCCCAAATCTGACCATCTTTTTTAATTTCAACCACAAAAGGCAGCTTATCTACATACTTCACTTCCCAAAGTTGTTTTGAATAAAGATACAGATAATCTACGGCTTCTTGTATAGGGATGGTGTCTTCCTCGTTTTTGCTTAATCCCGGATGAGAATCAGCGAGAACGGAACCATCCATTTTTATTACTTGAATTCGTTCCCCAGGATACATTTTTTTAGGCATAAAGATCTCTTGAATCCTTGATTCATTGTTATGGTTTAATGCCGTTTCAATTTTTTCTACTCTTTCCGAAGATGAACTTTTTAAGTCAGCAAGGAGATTATATGCCATCGATGGACCACGAAAATAGGAATAAAGCATACTAAACAAAATAAAAAAGACGGAGGCCAATGTCACGGCCACGATATAAACGAAAACCATCTTTACTTTTAGTTTTTTAAACATATAGAAAACTCCTATTTCTGAAGATTATTAATTTTATAAAAATATAGGTCAATATTAATGGATAATTGTTAACATTTTCCTAGTTTTCTTGTAAAATATAAATATTGGCCAATAAACGATTTATTCTTAAATATCAAATTGGGGGTATCATATGGTTTCTATCAACCGATTAGTTATTTGTCTTATTCTTCTATTAAGCATGATTGCAACTCCAGCGTTTGCTGCGGAAAATCCAAGTGAGATTAATCAAGTAAAGGCTTTATTGTTTTCCTCTTCTACTTTTAAGGAGGGCGAAAAAGCGTTAAGCGATTCTGGATACGAAATTGATCGATCAAAGATTGTGATCATCGATCTAGGAAACCGGAGTTATCAGGTTTACCTTACATATAAGGGATCCGATCATGAATATGATATTGAATTTGAAATTAACTTACCAGAAGGGAAAGTATCTCATCGTAAACCAGGTGACGGCCAGTGGTCATGGCCGTGGCTCCCTATTTTCTGGTAATAAAACCATTTGAGGTATGCCAGGGGCATACCTTTTTTTATATAAGTCCTTCATATTTCCCGATTGACATTGAGTTCATCATCGATACACCTCCTTCTAACAATCATAAGGAGACAATCTTACATCAACCTAAATAGAAGCTTACAAATTTATGTTCTTTCCATTAGGCATCCTTTGCAAAGCGATATCCTAGACCACGTACGGTTATTACATACCGAGGTTTGGACGGGTCTGCCTCGATTTTCTCACGGAGCCGGCGGATATGTACCATTACTGTATTATCATCACTGGTATAGTATCCATCACTCCAAACGTTGCTGAAAATTTGTTCCTTCGTAAATACTTGCCCTGGGCGGGAGATAAGGAACCGGAGTAATTCATACTCTTTAGCAGATAATGTGATTTCACGGCCTTCCCTTCGGACCACACATGCCCCAAGATCGATTTCTAGATCAGAGAAAATTAACACATCGGTTTCATTGTTAGCTTGGTTTCCTTTTAATTCACGATAACGCCTCAAATGTGCCTTCACTCTTGCAGTTAACGCCAAACCTGAAAATGGCTTCGTTATATAATCATCTGCCCCCAGACCAAGACCCAAAACTTGATCTACTTCTTCTCCACGAGCAGTAAGAAAAATCACCGGTACATCGATACGTAATGTCCGCAGCTTCATACATATTTCAAACCCATCCAATCCCGGGAGCATCACATCCAATAAAATTAAGTCCCATTCACCGGATGATGCAGCTGTAAGAGCATCATGCCCATTATCAATCCATTCGGTTTGAAATCCTTCTTTCCTAAGATACGTCCCTATCACACTAGCGATCGCATCATCATCCTCAATAATTAACACTCTTCCATCCATATACTGATTCCTCCCTATAAACACATCCTTAATAAATTCCATGCCCAACTGATATTCCCTGCCAGCCATTTTTAGACCTATCAAAAATTGTAAGATTGGTGTATTTCATTTTTAAGCTGCTGTTTATAAACTTGTAAGGTTCGAACCTTAACATAATAATCAAGCAAGGCAAACCAAACTTGTAACAAATTGATAAAAGAGGTGGAAAAAGTTGATTCGTCAATTGTTTTTTCGTATGGGAGAAGAAAGAAATTATAACATTTTGCCAGAAGTGTCCCTGGTAAGAGAAAACCAGGACACATACTATATCGGCTCTGCTGTCATGGCACACATGCATTTATTTGAAAAAAAACAACACACTCCGGCAGCTTATGTGGCCGCCCAAAGAATATTCTCGAGCAAAAGGCTGCAGGAGATTGGCAAGTATCCCTTATCAACGTCATTTGAAGTAATGTTATCAATGTTTCGTTTTGGAGATACAGACGGCCGGGAAGCGTTAAGATTTGCCATAGATTTTGTCTGCAAAGCCATTAACGGAGACCCAGGTAAATTGATTTTTCTTGCACCATATGAACTTGGATTAAGAAATGATGTTCTATCGCTAGGTATTTCCTCGAATCGTGTGATTAGTTGGAATCAAAGTCTGGAGACCAGTTTAGGAAACGGTCGACCGACTGGCTATTATGTAAAAATGTTCTACCCCTATCGGCATGGGCTCATTCCTATTGGTTCTATTGGCTTTATAGAATCAAATGGCACTCTATCCGTAGATAGTGCTTTTTTTATGGAACGACTTTCTTTTGTAAGAGAAGGCCTTCCTACCTTTTATCAAGATCAATACTTTGCTCCCTTATCGAATATTGTCAACAACCATGAATTTTTTGCAGATTTATCCTTTTACGATAAAAATTTATGGATCAATCATATTCGATCAATCGTTGCGTTGTTAGTAGATGGGGCTGCGTTTGAATCTAAAGGTGCTGGTCATGCATTGAAAAAAATGGTTCGTCAGCTATCCGTAACGATTGCAGGAAAAAAACTTCCTCAGGAATTAGGAGAAAAGTTGACCTTAGCTGCCAACCAATGCTTGTTTCACCTAGGTTATTTAAACGTAATCGAATACAAAAAACTTAGTGAGACATGGATGACTAAAATGACGACTGCCTCCAATCAAATATTAAAAGAAAAAAAAGCATTTATAAAAGCTTTACGCGCTAAGCAAAACAATATGTCTATGGAAGAATTACAAAAATGGGAGTCTGAACGAGGTCTAAAACTTGAATGGCTAGAAAAATTTGCTTTGCAAGAAGGGGTTTCTTTGTCATGCCCGCCAAAGATAAAAAAACATCAGTTTAGAAATGAATGTTACTCTTTCTCAGAAACAGACCGAATGAAGGACCCGATTCAGTTTATTAAAGAATCAGAAAACCAAAAAATGAAGGGAGTTTTGATTAAACATGGGTAAACATATTTTAGTAATTGGTGGATTTAGTATTATGCATAAACGGTTAAAAAAATTAGGGGCTAAAATTACTCTGATCAACGTATCTTCTGAAATTAAATCAAATGAGAAAGAAACCTACCACCGTATCATTGGTGTACCAAAAGATAAGAGCATGATTGAGTGGATGGAGATTGCTGCCTTTTTCCAAACACAAGACCCTTTTGATGGCATCGCCTGCTTCCATGAAATGGATCAAGAAAAGGCTGCTTATATTGCGCAAGAACTAAAATTAACCTATTTAGACCCCATTGTGATTGAGAGAACCCGCAACAAAATCATAATGAGATCCATCTTAAGAGAATATGGTGTGGATCAAACAAAAAATACCATTGTTAACAGCCCTGAAGAGATTGCTAGTTTCGGTGAAAAGCATGGATATCCTATTATCATCAAACCCGTTGATGGCTGGGGAAGCATTGGCGTAGCTAAAATTCAAAACGCAGAGGAATTAGAACATGCGTTAGGCTGGTACCAAACGGCAGATTTCGGTTCCGGGATGATTGTAGAGGAATACTTAGAGGGAAAAGAATTTAGTGTCGAAGCCTTTTCGGAGAACGGGATTCATAAAATCATGTGTATCACTGAAAAATTTAAAGAGGAACAACATTTTGTTGAAGTCGGCCATCGACTTCCTTATCAAGGGGTGTATTTTGATTACGAACGCTCCATTCATGAATTTGTTCAACATGCCCTCACCGCTATTGGAATAACGCATGGCCCAAGCCACACGGAAATCATGTTAACAAGCGATGGTCCTAAAATCATCGAAACCCATACCCGCTTAGGAGGAGACTTTATTCCAGAGTTAATCCATATGGCAAGTGGAATAGAATTACTAGATTTATGGGCAAAACAAGCGATGGGTGAAAGTATTATTAACGAGATTCCCCAAACGCCAAACATGAAAAAATCAGCTGCTATTTGGTATGGAACACCTTCTACGACTGGGGTAGTGAAAGAAATTCTAGGTGAAGAAGAAGCAAACTCGACAGCAGGAGTTTCGAGAGTTGAAATCTTGCAAAAACAAGGACATAAAATTACTGGAATGAAAGACTCCTTCTCCCGTTCCGCTTGCGTACTGGCAACAGGAGAAAACACAGATGCCGCCATGAGTAATGCGCAGTGTGCCCTTAGCAAGATCCAATTTATTATAGAAGATGAGCAAAATGAAGGAGTTATCGTATGCTCCAGTTAATCAAGTTCAGGCCGTTCTTTCTCTATCTATTCAGTCATACGCTATCAAACATTGGATTAGGCATTCACTTATTCACTATGTCTTGGTTAGTACTGGACCTAACGGAATCCACGTCTTCCCTGGGCTGGTTGTTCTCCTTGTCAACCTTACCAGTCATTATTCTCTCACCCTTCTTCGGGGTGTTAATAGATAATTGGGATAGAAGAATGATTGTAGTAATCATTCAAGGCTTGAAAGGGATTCTATTGCTCACTGTGCCGATTCTTTTACTCACAGGGACCTTTCATCTCCCCGTCCTTTATGGCATCTCATTTCTCATGGCCATAGCAGACCGCTTATATTATCCAGCCTCAAAGGGACTCATGAGAGAAATGCTTTCTAAAGATCAATTACTATCGGCAAACTCTATGGCTGGTGTAGCTATGCAATTAGGAATGTTGATTGGTTCGGTCATTGCTGGCTTCCTGCTACACTTAATCGGAGGAGCAAATACCATTCTTGCTAATTCAATACTTGCATTTGCTTCTAGCTTTATGATCTTTTTCACGCGAAAAGGGATGGTCAATCCTAAATCCAAAATTGGGAAAGGGTATAACTCATTCTTCGGTGAATTAAGGGATGGCTTAAAGTATGTAAGAGATAACAAAACGATATTAAAAATCGCGGTTTTGGTTGCCGTAACAGAGTTCACCATTCAAATTTATAATATTTTAAGTGTCCCGTTCATTCGAAATGATATGAAAATGGGACCAGAGGTTTTGGGATTACTAGATTCGTTTTTTGCCTGGGGAGCGATCATTGGAGGAATTACTTTAACCACTATGATTACTTGGTTTGGCAGGAAATATTTTATGTCGATCAGCCTGCTGCTAATGGGAGTCTTCTTTGGAATGATCCCTTTGATGGAAGGAATTTTTTCTGGAGGTGCTATTTTCCTCTTGTTCGGAACGACGCTCCTGCAGGCGCGTACCCTGTTTAGTACGTTAATCCATGAACAGGTAGAAACCCATTACCAAGGCCGAGTGAACAGTATGATTTACACTTTAACGTCCATATTTGGGTTTGTTATCTATGCGATTATTGGCTATATAGGTGAAAAGGTTTCCCCTTCCCTTGTATTTCATGCGATTGGTTTAATCATCGTGTCTGGATCCATTATTTTGTATATTGTTTCTGATAGACTATTACCCGCAAAAGAGTCTGAGTGCAACACTGTTGAAGCAGTAAAATAGATACCCAGGTGGAAATCCTATAAATTAAGGTGCCGAAATGACAGTCGCATTGGTATCGTTTTGGAATATAGGAGATTAAAGCTCGCCATAGTAATTGGCGAGTTTCTTTAGTAGGAATACCAAAACCTTATTTATATAAAACCTCACTTACCTGTGAATTGATTCACCGTACGTAATGCATCAAAATGAGGTTCTCTTGGACTTTTGAGGATGAAAATTACTCCCTTTTTAATAAGATGTCTTGCCCTTAATCGAGTAATCAGCAAAAGTTAAATAAGCGGAGGTTTTCCGGTTAAATTTAGAATGGAGCTCATTTCGGAGTAAATAAGGGGAGGTTTTCCGGTTATGCATTGAAAAATCCCCCACTTTTGCACTTTTTAAGATAATAGACGGAATTTCTCCGTCTATTTAAGCCTTTTTTAATCATAGTTACTATTTAAGCGGAATTTTTCCGTTTAATTTATCAGAGCGGGCTCCAACCGAAAACTTGTTCTTTATGGTTCCAAAAAGCTGTGTTGAACTTCTTGTTATTCTTTTCCGCTGATCTCTAAAATATTTAAACCCTCAGATTCTTTTGGCGCTTCAAAAAAACTAGTGACATGAATAAACATCGCTTCCGTGTCAAAAGCTGCTCTTTCGGGTTGTTCGTTACGCCTTTGTGCAATTTGACGCAGGCATTGCTCGTTATTTAAATTAAGGAAAATGAGTTGATGGTCTGCATTGACTTCTGATACCAAATCCAAAAACCATTTTCGCAGTTTTTGAGTGTTAGCTGGAAAATCCATCACTACATCTGTACCGGTACTTAATATGTTTTGGACATGCTTTTTCACCAACGGTTTGAGCTGTGCAGAGAATTTTAGATAGTCCTCAAATGATGTGAACTGATTGGGGTAAAGAGATGAAAGCCATTCATCCTCAGACAACAGTACCGCATTTTTATCTATCGCCCATTGTTTTGATTTAGTTGATTTTCCTGCACCCATTTTTCCACAGAAAAAGTAGAGCGTCCCCAATTGTTTCATATTTTCCTCTCCCCGTGTTTTTTCAGTTGCTGCCTCCTCTATACCGAACCACTTAACATCACTCTGCTACTTCCTATTTTAAAAATCAATTTCAATCACTTCATTAATAGTGCCTGTCACTTGATCACTTTTGAGTAATTGCCCCTCTTTAATATCATCCACTTGTTTAGCATCTTCCATAGCAAGCTTTGTATTATCTGGATGAGTCGGTTCAACAGGACGATAAGTAAGTTCATTTTTAAGCTGGTTAATTTCACTTAAGAGCTCGCTTCGAAAGGACGTTAACAAAGCTTGGAATTGATCCTTATCCAATTTTTGCTCCCCGAGCTTCGTGATAAAATCCCGTAACTCGTTTGCCTGGAGGGCCCCTGTCATAATAGGATTAGCAGCCGGACCAGAGGCAAATTCCTGTTTAAGTAAATTGATCTTACCTAAAAACTCTTCACGCAGAGTATCGATTAATGCTAGTGTCTCGTCTTTTTTCAATTGATCCAAATCCTGCTCAACAAGATTCGAGATATAATCCTCCAACTCATTCTCCTGTGCTTTTTGCTCAAGAAATGAATACACCCTAGGAGAGATTTTCAAGGTATTTAAAGACATACTTTCACGTTCGTTTTTATTGCCTGATTCCAAATTCTTTGATCTGACTGCATCCGTTTGACGAGTAGCAGGAGGTAAAAAAAAGTTTGATAGAGCGTAAAATGGTGCAAACATCTGTGCAGTCAGATCTGAATAGATATTGTGTGATCCGACAGCAGATTTATTACCAAGCTGATTTTTGTTGCTCATACGGTCTTCTCCCCTCTTATGCGGAAACTACGTTTGTTTCATGCCTGCTTAATATTTCTAGACCATATAAATTTAACTTTCTTGCATCAGGCAGGAACAGATGATTTTGCTCTCTAATTTCGGTTCCATACCTTGTATCAATCGATTCTTCGATGAATCGTTTAAGGATACCGGCGATTCCACCGATATAAACATATTTATAAACCTTATCTTTCGGTGATGGGAATGTGTTTTCAATTTTTGTTAATAAAATTTGCGTATATTCCCTTAATGACTCATGGATTTGCTCGGTAAGATCAACGGTTTTACCGCTATTTCCATCCCGCTGCTCCATTTTTGTTTTCTCTATATTATTGATGATGAATTCTTCTAGTGAGCGAACATCATCAAAGTACTCGAGAAACTTTTCGTTTCTCAGTTTTTCGATGTGTTTTAAATATGAAATGTCAGTGAAGCAGTTCAATGAGTCCCTGCTCTTAGGTGACTGAAGTCCAGCTTGGAGCAAGGCTAGATCAACGGTCCCTCCCCCTAAGTCGACTATTAGGGTTTCAACATGATTAAATGAATTGGCTTCCTCACGATCCTGTAAATCAAAATCTTTTTTAATGGCCCAACGAGCCACTTCGCTTTCAATCCGGCATTTGCTTGTTTCGACGTGGATCGTTACATTTCTCTCAAATCCTGGAGTTAAAATCGCGACGCAGTGATCCCCTGCAAACCTGCTGGCCATTTTATTCTGCATATCACTGAACTTGTTTGTTTTCTTTAGTAACCAGATGGGGAGCATGGTTGAAAAATAATTAATATTTACATGGTTATCTTCATGGCTGCTTTCTTTTAATACATGGTAATAGGCGACTGACGCCAGGAACATCACATAGGGAATCTCAGATTCTGTTTTATCATGAAGCTTGTTGATATGAATGTTTCCTAACACCTGTTTTTCCGCAGAATCGCCCACTAAATAATATTTTTCTGTACCGTCAATCGTAGTTGAAATGAGCATATTTTGAAGAAGGAATTGGGGGTCATTAAAGGTAGACGGAAAATGGCCTTCTGCCTTTTCTTTCGTTATTTCTACAACATTGGTAGGAATCTCAAAATAATAACCATCCACAAGTGTTTGAAAGATAGAATTACCAAAATCGACATTCTGACGTTTTATATCCATTTTTTCTCCTCTTTTCATGTTTTTTCCTGATAATAAGTATATATTCTTCTCATCTATTTGTCTAAATTTGCTAATAGTTTTTTAGATTATGATAATTCCCGCAAAAAAAGCCTCTTTGATCTGTAGAGTTCCTAACAGAGCAAAGAAGGCTGGTAAACTTAATTTTTTATTGGAATCAATTTCAGTTTAGATATTATGATTGAATTAGGAAATAGATTCGATAATCTGTTTGAGTTCCTTTTCAAAATCAGCCGGCTCGTTTGCATAGTTATAAATCCCGAAGAACTTTTCTATTACCGAAGGATGAATGCTGATGATTTTATTAACTGCATCCTGTTGTTCGGTGATTAATTCATTCTTGGAAAGTTCGCATCCCATATAAAAACGAACCATGAACTCATTTTCCATTGAGAGTTGATAATCATCAGCTATCTTTTCCCATTGGTCGAATTGACCGCGATTTTTGATTAGGGTATCTGCTAAAATTTTCGCACCATAGATCGCATCATGGATACCTTGTGCCATAGCGGGATCCTTAAAGCAAATGGCATCCCCAACCAATGCCCAACCCTTCCCCATCCCTTGGTACCAGTAATTTTCATAGCCAATCAATCCTCTAATCGGTTCAGTCAGTTTGGCATCCTTTATCCGATCACTTATTGTTGTATTTGGAAAATAGTCACTTAAAAACCTTTGCAAACTATTTTCTGGATTCTGTTTAAAGCTATTCATTAAGTTTTTATTTTCTAATGGAAAATTTGCCACCGCTACATAGGAATGATTATTTGTAGGAAAAAGAATGGCCAGCTTATCTTCTCTTTTGTATATCTCAAATTTAGGTTCGGGATCATGAGGAATACCGCTGAAATAGCCAAAGTAGACAGCAACTGTTGAAGGACTGCTGACTTTAAGCGGACTATTTACTAGTTTTCGAATCGTGGAGTTTCTTCCGTCAGCTCCCACTACTAATCGAGCCCGGTATTCTTGTTCTCTTTTAGATCCGTCCGCCCCTTTCACACCGATTACTTTTTCTCCATCATAAACGACATCCGTTACACGGAATCCCTCAATTACTGTTATATTCTTTTGTTTTTTTGCATGCTGCAACAAAATATCATCAAGGTATGTTCTTCGAATACAATAGGCAGTATCCTCTCCCTCAACCTCAGGAATAGGGCCTTCTATTACGGTGTCCTCGAACTGAAATTTAATGGCCCGAACCGAGGTCACATTTGTTGCTAATAATTGGTCCATAACACCGATTTCTCTTAACAGGGCTGTTGTATTATTAAAGAAGGTATTAGTGGATAACGTATTACTCGGAAAAGTCGCACGATCAACCAGCAGAACCTTGAAGCCTGCCTCACTAAGATAATACGCGAGCGTCGAACCAGCGCATCTTGCTCCTGTAATGATTACATCAAAGCTATTATGCATCGTATCACTCCATTTTCTTTTCAAAAATTTCTTAACTATTTGAGACTAATTTACTACTCTATTTAAAAAAATATGAAATTATTATTAATTTATTCAATCTTAGTGATAAAAAGATTCTAGGCCTCACAAAAAATAGAAGGTCTTATCGAATAAGGATAGGACCTTTTACCCTCTTTGTAATCCTTTTGAAAACGACGCTATCTACTCCCTATTTTTCCATTGTTTTCAACATGTTAATATAATAATATATTACTATTATTCTAATTATTAATAGTATTTAGATTATTTTACGAAAGGAGGTCAGAAAATGAGTCTGTACAATGTGGAAGAGCTGATTTTACAAAGAAAAGAAGGATATTTGCAACAGCTGTTTACGCTGCTGCAACAAAAAAGCATTAGTACTCAGAATATAGGGATTAGAGAATGTGCTCAACTCCTCTCAATAATGATGGAGAAAATTGGTATTACAACTAGGATTTTAGAGACAGAAGGGCATCCAGTTGTCTATGGTGAATATATGAAGGATGCAAACATCTTTACTCTGCTGATTTACGGCCATTATGATGTCCAGCCTCCCGAGCCCATCGAGGATTGGCTATCCCCTCCCTTTGAACCCGAGGTCCGAGAAGGAAGAGTCTTTGCTCGAGGAGCTGGTGACAATAAAGGCCAGCTGATGGCTCAGCTTCTTGGAATAAAAACGTACCTGGATGTGTTTGAAGAATTACCGATCAATATCAAGTTTGTTTTTGAAGGCGAGGAAGAAATGGGAAGTGTTCATCTCCCATCCTTTGTCGAAACCTATAAGGAACTTTTGAAGGCGGACCTTGTCTTTACAGCAGACGGCTCCTCCCATCCAAGCGGCTCCCCACTTATCTTACTTGGTGTACGGGGGATGTTAGCAATTGAGTTAGAAGCAAAGGGCGCTGAATGGGATAATCATTCTGGAAATGCGGGCAATATTGTTCCGAACCCCGTTTGGAAACTGGTCGAGTTATTGCAAACGATGCGTGACAACAATGGCCATGTACTAATTGAAGGATTTTACGATCATATTCTAAAGCCAACTGAGCGGGAAGCGGAGCTGCTTCGAACCCTGCCCTTTGATGCCGAAGATATAGGCAGAAAAATGGGCTATCCGCAACTCGATATGGATGGCGAAACGTATTATCAAAAGCTGACGATGGAGCCGACGTTTAATATTAACAGCATCCAAAGCGGTCATGCTGGAGAGGGTTTAAAAACCATTATTCCTTCTACCGCTAGTTTAAAAATGGATATCCGTTTGGTTGCCGATCAGGACCCGATGGACATTTATCAAAAATTTTGTCAGCATGTCAAAATACATGCCCCTGACATCGAAGTCAAGTATTTGGGGTCAATGAAACCGTCCAGAACTCCGGCTGATCTTGAGGTCGTCCAGGTGGTGACTAGAGCGATTGGCACTGCTCATGGTGAGGAACCGCTCATTCAGCCGAGTCTTGGCGGGTCACTTCCGGATTATGTCTGGACAAAAATTTTAGGAGCCCCGTCGATGATTGTTCCATATGCAAATTTTGATCAGAGAAACCATGCTCCTAATGAAAATATACGGATGGATTACTTTTTTAATGGCATCAAATCCACTTGCCATGTACTTCATGCGCTTGGGGAATATGCAAAAAATAAATGAGACTAGTTTAGAGAGTTTGAGATGAGAAAGGCAGGTTTACAGATGAGTCAAAGTCAATCAACCATGAAACAGCAGCGCCCTAAATACATGTTTCTATTAGATGGGGTAGAACGTGCGGGAAACAAGCTTCCCCACCCGGTCTTAATTTTCTTATATTTAACTATTTTTGTCATGATAGCATCCTGGATTCTTAATCTGTTAGGAACTAGTGTAATAGTTCCTGGAAAGAAAGAAGAACTTATCGTAAAAAGTTTGCTTTCCGCGGAAGGTCTTCAATATATGTTATCCTCCACAATCGGCAACTTTGTTGAATTTAAACCATTAGGCATCGTAGTTGTCCTTGGTCTTGGGGTAGGATTGACAGAAAAAGTAGGTTTATTTGAAGCAGCTATTAAAAAAACACTAATTAGAGCTCCAAAAGGCTTCATTACATACGCCGTCTTCTTTATCGGCATCATGAGCAATATCGCGGCAGACTCCGCCTACATTATTGTTCCACCCATGGCGGCGATGATTTTTCACCTGTTTGGAAGGAATCCGATTGCTGGGCTGGCAGCGGGTATTGCCGCAACCGGAATCGGTTTTTCAGCCAATCTTGTGGTTTCATCCTTTGATGCCGCCCTATCTGGTCTTTCCACACAGGCTGCACATACCATTGACCCAAAGGTTATCGTGCATACCGTCGATAACTGGTATTTCATGGGCATATCTGTTTTCGTTCTCACCATCGTCGGTGCGTTTGTAAATAATAAATTCGTGGAACCAAGGTTAGGAAACTATCAAGGAGACGTCCATATTGATTTAGACGATGAAACGAACAAGGACCCTCTAGTAAGGAAGGCAATACGGAATACCTTTCTTTCCGCCATTTTGTTTTGGGGGCTGATTATTTTGACGCTAGCCGTCCCCCATTCACCGCTTCGGGGCGAGAATGGCAGTATTGCCGCCTCACCATTTATGAACGGAATCAACACAATAATTTTGCTTTTCTTTATTGTCATCGGCCTAACATATGGAATTACTGTGAAAAAAATAAAGGGAATCCAAGATGTAGTCAAAATGATGGGTGAGTCGATTAAGGATCTATCCGGTTTTATTGTCCTAGCCTTTTTCATTGCGCAATTTATTGCTTATCTGTCATGGAGTAATCTAACTGTGTTTACGGCTGTCAATGGAGCGGAGCTGTTAGAATCGATGCATTTGACCGGGCTGCCAGCAATTATTTTATTGGTATTGGTCACTGTCCTTTCGAGTTTATTTGTAACAAGCGGGGTCGGACTCTGGTCGTTGTTGGCTCCGATTATTGTACCGATGTTTATGGTGTTGGGTTTCAACCCTGCTTATACTCAGGTAGCCTATCGAATCGCGGATTCGGTCACCAACATGATCACTCCGCTTAATCCGTTTGTGGCTGTTATGCTTGGCTTCTTAATCAAATATGACAAAAAAGCAGGATTGGGCACTCATATCGCCTTAGTACTTCCATATACGATTGCTTTTCTGGTTGTTTGGATTATTATGCTTGTCGTTTTTGCTTTATTAAATATTCCAATTGGACCGGGGGTAGAAATGTATTTGAAATAGGAGTTAAAAGCTGATTATTAAACTATTAGGGCAAAAAAAAAGAGCGCAAAGTAATGATCAATAATGGTCGATACTTTGCGCTCTTTAACTAATCAAGGTTTAATTAACTAGGATTTTTTAAAAGACACGAGATTAAACCGTTTCTTTTATGGACTCAATAAGTGTATTAACTGGCCGTTTTAAGCCGAGATTCTCCCTTAATGTCTTGCCTGTATATTCTGTACGGAACAATCCGCGTTGCTGCAGTACTGGAATAACCAGATCGACGAACTCCTCCAGACCACCAGGCAAATACGGAGGCATGATATTGAACCCATCCGCTGCACCATTTTCAAACCATTCTTGCATTTGGTCTGCAATTTGTTCAGGTGTCCCTTTAATCTCCCGATGTCCGCGGGCACCGGCTATCCGTTGATACAACTGGCGGATCGTCAATCCCTCACGATCAGCAAGATCCTTTAATAATTGGAAACGACTTTTCCCGCCATTTATCTCACTCACTTCAGGCAAATCAGGGAGAGGCCCATCTACCGGATAGCCTAATAAATCAACACTTATCATTCCAGACAGAAGAGATAACCCCGCTTCGACCGGAATAAGTTCCTCAAGCAGGATCTTATTAGCTTCTGCTTCTTCCTCCGTTCTTCCAATCACTGGGAAAATCCCAGGCATGATTTTCAGTTCCTCTGGTGAGCGGCCGTATTTTGCCATTCTTCCTTTTACATCTACGTAAAAGGCTTGTGCTTCTTCAAGGGTCTGCCATGCAGTGAAGATAACCTCTGCTGTCCGCGCCGCAAGCTCCTTCCCTGCTTCTGAAGAACCAGCCTGGATCACAACAGGATGCCCTTGCACCGGACGGGATATATTTAATGGACCCGCAACAGAAAACCATTCTCCTTTATGATTGATCGCGTGTATTTTGGCAGGATCCGCAAATTGGGCCGCCTCTTTATCCATAATTAAAGCATCGTCCTCCCAGCTATCCCATAGCTTCGTGACCACGTCGACAAACTCTTCGGCCCTCTCATAACGTTTTTCATGAAGGAGCTGCTGTTCTAAATTGAAATTTTGGGCCTCTACGTCAGTGCTGGATGTGACGACATTCCACCCTGCACGTCCGCCGCTTAAATGATCAAGTGAGGCGAATCTGCGGGCAACATTGAATGGTTCATTAAAAGTAGTTGATACCGTACCGACAAATCCAATATGGTTTGTTACCGCAGATAGCGCGGATAAAAGGGTAAAGGGTTCAAATAACGTATTCACGGTTTGGCCAAGGGCCTTTTGATTGTTCCTTCTTACCGCATAGTTATCGGCAACAAAAACCATATCAAACTTTCCACGCTCTGCTGTTTGGGCCAGTCTTTTTATAAAATCAAAACTCATGATTTGATCAGATTCCGCTTTTGGATGGCGCCAAGCTGCGACATGATGTCCAGGAATCATAAAAAATGCGCCTAATTTCATTTCGCGATTATTTTCAGTCATGTTTCATTCCTTCTTTCTTTTAATCTTAATTTGTATTTGTTTTCCAGCTTGAAAATTTCTTTTCTAAGGATACCAATAGATAATTGATGAACACACCAAGCAATGAAATGGTAATAATGCCTGCATACATTTGTGGGATTTGGAAGTTCTGCTGCGAGTAATTAATCAGGTATCCCAGACCTTCCTTAGCACCAACCATTTCGGCTGCAATCAACACAAGAATGGATGAGGATCCAGCCATACGTATTCCGGTAAAAATAGTCGGAATTGAAGCCGGCAAAATGACTTTATAAAACAACCTGTACGGGGGCAGTGCCATCGATTTCGCGGCCTTAATAAGTAACGGATCGACATTTCGAACAGCATTAATCGTATTTAATAGAATCGGAAACGTACAAGCAAAAAAGACGATGGAAACTTTAGAGGTTTCACCAATCCCAAGCAGCAGGATAAAGACTGGTAATAACGCTAAGGCTGCTGTATTACGAAACACCTCCAGCACCGGATTTAACAATTCGCTAGCCAGTGGATACCAGCCAATGCTTAACCCCAAAGGAATAGCAACGAGGATTGCCAGCCCAAATCCGAAAAGCGAACGGAGAATACTGGCCTGAAAGTGGGCATACAGATCACCCGAAATGACTAACCCCCACCAACTCTCTGCTACTTTGGAAAAAGGCGGAAAGAATGTGGGATCCACAAAACCCATTCGGGGAGCGGCTTCCCAAAGGATTAATAAAAGCAAAATGACAATCGATTGTTTTACAAGACTTTGCACCCAATGAAATTTAAAACCAATCCGCTGGGAACTTTGCATTGGGACTGTGAATGATTTATCAAAAACAGACATTTCTTCACCTCTTCTATTAAGTAATTAAAACCTTGTTAAGCTGATTGATCCTTATTCTCAAATGTTTGCGCTTTGACCACTTCTTCTCGGAGTAAATCCCAAATCTGGTGCCGTGCATTTGCAAATGCTGTGGTCGAACGCAGATCCTCTTCGTGACTTGTTGAATGGAGCGGATTATCAATAATTTGTTTAATCGTACCCGGCCGGGAAGTCATGACGGCCACACGCTGGCCTAGATACACTGCCTCGTCAATCCCATGTGTAATAAACACAATGGTCTTTTTAGTATGTTCCCAGATTCGAAGCAATTCTGTCTGCAAGGTTTCACGTGTCTGTGCATCAAGTGCAGCGAAAGGTTCATCCATTAACAGCACCTCAGGGTCAAACGCCAAACTTCGGGCAATAGCCACACGCTGCTTCATTCCTCCTGAGAGTTCATGCGGATAACGATCCTCGAAACCTGATAATCCAACCAGTGACAAATAGTAGCGCGAAATTTCAGCCCGCTCTCTTTTCGGAATACCTTTTGACTCTAGACCAAATTCAATGTTTCCTTTGGCGGTCTTCCAAGGCAATAATGCATACTGCTGAAAGACAATCCCCCGATCTAAACCGGGTCCCTCAATCGGTTTTCCATCCAATAAGATCCGTCCGGAGGTGGGTTTCGTCAGACCTCCTAAAAGGTCCAGCAAAGTGGACTTTCCGCAGCCAGATGGGCCTACTAATGAAAGAAATTCTCCACTGTTTACCGAAAAATGAACATTTTTAATGGCTGTAAATTCTTTAAACGATCCCTTTCCTTTATCTACATCCCTTACTTTAAAGACCTTACTGACATGTTCAAACTCAATTTTTGCTGTCATTCTCTCACCTCTTTACTTTTTTTGAAGTTCATCCTTATATGGGTTAAATTCATTGGTATATAAATCATTTATTTTCACTTCGCCATCTTTGAACTCACCATTTTTCTTCAGCCAATCGACCCAAATACTAAATTCCTTTTCCTGAATCACTCCACCTTTCTCAGCTATACCGGTACTTTTCCAATATTGCAGCGTTTTTGTATCTTCTTTGCGCCCCCGTTTCTCAATAATAGATTCATAACGGGCTATCACTTCCTCTCGTGAATGGGTCTGTGCCCACTCAATGGCTTTTGCTGTAGCCTCAACAAACTTTTTCACTGTATTTGGATTTTGTTTAATAAATTTTTCGGTAAAGACATAGCTGCCGGCTGTAAACGGACCTAACAAATCATAATCACTAAAAAGTTTGCTGAGCCCACCATTTTTTACAGCCAGATCCCCTAACATCCCAGTCAAAACAGCGACATCGATTTGTTTTTGCCGCAGTGCTTGCTCTGTACTTACCGGTGGCAGAACAACTAAAGTTACTTTCTTAATTTCCTCATCTGTTAATCCATTTTGTTTTAAATATTCTTTTAGAACGAATTCAGCATGGGCTCCCATTGTGTTCATACCTACCTTTTTTCCAATTAAGTCGCGGGCAGTTTTTATCGGACTGTCATTTAATACGTAATAAGCGGTATATGTATCCTTATCACTGCCGTAATAACCAATGACTGACTTAATAGGTGCCCCGCTCGCTATCAATTTGGCTATAGCCCCGTTAAATGCACCGCCAAAATCGGTTTGACCGGTAGCTGCATTTTGAATAGAAGCAGGTCCGCTTGTTTGATTTCCGATCCAATCCAGTTTAATTGGACCAAGATAGCCTAAATCCTCCGCTAGCTCTGGGTAAATAACACTGCCAACCGACCCTTCATATCTTATTTTTAATGTTTCATACCCGCCATCCTCTTTAGTCCCGGCTGCACCTGTCTTTTTTTCCTGACATCCAGCGGAAATAACGATTGACAATACTACTAATAATAAAAGTACTTTCCCTTTCCAATTCCTCATAACATGCCCTTCCTTCTCTTAAGATCTAAACCAATCCATCCAATTGAAATATCCTTACCGGCTACGAGAAATATCTAAGAGCTTTGGGTGCATTTCTATTTGGTGCCTGTTTCTTGAAAATAAAAAACCGAAGACATCTCTTTTTAAAGAAAAGTCTCCGGTTGTCCGGTGGATATAGGTTATTTCCTATTGAATTACTTGGTTTTCACTTATCCTAACAGCTCTATTTTTAAACGTCAACGGTATGTTTAAAATTTTCCAAATAGGATTTTTCTATTAGTCTCATTATATATTTTTAATTGACAGTAGAATTTAGACCCTTTAAAATCACATTAAACCGATAGGGATTACATAATTAACATTCAAATGAATTGCTGACCAGTCACCTGGAAGCCGGAGCCAAATGCTCTGGCTTTCTTTTGTCTTATCGGTCCATTATTTAAGCGCCGCTTTCGCGGTGAAAAACAAGGAGGAAATAAAATGAGTAATGTGAAAGAAGTGCAAAATGGAGCTGCAATTGTAGTCACACCAGTGGCTGGACGGATTGGAGCAGAAATTTCAGGGGTAAAACTTTCAGGTGAACTAGACGCCAATACTGTTGATTCTATCCGTGAAGCCCTGTTAAAGTATAAGGTTGTTTTCTTTCGTGATCAACATCAATTAGACGATCAAGGACAGGAAGCTTTTGCGCAACTGTTCGGTAAACCAGTTGTTCATCCAACGGTTCCAGCAAAAAATGGAACAAACTATATTTTAGAACTTCATTCGGATCATGGCGGTCGTGCCGATTCATGGCATACAGATGTAACGTTTGAAGCGGCATATCCTAAGTTCTCTATTTTACGGGGAGTAGTGATACCAGAGGCAGGTGGCGATACCGTTTGGGCAAACACAGCTGCTGCCTATGAAAATCTGCCACAAGAATTAAAAATTCTAGCCAATCAATTATGGGCAGTCCATACCAATGCTTACGATTATGCGTCCAAGAAAAATAACGTTTCAGCTGAAGCGAAAAAACGCCATGATGAGGTCTTTACTTCCACCATTTATGAAACCGAACATCCCGTTGTCCATGTCCATCCTGAAACAGGAGAGCGCCATCTCCTACTCGGCCATTTTGTGAAAAACTTTGTCGGGCTTTCTTCCACTGATTCTGCACATATATTCTCAGTCCTGCAAGGACACGTTACACAACTCGAAAATACGGTCCGCTGGAAATGGAAAGCGGGGGATGTCATCATTTGGGATAACCGCGCAACCCAACATTATGCAGTCAATGACTATGGCAATGCACAAAGAGTTGTCCGAAGAGTTACAATTGATGGAGAGACACCTAGCAGCTTAGATGGCCGCCGTAGTATCACAAAAACGAAAGTAAGAAAGATTCAATAAATGGATCTTCCATCCCTTTATGATAGGTAATGTAAATGTATTAAACATCTAAACTACGATCCTAATTAAAAAGGAACGATGCAGCTTGCGGCAGCATCGTTCTTTTTAGATATATATCCAACAACTTTAATACAAATTATGGTAAATAAATTTTTGCATCTTGATTATAAGTTTACATAATTATATTATATTTAACCGATAAAATTCCTTAAGTTATGACACTTGTTAGCCTTAAATGTACATAAAAAGTCTCCCAACCAACTGGTTGAGAGCCATTATTTTTATGATGGATTATTGCAATTTCATCCACTTATCATATTGTTTTTGCTTTTCCTTAATAATCTTATCTATTCCAGCTGCTTTTAACTTTTTATTAAAATCTACTAGTGACTTATCAGGATCTAATGTTCCAGATCCTAGTCCATCCCGGTATTGATTTACTACATTCTGACATGCTGCAATTTCTGACTTCACTTGATTAACATCGAAAGTGAAACCATAAGCTGGTGATTTAATCATGGAATCATTAAAACTCTGTAATTGCTTCCAGTGATCAGGATCGTCACCCTTCCAAACAGAAGTTAGGAAGTTATTTCCAACCTCCCAGTTATTAAATACATACTTTGACTCCTTTCCCCCTTCTGGTAAACTAATTGATCCATCAGAATTTTGGGTATAATGTTTACCTTCTATTCCGTTAGCGAGTAGATTCATAATATCTTTGTCGCTATATAAGAGATTTAAAAATTCCATCGATTTTTCAGGATTTTCACTATTCTTAGAAATAGACATACCAAATGCTGTTGCACCATTTGTTGCCATATAACTATCTGATAGTGCCACAGAAACCATCTCATGACCAGTTAGCCTTGATTCTTGCGCTTCAAAACCAGGTTTTAAATTATTAAAGTAACCGAATCCTTTATTGGCTTTTACAATGTTTGCCGCAGTTTCCTTTGATGTAGCTGCATCTTTCATAATGTATCCTGCTTCGTACCATTTTCTTGATAACTGAATCTGATCTATATAATCTTTATCTTCATATAAATTAATGATTTTCTTAGGATCACCATGATAGTTAATAGCTCCAAAACCGTCCCCTAATGAATCATACATTCCACCAAGCCTTGAATCTGTTGCACCACTCCCAGTGTTTACAATTGGGGTTAAATTAGATTCATTCTCTTTCACAATCTTAAATACATCTGTTAAATCTTGATATGTCTTAACCTTTGAGAGATCAATATGATATTTATCAACAATATCCTTTCTCATTATAAAGCCATAATTAGCTCCAAACTCCCTGGCACTAGGGATTGCATAAATTTTACCGTTCACTTTCGTTCCTTCCAGTACATCTTCAGAAAAAACCTTTAGTATGTCTTTTCCATGCGATTTTAGTAAATCATCTAAGGGAATAAATTCTCCTCTTGTTGCCTGAAGAGCATAATTACCAAATACCGATGTGGAGAGGATGAGATCTAATTTTTCACCACTTGCTACCATCAACTTTGATTGATTGTCCCATGCAGATATACCGATTGGATCCAACTCGACAGTGGCATTTATTTTCCTTTTGGTAATCTTGTTTATTTCCTCCTGCACTTGTGAAATGTCATCAAGATTGGTTCCAGTGCTAACGTAGGCCATTTTGATTTTATAAGCTGAGCCTTTATCCCCGGATTCTGTAGTACCTGTACTACTTTTGCTAGAGCAAGCTGTTGTCAAAAGGATAGCGACTAAAACGAGTAAAAATACCTTTACCATCATTCTTGTTTTTTTCATATTTTTTATCCCCTCTAATTGTAGATATGATTCTCTTAATCTTAACTATCTCTCTTAACGAAAATCCGACTTACCTTTCTATAGGAAGGATTAGGCGGGATTTGCAATTACCCCCAAAGTGCAGTGTCTGGTTTACTATTTTTGTGGATTCTTGTAATGACCAAATCCCCTCTTGATTGCTATGAATAGAGTATTGCGGAAAATCAGATGAGGAAATATCTACACGCAGGCGTGAACCAGCTTTTAGCCGCCACGAAATATCCCACATATCCAAATGTAGTTCTACAATGTCACCTGGTTCATAAGGCAAACGGCTGCTTTCGTCATTTTGTCTATAGGCAAGTGTTCCAATGCTCCCACGTATGTTATACGTTCTGCCATCTTCGTGTATTTCCATTACTTTTGCGGTAAATGCTGTATCCTTGGCCTCTGAGCTGACATATAACTGTAATTTTATATTGCCTAAAATATCAAGATCCGTCTCAAGCGGTGGAGATACAAAACTTAAGACATCCTCACGCCACCCGCATTCGGGCTGCGGCAGACTCCCGACTTCATTCATGGTACGCATCATGGATTCTGCGCCATGAGATAATACAGGATGAGCAGGATCGTAAATATAGTGTAATTGGTCCTTTTTTTCAGGCGCATTTCTTTGCAGCACATATGCACCTTCATCACATTTGTCAGTTGAAAAAAAGTACTCCAACTGACCATTTTGAAATGGGTATTCCCGTTTGCTTTGCCAAAGGTCAGCACCAATTTTATAAATTTTTACTTCCCCATCAGGTAGTTCTTTTTGGACAAGCAAATTGTAAAACCAATTAAACGCATTTACTTCATCTGCATTATCCAAATTTTCCGCTTTAACCCCTTGGACGCATGGCATGAAACCATGATTCCATGCCCCTATTCGGAAAACGCTGTGCTCTTTTGCTTTTTGCGATAAATTTTGCCACGTCTTGAAGGCACTCCCCAGATGATGATCATACCAGCCTCCACCTAAATAAATGGGGATTGTGACCTTTTTCGGTATATCAGCAAGCACTCTCCAAAATCCTTCACGCCAGTAACTGTCATCCCGGTTTGTGCTTGTAATCCAGCTCCGATACCAATCGAGACGTGCTCCCCACATCTCTTCATCAACATTAATATGAGGCCGGTATTTTGCAGAATCAATGTAGTCAGCCTTTACTGGGAAGCCAGCGTTATCCATTGCCCATGAAGTCAGAACATCTTGTCTGAACAATCCATTTTTGTAGGCTGATGTGAACCTGTCTGTACCGTAATGTGTAAGGTACATGGTCTTCACCTTATCTGGTACAATATCTGCTACTGCCCATCCTGTAAGGGCAAGATACGAATTCCCTATGTACCCGATACTCTCCACTTCATTCAAGCTGTTAATCCAATCTAATGTATTCTTCCCATCGTTTCGTTCATTGATATTTGGCTCCCAATTCCCCTCTGAACCGCCAGTTCCTCTGCAAAATTGGTAGACAAACATGAATCCCCGCTTGCAGTATTCTTCAGATTGGATACGGATTATACTTTCCATCGCAGGATAGCAGGTTCGTGTTAGAATCGCTGGAAATGGACCATTTCCAGGGGGGTTATACACAACTGTACGCAGCCTTACACCATCATCCATCGCTAACATAATTTCTTCAGGTTCTTGTACCTCACCTATCGGCTTAACTTCTAGACTAGCGTATTGCTGTTTAATATATTGCTGAACTTCCTCTAACCATTCGTTTTCATCCATAACCAGCCCCCCTGCCTTCGCTTTCTTTTATTTAGTTTAGGTCCATTTCCAACATAAGTCCGCTTAATGACTTCCCGTGTTTATCCAGTGCCAATGAGCGTGTAACACCGCCCCCAAGAGTGTTTTCCAGAACAAAATTTAACGCTCCCAAACTAGGAACTTCATATCGTTTCACCCTTGTTGCCCCTATTTTTGAAAACCATGCCAAAACTTTATCCTCTGTTAATTGTTCGCATAAACACGGGTAGTCTTCCTGTCTGTAAGCGATTACAGAAATAGTAGAGATATTTCCTTTGTCACCAGTGCGTGAGTGCGCAATTTGATATAACTTCATTGTGCAGAACCTCCAGCCCATATAATGCCAGATTTCACATCTTCTTCGGGTATCAGAACAGATGCAACTGATACGATGTTTGTGACATCTCCTCTAATTCCGCCTCCTCCTGCCGGTCCATTTACATATAAAGATTCTACTTCTCTTGCTGCGATTTCTGCGATTTCTTTATGATCTGTCCTCATCGATACACGTAATCGAACCTCATTTGGTTCTGTCTTTTCTAATTGAACTGTTGCTGCTCCAAATAGACTATTGATTCCAATCAAATCCGTCCGCAGCTCTTTATAATCCACCTTTAGTATTTCTATGCGTTTTTTAATAACTTCTTCTGCAAGTTGAGCGCGGGCCACACAATTATGTCCCCCATAACTTATTTCACCCTCGCCAATAAATCCATCAAGATAGCCAACACTTACTTTTAATGAACCGGTTTTACTTTTCCCAGAAGCTCCTTTCACCAGCACCCTATTGGTTCCAAGTTCCTCCACCGTAATATTAGAAAAATCCGCCACTACATCCGGTGTAATATAGTTCATGGGATCTTGCACTTCGTAAAGCAACTGCTCTTTTACAGTTAAATTGTTTAAAATCCCTCCGGTATCTGGAAGCTTTTCAATCACTATGTTGCCGTTTTCAAAAAAGGTTAGGATTGGAAATGCTAAATTCCACAATTCCGGTACATCCTTATAACCCGGGTCAGCAAAATATCCGCCTATTACCTGCCCTGCACATTCCAAAAGATGCCCAGCTGCAACTGTTTTGCCGAGAAACTCATAATCGCTATAGGATCGGCCAAATTCATGCATTATGGGACCTGTTGCTAACGAAGGATCAGCAGCCCGGCCTGTTACAACAATATCTGCCCCTTCTGCTAGTGCTGTTGAAATGGCTTGTCCGCCAATATATGCGTTAGCCGATATGATATTGTCCCTGATTGTTTCAAGTTTACCTCCCGTTTCCATCATTGGCATTTGGCTATAGTTATTGATTATACTCAATACGTCATCACCGCTAACAGCAGCAATTTTCAATTGATTTAGCCCATTTTTACAAGCAATTTCATAGATTTTCTTTGCTGCAGCAATGGGGTTGGCTGCTCCCATATTTGTAATGACTTTAACCGGATGGTCCTTAAGCAATGGAATTACTTTATCCATGCGATATTCTAGAAGATAATTGTAACCTTTGTCTGGATTGGAATGCTTTTCCTTTTGTGCGAGAGCAATGGTTCTTTCTGCCAAGCATTCGAATATGATATAGTCCACATTCCCTCTGATAATGTTATCCAGTGCAGGTTCTATTCGATCTCCCGCAAACCCTGCTCCAGCCGCAATTCTAATTGACTTCATTTTTTCATCTCCGAGTAGTTTGTCTATCTTTCTATCTGTTCTACCTATATTTTAATTGGCAAAGGTATTATAATGCTAATAAATGATAGTTATAAACAATATAAGTATAAGTAATAGTGCAGGGGGATTTGTGATGCCACTTGAATTGAATTTGGAATATTATCGTGCATTTTATTATGTGGGACGTCTAAACAGCATATCAAAAGCTGCTGATACTTTGTTCCTTTCACAGCCTGCCGTAACACAATCCATTAAAAAATTGGAGAACCATTTTGAATGCAAATTGTTTTCACGAACAGCAAAAGGGATGATATTAACAAATGAAGGAGAGATTTTATTCTCGCACGTTACGAAGGCAATGGAAGAGCTAATGACCGGGGAAAAAGAGCTTAATCGAATGATAAAATTTGAGATTGGGAAGCTGGAAATTGGTGCAACCGAAACAGCCCTTTATCATTATTTAATACCAAAAATTGAGGCATTCCGTCGAAGCCACTCAGACATCTATATGAATGTTGTGGGCAGTTCGACTCCTGAGATCATTCATATGCTGCGTAATGGAAATGTAGATTTAGCCTTTGCTGTTTCCCCGATTCCTGATGCGGAAGATTTAATTATTACTAAGGTTTCGGATTTCCGTGATATTTTAATAGCGGGTTCTGCATACAATAATCTCCAAAATCGGATTGTGTCCATAAACGAGGTAAGCGAGCTGCCGCTTGTAACAGTAGAAAAAGGGACGAGCGCTCGGGAACATTTAGATTTGTGGTTTGAAGAGCAGGGAATTCTTCTTGATCCGGAATACAGTGTTCGAACCTCCACAACCGTACTGCCATTTGTTGAACGTAATCTAGCAATTGGCATTGTTCCTTCCATGTTCGCACTGGAGTTGATTCAACAAGGGCGAATCTTTCAATTAAATGTAGAAAAAGTTATTCCTCCCCGCAGTATTGTGATGATGAGCAAATCTGATTCAAAAATGTCCTTGCTTTGCAAGCATTTTATCAGTTATCTTATTGACTGTTAATAGAAAAGATTTTTGATAAAATTTTTTATTAATTTAAAGGTGTCTTCCTTATTAAAATTACTTCCCAAAGCAACTCCTTCAAGGGAAAGGAATGAACTTCTAAATCTGTGCCTGTTATTTTTATACGTCTCATGACTTCCCTATTATTTTTTATCTGAATATTTCAAGGTCCATATCCCTAAAATTTACAATGATTTTCTGCCTCCAACAATTTAGAATATAGATGAAGAGGAGATTTCGTTACTTAGACTCTTACTCAATTGTTATAATCCAAGTAAATATAATTCAATAATCTCATTTAATTAATAAGGGGCAGACTTCCATTCGCCTCGAAAATCGATTACATTTTTCACAAAAATTACTTCAATATAGAAAAAGTAGCTAAAATCTAGTAAAATATCCACATGTGATATTAGATAAGGGGTTAAAAAATGAGTGTATTAAACGTAAAAAACTTAAGTCACGGTTTCGGTGATCGTGCGATTTTTAATGATGTGTCTTTTCGACTTTTAAAAGGAGAGCATGTCGGACTAGTTGGGGCAAACGGTGAGGGTAAGTCTACTTTCATGAATATCGTTACTGGGAAGTTGCAGCCCGACGAAGGGAAAGTTGAGTGGTCACGAAAAGTTCGTGTTGGTTATTTAGATCAGCATGCTGTCCTTCAAAAAGGTACGACGATGCGTGACGCTTTAAGCACCGCTTTTCAATATCTTTTTGATACTGAAGCAGAAATCAATGAACTTTATGCAAAAATGGGTGACGAAGGTGCTGATATCGATGCCTTACTTGCAGAAGTTGGAGAGTTACAAGAAACTTTAGATAGTAATGATTTCTATCAAATTAATTCAAAAGTTGAGGAAGTTGCTCGTGGTCTAGGATTAGACGATGTTGGACTCGATCGAGATGTAGATGATCTCAGCGGTGGTCAGCGTACGAAAGTTTTGCTGGCTAAGCTGTTGCTAGAAAAGCCTGAGATCCTATTACTAGACGAGCCTACGAACTATTTGGATGAACAGCATATCGAATGGTTGAAGCGCTATTTACAGGAATATGAGAATGCATTTATCTTGATTTCACATGATATTCCATTCTTGAACAATGTTGTTAACTTGATCTATCATATGGAAAACCAAGAGTTGAATCGCTATGTTGGCGACTATGATAACTTCTTAAATATATATGAAATGAAGAAGCAACAACTAGAGTCTGCTTACAAGCGTCAACAACAAGAAATTGCTGATTTGAAAGATTTCGTTGCCCGTAACAAGGCAAGTGTGGCGACTCGTAATATGGCAATGTCTCGTCAGAAGAAGCTCGACAAAATGGACATTATTGAATTGGGCAAAGAGAAGCCGAAACCAGAGTTTAACTTCAAAGAAGCTCGTGCAGCTAGTCGTTATATTTTCACGGCTGAAGATCTTGTCATTGGTTACAATGAACCACTTTCCCGCCCTCTGAACTTGAAAATGGAACGCGGACAAAAAATTGCATTCGTGGGTGCAAACGGTATTGGTAAGTCAACTCTTTTAAAAAGTATTCTTGGGTTGGTTGATCCAATTTCGGGTAAAGTGGAACGTGGCGAGTATCAACACATCGGTTACTTCGAGCAGGAAGTTAAACAGTCTAACTACAACACTTGTATTGAAGAGATTTGGAGCGAGTTCCCAAGTTTGAATCAGGCGGAAGTCCGTGCGGCTCTTGCAAAGTGTGGATTAACGACGAAACATATTGAAAGTAAAGTCGAAGTCCTTTCTGGTGGCGAAAAGGCCAAGGTTCGCTTGTGTAAAATTTTAAACACAGAAACGAATTTATTGATTCTAGACGAACCTACCAACCACTTGGATGTTGACGCAAAAGAAGAATTGAAGCGTGCTTTAAAGGCATACCGCGGAAGTATCTTGATGGTATCCCACGAACCTGATTTCTATCGTGAAATTGCGACCGATATTTGGAATTGTGAGGATTGGACTACGAAAGTGTTTTAAATAAAGATTTAGGGGTAGCCAATGAATAAAAAATCACTTGGATACCCCTTTCTTATTAACCATCCAAAATTTTTTATAAAAATATCTTTTAGATTTCTTAAAAAAGCTCATCAAAACAAAATTTAGAATGAGCTTCTATCTATTCCAATATTAATGGTTTCACACTCCACTTGGCTTGGGTGGTGATGGCAGATAATTAAATAACCGATTAATAAGTGTACAAAGTCCTATACAAAAAAGGAAAAGGTCTTATGGTCTTGGGTCATTTTTATAGGCTTAATTTTTTGTTTGAGACTCTTTACATTTCTTCAGCCAATTTTCAACCATTTCAGGGCAAGAACCAAAATGAAAATGCGTGTACCCCGCGATTAAATTCCCTTTCATATAGCCCTCTTCTGTTAATCCTCGCATCCCTTTAATTTGGTAGGCATGATGACCTTCTTTTTTGGGGAGAAAGGTAGAATAGTGGAATTCATGCCCTTTTGCTTTTAGATTTGGAGCCAATAAATAATTGCCTTCCACTCCTGTAATTTCGCGATATCCTATAGCGGCAAGCTGGGGTTGCATTTTCACTTCACCTGGAATGATCCCTACCATTTCATATCTCTTTCTATCTGTCGTTTCAAGAGAATTTGTTAAATACATAAAGCCGCCGCATTCAGCCAGGGTTGGTAAGCCATTTTCAATCCTAGTACGGATGGAGTATTTTACATCTCTTTGTTCAGCAAGTTTTGCGGCAAACTCTTCTGGAAATCCCCCGCCAATATACAGACCATTCACATGGTCCGGCAATTTTTCCCCTTTTAACGGGGAAAACTCAACAAGCTCTGCCCCGAACGCTTCCAACATATCAAGATTTTCCTGATAATAAAAGTTAAAAGCAGAATCTCTTGCAACCGCAATTCGTACCTTCAATTTTTCTTTTCGAATAAACTGGGACTCTTTAATTTTTAAAGCTGGAGCCTTAGCTAGTCCAAATAAGGATTGAACATCCACAGTTTCAAGCACTAAATCTCCAAGTCTGTCAAAATAGGAGGTAAGGTCACCCCGTTCCACGGAAGGAATCAACCCCAAGTGCCTTTCCGGGATACTAAGATCATGTTCCATTTTCAAATAGCCTAGAACCGAAATCTTGCATTCTTGTTCAATCGCTGATTTGACGATTTGAAAATGCCCTTCACTGCCTACCTGATTAACAATTACACCGACAATATTAGTTCCTTGAAGAAACTCTTGAAATCCCTTGACAATTGCGGCTGCACTTCTGGCCATATTATCACAGTTAACGACAAGGATCACTGGACTTTCCGTAATCATGCTGATTTCTGCAGTCGAACCAGTATTATTCAGTGGATTATGCCCATCAAAGAATCCCATTACCCCTTCTATAATGGAAATGTCTGCCCCTTTGCTACCACGGTATACAATCTCTTTAACAATCTCAGACTCTAGCATCCAGCTGTCAATATTCCTCCCTGGTCTGCCGGTTACAGCTGTATGATAGGTGGGGTCAATATAATCGGGACCACATTTAAAACCTTGAACAATATAACCTTTTTTTATTAAGGCTGACATAAGTCCTATCGTTAAAGTTGTTTTCCCGACACCGCTGCCTGTACCTGCAATGACAAGTCTACGATTTTCCACGGCTGAACCCTCCTCCCTCGAGCTTTCTTATTTAGCTCATGATTTTGACCGTATGAAAATATCTTCCGGCCAATTTTCTAATTTCTGGTTCTACACTTTCCTGATAAATTGCAATAAAACACGTAGCTGGTCCGGATGATTTAACTACATCTACTTCCGTAATCATTTTATCTTTTACAAATGTTTTACTCTTGCTCAGCTGATTCATTTCAAATAAAATCCCTTTAGAACCGACAGGCCACACCTGTATCCCATCCATCCTGCTAATCTCTTGAAAAATAGACAATGGCACAATATGATTTTCTTGTTCGATTACTTCATTACCAACCAACGGCTTACCAATAATAGCGAGCTGCGACTGTTCGTTAAATATGAAATCTTCCATCTCTCCACTTGGCTTTTTGCCAATGACAATCACCCCAATGGCAGATTGCTGCAATGAAAAATTGCTTTCTGTGCTTCCTGTAATCACAACATCTTTCAATTGAAGTTCGTCTAGGCCCCTTTCGATTCCTCTTGTTAGTTTCTCCCATGCCTCGTTCCCGCAAAAGTTACTTAGAACGACCGATACAGGTTCTCCGCCTGCTGCCATACATTCAATCACGGCAACTCGAAAAGAGTAATAGGCAATTGTTTCATATGGTGCCAAAACAAGGTCATCTTTTTTTATTCCTATCGCACCACTGTTATCGCTGGCAATAATAAGATTGCCTGCCTCCTGAAAAGGAATGGTTTTAACATTTCTCATAGGTCGAAGTCCTTCTTTTTTACTCTAAACTGCACCAAGTATGAAAGTCTTGGTATTAAAATGATTGCGAGCACTGTATTCATGGCCGAACCAATTAACAGTGAAGGGATCATTGCAGTATAAAAGCCCAAATTCATGATAAAAATAAACGGGCTCGGCGCTACAAAAGCATTACTTACAACAAAAACAAGGCCCGCCAAGATTTTTTTGTTTTTTTCATAGAAGATCCCGAATACCCAAACTAGCATAGCCATTTCAACTGCAATGACGAAATGCAGCGCACCCAGAGGAAAACCGCCAATCATTGCCGATAATAGATGACCGAGCCCACCGGTAATGGCTCCGAAACCTTTTCCCAAAAAGGCGGCAGCAAGAAGAGCCGGAAATGCATCCAAAGCCACACTATTGACAACTGCAGGAATTTTGATGCTTGCCCCAACTGCTGACAAGGCAATCATTAAAGCTAGTAAACTTATTTTTCTTATATTCATTTACTTTTCCGCCTTACGTTTTCCATCCCGAAATACTTTCGCACTACGGACATATTCAACGTCTTTCACTTGCAGGCGGAAGTTTATGACCCTGGACAAGGCGAAGAAATAATCCGATAACCGATTTAAAAATTTCTGAGTAATTTCCGGCGGTTTTCGATCTGTCTTCAATAGTTTGACGACTAATCTCTCCGCTCTTCTTGTCACAGTTCTGGCAATGTGGATGGATGCGGCAGGCTTTGTTCCTCCAGGTAGGATAAAACGTTCAAGCTCAGGTGCCTCTGCCATATACTGATCGATTCTTGATTCTAAGAAATCAATAGACTCTTGTTGAAGCTTGTTCTCCCATTTTGCTGATATGTTGGCAAGATCTCCTCCGCAATCAAATAATTCATGCTGGATTTTTTCTAAATCTGCCAAGACATCCGTAAAAATTTCCTTGTCCAATTCAACCATTGCCTGTCCGACAAAACAATTGACTTCATCTACTGTTCCGTAAGCTTCTACGCGAGTATCGTCTTTATCAACCCTGCCCCCAATAATGCTGGTTTTCCCTTGATCCCCTGTTCGTGTGTAAATTCTCATCTTAATTTCCTCCTTATTTAAAGGTTATATTAAGCCCGTACCAGATGATGTCCACTTTTTCAGCCTTAGCAGCCGTATCTTGAAACGCCCATCCAGTCAGGTCACGCCAAATCCGATTTTCCTTTTCGAGTGGGACAATTCCCTTTGTAATATCCGTTCCAATCACAATTAAACTTCGGTCAGCCTTTTCTCTTTCCCATTCCAGCCAGTTATCCAAGTATCTATTCCAAAAGTTACGAGACTGTTGTATATCGTCCTTCTCTGTTAACAACTTTAACCAAATCTCGATTCCTTCCAATATGAGAAAATCCCGATCATGGGCTACATTCTCTGGAATCTGATGGTTTTCATATGCGGACAACCAACTGTCCGTTTTTTGAAGCCCATATGTTTTTTTCACCCAAGCTCTTTTCCCGTTATAGGCACCTCCTGTAATAAAGTGCAACGTTCTCTCCTCCTAAGCGCTACCTTTTCAAAAATAAGTTCGAACCCTGTTCCGTGAGGCACGTTCCAGCTCCAAAATGGCTTTTCTTCCGGTGCAAATTTTTCTAAAAGAAGCCGTATGACGCCTCCATGTGTAATCAAGGCACAGCGCCGAATGTTTTTTGAAAGAAGCATTTGAGTTATTTGATTCCAGCTATTTTGAACTCTTTTGCTGAATTGCGGATAAGATTCTCCATCTGGCGGATGTATAGTAATGGGGTCATCAACCCATTGTCGGTATAGCTCTTCATCCTTTAATTCTTCATACGTTTTTCCTTCCCATTTTCCAAAATTCATTTCTCTTAATTCTTTTAAATGGAAAATTTCTGCATTTCCAAACATTAAATTGGCTGTTCTTACACACCGTTGCAGGTCACTGGAAAAATAACACTCATATGTCCTGGTTGTCGCTAAATTTTGCGTTTCCGGGCACAACGGAGAGTCACTCCAGCCCATATATGCTTTTCTTTTATTCTCTTCGGTTAGCCCATGACGAAATAATGCAATAACCACATGGTCATCCATAAAATACATTCAGTCCCTTCCACCGCAGCCCCAAGCACATCACCGGTAATCCCGCCAAACCACTTAAGGGCATTCCTGCGGCATAGCAAGTAACAAATCATGGCAGCAAGGGCAAAAATCCCCATAGAAATAAAACTTCCCCCTAAACATACGGCAAATAAAAGAAAAGTCATAATATACAGAGGATAAACCCACAGCGTTTTGACTGTGGCAGCAGCTTGAAACAATTGTCCAAGCCCTTCATTTTTTGCACTTTGAACGGTTAACAGTACGGTACCCATGATACTCTTGCCAAAAAAAGGCAATGCAGCAATCAGGATATAGCCCTCCAAATGGATGTTAATTCCTGCCTCGTAGATAAAGAAGAAACGGGAGCTTAATAAAACAATAATGGAAATGACTCCAAAGGCACCAGTTCTTGGGTCCTTCATAATCTCAAGTCTTTTTTCACAATCCTGATAGGAAAAATAGGCATCGCTTGCATCCATCCAGCCATCCAAATGGATTCCCCCAGTAAGCACAATGGTTGCCAGCCACAAAAGAAATGCAGCAGCTAAATGGGAGAAAGGCATCCAGTTCGTCACAGCATACAAAAGGAAGGAATAAAAAACCCCCTGCAATAACCCTAATAATGGAAAAGTTCGTACCGCACTCCGTAAATGGTCTTGGCCCATTGGAAGTTCCAGTCTAATTGGGACAATTGTAAAAAATTGCAGGTTAATCAACAGCCCAGTCATCCATTTCATGCTCTTTGACTCCATTGGTTGATAATTTGGTTAAGCAGATCCCAGTTGAGATTTCCCTTCATTTTCCGGGCCAATTCATCAAACCTTAGATCCTTATAATCTTTGATATAAAATGCTTCTTTGCTTGAAAGTCCTTTCCACTCACGAATCCTGTTCAACCATTGATTTCTCCACTCATCATTATGAAACAAATGGTGAAGATACGTACCAATGATTTTGCCATTTACCCCGTAGAAGCCATCTGCTTTTCCTTCCGAAGATTGGAGAAAGGAGCATCCCTCCTGCGTTAATATCGTACGGCCTAAATGAATCTCATATCCTTCTAGCCTTTGACTCTTCAACAATCCGGTATTCTCGTGAAGATATGCGGCTTTCCTAATGGTTTCTTTTTCACTTTTAAAAAAGGTTTTTGCAGGAATCATTCCCAATCCATTTACACAGTTGTTGGTTATCCCAGTATCTGAACCTGATTCATCGATTAATTCTTCTCCAAGTATTTGATAACCCCCGCAAATTCCGACCAAAAAACCACCATCGTCTATATGTTTTCGAATGGATGTTTCCAGATTTTTTGCTCTTAAATAGTGCAAATCATTGATTGTACTTTTTGTTCCGGGTATGAGGACAGCATCAGGCTGGCCAAATTCCGAAGCATCTTTCACCCAGCGCAGTGAAACATCCTCTTCGTACAAAAACGGCTCAAGATCACTGTAATTCGAAATAAACGGAAGTTGAATCACCGCAATATCAAGGGCTGCATTTTTTTTGCTGGTGAAATGCCTGCTTAATGATAATGAGTCCTCCCCATCAATCATATGGTTTTCCATATATGGAAATACACCTAAAACCGGGATGCCTGTTTTCTCTTCTATCCAGCGGATCCCATCATTAAATAATGTAAGATCCCCGCGGAATTTATTAATAATGATACCGGTAACTCTTTTTCTTTCCTCCGGTTCAAGCAATTCAAGTGTACCAATGATACTAGCAAACACCCCGCCACGGTCAATATCGGCAACGAGGATTACCGGGACATCTGCCATTTCGGCAACTTTCATGTTTACTATCTCGCGGTCTTTTAAATTGATTTCTACTGGACTGCCAGCCCCTTCTATCACGATGAAATCGTATTGTTTTTCCAATTGGGATATAGATTCCCTAATTACCTCAAGCGCTTTTTCATAAAAGCTGTCTCTATATTCCCGTCCAGATAATGTTTTGGTTGCTTTTCCTAAATAGACGACTTCTGAGTGCATATCCGATCTTGGTTTTAATAAAATCGGGTTCATCCATACACTTGCTTCTGTCCAGGCCGCCTCCGCTTGTATTCCCTGGGCTCTGCCGATTTCTTTTCCATCCACAGTGACGTAAGAGTTATTTGACATATTTTGCGATTTAAAAGGGGCAACCTTGATGCCTTCATTTGCAAACATTCGACAAATAGCCGTCACAACTAAACTTTTTCCCACATCCGATGCGGTTCCTTGAATCATAACGCCTTTCATGTAATCACCTTCTTCATGGCAATCGGAATTCCCGCTTCTACTAAATAAGCTTGGTCCGATGACTCTACTAATCTCTGATGAATAGACCCTAGCAACCGTTTATAGCTTTGTACCAGCACATTATCTACTATTGGTTCGTTTAAAACTTCATTACTGACAACAATCAAGGTCCCTGCTTGTCTTTTTAATGCCAATATTCCGGTTATCATCTTGTCATATACTACTTGTTCGCTTATATCCCTAGATGAATAGAGCTCATTGTTTAATAAAGTGGTTACACAATCAAGTAACAAAATATCCCGGTCATGAACTTGGTCAGCCAGATTCCCAATACTTATAGACTGCTCAATGGTATTCCAGTGAACCTTTTGATTTTCACGATCCTGCTGATGTTTTTTGATTCGTTCTCTCATTTCGGAATCAAATGGCACACCTGTCGCAATATAATACAGGTTTCGGCCCGACCGAGCAGCGATTATCTCAGCCATCCGTTCAGCAAAACGGCTTTTGCCGCTTCTGACACCGCCAGTAATGAAGATCAATGATGCTGTATCCGCCATTGGTGCAACACCTCCAATAACTGCTGATTTTCTTGACTGCTCCTAATGGCAAATCTCAACCATTTCCCTTCTAACCCAGAAAAATTAAAGGTGTGGCGTGGAATAATTCCTTTTTTCAGGAGATATTCAAATAACGGAAATTGGCCATCTAAATAGGTATCCTGAAGTAAATAAAAGTTCACCTTAGAAGCTGAAACGGTAAACTCCTGTTGGTTGTAATCCTTAAATAGCCTTTTTCGTTCATTGGCAATAAAGGCCTGGGTCCTTTTTATAAAGGCTTCCTCTTTGACACACAATTCCCCCGCTGCTAAAGCAATCGCATTGGTACTCCAATGGGATTGTAAGGTTTGCAATTTGGAAATAATGGCCGGATTTGCCGCGGCATAGCCTAGACGAATTCCCGGAATGGCAAACATTTTGGTCATAGACCGGATGATGATGAGATTGGAAAATTTATTTATGTATGGCATTAACGATTGATAGTCCAGCAGAAAGTCATAAAAGGCTTCATCCAGGACACACAAACAATCTTGCTTTTCACATTCTTCGACAAGCGCAAGAATATCGCATGCCGAATAGGCAACTCCAGTAGGATTATTGGGATTACATAAAAAAATGGCATCTGCATCCTGCAACTTTAAACAGATTTGATCAAGGTTGAGATCAAAATCTGGTGCTTCTAATTGATGAGTCATCATCTCGCAGCGATTGGCCCTGCATGCTTGCTCATATTCGGAAAATGTGGGCTGAATCACCAACACTTTTTTCCCTTCCAGCATTCTCGCTAGTAAAGTGATAAGCTCGGCTCCACCGTTACCAGCCAGCAATGACTCGACTGGGATCTGTTCCTTTTTTGAGATTTGTTCCCTCAACGTTAACGCATATGGGTCAGGGTACACCATGACCTCTTTAAAAATATCCTGCCACTTCTTTTTCAATGTATCAGGAGGACCAAGTGGATTGATATTGGCGCTAAAATCAAGATACCGTTCTGGAAGCGGTATACCCATTGCTTCATATAAGTATTGTGGATTCGAACCATGTGATGGCCATTTCAAGGATCATCCCTCCTGCCCATAAAAAAAGTAAAAATAAAAAAACGGTTTTACTTAATATCGTATTAGCTTGCCGGATATGCACCGACTGTATCGGTTGAATGGGATCCCCCATTTTTGCGCGATTCGATACCAAACCTTTGTAATAATTAATCCCTCCCAGTTGGATTCCCAAAATTGAAGCAACAGCAGCTTCTCCCCAGCCGCTGTTCGGACTTGGGTGCTTCCTGGCATCGCGAAACAAGACGGTCCATGCTTCATGAAAGCTAGTTTTTTTAACCTTGTTCCCCAGTACCATGATCATTCCTGTCAAACGGCTCGGAATCCAGTTCATCACATCATCCCATTTCGCTGATGCCAAACCGAATTCCTTGTAACGCTCATTTATGTAACCAACCATGGAATCGCATGTATTGGTTGCCCGATAAACCATGGCAAGCGGTGCGCCGCCCAATAATGCCCAAAACATAGGCGCTGTGACCCCGTCACTTGTATTTTCCGCGACAGTCTCTATGGCACCGCGGGCAATTTCCGCTTCATCCAACGTATCAGTATCCCGGCCGACAATATAGGATAATTTTACTCTGGCTGTTTGCAGATCCCCATCTTTTAACGGCCGATAAACCTCCAGAGAGGCTTGTTTTAAGCTTTTTTGCGCAATGGTCGTTGAAATCATCATGCTCTCCAGTAGAATTCCAAGTGCAGGATGAAGTTTATAAGCTATTAAAACAAAGAAAGTACTAATCAAAAAAACTACCAATAAAATGGTTAGCAGCATGAACGTTCCCTTCAAGCGTTTTCTTTCTCCTTTATTCCAACGCTTTTCCAAAAACGAAATCATGCTGCCCATCCATTTAACGGGATGTGGCCAATTTGGCGGGTCGCCGATTACCAAATCAAGGAGATACGCGATTGTAATCGAAATTAAATGATATACCATCATCTGCGCATCCTTTTTTGTGATTTTTGGATTGCTTTGGTCGTACATTCATAAACTGCTTTACCAATGAGTTTACCCAAGGGCGTAATTGTTCCGGCAATTTCTTGACATTTCCCTTCCTGAGTGGCGGCTATTAAAATACTGTCGGTTGAAGTACCAGTCGCAATCGTTCCCGTGACCTTGTCGATGACCTTTTGATCATACAGGGCTTTCCCTTTCGCTTCGGTTGCAGTCATAATGGCTTGAATGAATGCCTCCTCTGTCAGTTCACCATTGACGAAAATCCATGTGTTAATGGTTCCAGGTATATTTTCAAAGGAGTGGATTTCACTTTTCGAAGCATCAATCGCATTGCTGACACCGGCAGTAACAACAACAAAGATTGATAGATCATCCTGTTCATACAATTGATATACCACATCCTCGAGATAAACAGCGGTCATCATCCCGACTGTCTCTGCCGGTTCGAATCCATTTTCTTTAAGGAAAGCAGACATTTCTTCCCGATAATCATCGCAATTATAGTTCTTATCAACATGCCGGTTTACAAATTTTTGATACCACCCCACGCCTGAACCCAAGACAGCTGAAGACATGGTACGTAACGCTATGGGAGCTGATAATTCAATGTATTCCTTGGAAAAAGAAAGCAAATCCCCATCAATTTTCACCGAATGTTTTATCCTTTCCAAATTGGGAAGCAGAACCATCTGGGGTGCAGCGACTTTTGGATGTGGATGTTTCTTGATCTCAGCATGAAATACTCTTCGGATCCGATCTTCTTTCAGTACTTCATTCGGTATATGTTGTATATTAATGGATCCTTTTTCTAACAATAGAATCCGATCACAATAAAGCCCGGCAAGATTTAAATCATGAAAAATAGAAACTACCGTTAAGCCGTTTTCAATCGTCGAAGTTTTAAGAAGATCCAATAATCCTTTTTGATAGGAGAGGTCCAAATGGTTTGTCGGTTCATCTAGAAGAAGGATTTCAGGCTCCTGGGCAAGTGCCTGTGCTAAAAAAACACGCTGCTTCTCCCCCCCGGAAAGTTCGAGTATATTTTTATTTTGTAAAGAAGATACCTCTGTCTGCACCATAACCCTTTGGATAACCTGTTCATCCTCCTTACTCCACGATTGAAACCAGCCTTGTTGATGGGCATAGCGTCCGAGTGAAACCGTTTCTTTTACCGTATAGGAGAAGGATTGCGAAGAATGCTGTGATAAAACGGCAACCATCCGCGCCAGCTGTTTAGTCGTGTACTCCTGAAGCCTTTTTCCCTTTATGAAAACCTCACCATCTCGAATCGGCAAAATTCCGCTAAGAATTTTTAACAATGTAGTCTTTCCGCTTCCATTTGGACCTAAGACTCCAAACAATTCCCCTGTACCGACTTCAAAAGAAACATCCGTAAGGACGGACTCACTTGTATAACCGCCGGAAACATGCTGAACACTGATCATTCTTACCCACCTCTTTCTGTCTTTTTTCTTTGTAAAAGAATGATTGCAAATACCGGTGCGCCAATAAGCGCTGTAATCACTCCAATTGGTAACTCCGTCGGAGAAATGATGGTTCTTGAAATAAGATCCGCTATGATTAAAAACCCGCCCCCTAATAAAATGGATAATGGCAGGAGATGTCGATGGTCAGGTCCCCATAATAATCTGGCCAAATGTGGAATCACAAGTCCTACAAAACCAATCGTTCCCGAAACGGCAACGGCGGCTCCTGTTAAAGTAGAACCGGATATCAGAATGATTAGTTTTCTTTTTTGAACGTTAACACCTAAATGCTGCGCCCTTTCCTCTCCAAACGACATCGCATTTAATTCTTTTGCGTTCAGAACCAGGATAACCGAGCCAATCATAAAAAACGGCAGGATCATCTTGATGTACGCCCATCCCCTCATCGAAACACTACCCAAAAGCCAGCTGATAATTTGCCTGAGTTCGTCACCTGTCAGGGCAATCAACAGGGATATAATGGCTCCAAGAAATGAACTGAAAATAATTCCTGTTAAAATAATGGTTTCCATCCTCATTGAACGCTCAATTTTTCGTGCAAAAGTAAGGACAGAAAAGATAGTAATGAGCGAAAAAAAGATACTAACTACGGGTAAGGTAAAGGAACCAAGAAATGGAATTGAAATTTGCAAGAATAGTATGAAAACAGCTCCAACTGATGCACCGGAAGAAACCCCCAATGTATAAGGATCTGCCAATGGGTTTCTTAGTAAGCCTTGAAAAGCCGCCCCCGCAATCGCGAGGGCTCCCCCAACAAGACCGGATAATATCACCCTGGGCAAGCGAATGTCCAGAACAATATTGGTGAACATTGGATCCATTCGCTCTGTAGTCAGCCCAAGAAGTTTGGATCCTAGTATTTTGATAATGGTTATAATGGGAACATTCACCGTTCCAATCGATGTTCCCAATAGCACAGATAATAGCAGGAAGACTCCTGCCGCCCCGTAGGCCATGTATTTATTATTTAAAAACATCCGGATAGATTGCTTTTGCAAGCGCCTCTACTCCTTCAACAACCCTTGGACCTGGGCGGTTCATAATGTCTGAATTCACATCAATGACTTGTTTATTTTTTACCGCGTTAATATTATCCCAGCCTTTTCTTGATAACACCTGTTCGACAGGGTTCTTAACGTAATATCCATATGTAGTAATAACAACATCAGGATTTTTTTGAATAATCGCTTCCTGATCTACTTTAATCCATCCCTGTTGATCGCCTGCCACATTTTTAGTCTGAATGGATGCAAGCATTTCATCCATAAATGTATTTTTTCCGGTTGTATAAATATCAGGTGCAGGAGATACCTCTATATATACTTTTTTCTTATCTTTTATCGATGCTGCTTTTTCCTGAATAGCAGCCATTTTATCCTTCATTCCTTTAATCACTTCATCCGTTTTTTTGTTTGTGCCCGTTGCTTTTCCAATCATATCAATCGTATTATAAACGGTTTCAAAGTTTTCGGCATTCGCAATAACAAGAACTGGAATGCCGGCATCTTTCAACTGCTTTAGTGCATCTTTCACTATCAAGGCTGATGAAGCATGAGCTAGAACCAGATCTGGTTTTAATCCAATAATTTTCTCCGTGTTAAATTCCTGTCCGCCAATTTTTTCTTTATTCCGTGTGTCTTCCGGATAATTATCATAATCGGATACACCTACAATTTCCTTCCCTAACCCTAAAGAATACGCAATTTCTGTATTGCTTGGCATAAGAGAGACGATTCTCTCAGGTTTCTGTTTAATCACTACTTCATTATCTAATGCATCCTTAATTGTTACTGGAAAGGTTGAAGTTACCTTTGCTGAATCAGCCTGTTTTCCTTCCTGCGTCTGTTTCGTTGCCCCGGCACAACCTGCCAGCAAAACTATTGTTAAGAGTGTAATCAACAACAGTGAATACAATTTTTTCATTTCGATTCCTCCTGATTTTGTTTTTTAGCATAATGAAAAGTAATCAAGCCAAAGCCTTTTTGTCCGAAAAAAAAAACATCTCCATGAGATCATGGAGATGTTGGTATGGGTAGATTCAAATACAGAATAGTATAGAGTCTAACATGCCACACATTCCTATCCGCGTAGGTTTTGGCGTAATAAACAGGCAGGTCTCCTGGCTCATGATCATCGCTTCCTATACCTTCCCATCTTTCGACAGTGGTCAATTATAGTCTGCTCCCATTTACAGTGGCGGGACCGCGTTGGAATTTAACCAACTTCCCTTTTAAGCTAGAACCCCAATTGATTCTAGCACCTGTTGTGAAATTATTTTTTTATGCTAAAGTTATTATTATATAAAATTATCCATTTGTACATGTTTTTTTAAAAAGTAGTAGACTATTAGCCCATCGGCATGGGCAATAATATTTATTTGCGGGGGAAGTAAATTGAAATTGATCTCTATTTGTCCGAGCAATACTGAATTAGTAGCATATTTAGGGTTAACCTCGTCACTAATCGGAGTAGACGATTATTCTGATTGGCCGGAAGAAATCAAAGGATTACCAAAGTTAGGTCCGGATTTGGACATTGACATGGATCAGGTCGAGGAATTACAACCTGATTTAGTTTTAGCCTCCCTTTCCGTTCCCGGGATGAAAAAAAATATAATGGAACTGGAAAAACGCAAGATCCCATATGTCATAGTACCGAACCCGAAGACATTACAAGAAGTCGGAGAATGTTTTTTGTTTGTCGGAAAAGCAACGAAAATGGATGACAAAGCAAAAGAATTATACGAAAAGTTCAGTCGAATTATTCAATATTACGACTCATTAAGTCATAAAGTACATACTCATAAAACACTTTATTGGGAGTGGTGGGCGAAGCCCGTTTTCACTCCTGGGGCAGAGAACTGGCTAACCGAGGTCAGCAGACTTGCAGGAGGAAGAAACGTTTTTGAAGACCGAGCAGAGGCGAATGTCCAAACAGATTGGGTAGACGTAAAACTTCGAAATCCAGATGTTATATGTGTTGTATGGGTAGGAGTTCAAAAAGAGAAGGTTAACCCAAAAGTAATCCTTAAGCGTCCAGGTTGGGATGATATGAACGCCATCAAAAACAATCAACTTTTCATTCTGGATGAACCCCTTTTTTGCAGACCATCGCCCCGACTAATAAACGGGTTGGCTAAAATTGGGTTTATCCTGCATCCAGACATTTATCCTGAATTTAATGATAGGGATGACTTGTTAACTGATTTTTCACTTGATAAACCTTGAAGAGAAAAGTAGAGGTTCCTTCCGTATTTTAAGTATTTTCTTCATCCCAAAATAGCGGTCAATGAAAGACCGGCATCTTAGCAATTATTGCATCTTTACTCTCCAAATAATTTTGAAATTGCCAGTGGGGATTTCAACCATATCTTATTCGGATTTTTATTTGTAAGCTATAAACTGAAAAAATGATTGAAGTATTTGTATGAAAAGTGGAAAGCCTAAGATACTAGTGGGACGATTCCTCCGGTCCACCATTTATTTAACAGTGAACCTCTAGAACCGTCCCTCCTGATTTTCATAATAACATGGTGGGTTACTGTAAAAAACTTTCTTTTCCTGAAGTACACGCAATAAGGCCACTTGCATGGAATGGGGAATTTCGCCTATCTCATCATGAAAGATCTTCTCCTTCTGAGCCTATTCAAATTTCCCTTTATACCCTTGTCGCCTTGCTCCAGTAAAAGCCCCTTCGACATAGCCGAAAGCTCACTCCACATAAGTTCTTCGGAATCGCTCAGCGATTTAATGAAATAAATGGGCCATCCATTCGAGTTACTTAGACTTACTACGTTCCATTCACAAAAATAGGATTTGAACTCTTATTCCAATTCTTTGCCGGTCGTTATGAACGTGCAAGCGTCATGATAACTATGTTTATGGCATCATAAAAATGTAGGATATGGCACCTAATTTGTGTTGGCTTCTAGGGGCTAAACAAATAAAAAAACCACTTGTCAACATTCCAAAATACACATACACTTCCTGTTGGGACAAACAAGCGCAGGAGGTATTAAGGAGATGTTGGCAGTGGCCGAAATTAATTATATCAGACATGAAGTTAACAATAAAGACTGTACATATTCAGATGTAGCAAATAGAACTGGAAGAGATCCAAGAACTATAAAGAAGTATGCAGAAATGGAGGATTTCAACCAAAAGCCAAAGAAAAAGCAAACTAGGATAGCTCCGGTATTAGGGCCTGTAAAGACAATCATTGATGAATGGATCAAGGAGGACATGAAAAAGAAAAAGAAGTTTCGTAGAACCGCCAAGAGAATGTGGGATTTGTTAAAAGATAACCATGGCTTTAAAGGCTCTGATCGTACGGTTCGGGAGTATGTTTCTATGAGAAAAAAAGAGTTCCTCAATGTGGTAGATGAGGCTGCTCTTCCATTAGAATCTGTCCCTGGGACAGCACAAGTAGATTTCGGGGAAGCACCATTTATTTACGGAGGGGCAGATATCGTTTTGCCATACCTTGTAGTTTCCTTCCCATTTAGTAATTCATTTTATTTTCAAGTATTCCCTTCTCAAAACAAAGAGTGTTTTCTTGAAGGGATGAAAAGAGTGTTCCACCATATGGGGGGCGTGCCAAAAGCCATACGATTCGACAACCTATCACCTGCCGTTAAGAAAATACTACCAAATGGCGAACGGCAATTAACAGAGGAATTCCAGAACTTCGTTCTTCATTATGGTTTCGAGTGTGAGTTCTGCAATCCAAATAGCGGAAACGAGAAAGGTCATGTAGAGGCCATGGTCAAGTATGTCCGGAATAACTTTCTCTTACCAGGATTGCATGTCCTGAATCTAGATGATTTAAATAAAGAGTTATGGGCCAAGGCGGAGAAAGACCGCGAAAGGAAGCATTACCAAAAGGAATGGGCGATTTCAGAGTTATTCG
>NZ_JAABNN010000084.1 GCF_009928415.1 Bacillus sp. USDA818B3_A
TTTGTTACGTTGGCTTCATTTCATAAGAAATGAATAATTATTGTTTGTTGACGTTCTTGTTTGTTTAGTTTTCAAAGAACAATTGCTTTATCGCTCAAAGGCGACTTTGTAATCATACCAAGTTACTAACTTAAAGTCAATAACTTTTTATAATTTTTTTTGGTGGAGTCTAGGGGGATCGAACCCCTGACCTCCTGCGTGCAAAGCAGGCGCT
>NZ_JAABNN010000085.1 GCF_009928415.1 Bacillus sp. USDA818B3_A
GAGCTATCGGCTGTTAACCGATCGGTCGTAGGTTCGAGTCCTACCTGCGGAGCCACTTTTTAAATTCATTCAGCTATGCTTCCATAGCTCAGTAGGTAGAGCACTTCCATGGTAAGGAAGAGGTCAGCGGTTCGAGCCCGCTTGGAAGCTTACCTTTAATATGGCCCCTTGGTCAAGCGGTTAAGACACCGCCCTTTCACGGCGGTAACACGG
>NZ_JAABNN010000086.1 GCF_009928415.1 Bacillus sp. USDA818B3_A
CAGCAGCAACTGTTGAAATGCCCATATCTATACCGACTTCCCCATCACAAGGTGCATGTTTTTGAGGAGGGATTCCTTTTAGAATTAAAATAATATTTGATTTTTCCTCTAATTATCTTACGAGCTAAACGACAATAGGCAATTTCATCGTGTAACGCTTTCTGGATGTATGTATCCTTCATAGGTATATGCACTTTCATTGTTAAACCAT
>NZ_JAABNN010000087.1 GCF_009928415.1 Bacillus sp. USDA818B3_A
AGGATTGGATATAAGGCTCCGAGTATGTTTTTAAGAATCGTAAATACAAAGCTATTTTATCAAGGGAAGGAAGTTGAATATGTCAATACCTGGACGGTAAAAGCCAGTCAGTATTGTCATGTCTTAGATGATTATCAAAAGAAGAAATTATCCGAGCGGTTTCATGTCCTCCCCGACGGGACAAAAATACAGAGAGATTGTTATTCAGCCT
>NZ_JAABNN010000068.1:0-71 GCF_009928415.1 Bacillus sp. USDA818B3_A
ACCTTATTGGCTACCCAATTTCCTCTCCGGAGTTCTGCTCGGTCGTCAATAGACCTTATTGGCTACCCAAC
>NZ_JAABNN010000068.1:167-363 GCF_009928415.1 Bacillus sp. USDA818B3_A
CAACTTCTTCTTCGGAGTTCTGCTCGGTCGTCTATAGACCTTATTGGCTACCCAACTTCTTCTTCGGAGTTCTGCTCGGTCGTCTATAGACCTTATTGGCTACCCAACTTCCTCTTCGGAGTTCTGCCCGGTCGTCTATAGACCTTATTGGCTACCCAATTTCCTCTCCGGAGTTCTGCTCGGTCGTCAATAGACC
>NZ_JAABNN010000088.1 GCF_009928415.1 Bacillus sp. USDA818B3_A
TGATACTAATCGATCGAGGACTTAACCATAGTCTATAAAGCGAACTCGTTTTTACTTACTTCTTCTATAATTATCTAGTTTTGAGGGAATGAAAAAAGTTTAAATTTCCTCTTGCAAAATATGAAAAAGACATTATAATAAAATAGTGTCGTGAAAATAGTCTGGTAATTAAGGCGAGAAGGTCACACCCGTTCCCATACCGAACACGG
>NZ_JAABNN010000089.1 GCF_009928415.1 Bacillus sp. USDA818B3_A
GGCTGTTAACCGATCGGTCGTAGGTTCGAGTCCTACCTGCGGAGCCATTTTTATGGAGAGCTGTCCGAGTGGCCGAAGGAGCACGATTGGAAATCGTGTAGGCGGGTAACCCTGTCTCAAGGGTTCAAATCCCTTGCTCTCCGCCATAATATTTATGGCCCCTTGGTCAAGCGGTTAAGACACCGCCCTTTCACGGCGGTAACACGGG
>NZ_JAABNN010000090.1 GCF_009928415.1 Bacillus sp. USDA818B3_A
AATCTTATGGGTACTTAATTGGGGACTTTGCACGTGATAAGGATGCGGTTCAAGCCGCCTTACTAGCAACGGAGGTCTGTGCTTTTTATAAAAAACAGGGATTAACTCTATATGAAGGAATGCTGGGCGTATTCGAAAAATACGGATACTATCAAGAAGGGCTTCGTTCATTGACATTAAAAGGAAAAGAAGGGGCAGAAATG
>NZ_JAABNN010000069.1 GCF_009928415.1 Bacillus sp. USDA818B3_A
AGGCATCGCACTTTGACTGCGACATGCGTTGGTTCGAATCCAGCTAGCCCAGCCATTTTTTTAGGCAGCATAGCCAAGTGGTAAGGCCGAGGTCTGCAAAACCTCTATCCCCGGTTCAAATCCGGGTGTTGCCTCCATATTTATATTGCGGGTGTAGTTTACTGGTAAAACCTCAGCCACGAGCAAAGCATCGTGAATCAGCTGCGAGTTGCCTCGACGCATCCATCATCCTCGAATAGGCTTTTAGAGGAAGAGGCATGATTATTCGTGTAAGCAAAATATATTAAGGTAGTTAATAATGTGCGGGTGTAGTTTACTGGTAAAACCTCAGCCTTCCAAGCTGATGTAGTGGGTTC
>NZ_JAABNN010000006.1:0-15451 GCF_009928415.1 Bacillus sp. USDA818B3_A
AAAGTAAAAGAGATAGCGTAAGCTATCCCTTCGAAATCAGTTTCTTACTCTACTCAAAGATTTTTTATACTCCTTTCAATGGAAATCAACTGAATAAGTTACAGAGCGATTTAATTAAAATGTCCAATGATAACTATTTGCTAGAGTTTTGAAAAAATAAGACAGCTGCCTATGCCAATTTGTTGTTGAAACATATTCTAGACTGAAACCTAAATAAAGGAGAGATGCTCTAAATGATGGGAACAGGTGGATTTCCAGGTACGGGTGGAAGTATGAGTATGGGTGGATTCCCAGGCATGGGTGGAATGGGTAGTTTTGGAGGATTCCCAGGTCACGGCTGGGGCGGTGGGTTTCCTGGCCACGGCTGGCACCACGGCTGGGGCGGTGGATTTCCTGGCCACGGCTGGCATCATGGCTGGGGCGGTGGATTTCCAGGTCACGGCTGGCATCATGGCTGGGGTGGAGGATTCTCAGGTCAAGGCGGCATGAGCGGAATGGGAGGATTCCCAGGTCAAGGCGGCATGAGCGGAATGGGAGGATTCCCGGGTCAAGGCGGTATGAGCGGAATGGGAGGATTCCCGGGCCAAGGCGGCATGAGCGGAATGGGAGGATTCCCAGGCCAAGGTGGCATGAGCGGAATGGGAGGATTCCCGGGCCAAGGCGGTATGAGCGGAATGGGAGGATTCCCAGGTCAGGGCGGTATGAGCGGCACCGGTGGCTTGTAAATTCTCAGCCAAACAATGAAATGGATCTATTAAAACTAAAATACATGAAACCCTTGGCGCATGAACCAAGGGTTTTTTCTATAACTATGGAAAACTAAGGAACTCTTGTGATCCTTTTAATTACTAAATAAAATATGTATGGGATACCAGAACAAATTAATTTCTAAAACTCACTTTAGATCACACGCAAAATAGGGTAGTCGGAGGGGTAATGAAAGAATTGCCTCACGGCAAGCGAAATCCCTTTTGCAATATTTGTAGCCATGGTATAAATGAGATGCAGATTCGTATATAATAAGGAGCTTCCTAAAACAGCATCATTAGTGTGTACCACTCCCATAACACTGCAATCGCCAATTGGAGGAAGATTTTGACCGAGACCTAAACCGGGCTGAAGCGGCCCACGCCGCAAAACGATAGAATTCACAAAATCTACCGAGCCCAATACACTGTCAATCGATATGACAAAACTATGATCAGGTAAAGTCAATCTTGACATTTCCGGTATGATGGTAGTTGCATCCATTGGGAACTCTAGGTTTCCCATTACAGTAAGATGATTGGGAAAGGTGTTATGGAGTAAAGTTCCAACAAACGGTCCCAGGCTGTCACCACTTATCAAATTAGAACCAATCCCGACTACATAAATGTGCTTTGTACCTTCAGGGATTAGTGAAAATAAGGTGTTACGAATAATTAGAGGGGCTAACCGATCATTATATGAGATTACTTTTTCTAAATACTTAATTTCGCCTTTACTATTTTGCTTGACTTTCACCACTGTCACACCTCACCAGGCTGTCTTTACTTTACAATATTCTTCATCAATCCAATAGAATCCTGCCTGGAACATTAAAAACTATCTATAGGAAAATAATGCTATAATCATATATTAGAATGCAAACAAGGGGGAAAACCAATGATCATCCAAAAAGCTTCCTTAAACGAACTTGAACCCTTAACAGAGTTGTTTGATTTATACCGGTTGTTCTACAAGCAGGAATCCGATTTGGAGGGGGCTAGACAATTTTTAAAAGAGAGAATCAGCAATAAGGAATCCGTTGCCTTTATTGCTTTAGATGACAATAAACCATTAGGGTTTGTTCATCTTTATCCTGCATTTTCAAGTGTCAGCATGAAACGTTCATGGATTTTAAATGACCTGTATGTGAAAGAAGAAGCAAGAGGAAGCGGTGTTGGAGAAAATTTGCTAACAACAGCCATTCAATTCGCAAAACAAACAGAAGCAAAGGGGCTATTTTTAGAAACAGCAAATGATAACTACAATGCACAACGGCTCTATGAAAAAATAGGCTTCAAAAAAGAAACAAATTATTTCTATTATTACTCCATATAAATAACATAATTATCCAAAGATCAATCCCTCGAGGAGTTGATCTTTTTTCTGTTTTTCCTGTAATTTTAAAAAAACGAATGAACAAAAAAAAGAAAGTGGGTCTGCCACTTTCAAAAAGAAGGAAAACTTTCATGGGTTAATACAGCATATGTTGGTGCTTGTACGTGCATGTAGTGAACATGTCCATATTTAAAAAGTTATTTTCAAAAATGGGCTTTAACAAATTGTTTGTATAAGCTCAATCGAGTTATTCTTAGGCGAATTGACCAAAGATGAAACCTCGTACGATTCCATTAAATTTTCATCAAAGGGAACCAGCAGTGATTTTAATTTAACCGTATCTGCCATGTTCGGTTTTAGCCAGGCTGGCTCATCTTCTCGTTTTAGAATCACAGGCATCCGGTCATGAATATCTTTCATTAATTCATTTGGTTCTGTGGTAATGACTGAACAAGAATAAAGCATCTTCCCATCCTTGTCGCGATGGGCTTCCCAGAGCCCGGCCATGGCAAATAAGTCATTGGACTTTAGGTGAATGCGCATCGGAGTTTTTGATTGATCACTATGCTTTTTCCATTCATAAAAACTGTCGGCGATCACTAAACAGCGTTTTTTCTTAAAAGCATTGCGGAAACTCGGTTTTTCGGTAATCGTTTCGGCACGGGCATTAATCATTTTATTGCCAATCGATAGGTCACTAGCCCACGGAGGCACAAGGCCCCATTTTAAAAAGCCCATTCGATTAGAGCTTCCATCATTAATCACAGCTAACACGGACTGTGAAGGGGCAATATTAAAGCTTGGAGCATATAATTCTTCGTCCAGGAAGGATTCAATATCGAAACGACTCATGATTTCTTCGACTGTCGCTGTTAATGTGAATCGGCCGCACATTCTATTCACCTCAATGTTTAAGTTACTATGATTGTAGCAAAATGCTTGTACCAAATTCAAAGCTTAATTTGAACGTAAATTTTTCATTCGTTCCAATAATAGTCCATCCGTTTGTTTATTTTCCCCAGTTACAAAGTTAGTCATATAGTAAGTTAGATATTTCCCGTAATGATTATTCGTTTTTAATAGGAGCTCGTCCACGAAGAATACCCCATTCGGAATAGTGTCATTGATTAGAACGGCCAAGGCGGCATATAGGCCGCAAGCAACCTGAAAGTAAGTGGCAATTGTTTTATATCTGGAAAAACTGAAATCATTTGAAACCACGTTATACATAAATCTTTCTTTATCTGAATACACAAGAAGAACACCAACTAGATCCTCCCCGTCTAAGGGGGATTCCTGGGGATCCAGTACTTTTCTCTCAAAGCCCCATATCTTATCCAAATGATCTAAATTATTTCGGATCAAATCGGTGCTGTGGTCATTTACTTTATAGATAAATCCTCCTTCCATATCGAACAGCTTGCCAAGTGTGTAAACTTCTTCTTGCGGCATCAAACAGCCATTAAACTGCTTGTCCCCAAGAGTTACTCTGAAATCCAGGGCATAAACCTGTTCATAAAGAGAGAGGGGGGTTTTATTTTTCATAAACATTGGATAACTATGAATGGCTTCATCCAGAAAGCCTTCAGGTGACCAAGTGGTGTAAACGACCTTTTCTTTCGCTTTTTTTGGATCTTTGTAAAAGGAAGTATCTTCCTCAACAATAAAGCAGGCCAAGGGCAATTCATCCGGATTTGTTTTCATCAATTCGATGGCCATCCATTGGACCACACCTGGGTTCATTCCGGAACAGATAATCGCTTTTAAGTTGGTATAATCTTCTTTATACTTTTCAAAATAACGAAACCGTTCAATCAGTGGGAATCCTTTAAAAGCGTCTCTATGGTCATCAATATAGTGGTTTTCCATAGCCGTATTGACATAATGAACGCCCAGCAGATTACAGCAATCCAGCATTTCGACAGTATCTGACCTCGATACATCGATTACAATCGAAGTCTTAGACTTTATAAGATGGTTTTTGAATCTAATCGTGTCTTTTAAATCAAACTGATGGAATGTTAATTGGTTGAATAGATGGGGGCATATGTTTTGGTAATAGGTAATTGGTTTTTGCTTATAGTCAATTAAGTGGAAGGTACTGTTAGAGATTTTTTGAAAAATGGGATCATGTTGATCCGTTATCGCTTTATTTAAGAGGGAGAGAAAGGATTTAGCTGCTCCGCCGCCACTTCCCAAGATGGTAATTACATTCCCGTCGTTCATTTCATCACCTCCATTTTTAAAATCATAATAGTTTATGAAGAGGAGAGAGGAAAGGCTTGGACAACCGGACTAAAAAAGAGACCCCGAAAGGTCTCTAACCATTTTTATCTTCTTGCAAAATCGACAAAGCGAAACTTATCAGGCCGGTGCCTTGATTCAGTGTACTGGAACAACGTCGCATCATCTAAATAAACATAGTTCTTGATGACAACCACATTATGAAACCCTTCGAGATCGAGCAAAGAACGATCTTCCGAAGTTGGTTCAACAACCACGATTTCTTTTTTGGCAAAGCTGATGTTGAGATTTAATTTGTTTTCAATATACTCATAAATCGAATCCGCACAAATTTCTTCCGTTAAGTTTGGGACAAAGGCGGAACTTAAATAATCTTTATCTAAGATAATTTTTTCTCCGCCCATTTCCCTCGTCCGTACGACCTTCCATACTATGTCTTTACTTCCAAGCTGCAACTGCTGACGGATATAAGCATCTGGCTTGATTAAAGACAGTTCATTGACAATCGTCTTTGGTTTACTGCCCATTTTACCGGCAAGTTCTTTAAAACTTACTAAGCCGCTGACAGGAAAGTCAAACTTACTGATGTCGATGACAATCGAACCTTTTCCTCTAACTTTTTGAATATAGCCGTTTTGTGACAGCAAATTTAAGGCTTTTCTAATTGTCTCCCTCGACGTATCATATTGGTCTTTTAACTCGTTTTCCGAGGGAAGAAGGGTTTGCGGCGGCAATTCGCCATTTTTGATTTGCTCGACTATACAGTTGTAAATGGTTAGGTACTTGTTTGTCATAACGACATCTCCGATCAGTTTTTCAAGTGGTACGCAATGGACTCATATGGCCGTAAAACCATTTCCCTTGCCGGTTGGGCAGGAGAGTCCCCATAGTTAGAGATTAACATCTCACTATGATTGTCATCAAGATGTAAGTGAGAAGGGAGGGATAGTCTCTTTTCTCTGCCGTAAAAATTGTTGATGACTAGTAATTTTTCAGAATCGCTATTTCGAACAAAAGCAAACACTTCAGGGTCTTGATCCAAGATTCGTTCGAAATCACCGTCAGTTAGGACATCATATTCTTTGCGTAATTGAATCAATTTTTGATAGTGATAAAAGACAGAATCGGACTCCTGGACTGCTTTCTCAGCATTGATTTCTTTATAATTCGCAGCTGTATTAATCCATGGAGTACCAGTGGTAAATCCAGCATTCTCACTATCATTCCATTGAACCGGAGTTCTGGAATTGTCTCGTGATTTTTGCTTTAGAATTCCAATGATTTCTTGCTCCCCCATGCCTCGATTTTTCAAAATTTGAAACATATTCAATGACTCGACATCACGATACTCGTCTATTGTGTTGAAATTTGGATTGGTCATGCCAAATTCTTCGCCTTGATAAATATAAGGTGTTCCCTGCATTAAATGAAGCGTGTTAGCAAGCATTTTAGCGGATTCCTTATGATAATGGATGTCATCGCCGAAGCGGGAGACTGCTCTTGGCTGGTCATGGTTACACCAGAAGAGGGCATTCCAGCCGCCGCCTTCATTCATTTCGATTTGCCATTTGGACAGAATATCTTTCAAAGCTTGAAAATCAAAATCCGCTTTCGTCCATTTGTCACCATTTGGATAATCTACTTTCAGGTGATGGAAGCTAAAGGTCATATTTAATTCTTCTTGATCAGGATTTGTATAGCGAATACAATTGTCAATTGAAGTAGAGGACATTTCTCCAACCGTCAGGATATCGTACTTGGAAAACACTTCCTGGTTCATTTCATGTAAAAACTCATGGATTCGTGGACCGTCGGTATAAAATTTACGGCCGTCGCTTCCATCCTGAGGGAAGTGCTGATCTTTGGAAATTAAATTGATGACATCCAGACGGAATCCGTCGACACCTTTCTTTAGCCAGAAGTGCATCATTTCGTATAGGGCAGAACGTAATTTTTCATTTTCCCAATTTAAGTCCGCTTGAGTGACATCGAACAGATGAAGGTAGTACTGGTCAGTTGTTTCATCATACTGCCATGCCGAACCGCCGAATTTTGATTCCCAGTTGGTAGGGGGTTCGCCGTTTTTGCCGTCTTTCCAAATATAGAAGTCTCTGTATGGATTATCTTTAGAAGACTTTGCCTGCTTAAACCATTCGTGTTCTGTCGATGTATGGTTAATCACGATATCCATAATAATCTTGATCCCACGTTTATGCGCCTCTTCAAGCAGCAAATCAAAATCTTCCATCGTGCCGTAATCTTCTTGGATAGAGTAATAATCGCTGATATCATATCCATTATCACGTTGTGGAGATTTATAAATGGGTGTTAACCAAAGGACGTCTACACCAAGTTCTTTTAAATAGTCTAGTTTTTCAATAATTCCTCGGATATCTCCGGTACCATTTCCAGTCGTGTCATTAAAACTCTTTGGATAAATTTGATAAACAACCGCTTTTTTCCACCATTCTGTTGTCATGAAAAAACACCTACCTAAATTTTTTATTCTAATGTGGAAAAGGAGGGAGATGGTCTCCCTCCTAGATGGAGTGCAAATTATTTTTTAAGGTTAAACTTTTTAATACCTGTTTTTGCAAAGATGTTAGTTAATACAAATGGAACCACAATCGCAATCAACATGCAGACTGCAAAAATTGCCATGTATTTTGGCTGAATGGAAAGAATACCAGGAAGACCGCCGACACCAATTGAGTTAGCCATTACGCCGCTGGCAACGGATACAACGCCTGCAATCATAGAACCGATCATTGCAGCTAAGAATGGGAAACCGTATTTTAAGTTAATACCGAACATTGCTGGTTCTGTTACACCTAAGTAACAAGAAATAGCTGCTGGAATCGATACTTGTTTTTCTTCTTCGTTTTTACGATTGATAAAGATCATTGCAAGAACGGCTGAACCTTGAGCAATATTTGAAAGAGCAATCATTGGCCAAAGGTTAGTACCACCAAGCTCACTCATCAATTGAAGGTCAATTGCGTTAGTCATATGGTGTAAACCAGTAATAACAAGTGGAGCATAAGCAAAACCAAAGATAGCCGCAAATAACCAGCCAAAAGCAGATGTTAAGCTAGAGTATACAACATGAGAGATACCTGAACCGATTGACCAGCCAATAGGACCTAATACAGTGTGTGCAATTAATACAGTTGGAACTAAAGCTAAGAATGGTACAACGATCATTGAGATTGAATTTGGAATCACTTTACGTAATCTAGTTTCCAAGAAACCTAACACTAATCCAGCTAAGATAGCAGGGATGACTTGTGCTTGATAACCGATCATTTCAATCTTCGCAAATCCGAAATCCCAGGTTGGAATTTCTTTTGCACCAGCAACAGCATAAGCATTTAATAATTGAGGTGATACTAAGGTAATACCAAGAACGATACCAAGAATTTGGGAAGCACCCATTTTCTTTGCCACTGACCATGTGATACCGACAGGAAGGAAGTGGAAGATCGCTTCACCAATCAGCCATAAGAAGGAGTGAACACCAGCCCAGAATTGAGAAGTTTCAACAATGGTTTTTGTTCCATCTTCCAGCAATTTAATGTCGCCGATTACATTTCGGAAACCAAGGATTAAACCACCAACTACAAGGGCAGGGATTAATGGTGTGAAGATTTCAGCTAAATGGCCCATCATGCGCTGCAGCCAGTTTTGATTTTGCTTTGCTGCTATTTTTGCTTCTTCTTTAGACGTTCCATCTACGCCTGCAATTTTTACGAATTCGTTATAGAAGCTAGGTACTTCGTTACCGATGATTACTTGAAATTGACCGGCTTGGGTAAATGTACCTTTTACAAGTTTAATGGATTCAATTTCTTTTACGTCTGCTTTACTTGGATCATTTAAAACAAAACGCATTCTCGTTACACAGTGGGTTACAGCTGCAATATTTTCTTTACCGCCAATGTGTTTGAGCAGTTCTTTTGAAGGATCTCTATACTTCGTCATTTCTCTTTTCCCCCTAATAAATGGTATAAGACCATTTATCTTTCTATAAGTAGTAACTCGATATACAAGCATTGTGTCCGGTTTCAATTCCCCTTGTTACTTGTATATACAAGTTTTGTTTACGGTTTCATTGTAGCTTGTATATACAAGTATGTCAACAAATAATTTTTAAGTTTTTTTATATAATTTTAAAGAGTTACAAGTCGCTATTATTTTAAGGGATTTTCTTTTTAAACATACATTTGGATAAAAATAATTCATTCAAGGTAAGTATATTCAAATATTTTAATATAATGATTTGGGATTCTTTCCTACTTTACAGTAATAAATTGTTGATTGAAGATTCGGAAAATGGTAGAATGAACTTGTTTAAATTCTTCTGAGTTTAGACCTCCTAATTGTGAGAGCTTAGCCTAGACCACTAAGTTCTCGTGTTTGGCCTTTGAATTTATTTCAAAGGTCCTTTTTTTGTCCTTCCTGGCTTCATTTCATGTTCATTTGATAATATAGATTAAAAACGGAGTTAGTGAGGGAGGTTCCATTGGAATTTATAATTTCACATCAGTGGGATGAGCAGTTATGGAATAAAGTGAGTCCAATATATAAACAGGCGTTTGCTGACAAAGGTGCAAAACCTGATAAAATCATCCGAAATATGTTTCGAAAACAGCTTTGCTTTTTACACGTCTGTCTTATTAATGGGCAAGTGGCTGCCATGGCGATTACTGGCAAGTTGGATGAAGCACGTTCTCTGCTGATTGATTATTTAGCAGTGGAGCAGAGCATGAGGGGACGAGGCTTGGGAAATAAAATGCTTAAGTGGATAGAAGAGTGGGCTATGGCCTCTGAAATCTATAAGCAGTTGATTATTGAGGTGGAAGCAGATGAAACTGCTGAAAATCGGACCCGGATTTCTTTTTGGGAAAGATGCGGATTTACCCTAACTGATTATATTCATCAATATATATGGGTACCGGAACCTTATCGGGCTATGCATAAAAAACTGCAGTCGGAAACTGAATGTACAACGGACGGAAGGGTTCTTTTTCACTATATCGGACATTTTCATAAGCAATCATTTCAACGATGAATGGTTAGTAAGGTGATGAGTTGTTGAGTTTGGCTGGGAAACGACCTTTATCAGGAGAAGAGGGACGATTCTAATGGAGCAATGAAAAAAATAGCTTCATCAGGTTATCAGGGACAGAATCCCATTAATCTAATGGGGAATTTGTCCTTCATCCCAGCTATGAAGTACAAGTACCTATGAATTTTGAGGGAAAACATCCTTCATAACGACTATGAAAGACACGCATGAATGAACATATTAGAAAATGGTCCTTCATCGAGGTTTTGAGGGACAAAAACCTATGGATTATAGTGGAAATTGATCTTTAACAAAAGTCATACATTTAGAGAAGATGCATAAATCAACCAAACCAACCGATCCAAGTCGGTTGGTTTCAATCTTTAATCTCAAGGGTACACTCCATAAGTACATTGTCCACGAATGGTGCCTGTCACCAATTTATATATTTTGATTATGAAAATGGTGTTAATTGAGGATATGTAAGCCAGGTTAGGATTCTTGTAGATGGGAGGGGAGCAGGTGAATAATTATTTAAAGAAAGCTCCATATTTATTATTTTTATTGGTGATTCCCTTTTTGGCGGTTATTTATCATTTATTAAATAACCATCCCACTAAAGCAATGGATATTTCCACCGGGTTTGATCAGTCCATACCGTTTTTACCCGTTTTTATCATTCCTTATATCCTTTGGTATGGTTATATTTTTTGTTATTTAATTTACTTTTGTTTTAAAGACACGGTTGTTTATCTTAAAACGCTGATGTTAATTGTGGTGGCTGAGATCATTTGTTTTGTGATTTACTTTTACTTTCAAACCACTGTCCCAAGGCCTGCACTTACAGGTGACAGTCTTTTAATCGATCTTGTTAAATGGATCTACACAAAGGACAGGCCTTATAATTGCTTCCCGAGTATACATGTCCTAACAACATTTACGGTCATGCTGGCATCATTACACATCCAAAAGAAACATCTGATAAACACTGTGTGCATTCATATCTCTGGGACTTTAATAATTATCTCAACTTTGTTTGTCAAACAGCATGTCATTTTTGATATGATTGGTTCCATGTTCCTTGTAACATTTCTTTACGGATTTACCTTCGAACTTCTTTCATTCCGATTAAATGAAAGGTCTGAAAACCTTTATCAAAAATCCAATCATCCATAACTCTCTCAGAACAAAAGAGGATGACTCAAAAGGTCGTTGAATCACGACTTTTTTGAGTCATCCTTTATTGTACAAAGTGCTACATTAATATTTCCGCTCTGTTGATTGGAGTGGAAGGCGCGCAGACTCCTGCGGGAGTACGGGGCAGGGGAGACCCCGCAGGAGCGTATGCGACGAGGAGGCTCCGCGGCACGCCCGCGAACCGCTCGCGCCTGGAACGGAAATCAACAGACAAGGTTCAGAGCAAAAAAAAGGAAGTGCCCTAAAAGATATACTTTTGGGACACCCTCTTTTTAATGCTTTCATCTTTTTACTTCGAAGTAAAAGCTTGTTTAAAAATTGCTCAAAAAAACTTTTTTATGTCAAATGCATCGTTTTAATATGCTGGAAATTGATATAAATAGGGTCTTCTTTGGCACTAATCAATTCAACAAAATTATTTTTAATCGATTGGATCTTGCCGATCACATTTTCGTTTTCAGCGATATTAAACACAATCAATTCACCGACTAATTTTTCAATTTGAACCTCAAAGGACCGAGCAAACGTGAGATTGCTGGGACTTACAGGCAGACTTGCATTACTTAATCCGTAAGGCCGTTGATTGTTGGTATATGGGATTAACCATTTTAGATGGTTTAAAGAGATAAACATGGTTTTATAAATGGGGGAATAAAAGACAAAGTAATTATTCATAATGCTTATAATATAGCCATGTAAAGCTTGATTACTTGTTACATATATTTCTGTAAAAATCCCTTTGGCTGCTGTTAGAGTTTTTCGCAAGGAAATCTCTTCATTATGATTATAGATAGGGGTTGGTTCATCATTAAAAGTGATTTCATCAATTTCGTATTGTTTCAAAAACTGCCAGTTCTGAATATGAATAGTAGGGATATAAAGGTAGTCGGTTCCGTTAAAAATTACCCATAAGTCACTTCCGACATCCACTAAAAGACCAAATATAAATTTCTTTCCTGAAATTTCGAGTTTAATATACTTTCCGATATTTTCTTTCATTTTCAAGGACTTACTCACATCCTTTCCCAGGTTTTTCATATCCCAAATGAGAGGGCTGATTGTGTTCATTCATGATGAAACCAATTCGATCCGCCCAGCTCATATTTAATGGGGTATGTGCTGCCGCCCAAAAGCTTGTCTATTAGGATAATTCATCTTCATCATTCGTTTCTAATATAGATTAGAATCTAAATGTTCGTTTATTACTTCTAGGCCACCCTGCAAATGGAAAGTTTCTTTCTTGATTACGGGGTACTGGTTCACCGGTAAATCGAGCGGTTCTTGTTTCCTTATCTTTTTGCTTCCACACCTTTTGGGTATCATTATCAAATTTCTCATTGGTGGCTGTTTCCTTATTTTTAGTTACTGTGGCTTTTGTAAGGACTATATTTGATGTGGTGGTATTTTCTTGAGGTTTTTCCTGTTTCTTTTCTTTTTTAGAAGTAGGATTTGTAGTTGTTTGCTTAGTATCTTTATTGGTCTTACTTTCTTTGCTTGATTTACTTTCTTTATTGGACTTAACTTCATTCGTTTTACTTTCTTTATTGGATTTTACTTCATTTGTTTTACTTTCTTCACTTTTCTTCTCTTTCTGACTCGTTTCATTTACGGTTCTTTTCGTCTCTTTTTTAGACATTTGCGGGGATTCAGACTCTTCCATTTTCTTATGATCCATTTCATTAATTGTTTGTTTGATCTCTTTTTTCGTCATTTGCGGGGATTCTGTTTCATTTTTCAACTTCTTATCCTTAGATAAGTCTACTTCCTTACTTTCTTGTTTACTTGATTCAACTTTGATTGGCTGGGACCATATCATTGGAGTACTTTTCTCTGAGACTTCGATGATTCCAAGGTCTTGTTCCTTATCACACGTATCGCAGTTTGATTGGAATTTAATCGTCTTTTCACCAGTATAGGTCTCTGCGGTATATTCTTTCGGTTCTTGACAAGGAATATCGTCTGTATCTTTGCATTTTACATTTTCTTTCTCTTTATTTTTGTCTCTAACCTTTTCTTTGTCCTTCTCTTTATTTTTGTTTTTCTCCTTGTCATTTTCTTTAGCTATATTCTTATCTTTGTTCTTATCTTTGTCGTTGTCACTGGCTTTATCTTTGTTCTTTTCTTTGCCGTTGTCACTGTCATTATCTTTGTCATTGTCTTTTGAGTCGTTGTTCTGATTTTTCGTCTCGTTTTTACTATCTGACTTTTGTTGTTCTTTTTTCTTTGGTTTCTCTTTAATAAAACCTTTTAAGATATTAGAAATATGAGTTACTTTGATTAAAATTCGTTCCTCACCATTAATTAACGTAACAAAGTCCTCATCAATTTCACTTAGTACACCGTAAAATCGTTGCTTATTAATACTCAAGATCGTTACCCAAGAATAATGGAAGGAGTGTAAGAGTTCCATTAGGCTTTGAGTTCTTTGGAATTCAACTGTTGCTCCCTCTGGCTGGAACTGCTTTGTGTTCTTCGTAATTGCTTGGATCTTATCAATGTTATAATAAAAAATGTATTTATTTTCTGTCTCTAAAACAACATGGTCTGTTTCCACACCAATCAGTTTGCCTTTAAAAATTTCTTCACCCACATAAAGATTTACATGAAAGCCAACAAGTAAATCTAGTGCAGCTGAAAATTTTTCTAAACCCATGTGTTATCCTCCTTAAGAGATAATTGTCGCTTCTCTGATTGGAGAAGCGACGTAATGGTTACTCGTTATCTTCGTTATCGTCATCTTGTTGATCGTTATCATAATCCTCGTTATTATTTGAATGGTAATTTGAATAAGAACTATAGCTGCTGCTGGATTTATCATCGTCATCTTTCTTTGTTCTTTCCACCATTAAGCCATAGCTAATGTTTCGAATATGCTTCATGGAAAAACGGACCACTTCATCTTTTACAATGAGGGAAGCATAGTGCTTATTAGAGTCACTAAGTACACCTTCTAAGGACTCTGGACCACCATCACGGTTAATTTTTACCCATTGAAATCTGATACTTTCTAAAAGTTTATGAAAGTTTTCAGCTGACTTGTAATCTAATTTTTCTGGGATTTTTAATCCTAGTTTCATGGCATCTTTGGAACTTTCTGTGATACTTCTAACATGGTTTGTTTTATAATAAACCACGCCGTCACTTTCTGTTAAGAGGACAAAGTAGTCTTCAAATACTGCGAGTAATTTCCCAATTCTTGATTCCGGACCGCCACGATCTACCCTAATTGTTTTACCCACATGCATGTTCATTAGTTCTCTATCCATAAAAGTTTTTTCCTCCTTTAATTAAATAAACATTTACACTGCATCTATATGTATCTTGGGATGATGTTGTACTAATAAAGAGGCCCTTTTTCATACTTTTTACAAAAAATAGGCAAAAAAAAGTATATGATATCTAACCATATACTTTGTCATCCTGAAGTTTTATGAGGTTATCTTTTAAGTATTGATTCCGCTTTTGAATAAACTGAAAGAAAACATCCTTTTCAGCATCAAGCACATCACTGGTTCTATTTAAAAAAGGGTCTAAATGGATAAATGGCTTCAATTCTTCGAGCAGACCAGTCACGTTTCCAGCTTGCGTTTCAACAGTAAAAACCTTATCTAAGATAGATGATAAAATATTGGCATATGTCTTTTTATAATTAGGAAAGTGAAGCAGTCTACCGGTTAGGGTGTTATACCCAGTAATTGGAACGAAGTCGTGTTCAAGCAATTTGCCATGCAGGTCTCTTCCCCAGGTCCCATCGTAGTCCCATGGTGTGATTTCAAATCGATTTGTTTTTCCATTTTTGTAGAGGGCATAATTATGGATAAACCCATCAAAATTTTGTGTACAAACTACACCTGCAAGCCAAGTTAAGTATTGTTCCACATTAAGGACCTTTTCAATTTGTTCTTCAAATTCCTCATTTTTAAGCGTGTTCGTCATGATAATTAGTTCCTCTAAGGGCTGCAGGTCATCTTCATCTCCATATTTTAATGTGTATCCTTCTAAAAGGTCCGTTTTTAATTTCTTTTTTGGAGATAGGAGGGAGAAGTTAGCATAGTAGTTGGTTGCATATATAATTGGACCATCCGGTAAATTCCGTTTTTGTAAAAGATGTTGATCGAAGGATTCAAGTTCAAGATAAATTCCTTTACAAAAACCATTTATATAGAGGAGTACATGTTCGGAATGAGGCGCAATAACACCAATTTGATCAAAGAAATCGAGGGAGAGTTTATTCCGGCTTAGGGATACATCATTATATTCAGCATTTAAATGGATTTCATGCGCACCATTTACTGAAGACGGTTTTTTAAAAATAATATGATAAGATTTCTTTTTTTTCTTTCTTATGACGTTTCCGCGATAGGCTAAGCCTATAGAATATTGATTGTTTCCTATTTTTAAGACTGCAGGAACATGTTCATCCATCCAAATATCTTTATTGAGCTGGTTCAGCATCTTAGGATTGATAATAATTTCATATTTTTGCAATTGAAAAACCCCTATATCTATACATTTTTTAGAATACTATGCTCTTACAGTGTCATTGGTGCAGTCAAAGAGTAGTAGGTTTTTAAAAAAAATAGCCATTTGTCTATTACACTCTTGAGCTTTCCGCCATAGATTAACAATGAGTATAAATACATCGGAAAGTGGTGGATGGTTTACATGAAATTGGTAATGGAAGAATTATTTACTCAAGCCCAGGAGAATGGCGTAATAGAATTTTTAATCAATAACCCAGTTGAATTTATGAAAGGACCAAAAGGACCAGGTCCTAAAGGTCCTAAGGGTACCAAAGGATCAAAAGGATCAAAAGGCAGCGGCGGTTCTAAGGGATCAAAAGGCAGCGGCGGTTCTAAG
>NZ_JAABNN010000006.1:15550-270360 GCF_009928415.1 Bacillus sp. USDA818B3_A
AAAGGTTCCCAAGGCAGCAAAGGCTCAAAAGGCAGCAAAGGTTCCCAAGGCAGCAAGGGATCAAAAGGCAGCAAAGGTTCCCAAGGCAGCAAGGGCTCAAAAGGCAGCAAAGGTTCCCAAGGCAGCAAGGGCTCAAAAGGCAGCAAAGGTTCCCAAGGCAGCAAAGGCTCAAAAGGCAGCAAAGGTTCCCAAGGCAGCAAGGGCTCAAAAGGCAGCAAGGGCTCAAAAGGCAACAAAGGTCCTAAAGGTGGACCAAAGGGCCCGAAAGGTAATAAGTAATAGAATAATGATAAACCGGTACTCAACAAGTACCGGTTTTATTATTTAAGTCTGGTTCTAACATAAGAAACTGCTTTTCTTGTTGCTTAGGTACCTATCTAACAATGTAAATATAGACAAAAATCCATCTACATACATAACATTATTTCTAGTTAAACGCTGATTTCTGGCAATCCGTGATATTCGTTTAGAACAAGCCTTCTAATGGGACGTACTATATTGCAAAGGACAAGAATAAATAAACGGAAAATCAATAGAAGGAAACTACAAGAAGGGAGTAAATTCAATTTTATGTATCATCAACTGACGGTGGTCATTACAATATTTACTTTTATTCTCACAATGGTAATGATCTTTATCCGTCCCAAAAATATGAACGAAGCTATACCAGCAAGCATCGGAGCCTTACTCGTTTTTCTTAGTGGCAGTGTTTCAATAGGGGACTTGCTTGACATTAGTTCAAAGGTAACCGGGGCTGCGATTACCATCATTGCCACAATTGTTATGGCAATTGTTCTTGAAAGCATAGGTTTTTTTAGTTGGACCGCCGCATTAATGCTTAAACTGTCAAAGGGGTCAGGTTACCGCTTATATTGGAATACCTTGCTGCTATGCTTTTTAATGACATTATTTTTTAACAACGATGGAAGTATCCTCATAACGACTCCAATTCTAATTCTCATTTTAAACAATTTAAAATTAAAAAACTCACAAAAAATCCCATATCTCCTTAGTGGTGCGTTAATCGCAACAGCATCCAGTGCACCGATCGGGGTAAGTAATATTGTCAATCTCATTGCACTGAAAATAATTGGAATGGATCTTTATCTTCAAACTGAAATGATGTTTGTACCGAGTGTCCTTGGGCTGTTATTCCTATCCTATTTACTGTTCCTTGTTTTTAAAAACCAAATTCCACCGGTAATTCGCTTCCATTCCTACACCATCCCGCTGCATAAAAACCGCCCCTACCATCCGCTGCAACTAAATGACGAAAACGCTTTCGAGAAACAAAAGAAACTAATGATAAAAATGCTAGTCTTCGTTTTCCTGGTAAGAATTAGTCTTTTCGTTGCATCATTTTTTGGAATATCAGTATCGCTGGTGGCTGTATGCGGTTCAATGCTCCTGTTAATTTGGAGATGGATCTATCTAAAAGTTAATCCAAAGGACGTCCTTAAAAAGATCCCTTGGCATATATTAATCTTTGCCTTCAGCATGTACGTGATCATCTTTGGATTACACAACATAGGTTTGACCGCCTATTTAATTGAAAACCTAAAACCGTTTGTTAATGACAGCTTATTCCATGCAAGCTTAACGATGGGTGTCATCACTTCGCTTTTATCCAACCTATTTAACAACCATCCTGCCTTAATGGTTTCGACATTAGCATTAACGGATATGGGACTTAATCCTTTTCTGATGAAAACTGTTTATCTTGCGAATATTATCGGAAGTGATATTGGTTCACTCATTTTACCAATCGGCACCCTTGCGACTCTCATTTGGATGTATATATTAAAGAAAAACAAAATCAAAATTACTTGGTTTCAGTATATAAAAGTAACACTTATCGTTATACCACCCACGTTACTATTCACCTTAATTGGTTTGTATCTATGGCTTTTACTGTTTTTTATAAAATAATTAGACCTCTTCTAAACAAGTTTGATTTCATCCTAGACATCGAACTTGTTTTTTTATTTAAGGTAATGAACCATTACACACCACTTTTATCATTATTGAATAATAAATAGTGGATAGACCTTAAGTATTTGGATACAAGGAAGTGATGGGATGTGGTAGACCTCCCACTAAACAAGCAAGATCTTCATCAACGATTACAAAAGATTTATCATCAAATCACTCAAGCTGGTAATCTCGTTCAAGATTATCAAGACTTACAAGAAGACAGAAAAAAGTGCCGGGACAATTTAGTATCTTATCTTGCCTTACGGGAACAACATTTATTAGGACTATCCAAGCAATTAATGGATCAAGGTTTCGCTGATTTTATTCAGTCACCTGTGCACGTTATCTATACTTTAGAAAAAATTTTAAATCATATCCATGCAATTCCACTCTCCCCTAATAAATTGATGGTGCCAACTCCAGATGAATCAAGAAAAATCATAAAGAAACGCTGCAATGATTTGTTTGGGAGAGTAACGGACACGAATCACACAACCATTATGGTGACAATAGATTCAAAAATTTTAAAACAACCATCCTCTATTGATGAATTATTATTAAATGGAATGGATGTAGCGAGGATTAACTGTGCTCATGACAATGTAGAGGTATGGCAGCAATTAGTACTTTCTTTAAAGAAAACAGAGCAGAAATTAAAAATCGAAGGAAAGTATCCTAAACAAAAGTCATGTAAGATTTATATGGACTTAGCAGGACCTAAGGTACGTATAGGAAAAATCCCAGCTGATCCTATTTATATTATTAAAGGAGATCGATTGCGATTATATCTAAATCCAGGAATGGATGGGCATCCTTCAGCAGAGGGTATTCCCGCGGGTGTTCCGGTCTCACTGGAAAAAGCGTTTCGAAATGTTCGCCAAGGTGATTCTATTTTTATAGATGATGGGAAAATTCACGGAAGCGCAGCAGAGGTTACCACTGATTTTATAGAAATTGAGATTCTTGCACCCGCAGGTAAACAGTTACGAATAAAAGAGGGGAAGGGGTTAAATTTGCCTGATTCTCTCCTTAGCTTAAATCTCCCCGCTTTAACAGAAAAGGATTTATCGGACTTACCATTTGTCGCTAAGTATGCAGATATTTTAGGTATTTCTTTTGTCCATTCTCCACTAGACTTGAAAAAATTACGTACTGAATTAGAATTATTGAACAGACATGACAAAATTGAAACCAAAGATGCTGTCAACCATTTGGCGAGAATTCTATTAGAAGGTCTAAGCTTCGAAAAATTCGGAATCATGCTGGCGAGAGGGGATTTAGCGGTTGAGGTGGGGGCTGAAAATTTATCCTTTGTGCAGGATGAAATTTTAACCATTTGTACCTCTGCCTATACGCCGGTTATATGGGCTACAGGTGTATTTGAAAATCTCACAAAAAAAGGGATACCAAGAAGAGCGGAAATCATAGATGCAGATTATGGGACACGAGCCGCTTGCATCATGCTAAATAAAGGGACCCATGTGGTTGATGCATTGAAAATGTTAAAAAAATTGGTCTGTTCAAAGGATGACGGTATCCATAACGATCAAACCAATTTTACAAGGCAATACGGTGTATCTGACATAAAAAGGAAGAAATAGCGTGTATTTTTTCACAGCTATTTCTTTAAAAAAGAATCACCTTTTTTATAATACTGTTCCATAATCTCGTCTGGAACCATACTCCCGCCTGTTGCCCATACAATATGAACAGGCTTTTTTTCTTGCATTTGATATCGCTGGACAAATTGGCTGCTTTGAAGCCAAAGTTTCACCGGGCCAATCATTCCTGCTAAGGCAGAAGGTTCTAATTTAATATTTTCTGTATCAGCAAGGTCCTTTAATAGCTTAAATAATTCCCCATCTTTTATGGTATAAGCTCCACTTAAGAGCGGCTCAACGATTTTACTAACAAATCCGGACGGTCTTCCAACAGCAAGCCCATCAGCAGCAGTGAGATTATCGATCCCAATATCTAAAACGGATATCTTTTCATGCAAACCTGTCATTAATCCAAGTAACATGCAGGGTGAATGAGTGGGTTCAGCAAAAAAGCAGTGAACATTGTCTTGAAAAATTTGCTTTAAACCAAACGTAACTCCCCCAGGAGCTCCACCGACCCCACATGGAAGATAGACCATCAATGGATGGTCTTCGTCTACTTGAATCTCAAGTTCCTCCAGTTGGTTTTTCAATCTTAAGGCGGCAACAGCATATCCGAGAAATAGTTGTTGTGAGTTTTCATCATCTACGAAATAACAAAATGGGTCCTTACCTGCCTGAATTCGGCCAGCCTCAACCGCCTTACTATAATCGCCGGTATATTCCACAACCTGGACACCTTTACTTCTGAGCAGATCCTTCTTCCACTTTTTCGCATCGGCAGACATATGGACCGTTACCCTAAACCCCAATTTGGCACTAATAATCCCGATGCTTAAGCCTAGATTACCAGTGGAGCCAACAGCGATGCTATATTTTGAAAAAAATCGGCGGAATTCTTCATTGCCTAGAATCGAGTAATCATCCTTTTTTGTAAGAATCTTTTGTTCAATGGCTAAATCCTCCGCGTGCTTAAGGATTTCGTAAATTCCACCTCTGGCTTTAATGGAACCGGAAATGGGGAGGTGGCTGTCACATTTCAACCATAAATCCCCTGGAAAAGGCTGACCGTAATTTTTCATTAGGTTATCTTTCATTTTAGTAATCTTAACTAAGTTAGATTCAATCTTCCCATCAGCAGCTTTAGTTTCAGGAAACACGCGGGCAATGTAAGGGGCGAATCGACTTAAACGTTCTTCTGCATCCTTAATATCGTTAAGAGTGAGCGGAGCGGTGCCAAGACCTTTCTGACCCTGCTGAAGCCTAGGATTCAACCAAAAAACTTCATCTAGAGCTTTCATTTTGGCAAGTAAGTCAAGCGCTTCGGCATCAAGCGAACTTTCATTCGTTAATGGATTCATGAGAATCCCTCCAAGTATGTTTAGTTAGTAATAGTTTACCATTCCTTGGTTACTGATTGTATAGAAAGCAAGAAAGAGGGATCATATTCGAAAAAATAAGAACAATCAACAATACTTGGATTTTTGCGTAAGGACGAGTAAAATCTAAGTTATGGTATTTTTACTAATAAAAATGTAGATTGGGGCAAGACCAATGATTGTAAAAACAGAAGAGGATTTAAATGGTTTAAAAGAAATTGGCAGAATCGTGGCATCCATCAGAGATGAACTGGTAAAAAGAGCTGTACCAGGAGTTACAACGAAAGAACTCGATGAAATTGCTGGAGAGCTCTTTGAAAAAGAAGAAGCCATTTCCGCTCCTAAGGGCGTATACGATTTTCCGGGCTATTCATGTATTAGTGTGAATGAAGAAGTTGCACATGGAATCCCTGGAGAACGTGTGATCCAAGAAGGGGATTTAGTGAATATCGATGTGTCTGGATCCAAGAATGGATATTTTGCTGATACAGGTGTATCCATTGTGGTGGGAAAAGGCGAAGAAATCCTAACAAAAATTTGTGATGTAGCGAAAGAGGCGTTTGAAGCAGGCTTAAAGAAAGCAAAACCTGGTTCAAGAATCTCAGGGATGGGTAAAGTGGTTCACCAAGTTGCGAAAAACCAAGGGTTAACGGTCATTAAAAACCTTACAGGTCATGGGATTGGCCGTACGATTCACGAAGAACCTGAGTACATTTATAATTACAATGAAACCTCAGATCATGGACTTTTAAAAGAGGGCATGGTTATCGCCTTTGAACCGTTTATCAGCACATTGGATGAAGAAGTATTTGAACTAGAAGATGGCTGGACATTTGTTACTGAAAAAAGTTTTGTTGCACAATATGAACATACATTAATCATTACAAAGGATGGCCCCATTATTTTAACTAAATAATTCATGTGAAGAGAGCGTATTTGGTACGCTTTCTTTTTTTGCAGCTTTTAATGGAAACACCCGATATTAATCCTTTTCATATAGTAGCAGGGGAGGGGGAAAAATGAATGAATTATTTCCTTTACTGCAAGAATTAGTAGTCCTTTACGTGATCGGATTAATCGGTTTCATCACAAAACGATTAGGGATCCTTCCTGAACGTACAGAACAGGTACTCACCCAAATCCTTTTATATATAACGCTGCCTTCCTTAATTTTGTATTCCATGAATCTATCCCCTCAGGCCCATTCCTATTCGTATTTAATCATACTTGTTTTGTTTTCCGTTTATGCTCTTGCAGTGGCTTGCTTGATGGCCTTTTATTTGCGTAAGAAAATGAAAATTAGAAAGTCTAGGGAAGCGGTTTTTGAATCGCTGATTATTTTCGGAAACCAAGGCTTTATCGGATATGCGGTTTGTTATCTTCTTTTTCAAGAAGAAGGGATTATCTATACGGCTATTTTTAATTTAGTTTATCTGCTTCTCATATGGTCATATGGAATTTATCTATTCGTTAGAAAAGGCACACAAGTACAGTGGAGAAAGGTGTTCTTCAATCCTGGAATTGCTGCAACTGTTGTAGGTGTCCTGCTGCTATTTTCACCTATAAAATTGCCTGGTATGGCCGTAAATCTGTTGCACGAATTGGGTGCTCCAACAATCCCTCTGTCAATGCTATTGATCGGCAGTTTAGTAGGAACCTTACCGATTAGAGAAATGATCAAGCTATGTAAACAACCAAGTATTTGGCTTGTCACCATTACCAGACTCCTCATTATCCCATTATCTTTACTCCCCTTCATACAAACAAATGTCTCCTTTCCTATTCTTACTACAGCTATGCTCATTACAGGCACACCAAGTGCATCAACCGTATCACTCTATGCTCAAAAATACGGTGGAGATGTTTACTATGCCTCTATCGGTGTTTTAATAAGTACCGTTTGTTCGTTTGTAACGATTCCGCTGCTATATGCATTGCTTATGTTCCTATTCCATTAATGTGAAGGCAATCACTGCCTTCACTTTTTTACTGATTGTTAAAGTTATATAGGAAATACGTGAAAAACGAAGAAATCTTAAGATTGAAGATGATGTTTCCGCTTTCATTTAACTTCACAAATTGTTCACATTTATATATACTGTGTTTTGTTAACTACGGCCCCGACTTTCATGAGAGTTGAAAGTCAACAAATAATTCGGAAGCGACTATTAGCAATGACATATGCGGTTAGTCACTTAAGCTGGATTAAAACCAATTGAGAGAGGTGCGTTTTTTGAATTTAAGTACAATTAAATATTCATGGTTTGGTAACATTAAAGGAGATGTTTTAGCTGGGATTGTTGTTGCAATGGCTCTCATCCCCGAGGCGATTGCCTTCTCCATCATTGCAGGTGTCGACCCCATGATCGGGTTGTATGCATCGTTTTGTATTGCGGTAACCATTTCTTTTGTAGGTGGAAGACCAGGAATGATCTCTGCTGCAACGGGAGCAACTGCACTCATAATGACATCTTTAGTTAAAGAGTATGGTTTGCAATATTTACTCGCAGCCACCATCCTGACTGGTGTCATTCAAATCATTATGGGGGCATGTAAAATTAGTCGTTTGATGAAGTTTGTCCCACGTTCGGTAATGACAGGTTTTGTTAATGCATTAGCCATTTTAATCTTTTCAGCTCAATTAGTTCAGTTTGAAGGGGCCACTTGGCAAATGTATGCAATGGTTGCGGGTGCGCTGGTGATTATTTATATACTGCCACGTTTTACAAAAGTGGTTCCAGCTCCATTGGTTGCCATCATTGTGATGACAGTCATTTCGATTGCAACAGGCAGTGATGTTCGTTCAGTAGGTGATCTAGGTGAATTAACATCCAAGCTGCCAGTGTTTTTAATCCCAGATATCCCGTTTAATTTAGAGACATTGAGAATTATTTTTCCTTATTCCATTTCGATTGCTCTTGTTGGATTGGTGGAAACATTACTCACTTCATCCATTATAGATGATATGACAGATACCGATAGTGATAAAAATAAAGAAGCAAGAGGTCAAGGGATCGCGAATATCGTCTCCGGTTTATTTGGCGGGATGGCTGGCTGTGCGATGATTGGACAATCTGTTATAAACGTTAAATCAGGCGGTAGAGGCCGCTTGTCTACCTTTATTGCAGGGGCCTTCCTAATGACACTGATTGTCTCCCTTCAAGGATTCCTCGTTCAGATTCCTATGGCTGCACTCGTTGCAGTTATGTTCATGGTATCGATAGGGACGTTTGACTGGTCTTCTCTTAAGAACATTAGAAAAATTCCTGTAACTGACACGATCGTAATGATTATTACAGTCATTACTGTAGTAATGACTGACAATTTATCATTGGGCGTTTTAGTTGGGGTTATATTAAGTGCTATTTTCTTTGCCTCCAAGATTTCTAAAGTGAAGGTAACCAGTATCTCAGCAAAAGGGACAAATAAAAAGATTTATCAAGTAACAGGTCAGCTATTCTTTGCTTCGGTAACTGATTTTGTTAACAGCTTTGATTTTAAAGAAGATGTAAACGAAGTAGATCTAGATTTATCAAATGCTCACCTATGGGATGACTCTGCCGTTGGTGCCATCGATAAAGTCGTCATAAAGTACCATCAAAATGGTGTGAAGGTTAATCTAAAAGGCTTAAATCAAGAAAGCAATTTACTTATTGATAAAATCGCCATTCATAATAAACCAGGAGCGCTGGAAAAAGCTGCTGGCCAATGATTTTAAAAAGCACGCTGAAAAGATTCAGCGTGTTTTTCTATTGACTAAAATCAATAAATATATTATCGTTATCTCATATTCGAGATATTTTAATTCTAAACAATATTTGTTTAAGATTGGAGAAGCTAACAAAATAGCGTTTATGAAAAGGAGCAATATAAATGAAGCATATCTTTCAAAAAGGAAAAAAACAGACCAAACCAACATTACTTTTACTCCATGGGACAGGCGGGAATGAGTTAGATTTGCTCCCCTTAGCAGGAATGATCGATGATGAAGCTTCTGTGCTAAGTGTTCGAGGGAATGTATTAGAAAATGGCATGCCAAGGTTTTTCCGCAGATTAAGTGAAGGAGTGTTTGATGAAGAGGATCTAGTGTTCCGTACGAAAGAACTTGATGAGTTCCTAGATGAAGCGGCACAAAAATATGAGTTTGACAGGAACAATATCATTGCTGTGGGATACTCTAATGGCGCCAATATTGCAGCGAGTTTGTTATTTCACTATCAAAACGCCCTAAAGGCAGCCATCCTTCATCATCCGATGGTTCCAAGAAGAGGGATTAAACTTCCTGATTTAACAGGGAAAAGTGTCTTTATAGCGGCTGGAACGAATGATCCCATTTGTCCATCAACAGAGTCAGAAGAATTGCAATCGATATTACAGAAAGCAAACGCCTCTGTTACGCTTCACTGGGAGAATCGCGGTCATCAATTAACACGTGAAGAGGTTGAGGCAGCGGCAGAGTGGTATAAAGGGATTATTGGATAAGGGATAAGGAGGCTCGTTTATGCAATTGCTGGGACTGCATCATGTATCGATCTTAACAGGAAAAGCCGAGAAAAATTATGAATTCTATACAAAAGTCTTAGGATTGAGATTAGTTAAAAAAACCGTGAATCAAGACAATACGGAGTCTTATCACCTTTTCTATGCGGATGCCGAGGGGACTCCCGGAACGGAGGTAACGTTTTTTGATATCCCGGGATTGGGTCACTCTTACCGAGGGACATCCGATATTTCTACTGTTTCGTTAAGGGTTAAGACGACTGATTCTCTTGTTTTCTGGCAAGAACGTTTTAAACAGCATGGAATACCTCATGATTCAATCGAAAAAAGAGCAGGGCGGGACAGCTTAGCATTCCGCGACTACGAAGGAACACGTTTGGTTCTAGTGGCGGATAACGGAGAAAAAGGTGTGAGAGCAGGGATTCCTTGGCAACGGGAAGATATCCCCACCGAACATGCCATCATTGGTTTAGGACCTGTCACACTTACCGTGAGTATGGCTGAACCCACTATTGGTATTTTAACCGAAATCATGGGCTTTCGCTATGTTAGTTCCTATCCTTCACTCGAAGGAGATTTCCCTGAGATTATGGTCTACGCAACAGGGGAAGGAGGAAGTGGGGCGGAGGTCCATATCGAACCAAGACCTGATTTGCCACGAGCACGGATTGGCCGCGGCGGCGTTCACCATGTAGCCTTCCGGGTGCCAAATGAACAAGAATACAATCAATGGGCCCAACGTTTAAAGGACAATCGCATTGCTAGTTCCGGCAAAGTGGAGCGTTATTACTTTAAGGCATTATATTTTCGGGAGCCTAATGGAATTCTGTTTGAGTTATCAACCGATACACCAGGGTTTGCAACCGACGAACCGCTGGAAACCATGGGACAAAAACTGGCACTGCCTCCATTCTTAGAACAAAGGCGTGAAGAAATAGAAGCAAACTTAAGACCTCTTGAACTGAATTAATATGGTTTACTACTAAAAAACAGATGATGAAAATTCATCTGTTTTTTTTGTGTGAATTGGTTAAATTAACTAAGACTAAACCAAAAGGGGTGAAGTTCATTGAAATGCCCGCAATGTGTCTATACCAATCCGGATGGAGTTAAATTCTGTTTAAGCTGCGGTGAAAAATTTATTAAGAACAACACACAAGAAGACGAAAACAGCTTATTTTATGAGTTCGCCCATTACGTGGACATGGTGCCGAAGTTTGAACGTTCAATCGAACCGAAATTTCAAAATATCTTTTCACGTGTATTCCGAGATCATAGTGAGTTAGAGGCTGAACGGCTTTTCATCGTAGGAACAGCTCTCACGACACCGAAAATTACAGAAGTAACAGAGACCTGGCCCAAACCTTGGCTGTTTGCTAGGGTGTTCATTTTTGCCCTTCTAGCCTTTGCAGGTTTGTACATAGGCGTTGACTACTTTAAGAATGTGAATTTTATTCCTGGTCTTATCATTGTTGGTTCTTTTTCGGTACCGCTGACTACCTTGATTTTCTTTTGGGAAATGAACGCACCGCAAAATATTTCCTTTTACAGGATTATTTATATCGTGTTTATCGGTGGAATTCTTTCGATGCTGGCCGCACTTATGTTTTTTGATATTCTAAGGAATAATATCAATCCGATTACGATTGGAATCGTTGAAGAACTTGCCAAAGCGATTATTGTCATTAGTTTCGTTCGTTACAGAAAATACAAGTATATTTTAAACGGACTTCTGATTGGAGCTGCCGTCGGGGCTGGGTTTGCCGCATTTGAAACAGCAGGCTATGCTTTAAGGGCCTTGTTGTCAGGGGATGGGCAAAGTTTATATAGCACGATCCTATGGCGCGGGATTTTTGCTCCAGGCGGGCATGTCGCCTGGGCAGCATTAACAGGGTCAGCGTTCTGCAGGGTACAAGGTGAGAATCCGTTTAATTTCAGGATGTTATTCAAAATTAAATTCCTCCGTGTCTTCGCGTTAGTCGTTTTAATACATGCGCTGTGGGACACCCCGATTACGGGAATGTTTCCCATAGGGCAGATCTTTTTAATGCTATGTTCCTGGGTAGTGGTTTTTCTGCTGATTCGTGCAGGTCTAAAGGAAATAGAAAATAAAAAAACGATGTTAAATGTTTTGCCCAATAATTAACAGAGAACAAGCCCCCAGTGTATAAACAAATACCGGGGGCTTATTTTATCTTAGAATCTTAATGTTGTATAACTTTTTTCTGTGAGAACTGTTTTCAATTAACCTTTTTTACACTACAATGTAATAGGAAAAAGATTTACTAATAATAAAAGGGTAGAAATAGGAGAGTATGATGAAAAAACTATTATTTTTATTAATCAGCACATTATTATTCATTCCAACAATAGTAAGTGCACATACGGAACTGACCGTATCAAATCCAGCAAACGGTGCCGTTGTTAAAGAAGATTTGAAAGAAATCGTTCTTACATATGAAGGGGAAATTGAATCGTTAAGTACCATGAAGTTACTTAAAGAGGGCCAAGAAATTACTTTTACCAGTGTTACACCCCAAGAGAATAAGTTAATCGGAACTTTATCCTCACCATTGGAAAATGGTGCCTATACGATTCAATGGAATATTGCCGGGGAAGACGGCCATCCTTTATCAGGCGAAATTACGTTTAATGTCGAAAAAGAGGCAGCGGCAGTTCCAAATACAAATACCGAGCAGCCTGAAACAAAAACAAAAGAAGAAGAACCGAAAAAAGAAACATCTACAGAAACAAAAGCAAACAATGAAGCCAATCAATCCTCATCAAGCGTAAAGACGGCAGTTACACTTGCGATTGTGGTGGTTCTGCTTTTAGGAGCGTTCCTATTATTTAGAAGGAAACGATAATAGTCATGGGATTATTAATTCCAATCTTTGAGTTTGGCAATTATTTTTTATATTCTATTTTAGTAGGACATGTTGCATTGCAATTTGTTCCCGAAGCAAGTAAGCCAAAAAGTAGAATAGCAAAACCATTTCTATTGCTGTCAACACTGGGAATCATTATCTTTACACTAGGTCCGATTTTACAAACGATTTTCTATTTTAAAGATGGTGTGGGACTAAGTTTAGCCATTCAAACCGTTTTCATCGATTTCCAAGTTGGGAAGGCATGGATCTTTATTGGATTTATGGCTACCTTCTTATGGATGGCACTGCAGTTAAACGCTTCTAAATATTTGCAGGCAATCCTGCTCTTACTGATGATTTTAGGAGTTGGCTATTCAAGTCACACAGCGTCATTAGCCTTTTGGCCTGGCTTGTTGTCGCATAGCCTCCATTTTTTAATGGTTACTCTGTGGACGGGAATCTTACTGCATGTTGCTTGGTTTTCAAAAGAACACGCCATTTGGGGCAGGTTTTTACGCTGGTTTACACCTCTAGCTATAATCAGCCTAATCATCATCCTTATAAGCGGCTTTATTCTTATGCTTTTTATGGTGTCACCAAGGGATTATGTGAAGGCATGGGTCCTGCCTTATGGACAAATGCTTCTGCTAAAACATATCAGTATCATCCCGTTGTTAATATTTGCGTTAATCAATGGTTTTCTAGCAAGGAAATCGATCCAAACTGACTCCTTTAATCCAATAAGTTGGATTAGGGGCGAGAGTATTTTTTTATTCATTATTTTTTATGTCACTGGCGTCATGGGAACATTATCACCGCCGCATGAGATCGAATTTACCCTTAAATCTGAAGGGCCTTCCAAATGGGCCGAATGGTTAATAGGGAAAGACATTATTACTACCTTAAATATCCATTTTTCACCTAATTTACAATCCGTTGTTTTAATTATCATGTCAATTCTATTTTTATTTATGATATTCATTAGCTTTAAAAGGATAAAACCATTATTAGGAGTCATATTTGGGGTTTGTTTTATTGTCGTACTTTATGCTGGCTTTATGTTTTCTTTAAGTATATAAGTGGAACAAAATCAATTAAAAAAGGTCTTTCTCAACGGAGAAAGACCTTTTATTATAATCATTATAGATTTTGCTTTACATTCGCCATATAAGATTCTTGTGTTACATTTCCATTTCGTTTCAGTTTATTCCAGCCAACGGTTACTCCTTTTAATGCGGCAAAGATAGATTTGATCACGACATAAGTCATTAGCTGCTTGTACAAGATTCTTTGCAAAAACAAGGAACCCAATGGTTTCGGATTTTCTTTCTCCAATCGAAACGCATAGAGTGATGTAACAAAATCAAATAGGTAAAAAAGTATAAATCCAATCGCCGCTTTTTTGGGATGGTCATTAAAAAGAGCTAAGATAAACAAAATATCTGCAATCGGCGAAATGGTTTGATAGATATATTGGAAAAGCCACATATTTGGCAGTCCGATAAATCCCAATGAGTGGTGTTTTTTATTAAATAAAGCATCGCGATGTTTCCATAAGCATTGTAATGTACCATAAACCCATCGGTATCGCTGTTTTGTCAAACTTTTTATATCTTCCGGCACTTCTGTAAAGGCATAAGCCTTTTCCTCAAATTCAATTTTTTTCCCTAGTCGTAAAAGAGTCAGAGTAAGATCGGTATCCTCTGCCAACGTATCTTCTTGATAATATCCAGCTTCTTCTACTGCAGACTTTCTCCATGCACCAATTGCCCCTGGTACGACGGTAATACAATTAAGCACAGCAAATGCTCTTCTCTCTAAGTTAAAGCCTGTTACATATTCGATATGCTGCCAGTTTGTAAGGAGGGTCCCCTTATTACCGACTTTTACATTGCCTGAAACAGCTGCGACCTGTTCATTTTTAAAGTGGTTAACCAATAGAGAAATGGCATTTCCGGCAATAAGTGTATCTGCGTCAAGGGCAACCACAATCTCTCCGTTTGCTTCTTTAAATCCAAGATTGACAGCGGAAGATTTTCCCCCATTGGATTTTTTAATTAATCTGACCAGCGAATGATTTGCGTAAGTTTCCTCCACAACAGCGGAGGTAAGATCCTTTGATCCATCATCAATGACCAAAATTTCAAAAGCTGGATAATCGCTTGATAGAATGGAATTAATTGTTTTGCAAATTACTTTTTCTTCGTTGTAAGCAGCAATAACGACACTTACAAAAGGAGTAAAGTCAGCGTCAATTTCCGTCTCTTTATACTCTTTTACCTGTCTTCTAGAAAGGAAGATAAAGAGGGCCAGCCGCAAGATTCCTAAAATAATAGCTGAGTAGAAAAGGGCAGTTAATCCAAAACGCCAGCCCTGCATAAGCGTAAATACAACCTTGTCATAGATCAAATAAGGGTTGTCCTTACTGGCAGAGGGCATAACCTGACTATCTGTTTTTCCAATCAAATTACCGATTGTTGTAAAAGTATAGCCGCGCTTTTTCAGCTCTTCAATGATTACTGGCAGTGCTTTTACCGTATTCGAGCGGTCACCCCCAGAATCATGGAACAAAATTACATTTCCCTCTGGCAGCTGTTCCAATACTCGGTTTACCAATTCATCACTAGAAGGTTTTTGCCAATCGTCCGAGTCTATTAATTCACCGACCATCGTATAACCCATATTTTGTGCACGGATAATAGGCAGAAACTCTTTCCTTGTGCTTGGTTCCGCATCTGCTGCGTACGGAGGACGGAAGAGGGTCATCGAGTGGCCGGTAATTTCTTGTACAAGTCTTTGATTCGCATTTAACTCCCATTTGGTTTGCCAGGTTGGGGTGGATGCGACATCAGGGTGTGTAAACGTATGACTGCCAATTTCATGACCTTTACTATACATCCTTTTAATTAGATCTGGATGGAGCACGGCGTTCTCACCAACAATAAAGAAGGAGCCCTTTACATCATACTTTTCTAAAATGTCCAATATTTGTGGTGTATAGATAGGGTCCGGTCCGTCATCAAAGGTAAGGACGATTTCCTTTTGTTTAGGTTTGCCGTAACGAACCACTTCAAAAGGCTTTGGTAATTTAGTATAGGTCTCATTTTGGATCAATCCATGGGAATCCATTTGAATGGTCCTTTTTCCCTTTTCGGATTGAGCTACTACTTTTAAAATTTCCCCAGCCCCTGAATATTTAACAGGTTCAGGACTAGATAATGTTTTAAGGGCATTGGATGGATTGTCCATTTCCTTTGGTTGATTGATATAGTTCCAGATTGAAGGATCTTCAGAACCTAAACGCCAAACGGCGATTCCTTTGGAACCACTAGCTATGCCTATCTTCATGTGATTATAGAATGAAGCGGCATCTAAAAACCAAACCGTATGGTTTTTTCCGTTCAGTTTGTATCGCAAATAAGGATTGCCTGATTGTTTATTCCATTGGATTTGGAGATTGGTCCCGATTCCAAGATTCATGATATCTCTGAAGGTAACCGTTTCAGCAGCCTTCTTAGAGTTTTCTTCCCAGTCATATCCGTAGCTGCCCAAACTGACAATTAACTTTTGGGAGGGGATATTGAGCTGCTTTAAGCTATGTATTACCCAATCTATTGATGCAACAGGTCCAGGCTTACTTGCGGTGTTGTGCTGGTCATATAACATAACAAACATTCGATCCACATGATTGGCAATAGAAGCATAGTCAAAAGCAGCGTTACTTGGCGGGACATCAATTGTTACCAAGAGATTCTCTTTATGAAATGCATCAGAAACTTTATTTACAAAACTTGAAAAATTAGTTTTGTCTTTTGGATCAATATTTTCAAAGTCAATATTAATACCATCAAAGGCATTGAATCTCACATAGTCCAACATTTCTTTAATAAACCGATCTTCAGCACCGGGAGTTGTAAATAATCGGTGAAGAGCTTCCCCATCCCATTTATTGTTCAGATAATTATTAACGACAGGGAGAATCTTAATTTGATGATCGTATGCCTCTTTAATAATAGACGGATCAGTGCTAGTTTTTAAGCCCAGATCTGATGTAAGCTGCAGCCACTCCGGCACTATGGTTGTAATAGAATCAATGTTTTCATTGAAAGAAGCTTTACTGTTTTCATCCCAGTTAACATAAAAAGCATAAACTTCTTGTTGAGTTGAAAGGGATTTCCTATTATTTAGAACCTCATTAAATGGTGCAGGCGTAGAAAAATCTGTCTGTTTTAGCTGTGTGGTAAGCTGTTCTTCAGTGAAGGCCTGATTAATTGGTTCAATCCCGCTCGCTGCTTCATTTGTCTTTAGTTGCAGGTCAGGAAACTCTGGATCCTTATAAAGACTTTTAATAAAAACAAATGAAACTAAAACAATCAGTATAGTAAATCCTGCAGTCATCCTTTTAAAAACTGTCCAGCGTCTTTTCGCAGGATCAAGGAAAACATGTTCTTGATTTTGTTGCTCTTTTTTCAGTCCCAAATTATAAAACCAAAGAAAGAAAAAATAACAAACAAGTCCGACTGATCCTCCCAAGACCGGTGTTAAATTATAGCCTTTTAAAATAGGTAAATTTAGAAAGGGCAATTCCTTAATATTTGGAATAAGTAAGGTTATTAAAGTTCCAAGAAATATAGCGATTATGTTCAGGCGAAATAAAAGGGAGAGAACAATCAATAACGGAATTCTTAAACTATAGGCAGGTAAGAAAGCCAAGAAAAATCCCAACGAACTCGCAATAGCGCCTCTATTACCAGTGACAGGTGCAAAAAGTGATCGCACCATCCATCTAAAAATTCGATTCACAGAATACCTCCTTATAGGTGTGGTGATTTATCTTCGGGGAATGGATCGATTTTTTCGACAAAAAAAGACTACCAACAAAAGGTTAGGTAGTCATTGCTGAATTTTGGGGGTAGGTTGAAATGTTTTTTTCTTTTAATGATGGTAATACTGTCAATTTTTTATTTTTTCTTACTAGTTACCCCCAAAAACCGAAGAGGTTTAGCGTAAATTGTATTGCAGTCCTTAATAAAAAAGATAAAAGAGGAAAATTATGAACAAAAAAGCATTAGGAGCCATTACCATGGTATTAGTGGGTTCCGTTACGTTTTCTATCACTAATAACTTGCTAACTGACCAACCTGCTAAACCATTACCGCAAGAAAACAATATCCCAATCTCCGATAGCGATAAAACAGTAGTTAATAACAATCCAAAAGAAAAAAAAGTGCAAGCTCACACACCCAAAATCGTGGCTGAAGAACCGATTGCTATCCATACGGTAAAAGAGGAAAAAGCAGTATCTGAAATAAAAAACGAGGTACCCACGGTTTCAGATAAGCCTGTTACACAACAAACAGCAACTAATAAAGCGACAGTCCAAATACAAAAGAAAAATACACCGACTGTAAGTGCTGTATCACCTACTGACAAAACAACCACTTCCGCTCCTAGCGCGGTGCAGGAACAGAAAACGACAAATACAGTAAGTACAAAACAAGCTACTGCTACAAAAACTTTACCATCTCAACCATCTACGTCAAAAACAACAACGAATACATCAACAACAACGAATACAACAACAACGACTGCTAATCATGGACAACAAGTCTCAGAAGAGGCAAAAGCCAAAGCTGTGACTCGTAAGGAGCAAAAGGAAGACAATGGCAAGAAAAAATAAAGATTAATGAGGTCGTCATCGAGGCGATCTTTTTTCATTTAATAAAATTTAGTAGCTTGTATTCCGAATTATAAATGGAATAAATGACCATAATATTTTTATTCACATATTAAAGGATGATTTCCTATGATATATATTTATAATGATTACGGTGGGACACATACAACCTCTCTGGCCGCCGCCTATCATCTGAAACAATTGCCGCAGTCGGAAAGGAAACTAACGACGGAAGAAATATTAAATGTAAAATATTTTAATAAACTAACGAAAGAACAATTTGGAAAACTCATTTATCATGGGGAAGATGAGGAAGGGAATGCCGTTTATACAATTGGCTGCAAAAGAAACAAACTCGTTATCCCATCTTTGAAGGAATTGACTTTACTTCTGCAGGAAAGATTTCACTTTAAAGAAAAAATTATTTTCTCCCATACATCACCTACTGTACCATTGCCTATGTCGCTTGGAGGTTTTTTTTCAAGAGGGCTAAAGCTGGACTTTATTGGTGTACCGTTGTTAGTAATTGGTGCCAAACTATGCTGTGATAATATTTACCGGCTGGTTGAAAACACTAAACAAGTGGGCCATACATCTTTTAATGAAAATATCATTATTTTACAAAATGAAATGTATAAGTCATAACAAATAAGACCGCTAATCCTAGCGGTCTATTTGCTGATTCCTTTATTTTTGCTATAGTCCCAATATTTAAGTGTATTCGTTTGTCCTGTCGGTTCGCTTTCTAAGATATGACCGTCCTTGTCTTTAGAAACTTCATATTCCTCATATGTTTCGATGATATAACCGTTCTTCTCTACACGTTCCACGAGTCTCTCTTCCGTTTCCGTGACATCCGTTGACGATGCTTCCGCTGCAGGAATTGCTGCAGCTGGCTGGTCATTCGAATAAGCATAGTCTTTGTTTAAGAATGAGTAAGGTGAATCAAGATAAGCCGAAAAGCCTAAGAGAATCAGAACGAAAAAAACACTGATAAAGGTTTTTCTTTTCATGTCTTTGCTCCTCATTTCTACCAGAATCCCTAAACCCATTTTATGCATGTCCACGTAACATATGCCTGCTTATTTAACGATCAGTTAACTTTATAGCATTTACCTGAGGACGGAAGATAAGAAAAAGAACAAGGGCAATAATGGTGATCACAACACCTGAAAGATATGGAAGACCAATCATGATGGAATATAACCAACCTCCAAGTATCGGGCCAATAATCCTGCCTAATGAATCGAACGACGATAATAGGCCTGTGGTTCCACCATGACCTGAGGAAGATGTCTTCGTTAATAGAGAAGATACACTTGGCCGGATTACACCATTTCCTAATCCAAAAACCGTTAAAAAAATAGCGGCTGTAGTAAAATTATGTACAAGTAAGATTAGCCCAAATCCGATTGCGGAGACAATCATACCGCCAAGAATCACCGGACTCTCGCCGTATTTCTTTGTCAATCTTCCAACCAAACCACCTTGAACAAGTGCACTGCCAAACCCCATAATCATAAAAATATAACCTAACTGAATAGATTCAAGCCCGGCTCTTTGGGCAGCAAAATAAGCAAACGTAGCTTCAAGGCCGGAAAGTGAGAGTGAAATCAAGAACTGTACGAAAAAGAGGATGGAAGTTGTCCCATTAAACGCTCTCCAGAAAGGTGTTCTTTTTTGTACAGATTCACTTCCTTTTTGCTTAGACTCCTTTAATAGTATTAATACAAGGAATAAGGTGATAAAGGAAGACCCACTTGCGAGATAAAAAGGCATGTTTAAGCTGATTTTTGAGAAAATACCACCGATGGCTGGACCGAAAACAAAGCCGAGTCCTGTTGCTGCCCCTACAATCCCCATTCCTTTTCCACGGTTTTCCTCTGTTGTGATATCGGCGACATAGGCCATCGCTGTTGGCATATTTGCAGCAGATAGCATTCCCCCAAGGATTCTTGCCGCAAAAAGCATCCACAACTGAGTGGAAATGGCTTGGATGAAAAAGGAAAGCCCAAGGCCGGCAATTCCAATCATCATCACAGGCTTTCTCCCGATTCGATCGGAAACCTGACCCCATATCGGAGCAAAGATCAGCTGCATCAGGGAGTAAACGGACATTAACAATCCGAGTTCAGTCGGACTAGCGCCAATTTCCTCTGCATAAAAAGGTAAAACCGGTATGATTATGCCAAATCCCACCATTACTAAAAACATAACAAGAAACAATATAGGTAAAGCCCTTTTAGTTTCCAAGGAGACTCACCCCCTTTGATAAAATGTATTCTCTTTTTAGAATAACGGAAAGGTACATTCTAAAACAAGCATTACCTCCGATTATTTCCTTGCTGAATAACGTAACTTGTTGAAAAATTTAAAAAATATTGAACGAAATATTAATTAAAAGCCAACCTAGCATGAGCTAATAAATTGCTAGCAGTTTATTAGCTGAGAGAAAGCGTATGATAGAAAACAAAAAAAACACATCTTATCGTGAAGATGTGTTTTTCGTCCTTGTTCGTGCAATTTCCGCTTTTATTTTACTGCCTTTCTGGTACTTTCAGAAGCGAAATCCGCTATAACAACTAGAATCATATAACATAAAAGCAGTAAGGTAATTTGTGTATAATTGAAATAACTCATAGCAAGCTTAAAGTCCATTCCCAAACCGCCTGCACCGACAAACCCAACAACAATCGTTGTCCTCATTATGACTTCCCATCTATATAAAATATAGGTAAGAAATCTAGGCATGACCATCGGCAGGATGCCATAATAGAATGATTCCATTTTAGAGGCACCAGCTGTTGCCAAATTCCTAATCGGGCGGGAATCCATATCTTCAATTACTTCAGCCCAAAGTTTACCTAATATCCCGAAATTGTGAAGGGCAAGCGCGATTGCTCCTGGCAATAACCCAGGCTTAAAAATAAAAATAATCATCATTGCCCAAACAAGTTCAGGAACCGCTCTAGAAAAAATGTAAGCAAGTCGTACAATCCAAAATAACAGCCGATTATACCACTTATTAGACCCAGTTAATTTTCCATTAGCGATGTTTCTTGCTGCTGGAACCACCGTCAAGAAGGCGGCAATTGTCGAAAAGCCAATCGCCATAATACTCATTTCCAGTGTTTCCAACGTAAGTTTCAAAGCACCAGACCAGCTTTCCTTATCAAGGAACGCAGGATGGTCAATACCTATCCCAAGGAGTCCTCCGAAAAATCTTTTAGCTGCTGCGAGATTTCGATCAGAAACGAGCTCAAACAAATCTGCATTTTCACTGAGATTTATATACAGCCATGAACCAGCAATAAGGATTAACGTAAAAAAGACTGATCTCCAGCCAGCGCTAAACCTAAGCTGCTTCTTTCGCTCGGTTAATGCCTGGCGGACCAAATTGCTCCATAAATCCACAATGATGACAAGCCCAATGAGGAAGAATACATACGTCCAAACCCGGTCATATTTTAAATCCTGCAGGGATAATTGAATTTGGTAACCCAGACCCCCTAAACCAATAAAGCTCATGATGGCTGACGAACGAATCGCACATTCAAAACGATACATAGTGTAACTGATCAAATCCGCCCAAACTAAGGGGAGGTATCCATAAATAAGGGTTTGCAGTTTTGATGCCCCTGAAGTCTTTAATGCCTTAATCGGTTCCTTCGAAACGTCATTGAGCATATCAGCAAAGATCCGCCCTAGGATGCCGCCATAGGGAATCGCAAGGGCAAGGATGGCTGCATACGGGGAGAGCCCAACAGCTGCCACAAACAGCCAGGCCCAAATGAGTTCATGGATGGAACGAGTAAATCCTAAAATCCCTCTAAAAAGCACCTTTGAAACCCATTTTGACGTTCTTGATGAAGCCAATACCCCTGAAGCAAGAATACCAGCCACAAAAGCATAAAGGATGGCAAGCGACATCCCGGCAACGGCATACGCTAATGTAATCCACGCTGACTCAAATCCAAGCATTAAAACGTCTGGAGAAAGGTCAGGCTGAAAAAGACCTTCAAATATTTGTGCTAAGGTAGGAATACCACCGGAGTGAAATAAATCGGGACCCCATTTGACGGAGAAAAGACTCCAGACAAATATAGCAATTAATAGAAGCGAGAGGAGAAAGCGGTTATACAATTTGAAGAAGGGTGCTAGTTTCATATCGCAGCACCGCTTTGTATTTGATATAGCTCTGCTAAAAGGTCATCTGTTACCTGTTCCGTCGGCAAGTCAAAAAATATCTCCCCATTTTTCATCGAAATAATCCTTGTGAAATATTTCCTGGCATACTCAACCGAGTGGAGGCTGGTGATTAAGGTTTGATTTTCCTCAGAAACAATCTTTGTCAGCATGGATAAAATGTCATCCGCTCTGGCTGGGTCTAGAGAAGCAACTGGTTCATCGGCTAATATGATTTCCGGTTTTTGCACCATTAATCTTGCCATCGCCACACGCTGCTGTTCGCCCCCTGATAAGGTGGACGTTATTTCATATGCCTTATCTTGAAGCCCAACACGTTCTAGCGATTTCATTGCTAATCCTTTCTCTTGTGGTACCAATAGGGAAAAGAGGGATTTAATCGTTCCCCATTCAGAGAGTTTGCCAGCCAAAACATTGTGAATAACAGCAAGCGGGCCGATTAAATCAAATTGCTGGCGGATTACGCCCATTTTTTTTGCAAAGACTTTCCCTTTTTTATAAGCAGAAAGGGGCTGGCCATCGATTAGAAGGTCTCCTCCTGAAATAGGCACCAGTCCAATAATGGAATTAAGCAGAGTGGTTTTACCCGCTCCGCTTGGTCCAATTAATGCTACTAACTCTCCCTGTTTGATTGTAAAAGAAAGGGAAGATAAAGCTATCTTCCGCTCAAAGTGTTTTGTTAAATTTTTCGCTTCAATCATTTGTTTTGAAGACATGTATCTGACACCTACTACTTAATGATGTTTAGTTCTTTTGCTACCTTTTGAATCTTACCATAATTAGCATTTTTTGTTTCGATAAATTTATCTGTTTGGAAGAAGTCAGTAATTTCTTTTTGATCAGTTGTAATGGAAAGAATCGCATCTTCTACTTTTTTCTTCGCACCGTTTCCAAATACATCATCTACATTGCTATTGATTGTCCAGTTGTAGTCAAAGTAAGATGGAGTGGTATAAAAAACTTTTACTTTAGTAGTATCCACTTTCTTTTCGGCTACTGCTGCTTCCCAGACGGCTTCGTTTAATGCACCTGCTTTGAATGCACCTGATTCCACTAATTTATAAGTAGTATCGTGTGAACCAGAGAAGTTAGGCTTACCGTCAAAATCTGTATTCGGGTCTATGCCAGCTTCTGATAAGAAATAACGCGGCATTAAATGCCCAGAAGTCGAACTTTCACTTCCAAAGGTAAATGATTTACCTTTTAGATCCTCAAGCTTTGTAATTCCTGAGTCAGGTTGAGTGATGAATACTGAATGGAATTCTGCATCTCTAGGTCTTTGTGCAAAGCTTTCCGCATCAGGAACGAGGCTGATTGCTTGAACACTTGTTAACCCGCCGAACCATGCCATATGAATTTCACCACGTTGAAAAGCTGTCACAAGGGCAGCATAGTCAACAGACGGTACAAATTCTACCTTCATTCCAGTTTTTTCACTTAGATATTGTGCAACAGCTGTCATCCCTTTATCAAGTTCAGTTGCATTCTGGTCAGGAATCGCACCAATTTTGAACACTTCTTTTGTATCCGTTGTTTCTTTTTTAGATTCGCTTGCCTTATCATCCTTTTGACTGCCGCATGCAGCTAGTGAAAGAACGAGGATAGCTAATAAAACCAGAGAAAGCCATTTTTTCATAAATTTCCGCACCTCTAATAGTATGTCTAATTTCTTATTGCCTTCTACATTATAAAGAAAGAAGCTAGACCAATAAATTCATAAAATCTATTTAATCTATAAAATACTATCGGTTTTTTATATAGGAAGAAGAAGGAAATCAATGGCTAAACTAAGCTAAGCGTAATACTCATTTTCGACTAACTAATGTAAATGGTTAAACAAGTATGACAACTTGTACATAGAATATATAAGGAGGGAGGCATGTTTAAAATGGCGGCATACCATAAGGACGGAATCACAATTGGAACGATTTCAGGAGGAATTGTGAACTTTGGCGGCGCAGTTACAATTGCGCCTATATCTATTACAAACACAACATCAGGTTCAAGTAATGGGGATTCGGGGACAACAAGTACATCAAGGAAAAGGACTGATACGAACTCTACAGTCAGTGATGGGGATCTATTTTCCGAAACCAGCTTATCAGGTTTATTAGAGATGATCAGACGGAGTTTCAGTTAACTTCGTCTGATCTTGTTCATTTAAATGGTTCCCCCTTCTATTTTATTTTTCAAAAATTAATTTTTTTAGTTTACTATATTTATTGAAAACGTTTTCTTTTTCATATAAAATGGATAATAAGTGAATAAAATGGTTAGAAGGAGTTAAAAATGACTTTTTATGAAAAATTACCAAACGATCTGTTAATCGCTTTTTACAATGAAGTTAATAAAAATATACATAATGGTGTATCAACTAAAAAGATGTATTATGAACTAGGGATCATTTATTCCATTATGTCTCAAAGAGGCATTATGAATCAGTCATGTAAAGAAGAAGCTAATGACGTACAAACAATGGAAAATTACAGTGCTTAAGATTAGCTGTTAAATAGCCGCTTTCTTTTTGCTGCATTTATCTTCAGACGTGAAAAGTGGGAAGACTACACAGTGAAAATAAAAAAGACCTTTGATTCATTGATAAAATCAAAGGTAAAGTTTAGGTTTAGTGGTCTAGGCTAAACCTAAATGGGAGGTCTAAACTCAGAAGAATTTAAACAAGAAAAACGGTTAATGCAAAATGTTAGTTAAGCATTAACAACTTATTTATTATTAAACGATAGAAAGCTTAACTTTTACTTAAGATTTCTTGATGAAAAAAAATTTATACTATTTAACAAGGTATGGTGCGGGCACCATACCTCATTTTACTTCTATGCAGTACTCTTATTTTAGACATTAGCGACTCCATTTTTATGGAAATAAAAAAACTACTCACATGTTGAGTAGTGGTGAAAAGTACATAAAAAAATGTTGATTCATACTGGCCTGGCTTTTTGACTAATCCCAATACATTTTATGCTTTAAAAAGCTGGATGATATGGGTAATTGGGTGGGAATTGAGAGCAAGGCTAAAATTTATCATGATGTAGTAGCCATAACAGTGAGGTTTGTTGTTAAGCCTTGCTCTAATAATAAGATTACCAATATTAGCAGATGTTATATGGGTATAATTTCCTGTTTTTGCAAAAAACTTTTCTTAAGCACCAGAGGCAGCTCTAAGCAACACTTTGATTGCTATTGGTAACTTTTTGGCTTTGCGGGTTCGTTTTTGCGACATTAAAAATGATATTTAAAATGATCGCTGTTAAACTTCCGGCAACGATGCCACTGTTGGTTAAAATTTTCACGCTTTCTGGTAAGGCATCAAATAAAGTAGGAACGGTTGTAACTCCTAGACCGACAGCCACCGAGCAGGCAATAATCAACAGATTCTCCTGAGAAGAAAAATCGACTTTGCTTAGCATTTTAATTCCTGAAGCAATGACCATGCCAAACATCGCAACCATTGCGCCCCCAAGGACAGAAGTAGGGATGACGGTCGTTAATGCCGCAACTTTAGGAACAAATCCAAGGAAAATCAAGATTCCAGCCATCGTATAAATGACATTCTTTGACTTCACTCCAGAAAATTGAACGAGCCCAACGTTTTGTGAATAGGTCGTGTAAGGGAAGGAGTTGAAAAGGGCACCTACAAGACTAGCAAGGCCTTCGGCACGGTATCCCTTGACTAAATCCTGTTCAGTCAGCTTTCTTCCCGTAATATCACTTAATGCAAAATATACACCAGATGATTCGATCAGACTCACAATTGCTACAAGCGTCATTGTAATAATCGGAGCAAGTTCAAATGTCGGTACCGCAAAGTGCAGAGGTGCAACCATGTGGAACCAAGATGCTTCACCGACAGCAGAAAAATTAACTTTTCCTAAAAGAGCTGCGGCAATCGTACCTGCAATTAATCCTAGTAAAATAGAAATCGAACGAACGAAACCTTTAAAAAAGCGATAAAGTACAATAATAAAAAGTAGTGTACCAAAAGCAAGACTAAGATTTGTGACAGATCCAAAATCTGGGCTGCCTTGTCCGCCGGCAACATTATTCATGGCAACAGGGATTAAGGTAATTCCGATAATGGTTACAACAGATCCAGTGACAACAGGCGGGAAGAAGCGAACAAGCTTTCCAAAAAAGGAAGCGATTAGGATAACAATAATTCCTGAAACGAGAATGGAACCATAGATTGCACCCATACCATATTGGCCGCCGATCGCGATAATCGGACCAACAGCTGTAAATGTACAGCCTAGAACAATAGGAAGACCGATTCCAAAGTAACGGTTTTGCCATACTTGAAGAAGAGTAGCAATCCCGCTTGTCAATATATCAAGTGATACTAAATAGGCTAGTTGTTTACCAGATAAATGAAGGGCCCCGCCGATTATTAGAGGGACGATGACAGCCCCGGCGTACATTGCTAAAACATGTTGAATTCCTAAAGAAGCTGTTTTCCATGGACTTTGTTTCATTAGACTAATTCCTCCACTTTTTCATTGATAAATTGAACTTCTCCGTTTTTTAAAGAGGCAATCCGAGCTAGTGACTCCACTCTTAATCCAAGCTCCCGCAGTTTCTCTGCGCCTTGCTGGAATGACTTTTCAATAACGATGCCAATTCCCTTTACATTTGCACCGCTTTGTTTGACAATATCCACCAATCCAAGTGCAGCCTGTCCATTTGCAAGAAAGTCATCAATGACTAGTACATGATCATGTTGATCTAAATACTTCTTGGAAATGGATATTTCGTTTGTTTCGTTTTTAGTAAACGAATGGACAGAAGCAGTAAGTAAGTCATCAATAAGTGTCAATGATTTTCTTTTTCTAGCGAAAACCACAGGTACATTCATATATAACCCAGCCATCACAGCTGGAGCGATGCCGGACGATTCAATCGTTACGATTTTTGTAATCCCCTCATTAGCAAAACGTGACGCAAACTCTTTCCCAATTTCATTCATTAGGAGTGGATCAATTTGATGGTTTAAAAACGAGTCCACTTTTAATACTTGATCCGATAAAACCCTGCCTTCTAAAGCAATCTTTTCTTCTAGTAATCTCATCTGGATAAATCCCCCTTGAAAAATAAAAAAGCCCAATGGTCATTGCTCACACTGTAAGAGAGTGAGGCAATGACCATTGGGCTTCTAATTTGGCAAATCTATTAGAAAAAGCTCATAGGCGTATCATTACCCACTCATAGTCAGATTGTTAACGGCAATCTGGTAGAAACTTGCGGGCCATATCCCCGCGATTATATGAGCAAAAATTAATATTTAATATATTCATATTATATCACGATAATAGAGGAAATCAATCCTTTTTCAGTAAAAAACGAACATTTTAAAAATTTAAAGGGTCAATATTCGTTTATTGAAACCATTTTCAATCATTTAAAGGTGAAATCAAAACAATGATTGAATAGTCATTCATTTTCGATTACTATAAAATTACAGATTTTTAGTAAGAATATTCCAAATCTAAGGAGGGATTTTTCTTGAGTACAACAATACCTGAGAGCTGGTGGAAGCAGCTAAGGTTACCGATCATTTCTGCACCCATGTTTTTGGTGTCAGGCACCGAACTGGTAAAAACATGCTGTTTAAATGGGGTCATAGGTTCTTTTCCAGCACCGAATGCCAGGCCAATCGAGGTTTTAGACCAATGGATGGGACAGTTAAATGAAGAGCTAGCGGAGGCACGAGCAATCGAGCCGGATCGGAAAATTGCTCAATGGGCAATGAATATGGTGGTACATAGCTCCTATAGCCGCCTGCAGGATGAACTAGCTCTTATTAAAAAGCATAAACCCCAACTAGTTATTACCTCCTTAGGAAGTCCAAAACATGTAGTGGAGATTGTTCATGAATATGGCGGCCTCGTCTTTTCAGATGTAAGTGATTTAAAGTTTGCTAAAAAGGCGGCGGAAGCGGGTGTGGATGGGTTGATCCTCGTGGCAAGCGGGGCTGGCGGCCATGCGGGGCAAATTAACAGCTTTGCATTCGTTGACATGGTCCGGACCTTTTGGGACGGCATCATAATCCTTGCCGGTTCGATTTCAACTGGGAAAAGTATCTTAGCCGCCCAGGCCGCAGGTGCGGATCTTGCCTATATGGGTTCTCGTTTTATTGTGGCAACAGAAAGTATGGCAAATAATGATTATCGTAAAATGCTTGTGGAAGCCACACAGGAGGACCTGATTTTAACGGATGCTTTCTCCGGGGTTAAAGCAAATATGCTGATCCCAAGTATAAAAAAAGCCGGACTTGATCCGGAGAAACTAGCAAAGAAGGAACAAATAAACTTCGATCATATGCAAAAGGAATCGAATGCTAAGGCCTGGAAGGACATTTGGTCGGCGGGTCATGGGGTGGGAGCAATTGACCGGATTGAATCCGCCGCTGATATCATTAATCGATTAGAACTTGAATATAGGGAAGCACATCAAAAGATGATTCGTTTAGCAGGCAGACTAACAAATGCCAGTGTAAAATGAATCCTGGTAAGGAGAACGTTGCTCAACTTACATTTAAATGATGTGAGCAGGTATGGAATGAATAAAATTAAATGGTTTTTAGTTGGTACTTTTACCATTTTACTAATTTCAGGGGGATGGTTAGGATACCTAAAAATGACTGATGATACTTATGAAGGAATGTCTATTATTCCTGAACAACAAGACGATATCCCTTTATTTAAAGGGTTAGAGCCAAATGAAAATCATTATGTAATAGAGGGGGACCACTGGAAGGAGATTTATGATTTTTACTTTAAAAAACTTCCCAAACATGGATGGGAGAATCAATATGTTCAATCTGCACTTGATGACAATGACCCAGAAAATGATTGGGGTGGATTTGATTCTTCTTGGACAAAAAAAGGTTTTGAAGGTGAATTAAGCATCTCTGCTTCATATGATAGATCTGACCAACAAACAAAGATCATATTCGACCAAAATCCTATTTATCATTCTTCAATCTGGATAGATAAAGTTCCAGAAAGTATTTGCATATATAAGAATTCAACTGACACAGATTGTATAGTTTTAAAGGATAAAGCTAAGATACAGAAAATAGCAGGCATTATAAATAATGCTATCGATTGGGATGAAAAGGCATTACCACTCGAAAAAGAAAGTACAATGGATTTTGGCGAGATAAATATCATGGTTATCTATGAAAGGGAAAAAGAAATTTATTTTAAGTCGGAAAAAGGTGTAAAATACGCAAAACCCGAACCTGAATTCTTTAAACTTACCAACCTCTCGCAATAAACAACGACAAAAAGCACCGAAATATCGGTGCTTTTTGAGTTTTCTCACTATATATTTTGGGTTACAATTACAAGTTTTGCGATTGAAAAGTAACCTGTTATTTAATATTACATGGTTCCTTTTTTTGGTTTATTTTTATCTTTTTTCGGTACGATATTAACCACTTTATAACCTGGTTTAACCTTCACCTTTTTCTTGCCATTGGCTGTTGTGACCTGATACAGAGTGTATTGACGCGGTTCATGCTCTAAACGATCAATTTTTTTAATCGTTTCTTTATTGAAGTATTTATGTATCTTTTTTATTTGCTTCTCTGGTTTTTCACCGTTAAAGAATTCATAGAAAAATTTAATAATAAAGATAAACAATACACCAATGATCAGGGAGTATAGTGTGGAGGATATAGCTGACAAAGTTAGACATCCTTTCTATAAAGCAGGTGTGAATTTATAAAATGTATTATAACGAAAAAGATGAAAATAAGAAATGATTAAACGCACTTCAGGAATATGATATATAAAGAATTAACCTACACATACACTCAAAGGGGGTATTTTTGTGTCCAGTCATGTGCTAGATACCTATTTAACTAAAAATCTAGAAGACCTAAAAGAAAAAGGACTTTACAATGTCATCGACCCGCTTGAAAGCGCAAATGGTCCTGTAATTTCGCTTAACGGCAAGAAATTAATTAATCTATCTTCTAACAATTATTTAGGCTTGGCAACGGATAAAAGGCTTAAAAAAGCAGCTAAAGAGGCAATTGAAACATACGGAGTAGGTGCAGGGGCTGTCCGGACTATTAACGGTACGTTAAAACTTCATGTCGAGCTAGAAGAAAAATTGGCTGAATTTAAACATACGGAAGCCGCAATTGCTTACCAATCAGGGTTTAATTGTAACATGGCCGCTATTTCGGCTTGTTTGGATGCTGATGATGCGATTCTTTCGGACGAATTAAATCATGCCTCGATTATTGATGGATGCCGTCTTTCCAAGGCGAAAATTATTCGCTTCAAACACTCTGATATGGAAGATTTACGAGCGCGCGCGAAAGAAGCAAAAGATTCCGGTCAATTAAACAAGATCATGGTGATTACTGATGGTGTGTTCTCAATGGACGGTGATATTGCTTTATTACCTGAGATTGTGGAGATTGCTGAAGAACTTGATTTAATCACTTATGTAGATGATGCCCATGGATCCGGTGTGCTTGGAGAAGGGGCAGGGACCGTTAAGCATTTCGGTCTTTCCGATAAAATTGACTTCCAAATCGGAACTTTATCAAAAGCGATTGGTGTGGTTGGCGGGTATGTAGCCGGCAAGAAAAAACTAATTGACTGGTTAAAGGTCCGAAGCCGTCCGTTTCTTTTTTCTACATCGTTAACTCCAGCGGATGTAGCAGCCTGCATCAGGTCGATTGAAATTTTAATCGATAGCAAGGAGCTGAACCAAAAACTTTGGGAAAATGGCGATTATCTAAAAAAAGGATTACAAAAGCTGGGATTTAATATTGGTAACAGTGAAACTCCCATTACCCCATGTATCATTGGTGACGAGATGCTTACCCAGAAATTTAGTAAACGTTTGTATGATGAAGGGGTCTATGCAAAAGCAATTGTGTTCCCTACTGTAGCAAAGGGGACAGGGCGTGTCCGAAATATGCCAACTGCTGCCCATACAAAAGAAATGCTTGATCAAGCGATTAGGATTTATGAAAAAATAGGCAAGGAAATGGGCATTATTTAAGGATTCTATAGACACTTTCCACAATTAAGTTACGTATCCATAAATTAAATATAAATGTTCAGCATTAGTGAAGAGGGCGGAGAAACCACGATGAAGCGGATTTTAATCACAGGTGCATTAGGACAGATTGGTTCGGAACTTACACTTAAGCTGCGGGAAGTTTATGGAACAACGAATGTTATAGCGACAGATATTAAGAAGAATGAGAGTGAGGCCGCTCAAAACGGACCCTTTGAAACGGTCGATGTTATGGATCTTAGCATGCTCATGGGGACTGCCCAAAAATATAAAGTGGATACCATTATGCATTTAGCTGCCCTGCTTTCAGCTACAGCAGAGGCGAGGCCAGTTTTTGCATGGAATTTGAATATGGGCGGGCTTATGAATGCCCTTGAAACGGCCAGGGAAAGGAAGGCACAATTTTTTACCCCCAGTTCGATTGGTGCATTTGGACCAAATACACCAAAGAATCAAACACCACAGGATACAATCATGCGCCCGACAACCATGTATGGGGTTAATAAGGTTTCGGGTGAATTACTTGCAGATTACTATTTTCATAAATTTGGTGTAGATACGCGTGGCTTGCGTTTCCCCGGCCTCATCTCCCATGTTACTCCTCCCGGCGGGGGAACGACAGATTATGCAGTTGAAATCTATTATGATGCGGTTAAAAATAGAAAGTATACTTCTTATATTGATAAAGGTACCTATATGGATATGATGTACATGCCGGATGCTTTGAAAGCGATCATCGATTTAATGGAGGCAGATGCAGCCAAACTTAAGCATCGCAATTCATTTAACGTCACGGCGATGAGTGTGGCCCCGGAAGATATTGCGGCAAGTATTTCAAAGTATATTCCTGAATTTGAAATTTCTTATAAGGTAGATCTGTTAAGGCAAGGGATTGCCGACAGCTGGCCCAATTCGATTGATGCAAGCAGTGCCAGGGAAGAATGGGGTTTCACATGCGGGTATGATCTGGATAAAATGACCGAGGATATGATTGAGAAGTTACGTCAGAAGCTATAATTTTAAACAAACGCAGCAAGGATGGCTCGGGGATTTTTCCCTTTATGCCAGCAGGTGATGTTTACAACAAAAATAACAGCGAAGCTTGAGCTCCGCTGTTATCTTTTAACATAAATAAGTTTCTCTTGTTTCTCCATTACACGGCCAACAATGGCACTTTGAGTGATTCCGCTGGCATGTAGCTGCTCCACATAGCTTTTTGCTTCTTTTTCACTCATTGAAACTAGCAGTCCGCCAGAGGTGATCGCATCACATAGAACATATTGATCCTCTATAGATAAATCCTCATATACTGTATCATCGCTGATCCATTTATGATTTGACTTCGAACCTCCCGGAACAACTCCTTTTTCCGCCAATTCGAAAGCCCCTTCTAAAACAGGAACTTGGCTTAAATAGAATTCAAAGCTTACATTACTGCCGCGGGCCATCTCACTACCATGGCCAAGCAATCCGAAACCAGTCACATCTGTAACAGAGTGCGGCTGATAGCTGCTTAAAACCTCCGCTGCTGTCTTATTGAGCATAGCCATCGTTTCCGTTACCAGCTGCTCCTGTTCCGCAGTGACAGCACTTCGCTTAATCCCGGTTGTGAGAATTCCCACACCAATTGGCTTAGTTAATACCAGTACGTCACCGGGTTTAGCACCTACGTTCTTCCATACCTTTTCCGGATGAACAATTCCCGTGACAGATAAACCAAACTTAGGCTCTTGGTCGTCAATGGAATGGCCGCCGACAGTTATTGCGCCTGCTTCTTTTACTTTATCAGCAGCGCCGCGAAGGATATCGGATAACATGTCCGCACCAAGTTTCTTAATGGGGAATCCAACAATATTCATCACCGTTTTCGGCTGGCCGCCCATTGCATATACATCACTTAACGCATTAGCTGCTGTAATCTGTCCGAACATATATGGATCATCGACAATTGGAGTAAAGTAGTCTACTGTTTGGATGAGAGCAATGGAGTCGGTTAATTTATAAACCCCTGCATCATCCGATGTATCAAGCCCCACAATTAACTCAGGGACAGGTTCTTGTTTTGGTAAATGACGCAAAACTTGCGCCAGGTCCTCAGGACCGATTTTGCAGCCTCAACCAGCTTTTGTCGAAAAAGAGGTCAGGCGAATTTTCTCTTGTTCACTCAACATGTCCACCTCCATTTTCATAGTATACCTCTTTCGGTCCAAAACCGCACGACTCATGCAGAACATTTGCGAATTGAAAGGGGATACGATAAACTATTTCTACTATCTTAATATAGGAAAACCGAATTGCAGGGGGTGAAAGTGTGAAAAACTACCATGTGGCTGTAGAATTTTGTATGCAATGAAACTACGCACCAAAAGCCGCGAGTTTCGCGGAAGAGTTATTCAACCATTTCAATCGAAACATCCAGAAGCTAGAACTGATTCCAAGTTCAGGCGGTGTTTTTGAAGTAACTGTTGATGGGGAGAAGATCTATTCTAAACAGGAGACTGGCATTTTTCCTGAAACGGAAGAAATCATTGAAATGATGGAGTCCAAATAACAAAAAGCCCTCGAAAAGCGAGGGCTTTTATTCATCTACATAATCATATTATGTTAACTGATTAAGAAAAAATTCACCTTAAAGAAGCTAAGGCAGAGTGATATATCTATTTTTTCCTGTTCCTTTTTTGGTTTTTGAGATAAAAATCTCTAGAATCCCATTTGTAAAAGAAGCGGATATGTCTTGATCTTTGATATAAAATGGAAACTCAATGGACCGTGACCTTGTCTGATGTGTAAGGGAAGGGGGGTGTTTCATTACAGAGATGGTTAATTTTTTCTCTTCTATATATATTTTTATAACAGTTACATTAAAATCACTTAAGTTCGCTTCTACAATCCACTCATGTTCGGTCTCGAATAGGTCTATTTGAAATTGGGTTTGGTCGTAATAAGATGTTAATGGGTCCAGAAAATAGTTTTCCAGCCACTTTTCCACTATAGCAAAATCAAAAGCTTGATTTTGTGCAGCTTTTTTCTTCATTTTTGAATCCCCCTTGCTCGTTCATTTTATTCTATCCGTTCATAAAATGTGAACGGGATATGATATAATAGGAAAAGAAATTTTACCACCGGACATGCCCAAGAGGCGAAGGCTGGATGCTTCATTATACTGATATGAAAGGAAAGGCCATCCAGCCCTTAGGTAAAGGTTAAAGAAGGAGTTTTTATTGTGAAAGAATGGTTACGTTCGTTACCAGCCATCCATGAGCTTCAAAACCATGAAAGTTTTCTTAAACTTCACAATGATCATCATCTAGATCACACGCAGCTCACCAAACATTTAAAAGAAGTACTTGATCAAATTAGAGAATTGATCTTAAAAGGTATTTGGCTGGGGGCAATTCCTGGATCCAACCAATTTATGATTGAGCTTTTTCAGACTCTTGAAGAACATGTTCAAAAACAATACTCGTATACGTTAGAAAGAGTCATTAATGCGACAGGAACCATTTTGCACACTAACCTTGGCAGGGCAAGACTTAGTGAGAAAGCCATTACCCATGTAGTGGAAACCGCTAGAAATTACTCCAATCTTGAATATATTTTAACGGAAGGGGAGCGGGGCTCACGCCATAGTCATGTAGAAGCACTGATTAGAAAAATCACTGGGGCGGAAGCAGCTATGGTCGTCAATAACAACGCTTCTGCTGTTTATCTGGTTTTAAGGGCATTGGCTAACGGAAAAGAAGTCCTCGTATCCCGCGGCCAGCTTGTGGAAATAGGAGGCTCCTTCCGTATCTCATCCATAATGGAAGAAAGCGGTGCTATCCTAAAGGAAGTCGGGACGACTAATAAAACGCATTTGTATGACTACGAAAAGGCAATGTCACAAGATACCTCCATCATCATGAAAGTTCATACCAGTAATTTCAAGGTAATTGGTTTTACTAAAACTGTTGATACAGACGAACTCGTGCAGTTAACGAAAAAACAAGAGGGCGTCATCTTTTATGAAGATCTTGGCAGCGGGGCACTGTATGATTTTAGAAAACACGGTATTGGCGAAGAGCCCGTTGTAAAAGAAGTGATTGATCTAGGGGCGGATGTTGTTACATTCAGTGGAGATAAACTCCTTGGAGGACCACAGGCAGGGATTATCGCCGGAAAGAAGGCCATTATTGATCAATTAAAAAAACACCAATTAGCTAGAGTGGTTCGGGTCGATAAGATGACATTGGCGGCACTAGAGGGCACCTTGATTGAATATGCCCAAGGGGAAACCGCGATGAAAAACATTCCAATAATTCGTGATTTATTAGTTTCTATTCATGAATTAGACGAAAGAGCACAATTATTCGTTACAAAATTATTACAAAAAACGAGTCGCTTCCACGCGAGAATTTTTCAAGACTTTGGCCAAGTAGGCGGAGGAACCATGCCAGATGTTTTATTGCCGACAATGGTTATTGCTCTAAAGCATGATCAGCTTTCAGCAGAGCAGATTGGCAGAAAGTTGCGAACGGAAACGAAACCTGCGATTGTAGCGCGTATCCAAAAAGATGAGTTTATGATTGATTTAAGGACAGTTTCATCTGACGAAGAAGCTATATTGTTAGGGGCACTAGTCAATCTCGAAGCTTAATCATCCTAAACAGAAACGCCCTGATTGATCGGCAGGGCGTTTCTGTTTTTTATGTTCAGCTGCTGCGCATAATCAGGGCGCTGCAATATTTTTACATATCGTGGCCAGCATTATGATTATTACGTGAGTGGTTACGGTTCTTAACTTTATGAGAACCACTCAGTGGTTCAGGCTGGCCTGATTGTTTTGGTGCATTTTTACGCATATCTTTTCCATCATTTTTGTTAACCATTTTTCATCCCTCCTACTGTTAGGATGCAGTCAATAAGTGTTTTTATGCTGAATAATTTTTATTGTTCTGTGCAATTTAACGGTATATAAAATGAAGGAGTGAATGAGAGATATGGATAAATATCCTTACAACAAAGACAAACAACAAGCTTTTCAAGCGGCTCAGCAAGGATATGAAAATGCGCAAGGTCTGTTTGAGACAATTGTTAGTGACAGTGCCAGCTACGGTCATCAGCTGAAGCATTTAAAGGATGAAGTGAATGAGGCCTATCAACAAATTGAAAATGCCTTAGAAGTGGCATCAGAGCATCAAAGAGCACAATTAGAACGTTTTCAGCAAGACCTTCAAAGTATGGTTGCAGAAGTGAATCAAGAGGACTAAAAAAGCAGGAGGGTTAATCCTCCTGCTTTTTGTCTAACTGCACGACTGAGCAAGCACAGCAGGACTATATTATTGATTTTTCTTTCGTTTTTTGTTGTTCATTCTTTCCTTAGCGGTTAACTCTGGCTCACTGGCCAATTCCTCATTAAATCCTGCGCCAACGCCTTGACCCTTTGCCGCATTCATACCTGGAATTACATGATTAGACTTACGTTTTGCCATCCCAATCACCTCCTACAATTTTAATATTTCCTTCCACACTTAAAACATGACAAAATAAAAGTTTTTTGCGATAATATTATAGAAAAGTCTGATTTTCCTAAAATTCAAATTACATGCTTGTAGCGTTTGGTTTTTCAAAATATTCTGAACAAAATACATAATTAGCATAAGAAAAACTTATCAATCACAATAACTTTCTTGTTATTTACTTATCTTAGAGGTTGTATTAAGATAAGAATTGTGAGAAAAGTGAAGATGAATGGGAATATTCAAATTTTAAGACTTTTCGAGAATTTAAGAATGACGAGCAGGGGGAGTTACACATGGTTAAAAATGATGTATTTAACGCCCGTTCTTCCTTCGAAGCAAACGGTAAACGGTACCACTATTATCGTTTAAGCGCTTTGGAAGAAGCAGGTATCGGCAATGTTTCTAAATTGCCTTATTCTGTAAAGGTTTTACTTGAATCTGTACTTCGCCAATATGATGGCCGCGTAATCGCAAAAGAACACGTTGAGAACTTAGCAAAATGGGGAACTGCTGAGCTAAAAGAAGTGGACGTTCCATTTAAACCGACACGTGTTATTCTTCAAGACTTTACAGGTGTTCCTGTAGTTGTTGACCTTGCTTCTTTGAGAAAAGCAATGGCTGACCTTGGAGGAGACCCAGACAAAATTAATCCAGAGAAGACAGTCGATCTTGTTATCGACCACTCTGTACAGGTTGATGCTTACGGGGCTTCTGATTCCTTAAAAATCAACATGGACTATGAATTTGAACGTAATGCTGAACGTTACCAGTTCCTAAACTGGGCACAAAAGTCATTTAATAACTATCGTGCAGTACCGCCTGCTACAGGGATTGTACACCAAGTAAATCTTGAATTCTTAGCAGATGTTGTCCATGTGGCAGAAGTTGATGGCGAACTAGAGGCATATCCAGATTCATTAGTAGGAACTGACTCTCATACAACAATGATTAACGGTCTTGGCGTACTTGGCTGGGGCGTTGGCGGTATCGAAGCAGAAGCCGGGATGCTTGGTCAGCCTTCATACTTCCCTGTACCAGAAGTTGTTGGTGTAAAGTTAACTGGAGAGCTTCCAAATGGTGCAACTGCAACCGACCTTGCCCTTAAAGTAACTCAAATTCTTCGTAAACATGGTGTAGTTGGTAAATTTGTTGAGTATTTCGGCCCTGGTGTACCTTCATTGCCACTAGCAGACCGTGCAACAATTGCAAACATGGCACCTGAATACGGTGCAACTTGCGGATTCTTCGCAATCGACGACGAATCACTTAACTACTTACGCCTAACTGGCCGTGACGAGCAGCAAGTGAAAGTGGTTGAAGAATATTGCAAAGCGAACGGATTATTCTTCGACCCATCATTTGAACCTGTTTACACAGATGTAATCGAAATCGACCTTGCTGAAATTGAAGCAAACCTTTCTGGACCAAAACGTCCACAAGACTTAATTCCTCTTTCAAAAATGAAAGAAGAATTCGTAACAGCTGTTTCGGCTCCACAAGGAAACCAAGGTTTTGGTTTGCAAGCGGATGAGCTTGAAAAGTCTGCAGTGGCTAAGTTTAAAAATGGCGATGAAACTACCATCAAAACTGGTGCAGTAGCGATCGCTTCAATCACAAGCTGTACAAATACATCTAACCCATATGTTCTTGTGGGTGCAGGCCTTGTTGCGAAAAAAGCTGTCGAACTTGGAATGGAAGTTCCTAAATTCGTCAAAACTTCTTTAGCACCAGGTTCTAAGGTTGTAACTGGTTACCTTCACGATTCTGGTTTACTTCCATACCTTGAGCAAATTGGCTTTAACCTTGTAGGTTATGGTTGTACAACATGTATCGGTAACTCAGGTCCATTAAAAGAAGAAATCGAAAAAACAATTGCGGAAAACGATCTTTTAGTTACATCTGTTCTTTCAGGTAACCGTAACTTCGAAGGACGTATTCACCCGCTTGTAAAAGCTAACTACCTTGCTTCACCGCCATTAGTTGTTGCTTACGCCCTTGCTGGTACAGTAAACATCGACTTTGCTACTGAAGCAATCGGTAAAGATAAAGATGGCAACGATGTATTCTTCAAGGATATCTGGCCATCAACTGCTGAAGTAAACGATGTTGTAAAACGCACCGTTACTCCAGAATTATTCCGCAGAGAATATGAAAACGTGTTTGGTGACAACGAGCGCTGGAACCAAATCAAAACTAGCAATGAGCCATTATATGCTTGGGATGAAGATTCCACATACATTGCTAACCCGCCTTTCTTCGAAGGCTTATCACCTGAACCAGGTACTGTAGAACCTTTAGCAGGCCTTCGTATTGTTGGTAAGTTTGGAGATTCTGTAACAACTGACCATATTTCACCTGCAGGAGCAATCGGTAAAGATACTCCAGCTGGTAAGTATTTGTTAGAAAAAGGCGTACAGCCTCGCGACTTTAACTCTTATGGGTCCCGCCGTGGTAACCATGAAGTAATGATGCGCGGAACATTTGCAAACATTCGTATCCGTAACCAAATCGCACCAGGTACAGAGGGCGGCTTCACTACTTACTGGCCAACAGGCGAAGTTACATCAATCTATGATGCTTGCATGAAGTACAAAGCAGATGGAACTGGACTAATGGTTCTTGCTGGTAAGGACTACGGAATGGGCTCTTCCCGTGACTGGGCTGCTAAAGGTACAAACCTGCTTGGCATTAAAACAGTTCTTGCTGAAAGCTTTGAGCGTATCCACCGTTCTAACCTCGTGTTAATGGGCGTGCTTCCACTTCAATTCAAAGAAGGCGAAAACGCTGAAACCTTTGGTTTAACTGGTAAAGAAACATTCGAAGTTCAAGTAGACGAGAATGTAAAACCTCGTGATCTTGTAAAAGTAACGGCTACTGACGAAGCTGGCAACAAGAAAGAATTCGAAGTTCTTGTTCGTTTTGACTCTGAAGTAGAAATCGATTACTACCGTCACGGCGGAATCCTGCAAATGGTACTTCGTGAAAAATTACAAGAAGCTTAATTAGAAAGCGGAAGCGCCTTGAACAGGGGCGACAGGCATAAGACGAGCCGGCGAGAAGGTTGCTTTTTAACCTTCTTGACGGATTGGCTTATGACCCCGAGCCCCTAGGCGCTTCAGCTAGACTATTTTCTAAGTACTATACTGAACACCATATCTTAATAGGCATGGTGTTTTATTAATAGAAAATGTTGACAAAATTGTACTTTTATCAATAAAATATAAATATCAAAACGTAAAGGAATGAACAAAGGGCGAATGAAGTATTAATCTTATTTTTCAGCACATTATTCGAATAACGAAAAATGTTGAACCTGAAGAATGGGATTAGTCTGTCCTTTTTTATGTCCTAAATCGTTTATACCGAGTCATTTAATCCTTGTTACAGGTTTATTTGGTGTTGGATTTTTCGGTATTGAACATATGACATAAAACTCTCTTTCAGGTTCAAATGAAGGGAGTTTTTTTATGCTTACAAATCAAAAAGTGATTGTAAAAGTTACTGATTTAGATAAAAGTTTTCAACTGAGGAAGGTACTCGAGAATATCGATTTTGAAATAAAAAATGGTGACCGCATCGGACTTGTCGGCAGTAATGGCTCAGGTAAAACCACCCTCGCCAAACTGTTGCTGGGGAAACTGGATCCAGACAAAGGTAAAGTAGAAATGGCTGACCATATAAAAATAGGTTTTTTATCGCAATCGATTGATTATGAGATTAGTCAGTTCACCAGCCATACGCGTGAGGACATATTTCAATTTACAAAGGAATTAGGCCTTAATAAGGCTTATGACTGGAACAAGGAACGCATGCTGAATCTAAGCGGAGGAGAAAAACTGAAACTTGCCCTTTCTCACATCTGGGCATCAAAGCCAGAATTTTTGATTTTGGATGAACCAACCAATCATCTCGATTTTAAAGGAATAAACTGGCTCGTTTCCGAATTAGGTGAATTTAAGGGACCCGTGTTGATTATTTCACATGACCGTCATTTCCTCGATCAAACGGTAAATCAAATATTTGAACTAGAAAATAGTAAAATTCAGTTTTACAACGGTAATTACAGTGATTACATTCTTGAAAAACAAAGAAGGCTTGAAAGTAAAAAGCATGCATATCAAGTTCAGCAGCGACACATAGAATCAGTGGAATCCCAGATGCAGCAATTAAAATCCTGGTCGGAAAAAGCTCATCGGGACTCAACTAAAAAAGGAACAGGTCCTTCAAAAAGACAATTTGGTATTAAAGAATATCATCGTGCGAAAGCTAAAAAACGCGATAGCCAAATCAAATCAAAAATGAAACGGCTTGAAAGTGAATTGGCTAAAAGTAAAATTGAAAAGCCAATCGAAGAAGCGGAGGTTAAATTTCAGTTTGATGCCCATGGAAAAAGAGGAAAGCGGATTATTGAGGCCAAGAATTTAGCTAAAGGGTTCGATAGTCAACCCCTATTTCAGAGGTCACATTTTTATATCAATTATGGTGAGAGAATTGGCCTATTAGGTGAAAACGGCTGTGGTAAAACGACTTTAATTAGGATGATCTTAGGTGAAGAGACTTGTTCTGATGGCGAGATTTGGAAGAGTGAATCGTTAAAAATTGCTTATTTAAGTCAGGATGTAAATGATCTTCCCGCTGACCAAACGCCCCTTGAAGCACTTGGGTTAACCGATAGAGAAGACATTTTTAGAGCAAGAACAATGCTTGCTAACTTAGGACTAAAAGAACAACACATCATGAAGCCAATTGGGACCTTAAGTCTTGGGGAACGTACAAGAGTAAAGCTTACGGATTTATTAATGAAAGCTTACGATGTCCTGATTCTTGATGAACCAACCAATCATCTGGATTTGCCGAGCAGGGAGCAGCTGGAAAAAACATTATCAGAATTTAAAGGATCAATTATTGCTGTCTCTCATGATTACTATTTCCTAAATAAGCTCTGTGACCGGCTGCTTGTATTTGAGGAACAGCGGGTTAAACGGGTGGAAAAGAAACCGGAGGAATATTTACATCCCAAGAGCAACAAAAATGCTGAAAGCTCTAAAGAAGAGTTATTGATTATTGAAAATAAAATTGCGAATATTTTAGGCCAGTTATCAATGATCGATCAAAAAGATCCTCAATATCTTGTATTAGATCAAGAATTTAAGCTGTTACTAAAGCAGAAAAAGGAATTGACAAAATGATTTGTCACAACTTTGGCAAGAGTTATTTTGTTTCAACTGAGTTTATAGTGTAAAATCGTTATATCAGAAGAAGAAACAAAGGAGGTTCCGGGATGATAAAAAAAGTAATTGCCGCCGTTGGTTTAGTAAGCTTATTGACAGTTGCTATTGTTCAGGCAATGGATAAAAAGACTGAAGATCCGCAAACGGCAACCGAAGCATCCACAGCAACCGAAGGACTCTCAATCGGGGCTTCGGCACCTGACTTTACACTTAAAACATTAACTGGTGACACCGTAAAATTATCGGATTTAAGAGGGAAAAAAGTGATGCTCAATTTCTGGGCAACCTGGTGTCCGCCTTGTAAAGAGGAAATGCCAGCAATGGAACAGTTCTCAAAACAAGTGGGAAATGATACTGTTATTTTAGCTGTTAATATTGATCCTCAATTGGATGTACAAGGATTTGTAGATAAAAATAAGATAACATTCCCTATCCTTCTGGATGCAGAAGACAAAGTAAATGAAGCGTACCAAATATTATCAATCCCGACGACTTATTTTATTAATAGTAAAGGGATTATCCAAAAGAAATATACAGGTTCAATGAAGCTTGATGTAATGAAAAAATATATGCAGGAATTAAATTAAGGACATTGGCATTTGCCAATGTCTTTTTTTCAATCGAACATCCGTTTAGATGATTATTTTCTTAAAATTTTCAAAAAGTTGTAATAATTGCAACCGTTTCCGGGCATAATAACTGTTAGAATAAGTAATAAGGATGGTGATAACAGTGAGAAAACCTAGAAAACGTTCATTTGCAGAACTTGTATTAGAAAATAAATCGCAATTATTAAAAGACCGTGCGGCAATGGAAAAAATTGAACAGCGTTTAGAAGAAAAACGCCTCGGCAAAGCGGAGTAACACAAGAGTTTCCAATCATGCTTCCCCTTCTTATGGGCAAAATGTTAGTAAGGGGGGATTGAACATGGGTAATCCAAAAAAACATTTTCAAGCTTACACACCGAGCCATTTAGGCACGCAGCCAAGAGGCTTCAGTGGAAATAACGGAAAAAAAATGAATGATACTTCTGGGAAACATGCTCAAGTCATTCAAACAAAAGGTGAATAATCTCAAATATATAAGACCCGGTGGCAGCAACAGCCATCGGGTCTTTTTGTTTTAACTTTCCAATAATTCTCCAGTGATAAATTTGGCTTTCCGTTACAAACTATATCTGTACCAAACACACTTTAGGAGGATGTTGACCATGGCATATAACAACAAACCAAATCCTGATGATCGCAGCGATAACGTGGAAAAACTTCAATCAATGATTCACAATACAATTGAGAATATGGAAGCTGCTGAGGAGTCGCTTGCATTCACAGACAGCGAAACCCAAAAAGAGCAAATCCATGCGAAAAATGAACGCAGACGTGAAAGCATTGAATCCTTCCGCTCAGAAGTAAAAGACGAAGCAAAAAACAAAAGCGAATAACTGCCAAGGACCTGTTCAAAAAATCGAACAGGTTCTTTTTTAAGACCTCTTATTTTAACTAGTGTATCTGACTATGGTAAGATAGGGAGACGTGCAACAATAGAATATTAATTAGAAGAGTGATGATTTTGAATCAATTGGACAACAATCTTTCACATTCCCAAGATCAGGTTCAACAATGGGAACATGAATTTAATCAATCAGGGTTTATTTATGATGAAGCAAAGTTAATAAATGCGATTCGATATGAAACGGATCCGTTTATTTTATCTAAGCTATTAACGTTTGGCGCTTATTCAAGACTGTATCAAAATAAAAATGACTCGATCGCAGGGGTATGGCTGGACAAGGCACTAACATTAAATCCCCAAAACCAAAAAGCAAGGGAATACACCGTACAATCAGACTGGAAAAAGATGCAGGACCTTTTAACCTTACTAACGTTTCCTTCGATGCGGGAAACAGATAATCGCACCGCTAAAAAGAAAACAGCGGAAGAATATATTGAAGTATGCCAGCATTTTTTAACAGACGCAGATGAGAACCTCAGCGAATTGCAAAAAATGATTATAGACGCTCAAAATTTTGAAATGAAGAGTTTGCTTCAAAGATATGAAACACTTGCCAATTTACTTTCATCTGCCATTGAGGAAACAGGAAGTTTATTAAAAGCAGCTGAAGAGTATAACCAATCCATTACAGGTGTTTTCCATACATCCACTTATTATGATGATCTAAAATTGCATATGGCTGCCATTGAAGAGATAAAACAGACTTGGGCCCAGCAATTTATTGAGGAAGAAACACCAGTTGCTGATACAGAAAATGCCCTTGATCAGCTGCAAAAAATGGTCGGGATGGATTTAGTTAAGAAGCGCGTTCATGATTTTTATCGTTATCTCCAATACCAAAAACAGCGAAAAGAACTTGGCTTTCATATGAAGGACGAACTTAGTCTTAATATGATTTTGACAGGTAATCCTGGAACAGGAAAAACCACCTTAGCCAGATTATTAGCAAAGATTTATTACGAGCTTGGCGCTTTACCCAGAGAGGAAGTCATCGAGACAAACCGGTCTCATTTAGTTGGATCCTTTGTCGGGCAAACAGAAGAAAATGTCCGGTCGATTGTGGAACGTTCGGTGGGCGGTGTTTTGTTTATTGATGAAGCCTATAGCTTAAAGCGTGAAGGCCAATCAGGAAATGATTATGGACAAGCGGCGATTGATACTCTTGTTTCTTTAATGACGAGCAGAGAATATGGCGGGAAATTCGCCGTTATATTAGCGGGTTATCCCGATGAAATGCGTTCTTTTATACATGCCAATCCTGGATTACGAAGCCGGTTCCCGCAATCTAACTTTATTCATCTGCCGAATTACTCTAATGAAGAATTAATTCAGATCTCCGAGCTAGTTGCGGCAGAAAATGACTATCTCCTAACCGAAGAATCTAAGCTTGAAATCCATCATCGGCTTGAAAAGGAACGGGTTGATGATACATTTGGCAACGCCAGAACCGTTCACAATATCGTTTTGGATGCTATTTTTAAAAAAGGGGCCGAAGATCGTGCAGCAGATAGTGACATCCTAGATATGATGTTTCTCGATCAAGAGGACTTTCAGACCGAGACAGAAACTCTTTCGGAAACTCCGCAGCAACAGTTGAATCAATTAATTGGATTAACTTCCTTAAAGGGTGAACTAAAAACACTAATTTCCTTTGTGAAAATGCAGCAATTCAGAAGAAAAAAAGGCTTGCCCACCGTACCTATCCAGCTGCATGCCGTATTTACGGGCAACCCTGGGACAGGGAAAACTACTGTAGCAAAAATCTACGCAGAGTTTTTAAAAGAGTGTGGGATTTTAAAAAGGGGCCACCTCATTGTAGCAAGCCGGGCCGACTTTGTAGCGGGCTTTGTAGGGCAGACAGCGGGGAAAACTAAACAAAAGATTAAAGAGGCATTAGGTGGAGTTCTGTTCATTGATGAGGCCTATTCTCTCATTAGCCAAACATCTGGTGATTTCGGAAAAGAAGTTATTGATACCCTTGTTGATGAAATGACAAAGCAAAATGAGAATTTGGTCGTTGTTTTAGCGGGTTATCCAAATGAAATGGATCAATTACTTGAAAGCAATCCTGGACTGCGTTCCCGTTTTAAAAAGTTCTTCCTCTTCCTAGACTACTCAAATGAAGAATTACTTGAAATTATGTCTAATTATGCGGGTAAATTTCAGTATCATCTCACGGATGATGCGAAGAACCTATTGCTGCAATCGATGGAGGCCGAGCGCTTTACAGGCAACGGCCGGTTTGCTTCCAATTTAGTAGATGAAATGATCCAGGCACAAGCCTTGCGTTTAATGGATAAAGAAGAGGAAGAAAGTCTTCTAGAAAAAGCGGCCTATCTTGAAATCGAAGATGTGGAAAAAGCACTTGGAAAACTTTCAGCCTATTGACGAATGAAAGGAAGTTTACTTTGGAAAATTATTTTGTCTCGACAAGAGAAATTCAACTATATTATGCAGATACGGACATGATGGGTGTCATTTATCATGCCAATTACCTGAAATTCTTTGAACTCGGCAGGACTGGATTTATAGAAGACATAGGTTATAGTTATCTTTCGATGGAGGAAGCAGGCTTCTATGCCCCCGTGTATGATATCCAAATTACTTATAAAAAACCGCTAAGATACGGTGATCAAGCATTTGTGAAGACCTGGGTATCTTTAAATGATGGAATTAAGACCATCTATTCCTACACCATTGTCAATGGAAATGACGAGGTATGTGCGGAAGGAACTTCAACCCATATCATTGTGAAAAAAGATAATTTTAGACCTACTTCTTTTAAAAGAGCTTTTCCGGACTGGTTTTTGAAATACGAAGAAATTAAGAAGAATTAATTTGTTTTAAGAACTGTTTTCCCCAAGGGACTTGAGGTGAATTAGAAAGTGGCTTTTGGCATTAAGAGAAAAGAACTTCTTGAATGGAAAAAAAGGATTGATCAAGGCGAAATTGCATTTTTAACCCATTTTTGGCTCGATGAACGCTTCCCGGAATGTAAGACGGTTACTAAGGTCGGTTGTCTGGACTTAGACAAACTAGCCGCTTGGGGTAAAAAGTACGGACTAAAAAAGGAATGGATTCATCACCGAAAAGATGGTTATTCTCACTTTGATTTACTAGGTGAATGGCAAACTGAGATCTTACAAAAAGAGGGCTTAAGCGAGCATCTATGGGGTAAATAAAACAGTAAAAGCATTTTCGAGCTTGCCCATCTATCACCAATTAGTACCGAAAAAATAGGAGAATCGATATGTTTAAAATAACAGAGAGTGCTTACCATAAATTAGCTGACACGATTCAATCAGAGAAAAAAACAGAGGACGAACGGTTGTTCCTGCGCTTAACGATGGGGATTGGCTGAGGCGGGCCTAAGCTGAATCTGTCTCTGGAAGAGCAGAAAATCAAAGGAGATCATACGTTCGAATTCGAAGATATCATCATCCTTATCCATGAAAATGATATGGTTTACTTTGAAAATACAAAACTTGATTATGTAGAAGATGTATTAGGCAAGAAGCGGTTTCAATTGCTTCGAATATAATAAAAAAAATGGCTCTAGAGATCGTCTCTCTAGAGCCATTTAATTTTCGGTTCGGTGTTATTCATTATTCGCTTAATGTTTGCCCTGTGGCGGTAGGTCACGAACGATGCTAACAAAAGCACCACAATTAGCAAGGGAATATTCCAGCTGCTAACCAATCCAGATATAACAGCGTACAAAACAGCCGTAACACCTGCAACCATTGATGATAACGATACATATTTGGTTATGTACAAACTTATGAAGAATACCACTATAACTGTTAAAAACATATATGGTGCGGCTAACAAGACGACACCGCCTGATGTAGCGACTGCCTTTCCACCTCTAAATCCAGCAAAGATGGGGTAAGTATGTCCTAAAACAGCAAATATACCAGCCAATAATGGATTGATATCCACATGGAAAATCAAAGGCAATGCAGCGGCTAATGTGCCCTTCAAGATATCAGCAAGTGTTACTGCTAATCCTGCTTTTACCCCGAGTGTCCGAAACGTGTTTGTTCCTCCTAAATTCCCGCTTCCATGTTCCCGAATGTCAATTTTGTAGAATGTTTTTCCGACTATTAAACCAGAAGGAATGGAGCCTAGAAGATAGGCAAGGATTAAGACCAAGATAATTTGAACCATTAATATTTCTCCTTCAATAAAGAATCCAGTTCTTTTATTTTACCATGGATTTGCAAAAAAGCACTAAACTTTCATAATAAGTTCACAAGTATACAAGAATTTAGAAGCCGCCTGCTAGTTCAACCATCCTGTGCTATTTATCCTGTTTAAGGCTAAAGTTAGAACAATTATAGTCAATTTTATTACAAATATATGGAGAATTTAGCAACGGTTGATAAAGGGATTGAATGCAAATTTTTGTGAACCTATAATAAAGGAAAATCAAATATAGAAACGAAAGAACCGGCCTGGTTACATACTTAGAGAGGTCGGTTTTCTTACATACCTTCATTACTAAACTAAAAGAGAGGTGAGGTTCATATGGCAAGTAGTGTTCTTCAGTATCTTAAATACCAGTACCCAGATATAAGAGTTTTATATGTGGAAGATGAGAAATTCTCCCGTGAAAAGCTGCTGCGAGTGTTAAATCGCCGTTTTGCTCACATTCATGTAGCGATTGATGGCTTGGAGGGATTACAACTCTACCAAAAATACAAACCAGATTTGATTATTGCGGATATAAAAATGAACCAAATGAGCGGTTTGGAAATGATTAAGAAAATCCGGGCTCAAAATGAAAAAGCCCAAGTGATTGTGACAACTGCTCATGATGATAACGAATTTTTTCTTCAATCGATCGAAAACAATGTCAACCATTTTATTCTTAAACCTATCGATTTGGATGCCTTGCTTCAAGCCATTCAGAAATCTGTTTACCAGATCCAGCTGGAGAAAGAACTGGTTAAGCAAAAGAATCTAACCCGTTCTATTCTTGATTTTCAGGATAATCTTATCTTTGTTATTGAGGACGGGGAAATTGTTGAGTGGAATCAAGCATTTACTAATGTAACCGGAATAGGCAGCCATGTAAGTAATCAAGCCCGTTATCAAAGTCAATTACTATCCAATTTATTTGTTGAAGATCCTCATTATTTTTATCCAAAGGATAAAGCACGGTGGACGGAGGAATTTTTTTCGACAGGGAAAAACGTGGCGAAAGTGCGGTGGAAAGGTCCTCTCGGTAACGATTATAACTACGTGATGAAAGCAGGGCCGATTCCTGAATCTAAACAAATTTTATTTGTACTAACAGATATTACTGACTTAGAGAAAGAAAGCCGGGAAAGGGAGCATTTATCTATGTTTGACCGCCTGACGAGCAGTTTGACCCGTCAGAAATTCAAAGAGATTTTGGCTGGAGAAATGAGGCGTGCCGAGCGTTTTGAACGTGCCTTTTCACTAATACTAATGGATATTGATAATTTTGGTACTATAAACGAACAATTTGGTCAACCGGCAGGAGATAAGGTGTTAATCACCGTTTCCACGATTGTTCAACAGCGGATTCGCGAGTGCGATATGTTTGCCCGTTGGGGCGGAGAAGAATTTATCCTGCTAGTTCCGGAGACAGATGGACAGAAAGCTGGCATATTAGCGGAGTCCATCCGATCGATTATAGAAGGATATGATCATTCGATCGGTAAGGTTACCTGCAGTTTTGGCGTTACAGAGTTTACGTTTGGAAAATCAAAAAATGAGTTGATCTCAGAAGTCGAGCAAGCCCTTGAAGAATCCAAAAAAAATGGGCGAAACCGGGTAACAGTATACAGCTAAGCACTGTTTAAGGAGGTGGCAAGGATGCTTTATGTATATATTTCCTTAGCATTGGTGATCGGTTACTTTATTTTGACCATTTCCTTGTACTTGTTTAAAAGCTGCGGGCTGATGAAAAAACTCAAGGAAAGTGAAAAAAGCTATCGAGATTTAGCTGAGAAGTACGAAGCGATCAATCGAAACCTAGAAAAAAAGATTCATGAAGAGGTCGAAAAAAATAGACAAAAAGACCATCTCCTCATTCAGCATTCAAAACTTGCTGCAATGGGTGAAATGATCGCAAGCATCGGTCATCAGTGGCGGCAGCCTTTAAATAGCCTATCACTAATTATTCAAGATGTTCGTGAAGAGTTTGAATTTGGTCAGCTGGATGAAATTTATATTGATCAATTCACCAAGGAAAGTTTGATACAAATTAAGCATATGTCCCGGACGATAAATGATTTTCGTAAGTTCTACAAACCCAATAATGAAAAAACCCCCTTTTCGATCGGAAGTTCGATAGAGGACGCTTTGTCCATTTTTTCATCAAGCCTCAAATATTACGGAATTAACATGGAATTTGAATACAGAGGCGAGCTAATGGCCTACGGTTTTCCTAACGAATACAGTCAAGTGGTATTAAATATTTTAACCAATGCCCGCGATGCGTTTGTTGAAAAAGAAATGGAGAATCGCAGAATAAAGATTCAAATCATTGAGACAAAGGAGTATGTCAGAGCCGAGTTTACTGATAATGCAGGAGGAATTGATCCCCTAATTCTTGATAAAATTTTTGACCCGTATTTCACCACTAGACCGCATGGAACTGGATTAGGTCTTTACATGACCAAAATGATTCTTGAAAATATGAACGGAACAGCGTCAGTTGAAAATTATGAATATGGTGCCCGTTTTGTTCTCTCTGTACCTAAGGTAAAACAGTCCATACAGCAGGAAATAGTCTCTGTTTCCTAATCCTAAGCTCCCAAACTTTTTGGGGGCTTTTCCTTTTACTTTGGTTTTTATAAAATAAGGAGTAAAATAAAGACAATAAATCCAAGGGGTGGTAAAAGTGGCAATCGAAAATCCAAGTCGTGAAGAAATTGGTGCGATCTTAAATAAGGCGAAAAGAATTGCAGTCGTAGGTTTAAGTGATAATCCAGCAAAGGCTTCTTACCAAGTGTCAGAGGTCATGCAAAATGCAGGCTACGAAATCATACCAGTTAATCCAGCGGTGGATCAAGTCTTGGGGGTTAAAGCGGTCGCCTCTCTAAAAGATATTGAGGGGCATATAGATATCGTTAACGTATTTCGCCGTTCCGAACAATTGTTCGATGTTGCGAAAGAATTTGATCAAATTGACGCAGATGTTTATTGGTCTCAGCTAGGTCTTGCTAACGAAGAAGCTTACGAGTTTTTAAAGGAAAAGGGCTACACGGTGATCATGGATCGCTGCATTAAAATTGAATATGCAATGACAAGGTAAAAAGCTGCTATTTTTTAGCAGTTTTTTTTTATAATTCCCCTTAAAAATCGCTTAAATTGTTTTACAAAAATAAGTCGTTTTTCATTACATATTTGCCAAATCAAAATAAATCGCTACAATAAAGCATAGACGCCACAAGAAGTTGTGATAAAATAAGGGTGGCAAACATTAGTTCTATTGGACAAATTTAAAGGATAAATGACTCTTTTAAACGAATGTTAAACTTAATAATTATTAGAAAATGGCATCTTAAATGCCATTATGTTTTTTGGTAGGAAGGGGTATTTTAGTGGCAAGAAATCAGCAAGCATTTGATTACAATGATGATGCCATCCAGGTACTAGAAGGTCTTGAAGCGGTCAGAAAAAGGCCAGGTATGTATATTGGCAGCACCGATTCACGAGGTCTTCATCATCTTGTTTATGAGATCGTAGACAACTCTGTCGATGAAGCACTAGGCGGATTTGGTGATCAAATCATTGTAAGAATACACAAAGATAATTCCATAAGCGTTATGGATAAGGGTAGAGGAATGCCTACAGGTATGCATAAAATGGGAAAACCAACACCTGAGGTCATTTTGACTGTGCTCCATGCAGGCGGCAAATTCGGCCAAGGCGGCTACAAAACAAGCGGCGGTTTGCACGGTGTTGGTGCATCGGTCGTGAATGCCTTATCTGAATGGTTAACCGTTACGATTAAACGAGACGGATTTGTCTATGAACAACGTTTTGAAAATGGTGGTAAACCCGTCACTACCCTCGAAAAAATCGGCAAAACGAATCAAACCGGTACAACCATCCACTTTAAGCCGGATCCAACCATTTTTTCGACTACGACTTATAACCTCGAAACCCTTTCTGAAAGGCTGAGAGAATCCGCCTTTTTGTTAAAAGGATTAAAAATAGAGATTATTGATGACCGTAACAATATTCATGAAGTTTTCCACTATGAAAATGGAATTGAGGCTTTTGTTGAATATTTAAACGAAGATAAAGAAACCCTTCATCCGGTTGTCAGCTTTGAAGGAATCCAAAACGGCATCGAAGTTGACTTTTCCTTCCAATTCAATGATGGATATTCAGAAAATATGTTGTCTTTCGTAAACAATGTCCGGACCAAAGATGGCGGTACGCATGAGGTTGGGGCAAGAACAGCGATGACAAGGGTGTTCAATGACTATGCCCGTAAGGTTGCCTTGTTGAAGGAAAAAGACAAAAATCTAGACGGAAATGATATTCGTGAAGGATTATCAGCCGTTATTTCCGTTAGAATCCCAGAGGAATTACTTCAATTTGAAGGACAAACGAAGGGAAAACTTGGTACCAGTGAAGCAAGGTCAGCTGTAGATTCCGTCGTTTCTGAGCATCTTTCCTACTTCCTTGAAGAAAATCCTGATATCAGCTCTATTTTGATAAAAAAATCCATTAAAGCTTATCAGGCTCGTGAAGCTGCTCGTAAAGCACGCGAGGATGCGAGAAGCGGTAAAAAGAAGAAACGGGGAGAAACGATTTTATCTGGTAAACTAACCCCCGCGCAATCACGCAACCCGCAAAAAAATGAACTTTACCTGGTTGAGGGTGACTCTGCGGGAGGTTCAGCCAAGCAAGGCCGTGACCGACGCTTCCAGGCAGTCCTTCCACTCCGCGGTAAAGTCATTAATACAGAGAAAGCAAAACTCTCCGATATCTTTAAAAACGAAGAAATTAATACCATTATTCACGCAATTGGCGGCGGTGTTGGTGCTGATTTTACTGTAGAAGACATTAACTATGACAAAATCGTCATTATGACAGATGCCGATACGGACGGTGCTCATATTCAGGTATTATTGCTTACTTTCTTTTATCGCTATATGAAGCCGCTTATTGAAGCAGGGAAAGTATTTATTGCCCTTCCGCCTTTATACAAAGTAAGTAAGGGTTCAGGCAAAAAAGAAATTATTGAATATGCGTGGAACGAAGATGAACTTCAGGGTGCCATTAAGAAAGTGGGCCGAGGCTACATTATTCAGCGATATAAAGGTCTTGGCGAAATGAACGCAGATCAGTTATGGGAAACCACCATGGACCCAGAGACACGGACATTAATCCGCGTTAAGATCGATGATATCGCACGAGCGGAACGACGCGTTACTACCTTAATGGGTGACAAAGTTGAACCGCGTCGTAAATGGATTGAAAGTAACGTAGCCTTTGGTTTAGAAGAAGATGACACCATTTTAGAAAATGAAAATATTACGGTCTCAGAGGAGGAAGCTGCAGAATGAGTGCATTAGAAAAATTCCGTGACCTGCCTCTAGAAGATGTACTTGGTGACCGGTTCGGGCGATATAGTAAGTATATTATCCAAGAACGTGCCTTACCGGATGCGCGCGACGGGTTAAAGCCGGTGCAGCGCAGAATTCTTTATGCTATGCATGTGGAAGGCAATACATTTGAGAAAAACTTCCGTAAATCGGCTAAAACCGTGGGTAACGTTATTGGTAACTACCACCCCCATGGGGACTCGTCTGTTTACGAAGCGATGGTAAGGATGAGCCAGGATTGGAAAGTTAGAAATGTCCTGATTCAAATGCATGGGAACAACGGTAGTGTCGATGGTGACCCGCCGGCTGCGATGCGTTACACAGAAGCAAGGTTATCAGCGATTGCCGCTGAACTTTTACGTGATATTGAAAAGGATACAGTTGAATTTATTCCAAACTTTGATGATACCTCTAAGGAACCAACCGTTTTACCGGCGATGTTCCCGAACCTTCTCGTCAATGGATCAACAGGGATTTCAGCAGGTTATGCAACCGATATCCCTCCACACCATCTTGGTGAGGTCATTGACGGTGTGATATTAAGAATGGAGAAGCCTGACGTAACAGTCGATGAACTTTTGACGGTTATTAAAGGCCCTGATTTCCCTACTGGCGGTATCATTCAAGGAATTGAGGGTATTAAAAAGGCCTATGAAACGGGTAAAGGTAAGATCATCGTCCGCGGAAAAGCAGAAATTGAAGAGGTTCGCGGAGGCAAACAGCAAATTGTTATAACTGAAATTCCTTACGAAATTAATAAGGCAAATCTTGTTAAGAAGATGGACGAATTCCGTCTTGACCGAAAAGTGGAAGGCATGTCAGAAGTCCGCGATGAAACAGACCGAACAGGTCTAAGAATCGTTATAGAGTTAAAAAAGGATGCCGATGCAGAAGGTGTCCTCTATTACTTATATAAAAATAGTGACCTTCAAGTTACCTATAACTTTAATATGGTAGCTATTCATAATAAGCGTCCAGTACTTATGGGGATTCGCGAATTATTAGATGCCTACATCGGGCATCAAAAAGAAGTTGTTACCCGCAGGACCCAATATGACTTGAATAAAGCGAAAGAGCGTCAGCATATTGTAGAAGGGTTAATAAAGGCACTATCGATCCTAGATGAAGTGATCGCAACTATCCGTGCTTCTAAGGACAAACGCGATGCAAAGGACAACTTAATTGCCAAGTACGGATTTACAGAGCTTCAGGCAGAAGCGATCGTTTCTTTACAACTTTATCGTTTAACAAACACAGATATCACTGCGTTACAGAATGAAGCAGAAGAATTAGCGAAAAAGGTTGAAGAACTTACTAGTATTTTAGCTAGCGAGAAGAAACTTTTATCCGTTATTAAAAAAGAGCTTAAAGATGTGAAGAAGCGCTTTGCGGATGAGCGTCGCTCTAAAATTGAAGCAGAAATTGAAGAGATAAAAATAAATCTAGATGTCACTGTTCCGAGTGAAGATGTGATTGTGACAATCACTCAAGAAGGGTATGTCAAACGGACAAGCCAGCGTTCATTTGCGGCTTCCGGCGGACAAGATCTGGCAATGAAGGAATCGGATCGTCTTCTAGCCCAACTGGACATGAATACGAAGGATGTCCTGCTGCTCTTTACCAACAAGGGGAACTATTTGTTCTGCCCTGTACATGAGCTGCCGGATATCCGTTGGAAGGATCTTGGACAGCACGTAGCCAACATAATCCCAATCGACCGTGACGAAGAGATTATCCATGCAATATCAGTTAAAGATTTTGAGATAGATGCTTATCTTGTGTTTGTAACTAAGAACGGTATGGTTAAGAAAACCGAGCTAAAGGCATACAAGGCACAGCGCTACTCGAAACCACTTGTTGCAGTGAATTTAAAAGATGATGACCAGGTGGTTGATGTACATCTAACGGATGGTTCTAAGGAACTTTTCTTAGTTACGCACTTTGGCTATTCTTTATGGTTCCATGAAGAAGAAATTAGTATTGTCGGACAGCGGGCTGCCGGAGTAAAGGGCATTAACTTAAAAGATGACGATTTTGTTGTCGGGGGTAAACTGATTACACCGGACAGCAGCCAATCGATTGTCGTTGCTACCCAGCGCGGTGCCTTAAAACGCATGAAATTAAAAGAATTTGAGAAATCCTCCCGGGCGAAACGCGGTGTGGTGATTTTAAGGGAATTAAAGTCTAAACCTCATCGTATCGAAGGATTTGTCGTAGCTAATGAGCAAGATACGATTATCATTCAGACTGAAAAAGGGTATACAGAAACACTGAAAACAACTAATATCAGCTATAGTGACCGCTATTCAAACGGCTCGTTTATCCTTGATGAAGAGGAAAACGGTAAAGTAACAACCGTTTTGAAAGTTGAAGCTGCAGAAACGGTAACTGAATAATTCATTTTTCGGAATCTCTTAAGAAATTAAGAGGTTCCTTTTTTTCATCTTTTTCCCATAATTGGACATACTAGCTAACAAAAGGATGTGGAGGGGAACTGGATGAAAAAAGAAATGCTCCTTGTTATTGTTTCATTTTTTCTAATTTCACTAACGACCATAACCGGTGTTTATGCGATTGAGAAAACAGCCAAATCGATTACGATAACAGAACAGGAAGCAGATGTAACGGGCGATAATAAAAACGAGACGATCCTTTTAAAGGGAGTACCTGACCAAGATGACAAGTCCTTCTTAAGAAGAATCTTTATCGATATTACGGCATCAAACGGCAAGACCTATAGCATAACGTTAAAAAGCGGTTCAAAGGCATCACTCAAGTTAGTGGATTTAGACAACGATGGCTTGAAGGATATATTTGCAAATATATTAACTGATGACAGCACGGGTGATGTAACAAATTATTTGTACAGCTTAAAGGGCTTTGAACGGAAAAATCTAACTGTCCCTGAGCCGTTAGAGATGGAAGCGAACTTTAAAAATGGTTATAAAGCAGAGGTCCAACTGACTAAAACAGGAAAATCATATTTGTTTGACCTGAAAAATCGAAAAGAATATTATAAAAAGCTCGGTTTTTACTATCGAGGAAAACTAAATGAGCCAATGGAATTAACCGTAAACACCTTTAATCGTGTAGAACCTATACAAATTGATAAGGAACGCACAGGATTAAAAGGCCAGCAAAGGATAACAGGGATTGTAAATGCGGATACCATTGCTTATGTGGAATCCATTTGGTATTACGATCGTGGTCATTGGAAGCTTTTTAAAACGGACGTTAAACCCTCATGAGGAAAAAGCGCTTTGGAGTTTTCCAAGCGTTTTTTCTCATGAAAACAGCAGCGGCAACAGAAGATAGGGGAGGGGGGAGAATGCAGGATTTTACTTTAGTAGGGGGGATTGAAGCCAAAATCTAAGGACAAGTGCTCAAAAATGTTCGCAAGAGCGGGTGTTGAAGACAATAATAAAAAAGTATCTTTTAGAATTGTTCTCAAGAGAGCCCATAGAAGACAATTACTATAAAATATCTATGTAAAATGGCACCAAGAGAGGATATTGAAGACAAAAATAGAAAAAGGCCTCTGAAAAATGTCCGCAAAAAAACTGTTTAAGGCAACAGGATAGAAATTTCACAGCGAAATATTCCGAAAAAAGCTTAGAGAAATTGGTATGAACACTCAAACAAAAAAATTAATTTCGTCTCAATATCTTAAGTATACTTAACTATTGAGACAATCAACTAAAATGTTTACATAATAATATTATGTAAACTGATAAAAATAAAAAACTGCCGTAAAGGGGGCAGTTTTTCTTAGGTCTACTCAGTTTGTTCTTTCGGCATATCCATTTTATCAACAGCAATCTTTAAGTCATCATTCTTTATATGAGTATAGATCATCGTTGTCTGTATTGATGAATGACCCAATTGACGTCGTAATTTTGGCACATCATTAATTTCTGCATGGTATCTGGTAGCAAATGAATGCCTTAGTTTATGTACCGATAATGCCGGTTTTCCAAATGCAGCAGCATATTTTTCAATTAGTTTTTCAACTGATCGTGCGGTGAGCCTGCGTGATTTGCCTTTAGGACCAATTGGCGCCGAGATGAATAATGCTTTATTTGTTTTATCTACTTGATATTTAGTTGTGCGTACAGAAAGATATTCTTGGAGATCCGCCATCGCTACCTGGCTAAAGTAAACGAATTGTTCTTTATTTCCTTTTCTAATCACTCTTACACTATATTTACTAAAATCGATATCTTCTAATTCAATTCCAACTAACTCTGACAGCCGGAGACCTGAGCCTAAAATTAAGGAGACGATTGCCGTATCACGCTCTTTATTTAACTGATAAAAGTTATAAAGCTTTTTATTTTCTTTGTTTAATTCGCCGTAATCATTTGCCACAAATAACCGAAACTTTTCGTATTCGTCTCCAAGAAGGATTTTACCTTCCATTTTATTAGCTTTTGTTTCCATGCTATCCTTAACTTCATTAAATTCGATCTTTGCCATGACATTACGGTTAATATATGGCTTTAGATCAGGTGTTTCAGCGATATTTTGCAGATAGTTGAACAGTGACTTTAATGCTGATAATTTGCGATTAACGGTTAATTCTTTGTTCTCCAATTGATAATGCAAATAGTTTAAAAAGCTTTCAACCTCTAAAACTGTCATTTGCTCCAGTCGTTCCAATGGGATATCCTTAATCGGACCATCATACAGCTGCTCAAGTATCATCCAATTGAAAAAGATCTTGTAATCATGACAGTAATTAAACAAGGATGCTGTTGAAAGTTTCCGCAGCTTGTGATTTATGTACTCATCGACATACCAAGGGAGTTCGTTTAGCAAGGTTTGTAATTTTTTAAAATTGGTTTGTTTATCCTGATTTACCATAAAAACACCTCACTTCCATTTTATTTGATATACATAATTACGTCAAATTTATATTTTACGTAATTATGTGTATGCCAAATAAATAGTATCTTTATCCTATTCCTCGTGAATTCTTTTTGTTTCGAACGAATTTATAATGTGTGTTAAGGGGGTTCCTTAAGCCCCCCCTGCCTTTAATATTAAGTATCTACCAAATCATCAAATATCAGGCACTTCTATTAATAAATGTTAAATCCCTGCCATTAACTCATCCGTAGTCAATACTCTAGATTATTTTCCCTAGCAATGGTGCTAACTCTTTCCTTTAGAAGCAAGTTCTTTAGCTGTCGCCTCTCCAATCCCACTAGAAGCTCCTGTAATTATTAACACCTTTATCTTTTGTATTAGACATCATTGTATACCTATCCTACGGTGATTTCCACGTTTGCAGCCAGCGATACTAAGAGTTGGCTTGCTCCTTTATTTGTTCAATCGCATCATTGAACCCGTCGGGAGTACCGCTTGATCCTGCTAGGCGACCCACTTTAACCTCGTCAATACGCTTCCCGACAACAACCTGTGGGACAGCGGCTGCGAAACTACGTTGCAAATCTAGAGATGTTGGGTTTGTTGCATGGGGTGTGACTTTGACATCTGTGATAACTTCATCGACAAGGGTTACAGTGACAGTAATGGAAGAAGGAAGGCTCCCATATTGACCGGTAGCCTCATAAACACCGTCTGCGTATGATGCTTCTTCAATCGCAGTCGAGCTCGATGAGTTTACACCTGAATTAGAAGAGTATCTCGACTGCTCCGATTCCTTATCAGTCGTTTGGCATGAGGAAATTATAAAGGTAACGGAGATCCCTGCTATTGTGACAATAATTTTCTTTTTAAGTGTAGTCATACTAATACCTCCTTTCGTCAATTTGCTTGGCGATACCTACCATGTTGCATAAGCGAATGTTCTATCCCCAGTTAAGCACTTAGTAAAAAAGCTCACCGTCAAAGTTTTGCGAAAACTCAGCATGACCATCTACAAACATTCTCACATATGAAAAACGAAATGCCTCCGCAAGATGCTCACCCTGTGTAAAGAAAAGTGCCGTTGCAAGTCCATCTGCCGTTGCTGCATCATCTGCAATAACCCACGTTGCTACGACATCTCGCACAGGAATGCCTGTCCGGGCATCGATAACGTGATGCAGACCATCACCCCAAGCACGTCTATTAACTGCAGAAGCACACAAGGCACGGTTTTTCAGATTGACCACACCTATTACCATATTCGGGTCAAACGGGTGTTCAAGCCCGACTTGGATGCTGGATTCACCCGAATGGTGTAGGTCTCCACTGCCATCTACAATGAACTCAGTGAATCCTTCCTCTATAAGGATGTCAGAGACAATATCTACAAGGTAGCCCTTCCCAGCTGCTCCAACATCTATCACCAGCGGACGGCGTGTTACGAGTGAAGTACCATGCCGGATAACGTCCTTTGACCACGAGGCTCTCTCCCTTTCATGCTCCTTGGCTTGGTAATATTCAGGAACAGGTGTAAGCGAATAAGTCCGGTCGTAACCGAGAAGTTCAAGGTCACGCCCTACAAGAGGGTCAACGGCACCTCCGGTAGCTGTGTGGAGCTTGTCATATAGGGCAAAAAGGGTACCAGCGTCACTTGGGAAGTCAAAGCAACCACCCTCAGGGGCAGTAGCCATTCGAGTCACAAGAGAATCCTGAAGGAACCGTGAGTAAGTCGCTTCAAATTGATTAGTCCGCTGAAGTATGTGCTGTTTCAATCGATGGTCCAGTTGCTCGTGTGTCTCAATCTCCCATTGAGTTCCGATGGACTTGAATGTGAACACAAATTTTTCCGCGTTCATTATCACGTACCTCCTAAAAATTAATTCGTTAGAATTACATTTTTTATGTTCTGTGGTAAAAGTAATTCATCTAATGTATAGGACTGCGCAGAAGTCCTCAATTTGCAATTAATTTCTTGGCATGTGAGAAAGACCGTGCAAAAATAAAGAGGATAGCAGCACACACAACAGAAGCTGCACTAATCCAAGTGATTACCATTATCGAGAAACCTCCTACAGCAATTCCTCCGATACCGGCTCCCGCAGCAAAGCCAAGCTGCACGAACGAACTGTTCAGACTGAGCACAATTCCAGATGATTCTGGAGCTAGCGATACTAGATTGAAGTTCTGAACAGCCCCAAACGTCCAACAAGCTATCTCCCATAGCATTAACAGGATGATGGTGACAACTAATGATCCAGAACCAAATGACAGCAATACCATAGCAAGAGCTTGTATGAACATAGAACCCATAAGTGTACGGAATGCACCAATTCGATCTGCAAATAGCCCGCCTGTTTTGGAGCCAACCACACTTGCAATGCCCATTGCAAACAGGATGAGACTAATTTCAATCTTTGGAGGAATAACGGTAGTCAGATAGGGGGTGATATACGTATCGATAATCGAAAAGCCAGTAAAAACAAACAAAGTTACACAAAGAGTGACTGCAAGCCGTGGATTCTTCAATAGGGCAAGTCTCTGACCAAGAGATACGGCTCCTCCACCTTCCATGTCCGGAATCGTTCGTGCGACAGCGAAAACCGCAAGTAAACAGAAGATGCCGATAATCCAGAAGATTGTCTTCCAATCATAAGACGCTGCAATAATACGTCCGATGGGAACTCCAAATACTAGGGATGAACTAAAACCCATTGAGATGTTTGCCATCGCCCCACCTTGCTTCCCAGGAGGAGCTAGCTTGGCTGCAAGGTCATAGGCGGTTACGATAAACATTCCTGTTCCGATTCCAAGTACGACCCGTGCTACCATTAATAAGCCGAAACCTGGGAGTGTGATTGTTGAAATGATGCCTATTATAATGATGGCAAGAGCTAGTAACAATTGCTTGCGTTGATTCATTTTTGCAATAGCAATCATGATAATAGGTGTTCCGATTGCGTTAGCGAGAGCGAATGCAGTAACTAACTGTCCAGCTGTGGCTACCGATACACCTACTGAATTAGCTATTTTATCCAACATTCCGACTATACCAAATTGAGAAGTGCCAACAAAGAAGCTAATGAGTGTCAGCATGTAAATTTTCCAGGTATTTTTCATAATGTGCGTATCAACTCCTTAATATAAAAATTAGTATGTTATGTTCACTTGACCTTAATAATTATGCCCCAAATCAAAAGGTCAGAGATATCACATTACTACCACATCATTGCCTATTTCTCCAAAATAGTTGAGTTGGAATATAGTGGGACTAAGTATAAGAAAAGTAGAAAGAATTCTCAGAAATACAAAAAACTTGCTACCAAACGGAGCAAGTTTTTTTGTTGACGGTTAGCTACCTACCCTTTCAAGTTAACATTACCTTTCTTGACTTGTAGGACGAATAATCATCTCATTAATGGAAACATCAGAAGGTTGTTCAATTGCAAAAGCAATGGCACGGGCAATGCTTTCAGCATCAATGGCAACATCTTCATAAAGTTTATCAATCCCTGGTTTTAAATCCATATCGGTGATCAAATTAATTAATTCAGACTGAACTGCTCCAGGTGAAATAATAGTGGAACGAATATTGTTTCCAGCCTCTTCTTTACGTAGCCCTTCGGATATAGCACGCACGGCGAACTTAGTTCCAGCATAAACGGTGCTCCCAGGACCTACAAAGTGACCTGCTACAGAAGAAAGGTTAATAATATGACCGGATTTACGTTCTCTCATTGTTGGAAGAACAGCAGCAATGCCATAAAGCACTCCTTTAATATTGACATCAATCATCTTGTTCCAATCATCAATCTTTTTCTTATAAAGAAATGAATGTGGCATTACTCCGGCATTATTGACTAATATGTCGATTTTTCCAAACTCTTTAAGAGCAACCTCAGCGAGTTCGTCCATTTGTTCATTCGAAGTCACATCGGTAACTTTATATAACGCTTGACCGCCAGTATTTTGAATGTCTTGTTGTAATTCTTTTAAACGGTCTTCACGGCGTGCTGCAAGAACAAGTTTTGCTCCTTTGGAGGCAAGTTCTTTTGCAGTTGCTTCTCCAATCCCACTAGAGGCACCCGTAATAATGACAACTTTATCTTGAATATTAGACATACTAATAAAACATCCTTTCGTTATTTTTATTTTTCTTTTGAAAATACTTCTTTTGCAACTGTCATGGCTGACATTGCCTTCGCCCAACCTGCGTAAAAAGCAAGATGAGTCATTGCTTCAATAAGTTCTTCTTCTGAAAGACCGTTTTGTTTTGCTAAATTTAAATGGGATTTCAGTTGTTCTGTATTTCCACCTGTTAATAAAGAAGCGACGGTAATTAAACTGCGATCACGCGGAGAAAGCTCCTCGCGCGCCCATACATCTCCAAACAAAACATCATCAGTTAATTGCACAAGCTTCGGCGCAAAGTTTCCTAACTTTTTCTGTGCAATAGTAGGTTCTTTAGAATTAGACATTTTATATTCCTTCTTTCGTTTTACTTTTGATTTAGCGAAGTTGGATGCCTGTAAAAAATCAGTGACCTCGCTAGATAAAATTCGTGTTATTTTAAGTTGTTATATTCTTTATCTGTTACGGGTTCCAACCATTCGGTTTCTCCCTTTTGAACATTCGTACTTATCGCGAGATGTGTAAACCAGCTATCTGATGTAGCACCGTGCCAATGTTTTACATCAGGAAGGATCTTTATTACATCACCTTCGTGAAGCTCTTGTACGGGTTTGCCTTCTTCCTGATAATATCCTTTGCCACCGGTAACAAGAAGAATCTGACCACCTGGATGCTTATGCCAATTATTTCTTGCCCCCGGTTCAAAAGTTACATTACCTATAGGGCAATTAAAGATATTGTCATTTGAAACTAGCATTTCAAGATGTGCTGCCCCTATGAAATGGTCATTCGGCACTTTTACACCTTTCGAGAAGATTACACTTTCGCTTATATCTTGAATATTAGACATACTAGAGAACATCCTTTCCTATTTGTTAATTCTATTTTCGTATTCAAGAGTATAATGACCTCCCGGAATCTCGATATTCAAGAATACTTCATTCAAATCACACCCATGCAGCCGAGTCCGATTGTAGAAACTTCTAGTCCTACACCACAGTCTGTAATGGAAAAAGCGTGTGTAGAATTCACACGCTTTTTTATGGATTCAACACCTTAATGCACAATAGTATTTAGGTGGGTAGATTCACCTCGGAATTTGAAAGAACATTAAATATCAAGTTTACGAGTCCCGATTCCTTTCACCATTTCAGGGTCTTGATGTGAAAAGAACAAGCTTTGTTTAGTATCTAAGGTAGCAATTTTCTCCATATCTTCTTGACTTAATTCAAAGTCAAAGATATTGAAGTTTTCGATGATTCTTTCCTTACGAACAGATTTTGGAATCGCAACAACGCCTCTTTGTGTTAACCAACGTAAAACCACCTGGGCAACGGATTTATTATAATTTTCAGCAATGGATACCAAAGTTTCGTTCTGGAACATGTTATTTTTTCCTTCAGCAAACGGTCCCCAAGACTCAATCTGAACATTGTTCTCTTTCATAAAGTTATGACTTTCAACTTGTTGATTGAAAACATGTGTTTCGACCTGGTTGACAGCAGGAACCACTTCATTATGAATGATCAAATCAATCAGACGATCCGGATAGAAGTTGCTAACTCCAATTGCTCGAATCTTACCTTCCCGGTATAATTCCTCCATAGCTCGCCAAGAACCATATACATCACCGAATGGCTGATGAATCAAATACAAGTCTAAATAATCCAATTGAAGTCTTTTTAGTGAATTGGCAAATGCTTTCTTTGTGCTCTCATAACCAGCATCCTGAACCCAAAGTTTTGTGGTGATGAACAATTCCTCTCTTGGCACACCGCTCCGCTTGATTGCCCTGCCGACTGCTTCTTCATTAAGATAAGAGGCAGCCGTATCGATTAGACGATATCCTGCCATAATCGCATCGTAAACAGCTTGTTCACATTCATTTTCATCCCGCATCTGAAAAACTCCAAATCCAAGAATTGGCATTTCAACACCATTGTTTAAAGTTACTTTTTGCATAAAAAATTCCTCCTGTTAATTAAATTTTGAGTTTCTTTTTTTGCCCAATCTCATTTGCGTATTCTGCCGGATAGCGCTCTCCCATCAATGAGGGTTTCAATAGCTTTTGGATTAGACGTTGTATGGATATGAATTACTGAAATAACTATCAAAATTACTTTATGGTGCTAACAGCTTTGTGAAAGACATTGATCCCAGCTTCCATTGATCCTCCTGTAGCACATATACCTCTGTAACCACAAATGGATTCGTCACTTCATTGCCCCCAACCACAGCTACCAGGCGTACTTTATTTAGAAGGATGGCAGTTGTGCCAATTAGCCGAACGGATGTTTCTTGAATATCTACATTCTTATAAACTATAGAACCATTTTTAATTACATCAATTTCCTCATTTTTAGAAAATGTAGCCCCCATGTGTACGAAAACGGCTTTTTCGTGAAAGAGATTACTTAAATCGTCTAATTGTCTCTCCATCATCCAGTCCCATTTATTCCTTGAAAGATCTATAATTGCTTGTTCCATATTTGTATCATTCCTTTTTCTAACATTTATTAATCTAATCCTTTTTCTTTTAACCATTTGGACATCAGATTGGCGATCTCTATATTGTTTAAGTCGGAAAAGTCCTGTTTTCGAAATTGTATGTTTCTCTTATTTACCCACTCTATTTGCGTATTCTGCCGGGTAGCGCTCTCCCGAAATTTCGATCTTTGATAGCGCGTCATTCAAATCATGTAGTTCTTCAGGAGCCAGCTTAACTTCCGCTGCACCAAGATTTTCTTCCAGTCGTTCCAATTTCCTTGTACCGGGAATCGGAACAATCCATGGCTTCTGAGCAAGTACCCATGCTAGTGCGATTTGAGCTGGTGAAGCGTCTTTTTCTGTAGCAATCTTTTTTATCAAATCGACCAAAACCTGATTCGCTTCGATATTCTCTTGCTTAAAGCGAGGAACAATGCTGCGGAAGTCAGCGTTACCAAATTTTGCACCCTTATCAATTTTTCCTGTAAGGAATCCCTTTCCCAGTGGGCTGAACGGAACAAAACCGATTCCCAGTTCTCCAAGGGTAGGCAACAGTTCTTCTTCAGGAGTTCTCCACATCATGGAATATTCACTTTGTATTGCAGTCAGAGGCTGAACTGCGTGCGCACGACGAATTGTTTGTACTCCTGCTTCAGAAAGCCCCCAATGTTTAACTTTGCCTTCCTTGATTAGGTCTTGTACTACTCCGGCGACTTCTTCAATTGGGACATTGGGGTCAACACGATGCTGATATTAGAGGTCAATGGTGTCAACTTTTAGGCGATTTAGCGAGCCTTCAACTGATTGCCGAATGGTCTTCGGTTTGCTGTCAAGTACCTGCTTGCCATTTTCCATCTGGATACCGAATTTAGTGGCAATGACCACTTTTCCCTTGAAAGGTTTAAGTGCTTCGCCGACTAACTCCTCATTCACATATGGACCATAAACCTCTGCGGTGTCGAAGAAAGTAACGCCTCTATCAATTGCTGCATGAATCAGCGAAATCATCTCTTTTTTGTCCGATGCCGGACCATAACCATGACTCATTCCCATACAGCCAAGACCTATAGCGGAGACTTCCAGCCCACTTTTTCCTAATTTGCGTTTTTTCATTGTTATCTTCCTTTCTCCATATTAATAACCATTTGTTTGTGCAATTTAGCTGCTTCCTTAGAATTAGTTGCTAATCCTATATAATTCATGTGGAAACGGCGACAGAGATGTTGTATTACATTTGTAATATAAGGAATAGCATCATCAGGTGCCGTACCTTGAATTAATAGAAAAACACGCTTACTTGCTAATGGGGCATCCAAAGCGTCTGCAAAACGATCAATGAAAGTCTTTAAATAACCAGTCATACTGGACCAATAAACCGGAGTACCAATGACAATATCGTCTGCTTTTATTAATTGTTCCATTACTTTTTGAAAATCATCTTGTTGTCCACCGGAGTCTTGTCCAATCTGATTAATATGATGCTCAGCTAAATGGATAGGAGAATAATCAAGACCTCGAAAAACTTCTTTTGCTAATCCAGCAGTATTTCCATCAATATTCATACTGCCGTTTAGAAATATACGTCTCACAAATATTACCCCTTCTACTAAATATCTTAATAAAATGATGGCTTCGCCCAATCTGTATCTGGTTCACTCACTCCTAGACTGGTTTGAAGATATTTATCACTTTTTTCTTCAATGATATCCATGATTAATTGAGTTACAGCTTGACGCGTAACTTGTGCACCAATAAATGGCTCTCCTTTTTGGGTAATCATATATTTTGTATTCCCATTTTCGTTGTAAAGCCATGTCAGTCTTAAAAGCGTATAATCCAGATTAGAATTTTCTAATAAATACGCTGAATCAATCTGGGACTGCATTCTGGGACTACCACCAATCATACGATTATTCCATTTACCGAAAGCTCCGGGCACTTCATCGTAAATTCCAAGAACAGATGCCGCAATTACCCTTTTCACTCCTGCATCACGCATGGCATCAATGATTGTTTTTGTTGATTTATCATCACCCATGTCGTTGATATAAACAAGGTCAACATCTTTCATTGCATTAATCAGTTTATCTTTGTCTTTAAAATCACCGTCAAAGATCACTTCTCGGTTTTCATCATTAATAGTTAAACGCTTATGACCATTTCTGGCATAAAGAACGATTGAATGGTCCGTTTTATTGATCAATTCATTTCTTAACATACGGGCTATTTGACCTGCAGCACCTAAAATCAATATTTTCATAGTAACTACTCCTCTTTTAATAAATTTGGTTTATTTATATCTTACGCACTCTCTTATGTTGTACCAAGAGCCTTTATTTAAAATCATCCTCGTTCACTTGATAGCAAACGGGTAAGCCTCAATGAGGCGACAGTGATAAATAATGCCACTGCAACCGCAGCAGTACCAATCCAACAAATGGCAAGAATCGATGAGCTACCCACGGCGATTCCCCCGATGCCTGCTCCTGCTGCAAAGCCCAGTTGCACAAATGTGCTGTTTAAACTAAGCATGATACCCGACGCTTCAGGAGCAATCGACAGTAGGTTAAAGTTCTGGGTCGGTCCGAACATCCAAACAGCAATAGACCAAATCATGAGTAACATAATGACGACAACTGCAAAACCAGAAAAGGTAGACACCATTGCAAGACTTAGGGTTTGTACTACTATGCTGCCAATGAGTGTCCTAGTAGTACCAATCCGATCCGCTAGGAAGCCACCAAGTTTAGACCCGAACAAGCTCGCTATGCCCAATGCGAAGAGAATGACGCTAACTCCCCTTCCGCTTATTGATATAGCAGATGTCAAGAAAGGAGTGATATACGTATTGACCACTGAGTATCCGATAAATACGAATAACGACACACCAAGGGCGAAAGCGACCTTTGGATTCTTTAACAGGGCGAGTTGCTCCCCCAGAGGGATAGGTGCTTCACTTTGCATAGATGGGATTGTTATTGCAATAGCAATGAATCCCAGCACCGTAAAGATTCCAATGCCCCCAAAAATCACCTTCCAGTCATATGCGGAAGCAATTACACGCCCGATGGGTACACCGAGAACAAGGGAAACACTATAGCCTAATGCAATATTTGACATTGCTCCAGCCTGTCGTCCAGGAAGTGCCAAATTAGCTGCAGAGGAATAGGAAGTGACGACGAATATACCCGTTCCGATTCCAAGTATGATCCGTGAAGCCATCAGAAAGTTGAAGCCCGGAAGAGCAAGTGTCGAAACGCTTCCGAGAAATATAATGGCTAAAGCCAGTAGCAGCTGGTTTCGCCGATCCATCTTTGCAGTCGCCAACATGAAGAGGGGCGTGCCGATTGCGTTAGCAAGAGCAAATACTGTAATAAGCTGCCCCGCAACCGATACGGAAACACCGACGGAAGAAGCGACTTTATCTAGAATTCCAGAGATGACGAATTGTGAGGTGCCAACCAAGAAGCTGATGAGGGTTAGCATGTATATTTTCCATGTATTATTCATGGTGATCTATCTACTCCCTTATCAATAATTTGATCTTTTTACGTTGAAAATAAAGATGTGTAATAACTTACATCCTCATTATGCAACAAACGAAAATACGACTGGTATCACAATCCTACCAAATGATTGCCTAATCCTTTCACAACCATTTACGCAGAAAGTATATAGCCTTATAATGGGACCATCACAAATGAAGAAAACAGAGGAGGGATTTTATGTTTGAACAATTATATAGACAAAGAGTTGAGCTCGCCAAAATCATAGAGGGTCACACAGGACGAGATGGTACTCAAATGACTGCTATTCCGGCTTTATTCTTCTCAAGATACTCTAATAATACGGGACCAAATTACGGAGTTCACAAGCCTTCCTTATGCATTGTCGTTCAAGGGATGAAGGAGGTATTGCTGTCACATGAGAGTTTTCAGTATGGTCCTGCCGATTACCTAGTTGCATCCGTTAGGCTGCCAATAACCGGACAAGTTATGGAAGCCTCTTCTGAAGTTCCTTATCTGGCTCTCAAACTAGAATTTACACCAAATGAAATACTGGAGGTGTTACGTGAATTCCAAATGGGCGCTGACAAGAAGGAAAATGCTAAACGAGGTATGTATGTCAGTAAAATAGAGCCATCTTTGCTAGACGCGGTAACAAGATTAGCACGTTTACTAGATACTCCGAAAGACATCAAGGTACTTGCTCCCCTAATCACGAAAGAAATCATCTATAGGGTGCTGCAAGGAGAACATGGTGCTATGCTGAAACAAATAGCAATAGAAGGAAGTTCTACCCATCAAATTAGTGACGTGATTGAACATATTCTGAATAACTATGAAAAATCTTTTAAGATTGAGGAACTTGCGGAAATAGCAAATATGAGTGTTTCATCACTCCATCGGCACTTTAAAGAGATAACCGCTATGAGCCCAATTCAATTCCAAAAACAACTGAGACTTCAAGAAGCACGGAGCATGTTATTATCGGAATCAGCAGATGCAGCTGATGTTGCATTCCGGGTAGGCTATGAAAGTCCATCACAATTTAGCCGTGAATATTCGCGCATGTTTGGTTTACCACCCAAAGAGGATATAAAGAGCCTGAAGGAGCAAAATGACCGAATGGTAAAAGCTTGATTCCCCTTCACGGGGGCTTCATTCTGTGTACTAAATTATAGCCGCAGCTACACTTTAAATAATATAAAAGAGTGCATTAATCTCAGATTAATGCACTCTTTTATTCTGCAGTTTACCTCTCTTTGTAAGCAATAGCTTTTTCCTTCTTCCGAACAAATTTCAGAACATAATGAGTCCCACTGATGTAAATTCCCATTATCGATAAGTAATCTATTAAAAATCCCATCGTGGACTCATCATAGCTCCATCCGAATGGATTATATATGGTTAACCTAGAAAGCATGTCTCTCTCGAAGGAAGTCTGAACACCATATACAACTATCAACACCGCTATCACACGCATCGCGATTGTGCGGATACGACTCGTGCTAGTAATCCCCCTCATGTTTCGTACTGCATTGATAATTGTTCCCCATGACATTCCTATATGCACAGACATGAAGATAAATCCCCAATATGAAGTCTGAACATGTATCTGCCGTAGAATCATGTCATTTTCTACAGGAATATACGGAAATATATCACTGGAAATTGGAACAGAACTTATTATTACCACAGACATTGATACAAGAAAAAGCAGGTTAACCGCTATGCTTAGAATACGACGTATATTGTACTTTCCCTTAAAAATTGTCTTATACCATCGTCTATTTATTATATTGTGGACAATAAACAATATTAGCAGGATAACTCCAATGAGTTCATGAATGGTATTTCCGGTTATTTGGTAAGCCATTGCCACTGACATCAGAATGGTCATGGTAAGGTCGATAACCATCCTGATTAACATATTTCCTTTCAAAAAACTTCTCCTCTTTCTACTTTAATTAATATGTGGGTTTGTTTTCCGTCGGGATGTATTGGTGGGATAGATCCGGGTCCCTTTATAAAGGGATCAATCGCTCATTTTTTTATCTGATTGAAATAAATCGTCAGAAGTACCTTCTGCACGATCCCCTCTTCTGTCTCATCTCCGATTAAGCCTCTTTCTTCATCAAGAACATCATGCCGATCATCCATGTGAGCAGCTACTTCTTTTACCTCCCAGTCCTTGGCATGAAAACCTATGATTTGAGATTCTGTACTTCCGTCCTTTGAACCTGTAGGTTCCTCAAAGTCATAACTTTTCATCTCATCCAACTTATTCACGTAGTCATCTCTTTCCACATTCGCATGACAGGAAAAGCAACGACCGATGTCTGCATTTTCTTCCACTGACCCGTCAGGGGAAAATGATTGGTATTGCCAATCCCCGTTACGCATATCGGGAGGGTTTTGGTCAGCCCAACCAGTGCGCTTTTCCATCACGAAGATCCGGTCAAGTTCTTCATCCTCATAGATCTCAAGTGTGATTACCGTTCCACTAGGTATCGGCTGTCCATTCTGTACTGCTTCAATTGCTTCCCGACTAGTGTAGAGTTCTTCGTAAGTATTTCCACGAGTCACAGTCGTGAAGAGCTCACCTTTTTCGTAGCCTTCAGGGAATTTGACAAGTTCAGTGCCACTCCCAGAGGACTCTTGTTTGGAACTGTCACTAGATTGGTCCCGTTGAGAAATCCCATTTTTATCGTTGTTGTTGTTACAAGCAGTAAGAATGAGGGATATCAGCAATGCAAGGGACGGAAATAATAGTTTCTTCATACTTTTTTCCTCCTCAAAGTTTTCCTGTTATAGTTTGGTTCAGTGCATTTTTTAATTGTCGGTACCCATTGGCTAAATGGCGCAGTATTGGTGAATTTTTGTTCTAGTGTTAAAGTGTTAGTTTTGAATATTTATACCGTACAAAAATTAAAAAAAGCATGAACATAAATATTATGCAATAAATGAAAAAGTAATCGATAGCCTATTCGTCCCAAATTAATGCATAATCCTCTTACAAACACCTATATACAAATTTTGTTAGCCCACTTTTCATGATGAATCTTCATAATCTATCTCGTTGTTTTGCTTTGATTTTCAGTTATTGAGATGTGCCACTACACTATGCATGATATCTATGTGCACTGTTTTCTTTCATTAGTTTGGCACTTTCAATTTGCTTGCAGAAGGATGGGTTTTGGTCGGGGTTACTGCAGGAACTATTGCCTTAGAAAAAAAAAACCTTGTTTCGTAACTCTTTGCCAATTACTTTTTCCACCATGATGAAACAGGAATAGACATCTTCCCATCCAATTGAACAGTTTCACCAATTTGTGGAGCAATAAGATTCACATCATTTTTCTTTGCAGCCTTTAATGCTCGTTCGATTGGGTCTGTCCAACCATGATTCGCAAGTGTAAAGGCACCCCAATGCATTAACATCATATGCTTGCCTTTTACATCTAAATTAGCCTGTACAGATTCTTCTGGAAACATATGAGCCCAAGACCAGCGTTTATCATATTGTCCGCCTTCTATTAAAGCGATATCAAATGGTCCATATTTATCGCCAATTTTCTTAAAATGCGCATCATAGCCACCATCTCCACTAGTATAGAAACGGGTTTGTTTTCCAAGAATGACCCAACCACCCCAAAGGGTTGAATCTCGATTGAAAATCCCTCTTCCAGAGAAATGTTTCGATGGAGTTAATGCTATGGTTAAACCCTGGAACTCCGTTTCATCCCACCAATTCATTTCTGTAATTTTTTCTTTTGCAACACCCCATCGAATTAAATGATTACTTACACCGTAAGGAACGAAGAAATGACCGACCTTGCTCTTTAACTTCTTTATAGATTGATAGTCTAAGTGATCGTAATGATCATGCGAAATAAAGACAGCATCTATAGGAGGCATTTCTTCAATACTATTCAAAAAATCTTGACTATAGCGCTTAGGTCCTGCAAAGGAAACGGGTGAAGCAATGGGACCTAACATTGGATCAATAAGTATCTTCTTATTATCAAGACTAAGTAAATAGGCAGAATGCCCAAACCAGGTTAAACTATCTTCTTTACTATTAATTTTGTTCCAATCAATCTTAGATACAGGAATTGGACCAGCAGGATTGGTTTCCTTATTAACTGAATTTGAGTCATTAAACGTGGATGAGATATTAGATTCTGTTGGTGTCTGATAGACAAATTTCCCGTCATCATAATTATCAAATGTTTTATATACCTCTTTTTGTTCGTTACTTGGGTTACCGCCGAAAGCTGGATGTATATACATAAACAATGAAATGACAACTCCTAATACAACGATTAAAACCAATAAATAAATCATTATTTTCTTTATAATTCTTTTCTTAGCTTTTTGTGAAACATGTCCGTTCATTTTCTGTGTTATAGTATGTTCTTCGAGGTTTGACATTTTATCACCCTCCTTCAATTATTTATAAAGAAAAATGATAAGCCGCCCTAACAATGAAGGGCAGCCTTGTTCACAATTTTTCTTTTGTTTAAAGAGTTTTAACTATCAAGTGTATTGGTACTGTGGAATATCTGATGAGTAAACAATAACTATTAGTTGAGAATTACTCATGAATTTTAAATGTACCGATCCCTTTCACCATTGCAGGGTCCCGATGAGAAAAGAACAAGCTTTCTTTCGTGTCTAACGTAGAAATCTTTTCCATGTCTCCTTGAGTCAACTCAAAATCAAAGATATTGAGGTTTTCAATAATTCTTTCTTTACGAACAGACTTTGGAATAACAACAACTCCTCTTTGAGTCAACCAACGTAAAATCACTTGAGCAACTGATTTGTTATATTGTTCCGCAATTGAAACTAAAACCTCATTCTGGAAGATGTTATTTTTTCCTTCCGCAAAAGGACCCCAAGACTGTATTTGGACATTGTTCTCTTTCATATAGTCAGCACTATCGATTTGCTGATTGAACGGATGGGTTTCAATCTGGTTTACAGCAGGCATCACTTGATTGTGAACCATCAAGTCTGCAAGACGATCCGGATGGAAGTTACTCACTCCGATTGCTCGAATTTTCCCCTCGCGATACAATTCCTCCATCGCACGCCAAGAACCATATACATCACCAAACGGTTGATGAATTAAGTACAAGTCCAAATAGTCTAATTGCAAACTTTCTAGAGATTTTGCGAATGCTTTCTTAGTGTTTTCATAACCGGCATCTTGCACCCAGAATTTTGTAGTAATAAATAATTCCTCTCTAGGCACACCACTTCGTTTAATGGCTCTTCCGACTGCTTCTTCATTTTGATAAGAGGCTGCTGTATCAATAAGACGATAGCCAGCCATAATTGCATCGTATACAGCTTGTTCACATTCTTTTGAATCATTCATTTGAAAAACACCAAAGCCAAGTATTGGCATTTCAACACCATTGTTTAAAATAACATTTTGCATTTAAAATCCTCCTATTTTATAAAAATTAGTTGACTTATATACTTCTTTACAGACTTGTATAAACTAAATTTCCTTTATGGTTAGAAATTCATTCCGGTTAGTGAACTATCTTTAGTAAATGAATCCATATCTTGTCTGCCTTCTGTTATGCCTAATTGTTCAGCACGCCAATTTGAAGGTGTATCACCTTCCCAAAGTCGAAATGCGCGGTAAAAAGAGCTCTTGTCTTCATATCCAAGTAGGAAAGCCACTTCTTTAATATCGAGAGAGGGGTCTGCAAGATACTCCCGTGCCTTCTCACGTCTAGCATCCGACAATAGATGCTTGAAGCTTGTGCCTTCATCGGTAAGTCGGCGTTGTAAAGTACGTTCGCTCATTCCCAACTCTCCTGCGATTATCTGTACATCGGGGCGACCCCCGTCTAGGCTGCGTTTAATAATCCACTTGACGATCTCGGTCGTTGATTTGCTGCGTTGCTTATCGTCCAGAGATTTTTCTAGTGAAGGAACTAGTATATCTAGTAGCTCCGCATTGTATGTGACAAAGTGGCGGTCCAAATCACTTCGATGCAGGGTCAAACGGTTGTTTTTTGCTCCGAATTTGATGCCACAGCCAAAGTAATCTTCAAGAGCCTCCACGTCCCCCAGTGGGTTCGGGTGCGAAAATTCAACTGACTTAGCAGGAAAGCGATGACCTGAACCTATCCTTCCTAACTGCAGAAGGGATGCGAGTGTCAGATAAACCAGGATCGGCGGTTCTGGCTGCTCAGTATAAAGAAATTCTAGTTCAATGGTACAGAGTTCTCCATCCTCGGTGATATGAAGGCGTTCGGGATAACAAAGTTGTTTGTATCTGGCAATTCGACTTAGAGCGTCCCGGTAATCACGAGCATGATAAGGTGCTAAGACACTTGGCGGCAACTGCGCTGGATTTAACCCCGAAATAAACCTAATGATCCCAACAGCAGCATCACTAATTAATTCGGACACAGCACTCCAAATCGCGAAATACTGGGCGGTAGTCACTTCAACCGATTCGGATAGAATCGTGAGCGGTAGCTGTGCTTTGCGAACAACGTCTTGAGGAGAAATACCTAAATGATGAAAGCCTGCCCAAGTTGCTACGGGGATTTTTATCCGGTCTAAGGAATGTACCGTCATTCATTATCGCCTCTTTCTGTTCCTTAACATCAAGCTTTGATTTTCATTTGTACCTTTTGTTGTGGATGGTACATTTATTATTCTATCTATCCAACGTAGTTTTGTAATTAGTGAAGAACGACATAATGTTTGTAAATTACGCCATTTTTTATTCCAAGCAAACGGAAGACCATTCGTTTATAGAGTGCTCGACACTATCCAATAAAACCCCAAGAATTTATATTTCTAAATTATGATGATTTCATCTTCTTGGAAAAATGACTGGATAGTTTTTTCCACTAATCCAGTCATTTTAGTTTTTTCTATATTATTCTACAGCAATTTTGCCTGCTTCTTTGAGTATTTCAAAAACTTAACCTCATACCTATCCTAAACTCTATTTGATTGTTATTTCACATTCTTCTTAATCCATTTTTCAATATGCTTTGCTATTACTTTATTGTTCAAATCCTGGAACATAAAATGATCATTTCCGGTAATCCCTTCCTTTGGAAGATCAACAACCGTGCCCTTTCCACCCTGAGCGGTATAGGCATCTACAAAATCATAGCAGGTCTTGCGCATCATCTGCCACATGGAGGTAGCCTGAATGTCAGGATCGCCATTGTCGATATAGTCGCCAAAATAGAATGTAACTGGGATATTCTTTTCTTTTATAGCCTGATATTCCTTAGAATCCACGCCAGGAGCGCCACCTGGCTCGATGGCTACGATGGCTGCAATATGGTCTGTATACATAGCTGCTGTCCATCCTGGACCGGCACCCTGGGAGTGCGTCACCAGAATAGAGTCCTTACCAGTGCGGTTATAAACCTCATCGATGGTTGCCGCAAGCGCCTTTGCTACAGTCTCGTTATCAAAATCTGCACCCATATCGGAGGTCATACCCGTATCTGGTGTCATCTGACGGAAAAACTGATCAATAGATGTATCATCATTCGGGAATTGAGAGCCTTCATTTACAACAGACTTGCCATCTTCCCATCGACCGATTCTAAACTGCGTATACCAACGCTGATCTAGGTTCTTGGTACTGATATCACCGCTGACAGAAGTTGCTCCAGCTTCTCCACGTCTTGGCTGATCTATAAGGAACACACCGTGCCCCATTCTCAGGAACATATCTGACCAACCCTCACGACCATCTGGCGTCGTCATCCAACCCATACGAGACTGTCCATAGCCATGCAGAAATACCATCGGCATACCAGTTTCGTTCTCTGGAATCTGATACAGCACATTGGCATGATCTACGTGGGAAGTCTGACCAGCCCCAGTCTCTTCCCACTGGTTCTCTGGATCAAAAGTTCCCTTTGAAGTCGTAGTGATACCTCCTGCAGAAAAAATACCCTGGTCGGCTATTACCAGTGAATTAGAAGAGCTACTCTTCTCCTGTTTCTTTTCATTTTCCTTATTGTTGTTATCATAACCAGTAAGTAGTGTCAGCGTCATGGCTCCTGTCAAAGCCAGTGTCAGTAAATATTTCTTTTTCATCATTGTTCATCCTTTCTTTTTTAGTGTACAAGCCCGATAAGCATTTCCACCGTACCAGGGTCATAATGTGAGAAGAACATCCTGCTCAAGTTGATACAGGAATTTTATACGGTCTAAGGAATGTGCCGTCATACATCATCGCCTCTTTCTGATACTTACACACAACTTTGTTTGTTTTTTGTACCTTTCGTAGTGGATGGTACAGTTATTAGTCTACTTATCTATCGTCGTTTTGTAATTAGCAAAGGACGACATAATGGTTGTAAATTGCGACATTCTTTAAATTTCAGACTAATAGACGTTCATCCGTTTATATGGTGCTCGAAACTATCCGCTTATCCGTTTCAGCTCATGACTTCAATTACAGGGTGATGAGAAAAGCCGGCTCTCGCTACTTGAAAACTCCACCTATAAAAGCCTGTGCTTTTTCTTACGCAGATGTCTCCTTTCTCTAATAAACATAATCAGGCTCTAAAAGGCGCATTAGCTCTGTATCATGGTTGTATACGAGTTCGGACTGTGTATCCAGTAGCATAGTCGCTCTACGTTCCCTTGTATACGGTTCCCAATCAGGAAGTCCATCCGCTCCCGGAATGCCACTTCGCGCAAAGTTAATCCATGCCTGGCTGACCTCTTTGCCTAATTTTCCGCTTTCGTGTGCAAACACATAGGGAATTTCCGCTCCATGATATGCCCCCATAGCACCATTATCATAGGTAAATACATAGGCATAAACCGGAGCACCACCTTGATCTGCCTTATGCGACATGATCTTCAGCATAGGCAGACGGATAAAAGTATCTACTTTGTCCGCTTCATCCCGATCCTTATTCGGATAGGCTGATACATATGCATTGATTTGTTTGTCGTTAAGATCACTGTGTCTTGCTGCCGCCCTCATTCCTGTCCATTCATTCAGATTGCTTCCAATCAGAAGCGGTATATCTTTTCCCATTTCTGCGAAGGAATCCTCTGTGACAGGATTGGTTGGCATAAAGTCACCGTCTATGACCGGACCCCATTCCATTCCATAATCGTCGCTTAAGGGTGCCGGAATCTGAAACTCCACTCCCGTTTCCTGTAAAGCGCTGCCTGCTGCATCCTGCAGTTTCTTATTGGAAACCGTCTGCAACGCATCAATGTTATCAGCTGAAATACCAAGATGTTTGAGAATATTCTCGGTCAGTCTCTGGCTTTCTTCCTTGGAGCTGAATTTCACGCCCATCATCTCTGTGGCTCCGCTTTCCACGATTCCCTTATGAAACAATCCTTTTGCATAAGGCGATATCATAAGCGACAGCACCTTAGCTCCGCCTCCTGATTGTCCAAAGACAGTCACATTTCCCGGATCACCACCAAAGGTTTCGATATTTTCCTGGATCCATTCAAGTGCCATCACAATATCCATCATCCCTACATTGGCAGAATACTGATATTTTTCCCCGTAAGCAGAAAGATCCATATGCCCATATACATTCAGCCTGTGATTCACTCCTACCACAACGACATCTCCACTTTTACTGAGCGCCGTTCCGTCAGACGTAGCATCATTAGCAGAACCCATAGAGAATCCGCCTCCATGCAGCCACACCATGACAGGACGTTTTTTTCCGTCGTTAATACCTGGTGTCCACAGATTAAGGTTCTGACTGTTATTATCCGTTTCATCCGCATCATCACTTACTGACATTCCCAGGATCGCTCCCTGTGGGGATATTTTTCCATACTTAGCTACGTCCAGCACCCCCTTCCATGGAGTCACCTTCTCTGCCGGCACGAACCGCTCCGCTGCCTCGGCATAAGGAATCCCATGGTAGGTATATATTCCATCGCTGATGTATCCCCTGAGAGATCCTGCCCCTGTTTTGACAATTGCATCATCTGTCACATTCCCTATCACGACTCTCGGAGCTGCAAACTGGCTGCGTAAATACAGAAATATTCCTGCTCCAGCAATAATGATTATTCCAACGATAACCCCAAGCACCATGAAAATACGTTTTAAGCCCTTATTCTTCGTCTTCTTTTTTTCCATATAACACCTCCGGATTGTTATCATTTACGGTTGATTATCAAAATCGATTTTTCGCTCGTAAACATGACTTTCTTCATAAAGCCCTCCACTTTGAAATACCTCTTGTTCTTTTCAAGCTTTTCATCATTTCATCCGTCTTCAGTTAAAATCAGGCTTATTCCATACAGCCAAGACCTACTGCACTGACCTTCAGATTACTTCCTAAAGTCTGATATTTCATATTACACATCCTTAACTTAGTTCCAAAACCACATTAGCCCATTATAGGTATATTCCATTGCTGCACGACCGTCGTGCGAATACCCGTCCTTAATACGAAATGCGATATTTCCAGATTCTTCACTTTCGGTGGATATGAAATTCCCACTCGGCATACCAAGCATTCCTTTAATCTGTCTTGTGAGATGTCCGTATTCAAAGTCATCCGTTCCGGTAATCGCATAAATGAAAAAATCGCCAGGGCTGTGACCGGAGGCAGTAACTGCCGCATCTACATCATCGCCCTCATAATCCATCGCACCGCTCATCGGCAGGAAATATCGGAATTCATCTAGACAATTCACAAAGGTATACCATGTGGTAACAGATCCCATCGAAAATCCACCAAATGCACGGTGATCTCTGGAATTCTTAATATCCTCCGGCGATGTGCTTTTCGCATATGTCGAGTAAGTTCCTTCCACAGCAGGAATCAGGTCATTTACCAGTTCATTGTGATAATTGACCGTCAGAGTATAAAATGCCAACGTGTAGTCTGCACTGTCCTCCGGACTTTCATTATTGTAGGTAGGACATACAATGATAAGCGGCTCTACCTTTCCATTCTCTATGGCATGATCAATGACATTCTTAAAGGAATTCGGATGATCCGGAGTACCAAGGGTCGTTGTTTCATTACTCCAGCCGCCATGCATTAGATACATAACATTGTATTTATTTTTTTCAGAGTACCCATATGGCAGATATACGATTGCCCGTTTTGTAATCTTCTTTCTTTTCTTTTCATATGATTTCGATTCATAGGTATTGTAAGTAAGCTCCACCAAGGTTCCCTTCTGATCTGCCGCTAGGTAATACTCCTCTGGAATATTCTCCAGTTCCTGCGGAACTGGATGCTCAGTACCGCTTCCAGTGTTCATGTCAGCTTCTTCCACCTTTCCTGTTTCCTCTTGTCCTGTTTCACTAACTGCATTATCCCGTACGTCAGAGACCGAAGTAGCATCCGGTGATTGCCGGCTGCTACATGCCCCAAATAAACCGTTAAGAAACAGCGACACTACCATAATTACGATAAATCTTTTTGCTCTCATTCTCCATTCTTCCTCCTCAGTCCATCTGGTTCTCCCAGAACCTGACCGCATGATCTATCCACCCTTCTGCAATCGTCCCTTCACCAAGTCCGAACCCGTGCGGTAGACCATCAAAAATCTCAATCTCTGAGTCTATTCCATTTGCCTTGATGTTATTAATACGACGCCCCATTGTTAGAAAGCTTGCAATGCCGTCGATGGTACCCACATTTGCATATGTCGGCGGCTCATTTCCGTACACCTCGGAAAGTCCCGTATATTGCATGATGACCGCTCCAGGTCTCGGATACTCCGCTTCACTAAAGGCTGCTGTTCCGTATGATCCAAGCCAAGCCGCCATCCGCGCACCTGCAGAGCCTCCCCACAGGGAATAATCCTCCGTGTCGACCTCAAGTTCATCCGCATGTTCATGGATAAAAGCAATCGCTCGTGCAAGATCCTCGCAGGCTGTCTCGGCTCCCGGTCGGTAAATCAGTGCGAATGCATTATATCCCTTTTTCGATAATTCCAATGCATGCGGAAAGCTGTCATGCATGGCTGCTACATATACAAAGCCGCCACCGGCATTCACAATGGCAAATTTCTTCCCCGGATTCCCTCGAAAAACGAAAAGTCCGGTATTTTCCTTGGCGGGATCAGCGGCTTTTTCTTCATCCGTGTAGATGTCATAAAAAATCTGTTCCCCCGCCTCTACTTTGGTTTTCATATAATTTACGATTTCGACTGTCCGATCTGGATTCACATAGTTGTACCAGGTCAGGATGCTGCCGAACTCACTCAGAGTCATACTCCTGACAATCGTCTTATCGGCAGGGAAAATCAGTCTCCCGTATCCATCAAAGGCAGGATCATCAATGACATCCCATACTTTTGTGTCCACTGTGTAGATCATCTCTAAATAGTCCTCTGCTTCATCTGTGGATATCTCTGTATCCGCTATTGCTTTTGTACCGGATTCTTTCACTGGATCCTGTCCTTCTTCGACAATTTCACTGCCTGTTTCAGCTTTCGATGAAAAAATCTGCTCATCTGCCGTGTTTTTACCGCATCCAGTAAGCAGTGCAATGAACATCAAAAAGATGGCAAATACGAGTCTGTACTTCCTAGATTGCATCCTTCCACCTCCTTCAATGTTCTCCGAACAGCCATCCCATAATCGTTTCATCATGCGCAAATGTCAGTCCTCCGGCGTATTGATATTTGGATTCATTACTTACACACGATGTTAAGATGCCGCCTTAACAATGCATAATAAAATTAATCTAGTTTTTTTCATAGTACATTTCTCTCTTTTTTATTAAAATAGTATTTTTTGATAATAGAATGACCGTAACTTTAGGTCAGATTATGTTCTTAATCTTATTATTAAAATGTGAGAATTTTGTGAGAAAAGAGGCAAATTTTTATGATAGTTATTCTGACAGCAAAAAAGCAGGCATATCAATTTGCCTGCTCCTTTGAATGAATATATATAATTGGTGTCCAATACTTAGGATATCCGCTATTCGCTTTCGCGCACATTACTAGAACTTGAATACTCAAACCAAAATGTGGTTAGACCTTCCTCGCAATCCACTCCATAAAGCATATCGTGAGCCTTTAAATAGGTGCTTACAATGGAAAGTCCGATTCCGGTCCCTTTATTACGACCGCCATGATGTTGACCACGCTGATATCTTTCCCATATAATAGCACGATCCTCTTCGGGAATAGGGTCTCCAGGATTAATAACAGACACTTTAATCTTGCTGTCCAAATTCTCAATCACTACGTCAATCGTCCCACCATGTGCGGTATGATTGATGGCATTATTTAATAAATTTCGCATCACTTGACAGATTTTCACCGCATCAATATTAACTGGAAGATCAGTTCGCTCGCTCACCAATCGAATCTTAATACCATAAACAGAGGCATTCTGTTCACAGTGCGCTATCTCCGACTCAACAATCTCGTATAGATTGTACCAGTCCATTTTTAGTTTGACATATCCAGCCTGAAGCTGAGAATAATCCATGATGTCGCTAACCATCTCGCTCATTCGTCCAGCTTCTTGTAAAATAAGACTTAGGTTTTCATTGCGTTTTTCATCCTCTTTCCAGTTTATATCCCGCACCATTTCAGTGTATCCGCTGATAAGGGCCAGCGGTGAGCGAAGCTCATGTGATACGTTGGCGATGACCTCTTTACGAAGAATATCCACACGCTGTAGAGCCTGACTAAGCTCCTTCACCGAATCGGATAATTGCCCGAACTCATCTTTCTGCGAAAGCCCTGGTGTTGCAGTTAGTTCACCCTTTGCAAGTCTGTCTACAGTCCACTTTATTTTCCTAATTGGCTTCAAAAAATGGCGAGACAATAATGCTGAAAGCATAGCAGCAGCCAATGTTAGTATTATACTCAGCATCACCAACTGACTGCGATTGATACGAAGCACCGTATGCAGTTGATCTAATGAATGATACAAAACAATCGAAGCCTGCCGGTTATCGTAAAACACTGGAATACCGATCTCAAGGACTACCGGCTCAGATCCATATCGTAAAATTTTATTATATGACTTTCCCTGCATAACCAGCTGGTATTCTTTACTCTGCTTCAAATATTTTAGAGCTCCTGACATAGATTCCAAGGTTTCCTCATCTAATATTTTGAGACCCATACTGTAAACTGCAATTATTTTCCCATTACCATCAATCAGTATCATTTTCCCATTGGCGGATTTGCTTAAAGAAGAAATAAGTTGTTCGTTATTAGCGAGATCATTTGTTTCCAACTCTTCAATAAAAGGTTGCAATTGACCTTGTACTTCGGTGACAGTGGAGTCAACATAGTTCCTTTCAAATAGAAAAATCTGCACAACCCATATAAAAGCGATGCTAAGTGCCACCAGAAGCATCATAAGTAGCCACAATCGTAATACAATCTTTGAGTGGAAGGGCGAAACCTCACTAATTTTATTTATATTCAAATTTGTACCCAACCCCCCAAGTGGTTTGAATTACTTTCCTATAGTCGCCCAGATGCTCCCGAAGTGATTTGATATGGGTGTCTACCGTACGTGTATCACCATGATAATTATATCCCCACACCTTATTCAAAAGTTGCTCGCGACTGAGTACAAGTCGTTCATTTTGTGCGAGATATAATAAAAGATCAAACTCTTTAGGTGGCAAGTTAAATTCTTTTTTACCTACGGTTACTGCTCTATATCCGGGAGAGATACATAACTCTCCAAAAGTAAGCTTATCACTTGATTTGTTCCCGCAACGTTTGAGTATAGCTCCGATTCGGGCCATTAGTTCCTTTGGGCTAAATGGCTTTAGTAAATAATCGTCTGCTCCAAGGTTAAAGCCCAGCAACTTGTCATATTCTTCGCTTCGGGAGGTCAACATAATTACCGGAACCTGGCTCTCCTTGCGAAATTCCCCCAACGTTTCAAAACCATCAAGTCCTGGCATCATGACATCCAGGATAACAATATCAAATTGTGTATGATTTATTTTTTCGATAGCTTCCTTGCCGTCTTCTGCCTCTTCGCACTGATATCCATCCAATTCAGCATATGTAAGTACTAGCTTGCGAAGATGTATATCATCATCAACAATTAGTAGTTTTGACATCTTAATCCCTTCCTCCATATTTCATATATTTTTTTAACAATGGGATATTCTCTAAAATGTGCCCGGAGACCTCTTGTCACTCCAAAATTAAATTTGTGAGTAATTTTTGAGTAAACTATGAGGAAAGAATAAGACATGGGGACATTAAGCAATTACCAATATAAATTATTTTAGTCAGATCTCTAGAAAAGTCCTGCAGTTCTTATATTACTCGCGATACTAAGTTTCAGGTTCAGCATTAGCTTTCTGTCTCATCATAAGTAGTTTTCCATCCTTTAATGGAAGTCCTTCTCTTCCCATACATCTCTTCTATTATATGTAATCTCGATTTATTAAAATATTATCTTCCTATGAGTAGAGCTTCTTGGATTCTTGAAACTGGTGGATTAAGTTTCATAGGCTTATCTTTTTGTGAATTCTGGTACCGCCTTCTCTTTCTTGCATCCTCATTATACAATAAATGAAAACACGACTAGTATCACTATCATAGCAAATCATTGCCTAATCCTCTAACAACCATTTACTCTTAAAGAGAATTACCTTTATAATAGGACCTTCATATGTGTATATAATTAAGTTAACATTTTCACCTAATACACTTCCGCTTTCTTTATGGTCTTCTATATATTTCACAAAATAGATGACAAACACATCATTCTGTTTCATAAGGTCCGTGTGATTACCTGTTGTACTGTTCGTGTGACAAATTTAATAGAATGAAAAGATACGCATTGATCATATCCTTAGAAACAAAGTTCTTATCGAAATATTCACATGCTTCGCTCCATAATTCCAACAGATAAAATAGACCACTTCCTATTCAAATTTAAAGGAAATATTCTATTTTTTGTTTGCTATTTTTTTTCACTCAAACCTTAAAACTTAGCTCCTAAATTTATAAGTAAACTACTTTATAATAGGTCTAAATATAAATGTAAGTAAATAAAATGATGGTTTTGACTAATTTGTTGAGCGATGAGATTCACGTCTTCTTTATTTGCCGCTTCTAATGCTCGTACTATTGGTTCTTTCCAAGCATGGTTCGCAAAGGTAAAGGCACCCCAATGTATTAACATCAGATGCTTGCCTTCTACATCTAGATTAGCCTGTACTTATTTTTCTGGAAAAATACAAGCCCAAGACCAGCGTCTATCATATTGACCGCCTTCTATTAAAGCGATATGAAATGGTCCGTATTTATTGCCAATTCCCCCTAACTGAATTATTTATAGACCTAACCAATCTGCGATTTCGTCTTGTGAAGAGATTACCTCTTCATCCTTTTAATTGTCGGCACCCACCTTTAGCTAAATGCCGCAGTAGTGGTAAATTTTTGTTCTAGTCTTATAGGGCCAGTTTTTCAATTTTTATACCGTACAAAAATTAAAAAAAGCATGAACATGTCTATTATGCAACAGATGAGAAAGTGATCGATAGCCTATTCCTCCCAATTTATTGCATAATCCTCTTACAACAAAATGCATCGATGAAAGGAAGTTAAATATTTATCTATAAATGACTAACGCATCGAATCAATTCATTCGATGCGTTAGTCATTTATAACTTGTTATACCATTCATCATCAACAGGTTCTAACCATTCCGTACGTGTAAAATCTCAAATGGGTATTTATCTTACACTAATATCAACATGTTCCAACCATCTTAACTCTTCTTTCGTTAAAACAATCTGTGAACCCTCATAGCAAGAGATCAACTCTACTTCATTTTGGGCTCCAATAAGAGCACAGGTCGGAAATGGTTGATTAAGCACATAGGCAAGAGCGATTTGAATGGTACTGACACCTTTTTCCTTTGCCAATTGTTCAGCCCGGCGCAAACGTTCCCAATTGTCGTCACTATAGAAAACGCGAACAAGATCTGCATTGCTTTGATCTTCCTGAGTAAATCGGCCAGTAAAGAACCCTCTTGCTTGGGATGACCAGGATAAAATGGGCAGCTGATATTTTTCATGCCACTCACAATCAGCCGCATCAACTGATACACAGCCAGCCCAAAATGGTTCTTTCGCTTTGGCCAAGCTTAAATTTGGACTACTAAAAGTAAATCCAACCAACCCATTAGCTGCCGCATATTCATTTGCTTCCTGCAACCGGGAGACCGTCCAATTTGACCCTCCAATCGCCTTAATTCTTCCGGCGGCAATATGTTCATTTAAGGCATCCATAATCACACTGACTGGAACATTCGGATCATCACGATGCAACGCATATAAATCGATATAATCGGTTCCAAGCCTCTCTAAGCTCTTAAACAAATCCTTTGATATGGCTTCTGGATTTACACGAGGGCCGTTCTGGTCGTGGTGTGCCCCTTTCGTCAAAATGACGACATCTTCACGATTATTCCGTTCTTTCATCCATTGTCCAATTGCCACTTCACTCTCACCGCCACAATAAACATGAGCGGTATCAATCGTATTCCCACCTATAGAAAAATAACGGTCCAGTACATGGCAAATGTTTTCATAAACACTCGGCCTAAAATAATCAGAGCCTTGAATAAGAGTCGTTACTGGTTTTGATAATCCTGGAATGGTAATCGATTTCATAATTTTGACCTCCAATTAGTTAGATCTCAACCCGACGTTGTTCTCTTGCCGATGTTAAACAAGCATCCAACACTTTCATATTCAAAACGGCATCGGATGCTGGAAAAGGAAGCGGTTCCCCGTTCCGAATGCTTCTCCCTATTGCATCTGCTTGCAAGGCATATTGGTTCAAGCGAGGAACTTCCACTTCTCTCTTCCCTTCCTGTGTATAGACAAAAAAGTTATCCCCCTCATTCTGATTAACCACAAAGGCGCTAGGCACTTCAATTCGTCCTTCTGTTCCCAAAATCTCTAGGGTATTTCTGAATGCAGCCCACATTCCGCTATCAAAGGTTAAAGCTACACCTCGATTAAACTCCAAAATGCCAGAGGTCATCATATCTACATAATCGTGTTCTTCGGAAAGATAAGCATGAACAGTTGCAGCTTTTGGCTCTTCATTTAACAACATGCGTGCAGCACTAATTGGATAAACGCCGACATCATATAATGAGCCGCCGCCCCACTCTCTTTTATACCGAATATTGTTCATTTCCTTAGAATTATTAAAAGTAAAGGTGCCGTGGATTCCCCGTATCTCCCCTATCTCACCCGATTTTATAATGTTACGAATGGTGGTATACCGCGGATGATACCGGTACATAAATGCTTCCGCAAATACAACGCCAGCTTTTTCGCAAGCTTCAACCATTTCCTGTGCTTCCTCTGCATTGATTGCTAATGGTTTTTCGCATAAAACATGTTTACCCGCTTCTGCGGCACGGATCACCCATTCTTTATGCAGGTGATTAGGCAGCGGAATGTAAACGGCTTCAATAGTAGGGTCAGCAATTAATTCTTCATAACTTCCATAAGCTGTCGGTATATTCAATTGTTCAGCTGTTTGCTTGGCCTTGTCCAATCCACGGCTAGCAATTGCAGCGACTTCGCCTGTTTCAGATTGCTGGATTCCTGGTATAACCGAGCGCTTTGCAATTCCTGCGCATCCGATAATCCCCCAACGAATTTTTTTCATTCCATTCCTCTCCTTTATGTAAAGATAATACTATATTGTCATTATATGAAACTCATAATAAAATAAAAATAGAATCTTTTTGCCCTACATATGAAACAATATTGCGATGAAAAGAGTGATGGTGAATGCAAAGACAATATTTATTACCTACACTTAATGATCATGAATATATGGTCCTTCCGGAATCAATCGGATTGTATTGGGATGAGCCGAAACATCAGGTAGACCGAAAAGTGGGAACGCTTAATAATTTTAGTATCCACTTTATTGTCTCTGGTTCTGGCTTTGTAGAAATGGATGGCAAACAATATTCCTTGAAGCGCGGAGATGCTTTCTTGTATTTTCCTATGCAGGAACAACGTTATTACAGCAGCCAGAATGACCCTTGGAATATTCGCTGGGTTCATTTTTATGGAAGTGTCCTCCATCCATTTTTATCGGATAAAGGTTTTCATCAGCATTCACTTTGGAAGGTTCAACATCTTCAACCATTAGAAGAATTACATGAACAGCTTCTTCTTGAAGCGGAGAAAAATAGTTTTTTGCATTTGTCCCGCTTGTCCACCCTTACCTATACGTTCTTAATGGAGTTTATTACAAATGTGGTGCCTCGAACTTCTGATCGAAAGCAAGAATTAGACGATCGTATTCAATCATTGCTCCCCTTGATGCAAAGTAATGCTTGTGAACCATTCGAATTGGATTACTGGGCAGAACAAGCAGGTGTAAGCACCTACTATTTTTGCCGCCTTTTTAAACGGGCTACACAAATGACACCAATGGCGTTTATTACATTATGCCGGCTTCAAATGAGCAAACAATGGCTGCTGGACAATAAGGAAATGACAATTAAAGAAATTGCTCTAAAGGCAGGCTATCCGAGTATAAGTTATTTTAATAAACGTTTTTTACAACATGAAGGAATGACACCTACCGATTACCGCCAGCTGTATCCTTTTAAAACCAAGAAATAGTATGACTTCATGTTCTTGAAAATGTTTCAAATCATTGTACTTGGGTAGACATTCTATGCACCTCGATGTAATTTTCTTACTGCATTAGTACATTATAGGAGGCATGGTAATATGAGTATTGAAAAAAGAATCGTTGGAACATTTAATTCAGAGCAAGAAGTCTTGTATGCAATCGAAGGTTTGAAACGTCAGGGGCATCGTGAAACAGATATGATGGTTGTTGCGAAATATCGAAGTGACATTCCGTTAATCACTTCCCAAACTGGCGTGATGGTAGAAGCGGATACACAGGTAAATACCTTAGCTGGTGTCATGATGGAAAGCTTTTTTTCCTTGATGACGGCAGGAATGGGCGGAAGTCAGGCAAACGCTTTGTCCAGAAGACTTATTGAAAGAGGGATACCACAATTTACCGCAAAACAGTGTGAAAAGGAAATATATACTGGAAAAATGATCCTGCTGGTTGACACGTATAAAACTTACGACAGCCCAATTTATGAAGCACAATATGAGACCGAAAAAACAACAGCTGTCCAGCTTCATGAAGAACAGCTTGATATTATAAAAGAGCGTATCCAAGTTGGGGAATTACAGCTCCAAAAAGAAGTTGTGGAAGAACAGCGAACTGTTTATGTACCCCTTTTACGAGAGGAAGTATATATTGAGCGCCGTCCTGTCACTGATGGAAAGTATGATGGCAGCGCATTTACAGAGGATGAAATCATTCGTATTCCCATTACCGAAGAACGAATAGAAGTAACGAAAAGACCAGTAGTTGTTGAAGAAGTGATTGTAGGCAAACGAAAAATTCAAGAAACAAAGCAAGTACAGGATATCATTAGAAAAGAAGAAGCTCGAATTGTGGAACGTTCTGTCCCATCAGTTACGGAAGCAGTCACAGTGTTGAAGTCTGATATGGTGCAAGAAGAAGTTAGTAAGGAAAGCCCAAATATATTAATAGTAGAAGGAAATCCAGACATTGAAAGCATAATAAAAGAGGATAAAAAGGAGGAAACCCACGAAAAAAGCACAGGCTCCCTCGTTGTTAAAGTAGAGAAAAACAAACCAGAATTATCTGCTACTAATAAGGACAAAGCAAACGGGATGCGAACTGATTCTCCTGCTATTAAGGAAAATGAAAGCGAAAATGAAGTATCCATTACAGTTGCTAATGTGAAAGAAGAAATCCACAGTAATGAAAATTCATCGAAGGGGGAAAATAAAAATAATAAAAACCAAAACAAGAAAAAATGATCATTGTCAGTAAATTAGATTGGATAATTGAAATTCTTAGATGCTATAAAAAAGGCTGGATTCAACTTTTGAATTCAGCCTTTTGTTTCGTTATTTAGGTTATTGAGTACCACTAGTAAGATGTGCGTCAAACATATCAATGATTTCTAGGAACCTATCCGCTTCCCGGAAAACATGGTCTGCTAATAGAGGATGAATAATGCTCTTTATTTTACATTGCTCAATTAAATCACGGGCTGTTTTCTTGAAGTCTCTAAGAGATACGACCGACACGCGATTCTGATCAAGAAATTGATCTAAAAGAGGAACGGTTTGTGATTGTGGCTTCATAGATTCTAAGTCCCTTGCCTGATACAGTAATTGATCAAAATCATTGCTAAAATTCTGAGCTAAATCAACTAGTTTCCTTTCTGACGGATCAAGGAGATGACCAATAAATTTGGCATGGTCTGCCATAATCCTTAAGAAGAAGACATTTTCTTTAATAATGGCATCTGGAAGCGATTGTAATTTTCCTTCATTTAATTCAATTAATCGTTTTCTAAAATAATTCGCTTCCCTGCTTGTATGGTCAACTAATAGTGGGAAATTATTTGCCCCCGGTAATTTGCATGTGAGAATGAGTTCTAATACTTTCCGTTTAAATACGAAAATATTCGTTGCAGCTATTTGTACCTCTGAATTAAATCTTCTTATTTGTTCGGGGTCTGTTTGATTATTAAAGGAATGTGAAGTTTGTTCGATGTGTTCAAATAGGCGATAAAATTGATTGGCCTCATGAATAAGTTGAGTATCTTCTGCTCTGAAACCTAATCGAAGAAATAAAGAATGTTCTTTCATGATCCTAGCCCAAAAACGAATTTCATTTAAAGAGCGCTCAACAAATAATCCAGATGTAACACCTGTATCAGCATGTAAAGGAGTATGATCCCCGTTCATCGTATGCCTCCCAGAAATACTCTTTTTGCTCTATTCATATTTACATAGTCAATAAAATATGCCTTAAAGATGTCAAAATAAGCTCTGATCCTCAACTCATTTACCCTGATTGGGCACCGAAACGTTAAGGTTTTAAGCCGTCGGGTATTTTTATCGCAAATAAAACAAAAATAAGGTTAAATCAAAAATGGAGGAAGAAAAATGTGGACATATTTTTGGGAAGCTCTCCTATTTGCATCTGTAGGATCCTTCATCCTTAGGCTTGGGGGTAGAAAATCAATATCACAAATGACGGTCCCACAAATGGCAATAATCATTTCCTTGGGAACGGTACTTGGTGGAGAAGTAGCTGGAAAAGGGATTGGTAACTCCATAGTAGCCGCTGCTGCTTTTATTGGATTTCTGCTAGTTACGGAATGGATTACTCTTCGCTGGAACGGAGTAGAAAAGTTGATGAAAGGCGAAGCAATCCCTGTAATTTCTGAAGGAAAACTCTTAATAGACAACTTAAAAACATTAAGAATTTCTGTGGATGACTTGGAAAAACGTTTAAGAATGGCAGGTATTAATCGCATAGAAGATGTACAAATAGGAACAATCGAAAATAATGGAGAATTAGGTTATAGTTTAATGCCTCATGCAAGGCCAGTAACCATGGGTGATTTGGAACAGATTTTGAAAGCTAATTTCTCACAAATTAATATAACTAATTCCAACAATAAAGATAATATTTTTAATGAAGTAATTATAGGTAAAAATTCTAAAGAGGTTTCAAATCAATTACATTAAGCGCATCTTGCTGAGGATCAAATAAACGAAAGATAAATAAAAACCTAAATCACAAAATAGGAAACTTATAGAAGCTTCTCATATTAAGCGATTTAGGTTTTGCCTGAATGACCAGTAACAATCCATTTAGGTTTTGCCTGTGTCCACTCAGTATTTTAACTTACACTCTCTATTATAACCAAGAAACGATAGCCTACAATTATTAAATGAACGTAATTTGTTTATTACTGAACATATCGATTTAATTTGTTTATTATCTCTTAAATACTTCAGGTTTAAATCTTTCCCTCGAAAAAAGGTGATTGTTTAGATTCTTTAGCCAAAGCTATATACGCAATGATTGATAACAAACTCGTTGTGAAAATAATTACGCCAAATGGTACGGCAGAATATTCCCCTGCTACTCCCACAAGCGGTGCAGTAACAGCACCTAATAAAGTTGGCATTACACCCAAGAGTGCGGCCGCACTTCCAGCAATATGCCCTTGAGATTCCATCGCTAATGTAAATGAAGTCGGACCGGTGATACCAATCGCAGCATTCAAGAAGAAAAGCGGTATGACTAACATCATTAAAGGACCATGCATAAAGACATTGACCATCACAATCGTTCCAGAAATAAAGGCTAGTGAAAGCCCCACAAAAAGAATGCTATCTTCTTTTATCCGCCCTGCTAAAAATTTTACAACTTGAGCCCCAAGAATTAAACTAATTCCATTTAAAGCAAAAAGCATCGAAAACACTTGCGGTGTCACGTTATAAATTTTTTGATAAATAAATGAAGCCCCGGAAATGTAGGCAAAAACTCCGGCAAACAAGATCCCCTGAACAAGAGCGTATCCCATGAATCGCTTATGTTTTAACAACTCCCTAAAATTTAGTAATAAACCCATAAAATCACTAGAAACTCGCCGTTCTGCAGGCAGGCTTTCTTTGATTTTCAATGCGGTCAAAGCTGATAATAATATTCCAAAAATACCCAAAGAGATAAATATACCGACCCAAGGAGTGAAAGTAATGATCGCACTACCTGCAAGCGGTGCAATCAATGGAGCAAGATTACCGATAACGGTTAAGAGTGAAAAAAACTTTGTCAGTTCTATACCACTGAATAAATCACGAACAATCGCTCGAGAAATAACAATCCCAGCGGAACCTGCAAACCCCTGGATGAAACGCAAAATGATAAATACAGTCATGTTCGGTGCAAAGGCACAAGCGAAGGAAGTAAGGGAATACACAAACATAGATATCAATAATGGTCTACGTCTGCCATGAACATCACTTAATGCCCCCATGATGATCTGACCAATAGCCATCCCTAAAATACAAGTGGTCAAACTTGCTTGGACCAAGGAAGCATTTGCCCCAAAATAGCCCATAATTTTAGGAAATGAAGCTAAATACATATCGATGGTAAACGGGCCAATCGCAGAAAAGACAGCTAAAAGTATGGCGAAAACAAGCGAATATTTATTGCTTTTTAAATCCAATTCATTACATCTCCTATCTATATTTTTTTCTACTATTGATTATGAGTAACATAAAATCAGCACGACGATTATTACATAGATGTCTATGTAATATCATAAAAAAATTTAAAATCTTTTAAGAACCTTTTCTAGCAAATATTCCAACTGTTCTTTTTCGGTGTGGGTTAGCCCCCCATAAATGACATTATTTAATTTTTCGGAGATCTCACGAAATATTGGTTCCAGCTGAACTCCCTTTTCCGTTAGATTGATTAAAGTAATTCTACTGTCCTCCTTACTCTTTTTTCTTTCTACAAATCCTAGTTTCTGTAACTTATCAATTAAAACTGTTACTGTCGGTTGAGTACGATGAATTTTTTCAGCCAATTCCTTCACGGATAAGCCGTTTTTTCTGTAAAGGCGTACCAAAATATCTCCATGAGATGGGGAGATACCATCCACTCCGTGTTTGTTTAGCTCCGACAAAATCAAATGGTTTACTGCGTCTCTAATCTTTCCTACTTTTGAGGCTGTATCATATTTTATCATGTTTTTTATTATACATAGATATCTATGTGTTTTCAAGTAGATAATTTTTATAGTCATATGAAAAGTTCTAATTTGAAAAAACCTAAACCAATAAAAATGAAGACGTTAAATAAAGTCCACTTTTTATTGGTTTAGGTTAATTCTCCCCTGACCACTATCAAACCATTAGATTTGCTGGTAAGCCATCCCTATTTGATTCCAATTGGATAATAGTAGGAAAGGTTATTTGTAATCGTTCCTCCTACCCTATACCCGACAGCTGAGGGTTTTCCATCTAGTAGAAAGCTCCCAACTAAAAGATTCCCTTCTTGTTCCCCTTTTTCACTTTGAAACATAACGGTAGGATGCTTGATATACTTCTGGTAAACTGCCACAAAATCCATATATGACCTTTGGGAGTCTGCATGAGCTAAGGTTCCTTCGGATGTATATATTTCGACCGTATCCCCTTCCCTGCCGAATGCAGGCTTTTTAACAAATGGCAAGCCTTGCTCTATAAAAAAATCCGGCTCAAGATACGTCGGAAGAAAATATTCGTCAATCCACTCATGCTCTTCTTTGGTAAAAAATACATGATTCTCACAATGCAATCCCCAAATGACTGCCTGTACCGCCTTGTTCTGCAGCAAAAATGCCGATGGCGGATTAATGATAGCAAGCTTTCCATCTTCCACAAGCTCCAACAGCCATATTCCAATCCTATTCCCCTCTGAATCCTCATCAGTAATGATACTTTCAATGGGGAAAGTCTGCCGATATAAAATATCTATTTTGGTTCCCTCTTCATCAAAAAGTCCGACGCCTTTTTGAATTTGAAGCTTATGAAGTGGGATGAATTTAGATGGAACTTCGGAAAGTGCTTGTAAATAAAGGACCGTTTCCAGGTCCTCTAAGTTGTCTTCATGAGCTGTAAAAACAATATTAGGTTCTTTTATTCCCAATTGCTTTACACTAGAATGAATATTTCGGCGAACAACTTCTCCTAATAATTGTTCCATTGGTGCATTCGGATTTTCTATAGAGAATTCCCTGCAGATTTCTTCATTAACATAAAATAGTTCTTTTATAAAGGTCGGCGTATCTGCATTTATTTCAATACATTTATAGCTATTTCCATATGGAATGAGATCAAGCCGAGAAATAACGCTCTCGGCAGGAAGAGTTTTTAATCTTATAAACTGAATGGTCTCCTTTGGGAATCCCATTTCCAATAATGTCCGGTCAGGTACTTCACGAAGCAGCTTGGAAGTTTTAAAAAAGATGGAACCTATCCGGTCGCTTGCGATGTGAATTTGACTTAATTTCTTCCATTCTATTAGCTCAATATCATAGAGCGCATATTCTTCCCCATAAAGATTGGCCCAGAAATGGTCCACTTTCTTATAAAAACGACTTCTCTTGTCATGGTAGGAATCAATATTCAAGCCTGTTCCTCCCCCAACTCCTTTACATAAAGGACATAAACCCCTCTGTCTTCGTCGATTTCTGTCGAAGTGACTTCCTTCTGTCCAAAACCGCGAACATCCACAACATCCTTTAAAAGAAAACGAATAATGTCATAATGAGTTTCACATGGGATAGAAGTGATTAATTTATAATTCTCTTCTTCACGATATCTACGAATCTCAATAGATAGTCCTTTTCCGCGTACCCCTCTTTCATCGGCTGCATGAGGGTTTCTTCCCATCTCTTTGATCACAAGAATATCTTCGTCACCGTTCATTTCATTTGAGATCAGCTGGTATAGCTGACCTCTCATAATAAAATAAGTACATAGCTGCCGGGCATACAACTCATCTAAACCGACATGATCGACGTAATATTCATAAAAGGGTTCGTAGTCATTGTTTCCTTTATCAATAAAATATGTAAGTTTCCTCATTTGACACCATGCCCTTTAGTAAGATAAACACTTTGCCACAATCCAGCCAATCGATAAGGATAAGGAAAACAAAATGATTCCTACTGCCCGATTATCATCCACAATGGCCTTTTGGATACTGAAACGGATCGTTAATACCTCCGCGAGAATAAACACAATAATTTGAGAAATGATACCGATTATTCCCCAAATCACCATATCGAATAGTGAGACTGAATATTCAGCAGATGCTCCTAAAACTAAAGCAAGACCGACGACTTTACCCCCAAGTGTCAGAGCGGCTGTTACGTTTTTTTCGGCAATTAATCCAAACTCCTTTATTTTTGGGGTACTGACCATAAATAATATGAGTCCTATAATTAAAAGTAGTAACCCTACCCCTAAATAAGCAGCAAAATTAGCATATAAGTTCACAAACATACTCCCTTTCATTTTCGTAAAGTTCTAAGGTCAAGCTTTTATCCACCATAGCTTTTTGAGCCGCTCCCAAAACCTGAGCTTTTCTTTACCGACCCTGTACTACTGCTTCCTGAAGTGTTCCCTTTAAAGGACGAACTGTTTTTATAAGAGTTATAGTTCTTACTTTTGTAAAGTAATGACTTGCTATTATAATAGTGTCCTCCGTAAAAGTAATGCCCATAGTATCTGGAGCTGCTATCATCACATTCCCAAACACCATCATCATCATCCCACTCCCAATCGGTACAGCTCGGGTCGTCGGGCGGTGCAGGTATACTCTGAGAATTTGAATTACAACCTGCCAGACCTAACAGAAGGGCTGTAGATGTGATTCCCGTCATTACTGTTCTTGTTTTTTTCATGCAATCACCTCCGTACCTGATGTCTATACTTTACGAACCATTTTCCAAAAAGATTCGTGGTAAAATTCTTGATTTATAACATAATCAAGATGTTTATCAAACTTAATAATAACAGAGGTTACGGCGAACCGCCTTTAAAAATAGAAAAAAATACCTGTCTGTTAATCTGTTTGATAGTTGCCAGTTCCTTTAGCTATCCTTAAAATAGATATGGTATGAAGAAATATTTCCGTAAATACTTTGCCTTCCGCCATTTTTATTTTCAAATGTCGGAAATTGTTAAAAATTTGAAAATAATTAAAGTGATTTTATAGTTTATAATTTTTGTAGAATACAGATTATGAGGAATCAAAAAGTGTTTATTTAATTTCCATGACTGTTTTGTTACTATACTATAAGTATGTATCTGTACATGGCATTCTCTCCTTAATCCCCATAATGTTTTTTAATAAAATACAAAAGAAGGATTTAAACAATATGAATAAAAAAATCTATTTGGTACCCTTAACTTTTTCTTTAATGACGGCACCTATCGCTGCAAAAGCTGAAACGGTTCCATCCAACACACCGGTCACACAGGAGCAATTGCAATCAGACTTATCAGGAATAAAACAAGAAAAACTTCAAGTGCAAGAAGAAATTAATACCCTAACGGAAAAAATGAAAGAAATTGATCAGCAAATTGCAGAAGCGAATACAAAAATTCAACAAAAGCAAAATGAATTAATAGAAATTCAAAAAAATATGAACCATTTAAATCAAGAATCTATTAGAATCACGGCTTTACTAACGAATCGAGAACAAGAATTTAAGGAGAGAGTATCTTCTTATTATCGTACGGAAGGTCATATGTCTTTTATGAATGTGATCCTATCAGTTAATAGTTTTGGAGAATTTATCGACCATTTTGTTGCCTATGATAAAATTGTAAATGAAGATAAGAAATTTATTGAAGAGTATATTGCTGATCAAAATAAAGTAGCCAGTATTAAAGAGAATGTAAAGAGATTACAAGATACCACCACTCAAGAAAAAGCGGAGCTGGAAAAAATAAAAGCAAGTGAAGAGAACAGTAAAAAGGAAAAAGAATTGTTAGCCCGTACCCTTGAAGAGAAGAAAAAACAATTGGAGCAGGAAGAACAGCAAAAATTACTGGCACTAAAGCTGCTGCAAGAAAACGAAAAGGAAATCCAGGCTATCATTAACGGGATTCAGAATAAGGGTAATGTCCAAATGATTAACTCAGTAATAGCCCCATTCGTTGCTGATGCGCAAAGACTCCATCAAGAAAAAGGGGTTCCTGCCTCCATTACTTTAGGCCAAATCATTTTAGAAAGTTCAGGAAAGTATAACGGTTTATCAGGTCTTGCTTTCCAAGCAAAAAATTTATTTGGAGTTAAAGGAACAGGCACTGCAGGATCAGTCTATATGGATACAACCGAATATGTAAATGGGGTAAAAATCACCACAAAAGCCCAATTTGCGAGTTATACTACTTACTATGATAGTATGCTGGATCATGCTGAGCTGTTATTAAAACCTAGGTATCAGAAATACCTGAAAGACGTTACAAATATTGCAGATTATGCAAATGGTATTCAAAAAGGCGGGTATGCTACCGACCCAAATTACGCAACTAAATTGCTTAAAATTATCTACCAGTATGATATTTATAAATTAGACATCTAATTTATGCGACTTGAAAGGAGATTTTGTGCACATTGATTCTATTTGAAAATGTATCAAAAGTATATCCAAACGGCGTACCTGCTCTTAACAACATTAACTTGCAAATTAATAACGGAGAATTCGTCTTAATCATAGGTGAAAGCGGAGCAGGTAAATCCACACTTAACAAACTAATAACAAGAGAAGAAAAAGCAACGAGCGGAGAAATCATTGTGAATGATATGAATCTATCAACTTTAAAAGAACGTAAAATTCATCTGTTAAGAAGGTCAATCGGAATGGTTTTTCAAGAATTTCGATTGATATCCAATATGACAGTCTATGAAAATGTTTCTTTTGCCCAAGAATCGATTGGAATTCCGATGAACCTCATTCGCAGCAATGTAGACCAAGCATTGAAAAGGGTTGGGCTTTCTTCCAAAGCAAATCGTTTCCCTCATGAACTATCTGGAGGCGAACAACAACGGGTTGCCATTGCAAGGGCCATCGTTAACGGACCCAAAATCATTTTGGCCGATGAACCAACTGGAAACCTGGATATGAAAACTGCATCAGAGATTATGACCTTGTTTGAAGAAATTAATAAAAAGGGAACAACGGTCATAATGACCACTCACAATAGGGAATTTATTGAACGGACAAGCAAAAGAATCATAGTAATTGATAATGGAAGTATACCTAGTGATCTTAAAGAAAAGGTGTTAACAAGTTGAAAATGAACTCGTATATAAATAGGCATTTATCGGAAGGAATGAATAATTTTAAGAGGAATGGATGGATGACCGTCACATCGGTTAGTTCATTGGCTTTTATGCTTTTTCTTGTTGGGGTTACTCTTTTACTATTAATTAATTTAAACCATATCACTGAAAAAGTTGAAAATAATGTAGAGATACAAGTATATCTTAAAGATACCAATACGGCTGAACTAAAGACATTATGGAACAATATTGAATCAATAGAAAAAGTTTCTTCCATTGATTTTGTTTCAAAAAACGAAGGTCTTCAGAGTTTTATGAAAAACCTGGGTGATGAAGGCGCCGCTTTTCAAACCTTGAAAGATGATAATCCTTTGAATGATAAGTTAGTGGTTAAAACGGAACAGCCGCAAGATGTATCTTTAGTTGCCAGTAAAATAGAAAATCTCGCTCAAGTCGATAAAGTGGAATATGCAAAAAACGTAGTAGCTCCTCTACTTATGTCCACGAAGATAGCTCGATTAATTGGCGGTATTTTTATTATCTGCCTCACCCTTATTTCTGGCCATTTGGTTAGCAATACATTAAAAATAACCGTGTTAGCTAGAAAACAAGAAATCCAGTTGAGGAAATTGATAGGAGCCACTAACTATTTTATAAGATATCCTTTTATTGTCGAAGGATCTTTTATCGGACTCCTAGGGGCGTTGTTTGCGGTCATTTTAACTGGGATAGGGTATTATTTTGTTTATATCTATTTTAATAAATATGTTGATCTGGCCTTTGTTGAACTGATTCATCCATACCAGCTCCTTCCTATTTCCTGTTTACTTCTTCTGGGTTTTGGTGCTTTTATTGGGATTTGGGGAGCCAATTCATCATTAAGACGGATATTAAAAATTTAAAACCATTTTAATTTATAAAAAAACCTGTTATTCTTTGTTGAGATTTCCAAAGAGTAACAGGTTTTGATCTTTTATTCTGCTGGTTTTAATGGTCTGTAAAACTAAGAAGCCGTCGCTCCCCCGTCAATTAGGAAATCTATTCACTCATGGTATTGGTCATTCATGATAGCAGAACTTGTAACGAGTTCTACTATATTGTCGTAAGCCACTCGAATAGATACCCAAAGCATTAATAATCCGATAATAACAGTAAAAACTCCATCTAAAAAATGGATTTTTGTAATAGATGTAACTATCACCGCAATCATCGCTAGAATAGCACTGGTAACTGAAACAATATCTTCAAAGAAGATAAACCTCGTTGGTGGAGCTGCTTTACTCACATTTTTAAAAGCGTGAAGCACAAATTTGAAACCCTTATCAATTACCCTGGAATCTTCATTTATTTCTCTAATAGCTTTTAGTAAGACAGCACCATCAATAACCAGATTTAGAACTAAGATCAAAACATTAATGACTAGACCTCTACTGTGTTCAGGAGGGTGCCATAATAAATGACATCCCTCATCTATCGTTTCATATGCCATGGTTAAGACAACCAACGCGGCAATGATACTAAATATATTGTTCAAGGATTCAAATCCATTTGGAAACCGTTTTGTCGGTTTCCTTTGTGAAAAAACACTACCCATAAAAATGAAACCTTGGTTCACTGCATCCCCGAATGAGTGCATAGCTGCTGCATACATAGCCCCACTTCCACTAATTGCTCCAGCTATAAACTCTATAACTGCAATAAGCATATTTCCTGTCATAGCTAGTGCTGAAGATTGGTTACCTTTTTTAATGTACTTAAACACCTGCTTGATTTCCATACGCTATGTTTCCTCCCCACTTATTTGTTTTATCTTGTCCGAATAAAGTGGGAAATATTGATAAAAATAACCTTTTATTATTTTTTTAAAAATCCAAAAAGACCATCGTAATCGATGATCTTTTTACTCGCTCTGCTCCTATGTATCTAGAATGTAACCTATTCAAATATCGAAAATGTAACTTGGTATTATTTTATTAATTATTCTTTTTTCATCTCTTATTCCTACTCTTTTATTCTGTCCACCAAGAGGAGATAGGAATGGAGTATTTCTCATCTAATGGAACTGTTTCGCCAATTTTAGGAGCTATCATACTTACTCCGTATTTCTCTGACGCTTTTAATGCTCGTTCTATTGGTTCTGTCCAACCATGATAAGCAAGCGTAAAAGCTCCCCAGTGAATTAACATCATATTTTTACCTTTTGCATCTATATGAGCCTGAACAGATTGTTCAGGTGTCATATGAACCCAAGACCAACGCCGGTCATATTGTCCGCCTTCTATTAAAGTAAGATCAAAAGGTCCGTACCTCTTCCCTATCTCCTTAAAATGTGTATCATACCCGCCATCTCCGCTTGTATAGAAACGTGTCTTGCCTCCAAGAATGACCCAGCCGCCCCAAAGGGTGGAATTCCTATTTAACGGTCCTCTCCCAGAAAAGTGTTTGGAAGGTGTGAATGCAACAGTTAGGCCTTGAAACTCTGTTTCTTCCCACCAATTTAGTTCTGTTATTTTATCTTTCTTAACTCCCCAATCGATCAAGTGTGCACCTACACCCAGCGGAACGAAGAAATGATTGACCTTGTTCTTTAATTTTTTAATAGATGGATAATCTAAGTGGTCGTAATGATCATGAGTAATAAAAACAGCATCAATCGGCGGCATTTCATCAATAAGATGTAACAGATCTTCACTGTAACGTTTGCTTCCTACGAAAGAAACAGGTGAAGCAATGGGGCCTAGCATGGGATCTACAAGCATCTTTTTGTTATCAATACTAAGTAAGAAAGCAGAATGCCCAAACCAAGTTAAACTATCTTCCCCACTTTTTATTTTGGTCCAATTGGGTTCGGAAAAAGGAATTTGACCTTGAGGATTACGGTCTTTAGCACCTGAAATATTTTCCTCAAGCATGGAGAAATAATCAGTTGCACTCATAGTTAACTTTGTTGTTTCTGGATTGATAAATTTACCATCCATATAATTCTCCAAATGACTAAATTGCTCTTTTTGTATTTTGCTTGGGTTGCCTCCGAAAACTGGATTTAGGTTTATAAACAATAATATGAAAACTAGTACTACAACGAAAAAAATTAATAAATAAACTATCACTTTTTTTATAACCCCCTCCTCCCCATTTTACATGAACCATTGCATATTTAGCCAAAAACTGATAGAGACTTCTAATCTAAACACATTTCACTTAGCATTAAACGGTAAAAAAGAAGGGTGTACAAATAATACATCCTTCTGATTAGGGCTTTTGTTGGGCGAAAAATTTTCGTGGATTGGTTCGTCCATTATTTAATACCTGTTTACTTTAATTTCCCGCCAAATACAGGGAAGAAGCTATGCTCACCATAATTTTGGATGTGCTCTAAATTCTTCAAAATCTCCATATCTGCATCGCTGATAACAAAATCAAGCTCTGCATTATTTCTCATGTGATCTGGATTTGCCGTCTTAGGAATTACCACCATACCAAGCTGGATAGCATAACGCAGGCAGGCTTGAGCAACAGATACCCCGTACTTTTCAGCTATTACCTGAACCTCTGCATTATCGAGAACTGCACCGTGGGCAATTGGTGAATATGCCTCTACCAGGATGTCATTCCTCTGGCAGAATTCAATTAGTTCCAAAGGAGTATTGCTCACATGTGCCAATATCTGATTGACCATAGGCTTGATCTCACAGCTTGCAAGAATATTCTCTATATCATCCTGAAGAAAGTTAGAAAGGCCGATTGCCTTTACCTTGCCTGCCTTATAAGCATCCTCCAAAGATTTCCACACTTCTTTGTTTTCCTCGAAGTAACGGTTCTCCTCACGGAACTCCACCCAAGGCTGTGGACTGTGAATAATCAAAAGGTCAATGTAATCCAGTCCCAATTTTTCTAAAGAATTATCTATAGACTGCGTAACGGCATGATAGGTCTTTGCTTCTGCTGCAACCTTTGTCGTAATGAAAAGTTCTTCTCTTGCGACACCGCATGAACGGATTGTTTCACCTACACCTGCTTCATTCATATAAGCTTGAGCTGTATCAATATGGCGATATCCGATAGATACCGCATCACGGACTGCTTGTGCTGCCTGTGTATCGTCAAGCAGCCAGGTACCAAGACCTAATTTTGGAATTTCTACACCATTTGATAATTTGAAAGTTTCGTTAAACATGCCTTTGTCTCCTTTGTATAGTTATATTTTTTTAGTATCTTGATTAATTTTCTGATATTATTTCATTCACACAAGCCAGTGCATTCAATGTTCTTGGAAAACCCATATATGGCAGACAATGTGTGATGGCGGTAATCAATATTTCCTTATCATTGCCCACATTTAAGTTTCCCTGTACATGAGCTTTCACTTGACCTTCAGCGCCACCCAGGCTGCTTACGATGCAGAGTGTCAACAACTCCCGTGTTTTCAAATCGAGTCCCTTGCGAGTGTAGAAATCTCCGAAGCAAAAAGCAGAAAGGTATTCCTGAATTTGCTTTTGATTTAATGGGGCAGCCTCTTGCATTTTCGCGATTACATCACCGAAAATTTCTACTTGTACTGCAAGACCCTTCTCAAAACGATTATCTTCATCTACTGTCTTTTGGCTTTCAATTGGTAATGGGATATTCCTTGATTTGAAAACCTCATTGACTTCGTTGATGGCGTTTAATGTTTTCGGAAATCCAATGTACGGAGCACACTGGTAAACAGCTTCTTTAATCTCAACAGGTGTAAGCCCGACGTTTAATGCTGCAGCTACATGCGCCTTCAGCTGCGGTAACGTCTGGTTCGTGGTGAGCACAACCAGAGTGATAAGCTCACGCTGCTTGTCATCTAACTGACCTTGGTAAAAAACTTCTCCAAAAATAAAACGGCTAAGAATGTCCTGAAAATCAGGATCGGTAGCGTATGCGGCTGGTACTCCATTACCAAATAGCTGGTTGTATTTTTCTGTGCTCTTTTCAACACGGTCCATAAATATGCCTCCTGTTAGAAGTTTGTTTACTTTTATTATTTCAAAAAGAAACTCAACTTTCTGCTTGTAAAAATTAATATTGATTGATTAATCAACATCTGTTTATAATTATAGAAAAGCCATTCATACTTTCAATGGTTAAATTAACTCAATTCGTTGATTACTCAACAAATCAATTAAAATTGTTGATTATCTTTCGAAAGATTGGTGAATGAAAATGTCTAAAGTAGATAGAAGAATAGCTAAAAGCCAAGTTGCTATAAAAAATGCGGTAACTGAACTGATGTCTGAAAAAAGTTTTGACGACATTACCATTCAGGATATTGCTGATAGAGCAGATGTGAATCGAGGAACGATTTATCTTCATTACACTGATAAATACGATTTATTGGATAAGATGATTGAAGAACATATGGACAATCTTAGGGAACTTTGCCAATCGGCATCTGAGATGACGTTTCAAGAAGGAAATTATGTCTGGTACGAATACTTTGAGCGTAATTATTTGTTTTTTTCAACGATGTTGGCGAGTAAAGGTGCGCCCTATTTTCGTAGCCGTTTTCTTGATTTAGTAGTGGAAGAGTTTAAATCCGAAGTGGATATAGCGATAGGAAAAAACAAAGGATTAAATCAAGAAGTGATTCTACAATTTTTTGGTTCAGCGGTCGTTGGATCAGTAGAATGGTGGTTTAAGAATGAGATGCCTTTGTCAGCCCGTATCATGGCTGAACAAACAGGGGAATTGTTAGATAGAAACCTAGAATAATTAAACAACATGGCAAAAAAATAAAAAAGGCTAGGGAAAAATTCTCTAGCCTTCTTCAACATAACTTTAGTTTAATTGATTGATAATTAAATATTGCTGATTTCTTTGGAAGTGGCTACCAGTTTGTCTTTTTTAATTAAGACGCCATTGAAGAGGACGGCCAGCAAACTTGATGTAAAAATAATGATACCTAATGGTAACGCAGAAAATTCACCTGCCATTCCCACTAACGGGGAAGCAATAGAGCCAAACAAAAATGGAAGGATTCCTAGCAGTGCGGAAGCAGTTCCTGCAATATGTCCTTGGGATTCCATTGCTAATGTAAATGACATCGGTCCTATGATACCGTTTGATGAATTGAATAAGAAGAGTGAAATAACTAGTGCAAATAACGGTCCATGGGTTAGAACTACAACCAAAACTGCAAGACTGGCAATAAAAGCACACCACAATCCAATCAAGAAAATAGTACGTGCTTGCATTCGTCCTGCCATGAATTTCGTCATCTGGGAAGCTAGCACTAAACCAATCCCATTCAAGGAAAATAGCAGCGAAAACACTTGAGGTGAAACTCCATAAATATTTTGGTAAATAAAAGGACTTCCAGAAACATAAGCAAAGATTCCTGCAAATATGATTCCTGATACAAGGGCATACCCCATAAATGTTTGATCGAGAAATAACTTTTTATAGTTGTTATATAACTCGCTAAAGTTACTCTGTATCCGTTTTTCAACTGGTAGCGTTTCTTTTATCTTCCAAGTTGTTATGATGGTTAGGTATATTCCTAATAGTGCGGTGAAGATGAACACACCGATCCATGAGGTAAAAGATGTGACCACACCTCCTGCGAGTGGAGAAAGTAATGGCGTAACACTAGCAATGGTTGTGAGGAGTGCAAAGAACTTGGTTAGCTCCACCCCACTATATAGATCACGAACGATAGCACGTGAGATAACGAGTCCAGCAGCAGCGACAAATCCTTGGATGAATCTTACTGCTATGAAAGTTGCAATATTTGGTGCAAAAGCACAGCCTATAGAGGAAATAAAATACAGGAGCATAGAGACTAACAACGGTTTACGTCTTCCGTGGACATCACTTAAAGTACCCATTACAAGTTGACCTATGCTTAATCCTAATAAACTTGCAGTTAAGCTTGTCTGAACCATAGATGCGTTTGTTTCAAAGGACTTCATAATTTGGGGGAAAGATGAAAGGTACATATCGACGGTAAACGGCCCTAACGCACTAAATACGGCTAACATCAAGGCAAAACCCAGTTGATTTTTATTAGAATTTATACTCAGCATGACCACTCCTTTAATAAGACAATTAACATCATTGATTGATAAAACAACATCTGTTTATAATTATAAAGAGAAACAGGATGTCTTCAATGGATAAATTAACGCAGTTCGTTGTTTATTCAACAAAACTATTAAAATTGTTGAGTAAACAACGAAAGGATGGGTGACTTAAAATGTCTAAAGTTGATGGTGCAGTAACGGGGGCTTTATTAGATAGGAGTGTAGAATAAAACCAAACTTGGTTCTAAAAAAAATAGAGCAGTGTTAGTTCACTGCTCTTTGAAAAAGAATCCAATATAATCTTTGGTTTTTCTTACTCAATTTTTTATTTATCTTAATAGTCCATCACCATTTGTTTATCTTTATCTTGATTTAATATTTGAATATTAAATAACTGCTCATAATGGCCCTTTTGATTCATTAATTCCGCGTGTGTCCCTTGTTCAACAATTTCCCCATCTTTCATGAAGATGATTTCGTCTACATTCGTAATGGTCGATAAACGGTGTGCAATAATAATCGTCGTTCTATTTTTAGCTAATTTATCAAGCGATTCTTGAATCAAAGATTCAGATTCCAAATCCAATGCCGACGTTGCTTCATCCAGGATTAGAATTTGCGGGTTTTTGAGAAAAACTCTCGCAATGGCAACCCTTTGTTTTTGACCACCTGATAGTTTTACCCCTTTCTCCCCTATTTCTGTATCATAACCATTTGGAAGATTAAGGATAAATTCGTGGGCATTTGCTGCCTTCGCAGAAAAAATGACTTCTTCTTCTGATGCTTCTGGATTTCCTAATAAAATATTTTCTCGAATGGTACCGCTAAATAAAATATTATCCTGCAGCACCATACCAATATGCCTTCTCAGACTACGTTGAGTGACGTTATTAATGTCGATGCCATCTATGGTAAGATCGCCTTTATCAATATTATAAAATCGGGGAATGAGACTTATTAAAGAGGATTTGCCCCCTCCACTCATCCCAACAAGAGCAACTGTCCGGCCCGAAGGTATAGATAAATTAATGTTTCTTAATATATATTCGGATTCCTTATCATATCGAAACCATACATTTTGAAACTTAATATCACCAGTAACATTAACTAATTTTTTTGCGTTAGGTTCGTCTTGAACATCATAAGGGTGATTCCATAACTCCATAACCCGCTCAAGCGAAGCGGTTGCTTGTGTCAGTAAAGTAGATGAATTGACTAATCTTCGTAATGGACTATATATCCGATCTAAATAGCCAAAGAAGGCAACAAATGTCCCAATCGTAAGGTCACCTGTCGCTACTTTATATCCTCCATAGGCAATCACCAGTAATGGGGCGATATCAGTTAGCGTATTAATGATGGCATTGGTTAAAGCATTCCACTGGGTAACTTTCAACGCTTTAGAAAGGAAATTGCTGTTTCGAATATCAAATTGGTTCTGATCATACTCCTCTAATGTAAAACTTTTTACAACAGGAATCCCAGAAACCCGTTCATGAAGATAGGACTGAACATCCGCAAGGGATTGTGAACGCTGCTTTGTTAATAATTTCAGACGTTTATATAATTTTTTTACAGAAATTGCGTAAAGAGGCAGAATGGCAATCGCTACGAATGTCAGTTTTACATTCAGAGTAAACATAAAGCCTAATGCAATGGTGAGCGTGAAGATATCTAACCAGATATTCATCATACCCGTCTCAACAATGTTTTTTGTTTGCTCCACATCGTTCATGACACGGGAAATGATTTCTCCGGTTTTATGGTTTTGATAAAACCGAAGGGAAAGCTTTTGTAAGTGCCCATAGAGTTTATCACGGATGTCATATAAAATTCTGCTCGTAATTTCCTGAGCAAAATATTGACGATAATACTCAACTGGAAATCGAACGATAATAAATAAAACAGACGCAATTGAAATAACGTAAGTTAGCTGAAGAATCTTCTGACTTAATGAAAGTTTTGTCAGCAGAATGGAATCAACTGCATATTTCATAATTAATGGTAAGGTTAAAGGAATGCCAAACTTTATAACACCAATGAGCAAGGTAATGACTACTAACTTCCAATAAGGTTTTACAAATCTACTATATAATTTAAAACTGTTCATTTTTAACTCCCTCAAAATAGAAACTCATATCACAAAAAATTTCCTAATTACTTTTTTCATTACTCTACTATTTCCTGATTCGATTGTTTTCCACATACGTCATCAATCCTACTCCTCAAGATTTGATACGTCAAACAAAACATATTTCAAAACCCGTCCCTATACTAGTTTATTGTTTGTTTCGTAAATCAATAAAAATCTCCTTTAGAAAAAAAGATAGGTTAACCAATCGAACTGGCTAACCCATTTCTTATAAAAATATAAAAAGCTCTTTTACTTATTAAGTTGAGAAATTTAACTGCTCGCACTAGTATAATTCGCAAGGGCGAACTTCCAGAATCTGCGGGCCAGCCAAAAGAATATAACAGCCACAATTAGGGATGTGACGGTAGTTCCCCCATCCCATTTGCCTATTAAAGAACTTGCCGGTGTAAACGTAAGAAAAGCTGCCGGTAATATATAGGTTAAAACCATTCGCAGCACTCCTTTATACATAGTAATTGGGAAGCGAGTCGTTTCAAAGAAAGAATTAAATAAAAAAGATAAATCATCCATTCGAATCACCCAAAAGGCCGTGGTCATTAATAACATCCATAACGAATAAATAATTAACATGGCAGCCAGGATACTAACAAAAAAGAATCCTACGTCAAGAAAAGAAGGAATGAAATGTTTTTGGACAAGACCATAGATGATTAATCCAATTCCTAACAAGACATCAATCAGGCGCCAGAAGACTAGATGCCGCAGACTAACAAAAAACATGCTATCGACCGGTTTGGTCAGTACATAATCCAATGTTCCCATTCGAATATGTAAAAGAAGCCTTGGCATATTGGGGCGAAGAGCGAAATCAACTAATCCTTGTAATGTATTAAATATTCCAAGAAGAATCAATACATCTGCATAGGGCCAGCCGCCCAATTCATCCGTTTGATAAAAGAAAATCTGCACCATTAAGATCGAAACAATAATACCAAATAAACTTGAAAACAGATTTCCAACAAACTCGCTGCGATACTCGAGTTCCTCTACCAGACATGTTCGAAAAAATTCTTTAAATATACGCAGGTAACGCCTCATCTTATCCTCCCACCGCCTGATTTTTCTTTAGTCCAGCCTTCCATAACCACCCGATTGCAGCAATAAGCAGAACAGTCCAAATAAAAGAACCGATAAATCCTGCCATTAATGTTTGCGAATCGGCTGACTCCGTTAGAATTTCTAAAGGAAATCCGATCATATATCGATAAGGTAAGAAAGTACTGATCTCTTTCACAACCGGCGGCAAGAGAGAAAACGGGGCAATTCGGCCTGAAATAAATAAGGAAACAGTTTCAAACGTGGCATAGACCGCGGTTACTTTGGTCATCCAAAAACCTAAAATACCAAACATAAAACTAAACGCAAATCGGATAATCGCTCCAAGCAGCAACGCAACTAGAAAAAGTCCCCACTGGCTAAAGGATAAATGTAACTGAAGCGATGGAACAAAGAAGGATAAAACAATCCATAAAGGAATAAGCACAACTAAGAACAAACCTTTATAAACAATATTTTCAGCGATTGCCCAATGAATCGGATGAAAAGGCCGGACAATTTGATAGGAAAACGATCCTTCTCTGATTTGGCGATCCATTTCCCAGACGTCCCAAGCACTTGTCAAGCGCTCGACCATAATCAGTGAGACAAAATACAAAATAAACGTATCTCCCTCTTCTGGATAAATGTTCATCCATACCATCATAGTAATCAATGGCTGGACCATCGTACCAAACATCCAGACCAACGTTGAGAGTTGATAAGAGAACATTTCAACATACTTCATCCGTAAAATCGCCCGGTATTTAGTAATCATGTGACTCCTCCTGGAAAGCTAAGGTAATCACTTCTTCCATCGGCGGATCTTGGATATTGAGGTCATTAATTTCAAAATTAGCCAGTAGTGCTGATGAAACAATCGGTACACGATCCCTAGCTACGCGAAGGGTCAATTTACCATCTTCAAATGAAACCACTTCACCGAACGCCTCCCATTGACCAATTGAGTCAGCAGGAAGACGCACCTCTAACAATTTGTAAGGTGTCAATCTTTCTGTTAATACTTGTAATCCACCATCGTAAAGAAGTTTCCCGTGATTAATGATCAATACCCGCTCACAAAGTGCAGTCACATCACCCATATAATGTGAAGTTAAGAGAATCGTTGTTTGATGTTCACGATTATATTTAGCGATGAATTGCCGGACCTTTTCTTGTGTATCTACATCCAGACCGATCGTGGGTTCATCTAAAAATAGAATGGATGGCCGGTGTAATAGTGAGGCGGCCAATTCGCATTTCATCCGCTGGCCAAGACTCAAGTTTCGAACAGGCTTCCCAAGCAATGGGGCTAACTCTAGCAATTCAACCAATTCATCTAAGGTTTGGCGGAATACTTTTTCATCAATTTCATAAACACTTTTATTGACCAAAAAGGTTTCCATTGGCGGGATGTCCCAAATCAGCTGACTTTTCTGCCCCATCACCAAACTCATCATTTTTTTGTACTCATTCTGTTGTTCCTGCGGTTTAAAACCATTTACCTTAATACTCCCAGAAGTAGGATGCAGCAATCCTGCTAACATTTTAATGGTGGTTGTTTTTCCCGCACCATTGGGACCTAAAAACCCTACAATTTCGCCTGTATTAATGGTAAAGGACACGTCCTTTACCGCTTGAACGGTTTCGTACTCCCGTTTGAATAAACTGCGTAACGCCTCCATAGAGCCTTCTTTCCTCACATGGACGCGAAAGGATTTAGTTAAATCTTGAACTAGGATAGACATGGTTCCTCCAGTATTTGAAAAATAATCATACTCTATTAGTATAGTTTTTGAAATTGTTGTAGTACAAGAATAAAATATATGAATCTCTTAAAAATTATTGGTAATATTTATTTTGTTTTGTAACAGTATTAAAAATCCCCATTTCTAATAGGAAAGAGGGATTTTTTTCAAGTGAGCAGCAATTTTAGAATAGAATTTGATTTGTTAGTGAGTAGATCGGGTTTTCATTTGTACAAACGTATAGTTTGCCATCGCCTGAATATCCTTGTACTTGGACTTTTTATCTGACTTCATGACAACAGAGATCACTTCCTTGTTGCCCTTTTTTAAATATTCAACCAGCGTATGCTGAGCTTGATCTGTAAACCCTGGCTTTCCAGCGATGACATGGGGATTGCTGAGAAAATTTATTAAATGACTAATGGTTCTGTCTTGCCTGCTTGTATGAACTTCTGTTACTTGAGCAGACATCACATTTAAAACATTGGGATGGTTAATGGCTTCTTTTGTAATAAAAGCCATATCATACGGAGTGGAATAATGGCTGGGATGATGAAGACCGCTAGGTGTGATAAAATGGGAATTCTTTAGCCCCCATTGCTTCACCTTTTGGTTCATAAGTTCTGCGAATCCTGGTTCGCTTCCAGCGACATTTTCTGCGATAACGACAGCCACATCATTCGCACTTAACAGCAATAAAGCTTTCATTGCGTCTTGTTTGGAGATCCTTTCTCCTGGTGTAAGCCCAAAACAAATGCATTCTTGATTGGCAGCATTTCTGCTGACCGTCAACATTTCCCCATCCTTCATGCGTTCATCTAAAATAGTGGCTGTTAATACTTTCGTCATACTTGCAGGAAACGCTCTCGAATGGGCATTTTTGTTGTAAAGGACCTCCCCAGTTAAGGCATCTATCGCCACTCCATACTCACCCGCAATTTGCGGAACTTCCATTTCCGCTGTACTTACCTTTATTGAGAAAATTGCATTCATTACAAAAAGGGCTATGAGGCTTGCGATAAGGATTTTCTTGATGTTTGCCATGATGTTCCTCCAGTTTAATATCCGCAATTCTTTAAAATGGCTTTGCCGTTTTATTTTGTTCCATTTTTTCCAGAAATACTTAAGTTTTGTTTTAATCAATAAAAAGAAGACCTCCAACCCAAATGGTTGAGGTCTTTAAAAATACGTTTACGTATTTCATGGTTTCTTTTTATTTGTCCATTGCAAGGATCCTGTTCACAGAGGCTGGCTATCCACAATAGTTTTTTTGTATTCCTCTTCTAATTCCGTTAAAGACCAGAGCGAAAAATCCTCCTCTTTATAAAAGTGATTAAAGGTATGCAAATGATTAATTAAAGTTTTTCTTCTTTGTTCCACAGCTTTACGAAGGAAATTACCCACACCCGCCACCCCCTTTCCCTTCCATTGTTTACAAGCATTAGAAGAGTTTACTTAGTGATTCAATCCTCCAAATTAGAGTCCTTTTTGGCAAATCCACCATCACTAAAAACGTTTTCGTCCCCCTCCAACCAGATTTAATCCGTCAGCAGAAAGCGCTTCCTATTTCATATTAGTGAGTAGTAACGAATCTTTCATTACGTCTATTGGATACCCAACTTGGACCGATTGAAACTGATAAAATTATTCTGGTTTTTTCAATAAATCCTATAAAGATAAAAAACTTAGTTGACCCACTATACAAAGTAAACTAAGTTCAGTATAATAGGAATGTAAGCGTAAATACTTTTTTATAGGGAGCTATTATTATGGGGAAAAACTCAAAACAGAATGAACCTTTAGTAACACATATTTTTACAGCAGATCCTTCTGCACATGTCTTTGATGGCAAACTATATATTTATCCTTCTCATGACCTTGATCATGATGGTCCTTCAAATGATAATGGAGATCAATATGCAATGGAAGATTACCATATTTTATCAATGGATGATGTAGACGCACCGTGTATAGATAACGGAGAAGCGCTTCATTTAAAAGATGTACCATGGGCAAGTAAACAGATGTGGGCACCTGATGCTGCTTATAAAAACAATACCTATTATTTATTTTTCCCTGCTAGAGATAAAGATGGTATTTTCAGACTTGGCGTGGCATCAAGCACAAATCCAGCAGGACCTTTTAAAGCCGAAGAAAATTACATACCGGGCAGCTTCAGTATTGACCCAGCTGTGTTAGTAGATGAAGATGATAGAGCTTACGTTTATTTTGGCGGCCTTTGGGGAGGACAATTGGAAAAATGGCAGACGGGAACATTTAACCCAGATGCTGAAGGACCGGCTCCAAACGAACCTGCACTAGGACCAAGAGTCGCAGAGTTAAGCGATGATATGCTGACTTTTAAAAGTGAACCGAAGGAAATTTCAATTGTAGATGAAAACGGCAATCCGATCCTTGCAAGTGACGAAGACCGAAGATATTTTGAAGGTCCATGGGTTCATAAATACAATGGACTTTACTATCTATCCTATTCAACTGGAACCACTCATAAAATTGTTTATGCGGTTAGTGAAAATCCACAAGGACCATTTGAGTTCAAAGGAACGATTCTTACACCTGTTATTGGCTGGACTACCCATCATTCAATTGTTGAGTTTAATGATAAGTGGTATCTGTTCTATCATGATTGCTCATTGTCAGACGGTGTCAACCATAAGCGTTCTGTGAAATTCACAGAATTAAAATATAATGAAGACAGAACCATTCAAACGATTGATCCTTATGGTGATAAATAATTAGGATGAAGGTTGACTCTCAAAAAGCTTTGAGGTCAGCCTTCTCTCGTTTAGGGAATATCCACTGTTGAATTTGAATAGGAAGCTACTGCAAAATAACGACAATAGGTTACTTTATTCGGATGTATCAGCTTTATTACTACTAGTGGAATTTGATACATCCGATTTTTTAGCGCCTTTACTAACATAAGGTTTGGCGCTCTTAGCTCGGTTAGCACTAGCTTTCCACCGATTCCATCCCTTTTTTCCTGTTCCTCTGCCCGTTCCGCCTTTACCCTTAGTTTTATTCATATAATCACTCCAATATTATATACGGTTTTGTTTTGTCCATTTTACTTATCTTTTATCCAAGCACGATGCAGTATACCATACATAAAGATAAAAAGAGAGCAATTCTATTTTTTAAAATGATATTTCACCATGTTTTGAGTGTATCCTACTTAAAAAAGAGCCTATCCAATCGGCTAGGCTCAGAAATATGTTTTATAGTATCCAGTAGAACAGTAACTCTACTCACAAAAAAATCCATAAACATAGGTTTCCTCTGAAAAAACTAAATCTACTATCAATCATAAGATCCCATTGTTTGGAGTAATTCATTAGTTTGCGGTGAAACGTAAAGAGTTCGGCTTGGGAAAGCCACTTCTACTCCCTCTGCCTCTAAGATGCCCATGATGGCCAGATTGATTTCGTGCTTAATTTTCACGTGTTCTGCCCAAACCGTCGAATTTGTGAAAAAGTAAACTAGAATATCGAGACTGCTTTCATTATAATGATCGAATGCGACCATAATCGTATCCGGGTGAATGTCTTCATGGGTTCTCAACATATGTTCCATTTTTTCTACAACCCTTTTAATTTGTTCTTTGGTCGTTTGATAGTTTAATCCTAAGTGGAAAGTGATACGTCTTTTCCCCATCCGGCTCCAGTTAGTAATCGGCTCGTTGGCAAGGGTTGAATTAGGTACCGTTACAAGAGCTTGACTAAATGTCCGGACTTTCGTACTCCTAAAGTTAATGTCTTCTACTGTCCCCTCAACACTTGGTGTTAAAATCCAATCCCCAATCGAAAAAGGTTTCTCGGTGACAATAACCACGCCGCCAATGAGATTTCCAACCGCTTCTTTTGCAGCGAGAGCAAATGCCAGGCCGCCTAAGCCGAGGCCGGCTACCAGCCCATTGACGTCATAATCAAACTCTTGACCAATAATACTAATACTGATCGCAATCATAATCACACGGATGATTCTACATATGAAAGGAATCAGAATTAAATCAATCTTATTATTTAGCTTTTGATTCACACTTATTAATAAACCCGATGTTGGCGAAGATAAATTAAACAGTCCCCAAGTAATGAGAACAATCACCATAGAACGTAGAAATTTTAAAAATAAGACATTGTGCTGTTCCATAAATGGAAAGTAATCCATTGCAACATACAAACCTAAAATAATAAAGAACCAACCTAAAGGACGTTCAAACCCTAAACATATTTGAGTTATAAAATCTGTTGGTGTCTTCCTTGACAGTTTCAAGATCAATTGGAACACATACTTTGTAAATAGGTTTCTAAAAAGAATAAACAGTAGCAAAATTCCTATAGAAATTCCTAAATCTTTTAAGATGTCATAGTTTATCTCTGCCATTGAAAACCCCATTACAAACGAACTTAAAGACATTTTTAAAATACCTTCCCTCTTTTTACAAATACTTTTTTACATCATTACAACGCATAATAATAACTTTTTTACTAAGAGATTTGAATACATCAAAAGTCTCAGATTGATGGGTAGTAATCTCAAAGAAAGCTATGTATAGTAATAAGTTAATCATGCAATTCTTAAATTAAGATTAAAAAACCCATCGTCAACAAGAGACGACAGGTTTCACTTAGATGTTATCATTCTATTTAATCTTAACTTCTTCCCAATAATATTGAATTGCCTCTTTTCTTACAACCTCAGGACATTCCACTTCGTCTTCCCAATGATCGTAATTGTTCTCCCCATTGACATGCTGGATATCGACACTATAATATTTGTCTTTGTATTTGAAAATAATGACAACCATTTCGGAATAACCTGCATCATCGTTCCCAAGTTCTTGAACAAATTCCAGACCATAATTTTCATCGTTTCTACGTTCGGCAATAGAATCTAAAATAATATTTTTAGGAAACTTCATCGTTCTTGCTCCTTCGTTTTATTCGTTTTATTTTATCACCATTATCTGGTGTTCTGTAACCTCTTTGGGAGATAAAAGATTGTTCTTTTAATCACCATATTCATTATATCCATCTTATTTGAAATATCAATACTGTTTTCAAGTTATCTACTACTTTTTTACATGCTCTTAAAAACAATTTCACCTTATTGACATTTTTTCCATAACTTCAAATTATAGGCTTAAAGAAGGGCAAAGCCTGACATGCAAGCTTCGCCCCAATTTTTATGAAACTTTTTGAATATCAATCGTTCTTCCTTCTTTTCTCCACTTTTTAAATTCAGCTGTTGCTGTAAAAAGAACATCTGTGGAAGAGTTAAGGGCGGTTTCAAAAGAGTCTTGCAGCACTCCGATGATAAAACCTACTCCTACGACTTGCATCGCAACATCCCCAGGAATGCCGAACAAGCTGCAAGCAAGCGGGATCAGTAAAAGTGAGCCGCCTGCAACACCTGATGCACCACAAGCACAAATCGCAGATAATAAACTAAGGATAAACGCAGTAGGGATATCTACATGGATGTTTAATGTATGCACTGCTGCAAGTGTAAGAACAGAAATTGTAACCGCAGCCCCGGCCATATTGATGGTCGCGCCTAACGGAATGGATACAGAATAAGAATCCTTATCCAATCGTAAATCTTCACATAACCTCATATTCACAGGAATATTGGCGGCAGAGCTGCGAGTGAAGAAAGCAGTAATCGCGCTCTCCTTTAGACACTTAAAAACAAGCGGATATGGATTCTGACGGATATTAACGAACACGATGATTGGATTTACTACAAGTGCAACAAAGAGCATGCAGCCAATCAACACAGCCAATAATTTGCCATAGCTTAGCAATGAGGCAATGCCATTAGCTGTAATAGATTCGATGACTAGACCCATAATACCGAATGGAGCCAACTTAATGACCCAAGTAACCATTTTGGAAACCGCATCTGAAAAATTTGAAATCAACGTTTTGGTCGTGTCAGAGGCATTCTTTAATGCTAAACCAAGAAGAATGGCCCATGCTAAAATTCCAATGTAATTCGCATTAGAGATGGCACTAACAGGGTTATCCACCACATTCATTAGTAAGGATTTAAGAACTTCCGCCACACCACCTGGCGCGGTCACGTCCTCCGCGCTTTTGGCAAGGGAAATACTGACAGGAAAGATAAAGCTTACAACGACAGCAATTAAACCGGCTAAAAAGGTTCCTAAAAGATATAGGATAATAATCGATTTCATATTGGTTTGATGGCCTTTTTTGTGCTGCGCGATGGCTGACATTACCAGGAAGAGTACCAATACAGGTGCGATGGCTTTTAAAGCCCCTACGAATAAGGAACCCAGGATGACCACTGGCTTAGCTGTTTCTGGAATCGTTACGGCTAGTATGATTCCAACAATCAAACCGATAATGATCTGCTTGACCAGACTGATTTGATTCCATTTTTTAATTACATTTTTCAAAGATAGTCCCCCCTAGAAGTATAGATAAAAATACATCAGTCCAATGCCAATTTATATATGGTATATCGGCCTATTCCACTAGCTTGTTCGTACTAATGAAACAGAGAGCTGAACGTTTTTGTGATCCGAAGATAAAAATGTTCGGATTTTGTTATTTTATTAGATTTCTCTAACTTTTTACTATTATAATGAAAATATAAATATATTACAATATCATTTTACTTTTACTTCAATAATACTAAATATTTTTGATTGGTAAAACACGAACATTCGAAATTAAATTAATCGATCCTCCAAAATAAAATAAATAATATTAATTAAGCTAAAAATGATGTTCATATTAACGAAAAATTAATTTTATTTACAATATTTTATTATACTTGCAAAATTCATACATTTAAAGACATTCTTTATAAGAAAAACCCCTGAATAATTTGATTATTCAGGGGTTAGACACAATTATCCACTTTATTTTTGTAGTATTCTCTTGTCTTATAAGCCCTATCTTACTTTGCTGCTGTTGGACGAACCTTTGCCTTGTCTGACTCACCAGCAACCCGGTTGGCTGCCTCCCTGTCTTGGGCCATTTCCTCAACAGTCTTGATACGAAGTCTTGCAGCCCCTGTATTTTGTTTTGTTGGAATGAGATTACCAGAGGAAAGTCTCCCTTTTGCTTTTTCGATAGCCGCTTTATACTGCGGCAGCCATTTTTCCTGTGCTACCAGCATTTCATCAGTCAATTGCCAAATCTCCTTTGGATTACAAACCGCTCCTACTAGCGGGTCCATCATCATTGCTTGACGCAAGAGCATGTCATCTCCGTTAACGGCAGCTTCTACTGCAAGACGCTGAACGGAAATACTCACATTACATACGGCCGCACAACCTAACGGGAGGTCACCGACTCTTGGAATGCTAATCCCGTTACCATCGACGTAACCTGGTGCCTCGATAATCGCATCGTCCGGAAGATTTGAAATAACGCCATTATTAACGACATTGAAATGTCCGCGATACACCCTGCCAGTTTCTAAACCTTCAACAATATATGAACCGTGTTCTTCACTGCGGTTCTCCTGTTTATAAAGCAGGGCGGGATCCTTCATCCAATTCGGGAAATCAGTCTCAAACCAATTTCGGCTCTCCGTACAAATTCTTAAATAACCGCCCGTTTCGCCGTTGATCCAGCTGCCTAGGTCAATCCATTCTTTAATTTCTTCTGGACGTTTTCGGTACCATGGTAAATATTCACTTAAATGTCCATTGGACTCAGTGCTGTAATATCCGAAACGTCTAAGCATGTCGATGCGGACTTTTTCTGTTTGACTGTATTCCGGATGATTCTCAAACCCTTCGAGCAGCTTTCCAGTCATGTCCTCGCCCTTGTGTCTAACTTGGACATACCAAGTTTGGTGGTTGATACCGGCACAAACAATATCGACTTCCTTTTTTGTTAACCCAAGAACATCAGCAATTTGTTTATGGCCATGCTGGACACCGTGGCAAAGACCAATCGTTTTCACCCCGCCGTATTTATTGCACGCCCAGGTCATCATTGCCATGGGATTGGCATAGTTCAACAGCAAGCAGTCCTTCTCCGCCACTTCGCGGATATCTTTACAAATATTCAACATCTCTGAAATTCCACGCTGGCCATACATAATTCCGCCTGCACAAAGAGTATCGCCCACACATTGATCAATCCCATATTTTAGTGGGATATCCACATCGGTCTGAAAGGCTTCCAGCCCTCCAATTCGGACCACGGAGAAAATATACCTGGCATCTCTCAGGGCCTCCCGCCGATTTAAGGTGGACTGGATTTGGATGTCGAGCCCGTTTTCATTAATATCGCGCTGGCAAAGCTCAGTCACCATTTGCAGATTGTGCGGGTTGATATCAGTGAATGCCACTTCGACCTGTTTAAATTCTGGGACCGCTAAAAGATCTCGTAATAGTCCTCTTGTAAAACCAATGCTTCCTGCTCCGATAAAAGTAACTTTAAATGACATTAAGCAACTCTCCTTCAATAAAAGATTCTAAAGTGATTTTATCAGGATATTGGTTGTAAACGTTATCAAAATAGTAACTTCTGATAGTAGCAAATTTATAAAATCCTCACTTTCCCCCTGCTTTGCCCCAAGAGACAAATTCCTTTTGTAGAATGGCTGCTTTTCGATATTCTACAGGTGTCTGTTGTGTATATTTTTTAAAAAGAGAACTAAAATATTGCCTGCTGTTAATCCCAATATAATCCGATATTTCGATTAGCGGTATTTCCGTCTCAGCTAACAGCATTTTGGCCTTTTCCATTCTCACTGAAGTAAGATACTCCATCACTGTTAAACCGGTCTGATTTTTAAAAATCCGATGAAGATAGCCAGGATGAAGATTCACATCTGCAGCAATATCTTTCATCTGAATCTCACAATCATATTTCTCATGGAGAAAGGCCATTACTTTTTTTACATAAAGATTCGTTTGCTGCTGCGGTTCATTGACCTTGGCTTCAACTGCTAATCTCCCAATTCGAATCAAGAGTTCCGAGAGCAGCAGCTGCACCATTAATCGACTTTCTTTTCCACTTTCATCCATTTCCAAAACGAGATTTTTTAAGACAAAATAAACTTCATTCGGATCCTTTAAGAGAAGATAAGGAGCATTCAATTTTAACAGACGGGAAAATGCCTGATCTTCCTCCGCAAAATTTTTGATTGAGGGAAATATTCCTTTTTGATCCCGGAAGCGGAATTCAATATTCAGCATTCGGCAAGGGCTGCCCTTATCTACTGACAGACGATGTGGGACTTCGGCATCAATGACGATGAAATCTCCTTTTTTCATAAAAAGTGACTCACCCTCAGTTGCAACGCAGCAACGGCCCTCAATTACATACATAATTTCTACCTGATTATGGGCATGAAAAGGCATGAAATAGTGGTCCCACTGCTTATAGTAATAGGCGACAACTTCTGGAAGAAACTCTCCTGTAGTTAACGCAAGATCGTAAAGGCTGCTTTTTATCATTTTGGGCTCCTTGAACAAACATTCTTGTATTCTTTTTATTTTGACAAAAGCTGTCGTTATTCCTTTACCGAAAATGATCATTAAGGAAAAATTAAATATATCAACAAGAAAAAACAGCGCAAAAATTGCGCTGTTTTTGAAGTTTTTTAATTACCCCAATGATTTATGCAAAGCTTTTACCGTTATAATAATAAGCCGACTCCAAGAATACACTAAAAGCCACTTCTAGTTCAGGAATATCGATCGAATGAAGATGTTTTGTGATGATTGCAGCAAATTGATCCTGAATCTCCTGCCCGCGATCAAACCATTTGACCTCTATAAAAGGAAATGACTGAACCTCGTCTTTATTAAATACAAAAGTAGAATGAATGATTTCAAGGGAAAAATTGTCCGTTTCACACTCGCAAAGGTCGGCTAGTTCCTCTACTAATGACGTGCTTATTGTTTTTACTTGCTCTACTGTTATCCCTTTAAAAATTAATTGGGGCACATGTCATTCCTCCTGAATGTTGTTAGTCAAAATGCTAATCGATGACCCTTGCGACATCGCGGCCGCATTGTTTGCATTTACCTTTTAAAACAATTCCTGCCGGCGAATCCTCAACGACATATTTTTCAATGGTGACTGCCTCCGAACATGAACTACACCATACATTTTGCTCTAGTTTTTTACGTATCTCCTTTGGAATAGCCAGCCATTTTTTATTTGCAGAAAATGATGTCACTGTTTGATCATTACTCATTCTTACAACTCCTCTCTTAATAAGTACTGCATTTTTGTTATGTATTCTATTTAAACATTTTAATTGCTCTAAGTAAAAAGAAAAACGCTAAACTCGAAAGTTTAGCGTTTTGTTTCGTCCTATGTAATAGTCCACACAATTCCACAAGTTAAGGCTGCTGCGTTCCCGCCCTGACCTGATTCCTTGTGTCCTTGTTGAACTATGACTCCGCAGGTAGGACTCGAACCTACGACCGATCGGTTAACAGCCGATAGCTCTACCACTGAGCTACTGCGGAATAATGGTGCCGGCTAGAGGACTTGAACCCCCAACCTACTGATTACAAGTCAGTTGCTCTACCAATTGAGCTAAACCGGCATATATCCTTACGTCATGATTATATTATACAAATTAGCGATAGCCTATTCAATACCTTTTTGAATTTTTTCTGCAAAATATTTAAGATGTTTGAGTGGAAATGACGGGAGTTGAACCCGTGTGCAAAGACCTTGCCGCTTATACTTCTACGAGTGTAGTCAGTATATTTCATTTCACTGGCTTCTTTAGCCTACTGACAGGCATTGAAACAGCTAGTCTGGTTAGTCTCTTCCTAAACCCTCAGGACGGCGGGTTTCGGCGTAGTCCACTTGAAATGAGTCCCTTCCCTCCACATGGACGATGGAGGACGGAACCGCTAGCGGCCTAAATTAGGCTGCGAAAGCGAAGTTGTTGTTTGATTTGCCAGTTATTAGGCTTTATCGTTTTTTACGAGGACGATACCCCCGACTCGCCATATAAGTTCAAACGATCCCTGTCGATACCAAGACATTCCCATATTTTAATGGCAGAGAAGAAGGGATTTGAACCCTCGCGCCGGTTACCCGACCTACACCCTTAGCAGGGGCGCCTCTTCAGCCTCTTGAGTACTTCTCTGTATAAACACTTACCCGTAAGTTCCGTCGAAGAACTTACAAGAAGAATATATCATCTCTTCTCATTCGATGGAAGCTGTAAAATTTGGTAGTCCAAAAGTACTAATAATAATCATTGCATGATCTAATGACTCTTACGAAGAGTTTTTGGCTCTTCTCGTGTATAATTATTTTATATCACTCATAGAAAGGTTTGAGAAAAATGATTATATGTGAGTATGAACATAGCTTTATCATGATTTCTCAACACGACCATGCAAAAATATCAGGTGAAATTGCCCGAAATTGGAGAGATGACTTATTTAATGGTATAGACAGAAAAGAAGATGTAGTTCTTTCTATTTATGAACATGATCGAGGTTGGATTGATCTAGATTCTACTCCTTTATGGAACGACCAAGAACAAAAACCCTTCTCTTTTGAAAACTACCCAATGGAAGCGAAAACTACTTCCTATAAAAAAGGAATAGATGAAGTAGCACAAAGTAATAAGTATGCCGGTCTTCTTTGTAGTTTGCACTTTGCTGCTTTTTTTAAAAACGAAACCGATCCAATCGGAAAAGCATTTATGAAAAAGGAAATAAAAAGACAGCAGTGCCTTTTAAATGAACTAGGGATACAAGGGAAGAAAAATAAAGAAGAGGTATTAATGTACCATCTTGACATGTTAAGGTTTTGCGATAACCTTTCCCTGTTTATTTCATTAAATAAACCCGGCGAAAATGCGCATCCCTTCTTTCGCAACGGATTTCCACAATTATTCCCTTTCGCAAACAATCAACCCATTCATGCACAATGGACAAACCAAGAAACCGTTTCGCTTTCAATTTCACCTCTTAAAAAAGAGTTACTGGTTCACTTAATATTTAAAGAAGTAAAGAAATCGGATATAAGGTTGAACGGATTAGTGCAAAGTTATATCCAATCACCTTCTTCTATAAGGACTGTCACGTTTATTTAAAAGAGATTATTTTAGATTATATAAAAAAGCACAAAACTCAAAGAGTTCTGTGCTTCAATACCATTTTATGTAAATAACCCACACAATTTCACTAGTTATGGCTGCTGCGTTCCCGCCCTGACCTGTTCCTAGTGCCCTTGTTGAGTTATGACTCCGCAAGTAAGGCAAAGAACCTACCCGCCTGAGTACATCTGTATGAAGAACTTACAAAACAAATATAGCATCTCTCAATATTGAAAGGAACCTGTAAATTTTGGTAAAGTAAAGCCTAATTATTAAATTATTTAGAATGATTTTGTTTTATGGTAAAAGTACCAAGTGATATGGAAACACTGGGGACAGAAAGATCCTGACATTTATTTAACTTTTTCCACTGTAACTCCGGCCCATTCTTCATAGCACTTAATCACAGCACTCATATCTTCTGTACCATAACCTTTGGCTTTCGCCATTTGAAAAAGTTCTTTGACTATGGCAAGAACGGGTGTAGAAACTTCTAACTCTTTGGCCACCTCGGATGCTAAACCTAAATCTTTATGTATTAGATTGGTCATAAAATGAGGAGTAAAATCACGATTTATTATTTTAGGTGCTTTATTGTCTACTTGACCGCTTCTTGCTCCTCCGCCATTGACAACTTTGACAAAAATTTCTGGGTCAATCCCTGCTTTTGTTGCCATTGTAACGGCTTCTGTGAACGAAATTAAATTAATAGCAGACATGATATTATTAGCTAACTTCGTATAAGAGCCCTTACCATGTTCACCCATATAATAAGCACCTTGCCCGGCCGCTAAAAACAAAGGCATACATTTTTCAAAAATATCTTTTTTACCACCTACCATAAAGGTAAGAATTCCCTCAATAGCTTGCGGCTCACTGCCAGTAACTGGAGCATCAAGCATTTCCACCTCATGCTGTGATAGAGCGCTTGCCATTTTTTTGCTTGTTGATGGAGAGATTGTACTTGAATCGATCACGATTAATCCTGGATGCGCACCGTAAATAATACCATTTTCTCCAAGTACTACTTCTTCAACTGCAGCATCGGCAGTTAGCATCGTGAATACGATATCACTTTGCAAAGCCACCTCCTTTGGAGAACCAGCAGTGATAGCCCCTTCTCTCTTTAAATCATTCATTTTCTCTTTTGTACGATTAAAAACCGTTAGTTCATAACCATTTTTAAGCAAATTCTTTGCCATTGGAAGACCCATCGTTCCTAAACCGATAAAACCAATTTTCATTTATCTAACACTCCTCTAGTTAAAAAATAAGTCCACTCTAAAATTCAACCAACACATCCTAATTTCCTTCAGGATAGTTGATTTTCTTTCCATAAAATAACCGGAAGCCAAATTTGGCTTCCAGTTTAAGATTCACCCCCTCTTATAATTCAAATCAGCTTTAAACATAATGAACCAATATAACTAGTATATTCAAAGTATTTGTGGAGAGGTATCTTATGTTTTTATTTGGTTAGAATGACTCGTATAAATAGATAAATGGGAGGCTTTTATGGTTGGTCTTATCTTCTCCATCGGTATTTTCAATCTAATAGCACTAAAAATTAAAAAGAAGCTTTCTATCAGTCAAATGGTCCATATTTGGGTATTTACTATTGCACTCCAAACGATCTTTGATGTATATATTGATCTTAAATATCATGGTTATTGGTATTTCTCTAAAAGTGTCGATTGGAATTCGTTTTTAGTACTTATTTTTTTAGTACCGCCAGTAAATGTTATTTTTCTAAATTTCTTTCCTTATAAAAAGGAACTAATGAAGAAAATATTGTATATTGCCGGATGGGAGATTGGATTATTACTTTACGAATCGATGACGTTATTTCCAGAGCCTTGGGGGTATTTCCATTATGGATGGTGGACGCTATGGCATTCGCTATTTTTAAATCCCATCCTTCTATTAATATTGGTTGGTTATTATAATTGGATTTGCAGATTAGAAAAAAAGAGTATAACTAACAATGAATTAAAGTATTAAATGAACAAAAAGGAAAAAGAGTATCTATCTTTCTTTTCCTTTCCAAATGGAATCTACTTTCATAGACCCACTCTTCATAAGGAGGAAAGAGTATGACTGAAAAGCTGACCGAGGAAGAGTTACATAAGATTATTGAAAGAAGAAGTACAGGAAAAACAAGCTTTGCTGAATTTTTGGAGGAATTAGTGAAAATCGGGGTATCCCAATACACGATTAATGTTGCTACAGGTCAAGCAACCTATAAAGGTGAGCACTCAGAGCTAGAGACTGACCCACAAGTTGACTTCATAATTTCAGATCAATTTAATCGGGATCAAGCATTAAAAGCAATTAATTATATAGCTCTCCCCTTTTTAGACTTTCTTCGCGAAATAGCTAATGCAGGAATTTCAACCTATACTGTAAATATAAGAGAGAAAAAGTCCATTTACTTCGGAATGAATGGTGATCAAATAGTAGAACCACTTCAACTTTAAGCATTTAAAGGTTTACGATTACGCAAAATAAATATTGGACAAGATAATTGAAGTTTTTTTCATTTCTATCTTCTCTATGAAAATAAATAAAGCTGCCAAAAGACAGCTTCCATTATTTTGTATTCAGATTATGATTTAACTGGCCCACTGTTTTATTACTTGTTCTTTTGCGATCTGATTAATCTCTTCTTCTGTTTGATCTTTGGTAGCCAATACATTCGTTTGATAAGTTTTACCATTAAGTGTTACATAGATAGTGTAGTTGTACATTTTTTCATTCTCCTTTATTAAAACTTATGTGAATTATATTTGTATGTTTTTATTCGTTTTTTAACTTTTTTTATTTTACTAATAAAATTATTCAGAGGAAAGTTATAAAAAAAGTCATGATTTGACAAATTGTCGATTTAATACCTAATAGATAGAATGGCTGTAATCGTTAATGAGGCGTAAAGTCAATAAAATCAGTAAGCGTTTTATTGATCCTAATTTCTTATCTGATTTCTTTCATCTCTATTAGTGCAGAATAATGTCGAAATTTATTGAATAAAAGGTTTTGTACAAAAAGATAGTGGTCTCATCTCTTGGGAGGAAAAAGTTATGCCTGCGACGGACGGTTTGGTGTTTATATATAATTCCACACAAAAAAAGCCGTTTCCCAAATATGAGAAACGGATAATAAACTATACTCTAGTATTGATTAATTGAATAACTTACTCAGAAATATATAAAATAAGTTGCTCTACTTGATTAGATAAACTTTTTCCTAAGAATTACTTAACTCACATGGTGCTGATATCAATTACGAATCGGTACTTCACATCTGAAGCTAATACTCGTTCATAGGCTTCATCAATTTGGTCGGCTGAAATGACTTCAATCATCGGAGCAATGTTATGCTCTGCACAGAAGTTCAACATGTCCTGAGTTTCACGAATGCCTCCGATCATTGACCCTGCAAACGAGCGGCGATGACCGATAAGAGAGAATACATTTAGTGAAAGCGGCTCGGCAGGTGCACCAACATTTACTAGAGTACCATCCAGAGTTAGCAGTGAGATATATGCATCAAGGTTAATCTTTGCACTCACCGTATTAATAATAAGATCAAACGTGCCGGCAAGTTTTTGGAATGTTTCCTCATCGCTTGTCGCATAGTAGTGGTCTGCCCCTAATTGCAAGCCATCGTCCTTTTTCTTCAATGTTTGAGATAAAACAGTGACTTCAGCACCCATAGCATGGGCAATTTGGACAGCCATATGCCCCAGGCCTCCCATACCAACAACCGCTACTTTCTTACCTGGGCCAGCTCCCCAATGGTTTAATGGCGAATAGGTTGTAATACCTGCGCAAAGTAATGGGGCAGCCGCATCAAGCTCGATGTTATCAGGAATTCTAACTGCGAACTCTTCTGTTACGACAATATGGGTAGAATAACCACCTTGTGTAGGCTCGCCATATTTGTCAACACCAGCATATGTAGGGACATTTCCTTTAAGACAGTATTGTTCTTCCCCTTTACGGCAGTTCTCGCATTCACCGCAGGAGTCAACCATACAGCCAACCCCTACCCTGTCACCGATCTGGTACTTTGTAACTTCTGCTCCTACAGCTGTGACAATTCCGGCAATCTCGTGTCCAGGTACGAGCGGATAGTTTACGGGACCCCATTCGCCGTGGGCTGTATGAATGTCAGAATGGCAGATGCCTGCATATTTAATTTCAATCAAAACATCACGTGAATCAAGATCACGACGGTTAATTTCAGCTGCTCGGAACGGTTTGTCAGGACCGTCGACAGCTCTTGCTTTAGCAGTAATCATTAAAAAACCTCCAAAAAATATATTTCAAGAGAATAAACTTTTAGTAGATGTAAATGGGAATGCAGATCAAAATTCCACTTTTCTCCTCTTTTCTTCCCTTTTTTTCTCTTGCAAAACTATGGTAACCCTTATAGTTAACTCTAAGTCAAGCAATTAACTATTTTTTTATTGAAGTTCTCCGGCCAATCAGATTCCATTTCAAAAATATTAACAAAAGCTATCAATACTTTTTTAATAGATATACTACCTTCCCTTTAAGATGAACTTTGACATCCAGCAAATAGCGTGATACGATCCTCTTTATTCATAGAGTTAACTCTAAGTCTAGTCTATATTATGAAGAATCGGGGGATAAATGATGAAGACCTATTCGATCGGCGAAGTCGCAAAAGAATTAAACCTCACGCCATATACCTTGCGTTACTACGACAAGGAGGGTCTTATTCCTTTTGTAGAACGGACATCAAGCGGAACACGATTGTTTAAAGAATCTGATATCGCCGCTTTAAAAGTAATTGAATGTTTAAAATCCACCGGGATGCCAATCAAAGAAATTAAAAGTTTCATTGATTGGTGCTCTGAAGGAGATTCCACATTGCAGCAGAGATATGACATGTTTATGGAAAGAAAAGCTACAGTGGAAGCACAGATAGAGGAACTAAGAAAAACGATAGAGGTCATTGAGCATAAATGCTTTTATTACAAGACTGCATTGGATGCCGGTACGGAAGACATTCATAGAAATAATAAGATGGAAATTCCCATTACAAATTAAAAAAGCCCCCTGTTTATTATAGATAGACAGGGGGCTCTATTTATATCACTTACACTATAATTAGGAATTCACTACAACAATTTTTCCATTAGCTTTATTACTTTCCATCAGGAGATGCGCCTGGGCGATTTCATCGAGTGGGAACACTTCAGCAATGGGAACGTCCATTTTATGTTGTGCAATATGTCCGAACAGTTCGACGAGCAATTTCTCTTTAAAATTCACTCCGCTATCAAACTGAGTAAAATAGGCCCCAGAAGGAATATCAATCATAGGCTCAAAGTTGTCCGCCACCCATTCACCACCCAGGATCCCTGTCATACATAGGATTCCATGTTCAGCGAGTAACTTAAGTGAACTTTTTAATGTGACAGTCCCTACTAGTTCTAAAACTTTGTTCACGCCATTTGGAAAAAGAGAGAATAGTTGTTCTGATAAGCTATCATCATCAAGTAACACAAAATCTGCACCATATACTTTTAAAAATTCCTGCTTATTTGTGTTTCGAGTAGTCGAAATCACAATAGCACCAGCACTTTTAGCAAGCTGCAGCGCAGCTAGTCCGATAGAGCTTGTTCCCCCGCGGATAAGTAAAGTTTCTCCTTTTGTAACTCGCAGTGTATCAAAAAGGGAAGCGTATGCCGTGTAATACATTTCGGGAATGGCCGCCAGTTTTACCCAGTCCATATCATTGTTAATCGGGTAAACTTGGGAGGCTGGTATTAGGGCGTATTCTGCGTAGCTCCCATCAAACTCACGTCCAAGTCCCCCCATCAGGGATACAACCCGCTGACCTTTTTGAAAAGAACTATCTGATGGATCTGCAATTTCTCCTGCACATTCGATTCCAATAATTCTCGGGAGCTTGACGGACGGAGAATCCCCCTGTCGAGTAAAAATCTCCGACCGGTTAATACCGAACGCCTTAATTTTAACCAGCACCCACCCAGGCTTTACTTCTGGAACCGGAACTTCCTGTACAGCCAATTCACTTGCCGTACAGGGTTTTTCCAAAACAACTGCTTTCATGTTAACTCCTCCTTATCCATTATTTCTTCAGAAGACCTTCCCTGGTTAAGAAGTCCCTCGCCACATCTTCGGCTTTTTTTCCTTTGACACCCACTTTATAGTTCATTTTTTGCATTTGGCTGTCGGTAATCTTTCCAGCTAGTTTATTCAATGCTGGTACAATCTCTGGGTATTTTTCGATCGTTTCTTGCCGCAATAAAGGCGATCCTTGATAGGGCGGGAAGAAATGCTTATCATCTTCAAGCACCACCAGGTGGTATTTTTGCAGTTCACCATCCGTTGAATAGGCATTCATCAGATTCACTTTGCCTGATTGGATAGCATGATATCTTACAGACGGATCCAATGTCACCACCTTAAAATTCAATCCATATTTTTGAGCCAAACCGGGATACCCATCCTGTATGTCAGCAAACTCAGGGTCAAAACCAGCCGTTACATACTGTTCAACTTTTACAAGGTCGGAAATCTTTTTCAGATGATACTTTTTTGCAAAATCTTCCGGGACCGCTATGGCATAGGTGTCATTAAATTTCATCGGAGATAGCAATGTCATGTGATATTTTTTTGCCATCCCTTCTTTTGCCTGGGTGTACACTTCTTTACTGTCTGTACTAACAGGATTCTCTTTTAGAAAATTGATTATGGCAGTTCCCGAAAACTCCGGATAAACATCTACATCCTTCGATTTCAATGCATTAAAAACAAAGGTCGTATCGCCTAGACCGGTTCTTAACTCCACATTCAAATCTGTATTTTCTTCGATCAGTAATTTATACATATTGTCCAGTATTTCAGGCTCCGGACCGAATTTTCCAGCGACGACAATCGGCTTTTGCTCCTTTTGAAGAAAGGCTGGACCAAGCATTGATCCAACGATAAGAACGATCACTAGCGCGAAAGCAACAGATGCCGCCATGATCTTTTTAAAAGAAATTCTTTCGAGTCTTCGGAGCAACAGATCAAAAATAATCGCTAATAGTGCGGACGGCACAGCTCCTAGGATAATTAGTGAATAATCATTCCGGGATATTCCAAGTAGAATAATATCCCCTAATCCACCAGCTCCAATCAGTGAAGCAATTGTGGCCGTTCCTATTATAAAAATGGCAGCTGTTCGGATCCCCGCCATAATGACAGGCATCGCTAAAGGCAGCTCGACTTTTAATAATCTTTTTCTTCTATTCATTCCCATCGCACTAGCGGCTTCCAATAAGGAAGGTTCTACTTCTTTAATTCCCGTATAGGTGTTCCGTAATAGTGGAAGGAGAGCATAAGCGATTAGCGCGATTACGGCAGGGATAGTTCCTATCCCGAATAATGGAATCAAAAGTCCTAATAAAGCTAAAGAAGGGATGGTTTGCAGCACACCAGTAATGCCAATGATATATTCAGCCAATCTTTGTTTTCTTGTTAAATAGATTCCTAGTGGAATCGCAATAATTAATGAGAAAAAAAGAGCGATTAACGAAATTTCAATATGCTGTAAGAGAGCGGTAAGAAGCTGGGATTTCCTTGCTGCTAATACACTTATTAAATTATTCATGAGCTTGCCCCCCTTCTCTCAAATAGTGGGACATGACTTTAAGTGCATGTTGCCTGTGGATTATACCAATTACTTTTCCATTGTCTTCTACAGAAATTTGTTCGAACATTGCAAGATACTCTACTGCCTCATCTACCCGCGTTAATAAAGAAATGGTCTTCGTATCAGATGAAATTTCCTGTCCTGCTTGAACAGGTGTAATAAGTTCATTCAACTTAATAGTTAAATGACGGCTGCCAACGAAGTCACGCACAAAATCATTGACAGGATTGGTTATAAATTCGTGTGGAGTGCCAATCTGAACAATTTCACCCTCTTTCATCAAACAAATACGATCTCCTAGCTTTAGAGCTTCCTGCATGTCATGGGTAACAAACACAATTGTTTTTTTCAGGTTTCGTTGTATTTCAAGCGTATCATCCTGCAATTTTTCCCGGCTAAATGGATCAAGCGCACTAAAGGGTTCGTCCATTAAAATAATTTCAGGATCCGCAGCTAAAGCTCTTATAACACCTACTCGCTGCTGTTGTCCGCCCGAAAGTTCACTAGGTTTGCGATTTCGATATTCTTTTGGGTCAAGATCTGCCATTTTCAGCAATTCATCCACCCGATCAGCAATCTTTTCTTTGTCCCAATTGATTAGTTCAGGTACAACGGCAATATTTTCAGCAATGGTCATGTGTGGAAAAAGTGCAATTTGCTGAAGAACATAGCCAATATTCCAACGAAGTTCATTGATATCATAGTCGCTTATTTTTCGACCATTTATCCACACCCGCCCTTTTGATAAGTCAATGAGGCGATTAATCATTTTTAAGGTCGTTGTCTTTCCCGAACCACTAGGTCCGATTAAGACAAAAAATTCGCCTTTCTTTATTTCAAAATCTAAAGATTTCACAGCAAAGGTCCCATTAGGAAATTGTTTCGAGACATGTTCAAAACGGATCATTTTTACCTCTCCTTTTTTTTAGTAGCTTACCCTATCTCAATCTCTTATAAATTTCAATTAGATAGATATCTATGTATTGCACGAAAAAAATGAAAGCTTTTAAGATTTTTCTAGCAACTATTCTACCTGATTTCCCCCTATTGACGCTGTATTACATTTCATCACGTTTTTTATTATATATAGATATCTATGTTTTTTCAAATAAAAACAGGTTTATTTGCTTTCTTTTTCACGTTATGACCTAGTCAAAAATAAAACAGTACAGCGACCGCTGACCATTAAGTTCAGGAATACTATGACTTTCAGAAATAACCTTATATCTATAAAACAATAAATGGCAAATATTCTATGCTATAATAAAAAACAAAAAATTGTAATTAGATTGGACTAGAGGTGAATGAAATGTATTGGACTCCATTATTTGAAAATGATGTACCAGTAGCACTCTTCTGCTCTTAATAGCGTGAAGGTGACTACATCTCTCCGTTTAGAGCAGGATCAAAAAGGATTAATAACGGAGGGTACAAAAATGAAAAATACCTTATTAGGTTCTTTATATTTAATTTTAGCTTCAAGTATTTGGGGCGGAATGTACGTTGTTGTGAAAGTTGTAGTATCGGTTATACCTCTGCTGGAACTTGTGTGGATGCGATACCTAGTGGCCATTGTTGCTCTCCTATTTATAGGTCTTCTTACAAAACAAAATTGGCGAATCGAAAAGCGTTATTTCTTAATCATCATAGCCATTGGGATTATTGGTAATGCTATTTCAATCGTGGCCCAGGAAACTGGTACTATGCTTTCCACCGCACAAATGGGAGCGATGATAACTTCTTCTACCCCAGCATTTATGGTTATATTTGCACGCTTAATCCTTAAAGAACGGTTGACGTTAAAAAAGGGAATCTCTGTTTGTTTAGCAACAATGGGGGTCCTTCTTATTGTGGGAATTGGCGATATAAATATGTCTAGTAAACTTGGCGGGATTTCACTATTTATTGCAGCTGTTACATGGGCGCTTATGTCTGTACTCGTCAAGCGATTACCGAGTGAATATTCACAAATTGTGGTAACCACCTATTCCATTTTGGTTGCTTTAATCGTGTTGACTCCTTTTGTTGAGTTACAAAAAGTTAACCTATCTCAACTGACTCACCCGGCCATTTGGGGAGGACTTTTATATTTGGGTATTATTTCAACAGCGAGTGGATTTCTGCTTTGGAATCGTGGATTACAAATGCTTAACGCCTCAAGTGGTGGGATATTTTTCTTCTTCCAGCCCCTGGTTGGGACTTTACTTGGCTGGCTTATACTTGGCGAGAGCATAGGTGTCACCTTTTGGATAGGCACGATCTTAATTTTCGCTGGTGTTTTATTCGTCATCTTTGAGAAACAATAATAATTAAAAACTCTGATTTCCTTCTTTATCAAAGGAAATCAGGGTTTCTTTTTTAAAAAAACTATTATCTAGAAATTAAAGCACCAACTACTGGATGAGGAACATAAGGCTCTTCTAAATACGCCACTTCTTCAGCCGTTAATTTAACCGATAACGCACCTGCTGAATCTTCAAGATGAGAAATTTTCGTCGCACCGATAATCGGAGCGGTGACTGGTTCTTTCTGCAGTAACCATGCTAGTGCAATTTGGGATCTAAGTACACCATGTTTTTTAGCGATTTCCGCCACTCGCTCTACCACAAATTGGTCGTTATTTTCGGTAGCACCGTATTTAGATTTTTGAGTTGCATCGGTTTCAGAACGAAGCGTGTCTTCCGACCAATCACGGGTTAACCTACCCGATGCAAGCGGGCTGTATGGGATCACGCCGATTTTTTCTTCCCTACATAACGGCAGCATCTCCCGTTCCTCCTCACGGTAAATGAGGTTAAGATGATTCTGCATCGATACAAATCGGGTCCAGCCATTTTTCTCAGCCACATGGTTCGCCTTCAAAAACTGCCAGGCATACATGGCTGATGCACCTATGTATCTTACCTTACCCGCCTTCACTAGATCATGGAGGGCTTCCATTGTCTCTTCAATTGGTGTGTGGTAATCCCATCGATGAATCTGGTACAGATCCACATAATCCGTTCCAAGGCGTATAAGACTCTTATCAATTTCGCTCATAATATGTTTTCGGGATAATCCTTTGCTGTTCGGACCCATGCTGTTTAAATCTTTGCCTAACGGAAAATAAACCTTTGTTGCAATGACCATTTCATCTCGATTTGAAAAATCTTTAAGAGCCCGCCCGAGAAATTCTTCACTCGTCCCATCTGAATAAACGTTCGCAGTATCAAAAAAATTGATCCCTAACTCAATTGCTTTTTTAATAACTGCACGACTGCTCTCTTCATCTACTACCCACGGATGCATCCAACGTTCCTTTTCTCCAAAACCCATACAACCTAGACAAAGCCTGGATACATCTAACCCCGTGTTACCAAGTTTGGTATATTCCATTTAAAGTCCTCACTTTCCAATTAAACAAATCTTTTTAATCTTACATTTTCAGTATAAAAATATACGTGATTCTTACAATTGTTAAATGAGCACAATTTGTTTATTAATGAACACATCTGTTAAAATTGTTCAATAAATTCTTTATTTTTATCAAAATATAAACGACGTACACCTCTATTTATATTTGACTAACTGATTAATATAAGGACCATTCCCATAAAAAACACATAGGATAATCTGTATAATTCTGTGAAGGGATTGAATAAGGTGTACAATAACCCATGGATGTATCCATACCCATACCAATCTAATAATTATCCTGCTAATTTTTCCAACTATCATCATTATACAAGACAGCCTTATCACTGGAATGTTAATGATAATGGTGCGAGTTATAGGGAAAAAGATTATGGGCGGAAACCATTTGTAATTAATATTAATGAGGCTGCGAAACAAAACAATACCTATCGTACTGCTATATGGACAGGAAATCATTTACAAGTTACTTTGATGAGTCTTAATGTTGGAGAAGATATCGGTTTAGAAATTCACCCGAACATTGACCAATTCTTAAGGATTGAACAAGGTCAAGGCGTTGTTCAAATGGGCAAGAGTAAAGACCACTTAAACTTTGTTCAAAACGTTTATGATGATTTTGCCATAATGATCCCTGCAGGCACTTGGCATAATGTAACGAATACAGGTAATATTCCTATGAAATTGTATTCTATTTATGCTCCTCCACAACATCCTGCTGGCACGGTTCATGTAACTAAGGCACAGGCATTAGCGGCGGAACGATAGAATACTAATTACCCGCGAACAGGACTTTACTCCTATTCAGAGTAAATCCCCTGTGCGTGGGTATTTCTTTGTAATGTTTATAATGGTGGTATTATTAATCTTTAAAAAAATGGCAAGATACAGTATTTAAGGCCTCAGTGAAGTAGCCAGGATAGAATGTCCTCCCCGTAAGGCCTCAAACCTGTAGACGACTAATACTCCGATGGCTTCTTCTTATAAGATTTTAATCTTTCGTATTCATCCATGCTAATCTGTAAAATGGTACCGTGTTTAAAACCATATGGGAACTTAAAGGATTGATCAGAACGAATGAATTTACCATTCGATATTTGGTCTGCGATGAAGGGAACATAACCTTGCTCTTCTGCGGAAACTCCATAAAAATCCAAGAATAAGCACCATTTACCATCTTCTAATTTAACTGCTGTCGGAGCTTCATATTGTCCTTCTAGCAGCGACTCCATGCTTTGATCAAAGTCTTCAATCTTCTTAAATGGTCCAGTTATATTCTCTGATTCCATTAGAATAATTCTTTCAGGATTCTTTTCACTTTTTAAAAATAAATAATACTTTCCATCTTCTTCATACATGGCAGAATCAATGACTCCACTATCTTCTTTCTGATACAGTAATTCAGCTTTGGTAAAATGGACAAAATCTTTTGTTCTGGAATAATAAATTCCTTTTTCGCCATAGTTATTGGAGCTATGGGAAGATGACCAATGAATGACGTAATCATCATTTCTCTTATCATAAATAATATCAGGTGCCCACAAACAGCCGAAATCTTCGTCTCCCAGTTTGATCATTCTTTGCTCTGACCAGTGAATCAGATCATCAGACTCCCAAAGAACTAGGCATTTGCTGCCGTTTCTGCCGATTTCATCCCATGAATGATGATATTGATTCAACATACCATAGGACAAACTAAGGTCAGTTGCTAAAATAACAAATTTGCCTTCTTTGGTTCTAGCAATTGTAAAATCTCTAACGCCCTTATCACCATAGTAACTCCATAATACAGGATTTCCGTCATTTACCTCTTCCCACATGAAGCCGTCCTTACTAACTCCAAAATAAACCTGTTCTCCATCCGGTGTTCTTTTTTCTTTAAAGTGTACAAATAGGTAAGCTTGCATTTTTTCTTATCCCTCCAAAGATATCTTCTATATGTATCTTTTTTATACACTTTTAAAAATTCAATTAAAAATGAAGAAGTCCTTCTTTTCACTGAGGTATAGGAGACAATTAAAACATTTTACTTCATATTTACAAATTCATTAATATTGTCCCGATGTCCAATAACAGCTAACTTATCTCCATCATTCAAAATTTGATCTGGAGAAGGTGAAATGAACAATTCCTGATCTTTAACGATTGCAATCGCAGTTAGATCATATTTTGCTCTTAAATCAAAATCTCGTAAACTTCTCCCCGACATACTTCCAGGGATGACAATTTCCTCTATATTGTATTCATTTGACAATTCAATATAATTCAATACATTAGGTAACAGCAGCTGATGTGCTACACGTGCCCCCATATCTCTTTCAGGGTGTACAACCCAATCTGCACCCACTTTTTCTAATACTTGTCCATGGCGTTTATTAAGCGCTTTTGCAATTACTTTTTTAACGCCTAATTCTTTTAAAAGTAAGACGGTTAATATACTCGCTTGCATGTCGTTTCCAATTGCAACAATCACATAGTCAAAATTACTTATACCGACAGATTTAAGAGACTCTTCTTCAGTGGAATCAAGGATAACGGCATGAGTAACAAATCCTCTTCCACCTTCGACCCGGTCATCATTTATATCAATCCCCAACACTTCCTGGTCTGCTTCATATAGCTTAGATGCAATACTCGTTCCAAATCGGCCTAACCCAATAATTGCATAACTCTGCTTTGTCATAACTTGCATTCACCCCATAAGAAAACATATGACTAGCCAATTAATATTTTTTCTTCTGCATATCTTACTTTTGATTCCTTTTGTGTTTTTAAAAGTGCAAAAGCCATTGTTAAGGGCCCAAGTCTTCCTATAAACATCATGATAGTGATCAAAATTCTGCCGATTGGAGTTAAATCCATTGTAAAACCGGCTGATAGACCAACGGTTCCAAAGGCGGAAATCGTTTCAAACAGGATTTTGCTCATTTCTGCCTTTTCATTATAGGTCAGTAAGAAAAAAATGATAAAAATGAAAGTGATGGCAGCCACTACGATGGATAAAGCCCGGTTCACATACTGCCAGGAAATTCTTCTTTTAAAGATATTAACATCGTTTCGATTGGTCAGAACCGTCCAAAAGGCGATCATGATGATGGCGAAAGTGGTTACTTTTATCCCGCCTCCTGTTGAACCAGAAGAAGCTCCAATAAACATCAAGGCCATCATGAATACTTGAGATGAAATGGTCATTTGTGAAATATCTATCGTATTGAAACCTGCTGTTCGAGGCACAACTCCTTGGAAATAGGATGCCCAAAGTTTATCTCCTAACCCAAAGTTTCCTATCGTCTTTGTATTATCATATTCTGAGGCCAAAATTATTAATGTTCCTACAATGTTTAGAATAAGTGTCATCAATAAAGCAACTTTGGAGTGCAGAGATAATTTACGTAAAGATTTCTTATTAATTAGATCCAAAATCACCGTAAAGCCTATACCACCAATAATAAAAAGAAGTGTGATAACAATATTAATAGTTGGATCCCCAACCCATTTACTAAGACTATCCGATTCTAAACCGAAGCCAGCATTATTAAAGGATGAGATAGAATGGAATATTCCATAATAAATGGCTTTCTTCAATGGCATCTCGAAAGACCATCTTATCGTTAAAATAATGGCACCAACCAGTTCAACAATCAGAGTAATGAGTATAATCCGCTTTACTAGATGAACTACTCCTGAAAGTGTGAATACATTTAATGAATCTTGAAGTAATAAACGCTCCTTTAATCCGATTCTTTTCCCCAAAATAATGAACATGAATATCCCTGTTGTCATAAAGCCCCAACCGCCTATTTGGATCAAACAAAGAAGAACGATCTGTCCAAATAAGGTAAAGGTTGTTCCTGTATCTACAACGGCTAACCCTGTCACACAGACAGCAGAAGTTGCCTCGAATAAAGCATCTATAAAATTAAGTCCACGTCCATGTTCATGGGTTGCAATTGGCAGCATAAAAAGACAAGTTCCTAATAAAATAAGACTTCCAAAACCAATAACAAGAATTTGAGCGGGATTCAATTTAATTAAATTCACTTTCCTTTTCAGCAATTTCATATGGTCTCTCCCTTAATGTTCTTCTAATTTCACTAGTTGATCTGTGATTTGGTTGTGTTTGTGCTCTGCAACTTCATTAGAGATAATATCCTCTTTTAACAACTTTTCAAGCGCTTCGTGTTGTGCGTAAAGTGCATGCCTTTTTAACACAGAAACTTGCTTTTCTTTTAAATCTGGATACTTCTTAAAAAGTTCTTCCATTTTCTTCTGTAAATGATGCAGCTCTTCTTCATATTGTGAAATAAGCTCTTGTGCCACTGTTTCTGAAATAAACAATTTTTTTCTTACCGTTTTTATTTCCGAAATGGCAATTTCATTGCGGTATCCACTTGCAATAAGCTCTTCATACTCCATAAACCCTTCCTCCTTTTTATTGACCCCTAAAAAGGATAATAGCGGTTTTATGGAAAGACCTTGAACGATTAAAGAGAAAAGAACAAGACTAAATGCAATAATTAAGAGGTCTTCCCGTCCTTCAAAATTACGAGGAAGACTTAAAGCTAATGCTATGGATAGGGAACCTTTTAAACCGCCCCAATTGATAATATGCTTCCAAGCATAGGGGAAATTCTTTAGCAAAAATAAACTAGCATACACTGCAATGCTTCTTGCTATAAGTACAATCAAGATAGCAAATAAAACTAATCCCCATTTGTCACTAAAATCGATCCTTGTTATTTCCAAACCAACCATTAAAAAAACAACGGAGTTCGCCAGCAACGCTGTAACTTCCCAAAAGTTATTGATATTTAGCTTGGTTGTTGGACTCATACCAATTTTAGCCCCGTAATTTCCAAATATAATACCAGCAACTACTACAGCAATTACACCTGAAGCATGTACTGATTCCGCTAACAAGAATGAACCATAGAATAGAATGACACTGAAAATGATCTCCAGCGGATAATCATCGAATTGTTTGGTTAATTGAGAAAAAACATAGCCTAGGGCTCCGCCTATGATGAGCCCCAATGAGATTACCTTGAAAAATTCCCACAACCCATAGCCTGCACCTATAGCCCCAAGGTCAATGTATGTAAGTAAATAGAAGGCAGAAATTTTATAAAGGACAACCGACAAACCATCATTAAATAAACTTTCACCTTCAATAACCGTAGCAAGCCTTTTGTTTACCCCAACGCTTTTAAAAATAGATATAACACTCACAGGGTCAGTTGCACTCATTAAAGCAGCAAAAACAAATGCTTTTGGTATAGAAAAACCTAAAATCCATATCATCAAAAAACCGACAATGATAAACGATAGAAGTGTTCCTCCAAAAGCTAGTGCAAGGATCGGCCCTTTATTTTCTTTAAGATGTGAATACGGCAATTTTAATGAAGCTTCACCTAATAATGCAGGCAAGAACAGTGTAATAATAACAAAATTAAAGACCTCCCCTTCTGTTATAAAGTCCTTTAAATGCTCTAAAACCGGTATGTTTACGAGACCGATAATCGTTCCAACAATTACTAACGCAATGGGATAGGGTTTATTAAATTTTTTTGCAACCGCAGTAATACCTGCAGCAATCATGACTAAAATAAGGCCAAGTTCAAATATGTGATGGAAATCTAAATCATTCATTTTACACATAACCTCCTTTAAAGGTAATCCCTTCTTCTTATTCTCTACGTTTTTCGTGCATGTATTTCATCCATCTTTTCAGTTTTTGATAATTAATAAAATACCCTGTCACAGAAGCAGAAGTTACCCCTATTGTCAGATATAAAATAAATTCTTGTGAAGTATAAATCCCTATCCCTATACCAATTAATCCAAGAACGAATAATTGAAAAAAAAATTTTTTATTATTTTCATAGATGTTAAATTGAAATTGTCTTCTTTGTTCATTTTCCTTCATTTGCTCTAATTTTTGAGGGAAATCTAAAAATCCCCTAATGGAATATAAAAACTTAAAGGTCGGTAGCGATTGGATCCATTTCCAAACAAATGTCCATTTGCTATTCCCTTGAGTATGAATCCAATTAATGAAAACGGGTTTTCCGAGTTCCATTAGTTCTTCTTCTGGTGCTAATTGACGGATTATTCCTTCAATGGTTATAAAAGACCGGCCTAGAAAAACAAATCTTGTTGGGACTTGAATTGGAAGTGATTGTATCAATTCGTTTAATTCCATTTTAAATGCCATTAGGTTCATTTCTTTTACTTGAGTGGGGTCAAACGAAACCATTTCAGTTATAAGCTTCTCTATGATCTTGGAGTCAGCTTCAGGCAGCAAAAATCCTAAATGGAATAGACAATCAACCACTTTGGAGTAATCTTTGGTTAGAAAGCTTTGGATTAAATCTTGAATATTGGCTGCATCTTTTTTTGTTAATTCCCCTACCATGCCAAAATCGAGTAAGACAATCCTTCCTTCTTTTGAAATAAGAATGTTTCCTGGATGTGGATCTGCATGAAAGATACCAGGTTCAAGCCATTGGGTAAGGAAGACTTCTATGAGCCTCTGTGCAATCTCTTTTCGAGTAATCAATAATTGTTCTAATTCTTCCAATTCAGTTATTCGAATTCCTTCTACCCACTCCATAACAAGTACACTGGAAGTACAAAATTCAGTATATACGGATGGAATTTGCACAATATCCTTACTCTTAAACCGATTTCGAAAGTACAGGATCGTGTCGAGCTCTTTTGTATAGTTCAGTTCTTGCTCAATTACTTGTTTTAGCTCCTTATACAGGACTCTAAAATTTATAAAACCTTTGGGAATTGGAACAAAGTGATCCGCACACCAAATGATGAAACCTAAAATCCGAAAATCAATTTTTACAATGGAATCAATATTTGGTCGTTTTACTTTAATTGCGACCTCTGTTCCATTTTTAAGAACCCCTTTATACACTTCACCAATAGATGCTGAAGCAACTGCACTCTTCTCAATAGATAGAAAGGCTTCTTCTATTGATTTCCCCCATTCTTTTTCAAGTATGCTTTGAATTTCAATCCAACTAGACGGAGGAACCTTATCTGTGAGGTCTTCAATTTGGCCGATAAAAGCATTAGGTAACAAATCAGCACGAGTACTTAAAATCTGACCAATCTTGATGAGTAAGCCTTCTAATTCAAACAGTGTATTTCGAAACCTTTCTCCAATTTTCCCCCAAAGATTTTCCCAGTCTTCTTTAGGTTTCCTACGTAACTTATACCAATAGATTTGAAGAAAAATAATAAAGGCCATAGATAACACTCTGTAAATTCGATATAACTTATTTTTTGTTTTCAAATTAATCCCCACATTCTAATTAATGTTAGATACAATTTTTTCCTTAGTGCTTATAGTTTGGATCGAAAAAAAAAAGCCTGTCACCGTGGGCATACAAATCCCTTGGTGACAGGCTCCTCCGAGTACGTTTTTATTTTTTTATATGGTATCACATCAAGATAAAAATTGGAATAAACTTTTCTTGTGAAGATGAATAATTAAAGTGGAATATTCTTATTCTATGTTTAATTCAATAAAAAAGAGGATTGCTTCTCAGCAACCCATTGGAAAATAACAGTTTTCGGCATCTAACTATAAGAACATACTCATATTCATCGTGGTAATAACAGTCTGATCAGGAATGATCGTCCGTGATACAATTTTATATTCATGATTAATCTTCCGAATAATATCGTTTCTCTCACCAAACAATTCTTCAATTACATGTGTCGAACCTCTGCTTCTTTTATATAAGAAATAACTAATGACTTTATATTCATTGGGATCTTCAGCTGGCTCAACCACAATGTTTGAAATAAAATGGCGCTGCCGTGTTGCTGGATTTTCCACCCAAGCTGATTTTGTATACAACCGATTGACCCGCGTAGTAAGTGAAAGCTTCGTTTCTTCATAAAAGGACGAATCCCTCGCAATATCATTAACCCCAACACCTTCTACTGTTTCGCGTAAAGGCATACGATATTCGATATCCTCATCCAGCAATTCGAGCCATTCCTTATATTTACGGTGATCTAAAAAATATGCCTCCTTATGAAGAAAACGGGTAATTTCTAATTCCACCTCAGGAGAGATTTTCATTTGAACGTTGAACTCCATTTAAACTCCCTCCTTAACAAAGAGATCCTTTGAAATCAACTCAAGCCACTCTTCATGCATTTTTCTAGAAATTGCATCAAGATAGCAGGTAGGATAGGCAGTTCCTGGACCAGGGAAACTTTCATCCGGTTCAATCCGGTTCATTCCCATTAAGTAGTTGCTGACATTGTTATAGCTTAATTCCTTATCACGCATCATCAATCCGCTGCTTACTTCAACAATTCGCGCCCAGGTTTCTGTATCATCCTGCTCAAGTGTTCCGGTTGGACCAAATGATCCTAAATAACCTTTATAAGCAGCTTCCTTATATTCCTTTGGGGCAGCTTTATCAATAAAGAACCAGCACCATACCTCTACTTTTTCAGGTCCTATCGGTCTCCAGAGCCGGAAATTCAAATAATTGTGCAAATGTCCTTCTGTCCCATGAATCGGACTAACGAAGGAAAGGTTTGGATACATGCCGCCAACAAAAACCGTCACTTTGGAAAGGATGTCATATTGTTCTGGAGTAACGTTTTTCTTGAACATCGGCCACATCGATTCAGGAGTTCCTTGAAATGGTACTCTAGCTTCACCGGTTTTTGATGTAATTACATTAATTCCATGTGCATGGTCCATAACTACTTGGTGTCCATATCCCGCATAAAGTGGGTCTTCTGGACTTATTCCCATTTCAACTGTCGAACGATGGGTGGTTTGGACATGGTACGGGTCAGCAGCAAAGTTTTCCGCCGTTGCCTTCCAATTGGCTTTTGCTACCCAGCGCTGCGGCATCCCAATGACTTCCATTCCCCCATCACTTCTGCCCATCATCATATCCAAATACCACTTCATATCACCTAAGTAGTCTTCTAGACTTTCTGCATTTGGATCTAGGTTTCCAAAAATCATCCCCTGGTACATGCCAATCTTCGGAACTTTACGCAGTCCCCATTCCGATTTATCCATTTCTTCACCATACACTTTATTCCCAGCAACAATGCCGATTAAATCTCCATCAAGATTAAAGCTCCAGCCATGATATGGACAGGTGAAAGACTTTTTGTTTCCCCGGTCCGCCGTGCAAAGCTGCGTTCCACGATGTGTACAGGAATTAAGATAGGCATTAATTTCACCATTGCGGTTTTTTACGAGAAGAATAGGATCATTTACCATCCATCTTGTTACATAGCTGCCTGGCTCTTGTAACTCCGATTCATGTCCAAGAAATTGCCAAGTATGCCCATATATTTTTTCTATTTCCAATTCATAAAGATCCGGATCTGTGACGACCCACTGGGGTAATAATCCTTGCTCCATTTTTTCTTTTAATAGCAGGAATGCTTTTTCATCTAATGATTTTCTAAACAATTGCATTTATTTTATCCTCCTTGATTTATTTCTCAACAGTTAAGCTCATTTGCGTCGAAACTCCTCGGTTGACGCATACCACAAGGATACAGCTGGCTGCAAGGAGAACACCATCCAACAACAGCGGTACTCCCCAGCTTCCTGTACTGTCACGGAGAACCCCTGAGACAACCGGAGAAAGAACAGCTCCAATCTCCGAGATAAAATTAAACATTCCAAAAGCTGCGCCCCGATTTTTTTCAGGGGCAATTTCAGCATTCAAAGCATGAGATACTGGCTGCAGGGCAAAGAAGAATAGCCCAGATACAAATAAAATGATCGACATGATGACAGGATTGTTATGGCCCGTCATTACGTAGGCAGCAAATATAAAGATAGAAACGGTTAGTAATGCTGTCATAACCGCCAGAACATTACGTCGGCCATTTTCTGTTCCAGCTACCATATCGGAAATCTTTCCACCAATTGGAAATCCAACAATTCCTGCTATACCATTAAAGGAAGCAACCAGCGCAGCGGCAACGAGTGCCCCGCCGCCAAAATCCTTCACAATCGAAACGGACCAAAAGCCATACAGCCACAGGTGCCAAATAATCGGAATAAAGGAAACGTAAAGAAAAATTAAGTTTTTATTAGCTAAAACAGGACGAATTTCAGCTTTACGCGTTTTGTATAGGAAAACAATAAAAAGCGGACAAAGACAGACTAAAATAAAAGCAATGGCAATATCGGATAATCCCATTTTTAAGGCAGCAAAGTAAATACCCATAATGATGACAACGAAAACAGCTGCATACTTCAACATTATAAGAAATGCACTTCTGTATGCCTCTTTCACTGCCGGAGACTCTGGGTTCATTTTCTGAACAGATGCAGATAAAGGTTTCATATATTTATAAATTAGGAGTGAAGAGATTAATGTAATGACACCGAGCAGAATAAAAGGAGAGCGCCAAGCCTCTTTACCCATCACTGGTTCCATCACGTTGAGAAGGAGCGGGACACCAAGAGTCGCGACAGTTAGTCCAACCGAAAGTCCCGTAATGACCACACCCATTCCAAGCCCAACTTTATCCTTTGGAGAATGATAGACAATATAGGAACGGTCATTCGAATAAAAGACTCCTTCTCCCAATCCTAATAACACACGTAAAAGAACAAACAGGATTAAACCTGAGATAAACCCTGTGAATAGGGTGGTAATCCCTGCCCATACAATACTTAAGACCACAACTGTCCGGTGCCCGAATTTATCACCAATGGAACCGCCAGGATATTGGTTCATCATAAACCCTGCAAAGAATAAACTGCCGATTAATCCCCCTAATCCATGTGGGTTTGGTACATTCGACAAGAACGACACCTTATTGTCAATCATCCATGTAATGACAGGTCCAGTTGCGGTCCGGTCAATATAGGAAACAAACCATCCTAAAAACAACATTGCCCAAATAGTGTGATAGCGCTGCCAACCCCTTTTATTCATCCATTCTCCTCCTCATTTTATATATCCATTTTTTAATTGCGGTTTTGACCTAATTTAAATTGACTGGGACACATTAGTTCAACAATTAGAGTTGCTGCTGAGACACATTTTGAAGTCGGACATCTAAAACAGCCGATCTTCCGCTTTTAACAATATCGATTGCTTTGACAAGGCTGTCCATTAGTTCCTCTGGTCTTTCAATAATTTGCGCATAGGCTCCGCCAGCAGCTTCGGCAACTTTCGATAAATCCGCCACTGGGTCGAAATTCACCCAAAATTGATCGGTTTGACTGGCAATTCCATTTGGATGGACACCCAATGTTGACATTCTTGGCGCTCCCCAGCCATGATTGTTATAAATAACCGTTAAGAATGGAACATTATATTTTCTTGAAATCCAGTGGACAGGTGTCGGATTACTGAAAATATAAGTACCGTCCCCTGTAAGATTGACAATCATTTTCTCAGGAGCTGCCAGCTTAGCACCTATAGCGGCACCACCGTGCCACCCCAGTGAGCTTGCCCCGCTTCCATACAGCGTTCCAGGCGCGTTCCGTGGAAGGTGTTTTGAAACTACATCATAGTTCGTTATGGACTCTGTCATGACAATCGTGTCTTTATCTATTGCTTCGCGAATACAGGCTGTTAAATACTGAGGAGTAATGATGGCAGGGTTCTGTAAGGTCTCATTCTCTTTCCATTCCTTTCTTTGTTTCGAATGGATCGCAGCAATGTTGAGGTAGCGGTTAGAAACTTTCTCTTCGTTTAATTTATTAACACTGTCGATAAAGGAATTTAACTGTTGAAGAGCCACCAATGAATCTGCTTTAAAAAAGCTTTCGGACGGAATGTACCAAAGTGGTGTTTTTTCTTTTAATGGATCTACATCAATATAGGAAATAGTGCATTCTTCAGCGGGCTTATTGACTAATGGAATCCAAGGAATATCACTGTCAATGACCAGAATATAATCAGCCTGATTTAATAATTCATTTTGAACAGGTGCATTCCATTGATATCCAACATGCATCGGATGATCAGCAGGAAAATTCACATAGTTTGGTACCGACTCCAATACAGGAATCGCTAACTTCTCGCTAAGCTTGACCAACTCCGAAACCGCGTCCTTATTTCGGCCAAGGTAGGAAGTAACAATTAAAGGATGTTCGGCTTTGATCAGATTTTCAGCAAGTGTTGCTACATCGTCTGGTGCAATTGCACCGGGAGAAAGTGGTTTCCAGCCCCGCTGATCAACAGTTGGTGGTTCCATTTCTGCTTCCAATACCTCACGAGGTGCCATCAGATAGACCGGGCCTTTTGGATCGCTTTCTGCTATTTGCAGCGCCCGCTGTACCAGCTGCTTTACATTTTTCCCTGTTCGGATTTCATTGTCATATTTCACATATTCCCGTACAATTCCCCGCTGGTCAAATACATCTTGGAGCCAGTGAATATGTTCATTCCGGCTTCCTAAAAGTTCCCCTTCCTGCGTATATGGTGAAGCTCCAGCAAGAATAAATACAGGTACTCTTCCTCTAGCTGCATTATGTATGGCCCCACCCATGTTTTGGGTTCCACATTCGACATGAACAAAAACAGCCTGGGCTTTCCCGCTAACCTGTGCAAACCCATGTGCAGCACTTAAGGCGACCATTTCATGCGGGCAGATGATCACTTTTGGAAATTCCTTGTTTTCTAGCTGCGCCTGTGCCCAGCTTTCTATAATGGCCGGATGGTCACTTCCTAAGTTTGCGAAAATGTAAGCGACACCTGATTCTTGAAGTGCCTCCATTAAAGCGGTGGAAGTTGTGTACTTGAAATTTTGGGTCTCTGCTTGGGCTAATACCATAGAAGTTTTTTCACTCGACATAACTACATCTCCTATCCTTTGATTAAGATTCAAGAAAACAATTAGGAATATTTAGATTTTTAAAACTTTAATGTAATTATATTTGTAAACCCTTTCATTGTTCAATATAATATTTTTAATGATTATCATAGTTATAAACTATCAAAAAGGAATGTGAAGCTAGTGGAATTTCGTCTATTAGAATATTTTGTAACCGTTTCTCAGGAATTACATTTTACAAAAGCCGCAGAAAAATTAGGAATCAGTCAGCCTACACTGAGTCAGCAAATCCGGCTGTTGGAAGCCCAGCTGGGTACCCCTTTGTTTAGCCGTGCCGGGAAAAAAGTCCGTTTAACCTATGCCGGGAACATTCTATTGGATCATTGCTCGCGAATCTTCTTTGAACTTGAACAAGCAAGCACGAAAATCAGGGATGTCCGGGGGATTTTACGAGGAAAGTTGTCGATTGGATGTTCGGGAGGGCATTTACTCACATCCCCAGTCTTATCCTTTCATAAAAAATATCCAGGCATCGAGCTTTCTATCATTGATTTGAGAACGAAAGAAACCTTTCATAGACTTTTGCAGAACCAATTAGACTTGGGAGTAACCTTTTTGATGGAGGAAGACAATCGGCTTGAAACGATTCCACTTTTTGAAGAGGAATTTTATTTAGTTGTTTCCCATCTTCACGAACTTGCAGAGATTGATTCTATTAAACTAAAAGACCTCCAACCATATCCGCTGACATTGCTGCCCCATCAATTTACCATGCGTCACTTTTTTGAGGAGGAGGGTCAAAAAGCAGGCTTCACTATTCAACCCAGAATTGAGTTTTCGACTGTGGAAGCACTGCTTCAACTTGTAAAAAAGAATCATGACTTAGCCACCATTCTTCCAAAGTCCTATCTTTCTACTATTCACGACGACAAGATTAGGCAGGTACGGATTATGGATCGTGAATTCAGAAAAATGGTCGGGATTGTTTATAAAAAAGATTTATTCATAGACAACACGATGGACGCATTTATTAAGCAATTGATTAAAACATACAAAAAATGATTACTAGATTAAAAGATATTTTTTATAAAGTTGCATATAAAGCAACAAATTAGTTTACTTTCTAGAGTTTCGTTGGTAGAATTCGCCATATTCAGTTGAATATTACTATTTTAACTGTACATAGCTTTATACTTTTTTTGTAAGCGCTACAAAATTTAGAACTATTACTTAATGTCGGGAGGAGTTTTTTCATGCAAGCAGTTGGGGTGTTAAATCAGAGTTATATCAACGGTAAATGGACAGAAGGCAAAAGCGCGAGAACCTATGATATTTTGAACCCATATGATGATTCTGTCATTACTTCCGTTCGCTTAGCATCAAAAGATCAGTTGGATGAAGCATTTCAAATAGCCCAAGAAGCACAAAAACAATGGGCAAAGTCAACCGTTGAAGAAAGAAGGGAAGTTCTCCATAAAGCATTAGACTATTTAAACAAAAACCGTGAGGAGATTGTCAGGACCATTGGTCTTGAGACAGGCGGCACCGTGTTAAAATCTAATATCGAATTGCATCTAACCATTGAAATATTAGAGGAGTCGATCAAATTTGCTGATGAAATCGGTAAAGTGCGAGAAGTTCCAGGTCCGGATGCTGATAAATTAAATCATATACACCGGCTCCCATTAGGCGTAATAGCCTCCATTTCACCATTTAATTTTCCAATGAATTTATCCATGAGAGCAATCGCACCGGCCATTGCCCTTGGAAATAGTGTTGTCCACAAGCCTGACATTCAAGTTGCCCTCTCTGGTGGTACAATCATTGCAAAAGCGTTTGAATACGCTGGTTTACCTAAAGGTGTATTGAATGTGATTTTAACGGATATTAACGAAATCGGTGATGCTATGCTGACAAACCCAATTTCGAAACTCATCAGTTTTACCGGTTCCACTGCGGTTGGGCGCCATATTGGAGCCATTGCCGGTCAAAATTTAAAGCGGGTTGCACTTGAACTTGGCGGAAACAGTCCATTTATCGTTTTATCTGATGCGGACGTTGATCAAGCTGTCAAAGCTGCTATTTTTGGGAAATTCGTCCATCAGGGCCAAATATGCATGATTATCAACCGGTTCATCATTCACAAAAACAAATATGACGAGTTTGTCGCTAAATTTGTGGAACGAGCCAAAGAACTTACCTTTGGAGATCCAAGTGATCCAAATACCGTCATCGGACCATTGGTGAATAAGCAACAAATGGAAAAAGCTCTACGGTATATTGAAGAAGCAAAAGCGGAAGGTGTAACGGTCGCCTTGGAAGGACAACGGATTGGCAATATTCTGACCCCGTATGTGTTTACAGATGTTCAAAATTCCGGTAAGCTTGCGCAAACCGAGCTTTTTGCTCCGATTGCTACTATCATCAAAGCGGAAACAGATGAAGAAGCCATTGCCTACGCCAACGATGCTGCGTATGGATTAAGCTCCGCCATTTTTACAAGCGATTTAAAAAATGGTGAAAATCTTGCCTTACAAATTGATAGCGGCATGACTCATATCAATGATCAGACAGTGAATGATGCACCGAATATTCCGTTTGGGGGAAATAAAGCGAGTGGATTAGGCCGGTTTGGCAATCCATGGGTGGTAGAAGAATTCACCACTACAAAATGGGTTTCCATTCAAACAAAAGATCGCCAATATCCATTTTAATCATTAAATGACTCACTTTAATAATCAATCATAGTGAAAGCTGCCTAATGATCCTAATGAAAATGACTCCAATTGTGATTGTCAATTGGAGTCATTTTTGTTTATTCCCATTAGTTAAAGTGAATTAAGAATTTCCTTTAATTTTGAAATTTCATCGTTAGACAATGTAATCCCTTTTCCCATTTTCTCGTGGTTATCGGACCAATCGCGGAGGTCATATTTGGGTTCCCGCCCATTCCAGCTAACCAGATTGAGTTCTTTCTTCCATCCTTTTGCAGATTCTGAAAGCACGGCAATCGTTTGGATAATTTCATATTTAATCTCTGCCATCAAAATTTCCTCCTAAATAGTGATAAGCGATTACCTATTTTCCATTACTGCCACCCTAAATGGATGCAGCTCCATTTCCATAATTCCCGCCTTTACAGCAGGGTCATTATCATACATTTCTTGTGCGGAGGCAAAGGATTCGGCTTTGTATATAATCAACCCATAAGCACCATCTACACATGGACCAGCCATAACAATCCTTCCTTCAGAAAACATTTTTCCAACGTATTCACTGTGTTTTGTCATAACTTCTTTTTCTTCATCTGTCATTGTTGCCAGCCAGTTCTCGCGTTTCGCTTTACCAATAGCTAAAAATTCAAGTTGTTGTTCCATTCTTAACACTCCTTGATATAAGTAATATTATTCAAAATGGATATTGCTTACATTTAAGGTCCATTGTTAAATAACATTAGTCCCCTAACTAGTTAACATTCGACAAACAGCGATTACTTCCTTTACACAATATAAGTATTTACTATAAACCACATTTCAAATAAGGTTCTTCATTTACCTGCTTTCTACTTCTACTACTTTGTCCAATATTTGCCACCATTTCGAATTGGTATTTAAAATAGAATGGCGATGCTTCAATAAGCATCGCCCCGTTAATTTAAATATATTGGATCCGTGTTATTCTTTATTCTAATGTAAAGCTATAAAAATCAATGGCACCTTCACCTTGGTAAGTAAAATACAATGCACTTACTCCGTAATTTATCTTTATAGGGGCTGAATACATATGCCATGGTTCCCCTGGAGTAACAGGAATCCGTGCAACCGTTTCACCGCCGATTGTTGTGCGAACCTGAAGTTCTCCATTTCCTGTCCCTCTCACTTTAACAGAAATCTTAGAAACATTATCAATATTAAAATACTTAAACCCAGCTAGAGCTCCAGCCGTCATATTTGCAATATATTGATTTGGATGACCTTCCCTGTCCTCTCCCTCCTGTGTAAAGTACGGATGGGATTCGTCGATTACATAACCAAATTCATAACGTACAGCACCTGATCGGCTCATTAGATTGCAAGCAATATAGGCAGGATACTCCCCTTTTCCAATTAGAGCACCACCATTTAATCCACAGCTTGTCATTTCCACTTGCCTGATACTTCCATCACTTTCAATATGAATTTCCTCAGCACATGCCTGCCGTGAAAATTGATGCTTATTCGTCTGTCTATGATAAAACACATACCATTTATCCTTAATTTCGACAATGCTGCCATGATTGTTGCCAGTGTAATTCAATGCTTCCTCGTCCGTTCTGCCATTCAGATAAATATCCCCATTGGAAATAATAGTACCTCGGTATTTAAAACCGCCGATTGGACTCTTAGAGGTTGCATAGCATAATTCATGCCCATTAAATGAAGAATAAACGAAATAATAGGTATCTCCTATTTTTCTCATGGATGAAGCTTCAAAAAATTCATGGCCTTCGAAATCTGTCCCTACCCCAAGAGCCTTGTCTGGAAAAATATACTTAGGTCCCTCTTTTACCGTAATCATATCTGCTTCCAGTTCAATTACCATGCCGCCTTTAATGGTTTGCTCTTCACATCCCAATTGTCCCCACGGAAAATTCTGAGGACAAAAGCCAGAGTAGAGATAAACTTTTTTATCATCGTCCACTAGCACACCAGGATCAAATTGGAATCCCTCGCCTTCTTTGCCGCCGAGTAAAGTTCCGTCCTGGTATTGCACATGTCCGTAAAATTCATATTTACCCGCAGGCGAATCACAGACTGCTACTGCCATGACTCCCAGAAAATCAAATGCATAATATAGATAGAATCTGCCATCCGGGCCCTGTTGTACATCTGGTGCAAATAATAATCTGTTATCAGTCTGCCCCATTGGATCCTGGACCTTCTGATAAATAACCCCTTCGTATTTCCAATCACTTAAATCATCTACCGGAGCCGACCAACATACATAATCATTTTCACAATACATCGTTCCATTAAACTTATCATGACTTCCGTACACATATACCCTGTCACCAAATACATATGGCTCACCATCAGGAATATATTCAAAGCTTGGTAGATAAGGATTAAATGCTTGCTGTTTCATAACTGCCTCCATTAATAAAATAATTATTTTTAACTATTATTTTTATTTTGATTTGGGTAAACTTTTATGGCTCTTTGAAAAGGAAAACTCTATTTTTTGCATTTACCCTTTTACACTTTTCAAGCAGCTCAATTAATTCCTTCCAGAATCATTAAAACGGTTCCCATCTTGACTGAAATAGGTGATACTATATAATCATGATTGCTGTTTCTAGTTCAGAAAACGGTATTTATTTATATTATAAAAGTAATTGACTTAAACATGCGATTGTATTATCAAAGTGAAATTTACCCAAATCAAAGGAGTTAACAAGAATGGGAAATATCTATGCAAATACCTATGAATCCACTAATGCAATACGACTTCCATTCATTGATTGGAACATACGCTTTTTTGGTGCTCATATGCAAACGGTTTCTAAAGAATGGTCAGTAGCAAGGGAGTTTCACCATGCTTTCGAGATTTTGATAGTTTTAGAAGGAGAACAGGAAACAATCATTGAAAACGAAACTTATTCATTAAACAGTGGAGATATTATGCTTATTCCTCCAGGGGTGGAGCATATCAATAGATGTATTTCAAATAACAATATGACCTATTTTTGCGCGCATTTTGATATTGATGAACCTTCTTTTCGAATAGAAATGTTGAAACATTGTGATTTAATCTACACCTCTACTTCTCCTTTTTATCAAAGGATAAAAAGTACTCTTGAGAATTGGCTTGATCTACTATCAAAAACGAATGATAGACCTGTTAAAGACAAATTAAAGATTCAGATCGTCCTATTTGAGTTATTAGAGATCTTTTCAGACATTGTTTCACAAAATCAGAAGAATGTTGCAAACCTATCTATGACGACAACAAAATATGCAAAAGAAATTGCAGATGCCATAAAATCAACTTTCAAACGACATTACTTAAATAATGCGGATGCAGATGTAGACCCTGCCATACATATACAGCCAATTATTGCTTCCCTTGGGTTAAGTCCAAATTATGGACTAGAAATATTTCAGAAAGTCTATAATATGTCCCCTCGAGCCTATTTATCGGAATTGAAATTACAGGAAGCAAAAATTTTAATACAGCAGCCGGAAATTTCTTTAAAAGAAATTTCGAATCGTTTAGGTTATAAGAACCTTTCTCATTTTAGCAGACAATTTAAAAGATGGACGGGAGTGAGTCCCACAGAATTCCGTAAAAATTCAATTCATAGACTATGATTTTTGGTGTTAACAATAAAATTCTTCGCCAAGGAACTGAAGAAAATAGACGTTTAACCAAAATAAGATAGGGTACTAATAAACCTAGTATAAAATTTAGGAGGTTATTTAATATGTTACAAGAGCAATATCGAACAATCATTGAAACACTACACGAGTGTATGGTTGCATGTAACCACTGTTACGACGCTTGCCTAAAGGAAGAAAATAGCAATATGATGGTAGAGTGTATTCGACTAGACAGAGAATGTGCGGATATTTGTGCTTATTTAGAACAGGCGATTGGTAGAGGAACGCCATTTATTTTTGACTTAGCACAAGTGTGTGCAAGTATTTGTGAAGCTTGTGGAAATGAGTGTCAAAACCATCAGCATGAACATTGTCAAAAGTGTGCAGAAGCTTGTATGGAATGTGCAAAAGTTTGTAGGAATTTAATTGCTTAAATACTTAAGAGATAAGCAAATGCAGATTTTTAACAAGAAAAGGTGTTTTCCCTTAAGGAAAGCACCTTTTCATTTATTTTGTCGCGCAATAGATTTAATTACCATTCTTTATAATAATGGATTAGCTAGAAAAATGATCCATGATTAGTGATACCAATAGACCCATTGCTGCAATCAATCCAGTTGCTGTTCCGCTGTCTTCATATGCTTCAGGCATCATTGTTGAAGTGACCATAGCAATGATCCCGCCTCCTGCAAAGGCTGCTATTCCCGCTAATAAATATTCAGGAGCATTCGATAGAAAAAAATAACCTCCCCATGCACTAAACGAAGATATAACTAAAACTGAAATCCACAATACAAATATTTTTCCTTTGTGGTAACCGCTGTTTTTCAAGCCTACCGTACTAGAAAGTCCTTCAGGAATGTTACTTAGAAAGACCGCTGCGACTAACAGCCAGCTGACAGACTGCTGCTTTTCTAAAAGACTTGCTCCTATCATGATGGATTCGGGAATAGCGTCCATTACTGTTCCGATAAATATGGCAAGTCCCGCAGCTTTTACTTTCTTCTGATTTGATCTTTTTCTCTGATCGGCACCTCTTTTAGAAACTAAATAATTTAATATTGTAAATACAAGGGCACCTAAAGTAAAACCTATTCCCGTGGCCTTCAATCCCCCTTTATGGATTGAATCTTGCAATAATTCGTAGGAAGCAGCTCCGATCAATATCCCTGTTCCAAATGCCATAATGTCACCTATGATTCTTTTCTTTATGGGTAAAAATAAAGCTGCTAGGGAACCTAGGAAAACCGCAGAACCTGAGATAGCCCCCCACATCGCAGCATACCACATAGAATTTCCCCCTTCCTAAGAAGTTTTCACTTATGTATAAACTTAATCACGAACTTTTAAACATAGGACGGGGCAACACTCAGAGCAGCATTTGGGGATTAAGTTCTTAAAGGCTTATGAAAAGAGTTATGTTCAAAATAGTAAACGACTCTCTATTCCTTGCTTACTATCTTTTATCTTTGATTTTTCATTTCATTTTATTTCATTAACTGATCTCTGTCAGCTGCATGAGGCGGCCTTTCCAACCACGCATGCTTAATTTGGAGATTTAAACTGTCCTCTGCGTAAAGTCCAATCTCTCCTTGTAATCGTACATATTCAGCCGCGATGTCACGCCTTGGACTAGCAGAAAGTGCTGTTCCGTAGTTACCCATTCCAGCTGCAGTCATCATGGAAACTTGATACAACATTAATTTATCGGAAAATGGAGACTCTCTTGTGTCTTGGACTTCTGCATCCCAAGTTACAGGTGCAGGGAGATCATTTTCGTGAAGGTATTTACTAAAGACTTCAATTTGTTTCTTTGAAATCTCCTTCCCCCTTCTGAAATAATCCCGTACATCTTTAGAGCTCGCAACCTGAGCAAAACCGGTTATTACTGCTGTACCCAAATGGTTAGTTTGTATATTTGAGAAGAGGTGAGTGATCTCTGCGGCTGTTAGTGGTCTTTGTTTACCCCACCAACCTGCTAAGAAATGTTGTTTTTCAACCATATCCACTTCTTGGAGATAAGGAATATACGGAGACCTAATTTCTAATCCTTTAGATAGAAGTATGTTCGTTGTTTCATTAAACAATTCCATTGAAGATGAGATACAAGACATAAAATGTTCTCGAATATCATTACGAAATGTATGTGGTAAAATAGCACCGTATGTTACTATAGCCCCTTTCGTCATATGTTTCGTATAGTATAAAAAGAACTCATCAGAAAAAAGCCGTGGAGCATCTACATTTACATCGTTTTCAGTAAACCCAAGAGGAATCGCATGACCTTCTTCCTTAAAAATTTTTGTAACAACTTGTATATGCTGTTGAGATAGATCTAAGGCATGCTCTATTACTTTTTTGATTTCCGCATCGTCGACCTTAGCTAGATAATACTTATAAACACATACAAACATAGAATCCGCTATATAATTTGCCCATAAACCACCTACTTCAGATGAAGTTAATCGAATATGATGAGTTTCCATGAAAGTACCTCCAGTTTTATAACTGTTGATATTATCCCCCTTTAAAATATACTTAATCTTACTTTTTCCTATTAAAGTTAGAAAATGGAGGCAAACGGCAAAAACGCCGTCAAATGCTAAATTTTGAAGGCGTTTTTTAGGTGTTACTGCGTTTATCTAGAAGTATGTGAAGATCCTGTTTCATCTATAAATTATTAATGAATGAACTGAACTAGTATAAAACTATTTAAGATACATAAGTATCATTAGGAATTTCTAAAGCTGGAACTGTTGAGCTATAAGCTCTCTCTTCATGAAGACTAATGTCTAATCCCATTAATTCTTCCTCTTGTGTAACACGTAAAGGCACAAATAGTTTTACGATCTTTAAGATAATGAACGTTCCGACAACGCCAAGAATGATCGCTGTTGCCACACCCGTAACTTGGTGTAATATCAATTCAGGATTCCCATAAAGCAATCCATCCCTGCCTGCTGAATTGACACTTGTTGTCGCAAAAATACCTGTAGCAATCGATCCCCAAATACCAGCTAGACCATGAACACCAAATGCATCTAATGTATCATCATATTTGAATTTTTCTTTAATAAAATTGATGCCATAATAACTTACCGGTGCTGAAAGTAAGCCGATAATGATGGCTGAAGGAACCGTTACAAACCCTGCCGCAGGAGTGATTCCTACTAGACCAGCGATTGCTCCTGTAGCTGTCCCGACTAAAGTTGGCCGTTTGCGGACTTTCCATTCAATTAAAAGCCAGCACAAACCACCAGCAGCTGCTGCAATTTGGGTATTTGCAAAAGCAAGAGCAGTAACGCCATTTGCCCCTAAAGCACTGCCTGCATTGAAGCCAAACCACCCAAACCAGAGAGTTGCAGCACCGATTAAAAATAGAACGACATTATGTGGACTGTGTTTTTTCTTTAAATGTTCATACCTAGGTCCAATAATAATAGCGGCTGTTAGAGCACTTACCCCTGACAGAATATGAACAACTGTACCACCAGCAAAGTCAAGTTCACCTAGTTGTGCTAAAAAACCGCCTCCCCAAACCCAATGAGCCATCGGTGCGTAAATAAAGGTAATCCATAACAAACTAAAGAGAATCCAAGCCGGGAAAGAAATCCTTCCTGCAATCCCTCCAGAAATGATGGCCACGGTAATAGCGGCGAAAGCACATTGGAAGATAGCAAAAGTATAATGTGGTATGCTGTAACTGCCAAATGCAGCTTCTCCTCCCACCCCGTTAAATCCTAAGTAATCCAACCCGCCAATTAGTCCGCCTTTATCAGGCCCAAAACTAAGGGTATAACCCCATAAAACCCATACGAGCGTAATGATTAACAAGCTGACAAAGCTATGCATCATAGTTGAGACCACGTTCCGATCACTTACTAATCCTCCATAAAAAAGAGCTAATCCTGGAACATGCATGAAAATGACGATTGCCGTTGCTATTAACATCCAGGTTGTATCTCCTGAGTCAACCTTTGGTGCTGTTGTGGCTGCAAACGCATTAATAGGAACGATGAAAAGAAAGGCAAGAAACGTGAATAAGACCATACTCTGTTTTTTACGCAACATACGAATACCTCCTTAAGATTCTTTTACTATCATTTTAATGCTGGTGTTGATGGTTCATATTCATCTCCGGCATATCAACGGGAACATGGGAACGTGTCTCCATTGTGACAGCAACACCTATTACTGAAATGGAAAGAACGAGTGATAGCATAAGCGGGGTTAATTTGGTTTTTATCATGGCATTCTGTTTTACAACCTCTTTATTAACCATAAACATTAAAGAAATAATAGATAGTAAATAGAAGATATCCATGGCAACAATGATAAATGTTTGCCGGTTTTCTGGGGTCATATCTCCAAGCATCGCCCCCATCATGGCTCCCATAAAGCTGGCAGATAATGCTTCAATGATTCCAGAAACTCCAAAAAAGCTGCCAATAATGAAGGTAAAAACACCGCTGACAATAATGGATAATACGGTCGAATACGCTAGTTCTCCTGGCATTAACAGTGCAAGGATCAGACCAATCATTGTACTGGTTACCATTCCTGCTCCCATCGAAATACATTTTCCTGTTGCTGGGCTGACACATTGTTTCTTTGAAGCAACGTGTATACTAAAGAATATATTGTAAAAAACAATCATTGCTGAACTACTCAAAACTAACATACCTTCACCTCCATTTATAATACGGGAGCTGGTTAACAACCAACTCCCGTTTCTATCTTATTAATGACAAGAATCACCTTTTGTCATACTGCAAGCTGTTTTCGCCTTTGGGCGAGGCAGATCTAGAGCTGGGTTACGGTCAAAAAATCCTACTGGTTTCAATTGGAAGCTTTGATACGCAGTTGGCATGACCGGCCAGTCTTCTGGTCTAGTAATATGGTGATGCCCCATTGTGTACCATACAACAATATCTTCATTTACAATATTACGGTCAGCTTTTACATAATGCTCTAAGCTATCTCCACCTTTTGATTGGTTCGGATATTTTCCAGAAGCATACATTTGGTTTCGATCATATTTGGTAACATGGAGATGATTTTTGATAAATCCTGCACGTTTAATGACACTAGCCTCATCTGTAGCGAACGGAAGACAGTTTTCACCAGTAACAATTTTATATCCGACTGGTTGGCCAACGAAGTTTTTCGAATTCGGATTAACAATTTTCCATGTTTTTTGGGTGGCCAAATCAATATTACTTACTGATTCTGATTCTGTTTTAAAGGCTTTTGCTATCGTATAGAAGGCATTGTTATTTGGATTTTCTGGACCTGCTTTTTCTGCAACTGTGTAAGATTCAACCAAAGAGTTTTTCACCCCATCAAGGATAGGGTCGATTCGGAAGTTAAAGAAATGCTGATGATATGGCGCGTTCACCTGTGGTGCAACCTCTGTTCCATATTTAGGAACTTCCCCTACATCTAAAGCACCCACATTTAAAATACCGGTTAATTTCACTTCACACTCGATCGTTCCATCTGGGTAGAAAGACCAGAAGAATCCATAATCATAGTTTGCTACTGTTGCAAAGAAAGAGATGACTAGACGACGAGAACGCCTTACTTCTACACGGTTTGTCCTCCAATCCGTATGCTTCCATGCAACCCCATAATCTTCTTCATGAAGACAAACCGCATTTTTCACTGTGAATGGTTCCCCTTTACTATTGGACATCACGGCATCAAAGTATTTAATATACCCTACACAGTCACAGCCTAACTCCAAAGAATTGGCAAGCTGACCAATCCCGTATTCCCCAGCGTCAAACGCATTTTGCCAGTTATGAGCTGGGTTTGTATCACTGTAAGGTACCACCATTTCAGATAATGCTGCACGGTAAAGAATAGGACGAACCTTTCCTTTATCCTCATACCCTACAGTGTGAAGAACAAGCCCTTCTCTTGGCGTGAATCCAAAACGAATATTCCATTTTTGCCACTTAATGGAGTGCCCGTCAATTTCAAAGCTTGGACCTTCAGGCTGAATGATATCCAATGGTTTTACATCTTGGCGAATATCAATTGGGTAACTCTTTGCTTCTTCCGGAGTATAAGCAGCATCTGTTGGCGGAATGGGTTTCACTCCGTAGTCCTCAATACGGATGATTTCCATTTTATTTACATCAACAACCGGAATGAGACCAGTAATAGGATACGCATATCCATTTTCTCCTTCAGCTGGCCTTACCCAAGCTAACGCACGAACCAATCGTTTCCCTTCATCTTCTGGAATACCAAAGTAACCAGATGACCATGGATCGATCATCACTAAACTTGGATCGGTGATGCCGCGTTTTAAAAGGGCAGCTTGATAATCTGGGTCATTTTTCACTAATTCTTCGACTGCATCAAATTCATCAAGGATAAAGCCTGGGCGAACATCTGGAATAAATTCATAGGAAACCACTTGTTCTTTTGTAAGTGAAACAATCGCTTCAAACGTTTCATTCGTTTCAGGTTCTAATAGAATAATAAAAACTTCTCTTTCAAACGTATCTCCCTCTTTAAAATGAAGAACCAAGTCTTTTTCAGGTTCATTTAAGACCACCTGAGCAAACCGAGCAGAATCAGTTAGATTCATTTCATTTCTTAGAATGGCTACTGCTTTAGTGATTTCCTCTGTTGTTAATGGCTCTAAAGGATGTGCCGCAAGATTTACTTTCATTTCGGATGCTTTCATAAGTATTCCTCCCGTTATTTGATAAAGTTGAATTGATTTTTTTGAGTACCTCTTAACTACACTCTTAGAATACCTAGTTTTTTGTCGATTTTATTGTAAAAAACGAACTTATGTTACGTTTTTTGATTTTGTATGTTAGATTTCATGACATAAAACTGTAATAAACATGAAAATATTATTATTATTTTTTTATGAATTCTAACTAGTCAATTAATCCTGTTTCATTTAATCGTCTTTACCTTCTGAGTTAATTTAATGAAAGGAGTACTTCAAATGAGTACATTATTGGAAAACCAATTCTATTTTCCTTCTCAACCAGAGATCAAACAAAATACACTTTTCTATCAAGAACTTAAACCTGCGGGTGTATGGTATCGCAAGGATGTTGCCTTGTTCTATCAATTTACTACAAATGCAGAAACCTCTACGTTTCTATCACTTATTCCTGATGGTTGTTTTGACTTTTTATTCTGCTGTGATCCTGCTAATCCATCTGCTTTTCTTTGGACCAGCCCTTTTTACCGAAAAGAACAGCCGGAATTTCGAAAAGATTGCCAATACTTCGGCGTTCGATTTTTCCCCGAACAAAGTATTTTCAAATTAAATGAATCGATGAACTTCCTTCTCGCTCAGCAAATCCCCTTAATGGAGGTGATGAATGAGGTGAAGCCGCTGGTTGAGTTAATTCTTTCTGGGAACTCATTTAGTGAGCGAATCGTATTGTTTGGGGATTATTTAAAAGAAAAACAATTAGGAATTGAAAAAGATCAAAAAATGGTCCGATATGCCATTGATCAGATTTATTCGTCACGGGGAACCGTTAATGTTCAGGACTTATCCGATTCCATTGGCTATTCTGAACAGCATATTCGCAGGAAGTTTGAATCCTATATCGGCTTTTCTCCTAAGCAATTTTGTCAAATCGTTCGCTTCCAAAATACGTTAGATATGTATTTAGAAAGCAAAGGAGAAGATTTACTCGATATTATCTATGATAATGGCTACTATGATCAGGCTCACTTCATAAAGGGTTTCAAAAAGTTCATCCATTTAACACCTAAACAATATAAAAAGATATTTACTTTAGTATGAAACACTGTGTTTGAATAAAAAATAAAAGCCATCCGTATTAGACTCCTCTTGAATCTAAACGGATGGCTTAAGCTATTTTATATTATAAAAGTATTCCAATAGAGTCCCTTAGTATACTTTTTCTCACTATCTGATTTTAAAGTGCGTACTTTTTTTATAAATTTCTGAGAATTACAATGAATACATGCTACACAACAAATTTTAACGATAAAGGAGAGATTTCTATTATGAAATTACAATTAGCTTTAGATCTAGTCGATATTCAGGGTGCAATTGAATTGGTGGAAGAAGTGAAGGACCATGTGGATGTTGTTGAAATTGGCACACCAGTGGTCATTAATGAAGGACTTAGAGCTGTAAAGGAAGTAAAAAATGCGTTTCCTCAATTAACAGTGTTGGCTGACCTTAAAATCATGGATGCAGCTGGATATGAAGTGAGCCAGGCTTCTGCAGCTGGTGCTGACATCATTACCATTCTTGCTGCTGCTGAAGATGAATCGATTAAAGGAGCAGTAGAGGAAGCGAAAAAGCAAGGTAAACAAATTCTTGCTGATATGATCTCCGTAAAAGATATTGCCGCTCGTGCAAAAGAACTAGATGAACTTGGCGTTGATTATATTTGTGTTCATACAGGTTATGATCTTCAAGCGGTTGGAAAAAACTCATTTGAAGATCTTGCTACCATTAAAAGTGTGGTTAAAAATGCAAAAACAGCTGTTGCTGGCGGAATTAAATTAGAAACACTTCCAGAAGTCATTAAACAACAACCAGATTTGGTGATTGTAGGCGGAGGGATAACTAGTAAAGAAGATAAAAAGGCAGTGGCAGCTAAAATGCAAGAATTAATGACTGCTGTTCAAGTCGGGTAATCGAACCATGATAGCCACTCAATATTTAGATGAAGTGGTTCAAGAATTAAGCCGTACCATTCATTTAATCTCAGACAAACAGGCTGAGGAGTTAGTGAATAAAATTCTTGAATCCAATAAAATCTTTGTTGCAGGAGCAGGCCGATCTGGTTTTATGGGCAAATCTTTTGTTATGCGAATGATGCATATGGGGATTGATGCTTATATTGTAGGTGAAACGGTAACAGCGAACTTAGAACCAGGTGATATATTAATCATCGGTTCCGGTTCGGGCGAAACCAAAACCTTGGTTGCCATTGCTGAAAAAGCTAAAAACATTGGTGGAACCGTCGCAGCTATTACGATATCTCCTGATTCTACCATCGGAAAACTAGCAGATATTGTTGTTAAGCTGCCAGGTGCCCCAAAAGATCAATCAACCGGTGATTACCAAACGATCCAACCAATGGGATCACTTTTTGAGCAAACAATGTTGTTGTTTTACGATGCCCTGATTTTAAGATTTATGGAGAAAAAAGGGCTAGACTCCAATAAAATGTATGGAAAGCATGCGAATCTGGAGTAAATAAGCCATAAATAGAATATCTATAGACCACAAGTTCACTCCCTTTAGGAGAATTTGTGGTCTTTGCTTCTTTTTGGAGAAAAAACGCTAAAACTAATTTTCTATTTATATTGTGCCAAGCACCATTCTTTGATTTCTTGGTCGGCAAAGGATGCTTCTACACTATTTGAATATATTTGTCGGTAATCTTCTTCGCTTAAATCAAATTCATTGTTAACTAAATAGATTTCTTTTGCCATCGTAGTATCAGAAACTGTTCTGTTATCCGTATTAATTGTCACTTTTATTCCATCTTTATAAAACTTAAATATAGGATGTGCGGAATAATCTTGAACAGCTTTTGTTTGGACATTACTTGTTGGACACATTTCAAGCACTACCTGTTTTTCTTTCACTATCCTATAAGCCTCATCACATTCTTTAATAAATACTCCATGTCCAATTCTTTCAGCACCTAACAATTCAACAGCTTCTAGGACGTTTTTACCAATACCCGTTTCACCTGCATGAATGGTGACTCTGTAGCCATATTCTTTGGCTAATACGATTGGTTCTACGAATCTTTCACAAAAGCCTTCTTCTTCTGATGCACAAAGGTCAATTGCTACTACACCTTTCCCTAGGAATCTTTTCCCTTTTTCAACCACCTCCATTGCACTTTCTACTGACATTGATCTCAAGCAAGACAGGATAATATTACCCTTTATTTCGTAACAGCTTTCTGCTTCCCTCATTCCCTCTATAACACTTTGAATAACTTCTTCAACCTCTAGACCTTTTAATGTGTGAAGCAATGGTCCAAATCTGACCTCCAAATATTTCACATTTTCCCTTGCTGCATCCTCAAAAAGCTCAAAAGTAATTCTTCTTAAGTTTTTCTTGGACTGCATGATCAAATTAGGAAGAGAAAATCTTTGTAAATATTCCTCTAGGGAGTCACATTCCATAGGAGCAATCAGTTCCTTCTGCAACTCCTTTTTATCAAAAGACGGTAACTGAATGCCTTCCTTTTGGGCAATTTCAATGATGGTTTCAATCCTAACGCTCCCATCCAAATGACAGTGAAGTTCAATTTTTGGCAACCCTAAAAAGTTCATTTTGACCTCCAAATATAGTTTTTATATTTTAATGAAGAATAAAAAAAATTCCTGATTACGAAGAAAATACAAATTTTGTAATTTCTTCGTAATCAGGAATTTCGGTTCCTGGTAGAGACCTCCAAACCATATTATTGGAGTTATACGAAATCTTATTGAATTCATAATCGTTTTTTAAAGGATAATAAAAAAAGTCTAGGTTGTCAATATAGTCTCTATCATCGATACATCATTTGTTTTTTGAATAATTACTACCCGTTATCCCTCCCATCTAAAATGTTGTTTTTTTACAATCTTTTTTAAAAATATATAGTATACTTGATGAATGAAAGTTTACTAACTAAAAGTTCATTTAAATAATGAAAACAAACAATTGGAGGGAAAAACATGAGTCATCCACGTGGAACAACTTTTAATTGTGAAAAGGAACTTACTCTTTCGATCATCGGTGGAAAATGGAAAATGTTAATCTTATGGTACTTAGGAAAAGAGGGAACGAAACGTTTTGGCGAACTCAGAAAGTTAATTCCGGATATTACCCAACGAATGCTTGCGAATCAATTGAGAGAGCTGGAAGAAGATTATATTATTCATCGTGAAGTTTACCCTGTTGTCCCTCCTAAAGTAGAGTATTCACTTACTGAACAAGGGGAAAGTTTAATGCCGATTCTAGAATCGATGTATGAATGGGGAAAGAACTATAAGAAAGTAAACCATCAGAATGAGCTAAAATCGATCACACAATAGACTTTAACTGATACTATATATGTCCAATTGGACTGAAGTCATCGTACTTTTTGAAAAACGACCAATAATTTAATATAGGTCGTTTTTCTTGGCAGCAAATCAATTTTCTTTAACAAAGTTTAAATCCATCCTATTCCCCTCTTTACTATAAATTCCCCCTTATCTATTTATGTTTGCGGCTGATTTCTTAGATATAATAGAATTTTTAATTTTGACACCAAATACCCATCTTGTAAACGGTATTCTTTTGATGATAAACTCATAGATCATAACTGAGATCATAAAAGTCACAGCCATGATCAAAAGATATTCCAGCCAAACATCCGTTTTCATTTTCAGAATAAAATACCCTGCTACAACAAGAACACTTTGATGAATAATATAAATCGGAAAAGCGGCCTCATTCATATATGGTAGAAGTTTATGAGAGAAATTTAAAAACTTATTCCCGTACCCAAGGATCACAATCAACGTTAACCAAGTATTTAGCGGCCTTAAAAAAATATTGATCGGAGAAAAACCGGCTGAATTTAGTGAATGGTATAAAAGGATTTCCCAAACAGGAAATAGTATAATGATGGAAATTAACGCCGGGAAACGGTATTTATTAAACATTTTTTGGTAATTGGGATAACTTGTTGTGACAAAACCCATGATTAGAAAAGCGATATAATAAAAAGGATTTTGCCCCCCTGGGTCTGGCAAAGGTTGTGTCGCTGTTAAAACGATAAAAAATAAGAGATAAACAAAGGGCTTGCTGAAAATCGAATGGAATTTTTCATTCCCGGATGTGCCAGTTTTATTTTTCCAATACATAAATAATGGCACCGTTACAAGCGAAAAAACAAATAAATAAAGAATGAACCACAAATGAGCAGGAGTAAATGAACCAAAGTAGCCTGACAAATCACTAAAATCCATAAAGTAGTTTTGCAAGAAGGTAAAATAATTGCCAGGTGAAGAACCACGATGCTGCCATAATGAAAAATACCCCTGCGGTGGGACAATAAATAACAAGCCAAACATGAATGGTATTAGCAATCTCGCAATCCGGTCCTTTATATATTGTTGAGAGGAACGATACTGCAAGGCATACCAAGTAGATGCACCTGCAAGCCAAAATAATAACGGCATAAACCAGTAGCTGGTAGAAGCGATAAACCAGCTTAACCCCCAGCTTAACTCACTACTTTTCACATAGAATGGATCCCAATGATCGAATACCCTTGCCGAATGGAATGCGAACAATAAAAGAATTCCCAGATTCCGCAGCCAATCAATATCATATCTTCTTTTTGAATTCATCAATACTCCCCTTTTAATATATTTCAAATTTCATAGGTATTTAGTCGCTTCCAAGAATATATTACCATTAAAGGGATTTAATCACCATTAGGTTTGTAATAGTTAGCCTGTGAAGGAGGTTTGATTTGAGAAAGCAGGTCATTGTCCTCCGTTTGAAGAACCTTAAAAATTTAATGAAGTATTGTGTCAAATAAAACAAGCTGTCGGCTAAGACAGCTTGTATGAGTACCTATTTATATGTCAAATTAACACCCTTTTTATCCACAACTTTAAGTCGGTTAATGATCTCATCCGTAACCTCATTTGTCGTGTACTTCCCGCCGATGTCCGGAGTTAAAAATCCATCTCTCGTTACGCTTTCCATAACATTTAATAATGTGCTGCCAAGTTCTTCTTCGCCAAAATGATCCAACATCATTTTTGCCGTCCATATCTGACCAATCGGGTTGGCAATACCTTTTCCAACAATGTCTGGAGCTGAACCATGAACCGGTTCAAACATGGAAGGGAACTTTCCATTTACATTGATGTTTGCAGCTGGAGCAATTCCCACACTCCCCATGATAGCGGCACCTAAGTCAGTCAAAATATCTCCAAATAAATTACTTGCAACGATTACATCAAATCTTTCCGGTCTTGTAACGAAAAATGCGGATAAAGCATCGATATGTTGTGAATCTGTACTTATTTCAGGATAATCTTTTGATACTTCATCAAACACATGATCCCAAAAAGGCATAGAATAAATGATGCCGTTAGATTTTGTCGCACTAGTTACATGTTTTCTACGCTTTTTTGCTAATTCAAAACCATAACGCATGACCCTTTCTGTCCCTTTTCTTGAAAAAATAGCATTTTGAATGGCTATTTCATCTTCACCTTGATAAATCTTTCCTCCAACCGAGCTATATTCGCCTTCACTATTCTCTCGAACAACAATTAAGTCAAAGTCTTTTGGATTTAATAAAGGAAACCTAACTCCATCAAATACCTTGGCTGGTCGAATATTAATCACTTGTTCAAATTCTCTGCGGATTTTAATTAGGAGGCCCCATAATGAAACATGATCAGGAACAAGCTGTAAGTTACCTACTGCTCCTAAAAAAATACTATCAAAATCTTTTAATCTCTCAAGACCATCTTCCGGCATCATTTTACCATGTTCGAGATAGTACTCACAGCTCCAAGGAAAGTCTGTAAATTCAAACCTTAATCCACCATGAAGGTCCGATAACGTTTTCAAGACGTCGGTTGCTGCTGGAACCACCTCTTTTCCAATTCCGTCTCCTGGGATGTTAGCAATCTTTAATGTTTTCATCGTCAATCTCCTCACTGTCCTATCCTCGCCGGAACAAGGTTGTTTTCTATACATACAATAAAGTTTTTCACTTTACTTTATTAAGTTTGGCGGAACTTCTCCCTTGAGTCCAGCTACTAAGTTAGCAGCTGCCAACATATCCATTTTAAAGCGAGTTTCATAGGTAGCAGAGCCGATATGGGGCAGTGTCACAACATTATTCATGGCGAGAAGAGGATGATCCTTCTCAATCGGTTCCTGAACGAAAACATCAAGCCCCGCTCCAAGAATTTCCCTTGTTTTAAGTGCCTGAATTAGGGCATGTTCGTCGACTGTTTTTCCTCTTGACCCATTAATAAAAATGGCTGTCTCTTTCATCAACTCGAATTCCCGTTTCCCGATTAACTTTTCAGTCTGGGGAGTTAAAGGCGTCATTAAACAAACAAAATCAGACTGTTTTAAGAGATCATCCAATGTAAAATAAGTTGCATTGTATTTCTGTTCCGCTTCTTCATTCCGCGAACGGTTGTGATATAAAATGTTCATATCAAACCCACAGTAGGCTCTTTTTGCTATCGCAGCCCCTACTCTTCCCATTCCAATAATCCCTAATACTTTGTGGTGAACATCCACTCCAAACCAATTTTGTTCGAGGGTGGTATTCCATTGCCCTGTTTTTACCCATTGATCTAACTCAGGCATCCTTCTTGCTGTAGACAGAATTAATCCAAAAATAGTATCAGCTACTGTATCATTCAAAATATCCGGAGTATTAGTAGCCATTACTCCATATTCTGCCAATGCACATAAATCAAGATTGTCATACCCAACAGAGGTATTACACACAATCTTTAAATTAGGTGCTTGTCCTAACAATTCTTGATTCACTTTCAACTTGGATCCCAATATACCTTCCGCATCTTTCAATTCTTTAAGAAATGCAGGATAGGTTTGTGAATCTAGTTTCTCAAAATAGGTTACTTCCATTATATCTTTAATAAAATCCAATACTTTTTTATCGACTTTTTTATATACAATTACTTTTGGTTTCATTGAAGATACCCCATTTCTTTATCCTGTTATAACCAATAATCAATTGATTAAGAGTAATTTTAATGTCTATTTATGTATATTGTATAAATTTAGAATAAATCAAACAAGTGTCAAAATAGTGTTTTTTCAGAATAAAAACAAGCTGTCGGTAAAGACAGCTTGTTCTGCGCTCTGACACTCTCTAAAACGGTAAATCTATTATTCTTACGTTCATTTTACTTTGGCAGTGTGCAAAGGATTATCGGTTAAAATTTTTTCCACTTCCTCATACCCTGGTAAAAAAGAATAGTTATATCGTGCCGGAAGTGCAAACACGTAAGAATTGTTTCGTCCCAATTCACTTGGGTCCACAGGAGCAGCTCCTATATGAAATACTCCTTGCTTAAGCGAGTTCCACTGGCTAATTGTAAATACCATAATTGGAATGTCCTGGCGTGGTGTTTCATTGGTCCATCTTGGATCTCTAATGGATATAATTGGGCCTGTTTCTACTGTACTTCCATTTTCAATAGCGACCCCCTCCCACTGACTAGTAATTATGGAATATTCTCTCCAACTTGCAGGAAGCTTAAAGCTAAAACCATATTTTGTATTTTCATAGACAATGGATTTTGATGCTTCAGAAGAATTAGAAGAAGATGGAGTCTCGTTATTGGAAGTGGTGTTTTGCTGTCCATTGGCCGTGTTGTCATTCTCATTCTGATTACCGCCCGTTAGACTGCTATTCCTTGAACAACCTATAATAAGAGTAAAGGCTACAGTTATAAAAGCCCATTTAAGAATTGAATTTTTTAATGCAACTTTCATAAAAAATTCCCCTCACATTAGTAATTTTTTAAAAAATGTCGTCCATCTACACATCTCTCCTCCTTTCATAATTTTATATGGTTCTTTATGAGAATTAATACGCTAATCGCTAAAAATGGGGGTACAAATATAAGTAGCTGTTTGTGCTTCTAGAATAGATATTTTTCTACAAATATCAGTAACATCTAGAGATTTTACGTCTTAATTTGTTATAAAAACATGGAATTTTTCTATTCTCTATGTAATATGGAGATTCATGTAGATAAGTTTTATACCGTGTGGGCAGGAAAAAAACCTCTTCATGCAAAATATTAAAGACAAGACAGAACCGATGTCTTACGAATAAGTTGAAAGGTGGGATTAGCCGTTGAATGAAATTACCCTACAACAACTCGTCGAAGGTCTGCCGAAGTCTCTATTAAATGCATCCGATCGAGATATAGAAGGATTCCAAAAAATCATCGAAGAAACGATTAAATTGAGAGAAGGTCATCGAAACCTGCAAAAAATGGTGAAGAACTTCTCACTATCTACTATACAGAGGACTTAATACTAGCTAAGAGAAGAAAGAAGAAGGTGTTTAGCCTTCTTTTTTGTTTAATTTTGAGGAACGGAATATCCATCCTAGTTCACCACTTACATTAAAAAAGTGGCACCTGAATCCATCAAGGGCCACTTTGTCATATGATATTCCCGTTTATTTTATCTTCTCACATTCCTCTAATAAATGCTCCGTCTGTTCGATTAAGGATAATGTGTCATTCCAAGAATTTTCCGTATTGATATCTTGGGAATGGGCCAAATTGTTTCGGAGCTCTTCTAGTTTTTTAAAGAACTCTTTCCCCTTCGTCTTTGTTTCGATACCTAGCAATTTTCTTAGTGGAGTCTCATTAAGGACAATGTCTCTCTTATCACAAATCTGCAAGCAATCACCCAATTGAATCGCTTCATTCTTAGCTTTCCTCAGAGAAAATAAATCCTCCGCAAATTGAATCCTCTTCGGATTTAAATGTTTTTTCCAGGTATCTTCAGGAAAATAATCATTAATAATTCGATATAGATGCATCTCTAATAGAGAGATCAAACCAAATAGCAGCATGCGAATTGGCGGTTTTTGAAGATCGGCTAAGGTGACAACTTTAGTGATCCTGTTCCCTTCGAGGATAAAAATTCGGTTCGTTTCTTTGAAAATGAATAGTGTATATAAAAGTGAAGTGGATTCAGAGACTAGTTCGGTTGGAAGAAAACTTCGATAAAAGTCTTTGCAGGTTCCCTCCTTCAATTCGTCTCTTACCACATAACCAATTATGATTCCATTCTCTTCCACACCAAGAATGTCATAGTCTTTCAACACCATCATGTTTTTAATGCTTGTCGCATCATCTTGCAGATGACAGGCAACTAATACTTCGGCAATACTGTTAACAGTAATGTTTTGTTCGTATAAAGAACGAAGACTTTGATAAGAACTTACTTTATCGCGCTGCTGTACTGGGATGACTGGCATATTAATTACCTCCGTTAAAGTCTTCTTCTATTTTACTACATTTCACAAATGACGTTTACTTTTAAAATGAAACTGCTTATCCTCAAATGGAGATCTCATCTCTGCATATTATTTCATCAACAACTTATAAACCACATAGCTCCCACCCCAAGTGAATACAATGTTATAACACCATTTTGCTAGGGGGGATGAGATGCCTGATAAGTTAACCTCTCAACAAATGATAAACATCATTAAACATGGGCTAATAAAGACCAGCGCACCCAAGAATATTACGATCGTCGGTGCAGGTCTTGCAGGACTAGTGTCCGCTTCGCTATTAAAGGAAGCCGGGCACCAAATCGTCATTCTCGAAGCCACAAATGCTGTCGGTGGTCGTGTTCATACCATTCGTTCCCCCTTTGCCAGCGGTCTTTATCTAAACGCAGGGCCGATGCGTATTCCAGATGCTCATTACTTAACCATAGAGTATATAAAAAAATATGGGTTACCTGTAAACGAGTTTATTAACCGAACACCTGTCGATATCCTTTATATCAACGGTGTCAAAACGCGCCTGAACATTTTTGAACGACATCCTGAAATTCTAAACTTTCCAGTAGCCCCTAATGAAAAAGGAAAGAGCGCAGAGGATCTCTTAAATTTAGCGTTACAGCCAATTATTGATTTTATAAACAAAGATCCGGTGAAAAATTGGAATTTGATCGAGAAAGAATTTAAAGACTACTCCTTAGGAACCTTTTTAAAATTTTATCATTATCAATATGGGACGACTTTCTCTGAAGGCGCAGTGGATATGATTGGTGTGCTCCTTGACTATGAAGCTTATATGGGCATGTCATTTCTTGAAGTTTTACGAGAAGCATCACACTTTAAAACAAATCGTTACTATGAAATAACAGGCGGTATGGATTTGCTGCCAAAAGCATTCCTTCCGCAATTAAAAGATGTCATTCGCTATAATCAAAGAATGACAAAAATTGTCCAACATCAAAACAGTGTTACCATTCATTCCGACCTGCCGCACACCTTAACTCCATCCACCACCATTACAAGTGATCTCGCGATTCTTACAATCCCCTTTTCCGTCTTAAGATTTGTCGAAGTGGAACCTTACCATTCTTTTTCCTACTATAAGCGGCGGGCCATTCGTGAAGTGAATTATATGGCGGCAACTAAAATTGGCATAGAGTTTAAAAGCCGGTTTTGGGAACGTTTCAATCAATTGGGTGGTAAATCCATTACGGACCTGCCGATTCGCTTTACTTATTATCCAAGTCAAGGAATTGGCACAAGTGGACCTGCTGTCATGGTGGCTAGTTATACTTGGGCTGATGAGGCATCAACTTGGGAAGGCCTATCCAACGAGGAACGCGTCCAATTTGCTTTAAAAAATTTAGCGCAAGTTTATGGAGACATCGTTTATTCTGAATTTGTCGTTGGGACTTCCTTTAGCTGGGTTGAAAATCCATATTCAACAGGAGCGTTAGCGACTTTCGAACCGGGGCAGGAAGAAGAAATATTCCCCTATATTCCTACGCCTGAAGGGAGAGTTCACTTTGCCGGTGAACATACTACACTAACCCATGGCTGGATGCAAGGGGCGATTGAGTCCGGAATACGGGTCGCCTATGAAGTGAATGACCGGCCGAAATAAACAAGTAAAAAGCAGTTTAATATTTTTACAAAGGTTGCCCAAAAGACTGGCAACCTTTTGAACTAACGCTGGATTATGTGTCACTGGATAAACGATCTAAATAAAAGTTCAATAGACCCGGATATTCCAACATTTCTTCCCTGCCCTTGTCTGTTATTACATAAGTACCTCTCTTAATTCTTTCAAACCAACCATAATAATTTTTTACAAGAATCGATGAAGTTTTGTCTCCAGTTCCCAATTGAATTAACTTTTTCGGGGATAGCGGACCAAAATGCCTCAAGTAACAGCCGATCTGGATACAGTTCTCCTTATAGGCTGTCATTATTTTGGTCCGATTGCTTCCTCCCAAATTGAAATCTGCACTCCGGCCATTGATTTCCTTTAGAACCGCTTGTCTTCTTAATTTGCTTTGCCCCATACTCCTGCGACGATCAAACGATGATGGATGGAACAGGACCTCTGCTTTCGCTCGACTCGATAGGCTTGAAACGACAATTAATCCCAGCTCCAGCCGTCTTATTAAATGGCATTTATCCGCCCAGCGTCTAGAATTTAAACGCTGCTTTGGTTTTGGAATGGCAATATACACTTGATTCGTGATCCGCTGCCGTTTGGCAGCCTGGATGAGCAAATCAACACTTAACGTCAGCTTTAGTTCAATGACCACTAACTCCTCACCCTTAACCGCAACTATATCACAATCTCTAACCTCACCGTAAACCTCAAAACCTTCATTCACAAAAAATGTCTGAATTGGTTTATATAAATCCATCTCTTGCAGCTTCTTTGTTTCCGTCATATGTGAATCACCGTCCAATTCAAACCTTACTTGCTAATATAGCATTTTGGAAATACATTTATAATTAAATTTACATGATAAATGGATAATGGAAAAGCTTTATTACACATGTAAACTTAGCTGGATAGTAAAAATATGATGTAACCAGAAATACATAAAATTGTAACCTTCTATTAAAATGAATGAAAAATTACTATGGGATAATTATTACTTTAAGGAGTTGTAAGGGATGAGGTGATACTAGATTTGACACGGGTAAAGAAGAATAAGAGAAAAATAAGATGGAGGAGAGTGTTAGGGGCCCTAGTTTTATTTAGTATTTTTTTAGTGGGTCTTATGCAAATATTTCAGTACATAGAAGGCACCATACAAACCATCAACCAGCCACTAAAAGCAAAAGGCACAGACTTTCAAGGAGAGAAAAATAAACTAGGAGCGGTAAATGTTCTACTATTAGGAAGTGATACTCGGGGAGAAAAACAAGCTCGAACCGATACGATTATGGTGGCACATTATGACCCGGAAACTCATAAAATAAAGCTTATCTCTCTTATGCGTGATATGCTGGTCTCTGTTCCAGGATATGGCCAGCAAAAATTAAATGCGGCCTATTCGTTTGGCGGTGCTGAATTATTAAGAGAAACGATTAAGGAAAATTTCGGACTCGGCATCCATTATTACGCTATCATTGATTTTAAGGGATTTGAAAAAGTAGTCGATCTCCTCGTTCCAGATGGAATTAAAGTAGATATCCCTTATGAGATGTCGTATGGGATCGAAACGAAATTAGAAGAAGGCGAACAAATACTTCATGGCAAGGAGTTACTAGGATATGTTCGTTTTCGTCACGATCGGTTAAGTGATTTTGGCCGGATTCAAAGGCAGCAAGAAGTGATCTCTAAATTAACAGATGAAGCGGTAAGTCTGCAAAGTGTGGTCAAACTCCCTAAGCTATTAAGTCTTATGAATACATACATTGATACAAACATGGATCGTTCGACCATTCTGGCAATTGGAAAAGATGTTCTAACGAGTAAAAGCAGAAATATAGAAACGCTTCGTATCCCTGAAGATGGCAGTTTTGAAAACAAACGGGATGAAGATCTCGGTGCGGTATTAGATGTTGATTTTGATGAGAATATAGAGGCGCTCAAATCTTTTCTAGATGGAAAAAGTGTGGCTCAGAATGAATAAAATAATGAGCTGCGATCTGATTGTTGCAGCATTCAATGTTTACTACTACAAAAAGCAATTAAAGCCATGTGAATTCCTTGGCTTTAATTGCTTTTGTATAAATTTTAAACACTGAAAGAGAAGCTGCCAGTAATCGCGCAGGTTTTGTTTTCTTTTAACCTGATTGACTACCGAAGACCACAAAAATATTTTAACTGGGTAGACAATAGACCTTATTGTCAACTGAAAACTAAAAAATAGTGTAATTAGGTATTTAAATAGTCAATCATTAAAGCAAAGCTTACTTGTTTGCTATTTTGTGAACATGCCTAACTTCTTTATTCATTGGGGGATTCCTAGTTAACGATGCATGTAATCTTGCACGATGAACCCCTCCTACTTCACCATGCACGGTTCCCCTTTTTCATCGAAAGCGTGCTTAAAATCAAATGCAAATGGAGTCGGGCCATTCTGAATATAATACTGGTATCTCTTGAAAGCTTCCTCCCATGAGACACCCTTTAGATTATCTGTCCACCACACTACATACGAAAAGTGTTTCTCTTGATAAGGTTCCATCCATTTGCTCCGATCTCGCAACGCTTGCTTATGCTTACCTGAATAAGTAAAATGATATAAGGATTCAAGGCTTTTCCATACTGTTAATGTAAGAATAGGGTAACCGTTCCCGTTTATAGCTTCCTCGGGAAAAGGAACTTCATCAGATGGAAACGCCTCTAGAAGCTGTCCAGATTTAGTTGCCTGGCGAAAAACTTCCGTGCCCACTTCAAAAAATTCACGAGAGGCCGGATGATTATATGGGTTGTTTAGCCTGCCAACAGTATAGATGGACACAAATGCCATAAAAAGCCCTCCATGATACAGTTTTTTAAGACTTAAATAGATATTGAGGGAGCAAAGTGTTTTAATAGACATATAAACTAGATAAATAACTTAATATTAGACTTCACTGCAGGCAGCAGATCATAAATAATTTCATAGATAATACCATATGACATAACAATAGCTGGAATAATAAGAAGCACGAAAAAAACATACGTGGATTTTCTTCTGCCATTAGATTGTTCAATCCAAATGGTAACAAAATGAACCGACATGGCTAGTAAGAGGCCTCCTATTATGAAAAGAATTGAGAATAAAGTAATTCCTAAAGGGGCCTGCGGTCCAAATAAATCCTGATCTGGATTTGATAAAAAGAACGGAATACCATAAACACATAAATTAAAACACCCATAAACCAACCCTTTACCTATCCACTTCTTTGGCAATAAATCGTGAATACCCATAAATATCATACTATTTGCTAAAGAAAACCCAATCCCTAATATCACCAAGGCAAATGTGCCTTGGAAGGTAAATCCTCCAGCCATTTCAGGAAAAACGACCGCAATGATTTTCATGATGAATCGTAATAATAAACCGGAAAGAAACCCGGTAATGACAGCTGAAAAAAAGCCGATTCCTAATTTACTCGCTATCCTTGTCAACCGAATTGGTATGCTAGTTCTTCCAGTCTCTTTTGTTTGTGGATTCATTTTTAGCCCCCCAAAAAGGATCTTAGTATCTTTCGTCAAACTAATTTATCCCAATTCACCTCCTGCAAAAACTCGAAACTTTTCATTCACTTTTTTGACGGCACTACCATGTTAATTAGTCATTCATTTCTTTATATGTAGGTTTTGTGAATTTCTTACAGTGTTTTTAAATGTTTTTAATATTTTTAACGACTAAACATCCTCATGAATTTTTCCATTTGCAAACAAAAAGAACTAGTCCCCGGGTCCCTATTTTAGGCAACCGAAGACCAGTTCTTATTTGGAAGTAGTACTTTATTTTAACACGCCTGTTACTTTTTAGGGATTTCACAGCCACCGTCATCACATGCGAGACCTTCGTTATTGTTTAGAACAACAATTTGGTCCTCTGCAATAATTTTCTCTAATGCCTGTACAAACACCTGGGTTGGCTGGGCACCCGTAAGGGCGTATTTTTTATTAATAAGATAAAATGGTACACCTGTGATCCGATACTGTTGAGCAGTTTGCTCATCAGCACGAACGGCATCTGCCATCTCATCACTAGCTAGCATTTTTTCTACAGCTTGCCGGTCTAACCCTACTTCGACTGCCAATTCCGTTAAAGTCTTATGATCACCGATATGCTTGGATTCAGTGAAATGAGCACGTAAGATCCGTTCGGTCATCTCTTTCATTAATCCTTTTGTTTTGGCATACATCGTTAAACGGTGAGCGTCGAAGGTATTGGTTTGAACGAGTGTATCCATATGATAATCTAATCCAGCTTCCTTTGCCATTTGGACCATGTTTTGAGTATTGGCCTTTGCTTGGGCAATACTCATACCATATTTCTTGGCTAGGCTTTCGTAAATATTTTCCTTAACATCTCGTTCCTTTGCAGGATCCAGTTCAAAGCATCTATAAGTCACTTCAATTGGATGGTCAATCTGATTAATGGCATCTTCCAGACGCCTTTTGCCAATATAGCAAAATGGTCAAGCAAAATCTGTCCACATCTCGATTTGCATCATGGTTTAATCCCTCCAGTTTGGTATTCTTCTATAGTATACGAAGGAAGAAAATATTTTACCAACAATGTACTCATCTAAAGTTTTATTATCAACGATACATTCCATTTTTTAATCAAATAAAACAGCAGAGTCATTCTAGTCGAAATGCACTCTGCTGTTTTATTCAAAATTCTCGATACCCAAGTATAGATTGTTCTTGTACTTCCTCTTCATTTAATATTCCCATCTCGCAAATATGACCGCGAGTTTTTTCATCTCCCAAATAATAAAGGAATTTATAGATCAGCAACATTCGCAAATCATATTCTTTATTTTGGGGCTGATGGTGATATTCGAGATATGGAACGTGGGCTCGGAAATAACTTTCCCAATCCGTTTCATCGGTTTTATCAAACAATCGTTCTAGAACAGCTGCTTGACTTGTGGTTGCTTCAATCTTAAAATCCCATTCCTCTACATTTGGTTCACTAAAGATCTCATGAGATTGAATATTAATATAATAGCTTTGTCTTGGTTCAGCCATGCGTCCCTCTCCTCTCCTTTTTGTTTGTTTACCACAACCAAACTAGTTCAAAACGAGGTGAGACCTTTTAATGATTTAACCGCTGATTATAATCCCTCTCAATCCCCTTTTTCCAATTTCGATCAAGCTTTTTGCCGTTTCTGAGATTTGTTACAGCTTCACTGACCGCTTCATAATTGACTTGAGTCCCGAGTTCATCTGCATGGTAATCAACAGCAAAGTCCTCATCGATTCCAAAGCCTTCTGCTATTGAAATGGCGTCAATATTGGCTCCGAGGAACAAAAATTCCCAGTCAAATTTCATTTTCTGGTGCTGGACCATCTTTTTAATTTTGTCCGCTGTAAATTCACGGCTGGCGTTTTCCATTCCGTCCGTTGTAATGACGAACATTACCTTATCGGCCCGTTCCTCTTCACTCGTTCTTTTTTGGACATTTACGATTTTTTGAATAGTAAATCCTATCGCATCTAATAACGCGGTTGTACCTCCTACTTCATAATCTTTATCAGTAAGTGGAGAAAGGCCTTTTACATTGATTCGATCATGTAAAACTTCAATTCTGTGATCGAACAATACGGTCGTTATGCTCGCAGTCCCTTCCGCTTTTTGCTGTTTCTTAAGCATTGCATTGAATCCGCCAATCGTATCAGATTCAAGTCCTGCCATTGAGCCGCTTTTATCTAAAATAAACACTAATTCGGTTAGGTTCTTTTTCATGATATCATCCTCTTGTTTTTGATAAACCAAGGATAACACTCGTTGAAGCCGATTTGGTCGCTTGAAAAGCGACATTTTTAAGCTCCGAGTAATGGCTGCTCGAAAGCAAACAAAGCCTCGTTGATTTCATGGATATTGTAATTAGCTTGTTGAATAAAGAACTCAACAATGACATCAAATTTACTGCTATGTGACAAGGTATACCCAGCCGCCTCCAGCAGCTCATCCGTTTCCTCTAAGCTTAATTGGAGTGCAATGGCAAGAGCAACCGCGGTTTTCTTTTTGGGAGTATAATCGGCTTCATTTCGAATTTTGGAGAACAGCCGTCTGTCCATATTGGCCCTTTTATACGTCTCCACATCGGTCAACCCTTTTTCATCAATGAACCGGAACAGCCGGTCAGAAAAAGATTCATCAAGCTGCTCGATGAGATCGACTAAGCTATAGTCCGCTTCTTTAAACACGTCCGGCCGAAGAACTTTCACTTCCTGTTCTTGTTCAAACAAATAGGGTTCTTCTCTAAGACGGGTAAACTGGACTTCCGCTTCTTCTACATAATGCTCATCAATATATTGATGAATAGAGGTAAATAATTTCGTACTTAACTTAAAAGAATTTTTATCAAAAACGACTAGATAAACAAGCATGTCATGATTCATTAAAAAGGAACTTATCGCAGCGACTGCAATCTGTAATGCCTCTTCCTTTGGATATCCATAGATGCCTGTCGAAATTAATGGAAAGGCAATCGATTCACATCGATGCTGTTTGGCAAGCTTCAATGAATTTTCGTAAGATGCCTTTAAAATTTTTGCTTCTTGCTTGGTTCCACCTTGCCAAATAGGGCCAGGTGTATGAATGATAAATTTGGCCTTCAACTGAAATCCATCCGTTATTACAGCTTCTCCCGTCTTGCAGCCGCCGATCTGATTGCATGCCTCTTGTAACTCCCGTACACCTGCAGCCTGGAAAATCGCGCCACATACACCACCGCCCATCTTTAAGCTTGTATTAGCAGCATTCACAATTATATCTGCGTTCATTTTGGTAATATCATGGCGAACAAGTTCTAATGTCATAGTTTTGTACCCCGCTCTCTAATATCTAATTATTATTACTATACTATAATTTAAAGCCTCATGGTCACGTTCTTCCACATCATCAATTGATGAATTAAATAGTATATATTTACCTATTAAATTTTTGAAAACGTTAACAAATTTATCTAGCAATCGCTTTCAATATCGTATATAATTATATTAAAATTACAACTTGAAAGGTGAAACAGCATGAAAGAATATATTTTTGTTTTAGAAGAACCAGTGGGAAAGAGAGAAATTAAGATTATTGCATCAGGAATGATGGAAGCTTTCAAAAAAGCAAAGGAATTCCGGAAAAATTTGGTCCAAGAAACGAAAGTGAAGGTCGATATGATCTTAAAAGGTGTGAGATATACGGATTAACCTAGATTAAAATATATTGAAAGGAAAACTCCTACCATTATGATTTTAATTAGTTTAATAGTAGATCAATAAAGGAGAACACATTCATTCCAAATGGAAATGTGTTCTCCTTTTATTTTTTTAAAAGATAAATACAATTGGACTATTTGAATAAGTACTTAAACCTTCTAGTTTTTTAATAATTCATGGATAAAATCTATTTTGCTTTTAGCATTATCTGTCGTAATAATATCGACATCACTGTTAATCTTCTTTTCTACACTTTGCCCCTTTAAAGTTTTTACAGCATTTTCAACACTAACATAGCCCATATCATAGGGATTCTGTGCTACAGATCCCCTCGATGTTCCATTTTGGATATATTTAAGCATATCAATAATTCCATCCGCGCCTACTACAGGAATGTTTAGCCCTTTTCCTTTTAAATATTCGATGACTTCTAAAGCTATACTATCATTGGAAGCAAAGACGCCTTTAATATCCGGATGATTCTTCAATACTTTAGCGATAACTGGAATAGCACTGTCATTGTAAGTACCAGCCGGTATATCGTCTCCAACCGTCTCAATGCCAACTTTATGTAAAGCCTCTTTTGCTCCTTGAACCCGATCCTTGCTAATGGTATCATTTGATACCCAGCCTATAAGTGCTGCCTTGTCACCAGGCTGAAGCATCGAAGATAAGAGCTCCCCTGCTTTTTCACCTAATATAGGGTTATCGGTTCCAATAAAAGATGTTTGACCGCTCCACTTGACGTCCGTGTCAACCAGCAGCACCGGAATATGCTTCTTCTTAAATTCCTTTAATATCGGAATCGATGCTTGTGGATTGTTAGGAGAATAAATAAGTACATCTGGTTTATCTTTTAATACCTTTTGCAAAATAGCATATTGATTTCCATCATTTCCATCTGGAGCATAAATTTTTCCATTCACTCCAAAGTTTTTAAATCCCTTTTCAAATCCAGATGCCATGATCTTCCAATACTCCGACTCTGATTCCTTTAAAACAACAGCAACGGTCGGCTTTTCTGCCGCAAACACTTCGTAGAAATAATCAATAAAACCACAGATTAAGACTACAGAAACAAGTAGAATCAACCTTTTTTTCTTCACGGTTTCTCACCACTTAGTGACTGTTTTTGATTCGAACGATGAAAACAAACCGAAAAGCACGTTCCTTCCTGCCCTGTCTGTACCTTTATTTTTGCATGATGCCTTTCTGCAATACTATAACAAACAGCCAGTCCCATTCCGGTCCCCTGCTCCTTAGTTGTAAAAAAAGGTGTTCCAATTTTGTCAAGAATATCTGGTGATATTCCATTTCCACTATCCTTTACTTCTAAAACAACCATGTCTTCTTCATAGCAGGTCCTAACAGTTAAAGCTCCGCCCGCATCCATCGCCTCAAGTCCATTTAAAACGAGATTCAAGAACAGCTGGCGAATTTCTTTTTCGTCTAAGAGCAGTTCAGGACACGGCGCCAAATGAGGCTGAATTCTTTTCCCGGCTAAAATCGCTTCTGCATTAATTAACGGAAGAATGGGTTCGATGACTTGGTTTAATGATTGTTTGGTTTTATTACTTGCCTTATTTTTCGCAAGGGTTAAAAACTCTTTAATAATGCTATTAGCCCTGTCTAGTTCATCCAGCATTACATCAATGAATTCAGGTGATAGCGGCTGTTTGTTTGTTTTCCACATTTGCAAAAAACCATGGACAGTGGTCATGGGATTACGGATTTCATGGGCAATTCCAGCAGCCATCTCGCCAATTAGATTTAATCTGTCGAAACGAAGCATTTCCTTTTCTAAACGTTCTCTATCCGTAATATCATTGACCAAGATCAGAACACATGACTCATCTTGAATGTCAATAATTTCAGTTGATAACAAACCGTAACGCCTTTCACCATTTTTAGATTGGTACGTCACCTTTAGATTGCTCAACCTCTCATTCCATTCGGAATCCGTCAAATCGACCTTATGTCCATCTATGCACGTAAAAAGGGCCCAGTCGAACACTTGATTCTTTACATCTTCATATTGATAACCAGTAAAATAGAGCCATGCCTGGTTCACATCTATGAATCTTCCGTTATGGATGGAACGAATCGCCATTAAGGACGGACTTGCTTTGAATATTTTTTTAAAGCGTTCATGGGAAACATAGAGGTCATCCGCTACTTTTTTCCGCTCCTTAATTTCTTCTCTCAGTTTTTCATTCGTAGACAATAAGTCTAATGTTCGCTCTTCCACCACTTCTTTAAGAAAATCGAATTGTTGATTTTTTAAGAATTCCATTGAATTTTTCACTCGAACTTGCTTTAAATTCTCTGAATGACTTTGATAAATTTTAACAAATTGTTCCACTTTCCGTTTTAACGTCTCTGGGTTAAACGGTTTAAATATATAATCAATGGCACCTACAGAATACCCCCGAAGTACATGTTCCATATCTTGACTAATGGCAGTTATGAAGATAATCGGAATATTCTTGGACTTTTTTCTTGCTTTAATCAGCTTTGCCGTCTCGAAACCATTTAGTCCTGGCATTTGAACATCCAGTAAGATAACAGCAAAATCTTGTTTTAAAATGTATTTTAATGCTTCTTCTCCCGACCTGGCCTTAACTAGGCGATAGTTGGGTGAAGAAAGAACAGCATCCAAGGCGATTAAATTTTCTTTGAGATCGTCCACCATTAAAATATTGATCTGCTCTGTGTCTGGTTTATTTGTTTTTTCGGTAAAGTTTTTCTTCTGAATGGAGTACTTCATAGTATTTTGCATAATCGGTAAAACGTATCTCCTCTCGTTTTCCAAGCCCTAAAAAACCTGAATAAAATAGACTTTCGTACAATAATTGATGAACATGATTTTGCAATCCTTTATTAAAATAAATCATCACGTTCCGGCAAATAATAATATGAAACTCGTTAAATGAGTGATCTGTAACCAAATTGTGCTGGAAAAATTCAATATTTCTTTTTAAAAAAGAATCAAACACGACTTGTTCATTTTTTACGGAATAATACTCCGAAAAAGCCTTCTCTCCCCCGGATTGAATGTAGTTGGTTGTATAAAGCTTCATTTTTTCAAGCGGGAAAAACCCTTGTTTCGCTTTTTCTAAATTAATAGGATTGATATCAGTCGCATAAATCTTTGTTTTCTCTAATATTCCTTCTTCATGGAGCAGGATTGCCATCGAATAAACTTCTTCTCCAGAACCGCAGCCAACATGCCAAATTCGTATCGCTGGGTATTCTCTTACACTTGGTATGACTTTATTTCGAAAGGTCCTAAAAAAAGAGGGATCTCTAAACATCTCTGTTACATTAATCGAGAAATCATAAAAAAACCTCTCCATGAAAAGTGGTTCGTGTAAAATTTTTTCCTGTAATCCTGAGACCGTTCTTAGGTTTTCTGCAGCCATCCGATTCAAAATTCTTCTTTCAAGAAAGGGAGCGGAATAGTTTCGAAAATCATATCCATAATGGCGATAAATGGCTTCTAGTAATAACTCGATCTCCAATTTCTGAAGTGGCTGCACGTACGAGATTTGATTGATATTGGACATGGTCCCTCCCACCTATCTATATAGCCAAACCTGTATCAATGAGTAGAGCTGATCTAAGTCAATGGGTTTGCTAATGTAATCTGAAGCGCCCGCATTAATACATTGTTCACGGTTATGTTTCATCGCCTTAGCTGTTAATGCAATAATGGGTAAATCTTGAAATTCCGGCTTGGTGCGAATGTGGCGCATCGCCTCAAATCCATCCATTTCAGGCATCATGATATCCATCAAAATCAAATCAATATCAGGATTTCCCTGTAATACTTCAATCCCCTCTCTGCCATTTTCTGCAAAAAGTACGTCTATTTCGCATTCTTCAAGTGCAGAGGATAAAGCATAAATGTTCCGCATATCATCATCTACTATGAGAATTTTCTTCCCATTCATTAAGGGGAATTCTCCGCTTGTTTCTTCAGCCTTCAATCTGGTATCCAGCTCCACCACTCCCCGATTTAGGGAGGGGTTTTCTTCATCTTGAAGGGCTGCGGCCGTTTCTGCCAATAGACTAGTTTCATATGGTTTCATTTGATCCATTGGCAGATAAAGTGTAAAGGAACTTCCTGCACCTTCTTCACTTGATAAATCGATGAAGCCCCCAAGAATGTGGGCCAGTTCGCGGCTAATCGATAAACCTAAGCCTGTCCCTCCATATTTTCGACTGGTGGTTCCGTCTGCTTGTATAAAAGCATTAAAAATTAATTGCTGCTTCGTTTTTGAAATACCGATTCCTGTATCAGAAATGGTAAAACTGATAAATGGGTCTGACAAGTTTCGAACAACCTTTTTAATAAGGAACGAAACGCAGCCTTTGTCAGTAAACTTGAAGGCATTGGATAAAAGGTTTTTCAGAATTTGATTCAGTCGATGTTCATCCGTATAAATGAACCCCGGTACATCCTCATCTATTAGGATTGAAAACTCCAAACCCTTTTGACGAGCTAAAGGGTTAAAATACCGTTCAGCAAAAGTAGTGATTTTCTCCAGAGATATATCCCCGCGGACCACGTCTATTTTTCCAGCCTCGACTTTTGCCAAATCTAAAACCTCATTGATTAAATGAAGCAAATCATTTCCAGATGAATAGATGGTATGGATGTATTCCAATTGCTGCTCGGTTAAATTCTCATTCTTTTTTTCCAAAAGCATTTGTGCAAGAATTAATAAACTGTTCAGAGGGGTACGCAGCTCATGAGACATATTCGCAAGAAATTCGGATTTATACTGGGAGGTAAGGGCCAGTTCTTGTGCTTTTTCCTCAAGGGCAATACTGAATTTCTCTAATTCCTCTTTTTTCTGTTCAGAATTGTTATACTGGACCTCGAGCTCTTCATTTATAATCCTTAGTTCTTCTTGCTGCTGCTGCAGCTCTTCTGATTGACTTTGCAGCTCTTCGGTCATAGCTTGAGATTCTTGCAATAAGTTTTTGACCTGCATTCGGTTTCCTATACTATTGATCGTGATGCCGATATGAGACATCACCTCATGGAGAAGCTCTTGTTGAACCGCAGTAAATGGTTTAAATGAGGCAACCTCAAGAACAGCTAAAACCTCTCCTTCAAATTCAGCCGGTAGAATATAAATATTTTTAGGAGCCGCTTCACCCACACCTGATGCTATTTTTACATAATGGTCAGGTATTTCAGAAATGATAATCGGTTTCATTTCTGCCGCACACTGCCCCACAAGCCCCTCACCAAAATGAAAACTTCTTGATGTACCCGAATCCTGATTAAAGGCATAAGAAGCCATACTTACTAGACGTTGCTCCTCTTGGTTACGCTCCTTCATATAGAAAACCCCATACTGGGCATCTACCATCGGTGTGATATGATGGATAAAAAGTTTGGATAAAGTTTTAAAATCTTCAACAGAAGTATACATGGAAGTGATTTCGGCCTCTTTTGATTTGAGCCAGCTATGTTCCTCTGCTTTTTCAATCAATGCCTTTTCATGGACCGCTTTCTCTTCTAATGTTTGAGCCATTCGATTATAGGCAATTGAAATTGCGCCAATTTCATCTTTCGTGGCTACGCCAATTCGTGGAAACTGTGCCCCATGATATAGAGCCACATTGCTCATGACAGAAGCAACCCGCTGCAAATTTCTGGTTAACCCCTTAATGATCCAAACGGCAACAATCAGGCCGATTAGAAAGCCAATCCCAACAAAGGCATAAATCATTTTTAATTCCAAATTATACGTTTGCCTTGTTCGTAAGAGTTGATCTTTCTTTTCCTGTTCCTGCAGGGTATATAACAAATCCGAAATCTGCTCAAGCCGGACCCGATCGCGCTTAGCATCTCCCCAAATAAGCTTGTCGAAATTAGCGTTTCTATCCGTTTTTTGTAAGATAATCATCTGGTTACCGACTTCTTCATACGTTTTGTAAATCGTATTAAATTTATCGATTAAGTCCTGAGTTTCTTGTCGGTTATCCATTTTTCCAAGTGTTTCAAGCGAGGAACGAATAGTTAACCTTGATTTCTCCCATTCATTCACTACCTGTGGAAGTACCTGATCTATTGGAGAGGATGCAATCTCATTTAGCTCCCTCCCCATGTTACTAATTTCAAACTCCAGTTTTGACGCCATCAACTTTCTCTCGTCTAGATTGGAGACGAGTGTTGTCATAACGACTGTCTGTTGATTGATCATCTTCATTAATACAACAAGAAAAATAATGTTAAAAAGTAACATAAGGACTAATCCACCATAAAGCTTTGTTCTAAATTTCATATCTACTTCCTTCTCCTGCTAGGTTCTGTATTTTGATGATGAATTAAAAAATAAAATGAAGATTGAAAAAATAAAAAATACCAAAAAACAAACGTAAATGAAGAATGAAATATGTATTTGGTACTTCAGAGGTATTTCTTTTAAATACTATCTGTTTATTGCACCAAAATATTATTATATGAAAAACAAATTCAATTATAGACTTTGTTAGTTTATCATAAACAATATTTCTAAAAAAGTACCTTTAATGGGATTTATGGATTTCAAACTTTACTCTAATCTAAATATCAGACAAACGATTAACGAAAAAAATTCTATCTTATAGATAGTAAATAAAGAAGGAGAACACAATCGTTGTTCATCGACATGTGTTCTCCTTCATTCTATTTTAACGTATAACCTTTAAACACAGGGATGGTTTATTTTTGTTTAGACAACTTAGCAAATGAATTAGAAGCTTGTAACCTTAGTGAAGCTTTCCGCACCAAAACAAAATAGGAAAGGAAAGCTAAGAAACTAGAACAAAAGATAAGGACGCCCATTGGAACGCCAGTATAGGCCCCTGCTATTCCAACTAGTGGAGCTGTTACAGAACCAAGTACAAACGGCAGTAATCCTAATAAGGCAGAAGCACTTCCGGCAATATGTCCTTGGGTTTCGATCGCTAATGCAAAGGAAGTTGTTCCAATAATACTAATTGACGATACAAAAAAGAAAATTGGAATCGCAACCGCTAAAAGCGGAGCTTTTAAAAATAGAGCGATTAGCAACAATAAACCAGAGATGTTTGCGATACCTAACCCTATTTTTAAGAAAGTCTTTTCTGAAACCACGTCTGCCAAGCGGCCGACGAGCTGGCTTCCAATAATTAAGGCCAATCCGTTTACCCCGAATAATAAACTAAACTGTTGCGGGGTGACGCCATATATATTCTGATAGACAAATGGAATCCCAGATACATAGGCAAAAATTCCAGCCGTAGTAAAACCTGAAGTCAGTGCATAACCCATAAATGTCCGGTCCTTAAATAAAGAACCAAAGTTTTTCATGATTTGAGGTAAATTGCTTGGAATTCGTTTTTCTTCTGGCAACGATTCCTCTAATTTGATGGCAACAACGAAGAGCAATATCGCACCAATTATGGCAAGAGCAATAAACACTCCATGCCAATTAGTAAACGCTAGTATTCCCCCACCTGCAACCGGTGCAACGATCGGTCCGAGGTTACCTACTAACACCATCATTGTAAAGAACTTGGTGAGTTCTCTACCACTATAGAGATCTCGAACAATGGCTCTAGAGATTACAAGTCCTCCTGCTGCTGCAAAGCCCTGAACCAAGCGAGCAATAATAAGGAAATAAATATTGGGTGAGAGCGCACAGGTTATGGAAGCAAGTAAGTACAAAATGATAAATATAATTAATGGCTGCCTGCGTCCTTTTACATCACTCATCGGGCCGATAACTAATTGTCCTAATCCTAGGCCTAATAAACAGGAGGTTAAACTGATTTGTACGAGTGATGCAGTAGTTTCATAATCTTTTACAATCGTTGGAAAAGAAGGTAAATACGTATCAATTGTAAAGGGTCCTAATAGCCCAAGTGATCCTAAAAGTATGGCCAGCTGTATTCGTTTTTTTCCATTAGGTTTGTTCAATGTCCATCGCCTTTCTTAAAAAATATTTTATTATGAAATCTTTTTTACAATTATTTCGAAAACCTAAATTAATAAAATTTATTATAACCTGAACCTTGCTCAAGGGTAAACAAATATATTTTTTGGAAACGATATCAATTTTCGACCAAAAACACAGGGGGGACGGCTTATTTAATACGTCCCCCTGATTAATAATATTAAAACTATGTTTTTGAAATATTATCCATAAATGGTAAGCCGATTATAAACCTTCATTATTACTTCACGAATAATCTGGCTTTACGGAACCCGTCAATTATATTAATCACGGCAGCAATAGCAAAGATGATTATTATTACCTCAATAAACCATGTATCTAAATTTTCAAAACCTGTTTTGTAATTTATAAATTCTGGAGTTAGTATGTTGGGGGTTAGTAGGATATAGGAAAGAATAACAGTTGCAATGAATTCATGGATTGAATTGAGGATGGCCAATTTCCTAGTCCATTGACCTTTTATAAATTTATATAGTGTGAGTGCAATCTCAAATGCTATTAAAACTGCAACTATTGGCCAATATTGAAATAATATTTCTTGGTTGAATGCTGGTGCAACTAGTGTTAATCCGTCTTCCCCGCTTTCATATATTCCGATTAGCTGGTAAGCAAAGAAGTATAGTGAAGCCCATATGGCAGTCCATAATAATCCGAAAAACACCTCAAATTTTGATATTACTTTTTTCTTTGGTATATAAGTGATATTTTTTAAATCTTCAGGTGTCCATTTTTTTAAGGCTGTAGATAAAGGCTGGTTATCTTTGTCTTTATCCACTCGTTCTATAACAGCAAAAACTACTGTGAACCAGAAAAATGTCTGAATCACTACCTCTAGAATTCTCCAAACTCCCAAACCTATTATATCTAGAACAACATTGATGATCGCTTCTGCACCGTTAACCCCATTTATATATTCGGCAATCACGGCGATGAAAGCAACCAAACCTGCAATTGGTAAAACCATTTTCAATAATGAAGTATATACATCAAAGTATCGCGGACCAATGAGATGCATGGGCTGATCTCGATATCCACTTGCAAGAACAGCAGGATTCCCCATTTTTTGAAGAACAGACTTTACATCTTCTTCCCCATAGCCATCTGGCAGCATATCCTCAATCGTGGATTGTAATTCAAGGGCAATGTCCGCGCGGTTTTTTTCCGGGAGTCTTCGAGTCACTTCCTGAATATAAACATCAATTAAATTCATTCCTTTTCCTCTCCTTTTAACAACTCGTAAAGTTCTCTTGAATTTTTTAGCCATTCCTCTTTGAGCTGTGTAAAAATCTCTAATCCAAATTCACTTAAAACATAGTACTTTCGGGGCCTGCTCTCAGATGTATCCCAAGTGCTCGTAACAAGACCTTGTTTCTCTAGACGGCGCAGCAGGGGGTATAAGGTGCTTTGGTCAATAGTAATGCTTGAATTTTCAAATAGCTGTACAAGTGAATATCCATATTGCGGAGTACGCAATTGACTTAGTACAGCTAATGTCAAGGTACCCCTTCTAAGCTCTGTCATTAATGAATTCAGTAAAGTACTCATCATACACCTCGTTTCGTCTATTGCTGTATGTTATACACTATGTAGTTCATACTATGTCTCATACACTATTTTTGTTACACCAGCATTATAAATTTTAATTCTAGAAATCTATGTATACGTATATTTCCACTAAAAAAACCCTCCATTTGGGATGGAGAGCTCTAAGTGGAATCGTTCTTTTCAAACAAAACCTTGCGCATGACTCGTTTATTTATTTGTCTCATTCCTGCCAAGCTTACTCTCATCCAAATCCAACTATAGATGAGACTGAAACTTGTTACCGCTAAGATGGTTTGAACGTTTACATTCTTTGAGAGGGATGGACCTAGTACCGGAAAATGGAACACAACGAGCAGCAAAAGGATTCCTATAGATAATGCCAATCCTCCTGCCAAGGCAACGGAAATGATTCGCCTAGTCCATTTAAAGCCTAATCCTAATGCAACCCCCAATAGACCGGTTGTAAACAGAAAGACCAATACCTCGGAGGGCTGGATCATCAGCAGTAATAATGCGGTAACTATATACGTAAGCATGCCAAACTGAGCAGAGATGATGGTGGCTAACGCAATGGGCCCAGTTGCCATCATGCTAAACGCATAACCGAAACCGCCAATTAACCCTGCAGACTGTAAAATGGCCGCTATGACTCCTAAAAGACTGCCAAGTACCATCTTTGTATTTCTTTGATACTCCGCAACCGATATCTCATGAGTCTTCCAAAAAAAATCCACTCCTTTTCGTAACAACTTCAACAGATCTCCTCCCGAAGTAAATAATATCCCCTAACATAATCCGGCTGTTACCTGACACATAGAGAGGTTTTCAGGTGTTTTGTTGTACAGTTTTGATATGGGTGCCATCTCTAACATGTATTCTTGGAGAAGTAATTCATGCATAGTTCTAAGGAATTTTTACTATCCAGGAGAACTGCCCATTTGTCCACGGACATCTCTCATTTTCATAGGACATTGAATACATTGAGTAACAACCGGAGGTGAACAACGTGCGAGAATTATACTTGGATTCCCACCTAAATCGGGAGCTGCTTGACGATTGGGAACGGACTGCATTAGAGAATTTTTCAGCGAAGATGAGTGATAAAAATCAGCCTTTCCCTTGTATACCTGCAACCATTGGTTTCTCTAAAAACCAATTACGTTATGGGTTTATTGGAGACCCGCGGCATACCGAAACTTTATATGAACTTGCTGAACTAATGAGTCAGTTTTCAAGCGAATCAAGAAATTTCGGTTCCTTTACCTCACTAATTATTTTTTATCAAACACCTAGGGATATCAAGGATGCCTATACAGTGGAGGATTATGAGCAGTTATTTTGGAAACAACTGAGCGGCTTGACGGCACTCGACTCTGCTGAATGGCCGGCTGATATACCGAAAGACCCTCACAATCCAATCTGGGAGTTTTGTTTTAATGGGGAAAAATATTTTATGTATTGCGCAACTCCTGCACATGTCAACCGACAAAGCCGGCATTTTGACGTAATGATGCTGGCCATCACCCCTCGGTGGGTACTGCAGGAATTTAATAAAAAGGAGAGTTTTGCGAAGAGTATTAAAGCTAGCGTCCGAAAAAGGCTGGCAAACTATGATACGGTTCCGATCCATCCTGATTTAAATAGTTATGGTGCAGAAGATAATTTTGAATGGAGACAGTATTTTCTGCGTGATGATGATACTTCAATAGCAAAATGTCCTTACCATCGGATGCTGGAACTATTAAAACTAAAAAAATAAACAGCGCAGGAGTATTACCCCCTGCGCTTTAGATTTCTATTTGGTTGAGCTGGTTAAGAATATCTTTAGTCGTTACGATCGTAGCAAATTCTTTTTGCAGCATGGCTAACTCATGTTCTTGAATAGATGCGGCACTGTGATATATACCTTTATGGTCTGTAATGCCAAATGCCGCAATGGCATCCTCTACTAAAAATGTTCGGTATCCAAGGTTTGCACTCATTCGGGTAGTTGTTGAAACACAATGCTGAGTAGACAAGCCTGTGATGATGACTGCGTTAACTTGGTGCGCTTTGAGATAGGTTTCTAATTCTGTACCAATAAAGCCACTATTGACATTTTTCGTATACACGGTTTCGTTTGGCAGCGGCTTTATACTATATTTAAACTCCGTACCTTGTTTGTTTTTATAATGTAAAGGAGAGGCCGGCAGCAAGGACAGATGTTTGGTGTAAATGATATGTCCTTTCCTCTTTCTCCATTCTGTTTGCAGAATCGCAATGTTCTGTTCAGCCTCGGGATTGTTCCGTTCCCCCCAAAATGGATCATCAAAGCCGTTTTGAACGTCGAGGATGAGCAGGGCGGGCAGTTCTAACAATTGGTTCAAGAAATCGTCCTCCAGGTTCTTGGTTTCTCCTTATTTTTGGGTCGAACGATGAAATTTAGTCGGAAAATTTGTGGGTTATTTCTAGGTGATCAATTGGCAGTACATCAGTTCTAAGAATATGAACCAAACGACTTCAAGAATGTTAGAATCCTTTCTCTTCTGGGAATGGAAGTTTGAGCACCTTGTACCGTTACTGACAAAGCTGCTGCCGCTGTGGCATATTTAAGACAAGATTGGATAGGAGTTTCCAAGCTTCTTTCGACAACATAAGCACCAATAAATGTATCTCCAGCCGAAGTCGTATCTACTGCATCTACGGAATAGGACTCTGTAAAAATATCCAGTCCTTCTATATTACGGTAAAGGGCCCCCTTTTTTCCGAGCGTAATAATCACTTCCTTGATACCCCATTCGTTTAGCTGATGTGCTGCGTTTTGAGCTTGATTAATATTGGTAACCGGGGTCTCTGTAATGGCTTCTGCTTCTGTTTCATTTAAAATCAGTGTATCAAGGAATGGAAACAGCTTTTTTGGTACCTTTACCGCGGGAGCAGGATTTAAAAAAACGCGTACACCTTTGCTCTGAGCAGCTTGGATTGCATATTCTGTTGTCTGCCAAGGGATTTCATTTTGAAGAAGAATGATATCACAGCTATCCAATACCTGCATAATTTGATCCAAATCTTCAGGCATGAATTGACCATTAGATCCTTCTGATAGAATAATGGTGTTCTCCCCGCATGAATCAACGGTTATAAAAGCAATCCCAGATGAGCTGTCCTTTTTTGATATAAAATCTGTGCCGATTCCTTCATCCTGGAGTGAGCTAATTAGCTTATCAGCAAAAGAATCCGTTCCAACTGCTCCTGCCATAATTACTTTTCCCCCGGAACGTGCCGCAGCGACTGCCTGATTAGCTCCTTTGCCACCAGGATGATAAGCGATTCCCCATCCCTTGATTGTCTCACCTGGCTGCGGCTGTTTTTCGACATGATTAACAATATCCATATTCATGCTGCCGATAACAATGATTTTACTCATGTTTCTACCGCCTTCTAAACAAAAATAAAAATTTTATTCAAGTAACTTCATTTTAAATATGAGGCTTTCATCTATATGTGACTATAGCATTTAATGAAATTTAATTTCTTTCCATTACAGCAAAGTAATTATCTTCATTATCTGCAAAGTTAAATACTCTTCCAGATGGCATATTAACAATTTCCCCGACTGTAATGTTTTTCTTTAACAAGTCACTATGTAATTGTTCTAGATTCTCAGTGAAGAACATTAGAGAAGGAGTAGCAAGATTTAATTCAGGAGACATTTTAGCTACAAATTCCTTATTGTGAAGAATGATGTTTGTTTCTGCCCCCTCTTTTGGAGCAATTTCGATCCATCTCATTCCTTGCCCCATATTTTCTTCGGATACTACAGTAAAACCTAACTGGTCTGTCCAAAATTTCAGTGACTCATCTTGGTTATTCACATACAACATAATTTGACCGACTTTAGTAAACATATTTCTTCCACTCCCTTAATTGTTAAAATACAGCCATTACTACTAAGTCTTTCTCTTTTTAAGACCTCTAAATCAAAAAGATAACAAAATGTATCCATATAAAAAAACATAGATGTTATCGTCCATAATTTTAAATTCGCTTTTTAGAATAAGAATCCTTTTTTAACTTATCTATAGTTTTCTGCATCCTTAACTTCAATAGATCTAATGATCATTCGAATTCTTCCCCTAGTTCGCTAGGGACCAATTCATATGAGAATTGGTCTCCAATAATATTGCTAAAATTAATTTTGTCAAAACTTAAGCCCTTGTCTATTCTCTTATATACTAATATCCCGCTTCTGGAAAAATACGAAAGTCAGGAACATAAAAATAACATAATACACGGCTAAGATTGTCAGTGATATCGGAAGTGTAATATCCCCCAAAATCTTGTCTTGCAAAGCATAAATGGTTAAATCGAGATGTGGAAAAATTAAAAACTTTGCCCATTCGTATTTTTCTGCAAGAAGGACAATTAATCCACCCAGAGTGGAAGAAATAAACAGAACAAAAATCCCTATTCCCACCGCCAATGCCTGACTTTTAAATAAAGTAGAAAGCATAAAGGCAATAGCCGTTATAACCAACAAACTTGGAAGGTAGTAGGCAATCTTAAGGAAGAACTGTGGGCCGACTTCTGCTGCCTTCTGTCCGTCGAGAGCCATCTCAAAAATCTTCGCTGAAAAGTCACCATTACCAAATGTAATCAAACCGACAAGATAACCAGCAAAAATAAGTGTCGCTAAAAGAGTAAGCGAATAAATGATTAATGAAAGGTATTTGGATAGGAGGATTGCCCATCTCTGATGAGGCCTGATTAATAGCTGCTTAATCGTGCCATCTGCAAATTCCGCTGACACGCTGGCACTGCAGACAATAACAGCCAGCAAAGTCACCAAAGTCGTCATACCAAATACAACATTATTCATAAAATGCCAATTACTAACGGCATTAGGGTTTACGTTTTCATCCAGGTATTTCTGTTTTTGTTCAATTTCACTAGTAATAAACTGTTTTTCTTCCTCTGGAGCAGTTTTTTCATTCTGCTGCAACTCAGCAACTTGAGCTTTCATCTCAGACCGCCAATTCGGATCGGGTTCACCTGATACTTTATTATAGATGATCCCTCCAACAATGACGGCGAGTACGAGGATGATTAGATAAATCCAGCTCGATTTCCTTTGAAACAATTTCATTAGTTCATTACGAATTAATGCAATCATTGGACGACACCTCCACTCTCCCTGACATCCTTGTTTGTAATTTCTAAGAAACGGTCTTCTAGTGAAACGGTTACCTTGCTAATCCCATAGACATCTATATCCTTAGAGATTAATAGCTTATTAATGATACTAATCTGAGCTTTTTCTACATTAACTGAGAATTGGTCGTCTCCTATGACTTTAATTCCTGCATCGGCAAATGGTCCTTTCAACAGTTCAACTGCTTGTTTGCTGCTGCTCACCTCAAAAATAACTTCTGTCTTTTCGTCTTCCTCCATCGTTTCTTTCATAGAGGAAATATGTATTAGTTTACCTTTTTCAATTATGGCAAAACGATCACACATGAGCTGCATTTCAGCTAAAAGATGGGAGGATACCAATACGGAAATTCCCTCTTTTGCAAGTGTATGCAGGTAATCTCTGAATTCTCTGATTCCTTGAGGATCCAAACCATTTGTCGGTTCATCGAGAATAAGCAGTGATGGGTTATGTAATAGTGCCTGGGCCACCCCCAGCCTTTGCCTCATTCCAAGTGAATAGGTCTTCACCTTTTGGTGAATGGCATCTTCTAATTTTACTAATCTAGCAACTTCCAGGATACGTTCTTGGGACACCTCTTTAATGGCCATATTCGCATAATGCTTTAAATTTTTGTAGCCGCTCATATACTTGTAAAATTCCGGATTTTCAACGATCGCCCCAATTTCAGCCATTGTCTTCTTAAATTGTCCGTCGAGATTATTCCCATTTACTATCACCGCTCCATCTGTCCGCTTGATCAAGCTGACAATCATACGGATAATGGTTGTTTTCCCTGCTCCATTCGGTCCTAAAAGGCCAAAGATTTCCCCTTTTTTCACACTGAAGCTGACATCATCTACGATCTTCTTCTTCCCTATGACTTTCGTTAACGATTGTACTTCCAAAGTATTTACCGCCATTTGTTCCTCCTCTTTCTTGTAAAAATAAATCGCTAAGGCTCTTAAAGACTTGCCTAACATTATATACGAAAAATAAACCAAAAAGTTCCAAATTATTATTAATTGTTTAATTCGAGGGATAATTCATTGATATTTTATCGGAATAGCTTTTATGATTCGAAGAATTCAGATCCGCCAAAATAAAAGCAAAACAAAGACTTGGTAATTTTTACCAAGTCTTTGTCCACTCTTTTAGCCATTATGCTGAAAAATAATGTGGTGAAGACAACAAATATTTTCTAAAACTATTGGGCATCGTTATTGTAGACTATCGAAAATCTTTTTTCTGTCTTCGTTTTTTCACCGTTTTTGTCAATTTGAATAATTGCCGTATAATCTCCTTCCATTTCAAATTTAACGTTACCCACATAGACCCCATTTTCTGTTTCCTGCATCGCCACTGAAAGATCTCCATGACTCATTCCATTCATATCCAGTATGGCTGCAACCTTTGCCCCTTCAACTGCTTTACCATTCTGATCCAGGATTTTTAGTTGAATAGGAGTCGTTTGCCCTGGGGTAAATGATTTCGGTGTAGATAGTTTAAGGTCATAGCTATTTGCACTGCAGCCTGCTAACAAAACAAATAATAGGCAAATAATTAAACGGATAACTTTGTTGTTCAACTCACCCCATCCTTTCTTTTAATTATACTTGTATTCGAATCGAATCATACATTGGATAAGGTACATCTATTATTGTTCTTATGTAGTACTCTCAATGACATAAATATTATGTAAGCTGCTCCTACAATTTTCTACATTATACAACAATAGGTTTATTACCTCAAAGACATATAAGCAAAAAACTGAAGTGAATCCTGTGCGCTTTCAGGTTCTTTGTACTTTGATTTTACCGAAAAATAAGGTAGATTAATACTGTAAAGCTGCTTTTTACCAACTAACGGCACAATCAAATAATTGTGTGAAAAAGGAATGCGTATTATGCCGATTAATTCTTTTGAAAACTATCCGATGAGTTGGAAGCCATCGATTGTTAAAACTGAAAAGCCTATTTACCAGGCACTCGCAAGGCAATTGGAACAAGATATACTAAAAGGAGTTTTGCTGCCTGGAACAAAACTTCCTCCCCAAAGAGAACTGGCTGATTATTTAGATTTAAATTTAAGCACCATTTCAAAAGCCTTTAAAGTGTGTGAATTAAAGGGCTTGTTAAGTGCATCAGTTGGAAGTGGCACATTTGTTTCCTTTGATGCGTTATCGAATGCATATTTACTAGAAGATACTAAGCCGAAACATTTAATTGAAATGGGAGCAACCCTTCCAGATAATGCTTCATACGAGCCACTGCTGCTCCAGCTAAAAAGTATGGTGCAAGAGACGGATTATGAAAAATGGTTTGGTTATGGCCGGGCAGGCGAAAGCCTTTGGCAAAAGGATGCAGCTATAAAGCTAATCCGTAGAGCCGGGTTTGAAACAACCTTTGATCACATTTTATTTGCAAATGGAGGTCAAAATGCGATTGCGGCTATATTGGCAAGTCTTTGCAAGCCTGGCGATCGCATGGGCGTTGACCAGCATACCTACCCTGGCTTAAAAACGGTCGCTGCAATGCTTCATGTGCAACTCGTCCCGATAAAATGTGAAAACTATGAAATGAGTCCGATGGCCTTTGAATATGCCTGCAAAAATGAAAATATTAAAGGCATTTATTTGATTCCAGATTATCATAATCCAACGGCTTCCTTTATGTCGGTTGAGACTCGGAAAAAGATTGCAGACATTGCCAAAAAGTATAATCAGTTCGTTATTGAAGATGCATCGTACCATCTTCTGGGCAAAAAACCACTGACAGCACTCGCGTCATTTGCTCCAGAACAGGTCATTTATATAGCAAGTTTATCGAAATCACTAGCACCAGGCTTAAGGCTAGCGTATATAGCAGTACCGAGTCAATATAAGGAAGCAATTTCAAAGGCACTTTATAATTTAAATATAACCGTTTCCCCGCTGTTAGCTGAACTGACAGCACGTACGATTGTTTCGAATCAGTTTGAAGCCTTAATTGAAAGTCATCAGGAACAAACCATTCGCAGAAACCAAATCGTCAATCGATATTTGGGTGACTATACATGTTTAGGTGATGAAACAGGAATCTTTCGTTGGCTGCTATTACCAGGCGAGATATCTGGTGCTGAATTTGAAACAAAAGCGGCCAGTCAGGGTGTACAAGTATATGCGGCTGAACGTTTTGTCGTAGGAAATAGTTCACCTGAAAGAGCAATCAGGGTTTCGGTATGTGCACCAAAAACACTTGAAGAGCTTGAGCAAGGATTGATGATTCTTAAACGTTTGCTGGACAGTCTTACCTAATATTGTTTGCCATACAATTATATTATTGTATGGTTTTTTTGTGCGTGTTATGATAATTCAAATAGTTGGAGGTAATTTACTGGAAAGGTAGGAATGATTATGAGTGAAAAAGCGGTAGACGTTCAATCAGCTTGGTTACAAAGCTACATTCATTCTTCAGAAAAACAAAAAACGTTATACAAGCGGACATTATTCGTTGTAAGTATTTCACAAATATTTGGTGGTGCAGGGTTAGCAGCAGGAGTGACTGTCGGGGCACTTCTTGCCCAGCAAATGCTTGGAACGGATGCGTTAGCTGGGGTTCCTTCCGCTTTACTTACTTTCGGGTCAGCAGGAGCAGCTCTATTTGTGGGGAGACTTTCACAGGCGTTTGGGCGCCGTACAGGTCTGACAGCGGGTTTTCTGATTGGTGGACTTGGAGCAATAGGAGTCATCATTTCAGCAATTATCAATAGTGTTTTACTGTTATTTGCTTCGCTGCTTGTATATGGGGCAGGGTCGGCAACAAATTTACAAGCACGTTATGCAGGTACGGACTTAGCGAATAGTAAACAGCGGGCCACAGCGATTAGTATTACAATGGTTTTTACCACATTTGGTGCGGTTGCCGGTCCAAATTTAGTCAATGTGATGGGGAATTTCGCTATTTCTATTGGTGTTCCATCACTTGCAGGTCCTTTCATTTTAGGAGCTGCAGCCTATATCTTAGCAGGTCTTGTCCTTTTCATCATGCTTCGTCCAGACCCGTTAGTTATTGCAAGAACGATAGAAGCGACCAACCAAGAACGTAGTGATAAAGGACTTGTGGCAATAACTGAACATACAGAAAACAAAAGGGGCATAATCGTTGGTGCAACAATTATGGTTCTTACTCAAATTGTAATGGTAGCTATTATGACCATGACACCCGTTCATATGATGCATCATGGACATGGTTTAGGTGCAGTTGGTCTTGTAATTGGATTTCATATAGGTGCCATGTATCTCCCTTCACTGGTTACAGGTTTCCTTGTTGATAAGTTGGGGCGTACTACAATGGCTGTTGCTTCCGGAACAACCTTGTTTCTCGCAGGTCTAATCGCAGCAATTGCACAAGGAGATTCTATGATTCTTCTAGTTATTGCTCTTTCTTTACTTGGATTAGGATGGAATTTTGGTTTAATAAGCGGGACTGCACTTATTGTTGATTCAACAGAAACAACCACACGCGCTAAAACGCAAGGTACCGTGGATGTTTTGATTGCGTTGTCAGGAGCTGCTGGCGGAGCGTTGTCTGGGGTAATCGTGGCAGGTTCAAGTTATCTAACCTTATCTTTGACTGGAGGAATTTTATCCTTATTACTCATTCCTGTGGTGATATGGTCTCTTGGAGGTAAAAAATAAGCCAAGTTGAATTATAAGCTTGCTCTATTAATCAAAATGTTAAGGGACTGACCTAAAAGATCATTGAATAACGATTCTTTTAGGTCAGTTTATATTTCATTACTGTTCTATGGCTAAATATGGGGGCTAAAAGAGGGAATTTCCCCGCTATTCTTGTTATAGGTTTTCTATTAGACATTACCCTTTAGTCTTACCGTTCTACTGTCCAATAGAACGATTCTATTAGACAAAATCAACTGCTAATAGAAAAAAGTTGTCCAATATTCTGAGCTCTATTGGACAACTTTTACTTACAATCAATGAATCCTGTCCTTTAGAAAGACTCTATTAGACAGTATGCTTGAGTTTCACTGTACCACTGTCCAATAGAACGATACTATAAGACAATATCAACAATTATTAGAAAAATTTGTCCAATAGTAAATTCTCTATCGGACAAATTCCTCGTTCGAATGGGGACATCTGTCCTTTAGCAGAACTTATGTATCGCGCTTTTCTTCAGCATTTGTTGGGATGTGCGATTATTTTAGAATTAGAAAATGAATTAACCATTTGTGGTTTACAAACAAAGACCACTATCCACTCAAAATTACTTTCCTCTTTTTCCTTTACGTGATAGACTTCTGTTTAAAAAGGATACTTGAATAAGATGAATAAAAGTTTATCAGTTATTGAAGAAATAGCACCTTTGTACTTCCCGAATGAGAACTGGGAGATGGTTCCCGGACCAAGCGGGGAAAACAATACAACCGTATTTATTGTGGCAAACAATGAGAAATACGTACTGAGAATCTACGAAACACATCAAGATGAAGATAAAGTGAACTATGAACATGCTGTATTACTAGCATTAATGAAGGAGCCCCTTCCCTTTTCCGTACCCGTACCAATGAAAACAAAAGAAGGGAAAACCATTGTCAAAAACAGTTCAGGATTTCTTGCAGGATTATTTAAATTTATTGATGGGATGAATCCTTCCCTGGAGGACTTAGATCAAATTTACTCATTCGGTAAGGTGACTGGTGAACTTTCTGCAAAACTTGCCGAGGTCCATGTAAATCAACTGCCAGTATACAAACCATATTATGATATGGATAGTACACACCCAAGATGTTCACTGGATCAGATTCAGGAATTTTCCCTCCATCCACCAGAGGACTTTGTGGAATTAACTCAAGAATTAATAACAATTTACAAACAACTAGTTTCTTTTCAAGCCAGAGTCCCATTTTTAAAAAGGCTCCCTCACCAGCTCGTCCATGGAGATTTAAATGCTTCCAATATTCTTTCGGGTAGGGATGGAAAAATTTCCGCCATTCTTGATTTTGAATTTGTTACCCATGATTTACGGGTGATGGAAGCTGCGGTTTCCTTGTCTGATTTTATTGATGTTGAAGAGGATGAAACCATTATTTTAAAAAAGATTACTGCTTTCCTAACAGGATATGGCACCATAATTACGCCGACAGAAGAAGAAATTCATGCCCTTCCTCTCCTCATTCAGCTGCGAAGTTTAGATGTGTTTATCCATTTTCTCGGCCGTTATTGGGACGGGGTTGACTCTATTGATACGGTTAAAAAGTATATTCGTAAGGCTGCACAAAGAGTTTCATGGATTGCCATAAATCAAGATAAGTTCAGTAATTGCTGTGAAAAATAGATAAAAATAAAAAGCTGAAAAGATGCAAAAAATAAATAATTTCTTGCATTTTTTCAGCTTTTTGGTCGTTTCGGATATTAAACAAATGCTGCCTGAACGTCACACAACTACAAACTCTCTGGCAAGTGATGTTTATACATTTCTAAGACATTTGTATGTTCTTTTAAAACAGCTGTAATTTTTGGATGAGGATTAGCATAGATAACTGGATAATCCTTTTCATCAAGTTCTTCATTAATGGGAAAAGCTAATATTTCTTCTTCAATTGAAAATTGGGCATCAATTCCCTCTTTATTACCACGAGCATCAACCCTAATCCATTTATTAAGTGATTTAAGGTAGATAGCATTTAAAGCATGAATACAATACCCTTTTTCGGGAGTATCAAATAACATTAGTCTTTGATAACAAAAACCTGTTGGTATTCCCTGTGAACGCAACAAAGACGCTAATAGGTGGGATTTGGCATAGCAAATCCCCTCTTTAAAGTCTAATACTTCCGAAGCATTACATGTAACTCGCTTCGATTGAATATCCCAAGAATGAGCAATTTCATCACGAACAAATTCAAAAGCTATTCTTGCTTTTTCAATCTCCGTTTGTGATGGGTTAAAAAGTTCATCTGCTTTCTTTTTTATAATTGGATTAGAAAAATTAACTTCGGTTAATTCGAGTAAATAGTCTTCTAGTTTTTCCGACTCACCAAACAAAATCATAACCTCTTCTCCCCTCAATAAAATCCATAAATTACTTCTATCACTGAAAAATAATCATCTTCAATAACAATAGTATCGAAGCAAAATCGAACACACAACTCTCCCTTTGCTACTGCTACTTTCTCAACATCAGTAAAAACTAATTTCTCATGTCAACAATTTCTTCAACTTGAATTGCTTTCATGTTCCAAACCTCCACGTAATAATATATATCGAAATTTATAATTTACAGTAATATCAATAGCTTTTATTTGAAATTTCACTTCAATAAAAAGCGTTACCCCAAGAGGAGTAACGCTTTTTATTGTTTAATTTTTAAACGCCAATAATATAATTCATATCGATTTAAGTATCAGCATACCTTTGTTTTTTACCTGTAGCGGCTAATAAAAATATGAACCAAAACGGACACATAATCGTCATTCCTCGGATGAATCCTACCATGAAATCGAACATACTAATTTCCTCCTTATGAAAGGCTTCATTAGCTAAATTACCATTCACTTCTTCTTACTAGTTAAGTACCCTGTTTTGAATATTGTATTCATAAGTTCTCTAATTTTTTCCTAATGGTGCACTCTGAATGAAATGACACCTCTGAAATGTCTTTCTTTTTAAAAAGATGTTATTTACTTTTGAATCTCTTAATAGAATCATAAGACACCTTATAATAAAGAGTGAACCAATTGGTCCACTCCATTTATACTCTACATTAAGTTATAGATTAGAGGTTGATCGTTGAGGCATAATGACGAAACCTAGTGCCCTCCGTAATTTAAGAGCTTTAATCAGTTGGTCTTGAAGACCAGAATTACATGTTACTTCTATAATAACTTCACTTTTACGGTTTCCTAAAACTTTTAATTTCTTTTTATTGACCGCCAATTCGATGATCAATCCCAAGAGGAACCCTCCTACAAAACCGATTAATCCCCAAATGACTGGTCCCCAGTTCCATACGAATCCATATATAGTTCCCAGAACCGCAAAGATGGTCCCGACCATCATGGCTCCATCCAAAATGCTTCTGCCATCGACCCGATGGATAGTATCCAAAATATGTGCTTCTGAATCAAGGTTCTCTAGAGGTAATGCCACAATATTCTGCGATGGCACTCCCAATTTCTCTAGATCATGAATAACCATTTCCACAAAGGGAGAATGGTCAAATGTAGCGATTATCTTTGTTGAATTGTCTTCCGTTTTGATAGGTTGGGTCAAGTTTTCATCCCTCACTCTAAGAAACCGTATTTGTTCAATATCAAATAGTGTATTGTTTTCTGTTACCGCTACGTACGACTGGTAGATGGCAAAAGCGTACATCGAAGGCAAAAAAAGGAACCACTGCCAGTCCACTATTGTACTTGCTTTATCGAAATCCCCAAGGAATGAATAAAGCCAGGTACGAACGGCCACCGCCTTATAACAAACAAATATCCACCAAGCTAACACAAATGTGCCAACAATCGTACTGCCAGCATATAATTGCCCCAAGCCAGGAGTAAAAACAGACCAGAGTAATCCTACCAAGGGATTCTTTTTATCAAGAATGACTACATCAAAAAAGCTAATATCTGAAGGTGTGATAGGTGCATCTTCAATCTCGGCCAGAATGTGACTTTTCTTGATTTCAACCGCACAGCGGTAACTGTCCCAGATGCTAAATATGTATACAGCCACATAAAGCAGAACCAAGTCCTGATTTAATATAGCCTTTGCCTCCTCAAACCTGCCATGAAAAGATAAGGCAATCGCCATGTTTAAATGGGAAAGGTTGTTTACCACCAGCTCCCAGAGGATAAGTATAAACCCATGCAGGTATTTACCTATAAACATGTGCCCAAACCCAGGAAAAGCCGCCGACCACCATGCTGATATCCAAGGAGGACGTGGATATACCGAGTTGGTCCCAAATACTGAAATTTGTCCTTTGGAATAGCGGGGTTTTATGTTAGCTGACTGAAACTTCTGGTGCGGCATAGTAACGTTCTCCTTGGACTTGATGTCATTTTATAATCTTACCAACAATTACCTAGGTTATTCGGTGGCAAGATATTTAAAAATAGACTTCCCTAATTTGGGAAGCCGATTAAATGGTGTCTTATTTTGCGTACCTTCTGTGTCTCTAGGGATTTATTCAGACTTTAACAGAAATTTATCCAATTCACGTACTTGATCATAGGCCTTTAATAGATTCTCGGGTACGAAGGTTCTCCCTAGATTCCAAGAATTCTCATCGATTTCTGCTTTAAGCTGTACCTTTTCTTCTTCACCACCATAAAGAAGAATCCTTAAAACTTTTGGATTTTTCCTGAATTCTAAATAATAACCCAGAACATGATAGAGTATAATTTTCACAAAATTTTCATCTGTCTCTTTAATTTTAAAATTAATTTGAGCGTTATAGCCATTAATCTGTAAGTAGTTAAACTTTATCGTTCTTGTCGATGCGTTATAACTCATTGGTGCAGTGAGGGTATTACTGAATTCAACATTTATATTTAATTTTAGCTCTTGTAGTGTATCAATAATAATCTTCTCAATATCCCATATATGCAGCATTTTTCTATACCCTTTCAAAAAAAATAATTTCATCATGCACAAGAAAACCTAATCTTCCTTCAATTGATTGAAACCTTACTAGAAAATTGTTTTAATGTACTTTTGGTCAATACTTAACGTCGTATTAAATTTATAATACGTTGTCTAATAGTAACAAGAGCCATTTATCATAATTTGTTAGCGTAAAAAATACGATGCCACTTAAAGCACCGTTATTTTTCATACAAATTTCCCTTAATTTATTGTTTGCCATAAATAAAAAAAGGTACATGGAATACTCGGAAGGAATGCAATTTTAAAAATACTAACACCTTCTTTCTACCGTTCTTTACCTTATTTGTTAATATTCTTTTCTTTACTAATTAAACGTATAACTGAAACACCTTTTGAATTATGTTTCCCTCATTAATGTTAAAATTATTAGAACCTTGAAATCACTTAAGCGTCCTTCCAACGTACAGAGCCCATCCTTTTTCAGAATGGGCACTAAAATATTATTGATTTTTATTAGATTCATCACCAGCTGAGTTAGTCGTTATGCGCCTCTATACACCTGTTATCTGCGGTTCACTGTTGTTGGAAAACGTATTATTAGGCGTAAGATTGATGGTACCAGTATTTGCTATAGCCCCACCACTCGCAGCGGAATTCTCAGTGAAGTTAGATCTGTCAATGGTTATATTGCCACTATTAAATACCCCACCGCCAACACCATTCAAAGCACTGTTCTCAATAAAATTACTTCTTTCAATCGTAGCTATGCGACTGGTTGATATAGCCCCGCCATTACCAAATATAGCACTGTTGGCAGAAAACGTAACCCTCGTTACAACAAGTGTACCATCATTTGTTATAGCCCCGCCGTTACGTGTAGCACTGTTGTTAGAGAACGTAGCATTTGTAATAGTGACTGTACCAGAAAAACTCCCTATTGCCCCACCAAAATTAGCGTTGTTGCCAGTGAAAGTAGTATTTGAAACTGTTAATCTACCAGAATTCTTATTCGTTATAGCTCCACCAACACTATTTGGAGCACTGTTGTTAGTAAACGTGCTATTTGTAACCGTAGTTTCACCAGAATCCCTATTTGATATAGCTCCACCATCGACAGTAACAAAGTTGCCAGAGAAATTACTATTTGAAATTGTAACTATACCGATACTAAAATTGGATATAGCTCCACCATTCGGAGCATTATTGCTAGTAAACGTACTTCTCAAAACAGTAAGTGTGCCGATATTAGCAAACGCCCCACCTTCACCAAAAGCACTATTTTCAGAGAACATACTATTAGATATGTCAGCTACGCCATCATTCGCAATAGCCCCACCGTTCCCAGCTACAGCGCTGTTGTTAAAGAATGTAGTATTTGAAATTGTGATTCTACTGACAGGTGGAGAAAAATTCCCAATTGCCCCGCCAAAATTAGCGATGTTACCAGCAAACATGCTATTTGAAATAGTAACTCTACCTGCATTCCGGTTAGCTATTGCACCTCCAGAAGTAGATGAACGGTTGTTTAAGAATGTGCACCTAACGACATTCATGATCGCACCATCATTAAGGATTGCACCGCCGCCTAAACCCGTATTATCCATACCATTTTCGAAGGTTAAATCGCTAATAGTTAATATAGTTGCTGCATTGCTGACTTTAAAAATACGAGTCCTACTTTCGATATTCGTACTTCCGCTAAGTGTTACACCAGGGCCTCGTATAGTTAAAGGTTTAGAAATATCTATTGGCAGACTGAATAATGTGATGGTACCAGAGACAGCAAAAAGTATGGTGTCACCAGAATTGGCTTCACTAACCGCATTCCGAAGTGAACCTGGGCCGCTATCATTTGTGTTAGTGACCGTAATTATTGCCATATGATCCTTCCCCTTTCGTTAATCTTAGACATGTCCTGATATCTCTCTTAAAGGACTTGTCCATTATTATCATATTTAAGAAGAAGTTATATGTGACAATCTTCGACTGTACTTTCTTAAAAAAGGCGTAAGCATCACTACTTTCCTTCAGAATTATTTCTGAAGGTTAAAATAACAATCACAAGCGCAAGGCGTATCACACCTTCCTGTTCCACGAATAGGATGAATGAAAAAGGACGGAGAAAAATGCCTATTTCGTTACCTGTCGACATCAAGTCCTATACGATCCGAAGAGGTTCAAAAATGGAGGTTTTTTACCCGCTAGTGTTGAACTTACAGGATAAACGGCTAGAAAGAAATCTTAATCAGACAATTGTCCATCAAGTTCAAGCCCTAATCGACAAAGAAGCCGGGGATATGCCATCCACAATAGTTGAAATGCTAGGTTCATATGAAATAAAGAATAACCAGCGAGACGTATTAAGTCTTACTCTCTCCAATTATGCCTATCATGACCATGCTGCTCATGGAATGACCTATCTGAAAGGTCTGACGTTCGACTTAAGAAATAAAAAACTGTGTAAACTGGAGGATTTGTTTAAGGCCGGAAGTGACTACATTAAAAAGCTGTCAAACATGGTACACGAGCAAATTAAACAACGTGATATTCCTATTCTAGGAAGTTTCACCCAAATCAAACCTGATCAAGACTTTTACGTCGCTGACAAAGCATTGGTCATTTATTTTCAGCTATATGACATCACACCATATGCCTTTGGCTTCCCGATGTTTCCGATCTCTGTATATGAGATTTGGGATATAATAGTTTAAAATGGACCACTGGGACGGTTAGCAGAAAATAGATAAACATCTACTACAGTTTAACGGGTTTTATGGTCATTATTTATCTTTTCTCATAAGAAAACTGCAGCCTCTAATAGACTGCAGCTTTTTTGCTTCATCGGCTTAAAAAACGTGTACCGATACCAAAAACTTTATGTATTAAATACAAGAATGAGAGCGCTGCCTTCTTTCCTCATAAATTCAGTTAACCCTAGAAAATTTTAATCCCTGTCATACGCGTTTGGAGGGGATACCACCCAACTTTTATCAATCAAGATATTCATGCCGTCATCAACAAATAAGCCAATGTTTAGAAGGGTTCTTCCATACAAGACATTTATATCTCTTCTAGCCGTAACCGCCATTGAGTTTCCAAATGCTCTTATCTTCATTGCAAACATGTCCACTTTATGGAATAACATGATCCTATCGGAAAAAGGTGGAAATGTAGATGTTTTAACCAAATGGTCTAGGTACGACGGTGATTGAATGTGCTCGACATGCAGTTTTTCTTTATATTGCTTTACTGCTTTATCAGTCATATCTAAACCACGTTTAAACAAGGCCTTGATCTTTTGATCTTGCACGTTCTGATGAAATCCCAGTAATAATGCCATACTTGTTACGTTATTCTCGATGTTATCCCAAAGATGTATGAGTTCTAATGCCTGTAATGGTCGGACATCACCAAAAAAACCATTTAAATAACTTTGTTTATCAATTTTTTCATTCCCATTGGGTGTAGGTATAATAGGAGGTTCAGCAATCAATCTTTTTTCCGTTAGTATATTATTAATTTGTCCTAAAAAGACGGTTGTACATTGATTACAATAAATAAAAAACTCCCTTATGTCCTCCCTCATAATTAATGGAACTGCTACTGCATAGAGACTCATGCCTGCCTTTGAAGCATATTTTAAGTAGTGAACGTAAAATTCATCTGCGTATAAACGGGGGGCACCAAGATTTACGTCATCTTTAGTAAATCCAACTGGGATAGGAAAATTATCTTTTTTGAAAAAGCCTTCTATCCTCTGCGTGAAATCCTTTGATAAGGCTAAACCATTTTCCAATAAAGTCTTAATATTTTCATCTTCGCAATGCTGAAGAAAATAACTTAAGATTTGTATAGACATACTGTTTCCCATATAGGTAGCCCAAAGTTTTCCCATTTCAAAACTCGACAACGGTTGGGTCTCATCTAAGATTTTGGGAGCTATATTTAGTGGTTTCATCACATTCATTGGATTTAAATCTTTTTCGGTGGTCATAACCCAATCTCCTTTTCCCGCATTTTCGCTTATGATTACCATTTTAAGAATTTTAATTCAAACAAATCTCTCTTTTTACTTTTATTGGTAATAAAAAAGCGCTAAAGAAAAAGTCATTTTCTTTAACTACTCTCCCCCCGAAAGATTAAGAACAATAGTCAACGCCGCAGTTCCCTTTTTTAATCTAAATAAAAAAGCTACCGTTTTCTGGCAGCTAATCTTCTAACAAAAAAACAAATGTTATCTTTTGATAATAGACATCGAATTCAGAGCCTGGCGCAAAGTAGAATAGGTGGAAATACCATTAAATTCGAGTCCTAACTGTACCGCTGTTTGTGCAATCTCAGGTCTAACTCCGGTAAGGGCAGATGTAACCCCCATTAATTCCAATCCTTTTATCAGTTGAAAAATTTGATGTGCTACCATTGTATCAATGATCGGAACGCCTGATAAATCAATAACTAGAAAATTTACTCTTAGATTGTTACACTGGTCCAATGTATTATCAAGCATTAACTTAGCCCGTCTTGTATCTATTTCGCCCACAAGAGGAAGCAATGCTACCTCGTTGTTAAGACTAATAACCGGAGAACTTAACTCCTGGATAAGTTCCTGTTGAGCAGATAGTTTTTGTTGTAAATAGTATTGATGCTCTTCGACAAAACCCAACGTGACCTTATCAAATGCTTTTAAAATCACTCGATTCCAGCTATCTATCACCTCATTGTTAAACTCACCTAAATGTAAAGCAACAAATTCTTTAACATAATCAAGATACTGTTCACGCACTCTAAAAAATTCTCTTAACATAAAATGGATTGGTGTGTTTAAATGCTCTGGATCTTGAGCAATCGAGAGGATCCATTTTTTAAATTCTTCCAGGAATGATGTTTCCTCTTTAATAAAAACCTCACACAGATGTAAATGGAAATCATAATTTTGTTTTTTTAATTTATTGATTACATTGGGGTCATCTGAGGCATATACTCCTGAAGGATCACTTTTATCTAGAGAATTATACCATTCATCTGTAAGATCTCTTGCCTTAGCCAATAGAAACGAGTGTAATTCTTTATTTCTATGCAACCTAAATACCCCCTCCATTCATTCAATATAATATACATAATAATATATAAATTTTAACTTATCTAAACACGTATGTCTTCCCTGTATACTCCTAAATATTAAACTTTCCTGACCACGTTACTTGAAGGAGCAAAAAAAGTCGCCAGATCTTTTAAAGTCTTGCATTCGTTAGTTAAAGAGGAAACTTAGAATCGGAGGAAACAACAAAAATATTATTGAAATGGAAATAAGCACTTTTGATCCTTTAACAGAGAGTTTTTCTCTTCCTTTACCCATGTACCAACCACTAAACTGATATTTATTCCTATACAGTACAAATAATAGAATAAGAACCGCTATTAGTCCCATCCAGCCATAGTTGTCTATGTTTGTCCCTAATTTTGAGTACACAGACTTAATAAATGCACTTAGTATTCCTCCGAGAAATACAAATAAAAACACTATTCGTATCAACTCTAACAGTACCTTTATAAGTGCCACCCCCACTCTCCATATTTTTTATTTTACCATACATTTCCAAAGTCTTATTAAAAAACTGCTCAGTTAGATTAATAGGAGTTACGTCATGGAAAGCAGGCGATGACAGAATGCTATATCCTTCCTCTTGGAAATAAGTTACAATAAAAAATACATACAACTATCTATTCAGAATAGTCGAAATGGGGTTTGTATTTGAATCAAATAAAACAGTTTCTTAGCTGGCTTTTTAAACGGAGTTCCAAAAATATTAGTGGATTAATATCTTATATTTTTACTTTCTCGGCAATTCAATTTTTCGATTATAATCTCGTAAGAAATAACCCATTAATACTTGTTCCTTTATTTATTGCTTTACTAATTCTTAACCAGTTGATTGAAAGCTTGCTATGTAAATTATTGAAGGACAAAAATAAGGAAATTGGATTTGGTTATTTTGTGTTAACAATAATGATAATAATAGTAGTTTCCAACGCTTCGAATTAAATCCATTCTAAAAATGCCCTTACTTATTGTTTTAATGTAGGGGCTATTAATCGTTTTTGAAATTATAGTGGATTAAACTCCTATTTAGAGTTTGATACCGCCGTCGTATTGTTTCTGGGTGGATTAGTCCTATCCTTCCACCTAAATTCCCCAATTTTAGAAAACAAAAAAGGACCGAATGAAAAGTCCTTTCACTTTATTATGCTATTAGTCAGATTGAGGTAACATTTTAATAAAGTATTTTGGGGATTCAGTAAACCCTTGTCGCGTATAAAACTTATGTGCATCTTTTCTCCTTGAATGACAATGCACTTCGATTCTATCGCAATTTCTTTTTATGGCTAAGTCAGTACAATATTCTTCAATCTTACGTCCGATCCCCATACTTCTAATGTTTTTATCAACTGCAAAATAACTTATCCTTGCGAAATCTCCTTTTACAGCTAATTGAGGTATAAAATGGACCGAGATAAATGCAATAACACTTCTATCTTCCTCAAACACTAATAACACCTCATTAGGGTCCATTAGAAGGATTTCAACTTTTTCTTTTAAAAAAGGTTCCGTATCTGGATAGTCCAACTGGTTCAATAACAAAGAGATTTGCTTACAATCCTCAACATTCGCTTTTCTTATTCCCATTCATTCTACTCCAATATTTATCATCATATTTATATCTAATAAGAATTTTAGTCTTTTTATTTACAGTGGTCCCGTTAATGAAACCCGAGGAAACTCTTGTGTCATCTAAAAATTGTACCAATCGTAATGATTATAAAAACATATGCCATTAAATAAAAATCTGCTACGATCCAATTAAACAATAGTGCTAATTATTACATTATATTAGGGGTTTCGTTGCTGAACTATGAGTCAATTTATGAGCTATAAGATAAATGACAATAAAGAATGGAAATGAAAAAATGGAGTTCCATCCAGGATATTTATAATAACCTAACCATAAAAAAAGAGGTTCGGCAAGAAATGCCGTCATGCCTGCAAAGATTAACCCTTTAATGATTGGACTAACCTGAGGTTTAATTTGTAAAAAGAACATAATCGTAACTGGCATAAGTGCAAAATCCCATGCAATATAGTCTGGAATTAACGGAATTAATTTATTATAGTATCTCCAAAGTCCCAGAGTGACCCCAACGTAATCCAACCATGAAGATACAAGCATGGCCCACAACCCACCTAACATTAAGCGGGTTGAACTCTCTTTCTTCCTGAAAATAAACCACACGATCCACGGAACAATCGTGAAAAGCAAGGTGGTCATCCACCCGAAAGAGAATAGAATATCCTTTTGCCAAATTTCAGTTAATCTAGAATGAGCATCATCAATTGTTTTGTATTGCTCATTAATTAATTTTTTTATATTCTCAGGTGGACTTATCATGATGAGGAACTCCTTCTTTTTTTTTATCATTCCCACTTTCTTCATTATAATTTATGATGTAACATCACTAAACTAGCCAGTTACTCGAAAAAGAAAAAGGCTTTACCTGCTATTTCTCCCATAGCTCAACCAATCTACCTTCAGGATCTTTAATCCAAATAAACTTACCAAATTCACTAACCTCTTTTTCCTTTTCAAGAGGTACACCAACTTGTTCAAGATGCTTAATTGTCTCGTCTAGATCATAAACTTGGAAATTTAACATCACTTGCTGTTCCGTTGGGAAATAACTGTCATCTTCCGTAAAGAAAGAAAAGATCGTTTCATTTTCTGAATGGGATTTAATAATAGTCCCATTCCAATTATCTATTTCAATATTCAACACTGTACTGTACCATTTTTTTATTGCATCTATATTTTTTGTCCTCCAAAATATTCCACCGACACCTTTTATCATCATAATTAACTGCCTCACTTCCTTAATGCAATGATTTTTACAATTAAATTAGATATTCAAGAAATAAAAATAAATACCTTCTTCACACAACCATTTTGTGAAAAAGGAAAAAGCGGCCTTCCTTATTTTATTTCGCTCTTATTCAATACAAATATATGTACCTAACAAGTTACCCCGTTGTTTGTGGTTCAATAGAATTCTCTAGCATTGATTGTCCCTCACGAAACGCCGGCCGTATGTTATTCTGTCTTACGAGTGAGAGCAGTATTCACTCGTTCAGGAAAAATAATCCTCATCTGTAGTAAAGATGAGGATTATTTAATAGATACATTCACATCTTTTAACAGAAACAAACAGCACCAACAATGATTAATAAAATAAACAATACTACTATGAGTACAAACTCACCGCACCCATGAGTAGGAAAACAATTTGCATAAACAGGAGCTGCATAGGAGCAAGACATTAGAGGTTGGGGAACAACATTTGCGCTACCCATGACCGGTAAGGCGTTAGAAATCGGTAAGGCATTTTCCATTTTTTACACTTCCTTTCGAATGTATAAAGAGCTAATATGACATTACTCTATATAGTACACTCAGAGAGGAAATTGGAGCCCGTCTATAATACAAATGGGCATGACTTAGAAGAGCTCTCCAGAAGGAAAGCTCTTTTGATTATTTATCTTTCACTCGGAGAAGTCGTAAGCTGTTAAGTGTAACGATTAATGTGGCTCCCATATCAGCAAAAATCGCAATCCATAACGTTAACCAACCTGGAATGACTAGTAACAAGGCGACAAGTTTAATTCCCACCGAAAACGTGATATTTTGTTTGATGATAAATAAGGCTTTTCTGCTTAGTTTCACCGTAAATGGTAACTTCCCTAAATCATCTGCCATTAAAGCAATATCAGCTGTCTCAAGTGCAGTATCCGTTCCAGCTCCTCCCATGGCAACTCCGACAGAAGAGGCAGCAAGAGCTGGAGCATCATTCACACCGTCTCCGACCATGGCAACTCGACCATAATTATTTCTCATTTCTTTAATATAGGCCAGCTTATCTTGAGGTAAAAGGTCAGCTTTCATATCGGAAACTCCTACCTGCTTGGCAATCGCGTTTGCAGTTCCTTTATTATCACCTGTTAACATAATCGTTTTCTCAATTCCCAACGAGTGAAGTTTTTGGATCACTGATTTGCAGTTTCCTCTTACTTCGTCAGCTACTGCAATTAATGCAAAAATTGCTGAATCAGAACCAGCCACCATAACAGTTTTTCCATTGTTTTGTAGTTCGGATATCATTGCATTTATGTTTGATGGAATCCCATCGGATAACATCTCTTCGAATAAATGAGGACTGCCGACAAAATACATTTTCCCTTTGTATTTACCCTTAATCCCCTTACCTGTAATTGAAGTTAAATCATCAATCGTAAGATCTCGATAAGGTAATTCTTCCTCTTCAGCTTTTTTTATTATGGCTGAGGCAAGTGGATGTTGTGAGCCATTTTCCAGAGCAGCAATAATAGTTAGCAATTCATTCGGTTTAGTATCGGGTTGCGGCAGATATTCTGTAACCACAGGAATACCATGAGTTAAAGTTCCTGTTTTATCAAAGGCAATCGCTTTAATCGCTCCCATTTCCTCTAAATGAATACCGCCTTTAATCAGAACTCCATTTCGTGCAGCATTTCCAATGGCGGTCACAATCGAAACAGGAGTGGAAATAACAAGTGCACAAGGACAACCAACAACAAGAACAGCTAGACCTTGATATACCCATTTACTCCAATCAGCATCAAACAACAGTGGAGGGATTACAGCCACTAATAACGAAATCAACATGATGACAGGCGTATAATACTTTGCAAAGCGATCTACAAATGCTTGAGACGGAGCCCGTTCTGCTTGAGCCTCTTCCACAAGATGAATGATTTTAGCAATAGTCGTATCGTCCACATGCTTAGTCACTTTAACTTCAAGGAGACCTTCTTCGTTAAGAGTCCCAGCAAATACCTCATCATCAATCATTTTAGAGATTGGAACAGATTCGCCTGTAATCGCAGCCTGATTTACTGAAGATATACCCTTAACAACAATCCCGTCCATCGCAATCTTCTGTCCTGGTTTTACGATTAGAATATCACCTATCCGAATATCCTCTACTTCTACTGTAAACTCTTTATCGCCCCTCCGAATCAAGGCTTCTTTTGGAGCAATATCCATTAAGGAGCGAATCGATTGTCTAGCTTTATCCATCGAGTAAGACTCTAGAACCTCACTGATCGCAAATAGGATGACAACCGTTGCTCCCTCTCCCCACTCACCGATAATTGCTGCTCCTATAACTGCAATCGTCATAAGGGTTCTCATATCAAATTCTAGGCGGAATAAGTTCATTATCCCCGTCTTAAATAATCCAAAGCCTCCGACTAAAATAGCAGCAGCATAAGCTAAATTCGTAGAGATGTTTTCTTCACCAGCCATTTGTGCAGAAATCCATCCAATTACCAGGAAAACAAATGAAGCAATAACATAAGAATGTCTTTTTATGAACGGTTCTTTCTTTTCTTCAAACCGTTGTTTTTCAGGAATGACTTTTATATGTTCAAAGGCCCCCGCCTTTTCTAATTCCTCTATTGTTGATTCTCCATAGACCGTCAGTTTCGAGGCACCAAAGTTAACACTTGCATTAACAACACCATCCAGGTGTTGTACGTTCTTTTCGAACTTTGTGGCACATCCAGCTCAGGTGAATCCCTGAACCCGGTACACCGTTTTTTCAACCGATTTTTCAAGGGCATCACTCATTTGTTTTCACCTCCTTTTGATGTTCAAATGCAATTTGAATTAGTTGTCTTACATGTTCATCATCTAGAGAGTAATAAACCAATTTGCCTTCTTTTCGATATTTAGCCAATCCTAAATTTCGTAAAAGTCTCAAATGATGGGACGCTGTAGCTGTTGTACTGCCTACAATATTGGCAACATCACAGACACATAACTCATCTTCCTCGCTTAAGGCGTAGGCAATTTTAATTCTGGTGTCATCAGATAGGGCTTTAAATAATTGAGAAACCGCCATTGTATTTTGCTTAGAAACGGACTCTTGTACTCGTTTTACCTTCTCATTATCAACGCAGGTCACTTCACATACATCATCGTGTTTCATTTTTTTCACCACTCTTTATTCAAATGTTTATTTGATTATTAGTATATGTTGATTCAATGAAATGTTCAAATGATTATTTGAATGTTATAAAAATTTTTAGTTTTATGGTGGTTAAATGAAGTATATATGTATTTTATTATCCAATGTACCAAGAATAGGATATGCTTAATTTATTATATTTCTTTTGAAATACAAATTTTTAAATTTAAAGAAAATCAGGGGTGTAAAGATGTTAAATAATGAAATGACAGAACGGTTGAAAATTAAATATCCTATTATACAAGCTCCTATGGCTGGCGGAGTAACTACATCGAAATTAGTGGCTGAGGTGTCAAATGGCGGTGGTCTAGGAATGATAGGAGCAGGCTATATGACCCCTGTTCAATTAAGAGAACAAATTAGAGAAATAAAGCAGTTAACAACTTTCCCTTTTGGTGTAAATCTATTTGTACCTAACGAATTCAAAGTTTCAGAGAATGAAATGAAATCGGCTAATCAGTTCTTAAACCCCATTCGTCAGCAATTAAATTTGCACCAATCAGATAACTTTAAACTTCCTAATTTCAATGATGTACTTGAAAAATTCATTGAACAAATTAAGGTTGTAATAGAAGAAAAGGTTCCTATTTGTTCTTTCACATTTGGCATTCCTTCTAAAAACCTGATTGCTGAACTAAAACAATCGAACATTATTCTGATGGGGACAGCCACTACAGTTGAAGAAGCAGTTGAAAATGAAAAAGCAGGAATGGATATAGTTGTTGCACAAGGCAGTGAAGCTGGCGGGCATCGAGGGAACTTTATCAATAGATCACAGGACAGCTTGATAGGCTTAATGTCTTTAATTCCACAGGTCGCAGACAAAGTAAGCATCCCTGTTGTTGCTGCTGGTGGAATTATGGATGGTCGAGGTCTAATGGCTTCCATTTGCTTAGGGGCGATGGGCGTACAAATGGGCACTGCTTTCTTGACTTGCGTTGAAAGTGGAGCACATAAGGTTCATAAAGACGCAATACTTCATTCTAACGAAGATCAAATGGTTTTAACTCGTTCATTTTCTGGTAAATCGGCAAGAGGAATTAAAAATCAATTTATTTTAGAAATGCAAAAGCACGAAACGCTTTTACCAGATTTCCCAGTCCAAAATACGTTAACCCAAGATATTAGAAAAACTTCCGCTGCACAGAATAATCAAGAGTTCATGTCACTTTGGTCTGGTCAAAGTCCCAGTTTAGCTAAAAGTCAAACCGTTGAATCATTAATAAAAAATATAATTTCAGAAGCTAATGGTTTAATATTGAGGTAGAAGTATAGTAAAAATTTAGCATTTTAAAAGAGTCTAACCAATTAGACTCTTTTAATTTGTTAACTAAGAAATCTTAGCTTAATAAGGTTTAACACTCACACACCATCAAATGATTGCCATCAGGGTCTTTAAAATTAAACCAATGATTATTCTCTATTCCTGTTGTTACTTCTACATTCTTTTCCCTCATATACTCGTAAGCAATCTCTATATTATTAGTATTAAAATGAAATAGTGGGGCTTTGAAAATATTTTCATCTGAATAAATTTTGCTATCTAATACGATCCCTGTTCCATTCATAGGTACGATAAACAAATGCCCAAATAATATTTCGCCTTCTGATGCTAAACCAAGTATGTCACAATACCAATTACGTGCCTCTTCTATATTTCTTACAGGAATAAAAACTGTACCGATTTGATTTAGTATAGGATTCATACATACCTCCAATAAATAACTATGTCGTTCTTCCTTGATCAACTAACCTTAGTTAAAAGGCGTTCCTGCCTATTATAGAAATTCAGCCTATTTATATTAACCACCATTCTTCGCAGTTAATAATTATCGACTGTTTCTATCACTTTTTGTGCAAATTTCTCTAGTTCCACATAATTAGGAGAATGAGCAGATTGTTCAAAAATGACCCATTCATTTCTTTCGCCTAGGTCATTCTACTTGATGTGTATATATTCTATTGAAATTAAAGGGATTCCTTCTTTCCTTGCTTATGATACTACATGGAGAGCAACTACTCAGTTACTCATATTAATAAGTTACAAGTGTGTTTTTCGCCGTATTTTTATCCTTTATTTAAATAAAGGGTTGCAATATTAGGTAATTTTCTGTAAATTATAGTTAAAAAAGGGTGAACGATCATGAATATTGCAGAGGTAAATGATCAGATTAGATCAAAAAAAGGAATTATCGGGATTGTAGAAAAGGTTTATGAAAACTCCGTAATAATAAAAATACATATAAATCCTACGGATATTTTTTACGAAAACAATGTAACCGTTATCAACCATAAAAACTACCAAGTTATTAAAAAAGCAGCATTACAATTACAATAAAAAGCTTGGGTAATAGTTTAAATTAATTTAAGCGCCAATAAGCAATGGATAGAAACGCCTTTATCGATAATTTCCAAGTTTATTGATAAAGGCTTTTTACTCATTAAACTACCTTTATTATATGAAAATAAAAGGTGCCTCAGCTACCTCCAGTTCATAGAATGGACTAAGCATTTTTGGTTTTTAACCATTCGTTTTCTAAAATACTCATCTCCCATAAACTCCAGTATTCATCACCATTTTATCTTGAATCTCGAAGTAAACCCTCTTTTATAAATCCTGCTTTTTCATAACAGGATATCGCAGGATCATTAAAGTCAAATACCCCAAGACTTACTCGATGGAGGTGAAGTTCATCAAATGCGATTTTAAGAATTTCCTTAATCATTTGCTGACCTATTCCTTTACCTCTTGTGTTTTTATCACCGACTAACACCTTTCCAACTCGTGCAGATTTGTTTTTTCTATCAATTTTCCCCAATGAAATATGACCAATAGTTTTATTAGTCTCATTATCAACTACTTTATATACCATCGTTTCTGCGTTTTCATTATTGGCATTCTCAATGTACTTTTCTAATTGAGTATCATTCAAGGGGTGATCAAACCCCGGACCTCCCCATTGAAGTAAAAATTCAGGTGAATCAATCCAATTGATAAGTTGTTTGAAATCAGAATGCTCAAAATACTTTATCTCTATCATAAGTACTCCTCCCAATTCTCTTTTTTTGTATATCTTAACACTTAATCCATTTATAGGCATGATTTTGAAATTCAATTTTTTGGAAGACTTGCAAATATTTTATTAAAATGTTACTATTTAAAAGAATTATTTTTGTTCGGTGTAAAGGATAGTATAAGGTTAACTTTTCGTCTTGATGATCACTGAGTGCAAGGATAGTAATACAATGTGTGCAAAGCACACAGCAGGAGGATATTTAAATGGAAAACGGTAAAGTAAAATGGTTTAACTCAGAAAAAGGTTTTGGATTCATCGAGCGTGAAGGTGGAGAAGACGTATTCGTACATTTCTCAGCTATCCAAGGTGAAGGTTTCAAAACTTTAGAAGAAGGTCAATCAGTGACTTTTGATGTTGAGCAAGGTCAACGTGGAGCTCAAGCAGCTAACGTTCGTAAAGCTTAATTTAAACCATCTATTAAAACAGACTCTATTTTAGGGTCTGTTTTTTTATTCCCTAGAAAAAAACAAACAAAAACCCTACTCACAAAATGAGTAGGGTACATGAAAACAAAAGTAAATCAAATGGTAGAACCATTGTAGCATATATTATGTAAATAGAATAATTTTATTTAAAAACCGTTACCCTCACTCCCCTATTTGCTCGTTAAGATTATAACTTTTATCACAATGTTAAATATTTATCAGTATAATGCTAATACTATTTTTAGCTGAGGTGATGAAATGACTGATCAACAAAATAAAAGATTCAATGACATATTATCCGAACAAGATCATGTTGTTAATAGGTGGGTCGAATACTGGAAAGATTACTCTACTTGGGAGACATGGCAATTCTGGGCAATCCTTATTATGTTGGTACTGCCCCTTATTGTACTCTACTTTACGATTGACAGAAGGAATGCATTTAAGATTGGATTTTATGGATTTAATATACATGTCTGGTTCAACTACTCCGATTCGATCGCCATGAGAACTGCCCATGTATCCTATCCTTATCAAGTAATACCTCTCTTACCAGTTAACTTTGCATTAGATGCTTCATTAGTACCTGTCTCTTTTATGTTGTTATATCAATGGTGTTTAAAACACGACAAGAATGTTTATCTATACGGAATCTTATTAAGTGCGTTTTTTTCCTTTATTTTAAAACCTATATTAGTTTCCATCAATATAATGAAACTAAATCATGGCATGAGCTATTTTAATCTATTCCTTAACTATATACTTATTTTATTTATAGCAAATGTAATTACAAAGGTTTTCGAACATTTAAAAATGCAGACAGTGAATAAATAAGAAGGTTTTAAAAAACCTTCTCTCCTTTTAATAACTTGAAAAACTTTCAGAATATTCCGTTGACAATATTATCATAACTACTTACAATTTATTTGTGATGCATTTTCACAATTATACTACTTAGAATATAACTCACTTTTTGAAACCGATTACAAAAGGGAGTGTTAAGTATGAAAAAACGAGTAAACCCAGAATTACTGCCAGCATTAGAAATGTTCCAAGACCTTGATTTGCGGCCAGAGTATTTGCCAGCTATTAGAGAGGGTATGGCTCAAATGAGGGTGCCTGCCAATGTAGATGAGTCCATTTCATTAACCGATGAAGTGATTGCAGGTCCCGATGCTAATCCACTCCCCTTACGAATTTATCGCCCAAAACTAAATAATGAAACGTTGCCTGTTTTGTTATGGATTCATGGCGGCGGTTATATCATAGGGACAGCACAAGATGATGATGATCTTTGTGCAAATTTCGTTAAAGAAGCAGGCTGTGCAGTCGTTTCTGTTGATTACCGTTTAGCCCCAGAGCATCCTTATCCGGCTCCCATTGAGGATTGTTATGCGGCATTAAAATGGATTGCCGATCATGCGGAGTCATTAAACATTGATTTAAACCGAATTGGTGTTGCTGGAGCTAGTGCTGGCGGCGGTCTTACAGCCGCATTAACATTGTTAGCACGTGATCGCCAATATCCATCTATCTCTTTCCAAATGCCACTCTATCCAATGATTGATGACCGAAACAATACTCCTTCCAGCAATGAAATTAAAGAAGGTCTTGTTTGGAATCAAAAGACAAATGACGCGGGCTGGAGAATGTATTTAGGTGATTTATTTGGAACGGACGATATCCCTTCCTATGCAGCCCCTGCTCGTGCAGAGGATTATAGTAATTTACCATATACGTACACATGTGTGGGTCAATTAGATCCTTTCCGTAGTGAAACGCTAACCTATGTGTCTAAACTTGCTGAAGCGGGTGTGGATGTCGAATTCCATTTATACCCTGGAGCCTATCATGGGTTTGAAAGTATTAGCCCTGATGCTGCCCTATCCATTCGTGCTAAAAATGAATATATACAAGCGGTTAAGAATTGTTTCGAAAGAGTCGCAATGGTAAAGGCTTAACCTATTAATATGAATAAACTCTCATAAATCAGTAGATTTGTGAGGGTTTTTTACTTTTTACTCTCAAATATAAAATTTACTTCAATTTGAAGAAAATTTATTTATTCTAACTTTCCGGAAATTAGGTAATTAAAGCCATTTTGAGGACCGTAGGATATAATAATGGTATGATAATTTAATAATACTATTGATACGGTGATAATGATGTTTTATTTATGGATCATGTTTTTTCTTTTTATTTGCATTATTGTATTTTTCTTTTTTAAAAAGGTATATATTAGAACCTCCACCATGGCCATTGTTATGGCAATCGGCATTTTTACCCAGGGCGTTCTGCTAAACTATTTTGGAGCTGATTTATTTCAACACAGTCTTGGAAAAACGCTCAGTATTATGAATCTTTCAATATGGTTTGCTTTTATTCTATCTTTTTTCATTGCCTTATTTGACGGGAAATTTAAAGACATTCATTATTCCAATCCGATCAACCGGTTTGGGATGGGAACATGGGTTGCCGGTACATCAATCTGCGGAATTTTGTTTTTTAAACAATTTTCTAAATGGGGATATATTTCCGAAATCATTGCCTTGACCAATATCGTCTTATGGGTGATTTATATCGCAATCAGTTTAAAAACGTTAGTTGAAATTTATCGTACCAAATCCTACAGGAATGTACACGGAATCTTACTGCTAACAACCGTTAGCACACAATCGAATGTCCTGTTATTTAACACAGTTTTCAAAGGGTTTCCAACCATTCTAAACCTCTCCCTACTTAGTATTGGGTTTTGTCTCTATATCATTTGTTTTTTCTTTATTATTAAAAGATACATAAAAAGCTCTTGGTCGATTGAAGAGGATTGGAACAATACGAACTGCATTTTACATGGTGCGCTATCCATTTCAGGGATCGCCTGTTTAGTCGCAGGCATTATCAATATGGATAGTATTCGATATATTTGGAGAGCAGCCTTTCTTATTTTTTTAATAGTGGAATCCATTGAAATGTATCGTTTCTTTAGACGCATTAAACACTATGGTTTTAAAAATGGAATTTTCATTTATGATGTCACACAGTGGAGCCGGATATTTACCTTTGCCATGTTTTATACTTTTACATCGCTCTTTCATACCCACTTATTTATCGGATCTTTTGTGATCGATCCCATCTTAAATATGGGTGTGTGGATCATTATCCTCCTTCTTATCATTGAATTAATGTTAGGTTTAAGATTTATGATAGAAACATATAAAAAATCATCTACAGAATATACGCAAAAAAACAAAGCAACCTCCCCTTTTTAAGCGGGAGGTTGTTTTTCGAAAAAAATTACTTTTGGTTTCATTCCTCTGATCAGCACAGGAGTTTCGAAAAATGAAAATAGTATCAGATGACAAAAGAATGATTTCTATCTGTTTACAAATAATAACAAAAAGGAATTCATTAAAAACTGAAAGAGGAAAACCTATGCGAAGCTTGTTTCAATCTTTTAAAAAAATCCTTCCTCAAAATCTAACCCCTAAGCCCAATGAGCAGGTAATCTTAACTGAAAAATATATTGAAAATAAATTAGCAGAAAACCTTTCTTTATTAAAACATGTTTTTGGAAAAACGGATGATATCCTTTATAGAGAGTTTGAATTTTTGAACCATAAATCATATAAGGTTTTTATTTGTTATTTAGATGGAATCGTGAATGAAGATTATATCAATTTAAATATATTAAAGCCGTTAATGGAGCCCAACTCTTTATCTCAACACTTTGATCAAAGCAGTTTACTTACCATAATAAGAAATAGGATTCTTCACACGGCTGATATTCAAGAGCTAAAAATGATAGATCAAGTTATTGACAGTGTCATGACCGGAAAGACGGTCCTTTTTATAGATGGATTTGATTCAGCACTCGCGATGAGTACTCAAGGTTTCGAAACAAGGAATGTTAGCGAGCCTGATACTGAATCAAGTGTACGAGGATCTCGCGAAGGTTTTAATGAAGTGCTAAAGGTCAATACTGCATTAATTCGCAGAAAAATTAACAACCACCATTTAAAGTTTGAAAATATTAAGCTTGGCAAACAGACCAAGACAAGTATTCGTATAGGCTACATCGAAGGGATCGCCAATCAAAAGGTTGTGGACGAGGTACGTACCCGGCTTGAGCAAATCAATGTGGATTCCATATTGGAATCAGGATATGTAGAACAATTTATCGAGGACAGCCCTTTTTCGATTTTTCCAACTGTGGGAAATAGCGAGAAACCTGATAAAGTTGCTTCAAAATTACTAGAAGGCAGAGTGGCGATACTGTGTGATGGTACACCCTTTGTCTTGACCGTTCCCTTTCTACTTATAGAGGGATTCCAAGTAGGAGAGGACTATTACTCCCGGCCTTATTTATCCTCCCTCATTCGATTATTAAGATTATTAGCGCTATTTATTGCTGTTGCGGCCACGCCCTTTTATGTCGCCCTTACCACTTATCATCAAGAAATGGTTCCTTCACTATTGCTGGCTACAATGGCTGCCGGGGAAGAACGTGTCCCCTTCCCCATTTTTATTGAAACCTTGTTAATGGAAATCACCTTTCAACTTCTGAGAGAGGCAGGAGTAAGGATGCCTAGGCCTGTAGGTTCTGCGATTAGCATTGTTGGGGCCTTAGTTATTGGAGAAGGAGCCGTTCAAGCAGGTTTGGTCAGCTCGGCCATGGTAATCGTTATCGCCATTACAGGGATTGCCGGGTTTGTGGTACCTGCATTTAATGACGCAATTATTTTATCGAGAATTCTTTTGTTGATATTAGCAGGCGCATTGGGTTTATTTGGGATATTAATGGGTTTTATGATTATTCTGGGCCATATATGTTCTCTTAGGTCTTTTGGAACTCCCTATTTAACACCTCAGGCGCCTATTATTTGGAGTGAATGGAAGGATTCGATTATTCGCCTGCCGATTTGGCTTTTTAATTCACGGCCGCAATCCATCACTTGGGAGAACACGAAAAGATCCGGATTTGGAAACAAGCCCAGTATTCCCAAAAAAGATGAAGGAGAGGGTCAAACATGAAAAAGGCGGTTTTCTGTTGTACTTGCTTATTGCTATTGACAGGTTGCTGGGACAGAACGGAATTAAAGGATTTGGGAATCGTAATGGGTGTTGCCGTTGATAAAGATCCTGATACCGGGGAATTTATTGTTTCCACACAAATGTTAAGACCTGGGGCAATAAGTACTCAAATGCCCAGTACCGAAAAGCCCGTTGAAAAAGTGGTTACATCGGGAAAGACCATTTTTGAAGCCATACGGAAATCCAATCTAGAATTCGACAGAAAAGGATTTTACGCTCACACCAAAGTGATCGTAATCGGGGAAAACCTGGCAAAAGAAGGTCTTCTGCCAGTACTTGACTTTTTTCAGCGCGGGAAGGAAATACGGGGCTATGTGTTCGTGTGTATTGCAAAAAATGCACAAGCAGGTGAAATTCTGGGAATAGAAACAGGAGGGATTCAAAACATCCCTGCCGTCCGAATAAGAGATATGATTGAGGACACGAGATTCCAGTTAAAAGGAGCCAAAATCAATCTGCTTAATTTTTATAAAGAATCGATTGGAAGCGGAATTGAACCCGTAGTCGGGGTGTTAAAACTTGAGAAAGACAAATTTTCAAAAAAGCATATAAAAATGTCCGGTGGAGCTGTTTTTAATAAGGATCAATTAGTTGGTTATTTAAATGAACATCAGACCATCGGCTATCGATGGTGCAAAAGTGAAGTAGAATCGGGAGCGGTATCCATCCCCTCCCCTGTAAATGGAAACCTATATGAATCGGTTGAAGTGAAAAATGCCAACACAAGCATTAAGCCAACAGTGAAAGGGAAAGAAATCTCATTTACCATAAACGTGGAAGGTGAAGGGAGTATCACCGAACAGGAAGTGATGACATCACTTGAAGACAATACAAAAAAACTTGAACATATGAAGAAGACTGAAGAAAAAATGAAAAAGCAAATCGAAAAAGATATCAAATTAGCAATCGAAAAAGCACAAAAAGAATTCCATTCTGATATATTTGGATTTGGAAGAGCTTTAAACAAAGAAGAACCAAAAGTATGGAATGAAGTAAAAAAAGATTGGAATGATCGGTTTGCTGAAGTCCCTTATACGGTCAATGTTCATTTTAAAATCAACTCTACCGGATTAATGCGGGGACCATTCCAAGCCAAAAATTAACGCTTAAACATTAACGTAAACAGATGGACAGCAATCAACAAGAGAAAGATTAAAATAAACATGGAACTTCCTATTATTATGAAGTTACTTAGTAGATCAGCTTTGCTGATTAATTCAAGGATTACCATCACTCTTTCTCCTCTTTTCCTGAGATGATTACTTTTTTCTTTAGAAAAATAACCATTAATAATAAGATGCTCATAAGGTTGATCATACCCATTATATTGGTGTGAACCTCAAAACCAAGCCAGCGGTGATGGGGTAAATTTTCAAAGCGCATATTACTGAAAATCGGAAAGATCAGTCCTAAAACAAGAATCACCCATCTTATATTTTTGATTTTAAATATCCAAGTAAGAGCAAGGACACCGCCGTAAAAATGCAAACTCATTTTGTAAAATCCGCCGATAAACATAATTAAAACGGCTAATAAGTCTAAATTCGTGAAGAAGTTAGCGATGTTAATAGATAGGATCGTTTGCAATAATGGAATTTCCGTATTTGCTGTAAGATCTGGCCCCAAAATAGCAATCATGATAATGAGTGAAAAGATAATTAAGAATGTTGAAAGCACCACTGCTAGATAGGTGATTTTTCGAATGCCCTCCTGCTTATTTACAAAATGCCAAAACATAATAAAAACTACGAGCTCCCCAAAAGGGAATACCACAACGTCGAATAGGGTTTTCCCTAAAAGCGGTTTCATTCCATTGCCTAAAATAGGAAGTAACCCATTGATATCAAATTGACCTGAAAACATGGTAAAAATATAAATGCTCACTAGAAAAATAATAAAAACTGGCAATAAAATTTCTCCGGTTCTTGCTAAAACTTCAAAACCTAACGATAGGATATAGATCGATACCAGCATAAAAAAATAAAGGATAACAAGAATAGGTGTCATTGGCAGCGCCGTCATTTTAATGAGTGCCCCAAATTCATAAAAATTGTAACTGGCACCGTCCAAAAAATAAGCTGCGTAAATGAACAACAATGGAATGGCTAATTTTCTCCCTACAGCCTTATTAAGTATTTCGGAAAAATCTTGTTCAGGACAAATTCTTGGGAATTGTGTATATACCCAAATCAGACCTGTGCCGATAAAGAATGCTAGTAAAACCACCAGCCAAGCATCCTGTTTAGCACCGATTCCTAGTGCAAAAAGGGTTGTACTTCCCACTTCAAATAACATAATGAGCATAAATAGTTGAATTTTGGTGATTTGAATCATTCTTTTTTTGCCACCTCGAGTTTTGATAAGAAATGATTCTAAGAAGGAAAAAGAAATAGAACATTCAATAAACTATTTTAGACAAAGAAGTTTTTGATTAAACGTTGGCATCATGACCTTAATATAACTTCGTCTTGAAATATGAATATGCCCATTTTTTGCTTATCAAGCATAATTGGGCTTATTTATCAGAATCGAATTTGTCATTACCTCGTCAAATTATATGAGGTGATAATAAATGAAAATAGTTAAACGGATCTTGCAGGTTGTCCTTTGCACGGTGTTGATGGGGTCGGTATTTTATTTCGGCAATGACAAGGCTGCTGCTGAGGATATTTATATAACGATCAAGAAAGGAGAAACCTTATACAGCATATCGAAAAAATACAATATTTCCGTAGAAGAACTAAAGAAATACAACCAATTAACAAGCAACAAGATTATTGCTGGTCAAGAATTAATCATACCAGATTTGGAACAAACCAAACCATTGTATGTCGTCGTCGCTGGTTCTTTTAGCAAGAAAGCAAATGCAGAAAAGCGTGTAACTCTTTTGAAAAAGAAAGGAATTGAAGCGGTCGTTGTGAAGAAAGTCATAAACGGTAAAAGCTTATACCGTGTTCAGGCCGGGGCTTTTTCGAGTAAATCAAAAGCGGAGAAAATGAAAACGAAGCTAAAGACTAACGGGATAAAAGATACTTTCCTTTTAACTGAGAAGCCTCTTCATATTAATGGAATCACGTTAGGCTCTTCCTACAAACAGCTTGTTCAAACTTTCGGGCAGCCATCAAAAACCCAGGACGATAAGAATACCAAGTCTCTTTATTATAAAAATGACGGTGCTGGTGTTCGTGTAACATTCAATGCTTCAAATGATTCCATTCAACAGTTGCAGGTGTACCCGGAATTTTTAAAAACACCTTCCGTTCCCACTGAAAAAAGCGAAATCCTCAAGCTGTATGGAGACCCAAATGATGTAAAGTTCGTTGCCTGCTATGAAAGTGCCAAATGTGAACAAATCGTATATAAATTTAACAAAAATCAATTAATTGTACAGATTGACCGTGATGGAAAGACCGTGCAATATTTGGATTTGAGAAAAACTAAATAATAAGTATGAATGGTAACTAGTGTTCTAAGATTATTAAAGCAAAAAGGGATCATTATAATCGATTCAATAATTAAGCTCGTTAAACCTAAAAAGGAATAGTCCCCTTCATAGAGGGCTATTCCTTTTTGACTATATTCCAATTTCATTGTTAAAACGATTACATGCATAAACTAATGATTGCTATTAATGGATCTGTGCTTTTACCTTTTGTGGTTTAAGATTTATATTTACAAGACAAATACTAAAAACAATGAATAAAAGTCCAATTACCAATTTAATAGTTATAGATTCATGTAACAGAAAAGAACTGCAAATAATCGCAATTAACGGAATGAGAAAAGTATAAGAACCAACTTTACTGGCTTCACCCGAACCTACCAATGTAAAGAAAGTAAGCCATCCAAAAGCAATGACAAAGATTGAAATAAAAAGTAAATTAGATATAAATGGTAAGGTCCATTGAATACTTGACCAGTTTTCAAAGCCTGAACCCACACAAGATAAAAAGATTCCGCCAATAATTAATTGAAGGGTCACCATCCATAAGGAATCAACACGATTACTGGTTTTCTTTACAAATACGGTCCCTAATCCCCAACCAATCGCCGAACCTATGGCAAGAACAATGCCAATCACCGAAATATCCCCGGTAAAACCTCCGGAGCTTATGACAGCTACTCCCGCAAAGCCAAGAATTAAACCGATGATTTTTAATCCATACATGGATTCTCCCAACCAAATCCAACAAAAAATCCCAAGCAAAACTGGCTCGATAAACACAATGGCGGAAAATAGGCCGGCTGGCATATAGCCCAACCCCACTGTTTGGAGACCATAAAACATAATAATGTTTAAAAATGCTGAAATGATGTAAAAATGCCAGGTTTCCTTTAAACGAAGCTGCTTATATCTTGGTAATGCAAAAATCAGCAAGACGAGCCCGCCTAGTAAAGTTCTTATGCCAGCGAACAATAATGGAGGTGAATAGGTAAGTGCCATTTTTGATAACGGCCAATTGATCCCCCACACAACAACAAGAAAAGCAAGTAATAAAACCGTTCTTGTTCGCGAAATTTTACTCATGGTCGCCCCCCCTAGATGTTAAGTACCTTAACAATGATACGTATTTTATGAAAAAAAACAATCGTTTTGCTCTCTCGTAAAAAAATGATTATGGTAAAGGATATAAATGAATTATGTCGAAATTGATTATTATACGATGTTTGGAAGAAGAAAGGATGGGCGAATTTGTCAGCAAATTTCTGTTTAAAATGTGGTACTGGCCTGGAGTTTCGTGATATGGACGGAACAATGAGAAAGGCATGTCCCCGTTGTGATTTTATATTCTGGGGTGACTTTAGCATTGGGGTTGGAGCATTAGTTATTAAGGATGAAAAGTTCCTGTTAGTGAAACGAGCGCATAATCCTGGAAAAGGATACTGGACGAATCCAGGCGGATATATAGAACAATTGGAAACGATTGAAGATACGATTATCCGTGAGGTTGAGGAAGAATCAGGAATTAAAGCAAAAGTAAAAGGAATTGTTGCGGTTCGGGATCTTCCACGTAACATTCATAATCTTTATGTTGCTTTTGCAATGGAATATATCGATGGAATTCCAAGACCAGATGGTGTGGAGTCCGATGAAGCAGGGTTTTATAGTTTAGAAGAAATAGAATCGATGAATGTAGCTCCCTTCACGCGATGGCTTATACAAGTTGCTTATCATGGAGAAAATAAAGGCCTATTGAAGGATATTAATCCAGTAGTACCTATCAAAGATAGTATTCTCTTTAAAGTTTAATAAAAATCCCTAAGCTGCTACACCCGACTCAAATATCTTTACCTCTATAAAGAGACCATGATCAAACTGTCATGATCTCTTTTCATTTATAAAGTTTCAAGATAAAGAGAAAAGCCGGAAATATCACAAAACAGGATAAACATATCTTTTTAGCTGATATTTCTTAAATTTGAGTTAATTTATCCGTATTAAGCTCGTCTAGAATTTGATTAGAATAGGTTTCGCAATAATGCATGACAGTATCAATGACGACCCTTGAAGAATATTCCAAGAAATTGACCATAAAGTCTCTATTATTCGGCTGCAGGAATGCCACTATGAATTGAACGAGCATGTCGTTAACAAGTTTAGTATGGAAAAAAAAGCTTTCTGCATGGATTACTTGTTCTTCAATGGTTGAGCCTTTATAAACTAATTCCTTAAACCTAGGCATATTTTCTGCTAAAAAATTTGAATCTTTGACTTGCCTTGGAACATTTACCATAATAGATTGGAAACTTTCATGAGAGAAAAACTCTTCTTCTTCAATACACCGCATTAAAAAAGAGATGGCAGTATTTGTATTTGCATATTGAAAGGTAACATTTATTAAAAGTGACTCTAGATACTCTTCCTCAGAACCCGCACTTTCTCTTATTTGTACTAGTACCTTTTTAATCCCTTCTTGCAATTCATGCTTATCCCACTGGGGCTGCCTCATTAAAGCGCTAACAATACCTGCTGTATTTTTTGATAACAATTCCATTGACAATGTGTTCTTCTCCTCTACTTGGTTATTCTTATGTAAACAATGCCCACGATATATAAAACCCAAAGTAGGCTATCTTCTACCACCATGTACCTTAGTGAATAAAAAATTTTCAAACAAACTGCTCAAATATTATGGTAACTTACTACCAATTATAACTCAGATATCAAGCGACATAAACTTGAATTTACATTTTAAATATGTGGAAAATCGTCCCTTTTTATAAAATAAAAAAAGCCATCTACTATAATGGCTATTGCTCTCATTGTGACCAGGCTTTATACACGTCCATTGAAAAATAAATGAGCGGTTTATATCAAGTTGAAATCTTCTGGCCTTTTAAACTTGTATTCTGTCCTAAAGAAACTATATATTGGTTCAGTTGATTTTGAATGAACAACACTTGTTACGGAATCGGTCTTTCCGATATTTATGGTTAACGTTAGCTGATCATCATTTGGAAAATTAGGGTCATAGATATTTATGGACAGATTGTGTTCATTTAAGTCATACCCATAAGCAAGCACTTGATGATTTCTCTTTATCTCAAAAGGATTAAGGGATTTAACTCTTACCAAACCAAGAGGTGAAAGCTTTCCATTATCCAATTCATTTTTTATTACTGGCCATTCCTCATTAATCATTCTCCATGCCCTTCCGTGAGGTACCGCACCTTTTTTATTAGCCGTGGTTTCATAATCCGGTAGGAAAGGGTTCATCAATACCATATATTTCATAAGACCTAAGGGCAACTGAAAGCTATCAATCTGTCGATTAACAATATATTCGAACAACGGACCATACGAAGGAGCCGTCGAATTGGATGGAATCGGCATTTTTGCTTCAAAGTAGTCCATGACCGCATAAATCAATCCGCCGCAAAGACCATACGATGCATCACCGATTGGGATCTGCCAACCCAGAACTTTCACTTTTTTTAATGGAACCTGACGAAAGCTGTTCCCAAATTTAAAACCGGATGAGCTAGGAAGAAATTCAGTTAAGGTTGACATAGTATCCACCTATTTCCTTTTCATGGTTTAAAAAAAAGATAAATTTTTTCCGCAATATAACTAATTACCAGACCGATTATTAAAGGGACCAACGAACCTGTTGAAACGAAGAAACCATTTGTATCTGTATATTCGTAATGCAACATGAACAAAGGAATAGTAAACGTATAACCAACTAAATAAAGTAAGGCAGTTGTTAATAAAAAAGAACCAAAAGACACTATAAAACTCTTTATTTTCATTTAAACACCTCCTATCAATAAATTAACACAATTTTCAATTATATTGTGTTTAATTACACCTTAAATGACCTTTCTTAAAAGAACTTGAGCTCGCATTAAAGGCTCAATAAACAGTGCCTTTTTTTGAATAGGAAGTGTAATTTTACACTTTTATAGAATATACTTATATTAACTATTATTGAAAATTCAAGTTAAACACACGAGGTGATATTGGGTTGGTTAAAAGAATGAAACGAGCTATTGGTGTAATCGTGGGCGCTTTAACGGGAATGATGATCGGTTTTTTTATAGGAATGGATTTGGGGGGCAACTTTTTTATAGACATTCGTTTTATTGGATTACGCGGTTATGAGGCCGTTGGACCAATCGGGGCAATTATTGGTGGAATTCTCGGAGTGTTACTTGGATTTTTACTTACTAGGATGATCGCTCGAAACAATGGAACCAGAAAATCTAATGGTTCCTTTTCATCCCCGCAAAAGAGGGTGAAAAAATGAAGAAATCCTATCTGTTGCTCTATATCGTCCCTCCTACATTAGCATTCATGTTCTTTATGTGGGCATTCATTTCTCAAGAAAGAGCACTCACTGAGTGGTGGTATTTTGCAGGTTGGGTTATTAGTTTCTTTGTCGTTTCTTTAGCAGCATTGGGGCAAAAATTATATGTTACTTACGTTGCATGGCTGCTTTGTAGTTCTGCTTGGATGAATGAAATTGTTTTTGGTGATCAAAGTTGGATGGATATAACCTATTTTTTGACAATGTTTGTTTATTTGTTTGTCATCTTTATTATAGGTTTAATCGAAGCGGTTACATTAGCCATAATTAAGATGAATAAAAAATGAAACACTCTTGAGAGTAAAAAAGCCTACAATTCTTGTAGACTCTTTTTTTCGCTCATTCTTTTTTTAAAAATATACGATTCTGATGAAATTTCTAACCCAGTCCTTGAATCCGGTCCTGATGGGTGTAAACATTGAATCCCCCTCCCCTAATAAACCCTATCGCAGTAATTCCAAGCTCCGCTGCTAAATCTAAGGCGAGATTAGTAGGAGCCGATTTGGAAAGAATTATGCTAACGCCAATCTTAGCTGCTTTAAGGAGAACCTCTGAGGAGATTCGTCCGCTAAAAGCAATGATTTTATCCCTTAAAGGAATTCGATGAATCAGGCAGTAACCGAAAAGTTTATCCAGCGCATTATGCCTGCCAATATCAGTCCTAGTAACAACAATTCCGTCTTTTGTACATAATGCGGCATTATGTACCCCACCTGTTTTTTGAAAATGAGCGGAACTTTCCTGAAGCTCCCTCATTAAGACGCCACATTGGTGTGGTGTAATCGTCAACATTGTCCGGATGGTCTTAGCAGTCTTCACATCATTATAAAAATAAAATTGACGCCCTTTTCCGCAGCAGGAACCAATGAATCGCTTGGAATGGAACTCTTTTTGAATAGATTGTTTATTTATCAGGTCTACGTATGCGAATCCCTTTTCTTCATCTACCTGAATCGATTGAATATCTGCAAAAACGCGAATGATTCCCTCAGAGGCTAAGAAGCCCACTACCAATTCTTGAATCTCAGACGGCGAACAAACAATGGTGGCGAACTCTTCTCCATCAAGAATAATCGTTAAGGCAGACTCCACCGCGATGTCATCCACTTGTTCGATAAAGGAATACCCATTAAATTTAACGATAGGTTGACAAGTTGTGATTTCGTTTAGCAACAGAACCCCCTCCTTTCATCGATTCTTCTGTTTAGTCCCGATTTACCGCTCCATCAAACGCAAACGGGCCTTACGCACCCATAGGGACAAGACCCGTTTGAATAGAGTTATAGATGGTGGTCGGGATTGGCATGGTGTGCCTGATGCTCCGGCAGCTGAGTGGTTCGTTCCAAATGGCTCGTTTCACTTCCCATTCCTTTCAAAAATTCAAAAAAGAAGGCAATCGAACGGTTAATTTCAGGATCCTTTAAGGATCTGACGATATCAAAGTAACCGATCTCGGCATCATCATTCTTGCTTTCTGATACTCTGGCGATTCCGGCATTCAGCTTCAGGAGAATCGGTTCAAGCTGTTTCACATTTAATGTACCTAGAACGCCAACCATCAAAAGAAGATTTTTTAACGTATTAGCAGTTTCCTTAGAATCAACCTTACTTATAAGGATTTGCAGGACTTTGTCACCCTCAGCAAACAATCCGCTCAAGAGAGGAATCACCCCTCGATCGTGCATATGCATGACCAGATCAAGGGTATCCAGTAACGCTTGCTTATTCTTTAAGAGGGAATCCTCTATTTCTCGTAAATCATTTTTACGCTTCTCCTCTTCGGAAATCTCGATTCGCTCAATTTGCTTGATTGCTTTAGCCATTCGACCGCTCCCTTTCCTTCACTAAATCACCTGGGAAGACGTAATCCTTTCGGGCCCATTTCTTGTGCACTTGAACCCCCATTTGCGGCTGTGGATTTCCATATCGGAAATTGATTTTTGGCAGTGGATTAATTCCTTCTTCCAGTAAAATCTCCATTTTCACTCGAGTATCCTTGTAAGCTGGAGTATCAGTATCCTTATCGGCGGCACTGCTGGTCAAATAGTTGACGGCTCCGTCTCCTGAATCATTCATAGGCAGATACAATTCATTCCCCTTTACCCGTGCAGTGATCGTACATTTGACCTTTATGTTACCAAACGGCGAAGTCAGGCGGACGAGTGTCCCGTCATTTATGCCGCGTTCAGCTGCAAGCTCGGGTGAAATTTCAAGGAAAACCTCAGGGGTTTTTTCCGTAATTCCCTTTGATTTGTAGGTGAGATTTCCCTCATGAAAATGCTCTAGTAAACGGCCGTTGTTAAGATGAAGATCATATTGTTCCCCAAAGTCAAGCGGCTTGGTCCATTGCACCGGATATAGACGTGCCTTCCGATCAGGGAAATGGAATCCCTCTGTGTAAAGCAGCGGTGTATCTGTCCCATCCGGTTTGACCGGCCATTGCAAACTCTGATAACCTTCTAATCTCTCATAAGTAACCCCAGCATAAATTGGCATCAGCTTTGCCGCTTCATCCATAATTTCACTCGGATGCTTGTAATTCCAATTAGCACCAAGTCGGTTGGCTACTAATTGAATGATTTCCCAGTCAGGCTTAGAATCGCCAAGCGGTTCAAACACTTGATACAGCCTTTGAATACGGCGTTCGGTGTTCGTAAACGTTCCTTCTTTTTCAAGGCTTGGACTTGCTGGCAGAACGACATCTGCATACTGGGCCGTCCGGGAGAAAAAAAGATCCTGAACAACAAAGAAGTCCAGTTTTTCGTATGCCTCATGGACATGGTTAATGTTTGAATCCACTAATCCCATTTCCTCTCCCTTAACATACATCGCCTTCAACGTTCCTTGATGTATTCCTTCAATCATCTCGTGGTTATTAATTCCCACTTCTGGCGAAAGCTTAACACCCCAAGCCTGTTCAAATTTTTCAAGTACTTCAGGGTCATCGACACGCTGATAACCTGGGAAGTTTTCCGGCGCACTGCCCATGTCCCCAGCGCCTTGTACGTTATTATGTCCTCGGAGCGGATAGGATCCTGCACCCGGCCGTGCGTAATTCCCTGTTACCAGCAAAAGGTTTGAAATGGCTGTACTTGTGTCACTGCCTCCCAGATGCTGGGTGACACCCATTGCCCAAAGAATCGCGGTTCCGTCTGCATCACGAATCATTTCCGCGATTTGAATCAGCGTCTCCTTGGAGATACCAGTAACCTCTTCCGCAAAACCCAATGTATAAGACGCCAAGCCTTTTCGGTATTCCTCAAAGCCATTGACATTCTGTTTGATAAACTCTTCATCCGCCCAGCCCATATCAATCATGTATTTGGTCACTGCCGAAAGCCAAACCAAATCTGAACCCGCATTTGGGTGAATGAACAGGTCTGCACGAGCCGCCATCTCATGCTCACGCAAATCGGCGACAATTAATTTTTGCCCATATAATTTTTGGGCACGCTTCACCCTTGTTGCCAGTACAGGGTGGGCTTCCGATGTATTGGAACCAACGATGATGACCAGACCAGCTTTCGCAATGTCTTTGATCGAGCCCGCATCGCCACCGTAACCAACCGTTCGGTGCAATCCAACCGTTGCCGGTGTCTGGCAGTAACGCGAACAGTTATCGACGTTGTTTGTCCCAATGACCTGCCGGGCCAGTTTTTGCATCAAAAAGGATTCTTCATTTGTACATTTAGAGGAAGTAATAAAGCCCATCGATTGCGGACCATAATGGTTCTTAATCTCACGGAAGCGTTTCGCAATTAAATCAAGGGCCTCCTCCCATTCCGCTTCACGGAAGCTGTCGCCTTCACGGATCAGCGGCTTGGTCAACCGTTCTTCACTATTGACAAAACTCCAGCCAAATTTCCCTTTAACACAGGTGGAAATACCATTCGCCGGTGCCTTTGTCGTTGGTTCCACCTTTAGAATTTCGCGTCCTTTTGTCCAGACATCAAAGCTGCAGCCGACACCACAAAACGTACAGACGGTTTTCGTTCGTTTTACTCTCGCGTCACGCATCGCCGATTCCATATCGGAAACGGTAAGGATCGACCCATAACCGGTCTCCACTCCTTTGGTCAGCTCAATCATCGAACGGAGTGTCCCTCCTTCAATGCCAGTTAGGTAACCCGCCTCCCCGAGCATTCCTTTTTCCATCATCGCATTACATGGACAGACGGTCGAACAATGGCCGCATGATACACAGGAAGATTCATTAATCGGAACATCGTTATCCCAGATGACTCGTGGATGCTCTCGTTTCCAATCGATTCGGAGCGTCTCTGTCACCTGTACATCCTGGCACGCCTCGACACAACGACCACACAAGATACACTGATCCGGATCATAGCGGTAGAAAGGATTCGACATATCCGTCTGATACGGTTTCTGCTCCCACGGAATACTTTGATGGTTGATACGCATCTCCTTAACAGTGTTATGTATTTCGCAGCCGCCGTTATTGTAATCACAAACGGTACAATATAATTCATGGTTATGAAGAATCTTGTCCACCGCTGCTGTCTGCGATTTTTTCACAAGCGGTGCAGTTGTATTGATGTGATCCCCATCCTTTAAAGGGGTTGAGCAGGACCTGACAAGTTCCCCATTCACTTCAACGATACAGGTGTCACAGGTTTCTATCGGTCCAAGGCTGGGATGATAGCACACCTGTGGAATTTCAATTGAGCTGTCGTTCAGGAATTGCAGAACCGTCTGGCCTTCTGCTCTCTCCACATCTACTCCGTTGATATTAACTCGTAGGTTTTTTACCAAAATGGCTTCACCCTTTCTACTATATTAATTTGTTTAGTACCCTATCTTTCCAAAAATGAAAACCGTATTCTATGAGTTTTATGAAATAGGGATGGTTAATTGAGGAAGAAAGAGGGTAAAGAATCAAAAAGGAAAGGACGAAACCTAGATGAAATATGTGGTTTTAGAGGGAAAGAGTCATGTTGGAAAATATAAGTACAAAATGGTTGGAACCATCGAAGCTTCATCCTTGGAGATTGCGAGTGGTCTTGTATATAAGAAATTTAGACGAGAGGAAAAAAAAAGGGACGGAGAAACATACATAATCATTCCAGACAGCGAGGATATGAATTTAATCAGTAATAATATTCTCCCGTTAGATGATGTTCCTTATTGTATGATCAAGTATTGGGAGCCAGGGTAAGGATTGCCCTAACGGGGTTAATGGACTAGAATAAGTGGACAGCTGAGGGAAAAATATGGAGAGAACTCACCCATTTTATTAGGTTTTTCGTCTAAGTTCTATTCATTTAAATTTTTAATAGCCTTTCAAACATAAAATATGCTACAATTAGTCTACCATTTGATTTACTTATTGTTTTCATGTGCCCCACTCATTTTGTGAGTGGGGTTTTTTCTTGTTTATTTTTTTTAAAAATAAAAAACAGACCCTAAAATAGAGTCTGTCTTAATAGATGGTTTTATTAAGCTTTACGAACGTTAGCTGCTTGAGCTCCACGTTGACCTTGCTCAACATCGAAAGTCACAGATTGACCTTCATCTAAAGATTTAAAACCTTCGCCTTGGATAGCTGAGAAATGTACGAATACGTCTTCTCCACCTTCACGCTCGATAAATCCGAAACCTTTTTCTGCGTTAAACCATTTTACTTTACCTTGTTCCATTTTTGTTTCCTCCTGCTGTGTGCTTTGCACACAATGTGTTACTATCCTTGAACTCAGTGATCATCAAGACGAAAAGTTTTAATCTTATACTATCCTTTACACCGAACAAAAATAATTCTTTTTTATAATAACATTTTAAATTTTTTTTTGCAAGGCTTTCAAATTTTGTATTTACTGATTTTTCTCTTATCACCAAGAAGCAGAATATGCAGGTGCCTGGATGAGATTTGTATCAATATTACATTGCTTACCTTCTAAGCCATACTGCCAAATGGCTGCACTAATGCCCTTTGGAGTTTGCGGATTGTATTTGGGAGCTTTATCTTTTCCTGTCTTTCCAACCTCAGGATTGCTGGTCCATATCAAAATCTTATTCTTGAAATCTTTGTTTTTGTCAATTGCAGCGATATAAGCGTTACTTAATTCTTTTCCATCTTCGAACACCCCGTAAATGCCCGGTTTATATTGAGAGGAAGATATGGTTTCTGTCCATCCACGAATAAATTCAGCATCCACTGGATAAGTTGGTTCAATATCCGCATAAATGACGATTCCATCCGGAATGTCAAGTTCCTTAGCAAGGGCAATGGCTGCTTTTGCTTCCTCCACCCCATGTTCATAACCGGTTGCGTCTGTAAAATGATTATAGATCGGGATGATTTTCACTCCTTGTTTTTTCAGAAAATCAATTTCCTCCTTCGTCAGCCCTGTCGACGCACCCTCGTTATGTCCAATATATCTCCCAACTACATCTGGTTTCCCATAATTTTTCGCTACGCACTGATAGAATGTTTGATCAATAGCATCGGCAGTATCGATGCCCCAATACACCTTGGAAGGGTCTGGTTTGTTTGCTTCTGGTTTTTTAGACGGCTCGTCTTGCGGCGGTGGACTATCAGGTTTCTGTTGTGGTTGATTTTCTGGTGGATCCGAAGAAGGCTTTTGTGATTGTGGATTTTTCTGTGTCTTCTGTTGCTCAGTCTTATGAGAGGCAGTTTCTTTAGACTGGTGCTCTTTGTACATAGGGATTAGAATCAAGAAGGCTAAAGCAAAAACCGAAAAGATACCCCAAAATATATTTGTGTTCTTTATTTCCCATCTCTCCCTTCATACTTACCTGCAGTATGTTTATTCAAGGAGAGATACACAGGTTCAGGGAAAAGATAGGTAAATAGTATTTATTTAGAAGGGTGAAAAGTAGTGTTTTTGTGATACTCACTTTTATGTTGAATTTCTAACGAAATGCATCTAAGATAATTCGATGTGTTAGATAATAACAAAATAGAGTGATTTATACAGGGACCGTCACTGACGGTCTTTCCTCTTGACTAAAATTCCCCTGTACAACAAGAAAAAAGCCGCCATACCGGCAGCTGAATTTTAAACTCTTGCATACATTAGTTTATATGCTTTATTACAGGAATCTACCTCTTTAGTACAATAAAAAACTGCCTTTCACTTTGGTCTTTCTTTCTAAGGTTGCTGTATTATATCGAAATTTTGACCTCGGCATTCATACCAGGCAGGACCTTATTTGAAGGATTTTCAATAGAAATTTTCACAGGAATTTTTTGTGTTACTTTTGTATAAGTACCGCTTGAGTTCTGAGACGGAAGTGCAGAAAAAACAGAATTAGTTGCATAACCAATTTCTTCGATTTTCCCATTAAATAATGATTCCGAATCTCCGTCAACAGTAATATCAACGCTGTCGCCAACTTCAATATCGTTTAAATCATTTTCTTCAATATTGGCCGTAATATATAAATTATCCATGTCTGCTGTTTGAGCTAAAACTTGACCAGCTTGTACTATTTGGTTCGTTTTAGCTTCATTTTTGATAATAGTTCCTGAAGACATGCTGTCTACTGGAAGTGCTTGTTGACCATTTGAAATTTTTCCCAATTCTTCCTGATCAGAGACAACCTTACCCTCTTTACCATTCCAATCTGTCAACAAACCAGAATTGGCTGCTACAACTTGTGAAATATCTGCAGATACAACAGCATCCTCTGTTTTTATATAATTCTGTTTTTGGTAATAGAAGTACACACCTGATGCTATTAATGCCAAAACGACAATCATACCTATAGTATTGATCAGTAATAAACGACCTTTACTCATGTTTCTAATCTCTCCTTACAATTTATATACTTATAATCTATTTAAGCTGATGTCTCCATTCCATCTTCTTCTCTTGGAGCTGGTATAGGCATTCGCTTTTGATTCTGAACCAATGACCGTCCTTTACCAGTCCAAGCTTTTCCGATGGAGCCAACAAGCATGACCATACTTAGTACAACTAATATCGTAAACAAATCATGATAGGCCCCTAATACAGCAGACATTTTAGAATTTGCGACTAGTTCATACGCTGCTGTACTTTTTGCCTCTGATAAAGATAAGTGTTCTCCCATGAAGGATCGAATTAATTTTGTCATTTCCCATCTATACTCAGAACTATTCGGATCAATCTGCCCTCTAATATCTTCATAATTTTGCGCATTTTGTCTAGTTAAAAACCACCCGATTATGGGTGATACAACAGCACCGATAAAATTTCGGATGGAATGCAAGGTTGCTGACCTCATCGATGCCTGATGAATATCCCCTGCTAATGCCGTTCCAAGAGCACCTGAAACGAGAGTCATGCTAATCCCGGCGCCAAGACATGCAACTTGAAAATACAATGTTGGTAAAGTCGTTTCCGAATTTATCACCATCCACCTGAGACTCACGTATAAAACGGCAATGGACCCGATCATTCCGAGTATGCCGGCACCTACTTTATCATAAAATAGGGTTTTGAATATGGCGGTAAACACAATTCCCACAAAGAACCAAAAATAAAAATGGCTTAGATATAAAAAGGGAAGGTTCATATTATTTCGCAAAAACCCGTTAATGCCTGCAATGGCAACGATTAGGGAGATATGAGATGCGACCGCCATAATGGTACCAGAAATAGGTTTGGCGGCCTTTAATGTGTTAAATGGAACCAATGGTGTCTCCGCTTTTACGTCCACATAGACAAATAAAATTAACAAAATGAGTCCGACAAGAAAGAATGGCCAAACATATAAAGAGGTAAATCCTTTTTCTATAAGGTTACATAGTGGAAATGCTAATACAATCATTAAAAGACTAAACAAGAACACACCTGTTTTATCGACTGGACTATGATCATGTCCATGCTCTTCCTGTTTAGGTAAACCGAAAAAACCAATAATTAAACAGCATAGTGATGCGATGATATTTAGTACAAACAACCAACGCCAGGCATCCGCTCGTAATGAAATGGAGCCGAATAAAGCTCCAATTGCACTTGATCCAAATAATCCTGTAATAACCATAAACAAAAAGGTATTTCGGATCGTATTTGGGAAAGATCTTAGGCTGGCAGGCAGGATGGTTAAGAAAAGAATACCTGCACTCAGGCCTTGAATGATTCTCCCTGCAATCAGAATGACTAAACCAGGAGAAAGCGCAGAAATGATGGAGCCACATAAAAAAATAAAAATAAACATTAAGTAATTTCGTCTTAATCCAAATTTCCTTGAAAGTACCGGACCAAATGGCACACCTAACGCAAATGCCAAATTCGATAATGTAGATGGATATAGTAAGTGATTGGAACTTAGTTTCAGTCCATTTTGGATAATACCTTGGTTTAGAATGTAAGACAAATTAGAAAAATACTGTGAACCAATCGCCAGTATCGTTAAGATAGATATGATCAAATATTGAGGGACAGCAACCTTTTCACTATCGGAAGCTGCCGGATTCATCTGCTGGCTCATCCAATTTCCTCCCTTCATTTTCAAAAAACAATTTATTAACCTTTTCACTTTCTACATATTGTATAATGCAAGTTGTATTATACAATATACTAATAAAAAAAATCAATGTGAAAATTTTATATAATAATTGCTATTAAAACAAAAAAGACCGTGACGCCTTGTCACAATCCCTCGTTATTCCATATTTTCCATTTTAAATAGAAATATTATCCTTTTCTATTTTTAAAATCTTTATTTAATCGAATTAAATTATCTTCAAGTTGTTTTAATTCCGCCACAGACCAGTTTTGGAGTACTTCTGAATAAAAGTTGTAACGAGATTTTTGAACAATATGGAGGATTTCTTGTCCTTTATCCGTAAGTTCTATAAGACTTATCCTCCCATTGTCGGGATCTGGAAAACGCCTAATATATTGTTTAGATTCTAAAGTACCAACCTGTCTACTCGCTGTAGATATGTTTAACATTAGTTTTTCAGCAATGACATTAATTGCCAATGATCCATTTTCATTCACTTCACTTAAGACAAGATACTCTGATCGATCTAAGTCACCTAGTTTAGGACTATATGCTGTTGTAAGCCGAACTAACAAGGCTATTTCATATTCAATAGATTGCAGTGAGTCGAGATTCAAAAAGTCCTTCCCCCTTATAAAGTAAAATTGTTGTACTTATTGTCGTCAAATTTATTTTATAATAACACCATATATTATAGTAAATCTTTTAGTAAAGTGTAATGACATCCGCTCAAGGCTCCACTACTAAAACAGTGAATTAATCCCGTTCCTTGCCCCACCTATTTTTATCCATATTATAACAAAAACTTAAAATGCCTCTTCCACTAAACTCCCTCGGTTACCACAAAGGGGGAAGTTCACTTGAATCAATGTATTTAGTTCACTTTGTATTTTTTATTCATTACAGGAATGCTGCCACTTTAGCTTAAGTACATTGCTTCACAATATTCTCGGATTACGAATAAACGCTTCTAATTACCTACAGATAAGAAAATATTTCCATGTTAAAATTTAAGTGCACAAAAATTATTGGGAATTTTCCGACTTTTCTTAGTCTCCTCCCTTTAAAGGAAAGGAGGCTGAAAGAATATGTCTTTAGCCCATACGAAAAGTTTGTTAGAGACCATGAGATATTTCTCTCGAACTGAGATTTCTTTAACTTTCAAAAAAGAAGATCAAACCCCAATCTTGTCTGTGTGCTTTAAAAATAATCAATTTGAAATAACCTATCTCAAGTCTCAAAATATCGAACTTTATGATAATCTAGAATCTGTACTTACGATTATTCATGGATAGTAAGCTTGAGACATCCTCGAAAGCCACTCGCTAAATCCCCGTCTTCTCCTCGCATGGATCTGCATTCGTGCCTCTAGTCGTAATACGCATAGTATATTACTATTTAACTTTGTTTTATTACTTAATCTCCTATTAAATCATTGAGACCGTCGAAACCTGTCCCTTTTTACTAAATGACTATAAAAACAGCCATCAGTATGATGGCTTTTATAGTTCATTAAAGTACCTTATTCAAAGTAGTCTTCTCTATACTCTGCTTGCTCCTTGTCACTAAGTAATCTGGTCGCTTCTCCTATTGTGCCATCTTGAAGCTTCCAAATTTTATTATGGTCCGAAACAGCTTTGCTAAAATCACCCGCCTTCCATCTTTTTAAGATGGCAATATATAGATTACTCTCATTTAAACCATCCTGATTGGATTCAACGACAACAAGTAATCGATTAATTCTCTCCTGGGTTGGTTCCAAATGAGTCCATTTCTCCTCCGCGTGAACTTTAGCATGACTCATGGCATGGATCTTGTTTTGTATTTCCTCTTCGCTCAAATCTAGAGGAAGTTCTTCTTCTAGTTCCGGTCCGATTTTTTCTTTTTCCTCGTTACCTTCAGCAGCAGTAGTCACAGGTTCGGCAACAACCTTTTTTTCTTCAGTTTTACTTGGTCCTATTACTTCCTTTGTGCCTATGAAACTAGTAGAAAAATACATTGCAAACCCCAAAACAATGGCAGTAACAACGATAACGATGGTTAATTTATTTTTCATGACAGTAACCTTCAAAGTATCTTTTTTTCATATTTGCAACACTCCATTTTCATTATGATTTCAACAAATGATCGATAAATAAAGCAAATCTTATGGTCGTAAGGCTCAATTTCCTTAGCAAGACGTATCATTCGTTTCTCATATTAAATTTCTCTTTACTTAAGGTTATTTCCTCTTTTTAACTGCTAACCTATGTTTTTTAATAGGATATTCTTGTATATTTGTAAGCTTAATTTCATTTCCGTACCTCCTTTATTCCTGCATTCTCATAGTTCAGGAGATATTATATTGTCTTTTAAATTCGAAAATCTCATCAACAGCTTGCTCATAGCCCCCTGATTTTTGAAAGGATTCCCTAATATCAGCAACAGCATTATGGAAAGATGGCTGGTTTAACACATGATCTACGGCTTCACGTAGTTGATTTGGATTCAAGTTTTGCATTTGTAAGGAAATACCAGCTCCAATATTAGTAACCTGCTCGGCAATCACCGGTTGATCCGCGCTTTGTGGGATGACAATTAGCGGTACCCCGTAATAGAGACCTTCATGAACACCGTTCATTCCACCATGAGTGATAAATAACTTACTATATTTCAACACCTCAATTTGTGGAACATAGTGATGAAGAAGGAAGTTTTTAGGAATTTCCCCTAAATCAGATATTTGAACCTTGTCCCCAATAGACATGATCACGGTATGGTGACTATTCCCCAATGCCTTAAAACAAAGCTTATAAAAATCAAGTGCCTGGTTAAAGACTGTTCCTAGTGAAATGTAAATTGGGCTTTTCTCCTTGATTAGGGTGAGGTCGAAGTGTTCTTTTGTTGATCGTAAAGAAAGCGATGGACCAACAAATTTGTAGCTTTTGTCAAATGCCTCACAATGAGGTTGAAACGCTTTGGTTGTATAAACGAGTGTTAGCGGGGCAGGATTACAAAGAACCTCGTAAGGAGTATGGATTTCAACACCATATTTATCCTTCACCCTTTCAGTCAGGCGTTGAAATTCCTTAATGGTGTCTGAAGGAATTATAGTAGTAAGAAGCTCCAACATCTTATCAAATGATTCCTCTGTTTGTGCAAAAGAGGTACAAGAATTGATTGCCGGCAGCTTAAGGATTTGGGCAAGTAAATATCCACAGCCAAACATGGAATCATGGATGATATAATCAAATTGTTCCCCTTCTATTTGTTCAATCACGCTAGGTATAACAATATCTGCCGTAATTAAAAGACCGTTAATTCTTTCTAGTAAATTATTTCTTCCACCTGAGATAAAGGCTTTTATAAATTTTTTCCCGTCAAGTGTTCGAACAATAGCCCCAGTGTTCTCTATTCTCTCTCGAAAATCCTCTATAGTAAAATACACTACCTCTTCACCGCGCGAAATAAGCTCTTGCACCACTCCAATAGTTGGATTGATATGTCCTTCTGATCCGGCATTTATAAATAAAGCACGTGCCATTTCTACCACTCCTTAGGTAATAATAGTGTAAGAGTTATGGTCACTGCTCCATACCCTTCCAACTTTAATAATAAATTTATCATAATTTATTACTTTAAAAAATCGCAAGAAGCGACTGCTCCATTTAACAGCCTCACTTGCACATGATGCAGTCACTAAATTATTACCTATATAATCACTGGATTGATAAATTGATCTTCCGTTAAAACAATAAAAATAAGCATTTCTTAATAATAAGGAATGCTTATTTTATTCGTTTTTCCATTCAGTGCATATTTTGTTATTTTCTTGAGATATTATAATTGGGCATTAAGCCCTAGGATGGGGATAAATATTTGACATTCAGGAGGAATACGCATGAAAAAATTAATGGCAGTTTTACTAACATTGAGCTTTGCATTCATGTTCGGACTACATAATGCGTCTGCAGCAGATAAGGATTGTGGAGATTTCACTAGCCAAGCGGCAGCTCAACAATATTTTATTTCTGGTGGCGGTAGTACCTCTTACAACTTTAACGCTTTAGACCATGACCATGATGGACAAGCATGTGAAGACTATAGCTATGCTTCTAGCGGAGGAACCTTGCCTGATACAGCAACACCTTATGCAACAGAAATCATCATAGGTTTATCATTAGTGGCTTTAGGATTTGTACTTGTATTAAGAAAAAGAGCAGTTCGCTAATAAAAAACATCCCCCATCTTCAGGAGGGCAGGCAAATAACCTGCCCTTTTTAGGAGGTTCAAATGAGGAAATATATAGGAATTTTATTAATTATTGCTGGAATCAGCTTAACTGGACTTCGTTCATATGATTGGATGTTAGGATTGAAACAGGTTACACACATCGAAAGCAAGGACCTACATACAGAACCGATAAATGTAACATCTAACACTGAATCCACTAGGAAACCAAACGTAGAAAAAAATCACGACTACCAAAAAGGTGAAAAAATTGCTGACTTAATTATCCCATCCATAGACAGCAAATTTCCGGTATGGCTGGGTACTGATTCCGCCATATTGAAAAAAGGGGCTGGAATGTATCAAAGCAAATGGACGACCCTCCCCTCCGACCGTGGTCATACGGTCATATCCGGACATCGCGACACGATTTTTCGCGGTCTAAAAAATATTAAAGAAGGCGATGAACTAATCGTATCCTTTGATAATGAGCTGTATCAATACATAGTCAATAAGATTTGGATCACCAAAAAAGATGATCATTCCGTCATCGTTCAAAAAGAGCAGCCTACATTAACACTCACCACATGCTATCCATTTTATTTTGTTGGCAATGCCCCCAATCGATATATCATTCAAGCCCTATATCAAGACAGGCATGATACCAGCACGACTAATGTTACTCAAATGAAAACCCCGACTAATCAAGCGCGGTAATGGCGAAGTCGGGGTTAATACTATTTCATTGCAAAAAAGCTGAAGCCTCAACAATAGTAAGCAATTTTGTTATCCTCAACATACACACCTGTTACTTAACAAACCTTTGTTCTAACTCACCCTTTTGGCGCAAGTGATGACGAAAATGCATACCAACCAAATCATACCATTCCCTTGTATTCAGCCAGCCGAACCCTCCATGCTTGACTTTATAATTTGGGTTTATATTATCAACTCTCGATTCCCATTGGCTCAACCTTAGAATTACTTGATCCATTCTGCTGATAAGATCGACCTTGGTATCTGAATTATTAGGTGGAGCATTTAGTTCATCCGGTAATTTTATTTTAATTGATGGAAACCCTCCGATTTTATATATATGCTCACCAAACTCCGTTTTTCCGAGGGGTTGTTCTTTATTTAAGATAGCGCATTTTTCCATATTATCTAGATACTCATGGGCAACAAGGATTAAATGGTCATACATTTGCCCAATAGACCAAACTCCTTCTTCCGATATATATCTTAACTGTTCTAATGAATAATTTTGAAGCTCGTTTTTGTAACTATTAATTAGTTTTAGTTCGCTCAGTTTTATTCCTCCTTTGTATTAATTTACTCAAATCTAATTTTTTTGCATTTTTTGTATATGTAACAAATTATTCAATATTCGATTACAAATACCTTCTTCAACAATCCTGCCTGTTAGTTTAAGTGCAAATCTTCACAACATATCATATTTACCTACCAATTTTTTTAATATTATAAGAAAAAAATACTTCAACAAACGAGAGTAGTATTGATTAATTAAACAGAAGACAGGGAAGACAAAAAAAGAGTGTCCCATTAAATAGTATTATCTTTTCCTCTGGGTACTTTATTACCTGAATTCAATAGTTCAGTTCTCACTCACCTTACGATAAATAATTGTTATGAAAGTAAAAAACTCCCCAGCATGCTGGAGAGTTAACAAACTTTACTCTTCTTTTTTGGATAAACATTGGTCACAATCAATCAAATAACTTTCTGCCTGCTCATGCATATGATTCCCGCATTTAGTACATTCCTTTATTGGTAAATTGCGGAAAAATTCAACTGGACTCATTAACATTTGTAACTCCTCCTTTATTAATACAGTTAGTTATTTCTTCTATTGTTGTAATACAGTATAAACAAAAAAAAGGAAAATGTATAGACCTTTTTCAAGAAAATTATAAAAGTTTTAATAGGTTCCTAACTCTATTTTTACCTTGTATATCCCAATAGAAATCCTCAGTATATGTTAACAAACACATACTTGAATTCTAATTTCTCTTCCTACTAACTATGTAAATAATTAAAATTTACCCTTAAAAAAATTTTTAGAATAAGGGAACCAAATCTCCAAATGCACGCCATAATTGAACCACGAGAACACTCCATTTTGGATATTACTGTATCGTTATTTTATCGTGACAATGAACAAGTTGAGTAGTGTCTTTCTTCACCTAAACTGCTTCGTTAGCGAAACAAGAAAAGCGACTGCTCTTATTGAACAATCGCACCCTAAAGTTTAAGTACATTTGTTCACAAACTTCTATCAGGAATGTTGCACGTATCTTCAATAAGGGGTAGCGTCAGGAAAATGCGGATTTACAACGATAAGGAAATTCCAAATTAAAAAGCCCAACTTCTCTGCAAAACAGAATAGAGAAAGTGAGCTTTTCAGTTACTTTATTATTTTTATGTGAACTAATATAAAGAGTTGATTTTTTAGCTATGTATTGAATTCATTAACTGGAAGTAGTATTCAGATTTATGTGTCTTATTTAGGTTATACCAGGAATGTAATGTATCTTGTGCAAATACATCTAATTTTTTCAGTACTTCCATCGCAAATTCCAGAGGAGCTATTCCTGATGCAGTAACTAAATTGGCATCAGATACCGCAGATCCCAACTCATAGAACTTTTCTCCTTTATAGTTAGGACATACCATTTTAGTATATTCTAAATTATTACTTGTATGCTTTCTAGTATCTAAGTATCCCATATTCGCCAGGGCCTCAGTTGCACCACAAATTGCAGCAACAATAGTGCCAAGCTTTAAAGCTTGGCCAATTCTTTCCAAGATAGATTGATGAATTTCTTCACTCCAAGTAGTCCCTCCTGGTAAAATTAAAAGATCTTTACTCTCAAGAGTACATTCATCAAGGGATATATCTGGTTTTACGCTCAGTCCTCCCATAGTAGTAATTATTTCTTTATTAGCTCCTACTGTAATTACTTTTAAAGGTGCTAAATCCTTTTTGAAATATCTTCCTGAATTTAGTTCAGCAATTAAATATCCACATTCCCAGTCCGACATTGTATTAAATACATATAGAAAAACTTTTTTTGTTTGCATCCAATAACACTCCAATCACAATTGATATAGCTATTATAATAAAACTTCCCTGACAGTTAGCGTCAGGGAAGTTATCATACTTGATGAAATTTTATTAATTCCGACAGAACTTCAATAAGTCTTTTCTTAAGACTTATTGGCTCTATAACTTTAATAGATTTATTGTACGGTAAAAGTAAATAAGGTACATATGTATGTAACATATCTTTTTCAAGAAGAAAAACTGCTTGATTTGAAGTCCGTTCTTGTAAATAATGTCCTAAAAACCAATGTTGGCAAATATCAGCCAATACACTTTTATCCCCATTAATAACCAAAGAAATAATCCCTTCCATATCTTCTATAGTGGGAAGAAGACTTTTTAGAAAAAAGTCACGTGCTGAAAAATTTTCTGGCCGGTTAAACTTATTTTCAGTTAGCATTAGACTTTCAATTCGATCTACTCTAAAACTACGGATATCATTCCTAAGTTGACAAAATCCAATCACATACCACTTATTATTCCAAAAGATAATTCTGTACGGATCTACCAATCTATAATTTAATTGCTTTTCGCCACTTTTATGGTAAAAAATTTTTACTGAGTACCCGTCAGCAACGGCCCGCTCCAACTCCTTCAAAAAAGGTTCCATAGAGAGTGAACTTAATCGACTTATTACTTCAAGAATAGTTAAATGTTGGTTTATCTTTGTTTCCTGCTCTTGATTTGAGTATTTACTTAGTTTTGAAATGGCCCTATTTAGTGCTTCACCTCCATAATATCCGGCTTCTTCTGCAAAAACGGCAGCGTGAAATAGTGAAGTCTGCTCCTCAAAATCAAAAAAAAGAGGAGCCTCAATAAAATTGTTCAATAAAGTGTATCCACCGTTATGTCCTGGTTCTGAAATTATAGGTACGCCACTTGTTGAAATTGTATCAATATAACGATACACAGTCCTTATATTCATCTCTAACTTTTCTGAAATTTGTTTTGCAGTAATTTTTTCACCTGAACGAAGCATCCATAGAATTGCTAACATATTGTCAATTTTAGGCATATAATTCCACCTCTATATGAAATTTATTTTCTAATATATATTTCCGATTTTTGGTATACCTCATCAACTGTTCCTTTCCGATAGATTTCTATAAAAATAGGATCTCATACTATATCATCTTGCCCGATAACGAACCAAAGTTTCCTTCCAATCTCCGTTATTAGAGCCAACTAGTGATTGCTCTTCAATATCCACTCTGTAACCTGATTGCTCATTTCTCTAGTTGTGAATTTGCAAAGTTGGTAAAACCATTGTATCCAATGGAAATCTCTCTTTTTATTAATTAGTCTAACAACTAATTACAATTCATTCATAAGGTCCTCTTACACAGTTTGCACCTATCCAGAAAAGGAAAACTTGTTTAACTATCCTATATGTTAGTAGAACAACAAAATGCCACAGTGGTCCTCTTCATTTATAACGATTTAGATTATTTTATTAATGAATAACCATCGCTTAAACTGCTGTACTCCACTTTCATAATCAGCTTCTTTATTGTCGATGGAAAATATTCTGGTTCCATATGGTTGTAAAGTCAATTCGTTTTCTGGCGTAATATTATTAATCCCATACCCTTTAAAATCAAAGAATACATCCCTTACATCCTCAGATTGTCTTTTAAAAGCTATCGACTCATAATCACAGTTATCCTCGTAATAACCTAGATGCATATGATATTTATCATCATACAAAATAGCCATTTAGCACCTCTTTTGATCAGCAGTTAAATTAACAATTCGGCAGATCGGATTAGTAATCCTTCTTCAAGTAGCCTGCCTCGTTACTTTAATAGCAATAGGTAAGACTTTGATGTTATCTCCATCTTTTCCCCTGCTCCACACCCAACGTGCGACTTTCAATGCATTAGGCGTTCCATCTTATTCTTTTAGACTAAAGCAACTAAATTACAAACTTTACGAAATTGGTTCAGTTTCTTCAATTGTTTTCCATCTAATTGAAGAATGTTCCTATATCGTTTAATCGTCATTTCACTTGTAGCATGGATTAATCTATGGACATCTTTATGTACGATTACAAGATTGTTAAACTCATCTGTACCTCCCATATATCGGGGTAACTTATGATGACAGTGTACCTGGTTAGATGTTAAAAACTCCCCTGTTACTGCACATTTGCCTAATTGCATTGAGTACCTTGAAATTCTGTTATCTACAATTTCTAAATTATCCTTACCGTAAGGTATTTGTAACATTTTTCTAATTTCTATGGCAACCTCGGCTCTAAGATTTTGATGAAGTTTAAGCCTTCCTTCCTTTGTATAATTACATATATCTTGACTGAAGTTCATGGCATTACTTGTTTGAATATCTCCTAATGGAAATAAATATGCACCAGCAATTTTATATGTTCTAAAATTATTCTTGTGAAGTCTCTTGTATGTTTCTGATGGCTTTATAGGTTTTCCGTATTTGCCAATTGGCTTTAGACGATTATACATAGTTTTCAATAGACGATAGGCTATTTTCCCAAAATCTATATTAATATGAGTCGCAACCTTGAAATAATTTTTTATTCCGAGAATATAAGCATTATAATCCATAACAGTATGTGGTGTGGGCTTACTTTTGATTTCGCAAATTAAATATCTAAGTTTTTCCTGGATTATTTTCACCTTTTTATCCATAACGTGTGTATTGGCTACGTATTTATTACGCTTGGTTACAGCTCTGAGTGAAAAACCTAGAAAATCGGATTTCCTCTTTCTAAGATTAGTAATCGCTGATTTCTCAGAGGATATATTAAGGTTTAATTGATTCTTCAAGTATCCTTTAGTAGCTTGATAGATTCTGATAGCAGCTTTATGGGAATTTGTAAAAATCTTGAAGTCATCTGCATATCTAACGATATACATTTGTTTGAGCTTCGTCTTCTTTAACGCTCTTAGCTTACTACTAGGTGTATAAGCGTGATTTGTTTTAAAACATTCCCATTGGTTAGCTATCCACCAATCTAAATCATTTAAAACAATGTTTGATAAAAGGGGGGATAGTATTCCTCCTTGCGGAGTTCCTTTAGATGGAATACCTATTCCTTTTATTGGTGCTTTGAGCATTTTTGAAACAATTGTTAATACTCTTTTGTCGCATATGCCAATACTGTACATTTGTTTTATTAATTTTGAATGGCTCACATTGTCAAAGAAACCTTGTATATCAATGTCTACTACATGATGCAACTTCACATTATTGACTAAGAACTGACACCTAGCCATTACATGATGAGTTGACCTATTTGGTCTAAAACCGTAAGAATGGTGATAAAATTTAGCTTCACATATTGGCTCTAATACTTGTTTGAACATCTGTTGAATTAATCTATCTCTCATAGTTGGGATACCTAAAGGTCGTTTCTTTCCATTTGGTTTAGGTATTTCAACTCTTCGTACCGTTTGAGGTTTATAATTCTTTAATGCTTTTCGAATTTCTTCAATAAATTCATCAACGTTTTCAATTTTATATTTATCAATCGTGATGCCGTCAGTTCCAGCTGTTTTTGAACCTGTGTTCGCTTTGATGTTTCGAAAGGCTAGTAAGATATTGTCTTTCGATATGATATGTTCATATAGCCTTAAACCCTTAGTAGCATTGTTTTTACTTCGCTCGTAAAGGTCATCAAATATGTCTTGCATATTGTAATATTCTGCATGCCGTAAAGCTGTACTCACCGATGGATTGTTTCTCCTTCCTTGCGGAAAATCCCATCATCTTACTCGACCCTGTGAGTTTCATTTAGTTATGTTAGTTTTCAAAGAAAAGACTTGGGACTATCCCTCCACGCTCGTTATACGCTTCAACGGTACTGTGTCCCTACTTTCGCAAGAGTAAAGTCACTTCGATAAATATATTATCTTATAGACACCATCCCGATAGTAGTCGTTTAATAGTGGATGTTTCTTACTTACAACGTTCCGATTAACCTAGCTTTACATATATCCGTAGGTGCTCACTTTAAGCCTGCCAACCTATATCCTCATTTGTTAGATATCCCGAAGTTCCTATACACTACTCGTACTTTCCGGTGTTTGACACTGCGTTCGCAGCATACGTCTTTCGAGCGTATTAATTTCTAGACCCGTACATTCGCAAGTTCGTCAGTCCAGTCGGACATTCTCACCATAGATATTTTGTAGCATCCCGACCTATCACAAACCATATTCTAAAGAAGCAACTTAGGTTCATTTCAGCCGACTTCACCTAGCTTCATACACATTCTGACTACTACCATCATGTGCATGTAGGAGGATCAGATAACTCGTTTCAGCTCAACATGACGGCTTTCATTCCGAGTTTCAATTAATCAGTTGTAATTGCTTTATAGCAATTCTCCTATTTCGTGCTTTGGCACTTATAAGGAAACGTTTCGCGCAGTGCAATTCTTCACAAACTTTAAGTTGCCGAAAACCTGTCATTTTGTCAGGTTTAAATTTTAAATTTTATATAGGCAATACTTTTCATTCAGGGATTATTTTTTTGGTTAAAGGAAACTTTTTTGAGGGAGTGAAATATAATAAGAGTAAAGGGAGTGATACGGGTGTCTCCAACTAAACGAATAAAGAAAAAAATCTTATTAAATTCCTACTTATGTAAAAAGCTAGGGATTATTAGTGATCAAGAATATAATACAATTTTAAATAATTTCAGTTCTCACGAACATTCCTTCTTTAACTAAAATGCCCAGTTAGTGAAACAAAAAAGAGCCGCAACTACGGCTCATTTTTTTGCTAAAGCTACCCGTTAGTTAAAGAAGAAAGTTAAATCTATCTATTTATATTTTTTGACATACCAATGGTAAATTTTTTGAACCCAAAGGTTTCATAATATGGTTCCAAACTTTCCACACACATTAGTTGAGGAATTACCCGATTTTGCTCACAATGGTGAATTATTCGATTCACCATTTCTTTGCCGATTCCTTCGGCCTGATAGCTTGGTAGAACACATAATCCACAAACTACTCCAGTAATTACACCATCTGAAATAACACGTCCCATACCCACTAATTGTTTTTCATCAAATGCGTAAATGGCGTACCAACTTTGATTGCACATTCGTTCCAAATCATTACTTGTTAATTTAAGTGAATTCCATCCTAAAGATTCATATAGGGTTAGTAATTGGTCAAAGTTAATAGGGGGTTCTGTCGTATAATTTATATATTTCACCATATAATTACCTCCTGAATTTTTTCTCATTGCTTATTCAACTAAACTGCCAGCTAGCTCAACAACAATGAAACAATCCTATAAATCGCAGCACCTTTTTCTCTTGCACCGTTCGTATAAAGTACAACTAAATATTGTAAAATATTCCTCCTTCAGATTGGCACGAACGTTCATTCGTGTATAATTATAATATACTTATCAAAGGAGGAGCTTTTATGAATTCAATTGAATTAATTATTTTAAACTTAAATGAAGTTAGAAGAAGAAGCATAAAAGTCTGGAGATCTATTCCTGAAGAAAAACTAAGTTGGAAGCCAGATAATGAAGCAATGAATTGTCTAGAAATGGTAAGGCACGTACTGGAAAGCGAACATTATTATCACCTGGCACTTAAAAATCAAGGAAGTTTATCCGTTTTTAATTCCCCTTTTGAAAACAGACCTTTTAGTTCTGTAAATTCTGAATTGGAATTTGCCGAACCCTATCGTAATCAATTCATAAATACAATCAGATCATTTTCTGAAGAAGACTTAACAAATATTAAGATTGACCGTTCTGATGCAGGATACATAAGAGACTTGGGGGATATGCTCCTACGCATTGCATATCACGAATCTGTTCATACTGGTCAGTTATTAGATTATTTAAGAACCGCAGGTGTTCCAAGAATCCGTATTTGGGATTAGTGCGTAATAAAGGTGCTTTCACAGTGGTGAAGCACCATTTTTATTGCGTATTGGTTTTTTAAAGTGTTCTCTTCTTCAACTAAACTGCTTCATTAGTGCAATAAGAAAAGCTGTCTTAATGACAGCTCCCGTTGAACAAACACTATTTCTTCTATATCACATTATGGTCGAAGTATATATTACGAATAATAAATGTTTTTTTATACAAACTATAATAATTGCTAAAGGGAGGTTTTGTTATGCGTGATAATACAAATTTGGCAGTTACTGTCTTTTTTTCACTTTTAGGCTTTGTAGCAACAATAATTTTTAGCAGTGTCATAATAACTCAAAATAACCAAATTAAATCAAAACTTGAAAATGCAAAATAAACGTGATTCCTTTCAAGAAAAACTTGAGGGGATTTTTTATGTCATAATATTCATCAAAGGCGATATAAAAGAGAGGTTTTTTCATATTGCATATTCCTCTAAACTGATCCGTTACTTCAATAAGAAATATCATACCGTTGTTCCAGTAATGCCCCAGTTACTTTAACAAGAAGTTTTATAAATAACCTATTGTTATTTCTCTTTCGTGATAAACCTCAATAACATATTTCATTGGTATATAAAGAAAAATATCTGAATCAACTGCAATTAGTTCATCAAATACATTTATAACATTTTGAAATTTGGCATTTATTACTGGAAAATCGGAGTATCTCCAGTACACTTCAACATACTCTTGATTGAGTAGGTCAGCAACCTCAGATAAATTAGAAATCAGATGATGGTTTTCAATTTTGTTCCAATCGATTAAGCCAAATTGTGAAAATGGTACCTGATTTTGAAACGAATCATAAAGTTCATTACTCTTCTTATTAGAAAAAAATAGTCACTCCACTGCCTAGAGCTTCAATGCATTCATCAAATAAAACTCTATAATGATTTATACTTTTTAAGTTGTCTTGTTTTTGTTTTTGGCGTTCTAAAAGAAATTCCAGCCTTTTCTTCCTATCATTATTTTCCATACACTTTTCACCCTAGCAATAAATTCATTTTTTTATTACTTAATTCATCTTTCTTATTAAATAATCCTGCCCCGTTAGTTGAATTAGTACATGATTTTCTTAAGCAAAAATAACTTAAAGGAATGACTAAAATTGGTATAATTTAGGTAACGCAGGAGGAGGAGATAAGTTTTGTTTACTTATATGTATTTAATTGGACTTCTGATAGGTCTTGGATGTTATTCAATTACCTATCTTTTTGCAAAAAACACTGATAATTTGAGAAGAGTATTGGTAGTTTTTATTCTTGGGGCGGTATGTTTATTAGGGAGTCTTACCATTATTGGCGGATTTGAAGGAATGCCTTATGGTGTACTTAGTGTAGGAATTTTTACTGTATCTATTTTAATGGCTTTTCTTGGGAAAAATTTGATTTGGAAAAAGTCAGTCTATACTTTCATTATTTTGATTGTTGTATTATATGTTTCTTTCGATTTAATAAATAAAGTCGATTACTCGGTAGGTAAAAAAAGAAACTATGGTGATGATGTTTATTCATATACACAACAACTTCAAAAAGATACGACTATTCGGGGATATAAAATCTTTACGATTTCCGAGGGGGATAAAGGCATTGTTCTTTCTTTAGGTGATAAAATGGCTGGAAACAACATTGAAGTTTTAAATGTTAAGGAACAAGGTGATACAACTGTAATTGAAATAAGAACTTTTTATAATCAATCAACCGAGAAAAACCCTTGGATTATGATTGGATTCAATAGATTAAAATCGAATATAGTTATAATGGATACTGATGGGACTTTATACGAAGAACTAACAGAAGCAAAATGATTAAAAGGAGTTTGTGACCAAGCTCCTTTTTTAAGTTGTGAATTAACCATCTTTATTTACGATTCAAACAGGCAGAACGCACCTTATTTTAATGAGGTGATGAATGCCTTTTTTTGTGCCTTCCTGAGTCTTATTAATTGATTATTTCTGATAATAATTCATATAATTAATTAAAAGGAACACTTGTTCGGATGTTGTTGAAATGGCTAAAGAGAAAAAGTCACGTTATATAGTAGAACTCGATATACATTTAGAATTATTTCAACTTCATATATTAGAAATCAGATTTGAAATTGCTCGTC
>NZ_JAABNN010000070.1 GCF_009928415.1 Bacillus sp. USDA818B3_A
CTGCCTTTTGAGCCTTTGCTGCCTTGGGAACCTTTGCTGCCTTTTGAGCCTTTGCTGCCTTCTGAGCCTTTGCTGCCCTGAGAGCCATAACTTCCTGATGAACCATAGCTTCCTGAAGAGCCACAGCTTCCTGAAGAGCCCCAGCTTCCTGAAGAGCCCCAGCTTCCTGAGGAGCCGTGACTTCCTTTAGAACCGCTGCTGCCCTTTGACCCCTTAGAACCGCCGCTGCCCTTTGATCCCTTAGAGCCGCCGCTGCCTTTTGATCCTTTAGAACCGCCGCTACCCTTTGATCCCTTAGAACCGCCGCTGCCTTTTGATCCTTTAGAACCGCCGCTGCCTTTTGATCCCTTAGAAC
>NZ_JAABNN010000071.1 GCF_009928415.1 Bacillus sp. USDA818B3_A
TTGATTAGCTCATTTTGTTACGTTGGCTTCATTTCATAAGAAATGAATAATTATTATTTGTTGACGTTTTTGTTTGTTTAGTTTTCAAAGAACAAGTGACTCAAGAATATTATCTTATCCCATTTCTATTACTCTATCAATCATCAATTATTTCCAATTGTGATTGACCTGTGCACTATGTTTAGAAGCGACTTTTCTATAGTAACACCTTCGGTGTTCATTTGCAATAGAAAGTTTTTCTAAATCTCATAAAGGGGAAATAAAAAGACAGAAACGTATTTCTGTCTTTCGCCTGGCAACGTCCTACTCTCACAGGGGCAAAGCCCCAACTACCATCGGCGC
>NZ_JAABNN010000007.1 GCF_009928415.1 Bacillus sp. USDA818B3_A
TAAAGAAGGTCTAATCTATTAGAACCTCCCTATTTCAATAGGGAGAGGATTCAGTTACCATCCTGTTTCTCCATATAATTAAAATGGAATTTTTTCTAGAAAAATACTAAATTAGAAAAACAGGGGGATTCAAAGTGTATCAATCAAAGCACAAACGGAGAAATACAGTGGCGTTTACTTTCTTATCGTATTTTACGCTCTTTGCCGGGATTATTTTGTTTACGATCGGCCTTTATAATGCGGAACTGGAACTAAATGAAAAGGGTTATTATATTGCGGTGATGCTGTTAATTATTGTGAGATCAATCCTTACGCAAAAAGTGATTAGAGACAATACAGAGGATGACGAGATTATCGCTGAGCAGCAACGCAAATTAGAAAGAAATGAGCAGATATAAATACGAATGAAGAGCTCGTAAAATTAGAAAAAGCGATGCATGAGACGCATCGCTTTTTCTAATTTGTTATTTTAATGGTATCCATATTTCAGAGTAATAATCCGGGCTCCAAGGGTCGCCTGCAGAATAGACTTCTAATTCAGGACCTACGGCATGTTCATATTGACTAGATGGAAACCATTCCGAAAAGATCTGTTTCCAGGCATTCTGCATAGAATCTGGCATTGCCCCGTGAACTTCAAATACTCCCCACTTGGCTGCAGGAATATCAAAGATTTCTAAACCTTCCGGCTGGGGACCCTTATACTCCGCCGCAATCCAATAATACATTAAACCAGGATGCTCCGTCCGTTTATCTACACAGACACCCACAACTCCGTTAATTTCCCCATTATTTAGTTTAAATAACAAGTCATTTGTGCCATCGGCATGAACGTCATCCCACATTTTAGGGATTTCCCGAAGATTCTCGCCATTTTCGCAGGAAAACTCTCGCTTCACTCCAGCAACTTGAAAACTGCCTCGTTCAACAATTCGATAGTTCATCAGTTCTGCTCCCTTCAGACTCTTTTTCCGAGCCCATTCATAATAAATTGAACTGTACGCTCTGTTTCTAATTCATCATCCCACGGGGCATCCGGGAACAGGATATAGCGTGAAAACAAATAGCCCATTATATTGGTAATGACAAGACGTGCTACACTTAATACAGGCATTTCGATTATTTGCCCCTTTTGCTGATACCCTTCAATAATATGTGAAACACGGCCAAATAAGTTTTTGGCAACCAAGTCAATAAATTGTTCTTTTAATTCGGGTTGAAAGGGAATTTCCTGCAGCATGATTTTTACCACAGGGAGCAGTTTCTGTATGACAACCCTGCGGTTCTCGATTGCCGCTCTGAGAAAATCTTCGATACGTTCATACTGCTTGTTTAAGACCTTATCAAAGTCATTTACAATATAGGGGCCGACCACTTTTGCCATGATGGGAACAACGATTGCCATTAATAATTCCTTTTTGGTCTTATAGTGACGGAAAATGGTTCCTTCCGCTACACCGGCTTTTTTAGCGATCTCACTCGTGGAGGTGGAGGCAAACCCTTTCTCGGAAAAGGATTCTATTGCTGCAAGGAGTATTTTCCTTTGCTTTTCAGTTAATTTTTCCTCATCAAACAGCTGCTGAATCAGCATTTCTTCTTGTTCAAACATGGTCTGCTCCTTTAGATTTTTCGGTACTTCTTCAATGCTGCTATATTCAGGATAATAAAAACAAGCGCAAAGCCTAACAAGACAAGCAGGTCATTGATAATATCGCTGAAACCTAAACCTTTATACATAATTGCAACCAATGCATCACCGCCATAATAGAGAGGCATAATTTTGGCAATAATTTGCATCCAGTGTGCCATTCCTTCGAATGGGAAAATCCCTGCAAAAAAGACCTGAGGTACAATCGCAATCGGAATAAATTGCATCATTTGGAATTCGGAATTGGCAAAAGCGGAGAGCAATATTCCCAGCGAAAGGGCAACGAGCGCCAAGCAAAGATTAATAATGACCACATTCCAAAACGAGCCAACGAGCATAATATCTAATACTTTTACTGCATAGACCACAACAATTAGAGTTTGAATGATGGCGAATAAACCATATCCTGAAAGGTAACCAAAAACGATGTCCCTTCTCTGAATCGGTGTAGCCAGCAAACGGTCGAGTGTACCTGTTGTCCGTTCGCGCAGTAAAGCAATACCGGAAATCAGAAAAACAAAGAAGAATACAAAGAAACCGACTAGGATTGGACTTAACTGATCAAAAAAGGTAGTATCTTTATCACCGTAAACGTAGGTCATTTTGATTTTTGGTGCATTGGCTTGCTCTAGAGTTAAGGGTGCCCCTTGCAGCTTACTTTGAATCTCTTGGATGAATTGGTTCATTTCCGCGGATTGTTCTTTCGCGTTTTCCGCAGCTACTGCCTGTTGGACCTTGATTAACAGGGCCTTTGTGGCGGAAGGCTGGTCATTTACTAGTGTTAAATTGATATCATTTTCTTTTACTTCAAGAATTGCATCTAAATCATCATCGTCAATAATTTTATTCCAATCGGATTGGGCATGATATTCTTTTACAATAATATCTTTACTTTTAAGTTGTTTCATAAGCGAAGCTTCTGCTCCGGTAACCGCCATTTTGGGGTCGACCGTATTACTTCCGAGCAAATAATGAAGCAGGGTGAGAATTAATAATGGTGCCACCATCATCAGGGCTAATGCTCGTTTATCGCGGAGCATTTGATGGATAATCCGTTTCACTAAGGCAACAATCCTCATTTATTACCGCCCCCTGCCTTTAAAAATACCTCTTCCAATGTGGCTATGCCGTACTGTTTCTTTAGTTCCTGCGGCGAGCCGCTCGTGATCATTTCCCCATCCCGGACCATGGCAAGAAAATCGCATTTCTCCGCCTCGTCCATCACGTGTGTCGTTACTAAAATAGTTTTGCCTTCTTGCTTTAAGCGCTGTATTTCAGCCCAGATTGATAACCGAAGCTCAGGGTCGATTCCGACGGTAGGTTCATCCAGCACAAGGACTTGCGGGTCATTGATAAGGGCGACGGCTAATGACAGTCTTCGTTTCATTCCGCCAGAATAGTCTTGGACTTTCTTTTTTAAATCAGAGGTTAGGTTGACTAAATTGGCTGCATAGTTGATTCGTTCTTTTTGGATTTCCTTTTTGAGTTTAAAGAGGGAGGCGAAGAAGGCTAAGTTTTCCTCACCGGTCAAATCGGTGTAAAGGGCATCTGCTTGGGCCATATAACCGATTTTTTGCAAAAGCTTTAAGTTAGGGACCTTCGTATTTAAGACCTCTACATTACCTGTAGTGGGGCGGTCCATACCCACGATGATTTTTACCATGGTCGTTTTGCCGGAACCTGAGGGCCCGATTAAGCCATAGATCTGTCCAGGTTCAACAGAAAGATTGACATTACGCAAAACTTCTTTTTTCTCAAAACTTTTACTTACATCTTTTAAGATGATAGATGCTGACATTGATAAGCCCCCTTATGGGAATAAAAATGAGTGATTACTCACTTTTATTATAAAGCCACAAAAGGAATATGGTCAACTGGGTTGAAAAAGTTCATAAATTGGACAGAGAAGGAGCATGAAAAAAGCCCGATTTCCTATGCGGAAATCGAGCTTTTTAATGAATTATTCAGTTACTGGCTTTTTCAAAATACCCAGTAGAACGGCTGAAACAATTGCTCCAATGACAACCGATAACAGGTATAATAACCAGTTGCCGCTGACAAGAGGCATTACGAACACGCCGCCGTGAGGAGCGCGAAGTCCGATATGGAACATCATGGATAATGCACCAGCAACAGCTGAACCAGCCATTACAGAAGGGATTACGCGAAGCGGGTCTGCAGCTGCAAACGGAATCGCACCTTCAGTGATAAAAGATAATCCCATAATGTAGTTTACTTTACCAGCTTCACGATCTTGCTGGCTGAATTTCTTCTTGAATATAGTCGTTGCGATGGCGATACCTAGTGGAGGAACCATACCAGCAGCCATAATGGCAGCCATTGGCTCATACACACCATTTGCTAACAATCCAGTACCGAATACGTATGCTGCCTTATTGATTGGTCCTCCCATATCAAAGGACATCATTGCTCCAAGGATAATTCCAAGTAAAACCGCATTTCCAGTTCCAAGATTGGATAACCAGTGAGAAATTCCTTGGTTTAGAGCACCGACAGGTTTATTAACAACAAATAACATGATAAATCCAGTTAAAGCGATACCTAATAACGGGTATAAAAGGATTGTTTTAATACCTTCTAGAGATGCTGGCATAAAGGTTAATACTTTTTTCAAACCAATTACTAAATAACCAGCCAGGAAACCTGCGATTAATCCGCCTAGGAAACCAGCGCCGCCAGTGTTTGCAAGCATACCGCCAACCATACCTGCTGCGAATCCAGGACGGTCTGCAATACTCATCGCAATGAACCCGGCAAGAACAGGAACCATAAGAGCAAAGGCATTACCGCCGCCGATTGTCATTAGGGCCTCAGCGATTGGGCTATAAGTTGGATCATCCGGCTTGAAGGCATTAAAGCCAAACATGAAACAGATGGCGATTAAGATACCACCGCCAACAACGAATGGAAGCATGTTGGATACACCGTTCATTAAGTGACGATAGATGGTTGCACCCACTCCACGTCCGCCTTGTGAGCCAGCTTCTTTATTAGCAGATCCTGCACCGCCAGCGGCTTGGTAAACAGGAGCATCCTGATTTAATGCTTTTTCAATTAGTTCCTTCGGTTTGCGAATTCCGTTCGCTACCGCTGTTTCAATTACGTGCTTGCCATTGAATCGGGTCATTTCGACGGTTTTATCTGCAGCGACGATAACAGCCACAGCGTTTTCAATTTCTTCCGCTGTCAGAACGTTTTTCGCTCCGCCTGAACCATTAGTTTCGACTTTAATGTCGACACCCATTTCCTTCGCTTTTGCTTTTAAGGAATCAGCAGCCATATACGTGTGAGCAATTCCAGTTGGGCACGCAGTAACGGCCACAATAAACTGACTTTTTCCAGTCATTGACTGTGTTTCTTCTTCCTCTTCTTGATCATTCTTGTTGATGATGGCTAATACTTCATCTTCTGTTTTTGCTGCGAGAAGCTGCTTGCGAACTTCTTCATTTAATAGAATTGTTGATAATCGTGACAACGCTTCTAAGTGAGTGTTGTTCGCACCCTCTGTTGCTGCAATCATAAAGAAAAGGTGAGCAGGCTGGCCGTCAAGAGATTCATAGTTTACGCCGCCAGTTGACCGGCCAAAAGCAATCGCAGCCTGCTTAACCGCTTTTGTTTTTGCATGGGGAATGGCAATTCCCTCACCGATACCAGTTGTGCTTTGCTCTTCTCTTGCGATAATTGCCTTTTTATATTCAGCTTTATCAGCTAATTTACCGGCATTATCTAATACAGTAACTAACTCTTCAACCACATCTAATTTTTGTGTACCTTTTATGTTTAAGTTTATAGTGTTTTTGGTTAAAAGCTCTGTAATCTTCATAGACTTTCTCCTTTAGAATAATTTCGTTTCGAGCTTTACTTGCGGAAGTAAACTTTCAATTTTTTCAGGTGTACATAACCCAATGGAAAAAGCTGTTGCGCTTCCTGAAGCAACACTGAAGCGGAATGCCTCTTCAATCGAATTCGTTTTTGCATAGGTTGCTAGAAAACCAGCTACCATGGAATCGCCCGCACCAACAGAGCTTTTGACTTCTCCTTTTGGAACCGAGGCAATGATGGCCTTTTCTTCATTGATAAGGACCGCACCTTCACCTGCAAGAGAAACGATGACATTTTGTGCCCCTTGCTTAATCAGTTGTCTTCCGTACGGGATGACTTCTTCACAAGTAGATAATTTCGTATCAAAAAGCTCGCCTAGTTCATGATGGTTGGGCTTAATTAAGAAAGGCTGCAGTGGAATGACCTTTTTTAACAAGTCTCCTTCGGCATCAACGACAAATTTAATTCCTTTTTCCTTACAAATCTCAGCAAGCTGTTCGTAGGTGTTTGTTGGCATCGTGGAAGGAATGCTTCCTGCCAAAACAAGGGTATCATCGCTTGTTAGTAGATTAATTTTTTGTTTCAACTCTTCGAAGTTTTCTTCTGTAAGGCTGGGACCGGATGCATTAATTTCCGTTTCTGAATCGGACTTTACCTTTACATTGATTCTTGTATCACCATCGACCCTGACAAAATCAGTGTCAATTTCAAGAGATTTTAAATAGTTGTCAAGATAATCGCCCGTAAAGCCGCCGATAAATCCAAGGGCTTTGTTGGTTATATCTAATCTTTTAAGGACTTGGGATACGTTAATCCCTTTGCCTCCTGGTAATTTTGTTTCTTTTTTCGTTCTGTTTAATCCACCTAAAGTGACTTGTTCTAGTTCAACAATATAATCAACTGATGGATTTAGGGTTAAAGTGTATATCATGAAGTAACCACCTTTATTTTTGTCTTACTGGAATACAATTCCTTCATATCAACGTCCAGCTCATTTGTTAGAATAACCGCTTCGTGAAGGTCAGCAATTTTAGCAAAAGCAATTTCTGAGAATTTGGACTCATCTGCTAGAACATAGACTTCACGAGATAGATTAATCGCCTTTTGTTTAATCATGGCTTCTTCTTGATCTGGAGTAGTAAACCCTAGCTGGGAGTGTATTCCATTTATACCCAAAAAGCATTTATCAAAACGATATTGTTCAAGGCTTTCAAGTGCACCACGGCCAATCATGGCTTTGGTAGTTGGCTTGATATAGCCTCCAATTAAATATGTTTTTATGTTTTTTTCAAGGAGTTCGTTTGTGTGCATGAGACCGTTTGTTACAACCACGATATTAGTGGGAAGGAAAGCAATCATTTCAAAGATGGTGGACCCTGCATCCAAATAAATGCAATCACCTTCTTCTACTAAGTTTCCAGCATATTGAGCGATTTCCCGCTTGGCCTGAAGGTTTCTGGATGATTTTTCAGTCATGCTTGGCTCTTGCAGCTTTCCTTGAAGTCTGGCCGCACCGCCATGGACTCTTTTTAAAAACTTTCCTTCTTCAAGCTGGGTAAGATCACGGCGGATCGTTGACTCAGATGACTGGGTTAATTCCACTAGTTCATGAAGCTTAACGGTGCTCTTTATCTTTAATGCTTCTAAAATCATTTGATGGCGTTCGGGCTCTAACATCGAACTCACCTCCTAAAAACGCTTTCATATTCTATCTGATGGTTATATCATACTTACTTTTTTGATAAAAATCAACCAAAAACAATCAAAAACATTCTTTACCAATCATAAACGTTCACCAGGCATTCATATTTTTTGGGTATATTATTGTAGGAAAATGAAGATTGTTACGTTGCCGTTGTTATTAATCTGCTATAATAAGGTATAGTATTGGGAAATTTTACTTGGAGCTTGATGGCTGTTTCTTTACTAGTTTTGCCTATTAGCATGATAAAAATTTGGGTATTTGGAAAGGAGTCATTGGAGTGTTATCTTTTGAGGAAAAAAAGGCTATTTTTCAATCATTTAAGTTGAAGGAAAAGCAATATGGTAATGGAAAGGTGAGCTTTGTTTATCCTGAAAGTGTTCAAAAGGGGCAGGTGCTGGCCACCCAATTACATCCAAGTGGAAATGGCTACGTGATCGGTAAGTATATGTCAGAGGATACGATAAGGAGGAATGGTTATCAGGTAGATCCGCGCGGTTGGATCTCCATTAAGGTTTTTTCGAAGGAAGAGATTGCTAAGGTAATAACGGAGGCAATAACATCCATGTCTGGCGGTCCTGTTGAGGCCATCCTTCCAGAGGCTGGGGAAGAAGAAAAGCTGGGGAATGAAGCGAGTGAAGACGGTAAGATAGTTGAGGAGTCCCTTGAGGTTCCAGTCAAAATGGAGACTGAGTCCCGGGATCGTCTTGAAAGGGAAGTACCTGAAAAAGCACCAGACAGATCTATAGCAGAGCAAAAGGAAGAGGAGTCTGCTAAACAAGGTACATATGATTATTATCCAGGTTCTGTTTTATTTGCCTGGATGGGGTTAACGCTGTCGACAATGGAATATGGGTATTTGGTCTGGAGGAAGGCTTTTAGGAGTATGTTGGGCTCTGAACCTTTAGTTGTAAGGAATCAAGAAAAGAAACAAGAGTAAATACACAAGCTTTTTTAGCTTGTGTATTTTTTTGCAATAGCTGCTGTTGGGAATATCCTTTTAACAGAAGGGATTTCCTTTATTGCAGTAATGAAGGTCGGTTATTGATGGCAGAAGAAGAAAAGTGTACTTCATCGGGGGCATGAAGAACAATAATTGATTCGGAAGGAGGGAACTGTCCTTCATCAGGGTTATGAAGGACAACAATTGGTATTGATAAATGAAAAGTGTCCTTCATCGGGGGTATGAGGGACAAACATCGATTTCAGTAGAGGGAAAGCGTCCTTCATTTGTAATCGAAAGAGAACAGATTCAACCGAGTCTCACAAAGTTGAAAACTCCTCCCCCGCCAATCTGACAGGAAGTATTTTTCTTACCCAGGCACAAATCAATGCCGCCAAGGGAGACATAAAAACCAAACTGCCCCCGCTGCTTTCACATCCAGCCGACTGGACAGACAAATAATCAACAAGGACCCAGGGTTAATTAATCCAATTACTTTATGCTAAAAAAAGACATCTTTCACTAAAGGGGAAATCTCATGCGCCAAATCACATTATCTAACGGTAAAACGGTGGAAGTGGAATGCTTAAGCTGTGCCCTGACGAGCGGTATGATAGAACCTGATGGAGGAGTAATTGTCGAGACAGACCACTTCCATGCGCATCAGGACGCAGCCTATCCTATAAAGGGACTGGTTATTTTAGCTTCCAAGCGGCATATTTATGGTTTTGATGAATTAACAGAAGACGAGAAAATAGATTATATTAACCTTTTGACAAAAATAAGGAAGGCGCAGCGAGAGGTTCTAGGAATCGAGCATGTATACTATTTTTATAATGAGGATACTTCCCACCATTTTCACACTTGGATGGTTCCCCGCTATGACTGGATGAATGAGTTTGGACGTTCGGTTGAGTCCCTCAGACCGGTTCTGCGCCATGCCAGAAATGAAATGAATGACAAAGAGCACTTGGAAGAAGTATTAAACGCGATTGTTAGGCTAAAAAAGGCATTAGGGGAGCCCTTCTAGAGTGTGGCAATAAAGCAAGAATTACCAGACATTCGAGGCCGAGTGTTTGATCCAAATGATTGACCGATAGGGGGATCATCATAACCATGAAGTTCAAGATAAAAAAAGGGGATTACCCAACATTGGAACAGTGGATAGATTCCGTCCATCAACTGCCAAAAAAGTACTCGACTCTCTTAATTGGAATCGATGGCTGCGGGGGTGCTGGTAAAAGTACGCTAGCTAAAGTTTTATCCGAGAAATGGCCAAATGTCACTGTTGTCCATATGGATGATTTTTATTTTCCAAGTAAGCAAAAGATAAACAAACCGCCGGCCCAAAAGCCGATAGGTGCAGATTGTGATTGGAAGCGTGTCCTAGCACAAGTCATTGAACCGATTAGTAAAGGAAAACAGGCCCGTTATCAGCGCTACGATTGGAATACGGACCAATTAGCCGAGTGGCATGATGTACCAGCTGGAGAAATCGTTATAATTGAGGGCGTCTATTCAACCAGGATGGAACTGGCCAATTATTATGATTTTACCATTTGGATTGACTGCCTGCGTGAAACCCGGCTGGATAGGGGGCTTGCCCGTGATGGGGAAGAGGCACGGGACATGTGGGAGAATAATTGGATGATTGCAGAGGATTATTATTTGGAAAAACATCGTCCGCAGGATCGCGCAAATCTTGTGATTGAATAGGGGGCATATACATGCCCTCCATGGTTATCGTGGTGTTTCTCTAAAAGAAATATGAATGACCTGATTGGTTACAGGATTAAATTCAATATCTACAAATACCCCAAACTCCCCCTTGTCGCCTTTTAACCAAAGCTTGAACTTTTCGGTGGTGGAGTGCGGCCCAGTCACTCGGCCAACATGGAGATAATCGATGATCTTGGCTTTTGGATATCTTTCTTTCGTTTTTTCCATCGCCATTGTACCCCACTTGGCATAGGGAGGAACAGGTTTCTGCTGTGCAGCTGCTTCATGAGGGGACTGTAATTGACCGATATTCAAACTGACGAATGTTATGATTATCATGAATAAAAGTTTTTTCACATTATTACCCCCATTTGCTTATGAGTTGTTTTTTTAGCTTTTCGAATTAAGCCTTAACTTATGTAGGAAATAAATGCCTGAGAGGAACACCGAGGGTGCAATCTTAAAGATAAATAGGGGGCAAGTGGATATATGGATATTCGTTTATTAACTCCTGCGGATGCGGAAAGATACTGGACATTAAGGCTGGAGGCATTAAAAAACCACCCGGAGGCTTTTTTAACCAGTTATGAGGAAGCAATTAACGGGGGAAATGCAATAGAACGCACAGCGCAAAACCTTGCATCAAAAGGAAACTACACCTTTGGTGCAATCGATCAGGCTGACCTAGTCGGAGTTGTGACACTCTGTCAAGAAGAACGAATGAAAATTAAACATCGTGCAAACATATACGCCATGTATGTGGCTCCACACAAAAGGGGATTAGGTGTGGGAAAGAAATTGATGATTGCAGCGATAAATAAAGCAAGGGACATTCAAGATGTCGAGCAAATCAATCTAAACGTAATGGCCAATAATCAAAGGGCTAAACGGCTCTATACCAAGCTCGGCTTTAAAGATTTTGGATATGAGGAGAAAGCTCTTAAAGTAGATGGTGTTTATTATGATGACATATATATGGTTTTACATCTAAAAAAGGATAAGATAGTTCGTGATGAAGAGTAAGAATCTAAACGTTCATTCAGTTTAGATTGAACGTTTTTCCTTTAATTTTAATTTATGAAAGCGCTATCAAATCAACTGGATATGTGGTATAATTATCCAGAGGGGCCGTATGTCACAACTGAATGAACAGGGAAGGGGTCGTTCGAGTATGACGGAAAGCATTTATTCACTTTTGAAAAAAAGAGGGGTAGTTGTACCAGAACATTATATTCAGCCTTTAAATGCACAGTGGGACGCACATCAGCTCTTGAATAATATACCAAATCTTAATAACTATACAGAATATAACCTAAATTCCAAGCGTCTGACAGATGAGCTCGGGCAAGAGTAGGGAAAGGATTTCCACATAGTTACAAAATTTCCTTGTATCACTAACTGAAATAAAGTAAGATAGTACTACGTTCAAAAAGAAAGGGTGCTTTAAGTCTCATGTTTGCCTAGTCCTGATTTTGGGAAAAATTCAGATAATACGAATAAATTCTGGATAGGATTAGTGCGGGCTTTTTTATCATATGGTGAAGTTAACGGAGTTTAATTGCCGTTTTGTGTCCTATAGTGCCTCCTGTCCAGATTATTGGATAAGGAGGTTTTTTAATGGAACAAGCAAATGTAAATACTAAGGTCACAATGGGCGATTTGTTTCGAAATAAAGTTATTCAAACTTTGCTGCTCTCCACGTTTTTCCTGCAAATTGGGATTTGGGTTCGGAATTATTCTATTTTGTTATTTGTGGTAGAAAAAACAAATGAGGACCCTGTGGCTGTCTCGCTTATTTCGGTAGCAGAGTTTGCGCCGATCTTTCTCTTTTCTTTTATTGGCGGTACTTTTGCTGACCGCTGGAGACCGAAATTGACAATGGTTTGGTGTGATTTATTAAGTGCGGTGTCCATTTTTGTGGTGCTTCTCGCTCTTTTCTATGGAGGCTGGAAAGTCATCTTTTTTGCCACCCTTGCATCATCTATTTTATCGCAGTTTTCACAGCCAGCGGGTATGAAGCTTTTTAAACTTCATGTAAAAGAAGAGCTCATCCAAATGGGGATGTCCATTTATCAAACCATTTTCGCTTTGTTTATGATTATTGGTCCGGTGCTTGGAACGTTTGTATACCAGCAGTATGGGATTAATGCAGCGATTGCGATTATGGGGGTAGCCTTTTTCCTTTCAGCCGGTATTCTATTCTTTCTTCCGGCCGACTATGAATTAGAAAAGAACGCCGATGATACGACGTTAGTTCAAGAGATGAAGGCAGGATTTAAATACGTATGGCAAAGCCGGGCGTTAACACTGCTTGGCGGATGTTTTGCTGCGGCAGGATTAGCCCTGGGACTTACGCAGCCGTTAGCTGTTTTTATTGTGACTGAACAGCTTGGTTTGCCGAAGGAGCAGCTGCAATGGTTAATGGCGGCATTTGGAATTGGAATGATCTTAGGCGGCGGCCTTACAGTTGGTTTTGCTAAAAAAATACCGCCTCAGATTTTGCTCGCGATTGGCATGGGAGTAAGTGCCTTGGGCTTTATGGTCATGGGGCTTTCTGATATGTTCTGGTTGACGATGGCAGCTCAATTTATGAGTGGATTATTTCAGCCTTGTGTTCATATCGGTATTAACACCATGATCCTAAAGAATACCGAAGCCGCTTTTATTGGCCGGGTTAATGGAATATTGAATCCGATTTTCATGGGGTGCATGGTGATTACGATGACATCAAGTGGATGGTTGAAAAAGACCTTTTCCCTTGTAGCGATGTATGAAACAACTGCACTGATTTTTGTGATTGGGATCCTTTTCCTCGTTCCACTTTTTAAAGGGAGATCCGTTTTGGAAAAAGGTCAGGAAGTATAAAGATTGTTTTTAATTAGGAGCTTGGGGACCCAAGCTCCTTTTAAGGCTTTATTCAATTAAGTAAAAAAATAATGGGGGCATTCCAAAAATGGATGTTATTGAAAAATCATTACAAGTGGCAGCAAAAGCACATGATAAGCAGCGAAGGAAAGGGAGCGATATCCCCTATATTGTACATCCTGTGGCTGTTGGGATGATGCTGATGAAGGCAGGGTTTAACGATTCCTTAGTGGCAGCTGGTATCCTCCATGATACGGTTGAAGATACCGGCCTTACGCTTAATGACATTGAAAAGGAATTTGGAACTGAAATCACTAAAATCGTGGAGGGCTGCTCTGAACCGGATAAATCACTTTCATGGGATCAGAGGAAGGCTCATACGATTGAATACTTAAAAACTGCTCCAATAGAAATAAGGGCAGTCGCTTGTGCAGACAAACTCCATAATGTTCGTTCCATTACGAACGATTATGGACGGATGGGGGAGGAAATCTGGAGCAGATTTAATGCCGGCAAAGAAAAGCAGGAATGGTATTATACCAATATTGTTAATAGTTTACGGTGTCAGGACTCCTTTCCTCTGATAGAGGAATTAGAAGTAGCGGTACAAAACTTATTTAAGAAATAATGCCTCCTCTATAAACCTAGCAGTAAAGGCTCTAATCATAAATATGGTAAAATAGGAGCATTGGAACTGTTAATGGAGGTTTACGTAGTGATGACATTCTATAAGGTTGTTGTCTGCATTCATATTTTATCCGCAATCATCGGAATGGGACCGGGCTTTATTTTAACAACAGTGGTTAAATCAGGCAGTAATATGACTGAGTTGAGACATTCATATAAGCTTAGACATAAGCTTCATATTTATGTAATGGCAGGCGGAACGCTGCTTCTGGTTACGGGATTAACAATGGGATTTTTAAATCCCAGTCTTTTTCGAATGGGCTGGTATGTGGTAAGTCTTGTTTTATTTTTGGCCGCTCTAGCCATTGGGCCGCTTGTGTTATCGCCAAGATCGAAACCTGTAAAAGAATTACTGTCGTCTCATAAAGGGGAGGAAATACCCGCTGAGTATTGGCAGCTATCAAAAATCTTATTTCGATATGAATACCTAGAAAATATAATCTTCATTATCATCATTGCTCTTATGATCGTAAAACCATTTTAGATGCAGCATCAAATAAAATCAGAGTTAAAGGGGTTGCACAGCAATCTCTTTTTAGTTTAAAGAAACATGTAGAGCGAAGTGGTAATGAAAAATCCTATTTTATGACTAATCTAGGCTTGGCATAGCGTTATCCACTATTTCCGACACGACAGAGGAATTATAACAATTTTAAAAATCTATTTCTCCAATCTTCTGCAAGGGCATCAACTGTCAATATTTTTTCGATTGATGCTTTATCTTGTTTTTGATGAAAAAGAATTTGAGTAGCAAAAGATACGGATATTTCTTTTGAGTGTTTTTCCAAAAGAGTTATTTCCGAATCGGACATAATCGTTCCTTCTTCCAAAACCCTAAAAAAATAACCAGTTAGAGTCGTTTCAATCACATTCTTTAAAAGTTGTTTTTCCTCGTTATAATTGGAGATCGTTACACAAGGTACCCGCCCTTGTGTGATTTGAAGAATACTATCCCCTATTTTGTATATGTCACCAATACAAACCTGTTCTTCCGTCATCCCTGTTGCCGTAATATTTTCCCCAAAAGCAGGCAGGATAAGCTTCCTTTGAAATACCTCTTCCCAATAAGAGTAATGCTCGAAAGGATATAAACATACTACACGGTCAGGTCCCCCGTGAAATTTGTGATTTGCAACATCATCACCAACAATGCAGGATTTTTCTGTCTTAAAGGCTTGTACTGCCGATTTTCCTATTCCAGAGAATTCCTTTTTATTATTCCAATTATATTCCTTCGGTTTTCCGATAGCTAAATTGATAATTTTTCGATTCAATTTGAATTCACCTCACTTCTACAGAACTCTAAAATCAATATGCTAATATTAATTGTATTATACTAGTGCCGTTGAAAAGGCACAATTTTAAAAAAAAACGCTGGGGTCAGAAAAAGGTTAAAGGAATGTTCTAAAACTTTAGAGTAATTTAGCTAAATAAAAACAGCGACAAGTGAAATAAAACTTGTCGCTGTTTTTATTGCATCTGAGTTCCTATAGGGTATTCCAAAAGAGAATGGCTTATCGATGATAAGGACTGTAAAACCTAGAATTGTCTTGCACCAAGATAACGAGATTTCCAGTAAGAGAGATTCATTTCTGAGATTTGGACTCCCGAGGATCCAGCATGAATGAACTTACCATTGCCGACGTAGATTCCCATATGTGATGGACCTTCTTTATATGTCTCGTAATAGACAAAGTCCCCAACGGATAAGGTAGACACAGGTTTCATCATATTCCAGTACCCAGCAACTGTCAGACGGGATACGGATTTTTGTTTGTTAACCACATAATAAATATATCCACTGCAATCAAATCCGCTTGGAGTAGTACCTCCCCATTTGTAGGGGCTGCCAATCACTGCTTTAGCGTCTTGAACTAACTTGTTTTTATTAATGGTGGACACGGCAGCTTTTGCAGTCTTAGGAGCTGGCGCAACAGTTGATGTTACTGTACCACTGCCAACTTTTAATTTCTGGCCTATTTTAATCAGGTCCGATTTCAAACCATTCCACGCTTTTAATTGTGCCACAGTTGTTTTATATTTTTTGGCGATTGATGATAAGCTATCACCAGATTTTACCGTATATACTACTGAAGATGGACTTGTGCTAGTTTTAGCCGCGACCTGGCCTTTCTCAGGTATGTATAAATTCTGGCCTATATAGATTCTATCATTTGATAATTTATTAGCAGTCTTAATCTCTGAAACTGATATATTATATTGTTTAGAATACTTAGATAGAGTATCCCCACTTTTAACTTTTATTGTAGCAGCCATCGCTGTCGTACTATATAAGGATGTCCCGAATACTGAAGCTGTAACGAATGCTATTATTTTCTTTTTCATTTATATCCCCTTGGTTAATATTTTTCTCTATTGATTTTACATACCATTTACAAAAATTGCTATAATTTGTCGAATATCGTAATTTAATTGTAAAGAATCTGTAATATATCTTAATAGGAAAGTTATAATATGAATTTTGGTAAGATGTATATAATTTCTGAAAATTTTCTACTGTCAGTTATTTTTATTGACTAGTAAAAGTTGAAGCTCCTAAAATGAATTAAGTCAGTAGGAGAGGGTGTTATAGATGACAGAAAAAGTTCAAGAAATAAAGGCTGATGGTTCATTTAACCGGCAAAGAAACAGATTTACAACTCCCTTTGGCTGTAATGAGGGAGAATTGCCGATTGAGGCAGGGAGATACAGGCTGTTATGGTCTGAAGTTTGCCCTTGGGCCCACCGGTCTGTTATTGTTCGAAGTCTGCTCGGACTGGAGGAGGTTATCAGTTTAGGGACGGCAAGCCCGATGAGACCGAAATTGCCGCACGTGGATTGGGAATTCTCGTTAGACAAGGAGGGTGTCGATCCTGTATTGGGTATTCGCTATATGAGTGAAATTTATTTGAAAACTGACCCTGATTACCAGGGGAGGCCCACAGTTCCTGTTATCGTAGATGTTAAGGAACAGAAAGTCGTCAATAATGATTATTTTAGGCTAACCAACTATCTGGAAACAGTTTGGGCGCCGTTTCATCGGGAGAATGCCCCCGATTTATATCCTGATCATTTGCGGGCGGAGATTGACCTCCTGAATGATATTATTTTCCATGAGGTGAACAACGGAGTTTATCAGTGCGGTTTTGCCCAGTCGCAAGAAGCTTATGAGCAAGCATATGATACGTTATTTTCTAGATTAGATGAATTAGAAAGAAGGCTTTCTAACCAGCGCTTCTTATTTGGTGATTATATTACAGATGCAGATGTTAGACTGTACGTGACACTCATTCGCTTTGACGCTGCTTATTACTCCGCTTTCAAGGCCAATCGGAATCGAATCGTTGATTTTCCTAATCTATGGGGTTATCTGCAAGATTTATATCAAACGCCAGGCTTTGGGGATACTACGGATTTTGATGCCATTAAAAGGCATTATCACCTATCAAACCATATAGCTAGTAATGATCAGAAGAGTTACCATATCCTTCCGAAGGGCCCTGACCTTTCAGGACTACAATCCCCGCATAACCGGCAGATTTTAAGTAATAAGACAGAAAAGTTTTTAATAAAATGAGGGAAAGAGGAATAGGAGATATGGGGCATATGATCATACGCGATGCTGTTGCGGAGGAAATACCGCTTATTCAGGAACTAAGGCTTCAAGCCTATGAAATTCATGCTGAAAAAATCCCGCAAGGCCATTGGGAGGCATTGAAACAAGCGATCACTTCAGATAGAGATAAAACTTCTGAGATTGAAAGAATTGTAGTGGAATTGGATGGGGAGATTGTAGGCAGTGTGGTTTTATATCCGCCAATGACGGATGCCTATGAAGGAAATGTAGCAGCATTAGATTTTCCTGAGATTCGTATGCTTGCTGTTGCCCCTAAAGCACAAGGTAAAGGGATTGCAAGTGCACTGATCTCTGAATGTATTACCAGGGCCAAAGCAAAAGGCTGTCGGTCAATCGGCTTGCATACAGGAGAATTTATGAAACGGGCAATGAAATTGTACGAACATTTTGGATTTGAACGCATACCTCAGTACGACTTTGAACCTGCTAATGACGGCATCATTGTCAAAGCGTATTGTCTAAGCTTTGATAGAGAAAATCTATAATAAAATTAAATATTTTAATAATTTTGTAAGAAATGTTTTAAAACCCACTTGACACCTCGGAAAAGTCAGAATAAAATGAAGATAATTCAAGCCCAAAAAATAACAAAAAAGGTAAAGCTGATTGGTCAACCAAAGGCTTATACTCCCTCGCATGAGAGTATAAGCCTTTTTTTGTCAAAAGAGAGGAGAGATCAGTAAATGACGTATCCAATTAGTAAGTGTAGTCCACATTGTTGCCGTTCAGTTGACACCATAAAATTTTTTAATTATAAAACCAAGTATTCTGATGTGATATCGATAATTTAAAAAAGGGAGTGGCCTGATGGCAGCGTTAGATCAAGAGAGAACAAGAGTGATTTTAGAGGCATTAAAGAATATTGAGTATGGATCCGTAACCATAACGATTCATGATGGGGCAGTCACACAAATAGATAAGACGGAAAAAAACCGATTCGAATCAAGACGAAATACTATAAAAAGTCAAAGAGCATAAGATCAGCCGATCAGACCACTGAAGGCTGCTTAATTTTACATAGCTTAAAGAATGAAGCCGCATATTCGTTCTTAGGTATGAAAAAAATTAGGCAGCTTTTTTTATACCTAAAAGGGGGAATCAAAATGAAACATTTATACAAATTTACATTGGTACTTACGTTAATGGCACTGATTTTAGCCGGTTGCAGCAGCACGGAAAAATCCAGCACACAAACAACGAAAAAAGCGGATACCACAAGTGAAGACACAACGAAAAAGAAAGATCCGGTTCAGTTATTAAACGTATCATATGATCCGACAAGAGAACTTTATGAAGAGTATAATAAGGAATTCGCAAAGTACTGGGAAGAGAAAGAAGGCCAGCAGGTAACCATTCAACAGTCACATGGCGGTTCAGGCAAACAAGGGCGTGCCGTTATTGATGGCCTGGAAGCCGATGTTGTGACGCTGGCATTGGCTTATGATATTGACGAAATTGCTGAAAAAGGTCAGTTGCTTTCTACCGATTGGCAGAAGAAATTAGATGATAATTCCACTCCTTATACTTCTACTATTGTTTTCTTAGTAAGGAAAGGGAATCCAAAAGGGATCAAAGATTGGGATGATTTAACGAAAAAAGGAGTGTCGGTCATTACTCCGAATCCAAAAACATCCGGCGGAGCGAGATGGAATTACTTAGCCGCTTGGGCCTATGCACAGGAAAAGTACAATAACGATGAAACGAAAACCAAAGACTTTATGAGCAAACTATATAAAAACGTTGAAGTATTAGATTCAGGTGCACGCGGAGCTACGACAACCTTTGTAGAGCGCGGTATTGGTGATGTTTTAATAGCTTGGGAGAATGAAGCCTATCTAACATTGAATGAACTAGGAAAAGACAAGTTTGAGGTGGTAAATCCATCACTTAGTATTCTTGCCGAACCGCCTGTAGCAGTTGTTGATAAGGTAGTAGATAAGAAAGCTACGGCAGAGGTAGCTAAGGCTTATCTTGAATATTTATATTCTGATGTAGGACAGGAAATTATTGCAAAGAACTACTATCGCCCGCGTAACGAAGAAATCTTGAAAAAATATGCAGATGTCTTCCCGGAAATTAAAATGGTCACCATTGATGATTATTTCGGCGGCTGGAAAAAGGCGCAGGAAACACATTTTAATGATGGCGGGACATTCGACGAAATCTATCAGCCAAAATAAGAAAAGCGGAAGGCGCCTGGAGCCGGACATTTATTCAATGCAAATTTTATACTATTTATCTTTATGAATAGGGAGCATTCGTGCTCCCTATGTATCTAAATTGGAAGGGGTCAACCTCATGGGTCTTTTAAAAAAGAGAAATGGCGTACTGCCGGGTTTCGGCTTATCGCTGGGATTTACAATGACCTATATTAGTATTCTGGTAATCTTACCATTATCAATGATTTTTATAAATTCAGCGTCCGCGCCTTGGGAAAAAATTTGGCAGACCATTTCGGAGCCAAGGGTCGTTGCGTCTTATAAATTAAGTATCGGTGCCTCGCTAATGGCGGCAGCGATTAATGTTATTGTTGGGGTCTTAATCGCTTGGGTCCTAGTCCGCTATCGATTTCCAGGCAAACGCATTATTGATGGGCTCGTAGACCTGCCGTTTGCCTTGCCAACAGCAATAGCAGGGATTGCCTTAACCACTTTGTATACAGAAAATGGCTGGGTAGGACAATTCTTAAGCTTCAAAGTAGCTTTTACATCCCTTGGCATTACTGTCGCTTTAATGTTTATCGGCCTGCCTTTTGTTGTTCGAACGGTACAGCCTGTCTTACAGAACGTGGATAAAGAAGTGGAAGAGGCATCCGCCAGTTTAGGGGCAAATCGTCTTCAGGCCTTTGTGAAAGTGGTCTTTCCTGAATTGCTTCCTGCCGCACTAACGGGTTTTGCCTTAGCTTTTGCCAGGTCACTTGGTGAATATGGCTCTGTGGTGTTTATTGCCGGAAACATGCCGATGAAAACAGAAATTACCCCGCTGTTAATTATGACGAAGCTGGAACAATACGATTATTCGGGAGCGACCGCCATCGCTGCTGTTATGCTGATCTTTTCCTTTTTGATGCTTCTAGTCATTAATTTATTACAATGGTGGACCAATCGGAAATTTATTTAGATGAATGGGGTGTAGATCATGTCGGGACATGTTTCATTGCAGTACTCAAATCCACAGATACAGAAATCCAAAAAAGAAAGTGAGCCGCGCTGGGTTCGTTATTTGTTAATTACATTAGCGGTTGGCTTTTTAGGGTTATTTCTGGTTTTGCCGCTCGCTGCTATTTTTATCAAAGCCTTTGACAAGGGGAGTGCCGTGTTTTTTGAAGCAATCACTAATCCGGATGCTTTAGCAGCTATAAAATTAACGATGATTGTAGCCCTTATAGCTGTTCCCCTTAATGCGATGTTTGGTGTTGCGGCAGCATGGGCCATCACTAAGTTTCAGTTTAAAGGAAAAAGTTTGCTGATTACGATTATTGATCTGCCGTTTGCGATCTCCCCAGTTATTGCAGGACTTGTGTTTGTTTTGTTATTCAGCAGTCACGGGTTATTTGGACCATGGCTGCAGGCGCATGATATTAAAATTATCTTTGCGGTTCCTGGGATTGTGATGGCTACTTTATTAATTACCCTGCCATTTGTGGCAAGAGAGTTAATTCCGTTGATGCAGACGCAGGGGACATCCGATGAAGAGGCCTCCATGACGCTTGGTGCAAGCGGCTGGAAAACATTTTGGCTGGTAACATTACCTAATATAAAGTGGGGACTATTATATGGAGTGATTCTCTGCACGGCCCGTGCCATTGGAGAATTCGGTGCGGTATCTGTTGTTTCCGGACATATACGCGGGATGACTAATACGATGCCGCTTCATATTGAAATTTTATATAATGAATATCAATTCTCAGCGGCTTTTGCGGTCGCATCGTTAATGTCATTGTTCGCTATTATTACCTTGATCGTAAAAAATATCATTGAATGGAAAGCAAACAAATCCATGGTACCTGAAGAGGGGGAGGCCTAATATGAGCATTCAAATTAAAAACATCTCTAAATCGTTCGGGAACTTTCAGGCCCTTGAACAGATTGATCTGAATATACAAACAGGTGAACTGGTTGCCCTCCTGGGCCCTTCAGGTTCTGGGAAAACTTCTTTATTACGGATCATTGCAGGACTTGAAGATGCGAGTCAGGGAGTGATTTTGTTTGGGGATGAGGATATCACTCTGTTGAGCGCAAAGGAACGTAAGGTGGGCTTTGTTTTTCAACATTATGCGTTATTTCGACATATGACCGTTTTTGACAACATTGCCTATGGCTTAAAGGTCCGCCCGCGAAAAGATCGTCCCTCTAAAAGCGAGATTAAGGAAAAGGTGACTGAATTATTAAAGCTAGTGAAACTTGAGGCATTTGCTAATCGGTATCCTTCCCATTTATCCGGCGGACAACGGCAGCGGGTGGCGCTGGCACGAGCTTTAGCTGTGGAGCCAAAAGTCCTTTTATTGGATGAGCCATTCGGGGCTTTGGATGCGAAGGTAAGAAAAGATCTCCGCCGCTGGCTTAGAAGGCTTCATAATGATTACCAGATTACGAGTATCTTTGTGACCCATGACCAGGAGGAGGCGCTGGATGTAGCCGACCGGATTGTTGTGATGAATGAAGGGAAGATTGAACAGATTGGAACACCGGAGGAAGTTTATGAACATCCGAACAGCCCGTTTGTCTATCACTTTTTAGGGAATGTGAACTTATTTAAGGGCCGTTTGCACAATGGTAAATTACAACATGGGGAGTTCCAGGTGGATGCACCTGAATTTGACCAGTCTGTAAGTGCGGAAGCCGTCGGGTATGCGAGGCCGCATGATATAAGTATTAAACGAGATTACAGTCAGGATTACGCGGCCGCTAAAGTCAGTTATATCCATCAAATTGGAGCGGTGGTTCAGATTGAACTGATTCGCAAGGATACAGGTGACTTTTTAGAAGCTGAAATAACCAAAGAATATCTCCGAAGCCTCGACCTTCAAACAGGTGAAGAAGTCTATGTCAAACCCAAGCAATTAAAGGTGTTCATTCCAGACGATTATTCGATCTAAGAATAAAAAGGCACAAGAAAAGACGAATGAATCGGCATTCGTCTTTTCTTTATTGCTAATTCCAGCGTCTAGGTTCAAGAGGATCCGCACTTATCGGTTGGGGGATCAGGTTAAGCACCCGAGCTGATAAATAGACGGAAAAATTCCGCTTAATTGGTAATTATTATTAAAAAAGGTTTAAATAGACGGAGAGATTCCGCCTATTGGATCGAAAAGTTTGAAAATGGTAGATTTTTCTTTGCATAACCGGAAAACCTCCCCTTATTTATCCCAAAACGCGCTCCATTCCACATCTAACCGAAAAATCTCCGTTTATTTTACTTTTGCTGGTTACTCGGTTAAGGACAAGACATCATATTTAAAAGAGAGTGAGTTTTATAGGTCAAAGTAAAGAGACGCTAGCATTGATGGTACCCTTTCTCGAAAGAATGGATAAGCGTGTTCCGCTTTATCGATTAATTCAAAATGAAGATTTATATTTTACATTAATGACAATATCTTTATATAAACGGGAATTTACCAATGTATAATAAGGAAGAAAAATAAAGAGGGAAAGAACTCATCTTGCTCTTACTAATTAAATCTGTAATGTGGTAATACTGTAATATAAGTTGGTTTATTCTGTACCATATAGCGAGGAGAGGATTGAAATGTTGTCCATAGACCCATCTAATAATACCGAGCGAGATAATTATAAATTTTTAATCGGAAGTATTATACCCAGGCCCATCGCTTTCGTGACATCCTTGTCGAAAGAGGGGGTTTTGAACGGGGCTCCGTTTAGTTACTTTAATATTGTATCAGCCAATCCGCCGATGATATCCCTAGCGATTCAACGGTCGGGAGGAAAGCAAAAGGATACGGCTAGAAACATTATTCATTCGAAAGAATTTGTTGTTCATATTGTAGATGAAAAAAATGTTGACCAAGTCAATCAAACGGCTGCCAGCCTGCCGCCCGAGCAAAGTGAAGTAGAATTGGCACAATTAACTCCTGTAGAAAGCATAAAGATCTCTACGCCTGGTATCAAAGAAGCCAAAATTCGAATGGAGTGCAGCTTAGAACATTCCTTAGAATTAGGCGGTTCGGATTCCCCAGCGTGTGATTTGGTAATTGGGAGGATAGTTCAATATCATATTGAAAATGATATCTATGAAAGTGGAAGAATCGATCCACAAGGGCTCGGTGCCGTGAGCCGGTTAGCTGGTAATAGTTATGCAAAAATCGGAGAAATTTTTGACATTGAGAGACCAAAATAAAACATGGAAACAACGCTCAGAGCTTTATCTCTGAGCGTTGTTCATTTTCAAGCAGGGTCCTGTGAAACAGATTGGTGTGAGTCTAATGGCAGGATAATTTCGACTTGTGTTCCTTGGTTTGGGCTGCTATTAATAATAATTTCTCCCCCGTAGGAATCAATGATCCGCTTGCAAACGGTAAGTCCCAGACCAGAACCGCCTTTTTTCAGGGAATAAAACGGATTAAAGGCTTGGGAAATTTGGACTTTGCTCATACCGATGCCGTTATCGGTTACTGTAATTCTGCATTTTTCTAAATGTTTATCTAAATGGATGGATAATTCCCCGCCATAAGGCATCGCTTGTAAGGCATTTTTCGCAAGGTTTAGAATGACTTGCTTTAATTGGTCTTTCATGCAAGATACCAGCAGAACTTCCGGATGATAGCTGAAAGTAATGTTCACATTTGAATAATTGGCCTCTGATGAAATAATCGGTTCAATATCTGATACGATCTCATTCACATCACAGGTCTGAAAGGTGTAAGCAGTTGGCTTGCCGAGGATAAGAAGTTCACTGACTATCGAATTGATGCGATCAATCTCCGATTGGATGACCTTAAAATACGATTGTGCCTTCTCGTCCTTGTCTTCCTCACTTAATAGTTTTATCAACCCCTTGATACCTGTAAGAGGGTTTCTTATTTCGTGGGCTGTACTGGCAGCAAGATTGCCAATTAACTCTAGTTTGTGCAGTTCTGTTTGCTCTTTTTCCCTTTTTAGCTTTCTTTTTAAAAGGATGTATTGCCCTAATAAAAATAAAATACTCAGTATAGTTAAGGAAATGATAAGATTGGTCAAAAAACTTTTCCAAAATACTTTCTTGTGATTTGGATCTACAAACGCCGTAATTGTCCAGGGGACCCTAGAAACCTTCATGCTAGATTTTACATTATAATTCCCCGGTATAGGCCCGGTTTGGATTATAGTTTTCCCGGTGTCGTCCTTAACAACAATTTGCTCCTCGTCCACTAGCCTTGATAATTTTTCCTTAATTTCGTTAATCTGCAGACTGGCAACAAACACACCCTTTACCTTGTGATCATTCGTAACGATTGGGTTGGCAATCGAGATAACGAACCTTCCAGATACTCTGCCGTAATGAGGTTCTGAGATACTTGTTTGAGCTGTATGTAAAGAATGCTGGAAATAAGGACGGTCACTCACATTGACTTTTCCGGTCATCTGGTTGGTGCTTAAAATCACGTCTCCACTGGGATTCGCCCAATAAAATCCGGAAAACCTTGAATCTTTACTCTTGGTTTCTCGCAGGATCTTGTTCACATCACTTAAATTATTAGGCTGGATATTAATTGCAGTCGACAGCATTTCTAGGCGGCCAACTGTTTCTCCAACAAAATTTTCGATACTCATGGCATGGAAGTTCGCATATTCTTGTGCCTTGAGTTTATATTCGCTCTCTACCACTTTCACTGTGTGGTGGGCTAGGATCATACTAACTGCTAAGGATGGAATGAGAGCAATCAATAGATAAATAAATGCTCTTTTATGTATAAGGGATTTAAGCAAGCGAATAAGTACCAAATGGATCTACTCCTCTATGTATAGTGCTATTTTTCCATATATTGGTTCTTTTGATACAGCATCGAACGGACTTTGGAAAAAAATTTAATGTTTTTCTTGGTACTTTGTCATTTTTTAATAAATGTGATAGTTGTCAAGTTAGTTATATCAAATAAATTATTATATGAAAATAGAAAATTTTCTTTTTCTCTCTATTAAATTAGGAATTTTGGCTAGCACATCCAAATCATCTTTTCATACCCTAATTAAGAGAGGTCAGGGAGGTGTTAGGATGCAAAATAAGAGGAAAAGAAAATCTTGTTCTTGGTGTATTTTTCCTGGGTATAATTGGTGTGGACCGGGTTGCAGCGGACCCGATGATCCCATTAATGATGTAGATAGCTGCTGCCAGAAACATGATCATTGTTTGAGTAGAGGCGGCTCATCTTGTGAATGTGATAAAGAATTTATGGAGTGTCTCCGGCCTAAGATAAATCGTCATACGGAAAAGGGCAGGAAAGCGGCGCTCATGTATGATTTTATGAAAATAAAGACCTCATTTACATGTGGAAGGAAAAATTGGCTGTGATTTGAAATAACAGGGGAAGTAGTGGAAACCATATAATTGTAAATTTAAGTAATTTCAGAGAATATAGAGATAAGATTTTACCGAAAGGATGGAGTTCATGTACTTCCTCTATTGGCTGGCTAAATGCGGATGGCTCTTGCTCATTATTTTTATGGGCAATATTTATTTAAGCAAGCTGGGTTTGTGGTCAGTGTTTATTTGTATTGCTATCTTTTTAGTGGGAAATTATCTAATTAATAAAGGGATGGAAAAGATCTTACTATCAAAAAAGAACCAAAAACTTCATTAACTCTAATGGAGTTTTTATTTTTTTCCCAAGGCTAGTAAATACCAGCCTTGGGATTTTTACTAGTTTTTTTAAAAAGATAGGTGCCTTCCCATTTTTCAGCCGTTTTTTTTCCCAATTATGCTCGGTGTGTCAGCGTGATATGATATTTTTGCAACAAAAAAAGAGATCATTAGGAGGCTTGAGGAATGATGAAGAAGAGAACATCTATCATGCTTGCATTAGGATTAACGGTTGGATCAGTACTGCCGATTACGGCTGCCGCCAATACTATTCCGTATAATGTGACGGTTACTAAAGATGCGAACCAGTTTGGCAAAGATGCAAAGGTAACTTGGAAAAAGGGGCAAACCGTTCCTTCTTTCGTCCACGGTAAGCTATCTACTAAAGCTTATAAAGATCAAGCAGCCGTAAAGCAATTTTTAAAAGAAAACAAACAACTATATCAACTAGATGCAGATAAAGATTTAACCCTATTGGATGTACAAACGGATGAGCTTGGCAGCAAACACTATGATTTTGTTCAATCTGTCCAGGGAATTCCTGTAGATGGGGCGAAATTTAAGGTGCATACCGATAAAAATGGGGTCATTACAGCGATTAACGGCGATGTTTTCCCAGCTGCATCTGCTTATTTTAAGGGGAATTTGAAAGCGCAGCTTACTAAGGATGCTGCTTTATCTAAGGCGTGGGATTCTATAAATCTAACAAAAGAGGAAACTTTAACAAACGCAGAAGCTGGTCCAACCGGTACGAAATTTGAGGATACTGTAGAGAAGGCAGAATTGGTTGTATATAAAAAAGAAAACAATTTCTATCTGGCTTATAAAACGAACCTGCAATTCATCCAGCCTTACGGAGCTAACTGGGTGATTTATGTCGATGCAGTGAATGGGAATGTGTTAAATTCTTATAATGCGGTAGCAGATGCAGGTACTACAGGTTCTGGATATGGTGTATTAGGAGACTATAAAACTCTCAATACCTATTACTCAAGCAGTACTTATTATTTATATGATGTAACGAAACCGATGGCAGGAGTAATTGAAACTAGGACCGCACAAAGCAGATCGATCTTACCAGGCAGCTACTCAGTGGATGCGGATAATAAATTCTATGCTGCATCCCAAGGAGCCGATGTTGACGCAAACTATTACGCCGGTAAAGTCTATGACTATTATAAAAATACATTTAATCGAAATAGCTTCGATAACAATGGGGCAACGATTCGTTCGACCGTGCACTATAGCAGAAATTACAATAATGCTTTCTGGAATGGTTCGCAAATGGTTTATGGGGATGGAGACGGAGTCACTTTTAGACCATTATCAGGCGCTTTAGATGTTGTTGCCCATGAATTAACACATGCTGTCACGGAAAGAACAGCAGGTTTAGATTATGTGAATCAGTCAGGGGCTTTAAATGAGTCTATTTCTGATACGTTTGGGGTGTTTTTAGATAAAGGAGATTATTTAGTAGGAGAAGATGTCTATACTCCAAGTAAGTCGGGAGATGCCCTTCGCAGCTTATCCAACCCAACTCTTTATGGACAGCCTGATCATATGAGCAAATATGTGAATACCACTTCTGATAATGGCGGGGTGCATACGAATAGTGGTATTCCAAACAAAGCCGCTTATTTAACCATTTCTAGTTTAGGGACAGCGGTTGCAGAGAAAATCTACTATCGTGCCCTTACCGTGTATCTAAACCCACAAAGTAACTTCAGCGATGCCCGCGCCTCCCTGCTCGCAGCCGCTGCAGACCTATACGGAACAGGCAGCACCCAGTACAACGCCGTGGCCTCAGCCTGGAATCAAGTAGGAGTTAACTAAATATTTGTATGAGAGTCAGCATTACAAACTGTAATGACTGACTCTTTTTTCTATCATGCGTATAGTAGAAATGGTGACAGGCACCAAAAAAATAGATTGGTGTCGGCACCAATCTATCAAATGGGAAGTTTTAAGAAATGAGCTCTTCGAACTTATTTCCTAATTAAGTTATCTTTATGATAGTGAAAACTTGTGTGGAAAATACGAGGAAGTTGTGTGGAAGTTGTGAAGATTTGATTTTGAAAGCAAAAAAATAGACTGGTGAAATTCACCAATCAAATTATGGGAAGTTTAAGAAATAAGTTCTACCGAACTATTTCTTAATTAAGTTACTTATATCATAAGAAAAACATATGTAGAAGTTATGCAGAACTTATGTGGAAGTTGTGAAGATTATGGATTAGATGGTTTTTGGCACTTTAATACAACTTCGGCCATAAACGGTGAATACTATACCGCTTAGATTCCTCCGCTAAAATACCGCCAACATATTGATGGAAACGTTTCTTAATATAGGGGCTAACGTCAATAAAGTGACTTTTCTTCAAGTATTTAACCTCGATTAAAAAAGCATCCTGATAAATGTACTTTAACATGTTCCCTGCTGTTCTAGGCGTGTATCTGTTCCAAATTCAAAATATAGACATACACTGTTTACATCTAGTCTAAGGAGGGATTGCAAATGGAAAGACAATATGGAAGTCCGGGTCAAAGCTATCATCATGGCCAAGGGGGTTATTATCCGGGTCAAGGTTATCATCATGGTCACGGCGGCTATTATCCAGGATATCCAGGTCATGGCTATCATCAAGGCCATGGGGGCTATTATCCTGGCCACGGCTACCATCATGGCCATGGAGGTTATTACCCTGGCCACGGTTACCATCATGGTCATGGCACCTATTATCCAGGACATGGTTACCACCACGGTCATGGCACGTACAACCCAGGCCATAGATAACCCACACTAATTAACATTTTCCCAAGGTAAAAAACATGCCTGACACCCGTAGGGTGTCAGGCACCTTTTTTACTTTTAAATAGTTGTGTTTATTGAATAATTACATATAATAGAATTATAAGCGTTCACAAAATTGTCGAAAATTCATTTTGTTGGTTTTTAATTAAGATAAAAAATGTTGAAGGAAAATCGGAGGGATTGGCTGATGGTAAAAGCAGGTGTTGCGGGTGTAGTTGGTTTTGTTTTAATTTTTATCGAATCGATGATCGTAATGAAATTAAAAGGCTATGAAACTATTGAATATGGCGGTATTACACCATTCATTAATGTCTGGGCTATGAATTTCTTTTTTATCTATGCCATTCTTACGCAAGTTACAAACTGGTATGTAAATAAACAAGAGCTAAATGAAGAAAATAGCTATTAAACGGATTATACAAGCGTCTCCCTCTTTAAAAAGAAAGGAGGCGCTTTTTTTGTATAGAATGAAAATAACTGTTGATTTAACTAATATTATTAGTTTTAAGGAGATGGTATTAATGAGGCTGATTAAAAAAGGTTATGTTTATCAAGTAACATTTATGGCGAAAATTTTTCCGGTAAATTGTTATTTGGTGGAAGAAGACGATGGGTTAACGTTAATTGATGCCGCACTTGGTTTTTGTGCCAAAGGTATTTTGAAGGCAACTGACACCATCGGGAAACCAATTACAAAAATTGTTTTGACACATGCCCATGAAGACCATGTAGGTGCACTTGATTCGATAAAAGAATCCTGCCCTGAGGTTCCTGTTTATATCTCATCCCGTGATTATAGACTAATGAACAATGACCGTTCACTTGATTCTCATGAGGATCAAACTCCAATTAAAGGAGGCGTACCGAAAACATTAAAAACCCGGGCTGCTCTCTTACTCAAGGAAGGAGATTTAGTTGGTTCATTAACGGCAATTGAAACACCGGGTCATACCCCTGGATCGATGTCATTTCTTGATAAGCGGACAGACGCTCTTATTGCAGGCGATGCCTTTCAAACGAGAGGAGGAATGGCGGTTGCCGGGGATTTAAAACCATGGTTCCCATTTCCGGCGTTCGGTACATGGAGTAAGAAAACAGCTTTAGCTAGTGCAAAAAAACTGCTAAGTTTCGAACCAAAACTACTAGCAGTAGGCCACGGTGAAATGGTGGAACACCCTATGAGTATGATGGAACAAGCGGTAAATGAGTTCAAACGGAGAATTGGCTAAAGGATGATATAAATTGGATGTAGATATAGATGATAGTCTGACACTGATCATCCAGGCATTTTTAATGGACTGGAAAGCGGTAGATAAGGTTAAGGCAGCCGCTGAAGGGATATTTGAAAGGTAACGGATGTTTAAGTTGAAACAGTTTGTAACACATGAAAGGCATTCTTCTGTAGAGGAATGTCCCTTTTTTTATCCAAAGAATGGATGTGTTTTAATAGCTGGGGCTTTGTTATAATGTTTATAACTTATATTAAGGAATAAAGGAATGATCATTATGAAACGAACGGAACAGTATGGATTAGTTTTGGACGTAGAGACAACCGGATTGGGGCCGACAAAAGACGAAGTTATTGAACTAGCCCTTAAATTATTCACCTACCGGAAGGAAACAGGTGAAATCCTCGAGATTATCGAGGAAGACTCCTTCCTGCGCGAACCCTTATCCAGGACAGCCCGGAATAATTATGATACTGCTTTTAGAGTTCATGGGATTCCATTTGAATCAGTGATAGGCAAAAGCTTTTATGATGTAAAAATCAAGACGTATTTCCATCGGGCCGATTCGGTGTTCGCCCATAATGCATCATTTGACCGCAGTTTTCTGTACCAAATGTATCCTGAAGTAAATGATTTAAAGTGGTATTGCACGATGAGAAATATTCCATGGAAGAACTATGGATTTCCAAACGGAAAACTACTGACACTATTACAGGCCCATAATATCACAGATTATCAAACACATAGAGCACTTGATGATATTACATACCTAATGGACCTGCTAAAGCAAACAAGCCCAAAAGGAAACCTTTATCTCCAAGAAGTCCTCGAAAAAGGACCAATGAGAAAATATCAGCCAGCCACAGCCCGAACCAAACTTGGTTAATGGTGCCTGTCACCATTAGTGATATAAACACAATGCCAATATGTGGAGGCTCTTTGATTTAATACGTCCAACTTATATGTTAGAATATTCACTATGTAAAATTACATCGGGGTAGGGTGAATATGAAACTCTTAACATTAAACTGTCATTCTTGGCATGAGGAACATCAATATGATAAGATTGCGCATTTAGCAGAAACTATAATCGAACATTCTTATGATGTTATTGCCTTGCAAGAGGTGAGCCAAGCAATAGCTGATGAGTATGTGGATGGGAAAGTAAAGAAAAATAATTACGTTTACGTTTTGTTACAGGAACTTAAGAAGCGTGGTAATGACGAATATTCAATGGTGTGGGATTTGACTCATTATATCAAAAAAGGAACCTATGAAGAAGGGGTAGCTGTCCTCACCAAACACCCAATCATTCAGCACCAATCCTTCTTTGTATCGCAAAGTGAGGAGTATGAAACAAACTGGAAAACAAGAAGAATTTTAGGTGCAACAATTAAGTACAAGGACAAACCTTATACTTTTTATTCTTGCCATATGGGTTGGTGGCATGATGAAGTTGAACCTTTTAAGGCACAAGCTGACAAGATGTTCAAGAATTTGAATTGGGATGAGCATTTCTTTTTGATGGGGGATTTTAACAATGATGTTTCCTTAAAAGGAGAGGGGTATGAGTATTTGTTAGATCATGGTCTTTATGATACGTACCATCTTGCAGAGGAAAAGGATGATGGCATCACTGTAAAAGGAAAGATCGCCGGCTGGAGCAACAATAAGCAAGATCTGAGAATCGATTTAATCCTATCCAATAAACCAGTTAAGGTAGAGTATTCTAACGTAATTTTTAACAATAAGAATAAAATGGTTGTATCTGATCACTTTGGAGTAGAGGCAAAAGTTAACTTATAAGCTGACTCAAACCCTTGCATTTAAAAAATTAATTCTTTCAAATAGCAAAAACCGGCCGCGCTGCCTATTAAACTGCACGCTAAGCCGGTTTTTTTGTATTTCTATTATGTATAAATACCTAAGCTGGATGTTTTATTTCTTTAAGGCCGTGCCCACAAATGGATTATTGTCTGCCCTCAGTGAATATTTGGAAATTGATCCCGAACTTATCGGTAACACTGCCATAAGCAGGACTAAAGAAGGTTTCTTGCAGCGGCATCCCTACATGGCCGCCTTCCTTTAAAGCATCAAAGAACTTGTGTGCCTGGTCGGCATCATTAGTTGAAATACAGATCGTTACCTGATTACCGCTCTGATGTGGTGTGCCAGGGAATGTGTCGGACAGCATTACTTCCGTTTCACCCACTTTGATTGTTGCATGACTCACACGATTTTTTGCCTCTGCCGGCATAGGAAATTCAGGATTCTCTGGCATTTCTCCGAAAGATTGGCTGAATAAAACCTGGGCATCCAAAGCATTCTGATAGAATTCGATGGCTTCTTTTGCATTTCCATCCATCACTAAATAGGGAATCAAACGTAAAGTCATAAAAATTTTCAGCTCCTTAGGCTATAATGAAATCTTATCCATCGATAAGTAAGAGTAAGAAAATTAGGAATGATGATCAATCATTGACCCTCAAGCCCATTAATTCCACTTCCTATTATTACCGATATTTCAATTATAAAACAAAAGACATTCGTTCACAGTAATAATGGTGCCTGTCACCATTATTACTATAGGTACCGTTCGTTTATTATTTTTAGATGGTGGAGTGCGTGTCCGGCGATGATGTAGGCAATGGCTTGGGCGGAGATTTCTGTGTTGTTGGCGAATCCTGTTTTCTTCCAAGTGTTTTTTGGTAAATTGGTAATCAGTGTCATTGCAGCCTGACGAACGGCTGTAAAGTCTTGGATGAGCTGCTGAATGGGAAGCTCATTAAAGTTTGATTCGGCTATATAGTCGTTCTCGTTAAAACCGGGTAATGGTGTTTTGTCACCACGGGCAACCCGTAAAAGACGATAGCTCATAATCCTTTCTGTATCCGTCATATGTCCAAGAACTTCTTTTAAACTCCACTTCCCAGCTGCATAGCGGTGCAGTCCGTTTTCTTCGGATAAGCGTTCAAATAATGCAGTGGTTTTCAACAAATTTTCTTTCAAAATCTCCAGCAAATCCCCATCAGGTACTAAATTTACATATGGAACATAATATTTTGGGAATTCTTTCGCCTCTGGACGCTGAACCATCTCTTTTCCCCCTTAGTCTATAACGTTTTTCTACGGATTTATTATAATTTTTCAACTATTAGAAAGCCACCCATCTGCCTACTTATATAATAATAAGACTGCCACTGTTATTAATAAATCTAAAAGAAAAGAGCTGCCGCTAATAGCAGCAACTCTTCAACTATTTAACCATTTTTTCAAAATGGATTCGTTTATTTAGGGCATACATCACCGGCATACCAACTGCCATAACAACCAATTCACCTACAGCTGTGGTAAGCCATGTAAATAGAAAGGGCAGATCAAATGCTAAATGAAGTTCTAGTGCAATTAAAAACATAGTGAATGTGAAAACAAGTGTATTAATCATCATTCTAGCCCAGATTCCCTTGATGAACCTTGAACAAACAATCGTAATTACTAAAGCAATCACCGACTGGCCGACCCCAAATACGAGATCATAAGCTTTCATGGGTGAAAAGAATAAATTTGTTAACAAAACACCTAATACAATCCCGTAAACATATTTTTTATTAAAAACGACTAAGTGATTAAACATCTCTGAGACACGGAACTGTACTTGGGTAAACCCAAACGGTTGAATTAAGGCAGAAACTGCAATGTACAATGCTGCAATAATCCCATTAACGACAATTCCCTGCACGCTGTTGTGCACTTTCTCAGGTGAGGCATTCGAACTTGCCGGCTGCACAATTTTCTCCATATTCATTTCTCCTTAGTTTTTTTACGTGGGAGGTTTTCGAACCACGTTTATTTATAATACTTGCAAATTAATATAATATTATAAAAAAAATCATCGGTCAATGACATTATTTTGCTATACCGACTCAATTGAATTGGCGAAATAGTAAATAATACCATCAAAGTTGGTGCATATTAAGAATAAAAAAGGAATGGCTAATATGAAATATAATAAAATGTTTCTGTTTGTAATCATGCTGGTGCCGTGGTTATCAGTACCTATGTTAGGGAAAAAGAACTTTAAGCGTTTTTTGCCTGCTGCCTTTTTTATAACGGTTTGGATTTCTGTGGAAAGCATATTAGCAAAAAAACGAGTCTGGTGGAAATTTTACGATAAGCTGATTCCTAATGTCATGGGTGAATTACCTTTCCTTATAGGTCCATTTCTGATTGGTTCGATTTGGATTCTCAAATTTACTTTTGGAAATTTTTTTCGCTATCTTATCGTGAACTTAGTTACGGACGTATTGTTTGTTTATCCTGGAATGTTTGCCTTAAAGAGGATGGGGATTATCTCTCTTATCCGAATGAAGCATTACCAAATGGGAATCTTATTTATGGCAAAATCCGTCCTCATGTACGTTTTTCAGTTCATGGTTGAAAAAATTCGTAAGAAGCCTAAATCATTAATCCAAAGAATTCTTCCTTAAAACAAGAGCAGATTTTCCTATCTGCGATTCGTTTAATTATTGCTTGTCTTTTTATTTGATGTTAAGATTTTATTAATTTAATTTTTATATTATAGGATTGTTACTGTTAAATCAGGCAAAACCTAAGACTAATTTCAACTTTGTTAGTTTTAGGTTTTTATTTTTTAGAGGTGATTGACATGAAAATCGCAAAAGTAATTAATAACAATGTCATAAGCGTCATTGATTCCCATAATAAAGAACTTGTGATTATGGGAAGGGGAATTGCGTTTCAAAAAAGACCAGGTGACCTTGTGGACGAATCAAAGATCGAGAAGACCTTTAAATTAGATAATAAGGATGTCTCTGAAAAATTCAAAACACTTTTGTATGATGTCCCGATGGAATACATGGATATATCTGAACGGATCATTTCCTATGCGAAAGAAAAGCTGGGGGAAAAATTGAATGATAGCATCTATGTATCTTTAACCGATCATATTAATTTTGCCATTGAGAGAGAGAAAAAAGGGTTACAGATTTCCAACCCGCTCCTTTGGGAAATCAAACGAATTTATGCTGATGAATATGCGGTCGGTTTAAAGGCATTAACAAAGATAAAAGACCAGCTCGGGATTACCCTTCCCGAAGATGAAGCCGGATTCATCGCTATGCATATAGTTAACGCTGAGTTAAACGAGGAAATGCCGAACGTCGTTAATATGACTAAACTCATCCAAGACATTTTAAATATTGTTAAATATCATTTTAAAATTGAGCTTGCTGAGGAATCATTGAACTACTTCCGCTTTCTTACTCATCTCAAATTTTTTGCGCAGCGTTTATATACGGATGCTCCTTATAATAACGAGGATGACTTTCTCTATGAGATGGTTAAAGAAAAGCAAAAAGAAGCCTTTGCATGTGTAGAGAAAATCCGTGATTTTATTGAAAAAACACATAACCATCAGCTGACAAAAGAAGAAATGGCCTATCTTACGATCCATATTGAACGAGTTGTAAATAGATCCTAAAATTTTTTTTTGAAAGAAAGCGTTGACTTCTATTGAAAGCGTGTGCTATTATGAATTCACAAATTAATATTAATTTATTAGGATTGTTACTGATAACGCAGGCAAAACCTAAATTGTAGAGCCATATCTTTTATAGGTGTGGTGTACAATTTAGGTTTTTTTTATTCCTAAGTCGAAGTACATCAGTTGTAGGAACTGGCCAGAACTTACAAATGGCTTCGAGAAAATTTACAAGTTTAATAGTTAAAACAGGATTGTTACTGGTAATGCAGGCAAAACCTGAGGAACATGAGTAGTGACCATTGGAGTCAAATCTATCTCTTGTTACTCAGGTTATTTTTTTACAAAAAATCAGGAGGAAACACAGCATGGACTACAAAAAAACTGCAATAAGCATCGTTGAATTAGTCGGCGGTGAAGGCAACGTTCAAAATGTTATTCACTGTATGACCAGATTACGTTTCAATTTACATGATCAAAGTAAGGTAGACCGTAAGACATTAGAAAAAGTTCCTGGAATCATGGGTACGAATATAAGCGGTGACCAGTTCCAGATTATTATCGGAAATGATGTTCCGAAAGTATATAACGCTATTTTAGAAAACAGTGCGATTAAGATGGATAGCAAGTCAAAGCAGCAATCTGGGAAGAAACAAAATCCAATCAATGCAATATTCGATGTAATCTCAGGAACGTTCACACCAATTCTCCCAGCAATTGCTGGTGCTGGTATGATCAAAGGGATTTTAGCGATTGCTCTTACTTTCGGTTGGTTAACAAATACGAGTCAGGTTTACACAATCTTAAATGCGATTGGCGATGGTGCCTTTTATTTCTTGCCAATCATACTAGCAGTAAGTGCAGCTAGAAAATTTGGAAGTAACGTTTATGTGGCAGCAGCAATTGGAGCAGCGTTGTTACATCCGACGATAACAGCATTATTAGCTGCAGGTAAGCCGGTTCACTTCCTAGGTCTTCCAGTAACTGCTGTTACTTATTCTTCAACTGTTATTCCGATATTGCTTGCCATCTGGATTGCAGCATACGTAGAAAAATGGGTTGACCGTATTATTCCTAGCATGTTTAAACTGATCTTCGTCCCAACATTAACATTATTGATTGTTGTTCCAGTTACTTTAATTGCCGTAGGTCCATTAGGTTCGATTATCGGAAACTGGTTATCTGCAGGAGTAGGAGCATTATTTGATCACGCAGGTATATTAGCAGGAGCGATTTTAGGCGGTACATGGTCATTAATCATTATGACAGGTATGCACTATGCATTTTTACCAATTGCCATGAACAATATTGCAACTAAAGGTTATGATGTTATTATGCCTTCAATGTTTATGGCAAACATGGGACAGGCTGGAGCAACATTTGCTGTATCCTTACGTTCTAAAAACAAATCTTTTAAATCTTTAGCAATGACTACTAGCTTAACTGCTGTTATGGGTGTTACCGAGCCGGCTATGTACGGTGTCAACATGCGCCTTAAGAAACCATTTATTGGTGGTCTTATCGGTGGAGCCGTTGGTGGAGCATACTACAGTGCTCTTGGTGTAAAATACTTTATCCTTGGCGGTAACGCTGGTTTACCAGGATTAGCATCTTTTGTCGGTGACACATTTGTCTTGGCAGCTTTAGGATTCCCAATCGCCTTCGCAGCTGGTGCAGTTGCAGCATACCTTATGGGATTTGAGGACGTTGAAGGTGAAGAAGAGCAAGAAACTACAACAGAGACAGAAACTTCTGAAGTTGACACTAAGCCTGAATTAGTTGTAGCAGCAGAAAAAGTATTCAGCCCGTTAAAAGGTGAAGTAAAACCATTAAGCGAAGTTAATGACCCAACGTTTTCAACAGGAATTATGGGTCAAGGTTTAGCGATCCAGCCGCAGGAAGGTAAAGTTGTCTCTCCTGTTACTGGAAGAATCACAACTATATTTAAAACAAAGCACGCCATCGGTATTACAAGTGATAATGGAGCAGAAATCTTAATCCATGTTGGTTTAGAAACTGTAAGACTTGAAGGAAAACATTTCACAGCACATGTAAAAGACGGCGACTTTGTTGAAGTGGGCCAAACGCTTGTAACTTTCGATATGGATGCCATTAAGGCAGAAGGATATGACTTAATTACTCCAGTCATCATTACAAATCCTGACCGTTACCAGGTAATTGAGCCAGTTAAACAAGGAAAAATCAATACACGAGAAGCATTCCTAGCATTGCAGTAAACTTAGTTAGGGGAATCCATTTTCCCCTGACATTCTACATATTATTTCGTTTGTTTACTAACCCTAACTAATGGACTTTATAAAAAACTATGAGGTGACTTATTATGAATCGCAAATTTCCAGAAGGCTTTTTATGGGGCGGAGCAACCGCTGCAAACCAATTAGAAGGAGCATATCAAGAAGGGGGCAAAGGTTTAAACCTGGCCGACGTACTCCCTGGCGGGAAAGTTCGTTTAGAACTTCTTATGAAACCTGGTTTCAATTATGAGATAGAAGCAGATAAATACCACTATCCAAACCACGAAGGAATCGATTTTTACCACCGCTATAAAGACGACATTGCTCTTTTTGCGGAAATGGGCTTTAAAGTATTCCGTCTGTCAATTGCGTGGTCACGTATTTTTCCAAATGGGGATGAAGAAACTCCAAATGAAGAAGGTTTAGCTTTTTATGACCGTGTATTTGATGAATTGCACAAACATGGAATTGAACCAGTTGTAACGATTTCTCACTATGAAACACCATTACACCTTATAAAAGAATATGGTGCTTGGAAAAATCGCAAGCTGATTGGTTTCTTTGAGCGTTACGTTAGAACCATTTTTGATCGTTATAAAAATAAAGTAAAGTATTGGATGACTTTTAACGAAATTAATGGTGCGACACACTTCCCGCTGTTTGGCTTAGGGTTCTCTGCTTCAAGCGAAGAAGCGCGCCTGCAAGAAAGCTTCCAAGGACTACACCATCAATTTGTAGCTAGTGCGTTAGCTGTTAAAATCGGACACGAAATCATCCCTGGTTCGCAAATCGGATGTATGCTTGTTTATGCCCCAGTGTATGCTTACGATAGCAATCCTGAAAATGTGATGTATGCGTTAAGAGAAGAGCAAATCTTTAACTACTATTGTGGAGATGTCCAAGTACGTGGGGAATATCCTGAGTTTGCCAAACGTTACTTCAAGGAAAATGGCATTACATTAGACATCCAAGAAGGCGATTTGGAAATCATCAAAGAAGGTACGGTTGATTACATCGGATTTAGTTATTACATGTCCCGTACTGAAAAGAAAACAAAAGAGAACGAAGAAGGTGCATCTGGTAACATTATCGGGGGTGTGAAAAACCCATTCCTTAAGGCAAGTGACTGGGGCTGGGAGATTGACCCAGAGGGTCTTCGAATCTCGTTAAACAAACTTTATGACCGCTATCAAGTACCATTATTCATTGTAGAAAATGGACTTGGAGCAAAGGATGAAGTAGAAGCAGATGGCTCCATCAATGATGACTATCGTATTGATTATTTAAGAGACCATATTAAAGCAATGGGTGAAGCAATCGAAGATGGTGTTAACCTAATGGGATATACTCCTTGGGGTTGTATCGACCTTGTGAGTGCTTCAACTGGTGAAATGTCTAAACGTTATGGATTTATTTATGTTGATCGACACGACGACGGCAGCGGAACATTAGAGCGCAGCAAGAAAAAGTCTTTCTACTGGTATAAAGATGTTATTGCCACTAATGGTGAACAACTTTAATACTACTGCTTGCCGGTAAGCCTTATTTGGCTTCCGGCTTTTCCTTTTTTAAAAATAAATTTAAGTGGAGGTTCTGAATATGAAACACAATAAACTTAAACCTTTCCCAAAAGATTTCTTCTGGGGCGGTTCGACATCAGCATATCAAATCGAAGGAGCTTGGAATGAAGATGGAAAAGGCCCGTCTGTTATTGATATGGCCAAATATCCAGAAGGTACAACTGACTTTAAAGTAGCCAGCGACCATTACCATCATTACAAAGAGGATATTGCACTATTGGCGGAAATGGGATTCAAAGCCTATCGCTTCTCGATTGCTTGGACCAGAATCTATCCAAACGGCTCTGGTGAATTGAACCAAAAGGGAATTGAGTTTTACAATAATTTAATCAATGAAATCGTCTCACATGGAATCGAACCGATTGTGACGATGTACCATTTTGACCTGCCATATGCTCTTCAGCAAAAAGGCGGCTGGTCGAACCGGGAAACAATTGATGCGTTTGAGGTCTATGCTCAAACCCTATTCGAAAACTTCGGTGACCGCGTGAACTATTGGTTGACCATCAACGAGCAAAATATGATGATCCTTCATGGTGATGCGATTGGAACGGTTGATCCTAATCTAGAAAACCCTAAGAAAGAATTATATCAACAAAACCATCACATGCTTGTCGCACAGGCTAAGGCAATGAACTTGTGCCATCAAATGCTGCCAAAAGCAAAAATTGGTCCGGCACCGAACATTGTATCCATCTATCCAGCCAGCTCTAAGCCGGAGGATATTATGGCTGCTCAAACTTATTCAGCTATCCGCAACTGGCTATATCTAGATATGGCTGCTTTTGGCCGCTATAATACAACTGCATGGAATTACTTTGAAGAAAAAGGCTATGTTCCAACCATTCTTGATGGCGACATGGAAGTTTTAGCGAGCGCGAAGCCTGACTTTATTGCTTTTAACTACTATACTTCACAAACAGTGGCGGCAAGTGAGGGAGACGGCTCAGATTTAGGTAATACCGGAGACCAGCATATTACAGTTGGCGAACCTGGGGTCTATAAAGGTGCAACCAATCCGAACTTGAAAAAGAATGAGTTTGGCTGGGAAATTGACCCGGTTGGTTTCAGAAATACTCTAAGAGAAATCTATGACCGCTATAACCTTCCGTTAATTATAACTGAGAATGGTTTAGGTGCATTCGATAAGTTAGAAGAGGGCGATGTAGTTAAGGACCCTTACCGTATTGACTTCTTAGGAAAGCATATCGAGCAAATGCAATTAGCGATTACGGATGGAGTTGAGGTATTTGGATTCTGCCCATGGTCCGCGATTGACTTAATCAGTACACACCAAGGCTGCTCTAAGCGATACGGTTTTATCTATGTAAACCGTGATGAATTTGATTTAAAAGATTTACGCCGGATTCGCAAGCAAAGTTTTTATTGGTATAAAGAACTGATTGCTACTAATGGTGAAAATTTATAGTAAAGTATGAAGAGCTTGTCCCAATTGGGACAAGCTCTTTTCTTTTAAGAGAAGGCATCAGGGTTGAGAAAATGGTAGAATAAAAGATAATTTATTCTGGGAGGGACAGGTATGCAACTGAATAATTTCGAGCAATGGATTGAGGATAAAATTCTCGAACGAGGCGAGGCATATCTAAAAAAGGGAAAAGTCCGTAATCTTTCTACTTCAGATGACATTCATTTTAAAGCCCTAGTAGATGGTTCGGATGTTTACCATGTTCATATTGTCTAAATGGTGATGTCGTCGTCAATGCTTATTGTGATTGTCCGTATGACTTGAACGAATATTGTAAGCATAAGGCAGCTGTTCTTTATGCATTAAGAGACAAAAGGCCTGCAGCGATGGTGGAGGAACAAGAAAAAAGCGTTGTAAATTCAGTCCTAGTAAATCAAAACAAAGAAGACTTGATTAACATGATTCTTGAATTAACTGAGGAGTTCCCAGATTTAGAAAAAAGATTGCTCTTTAAGTTTAGTCCAGATAAAGACGAGATACCCGCTGCTAAAAAGTTAGTTCAAGAATATATTACTAGTGCAAAAAGAAAAGGATTTATTGATTGGCGTCATATTGGCCAGGCACTAAAAGGGGCAGACTTAACACTGCAAAAAGCTCAGGAGAAACTTAATGCAGGGGATACACAGAATGCGGTGTTATTGTCCCTAACAGTCTTATCTCCTGTTGTAAAAATGCTCCAGCATGCGGATGATTCTGATGGATCCGCTGGCAGTGTAATCAATTGGGCACTAGCTATCACAGGGAAAGCAGTTTCAGCAAGTTTAAAGCTTTTATCTGATAAAGAATCAAAGAAGCTTTTTGAAGTCATCTTAAAAGAATCGCAGAAAGCCGTATATGACGACTGGAGTGATTGGCGCTATGACCTTTTGAGGATTTGTACTTATTATACTCATCTTCATGAATTAAGAAAAAAATTAGAAAAACAATTGGATATCCTCTTAGATAAGTCAGGAACTTCCTGGAATGCTAAGTATGACTTAAAAGAAGTTAAGTTGTTGCAGCTTGAAATCATTCAAAAGTGTGATGGATTGGATGCAACTAAGAAGTTTATTTATGAAAATATCCGTTATAGTGAATTCAGAAAACGAGCTATTGCTTTGGAGATTGAATTAAAAGACTATAAAAAAGTAATTCAGTTATGTTCAGATGGGGAAATCGCGGATAAAGAGTATCGCGGGCTTGTTCATGATTGGAAAGAATACCGCTATCAAGCATATGAATTGATTGGTGATACTGAGGCACAGAAACACCTGGCAATGGAACTTTTATTTACAAATGAATTCAAATACTATCAAAAGTTAAAAGAGTTATATGCTGCAAGTGAATGGGAGAAGGTTTTACGAAATATTGTTGAGGAATTTGGCAAACAGAAATATCCGCCTTCCGCTTATGTGTCGATTTTAATTCAGGAAGATTTGAAATCTGAACTATTACGTTATTGTCAGAACAATAAGATGGTCATTACAGAATATTACCCTTATTTAATTAAGGATTATCTAAATGAGGTAAACGATGTCTTTATCCAATATATACATCAATCAGCCGATGAAGCCACAGATCGTAAAAAATATCGAAAAGTCTGTGCCTTAATTAAAACTTATAAAAAGGCCTGTGGGACCATTCAATCCCATCATCTTATTACCGAGTTAAGAGAAAAGCATAAACGCAGACCGGCATTTTTGGAAGAATTAGAAAGGATAAGGTAGGGGGAAAAATGTTAGATGCTCAAATAACACTTGCGGCTGAAAAACCGTTGGACATGGGACGTACTTTTGTTATGAAAAATTATTTTGAATACAATGAGGGCCAACGGTTATCCGGAGAATGGTGAAAGTGACCTTCATAAGGGGGATGAAGGCCAATGGTTTCCCGGAGAATGATGAGAGTGTCCTTCATCAAAGGTCCCATAATTTTATACCTTTGTCCAAGTTCTAATCCTTTAGAAAAAACTCTAAATCTATTATAATATTGGAAGGGTTTACATTTGATAAGGAGAGGGATACTATGGTTTATCAAGCTGCAGAAAATCGTTATGAAACAATGAAATACAACCGAACTGGACGTTCTGGATTATTGCTTCCGGCTGTTTCCTTAGGACTTTGGCATAATTTCGGAGGCGGCGATACATATGAAAATGGACGAGCGATGCTTAGAAGATCCTTTGATTTAGGGATTACCCATTTTGACTTAGCTAATAACTATGGTCCCCCAGCAGGCTCTGCGGAAGAAATGTTTGGCCGCATGCTAAAAACAGATTTTGCACCATATCGCGATGAAATGGTGATTTCAACAAAAGCGGGCTATTATATGTGGCCTGGTCCATATGGAGAATGGGGCTCTAGAAAGTATCTAATTTCAAGTTTGAATCAGAGCCTCAAACGAATGGGACTCGATTACGTAGATATTTTCTACTCGCATCGTCCTGACCCTAACACTCCATTAGAAGAAACGATGCTGGCCTTAGATTCCATTGTCCGTCAAGGAAAAGCGCTTTATGTAGGAATTTCCAACTACAGTGCAGAGCAAACAGCAGAGGCAGTAAAGATACTGAACGAACTTGGTACACCGCTTCTTATCCATCAGCCAAGCTATTCCATGTTTAACAGATGGATTGAAGACGGGCTGCAAGACGTCTTACAGGAAAATGGGGTTGGATCGATTGCCTTTAGCCCGTTAGCCCAAGGTTTGTTGACAAATAAATATCTAACAGGAATCCCAGCAGACTCGCGTGCTGCCGGTGCATCTCAATTCTTGCGGAAGGAACAGATCACAACGCAGGTTGTGGAACGAATCTCTAAATTAAATGAGATAGCTGTTGAACGCGGCCAAAACTTATCACAAATGGCTCTTTCATGGGTATTACGCGGCGAAAAAGTAACATCCGTTCTGATCGGAGCGAGCAAAGTGAGCCAGATTGAAGAAAACATTGCTGCCCTTAACAACCTTGAATTTACTAGCGAAGAACTTGCTAGAATTGACGATATCCTAAAAAGCTAAAAATAAAATCTGCCAGCTCCCCGCTGGCAGATTTTTTACGATAGGGCATTTAACCCGATGACCCCAATAATAATTAATACCACACTAAAAATGCGGCCCCAGCCTTTTGACTCTCCTAAGAAAAACATATTGAGAAAAACAGCACCGGCAGTCCCAATCCCAACCCAAACCGCATAAGCGATACTAAGCTGCAGAAATTGAAACGAACCATATAAAAATACAAGGGAAGCCCCAAAACCGCCAATATATAGGATTCCATTCCGAATGTTTTTCTGCTGACTATATAATTTTAAACCAACAGCACCTGTAACTTCACTTACAGCTGCCAATAATACTAACAACCAGCCCATCTCATGCAGCACCTTTCATAGCCATTTTTGCAGCCTTATTGTCAGAAAGGTTTAAGCCAATAACGCCTATTACTATGAAGACAATAAAGAATACTTCCCATAAACCAATCTTTCCTCCGAAAAGGAACACATCCATTAAAACCGTACCAATCGTACCGGCACCCGCAAATATTGCATAAACCGTCCCTGTTGGAAGGGTTTCACAGGCTTTAGGAAGTATGTGATAATCCCAAAAAATGACGGCAATAACCAACGCCCACTGCCACCAATTGTGAGCAGTATTAAAGCCATATACCCAAATCCATTCAAACAAACAAGTTAAAGCAACATAAAACCAAGATTTATCCATCGTTTGCACCTCTTAGGAGTTGCGCATCTAAAAAATAGAATAGCAAAAAATTTAGTAAGACTTAATGTGATTCAAATCACTAAACTGCACAGCTTTTTTCTTTATTATTATTTAAATAGGGGAAATTTAAAAGTGGATGGTGAGATTAATGGACTATAATTTTAAATCACTTTACAGTGAAATAGGCGGTCAAGAAACGATTGATGAGCTCGTAAACGCCTTTTATCCGCGTGTTTATGCAGACCCTGTATTAGCGCCATTGTTCCAAGGGGATATGGAAGAGATCAAAAGAAAACAGCGGATGTTCCTGCCGCAATTTTTAGGGGGGCCAGCCCTTTATAGTCAAGAATTTGGCCCGCCAGCTATGAGAGCCAGGCATCTTCCATTTGAAGTGACTCCATTACGGGCCAAGCACTGGCTGCAATGCATGAAAGAAGCCTTTCATGAAATCGGGCTTGATCAGAACCCGGCAGGACCAGCCTTTTATGAACGATTAACACAAGTGGCCGGAATCATGGTAAACACTCCGGACAGTGAATAAATAAAAAAGAAGGCCCTTCTCAACATGAGAGGGGCCTTTGACTGTATTCAAATTATTTCTTTAACTTTGCCCAAGTTTCATCGAACGCTTTCATCGCTTCAGCTTTAGACGCTTGGCCGCCAACATATGCTTGTAATGTTGCACCAAATTCTTGTCCTGCACCATCAGGATACTTCATGAACTGCCAAGAATAAGTCTTTCCTTCTTGAGAGTACTTCTGAAGGTCAGCTCCAAGTGGTCCAATGTCTTCTGCTTTTGCTTCAATTGTTTTGAAGGCAGGAAGATATTTGAATTCTTTAACTAAAGCCGTCTTACCTTCTTCAGAGGAAACCATCCAGTTTAAGAAATCTTTAGCAGCCTTTTTGTCTGCATTAGGTGCTTTGTTATAAACGGCCCAGTTAGTTGGTACGTCGACCATTAATTTATCCGCTTGTGCAGCATCGTCTGTAAGTGCCAATGGAATAAAGCCAACTTCCATACCAGGATTTAATTTATCAAGCATCGGCTGAATCCAGTTGCCTTGTTGAATCATAGCAGTCTCACCGTTAGCAAACTGAGTTACTTCCGTATTGTAATCCGTAGTTAATGGATTTTTGTTACCATATTTAACAGTTAAATCAACAAGCTTAAAGTAGTCTTCAAAATATTTGTTGCCTGCGATTTTTGACTTGCCTTCATTTAAACCAGGGATAAAGTTTTCGTCATCCGCTTGTTGGTAAGCAAAAGGAACGTTTAAACCATGGTTTGCTAAAACCCACCATTCCGCATAGCCAACAGAGAAAGGAGTGATACCGGCACCTTTAAGCTTCTTCGCTGCCGCTTCTAACTCTGAGTAAGTTTTTGGCAGCTCTTTAATGCCAGCCTTTTCAAATAATTTTTTGTTATAAGCGAAGCCGTAACCTTCCATGTTAACCGGCTGACCGTAAATTTTTCCGTCAATAGTCATTGGTTTTAACGCGTCTTCATAAGCATCTTTTACCCAAGGCTGATCGGATAGATCTTCAAATTTATCTTTCCAAGTGATTGCTTCTTGGTAACCGCCATTTCCAAAAATATCAGGTGCTTTATTTGAAGCGAATTTTGCTTTAAGTGCTGCAGCACCATCAGCGCCGCCGCCGACTGATTCAATATTAAATGTAACTTCAGGGTGCTCTTCTGTATATTTGTCAGTTAGCGCTTTCAATTGGTCTGCAATTTCAACCTTGCCGTTGAAGATATCAACTACTACTTTGCCATCTTTACTGCCACTGTCCTTTTTTGTTCCAGATGCACTGTCACTGTTACCGCAAGCACCTAATAGAAGTGAAGCTGATAAAATTCCCGCTGCGATTGAATACTTTTTTAATGCCATTTTGTTTTCCCTCCTGAATTGTTATATCTAATCTTATATTTTTCTCCCAGGTCTGTCATTGACGAGACTTGGGAGATTTCCCCCGAGATAAAAATTACTTGATTGAGCCACTTGTAATCCCTTTGATAATGTGTTTTTGCATTGCAAAGAAGAAGATTAACAAAGGTATGACTCCAAGAACAAGTCCTGCCAAAGCTAAATCCCATTGCTTGGTGTACTGACCAAAGAAGGAGAATGTCGCTAATGGAATGGTTTTTAATTCAGGATCCTGTAGGACCAGGGATGGTAATAAGTAGTCATTCCAGATCCAAAGGCTGTTTAGGATTACGATGGTTACGGTGATTGGTTTTAGTAATGGGAAAACAATTCTCCAAAACACACCAAATCTTGTACATCCATCGATAATCGCTGCTTCTTCAAGTTCTACCGGGATTCCTTTGATAAACCCGTGATAGAGGAAGATCGTCATTCCAGATCCAAATCCTAAGTACATGATAACAAGACCCCATACACTGTTAAGCAATCCAAAGTTACTGGCCGTTTTAATAAGCGGAATCATAATAGATTGAAACGGAATGATCATGGCTGCAACGAAGGTCATGAAAATGATATTGCTGATTTTCTTTTTCGTTCTAACCAGCATGTACGCTGCCATTGAACAAAAGACTACCAGCACAATATTACTAATGACTGTAATAAAAAGTGAATTTGTAAATACCTTTAGGTAGTTTAATTTTTCAAAAGCGTTCACATAGTTGTCGAACATTAACACTTTTGGCAATGCTGATGTATTCGAAAGAATCTCGGCAAACGGTTTTAAGGAGTTTGATATCAAATAATAAAACGGAACTAAAAAGATAAGACCAAGCAGGATAGCAAATATCTCAAACACAAATGTTTTGCTTGTATATCTGTTGCCCATTATGATTCAACCTCCCTTTTCTTCGAGATTGTCACTTGAAGTACGGTGATTGCAGCAACAACGATGAAGAAAATTAATGCTTTTGCTTCCCCAATACCATAACGGTTATTGACGAAAGCTTCTTTATAAATGTTTAAAGCTAACATCTCAGTTGATTTAAATGGGCCACCGCCGGTTAACGACAGGTTTGCATCAAAGATTTTAAATGATGAAGCAGTTGTTAAAAATAAACAAATTGTCACAGCTGGTGCTACCAGAGGCATGGTGATGTGGCGAAGAATTTGAAATCTATTCGCACCATCAATTTTCGCTGCTTCAATTAATTCTTGTGGTACATTTTGCAATGCGGCTATATAGATAATCATAATGTAGCCTGCTCCCTGCCATACACTGACAATCACAATTCCCCAGAATGCTGTACTAGCATCTCCTAGCCAAGGTAACTCAAAAAATGGAATATGTGTTAATTGTCCCAGGGAAGCAAATCCTTTTACAAAAATAAACTGCCAGATAAATCCTAGTAGAAGACCGCCAACCATATTTGGCATGAAGAAAACAGTCCGCAATATATTCCTGGTTTTTAACATTTGTGTCACTAGAATGGCTAATCCAAAACCAAGCATATTTGTTAAAATAATCGCTACAACGGTATATTTAGTTGTAAGGATAAAGGAATCTTGAAATTGCTTGTCCTCAGTAAATAGGTACTTAAAGTTATCAAGTCCGACCCATTTAATATCACCTGTAATTCCGTTCCAATCGGTAAATGCGTAATAAATACCCGTAAAGAAGGGAATAAGGACAATGATAGTAAATGCTAAGAATACTGGACCGACAAATAGGGCGAATAACCCTGCATCTTTTAGCTTCTTCTTTTTATTTAAAGAAGATGACTCTGAAATTTTAATACTAGCTTTGCCATGTAATGCTGAACTTTCTAACTCACTTTGATTATTCACGACTGCACCTCCTATATCTTCATTTTAGGGATTTTTAAAAATTATGAAACGGCTTACATTGACCAGTAGGGTGGAAGATATTGAACAGCATCTTGTATTATTAATTTAGACACCACCCTTTCTTATGCTAAAATGAGGTGGAATTCAGTATAAAATCAGCAAAGGGGGAAGGCTGGTCCATGGTTTAGGGACTAGCCGAGGAGCTTATGGAATGGGGGATTAGAAAAAAATTAATTATCACATTAATGGCAGTTATCTTACTCCCTTTTGGAATCGCGATCACAATCACCTATTATCAAACGACAAAATCAATTAGTGACCGATTTGTTTCTACGAATCATGAATTAATTACTAAAGGGGAAGAAGAGCTTACTACTTATTTAGATGATGTCGCTCAAATGTCGACTGTTTTATATCGGTATACTCCCTTTATGTCGGTGATGAGGGTCGGGATATCTGCAAATTTAAGCGGCAATCAAGAGGAAGTAAGGCGAATGCTGGCCTATACATTCAATTCACGGCCAGAAGTAGAACAAATGCATCTATACATAGATAAAGGAAAAGATTCGTTTACCAATTATCATTCACGCATTAGCGGCAGAAGGAAATACGAGAATATCTTGTCCAATCCCTTCTATGCACGCTTAAGTAGGTCTGATCATTTTTCGGTTATTGAAGCGCCGCATGAGATTTATAGTTACAATAACTTGTCTGTCATTCCTAGCTCTGAGAAAAATGAGGTTTTAAGTTTCCATACGATTATAAGAGATGTACCGTTAGAAACAATTTTAGGATTCGTATCTATTGATATCAATCTTTCCAAAATTAGTGATATTGCCGCACGTTTATATACTGAGGGGGTAGAAGACTTATATATTATGGATGAAAGAGGCAATGTCATCTACTCTTCTGATAACGGGGTAATTGGGACGGAAAATAAAGAAGAATGGTATCAGGAAATCAAGAAGGAACCAAGTTCCCATGTAAGTCTAGAATGGAAGGATAAACAATTTTCTGGGGTAATTGTCTATCAAAAGTTTTCTAATTCTTTTAAGGATTGGTACATTGTTAAAAGGATCCCTTATGATGTCCTTTACCAAGGTGCGAGGCAGACAGTTTTCACTAATATTATCATCGTCATGATTACACTAGTTATAGTATTATTTGCTACTATGTTCATATCTTTCCGGCTGACAGCTCCAATCAAAGTATTAATAGCCAATATGAAAAAAGTAGAAAAAGGTGTGTTTGAAGCAGACTTTGAGTCATTAGGAAATGATGAAATTGGTATGCTCGGCAGGCATTTTAAACTCATGATTGCGAAAATAAATGAATTAATTGAACGGGAGTATAAATTGGAGATTGAAAATAAATCTTCTCAGTTAAGGGTTCTTCAGTCACAAATAAATCCTCATTTCCTTTATAACGCTTTTCAATCGATAGGTACACTTGCCTTGAAATTAAAAGCGGTACCTGTTTACTCGTTATTGAATTCATTATCTAATATCATGCGTTACAGCATGAATATGAAAGACGATATCGTTCCATTTTTAGCAGAAGTAAACCATGTGAAATCTTATTTGAATTTACAAAAACAAAGATTTGATGAGATGTTTGAGTTTGAACTAGAGATTGAAACTGGTATAGAAGAAATACTTGTTCCTAAAATGATCCTTCAGCCCATTGTTGAAAATTGCTTTAAGCATGGCTTTGATCAGCAGTTAGAAAAAGCAATGATTACGATTACAGCTAAAGGTGAGCATGACCATTATTTATACATCTCTATTAAAGATAATGGAATGGGTGTTTCCGAAGAGGCCCTTGTACAACTTCGCCGTGAATTGTCTGATAGGGATGACGACTATCAGAAAAAAGCAGGTATTGGTCTGAAAAATATTTATGACCGTTTAAAAATTTATTATAGTAATCAGGTAGAAATGGATGTTTCGAGCGGGAAAGAAGGCGGATTTACTGTAACAATCATCATTCCTAGAGATATTCAAAATGAGGTGATACATCCATGAAAGTCTTAATTGTCGATGATGAAAAACACGTTCGAGAGGGAATTAAACTCTTAGGTGAATGGGAACAGAATGGAATAACTGAAATTTATGAAGCGTGTAATGGTGAAGAAGCGATTCAGCTAATACAGACTCTTCGTCCGGAAATTATCTTTTCAGATATGAAAATGCCTAAAATGGATGGTACACAGCTGTTAGAGTGGATCAAAGAAAATCAGCCGCTTAGCAAAACAATAGTAGTGACTGGGTATGATGATTATCACTATATGCGTAAAGCGATTCATTCCGGAAGTTCGGATTATTTATTAAAACCAGTTGACCCGGAGATATTGAATCAGACCTTGGATAAAGTGGTAAAAGAGTGGAAGAGAGACGAAAATGAGAGGAACAGTAAAACAACCAGCTATCAATTAATTAATGAAATGAAGCCCATTTACCGGGACCGGAAACTAACCCAATTATTGAATAATGATAATCTGAAGGAAGAATTGTATGAGGAATTCGGCTTTCATCGCTCACAAACATACCTTGCTGCACTAGTTCGGATCAATAGAAAGGCAATTGAGGCTTTTCAAGGAGACCGGGATTTAACCTATTTTACACTCTTAAACGTTATTAATGAGATTTTACAAGAAAAGGAATGTGGAATAGCCTTTCGCAACCTTGCGAATAAAGGTGAAATCGTGATTGTGTTTTGGAATCAGTTTGCCCAAATTGAAGAACTGCTGGGCAGCATCTATCAAACGATTTTGAACGTCATTAATGTTTCTTGTCATATCGCCGTTGGAGTAAAGGTAGATAAAAGAAACAAGTTAATGAATTCTTATCAGCATGCAAAGGAAGTTCTATTAAACAGTAATATATTAGATGATGCAAAAAACAAGGTATACCATCAAGATGTTTTTCAGTCACAGGTATTAAAAAATCTATTCGTGTATTCTTCTGAAATTGAATTAGCTATTCAAACGGGGGGAATTAAGGCTTTTGAAGATTTGATTAGTAAAATTGCAAAAGATTACACAGAAGGCGATTACTTATCATGGGGTCAGCTGCTACAGCTTGAAAATGAATATCTGGTTATTAGTAATCATTGGTTTGAACATTTTCAAATCACAGGTAAGATTTCAGATCAAATTGAATACAGAGTGGATCAATTTTTCAATCAAAGCGGTACGTTCCAATTACAGTATTATCTTGGACGAACGATCCGTGAAATTTCTATCTTTTTAAGAAAAGTGAAGCGAAAGACTGCGCAGAAGAGCAGTAATGTTTTATATGATATAGAGAAATTTCTGCAGGCAAATTATGATCGGGATGTAAAACTGCAGGAGATATCAGATCATTTTTATCTAAGCAGGGAATATATTTCGCGGAAATTTAAGCAGGAGTTTAATGTTAATATATCTGATTACATTGTCAAAGTCCGAATAGAACGTGCGAAAGCACTATTGAAAAACAGTGAATTGAAAATTTACGAAATCGCCAATATGGTCGGTTATCAGGATGACAAGTATTTCCGAAAGGTATTTAAAAAGGTAGAAGGTGTAACACCTAATGAGTATCGAGAGTTACATATTATTCAGAAATGAGCAGGTAACAACTAGTAAAACAGAGTAAACATAACTAATGATTTAGTTATGTTTACTCTGTTTTTTTACGAAGTAATTAACATAAATATAAATAATAAGCAAAAAACATTAAAAAATTGAAGAGTATTGAATGAAATTAAATGAATTTATAAAAAAAGGTTGTGTGAAAGCGTATCCTCTGATATATTGAAAATATAAAATTTAGTTAAGTTAACTAAACGATTGATGGTGATAGAATGGCAACGATAAAAGATATTGCCGATCAGGCGAGTGTATCGACAGCAACAGTTTCTAGAATTCTAAACAATGATCCTACACTTTCCGTAACTGAGGAAACGAGAAAGCGGGTTATTGAAATCGTCAATGAGTTAAATTATAAACCATTGCGAAAAAAGAGCTTGAAAACAGAAAAATTGAATGAAATTTATAATATTGGTCTCATCATGTTAAATGATGAAACGATTGACCCATATTTCCAATCCATTCGACTTGGAGTAGAGAGTACCTGCAGTCAATATTCTTTAAATATCGCCACGACCTTAATGGTTGGCAGGAGCAGCATTACTGCAGAAGCCTTGAGCGGACTAGATGGACTAATTGTTCTTGGAGATGTCGATATTGGAGATTTAAAAGAAATCTACTACGAAAATAATAATATTGTTGCAGTAGATTATTTACCCCAGGATTCACAAGTGGATGTTGTCACTTCAGATTTTGAAGGAGCAACACAACAAGTTCTCGAGCATTTGGTTGAGCTAGGTCATACTGACATCGCTTATTTAGGCGGAAGAGGAATGGTGTTTGGGGTAAGTCGTCAAAAGACAAAGGAAAAAGAAGACACAAGAAAAATTACCTTTGAAAAGGTTATGAAAGAAAAGGGATTGTACAACCCCGTCAATGTCTTATTAGACGAATGGGGACCAACAAGCGGATACGCTTTAACAAGACAATTAATAGATAACGGCCAGATGCCTAGTGCAATTGTGGTCGGAAGTGATCCGATGGCATTAGGTGTACTTCGCGCTTTGCATGAAGCCAACATAAAAGTACCGGAGGATGTATCAGTTTTCAGCTTTGATGATATCGAAGCAGCAGCCTTTATGAATCCCCCCCTTTCAACCGTAAAAGTTTATGGGGATGAAATGGGGAAAACGGCAGTAAAACTGCTTTATGATCGTTTGAAAGGAAGAACGATTCCATTGAAGGTGACCATTCCAACGGACCTTGTTTTACGAGAAAGTGTAAGCGTTAAAAAATAATAAAAGTGCTCGCGGGCGGTTGTTGAACCGCTCGCCAATCCTTTTGTTAGTTTTAAATATTAAACTATTAAACTATTTAAAAATGGAGGGTTCTCTATGAAAAAATCAATTTCGTTAGTAGCCACTGGTATGATCGCGCTTTCTGTTCTAGCAGGCTGCGGAAGTAAGGACGAGGCTTCAGCAAATGGTAAAGTAAAGATTGAGTTCCTGCAATATAAAACAGAAGCAAGAGCCACTTATGATGAGCTGATAAAAAAGTTTGAAAAAGAAAATCCAAAAATTGATGTCGTTCAATCCAATCCACCTGATGCAACAACCGTTTTAAAAACACGTGTAGCAAAACGTGACATTCCTGACGTAATGGGAACAGGCGGAGACATTTCCTATTCTGACATTGCAAAGGCGGGTGCCTTTAAGGAAGTTACAAACGACAAATTATTAAATGACATACAGCCGGCTTATGTGGATATGTTAAAGGATATCTCAAAACAGGATAAAGTTTACGGAATTCCTTATGCAGCAAATGCGGATGCTGTTATCTACAATAAAGCTATTTTTAAAGAGTTAGGCTTGGAAGTCCCAAAAACCTGGGATGACTTTATTGCGGTCGCAGAAAAAGTAAAAGCTGCTGGTAAAAATCCATTCTACTTTACATTTAAGGATGCATGGACTGCACTGCCTGCCTATAATGTATTAGCTGCTAACACACAAGGAAATGACTTTTTCAAAAAGTTGGATAATAAGAAAACCACATTTGTGAAAGGTCATTCAGAGGCTGTTGATAAGTTTGTAGAACTAATTAAGTATGGTAATAAAGATCAAACAGGTAAAGCCTACAATGACGGAAACGTCGCTTTTGCAAAAGGTGAATCAGCTATGTATCTTCAAGGGATTTGGGCGATTCCGGAAATTAAAAAGGCGAATCCAAACATTGACCTAGGTGTATTCCCATATCCTGTAGGTGATTCCAAAGTTGTATCTGGGGTTGATGTAGTCCTTACACAATCATCACAAACGAAGCATCCAAAGGAAGCTAAAAAGTTTATTGAATTCCTTTTACGCGACGATAATATGAAACAATACCTTAGCGAGCAAAATGCTTTTGCAGCAAAGAAAGGAATTGTACAAGAAGCGCCTGAGTTAGAAGGGTTAAAAGAAAGTATTGCAAGTGGTGCTCTAGTTGATTTCCCAGATCACTATGTACCGTCAGCAGTTGCTCTTGATAAACAATTACAAACATTAGTACAAAACAAAGATAAAAAGAAATATTTATCAACGCTAGATCAGGAATGGGAAAAGGTAGCAAACAGAAAATAATTTTGAGGGGGAAATTGGGGAATCCCAGTTTCTCCGTTTTCAATAAGGGAGTGTAAAGATGAGTAAAAACGAACTTGCCTTAAAAAAGGTTGCTAAAAATACTTCTGTTGAATCGGGTGAAAAGAGGAAAAAAATGAAGAGTAAAAACCTCCCATTCTATCTGATGACAGTGCCTGCTTTTCTTCTTTTTCTTGTTTTCCACACATACCCGGCATTACAAGGCATTTTTTATTCTTTTACAAACTGGGACGGATTAAGTTTAGACTACAATTTTGTTGGATTAAAAAATTATCTTAATTTATTTAAAGATGGAAATATATTAAACTCATATCTCTTTACTTTTAAATTTGCTATTATCTCCACCATCATCGTAAATGTATTAAGTCTAATTATTGCAATGGGATTAAACGCCAAGATTAAAGGAAAGAACTTCTTCCGTGCTGTATATTTCTTGCCCAATGTCCTCGGCGTATTAATTGTTGGATTTATCTTTAATTTTATTTTTTCTAATGTCATTCCACAATTAGGGACAAAACTAGATATTGGTTTTCTTTCAGCGAATATTTTGGGCAGTGAAGAATTTGCCTGGTTGGGAATTGTCATTGTGGCTGTTTGGCAGGCATGTGCCTTCAATGTCATTTTGTACCTATCAGGTTTGCAGACTGTTCCGACTGAATTATATGAAGCGTCAAGTCTTGATGGAGCGAATAAATGGCAAGAATTTTGGAAGATTACATTTCCGATGATTGCTCCTTTCTTTACCATTAATATGGTTCTTTCAATGAAAAACTTCCTAATGGTTTTTGACCAAGTCGTGGCCCTCACAAATGGTGGACCCGGGCGGGCTACTGAATCGATTTCGCTATTAATCTTTAAAAGTGGATTCGCAGGTGGAGAATTTGCTTATCAATCTGCGAACTCAGTTATTTATTTTATCGTGATTGTTGTAATCTCGGTATTCCAAATTAAAGTACTACAAAAAAGGGAGTTGGATATGTAATGTTAAGACAGAAGACAAATTGGACCATTACTATTTTAGTGGCGTTAGGTTCATTATTTATACTTTTCCCTTTGTATATTACTGTCTCAATAGCTTTAAAATCACCATCCGAGTTAGCTGAATCGGTTTTGTCTCTACCGACCAGCCTGCATTTTGAAAACTTCACAAAGGCTATTGAGGCCACGAACTTTTTTTCGGCATTTAAAAACAGTGCAATTATTACAGTTGTAACCGTTGTTTTTACGATCTTGACGAATTCGATGGTTGCTTACGCAATAGCAAGGAATTTACACCGTAAATTCTTTAAAGGATTATACTACTATTTTGTTAGTGCTATGTTTATCCCATTTCCGATTATCATGTTACCACTTGTAAAACAAACTTCTGCTTTTGGTATGGATAATCAAGGTGGACTTATTTTCTTGTATATTGTTTATGGTGCAGCTTTAAATATTTTCATTTATACAGGCTATATACGCTCCATTCCAAAAGAATTGGAAGAAGCAGCGATTGTGGATGGGTGCAGTACGTGGGGAGTATTTTGGAAGGTGATTTTTCCGTTGTTGACTCCCATAAATGCAACAGTTGGAATTTTAACATGCTTATGGGCTTGGAATGACTTTATGCTTCCGTTAATTATCTTAAATGACCCATCATCCGCTACCTTACCATTAGCTCAGTATATCTTCCAATCTCAGTTTGGTACTGACTTTAACTTAGCATTTGCGTCTTACTTGCTCGCCTTATCACCAATGGTTATTGTGTATATCTTTGCCCAAAAGTGGATCATTGGCGGGGTTGTAAAAGGGGCAATTAAATAGTATTAGGAGTTGACGTGTTCGTGGGAATTCAATTTGATTCAAAAAATAAAACCTTTCATTTACAAACAAAAGGTACTAGTTATGTCATGGAAATTGTCCGTGATGGCTATCTAGTCCACCATTATTGGGGCAGAAAAATAAGGGAGTACCGTCATTCCAATTTTCTGCAATCTCTAGACCGTGGCTTTTCTGGAAATCCTTATCAGCATAAAGAGGATCGGACATTCTCCCTGGATACCCTTCCGCAAGAGTATCCACAGTACGGAAATACGGATTTTCGGAAGCCTGCCTATCAAATTCAGCTCGAAAATGGTTCAACGATTACAGACTTGAGGTACCAATCTCATACCATATTTAAAGGAAAAGCTCCTTTGGAAGGGCTCCCTGCAACGTATGTGGAAAGCGATGATGAGGCAGAAACGCTCGAAATTACTCTCTTTGATTCGCTTATCGGCTTAAAAGTTATCTTAAGTTATACTGTATTCGAAAAATTAAATGCGATTACCCGTTCAGTCCGTTTCGTAAATGATGGAGAACAAACTTTAAAGCTGTTAAGTGCATTAAGTGTGTGCGTCGATTTCCGAGATGCGGATTTTGAATTTTTACATCTTCATGGTGCACATGTTAAGGAAAGACATATCGAGCGCCAGCCGCTTCGCCATGGAGTTCAGTCAATTGAAAGTACGCGGGGAGCAAGCTCTCATCAGCATAATCCGTTTATTGCATTGTTAAGAAAAGGTACCACTGAAGATACTGGTGAAGTTTATGCCTTCAACTTTGTTTATAGCGGTAATTTCTTGGCACAAGCGGAGGTAGATCAGTTTAGTAATACCCGTGTCACGATGGGAATTAATCCATTTGATTTCAGCTGGAAGCTGGAAGCGGGTGAGGTATTCCAAACACCGGAAGTAGTGATGGTCTATTCCTCAGAAGGTCTCGGCAGTATGTCAAGGACATTCCATGAGCTTTATCGTACACGTTTGGTACGAGGAACATACCGCGATCAAGAGCGGCCGATTTTAGTGAACAACTGGGAAGCAACGTATTTTAATTTCAATGCGGATAAGATCCTCGAGATTGCCAAAACAGGAAGCGAATTAGGGATTGAATTATTCGTCTTGGATGATGGATGGTTTGGAAAACGAGATAATGATAATTCTTCATTAGGGGATTGGTTCGTTAATCGGAAAAAGCTCCCTGAAGGGTTAGATAATCTTGCGTTAAATGTGAAGGATATGGGAATGGAGTTTGGCATCTGGTTTGAACCGGAAATGGTTTCGGCTGATAGTGACCTTTATCGGGAGCATCCAGATTGGTGCTTACATGTTCCTGAACGCCTTCGTTCAGAAAGCCGTAACCAGCTTATTCTCGATTTTTCAAGAGAAGATGTCTGCAATGAAATTACCAAACGGGTTATCGATATTTTAGCAACTGTACCTATTTCTTATGTGAAATGGGACATGAACCGCCACATGACGGAAATTGGCTCAGCAGCCCTGCCTGCCGACAGACAAAGGGAAACAGCGCATCGATATATGCTCGGTTTGTATAAAGTGATGGAAAGGATCACGACTTCGTTCCCGCATATTCTATTTGAAAGCTGCTCTGGCGGCGGAGGCAGATTTGATCCAGGCATGCTCTACTATATGCCACAGGTGTGGACTTCGGATAATACCGAAGCAGTTTCACGTTTGAAAATTCAATATGGTACGAGTCTTGTTTACCCGATTGTTTCCATGGGTTCCCATGTATCAGCAGTGCCTAATCATCAGGTGCATCGGAGCACTTCCATGGAGATGCGCGGTGATGTCGCCATGTCAGGTAATTTGGGATATGAACTAGACTTAACAAAGCTATCTGACGAAGAAAAAGAAATCGTTAAACAGCAGGTTGCCCACTATAAAGAAATTCGTAAACTAATCCAATTTGGTGATTTTTACCGGCTGCAGAGCCCATTCGAGGGAAATGAAACAGCCTGGCTCTTTACAACTACGGATAAGTCTGAAGCTATCGTCTACTATTTCCGGGTATTAGCAGAACCAGCTGCACCAACAACTGTATTAAGGTTAAAGGGAATTGATGATACGAAACAATACCAAGTTATCGGAACAGACAAAGTATTTGGCGGGGATGAGCTGTCCTATGTAGGTCTAAGTATACCTGCTAACATTCATGGCGATTTCCAAAGTTACGTTTGGCACCTAAAAGAGTGGAGTAATTAAGATAAAAGTGATGAACAACAGTATTTGTTGTTCATCGCTTTTCTGTATGGACCAGTTTTTTTTTAGTAATAAGACCATACTTGGAGGTCAAATCTATTATCAGTAAAGTTGATATAGTTAAACCTTCTGAAGATGATGCTGAAAATCGTCATAATTACAGCGTTGAGGAAATCGAACAGTCTCTTGGAAAAGAAGTCGTCGAGCGACTGATAAAGTTGATTCGTTTTAGAAATGAATATGATGCTTTTAACGGAGAGTTTAAAGTTTTAGATTCCACTAATAATGAAGTTCGACTATCTTGGGAGAAAAATAATATATACTGTAAGCTGTTTATTGATCTTAATACGAATAAAGCGGTAATTGAGTATATTAATAACGATGGTAAACAAATAAAATATAATTTGTAAAAATAATAAATTGTGTGGAACCCGATGATGTATAAGTGAAGTAAAAGCAACCATAACAGGTTGCTTTCTTTATTTAATAATGGTTTTAAAATGTCTTTGCTTTTGAATTTGCTATTTTACGATAATCCACAGGAGTATAATTGGTTGCTTTCTTAAAAAGTTTCGTAAAATATGAATAATTATCATAACCAACTTTATCTGAAATAGTATGAACGGGAAGATCTGTATTTGTAAGTAAATCTTTCGCAATATCAACTCTTTTTTTAATAATGTAATTTACAAGCGATACTCCAGTTTCCTTTTTAAAAAATCTCGCAATATAATCCGGGCTAAGATAGACAATCTGGGCTAAACTGGTTCTCGTGATATTTTCATGATAATTTTGATCGATATAATTACGAATAGTATTGACGACAGATTTCTGTGAGTTAGTAAATGCCATATAGTCCAGCGAAACATCAATTAAAAAAGTAATGTAATTCATTATATCTTCTATGGATTTCGAGGATTGCTCTAGTAAAAATTCACTACTCTTCCCTTGAAATAATTTATGAGCAAGAATCTCATTTTTCTTTAGATGAGTATAGATTAACTGTGTAATATCAATTCTAAAACTAAATAACACATTATGATTTATAGCATTTTTACCTGCCAAATTTGTGAGATATTGATGGCATTTATTAATAAAGCTTAATCGGTTGCCTGTTTGAAGATAATGCTCTAAAAGTGGCAAATTTGGTTCAACATATTTTTTATCACCTATCTCGTACGTATCCAGACAAAAAACTTTGTTTCTACAATCTATCGTTTCTTCACTCATCACTTGAAGTTCTTTAATTAAAGATTGAATTTGGTATAAAGGGCTTAAAGTACCTAAACTACATTGAACATCACAATGTAATTGAGTATTAACGGCTGTAATAAACTTTTTACAGGAAGAAATAATGTCCCTTAAATATGTTTCTGAAGTACTCTCTACTATTTTAAAAATGGCAAGATACTCATCATTATTTGTGCTTACTTCCAAAAAACCTTCCAAATGGATCGGAAAGTCCTTGAATGTTTCATTAATTATCGTTTTCAACCTTATTTTAAGATCAATATCGTTACCAAATACTGAAATTATTTCCTTATTCTCAACTAACCGATATGGAAAAAAGTCAAGTAACAGTGGTAAAAAACAATCTTCCATCGAATAATCTATCTTATTAATTTTCAGTTGTTCCAGCAGTTCTTCGCTTGATAAGGAGTGATTGTCTTTTAAATAGGTGAACCAAAAGTGTTCAATCAGTTTTTCTTTATTATTATTCCAGTAATGCCCAACTCGAATCGCATCTTCATTGATTTGACCTGAATTCACTTTTTTGACAGCTTTTTTTATGATTAATTCAAGTTTATCAAATTCGATAGGTTTTAAATAATAATCAAAACTTTGAAGTTCAATTGCTTTTTGGGCATAATTAAAGTCCGCAAAATTAGTTAAAAAAATCGCTTGTACATTGAATCCCTCTGATCGTATCCACGCCAATAACTCAAGACCACTGCCTTGTGGCATTTCTATATCGCTTATTAGGATATGGATTGAGTTATTCTCGAATATCTTCCTTGCCTGCCGAATATTGGAGGCAGTATAAATTTGTTCAATGCCTAAAGAAGTCCAATCCATTTTTTGTTCTAATGCAGAAACGACAAATCGATCATCGTCAACTATTAACACATTCATACTATTCACTCCTAGAAAACAAGGTAAGGTATCATTAGCACAATGGCCGCGCCACTATCAGAACCATTTGAAAATACTATTGAAAATTCATCGCCATACAATAGTCGAAGTCTTTGAACGACATTGTGGATTCCGATATGGTTTCCCTCTTTATCCGTCAATGGAATATTGTTTTGAAGTTGATCCAATATATCAGGCGGAAATCCAGGGCCAGTATCTTTTATCGTGATTTTTATGTATTTTTGATTTTCCATATTAAAAGAGTAAATACTTAATAAAATTCTCATTTGATCATCTAAAGAAACGGAATATTTAACTGTATTTTCAATAAATGTTTGGATGACTAAAGGTGGAATTTTAGCTTTTTCAATATCTGGTTCAATAAAACTATCAAAAAGAAAAGCAGGTCCATGAACAATTTTTTGAATGGCCAGGTAATCCTTAATATGATTTAATTCCTTTTCTAATTTTACAAAGTTTTGATTGGTTTGAAATAAGTATCTGAAATATTTGGATGTGGATAATGCCATTTCTTGTATTTCTTTAAACATATTCATTTGTGCCATGCTATATATAGTTGTTAAACAATTTAGGTAAAAATGAGGTTTAATCTGTAATTTCATAAAATTCATTTGTGTTTTTTTCTTTTCAAGTTCTTGCTCGTAAATATTTACTTTTAGCTTTTTTATTTCACCAATCATTTCTCTGAATTGTTCATTTGCTTGTTCAAGCTCTATAATACGACTAGTCTCAAAATCAATGGTTTCATTATTTTTATTTAGATCAGAAAGGTTCTTAGAAAACATTTGAATCGGGGATATCACTTTATTTTTTATAAAAAGCAGCATTAGTAATAAAATCAAGCTAATGATTATAGTTGCCAATATAAGAGAAAATTGAGCGATAATAACCTTTTCAAATGCACCAAAATGATCTAAAGAAACATGCAGGGAAAATGGCAGAGAAGTGTTTTTTCCTTCAAAGATCAAGTGATTACTGAAAAGGGAATTGGTTTCTCCTTGTTTAAATAAATTTACTTGTTCTGAACTGGAAAGAAAAACATGTTGATCATTCTCCATCATTAACTTTCCATTTTTGCCTAAGTTGATGTCCTGTAAGGGCGCAAGAATAGCATCAACAGAAACTAAACAAATAAATACTCTATTTTGGTATGCGATTAAATGATATAAATAGTATTTATTATTTAGCTTAAGTGATTGCCATGTATTGATATTCTCATAGTTATTTAACGTTTTTGTTCCTGACATGAAATAATTTTTAATATAAAGGTAATCCGAATATTCCATTTGAATGGGAGAGCTATTAAAAAAGTAGTTCTCTTTTTTTAATGCTAAGAAAAATTGATATTTTTTCCCATTTGAGTATTGAAAATCGTTCACTCTTGTTCTGAAGTCCTCTAAACTTTTGGGTAATTCAGCCATGTCTTGAGCTTCCTCAATGTTCTTAATTAATGGTTCATGCATTACAGTCCAAATCATAAAATGGTCAATCGCATTAAATCTTTTTTGTGTGTCTTTTAAGTAGAGATTAACTGTATTCGTAATGGAATCGATACTTTGTTGTCTAGTAATAGAAATAGTTAGAAAGCTAACAAAGATATTGATTAGAAATATAATGATTAAAATGATAAATAGCACTTTCGAATAATAATTAATAGAATGTGAAGGATTATTTTTAATTGGTAAACGCAATTTATGTCACCTCCAATACTTATTTTCATTATATATAGGATAAACTTGCAGTTTCTAGCAAAAAAACGTAAGAAAGCGGTTGGATAACCGAATAAGGACTGAATAGTGCTATTTTTTTAAATTTAGTTTTTGAAAAATAGTACATCTTCCACTAAATAGTATTATTTATGGTCCGGTTTAATCTATTTGTCTTGAATGCGCTTTCCTATAATGAGATATATCAGCAGCTTAAGGAGGGGAAAATGTGAAAAGTACAATTGCTTCACAAAAGGTTACGAATCCCGCAGTTCTTTTGAAAGAAAGCAAAACATCCAAAAGAATGAAGCAGTTTAAGAAAAGCGGCCCTTTATATGTTTTGCTATTACCTTCAATCATTTTACTAATTTGTTTTACGTATATTCCCATGTACGGAATCGTAATGGCATTTAAAGATTATTCACCAGCTTTAGGGATATGGGAAAGCCCGTGGGTAGGATTCAAACACTTTATTCAATATTTTAATTCCTACCAATTTGACCTGACGTTAAAAAATACATTGTATATTAGTTTATACAGCATTTTAGTAGGGTTTCCATTACCAATTGCGTTAGCTATACTATGTAATCAAATACGTATAGGTATGTTTAAAAAGGTGTTCCAGGTAACAACTTATTTACCGCATTTCATATCTACGATGGTTATGTGTGGAATGATTTTGATTTTCTTGTCACCAAGCCATGGGTTGATTGTTAATTTGTTAGGGTTAATTGGAATTGAAATGCCCAATGTATTATCAGATCCATCATTATTTGCCAGTGTCTATGTCTGGAGTGATGTATGGCAGCATTTAGGCTGGGACAGTATTATTTTCTTGGCAGCTCTATCTGCCATTGATCCCACTTACTATGAAGCTGCTACTATGGATGGAGCAAGCAAAATGCAAAAAATTCTTCATATTGATTTACCTTTGCTTTTGCCTACCGCAATGATCTTATTGATATTACGTGCAGGGAGTTTATTGGGAGTAGGGTTTGAAAAAGTCTTTTTACTACAAAATCAATTAAACTTGCCTGGAAGTGAAATCATATCCACGTATGTTTATAAGGTAGGGATACAGAATTTCCAATACAGTTTATCGACAGCCATTGGGTTATTCAACACAGTAGTCAATATCATTGTCTTACTTTTAGTGAATTATATGTCAAAGAAACTTACCAAAACAAGCTTACTATAGAAAGGAGGTAAGGGCATGGAGCTATCAATTAAAAATAAGTTTATTCAAAAGACTAGAGCTCAAAAGAGTTGGAAAGATCGAGTATTTGATGTTGCAGTATATGGGATAGCAATCCTAATGATATTGAGTATTGTCTACCCGCTTTGGTTTATTATCATTGCTTCATTTAGTAATCCTGCTGATGTGGCAAACGGAAATGTTTGGTTTTGGCCCAAAGAGTGGAAGTTGGACGGGTATATAGAATTACTTAAACAAGATATCATCTGGAGAGGATATCTAAATACAATCATCTACACCGCTGTCGGTACGTTAATTGCATTAGTGGTAAATATTCCGGCAGGCTATGCCTTATCAAGAAAAGATTTATTCGGAAGAAAATGGATATCTATATTTATTATTATTCCGATGTTCATTAGTGGAGGTTTAGTACCCACATATTTAGTCGTTAAAGCATTTGGTTTATTGGATACCTTTTGGGTAATGGTGTTACCGTTTGCTGTGTCATCATTCAATATTATTATTGCTAGAACGTTCTTTAAAGAGAGTATACCTGAGACCCTTTGGGAGGCCGCACAGATTGATGGGTGTGGGACGATTCGATACTTTCTAACTATGGTGCTGCCTTTGTCTAAAGCGATACTTGCTGTTATTGGTCTTTGGACGGCAGTTGGGATATGGAATTCTTGGTTTAATGCATTAATTTATCTTAACAATGAAAATTTGCAACCGCTTCAACTGATACTTCGAAGAATTTTGATATCCAATCAGTCACTGCTTGGTACTACTACAGGAGAACTAGCTTCGGAATTAAGGAGATTATCAGAAATGATGAAATACGCAGCAATTGTCGTTTCCACTGTTCCCATTATGTGTTTATATCCATTTTTACAAAAGTATTTCAATCAAGGTGTTATGGTTGGTTCAGTTAAAGAATAGTATATTGGGGGAAATAATGATGCTTAAGAGAAATTTGGGGATCGTAATGAATTTAACGTTAGCAGCTAGTTTAATTGTTGGCTGCAGTAACACTTCATCCAGTTCAAAATCAAGTTCGAAATCTAATGAAGATGGATCGTATAAAATTGCGACAGTTCGTTGGGCCGATTGGGGAGAAGACTTTTTAAAAGGGTTTGTTGAGGAATCAGAAAAAAAGGCCGGGATATCAGTGGATTGGGACACATATTTGAATTCTGATTGGGGAGACAAAAAATCGGTATTATTGGCTGGAGGAGATTTACCTGATGCATTTTGGGGTTCTATTACACTGACAGATTCAGATATAACCAATAACAAAAGTATGTTTATTCCCTTAGAGGATTTGATTGAAAAAAACATGCCAAATTTAACTGCGGCATTTAAAGAAGATCCTACATTACGTGCTATGGCAACATCTCCTGATGGACACATTTACAGTTTACCCAAGAAACTTCCATTAAGACCAATTGCAGGAAATTCCTTGTTTATCAATAAAAAATGGTTGGATAATTTGGGCTTGAAAATGCCTGAAACGTATGAAGAATTTTATAACGTTTTAAAAGCTTTCAAAGAAAAAGATGCAAATGGGAATGGAGATCCTAATGATGAAATCGGATATCAGGGTGATGTTTTAGGTTTTATTTTACCATTTGGATTGCCTAAAGGAAGTTATTCAACATCCATGACAGTGAAAGATGGAGAGCCAATCTTCATGCCAACTGAAGACGCATATAAAGAAGGAATTGAATGGATGCATAAAGCGTATAAGGACGGGCTAATTGATAAAGAGTTATTTACACAGGATACATCAATGGCTGAAGCAAAACGAAAAGATGAAAAAGGCTCCTTGGTAGGAGTATCTTCTGGCTGGACTCCGGACGCCACTTTTGGACCAAATGCAAGTGATTATGTGCAATTACCTGCACTTAAAGGTCCAGATGGAGAAAGATATGTTATGACAGATGCACCAATTTATTCAAGAGATGAGTTCATGATCACTACAAAAGCAAAGGACCCTGCTAAATTATTGAAATGGGCAGATCAATTCTACACTGAAGATGCAAGTATTCAAACTTTCTACGGTTCTTTCGGCATTGGGGTTGAAAAGAAAAATGACGGAACATACAAAGTGTTAGATGCTCCTGAAGGTCAATCAGCGGATATATTTGCATGGACAAACTCATTCCGTGATTTTGGTCCTAAATTTATCGGTGAAGGATTTAATGAAAAGGTTAGCCTTCCATCTAATGGCGGCGATGGGTTGAAGCTTCAATTGGATAAACAAATTAATCAGTATGTCAGGGAACAATTCCCAAATGTTTCTTATACAGAAGAAGAGATGAACCGTTTAAGTGCATTAAATACAGACCTTACTTCTTATGTAAACTCTATGCAATCCAAATGGGTTGTTGAGGGTGGAGCTACAAAAGAATGGGATTCCTATATTTCTCAATTAAAACAAATGGGTTTGGATGATTATTTGAAAATCCAGAAAAAAGCTTTTGATAGATACCAAAAAAATCTCAAAAATGCTAAATAAATCTCAAATATCCTTTTAAAATCTTGATTGAAGTGACAGTTGGCTTACATAGTATGTAAGCTGACTGTGTTTTTATATATTATATTTTCTTCATGCATAATGGAAAAATAGCAAAATAGTATATGTTTTCATTAGATGGTCTATGTTTTATTTTCTTTATTCAATATAAGATAAATTTATAATTTTAAGCGCTTACTAAATAGGGATATGTATGAGGTTGGGAGGAATAGATTATGACAAAATTACGTGTAGCCATCATCGGATGCGGTGGAATTGCGAAGGGAAAGCACATGCCAAGTCTTTCAAAACTTTCACAAATCGAAATGGTGGCTTTTTGTGATATTGAAGAAGAGCGTGCTGTGGAAGCTGCTTCAAAATATGGCACAGAAGATGCCGCAATTTATGTGGATTATCAAGAACTATTAAAGGACAAGACCATCGATGTCGTCCATGTATGTACGCCTAATGATTCTCATGCCGATATCACTGTTGCGGCATTGGAAGCGGAAAAACATGTCATGTGTGAAAAGCCGATGGCCAAAACAGCAGCAGATGCCAGAAGAATGGTTGAGGTAGCCAAGCGGACTGGGAAGAAATTAACGATTGGTTACCAAAATCGCTTCCGGACGGACAGTCAGTATCTGCAAAAGGTATGCGAACGAGGAGATCTAGGAGAGATCTATTATGCGAAAGCTCATGCGATTCGCCGCCGAGCGGTTCCAACTTGGGGTGTATTCCTAGATGAAGAGAAGCAAGGCGGAGGTCCGTTAATTGATATTGGAACACATGCGCTGGATTTAACCCTTTGGATGATGAACAATTACAAGCCAAAAGCGGTGTTAGGAAGTACATTCCATAAGCTGGGGCAAAAGAAGAATGCGGCCAATGCTTGGGGATCATGGGATCCAGACAAATTTAAGGTCGAAGATTCAGCTTTCGGTTATATCACGATGGAAAATGGTGCAACCATTATGCTTGAATCCAGCTGGGCGATTAATATGCTGCAGACAGGAGAAGCCAAATGTACGCTGTGCGGGACAGAAGGCGGAGCGGATATGTGGGATGGTCTTCGCATCAATGGTGAAGATTTCAGTAAGTTATACACAAATCACATCAATTTGGATGCCAAAGGTGTTGATTTTTATGACGGAGAAACGGAAGATGCAGCCGAATTAGAGGCAAGATTGTGGATTGAAAGCATCTTAAATGATACAGAGCCGGTCGTGAAACCAGAGGAAGCCTTAGTGGTTACAGAAATTCTGGAGGCCATTTATAAATCAGCGCAAACAGGTGAAGCGATTTATTTTAATAAGTAATAAAGGAGAGAATAATTATGGCAAGCCGAAACTATCAATTAGTGATTGTTGGTTATGGAGGAATGGGAAGTTACCATGCCAAGCTAATAAAAGACAGCAAAAACATAGATGTAGCAGGAACCTATGATCTTTTAGAAGAAAGAAAAACAGCATCCCTTGCTGATGGATACGCAGTGTATGAAAGCTTAGAAGCTGTCTTATTAGATGAAGCGGTTGATATTGTTCTGATTGCTACTCCGAATGATGTTCATAAAGAATTAGCAATTGCTGCCTTAAATGCAAAAAAGCATGTGATTTGCGAAAAGCCAGTGACCATTTATAGTCAAGAGCTGCTTGAGATTATGGAAGCAGCGAAAATCAATGACCGTGCCTTTATTGTGCATCAAAACCGCAGGTGGGATGAAGACTTCCTAACGATGAAAAAGGTTTACGATGACCAGATTATCGGAGAAGTCTTTCATATCGAATCAAGAGTTCAAGGAGCAAATGGAATCCCTGGGGATTGGCGCCACCTGAAAGAGTATGGCGGGGGAATGCTGCTTGACTGGGGCGTTCATTTATTAGATCAGTTATTATTTATGGTTGATAGCAAGATTACGAGTGTCTATGCTAACCTAAGCTATATTTTAGGAGACGATGTTGACGATGGATTTCAGGTATTTATCACCTTTGAAAACGGGATTACCTCGTTAATCGAAGTTGGAACCACAAACTTTGTTCAATTACCGCGCTGGTATGTAAAAGGGACAAAAGGCACTGCCGTTGTTCATGATTGGGAACTAAACGGTAAAATCGTAACACAGAATTTTGGCGAAGTAGAAGCACCTAAGCCAATTAAAGCAGGTCAGGGATTAACGAAAACGATGGCTCCACCATCTGAAAAAGCCATTAGCACTTCAAGTTTGCCTGCAGCAGTAAAATTAGAGGAAAGCTTTTATGAAAATGTCATTTCGGTAGTGGAGGGCAAGGCAGAACCAATTGTTAAGAATGGGGAAGTGTTGCGAGTTCTGCGCTTAATGGAAACGATTTTTAAGTCAGCTGAAATCAATGAGGTTATTAAGGACTTTGATTTGGTTCCATCCAACGTAAATTAAGAAAAAGCTAGAAGAGCAGGGTCGGTTAAATATCACAAACAAAAAAATGACTATTAATATAGCTTGATAGTCATTTTTACTGCATATCAAGCTCTATTGCCGACCGAGATGGATTATTTTGATGTAAGCGGGTCGACAATAAGGTCTATTGCCGACCGAGATGGATTATTTTAATGGATGTGGATCGACAATAAGGTCTATTGCCGACCGAGATGGATTATTTTGATGGAAGTGGGTCGACAATAAGGTCTATTGAAGACCGAGGTGGATTATTTTAATGGAAGCGGGTCGCCAATAAGCTCTATAGACGACCGAGATGGATTATTATAATGGAAGCGGGTCGCCAATAAGCTCCATTGACGACCCAGATGGTTGATATTCATGGAAGCCGGTCGTCAATGCTTTTCTAGCTCTATCTATTAGAGGTTCATCATTCAAGCCGGCGGTACATACCCGGGGCCACACCATACTTCTTTTTGAACACTCTATGGAAATAAGGATAGGTGCCAAACCCGCAGTCTTCAGCGATCTGCTCAAGTGTATGCGTAGTGTACTTCATCCGTTCAAGGGCAGCGGATAAGCGGATCTCCTGCGTGTATTCCATGATGGTTTTCCCTACACTGCTTTTAAAAAGATGAACAGACCTCGAGACACTAAGCCCGGCATGACGAGCCACATCCTCCACTTTAAATACTATTGTTGCATGTTCTTCAATGTACCGCATCATCCGTGTTACTGGATACGGATAATGGTATGAGGGGACCGTTTCACTGACAGCACGTTCGAGCGTTAAACAAAGGGCTCGGACTAAATAGTCGGCAAGTTCCTCATTTTGGCTTGAATCAGGACGCCTTTTTTCAATAATAATCTGACGCCATAAGAGAAGCAGTTTTTCATCCATGTCAATCCGAGAAATGGGAGGTTTAGTGGAACGATTCCACCATTCGTCGAGCCAGGCTCCCTCACAGCCGATGTGATAGTCGCCGCTGATTTGTCCTTCTTTGACTAGTATTTCATAATGATCGCCAGGTTTAATAAGAAGGAGATCACCTTTCTCTTGTTCTAGTTTTGTTCCTTTAACGACTACCTCGCAACTCCCTTCTGTTTGCAGACGGAAAAGATAGGAGGGATAACCGGCTTTATGCTGGGAGTGATATCCTTTTGTATGATAGGAATAGCCGCAAAAAAGTATGTTGGTGTTCATAATTTTTCCTCGTTATAAAAAAGTAGCAGAATAGTAGATGTTTTAATTATATCATCTATGTTTATTATCAGAAATAAAATATAAGATATTACCAAATAAGCTTTTGTCTAAGTGGAGGGGTTAAGATGAGAAACATTCCTGTTGCAGTACAAATGTTTACCTTACGAGAAGAGAGTGCACAAGACTTTGCAGGTACCCTAAAAAGGGTAGCAGAGCTTGGCTTTGATGGTGTTGAGCTTGCTGGATTTCATGGATTATCGGCTATAGAGGTAAAAGCATTATTGGACGAATATGGTCTAAAAACAGCCGCCTGTCATGTGCCGCTTGAACAGTTGGAAACGAATCTGGCTCAAGTAATAGAGGATCAGAAAATATTAGGAAGTAAATATCTTGTCTGTCCCTACTTAATGCCAGACCGACGCAGTGAAAGTGATTACATAGCAATAATATCGTTATTAGAACAAATTGGAGAAAGCTGCCGTCAGGAAGGAATTTCTCTTTGCTACCATAATCACGATTTTGAACTTGAACGCTTATCTGACGGCAAGATGGCACTTGAAGCGATCTTTGATGGAACAAGCCCAGACGTGGTCAAGGCAGAGCTTGATATTTACTGGCTGACTAAAGCAGGTCAGAAACCGGCAGAGTGGATTGAACGATATCAAAATCGGACACCGCTCGTTCATTTGAAAGACATGACAACAGATGAGGAAAAATTCTTTGCAGAACTTGGCACTGGCGGTGTTGACCTTGAAGCTGTACTTGAGATGGGGGATCAAGCCAATATTCAGTGGTGGGTCGTAGAGCAGGATGCAAGCAGGCGTACACCTCTTGAAAGTATTGAAATGAGTATCAATTATTTAAAAACAAAGCTCCCGCATCTAATAGATAAATAAAATAGTTCAATATTTTTCACCCTATTTGTCAATGTAAGCAGTTTCAATTATTCTAGTATTCTTTAAAATAATAGGTGACAACGAAAAGGAGTGACCCAATATGGTAAAGGTAACGGTATGGAATGAAAATCGTCATGAGCAGACAGATCCAGTCGTAAGGGATATCTATCCTAATGGAATCCATGGTGCCATTTCAGAATTCCTTCAATCGGAAGGATTTGATACAAGAACGGCTACTCTTGAAGAACCAGAGCATGGTCTGACAGATGAAGTTCTAAGCAGCACCGATGTCTTAATTTGGTGGGGGCACGTTGCTCATCATGAAGTAAATGATGAAATTGTGCTAAAGGTTAGAGACCGAGTTCTTCAAGGAATGGGGCTAATTGTTCTTCACTCCGGTCATTTTTCAAAAATCTTTAAGACCTTAATGGGAACAAGCTGTGATTTAAAATGGCGCGAAGCCGGTGAAAAGGAACGGCTTTGGGTCGTAAGCCCAAGCCATCCAATTACAGAAGGGCTCCCTGAATATATCGAATTAGAACATGAGGAAATGTATGGGGAACATTTTGATATCCCGCAGCCAGATGAACTGATATTCACCAGCTGGTTTGAGGGCGGCGAAGTTTTCCGCAGCGGCTGTACATACAAGCGCGGAAACGGAAAAGTATTTTATTTCAGACCTGGCCATGAAACCTATCCAACTTATCATAACAAGCAGATTCAGCGTGTCATTACGAACGCAGTGAAATGGGCCGAGCCTGTTAAACGAGAGCGCCCGGTTTACGGGAATTCTAAACCACTTGAAGTACTTAAGGGAGGAAACTAATATGACAAAAATCAGAGTAGGCGTTATCGGCTGCGGAAGTATCGCCAAATATCGTCATTTACCTGAATATCAAGTAAATCCAAATGTAGAACTTACAGCCGTTTGCGATATCAATCAAGAGCGGGCAATCGAAACAGCTGAAAAATATGGAGTTCTTTTCTATACAGATTATAAAGAGCTGCTGAAAAGTGGGAAGGTGGATGCAGTAAGTGTTTGTACACCAAACTATCTCCATGCCCCGATCACTATTGATGCCTTAGAGGCAGGTCTGCATGTCCTTTGCGAGAAACCAATGGCAACCTCTAAAGAAGAAGCCGAAGCAATGATTGCAGCAGCCGAGAAAAACGGAAAGAAATTAATGATTGGCCATAATCAGCGCTTCGTTCCTTCTCACCAAAAGGCCCGCCAGTTAATTGCAAACGGAGAAGTTGGCAAGATTTACAGCTTCCGGACAGCGTTTGGCCATGGCGGTCCAGAAGGCTGGAGCGCAGACGGAAAAGAAAGCTGGTTTTTCGAAAAGGAAAAAGCGTTTGTCGGTGCGATGGGTGACTTAGGTGTCCATAAGACAGATTTAATGCGATATGTATTAGGCGAAGAAATTGTTGAAGTGGGGGCTTTTGTTGAAACGAATGCAAAAGACTTTGCTGATGTGGATGACAATGCCGTTTGTGTATTAAAAACAGAAAGCGGCATCATTGGTACACTGGCTGCCAGCTGGGCTTATACCAGTAAGGAAGATAACTCTACCATTATTTACGGAGAGAAGGCCATCCTTCGTTTAGAAGATGATCCAGTTAATTCACTGGTTGTTCAATACAGCAATGGTGAAGTGGTTAAGTATGAATTAGGAAAAATTCAATCGAATGAGTCCGGAGGGCAAAACAACACCCACGTGATCGAGCATTTCGTTAATGCCATCATTCTAGATCAAGAGCCTGTCGTACCTGGTGAAGAAGGAATGAAATCACTAGATGTCATTCTTGCTGCCCTTAAATCAAACGAAACGAAACAAATTGTTAAAGTAAGATAATTAATTTTTAAATAATAGAGTTGGCAGCATATTAGCGGTCAACTCTGTGCTGTTTAGCAGTTTATAAAAGTGAGGAGATTATGATATGAAACTAGGAGTCTTTACTGTATTATTTGCTGAAAAAACATTCGAGGAAATGTTAGATACTGTTCAAAAGGCGGGATTAAATGCAGTTGAAATCGGAACCGGCTGCTACCCTGGAAACAGTCACTGCGATTTAGATTTATTGTTGGAAGATGAAGCTGCAAGAAGAGAATATGCACAAAAAGTGGAAGAACGCGGATTAACGATCAGTGCATTCAGCTGTCATGGAAATCCGATTTCTCCCGAAAAAGAATTTGCCCAAAACTCACATGAAACTCTTATTAAAACGATTAAATTGGCATCGTTACTGAATGTACCAGTTGTTAACTGCTTTTCAGGTACAGCTGGCGACCATGAAGAGGCAAAGTATCCTAACTGGCCTGTTACCCCTTGGCCAAATGAATATGGCGATGTATTAAAGTGGCAATGGGAAGAAAAGCTGATTCCTTATTGGAAGGAAGTCGGCCAATTTGCAAAAGACAATAATGTAAAAATCGGTCTGGAACTTCATGGCGGCTTTTTAGTTCATACCCCATATACCTTGTTGAAATTACGTGAAGAAACCTGTGATGCAATTGGAGCCAATCTAGATCCAAGTCACTTATGGTGGCAGGGGATTGATCCGGTCGCTGCGATAAAAATCCTAGCAAAAGAAAATGCGATCCACCATTTCCATGCAAAAGACACATACATTGATCAAGAAAATGTGAATATGTATGGATTAACAGACATGCAGCCATACGGAGAAGTACAGACACGGGCATGGACCTTCCGTTCAGTTGGATGTGGACATGGGTTAAAAGAATGGTCTGACATGATGAGCGCCCTTCGCACATATGGATATGATTATGTGGTAAGCATTGAGCATGAAGATCCAATCATGTCGATTGATGAAGGTTTCTCAAGAGCGGTGGCCAATTTAAAATCTGTCTTAATTCAGCAGCCTGTCTCTCAAATGTGGTGGGTATAACAACTAAGAACAACATCTAAGAATCAGAGGTGCCATATGAATAAAAAGTGGTGGAAAGAAAGTATTGCCTATCAGGTGTATCCAAGAAGCTTTATGGATAGCAATGGCGACGGAATAGGGGATCTAAAAGGTGTTACTTCCAAATTGGATTACTTAAAAGACCTCGGAATTGACGTTATTTGGTTATCACCCATGTTTAAATCTCCCAACGATGATAATGGCTATGATATTTCCGATTATCAGGATATTATGACCGAGTTTGGCACAATGGCTGATTTTGATGAGCTTCTTGAGGGCGTTCATCAACGCGGAATGAAATTGATATTGGATTTGGTTATTAACCACACAAGTGACGCTCATCCTTGGTTCATCGAATCGCGCTCCTCAAAAGATAACCCGAAACGGGATTGGTACATTTGGAGCGACGGAAAGGATGGAAAAGAACCAAATAACTGGGAGTCCATTTTCAGCGGCCCTGCTTGGAAATATGACGAGTCGACAGACCAATATTTCATGCATATATTCTCAACCCGCCAGCCTGATTTAAACTGGGAAAACCCAGAGGTGAGGGATGCCCTTTACGATATGGTGAATTGGTGGCTTGATAAGGGAATCGATGGATTCCGTGTTGATGCAATTTCGCATATCAAAAAAGAACCAGGATTCCCTGACATGCCAAACCCTGAGAATCTGGATTATGTGCCTTGCTTTCCAAAAATGATGAACGTGGACGGAATTGATGAATTCCTAACTGATTTCTCGCAAAAAACAATTAAAAACTACGACATTATGACCGTCGGAGAAGCAAATGGTGTCGGGCTGGATGATGCCGATAAATGGGTCGGTGAAGATAACGGCTATTTTAATATGATCTTCCAATTTGAATTTTTAGGTCTCTGGGATAAGGATGCAGATGATCGTGTGGATGTACGTGCATTAAAGAAGAATCTGACAAAATGGCAAAAAGGATTAGAAGGCAGGGGCTGGAACGCTTTATTTATTGAAAACCATGACCAGCCCCGCCGGGTTTCCAGCTGGGGAAATGACCGTGAATTATGGAAAGAAAGTGCCAAAATGCTGGGCGCGCTCTATTTCCTCATGCAGGGAACACCATTTATTTACCAAGGCCAGGAAATTGGGATGACAAATGTCAAGTTCCATTCTATTGATGATTACGATGATGTTGGAATGGTTAACTATTACAGAGTCGAAACGGAAAAAGGACGTTCCCATGATGAGATTATGGAGATTATTTGGAAACAGTGCCGGGACAATGCTCGGACTCCAATGCAGTGGGATGCCTCAAATAAGGGCGGATTCACCGCAGCTAATCGAACATGGTTAGGGGTAAATCCAAATTTCAAAGAAATTAATGTCGAGTCACAAATCAATGATCCCGACTCAATCCTATCTTTTTATAAAAAGTTGATTCGGTTAAGGAAGGATAATCCGTTGTTTGTATACGGAACGTATGACTTACTATTACCGAATCATAAGCGTTTATTCGTTTATACGCGCCGCCTTGCCGGCCGCAGAGTTATTGTGATTAATAATTTCAGTGAGAAATCGACTCGATTCAAAGTTCCAACAAATGTCACATATACTGCTTCTGAACTTGTTTTAAATAACTATGATCAAGCAGATAAGAAATTAAGAAGAGAATTTACCCTAAAGCCTTATGAAACAAGGGTATATTTCTTAAAATAATGAAGAAAAAAAGACGATTCCTAATCGAATCGTCTTTTTGCTGTCTATTATTAGGCCCGTGCTTTTGCTTTTTCCACTTCAGTATTTTTGTTTCCTAGTTTTCTGAAGAAAGGAACCACCCAATGGTCTAAACCAATTCTACCAGCGTTATAGCCGGCAGTTAAGATGATAAAACCTAAGAAAATGTCTCTAGGGTTGTGAGATACTGTCCCAGCTAGGAAGAAAGAGAAGTTCATTACTAGACCAAAGAACATCGCAGTAGTTGTTAAGCAGCCAAGGAGTAAACCTAAACCGATTAATGTTTCACCCCAAGGAACAATTGTATTGAATACATCAACGTTTGGTAAGGCAATGTGCTTTAAGAAATCAACGTACCAGCCAAATACGACTGCCCCGTCTGGCCCTTTTACAGGATTAGCGATTGCTCCATTTAAAAATCCAGAAGCATCAAATCCTCCGCTGGTTAATTTCCCTAAACCTGCAGTAAACCAAGAGTAACCAAGATATAAACGTAAGACCGTTAGAATATAAGAAGCGATTTTATTTTCTCTTAAAAAATTGTTAAACATAATTGACTCCGCCTTTCAAATTTTGTTTTCTCTTTATGGTTCTACTATATTCCTTTTCTACTTAAAAAACATGGCAATAGGGATAAGTTCAAATTTTGTTCGAAATGTTTTTACAGAAATTTGAACAACTCAAACCTTTAGAGATAATGAATGTTTATGTTACGGATCCGAGCCCATTCTGGCAGGTAATAAAAAAAGTGACAGCCAGTTTAACTGACTGCCACTTTTTATATAGATATCTCTGCCTTTGCTGATTGCCGGCGCTCCCATGGTTTAATCAGCCAGCGCTTTAAAGCAAAACAGCCGCGCAGCCATTCGTCTGCACCTTGGGCAAGCCAAACTCCTAATAGTCCTAAGCCATAATGGACTCCAAGAAGGTAGCTTAGTGAAACGGCAATGCCCCACATCGACAGGATACCAATGATCACTGGAAAACGAACATCTCCAGCCGATTTAAGAGAACCCATTAATACGATATTCATGGCCCTGCCTGGCTCCACAAAGACAATGGCCCATAAGACAGGCAGCCCCACTGCAATAATTTCCGGATTTTTTGTAAAGGCTTCTAGAATTGGTGATCCAATCAATGCAATCACAAGGGATGTTAAGGCAGAAGCAGCCATGGCTATTTTTAACGTTTGGATCCCGCGCTTTAACGCTCTGTCATACTGCCTGCCGCCGATATAGCGGGCGACTAGCAACTGTGTTCCTTGGGCAATTGCAACCGTAAATAGAAAACAGATATAGTTTATATTTAAAACATACACACGTGCTGCAAGGGATTCTGTACCCATCGAGACAACAAAGCTGGTAATGATCAACTGGGAGAATTGATAGGACAGATTTTCACCTGCAGAAGGAATCCCAATTCCCATCAGTCCCTTAATATCCTCTTTTTTAGCACTAATAATATCCTTTATTGATAGATTTAAAGCCAAACGGTTATAGACCAGGTAAATTAAGGCGATAACTGCAAAGGCCCGTGCAATGACAATTGCCCAAGCTACCCCTGTAACACCTGTAATCGGTAAACCAAATATCCCCATGATCGCAATAATATTTCCAAAAATACTGATAAAGTCGGTCATCATTGTAACAAGCATGGATTCCTTTGTATACCCATGGCTCCGCAAAACAGCGCTCAGCGCAAGGGAGATGGATTCAAAGAAGAGGGAAATTCCGCAAATCCGGAGAAAGGTTAATCCGTATTCAAAGACCTTTCCATAAATATCAAATAGTTGCAGAAGCTGTCCGCCGAAGAAGAAGACAATGGCTGACACGAATATGCCGCACCACACATTTAACCCAAAGACTGTCCGCGATAACTGTCTAGCTTGTTTCAAACGGCCGGCACCGAGATTTTGACTGATTAAAACGGTTCCTCCAATTGCAGTCACGTTAAACACCAAAATAAATATATTCAGTAACTGATTAGCAACTCCTACACCGGCAGCCGCTGAATCTGAGTAATGCCCCAACATGAAAGTGGCAATGATCCCGATTCCCATATGAAGCAAGAGCTCAATAAAAAGCGGCCATGAGATACTGAACAGTGATTGTTCTTGATATTGATAAGATTTTTCTTCCAAACTTTTAAACTCCTTTTTTCATACTTATTAAAACATAACTTTCATTGTACACCTGAAGGTAAGAAAAAAATAGTAGGAAACTATAGGCGTATCTTTAGGATATTCAGCTTAGGCTTGTCTAAGTCGCTGAGAAAAAATAGCTGACTCTACTAATGTGTCAGCTGGTTTTGAAAATCTTATTGGAGAGTGATGGTTAATGACCCCACTTCATTGCAATGGTTAATGTGCAGCAGTCTATGGCTTGTAACTGGGGAGGATGGGTGGCAAGGGTGAAGATGACACCGCTGGGGGTAAACTTGGTGACAACCGGGACACTTAAGCCAATCGAATGAATTAATTGGTTTACTTCTGTCTGCTTTCCTTGCTGCGCAGCACTCATCACTCTGCGGGCAAATTGGGCATCCCCGAGGCGATCTAATAATCTGCTCCCTTGACTCATTAATTGCCGAAAGGTCTTAACGGACTTTTCAAAAATATTTATATCGACAGGCGGATAGGCGCGGATAGCTGGGGTGGTGATCGTATGGGTTAGATAATACGGATAGGGAGGAATAAATGGTTGTTGAAAAGGGTTGTAGTACATACTTTCTCTCCTTCCATAATCAAAAAACACAAGGCATTATACGGTATGAATAAAGAAGGGCTTTGGTGATTTATCTAGGACTTCACTATTTTTTCGATTAACGAAGTTTTCTTATTCCCTGCAAAGAAATTGTGGTATGCTTTTTAAGGAAGGAGAGTTTTACATGCTGCAAAGTTTAAATAAACGACTTGTTAAGATTATGCCGCTTATCACTCCAGTTAGTGTCATATTAGGCGTTTTGTTAAGCACTTATGTAAAGGATTTTTCTTATTTAATTCCATGGTTCTTTGCCTTTATGACATTTGAAGGCAGTTTAAGTTCAAATTTCCGTTCATTAAAGGATGTCATCACACATCCGTTTCCTATATTCCTGGCGATGCTGATTTTACACGTTCTTATGCCGCTGTGGGCTTGGGGGATTGGACATGCTGCTTTTTCGAATGATCCCTTCACCATCACTGGACTTGTGTTGGGTATGCTCATTCCTACCGGTGTGACGAGCTTCATTTGGGTATCAATTTATAAAGGGAATATCCCATTAGTATTATCGATTATATTAATAGACACTCTTTTGTCCCCGTTCATTGTTCCCTTGACACTTTCATTGTTTATTGGTCAAAAAGTCCAGATGGATATATGGGGGATCATGCATGGTCTGTTAGGGATGGTTGTTATCCCTTCATTGATTGGAATGACCTTAAACCAGCTCACAAAGGGGAAAGTGAAACAGCAATGGGGGCCAAACCTTGCTCCTTTTTCAAAAATTTGTTTAGGGATTGTTGTGATGTTGAATGGGGCGGTTGTCGCGCCGTATTTGAAGAATTTTAACCTTAAACTTGTTAGTATTATCCTCATTGTCTTTTTTATTTCGTTAACCGGTTATTTGTTTTCCTTCTTCATTGGCCGATTGATGAAACGGGAGCAAGGCACCGTCATCACGCTGACATTTACAGGCGGGATGAGAAATATCAGTGCCGGTGCTGTTTTAGCCGTTTCCTTTTTTCCAGCAGCAGTGGCTGTCCCTGTTGTCGTTGCCATGTTATTCCAGCAGGTACTTGCTTCGTTAAATGGACATTTTGTTGAGCGCTATTACAGTAAAAATGAAGTCGATCATCAGAAATCAATTGCCTTATAGAGAAAAAAGCCAGTTTGAAATAACAAACTGGTTTTTTCTATTTTCCCTATGCATCAATCTTGATATGTTTAAACGTGGAAACCTGAAATAAGCCTTGGTCCGTCAGTTTCAATTCCGGAATGACCGGCAGGGATAAAAATGATAAGGTTAAAAATGGATTAAAGTGGTCATTTGCTCCAAGAATTTTAAGAGCGAGATTTATCTCATTTAGCTTGTTATATACCTCCAGATAAGGACGATCAGACATTAAACCTCCTATGGAAAGCTCCAAGGAGGCAATTACTTCCCCTTGATTAACGACAACCATACCACCCTTTATCTCTTTTATCGCATTTGCCGCAGCCACCATATCATGATTATTAGTGCCTGCAATAATTAAGTTGTGAGAATCATGGGCAATGGTGGTCGCAATCGCCCCGGATTTTAGACCTAAGCCTTTCACAATCCCTAAGCCGATCGAACCTGTCATATGATGACGTTCAATCACTGATAAGATTAGCTGATCAGCTGCAATAGATGGTCGGAATAATCCTAATTCACATGTATCCACCTGTTCCATTTGATGGATGGTTACAAGACTGTTGGGGATAATTTCAATAATATTTGCTTTTGTTTCCTCTAAAAGGATCTGAAAACTATCTTCTTCAAGCTCATGAAAGCGGACAGAGTCTTTAATGGATTCTAAGATACTGGGTTCCTGGTTCCATTGTTCATCCTTCAAAAGCTCCCCCTTCTTGACAACAGCCAGCCCATCTTTAAAAACATCTGTGACCTGAATGGTTTCCATGTTATCAAAGAGAATAAAATCTGCCTTGTAGCCTGGGGCAATGGCCCCTTTAGTTTCTAAACCAAAGCATTCCGCAGTGTTTATCGATGCCATTTGAATGGCTGTAAAAGGGGAAAGCCCAGCGGCGATCGCCAGACGAACATTATGATCAATGCTTCCTTCATGCACTAGGTCATCCAAATGCTTATCATCGGTAACAAATAGGCAGCGGCGTGAGTTGCGGTCGTTAACGACAGGAAGCAGCTGGTGTAAATCTTTAGCAACCGTTCCTTGCCGAATCATCAAGTACATCCCTTTACGAAGCCGCTCTTTTGCTTCTGCCGCCGTTGTACTCTCATGGTCTGTTCGGATGCCGGCACTCATATACACGTTTAAATCGTCAGCTTTGAGACCTGCCGCATGTCCATCAATTCTTTTACCTGCAGATTTGCTATCGATTAATTTATTCAGCATGTCTTTTTCAGCATTTAAAACGGCAGGGAAATTCATGACCTCAGCTAATCCCAGCACTCTTGGATGTTGATAAAAGGGCTTTAAATCTTCAGCTAAAAGAATGGCACCCGCATGTTCAAATGCTGTTGCCGGCACGCACGAGGGGAGCATAAAGTAAAAGTCAAAGGGGAGGTTTTCTGTGGAATCGAGCATATATTGTATGCCGGCCGCCCCTGATACATTGGCAATTTCGTGGGGATCCGCAATCACCGACGTGACCCCATGCAAAAGACTGACCTTGGCGAATTCCTTCGCTGTTACTGTAGATGATTCAATATGAACATGGCCATCAATAAAAGCAGGGCATACATATTGGCCGTTTACATCAATATTGTTTTTTCCTTCATATTCTCCTATTCCGGCAAAATATCCATCTACAATGGCGATGTCACCTTGCATTATTTCGCCGTTAAAGACATCGATAATTTTGCCATTTTTAATGACCGTATCTGCTGGTTCTTTTTTAGATGCAACAGAGATTCTTCTTTCTAATTGATTTCTCTCCATCTTCAACATCCTCTTTAATCAGATTAATATTCAACTTTATTATTGGATTTCTCCCAAGTTCTAAACGGAAGATCGGCATGTTCAGGAAATATTTGCTTCATGGGGATTTTACGATATTCCATTGGCAGCTCGAGTTGATCATAGATAAATTGATCATCAAAACCAATTTTTGCAGCATCTTTTTTGGTACAGGCATAATAAACAGCTTTTGGGCGAGCCCAATAGATGGCACCAATACACATGGGGCAAGGCTCGCAGCTTGTATAGATGTCACAGTCCTCCAGCTGAAAGCTTTTTAGGGTTTGGCAGGCTTCCCGGATGGCCTGTACTTCGGCATGGGCGGTGGGGTCATTTGAGGCAGTGACTTCATTCCGTCCTCTGCCGATAATCTGGCCATTTTTTACCACAATGGCCCCGAATGGACCTCCATGACTGGTCATTACATTTGTTAGTGCTTCCTCAATCGCTTCTTTCATGAATTTCTCTGTTGACATCTTATTCTCTCCAATCTGTTCTATATTAAATGTTTGTTTTTATGGCTGGGTGTGAATTTTTGTAACAATCTTACCTCATGAACTTGAAGTTAATTATTCTATAACTCACTTTTAATTTCTCCTTTATTGTGAGTATTTCTAACAAACTTTTTTATATGGGTTCTTTGTTATATCCCAGCCATCTAAAGAGGTTCTTCCCTTTGATAAGTAAGGATAAATTTCTTTGTTAGATTTTATGACACCAATGTAGAACCTATTTCTCCTTTTGGATATTATTAGTGAAAAGCTGATGATAGAAACTTTAACATGATCCTTCGTGCATATTCTCGACCGAGCCAGCAGGGCCCAAATGTAGAGAGAGAGTATATGGATGTTTTTTTAGGGAGGTCTATCAATAAATACAGGTAAAACATAAAGGGGGGCGCTGCATGGACGGGATACATGAGATTTTGAATGCTATTGATGGGTCTGTTAAGGATGATGTTCTTGCCACCATCATTCGTGTGAGAGGGTCAGCTTATCGAAAAGAGGGAACTTCGATGCTGTTTCGAGGAGATGGAACCCAGATTGGTCTATTAAGTGCCGGGTGCCTTGAGACAGATTTGTCCTGCCAAGCACAAGAAGTGATCAACCAAAGAAGAGCAAAAACCGTCATTTATGATTTAAGGGACGAAGATGATAGTTCATGGGGGCAAGGGGCAGGCTGCAATGGTGTAATCACTGTGCTTTTAGAACCGATTGATGCTTGCCTTCGAGAGCATCTCTGTAAATTAAAGTTTCTTCTTGATAGCGGGAGCCGAGTATTGATGATCAAGAAATTACCAAAGGATTACTCGGTTTCTGAGTATTTATTTTTATCTGATGATCAACAGCTGTTTGGGAAATGGCACGGTAAAGTACCCTCGCAATTAAAAAGATATTTAATGAATCTGCAGCAAATCTCTCCAAAAAGCGGGATTACTAATTCCTTAGAATTATCGGCTGATTTATATATTCATTGTTTTGAGCCAAAGCCGCGTTTATTAGTGCTTGGAGCTGGCAGCGATGCCGTTCCATTGGTTAAAATCGCCTCTAAAGCAGGCTTTTTTGTTCTTGTATCTGATTGGCGGCCGGCATTATGCAGGGAGGAATTTTTCCCGAATGCTGACCAGTTTATCGTGGGCTTTCCAAATGAGGTGATGCCTCTGCTGAATCTTACCAGCTTAGACTCTGTGATCATTCTTACCCATCATTTTCAAAGGGATCGGGAATGGTTACAGCTTTTAAAAGGAAAAACGTTAAGGTATCTAGGTGTGCTTGGATCAAGAGCAAGGACACAGCGGCTGCTTGATGGCAGAGAAGTTCCACCAGAGATCTCGAGCCCAGTTGGATTGCCAATCGGGGCGGAAGGTCCGATGGAGATTGCTGTTAGTATTGCAGCGGAATTAATCCAGCTGCAGCGTCAAAAGAAGCCTGAAAAAGTATTTGTAATGGAAGGGAGCTGACCCGAGTGATGATTAAGCAGGGAACAGAACGGTTGAACTCACCAACGGTGTGGCTTCCAGATAAGCTTGATGCAGCTTGGGAATTAAAACAACAGCTGGGTTCTGAGTCTTGTTATATCGCAGGAGGTACTCTCCTTCAGACACAGTGGCAAAAAAGTGTGGAGTGTCCACGCCATTTAATCAGCTTGGAAAAGATTAAAGAAATGACAGGCTATGAGAAGACTAATGTTAACGGAGAAGCTGGCATCCGTATTGGTGCTTTAACCACCCTGGCTGCATGCAAGGAGGAACCTTCACTTTTTAGTAATATTCCCCTTTTGCAAGAGGCAGTGAAACAAGTCGCGGCACCGGCTGTTCGCAATCGGGCAACGGTAGGCGGCAATCTGATGGGCAAATTTGGTGATTTAATTCCTGCCCTTATGGCGCTGGATGCGTATCTTTCATTTTATGATGGGGACCATCTAAAACTTAAAAGATTATTAGCTTGGTCAGGCGAAATAAACCGATCTATTCTTACCGCCATTTTTATTCCTGAAAATCAGTATCTTGACCAAAAGAGCTTTTTTTATAAAAAGCTAGGATTCAGAGAGGCATTTACCCCCAGTATTGTAACAATCTCCGGCTGTTGTCAGCTAAATTCCCAAAAGGAAGTTTTAATAACTCGACTTGCTGCAGGAGGCAGTACAACACCATACCAACGACTGTCGGGGTGCGAAAAATTACTAGAAGGTTTTACTTTATCCAATCAATTATTAGAAGATCTTTTTCATGCGATAAGAGAAGAATTTACAACCGCGGATGATGCATTTACATCAGCAGATTATAAAAAAACGATCGCTGCCAATATGATTGTTTCAAAGATTGCCGGTCTTGCTGGTTAGAAAAGGAGGGGATCTTATGGAAATAAAAACTAACCTTTCAGAGATGAAAAGGAGGGTGCGTCCTGATGGTCCCGATAAAGTGACCGGCCGAATGAAATACCTTACTGATTTATCTTTTCCTAACATGCTATACGGAAAAGTGTTAAGAAGCAAAGAGCCTCATGCTGAAATTGTCTCTATTTCGGTTGATGAAGCGAAAAGTCTTCCAGGTGTAAGGGCTGTTGTGACTTACAAGGATGTCCCCGGTTTGAACGGTTTTGGGCTTATATTTCCCGACCAGCCAGTCCTTTGTGAAGACCGAGTCCGGTATGTAGGGGATGCTCTTGCTGCTGTCGCCGCAGAGACAGAAGAGATCGCCGAAAAGGCTTTACGATTAATTCAGGTGGAATACAAGAAGCTTCCCGTGGTGGATAGTCCTGAAAAAGCCCTGCAGCCAGATGCCCCGCTCCTGCATCCAGGAGGAAACATTCTTCATCATCCCCATTTTAAAAGAGGAAATGTGGACACGGCTTTTCGGTTTTGCACGACAGTTGTCGAGGAAACCTATGAATCTCCAAGACAAATGCACGCCTATATGGAAACCGAGGGTGGTGTGATTGTCCCAGAACCAGATGGGAAATTAACGATTTATGCAGGTACCCAGCATGGTTTTAAAGACCGTTATCAATTAGCAAGAATCCTGGATATGGCAGAGACAGATATCCGAGTGGTTTCCAGTCCTATGGGCGGGTCATTTGGCGGGAAGGATGAATTGAATGTCCAGCCTTACGGGGGGCTGCTTGCTTTAGCCACGAACTGCCCAGTAAAGATTCATAACAGCAGACAGGAGTCGGTAAGAGCGGGTCTCAAACGCCATCCTATGAAAATTACAATGAAAACGGGAGTGGATACGGAGGGGAACCTTGTTGCACACCAAGTGAGAATTATCGCTGATACGGGGGCCTATGCCACATTGGGCCCGGCTGTGTTGGATTTTGCCGTTGAACATGCACCAGGTCCTTATATCATCCCTCATTTGGAAATAGAGGGATTATCTGTTTTTACTAATAACGGAGTGGCAGGTGAATTTCGGGGCTTTGGCGGCAATCAGATTACCTTTGCCTTAGAAGGGCAGATGGACCGTTTGGCAGAGAAACTGCAAATGGATCCAGTCGAATTCCGTTTGAAAAATTTAAGAAAAACCGAGGACCCTGGTCCATTAGGTCAAAAAATAGCACCGACAAATGGGGCATTTGAGGTACTTCGAGCAATTGAACGTTCTTATAACGAAAAAGGTAAGGAGTGGAAGCAGGAGAAGGCCGATAAATGGAAGGCAAGAGGGACGGGCATTGCCCTTACCATGCATGGAGGCGGACTGGGTATCGACCGTATGGATGCTTCGGGAGGCAGGCTGTCTTTTACTAAGGCAGGAAAAATTGAAGCTGCTTTTGGCTTTGAAGAGTGTGGCCAAGGTCTTTTGGCAGTAATTGAAACGTTATTAATTGAGGAATTCGATTGTACTGAAGAAGATATCCGCATTGTTATCGGAGATACCGCTTTGGTGCCTGTCAGCGGTTCATCGACCGCCTCTAGATCAACGAGTATGGTATGGCAGGCCTTGCAGCGAATGAAGGATTCATTTCGGAAGCAAATTCTAGAACTAGCAGAGCTGATTACAGGGATTTCTGCAGAGCAGCTTCATATGGGACCTGGCGGAATATGGATGGGGCAAGACAAGGATTCCTTGGAGCCTTTAATTACTTTTTCCGATTTGGCAGACCAAATGCCAAGCGGCCGTGCGATTAATGTTCATACCTCCTTTAACTTTCCGGCGAGTCCTGATGCAACAGTAGGAGGAAGTCATTTTCTCTATGCCTTTGCAGCTGTGATGGCTCAGGTGGAAGTAGATTTATTAACGGGCAGGGTGAAGGTGGATGCCATCGACCAGTCGGTAGCAGCCGGCCCTGTAGTGAGCTCTTTAGGGTATCTAGGTCAAATTGAAGGCGGGGGCGTGATGGCCTTAGGGTTTACCTTGATGGAGGATGCCATCATGGAGAAGGGAATCTATCTGACTGACAATTTTGATACGTATTTTATTCCTACCATTTGTGATGTTCCCTATAAGACGAATGTTGAGGCAATAGAAACACTGGTAGAAGATGACCCATTTGGGCCGAGAGGGGTAGGGGAAATTGGAACGGTAGCCGTCGCTCCTGCAATTGTACGGGCGATTTATGATGCGACGGGCTGCTGGGTGAATAAATTGCCTGTTTCTCCTGAATTTTTATTAAACTCTATTCATTTAGGGGAGAGGAAACAATGGATATGAAACATACCACACAAAGCGATAATCAGGTAGAATTTCCTAAAATGGATCTTACCTTGACCGTAAATGGTGTTGTTCATCACCTAAGTACGGCACCATCTGCAAGATTGTTAGATATTTTACGAGAGGACTTGGGTTTACCGGGGACAAAAGTGTCCTGTGAGATTGGCCGGTGCGGAGCGTGTGCGGTTCATTTGGATGGCAGATTAGTTAATTCATGTTTGGTGATGGCTTACCAGGCAATTGATACCTCTGTACAAACGATAGAAGGATTGAACAATGCCGAATTCGATCCGATTCAAAGGGCGTTCTTGGAAGAGGGAGGGTTTCAATGCGGGTATTGTACCCCAGGGATGATCATGGCTGTTAAATCACTGATGGAGTCTAATCCGGACCCGGACAAACAACAAATACAGGAGGCACTCGCTGGGAATTTATGCCGTTGTACCGGCTATGGCGGAATTATTCGTGCCGTTGAGAGTGTAATCGCAAGTTTAAAAGTTAAAGAGTTTACTAACATCGAGGAGTGACGTACCAAATGGCTGACGTACTGACCCAAGGAGTGAAGGAAGGGACAAAGACAACAGAGTTATTAGTGACGAATGGGCTTGTTTTTACCGAGGAAGGGTTTCAAGATGCGACAATAAAAATTGTTGGTGAGAAGATTGTTTCTATTGACGTTAATGTTGTCGGTCCGAATATGGAAACCTCAGAAAATATGATTGATGCTAGTGGATGTCTTGTCGTTCCAGGTTTTATTGATGCTCATGTTCATTTTAATGATCCGGGGAGAACGGATTGGGAAGGAATGGAGACAGGCAGCCGTGCGGCGGCAATGGGAGGGACGACCACTATTTTTGATATGCCGCTGAATTGTTCCCCATCGATTATCAATTCACAAAATTTACGTAAAAAGCGGGATTATTTAACTTCTTTATCTTATATTGATTATGCTCTCTGGGGCGGGATGACAGGAACGAATCTCAACAATAAACAGGAATTGGCCCAAATGAGCCAGGAGGTCATTGGCTGGAAGTCCTTTATGAGTGAAAGCGGGATTGATGATTTTAAGTATCTATCACCTCAAGAGGTGAAGCAAGCGATGCAGGCAGCCAAGGAGCATGATCAAATACTTGCCCTGCACGCTGAATGGGAAAAAGATATCGTTAGATTTACAGATATTAATAAAAACCATCCTTCAATGAATGAACGGAGAGCGTTTTTGGCAAGCAGGCCCATTTCTGCAGAAGAGAAGGCTGTTAGCTTTGCATTAGAGCAAGCTGCAAAATATGGCACTGCTGTTCATTTTGTTCATATCAGTTCACCAAAAGTGGTTGGTTTGATTGAACAAGCGAAAAAAAGTGGTGTAAACGTAACGGTGGAGACTTGTCCGCATTATTTAATTTTTGATGAAGAAGATTTTCTTCGTGAGGGAGCGATCCTTAAATGTGCCCCGCCGTTAAGGCCGCGCGAGGAGGTAGAGGGATTATGGGAGTGTATTGCCAACGGTCTGATTGACACGATCGGTTCTGATCATTCCCCATGCCTTCTTTCAATGAAATTAACGGATTCGATTTGGGATGCATGGGGCGGTATCCAGGGGGTTCAATTTACATGGCTGGCAATGATGGATGAGGCTTTAAAGCGCGGCATACCGCTTAAACAGATTCTCCCGTTAGGGACGTCCAATGTTGCAGACCGATTTGGGATAGGGAGCAGAAAAGGAAGAATCAGCCCAGGATTAGATGCGGATTTAGTCTTTATTCGTTTAGATGAAACTACGGTTGCCGGGAAAGAGACGTTTGGTTTTCGAAATGCCTTTTCACCATATGAAGGCAGGGTTTTTTCCACTCAGGTTAAGAAGACCATGCTGCGCGGCAAGGTTATTTATGATCGTCAAGAGGGCGTAATTAATGAAAGAATCGGAGTCTGCCTTTAATGCGGAGGAACCAGGTTAGATATTTTTATATCTGGCCTTTTTTGGTTGTGGTAAAATTTTATAAAAAAGGAGTTTTGGAGAATATGAATATTATCGATCTGCATTGTGATGCCTTAATGAAACTCCAAGAAGCTAATGGCGCATTACGGTTTGCTGATGCGAAGGAACTCCATGCCAATAAGAAACGTTTACAGGCAGGCGGTGTCAGGGTACAGTGTTTTGCCATATTTATCGAGCCAGAGGTTAAAGGAGATCAGAAGTTCCAAGTGGCTCTAGAGCAAATCGATTATTTTTACAAGGAAGTACTCGGGAAAAATCCAGACATGGTCCATATCAAAGAATGGTCGGATTTTGACCGTCTGAAGCTAGGACAGATTGGAGCATTGTTAACGCTTGAGGGTGTAGATGCGATTGGCAATGATTTAGCGAAGCTGCATATTCTCTATCAGCTAGGAGTTCGCTCGGTGGGGCTGACATGGAATCAAGCAAATCTTGCTGCCGATGGTGCAGGAGAACCGCGCGGCGGCGGGCTGACTTTATTCGGTAAAGAGATTGTGGCGTTTAATAATGAGCATCAGGTCCTGACGGATGTTTCACATTTGAGTGATAAAGGAGTTTGGGATGTCTTAGAATTAGCAAAGTACCCGATTGCAAGTCATTCGAATGCCAGAGCCCTCTGTAACCATCCCCGCAATTTAACCGATGAACAGGCGAGAGGGATGTTTGCAAAAGGCGGCTTGATTCATGTCGTTTATCATCCTCCGTTCATTAAGGAGCGTGGGGAAGCGTCGATATCAGATTTAGTGAGGCATATTGACCATTTTTGTGGTTTAGGCGGCGTGAAGCAAATTGGGCTTGGTTCAGATTTTGATGGGATCACTACCTTTGTTAAAGATTTGGAGGATTCCTCTAAAAGTCAAAACCTCATCAATGAATTACTTAAACATTTTAAAGAGGAAGAAGTAAGAGGCTTTGCCAGCGAAAACTTCCTTAACCACCGGCCAGGGCTTGGACGTCCGTGTTAATTCGTATGAAAAGGAGTTATTTCAGTGTATTTAACTATTAAAGAGACAGCAGAATATTTGTCAGTTCCAGAGGAGACCGTTAAGAGCCTCATCCAGCAAAAGAAAATTCGTGCGTTGTTTGACGGGGAACAATACCTCATCTATAAAGAACAATTTGCCACCCATCTTAAACAAGTGGAAAAATACAAAGAACTCATCGAAGAATACCTGAATGAACCAATCCCAGAAAGTATCGACGTAAAGGACGAGGATTAAATGCTGCTGGTGTTGTAAATGGTGCCTGTCACCATTTGCAACACAGCTGCAGTGAGGTGATTAATATGTCTAATCTTTTTCTTAAAAGGATCTATGAACCTTGTGATGAGATGGATGGCATAAGGATATTAGTGGACCGGTTATGGCCTCGGGGGATTTCGAAGGATGCCGCTAAATTGTCTTTTTGGTTTAAAGAGGTTGCGCCCAGTAATGAGCTGCGGAAGTCGTTTTGTCATGTGCCTGAGCTTTTTGAAGAGTTTCGTGTTAAGTATCTTGAGGAACTTGACAGTGATGAGGTAAAACGTGATTTGATCCGGCAGATATTGGAGCTTGCTGAGGAAGATCGGGTAACTCTTTTATATGGTGCAAAGGAGCCTGTTTATAATCATGCGCAAGTGTTAATGGAAGAGCTTAGAAGATGTGAATCGGGGGCGGAGAGCTAATCTGTCCTCATGAGGACAACCAACGTGATTAATTATCAGCCTTCTTGAAGACAAAACTCAGAGATGAACTCGGAGTAGTGTCTTCAATAGGCATGCTTGAGGACAAAATTCAAAGGTGGCCACAGAAAAGTGTCCTCAATAGGTGTGTTTAAGGACAAAATTTCAAAGGTGACCACAGAAAGTGTCTTCAATAGACGTGCTTGAGGACAAAATTCAAAGGTGACCACAGAAAAGTATCTTCAATAGAATGTGCTTAAGGATAAAACTCAGAATCGAACGAAGAAATCAGTCTTCAATATACATCGGGACCGTATAATAACAATCCAGCACTAACTACCACTAAACAAAAAAACGCCTTAAATTATAAGGCGTTTAAATCACATATAAATATACCGATAAGAAATGTGCCAAGGTCCCCAATAAAATAAAAATATGAAAAATCTCGTGAAACCCTAAATACTTTGATTCAAGAAACTTCGGTTTTGCCCCGTAAATCACTCCGCCAATCGTGTAGAAGACTCCTCCAAGAATGAGCAAGAACAACCCAGCAGGATTTAAACTTCCGGTCAATGGTGAGAAGACAAATACAATCATCCAGCCCATTGCAATATACAAGGCCGTTGAAATCCAGCGTGGACATGTAAACCAGACCATTTTAAAAACAACTCCGCTAATCGCAACAGCTGAAATTATCGAAAATAAAAGGGCGCCGGTTTTTCCGCTTAGACTAATAAAACAAAAAGGCGTATATGTGCCAGCAATTAGAATAAAAATCATTGAATGGTCGAGCCGTCGTAGGAAAGCAATCACCTTATCCCGTGCAATGACCATATGGTAAGTTGCTGATGCAGCATAGAGCAGAATCATACTGACGCCAAAAATAATAACCGCGGTAATAGCAAGCGGGGTCGGGGTAGTCATGGACGCCTTAATGACCATTGCCAGCAATCCAACAAACGATAAAATCGCGCCCGCTAAATGAGTTAAACCATTAATGGGTTCCCGAATGTAATTTTGCATTTTATTGCCTCCTAACACGTCATGTAGTTTTAATAACTACTTATAATAATACTCATAAAACAACAACTAGTCAATTGATATCTCTTTATGTATAATAAATATTATCTATTAAATATGGAGGGCACTGAAAAGGTCCCTTATCTTAGGGTGTGTGTCTAAATTGGGCTGTTGATTTCCGCTCCAGGCGGCTTCGCTTTCCACGGGCGTGCCGGGGAGCCTCCTCGGCGCTTTGGCGCCTGTGGGGTCTCCCCTGCCCCGTACTCCCGCAGGAGTCTTCGCCGCCTTCCACTTCAATCAACAGTGTTCTTTTACACAGGCTAAATTTTAATAAAATTGACTTTTTCAGTGCTTTTTAAATAAGTGGGGTTTTTTTATATGGAGAATATTAAACAAATCATTGATTCATTAGGAATCGAAACAAGTTTAAATTTGGAAGAGATTCCCAAGATTGATTTATATATGGACCAAGTCATCCAATTATTTGAAAATAAGTTTAGTGAATCGAAGCGGAATGAAGAGGATAAGATTCTTACAAAAACAATGATTAATAACTATGCAAAAGGGAAATTGATTTTCCCGATTCAGAATAAAAAGTATTCAAAAGAGCACCTGATCTTAATAAGCTTAATTTACCAGTTAAAGGGGGCACTCTCTATTAATGATATTAAGGTGACCCTTAACGGAATAAATAAAAAGATCATTCTAGGGGATATCGATTTAGATTCGTTTTATAAGAGCTATCTGCATCTTACACGACAGAATACAGCAGATTTTAAAACAGCCATTGATGAGAGAGTGAAGGATGTAAAAGAAGAAATTCATGAGGACACACAGGAAGATGCTTCATATTTAGAGAAGGTTATGATGATTTCTTCACTTGTTCATATGAGTAATTTATATCGAAAAGCAGCTGAAAAGCTAGTAGATGAAATCGTTGTTGAAAAAGAAGGAAAGCGTCAAAAATAATGTTTGACGCTTTTTTCATATAGTTCTAATCAGGTCAATAAGTACCAGCTTTAGTTTCTATTTTCACATCAAGCACGCCAGACCCGACCTCAATTTCATCCGGAGAGCAATCTTTAATTTTTATAGAGTCTGCATGATTATCTCCCCCGTAAACTTTTATACATGCCCCGCGATTAGTAAAATCCCTTACTGTTATTCTGTTCATAATCACATTCCTTGCCCGATATTGAACGGCAATCACTGGGTTGTGTTTAAAGTCATAATCAGGATCGCCTATCACAGTGAACCGATTAATCACTACATTTTTATAGGCAGAGATAACCATGGCTCTTGGTGCCGAATCCTTATATAAATTACTATAGACAGGTCCAATGGCAGCGAGATTAGCAGCAATAATATTATAAGCAGATTTGGATTCTGCATCTGTCAGTTTATGGTGACCGATATGGCGGAAGTTATAGGCACGGTTATCGTTAACGGAAATATGGCCATAAATTTGCACGTTGGAAGCGGCAGAAGAATTTTGATGCGCTTTTATTTCGACCCCGCCAAAACATCTTGCACTTGAATTATTCACTAATAAAATATTCCTTGAACCATCATCAATTTCAATTCCATTTGAATTGGAGTAACCCTTTTGATGGGCACGGCCGCTTGGGTCACACATATGGGAATTCGAGATAAAAATATAATCACTGTGGTGGGTTGTAATTCCGTCATCACCAAACCCGTAACCTGTCAACTGATCAAGCCAGACATATTTGCTGCCCCCGCGTGCCCGGTAGCCGTCACCGGCATAATTGTACAGGGTAGAAGAGACATCAAAACAATGAAGACCAGGATTAATTCCTTCGACGTTTTTCACCCAGCCGTAAGTAACATTGGCATAGGTTAAACAGCTTGAATGGTTACCCCATGTACTGGTTTTTGGAACACTGCCAAGTCTTTCAACATTCCAGTCCAAACTTAAGCCCTCGACAAAAAGGTGATGATTACCTCTCCAATGGTTGGCGTTTGTGATTAATCGGGTGCCCTTTGGGGACTCATCATGAAGCTTAATTGTTGTCGTACCCACGCCTGAACCAGCAAGCCATGACCAAGACGGCATCGTGATTCCCTTCGTCACATAAATACCAGGTGGAACAATTACTTTCACCCTGCCGCTTCCGAAAGCCTTTCTAAAAGCAGTGGTACAATCGGTTTTTCCATCCCCAACAGCACCAAAATCTACGACATTTATTTCTTTAGTGATGTTATCTAGTAATCGCTTGTATTCGTTATCTAGCAGGTCTTTCCAATCGGGAACGATATTTCCATCATGGTCCAGTAAAATTCTATCAGGTTTTATAATTTGAGACTTCCTAGCGGTAAGATGAAAAATAGAGCCTTCTAGTTTTTTTATAATAGACAATGATGTGGCAGACGTGGGCTGCGGTACACTTGTAAATCCAAGTGTTTGTTGAAATAAGGATTCTGTTTCTCGGATTAGTTCTTTGATATGTAGTTTGTTTCCGGTGATTTGATTCAGCAGAACTTTATTCTGGCGCGGATCATGGTTCTTATCAAAATTCGGCATTATCATCACTCCGTAATGGCATATTAAAAGTAGTATACCCTTTTCAGGTAATGTGAAAAAGTGCGTAGTTTCACATAATCGTTATCTGATTTCTAAATCTTTTGTGAAATTTTAGCGATTTTTTGGTAATTCAATTTATTTGGTTTACGATGAAGAGGGATACTAATATGTTTTAAGAAGGGAGAGGAAAAAACATGAGGAATCAAAGAACGATTAGCTTTTTGACAGCATTAATTTCTATCATGTCTTTTATTGCAACTGTCTATGCGATTCTTTCAAATCATGGTCAGGGCCGATATGATTACAAGTCAATATTTGGTGAAAACGTAGCAATCTATGGAAAAGGTCTCTATCAGCATGATTCTGTCTCCATTGCCTTGCAGGCCATAGCCCAAGATTACGTGACCTTATTTATAGGGATACCCTTGCTCATTATTTCACTTACGTTAACCAAAAAAGGGTTAGTCAAGGGGAGGCTTCTTCTTACTGGAGCGCTGGGATATTTCCTATACACCTACACCTCTTATTCCTTTCTATCCATGTACAGCTCCATGTTCCTTGTGTATGTCATCATCATGTCAGCGAGCTTCTTTGCTTTTACCCTTGCGATGATGTCCTTTGATATTTCAGAGATGCCAAACTTATTCAGGAAAGAGCTCCCTGTAAAATTCATTAGTGGTTTTTTATTTGTTGTGTCATTTATGTTTGGGGTTATGTGGCTTGGGAAGGTCGTACCTCCAATGATTCAGCATACCCCGCCAGATGGTTTGGGACATTACACAACACTTACCATCCAGGCACTAGATCTTGGATTTGTAATCCCAGTTGGATTCTTGGCCGCAACCCTGCTGATTAAACGGAAACCATTTGGCTTCCTGCTTGCAGCAGTAATTACCTTCAAAGAAGTCACCTTAGTAACGGCCCTTTCCGCCATGGCCATCATGCAGGTCCTTGCCGGAGTGAGAATCAGCCTAATCACCATCCCTATCATCCTCCTCATCAACCTCATTTTTCTCTATACCATGGTACTCATCTTGAAAAACGTAAAAGAGGTGACAGGCACCAATTAAAATAGTAAAAAGCCAAGTTAGTAATATTGTAACTTGGCTTTTTGCTTATTAAACTGCTTTTCTGTGTGGTGTGTTGTCGGTTGGGATCTCGATACGCTGGGGTTTATTTACGATAAAGATGTATGATAATGCCCCGATAAAGAGAATGCTGGCTACAAAGACTAAGGCACCGCTAAAGGAGTTGGTTTTGTTTAATATAAAGCCGATAACAAGTGGTGTAACAATCCCTGCTGTATTTCCGATCGTATTAAAAATACCTGCACTTAATCCAACTAATTCTTTTGGTGCCATATCTCCTACAAGTGTCCAAGTTAGACCAGCCATTCCTTTTGCAAAGAAGGCAATCGACATGATTAGAATGATAGCAAAGGTAGACTGAGTATAGTTTGCTAGAACGATCGTACTTGATAAAAGGAACCCGGCAATAATCGGCGTTTTACGGGCCACAGCCAGTGATTTTCCTCTCTTCAAGAGGGTATCGGAAAGGAATCCACCTAAAATGCATCCAAAGAAAGCCCCAATGTATGGGATTGATGCAGCAAAGCCAGTCTCCATAAGGGTCAAGCCTTTTTCATCTACTAGATAACTAGGAAACCAGGTTAGGAAAAACCAAACAATCGTGTTTAAAGCATATTGACCAATATATATTCCAATCATTTGTCTATTAGTTAATAGAAGGCGGACATGGGACCACTTTACTTTTGTTTTATGAGTCTCTATATTTGCTAAGCCGCCGCCAGAATTAATATAATCGAGTTCGGCCTGATTCACACGAGGATGGTTAGAAGGTTCACGGACAACAATAAACCATAGAATTGCCATGAAGATTCCAGCTGAACCGGCAACAATAAACACATGATTCCATCCAAATGTTTGTAAGATCCAAGCCATTACTGGTGTGAAAAGGGCAAGACCAAAATACTGAGCAGAGTTATAAATGGATACGGCCCGGCCGCGTTCATGCTGTGGAAACCACATCGTTGTTAACCGGCTGTTGCCAGGGAAGGATGGTGCCTCCATAATCCCCACTAAGAATCGTAGAATGAATAACGCTAATAGAGTGCTGATAAAACCTTGAAATAAAGTAAAGGTAGACCATAATAATAAGGCGGTACCATATACTTTACGTGCGCCAAAACGGTCGAGCAGCCAGCCGCCTGGAATGTTAAACATTGTATAGGCCCAGTTAAAGGCTGAAAAGGCTAGTCCGAGTTTTACTGCATCCAAATATAAATCTTCTTTCATGACTGGTGCTGCTACACCCAGTGCGGAACGATCAATATAATTGACTGCTGTAACAATAAATAACATTCCAAGCATGATATAACGAATATTGGTTTTACCAGGAAAAGAATTTACGGATGGTCCCTTATTACTCATCATTTTTTCCTCCTCTAGTATCTAGCTATCATTCAATTAACTTAGATCTCTAGCAATCCTGCCTTACCCTTTAAATTCAACAAGAGCAGCAAGGAGTGCTTTGATGTAGCCGACAGAGTAGGCGTAACCGATGTTGTTATAGTTCCATTTGATGCAAGTGTTAGGCCAGCTTAGGTTCTCGTTGATTTGAACTCCTTCTAAGATCGGAACATGGTCTGGATTTAAACAGCCGTCATAACCGACTTTATCTAACTCAAGCAAAATCTTAAACATATTTAAATCGCCATCATCCAGTAATGCTTCTTCAAATGCCTTCGTTGTAGGGAGACTGCCCCTCACATTGCGGAAATGCACTAAGAAAATTTTGCCCTTTCTTCCATAATGATTGATTTCATTAAGTACTAGCGGACTGCCGCCTTCTTCTGCACGTGTGCCAATGCAGTAAATATAACCAACGTTTTTGCTTGGAAAAGCATCCATTAATCGATGGTAACCAAGCCCGCCAAACAATGTTTCTGGATGTGGTGCATCAGAAGGGTGCATCCCTAACAGCACATTCGCATCTTCGGCCACCGGAACCATTTCACTGTAGGCATCACAGAAACGCTGCCATAATCCTGCATGTTCATCTACAGTGGGGTGTGGGAAGGTTTCTGTTGTAAAACCAAGGCTTTCTCCGCGGGCAACCATACCGCCTCGTTGGATGGATCGATATTTCGTTGTTAAATGTGGAAAGGTATCGCCTTCAAACCGCTGCCTGACCAATGTAATGCCTGCCTCACCAAAGGTCTTAATGGCATTAATCGAGTTTTCTAATTCTTTCTCACTGCCAGCCTGGTTATGTACAAAGCGGCTGGTGAAATCAGGAAGTGTTACCCGGTTAATATCCATGCCAAAAGAACGAATTCTCCGTTTCAATTTCAATAGCTCGTCCAAATCTGGATAGCCTTGTTCCTTTACCCCGGCAAAAGCCGAACCTTTACCAAAATCAATGCAGTCGACCCCTAACTGACATAACTGGCGTAAATCTCCATCTGTTAGGTCTGTCGTATAAGAAGTCATTGAAATCTTCATCATTGCGGCCACGCTCCTTCTGAAATTTTACAAATTTATAAAAATACATCTAAAACGGTTGATTAACAAACTGTTTGTTATACAATCATTTTAATGTGAAATCGCTATCAAGGAAAATATTGGTTTTTTATTAAAAATACAAAAAGATTTTTATAACAAAGTGGGTGCTAGTATGGATTTTCGAGATTTTGAAATCCTGCAAGTTTTATTTGAGGAAAAAAATATAAAAAAAGCGGCCGATCGGTTATTTCTTTCGCAGCCGGCGGTAACATATCGCATTCACCAATTGGAAAAGGATTTAGACATACCGATCCTGATTAGGGGGAATAAGGGAGTTCAATTTACGCTGCAAGGTGAATTTTTAGTAGAGAGTACAAAGAGGCTCTTAGACGAGAGGGACACGATGATTGAGCAGGTTCAAAATATGGCCGATGATGTCCAAGGAACTTTAAGACTTGGAGTTTCAAATAATTTCGCGATCTCCAAGTTTCCACCGATCATAGCAAGTTTTAACAAAGCCTTTCCCAAGGTTAAAATTCAACTAAAAACGGGGCTGGGAATTGAAATTATGAAGCTATTGGAAGAAGGGGAGATACATATTGGTATCGAAAGTGCCGGCCATAAATGGTCAGAGAAGAAGGTGCTGATAGATAGGAGTAAAATTTGCCTAATTTCAAAGGAGAAAATCACTTGGAACGATCTGCCGTCGCAAAACATGATCTCTATTGCGACCCCCTCGATTAAAAAAGTATTCACAAACTGGTGGCCAAGTATGTTTAAGAGGGTCCCAAGTATTACGATGGAAACAGATTATGTGGAGACCTGTAAACGTATGGTGATCAATGGATTAGGTGTTGCCTTTGTACCTGCTTTTAGTTTAGAACCGAATGATCCCTTACATATCCTCGAACTTTCCGATATCTCAAAAGAAGAATATAGGATGGAGAGCTGGATGAATTACCGGGAATCTACGGTAGAGCTTTCCGTAGTAAGAGAATTTATTACCTTTATGAAAGACAGAATTTAAGGAAAAGGATAAATTACAACTAAAAGAAAAATACTAACAAATGTTCGGAGGTGGAAGTGATGGAACAGAAGGATTATGAAAAAATTTACGAAGAGTACAAAGCTCAAAGTGAGCAGCAGGCACAATTGGAAGGTGCCCATGAAAATAGCACTGGTAAAGAGGAATTTGTTGCTGTTAGAAAAAATGATGACGGTGATATCATTGCTTTTAAAACAAGTACGGGCAGGGAGTTAGATTATTTAACTGCGTTAAGTGATGCAAAGGCAGGGAAGCTTGCACATGTTGATGTCTTTCATAAATATGGACGAGATATTATCCGCAGTGAGCCTGACGGCATCAAGGAGAACAATCTTGGGCAGCTGCCTGAATTTTAAAAGAAAAAATGCGCTAGGGCGTGGCCCTGCGCATTTTATTTGCTCAATGCTTCATATTGCTCGATTTTATCTTCGTAAGTTAACGTTACGCCAATTTCATCCCAGCCATTTAACAGCATTTGTTTAGGGTATGGGGCAATATCGAATGTAAGTTCAAAGCCTTCATTGTCGTATACTTTTTGTGCCTCAAGGTCAACTGTTAATGTGTATTCAGTGGTTTCAGCCTTTTTAATAATCGTCTGAACTTGTTCCTCACTTGCTACAATCGCAAGAATCCCATTTTTCACACAGTTGTTTTTAAAAATATCGGCATAGCTTGGAGCGATGATGATTTTGAATCCATAATCCTGAACCGCCCATGGAGCATGCTCACGGGACGATCCGCATCCGAAGTTTTCACCGGCAACTAAGATCGATGCCCCTTGATACTTTGCATCATTAAGTGAAAAATCAGGGCGGGGATTTCCGTTATCATCAAACCGCCAGTTATAAAATAGGAATTGGCCGAATCCACTGCGTTCAATCCGCTTCAAAAATTGCTTAGGGATAATTTGGTCAGTATCAATATTCGTCCGGTTTATTGGATAAACAAGGCCTTGGTGTACGCGTAATGGTTCCATATTAAATTACCTCCTGTGCCGTAAATTGACGGACATCCACAAAATGGCCGGCTACTGCTGCCGCTGCAGCCATTTCAGGGCTTACTAGATGTGTACGGGCACCATTGCCTTGGCGTCCTTCAAAGTTACGGTTAGATGTAGAAGCACAGCGTCCGCCTGGAGGAACAATATCATCATTCATCGCAAGACACATACTGCAGCCTGCTTCACGCCATTCAAATCCAGCATCGATAAACACTTGATCAATTCCTTCTTTTTCAGCGGCAAGTTTAATGCTGAAAGAACCTGGAACGACAATCGCTTTGACACCAGGATTTACTTTGCGGCCGCGAACCACTTCAGCAGCATTACGTAAATCGCTCAATCTTGAGTTTGTACAAGAACCAATAAATACATGATCAATTGCCACACTTGAAAGAGGCTGTCCAGCTTCAAGTCCCATATATTCAAGGGCACGCTTGATTTCGTCTTTTTCACTAGCCTTGTCCGTATGATCAGGGCTTGGCACGTTTGCAGTGACAGGGATACACATACCAGGGTTTGTTCCCCATGTTACCTGCGGTTCAACTTCTGCTGCCTCAATTTCAACGACTGTATCATAGACTGCACCTTCATCCGTTGCAAGAGCACGCCATTTTTCTACAGCTTTTTCAAACTCTTCCCCTTGAGGAGCATGTCTTCGGCCGCGTAAGTATTCAAAAGTCGTTTCATCAGGAGTAATTAATCCAGCTCTGGCACCAGCCTCAATCGACATGTTGCAGACAGTCATGCGCTCATCCATAGAAAGGGCACGGATGGCTTCACCAGTGTATTCAATAACGTAACCAGTACCAAATTGAACACCGAATTTACCAATAATCGCAAGGATTAAATCTTTCGCAGTAACGCCTGTCCCAAGTTTGCCATTTACTTTGACATTAAGGGTCTTTGGTTTTGCCTGCCAAAGTGTTTGAGTAGCAAGAACGTGTTCTACTTCACTTGTACCAATACCAAAGGCAAGGGCACCAAATGCACCATGTGTAGAAGTATGGCTGTCACCGCAGACAATTGTTTTACCAGGCTGGGTAAGCCCTAGCTCAGGACCAATGACGTGGACGATTCCGTTGTCTGGATGATGAATGTCGGCAAGAGTTACCCCGAATTCTTGACAGTTCTTCTGTAAGGTATCGATTTGATTCTTCGAAACAGGATCGTCAATAGTCAGCCTCTGGCGGGTCGGCACATTATGATCCATGGTTGCAAAAGTCAAATCAGGGCGGCGTACTTTGCGCCCGTTCATTCGTAGGCCTTCGAATGCTTGAGGAGAGGTTACTTCATGAACAAGGTGTAAATCAATATATAGTAAATCTGGTTTTCCTTCTTCTTGATGGACAATATGTTGTTCCCAAATTTTTTCAATAATCGTTTTTGGTGTTTTCATAGTACACTTCCTCACTATAAGAGATTTATAGTTTTTATGGATAGAAAAATTGCGGGTAAACCATTTAACCAAACGGTTTACCCTGCAAATGAATTAATAATAACAGCTGGCAATGCATTTAGATGCATGCTGAGACTTAATATAGTCGACGATTAATTTTGTCATTTCAGATGTTCCAACTTGACGTCCTTCTTTGATTTGAAGGTCGCCCGTATGGTATCCGGCATCAAGGACTGATTGCACGGCATCTTCAATTACTTTTGCTTCGTTATTAAAATCAAATGAATATCTGAGCATCATCGCTGCAGATAAAATCATTGCGCATGGGTTGGCGATTCCTTTGCCGGCAATGTCCGGCGCGGAACCGTGTACTGGTTCGTAAAGGCCTACGCCGTCTTCACGCAAGCTTGCAGAAGGGAGCATGCCGATCGAGCCTGTTAAAACGGATGCTTCATCACTTAAAATATCGCCAAAGAGGTTTTCGGTAACAACAACATCAAACTGTGTAGGATTTGTAATTAACTTCATAGCTGCCGCATCAACCAATACATGTTCAACGACAACATCTGGATATTGAGCTTTTTTCTCTTCCACAACTTCACGCCACATCTTGCTAGATTCAAGGACATTGGCTTTGTCAACGGAAGTAAGGTGCCCCGAACGCTGCTGAGCAGCCTGGAAGCCTTTATCTACAATTCTCTCAATTTCCTTACGAGTATAAGTAAGTGTATCGACTACAGAGTTTCCATCATCACGCCGTTCACTTGGTGTACCAAAGTAAAGTCCGCCCGTTAATTCACGTACAATGAGGAGGTCGCTTCCTGCAACTACTTCTTCCTTTAGCGGGGAGGCATGGAGCAGGTTTTTAAATCCCTTAATCGGCCTTAAATTTGCATATAAATCCAATGCTTTTCGGATACCAAGCAAGCCGCGCTCTGGGCGAAGGTGGGAAGGGTTTTGATCCCATTTTGGCCCGCCTACAGCACCAAGTAAGACAGCGTCTGCTTGTTTACAGGCCTCCACTGTTGAATCTGGAAGGGGAGTGCCATACTGATCAATGGCTGCTCCTCCGATTTCATGGGTTTCAAAGTTAAAACTATGGTTAAATTCTTCCGCAATTGCTTGTAACACATCTTTTGCGGAATTAATAACTTCCTTGCCGATCCCATCCCCGGGAAGTAAGACAATATGTTTTTTCACTAGAAGCAACCTCCTCATTTTCTTGTTTTTTAAAAAGTCCTTTTAGATTAGGCTGCTGATTTCCGCTCCAGGCACTCGCTTTCCGCGGGCGTGCCGGGGAGCCTCCTCGGCGCAAAGCGCCTGTGGGGTCTCCCCAGCCCCTCACTCCCGCAGGAGTCGAGTGCCTTCCGCTCCAATCAACAGAGCCCGATCTAAAAGAACATTATTAAAGCGCTGGTTCTTGAACCACTGCTTTTTGGTTGTAATATACTCGATTGACTGCATTTAAGAATGATTTTGCTGAAGCTTCTAAAACGTCTTGAGCAGATGCGCGGCCGCTGAAGGAGCTTCCATTCACAGTCATTTTTACATGGGCCTCAGCAAGTGCATCGCGCCCTTGACCGACAGAACTCAATCTAAAATCAGTCAAATGAATCTCTTCTTCAATTAGTGCTTCAAGGGTATTCATCAGTGCTTCGACGCTTCCTGAGCCCGTACGTGCTGTTTCAACCTTGTTACCTTCTGGAGTGGTCAATGCTACAGTCGCAGTAGGAAGGTTTGCTGAACCATACTGTACTTGGAAAGCAACCAATTCGTATTTTTTTACATCAATTGTTGCTGTTTGAATATCCGTTAGGATGGTATATAAGTCTTCATCGGTTACTTCTTTTTTACGATCGGTTAAAAGTTTAAATGCAGTAAAAGCTTCAGCAAGTTTTTCAGGCGAGAGGGTATAACCCAATTGATCGATTTTATCCTTAAAGGCATGACGGCCGGAATGTTTCCCAAGAACTAAGTCATTGGACGTAACTCCAACCAATTCTGGTGTGATGATCTCATAGGTTTGTGCATTCTTTAAAACGCCGTCCTGATGGATACCAGATTCATGAGCGAAGGCATTTCTTCCAACCACCGCTTTATTAGGAGGAACAATCATACCAGTTAAACGGCTGACCAAATCACTGGTGCGTTTAATTTCTTTTAAAACTAGATTCGTCGTATAAGGATACTTATCTTTACGAATATTCAGGGCAACGGCAACTTCTTCCAAAGAGGCATTGCCGGCACGTTCACCAATCCCGTTAATGGTACCTTCGACTTGAGTGACCCCATTTTCGATTGCAGCTAATGTATTGGCAACAGCCATTCCTAAATCATCGTGACAATGACAAGAGAGAGCAGCTTTATGGATATTCGGAACATTATCTCGAATGTAACGGAACATCCGGCCATATTCTTCAGGAGTTGTATAGCCGACGGTATCCGGAAGATTGATGACAGTTGCACCTGCATCAATGACTTTTGTAATGATTTTTACTAGAAAATCTAAATCTGATCGCGATGCATCTTCTGCAGACCATTCGATATGCGGAAATCTCTGTTTCGCATATCGAACCATATCTACTGCAGTGTTAATGACCTCCTCAGGAGTTTTCATTAACTTATATTTCATATGAATAGGGGAGGTAGCAATGAATACATGCAATCTTGGTTCTGCTGCATCTTTTAAAGCATCCCACGCAATGTCGATGTCCGATTTAGTTGCACGTGCAAGACCAGTAACGGAGGAGTTTTTTATCGTCCGGGCAATGGCTCTTACTGCTTCAAAATCACCTTGAGAGGAAGCCGGAAAGCCGGCCTCCATAATATTAACTCCAAACCGTTCTAGCTGTCTGGCAATCTCTAATTTCTCAAGCTGGTTTAAATTTACACCAGGGGACTGTTCACCATCACGTAAGGTTGTATCAAAGATGTTAACGTGAACCATTTACCACCACTTCTTTCTTAGCGTTTACTGGCTTGTTCTTTATAAACGGCATTAACGCACGAAGCTCGCGGCCGACAACCTCGATTTGGTGATTGTTTTCAGCACGGTTAATCGCGTTGAATTGCGGGCGGTTCGTTTGGTTCTCTAAGATCCAGCCTTGAGCAAACTTACCAGTTTGGATATCTTTTAAAACTTCTTTCATGCGTGCTTTTGTATCTTCGTTGACAACGCGTGGTCCAGATACGAAATCTCCCCATTGAGCAGTGTCAGAGATAGAATAACGCATGTTTTCTAATCCACCTTCATATAAAAGGTCAACGATTAATTTTAATTCGTGTAAACACTCGAAGTAAGCAACTTCAGGCTGATAACCAGCTTCAACTAATGTTTCGAAGCCTGCTTTGATAAGGGCAGTAGCACCACCGCAAAGAACTGCTTGCTCTCCGAATAAATCTGTTTCTGTTTCTTCTTGGAAAGAAGTTTCTAATACTCCGGCACGAGCAGAGCCGATTCCTTTTGCATAAGCAAGTGCAACATCACGTGCTTGACCAGTGTAGTCTTGGTATACCGCATATAGAGCAGGTACTCCGGCACCTTCAGTATAAGTACGGCGAACTAAATGTCCTGGGCCTTTTGGTGCTACTAAGAATACGTCAACATCAGCAGGAGGAACGATTTGGCTGAAGTGAACATTAAAACCATGTGCAAATACTAAAGCATTACCTGCTTCAAGGTTATCTTTGATGCTTTCTTCATATACTTTTGGCTGCATTTCATCTGGAAGAAGAACCATAACTACTTCAGCAGCTGCAGTTGCTTCTGCAACAGAAGTAACTTCTAAACCATCTTCAACTGCCTTATCCCATGATTTCCCTTCACGTAAACCAACAACTACATCAAAGCCGCTTTCTTTTAAGTTTAAAGCATGAGCATGACCTTGAGAGCCATATCCGATTACTGCGATTTTCTTTCCTTGTAAAACTTCCTCTTGAATATCTCCGTTATAAAGTACTTTTACCATTATGAATCATCCCTTCAAATATATTGTTATTTTAATAGTGAATAGGTTGCTAGATCGTTTACTTGTGGCTGGTGCCCGCGCTGGAGGGCAGTCAGACCGGTTCTGGCAATTTCTTTAATGCCGTAAGGCCGGAGCATTTCGATCAAAGCATCAATTTTATCAGGACGTCCTGTAATTTGGACGGCGAGACTATCTTTACTTACATCAATAATTAAGGCACGGAACGGATCAATAATTCCGTTGATTTCACTGCGCAATTGGCTGTTAGAAGCTACTTTAATTAAGGCTAGTTCGCGGGCAACAATTGCTTTATCAGTAATATCGGAAACTTTTAATACATCAATCTGCTTGTTTAATTGTTTTGTTACCTGTTCAAGACGCTGTTCGTCTTCCACTTCAACTACCAGGGTCATTTTTGAAATACCTTCCGTTTCGGATGGACCGACGGAGATACTTTCAATATTGAATTGGCGTCTTTGCAAGAGACCTGTGACTCGGTTTAGAACACCGCTTCGGTCTTGTACAGTTGCTGTTATGATCCGTTTCATGGTTTCACCCCTAACATTTCATGAATTCCTTTACCAGGGGCAATCATCGGGAATACTTTCTCTTGTTGAAGTACACGGCAATCAACTAGTACTGGACCGTTATGAGCAAATACTTCCGGTAATACCGTGATTAGTTCTTCCTGATTGTTAACCTGATAGCCCTTGATTGAATAGCTGTCAGCCAGTTTGACAAAATCAGGCTGTGTATGAAGGATCGATTCTGAAATCCGGTTTCCGTGTAAGAGTTCCTGCCATTGTCGAACCATACCTAGAGCGCCATTGTTGACAATGATGATCTTCACTGGAAGATTTCTTTCATAAATAATCCCTAATTCCTGAAGTGTCATCTGGAAGCCGCCATCGCCAACAATCGCGACTACTGTACTTTCAGGTTCAGCAATTTGAGCGCCAATTGCAGCAGGGAAGCCAAAGCCCATGGTGCCAAGTCCACCAGAAGTAATCCAGCGGTGCGGCTGTTTAAAGGTGTAATACTGTGCTGCCCACATTTGATGCTGACCTACATCAGTGGAGACGATGGCGTCACCGTTTGTTACTTTGTGAACTGCTTCAATCACCCATTGAGGACACATACCATTTGGATCATGTTTATACCAAAGCGGATATTCCTGCTTGTTATCAGTCAGTTTTTGGCGCCACTCAGCAGCTTCAGGTGAAGTGATTTCCTGCTCTAGCAGTTGAGTTAATGCTTCTTTAGAATCAGAAACAATTGGAATATGTGTTGGAACATTTTTACCAATTTCTGCTGGGTCGATGTCAATATGGGCAACTTTCGCAAAAGGTGCGAAGTGTTTCAGGTTTCCTGTCAGCCTGTCATCGAAACGGGCACCAAAGTTGATAAGCAAATCACATTCATAAATGGCCATGTTTGCTGCATAGGTTCCATGCATTCCACCCATTCCTAATGAAAGGGGATTATCTGCAGGAAATGTTCCAAGTCCAAGTAAAGTGGTGACTACAGGGATTTGGTATTTTTCCGCAAATGCAGTTAACTCGGCTGATGCCTTTCCATGAAGAACACCGGCACCTGAAAGAATAAGAGGCTTCGCTGCCTTTGAAATGGATTCAGCGAGTTTTTTAATTTGTAATGGATTTGGCTTTAGAGTTGGCTGGTATCCAGGTAAATTAATGCTCGCTTCTTCAGGCTCTTCGGTTAATACTCCTGCGGAGATATCTTTAGGGATATCGACTAAGACTGGTCCCGGTCGTCCGGTAGAAGCAATGTGGAAAGCTTCCTTGACGATTCTTGGCAGATCCTCAATGGACTGTACCTGATAGTTATGTTTGGTAATCGGTGTTGTGATCGCCATAATATCCGCTTCTTGGAATGCGTCTGTTCCGATGATGTTTCTTGCAACCTGTCCTGTGAAAACGACAAGCGGCAGGGAATCCATCATAGCATCAGTGATACCAGTAACAAGGTTGGTTGCGCCGGGTCCTGAGGTTGCAATAACAACGCCAGGTTTGCCAGTGACACGGGCATATCCTTCAGCTGCATGGATCATTCCTTGTTCATGTCGGAAGAGAACATGCTCGATGGTACCCTGGGCCCGATAAATCGCATCGTATATTGGCAGAACAGCACCACCAGGATATCCAAACAGTGTTTCTACACCTTCTTTTTTCAGTAAGTCGATGAGAAGGTCTGCACCGGTTCTCGGTTCTGTAGTTGTTTGGACCTCAAGGTTTTTTGCTTCTACTTTCACGTCGTAATCCCTCCTTAAGGGTAATAATTGAATGTAGATGTCGGAAAATAGTGATTTGTTATTTTTGTATTATAATATAGAAATTTGTAAATATACAGAATATTTTTTTGGAAAAACGTCGAAATTTGACAATAAATCTTTATACGCAGTCAAAAAGGCCTAATCTCCACGAATTAACTGCAATCACAAAATAAGCAGAATAATCGGGGAGAAAAGGCCTTTTCATTTTCTCGGTACCACCCGTTTTTTACAGTATCCTTACAAATACTGCCTTATGAAGCGAAACTTAAAAGATGCGCTTCTTTTGATAACAGGTGCTTAAAAGAAACACCTGATTGAGCCTACTTTCGCAAACAATTTCAGCCCAACACTCAGGGATGATGTCAGAATAAGTTGTATTACTGGGCTTCCAGCAACCCCAGCTCTCTGAAAATACAATGTCTTATTCCTTTATTCCCGTCTTCGATTTTATATATTTCTTTGTCAAATGATCAAAAACAAATTTTAGTACCTTAGCTTCCTTAGGGAAGGGGAGGAGTACTAGGAATTCCCATTTTAGATAAATCTATATTTTCATTACCCCGCCAGTATTGGCAGAAGTTACAAGTTTTGCATACTTTGCAAGATAACCTGATTTAATTTTTGGCTCTGGTTTTACCCAGTTCTGACGTCGTTCAGCTAACACTTCATCATCCACAATCAGTTCAATGGAACGTGCTTCGAGGTCAATTACGATTTTGTCACCATTTTCAACGAGACCGATTGGTCCGCCTTCTGCTGCTTCAGGTGAGATATGACCGATGGAAATTCCGCGGCTTGCACCTGAGAAACGGCCGTCAGTGATCAGGGCAACTTCTTTTCCTAAACCTCGGCCCATAATAGCGGAGGTAGGAGCTAGCATTTCTGGCATTCCGGGACCGCCTTTAGGACCTTCGTAGCGAATAACGACTACATGGCCGGCTTTAACCGTTCCGTTATTAATGCTTTCTAGTGCCTCATCCTGAGATTCAAAAACAATTGCTTCACCTAAGAATGTTTTAATGGAAGGATCTACAGCACCAACTTTAATTACTGCACCATCTGGAGCAATGTTTCCATATAGGATGGATAGTCCACCAACTGGGCTATATGGATTGTCTTTTGTCCGGATGACTGCTTCATTTGTGATTGTTGCGTCCTTCACATTCTCTCGAAGAGTTTTTCCCGTAATCGTTAGGCGGTTATCGTGTAAGGCACCTTCTACTTTATAAAGTTCATTGATGATGGCACTTACACCGCCAGCGCGATGAACATCGTCCATCGAATAATCAGATGCTGGCATAATCTTAGAAAGGTAAGGAACTCTTTCAGCAATTTTATTGACTTCACGAAGATCATAATCGATACCTGCTTCATGGGCAATCGCTAATGTGTGTAACACAGTATTAGTGGAACCGCCCATTGCCATATCGAGTGCAAAAGCATTATCAATCGCTTCTCTGGTAATGATGTCGCGAGGTTTAATATCTTTTTTGATTAAATCAATTAAATGTCTTGCTGCTTGCCTAATTAGTTCATGTCTCTCTTCAGAAGTAGCAACCATTGTACCGTTGCCAGGAACGGTCATTCCCAAAACTTCCATTAAACAGTTCATTGAGTTTGCTGTGAACATTCCTGAACATGAGCCGCAGGTAGGGCAGGCATTGGTTTCGATTTCAAGCAGCTGCTGTTGGCTGATGGTACCGTTGTGGTATGCACCAACACCTTCAAAAACTGAAGTCAGGGAAAGATTTTTTCCTGTCGTTGGTGAAACACCTGCCTCCATTGGACCGCCTGATACAAATACGGATGGTACATTGGTTCTTGCGGCAGCCATTAACATCCCTGGTGTGATTTTGTCACAGTTTGGAATGTAAAAAACTCCATCAAACCAGTGTGCGTTAATTACTGTTTCAGCACTGTCGGCAATAATTTCACGGCTTGGAAGGGAGTAACGCATGCCAATATGCCCCATGGCAATACCGTCATCAACACCGATTGTATTAAATTCAAATGGAATACCTCCGGCTTCCCGGATCGCTTCTTTCACGATTTCACCGAAACGATTAAGGTGTTTATGTCCTGGGATAATGTCTATATACGAGTTGCAAACCCCGATAAATGGCTTCTCTAAGTCACTCGTTTTTACCCCTGTTGCATATAAAAGACTACGGTGGGGAGCACGATCAATTCCCTTTTTAATCATATCGCTTCGCATTTTATTAGCTCCTTACTGACAATGGGATGGTTTGCCCTTTTTGGGTAACAAGCCATACCGTCGATTATGACAATTCTTTTCCAATCACTCCATCCCCAAAAGTAGGAATAAAGCCATTGGTAAAGATTAATGATTTATTTTCGATTATCATACAACCAATCGGGAACATGGTCAACATAAAAATCTGACAATTCAAACAAATCGGAAAAACTGATAGCGTTTTCATCATTGGTCTAATAAGGAATTTTTAAATAAAAAATTTTTAAAAAATTTTTTATTCTTTTAAGAGGTGGACAGATTATTCGGAGAATTTTCAGTAGTAACTAGGGTAGAAGAGGATTCATGTCCCTTTAAAAACTACTAGGTTGATAGTGGAAAATGTTAGATTAGTATAGTAGTTTATCAACCAATTTTTGCTAAATACTCATAAACCTGCCTTAAATAGATAAACCCTTTTTCTTCTGCTAACTGCAAATAGTGACTCCATATCTTTGCTGTCATAATAGCATCACTTAGAGCGTGGTGGCGGTCCTTAATAACTATGCCGCATTCCTCACACACTTCTTCGAGCGGGGCTGATTTCATATAAGGATTAGATAGACGGATGAGAAAAGATGTATCTACAATACGGTGGTCAAATCTTGAACGTAATACGTCGCTGGTGATTTTTTTCATAAAGGCTTGCTCATGGCTGGCATGGTGTGCAACCAGAAGATCGCTCTTTGTAAATTGGAAAAATTTCATTAGCGCTTCCGCTGCCGTTGGGGCATTTATTAGGTCTTCATCAGTAATATTCGTTAATGCAGAAATTTCTTGTGATAATGGAAGATTTGATTGGACTAATGTATAAAACGTTTCTTGTTCCAAGAGCTGGTCTCCTGTCATTTTGACTGCGCCAATTGAAATGATTTGATCACCCTTTTCGGGATAAAAGCCAGTCGTTTCTAAATCAAAAACAACTACCTTTAATTCTTTTAATGGAACGTCTAAGCTGTTCTTTTGTTTCATTTCTCTTTGAATTTCTCTGAGGAAAGCCATTTGCTGCATGGAGGATTGATTTGGCAGGCTTGCATATAGATTTGAGTTTACTTTACCGGATAATTGCCGGAAAAATTGGATCATTTCATTCATCCTCATCTAAACCATCCTTTTCTAGTAACCTTTTTACATTATGAAAGAGAATTGCTCCGTTCCTTATGATGTCTTTTACTTCCTTTATCTGTTCTTTGGTCAGCTGGTTAATGGTTAAATAGTGCCCTGAATCATAGTCGCTTTGGTCGGAATATCGTAACCGATAGTTTAGCAGCTTTAAGAATTGCTGCTTGAAAAAAGATTTGTCTCGCGCAGGAAACCATATCTCTGGTATTTTTTCGATACGTGAAAGGGAAGGGGTCTCGTGCAATTTCTCTTTTATCGATAGAAGACGAATGGCATTTACATATGGGAACAAGCCGATTTCTTTGATATTAAGTTTTCCTGCATGCGGACCATGAGTTTCTACCAAAAGCTGACCTAATACATTGATTCCTTTTTTTAGGTGCAGGGTATTGCTTAATGATTTCGCAAGAATGTGATGCTTTAGCATGTTTTGATAAATCTTGTCTTTTAATTTTTTAATATAGGCATCCTCACCATAAATTCCTCTACCATCCAGGAAGATCAGCAGGTAGCGGATGGATTCCCATGTCGAACTAATCATCCAATTTGATATTTGCTGTTCCCATTCTAAAAGGGATTTACACCAGAAAGGATTACTGGCCATTACGCCCCCGTCGCAATATCGATAACCAGCTTGGTAGAGTCCTTTTGAGATCTCCTTGCCTAATGTTAAAAAGTACGATTTGGCTTCGTCGGTGGAATCGAGATAAATGATTCCATGATCCTGGTCACTCCATATCGATTGTTCCATTCTGCCTGCACTTCCCATGACGAAGAAGGTAAATGGGGAGGGAGGAGGTCCGATATGGCTGGAAACTTGAGTCAGGGCGATGGCTGCAGTTCTCTTAATCATTTCGTCATGCAGTTCGTTAAGTTTAAAATGATCTAAGCTTGCACTTTTCAGGTGATCCTTTCGATACTGAATGATTTCTAAATATGGGTCATGACTCACATGTAACCCCCCTAAAGTGAAATAGCAGTCAAACACTTATTAAAGAGTTTGACCGCCGAATGATTACTATGATTGTACTTTAAATTGCTGCTCTGCCTTAACTAATTCAGGATAGCCATAGCTGCCGTGTTCGCTGATATCAAGACCGATGATTTCTTCCTCTTCAGTCACACGTAATCCATTCATTACTTTTTTCATCACAGCTAGAAGGATGAAGGAAACAATAAAAGCGAAAGCTGCACAAGTGAAAACTCCTAATGCTTGAACACCTAGCTGATGGAAGCCGCCGCCGTAGAACAGCCCCGGTTTACCAACTGTGGCTAATTCTTTTGTAGCGAAGAATCCAGTCGATAAAGTTCCCCAAATCCCAGCTGCTCCATGAACGGATAGGGCAGCGATTGGATCATCAATTTTAACTTTCTCAAAGAATCGAATACTGTAAAACACTAATATTCCGGCAATAAAGCCAATTAGTACAGCTGCCCAGGTCTCAACGAAGGCACAAGATGCGGTAATAGCTACAAGACCTGCCAGTGCACCATTTAACATCATTGGTACATCTGCCTTGCCTAAAACCATCCACGAGATAATCATTGCTGCGACAGTACCGGCAGCTGCTGCAAGGTTAGTATTTACTGCAACAAAACCAAAGAATCCTTTGTCAACGGATAATGTAGAACCTGCATTGAATCCAAACCAGCCGACCCATAATAGTAAAACACTTAAAGCTGTGAATACTTGGTTATGCCCTGCAAGATTATTAGCTGAGCCGTCTTTGTTATATTTCCCAATTCGGGGTTTTAATAGAATAGTAGCTGCCAGTGCTGCCATTGCACCTGTTAAGTGAACAACCGTAGAGCCTGCGAAGTCTTGTTTCCCATGCTCGGCTAACCAGCCGCCGCCCCAAATCCAGTGAGCGATAGGAGGGTAAACAATGACTGAGAAAAGGACTGCAAATACAAGATAGGCACTTAATTTAGCACGTTCAGCAAACCCGCCAAACGCAATGGTTAGAGATATACCAGCAAAAGCTAATTGGAATAAGAAGAATACTGCGCCAGAAAGTGATAAACTATCGATGTCATAACCTGAATAAAAGAAATTGGAGAACCCAATCAACGGGTTGCCTTCCCCAAAAATTAATCCAAAACCAACCGCCCAAAAGATAATAGAACTGATACTAAATGTTAATATGGTTTTTCCAGCGATATGTCCGGCGTTTTTCATACGGGTTGATCCTGTTTCTAAAAGGATGAAGCCACCGATCATTAAAATAACTAGTACTGCTCCTAACATAACCCAAATACTGTTCATTAAGAATGTAGTATCCATTTATTCTCCCCCTTTTTAAATGATGTTAATTTATATAACATCCTCTGTAGTTGTAACTTTACATTAATTAAGTAATTGTATCTATAATCGTGGGAGATTTTCTAACATGGTTTTTAGAAACTGGGAAGAAATCTTCCTTATGTTCATTGTAAAAAAGATAAAGCCTCGTTTCTTTTAAGAAACAAGGCTTTATCTTTTATGAATTTCTCCGTATACCAAACTGTGCATTGAGTTGTCCCTGGATCATTTTCCGGCGGATTTCTTCTTGATTTTGTTTCTTTTGTTCACGCAGCATTTCCTTTCTGATTTCATGTGTTTGGATTCCATCTTCAATTTTATTGGCGATATCCATTAATAATTCAACATCAGAAAAAGAAAATTTTCGGCTTCCGCCAGCCGATCTCTCAGGGAATATTAGTTTTCTTTCTTCGTAATAGCGGATTTGCCGCTCGGAGAGTCCTGTTAAATCTCTCACTATCCCAATGGTAATAACCTTTTTATCTTTATAAGACAGATCTTTTGCCATTTTAGTCGCTCACCACACCCCATTATTGCCAAGAGTTAGAATATTATAAATATTGTACGTTATATTTTCTCACATGAAAATGGATAATTGAACTATTATGCTTAACTAATTTAATGAATTAAAGTTTGTGGAGTAGAAGGATATTATTTTTTAGAGGGCATTGACTTCTTATAAAGAATCTCCAAATCGCTGATTGTGAGTGATTGAAGCTCCGCAGAGGAATAATTAAAATCAGACTTTTCTAATTTATTAATATAAAATAGTCTAAGTCGTTCCAGACCTCTTCGTAAGTGGGTTGTCAACGTCTTTCCCTCCTTTAAAATCTAGGTATTTTGTAATTTTCTCAATAACTCGTGACCTTTAGAACCCATTGTTTTCATGAGTTCTTCATATAATTCATCACGTAATTTATCTAATTGTAAGATTTGCATCGCTAATTTAATTTCGTATTTTTGATTCATTTGACTTCTCCCCTTCGATAATAAGTTTATATACAAAAATTAACTGATTTTTCTGTTCTTGTCAGTGAAGTTGTTAGAAAGGCTGACAGGATATTTTCTTAAGCGGGGATTGTGTTTGAAAGAATTTCTAACCAATGAAAAAAACCGGCCAAAGACCGGTTCTTGAATTCGAGATTTAGTATCCACCATCAAATGGTGTAAATGGAAAGTTAAAACGATTTTCAACTGCTCTAAGCCGTTGATTCACTCGTTGGAGCCGTCGTTGCAATTGGTTTACATCCCGCTGGAGCTGGTTGATTTCTCTTTCTTGCCGCTCATTTTGCCTTTCAAGCTGATTCACTCGGCGTTCTAGCTGCTGTGGTTGTCTGTCCGGGTCATATGGGTCGTATTGGTCATACAGTCCATGGGAATGAACTGGTTCTGTTGGAACATATGAATGATATTCATCTACTGGAGCATAGGTATGATACTCCGTTGGAATTTGTGGAACTTGGGCAGAATACTCCACAGGAACTTGTGGAACTTGATAATAACCGTAGGGATTCATTTAGGCATCTCTCCTTATGTGATAGTACGCTATAGAATATGTAGACTCATATGGCGTGTAACGGCGAATGCCTATTGAGGAGAGTGTGCCTGGGAAAAATGATCTGTGTCTGTCTTAGAAACATCTATAAAAAACTTATACTTTACATAATATTGGAAATTATGTGGGCGTAAAAATAACGTTTCCACTTGCTTTTATCCTATTAGAGCTGGAAGGATGTTCTAGTGATTATTATTAAATAAAGCCCTATTTATCTGGTTATTAAAGATAAAACATCTATATTATATAGTTTATTTTAGTCTATTAACGTATTAATATAGTAAGAAAATAAAATATTGAATAAAAACACAAAACAAGTTATAATCATTTATAGTTTAAAAATTATAAATCTTGTAAAATTATCTTATATATATAAATAATAGGAGGTCTGAAACATGAAAAAATTTAAACTAGTTACAACCCTTATGGTTGTAGGGTTACTCCTTCTGCTATCAGCTTGTGGAAGTAGTAAGTCTAGTACGGAAGGCAGCGGGAAGAAAACACTTAGAGTCGTGACCGATGCAGCCTATGCACCATTCGAATACCAAGAGAAAGGTAAAATTGTTGGTTTCGATGTGGATTTTGTTAACGCAGTGGCCGAGGAAGCTGGTTACAATGTAAACATTGAGCATGTTGGCTGGGATCCGATTTTTGTTGAGATTGAAAAGAAGACGGCTGATTTCGCAGTATCTTCCATTACCATCACACCAGAACGTCAAGAATCTTATGACTTTACCGTACCTTATTTCAAATCACAAAATGAAATTCTAGTACCAAAAGGCAGCACGATTAAGAGTGCAAAAGATTTAGAAGGTAAAAAGATTGCTGTACAGAATGGCACGACAGGTCAGGCCGCAGTAGAAAAGTTATTTGGAAAAAATAATCCAAACCTTAAAAAATTTGAAAATAACAACCTAGCAATCCTTGAATTAAAAAATGGAGGAGTAGACGCAGTTGTAGCGGACAACTCTGTTGTTGAATTGTATGTTAAGAATAATCCAAAAGACAATTTTGAATTCATCGAAGACGATGGCGCATTTGAAAGTGAATTTTATGGTTTATTGTTACCAAAAGGCAGTAAGTTAAAAGGTGACCTAGACAAGGCAGTTAAGGCAGTTATTGACAATGGAACATATGCAAAGATCTATAAGAAGTGGTTTGGTGCTGAACCTGACATTCAAACATTAAAAGACCAACAATAATCACGATTTAAATTGCGTAACTTCTATAATAATAGGCAGTTACGCAATTTTTAGTTTTATACAACTCACATACTAGGCGGGGGATCGGAATGGATTTTAGGTGGGATATTATTATACAGTATGCACCGCTCCTTTTAAAAGGGACGTTATTAACAATAGGCTTTTCACTGGCAAGTATTATACTTGGTACCATCCTTGGTTTATTCATTGGATTAGGAAAAATGATGCGTAACAAGCTGTATTCTCTGCCGTTTAGATGGTATATTAACTTTTTCCGCGGTACACCATTAATGGTGCAAATCTTATTAATACACTTTGCTGTTGTACCAGCATTTCTTGGGACAACCAATGCAATTGTTGCTGCGATCTTAGCTTTATCTTTAAACTCCGCAGCCTATGTCGCAGAAATCTTCCGTGCCGGGATTCAGTCGATTGATAAGGGGCAAATGGAAGCTGCTCGCTCACTGGGGATGACGCATGGTCAAGCTATGCGATTTGTCATTCTGCCCCAAGCCTTTAAGCGAATGATTCCGCCATTAGGGAATGAATTTATCGTCTTAATTAAAGATTCCTCTCTTGCAGCCTTGGTCGCCGCACCAGAGTTAATGTATTGGGGACGAGCTATGCAGGGCGAATATATGCGTCCATGGGAACCATATCTATCTGCAGCAGCTATCTATCTTGTATTGACTTTAACTCTTAACTTCCTATTAGGAAAGCTTGAAAGGAGGTTTGCAACTGAATGATCGAGGTAAAGAATTTAAAAAAGTCATTTGGAACAAATGAGGTCCTTAAGGACATTAATGTAACGGTAAAACCACAAGAGGTGGTAGTTGTAATTGGGCCTTCCGGGTCTGGAAAGTCAACGTTTCTTCGCTGCATTAATATGCTGGAAACCATCACAGGCGGCCATATTCTGATCGAAGGCGTTGATCTAACGGATAAAAAGACGGATATTAATAAAATTCGTACGGAAGTAGGCATGGTGTTCCAACAATTCAACCTTTTTCCACACAAAACGGTGATTGAGAATATCGTAATGGCACCAATGAAGGTAAGGAAAATTCCTGCTGAAAAGGCAAAAGCAAAAGGACTGGAGCTTTTAAGAAAAGTAGGATTAGCTGATAAAGCAGATGCTTATCCGGATTCTTTGTCAGGCGGGCAAAAGCAGCGGGTAGCCATCGCGAGGGCATTGGCAATGGAACCAAAAATCATGCTTTTTGATGAGCCAACCTCCGCCCTTGATCCAGAAATGGTTGGCGAGGTTTTAGAAGTTATGAAGGAGCTTGCTAAAGAGGGCATGACGATGGTGGTCGTTACCCATGAGATGGGATTTGCAAGAGAGGTAGGCGACCGGGTCATTTTTATGGACGGCGGCTTGGTTGTGGAAGAGAAGGTACCAAGTGAACTGTTTGATAACCCACAAGAGGAACGGACGAAGGCGTTTTTAAGTAAAGTGTTATAGGTAAGAATGGGGGGGGCTGACAAAGGGCCTCCTATTTTTTTGTCAAATGATGAGGTTTTCGGAAAAACATCAAATTTAAAAGATAGGAAGAGCGATATAAAGTCATCTCTTCCATCTTTCGAGCTTATGAATATTTCTTGTAAACATTCCAGCAATAAATTTAAGCATTCCAAATTCAACTATTTTCTCTTTTACTCTATCCTTCATTTCTTCCATAGTTAATTCGGGAAGAGTAAACTCACCATCTTTGTAACAATGACTGCAATATGTAATGCTTTTTGTCCCATTCTTTTCTGTTCCCCCGCCCAATTCATCTTTGGCTAAAGGCATTCCACAGCTTTGACAGCTTTTTAGGTTCTCATAACTATACCTCTCTTCCATTTTGAAAATCAAAAACTTCCGTAATTTTATCTGCTCTAATCCGGTTTTGGCATAACTTAAACAACTGTGTAAGAAAGCGTTCCACTTCTGCTGGAGCTGAAGGCAGTTTAATATGAATAGTGTTAGACCCAAATATCTGCTTAAAATAAGCCTTTCTTTGATCATTTTTCCCGTCGCGCTTTAATGGTTTGTATGACCAGACAAAATGTGGTCCATCCTCTAGCTCTTCTATTTGTCGTATTTCCGCGCAGGTCGTAGACTTATTATGTGCATAAATAACTAAATAAAAGTTGTCATTACGATGCCAGTCAATAAATATAAAAAAATAACCAGTTTCACTGTCTGGACGGAACACCTCATAAGCGGCCAACGTTCGTTTGCCATTAGTCCATTGATGGAATTTGGGAAGCATACCATCTACGATGTCTAGTTTATGGATCTCATAGGCAATGGAAGTAGCTTGTTCTATTTTACCTATTAAAAAATCGGATTGATCCTTATCCAAATCTACTTTCCCCTTTAGGCTTTTTATAGTCCATTATACTTTATTATTCTGAGAAGGGAGTAAGATGGTTCATATCTATTCTTTACTGGTTGGAATGGTGCTATAATTTGTCTGTAAACAATTCTGAATAATAAGTAGGCTTTTGTCTCCAAAATGAAATACAACTGACATCATTTTAAAAAGTTCCTTTGTTAGAATCGATATAATTGGGACTTAAAATCCATACAACCGTCGAATAGTATATGGAATAATTATGATCTTTTTCCATATCTATGACATAGAGTGCTGTAATTGGAGGGGAAGAATATGACGCTGGAAGAACAGCTAAAAGAAAAGACGTATTATAAAATGTTCATCAATGAGCATGAAAATATTCATCCGATTCGCGTTCTCGGCGAAGCGTTTCAGGAAGAGGCAAACAAGGATCTCCCAAACCTATCATCCATACGCTTTTCTCAAGGGGAAGTTTATTTCCATCATAAAGATTATGAGGCGGCCATCTTTAAATGGGAAAACATCACCGATGAACTTGAGCCTTGGGCAAAGAAAAATACAGCCGATGCCTATTATGAACTAGGTCTGCTGTCAACAGCAGAGGATATTTATACCGCTATCTTAACTGATAACTCCACATTAAATACGGAAGTTGCTTTAAGATTATTCTCATTGTATATTGAGCGCGGTAAAAAGGATGCAGCCATTTCTACAATTAAAAAAACAATCGCGATTAATCCAGAATATCCGAATGTTACTCAAATCGCTCGCACCTTTTTTGAAGAGGAACAAGATTGGAATCATGCAGTTGAATTAGCTGTTTCTGAAGCTATAAGGTCTGAGGATTTAAACTGGTTTGAGGTGCTGAACACGTATATAGACAAGGGAGTTACCAAGGGCCATTCACCAAGTTATTTTACCAATGCTTTAACCTTATTGTTTACCTTAGACAAGAAAAGGTTTGAGCAGCTTGTTTCATCCTTGTGGAAAAGTTACGAACATGAGGAATCCTATTTTACTTGGATAAGAGAAATCAATCATCTCTTATTACACCTAGAATTGGAGAGAGAAGACGATTGGCAGGAGCTTTCAAGGCTACATAAAAATGCCTATTTTAGTTTAATTGAAGGCAGATATTTTATTAAGATGCTGCAAGAATTTATCCCGGACTTGTTGACCAATTGGCTTTGCCTTGCGGATAACCGAAACGTCGTGTTGGCATCTGCTGCTGTACTTTCTTGGAACGAACTGTTTCCGGCAACCATGAGTCAATCCATCGTATCTGATGCGGAAAAGTTGATTAGTTTCACAGGGACTGACATGGACGAACTCGAGGAGAGCTTGGCATTATTTGACACCATTATCGAATGGGCAGAAGATCATGATATGGGATCGAGCAACCGCTATAAATGGCTGGTAGAACAATTAGTGGATTTTGATAGACAGAACCTGCTAATTACTGGTTTAACTGGAAGTGGAAAATCTACTTTTGTCAACACGCTTCTTGGCGAAGAACTCCAGGACAGCCCAACTTCTTCAATCGTTATGTTTAAAGACGCGGAAGAAGAGGAAATTACTGAAATCAATGATCGAGAAATCACTAGTTTAGATGGGTTTTCTGAGTTTCAGGAGCGGATGGACCGACGCCGTCATGCGTTAGAAACCATTATTGAATACCGTTTGCCAAACGGGTTCCTGCAAAAAAATAAAGTGGCCTTTATTGACACTCCTGGGTTAAAGGGAAATCACAATGACCGTTATGAAGTGTTGAAAAACCTTCAAGTTGCCGACGCTGTTCTTTTTGTGCTTGATGGGAATGCTCCGTTTACAGATAAAGAACGAGGAATTTTAGTACAACTTCAGGAGTTAGCACCTGATATGCCTGTACATTTTCTGTTGAGCAAAATGGATACAATTGCCGGTGAGCAGGAAGCGGTTAGAATATATCAGGAAACTAAATCCAGAATCCATGATCTATTACCGGATGCAAACGTATTTGCCTTCTCATCTCAATACGAGAGCGGTCAACAGTTGAAAGAGATAGAGGAGCTCATCCAATCCATAAAAATTAAGAGAAACCTAGAGGATAAACGGCTGGCTAAGTTGTTGTACTTTATTAGAACAACGATTGCAAGCCTTCTGCAAAAACGGATTGATGTGGAAAACCAATTGGTAGAATCGATCCGCTGGAATGAAGAAATGCATACGAAACTAAATGGTGCTGTAAATCAGCTAAAGGATACAGAAGTACAAAAGACAAAAGCCATTCTTAAATCCTACCGAGCAATTAGGGGAACCATCCAAAAGGATATCAATGAAAAGGTTCCTGCCATGTTAAAAGAATGCTCCGCGCTTATCAATGAAAATAGTGATTTTAGTAAAATTCATCTTGAACTCAACGATGCAATGAATCGGAAATTACAAGATTACTTGGAACAAACGGTTTTGCCTAAGTTTTATAGTTCACTGCAGGAGTGGATAGGTTATAGCAAAGAAGAGTTTGACCAGGCACAGGAATTTTTAACTGAAATGGGTGACGGTTTTAACCAAATGTATGGGGAAGAACATCTTGCACTTGTTTGTGATTTCAAGGTGCTCGATGATTGGCTTCGTGATATAGACCGGATGACGACTAGATTCCAGCTGGAAAATGTCAATATTCTGCTTCGCCGGACTCCGTCGCAATTTTTATTAAAGAGCGCCGGAAAACTGTTTGGCGCCATATCACAAAATAAAGCAATGCTTTATAACAAGTATAAAGCTTTTGTAGAGAATGAGGATTACGCTGAAACGATTGAAGAAGTTAGTAAGCAATTTTTCCAGCCGTTTGAGTTGTTTGAAAAATCTCTAGAGCGGGATGTAACCTTATTCTTCAAGAGTCCATTAAGGAATTTAACCACTGCAGTTGATGAGGCTAAGTCAGGAATTGAGTCAAATCAGGAACTGCTTAACAAGATGAATACCAATCCGGAAATGTTCCGCGACCCATTAACATTATTCGGGGTAAGACTCCGTCAATTTGAATGGATGACCGTAGCAGGAAAAGGGATGGAAACTGTCTATTAAATAGGTACAAAAAAACATTCCGGTCTTTTGAACCGGAATGTTTTTTTGTTAAGATATTACTTCTTCTCAGATAGCCATTTGGCGATTTTCTCTGAATCTTCTTCAGAAAGCAGATTACTTGGCATCATACCTTTGCCGTCTTTCACAATCTTAAGAATGTCTTCCTCACTGTATTTACTGCCAACAGCTGAAATATCTGGACCCGCTCCACCTTTTAGGTCACTGCCATGGCAGCTCATACATGTATTGTTGAAAATCTCTTCTGCCGCTGATATGGTATCATGATTTCCATGTGATGAATCTTCTGTTGCTGAACTTTCTGGTGTGAACACGCTGTAAGGAACAAATTGAATTTCATGTGGAACACCATCGGCCACAATTTCTGTAATTAATTTGCCTGTTTCTGCATCCCAGACCTGAACGCCGCTAACAGCTGCGCCGCCAAGTGTATATGGATAACGCTCATCCATACCATGGTTTAGCGTCCAAAGCTCTTTCCCATCAGGAGTTACTCCCACATGCGCAGGAACGGTTGTACCTGTTGAACTCCATTCGATTTTATGAGTTTTTACATTAATTTTATAAATTTGATTTCCGCCTGTTGTTACGTAACCATATTTGCTGTCCGGGCTAAAAGCGATATGAATAGGGCCCTCCTTAAATTTAATTTCGCCGGTAACTTCAAGAGTCTTCGGATCAATAACGGCTACTTTTTTAGCGCCCATTACTGCAGCCCAAACATATTTGCCATCTGGAGTCAGGTTGGTTCCATGCACCATGCCGCCAACCGGAATGTTTTTCACAATTTCATTTGTCTTCATATCTATTGCTTCAATCTTGTTTTCGCTCTCGATACTTAGAAACATATATTGGGTATCAATTGCTTTGCCATCCCAATACATGGTAGGGCTCAAGTAGCAGGTACCTTTTCCTGTTTGCAGGTCTTTGATTTTCTTTCTAGCAGCTATATCAATGATCGAAAGAGTCCCATCATGCTGGTTTGCGACATATAGATACTTGTCATCAGGCGAAAGGGCAATATGGTGTGCACCTTTTCCTGCAGGAAGTCTCCATTTCTCTCTCATTGTAATCGGGTCAAGGGCAATTACATAAGATGGTTCATCGTAATTATACCAATCACCAGTGAAGAGAGTTTTAAAATCTTTGGTAAAAGCAATTGCATGGGTGTCATTTAAATTTGGATAATAATCTTTATTGGTTCTTTCGTTAAAGGGGCCGCCTGCATCAATAGTTGAAACAAGTTTATGGAATTTACCATCAATAACCCATAATTTGTTTGCTGTTCCGGCACCAACAAAGGCAATGGTTTCACTGCCTAGCTGTCCTCCAGCGAGTTTTTCGTCAAAACTTGCTGCAGTCTCTATTTTTTCAGCCTTTGTATTTTCCTTTTCTTTGGCGGCGTTTGAAGCGCATCCACTCGTAATTAAGGCCGTCAAGAGAAAAGCTGTCCATAACTTCTTCATACGTCTTCCTCCTAGTATAGGGTTAAGTTAAATATAATAAATAACTTAACTATAAGGAGAAAACCGGTGTGAAGAATTAATGAACGTGGAATATAGTTTCAAAGTTTTGACACAAGTTCATTGGGTCTAATCTGCAAATTCTTGCTAGTTGAAGAGGAGCCATCCATTAATATCCTTTTTCATAATTAACTAGATTAATGTCCGGTGTCTTTCCTGCTGTATATGTCTTTAAATTAGGGATTAGGATGTTTTCAATCACCCGTTTATTATATTGCTCGGTTGCTCCTGAGGTGTGCGGGGTAATAATGACATTTTCCATTTCCCACAGGGGACTCTCGCTGCTGAGCGGTTCTATTTCGAAGACGTCCAGACCTGCACCGGCAATTGTGCCTTCTTGCAGAGCTTTAATAAGTTCTTCTTCCACAACCACTTCTCCCCGGCCAATATTAATAAAAAAGGCGGTTGTCTTCATTAATTTAAATTGTTCTTTACCAAATAAGTGGTGCGTATCTTTTGTATGCGGCAGTGTTACCACGACATAATCACATTTAGGGAGGACCTGGTCTAACTGATCTGGGGTATACATCTCGTCGACAAATTCAGTAGTTCTTCCAGAGTGTCTGACCCCAAGAACCGTCATACCAAATGCCTTGGCAATCTTAGCTGTTTCTTTACCGATTTCTCCAACGCCAATCACTCCGATGGTCTTTTCGTGGATCTCTAGGCTGAGGTGGGCATGGTCCCATGTCTTTGTTTGTTGATTTTTTACATAGGTATGAATTTTTCTTGTTAGTCCCAGCATTAATGCGAAAATAGTTTCAGAGATCGGGTAGGCATGTACTCCATTGGCGCTTGTTAAAATCGTCCCTTTAGCTTGTAATCGCTCCAGCGGGAGTGAATCTACTCCGGCACTCCAGGTTTGCAGCCATTTAAGGCTGGACTCATCACCAAGGCAATAATCTTCTAGAAGTGATTTCCACCCGGCGACGATTTCAGCATCTTTAGCGTGCTTCTGCCAGACGGCCTGATCTTTGCTGGCGATGACATCCCACTCAGGGACAATATTTTTAATTTTTTCTATGTATTCTTGCTTAAGGTTTTGTGTAATAACTATTTTTCGATTGCTCATATAACTCTCCCGCCTTTTAGTTGATATAAAGTAATCATAACGTATCTAGGTGTTCAAATGAATAAAGTTATATAAAAACCGTTAAAGTATTCTGAATTATTGGTTTCTTTGATAAAATGAATGTATAAAATCTGTAATAAAATTCCACTAGTAAATCTTGAATTCACAGATAAATAATTTGGAGAAGGTTGGAAGTCATTTACCAATAATTCTTGTTAAAATTTTAGGATCTGGGGGAATTGCTGATGCGTGAAGTTGTCATTGTAGAAGGCGTTCGTACACCTGTAGGAAGGAAAAATGGGGTGTTAAAGGATATCAGGCCGGATGATTTGGCAGGGCTGACCCTAAAAGAGCTCGTTAACAGGGCGGGTATCAACCCAGCTATAATTGATGATGTCATTTTGGGATGTGTGACACAATCAGGAGAACAGGCTGGCGATATAGCGCGGGTAGCTGCATTAATCGCTGGATTTCCAATCGAGGTACCAGGAACAACCATCGACCGGCAATGTGGTTCCAGTCAGCAAGCTGTTCATTTTGCGTCCCAAGCAATCCTTTCCGGCGACATGGATGTGGTGATTGCCGGGGGAGTTGAAAGCATGTCACGCGTGCCAATGGGGTCTAACTACAAAGGCGCTGAAGAGCCATTTAGTGCGGCTTTACGGTCAAAGTATGAAATGATTCATCAGGGACTTTCTGCAGAGCGGATTGCTGAAAAATATGGATTTACCCGCACTGAGCTTGACCAATTTTCTTTAGAGAGCCATCAAAAAGCTCTAAAAGCGCAGGGAGAAGGATATTTTGCAAGAGAGATTTTTTCGATTGAAGTCACCCTGCCAGACGGATCAAAAGCAGTGATGAATGATGATTCTGGCCCTAGAAAAGGATCAACTCTCCAAACATTGGCCGGTCTCCGTCCTTCTTTTAAGGAGGATGGCGTCATTCATGCCGGGAATTCCAGCCAGATAAGTGACGGCGCTGCGGCCGTTTTACTGATGGCTCGGGAAAAAGCGGAGGAGCTTGGTTTGAAACCGCGCTTTCGAGTCCATACACGTGTAGTCGTCGGGTCGGATCCAACCTTGATGCTTACAGGACCAATTCCTGCAACTGCAAAGGCCTTAGAAAAATCTGGTCTCTCCATCGAAGATATTGATGTATTCGAGGTTAATGAGGCTTTTGCTTCGGTAACACTAGCGTGGCTGAAGGAAACAGGAGCGGATCCAGCCAAGCTAAATCCGAATGGCGGTGCGATTGCGCTAGGCCATCCACTAGGAGCGAGCGGAGCGAGATTAATGGTGACGATGATGCACGAGCTTGAGCGGACAGGCGGAAGATACGGACTGCAAACTATGTGTGAAGGACATGGAATGGCCAATGCGACCATCATTGAACGACTCTAACAGAATTAGGATCAGAAAATAAATTCTAAGTATCTTAATAATTAATCTAGTTAGCGGGGAAAAAAGTTCGGAACAACCAAACCGAACTTTTTTCTAATAATCAATCTTATGTAACACCACTTTAAATAGGTGTATGATTTTACAGTGAATACATATTTAGATATACTATATATAGTACCCTCTAATAAAATCCGCTATAAGTATGCATCTGTAAAGCACGTCAACACAACAAAATAGACAATGAACACAAACAACAATATCCCACAAAAGCTTGAAAAGAACTATACATAAACCTTCCTTTGTTAGGTCAGCAGAGGAAGATAGTTCAAATCTGCTTAGTTTTGATGAGGAATAATAACTAAGTGATAATAATTTTAGTTAAGGTATTTTATTAACGCGATTCTTTAAGGGTTAGTTACTATTACTTCAGAAAAAAAATACTCCATTTAATTGGTTTTGCATGTTCTAATATGTTCTCCAATCGAAGTAAAAGCCCTCTGCGAATAATTCAAAGATGGGAGTTTTAAATTTATTATGAGAAAGAATTCAGGTGTTTTTTACGTTTCTTTAGCTATACTACTACTTCTTGTTCTTGTAGGAATTGTTATACCTACAAAACTTGAAAGTGTGACTAGTAGTTTGCAAGCTTATATTACAGATACATTTGGCTGGTACTACTTAATTGTTGTGACGATGTTTGTTGGTGTTTGTTTGTATTTATTAGTAAGCCCGATTGGTCGAATAAAACTTGGGAAACAGGAGGACAAGCCTGAGTTTTCACGACCAACCTGGCTTGCGATGCTCTTTAGTGCGGGAATGGGAATCGGACTGGTGTTCTATGGTACGGCTGAACCAATAAGCCACTATGTAATCAGTTCGCCAACAGGTGAAACGGGTACGGATCAAGGGATAAAGGATGCAATGAGATTTACCTTCTTTCATTGGGGCATTCACGCATGGGCAATCTATGGAATCGTAGCTCTATGTTTAGCATACTTTACCTTTAGAAAAGGTGAGAGGGGATTAATTAGTGCGACATTAAAGCCGATAATTGGAAAAAAGGCAAATGGGCTTGTTGGGAAAGCCATTGATGTAATTGCTGTTATTGCAACTGTTATTGGTGTCGCGACTACACTAGGATTTGGTGCGGTACAAATTAATGGGGGATTATCATATTTATTTGATATACCTTCCAATATTATCAGTCAATTCCTTATTATACTTGTTGTTACGGTCTTATTTATGATTTCAGCATTATCAGGATTAGGAAAAGGGATCAAAATCCTTAGCAATGCTAACATGATTCTTGCTTTTGTACTTTTTCTATTAATGTTCCTATTTGGTCCAACACTGTTTACGTTAAATTTATTTACAGATACACTGGGAACTTATCTACAAAACCTAGTTAGAATGAGTTTCCGCATTGCTCCACTTAGTGAAGCAAATCGTAGCTGGATCAATGGATGGACCATATTTTATTGGGCATGGTGGATTGCCTGGTCTCCATTTGTAGGAATTTTTATTGCCCGAGTATCAAAAGGCCGAACCATCCGCGAATTTGTGACATATGTTTTACTCGCTCCTTCCCTCATCGGATTTATCTGGTTCTCCGTTTTTGGAGGCTCCGCCATGTGGCTTGAACACGAAGGGATTGCCACTATTTCGAAGTTAGCGACCGAAGAATCACTTTTTGGTGTGTTTGAAAATTATCCAATGAGTACGTTTGTTTCGATTCTAGCAATCATTCTTATTGGTACTTTCTTTATTACATCAGCTGATTCAGGTACGTATGTCCTGGGGATGATGACAACCAATGGATCCCCAAACCCAAGCAGCCGCATAAAAATAATTTGGGGTGTGCTGCTTACAGCCATAGCTCTCGTCCTATTATATTCAGGTGGACTACAAGCTCTGCAAAACACAATGATTATTGCTGCCCTTCCATTTTCATTCATAATGGCATTAATGACAATAAGTTTGGTTAAAGAGCTGAATAAGGAAATAAAAGAACATAAGCTAGTAGAACCCCAAAGGAGAGGTGCCTAAAGAAAGCATATTTGTCAACTATAGGTTGACAAATATGCTTTTTTACTGTTCTGTATTTAATTGCCAGGGAACCTATTAAATTCATTCTCTGGCAATTAAATAGATAAAGCGATACTCAACTTTAAGCAGTATAATATAATCAGTACCCAAACTAATTAATAGAGAGGAAGTTTTATTTTGTTTGAACAAGCACTTTCCCTGTTAAAAATCCATTTCGGCTACAGTTCCTTCAGAAATGGGCAGGAACAGGCCATCCGGTCTGTATTATCCAGCCAGAATACTATTTGTGTCATGCCAACAGGCGGTGGTAAATCAATTTGTTATCAGATTCCAGCCCTCGTTCTTCCAGGTACCACGATTGTTATATCCCCATTGATTTCCTTAATGAAGGACCAAGTAGACACCCTCATCCAAGCAGGAATCCCAGCTGCATTCATAAATAGCTCATTGACTTACTCAGAAGCAAATAAGAGAATCAACGAAGCTAAAGAGGGGAAATACAAGCTATTGTACATAGCGCCTGAAAGGCTGGAATCGTTTGAGTTTATTGAGGACCTAAAACAGATGGAAATTCCATTAGTGGCGGTAGATGAAGCGCATTGTATTTCCCAGTGGGGACATGATTTTCGCCCAAGCTATCGTCATATTCGGCAGATGGTTAATAGTCTGACAAAGAAGCCGATTGTGCTTGCCTTGACCGCAACAGCCACACCAAGGGTTCGTGAGGACATTTGTCTTTCTCTTCAAATTGACGAAACGAATAGTATCATTACTGGATTTGAACGTGAAAACCTCTCCTTTTCTGTGATAAAAGGCCAGGACCGTCTTAAATTTCTTCTTCATTATCTTAAAGAGAATGACCAAGAAGCAGGAATTATTTACGCGGCGACAAGAAAAAATGTCGATCAGCTTTACGAAAGACTCCGCAAGGAAAAAATTAACGTGGCCCGTTATCATGCCGGAATGGGTGATGTTGACCGTGCCCGGGAACAGGAACGGTTTTTAGAAGATAAGGCATCTGTGATGGTTGCAACCTCCGCGTTTGGCATGGGTATCGATAAATCCAATATCCGCTATGTTGTTCACTTTCAAATGCCAAAAAATATGGAAAGCTATTATCAAGAAGCAGGGCGTGCCGGACGGGATGGATTAAAAAGCGAATGTATTTTGCTATACTCCCCGCATGATGTCCAAGTTCAGCGTTTCCTTATTGATCAATCCAGTGATCGAAGCAGAATGACTCAAGAGTTAGAAAAGCTGCAGCAAATGGCGGATTATTGTCATACGGAGAGCTGTCTTCAGGAATTCACCTTAAGATATTTTGGTGAAACCGAAACAGAGAATTGTGGGAGATGCGGGAACTGCCTCGATTCGAGGACTAGAATCGATGTGACCCAAGAGGCACAAATGGTGATGTCTTGTATCATTCGAATGGGTCAGCGATTTGGGAAAAATTTGACCGCTCAAGTTCTAACTGGATCAAGGAATAAAAAAGTCACAGAGCTGCACTTTGATCAGCTGTCCACGTATGGAATCTTGAAAAATCAGAGCGTAAAAGAAGTAGGGGATTTTATAGAATTCCTCATCTCACAAGAATTAATAGCGATTGAGCAGGGACAATTTCCGACCATTTTTGTTGCACCGAAGGGCAAAGATGTCCTCCTAGGGAAACAGCAGGTGTATCGAAGAGAAGGGGTCCAAGTCAAACAGGTATCGAAAAACGACCCGATGTTTGAAGCTTTGCGGGAAGTTCGCAGGCGGATTGCAGAATCGGAACAGGTGCCGCCATTTGTCATTTTTTCAGATGCTGCCCTAAAAGATATGTGTGCCAAACAACCGAAATCAAATGAAGAATTTATCCAGGTGAGCGGAGTAGGCGAGCACAAACTTCAAAAATATGGCTTGGAGTTTATCCAAGCCATTCGGGCATTTCTTGTGGAACATCCAGAATACAAGAGTGAAGTTACACCCGTATCGGAACCACCAAAAAAGGCAGCCAAAAAGGCGTTACGTGATTCCCATTTAGAAACATATGCACTTTATAAACAGAATCATTCGCTAGAGGACATCGCTGAAAAACGGGAGCTATCTCTTAATACAGTGGAGGAACATATCATCCAATGTGCACAGCAAGGGTTAGAGGTGAAGTTTACCGAATTGATTCAAGAAGAATATCTGTCTTTATTAGAACAAGCTGTAGCAGAAGCGGGAAGAAGCCGATTAAAACCGATTAAGGAACTTTTACCAGAAGAGGTAAGCTATTTTATGATTAAGGCGTACGTTTATTTTTTGAGTAAAAATAAATAAAAGAAAGGCTGGCAAAGGAAATTTCTCCTGCTGCCAGCCTTTTTAATTGGAAATTGATTCAATTGTCGATAGCCAACTTTTCTTGCGATATTTCCCGGGAATTTGTCGAACGTCAAACAGGAGACTTATTATTCCCCTTGTTCTTGATCATACTCGGCTAAGAATGGCTTATTAGCGTAGTAATACATCATTGCCATAAAAACAGCACCGCCAATTAAGTTTCCAATCGTGACAGGAACTAAATTATGGATGACCCCGCCCCATGAAATGGTGCCCGGATGGTTTAATACCAAGGCGATAGCAAACGTACACATATTTGCGATACTATGTTCATATCCGGAAATGAAGAAACAAAATACAAATAGCATCATTGCAAACATTTTTGGTCCGTCCCCTTTTAACCCCATTGGGAGGAAAAAGGCCATACAAACAAGCCAGTTACAAAGGATGGCACGGAAAAATAATTGCGTTGTCGGAACCTGCATTTTTAATTCTACAACATGCAGTAGAAAGCCGTTAACAGTCGAGGATTCGAATAGCCCAGTAGTAAAGATAATAAATGCAAACACGGCTGCTCCGAGGATATTACCGAAATAGCTGCAAATCCATAGTTTTACCACATCTATCCAGGCCATTTTCTTACGTATTGCAGCATAGGTATAATAGAATGTATTTCCAGTAAATAAGTCGCCCCCGCCATATGCGATTAAAATAATCGCTGCACCAAAAGTAAGAGCTGCCATTGGATAGGTAAACGGTGATTCTTCAGCGTAGAAGAAATTTCCAGTCTTAAAGGCTACAATAACACCAAAGCCGATAAACATACTTGCCAGCATGGCCCGAAGCAGATAGCGAAGGATACTTTGGCGAAAAATCTTAATTTTTTTTAAAGCGAGCTTTTCCGCCTCTCTTAAAGGTTGCATCTCCATAAAAATAACCACCATTCTCACGTTTAATATTATCTGTATATTGTAAACGAAAAGGGTCGAGATATGTATAATTTTGGACTATATTCCTTGAATATACACATATTGCCCTACATAAACTTTTGTAACAGTTAAAACAACCCATTTGTCTAAAAATCAGCTATAATAAAAAGGTTTAAAGACTGATTTATTAAGGAGTTTTTATGATAACTAGAAAAAGAATCACCCCCCAATACGATCCATGGGAAGCTTATTTAGACATCGAGGAGTATGGGAAACCGCTGCTATCAAATATTGAATTCACTACCACTACGCTTTGTAATATGCGCTGTGAACACTGTGCGGTGGGATATACACTACAGACAAAGGATCCGGCAGGACTGCCGCTTGAGCTGTTATTAAAGAGATTAGATGAAATTCCATCCCTTCGTTCATTAAGTATTACAGGCGGGGAACCAATGCTTTCCTTATCCTCTGTGAAAAATTATGTTATTCCGCTTTTAAAGTACGCACACGAGCGCGGGGTCCGCACCCAAATTAATTCTAATTTAACCTTAGAATTAGGACGTTATGAATTAATTGTCCCTTATTTAGATGTCTTACATATTTCACATAACTGGGGCACTGTGGATGATTTCGTCGAGGGCGGATTTGCGAGGATGGAAAAAAAGCCTGATGTCCAACAACGGGAAGCCTATTTTACGAGAATGATAGAAAACAGCCGTGAACTGGTGAAAGCAGGAATTATGGTTTCGGCGGAAACCATGTTAAACAAGCGGACACTGCCGCACTTAGAAACCATCCATCGCCAAATTGTTGATGAAATGTTATGTCAGCGGCATGAGGTACATCCTATGTACCCGAGTGATTTCGCAAGCAATCTGGAGACACTTTCCCTAGATGAGTTAAGAAAAGCGATTCATCGTTTATTGGATATTCGTGATGAAAAGGTGTGGATGCTGTTTGGGACTTTACCTTTTTATGCCTGCAACAGTCACCGGGAGGATCTAGATCTCTTACAAAGATTATATGATAGTAAAAATGTGACCGTTAGAAACGATCCTGATGGCCGTTCCCGCTTAAATGTAAACATATTTACTGGAGACATTATCGTAACGGACTTTGGGGATACGCCGCCGTTAGGTAATATCCAAACGACCGACTTATCAACTGCCTATGAAACATGGAGTTCTTCCTCTTTAGCAAAAGAATTAAGTTGTCATTGCCCGGCAGTGTCATGTTTAGGTCCAAATATATTAGTAAAAAACAGTTATTATCAAGAAGTAGATTTTAGCACACTTAAAAATAGGATTAATAAAAAATTTTAAGAGGCAATCATATGTCTCTTTTTTTTGCAGATTGGAACAATAAAGAAGACAGGAGGGAAAGAAATGGATTATATTGATACCTTTTTAAAAAGTAAAAACTGGCTCGATACGGATTTTGATTCAAGATATATCAATGTCAATCATCCCTATGCAATCCTTGTATCCGAGGATGAGGGACAAATTACTTTAAGAGGAAATGCAGGAATCGACAATGGGCAGAATGGTGAAGAGATCTTTACCTTTACCTCTTTGCAGGAACTTCAGGAATGGTTTGAAAACAATATTGGAGAATAGATAGACGGGGCCTCGCGCCCGTCTATCATTTTGGAACATTGTCATGGCTTATATCTTTAAAGATCCCTAAAATTTGAAATAAATTTTCACTAGCTATTAAAAAATAAAAATTTTTTAAACAAAGATATTGAAAAAAGAAATATTTTTTCGTATAATCATATTTGTTGGAAGTGCTTTCATAGTAATTTCAAAAAATGTTTACTACACAGAGGGGTGGCAGTTTAATGGATGCCTATTTATTACTAGTTACACTTGTTTCTATTGTTATTGTTATATTAGGAGTTTCATTGTTTAAGTGGCATGCGTTTATTAGTTTAACAGTTGCCGGTTTGTTCTTGGCTGTTATGTCAGGATTAAGTTTAGATAAAATTGTTTCCGCTTACGAAACGGGTGTCGGCGGTACATTAGGACACTTAGTCGGTATTTTAGCATTAGGGACCATTTTAGGGAAAATGCTATCTGAATCAGGTGCAGGGTTACAGATCGCTAATTTCTTTATCAAAGTCATTGGAGAAAAGGGACTGCCTTGGGCTATGTTCTTATCAGGGTTTGTTATTGGAATCCCAGTCTTCTTTGAAGTTGGAATCCTAATTTTATTACCACTGGTTATTTCGATTCAAAAAGCTTCTAAACAAAATATTTTACTAATTGGTCTGCCGGGGATTGCAGGTTTATCCATTGTTCACGGATTAGTTCCCCCGCATCCAGGTGCAATCGCTGCGATTGGACTTTATGGCGCTAATCTTGGAAAGGTTTTACTTTATTCTTTAATCATTGCCATTCCTGCCGGTATTCTTGGCGGACCGTTATTTGCCAAATTTATTAACAAGCGTGTCGTACCAGTTGGCGAACCAGAACTAGTACGAATTGATGACGAAATGAAAAATAAGTCATTGCCAGGAGCAGGAATCTCATTCCTAACGATCTTAATGCCAGTCATTTTAATGGTCTTAGGGACAGCGGCACCATATTTACCTGTTCCAGCAGGATTTGAAAAGCTTCTAGTGTTTATTGGCAGTCCGATCATTGCATTATTAATTTCTTGTTTCTTTGCCTTTTATTTCTTAGGATTCCGTCAAGGGATTGATAAGAACAAAATTAAGAAGTTTACAGAGGAATGTATTTTACCGGTTGGATCTATTCTTTTAATTATCGGTGCAGGCGGTGGATTTAAGCAGATCCTGATTGATAGCGGGGTGGCGAAGGTCATTGCGTCTATGTCTGAAGGGATGTCTTTATCTCCATTAGTACTAGCTTTCTTGATTGCTGGCTTAATCCGTATTGCAACTGGTTCAGCAACTGTAGCTTTAACGACTGCCGCTGGTATTGTTGCGCCAATCGTGGCTAATATGTCGGGGGTAAACTTAGAGTTACTTGTTATTGCTACTGGAGCAGGTTCATTAATGTTCTCCCATGTTAACGATGCCGGTTTCTGGATGGTAAAAGAATATTTAGGATTGTCCATTCAGGAAACATTTAAAACATGGACTGTACTAGAAACGATTCTTTCCTTCGTTGCGTTTGCAGGTGCACTTATTCTTAATATTTTTGTATAAAAAAAGGGATGGCCTAAATCTATAGGTCATCCCCTTTTTGTCGTTTAAGAAATTACCAACAAGTTATATTCTTGTTTGTGCGATTGCTTCTCTCACTTTACCAAGTGAGCGTTTTGCTTTCTCGTTATTAAGGACCATTATATTGACATAAAGTGCGTCAATTATGCTTAATTGTGCAATTCTAGAAGAAAGAGCCTCGGAACGGTATTCCGTCTCTTCTGAACTTGTATATAGCGCTACATCAGAGTGTTGACAGATTGGAGATTTTGGATAGCTGGTGATTCCAATTGTTTTCGCCCCATTTTTCTTAGCCGTTTTTAAAATATTAATTGTGTCTTTATTCGTCCCAGAATGAGAAATAACAATGGCAACATCATTTTCTCCTAATTGTGAAGCCGACATTAGCTGAAAATGGGAGTCAATAAATGCAAACGCTTTAATTCCTGTGCGTACAAATTTATGGAAAGCATCCATAGCTACCACACTAGAGCCGCCTGTTCCATAAAACTCTACTCGATTGGCCTTCATTAGTAATCCTACCGCTTTTTCAATGGAAGCGCCATCAAGTATTTGCAAGGTGTTTTCTAAGGTTCTGATATTTGAATGAAAAATCTTGTCGGCAACAGTTTTTTCATTATCATTTACACTAATTTCCTCATGAATCTGTTGAATGGGTTCAATAATCTCCGAAGCCAAGGCAATTTTCATCGCTTGATAGCCTTTAAAGCCAATCCGCTTACAAAAGCGAAAAACAGTTGCATCTGCTACTTGCAGATCCTCTGCTACTTCATTAATGGTGTTATGAATAATTTTTTCAGGATTCTTCAATATATAATCCGCGACTTTTCTTTCTTTTTCGCTAAGCCGTGCATAATAAGATCGGATTTTTCCTAAACAGTTTTGCGCCATATGAATGATGTCCTCTCTATAAAATATCCATCTTTAGTATAACACGAAATTATCTGAAAAAATATTTTTTCAAAGATTATTTGATTTAAGAAAAAATTTTTCATATAATATACATAAGCAATAAAATTTATTTCGGAGGTTTTTTCTCATGGAAATCGGCTTAATTGGATTAGGTAAAATGGGGTATAATCTAGCACTGAACTTAATGGATAATAAACATAATGTAATTGCGTTTGATGTAAATAAAGAAGCTGTTAATAAAATTAGTGGGGAAGGGGCAGTTGGCGCGGGATCCATTTCAGAACTTGTTAACAGGCTATCAGCTCCCAAAGTCGTGTGGGTCATGGTTCCATCAGGACCTATCACTGAACAAGTAGTTGAGGATCTCAAGGAGCTGTTGTCAGAGGGCGATATTGTTATTGATGGAGGAAATTCACACTATAAAGACTCCATTCGAAGAGGTAAGGAACTTGCTGAGAAGGGAATTTATTTCTTTGATGCTGGTACGAGCGGTGGTATGGCTGGTGCAAGGGAAGGTGCCTGCATGATGGTTGGCGGCGATCCAGAAGCTTTCCAAACGATAGAACCCATTTTTTGTGATATAAATGTGGAAAAAGGTTATCTGTATACAGGTCAGATCGGCAGCGGCCATTTCTTGAAAATGATCCACAATGGAATAGAGTATGGGATGATGCAGGCAATCGCTGAAGGATTTGAAGTGCTAGAAAAAAGTCATTTTGATTTTGATTATGAAAAAGTTGCCCGGGTTTGGAATAATGGTTCTGTTATCCGCTCTTGGCTGATGGAATTGACAGAAAACGCCTTTTCGAAGGATCCTAAACTGGATTCGATTAAAGGCATTATGCATTCTTCCGGAGAAGGTAAATGGACGGTGGAAACAGCACTCGAACTTCAAACAGCGATGCCTGTAACAGCTTTATCTCTTATGATGCGATATCGCTCACTTGAAGAAGATACATTCACAGGTAAGGTAGTTGCTGCGTTAAGAAATGAATTCGGCGGGCATGCAGTAGAAGGTAAATAATAATGAGAAAAAGCATCCGATAGATTGCGGATGCTTTTTTCTCTCATTATTTAACCCATTTTTCCTGGAACTGCGTAATAAACGTATATTCTTCCTCTAATCGGCGTGAGACGCGGATGTAGATTGGTGTTAGATCCTCATATATTTTTACATTTTCTTCTATCGGCTGATGGGCATGTGTAGAACCAACCAATTCTGACATGATTGAGAAATCCTCAATTTCCCCTAAGGCATACATCCCAAGTACAATTGCACCCAAACAAGAGCTTTCAAAGCTTTCCGGGACTACAACCTCCTGGTTGAAAATATCAGCCATCATTTGACGCCATAATTCAGAACGGGCGAAACCGCCGGTAGCTTGAATCTTTGTTGGAACACCAATAACTTCCTGAAGGGCTAGTAAGACGGAATATAAATTGAGAATTACCCCTTCAAGAACGGCCCGAATCATATGTTCTTTTTTGTGATGAAGTCCAAGACCAAAGAAGGAGCCTCTTGCATGGGCATTCCAAAGCGGCGCCCGTTCGCCGGCCAGATAAGGGTGGAAAATAAGGCCATCCGCACCTGGTTTTACTCTTGAGGCAATCTTGGTTAATACTTCATATGGATCAATCCCTAGACGCTTGGCAGTTTCCACCTCAGAGGAGGCCAATTGATCACGAACCCAGCGGAAAGTCATACCGCCATTGTTAACAGGGCCGCCAACTACCCAATGATTCTCCGTCAGTGCATAGCAAAAGATTCTTCCTTTAGGATCTGTAACCGGCCGGTCTGTGACGGTCCGAATCGCACCACTTGTCCCAATGGTTACAGCAACTACACCAGGGTCAATAGCATTCACGCCTAAATTGGAAAGAACTCCATCACTTGCCCCAACGACAAATGGTGTTTCAGCAGATAAACCAAGCTCTGTGATATATTCTTCTTTTAAGCCTGTTAAATAATGTGTAGTCGGAACCGGTTCGGACAGTTTATCACCAGTAATTCCAGCAACTTGTAAGGCTTCTGCATCCCAAGTGAGCTGCTCAAGGTTAAACATACCAGTGGCGGACGCAATTGAGTAGTCAATCACATATTCTCCAAATAATTTGAAGAAGATGTACTCTTTTATCCCGATAAATTTACTGGTCATATTAAAGAGTTCCGGTTCGTCGTGCTGCAGCCAGGCAATTTTACAAAGGGGTGACATGGGATGCACAGGAGTTCCCGTTCTTCTATAAATCGCAAGCCCATTTAGTTCATTTTTTATGGTTTCAGCCCATGAAGTGGCACGGCTGTCAGCCCAAGTTATACAGCGAGTAAGCGGTTTATCTTGGGCGCTCATTGCGATTACACTATGCATAGCGGAGCTGAAAGAAACTAATTTAATCTTACTAGTATCGATTTCTCCCTTGGTAATCGCAGTTTTGATCGTTTCAAGCACTGCACGGAAAATTTCTTCAGGGTCTTGTTCAGCGATCGATGGGGTTGGACTATAGAGTGGATATTCCACATGATGCATACTAATGACTGTTCCCTTGTCTTTAAAAAGGACTGCTTTTGTACTTGTTGTTCCGATATCAACGCCAAGATAGTAAGATACGTTATCCATTAGACAAATCTCCTTCAATTTGGATTAGAAGACTTTTTAGTGAGGCGAAAAAAAATTCTTCTAATATTATATGATATGAAAAAATATTTCTTATATAATAATTGTACCTGAAATGATCACTTATTTAAAACTATTTTGCAAAAAAATTATACGATACAGCTTCATTCACCCACACTCATCATTTTTTGTTTGAAAGTGATATTATATGTAGAAAGCAGCTTTTCGCCCGAAAATTCAACACTCCTTACCCCGGGTGGGCTGTTAGTAATTTTTCATTTGGTGTTTTATGATATATAGCATTAATAGATAAAGAAGAAAGTCATACCGTTAAAAAGGGTTAGCCTAATTGCTTCAATCCCTGCATTTGATTTAAACTAAGTATTAAAAGTTAAAACATGTGGAGATATCTTAATGGATAAAATGATTGAGAAGACGTATGAAATAATGGAAGTGTGCTTACTGGCAGGTAAAATTATGCTGCAAAGCGGCGGTGAGACTTACCGTGTAGAGGATACAATGATGCGAATGGCTGCTTCCTTTGGGATAGAAAAATCACATAGTTATGTTACTCCAACAGGGATCATTTTCTCTGCGGAGGGCTCGGAACCAACGAAAACAAAATTAATCCGTATCTCTGAACGGTCGACTGATTTAAAAAAGGTCGCCATGGTGAATAGCATCTCGCGCAGTATTAGCAGCGGGGAATTGGATCTAACGGAAGCGCTAATCAAGTTAAGAGAGCTTGAAGAATTAAATGAATCTTTTCCAGTCGCCTGCCAAGTTGCAGCAGCTTCATTAGCCAGCGGCTGTTTTATGATTATGTTTAACGGAGGCTGGAATGATTTCATCCCAGCAATGATCTCTGGGGGAGCCGGATATATAAGCTTTATTACATTCCATCGCTTTGTGCCTATAAAGTTTTTTTCGGAGTTTTTAGCCTCCTTCATTATCGGGTTAATTTCCTTATTCTTTGTTAAAACAGGCTTAGGAAACAAATTAGATACCATTATTATTGGCTCTGTTATGACGCTCGTTCCAGGACTTTTAGTGACGAACGCCATCCGTGATTTAATGGCTGGCCATTTGGTTTCAGGATTGTCAAAAGGTGCTGAGGCCTTTTTAACGGCTTTTGCCATCGGTGCCGGTATTGCCTTTGTTTTATCATTCTTAAATTAAGTGAGGTGAATAGGAATGGTGATCTTTTCACAAGCAATAACCAGCTTTTTAGCAACCGCAGCTTTTGGGATATTGTTTAATGCTCCTAAAGAATCTTTAATAAAATGCGGTTTAATTGGAATGGGAGGCTGGTTAATTTATTTCTTGCTCGAAGATTATTCAGATAATGCCATCCTTGCAACAGTGACGGCAGCTATCTTTATTGCATTACTTAGTCAGGAGATGGCAAAAATTTATAAAATGCCAATCATTATCTTTAGTGTCGCTGGTATTATTCCGCTTGTTCCCGGTGGTCTGGCATATGATGCGATGAGAAATATTGTAGAAAATGATTATAATGCGGCTATTGCTTTGGCTGCGGAAGTGCTTATGCTTGCTGGTTCCATTGCCTTTGGTTTAGTTTTTTCTGAGGTGATCAACCAGATCGTTAAAAAAATCAAACACTCAAAAATGAATGCTTAAAATCCCTATTTCCCTTTTCCGAATGAGGGATTTTTTTAAGAAAAATTAAGAAAAGGTAAATATTCTTAAAATTGGTGATTCTTTATCTTTCTACCTTAATTAGATTTTGTTATTGTTATAAAGTAGTATTATAGTAATTTAATAGTACATCATAGAAACTAACAAGGAATGGTTATATTATATGAAAAAGTTCCTAATCATAATTGTTTTGCTCTTGTTCTCATTTTTTAGCACGAAAACAATCTTCGCCGTTATGTCTGACCGTCAGGCTGCTGTAAAGGTGAGTAAAGCACTTCCCCTAAGTACAAGAAAATTGGAACTGCAAGCGAAAAAAGCACCAAGCCTGCCAGACAGCATCGTACTAGATGTGCCGTTAATCCGGCAAATGGACCAGCCTTTGCTTTATAATGGCTGCGAGGTAACCAGCCTTGCAATGATTCTTAATTATCAAGGAGTTAAGGTAACAAAGAACGAATTAGCTGACAATATTAAAACCGTTCCATTAACATATAGTAACGGTAAGAAAGGGAATCCTAATGTTGGGTTTGTAGGGGATATGGCACATGGGCCGGGACTGGGTGTTTATAATGGACCTGTTTTTGAATTAACCAAAAAATATGTTGGTGATCGGGCCGTTAATCTTACTGGAAAGCCATTTTCTGAGATTCTAAAAGAGGTAGGCCAGGGCAATCCTGTATGGATTATTACCACGTCCAGCTTTGCTCCCATCTCCGTTTTTCAAACTTGGGATACTCCACAAGGGAAAATTAAAATTACTTTTAGCGAACACAGTGTAGCAATAACAGGATATGATAAGGATTATATCTATATTAATAACCCATATGGCGGTAAAAATCAGAAACTAAATCGAGACAGTTTCATTAAGGCATGGGAACAAATGGGAAAGCAAGCTATTGTTATAAAAAAATAATTGGTCCTGTATGATCTCATACAGGATTTTTTTATGCCCTAAAATTGGACGAAGGCAGAGGGATGATCCCTCTGCCTTCTTTGAAGCTGATTCATAAACAGAATCTATTGTAACTTGTGAATGGTTGTTGTCCTACTCTTTAGCCATTGCAAGGTAAAAATTTAATTTATTGTAATTGTTAATAAAAACAAGTTTGCCGCGGTTATTCTCCCACCTGATGGTTATACCTAAACGACGTAAGCCCTACCTCTCTTACATCCTAACGGCTCCGAAGCCGATCCAGTGTGAATAAGTTTTTATATTAAACATAAGCAGAATGCCAGAAAAATCTTTACATTGCATATTCTTATTTATTACAAGTTACTATATAAATGAAGCACAAACGTTAATATTACGTTGTTTTTTTATTTATGTCAAGTGAATTGGGGGAAATTCTTTGGTGGTTAGTCATTTTTATTATCTAGAGAGTGATGCAATACTTTCTCAAGATAATAAGTTTATTACGTATGAATGTTTGTTATGGGGAAAAATAAGGTTCATATAGAGGGGGTTATGGGAATTTGTCCCTTGGAACTATTTTGAAATAATTTATTTTTTGAAAAAATATTGCTTTTTCTGAAAAATGATTATATTATTCAAAATATAAGTTTTTAATCTTATTCAGAAATTTTAGAAAAGTTAACCCTAGGGGGATTTCGATATGAATTTATTTAGAAAGAAGTCAATACAACAACTGATCCAAGATGCGGGTCAAAAAGATGTAAGATTGAAGAAAGAGTTAGGAGCGTTTGATTTATCAATGCTTGGAATTGGGGCAATCATCGGAACAGGTATCTTTGTCCTAACCGGTGTTGCCGCTGCAGAACATGCAGGCCCAGCTTTAATTCTTTCCTTTGTGTTATCAGGATTAGCTTGTGTCTTTGCTGCCCTTTGTTATGCAGAGTTTGCCTCGACTGTTCCGGTTTCCGGAAGTGCTTATACGTATAGCTATGCTACTTTTGGTGAAATCGTAGCCTGGATACTTGGCTGGGATTTAATCCTTGAATATGGGCTTGCTTCATCAGCGGTTGCAAGCGGATGGTCTGGTTATTTCCAAGGATTATTAGCAGGGTTTGGAATTCATTTTCCTAAAGCTCTGACAAGTGCTTACAATCCTGCAAATGGAACTTTTATTGATTTACCGGCAATCTTAATCGTTTTTATAATCACCATGTTACTTACACAAGGTGTTAAGAAGTCGGCTCGATTAAATACAATTATGGTTATTATTAAGCTGGCAGTTGTTGTATTGTTTATCGCTGTAGGTGCTTGGTATGTAAAACCAGGAAATTGGACTCCGTTTATGCCGTTTGGTTTCTCTGGTGTGGCAACTGGTGCGGCTACTGTATTTTTTGCCTATATCGGATTTGATGCTGTATCTACAGCTGCTGAAGAAGTGAAAAACCCGCAGAAGAATATGCCTATCGGAATTATAGCATCGCTTCTAGTTTGTACGGTTTTATATATTATTGTTTCAGCCATTTTGACAGGGATTGTTCCTTATCAGCAGCTTGATGTTAAAAACCCTGTAGCGTTTGCGCTGAACTATATTCACCAGGACTGGGTTGCAGGTTTCATATCGCTAGGCGCTATTGCTGGTATTACAACGGTTTTGCTAGTTATGATTTATGGACAAACACGTTTATTCTACGCAATCAGCCGTGATGGATTACTGCCGAAAGTGTTCTCCAAAATTGATAAGGAGAAGCAGACACCGATGGTTAACTCATGGATCACTTGTATATTAGTATCAATCTTTGCAGGTTTAGTTCCATTGGGCCGGCTTGCAGAATTGGTTAATATCGGTACATTATTCGCCTTTATGACAGTGTCAGTCGGAATTTTATATCTACGTAAAAATAAGCAGGCACCAAAAACAGGCTTCCGTGTACCATTTGTACCGTATATCCCGATTTTAGCGTTCTTGTTCTGTGGATATCTTGCATTGCAGCTTCCGGTTGTATCATGGTTAAGCTTTGGTGTTTGGTTAGTCATCGGATTATTCGTTTACTTCGGTTATGGCCGGAGGCACTCCACACTTAATAATAAGGCTGAGCAGATGGAAAAGGTCAGCTAGTCAATTGGAAAAAGAACTTGCTTTAAGCAAGTTCTTTTTTTTGATAAGATTATATCGAATAATGTCGAAAAAATAAGGTTTACGTAAATATATGTCATTAATTTAATCGTGATTGATGATAGAATAGAAGTGGGTAGTTGTAACTAATTATTCATTAATAGTGTTTTAGGAGAAGAAGATATGAAAGAGGGAAATATAAATCCCAAGTTGGTATTCGAAGAAAAGAAGGCAGTTGTATTATTTATGTGGTTGTTTTATATAGTGTATTTCTCCTTTGAGGCTTTTTATCAATTGAGTAAATCAACCATATATAAGGATAAAAACCTAATCTCATCGAATTTTGGAAGTTACGTTTTGATTTTAGGGATCTTGACTTTTGGAGTTTATTTTTTAAAAAAGGGTAATCCTTTTATTGTGAAATATATCTATATCTTTGCTTATCTAGGTATTGATACTGTTGATTCCATTGTGAGTTATTGGGGAATTAATGAACCATATACATCAGGCAATATTGTAGAGGTATTATTCATTCTTTTCAGCCCTATTTTTGTGAATATGAAATATTTTTTGGTGATTTCGCTGGGTCTAATCGGCAAAGAATTGATACTTGGCCTGATTTTACAGAGTATGCATGTATTTATGCCGATAATTATTTATATTATCCTTTCCCTAATTGCTTATACTTTGCTTATTCGTTTTAATTCCTTTATCAAATCTTTAACAGATGTTCATGAAGAATTGCGCCATAAAGAAAAGTTAGCTGTTATTGGTCAAATGGCTACTGGAATAGCCCATGAAATTCGTAATCCCCTTTCATCATTAAAAGGTTTTACTCAATTGCAACAAGAACGGTATCCAAATACCAATGATCATTATTCAATAATGATTCAAGAAATCGACCGAATTAACTCGATCGTCAATGACTTAATGTACTTAGGAAAACCGAAAGAAAAGAATTTTAAAAAAGAACGAATTGAGGAAATTATTGCCTATACGCTATCCATTACTCAACAACAAGCTGAGAGTCAGGGAATTAAGAGTGAAATATTTATGGAAGGTCCCCTGCCGCCTATTGAATGTAATGGAACTCAATTGAAGCAAGTATTTCTTAATTTGGTTAAAAATGCAATTGAATCGATGACTGAAGGTGGAAAGATAAAAATTAATGTAAAAATAATCGAGTCACAAAAAATGTTTATCTCCATTTTAGATGAGGGATGTGGAATTGCTGATAGTAACATTCTTAATATAGGTGAACCTTTTTTTACTACCAAAAGCGATGGAACAGGGCTGGGGTTAATGGTTACTAGCCAAATCATTAAGGATCATAATGGAGAGATTAAAATTGAGAGTGAATTAGGTAAGGGTACAAAAGTAAAGGTTAGCCTACCAATAATGCAAAAAAATAGTTATTAATTCTACAAAAAATCGCAAAATAATGTATGCTATGAAATTTTTAAGTGTTATATAATGTAGAGTAATAGGATACTATAAATGTTTTTGTAAGTATTACGTCACTCTGAATAATTTATATTTATTAAACAAAACAGTGTGTAAAGACATACTTGGGGGATCGATATGTTGCCACATGAAGAACAGCGTACCATCAAATGGTTTCTAATATTTTTCTATATTATTATGTTGGGATATGACATTTTCTACTACTATATACAACCTGTCCATATTGATCATGTGAAAGGTGGATTTCCTAGCAACTTTTGGTACTTAAACTATATAGTACTTACATTATTGATTCCGATTATGGTGTATCTGTATAAAAAAAACAAACAATCTTTAATTAAATACGTATTTTTTATAAGTTACCTTATAACTGTTTTTATTGTTGATATTGTATCCTATTCTATTAGTGGAAAAGAATATAACAGTGGGAATATGGTAGAAGTGTTTCTGGTTTTTTCATTACCAATTTTCCTAAGTACACGGTATTTTTGGTTGGTGAGTTTAGGGATTATTGGGAAATACATTCTAACTGCAATAATACTAGATGCTTCCTACCTTGCCTTTGTAGTAATAATATTTGCTACTCTATCTATACTGTCATTTTTCTTATTAGTTCGCTTTCAAGGTTATGTTCGAGCTGTTAAGGTATCCTACGATAAGCAGTTGGAAGGAATCGTCAAGGGTGTAATTGCTACCTTAGAGTTGAAAGATCCATATACAAGAGGACATAGTGAACGAGTTGCAAGCTATGGATTGTTACTAGCACAAAAGATAGGTAAATTCTCAGGAGACGAATTAAAGTCATTTTACTACGCGAGTTTATTACATGATATTGGGAAAGTTCATATACCTGATCATATTTTAATGAAACCCGGGAAGTTAACAGATGAAGAATTTGAAATTATAAAATCACATCCAAGTGTAGGTGCTGAAGCTGTTAAAGATGTTGAGGGAATACAGGGCAGTATTTGTGTAATTCGTTCCCATCATGAACGTTGGGATGGTAGAGGGTACCCTGACCAATTAAAAGGCGAGGATATTCCGTTGCTTGCAAGGATTACATCTATAGCTGATGCCTTTGATGCTATGACCTCTTCTAGATCGTATCGGGCAGCATTACCGGTTGAAGAAGCATATAACCGTATTTTAAATGGTAAAGGTTCTCAATTTGATCCGGGATTAGTGGAGGAATTTCAAAAAGTTTTTCCTGCTTGGGTTAAATTTCATAGTAACTATCAATGGACTAAACAATGGGAATTACCTAAGGAGATGGAGATATGAAAATTCGTAAGTTAAAAAAGATTAAAACAACTTGCTGGTGGTGTCCTTTTTTAGGAAAGTAACAGAAGAAAGTAGGGATGCTGCAAAGATTAGGCATCTCTCTTTTTTATTAATTTAAAAGGGTGTTAATATGAACCTTACACTAAATTCAAAAGTATCGTTAGTTCCTTTAGAAATCCGCAAAGATACAAAAAATTATATTGTTGAAGATAAAATCTATGGGGAATTTTATGAGATGCCTAAAATTTGTATTGATGCCCTTAATCTGATTTGTGATGGATTACCATTAGGGAAAATTCAGATTAAACTAACCTCAAAATATCCTGAAGAGGATGTTGACATACTTGATTTTGCAGAACAGCTATTAGACATGAAACTTATTGCAAATATAGATGGTATACCTTTTGAACAAAAGCAAAAACCAAAACCAAAACTAAAACCAATTAATAAACTACAAGGCTTTACATGGATTACACCTCAACTGGGACAATTCTTTTTTAATAATCTCTCTTTTTTCGTATATATAGCTTTATTTGTTATTAGCGTTACCCTTTGTATTAAAAAACCTGCCTTATTTCCCCACTATAAAGATCTATTTCTAACCGAATACATGACCATAAATATTCCTGTATGGCTTTTTTTAACTTTCTTTTTAGTTTTAATCCATGAATTCGGACATGTACTAGCTATGAGGGCATACAATCTGCCTGCTAAGTTAGAAGTAGGGCACCGACTATTTTTAGTTGTCTTAGAAACCGACATGTCTTCTGTATGGAAATTACCATCTAAAGATCGGAATATTTTATACTTCTCTGGTATTTGTTTTGATACTGTAATCCTCTCTGGTGCTTTGATTACTCAACTTGTTTTGGGTGATGGAGCGGGAATTTCCAATAGTATTATGAAAATGATTGTATTAGACACCTTTATTCGCATAGTCTATCAACTATGTATTTACATGAAAACCGATTTATATTATGTGTTTGAAAATGTTTCAGGCTGTTATAATTTAATGGAAAATGCCCAACACCTCATAAGTACAAAACTTCCTTTTGTCCATAAAAATATAAATAAAGATCCATTTTTTGCAGGGGAAAGAAAAATCGTAATCCTCTATTCTATATTCTATAGTATTGGAGTGGTACTAACGGTGGCTCTTTATTTTACTTTTTATATCCCCCAAATTTTGTTTGCTTGGAAAAAGGTTCTCCCAGGGTTTACTTATGAGATAAGTTCGTATGCATTTTGGGATGCATTTGCTTTTTCATTACAAATCATAATTGGATTAGCCCTTCTTCTATACTCTTGGCGGAAAAAGTACGTACAAAGATAATGTGACAAAGATTTGTCTAAAATAACTTTTTTAAGGGTTTTTCCCCCGCACAATAGGGGAGTTCCCCTATATAGATAACACTTCCGTTTTTCTTACAATAAGGATAAGAAAAACGGAAGTGTTATTTTTTTTGAGGAGGATCAAGAAAATGCAATCTACTACTATTGCAACGCCAAAAGAGGGAAAGTCTTTAAATAATGCCTTTGCTTCCCACTTTGCTAAATCCATGTTTTTATCCATTGTCGGCCTTGCTATTTTAACATTTATCGGAACAAGAATGTTTACACATATTGACTTGAACCTATACGGATATATGGTCGGAACGATCGTCTTTATCGGCGGGTTCTTCTACCGTTTCATCGCATGGGGAGAAAGACCGCCAACCAAAATTATTATCAAAAAGGGCATAAAGCTGTTATTTAGAAAAAGCACCCCTAAGATAGCGGTCAATCACTTAGCAATTTACGATTTTATCCGAAATCGGGGAATTTACCGATGGGTTCAGCACATCTTAATCGGCTGGGGCTGCCTTTTAGCATGTGCAGTTACCTTTCCGCTCGTATTCAGCTGGATGTACTTTACGATGGAAGAGAACGGATATTATACCATCGTACTATTCGGCTTGAACATCATGCATGTAAAAGCAGATGGAATCATTGCCTGGATGTCCTATAATGCCTTAAATATCGCAGCCATTATGGTTACTGCCGGGGTATGTATGGCATTGCGCCGCCGCTTAAAAAATATGCAAGCCAGAGCAGAGCAAAAATTTATGTACGACTTTTTACCGCTATATCTATTACTGTTTATTTCTGTTACAGGACTTTTATTAACTGTCCAAAACGTGTTTTTACATGGATGGATGCAGCCGCAAATGTCGTTGATCCACCAATTTTCCGTCATCATCACTTTAATTTATCTTCCATTCGGAAAGTTAGCACATATCCCATTCCGTCCAATGAGTGTGTTTGCTAGAAACTACCGTGAACACTACGGTGAACAAGAAATGAAAAAATGTAAAGTGTGCGGAGATCACTTTGTATCTGTCGAACAATCTAACGATGTTATCAATGTTTTAGGTGTAAACCAGATGGAATTTAATATGAAAGACGGTTTTAATCTTGCTGAATTATGCCTGCCATGCCGCAGAAAATATCGCATCGCACAATTCTCAGGATTCCCGACACACCAAGTAAAGGTCAAGGAGGCAAACCAGAATGCAAAGGGTTAATGAAAAAGGTCCAAGAGACAAATTTTTTAAAGAAATCGAAAATCTGCGCCACCCAAATGAAACGCTTGTTAAAACCCATTGCGCCTATTGCGGTATGCAGTGCGGCATGAACTTGCGTGTTGATACAAGAAGCAATAAAATCATTGGTGTTGAACCACGCTATGATTGGCCAGTAAACGTCGGAAAAATGTGCCCTAAAGGGGTTACGGCTTACCAGCAAACCAACCACACCGATCGTATCTTAAAACCGCTAATCCGTGATGATGCTTCATTAAAGGGAACGAAAGAGGGCTTCCGTGAAGCGACATGGGATGAAGCATTTGATTTAATAGCAAAGAAATTTACCGAATTACAAACGAATTATGGAAAAGATACCTTATCTGTTTTTAGCGGTGTTTCCATGACGAATGAGAAGTGTTATTTAACAGGCAAATTTGCCCGTGTAGCATTACAAACACGCTATATTGACTATAATGGACGCTTCTGTATGTCAAGTGCTGCCGGCGGCTTCCTGCGTTCTTTTGGAGTCGACCGCGGATCAACATTACCTTGGACAGATATTCATGAAACAGATTGCTTATTTATTGCAGGAAGCAATACGGCAGAATGTCATCCAACTTCGATGTTCCGTATATGGAATGTCCAAGAAAGAGGCGGTTACTTAATTGTAGCTGACCCGCGTGAAACGCCAATCGCTAGAAGAGCAGATGTTCATTTAGATTTACGTCCAGGAACAGACCTTGCCCTTGCGAACGGAATTCTAAACTTATTAATCCAGAACGGTTATGCTGATGAGGATTTTGTAAATAATCATACAAATGGTTTTGAAGAAACAAAGGAATTAGTAGAGCAATTTACTCCGGAATATACAAGTGAACTAACTGGGGTTGCCCCAGAAAAAATTATCCGTGCGGCAGAAATTTATGGTAAGGCCCCAAATGCAATTGTTATGTTTGCACGTGGAATTGAGCAGCAGCACAAGGGTGTTGATAATGTTTCTGGATACACGAACATGGCCTTAGTAACAGGAAAAATTGGACGCCCTAAATCAGGCGTAGCAACATTCACTGGGCAAGGAAATGGTCAAGGCGGCCGTGAGCATGGTCAGAAATCAGACTTACTGCCAGGCTACCGTAAAATCACCAATCCTAAGCATGTAGAAGAAGTCTGCAAGGTTTGGGGAATTACTCCCGAAGAAATGCCGCAGCCGGGCGTATCTGCTTATGAGATGTTTGAACTAATGGAGCAGAAAACAATTCGCGGTTTATATTTACTTTGCTCAAACCCAGCGGTATCTGCACCAAACTTAAACTTTGTTCGTAAAGCTTTAAAAGGCTTAGACTTTATGGTTTGTGCTGATTTCTATCTATCCGAATCTGCAGAGTTCGCTGATGTTATCCTTCCAACTGTTACATGGTCTGAGGACGAAGGAACGGTTACAAACCTTGAAGGCCGTATTATTAAAATCAATAAAGCTCAAGAGCCGATAGGTGAATCAAAGCCAGACTGGCAGATCCAAGTGGAGCTTTCTGAACGTTTAGGAAGAGGGAAATACTTCTCTCACTTAAAAACAGCTAGAGATGTGGCGGATGAATTCCGTTTAGCATCTAAGGGCGGTTATGCTGACTACTATGGTGCAACATGGGATAAAATTGACAAGCAAGACGGCGTCTTCTGGCCTTGCCGTGACGAAAATGATCCAGGAACACCACATATGTTCTTAGATAAACAATTTTATCATCCAGATGGAAAGGCAAAAATTTGTGCACTTCCATACCGTCCGCCAGCGGAGGAACCAGATGAAAAATATCCATTACGATTAACAACTGGACGTGTGGTTTTCCATTACCTATCTGGTAACCAAACTAGACGTATTCAGTTTTTACGTGATATGTGCCCTGAGCCTTACGTAGAGGTGCATCCTGAAACAGCAGCTAAATACAACATTGAACATGAAGAATATGTCCGCCTATATACTCGCAGAGGCGAAGCGGAATATAAAGTTAAAATTACCGAAGCCATCCGGAAGGATACTGTATTTGTTCCTTACCATTTTGGTCACGATCAATCTATTAATCTATTAACGATTGCCGCACTTGATCCAATGTCAAGAATGCCGGAATTCAAAGCTTGTGCAGCGCAGATAGAAAAACTTGCAAGAAAGGCGGTTCAGTAATGAAAAAGAGATTATATTTGGAACTTGAAAACTGTATTGGGTGCCGTTCTTGTTTGGCTGCCTGTACGCAATGCGGCGGGCACGAAGAGCGCAATCGTAACTATGTGTATGATGTGAATCCGCTTGTTAACCGCCAAACCATGCCTTTAATGTGCCTTCACTGTGTGAATCCGGCATGTGCAAGAAGCTGTCCGGCACAAGCCATCCAAATTCACGAAACAGGAGCTGTTTTATCAGCTCTTGTTGAAAAGTGTATCGGCTGCCAAAACTGTACGATCGCCTGTCCATATGGAATACCGAAGTTTGATACGGAGCAAAATCTAATGTATAAGTGCGATTTGTGCATTGACCGTTCAAAGGATGGCATACCGCCAATGTGTGCGAGTGTTTGCCCATCTAATACCTTACAATGGCTGACTGATGAGGAAATCGAAGCAAAGCAAAAACAATTTAATCTTGATAATGGCAAGTGGGTTACAAGTATGCCTTTCTTAGAAGGCGAAACGAATGTGAAAGTGAATCTTCCTGGTATCCTTCAGGGCGTCACTAAATTGTTTTAGGAGGGAGTGGCTATGACAGAGAAAAATAATAAAATCCCGTTCAATGAAGATAACTATACACACAATATCAATCGAAATAATGAACGAAAGCTGGACCGCCGCGGTTTCATGAAAACCCTGGTAGGTGCAGCCGGGGTATTCGCGGTTTCCTCTCTTCCATGGGGAGCCTTGGCGGCGAAGGAGCTATCTGGACTTAGTGATAAAAAATATCCAAAGCACAAAATTACCGATGTAAGTAAAATTCCCGTTGGTGATGCGGTTGACTTCGCCTTTCCAGGTGAACATGACAGTGCGATTTTGATCAGGCTGTCTGAAAATAAATATGTGGCCTATCAAAATGCCTGTACCCATCTCCGCTGCCCTGTTTTTTGGAAAAAAGATGAGGGTGAAATGTTGTGCCCATGCCACCATGGGAAATTCGATGTAAAAACAGGTGAGCCGATTGCGGGACCGCCAAGACGTCCGCTTCCAGAAATCTATGTCAAAGTAGAAAACGGCGCGGTGTATGCCGTGGGGGTGAAACGTTATGAAGCGTAGTTACGTACCGGTAGGGCTCCTTTTAGTTGTGCTTATGCTAAATATTATTTTTACACAATGGATGGTTCATCAATATTTCTATCAAAACTATACGAACACCATTATTGCTGCTGTCATTAACGTCGTTTTGTTTGCGGCTGCCTTTCTTATCTACAAAAAAGGTGTGAATATCCATGACTAGTGAAACATATATTGATTTTTGTTTTGTAAGAGCCGCATCAGGCGGTTTTTCAGTGGAAATCGATGAACTATTAAAACAAACCTTTGCAAAGAAGCGTTTAAATTGGTTTTTAGAAGAAAAAACGAGTGATGGCATTGAAATGGTTGTAGCAGAGATTAAAGGGATGAGCAATTGGCAGTCAGAAGAAGAAACGATTGAATTTATCGAAGATCATGCAGATGAGAAATTCTGGGAGTATCTGCAGGGATACAAAATGTTTATCTATCCTGTTCTGAAAGGATGTAATAGCTGTGGAACTCATTAATCTTGAAGAAGTAAAAAAGTTTGCAGGGGATCCTGTAGAAATTGTCATCCAAGATGAACAAGGCGGCGATCAGGCTGCTAGTGTAAATAAAACCATCAAAAAGGTAGAATATTGTCCTGATCAAACACATATCCGTTTTTATTTTGATGATTTTTACTTTCTTGCCGTGCCGCTTACAAGTAAAGTCAATGAGTCTGACGAATGGTGGTCCGCAATTGATGCGGACAGCGGGTTAACCTATAAGATAAAAAGGGTTCAGGTCTTTTAATAAGAACCTGACTTTTTTGCTTATTGGATCTGTTAAACGACATTGTTGTACTTTAACACTGTTGATTGGAGCGGAAGGCGCTCGACTCCTGCGGGAGTACGGGGCTGGGGAGACCCCGTAGACGCTTTCAGCGTCGAGGAGGCTCCCCGGCACGCCCGCGGAAAGCGAACGCCTGGAGCGGAAATCAACAGCCAAGTTTAACAGAGCCTACGTATTTAATATATAAAGAGAAAGGGGGAACCTTAATGGATGGAATCCAACAAAAGATCAATTCTTATATTATTGATTCACAGGAAGAAGAGATTAAACGGATCGCTATGGAGCTGCATGAAGGTGTCGGCCAAAATTTATATAGTATTTTGACAGGATTGCAGTTTATTGAATCAGGAGTAACCGAGCAGAATATGAAAAGCTATGTGCGGGAGATGTCTCAGCTCATCGAAAAGACAATCCAGGAGATTCGGCTTTTATCTGTGGAATTACATCCGCCAACCCTGACTACTTTTGGTTTACTTCCGGCAATAAAAAGTTATCTGAAGTTATATACATCGACGTTTGGAATTTTGGTGGATGTAGAGTCAGTTGGAAAAGAGGTCTCCCTGCCAGAGCGCTCCAATATTGCTGTTTTTCGCGTATGTCAAGAAGCGCTGGCGAATATTGCGAAGTATGCGGATACATCGCAAATCAAAATCAACATCCTATGGACACAAGCAGAATTAAAAATTACTATCCATGACTATGGTAAAGGATTTCAACTGGATGAACATGAAGAGTCTCCTCAATCATCAGGAATAGCTATAATGAAAGAGAGGATGCATCTAACTGGCGGCAAGTGTTCGATATCTTCTAAAATAGGAGAAGGGACATCAATAGAATTAATAGTGCCCTTAAAGAAATAAAGGAGATTGAATCATTGATAAAAATTCTATTAGTTGATGATCATGCAGTAGTCAGAAGCGGTCTAAAGATGTTATTAAACACCAATCCTGAAATGGAAGTTGTCGGGGAAGCGTCAGAAGGAAATGAAGGAATTAAAAAGGCCTTAAAGTTGAAGCCGAATGTTGTAGTTATGGATTTAAGCATGCCGCATGGAAAAGACGGCCTTACAGCAACAACAGAGCTCAAAAAACAAATGCCTGAGGTAAATATACTAATATTAACTATGCATGATGATGAGGAATATTTATTCCGTGCGATTGAAGGCGGAGCGTCTGGATGTATTCTAAAAAGTGCACCGCACTCTGAGTTAATGTCTGCAATTGAATCAGTGGCAAAAGGGGATGCTTATCTTCATCCTGCAGCGCAAAGACGATTAATGGAAGAGTATTTGGCTGGAGCTAAGCAGGATAGTAATGATTCATATCATCTGTTATCAGACAGAGAACAAGAAGTACTTACCCTTATTGCAAAAGGGTATTCAAACAAGGAAATAGCAGAGCAGTTAGTGATCAGTGTAAAAACGGTTGAATCTCATAAGGGAAAAGTGATGGAGAAGCTGCAAATGAAAACCCGTCCTGAGCTGGTGGAGTATGCGGTCAAAAAAGGGCTCTTAGGTTATGGGATATAAGGAGTGCCCTTAAATGACGGAAATCAAGGAATTACCAGAGGTTATTAAGATTTGTGATCAATTAAAGATTCAGGTGTCTTGTGATTTTGTCAGCCTTGCCATCCAAAATAAACTAGGTCCAGACGTAAGATGGCATTATGCTGTTGGCAATTTAAACGATAAGTATAAACGAATTTCCGTCCGTTTTGGGAAGGGGATAGCTGGAAAGATCATTTCAACAGGATCACCGATGGAAATGGTTAATTTTCCTGAGCAAGTTACAGGAAAAGTGACAGACTATCCAATCGCTCTTGCCGAAAAGCTGAATACATGCTATGCCGTTCCTTTATTTTTTAATGGTGTACCAAAGGGAGTATTACTGGTTGGAAACCGTGATTCACGTATTTTTCGCGATACGGATCAAGAATGTGTGAAAGAATCGGCCCAGGCTTTAGAAGTAATAGTAAAGGATTATATGGATTAGATCAGGGGGTTAATGAATCATGGATAGTAAGCAAACGAGAAATGAACTGATGGATTATAAGTTTGCCCTTGATGAATCTTCCATTGTCGCGATAACTGATTCGAAAGGAACGATTACATATGTAAATGACCAATTCTGCCATATCTCGAAATATTCCCGAGAAGAGCTAATTGGCAATGACCATCGAATTGTCAATTCAAGTTACCATACCCGGGGTTTTTTCAAAGAGATGTGGAGAACAATTGGTGGTGGGAAGGTGTGGAAGGGCGAGATTCTAAACAAAGCAAAAGATGGTACATACTATTGGGTTGATACAACCATCGTTCCGTTTTTAAATGAAAAAGGTAAGCCCTATCAATATGTCGCGATTCGTTATGAAATTACAGAAAGAAAGCGTGTGGAACAGGAGCTTCAAAAAATGATGGGCTCCATTATTGATGTTCAGGAAGAAGAACGGAAACGTTTATCACGTAATTTACATGATGGGATTGGCCAAAATCTTTATAGTCATTTGATCACAATTAATCGGTTGATGTCAGAACTCGACCATCCATTATTACAGCAAATGCATGAGGAAGCAGCACAATTGATTGAAGAGATACGGGAAATCTCGTGGGAACTGCGTCCATCCGTTCTAGATGATCTTGGTTTAGTCCCAGCCATTCGATCCTTTCTATCCCGTTATTCAGACCATTACAATATAGATGTCTTTTTTGATTGTGTATTAAACCAGCGTCTATCGATCAGTATTGAATTGACGATTTATCGTATTATTCAAGAAGCCTTAACCAATATACGAAAATATGCCGGAATTACCGAAGCAGCCGTTACGATTAGGGAAATGGATGATCTGGTAAGGGTCATGGTGGAAGATAAGGGAGTAGGCTTTGATATAGGGAGGCAGACCCTGGGAGTTGGCTTATTTAGTATGGATGAACGGGCACGGTCTGTTGGTGGTGAGCTGTCTATTATCTCTTTACCTGGAAAAGGGACAAAAGTAATTTTAGAAATACCAATATCTGATCATAATGAACCAAGCCTTCACTAAAATACCCTTGGGATTAGTTGAGAAAAAAAAGTAACCATTCAAGAAAATGGTTACCTTACTTTTTGTAAATGGTTTTATAAAAAAATCTTGAGATAAATGTCATTACTAAGTATCGAAAACAAGTAACTAAAAATGGTTTGGTATTCACTTTTAAAATATTCATCTTCACCAAAATTATATCAATGATAATCTGGCTTAATGTCGGCAGGCTCCTATAAAACAACCCAGTCTTTGAAGAAGTAAAGGCAGCAATAAAAGAGAGTATCAAACTGTATAAAGGTATTATTTTAAAATGTTCCGTCCACGTATGGAAAGATCCCCGCCCGAAACGAATATAACGTTTCATTGCAGAAATATACATTAAAGTAACCCACACTACTTCAATAGAAAAGTAATGGGCAATTGCCATTGCCCATTTTTTTTGTGTTGAAAGTGCCTTATAAAATCCATCACTGATATAAAAATATACATTCAATAAAACCAGAGTGTATATAGGCTTCCACCAATTCACTTTGTAAATATGTAATCGTAAAAATAATTTCTCAATAAAATAATAGAAAATGCTGAAATTAATTTTCCACTTCCAGTTTTTGTTAAGCAGAGTTAGAAAAGTAGCTGCAATTGGCACATAAAATGCTTGAGAGAAGATGGCTCCTAAAATGGAATCAAAAACACGCTTTTTCATAATTGACGGTTTGTATTTATAACCATTAAATAAATTGAGGGTCGGATATTCAAATAAATAAGCAAAACCAATGTTTGATAATAGTAATATCCAAATATCCTTCTGTCTTTTACGTTTTAACAATAACAAAAACAAACCTAAGTGAATGAATGCTAGCGCCAAAAAAGGAGCTGTGTTTTTATTGAAAGGCTTTATCTTTTTTCCCATTCTTTACACCAGTTTACTTTTGACATTTAGTTTTATTATTGTTCGTTTGAAAGGAGAAATTTATTAAACAAACGGTGCTTTTTTGGTCAAAACGCCAAATAAATAGAAAAATGCTCAGGGTTTTATTCCTGAGCATTTTTTTGATTATAATTTAAAAGAACTCTTTAAGGATACAATTCGGTTAAAGACAAGCTTATCGACTGTTGTATCTTTCGGGTCCACATTGAAATAGCCATGGCGGAAGAATTGAAATTTATCCTGTGGTCTGCTTTCCCTCATATTTGGCTCAACAAAGCCTTGCAATATTTCTAATGAGTTTGGATTCACATGATCAAGGAAAGACGTTTTTTCTTCCGAATCGTTGTCTTCTGTCTCATCCAAAATAAGCGGCTCATATAGACGGAACTCAGCTGGAACCGCATGGGTTGCTTCTACCCAATGAATCGTTCCTTTGACCTTTCTTCCGGTAAAGCCTGTGCCGCTTTTTGTCTCAGGATCATAGGTACAACGAAGTTCTACGACTTCACCATTTGCATCCTTGACAACCTCTTCACACTTAATGAAGTACGCATGTTTTAAGCGAACTTCGTTGCCAGGGAAGAGACGGAAATATTTCTTTGGCGGATCCTCCATGAAATCATCTTTTTCAATATATAGTTCGCGGGAAAAAGGAATCTTCCTCATACCCATATCAGGATTTTCCGGATTAATTTCGGCATCCAATAATTCTATTTGTCCTTCAGGATAATTGGTAATCACCACTTTTAACGGGTTAATGACCCCCATGGTCCGCGGTACTTTTAATTTTAAATCCTCACGGACATAGTGTTCGAGCATTTGTGAATCAACGGCACCAGAACCCTTATGAACGCCTGTTTCTTTTACGAAGGCACGAATGGATTCCGGAGTAAAGCCTCTTCTTCTCATACCGGAAATCGTCGGCATGCGCGGGTCATCCCAGCCATCCACAAATCCTTCTTCCACTAATTGTTTAAGCTTCCGCTTACTCATTACGGTATTGGTCACATTTAAACGGCCAAATTCGATTTGCTGCGGTGTGCTCTGCATTTCACATTGTTCGACAATCCAATTATATAATGGCCGTTGATCTTCGAATTCAATTGTACAGATCGAATGGGTTACCCCTTCGATTGCATCCTCGAGCGGATGAGCGAAAGCGTACATTGGATAGATGCACCATTTATCCCCTGTATTATGGTGTGTTGCATGGGCGATTCGGTAAATAACCGGATCACGCAGATTAATGTTAGGTGAACTCATATCAATTTTTGCACGGAGAACTTTTTGACCATTTTCAAATTCACCGGCACGCATCCTTTTAAATAAATCAAGATTCTCTTCAATGGAACGGTCACGGTAAGGACTATTCTTTCCGGGTTCGGTCAATGTACCACGGTATTCACGGATTTCTTCTGCTGATAGATCATCAACATAGGCGAGACCTTTTTCTATTAGAAGAACAGCGCGGTTGTACATTTCCTCGAAATAATCGGATGCAAAGTATAAGTTATCCCATTCGAAGCCAAGCCATTTAACATCCTCTTTAATCGAGTTTACAAATTCAATATCTTCCTTTAATGGATTAGTATCATCAAAACGTAAGTTGGTTTGTCCATTAAAATCATCAGCTAATCCGAAGTTGATGATAATTGATTTAGCATGACCAATATGCAAATAACCGTTTGGCTCTGGTGGGAATCGTGTGATAACCTTTTGGTGTTTACCGGATTCCAAATCTTTTATCATAATATCTTTTATGAAATTTGAATTATGATTTTCCACCTTTTCAACCCTCTTTCTCTTTAGTGTCTTGCTCCTATTCGGATTAAAGCTCTACACTTTTCTAAATATCTATTACATATAAATAACATAAAATCTGATATTTTTCCATTCTTCCCAACAATTCATGTTCAAAACAGGAAGAATATGAAAAAATACTTGTTTTAAATGGCATGCAAGGTTTAAAAAGGATAAAATGGTATCTATCTTAGAGAATTAAACAGGAAGAGGGTAACTCAATGATCAACTTTGCCACAGTAGGTACCGGATGGATTACCGAATCTTTTATCCAAGCGGCCAAGCTAAGTAAACAATACCAATTAGTTGGGGTGCATTCACGGACTGAGGAAAATGCGATGAAGCTTGCCAGTCAACATAACGCACCTCACTATTACACGGATTTAGAAGAAATGGCTAGAAGTGAAGAAATTCAAGCCGTTTACATTGCATCACCCAATTCGCTTCACTTTGAGCAAACACTTACGTTTTTAAAAAATAGAAAACATGTGATCTGCGAGAAACCGATTTTTTCTAATTTAGCTGAATTGGAAACAGCCTATAAAACGGCTGAAGAACATGGCGTCTATTTATTTGAGGCCATCCGTAATATCCACACTCCTAATTTTAAAATTCTTAAGGAAAAGCTGAAGATGGCGGGCACTCTGAGAAGTGCCATTCTTCCTTATATGAAATATTCCTCCCGCTATGATTTATTTTTAGAAGGGGAGGAGCCAAATATATTTTCCGCAGCCTATTCTGGCGGGGCGCTGGTGGATTTGGGAGTCTATCCACTATATCTGGCTGTCTGTCTATTTGGAAAACCTAAGAAGGTCTCTTATCACCCAGTTGTTTTGCGAAGCGGTGTTGATGGAGGCGGCACATTACTGTTAGATTATGAGGGCTTTGTTTGCACGGTTCTATGTTCTAAAATAGTAGACTCCATTATTCCATGTGAAATACACGGGGAGAAGGGGACATTTATCCTTGAAGATGCTGCCCCTATCTCAGAAATTAAGTTCCATGATACACGGACCAAGGAAAGCCAAATCCTAAGTGTGAACCTAGAAGATCAAAACATGGTTTATGAATGTATCAATATCGCGGATATTATTGAAACCAATAATAGAGTAGAATATGAGCAATTGAAGGATTGGAGCAGAATCGTGCTTCGTATCACTGAAGAAGCAAGGCAGCAAAATAACATTGTCTTTGCGGTGGAGAAATAATAGGAAGAAACCAGCGGAACAGTATTCCGCTGGTTTCTTTACTTTTACAATTAACTTTTTGACAAATTTAAGAATATACTTGTGAAGTTTTTTTGAAATAAAATCTGCCGATGATTTTAGTCACTTACCAGCTTTTGGGCGTTCATTATAGTTAGGTTAACAATGAATGGAGGAACCTTTATGAAGTCAAAAGCTTGGTATAGAAAACAGTTGAAACGTAAGCCTGTACAAATCACCAGATATGCCGTACAAGCTATGTTTTTGCTATTTTCGCTATACATAGGTCTACGTTTTTTTAAGTTTTATGAACATTTTCTTACGAATGGTAAAACCCCATTTGTCGAACGTCCATCCGCGGTAGAGGGATTTTTACCAATAAGTGCTCTTGTTGCACTTAAGGTTTGGCTGACGAGTGGGGATTTTGATGTCATTCACCCAGCTGGTCTCGTTCTGCTCTCGTTTTTTGTTGGGGCAGGCATTCTTCTCCGTAAATCTTTCTGCAGCTGGATTTGCCCAATTGGTACAGCAAACGAGTTAATTGCCTGGCTGGGCAGAAAGATATTTAAAAAGAACTTTGATCTTCCACAGTGGCTGGTTTGGCTGTTAACCCCATTAAAATATGTCCTGATGTTATTATTTATAGGTATGGTTCTCCAAATGGATATTTTTACTGCCAAAAGCTTTCTAGTTGATCATTATAATAAAGTTTCAGATGTTAAAATGCTGCTTTTATTCTTAAACATTAGTGGATTTACATTGAAGTTTATTATCGTTATTTTCTTCCTATCTTTATTCTTCCGCAATTTCTGGTGCCGGTTTCTTTGTCCATACGGGGCATTGATAGGGCTGGGTTCTATCCTTAGAATGACAAAAGTAGAGAGGAATACCGATACATGTACCGATTGCGAAATGTGTACAAAGGTCTGTCCTCAGCGTTTAAAGGTTCATAAAATGGAAAAGGTAACCTCTTTGAATTGCTCGGCCTGTATGTCTTGTGTTGAGGCCTGTCCGATTAAGGATACTTTAAACATGACAGTTGCAAAGAAGAAGGTAAATAAATGGTTGGTTCCTGTTACATTCTTTGTTTTATTTTTCATTGTAGTTGGTTTCGCAAAAATGACAGGGCATTGGGATACCATTATTACTTATGATGAATGGAAACAACTAATCCCGGAAGCTCATTCTATTGGTCATTAAAAATAAGGAGGAGTAAATATAAAAGAACCTTTTTAATAATAATAGAACAAAACAGTATACTTTCCGTGTACTGTTTTTATTTTACAAAAAAAGCATGAATGAGAATTCACGCTTTTTTTGCAGATATAAAATCTAAACATGCTTCTTCCTAAACACAAACCAGTAGCTGCTAAGACCGATAAGGAGGAAAAGACATACTGTAATCGGAACAACATAATTTTTAAATGATGGTTCCATACTCTGGTCTTTTTTCATAAGCAATGCAGCATTTTCTGTCTCATGATTGGTGTTTCTTGTGTCGGCTGCTTGTAAATTTGTATGATTATTTGAGGCCGACACTAAAGTTAATGTTGTTGAATTATTATGAAAATTTTCAATCTGATTAGATGTAAATTTAGGAGTAGAAGTTACCGGGTTTGAGTAAGCGAAGCAACTTGTTCCAAAAAAGAAGAACAAGGTTGAAGCAAACATTGCAATCTTGCTAAACATCATATTCAACTCCAATATATTGTTTATCTAGGATTCATTCTATCATCAATTGCCTTTAATTAAATCGAATCACCAGCAATGTTCACAAACCTTTCGAATTTAAACCACTTGTATGTGAAGGGGTTTGTTTGGATCCAGCCAGCCGTTTAGTTCTTTATTAAGAAGGATAAAATCTGTTATAATGTGTTTGTGTTCTTGCTGACATAAATTTACTTTCTGGGTTAAATAATAAATCAGAAAAGGGGGGATATGATGGATCAGACTCAAGATAACAAATTTGAAGAAACATTCCTGCCGATGACTTCTATTGGGAACGGGATGGGTGTTGCAGTAAGATCAGATGTTTATTGTTATACCGATCAAATCGTCAATCTTGTCGTAGCTGGAAATCCTAGTGAAACAAATGAATTTGTATTGATCGATACAGGTATGCCTAAGTCCGCAGATCAAATACAAGATATGATAAAAGAGAGGTTTGGGGAAAATGCCATTCCAAAGGCAATTATTTTAACACACGGACATTTCGATCACGTAGGTTCAATCGCTGCTTTATTAGAGGATTGGAATACACCTGTTTATGCACATGAAAAAGAACTCCCTTATTTAACAGGGAAAAAAGATTATCCACCAGGCGATCCAAATGTGGACAGCGGTCTTGTGGCTAAAATGTCGCCAATGTTTCCTAACCATGGAATTGATATTAGTAAGCATATCCAGGCACTTCCGAGTGATGGAACGGTTCCTAATATGAATGGGTGGAAATGGATACATACTCCCGGTCATACACCAGGCCATATTTCTTTATTCCGCGAACAAGACAGAACACTAATCGCTGGTGATGCCTTTGTTACTGTGAAACAGGAATCTCTTTATAAAGTTATGACACAGGCCCAGGAAATCAGCGGACCTCCTAGATATTATACAACTGATTGGGATGCGGCCTTTGAGTCAGTGAAAAAGTTAGAGGCATTGAAGCCGCAAGCAGCTGTAACAGGGCATGGGATCCCGATGAGCGGAGACGAACTCACTGAGAATCTTCGCTACTTAGTCGATCATTTTGATGAGATTGCAAAACCTGAAAGTGGGGAATATGTAAATTAAGTTCATTCTTTAGGCTGCTTTTCCTAAGCAGCTGTTTTTGGGGATATTTGTTCTTAATTAAGAATACACCGATAGATATGTATACAAACCAATTGGTCTTATGGAAAGGAGCCCTATGAACCCCTGTATTTTTTTGTTTACTGCTGGATTATTAGATGCTGTATTAACACACTTTGGAATCTCATCGGGTGCGATTGAAGAAGCGAACCCGCTCATGAGAGAGGTCATTGACAAAGGCTGGTCTTATTTTTATGTAATTAAGATAGTTCTCCCGCTTGTGCTGCTAGGGTTATTTTATCTAAGACCCTTTAAGGGAAGGATCCGAACGCTGCTTATTTCGACCTGCATCCTCTATTTATCAGTCCTTGTCTACCACATGTTTTGGATGATTCTATACATTACCTAATCCAAACTAGACACCTTAACAAAAATCAGATAGTATCAATACGATATCGATTAACAAATAATAAGGAAAAAATGATGTAGATATAGAAGGAGTATAAAATGTTAAACACTTTACAACCTTTTTTACAGGAAGCATGGAATAAGGCTGGGTTTCAAGAACCAACAACCATCCAAGAAACAGCTATTCCGCTTATTCTTAATGGAAGGGACGTCATTGCGGAATCCCCAACCGGTACTGGAAAAACACTAGCTTACTTACTCCCTTTATTAAATAAAATCGAAACTAATACACCATCCTTACAGGCAGTTGTCTTAGCATCTTCACAAGAGCTTGTCATGCAGGTGTATCAAGAATTCCAAAAGTGGTCGGAAGGAAGCGGCATTAGAGGCACATCTATTATTGGTGGTGCAAACGTAAAAAGGCAGCTTGAAAAATTAAAGAAGCGGCCTCATGTTATTTTTGCTACACCTGGCCGTTTATTGGAATTAATTAAACAAAAAAAAGTAAAAATGCATGAAGTTAAAATGGTCGTACTGGATGAGGGAGATCAGTTGTTGATTCCTGAGCATCTGCAGACTGTACAGCAGATTGTAAAATCGACCATGGGCGACCGCCAAGTTGTCTTATTTTCGGCTACCATGAAGCAGGCAACAGAAAAGCTGGCTAAAGACATAGCCAAAGAACCTGAAATCTTAAAAGTTGAAAAAGACGAAATTGCTTCCTCCGGAGAAGTGGAACATATTTATTTCTTAGCAGAACAAAGAGATAAAATTAAGCTATTAGAGAAAATTGTTCGTCTAGAGAAAAGTAAATCGCTTGCTTTTATTAATGATATTGGTGAGATTCAAGTGTTTAAAGAAAAGTTATTGTTTAAAGAGTTATCGATTGGTATCCTCCATAGTGATATGAAAAAGTTAGAGCGTCAAGCAGCCTTGAAAGATTTTCGTGATGGAAAAATGAAAATGCTGATTGCTACGGATATTGCTGCGCGAGGGCTAGATATTCAGGGAGTAAGCCATGTCGTTCAGATCGACTTTCCAAAGGATATTAGCCAATACGTGCATAGAGCCGGCAGAACAGGGAGAATGGGTGCTGACGGTACCATAATTTCATTGGTAACTGAACGGGAAGAAAGAGAACTCAAACGTTTTTGCCGTGAATTACAAATCCCGCTCCATAAACGGGTCTTCTATCAAGGGGAAATTGTGGCTGAAGAAGAAAGAAGTCAAAAGCTAAAACGATAATTTCTTTGGGTCTATTTCACGAGGGGTTTCGTGAAAAGTACTTGGTTACTGTTAAGGAATAGGGGACATCTGTTTCATCCATACTATAAATGATTTTCTTGAAAAGGAGATGGTAGTGTGGGTAAACAGAAACTAGGTAATGCCAATGCGCAGCGTAATAATAATCGTAAAAAGGGCATGAAAGACAGTGCGGAATTAGTGGAATTCACAACTGGTGAAGAATTAAAACTAAACCGGCCGAATAGCAAATAAATATATGACAGCCTCCTTCCCATGGAAGGAGGCGTTTTTATTACTAACAATCGTTATCTTTAACTTCAACTCTTCACATACAACTATTCTTCCTGCAGTAATTTCAGCGGCTTATTAGTTGGCCCCTCAATTACTTCCCCTGCATAAGAATACCGTGAGCCGTGGCAAGGGCAGTCCCAGGACTTTTCCGCACGATTCCATTCACATTCACAACCCAGATGGGTACAGGTCGTATCAACGACATAGAGCTTGCCATTTTCGTCCTTATAGGCACCGGCTCGCTTACCATGGTACATGACAACAGAGCCTTCCCCATCCTGCAGGTCACCCGGAACCTTTTCAACCAATTCAAGTTTGCCCTTTAGTAAGTGTTTGGCCACATCCGCATTAGTTGAAATGACTTCTTTTAAATCAGGATCCGCCTGAAAACGCGATGGCGAATATAACTCTGCATAACGACTCGTGCCTCTGACAATATATTCCTTTAAAATATGACCTGCCAAAATACCGGTGGACATCCCCCACTTTTTATAGCCGGTCGCCACTAAGACATTCTTTCGCTCTGAAGTGTATGGACCGATATAAGGCATTTTATCTAAGGTAACATTATCCTGGGCAGACCAGCGATATTGGTATTCATTTATGCCAAATACCTCTGCTGTAAAGGCTTGAAGTTCTTCATAGTGCTTTAACGTGTCAACACCCTGACCTGTTTTATGGTTTTCTCCGCCAATAATCAGTAAGTTTTCCCCATTTTCAAGCGGCGTGTAGCGTATGGAACGTGACGGGCTGTCGGCACTTATATACATGCCTCCTGGGTATTCCTGGTTGGTTTGCACGCCAATGGCGTAAGATCGATCGGCATACATTCTCGCAAAATAAAGACCTGGTTTATCATAAAAAGGAAAATGAGAAGCAATAATCACATGCTTGGTGTTGATTCTTTTTCCATCCCTTGTAACTACAATCGGATCATGATAGTCATCTTCAATATCCTCAGCAACCGTATTCTCGTAAACGGCACAGCCTGCTTGAACAGCCTCATCCAACAGCGCTCTTAAAAACTTTAACGGGTGAAACTGAGCTTGATTACTCATCATTAATGCCTTTTTTGCTGGAATATTAAACGGAATACTGTCTTTTAGGGCTCCGTCAATCCCGAGAGATTTGTAAGCTTCCCATTCGGTTTGCAGCTTGTCCGCATACTCTTCCGTTGTCGCATACACGTAAGCATCCTGCTTGCTAAAATCACAATCGATTCCTTTTTCTTTTGTTGTATTTTCTACAAACTGAACGGCCGTCATCATAGAGTCATAATACATTCTTGCCTTTTCTTTACCAAAATGATTAATAAACTCATCGTAAATCAACCCATGCTGCGCAGTTAATTTTGCTGTTGTGTGTCCGGTCGTACCGTTCAGAATCCCTCCAGCTTCAAGGAGGGCCACTTTTAGACCTTCTTTTGTAAGCAGGTAGGCAGCAGTAATCCCGGTAATTCCAGCTCCAACAATGGCCACATCTACGCTAATATCCTGATCTAATGACTTAAATGCAGGCAATTCGATTTCACGCCAGTACGTTCGAGGGTATTTTTTTTCGTTATCAGGTGTACTCATATGTATTCCTCCACTTTGAAATTACCACATGTTTAATTTTTCCTAAATTACAAAAATCATGTGATAAAGGGGGAACATATTTTAGAGAAAAAATAAAGAAAACTCGCCAAAACAGCGAGTTTGGAGAATTAGATAAATAATTGGCAAGAGGGATGTTACATAGATTCTTGCTCAGTTTCGACTTTATCAATCTGATACGCGTCTTCTTCATCCAGCCCTTGACGTAAGAAATGAATAAAAGTCCCACCTGCAAAACCAAGACAGAGAACAAAAGCGATGGTTGTAACCCACCAAATCGTCATTGGCAATCCCCCTTTAGATAGGCTCTAACTCTAAAGCCTATCTAACTATATGCGAAGGGGAGGTCAATTTTTCCACTTTGTCTTAAGTTTGTGTGTTTCCTTCTTTTGAAGTTCTGCATAATAATCGACCTTTTTTATATTTACTCCGACAAAGGTCTCGATAATGGATTGGCCCCCAGCAATAGAGAGAATTAATATAATCACAAAGATAGCTTTAGGAAAAAGCAGGTAGCCTCCGCCTAAGAGAATGGCACTCCAAACCCCGGCACACCAGTAGCATTTCAACAGGTAACCAAACATTGAGGTAGGAACTTCCTTTGTTGTAATTCCTTCAGCCGTTTCCACCTTGACCTTCTTAACAAACGGTCTGCGGATAAATTCAGTGATCTTATCAAAAACGATTAAATGGGTTAATCGGTAACTCGCTAAAATTAACATGATATAAGTCATCCAGGAAATGTCTGCCACGTAAAGTCCTCCAAATTTAGTGTGAAAGTGGATCAAAATTTTTATCGTTGCCTGTATATTTTGAACTGGAAATCAAGATTATATATCGAGGAGGCGAATAAAATGAAAAAATCTTTTTGGTTTAGTTTGCTGTTCTTCCTATCTCTATTCTGTATTCCAAGTGTCTCTTTTGCCCAGCAGATATACACGGTTCAGCCGGGAGACTCTCTTTGGAAAATTGCTGTCAGGTATCAAGTAGGGATTAGTGAGCTGATTTCAGCAAACCCACAGTTTAAAAATCCTAGCTTAATCTATCCTGGCCAAAAGGTCACCATTCCTGATTTAGGCGGAGTAAAATCCATTGAAAATCAAGTGATTCAGCTGACCAATCAGGAGCGTGCAAAAAATGGATTACAACCAATGACGGCAGATTGGGAACTTTCACGTGTGGCCAGATATAAAGCGATGGACATGAGAGACAAAAACTACTTTAGCCATACTAGTCCCACGTATGGCAGCCCATTTACCATGATGAAGAACTTTGGTATTAGCTATCGTTCCGCTGCAGAGAACATTGCTGCCGGCCAAACCACACCACAATCGGTCGTACAGTCATGGATGAATAGCTCAGGCCACCGTGCCAATATCCTGAGCTCCAACACAAGAATTGGGGTTGGCTACGCTAAGGGCGGCTCATACGGTCATTACTGGGTCCAAATGTTTATATCTAAATAAGAATGATCAGGGTCAGTTCTCATGGGGGCTGACCCTTTCTACGTCTTAAGACTGATAAGAAAATCAAGCTAAGGCGCAGGTGACGGGAGCGTGGGAAAAAGGGTATGATGAAGGAAACAAAAAAAAAGGGAGGGTGGCTAATGTTTAAATATACCAAAAATGATTATCTAAGCTGGCTGGTTATTTTTGTAGTGGTAATCCTGCTCTTAGAGATATTATTTTTTAACAGAGGGCTCATTTTCTCTCTTTTTATAGCGGGCGGTATGATTTATCTAGGCAGAAAGAAATCCGGGAAAAAGCTGGGTAAAGTCCTGTTAATTGCTGGGACCATCTTTTTTGTCTTAAGTATCCTTAATATGATGACCTTTAAATTTTTATTATTAGCGATTATCTTGCATTTTTTCATTCAGTTTATCCAGTCAAAAAAACAGCCTGCGAAAATTATTCCTGAGATTGTCTCAGCTGAATCAACACAATCAGAAGAAACAGTGGTTAGTATTGAACCATTGTTTAGTAATGTTCTTATTGGACAACAAAAAACACCTCAAGGAATTTATGAGTGGAATGATGTAAACATTCAGACCGGAATAGGGGATACCGTGATCGACCTTAGCTATACCATGCTTCCAAAAGGGGAAGCAGTGATATTTATTCGGAATATCGTCGGGAATATCCATATCCTGATCCCTTATGAAACGGAAGTAAGTATCCATCATTCAGGTTTCATGGGTTCGGCCAAGGTATTTGGAAATCACGGCGGAAAAATCTTTAATCAAGTATTTCATCTGAAAACCCCTGGCTATGATGCCTCGGAAACAAAGGTGAAAATTGTCACATCGCTAGTGGCCGGGAATATAGAGGTGAGCCGGATATGAGTTCAACCCAGCGGCAAATCATCTGGAATCTTTCCCTTTCTTTTATTTTAGCAATAGGCATTGGAGCAATATTAATCTATGTCTTTCCATTAGGAAACTGGTCTGAATTATGGACAAGGCATTTCATGAATATTCCGGTTGTGATTTTTGTTCCTGTTTTTAGTATTGCAATGGGAATAGTGTTAGGTGGAGTTTCCGGCCTTTTTTGGCGAAACCAGCTGATGTCCATTGAACAGTCTTTGCATCAGCTAGAGGAAGGCAGACAAGTGGAAGAGAAGGAGAAACCTGCTGTTAGTGAAATACAGACCATTGCTAAACGGATTGAGAATATCGGCAGGCAAATGTCAGAACAGGCTAAATTATCACAGCGTCTGGCTACTGAAAAGGTAGAAGATCAAGAGGAAAGGATTCAACAAATCATTGAGCAAGAACGGAATCGTCTGGCAAGGGAATTGCATGATTCGGTGAGCCAGCAATTATTTGCTGCTTCGATGATGATGTCTGCTATCAATGAAACGAAAGTCCAGATGGAGGATGATCGTGAATCCAAACAATTAAAACTCGTTGAAGAAATGATTCATCAATCACAGTTAGAAATGCGGGCCCTCCTTTTACATTTGCGCCCGGTGGCCTTAAAGAATAAATCGCTCCAAGAAGGAATTGAGGAGCTGCTGATCGAATTATCTCAAAAAGTGACAATGGATATTAAATGGAAGATAGAGGAGTTTCCATTAGATAAAGGGATAGAGGACCACCTGTTCCGAATTCTCCAGGAATCGATCTCGAATACCCTCAGGCATTCAAAGGCTGGAAAATTTGAGGTGTTATTGGTGAAACGGGATGACCTTGTTATTCTTCGGATTGTCGATGACGGAATCGGCTTTGAAGTGAACGAAATGAAGGCGGGCTCCTATGGAATGCAAAATATGCACGAACGAGCCGTAGAGATTGGCGGTTCTTTAAAGGTAGTAAGTGTTAAAAATAAGGGAACACGGCTTGAAGTAAAGGTTCCGGTAATGATAAATGGAGATGGTGTGAATGATTAGAGTAGTGTTTGTCGATGATCACGAAATGGTAAGAATCGGGGTATCCTCTTACCTTTCAGCTCAGCCGGACATTGAGGTGGTCGGTGAAGCCGATAATGGAAAAAAAGGAGTGGAACTCGCCTTATCGCTGCGTCCTGACATTATTTTAATGGACTTAGTGATGAAGGAAATGGACGGAATCGAAGCGACCCGGCAAATTATTGAGCAATGGCCTGAAGCAAAGATCATAATCGTAACAAGCTTTTTAGATGATGAAAAGGTGTATCCTGCGCTTGAAGCCGGTGCTACAAGCTATATGCTGAAGACTTCAAAAGCCAGTGAAATCGCAGGGGCCGTTCGTGCTACCTATCAAGGCCAATCTATTCTCGAACCGGAAGTAACCGGAAAAATGATGGTTAAAATGCGGCAAAAACCTACACATTTTCTACACGAAGATCTTACAAGCAGGGAACTGGAGATCTTACTATTAATGGCTGAAGGAAAAGCCAATCAAGATATTGCGGATGAATTGTTTATTGCCCTAAAAACAGTAAAAACCCATGTTAGTAATATTTTAAGTAAGCTTAACGTACAGGACCGCACCCAAGCAGTTATCTATGCTTTTAAGCATTCTTTAATAAAATAACCAAAGAAGCCTTCCAATTTATTTTGGGAGGTTTCTTTATTAGAAAAAAATAATAATTGAAAACTCTTCTCATTTACTGGTATTATAATAATAATGAAAATCATTATCACTACTAAAATATTCGTGGGGGAATTTTAAATATGAAACTAGTTAAACTTTCTGGGGTTTTTTTACTATCTAGCAGTCTTTTATTTGGCTGTTCTAATTTCGAACAAACCACTGCTTCAGAAAAAGAAAAGGAAACAAAAACCACTTCGTCTGACACGTTAAGTGGGGTAACGGCTGAATATAGAAAATATGCCATCACTGAGATTGAAGAATTTGTTAAGGCCACAGAGGCATTTACTACGGCCGTGAAAAACGGTGATATCGAGAAAGCGAAACAGCTTTATGGACCAGCACGCATGCACTATGAACGTGCCGAGCCAATCGCAGAAAGCTTTGGTGATCTCGACCCTAAAATTGATGCTCGTGAAGGAGATGTCCCGGAGGCTGAGTGGGGAGGCTACCATCGGATTGAGAAGGGATTATGGATTGAAAACACAACAAAAGGCTATGAACAAATGGCTGACCAGCTGATGAAAGATGTGAATCTATTACGTGCAAAGGCAGATACCGTTGAAGTGACGCCTGATTTATTAATTACTGGGGCTGTTGACCTTTTAAATGAAGTATCGACATCAAAGGTGACCGGGGAAGAAGATCGCTACTCTCATACCGATTTATACGACTTTGCAGCGAACGTTGAAGGCGCAGAGAAAATTTATAAGCTCCTTCAGCCTGCATTAGAGGAGAAGGACACGGAAGTATCAGAAGAAATCCAAGCTCGCTTTAATGATGTATATACCCTGCTTAACCAGCATAAAAACGGTGATGGATACAAGTTATATACAGAGTTGACGGAAGCACAAGTGAAAGAACTCAGCCAAGCGATTGATGCTCTGGCCGAACCACTTTCTCAAATTGGTATCATAACGGAGGCGTCTTAATTGACTAAAAATCCAAACTCTCTAGAAGCCTTAACTGAAAAAAAGGTTTCAAGGCGGGATATTCTGAAAACGGCCGGAATCGGAGGCGTTGGAGTTATTTTAGGAGCATCCGGTCTTGGAGGTGTCCTTTCGCTGAAGGAAAGCAAAGCCGCAGGCCCGGAAGCGAGTAAAGAAATCGTACCTTTCTACGGTGAACACCAGAGTGGGATTACCACTAAAACACAAAATCATGTCTATTTTGTTTCCTTAGATGTAACCACTTCTAACAAACAAAACTTGGTGAAACTATTCAAGGATTGGACCAAGGCGGCTGCGCTGATGACAGAAGGAAAGTCAGTCGGTGAATTATCGAGTAATGAATTTTTACCTCCAAAAGATACAGGGGAAGCGGCAGGGCTTTCGCCATCCAATTTAACAATAACGTTTGGGGTTGGTCCGAGTCTGTTTGTCAAAGACAGTGAAGACAGATTCGGATTAAAGACAAAACAGCCGAAGGAATTAGTGGATCTTCCCGCCTTCCCGCTCGATGCCTTAGAAGAGGAATGGACTGGCGGAGATCTTTGTATCCAGGCCTGTGCCGATGACCTTCAAGTGGCCTTCCATGCGGTTAGAAATTTAATTCGGATTGCAAGAGGAAAAGCAGCCCTACGATGGGCTCAAACAGGATTTCAGAGAACTAAGCAAGCAGATCCGAAAAATGAAACACCTAGAAACCTGTTTGGCTTTAAGGATGGTACGGTAAACCCGGATGTTGAAAGTGACAAACAGATGAAGAATCATATCTGGGTTCAGCCTGGGGATGGTCCGGATTGGCTCGTGAACGGAAGCTATCTAGTGGTTCGCAGGATTCAAATGTTTATAGAGGTTTGGGACCGTACCAATTTACGTGAACAAGAAAATACATTTGGCCGCTATCGGGACAGCGGTGCCCCGTTAGGTCAAAAAGATGAATTTGATGAACCGGATTTTACTCAAAAGAAAGAAAATGGTGATGATTATATCCCTGTCAATTCCCATGTACGCTTGTCCCGCGGGGATGGCTCCGAGCAAATTCTCCGCCGGGCCTATTCCTATGCAGATGGGATGGATTTGAAAACAGGAAGCTTTGATGCAGGTTTGTTGTTTCTATGTTTTCAGCGTACACCAAGTAAACAGTTTATTCCGATTCAAAACAGGTTAGCAAAGATGGATAAATTAAACGAATATACCTCCCATCGTGGAAGTGCCATTTTTGCTTGTTTACCGGGAGCCAAACAGGGTGGTTTTATTGGAGAAACACTATTTAATTAGTGGTTCTTTTTTTACAGAGGAGCGGATAGGATGCAGCATTTAAAAAGGAAGACGTTATTAATAGTAATTTTGCTGTTCAGTCTTTTTCAAATAGGCCTTCCCGTTATTGCGGCAGAAAATCATGATGATTTGTTTGTGCTGATAGGTGATAGTCTAATGAAGGCAAAAGATGGGGAACAGGCAGTTGTTGAAAAAAACATGAAGCAATTTGCAGCTGAGTGGAATTCCATTAAAATAGCCGACAGCAAGCAGGCGAAAAAGGTTGACCAAGAATTAAAAGAGATTCAAAGCTTACTAGCAAATGATAGTGATGGTCAAGAGATACTTTCGACCAATCTTTCAGCCCTCTCAAGTGCGTTAGTCCAATATGACCAGGAGCAAAATCCACAGGACAATGAAAAGGGCAAAGAAAAGGTGAAACAGTTACTCCCATTGATTGCTAGTATGAAGGAATCGATTGAAAAAGGGGATACCGCTCAATTAAAAGCGCAATATCAGAAAATAATGAATGGCTGGACTGCTTCGGAAAAGATTGTCCATGATGAGAGTATTGCATCATATGGAAATATTGAAAAATACACAGCACTTGTACGAATTGCCATCACACAGGAACCGGCCGATTTAAACAAAGCCAAGCATAACTTGGATGAATTAAAGGTGGAAGTAGAAAACTTCCTTGCAGGTAAAGGCTCAAAGCAGGTAGAAGGGGACTATTCTTTAACTGATTTAGCTGGATTGTTAAGTGATGCAGAAAAGGCAATTTCGGAAAAGGACTACAAAGGTGCCAGTGAGCATTTAAATGAAATCCTGACGATATGGCCAATGGTCGAAGGAGACGTCCAAACAAGGGACAGCGGATTATACAGTGATATTGAAACGAAGATCCCTACCGCTATTAGTCAATTAAATTCACAACATGTAAAGGCCGATAAAGCTTCTGAAATCGTGAAAGACTTAGAAAATCGCCTTGAACCGTTATTAAGTAAAACAAGTTACTCACTATGGGATGCAGCCCTCATTTTACTCCGTGAAGGGTTAGAAGGATTATTAGTTGTTGCTACACTTATAGCCTTTTTGAAAAAAATGGGGCAATCAGCCAAGCAAAAGTGGATTTGGTCTGGAGTGGTTGCAGGTATTTTAGCCAGTGCCATCTTAGCTGTAATTATTAATATTGTTTTCTCCAAATTTGTTGCTGCCTCAAGCAGGGAATATATTGAAGGAATAACAGGTGTGGTTGCTGTAGTCATGATGCTGACAGTTGGTGCATGGCTGCATAATAAGTCAAGCATCGGAAACTGGAATAAATATATCAATCAGCAAATGCAGCAGGCAATTGCCAAAGGCAGCTTGATCTCATTTGCCTTAATAAGTTTTCTATCAGTCTTCCGTGAAGGGGCAGAGACCATTATTTTTTATACGGGAATTACCCCTTATATCAGTTTAGCAGAGTTGGTAATCGGAATCTGTTTGGCACTGGTCCTGTTGGTAATCGCTGGATTTGCCATCATTCATTACAGTGTGAAAATTCCAGTCCGCTTGTTCTTTAGAACAGCGACCATCTTAATTTACTTTTTGGCGTTTAAAATTCTTGGAATCAGCATTCATGCTTTGCAGATTTCTAACATACTTTCTACAACCACAGTGGAAAGGCTGCCGTTTATTGATTGGCTGGGACTATACCCAACGTATGAAACTACTTTGACTCAACTGCTATTATTAGTCATCATTTTCATCACCTCTTACTTAGTTAAAAAAGGTGACAGTAAACAAATCATATCAACAAATGTGTAAAAGGGCTGACGATCAGTCCTTTTTTTTTTGAAAATTTCTCCTACTATTCATGGGACTTGTCTCATAAGTTATTAAAAGAGACGAAAGTAAGGGAGATTTGCAAATTGAACATCTACTATAAAGGGATCTTTTTTCTAGCTGCTTCGGCTTTCTTAGGTGAAATGATTGAGGTTCTGATCAATATGATTTTGGCACGAGAACTGGGGTCTCACGGGCTGGGACTTTATATGACGATTCTTCCATCGATTTTTTTACTAGTCTTATTATCAAGCTTTGAATTACAGGTATCGATTTCCAAGTTCATTGCCGAACGAGAGCAGAGGTTTCACCGCAATATCCTTTATCATGCCATGACAATTACGATCACATTTACTAGTATTCTTTTTATAGCCGCCGCCGCCCTCCTTCCATTTATTCCTGTATTTAATAATTACCATCCATATGTCAGGTGGCTTATTCTCATTCTCGTCCCTGTGATTTCCTTGACCTCGGTAGCTAGAGGCTATTTTATGGGTGTGCAGGAAATGGGGAAAATAGCCGTCTCCAATTTTCTGCGTAAGACGGTTCAACTCATCGGACTGTTTTTCCTGTTCCGCTTTTTCGAATATGATGCAGAGGCAGCCTTGCTTATTGCCATCTGCGCTTTAATTGGCAGTGAAGTCGTTGTTTTTTTATACCTGTTTTACTTGTTTGTGATTCAGTTTCAGCAATTAAAACGGAAGCCTTTTTCTAATATGAATCGGAAAGGGGTAAGGAGAAACTTAATTGCCGTCTCGATTCCTACGACAGGACTGAGGCTGTTTTCCGCGATCATGAATGCCGTGCAGCCATTTGCTATAAAGGGAGCGTTAGTTTACTCAGGATTATCGAGTACGATGGCAACTCAGCATTTTGGCATGCTGATGGGGGTCGCTGCTTCCATCGGATTTTTCCCGGCCTTCATTGCTCATTCATTAATGATTGTCCTGATTCCGGCTGTTTCAAAGACGAATGCACAGAAGGATTACGCAACCTTACAAAAAATGCTTCAGCAGGTGATGACCATTACATTATTATATGGGATTCCAGCAGTAGCTATTTTTTACTTTTTTGCACCAGAATTAACCTCTTTATTTTTTAAATCCGATACGTCTGCTGTTTATCTGCAGTTACTTTGGCCGTTCTTCCTGTTTCATTACTTTATTATGCCAATGCAGGCTTTTTTAATTGGTCTCGATATGTTAAAAGAATTATTTTTTCATATTATTTGGTCGACGATCATCTCATTCGGGATTATCCTTTGGCTCGGCTCCTCCCACGAGTGGCAGATGAACGGTGTCATTATCGGCATGAATACAGGGGCTGTTCTTTTAGCTTTGATGCACTACTTAACCATATGTAAGAAGATTGGCGTGTCTATATTTATGAAAGGATTAGTGACTAACGAACAGTGAGGGTCATAAAGAAAGGAGCCTGACATAAGCCAAGCTCCTGTTTTATTAGTCTTTGCTAGAAAGAATTCCGAGGATACGAAGGATACTGATAAATAAGTTAACAAAATCGAGATACAAGTTTAAGGCCATTAAAGGTACATCTTCTGGTCTTACACCATAATGCTTCATGCGGCTGATATCGAATAGAACATAACCACTGAAGACTAAGACACCAATAAAGGAATAAGCAAGCATTCCTGTTGAGCTTAATGGAAGGAAGATATTATAAATATAAATTGCTACTAAGGCTAAAATCGCTGCTAGCAAAAATCCGCCGAGGAAAGAGAAATTACGTTTGGATTTTGCAGCGTAAATGGCAATCCCAGTAAAGACCACGGTTGTGCTGGCAAACGCCATTCCAACCACATTCGCACCAGCTGTTGATAAATAGTAAGCTACGATTGGATAAAGGGTGATCCCTGAGATAAAAGTAAAAATGTATAAAAAGGCATATGAAACAGCTTTTCTTCTTCTAAAGAAAAAGGCGGAAATTAACATGACAAATTCTAAAATCATTAATGGCATAAACAATCCGGGCGGTACGACGAATGCCCCTGCCATTGTTCCTAAGAAGGCGATTGCTAATGAGAGAGCAAATGTCCTTAAAACGGAAGGCATCAATTCAGTCGATGTTTGTGTATACAAAACTCTTCACCTCATAATGAATTTTAATAGAAAGCCCCATGTACTATGACTTTCTTATTAAGATATACGTAAAAGTGGTCAAGATGTTTCATTTTTTCTTGAAAAATCTTGATTTTCTTTTAATAAATCACGAATTTGTGTTAATAGCTCTTCCTGGGTCTCTACTTTTACGACAACCTCTGGAGGTGCTTCTTTCCTTTTGAAACGGTTAATAAATTTTACAAATAAGAAAACCGAAAATGAAATAATAAAGAAATCAATTACAGCTTGAATGAATTTTCCATAGGCTAAGCTGTGATAGGAAAGTTCTGCAAAAGAATTTACTTTCCCAGTTAATAATCCAACTAATGGCATGATGATATCGGCAACCAGTGATGAAACAATTTTTCCAAACGCTCCGCCAATGATCACCCCAACCGCTAAATCCATGACATTGCCTTTCATGGCAAATTGCTTAAATTCATTCCACATAAAAGACACCTCCCCTTATTTTTTCTTTAATTGTTCATTTTATCTTTAACTGTAAGGAAAGGCAACAATATTATTTATGGTAGATATTGGCCGAATTCAGAACCCTCATACATAATCATCTATTTTTAGTCAGCGAAAAAAAAGAGCAGATTATCTGCTCTTTTTCACGATAATTAAAATGCCCAGTTACCCGCTCTAAAGACAGGTTCTGCTTTTCCATCTGCTGTAATTCCATCAATGTCCATTTCCGCTGAGCCAATCATGAAATCAACATGGGTAATACTCTCATTAAGTCCGTTCTGTGCTAACTCTTCAGAAGACATTTTCTTTCCGCCTTCGATACAGAAAGCATAAGCGCTGCCGATTGCTAAATGATTGGATGCATTTTCATCAAATAGCGTATTAAAGAATAGAACATTAGATTGTGAAATAGGAGAGTTATAAGGGACGAGTGCAACTTCTCCAAGATAATGGGAACCTTCATCTGTCTCAACAAGATGCTTTAAGATTTCTTCGCCCTCTTCCGCCTTGACGCCAACAATTCTTCCATTTTCAAATGTCACTGAGAAGCGGTCAATAATATTGCCTCCGTAGCTTAAAGGCTTCGTGCTGGCAACGGTGCCGTTGACACCCGTTTTCAAAGGTACAGTGAATACCTCTTCGGTCGGCATATTGGCCATGAACTCAAATCCTTTTTCGTTTACACTTCCCGCACCTACCCATAGGTGTTTTTCTGGAAGTTCAATCGTTAAATCCGTTCCCGGAGCGGTATAATGAAGTTTTTTGTATCTTTTTTCATTTAAATAATGAACCTTCTCATGAAGAGTTTCGTCATGTTTTTTCCAAGCCTCAACTGGATTTTCCGCATCAACACGGACAGATTTGAAAATGGCTTCCCACAGCTTATTCACCTGATTGTCGGCAGGCTCATTAGGGAATACTTTTGCAGCCCAATCCTTAGATGCTGCAGCAACGACTGTCCAGCTGACCTTATCAGATTGGATTGCCTTTCGATACTGGGATAGTGCCTTACCAGCTGATTTTTGGAAATTAGCAATTCGTTCCGGATTGACCCCTTTTAACAGGTCAGGGCTTGAGGAAATGACTGACATAAAAGCAGCCCCTTTTTCTGCAAGATCCTCCACTTCTTTGGCACGCCACTCTGGGTACTCTAAGAAGGCCTCGCCAGGTGCTAAATCATATTTTGTCCTTGAAATGATGTCATCGTTCCAGTTCACGACCACATTAAAAGCTCCCGTTTCGTACGCTTTTTTAGCAACAAGACGAACAAATTCTGCTGCATCTAAAGTAGCGTTAACCACCAAGGTTTGGCCCTTCTGAATATTTACTCCCACCTTGACGGCAAGCTCTGCATATTTTTCTAGATTCTTCAGGAATTCACTCATGTTATGTAGCTCCTTTTATCAGATTCTTCTTTTATTGTAGCGTGTTTAATTGGAAAAATAAACCGTATGCTAAAATATAAGGTTAAGTGGTAAGCCGCGTTCTCTGCTTTTCAAACACAAAAAACATTAGCCAATAAAATCCCGCACTAGCTAGTGCAAGCAGGCAAAGAATAAAAAAGGTCCAGCCATAACCCAGCCATACAGTCATCGGTATCGCTAGAGGGGCAATGGTGCGGCTGATGGTAAAGCGCAGACTTGCCGCTGCGAAATATTGGCCTCTCATATGATCCGGTGCCAGTTTGGAAACAAAACTTTGCTGCAGGCCGGCGCCCATTAATTCGGCGAACGTAAATACAGCCATCGCCGCGATTAATCCCCAAATCCAGCTGGTCTGGCTGAAAATCACAATCGATAAGGCATAGACAATGGAAGAAAGAACAAAGACATTTCTTTCAGAATAACTGCCCATCCATCTTGTAACATAAACCGTCAATAGGGCAACGAGAAGTCCATTCTCAGCAAGGACGATACCAAAAGCCTGCTCACCCTTGACACCAACTGTCCAATCTCCAATCGACAGCAGGTCCTGATCGGTAACAAAATCTTTAATATAGACAGGGATTAATAAATCTAATTGCATAAAAGTCTGGCCTGCCAAGACCCCGGCAATAATGAATAAGAGGAAGGCTTTGTCCTTTACAATCAGTGCATAGTCCCTGATTTGGTTTTGTAAAAAATAATACCATTTGCCTCCTTCGGGCAGGGAAGTCTTTAAATTTTTCGGCACGGTTTCTCTGGTCCATTTTGCTAAGATAAATCCTACCAATATACATACAAACCCGGCAATAAGCAGCAGTTCGAAGCGGTAGGAAACATAAAAAATAGATCCTAAAATGGGACCGACTACAACTGCTATATTAATAGAGGTATAAAAAATAGCAAATACATCGCTGCGGTCTTTTTCCTTCACCACATCTGCAACCATTGCCTGACTGGCTGGCCAGTAGAAGGAACCAAACACACCTGCCACCGTAAAAGCAGCAAAACCTAACCATGGAGACTGAAGCCAGGGGGAACTTGCTAAGGCAAAACATAGAAAAGAAAGACCCTGTCCGATAGAGGCTATGACCATCATCCGTTTCCGGCCAAACCTGTCGGCACAATATCCGCCCATTAGGTTAGCTGCTACTGAAAAAATCTGTGAAAATACTAATAATAAACCCGCCTTATTTTTCCCGAATTCCTCGGAAAAATAGATGGATAAAAACGGAAAAAACATCCAATAGGTGATATTTACCATGGATTCTGCAAATAATCTCACCTTTAAATTGGCATCCCAATCCCTAATTCTCATGATGAAAAAATCCTCATTTCTCTTTTGTTGTGCCACTCCATCATACTTCCCGATGGAAGGGATTTCAAGAAAAAAAGCAGGTACAAGGACGTACCTGCTTTGGGAAATTATTCGTCATTTTGTAATGCTTGTTTTAGCAAATCGCCAAGGCTGGTTCCAAAATCATCTTTCTGGGAATATTTTTGGACTAATTTACGTTCTTCGCGCTTATTAACTGCCTTTTTCCGCTCCTCTGCTTTTTCGACCACATTACAGCGCCTGCATTGGAAATATACACCTGCTTTGCCTTCATGGAGTTCCATTTTCTTATGGCATTGCGGGCAGCGGCGGTTAGATAGTTTCGGATCCTTCCGTTTTCTGAATGAACAGTCCGGGCTGGAACAAACAAGGATTTTTCCTTCCTTCGTGTTTCTTTCCTTTAAGAACTCATTACATTCCGGACATCTCGATCCGGTTAAGTTGTGGGCACGATAGGATTTGTCGCTTGCCTTTATCTCAGCAACCAGCTGTTCTGTCTGCCGGCGGATTTTTTGTAAAAATGCTTTCGGGTCGGCTTTGCCTTTCGAAATCATTTCTAGTTCTTTTTCCCATTTTGCCGTTAATTCAGGTGATTTAAGTTCATTATTCACAAGGTCAATGAGCTGACGACCTTTTTTCGTTTGAGTGAAGCGGCCGTTTTGCCGTTCAACCACCTCTGTTTCGACGAGTCTTTCGATTATTTCCGCTCGTGTCGCAGGTGTACCTAATCCAAATTTCTCCATGTGGGCTAGGACATCGGCTTCAGAAAATCTTAACGGCGGCTCTGTCCACTTCTGGTTTAAACTGCTATTTTTAACGGTGTACTCTTTTCCTTGTACCATGTTTTGGACACCGGCAGTGGATGTGTCATTGTCATCTTTACCTAATACTTTTTTATATCCCAAATCGAGGACATTTGTTTCTTTTGCTGTAAAAGTTTCTCCTTCAACCTTGAAAACGGCATGTATAGTTTCATATTCATAAGCCGGTAAAAATAAGGCAAGGAATCGGCGGGCAATGAGGTCATAAAGTTTTCGCTCATCATTGTCGAGTTCACCAAGATTAAGCCTCTGCTCGGTAGGGATAATCGCGTGGTGGTCAGTTACCTTTTCATTATTAAAGACTCGTTTGGCAAGTACTTTGCCTTTGTTGGCAAGCAGCGGCCGGACTTCTTCCTTGTAACCTGAGGACATGCCATGAAGCCGGTCAGCCATGGTACCAATCATGTCCGTGGTTAAGTACCGCGAATCCGTTCTTGGATAGGTAACTAATTTGTATTGCTCGTAAAGCCGCTGCAGGACGGTTAATGTTTTTTTCGCAGAAAAACCAAAGCGCTTATTGGCATCCCGCTGAAGCTCGGTCAGATCGTATGGCAGCGGCTGTTGGTCTGACTTTTTCTTGCGTTCTATTTTTTCTAACGTGGCTTTTTTGCCCTCAATCTTGGATAGGATTGCGTCGGCTTTCGGTTTATCAAAGATGCGCTTTTCATTTGTTTTTTCCCAATCGGTTGTGAGCGGACCTATTTCCGCACGAATGGTCCAGTATTCTTTTGGAATAAATTTTTGAATCTGCTGCTCGCGTTCCAAAATCAACGCTAATGTAGGCGTTTGGACACGTCCCGCTGAAAGGGGATCTTTGTATTTCGTGGTCAAGGCACGTGTGACATTTAGACCGATGAGCCAATCGGCTTCCGCCCGGCAAACCGCAGAATGGTATAGGTCATCAAACTGGCTGCCTGGCCGCAATTGCTTAAAGCCATCTTTTATGGCTTTGTCTGTTTGCGAGGAAATCCACAGTCTTTTTAATGGTTTGTTCCAATGAAGTTTTTCTAAAATCCAGCGGGCAACGAGTTCTCCCTCTCGGCCGGCATCGGTAGCGATAATACATTCTTTAATGTCTTTCCGCTTGGCTAGAGCTTCGATGGCCCGGAATTGGTGGTTGGTTTGTTTCATTACCTTAAGTCCCATTTTTTGAGGAATAATCGGTAAATCCTCCAGGTTCCATTGTTTATATTTGGTATCATAATGCTCAGGCATTTTTAGTTCGATTAAGTGTCCAAGTGCCCATGTAACAATATATTGATTACCTTCGATATAGCTTTTATGTTTTTGATTGCAGCCTAGGACACGTGCTATTTCGCGCGCAACACTCGGCTTTTCTGCAAGTACAAGTGATTTCATAGTTACTCCTTTCAACGCTGGCAGAATTTTGCCTTTATATAGTATAGCGGAAAACGAAAGGATTTTGTAATTTGGAACAGCCTGAATAATCTTTTGGTTAAATCTTACATGTTTTTAGTAATAGTTAGATGTTTGTAGAATTGTTTATTGGATTTGTAGAAAAGCCACTGAATTTGGTTGAATTCGATTGGATTTTGTAGAATTCTCACCCGAATTTGCAGAAAAGCCCGTTCAGTACATAGAACTCCATCGCCAAAAAAGGCATCTAGCTGAAATTTAACCCTAATTTCGTCGATAATCTCTTTTCTGCCTTCGTTGACAGCTTAGGTTTTCCTCTCATACAATAAAATTATCAGAGTAGTTATAGAATGGAATGATAAATGATGCGGCATTCCCTAAAAGATAAACTTTTAATAATAAGAGAGGCTGGATCCCTAATCTAAAACGGTGAGGAATCCAGCCTCTTTCTTTATTCTACTAAATTGGTAGAGGAGAGAGACATATGATTATGTTAACGGGTAACGATCTTAACTTAGAGCAAATAAAAGAGGTCTTATATTGTAATCAAAAGGTGACCGCCTCAACAAAGAGTTTGGAAGCTGCCCAAAAAAGCAGGGAGGCAGTCGAAAAAATTGTTTCAGAATCTAGAATCGTTTATGGAATCACAACAGGCTTTGGGAAATTTAGTGATGTACTAATTGAGAAAGCACATGTTCAAGATCTCCAGTTAAATTTAATCCGTTCACATGCATGCGGAGTAGGCGAACCCTTCCCGGAAGTGGTCGCCAAGGCCATGGTCATACTTCGGGCCAACGCCCTGTTAAAAGGGTATTCGGGTATTAGACCGCTTGTAATTGAAAGATTATTAGCTTTAGTAAATGCCGGCATTATACCTATTATCCCGCAGCAAGGTTCCCTTGGGGCCAGTGGTGATCTTGCTCCGCTTGCACATCTTGCCCTTGTGTTAATCGGTGAGGGTGAGGTTTTTTATAAAGGTAAACAGATGAATTCAATAGAAGCTCTTCAGCAAACCGGATTGTTTCCCATCACCCTGGAAGCGAAAGAAGGTTTGGCTCTTATAAATGGTACTCAAGCAATGACAGCCATGGGAGTGGTTGGTTATTTAGAGGCAGAGCAGCTTGCCTATGGAAGTGAACTGATTGCTTCGATGACAATCGAAGGTTTGAATGGTATTATCGATGCCTTTGCTGAAGAAGTTCACATGGCTAGAGGCTACAAACAGCAAATAGAAACTGCCGCCAGAATACGTCAGTATTTAAATGACAGCCTTTTAACCACAAAGCAGGGAGAGTTAAGAGTGCAGGATGCCTATTCACTTCGATGTATCCCTCAGGTACATGGTGCCACATGGCAGGCGCTCGATTATGTAAAAGAAAAATTAGAAATTGAGATGAATGCAGCAACCGACAACCCATTAATTTTTGAGGAAGGAGGTAAGGTAATCTCCGGTGGAAACTTTCACGGGCAGCCAATAGCCTTTGCCATGGATTTCATGAAAATAGCAGCTGCTGAACTGGCTAATATTTCTGAAAGACGCATTGAACGGCTGGTTAATCCACAATTAAATGATTTACCACCATTCTTAAGTCCTGCCCCAGGTCTTGAATCCGGGGCCATGATCATGCAATATACAGCCGCGGCACTCGTATCTGAAAATAAAACACTAGCTCATCCTGCGAGTGTGGATTCCATTCCATCCTCCGCCAACCAAGAAGACCATGTCAGTATGGGCACCATTGCATCCAGACATGCCTATCAGATTATTCAAAATGTAAGAAGAGTCCTTGCCATTGAATTGATCTGTGCTATGCAGGCCGTCGAAATCCGCGGAATTGACAAAATGTCTACCTGTACTCATGCTTTATTTCAAAAAGGGAGAGAACTTATTCCTTCCATAAAGGCTGATCGAATATTTTCAAAGGACATTGAAAAGGCTGCAGACTGGTTAAAGACGTTCGAATTTCAGTCATTTATTAGAAAGCATTCAAAAAAGGCGTGAAATGCTCACGCCTCTTACTACTTCATATGATTTGGAAGCCAGCGGCCTGTATCAGGGCGGCGTTCTTCATCATCCTCCACTCTATTTTTAAAAGCTTCCTGGGTAACAATCAATTCTTCATCTCCAATGGCTTCCTTTACATGCTTTTCTGTTAGGCTATCGTTTGGGAATTCACCAGGATGATTCTTCTTTTTGTGTTCAAAATGTTCTCCACGTGCCAAAGTAACACCACTCCTTTCATCTTCACTTGTAGTTTCTCCGAACAATCGTGAAAATAAATTGGAATGATTTTTCCAATTTATCTATAGTCCAGCGATTGGTATAATTACATTAAAATAGTCAGTAAAAAGGAGGAAGCACCATGGATTTTTTTCAAATTCTCTCCGAGGAACGAATTAAAAAGGCATATGAAGATGGAGAATTTGATGCCTTGCCCGGTTTTGGAAAACCGATGCCGCTTGAAGATTTATCCGAAATACCTGAAGAGCTGCGGATGGCTTATAAAATAATGAAAAATGCGGGTTATACCGAAGAAGAAGGGCAATTGCGTCAGGAAATGGTGGGCATTGAAGATTTACTAAAAAAATGTGATGACAACGAAAGGGAAAACCTTCAGAGAAAATTAAACGAAAAACTGTTAAGGTTTAATCAGTTAATGTCAAAACGAGGAGTTAGAACGAATTCATCTGTTTTTAAAAACTATGAACTAAAAGTACAACGTAAAATGAACAAATAAAGCTGGTGGTGGTACGGGAAGGTTATTCATCATCAGCCTTTTTCTCCTGTTCAACTGGTTTGCATATCCGATCCATTAAAAATCCAGCGAATACGATAAAGGCAATCGGTATAGAAAAATTCAAAATATGGATTATAGACAATTTTAAATGACACATCCCTTTTTGAATATTTATACTATTTATATGTTGTTTATATTATATGCTATTTGTCACATTATAGACAAACTTTTTAGTCATACAAAGTATGGGGGAAGATTTGTAAAATAAAGGTAGATTATTGTAGAAATTTGGAACAAATTGTTAAAAAAAGTGTTAAGAAAATTAGTTAAATTAGACAAAATTCAACACATTACAAATTTTGTAATCGATATAATGAACATATCAAAAACAATTAAGTAAAAAGACCTAGATAGAAGGTAGTAGGTAAAAGGAAGGCAGACGAAAGTGCAGGGAGATCAGAAAAGGGCAAACCTGTTGAAAAGCAGGGACGCAAAGCCGAGGGTCTAAGGTGAAATACAAATTGCTATGATGGCCGGGCTGCCTGAAATACAGATGTATTTTGGGAGTGAGTATTGTGGTGATAACAGAAAAAAATGTGGATGTACTAGATCAGGAATGGCAGGCACTTATTTTTGAGGCAAGAAATCTTGGACTTTCTATAGAGGAAGTACGAGCTTTTCTTAGTCAAAATGGTTAGAATTACGGGTACATAATAAAAAAGGCATTCGGTAAAAATGGATGACATTTTTACCGAATGCCTTTTTTAAAGCTTATTTTTGATTTATCCGCCACTTGTTAAACTCGAGAAAATCCTTGAATTGCTCTTTTGATACCCCTGAATTCATCGCTTCTTTTACGAGATTCATCCAGTCAGTGTCTAATTCATCCTTATTAATTTGTTCGTGAATTAAATGTTCGACAGGAAGATTTAATACTCCTGCGATTTTTTCAAGGAATTGTATGGAAGGATTCTTTTGCAAATTTCTTTCTAATGAACTTAAATAAGATTTTGCAACTCCCGCTTGTTCAGCAAGCTCGGATAGTGACATTTTCTTTTCAAGACGATATTTTTTAACGCGGTCACCAATCATTGAATTCACACACCTAAATATTTATTTTAGCAAATGTCGAAATCGGACGATTTCTTTATAAATACATTCTATCAAAAAGCATGAGGAAGTACCATATTAAGAACGAACTATTATTACGATATCATGAACAATGAGAAATTGTTCCTAAATTCATTAACGGGGAAGTATATTTTGAAAAAAAGAGTGGTTAGAGTTAATATTAAAGTGTAGCAGCCTAAATTACTCAAGTATAATTATTTTAATCACACTATTACGAACACTATAAATAAATGGACATAAATATAATCAAAAAGGCAGGGAAACAGATGATTGTACTAAAATCACAACGGGAAATCGAAGCAATGAAAATGGCAGGAGAAATACTTGCAGCCTGTCATAAGGAAATTGCTAAACTTATTAAGCCGGGTATCACTACGTGGGAAATAGAAGAATTTGTCGACCAATTTCTCCGGAAAAATGGTGCTGCACCTGAACAAAAAGGGTATAAAGGGTACGAGTATGCAACCTGTGCAAGTATCAATGATGAGATATGCCACGGATTCCCTAGGAAAGAACCACTAAAAGATGGTGATATTGTGACTATTGATATGGTGGTTAATTATAATGGGGCCTTAGCCGATTCAGCATGGTCATACGGAGTTGGTCAGCTTTCAGAGGAAACCACTCGTTTATTACACGTGACCAAAGAAGCTTTGTACAAAGGGATAGAGCAGGCAGTAGTTGGTAATCGAATCGGAGATATCGGCCATGCCATTCAAACCTATGTAGAGAGTGAAGGTTTTTCTGTTGTACGTGACTTTATTGGTCACGGTATCGGAACGGTCATACATGAAAAACCGGATGTTCCACACTACGGACTCCCAGGTAAAGGTGCAAGAATTAAAGAGGGGATGGTATTCACCATTGAGCCCATGGTCAACATTGGCCGCTACCAAACAAAAATGGATCTGAACGGCTGGACAGCTAGGACCATAGATGGGAAATATTCTGCCCAATACGAACACACCTTGGCGGTCACAAAAGACGGCCCAATCATATTAACTGAACAGAAATAGTAAAAATAGTAAAAACAGTGACAGGCACCATGTGAAAATTTCACATGGTGCCTGTCACCGTTAATGCACTGTACGTGATTCTTATTTCTTTCTTAGGTTCCCTAGTTCCTCAACTAACGCCTGCATTTCATTGGGGCTGAAGGATTTCTTTTTAAGGACCATTTCATAAATTTCTTTTAACTCTTCGTACATTTCTTCATCAAAGTGGGAGGGCTTAATTGCGCCTAGATTAAGTACCTTTAATTTTTCTTTTATTTGTTCAATCATAAATTCAACGTTCTCAACTGACTTTTCTGATAAGTTCATTAGGGTCATCCTTTACGCTAATTTTTAATCTCATCTTTTCATGTTAAAAAGCTTCTGTCAATACAAACCTTACTAGTAGTTTATCCAAGAAAGTCAAAATGGGCAAAGCCTAGATTTGCACAGAAAGGTTTGATATCGCAAAATAAATGGTAAGATATACAATGGTATTATTTTCTTTTAGGATGAGTCATAGATAATTATGAAATAGGAAGGAGAGGTTAAGATGACTAAGAACAATCAGTTTTGGAAGGGCGTGCTTTTAGGGGCAGCAGCAGGGGGACTGCTAAGTTTATTAGATAAAGATACACGTGAGGCAATGAAAGAAAATGCCATAAAGACCTCTAGTAAGGTGCGTTATATCGTTCGTCACCCTGGGGAGGTAACTGACAGAGTAAAGGACACTGTCGAAAGGTTTAAATCCACTTTTGAAACAGTAAGTGAAGATATTTCCTACATAACAGAGAAAGTGGAAGAGTTGAGGGAGCTTACACCGCAAGTAACCGAAATGCTCAAAGAAACAAAGGAGACCTTTGTACTTAATGAAGAAGATGCTTTGGTGGATGATGTTTTGGGAAAGGAAGTAAAGAATTACAATTAAAAGGGGGGATAAAAATGGACAAGGGAGTAAATGTACGCTCATCATTGCTCAGATTACTTTGGCACCGGATTGAAGAAGATGACCTTCCCGGCTTAAGTGCGCAATTAGCCTATTTCTTTCTTCTATCTTTATTTCCACTCCTTATTGTGTTATTTTCACTACTTCCGTATATCCCGATTCCCCACCAAGATATGCTCGGGATGATTCGTGATTTCGCACCTGATGAGGCAATGGAACTGATTGAAAAAAATGTTGAGGAAATCATGAGTCACCATAAGGGCGGCCTACTCTCATTTGGGATTATCGGTACCATTTGGTCCGCCTCAAACGGAATCAATGCCATCGTCAGGGCTTTTAATAAGGCCTATAATGTGAAAGAGAGCCGCTCCTTCATTGTTGCAAGGGGAATGGCGGTCTTATTAACCTTTGGGATGATTTTTGTCTTTTTGCTCGCTATGATCGTCCCGATTTTTGGAAAGGAGATAGGGCTTTTTTTATTTTCCCAATTTGGTTATACCTCTGAATTTATTAAAGTGTGGAATGCACTAAGCTGGCTGGTTAGCGGGATTATTTTATTCTTAATTTTTACTGGCTTATATTGGATTGCTCCGAATGTAAAGATAAAATGCAGAAGTGCTTTTCCAGGGGCACTCTTTGCTACCATAGGCTGGGTTATTGCATCGTTTGGGTTATCATTTTACGTTGGAAATATTAGTAACTATTCCCTTACTTACGGAGGAATCGGTGCCATTATTGTCTTAATGATTTGGTTATACCTATCTGCTTTTATCATCATACTTGGAGGCGAAGTAAATGCCTTCTATAGTGAGAAATATAAATCAAATTGCTAACACTTACCTTACTTTAAAATAACGATTTCGTCCAAACTAATAGCGAGGGCATTAGTCCCCGAATGATCTAGGGAGGATGACAAGAATGACAAAGCATACGAAAAAAGATGGCAGCACCAAACAAAAGGGCAAAGGCAGCAAAGGCAACAAGACTTCAGGTTCTGCGAATGGATCTAATGGCTATCACTAATCAATAATATAAAAGGACCAGGTGATACTATCACCCGGTCCTTCTTTACATTATGATTTCAATAACCGCAGGCTGTTTAAAATAACAAGAATTGTGCTTCCCTCATGTCCGATAACTCCAAATGGCAGATCAAGTATTTGAAAGAAGTTGGAGCAAATTAACAACATAATGACCGATATGGAAAATACAACATTTTGCTTGATAATTTTGTTCATCCGCTGAGAAAGACGGACGGCTTCAGCAATCTTAGGAAGATCATTCTTCATAAGGACAATATCCGCGGTCTCAAGGGCAACATCTGTTCCTTCGCCCATGGCAATCCCTACGTTTGCAATCGCTAATGCGGGAGCATCATTTATACCGTCCCCAACCATCGCCACCGTTTTATATTTCTCTTTGAGCTGTTTCAATTGGTTGACCTTTTCTTCTGGAAGACATTCTGCATAAAATTCGTCTACATGGCTCTCAGCAGCAATAGTACGGGCCGTTTTTTCACTATCGCCTGTCAGCATAATCGTCTTTATCTTTTGTTTCTTTAAATCTTCAATCGCATGCTTGGTTTCTTCTCGAACGACGTCTTTCATGGCGATCATGGCACTTAGATTGCCGTCAATTTCAATATAAACAATTGTATTACCTAGACTGGCTAGTTTTTTGGCTTTACCTTCAGCAAACTGCTCGGATTTCTCTAATCCAACAAACGACGCCTTACCAATTTTCCATTGTCCCCCATTAATAGAGGCTTTTACACCCCAGCCAGGAATATCTTCTAAATTGTCAGGCTGAATTAGTTCTTTTTCTAACGTTTGTTTCGCATATTTGACGATTGCTTGTGCCAGCGGATGATTCGAATGGTTCTCAATCGAAGCGGCTTTAAGGAGCACTTCTTGTTTATTCAGCCCTTCTTTCACAAATACCTCTGTAACTTCAGGTTTTCCTTTTGTCAGTGTACCGGTCTTATCAAAGGCAATGGCTTCCAGGTGTCCTAAATTTTCCAGGTGGACACCACCTTTAACTAGGATTCCATGCTTAGCTCCGTTGGAGATTGCTGAAAGGGTAGCAGGCATGATGGAAGCTACGAGAGCACAAGGTGATGCGACAACCAGTAAAATCATCGCGCGGTAAAAAGATTCATGCCAGCTCCAACCGAGCAGGAAATATGGTAAAAAGAACATACTGATTACAACAAGTAAAACGACTTTCACATAGGTTCCTTCAAAACGTTCAATAAATAACTGTGAAGGTGATTTTTCGCTTTGTGCAGATTGAACAAGCAGGATAATCTTTTGAAAGAGAGTATCTGAGCTTTCCTTCGTTACTTGTACCGTAATAGCACCCGTCATATTAACTGTTCCAGCAAAAACCTCTGCTTTTTCACTCTTTGAAACAGGCATCGACTCCCCAGTGATCGCGGCTTCGTCAATATTTGTGTGCCCCTTGATGATAAGCCCATCTGAAGGAACCCGTTCACCCGGTTTAATTAGGATATGATCTCCGACAATAAGTTCGGAAACAGCCACTCGCTTTTCATACCCGTTGGTTACCCGCAAGGCCTCCTGCGGCTGAAGTTCCATTAAGGAGGAAATTTCCTTATGGCTTTTATTCATCGTGTATGTTTCCAATGCACCGCTGACAGCAAAGATAAAGATTAATATGGCACCTTCTGTCCAGTAGCCAATGATGGCTGAACCAACTGCCGCAAAAATCATGAGCATCTCCACGTTTAGTTCCTTATTTTCGTAAGTGGCTTCAATACCTTCTTTTGCTTTGGCAAAGCCGCCAATCACAAAAGCTAATAGATAAGATATGATGGATTCGGCTCCATAATCATACTTATCGAACAGCCAGCCTGCCAAAATTAAGACCCCGCTTAACCCAGCAGCAATCAATTCGACATATGGTTTTATTTTTTTAAAAAAACTAACATCTTGCATCCCTTTAGAAAGAACTTTTGCTTCGGAACTCATCGTATCCCCCCCTTATTTACTTCCCTTTTTATTACTTTAAGTTTCAGACCTGCCCTCTTCTTGAGTCTAAATGAGAAAAATAATCATATTCATTACCCTTAAAAAACACGAAAGCTGTCACCAAGTGATGACAGCGCAAATCTTATAATCATTGTTTTCTTTATTTTACCATACATCTTATGCTATAAGATATGATTTTGCTTACTGCCGTTTACTTTCCCAACGTAAAAATAGTTAAGCAGACAGTCATTAGGATGGGGGTCCAAAAGCGGAAATTAGTTTTATTCATAAATTATCCTTACGATTGTTATTATGTTTAATAGCCCCTCAATGATGGTATCTAGAAAATGAGGTGGATGCAAGAAAATTGGCGCCTAGACATTTGACTTATTTTTAGGTAAATTAAGGGTCAAGTGGAAAATTTATAAAAATTGGAGGGAATGTATTGGCGAATAAAGTTTTTATGCTAATGACATTCATTGGGGTTCCTCTCTCTGTCATTGGAACGATGATGCATTGGTCAAATATAGTTTTATTTATCTTATATTGTTTAACCATTGTTGCCCTATCAAGTTTTATGGGAAGAGCGACAGAAAGCCTGGCAATTGTTGCCGGACCGAGGATTGGAGGCTTATTAAATGCCACCTTCGGAAATGCAGTTGAGCTAATCATCTCGATCTTTTCCTTAAAGGCTGGGCTTGTCGGAGTGGTTCTTGCTTCCTTAACGGGTTCTGTTTTAGGGAACCTGCTGCTTGTTGCGGGGCTGTCTTTTTTTGTGGGCGGACTGAAATTCAAGCGCCAAGAGTTCAATGTATATGATGCAAGGCATAATTCAGGCTTATTGATGTTTGCTGTGATTATTGCCTTTGTTATCCCAGAAGTGTTTTCAATGAATATGGATGAGACCCGTACGTTTACGTTAAGCATTGGGATCTCTGTTATTCTAATTCTCCTTTATCTTGCTGCTCTATTTTTCAAACTGGTTACCCATCGCGGTGTTTATCAATCGGCTACTCAGAAAGAGGCGCATGAGGAAGAGACTCCTGAATGGGGCAAGGGGAAGGCTGTCGCAGTACTCCTATTAGCAACAATTGCCGTCGCTTACATATCCGAACATTTGGTTCATACTTTTGAATATGTTGGAGAGACGTTTGGCTGGTCAGAATTATTTATAGGGGTCATCATTGTTGCCATTGTCGGAAATGCTGCCGAGCATGCATCTGCCGTCTTAATGGCTTATAAAAATAAGATGGATATTGCGGTTGAAATTGCGATCGGTTCTACATTGCAAATAGCTATGTTTGTATTACCTGTACTAGTACTTATCTCGCTTTTCTTTGAAACGTCGATGCCGCTCATTTTTAGCTGGCCAGAGCTGATTGCCATGGTATCGTCCGTTTTATTAATGGTGGTTATTTCAAACGATGGAGAAACTAACTGGTTTGAGGGATTGACCTTACTAGCTTCCTATGTCATTATGGGGATTGGTTTTTATCTATTATAAAAAGAAAAGACTCTATGCCATAATGGTATAGAGTCTTTTCTTTTTTCATTTAACTTTTTTCAATGTACGAGGTAAATCTTTTAAGTGTGCTATAATGGAACATCAAACGTTTAGGGTTTAAAATCAATCGTTTTCAATTTTGGGTACCATCAATCACCAACCTTCATGTTTAGTTAAGACTACTAGAAAAACACGAGTGTTGAATTTCATATAAGACGGAATTCCCAACCTCCTTAAGTATAAAGTAATACGTGAGCCGATTGATTACTTCCCTCCTTTTTTTAAGTTAAGTTAATTATAATCGCTAGTTTGAACTTTGTAAATAATCAGATTATTACAAATTTGTTACTAATGTACCAATACATAAGGAGCGAAAAATGAGATTTACTATACGATTATTGTTTTTTATTTTCGGGCTGGCAATCATGACCTTTGGCGTGTGTATGACGATCAAGGTTGCTGAGATTGGAGTAGGAGCATGGGATGCCTTGAATGTTGCATTGACAGAAAAGATTGGCCTATCCGTAGGAAAATGGGTCATGATTGACGGGGCCATTTTAGTCCTTGTCAATGCCTTGCTTGTTAAAAGGCGGCCTGACCTTTTATCCCTTCTAACGATTATTGTCATTGGTTCTCTCGTTGACTTTTGGCTGGATATGGTTTTCGATTTATTTACGGTAGAAGGGCTGCTGGCGAAGCTGGTGATGTTAGTAGTAGGAATTTTAATTATAGGATTTGGTGCGTCTATCTATTTGCAGGCAAAGTTCCCGCAAAGTCCGATTGATAATTTTATGCTGGCGATAAGTGAACGTTTTTCTTTGAACCTTATGGCTGCAAAAACAATCGGGGAAATTACTGCGTTGATTCCTGCCTATTTCCTTCATGGACCGATTTCCTATGGAACATTGATTATCACGTTTACAGTAGGGCCAGCCATTCAACTGTTCTTTCCCTACTTTGAGAAATTTATGCAGCGATTACAAAGGAAATATTCATAGGGTGAAACGGATAATATGGAGGCACTCCGAAAAAACTACTAGCAGACTGATTTAATGTTCTAGTGAAAGGAGTACCAGCCGTGAAGAAAAATATTTCTTTACTTATGACCCTGCTATTAATGTTATCCTTTATACCGTCTGCTTTGGCTCAAAAAGCTCCGGTAAAACAATCTGCAGTAAAATATCAAGTTCCATCATCGGTACGAAATATTTCAAAAGAAAATACGTATCCGAATTCAACACAGGATTTACCATTCCTGCAGCCAAGTGATTTAACCAAGAAGCTCATTAATTCTTCAAAGGTGAAAATCGAAAACCCTGATCTTATCCGGATGCTTAATGAGACAAGCATCAATAGCACTCCATTTGCGATTGGATATAGGGCAATTGTCTATCTCGGACAGTGGCCATTAAACTACGAATCATCCGAAACCTCCCCTAATTGGGAGTATCAAAAGATAAACACCAATTATTTCGACAATCGCGGCGGAAAGGTTCCGTATCGAATAAAATATGTACAAGAAGCACAAAAAATGATCAGAGGCGGACTGACGTCAAAAATACAGAATGCCGAAGAAGTTAAAAAGATGATGCTTTTAAAGGCAATGGAAAAGACCAACCTGCCGCTTGCCTTTGAGACCATCATAGGTGCAGGTACAAAAAATGACCATATCTATAATATCCCGCCGAATCGTTTAGGTTACTTATATGCCTATGCACCAGGCGTAAATGAAAAAGGGAAGGTCACTTACGGGGAAGTTTACTTAATGCTTAAAGGAAGTAAAAAGTTTATTGTGATTAAGAACGTAACTTCCCAAGGTATCGGTGCTTGGATCCCTGTTCAGGATTATGTTTCATTTGGCTTTGCTGCCTCTGAACGGCCAAGATAATGATTATTTTAGGGCTCCCTCGTTGCTTAGGGGGTTCTTTTTTTTAGAAAAATGGGCAAAATAGGACTAACCCATTGCCAAAGTACCTATATTTCGATAGGATGAAACGGTAATGAAAGGAGTGTTTTATTTGGGCAGCCCCATTCAAAATAAAAATACACAAGTAGATTTCCTGAAACACCGATTAAACATGTTTATCGATGTTTTAGATGCTATTGAACCCGAGGATACTGATTTAGAGGATATTGATCGTTTGATCGCGATGCTGGATGAGATGGAATCAAAGTGTCGTGAATTTAATAATCGTGAAGGAAGCGAGTCTGTATAATGCAGACTCTTTTTTTTATGAAGGCTGTGTTAAAGGGAATTGTTGATATTTAGCATGTCGATTGGAGCGAAGCCGCCTGGAGCGGAAATCAACACATGATTGTAACACAGCCAATATGAAAAATTTTCATATTGCTGCTTTTCCTTTAATTCTAGTGATGACAGGAGTATAATGTAAGCGTGCAAAATAGTTGTAAAATTGAAAATAGATAAAATTGGGGAACAAAGGGAAAGGGGTACTCGAATTGAATATTGATAAATTTCAAGAAAGCATGTATGAACTGATCGTCGAAACATCCACCAAGCTTCCGAAAGATGTTCGCCGCGCTGTGCTAGCTGCTAAGCAAAAGGAAAATGCGGGCACAAGAGCTGCATTGAGTCTTGCCACTATTACGGAAAATATTAAAATGGCCGACGAACAAGTTTCACCAATTTGTCAGGATACTGGTCTGCCAACTTTTAAAATTAAGACACCTGTAGGCGTAAATCAGCTGGAGCTGAAAGAGGCAATCCGTAATGCCATTGTTCTTGCTACGAAAGAAGGGAAGCTGCGTCCGAACTCGGTTGATTCTTTAACTGGTAAAAACAGCGGTGACAACCTTGGGGCGGGTCTCCCAGTTATTAAGTTTGATCAATGGGAAAAAGACTATATTGATGTACGTTTAATTTTAAAAGGCGGCGGCTGTGAGAATAAGAATATCCAATACAGTCTTCCGTGTGAGTTAGAAGGATTGGGCCGTGCCGGCCGTGACCTAGATGGTATCCGCAAATGTATCATGCATTCGGTGTATCAGGCACAAGGACAAGGCTGCAGCGCCGGATTTATCGGCGTTGGTATCGGCGGCGACCGTTCTTCCGGCTATGATTTAGCCAAAGAGCAATTATTCCGCTCTGTTGAAGATGTGAATCCAAATGAGGATCTTCGTGCGCTTGAAGAGTATGTAGTGGAAAATGCAAATAAATTAGGTATCGGAACAATGGGCTTTGGCGGGGAAGCAACCCTTTTAGGTTGTAAAATTGGCGTCATGAACCGTATTCCAGCGAGCTTTTATGTATCTGTTGCCTATAATTGCTGGGCCTTCCGCCGCTTAGGTGTGAGTGTCGATGCTGTGACTGGTGAAATTAACGAGTGGGCGTACCAGGATGGCGAGTTCATTGATTTTGCTGAGGAAAGTCAGGCGGAGAAGGAGACGGCGGCTGCTTCTTCTGACGATGTGATTGTTCTTGAAGCGCCAATTACCGAGGAAAAGATTCGTTCCTTGAAGGTTGGCGACGTTGTTAAAATTAATGGATTAATGTACACTGGCCGTGATGCGATTCATAAATATTTAAGTGACCATGAGGCACCAGTTGATTTGAATGGCCAGATCATTTATCATTGCGGTCCGGTTATGTTGAAGGATGAGAAGGGCGAATGGCATGTGAAGGCTGCCGGCCCGACGACTAGTATTCGTGAGGAGCCTTATCAGGGTGATATTATGAAGAAGTTCGGTATCCGTGCTGTGATCGGTAAGGGCGGTATGGGGCCAAAAACTTTGGCGGCGTTGGAGGAACATGGCGGCGTTTATCTGAATGCCATCGGCGGTGCTGCTCAATATTATGCGGATTGCATTAAGGGCGTTGAAGGCGTTGATTTAATGCAGTTTGGCATTCCGGAAGCGATGTGGCATTTGCGCGTTGAAGGTTTTACTGCTGTTGTTACGATGGATTCACATGGCAACAGTTTGCATGCGGATGTTGATAAGTCTTCTTTGGAAAAGTTAGCTCAGTTTAAGGAGCCGGTTTTTAAGTAATTGAATGGGGTTTGAGGATAGGCGTGAGTGGTAGTGCGCCTATCCTTTTTTTGGTGTTTGTGGGGGATTTGTTAATAAATCCGGAAATTTGTTAATAACGCCGCTCATTTTGTTAATATCTATAAGAAATTTGTTAATACGCCTCTAATTTTTGTTAATAACACCCCAAAATTTGTTAATAAAGCTTTAAAGCGCTAAAGTAAAGCATAAAATTATAAGGAGGAATTCTCAAAAGGATGTCGAAATAGATAATAAATTAGCTAAAGGAGGGAAGAATTTGTTCAATTTACCCCTTATTAAGCCCATTACATTACAACAGGCAGAAGCTGCACAAAGAAGACTACCTAGTAACCATCCCATGATGGCTGAATTACAGTTGAAAATCAGAATTTTAGCTTCAGGGTATAAAGGAGAGAAGACGTTAACCTATTTTCTTGGATTACTCCCGGAAAGAAACTATCATATTTTTCATGGCCTAAGGCTTCCAGTAAGGAATTCCTTCTTTCAAATGGATGCTCACCTTCTTTCTCCAAAATTAATCATCCTCTTAGAGTCAAAAAACTATTCCGGAACAATTACATTAGAAAAACATCAGTTAATTCAAGAGGTCAATAATACGAAAATGATCTATGATAATCCAATTTCACAAGTAAATAGGCATAAAATCCTTTTACAGTATTTTTTTCAAAAATATCAAATCCCACCTATCCCAATTGAAACAGTAGTAGTTTTCACAAATTCATCAGCAGAAGTCAAAATTGTGCAAGGGTATCATGAGGCAGACAAAAAAATCTGTAAAGCCAGCAACCTTTTGAAGAAAATTGAAGAACTTGAGAAATACTACGCTAAAGATAGAGTAGATCAAAAAACAATTGGAAAGATAAAAAGACTGCTTTTGAGTAAACACACTCCATATAGATCTGATTTCTTAAACACATTAGGTATAAATAAAAGTGATATTTTACCAGGTGTTTGCTGTTCAAATTGTTTCTCCATGCCGATGGAATACCAAAGAAACAAGTGGATTTGCCCCGTTTGTCAAAGTTCAAAAGAAGGTTGCCATGAAGCAATTAATGATTTCTTTCTTCTTATTAACACCTCAATAACCAATTCTGAACTACGAGAATTTCTTCGATTACCCACAAGAAGGGCCGCCTCTTATCAATTAGAATTATTAAATTTACCCTCCACAGGAACAAAAAAACGCCGTGTTTATAACCAACCTAAGGATTTCCTATAAATGCTAATTATCCTTTCCCCGTTTTCAACAAACACTAATAAAAATAAACTAGGGGGATTACGGATGAAACGAATTATTACTATCCTTGCTGTTATCTGCTTATTTCTTCCAACAAGTACATATGCAGCAGTATCCAATCAGCCGATTAACTGGGGATTTAAAAAAGCTGTAAACGAGATTCCGCCGGAAGCTGGAGCCCAATACGATCAGCTACTTGCCAAATACGGGGCTTTTTACAAAGGCGATCCTAACTCAAAGTTTTTATATCTTACCTTTGACAGCGGCTACGAAAATGGCTATATGCCCAAAATACTCGAAGTCTTGAAAAAAGAAAAAGTCCCTGCCACCTTCTTTGTAACCGGCCACTTTTTAAACTCTCAACCGGATTTGGCCAAACAAATGGTGAAGGAAGGACATATTATCGGCAACCATTCCTTTAGTCATCCTGACTTTACAGCCGTTAGTGATGAAAGAATTCGTGAAGAACTAAAAAAGGTTAAGGTCAAAACACAGGAAGTAACAGGACAAAAGGGAATGAAGTATCTTCGCCCGCCGCGTGGCGTTTTTAGTGAGCGGACCATGAAAATTGCAAAAGAAGAGGGATACACACATGTCTTTTGGTCACTAGCTTTTGTGGACTGGAATATCAATCAGCAAAGAGGCTGGCAGTATTCTTACGATAATATTATGAAGCAAATTCATCCAGGCTGTGTTCTCCTGCTTCATTCTGTTTCAAAGGACAATGCTGATGCATTAGAACAAGCAATTAAAGATTTGAAAAAGAGGGGCTATAAATTCAAAAGCCTGGATGATTTTCCAAAACCGAAATAAAGCAGAGAGGCCGAATTTACCATATTCGGCCTTAATCTTCTGAACAATAGTTTTTTAATATAGCTAAATTATTTTTATTGACATAATAAATATTATGGATTAATGTAAAAAAATGAAATAATACCGATAAGAATATGGGGGATTAATCATGAGGAAATATTTACTATCTTTTTTAAGCATACTTTTATTGTTTGCACTAGCTGCTTGTAACAATACAGACAAAAAGAATGATTCAGCATCAAATGCTAATAAATCACTTTATGATCAAATTAAAGCTAAAGGTGAAATAACGATAGGTACTGAAGGTACTTATGCTCCGTTTACCTATCATGATGATAATGATAAATTAACCGGTTTTGATATTGAAATTGCGACAGAAGTATTTAAGCGTCTAAACATTAAGCCTAAATTTATTGAAACCAAATGGGACGGAATGATCGCCGGCCTTGATGCGAAACGTTATGATATGGTTGCGAACGAGGTTGCGGTTCGCCCTGAGCGCCTTGAAAAATATGATATGTCAGATTCTTATATCACTTCAAAGGCAGTATTAATCGTTGGGTCAGATAATAATACCATTAAATCGCTTGATGATTTGAAAGGTAAAAAAGTGGGACAGTCATTAGATAGTAATTACCGTGTTGTTGCTGAAAAACATGGGGCAACCAATACAGTGGTCGAAGGTTTTAACCAAGCAATTGATTTGATTACTTCTAAACGAATTGATGCAACCATTAATGATAGTCTTTCTTATTTAGACCTAAAGAAACAACGTCCTGATTTACCAATTAAGGTTGTTTATACAGAGCCAAATGCAACACAAAATGCTTTTCTTTTCCGTAAAGACAACCCTGAATTAGTTAAGGCTGTAAATAAGGCATTGGCAGATATGCAAAAAGACGGAACCTACTTGAAAATCTCCAAGAAATACTTTGGGGAAGATGTTTCTAAGTAAAGGATTGATTTAAATTGATGGCAGATGATCGTTTACATCGGATAATAGGAATCCTAAGTGATTCCTTTTTTCCACTTTTAAAAGCGGGATTGTATTTTACAATCCCTTTAACATTGATTTCTTTTGCACTGGGAATTATTCTTGCTTTCTTGACCGCTTTAGCACGCCTATCGAGTATAAAGCAGTTGAATGCTATTGCGAGATTTTATTTGTGGATTTTTCGCGGCACACCATTATTAGTGCAGCTTTTTATACTCTTTTATGGATTACCGAGCATGGGAATTACATTAAATCCTTTTCCAGCAGCAGTGATTGGCTTTACCTTAAATGTAGGTGCGTATAGCTCTGAAATTATTCGTGCCGCCATCCAATCCATTCCAAAGGGACAATGGGAGGCTGCCTATTCAATAGGAATGACAAAGTCGAAGGCGATGAGGAGAATTATCCTGCCGCAAGCAGTAAGAGTATCTCTCCCGCCGCTTGGAAATTCCTTTATCAGTCTTGTAAAAGATACTTCCTTAGCAGCGACGATTACGGTCACAGAAATGTTTCAAAAAGGTCAACAAATTGCTTCAGTTACGTATGAACCTCTATGGTTATATATTGAAGTAGCTATCATTTATTTAATTTTTTGTACCTTCCTATCCCATCTGCAATCGAAGCTTGAACTGCGATATGAAAAAGGCGTTGCTAGATAATGGAGGGAGAAATATGATTTCAGTTGAAAAAGTGTCTAAGCGATTTGGAGAATTGGAGGTTCTTCGGGGCATTGATTTATCCATCGAGAAAGGTAAGACAGCCGTTATTATCGGTCCTTCCGGTTCAGGCAAGACTACATTTTTGCGCTGCTTAAATTTACTAGAAATGCCTGAGTCAGGAAGAATAACTTTAGGCGAAAAATCCATTGATTTTACAGGGAAAACAAAATTGTCATCTTCTACGATCACGTCATTTCGCCAGCAAACAGGAATGGTATTTCAAAATTATAATCTTTTTCCTCATTTAACTGCGATAGAGAACGTAATGGAAGGGCAGGTTCATGTCTTAAATCGGGAAAAAACAGCAGCCCGTGAGAAAGCTTTGACTTTACTGGACAGGGTTGGTTTACGGGATAAAGCTGATATGTATCCGCATCAATTATCGGGTGGACAACAACAACGGGTGGGGATTGCCCGTGCAATGGGGCTGGATCCGGCTGTGTTGTTATTTGATGAACCTACCTCTGCACTTGATCCTGAATTGGTTGGTGAGGTGCTAAAGGTAATGAAGGACCTAGCTGATGAGGGCATGACGATGGTTGTGGTAACACATGAGATGTCATTTGCCAAAAATGTTGCGGATCAGGTCATTTTTATGGACCAAGGGGTCGTTGTAGAAAAAGGGACACCTGAAGAAGTATTTACAAGTAATGAAAACCCAAGATTGGTTCAATTTCTGAATAAAGTGATTGGAAGATAAAGGAATATCTTGTAAAGATTAAAGAAAGGCAACACCCCTTTGGGCGTTGCCTTTTATGTTATTTATACCTTATTAAACACTACCAAGCCGGATTCCCCAGAATTCGGCTTTTCAATATAAAACATGCTATAATACAACTCAAGCTTTTTTTAAAATTTGGAGTGAGAAAAATGAAAACCGATCAAGGTATTAAAATACAATTAAAACAAACCTTTCCTTTAACCATCAAAAGGCTCGGGATCAATGGAGAGGGCGTGGGTTATTTTAAAAGGCAAGTCGTCTTCGTACCTGGGGCTCTTCCTGGTGAAGAAGTGGTCGTAGAGGCAACCAAAATTAATCCCAAATTTGCCGAGGCACAAATTAAAAAAATTCGTGTAAAATCACCGCATCGTGTCCAGCCGCCTTGTCCGTTTTACGAGCAATGCGGCGGCTGTCAGCTTCAGCATTTGCAATACGGACAGCAGTTAAAAGAAAAGCGCGATATCATTATTCAATCGCTTGAACGGCACACGAAGCAGAATGTGGATAAACTTGATATTCGCGAAACGATTGGAATGGAAAATCCTTGGGGTTACCGGAATAAAAGCAGCTTCCAGGTAGAACAGAAAAATGGCAAGGTCTTAGCTGGATTATATGGCATGAATTCACACCAGCTTATTGATATCGAACATTGTGCGGTCCAGCATTCACAAACAAATGAAGCCGTAACAACTGTAAAATCAATACTTCAGGACCTGCAAATCCCTATATATAATGAAAAAACTAGAAAAGGGATCGTTAGAACCATTGTTGCACGTGTAGGTGTGGAAACAGGCGAGCTGCAGGTAGTCCTGATTACTACCCAAAAAGAATTGCCTAAAAAGGATTCTATTATTGAGGAAATACAAAAAAGGCTCCCTAAAGTGAAATCTATTGTTCAAAACATAAATGGTGAAAAAACCTCATTAATTTTTGGAGAGGAAACTCTCGCGATGGCCGGTGAAGAATTCATTCAGGAAACACTAGGAGATCTTCAATTTGAACTTTCAGCACGAACGTTCTTTCAGCTGAATCCGATTCAAACCGTCAAGCTTTATGATGAGGTGAAAAAAGCGGCTGACCTGACAGGAAAAGAGAAGGTCCTTGATGCTTACTGTGGGGTAGGGACGATTGGATTATGGCTTGCTGACAAAGCAGCAGAGGTTCGCGGTATGGACGTTATCCCTGAATCCATTGATGATGCCAAGAAAAATGCCAAACGTCACGGGTTTACTAATACAAAATATGTTCCGGGTAAAGCGGAAGAGGTATTGCCAAAATGGGTGAAAAAAGGCTGGAAGCCGGATGTAATCGTCGTTGATCCACCAAGGACGGGGCTAGACAACCAGTTACTTCAAACCATTTTGCAGGTGGAACCAGAAAAGCTTATTTATGTGTCTTGTAATCCTTCTACCTTGGCAAAAGACATTCAAACCTTAGGTTCAAAATATGATGTAAAATATATTCAACCTGTAGACATGTTCCCGCATACCGCACATGTCGAGTGCTGTTCACTACTAGTATTGAAAGACAAATAATGAATGTGGCCGTGTGTAAAAAAGTCTCTCTGATTTTCAGGGAGACTTATTATTTTCTTTAAGGGTTATTTGACTTGGTGTAGAGAAACGCAGCAAAGTTTGTTAAATTGACTCCCTATTTAAAAGGTTAAAATACAAGACCCCTTTTCTATTACAGGAAAGGGATCTTGTATTTGTAAAGACTAACAGTTTCTTGCATTTGATTTTTATTTATATGGCAGATATTCTGGCAGCGGTACATTGGTTACCGAAAGAGGTATTTCCAGCTTGATTCCCATTTGAAGGTCATAAGGAGATACAAGCCCATTCACTTTTTGAAGGGCCTCGATACTTGTACCAAATTGTTCAGCAATTGTACCGAGTGTATCCATCTCTCCTACTATATGGGTTTTTCTCAATTTCTCGATTCTGCATGCGGACTGCTTAAAGGTTGGCTGCTTGGATAAAGGATCGGTAAAATCTGCAGTCAAATCATTTGCAGCCTCCTTTTTATGCCAGCTTCCATAATGAAATGGCACAAAAATTAATCCTTTTTGTACGGATTCACCAATTCTCACTGGGACTTCAATTTCCCCTCTTGCCGAAATAATTCTCACCTTCTCGCCCTCTATCAGCCCTAGTTCCAATGCATCTGAGGTATTTATTTCCGCATACCCATTAGGAGCAGCCGCCTGAAGGTATGGCGAACGTGCGGTTTTGGTCCTTGTATGCCAATGCCAAACCAGTCTTCCAGTAGTAACCCATAAAGGATATTCCTTGTTTGGCTGTTCCACAGGTGGCAGATATCTTGTTGGATGGAGCATCGCTCTCCCATTTAAATTTAATTCTTCAAACTCTTCCTTAGATAGCGGTCTTCCAGTAAACTGGTCCTTCATAAACGATTGAGTATAGTTTGTTTCTGTTGCAAAACGGCCATTCGAATAAAGCCGGGTAGTCCCTTCCGGTGATGTATCATTGACCGGCCATCTTAACCCATTATATTTTTCAAGTTTTTCATAAGTAATGCCGGTCATGTCAGAAGGTCTTCCTTTTGATACTTTTTTCCATTCCTCAAAACATTCTTCTGGAGTTGAATATTGAATCAATGGATTTCCATCCTTGTCACGAAAATCCATCCTTTTTGCAAAATCGAGCAGTATCTCTAAGTCAGATTTAACTCCCTCAGGAGGGTCTACTGCCTTTATTAATAAATTAATGGTTCTGTCGGCATTTTCCATAGTCCCTTCTTTTTCTCCCCATAAAGCTGCTGGAAGGACAACATCTGCAACCACTGCTGTTTCTGTTAAAAATGGGTCCTGCACTACTACAAAAACCTCTTCCAGAGCCTTCCTGGCTCTTGCCCGATTAGGAAGAGATACCATAGGATTTGTTCCAATGTTCCAAAAAAAGCTGATTTCTCCATTTTCGATCATATCAATCTGTTCTTCTATCCCTTTTTCTGGACCTACTGGAAGGTCCTTTTCTTCCACGTTCCATAGCTCTGCCATTTCACGAATGTGGTCTGGATTATTTGGATTTCTATTTGCCGGATAAGTTCCAACACCGCCAGCTGTACGGTTAGCTGATGAACTAGGCTGGCCAGCCATATGGAGCGGACCGCAGCCAGGCTTGCCAATCAGCCCTCTAATTAAGTGAATATTATTAATAGCAACGCATGCTGTTGTTGCATCCGCACTTTGGTACGTACCTTGGAGAGTAGTGGTTACAAGAGACTCAGTATACCCTAGAATTTCTGCAGCTTCTTTAATCAATCCTGCTGGTATTCCGGTAACTTCACTGGTGTGTTCTACATCCCACTCACCAAGAGCTTCTGCCATTTTTTCAAAACCAACAGTATTGTTTTCTATGAATTGCTCATCCAGTCTTCCTTCCTCTATTATAAGGCGCTGCAGTCCATTTAATAATGCAACGTTCGTTCCCGGATATAATTGAAGATGCATATCGGCCATACGGGCCGTAGCTGTTTTCCTTGGGTCTACAACGATAATATACGGCTTTCCTGTTCTCTTTTTTCTTTCCATAATTCTTTCAAATAAAACAGTTCCCGTTTCCGCAGGATTATGACCGAACAAGAAAAGTGTATCTGCTTCATCAACATCGTCAAATGATGCAGGAACACCATCTGCACCGAAGGACTGAAGCAGGCAAAATTCAGTAGTAGCTGTACAAAGCCTTGTATTGGCATCTAACAAATGAGTTCCTATTCCCGCTCTGCCAATTTTAGCTATCGTATAATAGTCTTCTAGAAATCCTTGTCCCGTTGAATAGATAGCGATTCCATTTCTGCCCTTATTTTTTATGGTTTCCTGTGCCTTTTTAACAATTAGTTCCATCGCCACGTCCCAGGTGGATGGAACAAGCTGTCCAAACGCATCCCGGACCATTGGGGTCAAAAGCCTGTCCGGACTGTTGTTTGCATGCCATTGGTTTTCACCTTTTGGCCCTAATCTTCCTCTGTTTATAGGATGCTTCGAATTGCCCTTTATCCCCACAACCTTCTTATCTTTAACGGCTATGTGGCATCCGCAGCCGACAGAACAGATATTACAAGTACTGTATACCCATTTATCGACCTCTCCCTGACTATATACATTTATATCTGTCCGCTCCGTATCCCAAGCCATTATTTTCCACCCTCTCTTTGTGTCTTAGGCAAATACAACTCTGGTACAACATATTTAATTTTCTCAGGACCGAATTGAACTTCCAGCTCTTTGGCACCTTCTTTGAGGCTTTTTTTAATCCTCTGGAATAGTAAATCCAAATCATTAACATGTTGCGCATTGTTTTCATCCTGCCATGTGATCGCTCTTCCCCAAGCCCGAAAGGTTGAATCGGCAACCGAATCGTCATGGTATAAAATAGAGAGATCCTTTTTATACGTTTTAAAATCCTGTTCCTTCCTTTGTAAAATTTCAATTAGGTTCCCGCAAGTATCCTTTTGTTCTTCCAATACCGTTCTAAATAGAATTGCCAATGGATTTTCTGCATACTGACTTTCCTTTATAATCTTGTCAGAGTCTTCCATAATACTGTTAAAAATATTATGTAACCTGTTCATTCCCTCCCGCCTTCCTATTAATTTGGTTTTATATATCTAGTAACCCTATCAATAATGGATAAACCTTCGAAGACGTTTTTTAATAGAATTTTCATAAATGCTCTTCCACAAAAAAAAAGCCAAAAGCTGATAACTTAGCTAAAGACGAAAAAATTGTCACTGAGTTCTGGGAAAGGATATATGAATTTGATGGCATGGTAAATTAGCTCGTAATCTAAGGCGTAGCGTTTTGAGTTATCACAATATTAAAAATATTATTGACAATAGAAAAATAGGGTGCTAACATTCTTATAAACCAAAGACGAGGGAGTTAAACTGTTAAACGGTCTCTTAGCGAATCCGGGATGGTGTAAGCCGGACAGATGCAGTCACAGCAAGTGGGCCTCAGAGGGCGAAGTGAAAGAATTTTTTAGTAGCTTAGACGTATAGCCAGCGTTATGGGGCTAAGGGTGTGAAAACACCCTGCAGAGTGGGTATGTATTATACATATCAAACAAGGTGGTACCGCAAGTTAACACTTGTCCTTGAATTATATTTAAGGATAGGTGTTTTTTATTTTATAAGCCCAAACAACTGTAAAGGAGAAGGTGTGATGGATGATAGATTTACGCTATTTAACTTAAAAGTAGAGGTGGTGGCTGCTGATCAACCAATGGTGTGCAGTCATAAGGAAGGTGACTATTTCTTGGTTATAGGGGAAAACCTGGTTTTTCCGGAAACTAATACATTTTCCATGTATGCATTAAGCGCTATTTTGCCGCTACTGCCTGCAAAGCAGCGGCCATTACACGCTAATGACTGGATGTTATCTGATAGTCTCATTGCCTGCCCAGATCCAAACTGTGGTGCCAGATTTAAAATAACTCGTATCGGAACTCAGGAATTTAGTCATGCTGAATGCACAATAGAACCCATTCAAAAAGGAGATCAACAATAATGGCAGAACGATTTGAATTAGCAAAAGATTATACAATCAATAGAGTGATCAACGGCTGTTGGCAATTATCGGAAGGTCATAGTTTAGAATCTAAATTAGACATGAACGATGTCATGAAGGCCTTCTATATGCTTGCTGATAAAGGATTTACGACATTTGATTGTGCAGATATCTATACAGGCACTGAAGAATTTCTAGGGGAATTTTTAACGGAACTAAAAACAGGGAGTACCCTTTCACCGCATGATATTCAAATTCATACCAAGTATGTACCGGATATCAATTTGCTTCGTGAGGTCGATTACAGTTACACCGAAAAAATAATAGACAGAAGCCTTAAACGTCAAAAACGTGATGTATTGGATCTCGTACAGTTTCATTGGTGGGATTACAATGTGCCTGGCTTTGTTGAGACAGCAGGAGATCTGTTGAAACTTAAAGAAAAAGGAAAGATCCGTAATATCGGCGTTACCAACTTTGATACGAAGCATTTATCTGAACTCGTTGATGCCGGTATCCCTGTTGTGTCCTGTCAAAGTCAATACTCGGTTTTTGATAGACGTCCAGAAAAAGAGTTATTAGATTACTGTAAAAGCAAAGGAATTTCCTTGCTGTGCTATGGTACATTATCAGGAGGTTTGTTATCAGAAAAATGGCTTGGACAAGCTTCAATTCAACCAGAAACGCGCTCGCATGTTAAATATTTTCAGGTGATTGAAGATACCTTAGGTTGGGATGACTATCAGGAATTATTGTTATTGCTGCAAAGAATCGCTAATAAGCATTCTGTCAAGGTTTCTCAAATTGCAACAAAATATATATTAAATCAGCAAGGTGTCGGGGCTTCCATTATTGGAGTTCGAAATAGCAGGCACGTTGAGTCAAATTCTCAAATATTTACATTCGAACTCGACAAGTCTGATATGGATGAGATCAAACAATTCTTAGACAAGTATCCAATAATAGAGGGTGAACCTTTTGAGTTAGAGCGGACAATTGGCTCTAAATATCGTAATATTATGAAAATGAATTTAAATGAAGAATAAATATTCCAGCTTTCCTAAATTACCAGAGTAAAAGTTTACTTATAAAAAGGGGGTTTTTATATGGATAAAAAACTTGAATTTAGAGGTGGCTGGGGGGTTGCGTTTATTCCAGTCGTAGTTTTTCTGTTCTTCTGTGTATTGTTTTTTATCGTTTTTAAAGCATTTGAAATGTATGCTCTTGCAATGGGCGCTTTTGTAGCTCTTATGGTGGGTGCTATTTTTGTCAAAAAGGGCAACTACGATTGGTACTGGGATTCAGTCTATGCAGGTGTAAAGGAAGCCGTCCCAATTTTAGTCCTTCTGTTCGTCATTGGGATGTTCTCGGAATTGATTAAATCTACTAACATTTCGTCAGGATTCGTATGGCTTGCCAACCTCTTGGGCGTAGATGGGGGATTATTCACGGCGTTTACATTCCTGGCAGTTTGTGTGATTTCGACTGCCACCGGGTCATCGATTGGAACAATGTTTACCTGTTTCCCAATTTTCTACCCGGCTGGGGTATTGCTGGGCAGTGATCCTGCCATTCTTGCGGGTGCACTCGTCAGTGCTTCTATTTTTGGTGATAACTTAGCACCGATATCAGATACCACCATCATCTCTGCAGGTACTCAAGAATATACAAAGAAAAAAGGTTTTGCTGAAGTGGGCGGCTGTGTTGCCAGCCGGTTGAAATATTCCTTGGTCGCAGGTACGATCTCTTTTGTTCTGTTCTGGATCTTCGGCGGCGGCGGCACGGCAGGTGATGGCGCTTCGGATATCCTTGTCAAGAACATGAATCCAAACTCACTGGTTATGCTGGTTCCGGTAGTCGTCATGTTAATTATCGCAATCAAAACCCGCAATATCTATAAAGCGATAACGATAGGGATCATTTTAGGAACAATAACAGGTCTGGCGTTTCACCTTCTAACGTTCGACAATGTAATCTCAGTTAAGGATGGTGCTCCGAAAGGTTTCCTAACGGGCGGCATCAGCAGTATGATGGCAACGGTCACGCTGGTTATTTCTGTCTATGGCATAATGGGTGTGCTTAACGGTGCGGGAGTGCTAGAAAAAGTGACAAATGGCATCCTTAACAGCAAAATGGGTAAGACAGTCCGCGGTGCTGAAATCGCGATGATGTTAGGTATTTCGTTTACAACTTTGCTCTTCGGTGGTGTAACCAGTGCTTCGATGACAACATTTGGAAAAGTACAGAATGAGATTGGCAAACGTGTAGGATTGCATCCATACCGACGTGCCTATCTACTGGATGGTTTTGCTAATGCTATTGTGCTGGTTATACCTTTTTTAAGTGTTTTTGTATTCCTCGGCGCGTTGCTGTCGAAAGGGTATGATTTTGTTGAACCGCTTTTACTAACACAGGTCTCAAGCGGTATGATTTATTGTATGGTACTGTTTTTGGTTCTATTGTCCTCGGTCATAACGGGATGGGGCCGCGAATATGAGGGCTCTGAAGGGAAAGTGGTTAGAAATCCTCAAGAATTAGTAAAACAAGGTACCAAGAACGTCTCTCATAATATATGATGGCCAGTGCCTGTCACTCCCCGCTAATTGTTGAATTCTTATCGACTATTTCAGAAGACATTTTAAAGAAAGGCAACTACCCCTCCGGGGCGTTGCCTTTTTTTGTTGCGTGCCCAGCAAGCCGTTAATTGCTAGTTGGTGAAAGTCCAATCCGAGTAAG
>NZ_JAABNN010000052.1 GCF_009928415.1 Bacillus sp. USDA818B3_A
CTCTGCGCCGAAAATGTACCGGGGCTAAACGTATCACCGAAGCTGTGGATTGACACCGTTGGTGTCAGTGGTAGGAGAGCGTTCTAAGGGCGTTGAAGCTAGACCGTAAGGACTGGTGGAGCGCTTAGAAGTGAGAATGCCGGTATGAGTAGCGAAAGATGAGTGAGAATCTCATCCACCGAATGCCTAAGGTTTCCTGAGGAAGGCTCGTCCGCTCAGGGTTAGTCGGGACCTAAGCCGAGGCCGAAAGGCGTAGGCGATGGACAACAGGTTGATATTCCTGTACCACCTCTTTATCGTTTGAGTGATGGGGGGACGCAGGAGGATAGGGTAAGCGCACTGCTGGATATGTGCGTGTAAGCAGTTAGGCTGGTGAATAGGAAAATCCGTTCACCGCGAAGGCTGAGCTGTGATGCCGAGGGAAATATAGTACCGAAGTTCCTGATTCCACACTGCCAAGAAAAGCCTCTAGCGAGATAAAAGGTGCCCGTACCGCAAACCGACACAGGTAGGCGAGGAGAGAATCCTAAGGTGAGCGAGAGAACTCTCGTTAAGGAACTCGGCAAAATGACCCCGTAACTTCGGGAGAAGGGGTGCTTTTTAGGGTGCATAGCCCTGAAGAGCCGCAGTGAATAGGCCCAGGCGACTGTTTAGCAAAAACACAGGTCTCTGCGAAGCCGCAAGGCGAAGTATAGGGGCTGACGCCTGCCCGGTGCTGGAAGGTTAAGAGGAGGGGTTAGCGCAAGCGAAGCTCTGAATCGAAGCCCCAGTAAACGGCGGCCGTAACTATAACGGTCCTAAGGTAGCGAAATTCCTTGTCGGGTAAGTTCCGACCCGCACGAAAGGCGTAACGATCTGGGCACTGTCTCAACGAGAGACTCGGTGAAATTATAGTACCTGTGAAGATGCAGGTTACCCGCGACAGGACGGAAAGACCCCGTGGAGCTTTACTGTAGCCTGATATTGAATTTTGGTACAGCTTGTACAGGATAGGTAGGAGCCT
>NZ_JAABNN010000008.1 GCF_009928415.1 Bacillus sp. USDA818B3_A
GTTGGACAATACGGTCTTCAATTGTTGGAATTCCAAGTGGACGTTTCTTCCCATTCTTCTTCGGAATGTATACTCTCCTAACCGGTTGGGCTTGATAGGTTTTCAACCTTAATTTCCCTAGAAGTGCCATGATGTTTTCTTCTAGTTTAGCGTCATAACTTTCTATCGTTTCTCCGTCTATACCGCCTGCTCCTTTGTTTGCTTTTACTTGTTCGAAGCTTTGGGTTAGTTTTCGGTCAAACAATATTTGTCCATAGACACTGTGTAGTTTAAATTTCCACTCTTGATTCATTGCATATTCCACACCTTTCCTTGATGTACATTCAAACGGTTTTACCGCAGTAACGTGATTGTTGGCATTACATCTTGTTCATGGCTTGGAGCCATAGGTCGTTCCCCTTCCGTTTACACGATGTTATGGTCATCGAGCTACTCCCGTACTATGAGAACGTCTGACTTCTCCACCAGTTCTTCGTCACTTCGGATTTCCCTTATAGACTAGAACCCTGCCTGTTCGGTAAGGTGGAGACCTCACGGGGTCATCACATTTCCCTTCTAGACATACCCTGCACCATCACGAAATAAGTCGCATTCTCTCGATCTGACTTCTAAAGAAAATGCCTCTGAGTGTGCTTCCTCATTTTTCGAAAAGTCGCCAACTTATCCCGCCGCCGTGCTTCACACTTATTGCATTAGGGTCTATCTATTCGCCTACGGGTCTCTCGACTTTCCGCATCTCCTTCAGACAATACCTCACGGTATTGCCCTAGATTAAGCTTCCCGAGCTAGGTCAGTCTCCTCGGGGATGGATTTTCACCATCTGGGATTCAAATTTCAATATCCTCGTCCAGTCGTTTCATCGAGATGACGTCTCTGTTAGATAATGAAAAGAAGAGTGTTGACTAGGTCAACACTCTATGCGACTGCCCGTCGCACAAAAAAGAGAGGATTCCCTCTCTCTTTTAATGAATTATCCGCGTTTTACTTCAGCTCGAATCGCATCAAGGAATGAAGCAAAGGCAATCGTTTCTGATTTTTGTTCTCCGTATTTACGAACGTTGACGGCATTTTCTTCGACTTCATTGTCACCCACAACGAGCATATAAGGGATTTTCAGCATTTGAGCTTCCCGAATCTTGTAGCCGATCTTTTCGTCACGTGCATCCAATTCTACACGCAAGCCTTCGTTCTGCAGCTGCTCCTGTACCTGTTTCGCATAGTCATAGTGAGCATTAGGAGATACCGGAATGACCTGTACCTGAACTGGAGCAAGCCATGTAGGGAATGCTCCTTTATATTCTTCGATCAAGTAAGCAACAAAGCGTTCCATTGTTGACACAACGCCGCGGTGAATAACAACAGGACGATGCTGTTTGCCATCTTCACCAACATAATTTAAATCAAACCGCTCAGGGAGTAAGAAGTCTAGTTGTACAGTAGATAAAGTTTCGTCCTTGCCTAAAGCAGTTCTTACTTGAACATCAAGCTTAGGACCATAGAAGGCCGCTTCACCTTCCGCCTCGAAATAATCAAGACCAAGGTCATCCATCGCTTCCTTCAACATGCTTTGTGCTTTTTCCCACATCGCATCATCATCAAAATATTTTTCTGTATCTTGAGGATCACGGTAAGAAAGACGGAATGAATAATCCTTAATATTGAAATCTTTGTATACATCAAGAATCAAGTTCACAACACGTTTGAATTCGTCCTTAATTTGGTCTGGACGAACAAAAATATGAGCATCATTCAATGTCATCCCACGAACACGCTGCAAACCAGCTAATGCCCCTGACATTTCGTAGCGGTGCATTGTTCCAAGCTCAGCAATTCGAATTGGAAGCTCGCGGTAACTGTGCATGCTGTTTTTATAAACCATCATATGATGCGGACAGTTCATTGGGCGGAGCACCAATTGCTCATTATCCATATCCATGATAGGGAACATGTCTTCTTGATAATGATCCCAGTGTCCTGAAGTTTTATATAAATCTACACTTCCCATAATTGGAGTATACACATGGTCATAACCAAGTCGCTGTTCTTTATCAACGATGTAACGTTCAATGACACGGCGGATCGTTGCACCTTTTGGAAGCCATAATGGTAATCCTTGACCAACTAATTGATTACTTGTGAAAAGACTTAACTCTTTCCCAATTTTACGGTGATCACGCTCTTTTGCTTCTTCTAACAAACGCAGATGCTCTTTTAGGTCTTCTTTCTTGAAAAAGGCAGTACCATAAACGCGCTGCAGCATTTTGTTATCGCTGTTGCCGCGCCAGTAAGCACCGGCGATGCTCAACAGTTTAAATTCTTTAATTTTTCCAGTAGACGGGACATGAACCCCACGGCAAAGGTCGAAAAAATCACCTTGTTCATAGATCGTTACTGTTTCTTCATCCGGTATTGCTTCAATTAATTCAAGCTTGTAAGGATCGCCTGCTTCTTTAAAAAGCTGTACCGCTTCCGAACGGCTTACTTCCTTCCGAACGATTTCAATGTTTTCATTAACGATTTTTGCCATTTCTTTTTCAATCTTTGGCAGGTCTTCAGGTGTTAATGATACATCAAGGTCCATATCGTAGTAGAAGCCGCCTTCAATGACAGGGCCAACTCCTAGATTCACACCCGGGTACAATCTTCTAACGGCCTGAGCCATTAAATGGGCTGTGCTATGGCGTAGAACCTCTAACGCATCATTAGATTCTGGTGTAACAATTTCTATTGAACCGTCTTCTAGAATAGGACGGCGAAGATCATACATTTGTCCGTTCCATTTTCCCGCAATTGCCTTTTTCTTTAGGCCTGGGCTAATGGAAGCAGCAATATCTTCTGTTGTTGTTCCTCTTGGGAACTCCTTTACTGCCCCATCAGGAAACGAAATCTTAACAACATCTGACATATTAACTCCTCCTAATTGAAATGCGGAAGCGCCTTGCCCAGGGGCGACCGGCATAAGACAAGCCGGCCGGAAGGTTGTTCTTTAACCTTCCTGACGGATTGGCTTATGACCCGAGCCCCTAGGCGCTGGAGCTGGACATTTCTTACTATAAAAATAAAATAAAAAAACCCGTCCCTATAGGAATAGGGACGAGTTTAATACACGTGGTTCCACCCAATTTTTCACTGCCAATGTTGTCATTGGTCGTGACTTTGGTCAGGTAACGGCTGTTGACCGTCAACAATTACTTTCCCCATGAAAAATGAAGAGTTCACTGCCGAAGTTTAAAGGTGGTAAGTATTTAATCCGTGTTAGAAGACTTTCAGCCGGCGGTCTTCCTCTCTAGAAACCGTAAAGAAATACTGTTGTCCTTATCATTACTTTTGCTGCATATTTACTATGTACGTTATTATAATGATTAACTTTAAAAAAAGCAAGGTACATAAAACTAACTATTGACATTTTTTTTATTTTTTATGCATGGTTTTCTGATGAATCCTGGTCGATTGTCCATTTTTCCAAACCTCTTAGGGCTGTATAGCTTTTAATTGTCACTCGCTCTTCAAATATATTTTTTATCGTTCTGACCAGCGGCTCATCAGGATTATTCGTATAAAGAAAAATGGATACAGGCGCGATTGATAATAGTGGTGCAATCGAAACTGAATCAACATAAACCGGATGATTGACTAATAATTTCCGGTCAATCATTCTAGTTAATTCAGCGCGTTTAATTTCGATCAAATGTTCATTATAAAAAGTAATTTCTTCATCTAATAGTACATGCAAGGTTTGCATTTTGGGTTCTCGATTCACCAAAAAGTCCCGCAGCATTTGAATAAACATTTGATATTCCTGCTCCATTTTGTATTCATCGATAGCCAGTTCCACGTATCCCTCTAAAATCTGGCGATATGGCCGTAAGCGGAATTTCAGCAGCGAATCGAACGAAAAAGACACATGATCCTGCAAGATTGAATCCACTGCCTCTTCAATAAAAGAGGTCGCTTTATTTGCCTCTTTTAAGAATACCTCGAGGTCTTCTCTTTGACCGTCAAGGATCGAATAAATGATCTCAATAATTTGCTCTTGTTCTTCCTCCTCCTGATAATAATATTGATTCTTGATTATATCCCTGAACCATTCATCCCGTTTAATGGTTGTAATAAAATGATAAAAGGCAAGTTTCACTTGATTAAACTGTTCACTAGAAAAACTTCCATCTAAAAGTTTTACTATATGTCGATCTTCAATTAGAAGAATAGTTTTTTCATCGATAGGAATTGATACATATTTTAGCAAGTGGTTAAAAAACCGCTTTGCATCCATCCTGCTTTGGAAGATGATTTCCGCCAACCAAATCCCCCCTTTTTAGCAAATCTATGTTAAATATATATATGGGGGACTTGGCCAAAATAGAAGTACGCTGACCCTTGGAATTATTATTTAAATAAAAAAAAGGACTGCCAATGATGAAAAGGCAATCCATTTAAACATTATTTATCTTCTGTTTGGTCCATCTACCAAAACTGGCTCACTTAAGGAACGGATTCTTTCCATAATTCGGCGCGCCTTCATTTTCTCCTCTTCCCCGCGCTGGCTATATGTTAAATGATGCTCTAACCCTTTGAAATCAAAGTTCGATGTAAAAAAGGTAGGAAGATTTTCTAGCATTCTAAATTGCAGGATGGGTCCAAGTACCTCATCTCTTGTCCAGCTCGATACCGCTTCCGCTCCAATATCATCCAGCATTAAGATGGGTTCATTTTTTAATGCCTCGATTTTTTCATTAAGTGTTGAGTCAGAGATCGAGCTTTTCATTTCTCTTAACAATTCAGGAACATAGACAATCATGGATGAAATTTGTTTTTTTGCAAGCTTGTTTGCGATTGCTCCGAGCAAATAGGATTTCCCTACCCCGAATTCGCCATAAAAATAGATTCCCTTTGTCCGGTTTCCCTGTTCATAATTTAAAATGAACGAAAGTGATTTTTGAATGGCATCAATTCGGGAATTATCATGTTCTAAGTCCTCAAACATTGCGTTCAGGATATCTTTAGGAACATATAAACTCTTAATTAACCGTTCATTCTTCCGTTTTTCGTCATCCATGATTTTTCTTGGACAGCGTTCATAACGGATATCGATCGCATTTCGATCAAGAACCAATTCAGGCTGATAACCTTTCATCATATTGATACAGCCGTTAAGACTCTCACACTTATGGCATTCTTTGCTTTGATTGATATATTCATAAAGCTTGCTCAAGCCTTTGTCGATCATTTCCTTTGTCAGCTGATCCTCATTTTCTTTTACAAACTCTATCACACCAGGATGGGATAGTGTCTCTTGACGCATTTTTGCATAGCGCTTTTGAAAATTTTCACTGGAGGCTATTCGGTTTAGTGTTCGGTTTATCTTTTCCATATGTCACCTCTTAATCATCGATTGCCTTTAACATTGCTTCAATTTCACGTTTTTTTGCCTCTATATCTGGGTTGTTTTCCTTTGAACTTTCTTCCGTCTCTTTTTTCGGTTCTTTATCAAACCAATCAGGTAAAAGCTCTGTCCTAATTGGCCGTTTATTTGAAGTCTTTCTCGTCTTTTTCTCTTCATTCCAGGAAAGATACTTGCTATGCTCACTCCTAGCCAAGTCCATTGCTTCTTTTACTGTTTTAATTTCCTTCCGTGCCCAATGGCTGGCAATTTGTTCCACATAATTCTTGGTAAACTTCGAATCCGCTTTTAATAAGACATATTGAATAAGTACATTGACAACACCGGGTAAAAGTTTTTTCTTGAACAACACATCTTCTATGATTTTTAATTCTGTATCTGAGGGTTCAATTCCATGTGAAGCATCTTTGAATACCTTAACTGGTGAGGTCGTTTCTAAGGAACGAACTAATAATTCTTCTTTTGTCTTTGGCTCATCTACTTGAATACGATATTTTGGCGGCTGAGTCCGATCAACTAAGCTCGGATATTGCTCATTATTTTCAAATTGATACCAATTTCTCGCTGCTTTTCTTAAATCCTCCACATCTATTTCATTAGCTGGAGTTATGGCATCGAGAATTAAATTTTTCATTTCAATCGGGTTTATATTATATAGGAATGAAAGATTACTAATTACATCTTTCACCTTTTTCGTCAATGCCTTCTTAGGAACAAGGGATTCATTTAATCCGGCCATTAGCAGCCCAAAATCAAATGTATCCACACCAATTTGAATCCCCTTCTGCTCATGGCGTCCAATAAATTGTTCATCGTCTTCAGCCCTTAATTCTCCAGAAACATTTTGTAAAGATTGCATGCTTCCAAAGGTGGCGGAAGCAAACACATCCTGAAACGCCTTTGTGACATCTTGAAATTCACTTTCCTTTGGTTTTTGCTGGTCGCTGAAAAACCGTTTCAAACGGGCAAAATGATTTTGGCCAATTTTTCGGAACAGGTATATATTCAACATTCCATCGGAAAAGAACTGCTCAGGATTTAATGGAGGGTGCAATTCATATATAAATGAGCGTTCATCATTGGCTGTTTTCACATATGTTTTGACTAATCCGATCCCCTCTAACTTTAACCGCGCTTCGTATATGTCCTTTAAATTCATTCCCATTAGATTCATCAAGAGATGGTGTGTGGACGACTCCGACCAAAGCCGATTCTCCTCCAGCTCTGCCCACAGAGTCATATACAAACTCAAGCAAGTTGACCCAATCAAAGGCTGATATAATAACGTCAGCACTTTCCGGTCATACTCATGAAGCAGTCCATCTGCTCCTACAATATAACGGTCGATCGGAAGAATTTCCTGCCAATGCTGCGCCATATTCATCCAACCTTTCCCTTTATAAATTAAGAAAAAGAGCTAAAACCTCAGCTCCTTTTACGATTTTTCCTTTTTTATTAATTCTTTTAGCTCTTCTATAAAAACATTAATATCCTTAAACTGGCGATAAACAGAGGCGAATCTTACGTAGGCTACTTCATCCACATGTGCAAGCCTGTCCATGACCATTTCGCCAATTGACTCACTTTTAATTTCTGATATTCCCTGGCTGCGAAGTTCTTTTTCTACACCATGCGTGATATCTTCTAGTTCCTTCAAGGCAACAGGACGCTTTTCACATGCCTTAATCAGCCCTCTCAGGATTTTATCACGGCTGAATTCTTCCCTAGTTCCTTCTTTTTTCACTACAATTAAAGGAATCTCTTCAATTTTCTCAAAAGTAGTAAAACGATATCCGCATTCTTCGCATTCTCTTCTTCTCCGGGTTGCACGTCCTTCATCAACAGGCCGGGAATCAAGCACACGTGTACCATAATTTTGACATGAAGGGCACTTCATTGTTAATCAACTCCAAATCTGACTAAAAGAACTTGCTTACTGGTGTTCCCCAAGGGGCGAAGACAAAGCGTTATACGTTTTAATCTTTACTAATTTCCTATAAGCCCGAACGATATCCTTACCATTATCTTATATAAAAGCAGACCTTTACACAAGTATAGGATTACGAGTTTTTCCTTACTTCGACCAAGTTATGTAATTTACCAATCTTGTCATAATATGATAAAATTCTCTTCTTTAACTGAGGATACATCCCTAATAAGGAAAATCTTTCCGATGAAATATTAAAATCAACTGCCGTTTCCAAAGGTTTGACTGACACAATGGTTACAACAAGAAAACAAGGGATCGGTTTATTTATTTCAACTGCAATTTCTCCATGCTCCTTCGAGACCGTTGTAACGTGGCAGTCGGCATCATCATGAAATAATTTTTCTACCGTCTGATATACTTGATTAAATGTTCCCTTATAATAATGAGTTTTTAACGAATCATCTGAGTTTCGATCCGATGTTTCAATTTGTTTTTTAAACCGTGTAAAAATATTCGCCATATCAGCCATACCCTCCAAGTTTCGCCTTTTTATTTATTTTACAACATTCTGATCAAAATATAAAAGAGATGTACGCAAAAGGTACACCTCTTTCAAAAATAAATTTAGCTGACTTTCATTTTGGAGATTTTTGCCATTTCCTCTGCCACAAAAAGTGCAAGATCAACAACACGTGAAGAATAGCCCCATTCATTATCATACCAAGCTAGTACTTTCACTTTCCTAGTTCCCATAACCATTGTCGACAGACCATCTATAATGGAAGAATGCGAGTTTGTATTAAAATCAACAGATACCAAAGGCTCCATTGTTACATCCAGAATTCCTTTTAATGTATGATTCGCTGCTTCTAAAAAGGCCTTGTTTACATCATCAATGGTGACATCACATTTTAAATCGACCACTAAATCTACTAGTGAAACATTGGGCGTAGGCACACGCAAAGCCATGCCATGCAGTTTCCCTTTTAATTGCGGCAGCACCAGCGAGATGGCCTTAGCTGCACCCGTTGTGGTTGGAATGATAGATTGTCCACATGAACGGGCTCTCCGTAAATCTTTATGTGGATTATCAATATTTTTTTGATCATTTGTGTAAGCGTGGATGGTTGTCATCAACCCGCACTCTATACCAAATTTTTCATCCAAGACTTTCGCTACGGGTGCAAGACAGTTAGTTGTACAGGAAGCATTGGAGATAATATCATGGTGCTTTAGATCAAGCATATCTTCATTCACTCCCATCACTATGGTAATGTCTTCATTTTTCCCTGGTGCTGTTAAAATCACCTTTTTTGCGCCAGCTTCTAGATGAAGCGCGGCTTGTTCACGTGAATTAAATTTCCCCGTAGCCTCAATGACAATATCTATCCCAAGTTCTCTCCAAGGTAATTCTTCAGGCTTACGATTATTTAATAATTTCACCCTTTTCCCATTGACAATTAATGCGTTATCTAAAGGGATGACATCTCCCTGAAACGGTCCATGATTAGAATCATATTTAATTAAGTGTGCTAAGGTTTCTGCAGGATAGCTCGCATTAATCGCTGCAACATCAAGTTTATTCTCAAGGATCGCTTTTCTAAAAACCATCCTTCCTATTCTTCCAAATCCATTTATCGCAATTCTCGCGCCCATTTTACGGCCCCTTTCGTATTAATGTTATACTTTTAAACGTATTGTTGTAATTAGTATAACACATTTAGGTTTAATTGTGATGATTTAATGGCGGAATTTTTGCGGAATTTTAAAAATTAAGGTGACATATTATTATTTCAGCTAAAAAAAAGAAGGCTTTCGCCTTCTTTAATCCATTATTTTTGATTTACTCCCCATTTTTCTAATACGAGCAGGAGCTGTTTTTTTGTATCTTCAATTGATCCATTATTATTGATCACTGCATCTGCCAGATCCATTTTTTCAGATAAAGGCATCTGAGAACGGATTCTAGCTTGGGCATCCTCCATTGTCAGGTTATTTCTATCCATTAATCTTTGTAATTGTATATCATGGTCAACATATACAAGGAGCGTTTTTTCAACCATGTAGGTTAATTTACTTTCAAATAATAAAGGGATATCCAAAACAACTAATTCTTCATTATTTGTTTTGGCCGTCTCTACTTGTTCCAGCATTCTTCTTCGGACTTCTGGATGCGTAATTTCATTTAAAGTCTGCCGTTTGTCCGCTTGATGGAAGATAATCGCACCTAGTTTTTGCCGGTCAATTTCACCGTTTTCCAGTAGAACGTCCTCACCAAATTCAGCCACAATTTTATTGTAAGCGGGCTCGCCTTTCATTACTGCTAAGCGTGCTTCTACATCCGCATCAATAACGGTTATGGACCTTTTCATTAACATGTTTGACACGGTACTCTTTCCACTGGCAATCCCGCCCGTTAACCCTATTACTAATGACATGTTTAAATCCCTTTCTACGGTTATAGCTTCATTACTCCAATAATAATTAATAAAACTCCTGGCAAGAAGGTGAATTTCTGAATCCATTCAAATCGATGAAAAAATGTTCCACTCTTTATTCCTAATAGTACAAATAGGGAACTCATGATTGCAACCGTGAAGGCCAAGGAAAAGGGTGAATATCCAAGCATGGCTGCTCCAATCCCGGCTCCAAATGCATCAAGGGATAAGGCAAAGCCGAGCATTAAGGCTTCTATTCCTGTAATGGTTCCTGATTGATCAAAATCAGCAGACAGCGGCTTTTTTAAGATATTAATCGCTATTCCTAACGATTGAATTTCAAAGTTTACAATCGTTTTTTCATGTGTCAGCATTTCTTTTTCCTTTTCAGGGCGGAAAAATTGATATAATACCCAGGCACCAAGGAAAATTAAGATGAGCCCTCCAAGGCTTGCCGTTAGTTTGGGTGATAATATCTTTTCTAGACCATGTCCGATTGACACGGCTATCATTAATGAAACCGCCGAACAGGTAGCTATGATGAAAACGGATTTAAGCGGCATAACCATTTGCCTCAACCCGTAGGTAAACCCGACGCTAAAGCTGTCAAGGCTAAGAGCAAAAGCTAAGATGAGAAGTGAGAACAACTGAACCATGATGTCTAGGGCTCCTTCCTGCAAAATCACTAAGATAGTATATGGCAGGAGCCTATCCAATGTTAATCGAAAAGCGGAAGCGCCTTGAACAGGGGCGACAGGCATAAGACGAGCCGGCGAGATGGCTGCCTTTTAGCCTTCTTGACGGATTGACCTAAAAGTGGAGGCGACTGCCCTGGGACTCCAGACTAAGACGCACGCTGCAAGAAGGCGCTTTTTGCCTTCTTCAGGGGGTGGCTTATGGCTCGAGTCCCAAGGAGCCGTAACTGGATAAGCCTATGACCCGAGCCCCTAGGCGCTGGAGCTGGACAGTTTCATAGTTCAAAATTAAATTTGTTGACAATTGGGGCAATAGTGAGTGCCCCTTCCCCCGACTGTCATCTTTTCAAGGGGGGTGCCGCATTTTTTACATTCCTCTCCAGTCCGTCCATAGGCAAACAGTTCGAGTTGAAACATTCCGATTTGACCTTGTGAATTCACATAAGAACGGATCGTACTTCCGCCTTTTTCAACCGCTTCACCTAGGGTAGCAACAATTTCATCATGAAGGATCGAAATTTCCTCCTCATTAAGCGAACTTGCAAGCCGCTCAGGATGAATGCCCGAACGGAATAATGCCTCATCGACATAGATATTTCCAAGACCTACAAATAACTTTTGGTCCAGTAAGGCTGTTTTAATTTTCCGATTCGTCTTCTTTAATTTTCGAGACAGGTATTCCTTCGTAAACTCCTCTGAAAATGGCTCAGGGCCTAGTTCCAACAAAGGAGGCTTTAAGAATTCCTCCCCTTTTTTATAAAGATGCATCGTACCAAATTTACGAACATCACGGTACCGTAACTCTGTTTCATCAGTAAAATGAAAAATCACATGTGTATGCTTATCGAAAGGTTCTTCTTTCGAGTGAAGACCATACCTGCCTTCCATTCGTAAATGTGACACCAAGGCAAAATGATCTGTATAAATGATTAAAAATTTCCCTCTACGGCCTACATCAACAATGGTTTCCCCTTTTAAGGCATCGATAAATTGCTCGGCCTCAACAGGGTTCTTGATGATTTTAGGCCAATAAACAGTAATATTAGCTATTTCCTTGTGCAAGACAAGATGTTTTAATGTTTTTCTAACTGTTTCTACCTCAGGAAGCTCCGGCAATGTCGATTCTCCTTTTTATTTAGCATCGAACCAGGTTGGACCATAGGCGTAGTCCACCTTCAATGGTACTTTTAATTCAAGAGCATTCTCCATCACACTGGGAACTAACTCTTTTAAGATCTCAATCTCTTCCTCGGGAGTTTCAAATATTAATTCGTCATGTACCTGCAGCAACAGACGTGTTTTAAGCCCTTTATCTTTTAGTGCCTCGTCCATATCAATCATCGCTTTTTTGATAATATCAGCAGCTGTACCCTGAATTGGCGTATTCATCGCTGTCCGTTCTGCAAAACTCCGCAGGTTAAAATTACGGGCAGTTATTTCAGGGAGATACCGTCTTCTTTGCATTAATGTGGTTACATACCCCTTCTGTCTCGCAGAGTGGATAATCTCATCCATATATTCCTTTACACCCGGATACGTATGAAGATAACGATCGATAAACTGACCCGCTTCTTTTCTAGTGATTCCCAGAGATTGCGAAAGTCCATAATCACTGATTCCATACACAATTCCAAAGTTAACCGCCTTGGCCTGCCTTCTCATATTCGAGGTTACCTCATCCGCCTCTACATGAAATACCTCCATCGCGGTTTTCGTATGGATATCCATGTCATGTTGAAACGCATCGATCAGCTTATCGTCCCCTGCGATATGGGCAAGCACGCGAAGTTCAATCTGCGAATAGTCTGCAGCAAAAATGACCCAGCCCTTTTCAGATGGAACAAATGCCTGACGGATCTTCCGTCCTTCCTCAAGTCGTATCGGGATATTTTGCAGATTTGGATCGATGGAGCTTAACCTTCCTGTCGCCGTTAACGTTTGCTGATATCTTGTGTGAACCTTTTCCGTTTCCGGGTTAATCACTTTTAGGAGACCCTCAATATAGGTAGACTGAAGTTTCCCCAGCTGACGATAGAGAAGGATATATTGAATAATCTCATGATCATCTGCTAATTTCTCCAGCACATCCGCTGATGTTGAGTGGCCTGTTTTTGTCTTCTTAAAAGAGTGTAATCCTAATTTTTCAAAAAGAATCACACCCAATTGTTTAGGAGAATTGATGTTAAACTTTTCGCCTGCTAACTCGCAAATTTTTTCTTCAATCTCAAGGAGTCTTTCATTTAGTTCTTTTCCCATCAATTGAAGGCGTTCCTGCTCTACTTTAATCCCGGTAGATTCCATGTCCGCTAAGATTAAAGATAGAGGCATTTCTAATTCCTTAAACAATTCATATTGTTCGTTTTCTTTCAATTCGTCCTCAAGTTTATCTAATAAATCTGACATTGCCAAACCTTTACGAACTAGATGCTCGGCAAGCTCGGCCTCCTCAGGGATCTTCCTTTTTGCCCCTTTTCCATAAAAAGATTCATCTGATTGAATATGTGGAATCGCATATCTTTTGGCAATAGCAGCTAAGCCCTCGATATTTTCGGATGGATTAATTAAATAGGCTGCCATCAAAATATCGAAGTTCGTTCCTTTTAAATGAATATCGTATCTTCGTAAGGAAACCTCAGAACGTTTGGCATCGTAAACAATTTTTTTACTATGTTCATCCTCCGCCCACTTTTTAAAAATCTCTGATTTCAACACTTTTTCTGTTGGCAGATAATAGCTGCCTGTTTCGTTGACAAGAGAAAAACCAACAATATCTGCATAGTGATAATTATCGTCTAGCATTTCAACATAAAAATAATTGATTTCCGCAAATAGATCTTCTGTAATTTCTTCAGGGATAACAAATTCAATATCCTCGAGCTCAGGTTCTACCGTATCTAAAGGCTCATCTCCCAGTTTTTCTAGTAAAGAGTTGAAGCCAAGTTCTTTAAACAGGCTGATGAGTTTCTCTCTTGTAAAACCTTCATAAGCAATGGTTTCTAAGTCGACTTCTACCGGTGCTTTCCGTTCAATGGTGGCAAGTTCCTTACTCATGATTGCCTGTTCCTTAAATTCTGCTAATTTTTCTTTCAATTTGTTCCCGCTTACTTGGTCAATCGACTCTAATAAGTTTTCTACTGTATGAAACTCTTTAAGCAGTTTAATGGCTGTCTTTTCCCCTACCCCTGGAACACCAGGAATATTATCCGATGGGTCCCCCATTAAACCTTTCATATCAATAATTTGATTTGGGGTCAGACCATACTTTTCCGCCACATGCTCTGGTGTATATTCCTCGATATCTGTAATCCCTTTTCGGGTAATCCCCACTGTCGTGATTGGAGAAGATAATTGCGTCAAGTCTTTATCACCAGAAATGACCTTTACTTCAAATCCATCACTTTCCGCAGTTAATGAAAGGGTGCCGATAATATCATCTGCTTCATAATTTTCAAGTTCATATCGCGAGATCCCATATGCATCGAGAAGGTCCCGAATAAACGGAAATTGCTCTGATAGTTCCGGCGGCGTTTTTTGACGGCCGCCTTTATATTCTCCGAAGGTTTTATGACGAAATGTAGTTTTACCTGCATCAAACGCCACCAGCATATGGGTTGGCTTTTCATCCTCCAGGATTTTCATTAACATCGTCGTAAAGCCATAAACCGCATTCGTATGTATTCCTTTATCATTATTCAGAAGTGGAAGCGCAAAAAAGGCGCGATAGGCAATACTATTTCCATCTATAAGAACAAGCTTTTTCTTTTCCATCAACTATCACCATCCATTATTTCTTTTGGCAGTTCAATGATAAATTCACTGCCCTCGCCCAATTTACTTTTCACACGGATGCTTCCATGATGAGCATCTATTAAGTGTTTTACAATTGCCAGACCGAGCCCCGTCCCGCCTGAGTTTCGGCTTCTCGCCCGGTCGACACGATAAAATCGTTCAAATATGCGGGGAATATCTTCTTTCCCAATACCAACTCCGGTATCTTTCACAAGAATCCTAACCATTTGTTCCAAGTCAACGAGAATGATACTCACGGACCCATCAGCAGGTGTATAGGAAATAGCGTTGCTTATCAGATTAATAAACACCTGTTTTAATCGATCCGTGTCTCCTCTCACTAGGACTTCCTCCTGTTTACAGTCAAAACGGAGCTCGATGTTTTTCACTTTTGCTTTGCCGTCTAATAAGTTAATGACATCCTGAAGCAAGGAAGTGAGATCGACCTGCTGCAAATTTAATTGAAAGCCATGCTGCTCAATTTTCGAAAGTTCTAATAGGTCACGGATCAACGATTCAAGGCGGTCACTTTCTTTTAAAATGATTGATAGAAAGGATTGAAGTGTTTCTTTGTTATTCATAGCTCCATCGAGAAGTGTTTCGGTAAAGCCCTTTATGGAGGTCACTGGGGTTTTTAGTTCATGTGAAACATTAGCGACAAAATCCTTGCGCATTTGCTCGAGTTTCTTGATTTCTGAAATATCATGAAAGACAAGCAATACCCCTTTCCAAACATTGTTCACCCCAATAATGGGAACCCCATAAACCATGAAATATTTCCTTTCAATCTGCAAAGGTAATCGTAATTGTTTCCTTACCTTTTGTTCCGTACGAAATACCTCAGCTATTAATTGATTAATCTCTTCATAATCAATCACTTCGTAGTATTGTTTATTTAAATACCCACTTGGATTAATTTGAAATATGTCGATGTAGCCTTTATTCACTAAATTAATAAATCCACGGCTGTCAATTAAGATTAAACCTGCTCCCATATTCTCAATTAGTGCACTTAGACGGTCCTGCTGCATATCCCGAACTTTGGTGAGTTCCTGAAGATTTTCAGCCAGCATGTTAATAGATGAACCTAACATCCCTGTATCATCAAACCGGTTTACTTTTGTTCGGGCACGGTAATTGCCATGAGCAAGTTCGATAGCTACTTCAGTTGCTGCTTTAATTGGCTTTGTGTATCTAGTAGTAATTCTGATTCCAAGGATTATCGTAATGATTGCAGCCGTTCCAAGTCCTGCAGACAAAAGCCACCAGACTTCTATTTTTATTTTATCATTTAGTGCAGCTAATAAATTATATTTAAAATACTGCCCTAGTAAGATGCCTAATCCTATTAATAAAATCATAATTAAGCTTATTAATGCAACAAAGGCTCTCGATCGGAACTTAATCATTCTACTTTAGGCTCCTCCAATTTATATCCTAAGCCGCGGATTGTTTTTATATAAACAGGCTTTTTTGTATCCTCTTCTATTTTTTCTCTTAGGTGTGAAATATGTACATCCACAATTCTAGTATCGCCAGCAAAATCATAATTCCAAACAGCGCCCAGTAATTGATCCCTTGTTAATACACGGCCTTTATTTTGTCCAAGATATAGCAATAGTTCGAACTCTTTTAGTGTAAGTTCGAGGATGTTATCTTGGAAGTAAGCTTCATATTTTCCAGGGAAAATGGTTAATTTTCCGATTTGAATTTGTTCCTCAAATTCATCCTTGTCTGCAGCTGATTCTGTTTGTATCTGGGTCCTTCTTAAAATCGCTTTGACTCGGGCAATAACTTCCCGCGGGCTGAATGGCTTAACCATATAATCATCAGCGCCCAGCTCGAGCCCTAGTATTTTATCAAGCTCATCATCTTTGGCTGTCAACATCAGGATTGGGGTCATAATATTCTGTTGGCGCAGTTGTTTGCAGACATCCATTCCATCTAGTTTTGGCAGCATTAAGTCTAAAACGATAATGTCAGGGGACTCTGTCTGGGCTAAACGTTTTCCCTCCTGACCATCCATTGCAGTAATAACCTCGAACCCCGCCTGCTCTAAATTATATTGAAGTAAGGTAACTATTGATTGTTCGTCATCCACAACTAGTACTTTATTTTTCATAAAAAAACCCCCACTTTATTACTAGATATCCTCATTATATCTATAAGAAAGAAGGATTATCTAGTTTTACGGGCAGATATTGATATTTGTAAAATAAGACCGCTTACATGTAAAAAAGTTTACAAATAATTCACATTTTGTCGGAGGTTTGGTTTTTTCGTTTTATAAAATAGTGTTTAGAGAGGAAGTGTTATATGGCATATAAAAATCGTTCAGTCCCGTTTGAGTTAAAGCTTTTAAGGATCTTAAATAACCGGATGGATTTTACATCGGACCAGCAAAAGTACTATTTATATAAGGAAAAAGGTTATGAAGGAGAAGTACAGTTTGATTTATTGACTGAGCAGCTACAGAGCGATTGTTTAATTATAAATGATCTCTTCCTTGAGGTTAATAACACAGCTTTTCAACTTGATACTTTGATTATTTTTCAGGCGACTATTTTTGTTTTTGAGGTAAAAAATTATGAAGGTGATTATCGATATCGCGAGGACCGTTTCGAGATGATTAACGGGAAGATTATTAAAGACCCTCTTGAGCAGATAAAAAGGAGCCATTCTTTACTCCTCCAATTATTTCAAAAGCTTGGGATTAGTCAATCGATTGATGCTTATGTTGTATTTGTAAACCCCGAGTTCTTCTTGTATGAGGCTCCTATCGGTAAGCCTATTTTCTATCCCCCACAGTTAAAACAGCTTATGAGAAAATTAAATAATGAGAAGTCAAATATATCGTCTAGACATAAAAAGATTGCGGATAAGCTGATCTCGTTACATCAAGTTGTTTCCCCTTATGCAAATTTAAAGATTCCTGCTTATGATTTCAAGAAGTTACGCAAAGGAGTGACTTGCTTTGTCTGTGATTCTTTATCTTGTTCATATTGTAATGGAAAGATTGTATGTGGGGAGTGCGGGCATGTTGGTGATATAGAATCTGCTGTTTTAAGGAGTGTAGCGGAGATACGGCTGCTGTTTTCGGATATGAAGATTACAACAAATTGTGTGTATGAGTGGTGCGGGATTATTGATTCTAAGAAGATGATTCGGAGAATTCTTAAAGAGAACTTCAAACCTATAGGCGATAGGCAATTACGTTATTTTGAATGAAGATATTAAAGCGGCTATTCAGAAGGTCTGGTCTATTTTTCCTTCTTACGCCGCTTTTCTATTTAGAACATCTAGTGAGATTCCCATCACTGAGTCAATGATGCCTATTTCATTTACCTTTGTGTCCACTTTTTCGCTGTTATGGGCAATGAATCATTCTTTCATTTACCCTTGTGCCCCCTTTTTCTCTGTGACGGGCAATGAATCACTCTTTCATTTACCCTTGTGCCCTTTTTTTCTCCGTGACGGGCAATGAATCACTTTTTCATTTACCCTTGGCCCTCTTTTTCTCTGTGACGGGCAATGAATCACTTCTTCATTTACCCTTGTGCCCTCATTTTCTCTGTGACGGGCAATGAATCACTCTTTCATTTACCCTTGTGCCCTCTTTTTCTCTGTTACGGGCAATGAATCACTTTTTCATTTACCCTTGTGCCCCCTTTTTCTCTGTGACGGGCAATGAGTCACCCTTTCATTTACCCTTGCGCCCCTTTTTTGGCGATGAGGAGAAATGACCACTTTTTTACATCAATCAGAAATTATCCAATACCTTCCCATGTATATCCTCAAACCGATGCGGCGGGCATACCTTCAACTTCCCACGTATCACCGTCTCATTATCTTCATTCGTCCCTGCCACACGGATGAATACCACATGCTCAGACCGATCTACCTCCACCACCTCGAACAGAAACTCAACTGTTTCATAGTGATAGACCGGCTTAACAAACTCGAGATCCTGGCTCAAAATATAGCTTCCAGGGCCGGGAAGATACTTAGATACCGCTGAAGTAATAATACCCGTAAGCATAATAGTGGGAACAACAGGCTTCTCAAATGGAGTCTGAGAGGCATAATCATGTTGAATATATAAAGGGTTGGCATCATCCGTCAAACCTAAATATAACAGTAAGTCCTTATCCTCCATTTTTTCAGTTAACGCTAACTTCTCACCAGGATTCATTTCTTCTATCCTGCGTCCAAGCTTTCTTTTTTTCCCTAATAGCATCTTAGCCCACCCTTCCTTTGTAAGCGATTCCATTAAAACAGAGAAAATTCGGGAATCACTATGGGATCCCCGAATCTAAAATGAATTAGACTAATACCTGCATAACATTACGAACAGATTCCACGGATTTATCTAATGCTGCTTTCTCTTCTGCAGTCAGCTCTAATTCAATGACCTTTTCAATACCATTTGCACCTAGGATGGTTGGTACGCCAAGATAAATTCCATCGTAACCGAACTCTCCTTCCAAGTATGCAATGGATGGTAAAACACGGCGCTGATCTTTAAGAATCGCTTCACACATTTCCACTAATGAAGCAGCTGGAGCATAGTAAGCACTTCCGTTACCCAGAAGGTTTACAATTTCACCGCCGCCTTTTCTAGTACGTTCAACGATTGAATCTAGCCGCTCTTTTGGAATCAAAGTTTCAAGCGGAATACCGCCAGCAAAAGAGTAACGAACGAGCGGAACCATATCATCGCCATGTCCGCCAAGAACAAATCCAGTGATATCTTTTACAGAAAGATTTAATTCCTGTGCTACAAATGTACGGAAACGTGCTGTATCGAGTACACCTGATTGACCAATTACACGATTTTTAGGGAAGCCTGACTCTTTGTAGACAGTGTATGTCATCGCATCTACTGGGTTAGTTAATACAATAATCGTACAGTTTGGAGAATATTTCACGATTTCCTGGGTCACGCTTTTCATAACCCTTTGATTGGTCTGTACTAAATCATCACGGCTCATGCCTGGTTTGCGAGCAATACCGGCAGTAATCACAACGATATCAGAATCGCGTGTATCTTCGTAATTTGAAGTACCGATGATATTAGAGTCAAAGCCTTGAACGGGGCTTGCTTCAAGCATATCTAAAGCCTTCCCTTTCGTAGGGTTTTCCATTTGCGGAATATCCACTAAAACGACATCTCCAAGTTCTTTCTGCGCTAATAAAAATGCTGTAGTTGCACCTGTAAAACCGCCGCCGATTACTGAAACCTTTTTACGCTTTAATGACATTACACTTTCTCCCCTTTTTCGTATTAATAATTTAATACTAAGAGGCTGTTTTAAAAACAGCCTACGTTTAGCAAATGTCTTTGAAGCACATTAATAAATCTTTTACCGAATAGATTTCCCCTATAATCTAGACGATGCCTCTTATTCCATGTTTTTGATTAACTCATCACCAAACTCAGAAGTCTTAACCTCAGTTGCGCCTTCCATTAAGCGAGCAAAGTCATAAGTTACTACTTTAGATGCAATTGTTTTTTCCACAGATTTAATAACCATTGTCGCTGCTTCGTTCCAGCCTAGGTGCTCAAGCAATAACACTCCTGATAAAATAACAGAAGATGGATTTACTTTATCCAGACCAGCATATTTAGGTGCTGTACCATGTGTTGCTTCAAAGATTGCATGGCCAGTTTCATAGTTGATGTTAGCTCCAGGAGCAATACCAATGCCGCCAACTTGAGCTGCAAGAGCATCGGAAATATAGTCACCATTTAAGTTTAATGTTGCAACAACATCGAACTCGCGTGGACGTGTAAGGATTTGTTGTAAGAAAATATCAGCAATCGCATCTTTTACGATGATTTTGCCTGCTGCTTCAGCATCAGCTTGAGCTTTATTAGCCGCATCAGAACCTTGTTCCGCTTTAATACGGTCATATTGTGCCCATGTGAACACTTTATCGCCGAATTCTTTTTCAGCAAGAACATAACCCCAGTTTTTAAATGCGCCCTCAGTGAATTTCATGATATTCCCTTTATGCACAAGTGTAACAGACTTACGGCCTTCTTTGATGGCATAATTGATAGCCGCGCGTACTAAACGATTTGTTCCCTCTTCAGAAACTGGCTTAATACCAATACCTGATGTTTCAGGGAATCTAATTTTGTTTACACCCATTTCATTTTGTAAGAAGTCGATGACTTTCTTTGCTGCTTCAGTGCCTTTTTCATATTCGATACCAGCATAGATATCTTCGGTATTTTCACGGAAAATGACCATATCAGTATCTTCTGGGCGTTTAACTGGTGAAGGAACACCTTCAAACCATCTTACTGGACGTAAGCATACAAATAAATCTAATTCTTGACGAAGAGCAACGTTTAGGGAACGAATTCCGCCACCAACAGGTGTAGTTAATGGTCCTTTAATTGCAAGCAAGTATTCTTCAATTACATTAAGTGTTTCTTTAGGAAGCCACTCGCCAGTTTGGTTGAAAGCTTTCTCACCAGCAAGAACTTCCTTCCATACGATTTTACGCTCGCCTTTATACGCTTTTTCTACTGCTGCATTTAGAACTCGCTCAGATGCAGCCCAGATATCCGGTCCAATCCCGTCCCCTTCGATAAATGGAATGATTGGATTGTTTGGTACGTTTAATACTCCGTTTGTAACTGTAATTTTTTCGCCTTGCATTAGATGATCTCCCTCCTGGTATGTATGAAAACTTTGTTCGTGATGTATCAAAAGACTGAATCAAAGGTTAGAGTGTGTTAATCCTCTAACCTTTATTAATTCAATACTATTGAATCAATTTTTTGAAAAAAAGTAAAATATTAACCTCTTTGTTCAATTGGCACATATTTTTGCATGCCAGGACCCGTATAATCCGCACGAGGACGAATTAATCGGTTATTTTCATATTGTTCTAGAATATGTGCTAACCAGCCGGATACACGGCTTACCGCGAAGATAGGTGTCATTAAATCATGATCGATACCTAAGCTGTGGTAAACAGAAGCCGAATAAAAATCTACGTTTGGCGGTAATTTCTTTTCACCGGTAACAATCGCTTCAATTTGAACAGACATATCATACCAATGCGGCTGGCCTGTCAGCTCAGTTAACTTCTTAGACATTTCTCTAAGATGCTTTGCCCGAGGGTCGCCTTGACGATATACTCTGTGACCAAAGCCCATAATTTTTTCCTTGTTGGCAAGCTTGCCGCGAACATATGGCTCCACATTTTCAAGTGTGCCAATTTCAGTTAACATCTTCATTACAGCTTCGTTTGCTCCGCCGTGCAGAGGACCTTTTAAAGCTCCAATGGCAGAAGTGATACCTGAATAAACATCAGATAAGGTTGCTACGCACACGCGTGCTGTAAAGGTGGATGCATTAAGTTCGTGGTCTGCATGTAAGACAAGGGCCTTATTCATCGCTTCTACTGCAATCGGTTCAGGCTCTTTACCTGAGAGCATGTATAAGAAGTTGGCTGCAAAGCTTAAATCCTGTCTAGGTGCAATTGGTTCAAGACCTTTTCTTACACGGGCGAACGTAGTTACAATGGCAGGCATTTTTGCTTGCAGGCGAACAGCTTTTCGATAGTTAGCTTCTTCATCCATTAAATCTGCTTCCTCATCATATAAACCTAGTAATGAAACAGCAGAACGGAGGGCTGCCATTGGATGTACCTTCTCAATTTGATACATCTTAAAGTGTTGGATAACTTCCGGAGGCAGGGCTGAATTTTGAGCCAGCTGTGTTTTTAACTCAGTCAACTCTTCTGCATTTGGTAATCGTCTGTGCCATAATAGGTAAATTACTTCTTCAAAACTAGCATTTACTGCTAAGTCATCAATGTCATAGCCAACATATGTCAGTGTGTCATCAATAATGGAGCTTATTGACGATGTTGTTGCCACTACCCCTTCAAGACCGCGTGTTACTGTCATAGCAAAATCTCTCCTCACATTCTAAAATTCCCCATCTTTCTTTAAAACTGTCTGCTGACGGTTCACTAACACATTTAAATAGCCAGCTCTTAAATACTCATATGCCTTTGAAAGCAATATCTTTCTTAATAGACAAAATACTTTTACCAACTGAAAGTTATGATGGAGTTTCAGTTAAGTTAAAAGCTTGATTTATAGTTATTGACTTAGTCAAGTGACTCCTGATTTCCCCTTTTTCATTACCCCTGAGCGATTGCTCGGAATCAATCCAAGTTTTTTTCTATTGTTGATTGAATTAAAATTCGGTTAATTAGTAATGTAACATTGATATATAGTTTATGTAAATTAGGATACGCTTACAAGCCTATTATAAACAATTATCAGATTTTTGTGAATGAAAAGACACTGAAAAAAGAAAAAAATATTATTTTACAAAAAATCTAGCTGAAAAATCCGATCAGCTTCATGGCAGTATAAGCGATACCCGCACCAATCAAAGGGCCGACTGCTACACCTTTAAAAATGGAAACAGATAAAATGGTTCCAAGCACTAAAGCTGTCGTAATTTGCGGATCATCTGCCAGAAGTTTGACCCCTCCCTTTGCAAGTATGGCCACAAGCATCCCCGAAATCAGGGCAATCCAGGCATACGGTGATTTAAATGATGATGTCAAGTCCCTAAAACCAATATCTCCGCTTGCTATTGGAGCCAGTACAGCAATCGTAATCAACGTGACCCCCCAGTTAATCCCCTTTGACTGAATAAAGGAAAATGACTTTGCCTCCAAACCGCCAGCCTTTAATAGGATCAATGCGGCAATAGCGATCAGTAAGGAAGTATTTTTAGCAATTAAACCAATGACGAGTAAAAGCAGCAAGAATAATAATGACTCGCTTAGCATAGTGTGACCAATCCTTTCCAAATTATCGTAACATAGTAGTGATTTATATTGGGATGTTCGTGCTATTCTGATTTCCTTTTATTATTTGGTTCTAATGAAACTTTATTTGCCGTGATTCGTAGTATTTTAGCAAATACATCAATGGGAAAATCATGCAGTATCCAATATAAAATGTTAAACTGAGATTACTATTCATTAAAAGGAGGGCTGATTTTGGAGCTGAAATATATATACCGGACCATCCGATTTATCCTTGTAGTGGGCGGTGTATTATTGGCACTGTATCTATTTTATTTTTTATCAAAAATTACCTATCCATTTTTAATAGGTCTAATTATTGCCTTTCTTATTAATCCTTTAGTCGATCTCCTTGAAAGAAAGGTAAAGATGCCGCGTGTTCTCGCGGTGCTAATCGCACTAATTGTGATATTCGCCTTTTGTGCCGGGCTCATTACGCTTTTAGTAGCTGAGATTGTATCTGGTACTGCTTATTTAGCAACAGTAGTTCCTGAACACCTCGATACGCTGATCAACTATCTAGAAGATTATTTTACAGCGCAAATTATACCCTTATACAATCAATTAACCAGTGTATTTAATAAGCTTGATGCCGGCCAGCAGGACACCATCATTGGAAATATTCAAAATGTAGGGTCAAGAATCGGATCAACAGTAGGAAACTTTTTAAAAAATCTTTTTGAAAACATACCGAATATACTATCCTGGTTTCCAAATGCAGCAACGGTCCTCATTTTCTCTTTATTAGGTACCTTTTTTATCAGTAAGGATTGGTATCGCCTCTCTTCGTACGGAGGAAGACTGTTACCGCAAAAAGCGAAGACGAGCGGCAAAACCGTCTTCGTTGACTTAAAAAAGGCTCTATTTGGATTTATAAAAGCACAATTAACCCTGATATCGATTACCACTGTCATCATTCTTATCGGTTTGCTCATCCTCAGAGTAGATTATGCTATAACCATTGCATTAGCAACAGGGATCGTTGATATTATCCCTTACCTAGGAACAGGAGCAGTGTTCGTGCCGTGGATTATCTATTCATCGATTAGTGGTGATATGGGAATGGCGATTGGTCTTGGTGTGCTTTACATAATTGTCCTTGTACAGCGGCAAATTATGGAACCTAAAATTCTGTCATCAAATATTGGATTGGATCCTTTAGCTACTTTGATTGCTTTATTTGTGGGCTTTAAATTAATTGGTTTCTTAGGTTTAATTGTCGGTCCTGTTACCCTTGTAATTATCAGTACCCTTTACCGTGCAAATGTGTTCCATGATGTATGGACATTTATTAAAGGCCGTGAAGCATAAAAATTGAACTTTTTATCATATAGGCTGTGTTAAATGTAATTGTTGATTTTTAGCACGTTGATTGGAGCGGAAGGCGGCGTAGACTCCTGCGGGAGTACGGGGCAGGGGAGACCCCGCAGGCGCTTTAAGCGCCGAGGAGGCTCCCCGGCACGCCCGCGGAAAGCGAAGCCGCCTGGAGCGGAAATCAACATTCATGATTAACACAGCCATCATATAAAAAACGTCAGCCCCGATGGAGCTGACGTTTTTTCATGCATTTTTAACACTTTATTTTAATGCAGATTTGTTTAATTAAAGTACACTTGCGTGTCCGTTGTAGACAATTCCTCTAGTTGCGTCAACAGTTACTTCTTGACCATCCCTAAATAATTCAAGCGCACGGTCAACTCCCACAATAACTGGGATACTAAGATTTAGACCAACTACTGCAGCATGGCTGGTTAGTCCGCCTTCTTGAGTAATGAGCGCGGCACATTTTTCGATAGCCGGTATCATATCACGATCTGTACCAATGGTTACAAGAATGGAACCTGGTTTTACTTTTTCCAATGCTTCTTTTGCGTCGTGGGCAACTACTACTTTACCAAAGGCAGAGCGGCGGCCGATCCCTTGAGCTTTTGTGATGACGTCTCCAACCACATGAATCTTCATTAAGTTCGTTGCGCCTGTTTCCCCTACTGGTACGCCGGCAGTGATGACAACTAATTCACCATGTTTAACAATACCGCTTTCTAGGCTTGTTTCAACAGCAGTATCCAGCATTTCATCAGTGGTTGTGGAAGTACCGCCAAGCTGAGGATAAACACCCCAAACCAGCTGCAAACGGCGGACAGTGGTTTCATTCGCAGTGACAGCCACGATTGCTGCTTTTGGACGATATTTAGAAATCATTCTAGCTGTATGACCACTCTCTGTCGGTGTAATAATGGAATTAACCTCAAGGTTTAAAGCAGTATGTGCTACAGACTGCGCAACCGCATCAGTTAAGTTATGTTCTGTATTTTTGCTGCGGTTTGAAAGGATTTCTTTATGGTCCAAAGCCTGCTCTGCTCTTGAAGCAATATTATGCATCGTCTGTACAGCCTCTACAGGGTATTGTCCAGCAGCTGTTTCACCAGATAGCATAATAGCATCTGTACCATCAAAAATAGCATTGGCGACGTCACTAGCTTCTGCACGCGTTGGTCTTGGGTTGCGCTGCATGGAATCAAGCATTTGCGTAGCTGTAATAACAGGTTTTCCAAGTGCATTACATTTTTTAATTAACATTTTTTGTACAAGCGGCACTTCCTCAGCAGGTATTTCTACACCAAGGTCTCCACGTGCAACCATCAAACCATCAGAGATTTCAAGGATTTCGTCGATGTTATCAACGCCTTCTTGGTTTTCTATTTTTGGAATGATTTGAATGTGGTTTCCATTGTTTGCTTCTAAAAGCTGACGGATTTCTAATACATCTTTAGCCCGGCGAACAAAAGATGCTGCAATGAAGTCAACGCCTTGTTCAATTCCGAATAAAATATCTTGAGTGTCTTTTTCTGTGATTCCAGGCAGATTTACAGATACACCTGGAACATTGACACCCTTTTTATTTTTTAATGTACCGCTGTTAAGAATTTTCGTATGGATTTCTCTGTCTGATTGGTTAATATCAGTAACTTCAAGACCAATTAGTCCATCATCTAAGAGAATTCGAGAACCTACATGAACATCTTCAATTAATCCTTCATATGTAACAGAAAATTTTTCTGTAGTCCCTTCCACTTCGTTCATTGAGACAATAATATTATTTCCAGCTGTAAGCTCAATTGCTCCGTTTTGCATGTTATGTGTACGGATTTCAGGGCCCTTAGTATCCAGCAGGATTGCTACTGTCTTTCCAGTTTGCTTCGATGCTTCCCTGATATTTATAATTCTTGCCCCATGTTCTTCAAAATCTCCATGGGAAAAATTCAATCGGGAAACATTCATTCCCGCATTGATTAACTGTGTTAATTTTTCAACTGATTCACTTGCAGGACCAATCGTACAAACGATTTTTGTTTTACGTTGCATGCTTTATTTCCTCCTAAATTTAGAAAAGACAAACTCTAATTCTTAAATTGATAATTCCTTAGATAAATTGTACAAATCAAGATCTACTGTATGTTTCTTCTTAAGTGCCTCAATGATATCATAGTCAACAAGCTTATTATTTTCAATGCCTACGGCACGTCCGCCTTTTCCATCAATCAGGAGTTCAACCGCGCGTGCTGCAAGTCTGCTTGCTAGTACCCTGTCAGCTACAGTAGGTGAACCACCGCGCTGGATATGACCCAATACAGATACTCTTGTATCAAATTCTGTGCTTTCTTTGAGCTGGCGTGCAAATTCGTATCCACTGCAGACGCCTTCCGCAACAACAATAATACTATGCTTTTTGCCCCGTTCATGTCCACTGCGAAGTCGATCAGCTACTTCGTTCATATCAAAATTTTCTTCAGGAATTAGAATCGTTTCAGCTCCGCCTGCAAGCCCAGACCATAAGGCGATGTCACCAGCATTACGTCCCATAACCTCAATAACGAATGTTCTTTCATGCGATGTAGCTGTATCTCGGATTTTATCGATTGCGTCAATTACCGTATTAAGGGCAGTATCAAAGCCAATTGTTAATTCCGTTCCTGGGATATCATTATCAATGGTTCCAGGGACACCGACACATGGATACCCTTGCTCTGTTAACGCTTTTGCGCCGCGATAAGAACCGTCACCGCCGATAACTACTAATCCCTCAATTCCGTGAGCACGTAGCTGCTCGATTCCTTTCTTTTGTACTTCTCTGTCTGCAAATTCAGGAAGACGGGCAGACTGAAGCATCGTACCACCACGGTGAATGATATCCCCTACAGATCCAAGCTCAAGCTTTTTAATATTCCCATTGACTAATCCAAGGTATCCGCCGTAAATACCATAAACCTCTACATTATGAAAAATCGCTTTACGGACAACGGCACGAATCGCCGGATTCATACCTGGAGCATCTCCGCCACTAGTAAGCACACCAATTTTTTTCATATTCTCCACCTCAATTTCAAATTAAACCATATGTACAAAAAATTCATTGTTAATAGTTTGTTTTCATGCTGTTTTTATTATTGACATAAAACCTGCGAATATTTATAAAATAACATGAAGAAATCGGCTTAACAACCGATTCATATTAGTAATTATAATAGACGGAATAATTAGTTAATTGGTAGCGCTTCATCCACGTATGTAACCGATATCATTAGCAATTTCAGTAACTTTTGGTGAATAATCTGTGAAAATGTCGAAAAAAAATCGTGCCCAAAAATGAGCACGAATCTTAATTTACACTGATAAAATCATTCTCAACTGTAAATTCGCCAATCGTTCTGAATCGATTATAACGATCAGCAATTAATTCTTCCTCAGAAAGTTTGAGTAAGTCTGTAAGTGAAGCTTTTAGTACCTTGTCAATTTCCTCTGCCTGCTTTTGGACATCCTTTTGAGCTCCGCCTTTAATTTCCGGAATAATATCATCAATAATCCCAAGATCTTTTAAATCAGGAGCAGTAATTCTCATTGTTTCTGCCGCATTTTTAGCAAGGGATGCATCTTTCCATAAAATAGCAGCTGCTCCTTCAGGAGAAATAACAGAGTAGGTGGAGTTTTCGAGCATATAAATACGATTGCCCACGCCTAGCGCTAGAGCACCGCCGCTTCCGCCCTCACCAATCACGATACAAATAACAGGAACCCTAAGACCTGCCATTTCAAATAAATTTCGAGCGATGGCCTCACTCTGGCCTCTTTCTTCAGCGGCTTTACCTGGATAAGCCCCCTTTGTATCAATAAAACAGATAATCGGACGATTGAATTTATCTGCCTGCTTCATAAGCCTGAGCGCTTTCCGATATCCTTCAGGATGCGGCATTCCAAAATTCCGGCGAATATTTTCTTTTGTATCCTTACCGCGTTGATGACCAATTACAGTAACAGGTAAACCTTTAAATTTCGCCACACCGCCAACAATAGCCTCATCATCCGCAAAGGTCCGGTCACCATGGCACTCAAAGAATCCATCAAATAGATAGGAAATATAATCAAGTGTCGTCGGTCTGCTGGCAAGACGGGCAATTTGAACCCGTTCCCACGGGGTGATATTTTCATATATATCCTGTTCCAGCTTTTCAAGACGAGTTTCTAACTTTTTAATTTCTGTGCTTAAATCTACATCAGCTGTTTTAGTGAACTCTTTTAATTCAGTAATTTTCTTTCTAAGCTCCACAATTGGACGTTCGAATTCTAATTCTCCTGCCATTCGAGTTCACCTCCTGGTTGATGAATTTCTAATATGTTTGTAATTTGTTCTACCATTTCCAGTCGAGGAAGAATGGCATCTAACTGGCCATGTTTTAAAAGAAACTCAGCCGTCTGGAAATCCTCCGGCAATTCCTCACGGATCGATTGTTCAATAACCCTGCGGCCGGCAAAAGCAATTAATGCTCCAGGTTCCGCAAAGTTATAATCCCCCAATGAGGCAAAGCTTGCAGACACCCCGCCTGTTGTTGGGTGTGTCATGATGGAGATAATCAGACCTCCATTATTGCTAAATCTTTTTAAGGCAACGCTTGTCTTGGCCATTTGCATCAAACTCAAAGCGCCCTCTTGCATTCTTGCCCCGCCAGAAGCTGTAAAAATAATAAATGGAACTGACAGTTCGTCCGCCTTTTCTACAGCCCTGGTTATTTTTTCACCGACCACTGAACCCATGCTGCCCATACGGAAAGAGGCATCCATAATGGCCACAACAACTTTATGTCCGTTAACTGAGCCCATCCCAGTGACAACCGCTTCGTTCAAGTTGCTTTTTTGCCGGTCCTTTTCAAGTTTCTCCAGATAGTCCGGGAAATTAAGAGGATTTATCGAGATCATTTCCTCGTTTAATTCAACAAAACTACCTTCATCGAGAAAACTATCTATCCGCTCTTCTGCAGTCATTTGAAAATGAAAACCGCAATGCAAGCATACTTTTGCATTCTTCACTAATTCTTTTGTATACATAATTTTCTTACATGAAGGACATTTAGACATAATTCCTTCAGGTACATTCTTTGCCGTTTCATTTGGAATCGTTGCATATTTTTTCTTTTTTGGTTGATTTTTTGTAAAAAGATCTTTAAGCGCCAAATTAAAACCTCCCTTGGGTAACGCCAACCTGCCATTGGCAAGATTCTCCAATAATTGCTATTATAGAATTCTTTCTATCCTGCCTTTACTTCATACCTATTAGAATTCCAATGTGGTCAGACCACTATTAGATTAAAAAACAGCCATCCTAACAGAGCTTGTATAAATTTCAATATAAAATAAAAAAAATTTAAAATCTGTTAGTATTTGTCGGTAGAGTTTGACAAATTTCGAAGTTTTCTATACGCAGATAGTGTTTTTTCAAGATTCTTTTCGGCTAAAGCTTTTACCAATTCGAGATAATCATCCCGCATATACGTTATATGATTTTCTTCGAGTGAATTGTAATACTCTTTTAAAATGGACCATAATCGTAAGAACAAGTGGTTATCGGAAAGCTCCATCAGACTTTGAAAAAATTGGTCATCAGAAATATCTTCCGTTCGTTCCAGCCAATTTAAGATCTTGTTTATTTCCTGATTATCCGCCTTTTGCAGAGCTAAACGCAAGCAATCCATTTCAATATAGTACTTTGTTTCAAGAACATCACGTTTTGCTTTTTGATCTTGCAGGATAAACGTGCTAAGAAGCTGGACAAGCTGGTGGCCTCTAAAATCTCTAATATAGGTTCCTTCGCCTCTTCTTGTCTCAATTAAACCAAGTAATTCTAAGGCCCTGAGGGCTTCGCGAACGGAAGAGCGCCCGAAATTCAGGCGCTCCGACAATTCACGTTCAGATGGGATTTTATCTCCGGTCTTTAGACCATCAACGGTAATCATATCTCTTAACTGCTTCACAATCTCTAAATATACTTTAGTATTGGTCACCTAAGTAATCACTCACTTTTACCAATGATTGCGAGCCTCCCAGTTCTTTCCTTTACATCTTCAGGGTCTACCTTTAGACGAGCAACCCCTGTTTCCATTGCTGCCTTAGCCACTGCAGCAGCTACATTGGGTGCTACTCTTGGATCAAATGGGGCTGGAATCACGTAATCTGCATGCAGTTCATCCTCGTTGATTAACGAAGCAATCGCTTCTACTGCCGCCACTTTCATTTTTTCATTAATATGTGTCGCACGTACATCAAGTGCTCCGCGGAATATCCCTGGAAAAGCTAGTACATTATTCACTTGGTTTGGAAAGTCAGAGCGTCCTGTCCCCACGACTTTAGCCCCTGCTGCTTTTGCTTCTTCAGGCATAATCTCTGGGTCAGGGTTTGCCATTGCAAAGATGATCGGGTCAGGGTTCATCGATGCAATCATTTCCTTTGTCAAGGCTCCTGCGACAGATACCCCAATAAAAACATCTGCCCCTTTGATGACATCGGCGAGACTTCCTTTGAGATTATCACGGTTTGTATATTTTGCTACTTCTGCTTTAACTGTGTTCATTCCTTGGGGGCGGCCTTCATAAATAGCCCCTTTGGTATCACACATTATAATGTCTCTTACTCCGTAGCTGTGAAGCAGCTTAATAATAGCGATCCCTGCGGCACCCGCTCCACTAGCAACCACTTTTATTTCTGTCATTTTCTTTCCAGTAATTTTAAGGGCATTGACAAGTCCTGCTACAGTTACAATGGCTGTACCATGCTGGTCATCATGAAAAATTGGAATATTGGCTTCCCTTTTTAATCTCTCCTCAATCACAAAACAGTTAGGAGCAGCGATATCCTCGAGATTTACTCCGCCAAAGGTCGGCTCTAATAACTTAACCGTTTCAATAATTTTCTCGACATCTGTTGTGTTTAAACAAATAGGAAAGGCATCTACACCCGCAAAGCTTTTAAACAGTACGGCTTTTCCTTCCATTACAGGAAGGGCGGCTTCTGGTCCAATATTCCCCAGACCTAAAACAGCTGTACCATCGGAAACAACGGCAACCATATTACCTTTCATGGTATAGTCATATACTGTTTCCGGTTTTTCATAGATGTCTTTACATGGCTCTGCCACACCAGGTGAATAGGCTAAACTTAAATCATGTGCATTTCGAACTGGAACCTTTGATTTAGACTCTAATTTTCCTTTATGAATGCGATGCATGTGCAATGCTTCTTCACGTAAAGTCAAGAAATGTCACCCCTAAAAAAATTATATAAAATATATAAATATCCGTTAACCATTAGCCTCAATAGTGGTCAGACCACACTTGTCTCATTATCACTATAACATATCTAGAAGAGTTGTAAAGATTTAATCCCTTAGGACAACATTTTTTAAACCAAGGAAGTTCCTAAGTTCCTGAAGTAATTGGGGCCCTGGTTTTACCTTGTATTCATCTCCCAATTTAATGGTTTTCCTGCTTTCTTCATAATGAAGAACAACCTGGGCATTTCCTGGATTGGCTTTAAGAAGCAGCTCAATTTTCCTAAGTGTCGATTCATCCTGTTGTCCTTGGGAAACTTTTAAATATAAAACAGACGGTTTTTGGGTATTGTTCTGTAACCACTGCTCTAATTCAAACACCTGCTGAATGATAAATTGCCGCTGGTTCTCCCGTTCTTCGACCTTCCCCTCGAGAAGAACAAAACTCCCTTGTTTCAATACTAACTGAAATCGTTTATAGACATTAGGAAAAGCCACTGCCTCCATTTCACCACTTGAATCGCTAACCGTTAAAAAGGACATGGAATCACCTTTTTTTGTTCTTATTGATTTCAAATGTGAGATATAGACTCCTGTTACAACCCTTTTCATATCGGCAGCTAATTCATATAGCAATAATGCCCCACTGGCTTTGAGTCTTTTTTCATAGACGGAAACAGGATGGTCTGATAGGTAAAAACCGAGTGCCTCTTTCTCAAAAGCTAATTTAGTTTCAAGATTAATCGGATCCACATGGACATATTTCGGCTTTGGAATCATCTCATCATCAAACAAGGCAAATTGCTCGGAGTCGTCCGGTTTGAAAATTTGGGCATGATCAATTGCAACATCCAAACTGGCCAAAAGCACCGCACGATCCTCACCAAATTCATCAAAAGCTCCTGAATGAACAAGAAACTCCAGTGTTTTACGATTCACAGCTTTGGAAGAAACTCTGATACAAAAATCAAATAAATCATCAAACTTCTTCCGTTTTCGAGCTTGGAAGATTTCCTTTAGAGCTGCTCCACCTACACTCTTTATGGCTGCAAGACTATAACGTATCCCTTTGCCTTCAACCTGAAAGGAGTATTTGCTATGATTGATCGATGGCGGGAGGATAACTAAATCCTTTTGACGTGATTCCATGATATATTGGGCAATTTTAGTATCATTTCCGATGGCGGAAGTGAGCAGTCCAGCCATAAAATGGAGTGGAAAATTTGCTTTTAAGTAAGCCAGCTGATAGGCAATCATACTATAGGCAACCGCATGACTCCGATTGAATCCATAATTGGCAAAGCGGACAATTAAATCATATATTTCATTCGCCAGTCCTTCAAAATATCCTTTTTTTAGTGCACCTTGAACAAAGTGATATCTCTCTTTATCCAAAACTTCTTTTTGCTTTTTCCCGACTGCCCGGCGTAAAAGATCGGCTTCACCAAGAGAAAAACCAGCCATCTTTGCAGCAATCTGCATGATTTGCTCTTGGTAAACAATTACTCCATATGTATTTTCTAGGATGGGCTCTAAATCAGGGTGTGGATAATCCACCTTCACTTTGCCGTGTTTCCGATCGATATATAAAGGAATATTTTCCATTGGACCGGGCCGGTACAAGGCATTTACTGCTACAATATCCTCAAATCGCGATGGCTTTAACCGAGCCAGTACCTTTCGCATCCCTTCAGATTCAAGTTGAAAGATACCGGTGGTTTCACCACGTGCTAATAAGGCGAAAGTACGTTGATCTTGAAGCGGTAACTGCTTCACATCCACCTTCCTGCCCGTATCACGGAAAATTGACGACAAAATGGTTTCAATCAGGGAAAGGTTTCTAAGACCGAGGAAGTCCATTTTTAGCAATCCGATCTCCTCAAGATGTTCCATTGAGTATTGGGTCAAGTAGACGTCACCAGAACCCCGTTGAATTGGGATTAATTCAACAAGCGGCTTTTCACTAATGACCACGCCTGCCGCATGTGTGGAAGTATGTCGCGGCAGCCCTTCAAGCTTTAAAGCTGTATCAAAAAGCCTCTTATTCAATGGGGTATCATTTACATACTTTCTTAATTGTTCAGATTCCTTATAGGCTGCTTCAAGGTTTATCCCTAAGCGCGACGGAACCAATTTGGATAAATACTCTAATTCCTTTGCATTTAGGCCAAAAGCTCTTCCAACGTCTCTTAAGGCAGCCTTAGCTGCGAGTGTTCCAAAGGTAACAATCTGTGATACATGCATTTCTCCGTATTTTCTCGCGACGTACTCTATGACTTCATCACGGCGGTGATCTGGAAAATCAATATCGATATCCGGCATCGATATCCGTTCAGGATTTAAAAAGCGCTCAAATAATAGATTATGCTCGATTGGGTCTACATCCGTGATATATAGAACATAAGCAACAAGGGACCCTGCTGCAGAGCCCCGCCCAGGGCCAGTAAGAATTCCGTGTTCGCGTGCATATCTCATAAAATCCCAAACAATTAAAAAATAGTTGCTGAACTTCATCCGCTTAATGACGTCAAGCTCAAATTCCAAACGCTCTAAATACACCTTTGCCGGCTCTGTAAAACGCTCTTGCAATCCCTTTTTACATAGCTCTTCAAGAAACTGCTCCGCTGGCATTCCATTGTCTGTCGGAAAGGTTGGTAAATAGGTTTTATTAAGGTCAATATTTATTGAACACCGTGCTGCAATCCGCAAGGAATTTTCCAAGGCCTCTGGAATTTCCGAGAAACTTTCAGCCATTGTCTTAGCACTCTTTAAGTAAAATTGATCGCTATTAAGTTTTTCCCTATGCTCATCTTGGAGTTTATCGCCATTTTTTATCGCCAATAAACATTCATGAGCAAAAGTGTCTTCTTCTTCTAGATAATGAACTCTGTTGGTGGCTACGAGAGGAATATTTTCTTCCTTTGCAATCGAAAGAAATTGTTGATTTATCTCGATCTCTTCTTGTAATTGATGATGTTGAACGGCTAAATAAAAACTGCCATTACCAAAGATCGTGTCCAATTTACGGATTAAGCTTCTTGTCTCATCCACATTTCCTGTTAAAAGGGACTGCTCAATTTCTCCCTCAAGCCCCGGAGTAATGGCAATAAGCCCCTGTGAATAGGATTTCAGCCATTTAAATGGGAGTCCATTGTTTGACTTTGTCTGAACCGCGCTCGTTATTTTTAATAGATTTTTAAATCCAACTTCTGTTTCCGCTAGTAATACAAGCGGAAAGGATTGATTTGGATCACGTTCACTTTCCACATCAACCGTTAAACCAATAATCGGCTTAAGGTTATTTTTTTTACAGAGTTTATAAAACTCAATCGTTCCGTACATCACATTTCGATCGGTTAGAGCAAGGGCTTTAAATCCCTTTTGCTTGGCATTTTCAACTAAATCTGTTACCGATGCAGTACTTGTCAACAAACTGTAGGCACTGTACACATGAAGGTGAATAAAAGACATAATGTCACACCGTTCCTTAAAAATATTTCATTACTTTAATTATAGAGCTTAATCAAAAAAAAGAAAATATGTTCTGGTTTATAGAAACTGCCTTTTGTTAATTGGCAAATCATATTCCCGGACCTTTGTCCATATAAATGAATATAACAATCTAAAAAGGGCGGTTTGCTGATGAAAGAAATCGGTTTTTTCCCAGCTTTTATTGAAAGTTACTTCATTGCGCTTGGAGTCGTACTTGGCGGTTCCTTAATCGGGGGAATCGCTTCATTCTTAACAGGACAGCCGCCGCTTACGACCGTCTACCGATTGTCTTCCGCACTAAGGATATGGGCAATCGTTTCTGCAATTGGTGGAACATTCGATGCGGTTTACACCTTTGAAAGAGGCTTATTTAATGCGGATACAAAGGATCTTTTTAAACAATTATTACTTATCCTTTCTGCCCTTGGCGGTGCCCAAACAGGTGCACTGATCATTAATTGGTTAACCCAGGAGCATATATCGTCATGAGAGTTCCGCAACTATATCGAAGACCCGGCTGGCAGCGTTTCTTTGCAGGAACAGCTATTGGCGGAGCGGTAAGCTGGTGTATCTTTTTATATATTTACGGAGTTTGGCAGGAAGAAAATACGGAGTTGATTCGTAAACAACAGCAGGATATTGTTGATTTAAATAACGAGAAAAAGATTTGGCAGGACGAGTATAAGGAAATTAATCGGCGAAAAATCGAACAGTTAACAGTTCAAAAAATTAATATCAGAATTACCAACGCCGAAAAATATAAGCTTGACTCATTAAGTGTACTAGAAACAGAGGATTCCGTACGTGATGATATCAGTATGATGATTGCAAAAGATATCGAGACCGTTTATAAGAGTAAAGATTTGATTAGAAAAATTATTGAAAACAAACAGATAAAAATCAATGATAAAAGATACAAATTAAAAGTCAAAGAAATGGTCATTTATACTAACCTAACTATACAGCTGGAAATTGACTTTGAATAAAGAAGCTGGAGCTCCTGCACTCGCACTTCAGCTAGATAGATTTAACGGCCCAATTACGGGCCGTCTTTATTTTAATACTAGTTTTTATATTCTTCGCAGACTTTCCCTAATTCACGGATGACCGCGTCCACTTCGTCCCATGAATAGATTGTCGCACCGGAGGCAAGCGGGTGTCCGCCGCCGTTAAATTTTCTAGCGACCACATTGATGACAGGTCCCTTTGAACGGAGCCTTACCCGAATTTGCTTTTCTTCCTCGATGAAAAAGACCCAGGCCTTGATGCCCTTTACATCTGCAAGAGAACTAACGAGAAGTGATGCTTCCGCAGGTCTTGCATTATACTCTTTCAATAATTCCTTTGTTATCATAACGGAACCTACACCATTTGACTGCAGTTCAAAGTTTTGAAGGATATAACCTTGCAATTTAATAATATTAGCGTCCAGCTCATACATTCTGTCGAATAGTTCAGTACGTGAAAAGTTGTAATGGATTAATTCACCTGCATAGGCAAACGTCTTTTCTGTCGAGCTTGGGAATAAAAACCTCCCCGTGTCCCCTACGATGCCGGCAAATAATAGTCTTGCCGCTTCATCATTCATTTTCAGACCCAATTCTTTACCTTGAAGGTAGAATTCATAAATCATTTCACTGCAGGAACTTGCATTTGTGTCGACCCACAGTAAGTCTCCATAAGGCTCCATATTTGGATGGTGATCAATTTTAATCAATTTATCACCAGTATTGTAACGGCGGTCATCAATTCTATCTTGATTTGCTGTATCACAAACTATGACTAATGCGCCCTTATAAACCTCATCGTCAATGACATCAAGCCTGCGGAGGAAATTTAGAGTCGGTTCCTCTTGGCCTACTGCATAAATTTTTTTCTCTGGAAAGGATGCCTTTAAAATAGCTGTTAATCCGCCTTGTGATCCGTATGCATCCGGATCCGGCCGGACATGACGATGAACAATAATGGTTTCGTATTGTTCAATCGTTGTTAAAATTTGCTCAATCATGAACACTGCTCCTTATGTACCAATTATGGCTTTTTTTTTCAATCCACGGTAAAATAGTAGATGATTTCAAGTAATTTGGAGGATCAAATCATGTTAATCCTAGTTATCTTAATTGCTATTCTATTTGCTTCCTATCTATTTTATAAAACAAAATACTTTAGAAGCAACCGTCACGTTGAAAAGAAATGGCTTTCTGCTAAATCAAATATGGCTCTTGGCCTTTTTGTCTGCTTATTTGGTATTAATCACCTTTTCTTTATTTCTGAGACTACCACATCATACATTATTGCAGCCATTTTTATCATCTATGGTGCTTACTTTAGCTGGACTGGCTATAAAAAATATAAGCACTATCTGCCATTTGCGATTGAAGAAGCAAATAGTTTTGATGCATAAAAATAAGTTAAGCCGCTTCGATAGAAGCGGCTTTCACTTTATAGTAAGAAGTTAGAAATTAGTCGGCGCCTTCCGCTTGTATTAGTGTCTATCAATTAACTGACACATCATCATCGCTTTGCCAACTAACACGCCATCATTAAAGACTTCGACGTCTACTTTCCCAAACTTCCGGCCAACTTCGAGAATTTTTGGGAATATTTCTAATGTACTTTCCATTTGAACCGGTTTTAGAAAGTAAATCGTCATATTTTCAACTACCAGGTCTCCTTTTTTATAGCCGCGCAGTACCCGGTTGGCCGCATCAGATACGACCGTAGTAAATACTCCATATGAGATGGTTCCTAAATGATTAGTCATTTGTGGTGTTACTTCACAGGAGTATACCTCTTCCCCTTTTGCTTTTCCCTGCACTAAGACCATTTGGTTGGTAATAATATCATCGATTGTTTCACCAACCTGCGGCTGACGCTGATTCATTTGCAGCGCCTTTAATACATCCTGACGGCTGATGATCCCTTCTAGACGGTTGGACTCATCTGTTACAGGAAGGACTTCGATTCCCTCCCACACCATGGTATGGGCGGTGGAGGCAACACTTGTTTTCCCATTAACCGTCATCAAATTTTTTGTCATAATTTTATCTATAGCCGTTTCCAAATCTTGTCCTAAAATATCTTTACTTGTAACCATACCCTGTATCTTCATATTTTGATCAACTACAGGGTAGCGGCTGTGAGTGGTCTTTTGATTTAACTCATGCCACTTGGCCACTTTATCTGTTGTTTTTAGATAATACGTATCAGCTATGGGAGTTAAAATATCTTCCACTAAAATGATTTCCTTTTTGATTAATTGGTCGTAAATTGCACGGTTAATCATTGTTGCAACGGTAAAGGTATCATAGCTAGTGGATATCACTGGCAATTCCAGCTTATCGGCTAATTTTTTTACATGCTCTTCTGAATCGAAACCACCTGTTATTAAAACCGCAGCTCCTGCTTTTAAAGCAAGTTCGTGTGCCTGTGTCCGGTTTCCGACAATAAGAAGATTCCCAGCCTCAGTATAGCGCATCATAGCCTCTAATTTCATCGCACCGATGACAAACTTATTGAGTGTTTTATGTAAACCCGTCCTGCCGCCTAGGACCTGTCCATCAACAATATTAACAACTTCTGCAAATGTCAGCTTTTCGATATTTTCTTTCTTTTTACGCTCGATCCGTATCGTTCCAACCCGTTCAATCGTGCTGACATATCCTTTATTTTCAGCTTCTTTAATTGCTCTATAAGCTGTTCCTTCACTTACGGTCATCGCCTTGGCGATTTGCCGCACTGATATTTTTTCCCCTATCGGAAGTCCATCAATGTATTGCAAAATTTGTTCATGCTTAGTAGCCAAGACCTTCACCCTTTTTTATTGAATTCCAAGTCATCCAGCTCTTTACCGGAATTATGTCTATTTTCCATTATAAAGTGTTAAAAGCCTTGATTCAATGCGGTTTCTGACAATTTATAAAACAATGAGCGCCAGTTTAGAGGCGCTCATTGCCAGGAGTCCTTAAAACTCCCTAATTATTTAAAAGAATTCCTAATACGAACGCGAGCGTTTCTTTACATTTCTTGACTGCATTCTTGAAGCAAGCTTCTTCGGACTATAAAGGAGTCCTGTCAAATTCCCGGCAATCACCATTAACGCAAATGCCAGCCAGGTTAATGAGAATATCCCTTCAGGTCCGTCAAGGTTGATTGATAGTCTTGGCACAGCAAAATAAAGCATAAAACCAGCTAGCAGCAAGCATAGTAAGTACCTGTTCTTTTTCATCGTATTTTTCCTCCCTAAAAGACTGCTTGTTTCATTTTTATGCTAGAGGAAGGAAAAAAAGTATGTGAATAACGATAATCTAGTTAAATTTCTATTGCTTCCCCAGGCTTGAGCACAAGTCCATTGTTATTAGGCAGCAATTCAATAAATTGATATGGATCTTGTTTAATCGGCGGGAAGGTATTGTAATGGACGGGGATTACTTGCTTCGCTTGCAGCAGTTGTGCTGCATAGGCAGCGTCTTCCGCTCCCATCGTATAGTTATCACCAATTGGCAGGAAAGCGAGGTCAATCGGATGACGCTCTCCGATTAATTTCATATCGGAAAAAAGGGCTGTATCCCCAGCATGATAAATTGTTTTTCCTTCGTTCATGAACAGAATTCCAGCAGGCATCCCGCAATAGATTAGTTGTTTATCTGTTGTTTGATAGCTTGAGCCGTGGAAAGCCTGGGTCAGTTTTATTCTGCCAAACTCAAATTGATAGGAACCGCCAATATGCATTCCATGTGTTTTTACACCCTGCCAGCTTAAGAAGGTTGACAGTTCGTCAGTAGCCACTACCAGTGCATCATTCCTTTTTGCCAATTCAACGGTATCCCCTACATGGTCATTATGGCCATGAGATAGGATAATCACATCGACTTTCACATCTTCAGCCTTTAAGTCTGTTAATGAATTACCTGTAATAAACGGGTCAATGATGATATTTTTTCCTTGTGTATTAATTTGAACAACTGAATGTCCATGATAAGAAACTTTCATTCTTACCCACTCCTTTTTATATATTCAATTATGACTTCCATATAAATTTTGGAATTCCTGCTAACTTTATACCCATAACTGCCTCATTTTAGCGCATCATAAGGTGTGTTAGTTTACATTTACCTTTAATCTTGTTACGCTCTAATGGGTTTTTGAACTTAAGGTAAGGGGGTCCCCTAGACATGAATCAACGATTAATCAAACTTCAAACGTGGATGAAAGAAAATGATGTAGACGTCTCCTTTTTGACTTCATCAGAAAATGTCTTTTATTTAAGCGGCTATTATACCGATCCTCATGAACGACTGCTAGCACTAGTTGTATTCCAGGAAGAGGAACCATTCTTGGTTTGCCCATCAATGGAAGTTCCCGACGCAAAACGTTCTGGCTGGGACCGGGAAATCATCGGATACAGCGATATTGATCATCCGTGGGATATGATTTTAGGTTCTATTAATAAGAGAATAAATGGGGTTCATAAGGCAGCCATTGAAAAGGAACATATGAATGTGGAAAGGTACGAACAACTTTCTGCCATGTTCCCTAAAGCCGCTTTTATTTCTGCAGAAGAAAAATTACGGCTTCTTCGCATGATTAAAGATATGAATGAGCTAAAAATTATCGAGGAAGCTTGTGCGCTTGCAGATTATGCGGTCGAATTCGGAGCCAGTGAGATAAAGGAAGGAAAGACAGAACTAGAAGTACTTAATGCACTGGAGTACGCCCTTAAACAAAAGGGTGTGACCGAGATGTCCTTTTCAACCATGGTTCTAACCGGAGCAAACGCTGCATCTCCTCATGGAACTCCAGGGGAAACCAAAATTAAAAAAGGTGATCTTGTCTTGTTTGATTTAGGGGTTGTAGTTGACCGTTATTGTTCAGACATCACAAGAACCGTTGCTTATGGGGATATTAACGACAAGCAAAAAGAAATCTACGATACGGTCCTAAAAGCCCAACTCGCGGCAATTGAGGCTAGTAAGCCAGGTGTCAGCGCTGCTGATGTGGATCTTACTGCCCGAAGAATCATTTCGGATGCCGGATACGGTGAATTTTTCCCACACCGTTTAGGTCATGGGCTCGGAATTAGTGTCCATGAGTATCCTTCATTAACTGAGACAAATCAGTTAATGATTGAAGAAGGAATGATATACACGATTGAACCGGGCATCTATGTTCCTGAAATAGCTGGCGTGAGAATTGAGGACGATATATTTATCACTGCAGACGGAGCAAAGATTCTAACTAAATTCCCAAAAGAGCTTCAGATAATAAAATAATATTTTGGGACTTTTTTACATTGAACTTCATGAGGAATTGATGTATTATACTATTACAAGCTGCGTTGTACGTAATCATAATAAAGTTTTAACCTTTAAGCTGTAAAAGGGAGTTTAACTATCGAAGCCGAAATGACAGGCCTCTGTCTATAAGACATGGAGGACACGCAGGAATGCTTCTGAGAACACCCACTTTGAGGAGTGGTGGTTTAAAACTTTCTTATCACACTACGGCAAATGCGGCTACATATTTGCTTTTAAAAACCAACTTCCTTGTGAAGTTGGTTTTTCTTTGAAACAAACAAAATAAAGGAGGAGGCCAAGGCCTCTTCCTTTATTTTTTCCCCAACAATGTTTTGGTATCCGTGTAAGCCAATCCTTGGGCTTCCGCCACCGCTTGATAAGTCACACGGCCCCCCAGTGTATTAATCCCCTTTAATAAAGCCTCATTGTCGAGACAGGCTTGTATATATCCTTTATTAGCAACCTGAAGGGCGTATGGGACGGTTACATTTGTTAAAGCTATGGTTGATGTCCTTGGTACAGCACCAGGCATATTGGCGACCGCATAATGGACGACATCATGTTTTATATATGTTGGTTGGTCATGAGTTGTTATTCGATCGGTTGTCTCAAAGATCCCGCCTTGGTCGATTGCGATATCCACAACCACACTTCCTGGATTCATCGAACGAATCATCTCATCTGTTACAAGCTTTGGAGCCTTTGCCCCTGGGATGAGGACCGCTCCAATTACTAAATCTGATTCTTTAACTGCTACTGCAATATTATAGGGATTGGACATTAAAGTAGTTACATCTGTCCCAAAAATATCATCTAGCTGACGGAGACGATCAGGATTTACATCAATAAGGGTTACTTTCGCCCCTAAGCCAATCGCCATTTTGGCTGCATTGGTACCAGCCACACCACCGCCAATAATGGTCACTTTTCCTCTTTGCACGCCAGGAACACCTGAGAGGAGAATCCCCTTTCCTCCATAGACTTTTTCTAAAAATTGAGCACCAATTTGCGGAGCCATTCGGCCTGCTACCTCACTCATTGGGGTTAATAACGGGAGACTATTATTTGGCAATTGAACAGTTTCATATGCAATCCCAACTACTCTTTTGTCTATTAATGCTTTTGTTAATGCCGGTTCAGGTGCCAGATGCAAATATGTAAATAAAATCAACCCTTCCCGGAAATATTGGTATTCACTTGGGAGTGGTTCCTTTACCTTCATAACCATCTCAGCAGACCATGCCTCTTCAGCTGTTTTTACGATGACTGCCCCTTTGGAGCGATAATCCTCATCTAAAAAACCAGAGCCTAGTCCGGCGCCTTTTTCAATAAAAACTACGTGTCCATATTTTACGAGATTAACAACGCCTGCAGGTGTCATGGCCACACGATTTTCATTATTCTTTATTTCTTTCGGTACTCCAATCCGCATATGCTAACCTCCATGTTTTTTCCATTTATAACAAGTTACTATACTATATCCTTTTATGTTGAAAAGGTAACCTTAATTTAATCAATACAGAAAAAAAGCTGCCTATTAATAGACAGCTTTTTCCTTTAAATCCTTATTTACTCCTCTACAGCAGTAAAATCGCTTGCTTCTGCTAGTGCCGTGCCTTCTCCTATAAAGCCGCTATTATAGGAGTTCAGAATTTGCTGGCTCACTTCCAGCGTACCCTTTTCATCAAATTCGAAGGTATAGATGTTCTTTGCTTCCCGTTTACTCATAATTTACATGCCTCCTATCGATATGTTACTCCATTATTGTTCGAAAAATTGCAACAATTATTCATTGTTAAATAATGTATAATCAAGGTGAGGAGATGATAATCATGGGACTTCAATATCGTCATATTTTAGTCGCTATGGATGGATCTAGGGAAGCAGAATGGGCGTTTCAGAAAGGGATTGAAATTGCCAAACGGAATGGTGCACGGCTGTTGTTAGTTCATGTCATAGACACTAGGACCTTTGCCTTAATGGATGCATACGACACTGTTATTGGCGATCGTGCCGAAAAGCTGGCAAAAGATATGCTAGAAAGGTATCAAAACCAAGCCGTTGAAGCAGGATTAACAGACTTCCAATATGAAATCGGATTCGGCTCACCAAAAATTCTAATACCTAGAGAAATTGCAAAAAAACATCAAGTTGACTTAATCCTCTGCGGCGCTACTGGTATGAATGTAGTTGAAAGATTCTTTATCGGAAGTGTTTCTGAACATATTACCCGCTATGCACCATGTGATGTACTTATCGTTCGGACTGTAAAAGATACGGAATAGACATTCTATTATATAATGTAAGCACGGAGCTAATAGCTCCGTGCTTTTCCTTAAAACGGTGCCTGACACCATTTCTACTATTTACAAAATAATATTGGAGGTAAAGCTATGATGGAACATTTTTCTTTTGATGAACGCCTTGGGATTTCCATACCGGATTTAACGCTTGAATGGGATGAATATAATAAGGAAACCCAGCAGTATATCTTGCTTCATTGGGAGCGTATTCGTGGATCGATTCCAGATCGGATTGCGGAGCTCGAACAGGAAATTAACTTTAAACAGGCTAAGCTTTCAGATGAAAGTGATTTTCCACGTTCTTGTAAATTGAATACTGAAATCGCAGACCTTGCTTCTATCATTAATGATTTATGGCTTTGGTACCGTGCAAACCAAACCGTTTCAACAAAAGTACATCAATAAATAAAACTCCCTATTTGCAGGGAGTTTTTTTCACACATCCAGCTTCTTCATTCACGGGATCGAAAATCATAAGCCCCTAATCAAGGCGCTTCTGCTTTTGTTTTACAAATCTTTCTTTAATTCCCGAACGATATGCCCGATCTCAGGCAATATCAGTTTGTTCATTGCCAATCGGACAGCACCTGTAGATCCGGGGGTCGAAAAAACCGCTTTATCTTTCACAACACCAGCAATCGCTCTTGAGAGGATGGCAGCAGAACCGATATCCTCCTGATAGCTCAGCATCCTAAATAATTCTCCGAAACCGACAATTTCTTTCTCTAACAGACTTTGGACTGTTTCTATCGTTACATCCCGCTTAGCAATCCCTGTACCGCCATTCGTGAGGATGACATCAATGTCCTCTCTCTCACAGCCTCTTATAATCTCTGCCTCAATCGGTTCTGACTCATCTTTAACAATGCAATAATCTAAAATGGAATGTCCTGCATCTTCGAGCATTTCGATCATTAATTTGCCGCTTTTATCTGTATCTTGATTTCTCGTATCACTGACAGTAATGATTTTACAGCGAACGGCCTTTGGAGCCTGCTTCTTATGTTCTTCCGTACTCATTTTTATTACTCCTCTTTTCCCTTAAGATACCGAAGCTGATAATACTTATGGGCAAAATCGGTGACTTTGCGTGTTAGTTGATAATTGGTCCCTGCCCCTATAGCCATGCTGACAAGGGGGATCCCTTGGATGGCCCGTCTCCGGAACAACATAATCACCATCGCTTTAAACAGCTGCTGTACAGGCTGCTCTAACCAGGTAATATCAGTTATTTTCTCATTGCCTTCATAAAAATACAGCTCTTCATGTGCTTCTAATTCTGCGATCAACGAAGACCAGCCCTCTTTTCGAAATCTAGCCGGCAATGCAGCCGTATGAAATACCTTTAAAGACGTCATCATTTCAAAAGGTGTATTCACCTCAAACCCATAGGTCATGGCAATCAATTGAACCACTCGTAAATTAATCACTGCCATCGCTGGGATATCTGCTCCTAAAAGAAGAGTTCCCCCCGTTCCAGACAAACCGCCTTGGGCAAAAGAATAGAGACGATGTCTTGCAATTTGCTGCTCTGCTATGTATTTTAATTGGTCTATATCTAATTGTTGTAAATCTGCAATTTTCTCTATATCTTTTTTGAAGATTCTACCCGAAGAAAGAATTCTTTCCTTTGCATCTATTTGGAGTTGTGCCCCCTGTATAATACTGTGTAAATGAAATAACCAACCATCAATCACTGAAAAAAATTGCCTTTGGACCTTCTCTGGCAACAAGGAAAAAGAACGCTCTAAATATTTTTCATACAGTAACTGGAAATCATTGGACTCATAGTTTAATAAGTTATTTTCCCATGAGCGTATCTCATTCAAAACGAGTGTTTCACGGTCTGTCAATGGCAATATGGACCCCTCCTGCTCATTGTTTCTATTTTCAGTATATCACAAATAAAATCTACTGAAAAAAGGCAAAAGCCATCAAGTTCAGCTTTTGCCTTTTTACATTATAAAAATTTCTTTTAGTGTGATAAACGAACAACGTCGCGGGCAATCATAACCTCTTCATTTGTAGGAATGATGATTACTTTAACTGGTGAATGAGGATAGTTAATAAATGCTTCCTCGCCTCTTACCTTGTTTAAAGCAGGATCCCAATATACGCCCATAAATTCTAGTCCTTTTAAAATACGTTCTCTAATTGGGTCGCTGTTCTCACCGATACCGGCAGTGAAAATAATTGCGTCTACGCCATACATACGTGCAGCATAAGAACCGATATATTTATGAATACGATTAGCAAACACATCTAATGCAAGCTCCGCACGCTCATTTCCTTTGTCCGCTTCACCAATAATATCCCGAAGATCACTTGAAAAACCAGAAACAGCTAACATACCGCTCTTTTTATTTAACACATCAAGCACTTCTTCAGCAGTTTGATTTGTTTTTTCCATGATATATGGAATAAGGGCAGGGTCAATGTTTCCTGAACGGGTCCCCATCGTTACACCTGCTAGTGGTGTAAAGCCCATAGAAGTGTCAATAGACTTTCCGCCTTCAATTGCAGCGATACTTGCTCCGTTACCTAAGTGGCAAGAGAGTAATCGAAGCTGTTCAATTGGACGGCCTAATAATTCTGCTGCACGCTGCGATACATATTTATGACTTGTGCCGTGAAAACCATATTTACGGATTCCATATTTTTCATAGTATTCATATGGCAAGCTGTATAAGAACGAGCTTTCAGGCATTGTCTGATGAAATGCTGTATCGAACACTGCAACTGCCGGTACATTAGGAAGAACTTGTTTGAACGCTTTAATACCAGTGGCATTTGCCGGATTATGCAATGGAGCTAATTCGGATAATTCTTCAATTTTAGCTAAAACTTCATCAGTAATTAATGCTGAATCGTTAAATGCCTCTCCACCGTGCACGACGCGATGTCCAATTCCTTCAATTTCATTAAGAGATTTGATAATACCTAAAGAGGTTAATTTATCCAATAGCATCTTAACCGCTATATCATGATCGGGAATATCAGTGACTTCTTCAACTTTTTCACCATTCACCGTTATATTAAAAATTGAATCATTAAGACCAATTCTCTCAATTAGTCCTTTTGTGATTACTTCCTCGCTTGGCATTTCGAACAACTGAAATTTCAACGAAGAACTACCTGCATTGATCGCAATAACTTTTGCCATTATTAGAACGCTCCTTTTATATAACAACATCGATTTGCCAATAATTATGTTTTAATACACCTTTATTTTGTGCAAACCGCTCCTGTTTATTTCCCTCAATTTTTCATTTAATCACTGTAGATTAGACTTTTCAAGGAATAATTTACATGGGAACGATTACATGACAAATGTTCATATATTCACAAATTTCTTAATTTCGCAAAAACAAATAAAGGATAAAACAGAGGAGTTTTCCCCTGTTTCATCCTTTATTTTCCCGAAACCAATTATCCATTTTTCTTAATATTTTATCCATCTCATAGGCATTTGAAAGGTTTGGCAAATTAACGAGCAGTGCTTCTTTTGGCTGCTTGATATCTTCACCTTTTTTTTGTAAAACCAAAATGCTTTTGGCTGAACTTTTATTTTTAAAGATACTAGTTGGAAGCTGAAGCAACCCTTGGATATAAACATGTTCCTTCATGTACTCATTGAGTTGTGCCGCTTGCTCGCTCTCAAACAGACTATTTGGAACTAAGAGGAACAGGTAACCTCCAGAATTTGTATGCCGGACACTCTGTTCAATAAACAAATGATGGGCATAAGAATGACCGTTCTCAGATTTCAACTGGTAATCAGCAGCTCTGAGATCATTTGGATAATATCCAACAGGTAAGTCAGCAATAACTGCATCGACAGACTCTATAAACAAAGCCTCAAGACTGTCTTGGTTAAAGAATTGAATCGGATGTCCCTGCAGGTTTGCATTAACATAAGCAAGCTTAATGAGGATATCGTCAATCTCGACACCAATCGAGGTAATTTCCTTTTTGGAATGATTGATGACCGTTGTTAAAAGATTACCTGTACCCACAGCAGGATCAAGAAGTCGGAAGGATGGTTTATTCATAAATTTTTCAACCAAATAACCAACAAGCATACCTACAGAGTCAGGAGTCATTTGGTGGTTTGGCTGTACATTTTCCTTCATTCCTTTTAAAATCACTAACTGAAAGGCTTTGCGCAAGTCTTCGTTAGAAAAATGATCTAAACTAAGCTCGCTATATTGCTTTTTAAGCCTCTTAACGGTCAACTCACTTAATTCTTCCTGGAGTATCGCACCCTGAAATAGATTTTCGCCAGTATCAGCAAGTGCCTCAAGATAACTGCAGGCTAATTCTTCTTGTAAAATAAGGGCGGTCTCATTAAATAATGTAAATAACTGTTCAACTGGAGAAATATTCATTGTTTCCCTCCATTACTAAATTTCCCTTATTCATTTTATACGAGTATCTATTTTTTAAACAAGTAAAAGGCCTCAGGTTGGATGCCTGAGACCTTTTACAAAATTGTCCAGCTCGAGGGACTGGGCAAGGAGCGCTTTCGCTTTTCTATTTATTTCGCGCTTTTAGCTGCTTCAAGCGCTGCTTCATAGTTAGGGTGATTCGTTGCTTCACTCACATATTCTACGTATACCACAGTATCAGTTGAATCTACTACGAATACCGCACGAGTTAATAGTCTTAACTCTTGGATAGCCACCCCATAAGCCTCACCAAAAGAAAGGTCACGATGGTCTGAAAGCGTTTGAACGTTTTCAATTCCTGCTGCAGCACACCAGCGTTTTTGAGCGAATGGAAGGTCCACGCTTACTGTTAGAATTTTTACATTTCCTAAGGAGTTAGCTTCTTCATTGAAACGGCGTGTTTCTGCATCACAAACACCTGTATCCAAAGATGGTACTGCTGAAATTAGGCGAACCTGACCCTTTGTATCATTTAGAGTCACTTCTGATAAGTCATTGGCAAGAACAGTGAAATTAGGGGCCTTATCGCCGACCTTCACTTCATTACCAAGTAATGTAATTTGATTTCCTTTAAATGTTACATTTGCCATTCTCTACATCCTCCTTTGTTGTATTAAAGCCATGTTTAAAAATGCCAGACTTTAATTATGTACAGTGTAAATATATCTTTTCAAAACTATTTTTGCAATTATTTGAACTAAGAAATACTTTGAAAGTTTTCAAATCTAATTTATAAGTGATGCAAAAGAAAAAGTTAATCTTCCCGGCTAAAGGGAGATTAACTTTTTTTTCAAAATTCAAGATCTACTTTTGGCTGTTGCTGCTGTTGTTGGGAGTGATCTTGTTGTACATTGGACTGCTGCTGTTTACCCTGATCTTTTTTCGAAAGCATTTGCTGGATTTTATCTACAGCTTGAGGGGCAAGTTCTAAAATTTTCTCGTATAAATGGGTGCTTTCGTCTAAATGAAGCATTTTAACCCCTTGAGAATTAACAATTAAAAAAGCAATTGGAGTAATGGAGACACCGCCGCCGCTACCGCCGCCAAACGGAAGTTTAGGCTGTCCCTCTTTTTGCCCGCTATCGAGTTTGAACTCACTTCCTCCTGCTGCAAATCCAAAACCAACCTTAGATACTGTTAAAATTACACTTCCGTCAGGGGTTTCTACCGGATCACCTATAATCGTATTAACATCAATCATTTCTTTTAAGCTTTCCATTGCGGTTGTCATCAAACCTTGAATTGGATGATCAGACATAGGTTTATTCCTCCTCTATGAAACGGATTTAGTTTTTTCATCCCGGAAATCTTTACTGCTATTTTGGCGAGGTTTCCCGCCCTTCCAGAATTTAATCAGCTTTAATCCTGCGAGAATAGCATGCCCGATTCGGAACTGAAACATACATGTGAGTTTAGTATGGATGACGGACGCCTGGAAATGCGGAGTGACTGATAATTGGGGTGTTTTTTTCAATCTCATATAATGGCTTAAAACACCAATGACCCCTCCCTTAATAGACCACAAAGCTCCAGTCATCATACCAGTATGAGCAGCATCACCAACTCCTATTAAGGTGTGCCATTCAAAGTTTTTTATCGTTATTTTTTGTAAAAACTTTTTCACTATGACATTCATACCAAAAACCTTATGAAGCAGGTCTTTTGAGTTTTGAAGCCTCGTCAAAAAATCTTCTTTGGTTACTTGTTTCACTTCCGTTTCAACATCCTCACCAGGGGACTCGCCCATATAGGAAGAACCTTTCACGACAACACTTGGAGAGTCATCATCCACCTTAATTAAAGGAATTTTTATATTGTATTTGATAAGTCCAAAAAATACCCGTAACTGGATCTTTAAATCATCATTATCATTGAGGTGAGAATAATAAATATAGATTGTCAACTTTGTAAAAATAATTAATAGTAAAAAGAAAAATATAATGAGCAATACCAGAAACAGCCAAAACATATTCTCACATCCTCTCAGCCCATTATTATTTGCTATTATCCAAAAAATAAACCTTGCATTCAGATGTTAAATAGATTAACGAATTGGATCCTACAATTGGCAGCCTAATGGCTCTTCTTTTATATTATTTCTAAAAAATGCTAAACTTAATTTAGACATTTTAAAATTCTGCAGAAGATATTTTATCAACATCACATCTTACAGGGGGATAGGAAATGGATAATAGACGAAATATTTATTTTTATCACAAACGGGATGCAGATTTACTAATAAAATTAGCACCCCTGCAGGAACTGGCCAGACGTTACGATTTTACGATTGTTGAAGATTATAGGAAGGCTAATATTATTGCCAGTGTCGGTGATGATGGAACCTTTTTACAAGCAGTCAGGAAAACAGGATTCCGTGATGACTGCCTCTATATGGGGATCTCGGTATTGGATAGTTTAAGTATGTATTGTGATTTCCGTATTAGTGATACAGCGAAAATGATTGAAGTCATCACCTCGAACACGAACACTCAATTAAAAGTCCGGCGTTATCCCACGATTGATGTAACAGTGGATGGGCAAGGTACGTTCCGTTGTTTGAATGAATTCAGTATTAGGTCAGCTATCATTAAGACACTAACGGTCGATGTATTTATTGATCAGTTACATCTTGAAACCTTCCGTGGAGACGGTTTAATTGTCGCCACCCCAACCGGCAGTACGGCCTATAATAAATCAGTCAATGGTTCGATTGTTGACCCGCTGCTCTCCTGTATGCAAGTAAGTGAGGTGGCTTCTGTTAATACCAATCAGTATCGGACCCTCGGCGCTTCGTTTATTGTTGGCAGTGAACGTTTACTTACCTTAAAAGTAGCCTCAGAAGGAAATGACCAGCCGACAATGGGAATGGATAACGAGGCCTTAAGCATCCGCCATGTAGAGACCATTCAAATTAAAATCAGCGATCAAAAAATAAAAACACTAAAATTAAAAGATAACTCTTTTTGGGATAAAGTGAAGCGAACTTTCCTATAACAAAAACCCCCTTTCCAATGATGGCTAAGGGGGTTTTTGTTATAGTGCAGCTCTATTTTCCTTTTCAAGCTTTACCGCTCTTTGGGTAAATAGTTTAGTTTTTGAAAGAGAATAAATGGCTAACGCTGACCAAATAAACGCAAATGATAATAATTGTATTTTAGAAAAGTGCTCTTGATAAACAAAAACTCCTAAGATTAGTGTTAACGTTGGAGAAATATACTGCAGGAAGCCAAGCAGTGACAAGGGTATCTTTTGTGCTCCTTTTGCAAAGTATAGCAGCGGCAGAGCGGTGGCCGCACCTGCACCCATTAATAATAAATCTGTTCCCCAGCTCTCCGCAAACAGTGAATTACCCCCATTGAAAAATAAGGAAACCATATAAATACCAGCCACTGGGGCCAGAACCATTGTTTCTAATGTCAAACCAACTGAGGATTCTACATTGATTAGCTTCTTTACAAGCCCATATAAGCCAAAGGATAAGGCCAGAGTAATCGCAATCCACGGAAACACACCATGAGAAATGGTGATAATGCCTACTCCAATAGCAGCCAATATAAAAGAAACAAGTTGTGCAGCCGCTAATTTTTCCTTAAGAACAATAATTCCTAACAAAATACTTATCAAAGGATTAATATAATATCCAAGACTCGCCTCAATCATATGACCGCTATTGACAGCCCAAATATAGACAAACCAATTCACACTTATTAATAATGATGCAACTGTGAGAGCCATCATTTGCTTCTTATTTTCCGCAAACCCTTTTAAGGTCCGAATAAATAACCCCCACTTTTTTGTGACAATCAATACAAGCACCATAAAAATAAATGACCAAAAAATCCGATTAGCCAGAATCTCTTTTGCATTTACACTCTCTAAAAACTTCCAATATACTGGCAGCAGCCCCCAAAGGAAATAAGAAAAGCCTGCATAGATCGACCCCGTCCTTGTATCTGTGTTTTTCATCTGTTTCCCGATCCCCTTAATGTTTCTGTTTTCGAAATACTCTTTATTATACCTCTAAAATTAGAAATTAGAAGAGTCTTTTTCCTCACCATTATTTTACAGTTCAATCAAAATAAAAGAGAGCGGGAGGTAAACTCCACACTCTCTGTAGCCATCTTATTCAATTTGATTAACGAGAAAATCCGCCGCCTAATTGTTGTTCAGCCATAGAAACTAGACGCTTAGTGATTTCACCACCAACAGAACCGTTAGCACGTGAAGTAGTGTCAGCACCAAGATTTACACCAAATTCTTGAGCAATTTCATATTTCATTTGATCAAGAGCTTGTTCAACACCAGGAACTAATAAGTTGTTTGAGTTGTTGCTTGCCATGTGATATCACCTCCTTGTGAGTATAGAATGTGTAGAAATGATAAAGTTCATTCTATAAACCAACTGGTAAATATTCACAAAAAATTCACATTTCCTTAATTAAAATAATGAATCAAATTCCAACTCATCATCAGGTTGAATCACGAGGGTTTCAACCTCTTGAACGGCTTCTTTTATAAGTGGATCAAAGTCAAGATAACTTTCATAATGGTTCACTTTATCCCGGCGCGGCTTTGTCTTTGGGGAAGCTGGCACAAAGATGGTACAGCAATCCTCAAATGGACGGTTTGAAATTTCAAGCGTATCAATTTCATGCGCGATTTTGATTATATCGGTTTTATCCATTGTAATCAAAGGACGGAGAATGGGAGTGTTGGTAACCTCGTTAATTGTAAACATGCTCTCTAACGTTTGACTTGCCACCTGACCAAGACTTTCACCGGTAATAATCGCAAGTGCCTCTTGCTTATCCCTAATTTCATCAGCAATCCTTAGCATCAATCTTCTCGTAGTTGTCATTGTATAGTTTTCAGGTATCTGTTCACGGATCGCCTGTTGAATATCTGTAAAATGTACAATATGAAGCTTGATTGCACTACCATAGGATTGAGCAAGCTTTTTAGTTAAGTCGACCACTTTCTCTTTTGAACGCTCACTAGTGAATGGAGGACTGAAGAAATGAATCGCCTCTATCTCCAAGCCGCGTTTCATCGCCATGTACCCGGCAACAGGGCTGTCGATTCCTCCTGACAGCATCAGCATCGCTTTTCCGGCAGATCCGCTAGGCATGCCGCCCGCCCCAGGAATCATCTCACATGACAAATAGATGGCTTCTTCTCTTACTTCAATTCTTAAATTAATATCTGGATTCTTTACATCTACACGCAGACCAGCTATATTCTCCAGTAAAAAGCCGCCAACGGTTCTGTTGATTCCATCTGTATTCAACTCAAACTTTTTATCGGACCGTTTTGGGGTTACTTTAAACGTTTGCCCTTCCTTAAAGAGTGAGTTTACCAATTGCAAAGAGGACTGCTTGAGTGCCTCTATATCCCGCTCTACCTTAACCGCCGGGCTAAAGGATTGAATCCCAAATATATGTTTTAGTTTTTCTATAATTTCTATTCCATTTTCTCCATTTAATAAAACATACATCCGATCCCGGCTGGCCTGTACTTTAATGTTTGGAAAATCTTTTAGGGAATGAATAACACTTCTTTTTAACTTTTCGACAAACTTATGTCTATTACGTCCTTTGGTAGATATTTCTCCATATCGGATTAAAATGCGGTCATAATTCATTTAATTCCTAACCTTTCGTAGTTGATTGACTGTCTTTTTGATGGAAGTTAGAGCTGCTAACGCCTCTTCTTCTGTATTTTCAAACGAGAGGCTAATTCGAATCGAACGATCCGCCAGATCTTCCGGAACCCCCATGGCCAGCAATGTTTTACTTGGTGATTTCTTTTTGGATGAACAGGCACTGGTAGTCGATACAAACACACCTTCCTGTTCTAATGCATGCAGGAATACTTCTGATTTCATTCCCTCTAGAGAAAAGTTTAAAATATGCGGGGCCGCCCCTTCTAACGGTGTATGAATAATGACACCCTCTAGATCTTCTAGGCCAACTCTTAGAATGGTTTGAATTTTTTTCAATCTCGTTATTCCGGTTTCACCTTTGGTGATGGTCATTCGGAGTGCTTTTGCCAAAGCGACGAATCCCGCAACGTTTTCCGTACCACTCCGTAATTTCCGCTCTTGATTGCCGCCCGATAATAAGGGTGCAAGCCTTACTCCTTCTCGTATAAATAAGACGCCGGTCCCTTTTAAACCGTGGAATTTATGTGCCGAAAATGAACAAAAATCAATTCTGCTGTCATATATAGACAATGGCACTTTCCCAATGGCCTGAACGGAATCAACATGGAATAATACTGTTGGATATTTCTTCAGCACAGCTCCAATTTCAGCTATTGGCTGGATGGTCCCTACTTCATTATTAACCTGCATAATAGACACTAGTACCGTATCCGTGCGAATAGATTTTTCTACATCTTCTACAGAGACCCTTCCATTTTTGTCCACTGGCAAATAAGTGATTTCAAAACCTTCACCTGATAGCTGGCTCATTGCTTCTAGAACAGAAGCATGCTCGATACTTGTGGTAATGATATGGCGGCCTTTATTCTTGTTTATAAGAGCGGCCCCTTTAATTGCCATATTGTTACTCTCTGTACCGCCAGATGTAAAATATATTTCAGAGGATTTAACCTTTAATAGCCGGGCTGCCTGTTCCCTAGCCTGAGATAACAATTTTTCAGCCTGTCCTCCCAAACCATGCAAGGAGGAAGGATTTCCGAAATAGTCACTTGAAACCTTAAGAAATGAGTCTAATACTTCTTTGTATGGCTGCGTTGTTGCACTATTATCTAAATATATCACGTTTGTCTCTCCTCCCCGCCCTGACACTTAACAAAAATAAATCTTACCATATTTCATTTATTTGAAAAAGAAAAACCGATTCTTGCCTAATGGCTGAATCGGTTTTTTAGGATTTATTTGGCAGCACTCGCTGCCTTTATTTTCTTTAATGCCCCTGGATCAATTCCTTCGAGGGAAGCAGCTGCCTGCTCTAATGCCTCTTGATACTCATAATGTCTAAATGCATCCTCGGCTTTTGCCAAGCCTTGGGCAACTGAAGGATAATGACTGCGGTAACGATTTCCATACTGAATGGCTCTTTCAGCTAGTGTAACATTCTCAATCAACTCATGAGTAGAGTTTACCAGCTTTTCAACCGTTAAAACGGCAACTTCAAGATATTGGTTGAGCGCGGAGACATTAAGCGGCTTTTCTTCAAGCTGATAACGAACATTTTGAATGCTATCGTTTGTATCCTCAAATAAGAATTGGTAATCAGCCGGGACACCAGGAATATTGTTTTTCTTTACAATCCTGAGCGCCTCCCCCACTTTTTTAGTTAACTCTTTAACGGTCTCTCTTGCCTCGATTTCATCTTTCCGTAGGGCTTGAAGTTTTTGGGCAAAAACCTGCTGGCCTTCTCTAATCATGTGGAGCTGCTCTTGTATCGTATTTAATTCATCTTGAAGGACGCTTTGGGCTGTTCCATTCATTTTTAATTTTTCAACTAATATTTCATAGTGCTTATATACCGTAGAAAGTTCTTTCTCGAGCTGTCTCTGAGTCTCGAAGTCACTGTCTAATAATTGATAGGTTTGCTGCATGGCTGACACTTCATTGGATAGTTCCTTGTTCTCCTTTTGTGCGGCCGCCATGAGTTCATAGGCTGCTTTTTCATTTTTAATGACAAAGTGCTTGGCGTGAACTTCTTTTTCTAATAGATCAAATAAAACGTCAATTCGATCCTTTATTTCTTTCATTCCTTCTTCTGCCTGCTCAATTTCAGTTTTTTCAATCAAATCAAGAATTTCAGCAAGCTTTTCTTCCAGACGCGCAACTTCTTTTTCCACATTGATATGGTCTAAATAGTAATCCTGCCCGATCATTTCACGGTGTCCTTCTAAACAATCAGCTAACAAGTTTGGAAGCAATGACTGACATTCAATTAACATCTGGGGGATTAGCTCCATATGGTGTTTGATTGTTCTAAGCTGATTATGTATTTGTAAGACAATTTCCCGAGCTTCTAAATAATTCCCGAGTTCCGTTTTCTCATCAAATTCCTTGAACTTTAATGCTACCTCATTCAGGAGACCTTCTAAATGTTTTTCCGAATGGCCAAAACTATGCCGACGGGCAAGAAGCATTTTTTTTGCTTCCCGGTACATTTCTTTTGACTCTTCAATTTCTACCCGATTCTTTACTTCACTGCCGACTAGCTCATGCAGTTCTTCTACGATCTTATTGATTTGACTTTCCGTTTCCTGCAATTTTGACTGAATAGAGATTTGTACCTCTTTCGCTTTTCTAAAGCGGTACCGGTCAATATATTCTTCCGCTTCAAAAAGCATTTCTTCTAAATCTGGAAGCTTTACAGTCACCACGTCATCCCATTGATTCCGCCAGCCTTCAAAGAGCTCCTCTGTCTGACCTGTCATATTTAACTGCTTTACCTTCGACATTTCATCAGGTATTGGCCGATTTAGCAAGTCAATTTTCCATGCTTCGAGCCGGTCCATTTCTTTAAAGTACTTTCTTTTTATTAGGTATCCCCATACAAATAAGGCTAGTAAAAGGATGAAAAATCCAATGAAATACTTCACAAGTAAAGCCTCCTATTTCAAACAACATTGATTCAAATTTTACACTAATCGATCATATATTAAAAAATTTATTTATTATTGTCATTCAATGCTATTATGATACCATGTTAACGACATTTTTTGACTATTAATTTCAATTTTTTTGTAAAATAGAAAAAAAAATAGCGATAACCGCTATTTAACTACTGCCCCTTTGATAACAGGGCCATCAAAGCATAAGGTTTTATCGATCCAAGCGTAAAGATCTTTTAAATATTTTTGTTCAAAAAATGGTTCATTAGGAAAAATATATAAAACCTCTCTCATATATTGCGTATTCATAAAGGGCATCATTAATAAACTCTTCAATTGAATTATAAGATAAGGTATTGAATGCGGACGGAATTCCTGCCATTCAAATCCTCTTTCAAATATCTTTTGCAAATAATATTTTTCTTTTATCGAATAGGTTGACATGATTTCCCTGACTACTTGGGAATCCATAGACATTTCCCGATAGACAAAACTAGCTAGTTGACTATTTTCACATTGGTAATGAAGTAAATCAGCAACGATCTTCTTCAAACATTCTTTTGCCCCACGGTCGATGGAGAGATACGCTTCTTCGATTTTGCTTATATACTGTTCAAAAAAATGCAAGAAGCAATATTCCAAGAGGCCGGGTTTATTATCAAAGTAGTATGCAATCGTAGCAGTGTTCACTTTTGCTAAATTGGCAATATCCCTAATCGATGTCCCTGAATACCCATTTGAATTAAATAATGAGATGGCAGCCTTAACAATTGCTTCCTTTGCACTTTTCTTCATGTATACTCCTCCTTAAGGGATCCCCTACATAAAGATTTCTGTATAATTGTGGCTATTCCTTTTTGAAAATGTCGACAAAGTCTGCTCATTTTCTTCTATTTTTGATAAAATAATAATGAATTCTTAAGAGAAAAAGGTGAAATATCTTGTTTAACGTCGAAATGTATAAGGGAAGTCGTGAAGAAAATTATGAGCTTGTAAAGAAACAATTACAGGCCTTGCTTCATGATGAAAGTAATCAAATAGCCAATCTCAGCAATACTTCTGCCCTATTAAACCAATTCCTAGACCGCATTAATTGGGTTGGGTTTTATTTAATGGATACCAATGGAGAACTTGTTCTCGGTCCTTTTCAAGGCTTACCAGCCTGTGTAAGGATCCCTGTCGGTAAGGGAGTATGTGGAACGTCTGCTTTAAAAAAGGAAACCGTCCGGGTCGACGACGTTTATCAATTTCCAGGCCATATTGCCTGTGATGCGGCATCACAATCAGAAATTGTCATTCCACTGCTAAAAGATGGAGAATTAATTGGCGTGTTAGACATCGATTCTCCTGAGAAAAATCGCTTTGATGCGTTTGATCAGGAACAGTTGGAAGAACTTGCTGCAATCTTGATGAAACATCTTTAAAACTTTAGATAGAAAAGGGCACAGATAATGGATTCTGTGCCCTTCTTTTAATGTTTTTAGCATTCATTCTCATTGGGTGACTACCTTATTTTTTCCAGTCTGCTTTGCCCGATATAACGCTTCATCCGCTCTCTTAAATAAAAGAGAATAGCTATCCTGACTGTCCTTACTCCAGTAAGCAACACCGCAAGATACAGTTATATGTGGATTGGAGTATTCGGCCACCTTGCTTAAAATCCTCTGGGCAATAACAACTCCCGTTTCTAAAGGTACCCGCGGCAGATAAATGGCAAGCTCTTCCCCGCCCCAGCGCGCACCAATGTCACTCTCTCTAATACTTCCTTTTATTAGGTTAGCAACTTGAACAAGAATTAAATCGCCAATTTGGTGGCCATATGTATCATTTATTTCTTTAAAATTATCTAAATCAATAAGGATAAAGGTACCTTCCTCATCTTTAATCATCGATTGCTGAATTTTTTCATCCAAAAACTTTCGGGAGTGGAGTTTTGTCAGGTGATCGGTGATGACTAGTTTTTCAAGCTCATCTCTTAATAAAGCATTGGTTAGGGCTAATGATGAATGATGGACGAGAGATTGAAGCAGTTTAAACGTCCCAAACGGGAAGAAGTATGGATCTTGATGCATGATAATTGAAAAACCCTTCAATTTTTGGCCCACGACTACAGGTACAGCCATTATGGAATGAAACGAGTAAGGGTGTTGTTTGGAAAGTTCGAGATCACCAATAAATATTGGTTCATTACTTTGGTCAAATTTCCCTATAATATAATCAATGTAAACTTGGGCCTCCCGTGTGAAAAAGAAAGATGTCGAGCCAGGGATTACCTTCGCTCTAAGTTGATTCTTACTAAATAGAAAAAAACCAACCTCCTGGGCCTCAAAAGAATCTATGATTTGATTAGACATATAAGTTAACGTTTCTACTAAGGGCTGATTCGAATTTAATTGGTGGGATGTTTGATTGATTAATTGCAAATCAGAAATGGCTTGTTGTGATTGTTGGTATGCTAATGCATTTTCAAGGGAACTGCCTGCACAGAGTGAAAATAGCCGTACAAATTCGGCATCCCCAGCTGGAAATTCGGATTTATCTGGAGCAATCACTTGCATAACACCATAGACTTCCGACTTCCCTTTAAGAGGGGCATACAGGATGGCATGGGATGGTACATTTGAGCTCTCAAATTGTAATTGGGCTGTTTCATAGGCATGAATAACAGCCATATTTTCACTATCGTATTCAAGGTCCATGATTGGCAAGTCACTATGATTGTAACTTGTTAATGATAGAAATAAATGATAAAAATAATTAGGAAATACTTCTTTTAGCGCAACAAATATTTCTCCTAATAAAATATCAACATCTAAGGTTGAATGGATTTTTTCAGATATTTGAAATAATTTTTTATAGTTTTCTACATCCAACAGGAAATCTCCCTTTAGAGAATACATACTCACTCCACCCATTTATAAGTTCCAAATAATAATCACCTCCTAATTATAGTTAATTTAAGGCGAATATTGGAATATCTTTTTAAATAAATTATTAATTTTTTAACAACTGTTCTAGTTGATTTAAAGCATTTTTAAAATATGCTTGACTTTCCATGTATAAAAATCATATAATACTCCTTGTGTAAAATATATGCAGCCTATTGAGCTTACTTTGTTTAGTCTCATTTTGTTCCTCAAACGATCGATTTGATGGTGCATCGTGTAACCCTCAGCTGCTAGGGCGAAGGTGCATGAAAACAAAATGTCTAGTAAAGCGTCTCATAACGGTTTTTATTTTACCCAAATAAAAACACAAGGAGGAGTCATTCATGGCTCGTTATACCGGCCCAAGCTGGAAACTATCCCGTCGTCTTGGAATCTCTCTAAGCGGCACAGGTAAAGAATTAGAAAAGCGTCCTTACGCTCCTGGACAACATGGTCCAAACCAACGCAAAAAGCTTTCTGAATACGGATTACAATTACAAGAGAAGCAAAAGCTTCGTCATATGTATGGTGTAAATGAGCGCCAATTCCGTACTCTTTTCGAAAAAGCTGGCAAAATTTCTGGTATCCATGGTGAAAACTTCATGGCTCTACTTGAGTCACGTTTAGATAACGTTGTTTACCGTTTAGGTCTTGCTCGCACTCGTCGTGCAGCTCGCCAATTAGTAAACCACGGTCATATCCTAGTTAACGGTTCACGCGTAGATATCCCATCTTACCGTGTAACTGCAGGACAAACTATCAGCCTACGTGAAAAATCACGTAACCTTGATGTTGTTAAAGAAGCAATCGAAGTTAACAACTTTGTACCTGATTTCTTAACTTTCGATGCTGACAAATTAGAAGGAACTTTCACTCGCTTACCAGAGCGTTCTGAACTTCCTGCTGAAATTAACGAAGCTCTGATCGTTGAGTTCTATTCTCGTTAATTAATTCGCTTATTAAATAGCAATCTAAAAAACCCTAGAAACTGCGTTTTATCAACGCTTCTAGGGTTTTTTATTATTTTGCTCCAATCAAATACAAGTAAATAGTGCAAGATATTTAATTATATTTTATTATTAGAAATCAAAAATTTTAAATGGATAAACGGATATTACGTTTGTTTTCTCAATTATATATGAATTCGCTTTGTGAAGATGACCGTGTAAAAAGTATTTTGGTTGCTTGGTTTTGATGTAATAGTTAAAGGCCACAAATCCCCGATGGGCTGCGTCGAGTTCTTGAGTTTCTTCTGTGGCGGGATTGCTGTGTGCAATAAAAATATCTACTGATTCCAAGTCTTTTACGAATTCGTATACTTCTTCTTCAAAATATAAAAGGGATTGTTTCCTTTTATAGGCAATTGAACCGTTAAAGCCGGCTATTTTTATACCATTTACTGTAATTATCTTATGATGAGCATAAATGATGTTAGTATCTTGATAGTAATCAACAGCGTCATGATTCCCCAAAATTCCTACTATAGGGCAGTTATATTTTTTCTCAATTTCTCTTATTTCATAAAACTTAATATCGCCCAACAAGATTACCAAATCAGGTGATATATCAGGGTAATTCCGGTAATATCCATGGGTGTCAGAAATAGCAAGTATTTTCATATTCTCCTCTCTCCAAGCATTTAGATTTTATAAGGACAAAGTTAAATGAGAAGTGTACATGCTTTATCTTGTGAAGCCAAAATGTAAAATGAAAACAGACAAATGTCATATTTCAAGCGGAAGTTTTAACCTTTTCTTTTTCTATTTGTCCAATTTCATGATTAAGAGAGATCTCTCAATGGAGTCTAGTGAAAATTTGAAAAAAGGTTGATTTTTACTTTTTTTCGATTTGATCTTTTATTTTTACAGCTACTTCGAGTACTTTATAGGCATCATGGACACCTACCAATGGAGTCTGCCTGGATTGTATGGATTGAATAAAATGTTCAATTTCTAAATAAAGTGTTTCTTGGTGAGGGATTATAATTTTTTCTACAATATTTTCAACAGGGTAGGAACAGTTAGCAGTTGGAGAAGGCTTTGAATTATGGTAAACGTATAACTCCTTTGTTAAAAGATTCGCTTTAAGAAACCTATCCTTCTCCGTTACGTTTATTTCTCTCTTTTTATCTAAAGAATAACGGCTTGATAGCAAAGATGCGAAGCACCCGTTTTGAAAGGATATTAGTGCTGAAGCAGCCTCTAATTGTTTACCATCACCAATAAAATAGCCTGCAGCGTTGACGGTTGATATTTGACTATCTACTAATTTTAAGACGAGGTCGATATCATGGATCATTAAATCAAGGACTACATCTGTTTCAATGTTTCGGTTCGGTACCCCAAATCTCCTAGCCTCCAAGGAAATCACATTTCCCTTATTCATAAGCTCTGAAAGCTGTTTGAAAGCAGGGTTAAAACGTTCTACATGACCAACTTGAACTACTACTGACCCTTTATCCACCGCTTTTATTATTTGCTGAGCTTCTTTTAATGAAGACACAAATGGCTTTTCAACTAAGACATGTTTAACTTTCTGAATCGCTTGCATTGTTAATGAAAAATGATGGGACGTCTGGACGGCTATGATGACAGCATCAACTGTATCGATGAGTTTGCTGAAAGACGAAAAACTTTGAACGCCAAACGTGCTTGCTATCTTTTCACTTCTTTTCTGTTCAATATCAAATACCCCGATAAAGTCTGCATTTTTCATCATTTGTAGGACCTTACAATGATTTACTCCCATACTTCCCACGCCCGCAACCCCTATTTTAATTGGTGGCATGGCTGATCTCCAAAGTATTCCTTTATTGCTGCAATAATATAGTCTTGTTGCTTTTGGGTCATCATTGGATTTATTGGTAAAGCCAAAATTCTTTTGGTGCATCTTTCCGAAACAGGAAAATGACCATTTTTATATCCAAGATGAGAAAAAGCTTTTTGGAGATGGAGTGGTATGGGGTAATAGATGCCTGTTGCAATTTCTTTTTGTTTAAGAAAATGGGCTAATTGGTCTTGTTGATTGGTCTCTATGCAATATTGATGAAAAACATGTTCCCTTTCATCTGCCTCTACAGGGACTTGAACAGTTTCCGCCAATTTTAAAGAATATTCTCCCGCCAATTCTTTTCGTCGATTATTCCACTCGTCTAACCGTTTGAATTTCACACTAAGAATCGCAGCTTGTATTTCATCTAATCGACTATTTAATCCAATATGTGTATGGACATACCGCTCTGAACTACCATGGTTCCTCAGTAATTTAAGTTTTCTATATAAATCACCATTGTTTGTTACAATCATTCCTCCATCACCGTATGCACCTAAATTTTTAGATGGGAAGAAAGAAAAACAACCAAAATCTCCGAATGAACCAATTTTTTTCCCTCGATAGGAAGCTCCAATGGATTGACAGGCATCCTCTATAACACGAAGGTTATGCTTACGAGAAATGGCCAAAATAGTATCCATATCCGCCGGCTGACCAAATAAATGTACCACCATAATAGCTTTCGTTTTTTCTGTAATTACACTTTCAATCAAATCGGGATTCATGTTATACGTTTTTGGATCAATATCGACAAACACCGGTGTGGCCCCCACCCTTGCAATTACTTCTGCAGTCGAAAAAAAAGTAAAGGGAGTTGTAATCACTTCATCTCCGCTTCCGATATTTAAGGCTTCCAAACATAATAGTAGTGCGTCCGTACCATTTGCCACTCCCAATCCGTGTGCTACACCTATATATTGAGAAATTTCCTTTTCCAATTTTCCTCCATTCGGACCTAAAATAAAACAGCTGCTTTCTAATACTTCCTGGATTACTTGGTTCAATTCATTTTTTAATGTTTCATATTCAGTTTTTAAATCAACAAGAGGAATCATTCTCTCTCACCTCTATATGCTATTAATCTTTGATAAAGGAGCTATCGTCTATTAAACTTTAGATCTCGTTTGTGAAAGTTTGTTTAATAATCCGCATCAGATGGAGGTGGAGATTCAGGCGGTTTTGGACCTTTGGGACCTTTTGGGCCTTTTGGGCTTTTTGGACCCTTTGGACCCTTTGGACCCTTTGTACCCTTTGGACCTTTTGGTTCTCCTGACATTGCAGAATTATGATTTTTAGTCATTTTTTATTACCTCTCTTCGATGGAATTACTTATATACCATATTTCTTAGTAATATGTACTTAAACTCACTTTGGTGAGAATGGTCTTTAAAAAATAAATTGCACATTGGTACGTCACCCTGGAAAATGTATTCGAATAAAATAACGAGAAATTTCGTTTTTTTTTAACAGCAGCATAAATAGTAAAAGTAAAAGAACACATTTCATATGAACTGGTGATAAAAATGAAAATAATAACATACACGGATGAATATGAAAGCAAATGGGATAACTTTGTTCAAAATTCAAAAAATGGAACATTTATGCAACAACGCAAATTTCTAAATTATCACTCCAAAGAAAAATTCCAAGATTGTTCCTTAATGGCATTTGACACTAAAGATCGAATTATCGCTGTAATCCCAGCAGCATTAAAGTTTGAAAACGAATCATCCATTTTTTGTTCTCATCCAGGTGCCTCACATGGCGGAATTATCATTAATCAATCCTTTGATACTGCAAAAGCTCTAACATTAATCCCTCTCTTGATTGAACACTGCAATGGGATGGGGGTAAAAGCCATTGAAATGAAAATGGTTCCCCGCATTTACCATTCCTGGCCTTCAGATGAAATTGACTTTTCATTAAGGTACTTCGGATTTACTCCCGAGATCACAGAATTAGCAACCGCCCTCCCACTTAAAAATATCGAAAATTATGAACTCTATATGGAAAAAAATGCGATAAGAAATAAGAACAAGGCAATAAATAGCGGAGTTGTCGTAAAAGAAAATAACGATCTTGCTGGTTATTGGGGAATATTGGAGTCTAATTTATTAAAAAGACATAACAGCCATCCTACTCACACATACAATGAGATACTGGATCTTAGACAAAGATTTCCAGAAAAAATTAAACTTTTTTCTGCCTTTTACGAAAAAAAAATGATTGCTGGTGTTTTGGTTTTTATCCTTAACAATCGTGTATTAAATTGTTTTTATATATGTCATGATGAAAATTTTCAGCAACTTAGACCTTTGAATCTTGTTTTCAGTGCCCTTATTCAGTTGGGGGTAAATGAAGGATTCCACTTTTTGGATTGGGGGATTTCTACTGAGAATAAAGGGAAAGCGGTGAATCAAGGTTTGTTTAAGTTTAAGGAAGGGTTTGCCGGTCGAGGCGTGTTACGTGAAACCTACAGGTTAACTTTATGAAATTAGGTGATTAAATTGAAAATCCTGTTTATTGAAGCCGCAAAACAGTATTTATTGGGGCTTCCCTCCGGTTTTGAAAAGAGTGGTTGTACTGTCAAAGTATTGACAGATATTCAAGAAGAAGAATTGGAAACAACAATAAAGGAATTTAAGCCAGATTTGGCAGTAACTGCAGGCTGGACTAAAATTCATACAAGAGTCAAATTACAGCTACTACAACGGCTCTTAAAAAAGTATGGAGTGAAACATGCTTATTGGGCAACCGAAGATCCTCGTTGGAGGGAAAAATGGTCATTGTATTATATCGAATCCACACATCCCGATTATATATTTACAATAGACCGAGAATCGATTCCTTATTATGAAAATCTGGGTTATTCAGCCCATCACCTTACATGGGCATGTAATCCTGATTTCCACAAACCAGGCAACAAGCAAGAGCAGTATTCATGTGACATTGCTGTTGTAGCCACTGCAGGAGTAACCTGGAGTTCTTACCGTAAAAATAGTATCCAGATTCTCTTGCAACCATTACTTGAAAAAGGATATAACCTAAAAATTTGGGGCACCCGATGGGAAAAGGTAGATCCCAACATCATCGGCTTTGACGTACCATCAGAATTTCTGAAGCAAAAGCTACCATATACAGAAACAAACGATGTTTATAGCACGGCAAAAATCGTTCTGGGCTTTCAAAACACTTTTACAGAATTAAACTCAAGAACGTTTGAAGTTCTCGCATCTCAGGGATTACTGCTTACACCACTTACCCCTGCCGTTGAAGAATTATTTATACCGAGTAAGCATCTTGTTTGTTCATCTTCTCCCAAAGAAACTTTAGAGTTAGTCGATTATTATCTGACACATGAAAATGAAAGAAAGACTATAGCGAAACTTGGACAGAAGGAAGTCTACTCCAAACATACCTACACACACCGTGCTAAAGAAATATTAAAGGTAGTGGGTAGTGGGTGAATCATCAGGATAAGGAAGGAATCTCCAGATGCAAAAATCGATAAAAAATTCAGTTCAATGCAGCGGAACGTCCATTACCGGTGATATCCAGTCAACAGTCACCTTTTTTCCGTCTCCACCTGATTCTGGTATTGTATTTGTCCGAGATGATCTACAAGACAAACCAGAAATAGAATGTGTAGCACAGTATGCTCAGTCTGATTCTCGTTGGACTTCACTTGTGAAAAATAATAACAGAATCGAGCATACAGAACACATATTAGCCGCCATTACAGGTTTAGGTATTGATAATATTAAAGTCCATCTGGACAGTCCTCATATTCCTGTGGTCAGTCAATTTAGCTGTAAGGACTTCATTGACGCACTATTACAAGCAGAAATCATCACTCAACCTAAGCAGAAACGGTTTATCACAATTACTAAGCCACAATGGGTATTTGATTCCTTCTATTATAATGGACAACGGTATGACAGTATGTTAATTGCTTTACCTGCAGCGGATCCTACTTATACTTATATACTTGATTATCCCAGCATGAAGCTTCCTAGACAGCTTGCCCATTATAAATTGACCGATGCCTTAGACTTTGTTTCTGAACTCGCATCTGCCAGGTCTTATATTATGGATGACGAGGTTGATCTTGTAAAAAACTTAATTGGTAACGCAATGGACCAATGTCTGGTTATTTCCAGGGGAACAGACCATCAGCTTCGATGGGAAAATGAGCCGGCAAGACATAAACTGGTTGATTTATTAGGCGATATAACCACCTTAGGCCTTCCGGTTAAAGGGCACTTTATTGGAATAAGATCAGGGCACAAAACCAATATCAAAATGGCAAAAACAATCATGAGGGATATGGGGAGTGACTTGAGATGATTATTTCCATCCATCAACCTAATTACATCCCATGGAGTGGGTATTTTCATAAAATGTTATCCAGTGATTTGTTTGTTATTCTCGATGATGTAGACCTTTCAAGAAGGGCGATTACGAATAAAAACAAAATAAAAAGCCCAGATGGCCCCAGATTGTTAAGTGTTCCTTTAACAAATAAAAGTGGCAAAATTAAAGATATGACAACGTTTGACGACAGTAAATGGCCCCAAAAACATTGGGGTTCTATTCAAAGAAGCTATGCCCGGGCACCATTTTGGAAACAGTACCAACAGCTTTTTTTGCCTATTTATGAAAACTCGAGTAAAAAATTAGCAGACTTTAACTTACAGCTAATAGAAGTCATTCGAACGGTTTTAGAAATAAAAACTCCAATTATTCGGTCTTCTGAGCTTGAAGGAATTCCTGGCCAAAAGGGTGAAAAAATAGTTAACATTTGTAAAGCTTTAAATGCGACAGTTTATTTATCAGGGACTGGAGCCAAAACGTATAATGATGAAAAAGAATTTGAAAAAAATCAAATACGTTTGGTTTACCAGGAATTTGTACCTCCTGTTTATCCACAGCTTTGGGGAGAATTTATTCCAAATCTGTCAGTTATTGATTTGCTATTTAACTGCGGTCCAAAGAGTAAAGAATTTATTCCCAAGCAGGTGATTTATGAGTAAATTAAATGTTCTAATTACTGGTTCGGGATCGGTTTATGGTGTAGCGGTTATTCAGTCGTTAATAAAATCAAAGTTAAATGTTAATTTGATCGCAACTGATACACAGCCCTATGCACTGGGTCTCTATTTAGCTCATCACAGTTATATTGTACCGCATGTTAAGGATGAACAGCTTTATTTAAAAAGATTACTAGAAATTTTGAGATTCGAAAAAATAGATGCTATATTTATCGCCTCATCACAAGAGCTTTCTTTTTACAGTCGGAACAAAGCTTTGATTGAGGAAGAGATAAGGTGTAGAGTTTTTTCTAACCCACAAGATGTTTTATCCATTTGCAATGATAAATGGAATACTATCCACTTTCTAGAGGAACATAATTTTCCATCTCCAAAAACCATTAGGTACCCAGAAGATAATGATAAAATTCATCTGTTTATTGAGAATGTGGGCTTTCCATTTATTGCAAAACCAAGACATGGTAAGGGATCAGAGGACATTCATCTAGTTAATGATTTAGTTTATTTTAAACAGGTTATTTCCGAGAAAAAAAATATGATCCTTCAGCAATATCTTCCTGATGAGCAAAATGAATTTACCGTGGGAGTTTGTTGTGGAACAAATGGAAAGGTTTTATCATCCATTGCATTAAAAAGACAATTGCAAGACGGCATCACGATGTCTGCCATTTCTGATGATTTTAAGGATATTACTGATTACTGCGAAAAGGTTGCAAAAGCCCTTAAACCCTATGGTCCATGTAACTTTCAACTTCGAATCTGGAATGGCAAACCTTATATATTTGAAATTAATCCCAGGTTCAGCAGTTCAACTGGCATGCGTACACTTTTTGGTGTAAATGAACCGGAAATTCTACTGATGGCAGAAGTGCTACAAGAAAGCCTTCCTGAGAGACAAATACTAAAAGCTAGTGTGATACGGCAATACGCAGATTATATAGTTCCAACAGCAGAAATAGTAAAATTAAAGACTAAGAAGTTCATTATTAAAGATACCACTGAATAAAAAACTTTAAAAAACGGGCTCTGGATTAAACCAAAGCCCTAACCTTTTAGTAGTTAATTAATGTGTATTTCTTTTTACCTCTTCTAATAATCGTAAACTGCCCTTCAATTCGATCATTTTCCTGAAGGGTATAAGCCGTATCTGTCACCTTTTCCCCATTTACAGTTACTGCTCCATTTGTGATATCTTCGCGTGCCTGACGTTTAGAAGGAGAAATTTTTGCTGCTACCAGCAAATCGACTAAATTCTCTTCCCCTTCTTTTGCATCATATGAAGGTACATCTTTAAAACCTTGCTTAATCTCATCAGCAGACAAGTTTCTTACGTCACCGCTGAATAACGCTTGGGAAATTTTAATCGCCTGCTGTAACGCTTCTTCCCCATGAATCAAGCGGGTCATTTCTTCTGCTAGCGCTTTTTGAGCTTTGCGAAGATGCGGCTCCTCTTGTACACTTTGTTCTAAGCCTTCGATTTCTTCACGAGAAAGGAAAGTGAAGTACTTCAAGTATTTCACCACATCTGCATCCGCAGAATTAATCCAGAACTGATAGAATTCGTAAGGGGTGGTTTTTTCAGGATCTAACCAAACTGCACCGCCTTCTGTCTTACCAAATTTAGTGCCATCGGCTTTTGTAACGAGTGGAATGGTAAGTCCAAATGCTTTTGTTTCTTCCTCATGCATTTTCCGGATTAGTTCTAGTCCGGAAGTGATGTTTCCCCACTGGTCACTTCCGCCGATTTGTAATTTACAATTATGGTGGTCATACAGATGATTGAAGTCCATCGCCTGTAAAATCGTGTAAGTAAATTCAGTAAAAGAAATACCAGTCTCGAGCCGGGAGGCAATGGTATCTTTTGCAAGCATATAATTGACGCCGATGTGCTTACCGATATCACGCAAGAACGTTACAATATCCATAGAGCCTGCCCAGTCATAGTTATTAACCATAACTGCCCCATTCTCACCCTCAAATTCGAAAATAGCGGCAAGCTGTTTCTTAATGCCCTCGACATTCTTCTGAACGGTTTCTAAAGTCTGCAATTTACGTTCTTCACTTTTCCCACTTGGATCACCAATTAATCCAGTTGCGCCGCCAACCAAAACAATGGGCCGATGACCATGCTGCTGGAATCTTCTTAGTGTAAGAAACGGAACTAGGTGGCCAATATGCAAACTATCAGCAGTAGGATCAGCTCCACAGTAAAGTGAGATACTTTCCTTATTCAATAAATCTTTTAATCCTTCTTCATCTGTTTGTTGATAAATGATGCCTCTCCAGGCTAAATCTTGTAATAGATCCATCAAAAATCCCTCCAAATATGATTTTGTAACATGACTTAAGCTCGTAAAAAAATAAAAACGCCCCTGCAAAATGCAGGGACGTATAATTTACGCGGTACCACCCAGCTTGAGGAAATTCCTCCAACTCAGAAAAATAACGGTTATAACCGTTTTCCGCTACTTATTATTGTGTTCACGGAAAAAGCTCAAGGACGTAATTCATTCTTCTATGTGTATCAGCTTTCACCACCGCTGACTCTCTAAAAACAGGGATAGAAGAACTACAGTTGTTTCCCATCACAGCTTAAATTATAAAAATATGCTATAGCTTTTTTTATCATATTTCATTGAGGCTGTCAAACTTCGAACTGGAAATTTCAGAAAATGTAGAAGGTTGTCAGTTCTTGGTCCATTGATATGCTATAATGAAAGGGATTTTATTATGAGGTGATGCCCTGAATGAAGGAAAAATTACAAGCATGGATGAAAAAGGCAAAATCCATATTGACCTTGTTTTCCCATAAAAAAACAGTAAAAAGTGCCCGAATTACTTATCAAGTGGCTTGGAACTTGGTTCTCCTTGTACTGACGGTCGGCATTCTTGGCGGATCATTCGCAACCGGTGTGGGAGCAGGTTACTTTGCCTCACTTGTTAAAGATGAACCAGTCCGTTCCTATGCGAGTATGAAAAAAGATATCTATAACTATACTGAAACATCGGATTTATATTTTGCCAATAATGTTTACCTTGGCAGACTCAGGTCTGATTTAGTCCGTGAGGCGGTCTCACTTGATCAAGTATCCACGGATTTAACTAATGCAGTTATAGCGACTGAAGATCAATACTTCTACCAGCATAAAGGAGTTGTGCCGAAAGCAGTTTTTCGGGCTCTTTTTCAAGAAGTAACCAATTCGGCTGTTCAATCTGGCGGGAGTACGTTAACACAGCAGCTAATTAAGAATCAGATTTTAACGAATGAAGTTTCCTTCCAAAGGAAAGCCAATGAAATCCTACTGGCTCTTCGATTAGAAAAGTTTTTCAACAAGAAGGAAATTTTAGAAGCCTACCTCAATGTTTCAACCTTCGGAAGAAATTCCTCCGGTCAAAACATTGCCGGTGTCCAAGCTGCGGCTAAAGGAATTTTTGGAAAAAGTGCAAATGACCTTACACTGCCGCAAGCAGCTTTCATCGCCGGTCTGCCGCAAAGTCCATTCGGTTATACACCATTTACAAGAGAGGGTACCGTTAAGAACAATCTTGAACCAGGACTAACTCGGATGAAAACGGTTCTCAAAAGAATGTTAGATGGCGGATACATCACTGAGAAGCAGTATGCTGATGCCTCTGCTTACGACATTACAAAGGATTTTATCAAGCCGGTTCCTAATCCGCTGGAAAAATACCCATGGCTTACCTTTGAAATCGAAAACCGGTCAATCGAAGTTCTTACAACAGTTCTGGCAAAAAAAGATGGTTACACAGAGAAGGATTTAAAGAATGATGATAATCTCTTTTACAAATATAAAACGATAGCCAGCCATGATTTGCATCAAAATGGCTACAAGATTTATACAACGATTGATAAAGAGATTTATGATGCGATGCAAACGGTTAAGGATAACTATAAATACTATGGACCAGCTAAGGCCCAAGTAAAGAAGGATCCCGAAACTGGTGAAGAGGTTACGGTCATGGAACCTGTCGAAGTTGGTGCAGAGCTGATTGAAAATAAAACTGGGAAAATCATCAGTTTTGTTGCAGGAAGAGATCATGATAAACAACAGCTTAACCACGCCACAAGCGCGATAAGACAGAACGGTTCAACCATGAAACCGCTGCTGGTTTATGGACCAGCCATTGAATTAGGTAAGGCCTCTCCCGGAACACCTCTTCCGGACGTAGCGCTAAGTCTTGCCTATGGCAGAAGTACCCCTTGGCCGCACAACTATGACTTAAGGTATAGCGGTATCGTTTCGGCCCGTTATGCTTTGGCAAAATCATATAACGTTCCTGCTGTTAAACTTTATAAAGAGATTGTTGACCAGCAGCCAGCAAAGTATCTTGAAAAAATGGGGTTTACCTCTCTTAAAAAGCCGGATTATACCAATCTCTCAACGGCGATTGGTTCAATGGAAACCGGTGTGACAATTGAAGAAAATACAAATGCCTTTAGTACATTTGCTAACGGCGGGAAATTTATTGATGCGTATATGATCGATAAGATTGTCGATAGTGATGGGAAGGTCATCTATCAGCATCAAACAAAACCAGTTGATGTCTTTAAGCCGCAAACCGCTTACTTGACCCTTGATATGATGAGAGATGTAATTAAAATGGGAACAGCGGCAGGAGTGAAAAGTAAATTAAAATTCAGTGCAGACTGGGCCGGTAAGACTGGTACCGGTACTGAGTATATTGATTCTTGGTTTGTAGCTACCAATCCAAATGTAACGTTTGGGATATGGACAGGTTATGACACGCCAAAATCATTAAAGACATCCGGAATGTCCTATAGCCAGCGGACAAATACTCTGTGGGCGGAACTAATCAATGCCGCATATGATAAAAATCCAAATTTAGTCGACCCTAAGGAATCTTTTGAAATGCCAAACGGGATTGTCAAACGTTCGTATTGTGCCGTTTCAGGTTTACTGCCTTCTTCAGCTTGCTCAAAAGCTGGGTTAATCCAAAGTGATTATTTTAATGTAAATAATGTGCCGACTAAAGTAGATGATAGTTTAGTCCAAGGAAAATTTGTTACGGTAGGGAATAAAAAGTATTTAGCCTTAAATTCCACACCGAAAGAGTTTGCACAGTATGGATTAGTGCTGAACCCAGACTTTATCACGAGGATGGTAGGCAGGAACTTCAAAAATTACAGCCAATTAATCCCAAATAGAGGCCGATGGGGCAAAGTGCTTGTTCCTACTGCCAAAATGACGGATAACGGCAAGAATCCGGCCGGAGTGAAGCTTTCTGTTTCAGGAAATACACTTTCATGGTCAAGGTCAGGCGACAATGATGTTGTTGGTTATCGTGTGTATCAAGGCAATACGAAGGTTGCAAGCCTTACTAGCTCTAAGCGTTCGTATAAGGCTGGAAACGGCTCATATCGTGTAATTGCTGTTGATATCGCTGGAAGAGTGTCCGCATCATCGAATACTGTACAAGTAGGGGCGCAAGCCCCGCCTAAGGACAAAAAAGAAGAGCAGAACAAAGAACAAAAAAAAGTTCAAAATAAAACAACAACCGCACCATAAACGGGCGGTTGTTGTTTTTATTAATCCTCCATAGTAGAAAGATCGCCTGTCGGCAGATTCAATTCCCAAGCTTTTAAGACTCGTCTCATAATCTTACCGCTTCGTGTTTTCGGTAATTTATCACGGAAATCAATTTCTCGTGGAGCCGCATGAGCAGCAAGTCCTTTTTTGACAAACTGTCTAATTTCCTCTTTTAATTCCTCAGATGCTGCATAACCGTCACGTAAAGCAACGAACGCTTTAATGATTTCACCTCGAACGGGATCAGGTTTTCCAATTACCCCTGCTTCTGCAACCGCTGGATGCTCAACCAACTTACTTTCTACCTCGAACGGACCAACCCGCTCTCCGGATGTCATGATGACATCATCCACCCTGCCCTGGAACCAGAAATAACCATCCTCATCCATGTAGGCAGAATCTCCGGAGACATACCAGTCACCAGGCATAAAATAAGATTCATACTTCTCCGGATTATTCCAGATAGTCTGCATCATGGAAGGCCAGCCCTTTTTAATCGCCAGATTGCCCATTCGGTAAGGTGGCAGTTCGTTCCCTTGATTATCGACAATCGCCGCCTCCACTCCAGGGATTGGTTTACCCATAGAGCCAGGCTTGATTTCCATACAAGGATAGTTGCTGATTAACTGAGCTCCTGTTTCGGTCATCCACCAGTTATCATGAATCCTCTTATTGAATACCTTTGCCCCCCATTTAACCACTTCAGGATTTAACGGTTCACCTACACTTAAGATATGACGCAGACTGCTGAGGTCGAACTTCTTGACAAGCTCATCTCCCGCTCCCATTAACATCCGGAATGCTGTTGGTGCACTATACCATACCGTAACACCGAAGTCTTCAATCATTTGATACCAAGAATCAGGACTGAATCGGCCTCCGACAATGACGTTTGAAGTTCCTGTTAACCATGGACCGAAAATGCCATAAGATGTACCCGTAACCCAGCCTGGGTCTGCCGTACACCAATATACATCATCTTCTTTTAAATCTAACACCCATTTGGCTGTTTGATAGTGCTGAATCATGGCATTATGTACATGTAGGACACCTTTAGGCTTTCCAGTCGAACCTGATGTATAATGCAGGATCAGACCATCTCTCCGATCAACCCACTCAATTTTTAGTTCTTTACTAGCAGACTTAAACTTGTCCAAAAAGTCAATCACGATCCCCTGCTCTTCTACACTATTACCAACAATAAAGATATGTTTTAATGCAGGTAGATCTTGAACTGGGACACGTTCTAACAAATCCGGAGTGGTCACTAAGACTTTTGCTTCACTGTCTTGCAGGCGGTCTCTTACTGCCCCCTCCATAAACGCCTCAAATAAAGGTCCTACAATCGCTCCAAGCTTAATAGCTCCTAGCACCGTAAAATAAAGTTCAGGAGAGCGCGGCATGAAGATAAAGACACGATCGCCTTTTTCTACATCCCCGTAGGTTTTCAGAACATTGGCAGCCTTATTTGATAAGTCCTTCATTTCTTTAAATGTGTATTTCTCGTTCCTTTGACCATCACGATAGTAAAGGGCTACCTTATTCTTACGGAAGGTTTTAGCGTGGCGGTCAATGGCTTCATAAGCCAAATTCACAAGTCCTGTTTCGTTCCAGGAAAATTCCTTCTCTGTTTCCTTCCAGTCAAATCGTTGGTACATCTCCTCATAATTGCCAAGATTATACTCCCCTTGTATTACTGACAGCGCTTCCACTTTCATTTAATCTCCCCCTTATTTGCTAGTATGAGATAATTATATTACAAACAAGAACTATTCACAATTTTAAAAATATTATTTACTAGAATTTTATGGCTAATTACCTATTTCCTTACAGAAAATTTTAATAAGTTTCTATTTTTAAAAAGTTTTTATGTATAATAGAATTGATACACAACCATCTATCAGGTAGGTGAACGTATGGAACACAAAAAGACATACAATGCCAAGCAATTGAAAACTCCTCATGGGAACTTAATTATCGAAGGCCCTATTTCATCCGAAAAACTTGCTGGATATGATTTTCACCAAGACCTCGTGGCATTTAGGCCCCCTAAACAACAACATCAAGCATTAATTGGTATTGCGGACCTTCCAGAAGGAAGAATTATTATTGCAAGAGACATGCATACCATCGTGGGATATGTAACCTATCTTTATCCTGACCCCCTCGAGCGATGGTCAGAAGGACAAATGGAAGATTTAATTGAGTTGGGGGCAATCGAGGTTATCCCTAAGTTTAGAGGCTTTTCCGTTGGTAAAAATCTTCTCATTGTCTCGATGATGGATGATTCCATGGAAGATTATATTACGATTACAACTGAATATTATTGGCATTGGGATTTGAAAGGGACACAATTAAACGTTTGGGATTATCGGAAAGTCATGGAGAAAATGATGAATGCCGGCGGTCTTGAATGGTATGCCACAGATGACCCTGAGATTTGCTCCCATCCCGCCAACTGTTTAATGGCGCGGATGGGAAAAAGAGTCGGTGTCGAATCCATCCAAAAATTTGATCGACTAAGGTTTATGAACAGGTTTATGTATTAATAGATTAGCATAAGTGAAAGTAAACGTCCGACCGAACTGGAGTGATTTGAATGATTATAGAAGAAATCATGAAAACAGATGTTGCCGTACTTTTCCCTACTGATACAATAGCGGATGCCATTCATTTAATGGATGCAAGAAAGATCCGCCATATTCCGATTATTGACCAAAACAGGCATTTACAAGGCTTGGTAACCGTAACACAAATAAGAGAAGCAACTCCCTCCATCTTCCACGCAAATGAGCATCCTGAAGATTTAAAAAAGCCTTTAGAAGCCATAATGAAGAAAAATGTAATTACGGGCCATCCTCTCGATTTTGTCGAAGAGGCCGCAGGTTTGTTCTATGATCACAAAATTAGCTGCATCCCGATTATTAATGACCAAAAGTTAATCGGAATCGTAACGGAGACCGATTTATTACGGACAATGGTGGAGCTGACTGGTGCACATCAGCCTGGTTCTCAAATTGAAATTAAAGTTCCGAATCTTTCCGGGGTGCTCAATGATATTACGGCTGTAATAAAACATAGACATGCCAATATTTTAAGTGTTCTCGTCTATCCGGATAAAAAGGACGAACATTCTAAAATCCTTGTCTTAAGAGTCCAAACAATGAATCCGAACGTCTTAATTCAAGATCTTAAACAGGCCGGCCATCAGGTTTTATGGCCAAACCTTCCGGGGATGTCTCTATGAGTGATTCATGTGCCTTTGTTTTTTCAGAACAACTATTAAAATATAAATTTAATAACAATCACCCTTTTAACCAATTCCGGCTCCAACTAACTGTTGACCTTTTACATAAATTACAGGCACTGGCACCTGAACAGATCATTCCGCCAAGGACGGCTGCTAAGGAGGAGCTCGCGCTCATCCATGATAAAAGTTATATTGAAGCTGTGCAACAAGCAGGAATGGGAACGCTTCCGTCAGAAATTGCGGAAAACTATGGATTAGGTACGGATGATACACCCATTTTCCCTAATATGCATGAGGCTAGTTCCTTATTGGTCGGAGGCACATTAACTGCAGTGGATGCGGTCATGACTGGAAAAGCTCTTCACGCCCTGCACCTGGGCGGAGGATTACATCACGGTTTCCGCGGCAAAGCCTCTGGGTTTTGTGTATATAATGACAGCTCCGTGGCAATCAAGTATTTACAGGAAAAGTATCATGCCCGTGTATTATATATAGATACGGATGCCCATCACGGGGATGGTGTTCAATGGTCCTTTTATGATGACCCTAATGTATGTACACTCTCGATCCACGAGACAGGGAGATATTTATTTCCTGGAACCGGAAATATTAACGAGCGCGGCCAGGGTCCCGGATATGGCTATTCGTTTAATTTTCCAGTAGATGCTTTTACTGAAGATGAATCATGGCTAGATGTTTACACTCAATCAGTCAGAGAAGTAGCTGCCTTTTTTAAACCCGATGTGATTCTAACCCAGAATGGGGCAGACTCCCATTATTATGATCCCTTAACCCATTTATCCGCCACCATGAAGATCTATCGGGAAATACCTCGTTTAGCACATGAGATTGCCCATCAATATTGTAATGGGAAGTGGATTGCTGTGGGCGGGGGTGGCTATGACATCTGGAGGGTCGTACCGAGAGCCTGGGCACTGATTTGGCTGGAAATGACAGAGAACTCATGCGGTTATGGCTATCTGCCTGATGCTTGGATTAAAAAATGGCAGAAGGCATCCCCTGTTCCATTACCAATGGAGTGGGACGATCCAGCAGATCTGTATGAACCGATCCCAAGAAAAGCAGAAATCACCGAAAAGAATTTGCTAACACTCGAAAAGGGACTTTACCCGATTCGAAGCCAAAAAAGTGAAAAGATAAAATAGGGTTGGCATTTAACCAACCCTATTTTTTATTTAGTTGACTTGCGGTGTTCAATTCGATGCGGTAGTACAACGATGTTCTCATCAGTTTGATCTTTATTCATTAATTTTGTTAAAAGACGCATTGAAACCGCACCAATATCATATAAAGGCTGGACGATCGTGGTCAGCTGCGGGCGTACCATTAGAGATAATCTGGTATTGTCTGATGTGATGACCTCGAAGTCCTCAGGGATGTTAAACCCTTTGTCTTCTGCCCCATGAACAACGCCAAGAGCCATTTCATCAGAACCGACTAAAATAGCGGTAGGACGACTGCCTGCTTCAAGTAATTTATCGAAAGCCTCTATTCCGGAATCATAAGTATAATCGCCTTCAACGATCAGTTCTTCGTTGTATGGAAGACCTGCGTCCTGAAGAGCTCTTTGGTAACCCTTTAACTTTTTCTGAGCATTTTTCGGTTCATGAAGCGGCCCGACAACAAATGCAATCTGTTTATGCCCCTTATCAATAAATTCCTTAACGGAATCATAGACAGCTGCTTCATAATCAATGTTTACGGACGGAATTTGGTTTGACTCTTCAATCGAACCTGCCAGAACAATCGGTACTGGAGATTTCCTAAATTCCTCTACATGATCGGCTGTAATATTTCCTCCCATGAATACAATCCCATCAACCTGCTTGCCAAGCATTGTATTCAATAAATGTAATTCTTTGTCCTTATTTTGGTCGGAATTACTTAAAATGATATTATACTTATACATTGTCGCAATATCCTCAATACCGCGGGCTAACTCTGCAAAAAAGATACTCGAGATATCAGGGATAATCACCCCAACCGTAGTCGTCTTCTTACTTGCCAAACCTCTAGCGACAGCGTTTGGACGATAGCCCAGTCTCTCAATGACCTCTAATACTTTTTTCCGTGTTACTGGTTTTACATTCGGGTTTCCATTGACCACCCGGGAAACAGTTGCCATTGAAACATTAGCTTCCCTTGCCACATCATAAATTGTAATATTCACTTTTATACACTCTCCTAGAACGAACATTGTTTTTCTTTATTTTACATCTGTTTGCGCAAAACTAGTCATGATTATTTATGTGTCTATTTCCACTTTTTAAAGTTCTACCCTACTTGTTTGTGAGATAATAAACAATCTTCATATGTACATAATGATACGACAACTAGAGAAAAGCCGCAATTGAAAAAGTCAATATTTTTTTAAAAACGTTCGTAAAAATGAAAAAACCTTCTGCAATTATGTTACAGAAGGTCTCCTTTATTAGAGTTCCATTAAATTCTAACGAAATTTGATGCCAATAATTGACTATAGAATTCGTCAAATTGCTTGATATCCATTTGCTGCTGTGAATCTGAAAGCGCGACAGCAGGATCTGGGTGAACTTCTGCCATAACTCCGTCTGCACCGATGGCAATAGCCGCTTTCGCACATGGTAGTAATAAATCTCTCCTGCCAGTAGAGTGAGTCACATCGACCATTACAGGTAAATGTGTTTCTTTCTTCAGAATTGGAACGGCAGAAATATCTAATGTATTTCTTGTTGCCCGTTCATAGGTTCTGATTCCACGCTCACAAAGGATGATTTGACCATTTCCTTGTGCCATAATGTACTCTGCTGCATTGATAAACTCTTCAATTGTAGCGGCAAGACCTCTCTTTAAAAGAATAGGCTTGTTAACAGCACCTGCAGCTTTTAATAATTCAAAGTTTTGCATATTTCGGGCACCAATTTGAATTACATCAATGTAATCGCAGGCTAGCTCAATATCTGCCGGATTAACGATTTCACTTATAACAGCCATATCATACTCGTCTGCTACACGTTTTAAAATCTTTAAACCCTCTACACCAAGACCTTGGAAATCATATGGAGATGTTCTTGGCTTATACGCACCGCCGCGAAGAAGCTTTAAACCTTTCTCCTTCATTGATTGAGCCACCGCTGCTACTTGCTCATAGGATTCAACAGAACAAGGGCCAAACACAAAGTGTTGTTTTCCATCACCAATATTTTCGCCTTTCAATGAAACAATCGTATCTTCAGGCTTTTTCTTTCTGGATACTAGCAATGCTTTTTCATGATCATCTTTTTGCAAATCTAGTCCCGCTTTAAAAATTTCTTTGAAGATATGATCAATCGTTGAATCTTCAAACGGGCCATCATTATGTTCTTTAATTACTTCAAGCATTTTTCTTTCACGGACTGGATCGTAGCGGTAAACCCCCTGGTTCCCTTTAACTCGTCCAATCTCTTGAACAAGCTGAGCTCTTTCGTTAATTAGTTTCAATAATTCAAGGTTCACTTCATCAACACGATTCCTCAGTTGATCCAATTCTTTATTGCTCATTTTCGCCCCTACCTTCCTTTTGCAAATCATTTCCTCTAAAGTATATGGTTATTATTTTCTATCAAGGAAAAATGATTTACAAGCTAAAAGTTTTAAAATTTTATAATTTTTGAATAATTAGGCTTATTATAGCTGAAAAATATATTTCTGTCACCTATATTATCTTTAACAATTAAACGCTTTTAAGCGTTAAAGCGCGAATTGGCTTATAGAGAGTATTATATGCGAGCTGTTTGAATAAGTTTACCTGTAATGTGAAATTAAATTAAATTTATTTTTCAGAGCTTGCTTCTGTAAGAGATTTGTTTGTAATTTTCCAATGGGAAGCATTCCAGAGTGCTTTACCTTCTGAGAAAAGAATAGCCTGTGGTGATTCATGTTTTATTTCAAATCGCTCCGCTATTTCGTTTGAAAGAGGACGTGATTCCTGAACGGCTAAGTAGAAAGCCGGGGTATCATTTGTACCTGTAAACTTTTCATATTCTTTATATGCGGCATGACTAATTGGACAAGTTAAACTATGTTTTAACAGGAAGAATGTACCACTATTCTGAATTAACTCTTCGAATTGTTCAATCGTATCAATTTTATTAAGCATGGTTTTTTACCCTCCAAAATAATAAATGGTGAAGTAATTTTATCACTTCACCATTTTTATCACAAATATTAGCAACTTTTTTAAAGTCTGACCTTATTTTCCTCTTCATCAAAGGCTTTTTGGGCTTCCTCTAATTTTTTCTTAATATCCATATTATCATTTGATTTTTTTTCAAGGCCTTTTTCCGCTGCAGCTTCGGGGGTATGAATAGGGATATAGGTTACATCCGATTCTTGTGCTGCGTCATTCTTGCTGGTCGTTTTTCCTGTAACTTTATTAACAAGTTCTGAAGATTGCAAGATGATTCCCTGAGAAATGGATGATGTTTTGGCAGCTAATTCATTGCCCTTCACCACAACATTTTCCCGTAAACTGGACGTTTTATCGATAATTGAATCTGCTTGACTGCCAATTGTTGACCGAAGCTCTTTACCGGATCTAGGAGCCAAAAGCAGAGCCGCAGCAGCCCCTACTACCCCGCCAATAATTGCCCCCAATAAAAAGGAACCTGTAGCTTCGTCATTGCGGCTTTGATTCGTTTCTCTTGATTCGTGCTCTCTACTAGTCATCCTTATTCCTCCTTCATTAATAGGACCTTAGCCTTTGCCCTTCATTTACTTCCTTCTTAGCGTACTTCCTAGTCTGCCACTTCTCCTTTAATTCAAAGAAAATATTACCCCACTGAACGATTTGCGAGATTTTTTCCTTGCTATCCTCGACCTGCTCATCGACTGATTTGGATATATTCTGCAGTGTCCCATTAAACTTGGTCACTGTTGTCCCTACATCCTTTACAGCCTCAACTACGCTATTAAGACTTTCAGATTTTTGCTGAATATCTTCTGCAAGCGCATTTGTTTTTTGCAGGAGAAGTGTCGTTTCCGTTGTGACACCATTCAATTGCTTTTCTAGCCCGTCCAATGTGTGCGAAACACTGGTCAGGGTAACTTGAAGTGATTTAAGTGTTTTTGATAAATAAATAACTAGTACAAAAAACGCGATCGCAATTAGGGCTACGCTTAAGTATAAAATAATTTGCATTGTGCACCTCCGCCTCAGAATCCTATCCATATGTATATCCGTTTCTTTCTGGATATAAACCTCGTAAATCATCTTATATTACTTCCCTGCCTTTGTCTTGTTTTCCTGCTATATTCCTTTAAAAAAATCCACCAAGCGAGCTGTAATTTCAACTTTTTTCTTTATATCGGGTACAATAGAATTGAAATTCAACTTCGTTTTGGAGGCGTTATTGTGAAAGATCCTCGTATAGAGAAACTTGCGAAAAATTTAATTAATTATTCTGTTCAGCTTCAAAAGGGAGAAAAAGTACTGATTGAAAATTTTGGACTGCAGCGGGAATTGGTGACAGCACTCGTAAAGGAAGCATACGCCGCTGGGGGCTATCCATTTGTCCTAATAAAAGATCATCAAGTAGACCGTTCTCTATTGATGGGGGCCATAGAGGAGCAATTTAATTTGATGGCTGATTTCGAAGCAAACGTCATGAGTAAAATGGATGCATACATAGGGCTGCGCTCCGGTGATAACATAAGTGAACAATCCGATGTACCCGATGAAAAGATGAAGATTCATGGAAACACAATCGGGAAGAAAGTACACCGTGACATTCGAGTCCCTAAAACAAAATGGGTTGTTCTGAGGTATCCGACTTCTTCCATGGCTCAACTTGCAAAAATGAGTACGGAAAGCTTTGAAGACTTTTACTTTAAGGTGTGTAATCTTGATTATGCGAAGATGGATAAGGCTATGGAAAGTTTAGTGGAATTAATGAATCGCACCGATCAGGTTCGGATAACCGGCCCGGGAACCGACCTTCATTTTTCTATAAAAGATATTCCCGCCATTAAATGTGCCGGAAGACTAAATATTCCTGACGGTGAAGTATATACAGCACCTGTACGTGATTCAGTCAATGGTGTGATTACTTACAATACTCCATCGCCTTATCAAGGCTTTACATTTGAAAATGTAAAATTGACCTTTAAGGATGGAAAAATTGTTGAAGCCGTATCCAATGATACCAGCCGTATTAATAAAATTTTTGATACGGACGAAGGGGCACGTTATGTAGGGGAATTTGCGATCGGAGTAAATCCATTTATTCTTACGCCGATGCAAGATATCCTGTTTGATGAAAAAATTGCCGGCAGCTTCCATTTCACCCCTGGACAATGCTATGATGATGCTTTTAACGGCAACCATTCCAATATCCATTGGGATATGGTCAATATTCAGCGCCCGGAATATGGCGGAGGGGAAATTTATTTTGATGATGTGTTAATCCGTAAAGATGGTCTGTTCGTCCTGCCGGAATTAGAAGTACTAAACCCTGAGAATTTAGAATAACGAAAAGGATGCCAAATATCGGCATCCTTTTCGTTTTCCAGCTCCAGCGCTAGAGCCGTCTTATTTAAGATAATTCTTTTTCATAGGACTCTTGGAATTTTTGAATATCTCCCGCTCCCATGAAAATAATGACACTGTCCTCATGCTTATTTAAAACACCGGTATTCTCTTCTGAAAGGACCTCAGAGCCCTCAATTCTATCCTGTAAGTCTTTAATTGACAGCTTACCATGATTTTCCCTGGCAGACCCAAAGATTTCGCACAAATAGGTTTTGTCTGCTGGTCGTAAGCTCTCCGCAAAATCCTCTAGAAAGGCTTGAGTCCTTGTAAAGGTATGCGGCTGGAAAACCGCTATAATCTGTTTTTCAGGATATTTCTGCTTTGCTGCATCAATTGTCGCCCTAATTTCGGTTGGATGATGAGCATAATCATCGATTAAAATCTGTGAACCCATTCTTTTTTCAGAGAATCTTCTTTTGACACCTTGGAATGTTTGCAGATGTTCCTTTACGACCTCAACATCTATTTCCTCGTAATGGCATAAACCGATAACAGCAAGTGCATTAAGAACACTGTGATCCCCAAAGGTAGGAATGGAAAAATTGTCGTAATACGTATTACGAATAAATACATCAAAGCTTGTTCCATGAGTGGTCTTTACAATGTTCTTGGCTTGGTAGTCGTTTTCTTCCCCAAACCCATAGAAAAGTACGGGAACCTTCGCTTGAATCTTTTGGAGCTGCTCATCGTCCCCGTAAGCAAAGATCCCTTTTTTCACTTGTACGGCCATCTCCTGAAAGGCAGAAAAAACGTCATCAATATTCGCAAAATAATCCGGATGGTCAAAATCAATGTTTGTCATGATTGCATAGTCAGGGAAGTACGATAGGAAATGTCTTCTGTATTCACATGCTTCAAAGACAAAATACTCTGCCCCTTCCTCGCCCTTACCTGTTCCATCACCAATTAAAAAAGACGTTGGTTTTGCCCCGGCAATCACATGAGAAAGCAATCCTGTTGTAGATGTTTTTCCATGAGCACCTGTTACTGCAACGCTCGTAAAGTTTTGCATAAAATCGCCTAAAAAACGATGGTACCGTATGATAGGAAGTCCAAGTCTCATGGCCTCTTGTATTTCCTCATGGGTATCGGGAAATGCATTTCCCGCAATGATTGTCATGCCTGGCTTAATGTTTTCCTTTTGAAAGGGAAGAATCGTGATCCCTGATTGTTCAAGAGCCAGTTGTGTAAAAAAGCGCTTTTCGACATCGGAGCCCTGCACTTGAAATTTCATATCATGAAGAACTTGTGCGAGTGCACTCATTCCAGACCCCTTTATACCTACAAAATGGTAAATAGTCATAGAAGAACCTCCAACCAACGTAATACTGTTAAACAGTATATGAAATCTGTCTTCATTTGCTAATCAGTATGTAAGCACACGTTGTTTTATTTATTATAAGAAATCAACAATTCAATATTATAGCACTGTTTAGTCATAAAAACTATTTGTTATCCTTATCGACCGGATCATTGTACTATTTATTATTTGTTCACATTCATAAAGAATACTAAATATTAAAGAATAATACTAGTCTTGCATTGCTTCCAAATCAGCCTCTGTGATTAAAACTTCACGGGGTTTACTTCCATTTGCACCAGTGATATAGCCATTTTGTTCAAGCATATCCATTAATCTTGCGGCCCGATTATAACCAATTTTAAAGCGCCGCTGCAAGCTCGATGTAGAAGCTCCTCCATTGCTTACGATAAACTCACAGGCGTCATAAAACAACTCATCTTCTTCTTCTACTACCTGTGCTTTTTTTAATAGTTCTTCCTGTTCAAATAAGTAGTCGGGCTCTTGTTGTTCTCTTACATGTGCCACGACGACATCGATCTCCTCATCGGAAACGAACGTTCCTTGCAGCCGGACAGGTTTCGATGCTCCATTTTCTAAAAATAGCATATCACCCCGGCCAAGCAGTCTTTCTGCACCGCTTATATCAATAATCGTACGTGAATCTACTTGAGAAGAAACCGAAAAGGCAACCCTTGTTGGTATATTCGCCTTAATTAAACCCGTAATAACATCAACTGATGGTCTCTGCGTTGCTACGATCAAATGAATACCGCAAGCCCGTGCTTTTTGTGCGATCCGGCAAATAGCCTCCTCGACATCGGCAGGTGACATCATCATTAAATCCGCTAACTCATCTATAATGATAACAATGAATGGCAGCTTGTCAGAGTAACGCTTATGCTGCATCGCTAATTCATTAAAACGATTAATATCACGTACTCCTGTATGGGCAAAAAGTTCATAACGCCGTTCCATTTCTTCCACTGCCCATTTTAAAGCCGCTGTTGCTGCCTTTACATCGGTAATAACTGGACTGACTAGGTGTGGAATCCGATTATAAGGGGCAAGCTCTACCATTTTCGGATCAATAAGCAACAGCTTTAATTCGTCTGGACGTGCTTTATATAACAGACTAATCAAAATCGAGTTAATACATACACTCTTTCCGGAACCTGTTGCCCCTGCAATAAGTCCATGGGGCATTTTTTTTAAATCGGTAACAATTGGCTTTCCGGCAATATCAAGGCCTAATACGGCTGTTAATGGAGAGGCAGACTCTTTAAAAACACTGCTGCCAATAATCTCGTTTATCAAAACAGGCCTTGACTTTTGGTTCGGCACTTCAATCCCAATCGTATGTTTTCCGGGAATCGGAGCCTCCATTCGGATATCCCGAGCCGCTAAACTTAATTTAATATCATCACTTAAGTTAGTAATTTTATTTACTTTTACCCCAGGTTCAGGCTGTACTTCAAAACGGGTTACAGATGGACCTTGGGTGACATTAACGACACTTGCTCCCACATTAAAATTCTGGAGGGTTCGATTCAACATCTCTGACTGCTCGTCTATCCAAGCTGTATCAAGTACTTCTGTGACAGGTGGACTTAATAAATCGGATTTAGGGAGAGCATATAAATGGTCATCGTTTTCTACCTTGTTTTGGACTTCATTTTGTACTTCATACGCTACTTCATCCCGCACCACATACTGTACTTCATTGATGACCACAGGCTTTTCGTTAATCGAATTTTCAATGACTTGGGCTTTCTCCCAAAGCTGCTTTTGTGCAAGCTCTCTTTTCCGCTTTCTCTCCTCCAACTTCTGTCTATCCTGTTTGAGCATCATGACATTAAAAGGCAATCTCGACCGTATTGCTGGGGGAGCTTCCGCAGCAATATCTTCTTCTGTTTCTCGCTTTTCCTCGAACTGACGATCATCTGTAACAAAAATGAGTTCGCCCGCATCAGCTTGCGTTTGTTCTTCAAGGACAATATCGGCTGCCGCAATTTGATTATTACTCACCAATATGGGTGTACTTGCTTCCGCCTGAACACTTTTTTCAAATGGGAAGACTTCTGCTGCAGCTGGCTGAACTGGATCCTTCTCTGGCGATTCTGGAACTTCCAACCTCAATTCTATCGTTTGGTGTTCTTTTCGTTCACTTTTTGGTGACACCTCACCCAGTTTAGCAAGTTCAGCTTTTATTGTGTGTTTTGTCTCAATCACACTAGCTAATCTCTCTTCCGCTTCATCACTAAAAAAACGGCTTAATTCATGTTCAACAGTAGCAGTTGTTTTGGGCGGCCTGTTAAATCCAAAAACCGGTGAAGGAATCTCCGTTGGTTGAAAAGGACCGCGCGGCCGTGATTTTTGGTCCATTATCCCTGAATGTATCTTTTTCTGCTTTTCAGGTTTAACCTTCGGCGGGGCTGCCTTGGTTTCTTTTTTAGGAATATCAGGCAGTCTTTTCACACGTTTAATGTCCTGTTTAAGATTCAACTGCTCAGTCCTTAGGACACTGCTGCTCCCCTTTGGATATTGATAAGCTATTCTCGTATCCAAATCTTTTACACTGTCATTGACATGCTCCTCGTGCTCTCTAAGGAGGAGTAACTCGGTCATTTTCTCTTCTTTTTCTTCTTCTTTCCTTAACCTTTGGAAAAAGTTTTGGATCCAACTCAAACCTATCACTCTTTCTTATTCTTCTCTCATTCTATTTTATCAGTTTTTCTTATTTTATCGACACAAATCTAAAGAATGGGTCGAAATATGTTGCAATTGGAACCATCAGGAAAGTTCCCATGAAAAAAGACCACTTCATGTGATCCTCTTTCTTGTCCTCATTTATTTTTTCCTAAAATAAATATTGGCTCTAATTCGCCATTCTCATATAAGAATGACAACGCCGTTATGGGCACCCTTCCATTTGCAAAAAAGCTCATTGCCATTTGTGCGATGACATCATAGCCTCTGTCATTTTGAACATCAGCAATAATTAATACATCCTGATGCGGTACAGAGATAACCATTGTTCCTTGGATTCGTTTCTCCATTTCTTGAAGGAAACCCTTATTTAAGATTCTGCTGGCATCATAGCCATCATTGGTGTTAAGAAAATAAAAGATATTCCCTGCCACTTGGTCTTCCTTTATCGGAGCAGGAAGGGACCGAATATTAAATAAAGCCATCTCTTTAATCGTGTTGGCGCTCCAGCCCTCTTTCTCCATCATTCTGGAGTCAATCAGGCGGTAGGTATTGCCTAGGTCTACCGCATAATAAATTTTTGTTTCGGCTGTATGTTCTTCGGTTAAAAAAGGAACACCTTCTTCTGCTTCCACTGGAAACGATGCGGACCGAATGACAGGAAAAATCTTTTTAACCTGTTCTTTTAGGTCAGAGGTATCCTCCATGGCACGTAGACCTTCTTGCACATAATAAACGATTTCATCGATGGCCTTGTCTTTTTCAACATGCCATTTTGCAATTACACCTGGTAAGGCAACGGTGATTCCTTTACCTGTTGACTTACTTTCAATACGAAGCTGATCCTTCTCCCTGTCATAAGAGATCAGTCTATCATCTTCCGCCAAACGCGACTCCAATTTCTGGCGCATCAATCTACTGTCCATTTTCATTGTTTACCTCCACTTGATAAGAAGCTCCATCTATTTTACAATAAAAAACCCCTTCTCCAAAAGAGAGACAGGGTTATTTGTTCATTATTTCAAACCTGAAATAAAGCTTTCGATTTCTTCTTGTGTTTTACGGTCTTTACTTACGAAGCGGCCAAGCTCTTTACCGTTCTCATAAGCAATAAAACTCGGGATTCCATATACATCTACTTGCTGGCATAGATCAATAAATTGATCGCGGTCGACATGAATAAATGTATATTCTTTAAACTTTTCTTCAATCTCCGGCAATACTGGCTCGATAAAGCGGCAATCACCACACCACTCAGCGGAAAACATAAAAATGGTTTTACCCTGGTTACGCAGCTGCTCAAATTGTTCTAGTGATTCTAAATTTTTCAAAGTGAACGCCTCCGTTTGTTTTTAGATAGGTGTTATATTCTTTTTTCAAATCATAACAGTTTATTCTTTGTTGAGTCCAATCTTATGCATATGATCGAACCTATCCTTCCCGTATCTGTTCTTATTCATTCATCTTGGAATAATAGGAAAATTGCCCGAAAAGCAGGTTGGCTACATGAGTAAACATTTCGACCCGATTAACCAGGCCGTTTGTAAAAATACCAACCGCCCCTTCATGTTTCCTGACATTCTTCATTTTCGCATACTCGTCCATAACGGGTCCTAACTCTTCTCCTGCTCTTAGTCTAGCGGCCACTTCTTCTGGTAAAAGGAATCTAGCTCCGCCTGCAATGATTGGTTCCATCCCATTCGCAGCGAGGGCACCCCAATTACACAATAATAATCCGTGGCTTGTTTCCTGTACACCGCCTTCAAGGCCTATCCCAATCTCCCCTTTTCCATGTGCTAATGCACCCTTTGCCCGATTGATCGCACCTCGAATGGTTTCCTCATCAGAAAAGGGCTGGTCGTTGACACCTGAGGGAATATCTAAAGAAATAAATTCACAGTCCATTTGTGAGAAACTATTCTGAACAGCTGTAATTTTTGCCGGGTTCTTTGATCCAATAATTATCTTCATTTTTGTTCTCCTTTTATGTAGAAAAGGAGGCATAATCCAATGCCTCCCAGATGTTAGCTGTTTGACTTAATCGTGTCTACCGTTGTTTGGTCGCAAGCTTTTACAAGTTTAACTAAAAGCTCTTTGGCTGCTGCATAATCATCAATATGGATCATGGAAGCATGTGTATGAATATAGCGGGAACAAATACCAACCACCGCACTCGGTATCCCTTCATTTGCTAAATGGACACGTCCCGCATCTGTTCCTCCCTGCGAAACAAAATATTGATAAGGGATTTTGTTTGTCTCTGCCGTATCTAGGACAAATTCCCGCATACCGCGATGAGTAACCATAGAGCGGTCAAGGATGCGAAGCAATGTTCCTTTCCCCAGCTGGCCAAATTCTCTTTTATCGCCTGTCATATCATTTGCCGGACTTGCATCCATGGCAAAAAAGAGGTCCGGTTTAATCATATTGGCAGCCGTTTGAGCTCCACGTAACCCGACTTCCTCTTGAACAGTTGCCCCGGAATACAGGATATTCGGCAATGTTTCATCTTTTAATTCCTGCAGCAATTCTATAGCGAGGCCGCAGCCATATCGATTATCCCAGGCTTTCGCTAATATTTTCTTTTCATTGGCCATTGGCGTAAATGGGCAAATCGGCAGGATGGCCTGACCTGGTTTAATTCCGATTCGTTCGGCATCCTCTCGGTTGTCTGCACCAATATCTATCAGCATATTCTTGATTTCCATCGGTTTATTTTTCTTAGATTCGTCTAATAAATGCGGTGGAATCGAGCCAACCACCCCAATAACTGGACCATTTTTAGTAATGACTTGGACACGCTGGGCGAGAAGGACTTGACTCCACCATCCGCCAAGCGGCTGGAACCGGATCATCCCGTTTTCCGTAATGGCTGTTACCATAAAACCAACTTCATCCATATGACCTGCCGCCATTATCGTTGGGCCTTCGGGATTCCCCTTTTTCACGCCAAAAATGCTGCCCAATCGATCTTGAACAATTTCGTCTGAGTATAAAGCCAGCTGCTCTTTCATGAATTTCCGGACTTGATGTTCATTCCCAGGTGCCCCCGGCAGCTCAGTTAAGGTTTGAAAAAGCTTTAATGTTTGTTCGTTCATGTTATGGCTCCTTTATGTATTTACTTAAAATCCTGATTTTCGTCATGCGTATCTATTAAGTTATATGAGGTTCTACAGATATATTTTACAGAATCCTTTCATGTGTTACCAATAATTCATTTCTATTCAGTATTATTACCCTCTTCACCTATATATACGGTATACTCTAGAGGAGAATCTTTTAATTTTCTTTTTCTAATTTGGAGGTGGATAAATGAACTGGAAGTCTTTTTTCTTAGGTGCAGCCGTTGGGTTAATTGGAGGGTATGTGACAAGAGAGGTACTCATCCAAAAGAGCTACATTTCACCTGAAAAGGTATTAGGGACGATTAAGAAGCACTTCGAATCAAAAGGGTCCATTAGCGGTTCATGGATTCATATGACTGCAGAACCTTTCGAGAAAAACCAAATTACTTATCAAGTTTATAAAGGCGGGATTTCCCAAACCAAACAAGGGGAAGCCGCGCAATATGAATTTATTGCGGATGCTCATACCGGTACATTATTAGAAGTGATACCTTTTTCACCTGTTTCTGCATCATAAAAATTAGCCGCATTCATAGGATTGCGGCTAATTTTTCATCAACGTTCTCTTTTTATACTCTGTGCCAGTTGTTTGCCGGCTGCGTCCCATTTTACAGCACGGTAAAAGGCATCGTGATAGAAGGTAAACCACGCATTTTTCTCAAGCCCCAGGGTAAGCCATTTTTGTTTTGCAGAAATGGACGTCATTGGGTAGTCGTCATAAGCCATCACCCATAAAACATTTTGATGAACGTGTGTAGCCATTAGGTCTGCCATGTGAATCAACATTTCACCGCCAGTTTCAATCATTAAGATGGAATGGCCATTACTGTGTCCGCCCGTATGAATCATCGTAATGGCTCCTAATGTCCAGCTTTCCTCAAAAGGAACAACCTGTGCTTTAATCGCTTCCCAGTTTTCCGGCCAATATGTATTTTTCGAACGGATATTAGGCCATTGCATTTCCTCCCATTCGATTTGTGACGTAATAATTTTCGCATTGGGAAAGGTTGATACATATCTTCCCTCTACAAGCTTCGTTAGCCCGCAAGCGTGGTCAAAATGCAAATGGGTCATTAAACAATAGTCGATATCATCAGCGGTTAGACCAACTTCCCCCAATGATGCTTCAACCTCTGATTCTCTAGTTACCCCGTAATTCTTTAATTGTTTTTCAGAAAGTTTCCCATTGCCTAGGCCGGATTCAACTAAAATGTTTTTTCCATTCATTTGAATTAAAATAGGATCCGTAGGTAATTCAATTTGATTTTGATCATTGGCAGGATATTTTTTTGACCATAACGCTTTAGGTACGACTCCAAACATCGCACCTCCATCAAGGTTGGTTACTCCCCCTGATAACCAAGTTAGTAAAATGTCACCGATTTTCAATGTTTCCATGCCCATCCCCCTTTCCTATCTATTTTAGCATTTTCTGGATAAAGGAGGATAAAAAAAAGACAGTCCTATAAAGGAACTGCCTTATTTTACATTTTGATATTTTACCTCACAACGGTAAATCCGCTGGCCTTGTTCAGAAAATTTCTGCTCATATTCTGTCATGATATTTCCTTCATAACCACTTTTATGAAAATCAAGACTCAAATAAGTCAATAAAAGACCATATGCAGAAAAGCTTTTAAGGGAGTATTCGAATAATCCCTGATTATCAGTCTTAAAGTGGATTTCACCGCCATCTACGAGTATATTTTCATATAGCTTTAGAAAATCCTTATAAGTCAATCTTCTTTTTTCATGACGGGACTTCGGCCATGGATCGGAAAAATTCAGGTACACCCGATCGACATCATTTTTTGTAAAGTATTTATCCAGCTCTGCAGCGTTTACGTTTAACAGCTTTAGGTTCGGCAAATCCGCTTCAATTAGGCGGTCCAAAGCAGCAACAATGACACTGTCGTACAGTTCAATTCCAATATAATTGATATCCGGATTGGCCTTAGCCATACCAGTGATGAATTGCCCCTTACCTGTTCCAACTTCGATATGGAGCGGCTGATCTTTTTGAAAAGCCTCATGCCACTTACCCTTCAAACTTTCAGGGTGGGCTGGAACGTATTGCGGATGCTGCTCTATTTTTTCCTTTGCCCAAGGTTTATATCTAAGTCTCATTTTGACACTCCTAAAAAAAATTATCCTTCAAAACATACCATGCAGAACATATACATGCAAGTTAAACTATATGGAAAAAAGGTTAGCGCATAAATAGAAAAAGAATCCACAACCTAACTGTGAATTCCTTTTTCTATTTCCACATTGAAAGGATGTGCTTTTATGCCATTAAGTCATGGCGACCAAGTTACATTGCTGAAAGATATTTTAAACAATCACCAAACTGATTGCTGCGGGTCCGTTTCCGAATGCGAACAATTAGAACGCTTAGTTAAATCACTTATGGTGAACAATCAAATTGATGGGAATGTAAAAAATATCCTTCAAGAAGTATATCGATACAGTCAACATGGAGCTCAAACCTCTGATTTAGATCAACATATTTTATCTAATCAAGAAAACTTATCACAATGGGTCAATGATATTGACCAATTTTCGTAAGTTAGAGGATATCACGCAAAAAATCAATCCAGTTGTTCATTTCTTCTAATCGATCTTTGTTTTTATACCATTGAATGGAGGACAAAGTTTGAATGGTAACATACCATTTCATTCTAAGTTTCAGATGATCGGTAAGCTCTTTACCATAGAGTTTAAGCCAGTCCTCCCAATTCTCTTCAGGGATATACCAGTAGAGAAGCAGTCCTAAATCAATGGCAGGGTCAGCAATCATCGCACCATCCCAATCAATCAGATACAACTGGTTGTCTTCCGAAAGCAGCCAGTTGTTATGGTTGACATCACCATGACAAACCACTTTCTCATCACAATAAACATGTAAGGCTTCCTCTTTTAGAAAGTTAATCGCCTTTTTAGTTTCAGGCAATGTAAGTACATCTTTATCTAATTCGTTAATAACCGATTGCAAAATCGGCTCTGGATTCACCGGCGCATTCTCCAACCGGCTCAGCATTCCAAGCATCGGTTCAGAGCAATGGATCTTCTTAAGCAATCTGGCAACACTCTCTTGGTTCATTTCAGAGGGTTTTAACTCCCTGCCTGGAAGCCATTGTTGCGCTGTTATAACATCTCCGTTTTCCAATCTTCTTGTCCATACAAGCTTTGGGACAATGCCTTCTGCTGATAGTACTGCAAGGAATGGAGAGGAATTCCGCTTTAAAAAAAGCCTTTGGTCTTCATACTTTGCATAAAAGGCTTCTCCTGTTTTGCCTCCAGCTGGGGTAATCTCCCACTCTTGTCCTAGTAAATGTTCCAAAATTGCTCACCTTCAATTTATGCCGTTCTATTGGGCTTATTCCTCTTAAATGCGAGGGTAAAACCTGTGCTGCAGGAAGGTTTATTAACCACAATTATAACAATAGTCTTTTTTTAAACAAAAAAAAAGCTATTGAAACCATTGCACACAATAGCCATCTTAATAAATTTTATCTCCTTAGGCCTTTTTTCGTCAAGTCATCTTTAAAAAACTATTTTTTCAGCAAAACATTTAAGGAGATTGGCTCCATCAAATATTCTTTATTTACTGTATGTTCCTTAGCAGAAATTCCCGCAAATTGATGATTGGCTAAAACTCCCCATTCACCGTCAGGAAGGATAATCTTCTGTATTTTTGCTGTTGGATTTATGACAAGGATGATTTCATTTTTAGGTATTTGATATAAACACCCTATAACAGGTGATGGAAAGGTCAGCGGCTGGATTTGAGAACGAACTTCTTCACTGTTTCTCATTCGAAAGCAAGAGAACTCTTGGCGTATCTTAATTAGCCCCTTAATATATTCCACATTTTCTTTAAATTCGCTCTTCCGTTCCCAATCGAGCTGGTTAATGGAATCCGAAGATCGATAGCTGTTACCATCTCCTTGCTTTGTTCGAAAGAACTCCTGTCCACTGTGTAAAAATGGAATACCCTGAGAGAGGATAACCATCCCGGTTGCAAGCCGGTGATATTTTTTTAGAATCGGAGGTTCAGTTTCAGCAAAACAGCCTTCAAGTTTATCCCAAAGGGTATGATTATCGTGGCATTCAACATAATTTACGGATTGATAGGGCTGATTAAAAAGGCGGGCACCTTTTTTGATTAAGCCGATACTGCCCGTCAGTGCCTCCATTGCGGCATCCGCAAAATGCTCATTCCCTAAGGCATACCCCTTATCAAACAAATTAAACGTACTGCCTTTTATCATATCTCTAAACTTATCATTAAACTGGCCAATTCGAGGCATTTTTGCCTGGTTTGCAATGGTCGCCTTTTGCGCTGACTGCAAAGGAGTATTGAGATTCCAGCCTTCCCCTATGATGATTATGCCTTTTGATTTACCGTCACATATCTTTCTTACCTCATTCATCGTGGTTATGTCTAGAATTCCCATCAAATCGAAGCGAAATCCATCTATTTGGTATTCATCCAGCCAATACCTAACGGAATCAAGGATAAACTTCCGCACCATTTTTCTTTCGGAGGCAATATCATTACCAACACCGGTACCATTTGAAGGCAGGCCAATATCGTTATGACGGAAATAATAGCCTGGGACGATTTTTTCGAAAGAGGATTGTTCACGAATATAGACATGATTGTAAACAACATCCATGATTACTCCAAGGCCAATACTGTGAACCTGATTGATTAATTGCTTTAACTCAATGATTCGGGAATAAGGATCGGAGGGATCGGTTGCATAGCTGCCCTCAGGAGCATTGAAATGAAGAGGATTATACCCCCAGTTGTACTGTTTCGGCGGGTTTAATTCGTCAACACCGGCATAATCATTAATCGGAAGAAATTCTATATGGGTGACCCCTAATTCTTTGACATAGGATAAGCCGGTCGGCTCACCATCCTCACCCTTCGTGTCGAGCTCCCCAGCTCCTAAATACAAGCCCTTATGCTTAACACCGCTTTTATTATGAATCGTAAAATCCCGAATATGTGTTTCATAGATGATGGCGTCAACCGGGCTTTCTAATCGGGAAAGGGGATTCTTAAGCTTCGGTGTTTTTTTCAATTTTACAACGACACCAAGCTCCCCGTTCGCGCTGACCGCCTTTACATATGGATCCACAGCCTCTCGCCATTCTTGATTTACAAGTACAAGGAAGCTATATTGATAAAATTCCAAATCACCGTTAAGGGTTACCGACCAAACACCGCAATCCTCCCGTCTCATTTTAATGATCTCCGAATACCCATTGGCAGGGGGACGTAATTTTAGCTTTACCCCTGTTGCGGTTGGGGCCCATAGTTTAAAACAAGTCTGCCCCGTATGAAATGTAACCCCAAGGTCATCTCCGTTATAATAAAATTTCTCGTCAAATGGATCCGTTCGGATGACTGCGCCAATTTGCAGATCCGTTTTCCCGCCATGTTCATCAAATATCCAATAGGGTTTTCCGAAAGAAAATTCCCCCTCAAAGCGGCAAGTATATTTCACATGTCCCTCAATCTCGATCTTCTCCAAAATGTCCAGCTGATGCTTTAACCTATCAGTGGACAGGTGGAATTCGGATGACCATCCGTGGTGATAGGAATAAGGAAGAAGAATAGTGACGATGTTCATCTCATCTAAGTAAGCAAAAAAATTCCTGTTAACAGAATTCATTCGAATCCCTCTCCTCCAGTTCAACTTCTACCTTCCCGCGACTTCTAGATAACACCTCTAAGGCTTTCGCTTGAAGGTGAATCGAAAGTGGGGTAAATCCGATATGCTCCCCGTCAGCATGAACATACTGTTTGGCTGGTGATTGGATGGTGATGTTTTTTCCTCTATAGGTTTTTACTTCTGTAAAGAAAACGTGTTTCCCCCAAAATACACTAATGAAAACGAGTATTAGCTTCAGCCTTGATAATTGGTGGACAACCGTGATATCTAACAGGCCGTCATCTGGTTTGGCCTCGGGGGCAATTTTCATCCCGCCGCCATAAAAAGGCTGATTAGAAACGGTTACAAACCATGTTTGTTCAAATATATGCGTTTTCCCGTCAATTGATAAATCAAATGTTGCAGTTTTATAGGTAAATACATTTTTTAATAGAAAAAAGACATAAATTAACCGGCCTAATGATAATTTATTAAACATTGCCTTTATTCGCGATTGGTTTACCTCATAAGAGATAATTGCGTCAAATCCTGCCCCCATATTATTTAAAAAAAGGTGTTCTTCATGATTATTTAGAAGAATTTTTCCAATATCTATTTGCATTCCTGCTCGTTTTTGGAAGCGAAGAATGAATTCCAATGCCTTTTTGGGGTCACTAGGAATTTGAAAACCTCTCGAGAAATCATTTCCTGAACCGCCAGGAATAAAACCAAGTGTGATATTTTGGTATCCAGCAATTCCATTTAGAACCTCATGGATCGTTCCATCTCCACCTACAGCAACAATCAGCTTTTCCTGTTCGTTCTGCTCGGCAATCTGTTGGGCCAATTTTTTTGCATGCCCGGAAAATTCGGTAAAGAAGGTAAGATAGTAAATCCCTTCTCGCACTAAGACCTCTTCCACTTTCATCCAAATATTTAAACAATATCCGTTTCTAGCTTTTGGATTGATAATAAAATAAACCTGTTTCATAAAGACCCACCCTTAAATTCAAAATGGCTCCGATTGTAATGGAAATATGGTGATTGGTTCATATTTTGGTACTTTATCTAGATTCGTTTGATATACTACTACTTCTTCGGCTCGAAACTCCAATGGCTCCGGCTGCAATTCATGCCAAATATTTAATAGATCCTTTTGGAATTCCCCTTGCCCCATCCATTTTCTTGCTAAGGTAATATGCGGCTTAAAAGCACGGGTTTCTAATACAAATCCTGCCTTTTTACAGGCTGAATACACTCTTTCCCTTATCTGGATCAACTCTTCAATTTTTTCAGTATCGGCCCAAAAAACTCGAGGTGAATCTTCTTTCCCAAAAAAACCAAGTTTATTTATCCTTAAATTGAATGCCTTTTCATTATTTAATATCTCTTTCACATTTTTTTCAGCTTGATTAAGTTTTTCCTGTTCGGCAGATCCTAAAAAAGCTAACGTGATATGCAAGTCCATATGATGAACCCACCGCTTAAATGGGATTTCTTGTTTTAAGCTTTCGATATGTTCTTTCATGATTAGTTTTGTTTCTTCAGGGATTCTTAGAGCAAAGAAAAAATGCGGTCTTGGATTCATTTTTTATCCTCCATCTTTTTTTAATTTTAGTCTATTTTCTCCCAATTGTATCTAGTGTCAAACCGTTTATTAAGCCATATTTTTTACAATTAATAAGTTATTCTTTATGATTAAAAGATAAAAATAGTTAGTTTAGAAAGGGAAACCCAATGAGAATAGTTAATAATATTGCTGAATTGATTGGAGAAACACCGCTTGTTAAACTAAATCGCTTAGCACCTAAAGCGGGTGCTGCCGTTTATTTAAAGCTGGAATTTTATAACCCCAGTAAGAGTGTAAAGGACCGGGCCGCCTATAATATGATTCTTGAAGCAGAAAAGAGCGGACAATTGAAAAAAGGGACCACTATCATAGAACCAACTAGTGGGAATACAGGAATCGGAATTGCCATGAATGCTGCCGCACGGGGCTATCAATCCATTATTATCATGCCTGACACCATGACAAAGGAACGAATCAATCTACTAAAAGCATACGGAGCAAAGGTAGTTCTAACGCCTGGGGATCAAAAAATGCCAGGTGCCATTAAGAAAGCACTTGAACTGGCAAAGGATATACCTGATAGTTTTATCCCGATGCAATTTGAAAACCAGGCAAACCCGGATGCTCACAGGCACTCGACAGCCATTGAGATTATAGAGGCCATGCAGCAAATAGGAAAACCGCTCTCAGCTTTCGTTGCCACAGCTGGAACCGGTGGAACGATTACTGGAACAGGAGAAACTCTAAAAGCTCATTATCCTGGACTAGCCGTACATGTTGTCGAACCAAAAGGATCTCCTGTTTTATCGGGAGGACAGCCAGGTCCACACAAGTTAGTCGGGACAAGCCCAGGTTTTATTCCGGAAATCCTGAATGAAGAAGTATATGATAAAATCCACCAAATTACGGATGAAGATGCATATGAAATCACAAGAAGATTAGCCAAAGAGGAAGGAATTCTGGTAGGGCCATCTTCAGGTGCTGCCTGTTTTGCAGCCATTGAAACTGCCAAAAGCTTATCTCCAGATGATGTGGTTGTATGTATTGCCTGTGACACGGGAGAACGGTATCTTTCTAGTGATTTATTCAAATTTTAACTAAAAATTCTAACAATTTATCATAAAACAAGCTCTTATGCCCATATTCTATAGTATAAAATCATTTTAGGAGGGATGATTATAGGGTTTTCCCATAAATTACCATAGAATATTTTGTTTTCTTTACTATATTGGTAGAAATTTTCTGAAATTATGGGTACAATAAGGTTAGATGTATGACATCATCTAAGTATCCACTGTACCATTCCATTAAAGGAGATGTCTGCGCGGAAAAGAAACTACATATCTCTTGAAGAGTTTTCTTCAAATAGGCTGTCGGTAGCTGGATTAAGCCATAGGTTTGAAATTTAGGATAGGGAGTGGTTCTTTGAAACCTTCGACTAACCGGATGTTAAACCGCATCAAATGTATCTACATGTTTATCAGAAATAACGGCACTGTTACGACCCAGGAACTTGTAGAGGAATTTGGTATCACTCCTCGCACCATACAACGAGATTTAAATGTTTTAGCCTATAATGACTTGGTTATAAGCCCAAGCCGCGGTAAATGGACAACTACACAAAAGAAGGTAAAGATGTCATCTTAATTCGAAACTATCTAAAAATATTATAGTAAAGCATGCGAATCTATCGCATGCTTTTTACCATTTATAAAGATTATTTCGCTTCGCAAATCTTCAAGTCTATTTGACAGAAATAATAATTATGATATATTAATATAGAAATTGCTTTAGCACTTAAAAGCGTTTAAGTAAAAAAGAAAAGTAGGTACATCTATGAATAAAAATCAGCAGCAGACTCTTCAAAAAGGACTCCTGCCAAGGCATGTACAGTTTATTGCCCTTGCCGGGATGATTGGGACTGGTATTTTCAAAGGCAGTTCTGATACCTTAAATATGGCCGGACCAAGTGTGATTATTGCCTATTTAATAGGAGGATTATTGCTATTTATTATTATGGCAGCATTAGGTGAATTGGCATTGGCTTACCCCAATCACAATGTACAGCATTTAGTTAATAAGGCATTCGGCGGTCAAGTTTCCTATATAGTCGGATGGTTATATTGGATTAATTGGCTTTTAGTTACGGTTGTGGAATTATTAGCCGCGGGAAGTTTCCTTCAATTTTGGTTCCCTCAGGTTCCCTTATGGCTCCTAAGCCTTCTTTGTACGGTTCTCATTGTCGGAATTAATTTATTCCAAGTCAAATATTATGGTGAGCTTGAGTTTTGGTTCGCCGGTATTAAAATTATTGCCCTGATTGCCTTTATTATTTTAGGATTTTTACTGCTTTTAGGAGTCATACCAAGCAATATTCATGATCCTCTGGCAAACTTTACTGACCACGGCGGCTTTTTCCCGCATGGGTTAACGGGAACATTCAGCGCCTTTTTAGTCGTTATGTTCTCCTATGGCGGAGCTGAATTAATTGGTGTGGCTGTTACTGAAACCAAAGATGCTGACCGTGTCTTGCCAAAAATAATTAAAAGCGCTGTTTGGCGTGTCATTATCTTTTATGTTTTTCCAATCTTAATTATCTGCGGGATGATGCCTTGGAACAAGGTGACTGGTCAAGAAAGTCCATTTGTTCAGGTTTTTAGTAGCACAGGCTTACCTGGAGCTGCCCACATTATGAACTTTGTCCTTTTAACGGCCGTTCTATCAGCAGCTAATTCTGGTATTTATGCGACATCTAGAACATTGTTTTCTATGGCCCAGAGCAAGGTTGCCCCAAAAATACTTGCAAAAGTTTCAACAAAGGGTATTCCAATCATGGGGATATTGATAACCAGCATATTTATATTAGTTGGTGTATACTTAGCCTATTTAACTCCAAGCCAAGTAATCGGCTACCTCATGACCATACCAGGGTTTACAGTCATGATGATTTGGATGAGTATTTGTGCCGCACAGTTAAAGTTAAGGCCGAGGTACACACATAATCCTGCATTTAAAGTGAAATGGTTCCCTTTTACTACGGTTTTCGCACTTGTATCATTAGTAATCATTTTCATTGGATTCTTATTTAATGCGGATAATTGGATTGGAACCACGGTTTGTATTGTAACAATTGTTAGTTTAATCATCCTTTCATTTATAAATAAAAAACCTTTAGAAATAAAATAGGAACGTGAAATGGACAAGACCAGCAATTTTGCTGGCCTTGTCCATTTTTAATTTTTGTTTGTTGGTTTAAAGTTTGATTCATGGTTCTCTGATTTTGGTTCTTCTGCTTCTAAGAAACGGCCCAAGGCACCCAATTTATTTTCCCAAAACAACTCAAAATACTGGAGCCAGTCTTTTAGTTCAAATAAAGGTCCGGCCTCAAGCTTATAACGTGTTTCTCTTCCAACCTTCCGCTCCGTAACTAATCCTGCTTCAGATAACACCTTTAGATGTTTAGAAACGGCAGTCCGGGTGATGGGAAAATGTTCACTAATTGCAGTGACAGGCATTTCTTGGTTACTAAGAAGTTTTAATAGACTTCGACGGGTGGGGTCAGCAATGGCTTGAAATACATCATGTTTTGCTGAAGAAGCCGCCATTTATGCTTCAACATATCCTTGCAATTTTTTAACAAGCCCTGCCCAGCCTTGATTCATGTTCTCACGAATTGGCGTATGCGGCGCACCAAACTCAGTGACTTTATTAACATCCCATCCACCGTGGATTAAAGTTAATTCTGTTTTATCTGCCAATTCCTTTAATTCAAAGGTTAAGGTCCAGTCTTTTCCCCAATTAAATGAAAGACGGTTTGGCGGGTCTACATGTGTTACCTTACATGGGGACATGCCAAATTGCCCTGCATTTAAGTGAAATTCATAACCTTCTCTAGCTTTTAAATCATTCGGCATGAACCAGGCACTAAGGCCCTCTGCCGTAGCTACGGCATCCCATACTTTAGCGATTGGCGCGTTATAAACGACTGTGTATTTAATATCCTCTAGTGTTGCTTGTGATTGATTTTCCATTGAAATGCCTCCTAGTAGATTAACCTATTACGAAACCATTTGGTTTCATAATAAAACTATATAACACCATTTGGTTTCACGTCAAGCTATTTTATCAATGCAAAAAAGAGCTCAAAACCTAAGAGCTCTAAACAATATTTGTCCCGTAAAAAATTTCATCCATCTCAATCTTTAATCGACGGGTGATTTCAATATGTTCATCCGGAGTCAGCTTATCTTTTGTATAACCAAAAAGATAGTTATTTAAATCGAATTCACGGAGTTTACATTTAGTGTGGAAAATGTTCTCCTGATAAACATTGACATCAATCATATCAAATTGTTCACCAACATCTTCAGGAATATAATTCTGAATTGAGTTTATTTCATGATCGATAAAAAGCTTGTGGCCGCTCTTGTCCCTTGTAAACCCGCGAACTCGGTAATCAATCGCCATTACATCGGTTTCAAAGGATCTGATTAGATAGTGAAGGGCTTTTAACGGTGAAATTTCCCCGCAGGTTGAGACGTCAACATCGGCTCTAAAGGTGCTGATTCCCTCGTCCGGGTGAAACTCAGGGTATGTATGGACCGTGATATGGCTTTTATCTAACTGCATGACCAATGATTCCGGCAATGGGCCTGGTGATTCCTCAAAGGATTCTTTTGGCACATCATGTGTCACGGGTCCTTCAGATACTAACATCGTCACGCTGGCTCCGGCTGGTTCAAAATCTTGATAGGCCACATTCAATACGTGAGCACCAATGATATCAGCAACATCCTTTAAAATCTTTTGCAGTCTTTCCGCACTGTATTGTTCATCAATATATTTCAAATAAGCTTCCCGTTCTTCTTTTGTTTTGGTAAAACAAATATCATACATATTAAAACTTAAAGACTTTGTCAGGTTGTTGAAGCCGTGTAACTCAATAGCCTGATCGCGTGTCAGTTTCATGGCAGTTCCCCCTTAGCAACACTGCTTTAATGCTTATTTACTAGTAAGATACCCATTTTTGAACGTCATTACTAATTATTTCATAAGGAAAGCTCTTAGCAATAAAAAAAGTAAGCAGCTAAAAAATCAGCTGCTTACAATGATTTCACCTGATATTCTCTTAATAACTCTACTTCCTCATCCGTTAGTTCCCGGTATTCTCCGAGTTCGAGAGTCTCATCTAACGGCAGAGGGCCCATCGAAATCCGCTTCAAATAGACGACTTTTTTTCCGACTGCCTCAAACATTCTTTTTACTTGATGAAACTTGCCTTCAGTAATGGTTAACTCAATATCAGAACGAATTCCTGATTTTAAAATCTTCAGTTCCCCAGGCTTTGTTTCATAACCGTCATCAAGGGTCACGCCTTTGGCAAAAGCTTTTACATCTTCTTCGGTCACTTCTCTGTCAATGACAGCAAAGTATGTTTTGGGTACATGCTTTTTTGGTGACAGTAAGCGATGAGCCAACTGACCATCATTAGTTATTAAAAGCAGACCCTCTGTATCCTTGTCCAATCTCCCCACCGGAAAAGGCTCATAAACTTGATCCTCAAGCTCTAACAGGTCAATGACAGTCTCACAAGAATTATCCTCTGTTGCGGATAACACCCCGTCCGGCTTGTTCATCATTAAATAAATGAATTCTTTGTACTCAATCACTTCACCATTTAAGGTCACGGTTTGATTTTTTTCATCCACATGCTGTTTTGGATCCTTGACAATCACATCATCTATTCGAACGGCACCGCTTTTTAAAAGCTGTTTCACTTCTTTCCGGCTGCCGTAACCTAGATTTGCTAACATCTTATCAATTCTCAACGCTTTGCCTCCTTCTTGGCAGTTTAAATTTATGGAGGACCCGCTCAATTCTGTCCCCGAATAGTTTAGTTGCAAGTCCTGATTTTAATCCCAAATAAAAATAGATTCCGGCACCCACAAAAGCACTAATTACAATGATGATAACAGACTGCACTTTTGAAGCCGGGGATAGGAATAGTAATAGAATTTTATACATAACCTCTGTTCCAACCCACATGAAACCAGCAAAAATCACAATCAATAAACTTCTCCGCCAAACGAATCGGTATTGATATCGGGAGAAATATTTAATGACTATTAAATTAATGATAATGGAGACCAAGTACCCGAGCGCGGTTGCCAGAACGGCGCCTCTTGTTTCAAACATCTTTACTAAAGGAATATTAAGGGATAGTTTAACCAATAATCCGACTAGTAAGCTTAAAATCGTATAACGCTGTTCATTAATTCCTTGCATGATTGCCGCCGTTACGGAATAAAGAGAAAATAGGATGGCTACTGGCGCATAAGCACCTAAAACCTGTGTTCCAAGGGTATCATGCTCATAAAAGGAAGTATAAACAGGCTCTGCCAATAAGGACAACCCAATCGCAGCCGGCAATGTCAGGAATAATAATACCTGAAAAGTTTGATTTAATTGGTGTGTTAAGTTTTGACGGTCATTCTCCACATAGGCCTTGGTAATGCTCGGTACCAGTGTTAACGAAAAGGCCGTAGCCAGGGATACAGGAATGATGACAATTTTATGCGACTCGAAATTCAAAATCCCGAAAGCTGTTTCGGCCAATTTCTTTGTCGTTCCCATTTCTACTAGGGCCTTGGTAAGGGTAAATTGATCAATGAGCTGAAATAATGGATTGGCAATTCCTACAAATACAAAGGGCGCCGCATAGATAAAGATTTCTTTATAAATCTCTTTCAGCGAAATATTGACCGTTCCCTTATCTTGTTTCAAAAGCTCATCTAAATGAGGCTTCCGCTTATACCAATACCAAAATAGCACCACAAGTCCTCCGATCGCCCCAACAAAAGCGGCAAAAGTGGCGACACTTACTGCGGTTACCATTGACCCGTTTAAGAACTTTAAGACCACATAGGCCCCTACCAGGGTGAAGAGGATTCTAACAATTTGTTCAACGACCTGTGACGCTGCAGATGGCCCCATCGATTGATGTCCTTGAAAATATCCTCTAATCAAGCTCATAAAGGGAACAAGGATTAAGGCAAAACTGACCGCCCTCATGACCGTTACCACATCATCCAGCTGGCCTTTCCCTGGATTACTCATTTCCGCCAAGACAGGGGCTGCTAGATACATAATTAAAAAGGCGGCAAAACCGGTTAATGACATCACCATTAAACCGGATTTAAATAATTTCCTGCCCACTGCATATTCTTCGAGCGCATTATATTTTGCAATAAACTTTGAGACAGCCAGTGGTACACCCGCTGTTGCGATGCTGATAAATATCGTGTAAGGGACATATCCGTAGGAATAAAGCTGTGTCCCCTGTTTTCCTACAATCTGATAAAACGGTATAACATAAATGAGTCCGATTATTTTAGAAAGTATGGTTCCTAATGTTAATATAAACGTTCCTCGTAAAAGCTTTGACTGCATAGAATCCCTTCCTACCCGAAAAGATACGTTCGGTCATTCACAAAGAATAATCGACGTTTTTTGCACACTATTAGTAGTTTACAACTTCTTTTCCTCCGATGCTACTCACAGCTAAGTTATTTTACTTAAAAAAATGACCATATTCGTTTTAATTTCACAGGTTATGTTTATAATGAAATGAATAAATAAAAGTTGGTGGATAAAATGGATTACGATTGTATAGTCATTGGCGGCGGCCCCTCAGGGTTAATGGCGGCCATTGCTGCTGGAGAAAAAGGTGCAAGGGTTCTCTTAATTGATAAAGGGGAAAAGTTGGGCCGAAAGCTTGCTATTTCTGGGGGCGGACGATGTAATGTAACGAACCGGCTGCCAGTTGAAGAGATTATCAAGCACCTGCCGGGAAACGGAAAATTTTTATATAGTGCTTTTTCCATTTTCAGTAATGAGGATATTATCCGCTTTTTTGAAAAGCTTGGTATTGAATTGAAAGAAGAGGATCACGGGCGGATGTTTCCTGTCAGCAATAAGGCTCAATCAGTAGTGGATGCTCTTTTAGAACAGCTCGAAAAACTTCGTGTAAGAGTCTTCAGAAATAGTCCTGTGGCGGATGTTCTCTATGAAAATGGACATGTTTCTTCTGTTCTGCTTAAAGATGGACAACAATTATCTACTAAATCAGTTGTAATTGCTGTAGGCGGGAAATCGGTCCCACACACAGGGTCTACCGGTGATGGTTACGCCTGGGCCGAAAAAGCTGGACATACCATTACAGAGTTGTTTCCTACGGAAGTACCTGTAACATCCAGCGAACCTTTTATAAAAAATAAAGCGCTGCAGGGATTATCTTTAAGGGATATTAATCTCAGTGTCTTAAATCCGAAGGGGAAACCCCTAATCTCCCATCGGATGGATATGTTGTTTACCCATTTTGGCGTGAGCGGCCCCGCTGTTTTGCGCTGCAGTCAATTTGTAGTCAAGGCACTGAAGAAGTGGAATCTAAAAGAAGTAACGATGAGCCTGGATGCTCTTCCAGACCGAAAAGAGGAAGAAATTTTTCAAGAGATTGTGAAACTCGTAAAAGGCGAACCTAAAAAGAGCATCAAAAATACTTTAAAGGGAATCGTACCGGAGCGTTATCTTCTATTCCTGTTAGAAATAAATGATATAGAGCCTTCCGAGCAGGGAGGCACCATTTCTAATGAAAAGATCCGTGCGTTCGTGAAGGGCTGCAAACAATTCCAATTCAAAGTGAATGGCACCCTCCCGCTTGAAAAAGCATTTGTGACCGGCGGAGGAGTCAGCGTCAAGGAGATTGAGCCACAAACGATGGCTTCAAAATTGATGGACGGGCTTTATTTTTGTGGGGAAATCCTAGATATCCACGGTTATACAGGCGGCTATAATATTACATCTGCCTTAGTAACGGGCAGGCTTGCTGGAACCAATGCAGCACTATCTGCAAAAAATTATCGGGCGTGAGGTACTATCACGCCCGATAGATAATCATTGCGGTAAAGCAGTAAATCTGCTCTTCCTCTTCTTCTTCTGTCATTGCTGCCACATTGTACTTGATATCGACTAGGCTTTGATCATCTATACCTTTTAAAAATCGATTCATTTCTTGTTCTAAATCTTTTTCATGCTCCCTATCAAATAACTTTACTTGGATCACAAAACGCCTCTCCTCTCTCTTTTTCTACTAGTATTCTCACTTTTTCAGAATTTTAAAAATACAAAACCTATAAAAGTTAAGGTAATTTTAAGTTTTACTCTGTAAACTGCCCATTGAGGTCAAATAGAAAGGAGCAGCTCGAGGTGGATAAAAAACAAAAGATTTCTTGGGGAGTCAGTTTTGGCAGCTTGGCACTAGTAGCAGGAATGGTCTCCTATCTTGGGTTTTCTAATAACGGCAATACCAATCAAGTAGCAATTAATGGCGGACAACAATCAAGTAACAATACAAATCAGCAGCCCTCACAGGGAGGATTTAACTCACAACAAGATCAACATTCAGGGCAAGATTTCAGTGGTTCCTGGGGCGGGGACAGTACTTCGCAATTTGATCAAAATCAACAATCACCCGATACTAACACAGATGACAGTGGACAGGGCTTTGATAATAGCAATCAGCAACAGGGTCCATACTTTAACGGAGGTGGACAACCCTCAGGTCATCAGCATGGATATGATACCACAACAGGCGGCACCTGATACCCTATTTGGATGCTCTCATGCACCGACTGCACAAAAAAACCGATTCCAAAACGGAATCGGTTATTCTGTGTATTCAGTTTCTCCTGTCCAAGCAAGCATACCGCCAATCATATTACGGACCTTATAACCTTGTTCTTGTAGATAATAGCATACATTACCGCTGCGGTGGCTCGAGCGGCAAATAAATATATATTCCTTATCTTTATCAAATTTGTCTAGATTAGCAGGTATATCCCCCATTCGAATATGCTTTGCCCCCGGTATCATCCCAAACACAACTTCCTCATCTTCTCTTACATCCACAAGCTCAAGTTTCTCCCCTGCCTCAAGCTTCTTTTGTACTTCTTCAGGTGTAATCACTTTAATTTCTTCCATCCCATTCATCCCTTTCAGAAAAACATCCTCCAAGTTAAAAGGAGGATGTTTAATTTTGAAGTTCTTATTAATTCGCCACGATATTGACCAATTTGCCTGGTACAGTAATCACTTTGCGAACCGTTTTTCCTTCGATTTGTTCCTTGACGCGGTCATCATCCATTGCAATTCCTTCCAATGCCTCTTTCGTTGCATCAGTTGGAACCTTTAACTTCGTTTTAACTTTGCCATTAACTTGGATGACAATCTCAACTTCGTCATCGACTAATTTCGCTTCATCATAGGCAGGCCATGCTTCATAAGCGATTGTTTCACTATGCCCTAGCTTTTCCCATAGCTCTTCTGCAATATGCGGAGTAACAGGAGCCAATAATTTTACAAATCCTTCAATGTAGTCCTTCGGCAGAACTGTTGCTTTATATGCTTCATTAATGAACACCATCATTTGTGAAATAGCTGTATTAAATCGTAATCCTTCATAATCCTCTGTCACTTTTTTCACTGTTTGGTGATACACTTTTTCAAGGTTGGATGCTTCTTCATTTGGCTGGATTTTAGCACTTAATTCACCGTTTTCCTCCACCAACAAACGCCAAATTCGATCTAAGAATCGGCGTGAACCATCCAAGCCGTTGGTTGACCAGGCAATCGATGCATCAAGCGGCCCCATAAACATTTCGTACAAGCGAAGAGTATCAGCACCATGACTGTCGATAATGTCATCAGGATTTACGACATTACCTTTGGATTTACTCATCTTTTCATTGCCTTCACCTAAGATCATGCCTTGGTTGAACAGCTTTTGGAATGGTTCTTTGGTTGGCACCACACCGATGTCATACAAGAACTTATGCCAGAAACGTGCATATAACAAGTGAAGCACGGCATGTTCGGCACCGCCAATGTAAATATCAACTGGAAGCCAATGATTTAATTTTTCCTGTGACGCTAGTTCTTGATTATTTTCCGGATCAATATAACGTAAATAGTACCAGCAGCTTCCTGCCCATTGCGGCATGGTGTTCGTTTCGCGGCGGCCTTTTTTACCTGTTACTGGATCAACGACATTTACCCAGTCCTCAATATTTGCAAGAGGCGATTCTCCAGTTCCAGATGGTTTAATATCCTTTGTTTTTGGCAGAGTCAATGGAAGCTCTTCTTCCGGAACGGCTGTCATCGTGCCGTCTTCCCAGTGAATAATTGGAATCGGCTCGCCCCAATAACGCTGACGGCTGAATAACCAGTCACGTAAGCGGTAGGTCACCTTTTTGGTTCCGATCCCTTTTTCTTCTAACCAAGCAATCATTTTTGAAATTGCCTCTTCTTTATTTAAACCATTCAAGAACTCGGAATTAATGTGTTCACCATCACCCGTATAGGCTTCTTGCTCCACATCTCCGCCAGCCACTACTGGTTTAATTGGTAAGTTAAATTCTTTTGCAAATTCCCAGTCACGCTCATCATGAGCAGGGACGGCCATAATCGCACCAGTTCCATAACTTACTAATACATAGTCAGCGATCCAGATTGGCATTTTTTCACCATTTACAGGATTGATGGCGTACGCACCGGTAAATACACCTGTCTTCTCTTTCGCTAAGTCTGTCCGCTCTAGGTCGCTCTTCAATTTGACCTTATCTAAGTACGCCTCAACAGCAGCACGCTGCTCTTCATTTGTGATGTTATCTACAAATGAATGCTCAGGAGCCAATACAGCATACGTTGCACCGAATAATGTATCTGGTCGGGTTGTGAACACAGTAAACGTTTCTTCATGCCCTTCAATTTGGAAGGTTACTTCGGCCCCTTCAGAGCGCCCAATCCAGTTCCGCTGCATTTCTTTCAAGCTTTCCGGCCAATCTAACTCTTCTAGATCCTCAAGCAAACGATCACCGTAAGCTGTGATTTTTAACATCCATTGCTTCATCGGACGGCGTTCAACAGGATGGCCGCCGCGCTCACTTTTACCGTCAATAACCTCTTCGTTAGCTAAAACGGTTCCAAGTGCAGGACACCAGTTCACGGCAACTTCATCAATATAAGCAAGCCCCTTTTCCCAAAGCTTTAAGAAAATCCACTGCGTCCATTTGTAATATTCTGGGTCAGTTGTGTTAACTTCACGGTCCCAATCATAGGAAAAACCAAGTGCTTTAATTTGTCTGCGGAACGTATTAATATTCTTTTCAGTGAATTCAGCAGGGTCGTTCCCTGTATCTAATGCATATTGTTCAGCAGGCAGACCAAAGGCATCCCAGCCCATTGGGTGAAGGACATTATAACCTTGCATTCTTTTTAAACGGGAAAGGATATCTGTTGCGGTATAACCTTCCGGGTGTCCCACATGAAGTCCCGCACCTGATGGATAAGGAAACATATCCAATGCATAGAATTTCCGTTTATCATATTCTTCGTTCGTTTTGAACGTTTTTTCTTCTTCCCAATTTTTTTGCCACTTTTTTTCGATTTGTTGATGGTTAAAGCTCATTTCGATGTTCCTCCTATTGAAAAATAAAAAACCCCTCATCCCAAAAAGGGACGAGAGGATTATATGTATCTTCCCGCGGTACCACCCACATTAGTGCTTAAGCACTCACTTCATTCAACCTTAACGCGGTATACGGCAAACATTACTGTTCGTTCATGCCTGCAACTCAAAGGCGAGTTCATGATGTACCCGGTTGACTTTCACCAGCCGTCAACTCTCTATGTTTCGAGTAAGAATCACTACTACTCCTGATCACTGTTTTTTCAGTATAAAAGTATTACGGTTATTGTATTAAATTTTCCGGTACTATGCAAGCAAACATTTGCCTAAATTCAGGATGGACAACTGCGGAAGATTTTAAACTTAAACTTGGCTGTTGATTTCCGCTCCAGGCGCTCGCTTTCCGCGGGCGTGCCGGGGAGCCTCCTCGACGCTGAAAGCGTCTGCGGGGTCTCCCCAGCCCCGTACTCCCGCAGGAGTCGAGCGCCTTCCGCTCCAATCAACAGTGTTAAAAAACAAAATGTCGTTTAACGGAGCCAAACTTTAAAAAAGGCAATTGACATTGAAGTCAACTGCCCAGATTCTATGCCACCTTTGAACCAAATTGGAAACGTGGGGAATTCCACAGGGTGGTCCATTTTTTAATGGCTGTGACAAGGATAATAATCCCAAGTATTAACATGACAATCGATAAAATGCCATTTAATACATTGTAACCGGCTGCTGCTGGATTTAAGTAAACGTTTTTGACCATCCAATAGCCTGCGTAGTTAACCGTTGCAAACAAATAGACAAGCGGCACTAAACAAGTGAACATGTACCAGCGTTTGTCAGCAATTTTTAGAATTACCGTTGCCCCAATGATTAGTCCGATCGATGCCATTAATTGATTGGAAACACCGAACAATGCCCAGACGGAACCGATATCTCCAGAGTAGAGCAGATATCCCCAAATAAAGCAGGCTAACGCACTTGCAAAAATCGAGCCTGGAATCCAGTCGGTTTTTTTCAAAGGTTTATAGAACTCCCCAAAGAAATCTTGAATTAAATAACGTGCTACACGTGTACCAGAATCAATCGCTGTTAAAATAAAGACTGCCTCAAACATAATGACAAACTGGAAAAAGTAGGATGACAATTTAGCGAACCAAGGAATGGCAGTAAAAATATAGGTCATTCCAACCGCTAATGTTACAGCACCGCCTGTCCGTCCTTCTAAGTCAATTCCAATTTCCTGCGCAAGCTTTGGTAATTGATCCACATGCATTCCTAATGTTTTATATACTTCCGGGGTAGAGTTAATCGCAAAATAATCGGCCGGCTGAAGTGCAGTTGCTGCAATTAACGCCATAATTCCGACGACACACTCTACTAACATGGCACCAAAGCCGACCACCTTAATATCAGACCAGCGATCGAGCATTTTCGGGGTTGTCCCTGAACCAACAAAGGCATGGAAGCCAGATATAGCACCACAAGCTATCGTAATCGAGATAAACGGCCAAACCGGGCCGGCAATAACAGGTCCCCCGCCTTGTGTAAACTTAGTGAACGCAGGCATTTGAATGGTAGGATTAATAATAAAAACTCCGATAATAAGTGCAATAAATACGCCAATTTTCATAAAACTGCTTAAATAATCCCGTGGAGCGAGCAATAGCCATACCGGTAATGCGGCGGCAAAGAACGCATAAATTGGCAGAATAATCGCTAATGTTTTTGTATCTAAAGTCAGCCAATCTCCTAGAACAGTATCTTGAATTATCGGACCAACAAAAACACCAACCATGACAAGAATAAATCCGACGGTAGTGGTTAATTTTAAATTGCCAGTTTTCTTATAAAAAATCCCCACTCCCATTGCAATCGGAATCGTGATTCCTACAGAAAACGTACCCCATGGATTGTTCTCCAGCGCATGAAGTACGACCATTGAAAGACCTGCCATTGTAATAGTAATGATAAATAGCATGGCAAGCCCCGTACAAAAACCAGCAACAGGACCTAACTCTTCTTTTGCTACCTCCGATAACGATTTCCCCTTCTTGCGCATAGAGGCATAAAGCACGACAGCATCATGGACAGCACCTCCGATAACCGCACCAATTAACAGCCAAAGCAAACTAGGCAGATAACCAAATTGTGCAGCCAAGATCGGTCCAACAAGCGGGCCTGCAGCTGCGATCGCTGCAAAGTGGTGGCCGAAAGTGACCCATTTATTCGTTGGCACATAGTCTTTCCCGTCATTTAACTCGTGTGCCGGCGTCGGCTTGGAGTCATCTAACTTTAACACCTTTGCCGCCATGAATGTACCGTATAAACGGTAGGCAATCATTAATATGCATATTGAGCCAATGACAACTGAAACCGCATTCATATTTCTCCATCCTCCCTAAACTAGTAACTTATCTTAAGTCTATTATATGAAAACGATAACATGAGCTTTTCAGGATAAGTTGCTGTAATTTAGGGGTGAAAAGCCGGAACTTTCTATTGAAATACAAAATACAGCTGTTAGAAACCTAGCAGCTGTTTCAATTCCTTTGTATAGGTTCTGCTAACAGGAACCTTTTCTCCGGACTTCATAATTAAATTGTAAGTAGAATTAAACCATGGTTCAATTTCTACAATGGCATCGATATTAACTAAATACGCACGATGAACTCGAATGATAGGCGCGTTTTGCAGTTTTCGTTCAAATGTTACCAAAGGTTCATGAACAAGCAGTTTTTGTTTTTCCGTAGCAACCACCGTTTTTCCGTCCTGCGTTCCCGCATAGAGGATGTCATTTGGATTGATTAACACGATTTTTTCATCCATCGAAACAGCCAGTTTTTCCAAACGTTCGGTTTGAAAAGAATGCCTCCTTGAAGAAAGTGTGATACTCTGCTCGCTTTTGCCTGCGAGTTTAAAAAGCTTATCAATTGTTTGCTGAATCCTTTTTTCATCAATTGGTTTTAAAAGATAATCAACCGCATTGAGTTCAAAAGCTTTAAGTGCATATTCATCAAATGCCGTTGCAAACACAATTAAAGGCGGATAGTCTAACTGATTTAATTTAGCCGCTATTTCAATGCCGCTTTCATCTGCCAGCTGGATATCTAAAAAAATCACATCAATATCGAGAGTTTGCAATTTTGCCAAGGCTATTTCAACACCGTCTGCTTCTCCGGCAATTTCCACCTGCTTACTTCGTTTAAGCAGATAAGACAGCTCATCTCTTGCAAGTGGTTCATCATCCACGATAAATGCTTTTAACACTTTCTTCCCCCCACTTCTGCCCGGTTAACGGCAATTTAATCACAACTCTTGTCCCTTTATCTAGAATACTATCAATCTGAAAAGATGCATGAGGCCCATAAATTTGTTCTATCCTCTTTTTAATATTCCATAAAGCCGTGCCTGTCCCGTCCGTGGAGTCAACTGTTTGATTTCCAAGCACCTCAAGCATTGCTGGTGAAATCCCTTTGCCATTATCCTCTGTAACCAAGACCATTCCCTCTTCCTCTAGGAACGCACGTACTTGGACGGTTCCGGCTTTTGCTTTTGAAAAAGCATAACGAATCGCGTTTTCAACGAGGGGCTGCAGGGTAAACGGTGGAACCAGTACCCCTTCCAGTGAGGCATCAATATCAAATTCCACTTCATAACGCCCCGGGAATCTTGCTTGTTCAATGGACAGATAGGCTTCTACATGTCCGAGTTCTTTCTCAAGCGGAATTAACCTTTGACGAGCTCCCTGCAGGTTGCTCCGAAAGAAGACACTTAACTGTAGTAAAAGCTTTCTCGCTTGGTCTGCATCATGACGGATTAGGCTTGAAATTGTATTAATGGCATTAAATAAAAAATGTGGATGTACTTGAGCTTGTAATGCTTTGATTTCCGCATCTTTTAACAAACGGCTTTGCTGTTCCAGCTCGGCCATTTCCAATTGGACAGAGAATAATTTCCCTAAGCCTTCTGCAAGCTCACGCTCGACCCGGTCCAGTTTGCTGAAATTCGTAAAATAAAGCTTTAGTGTACCTGCTGTCTTATCATAAACCTTAAGAGGCAAAACAATGGCTGCCTCTAAGGGGCAGTGTGGATTAAAGCATTGAATTTCCTTAGGTGTTTTTGCGATACTTATTTTTCCGTGTTCTAACACCTTTTTTGTTAATTCAGTCGCCATTGTTCCAGACGGAAGATGATGGTCCGCGGCGGCACCAACATGGGCTAACACTTGCTCCTGATTTGTAATTGCTATGGCATCTGCCCCGGTACATTTCAGGATAATCTCCGCTGCTTTGGTACAAGAATCTGGATTTAAGCCCTGCCTGAAAAATGGCAGTGTCTGATTAGCAATATATAATGCTTTATGTGTCTCTAATGCCCTTGTCCGTTCCTGTTCTTTAAATATATCCTGGATGATAAGTAAAAATATAAGTGTCCCAAAACCATTTATGGCAACCATAGGAAAGGCAATAAGTTTTACAAGATTTAGGGCTTCATCAAAAGGATTAGCTATTAAAAGAATGATCCCCATCTGGAGACATTCCATTAAGATCCCCATGATAACGGCTTTTGAAGTCGATCGGCTTTCCTTAATTTTAAAACGCTTACTTAAAAAACCCGTAACAACTCCGGCAAAAATGGTGGAAACAGCACACGCAACTGCCGTAAATCCCCCGAGCGATAATCGGTGTAATCCGGCGATCAGGCCTACTCCTATTCCAATCATGGGTCCTCCAAGCAAACCGCCGATAACGACACCCATAATCCTTGTATTTGCAATAGCACCAGCGGTATCAACATCTGTCAGCCAATTCTGTGATGTAATCATTCCATGGCCAATTTCTACACCGGTATAATTGCTGATCACTCCAAAAGCACCAAAAATAGCCATGATCGTTACCTTAGCTGCTATACCACGTTCATTATGTAATACCTGCCTGAATGATTTCATCCTTGATAATATAAATGCAACAATGATGAGAATACCGACTCGTTCAAGCATAAGAGGCAATAACGCAAACATAACATCCCCTACTCTCTTTGCGAAAAAAACCGAACTATAAGAATACTATACCAAAAAAATAGAAAATCGATAAATCAACATACTAGAGTAATATTTTTTCATAAAAAAACCACAGGGGAGTGAACCCTGTGGTGGTAATTCATATCGTTTCAACTGTAACATTCTCTCTTAATTTCAAACGGCGGTCATAGACTAATGTTGTACCGATTGCCGTAATAAATAAACAGATTAACACGGTAAATAAGGCAGACATATTGTAGTGGTCAACCAGGATGCCGCCAAGGACTGGACCAATCATCCTGCCGCCTGTAGCCGTACTGTTGACGATCCCTTGATAAAAACCTTCACGGCCTTTTGGAGCCAGGGCGAAAGCAACGGTAGGAATCGCTGGCCATACGAACATCTCACCTACCGTCAGGATAATCATGGCAACTAAAAAGCCTGTAAAAACACTAGCTTTCCCTGCGGCGATAAAGGAAATAATGAAGATTCCAATCCCAATCAGGACTTGCACCTTTAATGATGAATTCAGCTGCTTTAGGATTCCATTCAAAAGCGGCTGTCCTAAGACAATGAGGGCACCATTGACTGTCCATAGTAAACTATATTGTGTTAGTGTAATATGGATTTCCTGCGTATAGGAGGCAATTGTTGTCGTCCATTGGCTGTAGGCAACCCAGCAAAGCAGATAACCTAGGCATAGAATTAATAATGCCTGGAGATTCATTCTACTAACCATTTTCATCTCGATTTCCTTGTGTTCATGTTTAGCTGTTTGGACAGTAATTCCTTTATATCCGAAAACAGCAATTAATAAGAAGATCACATACATGAGGGTATTTGCCAAGAAAATAAGTTGAAAGGAATAATCGGCAACCATTCCGCCAAGCGAGGCCCCGATGGCAACCCCGACATTTTGCGCAACATATAATGCATTAAAGGATTTACGGCCCCCTTCTTGCCATACGGAACCAGCCATAGCATACATGGATGGAAAAATGATTCCTGTTCCGAATCCTGTGATCGTTAAGAAAACCACATATTCCGGCCAACTATGCCAAATAGATAATCCTATAAGGGCAAATAAGGAGATTACGATTCCAAGAAGTATAGATTTATAGCCGCCTATTTTATCAAACAAATGACCGCCATAAAGGTTTCCAATAACATTTGCTCCTGAATTAAGCATGAGTACAATACCTGCGATAGATAAGGACTTACCTAAGGAATCGTGAATATAGATTGTATTTAAAGGCCATAAAAAAGAAGAGCCTATTACATTCACTGCCATCCCAATGATTAATAGCCATAAGGCACGTGGCATGAAAAACGCTCCTTTACCAAAACTTTTCGATTTTCAAGGTATCATTGTATTCCTTTATTGGGTTATCTGCAATCTTTTTTGTTAGTATGTATTTAAGTTGAAAAATTCTGCTAAATTGGGGATAGGAGGGATGCATTCCTCCGTTCAGTTGCGATTGGTTGGTATTACCCTCCTCATCCCCGAACGCAACTGGATTTCTTCGCTTCGACAGATGAGAGACCTGCTCATCCCCTGAAGGCGAACGAAAGCCTCCGCTTCGACAGTTGAGAGACCTACTCATCCCCTGAAGACGAAATGATTTCCCCGCTTCGACAGATGAGAGACCTGCTCTCCCCTAAAGGGAATCCAGTCTGTTAAATAAAAAGACCTCTCAACAATGTGAGAGGTCTTTGCAAATGGTATTAAGATGATTGTTCTTTTTCTTGATGCATTTTGGATTTCACTGGTTGTCCTTGTTTCTCATATTTCATTTTCGCTTCTTTTATTAAGTCGCGGTCCTGGCCGAGTTCAAGATCCTGATTATTAACCCCATTGCGGGTTTTTTGTTCCGGATTATTTTGCTTCGAACGTTTTTTCAAAATCTTTCCCTCCTCTTAATGAGTCTCTATTATCATGGAATTCTGAAGCTGCTGAATTTGGAGTCTCATTCGATGGAGCTGTTCCCGCTGCTGCGAGTTTGCACTATGGGCCATTTTAGAAATATCATTATAGGTTTCCTCAAGCTGCTGCAGTGCATTTGTATAACCGTCGTCATTATACTGCTCTTGAAGGTTGCTTTCCTTGTATTGCTCCTCTGCAAAGCGGATTGTGTCCTCAACTTGCTGCATTAAATTATCCATTGAGTCGCGAGTAGCCATCTAAGAACCCCCCTCATTGTTTGAAGCACACGCTTCATATCTTATTTTGTTCTCCAATCCTTTTCCTAAACACAAGAAGAGGTCGATAATTATTACCAGCATGGCTAGTGACAATTGTAATTGGATATCAAATGACTTCATGTTAAAATTGTGGTTATGACTTCTTCAACATTAACAAAGGAGGTTTTCTGAATGCTTCAGACAAAACCTTTTCCATATGCGACAGACGATAAACGGTACCATACATGGAATTATCACCTTAAAAACCATTTCGGCCATAAAGTATTTAAAGTGGCCTTAGATGGCGGCTTCGACTGCCCAAACCGAGACGGTACAGTGGCTCATGGCGGCTGTACATTTTGCAGTGCGGCGGGGTCAGGGGACTTTGCTGGTAACCGAGCAGAGTCATTGGAAACACAATTTAATGATATTAAACAAAAAATGCATACGAAATGGAAAGACGGCAAATATATGGCCTATTTTCAGGCATTCACGAATACACATGCCCCTGTGGAAGTTCTTAGAGAAAAATTCGAAACCGTCCTAAAACAAGAAGGGGTTGTTGGTTTATCTATTGCTACCCGTCCCGATTGCCTGCCTGATGACGTAGTCGAATATTTAGCGGAGTTAAACAAACGAACATATCTATGGGTTGAACTTGGGCTGCAAACCGTTCATGAACGGACTGCCTTACTCATTAACCGTGCTCATGATTTTCAATGCTATGTCGATGGTGTTAACAAGTTACGTAAACACGGGATCCGTATCTGTTCCCACATCATCAATGGCCTGCCGCTTGAATCTTATGACATGATGATGGAAACAGCGCGTGAGGTAGCCAAATTAGATGTTCAAGGGATTAAAATCCATTTATTGCACTTATTAAAAGGCACCCCAATGGTAAAACAATATGAAAAAGGAATGCTTGAATTTCTTTCACAAGAGAACTATATAAATTTAGTATGCGACCAATTAGAAATTTTACCGCCAGAAATGATTATCCATCGCATTACAGGGGACGGACCAATCAATTTAATGGTGGGCCCAATGTGGAGCGTGAATAAATGGGAAGTGCTAAATTCGATTGATGCCGAATTGAAGCGAAGAAACAGTTGGCAAGGGAAATTTTATGAGCAAAATGCGGGGAATTTATCATGAAAATGGAACGAATTCTCCCCTTTGCAAAAACCTTACTTAAAAATGCCATTAGCCCCGGAGATATTGTAGTTGATGCCACGTTAGGGAATGGACATGACACTTTATTTTTAGCAGATTTAGTTGGGGAAACAGGAAAGGTTTATGGGTTCGATGTACAGCAAGAAGCCATTGAGGCAACTAAGAAACGATTAATCGAGAATCACCTGCTAGACCGAGTAACGATTTTCCATGCCGGCCACGAACATGTTTCTGTCAAGATACCTGATGTGGAAAATGGGAAAATTACTGGGGCTATTTTTAATCTTGGCTATTTACCCGGCGGTGACAAAAGCATTGTCACTCATTCTGAGTCAACCATTGCTGCTATAGAACAGTTATTGGCGATCATGGCTCCCAAAGGAATAATCGTCCTTGTTATTTATCACGGTCATGAACAAGGAGCAGTCGAACGAGATGACTTGCTAGAATACTGTCAAAAACTCGATCAAAAAAAAGCCCATGTTCTTAGATACCAATTTATTAACCAGCAAAATAACCCGCCATTCATCCTTGCCATTGAAAAAAGATAAAACCAGGCCGAGCCTGGTTTTTTACTTTGTTATCGATCGTGTGATAAATGCTGGAACCGATTTTTGCAAGGAACGATAAGCTAGTCCATTAAAATAAAAGAAATAACTAATCCATCCACCTGATTTAATAATTCCTCTAGCTAATTTTCGCACATTTTTCTGTTTACGAACCTTTGCATCTGATAAATAAATACCTAATAAACCGCGATTAATAAGCTGATGGAATCTTTTGTGCGGCAAAAATTCAGTATGCCGGTCAGCTTCAGTGACAAAATGCTTTAACCGTTTAAAAAGCTTTTCCTCACTTTTATAATAGGTGCAAAAATTCAAGTCACCGCCGATAATATCTTCCTCTTGATCAATAAAATAATCTAAAAGGATATGTAAGCCTTGAATATAAGGAAAGTAACCCTCCCTAATGTTTCTTGCATCCTCTAATTGAAAATCCACACGCATCGCATACGAAACTAAGCAAAAGATGCCTAAGGTGGAACCGGAACAGGCCGAAAATTCATACCACTCCATCTCAGGAAGGTTTTCTTGATATCTGTTAAACCAATTTTTTAAACGTGGTACTCTCTCTTCCTTCACCACATGTTTATGAATTTGTAAATCACAGTAATAACGACAGAGTTCTTGAAGGTAATCTTCGATTAGATGATAATTTTCTACTTCCCTTAAAACGGTACGGCATGTTTGGGATAAGTCATGTAAATACCCGTCATCCTCCTGGTCTTCCCGGAGTTGATAGTAATTTTTCTCTTCAGCCTCTAACAACAGTGCATCCGACATGGATTCATGCAGAAATGCAAAATCATTGGGATCTAGTGACGTACTGCGATCACAAAGATTATCCAAGTAATCACTGATGGTTTGATAGGCAACAATAAATTTCACCGCTTTTTTATAATCTTCCCCGGCAGCGAGCGCGAGAATGGCTCCGCCTTCGCAATGGAAGGTTTTATGTTCGATACTGGCAAGCGCCTGATTCCTTAATTCTGGATTAGGAATCCTTTCAGCCCGGCTTCTCCAATAAGCCAATTCTTCGTGAACTGCAGGAAGGATTTTGCGGTAGACCCTTGACATAAGGGTGATTGGCATCATGGAAAACATCTACCTTTCTTATACAATATACCCAATAGCTTTTAATTGACTATAAACAAAATCCTTAGCATATTCAAATACTTCTTCCCGCTCAGGTTCATTGAAAATTTCATGATAGCACTTTGGCCATTCTTTAAACCTTTTCTCTGATAATGGAACATGATTAAACCATTCCTTCACGGTCGCTTTATTAACAATTTTATCGTCCCCGCCCTGCATGACGAGCATCGGGAGGTCCTGTGTATCTTCTAGATTTTCAAATGCCTCTTTAATAGCTCCCACAAGTTCACGATACCAGCGAATGGATATTTTCGTCACGTAAAGTGTATCATTAGCATCCGCTTCACGGACATCTTCGTTTTTCGTGGCCATTTGCACGGTCAAACCAGAATTCATTCTAAGGGATGGATACACCACATTTAATACATGTGATAAGCCGTTTAAAAATTTAGATGGAGCCGAAACCAGGCCCAAACATGGTGAGGAAAGGATCACCCCTGCAACATTCAATTGTTCTTCCTGTAATAAACGAATGGAAATCAAGCCGCCCATGCTGTGACCTAATAAAAACACTGGAAGGTTATACTGATAGGCTGTCTGCACCCAGTCCTTTACCTCGATAATGTACTCATCAAAGGAATCGATATGGCCGCGGCGGGACCTTGTCGTCATCCCCTGCCCTGGAAGGTCGCCCATGATAACATGGAAACCAGCTAAACGCCACATTTCAATCAGCCATCCGTACCGGCCATGATGTTCCATTGCACCATGCACCATGACAATTACTGCTTTTGCCTCCCCTTCTGCTTCCCATTTCCACATAAGTCGTCCCCCTTGAGAAAAATTGCTTGTTTAATTATAAGTAATTTTCATAACAAAATTTATTTTTTGAAAATCTCTTAGATTATTCGTTAAAATAGACTTATCATATACAAAGGAGCGAATCTGAATGATCTACCCTTATAAAGATAAATATCCGTTAATTGCTGAGACTGCTTTTATTGCCGATTATGTTACCATTACAGGTGATGTTGAAATTGGCGAGCAGTCGAGTGTCTGGTTTAACACAGTTATTCGAGGCGATGTAGCCCCAACAAAAATAGGTAATAAGGTTAATATACAGGATAACTCTATCTTACACCAAAGTCCTAATAACCCGCTAATTTTAGAAGATGACGTGACGATCGGACACCAAGTCATACTTCATAGCTGTATTGTTAGGAAAGGGGCTTTGGTAGGCATGGGATCGATTATTCTCGATCAAGCAGAGATTGGTGAGGGTGCCTTTATTGGAGCCGGAAGCCTTGTGCCTCAAGGAAAAAAAATCCCTCCTAATACCTTAGCATTTGGCAGACCAGCAAAAGTTATTAGAGAATTAACAGACGAAGACAAAAAAGAAATGAAACGTATTTATACAGAATATGCCGAGAAAGGGCAGTATTATAAGTCATTACAATCATAAAATTAACAAAAGCACCCAAAATTGATGGGTGCTTTTTGCTATTAATGCTTCAATGATTGTAATTCTTTTTGCATTGCATAATCACGCTGAAAAGTGTAGACATTTTCCACATAGACTTGATGCCATACCATAAACATAAGAACAGTCCAGATCTTCCGGCTGTTATCAGCCTTGCCTTGACAGTGATCTTCAAGTAAGCCCAAGACATAAGATTTGTTGATTAGATGCTCCGTGTTGCTTTCACGGATAATCTTTTTCGCCCATTCATTCATTTCATTCTTCAACCAATGACGAATCGGTACAGGGAATCCTAACTTTTTGCGGTTAAGCACATGCTCTGGCACTACGCCTTCCGCTGCTTTACGTAAAATATATTTCGTTGTACCATTAGCTGTTTTTAAGCTGGTTGGAATTTTTGAAGCAACCTCAAACACTTCTTTATCCAGGAATGGCACCCTAAGTTCTAGTGAATGAGCCATTGTTACCCTATCCGCTTTCAGTAGAATATCTCCGCGCATCCAGGTGTGGATATCAATATACTGCATCCGGTCAACCGGGTCATAACCTCTTGATTCCTGGTAAAGCGGGTTGGTAACATCCAAATAATTTAGACCTTCACGGTAGACATTTAATAAATCGCGCTTTTCTGCTTCAGTGAACATCTTGGCATTGCCGATATAACGTTCTTCCATTGGAGTTACGCCGCGTTCAATAAAGCTTTTCCCTTTCATTCCTTCAGGCATCATTCCGGCAATACCTCTTAATAACACTTTACCAACCCTCGGTATTTTATTAAAAACCTCTAACGATTGAGGCTCGCGGTAGATATTATAACCGCCGAATAATTCATCGGCTCCTTCACCTGAAAGAACTACGGTAACATGTTTACGTGCTTCTCTTGCAACAAAATAAAGCGGAACACAGGCTGGGTCAGCGAGTGGATCATCCATATGCCACATGATTTTAGGAATTTCATTCATATATTCTTCAGGTGAAATGATGTAACTGATGTTTTCAACACCAAGCTTTTCAGCAGTTTCTTTCGCCACATCGATTTCACTGAATCCATTGTGTTCAAAACCAACAGAGAATGTCTTAATCGCAGGATGAAATTCTTTTGCAATCGAAGCAATAATAGAGGAATCAATTCCCCCGGACAAGAAAGACCCTACAGGAACGTCACTGCGCATATGCTTTTCAACAGAGTCAAATAATACATCGCGGATTTCTTTTGTAAAATCAGCTTCTGTTTTCTGAACAGGCTTAAAATGGGCCTTCCAATATTTTTTCATGACCATTGGAGATCCAATTTTCTTTGTAAAATAGTGGCCTGGCTCTAACTTCTTTATTCCCTCTGAAAGAGTATCCGGTTCAGGAACGAATTGATAAGTCAAATAATGCTGCAGGGCATCATAGTTAAGAACATCATTTTCTAAAGCCAACAGTATGCTTTTCTTCTCTGACGCAAAAAAGGTTCTCCCTCCATCCTCTAAATAAAAGAATGGTTTGATCCCAAACGGATCACGAGCTCCATAAAGGGTTTGTTCCTGCTTATCCCAGATGACGAAACCAAACATTCCGCGCAGCTTTTCTACCGCTTTTTCTTTTAAATGGCTATATAGAGCAATGATAACTTCTGTATCCGAGCTTGTTGCAAATGACAGTCCTTCCTTCAACAACTCTTCACGAAGTTCCACATAGTTATAAATTTCACCATTAAAGATAATCCAGTAACGCTCATTCTCATACGTAAGCGGCTGGTGACCGCTCTCGATATCGATAATACTCAAACGACGGAAGCCAAATTGAATATGGTCATCGTAATAAAAACCATCATCATCCGGCCCGCGATGGGTAATTAAATCGTTCATATTTTTAAATAGTTGTTTTTGTTCATCACTATAGTTTTGTGTTTTGTCGTGTACACAACCGATAAAACCACACATTATGTACCTCACCTACTCCAATTCATATTAAACGTCTTCTAAAAAACATCTCTCTTATACTACCACTATTATAAAAAAAATGGCACTGTGAACATAAGGAAAATTTCAAACACTCACAGGACTCTTCTATCTTGTTCGTCAAAGCGCGTGTAACTGCTGACAAACTAAGCAATCACCAAAGTTTATCACGTTTGATCTGTATCGCCAAGATATCCTTCATTTTTCACTTCTTTGTACCTATCTAAACAGACGAAAATAGAAAAAGGGAGTTACAGTCAGAATGCAACTCCCTTTTTTCTTATAGATTAGCCTGCTGGCGCAGTGCTTCCGCTTTGTCGGTAAGCTCCCAAGGCAGCTCGACATCTGTACGTCCAAAATGGCCGTATGCAGCGGTTTTTTTGTAGATTGGCCGGCGCAAGTCAAGCATGTTAATGATACCAGCAGGGCGCAGATCAAAGTTTTGTTCTACTAGGCCTACTAATGCATCTTCATTTAACTTGCCTGTACCAAACGTATCGATTGAGATGGAAACAGGTCTCGCAACACCTATTGCATAGGCAAGCTGCACTTCCACTTTTTCAGCAAGGCCGGCAGCAACGATATTTTTTGCTACATAACGTGCAGCATAGGCAGCGGAGCGGTCAACCTTTGTAGGATCCTTACCGGAGAATGCCCCGCCTCCATGACGAGCATACCCGCCGTATGTATCTACAATGATTTTACGGCCTGTAAGACCTGCATCCCCCTGTGGACCTCCGATAACGAAACGGCCTGTCGGGTTAATAAAATACTTTGTGTTTTCATCAATTAATTCTTTTGGAACTACAGGATTAATGACATATTCTTTAACGTTACGCTGGATTTGCTCGAGTGAAATTTCAGGATGATGCTGTGTAGAAATAACAATTGTATCAATACGTACAGGCTTATCGTTCTCATCGTATTCAACCGTTACTTGTGTCTTTCCATCCGGACGCAGGTAAGGAAGGATATCCTCTTTACGTACTTCAGTTAAACGTCGTGCAAGTTTATGCGCTAATGAAATCGGAAGCGGCATAAGCTCTTTGGTTTCATTACAAGCAAAACCAAACATTAAACCTTGGTCGCCTGCACCAATGGCTTCAATTTGCTCATCTGACATTTGGCCTTCACGAGCCTCAAGGGCCTGGTCAACACCCATTGCAATATCAGGAGATTGCTCATCAATGGAAGTTAATACGGCACAGGTTTCAGAATCAAAACCATATTTGGCCCGATTATAACCGATTTCCTTAATTGTTTCACGAACAATCTTAGGGATATCGACATAGGTGGATGTGGTGATTTCTCCTGCTACAAGAACTAATCCTGTGGTTACTGATGTTTCAGCAGCAACACGAGCATTAGCATCTTTAGCTAAAATAGCATCTAGTATAGAATCAGAAATTTGGTCACAGATCTTGTCAGGATGACCTTCAGTAACTGACTCAGAAGTAAACAAACGACGTTTTGTTGACATCTGAATTCCTCCTTATTATGGATAACGTGAGGTTTAGCTGTGTGGGTTATGTATACCTTGGGCGTTTAACCTCGGGTTGATACGGAACTCATTCCCTTAGTAGTATGAAATAAACATAGGATTATTATTAAAGAAATGTACTGCCTAGTTACTGATTCAGCATTTTCTCCTAATCCCCTTGAAATTATACGATGGAATAAATGTACGATTATGCAGCTGGCACGTAAAGACAACAAAAAAACCTTTCCATCATATGAGGAAAGGTTTATAAGCAAAAATTTGCGCGCCTTTCACTCTTATCGTTCAAGGCCAAGCCTTGCCTCAGGTTAGCACCTTTGCCCGAAAAAAGGAATCCTTCTTCGTTTGCAGGTTGCTGGGTTTCATAGGGCCTGTCCCTCCACCAGCTCGGGATAAGAGAGTATCCGTTCAAGGGTAAATCATAACCTACTCTTCCGAATATTGTCAACGAATTTATATCATTTTCCCTAAAAAGAGTAAAATGGAACTTTTGCTGTTTTTATGTTTATTCATTTTTTAATCCGTTATGCCTTTATCATTTTTTAACCTGAAAGGGATAAATATTCACAAAATTTCAATTATTAGTATAGACTATTAAAACAAATGTGTTATACTATTTTTAATTATCTCGATAAAGGAAGGTTTCAGACAATGAATTCTGTTCATATTCCAAATGAAATAAAACCATTGTTGCAAGGAAGTCATGTCCAAGTTCAACTATCCGTTCCCCAATTAGTCGAAAAGGTGTTAAAGAGAAAAGAAGGAACACTTACCTCAACGGGCGCTATTTGTGTTTCTACTGGAAAATATACCGGGCGTTCGCCGCAAGATAAATTTATTGTGATGGAGGAGTCTACTAAAAACAAAATTGACTGGGGCACTACAAACCAGCCCATTTCTGAAGAAATTTTTAAAAATTTATTTCATAAGGTACTTGATTATTTAAGAGAAAAAGAGGAAATCTATGTTTTTAAGGGTTTTGCTGGAGCGGATAAAAAGTCCCGCCTCCCGATTCAAGTGATCAATGAATATGCCTGGCATAACCTATTCGCCCAACAATTATTTATCCGTCCAACGGAGGAAGAATTACTAGCCCACGAAACTGGGTTCACAGTGATTTCAGCCCCTAATTTTAAAGCAGATCCAATGATTGATGGTACAAATTCTGAAACCTTTATTATCATCTCCTTTGAACAAAGAATGGTTTTAATTGGCGGGACTGAATATGCCGGGGAAATGAAAAAATCTATTTTTTCTGTGATGAATTATTTACTTCCAGAAAATAATATTTTCTCGATGCATTGTTCAGCAAACGTAGGCCTTGAGGGAGATGTAGCTTTATTCTTTGGTTTGTCTGGAACAGGTAAGACTACTCTTTCAGCCGATCCAAACCGCCGCTTGATTGGGGATGATGAGCATGGCTGGTCATCTAATGGGGTCTTTAATATTGAAGGCGGTTGCTATGCTAAATGTATTAATCTCTCCCGTGAAAAAGAGCCGCAAATCTTTGATGCAATCCGCTTTGGAACTGTACTTGAAAATGTGATTCTCAATAAAGATTCTAGAATTCCTGATTATGATGATGGCACATTAACGGAAAACACAAGGGCCGCCTATCCTATGGAAGCGATAGATAATATCGTTATACCAAGTATCGCCGGTCATCCAAATACGATTGTCTTTTTAACAGCAGATGCTTTTGGCGTATTGCCTCCAATTGCAAAATTAACGAGAGAACAGGCAATGTATCATTTCTTAAGCGGCTATACCTCAAAGCTTGCCGGAACAGAGCGAGGCATAACAGCACCCGAAGCAACCTTTTCCACCTGTTTCGGTGCACCATTCTTGCCGCTCCCTGCCACTCGCTATGCAGAAATGCTGGGTGAAAAAATTCTCGAGCATAACGTAAATGTCTTTTTAGTAAATACAGGCTGGACTGGTGGAGAATATGGAATCGGGAACAGAATGAAGTTGTCTTATACAAGAGCAATGGTGCATGCTGCCCTTGAAGGGGAACTTAACCAGATAGAAACGGTGAAGGATCCAACCTTTGGACTAAATATACCAATCCATGTGGCAGGGGTGCCGGATGAAGTCCTGCAGCCTAGTAAAACATGGTCCGACCCGCTGGCGTATGAGAAAAAAGCAAAAGAACTTGCATTAAAATTCCGGGAGAACTTTAATAAGTTTTCAGATATTTCAGAGGAAATCGAGAAAAGAGGCGGTCCAATCGTCTAAAAGCGGATGGCGCCTAGAGCCGGAACATTCATTCTTCAATCAAAATGCCCCTGCCAACTCTGGCAGGGGCTTAGTATTTATGATGGTTAGTTTGTTGTATTTAATGAAACCAATTGATAAGTTAGCTTAGTTTTATTTTTTTGCCATTCTACTTTCTTAACCAATGCTGTTCCGCTTGAATCACACTCAAGTGTTTTTCTTACCTCAATCGGAATTTCAATAGGATATAGCCTGTATCCGTCTTTTTCTAAAGTAAAAAGATTTTCTTCTACCCTTTGCTCCCTGCCTTTGGTCACAATCAATGTATTCATTTCTAGAGGCATTCCCATAACTATCCGCTCCTCCACTTATAATACCTATATTTTATCATCATTTGGTTTGATTTTTCATCCACTTTGATAAATCCTGGACGACTTTTCTATTCACCTCAGGTGGAAAATAATGCGTAAACTCCTCAAAATACCAGCATTCTACTGGTTTTCCCAGTGACCTTAACCTTCTTTCCAGACGGTGTGCATGTTCGACTGTGACGTTTTGATCGTTCACCCCATGAATAATCAAGACAGGAGCATCCATTCTTTCCAGCTCATAGAGAGCCGTCCTTTCTTTATATCGGTCCGGAAATTTCTCCGGTGTGCCGCCAATCACCCTTTTCATCATTTTTCGCAAATCCTTTCGTTCTTTATAGGTGAGAGTCATATCACTTACCCCTCCCCATGTCACGATTGAGGCTGCTTCGGGATAATGAATGCCTGTCCATAAAGCCATGACCCCGCCCCGGGAAAAACCAAAAATATGAATATGACGAACTCTAGGATGTGATTTTAATACCTCATAGGCAGCATAGGCATCTTCCCTATCTTCCCCTGCAAAATCTTCATTTCCCTCTCCCCCTTGATTTCCCCGGTAGAATGGGGCAAACACGATAAATCCTTCTGAGGCAAACTGGGCAATCCTCGCTGGTCTTACCTTTCCGACATTTTTAATACCGCCTCTTAAATAAAGGAAGCCGTCCAAATTCCCTTCCTGAATAGGCTCTGCCAGCATCCCTTTTACTTTTAGCCCGTTTGATAGGTAGGTAATTATCCTTAATTCTACGTTTGGATTGGGAGAAGGGAAACGGATGCTGTCTAAGATCCTGCCATTATTGATATCCATTAGCTGTCCATCCTTGTGGTAATTTTTTTAAAAATGGGCTGTGTTAATCATATGGATGTTGATTTCCGCTCCAGGCGGCTTCGCTCCAATCAGATACTAAGAATCAACAATTACCTTTAACACAGCCAAAAAATAAATATAACTGGGCATTCACACATTTTTCATCCCTACATACGATATCTTAGGCAATTAGCCCAGATTTATTAAAGGTATTAAAGGGGGCCCTAAAGTGAAAAAATGGTTGAAATTAAGTTTCTCCTTCATTCTCATAAGTGTTCTTATGATTTCATTGGCTGCTTGCAATAATGATACACAGCCGAATCAAAAGAAATTAGAAAAGGTTCGGATTGCCGAAGTCACTCGGTCCATTTTTTATGCGCCGCAATATGTAGCACTTGCCAGAGGTTTCTTTAAGGATGAAGGGTTGGATGTTACCCTCACCACCACTCCTGGCGGCGATAAAACTATGACGACCTTAATCTCAGGCGGCGCAGATATAGCACTTGTTGGGTCAGAAACATCCATTTATGTCTATGCTCAAGGATCAAATGACCCCGTCATCAATTTTGCCCAGCTCACCCAGACAGATGGAACCTTCCTCGTAGCTAGAAAAAAAATAGACAATTTTTCTTGGGATTTATTAAAAGGAAAAGTATTCCTAGGCCAGCGTAAAGGCGGCATGCCGCAGATGGTTGGTGAATATGTCTTAAAGAAACATGGAATTGATCCCCATAAGGACCTGACGTTAATTCAAAATGTGGATTTTGCAAATGTCGCAAATGCCTTTGCTTCTGGAACAGGCGAGTTTGTCCAGTTATTTGAACCAACTGCGAGTATCTTTGAAAAACAAGGAAAAGGCTACATTGTTGCTTCGTTTGGGAAGGAATCCGGTCATGTACCATATACCACTTTTATGAGCAAACAAAGCTATATAAAGGAAAATAAAGACACAGTTGAAAAGTTTACTCGGGCCATTTATAAAGCACAGCAATGGGTAAACACCCATAGTTCCGAGGAAGTAGCTAAAGCAGTCATTTCTTATTTTCCAGATACTGATTTAGATATTTTGATAACTGTTGTCGAGCGATATAAAGCCCAAGGATCATTTGCCACGGACCCCATATTGGATGAGGAAGAGTGGAACAATCTCCAGAACATCATGAGAGAATCGGGTGAGCTTCCAAAAGAAGTGGATCATAAGACTCTTGTAAACACGGACATTGCAGAAAGTGTGAGTAAAGAATAATAAGGAAAGGGAGGCCGTTTTATGAGCTTTTTACAAGTTCAGCATATTCATCATACTTATTTTACCAAAGCCTCTGCCACCACGGCCCTCTCCGGTATATCACTAACTGTTGAGGAGGGAGAATTTGTCTCCCTTCTCGGCCCTAGTGGCTGTGGTAAGACCACCCTTCTCTCGATCATTTCCAGCCTTCTTAAACCCACACATGGGTCGGTCCTCTTAGAAAACAAACCTGTTTCCACCTCTAAAAATGAAATAGGGTACATGCTCCAACAGGATTATTTATTCCCTTGGAAAACCATTGAAGAGAACATTTTATTGGGCCTTAAATTATCTAAAAGGCTTAACGATAAATCAAAGTCTGCTGCACTAAACTTATTAAACCAGATTGGCTTAAAGGGTGTCGAAAACCACCTGCCAAAGCAATTATCAGGCGGAATGAGGCAGCGGGCCGCCCTTGTTAGAACGCTGGCAACGGAGCCAAAGCTTTTAATGCTTGATGAGCCCTTCTCTGCGCTGGATTATCAAACCAAACTAAAGCTTGAGGATTTAGTCTCACGCACGTTGGATGAGTTTGGTAAAACAGCGATCCTTGTGACACATGATATTGGCGAGGCGATTGCGATGAGCGACCGCGTCTTCCTTCTATCTGCAAAGCCTGGTAAAATCCATCAAATATTTGAAATACCCGAAGTGCTAAAAAAGCTGTCTCCTTTTGAAGCAAGAAATCATGAGGCCTTTCAGGGAATGTTTCAAGTGATATGGAAGGAGTTGGAATCTCTTGAATCAAGACATGAAAACACATGAACTCCTCCATAAAAAATTCTTAAGGTCATTAAAAATTGAAAAAAGATGGGTCCGTTTTTATCAGCTGATTATCTTCCTGTTCATTTTTTCGGGTTGGGAATTATTCAGTCGGATGCAGTGGATTGATCCGCTTATTTTCAGTTCTCCTGCAAAAATTTGGGCTTTAGGGATAGAAAAAATTCAAGATGGCTCACTACTAACAAATATAGGGGCCACTTTGATGGAAACAGTCATTGGATTTATCGTTAGTACGATCTTGGGCGTTATTATCGCCGCCGTTCTATGGTGGTCCCCCTTCCTATCGAAAGTACTTGACCCCTATCTTGTGATTTTTAATGCGATGCCAAAAGTGGCTTTAGGACCGGTAATTATTGTTGCCCTTAGTCCTGGGTATACCTCTATTATCGCCAATGGGGTCATTATTTCTGTTATTATTACTGCCATGGTTGTGTACACTTCCTTTAAAGAAGTCGACCCGAATTACTTAAAGGTCCTTCGAACGTTTGGAGCGACACGCGTTCAATGTTTTAAGGAGGCAATCATTCCGGCCAGCTTCCCCGCCATTATCTCAACTCTAAAGGTTAATGTGGGACTTTCATGGGTCGGGGTAATCGTTGGAGAATTCCTTGTTTCAACGAAAGGGCTTGGTTACTTAATTATTTATGGATTTCAGGTATTTAATTTTACACTGGTCTTTTTATCCCTGCTGGTTATTGCTGCATTTGCGACGATTATGTATCAGATCGTTGATTTAATAGAGAAAAAACTGATTAAAGAATAGCAGAGGACATCATGCTTCTGCTATTTTCATTCGCTCTTTAAAGGCGACTAATATAGTTTAAACATTCTTCGATAACCCGATCTTTCATAATAAAGCTATACTGTTCGGAAAAGCGGAGCTGTAAAAGATCCCCCTCTACGACAACAGGTCCGTTGGTTTCAAAATAAATTCCGGTCTTCTCTATCCTGGCCACTTCCCCCCAGAATACAGCTTTTACAAATCCTCCATCTTCAGTGTCATTTACTTTATATTCTGCTATGAATTCAAGATGATCAAGAATCGCACCTGTCTCCTCGAAGGTTTCCCTTCTAGCTGCTTCCTCAAGCGTTTCTCCCGGTTCAACCTTTCCTCCTGGAAATTCCAGACCCCGAATTTTATGGTTTGTTAAAAACCAGCCATCCCTTAGTTGACAAACAACCAAAACATGCTTAGCCTTCATAGTAAAGGCGTTATGACTAAAGGCAAGTTCTATTTTATTACCATTAAAATCAAGAAACTGTATCATCTTTATCCGCCCCAAAATTTTTTTAATGTTATAATTATATATAAAAAAGAAGAATCCTTAAACTGTTGGATTCTCCGGGCAGCATTCATTGATTTTTAGGTAAAATATTCATACTCTCAATATGATTTTTAGCATCTTGGTCCCCAAGTTGATGCAGCATACTGTAAACTTGTTGAATGGTACTATCGTACTGGTCATTTTCTCTGTCATAATGGTATTGTACAAAAGGGACATGGGCTCTAAAGAAGTTTTTCCACTCAGTGGAATAGTTCTGATCAAACAGCTCTCTTAATTGGGTAATTTCTTCATCAGTTGCTTCGATTTTATAGCTCCAGGTAGAATCTGTAGCACTAGTAGATATTTGTCCTGTCCCTACATCAATAAAATAGGTTTTCTTTTGGACATCCATGACTTCAACCCCTTTTACTGTTTAGTAATGTACAAATGAGAAATTTTTATTCTTTTTTCACATTTCGACTCATTTTTTAGCTGTGTATCCTATATAATAAACATACACCTAAGAAAACAGATTTTTCAGTTAATTCGAATTTTGAAAGGAAGGGATGATTTCTTTCGTTAATGGGTATCCAATAAATAAAGTGTATTTACTTTTAGTCCCAGAGAGCAAACATTTTAGCAGGAGGTGGAAAAATGAAATTAGTCGATGAATTATATGCAATGTACCGGAACAAATTAACCGGTGATGAAGAGGATATCGATATGCTGACGTTTGCCTTTTTAGAAGAGATGTCACATGAGGATTTACTTGCCTTAATTCAAGAAATGGATAAACAAGAACTATATGATTTAATGGGCCTTTATCTGATTGAGAGCTTAAAGGGAAAGTTTGCTCAAGAAGAGTACGGCCAGCATCGTACACATACTTATTATCCTAGGAATATACATTGAATTTTACATAACACCTGACAACTGGAAGCGGAAGCGCTTCCTTTTTAATTGTATTTTTTCAAAAATACCTATTTTTCGTGGTACAATGTAAAAAAGGGGGAATGAATATGTATACAGTTATGGTCGTAGGTATTATTATTGTTATCGTCATTTTACTGCTTGCCGTGGGCACTACTTCTAGAGCCTATTCTTATAAGCATACCGTTGATTCGCTGGAAGATAATCCATATATGGATCAGGAAGAAAGCAAACCACAAGAAGACAATCATAAAGTATAAAAAATTCCTATTCTAAGTTTGAATAGGAATTTTCTCTTTTTAAGCAAATACTTGCTTTAATTCATCTTTACTGTGTTCAAGCCAAAAGCGCATTAACCGTTTAGCACCTTCTAAATCATGCAATTTTGCTTGGCCGCATTGTCTTTCATTCGCAGCAGGAACCTCGATGATTTCAACGGCATCTTTCATCGTATCTTCTAAAAGATCGATGATTTCCTCAACCGTTGGTTCTCCGCTTACCACTAAGTAATAGCCAGTCTGGCAGCCCATTGGCGAAATATCAATGATGTCAAAATGACTATACTTCTCAGAATGCTTGCGGATATTAAAAGCAAGTAAATGCTCTAATGTATGAATCGCATCTGGTTTCATTGCCTGCTTATTTGGCTGGCAAAAACGGATATCATATTTATTAACAACACCGTCACTCCCCACTTTATGAACACCGCAATGTCTTACGTATGGGGCTTTAACAGCATTATGATCCAAATCAAAACTTTCTACTGAAGGCATGTAATTCACTCCTTTTTGTAATCTTCTATCATCATACAATAAAATCCGACTAAATACATCACCTTTATTACATTTAACAATTTAGACCATAATTTATATTTATGGTATGTTGTAAATAAGATTCCTGATCAAAAAGGAGATTTTTATATTGAAAAAAATTATTCTTCTGTTCATTCGTTTTTATCAAGTAGTCATTTCACCAATCAAACCGCCTACGTGCCGCTTCTATCCCACATGTTCTCAATATGGACTAGAAGCGATTCAACGATTTGGTGCAATTAAAGGCGGCTGGCTGACTTTGAAGCGGATAGCAAAATGCCATCCGTTTCACCCAGGAGGAGTTGATCCTGTTCCCGAAAAAAAGCAGGATTAGTTTTTAGAACCGTCTACAATTAAATCGAGCTTTCCTGTCTTAGGATCAATCACTAAACCGTGAACAGGGACATCTTTTGGCATTAATGGGTGATTTTTGATCATATCCACACTATGCTGGACACTTTCGGTCACACTATCAAAGCCATGGAGCCACTGTTCAATGTCAATTCCGGAATATGTAAGGGTTTTGAGTGTTTCTTCCGATATCCCTCTTGCTTTCATACTTTCAATCACAGGCTCCGGCTTCATTCCGAGCATACCGCAATCGTGGTGGGCAATAACCAAGACTTCCTGCGCTTTTAATTGGTATAAAGCAACTAAAATACTGCGCATTACACTTCCAAAAGGATGTGACAATAGTGCTCCTGCATCCTTAATAATTTTTGCATCCCCATTCCCCAAATTCAAGGCTTTAGGAAGCAGTTCCAAAAGACGTGTATCCATACAAGTAAGGATCACCATCTTTTTATTAGGGAATTTGGTTGTCTCATACTTCTCGTATTCATGATTTTCTACAAATTTCTCATTGTAATCTAAGATCTCGTTTAAAATTGTTGTCATTTCTAATCCCATCCTTTCCTACTAAGCATACATAATATGCCTATCAGGAAACAAATATTATACTTGCAAATAAGCTATTTTTTTTGTATTATACAAATGGAAATCGGAATCGTTCCGTATTATGATCAATTATCTTTTCAGAATTTCAAAAATTTTTAAATAATAAATCGTAATTAATCCGATTTAATTTACATTTGAAGGAGTACGTATGAAAAAGATTATTCTTATCCTCTCTCTATTCCTGCCATTGAGCTTGGTTTTATCGGGCTGTACCAATGAAGGTAACAATGAAACCAAAGAAAAAAAGAATCAATTAACTGTCTATACCACTGTTTTTCCACTACAATATTTTACCGAACAAATTGGCGGTAAGTATGTGGATGTAAATACCATTTATCCTCCAGGGGCAGATGAACATACCTTTGAGCCATCCCAAAAAGATATGATGAATTTAGCGGATTCAGACTTATTTTTCTATATTGGCCTCGGCTTAGAAGGGTTTGTAGAAAAGGCAGAAGGAACATTAAAAGATGAAAATGTTGAACTTGTCGCAACAGCTTCTAAATTAAAGCTGCCAACAGCTGCGGGCTCCAATGAAGAGGATGAACACGAAGAGCATGAGCACAGTGATATCAATCCCCATGTTTGGCTCGATCCCGTATATTGTAAGGAAATGGCCGCAGTAATTCGTGACCATTTAGTAAGTAAAATGCCCGAAAATAAAGACTTTTTTAATAAAAATTACGAGACACTTGCAAAAGAGTTAGATGATCTGAATAAAAGTTTCGAACAAACGATATCAACCGCAAAACACAAAAAGATAATGGTCACACATGCCGCTTTTGGTTATTGGGAAAACCGTTATGGCCTAAAACAAATTAGTATCTCTGGCCTTTCAACAACCAATGAACCAACTCAGAAACAACTTGAAAATATTATTTCTACCGCAGAGAGTAATGACATTCATTATATCCTTTTTGAAGAAAACGTCCAATCAAAACTAGGCAAAGTTGTTCAGCAGGAGATGAGGGCAAAAGCTCTATCTATCCACAATTTGGCCATACTTTCAAAGGAAAATCTTAAAAATAAAGAAACCTACTTTACTCTAATGAATGCTAATTTAAAAACTTTAGAAAAAGCTTTAAATAATTAATCTTTGACCTCCTTAACCTCGGGAGGTCTTTTTATTTTTTAAATTACTTTGGAAATAATTACATAGGATTCCTCTTCTTGCAAACAATAACTTCATATGTGTCTGAAGAGAAAGGAAGATTTTAGGATGACTGACTTAGTTATTGCCAGGAGTTTATTTGGTACGACGATGGGGTTTCATATCATTTTTGCGACAATTGGAGTGGGACTGCCATTGATGATATTAACAGCCGAGCTTCTCTATCAAAGAACCAAGGATATTGAATATGTAGTGATGGCCAAAAGATGGACAAAGGCATTTGCTGTCCTCTTGGGAGTAGGAATCCCCACTGGCACAATTGCAGGGGTGCAGCTATCATTACTTTGGCCTGGTTTTATGGAGGTCATTGGCAGAGTCATGCCGCTCCCCTTCCAAATTGAAATCTATGCCTTTTTTATCGAGGCTTTATTTATGTCGATTTATGTTTATGCTGCCGAAAGGATCGCTCCATGGATGAGAATTACGAGCCTCGTCCTCGTTGTGATTGGTGCGATGGGTTCTGCTGTATTGATTACAAATGTCCATGCCTTTGAAGGAACACCAGCCGGTTTTAATATCGTCAATGGAAAAATAGTAGATATTGACCCATGGGCCGCCTTTTTTAATCCCAGCTTTTTTGTAACCGCCGGACATGTGGCGCTGTCTGCTTATACAACAGGGGCTTTTATTGTCGCAACTGTTTCCGCCTACAAAATGTTAAAAGCAGAGACAACTTCGAGAATCTATCGGTTCCATCAAAAAGCATTAATGTTAAGTTTAGTTGTCGGCGGGATTTTTTCATTATTGACAGCCTTGAATGGCCATGAATCAGCACAATACCTTCACAAATACCAGCCGGAAAAGCTAGCCGCTGCTGAAGGGTTATTTGAAACACAATCCCATGCTCCCTTAACCATTGGCGGGCTTACCGATAAAGAAACACAGGAGGTTAAGTGGGGGATTGAGATTCCGTGGGCTTTAAGCTTTTTAGCTGGCAACAGCTTTGACACAGTTGTAAAAGGTTTAAACGACTTCCCGGAAGAGTACTGGCCGCCAATGTTCATACATACTTTATTCAATGCCATGGTTGGGGTCGGTTCATTGCTGATTTTGATTTCATTCCTTGGTCTGGCCATAAAAAAGATTCTAAAAAAAGCTGACTTTCCCAAATGGTTAATGTGGCTGTATGTCCTATCGGGTCCACTCGCTGTATTAGGCATTGAGTTCGGATGGATTTTTGCCTGTACAGGAAGGCAGCCATGGACGATTTATCGGATTCTGTCCACAGCCGATTCAGTAACAACGTCTACCAATCTTGGCACACTTTTTGCCCTATTTGCTTTGGTATATGCTATTTTGGCTTTCTCCGTACTTTTTGTACTTAGATATTACTTTAAGAAGAATTCCGTCATCGATGACCTCAACAGGGCTGAACAAAAGGGTGTACCCTTATTTAGTTCGAATTCTTAAGGAGGTGGAATACCCGTGTTGGATGTTTACTTAGCGGTAACAGTACTATGGGGATTTGTGTTTATCTATGCTGTTATGGCAACAATGGATTTCGGTGCTGGTTTTTGGTCCATGTTTTATATCAATCGAACCAAAACAAAAGCAACGAACATTGCCAATCGTTATCTCTCCCCTACCTGGGAGGTAACGAATACCTTTATTGTTGCTTTGGTGGTTGCTGTATATAGCCTGTTCCCAAGAGGGGCCTATACGCTCGGAACGATCCTGTTGGTCCCAGGCAGCCTCATTCTTTTATTACTTGCCATTCGAAGTGCTTTTCTTGTTTTTTCTCATATTGCAGATGAATATAAAAAACCACTCACGTATATATCAGGAATCTGCGGGATCTTGATTCCAGGTTTATTAATTAGTGTTCTGCCTATATCACATGGATACTATGTCACCTTTGCAGATAATCGGCAAACATTGGATTTAGCCGGACTTTTTACGAGCCCAAATGAATATGCCTTTTTCGGTTTTGCGATAACAAGCACCTTATTCCTTTCCTCCCTATTATTAGCTGACTATTCAAAAGCATCCGAGGAAATCGAGGCTTACTATGTGTACCGCAGGGATGCCCTAATAATAGGGCCGATTTCATTATTGATGGCTTTTTTAATTATGATTACATTAAAAAGTGAAGCAGCGTGGATTTACAACAAAATGATGGACAACTTAGTATTTCTTTATTTATCACTTGCTTGCTTCTTAATCGGTGGATTGGGGCTATTGCTCCCTTCTGCAAAAGCAAAAGGCTGGCCCCGTTTATCGGTAATTGCGATTACTGTCCAGTATTTACTTGCAAGCTATGTCTATGGCAGGGCTCATTTGCCATACATTGTCTACCCTAAAGTAACCATTCATTCGGCATTTACGGACCCAAATTCTTTTCGAGCCATTTTTATCACCTATATCGTTGGGTTCGCTATCCTGTTTCCTGGGTTTATTTACTTTTGGAGCCTGTTTATGAATGATAAACGGTACTTAAGACAAATCAAACTGGGCAAAAAGTGACATCCCTTATCTGGAAGGCATAGGTTTTAAATATTTTTCACATGCTAATTTTGTATCCAAATTTTAAGGAGTGATACAAAATGGCAAAAGATGTTTTATGTGAAGTAAATAACTGTACCTTTTGGGGAAATGGAAATAAATGTAATGCAGACCGTATCTATGTCGTAAGCCACACAGGTGAAACGGCTGACAATAGCAGGGAAACCGACTGTAAGACATTTGCGCCTGTCGAATTATCATAAACAAATACAAAAGGTGAATCAGGACATGCTGATTCACCTTTTCTTATCTAAAATCAAATATCCTTTTCGATAATAATGTTTCGTTTAACCTTTTTTCATTTATAGAAAATCCAATACCAGGAGAGTTAGGAACTTTGATTAGCCCATCTTTCACTTCTACCTCCGGATCAATTATATCTTCCTCCCAAAAACGGTTTGATGAGGATATATCTCCCGGAATGGTAAACCCCGGCAATGAAGCCAAGGCAATATTATGAGCACGTGACACCCCGAATTCAATCATTCCTCCACACCAAACAGGAATATTATGCAGAAAGCAGTAATCATGAATTTTCTTTGCTTCTAAAAGTCCCCCTACCCGGCCAACTTTTATATTGATCACTCGACAACTGCCCAATTCGACCGCCTTTCTGGCATCCTCGAAATTCACGATGCTTTCATCCAGGCAAATGGGGGTCTTCATTTCTTTTTGCAGTATTGCATGTTCAATAATATCATCTTGGCCCAGCGGCTGCTCAATCATAAGCAAATTGAGTTCGTCTAATGCTTTAATACGGTCTATATCATTTAGAGTGTAGGCAGAATTGGCATCCGCCATAATGGGCAGTTCGGGATATACCTTCCGAATTTCTGCCAGAAAGGCATAATCCTGTTTGGGGTTAATTTTCACCTTAATCCGTTGGTAACCCTCTTTTAAATACTGTTCAATTTGTTTAAGTGCGTTTGCAGTAGAATCAGTGGCAACTACAACACCTGATGCAATCACGTTCCGAGTACCGTTCAGCATGGCTGATAAGGAGGATGTCTGCTGTTTCGCATATAAGTCCCAAAGGGCAGTCTCTAAGGCCGCCTTAGCCATATGATTTCTTCTAATGGATTGAAAGGCTTGAGCTGCATCTTCCGGCCGCTTAATCGGATGTTGTTTTAACATCGGAATTAGGATATCCGAAAGCATATGTAAGCTGGTTGTAACGGTCTCCTCGGTATACCAGGGAGTTGAAAAGGCCACCCCTTCTCCGAATCCTGTGATACCGTCTTTATCAGTAATCTTTACTATGATTCCTTCCCGGTTAGCCACTGCTCCTAGGTGCGTTATAAAGGGGGACTTTAAGGGCATTTGAATAATATACAGCTCAATGAGAGCAATGTTCACAGGCGCTCACACCCACTCTCTCAATTTTCTGCGCAGCAGTTTCTTCGCCGCATTCCTAGGAAGCTTGTCTATAAAATAAAACGCCTGTGGCAGTTTATACTTAGCCAGCCTGTCTAGGCAAAATTGCTGAAGCTCTTCACTTGAAAGATCGACCCCTTCTTTTTTTACAATAAAGGCTGCGGGAACCTGGCCCCATTTTTCATCAGCGATGCCAGTAACTCCTGCATCCATAACGGCTGGATGGGCGATCAATATCGCTTCGATTTCAGCGGGATAAATATTTTCCCCACCTGATATAATTAAATCACTTCGACGATCCTTTACGTATAAAAAACCTTCCTCGTCCAGACTGCCAATATCTCCTGTATAAAACCAGCCCTCACGAATCTTTTCTTCAGTAGCTTCAGGGCGGTTTAAGTATCCTGGAGTAACATTAGGGCCTTTGACGACGATTTCACCATCCATTCCCGCATTTGCCCTTTCTCCATTTTCAAGCAGTATCCTAAGCTGCGAAGGGAATAAAGGTTTTCCTGCCGATCCCAATTTTCTCAGACTGTCTTCTGGTAATAGTGTGACTATTTGGGAGGATGTTTCCGTCATTCCATACGATTGAAAAACGGGAATATCCTTTTTTACGCAAGCCTCTAATAATGGTAATGGTGCAGGTCCGCCTCCTAACAGCATACAGCGAAAGGACCCAGATAATCGTCTGTCTCCCAGCGTTTCGACTACTTGCCTTAACATCGTGCCTACAACGGACATAATCGTCACTTTTTTTTGATCAATGTCTTTGATGGTTTGTTCTGCATCAAAATGTTCATGCAAGACAAGCGGCATACCATAAATGACACTGCGCATTAAGATGGAAAAACCGCTAATATGGAAAAGCGGCACCGAGCACAGCCAACAATCCTCTTCCATTATGCCGAGATTCAGTGCCGAACCAGTTGAACTCCACCAATGGTTACCATAGGTTTGAATGACGCCTTTTGGATTACCGGTTGTGCCAGAAGTATACATGATGGTACAAATATCAGTAAGTGTCAGCTCTTCCTGGATCACCGGATTCTCTGGAACAATTTGAGCTAAATCAGGTATTGTAATCGTCATTAATGTAGGAATTTCATTTTGAATATCCTTTCTCATCCCTGCAAAGGATTCTTCAAGAATTAGAAATGCTGCTCTTGAATCCTTTAACTGCCAAACAAGCTCTGCTGACGTTAAACGATTATTCAATATAACCGCCGTCACCCCTAATAACTGGAGAGCAAACAATATGACCACTGTCTCCAAATGATTTTTTAATAAAATCCCCACGAACTGTCCCTTTTGAATGCCAAGAGACTGAAGTTTCCCGCTAACGCGGAAGGATTGTTCATACAACTCGTTAAAGGTTACTACCTGTTCTTTGAAATAAATGGCTGTACGATTTGGCGTTAAATGTGCACGTTTTATTAAAAAGTTAGGCATGGTTTCATTTTGCATCAATTAATACCCCTTTTTTTGCAATTTTGCTAAGTGAACTGGCTGCACTTTACCTTGTCTATAAAAAACAGCCTGATGGAGGAAAACCATCAAGCTGTTTTTGGAACAATTTTCATCAAGGGAAACGAGGGAATTGGCCAAAGTCTGGCTTCCGCTTTTCTTTAAAGGCATCGCGGCCTTCTTTCGCTTCATCCGTTGTATAGTAAAGCAAAGTAGCATCTCCAGCGAATTGTTGGATACCAGCTAATCCATCTGTATCGGCATTAAATGCTGCTTTTAAGAAACGAAGAGCTGTTGGACTTTTCTCTAGCATTTCCTCACACCATTTAATGGTCTCTTCTTCTACTTGCTCTAATGGTACAACCGTGTTTACTAAGCCCATATCCAATGCTTCTTGAGCGTTGTATTGTCGGCATAGATACCAAATTTCACGGGCCTTTTTATGGCCGACTATTCTAGCTAAATAGCCAGAGCCATAACCTGCATCAAAGCTTCCCACTTTTGGTCCAGTTTGACCAAAAATAGCATTATCAGCTGCAATCGTAAGGTCACATACAATATGCAGGACATGGCCGCCGCCAATTGCATATCCTTTTACCATTGCAACTACTGGTTTCGGAATGACACGAATTAAGCGCTGCAAGTCTAAAACATTCAAGCGAGGAATCTGGTCATCTCCAACGTATCCTCCATGACCTCTTACCTTTTGATCCCCGCCGGAGCAAAACGCCTTATCTCCAGCACCTGTTAATACGATGACACCAATATTTGAATCATCACGTGCATAGGCAAATGCATCAATCATTTCCGAAACAGTCCTTGGTGTAAAAGCGTTATGTACATGTGGACGGTTAATGGTTATTTTAGCAATGCCATTATAAGTTTCGTATAGAATTTCTTCATATTTTTTACCTGGAACCCATTCTACTGCCAAAACGATCTCCTCCTTCATCATTTGGCTGCGATAAACATGATATTGATTTACCATAGCCTTTAATTAAGTTGACAAAAAGTCACTTACTATTGTACCAAACTTTTCTGGTTCTTCCACGTGAATTGCATGGCCGCAGTTTTCAACAACGATCCACTTGGCTTTACTTAACTTGGGGGCCATCTCTGCAGCAATTTGACAAAACTTCAAATCTTCCCCGCCTGTTAGGAGCAAAACGTCACTATTTACTTTGCTGAGCTGGTTCCACCAGGATGGCTGTGCCCCTGTACCCATCCCTAGTAAACTGTTTGAGAGCCCTTGAGGTGAATTCTTCAATCGTTGTTCTCTAACTTGGTTTTGTACAGAAGCAGGAAGTTTCTTCATGCTATGAAACAATGGGATCTCTTCCCAATACTCCACAAATGATTCCATTCCTTCGTCTATTATAAATTGCGCAAGCTTTGCATCATTCATACGGCGAAGTTCTCGCTCCCCCGTAGTTTTAAGCCCTGGAGACGTACTTTCTAAGATTAGCTTTCTAACTCGGTTTGGAAAAAGGAGTGCAAATGTTAATGCCAGCCTCCCCCCCATTGAATAGCCAAGTAAGTCTGTTTGGTTAATCCCCATTTGATCAAGTATACTTTTTAAACTGTAAGCCATCGTATCCATTTGGTAAAAACTTAGCTCTTTAGGAGAGTCAGTTTTCCCATGACCAATAATATCCGGGATCATCAATCTTGAATGATGGCCCCATTCCTCTAAGAAGGGTGACCAAGTCGACCCATCTCCTGTGAATCCATGCAGTAATAATAGAGGAAACCCCTGACCGGTAACCTCCAAATGATAGTGAACTCTATCAATATCGGCAATCATCCATTAGCCTCATTGACAAGATTTGATATTTCCTGGGAAACAGAACGCCACAAATGACGATGCTCATCTCGATTTCTGTCTCTATTTGTATTAATTTCGTAGACATGAATTCCCTTTTTATTTTTGCTCTCTTTCAACAATGTTCCGAGTTGATCCCAATCTTTTATTTTTTCATAACTGCCATTAAACATGTTAACAGCATGTTTAAAATCAATATCTAATGGGGTACCAAACAGCCGATCAAAATGTTTGGGATGTTCAGACTGTGGAAGGAAGGAGAAAATTCCGCCTCCATTATTGTTCACGAGCAAAATATGAATATCTATATCGTAAAGTTTGGCTGCAATCAGGCCATTTAAGTCATGGAAGAAAGTTAAATCTCCTAAAATCAAATATAGTGGTTTAGAATAAACAGCTGCACCGATTGCTGTTGAAACGGTACCGTCAATTCCATTGGCCCCCCGATTGGCCATCACTTTAATTGATTTATTATTATTTAAGAAGAAGCTGTCTAAATCCCGGATTGGCATACTGTTTCCTACAAAAAGAGTTGATTCCACAGGCAGCAGGTCAGCCAATTGATAGAACAGCTTACCCTCACTTAATTCTGTTACGTCACGAATGGCAGCCAATTGTTCTTTTGTTAATAGATTAACCTTTTTCCAATCCTCTAAGTATACTGACGATGATTTTTCATCTAGATAGGTCAATAATTTATGACAGAAAATGGTTTCATTACAAAAAATCATATTCGTAGATAAAGCCGAAGGATCACGCCAGCCCCCTCCGCCGTCAATGACGTAGTGGTCAGCAGAGGAATGATCTTTTATAAAAATGGTTAACGCTTTAGATACAGGCATGGCCCCAAATCGTAAAACTACTTCTGGTTTAAGATACGATTTTGCATCTTCGTTTCTTAAAAAGGTATCATAGGCTTCGATAATATTTTCTAAATCATGTGAACCGCTTCGTAATTGAGATAAAGGGTCCGCAATAATTGGATAATTTAATTTATCAGCAAGGGCTGTGACCGCTTTCGCAAAATCCTCATCGCCGATATTCCCACATACAATGATTCCTCTTTCTTTCCCTTTTAATAACCCGGCTATTTCTTCAATTTCTTCGTCCCTTACTAAAAGATCTCCATTTTGAATCTTCACATAGCCCTTTGGCCGCTCCGAGAGTTCAAAGAGTGTTTCATCCAATTTCGGGACAAGCGGTTCACGAAACGGGAAGTTTAAATGAACCGGGCCTGCAGGTTCCTGGGCAGCAATCGCTGCGGCACGTGCGCAAATGGTTCTCGCATAGCGGAGCATCCCGCTGCTATTCTCCGGCAGAGCCATATCAGCAAACCATTTAACATGATGGCCATACAATTGGAGCTGGTCAATCGCCTGGGGTGCACCCACTTCTCTTAATTCATGCGGTCGGTCTGCTGTTAGCACAAGGAGCGGCACTCGAGAATATCTTGCTTCCACAATAGCAGGAAAATAATTGGCCGCCGCCGTTCCTGATGTACACAAGAGGGCAACGGGTTTATTTGTTGCCTTCGCTATTCCTAAGCCAAAAAAGGCAGCGGAACGTTCATCCACATGAATATGGACGTTTAAATCAGGATGTTCCGCCATTACCATTGCCATCGGAGTTGACCTAGACCCAGGACTAACCACTACATCCGTTACCCCAGTTAAAACAAGTTCTGCTACAAAGGCTGCAATATATGCAGTTAATGATTCTTGATGATCCATATTTTATTTCCCTCCAAGAGCCCGCAGCATTGGCTTAAACTTTAAAGCTGTTTCATTGTACTCCTCTTCCGATTTAGAATCCGAAACTACCCCACAGCCGGCAAACAATGAAACCTCATCCGTCTGGATTAGGCCAGAACGGATAGCCACTGCAAACTCACCATTTTGCTGATAATCGACCCATCCGAGTGGTCCTCCAAATAAGCCGCGATCAAGTTGTTCTACTTCTCTAATTTTTTCTACCGCTAACGTTTGGGGAAGACCTCCAAGAGCAGGAGTCGGATGGAGTTTCTCGACAAGCAATAACAAGGATGTGTTTGGTCCGCACTTTCCAATCACGGGTGTATAGAGATGTTGAATATCCCTCATTTTCATTAACTGAGGCTTCTCGGGCAGAATGACTTCTAGACATGATTGTTCTAATGCTTCCTTAATCATTTCAACCACATAACCGTGTTCGATTAAATTTTTTTGGTCGGATAAAAGAGTTTGTCCCAAGATTTGATCTTCTTCCTCCGAACTTCCCCTCGGAATGGAACCTGCTAGGCAGGTTGAATAAACTTCAGACCCTTGCTTTTTAATAAGACGTTCAGGTGAAGCGCCTATAAAACAATCTCCATGTGATTCAAATGCAAAAATATAGCTTGCTGGCTGCTGTTCATATAAATTTTCAAGAACTGTTTCCGGCTCGACCTGTGAACTGAATCCAAGTCTAAGCTCACGAGCAAGGACGACCTTCTTCATCGTCCCACTTGTTAATTCTTTCACAACACGATCAACGGTTTGTTTCCATTTCTCAGGCGCGATTTCTTCTTTCCTCATTAATGTAGGAAATTCTGAGCGGCTGGTGGTACGTAATGATCGCAAGAATTGCTCTCTTTCTTCCATACTTTTGCTATATAATGTAAGATCGTCATTTGGTGTGAAGATATAATTGGTTGTTAAATAGGTTTCCCCATTAACAATACTTAATAAAAATTTGGGGATGTGAAAGATCGAATCGGCAAATTTGGTCCAACGTTCCGTTTTCTTTTTTAACGGATCAAATGAGAATCCTCCAAACATTAGAGGTCCTACTCCATCTGCTTTATACGGATTATAGATAAGACTGTCAGTTAAAATGCTTTTCCACTCTTTTTCAACATGAAAAAAGCGGTCAGCAGCCTGATCCAACCGAATTTGCTTTGAAATTCCCAGCCCAACTAGAACCATTTGGTTTGCTGGGTCTTTCCAGAAAAAACGTTCCCCCAAGTATCGGTGTTTTCCTGCATGAAAAAAGGCTAAAGGATTAATCGTATCCATTTTATAGACTTCACTCAATAAAATAGGCCGGCCAATTTCTCGCGCCCGATTTACTCCTAAGAGACCCCTTTCTTTTATTTCTGTTTCTTGAATGGTAATCAAACAAATCCCTCCAAAACAGCCGAAATGACTGTTATCCATTCATCTTTAAGCCTATTCTAAGATACTACTCTCAATGTAAATAAGTCAATAATACTTATCATTTCAAGCATGCTTTATTCCTTATTATATATCAAAATCATAAAAGAAGGCCCGAGAACGATTTTATACTTTTAGTTTTCCTCGGAAAAATGGAAATAATCGAACAGGGATTATCTTCTAGTTTTGAAAAGAAAATTTAATTGACACTATACATGTAATTCCATAAACTTAGGTTTGGGAATACAACCATATAACAATAAAATCTAGAATATAGAGAGAACTTTATAGGGGGAGAACTGCATGGAGCCAAATTATCAACATCATTCCAAACAGGCCATTGAAGCTAACCGCGGTTTTCAGGTTTGGTGGAAAATGACCCGTCCTCATACACTGACAGCATCTTTTGTTCCTGTATTGCTTGGAACCGCCCTGGCACTTAGAAATGGTAAAATTCACTTTGGACTTTTTCTTGCCATGCTTGTTGCCAGTATGTTAATACAAGCAGCAACGAACATGTTTAACGAATACTTTGATTATAAACGCGGACTCGATACACATGAATCTGTCGGAATTGGCGGAACCATCGTCCGTGATGGTATTAAGCCAAAAACCGTGATTAATCTTGCTTTTATCTTTTATTTAATTGCTTTATTATTAGGCGTTTATATTTGTGCAAATAGCAGCTGGTGGTTAGCCGTGGTTGGACTTGTTTGTATGGCCGTGGGCTATTTCTATACCGGTGGTCCGGTACCCATTGCTTACACCCCATTTGGAGAAATTCTTTCAGGGTTCTTCATGGGGATGTTAATTATCTTAATATCTTTCTTTATTCAAACTGGAACAGTAGATAGTACAAGCATTCTAATCTCTGTACCAAGTATGGTGTTAGTAGGTATGATCATGTTATCGAATAACATCCGTGATCTTGATGGAGATAAAGAGAATGGCCGTAAAACCGTTGCCATCTTGCTGGGAAAAAAGAAAGCCATCTATTTATTAGGCGGAATGTTTACTTTTTCCTATCTATGGATTCTTGGCCTTATCATTGGCGGAATAGCACCATTTTGGACTGCGATTGTTATTTTGAGCGTTCCAAAGCCAATTAAAGCCATAAAAGGATTTATTGAGAACAATGTACCAATTAAAATGGCACCAGCGATGATTGCAACAGCACAAACCAATACAATTTTTGGTTTTCTTCTTGCGATCGGCATTTTTATCGGCCATTTCTTCTCATAAAAAAAGCTTCTGCCAAACTGGCAGAAGTTTTTTTCTTATTTTAGTGATTTAATTCCCCAAATATCATCGGCATATTCTCTAATCGTGCGATCGCTTGAAAAATGACCTGCAAGAGCAATATTGGTTAAACTCATTTTCTGCCACTTGCTCTTGTCTGTAAATGTTTCGCCTATTTGCTCTTGCACTTTAGCATAAGAAGCGAAATCCTTTAGAACAAAATATTGATCATTTTCCTCTAGTAATGAATCAAAAATAGGTTCAAATTCATTATTAACACCAGGAAAAAATCCATTTACCAGTTGATCGACTGCCTGCCTGATTCGATAATCATGGTGGTAATACTCTCGCGAAAAGTAGCCGCCATGCTGGTAATAATGGAGGACTTCGTCAGAAGTTAAACCGAATGTAAAGATGTTTGAAGGGCCGACTAATTCTTTAATTTCAATATTTGCCCCATCCAGGGTCCCCACTGTGATGGCACCGTTAATCATAAACTTCATATTTCCGGTACCTGAGGCTTCTTTACTGGCAGTTGAAATCTGTTCGCTGACATCTGAGGCCGGGAAAATCTTTTCTGCTAAGGAAACCCGGTAATTTTCAAGGAAAATCACCTTTATTTTATCTCCGACCCTTGGGTCATTGTTGACCTGTTCAGCAACAGTATTAATTAATTTAATAATCTTCTTTGCATAATAATAACCTGGTGAAGCTTTAGCACCAAAAATAAACACCCTTGGAACAATCGGATAGCTGGGATCTTCCTTTATCCGGTTGTAGAGGTTCATAATGTGCAAAACATTTAAAAGCTGACGCTTGTAGGCATGCAGCCTTTTAACTTGGACGTCAAATATTGCCCCGGTATCAACTTTGACCCCTGTTTTGTCAAGAATGATATCGGCAAGCCTCTGTTTATTTTCATTCTTTATCTTTAAAAGCTGGTCTAAAAGGGATGAATCATTTTGATATTGCAGCAAATGTGATAGCTCTTCGGCTGAAGACATCCAAGATGGGCCAATCGTATCTGTAATAAGGGATGATAATTTTGGATTGGCTTTTAAAAGCCAGCGCCGGTAGGCAATACCGTTTGTTTTATTATTAAATTTCTCCGGATAAAGCTGATAAAATTGGTTCATTTCGCGTTTCTTTAATATTTCAGTATGTAGCTTAGCAACACCATTTACACTAAAGCTTCCGACAATCGCTAAATGGGCCATTTTTACATAATGATCAGCAATGATCGCCAGGTCACTAATCCTTTTCCAATCACCAGGGGTTTGTTCCCATAGCTCTCGGCAAAAGCGCTCATTAATTTCTTCGACAATCATATAAATTCTTGGCAGCAGTGGTTGAAAAATATGAATTGGCCATTTTTCGAGGGCCTCTGATAACGTTGTATGGTTAGTATATGAGATGGTATTTTTGGTTATTTTCCATGCTTCTTCCCATTCGTACTCTTCTTCGTCAATTAAAATCCTCATAAGCTCTGGAATTGCCAATACGGGGTGTGTGTCGTTGATGTGAATACAAACATGTTCATGAAGTTGACTTAAGCTGGTGTGTTGTTTTCTGTAGGTTCTTAATATTGATTGAATACTAGCTGACACTAAAAAATACTGTTGTTTCAGCCTTAATATTTTCCCCTCATCATGGGTGTCGTCCGGATACAGGAATTCAGAAATGGACTCTGTCTCTCGCTTGTATTTAAGTACATCCGCATCGATGGGAAATTGAGATGGCTCGGCATTCCACAATCTTAATGTATTAACAGTCGGTGTGTTATAGCCAATGACGGGCATGTCATGCGGGACTGCGGTTACAGTTTCCGCATTCAGATGATGAAAAGCGAGACGTCCCTTTTCCATCTTCGATTCAACTGTCCCCCAAAATGGAACTTTAACAGCGCCGTCTAGTTTGCGAATTTCCCAAACATTTCCGCTTCTCAGCCATTGTTCAGGCAGCTCGACCTGATAGCCGTCGACTATTTTTTGTTCAAACAAACCATGCTTATAACGAATGCCATGACCATGGCCAGGCAGATTGAGCGAGGCAAGTGAATCCAGGAAACAGGCAGCTAATCTTCCTAAGCCGCCGTTTCCTAATCCTGCATCACTTTCCAGTTCTTCGAGTTCATCCAGGTCAATCCCTAATTCCTTAAGTCCTGATTGTATGTTCTCTTCTACACCTAAATTAATTAAATTCTGCCTTAGAAGCTTACCTAATAAATATTCAATAGAGAGATAGTAAACCTGCTTCCCTTGGGCGGCAAGATATCTTTCATTGGTCGCAATCCAGTCATTGCTTACCCACTCACGAATCATACTTCCCAGGGTTTGGTACTGATCGCGTGCAGTGCTTTCAGAAAAACTCTTCCCACATAGCATTTCGAGTCTTTTCAGGAAATTTTTCTTAAATAACTCTTTACTAGAGAACATGTGTTTCACTCCTTGAGACGAGCTCCGCATAGAGCTGGCTATAACTAAATGCTGATTGTGCCCAGCTATAATCCTTTTCCATAGCCTGCTTTACAATGGATTCCCAAATTGGTTTATCATGATAGAAGGAGAGCGCTCGCTGAATGGTATATAGCATGTCATGAGCATTAAAGTTTTGGAAAGAGAAGCCATTTCCTCTGTCCGTAAATTCATTATATGCCTTTACAGTATCATTTAAGCCCCCAGTTTCACGAACTATAGGTATGGCCCCATATCTCATCGCAATCAGCTGTCCAAGCCCGCATGGTTCAAATTGTGAGGGCATTAAGAACAAATCCGCTGCAGCATACAGCTTATGGGCCAGTTCCTCACTGAAGCCAGTATGAACCTTTAATTTATCAGGATAAATTCTGGCTGTCTGCCTGAAATACTCTTCATACTCATAATCACCTGTTCCAAGTATAATCACTTGTACGTCTTCTTGCAAAATTTCCCTGAATACACACTTGACCAAATCCAGACCTTTTTGTTTCGTCAGCCTTGTAATCATGACCAAGAGTGGTGTGGCAGCATCCTCGGGCAAACCAAATTGCTTTTGAATCTCTCTTTTGTTAACAGACTTTTTAGAATAGGTATCCGCCTTATAATTTTGGTAAATGAGTGGATCAATGGCTGGATTATAAAACTCTTCATCGATTCCATTTAAGATTCCGATGAGGTCCTCATTTCTTGCCTGCAGAAGTCCATCTAGTTTTTCTCCATAAGTCGGGCTTTGAATTTCTTCTTTGTAGGTAGGACTAACCGTTGTGATTTTATCTGCTGCCACAAGGCCGCCCTTCATAAAATTTATATTACCAAAGAATTCCAAATGTCCTGATTGGAAGGATGTGTAATCCAAGCCTAATAAATCTCCTAGAACATCCTTTGGGAAAATCCCTTGGAATTGAAGATTATGAATGGTAAACACAGTCTTAATCAGACCATAACCTTTTCGCTTGTAGTACTCCGTTCTTAATAGGTAAGGAATCATAGCCGTATGCCAGTCATGACAATGCAGCACATCAGGGTAAAAGTTTAGTTCAGCAATTGCTTCAAGGATCGCACGATTTAAATAGGCAAATCTTTCTCCGTCATCGAAATAGCCGTATAAACCTTCACGCTTAAAATAGTATTCATTGTCAACGAAATAATAGGTAATCCCTTGGTGTGTAAGTTCTTCGATTCCACAATATTGATTTCTCCAGCCTACGGAAACGGTGAACTCCTTGACTTTCTTCATTTTTTGTTTGTATTGTTCTGATATCGTCCCATATTTCGGAAGAATTACCCTTACATCCGTACCAAGGCTCTTTAGTTCTTTTGGAAGTGAACCGGCAACATCAGCGAGTCCCCCAGATTTTGCGAATGGGCCACATTCCGATACAGCAAATAAAATTTTCACGAATTCATCAGCGCTCCTTGCTTCGTTCCTTTGCGAATCACATAAGGGTTTTGTGCGGTACCTTCTAAATAGGTCCCGGCCTCCACCTTTACATCTTTATCTAAAATAACAGAATCTAGGTAACAGTTGTCCTCGATCTGACACTTTTGCATAATAATACAATTCTTAATGACTGCACCTTTGCCAATTTTTACGCCCCGGGCAACAATACTGTTTTCCACCGTTCCGCTAATATGACAGCCATTTGCAATCATTGCATTTTTTACTTCTGACTCATGTACATACTTTGTTGGTGGTTCATCTTTCACCTTTGTAATAATTGGCTGATCTTTTAAGAATACTTGCTTCCATACATTTGGATCAAGCAATTTCATACTGGTAGTGAAATAGCTGTCAATCGAATCTATTATTGCGGCATAACCGGTATATTCATAGTGGCAAATTGAATAGTCGTGAGAATGGTCTGTTACTACATCCTTCATGCAGGTATACCCTGTCTCATTTCTAGTTTCAATTAATTTAATCAGCTGCGATGTCTTGATTAAATACATCTCCATTGAACGTCCATCCTGGTGACGGATTTCAGTTATATCGCATTTTGCCTCATTATGCCATTCTAAAATAGGTCGAAAATTCATATTAACAATGGTATTACAGTTGGAGATGATGGCATACTCCTGTGTGCTTCTGTAAAAATAATCTAAATTGGCTGCAAAATGTTCAAACGATCCAATTTTATTAACATCACTATCCACAATCGCGGATGGAAAGAAGAACAGACCATCTCGTTTACGATTTAAATCCCAATTTTTCCCGGAGCCCAGATGGTCCATGAGGGAACGATATTGCATTTTTGGAAAGATGGCTACACTGCGGATGCCTGAATTGACCATATTGGATAGAACAAAATCAATAATTCGGTAGCGCCCTCCAAATGGCAGTGCTGCGAGTGAGCGATGGACCAGTAAATCCTCTAAATCTTCGTGGTAGGTTGTAGCATCAATAACACCTAATAGCTTTCTTTTCACTCCAAATTCCCTCCTGTTTTTCTATTAAATAACCAACCTATTTTTTCTATAGGGCTGGATAAAGTTCGTTCAACATTTCTTCTGTCACAAGGATAATTTCGTCATCAAAGGAGCGAATCACGGTCCCGTCCGGTATTTTCACTTCACCAGGAACAATCGCTTTTTCTATTAAACAATTCTTGCCGATCTCTGCGTCAGGCATAATGACAGACTCTTTTATCATCGTGTTCTTTCCGACTGTGACGCCTTGGAATAACACAGATTTATCTATATTTCCTTCAATGGTGCATCCCTCATTTATAAGGGAATTCCTTACAATAGCATCTGGAGCAATATATTGCGGCGGCTGGTTTGGATTAACTGAATAGATTCTCCAATCATTTTCAAATAAATCTAATTCGCAATCTTCACCCAATAAATCCATATTTGCTTCCCATAAACTTTGGACTGTACCCACGTCCTTCCAATAGCCTTTAAACGGGTAGGCATACAATTTTTTATGCTCGTCTAAAAGAAGAGGGATAATGTCTTTTCCAAAATCATGACTGGAATTAGGGTCACGGTCATCCATTTCTAAATACTCTTTTAGGACACTCCAGTTGAAAATGTAAATCCCCATCGATGCGAGGTTATTTTTTGGCTGGCTTGGCTTTTCCTCAAACTCTGTAATCCGCATTTCCTCATTCGTATTCATAATGCCAAAACGGCTTGCTTCAGCCCATGGAACTTCTATTAAAGAAATCGTAGCATCGGCTCTTTTTTCAATATGATAATCAAGCATGCTTTCATAATTCATTTTATAAATATGATCACCGGAAAGGATTAAAACGTATTCCGGTTGATATTGCTTCAAATAATTCACATTTTGAAAAATGGCACTCGCCGTACCCGTGTACCATTTAACCTCTGAAGACTCAGCATATGGAGGAAGAACCGTAACTCCTCCATCCTTGCGGTCAAGGTCCCAGGCACTGCCTATACCAATATAGGAATTTAATAAAAGCGGCTGATATTGGGTTAACACCCCAACAGTATCAATACCAGAATTAGCACAATTGCTTAATGTAAAGTCAATGATTCGATATTTCCCCCCAAAAGGTACTGCAGGCTTCGCTAGTTCTTTTGTAAGCGAATTAAGTCTGCTTCCTTTCCCCCCTGCTAACAGCATGGCTACGCACTTTTTCTTTACCATTACCTTTTCTCTCCTTCCGCTTTTTAACTGGCCTAATAATTTGAAAACCGAACGCGGGAATCGCTATCTCCATTGAAAATGGCTGACCATGATAAGACTCTTCAGATGCTAGAATCGTCTTCTTGTTCATCAAGCCTGATCCACCGTACTCTTGGTAATCGCTATTGATTATTTCACGATATTCGCCTGCCTTTGGAGCGCCAATTTTATAAACCGGATACTCCACACCCGTAAAATTGCAGACGATAATCAGTGTATCTTCTTCCTTTTTTCCTTTTCGGATGAAGGAAAAAATAGATTGGGTACTGTTGTTAACATCGATCCACTCAAAGCCTTCCTGCAAATGGTCTAATTCGTAGAGTGCCTTTGAGCGTTTATATAGTTTTGTTAATACTTTTACATATGTGTTTAAATTGCGGTGCATGTCATAATCCAATAAGTTCCAATCGAGTTGTTCTTTATCTTTCCACTCCGCAAATTGGCCTAATTCAAACCCCATGAACAATAATTTTTTTCCTGGGTGAGCAAACATGTATCCTAGCAGAAGCCTCAGCTGGGCAAATTTCTCCCAATACTCCCCTGGCATTTTGTCTAACAATGATTTTTTCCCATGGACAACTTCATCATGAGAAAATGGAAGCATAAAGTTTTCAGTAAATGCATATAAAAGTGAAAACGTTACCTTTGAATGGACCTTTGATCGGGAATAAGGCGGTGTTTCCATATATTCAAGCATGTCATTCATCCAGCCCATATTCCATTTGTAGTCAAATCCTAAACCGCCGTAGTGTACTGGCGCTGTAACTTGAGGATATTCCGTAGAGTCCTCCCCAATCATGAGAAAATGGGGATCGAAATCATGTACTTCTTTATTCAGTTTTTTTAAGAAATTTATTCCAAAAGGGTTTTCACGTTTTCCGTGAGTGGTATCTGGCCAATAAATGATATTAGCGACGGCATCCATCCGGAAGCCATCAATATGGAAACTGTCAATCCAAAATAAAGCATTAGATATCAGGAAACTTTGAACCTCGCCCTTTCCTAAATCGAAGTTTGCTGTCCCCCAGACTGGATTCTCTCTATCGTAATCTGTACTGTATGAATAGATATGTGTTCCGTCAAATCGATAAAGTCCATGGGCATCTTTGCAAAAATGTCCCGGTACCCAGTCAAGAATGACACCTATGCCTTGCTGATGGCATTGGTCCACAAAGTATCTAAAATCATCGGGTGTTCCGTATCTGGAGGTTATTGAGAAATAACCTGTTCCCTGGTAGCCCCAGGAGGCATCAAGCGGGTGCTCAATGAGCGGCAATAGTTCTATATGGGTAAATCCATGTTCTATTACATAAGGAATGAGTTCCTCCGCCAGTTCCTTGTAGGTCAAGTAAGTACCGTCCTCTTTTTTCTTCCACGAACCGGCATGAACTTCGTATATAATGGCTGGCTCCGATAAAACATTCTTCTTTCCTTTTCGATCTAGCCAGTGATCATCTTTCCAATCATAATTCTTTAAGGAATATACAATGGAAGCGGTGTTCGGTCTTAATTCTGAATAAAATGCAAAGGGATCAGCCTTTAAAAGCTTTTCACCTGAAGAGGTAATAATCTCGTACTTATAAATACAATCTTCTAGATTCTGATCGATAACCAAAATCCATACTCCCTCGTCATTTACCTTTTGCAGTTCATATCCTTCACCATTCCAGTTATTAAAATCCCCCGTAAGCCTTACCTTTAAGGCATTGGGTGCCCAAACGCAAAATCGTGTATAGATCTTATCGGAATCTTTAAAGATATGAGCGCCAAAAAGCTGGTGACTCTGGAAGAAGCTGCCTTCATGAAACAAATGCAGCTGGTAATCTGTCGGGTATAGCGTATTCACCGTCATGGCTCTCCTCGTCTCATTGAAAATATGTATTTCATTGACCAATTATAAAGGGAAATCATAAATATTCCTCGTAAAACTTTTTTATCTTTTCTGACAACAAACGATTTTTATCGCCACTAAGTAACAATACCCCCTATTATTCGACACTAAACATCAAAATCATCTTCAATATTCGACATGATTCTAGTTTCTTTTTTTAAAAAATTACTGTCAAAAAGTTATTTTTTCAATAATAAAACACACAAAAAACTTTTAGTAAAAACCGGTAAATGTAAACGTTATCAACGTTCTTTAAAAAGAATTATATTTATTTTAATTATATTGAAATAACAAAAATGTTTTGGAAACACTAAATATACTGCCAGGCTTATATAATCATTAAATTAAATATTTTCCTAGGCAGGGATGAATCTTCTAAAAGTAGAGTAAATCCAAAGGAGTAGATGAAAGGAATTTGAGAAGTTTAGAGTTGCGGAAGTTTTTTCAGATTTACTATTTTCTTGGCTTATCATGGTGTAAGTATAAATGAAAATACTGTTTAATTTTATAATTCATTTTATTGAAAGTAATCCATAGCAATGAATAAAAAAAACTGATAACAGATGTTATCAGTTTTTTATGACCCCTACGGGATTCGAACCCGTGTTACCGCCGTGAAAGGGCGGTGTCTTAA
>NZ_JAABNN010000054.1 GCF_009928415.1 Bacillus sp. USDA818B3_A
AAAGACCGCGAAAGGAAGCATTACCAAAAGGAATGGGCGATTTCAGAGTTATTCGAAGAAGATCGGGCAGCCTTCCTCCTATTGCCAGCTAAAGAATATGAATGTGTAAGGTATGAGACTTTGAAAGCCGATAAATACGGTTATATTAAGTTGGATCTTAACCTATATTCAACTTCGCCAAGATATGCGCTAGGCAAGGTCCTGGTGAAAATCTCGTATAGCAAAGTGGAAATTTTAAACGAGGATCACCAACTCGTTGTCAGCCATTCCCGACTGTATGGCCAATACAGAAAGTCTATGAAATGGCAGCCATATCTGAATTTGATGGCCAAACGGCCTACGGCACTTAAATATACCAGTTTCTATGAACAGCTTCCGGAAGAATGGAAAAGTTTTTTTGAGGCTTGTACAGTGGACGAAAAACCAGCAGCATTGAAACTATTATCGGTGATCTTGAAGGACCACGATTTCGGTGTTATTACTAAAGCTCTGGTCATTGCCTCTGAACATGGGCATCCCTCCGTGGATGCGATTAAACAAGTATTCTATCAACTTATTAACGGACGTGGAATCCGAAGTGAAATTAAGCCAAACATAACGCTACCTAAACTACCGGAAGCGACGCGAGGTCTCAATCATTATGACCAGCTCCATAAAGGAGTGGACGCACAATGAATGAGCAAATTAAAACCTATGCAAAGCGATTGAAGCTGAGCTGGATCAAGGAACATTTTCATGAAGTAGAAGGCTCGAATAATCAGGATTATTTATTCAAGCTCTTTGAAGCAGAGATCCAGCAACGTGAAGAGCGCAAGGTTAACCTCCTGTTAAACCAGGCTACGCTTCCGAAAGTGAAAGGAAAGCCGTTTGACTGGAGCGAG
>NZ_JAABNN010000072.1 GCF_009928415.1 Bacillus sp. USDA818B3_A
TAAAGAAGGTCTAATCTATTAGAACCTCCCTATTTCAATAGGGAGAGGATTCAGTAATAAATTTAGGAGTTTAATTAAATTTGAAACTTTTTTAGAAAAGGTATTGACCAATCAATAAATATCCTGTAATATTTAAAAAGTCGTCAGCAAGACGATAAGAAAAGAAAAAAAGTTGTTGCTTTTAACAACTAGAAATGATATATTATAAAAGTCGCTTTAAGCGACACAATTGTTCTTTGAAAACTAAACAAACAAAAACGTCAACAAATAATAATATTAGTTTCTAAATGAAACTAAGCCAACGTAACAAAATGAGCTAATCAA
>NZ_JAABNN010000055.1 GCF_009928415.1 Bacillus sp. USDA818B3_A
ACCAGTCCTTACGGTCTAGCTTCAACGCCCTTAGAACGCTCTCCTACCACTGACATCGTAGATGTCAATCCACAGCTTCGGTGATACGTTTAGCCCCGGTACATTTTCGGCGCAGAGTCACTCGACCAGTGAGCTATTACGCACTCTTTAAATGGTGGCTGCTTCTAAGCCAACATCCTAGTTGTCTGTGCAACCCCACATCCTTTTCCACTTAACATATATTTTGGGACCTTAGCTGGTGGTCTGGGCTGTTTCCCTTTCGACTATGGATCTTATCACTCACAGTCTGACTCCCGGATATGAATGAATGGCATTCGGAGTTTATCTGAATTCGGTAACCCGAGATGGGCCCCTAGTCCAAACAGTGCTCTACCTCCATCATTCTCAATTCCGAGGCTAGCCCTAAAGCTATTTCGGAGAGAACCAGCTATCTCCAAGTTCGTTTGGAATTTCTCCGCTACCCACACCTCATCCCCGCACTTTTCAACGTACGTGGGTTCGGTCCTCCAGTGCGTTTTACCGCACCTTCAACCTGGACATGGGTAGATCACATGGTTTCGGGTCTACGACTACATACTCAAACGCCCTATTCAGACTCGCTTTCGCTGCGGCTCCGTCTCTTCGACTTAACCTCGCATGCAATCGTAACTCGCCGGTTCATTCTACAAAAGGCACGCCATCACCCATTAACGGGCTTTGACTTGTTGTAGGCACACGGTTTCAGGTTCTATTTCACTCCCCTTCCGGGGTGCTTTTCACCTTTCCCTCACGGTACTGGTTCA
>NZ_JAABNN010000009.1 GCF_009928415.1 Bacillus sp. USDA818B3_A
TTTCAATATAAACCTGATCGATTTCAGCACCAATCGTTTTGATTAGACCTGCATTACGTAATTCTTGCTCACTTTTAACTTCGATGAGCAATTCATTTTCAATTTCATTAACCTTTGCAATCACAATATCAGCCGCTTCTGGCGGGAGCTGACCTCCGTCTGAACCGTATACTTTATAGCCGTTATATTCTGGCGGATTATGGCTGGCAGTCACAACAATTCCAGAAAAAGCATGTAAATGTCTTAATGCAAATGATAGTTCCGGTGTAGGCCGTAATTCATCAAAAACGTATGTTTGAATCCCTTGGGATGCAAGTGTTTTTGCAGCCTCCATTGCAAATTCAGGAGATTTATGACGTGAATCATAGGCAATGACAACTCCGCGGTTCTTTGCTTCTTCTCCTTGTTCTTCTATGTAAGCAGCTAAACCTGCTGATGCCTTGCGTACGGTATAAAGGTTCATACGGTTTGTACCTGCGCCTATTTCCCCGCGCATTCCACCTGTGCCAAACTCTAGATTCTTATAAAATAATTCTTCAAGTTGCTTTTCATTTCCCTTTACTGCTTCTAATTCACTCTTTAACTCATTGTCTAACTCTTCAAATTCAATCCAACTTTTCGCTATTACTTTCCATTCCATAGATGTTTGCCCTCCAATTTCAGTTCCTACATTTTTTCTAAATTTAGACTGGTTATTACTCTGCAATAACTAAATTAAAACACAAAATTTTCATAGAGTGGCTGAAGTTATCCCATATTTAATAACTCATAAATGATAACATCAATTCATTGGGGAATAAAGGTAAGTAGAAACAAAAGTGTAAGCATCTTGAAAAGGGGTGACTAAGGAATTCCCCGAATCTTATACCAATTCATAGAACTCTTACAAGCCAACTTTTTTTCTTCTGTAATATGACCCTTTACTATTTCTTTGAAAATCGAAAACCATCTTTGGTAACCTTCTTTCATTTACATTTCTTACGGCCATTATAGAACCCAAAAAGAATAATAAATCTAAATAAGCCTCCATGCTGTGATTGCAGAAGACTTATTTAGAGTATTATTCTAGTAGTACCAAAATTACTAGTATCCAAAGCAATGACAGTTAGTAATTCGCCTTTGTTTCATATACCTTAGAAATCACTGTATGCGGATAATAGAAGACCAAGATACTTTTGTACTTAAAGCCGGCATTCGCACGATTATTAGCCCCATGCTGGCTCATACCAACCCCATGACCATTACCTGATCCTGAAATTGTATAGGTTGTAGTGGTTTGGGACTGTTTAGAAATTAACGTACTTGGTATCACGTTTCTTCCTATTATATTACGTACTTTATCCGCGATTACACGAGTATAGCTAATCGTTTGTAGCTGTAGCTTTCCAGTGGAATCGACTTTTCCCTTTACATAAAATTGGAACTGTATATCTCCCCTTGTGACCCGGCCGCTTGTCGTCTTATCGTAGAAGGTCAATTTAGGGATGCTGACAATCTTAATTTGTTTATTACTATAACCATTCTGGGACAGCCACGTTTTAATATTTTTAGAGACGGTTTGGTCCGCTTCAAATGTCTTATCCCACCAATTTGCTGGTTTACGAAGATCTAATCCAGTAGTTTTGATTTGCTGCTTATGTATAACCGGATTCCATTTGATTTTTGTATCATAACTGTCTCTTTTGACCGGAAAATATGGTAGTGCCGGGGATCCAAATTCATTGTAATTGCTCTCCGTCATTCCTCCATTAGAAGCAGAAAATAGCGTATCAATGACTTTTCCATTATACGTAATAATTTGACCTGCTGTTTCCTGGGTTGCAGCTGTGGAATTAGAATGAAGTCTAGCCGTTCCATCGTAAAACTGAAAGGCAGCTGTATCGTCAATCACCCTGTTTATACGGTAATAAGCGTAAGACCTTGCCGCAACCGCCTGTGATTTTAATGCTTCCCTATTCCATGAGGCATACATTTCGGATGGTACCACACATTTCAGATAATCCTCTAAAAAAATGGTATTAATCACACTCACATAACGTCCACTCTTGACTGTGAAATTGAAATTCCCTAAGTATGTATTGTTATTTAATGTGGCGGTATCTTTTCGGCTGCTCGTTTTTATTGATATAGTGGATCCTAATGCAAGCCTTGTCGTTCCATAATATAAGCCTATGTATTTCTTGTTACTTTGGGTGACCACCTTCAAAGTATACGTTTTTCCGGTGCTTAAACGGGTGGTTGTCCCATTTAGGGAGTAAGTTCCTGTAACCTTTAGAGAAATACTCGTTTTGTTTTCAAGATAGTTTAATAGTTCTACTCTCACCTGAGGTTCTTGTGCGGCCGCCATCCCCCGATTAGGCACCGTTCCTAACCACATAAAGAGAATAACTGCAAAAATGAATAGCTTTTTCATTGGCAGCTCCTTTCCTATACATCAAAACGTTTTCACATTCTATATTTTACCATAATAATAGGATAAAAGATTCGGAATTTTAAAAAACAGCCACCTGTTTTTCAGGTGGCTGTCGATGAATTTTGGTCTTATTCCGCCTTATAACTTACCTTTGTTTTTACACTTGGTAACATTCCGGTACGGGTCAATGTTACATATACATTACCTGCTGCAGTTCCAAGTTGAGTGACTGAAACAATTGCTTTCGTGCTTGAAGCTGTAGCAGCGGCAATTTGTTTGCCTGATGCATTAAATACAGAGATTTTATCACCGATCTTAATCGACGATATTGTTATTGTATCTGCTTTGCCTTTATTATTGACTACAACAATCTGACTGGCAGAGAGTGCGTTGGTCTGCTCACCAACAAAGGAAATCGTTGTCTTACCGCTTTCTGTCATTCCAGCTCTTGTTATGGCTACATACACTTTTCCAGCTATTTGTCCAAGCTGTGTAAAGGCAATCACAGCCTGCCCCGCTTCAGCTGGCATGGAAACTCCGATTAATTTGCCGCTGGTATTGTATACTTTTACAACGTCACCATTACCCAGGCTGCTAATTGTCATAACGTCGGCTTTGCCTTTATTGTTTTCTATTTTAACCTGACTTGTTACAAGGGGATTAGACTGTTCGCCGATAAATTCAACCGCTGTTCTAGCACTTTCCCTCCATCCAGCCTTTGTTACAGTTACATAGATTTTCCCCGACTTTTGCCCAACTTGGGTCACACTCATGACTGCCACTCCAGTGGATGATGCAGTGCCGGACTTTAGTAATGTGCCGCCACTTGATGCATTGTAAACTTTCACCACATCTCCCGTTCCAAGGCCGTTAACAGTAATAATATCGGATGTACCTTTATTATTTTTTACCGTCACTTGCCCTGGTGCAAGCATCGGTGTGGTCGTCCATATGCCAAATTCGTATGGGTAATCCACTGCATTATTATAATTAACTATCTTAAAGTAGTATTTCCCCGGTGCTAATGTGTAGGTTCTCTCTTCATTCCCAGTTACTGTCGATCCATAGGCTGTATTGAAATATCCAATGTAAGAGCCGTTTTCATTATATAGATAGGCATACCAGCTGACTCCCGGCTTTCTCGGTATAGATACTCGTACCTGTTGTGTCTTTGCCACACTGAAGCTATAGTAGTCATCATCGTAAGTATTTTGAAGCGTACCTTTATATACTGCATTTAACACAACAGGAGTAGCTGTTTCGAATTTGTTATTTAACTCTTTTTCAAAATAGTTTCCGGCATTGTATTTTACCTGGAACTGATATTGAAGATCCTCAGAGGACGATTGATTCTCGATCTTGACAATATAGGTCCCTTTTGGCAAGCCGATTTGTTTTTCTTCATAGCCGGATGCTAGGGGACCATAGGCGGTGGTAAATGATTTATACGGATTACCGCCATCAATGTTATAAAGATTCACGTACCAGCTTGCTTTTGTATTACGTTTCATCGAGAGCGTTACATTCCCGTCGTTTGGCATCGTGAAAACATAGTAATCATCATCGTAGTAATCATTGATTACCCCGTAACAGCTTTTATTTACTTGAATCAGATTTGCAGTTTCAAATGAATCGTTTTGCTCCTTCTCATATTGACTTCCGGCCGTAAATTTAACTTGGAAGTCATACATAATGTCTTGTGAAGAGGTACTGTTATCCACCTTAATAATATAGGTCCCCTTCGGCAGTCCGTACTGACGTTCTTCATAGCCCGCAGCGGTTGTGCCGTAAGCCGTCTTATAATATTGATTTTCATTTAAATCATCATAATATAGAGTGACCCCCCAGCTGGCCTTTTGATTTCGCCTCATTGAAATCGTAACATTACCATCCGCTGGTGTTGTGAAGATATAATAATCATAGTCATAATCTGACTGAATCGCACCTTTATAAGTGGTGTTCAGCAAGATAGGGTTCGCAGTTTCTTGCGTATTATTTTTCTCTTTTTCGTATCCACTTCCTGCGGTATATTTCACCTGAAATTTATATGGTGCAGTAGATCCGTTATAATTACTCGATACTCTCACAATGTATGTACCTTTGGGAAGCCCCACTTGTCTTTCCTCATAGCCAGTGACGGTTGTTCCATATGCAGTGGAAAATGATTCGATTGTACTTCCATTTGTATCCGATAAAACCGTATACCAGCTGCTTTTGGTATTTCGCAACATAGACAACGTGACGACTCCATCACTTTTCAGTGTAAAGGTGTAATATTTCTCATAACTACCTTGTAGTGTACCATCGTATAACTTGTTGACACTAATCGGCACCGCTGTTTCACCATATGCGAGCGCAGGCTTTGCCATTATGAAGTTCCCTGCAAGTAGCAAAAGAACGGCAATGGCTGAAATAATTTTTCTCTTCATTAGCAAAAAAGTCCCCCATTTCTTACATAATATGTATTCAAAGTATGATTTTACTCTATTATTCTATCTTTTTAAATACATATAATTATAGGTATAATTTCCTGTTTTATGATTCTTAGCGTGATAAATAAACAAACCGGGCAAAAACGAGCCCGGTTTGTCACTCTCTCCACATTTTATACATTACTTTACAACAATTGTATCGAGGTTGATTGCGGTTGCAGACTTTTTCACGCCTGTCGCAGATTTACCAGTCCATTCAATCGTTAGTACGTGTTTCCCTGTTTTAAGACCTGTTTTTGTAAAATATGTTTGCTTGTAAAGAGTGCTTGCGGAATACAAGCTGACTTGAGTACTTACCCCGTCTAGGGTTATCTTTACATATCCTTGACTTGCGGACTTCAGACCTTTTATCGTTATGGATGTTCCATTAAAGATAAACTCAGCCCTAGTTCCCGCAGTATTAGTCGAGGCATAGGATCCACCAGAAACATTCGTATTGGATACCGTACTCCATGAAGGGGTGTATCCAATTTGCTTGGCCGTATTTTCATAGGTTCCGGCACCGGCAACTGGATCTGTTTTAACCGTCGCTGTATAGCTTCCTGCTCCCTTATAGGCGTAAACATCTAAATAAAATTTGCCAGTAGCTGTGGCCGTGTACGTAAAGGTTTCGCTTGAGGTGGCTGCCTTTTCAGAATAGGCGACAATGTTTGCACTGCTTTTCACCGTTGTCGCACTGCTATTATAGAGGTAGATGTCAAAATCCGTACCTGTTACTCCGGTCAAGGTTACCGTGATTTTTTGACCCTTCGTTAGATTAAGCGCGTAAACATCGTCCAAGTCTGTGGTAGCGCTTAGCGTATTGGTTACGCTTGTGCCAGGGAAGGCAATGCCAGGTATGTCATTATCCGACACAACCACAAGCCCCTTGTCTGCTCTTGCCATGCTGCCTGTTGTCATCTTCCCTGTTAATGAAGAAAGAGCGGTTGCCTTTTTCAAAATCTGATCCTTAATTAACGCTGGGGTATAGGTTGGATACTTGCTCAGGATTAATGCTGCTTCCCCAGTGACATGTGGTGTCGCCATAGAAGTACCATTGTAGTAATCATACGCATAGGTATAACTTCCGAACCACGCTGGTACTGTACTTACGATATTTACACCTGGGGCAGCAATATCAACAGTTTTTGCCCCATAGTTGGAAAAATCGGCTAGATTACCGGTGTTATCAATCGCTGCCACGGATATAATGTTAGCCAAGTCATAGTTTGATGGATAGTGTGGTGTCGTATCATTATTTGTTCCATCATTTCCTGCAGCTGCTAAGAACAGGGAGTTTGAGTTCTTAATCGCGTCATATAAAGCTTGGCTGAAGGCCCCACCACCCCAAGAATTATTGGTGATTTTTACCCCTTTTGCCTTCGCATAATTGACGGCTAGAATTGCATCAGATGTATATCCGCCCTCAGGGCCAAGGAATTTGAGCGGCATGATTTTTACATTTGGGGCAAGCCCAATGACACCGATGGTATTGGGTGTTCCGGCTATGGTTCCTGAAACGTGGGTACCATGCTCATCTCCATCGGCTGCATCATAAACGGTGTTATCCTTATTATAGAAGTCCCAACCATTGACATCATCTATATATCCGTTCTTATCATTGTCAATCTTGTCTCCTGCGATCTCCCCAGTGTTTTTCCAAATTTGTGCTTTTAGATCAGGGTGGTTAATGTCTACCCCAGTATCTATGACACCGATGACTACAGTTGAGCTTCCTTTTGTGATCGCCCATGCGCCTTCCGCACCCATATCAATTCCAGCTTTTCCGGTTATACCGAAAATGCTCTGACCCGTGTTCTTCATTCCCCATAAGTCTGGCCAATATTCATCAGTAGGGGCAGCATCTGGCTTAATGAGATAGTTTGGCTCTGCATAGTCAACTAGAGGGGAATCATTTAATGATTTTAGGACCTGGTCTATTGGTATATTCGTGTTGAAGTTTAAGAGTTTTGTATTGTTATTGTGGTTTAAAATCTGCTGTGTCTTTAAGCCAAGTTTGGTTGATAATGCTCCCAAACTCTCAGTGGTATAGGCATTTTTAAACTTGACGATGACTTCCCCTTTTTTATGTGCTTTAGCCGCGTTGTTTTTATATGTTGCGGTTGCTTTTTTACTCTGTGCACTTTTTGCAGGGATTTGAACTACGTTGTTAAATACTTGGGATGCCTTTTTTACATTATGGGTTCCGCCATCTGCCTGATTGCCTGCGGCAAAGGCAGGGATGCTAGAAAAGATCATCCCCAAACTTACTAGTAATGCCGTCGTCTTTTTCCTCATACCATTTCTCCCTCCGGAATGTAGTATGTATAAACCATACGAGTCTAATATACTAGGGTGTTTCGTCCCATATTCCTAGGTTAAAAAATAAATATTTTTAGCAGAAAGACGGTTCTTTTGCTTGCATCGACAGCACTATAAATAGACCTCATAGACCCAAAATAAAAAAAGGTGGAAAGAGCATTGAATTGCTCTTTCCACCTTCAGTTAGTTATTATTTATTACGTTTACCTGCTTCGACTTCAAAACTCATTTTCGCGCTGGCTTCAGGATTATATCCGAATATAGCGGGATTATACTTATCCCTTGCTTCCACGGTAATCGTGTAAGTACCAGGAGTTTTTGCTGTCCATTTCAATGTATTGCTGTCCCCATAAGCCTGCGAGAAGATGACATCTCCCTTTTTATCGATAATATAGAAACGATAGACAGGAGTTCTGCTTCCTTCGGATGCAGCCTTAAATTGAATTTGTTCTTTAAATGCCTGTGTACCAGGTTTAACTGTTGTAACAGATACCTTTGTTACTTTTTCATCTGTAACAGTGATGGTTGTTGCTGGACTAGTGTTTCCAGCAGCATCAGTTGCTGTAATAGAGATGGTTGAACCAGCTGGTAGTTTTTTAATAGCAATGCTATAGTTGCCATCATTATCAGCTGTTGCTTTAAATTCTTCTTCGTTTACTGTTGCTACTAGATTTGCATTTGCTTCTGTATCACCAGTAATCACCACGTCATTGTCGTTCACTGGATTAACATTTGGTGCAATCGGTGCTGTAGCATCACTAACTGTAACTTCCGTTGCCGCACTAGGGTTGCCTGACGTATCGGCAGCCGATACAGCGATTTTTGTTCCAGCTGTTTGCTTTTCAATCGAGATTGTAAATTGACCATCTTCGCCTGCAGTTGCCGTACCAATTACGGTGCTATCAATCTTTGCTTCCACTTTCGCATTAGCTTCGGTTTTCCCTGTAATCGTCACATCTTGGTCTGTTACTCCATTTACAGCTGGTGCTTCTGGAGCGGTTTTGTCATGACCAATTAATTCTTTCGTATCTCTTACACGGATCCGCGTTCCTTGGGCGAATGAACCAGAAAGGCCGACTGCTTCTAGGGTGTCCCCAATGTTCAGAACTGGTACTGGCCCGCTCTGGTTGACGATGTATCCGTCCGTAAAGACTAATACTTCACCGGAACCATCATTGATGACATAGGAATTTTCATCAAACTTTGATTTTACAGTTCCTATAACCTTGACCAGTTGCCCTTGATTTTCAACAGATGTTGCCTCACCCGTAGCTACTTCCTTCGGTTGGAGCGGTTCCCCTGAACCAATTTTAATCACATCATCAGCAAAGCTTGTAAACTCTAATTCTTTGTTACTTTCAAATGTCTTGATATGTCCATAAACACGGACTTTGTCGCCTGGTTTCAATGAGTCTTCAGCGACTTCCTGGAAGGCCATGATACCGCCTGTTTCATCCTGCAAGTAGAACGAATCAAAGAATACGCCTGCTCCAGTTGTAACCGTTCCTTCTACGACTACCTCTGTACCATCTTCATGTGTGCGGGCATCAGCAATTTTTGATACTTCCGTTTCACGATCAGCCAGCCAGTTGACAGCATTCAAGATTAATTCATCGTTGCCTTTTGGCTCATATGATTCATCCATCTGCTTGTCATTGAAAATATTCATACCGGAAACAATAATACGTCCATCGGTGCCGATTTCTTCAGAGGCAATTAACGGGATCGCTGAACCGCCTGTTTCATCAGAAACGGCATCATAGGTGTATCCGCCTTTGATATTTCCTTGATAAGTGGTTTCATTTCCTTTTGCAAGGATTGTTACTTTACCACCGTCTGTTAATGGTTGATTATTCGCTCCAGACAAACTTGTTCCGCTGTAATAATCAATAAATGAGACGCGGTCGGTAATTAAGTTTGGTACTAATCCAGGATGTACTCTGACTGCATATGGGCTCACCGTCGGTTCACTCCAAAAGTTGCCGCTCTTGCTTAAGTCAAAGACACCGTCGTTGCCCATGCGAATGGTCGAACCAATCTGGTCAAGCAGGTCGTTGTTAACCGTAGGGTCGGTGCTGTTATTACTCTTACCGGCCATTAACAAGGCCCCGCCATTTTTTACAAACTTCGCCACGGCTGCATCTTCTGCTGCAGTGAGGGCTGTTCTAGTATGGGTGAGTACAAGTACCTTTACATTGGCTAAGACTTCATCTGTAAGGGCTGCTTTATTTTCCGTAACGGTGTATCCTTCTTTTTGAAGCATCTGGGTAAATGATTTTAAATTATCCTTATACGTTCCGCTGTCCCCTGAGGTGTTTTCATTACCGTGTGCGGCATCGATTAACACCTTTAATCCTAGCGGCTGTTTAATGTTTACTGACAATTCATATTTCACATCACCAATATCAAGCCCATCAAGTGAAGTGACAACCGCAATGATTTTGTGTTCTCCGATTGATGGATTTGCCCATGTCGCAGATGCGGCTGCGGAGCTCTTTGTTAAAATCGATGAGATGGGTCTTGTGCCAATTAGATTTCCTTCTTTTACTTCATCATAGTAGAAATCTACTTTTAAGTTTTTAACGACTTGCGTACCGTTGTTTGCAACGGTTGCTTTTAATGTTGCAGGGTTGCCGCCAATGATGACTTCGCCGTCGATATCAATGCTGTTTACTTTGACATCCACTGGTTCTTCTTTTGACCAGATTGGCGAAGAATAGATTCGCTCGCCATCTTTCTGCGTTACTTTTACAACAAACCATTGCTGGCCGCCGGTAACGGTATAAGTTGGCTCCCAAGTGAACTCTTTTTCATTTGGCGAGATAGAATCTACTACCTTACCGCCATTTGTAATTAATTCTACTTTTTCGATTGTGTCATTAGATTGGTAGCTTGTTGGCAGATAGTTATAATCCGTGTCGTTATGAGCTTCTGCTACAAAGTCGCTTCCCTTAATTTTGAAGTTAAGGGTTTTGCTGTCGACCGTTGAACCCATATAATAGCCGTTCGCTAATACATCTAACGTGAAGTTCGGGTCTTCTTCCATGTAGACGCGCATGTTACGCATCGAGTGAAGAAGGGATGCTTGAGTTAAATCGTCCGCAACGATAACCGTACGGGCATTAACTTGTCCCCATGTTCCTTCATGGTTGTCTTCCCCATAGGTTGGAGCGACGTGCCAGCCTAGATCAAGAGCAGAGTAGAATTTTGTTTCGGCGTTGGCATAGCCATAGTGGCCGGAACCATTTCCTACTTCTAACATTGTAAATAGTTTATCCACATTGGCATCATAAGGCTTAAAGTTGTTGAATGCATTTGCCGACATATCCGGATGGTTGAATTGACCAACGATATCGTCGTATGTCATGACCCATGCATAGTACTGGCTCAAGTCTTGGTATTGCTTGCCGTTAATGTTTCGGTCGATGAAGTTATCTGATCCGAAAATATTCGAGTGTCCCCATGTCGTAGATGTCATTTCAAATGCTGGGAATACTACATAGTCATCGGTGGTATATTGTTTTGCTAAATCCTTTGTTAGCTGCCAATCTTCTCCGCCTTTACGTTCCGGTACAGCCTTACCATCTGCAGTTGTACGCTCGACGGTGTCTGATCCCAACTTTTCAGGGTCAATGTCGTGTGAGTGGTCAGAGAATGCAAACCAATCATAGTTATAGTACTTACCTGCTTTTAACGCATCTTCAGGCGTTCCTGCTCCGTCATGAGAAATGTTTGTATGGTTGTGCGTTGTACCGCGGTAGTGATTACCGCCGGTAAAACGAGGTACTACTTCAAAGGACCATGTTTTTTCTGATAGGTTGCCTTTTGAGTCTTCTGCTACAACCTTTACGATATGTGTTCCAAGTTCAAGGTCTTCTTTAGGTGTGTATTTTACCTGTGTTCTGCTGATCGTTGCGTCTGGTGCCATCAATTCTTTGCTATCCAGCCACATTTGAACGGTTGTTTCATCGACACCGCTTGGATCGTCAATTAACGCTGTAATTTCAGGTGTTGGACTTTCCACCTTAGTTGTATCTTGCGGTGTCATACCTGTAATCTCTGGACCTTCTGTGTCCTCGACTAATTTGACAGGATATGGGTCAGCACTTGTGCCAGCTGTTTGTACTTGTGATCCTGCTTTTGCTTCGATGTAATACTCAAACCCATTTTGTGGTACATCTGTCGCTTGTAAGGTAACGGTATAACGTCCTTCACTGCCTTTAGCCATTGGTAATGCCGAGTACTCTGTTGTACCCGTTGCCCGGTAGTAGACTTTAACCGATTCTGCTCCATCGGCATTGGCTTCGAATTCTACATTTGCCTCTCTATATACTTCTGTAATCGCTGTGTGGGTAATACCCAGGATTGGCGCAATATCACTTACTGCACGCGGATAGACTTGATATCCAGATGTTAGCTGTGTTTTGTTTGTTGTATATTGACCAAGTACGCCAGTCACTGTATAGCTTTTCCCAACGACTAAATCATTATCTGGGACAATTCCTGTAGGGCTCATTACCCTTAAGGTGGTTGCCTTGTTGTTTTCATCGATAAAGGTAACGTTATAGTTTGGCGGTGTGCTTGCTACCGCTGAAACTTTACCTGTAACGGTTACAAGACTTCCTTCCAGCGGTTCTGCTGTTGCGAAGGTGGTTGAGTCTAAGATGGATAATGTTTTAGCTTCAGGAACTGGATTCCCTTCGCTTATTTTTTCAATCGAAGTTGGTTCGAATTCGGTTAAGCCGTTATACACAAGGACTTTACCAGTTACTCGTAACTTGTCCCCCTTTAGTACATTAAAAGGAGTATCTAATGACGTACTAAAGATATTGATTCCAGCTGTGTCATCTTGAAGGTAGAAGTTTTGCTTCTGTGTTCCAAGGATCTGGTTATCGACTGTGGCTACCCCTTCAATCGTAAAATATTTATCTAGATTTGCAGGCTTGCCATTTGAATCGTAAGAACGGACTTCTTTTAGTTTTGTTACCTGGGAAGTGTCTGCTTTTGTTACGGAAACTAGGTTGCTTTCGAGCATGATTCCTTTTGCAGAACTTGTTGTTTGTGTGACAGATACCGTATTTGGAGCGTTGTTGATGGTTAAGCTGAACTCTCCCTGTGTACCTGCTTTGATTTCTTCTGTATTTAATTTCGTTTGATCTGGCGCATACACATTGATGATGGCATTGGCAGAAGCCGCTCCTGCACTGCCGATTAATGTCCCGACGCCATTTGCTACTGCATAGCTTAACTTGGCGAATTGAACATCTGTACTCGCTGTGGCTGCATTAATCTGAATGACAGCACTTTCTGCTAACCCATTTTGTGTTGCAGCGACATAAACGGATGATGATGTTTCAACTGTTGGTAAGTTCACCACAAATGATCCGTCCTCTTGTGCTGTAGCTGTTCCAAGAGCAGTCCCTTTAGCTGCACTTGCGTATACGTTTACGGTTGAACCGGCTTCTACGGCTTCCGGTCCTCCGGTCACTTTTTGTGGTGTATATTGAATATTGGTTCCTTTTGGCTGCAAGCTGGTGACAGGCACCATTGGAGCTTCTGTTGGGCTTGCTGTGTTTCTAGGAACTGGTGTAGCTGTTGCAAAATCGGCTGCGTTATCGTCTGTATCCCAGGCGTTACCTTTGCCTGGTGCAGGGTCAACATTTGCGTATGGTCTGCGCTGAGCGCTTTTTGAAGAAGATAGGGTACCTGTAGGTCCAGTTGAACCTTCAAAACCGACTGTCCCAGATCCATATCCAACAAAATCAATGAAACCTGTTGGAGTTTGTTCAGTTTGTACAGTAGTAGAATTAACTAAAACGACTTTACCAGAACCCGCTGCCATAGCAACAGTTCCTGTTTTGTCAGCTGCCGGTAAAGGTTTGTCAGTTACCGAAGTACCTGCTGCCTCTTGAATTAGGTAATATCCATGAGATTTAATGGTCCCGTCTAGAGTAGTAACACCCCACAATTTACCTGTAGAGCTTGCGTATTGAACTGACCAGCCATCCAAAGAAACATCACGATCAGTTGGATTGTACAATTCAATGAAATCATTTGTATAAGTGGCCCCGCTGTTACCTCCTCCACCATAAACTTGAGAGATAACTACATGATCAGCCTGCTCCGCATGGGCCCTGCCTATAAAACTGCTCGGCAAAAATGTACTGATCGATAGAAGTGCTGCCATGGACGCGCTCGTCCAACGCTTAAACTTCCTATTCTTCCCCTTCATTCATACTCCACCCTTTTATATATTTTTCGACAAAAAACAGACCGAATGATCCCTTCTTTCTGAATAATTTCAATTACACTACTATTCTACAAAATTTTAAATTTAAATGATATAAAGTTTGTCAGATTTGTGAACAGAATTTATTTCCATGTGTACAAGCTGTATTAAAATATGATTATATAGAAATAGAACTAGAATAACTCCCAATCAATTTCCATTAATAAAGTTATTTAAATATAGTGTAATAGGAGGAATACCGTGGCTAACTTTTTCGACAAAAATCGATTGTTCTTTCCTCTCCTTCTGGCCTGCTTATCTATTCTATTTGTTGGAATCTCGATTCCTTCTAAAGCATCTGCCCATGCGTACAGTGCCAGTTATACAAAGATAACAATCGATGGTAAACAGACGGAAGTCGTTTTTACTCTTGATACATTATCCATCCTTGAATTAATACCCGATATTGATGCTAATAAAAACTATGTCCTAGAAAAGTCCGAGATCAACAAAAATAAGCATCACTTGGAAGAGTTAATTGAGGAGGGGCTGACCCTTGATAAAGGGAACGAAGAACAAACTCCTACTATTGAAAATATGAAACTAGTCAAAAAGGAGAATAAAGAATTCTTATCCACTTATATGACGTTCCCAGCCTTTTCACCTGGGGATACAATAAACTATAACGATGGATTCTATTTTCATGACACAGGGACGAATTATGTTGACTTGATCACCGCATCGATTTATGGAGAGTCTAGTGAGGGGATTTTGCAAGGGAAAGAGCGTACTTGGACGGTCCTGGTGAACGAGGTTCAACAGGAACAAGGTCAGATCGTGCAGCCTGATACAGCGCAGGATCAGCCTGGGGAGCCGGCTGAGAAGCCTGTTGAGAAAAGTACTTCCGCTTCATGGTTTTCTTTTTTAAAACTGGGGATGCTTCATATCCTGACCGGTTATGATCATTTGCTGTTCCTGCTTGCCTTGCTGCTGCGGAAGCAAACCTTTAAACAGTATCTGGCTATTGTTACGTCGTTTACGATTGCGCATAGTATTACGCTTAGTCTTTCTGTGCTGGGATGGGTGACGCTTCCTTCGCGGTTTGTTGAGGCTGTGATTGCTTTTAGTATTTGTTATGTGGCGGCGGAGAATATTTTTAGAAAAGAGATTCGGTATCGCTGGAGCATCACGTTTTTGTTTGGTTTGATCCATGGCCTAGGGTTTGCGACGATTTTAAAAGAGATGGCGATTCCTAAGAGCCATCTGGCTGTAGCGCTGTTTAATTTTAATTTGGGGATTGAGGCGGTGCAGCTGACGATTGTGTTGGTGCTGCTGCCGTTGTTGGCTTATTTGTTTAAGCTTAAGCATTCTCGTAAAATTGTTACTTATGGTTCGTATGCGATTGTGGCGTTGGGAGCGATTTGGCTTTTTGAGCGGTTATTTTTATAAGTGGTCATAAAAAAACTGGAAGGGGATTCCTTTCAGTTTTTTTGTGTTTATCCTCCAGGGAAAACAGTAGGTAAGACATTTCCTCATCCCTTGAAGATTCTGGGTTTCTTTTCCTTCGACAGTTGAGAGGCTCCCTCATCCCCTGAAGCCTCTCGATTCCCTTCCCTTCGACCGATGAGATGCCTCCTCATCCCCTGAAGCTTCTCGATTTCCTTCCCTTCGACCGATGAGATAGCTCCTCACCCCCTGAAGCTTCTCGATTTCCTTCTCTTCGACCGATGAGATACCTCCTCATCCCCTGAAGCTTCTCGATTTCCTTCTCTTCGACCGATGAGATGCCTCCTCATCCCCTGAAGCTTCTCGATTTCCTTCTCTTCGACCGATGAGATGTCTCCTCATCCCCTGAAGCTTCTCGATTTCCTTCCCTTCGACAGTTGAGAGTCTCCTTTCCCCGTAGCTTCCCAGCTTCCTTTTCTATGACGCTTTATAATCGATACCCTACTTCCCTTAGTTACCGACCATATAACAAAAGCTGGCCCAAATGGTCTCACAAGACCTCTCGAGCCAGCTTCTTCATTTTTAATAACCAGTCGCCTCAAACGCATCAACCGTAATCATCGTTCCCGTAGAAGCAGTGGATTTTGTCCCTTTATTAACAATCTTCACCTTATGTGAGCCAAACGGCAAATTCGTTACACTATAAACCGGGACTTGGTACAAGATTGAGCTTGTATACATATTTACCGTCTTAACAAGCTTTCCATCCACATAAATATCCGCCATTCCCCGATTCGAACCAGTATGACTTAACAGCCTCATTCCTTTTCCCGTAAAGGTATATTCCACATAACTCCCCGCAGAAGTGGAGAATTTAGCTGTACCGCCAGAATGATTAGGAGAAGTATTCACACTCCATGTCCCTTTATAGGCAGCCGCTGCTGCAGTTTCTTCTGTTCGGTAACTAGCATATTTTTGACTCACCACAAAGGAGTCGACCGTAATGGAAGTACCAGAAGAGGCCGCAGCTTTTTCTCCTCTATTGACGATTTTAATCACATGAGAACCTTTTGATAGATTTGCCGCTTCATAGATGGCAGCCTTATACTTTGTTGTACTTGAGTAGAGGTCGACTGTTTTTACTAGTTTACCATCTACATAAATATCCGCTTTTCCTCGATTGCTTCCGGTGGAACCTAAGACCTTTACGCCTTCACCAGTAAATTTCAGTTCGGCCGCACTGCCCTTTGTTGAGGCCGTTTTTGCCGTACCCCCTGATAGACTTGCAGACGAGGCCGCTATCCAGCTTCCACTGTAAGAAACGGTTGCGTTATTTTCTTCAACCGTGACCGATTGTTTATTCGTTACGGTAAGCGAATCGACATTAATCGCCGTCGATGATTTACGTGCCAAGGAATTTTTTAATCCTGTCCATTCAATTTTAATCGTATGGGTACCCGGCTTGAGATCGACTTTTTCAAATACGGTTGTATTATACTTGGCCATACTTGAATATAGATCGACATTTTGTGCTGTGCCATCTAATGTAACTTTGGCAATTCCTTGTCCAGCATTTTTCAACGCATTATATTGAATGCCTGTCCCGTTGAAGACGAATTCGACACTTGATTTAGCTGCATTAATAGTTGAATAGGAACCATTAGATGCATACGCATTGGAAATCACATTCCAAGGTGCCGAAGAAACATAATTCAAGACTTCACTTTTATTATCATAGCTTCCGGCTGTTGCTCCGAGTGTGACAGATAAGGTATAAGTTCCTTTTCCTTTATAGGCGTACGTATCCAGGTAGAAAGTTCCTGCATATGGAGCAATAAAGCTCACACTTTCAGAAGATGTTCCCGCTTTTTCCGAGTATTTCAAGATTCCATCACTAGATTTCACGGTAGTGGCTTTGGAATCATATAAGTACAAGTCAAAGTCTGTGCCTGTTGCACCGGTCAGACTTGCGGTCAATTTCTCGCCTTTAGAGAGCTTCACTGCATAGACATCATCCACATCTGCAATCTGATCCAGACTATCGGAAACCTTTGTGCCGCTTAAAGAGGTACCTGGGATGTCATCATCTTTGCTATATCCTACGGATGTTCCGACATCCACTAAGCCGCCGCTAGCTACTTTCCCTGATAGGGTAGATAATTTTTTGGCGTTGTCCATCAGCGATTGTTTAATTTGAGCAGCCGTATAAGTTGGATGGCTCGCTAGAACAAGGGCAGCACTTCCCGTTACATGTGGTGTTGCCATCGACGTTCCGCTCATAAATTGATAGGCCGTACTATAGTTATTGGAATATCCATAAGGTGCTGTACTATAAATTTCCTCACCAGGGGCAGCGACATCTACCGTTGTTGCTCCATAGTTTGAAAAATAAGATCGATAGCCATCACTATCTATCGACGCAACCGCTAGAATGTTTGGAAGGTCATAGCTAGATGGATAGTTTGCTAGAACACTATAATCATTGTTGACTCCATCATTCCCTGCTGCTGCAACGAATAAGCCATGATAATTTTTAATGGCATCATACAGTGCTTGGCTATATTGGTCTGCTCCCCATGAATTATTCAATATTTTAATGCCCATTTTTTCTGCATACTGAATGGCCGCAATCGCATCAGAGGTATACCCTCCGTCCGGCCCTGCAAATTTCAGCGATACGATTTTAACATTGGGAGCAACACCCACCACGCCTACAGTATTTGCGGAAGCTCCAATCGTTCCTGCCACATGCGTGCCGTGCTCATCTCCATTCCTTTGATCATAAACGCTATTATCTCCATTATAAAAATCCCAGCCATTGATATCGTCGACATAGCCGTTATTATCGTTATCAATACCGTCCCCGGCTTTTTCTTTAGGATTTACCCAGATGTTATTTTTCAGATCCGGATGGTTAATATCAATTCCTTCATCAATGACCCCGACAACCACATTCGCACCAGTTGTCTTTTTCCATGCCGTTTCTACGTTAATATCCATGCCTGCTGTACCGTAATAGCCGTTCACATTTTGGCCGGTATTTTTTAGTCCCCATAATTTGCTGTAATAAGGATCACTTACGCTATTGACGGTTAATTTATAGTTTGGCTCCGCATAGACTACGTTTTTATCTTGTTTTAACTTAGCAATCGTTTGGGCGACTGATTGGCCCTTTTGGAGTTTATATAATTTAACTCCTGTTGTGCCGAAGTCCTTTGCCTTTTTGATGCTTAAGTTTTTTTCTAGTGCGCCTAAAACCTGTGTCTTTATGGTTGATTTGTACTTTACAAGAATCTCATCCTTCGAAATTTGCTTGGAGGATGCTGGAGCAGCTTTTTTTACTAGTAAGCCCTTCGAAGCTTTCTCTTTCTTAGGTACCTGGACAATATCGCTCACCTTGTTTGTACCTTTTTTTACGTTAACGGTATTTGTTCCATTTGCGCTTGCGCTTGCAAGAGGAACGGCACTAGTGACTAACACGCTCGATAAAATGAAACTAATTAACTTTCTACCTTTCACAGAGAATCCCCCTAAATGACTAAACAAATCAGCTATGTAGTCCGCCTATCTGATTATTCTTTTCTCAAATAATAAATCTATTATACTATATTTATGGTAATTTAGTGCCAATCTTCTAAACTATTATAAAAATTAACCCTCTTTATTTCTTCAAAATAATTTATTTTTTTTAATAAATTCCTCGTATTTCGTAATTTTTTGTCCCGAAATATTAGCAAACTATGGTAAAATTAATAAAAAAATGAAATTTTGAGGTGAATTTTACTACATGAAGAAAACCATCGTTCGAACTCTCTCGACAACAGCTCTCTTTTCATGCGCTTTTGCCGGCTCCGCTCTAGCCGCTGAATACAAGGTGCAAAAAGGGGATACTCTATCAGAAATTGCTTCTAGCCATCAAACGACTGTGACCAATATTAAGAAGTTAAACGGTTTAAAGTCAGATGTGATCTATGTTAATCAAACGCTCCAAATTTCGTCTGCTGCACCAACCACTTCCGTCAAGGCCGTTCAGCAGACTACTTATAAGGTTGTAAGCGGCGATGCTTTAATTAAGATTGCCAACCGTTTTGATGTGACGGTCGGTGAACTCCAGCAGTGGAATGGTTTGAAGGGCACTCTCATTTACGTGGGGCAAGTCCTAAAAGTTTCTGCTCCTGGAAAAACAGTAACCGTTACGACACCAACAGTGGCAGCTCCAACGACGGCGAAAACTACGCCAACAACAACAACTGCTACTACTGTTTATACCGTTAAAAGCGGCGATTATCTAGGAAAAATTTCTAAACAATATGGAATGACTGTATCGCAGTTGAAATCACTTAATGGTTTGAAATCGGATTTAATCTATGTAGGACAAAAGCTGAAGGTCACTGCCAAGAAAACTAGTGCACCTGCTCCAACTATAACAGCTCCAACAACGCCTGCACCGACTACAACTAAGCAGCCGGCATCAGGCACAACCGGTACCTATGTGGTGAAAAGCGGGGATACGCTTGGAAAAATTGCACTCGCTTATGATATGACTGTTAGTGTATTGAAATCTCTCAACGGCCTGAAGTCAGACAACATTTATGTTGGGCAGAAACTTAAGGTTACAGGGACAACTACAACGGTTACCGCACCAGACTCAACACAGCCGCCGACCACTGATGCGGCCGCTAAGATGGTTTCTATTGCTAAGAGTTTAATAGGGGTCCCTTATGTTTGGGGCGGCAGCACGCCATCCGGCTTTGATTGCAGCGGATTTATTTATTATGTTGCCAATAAAGCGGGTAAATCACTGCCGCGTACTTCGGCAGCAGGCTATTATGACCGCAGTTATTATGTAAATTCACCTAAGGCCGGCGACCTTGTATTTTTTGAAAATACATATAAACAGGGAATTTCCCACGTGGGCATTTATCTTAACGAAAACGAGTTTATTCAGGCTGATTCCACCCACGGGATTAAGATTTCTAATTTAAATAATCCATACTATACTTCTCATTTTGCGGCATTTAAGCGCCTTTATTAAGAAAAACGGAATAATAAAATCTATTTTTATAAAAATCTCTCATTTTGGGAGATTTTTCATGTATAAAAGAGTCATAGATTGGGAATAGTAGTAGTAAGACGTTCAAAGGGAGATGTGAGAAATGAATGATCAATTACTACTATTATCAGAGTTTGCTAATGAAGATGGATTTGAATTGAATAATTATCTTACTCATTTATTTGAACAATTCTCTACTCTATCAAACAAAAATGATATAAATACGGAGCCGGCCTGATCAGAGGCTGGTTTTTCTTTTGCCGGGCGTAATGAAGAGTTATGGGCTTACTAGCACTTTGACATCGCCCGAAATCAAAATGTAAATATTCTGTCACTATAATAACGTTGATGTTAGACATTTGCAGGTATACACTTTACTTATTATCGAGGAGTGATTAAGTTGAAAGCAGTACTTGTAAATGAGCTAACATTCAAGAAAAAATTATCGAACATTGAGCAATTTTCAATCAAAGACTTCCTATTTAGATGGGTTGGTGAGCCAGCAGAAGGAATAGATGATTTTCTCCCACTTGTGTACACAGAAAGTGTCTTTGCGAAGATGGAGGCAAAACAGGAAACAGCTTTACTCATTAATGGGGATGAACATTTCAGATATGCGACCATAACAGAAGATAACCAAATAGTTATCGGTGTGTTAGATTCAGAGGAAGAATTAAAGCATAGAATCCTTTCTCTGGATGAGTTATTAACTAGGTAAGCACTCATAGGGTGCTTACTTCTTTTTTTGTGATATAGGTAAATAGGCTAAAGGAAAATAGCAGGATTTACTTTCCGCCGTTATTTTTTAAAAATAAAGAGAGAATGCTGTTTGGAAAGGTAGTGATGGGTAAATTGCTTTATATATGGGATATTGAGGAAATCATTAAAAATACTTTGCTAGAGCACAGATTGAATCTTAATTATGAATTGAACAATCAACTACCTGCACCCATGAGTTTTAACGTGTCGACCAGTACGATTAAGTTTAATTATCTGCAAATCAATGGATACGTAGCCAATATTAATTTTAAAATAAAAGAGAGCGATGAAGACTGTGTGAAACTCATTCTTTATCATCAGCTCGGCTATTATTTGGATTTTAAGAAAAACAAACATGATTTAAGGACTTTAATGTATGGCGGGGATGAAGAGAAAGAACAGCTTCGCGCTGTAATCGAAAGGAATTCTTGGGTATACGGCAGAACCTTGGTACCTGAGAGACTCTTAAAATCATATGATAAAGTACATACGATAGATAAAATGCTGATCAAAAACTATTGAAACAAAAAATTCCTGCCTTTTACATTGGCAGGAATTTTTTACTTTGGGTCTGTTATTATTCATTGTTGATTTTCGTGTATGTATAAGGATTCATAGACGGAGAATTTCCGGCTAATGTATAAAGAGGAAGCTTAAGAGGCAGATATAAGCGGAGATATTCCGATTAACTGCTCTAATTAAGACAAAATCCAATGTTTTGGATAATATAAACGGAAAAATTCCCTTTATTTCTAAGGAAATATGGGTATTTCCCAATTTAAACGGAATTTTACCGTTTATTTTTCAAACACAGTAAAATTAATTTTCAGTTATAACAGAGCCTTTATTTTAATAAATGAATCAAAATCGCCGTTTTCGATTGCGCAGAAACGTAGGAACATCCAAAGAATCTTCTGCGTTTTCCACTTGTCGGTCATACCTTTGAGCGGGTTCCACTTGGCGGTCATACCTTTGATTCGGTTCCACTTGGCGTTCATACCTTTGAGCGGGTTCGCCGTGGTTTATTAGAGAAGGTTGTCTAGTTCTTTCCCTGCGATAGGGATTAGGCATACTCTCCTCTGTTGGTACCGGATCATTTTGTATGACCATACTCTCTTTTTCACTCACTTGCTCCGTAAATCCAGTGGCAATGATCGTGACGATAATTTCATCCTTTAAGTTTTCATTAATGACGGAACCAAAAATCATATTTAGATCCTCATGGGAAGCTTCAGCAACGATCTCTGCTGCCTCCTGGACTTCAAACAGACTCAGATTGTGACCGCCCGTGATGTTCATAATTACACCTTGTGCCCCATTGATGGATGTTTCCAGGATTGGACTATTTAACGCTTTCTGAGCCGCCTCGGCCGCACGATTGCTGCCTGTCGCCATACCAATTCCCATTAAGGCCGTTCCTTTATGGGACATGACCGTTTTCACGTCAGCAAAATCAAGGTTAATTAACCCTGGCACTGCCACTAGATCGGAAATTCCCTGCACGCCCTGGCGAAGGACCGCATCTGCTTCACGGAAAGCCTCCAGTACAGGTGTATTCCGTTCTACAATCTCCAACAAACGATCGTTTGGGATAATGATTAACGTATCCACTGCTTCCCTCAAGGCGTTTATTCCGATTTCCGCATTCAACGCCCGCTTCTTGCCTTCAAATTTGAAAGGCCTCGTGACCACCCCAATGGTCAGGGCTCCCAGCTTTCTGGCAATTCTAGCTATGGCAGGCGCTGCACCTGTACCTGTGCCGCCACCCATTCCTGCCGTAACGAAGACCATGTCAGCGCCTGATAACACTTCTTCAATCTGACTTCTGCTTTCTTCTATCGCTAGTTTTCCTATCTCGGGATTCGCTCCTGCTCCTAAACCCCTTGTCAAGGATGTACCGATTTGCATCTTAATCTCTGCTCTTGATTGATTAATCGCTTGGGCATCTGTATTAACAGCAATAAATTCTACGCCTTCCACTCCGTCTTCGATCATCCGGTTCACGGCGTTGTTCCCGCCGCCGCCGACACCGATTACTTTAATCGCGGCCAATTGGTCCATATTCATGATTCATCCTCCTTGTTTTCCATACTGATTTGTTTTTGCCCAAATCGAGGTTACTAGAAGAACCTTCCTACTCTTTTCCGAATTTTCAATCTCTTTGGTTTAGTAGATTACGATATAGAATATTTTACCGTTTATTGTGGCTAGTCTTTAGTCTAAGTAACACTACTAAAATTGTCCAGTTAAGTCTGACCTACTTTTTAAAAATGGTTAATATATCACATGTTTCATTACTAGTGTGTGATAGAAGATTAGACTTTTATTAAGTGAAGGTAACAGCCCTTTTACAATTAGGTTATTATCCGTTCGTTCGACAACTTTCAAAAATATTCCTTGTTATAATAGGGTTAATTTAAAAGGAAATAGATTTGAAACTTAGCGGAGGTGTCATGCGATGAGTGAAATATATACACCTAAAAAAGTTCAAGACTTGCTAGGAATTGATAGTAGTACTTTACGGAAGTATGCCACTCTCTTGGAAGGCCAGGGATATTCGATCCACCGTAACACGAAAGGGCATAGAGGCTATTTTGACAAGGATGTCAGCACTCTCCGCCAATTGATAGAATTCAATAAGCAAGACGGAATGACCATCGAACAGGCCGTTATTACTGTAATGTCAGGGGTTTCTGAGAAAGCTAGTACGGGCACTGATACGAAAATAGTTATGCTAGAGTCTCCCGCTGACCAGGATAGTAAGCCGGATCGCAGCCATGATGAGTTATTGGAACGGATCGAACATTTGGAGCAAATAAACCTAGATTTAATCAACCATTTGAAGGAGAAGGCTGTACGGGAAGCTTCTTTAGAAGAGAAGCTGAATCAGATTTTAAGATATGTAGAACGTACTGAGCAATGGGTGTTGGAACGGAGTAAAATAGAGGAAGAAACAAGAAATCAAATTGCTGCCGCCAAACAGAAGAGATGGTGGATGTGGTGGCGTGCCTAGGAAAAGTTAATATAACCCTTAATTGACCAAGGGCATTGTTTTCGTGAGCAATGCTTTTTTTGTCGAGAAATTTTTGTTATAAAACTATTCATATGGTGAAAGCTAGTAAGAGATTATGGGTTTCCATAGGAGTGATACGGTTGAGGAAAATAAATGAATTAGCGGATTTATGCTGGGAGGGATTTAGTTTAAAGCATGTTTCTTGTAAACAAGTGGTTATTCCCTATCTATTATTTTTAAGCCTTACCTTCCTATTTGAGCTATTTTTAGCTTTTCTGTTCATTTTATCTTTATTTCTTTTCCATAGCTTTGGTTACAAACCAAATGTTCTTTATTACATAAGCGGTATGATTTTAGTTCTTATGTTAACCATGACGATTCCATTGTTAATTACAGTCATAAAAGGAAATAAGCATGGGACCGGTTCTCCTGCTTAATAGAAACCGTCCCCATGCTTTGATTATTTCAATATTCTTACCTTCACATTTTTGCGGCCCCATTGAAGAGCTTGTTTTACAGTCGGGAAAAGCACATCGATTTTTCTTCCTTTAATGGCACCGCCTGTATCACCGGCAATCGCCTCTCCATAGCCTTCCACCCAGACTTTCGTTCCGAGCGGAATCACTTTCGGATCGACCGCAATCAGTTTCATGTTTGGATTTTTACGAACATTGTAGCCTGCTGCTGTTATTCCGCTTCTAGATTCGTTTGGTGTGTAAGCAGTGGATTCCACAATGAACTCTGCTGCTGCTTTTACGGCAGTTTTCACTACAAATTGCTTACTAACGTATCCTGTCCGGCCATTATAACTAATTTGATACCAGCCGTTTCCAAGGTCCTTTTTTACACTGACCGCTTGTCCTCTTCTTAATGTACCAATCCGAGCGTATTTCGTGCCAGCGCCGGAACGAACGTTTAGAGAAGTGGCATTGACGTAATAGGTTCCTGTAGTTGTCGTGGTGCTTGGTTTTGCCGTGCTTGTTTCTTTTGTATATTGTGAACTTACGTAACCTGTTTTTCCTTTATAGCTAACCTTTAGCCAGCCACTCTGACGGCTCTTCACGGACAAAGTCTGACCATTTGTTACTTTTCCAATGACTCTTGAGCTTGTAGCAGGACTTTGTCGTACATTCAATACATCTGCATTGACAACCGTAGCCGCTTCGGCTGACGCCGTAAATAGACCGAACCCAATAAATGCGGCAGTTGCCATACTAATTATTTTTTTCATATGTATGTATCCTCCAGCATTTCACTTTTTTTCCATTATAACAATTGCCCCGTCGAAAAAACGAGAATCATAGAATTATAAAGAAACTGTAACCCTTTTGAAATATTTCCTCGAAACTTGGGGTTTTTAAATGGGGCTTGTTGGAATTATTTGATGAATTGGAGGAAAAAGCTGAAAAAAAGGCGGAATAAAATAGAAAGTGCGCGGTAAAAGACAGTTAATTAAATAACTTCAAAAAATGGATAGCCTTATCTGACTATCCATTTCTGCTCTTTTTCTGAGATATCTCGGCACGCCTATGCCAAAACTTTATAATTTTTGTGTGCTACGACTGTTATATTTTCTTTAAATTCCAATTCCGTATCATTTTCGGTTATTCTCGTAATCACGGAATTATCGTTGACCTTCTTGACGATCCCCTTGACTCCATTTTTAAAAAAGATGCAATCGCCTACTTCTGCTTTCTTTTTGGCCTTGAATAACAAACGAATCCCTCCATAAACCTTGTCTTGTGTGAATCCCATTCTAATAAAAAATAATTATCTAAATCCATTGTTTTACGGGTTTTTAATAAAAAAGTAATTTCTGTCATTTATGATGTCGTAATTTACAGAATTCCTCCCTATTTTGAAATGAAGGGTGACCTTATTGCAATTAATGTCACAAAATTAACATATATATCGTCTCTCTTTTCTGAATACTTTGTGTTATAATTACTCTAACAACTTATATATTTATTAAAGTTGGTGATTTCACAAAAATATGACGGAAAGAGGGAATGAATCATGGATAATTGTATTAGATGTGGAGAAGAATTAGCTCTTATGGAGAGGAACCGCGCGGAATGCTGGGATTGCAGAGACAAAACAATGGAATCTTATGCTGAAGCAGACGAGTAAGCAAAAGTTAACCACCTTTCCAAACATCAAGGTAAACACCACTTCCTCGAGTATACTTCAGAACCGAGTTGTTACCATTTAAGTTTTCACGCTTAAGAAATAGCCAATGAATTATCATGCCATTGGAGTTCGATCGAACAAGTATGAAACTTATTACATCTTCCAAACAATGACGTATACAACTTTTTTCTACATTACTCTGCTCCTCTTTAATAAATTCTAATAATGAAAGATACGGATCCCACTATAATGGTGGGATTTTTCATTTCTACTCGGAAAAATTAATTTCCGGGTTTTTTTTGTTTGTAACGGACTCATTAACTTATTTCGATTTTTTGGGTATAATGAATGAATATGGATTTTTTTGAAAAAGGGGGTCGCGGCTATGGAGTCGACGCCTGCTAACGAACAATTGGAGCACTTCGAGATACAGTTACAAGAGATGCTGATCCCAACCGAAGCGGAGGATGCCAAGCTTGTTCAAAAGGGATTGATGCTCTACCGGCAAGGAGTAGTGAAGCAATTACAAATATGGAATGATAAAATCACCTCAATGGTCCAGGACGTCAATAACGTCCATGTAAAACTGGATTTAGTGTTCGCCTCGATGAGTACGTGTACCTGCCCTGAGGAAGGTTTTTGCCGCCATCAGATGGCAACCTTTTTTGCGTCGTTTTCCAAGTTTGGCAGTGTCAGTGACTGGGTAACCGCATGGCGCGAGCCGGCACGTGAGCAAAAGGCGGTTCAGGACTGGGGCATGCAGACTGCAAAGGATTTAATTAAGGCGAACGGTGTCTTGAAGCCGGACTACAGCCGCTGGGTTCATTCGTTTGAAGTCAGCTTTGATACGCTGCTTGCTTCGAAAAAGTATTCGAGCCCATTTGTGATCCCGGAATTGTACGGTATTTATGAGCGCCGCGTTCATGCGAGCGCCCCGGTTGAACAGGAATGGCGCTTGTTATATGAGCTGGTTGCGATCGTGGTGTCGTTCAGGAAGCTGGCTGCGTTGAGCGAGTCGCTTGGTCATGATGAGGACACCGTAAGGCGGGCCTACTTGCATGTGTTCCACAATTTGATGGACGATGCGGAAGATCTTTCTGTTAAAATTGGCGTGCAGTCGCTGCCGTTTGCGTTTGATGAGTTTATTGAGCGGCTCAAGGATGATGCGTTTGACCTGCTCCGTTGTGCGAGTGGATTAGAGTATGAGCGTATCTTTTTGTATCGACTGTTGTGGGTACAATTTTTCAAAAGGAAGTCTTGGCGTGAGGAGGAGCTGACGAAGATCAAGGATGGCCTGAAGGCTCTTCAGGATTGGGAGAATCCGCTGCCGATGATGGTAGCCGGGGTCCACTTGAATCTGCTTGTTGGCGATGATGAGGCCGCGATGAAGTTGATTGGGCAGTTTGCCGATGAGGAGATTGTTCCTTATATGCTGTTCTGGATTGAGTATTTGTCCGCGTTGAAGGCATGGCGCCGCGTTGGGGCGTTGATTGAGTTATTTTTACAAAAGGTGAAGGCGTACTTGTTGGCATTGGGCGGCTATCATAGTTGTGTGACGTTTGCCCGGAATGCGCTTAAGGCGGTGGCCGCTTATTGTACGGAGAATGATCGGGTCGATTTGTATGAGCGCGGTTTGCTGGTGATGCTGCCGTACAGTTTTGGTGAGTATGAGTATATGTTGTTTGAGCGTAAGCAGTATGACCGCTGGGGCGAGCTTCAAGCGTTCGTCGGGCTGGATTTTTATGATTTGCCGAAGGATCGGTTGAAGGTGATTGAGAAGGAGCGGCCTGAGGTGCTGCTTGGGATGCTGCATCAGACGGCACAGCGGGAGATTGATCAGAAGAATCGGTCGAGTTATAAGATGGCGGTGCGGCATTTGAAGAAGCTGCGGACGTTGTATAAGAAGTTGAAGCGTGTGGATGATTGGGATTATTTCATGGAGACGCTGATGGAGCGGACGAAACGGCTGCGGGCGTTTCATGAGGAGTGCCGCAGGAGTAAGTTAGTTGATGTTTAAAAAGGAATGTCAGCGAGCGAGCCGATTTATTTATATCGGTGGGCGAGCTGGCTTTTTTTATGCAAAGTGCCGATAAACTTGGGAAAAGTGCCGATAAATCCAAGAAAAGTGCCGATAAGTTCCTAGGATTGCTGATATAGTTTATCGAAGAGTACACGAAAGTTTGCTTATTTTTTAAAATCGCTGATATGTTGGCTAAAACCGCTGATAAATCCCAGAAAACGCTGATATGTTTTATTGCAGAGTTCGCGGCAGTTTGCTTATTTTATAAAAATCGCTGATATGTTGGCTAATACCGCTGATAAATTCCAGAAAACGCTGATATTTTTTATAAAGCGCTGATAAGCTCAATAAAAACGCTGATAAGTGCCATTTATATGATTCATTCCAAGGCAACTACCTGCCCATCTACCGCTTATTTTATCAATTGCCTCACCAATTCCTTATTCCGCTGCTTAAACACCTCATTATGAGACGAAACCATCGCACTTTTTTCCGCCTCAGGCTGGATAAACTTCTTCGCCTTATTCACCGCGTTAGCTGCATCCTGAAAGGCGCCGGCAATCAACTGGACTTTCCCCTCATACATCAGGATATCCCCCGCCGCATATAGTCCGTCTACCGAAGACTCACTCGTTGCATTCCCGGCAATATAATAGTGATCCGCTAAGGCAATATCCAAGCTGCTAGTTTGAAGTAAGGCGGCATCAATTTCAAAGCCATGATTAATGATGACTTCATCAATCGGCAAATAGGTAACCTCCCCTGTCTCATGATTAGTCAGTTCGACTTTTTCAATGACATCATGATCACTGTTTGCCACCAGTTTTGTAATCGACGTATTCGGCAGGCAAACCGCGGAGCTGTTTAATAATTGGGTGGCCTGGGCCTCATGGCCTTTAAGTGCGTCCTTCCGATAAGTGACATACACCCTCTTCGCAATTGATTCTAACTCATTTGCCCAATCGACCGCGGTATTTCCCCCGCCTGAAATAATGACGGTTTTATCTTTGAAGTGGCGCAGTGATTTGACGGTATAATTTAAATTAGTCACTTCAAACCGCTCAGCCCCTTCGATCTGGAGCTTTTGCGGTTTTAAAATGCCGCTTCCGATCGCGACGATCACCGTTTTTGAGAAATGCTTCTGGCCTGAGGCTGCTTCTAAAACAAACACTCCTTCTTCATTCCGAGTGATCGACTCCACCTTTTCATTTAACACGACCGCAGGATTAAACGTTAATCCCTGCGTGATGAGCTGTTCCATTAGTTTTGCCCCAGGTATGGGTGTCTGCCCGCCCACATCCCAAATCATTTTTTCCGGATAGATTTGTAACTTCCCGCCTAATTGCGGCTGGAATTCGATTATTTTTGTTTTCATTTCTCTTAACCCACTGTAAAAAGCAGAATAAAGCCCTGCAGGTCCTCCCCCAATGATTGTCACATCAAATAATTCCACTTGCACTGCACCTCCCGTTAAGATTTATATTTATGTTCATTTTTCTAATTGATAAGGATTATCACTTAATTTTATTCTAGTTGAAAACGATTATCAATATCAACTATTTTTTTAATTTTTCTAAAAGTTGTTGACAGAGGCTTGTTCGTCAACATATAGTTATTAACGAAAATGATAATCATTATCAATTAACCGAAAGTTAAGGAGGTACACATTGGTCCGATTATATACAGATGATTTATCAATTGGTTATGGTGAGCAGCTTATTGTCGAAAATCTTAATGTTCAAATACCCGATCGTAAAGTAACTGCGATCATTGGCTCGAATGGCTGCGGAAAATCCACTCTTTTAAAAGCGATCACCCGGATTATTTCACAACAATCTGGTGCGGTGGTGTTAGACGGTAAAAATATTTCGAAGGAAAACACCAAGATTCTCGCCACCAAAATGGCGATCCTGCCGCAGTCACCAGAGGGTGCCAGTGGCTTAACCGTCGGGGAGCTGGTCTCCTATGGGCGCTTTCCCTATCAAAAAGGCCTTGGCCGATTGACCAAAAGGGATGTGGAAGTGATTGATTGGGCGCTTGAGGTGACAGGCACCATCGACTTTAAGTTCCGCCCTGTCGATGCTTTATCAGGCGGGCAGCGGCAGCGTGTTTGGATTGCGATGGCTCTTGCACAAGAAACAGAGATTATTTTTCTAGATGAACCCACCACCTATTTAGATATGGCCCATCAGCTTGAAGTGTTGGAGCTCTTGCAGAAGCTGAACATCGAACAGGGCCGGACCATTGTGATGGTCCTTCATGATTTGAATCAGGCCGCCCGCTTTGCCGACTATATGATTGCCATGAAAAAGGGTCGGATTGTGAAAGCTGGAAATTGTGAAGACGTCATGCGGCAAGAGGTGCTTCAAGAGGTTTTTCAAATCGATGCCGAAATTGGCAGAGACCCACGCACAAATAAACCGATGTGTATAACTTATAATCTATTAAAAGGAGTCTATCAAAATGAAAAAGCTATTATTCCCGTTTATCCTGCTCTTAGTGTTAATGGTTAGTGCTTGCAGTCATTCTTCTTCGGAAGAGAAAGCTAGTACCGCCGAAGCAAAGGAGGAGCCAAAAACTTTTACATATCAATCAGAAACCGGACCTGTTGAAGTACCCACCCACCCGAAACGTGTCGTCATGCTCTCTGGCTTTACCGGTAATGTCCTTTCATTAGGAGTCAATGTAGTTGGCGTCGATACTTGGTCCAAAACCAACCCTACTTTCAAAGAAGAGTTGAAAGATGTTACTGAAGTATCTGAAGACAACTTGGAGAAAATTATTGAATTAAATCCAGATTTGATTATTGGGCTATCCACTGTTAAAAACGTCGATAAACTAAAAAAAATTGCCCCGACGGTCACTTATACATGGGGAAAATTGGATTACCTATCACAGCATGTTGAAATCGGAAAACTATTAAACAAGGAGAATGAGGCTCAAGCCTGGGTGGATGACTTCCAAAAACGCGCCGAAGATATTGGGACAGATATCAAGGCCAAAATAGGTGAAGATGCCACCGTCTCTGTCATCGAGGCATACGATAAAAACCTATATGTCTACGGCAATAACTGGGCACGCGGAACGGAAATCCTATATCAAGCGATGAAATTGAACATGCCCGAAAAGGTTAAGGAAATGGCGCTGAAGTCCGGCTATTATACGATTTCTGCCGAGGTGATTCCGGAGTATGCCGGGGATTATGTAATCCTTAGCAAATACGCGAATGCCGATACGTCCTTCGAGGAAACGGAAACCTTCAAGAACATTCCGGCGGTTAAAAATAAGCAGGTTTATGAAATGGCGGGTGATGGCGCTTCCTTCAGTGATCCGGTTACCTTAGAAAAGCACCTCAAATTCATCAAGGAATCATTTTTAGGAAAATAAAAGCCATGAGGAATCCTTTTATCTATAAAATGGCGGCTAGTCTGGTCGTTTTTATCGGAATGTTTATCATCGCATGTACATTTGGCGCCGCTGAGACGACGGTGAAGGATGTTTGGCTGGCACTGACGACCCATGTAAAAAATGATGCCACATTAATGCTGCGTGAAATCCGTTTCCCTAGAGAAGTAGCAGCGATTTTTGTGGGAGCTGGTCTTGCGGTTTCCGGGGCGGTTATGCAAGGACTGACACGAAATCCCCTGGCTGACCCGGGGCTGCTCGGACTGACTGCCGGTGCCAACGCCGCGCTTGCAGTTACGATTGCCTTTATCCCTTCTGCCAACTATCTTTCTATTACATTTGCTTGTTTTATTGGAGCGGCTGCAGGAACGATTTTAGTTTTCGGCATTGGTGCCGTGACGAAGGGCGGCTTTTCACCGCTTCGGATTGTATTGGCCGGGGCAGCGGTCTCGGCCTTCCTTTATGCGGTCGCTGAAGGGGTTGGGATTTATTTTAAACTATCAAAAAATGTTTCTATGTGGACTGCAGGGGGGCTGATCGGGACTTCCTGGAGCCAGCTTACTGTCGTGGTTCCGGTGATTACAATTGGTATCTTGATAGCACTCCTCCTTTCCAGGCAGCTCACGATTCTTAGCTTAAGTGAGGAGGTTGCCGTTGGGTTGGGGCAAAAAATCACCCAAATTAAAGCGATTCTTTTTATGGTGATCGTGCTACTTGCCGGCGCCTCTGTTGCCTTGGTTGGAAATATGGCCTTTATCGGCTTGATGGTCCCTCATCTCGTCCGGGCTATCGTTGGGACGGATTACCGGCTGATTCTGCCGATGAGTGCGGTGTCCGGCGCTGTTTTTATGCTGATCGCCGATACCGTGGGGCGAACGATTCACGCACCCTACGAAACACCCGTGGCTGCGATTGTTGCCGTTATGGGGCTGCCGTTTTTCTTAATGGTTGTTCGTAAAGGGGGCAGTGTTTTCTCATGATGCATCCTGCCTTGGTAAAAAAACAGCGCGTGGTTCTCTCTGTTTTAGTTGGATTCATTTTTATGACAACGGTGATTGGCATGGGCTGGGGCTATTCCTCTGTCTCTTATGATCGGCTGTGGCCAACGCTTCTGGGTGATGGCACGTTTAAAGAGGAGTTTGTGTTATTTTCGATTCGTATGCCGCGGATGATCGTTACCTTTTTAGCAGGGATGGCCCTGGCCTTGTCTGGTTCGATTTTACAGGGAATTACCCGAAATGATTTGGCGGATCCGGGGATTATCGGGATTAATGCGGGCGCAGGAGTTGGGGTTGCTGTTTTCTTTCTCTTTTTCCCAATTGAAGCGGGTTCATTTGTTTATGTCCTGCCTCTGATTGCCTTTTTTAGCGCCGTCCTTACTGCCGGCTTTATCTATTTGTTTTCGTATAAGAGGAATACCGGCCTTCAGCCGGTTCGATTAGTGCTTGTTGGGATTGGTTTTTCAATGGCGCTGTCCGGAGCGATGATTGTCCTGATTTCTTCTGCCGACCGTGAAAAAGTCGCTTTTATCGCGAAATGGCTGGCGGGGAATATTTGGGGAACGGATTGGCCGTTTATTTGGTCCCTTCTCCCTTGGCTGGTTGTGCTGATCCCTTTTACTTTGTATAAAGCTAACCGGTTGAATCTGCTTGGGTTTAGTGACCCTGTGGCGATTGGTGTGGGGCTGTCGCTTGAGAAGGAACGGATGGTTTTACTGTTAGCGGCCGTTGCCTTAGCTGCTTCCGCTGTATCTGTTACGGGCGGGATTTCGTTTATTGGATTGATGGCTCCGCATATGGCAAAAGCGTTGGTTGGACCGAGACATCAATTATCTCTCCCGATTGCGATTCTTATCGGAGGCTGGCTCTTGTTAATTGCCGATACTCTTGGCCGTAATCTTGTCGAACCGAATGGGATTCCAGCTGGCATTATGGTTGCCTTAATTGGTGCGCCCTATTTCTTGTATCTTTTGATGAAAAAATAAACCATTTTGGTATCGAAAAATGTGAATTATCAACAAAAAATACCTATTATATAGCACCATATCTATGGTGCTATTTGTTTTTAAAAAACAATGGAGCGAGAGCAAACCATGAAAGGCTTATGAGATCATGAGGCTCCGCTCTTATCGGTTGGGAGATCAGGTTAAGTTCCCGATCTTATAAATAGACGGAAAAATTCCGCTTAATTTGTAATTAGCGTTAAAAATAGCCTCAATAGACGGAGAAATTCCGTCTATTGACTCGAAAAACGTGAAAATGGGGGATTTTACTTTGCATAGTCGGAAAATCTCCCCTTATTTATCCCGAAACAAGCTCCATTCTGCACTTAACCGGAAAATCTCCGCTTACTTAACCTTCGCTGGTTACTTAATTAAGGACTGTTGTTAAGTCGCTACCCTGATAATGGGATTTTTTGAATTGTATCTGATCAACAATAGGGGTCATTCCTTTTAATCCTTTTTGATTCCTCTGTACTGAGCGGTTGTTAATTCTGTTATATATGGTTCAAGATCGGGCATCCCTTTTTCTTTGGCAAGTTGAACAGCCAACTCAATATCATAAGGGACCCGGATTAATTGAATCGAAAAGGTGCCTGCCTCCTTACTTCCATATTCTCCTTCTAATATGGCATAAGATGCTTGGGGCAGGTCTAGCGGGTTGCCCACGCTTCCTACATTGCAAAGGGTCTTTCCTTTGATAACTTCCACATATGCATTATGGATATCCCCATAGCAAACCACATCCGGCTCCTTGCCTCCAAGGATATTTTCCGTGTATGTAGTATTTTCGAACATACTCAAGCGGCGATCGATTGGATCCCATGGCTGAATTCGGTCATATAAGCTTCTTGGAGAAGCATGGAAAAGTCTAATGAGCTTTCCACTCATCATGAATTCTACTGAAAAAGGAAGCTGCTCTAAAAAATGAGTGTGTGGGGGCGTTAATTGATTTTGATGCCATTTGAGCGCTTCAAACTCCGTTGGTTTTGTAATAAAATCATCCCAATTCCCTTTCACAGTCACCTCACAAGTCGTGCGGATCATGTCTATCGCTTCACTTGAATCGGGCCCTTTTCCAACTAGATCACCTAAACAGAAGATTCTCTCAATCTTCCTGGACTGAATATCTTTAAGAACTGCTTGTAAAGCAGGAATATTTCCATGTATATCTGAAATAACAGCTATTCTTTCCATTCTCTATACCACCTTTTTTTAGTCCCTTTATTATCATAATACTTCTCTTACATAAATGAAAATTTCCCTTTCCGTCCTCCCCACTCCTCTAACCACAATTTTTTGGTTATAATATAGGAATATGGATTTTTACAGAAACCAAATTAATAGACCAGCTTTTTAATAAAGCAGCATGGTAACGGTGTTAATGGAATTTACGGTGACAGGCACCATTTGTTTATAGATAACTTTATTAACCGGGGTCACGGCCTGCGGTTTGGGTTAAAGGGGTACGGTATTTATGCTTAAAACAAGGTTTATCAAATTACAGACAACTAAATTAGGGGATGGCCGTTTTCTTTTGACAGCCCAAGATGAACGGGGGAAATATATGAACCCGTTTAGATGGAAGAACCTCGTTTTTAGCAGCCATGAAGAAAGCTTTTTTGGCACACTACTCGAGACGGAAACTGTTCATGATGTGGAAGGTGTTGTCGTCAGCAGCTGGCAGCTCGTCTCGTTGTTTGCTAAGGAATCGTTCAATCGGTATATAGATTGGGATTGGAACGAGCAATCTGAGATCTGTCTTGCCTCTGCACTCACACTCTATGAGGGTATTGTGGAGAAGGATTGGCTCCCAGATTTCTCTGTATGGGAACATGGTGATTTCCGCTGGAAGCTTCCGGAAAGGGTCAAGGATGAATTTGATTCCTCTTTCTGGGATCAGCCAATCGAGAATGATACTGAAAGCTTAGTAAGCGCTAGTAGTGAGCTCGGCACAACGAAAGACTATATTTCTGATTTATATAATCATGCTTTGGATGCCTATTTGACCCGAAATGCGGCCATGAAAGAATTATTTGGTCCGAAGCTGGATCTATTACGAAAGCAAGATATATCCGGCGTAGAGCTTGCCCGTTACTTTGATGAAAACAGCTGGCTTGAGTGGGTAGGAATAAAGGAAAGCGACACCCCATTTACCATTGGGCTGCGGCTGGAGGAACCTTTGGATGGAGAGGGTCCTTGGAGATTAGACGTATTCTTGCGGGGTAAGAAAAATGTGGATGATATTTATGATGTGGAAGGAATCCGGAAAATCCCTGCCAAGTGGCGCCCATTTTTAGACAAGGTAGATGAAGAGCGCGCCCGCTGGGCCCGATTAATTCCTTGGCTTGCGGAGGATGGCTTTTTTAAGACCCACCTGACTGAGGAAGAAGCGTGGATGTTTTTAACAGATGCCAGTGAAACCCTAGTCGCACTCAATGTCGAAATCCTCCTTCCTTCGTGGTGGCAGGCGATGAAGAACGCCAACTTAAAGGTAAAAGCTTCATTGAAGGGATCATCCAGCCATCGGCCATCCTTCGTTGGACTTCAGGCCATGCTTGATTTCAATTGGCGGTTTTCAATGAATGGCGTGGACTTATCGGAAGAAGAGTTTGGACAGTTGGTTGAGGAAAAGCGCAGGCTCGTGTATATCCGCGGCCGCTGGGTGAAGCTCGACCCGCAGTTTATCAGGCAAATACAGGATTTAATGAAACGGGCCGAAAAAGAGGGCTTGCATGTCCGCGATTTGCTCGAGCAAGAGCTGGGTGATTCTGCAGCCAGTGAGGAGGAACTTGAAAATCCAAAGGCATTTGCGAAGATCCAAATTGAGCTCAATCGCCAATGGAAGCAGATGGTCAAGATGCTATCGGAGGTTCACGAAATCCCGCTCGAGTCAGTTCCGGAAGGATTAAACGGCGAACTCCGCCCATACCAGCAGCTCGGCATGAGCTGGCTCTGGTTCCTGCGCCAATTCGGCTTCGGCGCCGTCCTAGCCGACGACATGGGCCTCGGCAAAACCGTCCAGCTCATCTCCTACCTTTTGAAGGTGAAAAACGAGGATACCTTAGAAATGGTGCCTGACACCGTTAGCACTACCAAGCGTAAGAAAAGTGCTGATGAGACGGAGACGGCTCCGAAGGCTAAGGTCCCTACAAAGGCTGCGTTGATTATCTGCCCTACGTCTGTACTGGGGAACTGGCAGAAGGAGCTGGAACGGTTTGCGCCAGAGATGAAAGTGTATTTACACTATGGTTCGAACCGCCTCAAGGAAGAAGCTTTCGCGGAACAGGTCCAAGATGCCGATGTGGTGTTGACCTCGTATGGAATAAGCCACCTTGATTCGGATGAGTTTGAGTCGGTGATTTGGGGTTCGATCGCCATCGATGAGGCGCAAAACATTAAGAACGCTCAAACTAAGCAATCGAAAGCAGTAAGGCGGCTGCGCGGCCGACACCATATCGCCTTAACAGGGACGCCGATGGAAAATCGCCTCACAGAGCTATGGTCAATTTTTGATTTTACCAATCACGGCTACCTTGGCAGCCTGGGGCAATTCCAGAAGCGCTTCGTCATTCCGATTGAGAAAGACGAGAAGAAGGAAAAGGTCCAGCAGCTGCAGTCCCTGATTCGTCCATTCTTGCTGCGCCGGACGAAAAAAGACGAAGAAGTGGCTCTTAACCTTCCTGATAAGCTTGAGCAGAAAGAATACTGTCCACTTACAGCTGAACAGGCTTCGCTGTATGAACAGCTTATTCATGATACATTTGCGGAGATTGAAAAGTTAACGGGCTTCGAGCGTAAAGGATTAATCTTACAGATGCTGAGCCGATTAAAACAGTTATGTAACCATCCGGCTCTCTATTTAAAGGAGCAGAGAACTAGCCGCGAGCTCATGGATCGTTCGAATAAGCTGGAAAAGCTGGTCGAACTGGTTGATGCTGTCCTGGATCAAGGCGAGAGCTGTTTGATTTTCACGCAGTATATTGAAATGGGAGAAATGATTAAGAGTACGTTGAAGAAAAAGTTTGGCGTCGATGTGCCGTTCTTGAACGGCAGTGTGCCAAAGGTACAGCGTGACGAGATGATTGAACGGTTCCAGAACCAGGAGTTCCCTGTGTTCTTGTTATCGTTGAAGGCTGGCGGAACTGGATTGAACCTTACGGCCGCCAATCATGTCATCCACTATGACCGCTGGTGGAATCCGGCAGTCGAGAATCAGGCCACTGACCGGGCATATCGGATTGGCCAAACAAGGTTCGTTCATGTTCATAAGCTTATTTGTACGGGTACGCTGGAAGAAAAAATTGATGCGATGCTGGAGAAGAAGCAATTCCTAAACGACCAAATAATCACCAGTGAAAACTGGCTTACTGAGCTCTCTACTGATGAACTAAAAGATCTTGTTTATTTAGGGTAATCTAGTTGCCGTGACTGTGCCGCCATGGCAACGTTACTACTGTGATGGAATGAGTAATGGTGACAGGCACCATATCGCCGCGAGGCCAACATTACTATTGTGATGAAATGAGAAACGGTGACAGGCACCGGGATGATTCTAAGAGTCATCCCTTTTTTTAATTAATTGTTGGTTTTGCCGCTGATGTTTGATTATTTCTAGGTATTGTGTATCTCCTAAGCCGTATTCTTTGAATTTATTTATTAATTGAAATACAAGGGCTTCTTCTGGAACATCCCCATGTTCTTCGATATATCGGATAAGATCACTGTCTTCGTGAAGGTAGTTTAAATAAAGCTCTACTCCTCTTTTTAATGGAGCTGGATAAATATTTTCCGGCAGCTTTTTATGAATCATCACTTGTTCGTAGATGGCAAAATATCCTTTTGCATTTACCACAAAATGACTAATAGGTACGAACTTATCACCAACTAAATAGATTTCAACTGCCTCTGTATAATCTATCTGATCTAACCAAGCAAGAACGGTAAGGAGATTGATTTGGCAGAACATATCTTCATCAAACCATAATACGATATCCGTAAATTCTCTGTTAAATAGAGGCTGCAACGGTTTTAGTGTGTGATTTATATAATCTTCTTCCGTTACATGATGAACTTCCGAACGGCTATGGATGAATTCTTTTGAAAACAACTCCTCACTGGTGTCCCCATAACACATAGCCTCATTAAAAGGGACTATCCTTTCCCCTTTCAGAAAATCTGTCTCTTTGTAAAAGTCATACATTGCTTGTCCGTTTAAGATATGCAGCATCTGTTTCTGGCTCATCAAGATAACCCCTTCTTTGTTTATTGCTTGGTTCATCGGTTATTCGTTTACTCCGAACCTCGATAGGGAATATTATAATGGAATTTCGCTCGTCAAGGAGGAAAAATATGCAAAATGAAACACAATACATAAAGAGCTCTTGTTTTAGTGAGTATGACACGTTAAAAAAGGTGGTTCTGTGTTCACCCACATTTATGACCATCCGTGAACCGATCAATGAGACTCAAAAACAATTTTTAAAAGAAAACATTGATACCGAACTGGCTAAAAAACAACATCAACAACTCGTCCAGACGCTAGAGGAAAACGGTGTGGAAGTACTATTAGTCACTCCTTCCGAAAAGTTCCCCGAACAAGTATTTACACGTGACATTGGGTTTACGCTTGGAAATCAAGTTTTTGTCGCCCATATGGCACATGATGTTCGGAAAGGCGAAGAACAACCGTTAATCGATCTACTTGAGAAGGAACAAATCACCTATACCAACCTTTTGGAAGACAAGATTGAAGGCGGCGATGTATTAATTGACCGAAACACTATTTATATCGGCGTAAGTAACCGAACCAATGAAACAGCCATTGAACATTTACAAAGCTTATTGCCAACGTTTGAAGTTGTTCCTATCCCATTCACCGATACCTATCTTCATTTAGATTGTGTTTTTAATATACTTTCCGAAGAGGATGCATTAATTTTCCCAAGTGAAATCCATGAGGAGAAATTAGAATTGCTTGCTTCCCGCTATAATTTAATTAAAGTATCAGAAGAAGAACAGGCCACTCTGGGAACCAATGTCCTTTCAATTGGAAACAAGCGGGTGTTAAGTTTGCCTATCAACAAGGAAGTAAACAAACAGCTCAGGGAACGCGGCTATGAAGTGATTGAGGTGGATATTAGTGAAATTATTAAATCCGGCGGTGCCTTCCGCTGCTGTACGATGCCGATATTGAGAGAGACTCCACAATAAACACAGCCATTCGGACCGGACGAGTCATTTTTACGGTCCGAATGGCTGTTTTATCTAAATCCTTAGAGCAATTCTACAAAGATCATGCTGAATTCTACAAAATGAAGAATAATTCTACGAAAATTATTGTAATTCTACATTTCCTCGCTTGCATTCAACAATAATTGCAAATCCATTACCAAACTCCTTCCCACCCTTAATCCCTCTAAGTTTTTATAAAACTTTTAAAAAAAATGTTTGATTACAAGCAGCCCGGGTACATAAATAATGTAAGTCAAATAGCAATTCCAAATATCACGTAGGAGGGATTTTATTATGGCAAACAAAAAAGATGACAAAGGTAAAATGACAGTAGAAGAAGCAGGCCGCATGGGCGGAGAAGAAACTTCACGTACACATGACAAAGAGTTTTACCAAGAAATTGGGCGTAAGGGTGGAGAAGCCACCTCTGAGAACCACGACAAAGAATTCTATCAAGAAATTGGACGCAAGGGCGGAGAAGCCACCTCTAAGAACCATGATAAAGAATTTTATCAGGAAATCGGAGAAAAAGGCGGAAAGGCCCGGGCAGAACAGCGGGATGACGATTAAAGCTAGTATATAAAGGGGAGGAGATCATTCTTCTCCCTTTTCTTTATACCCTCCTTCCCATCTCCTCCACCCCCCCGCAAATCTTTTAATCTTATTTTCAGACAAATCTATCCATAAAAATGGTAAAATAAACTTCATAGATAGAATGCAGGAGTTGGACCTTAATCATGAACCCTACATTACTTAATTTACACAGAAAACGTTTGGAATGGGCCTATAAGGCAAAAGAGGATTTCCTTCATCATCTAGATGGAGAACTGATCGACACAATCGAAGACTTGTTGCATCTTCTGCAGACCGAACTTGAAAATCCAAACGAACTCTCTTTCAGCCGTCTCCAGAAATTTTTTCAAAAAGCGGGAGAGGAAATGGAATTGGAGCTTAACAATTATGAAAAACAACTTGAACCGTATGAGCTGTTAATCACCAAACAATCTTTTCTCATCGATCGTAAAAAGGAAGAATCCCAACTGGAAGAGGAAGGATTTACAAACGAAATTGATGACTATAACCGATTTCTCAAACAAATTGAACTGAAAAGTACGGATCCCGTCGATATTTCGTTATTGGTGGATGATACCATTGAGTATACTCCCCATGACCGGAAAGCCAGCCTCATCAATGACGATACAGCTAGATTGCAGACTTCGGTGGAAAGAGATTTAGGGACCTCCCTTCTTATTCTCAAACAGGAAGCTAGTTATTTTAAAATAGAGCTAACACAGCCTTTAGAGCTTCCCTTCGTCCCTCCGATTCCGCCGATCGAGCAAAAAATTGATGCCTTCTGGTTTAAGGGTACCTATGAAAAGGCCCTGTCCAGCATGCGCTCCCAAGCACATGACTGGGTGACGGAAATGTATCAAAACTATAATCGTTTATTAACATCAATATTACAGGAAGTAACTGCCCGAAAAGAACAAGTGATCAAAGAGGCTGAGGCATCTAAGCGTGGCTACCGACAAAAAATAAACACTCTAGAAAATGAATTAACTACAATCCAAACGGAAGAAGCTAGGCTTAAAACCCGCTATCTAAATGCCTGTGAATTAAGGAAGCAATTCCATGAGCATGCCGCTGATTTACAAGGCTATTTGATCAAACATTGGCTGGCGTTTAAGGAGGAGTTGCAGCAGCAATTCCTGTATGGCGACGCAGAAAGTCGATTTCTTGCGGCACACTATTTACAGCTTTTACGGCAAGACGGTGAGAGGATTATCGAATCTTTAAATAGAGGAGGCGATGTATAGATGGCGCACCAAACCAATCTCCCTGCACAAAGTGAATATGAAAATGCAGTGAATGAATTAAAGAAGTTGAATGAAGACATTTTTTACGGTGATTTTAAGGAAAAACTGAACACATTAGAAAACAGAAACAAAGAGTTGTTGGAAAAATCCGTCACCACCATTGATTCCGTTTCAAATGAAATTGCGGAATTTACCCGTGAGCTGATGATTTCAGCCGAAAATAACCGTAAATTTTTGGAGCAAAATGAGGAGTATTTCACTCTCACCAAAGATGACTTAGCAAAAACCGAAGAAAAATTAGCTTCTCATGTCACTGCCCTATTGGCAATGGATAACCGTTTGCAGCAATTGCAGCAGTCGTATAAGGAAATGTTCCATAAGCATTCGGAGTCGATCAATAGCATTCTCGTCGTTCGGGAAGAAGCTCTTATCAATAAGGTGATTTATCAGCTAGAGAGTTTGACCCATAAACAACTTGAGCAGCTGGAATCCTACAAAGCAGACATTGAGCAATTGCAGGATCAAGTAGAGATGATGGCTAAACAAACGAATGATAAACTCCACTCTCTTTCGGATCAGGCGACCCGCAAGGATGACCTGGCCAAACTGGAGAAAAGAAGCGCGCGTAAGATGAATTTACTATTAGGCGTTGTCGCAGTGGAAGCAATCTTAATTGGTATTGGGTTTTTTGTTTAGGTACTGGGGGTTGTCCGAAAAATGGACAGCTCCTATTTTTGTGAAATGGGACGTTTCTTACTATAATGCATCCTCCACTCCCCCACTCTGGTAAGTTTTACCTGTCATAATATAGGGTACATTAATAGTGAGTTTTAGAAAAGGAGTGGATAGCTATGAGCAAAAAAATTGCTGTGGTAGTAACAGATCATTTCGAGGATTCCGAATATACCGAGCCGGTGCAGGCCTTTAACGAGCGCGGGTTTGAGGTTACTGCGATTGAAATGGAAAAGGGCAAAACGGTGAAAGGCAAACAGGGAAGCAGTGAGGTGGTCATCGATCAAAGTATTGATGATGTCTCTCCTGAGGACTTTGATGCACTTTTCATTCCAGGCGGATTTTCACCGGATATTCTCCGGGCGGACGAGCGCTTTGTGCAATTCGCGAAAGCGTTTATGGATGCTAAAAAACCTGTGTTGGCCATCTGCCACGGACCTCAGCTGCTCATTACAGCGGAAACACTTGATGGGCGTGATGTCACTGGATATAAGTCGATACATGTGGATCTAAAAAATGCCGGCGGTAATTTGCATGACAAAGAAGTGGTTGTGTGCCAAAATCAGCTGGTGACGAGCAGACAGCCGGAGGACATACCGGTGTTTATCCAAGAATCTTTGCGAATACTAGGCTAAGGAAAAGGCAGTGGGACCATCCCGCTGCCTTATTTAAGATAAAGTCAGCTAGATTTTTTTGTCTGAATCCCCTTGTTTCAAAATCTAATATTATTTAAAGATTTGTTCATACTTTGTTCATCTGTACCGGGTATTATAAACCTATGAAACAGATTTACCTCTTTTTCATGAATGACCCCCTTTTAATTATATATTTTTTGATCCAGCCGCTCGTCGGCTGGATATTTTTTTGCCTGAACATAGTGAAAAAATGGTAAATGGTGACAGGCACCATTAATCATCTGTTTGTGTTATAATATCCCTCGGCATAAGTTAAATAAATAAACTTGATGCGGGTGGGAGAGGGAAATCGCGAAAGTGTGATAATAATTATGAAGGGAGTTTTTAAGCTTAAGCAGCATGAAACAACTATAAGAAAGGAGGTTATTGCAGGGTTAACTTCGTTTTTTTCAATCGTTTATATCCTTGCCGTCAACGGAAAGATTCTTGAAGATGCCGGAATTCCTTTAGAAGCTGGAATCATCGCAACCGTACTATCCTCGTTTATAGGATGCCTTTTGGTTGCCTTTATCGCCAATGCACCGCTCATCATCGTTCCGGGAATGGGGATTAATGCCTTATTTACGTATACGATCGTCGGTTCAATGGGACTTGACTATAAGGAAGCTCTAGGGGCTGTGGTTCTTGCTGGGATTATTTTTGTTATCGTTGCTTTTACCAATTTACACCGCATCATAACAAAAGCGATTCCTGATTCTTTGAAGGAATCCATTTCTGTTGGCATTGGACTATTTATTGCCTTTATTGGACTGCAAAAGAGTGGAATCATCGCTGAAAACCCGACTAATTTTGTTTCCCTTGGCGAGTTATCTTCGCCGATGGTGATGGCTTCGATTATTAATCTGATCATTGCCTTATTTTTATTCCTGAAGAAAATACCGGGGAACTTTTTGATCACGATCATCCTAGGGACGATTGTTTCCTACTTTTTCGGGCTTGTCGAGTTTAAAGGGATGGATACTAGCTTCATTTCTTTTAAGAGTTATCAGGACGTTTTCCTAAGCAGCCAGTTTGGAAAGTGGTCGTTCCTTCCATTTTGGTCGGCGGTCTTTTCCCTGGTGTTAGTGCTCGTCTTTGAAAACATCGGTTTGGTGCATTCCCAAGTCAACGGGATGCTTAAGGCCCCGGAAAAGAGTGAAAGATCTTTAAAGGCGATTTCACTTTCCACGATTGTTTGTGGACTTTTTGGCACAAGTCCTGCTGTTTCAACGGTTGAAACAGCGGCGGGTATCACGACGGGCGGAAGAACTGGCTTAACTTCTGTTATAACAGGTTCACTCCTTCTGCTGTCTCTGTTTTTCATGCCGTTTATAAAATTAGTACCAGATGCCGCCATCACTCCAATTCTCATTATTATCGGGGGATTGATGATGGCAAATGTAGTAAATATCGATTTTACTGATTTTACTGAAGCATTTCCGGCCTTTCTGGTGATCATAATGATTCCGTTGACTTATAGTATTGTCGATGGAATTGCTTTCGGATTTATCGCTTATCCGCTTGTAAAAGTTTTTTCTAATAAATCAAAGCAGCTTACTTTTTCAAGTGTGGTCATTTCACTTCTGTTTTTCACCAATTTTCTGCTTCATGCAGTTGGTTAAGTGAAGTGCGCATAGTTCTTTTTAAAAAAGGTGACAGACTACTGTTTATCGTAGTTCTGCCACCTTTTTTACTTTTTATAAAACCACACTTACAATGACCGCTGATAAAACACTCACTAATGTGGCTCCATATAACAGCTTCAAGCCGAAGCGGGCCACTGTATTTCCTTGTTTTTCATTTAAGCTCTTTACCGCTCCTGCAACAATCCCAATTGAAGAAAAGTTTGCGAACGAGACAAGGAATACCGAGATAATCCCTATTGTCCGTGCACTTAAACCTGACTGTATTTTTGTCAGATTGATCATGGCTACAAACTCATTCGTTACAAGTTTTGTTGCCATAATTCCCCCAGCCCTTACCGTTTCTGAAAATGGCACCCCCATAATAAATGCAAACGGTGAAAAAACATATCCTAATATTTGCTGGAATGAAATCCCGAAAATCATCAAGAATAGGTCATCGATTCCAGCCATTAACGCAACAAAACCGATTAACATCGCACCCACAATGATGGCTACTTTAAACCCATCCAATATGTATTCCCCTAACATTTCAAAGAAGCTTTGTTTTTCTACATCTTGAATCTCTAATATATCCTCACTTGGATCTACCTGATAGGGATTGATAATCGAGGAAATGATAAATCCGCCAAATAAATTAACGACAAGTGCTGTGACAACATATTCGGGTTTAATCATGGTCATGTACGCTCCGACAATCGACATCGACACGGTTGACATGGCGGAAGCACACAAGGTATATAAACGATTAGCAGGAAGCAAACCCAGCTGCTTCTTGACCGTTATAAAAACTTCCGACTGTCCAACGATTGCGGAAGCCACTGCATTGTAGGATTCTAATTTTCCCATTCCGTTTACTTTACTTAAAATTAAACCAATTACCCTCATGATGAATGGAAGGATCTTTACATATTGAAAAATCCCAATTAACACAGAAATGAACACAATCGGAAGCAAAACCGTCAGGAAAAATGGTGCTTCTCCTTTATTTGCAAGGCCTCCAAACACAAAATTTATGCCGCTTGAGGCATATTCTAATAATTTACTAAACACCCCGGCAAACCCGTTGATGATGACTAAACCAAAGGTGGTATTTAATAATAAGGCAGCTAAAATCAATTGAATGACGACCATTAAGATAATCGGCTTCCATTTAATCTGCCTGCGATTATTGCTTGCCAGATAGGCAAGTCCAAACACAACTAATAATCCGATGATTGCAATGATGTAGTTCATAGTTCGTTCCTCCACAAGCTGTCTTCGATGATACTGATTTTGCTTTTAAAAATAAGCAAGTGTATACACTGCGAAGCTATTTTTCATAAAAAACACTTGATTACTTTATCAGTGCAAAATATTTTTGTAAAGGCACCATACAATTTTATTGTTTACTAAAAAACCATTTCCTACAACATCCAGCTATAAAAAGGCACCATTTAAAGCCAAAAAGAGACCTAACCGATTTATTGGTTAGGTCTCTCGTAAAGTTAATAAACTATTAAGCTCTAGATAGTAAACTGGTTACTAGCACTCTAGCTTGTATGGTCTAATTTAAGATGATGACTTTTACTGTTCTTCTTCCAAAAGCCAAAGCCTTCGCTTTTGTCGGCATTAAAATATCGATTCTATGGCCCTTAATGGCACCGCCTGTGTCGCCAGCAATCGCTTCGCCATAGCCTTCTACCCAGACTCTGCTTCCAAGCGGAATAACACTTGGGTCTACCGCGATTAATTTCATATTTGGATTCGCCTTAACATTATAACCCAAAGCTGTAATTCCGGAGCAGCCAGCGCAGCTAGGAGTATACGCAGTTGCGGTCACATAAATTTCTTTACCTTGCTTAACACCTTGTGAAGATTTGTTATTTTTTACTAGAGCTGCCGCCGGTCTAGCCGCAGATGTGCTTGGTTTTGCTGCTGTTGCAGTTGCAGTGGCTTTTGCAGCTGCAGCTGCAGCCGCACGTGCTTTCGCCGCTGCCTGTTCCTCTTGGATAGCCGTTTGAAGATTTTTCATTTGTGACTCAATCCCTGCTTTGTCTTGCTCAGCTAGAGCCACTTGCTTTGAAATCTCTGTATATTTCTGTTGCATAACGGTTAAAGTTTGCTGTCTTTTTTGCATATTTTGATCAAGTGCGGCCTGCTCTGATGCAAGCGCTTTCTGATTCTCTTCTAACACTTTCTCTTGTCGATCAATTTCTGCTTTATCTTCTTCGATCTGTTTTAGATCCTCTTGCTGTGCGGTTAGAATATCTTTGTCTGCATCAATTAACTCTGATGCTGCGCTGGCACGCTGGATAAAATCTGAAAGACTATCAGATTCAAAGAATATATTAATCATTAGATTAACGTTACTATTTTGCTGCATCGCTACTGCCCGCTTTTTCATAACCTCTTCCCGAGCAAGCATTTTATCCTCAATGACAACAATTTCTGCTTTCTTCTCTTCGATCAACTGATTCACGGCATCTATTTTTTTCTGTGCTTCAGCCATGGATGCTTGTGTTTTAGCGATTTCCTCTTGAAGAGATGTTAATTCTGCCTGAATATTTGAAATTTCCTTATTAACCGTTTGTTGTTCTTGTACTTTTTGCTCTACGACCTGCTGCTTCTGCTTAAGCTCCGCCTCTGCATTATGTAGTGCTTCAGTGTTTGTTTGTGCATATGTAACCATTGAACCAGATACACATAATATAGTTGTAAGTAAACCGAGAATTATACGCTTTCCTGTCGTGTGCATACGCTTCTCCCTCCTTAGTTATCTATATTTATACCAGACGAATGTAACAGCTATGTTACAAAACGAATAAAAGTGTATCACAATTTGTCTTATTTCATGAAAAGTTGTCTATTCTGTGGCATAACAGTGTCAACTTATGGTTAAATTAGGTAAATCACTTAATATTATATATTAGTATAGTGTAAACATCACTAATGGTGACAGGCACCGGTAAGGGTGGGCCCTTTTTTCCTTTTTCTGCACCGTGCTTTACTGTATGGGAAGGTGCCCAGGCAGGTGAGTTTGTCCCCGATTTTTACAATGAAATTTGTAAATACGTCTAAAATTTCTTCTTCCGTAAGAAAATTACTGGTTTCTACGATCTGCAGGGAATGTTGTTGATAGGAGAGTAAGATATTGTAATGATTCAAATGAATTAATATGTTTGCTTGTTCTTCTAGAGGGATAGATTGATAGGATTCGTCCAAAGTTGTTGGGAGTGTTGGGATTGACTTGTCTAACAAAATAATCGCATCGTGAATGCTCACCTTTTTTGTAATTCGTATTTCTCTGCTGCCTATGACTTCTCCAATAAACATTAATATACTCTTATGCTCCAAATGCATAACCTCCTATAATTACAATTTATTACACCGACTCATACTTTTCGACAATAATATTCAATTTTCCTTTTTATACGACTTCCGCAAACGGACAAAATCCCCCATATGTGCACCATTTTCACAAATTGGACAAAGAGATTGGACAAAGAGTATCTAGTGGATGAACTGAACCAGCTGTTGCCAAATATGGAAGCACCAGGATTTGTGTTAAAGGAAAAACTAGAGGATCCGGATGTTGCCATGATCCTTCAGCTTCTGCATGATGAACCCGATTTAAAAAAGGCACTCGTCGAGCTTCACCTCATGGCCCCCAAACGTAAAAGTTTCTATTCCGATACAATTACAACGTTTATAAAGATAAATAAAAAACATAAAGACAAAATGTAATACACACAAAGAAGCCGCTGCCAATACATTGGCGCGGCTTTCTTTAAAAAAACAGGGGGGTTTTTCTATTAGTTTGCCCTGCCCGCTGGTTTCTATACCTATTAAAAAAAATAGCATCCTGGAGGATGCCTGAATGATGGGGGAGAATAACGGGGAAATGTTTGATTTTTTATACTAAGGAAATGGCTATATTAATCTCGCTGTCACACGAGCCCCAAAGGGCAAAAGGATGGGTCAATCGAACGTCATAGATGTATAGGGAATTTATCAGGTAAATGATGATGTCTTGGGTAATTTTCTAGGGGGTCTCGTTCCTTGATGATCAAATTCTGTTCACGAATCAATAACTCTAATTGCCTGACACGGGTCTGCAGGCTGTCCACATTTTTATTGGCCTTGCCCACCATTTTAATTAAACTTTCAAGCAGCTGCTCCAGTTTTTGCTGTTCGTCCTCATGATATCCCAACGGCTGTCTCCTCCTTTTTCGGTTCAGGTACTACATCCTGCGCTCTCCCACTCAAGAAACGGATCGATTCCGCAACCACTTCTGTGACGTAGACCTTTTTTCCATCTTTGCCTTCGTAATTGCGCGATTGTAATCTGCCCGTGATTCCCACGACGGCCCCCTTTCGACAATATTGGCAAGTATTTTCTGCCGCCTTCCGCCAAAGAGTGCATTGCACAAAATCCGTCTCGAAATCACCATTATGATTACGAAAATTGCGGTTGACTGCAAGTGTAATGCTGGTAACAGCGGTACCTTCCGTTGTTTTCCTCAGCTCCGGGTCCCGGGTCAGCCGGCCGACAAGCGTGACTTGATTGATCATCTTTTCAGCTCCTTCACCTTTTGATGGCTTAATCATAGCTGGTTTTTCCCATTGTTGTAAAAGGGAGAAAAAGCGGTTATCGGGGCGGTTTTTGTCGTAAAATTCATTTATCCCCCCTGTTTTTGTCATTTACCCCCTTCAATCTTCCAACAAAAATAAAATAACCAAGTTTCGACAAATACTTTTCGACATTTGCTTTCTCCTGACATATGCTATAATTAGGAAAAAATAAACAGGAGGTAGCGATGAAATCTTTTAAGTTGTACTCATTGGAAGTGGTAGAAGATGAAAACTCAGTGGAAATCCCATTAGTAGATGGTTTGATTTTGAACAAAGAAGATGAACACTCCACCTGGCTGCTTGAAGCTTATACAGACCTGTCCCTCTATGATTATTTTAAAAAAATCTCCGAGGCAGACCGCGATCTCATCATTGAAGCGGTAATTACCAAAAAGGAGAACGCCCCTGCCTATTTTCAAACGAAGATCTGCTCACTTACTAAATTTGAGAGTCACATAAGCGTCCTATTCCAAGGCCACTTGCGCCGCAATAAAAGTGATTATTCCGAGCTCTTGCTCGACAGCCTGATTGAAAAAGGGCTTGAAGGTACGGAATTGCTGAAGGAATTTAAAGATAAAATGAAAAGTAAACCAAAAATTAAAGTGAAAAATCACTGATACCAGCCACTGGCTGGTTTTTTATTTGTCCATTTTCTATTGCTTTTTTGGGTAATTTTGGGATACTAACTTATAGGGGGGATATTTGTGGAGAGTTTAATTAGTTTAATTATCAGTCTTGCTTTTGCTATTTTTCTTTATATTGATGCACCCAAGCACAATAAAAGCCGCTGGCTCTGGGCCATTTTAGGCTTTATCTTCGGTCCGATTGCGCTGGGGATTTATTTTATCAAGACAGGCCGAAAAGTGGCAGGATGGATTATTACGATACTTGCCATCCTGTTCTATGTTGTGCTTATTATCGTAATCGTTGCTGCTTTTGCACTATTTGCAAACGGTTTTTCATGAAGAAAAAGGACAGGCCCCGAGCCTGTCCTTTCTTTTAACGGTCCCGATTGTCTCGGTCGTTTGCATCAAGGTCATCTTCAATCATTTCTTCTTTCTTCGTGTTCTTGTCTTTGAAAGGGTCTTTATCAGTGTCGGTGTTTGTATCATTTTTATAGTCATTTACATTATCATCATCGATATTATTGTTGTCGATCAAATCATCGTTGTTGTCATCCCTTAGATTGTTATCTGCAGGATTTTGGATATTATTGTTTCTCAAGTCGTTATTTCTAATATCATCCCTTAGATTATTATCTGTGATTGGCGTTTTATCATCATTGTTATTACAGCCGACTAAAAGTACCCCTGACAACATTGAGCCAATAAGTAATTGAACTAATTTTTTCTTCAAGGCAAGGTCCCCTTTCGCATTGGTGTTGCGTTTATTAGGGTGCCCATGACCTGATATTTTTTATCCAAAAAAAACGGCAGAGATTAGCTTCTCCGCCCTTGTCAACTTATTCCTTTTTCTCACCAAGTGCAAATGTGATTTCCGCTTCACAGGCGATTTCACCGTCAACGGTTGCAACGGCTTTGCCTTTACCAACCGGTCCGCGCAAACGGGTCATCTCTACCTCAAGGCGCAGCTGATCTCCTGGTTTTACTTGCTTTTTAAAACGGCAGTTATCAATTCCTGCAAAAAATGCCAGGCGGCCGCGGTTCTCTTCTTTTTTCAACATTGCTACCGCACCAACCTGCGCAAGTGCCTCTACAATGAGGACACCAGGCATAACAGGGTATTCCGGGAAGTGGCCGTTAAAAAATTCTTCATTCGCCGATACGTTTTTAATGCCAACCGCTCTTTTTCCTTCTTCCACTTCTAAGATGCGGTCAACAAGTAGGAATGGATAGCGGTGGGGAATAATTTCTTTGATTTGTTCGATATCTAACATTTTTAGTACCTCCTCCTAGTAACTGATTCCATTCTACTATATAGAAATAGGAAGGGCAATTACTCCCTTCCCAGTTATTTCTTATCGACTAAATCGATGATATGCGTCCAAGTGGATTCTTTTAAGATGTCTCCCATCTCTCCGCCGCCAAGCATTCCGTACCCAACCGCGGCTCCGGCCATTACACAGAAAACTATGCTGACCAATAAAAGAACAAGACGAAGCCATATCGGAATCAAGCGAATCCTCACCCGTTTTTGCTGCGCTGGCTTCGCTTGGGCCTGGTTCGTTGGGGCGTCCTCTTGTTTCGCCTTTTTATATTCTTCTCTCGATCGGACTTGTCCATTATTTGCTGTCATTAATAAATTTCCCCTTTAACCAAATTGTTGCACCTTGCACGAATTTGGCGAGTTAATACTTAGTATATCCGATAAATTTCGCTTTACTTAAGGTTCATTAACTCTATTATAAAAAATTATTCCTCAATACTCATTATTTTTTTATTAAAAAGTGGTTTCTTGGTAAAAAGAGTCAATTTATCTGTGGCTGGCAGGATCTTTCTTTTTTAAAATAATAACCGGTGGACTATTAATAAAAAATAAAAAGTCCAATGATTTAAGGCTTGTCTGAGCCTGGTTCATTAGACTTTTATATTGCTGTTATCCTAATTTTCTGTTCGAAATTCGGTCAATGTTATCAAGCATGATACCTGTACCGATGGCTACGCAGTCCATTGGATTTTCTGCCACCAATACCGGTACCTTTAACTCTTCTGCAAGCAGCATATCGATGCCGTGAAGCAAAGCTCCGCCGCCAGTTAAGATGACACCGCGGTCAATGATATCAGCAGAAAGTTCAGGTGGTGTACGTTCCAAGACGCTTTTTGCCGCTTGCACAATAACAGCAACTGATTCACGTAGGGCACCTTCGATTTCTTCTGAATGGACCGTAATGGTGCGCGGTAAGCCGCTAACCATGTCACGGCCGCGAATTTCCATTTCCTCTGAACGGGAACCTGGGAAGACCGTACCGATGTTGATTTTAATATTTTCAGCCGTACGTTCCCCAATCAATAGCTTATACTCGCGCTTAATGTGGTTGAGGATCTCCATGTCGAATTTATCGCCGGCCATTTTGATGGAGGAAGAAGTAACGATATCGCCCATTGAAAGTACGGCTACATCTGTTGTTCCTCCTCCGATATCTACTACCATGTTACCGCTGGGCTGGAAGATGTCCATGCCGGCACCGATCGCCGCCACCTTTGGCTCTTCTTCCAAGTAAATCTTTTTGCCGCCGCTTTTTTCCGCGGCTTCTCTGATCGCCTTTTGCTCGACGCTTGTGATGTTGGTTGGACAGCAAATCAGGATGCGCGGCTTCGATAAAAAGCCTTTTACGTTCAATTTATTAATAAAGTGCTTTAGCATGGCTTCAGTCACATCAAAGTCAGCGATGACGCCGTCTTTTAACGGGCGAATGGCCACGATATTTCCAGGTGTACGTCCGACCATGCGGCGCGCTTCTTCCCCTACTGCTAAAACTTTGTTTGTATTTTTATCAATCGCTACGACGGAAGGTTCATTCAGCACAATTCCACGGCCTTTAACGTGAATCAGCACGTTAGCCGTTCCTAAGTCAATCCCAATATCCCTTGCAAACATTCTTTTTCCTTTCCTCCTCGGGAACAAAAATCCACATACTTTTCCTAATTGATAATTGTACCATATTCGTTAATTTTTCCATAACATTTTAATGTAATTATCATGACTTTTGTTGGAATATATCGAATGGAAGGTTTCAGGAAAGAAAATCGAAAGTTTGCATGAAAAGAGCAATCTGAGATCAGATTGCTTGTTTCACCTTTTTTGGGTTATCAAGGGAATTTCGGGTTGATGGGGCCTCAAAAAAAGCGGTCTACTTGACGGCCTCGCCTTCCTTTTCTTCTTTTTGGTACTTCATTTTGGTTGCCTCTCCGCCCCGGAGATGACGAATGGATTTATGGTAATCTAATATTTCCTTTACCTCGTTGGCCAGCTCTGGATTAATCTCAGGAAGTCTTTCTGTCAAATCCTTATGGACTGTACTTTTGGATACGCCAAACTCCTTCGCAATAACGCGAACCGTTTTCCTCGTCTCCACGATATACTTTCCAATCTTGATAGTTCTCTCTTTGATGTAATCGTGCACACTCTCGCCCTCCCTAAATTGGATGTGAGAAGTGTGAAATGAGACCCGCTTATCACTTCGACCAATTCTACTTCCGTGTGTAGTGTTAATGGTGACAGGCACCACACACGGCAGAAAGTGTAACCTTCTGTCAATACAATGAATAATCATGTCCCCGGCTGAATACCTTCTATCTCCAAACGACTCCTCACCTCAAACACTCTCTTTGTAAAGGTTTGTAACCATTTTATTAGCTTGGATACGGGTTTATGCACGAATTACACAAACGGTACAAAGGTAATGAACAAATCTTTAGAAAATAGGACAAAACCGCCTTTTTCGACATCTGCCTAAAATCCACGATTACCAAGGGTTTAACCCGCTTTCTTAGCCTAAATTCCCCAAGGCTCTTTAAGAAACTTTGTCGAAAGAATTTTTTCGTAAATTGTTATTTTAATGCAACTTGTTTTTGTTTTTTTATCAATAAAGGTTCTGGAAACACTGATAGGACTGGCTGTCTCCTTTTTTCTGGACTAAATATTATATAATGTTTCCATGATTAATTATTCGTATGGAAGGAAATGATTTTTCTTTATGACACCATTTACTGAGAAAGTGATCGAAATTATTCAGAATATTCCTGAGGGCAAAGTGATGACCTATGGGCAAATTGCCTCCCTCGCCGGGAGCCCTCGTGCGGCGCGCCAGGTGGTACGTGTTCTTCATTCGATGAGCAGGAAGTATAAGCTGCCTTGGCACCGTGTGATTAATAGTAAAGGGCAGATTGCTTTGAAAGATGACGAATTTTATCATGAGCAGCTGTTCTCGCTTGAAAGCGAGGGTGTCGAGATTGGTCTGAATGGGTTGATTGATTTGTCTAGATATCAATATCGCCCAGGGGATTAGTTACAGCCCTTTTCCCCTGATTTCTTATTGCAGGCACATGTCGCTAACAAAAAAAAGCACAAGTGATATCAAACTCACTTGCGCTTCGCGTTTATTTCCACTTTTCGAACACATTCTTCACTTTCTTCACTGGCACCGAGGAACCGCCTCGGCCCTGGACATTCTCGACCATCATCGCCACCATCAGACTTGGCGAATCGGTATTGTAGGCAATAAACCAGCCATTTTCCGTGCCCGTTTCCCCTTGCTTCTGCTTAATCTCCGCTGTCCCCGTCTTGCCCGCCAGCGGATATCCTTTGATTTCAGCATCATTTGCCGTTCCGCTCTCCTCACTTACGACTTTCCGTAAATCCGCAGCAATTACGCCTGCATCGTCAGGAGGCACCACAGCCGCCTTCCAAACCTGCCCGAGTTCCTCATCAGCAAGCAAGACCGGTTTAATCATATTGCCCTCGCTCCCAGCCACAAACGGTGTATAAGCAGACATTAGATGAACAATACTCATCTGTACCTGCCCCTGGCCGTAACCGGAGTCCGCAAGCGCAATTTCACTTCCCATGGTGCCTGGCACTGATTTTTCGAGTGGGAATGGATACTTGAGATCCTCGTCGAAACCAAACTTTTTCAACCCAGCGACAAACTTTTCTTTCCCGATGTCTAACGCGGCTTGGGCGAAATAGATATTATCGGAATACACTAACGCTTTCTCTAAGTTCACTGGATCTGTCCCGGCATGAACCCTTGTCACAAAGTAGTTCCCCCATGACTTATCCTTTTGCCACTTCTTGCCGATAATCGGCACCGCTTCAGGTGGCACTATCGTTCCGTTAGCTAATCCAATCGCCGCTGTCAAAGGTTTCATCACCGATCCCGGTGCAAACCCGAGCTTAAAGCGGGTCGTCAGCGGCTTTTTAGGGTCCTCCTGAAGCGTCTTCCACTCCGCTGCAGAGAAACCTAATACGGCTTGATTTGGATCGAATGACGGGCTGCTGACAAGCGCCAGCGTCTCCCCTGTCAGTGGGTTCATTGCCGCCGAGGCCCCGGCCTCCCCGTTAAGCTCACCAAACACACTCTTCTGCAGTTCGGCATCAATCGTCAGCTTCACATTTTCGCCGTCCGCTACCGGCTTCTCAGCCAGCACCACATCTGCCTCGTCCTCTGCTTTCTTTTTAATGACGACCTTCACGCCGCTCGTCCCTTTTAAGCGCTCATCAAGCACCTGCTCAAGGCCGCGTTTTCCAATCACATCACGGCTTGTATATCCCTTGTCCTTTAGCTTCTCAAGCTCATCCGCCGTAATGGATCCGACATAACCTACAAGCTGTGCGGCAGACGGTCCATAAGGATATACCCGCGCCTCCACTTTGCGCGTCTGAACCGGCTCAAGCGCTACCAACTTGGCAACCCGCTCCTTGTCAGCCATCGACACCTTCTTCAAAGGCACAAACTGCCCTTCCTGCACCCAGCCCGCACCGAGCGCCTTTTTAATTTGCTCCGGCGTAACTTTAAGCAGCGGCGCCATTTGTGCAATGTCGGAATCATCTGCCTTACCAGCAACCACTCCGACCTCGTACACCTGGCCATTCACTGCCAGTCCGCTCCCATTGCGGTCCAGAATCTCGCCGCGCTTAGGTGCTGTGGTCTTGATACTAATGGTGTCGCCTTCTTTCATTCCTTTAAAAATAAACTCTGTATTCCAATTTACATACCAATTTTTCTTATTGTCTCGTTCTTCCTCTTGTAATCTGGCTTGCTGGGCAAATTTAATAGGTCCAGCCACTGAATTCATGCTGGCGGTAAAAGAATATTGGGTTTGGTCCTTATCACCCTGATCTTTTTCTGGTTTTTTGAAGTCAATCTTGAGGTCTGTAATCTGAAGATCTTCGTACAGTTTTTCATAACGGCTAGTAAACTGTTCTTTGGTGATATTCTTTTTGGCATCATTGGAAAGATAATCATACATCTTAGCAAACTTTTGCTGGTTCCATAAGGCTATGTAATCGGAGAATCGTTCTTCTGGGGTGGGTTCCTTACTGCAGCCGGCAATCACAGTTAAACTCAGCAGGAGCAGGAACAGGATCCCGATTAATTTTTTCAAAACCAAATCCCTCCTTTTATTTCCATTTTAACATAGATGAGCGGGAATATGGTTTTTGCTTGTTTTGGGGTTTTGCACAATTCATATGATAAACTCACAAATAGAGTCATTTTTTAGAAAATCTTAATGATTTATTAATAGTTTGTTCATAACTAGGCGCTATACTATGGTTATTCACACTTATTCAAACCCCCTTTGATAATCCGGCCTACTTGCCGGATTTTTTTTGCACCCTCAAGGAAAGCAAACATGCATTTTCCCCTTCCCAATAGGATAAATGGTGACAGGCACCAAAAATAACACAAAAAAAGAGGAAAGTGTTTTTCCCCTTCCCCTTTGTTGCAGAATTATGAGTTGCTGTTATCTGTTGATTCGTCTGCAGCCGGATCTTCAATTTTTTGTTGGTCTTCCTTTACGTCCGGAGTCTTTGACGATTCTTTGCTATCATTTGTAAGAGTGTCTTCTTGCAGTGTGTTCAACGACTTTTCGAAGTAGTTTGTTGGATTTACTGCTACACCATCTTTACGAATTTCAAAATGTACATGGGTTCCAGCTTTTTCATTGAACAAGCTTTGTCCAGCCTTGGCAATGGCTTGTCCTTGTTTTACTTGGTCGCCAACCTTCACATTAACGTCTTTAACAGATTGATATTGTGTTACAATACCTTTGTCGTGTTCAATTTCAACTACATTTCCTAGTGTTGCATCTTCTTCGACACGTGTAACGGTTCCGCTAAGTGATGCCATAACATCAAAGCTTTCGCCATCTTTCACGGTAATGTCGATACCAGTATTTGGTACATACGTATTATTGTAGAATACTAATGCCGATTCCTGGTCTTCTGCCTTACCTTGGAAATCATAGAATTTGGTTTTGACTACTGCATCATCCGCATTTGCTACTGGCATCTTAAAGTTTTCCATTGCTTTGTTTACTTCAACTGCTGGAGCATCGTTCTTTTTACCGGTTAAGTCAGTGGCCTTGTAATCATACTTATTTGTATTACTGCTTGATGATTGATACCAAAGAACTCCCGTTAAAATAAGTGCTGCACTTGCGATATAGATGGCTGGAAATACCCAACGCTTCTTGAAAAAGCGTTTTACACTGGAACCTTGAGAAGATCTTTTGTTTTCTTCCTCTCTCATTTTCATCACCTCAGCAATCATTCTGAACAGATAAGTAGAATTATATACACGGCTGGAAAAAAATTTTTAAAACTTATTTTTCGACAATGAGTATGTTTTTATGCACAAAATAGAAAAAAATTTTTTTATAAAACACTATCGCCATATAAAGAAGCAGCAGCAGACGCAAAATTGGAATCAGTGTTTGCTTTTATTTTATCCATGGGGCGATGTTTAAAGGGAAGTTTGCGGGGCTTCGGCGGGTGCTGGGGCGTGTCCAGACACTTTAAAGAGCTTGGGGTTTCGGCCGCCAAGCTCTTTTTTTATTGATATAGTGAGTGACACCAACAGTGAGTGTTACTAATACGATGAAGGTTAGGATTATGGTAATAATCTTTTTAAAAATCTTTCTCCCCTCCCTTTATAAGCCTATTAGGGTTATTTGGCACCCATATAATCTTAAATCTCCCAGACCAATTAAATTAAATATTAGAATGTTAAAAAAAGGTAATGATAATACAGATGTATCCTAGAGGGTTTCCTGCAAACATGTTTTTTAGGGGAGAAGGAATGAACCTATGAAGAAGATCCAAATCAATTCGTACCAATTGTTTATCCTGATTGTTTTATTTGAATTAGGTACTGCCGTTTTGTTTAACCCAGGCGGTTCGGCCAAGCAGGACGCTTGGATTGCCAATCTAATTGGACTCGCGTTTGGCCTCATACTCTTTTGGGTCTATTACCGTCTCTATCGATACTATCCGGAACTCCCCTTAACCAGCTACATTCAGAAAATTTTCGGAAAATGGCTGGGTAGTTTGATCGCCTTTCTCTACATTTCTTATTTTTTATATCAAAGCTCTAGAATTTTAAGGGATATCGGAGAGCTTTTGGTGACTACTATTTACACGAGTACCCCTTTGCTGGTTTTGAACTTTTTTATGATTATTACGATTATTTATGGAATATCAAAGGGTTTTGAAGTGATTGCAAGGGTTGGGGAGCTTAGTTTTTTGGTGATCTATTTATTAGCCCTTTTAGGATTTTTTGCGATTTTACTCTCTAAAATCATCCATTTTGAGAACTTAAAACCAATCCTAGAAAATGGCTGGATTCCTGTTTTAAAAACTGTTTTGAGGCAGACTATAAATTTTCCTTTTGGAGAAATGGTCGTGTTTACGATGCTGCTGCCCTATATAAACAAACAAAAGAACGTATTGAAGGTTTGTTTGGGTGGAATTATTTTAAGCGGTATTAACCTAACGATTACATCGGTAATGAATGTAGCTGTATTAGGCGCGGAAGTCTTTGTACGGTCCCCTTTCCCGCTCTATAACACGATTAGAAAAGTGGAACTCACGGAATTTCTGCAACGCCTGGATGTTTTTTTTATCCTTTATTTAATCATCGCAGGTTTTTTTAAATTAAGTCTTTATTATTATGTAGCCGTAATAGGAGGAGCAGATCTTTTTAAAATGAAGAACCATTCAAAGCTTGTTTTACCGTTAGGGATTTTAATCTTATTGGGTTCGATTACAATCGCTACTAATTTTGCTGAACATAGTAAAGAAGGTACAGTGATTGTCCCCTATGCTTTACATATGCCTTTTCAAATGATTATTCCTGTGGTCCTCTTAGTAATCGCTTATATTAAAAGTAAGAAGGTAAACTGACAAGTTCATGGCAGCTGTCCCTGTATACAAATTTAATAAGCCAGGCTCCACGGGCCTGGCTTTAAGTGATACAATCTCTTACTTTTGTGCCGTCAAGGTAGACAGCATACTCTCGGCTGAAGTAATCTCGATTCCTTGATAATAATGCTTCACAATTTCTTTGTAATCGGCCCCATCCTCTGCCATTCCGTTTGCACCATACTGGCTCATGCCGACCCCGTGGCCAAAGCCTTTTGTTGTGATGACAATATTATTTCCTTTACGCTGCCACGAAAAATCGGATGATTTTAACTCCAATTTATCACGAATGTCCCTGCCGGTTAGCACCTTGCCATTAAAATTCACCTTTCCGACCCGTTTTCCAGCCGTACGTTCGGTTATTTTACCAATGGTAGAACTTGAGCCGATTTTCACACCGAGCTTCGCTTCAAATTGCTTCACCGTCAGCACCTTTTGATTGGAATACTTGGGTGACTCTTTATCCCACGGACTTGCCACACTTCTTAGATAAGGGATACTGCCCGCCCAATAGTCTTCCGAGTTTTCGGTATAGCCATTCCCTGTTGAGAAAAACAAAGCATCAATTGGTTTTCCATCGTAGGTTAAAATTTTCCCGCCCGTCGACCGGACTGCCTCAATGACCTTTTTCTTTTTCCAGGCATAATCTTGATCCCAGTTCCTTCTCATTTCTGCATCATTCATGTAAACCTGATGAATTTGCGTGTCCGTCACTTGAGCTCCCTTTGGCACCCCCATTGTGTCCTTGTTGACGAGTCGATTCACAATATAGGTCCGAGCCGCCAGTGCCTGAGCTTTGAGTGCTTCTTCTTTAAATTCCGCCGGCATTTCCGCTGCGACGACGCCCACCAGGTAATCTTCAAATGGCACGTTCTCAATGACTCCTTTAGTGGAACGGAAAACAGCTACTGACATGCCAATCTGAGAGTCCACTCCCGAGGCGGCAGCTGTTTCTTTTGCCGAGGCTTTCGTTAGGTCTTCCCCCAGGTGACCGCTCGTCTGTTGCTTACCTGAAAAGGGGAGCACAACAATAGAAGGAATGATAATTGTTAAGGCAATGAGGAGTGACGCTAGTGCGATGAGTGGTTTGATTTTGATCATGATCGTGCCTCCAGTTTGTAAAATTCTACGATCCAGCACAACCTGCCGGAAAACATCTCCATTCATACATATGGAAGCGGACAAGCATTTATTACAGAAATTTTCACATCCATCGATAGTGACAGGCACCATTTTCATTCTACATACAGAGGGTATATTGGAATCGGTGACAGGCACCATTTTTACTCTTTATACGAAGTGAACAATAGAATCGGTGACAGGCACCATTTTTACTCTTTATACAAAGCGAACATTAGAAACAGTGACAGGCACCAAACGGCACCAAAAAACAAAGAATCCCTTAGTACTGCAGCCGTCGGATATCAGACGACTGCCTACTAAGGGATTCTTTTATTTTGACTATTATTACATTTTTATTTGCTATGCTTTATGCATTCATATCCGATACAAATTTCTTTGCTTCTTCGAACGTTGTTTCATCTGCTTCATTCACACGTTCGATATCTGCGCCTAAACCAGCCAGTTTGCCGTGGAAGTTTACATACCCGCGGTCTAAGTGTTTCAACTCAGTCACGCGTGTCATTCCTTCAGACACTAAACCGGTTAGAATCAACGCTGCAGCGGCACGAAGGTCAGTTGCTGAAACTTCTGCACCCTGCAAGTTAGAAGGACCATTTAAGATAACAGAACGGCCTTCAATCTTGATGTCTGCATTCATACGACGGAACTCTTCTACATGCATAAAACGGTTCTCGAACACCGTTTCCGTAATCATAGAAGTACCTTCCGCACGAAGCAATAATGCCATCATTTGAGACTGCATATCTGTAGGGAAACCTGGGTGAGGCATTGTTTTGATATCCACTGCCTTCAAGCGTTCAGGACCGATGACACGAACGCCATCTGCTTCCTCATGAATCTCAACACCCATCTCCTCCATCTTCGCAATCAAAGATGATAAATGTTCAGGCACAGCCCCGCGAACCAATACATTACCGCCCGTAATTGCAGCAGCCACCATAAACGTACCTGCTTCAATCCGGTCAGGAATAATCGCATGATCAGCGCCGAATAATACATCAACGCCCTCGATTCGTAAAGTGCCAGTGCCGGCACCCTTTACGCGAGCGCCCATTTTATTCAAGAAATTCGCTAAATCGACAATCTCTGGTTCTTTCGCAACGTTCTCGATAATGGTCGTACCCTGTGCTAGAGTCGCTGCCATCATGATATTTTCTGTTGCGCCCACACTTGGGAAATCCAAATAAATCTTAGCACCTTTTAAGCGGCCGTCTACCTCCGCTTCAATAAAGCCATTTCCTACTTTGACCTTCGCACCCATCGCTTCAAAGCCCTTTAAGTGCTGGTCAATCGGACGGGATCCAATTGCACAGCCGCCAGGTAAAGCGACACGAGCCCGGCCATTTCGAGCCAATAGTGATCCCATTACAAGGACCGACGCACGCATTTTACGTACGTATTCAAACGGCGCCTCTTCTTTTAACACTCTAGATGCATCAACAACAACTGTATTATTGTCAAAAGCCACTTCAGCGTTTAAGTTGCGTAAAACTTCATTAATTGTAAATACATCGGAGAGTGTGGGTACATCACGTAGCACACTTTTTCCATCACTTGCTAATAATGTTGCAGCGAGTACAGGCAAAACGGCATTTTTTGCACCTTCAACTTTAACCGTTCCATTCAGCCTTTGTCCGCCGCGGACGATGATCTTTTCCAAGAGTATTCCCCTCCGCGTCCATTTTCTCTATATTAATATTCAATCGTGATGATAGGGGTTCCAACTACTATGGTAGTCTTCCCGCCCAATCCTTCGGAGCGTAAGCCAATTTGTAAATTCATGTTATGCAATTTATGATCTATGGAGCCTGTAAACATTGGCGATGATGCCGAAACCGACATGAAATTCTCCTCTTTTAACGCTTCGATCTCTTTCGCATCAAAATCTGACATCACCTTGCCAGCTCTCTTTGCCAAAGCCGTATCAATCTTATCATTGAAAACGCCTTTCATACAAGAAAAAACTGTAGGTTCGCCCCGAAATATGTCAGATAGCCTATGACGAAACTTTTCTGTGGTGAAAAAGCCCTCTGTCACTTTGTTCCATTCGCTTCCACGAACACTATATACTATATACGCATCTACTGGTTGTTTTGTGTGGGTTGCCATTATTTGAAGCGTTTCTTGGTGGTGTTTTGATGTTGGAGATACTGCTGTCACTTGCCATTTTTGGCTGGTGTTCGTTACAGACCATTTCCAATCCGGAAACTTCTGCTGAAGCTCTTTCGCATAATCCTGTACTTCCTCCATATTCTGCATGCCCGTGATATGTTCACGTGCATAATAAGACCAATCATTGAGCAAAATATCTTCGGCTTGTAAAATAGAACCCATTTTTGCTAAATCATTGGTGCCTTTTGGAATGACAAAAGAGTTGCTGCCGGCTTTCTGCCCGCTCATGGCTTCAGTCGTTCGGTTCCCCATCACAACAAGGATCAAACTGACAATCGAAATTATATATAAAAAATACTGTAAATGTCTCTTCATTTCTCTACTCCCCCTTAACTACCATTGTTGCCAGGCATTGGGTGAGCAATACTTGAGAAATGTCGTCACTTTATGACAAATCCTCGAGCTCATTATTTTTTATTACATTCCAAATTTGGGACATACTTAGCTTTCCACATAAACTCGATTGTACTCAAAATATTGTCATTTGGAAACAGGCTCTAAGAACTAAATATTTTCCATTTTTGGTGGATGAAGACGTTTTTTGTTGAAGCATGGGCAAATTTCATTTAACCTTGAGTGCCCCCGCTCCACGTCCAATCTGCCTTCGTTCACTGCAGCAACAATGGCAGCTGCCTGGACCATTGAAGATAATCAAGGAAAAAGTTACTAACAGATGAACCGATAAAAATGGCTAATAATATGTATAGTAATCGCGCCTGAAATACATGGTTCGGCTTCAACAGCTTTTCCAAGCGGATAGCCTGCAGTGCATACCAGGCAATCGCAATAAATACAATATGGGACAAAATACTAACTACCGCTATTTGCCCAAAATCATCCATTCAAATTCTCTCCTTCCTCGAAGTCCAATGATTATTCTATCATATAGACGTATGAAATACAGGAAAGATTCACCAAATGTATTTTTTCGCAATATTCAAAACATAGCATCCGCTTACAAAACAAATACCTGCCTAAACAGTAACCCTCCATTGAAGACGATTGTTTAAGCAGGTAAATCCAAATTATGCCTCATTCCAAGCCCTATCCATGTTTAATGGAACAATCACTCGATCCCCTTGGATTTCTTTATGAATAATCGGATTTTCAAAATAGGTTTCCAGTCTGTGTTTCCCGCTGGTTTTATGTCTTGCGATTCGGTGGACTCCCAATAACGTGTCTAAACTTTGTTTCGAAAATTTCATCCTATTCACCTCATTCATTTTTTATAAAATCGATAGGAATCATAGGACTCCTATCGATTTCTTCTATATTATTAGGCTGATTTTGTTGCCACGACAACGACCTTGCCAAGATCTAATTCTTCTTCATATCGCTCAGCATCATCGCTTGATAATCCAAGTGATTCTAACTTAGTGCGGAGTTCGTCTCCCCTCGACCGGAACACATTAGCAAGGGAATCCAATACACCCTGTTCCTGTACGCTGATGTCGTTAACATCCAGCGCATCAGTTAAATCTTCAGATCGGTCTTTGTCATGCGCTAATAGGTAGATGTCATCCTTGGTATATCCTTGCATCATTAACTGGTCTATTTCCTTTTTGGCTTGTACACCGTTCTCCACAATTCGAATTGTTTCCATTTGATTTCCTCCTTGTTTTATGTTTGTTACGTATATAACCACTCTCAACAAAATGAAACCTTTCTAAGTATTTTTTTAAAAATCAGATGGAGTTTAGAAGTCAATCCTACGTGGGTATATAGAGAGCAATTCATCAAATTATTTGGAGGTGTATATTATGAGGAAATTGATTTGTAAAAGTTGTGGAAATGCCGAATTTAATGTGTTAAATGTAGGCGAAACATTATGTAAGTGCGGAAAGCGTTTAACCAAGTTGAATGATTATGCTTGGGAAAGTTCGCAAAAATGGAAAGATGTCCAAAGACGACGGGCAGAAATCATTTCCAAAATGAGTTTGTTGAAAAGGGAAATCGACCTTTGTCTTGATCGACGGGATGAGGAAGGATTTAAAAAGCGTACGTTTGAACTAAAGCTTTGTCAGCAGTTTCTAGACAATGCGCTGCAAGACCCGCAGCATCGTCTGAGAGAGCGTATAAAGAACCAGGGTAATTTAAGTTTTTAAGTTTAAGACTTTGGTTAACGGGTACTTAATAACCATACTCATTGAAAGATAGAAAGGAGAAGATTTTCATGGGATTTATTTGGTCATTAATTATTGGAGGAATTATCGGCTGGTTAGCAGGACTCATTCTTGGTCGTGATATACCAGGAGGAATTATCGGTAATATTATTGCAGGTTTTGTAGGTTCATGGCTTGGTTCCTTGATTTTAGGCGGATGGGGACCGGAGATCGGCGGATTCTATATCCTTCCAGCTCTTATAGGTGCGATTGTCCTTGTGCTTGTCTTAAGCCTAATCCTAAAAAGCAAGAATCGAACAGCGTAACTGATTTAAAGACTGCCTAACCGGCAGTCTTTTTTATATGCCATGAAACGGAAAGCGCACATCTGCATAAAAAGTGGAACCCGCTAGAAACGGATTCCACTATAACACCCCAGAAAACAGTCTGGCAAACGATTCCTTCCATCTGACCACCTTTCCTCGCTTATAAAACTCGACCGGACGAATCCGGCGGCAATCCTTAAGATCCTCCTCATAATGGTCCACGAGAGTCTGAATCGAATCCGTCCCCGTTAAAAATAAATTCACCTCAAAATTCAAATGAAAACTTCGCATATCCACATTAGCCGTCCCAATCGAGGCCAAATCCCCATCAACAATCATCACCTTCTTATGCAAAAAGCCCTTCTCATACGAATAAACCTCAAGCCCAGCACGCAAAAGCTCCGGAAAATACGACTGTGTCGCATACTGTGTCAAAAAACCATCATTGGTGCCAGGCACCATTAAGCGCACCTGTATGTTGTTTTGGGCAGCGATTTTGAGTGCGGTTTGGATGGCCTGGTTGGGGATAAAGTAGGGAGTGGCAATCCATATTGATTTTCGCGCGCTGGTAATCAATGCATAGTAATAGTCGCTCATGCCTTGTGTTTCTGGACCTGTTGCAACGACGTGGACCAATCCATCACCAGTTGCTGCTATCGGTTTGAGATAGCGTTCCTGGTCAAAAAGGCTTTCACCACTAGCATATTTCCAATCCAGTAGAAATACCGCATGAAGGGTTTGGACGGCTTCCCCTTCCATGACGACATGGCTGTCACACCAAAAGCCGAAATTTTCGTCTTCGCCAAGGTATTCAACGCCGACGTTCAGTCCGCCGACAAAGCCAACCTTGCCGTCAATAACAATGATTTTACGATGGTTGCGGAAGTTAAACTTCTGATTATACCATCCTGATTTTAAGGGTAAAAACGGCACGGCCATGATCCCGGCCTCTACCATTTTTTTAAGTATGGCCCCCGAAAGGGTAATGCTGCCTACCGCGTCGTATATCAGCCGAACCTCGACGCCTTCCTTCACTTTGTCCTTTAAAATATCGATTAGTTCCTGACCCAGTCGGTCATAGCGAAAAATATAATATTCTATATGAATAAATTCCTTCGCTTCCGCCAATCTCTGTTTAATCTCCTGAAAGGTATCATGGCCGTTTCGTAGAATCTTGGTTTTTGTGTTTTGATTTTGATCGGTTAACGTAACCTTTTCTAAGTAGCTGACAAAATTGCGCTGGTGTTCCTTCAGGTTGGATAAGTCGATCGTTTTCCCTTTTTTCCCAAGTGCTTCGAGTAATTGCCGGTCACTGATCCGCTTGCTTTTAAAAAGTTCCCCTCTGACGAGTAATTGACCGGAGTAGACATAGAAGATATAGCCGAAGATCGGCAGCAAAATGAGTATGTAGGTCCATAAGAGGGTGGTATGGGAGGGGCGGTTTTCGAGCCATAAGGTTAGGACGGTGTTGATAATGATCCCCGCATACAAGGCGAAACCGATGGTCCTCCACCAAAAAGGCAGCCCCCTAAAAAAGGCTAAATAGAAAAAGATGATCATCAAAGCTGCAAAAAGCCATTCAAGGCGTTTTATTTTCATACGGCTTCCACCCTTTTTTTCCTGTGGAATACCCTGTCTGTCGTAAATGAAACAAAAAAGCCATACCCCCATGGGAGGGCAGGCTTATAAATTTTGTGTGCTGCATCGTTTATCGGCGGTTTTCCAGCTGTTATCGGCACTTTATGGCAGTTTATCGGCACTTTTTGAGAGTTTATCGGCACTTTTAAAAAAAGCCGTTTGTCTGCGCTATTTCATTTGCAGTTTAGGAGCATATTTTAGTAGTTTATCAGCACTTTTTAAACATCCATTTGTCCGATCACCAGTTAAGAAGCACCTTTCTCAGTTCTTCAGCACTCTTACCTTTTCCGATAAATCCGTTCCTGAGAATTAAACTCCTCATATCTCAGACTCTTCGGCACAAATAAAAGCGACTCTTTACTGCCAAAGCCCACAAAGCCGCCGTCAGCCAAACTGCTGTGAATCAAGCGGTGGACTTGCTGCTGGAGTTCGTTATCAAAATAAATCATCACATTCCGGCACAAAATCACGTGAAATTCGTTAAACGAACCATCCGTCACCAAGTTATGCTGGGCGAAAAATAAATTCTCCTCAAGAATCGGAAAAAAATACGCAAATTGGTGATCCGTCGTATAATACTCGGAGAAAGCCTTCTTGCCGCCTGCTTTTAGATAATTCTTTGTGTATTGCTGCATTTTCTTTAGAGGAAAAGCCCCCTTCTGAGCCGCGGCCAGTGCCTTTTCATTCATATCCGTCGCATAAATCTTCGTCTTATCGCCGAGGCCTTCCTCCATCATTAGAATCGCCATCGAGTAAACCTCTTCCCCCGTGGCACAGCCGGCATGCCAAATACGAATCTCCGGAAGGTCACGCAGCAAGGGCACTACCTGATTGCGAAACGCAGCGAAAAAGCTGGGATCGCGGTACATCTCCGTCATCCGGATCGACAAGTCGTTCAACAAGCGCTCCAGATACCCTTTCTCATGCAGCACTTTTTCGAGCAGAGCGGTAATCGTTGGAAGCCGCTCTGCCTTCATCCGGTTCAAAATCCTTCTTCTTAACGATGCCCGTACATATCCTCTAAAGTCATAGCCATACAGCTGATAAAGTCCTTGCAGAAGCAAATCGATCTCTATTTCCTGCAGCTCATTCACCGTTTCTTCTTTTTCTGTTAAAAAATCAATCATCTCGTCGTTCAATCTTGATTCACCTGCTCTGTCAGCCATACCCGCATCAACGAGAATAGTTGATCGATATTCAATGGCTTCATGATGTAATCGGAAGCGCCTGCCTCCATACACTTGTCCCGTTCCCCTTTCATCGCTTTCGCCGTCAAAGCAATAATCGGCAGATGGTTCATCTGCAGTTCTTCACGGATCACTTTCATCGCCTCATAACCACCCATGACCGGCATCATGATATCCATAAAGACAAGGTCAAAGTCAGCCCGATTTTGGAGCATATCTATGGCTTCCTTCCCGTTCTCTGCCACCTGCACCTTTATACCCTTTCTCTCTAAGGCGGTCACCAGTGCAAAAACATTGCGGCCATCATCCTCCACTAAAAGGACTCTCTTCCCTCTAAACAACTGTTCATCCGGGCATTCGCCTTCGTCTGCGGCCGTTTGCGAGTCCTCACTCACCCATTCTGGTTCCCCGCTTACCTCATTGGCTGCGGCTGCCGCTTCTTCCAATGCCATCTGAACGTCGAGCGGTACTGCCTCTTCTGCTTCCGATCGGCTAGGTATATACAGCGTAAACGTACTGCCCTTTTGCGGTTCGCTCTGAAGTTCAAGTAAGCCGCCAAGCAGACGGGTAAATTCACGGCAAATGGACAAACCAAGCCCTGTTCCTCCATATTGCCGGTTCGTTGTCCCATCCACTTGCTGGAAGGCATCGAAAATGATCTGCTGCTTATCTTGTGGAATGCCAATGCCTGTATCTGTCACAGAAATGGCCAACACTGGTTCTCTCCTTTGTTTATTCATCAGCTTGTCAGCTTTGTCGGCAGGGGCCAGTCCGATTTTTAAAGTAACACCGCCCCGTTCCGTAAATTTGAATGCATTTGATAATAGATTCTTCAAGATTTGCTGCAATCTTTGCCCGTCGGTTGAAATCACCGGCGGTATATCGGAATCGGTTAGGACCTCAAACTGTAAATTCTTTTTCGCTGCCACCGGGTTGAACATATTCCGTATGGTCTGTGGAATCTCCGTTACATTGACTTCATCTGTTAAAATTTCAATTTTTCCTGCTTCAATCTTTGATAAATCAAGGATATCGTCGATTAACCGCAGCAAGTCTGCCCCGGAGGAGTTTACAACCTGTGCGTATTCTGCCACTTCCTCCCCATCCATATCTCCATTATTTTCCATTAACATCTGTGAAAGGATGAGAATACTGTTTAATGGTGTCCGGAGTTCATGTGACATGTTCGCAAGGAAATCTGTCTTATATTGAGAACTCATCTGCAATTTTATCGAAAAATCCTCCAGCTCATCTTTTGCTTTTTTAAGCTCGAGCGCCCGTGTCTCGGCAAAATCCTTCTGTTCCTCCAAATAATCATTGGAAAGCCGCAATTGTTCTTGCTGCATTTGCAATTCTTCGGATTGGGCCTGCAGTTCTTCAGATTGCGCTTGTAATTCTTCGGTAAGAACCTGCGATTCCGCTAGGAGCCTTTCGACTTCCATCCGGCCATTTACACTAGAGATAGACGAGCCGAATTTATCCTGAAGTAAATCCAGCAAGGTTAAGTGCTGGGATTCGAACGGCTGCAGTGATGCAAATTCGACAACTGCTTCTACTCGATCTTCAAATAGGATCGGTGCAATTAATAGACTTCGCGGGTTCGAAGCGCCTAGCCCGGTTGTTATTTTAAAATGATTTTCAGGGATTTGATCGATTAGAAAAATCCTTTTATCATGGGCTGCTTGCCCTATGACTCCTTCTCCTAAACGGAAGCTCGTTTTGACGAAGTCTTCAGCGCCGAGGGCATAGCCGGCCACTTTTACAAAATCTACTTTGCCTCCTTGTTCGCGGCGAAGGTATACCACCCCATAGGTTGCTTGAAGCAAGGGGGTTAGTTTGTTAATAAACAATTTGGTTAGTTCGTTAATGTCCGTAATCCCTTGATATAAAGTGGAAATGTCGGTCATGCTATTCTGCACCCAGCTCTGCTTTTCAAGACTGCTAAGCAACTCGTTCATGGCGTCAGCAAGTTCCCGGGTCTCATCGCGTGTGTTGACTTTTATTCGTGATGTCAGATCGACATTGTCGTTTCCTTCGGTAATTCCTTTGATGGTCCTTACTACCTGTTTGATTGTTTTAACAATCGAGTTAGAGAGGAAAACAGCGATGGCAATCGTAAAAACCGTTACTAAAATAATTAACCCATATAATAATAATTTTAAATTATTCGTCCGCTCATTCAGTTCAGTGGTCCGCTCTGCCGTCAATTCTTTTTCTGCGGCTATAAACGAGTCAAACTGCTTGCGGAGCTGATCTGTGACTTTCTTTCCGGTGTTTTTTGCAAAATACTTTTGAATCGTTGCCGTTTCTTCGTTCTTTTTAGCATCGATCAAATATTCCCCAGAAGTATTGATCCAGTTTAGAATCAACGGTTTAATCTCTTCCAGGTTCCTTTGTTGGGACCCATTCATTTCTAATAGGGAATGAAGGTTATTGTAATTGTCCAGCCAGCTTTTGCTGCCATCATTATAGGGTTCGAGATACTGCTGATCTCCTGTTAAGACATAACCCCTCATTCCGGTTTCCATATCCAGCACATTTTTTTGGATTTGATTGGCCAGATCATGGATTTCAATATCGTTTTCGGCAACAAAGTCGACCTCATTTTGCAAATCTGTCATTCTATTAATGACCGTTAGCAGTGACAGTACCAAGCAAATGAGGATCACTAAATAGCCGACGATAATTTTCGCATGAATGTTAAAGTTTAAGCCTTTTATGGTAACCGCCCCCTAATATAGTTTTACTCTTATTTTAACCTGTAAAATTCTAGGATTCATCCGTTTAAACAATTTTGATACTATAGTAATAGTTTCATTGCCAGTTCATTTATCCTACTTCTTTTACCCGTTTTTTCATTCGTTCAAACCTTTTTTTAAAAAATTTTTTGTGGTTTCAGAAGACTTTTTGAGGGGTAGTTAATTGATAGACAATGATTTTGGAGGTTTGATAGAATGGCTAAAACGAAAGAAAAGACCCAAATAACAGAGGCCCTTAACCAGCAGGTAGCCAATTTTTCGGTGCTTTATATGAAGCTGCATCATTATCATTGGTATGTGAAGGGTGAAAATTTCTTTACTTTGCATGTTAAGTTCCAGGAGTTATATACGGAGGCTGCCTTGCATCTCGATACGATTGCGGAAAGGATGCTGTCACTGGGCAAGGAGCCCACTGCCACTCTTAAGGAGCAGTTAGAGCTTTCATCTCTTAAGGAAGCGAATGGAGATGAGACATCCCAGGAGATGGTGCAGGCGCTGGCTGATGATTTTGAGACTGTCTGCAGCGAGCTTACTGAAGCTATTACAGCTGCTGAGGATAAAGAGGATCAGCCGACAGCCGATATGTTTATTGAGATTCGGACTTCGCTTGAGAAGCATTTGTGGATGTTTAAGGCTTATTTAGCTGAATAGATTTTTTAAAGAGGGTGCCTGTTTGGAATGCGGGCACCCTTTTTGTATGGTTTGAATTTTGACTGTTTTGGAGGCTTCATAACTCCTGAGTAAGTGATCTTGCCGTCTGCTCGGGAGTTATAAGTCTCACATAACTCCCGAATTGGGAGGCTCCCCGCTTGTTCAGGCGTTATAAACCAACCCTCTCTCTACTAAAGGGCTTCCTGTCCACCATTCGTCGAAACCATCACCAAACACATATCATCCTTCGAATCCCCCATCATCTCCGAACCATGCTCCAGTTGCTCAAATAATTCACTTGGCCCCGCATTCCTTTGCTCTTGCAAACTACTAATAAGCTTCGAAATCGCATCCTCATACTCATCCTCAAGCGCCTCCGACAGCCCATCCGTAAACAGCAATATCTGTGCCTCATCCTTATAAGTAATAATCCCTTTTTCCACCTCAATCTCCTCAAAGAAACCAAGCGGGCAGCAGCCAGTCTTCAACAGCTTTACTTCTTCATCCACAATCATAATCCCAGCCGGATGACCGGCATTCACATATTCGATCGTCCGCTCAGCCGTATCAAGCACAAAATAAATAGCCGTAAAATAATAGTTTTCCATTCGGTCAGGCATCTGGAGCTGATTCATCCGGCGATTCAGTTCAATCATCACCGCCTCAGGGTCGCAAATCCCCGTAATGGCATCCTTCAACGTAGAATATATGTACATACAAACAAGCGAAGACGAAATCCCATGCCCCATCATATCAAGCAAAATGACCCCATAGCGGCCCGGGCTGATTTGGTACCAGGCGTACAAGTCACCGGCAAGTTCAAACGATGGCTGATAGACGGCTGCAATGTTCACATCCTCATTTTGAATCGGATCACTCAGCATACTTAACTGTACCTGCTTGGCCAAATTCAACTCGTGCTGAATCCGCTTATCCCGCTCTTTACGAAGATCCTTCTCATACTTCAAGCGGAGGACCGAACGAATCCGTGCCAGAAGTTCGACTTTATTAATCGGTTTCATGACATAGTCAAGAGCACCGGCATCCATCGCCTCGGCCATTTTATAGGAATCCCCCATTGCCGTAACGATAATGATCGGCAAGTCTTCGTACCGCTCATTGGCAAGAATCGTCCGGCAGGCTTCCAACCCATCAATCTCCGGCATCATCAGATCCATTAATATCAAGTCAACAGGAACCTCCGCCGGATTAGGCTCCTCGAGTTGTAAATAATGATATAACTCCCTGGCAGAAGACAACAAAACCAGCTTATCATACCCAGCCTTCTGCAAAATCTTCTCAATAATCATCAGATTCGTCATATTATCGTCCACAATAACAATATTCATAACTTCCCCCTGTTGCAAAAGGTGCCTGTCACCCGAAGGGTGACAGGCACCTTTTATTCTATTTAAATAGTAATTACCCTGAGAATGGGGCTGCACCGGCAAGTTCTTTTCTAAGTTTTTCGATGGCTTTTTTCTGCAGGCGGGAGACATGCATTTGTGAGATTCCTAGTTGCTCTCCTGTTTCTTTTTGACTCTTATTTTCCACAAACGTGCACTGTATGATCTCTTTTTCCCGTTCTGATAAAACATGGAGGGCGCTTTCTAGCAGGAGTCTTTGGTCTACCTTTTCATAACCCTCTTCCTGCGTTCCGAGGATGTCTAAAGCGGTTACTACATTTCCCTCTGACCCTGTTTCAATCGGCATGTCGACAGAGGCAGATTGGTAGCTTTTGCCCATCTCCATTGCTTCCAATACTTCTTCTTCCGAAAGTTCCATATATTCCGCAATTTCGTGGATTTTTGGAGAGCGCTGATATTGATTGGTCAGCTCGTCCACTACCGTTTTAATCTTTGGCCAAACTTCCTTAATCCGTCTCGGTACATGGACACTCCATGTTTTATCACGTAAGAACCGCTTAATTTCTCCAATGACTGTCGGAATTAAAAACGATTCAAACGATCTTCCGGCCCCTTGGTCATATCTTCGGATGGCAGCTAATAAGCCAATCATACCAACTTGCATGATATCTTCATGAAACTCGCGGCCCTTTGAATACTTCCTTGCCAGACTTCCTACAAGAGCGGTGTAATGTTCGACTAACATCGTTTGGGCTAAAGAATTTTCATTTTGTTGAAATTCCAAGATTAGAGCATCAATCTCTTCCTTAGTTCGCTTCATGGGTTTTGGCAATTGTCCCATTCATCTCACGCTCCCCACTTAAGTACTTCGCCATGAAGACCGTTACACCGGAATGATTCAAAACACGTACCTCGTCCATAAGTGTTTCTATCAGGAATAGACCTAACCCTCCCTCTGACAGTTGTTCCACCGTACTTGATTCTGTATAGGGTCCGAGCTGATTTCTGGTCTCGATAAAATTAAAGCTCTTACCGCTGTCAGCGACCATCACCTCTAACTTGTCCTCATAGATGCCAAAGCCTAACGTTACTTCCCCGCCTTCTTCCGTGGAATACGCATGCTGGACCGCGTTTGTAGCAGCCTCGCTGACGGCAATTTTAATATCTTCAATTTCCTCGTATGTATAACCCATGCGGCTGGCAATTCCTGATAACGTTAAACGAACCACACCAACATAATCCGGTTTTGCAGGAATCTTCATTTCAATATAATCCATCACTTGTTTCATCGTCCTCCCCCCTCTTAATTTACAGAAATATTCATTATATTTCCAAGGCCTGTAATCTCAAAAAGCCGTTTCAGTCGATCCGATAACTCAATCAGCCTTAGTTCACCGCCGTTTTCCTTCAGCTTTTTAAATAAGCCAACGAATACACCCAGTCCAGTACTGTCTAAATAGGAAACATCCTTAAGGTTGATAATCATTGTATTTTTCCCTTCGGCGAGCGGTAATAATTCCTCGCGAAGGCTTGGTGCTGTAAAGGCATCAATTTCGCCTGCAAGCAGCACGGACACTTCCTCGTTATTTTGATTTATATCTATATTCAGATTCATTTCCTATCACCTCTAAGATATTTATTGAGTATATAACCAAGTTTTATAAACTCTAAACCTACTTTTTAAAAAAATATTTGATTATTATTATACCAAGTTCTATTCATATACCGAATAATCCTTAAGTCCCATTCCTAAAGTAATGGTTTCTGCTTCTATTAATTGGGTATATAAAAGCTACCAAAGCATAAGGGAGTGCTTATCAATGGATGAAATAAAGAAGCTAAAAACGAAATTGAAGGTTGAAGAAAAGAAAAATGGTTCAATGGCACCGAACTTTGATGAAGTCAAAAAGCTTGGAAAAGAAATGAAGGAAAACAAAACAGGCTCAGAACTGCAGGAGAACGACAACAAGGATCCTGATCCATTGCAATAGGTAGCAACGGCCTGCTCGTGGGGCCGTTATTTTTTTTTACCATTGAAAAGGGCCTGCACCCATTTAAAGTGCAAGCCCCTTATTTATATTAAATATCGTTTCCGTTCCTTGCATTCATTAGGTATGTTTCTCCAGCGGATCATCTTGATTATATCTCTGAAAATATTCATCTACCTGCTTCTCGGGATTCGGATCTCTATTCTTATTCTTTTCTTCAAAGTTATTCGTTAGACGGCCGTCTTGGTCATCGTCTCTGACAATGTTATAACCATAGAATTGGTGCTCCGGTTCTTGTTCATCTTCAGAAGACCGGGCTCCGCCAGATTGTCCATTCTGCCTGAACTGTTCTTGGTGCTCTCTATTTCCTTGCTGTGAATTTTGAGCATCCATCCAGTTCGCTTGTCTGTTGCCGTCCTTTTGCTGCAGGTCCTTATCATTACCCATCTGCTCATTTTTATAAAGAGCGTCATCGGTTTTCATACCTGCTTCTTCCATATTACTTGGTTCCCTAGCCTTTTTAGTCATCTTATATTCCTCCTTTTTTTCCTAGACTGCTGTTTTTCATCCCTAGTTTTTCAACAGGTTTTACCGAACAGGCAACCACATACTTCAACCACCCTCTTTCTTTTAGCCAGCTTGTTGCTAGCCTATATTCATGTAGTACCACCAAATTCCCTTACTAAAACCTTTTTTTAAAAAAAGGATCTGTTAAATTTGGCTGTTGATTTCCGCTCCAGGCGCTCGCTTTCCGCGGGCGTGCCGGGGAGCCTCCTCGGCGCGTTAGCGCCTGCGGGGTCTCCCCTACCCCGTACTCCCGCAGGAGTCGAGCGCCTTCCGCTCCAATCAACAGAGTTTTTTTTCAAAAACATTGTGGTTTAACATAGCCTAAAAAAACATCTAATTCACTATTTAAAAAACGACCCGCGCTTTTTTCCCTTCAACAAATCACCGGTCCAGCCTTTCATTTTTAAATAGCCATACAAAAGGATGGTCGAAATAACAATCAAGAAAATGGAAAGGTAATAGCCATAGCGCCACTCAAGCTCCGGCATATTCTTAAAATTCATCCCCCATAAAGCCCCGAAAGCCATAATCGGCGTAAAAATGGAAGTCATGACCGTTAAAGTTTTCATAATTTCATTTCCTCGGTGGGAAGAAATGACTTCTTCTAAATTGATCAGTGAGTCAATTTCATGTTCGTATTCATTCAGCAGCACCATCGCCCGCTCAATCCGTTTGCACGTACACGAGAAAAAATCCCCTTCTTTAATATGAGGGAAATTGATTTCATCAATCGCCATTTTCACTTCATTAATCGGAATTAAGAGGTTTTTACAGATTAACAGTTCATGTCTCCGCTTATAGACAAGTTCAAGGATACTGGTTTCATTTCTTTTTTTGACGTTCCATATCAGCGTCTTCAGTGCCTCCTCAAACTGATCAATCCCGATCAGCATGTCGTTCATTATTTCTCCTAAAAAAAGTAAAAACCCTTCCACCGCATTATTCGTCTTGGATAACTCACGAGTAAGCAAGTCAGGATTGACAGTGGTAATTTTGAGGTCTGCCGTTATCAACCGCTCGGCCGTTAAAAAAAAGTGGAAGATCTTATAATCCTGTTCATCTGTATAGCTTTGTTTATAAATGAGGGAACCATTAATCACTTTTTCACCGTTTTCTAGGCAGGTCACGCGCAAACTATTCGTTTTATCATTTCCTACCTGCCTCAGCCATGCCGCCATTACAGGGTCTAAACTTGAGTCCGGCTGGATGTGCTTCAATTTTTCACTAGTAGACTCCACCCATGTCCACTTGTTCCTGCCAATCACTTTTTCCAAAAAGAATCCCTCCTCTTTAGAAGGATTTCCCGCTCATCCCTTCATTTAAACGTTTCATCTCACAAAAAGCGGGTATCCACTAGAATAGATAGGTTGTTCAATCTTAAGGAGGGAATACGAATGAAACGTGTCTTAAGTACGAGCTCATTATTGGCAGTCGGGGTAGGTGCTACTGCCGCCTATTGGCTAAGTAATAAACCTAACCGAATCAAAGCGGAATCATTATTAAAAGACTGGAAACGAAAAATTATGCCAACCGTCTATCAGAAAAGTGAACAGCTTCCGATTGATAAAGGCGGGAACCCGCATCCGCTTGATGTAGAGGATAACAAAATGGTCGATGAAGGCGCGCAGTACTCCGTTCAATTTTATAATGAAAAATTACAGTAACAGTTGGGGCATCCGGCCCCAACTATTTTTTTGAGTGAGGTGAAAAAATGAACCTCTTATTTTTGTTCATTTACTTGGTCATTATTTTAGCCGTCATTGAAATATTTGTTGTTTTATTCCGCTTAACCGGACTTAAAGTAGAAGTTTCGAGGTTCCAGGTCATCTCGATGATGACGGGGACCGGTTTTACGACAGGGGAATCCGAGCTCATCCTGGGCCACCCCATCCGCAGGAAACTTGCCTTGATCCTCATTCTGTTTGGTGCCTTCTCCCTCGCTGTCATTATTTCATCTATTAGTGAATTTCTATCAGAAGGTCTGAAAGCAAAGGAGATATTAATTGGCACCTTCGCCGTCATCATCATTTTGGTAGTGTTAAAAATAAAGGCTGTCCAGCGGCAGCTTACGAAGTTTTTTAATCGGGAAATGAAACAGAATATCGAACTGGCCGATCTCCCCCTTCGTGATGTTTTTTTGAAAAATAAAGAAGATTTTCTGCTCCATCTTTTTATATATGAGGACTCGAAGCTCGTCCATCAAACGCTCCAAGAAGCCGTCAAGGATCACGATGAATTGGAGCTGGTTGTCTTGTATATTCAGCGGGGCGATATCCAGATTCGCAAACATCTCTACGATACAAAGATCCACGAAGGGGACCAGCTGTTAATTTATGGTGTTGAAGATGTCATCCACAAGGTCTTTCAAGATGATATTTCAATCATGGAAAGAAACCAAATGAACCATAACGATCCAACGATTATTTAAAAAGCCAAACAGGAATTTTTCCCGTTTGGCCTTTAAAAAGTTTATTTCCTCGTAGAAACAGATTTTCTTATGATTAGTTCCGTTTCAACGAAAATCCTTTCTCCCTTTACCTGTTGGCTTTCTACCGCTTCTAAAATTTTTTCTGCACCAAGACTGCTGATCTTTTCAATGGGCCGTTTCACGGTTGTTAAGGGAGGATTCGTATATTGTGCCGATCGTATATCGTCAAAGCCGATGATAGAGATATCTTTTGGGACCGTTAATCCTCGGGCAAACGCTGCGTTAATCGCACCAACGGCCATGTCATCATTCGAGCAAAAGACGGCTGTTGGCGGATTTTTTAACGACAGCAGCTTTTCCATGGCATGATATCCACTTTCCATATCATAGTCCCCTTGAACCATGTATTCATTATTGATGGGGATTTGCTGGTCAATTAACGCCTGCAAATACCCTTCTCTCCGCTCGATCGTGGACTTGAACCCTTTCATCCCTTCAATAACCGCAATATCCCGATGACCTTTTTCAATCAGATACTTTATCGCACCACAGGAGCCTTCCCGGTCAGTTGATAAAATATTAATGATCGATTGATCGCTCATCTCTCTATTCATAACAACAATGGGAATTTTTTGATTCAATACATGATAGATAAAAGCATTATCTGCTTCACTTTGACTCATTAAGATAATCCCATCAAACCGCCTAAGATGGATCGATGAAAAATCGTGATAATCATCGATGCCTCTTACAAATAAATTGTAATTCTCATTGATTACCCGATTTACACCAGTGACGGTATCAGCAAAGAAACTGGAAGTAGTACCAGTTGAGATGCTTGTAAAAAAAAGGCCGATCGTATAGGACTTTTGCATAACCAGGCTTTTGGCATTGAAGTTAGGTGTATAGTTTAGCTGGGAAGCTAATTCTTGTATCTTTCTTTTCGTTTCTGGCTTTATCAGCGGACTGTCATTTAATGCACGGGATACCGTCGTATGGGATACGTTTGCCAGTTTTGCTATATCTTTGATTGTCACCATGTTCCTTCACCCCTTATTTACCTTCCGCTTCACTAACCAGAATTCTACTATATAAAACTGTTTAACTGCTACTAATAAGAGTGTGAGCCCACTTTGAGGTCGAAGCCAAAGTATTCTTTTGCATTATCATAACAAATCCCTTGGACGATTTTACCTAAGAACTCGGTTTTATTTGGAACTTCTCCATTTTCCACCCATTCAGCAATCATGGAACATACGATTCTTCTAAAATATTCGTGTCTCGTATAAGAAAGAAAACTTCTTGAGTCTGTCAGCATCCCAATGAACCGGCTGAACAGTCCCATATTGGATAGTGCCCTCATTTGTTCTAACATTCCATCCTTGTTATCATTGAACCACCAGGCTGTACCGAATTGAATTTTCCCTGGGATTCCTCCGCCTTGGAAATTACCGATCATCGAGGCAATCGTCGTGTTATCGTTAGGGTTCAATGAATAGATGATTGTCTTTGGCAGCCCGCTTTCCCGTTCAATCGAATCTAGTAATCTGGATAATGGCTTTGCAATCCCCTCATCGTTAATTGAATCCCAGCCCGTATCAGGGCCCATGGCTTCAAACATTCGGCTATTGTTGTTTCGCAATGCATTAATATGGAATTGCATCGCCCAGCCCAGCTCACTATAAAGACTGCCTAGAAACTTATAGGTGTGCGCTTTGTATTTCTTTTCGTCTTCAACCGAAACGGTTTTCCCCTGTAATGCTTGGTTGAAAATGCCGGCTGCTTCTTCTCTTGTGGTATCCGCGTACATCATTTGATCAATGGCATGGTCAGAGACTTTGCAGCCAACCGAATCAAAAAACCTTACTCTTGATTCAAGTGCCTTTAGGTAATCTTCATAAGATTCAATCGCAATCCCTGCGGCTGTTTGAAGTTTTTCCACCCAGCCTTGGAAGGTGCCTCTATTAATCTCTAACCCTTTATCAGGTCTAAAGCTTGGTAATACCTGAACGTCAAAATCGTCTTCTTCTTGCAATTTAAGGTGATACTCAAGGCTGTCTATCGGGTCATCTGTTGTGCAGACTACTTTTACATTCGATTTTTTAATAAAATCTCTTGCAGCAAAACCCTCACTGTTTAATAAAGCATTCACACGTTCCCAGATTTGCGGGGCACTTTCTTCGTCCAGTACATCATCTATTCCAAAGAATCTTTGCAGCTCCAGGTGTGTCCAGTTATAAACCGGATTTCCGATTGTCATTGGAACGGTTCTTGCCCAGGCCATAAATTTTTCATAGTCGCTTGCGCTTCCAGTAATGAACTGTTCCTCTACCCCATTGCTTCGCATTAACCGCCATTTGTAATGGTCGCCATCCAGCCAAATTTCCGTGATATTTTTAAAGGTTTTATTTTCGTAGATTTCCTTTGGACTTAAATGGCAATGGTAATCAATAATTGGCATTTGTTTTGCATAATCATGATATAAACGGACAGCGGTTTCATTTTTCAACAGAAAGTTTTCACCCATAAACACACTCATGTTTTCACCGGCTTTCAATTTAATATGACCATCATCTATTTTGTTAACGTTAACATTATGTTTTAAAAAAATATACCTCATAAAAAAACACCAAGTACTTACACTATAAATCTTTTAACTTACTAATGTTAACGTTAACATTTTACATATTTTTATCATACTCCCTTCCTTCCTAATTTTCAAACCATTTTTTCACAAATCTTCACATTGATCTATATTACCCTCTTAAGTTTAAAAAAAGCCTCTAATCCGAGGCTTTTTTGACTTCTATAAATTTGATGTGGTACCCTTCTGACTCCATAATCTTAAATGAATATCCCTCTGATTCTATCTCTACATCTTGGTCGACCTCAGCTGACCGTTCCGTTAAAAACCAGCCGCCGAGCGTCTCAATCCCTTCAGCGTACAGTACAATTCCGAGCAACTCATTTACCTTATGAATAGAGACTTTCGCATTAATAATATAGTGATTCCCTGCTGCCAGGGTCCGTATTTCCGAGACCTCATCTCCATCAAATTCGTCTCTCACTTCACCAACAATTTCTTCGATGATATCTTCGACAGTGACCAGTCCCGAAGTACCGCCATATTCGTCAAGCAGGATGGCCATATGGGTCCGTTCCTTTTGCATCTGAATTAATAAGCTATGAATCGGGGTGGTTTCAATCGCAGTAATCACTGGCTGGATATGAGATTCAATATTCCATTCCCTATTCGACAACCGATGGGTTAATAATATTTTTACATTCAGCATCCCAATGACATGATCACGATCTCCGTCTATCACAGGATAGCGGGTATATTTTTCCTCTTGAAGTTTTTGGACAATTTCTTCGGCTGTATCGGCTAGTGATATGCAGGACATCTCTGTCCGGGGCACCATGATTTCCTTTGCCATCCGCTCATCGAATTCAAAGATATTGTTAACATATCGCCACTCGTTACGGTTGATTTCCCCGCTTTTATAGCTTTCCGATAAAAGGATGCGGAGCTCTTCTTCCGAGTGGGCCATTTCATGCTCCGATGCCGGCTTAAAGCCAAACAGGCCGACAAGCGCACGGGCAGAATGATTTAAGAGCCAAATAAACGGAAACATGAGCTTGTAAAACCCAATAATCGGTTTAGCAAACCCTAGTGTTACCTGCTCCGCTTTTTGGATCGCAAAGGTTTTCGGCGCTAATTCCCCAGCAACAACATGTATGAAGGTAACGACCACAAACGCCAGTATAAAGGATACGAAATGGGTCATCGCTTCATTTAAAAAGGATCCAAAAATGGGATGAATCAGCTTCTCCACCGTCGGTTCCCCGAGCCAGCCCAGACCCAGTGCAGTCACGGTGATGCCGAGCTGGCAGGCAGATAGATATTCATCGAGATGCGTGACGACCCTCTTTGCAGCAACCGCTCGCTTTTCGCCTTCTTCTATCAACTGATCAATTCGTGAGGGTCTTACTTTGACAATTGCAAATTCAATGGCCACGAAAAAACCCGTTAAGATGATTAAAAGGATAATGGCCAATACATTTAACCACAGCATAAGTGGAACACCTCCCTTTAAAGAACCTTGGTCGGTCTCTTAAAAATAGCAATCCGAAATCCCGCTTGGATTCCGGATTGCCATGGTCTATTGTTTTTTGTCGAGCTTTTCATCTAATCTTTCTAAATATTTAGCCGCAAACGTCTTACCTCCAAGTCCAAATGCGAGGCCGAATGCCAGCGCCAGTCCTCCTAAGACAAGAATGAAGGCAGCATTTACAATTGAGTGTGCTACACCAAGCTGATCTAAGGCCATAAATACTGTAATGACAAAAATCGTATATTTGGCGATCGCTGCAAGGGTGCGTGAGTAGTTATTTTTAATGACATTTTGTAAGACACGCTCAATTAAATGACCTAGGTATAATCCTACTCCTAAGATTAATATAGCGGCTAACAACATTGGCAGATAAGCAATAACGCCTGTTGCCAGAGTAACTAAGAAATCTAAATGAACAATTTGTAAGGCTTCAACCGCAAATAATAAGATAACCACGATTTTAGCTAGCAGACCCACCACTTGTGATAAGCCATACTTTGATTTATCCGGTGTTAATGAGCCAATGCCGATTTGATGGAAGATACTATCGAATCGCAGGCGCCATAACATTTGGACCACCATTTTTTCAATCCATTTTCCAAGCCAGATTCCCACTAACATCAGGATGATGGCTACTAAAATATTTGGGATTAATGTCAAAATGTGATTTAACATGGCAATCGCAGGTTCAGAGATTCCTTTTAAATCTAGTTTTTCCAAAGCTGTAATGATCGTTGGAATGAGAATCAAGATAAACACAATATTTCCGATGATACTAGAGAGATTCGTATCTTGTTGGTCCTTCATTAAACCGAAGCGCTGTCCGAGTGAATCGGCTCCCAGGCTTTTTAAAAAGTTGGTTAAAATATCACGAACTAGTTTAGCAATGAACCAGCCTATTAGTACGATTAATGCGGCTGCAAATAATTTAGGAATAAACGCAAGCATGGATGTGAGTGCATGCGTGAATGGTCCTGAGATTCCTTCGATTTGTAGTGCACCCAATACCCCTGGTAAAAATAACAGGAGGACAAAATAGAATACTCCCTGGGCAATTCGATCAATGCTATTTTGGGCTGCAACATCATTGTCGGCCATTTTCCATTTAACCAGCCGTGTGTCTAGATGAAGCAGGGCTGCTCCTTTTTTGAAAAGAAGACGGAGCAGATACGCAGCTACCCATGCAATAAGTAGAATAAGGGCTGCTTTTAATATATGCGGGATGGCCCCTGTCATGGTTGAAACCATGTTTACGAGTGGTTGGGCAATCAAGCTTAAGTTTAGCATATTGAAAAAGATAATGAAGACGAACACTAGCAGCATATAGTAAACGATTTTTCCTATAATGGTTTCTGATGAGTATTTTCTATTTGGTCCTTGACTTCCAAACAGTTTATCATCGATTGTTGTTTTCTTTAAAAGTGCGGTTACTGCTTTTCCTATTCCTTTTGCTATCAGCCAGCCTATTAATAAGACGAGAAACGCTAATAGTACCTGAGGAATCCGATCGGTGTATATGTACCAGCCAGACATCATATTATTTACGTTCATTGACATCGCTCCTTTTGTAAGTTTGGTAGGTGATATACCCCTTCCATTCTGTTTTAAACATCAGAACTTGGTTAGCGGTGACTATCCGCAAGTTTCTACCATTCAAGTAAAAAAGGTTTCACGAGCAGTGACCTTGGGAATATAAACAGCAAACAAATTACAAAAGGAGGAGAAACGATGAAGAAAACATTATTAGCTGGCGGATTAGCTGCGTTACTGACGTTTGGCGGTTTGGCCGGGTGCGGTGATGGGGTCGATCAAGACAATGGCGTTAGTGATGGTCAGCAAAAAGATGCCGTTGATAAAGATACAAAGGAAGCTTCAAACGACTCCCTTCAGCAGGCAAAAGAAAATCTTGAAGACATCCAGGAAGATGTGGAAGCTGAATTAAAAGAAAAGGGTGTTGCTGATGGCACCGACCAAGACAATGGTGTCAGCGATGGTGAAAAGAAGGATGCACCGGATAACCCATAAAATGTTTCACTTCATGCGCACCTAGGGTATTAATCATATAGAGCTAAACTTATAAAGGAGGAATTTCAGATGAATAAAGATGAACTTAAAGGTCGTTTCGATCAAGTCAAAGGAGAAGCTAAAGAACAGTGGGGTAAAACTACTGAAGACCGTTCCACTGAAACGGAAGGAAAATTGGATCAAGCAAAGGGTAAATTGAAAGAAGGCTTGGGGGAAGTTAAAGATAAATTGTCACGGTAATTAGGAGGTTTATATATATAACACAAAAAGAAGAGGCTCCCCCAGCCTCTTCTTTTTTCTATGTTACCCCTTTTTTCGACCACAATCATCGATCAACCGCTTCCCCAAAAGCGACGGATCGATGTCTATCATTTCCCCGGGAAATAATCTCCCAGGACTAGCCAGGTTCAAAACCTGACCCTGAGTTCCTTTTTAAAAAAAGTTACTGCAGGTTATTTAAGAAGTCCATGGCAATGTTTGGCGCGACTCCGAATAGGACCGAACCAACAACTGCCACTAGCAAGACGACGACGATACCGAATGGAATGTTCAGTTTGCGCTCGTCAGCAGACGGACGGAAGAACATTTGCGTCATGACACCGAAATAATAGAAGTAGGAAACAACCGTCGTCGCTATCATAATCGATGCCAGTACATAGTGCGGCGTGCCGTAAAAGGCTCCGATAAAGATGTTTAGTTTACCGATGAAGCCGGCTGTACCCGGGAAGCCGGCTAATGATACCAGCAGGATGCCCATTATCACCGCAAGTACTGGTGAACGGCGGTAAAGTCCAGCGAAATCAGCAATTTTAGTAGATCCTGACTGTTCACCGATCAGTTGAATAACCGCAAAGGCACCAAGGTTCATTAGCATGTAAGCTAATAGATAGAACCAAATCGAAAACAGCATATTTGAGCTGAGTGTTGTTAACGCAACTAGTATATATCCGGCATGAGCGATACTAGAATAGGCGAACATCCGCTTGATATCCGTCTGTTTTAAGGCAACGACGTTTCCGACAATCATCGTAACGGCGGCGATCACAGCCAGGTAGTCCTGCATTCTGAACAAGATGCCCTCACCGTTTGCGCCTGTTGGAGCGGCATTGTAAAAGACCGCAATGAGCAGGCGGATGACAATCACGAAACCAGCTGACTTCGAAACGACACTCAAGAAGGCCGTTACCGGTGTCGGTGCTCCTTGGTAAACGTCCGGCGCCCACATGTGGAACGGGGCGGCCCCTAGTTTAAAGGACAGACCTACAAAGATCATTAAAAAGGAAAGACCCAGCAGGTACGTATGTTGTGCATCGGTCACGGCAGACAGTGTCTGGGCGATATCAAACAGGTTGGTTGTCCCTGTTAAACCGTACACATAGCTCATTCCAAACAAGGTAATGGCAGTGGAAATTCCACCATTGATGACGTACTTCATCGCCGATTCGTTTGATTTCAGGTTATGTTTGCGGATGCCCGCTAAAATATAGGATGACACGGTTAACAATTCAAGCCCGATAAATAATGTAATTAAGTCACCGCTTGAGGTCATCACCATGGCGCCGAGCAAGGCGGTTAAGAATAAGTAATAAAACTCGCCGCGGTACTCCTCCATGCCTTCCTTCGCCTCATAGCTGACAGCAAGGAACATGACGAGCCCCGCACCAACAAGCAGAATTAATTTAAAGGCTTTAGCAAAGGTATCTAAGGTGAAGCTGTCATCCAAAATGGATGTGGCTTCGGTATTTAACAAGAACGCTGTCGACAGAATAGCGGCGATTACACCAAGGATTCCGATCCAGCCCAGGAAGCGGCGGTCTTGTTTTTTTGGTAAAAATAAATCAATTAATGTCAGCGCTGCGGCCACACCGAGGATGATGAACTCTGGTGTCATGACACTCCAGTTAAATGATTTTAATGTCGCTAAATCCATCCTTCATCACCCTCCTAACCCTAACATGATCGTTTCTAAAGTTGTTTGCAGCGGAGAACTTAACACATTTGGATAAACTCCGATTAACACGATTAAAAGCATTAAAACTACAACTGGGATGAATTCGACCCCTTTAAGATCGACAACCCCGGTGAATTCTCGGTGCGCCCGGCCGTAGGTGATGCCTAAGACAGCACGCAGGACATACGCTGCGGTCATGATAATGCCGATCGTTCCGACTGCGGCAAGCCATGGGATTTCCTTGAAAAGTCCGAGGAAGGCCATAAATTCACTGACAAAGCCGGACATGCCCGGAAGTCCAAGTGAAGCCATTCCGCCTGCAAGCAGGAACCCTGCCGCAAGCGGCATCCCTTTCGCCATTCCGCCCAGGTTTTCAAGCAGCGATGTATCGGTGCGCTCGTATAGGACGCCAACGATAAAGAACAATAAGGCGGAGATTAGACCATGTGATACCACTTGGAAAATCGCACCTTGTACCCCGGCTGTATTCATCGCCGCAAGGCCAATCAGCACGATGCCCATGTGGGAAATCGATGAATAGGCCAAGACCATTTTAAAGTCTGTTTGTATGAATGCTAGGAACGCTCCGTAAAGGAGGTTGATTACACCTAGGACAGCAATCAGTGTCGCAAGCGTATCAAATTGTTTAGGGAAGATCCCTAATCCAAACCGGATTAATCCGTACGCCCCAATTTTTAATAGAATTCCAGAGTGAATCATAACAACAGACGGCGGTGCCTGTACGTGAACCTTTAACATCCAGCTGTGCAATGGGAAGATCGGCAGCTTCACGCCGAAGGCAATTAACAGGCCGATGAAGAGTCCCATTTTCAGGTCACCAGAAATCGGTACACTTGGGTCTGCCATCATTTGTGTCAGCAGCTCAATGTTTGTTGTACCGGTTTTGGCAAACAAGATCATAATCACGATCAGAAGGACGGCAGAGCCGAGTCCGTTATAGATTAAGAAACTGTATGCAGCTTTTTCTTTTTCAAAATAACCCCATTTTCCAATTAAGAAGAAGGTTGGAATGAGGGTAACCTCGAAAAATATGAAAAATAAAACTAGGTTTTCAGCGGTAAATACGCCGAGCATGCCGACCTCTAATAAAAGGAAAAGCATAAAATAACCTTTTGCTTCTTTTTTAACAAACCGTGCGGCGGCAATTGCTGCAAGTGTCGCAACTACGGCGGTTAATACGACGAGCAGAAGCTGGAAGCCGCTTAAGGCCAGCTCGTAGTTGACCGCAAAGTAAGCATCGTCGGTATTCATGCCGCGGAAGTGCATCCACTCTTTTGCCACAGTAAAGTCTGCCAGGTCTTTCCCCCATTGAAAATGGAGATAGCATGCTAAGGCTAGGAATAGTGCCGGCAGCGTTGCGAGAAAGCCGACGACCTTAATTGGCCCTTCGACTGATTTTGGCATCATGGCCAAGACGATGATACCGAGTATTGGGGAGAATACTAGGATTGAAAGAACAACGGATAAATTCATCGTAAGTACCCCCCTGTTAGTGCAAAAATGACGGCGAGCAGGGCTAGACCGATAAAGGCGACGGCGCCATAGGTCTGAACCTGTCCGGATTGCAGTTTAGAACCCGCGCGGCCAAGTCCTTGAACAATCCCGACTACGCCTTTGACAAGGCCTTCCACGAGGAAGACATCAATGAACCGCAAGAAGTAGCTGATGGCTTTCGAAGCTGCTACAACGGTATATTGATAGAACTCGTCAACAAAATACTTATTTAATAAAATGCTGTGCAAGGTGTCCCCTGTACCGCTTAACCAGTTGCGGGCAATGGAACGCTTATAGTACATCAAGTAGGCAAGCAGGATTCCTGCTAGTGATACGATTGTTGCGGCAATCATGATCCAGACAGGACCGTGTGATTCGGCATGGTGGGCAAGTGTTTCATTGCCATCAACGAGCCAATCGCCTAGGAATGTGCCAAACCATGGTGTGTTCACGTAACCGGAGACCACAGCAAGTACTCCTAAAATGAGCATTGGCAAGGTCATATTGGATGGCGATTCGTGAACATGTTTTTGATCGCCGCGCGCTTCTCCGGTAAAGACCAGGAAGAACAGACGGAACATATAAAATGCTGTCATAAAGGCCGCCGCGAGGGCAAGCAGGAACAAAATTGGATGTCCGCCTTCCCATGCAGCCACTAAAATTTCATCCTTTGAGAAGAAACCAGATAGTAACGGTACACCGCTGATCGCGAGTGTCCCGATTAAGAATAACGGCCCGGTGAGCTTTAATTTTTTCCAAAGTCCGCCCATTTCTTCAATGTTTTGCGTGTGGACTGCATGAATAACGGATCCTGCTGCCAGGAAGAGCAAGGCCTTAAAGAAAGCATGTGTCATTAGGTGGAACACACCTGCCACATAGCCGGCAGACCCGAGAGCGAGCATCATATAGCCAAGCTGTGAGACGGTCGAGTAAGCAAGTACCCGCTTGATATCGGTTTGGACTAAACCGATGCTTGCCGCAAAGATGGCGGTAAACGCACCAATGACTGCAATCGTAAGCAGTGCCGTTGGGCTTGCTAAAAACAGCGGGAATAGTGCTGCCACTAAATAAACACCCGCGGCAACCATCGTTGCTGCGTGGATTAAGGCCGAAACAGGCGTTGGACCTTCCATCGCATCTGGAAGCCAGGTGTGGAGCGGGAACTGGCCGGATTTACCGACTGCACCGATAAAGATTAAGATCGCAATCAAGGTGATCATCGGTGAAGAGATGGCGCCGCCTTCGACAGATTCAAAAATAACGCTGTATTCAAAGCTTTTTGTTTCCCAGAAGAGCAGGATCATCCCGATAAACAGGCCGACATCCCCGATACGGGTCATGATAAACGCCTTTTTGGCGGCTGCTTTTGCTTCTTCTTTGTAAAAATAAAAACCGATTAATAAGAAGGAACCTACCCCAACAAGCTCCCAGAAGATATAAGTTTGCAAAAGGTTAGGTGAGATCACCAGCCCCAGCATTGCAAAGGTGAATAATCCTAAATAGGCATAAAAGACCGGGAACCGCTCGTCTCCATGCATGTACCCTTTGGAGTACGTATGTACTAAGAAACTTACGAGCGATACGATTACCAGCATTAATGCATTTAATTGATTGACTTCGAAGCCCGCTGTAAGATGCAGATCCCCTATCGTGAGCCATTCGTAATTGATTCCATAGGTTGGCTCCGAAAAGCGCTCGATTAAGACCAAAATGGAATAAATCAGCGATGCGAGCGTGAGAAGAATCCCCACATAGGCGCTCGCCTCCTTCAGCCGCTTACCGAATAGAAGAAGGATCAAAAACGATAATAGCGGGAAAAGCGGGATAAGCCATGCATTTTCCAATATTATCAACCCCTTGGATGGCGCTCTGGACCATCCGAATTTTGTCGATTCCCCCTTCGGACGGTGTATGTGCCGCCGCCCGAAGTTTGGTCGAATACTTCCCGGGCCTTAAAGTTTAACGCCCGAGGTTTGTCGTAGACTCCTCAGTTGACTGAGGATTTTTAAGTTTGTGTGCGGTTTAATGTTTCATTGTGTCCATTTCGTCGATATTGACCGTTTTCTTATTCCGGTAAAGTGCGATTAGTATCGCGAGCCCCACAGCTGCCTCCGCCGCTGCCACACTGATGGCAAACAGGGCGAAGATTTGACCGGTAATCGACGGTGTGATGCCATATTTACTGAAGGTTACCAGATTAATATTTACGGCATTTAACATTAGTTCAATCGAAATTAAGACAATAACTGTATTTTTCTTTGTCAAGGCACCATATAAACCGATGCAAAATAGTATTAAAGCCAGTGCCAGGAAGGCTGAAGCGGGAACTGAACTCATTCCTCATCCGCCTCCTTCTTTTTATCTTTTTTTGCTAGAACAATTGAACCGACCAGGGCGACTAATAACAGTACGGAGGTTAACTCAAACGGAATAATATATTTTGAGTATAGTGCTTCCCCTATCTGGAACGTGTTATTTTCATGAAGCTTGGTTGGAACTTGCTCAATATTGAAATCATAGATGCCAATATAAACAGCAAAGGCAAAACCAGCTACGCCAAGGAACAAGAGAAATTTCCGCAGCCGGCCTGTTTTTGGTTCACTTTCATCATTATGCTTGGTTAACATGATTCCAAATAGCATAATAATCGTGATGGCGCCTGAATAAATTAAGATTTGTACCGCTGCGATAAACTCTGCGGACAGCAAAACGTAAATCCCGGCGATCGCCACGAATGTGAATATCAAGGCAACAACCATATGAATGACTTTGCTCAAGTTTAACAAGAGTACGCCGCCGATTATCGCAACGAGTGCGAGTCCCATAAATGCGAGGAATTCGCCTGAGAATGTCATGGTTTATTCACCTGCCGTACGTTTTCGTCGTTTTCATCCAGCCATTCCAGGTTTTTAAATAACATGTCGCGGCTGTATTCGGCGAGCTCGAAGTTATTCGTCATGACGATGGCTTCTGTTGGACAAACCTCGGTGCACAGATCACAGAGGATACAGATTTCAAAGTTAATATCATAGGTATCGATAATCTTTCCCTTTTTAGTTGCATCCGGGTGCTTCTTACCCGTCAAGTTAATACATTCGGTCGGGCAGATATTCATGCACTGATTGCAGACAATACACTTTTCCGGATAAAACTTCTGGATCCCGCGGAAGCGGTCCGGCAGCGGAAGCGGCTCATTCGGATAATCGTACGTAACCTTCTCGCGCGATAATTGTTTAAGGGTATATTTCAAGCCTTTAAATACTCCAAGCACGTTTTTCACCCCTTTTGACAGTTTGAATTTTGGTGACAAACACCGTATGCACTACTTTCATAGTCTAAATATGATTATTGGTGACAGGCACCAATCGAATGGCACTAATCTAATTAAAGAACAGCGATTTGATGATGGCTGTCAGGAAGATGTTTGCTAGTGCGATTGGCAACAGGACTTTCCATCCGAATTCCATTAGTCTATCGACGCGGAAACGCGGCAGTGTGCTCCGAATCCAAAAGTATATAAAGACTACTAAACAGAATTTTAGAGCGAACCATACTGCCCCAGGGATAAACCCAAGGAACGCAAATGGCGGCAGCCAGCCTCCCAGGAAAATCACTGTAACCAGCGATGACATCCCAAATACATATACATACTCTGACAGCATGAAGAATGCCCAGCGGAATCCCGCATACTCTACAAAATAACCGGCAACCAGTTCGTTTTCCGATTCCGGCAAGTCAAATGGTGTCCGATTTAATTCAGCAATTGAAGCGATAAAAAACACGATAAACGCAATCGGCTGCAAGAGAATAAACCAGCCATGTTCCTGTTTCGCAACAATATCGTTTAGATTTAAACTTCCTGTTAACAGAATGACCCCTAACACTGACATAACCAGCGGAATTTCATAGGAAATCATCTGTGCGGCCGCCCGCATACCCCCTAAGAGGGCATATTTGTTATTGGAAGCCCAGCCGCCGAGCAGCATGCCGAAAACGGTTAAGCCGGAAACGGCAATGTAATAGAGCAAGCCGACACCGATGTCAGCAAATTGAAACTTGTCGGTAAATGGCAAGGTTGCCAGTACCATGAATGATGGTGCAAAAGCAATGATTGGTGCCAGTATGAATAATGGCCGGTCTGCTGCTTTTGGAATGATATCTTCTTTAAGCAGCAGCTTTAATACGTCGGCGACAGTCTGCAGCAGTCCCCATCGGCCGCCGAGCTGGTTAGGGCCGTGCCGCAGCTGCATGTATCCCATTACTTTCCGCTCGGCTAGGATTGCGTAAGTAACGAAGCCTAAAACGACTAACAGCAAGATGACACCAAGCAAAAAGAAAATACCAAAGTTAACCAAGCCAGGGCTTGATTGGAGCAAATCCTGGATCATTAGCCGTCAACCTCCCCAAGGACAATATCCACTGCCCCTAAAATGGCAATCAAGTTTGCAATATTCTCGCCTACTAATAGTTTTGGAAGGATTTGCAGATTATAGAAGGATGGCCTTCTAAACTTCAAGCGATACGGTTCCTTTTTTCCATCACTATAAATATAGCAGCCAATTTCGCCGCGCGGTGATTCGATGCGGACAAAGCCTTCCCCTTTTGGTACCTTAATAATTTTAGGTACCTTAGCCATAATTTCACCTTCGGCCGGGAACTGTTCAACTGCCTGCTCGACGATTTTCAGCGATTCAGTGATTTCCTCAAGCCTTAGGTGGTAACGTGCTAAGCAGTCGCCATCCTCAGATGTTGGTACATCAAAGTCAAAGCGGTCATAAATCGAATAAGGCTCATCTTTCCGAAGGTCCCATTTCACCCCTGTACTGCGCAGATTAGGTCCGCTTAGGGAGTATTGAAGTGCTTCTTCTTTCGTGTAGATACCGACACCTTTTACCCTGTCCAGAAAGATTTCATTTCCGGAAACAAGGTCATGGTAGCCCTTTAGCTGCTCACGCAAATATGGAACAAAATCGCGTACTTTTTCAATCCAGCCCTCAGGTGCATCCCATTTCACCCCGCCCACACGCATATAGTTGAAGGTCAAACGTGCTCCTGACAGCTCGTTCAGCATATTAATAATCATTTCCCGGTCACGGAAAGCATAGATAAATGGACTTGTTGCCCCAAGGTCAAGCACATACGTCCCCCAGGCCACAAGGTGGCTCGCAATCCGGCCTAACTCCATCGCAAGGACGCGCAGATATTCAGCCCGGTCCGGCACTTGGATTCCCATCATCGTCTCAACGGCATGACAGATAACATAGTTATTGGTCATCGCAGACAGATAGTCCATCCGGTCGGTGTAGGGGATAATTTGTGTATATTGCAGGTTCTCAGCTAATTTTTCCGTACCGCGGTGTAAATAACCGATGACAGGCTTGGCTTCGGTTATGATTTCCCCATCAATTTTTACAACCAGACGAAATACCCCGTGTGTACTTGGATGCTGAGGTCCTACATTTAGTAACATTTCTTCTGTTCTGATCACTGGTTACACCTCCACATCATACTGTTCATAATCTTTACGCAGTGGATGGCCAACCCAATCTTCTCCAAGCATGATCCGATGCAAATCCGGATGTCCAGTAAACTTAATTCCTAGTAAATCGTATGCTTCACATTCAGGCCAGTTCGCTCCGGCCCAAAGCGGCTGCAAGGACTCGATTGTTGGTTCATCTCGGTCAATCTTCACTTTCAATGCCACCGATTGCCGGTTTTTGTATGAATATAAGTGAACATAGACTTCCATATGTGTTTCAAAATCCGTTCCATGCAGCTCAGAGAGATAGTCAAACCCCAGCAGCTCATTATATTTTAAAAATTGAGCCACCTTAAAATATGTATCACGCTTAGCCACAAGTGTCGGAACATCTTTGGATAGTTTATTAATATAAGAATCTTCTAAAACATCTGGACCTAAGTGTTCCCCAATCTTTTTTACATACTTATCTAAGTATGGCTGATTGACTGATGGTTTTGTTTCGGCTGCCGGTTCTTCTGCAGCACCCGTTTTCCCGCCTGCCGCGGCCTTTGCTTTTGCTGCGGCTGCTGCTTTCGCCTTGGCTTTTGCTGCTGCGATGGCCTTGGCCTTCTCATCATCGCCGCCCGCATCTGCTGTATCCCCTCCGGCTGCTTTGGCCTTTGCTGCTGCCGCTGCCTTCGCTTTTGCCGCCGCTGCTGCTTTGGCTTTCGCCGCTGCTGCTGCCTTCGCCTTGGCATCGTCTCCTGCTGGTGCATGGTCCGCTGCCGCTTGATCGCCGCCGGCTAGTTCCATTGCTTTCCGTTTGGCTGCTGCCGCCGCTTTCGCTTTCGCCACTGCTGCCGCCTTCTTCTTCGCAAGGTCATCTTCGCCTGATTGTTCGGATGAAGCGTCTTCCGCTGGTGACGCAGTACCCGCTAACTCCATCGCTTTCCGTTTGGCTGCAGCTGCTGCTTTCGCTTTCGCCACTGCTGCCGCCTTCTTCTTCGCGAGGTCATCATCGTCTCCTGAGGCTGCTTCTGCAGTTTTGGATGGCGCTTCTTCCGCCGGAGCCGCTTCGTCTGTGATCCCTTCGCGTTTCTTTTTCGCTAGAGCTGCTGCCTTGGCCTTCGCTGCTGCGGCTGCCTTTTTCTTTGCAAGTTCATCAGCATCATTTCCGCTTGCAGCTGGGACTGGCGCCTCGTCTGCTGCTTGTGCCTCTTCCTCTACGATTCCTTCACGTTTCTTTTTCGCTAATGCAGCCGCTTTTGCTTTCGCCGCTGCTGCGGCCTTTTTCTTTGCAAGATCGTCTGCATCACCACCGCTTGCAGCCGGAGCTTTCGCCACCTCTGATTGTGGTGCCGCTGCAGGTGTTGGTGCTGATTCGCCAGCTTCTTTCGCCTTGCGTCTCGCCAGTGCCTCTGCCTTCGCTTTTGCAGCTGCCTCTTTCTTTAATTGTTCGAGATCCTTCTCCCCGCTCATCGGTTAGATCACCTTCTTCCCCGTCTTCGCTTCGTAACGAATTTTACCCTTTAACTTATTAATACCGTATATTAAGGCAGCAGGGTTTGGCGGACATCCCGGGATATATACATCCACCGGAACAATCTGATCGACCCCTTTAACGACGGAATATGATTTGATATACGGCCCTCCTGCCGTCGCACAAGACCCCATTGCAATCACCCATTTTGGCTCTGGCATTTGGTCATATAAACGGCGCAAAATCGGTGCCATTTTTTTCGTTACTGTTCCTGAGACAATCATACAATCTGACTGTCTTGGCGATGTCCGGAAAATCGTCCCGAAACGGTCAAGGTCATAGTTGGCCCCGCCTGTACCCATCATTTCAATCGCACAACAAGCCAGACCAAATGTCATCGGCCACAAAGAATTACTCCGGGCCCATGCCTTAATTTGCTCCAGCGTGGCAAAAAATACATTTTGTTCTAATTCTCTTATTTCCTCTGGTGTGAAATCTTCTAGTCTTAAATCCATTGTAACACCTTCTTTTTCCAAGCATACACTAGACCTAATAGCAGCATTGCTACGAAAATCAACATCTCAACGAGTGCAAAAATCCCCAATTTATCATAAGCTACCGCCCATGGATATAAAAACACCGTTTCTACATCAAAAATAACAAACATCAGGGCAAAAATATAATAGCGGACATTGAACTGCACACGTGAGTCGTGAAATGGCTCAATACCGCTTTCATAGGTGGTATGCTTCGCATCACTTGGTCTATTCGGACGCAGAAGTTTCCCCAAATATAACGCCACCACTGGCAGCAGCACTCCAAGACATAGGAACACAAAAACTATCAGATAATTATTCTGATATACATTAAGTTCCATGTCTATCCCCTCCAATGTTGTAAATTTTCTAACTAATTAAATATGTAACCGAATTCATTATAACATTGTTACAAACCTGTGTCGACAAGCCAACCTTATAAAAATTGGAATTCATTCACAATCCTATTTTGGGGCTTATGAAAGCGCTCGGAGCATCATTTGGCACCAACTTCCATGCTTTGACCAAATTATTCAGCAACAACCACTATTTAACAATAATTGTGTCGATATTGTCTGTGAGTTTTGTCATCAAATCTTCACTTTTCCTTACTATTTTTAAAAATAAACAATAATCACCCATATCCGACAATATATGACAACAATATATTATATTACTAGAACATTGCGAACCCATTTCTTACTGCCTGCTTATCTCCATATCCACTATCATCATATGCAGAATTGTCCCCATCATACCACCGATAATAAAACTGAGTCTTTATCACCAGCCTGCAACTAAATAGGCACAAAACAAGAGCGCTTTTACAAGCGCCCTGCTAAGATTCCTATATACTTTTTGCCATTTTCGTCTCTACCTTATATCCTTTTCCTATCATCTCTTGGACGAGATGGACTGTCACATAGGCGTGCTCATCGACTTCATTAATCAAATTTTTCAGTTTAACAATTTCCTGTCTGCTAATCACGATGTAAAGAACATCCTTATTATCACCTGTATAACCGCCGCGTCCCTCCAACACGGTAATTCCCCGTGATAACTTATTCGTAATCTTCTCTAATACGATTTCAGATGAATTAGATATAATCAGGACCGCTACCTTTTCTTCCAGTCCTTCAACGATAAAATCGATTGCCTTGGCGCCTAAATAAACGGCAATTAGCGTATACATCGCTTTCCCAAGCCCGATGATAAACACCGAGCCGGCCACTACGATGATATCAATGACCAAAATACCCTTCCCCATACTCCAGCCAAGAAACTGGTTGGCAATCCTCGCTAAGATAGTCGTCCCGCCTGAGGTGCCGCCGGCACGAAAAATAATACCTAAGCCGCCTCCCACTAATAAACCGGCAAAAATAGCCGCCAGTAAGGTATCATCCGTCAGCTGTTTTCCTGTTGCCTCTGTCAGATACAGAAACAAGGAACATGAAAAAACGGAAAATAACGTATAAATAATAGCCCTTTTTTCTAAAAACCTCATTCCCACCAACACAAGCACCGTATTGAGGACAAAATTCACAATCCCAGGTGACCAGTGGAATAAATAGTGAAAAATAATCGTTAAGCCGATAATCCCGCCCTCTGATAACAGGTTTGGGATCGTAAAATAGTTGATACCCACCGAGAAAATAAGTGAACCCAGCAAAATGTATAAACAGTCTTTGATCGTTTTCCTCATCGCGCTCTACTTCCCCATATCAAATTCCAAACCTCTTTTTAAAACTATTGCTGGAAGATGAATTTATAGCTATCACCTAAAATATACTGTTTCCCGCGATGGACTGGCTCGTCGTTTTCATCATAAACAGTTGTTTCCATATAAAATAAAGGCTCGCCGCTTGAAGTGTTGAGCAGCTGCACCTCATCATCGGATGCCCGGACAATCTCAAGCGTAGTCTCCCAGGAACCACGAGGCTTTATATTAAGCTTTTCCTCGATTACTTTATAGACTGAACCCTCTAAATCCTCATTCAGTAAGATATGAAACTTTTTATAGGAGTAATAGTTATTTTCAATCATGATCGGAGAATCCCCCGCATAACGGACCCGTTGGATAAATAAAAGGGCATCCCCCTCTTCAAGCTTCAGCAGCTCCTTATCCTTTGCCGCAGGCTGCACGATTTCCTTTTTAATCACTTTACTGCTCGCTGTCAGTCCATTCGCCTTACACGCATCACTAAAACTTAAAAAGTGGACAATCTTCCGTTCAATCTTCCGCTTGTTGACGAACGTCCCTTTGCCCTGCCGCTTCACCAGGAACCCATCTTCGACCAGCTCAAGAATCGCCTTCCTTACGGTAATCCTGCTGATTTTATATTCTTCACTTAATTCCGCTTCCGTTGGGATTTTATCCCCGTATTTTAATTCCCCATTCAAGATGGAGCTGAGGAGTGATTCCTTTAATTGAATATATAAAGGAATCTGGTCATCCTGTTTTAACATATCAATCACCTGCCTATTTATAAGTAAATTGTCATTATCATTCCATTGCTGATTTTTCTATTATTACTTCAAGTATATATAAATCGTTTCCAGCTATCAATTTGTTTCAATCGGCCAATAACCCTGAAAGCACGTCCAGCGTCCGTTCCATCGCCTCATTCGGATTCTGCACATATTGATAAGATGTATACTCTAAAGTGAGCGATCCCTGATAACCATGATGGCTCAACTGATCCATATATCTCTGCAGCGGCAGGACCCCATCTCCCCATACCAAATGGCCCTCCGGTTTCCCATCAATAAAATGAATATGGACAATCTCATCTTTAAGTATGCTGAAATAATCATTGAAATCTTCATTAGCTAAAGCCATCGGTATGGTATCAATCATCCCTTTGAGGAAGGGACTATTTACCTCCTTTAGCATCGCTTTTAATGATTTCGCATCGTTGATGATATTGGATTCTACTCTTGTTAAAGGTTCAAGCGCAAGGGTTAACCCTAGTTCGCCGGCAACCTTTGATAACTTTTCCAGCGAATCTCTCGTTCTTTTCCATGCTTCGTGTCGATCCTCATTTTCATAGCCCCAGCCTGGCGTGACCAATAGTAACGGTGCCTCTAATTCTTTGGCTGCTTCCGCGGATTTGATGAAATATTGAATGCTTCTTTCCCGAATTCGTTCCTCTTTAGCCGCCAGGTTGATGGGATACACACACTGCTCTGGTGTAAAACAGACCACCGATAAGTTCCTTCTATCAATCTCTCTTTTAATATTTTTCATTTCGTGGAGTGTTAGTTCATCTACATAAAAGTGAGGGGATGCTCCCCATAGTTCGATATTTTTGCATTCATATCGGACCATTGCATCTAAAAAGTATTCCAAAGGATAGTGCTTATAATGGAAGTTCATTCCTGTAATTTGACCCCTCGTGATCTTTGACATTTCCCCATCCCCTTCACTTCATCCAGTATTTATTTTTAAAAATAAAAACAATCTAATTTAGTAAGATATTTGAAGTTAATATAACATTATAATATGTTATAAGTCAATTTAATATTAACTCCTATTAAAATATAAAATTTAATTTTTCAAAAGAGATTGACAATTTAAAATATGTATAATACTATAACATCATATAATGTATTATTATATGTTAGACCAAACAGTCCTAAGGAGGAAAAATGAATGGTGAACTCACAAGTAGTTGTAGATCCACAGGTAAAAAATGTGTTAGATGCTTTGAAAGGCCGTACAATTAACCATGTATACTTTGTTGCATGCGGCGGTTCCTCGGCTATCATGTATCCGAACAAATATATCATGGACCGTGAAGCAAAAAACCTTACTTCTGATGTTTACAGCTCCAATGAATTCATTCATCGCAACCCTAGAAAACTTGGCGAAAATTCTCTTGTCATTCTGTGCTCGATGTCAGGTACCACTCCTGAAACCGTAAAGGCTGCTGAATTTGCCCGTCAAAAAGGGGCATTAACAGTCGGTTTCACAAACGAACCAACCTCCCCGCTGGCACAGGAAAGTGAATTCGTCGTTAAATACGAATGGGGTGCCGAGTCCGTTGCCTTCAATACCAACTTAGGTTTACTTTATCAATTAACGCTTGGGGTTCTAAATGTCCTAGAAGGTAATGATAAGTTTGAAAAAATGGTCAATAGCTTAGCTAATACAGAGGCTGCTTTTGAACGTGCGAATCAGCAATTTGCTGAAAGAGCCCAACAATTTGGCCAACAATATAAAGATGAAAAAGTTATTTATACGATGGCAAGCGGAGCAAACTATGGAATTGCTTATTCCTATGCGATTTGTATCCTCATGGAAATGCAGTGGATCCACTCCAATGCGATTCACGCTGGCGAATACTTCCACGGTCCATTTGAAATCATTGATGAAGAAGTACCATTTATTATCCTGCTTGGTTTGGATGAAACACGTCCATTAGATGAAAGAGCACTAGAATTTTCGAAACGATATGGCAAAAAACTCGTGGTTTTAGATGCAAAGGAACTTGATTTAACAGGAATTGACCCTGAGCTGCAAGGTTATATTGCACCGCTGGTATTAAATAACGTTCTCCGCCGCTATGCTGAGCAATTAGCCGATTCCCGTAATCACCCGCTTTCCAAAAGAAGATATATGTGGCAAGTTGAATACTAAAATGAAACCGCTCCTTAAGTCTTAAGACTTGGGGAGTTTATTTATATGGATAGGAGAAGAACCTGTTCTACAACGAACAGGTTCTTTGCCTTACCCTATCATGATTCGCTTGCCGCGCTTCTTCCCATGACCGAAAGCACCATAGCGCTGGCATGTTTCCGCCGCCGCTGCAGCGCCCTTCTCCATCGCTGCCTGTGTATCGCCATGCGATACGTACTCTTTTAAAAAGATCGCTACAAACGTATCGCCCGCTCCAAGGGTATCCACTACATCCGTTTCGACAATTCCTTGTTGATATACCTGTTTTGAATCTGAAAATAACGATCCCGCCGAACCCCGGGTCACAATAATATTCGGTGTGCCTAGCTGGTGAACACGTGCAATAAGTGCTTCACATTCCTCCTGTGTCAGGTCGCCGCCTGAGAAAATGGCATACTTTATAAATGGGCAAACAAGCTCTAAATAGTCCTCATCATACCTAGTTGAAAAATCAAATGAGATATCAATATACTGCTGCAATAATGGCAATTCTTTTTCTAAATGGCTGAATACGCTCGTATGCAGCAGCGAGAAAGTGCTGATAAACGCCAGTTCTGATTCAGTAAAGTTCAATTTCAGTTCTTTCTGAACACCGCCTTTATTCGAGCCGACAAACTTACGGTCGCCCTGCTCATCCAATGTAACAACTGCTTCTCCTGAGGGTCCGTACACTTTCCTTACCCGGGAAACATCAATTTGTTCCTGTGCTAACGAGTTGACAATATGCTCGCCCTCTTCGTCATTCCCAACAATACCAATATATGAAACTTCCGCTACGCCATATCGCTTCCAAAATACAGCCACGTTGACGGCATTCCCGCCTGGAAACATTTCTTCTCGATCCTCATAATAATCGACTACATTATCTCCAACCGCTATTAATCTCATTAATTGTCCCTCCCATTAGTGAATAAGGGAAAGAATCATCTTTCCCTTACGTTTTTTAATATGCTACTGTCCGGTAATATCTGCGAATCTCTAACGAATGGTTCCGTTTATCCTCGAGGTGAACGCTAAGTCTTTGGAGAAGAGTCGACGTTACAATTGGCGATAAATACTTTCTAAATTCCAGACTAATACCCTCTAGTGCATAGTCTTTTGTATCAAGCACCGTCAATTTCTTCGTATACTGCTCAGCAAACTGCTCGACACGATTCATTAGTGGACGAGTTTCATCTTCTCCTTTTAATAGAATCATACTTGTATCTTCTTCAACCAGTTCCAATGTGCCATGGAAGAATTCCGCTGCATGGATGGATTTCGTTTTAATCCACTGCATTTCTTCCAATACACACATTGCATACGAGTAGGCACGGCCCCATGTCGTTCCTGAACCAACCACCATATGGTATGGCTCATCCTTATAAACAATCGCAAAGGCTTCTGCTTTAGGCTCAAATTTTTGCTTTGCCTCGATTAACCTTTCTGGAAGTATTTCAAGCTGTGCGGCAAATCTTTCATAGTCAGGAAAGTCTCCATTTTTATGCATCAGTCTAAAAATAAGGTGAAAGAGCACTAATTGATTGGAGTCACTGGCAAAGTCATTTTCTGCAAAGTTGACTAATGGGAAGTCTACTGTGTCAGCAAGCGGCTTATTGTACTCACCTGTTAAGCCAATAGTAGTTGCGCCTATGCCCTTGCAATATTTGGCTGCCGTAACCGTCTCCTCTGTCGTCCCTGATAGAGAAGAGAGAATGACTAGGGAGTCTTCACTTAACTGTTTATGATTTTGTAAAACCAATTCTGCGGCAATTTCGGCATAGGCTGGAATCGTCGATGTTGAGTTCACTATATATTCGAATGGATAGAAGGTTGCCACTGCGCCGCCGGATCCGATTAAGAATAGGTTTTTAAAGCCTTTTTCGTAGACTTTATCTACTACTCTTTCAATTTCTTTTCTCAGCCCGATGGCTCCACCTGTCACCTTTAAATACTTTTCTCTGCTAAAGTTCAACATTGCGTCCACTCCCTATAATAATTTTTAAAAATTATCCCTTCACACTTCCCTCGGCTAAGCCGCGGACAAAGTATTTTTGCATCATGAGGAAGATGACTATCAGCGGAATGGCGGAAATGACCAAACCTGCCATTAACACACCCCAGTTCGTGCTCAGGGCACCTTTAAACACTAAGAGTCCAGAGGTAATCGGTTTAACGTCTTCTGTTTGAATAAAGAGAATCGAAAATAAAAATTCATTCCAAGCATAATAAGCAGTCAAAATGACACCCGTGAACAAAATCGGTCTGCTCATTGGCAGGAATATTTTTGTAAATACTTTAAAGCTGTTAGCCCCATCGAGGTACGCAGATTCCTCTAGCTCTTTCGGGATTGATAGGAAAAAGGAACGAATTAACAGCACGGTTAAAGGAATTCGGTAGGCCGTAAACGTTAGAATCAATGCCCAGTACGTATCAAAGATTCCCAGCTTTTGAACCAATTCATAGAGCGGAATTAAACTGCTTTGCGGGGAAAACATCAGACCCGCTGAAACAAACAAGAGCAGGAACTTGCCGCCTTTGATTTGAAAACGAGTCAATCCATACGCACACAAGGAGCTAACCGACACCGTCAACAAACAGGTCCCGCCCGTGATAATCAAACTATTCATGAAGTAGCTGGAAACCCCTTGTTCCCAAGCCGTCGTATAATTTGAAAACAGCCACTCTTTTGGAAGTCCCCAGCTGTCGTTAAAAATGGCAGCCGTCGTTTTAAAGGAGTTAATGACCATCCAGAACAATGGATAGGCAATGGCCGCAAAGTAAAGGAGTAAAAAGAGAAAGATCAATCCGGCAACGATTGAAAAGCCAGATTTGCTTTTAGTAGATTTCAAGTTCAGACCAGCAATTTCCTTGAGCTTGCCATCTTGTCTTACTGTATCTCCCTGTGATTCCACCAGCTTCATTTCTACTCCTCCCCTGTTTTTAAGAATTTATTCTGTACAAAATAAAAGATCAGCGTGATACCAAGAATCACGTTTGCGATTGATGAAGCAAATCCCGGTTCATTATCAATAAACGCTTTTTGATAGAGATATGTACTAAAAACCTGTGATGAGTTCCCTGGACCACCACTCGTTAATACATATACTTCACTAAAAACTAAGAACGAGCCAGTCACTGTATAGATTAATAGAACAAAGGTCATTTCTTTTACTTGCGGAACAGTAATGCTGAAGAATGTACGAATCTTCCCGGCCCCATCGATGGTGGCCGCTTCATATAATTCTCCTGGAACCTTTTGCACTGCTAGCACGTATAACATGACCGCATAGCCAATACTTTGCCATTGAGAGACAAAAATGACTGCATAGATCGCTGTTTTGGGGTTGCCCAGCCAGCCCTCTGCCAAATCCCCTAGTCCGATTAGCCGTAAGAAACTGTTTAGCAGTCCTACTTCCGGATTGTAAATAAAACTAAACAGGATTCCGATGACCGTCATCGAGATGAGAACGGGGATGAAAAAGGTTGTCCGGAAGAAAGTAGAAAATCTCCTGAAAATCTTATCTTCCAGTACCGCTGCAATCACTAACCCAAGCCCAACCTGCATAATCACAGATATTACCGCGTATAACATATTGTTTTTTATCACTTTGTAAAAGACAGGATCTTTAAAGAGTCGTAGATAATTATCCAGGAAAACAAAGCTTCTATCTGATGTAAATGGGTTCCATTCATAAAAGCCATTTACGACATTTCGAACTAATGGGTAGTATACAAATAAAGCCAGCATAATTAAGGCAGGTGCCATGTATAGAATTGGGACCATTCTTTTCTCGCGCATCTTAACCCCCCCAAAAACCAAAATCATTTAGCATTTTGCCGGTTAAAAGTGAGTTGTTGTCTCTCTTAACCGGCAGCTTTGATAGATTTGCACTACTTCTACTTGTTATACACTTGTTTTGCTGCTTCTTGAACACTCTTCATAACATCTGCAGGCTTCATTCCGCCGCCAAGCATCGTCTGTACTCCGTCACCGTATGGTTTAAAGATTCGGCTGTCTAACGCACTATCAGTCCAGATCAACATATTTTTCTGTTCCTTAATTAAATCCATTGCTTTGACTTCTTCTTTTGTTGCTGTATTTTCATTGACTGCATCAGCAACCGTACTAGCTAATCCAGTATCTTTAATTAACTTTTCGCCATTTGCTTTAGACGTCATAAACTTCAAGAACGCCATTGCTTCTTTCGGATGAGTAGACTTACTGTGAACCATAAAGCCTTCAGGTGCACCGATTAAACCGCCCTGATCCCCTTTTGCCCCATCAATCGTTGGTACCTTAAAAGTGTCCCATTTAAAGGCTGCATCTTTCATATACGTAATTTCCTGTGTTTCTAAAAATGTGATTGCTGCTTTCCCGCCCAGGAATAGGCTTCTTGCCTCATCGTGAGCAACAGCATTTGGATCTTCATTGAAATATGGTCTTAATTCATTTATTTTCTTTAATGCTTCTACATATCCAGGATCGGTAAACTTAGCCCCCTGATAGCTAAGATCTTTGTCCAGCACTTCCTTAGGCACTAATCGCTGATTTAAAGCTGTTACATAGTGAGCTGCAGCCCAAGGTGATTTATTTCCCAGGATGATTGGCGTTGTTCCATTCTTTTTAATCGCTGCCAATACGTTCATGAACTCATCCCACGTAGTTGGTGCTTTCAATCCCAACTTATCAAACAAATCTTTGTTATAAAAGAACAGCTTACTGTCTGTAAAAAGCGGTACTCCATAGACTTTGTCGTCCTTTTTAAAGAAGTCTACTTGTGAGCCGATTAACTGGCCAGACCAGTCAGTGTCTTCTTGATAGTATTTTGTTAAATCTAACGCCACACCATCTCTAATAAACTTTTGTCCGTATTCTCCAGCCCAGCTAAAGAATACATCTGGCGGGTTTTGGCTTCCTAACAGGACATTGGCCTTTTGCTTATAATCATCGTTTAAGGCGGTTACTTCTTCGACTTTAATGTTAGGATTTTTCTTTTCAAATTCGGCAATAACACTTTTAAAATAGGACTTATACGGTTCATTTGGCCATCGGTAGAAAAATGTGATGGTCGTCTTTCCATCACTGGATTTTGAAGTGGAGCTTTTTGAGGAACATCCGATCAATAATGACATAACCAATAAAAAACTGAATGCTGTTTTCATCCAACGTTTCACATACATTCCCCCCAATAAATTCACTTTAAGGACAAAGAACATTTTTAAACCGCTTTCATAAGTGCTCAAATGATCTAACTGTTCTGTCTCTATCTTCTCCTCCTTCGACTTATCCTGTCATTGTTTATCACCTGTTGTATTATAATATATTATTACATGTTATAACGTTTAACGTCAATATCGAAATAGCTAAAACTTTCAAATAATTCACCCTAGCTTTATGTACGATTTTTTCGGCTGCCGAAATGATATTGTACAATACTGCCTTATTACATAAAAATACCATAATAACAATATTTCTAATAGAATAAAATTATCTATTAAATAATTATTTTGCTTGACCACTTCGTATTTTATATAAGAGGTGTTACTTGAAATCCATGACCTTGGACGCAGCATAAACATAAAAAACCCCTCCGGTTCAAACCAGAAGGGTTTATAAAATGCAATATTATAATTTTTTTTCCGATACGGCGAGGCGATTGATGGCACGCTGCAAGGCAAGCTCCGCACGTCTGAAATCAGTATGCTCAGCACGCTGCTCCTGCACACGCTGTTCAGCACGCTCCTTAGCTCTTAAAGCACGTTCAACGTCAATATCAGAGGCTAATTCAGCCGTCTGCGCCAAAATAGTCACCTGATCAGGACGGACCTCCAAGAATCCACCGCTAACCGCGACGAATTCCGTCTGTCCACCCTTTTTCAAACGAACCGCACTAATTGCAAGTGGAGCAACCAACGGAATGTGACCAGGCAAAATACCCAGTTCACCGCTCTTAGCCTTGGTACTAACCATCTCTACTTCAGAATCATACACCGGGCCATCGGGAGTAACAACAGTGACTTTTACGGTCTTCATTTTTTACCCTCCTGGCAAACTTTAAGCTTCTACACCCATGCGTTTTCCGGCCTCAACCACTTCTTCAATACGTCCTACCAAACGGAACGCATCTTCTGGAAGATGATCGTATTTACCTTCAAGGATCTCCTTGAAGCCTTTAACAGTTTCTTTAACAGGAACATATGAACCTGGCTGGCCAGTGAACTGTTCTGCCACGTGGAAGTTCTGAGATAAGAAGAACTGTACACGACGTGCACGGAGTACCACTAACTTATCATCATCTGAAAGTTCGTCCATACCTAGGATTGCAATGATATCCTGTAATTCACGGTAACGTTGTAATGTTGATTGAACTTGGCGTGCTACATTGTAGTGGTCTTCGCCAACAATTTCTGGTGATAAGGCACGAGAAGTTGACGCAAGAGGATCCACCGCTGGGTAGATACCCATCTCAGAAAGCTTACGCTCAAGGTTTGTCGTTGCATCTAAGTGAGCGAAAGTCGTCGCCGGAGCCGGATCCGTATAGTCATCGGCTGGTACGTAAATCGCTTGGATCGATGTAACAGAACCTACGTTAGTAGATGTGATACGCTCTTGTAATTTACCCATTTCAGTTGCAAGTGTCGGCTGGTAACCTACCGCAGATGGCATACGGCCAAGTAACGCGGAAACCTCAGAACCTGCTTGCGTGAAACGGAAGATGTTATCCATGAAGAAAAGAACGTCCTGTCCTTGCTCATCACGGAAATATTCAGCCATAGTCAAACCAGTCAAGGCAACACGCATACGTGCTCCTGGCGGCTCGTTCATTTGTCCGAATACCATCGCTGTTTTCTTAATAACGCCTGAATCTGTCATCTCGTGATAAAGGTCGTTCCCTTCACGAGTACGCTCACCAACGCCGGCGAATACAGAGATACCACCGTGCTCTTGAGCGATGTTATTGATCAATTCCTGGATTAATACGGTTTTACCTACACCGGCACCACCGAATAGACCGATTTTACCACCTTTAATATATGGAGCAAGAAGGTCTACTACCTTAATACCAGTTTCTAAGATTTCAACCTCAGTTGAAAGATTTTCAAAAGTTGGTGCTTCGCGGTGAATCGAATCACGGCGGGCACTTTCTGGAATGTCTTCCGCAAGGTCAATGGCATCACCCAAAACGTTAAATACACGGCCGAGTGTTACATCTCCAACCGGTACAGAGATTGGCTTACCAGTATCTTGAACTTCCGCACCACGAGTTAGTCCGTCAGTAGAAGACATCGCAATTGTACGGACTGTATCATCACCTAAATGAAGGGCTACTTCAAGGGTTAAGCTGATCTCAACTTCTGACGATGTGCTTACAATTTTTAATGCGTTATTGAGTTCAGGAAGTTGACCGCTTTCGAACTTAACGTCAACAACCGGACCCATAATCTGAAGAACGCGTCCTTTGTTCATCATGTTCCCTCCTATCTTACTCATTCAGAAAGAGGCCGGGAATGGTCGACTCATTCCCAAGACTCTTCCTATCTTGGACCCTGGCTAGGGTTCTTTTTTATAAAATTAAAGCACTACTCAAGTGCTGACGCACCGCCGACGATTTCCGTTATTTCTTGGGTAATCGCTGCCTGACGGGCACGGTTGTAGCTTAATGTATAAGACTTGATTAATTCTTTTGCATTATCAGTTGCATTTCTCATTGCAGTCATCCGTGCAGCGTGCTCACTTGCTTTACTGTCAAGCAATGCTCCGTAAATTAAGCTTTCAGCATACTGTGGCAGGAGAACTTCTAAAATCTCTTCTGCAGATGGCTCAAATTCATAGGAAGTGAGCTTTCCAGTAGGGGTCAATTCTGCTAATGGAAGCAGCTTCTTCTCTGTAACCTCTTGAGAAATTGCACTTATATAATGGTTATAAAATACATATAATTCATCAAAGGTTCCGTCTTCAAACATTCCGACAGTGGAACTTGTTAGTTCTTTAATGTCACTGAAGTTCGGCTGATCGGATACTCCGACGATTTCCAGCGCTATGTTTATACCGCGTTTTGTAAAAAAGTCGCGGGCAACACGGCCAATCGTAATAACCGCGTACTCATCGTTCGATTTATGACGGCTTTGGATTGTTTGGTTCACACGGCGGATGACGTTACTGTTGAACGCACCAGCAAGACCACGGTCAGATGTGATGACAATATAACCGGTCTTTTTAACAGGACGTGCTTTTAGCATCGGGTGATTGACACCTTTTGAGCCAATTGCAATCGACGCTGTTACTTCCTGGATTTTTTCCATGTACGGTACAAATGCTTTCGCATTCATAACGCCGCGGTTCCATTTAGCAGCCGAAGTCATCTCCATTGCCTTTGTGATTTGACTGGTCTTTTTTGTAGAAGTAATACGCTGTTTTATATCACGTAATGAAGCCATAGGTTCTCACCACCCTTATTCAAAGAATGTGGATTTGAGACCGTGCGGCGGACCGCACGCCCAAATCCTTCAATATGTCAGACCCTATTATTCGGAAACTGCAAACGTCTTTTTAAAGTCGTTGATTGCAGAAGCCATATCCTCGTCAGAAGGAAGATCCTTCGTTTTGGTAATATGGTCTAACAATTCTTTGCGGTTGTGGTCTAACCAGTTATGGAATTCAGATTCAAAGCGGCGAACATCCTGTAATGGAATATCATCAAGGAAACCGCGTGTTAATGCATAAAGGATTACAACTTGCTTTTCAACTGTAAGCGGCTTGTGAAGATCTTGCTTTAGAACTTCAACCGTACGAGCACCACGGTTCAGCTTCGCTTGTGTTGCTTTATCAAGGTCAGAACCGAACTGAGCAAATGCTTCTAATTCACGGTAGGAAGCAAGGTCAAGACGCAGTGTACCTGCAACCTTCTTCATCGCTTTGATTTGCGCGGATCCACCTACACGTGATACGGAAAGACCTGCGTTGATCGCTGGGCGAACACCGGAGAAGAAAAGGTCAGATTGTAAGAAAATTTGTCCATCCGTGATGGAGATAACGTTTGTTGGAATATAAGCAGAAACGTCACCTGCTTGTGTTTCAATAAATGGTAAAGCTGTAATCGAACCAGCACCAAGTGTATCGTTAATTTTACATGCACGTTCTAACAAACGGCTGTGTAAGTAGAAAACATCCCCTGGATATGCTTCACGGCCTGGAGGACGACGTAGTAACAAGGAAAGCTCACGGTATGCAGCAGCTTGTTTTGAAAGGTCATCATATACGATTAAAACGTGCTTGCCGTCATACATAAACTCTTCTGCCATTGCAACACCAGCGTATGGAGCTAAGTATAATAGCGGCGCAGGCTGTGATGCAGAAGCTGTTACAACAATTGAGTATTCTAATGCGCCATATTTACGAAGAGTTTCAACCGCGTTACGAACAGTTGATTCCTTCTGACCGATGGCAACATAGATACAGATCATGTTTTGACCTTTTTGGTTTAAGATGGTGTCGATCGCTACAGATGTTTTACCTGTTTGACGGTCACCAATGATTAATTCACGTTGACCGCGTCCGATAGGAACAAGCGCGTCAATCGCTTTAATACCTGTTTGAAGCGGCTCATGAACGGATTTACGAGCCATAACGCCAGGAGCGACTGCTTCAATTGGGCGAGTTTTAGTTGTGTTGATTGGCCCCATGCCATCAACTGGCTGTCCTAATGAGTTTACTACACGTCCGATTAGTGCCTCACCTACTGGAACCTCCATGATGCGGCCTGTGCGGCGAACCTCGTCTCCCTCACGAATATCTGTGAAAGGTCCAAGGATGATAATACCGACGTTATTTTCTTCTAGGTTTTGTGCCATACCCATAACGCCGTTTGCAAATTCAACAAGTTCTCCGGCCATAACATTGTCGAGGCCATGAACACGTGCGATACCGTCACCGATTGAGATAACTGTACCAACATCACTCACTTGAATTTCTGCCTGATAATTTTCAATTTGTGATTTAATCAGGGCACTGATTTCTTCAGCTTTAATGCTCATGAGTTTCACCCCTATTCTTTCGAATCTTTAAGATAACAATTTACGCTCTAAACGATCTAACTTGCCACGCAAGCTGCCGTCATAAATTCGGTTTCCAATTCGAAGGCGGAGGCCGCCAAGCAGGTTGGAATCGACGATATTTTCTATTCTTAGTGATTTTTTGCCAATTTTCGCGGCAAATGTCGCAGATAATGCCTCACGTTGCGCATCCGTTAATGCGCTCACGCTGTACACTTGTGCTTCTGCAATACCCATTGCTTCATCTGCCAGTTCAAGAAATTGGTCAGTTACTTCTACAATTTGTTCCTCGCGATGACGGTCAATCAAGATTAATACCGTATTAAGGACATACACATTTACTGATGCAAAAGCATTTTTCACAATCTCTTTTTTCTTATCAATTGTAAGTTTTGAAGATTTAAGAACAGCTTTTAAATCAGCATTGTATTCCAAGACTTCCTTAACTACACGAAGGTCCTCTTCTACTTGACTTAGAATCTGCTGTTCCTTTGCAATTTGAAAGAGAGCGGACGCGTAGCGTTTTGCTACCAATGTGTTGCTCATCGTCCTTCTCCTGCCTCTTTAATGTATTCGTTGATAAGTGCATCTTGATCTTGAGCTGTTAATTCCTTTTCAATCACTTTAGAAGCAATTAATACAGACAAGGAAGCAACCTGTTCGCGAATGGCAGCAACCGCTTTTTCCTTTTGCTGCTCGATCTCAAGCTTGGCAGCTTCTTTAATACGCTCTGCTTCAGCACGGGCAGTCGTGATGATTTCTTCACGCTGAACATCGCCTTGCTTCTTCGCATTTTCGATCAAATTTTGTGCATCATTACGCGCTTCTTTTAAAAGGCTGCGCTGCTCTTCAATAAGTTTTTGTGATTCTAAACGGCTGTTTTCTGCCGCAGTAATTTCATTAGCGATATGTTCTTCACGTTGTTTCATAATGCCCATTAAAGGACCCCACGCGAATTTTTTAAGCAATGCCAATAAAATAATAAATACGATTAGCTGGAAGAAGATATCTCCAGTATTAATGCCGCTATGTCCGCCTGCTTCAGCGGCAGTGGCCAATACAAAACTGCTTGTTAACACCCTGGGTTCACTCCTTTCAAGAGTTGCTAAACATAAGGAAAACAATCATGCATTTGAACAAACATAAATGAATGGCGAAGGATTCGTTTATCTTCGCCACCTGGAATTTCCTGAGTTTTATCGATTTAATACCATGAACGCAATAACTACCCCGATGATCGGTAGGGCTTCAACTAACGCAACCCCGATGAACATTGTCGTTTGAAGCGTACCACGTAATTCAGGCTGACGTGCAACACCTTCTACTGTACGTCCTACGATAAGACCGTTACCAATACCTGCACCAATTGCTGATAAACCAATTGCGATCGCTGCTGCTAAAATACCAATTGAACCTGTCATTTCTTTTTTTCCTCCTTAAATGTATGAAAACATAATATTTTTTTGTTTTGTTCATGAGTATGAACGGTTATTTTAATGGTCATGACTCACTTTATGAGCCATGTAAACCATTGTTAACATGGTAAAGATGTAAGCCTGGATAGATCCAACAAACACAGAGAAACCTTGCCATACTAATGTTAATGGCACTGCGGCGATGGTACCCGCAATTCCTTGATGAGCTAGTCCCGCTGCCAATAGTGATAACAGCAACTCACCAGCGAAGATGTTACCGTAAAGACGCAGACCAAGCGTTAATGTGTTGGCAAATTCCTCGATAATCTTTAATGGGAACAAGAATGGCATCGGGCTGAAGAAACCTTTTGCATATCCTTTGACACCATGTAACTTCACACCATAATAATGGGTTAATCCCAAAATCATAACCGCGAGCGTTAACGTGATGATTGGGTCAGCTGTTGGTGATTTCCACCAAAGTGTTTCATCAATCACAATCGCAAACGGCAAACCTAACATATTGGATACAAAGATATACATGATGAGTGTGATTCCAAGGATATGAAATCTTCCTCCATCCTTCCAATCCATCGTGCTGTTGATAATGCCTTTCACGAAGTCCATTACCCATTCAAAGAAGTTCTGCATCCCTGTTGGTTTCATGGCCAGCTTACGGGTTGAAAGAACGGCAATTAGAAAAACAATGACACTTGCTACAGTGATCATCAAAACATTAGCGCCATTAAACCATAGACCCAAGAATTCAAACTCAGGAGCTTTATGTTCCATATGTACTCACCTCACTTCCCCTTCATTTATGTACATTTAGTGCATTGTAAAAATAATCTATCATAATGACAATATAGGATGTCATTAGTCCTATCACATAACTAAAGATATTAAAATATTCAGGGTACTTCAATGCAATTGCTGCTCCAATACCCGCTGTCGCCATCCTTGATAAGGAGCCCAGCGATCGGGGTTTTTTCCCCTCTGTTACTTGTTTGTCAAACTTTTCTGTCTTCCTTACCAGTAACAAAAGATTAAGAAAACCAAAGCATGTCCCTAAAATCAATCCAAGAAAGATTGTTTGGTAACTAGTAAATCCCCAGCAAAGAACATAAATGGCTAACAAGTAGAATATCCATTTCTTTTGCCTGTTGTACATGACTCTAAAATCTGGCATTATTATTTATCTCCTGAATAGAAATGGCGGATGGAAAGAAGCATGGCATACGTTCCTGATGCCAGTCCCAAAAGCAGTCCGATTATTAAGAAAATTGGTTCGGTACCCCAGTGCCGATCAAGCCATCTTCCGGCAAAAATACCTATGAGAATGGAGCCAACTAACTGGGAGACAATCGCGGACATTAACGCCATTGCTTGCAATGGGTTGCGGTTATTTTGACGCATAAAATCACATCCTCCATTCTTAAGAGAATGTCCATCGTTGGGCATTAAAAATTCATTTCATTAAAACTATCTTTATATAGATATTTTTATATGAAAACCCTCTCATCCATACCCTTTGTAAGCATACAATAGCCACTTGTCAATGTCAATGAATTTACGTGAAATATACCACAATCATGTTAGGATTTTCCCTCTTTTGGGTACCATAGTCAATACTTTTATTTTATTGTAAATTTTGAAACTTTTTAGTCCAAAATGTGTCTATTTTGTGAACTTTTAATCAAATTTTAATCTAATCCTAATAAAAAAATTAGTTTACCTTGTTAATTCTGTGTTTTACGAAACGGCCTTTCAGATAAAATTAATTAGTTTCACTGGGTTTAACTTCCACTATTTCAAAAAGAAGGCTAAGACTCTTTTTTCGTCTTAGCCTTGAAAACCTATTCATCCCGGTGATCCACCGTAATCATCGTCTCAATAAAGTCCTCTTTGCCAGCCTTCTTCGCGAACACTTTCACTAAATACGTTCCGGATGCCGGCAGCTGCTCCTTTGTAATTATTTTACGAAGCTGCCCTTTCTTCACATTTGTGATGGTGTCCAGATATCCAATAAAACGGTAATCCTCCGGGTTAAACAAGGCAATTCCAAATTCCTCCGCACCTCCGGGCAGATAGACTTCATAACGGTATTCACCCGGCCTGTCGCCATATGCAAAATCAAAGCCCATCACCCTTGGATAGCCTGGTTCTTCAAGAACATATAAATACGGAATCTGTATTTGCTTGGAACCGGCCTGAAGCTGCAGGAAACCATCATGAATCTTTCTATTAAAAACATGGGGGTCGATCTGGAGTTCGACTGACACTTCCTTTGATTCCCCGGACTTAAGGGTAAAGGACAACGGAAACCGCCAGCTGACTCCTTCCACTTGGTGAGGTATTTGAAAGGAATACCGCTCTGCCTTTCCACTTTGATTTTCAATTTTCACTATCGCCTTATGGCTGTTGTTTTCATCATTATACTTTCCAAAGCGGAGGCTGCTTGGGGTAACGAGCGACGCGGTTTGGATCGCCTCATCAACCTGGATGCGGCCTGCCCCCTGCTCATATGTACGGTACAAGGTATTGGGCACTGGTCCAATCGGCTTGGCCGTATTCATTAGCGCTGCCTTAATCTGTGTTGGTGTCCAATCCGGATGGGCCTGCTTAATTAATGCACAAGCCCCTGCCACATGCGGTGCGGCCATACTTGTGCCTTGCAATGATAAATAACCGCCTGGAATGGTTGAATTAATGGCCACCCCTGGCGCGACAATATCTGGCTTAATCTCCCAGCTTCCTGTCACCGGCCCCCGCGAGCTGAAGTCTGCCAGCCGGTCCCGCTCTTCTCGGACTGCTACCCTGGCACTTACCGATTGTTGTGAGATCTTTTTTTGTAATAACATTCCGTCTGTCTTGGCGAGTGCTCCGACGGGAATGTTTAAAGGAGTTTCGAGATTTCCCAGGAAGTTCCCGCTCAAATTATTGTAGATCAATACCGCCTTCGCTCCCGCTTCAAAAGCATTTTTTGCCTTCTCGGTAAAGGTTATTGTCCCGCGTTTCATCAGAACCAGTTTGCCCTGGACATTTTGGAGATCTTCTTTTCGTCCGATTCCCCCATTTGCCAATTGCAGGGATCGGTCAAGCCCCCAATCAGATGAACCATCCATTGGCTGGATGCGGATTGGTTTCCTGCTTCCTTCTATTAATATTGAAGGGATTTCCATCCTTGGTGTTGAAGCACCGACAGATATGGCCTTCGACGCAGTGCCTGGAGATCCCACCGTCCAAACATTCGGCCCGGAATTACCTGATGCCGCGACTGCAACAATGCCTTTGTCGACTGCACGGTTAAGGGCGAGTGAGATAGGCAGGTCAGGTCCGTTGATTTCATTTCCTAGGGAAAGGTTAACGATATCCACTTTGTCTTTAATCGCCTGCTCAATCGCGGCGAGAACCTGTTCGGTGGTCCCCCCGCCGCCTGGTCCAAGGGCACGATAGGCGAGAATTTTAGCATCAGGTGCCACGCCCTTTATTTTTCCATTGGCAGCAATAATGCCAGCCACATGGGTTCCGTGAATGGTCGCTTTCCCTACAGCGAGAGTTTCCATGGGATCCGTGTCATTGTCGACGAGGTCGTGACCCCCAATGTAATTGTTTTTTAAGTCAGGGTGGGTGTAATCGACTCCTGTATCGATTACACCCACCGTAATTCCCTTGCCGGAGAGGCGTTGATTGTTGTCGTCAAAATAACGGCGTACTTCTTCTCCGCCAATGATTTTGACGCTTTCTTCCGTTTCAGCCTGGTAGCTTGCGACAGGCGAGACGGTGAGGGTCTGTTCTTGCTTACTCAGCTTTGCGATGGCCTCAGGGCTGCCTTCAATTGAAAAGCCATCAAGGGCTTCGTGGAAAATCCGGCGCAGCTTTATTTCTCGATAGTCGCCGAGCAGACGTTTTATCTCCTGCTCTGATTGGGGCTGTTTCAGGATGACAATCGCAACCTTTGTCGTTTCAGGTATCGGTGGGTGAACGAGTATTGTTGAGGTAGTTTGTAAGGTAAGAAGGATGGATATGAGCCATTTCATATGTGGAATCCCCTTTTTTCTCATAGCGTGGTCGTTACGGGGATAAAATATTCAGAACAAAAGCGCAAGCGCCTTGGTCAGCCCCGACAAGCACAAGACAAGACGGCCGGAAGGTTGCCTTTTAACCTTTTGGACGGCTTGGCTTGTGACCTCGAGGGGCTAGGCGCTGGAGCTCGACAATCGAAAAAAAAGCCGGGCATCCTGCCCGACTTTACTTTGTACCAAATAAACGGTCACCGGCATCCCCAAGACCTGGGACGATGTAGCCGTGGTCATTTAATTTTTCATCTAATGCGGCGATATAGATATCCACATCAGGGTGGGCTGTTTTAACAGCTTCAACGCCCTCAGGAGCAGCAATTAAGCACATAAACTTGATATGTTTAGCACCGCGCTTTTTCAAGGAATTGATGGCTTCGACAGCAGATCCTCCTGTTGCAAGCATTGGGTCCACCACGATGAAATCACGTTCTTCCACATCACTTGGCAGTTTAATGTAATATTCAACCGGCATCAATGTTTCAGGATCACGGTATAAGCCAACGTGGCCTACCTTTGCAGCAGGGATCAATTTTAAAATTCCATCCACCATTCCGATTCCGGCACGAAGTATGGGTACAATGCCGATTTTTTTTCCGGAAAGTACCTTTGATTTCGCTGGACAAACTGGTGTTTCGATATCGATGTCCTCAAGTGACATATCCCTTGTGATTTCGAACGCCATTAAAGTTGCCACTTCGTCAACAAGCTCGCGGAACTCTTTGGTTCCTGTATTTTTATCACGTATGTAAGTGAGTTTATGCTGGATTAGCGGGTGGTCGAAGACGTATACCTTTGCCACATTAATCGCCCCTTTTTTTTATAAAATTAATCATCGCCTCATTTTACAGAAAAATGACCTGCAGAGCAACTCTTGTCCTTTCCTTATTGTAGATACAAAATAGCGTGAATTTTTCCTCTAATACTATTGCCACAGGGCCGGTCTTCGAAACTTTATTCTTTGTATACTATTTATGAAATATTCGTGACAGCGTGGATGCTTTTGAAGGGGTAAAAAAATCGGCCTCCATCTAGGATGAGGACCGATTGCTTGAGACTAATAATATTAATACTCTGGATATAAAGTAAATTTACTTGTTAATGCTTCTACACGTCCACGTGCTTCTGCCAGCTTAGCTTCGTCTTCGTGGTTCTTCAATGTAAAGGCGATAATCGATGCGATTTCGTCCATATCCGCTAAACCAAAGCCGCGGCTAGTAACAGCTGCTGTACCGATACGTACTCCACTAGTAACAAATGGGCTGTTTTGGTCAAATGGAATCGTGTTTTTATTAACCGTAATGCCGACCTCGTCCAAAACGTGCTCCGCCACTTTACCTGTTAATCCAAGGCTTGTTACGTCAACCAATAATAAATGATTGTCTGTACCGCCAGAAACAATCTTTAAGCCTTCATTTTGCAAGCTTTCCGCTAAACGGCCAGCATTGGAAATAATATTGGCAGCATACTCTTTAAAGCTGTCCTGCAGTGCTTCACCGAAAGCAACGGCCTTCGCTGCGATTACGTGCATTAGAGGTCCGCCTTGAATACCAGGGAAGATCGACTTATCGATTTTCTTACCGAACTCTTCTTTGCAAAGAATCATCCCGCCGCGAGGTCCGCGTAATGTTTTGTGTGTAGTGGTGGTAACAAAATCAGCGTATGGAACTGGGTTTTGGTGTAAACCTGCAGCAACAAGTCCAGCGATGTGGGCCATGTCGACCATTAGGTACGCACCCACTTCATCAGCAATTTCACGGAATTTAGCAAAGTCAATTGCACGCGGGTATGCGCTCGCACCTGCAACGATTAGTTTTGGCTTATGAGTTAATGCTTTTTCACGGACATCATCGTAGTTAATGCGGTGAGTTGTTTCATCTACACCGTATTCAACGAAATTATATTGAATACCACTGAAGTTTACCGGACTTCCGTGTGTTAAATGTCCGCCATGAGATAGGTTCATACCAAGAACGGTATCGCCCTGCTCGAGGATGGTGAAGTAAACAGCCATATTGGCTTGTGCCCCTGAATGCGGCTGAACGTTTACGTATTCCGCACCGAAAATTTCTTTTGCACGATCACGGGCTAAGTCTTCAACTATATCAACATATTCACAACCGCCATAATAACGGCGTGATGGATATCCTTCTGCATACTTGTTAGTTAATACAGAACCTTGTGCTTCCATAACAGCTTCACTTACAAAATTTTCTGACGCAATTAATTCAATTTTAGAACGCTGACGTCCTAATTCCTGTTGAATCGCTTTAAACACTTGTTCATCCGCTTGAGGCAAATGCTTCATCCTAAATCCCCCTTTTATGTTCTAACCATTAAATTCAAAATTCGAAAATTCCTTCTTCATTCTAACACATCTTTCGGATTTTGCCACTATAAACTCTATAAAAATAGAATAAAAGGTGCCTGTCACCATTAATAACCGAACAATAGTGGTAATGGTGACGTTCCCATTACCACTATGAGCAGCTTTCATTTGGAGTGTTTTTCTCGTACACGGCGCGGGCGCCGCCGATGAGTTTTGGCCGTGCTTTTGCCAGGGTAACGAGGGCATGTCCGACCTTTTTTTGTTTGACGCGGACAGGTACGGCGACATGTTTTAGATGCATGCCGATCAGCGTTTGACCAATGTCTATCCCCGCCTCCGCCTTCACGAACTCCACTACCACTGCATCATTTAGCGCATTAAAAGCATATGTAGCCATCGCACCGCCAGCCTTACGGACAGGAACAACAGACACTTCTTCATAACCCCGCTGCTCCGCAGCCGAACGTTCCAGGACCAGCGCCCTGTTTAAGTGCTCGCAGCATTGAAACGCAAGTTGAACACCAGTCTCTTCCTGAAGCTTTCTCAGCTGCCGGAAAATCATTTCCGCCACGTCTACGGTCCCGGCGGTACCAATTCGTTCGCCGATCACCTCACTGGTACTGCAGCCGATCACAAGCAGCTGACCCGGCTTTAATCCAGCTGTTTGTGAATATTCAGTTACTATTTCTTCCAGCTCTTTTTCCCATTCTTTAATCATAAGCCATACCCTTCTTTCAGAGGTGCTTATTTTCGTACTCAGTAATTTTTCCAATTCGGTTCGCATGGCGGCCGCCTTCGAATTCTCCTGTCAGCCAAATCTCAGCGATATCCCGAGCCAGCCCTGGACCAATGACGCGCTCACCCATTGCAAGCATATTGGTATCATTGTGGGCGCGTGTTGCCCGTGCACTAAAGGTGTCATGTACAAGGGCACAGCGGATGCCTTTCACCTTGTTTGCGGCGATACTCATCCCAATTCCCGTTCCACAAATTAAAATTCCTCGATCAAACTCACCGCTTGCTACTTTTTCAGCCACTGGCAGTGCATAATCCGGAAAATCTACTGATGTTTCACAATCACAGCCAAAATCAACGTACTCAATCTGTAGCTCTTCTAGTAATTTCGCAATTTCCTTACGAATATTCACACCGCCATGGTCTGACGCTAATGCCACTTTCATGTATAAATCCTCCTGTTCTTTTTCCAAAAATTCAAACAATCCATTTTGCACTCTCCCCCCATTCAACCGATGCGTGTATCTGCGTGCATCATCTATTGGGGAATCTGCTTTCATTTTGACATACTAGCATAAAAATATAAAGCAGAAACGTTCATTCTTTCATCCATTAGAGGTGCAAAATAAAAGCCCTCTTTTTTGGAAGAGAGCCGTACTTTTTATGGATATATTTCTCAAAGAAAGAGGATGTCATTCAGGAGACTTCCTTACTTGTTTAGTTTTTTGATCGCCTTGTTGATTAGTTCTTCTAACTCACGGTAAGTTTCTTGGTACATTTCAAGACTCCCGCCATACGGGTCGACAACATCCTGACTGCCGGGTTCACCGGTATATTCCTTTAAGGTAAATACCTTCATGACCGCATGAGGAAATTGCTGCTGAATGGCAAACTTATGGGAACTTGTCATCGTTAAAATGAGATCTGCCCACTCCACCGCAGCCGCCGTCAACATTTGTGAGCGATGATTGTGTGAGATTTGCTTGTCATCAAGCACCTGTTTAGCATGAGTGGATGCCTCACTGCCATTGGCGGCATAAATGCCTGCCGACATTACCTCAACTTCACCGGGTTTTTTATTTTTTAATATCGCTTCAGCCATCGGACTTCTGCATGTATTTCCTGTACAAACAAACAAAACATGCTGCAATCTGCTCGCCCCCTTACCTTAAAAATTTTACCCCTAAATTTTAAAAATGAACCGGCTGTTCTTAAAAATTTACCAATTCCATTCTAGCACATTTAGGATGGCTTTTTAAAAGATTGGCAGGGTTCTTTACCAAAAAGGTGCCAGAAGTTTCAAACCAAAGGCAAGCAAGATGGTTCCGCCTAAAGCCTCGCTATAGGTCCCAAGCCAGCCTTGCACTTTTCTGCCGAGTAAAAGACCAGCCCATGTTTGCACGGCTGCCACTAAACCAAAGCAGAGAATAACCATAAAGGTTTTGGCCCCGTAGATACCCAAGGTCAAACCAACCGAGAAACTATCAAGACTCACACTTAATGCAAATAACAGCAAGCCGAAGCCCACTGGAGTGATCACCTTTGCTTCTTCTTTTCTCATGGTCGACCAAATCATCTGCACCCCTAGAACAATGAGGAGCAGCCCGCCAATGAGGGTAGCGAATGTGCCGAATTTCTCTGATAGAAATTTGCCGGCAAGCAGGCCTAAGAGCGGCATCCATACATGGAATAAGCCAATCGTCAGGCCGATGTTAAAAATTTTCCTCAGCCGCAGTTTGTACATTCCCATGCCAAGCCCAACCGAGAAGGCATCCATACCAAGTGCAAATGCCATTAATATTAGTGTCAGTAGTTCGCCAGCCATTTCTGACATTTCTCCCTCGCCCCCTTGGACTAACTATCCTAGCCTATGCACGTCCAAACGGATTTAGAAGCGGGTATTTTTGATAGGATTGAGCAAATAAAAAACACCAGCTCCCCCTAAGGAGATGCTGATGCTATTCGGTAATTAGTTTATTGCCCGCTGCTTTTTGCAGACGGTTCATGATCGCGTGCCCGACGCCTTCATTCGGAAAAATTTCGCTAAAAATAAGATCGACCTTTCCTTGATTGAAACTGCGCAATGTATCATAAAGATTAGCTGCCACTGTTTCAAGCTCGGCTCTTCTTCCGCATGATTGAACCTGATCGGCCTGATAGAAACTGTGATTTTCCTCCGTCGTCAATACCCCTACACGAAGCCCTTCGGCCCGCTTTTCTGAAACTAACTTTTGAAGGAACTCCTTAGGTCCGGCTACCATATATAACGGAGCATTCGGCGCGTAATGGGTATATTTCATGCCAGGCGCCTTTGGACGCGCTGCCTGGTCCTTTAAAGCGGCATCTTCATGAACCTCGCCGGCCACTGACTCAAGCTGCTCTTTTGTTACACCACCAGGCCTCAAGATTACAGGTATCCCTTCGGTGCAATCGACAACTGTTGATTCAACCCCCACACCTGTCGCACCTGCGTCCAGTACACCGGCAATTTTTCCATTTAAATCATCCAGCACATGCTCGGCCTTTGTCGGACTCGGCTTCCCCGAACTGTTTGCACTGGGAGCGGCAATTGGAAGATTACATGTTTTCAACAGTGCTAATGCCACTGGGTGATCCGGCATCCTCACACCAACCGAGTTTAGCCCAGCCGTTGCTTTCTCGGAAAGAACGCCTTCTTTCTTTTTAAAAATAATCGTCAGCGGCCCAGGCCAAAAGGCATCCATCAATTTTGCCGCAGACTCCGGAACTTCCGTTACAAATCTACTAAGCTGTGTGCGGTCGGCGATGTGAATAATTAACGGATTATCCCCCGGCCGTCCTTTCGCCGCAAAGATTTTGGCCACTGCTTCATCACTTTCCGCATTTCCCCCAAGGCCATAAACGGTCTCTGTCGGCAGGGCCACGACTTCATTTTTTCTTAAAAAATTAGCGGCATCCACAATCTGTGGATTACTTTCAAGATTATCCACAGATTTATCCACTATCCAAACATTTGTGTTCATAGTTATCCACCTTTATTGAAAACATGACTAATATCGAATTTTGGCGAATTTACACGGAAAAACTCCTATCTCTTCACCTATTACGTTTGAAAGTATAAGAGAAGGTGGGTATAAAAACAAGTTTTATCCACAAATTGTGTATAAGTTTTCGAAAAAAGTGGATAACTTTGTGGATTAATCCACAACTATAAAGAAAATTTTAAAAATAATGAGTTATCCACATTTAAAACGTGTCGAATATGAGCAGAGTTTTGAAATTCTGTGGGTAACGTTTCCCGATCCACTTTTTGAAAGCCCATTAATTCGAAAAATGGCAAAGCTACACTTTTATTTGTTGCCAAAAACAAGCTTTTGATTCCTTTTTCTTTCGCAAGTTTGACCATTTGTTCGAATAGAACAAAGATTTCCTTATCTGCTTGTCCGGGTGTAACCACCAGTGAGCGCAGCATCCCATTTTCCCTAAACGCCTCTATACCAAGCGATCCGCAAATCGTGCCGTCCTCGTTTTCTAATAGTAGAAAGTAGTCAATGGTTTCTGCCGTTAGTCCGTCGGTCCCAAGCCGGGCTCTTGTTAAAAACTCTCGTAAATTTTCTAAATCCTCCTGATTTGCCTTGCGAATTAATGCCTGCATCCTATCCACCCCGTTTAAAAGATTCTACTCTATTACTATGAAAAACTAGAAATAATAGAACTAGAGGTTTCGTATTTTTTATCGGTGCATGGCACGAAAAAACCAGTCCGGGGCTGGACTGGCTGTTATTTTAATTAAACATTTTCTCCCACATCTCTACCACGAAAAACTTTACTTTTACTGGTTCTTCATCTTTAGATGTGTAGATAGGCGCTTCTTTTTTCACTGACTTTTTTGCCTTTATTGGTTTTTCAGTGATTTTTTCCTCTTTTTCTACTGGCTTCTCACTGATTTGTACTTTTTCAGTTGGCTGCTTTTCAATTTGCACTTCTTCTTCTGACTGCTCTTGAGTAATTTCTTGAACAGGCTGTTCCACTTCTATTTTTGTTTCTGTTCCAACAGGTTTCTCTAGTTGTTCACTTGAATTCGCCTCAACTGTTTTTTCCTCCAAAACTTCAGGAGCCGGAGCTTCTGTTTGAACATCAATCTGCTCCTCTTTTTCACTTATCGTTTCTGCTTTGGCAACATGCTTTTCCTCAAAACCATCACTCACGGCCACACCATTTGAAAAATCAAGGAAGCATAACGGCGGGTACAGCACGCACCACCAGTTTGCGCCTTCCCCTTTACCTAAGGTGATTAGAACCGCTTGATATTCACCAGCTGGATATAAATACTGGCCATATAGTTTGGTTGGAAACTCTACTTTTCCAAACTCCACTTTTACTGATTGGTTTGAACCTTGTTCATGAACTACCTTTTCGGCAATCGTCTGGATTTCAGGAAGCTTTCCGTTGATGACCTTTTTTGCTTCGTTCATGGAAGTTAAGTTTTGTACCCATAATGTGATTTGTGCGTTTACGGCATCACGTACTTTGCGTTTAATCGCTTGGTCCTGTTCAAAATCGCTGTTTGCCAAGATTCTTAGGCGAATGGCTTCACCTGGAATGACGATTGATTCTTTTGATGCTGCTTCCGTCTTTGGCATATATAAATTCAACATTGTCCCCAATGATAAAATCACTAAATATCCCCAAACAACTAGTTTGCTTCTCATCTCTAGCCAACCCCTTTGCCCTTCGATAGTTTCATTTTGGACAAAGAATAAGAATCTTAAACTAGTAAATTTTAAAAACTCTACTAAATTGGGACAGGCCTCTGAAAAAGTCATCTAAATGTGAGTTGTGTATCAAAATTGTCTGTTGATTTCCACTCCAGGCGGATTCGCTTTCCGCTCCAATCAATAGAGTTCTTTTACTTCGTCTGAATTAAAAAAGGATGCTAAACCCAAATTGAGTTTAACATCCTTTAATTTCGGCAAAAACCATGCGATCCCTGCCATTAATATCATTAATTATTTCAACATGCACATTTGAGAAAGCCCCGCGGATCAGCTCCGCAACTGCCTCTCCTTGTCCCATACCGATTTCAAAGCAGACCAAAGCAGTAGCGGCAAGTACTTGCGGCAGTTCCTCCATAAAGCGCCGGTAGAAATCCAGGCCATCCTTCCCGGCAAACAGAGCTCGATGCGGTTCATGCTCGGTTACTACCTCTGACATAGCCTCCATGTCGGCAACCGGAATATATGGCGGATTCGAAACGACCACATCCAGCTTCTCCCCGTTCTCCATAAACGGCCGGAGCAAATCTCCTTGAATAAACCCCACATCCGCCCCAAGCCGAGACGCATTCTCACGCGCCACCGCCAGCGACCCCTCCGCAATATCAGTGCCTGTCACCTTTAACACCCTTTGCATCGTCGCTGAAGTAGTATTGGTGCCTGTCACCGGGGATGTCACCGAAAATTCCCTGTCTAGGGTGATAGCGATGGCCCCGCTGCCTGTGCCGATGTCGGCTAGTCTGATTTCTTGATGGTTGTTGAAGATCTTCTTCATTCTCATTAAGGTTCCATAAACGAGTTCTTCTGTTTCTGGTCTTGGGATTAGGACCTCTTGATTGACGACGAATGTCCTCCCGTAAAACTCCTCTGAACCGATAATATATTGAACTGGGACACCTTCTTCGACATGCTCACGGAGGGCTTTATCAAATGCTGCCCAGACGTCAGGCTCCAATTCCTCACGCATGTTAGCGAACAACTGCGATCTCGACATTCCGGTGAAATGCCGAAGCAACAGCTCACCCGCGTTCTCATCACGCCCCGCTTCAACTAAAAAAGAAGAAGCCCATTTTAGGGCCTCGAATACTTTCTTATTCATTAGATGCCTCTTCCAGTCTTCTTGCTTGTTCATCCATGATCAACGCATCAATGATTTCATCCAGCTTACCTTCAACAATTTGATCCAATTTTTGAAGTGTTAAGCCAATACGGTGATCGGTTACACGATTTTGAGGGTAGTTGTACGTGCGGATACGCTCAGAACGGTCGCCCGTTCCAACTGCAGATTTACGTACCTGGTCGTATTCTGCCTGTGCTTCCTGCTGGAATTTATCGTATACGCGGGCACGTAAAACTTTCATCGCTTTATCCCGGTTCTTATGCTGCGATTTTTCATCCTGAATGGATACCATAATTCCTGTTGGAAGGTGTGTCAAACGAACGGCTGACATGGTGGTGTTAACCGATTGTCCGCCGGCGCCGCTTGATGCAAACGTATCGAATCGGATATCTTTTTCATGAATTTCATATTCAAATTCTTCTGCTTCCGGCAAACAAACAACCGTTGCTGTTGAAGTGTGAATCCGGCCGCCAGATTCAGTTTCCGGTACACGCTGCACGCGATGGGCCCCGCTCTCAAACTTCAATTTGGAGTAGGCACCTTGACCATTAATCATAAAACTGATTTCCTTATAGCCGCCAAGGCCTGTTGGGCTGGCATCAATAAGGTCTGTTTTCCAGCCTTGAGCTTCTGCATAACGGCTGTACATCCGGTAAAGGGTACCGGCAAACAATGCCGCCTCATCCCCGCCGGCCGCACCGCGGATTTCAAAGATAACGTTTTTGTCATCATTCGGATCCTTTGGCACAAGAAGGATTTTCATTTTTGCTTCAAGTTCCTCAATTTGGGCTTCAAGCTCATTAACTTCTTCCTTCACCATTTCACGCATTTCGGCATCAAGCTTCTCATCAAGCATGGCCTTTGCATCTTGAAGCTGTTCACGAGCCTCATTATATTGGCGGTAGGTTTGTACGGTTTCTTGTATATCAGCTTGTTCTTTTGAGTATTCGCGAAGTTTTTTTGTATCATTAATAATTTCTGGGTCGCTTAAAAGTTCGTTCAACTTTTCGTAGCGATCTTCCACGGATTGAAGACGATCAAACACAGTTCATTCACCTCGGTTTTTAGTCCATAACATTCTAATTATAGTATAGGTGAAAACCCCCGTCAAAACCAAATTGAGGGAGAAAAAATATTAGGACTAAATCGGAGGCTTTTTAGGGGTTAAAAAAACATGCCCTAAAAGTTAGAGCATGTTAGCTGCGGTCTTCCTGAACCTGCACTTCGATATGATAGCGCGGTAGTGCCCGTACTAGTTTTTTATGAAGGCGTGCTTCTGCATCATTTTTTTCTTGATTAGTAAGCATTCCCTTTTTATATACGCGAACCCACATTCGATCACCATTAATCCAAACTGAATCAGTAGTAAACTCATTTGTACCGGCTATTACTTGTTTGGCTTTGTTTGTATCGTTACCCGTGTTCTTGCCGCCGCCAGCTTCACCACCGCTCCCAGTTCCCTTCAGATCAAGGAAATTTGGGTTTTGATTGGTGATATCATCTTCTACCTGATGCTGTTTATTCTTACCCCGATCTGCAACGGAATCTACCTGATTGCTGCGGAGGTCATTGGTGTTTCCATTAGTAGTACTATCCTGACCCTGGCACCCGCTTAAAATGACCAATAACATGAAACATACAACAGAAATCCATTTTTTCAGCATACACTGCACCTCCCATTACTATCATGCCCGGCGATTGGTTGTTTTGAGCAAGAGAATTCTTTCCAAGACTCAGTTTGGTGGGAGTTACAACGGGATTTCACACCACAAAAAAACTGCCCGAGAATCCAACTCTCAGACAGTGTTTATGGTGACAGGCACCTATTATTTATTGGTGACAGCAGCACAGTTTTAGCGTGTGGCAGCTGGTGTTGTTTTTGGGACTTCGTGGTGGTGACGGCATCGGGGCTCGTAAGCTTCCGCTGCTCCTACTAAGATTACCGGATCATGGTAAGATGCCGGACGTCCGTCGATGAGGCGCTGCGTTCTGCTTGACGGAGAACCGCACACGGTGCAAACCGCTTGCAATTTCGTCACCGATTCGGCAATGGCCATTAACGCTGGCATCTGACCAAACGGCTCGCCGCGGAAATCCATATCAAGGCCTGCACAAATCACACGATGACCACGGTCTCCCAGTTGCTGGACTACCCGGACGATCCCCTCATCAAAAAACTGAACCTCATCGATCGCAATAATATCAACATCTGCCTCAACATGATGCAGAATCTCAATGGAATGGGAAATTGGCGTCGCATGAAAAGAAGTGCCATTATGGGAAACAACAGAATGCTCATGATAGCGATTATCAATTTTCGGCTTAAACACAGCTATATTTTGTTTAGCAAATTGAGCACGCCGAACCCGACGAATCAACTCCTCTGATTTTCCGGAAAACATACTGCCACAGATAACCTCAACCCATCCGCTTTGCGTCATTAAGTACATAAACGGCGTCTCCTTCCTATAACGAACCATTTTACGATCTATTGATATATATTAAAAGGTGAATATCAACTATATATTAAGTATTTTTCCTGCATATCTATGTGAATACTCTAATTTTTTTCAATAAAAAACAGGCAAGCCATTGGTACTCTTGCCTGTTCCTTGAGTAATTATTGTTGTTGTGACTTAAGGCCGTATTTTTTGTTGAAACGGTCTACACGTCCACCAGCTTCAGCGAATTTTTGACGACCAGTATAGAATGGATGACATTCTGAACAAGTTTCAACGCGAATCTCGTTCTTAACAGAACCAGTTTCAAACGTATTACCGCATGCACATGTCACCTTAACCATTTTATAATTTGGATGAATTCCTGCTTTCATTCTTTTCATCTCCTTCCGCCCTGAATCATTCGAAACAGAGTTATATGAATGCCTGTCTTTTAAAGGACAAGCATGAAATACTTCAAACACACTGCACCCATTATAACAAGGGTAATCTATTTTTGCAAGTTGGGATTTGTTGGTTTATTTTAAAAAATTCCTGACGCCAGCTTGTCCTCAGGCACCAATCTACTAAGATCTTCTTGACTTCAATTCTTCCCCAAGCTGAGCGAAAAATTCTTCGTTGGATTTTGTCTGGCGCAATTTTTTCAAGAAGCGCTCAGCAAAATCTGGTGAGTCAGACATTGATTTGCGAATTGCCCATAACTTATCCAAGTGATCCTTTGGAATAAGAAGCTCCTCTTTACGAGTACCAGAACGGCGGATATCAAGCGCAGGGAAAATACGGCGCTCAGCCAGCTGACGGTCAAGATGCAGCTCCATGTTACCAGTTCCTTTGAATTCTTCATAAATCACGTCATCCATACGAGAACCCGTATCAACAAGTGCTGTTGCTAGGATCGTCAAGCTGCCGCCCTCTTCAATATTACGAGCCGCCCCAAAGAAACGCTTTGGACGGTGGAACGCTGCCGGGTCAATACCACCGGAAAGCGTACGTCCGCTTGGCGGAATGACTAGGTTATAGGCACGTGCCAATCGCGTAATACTATCCATCAAAATCACAACATCGCGCTTATGTTCAACCAAACGCATCGCGCGGTCTAGAACAAGCTCAGCGACTTTAATATGGTTCTCAGGCACCTCGTCAAACGTCGAGCTGACCACATCCCCTGCAACAGAACGCTCAATATCGGTTACCTCTTCCGGACGTTCATCGATTAGCAACACGATTAACTCGACATCAGGATGATTGGTTGTAATGCTATTAGCAATTTCCTTTATCAGCATCGTTTTTCCGGCCTTTGGCGGTGCAACGATCAAACCACGCTGTCCAAAACCAACAGGCGCCACTACATCCATAATCCTCGTCGACAGATGTTTTTGCGTTGTTTCCAGCTTCATTTGTCTATCAGGATAAAGTGGAGTTAAAGCAGGGAAATAAACACGCTCTTTTGCTGATTCCGGGTCTTCCCCATTGACCGCTTCCACGTGGAGCAAGCCATAATAGCGTTCGTTTTCTTTTGGAGGCCGAACCTTACCGGAAACCTTGTCCCCATTACGAAGATCAAAACGGCGGATTTGCGAAGCGGAAATATAAATATCCTCTGAGCTTGGCGAATAATTGATTGGACGTAAAAATCCAAAACCTTCTGATTGAATAATCTCGAGTACGCCTTCCATGAAGAAAAAGCCTTGCTGTTCAGCACGAGATTTTAAGATTGCAAAAATTAGTTCTTTTTTCGTTAATTTGCTGTAATAGGTCACTTTATACTCGCGAGCAAGCTCATAAAGCTCCTTCAGCTTCATATTCTCTAAACTTGAAATTGTTAATTCCATTTGTACACCACTCTTTAAAATTTTTCCAGCAAATCCGCCTTGAATGCAGCGGGAGATTGTCCAGTTAGATAATTATTAGATATTAGAGGAAATGAAAATAGAAGTAGAAATGAAATGAATAGAATTGCAGATAATATGCATAATAAAAACAATTACTATTTTACCCTCTGAACAAAAAATTAATCAACTAAAATTTTTTTATTCCTTAATTATGGAAACAATTAACACCCAAATAATTAAACGAAGAGACTAGATGCAAAAATCTAGCCTCTTCTGATGGTGCCTGTCACCATTTCTACTATCTGCGTATTGATAATGGTGACAGGCACCGCTTATGTGTTTTTAAGGTGTTCTAGCTCTTCTTTTGTGAGTGCTTCCCGCCAAACGGTGGCACCAAGGCCGTTTAGTTTTTCGACTAAGTTACTGTAGCCGCGGTCGATATGTTCGAGACCAGTTACTTCGGTCACGCCTTCAGCGAGGAGACCGGCAATCACAAGGGCTGCTCCAGCACGTAAATCGCTTGCCTTTACCTTTGCACCCTGAAGCTGGATAGGGCCGTTGATAATCGCCGAACGACCTTCCACCTTGATATTCGCATTCATTCTTCTTAGTTCATCAATATGCTTGAAACGGGCACCGTAAATGGTATCGGTCACTACGCTTGAACCTGCGGCCTTTGTCAAAAGAGTCGTAAATGGCTGCTGTAGGTCGGTTGGAAATCCTGGGTATACAAGTGTTTTGATGTCAACCGCTTTCAAATTAGCTGAACCGTCCACAAACACTTGGTCATCACTAGTCTCCACACGCACGCCCATTTCTCTTAGCTTGGCAATCAAGGATTCTAAATGCTGCGGGATCACGTTATCCACTAAAACTCCCTCACCGACAGCTGCACCCAGAATCATGTAGGTACCTGCCTCAATGCGGTCCGGGATAATGGTATGCTTGCAGCCATGCAGGGTTTCAACCCCATCAATCCGGATTACGTCCGTACCGGCTCCTTTAATTTTTGCACCCATGTTTGTCAACAAAGTGGCCACATCAATAATTTCCGGCTCCTTAGCCGCATTCTCGATAATCGTCCGTCCTTTTGCGCGTACGGCCGCAAGCATAATATTAATCGTTGCCCCGACACTGACTACATCCAAATATATACGCGCGCCGCGGAGTTCATCTGCACGCAGATAGATCGCGCCTTGCTCATTGGTAATTTGGGCACCAAGTGCCTCAAAGCCTTTAATATGCTGGTCAATTGGTCTTGGACCGAGATGGCAGCCGCCAGGCAGGCCAATAACCGCCTTCTTAAACCGCCCGAGCATGGCCCCCATTAAATAGTAGGATGCACGCAACTTTTTTACCTTTCCGTTTGGGAGCGGCATTGAGATCATGGTTGAAGGGTCAACCGTCATTTCCTCTTCAGTCATTGAAACTTTCCCGCCAATTTCTTCGAGTAAGTCCTTTAGGATTTCCACATCTGAAATATGCGGTAATCCCTCAATTGTTACCGGTGATTCCGCTAAAATTGTGGCTGGAATTAAAGCAACTGCACTATTTTTAGCTCCACTGATGCGAACCGTCCCTTTTAACGGATAACCGCCCGCAATTTTAAGTTTTTCCATTTATGACTCCCTTCTAAGCCCACGAAAGGTCGTGAATGGTTGTCAGCACAGGTCTTATTATCGTCAGCAAGTATAGCAAACGGATAAAGACTTTTTCAAACATGCTTACGCTTTATGAAAAGACCACTGTTACCACGTGTGGCTATAGGTATATTTTTCCAACATAAAAATCCAAATTCCGACAGCTTGTCTATCATTAGTTTACACGAAAATTCCAATTTCATGTATTCATAATAAAAAAATTTATAGTACTTTGTCCAGCGGCCGTGAGTGTTTGTTTAAATGTTGTAAAAATAGAGGAGTTTATCAAGTGGAAATTTAAGGATTTGAACGCCATTTCTCTTTAATTAGACAAAATATTCAGACTACTATCACCAAACATAAACCGCCCTTAGTTAAAAGGACGGTTTTCAGTTTTATTATTCATTCCCGTTTCATTCAGGACGAAACAGAACCCAAACTTAAGCTCTGCCTGCTGAACCGAATTCACGCATTTTGCCAATTACAGTAGCTTTGATGGCATCGCGAGCTGGGCCTAAGTATTTACGTGGATCGTATTCTTCTGGTTTTGCCGCTAACACTTCACGAACTGTTTTAGCAGAAGCAATTTGGTTTTCAGTGTTCACGTTGATTTTTGCAGTTCCAAGTGAAACAGAACGCTGGATGTCCTTAGTTGGGATTCCAGTACCACCGTGTAATACTAATGGCATACCAGTAAGGCTGCCAATTTCTTCCATTTCTTTGAAACCAAGGTTTGGTTCACCTTTGTAAGGGCCGTGAACAGAACCTAATGCAGGAGCTAAGCAGTCAATTCCTGTGCGTTTAACTAACTCAACACACTCTTCCGCATTAGCATAGATGATGCTTCCAGAAACATCGTCTTCTTGTCCGCCGACAGTTCCTAATTCAGCTTCAACAGAAACACCTTTTGAATGAGCGTAGTCTACTACCTTTTTAGTAGTTTCAACGTTTTCTTCAAATGGGTGGTGAGAAGCGTCGATCATTACTGATGTAAAACCAGCATCGATTGCTTCTTTACATTTTTCAAAGCTTGAACCATGGTCAAGGTGAATCGCTACAGGAACAGTTACTTTTAAGTCTTCCATTAAGCCTTCTACCATTTTTACAACGGTTTTGAAGCCTGACATATAACGAGCAGCACCTTCAGATACACCAAGGATAACTGGTGAATTCTCTTCTTGTGCAGCTTGTAGGATTGCTTGTGTGAATTCTAAGTTATTTAAGTTGAACTGACCTACAGCGTAGCCTTCTGCTTTCGCTTTGTTAAGCATATCTGTCATTGATACTAAAGGCATTTCTCTTCCTCCTTAAGTTTCGGTTGATATCATCTTTAAACAGGGTCTTCCATAAAAGGATTTCCCTCTGATTTGTCGTTTATGTATAAATCTAAAATGATATCGAGCCTGATAAAGTTCATATGTATCATAACAAAAGAAAAGAAGAAATGCCATTATTCGAGCACGTTTTTTGAAACTGTCACAATGAAAGCGCACCCATTGGTATATCTGACATTTTAGGCTTTACAGCTGGGTTTTAGTTCGCTTTTTGCGGGATGTGTTTACGAACAGCCGCACGGATATCATCGATATCGAAAGGCTTTGCAAAATGAGTTAATGCACCAAGGTCTTTGGCTTCTTGAATCATATCCAATTCACCATAGGCGGTCATGATGATGACGCGAATCTCTGGATCGATAACTTTCATTCTTTTTAAAATTTCAATACCGTCCATACCCGGAATTTTCATATCCAAAAGGACTAAATCCGGATGATGTTTTGTGACGATTTCTAGTGCTTGGACCCCATTTGCCGCCTGAAATGTTTGATACCCTTCTTTTTGGAAGACTTCATTTAGCAAAATGCGGATGCCAAATTGATCGTCGACAATTAAAATTTTCTCTTTCATAAACTCCACCTCTTCCTTAGTTTATTATGTATTTATCTTTTACCTGTTATAGTTCGACTAAGGGAAATAAATATCCTGCCAAAAGTTTTGTTATTTTGCAATTGTTTTGGGTTAAGTTTGCAAAAAGTTTATAATAAATAGGATATAAGGAGGGTTCCCATGTTAAAAATGTTTACAACCCAATTAACAGGTGTTTTAAAAAGAATAGAGGAAAAAGAAGAATTTTCATTCGAGGACGGTGCCCGCTTGCTCGCCCAAGCACCTGCTGGTGACGGTTCGATTTATATTTTTGGTGCACAGGAAATGAAGGCCGTAGCATTTGAAGCCATCAATGGTGCTGAGCCGTTACATAGTGCCAAGGTCTTGAATGAGACCGATACCGATGGACTAACTGATGCTGACCGTGTCCTTTTATTTACTCGGCTTGCGACTGATCTCGAAGCACTTGAGCTTGCCAGAAAGCTGCACGAAAAAATGATTCCTTTTGTTGCGGTATCCACAGTAATTGAACCATCAGAAGGAGATTTATCACAATTAGCAGATGTGCATATTGATTTGCGGTTAAAAAAAGGATTGCTTCCTGATGATGTTGGCAATCGGTATGGATATCCGTCTGCTATTGCGGCGTTGTTTGTCTATCATGGATTGAAGTTTACGATTGATGAGATTTTAGCGGAATATGAAGAATAAACGGCCTTATCCTGAGGCCGTTTTTTATTTTAAAAAAATTTATTTCAGCGGTTTTTCAGGCGATATCAGCGATTTTATAAATTTATCGGCGATTCTGAGCTTTTTTCAGCGATTTCACGAATTTATCAGCGAAAAAGAAAAACCAGTTCCCGATAACCTGAGAACTGGCTGAAAAAAATTAATATTTTTGAATAGAAGCTTTAATAAAGTCACGGAACAACGGCTGTGGACGTGTTGGCCTTGACACAAACTCCGGATGGAACTGTGACGCCACAAACCATGGGTGATCCTTCAGCTCAACGATTTCCACTAAGCGGCCATCAGGACTTGTCCCTGAGAACACGAATCCTTTTGCTTCCATTTCTTGACGATAGAAATTATTGAACTCATAACGGTGACGGTGGCGCTCATACACCACTTCATCCTCATATGCTTCAAACGCCTTTGTCCCTTCCGCTAAACGGCATGGATACAAACCAAGACGTAACGTACCGCCGATATCCTCTACATCCTTCTGCTCTGGAAGAAGGTCTATAATTGGATGTTTCGTTTCAGGTACAAATTCAGCTGAATGTGCATCAGAATGGCCAAGCACATTACGTGCAAATTCAATCGTAGCCAGCTGCATTCCTAAGCAGATACCAAGGAACGGTTTCTTTGTCTCACGTGCATAACGGGTTGCTTCAATCTTCCCTTCCACACCGCGGTCGCCAAATCCTCCCGGTACGAGCACGCCATCAACGTCATCCAGCAATTCTGCCACGTTTTCACGGGTCACATCTTCCGAATTGATCCACTTGATTTCAACATCCGTATCAAATGCATAACCGGCATGCTTCATCGCTTCTACAACGGAAATGTAGGCATCCTGGAGTTCCACGTACTTACCAACAAGGCCGATTTTCACTTTTCCAGAAAGGTTTAGCACACGGTCGACAAGTGCTTTCCATTCAGTCATTTCCGCTTCTTTCGTGCCTAATTCCAAATGATCGCAAACGATTTGATCCATGTTTTGCTCTTGCAGGGCAAGTGGAATTGAATAAAGCGTATCTGCATCACGGCATTCGATTACGGCTTTCGCATCAATATCACAGAACAAGGCAAGCTTATCCTTCATGTCTTGTGAAACCGGCAATTCCGTACGAACAACAATAATATTTGGCTGAATACCAAGGCTGCGAAGTTCTTTTACACTGTGCTGAGTCGGCTTTGTCTTCATTTCGCCAGCAGCCTTAATATAAGGAATCAGTGTACAGTGAATGTACATAACATTTTTGCTGCCAAGATCACTCTTGATTTGGCGGATTGCTTCTAGGAACGGCAACGATTCGATATCCCCGACCGTACCGCCGATTTCAGTGATCACGACATCCGCGTTGGTTTCTTTACCCGCACGGAAGCAGCGCTCTTTGATTTCATTCGTAATGTGCGGGATAACCTGTACAGTCGCACCTAAGTAATCACCGCGGCGCTCTTTACGTAAAACGGTTGAATAAATTTTACCTGTTGTTACGTTAGAATACTTATTTAGATTGATGTCAATGAAACGCTCATAGTGACCTAGATCCAAATCTGTTTCCGCACCGTCATCAGTAACGAATACTTCCCCGTGCTGATAAGGACTCATCGTTCCTGGGTCGACGTTAATGTATGGATCAAACTTTTGAATCGTTACATTTAAACCTCGGTTTTTCAGTAAACGCCCTAAGGAAGCAGCGGTAATCCCTTTTCCTAGTGATGACACCACACCACCAGTTACAAAAATATACTTTGTCATAAAGTAGTCCTCCTCGATTACAGTTTGTGCATTATTCAGGTTGTTTAAGGATATTTTTTTAAAAATTATTTCCCTATTTGCTCCAAAAACGAAAAAACTCCTTGTATAAATGGGAGTTTTTTAATAAGACTGTGAAAAACTTTTCTGCAAGGAAATTTTGCCGAACACTCAGCAACAATATCCCTATTTAAACAGCCCAAAACAAAATAAAAAGCGCTCCTTCTCGCGGATTGCGAGGGGAGCGCATATTAGTTATATTCATTCGTCCTTTTAAAAGGAGCCCAAAAAAGATAATACAATTGCCCGCATGAAAAGTCAAGCCATTTACGAAACTAAGTCGTAAACGGCTTGACTATATCCGACTTATTTATCCTCTTTTTCGTCTAGTTCTTCGAAGTCTTCGTCTTCCTCTTCCTCGTCTAGATCATCATCGAGATCTTCCTCTTCACCAAGATCGAATTCCTCTTCATCTTCCTCAATGACTTCATCGTCGTCATCAAATTCGTCGACCTCATCAAGATCATCCAGATCGTCATCATCTTCATCATCATCGTCAAGTAGATCCTCATCATCATCGACGTAGTCATCAAGATCATCATAATCCTCATCTTCGATCTCATCAAAGTCTTCAAGTTCGTCTTCGTCAACGACCTTCTTCGCCTTTTTCTTCTTCGGTTTAACAGCTGTGATAACCTCTTCTTCAGCTGTATCGACTGGATACCAGAAACGAAGTCCCCAGCGGTTTTCTCCTAATGAAAGAAAACGCCCATCAATATTAATATCTGTATAAAATTGTGCCAGGCGAGAACGGATTTCTTCGTCGGAAAGATTGGCAGCTGCTTTGATCTCTTTCACTAAATCGTGAAAAGAGATTGGCTGCTTGCTATTTTTCAAATATTCATAAGCCATTTCCATGAGGGATAATTCTTTCAATTCCTCTTTTGAGTATTGTGCTAAACTCACTATTGGCACTTCCTTTCTCTATTTAACACTCTGATCTTTCCCAAGTGATTGCGGACAGTTACTATTCTATGTATAGTAAAATTGCACTTCGATAACTGCCTAGTTTGAGCACGGACAAAAAAGTTCACCGTACTCCAGCATTTTTGCATATTCTTCATTATAAACAAATTCTAGATGTTTATGCTAGTGTTAGTAGATAGTTTCACTCGATTTTTTGCCGCGGTGATTGATCACCATTCAGGGAATTCTCTTGCTTCAGTTTTTTGATCTCAATGATGGAGATATATAAAAAGAAAATCGCCAAGAGCAGGAACGAAATGGCACCTAGTTCACGCTCATATAGATAGTATAACGGCCAGGCGAAAATTATTAAAATAACCATTATTCGATTCACCTTCATCCAGAAAACACCTGCCTGACAAAAAATCAAAGTAGGAATGCTAGTTTTATTATTATATGTTATAAAATCATTTAAATTTTATTAACCTTAAATATTTTACCACAAAAACAGACAAACGTTAAAAGGCACCATTTTCTGGTGCCTGTCACCGTTTCTACCATTTACAACTTCTCAAATCACATATTCCGCCGGTACTGTCCGCCGACTTCATATAACGCCCTGGTGATTTGCCCGAGGCTTGCGACTTTGACGGTTTCCATTAACTCAGCGAAGATATTGCCATTATTAACGGCTGCCGTTTTCAACCGGTTTAACGCTTCAGCCGTCTCTAATGCATGCTCCTCCTGGAAAGCCCGTAAATTATGAATCTGCAGTTCCTTCTCCTCTTTCGTCGCCCGGGCCAGTTCCATATTATTGACCTCTTCCACAGACGGTGGATTCGGATTCAAATACGTATTCACGCCGATAATTGGCAGCTCACCGGTATGCTTCTTCATTTCATAATACATGGACTCATCCTGGATTTTCCCGCGCTGATACTGCGTCTCCATTGAACCGAGCACCCCGCCGCGGTCATCCAAGCGGTCAAATTCCTGCAATACCGCTTCCTCCACCAAATCCGTCAACTCTTCGACTATAAACGAACCCTGCAATGGATTTTCATTTTTCGTCAACCCATGCTCCTTCGTAATAATCATCTGAATCGCCATCGCCCGGCGCACGGATTCCTCAGTCGGCGTCGTAATCGCCTCATCATATGCATTCGTATGGAGAGAATTACAATTATCCTGCAGTGCCATTAACGCCTGCAACGTCGTCCGGATATCATTAAAGTCGATTTCCTGGGCATGCAGCGACCGCCCAGATGTCTGCACATGATACTTCAATTTCTGACTTCGCTCATTGGCCCCGTACTTATCCCGCATCACCGTCGCCCAAATCCTCCGAGCTACCCGGCCAATCACTGTATACTCCTGATCCAGCCCATTCGAGAAAAAGAAGGACAGGTTCGGCGCAAAATCATCAATCTTCATGCCGCGGCTCAAATAATACTCCACATACGTAAAGCCATTGGAAAGCGTAAATGCCAGCTGTGAAATGGGATTGGCCCCAGCTTCAGCGATATGATACCCGCTGATCGATACTGAATAATAGTTGCGTACTTGATGGTCGATAAAATAGGCTTGGATATCCCCCATCATCCGCAGCGCAAACTCCGTTGAAAAAATACACGTATTTTGCCCTTGGTCCTCTTTTAAAATATCAGCCTGTACGGTTCCCCGTACGGTCCGCAATGTATAGGCACGAACTTCAGCGAACTCTTCCAAGGTCAGCGTGCGGCTAAGCTCCGCCTCTTTCTTCTTCACCTGCTGATCAATCGCTGTATTCATGAACATCGCCAAAATAATCGGTGCCGGGCCATTAATCGTCATCGAGACCGATGTGGACGGATGGCACAAATCAAACCCAGCATACAGCTTCTTCATATCATCCAGCGTACAAACACTGACCCCGCTCTCGCCGACCTTACCGAAAATATCCGGCCGGTAATCCGGATCCTCCCCGTACAAGGTCACCGAGTCAAACGCCGTACTCAAGCGCTTCGCCATATCATCCTTCGATAAATAATGAAAGCGCCGATTCGTTCGTTCCGGTGTCCCCTCCCCGGCAAACTGCCGTTTCGGATCCTCACCCTCACGCTTAAACGGAAATACCCCTGCTGTATACGGAAACGCCCCCGGTATGTTCTCGCGGTACACCCAGCGCAAGATCTCCCCGTAATCTTTATATTTAGGCAGAATCACTTTCGGAATATCAAGCCCTGATAAACTTTTCGTTTTTAACACCGTGATAATCTCTTTATCACGGATCCTCGTGACAAACTTCTCCCCTGCATATGCTGCCTTAGTCTGTTCCCAAGAATCGAGGATTTTACGTGATTCCCCTGACAACTTTTCCAACGTTTTCTGCCGTACCGCCTCTAAAGCAGCCGCCACTTCCGGCTGGCCCTCAACCGCTGAAATTGCCCCCTCGAGCTGGAACAGTTTTCGGGCTATATCTGCCTGCTCTTCAGCCCTGCGGTGATAGCCGCGTACGGTCTCCGTTATTTCCCGTAAATAATAACGCCGGTCCGTTGGAATGATCACATTTTGCTTTTCAACCACGACATCCTTGCTGAATGACGTCACCCAATCAGTGCCTGATTTTCCATTAACCACTCCGACCAAGGCCGCGAACAAGGCATTCGTCCCTGGATCATTAAACTGGCTGGCAATCGTCCCGTAAACAGGCATTTCATCGAGCTCTCTTTCAAACAGCATCTGGTTGCGCTGGTACTGCTTCTGGACTTGGCGCTTCGCATCCTCCGAGCCCTTGCGCTCAAATTTATTGATGACGATTAAATCGGCAAAATCGAGCATATCAATTTTTTCGAGCTGCGACGGAGCCCCAAACTCACTAGTCATCACATACATCGACACATCACAGATTTCCGTGATTTCCGCATCACCCTGACCAATGCCGCTTGTCTCGACGATGACCAGGTCAAATCCGGCAGCCTTTGTCACAGTCACCGCATCCTTCATAGCAAGCGATAATTCATTTTTCGAAGAACGAGTCGCAAGACTGCGCATATACACATTCGGCGAGAAGATGGCATTCATCCGAATCCGGTCGCCCAAAAGCGCACCGCCTGTCTTTTGCTTTGTTGGATCAACAGATAAAATGGCCACCCGTTTCCCAGGAAATTCATTAATAAAGCGGCGGATCAACTCATCGGTTAACGAACTTTTTCCCGCACCGCCCGTACCCGTGATACCAACAACCGGAATCCCCTTTTCGAGTGACTTCACTTGTTCGAGTACTTGCTCAGCTGCCGCCGCTGCCTCATTCCGTTTATCAACCTGAAGCTCTGCCAGAGTGATCAGCCCGGCAATCGCATTCACATCACCCTTCGGCAGCTTCTCAATCAGCTCGCTGACATCAGAATTAACGGTTGAAAAATCACATTCCCGAATCATTAAATCAATCATGCCCTGCAGCCCAAGCGTCCGTCCATCATCCGGCGAAAACAGCCGGGCAATCCCGTAGGCATGCAGCTCATCCATTTCCCGCGGGATAATCACACCGCCGCCGCCGCCGTAAATTCGAATATGCGGCGCGCCTTTTTCCTTCAATAAATCATACATATATTTAAAGTACTCGACATGGCCGCCTTGATACGACGAAATCGCGATTCCCTGCACATCCTCCTGAATCGCCGCGTTCACGACCTCCTCCACCGAGCGGTTATGACCAAGATGGATCACCTCCGCCCCGCTCGCCTGCAGAATCCGTCTCATAATATTAATCGAAGCATCATGACCGTCAAACAGGCTCGACGCCGTCACAAAACGGATATGATTCTTTGGCTGATACTTTCCCACCTGCGCTCCCCCTTTTGGAAAAATGAACTATGGTTTCCGTTCGCACCTTATCCTCGTTCCGACACTGTTACTGCGCACGAAACCCCGTTTTGAATCCCCGATAATAAAACCTCCGTCTGCATCTCAATATACTCCTCGAGCGTGAACAGCTTTCTTAACGCCCAGCGGCGGAATCCCCACATCTGCCCCTGAACAAAAATATTATGGGCAACTAGTTCAATCTGTTTTTTCGATAAAGCCAATTCCCCATTCTCAACACAGCGCGTCAACAATTCCTCAAACATCGCCACCATTTCCATTTCTTTTTTCAACACATATGGCAGGGCATCCTTGGAAAGCGACTTCACTTCCTGGTACATAACAAGCACCTCGGCCTGCATCTCATCCATGACCTGAAAAAAGTCAGCAATCCCATGCTTCAAGCTTTCCAGTGTCCCCTTTTCCACGGCAAGGTCCTCTTGCAGCCGCTCACTGACATGGTCATAAATGCTGTCGCAGACAAGGTAAAGGACATCTTCCTTCGTGCGGATATATTCATAGAGTGTACCGATGCTGAACCCGGCAGCTTTGGCAATTTCCCTGGTAGTCGTCCGGTGAAACCCCTTCTGTTTAAAAAGTGCTACTGCCCCTTTGATCATTTGGTCGCGCCTTTTTTGGACAAGGCGCTCATCTTTGACAGAGGCTTGAACTTCTCTTTTTTTCATCCCCTGTTCCCGCCTTTATTTTGTTATCATTCTCGAGATCACAAGACGCTGGATTTCTTGTGTCCCTTCATAAATTTGTGTGATTTTAGCATCGCGCATATACCGCTCAACCGGATAATCCTTTGTATAACCATAGCCGCCAAACACTTGAACGGCTTCGGTGGTCACCTTCATAGCCGTGTCACCGGCAAATAGTTTAGACATTGCTGACTCCTTGCCATACGGGAGACCATTGGACTCGAGCCATGCTGCTTGATAGGTTAATAGCCTTGCCGCCTCAATATTGGTCGCCATATCGGCAAGCTTAAAGGAGATGCCTTGATTGGCAACAATTGGTTTGCCAAATTGATGACGTTCGCGTGCATAATCAACCGCTGCATCAAGGGCGCCTTGGGCAATCCCGACAGCTTGGGCGGCGATGCCGTTGCGGCCGCCATCAAGGGTCATCATCGCGATTTTAAAACCTTCGCCTTCTTCACCCAGGCGGTTTTTAACCGAAACCTTGCAATCTTCAAAAATAATTTCAGTTGTCGGTGAGGAGCGGATACCAAGTTTCTTTTCTTTTTTGCCGACGGAGAAGCCCGGGAAATCACTTTCGATAATGAAGGCGGTCGTTCCCTTCTGCTTGCTCGATGGGTCAGTCAAGGCAAAAACGACATAAATATCGGCCACACCGCCATTAGTTATAAAGATTTTTGAACCATTTAAAATATAGTGGTCACCTTCTAGGCGGGCGGTCGTTCTCATTCCGCCTGCATCTGAGCCGCTGCCTGGTTCTGTCAAACCGTAAGCACCGATTTTTGTCCCCTCTGCCATTGGCCTTAGGTAGGTTTGTTTTTGTTCTTCACTGCCAAATTTGTAAATCGGCCAGCCGGCAAGTGAGGTATGGGCAGACAGGGTGACCCCTATGGATGCGTCTACGCGGGAAAGCTCTTCCACTGCGATGCAATAGGCCAGATAATCGCTGCCGATGCCGCCGTATTCTTCCGGCCAAGGAATGCCCGTTAGTCCAAGTTCGGCCATTTGGTCAAAAATGGCCCGGTCAAAGCGCTCTTCTTCATCGCGCTCTGCTGCTGTCGGCGCCACCTCGTTCCGCGCGAAATCCCGAACCATTTTACGGATCATTTCATGTTCTTCCGATAATTTAAATTGCATTTTTTAATGCCCCCTTTAAAACTTCATTAATGAAAAATCCGGATATATTAACATTTCGCCTTCTTTAGAGATGCTTACTAATGACAATCCGCTGAATCTCACTCGTGCCTTCATAAATTTCCGTTATTTTGGCATCGCGGAAATAGCGCTCAACTGGATAGTCCTCGGTATAGCCATAGCCGCCGAATACCTGAATAGCTTCTGTTGCCACTTCGACTGCCGTCCTCGTCGTAAACAGCTTGGCTATCGATGCCTCTAACGTGCACTTCAATCCGTTGCTGCGCAAATCGGCCGCGCGATAGACTAAAAGCTTTGCCGCTTCGACACTTGTAGCCATATCCGCAAGCTTAAAGCCGACTCCCTGCTGAGCCGCAATCGGATGCCCGAATTGTTGGCGCTGTTTCGCATAGGCAACAGATGCCTCGAATGCTGCTTCCGCAATTCCGAGAGCCTGAGTGGCTATCCCAATGCGGCCAACATCAAGGTTAGCCATGGCAATGGTAAAGCCCTCGCCTTCTTTTCCGAGCATGTTTTCCACCGGAACATGCATATCCTCAAAAGTTAACTGGACTGTGCGGGATCCGTGCAGTCCCATTTTCTTTTCATCTTTTCCTACGACAAAGCCGGGGGTATTTTTTTCCACAATAAATGCAGCAATCCCCTTCGTCCCTTGGCTTGGGTCGGTGGTGGCAAAGACGATATACACATCAGCCTCACCGCCGTTGGTGATAAACATTTTTGATCCGTTCAGTACGTAATGCCCAGCCTTTTTTACTGCTCTCGTTTTTAGGCTGCCAGCATCTGACCCAGAACTTGGTTCCGTTAGGCAAAATGCCCCCAAGTATTCACCAGAAGCCAGTTTCGGTACATACTTTTGCTTTTGCTCCTCCGTCCCGAAATATAAAATTGGATTTGTACATACCGATGTGTGAACAGAAAGAATGACACCAACGGTAGCGCTTACTTTTGACAGCTCATGTATGGCAATGATATAGGAGGTAAAATCCATGCCCGCACCGCCGAACTTCTCGGGAACAGGGATCCCCATCAGGCCAAGCTCTCCCATTTTCCTGAGGATTTCACGGGGAAAGATCCCTTTCTCCATGTTTTTTATAAATGGTTTGATTTCCTTTTCTGCAAAATCACGAACCATTTTCCGCATCATCTCTTGTTCTTCTGTAAATCTAAGATTCATAACGAAGTCCCCTTTCCTGAGATGAATGATCCAGGGGGAGATCACTGGATCAGGATTATGTAGTATCGGCGTGATCCTCCTGGTATTTAATTGCCTCTTTGAGCACCCTGTTTTAAGGCACTTTCGTTTTCTTATCTTATTCGTAGATATAGAAACCGCGCCCTGATTTCTTACCAAGCCAGCCGGCTTTGACATATTTCCTTAGAAGCGGGCATGGGCGGTATTTATCATCTCCGAACCCTTCGTGGAGCGTTTCCATAATGTACAAGCAGGTATCCAGGCCAATAAAATCTGCGAGTGTCAACGGGCCCATTGGGTGATTCATCCCGAGCTTCATAACCTCATCGATGGCTTCCTTTTCAGCAACACCCTCGTAAAGCGTGTAGATTGCTTCGTTAATCATCGGCATGAGGATGCGGTTAGAGACAAACCCAGGAAAGTCATTTACTTCAACCGGCACTTTGCCGAGAGTCTTGGTCATATCTTCAATCACTTGATAGACTTCATCGGCTGTAGCCAGGCCGCGGATGATTTCAACGAGTTTCATTACTGGTACTGGATTCATAAAATGCATGCCGATCACTTTTTCCGGACGATTGGTGGCAGCGGCAATTTCTGTGATGGGCAGTGATGAGGTGTTGCTTGCTAAGATGGTGTGTGCTGGGGTGATTTTGTCTAGCTGAGTGAAGATTTTTGTTTTGATTTCCATATTTTCAACGGCTGCTTCGATGACAAGGTCCACGCCGCTGGCATCGTTAAGGGCTGTTGATGGGGTAAGCCTTGCGAGCACTTCCTGCTTTTGTGTCTCGCTCATACGGCCTTTGTCGACACTTCGGGCGAGATTTTTCTGGATAACCCCTAGTCCCCGCTCAACGAATTCCGGTTTTAAGTCATTCAATATCACTTGGTATCCTGCTTGTGCGCAAACCTGGGCGATCCCTGAGCCCATTTGCCCAGCGCCGATTACCAGCACCTTTGAAACGTTCATGTTTTTCCCTCCATTTGAAAGTGAATGATTTCTATTAAAAATGAAGCACTAAAAAGGCGGCATTTGCCAGTAATACAAGCTTATCCGCCACTAATAACCGGGTTTCCGCCAGTTATCTTTGCTCATGCGCCAGATAAAGGCCGGCTTTCGCCAGCCCCATAACAGCATCTCCCCAATACTCTACGCCTTTGGCACCTCAATCATCACAGCATCGCCCTGGCCGCCGCCTGAGCAAATCGCAGCAATTCCGATACCGCCGCCGCGCCGCTTCAATTCATGCATCAAGGTAATAATAATCCGCGCCCCGCTGGCACCAATCGGGTGACCAAGTGCGACCGCACCGCCATTCACATTTACCTTTTCCGGATCAAGGCCGGCAATCTTTCCGCTCGCTAAAGCTACAGCCGAAAAAGCTTCATTAATCTCGAACAAATCAACCTCATCCAAGCTCCGGCCTGTTTTTCTTAACAGCTCATTAATCACCAAGCCCGGTGTTTGAGGAAAATCCTTCGCTTCGACCGCAATGGCCGCATGGCCAACGATGACTGCCCCTATCTCCCGGCCTTCGCGTTGAGCCCGCTCCTCACTCATCAGCACAAGGGCAGCCGCACCGTCATTTACACCCGGGGCATTCCCAGCTGTAATCGTGCCGGTTGAATTAAAGACAGGTGCTAATTTAGATAAACGCTCTAAAGAAGTATCCTTACGCGGCCCCTCGTCAACTGAAGCCAATACTGGCTCCCCTTTACGCTGTGGCACCTCAACCGATACAATCTCTTCCGCCAATTTTCCATTCTCGATCGCAGCAAGCGCCCTTTCATGGCTCCGCAGTGCCCATTCATCCTGTGCCTCACGAGAAATATCCATCACCAATGCCGTTCCATTTCCATATGTGCCCATATGGACACCTGTAAAGCTGCAGGTCAATCCGTCGTGAATCATTAAGTCCTTGACAGTGGAGTCGCCCATTCTAAACCCCCAGCGTGCTTTAGGCAATATATATGGTGCATTGCTCATCGACTCCATCCCGCCTGCGACAATCACCTCTTCATCACCGGCACGGATGATTTGATCGGCTAACGTCACACTGCGCATTCCGGATGCACAGACCTTGTTAATGGTTTCCGTCTTTACTTCCCATGGAAGTCCGGCATAACGTGCTGCCTGCCGGGAAGGAATTTGCCCTTGCCCTCCCTGCAGAACCGTTCCGAGGATGACCTCCCCTACTTCTTCCGGCTTCACGCTTGCACGAATCAATGCTTCCTTCACGGCCACACCGCCAAGCTGTGATGCACTAAAACTGCTTAATGCCCCCCCTAATTTTCCAAAAGGCGTCCTTACACCGCTTAAAATAACCGTTTTCCCCATTCTAAATCTCTCCCTTATTCATTTAATCAACATCCAGAGCTAGTTCCCCTTAATAAACTGCGACTGAACGCTCGCTCGAAAAAACCGGAAAATATAACGCAGGCAAGAGACCTAAACCTTGACCTGCGCATAATTGTAAGCGTTTTATTATATAAGTCTATTTTACATAAAAAATAGCAGGAGTTAAATTATTTTACACAAAATTTTTAAAATTTTGATTTGTAAAACAAAATCAACTCCTGCTTTACTTTAGGAAGCCGCTTGACCACACACTGCTTTTTCCAGTAATTCAGCTACATCATAGGTCGATACCCTATCTTCGACTTCCTTTGCCTTCGTTCCATCTGACAGCATGGTTAAGCAATACGGACAGCCTGAACTGATTACAGAAGGCTTTAGCGCTAAGGCCTGCTCTGTCCGGCTGACATTAATGCGGTGGCCGGTCTCCTCCTCCATCCACATCAATCCTCCGCCCGCACCGCAGCACATCCCTTTTTCACGGTTCCGTTCCATCTCGACCAATTTCACACCAGGAATGGATTTTAAAATCTCCCTTGGCGGATCATAGACCTCATTGTAACGGCCGAGATAGCAGGAATCATGGAACGTAATCGTTTCATTGACTGCATGTTTTGGGACAAGGCGGCCGTCTCGAACCAGCTGATAAAGAACCTCCGTATGGTGGTAGACTTCTGCTTCTAATCCAAAATCAGGGTATTCATTTTTAAACGTGTTATAAGCATGCGGGTCAATCGTCACGATTTTCTTTACCCCAGCCTTTTCAAACTCCTCGATATTTTTAGCAGCAAGCTCTTGGAATAAGAATTCATTTCCAAGACGGCGAGGTGTATCACCAGAGTTCTTCTCCTTATTGCCGAGGACGGCAAATTTCACACCAGCTTCATTCAGGAGTTTGGCAAACGATAAGGCAATCTTTTGACTGCGGTTATCATATGACCCCATGGAACCTACCCAGAATAGGTACTCGAATTCTTCACCAGCCTTATTCATTTCTTTCACGGTTGGAATCTGGACATCTTCACGCACCTCGCGCCAGTTTTCTCGCTCTTTACGGTTTAATCCCCACGGATTTCCCTGGCGTTCAATATTAGTCATCGCACGCTGGGCGTCAGCATCCATTTTTCCTTCTGTTAAAACTAAGAAACGGCGCAGATCAATAATTTTATCGACATGTTCATTCATTACCGGACATTGGTCTTCACAGTTCCTGCAAGTTGTGCAAGCCCAGATTTCTTCCTCGGTAATAACATCGCCAATCAAACTCGGATTGTAAACTATGGCTGCAGCCGACTCTTGTGCCCCCTCGCCGCTAGCAGCAAGCGCAATTTGGTTTCCTTTCGTATTTGAAAATGCAAAAGTCGGCACCCATGGCTGCTTCGACGTAACCGATGCTCCATAAAGGGTGAGGTGGTCACGCATCTTTACGATTAAATCCATAGGCGACAGCATTTTACCTGTTCCGGTTGCCGGACACATATTGGTACAGCGGCCGCATTCCACACAGGCATAGAAATCAATCATTTGATGCTGAGTAAAGTCTTCGATTTTTCCAACACCGAACGATTCTTGAGATTCATCCTCAAAATCAATCTTTTTCAATTTCCCTGGTTTTTCTAAGCGGTTAAAGTAGACGTTTGCCGGACCGGCAATTAAGTGAGCATGCTTCGATTGCGGTACATAAACTAAGAAGGTTAACAGGAATAATAAGTGCGCCCACCAGGCTATGTAGAAGATAACGATGGAGGCGGTTTCATTCAATCTCGAAAAAACAAGTGAAAGGAGTGAAGCAACAGGTTCTGTCCATGAAGGATCCTCACCATGCCAGAGGATTCCCATTCCATTTCCCAATAAAACAGATAACATTAAACCACCGATGAATAACAAAACAAGCCCTGATTTAAAATTTCGTTTTAAACGGACTAATTTTTCAACATAGCGGCGGTGAAACGCCCAAAACACAGCAACAAGGATCATTAATGTGACAATTTCCTGAAAAAAGGTAAACCCTGGATATAACGGTCCAAGTGGCAGATGGGAGCCTGGGACAAGCCCTTTCCAAATAAAATCAATTGCCCCGAATTGTACTAAAATAAAGCCGTAGAAGAACATCACATGGATGGCCCCGCTCTTTTTATCCTTTAAAAGTTTTTTCTGGCCAAACACGTTTACCCAAATTTTCTCCAGACGCTCTTTAACTCTGTGATCAAACTCGACTTTCTTTCCGAGCTTAATAAATTCAATTCGCGTTTTGACTACATAAACAAACAGACTAAGCGCGTAAGCGGTTACAACAAGAAACGCTATTAAGTTGACCCATAAAAGACCATTCAAGTAAAACGCCCCTTTCTATGATTTTCCCCTTTCATTTGTTGAAAATAGTAAATTTTCTGAATTGTATCTAATCCTATTATAAAAATGAATGAGCATTCAGTCAAATCTTTTTTATAAGATTTACTCAACTTATAGAAAGTTCCGCTCTTGGGGAAACTAACTGAACCGAATGGGGGAAAGATTTTCGATGAAATGGGTACTCATTTTGTGTGGACTGCTTATTCTTATCATTATATGGCTTGTCTTAGATTTTAGATTAGGCCGAAGGAAGCATCTTTTAAAGGCAAACAAAGTGGAGACAGCCATCCTGCATGGCGAGCTTGAAATTTATACACATGGCAAGGAATTTTTCCGCAGCTATTTTACAGAATTACAACATGCCGAAAAGCATATCCATATCTTGTACTACATCGTAAAGAACGACAGCTTTGGACAAGAGTTTTTCACTATTTTAAAAGAACGTGCCCGCGTTGGTGTCGAAGTCCGCTTGCTGATTGACCGTCTTGGCAGCTTAACAATTAAGAAAAAAGAGGTGAGCGAACTGAAGGACGCAGGTGTCCATGTGGCGTTTTGCAACCGTGTCAGACCGCCCTTTCTTTTTTATTCTGCCCAAGTTCGAAACCACCGCAAAATCTCCATCATTGATGGAAAAATTGGCTTTATGGGGGGTTTTAATATTGGCAAGGAATACATCGACAAGGACCCAAAGCTTAGCCCGTGGCGGGATTATCAGCTGCAAATAACCGGTGAAAGCGTGAATTTTTTACAAAGTGAATTTTTTATTGATTGGAACGAATGTGCATTAGAAAAAGTCGATTATCGTCCAGAGTATTTTCCTAAACTTCCCAAGGGCAGGATCAGGCATCGATTTATCCCTACCGAAGCGGGTGCTCTAGAGGAAAATTTTATTCAGCTTATTAGAAAGTCCACAAAGTCTATTATCATTGGCACCCCCTACTTTATTCCTAGTGCTGCCATTTTTGCGGAATTATTGAAGGCTTTGCAGCGGGGCGTCCACCTTACACTTATTGTCCCCTACACCGCCGACCATGCCCTTGTCCAAGAGGCATCGTATCGTTATTTGCGGAGGCTGCTTAAGGCTGGCGCCCTTATTTACCAATATAAAAATGGATTTTACCATGCAAAGACACTCCTGATTGATGAGAAGATTTGTGATATTGGAACAGCCAATTTCGATCGGCGCAGCTTTTTCCTAAATAAAGAAATTAATTGTTATATTTATGACCGTTCCTTTATTGAAAAAGTAATGAAGGTAATCGAAGAAGATATATTGGATTCTAAACGGATGACGTTAACGCAGCTAAATAAACCTAATCTATTGCGGACTGTCAAGGAAACTGCAGCAAGAGCTGTCTGCCATTTTTTATAAGGGGGAGCATGGATGATTAAGATTCGATTTGGCTATGTTTCAACTGCGATTAGTTTATGGGATGCCTCCCCAGCGAAGGCACTTACCTTTACACGCTATAAGCAGCTTAGTTCATCAGAGCGTAAAGAGAAGCTGTTAGAGGTGACCAAACTCAATCTCAATCACACTTTACGAATGCTTTACTACAATCTTGCACACGAAATTGAATTGTACCGGTTCTCTAGCTCGATCGTACCGCTGGCCACCCATCCCGAGGTGCGCTGGGATTTCACCACTCCATTTAAGAAGGAATGGGAGGAGATAGGGAATTTAGTCAAAAGCAATCGTCTCAGGGTCAGCTTTCATCCGAATCAATTTACGCTGTTTACTTCACCGAAGAAGACGATTACGGAAAATGCCGTCATTGATATGACCTATCATTATCAAATGTTTGAAGCGATGGGACTTGCAGGGCAGGGATTGATTAATATCCATATCGGCGGGGCTTATGGGGATAAGACGGCCGCACTGTCGCGTTTTTATGAGAATCTGACCACTTTGCCTGCCCATATTAAAAAGGTGATGACTTTAGAAAATGATGATAAGACCTATACGGCGGAAGAAACCTTGATGGTGTGCAGGAAAGAAGGGATTCCGTTAGTGTTTGATTATCATCACCATATGGCAAATGTAAGTGAAATGCCGCTAGAAGAGCTGCTGCCAGGGATTTTTGAAACATGGTCAACCGTTGGAGTTATTCCTAAAGTCCATATTTCTTCTCCTAAAAATGAAAAAGAATTTCGCTCTCATGCTGATTTTGTCGACACGGAATTTATTATGCCTTTTGTAAATTTGCTGCGTGAAAATGGTCAGGATGTTGATTTTATGATTGAGGCTAAGGCGAAGGATCAGGCTGCATTAAAATTGGTGGAGAATTTAAGCAAATTACGCGGGTTTAAAAGGGTAAGCGGGGCAAGTATTGAAATAAAGTGAAAGAGTCTCCGATTTGGTGGAGACTCTTTTTTTATTCCTCAATTAAGTTTAAGACGGGTACATCTCGTTCATTTTCTGGATCTTGTCTTGAATAGATCCGGGCCATTCTTGTGGTTTCGTCGATGTTTTGAATTATCACAGGGGTCCCATCATAGGTCACATTAATCATATCGGCCGATTCTAGGATTTCTTTTGCTCTTCCAACATTCATTCGTTCGTTCACTCCTCGGATAGAAATTTCCCTACCAATAATTATTTGCATTTTCTTGGAAGTTATTCATAAAAAAATAAACCCGGCTTACGATCCATTTAAGGATTATTAAGCCGGGTTCATACTGTTTCCTGCATCTAGACTTGAGATATATTCATACGCTGCCTAAACGAACGATTACATTTTTTCTGGTGCAGATACACCAATCAAGGCAAGCGCATTTTTAAGGGTAATTTGTACTGATTTAATCAATGCCAGACGTGCCTTGGTGCGGTCAGGATTTTCGCTGTCAAGAACCTTGTCTGCATTATAAAAACTATGGAACGCAGATGCTAATTCTAAGATATAGTTTGTGATGCGGTGCGGTACACGCTTCAGTGCAGCCTCGCCAACAGCCGCAGGGAACTCGCCGATTTTCTTTAATAAGTCAATTTCCTTTTCTGATCCAATCAGTGAAAAATCAACCTCACTATCGACACTAATACCCTGTTCTTGTCCCGTACGCAGGATGCTCGAAATCCGTGCATGGGCATATTGCGCATAATATACCGGGTTTTCGTTTGATTCAGACACCGCCAAATCCAAGTCAAAATCCATATGCGTATCTGAACTGCGCATCGCAAAGAAATAACGTGTCGCATCGAGGCCGACTTCATCAACCAAATCACGCATCGTTACGGCCTTACCGGTCCGTTTACTCATCTTCATCTTTTCGCCATTTTTGTAAAGGTGAACTAACTGGATGATTTCCACCACGAGCGCTTCGCGTTCATATCCAAGGGCCTGCATAGCTGCTTTCATCCGTGGAATATAGCCGTGGTGGTCGGCACCCCAAATATTGATTAACTGTTCGAAACCACGTTCAAACTTATCCTTGTGGTAAGCAATGTCAGGTGTTAAATACGTATAAGAGCCATCTTGTTTAATGAGCACGCGGTCCTTATCATCACCGAAGTCGGTGGAACGCAGCCATGTTGCCCCGTCCTGCTCATAAATATAGCCGCTTTTACGGAGTGCTTCGAGTGCATCATCAATTTTTCCATTTTTATAAAGTGAAGTCTCGGAGTACCATACATCAAAGCGGACACGGAAATCTTCAAGGTCCTTTTGGAGCTTGGCCATTTCATATTTTAAACCGTAATCACGGAAAAATTCGAACCGTTCCTCGTCTGGGACGTTTGCATATTTATCGCCGAATTCTTCAGCTAACGCTTTACCGATACCGATAATGTCAGCACCCTGGTAACCATCTTCCGGCATTTCTTTCTCGATCCCCAGTGCTTGGAAATAGCGGGCCTCTACAGATAAAGCTAGATTATTAATCTGGTTGCCGGCATCGTTAATATAATATTCACGAGAGACGTCATATCCCGCTTTTGCCAGAATATTACTTAGCGAGTCCCCTACCGCCGCACCGCGGGCATGGCCAAGGTGAAGGTCTCCGGTTGGATTCGCTGAAACAAACTCTACCTGTACTTTTTTGCCATTGCCGACAGTTGTTTCTCCATAGTTGCCGCCCGCTTGAAGAACGGTAGGAATTAGATCGGTTAAATAAGAATTATTCATATAAAAATTAATAAATCCTGGTCCAGCCAGTTCAATTTTTTCAATCGAGGCCTTCGTGCGGTCAAAATTAGCCACTAATGCCTCTGCAATCATTCTAGGTGCCTTCTTTGCTATCCGTGCAAGCTGCATGGCCATATTTGTGGAATAATCCCCGTGGGCCTTTTCTTTCGGAATTTCAAGAATGACATCAGGAATTTGTTCTTCCGCAGCCAAGCCAGCTTTAAGTACGGCTGCCCGGATTTCTTCTTTTAGTTTTGTTTGTACCTGTTCTACTATATTCATTGTTCATCCTCCTGAAAGGTTATCTCCAAATGGTAGGTGCCTGCAGGTGAACCCTGCATGTTAAAATCATATAAAATGTCTATGAGGCCTTCCGAATGCACGAGTCTTCTAGTCATCGTCATCGTTTCAAATACCCCAAACGGCATTTCATAGCTTCCTCGTAACTTCTTATGTAACCTGAACGGCAGACGCATCTTTACGGCACCGCCTCTTAGGATTAGCGCCTCGTCGGGTGCCACTTTCACAATCGTCCGTACTGTACCTTCTTCTAATACCTCTTCATATTTAAGAAAAGAGGCCCCATCTTTTTCGAAATAGCGGCCGAAGACATTCAACTCAATCGTCTCCGAACTCTCTTGCTGGTGAATCGTTGTTTTCACATTAATCTTTATCGGTGTTTCAGTAGTAGACAACTTAGAATCACACTTCCTTTTTCTAAGGAACTTTCACATTCACTTTATCATTATTCTATATCTAGTAATAGACAATATCGCATTTACACATACTTAACTATTATATACATTGCCGGGCAACAAATCAAAAGATGCCTGCCCCGTACCGGGACAGGCACCACTCTCAACGGGGAAAGCTACCATTAAGTATCTCTCGATGTTACAAATGGTGACAGGCACCTATAATTATCTCATGATGTTGCAAATGGTGACAGGCACCCTATTTCACCCAGCCGAGAATCATTTCACGAATTAGTTTGCTTGCTGTGTTTGCTGTTTGTTCTGACGGGTCATAGATTGGTGCAACTTCTACTAGGTCACCGCCTACCACGTTTACTTCGGAACGGGCAATGGCATGGATGGATGCTAATAGCTCTTTTGAAGTGATACCGCCTGCATCTACTGTTCCTGTTCCAGGTGCATGTGCTGGATCAAGGACATCGATGTCGATGGTGACATACACCGGACGCCCTGCAAGTGTTGGCAGGATTTCTTTTAGTGGTTCCAGCACTTCAAATTTTGAAATATGCATGCCGTTCTCTTTTGCCCACTGTAACTCTTCCTTCATACCTGAGCGGATTCCAAAGGAATAGACATTTTTTGGTCCGATATGTTCGGCAATTTTACGGATCGGTGTGGAGTGTGACAACGGTTCGCCTTCGTATTCCTCACGAAGATCTGTATGGGCATCAAAATGGATAATCGCCAAACCCGGATATTTTTTATACATCGCCTTCATGACTGGCCAAGAAACAAGATGCTCTCCGCCCATTCCAAGCGGGAACTTACCAGCCTCTAGAATCTGGTCAACGAATTCTTCAATCATATCAAGGCTGCGCTGGGCATTACCAAATGGAAGCGGAATGTCCCCTGCATCGAAATATTTTACTTCTTCAAGCTCACGGTCAAGATAAAAACTATACTCCTCAAGACCAATGGATACCTCACGAATACGGGCTGGGCCGAAACGTGAACCTGGGCGGTAGCTCACTGTCCAGTCCATTGGCATTCCGTATAATACAACCTGGCTATCTTCAAAATTCGGGTGGCTCTTAATAAACACATTGCCCGAATATGCTTCATCAAAACGCATATAAATCCCTCTCTTTTATGTATTCCCGGCCACTTTTGTGACCATTTTAAATTACTTTAGCTGTGTTAGTGTTGATTTCCGCTCCAGGCGCTCGCTTTCCGCGGGCGTGCCGGGGAGCCTCCTGATATGAACGAAACTGTCAAGGC